>NZ_CP146253.1:0-5975307 GCF_037039475.1 Achromobacter sp. E1
ATGAAAGAATTCTGGCAGACCTGCGTCAGTCGTCTTGAGCAGGAACTCCCCCCCCAACAAATCAGCGCGTGGATACGACCGCTGGTCCCGCTTGCGTACGACGAAACGCAGGCGGTGCTGCGCGTTGCCGCGCCCAACCGCTTCAAGCTGGACTGGGTGCGCAAGAACTTTTCCCACCAGATCGAAGCGTTGGCCGCGGAGTGGTTCAAGCGTCCGGTGCAGGTTCTGTTCGAGCTGCCTTCGCACGGCGCCGCGCCGCGCATGCCGGTTGCGCCCGTGCGCGCCCAGCAGCCCGCCCAGCAACCGCACCTGTCCGCTGCTCCTCCCTCCGGCGCTGCGCCGCCTGTGACCGTCACCGTGACGACCGCGCCGCCGGCGCCCGCCACGACCGCGGCTGCGCAGGCCGTGAACGCGGACGCCGCCAACATCGTGTACGAGCGGTCGCGCCTGAACACCGACCTCACGTTCGAGAACTTCGTGACCGGCAAGGCCAACCAGCTCGCGCGCGCCGCCGCGCTGCAGGTCGCTGAAAACCCGGGCACCTCGTACAACCCGCTGTTCCTGTATGGCGGCGTCGGCCTGGGCAAGACCCACCTGATCCACGCCATCGGCAACGCCATGGTCGCGGCGGGCACCGGGGTGCGCGTGCGCTACGTGCATGCGGACCAGTACGTGTCCGACGTGGTGAAGGCCTACCAGCGCAAGGCGTTCGACGACTTCAAGCGTTACTACCATTCGCTCGATCTGCTGCTGATCGACGATATCCAGTTCTTCTCCGGCAAGAACCGCACGCAGGAAGAATTCTTCTACGCGTTCGAGGCAATGGTTGCGCAGCGCAAGCAGATCATCATCACCAGCGATACGTATCCAAAGGAGCTGTCGGGCATCGACAGCCGCCTGATTTCGCGCTTCGACTCGGGCCTGACGGTGGCCATCGAGCCGCCGGAGCTGGAGATGCGCGTGGCGATTCTGCTGCGCAAGGCCGAGTCCGAAGGCGTGCCCATGCCCGAGGAAGTGGCGTTCTTCATCGCCAAGCATCTGCGCAGCAACGTGCGCGAACTGGAAGGCGCGCTGCGCAAGGTGCTTGCCTATGCGCGTTTCCACGGCCGCGACGTGCTGACGGTCGATGTCTGCAAGGAAGCGCTGAAGGATCTGCTGTCGGTGTCCAACGGCCAGATCACCGTCGAAAACATCCAGAAGACGGTGGCGGACTTCTACAAGATCAAGGTCGCCGACATGTACTCGAAACGCCGGCCGGCCAATATCGCCTTGCCGCGCCAGGTCGCGATGTACCTGGCCAAGGAGCTGACCCAGAAAAGCCTGCCGGAAATCGGCGATTTATTCGGCGGCCGTGATCACACCACGGTGCTGCACGCCGTTCGCAAGATTTCCGATGCCCGCGCCAAGCAAGCGGAGCTCAACCATACCCTGCACGTGTTGGAACAAACTCTAAAAGGATGAACATGCAACTCGTACAAACCACACGCGATGCATTGCTGAAACCGCTGTCGACTGTGGCGGGCATCGTCGAAAGACGCCATACCCTGCCCATTCTTGCGAACATCCTGATGCGCAAGGAAGGCAACAAGGTTGCCTTCATTGCGACCGACCTGGAAGTGCAGATCACCACGCACGCCGACTTTGGTGTCGGCCAGGACAACGAGTCCACCACGGTGGCCGCGCGCAAGCTGCTGGACATCCTGAAAGCCCTGCCCGATACCGGCGACGTGCGCCTGGCCCTGGCCAGCAACAAGCTGTCGGTGCAGTCCGCCAAGAGCCGCTTTGCGCTGCAGACGCTGGCCGCCAGCGAATTCCCCACCGTCGCTCAGCCCGAGCAGTGGGACGTGTCGCTGACCATGCCGCAGCGCACCCTGCGCCACCTGTTCAACATGGTGCATTTCGCCATGGCCCAGCAGGACATCCGCTACTACCTGAACGGCATGCTGCTGGTGTTTGAACCGGGCCGCGTGCGCGCCGTGGCCACCGACGGTCACCGCCTGGCGCACTGCTCGACCGAAGCCGACGGCATCGCCGAGCGCCACGAAGTCATCGTGCCGCGCAAGACCGTGCTGGAAATGCAGCGCCTGCTGGAGGACTCCGACGAGACCGTCTCCATCGACGTGGCGCCGGGCCAGATCCGTTTCCGTTTCGGCGACGTCGAGCTGGTCTCCAAGCTGGTCGAAGGCAAGTTCCCCGATTTCACGCGCGTGATTCCCACGAACTACACGCGCCATTTCCTCGTCGGCCGCGAAGCGCTTCAGGGCAGCCTGCAGCGCGCCGCCATCCTGACCACGGACAAGTTCAAGGGCGTGCGCCTGCAACTGGCGCAGAACCAGATGAAGATCTCGTCCTCGAACGCCGAGCAGGAAGAGGCGCAGGAAGAAATCGACATCGACTACAGCCATGAAGCGCTGGACGTGGGCTTTAACGTCGGCTATCTGCTCGACGTGCTGTCCAACGTGAAGGTCGACAACATCCAGTGGTCGGTCATGCCCGATGCCAACGCGTCGGCGCTCATCACCCTGCCCGAAGACGACCAGTTCAAGTACGTCGTCATGCCCATGCGGATCTGATCCGCACTCCCCCCGTGGGTTTGTGCCGCTTGCGGACCGGTTGGTCCGCGGGCGGTCCGGCCGCCAGGCCGTTCTTTAAAGCGTTATCGATACAGACATGTCAGATCAGCAGAACACCACTCCCGAGACCAGCGGCTACGGCGCTGACTCGATCAAGATGCTCAAGGGGCTGGAGGCCGTGCGCAAGCGCCCCGGCATGTACATCGGCGACACGTCCGACGGCACGGGCCTGCACCACATGGTGTTTGAGGTCGTCGATAACGCCATCGACGAAGCCCTGGCCGGCTATTGCGACGACATCGTCGTAACCATCCACACCGACAATTCCATCTCCGTCACGGACAACGGCCGCGGCATCCCGACCGATATCCACAAGGACGACGAATTCCACCGCAGCGCGGCCGAAATCGTCATGACCGAACTGCACGCCGGCGGCAAGTTCGACCAGAACTCGTACAAGGTGTCCGGCGGCCTGCACGGCGTGGGCGTGTCCTGCGTGAACGCACTGTCCGAATGGCTGCGTCTCACCATCCGCCGCAACGGCCAGGTGCACCAGATGGAATTCCGCCAGGGCGAGCGCGTGGCGCCCCTGGCCGTGACCGGCACGACCGACAAGCGCGGCACCGAAGTGCGCTTTTTGGCCGATCCGATCATCTTCAACAACATCGAATACCACTACGAGATCCTCTCCAAGCGCCTGCGCGAGCTCTCGTTCCTGAACAACGGCGTCAAGATCCGCCTGATCGACCAGCGCCAGGGCAAGGAAGAGAACTTCGCCTTCTCGGGCGGCGTGAAGGGTTTCGTCGAATACATCAACCGCGCCAAGACCGTGCTGCATCCGAACGTGTTTTCGGTCACCACGGAATCGGCGGCCGGCGGCGTGCCGGTGGGCGTGGAAGTGGCGATGCAGTGGAACGACAGCTACAGCGAAAGCGTGCTGTGCTTTACCAACAACATCCCGCAGCGCGACGGCGGTTCGCACCTGACCGGCCTGCGCGCCGCGATGACGCGCATCATCAACAAATACATAACCGACAACGAACTGGCCAAGAAGGCCAAGGTCGAGACGTCCGGCGACGACATGCGCGAAGGCCTGGCCTGCGTGCTGTCGGTGAAGGTGCCCGAGCCCAAGTTCAGCAGCCAGACCAAGGACAAGCTGGTGTCCAGCGAAGTGCGTCCGGCCGTTGAAGAAGCCGTGGCCCGCACGCTGGAAACCTGGCTGCTCGAACACCCGAACGACGCCAAGGCCCTGTGCAACAAGATCGTCGAGGCCGCCCGTGCCCGCGAAGCCGCGCGCAAGGCGCGCGAGATGACGCGCCGCAAGAGCGTGCTGGAAGGCGCCGGCCTGCCCGGCAAGCTGGCCGACTGCCAGGAGAAGGACCCCGCGCTGTGCGAGCTGTACATCGTCGAGGGCGACTCCGCAGGCGGCTCGGCCAAGCAAGGCCGCGATCGCAAGTTCCAGGCCATCCTGCCGCTGCGCGGCAAGGTGCTGAACGTCGAGAAGGCGCGCTTTGACCGCCTGATCGCCAGCGAACAGATCGCCACGCTGATCACGGCGCTGGGCACCAGCATCGGCCCGGACTTCAACGTGGACAAGCTGCGCTACCACCGCCTCATCATCATGACCGACGCGGACGTCGACGGCGCGCACATCCGCACCCTGCTGCTCACGCTGCTGTACCGGCAGATGCCCGAGCTGGTGCAGCGCGGCTATGTGTACATCGCCCAGCCGCCGCTCTACAAGGTCAAGGTTGGCCGCGAAGAGCGCTATCTGAAGGATGACCAGGAAGAAGCGCAGTTCATGCTGACGCTGGCCCTGAAGGACGCCGAGATCATCTCGGGCGGCAACATCATCCGCGGCGAAGAGCTGAGCGACCTGGCCCGCCAGTACGTGGCGGCCGACGGCGTCATCGCCCGCCTGTCGCGCGTCTTCGACGTGGGCGCGCTGTCGGCCATGGCCGAAGGCGTGGAGATCAACCTGGAGACGGCCGAATCCACCGCGGACTCCGCCAAGCGGTTGGCCGACGCCATGCGCGATCCCATCAACGGCAACGGCGTCGAAGTCGTGCCGCAGTTCGACGAGGCCACCGAACGCCATCGCCTGTCCGTGCAGCGCATGCATCACGGCAACGTGCGCGTCAGCATCATCGACGCCGACTTCATCAATGGCTCGGATTACGCCATCTTGTCCAAGGCCGCCAAGAGCTTCCTGGGCAAGGTCGGTCCGCGCTCGCTGGCCGCTCGCGGCGAAGGCGACAAGCGCAAGGAGCAGCCAGTGTCCGACTTCCGCGAGGCCATGCAATGGCTGCGCAGCGAAGCCGACCGCAGCATCTCCAAGCAGCGCTACAAGGGTCTGGGTGAAATGAACCCCGAGCAGCTGTGGGAAACCACGATGGACCCGAAGGTGCGCCGCTTGCTGCGCGTGCAGATCGAGGACGCCATCGCGGCCGACGAAGTCTTCACCACGCTGATGGGCGACGACGTCGAACCGCGCCGCAACTTCATCGAAACGCACGCGCTGTCGGCGGGCAACATCGACGCCTGATCGCACGCCTGCTTGGGTCACCGAAGGCCAGCCCCGAAAGGGCTGGCCTTTGGTTTTGTGGACCCGGGAGTTTTTCGGAGTTGCCGCAACGGTGTCTGACACCCTGGGGAGATGATCGCGGGTTTGCGGTGGTGTCTCAGCGGGTGTCAGACACCTTATCAGCGCAGAGTTGCCGCAACGGTGTCTGACACCCTGGGGAGATGATCGCGGGTTTGCGGCAGTGCCTCAGCGGGTGTCAGACACCTGGCCTACCTGTCACCTGGCCTACCTGCCCCTGGCGTCCCGACATAGCGCCCTTCTACCTGGGCGGCCGCGCCTTCAGGTCTCCCATTTCCTCCAGCATGAGCTGATGCGCGTAGCGTGAAAATACGCTGACCAGACGGGTGCGCGTGTGATACGGCGGATACAGCAGCGCCACTGTGACCGGCACCGCCGGGCTGAAGGGCCGGACTTCCACGCCGTTGGCTTCGTATTCCTCGCGTGCGGCCAGCGGGTTGATCAGCGCCACGCCCAGGCCCGCGCCCACCAGCGCGCAGACCGACGAACCCAGTCCGGCCTCGGCCACCGTGTGGCGTTCGACCTTGGCGGACTTGAAGACGGCGTCGATCTTTTCGCGCAGCGGCGTGCCGCTGGGAAAGGCGATGAAGGGCTCGCCCGCGAAGTCGGCGGGCTTGAGCTTTTTCAGTTTGGCCAGTCGGTGTCCGCGCGGCAGCACGGCCACGCAGCTCATCGTGAGGACGGGTTCGACCTGGATGCCGGGGGTTTCGCCCGACAGCATGGCCAGGCCGGTGTCGCAGAAGCCCGAACTGATCCAGTTGTGGACCGTGCTGGCGTTGCCCGAGTGGATCGCCACCATGACTTCCGGGTACTCGGTCTTGAAGGCGGCCACGATGCGCGCCAAGAGGCCGCCCGCCAGGCGCGGCATGGCGGCCACGCTCAGGCGGCTGGCGCTGAACGAGCGGATGCTGGCCGCCGCCGATTCCAGGCCGGCCAGGCCGATGAAGGTCTTTTCCACCTCCTGAAAGAAGCGGGACCCGTCCTGGGTGGGGCTGAGGCGGCTGCCGTTGCGGTCGAACAAGGGAAACTGGGTGATGGCTTCCAATTGCGCAATTAAGCGGCTAACGTGCGGCTGCGAGGTATGCACTCGCCGGGCCGCTGCCGTCATGGAACCGGTCATCATGACGGCGCGGAACGCCTCGATGTGTCGCAAGCCCATCCGGGGAATGGCCATGTCAAATCCGTATAGAGGAATACTTGATTGGAACTGGATAAAACCATACTGCTAGTTGATACTTTTTGCCAGCCGCGGGGCTCATCGCGGGACGCGGCGGTCACCAGCAAGCCTGGATCCGCCGATCGTGAACATAAACACGCGCCGCACGCACGGCGCCAAGGGAATCAGATGAAAGCACTAGCCGCGATCTCCGTCGCCGCCACCCTTTTGGGCAGCGCCGCGACGGCTCATGCCGAAGGTCCCAGCCGTCTGGACAAGATCCGTGAAACCGGCGTCATCACGCTCGGCCACCCCGAGACGTCGGTGCCGTTCGCGTACCTGGACGGCAATCAGAAGCCTATTGGCTACACGGTCGAGATCTGCCAGGAAGTCGCCAAGTACGTGCAAGCGGCGCTGAAGCTGCCCAAGCTGGAAGTGCGCTACAACCCGACGACGTCGGCCACGCGCATTCCGCTGCTGGCCAACGGCACGATCGATCTGGAATGCGGCAACACCACCAACAACGAAGCGCGCCACAAGCTGGTGTCGTTCGCGCCCACGACCTTCGTGGCGCAAGTGGTGCTGGTGGCGCGCAAGGACGGCGGCGTGGACCCCAATGACCTGTCCTCGTTCCGCGGCAAGACCATCGCGGCGCAGGCCGGCGGCCAGACGTTCAAGCTGATCTCGCAACTGAATGCGCAGGACAACCTGGGCATTTCGATGGCGCCCACCAAGGACACCGCCGAAACCATCCTGATGGTGGAATCGGGCCGCGCGGCCGGTTCGGCCAACGACGACGGCATCGCCTATGGCGCGGTCGCGTCGTCCAAGAATCCGGATGCCTTCGTGATCGGCAAGAAGGGTCTGGAAATGGCGCCCTACGGCATCATGCAGCCCAAGGACGATCCGAAGTTCAAGAAGGTCGTCGACGACGCCGTGATCGATCTCATGAAGACCGGCAAGGTCGCCGCGCTATACGACAAGTACTTCAATTCGCCGATCCCGCCCAAGCAGATCAACCTGAAGTACCCCATGAGCGACGCGCTCAAGCGCGCGTTGGCCAACCCCACCGACTCGGGCGATCCCAAAGCCTACGAGTAAGCAGCATGCCGCGGGGCGCAGCGCGCGCCCGCGGCGCATGAAGGGGCAAGGACGCCGGCAGCGACCGGCGCCGCGATCAAGGGCGAGGGCATGAATTACAACTGGAGTTGGAGCGTCTTCCTGGAGATGTCGCCGGACGGCGTGCATACCTTCCTGGAGACGATCCTGATCGGCGTGGGCTGGACGCTTGCGCTGGCATTGACGGCGTGGGTGTTTTCGCTGCTGCTGGGATCCTGGCTGGGCGTGATGCGCACGGTGCAGTCCCGTCTGATGAACGCCATCGGCGCCACCTACGTGGAACTGTTTCGCAATATCCCGCTGCTGGTGCAGATGTTCCTGTGGTATTTCGTGCTGCCCGAATTGCTGCCGCATGCATGGGGCCTGGCGATGAAGCAGATGCCCCAGCCGTGGGGGCAGTTCGTGCCCGCGGTGCTGTGCCTGGGTTTTTACGGGTCGGCGCGCGTGGCCGAGCAATTGCGCGCCGGCATCCAGTCGCTGCCGCGCGGCCAGTTTCAGGCGGGGACCGCGCTGGGGCTGACCGAGGCGCAGGTCTATCGCCACATCATCCTGCCCGAGGCCTATCGCATCGTGCTGCCGCCGCTGACCTCCGAGTTCATGGGCACGATCAAGTATTCGTCGGTGGCGCTGACCATCGGCCTGTTGGAACTCACCGGGCAGGCGCGCTCGATGGCGGAGTTCAGCTTTCACATCTTTGAGGCGTTTTCGGCCGCGACCGTGATCTACCTGATTCTGAACGGCATCGTCGTGCTGGGGATGCGCACGCTGGAGCGCCGCGTGGCGGTGCCCGGCCTGATCGGCACGGCGGCAAAGTCGCCTGCGGGATTGGGGCGCTAGCATGGGCAAGTTCGATTTCGATGTGATCTGGGGCGCGCTGCCGTACCTGTTCCAGACCGGCATGACGTTCACGCTGACCCTGACCGTGCTGGCGGCGGTGATGGGGCTGGCGCTGGGCACGCTTCTGGCGATGATGCGGCTGTCGCGCTACAAGATCCTGTCGGTGCCGGCGGGCATCTACGTGAACGTGATGCGGTCGATCCCGCTTCTCTTGGTGATCTTCTGGTTCTACTTCCTGATGCCGTACATCGCGGCATGGGTCGTGGGATCGCCCACGCCGCTGCGCGTGGGGGCGTTCAATTCGGCGGTGATCACGTTCACGCTGTTCGAGGCCGCGTACTTCTGCGAGATCATGCGCGCCGGGATCCAGTCCATTGCACGCGGCCAGGTATCGGCCAGCATGGCGCTGGGCCTGAACCATTGGCAAGGCATGCGGTATGTCGTGCTGCCGCAGGCGCTGCGCAACATGGTGCCGGCGCTGCTCACGCGCGTCATCATCCTGTTTCAGGACACCTCGCTGGTCTACGTGCTGTCGCTGACCGACTTTCTGGGCGCGGCGTCCAAGATCGGCCAGCGCGACGGGCGTCTGGTCGAACTCTATCTCTTCGTGGCGGTGGTGTATTTCGTGATTTGCTTCACGGCATCGCGTCTGGTCAAGCATCTGGAAAAGCGCACGCGCGTGCTGCGCTGAGCCGTCCACGTTATCCACAGGTTCAACGATGCAACTCTCTTCCAATCCTCCGATGATCGAGATCCGCCAGGTCAGCAAGTGGTACGGCGACTTCCAGGTGCTGGACGAATGCTCGACCACGGTGCGCCGCGGCGAGGTCGTGGTGGTGTGCGGTCCGTCGGGATCGGGCAAGTCGACGCTCATCAAGACCGTGAACGCGCTCGAGCCCTTCCAGAAGGGCGAGATCGTGGTCAACGGCGTGTCCGTGGGCGATCCTCGCACCAACCTGCCCAAGCTGCGCGCTGTGGCCGGCATGGTGTTCCAGCACTTCGAGCTGTTCCCGCACCTGTCGGTGACCGAAAACCTGTGCCTGGGCCAGATCAAGGTGCTCAAGCGCGGCAAGGACGAAGCGCGCCAGCGTGCGCTTGCCCTGCTCGAGCGCGTGGGCCTGTCGGCGCACAAGGACAAGCATCCCGGCGAACTGTCGGGCGGCCAGCAGCAGCGCGTGGCGATTGCGCGCGCGCTGTCTATGGACCCGGTCGTGATGCTGTTTGACGAACCCACGTCGGCGCTGGACCCGGAGATGGTCAACGAGGTGCTGGACGTGATGACCGACCTGGCGGGCGAAGGCATGACCATGATGGTGGTGACCCACGAGATGGGATTCGCGCGCCGCGTCGCCGACCGTGTGATTTTCATGGACGGCGGCAAGATCGTCGAGGACTGCCAGAAGGAGCAGTTCTTCGGCAACGTCGAGGAACGTGCCCCGCGCACGCGCCAGTTTCTTTCCAAAATTCTGCAGCACTGAACGCCATGACCCAGCGGACCCCCGCCGAACCTCCCCCACCGCCCGTCGATCTGCGCAGCGACACGGTCACCCACCCGACCGCGGCCATGTACGAGCGGATGCGCACCGCCCCCATCGGCGATGACGGCCTGGACGGCGACCCCACCGTGCGCGAGCTGGAAGCCTGTGTGGCGGCCAGCCTGGGCAAGGAAGCGGGCCTGTTCGTGCCGAGCTGCACGATGGCCAACCTGCTGGCCGTGCTGGCGCAGACGCAGCGCAGCGAGCAGGTGGCGCTGGAATCGACCGCCCACATGTACACGTCCGAACGCGGCGCGGCCACGTTCACGGGATTGTTCTATCAAGGCGTGCCGGGCACCGCGGGCGCGATGGACCTGAACCGGCTCGAGGACGCCCTGCTGACCGGCGGGCACCGGCTCAAGACCGCGCTGGTGGCGATGGAGACGTCCCACAACAACGCGGGCGGCACCGTGCTGCCGCTGGACCACATGCAGGCTGTGTACGGCATGGCGCGCGCGGGCGGCGTGCCGGTGCACCTGGACGGGGCGCGGCTGTTCAACGCGGCCGTGGCGCTGGGCGTGCCGGCCAGCGAGATCACCCGCCACACCGACACGGTGTCGCTGTGCCTGTCCAAAGGCCTGAGCGCGCCGGTGGGCGCGGTGCTGGCCGGCAGCCTGGCCGTGGTGGCCAAGGCGCGCTCGCTGCGCCGCATGCTGGGCGGCACGCAGCGCCAATCCGGCATCATGGCCGCCGCGGGCCTGGAGGGCGTGCAGCACATGAGCGGCCGGCTGGCCGAAGACCACGTGCGGGCGCGCCGACTGAGCGACGGCATCAACAAACTGGCCCCGGCGCTGACGGCGACGGTGCCGCAGACCAACATCGTCCAGGTCGAGACCGCGGATACCGGCATGACCAACGCGCAGTGGGTCTCGGCCCTGCAGGCGCAAGGTGTGCTGACGCGCCCCTGGGGCCGCACGCGGCTGCGTTGCGTCACGCATCGGCATATCGGCGATGCCGATATCGATGCGGCCGTCCAGGCGTTTGCCGCGGTGGTGGACGCGCGCTGATTCAGCCGGCTTTGGGGTGGGCGATGCGATAATGCCCCGCATGTCGACCCCCACTCATCTTTCCCGAAAAGACTATTTCTGCGCCCTTGCGGTGGTGGTCATCTGGGGCCTGAATTTCGTCGTCATGAAGGTCGGCATGCGGGGCCTGTCTCCCATGATGCTGGGCGCGTTGCGATTCGCGCTGGCGGCCTTCCCCCTGATCCTTTTCGTGCGCATGCCGCGGCTGCCGTGGTACTGGGTCGCGGCCTACGGGCTGGTCCAGGGGCTGGGCCAGTTTGGCCTGCTGTTTACAGCGCTCAATTTCGGCATGCCGGCGGGCATGGCCTCGCTCGTCATCCAGACCCAGGCGTTCTTCACGTTGCTGCTGGCCGCGCCGGTCCTGCATGAACGGGCGCGCGGGCATCACTGGTTCGGTCTTGGCGTGGCGGCGATGGGTCTGGCCGTCATTGCCGGGGGGCGCGGCGAAGGGCCCGGGCAGATGACGATGCTGGGCTTTGTGCTGACGCTTGGCGCCGCGTTCATGTGGGCGGTGTCGAACATGATCGTGCGGCTGGCCAGCCGCAAGGCGCCCGGCTACGACCCCTTCGCATTCATTGCCTGGAGCAGCGCCGCGCCGGTGCTGCCCTTCCTGGCGCTGGCCGTGCTGATCGACGGCTGGGAGCCGGTGGTGGGCATGGTGACCGGCATCGGCTGGGGCGAGGCACTATCGGTGCTGTACCTGGCGGTGCTGGCGACCCTGCTGGCCTACACGTTGTGGACGCAGCTGCTGTCGCGGCACCCCGCCGCAAAGGTTGCGCCGTTCTCGCTGCTGGTGCCGGTGGTGGGGCTGTGGGCCGCGTCCATGGCCTTCGGCGAGCGCCTGCAACCGCTGCAATGGCTGGGCGCTGCCTGCGTGCTGGCCGGGCTGGTCATCAATCAGGTCGGCGGGCGCTGGATGCGCTCGCGCTGACGCCGTCAGCCCTTGCGGCGTGGCCGTCTCGTCCGGCCGGATTACATCGTGCCGGCTAGGGCGGCGACGATCAAAGTTGCTCGAAGCGGATGTAACGCTTATCGGTGTACTCCCGTCGCGTGATGATTTCCTGCACGGACGCGCCGGGCGGACCACGCCGCAGCCATTCCAGCATATGGTCCACCTGGTCGGGCGTGCCCTGAACCAGCGCCTCGACCGTGCCGTCCAGCATGTTCTGCACCCAACCCTTCGCGCCCAGCATGTGGGCGCGCCTCACCGTCGCGTGACGGTATCCCACGCCTTGGACCGTGCCGCTGACGGTGACGTGGACGGTTTCGATATGGGAATCGGCCTTAGGGTCTTGCATGGTTTTTCCTTCGGATGATGCGCCGCCACGCACGAGATACGTAGGCGGAATCGGCTACAGCGGATGGTCTATAGGCCCGGCGGGCTTCGAAGCGATACGTTAGAGCACATGTCAAAACGTGCCAGCTTAGAAATACCCATTACCAAGAGCTTGGAGAAGCCATTATGGAAGAGACCAGTTTGTTGTCGGATGCCGAGACAGCGCGCTACAGGGATCAGGGTTACCTGGCCTTGAAGGACATGTGCCCTCAGGATGAGGTCGGCTACATCCGCAGGACGCTGCTGGACTTGTTCGCGAACAAGACGGGTTACAACGAGGGCGCGCAGTATGACTTCGTCAGCCGCGACGACCCGACCAAGCCCGCCAAGTTTCCCAGTCTGCACGATCCGCGCCATTATGCCCCGGGCCTGTTGAAGACGGTTTACCACGAACGCACGCTGGAACTGGCGCGGCAGCTGTTGGGCCCGCAGGCGGCGCTCTATGGCGAGCATGCGTTGCTCAAGCCCGGCCCGCACGGACCAGAGACGCCGTGGCACCAGGACGAAGCGTTCCGTTCGCCGGACTTCGTCTACAACGAATTGAGCATCTGGCTGGCGCTGCAGCCGGCCACCATCGAGAACGGCTGCATGCAGTTCCTGCCGGGTTCGAACAAATGGGACGTGCTGGAGCACCGATCGCCGGGGGGCGACAAGAGCCTGCATCCGCTGGAATGCTGCGGCGATTTTCCGCGCGAACAGGCCGTGGCCGAGCCGCTCGATCCGGGCGGCATCACGGTGCACGACGCGCGCACGCTGCACTTCACGGGGCCCAACACCTCGCAGACGCCGCGGCTGGCGTACATCCTGATCTACAACACGCCGCCGGTCTATAAGCCCGGGCGCCGCGAATTCCCATGGCTGGAGGGCCGCTGGACCGACAGCCAGACGCGCAAGAAGCAATGGCACAAGCGCGGCGGGCTGGCGGTGGACGTGATGCGCCGGCTGCCAGGCGCGCGGCTGACCAGCCCGCGCTGGGTCGCATGGGCGACCATCCGCGCGGTCACCAAGGTGTGGCCGCGCTAAGGCTGGGCGTGCAGGGACCGTAGAGTCTTTGCGCAGGGGGGCGAACGGGGCCGGCAAGCGACGCTTGCCGGCCTCGGCGCGTATACTGGGCGGCGCTGGCGCCCCCCTATCACTCCACAGACACTATGACCGCTAACCTTTCTACGATCACCTGCATCGAAGATTTGCGCGTCGTCGCGCAGAAGCGCGTGCCGCGCATGTTCTATGACTACGCCGATTCCGGCGCCTGGACAGAAGGCACCTACCGCGCGAATGAAAGCGACTTTCACAAGATCAAGCTGCGCCAGCGCGTGGCGGTGAACATGGAAGGCCGGTCGCTGCGCACCACGATGGTGGGCCAGGATGTGGTGATGCCGCTGGCGATTTCTCCCACCGGCCTGACCGGCATGCAGCACGCCGACGGCGAGATCCTGGCTGCCAAGGCCGCCGCCGATTTCGGCGTGCCCTTCACGCTGTCCACGATGAGCATCTGCTCGCTGGAAGACGTGGCGCAGGCCACTGGCAAGCCGTTCTGGTTCCAGCTGTACGTGATGCGCGACCGCGAGTTCGTCGGCAACCTGATCGACCGCGCCAAGGCCGCCGGCTGCTCGGCGCTGGTGCTGACGCTGGACCTGCAGATCCTGGGCCAGCGCCACAAGGACATCAAGAATGGCCTGTCGACGCCGCCCAAGCCCACGCTGCGCAACCTCATCAACCTGGCGACCAAGCCGCGCTGGTGCATGGGCATGCTGGGCACCAAGCGCCGCACCTTCGGCAACATCGTCGGCCACGCCAAGGGCGTGAGCGACCTGTCGTCGCTGTCGTCGTGGACGGCCGAGCAATTCGATCCGCGCCTGAGCTGGGACGACGTGGAATGGATCAAGCAGCGTTGGGGCGGCAAGCTCATCATCAAGGGCATTCTTGACGTCGAAGACGCGCAGCTCGCCGCCAACAGCGGCGCCGACGCGCTCATCGTCAGCAATCACGGCGGACGCCAGCTGGACGGCGCCATGTCGTCCATCGCCGCCTTGCCCGCGATTGCCGATGCCGTGGGTTCGAAGATCGAGGTGTGGATGGACGGCGGCATCCGCTCCGGCCAGGACATCCTGAAGGCCGTGGCGCTGGGCGCACGCGGCACGATGATCGGCCGCGCCTTCCTGTATGGCCTGGGCGCGTATGGCCAGGCCGGCGTGACCCGCGTGCTGGAGATCCTGTACAAGGAAATGGACACGACGATGGCGCTGTGCGGCCGCCGTACGATCGAGCCGGGCGACCGCAGCATCCTGCTGCCGGGCACGTACCCGACCTGATTGCAGACGCGCATGACAACAACCCGGACCGCCAGCGTGTCCGGGTTTTTTTATGCGCCGATGCCGGCGCTGGCTACGCCCCGTTGCCGGTGCCCAGAAACTGGCTGGGCCGGCGCAGCGCCGGATCGAAGGGATTGATCTGCGCGCCCACCGCGTCGGCCTCGCGCCGCAGCATTTCCACGATCAGCGGCAGGCGTTCATCGCTGATGCGTTCGATGGGCGCGGCCACGCTCAGCGCCGCGACCGTGACGCCGTTGGGGTCGTAGACCGGCACGGCCAGCCCCGCGATGTTGGGAAACACGCCCTGGCCCTGGCTGCGCGCGTAGCGCAGTTCCTGGCATTCCTTGATGCGCACGCGCATCGAGATCTCGTCCACGAAGCCCAGATGATGCAGGCGCGGAATGTTAAAGCGCATGACCTCTTCGCGCTCGGCCTCGGGCAGGCTGGCCAGCAGCACCAGGCCGCCCTGTCCCATGCCGAGCGGCACGCGCCCGCCGATGTCGCCCGTGTGCGAGCGCACCGGAAATGCGCCATCCACGCGGTCGACGCAGACGGCGTCAAAGCCGCTGCGCACCAGCAGAAAAATGGTGTCGTTGAGCATGCCGGACAGCCGCAGCATGGCGGGGCGGTACAGGGTGCGAAGGCTGGACTGGTGGGTGCCGGCGGCCGCGGCCAGCGAAAAGAAGGCGACGCTGAGCTGATACCCCTTGCTTTGCGCCGGCTGCTCCACCACGCCCTCCTGCATGAGCCCTTGCAGCACCCGATGCACCGTGGCCTGCGCCTGCCCCGTGCGGGCGGCGATATCCGTCAGGCGCAGCTTTTCGCCCTTGGCGTCGGCCAGCACGCGCAGCACCGCGAATGCCCGCTGCAGCACGCCCTGGCCTGCGGAATCCTCCGAAGCTTCTGATTTCTTCATTCTTCAGTTCCGACAATCAAAATAGTCAGATGCATTTTTATCAAGAAATTCAGTCTAACGGAATTATTAGATAAAAAATTCGATTCTTCGGAAAACCCTAATTGCCCTGCATTTTTGCGGCTCCTAGACTGCCCCCATCGATCAAGCAGCTGGGGTGAAGTCAAACTCCCCGGCGGCGCAAGGCCCGGATGGGTCACGGGGTGTGGAACATGGCATTTCTGCGGCTGGACAACGTCTCCAAGAACTATGGCGACCTGCGTGTCGTCTCGGACCTGAACCTGTCGGTCGACAAGGGCGAGTTCGTCTCCCTGCTTGGCCCCTCCGGCTGCGGCAAGACCACCACGCTGCAGATGATTGCAGGCTTTGCCGACGTGACCTGCGGCACGATCACGCTGGACGGGCGCGACATCACGCACGCCAAACCCAACACGCGCGGCCTGGGCATCGTCTTCCAGAGCTATGCGCTGTTCCCGCACCTGACCGTGACCGACAACGTCGCCTTCGGCCTGAAGATGCGCAAGGTCGAACGCGCCGAGCGCCAGGACCGCGTGCGCGAGGCGCTGGCGCTGGTCAAGCTGGACAAGCATGCGGACCGGTTCCCGCGCGAACTGTCGGGCGGCCAGCGGCAACGCGTGGCGCTGGCGCGCGCGCTGGTGATCCGCCCGCCCGTTCTGCTGCTGGACGAGCCGCTGTCCAATTTGGATGCCAAGCTGCGCGAGGACATGCAGTTTGAACTGCGCAGCATCCAGCGCAAGATCGGCACCACGACCGTCATGGTCACGCACGACCAGGCCGAAGCCCTGTCCATCAGCGATCGCGTCGTGGTCATGCAGGACGGCCGCGCCACGCAGGTGGACGCGCCCTATCGCATGTACGAGCACCCGCAAACCGAGTTCATCTCGCGCTTCGTGGGCAAGACCAATCTGCTCGCCGGGCGCGTGACGCGCTGCGGCGCGCAGGCAGAAGTCCAGACCGGCGCGTTGAGTCTCCTGGTCGACGGCGAAGGCCTGCGCCACGGCGACAGCGTGCAGTTGTCGCTGCGGCCCGAAAAGCTGGTGCCGGTGCCGTCCGGGCAAGGCAAGCTTGCCTGTGTGGTCAACACGCGCTACTTCCTGGGCAGCCAGTGGATGTACGACCTGGATTCGCCCGTGGGGGCGTTGACCATCCTGACGCCCAACGACGGCCGCCGTCCGCACGACGACGGCGAAGCCATCGGGCTGGACTGGGCGGACGGCGTGCTGCGCGTGCTGCGCGCGCCCGCCGCAGCGGTGGCGGCGGACTGACATGGCGACGCTCACGCAACGCGGCGCTGCCGCCAGCCTGCCCAAGCCGCGCAACGACGGCCTGCTCGCCATTCTGGGATCGATCCCGCTGGCGCTCGTGTTCCTGACGCTGGTGCTCACGCCGCTGGCGCTGACGTTCGCCTTGTCCTTCCGGCCGTTCGATTACGCCGCGGGCATCCAGCCCGGCCACACGTTCGAACACTACCTGGCCGTGGTCACGGACAGCTATTTCATCGAGATCTTCTGGCGCACTTTCTGGATCGCCGGCGTCACCGCGCTGATCTGCGTGCTGATCGGCGCGCCCGAAGCCTACATCCTCTCGCGCATGGGCAAGCCCTGGCGCTCGATCTTCCTTCTGGTGGTGCTGTCGCCGCTGCTGATCTCGCTGGTGGTGCGCGCGTTCGGCTGGAGCATGCTGCTGGGCCCGGGCGGACCGCTGGGCAAGGCCGCCGCCGCGCTGGGACTGGGAACGCTGCTGTACACGCCCACCGCCGTCATCATCGGCCTGGTGCACGTCATGCTGCCCTTCATGGTGATCCCCGTCTGGACGTCGCTGCAGAAGCTGGACCCCACCGTCGAGCATGCGGCGCTGTCGTTGAATGCCTCGCGCTTTCAGACGCTCACGCGCATCGTGCTGCCGCAGGCCATGCCGGGCATCCTGTCGGGCAGCCTCATCGTCTTCGGCCTGTCTGCCAGCTCGTTTGCGATTCCCGCGCTGCTGGGCGGACGTCGCCTGAAGATGGTGGCAACCGTCGTGTACGACGAGTTCCTGACCGAGCTGAACTGGCCGCTGGGCGCGGCCATCGCGATCGTGCTGCTGATCGTGAACGTGATCGTCATGATGGCGTACAACCGCGTCGTCGAACGCTCTTACCGCCGCAGCCTGGGCTGAGCCGCGCAAGGAATCCAACATGCAGAAGAATGGTCCTTTCGCGCTGGCGTTCAACTTCCTGGTGGTGGCCTTCGTGCTGGCGCCGCTGGTCATCGTGTGCCTGGTGGCGTTCACGCCGGACTCGACGCTTACCGTGCCCACCACAAGCTTCTCGCTGCGCTGGTTTTACGCGGTATTCGATCATCCCAACTTCATGCAGGCGTTCAAGAACAGCCTGTGGCTGGCGTTCCTGTCGGCCAGCATTGCCGTGTGCCTGGCCGTGCCTGCGGCCATCGCCATCACGCGCTACCGCTTTCCGGGGCGCGACGTGCTCAACGGCCTGTTTCTGTCGCCGCTGATGATCCCGCACCTAGTGCTGGGCGTGGCGCTCTTGCGTTTCTTTGCGCTGATGGGCATGGCCGGCAGCTTTCCGTGGCTGGTCGCCAGCCACGTGGTCGTCATCACGCCATACGTCATGCGCCTGGTGATCGGCGCGCTAGTGGGCTTTGACCGGTCCATCGAGCATGCCGCGCTGTCGCTGGGCGCCAGCCGCGCCAAGGTGTTCTTCCTGGTCACGTTGCCGCTCATCATCCCCGGCGTCTCTGGCGGCTGGCTGCTGGCGTTCATCAACAGCTTCGACGAACTGACCATGTCGGTGTTCATCACCGCGCCGTCGACCATCACGTTGCCGGTGCGCATGTACATGTACGCCACCGAATCCATCGATCCCATGATGGCCGCCGTGTCCGCGCTGGTGATCGCGCTGACGGCCGTGACCATGCTGCTGCTGGATCGGGTGTACGGACTGGACCGCGTCCTGGTGGGCCAGAAATGAAATCGCTGCCGACAGCCGCAAAGGAGCCGCGCGCGCCATGGCAATCCTGAAACGCCTGGCCGAAACCGGCCGGCCCGCGTTGACCTTCACGTTCGACGGACAGCCCTGCACGGCGCTTGCCGGCGACACGGTCCTGACCGCCGTCCTGACGCAGGGCGAGCGCCTGCGCGTCTCGGAATTCGGGGGCGGGCCGCGCGCCGGCTTCTGCATGATGGGCGCCTGCCAGGACTGCTGGGTGCAGCTTGAAAACGGCGAGCGCGTGCGCGCCTGTTCCACGTATATCGAGCCCGGCATGCGGCTGCAGAGCGCCGCGCTGGCGCCGGCAGCCGCGCCCGGCACGCTGTCGGCCGCCGCCTGGCCCGAGGACGACACGCCATGACCGCCGTGATGCCCGTGATCGTCGGCGCGGGTCCGGCCGGCATCCGCGCGGCCCAGACGCTGGCCGCGCAAGGCCTGCGGCCCGTGATCCTGGACGAAGGCCTGCGGCCCGGCGGCCAGATCTACCGGCAGCCGCCGCCCGGCTTCTCGCGGCCCAAGTCCGCGCTGTACGGCTTCGAACACCGCAAGGCCGACGCCGTGCACCGGACCATGCAGGCGTTGCATGGCAGTGTGGAATACCGCCCCGGCTGTCTCGTCTGGAACGCCGAAGGCAGGACGCTGGACGTGCTGCGAGACGGCGTCAGCACCACCGTGCCCTACACCCACCTCATCCTCGCCACCGGCGCCACCGACCGCGTGCTGCCGTTTCCCGGCTGGCTGACGCCCGGCGTCTACACGCTGGGCGGATCGCAGGTGGCGCTCAAGCACCAGGGATGCGCCATCGGTTCGCGCGTCACGTTCATGGGCACGGGCCCCCTGCTGTATCTGGTGGCCTATCAGTACGCCAAGGCGGGCGCGCAAGTCGCAGCCGTCCTGGACACGTCACGTTTTGCCGACCGCGCCGCCGCGCTGCCCGGCATGCTGCGCGCGCCCGCGCTGCTGGCCAAGGGCCTTTACTACATGGCGTGGCTGCGCGCGCACGGCGTGCCGCTGCGCAGCGGCGTGCGGCCCGTGGCTGTCGCGGGCACGGACCGCGTCACGGGCCTGTCCTACCGGCAGGGTGAACGCATCCACACGCTGGACTGCGATGCGTTGGGCTTTGGCCTGTCGCTGCGGCCCGAAACCCAGCTTGCCAGCCTGATCGGCTGCGACTTTGAATTCAACGAACGCGACCGCAACTGGCTCCCGCGGCGCGACGCCGCCGGCCGCAGCAGCGTGGCGGGCGTCTACGTCGCCGGCGATGGCGCAGGCATCGGCGGCGCCGACGCCGCCGAACTGGCGGGCGAACGCGCGGCGCTGGCGCTGCTTGAGGACACCGGGCATCCGCACGACGCGCGCCGCGCGCGCGTGCTGGAATCGCAACTGGCGGCCAACGGCCGCGTGCGCGACGCGCTGGAACGCGCCTTCCCGTTTCCCGAGGACTGGGCCGCCGGCATCGCCGACGACACCGTCGTCTGCCGCTGCGAGGAAGTCACCGCCGGCACCATCCGCCAGGCCGTGCACGAGAACGGCGTGCGCGAGATGAATCGCCTGAAAGCGCTGACGCGCGTGGGCATGGGCCGTTGCCAGGGCCGCATGTGCGGCGTCGCAGGCGCGGAAGTCCTGGCCCACGCCGTGGGTTGCGCGCCGCGCGCCGTGGGCCGGCTGCGCAACCAGCCGCCGGTCAAACCCATCCCGGTCAACGTGGTGTGCCTGGAACGGCCCGCGAAAAAAGGCCCCGAGATGGAGGCTGCATGACGGAACGCATCGACACCGAAGTCGCGATCATCGGCGGCGGCATCGTCGGCGGCAGCGCCGCGCTGTTCCTGCGCCGTCTGGGTGTGCCCGTGGTGCTGCTGGAAGCGGCGCTGTGCGGCGCCAAGGCCAGCGGCGTCAACTACGGCGGCGTGCGGCGGCAGGGCCGCGGCGTTGAACAGCTGCCGCTCGCGCGGCGCGCGCACGAACTGTGGGGCAAGCTCCCCGAGCTGATCGGCATCGACGGCGAGTACGTGCGCTCCGGACATTTGAAGCTGGCCTGCTCCGACGCCGACCTGGCGTTGCTGCAGGCCTATCGCGACAGCACGCGCGGCTATGGCATGGATCTTCAAATCCTGGACCGCCGCGCGCTGGCGCGGCGCTTCGGCTGGCTGGGCCAGGGCGTGGTGGGCGGCTCGTTCTGCCCGCAGGACGGCCACGCCAACCCTCGGCTCGTGTCTCCGGCGTTTGGCCGTGCCGCGGCCGCGCTGGGCGCCGACGTGCGCGAAGGCGTGCGCGTCACCTCAGCCACGCATGACGGCACGCGTTTCATCGTGCGCGCCGGCGACACGCTTGAAGTGCGCGCGCGCGTGCTGCTCAATTGCGCGGGCGCCTGGGCCGGCCGCTTCGCCGAAGGCTTTGGCGAACCCGTGCCCGAAACCTCCATTCATCCCCTGATGATGGTGACCGAACCCCTGCCGCTGTTCATGGAGGTCAGCCTGGGCATGCAGGGCGGCGGCATCTACGCGCGCCAGGTCGCGCGGGGCAACTGCGTCATCGGCGGCGGGCGCGGCGTCTCGGCAGACCCCGACCACGCCCGCCCGGGGCGCGACAACCTTGGCGTGCTGATGGCCAATGCGGCAGCGCTGCTGCCCGTGCTGCGTGGCGCGCAGGTCATCCGCTTCTGGACAGGGGTGGAAGGCAACATGCCCGACCACAATCCCGTGCTCGGACCCAGCGCCACCGTGCCCGGTCTCTTTCATGCCTTCGGCCTGTCCGGCGCGGGCTTTCAGATCGGCCCGGCCGTCGGCGAAGTCCTGTCCGAACTGGTCGTGCACGGCCGATCCTCCATTCCCATCGATGCCTTCCGCATTGAACGGTACGCGCCCGCCGCTCACGGCGCCGCGGCCCGGCCTGAGAGTCTTCGTGAGCAAACGCTGGAGTCACCATGATGCACAAGAAACAGGGCGCGCAGCGCCTGACCAAGGGGAAGCGCCTGCTGGGCGCGGCGGTGCTGGCATTGCTGTCCGCCGGCGCAATGGCGCAGCAAAAGACGTTGTACGTCGGCATGAACGGCGGCGACATGGAACGCGCCTTCACGCAGCACGTGTTCCCGGACTTCGAGAAGGCCAACAACGTCAAGATCGTCGTCGTGCCCGGCACCTCGACCGACGTGCTCGCCAAGGCGCAGGCCTACAAGGACAACCCGCAGATGCACGTCATGTTCCTGGATGACGGCATCATGGCCCGCGCGATCTCGATGGGCCTGTGCGAACAGCTCAACGACGACCCCGTCCTGAAAGAGCTGTATCCCACCGCCCTGATGAAAGACCGCATGGCCGCCGGCATCGACATCGGCATGACCGGCCTGGGCTACAACACCCGCCTCTTCCAGAAGAACGGCTGGACGCCGCCGACCTCGTGGCTGGACCTGGCCGATCCCAAGTACAAGGGCAAGGTCGTCTTCCAGTCTGCTTCCGGCAGCACCTTCGGCTTGCACGGCTTTCTGATGTTCAACCGCATCGAAGGCGGCAACGACCAGAACTACGAGCCCGGCTTCAAGAAGTGGCCCTCCACCATCGGCCCCAACGTGCTCGAGTACATCCCCAACTCCGCCAAGCTGGCCGAGATGATCCAATCCGACGAGGCCGCCATCTTCCCGCTCACCCCCACCGCCATCGCCCGCCTGAAAAAGCGCGACATCCCGGTGGAATACGCCCAGCCCAAGGAAGGCTCCGTCATCCTCATGGTCGGCGAATGCGTCATCGCCAAGAACAGCGAACCCGAACTCGCGCAAAAGCTCGCGCTGTACCTCTTGTCCGCCAAGGCCCAGGCCAAGGCGCTGGAAATGGGCGGCCACTTCCCGTCCAACAAGAACGTCCAGGCGTCCGCCGACAACGCCGAGACGCTCAAGCGCTTCCAAGGCTACATGGCCAACGCTAAGATCCTGGATTGGGAGCAGATCAACGCGGCCCGGCCCGCCTTCAACGCCCGCTGGAACCGCACGGTCGAACGTTGAGGCCAACGCGCGGCGTCCTGTGGACAACCCGCAGGCGCGCCGCGCCGGGTCTAAGCACCGGGTCTAAGCACCGGGTTTAAGCCCTGGGCCTAAGCCCGGGCATACACGCCGCAACTCCAGCAAGGACACACATGCGCCTCATCATCAACTCCGGCGGCCCGCAGGCGATCGAAGAATGGCGCACGCAATTCCGTATCCACGCGCCGGATCTGGAAGTCGTCGGCTGGCACGAAGACCCCGACCCCGCCACCATCGACTACGCCCTCGTCTGGGCCCCCGACGCCGGCCGCCTGGCCACCTTCCCCAACCTGAAACTCATCATCAGCGCCGGCGCCGGCGTCGACCACATCCTCGCCGACCCCGCCCTGCCGCGCCACCTGCCCATCGCCCGCATGGTCACTGCGCGCACCCAGACCGAAATGGCCGAGTACGTGCTCACCAGCGCCCTCATGATCACGCGCAACGTCAAACGCATCACCGACAACCAGGCCCGCCGCCACTGGGAATTCTTCGACTCCCTACGCGTCGCCGCCGACGTGCGCGTCGGCATCATGGGCCTGGGCCACCTTGGCATCGCCTCAGCCCAACTCCTGTCCCGCGCAGGCTTTCCCGTCAGCGGCTGGTCGCGCGGCGCCAGCAAGCTACCCGGCATGCCGTCCTACGCAGGCCAGGACCAGTTCGCCGACTTCCTCGCCAACACCGACCTCCTCGTCTGCCTCCTGCCCGCCACCGAAACGACGCGCGGCATCCTCAACCGCACGACGCTGTCCCAGCTCCCAAAAGGCGCCAGCCTCATCAACGCCGGCCGCGGCACCCACATGGTCACCCAGGACATCCTGGACGCGCTGGACAGCGGCCATCTGGACCAGGCCATCCTGGACGTCTTCGAACAAGAACCCTTGCAAGAAGACTCCCCGCTGTGGACCCACCCAAAAATCACCATCACCCCCCACTGCGCCGCGATCCCCGACCGCAAGGAACGCGCCCGCCACACCGCCCTGCTGATCGCAGCCAATGAGCGCGGCGAGCCCCTACCCAACATCTACGACCCGCAGCGCGGCTACTGACACCGCGCAGCCCACAGCAATCCAGAGCGAAGCGCGCAGCGCCAACGCGTGCCGCAAGACACCGCGTAAGCTCCGCCAGGCCGCCCGCGCGGCCGCCGCGGAGCGGGCCCCGCAAGACCTTCCGCCACCCCCCACCGCTTGCCAGAACGCCAAGCAAACAACTCGCCCCAGCAATGCCGGAATCCGAACCACCCGAGCACGGCGTGGCGGTGGCCTTGGGGCGCGGGGCGTGTAGATGCGCCCGAGGGAATCGGAAGGCAGTCGCCGGAGGCGACAACGACGATGACGAAGGGGCAGTCCGGAGCGAAGGCTCCGGACCGCAATCGTAGCCCCGCGCCCCAAGGCCGCCGCCGCGCCGTGCGCCAAAAGAACCCAATCCCCCCAAGTACCAAACACACCAAATCAGCCCAAAAAACCGCAAAATCTGCAAACCCCCAAAAGCTAAATTGCCCCTACCAAGGAGCAACCCATTGAAACCCGCAACGCGATCCCAACACGCCCAACGCCTGGACCCCGTCCTACGCTGGCTAGCCGCCAACCCGGACGCCCTGCCAGACCTGCACCACCTGGCCGACCTGGCCTGCCTATCCCCCTACCACTTCCACCGCGTCTACCGCGCCATGATGGGAGAAACGGTCAACGCCACGGTCCAGCGCATCCGCATGCACCGCGCGGCTGCCGCCCTGGCCGGCACCGAAACCCCATTGAGAAACATCGCCCAACGCGCCGGCTACGAATCCGACGCCGCCTTCAACCGCGCCTTCGGCGCCCTCTTCGGCACCCCGCCGGGCCGGTATCGCGCCGCCCGCTCCCAGTCTTCCACCCCCAAGGAGCTGACCATGTACCCAGTCATCATCGAGAACTTCCCTGGAACCACCCTGGCCGTCCTGCCCCATCGCGGCAGCTACCAGGACATCGGCCCCGTCTTCTCAAGGGCCTTCATGCTCGCCATCGGCCGCGGCATCGCCACCCCGGACACCATCGGCTACGGCATCTATTTCGATGACCCCGAACAGGTCCCCGAAAGCCAGTTGCGATCGCTCGCCGGCATGCCCGTCGCGCCCGACGCCGACATCGGCCAGGAACTCGAACGCTTCGAAATTCCCGCCGGCCGCTGCGCCATCCTCACGTACACCGGCCCCTACAACGAAATGCGCAAGCCCTACGACTGGCTCTTTGCCGAATGGCTGCCGTCCAGCGGCATGGCCCCCGCGGACTTCCCCATGTTCGAGCAATACCTGAACGACCCGCGCACCACCCCGCCCGCGCAATTGCAGACCCGCATCTGCCTGCCGCTTCAATAGCAGACAGCGCCTCCCGCTACCCGAGCACGCCGGCCAGATATTGCCGCAGCCAGGCGTGCGCCGGATCGTCCTGATAGCGCTCGTGCCAGTACAACGACACCGCAATGGGCGGCAACGTCAGCGGCACCTTCTGCGTCACGATGCGCGCGCTGCCCGACATCGCCTTTGCGATGCTCACCGGCATCGTCGCGATCAGGTCTGATCCCTCGACGATGAACGGACACACCAGATAGCTGGACAGCGTCGCCACGATCTTGCGGCTGCGGTTCTGGCCCATCAGGATGCGATCGATCGCCGTGCTGAAGTAGCGCGTGTGCGCGGCCAGATCCAGATGCCCGTAGCTCAGGTAGGCGTCCAGGTTCCAGCGCTTGCGCAAACACGGATGCCCTTCGCGCACGATGCACACCGCCGGCTCCTGGTATAGAAAGCGCGTGCGCAGATCCGGCGCCGGGTCCGGAAAATAGCCCGCGATCAACTCCACATGATTGGTGTCCAGCATGCTCAGCCCGTGCTGCGGGCGCGCCGGCACGATCTGCAACTGGAAGTGCGGCGCGTCCACCGCAAGCCGCGGAATCAGCTTGGGCAGCAGCGTGTACTGCACATAATCGGTCGCATACAGCGAC
This sequence comes from Achromobacter sp. E1, assembly GCF_037039475.1. NCBI lineage: Bacteria > Pseudomonadati > Pseudomonadota > Betaproteobacteria > Burkholderiales > Alcaligenaceae > Achromobacter > Achromobacter sp. E1. Next base: position 25,407 of record NZ_CP146253.1, read on the forward strand.
AGCGTGCGCGACGAATGCGCCGGGTCGAACGCCTCGCGGGTGCGCGTCGCGCGGTGCCAGCCCTCCAATAGCGGCTTGAAATGCTGGTGTAGTTCCAGCGCCCGCAGCGTCGGCTGCCACGTGCCGCCCTCGCGCACCAGCAGCGGATCGCCGAACAACTGGCGCAGCCGGTTCATCGCCGCGCTCATGGCCGGCTGGCTGATGTTCATCGCCTCGGCCGCGCGCGACACATTGCGGCATGCCATCAGCGCATCGAAGTGCAGAAGCAGATTCAGGTCCGGATTCTTCATCGCCGCGCGTCCATAAATGGCATCTATACAAATATAAACCTGTAGGACTGCTGTCATCGCGGCGCCAGGCCTAGCATGACTTCGTTGTTGCAGCGAACCAAGGTCGGACACGCATGATCCGGCCATAAGGAAGTTCTATCAACAAGGGGAAACCAAGCCATGAAAACAGGGCTACTTCGCAGTTGCTGTCGCATTGCCGCCGGCGTCGCGCTCTTTGCGGCCGCCGGAACCGCCAGCGCCGCCTGGCCTGACAAGGTCATCCGCATCGTCGTGCCGTTCGCGGCCGGCGGCTCCACCGACCTGGTGGCGCGCAAGATCGCCGAAGGACTGAGCCAGCGCCTGGGCTCCAACGTCATCGTCGAAAACCGGCCCGGCGCGGGCGGCACCGTTGGCACCGAGTACGTCGCGCGCCAACCCGCCGACGGCTACACCATCCTGATGGGATCGGTCAGCACGCACGGCAGCGCGCCCTGCGTCTATTCCAAGTTGCCGTACGACGCGGTCAAGGACTTCACGCCGCTGACGGTCGTGGCCACGATCCCCAACGTCATGTCGGTGAACCAGTCCGTCCCCGCCAACAATCTGCAGGAGTTTGTGGCCCTGCTGAAGAAAGAGCCCGAGAAGTATTCCTTCGCCTCCAACGGCCAGGGCACGTCCAACCACCTGGCCGCCGAACTCTTCAAGTCCACCGCCGGGGTGTCGATGGTGCATGTGCCTTACCGCGGCTCCGGCCCCGCGCTCATCGACCTGGTGGGCGGACAGATCAACATGATGATGGACGTCGTGATGACGTCGTACCCCTACATCAAGGACGGCAAGATCAAGGCGCTGGCGGTGACCTCGCCGCAGCGCTCGGCCATGTTGCCCGACGTGCCCACAGTCGCCGAGTCCGGCTACCCCGGTTACGAGGCCATGGTGTGGTTCGGCATGCTGGCGCCCGCCAACATGCCCGAACCCTTGCGCACCAAGCTGACCGACGGCCTGGTGCAGACCCTGCACGCACCCGCCATGAAGACCTATCTCGAGCAGCAGGGCGCTCAGGTGTCGGACGTCGCGGGCCCGGCGTTCGGCTCGATGATCAAGGACGAAATCAGCAAGTGGTGCCAGGTGGTGAAGAAAGCCGGCATTCGTCTGGACTGACCCTCATTTTTTGGAAAGAACGATATGTATCGCATAGGGATAGACGTCGGAGGCACGTTTACCGATTTCACGATGATCGACGAGGACGCCGGCGTGGTGCACTTTCACAAGGTGCCCTCCACGCCGCACGATCCCTCCGAGGCCATCGCCACGGGCATCGGGCAGATGCTTGCGGATCATGGCGTCGCGCCGTCGCAGGTGTCGCACGTGGGCCACGGCACGACGGTGGCCACCAACCTCATCATCGAACGCAAGGGCGCGCGCGTCGGTCTGATCACCACACGGGGCTTTCGCGACGTGCTGGAGATTGGCCGCCAGACGCGCCCGCACCTGTACGACTACAGCGTGGGCAAGCCGCCCGTCGCGGTGCCGCGCGAATTCCGCGCCGAAGTCGACGAGCGCGTCAACGCGGCGGGCGAGGTTCTGACAGCGCTGGACGAAGCACAGGTGCGCGATGCGGCGCGGCGCTTCGCCAAGGCCGGCATCGAGGCCGTGACGATCTGCTTCCTGCATGCTTACCGCAACCCGGCGCACGAGCGCCGCGCAGCCAGCATCGTCCAGGAAGAAATGCCGGATGCGTACATCAGCCAGTCGTCCGAGGTGCTGCCCGAGTTCCGCGAATACGAGCGCCTGTCCACCACCGTGCTCAATGCGGCGGTCGGGCCGAAGATGGCGCGCTACCTGGAGCGTTTCCTGAAGCGGGTGCGGGAACTGGACATCGGGCATGAACCGCACACCATTCACTCCAACGGCGGCCTGATGTCGATCGCCACGGTGCGCCAGTATCCGGTGCGCACCTGCCTGTCCGGCCCCGCCGCCGGCGTGGTCGGCGCCGCGGCCGTGGGACGCGCCATCGGCAGCCTGAACCTCGTGACGTTCGACGTGGGCGGCACCAGCACGGACGTGTCGCTGGTGTGCGAAGGCAGGCCGCTCTTCACCTCGCATCGCCATGTCGCCGGCTATCCGGTCAAGACTCCGATGGTCGACATCCATGTCATCGGCGCGGGCGGCGGCAGCATTGCGTGGCTGGACGATGCCGGCGCGCTGAAGGTGGGTCCGCACAGCGCGGGCGCGGTGCCGGGCCCGGTGGGCTACGGCCGTGGCGGCCAGGAGCCCACCATCACCGACGCCGAAATCGCGTTGCAGCGGCTCAACCCCGTGGCGCTCTTGAACGGCCGCATGCCGGTGTATGCCGATGCGGCGCGCGAGGTCATCCGCGGCCGCGTCGCCGAACCGCTGGGCCTGACCATGGAGGCGGCCGCCGAGGGAATTCTGCGCATCGCCGCCGCCAACATGAGCCGCGCGATCCGGGCGGTTTCCACCGAGCGGGGCTACGACCTGTCGCACTTCGCGCTGTATGCCTACGGCGGCGCGGGTCCGCTGCACGCCGTGGAAGTGGCCGAGGAATGCGGCATCCCCGTGGTCATCGTGCCGCAGGAACCCGGCACGATGTGCGCGCGCGGCATTTTGCTCAGCGACATCTCGTTCGACTTCGTGCAAAGCGAGATATCGCTCGCCAGCGAGGACACGTGGCCCGCCATCACCGCCATCTTTGAAGGCCTTGCCGCGCAGGCGCGCGACTGGCTCGCGTCCGAACGCGTCGATCCCGCGCTACGCGTGTGCCACAGCGCGATCGACGCGCGCTACGAGGGACAGAATTTCGAGGTGCAGGTCAGCCTGGACGACACGGGCCCGGGCGGCTACGCGCAATTCGCGCGGCGCTTTGCAGAGGCCCATGAGCGCGAATACGGCTACACGGTGGACGATCGCAAGGTGCAGATCATCAATTGCCGCATGCAGGCGGTCGGACAGGTGGTGAAGGCGCCGCTCGCGCCACGCCATGTGGGCGGCACGCTGCAGGACGCGCGGCTGGGCGAGCGCAAGGCGTACTTCGGGCCGGCGCATGGCTGGTTGGAAACGCCCGTGTACGACCGCGACCGCGTGCCGACCGGCGCGCGCTTTCGGGGCCCGGCGCTGCTCGAGGAAATGAGCTCGACCACGGTGGTTGGCGTGGGCCACGAGGCCAGTGTCGACGAGTTCGGCAACCTGATCATTCGTTTGCAAGGAGGCTCGCATGAACAAGCCTGATTCCATTGAACCGCGCGAGGCGGACAGCGCCTCGGTCCTGGCGGATCCGATCGGCATGGAGGTGTTCTGCAACCGCCTGCTGTCGATCACCGAAGACATGAACAACACGCTGGTGCGCGCCTCGTTCTCGACCAACATCAAGGAGCGCAAGGATTGCTCGGTGGCGCTCTTTGACGCGGCAGGGCGGCTGGTCGCGCAGGGCACGCAGATCCCGCTGCACCTCGGATCGCTGGACGGCGCCATGCGCGCCATCCTGCGCACGTTTGCCGAAGACCAGATCCGCGACGGCGACGTGTTCATCTGCAACGATCCGTACCTGGCAGACGGCAGCCACCTGCCCGACATCAACATCATCACGCCGGTGTTCTGGGAAGGCACGCTGCGATTTTTTGCCGCCAACATCGCGCATCACTCCGACGTGGGCGGCGCTGTGCCTGGCTCTATTGCCGGAGGGCTGAAGTCGATCTTCGAGGAAGGCATCCGCATCCCCGCCTGCCGCCTGGCCCGTGCGGGCGAGACCGACGAGGATCTGCTGCGCCTCATCTGCGCGAACACCCGCGATCCGGAAGAGCGCGTGCTGGACCTGCGCGTGCAGATGGCGACCAACCGCCGCGGCGCGGCCGCGGTGCAGGGATTGATCCGCCAGATGGGGCTGCAAGCTGTGGTGCGCTCGGTGGACGACGTGATCGCCTATACGCGCAAACGCCTCTTGAACCGCATCGCCGAGCTGCGCCCCGGCAGCTACACCTTCCGCAGCGATCTTGACGACGACGGCATGGGCGGCGATCCGGTGCCCATCCAGGTGACGCTGACCGTCGGCCCGGACAATCTGCACTTCGACTTCGACGGATCGGGCAAGCAGGCGCGCGGCGCCATGAACCTGCCGTTCAATGCTCTGCGCGCCTGCGTGTACTACGCGGTGAAGGCGCTGCTGGATCCGGACCTGGCGCCCAATGCCGGGCTGTTCGATCCCATCACGCTGTCCGCGCCCGTGGGCACCATCACCAATCCCGAGCATCCGGCCGCGGTGGGTGCACGGTCCATCACCGCGCAGAAGGTGGCCGGCGCGATCTTCGGCGCATTCCGGGGCCTGCTGCCCCCGGAAAAGACCATGGCCTCCAGCAACGACTGCTGCCCCGCCATCGTGTTCTCGGGCCGGTGGCGCGAGCGCGCGGGACACTTCGTGTATCTGGAAACGTTGGGCGGCGGCGCGGGGGCGCGCTTCGATGCGGACGGCATGGATGCGGTGCATGTGCACATGACCAACACGTCGAACCTGCCGGTCGAAGCGCTGGAAAACGAGTATCCCCTGCTGATGGACGAGTACGCGATGATTCAGGACTCGGGCGGCGCGGGCCGAACGCGCGGCGGCATGGGCATCGCCAAGCAGATACGCGCGGTGGGACCAGGCATCGTGTTCTCGGCGCGCTCGGACAGCCACACCGTCGGCGTGGCCGCGGGCGTTGACGGCGGTGGAGATGGCCGCCGCGCGCGCCTGATCCGCAACTTCGGAACGCCGCAGGCCGAGGAGCTTTTCTCCAAGACCGCCAACATTGCGCTTGCGGCTGGCGATAGCGTGCGCATCGAAACGCCGGGGGCTGGCGGTTATGGCGCGCCGTCGGAGCGGCCGCGGGCGCGCGTGGAACAGGACCTGGCTGACGGCAAGATCAGCCCTCACGCGGCGCGTGCGGACTATGGGCTGTCCGCGTAGACCGAGCCGCGCGTCAACTGACGTTCAGGGTCATCGAGTACTTCATCTTGTCGTGCGGAAACGTGGTGATGGTGGCAAGCAGCAGCACGCCGCCGTCGCCGTAGTATCGGCGGGTGATGACAAAGCCGGGCGTGCCCGTATCGACTTGAAGTTGCCTGGCGATCGCCGCGCCGATCGGCGTGGCGGAGAACTCCTGGTTGACCTCGGTGATGCGGTCGCCGAAGTGGTCCTCGATCAGCCGCAGTAGCGAGATCCGGGACTTCACGTCCACCAGCACGTCCGAATGCGCCGGGTTCGTGTAGATGAGCGTGCTGGCGGCCGGCACGTCGGGATCGTCCAGCGTCTTGATCGAGTTGATGTGCAGCCATTCTTGCCCGGCTTCGCAGCCCAGCGTTTCGGCAAGGCGCTTGGTCAGCTTGACGGTGCGCACGTCCTGCACCAGCAGCGCCGCGTTGCGCGCGTACTGCAGCAGATCGGGAAACTGCGAGATGCGCTGCGTGAAACGGGTCGTCGCGCGGGCCGTTTCGACACGCGTGCCCACGCCCGGCCGGCGCGACACCACGCCAGCCACCGTCAGCATGCGGATCGCTTCGCGGATGGTGTGACGGCTGGCGCCGAATTGTTCGCACAGTTCGTGCTCGGTGGGAAGCAGCGTCATGACGGGGTAGCGCCCGGAGCTGATGTCCTGCGAGAGCGACTGATAGATGCTCTTGTAGCGGGGGCCACCCGACATGTCTGCCGGGAGCGCCGCGCCGGGCCGGCCGCGGGCTTGCCGCTCCCCGCCGGGGCTGGCAGCGCGCTCGGAGGATCGGGTCATGAGGTTGGCTCCTTGATTGGTTTTATAGGGTTTGTCCGGACAATAACCGATTGACAAGGCAGTCATGCGGGATTCATTATTTGTCCGGACATTCATGTACGGACAAATTGTACGGCGGACATGAGGTCGCCGGGCAACAAATCAGTCGGTTCTTGCAGTTCTCTTCCAAAATTCGGGGGTTCTCATGAGCAAGGTACTTGCAGTGCTCGCGGCGGCGGCGGTAGCGGCCGGGCTGGGCGCAAACGCACAGGCGCAGCAGAAACTGGTGGTGGCCGGCTACGGCGGCTCGTTTGAAGACATCATGCGCAAGGACATCTTCCCGCCCTTCGCCAAACAGCATGGCGTCGAGCTGGATTACGTGGCCGGCAATTCCACCAACACCGTGGCGCGCCTGCAGGCGCAAAAGAGCAACCAGCAGATCGACGTCGCCATCATCGATGACGGCCCCATGTACCAGGCCATTGCGCTGGGTTTTTGCGAACCCATCAAGAACCTGCCCGCCGACGACATCTACACCACCGCGCGCTACAAGGACGACAAGGCGGTCGCCATCGGCATCGTGGCCACGGGCATCATGTACAACAAGAAGGTCTTCGACGAGAAGAAGTGGGCCCCGCCCACGTCCTGGAAGGACCTGAAGGATCCCAAGTACAAGAAGCAACTGGTCATTCCGCCGCTGAACAACACCTATGGCCTGCACACGCTGGTGGAATATGCCCGCGAAGGCGGCGGCGGCGAAAAGAAGATCGATCCGGGCTTCACCACGTTCAAGAACGAGGTCGGTCCCAATGTGCTGGTCTATGAGCCCTCGCCCGGCAAGATGACCGAGCTTTTCTCCAGCGGGCAGGCCACCATCGCGGTCTGGGGCAGCGGCCGCGTCAAGGCGTTTGCCGACACGGGCTTCCCCGTCGGATTCGTCTATCCGCAGGAAGGCGCGTACGCGCTGCTGTCTTCCGTGTGTCCGGTGGCCAAGCCCAACGCCAATCCGAAGGCGCAGGCCTTCGTCGAATACCTGGTGTCGCCCGAGGTCCAGGAAAAGCTCGCTTCCGCGTACGGCTATGGTCCGGTCAACAAGAAGGCCAAGGTCACGGACGATCCCCGTGTGCCGCTGCCCATTGGCAAGCGCGCCGCCGATCTCATCGTGATCGACTGGGACACGGTCAACCAGAATCGGGACGACTGGAACAAGCGCTGGACGCGGGAAATCGAGCGCTGACGCGTGTGCATACGGGCGGCGCCACTGCCGCCCACCGGGAGCATTCATGACCTATCTTGTGCTTGACCGCCTGAGCAAGCGCTACGGCGACACCATGGCCGTCGAAAACCTGAGCCTGTCGGTAAACAAAGGCGAATTCATCTCGCTGCTGGGACCGTCCGGCTGCGGCAAGACGACGACCCTGCAGATGATTGCCGGCTTTGTCGAACCGTCCGGCGGCAGCATCGTGCTGAACGGCAAGGACGTCAGCAAGGTGCCCGCCAACAAGCGCGGGCTGGGCATGGTGTTCCAGAACTATGCGCTCTTTCCGCACATGACCGCGGCCGAGAATGTGTCGTTCGGCCTGGAGATGCAGCGCGTGAAAAAGGACGAGCGCCAGGCCCGGGTGGCCGATGCGCTCAAGCTCGTGGGCCTGTCGCATCTGGCCGACCGTCACCCGGCGCGCATGTCCGGCGGCCAGCAGCAGCGCGTGGCGCTGGCGCGGGCGCTGGTCATCCGGCCCAGCGTGCTGCTGCTGGACGAGCCGCTCTCCAACCTGGACGCCAAGCTGCGCGAAGAGATGCAGCTGGAATTGCGCAGCATCCAGCGCACGGTCGGCACCACGACTATTCTCGTCACGCACGATCAGTCCGAGGCGCTGGCGCTGTCGGACCGCATCGTGGTGATGAACCAGGGCCGCGTCGAACAGGTGGCCGAACCCTTTGCCGCGTACGAAGGGCCTGCTAGCCATTTCGTGGGCGGTTTCCTGGGCAAGGCCAACGTGTTCACGCCGCAGGCCGAGCAGTACGAAGGCGAGACCCGCGCGCGCATCGGCGAGGCCCACATTGGTCTGGCGGGCGCACCGGTGCCGCAGGGCGCGGTGATCGTGCGGCCCGAAAAGATCCTGTTTTCCGAGCCCGCGGCCTGTGCATTGCCCGGCCGCATGAAGACGCGCGTCTTCCAGGGCAACCATTGGTTGTGCCAGGTGGAGACGTCGGTCGGCGAAGTGATGGTGATCCGGCAGAACGACGGCGTGCCTGTGCCCGCCGAAGGCGAGACCGTGCATCTGCGCTGGCGCGCGCAGGACATGTGCGCCGTCGATCCGGCGGCCGCGCCGCAAGGCAACGCGTCATGAGCGCGCGCACCAATCCGTGGGTGCTGAGCGCCCCGGCGCTGGTGGTGTATGCCACGTTCCTCGTGGTGCCGATGGCGCTGGTGTTTCTGATCAGCTTCTTCGACTTCCAGTTCTACGGCGGCATCGAGGCCACCTTTACCTGGAAAAACTACATCGAGATCTTCTCGGACGGCTATTACTACGAGATCTACGCGCGCACGTTTGGCGTGGCCGCGGCCGTGACTGTGGCGTGCCTGGTGCTGGGCACGGCCGAAGCCTACGTGCTGTCGCGCATGGCCAATCCGTGGAAGGGTCTTTTTCTGATGGTGGTGCTGGGCCCGCTGCTGATTTCGGTGGTGGTGCGCACGCTGGGTTGGGCGTTGCTGTTTGGGTCTACCGGCCTCATCAACAAGGCGCTGATGGGCATCGGCCTGATCTCCACGCCTATCGACCTCATGTACAGCAACCTGGGCGTGGGCATTGCGCTGACGCACGTGCTGGTGCCCTTCATGGTGATCTCGGTGTGGGCCTCGTTGCAGCGGATCAACCCCGCTACCGAGGCGGCCGCGCTGTCGCTGGGCGCCAGCCAGTTCACGGTCATCCGGCGCGTGATCGTGCCGCAGGTGATGCCCGGCATCCTCTCGGGCGCAATCATGGTGTTTGCGATGGCGGCCAGCTCGTTCGCCACGCCGGCCATCATCGGCGGGCGGCGCTTGAAGAACGTGGCCACCGCCGCCTACGACGAGTTCCTGAACACCCTGAACTGGCCGCTGGGCGCGGCGCTGGCCGTGGTGCTGCTGGTGGCGACCGTGGTGGTGCTGCTGTCGGCCAACCGCATCATCGAGCGCCGCTACGGGGCCGTGTTCAACCAGGCCGGAGGCTGACATGCAATTTCGCAATGGCCCCATCGGCCTCGTCTTCCACACGCTGTTCATCCTGTTCATCCTGGCGCCCATCGTCATGGTGTGCGCGGTGGCGTTCACGTCCGAAGGCTTTATTTCGCTGCCCTCGGGCGGGCTGTCGCTGCGCTGGTTCCGCGCCATTCTGGACAACCCGCGCTTTGTCGATGCGTTCTGGTTCAGTTTGGGCCTGGGCACGCTGTCGGCCACGCTGGCGATCGGTCTGGCGGTGCCCAGCGCATTGGCGATCGCGCGCAACCGCTTCAGGGGGCGCGAAGCGCTGGTGGCGTTCTTTCTGTCGCCGCTGATGATTCCGCACGTGGTGCTGGGCCTGGCGTTCCTGAAGTTCTTCACGACCGTGGACCTGGCCGGCACGTACTTCGGCCTGGTCGTGGCGCACGTGATTCTCGTCATGCCGTATGCGCTGCGGCTGGTGCTGGCCTCGGCAACGGGCATCGATCCGGCGCTGGAGCGCGCGGCGCAGTCGCTGGGCGCGTCCAACTGGACGGCATTCCGGCGCGTGGTGCTGCCGCTCTTGCTGCCGGGCGTGGTCAGCGGCTGGGTGATCGCGTTCATCACCAGCTTTGACGAACTGACGATGTCGATCTTCATCGCCTCGCCGTCCACCACCACGCTGCCGGTGCGCATCTTCCTGCATATCGAAGACACCATCGATCCGCTGGTGACGGCGGTGTCGGCCGTGCTGATCTACGTGACGATCATTGCCATATTCATCCTGGACCGCGCGGTCGGCCTGGAGAAGCTGTTTGTAGGAAAGGGACGCTGATGACAGAAGAGAAAGAACTGGCGCCGCGCGCGCCCGTGCACCGCGGCATCTACGATGCGGCGGTGATCGGGGGCGGTCTGGTCGGATCGGCCGTGGCCTACGGGCTGCGCCGCGAACTGGACCACGTGGCCGTGCTGGACGAAGGCGACGTGGCCTATCGGGCTTCGCGCGGGAACTTCGGCCTGGTGTGGGTGCAGAGCAAGGGCATGGGCCTGCCGCGCTATGGCGTGTGGACCATGACGTCGGCCACTGGCTGGCCCCGGCTTGCCGCCCTGCTGCAGGAAGAGACCGGGGTCGACGTGCACCTGGAGCAGCGCGGCGGCCTGCACGCGCTCCTGAGCGACGAAGAGGTCGAGGCGCGCACACGCTTCATGAACACGCTACTCGCGCAGCCGGGCATGGCGCAGTACGAATGGAAGATGCTGGATCGCGCCGAGGTCGCGGATCTGGTGCCGGGCATCGGACCCGACGTGCGCGGCGCGACATGGACGCCGGTGGACGGCATCGCCAACCCGCTCAAGCTGCTGCGCGCGCTGCACATGAGTTTTGCACAGCGGGTTGTGGATTACCTGCCGCAGCGGCCGGCGCAAAGCATCCGCCTGCGTGACGGCGTGTTTGAAATCGCCACGCCCGGCGGCACGGTGCGTGCGCACAAGGTGGTGCTGGCCTCGGGGCTGTCCAACAAGCAGCTTGGCGAGCAAGTCGGGCTGGATGTGCCGGTACGGCCGCAGCGCGGCCAGATCGTCGTGCTGGAGCGCACGCGCCGCATGCTCGAGACGCCGTTGTCCACGCTGCGCCAGACCGACGAAGGCACGTGGCTTATCGGCGATTCGCAGGAAGAGGCCGGCTATGTGGACAACCTGGTTGGCCTGCCGATCCTGGGCACGCTTGCCGACCGCGCCGTGCGCACGCTGCCCGCGCTGCGGGACGTGCGCGTGGTCCGCAGCTGGGCGGCGCTGCGCGTCATGTCCAAGGACGGCTTTCCGATCTATCAGCAATCCGAAACGTGCCCGGGGGCCTTCGTCGCCACCTGTCACAGCGGCGTGACGCTCGCCGCCGCGCACGCGCTCAACTTGGCGCCCATGATCGCCGCCGGCAAGCTGGCCGACGACATGGCGCCCTTCTCGACCCGGAGGTTTCATGTTCAAGCGGCTTGACGAGGCGCAGCGGCAGGCGCAGGGCGCGCCGGTGCGGGTAACGGTCAATGGCGCCGAAATGCTGTGCCGCCAGGGCGACAGCGTGGCGGCGGCGCTCTTTGCGGGCGGCGTGCAGGCCTGCCGCGACACGGCCGTCAACGAGGTGCCGCGTGGCCCCTATTGCATGATGGGCGTGTGCTACGACTGCCTGGTCACCATCGACGGACAAGCGAACCAGCAGGGCTGCATGACGCCCGTGCGGGAAGGAATGAAGATCGAGCGCCAGTTGGGCGCGCGCAAGGTGCAGGCATGATCGACACGATGCAATGCGATTTGCTGGTGGTGGGCGCCGGTCCGGCCGGTTTGGCAGCCGCGACGCTGGCCGCGAACCTGGGCGTGGATACCATGCTGCTCGATGAGCAGCCCGCGCCCGGCGGCCAGATCTACCGCGCCATCACCACCACCCCGGTCACCAACCGCAGCATTCTGGGTGGAGACTACTGGCACGGCGCGACGCTGGTGCCGCCGTTCCAGCAGTCCGGTGCGCGCTACGTGCCGGGGGCGACCGTCTGGGCCGTGGCGCAGCGCACCGCGCCCGAGCCGGCCGACGGTTTCGAGGTGGCGTACTCGGTGGCGGGCGAGGCGCGCATCGTGCACGCGCGCCGCCTGCTGCTGGCCACCGGCGCACAGGAGCGGCCCTTCCCGATTCCGGGCTGGACGCTGCCGGGCGTCATCACCGCGGGCGCGGCGCAGATCCTCTTGAAATCATCCGGCGTCGTGCCGTCCGATCGCACGGTGCTGGCCGGTTGCGGGCCGCTGCTGTACCTGGTGGCCTGGCAATACCTGAATGCGGGCGTGAAGGTCGACGCGCTGCTGGAAACCACCCCGCCGGGACGCATGGGACAGGCGCTGCCCAAGGTCTGGGGTTTTCTGCGCTCGCCGTATCTGGGCAAGGGGCTGAAGCTGCTGCGCGCGGTCAAGGCTGCCGTGCCCATCGTCAAGGGCGTGACGGCGCTAGAAGCGCTGGGCGACGGCAAGCTGCAAAGCGTGCGCTACACGGCGGGCGGCGTCACCAAGACGTTGCCCGCCGATCAGCTGATGTTGCACCAGGGCGTGGTACCCAACGTGAACCTGTCGCGCGCGGTGGGCGTGGCGCACCGCTGGAACGACGCACTGGACTGTTGGGAGCCCGACGTCGACGAATGGGGCACGACAGGGGTGGACGGCGTCGGCATGGCCGGTGACGGCGCGGGCATCGCCGGGGCGATGGCGGCCGAGCATCGCGGCCGGCTGGCCGCTCTGCAGGCCGCGCATCTGATGGGCCGCATCGATGCGGACAAGCGCGACAGCGAAGCCGCTGCGCCGCGCGCGGCGCTGGCGCAGGCCGTGCGCGGCCGCGAATTCTTCGACACGCTCTACAAGGCGCCGGAGGCGTTCCGGCGGCCCACGGGCGACACCATCGTGTGCCGCTGCGAGGAAGTGACCGCCGCGCAGGTGCGCGAGACCGTCAAGCTGGGCTGCAGCGGGCCGAACCAGATGAAGGCTTTCCTGCGCTGCGGCATGGGTCCGTGCCAGGGCCGCTTCTGCGGCCTGACCGTGTCGGAAATCATTGCCGAGGAACGCGGCGTGCCGACCGAGGAAGTGGGCTATTACCGGCTGCGCTTTCCGACCAAGCCGCTCACGCTGGGCGAACTGGCCTCGCTGCCGCAGACCGACGATTCGCGCCAGGCCGTCGTCCGCCTGAAGAAATGACGGGCGGACACCATGACCGTTCACCCGCGGGCGGCTGAAGTCATCATCATCGGCGGCGGGCTGCATGGCAGCTCGGCCGCATTGCATCTGGCGCGCGCCGGCGTGCGCGCGCTGGTCATCGAAAAGAACTACGTGGGGCGTCACGCCTCCGGCGTCAATGCGGGCGGCGTGCGCACGCTGTCGCGCCATCTGGCCGAAGTGCCGCTGGCGCTGGCCTCGCGCGAGATCTGGTATCGCATTGGCGAGCTGGTGGATGACGATTGCGGCTTTGAGCAGCACGGGCAGGTGCGCGTCGCCGAGAACGCGGCGGATGCCGAAACGCTGCGCGCGCGGCTCAAGACCATGACGGACCACGGCTACACGCACGAGCAGTGGATAACGCGTGAAGACCTGCTGGATCTGATTCCCGCGATCGCGCCCACCGTGCAGGGCGGCCTGATCGCGCGCGAAGACGCGGCGGCCGATCCGTACCGCACCACCCTCGCCTTTCGCATGAAGGCCGCCAGCCTGGGCGCGCGCTTTCTGGAAGGCGTGCGCGTGCAAGGCGTGGCGCGGCAGGACGGGCAATGGCGCGTGCAGACGGATGACGGCGTGTACACCGCGCCGCAGGTGCTGAACTGCGCGGGCGCGTGGGCGGATCGCATCGCCGCGCAATGGGGCGAGCCGGTGCCGCTGCTACCCATCAGTCCGATGATGCTCGTCACGCTGCGCATGGATCACTTTCTGGATCCCGTGGTGCTGGGCACGGGCCGTGCGCTGTCGTTCAAGCAGCGCACCAACGGCACCGTGCTGATCGGCGGCGGCCGGCGTGCCTGGGTGGACCGGGATGCCGAATGGACCGAACTGGATTTCCGCTCGCTGGCCGAGGGCGCGCGCACGGTGGTGGACCTTTTCCCGCACATGCGCGACGCCATCGTGAACCGCGGATGGGCGGGCATCGAGGCGGCCATGCCCGACGAAATCCCCGTGATCGGGCGCAGCAGCCGGCATGAAACTGCCTTTCATGCGTTCGGATTCTCGGCGCACGGTTTCGAGCTGGGGCCCATCGTGGGCCGCATCATGGCCGACCTGATCACGACCGGCGCGACGGACCTGCCGATTGCGCCATTCCGGATTGAACGTTTTTCGGATGCCGGCATGGCATCCGCCCCATCGACCAAGGAGCAAGACGAATGAACGATATCGTGCGCAGGGAAACCAACGAGCGCCTCTCCCGCATCGTGATTCACGGCGACACCGTCTATATCGCGGGGGTGACGTCGACCGCGGAGGGCGGCATCGAGGCCCAGACGCGCGACGTGCTGGCCAAGATCGACGGCTATCTGAAGCAGGCGAGCACCGACAAGTCGCGGCTGCTGTCCGTGCAGATCTGGCTCAAGGACATCGCGCGTGACTTTGCCGGCATGAACGCCGTGTGGGCCGAGTGGGCGCTGCCGCGCGCGATGCCCACGCGCGCCACCTGCGAGGCCAAGCTGGCCTCGCCCGACATGCTGGTGGAGATCATCGTGACGGCCGCGGCGCAGCCGGCTTACGTCAGCGGGCCGACGTCTGAAAGCTGACTTGGCCGGGGCGGCCCGGCAGGTGCAGCGTGGCAGTGGCCGGCGGCGTGGTCGCCACCACCTTGCCCGCGCGCAGCACCATCAGGCGCGTGGCGCGCAGGCGCAATGCCTCGACCGCGTCGCGCGCCTGCAGCAGCACCAGGTCGGCGCGCTTGCCGACCGCCAGGCCCGTCTCGTCCAGGCCCAGGATCTTGGCGGGCGTGGTCGTCACCGCTTCAAAACAGGCCCGCATCGCGTCCTGCCCCGTCATCTGGCCCACGTGCAGGCCCATGTGCGCGACTTCCAGCATGTCGCCTGAACCCAGGCTGTACCACGGGTCCATCACGCAGTCGTGGCCGAAGGCGACCGGCACGCCTGCCGCCATCAGCTCGGGCACGCGCGTCATGCCGCGTCGCTTCGGATACGTGTCGTGGCGGCCTTGCAGCGTGATGTTGATGAGCGGATTGGCAATCGCCGACACGCCCGCTTCGCGGATCAGCGGGATCAGCTTGGACACGTAGTAGTTGTCCATGGAATGCATGGACGTCAGGTGCGAGCCCGTCACCCGGCCGGAGAGGCCCAGGCGCTGCGTGTGATAGGCCAACGTTTCAATGTGGCGCGACAGCGGATCGTCGCTTTCGTCGCAGTGCATGTCCACGCGCAGGCCGCGTTCGGCGGCCAGTTCGCACAGGATGCGCACGGATTCGGCGCCGTCCTGCATGGTGCGCTCGAAATGCGGAATGCCGCCCACCACGTCCACGCCCATGTCCAGCGCGCGCTTCAGGTTGTCCAGCGCCCCGGGCGCGCGCAGGACGCCGTCCTGCGGGAAGGCGACCAGTTGCAGGTCCAGGTAAGGTTTGACCTTTTCGCGCACGTGCAGCAGCGCTTCCGTTGCCAAGAGGCGCGGGTCGCAGACATCCACGTGCGAGCGGATGGCCAGCAGCCCGCGCGCCACGGCCCAGTCGCAATAGGCCAGCGCACGTTCGACCAGCGCTTCCTGCGTGAGCAGCGGCTTGAGCTCGCCCCACAGCGCAATGCCTTCGAGCAGCGTGCCCGACTGATTCACGCGCGGCAGGCCAAAGGACAGCGTGGAGTCCATGTGGAAATGCGCGTCGACAAAGGGCGAGCTCACCAGTTGCCCGGCGGCGTCCACCGTCTGCGCGGCCTCGGCTTTCAGGGCCGGTTCCAGCGCGGCGATGCGGCCATCGGCCACGCCGATGTCGATGTTGGTGCGGCCGTCGGGCAGCGTGCAGTGCTTAAGAATCAGGTCAAGCATGCGTGTTCCTTGCGAAGAATGTCAGTGGCGTCATGGCGTCCCGTCACCGTTCGCCTTTGCGGTAAGGCTTCATCAAGGCCTGCGGGTAGGCGGCGCGGCGCGCCATGAACACCAGGGCCAGGATGGACAGGATGTAGGGCAGCATTAGATACACCTGATACGGCAGTTCGGGCATGCCCGGCAGCGCCGCGCCACCCTGTTGCAGGCGCAGTTGCAGCGCGTCGAAGAACGCGAAGATCAGGGCGCCTAGCAGCGCCTTGCCGGGCCGCCACGACGCGAACACCACCAGCGCCACGCAGACCCAGCCGCGGCCGTTGACCATGTTGAAGAAGAACGCGTTGAATGCGGCCAGCGTCAGGAAGCTGCCCGCCACGCCCATCAGCGCCGATCCCGCCACGATAGCGCCGATGCGCAGACGCGTCACGGACAGGCCCTGGCCTTCGGCGGCGGCGGGGTTCTCGCCCACCATGCGCACGGCCAGCCCCACCGGCGTGCGGTTCAGCACCCAGGCCAGGATCGGCACGGCGGCCAGCGCGATCAGCGTCATGGGCGTCTGTCCGGCCAGGACGGGGCCGATCAGCGGAATTCCCGCCAGGAACTTCATCTCGGCAAATGGGGTGATCGTCGGCGGCGCGGACACGCTGGGGAACGTGACGCGGTAGGCAAAGTAACTGAGGCTGGTGGCCAGCAACGTCACGCCCAGGCCCGAGACGTGCTGCGACAGGCCCAGCGGCACGGTCAGCACGGCGTGCAGCAGGCCGAACACGGCGCCGGCCAGCGCGGCGGCCAGCACGCCCACGTACAGCGGCGCGCCCAGGTAGACGACCAGCCAGCCGGTGAAGGCGCCGGCCACCATGATGCCCTCGATGCCCAGGTTCAAGACACCGGCGCGCTCGCACAGCAGCACGCCCAGCGTGCCCAGAATCAGCGGCGTGGCCAGGCGCAGCACGGCCACCCAGAACGCCGAGGAACTCATCAGATCCATCCATTCCATGGCGTGCTCCTCAAGCCTTGTTGCGGCGCAGGCGGTACTGCGCGAATAGCGTCGCGACCAGCATGGCGAGCAGCGAAGTGGCGACGATGACGTCGGCGATGTAGTTGGGCACGGCGATGGCGCGGCTCATGCTGTCGGCGCCGACCAGCATGCCGGCCACGAAGATGCTGGCCAGGATCACGCCCAGCGGATGCAGGCCGGCCAGCATGGCGACGACCACGCCCGTGTAGCCGTAACCCGGCGACATATCCAGCGTGACGTAGCTGGTGCGCCCCGCGACCTCGATGGCGCCGGCCAGGCCGGCCAACGCGCCGGACAGCATGGCGGTGCCCAGCATCACGCGGTTCACCGGCAAGCCCAGAAAGCGCGAGGCGTGGGCATTGGCGCCCACCGCGCGCATCTGGAATCCAAAGACGGTGTAGCGGTTCAGCAGCCACAGGCCCAGCGCCAGGCCGGCAGCCCACAACAGGCCCGTGTGGGCGCGCGTGCGTTCGATGAGCTTGCCCAGTTCCAGGTCGCCGTTCAGCGCCACCGATTGCGGCCAGCCCATCGCCATCGGATCCTTCATCGGGCCGTCCAGCATCATCGACACGAACAGCAGCACGATGAAGTTGCCCAGCAGCGTGGTCACCACCTCGTCGACGCCGAGGCGGGTTTTCATGATGGCCGGAATCAGCAGCAGCAACGCGCCGGCCAGCGCCGCGGCCAGCATCATGCCGCCAAACAGCACCGGCACCGGCAGGTCAAAGCCCGTGCCGTCATGCAGGCCGCCCACGGCCACGGCCGCCAGCGCGCCCAGGTAGAGCTGCCCTTCGGCGCCGATGTTGTAGAAGCGCGCGCGAAAGGCCACGGCACAGGCAAGGCCCGTTAGCATCAGCGGCGTGGCGCGCGTCAGGGTTTCGGACAGCGCGAAGCGCGTGCCGAACGCGCCCTCGAACAGCAGCGCGTAGGTGCGGCCGACGGGGGCGCCAGCCCAGGCCACCAGCAGCGTGCAGACCGCCAGCGTGAAGAGGATGGCCGCGATGGGCGCCAATGCCAGCGCAAGGCGGCTGGGCTCGGGGCGGCGTTCCAGGATCAGTTTCATGGGATGCTCAAAAGTGAAGAAAGCCAGGCGGCACGGTTTGCACCGTCACGCCCGGGTTCCCGTCATGGCCAGGCCGACGGTAGCCGGCGTCCATTCGGCCACCGGCTTGACCGCGACCAGCTTGCCGCCGCACAGCACGGCGATGCGGTCGGCCAGGGCAAAGATCTCTTCCAGGTCCTCGGACACCAGCAGCACGCCGGCGCCGCGGGCGCGGGCGGCCAGAAGCTGCTCGCGCACGTAGGCGACCGCGCCGATGTCCAGGCCCCAGGTGGGCTGATCGGCCACGATGAAGCGCGGCTCGCGCGCCAGCGTGCGGCCCAGGATCAGCTTTTGCATGTTGCCGCCCGACAGGCTGCGCGTGCGCACGTCCAGCGACGCGGCGCGCACGTCGAACTGCTTGGCCAGCGAGGCCGCGTAGGCCTTGCCCGCGCGGGCGCGGATCAGGCCGTGCCGCGCGAAGCGCTTGTCCTTCAGGTCTTCGACGATGGCGTTTTCCCACAACGGGCTGTCGCCGATCATGCCTTCGCCGTGGCGGTCTTCTGGAATGCGGCCCACGCGCGCGGCGGTCCAGCCGGCGGGCGTCGTCGGCGCCGCAGCGTGTTCCGGACCCAGCCGGATCGTGCCGTCCGAGGGCTGGCGCAGGCCGGTCAGCACCGACACCAGCGCCTGCTGGCCGTTGCCGGCCACGCCGGCGATGGCCACGATTTCATGCGTGTGGACCACGAGGTCCAGGCTGTCCAGGCGCGGCGCGCCATCGCGGCTGTCGCGCACGGTGACCTGGGACAGCGTCACCACGGGCGCGGCCTGCTCGGCGGCCGAAGCGGCTTCGGCGCGCGGCATGACCACCTTGCGGCCCACCATCAGCTCGGCCAGTTCCGCGGGATTGGTGCCCGCGGTGTCGCGCTCGGCGACCAGCTTGCCTTGCCGCAGCACGGCCACGCGGCGCGATACGGCCATCACTTCGTCCAGCTTGTGCGAAATGAAGATGACCGCCAGTCCTTCGTCGACGAAGCCGCGCAACGTGGCAAACAGGTCCTGCACTTCCTGCGGCGTGAGGACGGCGGTGGGCTCGTCCAGGATCAGCACGCGGGCGCCGCGGTATAGCGCCTTCAGGATTTCGACGCGCTGTTTTTCACCGACCGACAGCGTGCCCACGCGCGCGTCCGGGTCCACGCCCAGGCCGAAGCGCTTGCCCAGTTCCACGAGGCGCTTGCGGGCCTGGCCGCGGCCCGAGGCCAGCTTCCAGAGCGATTCGGTGCCCACCATGATGTTGTCCAGCACGGTGAGGTTGTCGGCCAGCGTGAAATGCTGATGCACCATGCCGACGCCCGCCGCCAGCGCGGCGTCGGGCCGGCCGGCGGGCAGGGGCTTGCCGAAGACTTCGATACTGCCGGCGTCGGCCACATAATGGCCGAACAGGATCGACACCAGGGTCGATTTGCCGGCGCCGTTCTCGCCCAGCAAGGCCAACACTTCGCCCTGGCGCAGCGTGAGCGAAACATCGTCGTTGGCCGTCAGGCTGCCGAAGCGTTTGGTGATCCCTGTCAGTTGCAGGGCGAGAGGCGCTTGATTCATCGTGCCGAGGACTTGGGTTCTTTGTCGTTGACCTTGACGGTGAAGCTGCCGTCCAGGATCGCTTTTTCCTTGGCCTGGACCTTGGCGATCAGGTCGGCCGGGATCTTCTGTTCGAAGGTGCCCAGCGGCGCGAGCGACGAGCCCTTGTGCTTCATCAGCGAATACTGGCCGAAGTCTTCGGCCTTGAACGTGCCGGCCTTGACCTGCTTGAGCGCTTCGTCGATGGTCGGCTCCATGCTCCACAGCGCCGAGGCGACGACCGTCTCGGGGTATTGCGGCTGGGTGTCGATCACGTTGCCGATGGCCAGCTTGCCGCGTTCCTTGGCGGCGTCCGACACGCCGAAGCGTTCGGCGTACAGCACGTCCGCGCCCTTGTCGATCATCGCGAAGGCGGCTTCCTTGGCCTTGGGGGGGTCGAACCACGAGCCGATGAAGGTCACGGTGAATTCGGCCTTCGGATTGATTTCCTTGGCGCCCTCGATGAAGGCCTGCATCAGGCGGTTCACTTCGGGAATGGGATAGCCGCCCACCAGGCCGATCTTGCCGCTCTTGCTCATGCCGCCGGCGATCATGCCGGTCAGGTACGCCGGTTCCTGGATGTAGTTGTCGAACACCGAGAAGTTGGGCTGCTGCGGCTTGCCCGACGAACCCATCAGGAAGGCGGTCTGCGGATAGTCCTTGGCGACCTTGC
The DNA here is from genome assembly GCF_037039475.1 of Achromobacter sp. E1. Classification (NCBI taxonomy): domain Bacteria; kingdom Pseudomonadati; phylum Pseudomonadota; class Betaproteobacteria; order Burkholderiales; family Alcaligenaceae; genus Achromobacter; species Achromobacter sp. E1. The sequence goes on from NZ_CP146253.1 coordinate 45,494, forward strand.
GGGCGGCGGCTTCCACGGCGAAGGCCTCGCCCACGATCAGCTTGTTGCCTTGTTCCGCGTACTGGCGCAGCACGCGCTCGTAGTCGGCGTTGGTGACGTTTTCCGAGAACGTGTACTCGATGTCGCCACGGTCGCGCGCGGCCGACAGCGCCTTGTGGATGCGCGATACCCATTGTTGTTCGACCGGCACCGTGTACACGGCGGCGACCTTGGTCTTGGCGGGCGCCTGGGCCAGGGCCGCGCCCGAGAACAGCATTGCGCCGGCTGCAGCCAAGGCCAGCTTGAGCAGGCCGCGGCGGGCGATGCCGCTGGCGGTCGAAAGGGAAAGGGATTTCATGCAGGTGACTCCTACGCGGGGAAGGACAGGGAATGGAGATGAGGGGGGATGACGCCCGCAGCACGGAGGCCGCTGCGGCCGGCAGGCATGCCGGGCAGATCGTGCGTGAACGGGGGCGTGGGCTCGGTCATCGGATGGGAGCGCCAGGCGGCGCACCCGCCCGAATGGTCGAGTTCTCAGCCTGTCCTGGCGAAGCAATTTGTATGCCACGGGGCAGTCCCGCGACAAGGCGGGCAAACCTGATGGCCGGGCAGAATTATAGGCACCCTGGCGGGGAAACGTGGCACCACATTGGTGCGCCGCGTCTCTGAAGGCGGGGCATCGGCGGGGATGCCGGGCGTGAATGGAACAGACCGTTGCCGCGCGGCTGGCAGGGTCTATGGTCCCGGCGCGCAGCCGCGCGCCTAAAATCCGCGGATGAGCCGCGCCGCGCGCGGCAAGCTGGAAATCCCATGCAAGATATTCAATTGCTGCTCGAGCAGTACGGCGGGTGGCTGGTGTTCGGCAACGTCCTCATCGAGCAGGCCGGTCTGCCGGTGCCCGCCTATCCCATGATCATCGCGGCCGGCGCGCTGGCCGGCGCCGGCGGCTGGCTTGTGCCGCTCCTGGCCGCGACCGCCGCCTGCCTGATCGCCGACAGCCTGTGGTACTGGGCCGGGCGGCGTTACGGGTCGCGCCTCTTGGGCGTGGTCTGCAAGGTGTCGCTGTCGCAGGATTCGTGCATCCGCCAGACGCAGCGCCTGTATCAGCGCATCGGCGTGCGCGCGCTGCTCGTGTGCAAGTTCCTGCCGGGCGCGGGCGCGTTGTCCACCGTCATGGCGGGGCTGACCAACACGCCGTACTGCCGCTTCTTTCTCTACGACCTGGCCGGCGCGCTGATCTGGGTGGGCTCGGCCCTGCTGCTGGGCGGCCTTTTCCACAGCGTGGTCAACGACGTGCTGGACATCCTGGGCACCTACGGCCCGATGGGGCTGGCGGTGCTGGCGGCCGTGCTGGGGCTGTACATCGTGGCGCGCTTTCTGCGGCGCAAGATCCTGCTGCGCAGCCTGCGCGTCATTCCGCGGCTGTCGGTGGACGAACTGATGCAGTGGCGCCAGAGCGGACGCGATGCGCTGGTTTTTGACGTGCGGCCAGAGGCCCAGCGCGATGCCGCGCGCATCCCGGGCGCCGTGGCCGTGGACCTGAAGCAGCCGCTGCCCGCCCTCGATCCCGGCGCGATCGATTCCGACATCGTGGTCTATTGCGCATGCCCGAACGAAGTGTCGGCCGCCCTGCTGGCCTCGCGGCTGCGTGCGGCCGGCTATCGCAAGATCTGGGCGCTGCGTGGCGGCTACGACGCCTGGGCCGAACGCGAACAGCAGGCCTGAAGCGTCCGGCGCATGGCCCCTCGGGGGGGCGGGCGCTGGGCGGCGCGCCAGGCCCGGGCGCATAATGCGCGCATCGGCCCGCGCCCGACGCGGGCAGCCAACAGGAGACAGGCATGCGGTTGTTGTTCTTGGGCGCCGGCGGCACCGGCGGATACTTTGGCGGACGCGCGGCGCAAGCCGGCGCGGACGTGACGTTCCTGGTGCGCGAGCCGCGCGCCGCGCGCATCCGCGAACACGGACTGCGCATCCAGAGTCCGCTGGGCGATGCCACGCTGCACCCCAAGCTGGTCACGCAGCAGACGCTGAAGGACAGCTACGACATCGTCGTCTTGTCGTGCAAGGCCTACGACCTGGACAGCGCCATCGAGGCCATCCGTCCGGCCGTGGGTCCCGACACCGCCGTGCTGCCCATCATGAACGGCGTGCTCCAGTACGACGTGCTGGACCGCGAGTTCGAGCCGCATCGCGTGCTGGGCGGTCTGTGCCAGATCAACGCCACCCTCGGTCCCGAAGGCGAAGTGGTCCACCTGGGCAAACACGCCAACCTGGTGTTCGGTGAACGCGCCGGTCCTGCCCGCAGCGAGCGCTGCGTGGCGCTGGAGCAGGCGTTGGCGGGCGGCGAATACGTCAGCCGCCTAAGCGAAAACATCTACCAGGACATCTGGGAAAAGTACGTCATGCTGACGACGCTGGCCGCCGCCACCTGCCTGATGCGCGGCTCGGTTGGCGAGATCGCATCCACCGACGACGGCGTGGACTTCCTGCTCGGCCTGCTGCAGGAATCGCAGGCGGTCGCCGCGGCCTCCGGCCATACCGTGCGGCCCGAGGCGGACGCCACCGTGCGCAAGCTGCTGTCCGACCGCACCCAGCCCATGACCGCCTCCATGTTCCGCGACTTGCGCCAGGGCCTGCCCGTGGAAGCCGACCACATCGTTGGCGACATGGTCCGCCGCGCCCGCACGCTGGGCGTGGACGCCACCTACCTGCGCGTGGCTTATTCGCACCTGCAGGTCTACCAGGCGCAACGCGCCGCCCGCTGATCGCGGGGGCGGCCCCCTGTTCAAGCGGGGCCGCCGGGCGCACACTGATTGCGCGTGCCGCGGCGTGCGGCGCGCGTCCGGTCATCTCGCGCTGCTGCCGGTTCGCACCCATTGGTGCACGGTTTGCAAAAAACTCTTCCTGGTTAGCGGGTTTTTCGTTCGGATTTGACCGAATAGTATGGCTTGGCCTGAGCCGAAGCCCGCGCTGCCGCAATCGTGCGGCGGCCGCTCCCGGCCCATCCCTTCCAGGAGCAAGACCATGAAAATCGCATTGATCGGCATTACCGGCCGCGTAGGGTCCCGCGTGGCGGACGAATTGTTGAAGCGCGGCCACCAGGTGACGGGCATTGCCCGCAACCCGGCCGAGGTCAACGAGCAGCCGGGCCTGACCGTCCGCCAGGGAGATGCCACCGATCCCGAAGGCCTGACCCCCATCCTGGCCGGCCACGACGCCGTCATCAGCGCCACGCGTTTCGTGTCCACCGATGCCAAGCCCCTTCTGGCCGCCGTGAAGAACGCTGGCGTGCCGCGTCTGTTGGTGGTGGGTGGCGCGGGCAGCCTGCTGGTCGCGCCCGGCAAGATGCTGATCGACACCCCCGAGTTCCCGGACGCGTACAAGCCCGAGGCGCGCGCAGGCGTCGTGTTCCTGGACACGCTGCGCCAGGAAAAGGTGCTGAACTGGACCTTCCTGTCGCCCTCGGCCATGTTCGAGCCCGGCGAGCGTACCGGATCCTTCCGCGTGGGCGACGACAATCTGCTGGCCGACGACGAGGGCAAGAGCTGGATTTCGATGGAAGACTACGCGATCGCCCTGGCCGACGAAGTCGAAACGCCGCGGCATTCGCGCCGCCGCTATACCGTCGGATACTGATCCTGCGCCGCGTTTGTTTGTAAACTGGCAGGCCGCCAGCCGGCGTCATTTGAGTAGTCCTGTATGCGTATGAAGTGGAAATCCTTGGCTGCCTGCCTGCTGGTCGCCGCCAGTTGCGTGGCGGCTGCGCCGGCGCTTGCGGCCGCGCCGCAGTCGAACAAGGAAATTGCCGTCGCGTTCTTCCGCATGATGTTCCAGGACCGCGATATCGACGAGGCGGTGCGCCTGTACGTCGGCCCGAACTACACCCAGCACAATCCATACATGCAGGACGGTGTCGGGCCGATGGTCGACTTTTTCCCGCGCTACTTCGAGCAGCATCCGCAGGCCATCGTCGAGATCAAGCGCGTGATCGCCGAAGGCGACCTCGTCATGATCCACAACCTGTGGCGCGACTCGCCCGAAGACCGCGGCCAGGCCGTGGTCGACATCTTCCGCCTCGAAGGCGGCAAGATCGTCGAACACTGGGACGTGAGCCAGGAAATCCCCGAGAACCCCGCCAACAAGAACGGCATGTTCTAGGCTGTCCATGATCGAACCCGTCGACCTGCCCCGCGCCTATCTGCTTTTGAACCATGGCCCGACCGTGCTGGTGACCAGCGCGCACGGCGGCGCTCGCAACGTGATGGCCGCGGCCTGGGCCATGCCGCTGGACTTCAGCCCGCCCAAAATGCTGGTGGTGGTGGACAAGAACACCTGGACGCGCGAGCTCATCGAAGCCTCGGGCGAATTCGCGCTGTGCATTCCGTCGCGCGCGCAGGCGCACGCCACGCTGCAGGTGGGCTCGCACTCGGGGCGCGACGAAGACAAGTTCCAGGCCAGCGGCCTGACCACGTTTGCCGCCAGCAAGATCGGCGCGCCGCTTATCGAGGGCTGCCTCGGGTGGCTGGAATGCAAGGTCATCCCTGAACCGCACAATCAGCAGGCCTACGACCTTTTCATCGGCGAGGTCGTGGCCGCATGGGCGGCGCCGGACGTGTTCTCGGGCAACCGCTGGCACTTTCCGGCCGACGAGCGCCGTTCGGTGCATTACGTGGCCGGCGGCTCCTTCTTCGCCACCGGCGAAGCCTTCAACGTCGCCGATCCGGAGTAAGGGCCATGCGCAGCGTGTATCTGGCGGGTTTCGACGTCTTTCTGCCCGACGCCGTGGCGCACGGCGAACGGCTCAAGACGCTGTGCGCCACCTACGGTTTCGAGGGCCTGTTTCCGCTGGACAACGCGGCGCCGCCGGACCTGTCCGGACAGGCGCTGGCGCAATGGATCTATCGCGCCAACGTCGCGCTGATCCGCCGCGCGGACATGGTGATGGCGAACCTGAATCCATTTCGTGGCGCCGAGCCCGATTCGGGCACGGCCTTCGAGGTGGGTTATGCCATCGCCTGCGGCAAACCCGTGTGGGGCTATACCGGCCAGTCCGGCAGCCTGATCGATCAGGTGGCGGTGGGGGCGGCGGCCGACGACGGCGCATCGCGCATGGTCGACGCCCAGGGCCATACCGTCGAGGACTTCGGGCTGAGCCTTAACCTGATGCTGGCGTGCAGCGCGCGCATCGTGAATGGCGGCCCGGCGGACTGCCTGGCCAGCATGGCGCGCGAACGCGCTTAAGGCCGAACGCTAGGGGCCGTGCGCTAGACGCGCGCCGGCTTGGCTTTCTTGGCCGCCCTGCGCGGCGCGGCGCCTGCGGGCGCGCCCAGATACCCCATCACTGCATCCACCACCGCGGCCTCCAGCTGCTTGGGCGTGAAGCCCGCCGGCGGCGCCAGCGCGGCCGCGTGCACCAGCGATTCCATGATGCGCAGGACCACGTAGGTCGCCAGATCCCGGTCCGCCTGCGCGATCTCGGCGCGGTGCAGTTCCAAGAGATGCCGCATGCGGCGGTGAATGTCCTGATCCGCACGGCTGTGTTCGTGCGGCTGCTCAAACAGCGGAAATTCCCGTTCCAGCACGCGATGCAGCGCCGGCTCCAGCAGATGCGCGTGCAGCATGGCTTGCACGATTGCGCCCACACGCTCGCGCAGCGTGGCCGCCGGGTTGCCGTTCAACACGTCGTCGATCACATCCAGCATCTGGTTGTCGTGACGGTCATGCAGCGCGGCGATCAGCGCGTTCTTGTTGGGAAAGTACTGATACAGCGAGCCCACGCTTACGCCGGCGGTTTCCGCAATCAGGTTCGTGTTGGTGCCGGCATACCCGTGCGTGGCCAAAACGCGAGCCGTCGCCTGCAGGATGGTGTCGACGGTGTGCTGGGACCTGAGCTGGCGCGGCGATTTCCGGGGCTGGGGGATGACGGTCATGGGTGGGGCAAAAGGCGAGTATTCGCGCGGATTATGCCATCCGCATCGGGGCTGCGATGGCGCGGCCCCACCCATTGCGGCCGGTCAGACGGTGGCCGCCATCTCCAGGACCTCGTCGTCGATCGCTTCGGCCTGGCCGTCCTGCAGCTTTTGCAGGTGGTCGGCCAGTTCGGCGATGGTCAGCGCCACCAGGCCCTGTTCGGCGGCGTAGCGCTCCAGCGCCGCGCCGCGCATCATCGTGCCGTCGGCGTTCATCAGTTCGCATAGCACGCCCGCGGGACGCAGCCCGGCCAGCACGGCCAGGTCCACCGAGCCTTCGGTGTGGCCGCGGCGCGTCAGCACGCCGCCCGGTTGCGCGCGCAGCGGAAACACGTGGCCGGGGCTGACGATGTCGTCGGCCTGCGCCGACGGCGCAATGGCGGCGCGGATCGTGGTCACGCGGTCGACGGCGGACACGCCGGTGCTCACGCCTTCGCGCGCTTCGATCGACACGGTGAAGGCCGTGGCAAAACGGCTCTGGTTGCGCTGGACCATGGGCGGCAGTTCCAGGCGGTCCAGGGTTTCGCCGGGCAGGCACAGGCAGACGATGCCGCTGCCGTCGCGGATGAGTTGCGCCATGACGGGCACGGTCAGCCGGTCGGCGGCCACGATCAGGTCGGCTTCGTTCTCGCGGTCAAAGTCGTCCATCAGGATGACGGGACGGCCCAGGCGCAGATGATGCAGCGCGCGCTGCAAGCGGGCGGCAAAGGGCTGGGATGCCAGGCTGGGAAGGGGGGACTGCTGGGTAAAGGCAACGTTGGACATTGAAACGCTCTCGCAAAAGGATTGGGCGAAAAACGTTTCAGGGCTAATCGACAGCCGAACGCAATACGGCCAGGCGGGCGCAAACGCGCCCGGCGCAGCCGAGTATGTGCCGGCACATCTTCTCTCATCCGGACTATGACCGTCGGCCCTGGCTTCTCACCAGGTCTGCTGACCCCGGCCAAATAGCTGGCCGGGCGCTCGCGGGCTCGCCACATTGCATGGCATACCGCCGGTGGGGAATTGCACCCCGCCCTGAAGACGTACTGCATGTCGTGTTAACGACCGAATGATTGTACGCCTGTCGGCCGGACGGGATTGAATATGCTTATTGCAGTTGTGGTCTTCGGAAAGCGCGGGACTGGCCCCGTGCTGCTGTCAGGCGGCCTCGGCGGCGCTGGCCTTTTTGGCCGCGGGACCCTTGTCGGTCTTGGTGGTCTTGGCGGTCTTTGCGGGCTTCTCCGCCTTTTCTGCCTTGTCGGCTTTCTTCGCCTTCTTGGCGGGCAGCGCCAGCATCGTGCCGCGGCACGGCGGCGTGCCGCAGAGGCACTTGTAGCCTTCCTTCAGCGCCTTGGTGATGCGCCCGTCCAGCACCAGCCCGTAGTCGTACGACAGCTCGGTGCCGCGCGCGATGTCTTGCAGCGCCACGATGTAAACGCGCTTGCCGTGCTTGCCTTCCTGCGCCTCGCAGTTGGGCTGGCAGGAGTGGTTGATCCAGCGCGCATCGTTGCCTTCGTCGCCGCCGTCGATCACGCGGCCGGAGCTGAGCGCGAAGAAGAAGGTGTGGAAAGGATCGTCCGGATTGGTCGGGTGGCGGCGGTCGGCTTCCTTGGCGCTGATGCGCTTGCCGCCGTACTCGATGATGCGCGTGCCCGCGGGAATCTTGCGGGCGGCGAAGACGCCATTGCCGTGCAGCTTGGAGCGGCGGACTGCGTACCAGGGCTTGATCGGGGTGTCTTCGGTGGTCATTGAAGGTCGCGTGTGGCGTGAGACGAAACAGAATTATATCGGCGGCCTCTTTGCGCGATCACAGGCGTATAGTGGGCGCCGGCTTGTCCCTTGTTTGATATTCATCATGATCGTCCGTCCGCGGCCCTCCGCGCTGGCTCTGTTCTTTGTACTGCGCGGTTCCATCATCCCGCGCATCCTCAGCAGGATCATCGTCATCACGGTGCTCTCCTGCGTGGTGGTGTGGATGTACCACCGCCAGTTCTTCTCGCCCGCGCATCTGACCGCGGTGCCGTTCTCGCTCTTCGGGCTGGCCCTGTCCGTCTTCATGGGCTTTCGCAACAACGTCTGCTATGACCGCTGGTGGGAAGCCCGCAAGCAATGGGGCGACCTCGTCGTGCAGGCGCGCAGCCTGGCGCGCGAGAGCGCCGTGCTGCTGGCGGCCAGCACCGCCAATCCCTTGCAGGAGCGCCTGGTGCGGCGCTGCATCGGATTCGGCTACGGACTGGCGGCGCGGCTTCGCGGGCAGGACATGGTCGAGGCAGTGCGGCCGTGGGTGCAGCAGGACGAGCTGGATTCGCTGGCCGGCTGCCGCAACGTGCCCGATGCCCTGCTCCTGGCCATCAACCGGGATCTCGCGGCCTGCCTGCGGCGCGGTGAGCTGACCGACATCCTGTACCAGGGCCTGACCCAGCGCGTGGCGCAGTGCGCCGCCATCCAGGCGGCCTGCGAGCGCATCAAGTTCACGCCCTGTCCGTTCGCCTATTCGCTGCTCCTGCATCGCACGGCGTGGCTGTTCTGCCTGCTGCTGCCCTTTGGGCTGGTGGGCACGCTGGAATTCCTGACGCCGCTTGCGGTGACCATCGTCGCCTACACCTTCTTCGGCCTGGACGCGCTGGGCGACGAGCTGGAAGACCCCTTCGGCGCGGACGAGAACGACCTGCCGCTGTCGGCGCTGGCCCGCGTCATCGAGATCGACCTGCTCGAAGGCCTGGGCGTGCGCCCCTTGCCCGAGCCGGCGGTGCCGGTGGACTACGTCCTGCGCTGAAACAGCTGGGCGGGGCGGCGGCTTACGACGCCGGCCCGGTCAGCGGCAGCTTGGTTTCCTTCAGCCGGCGCAGCACAAAGCAGGACTTGCTGTGCCGGATGCCCGGGATGCGGTAGAGCTGCTCGCGCAAGAGGCGCTCGTAGTCGCGGGTGTCGCGCACGGCGATGCGGATGTAATAGTCGTAGTCGCCCGACACCAGGAAGGCCTCCAGCACCTCGGGGATCTGCGCCAGCGCGCGGCCGAATTCATACAGCGTCTCTTCGCTGTGGCTCTCCAGGGTCACGTGGACGATGACCGTGTCCATGAAACCCAGGCTGGCTGGATCGATGTCCACGGTATAGCCGCGGATGACCCCGGCGCTCTCCATGCGTTTGATGCGGTTCCAGCACGGGGTGGACGACAGGCCGACCGCCGCGCCGATGTCGTTCAGGCTGGCGCGCGCGTTGTCCTGCAGCACCTTCAAAATGGCCAAGTCGAACTTGTCGAGGTTCATTTTCTTTGATTCCTCCAAATCAAAGATGAATTTACTCCGTCTGCCCGTTATCCGTGGAAAAGAAGATAAAAATTCTTCGGTTCTACCAATAAGATGGATAGCATGAACGATCGCCTGCACCCCACCGCCGCCGCCGCGCTTGCCGCCACCGAAACCGCCCCTGAAAACGGGGCGAAGATTTTGCTCGACACGCTGATTGCGCACGGCGTCGACACGGTCTTCGGCTATCCGGGCGGCGCCGTGCTGCCCCTGTACGACGCCCTGTACGCCGAGCCGCGCCTGCGCCACGTGCTGGTGCGCCACGAGCAGGCCGCCGTGCATGCGGCCGAGGGCTACGCCCGCACCACTGGCCGCACGGGCGTGGTGTTCGTGACCTCCGGCCCCGGCATGGCGAATACGACCTCGGGCCTGTTGGATGCCATGTGCGATTCGATCCCGGTGCTGTGCATCAGCGGCCAGGTGGCCACGGCGGCCATCGGCACCGACGCTTTCCAGGAATGCGACGCCATCGGCATCTCGCGTTCCGTCACCAAGTGGAACACCCAGATCCGCGCGGTGGACGACGTGGCCGGTGTGACGGCCCGTGCGTTTGAACTGACGCGCCAGGGCCGTCCCGGCCCGGTGCTGGTGGATTTTCCCAAGGACGTGCAGCTTGCGGTGCCGCGCGACAGCGGCGATGGCCTGGATGCGCCGTCGCAGCACAAGCTGGCCGCGCTGCGCGCGCGCCGCCAGTCGGGCAAGCTGGCGGCCAAGCTGCCGCAGTCGGCCGTGCGCCGCGCCGCCGCGCTGATCGCGCAGGCCAAGCGTCCCATTTTTTACGGCGGCGGCGGACTGGTGAACGCCGGTCCCGAGGCCTGCGAGGCTTTCACCGACCTGGTGCGCCACACCGGCGCGCCCTGCACGCTGACGTTGATGGGCCTGGGCGCGTTTCCCGCCTCCGATCCGCAATTCGTGGGCATGCTGGGCATGCACGGCACGGTCGAAGCCAACCTCGCCATGCACAACTCGGACCTCGTCGTCTGCATCGGCGCCCGCTTTGACGACCGCATCACCGGCAAGCTGTCCGAGTTCTGCCCGCACGCCCGCAAGATCCATATCGATATCGATCCCGCGTCGATCAACAAGGTGGTGCGCGTGGACGTGGCGCTGGTGGGCGACTGCCTGCCGCTGGTGCGCGCGCTGCGCGCCGAACTGGGCGACACCAGGCTTGAGCCCGCGCGCCTGGCGCCCTGGTTCAAGCGCATCGACGCCTGGCGCGCGCAGGACTGCCTGGGCTTCACGCCCGCGCCCGACGCGATCCTGCCGCAGCACCTGATGTCGCGGCTGAACGCCGCGCTGGCGGGCCGCGACGCCATCGTCTCCACCGACGTGGGCCAGCATCAGATGTGGGCGGCGCAGTATCTGCGCTTTGACCGTCCGAACCGCTGGTTGACGTCTGGCGGCGCGGGCACGATGGGCTACGGCGTGCCGGCCGCCATCGGCGCGCAGGTCGCGCACCCGGACAAGACCGTGGTCTGCGTCAGCGGCGACGCGTCGGTGCTGATGAACATCCAGGAACTGTCCACCGCCATGCAGCACGAGACGCCCGTCAAGGTCGTGCTGTGCAACAACGGCTACATGGGCATGGTGCGCCAGTGGCAGGAGCTGATCCACGGCGGACGCTACAGCCACAGCTACAACGCGTCGCTGCCGGATTTCGTGGCGCTGGCGCGCGCGTTCGGCTGGGGCGCGGCGCGCGTGGATGACCCCGCCAAGCTGGACGCCGCGCTGGCGGAATGCCTGGCGCACGACGGTCCGTATTTCCTGGACGTGGCGGTCACCGCGCAGGAAAACTGCTTCCCGATGATGCCGGCGGGGCATGGTCACCAGAAGATGATGCTGGCCGAAGGCGTCTGGTATCAGGACGAGACGACCTGAGCGTTTCGAGGTGTCTGACACCCGTTGAGGCGTTGCGGCAGGCTGGAGATCATCTCCCCAGGGTGTCAGACACCGGAATCAACGTAGGTGTCTGACACCCGTTGAGACGCAGCGGCAGGCTGGAGAGCGTCTCCCCAGGGTGTCAGACACCGGAATCAACGTAGGTGTCTGACACCCGTTGAGACGCAGCGGCAGGCTGGAGATCATCTCCCCAGGGTGTCAGACACCGGTGCCAGCGCGGCACCCGACGATTTCAGACACCCCGCCGTCTTCAGAACTGAATAGACAGCCCGCCGTCCACCACCAGCACGTGACCGTTCACATACGATGCCGCGGGTGACGCCAGGAACACGGCCGCCCCGGCGATTTCTTCCGGTTCGCCCCACCGGCCCGTCGGGTTGCGCGCCGCGATGCGCGGCCCGAATTGCGGGTCGGCCACCATCTCCGCATTGGTCTCCGTGGCAAACGTCCCCGGCGCGATGGCGTTGCTGGTGATGTAATGCCCGCCGAATTCCGCCGCCAGCGCCCGCACCATCCCCGTCAGTCCCTGCTTGGCCGCCGGATACACCGCATCGCCCGCCCGCGCCAGCTCCCCCACCACCGACGTAATCGCAATCAACCGGCCGCCGCCTTGGCGCATCATGCGCTCGGCCGCGAACTTGGCCAGCAGCATGCCGGCCACCAGATCGGTGTCGATCAGTTCGCGGATTTCAGCCGGGCTGGTGTCCTGCAGCGTCTTGCGGTTGCGCGCACCCACGTTGTTGACCAGGATGTCCAGGCGCTCGTGTTCGCGGTCGATGCGTTCGAAGGCCGCGGCCATTGCCGCGTCGTCGGCCACGTCGAACGGCAGCGGATGCGCGTCCAGGCCCGCGCCCGTCAGCTCGGCCACGGCGGCATTGACTGCATCGGCATTGCGGCCGTTGATCAGCACGCGCGCGCCGCAACCGGCCAGCGCCCGCGCGATGCAAAAGCCCAGCCCGCGGGCCGAGCCGGTCACCAGCGCCACCTGTCCCGTCAGGTCGAAATTGCGCAGATACGGAAGGGTCTTCATCTTTCGGGCCTCGCTCATTCCCGGAACTCCGGCGCCCAGTGCAAGAGCCGCCGTTCGATCCACGTCACACAATAGACCAGCGCGATGCCGACGATGGACAGCAGCGTCACCGCCGCGAACATGTCGGTGGCATTCAGCGTCGCCAGCGCGGTGATCATCAGATATCCCATGCCTGTGGTCGAGCCCACGAACTCGGCCAGCACCACGCCGATCAGCGCAAAACTGATGGCGTTGGGCAGCGCGGCAAAGGTCCAGGCCGCGGCCGTGGGGATGCGCACCCGCCACAGAATCTGGCGCGGCGAGCCGCCCAGCGTGCGGCAGAAATCGACAAGCTCGCGCTCCACGCTTCGCCCGCCCTTGTAGGTGTTGAAGAACACCAAAAAGAACACGACGAACCACGACGTGACCACCTTGGACGCCAGACCCAGCCCGAAGAACATGGTGATGAGCGGGACGAACGCGATCCGCGGCATGGAATTGAACGCCACGATGAACGGGTTGAACACGTCGGCCAGAAAGCGGCTGCGGCTGAGCGTCATTCCCACCACGAAGCCGCTGCCCACGCCCACCACCAGGCCCACCAGCGTCGCCTGCAGCGTCAGCCACAGGTGCGGCCAGACCGAGCGCGGCCCGGGTTGCAGCCATTCCCACAATCGCACGGCGACGCGCGAGGGCTGGCTGATGAAAAAGGGATCGAAAAGCGTGTTCTGGGTGAACCACGGAATGCGCGTGAGGATTTCCCACGAGCCCAGGATGACGGCAAGAATCAGCACCTGCCACAAAGTGATGCGCACGCGGCGCGCGGCGTTGGCGCGGCGGTCCAGACGCAACTGGTCCTGCAGGGTGTCGGCGGTATCCATCGAATTCATGACTATCGGTTCAGGCGGCGGCGCGGAACTGCTGGCCCAGCACGCTCCAGAGGCTTTGCACGTGGGAGACGAACTGCGGCGTTTCGCGCAGCGTGAAGACGTCGCGCGGATGCGGAATCTGGATTCGCTCGTCCAGCAGCACGCGGCTGGGCGGGCCGGACAGCACCACCACGCGGTCGGACAGCAGGATGGCTTCGTCCAGGTCGTGCGTGACCATCACGATAGTCTGGCCCAGCTTGCGCCAGATCTCCATCAGCTCGCGATGCAGGTGGGTCTTGGTGTGCGTGTCCAGCGCCCCGAAGGGCTCGTCCAGCAGCAGGATGCGCGGCTCGACCGCCAGGCTCATCAACAGCGCCACGCGCCGCCGCATGCCGCCGGAAAGCTGATGCGGAAAGGCGTCCGCGAAGGCGCTCAGGTGACCCAGGTCCAGCAGTTCGGCGACACGCTTGGCGATCCGGTCGGCGGGCACGCCCTGAAACTTCAATCCAAGCGCCACGTTCTTCCTGACGCTGAACCACGGCAGCAGCGTGTCTTTCTGAAAGATGTAGCCCAGCGCGGGCGGCACCTGCCCGTCCACCACGCGTCCGTCCACCAGGATGGTCCCGGTCGTGGGCTGCAGAAAGCCCGCGATCATGTTCAGAAGCGTGCTCTTGCCGCAGCCCGACGGCCCGACGATCGACACGAATTCGCCTTCGTTGATCGTCAGGCTGACCTCGCCGACGGCGTGCGTCGTGCCCTGGCGCGACTGGTACGCCTTGCCTACCTTGTCCAGCGTGATCATCAAAGGCCCCGGGCTTTGCGCACGAAGCTCATGTTCACGCATTTGGCGTAAGGCACGGTCTTGATCTCTTCATTGGAGAACTGGCGCCCGTCGCCCATGATGGCCGTCATGCGGTTGTACGCGTCCTCGGTGATGATGTTGTCCTTCAGGAACACCGTCTCCTTGTAGACGCCCAGCGTCTTCTCGATGGCGGCGCGCGGGAAGGCGCTCAAGTAATCGTCGTAGATGACATCCGTGATGGCGGCCGCGCTGTTGGCGGTGATGAAGTCCTGCGCCTTGACCATGGCGGTCACGAAGGCCAGCACGACCTCGGGACGCTTCTGGATGGTGTCTTGCAGCGTCAGCGCCGCGATGCCCGGCACGTCGCCGCCCATGAACTCGTTCCACGACGCTTCGGTGGTGGCGTCGAAGATGGGAACGCCCCAGCCTTCCTGGCGGGCCTGTTCCATCATCGACATGGTGGCCATGCTGGCCGCAACCGAGCCCGTCTTGAGCGCGCCCAGCATCGTCGCCAGATCGCCCAGGGGGCGGATGTCGACCTTGTCGGCCACGCCGGCCTTCTGCATCAGGTACAGCGCCATCAGCCACGTGCTGGACTGCGGCTGGGTCGCGCCCACGCGCTTGCCCGCCAGGTCCTTGAGCGACTTGATCTTGCCGCTGTCGAAGTCCTCGCGGCGCACGATGACGTTGGCGTACGTCAGCTTGCGGTCAAAGCCGAACACCAGCGCGGCGGGCTTGCCCGCGATGGTCAGCGCGGGCGCGGCGGTGGCCGCGGTGGCGCCAAAGGCGATCTGGCCGGCCGCCAGCAGCTGGTTGGTGCGCGGGCCGCTTTGCGAATTCAGATACTCGACCTCCAGGCCGCCTTCTCCGAAGAAGCCCTTCTTCAGCGCCACGTAGCCGGCCGCGAAAAAAGGGTCGATGCTGCCCTGGCCGTAAACGACCTTGCCCAGCTTGGGCTGCGCGAAGACGACGCGCCCATTGAGCAGGCCGAAGCTGGCCAAAGCGCAAGCGCTCGCCGCCAGCACGCGGCGGCGGGTGGTGAAGTCGGAGCTACGGGTCATGTCGTCCTCGGAAGTGTCTGGGTTGCAGCTGTTTGGCGTCAACAATACCCCAGCGATTGCTGCCCAACAATGGAAAACGCCCGGTCTCCCGGGCGTTTGGTCGTGCGGCGCAGGCTGAATTACGCCGTGGTCTTCTTGGGTGCCGCCTTTTTCACGGCTTTCTTGGCCGCGGTTTTGGTGGCGGTCTTGGTGGCGGTTTTTGTGGCCGTTTTGGTTGCCGTCTTGGTGGCAGCCTTCTTGGCCGGCGCCTTCTTTGCAGCCGTCTTGGTCGCAGTCTTGGCGGCCGTCTTGGCCGGCGCGCGGGCGCGGCCGGGCTTCTCGGGACGGGGCTCGAACTCGAACCCGATCTTGCCGTCAGGCTGGCGCACCAGGAACGCCTTGAACTTGCGGTTCGTGCGGCTGGAGACAAAGCCGTCGAGCAGATCGGTGCGGCCGTTGGTCAACAGCTTTTCCATCTGCTCGCGCGAGATCTCCTGCTGCAGGATGACCTTGCCCGACCGGAAATCGCACGACTTCTCGGGACCCACCGATTTTTCGCAGACATAGCTCATGCCGTGCTCGAAGACGCGCGACTGGCACTTCGGGCAGGAGCCCACCGGCGTGTGGCCGGAGAAGTCCACGGCTTCGTTGTCGTCCTCGTCGTTCTGGCCGAAGTCGAATTCCAGCTTGTATTCGTCGCTGATCCGCAGGATGGCCGCAAACGGCCGGCCCATCTTGCTGATGAAGCCTTGCAGCGGACCGATCTCGCGCTTGGCCAACAGCTCTTCGACTTCCGGCAGCTCGAACGTGCGGCCGCCCGGGTGTTTGCCGATCGAAAAATCGCATGCCGTGCAGGCGTAGCGGCGGTAGTTTTCCTTGACCACCGCGCCACACTTGGGACACGGCGTTGTCAGCGTGGCGTAGTCGCCCGGCACCGTGTCGCGCTCGTATTCCTTGGCGCGCTTGACGATCACCTGCGTCATCTGCGCGATCTCGCGCATGAAGGCCTCGCGGCCCAGTCCGCCCTGCTCGATCTGCTTGAGCTTGTGCTCCCATTCGCCGGTGAGTTCGGGCGAGGTCAGTTCGGCCACGTCCAGGCCCGACAGCAGCGTCATGAGCTGGCGCGCCTTGGCGGTGGGCACCAGGTCGCGGCCTTCGCGGCGCAGGTAGCTTTCGTTGAGCAGGCCTTCGATGATGGCCGCGCGCGTGGCCGGCGTGCCCAGGCCGCGCTCGGACATGGCTTCGCGCAGTTCCTCGTCGTCCACCAGCTTGCCGGCGCCTTCCATGGCCGACAGCAGCGTGCCTTCGTTAAAGCGCGCGGGCGGCTTGGTCGACAGGCCGACGGCCTCGATTTCCTCGGTGCGCACGGTCTCGCCGTCGCCCACGGGCACCAGGTTGGCGTCTTCGCCCTGCGCTTCCTTGCCGTACACGGCAAGCCAGCCGGGGTTGACCAGCACCTTGCCGTCCGTGCGGAAGCGATGCCCCTGCACTTCGGTCAGGCGCGTGGTGACGCGGTATTCCGCCGCCGGGAAGAACACGGCCAGAAAGCGCTTGAGCACCAGGTCGTAGAGCTTGGCCTCGGCTTCGCTCAGGTCGTGCGGGATCTGCAGCGTGGGGATGATCGCAAAGTGATCCGACACCTTCTTGTTGTCGAAGATGCGGCGGTTGGGTTTCACCCACTGCTGGCTGACGACGGTCTCGGCGTGGCGCGACAGGCCGCCCACGGCGTTCGAGCCGCCCTTGGCCAGCGCGCGCATGGTTTCCTGCACCGTGCTGATGTAGTCCTCGGGCAGGTAGCGCGAGTCGGTACGCGGATACGTCAGGGCCTTGTGGCGTTCGTACAGCGTCTGCGCCAGCGCCAGCGTGGTCTTGGCCGAAAAGCCGAACCGGCCGTTGGCCTCGCGCTGCAGCGACGTCAGGTCGTACAGGGCCGGCGACATCTGGCTGGACGGCTTGGATTCCTCGGTCACGCTGCCCGGCTGCTCGCGGCAGGCGGCGACCACGCTTTGCGCGGCGGCGGCCGACCACAGGCGCGATTCGCGCTTTTCCGGGTCGCGGTCGTCTTTCTTGAATTGCGGGTCGATCCAGCGGCCTTCGTACAGGCCGGCGGCCGCCACGAAGGTGGCGCGCACTTCCCAGTAGTCGCGCGGCACGAAGCGGCGGATGCGCTCTTCGCGTTCGGCCACGATGGCCAGCGTGGGCGTCTGCACCCGGCCGACCGGCGTCTTGAAAAAGCCCCCGTCCTTGCTGTTGAAGGCGGTCATGGCGCGCGTGCCGTTGATGCCGACCAGCCAGTCGGCCTCGGCGCGCGAACGCGCCGCGGCTTCCAGCGGCTTCATCTGCGTATCGTCGCGCAGGCTGGCAAAGGCTTCGCGGATGGCGGCCTGCGTCATCGACTGCAGCCACAGGCGCTGGATGGGCTTGTTCACGCCGGCGTACTGAATGATGTAGCGGAAGATCAGTTCGCCTTCACGTCCCGCGTCACAGGCGTTGATGATGGCGTCCACATCCTTGCGCTTGGCAAGCCGGACCAGCAGCTTGAGGCGTTCGGCGGACTTCTTGTCGGTCGGGCCCAATTCGAAGGCCGGCGGAATCACGGGCAGGTGCGTGAAGCTCCACTTCCCCTTGACCGGATCGTTGGGCGCGACCAAGCTGAGCAAATGGCCGATGCTTGAAGCGAGAACGTAACGTTCGCTTTCAAAATAGTCGCCCTCGCGCGCGAAGCCTCCCAAGGCGCGTGATATATCAAGGGCCACCGAGGGCTTCTCGGCAATAATCAGCGTTTTATTCATGTGTTTCCAGTGGCGGTAGTCCCGCCGTATCAGCGCGGATAATAAGATCGGAGATTCGCCAGATGCAAGTCGGCACTGAAAGGCAAGCGGGATCCGAACTGCACGCTTGGCGTCAATTTTTGGCGCGAAGCACCTTGTGGCTAGGCGTTTTGCTGCTAGGCAGCGCTGCCGTCTGCTGGGTTGCCGCCAACTGGCAGGACATGACAAAAATGCAGCGCTTTGCCGGGTTGCAGGGCCTGTTGGCCGTCTGCGCGCTGGCCGCCGCGTGGTCCGGATTGCGCTTGCGCGCCCGGCCCGGCGTGCGGCGCAGCATCCCTGGCGCGCTGCTGGCATTGGCCGGCATTTTGCTGGGCGCCCTGCTCGCCCTATTAGGACAAACTTACCAGACGGGCGCCGATACCTGGGAACTGTTCGCGTGGTGGGCAGTGTTGCTCTTGCCCTGGGCGCTTGCCGCGGGCAGCCAGGCGGTGTGGTTGTTGTGGGCGCTGGTGCTCAATCTTGCGGTCGCGCTGTGGCTGGGCGAACGCGTCTTCACGTGGATGATGATCTTCGGCGGTCCGGGCCTGCCCAGCCTGGTCATGGCCGCATTGAACCTCGTCTTGCTGTTCGGCTGGGAAATGGCCGCGCGACGCTGGCGCGCCAGCACTGTCTTCGGGCCGCGCATCCTGGCCGCCATCGCGATCAGCGTGCTGGTGCTTGCCCTCATGTTCGGCGATTTCATCGTCGACGGCCTGGGCACCTACAACGGCGTCGCCTGGGTCGCCGCCACGCTGGGACTCGGTCTTTACTATCAGCGCGGCCGGCGCGACCTCGTCATCCTGGCCATGCTGGCCGCCGGCGTCATCTGCGTGTCGCTGCGCGTGGTGGGCGAATGGTTGTGGCGGCTGGAGCCCGGCGCGTGGGCAGCGCTGCCGCTTGCCGCCTTGCTCATGGCCGAGGCCGTCGTGGCCGCCCGCTGGCTGCGCGGCATGAGCAACGAAGCGCCGGTCCCCGTGCCGGCCGCGGACGCGGAACCGGCCGGCGCCTCCGCAGGCAATGCCGTCGATCCCGCCGACTCCAGCGCGCCCGTGGCGCAGTTGGCGCCCGCTGCCGTGCCGCGCGCCGAACCGCCCTGGTACGTGCAATGCCTGCTGGGCCTGTCCGCGTGGCTGGCCACACTGCTCCTCTTGCTGTTCGTCGCCTTCTCCAACCTGATCACCACCGAAAGCGGCGCGCTGGTCGCCGGCCTCGTGCTCTGCGCCGTGGGCGTGGCGGTGCTGCGCAGCGATGCCGGTCCGTTCTGGCGGCAGTGCGGCACGGCCATGGCTTTCACCGGACAGATCCTCATCATTTTCGGACTGTCCAGTTCGACCTCGTTCGCCAGCGCAAGCTTCTTCGTGCTGCTGATGGCGGCCGCGGTCTATGCGCTGGGACCCGACGTGATCCTGCGCTTTCTGAGCGGCCTGTTGATCGCGCTGGCCAGTGCCGGCCTGATCTGGCGCGGCCTGTCGCCCGACCTCATGCGGGAGGACCTGATGGACGCCTGGATCCGTTTCGACGCGACCCGGGCCACCTTCCTGTGGCTGCCCATCGGCGTCATCGGCGCATGGGCCACCGCCGTCATCTTCACCGTCAGCCACCGCGTGGGCGCGCGGCGCGGCCATGCGCTGCAGCCGCTGGCGTGGGCGTTCCTGCTGTCCGTGCAGGGCATGGTCTGGCTGGCAAGCGGCATTGCCGTCACCGAACTGCCCGCGATCTGGCAGCTTGCGCCGCGCACCGCCACCCTGGTCGTCGCGGGCGCGCTCTTGCCGGTGGCCACCGCGCTGGCCGTGCTGTGGCCGCGCCGCCGCCTCCTGACCGGCGGCGTCACCTGGGGCGTGCCGATCGGCCTGTTGCTGCTGGCGCTGTTCTGGCTGCCCAGCCCGGGCGTCGGCTTCGCGCTGGCGTGGCTGTTGCTGGGATTCGGCCTGAACCAGCCGCGCGTCATGATCTTCGGCGCCGCCAGTCTGTTGGCGTACCTGGGCGTCTACTACTACCAATTGGAGTTGCCGCTGCTGCAAAAGGCGCTGTGGCTGAGCGGCGCGGCGGTGGTTCTGTTCGTGCTGCGCGCCGCGGTGTGGCTGGTGCCGCGCCTGATGCGCACGCAGGCCCCGGTTCAAGCGCGTCCCCTGCCGCCGGTATCCCCGGCCCTGCGCTGGCGCACAGCGGGCATCCTGGGCGGCCTGGCGCTGGTGCTGGTCGCGGCCAACGTCGGCATCTGGGAGCGCGAAAAACTCCTGTCGTCGGGCAAGGTCGTCATCCTGGAGCTGGTGCCGGTCGATCCGCGCTCCCTCATGCAGGGCGACTACATGGCCTTGAATTTTGCGGCCGGACGCGAGGTGACGCGCCTGCGGCTGGGCGGCAACCAGAACGACGCCGAAAGCGTCATGGGCTACGAGCCGGACGGCTACGTGATGCTGACGCCGGATTCGCGCGGTGTGGCGCAGGCGGTGCGGATCCAGTCCGACGTGCACCCGCATGCCGAAACCGAAGTGCCGCTGCGCTATCGGGTCCGTGGCAATGGTGTGCGCATCGTGACCAATGCGTTCTTCTTCCCGGAAGGCGAAGCCGCGCGTTACGAGGTCGCGCGTTTCGGCGAACTGCGCGTGGCCGACGATGGCGAAGCGTTGCTGGTGCGGATGCTGGGGGCAGACTTGCAGCCACTGTGAGCGGTCGCAGGGCCTTCAGGGATCAGCCGGCAGGCAACGCGCGCGGCGGCTGCGGCCGGCGTCAGCCCGGAAACCGCGCTGCCCAGCGCGCCGTGGCGTCCTGCAGGAATGACGTCACGTCCGTGGCGGCCAACGGCGCAAAGCCCAACGCCGCCCACGCCGCCTGCAAGGCCGCCAGCGGCGCGCGCGTATCCACCGCGGGGGCGCCATTCTGCTTGGACAGCTTCAGCCCGCTGGCCGGGTCCAGGATCAGCGGCACGTGCAGGTAGCGCAGCGGCGGCAGGCCCAACAAACGGCCCAGCACGCGCTGGCGTGCCGTGGAACTGAGCAGGTCGGCCCCGCGCACCACGTCCGTCACGCCCTGCGCGGCGTCGTCCACCACCACCGCCAATTGGTACGCCCACAGACCGTCCGCCCGCCGCAGCGCGAAATCTCCCACCGCCTGCGCCACATCCTGCTCCTGCGGGCCAAGCCAACGGTCCTCGAAGCGCTCGACGCCGCCCGGCACGCGCAGCCGCCAGGCGCGGGCTTCGCGCCCCGCCGGCAGGCCGTGACGGCACGTGCCGGGGTAGGGTCTTTCGCCATCGGCGCCGGGCGCGGTCTGGCCCCGCAGCGCCGAGTCCGCAATTTCACGCCGCGTGCAGCCGCAGCCATAGATCAGGCCCTGAGCGGCAAGCGCGTCAAACGCCGCCTGGTAGGCCGCGTTGCGGCGCGACTGCCAGACGATGTCGCCGTCCCAGACCAATCCCAGCGCCTGCAGCTGGCCCATGATCACGTCCGCCGCGCCCGCCACCGTGCGGGGCGTGTCCACGTCCTCGATGCGTAGCAGCCAGCGCCCGCCCTGCGCGCGCGCGTCCAGCCAGCTGGCCAGCGCGGTCGCCAGCGAGCCCGCATGCAGCGGGCCGCTGGGGCTGGGGGCAAAGCGGCCGACGTAGGTCACGGGGACGGAATAAATGGCTCAAGCCCGCGCGGCCAGGCGCGCGGGCTGAAGGGTTGAATCAGGGGGTGCGGGACGGGGACGCGCGCTCAATGCAGCAAGCGGCCGCCTTCTTCGTCGAGCAGCTCTTCGAGGACCAGATTGTCGATCTCGGCTTCCTGGCTCCAGAGAACCATGAGGGCAATGATCTTGATCTTGGAGAGCGGCACGGGCGTTTCCGGCGAGGCCAGGCCCCGGTCGATCACGATCTCGCGCAGGGGCGCGGGCAACACGCCGGCCGATTCCAGGAAGGCGATAAAGCCGATGGACTCGGTGCCGAGCTGTTGGTATTCGTTCTCGGTGTAGATCCGGGTGCCGGACGAGGGCGCCTGTGCCAGATCGACGCACCGTTCGGTGGTCTCGGCCAGGCCGTACAGCCACCCGAGCGCGTCGTCGATGTCCTCGTGCTCGAAACCGGCAGCGGCAAGCCGCTTGGCGAGCACATCGGCAGCAGGACAGGCCTGAGGCGTGTAGTAATTCTCGAACAGATAGACCAGGATATCGAACATATGGCGCAGTTTGTGCCTGTTTGCACAGTCGGCCCGCATATCGGCAGACCAGCAAACATGAATTTTACTTTACGCCGATTTAATTTGCCGGGCAACCGGGGAAAAGGCGGATGTTGTAGGCCGTCACCATGCGCCCAAGACCGCCCATTTTGCGCCCAAATGCTGACAAAATGGCTGATTCAGCAAAAAGGGGCGGGCCCGATTGGGTCCGCCCCTTTTTTCATGGCGCCGCCTGCGCGGCGCGCACATCATGCCGACTTCGGCGCATTCTCCAGTTTCAGCTCGGCCAACTGCCGGATGAATACCGGAATGCAGATGGCCAGCCCGATCAGGCCGGTTACGAGGCCAGGCAGAATGGTCAGCAACGCGCCGATCGTGCACAGCCAGCGTTCCCAGCTTTTCATCGTGACCAGCATGTAACGCGAGAAGGCGGCCGACAGCAGCACCAGCCCGACCATGCACCCGAACAGGGTCACGAAGAAGTCGTACCAGGTGAACCCCTGCACCGAGATCAGCAGCGACGGCGAGAACACAAACACGAACGGCACGATGAGCTTGGTGATGCCCAGCCTGAACGCCGTGTTGCCGGTCTTGAAGGGATCGCTGCCCGCCATGCCCGCCGCCGCATACGCGGCCAGCGCCACCGGGGGCGTGATGTCGGCCAGGATGCCGAAATAGAACACGAAGAAGTGCGCCGCGATGGGTTGCACGCCCAACTGCACCAGCGTGGGCGCGGCAACCGCGACCATGATGAGGTAGTTGGCGGTAGTGGGAATGCCGCAGCCCATCAGGATGCAGACGATGCCGGTCATGATCAGCGCCGCAACCAGCGTCAGCGTCTGCATATTGGCGATGGCTTCGGGAATCACCGTGGCCGCCCCGCCCGCGATGGCTTGGGCTGCCGAGATCACGATGTAAGAGATCTTGAAGCCCACGCCCGTCAGGGTCACCACGCCAATCACGATGCCGACCGTGCCGGCCGCGGCACCCACGGCCAGCGCATACTTGGCGCCCGTCTCGAAGGCTTCGTACAGGTCGCGCAAGCGCAGCCGCTGGAACGGGTTCAACAGGCCCACCACGATGCAGCCCGTGATCCCCGCGAAGGCAGCCAGGTAGGGGGTGCGCCCGCTGGCCAGCACGCCAATCAGCAGCACCAGCGGAATCAGCGTCGGCCAGCGCATCTTGAACGACTGCTTCAGCTTGGGCATTTCCTCGGAGGTCAGGCCGCGCAGCCCTTCACGCTTGGCCTCGAAGTGCACCTGCATGAACATGCCGAAGAAATACAGGAAGGCCGGGAAGATGCCGGCGATCGCGATCTGCTGGTACGGGATGCCCAGGAACTCGATCATCAGGAAGGCTGCCGCGCCCATGATCGGGGGCGTGATCTGGCCGCCCGTGCTGCTGGCCGCTTCGACGCCTGCCGCGAAGTGGCGCGGATAGCCGATGCGGATCATCGCGGGAATGGTCAGCGAGCCCACCGTGACCGCGTTCGCGACCGAGGAACCGGACAGCATGCCGAACATGGCCGAGCCGAACACCGACACCTTGGCCGGGCCGCCGGCATAGCGGCCCGCGATCGTGGACGCCACATCCAGGAACAGCTGGCCCAGGCCGATGCGGGTGGCCAGCACGCCGAACAGCACGAAATGGAACACATAGGTCGCCACCACGCCCACCGCCACGCCATACACGCCCTGGCTCGTCAGGTACATGTGGTTGACGATCTGGGACCAGGTATTGCCCGCGTGCTGCAGCAGACCGGGGAAGTACGGACCAAACATGGCATAGGCCATGAACACGATCGCGATGATCGGCAGCGGCCAGCCCATTGCCCGGCGCGTGGCCTCCAGCAGGCCGATCAGCAGGATCGAGCCCATGAAGACGTCGATCGGCAGGGGGTTGCCGACGCGGAACGCCAGATCTTCAAAGATGTACGGGATATACAGCACCGACAGCGCCAGCGCGACGGCGATGATCCAGTCGTACAAGGGGATGCCGCCTGGCGCGTACCACGTCGACTTGGGCTCGCGCTGGTAATGCGACTTGGAAAAGCCGAACACCAGGAAGATCAGGCTGAGCACGAACGCCAGATGCACGCCGCGGTGCGTGGCTTCGCGCAGCAGCCCGAAGCCGGCGGTGTAGTAGTGAAAGATCGACAGCGTGACCAGAAGGCCCGAGACGATCCAGGTGGCGGTCTTGTCCAGCGGCCGGAAGCGGATTTCCGAGTCGTACTTCTCCGCCAGCTGCTGGGTTTTCTCGTGGTCGATTTGCATCGCGGTGATTCTCAAGATGATTCAACAAGCAGGGCCGCGCATAGGCGGCCCTGCTCAAAGGCGGCAAAGAGCCAATGCCGCCACATAAAAAAACCTGCAACGATCCGCCAACCTAGTCAAAGGCAAGCAATCGGAATAAAGAACCCCGGCCTCCCTAAAAGCGGGGCCGCGCGGATCCGGCTCCGCCGGTCCGCCACCGGCGCCCCCTGGGGGGAAAGCGCCAACGGCGCTTCGGGGGGGGCCTACTTCAATAGGCCGATTTCCTTGTAGAACTTCTCGGCGCCCGGGTGGAACGGGATGCCGGCGCCCTTGATGGCGTTGTCGCGGGTGATCAGCTTGCCCTTGGCGTGGCCGTTGTCCAGCGTCTTGCGCGTGGCATCGCTATACAGGGCCTTGGTGACGTCGTAGACCACCTGTTCGGGCAGCTTGGCCGACGTGACCATCTGCGCGTTGACCGAGATGGTCTTCACTTCGCCGACGTTCTGGTAGGTGTTGGCCGCAATGGTGTCGGGCGTGAAGAACTCTTGCTTGGCGCGCAGCGCGTCGATCTCGGGGCCGACCAGCGGCACGATCTCGATCCCGGCGCCGCTGGAAGCCAGTTCCGCGATGGCGCCGGCAGGCGCGCCGCCCACGAAGAAGAACGCGTCCAGGCCGCCGTCCTTGAGCTTGTCGCCGGCCTGGTTGGGCTTGAGGTATTCGGCCTTGATGTCCTTGTCGGTCATGCCGTACGCGCCCAGGATCAGGCGCACGTCCACCAGGGTGCCCGAGCCGGGCTCGTCCATGGACACGCGCTTGCCCTTCAGGTCCGCCACGCTCTTGATGCCCGCGCCCTTGCGCGCCACCAGGTGGATGCTTTCCGGGTACAGGGTGGCGATCAGGCGCAGGTCCTGGGCCTTGGGCTTGCCTTCAAACGTGCCGGTGCCGGTGTAGGCCCAGTAGGCCACGTCCGACTGCGTGAAACCAGCCTCGAACGAGCCGCCCATGATGCCGTTGATGTTGGCCACGGAGCCATTGGAAGCGACGGCGGTGGCCACCAGCTTGCCGGGCTGCGACACGGCATTGGCGATGATGCCGCCGATCGGGTAATACGTGCCGGCCGTGCCGCCCGTGCCGATGCGGAAGAACTGCTGGGCCTGCGCGGTGCCGGTGGCGCCCACGGCGGCGACCGCGACGGTCAGGGCGGTGATCCAATGCTTGAGTTTCATGCGAGCTTCTCCAATACGAAATGACAAATATGTCGAGTGACGTGGGTCGTCTTGTCATTTCCGGCGCGGCGTGGCCGCCTGCCGGAAATGGGCCTCCCCTTGGGGGCCGTTTTCATGATGAAATTCTGTCATGCCGCCCTCTGGTAGCCAATGGTTACGGGGCTATCGTTTACCTGGGGGTGCATTGCCCCTTTGGTTATGGGTGGTCCCGCTTTGGTTATGCGTGCGCTACCCCTCAAGCAGTCAGACTACGGAGTCATCAGGATGTCCCAGGAAGTCATACGCGGCATTGCGCTGCCCCCGCCCGCACAGCCAGGCGATCCGCTGGCCCGCGTCGACACGCCCAGTCTGGTGCTGGACCTGGCGCCTTTTGAAGCCAACCTGCGCGCGATGCAGGCGTGGGCAGACCGCCACGACGTCGCCCTGCGCCCGCACGCCAAGGCGCACAAATGCCCCGAAATCGCATTGCGGCAACTGGCGCTGGGCGCGCGCGGCATCTGCTGCCAGAAGGTCAGCGAAGCCCTGCCCTTCGTGGCCGCCGGCATCCAGGACATCCACATCAGCAACGAGGTCGTCGGTCCGGCCAAGCTGGCCCTGCTGGGCCAGTTGGCGCGCGTGGCAAAAGTGAGCGTCTGCGTGGACAACGCGCACAACCTGTTGCAGGTCTCGCAGGCCATGGTGCAGGCGGGCGCCCAGATCGACGTGCTGGTGGAAGTGGACGTCGGCCAGGGCCGCTGCGGGGTGTCCGACGACGCCCTCGTGCTGGCGCTGGCGCAGCAGGCGCGCGACCTGCCCGGCGTGAATTTTGCCGGCCTGCAGGCCTATCACGGCTCGGTGCAGCATTACCGCACGCGCGAGGAGCGCGCCGAGGTCTGCCGCCAGGCGGCGCGCATCGCGGCGTCGTACGCGCAACTGCTGCGCGAGAGCGGCATCGCCTGCGACACCATCACCGGCGGCGGCACGGGCAGCGCCGAGTTCGATGCGGCCAGCGGCGTCTATACCGAATTGCAGGCCGGTTCGTACGCCTTCATGGACGGCGACTATGGCGCCAATGAATGGGATGGCCCCCTGGCGTTCGAGAACAGCCTGTTCGTGCTGGCCACGGTCATGAGCAAGCCAGCGCCGGACCGGGTGATCCTGGACGCGGGGCTAAAGTCCACTACCGCGGAATGCGGCCCGCCCGCCATCTTCGGCGAACCCGGGCTGACGTACACCGCCATCAATGACGAGCACGGCGTCGTGCGCGTGGAACCGGGGGCGCAGGCGCCCGACCTGGGCGCGGTGCTGCGCCTGGTGCCGTCGCACGTGGACCCCACGTTCAACCTGCATGATGGGCTGGTGGTGGTGCGCGATGGGGTGGTCGAGGATATCTGGGAAATCTCGGCGCGCGGCTTCTCGCGCTAATAAGTCCTTCTGAGGGCCGGCCAGCTGGCGCGGTGCACGGTCACGATCGACCGTTCACCCCTCATGCACCGCCCATCCCACGTTTCGCAAGAGCGAAAAAAGGCCGGCGCGCCGTCAACGCGCCGACCTTTGGATGCAGCCCGCAAGCGCTTACTTGGCCTGCTGCTGGATCTTTTCCCCGCCCCTTTCAATGTCTTTGCCGGCACCTTCCATCGTGTTGCAACCGGCGGTCACGGCGGTAATCGCGAGCATCAGTGCAAGCCAAATACGGTGGGTCATTTTCTTCTCCTTCGGGCATTTATTGGACAGTGCGGGTCATGCCGATCGGCAGCCGCAATTACTTGTCCAGCAAGTCCCGTGCCTGATCCTTCGCTTCGCCTACATTGCGCTGCACTTTACCCTCGGTCTTTTCCACTTTTCCTTCGGCTTCGGTGCGGGTGTTGCCCGTCACCTTGCCAGCTGTTTCCTTGATCGCGCCCTTCACTTCCTTGGCGGCGCCCTTGATGCGGTCCTTGTCCATGTCATCGATCCTCAGGTTTCAAGTGGGGTGAAACCGCGCCGGGGAAACCCGGAGTCCGGCGGCGGACAGGTCCAATATAGGAACCGCGCCGCACCCGCGATAGAGGCATGCGCACCAGGACAAGTGGTGCATTTTTACTTGCGGCTCACGCCGCCAGATTCGTCATCCCCAGGAATTGCCGCAATTCCGGCGTGGCCGGCGCCGTGAAAAGTTGTTCCGGCGGACCGATTTCGTGCACGCGCCCCTGGTGCATGAACACCACGCGATCGCAGACCTCGCGCGCAAAGCGCATTTCGTGCGTCACCATCAGCAGCGTCATGCCGTCGGCAGCCAGCTCGCGCACGACCGCTAGCACCTCGTTGACCAGCTCCGGGTCCAGCGCCGACGTGATCTCGTCGCACAACAGCGCCAGCGGCTGCATCGCCAGCGCACGGGCAATCGCCACGCGCTGCTGCTGGCCGCCGGACAGTTCGTCCGGCCAGGCGTCGAACTTGTGGGCCAGGCCCACGCGGGTCAGCATGGCGCGGGCCATGTCCTCGGCCTCGCGCTCGGGCACGCGCTTGGCCACCATGGGTGACAGCATCACGTTGCGCCCCACGGTCAGGTGCGGAAACAGGTTGAACTGCTGAAAAATCATCCCGACCTTCAGCCGCAGCGCGCGCAGGCGCAGCTCGTCGTCGCCCAACTGCGCGTCGGCCACCATGATCGCGCCGCCGTCGATCTGCTCCAGCCCGTTGATGCAACGCAGCAGCGTGCTCTTGCCCGAGCCGCTCTTGCCGATGATGGCAATGACCTCGCCGGGGTCGACGCGCAAGGTCACGCCTTTCAGGACTTCGTTGTCGCCGAACCGTTTGCGGACGTCTTCAAGGGCGATGAGGGGCATGCAACTTCCTTTCCAGCCGGAGGCTAAGGCGCGACAGGGGCCAGCACAGCGCAAAGTAGATCAGCGCGGCGCAGGCATAGACAGTGAAGGGACTGAAGGTGGCGTTGGTGATCACGGTGGCCGCCTTCGACAGTTCCGTGAAGCCGATGATGGAGGTCAGCGCCGTGCTCTTGACGATCTGCACCGCAAAGCCCACGGTCGGCGCGACAGCAATGCGCAGCGCCTGCGGCAGCACCACATAGCGCATCTGCTGCACGTAGCCCAGCGCCAGGCTGGCCGACGCCTCCCACTGTCCTTTCGGCACGGCTTCCACGCAGCCGCGCCAGATCTCGGCCAGGAACGCGCCCGACCACAGCGTCAGCGCCGCGCCGGCGGCCAGCCACGGCGGCACCTCCACGCCGATCAGCGACAGCCCGAAAAACGCCAGGAAGAGCTGCATCAAGAGCGGCGTGCCCTGAAAGAGTTCGATGTACGCCCAGCTGATGCGGCGCATCGCCGCCACGCGCGACGTGCGCATCATCAGCGCCAGCAACCCCATCAGCGCCCCGCCCGCAAAGGCCGCCAGCGACAGCACGATGGTCCAGCGCGCCGCCAGCAACAGGTTGCGCACGATGTCCCAGGTCGAGAACTCGATCATCTTGCCGCCTTGCGAAAGAGCCGCCGTCCGGTCAGGCGCAGCACCTGGCGCAGCAGCACCGCCAGCACCAGATAGATCCCGGTCGTCACGAAATACACTTCAAACGCGCGAAAGTTGCGCGACTGGATGAAGTTGGCGGCAAAGGTCAGGTCTTCGGCCGCGATCTGCGAACACACCGCCGATCCCAGCATCACAATCACGATCTGCGAAGACAGCGCCGGCCAGATGCGCATCAGCGCCGGCTTGAGCACCACGTGCCGGAACACCTGCAGGCGCGACAGCGCCAGGCTGGCGCCGGCCTCGTACTGCCCGCGCGGCGTGGCGTCGATCCCGGCGCGGATGATCTCGGCGCTATAGGCGCCCAGGTTCAGTGCCATCGCCAGGCACGCCGCCTGCATCTCGCCCAGCTGGATGCCCAGCGACGGCAGGCCAAAAAACACGAAAAACAGCTGGATCAGGAACGGCGTGTTCCGGATCAGCTCGATATAGGCGGTGACCGGCGCGCGCAGCCACGCCGGGCCCTGCGTGCGCACCCAGGCGCAGACGATGCCCAGGGCCACGCCCGCCACCGCGCCGAACGCAATCAGTTCGATCGTGACGCCGATGCCCTTGATCAGCACCGGCGTGTACTCGAACACCGAGGAAAAGTCGTACTGGTAAGCCATGACGGCCTCGCGCAGCCTACAGATCCTTGGGCAGTTCGGCGCCCAGCCACTTCTGCGAAATCGCCGACAGCGACCCGTCACGCTTGGCCGCGGCCAGGATGTCGTTCACGCGGGCGCGCAGCTTCGGTTCGTCCTTGTTCAGGCCGATGTAGCACGGCGAATTCTTGATCAGGAACTTCGTTTCCGGCTTCTTGGGCGGATTGCGCGCCAGGATGGCCGCGGCCACCACGTTGCCCGTCGCGATCATCGGCACCTGGCCCGACAGGAAGGCCGTGATCGTGCCGTTGTTGTCCTCATAGCGCTTGACCGTGGCGGACTCGGGCGCAATCTTGGTCAGCTCGATGTCTTCCACCGCGCCCCGCGTCACGCCGATGGTCTTGCCCGCCAGATCCGCAGCGGACGACACCTTCAGGTCCGCTGGGCCAAACACGCCGTTGAAAAACGGCGCGTACGCGTCGGAAAAGTCGATGGCCTTCTCGCGTTCGGCATTCTTACCCATGCTGGAGATCACCAGATCCACCTTCTTGGTCTGCAGGTAGGGCACGCGGTTGGCGCTGGTCACCGGCACCAGTTCCAGCTTCACGCCCAGTTGCTTGGCGATGAGCTGGGCCGTGTCGATGTCATAACCCAGCGGCTTCATGTCGGCGCCCACCGAGCCGAACGGCGGAAAGTCCTGCGGCACCGCAATCTTGATGACGCCCGCCTTGACGATATCGTCCAGCGCGTCGGCGTGCGACAGGGGCGCGGCCAGGATGCTGGCGGCGGCGCAAAGGGACAGCAACAGGGTTCTGCGTTTCATAAGGAACTCTCCAGGGCCCGCACTGCCCGGTCGGGTCAGCGCGTTGCACACCAAGTCGGTATACAAAGCGAGAAGATGCAAATTCTGTGCCATGTGGGCGTCCCGGGAAGAGGGCGCGCAAGGTTCGTGCAAACGCCCCGCAATGGTGCGGCGGATGCGCCGCAGACGGGCGTATCCGCACCGCTTTGGATCGCGCGGCCTCAGGCGTCCACGTAACCTGCCATCAAACCTTCAAACCACTCCTGAAACACGGTAAGCCGCCGCGTGCGCTGGCGGCGGTGCGGATACAGCAGCGATACCGGCATCGGCGCCGCGCGCGCGGCCGGCATCACTTCCACCAGTTCACCCGCTTCAAGCAGATGCTGCACGTCAAAACGGGGTATCTGGATCAGGCCCAGCCCCGCCAGGCAGCAGGCGATGTAGCTTTCTGCGTTGTTCACCACCACCCGGCTGCGAACCGTATCCTGGCGCACGCCGCCATCGGCGGACACGGATTCCCAGGGCAGCTCGCGGCCGGTCTTCGGTGACGCATACCCCACGGCCCAGTGGCCGCCCAGTTCCTCGGGGTGCATTGGCGCGCCGTGCTCGCGCAGGTAAGCCGGACTGGCACAGTTGATCAGCGCAATGCTGCCCAGCGGCCGCACGACCAGACTGCTGTCGTGCAGCGTACCGATGCGCACCGCACAGTCCACGCCCTCCTGCACCAGGTCAATGGCGCGGTCAGTGGAACTCAACACCACCTGCAATCGCGGATGGCGGCGCAACAGGCCGGGCAATTGCGGCGCGATCAGCCGGCGCGCCACGCGGCTGGGCACATCAATGTTTAGGCGGCCCGACACCTGCCGCTCGCTCGCCTGGAACAGTTGGTCGATGTCTTCGACTTCCGTCAGCAGCGGCAACACGCGTTCCAGCAGTTGCTCGCCGTCGGCCGTCAGCCGCACCTGCCGGGTCGTGCGATGCAGCAGCCGCACGCCAAGCTGCGCTTCCAATTGCTGGATGGCGGCCGAGACGGAGGCCCGGGGCGCGTCCAGGGCATGAGCCGCCTTGATGAAACTGCCCATCTCGGCAACGTGCGCGAACACGCGATACTGGTCGAATCGGTCCATGAGCGGCCTGTGGCGATGCGGTGGGACGGGACAACGGAATTGCGCGCGCCCTCCCGTTGCCCCGGGGGCGCGCGCAAGGCACCAAAAGCATAGCCGCAATCGGGGGGCGCCCAGCCGCGTCAGGCGCTGCGCCAGATCGCCAGGGCAGCCAGCGCCGCCGGCACCAGGAATACGATCGCCAGAATCGGCAGTTCCTCGCGCACGCTGTACCCGGCATGGGTGACGCCCACCCACATGTTCACCAGCGACACCACCAGCCAGACGGGAATGAAAGCCTTGGCCGCCACCGCCAGCGCTGCCGCATCGCCGCCCCACAGCTTGCCAAAGAGCAGAAACACCCCCAGCAGTACCGCGCCGCCTCCGATCACCATTGCCATATGCATGCCGCGCTCCCTGTCCTGACACCTACTTGGTCGTGTAGCCGCCGTTGATAAGGATGGTCTGCCCCGTGATCCACCAGCCGTCGCTGACCAGATGGCGGATGAAGGGCACCACGTCCTCGATATCCGTCAGCCCCGTCTTGCTGAACGGCGACAGCGCCGCCGCGGTCTTGTGATATGCCACGGCGTCGTCGCCCTCGGCCGGGTAGAAGAACGGCGTATCCATAGGCCCCGGTCCCACCGCCGTCACCGAAATCCCCCGCGCGCCAAACTCCTTGGCCGCCGCACGCGTGAAATGCTCCACCGGCGCCTTCGTGCCCGCATAGGCCGCATAGAACGGCGTGAAGGCGCCCAGCAGCGACGTCACCAGCGTGCACACCTTGCCGTTGTCGTTGACGTGCCGGCCCGCCTCGCGCAGAAAGAAAAACGCCGTCTTGGAATTTACCGCCGTCATCTCGTCGTATTCAGCTTCGCTGATCTCGGTAAAGGGCTTCTTGAGCACCTTGCCCACCGTATTGATCGCGATATCCGGCCGGCCCACCGCCGCCACCGCATCGGCAAACAGCTTCTCCACCGCCGCCGCCGTCGTCAGGTCGCCCTGCAACGCCACGGCCTTCGCGCCCGCCGCCTGCACTGCCGCCACGGTCGCCTCGGCCTCTGCCTGGGATGCCGCGCTGTTGTAGTGGATCGCTACTGCGCGGGCGCCCTGCTCGGCCAGGTCGCGCGCAATCAGCCCGCCCAGATTCTTCGCCCCGCCCGCAATGATCGCGACCTTGCCCTTGATCGAATGGTCCGCCATGGAAAATCTCCTTCAGGTGTTTCGGATGTCGATGAAGCTTCGAGCTTAGGCAAGCGCCCGCGCCCGATAAACCACCTGAAGCTGGATGGATCATCCAGAAAAACCACCCAATCGCGGCGCGCGGTGTGTGCGGTGTCCAGCAACCGGCAACAAAAAAGCCGCCCCTATTGAAGGACGGCTTGTATCGACGGCTGTCGCCAATCGCGCTCAATCCACCTGCGCGCCCGACTGCTTCACCGCCTTGCCCCACTTGTCCACTTCCGCGGCAATAAACGTCCCGGTCGCCTCAGGCGTCAGCGGCATCGGTTCCGCCCCGCGATCCCGGAAGAACTTCTGCATTTCCGGCGTATTCAACACCTGCCCGATCTGCTTGCTAAGCGCATTCGTAATCTCCGCAGGCGTGTCCTTGGGCGCCAATACCGCCGCCCAGCCAATCGCCTCAAACCCCGGATAACCCGATTCCGCCACGGTCGGCACGTTGGGCAACTGCGGCAACCGCTTGGCCGTCGTCACCGCCAGCGCCACGGCCTTCTTGCTTTGCACGTGCGGCAGGCCCGCCGTCACCGAGTCCACCATCAGCGGCACCTGATGCCCCAGAAAATCCGCCTGCGCCGGGCCACTGCCCTTGTACGGAATGTGGCGAATGTCGATATTCGCCGCCGCCTTGAACATCTCGGCCGACAAATGCTGCGTGCCGCCAATACCCGCGCTGGCATACGCCAGTTCGCCCGGATTGGCGCGGGCCTGCGTCACCAGCTGCTGCAGCGACGTAATGCCCGACGCCGGCGTCGCCAGGAACATCAGCGGCACCGAGAACACGCCCGACACCGGCGCAAAGTCCTTTGTCAGGCTGTAGTTGATGGTCTTGTACAGCGTCTGGTTCACCGCTGCCGCGCTGCCGGCGATCACCAGCGTGTAGCCGTCCGGCGCCGCGCGCGTGGCCTGCTCCATGCCGATATTGCTGCCCGCGCCCGCGCGGTTCTCCACCACGATCGGCTGCTTGACCGCAGCGCCCAGCTTCTCGGCCAGCGCGCGCGCAAAGATGTCCGTCGCCTGCCCCGGCGGGAACGGCACGATCAGACGGATGGGACGGTCGGGAAATTCCGCGTGAGCGGGCGTCATGGCGGCGGCCAACGCCAGGCCGGCGGCAAGACTGGAAAGAATACGTTTCATGATTGGTCAGTAAAAAGCGACGGCGGACGGCGCGCGAGGGGCGCATCGCCTGCATAAAATAGAGTGCCCGCGCTGGCAGCCCTTGTGAGGCCGGCCCGGGGCAGATCGGAGGGGTAGCGTCACGATAGCATCCCCCCGTCGGTGCTACATTTGCCTTTTCGCGCGTCCCCCGGGGAAGTTCCCCGAAATTCCCTTCATCCCCTGTCCTTACATCCCGCAGGAACCGCCATGGAATTCAGCCAGTTCAACGTCAACACCCTCATGGAGATCACCTCCCGCCCGGACCTCGTGTTCGTCAGCGGCAAGGGATCCTGGCTGGAGGATCACGCGGGCAAGCGATACCTGGACTTCGTGCAGGGCTGGGCGGTGAACACCCTGGGTCACTCCGCGCCTGAAATGCAGCGCGCGCTGGTCGAGCAGTCGCAAAAGCTGATGAACCCGTCGCCGGCGTTCTACAACATCCCCTCGATCGAACTGGCCCAGCGCCTGACCGGCGCGTCCGACTTTGACCGCGTCTTCTTCGCCAACAGCGGCGGCGAAGCCAATGAAGGCGCCATCAAGCTCGCGCGCAAGTGGGGCCAGGTCAAGAAGAACGGCGCCTACAAGATCATCACCATGAACCACGGCTTCCACGGCCGCACCCTGGCCACCATGTCCGCATCGGGCAAGCCGGGCTGGGACAAGATGTTCGCCCCGCAGGTCGAAGGCTTTCCCAAGGCCGAACTGAACGACCTGGAATCCGTGCGCAAGCTGATCGACGACAAGACCGTCGCCATCATGCTGGAACCCGTCCAAGGCGAAGGCGGCGTGCTGCCCGCCACCAAGGAATTCATGCAAGGCCTGCGCAAGCTGGCCGATGAGAACCAACTGCTGCTGATTGTCGACGAAGTCCAGACCGGCATGGGCCGCACCGGCAAGATGTTCGCCTACCAGCACTTTGACGTCGTCCCCGACATCATGACGCTGGCCAAGGGCATCGGCGGCGGCGTGCCGCTGGCCGCCCTGCTCGCCCGTCAGGAAGTCAGCGTGTTCCAGCACGGCGACCAAGGCGGCACCTACAACGGCAACCCCCTGACCACCGCCGTCGGCGTCGCCGTCTTCGACGCGCTGGTCGCGCCGGGCTTCATGGACGCGGTCACTGCGCGCGCCAAGCAACTGTCCGAAGGCCTGCTGGCCATCTCGGCCAAGTACGGCATGAAGGGCGAACGCGGCATGGGTCTGCTGCGCGCGCTGGTGATGGATCGTGATGATGGTCCGGCGATTGTCGAAGCTGCGCGGAATCAGGCGCCGGAAGGTCTGCTGCTGAATGCGCCGCGTCCGAACCTGCTGCGCTTCATGCCCGCGCTGAATGTGACGGCTGAGGAAGTGGATTCGATGCTGAAGCAGCTGGATGCGCTGATTGCGCAGGTGCGTAAGGCTTGATGAGGTTTTAGAGAGTAGTGAATGCAGGGGCCGCGATTATGCGGCCCCTGTTTTTTTGGGTTGACTGGATCGCGGTTGGGGTTGGATATGCGGCCGCGGGTTGGGACACGTTTAAGGGAATCGAATGGACGCGAAGGAATTTGTCGGCAACTGGAATGCGCTGCGGGGCGAGCTGTTGGATACGTTCATGGCGGCGGATGGCGGGAGCGCGGTCGCGGCCAAGGTGCGGGGGCTGGGGTTGTCGGCAGAGCAGCTTGAGGGAGTGCGTGGCGTTCTGGATCTGGCGCTGCGGGACACGATGTATTCGCTGCTGTTGGGGTTGGATGGGGCGGCGAGTATTGGCGATAGCCAGGAGCAGTTCACCATCGCGGGTGAGGATGGGGTGGTGATTGAGGAAATTGAGTCGGAGGCGTGGGAGTGCTTCCATGGGGATTCGGGCGTTTGCGGTTGATTCGCTCGCGAAGGGACTGGGTTTTCTGGTGGCCGTTACGGGAGTTTGAAGATGTCCAAGTCGCCTGCTGATGACGTGGTGTCGATCTATCGCGAGCATGCCGACGCGTTCGTGCGGCTGCGCGGGACTGAGCTGATCGAGCGCGCGTGGCTGGATGCGTTTCTGGCGCTGCTGCCGGGGGCGATTCCGCGGGTGCTGGATATTGGGTGCGGGTTTGGGGTGCCGATTGCTCAGTATCTGATTGAGCGTGGTTGCCGGATTACGGGTGTGGATACGTCGGTGCCGTTATTGAAGCGGGCGAAGGCGGCGTTTCCTGGGCATCAGTGGATTGCTGCGGATATGCGGCAGATGGCGGTCGCGGGGCCGTTTGATGGGTTGATCGCTTGGCATAGCTTTTTTCATTTATCGCCAGAGGATCAGCGGGCGATGTTTGCGGAGTTTGGGCGGTTGGCTGCGCCGGGGGCGGTGTTGATGTTTACGAGTGGGACGGGGTTGGGTGAGGCGATTGGGGAGTTTGAAGGGAGGCCGCTGTATCACGGGAGTTTGGAGGGGGCGGAGTATCGGGAGTTGTTGGGGGTGAGTGGGTTTGAGGTGGTGCGGCATGTGGTGGAGGATGCCGGGTGTGGAGGGGCGACGGTGCCGGTGGCAAGGTGGGCGATGGATAAGGGAATGATTCGATAGGAAGCCTGAGGCGGCGTCCAAATCGAGCCGCAAGGTAGGAGGTTTCCCGCGTCTGGCGTTGCCACTGGGGCATGAAGAGCGCCCACGCGTTCGCGAAGAATCCCTCGACTACAAGAGGTAGGCTCAGCCGTCAGAATTTGCAAGCCCGAAGGAACGATTCGAAGCCAGAAAACTTCCAGACTGGGAGTCGTTTGATGGGCCACCGCACGTAAATTTCGGCGTTAAACGACCGCGCTGCGGCGCTCCGATTGTGTCAATTGGTAGCAATGGCTACACTCTGAGCACCTAAAGATAAAAGGCTTGACTATGGCAACGAGGAATGGGTCACGGCTAGTTATGCCGGCGATTAGCAAACTCCATTTCGATCTGCAGAATCCTCGGTTTTCTAACCTCGCTGATGAACGAGACGCGCTGCATGCTTTCTGTTCCGGATTACACGCGGCAAAAACGGTGAGACTAGCCGAAAGCATCGCGGAGCATGGTCTAAATCCGTCAAAAGCGCTGATCGTTGTTCCTGCTCAAAAGGTCGGCCATTTTATCGTACACGAAGGAAATAGACGCTTAGCCGCCTTGCGCCTCTTGGCAGTACCAAAACGGGCTGCGGATTCTCCCCTCTCTCGTCCATTTGCAGCGCGCGTTAAAAAGGCTTCCGCTTTAATTCACGAGCGGGGATTACCAAAAATTCCGTGTGTTGAATTTTTTTCGCGGGACAGTAGCGATTACTGGGTAAATCTCGAACACACCGGTGAAAATGACGGTATTGGTGTGGTGGCGTGGGACGGTGAAGAAACGGCACGTTTTCGGGGCAGTGATCCCGCACTTCAGTTACTGGATTTTGTAAGGAGGTTTGGGGAGCTTTCTCCTGCCGCAAAGGATGGGCTCTCCCGTTTTTCAGTGACGAACCTCAAGCGCATTTTAGGTGACCCCTACGCGAGAGCCCATCTCGGTCTGCTTATTAAAGGTGGTGAAATATTCGCAACTCATCGGATGGAAACGCTGCTCCCCGCGCTCACTCGCGTAGTTGAGGATATTGCAACTAAGGCAATAACTGTTGCCGACATTGATCACAAATCGGACCGGAAGAAATATATTGATGCGTTAGACGTGTCATTACCGACTAGTCTCGTCCTTGATAGTCCCCAAGCCTTGGCAGAGGTCGGCGAAGCCAGCAACCCGCCTTCCCCCGGTCGAATAATCGAAAAAAGAGCTTCCCGAGAGAAGAATATTCCCACGTCTCGTGTGAGGAAATCGGTCATCGACAAGAAATGCGTATTGGCAATAGACATTCCAAAAATAAATGACGTCTATGACGAGCTGAAAAGGCTCGCCGCATTCGATTTTTCGAATGCGGCGTGCGGACTGTTAAGAACGCTAATTGACACTTCGACCCAAGAGTACGTCACTAGAATGAAACTGCCTTTAAAGCGAAATCAGGATGGGCATATTGACCTTAAGCCTCGTATAGAGGCCGTGCTTACTGATGTCGCGAACCGAATTGGCGACAGGGAAATCGCGGCCTCTGCAAGAAATACCTTACTTCAGCCGTCAGGCGTAATAAATATAGACAAGTTGCACTTCGTTGTGCATGGGCGTCACGTGCATCCAGATTTTGAGCAACTCAAGCAGGGTTGGAATATGATCGAGCCCTGGATGCGAGGTTTATGGACCGTCTTGCGCGGTGCGAGCAACGTGGCGTGACCTACAGCAGCACACTCCAATGACATCAAATTTCTACACGCCTCTTCGGTATCCCGGAGGCAAAGGCAAGTTGGCCGACTATATTAAGGCCGTTCTAACAGAAAACAATCTTGTGGGCGGGCATTATGTAGAGCCTTATGCGGGGGGCGCCGCTGTAGCTATGGAATTGCTGATTTTAAATTTTGTGGACGAGATTCACATAAATGATTTAAATCGCGGTGTATACAGTTTTTGGCGGTCCGTTCTCGATCGTACCGACGAGATAGTTGCATTAATCGAGAACACTCCGGTGACGATGGACGAGTGGCTGCGTCAGAAAAAAATTCAGGCAAAAAGTCGTCCAACGATACTGGAGCTTGGTTTTTCGACCTT
This sequence comes from Achromobacter sp. E1, assembly GCF_037039475.1. Lineage (NCBI taxonomy): Bacteria > Pseudomonadati > Pseudomonadota > Betaproteobacteria > Burkholderiales > Alcaligenaceae > Achromobacter > Achromobacter sp. E1. Next base: position 83,783 of record NZ_CP146253.1, read on the forward strand.
CTTTCTAAATCGTTGCAATAGATCCGGCATTTTGAAGGCGGGTGTGATTGGGGGCAAAAAGCAAGACGGAAAGTGGAAAATTGATGCGCGGTACAACAAATCTGATCTTGTCAGTCGAATTCGGGCAATTGCTGAAATGCGTGACCAGATAACGCTCTACCGGAAGGATGCGGTCGAGCTTATTTCAAGCCTAAGTAGTTATTTGCCAAAAAAAACACTTTATTATTTGGATCCGCCTTATTACGTAAAGGGTAAAGGCCTCTACGATAATTTCTACGATCATGCGGATCATGCCGCTGTGGCTACGGCAGTGAAGAACATAAATAAAGGTAGCTGGCTCGTTTCATATGATGATGTCGCTCCGATTAAGGATCTTTATGTCGGAATTCCTCAATTACGTTACACGTTGAGCTACAGCGCACAAAGTAAAGGGCAGGGCGGAGAAATTATGTTCTTTGGCCCAAAAGTTTCGGTACCCGCTATACCAGAATCTGTACCGATGAGGCTCGCTGCGTAAACATATCGAGTGTTGGGTTAGGCCGTTCTTCGGTTAGTCAGACTTTCGTGTCGTACAGGTTTTTCGAATAATTATCAATTGACCGCCGTTCGTTTCCACACGTCTGGCGGAGCGCGCCTTGCGCACTAGTTGTCGGAGAAAGTATTGAAAAACAAAGCAACATTGGCAAGTTGGAAAAAGCTGCTGGAAGAGGGGCGGAGGAAGCCGTCGACGCAAGACGCGGAGTCTGATAATGAGACGACTCCGGTAAAAAATTTCGAATCCAGAACTCAACACGAGCGAGATTTTGATAGGATTCTATTTTCCACGCCCGTTAGACGGCTGGCCGACAAAACCCAAGTATTTCCTTTAGATAAAAACGACAGCGTCCGAAATCGCTTAACGCACTCGTACGAAGTCTCAAACTTGGCTAGAAGTTTAGGTGTCGCACTCGTACATTCTGAGACCACGGTTTTATCTGGGGTCGATAATGTGCAGCGAAATGTTCCTGCATTACTCGCTGCGATCGGATTGGCTCATGATCTTGGAAATCCCCCTTTCGGTCATCAGGGCGAAGCCGCTATTCAAGGTTGGTTTAAACAGAATAAATCCAACATTATCGGCAATGGGCGGCGCTCGCATAAGCTCTTCAATGACTTCCTATTATTCGAAGGAAATGCTCAGGCATTTCGGTTGGTGACAAGACTGCAGTTATTGAGCGATTCCTACGGCTTGAATCTGACGCATTCGACGCTCGCGTCGTTAATGAAGTATCCCGTAGGCTCAGACCAGATCGATAAGGACCACGTCGCGAGAAAAAAACATGGTTTTTTTTGGTCGGAACAGAAAATTGCCGCTGAAGTCTTAAAGTGTGTGGGGCTGGAATTCGGGAAGAGACATCCGCTCGCTTATCTGATGGAGGCGTGCGACGATATAGCGTATGTCACTTTAGACGCGGAAGATACTGTTAAAAAAGGACTAGCTTCGTTTTCCGACCTAATTGCTCATCTGCACCATGAGTGTGCGGGCGACAAGATGGTGGAAAGAGTACTTATAGCGAGTGAGCGCAAGCATAGCGACTATCGTAAGATCCAGTCCGGCCTGTCGCCGGCTGAGCTAAATGATCTGTCTATGCAGATATTCCGTGTCCACGCAATCGGCGCATTAGTTAATGCCGTGAAAGTCGCTTTTGAAGAGAATGAAGGTGACCTCTCTAGAGGGCGTTCGGCTAAGTCTTTGATTGAACTGAGTGAGGCCAACCGCCTTCGAGATCTTTTGAAAAAATTCTCTTTCCGATATGGCTATACTAATAAGGCGGTCCTGGCACTCGAACTAGAAGGATTTAATGTTATCAATTCGCTCATGAACATGCTTTGGTTTGGCATTGATAACATGTTCGGTTTAACGGAGCAAGATCAGAAAGGCGCTCACCCCTTTGCGCGCTATGCGTTTCAAAGAATATCGGAAAACTATCGGCGAGTTGCAGAATTGGCGCGCTCGGAGAAGACGCTACCTGTGTGGTACATTAAGTGTCAGCTGTTAACTGATATGGTTTCTGGCATGACAGATTCATATGCCATTGCTCTGCAAAAAGAATTGTCTGCGCTGCAGGGCGATTTAGAATTGTAATAAAATGACTGCAACGATCTTCGAGCGGAATAGAATTGGTGGGCGTGTTTACTCCTATCTATCCCGGCCGCGTAAGCAAGATGCGTCAGCGGCACTGATTAAACTTATTCGAGATATCCTCCCCGGTACTTTGGTATTTGGGGGAATGATCAGGGATATGGCGTTTGGAAGCGCCCGTGACTTTGATTCTGATATTGACCTTGTATCGCTCGCCACCAGATCAGAAATTTTACGTGCCGTAAAGGAGTTCGAACCGCAAGCCAACAAGTTTGGAGGATTCAGGTTCGTGCATAAGGGACGTCTATTTGATATTTGGGCCTTTGAAGATACGTGGGCCTTTAAAGAAGGCCTGGTCCGGGCTGGTGCGGAGCAAGATTTGTGCAAGACCACGTTTTTCAATGTGGACGCGGTTTATCAAAAGTTGGGGTCGAGCAAATTAGTCTGTGAAGATTCCTACTTGAAGAATCTGCATCTAAGAATTTTAGATATTAATCTTGCCGAGAATCCCTCGCCGGAAAAGATCGCTTCCCGCGCTATATGGTTGTCTTGGAACTTGGAACTCGCGTTATCTGTGCGTCTTCAAGACTACGTTTTGCAGCATGCTTCCAAGGGTTTGTGGAGCCAGACTCTTTCAAGGGCGATTCTTCGAAAATTAGAGCGCCATAGGCTGTTGAATGAAAACGCGCTTTTTGCTCCCTCGAGTCAAATGATTCTTGACCAGGGATCGTTTAGGGCATTTTTTTCAACATAGTTCTCATCGTGGCTTCGGGGAATGTTCGAATTTTTGTGTTTTGGGCTTGACGTGTTACTTAAAACGCATGTTTTCTACCAAGAAAAGGCACCCCGATGAGAACTGCTGGCATTTCCCGTCGCGTTGGTTGCTTAATTCGTTATAGGTCTGGTGACCACTGAGGCCGGGCAGGCTTTGTCTATGACATCCAATAAAGCGTGAATAGGACGATTTTAAGCACGGAGCTGGGCCCCCGAGGGGGTATCGGGGGCAGCGAGCGCCTCCCGTTCAGGCCTCCTCCTGTCAGCGCGATGGCAAGAGTTGCAAGACGGTTCTGACCGATGGCAGCTCGCTGCGGGTGGATATTTCCGTGCGACCGCTATGGCGGCTTCCCGCCGATCCTAAACCCAGAGCACTAGCGCCGCGTTACCGGTTTTGACGACAAAGGCATCGTGCGGTGTACGCCCTTGGCATAAACGTTGCCTGAAATCTAGAAATTCCTGCACGAGCAATAAAAAACAGAAATCTCATCTGAGTTCGTCTGCGCGTTGACCGAAGCTTTGATAGACGAGGCCTTCTGTCTGCGCGTGGGAACGTCTCCTAAGCTGTCTCAGCTGACGTGCCGGAAATAAGCAGTCATGGAGGAAGATAGACGCGATCGCCCCACATCATCCGTAACCGGGAGTAGGAGGTTGGTATGTTTGCGATGGCGTCGGAGCTTGATATAAATATGGCATTGCAATGCGAATGTATTCCGAAAGAGAAGTCGCGGATACCCCTTCCCTAGTAACACCAATTACAGACGCGACCGATTCGGGTGCAACCGTTCCGCTGCTACGCCCGTCGACTTTCTTCAGCGCAAGCAAATCTGCCAAGTACTCGTTAAATTTTACTGATTCCAGCCCGAAATTTAGTAAGTCTAATGGAGATGCGACTGTGTTCCTTGAAAAATAAGTGCAGGCGTTAAGACGCAACTCGGGGTCGAAATATGATCCATAAACAAGAAAATGGTGGCCGTCTTTTGCCATTAATAATTCCGACGCTTCTTCGTAATCTGCAAATTTATCGCGCTCTGTTTCGAGTTCGGCTTCCGAACGCTTAAATTCTACTAGTGCAATTTTTGAGTCTGATGAAAAAACCCCGTCGCCGGCTCGTTCGTGAACTCCGCTAAGTGGTGCTGCAAATTGAAGTCCTCGTTTTCGCTCCGCATCGAGCACGAATTTGTATTCAACGGTTTTTTCCCACCATACTTGCTGCGATTTCACTAGTTCCTCCCGTGTGGGGATTGATTAAAATGCGTTAGGTCAACCTTGCATGATTGCGGTCTAGCTGGCGCAATGGCTATCAATGACAAAAATCTTTTGGCATACGCCGCGGGCTCGGGCTTTGAGACCTCACATTGCTAAGACGGCCAATAGGCGTAGCGTGAGCTTCTACTGCGCCTGCTTACCACCGGCTCGAACTTGCGAAAATACTATGAATTCACCTGTTCTCGGTAAATGTCAGTTTGGACGGTAAGTGTTCGAGACAGGACTGCATCACACGCAGAAGAGTTTTATGACCTGACGGCCGTCCGTGTCGCCAATTTATCCCACTTCACTGCTCTCGTGCCATCCACACCGTATACTCCTCCGACTACCAACACCAATGGTAGCCCGGTGTGGAAGCCGGTAAATTCGTCGGTGCTGACTCCTTCGTCAGCACGCCTTCGCACGCCCAATGGGCGGGCCTTGGCAGGGGTGCGCTAGTCGCACGCCGGTTCCGACGATCCGGTCTTCCAACCTTGTCCTGTGCCCGCCCGCCCCATTTGGAAGTGGGGCAGCGGGATTTCCATATCGTCGGAGGAAGTCCATGCAATCTCACCCCCTCACCGAGAACCCCTGGTCCGTTGACACTAATCCCGAACTCGGTTTGGTGCCTCTCTCCCACCTCTACAACATCGACCGCGCCCGCTATGCCATCGCGTCGATCGCACGCCTTGTTGGCAACAGCGCCTCCGAACCCGATGCGACCGGCGCGCAGCCGCTGGACGCATGGACCGTGGCCGCGTTGTTGGGAGGCGTGGAAGGACTGTGTGAGCACATGGGCGTCATGACAGAGGCAATGCTGGAAACAGCGCGCGCTTGCGCACAAGACGCCGATTTCGCCGATCCCACGCACGACGCGCCTGCGTCGATTCAATAAGCGCAAAAAAAGCTCGGGCCTGCCGCGGTGTGCGACAGGCCCGAGCCTTTCGATTTCGACGATTACGTACCCGGAGCCCCGGGGCCTAATTACCCAGGCGTCACGACTCACCCATCTGCGCCGTCTGACCGCGCCCATCCGCCGCCGTCACCAACGCATAGTTGTACCCCTGCCCCGACCAATACCGCGCCACCAGCTCCCCATCCCTCCGGCTCCCTTGCGCCAGAAACTGCCCCCCCGGCCCAGGCGGCCGAATATAAAACGTAGCGCGCTGCCCCGCGTTCTCATAGATGACAACCGCCGCCGGCCCCTGATCCGTAGCCAACAAACGCGCACCAACAGGCCTAAACCCGCTATCGCTCAAATTCGGCAACCGCTCCGCATGCGCAAAATACGCATCCAACCACCCCTGCAAATCCCCAGCATCAGCACGCACATCCGGCTGCGGCGCATCGGCAGACGCAAACAACCGATAAGCCTGCATCGCGTCCTGCATCGGCAGCACCCGATTCGCCAAGGCCGTATCACGAGCACTCCATCCCGTGACGCCGCCAATCGCCACCGCAACAACCAGACTAGCCGCCATCGCCATCCGCCGCCGCGTGCGAACCCTTAGCCCCGCACGCAGCGCAGCAGGATCCAACGCAGGATTACCCGGCAAACTGTCCCCGCCAGCCCCTTCCCGCAGCCGCTGCGCATCCCGTCGCCAAGCCTCCAACTCCTGCGCCTCATCAGGATGTGCCCGCAAATACGCCTGCAACTCCTGCAACTGTGACGGATCCAACTGCCCATCCACATACGCATTACGCGTCAGATCATCGATAGCGCGTTCTTTCATTTCAATATCCTCAGACGAGCCTCGCCGGTCTGCCCCTCATGCAATTCACGCAAGGCACTCCGCGCGCGGGACAGGCGCGACATGACGGTGCCCAGCGGTACGTCTAAAACATCGGCGACGGCCTTGTAGCTCATGCCTTCGACGCTGACGAGCCACAGCAGCGTGCGTTGCGCCTCGGGCAGGCGTTCGAAGACATCCAGGGAAGATCGCGCGATGACTTCGCGCTCGGCCGACGGCGCGGCGGCGTCGGACCCGGCAAACCATGACAGCAGCCGCGCATAGCGGCGCGAGCGGCGTTGGGCGTCCAGGAACTGGCGGTACAGGATGGTGAAGAGCCACGCGCGCACGTCGCCTTGCGGACGGCGGCCGCGCCAGCGGGTGAGTGCTCTCTCCAGGGTGGATTGCACCAGGTCGTCGGCCGCGACGGCGTCGCGCGTAAGGCGCAGCGCAAAACGCCGCAGGCGCGGCAGTAGTTGGCGCAGCACGGCGTCGGAGAGTTCTTCCGCTGGCATCTCGTCGTCGGGGGATGCCGGCGCGTCGGGCGGCACGCGGACCGGTTGAATCATGGCGGGTTCCTGGGACAGGCCTGCGCAACCAGCTTACAGGTCAATGCAGTAAGACGCCGCTCTGGCGGGTTTATTCCATGACGGAATAACTTTTTTCGCACGGCGTCCTACAGGGGTATTCATCGCCCCATGGGCAAGGAGCCTTATGCAACAAGGATCTGACCGCAACGGCCCGCCGCCGGGTCAAACGCCACCGGGGAGCCAGCCGCCGGGCCGCCTGCCGCCGAATCGTCAACCGCCGGGTGCACGGCCCCCAGACGGCCAGCCTCCGGAAGGCCGGCCTCAGAAGCCCCGGCCGCTCACCACCCCGCAAACCCTCCTTCGCCTCGCCGCAATCGGCGCCATCGTGCTCGCCTCTGGCGCCGCGTTCGCCTACGTCGGCGGCTGGCTCGACCCGCAGCGGTTGACCCCCGACCGCATCGTGAACGCCCTGGAAGCCAACAGCGGCGTCCACGAGGGCTTTCGGCGCAACCACGCCAAAGGCGTCTGTGTGATTGGCCGCTTTGAAAGCAGCGGCGCCGCACACGATTTATCCACCGCTGCGGTGTTCGCCTCGGGCAGCACGCCGGTGATTGGCCGATTGGCGCTGCCCGGCGGCAATCCTTATGCCTCGGACTCCAGTGTCCCGATCCGCAGCTTCGCCTTGATGTTCACGTCCCCAAACGGCGAGCAATGGCGAACCGGCATGAACAGCATGCCGGTGTTTCCGCTGTCGACCCCGCAGGCGTTTTACGATCAGCAGCTGGCCGGCCGGCCCGACCCCAAGACGGGCAAGCCCGATCCGCAGCGCATGCAGGCGTTCTTCGCGGCGCATCCGGAAACGGGCGCATTCCGCGCGTGGGCCAAGACCGCCAAGCCGTCGGCCAGCTACGCGACCGAAGACTATTACGGCCTGAACGCGTTCTACCTGATCGATGGGAACGGAAAGCGGCAGCCGGTGCGCTGGCAGTTGGCGCCGGTGGACGCCGCGGCGGCGCCTGTGGCGCAGCCGGGACACGATGCCGACTATCTGCAAACCGATCTGCAACAGCGCCTGACGCAAGGGCCGTTGCGCTGGCGTCTGCTGCTCACGCTGGGCCAGCCCGGCGATTCCACCAGCGACGCGACCCGCCAGTGGCCGGCGGACCGGCCGACCGTCGACGCAGGCACCGTGGTTATCACCAGCAGCGCACCGCAAAGCGATGGTCCCTGCCGCGACGTGAACTACGACCCGACCGTATTACCGCGAGGGATCGCCGTGTCCGACGACCCGCTGCTGGCGGCGCGTTCCGCAGCCTACGCGGCCTCTTATGAACGTCGCACGGGCGAAGGGCCGCCCCAGGCCGCCGCAGCGTCATCCCATTCGACCCAACCGGAGCGCGCCCAATGATCCCGTCGACTACTCAAACCCGCCGGGCCCCCGCCACGTTCAGCCTATTCGCACGCGTGCTGCATTGGTCGATGGCGGCCGGCATACTCGCGATGCTGTTCATCGGCGTGGGCATGGTGGCGTCGGTGTCCGAGCGGCATCAGTGGCTGGTGCAGATCCATAAGCCGTTGGGCCTGGCGCTGTTGGCGCTGGTGTGCATACGGCTGGCCAGGCGTGTGTTCAAAGGCGCGCCTGCGTTGCCGGCTGATCTGCCGGCCTGGCAACGGCAGGCGGCGCTGGCCTCGCACGTTCTGCTGTACGCGCTGATGTTCGCGATGCCGCTGATTGGCTGGGCGATGCTGTCGGCGGGTGGTTATCCGGTCGTGGCGGGCGGTTGGCAGTTGCCGCCGATTGCGCCTGCGGATGCGGGGTTGTTCAGTTGGCTACGCGGTGCGCATCGCTATCTGGCCCTTCTGCTGTTTGCGACGGTGCTGCTGCATCTGGCTGCGGCGTTGTTTCATGGCTGGGTGCGACGGGATGGCGTGTTGGAATCGATGACGCGGGGTCGTTCGGTGTCAGCACGCTGAATCGGGAAAGGGGCCATGCGATGCAATCTTCATGGCCCATGTGACCCAAGCGCCGGGGTGACACGGATTCAATTCGGATTCCACGTCACCCCATCCTTCGTCCGATACTCCGGCGTGCCCGTGCAGCATCCCCCCGCCCCAAGCGCCTGCCGGCCAATGAACGCCGTGACGCCGCCCTTCTCTTCCGTAAGCGACTGACGCAAGCAAGACGTCGGCAACGGATAGAAATCGCCCTCCAGCACCAACGTCCAGCTCACGTTCTCGCCTTCAGCGGGATCGACCCGATACACCTTGCAGTTATGCGCAAGCAGATGAATGGGCTTTCCCGCAAGCACGCCCTTGAACTGATGTTCGGGCGGCGCTTCACGCGTGGCGATGGTTTCGGCAGTGAGTTTGGATCCGGCCGGCGGGGGCGGCAGCGACGGTTCGCATGCGGCGAGCAGGCTGGTGGCGCATAGCGCAATGGTCATCCGAATCACGGCGGGCATCATGATCGTGCGGCTCAATCAGGCGACGTTGGCAAACCGCTTTTCCAGGTACGCGATGATGTCGTTGGACTCGTACATCCAGCGCGTGCCCTCGGCGTCTTCGATGCGCAAACAAGGCACCTTCACCTTGCCGCCGCCCGCCAGCAACGCGGCGCGCGCGTCGGGGTCATGCTTGGCGTCCTTCAGCGCAACCGGCACGTTGAGCCGATGCATGGCGCGGCGCGTCTTCACGCAGAAGGGGCAGGCCTGGAATTGATACAGCGAGAGCGCGGCCGCGTCGGCGTTGACGGCGGCCTGGCCTTGCGGCGAGCGCTTCCGCGGACGCGGACGGGTCAGTGCGTCGCCCAGGACAATGATTTGACCCAGGCCGACACGTAGGGCTTTAACGAGCATGAAGGGGGACTCGGAATGTTGAGAGAGGCTGCCAGTCTACTCTGTGCGGCGGCACGCGCACGGGCGTGTGTGCGGCGCGGCCAATAGCGCGATGCGGCTTGGCGCATTCCGCCGACACTTGCCGCGATATGATGCCCTGGCCGTCTCGCCCGATTTCGCGCTGGCAGGATTCAGCCCGATGGTGGCAGGCGCCTGTTTGCTCAACAGTCGAACTCACAGAGGAACGAAGACCGATGACCCTGTTTCGCCGCGTGGTTGCCCTTGTATGCATGTCTGTCCTGTTCGCCCCGCTTGCTGCGTTGGCACAGTCGCCAACGGATCGCGCGCTGGACGCCGAGGCCGCGGCCCTGAGGGAGCGACATCGCGCGAATACCGACAAGCTGCTGGATCAAGCCCGCGAGGACATGGCGCTGGTCGTGATGCCGACCGTCAATTTCGATGCGCAGCCGCAGCGCGATTTTGATGATGCCGCCACGCGGGACCAATTCACGCGCCAGAGCAGCACGCTTTTGCATTGGCAGCATGTGACCGAGAAGGGATACGCGATGACGGTGGGGCAAGGCAAGCACAAGTTCGATGCCGCCGACCTCGGGCCGATGTTTCAGACGACGCGCGGCGGGTTGACGTATCAGGTAATTCCGGTCTGGCCCGGCGAATACCGGCTCAACCGCATTACCTATCACCAGCCGCGGACGGCCTTGCCGGACACGGACGCGCGCGCCAAGTCGATGGACTTTCAGAAAGATCTGGGCATGGCAACGCTGACGGAGACGGCGGATGTCGACTTCAAGAAGACAGGACCCTGGACGCCGCTTGCACCCGGCGAGGATGGGCTGGGCGAAGGTTGCCAGGTCATGCTGCGCTTCGGGGAAGGCTGCAATGAGGCCGCGCGGGAGTATCGCTGGGTCGAGGACGCCAAACGCGCATTCCACGAACGCACGGCGGAGATGGTGCCGGTTGCGGGCGTTGACACCGAGCTGCTCTTCACGCCGTTGGCCACGATCACGCTGAAGGCGGGCGACGTGGTGCTGATGGATGGATTCAAGCTGCCGGACGACCAACCGGTCATGGTCAAGGATTCGTGCGGGGTGTTGGCGCGGGAATGGGTGTGTTTGCTGGAGTCGATGACGCTGGAGCGTCTGCCCGCCAGCATTGAGGATTTTCGGAAGGCGCGTAGTGCTGCCAGTTTCCAGTTGCCGAAGCTGGATGCCGCGTTGAAAGAGCTGGTTTATCGGGAGCCCAAGTATTACTTCGATCCGGCGGCTGGGGCGCCGAATCGGTTTGAGATGAGTAAGGAAAGCTGGAAATAACGCAGTTGTGGTTGGCAGGGGCTTCCATGTCCCGCTGAAGTCAAGGGCGATATGATGGCCCGAATAAAAAGGTGAGACGATGGAAGATAAATCGTACCGAGCACGCATGGTCCCTGAGCTGATGGTTAAAGACCTCGCGCGTAGTCGGCAATTCTGGATCGACTTGTGCGGCTTCGAGGTCGTCTATCAGCGCGAAGAAGAGGGGTTTGTTTTCCTTGACCGCGAGGGTGCACAGTTCATGCTCGAAGAGGTCCGCGGCGACGACGGCTGGATAACGGCACCGCTTGAAGCACCGCTGGGTCGTGGTGTGAATTTCGAGATCAAGGTGAAGTCGATCGACGCTCTGAGCAGGAGGTTGCGGGATGCCGGTTGGCCGTTGTACCGGGAGCCCGAGGAGCGATGGTACAAAAGCGGGGAAATCGAGATTGGCGTGCAGCAGTTTTTAGTGCAAGACCCTGATGGCTACCTGTTGCGCTTCTCCGCTTGGATTGGAAATCGCCCTTTGTAAGTCGCAAGGCGCTCCATCTAAGGCGCTATCGCTGCATTAAATTTTCTGGTGCTGATCACAGGCAGGACGACTCAACAAGGGAGCGATTGATGCGAATCACGGCGGCCCCAAGCTCTGGCCACCCGGCTGTCGTGCTACGGCAGCTTGAGCGATCCGACGCGGACGATTGGTATGCATATCTTGCCCTGCCGGAGGTGTTCGAGCATACGAGCTGGAATCTGGATTCGGTCAGAGACCTTTCCCGCTTGTTCGACTTGTTCGATTCCACCTCTGCCGATTCGGACCGACGGCTAGCTATCGTCGACAGGCTCGACGATCGGCTAGTCGGGACAATCGGCTTTCACACGATATCGAGCGCCAACAAAACTGCCGAGATCGCCTACGACGTTGCCCCATCACATTGGGGTTTAGGTGTCGCTAGCGCCGTATGCGACGCTGTCACCCGATGGGCCTTCACTACCTACGGATTCATCCGTGTGCAGGCCACGGTTCTGCACAGCAACGCGCGGTCCGAGAGCGTTCTAAAGCGATGTCACTTTCGTGGCGAAGGATTTCTGCGCTCTTACAGAATGGTTCGAGGAACGCCAGGGGACTTCGTGTTGTATTCCAGGCTGTCTGCTGATGAGGTATGAGAGCTGAGCGACCGCTTCTGTTTCTCCTCGTCCGATTTCAGCTGCAGTAAGTGAAATGGCGGGATAAGCTCCTTCACAATGAATCTCCTGTCAAGCACGGGAGACCGGTCAGTGAAAAGACGAAAGCTGCATTCTATGGTTAGTCGAGGTCGCAGGTAGCAAGGCTTTGATGTCCCAGAAACCTGATCCCAATATGGCCGAATTTCAGGTCGCTCTGCTGCGCAGCGCAAAGCAGGCTGTACAAGGCCAATACGCTCGCGTGCATAAGCCTGACGACATTGCGCAACGCCGCGGTCGCCCTCAGGGCAATACCGCAGCAAACGTTAGGTCTGCGCCACCTCATTCCCATTCAACGTCCGAAGCCGCCTCAACTCCGGGAACCACCGCATCCAAAGTGCGGCGACCGCAATCGTCCCCACCCCGCCGATCACCACGGCGGGCACCGCGCCGAACAACTGCGCGGTGAGCCCGGATTCAAATTCCCCAAGCTGGTTCGACGCACCGACAAACAAGGTGTTCACCGCGCTGACCCGCCCCAGCATGTGATCGGGCGTATTCAACTGCACCAGCGATGACCGCACGACCACGCTGACCGCATCCGCTGCGCCCAGCACGACGAGTGCGGCGATCGATAGCGGGATCGACGTCGACAGCCCGAACACCGTGGTCGCCAGGCCGAATACGATGAGCGAACCGAACAGCAGCCGGCCAACGTTCTCACCCAGGCTCAAACGCGCTAGCGTCAGCGACATCAATGCCGCACCGCAAGCCGGCGCAGCGCGCAATGCGCCAAGCGCCCAAGGCCCGGCATTGAGAATGTCCTTCGCAAAGATCGGCAGCAGCGCCGTCGCCCCGCCTAGCAGCACTGCAAACAGATCCAGCGATAACGTGCCCAGCAGTAACCGCCGCTGGAAGATGAAGGTGATGCCGCCGAACAGCGTGCGCCAGGTGGTCGGTTCCTTGCGCGGCGGGGCGCGTTCGATGACGAGCGTGGCGATTGCGATGAAGGCCGTCAGATACAACGCGGCGGCGACGCAGTAGATCCACCCTGCCCCGAGGCTATAGCCGACGCCGCCGAGCGCGGGGCCGGCGATCTGGGCGATCTGGCTGCCGGATGAGGACAGCGCGGTGGCGCGAGGCAGCCATTCGCGCGGGACGACGGCGGGGATGAGCGTGGAGAGCGTCGGCGCTTCGAAGGCGCGGGCCGAGCTCATGATGATGATGGTGGCGTAGATGAGCGTCTTGCCGCCGACGCCGTGCAGCGCGGCGATGGCGAGCACCAGCGTGGCCAGGGCTTCGAGCGCCATGCAAAGGGCGACGATCTTGCGGCGGTCGTAGCGGTCGGCGACGTGGCCGACGACGAGCGTGAGCGCGGCCATCGGGAGGAATTGGGCGAGGCCGATGAGGCCCAGGTCGAGCGCACTGCCGGAGAGCGCATAGATCTGCCAGCCCACGGCGACGGAGACGATCTGGAACGCCAGTGACGCGGCGACGCGGCCGCAGAGGAAATGCAGGAACGGCGGACTGGAAAGCGGACTGGGCGTGTCGGCGGCGGACATGGTGGGCGTGGCGCGGGGGAAGAGCCGATTCTAGGCGCGGGGCGCTGACGGATAGCTAAACCGGCTTGCCCCAAAAACAAAGCGGCTCCGAGCGAAACCGCCGGGAGCCGCGAGCCAAACCCAAAAGGCCGTTACTCGATCGACACCAGCTCGGCGCCTTCCGTCACCTGATCCCCCACCCCATAGAACACTTCACCCACCGTACCGTCTGCGGTGGCAGAAATGGTGTGCTCCATCTTCATCGCTTCCATCACCAGCAGCGGCTGGCCCTTCTCGACCTTGTCGCCGGCCTTGACCGAGATCGAGATGATCTTGCCTGGCATGGGCGCGGCCAGGCCCGCGCCGTGTTCACCTTGCGTGTCCTGCGAGTGCGTCAGCGCGTCATACAGCTCCAGGACGTGCGAGCCGTCTTCGCGGAAGACGTAGGCGCGGTCGCCGTGCAGAACGACCGTGCCGGCGCTTTCATGGCCTTGCAGCGTGATGCGCAGGCCGTAGGCCAGGTTGGGATTGGCGCTGGCGTGCGAGCGCCACAGGAAGGGGCGCGCGCCGTCGCCGGTGTCCAGTGTCCACGCGCTGCCCTGACGGGCGACGGTGACGTGACGAGCTTCGCCGTTGTCGGTCCATTGCAGTTGACGCCGATACTGGCCGCCCAGACGCCAGCCGTCGCGCGCGTCCCATGGGTCGGCGGGGCCTTTGCCTGCGCCTTGCGCGCCCGGTTGAGCAAGTCCTTGGCGAACCAGCACGGCGGCGGTGGCAAGGGCCAGCGCGTCGGCGTCGGCGGGTTGCGGGTCGGGCAGCAGCGTGGCGCGTTGACGTTCGATGAGGCCGGTGTCCAGATCAGCGGCCGCGAAGGCGCTGTCCTTCATCAGGCGCGACAGGAACGCGACGTTGGTCTGCACGCCCACCGCCTGCGTCTGCGCCAAGGCTTGCAGCATGCGGGCGCGGGCCTGGTCGCGGTCGGCGCCGTGCACGATGAGCTTGGCGATCATCGGGTCGTAGAACGGGGTGATCGTGTCGCCCATGCGCACGCCGCCGTCGACGCGGATGTCGCCGTTGGCAAAGGCGGTGTGCGGCGGCAGGCCCAGGTAGGCGAGCGTGCCGATGGACGGCAGAAAGCCTTTCTCGGGATTCTCGGCGTAGATGCGGGCTTCGATGGCGTGGCCGTTGATGCGCAGGTCTTCCTGGCGTGCGGGCAGCGGCTGGCCGGCGGCGACGCGCAATTGCCATTCGACCAGGTCGTGGCCGGTGATCATTTCGGTGACCGGGTGCTCGACCTGCAGGCGCGTGTTCATTTCCATGAAGTAGAAGCGGCCGTCGGGCTCGGCGATGAATTCCACCGTGCCCGCGCCCACGTAGCCGACGGCGCGCGCGGCGGCGACGGCGGCTTCGCCCATGGCGCGGCGGCGTTCTTCGGTCATGCCGGGGGCGGGCGCTTCTTCGATGACTTTCTGGTGGCGGCGCTGCACGGAGCAGTCGCGTTCGAAGAGGTACACGCAGTTGCCGTGCGTGTCGGCAAACACCTGGATTTCGATGTGGCGCGGCTTTTGCAGGTAGCGTTCGATCAGGACGCGGTCATCGCCGAAGCTGGAGGCGGCTTCGCGCTGGCACGAGGCCAATGCATCCAGGAATGAGCCGGACGATTCAACAATGCGCATGCCCTTGCCGCCGCCGCCCGCGCTGGCCTTGATGAGCACGGGATAGCCAATGCTGTCGGCCTGCGACTTGAGGAATTGCGGGTCCTGGTTGTCGCCGTGGTAGCCGGGCACGAGCGGCACGCCGGCTTTTTCCATGAGGGTCTTGGCGGCGGACTTGCTGCCCATGGCGGCGATGGCCGATGCCGGCGGGCCGACGAAGGCGATGCCGGCGTCCTGGGCGGCCTGGGCGAAGGCTTCGTTCTCGGATAGGAAGCCGTAGCCGGGGTGGATGGCGCCGGCGCCGGTGTCGCGCGCGGCTTGCAGGATGGCGTCGGCGCGCAGGTAGCTGGCGCGCGGCTCGGAGCCGCCGATGTAGACGGCCTGGTCGCACGCGGCGACGTGGCGGGCGTTGGCGTCCGCGTCGGAATAGACGGCGACGGTGCGCAGTCCCATGCGGCGCGCGGTGGCGGCGACGCGGCAGGCGATTTCGCCGCGGTTGGCAATCAGCACAGTATCGAACATTGCGTTATCCAAGCTGAAGTGTTCGGAAGGGGCGCGAAGCGCGTAGAAGTTTTTAGCGGCCTACATTCGGAACACACCGAACTTGGTGTCTTCAATAGGCGCGTTCAACGCCGCAGACAACGCCAATCCCAACACGCGCCGCGTGTCGGCCGGGGCGATGATGCCGTCGTCCCACAATCTTGCGGTGGCGTAGTACGGATGGCCTTCACGCTCGTACTGCTCGCGGATCGGGGCCTTGAAGGCGTTCTCTTCGTCCGCTGACCATTGCCCGCCGCGCGCTTCGATGCCGTCGCGCTTGACGGTGGCCAGCACGCTGGCCGCCTGCTCGCCGCCCATGACCGAGATGCGGGCGTTGGGCCACATGAAGAGCATGCGCGGCGAATAGGCGCGGCCGCACATGCCGTAGTTGCCGGCGCCGAACGAGCCGCCGATCAGCACGGTGAACTTGGGCACGTTGGCGGTGGCGACGGCCGTCACCATCTTGGCGCCGTGGCGCGCGATGCCTTCGTTTTCGTATTTGCGGCCGACCATGAAGCCGGTGATGTTCTGCAGGAACACCAGCGGGATCTTGCGCTGCGCGCACAGCTCGATGAAGTGCGCGCCCTTCTGTGCGGACTCGGAGAACAGGATGCCGTTGTTGGCGACGATGCCGACGGGCATGCCGTGGATGTGCGCGAAGCCGGTGACCAGCGTGGGGCCGAAGCGGGCCTTGAACTCGTCGAACTCGGAGCCGTCGACGATGCGCGCGATGACTTCGCGCACGTCGTAGGGCTTGCGGGTGTCGGCGGGAATGATGCCGTTCAGTTCGCTGGGATCGAAGCGCGGCTCGCGCACGGGGATGGTGGCCAGCGGCTGGGGCTTCTTGCGGTTCAGGCGCGCAACGGCGTTGCGCGCCAGTTGCAGCGCGTGCATGTCGTTTGCGGCCAGGTGGTCGACAACGCCCGACAGGCGCGTGTGCACGTCGCCGCCGCCCAGGTCTTCGGCGCTGACTTCTTCGCCGGTGGCGGCTTTGACCAGCGGCGGGCCGCCCAGAAAGATGGTGCCCTGGTTGCGCACGATGATGGACTCGTCGCTCATGGCGGGCACGTACGCGCCGCCGGCGGTGCAAGAGCCCATCACCACGGCGATCTGCGCGATGCCCTGCGCCGACATCTGCGCCTGGTTGTAGAAGATGCGGCCGAAGTGTTCGCGGTCGGGAAAGACCTCGTCCTGCTGCGGCAGGTTGGCGCCGCCCGAATCCACCAGATACACGCAGGGCAGATGGTTCTGCGCGGCGATCTCCTGCGCGCGCAGGTGCTTTTTGACGGTCATCGGATAGTAGGTGCCGCCCTTGACCGTTGCGTCGTTGCAGACGATGACGCATTCGGTGCCGGACACGCGGCCGATGCCGGTGATGACACCCGCGCCGGGCGCGTCGCCGTCGTACATGCCATGCGCCGCCATCGGCGACAGTTCCAGGAACGGGGTGCCCGGATCGATCAGGTTTTCCACGCGGTCACGCGGCAAGAGCTTGCCGCGCGCCGTGTGCTTGGCGCGGGCGGATTCGCTGCCGCCCAAGGCGGTCTGCGCCAGCTGCTGGTTCAGATCGTCCAGTTGCGCCTGCATGGCGCTGGCGTTGTCGATGTAGTCCTGCGACCGCGGATTGATGCGGGATTCGATGATGGGCATGGGGTACCACCCGTCCTGCTTGATTGGAATTTGAAGGCGCTCGAAAAAGAGCGGGTTGTCTCGCCGCCCGGTGGGCCGGGCATTCTTGTCGATTTGGTAAATCAGGATTTCGTTGCGCCTTTCCTGCCTGGCCCGCGACCGACCCGTCGCGGTGATTGCCCTGCCAGAAAGGCGCAGCGGAATCCTGCTTGAGGGACGGACAAAGCCCGCGCCCCAAGCAGGCAGCCGCTTAGACCATTTCGATGGCCATCGCGACGGCTTCGCCGCCGCCGATGCACAGCGTGGCCACGCCGCGCTTGCCGCCGGTCTTGCGCAGCGCGCCGATCAGGGTGGCCATCAGGCGCGCGCCCGAAGCGCCGATCGGGTGGCCCAGCGCGGTGGCGCCGCCGTGGATGTTGACCTTGTCATGCGGAAGCTTGAAGTCGGTCATGGCGGCCATGGTGACCACCGCGAAGGCTTCGTTGATCTCGTACAGGTCCACGTCCTCGGCCGTCCAGCCGGTCTTCTTGAACAGGTTCTTCAGCGCGCCGACGGGGGCGGTGGTGAACCAGTTGGGTTCCTGCGAATGCTGCGAGTGCGCGACGATGCGGGCCAGCGGTTTGACGCCGAGCTTTTCGGCGGTGGACGCGCGCATCAGCACCATGGCGGCGGCGCCGTCGGAGATCGACGACGAGTTCGCGGCGGTGACGGTGCCGTCTTTCTTGAAGGCGGGCTTGAGCGTCGGGATCTTTTCCGGCATGGCCTTGGTGGGCGCTTCGTCGGTGTCGATCACGGTGTCGCCCTTGCGGCCGGCGACGGTGACGGGGGCGATTTCCCACTTGAAGCTGCCGTCTTCCGAGGCGGCGCGCGCGCGGCGCAGCGATTCCAGCGAGAATTCGTCCTGCTGTTCGCGCGTGAACGAATACTTGGAGGCGCAGTCTTCGGCGAAGACGCCCATGGCCTTGCCCTTGTCATAGGCGTCTTCCAGGCCGTCCAGCGCCATGTGGTCGTACACGGTGTTGTGGCCATAGCGGTAGCCCTGGCGGCCCTTGAGCAGCAGGTACGGCGCGTTGCTCATGCTTTCCTGGCCGCCGGCCACGACGATTTCGGCGCTGCCCGAAGCCAGCAGGTCATGGCCGAACATCGCAGCCTTCAGGCCCGAGCCGCAAACCTTGTGGATAGTGGTGCACGCGACGCCCAGCGGCAGCCCGGCGCCCAGCGCGGCCTGGCGGGCGGGCGCCTGGCCTTGGCCAGCCTGCAGCACGTTGCCCATGATGACTTCGTCGACCTGCTCCGGCTTGATGCCGGCGCGTTCGACCGCGGCCTTGATGGCGACCGAGCCCAGCTCGTGCGCGGCCAGGCCGGACAGGCTGCCCAGCATGCCGCCCATGGGCGTGCGGGCGACGGAAACGATGACGATGGGATCTGACATGACTTGCTCCTGTGAGGGTCGGGACAGCGATTGGGTTACAACACCGCGTGGCCGTTTGAAGGGCGGTCTGAACGCAGGCGTCTGTCCTTATCGTAAGGGAAAAATTCTTCGATCCGGCCTTGCGCCACGTGGGCGCGGCAGGCCTGCCACCAGTCCGGTTCCAGGAGGTCGGCATGGTGACGCATGAAGGCGCCGCGCACCCGCGCATCGCCCAGCAGGAAGCGGCCGAATTCCTCGGGGAAGACGTCATTCGGACCGATGGCGTACCAGGGTTCGGCGGCCATCTCCGCTTCTTCATTCGGGGCCGGCGGGATGCGCCGGAAGTTCATCTCGGTCATGCGCTGGATTTCGTCGTAGTCATAAAAGACGACCCGGCCCAGGCGCGTGACGCCGAAATTCTTGTAAAGCATGTCGCCGGGGAAGATATTGGCCGCGGCCAGTTGCCGGATGGCGTCCCCGTATTCGCGCACCGCGTGGTCCAGCAACGCGTCCGGCGCCTGCTGCAGATACAGATTCAGCGGCGTCATCCGGCGTTCGATGTAGACGTGGCGGATGACGACGGTGTCGCCGGTTTCCTCGATGAGGCTGGGCACCAGCCGGCGCAGTTCATCGAGCAGCGCGGGGGCAAAGCGGGCGCGCGGCAGGGCCACCTGGGAATATTCCCAGGTGTCCGCCATGCGGCCGACGCGATCGTGCAGTTTGACCATCTGGTACTTGCGCCGCACGGTGGCGTGATCCATGCCGTCCTTGTCGATGCGGTCCTTGATGAGCTTGAACACGTATGGATAGGACGGCAGCGTGAACACGCACATCACCATGCCCTTGATGCCGGGGGCGATGTCGAAGGCGTCGCGCGAATGGGCCAGGTGGTGCAGGAAGTCGCGGTAGAACAGCGTCTTGCCCTGCTTTTGCAGGCCGATCATGGTGTAGAGCTCGGCCTTGGGCTTGCGCGGCAAGAGGCTCGACAGAAAGTTGACCACGGCCGCGGGCGTTTCCATGTCCACCAGGAAATACGCGCGGGTAAAGCTGAACAGCGTGCTCAGGTCGTCCGCGCCCAAGAGCAGCGCGTCCAGCGTCACCTGTCCCGCCGGATTGCGCGTCAGCGCGATGGCAAAGGGATAGACGGTGGTCTGGTTGATCAGGCGGCCGACGATGTAGGCGCCCTTGTTGCGAAAGAACAGCGAGCCCAACGCATGGATCTGGCAGTCGGTGGCGATGCGCCGGCCGACGTGGCGCGGCAGCACGGCGCGCAGCTTGGACACCGCGGCACGCGCCAGCAAGCGGGTGTCGCGCGGCAGGTCTTCAAAAGGCAGCGCCAGGCCGAAGTCGGCCACCATGCGGATCAGGCTTTTTTCCAGGCCGTCGGTCACCGGGTAGTACACGCGATATGACGGGATGCTGCTGTCCAGGTAGTCGGTGGCGACGGCCGGCCGGACGAACAGGAAGTCGTTGTGGAAGTAGTCGCGGTGCAGCAGCCGGCACGACACCGAGTTAAAGAAGGTCTCGGCGCATTCGGGCTGGCGGTGTTCGCCCAAGAGGCCGACGAATTCCTGCTTGATGTCTTGCCAGTAGGCGGTCTGCGCGTCGGTCAGGGACGGGGCGTCGGCGCCATTGCCGCCACCGTTGCCCGCGCCGTTTCCACCCACCGCGCCTTCCGGCCGCCCGCGCAGCACGCCTTCCAGCTGCGTGGCGCATTCGCGCACGCGCATGTCGTAGTACTCGATGCGTTCGCGCGACAGGTGCTGGATGCCGTGCCAGTCGCCGGATTCGAACAGCGCCTTGGCGCGCTGCGCGCTGTAGCGAAACAGCGCGTAGTGCCGGTCAAAACCCGCCAGGATCAGCCGCGCGACGTCCAGCGGCGAGGGGCCCGGGGCGGGCGCCTGCTCGATGTGCTGGAGGTCGGACGTGCGGATCATGGCGCGGGCTGTGGATAAGGCGTCAGGCGGTTTCGTTGAAGAGTTCGCGGCCGATCAGCATGCGGCGGATTTCGCTGGTGCCGGCGCCAATTTCGTACAGCTTGGCGTCGCGCCACAGGCGGCCGACCGGGTATTCGTTGATGTAGCCGTTGCCGCCCAGGATCTGCACGCCCTCGCCCGCCATCCAGGTGGCCTTTTCGGCGGTGTACAGGATGAGCGCGGCGCAGTCCTTGCGCACCTGGCGCACGTGGTCGGACCCCAGTTTGTCCAGGTTCTTGCCGACCTGATAGCAGAAGGCGCGGCTGGCTTGCAGCGTGGTGTACAAGTCGGCGACCTTGCCCTGGATGAGCTGGAATTCGCCGATGGCCTGGCCGAACTGCTTGCGGTCGTGGATGTAAGGCACCACCACGTCCATCACGGCCTGCATGATGCCCAGCGGGCCGCCGGACAGCACGGCGCGTTCGTAGTCCAGGCCGCTCATCAGCACCTTGACGCCGCCGTTGACCTGGCCCAGCACGTTTTCCTCGGGGATTTCGCAGTCCTGGAACACCAGCTCGCCGGTGTGGCTGCCGCGCATGCCCAGCTTGTCCAGCTTCTGCGCCACGGAAAAGCCTTTGAAGCCCTTTTCGACGAGAAAGGCGGTGATGCCGCGCTGATGGGCTTCGGGGTCGGTCTTGGCATAGACGACGAGGGTGTCGGCGTCCGGGCCGTTGGTGATCCACATCTTGGTGCCGTTCAGCACGTAGCGGTCACCCTTTTTGTCGGCGCGCAGCTTCATGCTGACGACGTCGGAGCCGGCGCCCGGTTCGCTCATGGCCAGCGCGCCCACGTGCTCGCCGGAGATCAGCTTGGGCAGGTACTTGGCCTTCTGGGCGGCGGTGCCGTTGCGGTTGATCTGGTTCACGCACAGGTTGGAGTGCGCGCCGTACGACAGGCCGATCGAGGCGCTGGCGCGGGAGATTTCCTCCATGACGACCATGTGGGCCAGGTAACCCATGTTGGCGCCGCCGTGTTCCTCGTCGGCGGTCATGCCCAGCACGCCGAGGTCACCGAATTTGCGCCACAGGTCCATGGGGAACTGGTCGCTGCGATCGACTTCCGCGGCGCGCGGCGCGATCTCGGCCTGCGCGAAGTTGCGTACGGCGTCGCGCAGCATGTCCAGGTCTTCGCCCAGGTCGAAGTTCAGGCCGGGAAGATTCATCAGTGTCTCCGTGATAGTAGGTGCTTACATTCATGGACCTGCGCGTGCGTGTCTTGGCCGCCGTCGCGGGAGTGATCCATGATGCGCCGTTCGTCCGGCGCCGCGCAATGATGCAGTGCAAATATTACGTTTACGTAAACGTAAATTGGATGAGGGTTATCCCTAGCGTGTGGCGGCCTTATCAGAAGGGACGATGGGCAATACTTGATGCGACCCTTTAATCCTGAAATATCCGACGGAGTCAGCTGTGCTTGAACTATCCAACCTGGACGACATCGTGGCGCTGCGCCGTGACATCCACATGCACCCGGAGCTTTGCTATGAAGAGCACCGAACGGCCAAGGTGGTGGCCGACACGCTGCGCGGCTGGGGCATCGAAACGCACACGGGCATTGCCAAGACG
Source organism: Achromobacter sp. E1 (assembly GCF_037039475.1). Taxonomy (NCBI): domain Bacteria; kingdom Pseudomonadati; phylum Pseudomonadota; class Betaproteobacteria; order Burkholderiales; family Alcaligenaceae; genus Achromobacter; species Achromobacter sp. E1. Next base: position 105,806 of record NZ_CP146253.1, read on the forward strand.
GGCGTGGTGGGTGTGATCAAGCGGGGCACGTCGGACCGGGCCATCATGCTGCGCGCCGACATGGACGCGCTGCCCATGCAGGAGGAGAACCAGTTCGAGCACCGCTCGCGTCACGACGGCAAGATGCACGGCTGCGGCCACGACGGCCATACCGCGATGCTGCTGGCTGCAGCGCAGCATTTGCAGACGGCGGGCGGTTTCGACGGCACGGTGTACCTGTGCTTTCAGCCGGCCGAGGAAGGCGGTGCGGGCGGCCGCGCGATGATCCAGGATGGCTTGTTCACGCGCTTTCCGTGCGAGGCGGTCTTTGGCATGCACAACTGGCCGGGTTTGCCGGCCGGTGCCTTCGGTGTCTGTGCCGGCCCGATGATGGCGGCGGCCAATGGCTTCAAGATTACGGTCAAGGGCAAGGGCGGCCATGCCGCCGCGCCGCAGGACTGCAATGATCCGGTGCCGGCGCTCTTTGCCATTGGCCAGTCGCTTCAGACGATCCTGACGCGCAGCAAGCGTCCGCTGGATGCGGCGGTGCTGTCCATCACGCAGGTGCAGGCGGGCGGTAGTGTCATCAACGTGATTCCCAATACCGCGTGGCTCGGCGGGTCCGTGCGCGCCTACAGCACCGACGTGGTCGATTTGATCGAGCGGCGCATGCAGGAGATCGCGCCCAGCATCGCCGCGGCGCATGGCTGCGAGGCCGAGGTGTACTTCGAGCGCCGTTACCCGGCGCTGGTCAACACCGTGGCCGAAACGGAATTCTGCATGGGCGTGATGCGCGAGGTCGTGGGCGAGGACCGCGCGCTGACCATCGAACCGGCGATGGCGTCGGAAGACTTTGCCTTCCTGCTGCAGGAAAAGCCGGGGTGCTATGTGTTCCTGGGCAACGGCGATGGCGAGCACCGCATGGCGGGCCACGGGCTGGGCCCCTGCATGCTGCACAACGCCAGCTATGACTTCAATGATTCCTTGATTCCGGCGGGGGCGTCGTACTGGGTTCGCCTGGCGCAACGCTACCTTGCCTGATGGGCTTTACCGCAATCCGTTTCACCCACGCAGTGCTACGCAACATCACCAGGACGATATGAAAAAGAAGACGTTGTTCATCAAGGCCGCGGGGGCGGCCCTGGCAATCATGGCAAGCGGCGCGATGGCGCAGACCTGGCCGGCCAAGCCGGTCACCGTGGTCGTGCCGTACACGGCCGGCGGCAGCGCCGATGCGATCGCGCGGCGTCTGGGCGACGCGCTGCGCAAGGAAGCGAACATCACGGTCATCGTCGAGAACAAGCCCGGCGCGGGCGCGTCCGTGGGCACGGACTACGTGGCGCGCGCGCAGCCGGACGGCACCACGCTGCTCTTGGCTTCGACCAGCCCGCTGACTATCTTTCCGCATCTGGCCAAGACCAACTACGACCCGATGAAGGACCTGACGCCGGTGGCCAGCGTGGCCGTCGCGCCGGTGGCCATCGTGGCGACCAAGGCGTTGCCCGTGAAGGATTTTGCGGGCCTCGTGGAATATGCCAAGGCGCATCCCGAAGGCGTGCGCTATGGCACGCCCGGTCAGGGCACGGTCGCGCACATCGGCATGGCGGCGGTCACCGCGCAGACGGGGACCAAGATGCTGCATGTTCCCTACCGCGGCAACAGCCAGGCGCTGACCGACGGCCTGGGCGGCGTGGTGGAACTGCTGGTGGTCAACAGCGACGTGGTGTTGCCGCACGTGGCCAACGGCGCGCTCAAGCCGCTGGCGGTGATGGCGCCGCAACGCCTGGCCGCGTGGCCGGACGTGCCGACGATGGCCGAGCTGAAGCTGCCGCAGGCGCAGTACTACTCGAACTTCGGCATCTTCGCGCCGGCCAACCTGCCGCCCACGGTGTCGCAGCCGTTGCAGGCCGCCTTGACCAAGGCGGTGGCCAGCGCCGAGTTCCAGGAGCTTCTGGCCAAGTCGTTCCTGCAGCCGGGCACGGCGTCGGGCGAGGCGTTTGCCAAGCAGGTGCAGGCCGAGTTCACGAACAACGCCCGCCTCATCAAGGAAGGCAATATCAAGGCGGAGTGATCGGCGGTTTGCGGTGGCACTTCGGCGCGGCGGCGGTCGATCCGCCGCGCGCAGATGCGCCGAGACGCAGCCTGCGTCAAAAGACCAGCACCAATGCAAAGCGCGCGGCCCTTTACGGGTACGCGCGCTTTTTCTTGCCCGTTCGGCGGCCCGGATCAGCTCCCGCGCGGCCCGAACATGATCACGAGCATCCCGGCGATGCACAGGCCCACGCCGATCCAGTCGCTGGCGCTGGGACGCACGCCGTCCACCGCCCACAGCCACAGCAGCGCCATGCCGATGTAGACGCCGCCGTACGCGGCATAGACGCGGCCGGACGCCGTCGGGTGCAGCGTCAGCAGCCAGGCAAATAGCGCCAAACTCAGCGCGGCGGGCGCCAGCAGCCAGATGGAGTGTCCTTTGCGCAGCCAAAGGTAAGGCAGGTAGCAGCCGATGATTTCGGCCAGGGCGGTCAGGACGAACAGGCCCAGCGTTTGAAGTGCTGCCATGCGGACTACGGCTTCTGCGCCAGCAGGGCGCGGCACTGGCGCTCCTGTTCGCTGATTTCTTGCAGCGTATCGTCGATGTCGCGGCGCTGCTGCTCCAGCGTGGCGCGGTGCTGCTCCAGCACGGACAGGTATTGGCGCAGCTGGACTTCGGTGTCGCCGGGTCCGTCGTACATGTCGATCAGCGTCAGGATCTCGGACAGTTGCAGGCCCAGCCGCTTGCCGCGCAGGGCAAGTTTCAGGCGCGTGCGGTCTCGCGGTCCGAAAATGCGGTTGCGGCCCTCGCGCGCCGGGCTGACGATTCCCTGGTCTTCGTAGAAGCGGATCGTGCGGGGCGTGACGTCGAACTCGCGGGCGAGCTCGGAGATGGTCCAGGTTGACGAGGGCATGCGACGTGTGGCAGTTTACGTAAACGTAAATTATGATGACTTGACGTGATCGTCAAGCGTGGAGCGAGAGGCAATGAACCCCAACGAGCAGAAGCTTCAGTATCCCTGGGCCGATTTCCAGCCCGAGGCCGGCCGCGCGCATGCAGTGGCGGAGGGCGTCAAATGGATCCGGATGCCGCTGCCGTTCGCGCTGGATCATATCAACCTCTGGCTGCTGCGCGACAACATCGACGGCCAGGACGGCTGGACCATCGTCGACTGCGGCATTTCGCGCGACGAGGTGAAGACGCTGTGGGAAGACGTGTTCAAGAACGAGCTGGACGGCCTGCCCGTGCTGCGCGTGCTGGTCACGCACATGCACCCGGACCACATCGGGCTTGCCCACTGGCTGTGCGAGCGCTGGAAAGCGCGGCTGTGGATGACGATGACGGACTACATGGTGGCGTCGCTGTGGTCGTCGCGCCGCACGGATGCGGGGGCGGGCCCTGGCGGGCAGTCGGCGGTCGAGCATTTCGCGCGCCACGGCCTGACCGACCCGGACTCGCAGGAGCAGATCCGCCAGCGCGCAAGCTACTACCCCAACCTGGTGCCCGCCGTGCCGTCGCGGTACACCCGCATCATGGACGGCGACCAGGTTCGCATCGGCGGGCGCGATTGGCGCGTGATCGTGGGCTACGGGCACGCGCCGGAACACGCGTCGCTGTTTTCGCCTGATCTTGGCGTGCTGATCTCCGGCGACATGGTGCTGCCGCGCATTTCCACCAACGTCAGCGTCTTCGATTACGAACCCGACGCCAACCCGCTGCCCTTGTATCTGCGGTCGCTGCACGGCTATGACGGCCTGCCTCGCGACACGCTGGTGCTGCCGTCGCACGGCCGCCCGTTCAAGGGCCTGCATGAACGCATCACGCAGCAGCACGAGCATCATCGCGACCGGCTGGCCGAGGTGCTGGAAGCCTGTGCGGTGCAGCCGCAATCGACCTCTGACATCGTGCCGGTGCTGTTCAAGCGCAAGCTGGACTTGCACCAGCTGACCTTCGCGATGGGCGAGGCGCTGGCGCATCTGCATGCGCTGTACTTCGAAGGCAAGCTCACACGGGCGCAGGATGCAGACGGCATCGTGCGGTTCAAGGCGGCTTGATTGGCATGATGGGCGGCCGGGGGATGCGAGCATCGCTGCTCGTGTCCGGCTGCCGGTGTCCCGCTGATCGCGTGCCGCCGGTGGGGATCAGCACCAGCGCGACGATTAGCGGTGTCTAGCGGGAAGCCGTCGCCAGCCTGACGGCCAGCCCGACGAACACCAGCGCGGCAATGCGATTCAACCAGCGCTTGGCCGTCACCGAACGCTGCAGCAATTCCCCGAACGCACCCGAGAAGAACGCGATCGCCCCGAACACCAGCAGCGTCGACACGATAAACACCGCACCCAGTTGCATCGTCTGCAAACCCACCGGCCCCAGCCGCGGCGACGTGAATTGCGGCAGGAAGGCGAAGAAGAACAGCAGCACCTTCGGATTGGTAAGGTTCATGACGATGCCGCGGCGGTACAACGCGCCGGGCCGCATGGGTTCGGGACGTTTTCCGTCTTCGGATTCGAGGGGGGCGCGCAGGATCTGCCAGGCCAGATACGCCAGATAGGCCGCGCCCGCCAGTTTGAGCACGGTGAACGCGATGGGCGAAGCGGCGAACACGGCGGCCAGGCCGACCGCAACCGCCGCCGTGTGTCCCAGCAAGCCGGTGCACAGCCCCAGCACCACGAACATGCCCGCCTTGCGTCCCCAGATGGCGGACTGCATCAGCACGAAAAGGTTGTCCGGCCCCGGCGTCAGCGCCAGCAGTACGGCAATGCCAAAGAATGCGATCAGGGTGTCGAGGGGCAGCATGGAGTCTCTTCGGTATCGGAGCAGCGGATGCGACGGGGCGGTGGAAGCGACAAGTCCATTCGGTCAGCGGCGTAGCGTTGAAGCCACCGCGCCATTGGCGCGAGGACAGCGTCGCCCGGACAGCGCCGGACAGCAAGTGGCATGATAAGGGCAAAGCCGACCACGACAGGAGACAGACTGATCATGACCGTTGCCGCTCAGCACGCTAAAAGCGCCCATAACGCCGACGACGCCCCGCTTGATGCCGCGCTCGAAGAATGGCTGCTGGCCCGCCACAGTTGCCGCGCCTTTCTGCCAGAACCCGTGCCCCGCGCCACCGTCGAGCGCGTCCTGACCTTGGCGCAGCGCACGGCGTCCTGGTGCAACTGCCAGCCGTGGCAGGTGGCGATCACTGAAGGCGACGCCACCCGGCGCCTGCGCGATGCGCTCGAGCGCCGCGCGCAGGTCGAAGGCTTCAAGCCTGATTTCCCGTTCCCGCGCGAATACCGGGACGAATACCTGGCCCGCCGCCGCGAATCCGGCTTTCAGCTGTACGGCGCCGTGGGCGTGCCGCGCGGCGACCGCGAGGCCTACCGGCGGCAAGAGATGCGCAACTTCGCCCTGTTTGACGCGCCGCACGTCGCCATCATCACGACGGACGAGGCGCTGGGCGAATACGGCGCCATGGATTGCGGCGGCTATGTCGCCAATTTCCTGCTGGCCGCGCAAGCCAATGGCGTGGCGACCGTGGCCCAGGCGTCGCTGGCGATGTATCCCGAGGTCCTGCGCGAAGTGCTGGGCATCGGACTTGACCGGCGCGTGGTCTGCGGCATCTCTTTTGGGTTTGAGGACACGGCGCATCCGGCCAACAGCTACCGCACCCGCCGCGCGGATTTGTCTGAGACGGTGACGTGGGTCGGCTGAGGTGGGGAGGGGCGGTTGCTGTGGCGGCGTGCTTCTGGCCGGTGTCAGACACCCGTGAAGCGCCGCGTCAGGCTGAGGGCTGTTTCTTAGGGTGTCAGACACCTGCGCCTGAGAAACTCGCGCACCGTATCGGCCCGACTTCGCTTGATAGTCAAGACGGTATCTACGCTGCGTGGTGTTCTTGTGCCGACGTAGGTGTCTGACACCCGTTCAGACGCTGCCGCAGGCTGGCGATGATCTCCCTCGGGTGTCTGACACCGGCCACAGCACCCACGCCTGACACCTGCGAGTGCAGTAGCCATCGTCACCCGCCGCGCAGATTTGTCCGAGACGATTCAATGGATCGGCTGAAATTCCCGCCGCGTCCTGATATGGTTTGGTTTTCCCGGCTTTGACGCACCTCTACAAGATGCCTACCAAACACATCGATACGGTTCTCCAGCACGCGGGCACCGCCCCGTTCAATCCCGAGACCGGCACGGCGCCGGTGCCGCTGCCGCCCATGCGGGCCAGCACGGTGCGCTTTGCCAATCTCGCCGCGCTGGAAAACGCGCAGCGCAGCAAGGCGGCCGGGGGGCGCGCATCCACGTACGGCCGCATGGGCATGGACACGCATGCCGCGCTGGAAGAGGTGTTCACGCAGCTCGAAGGCGGCACGCACTGCTATCTGGCGTCGTCCGGCCTGTCGGCGATGACGATGGTGATGATGGCGCTGTGCTCGGCCGGCGACCATGCATTGATCTCGGACAGCGTGTACGGTCCGATGCGCGAGCTGGACGACGCGGTGCTCAAGCGCATGAACATCGACATCACCTACTTTGCGGCGGGTGAGGACATCGACGCGCTGGTGCGGCCCAACACCACGTTGCTGTACGTGGAATCGCCGGGTTCCCTGCTCTTCGAGATGCTGGACATGGGCGCGATGGCCGCCATCGCGCAGCGGCACGGGCTGGTGCTGGCCACCGACAACACCTGGGGGTCGGGCTACATCTACCGGCCGCTGACGCTGGGCGCGCAGGTCTCGGTCATCGCGGGCACCAAGTATGTTGGCGGGCACTCCGACCTGATGCTGGGCGCGGTGGTCACCAACGACGAGGGCATCGCCCGCAAGCTGAACCGCACGCAGTATGCGATGGGCTACTCCATCAGCGCGGACGACGCCTGGCTGGCATTGCGCGGCGTGCGCACCATGCCCATCCGCATGGCCCAGCATGCGCGCCACGCCATGCAGGTGTGCGAATTCCTGAACGCCCGTCCCGAGACCGTGCGCCTCTTCCATCCGGCCTGGCCGAAGGATCCCGGCCACGATTTGTGGAAGCGCGATTGCACGGGGTCGAACGGCATGTTGTCGGCTGAACTGGCCCTGTCCCCGGCCGCGGCGCGCCGTTTTGTCGATGCGCTGACGCTATTTGGCATCGGCTTCTCGTGGGGCGGGTATGAAAGCCTGGTGCAGCTCGTGTCGCCCAAGGATCTGTCCAAGCACCGCTACTGGGGCGAAGGCGAGAACCCGGTCGTGCGTCTGCATATCGGGTTGGAGTCGCCCGAGGACATCATTGCGGACCTGACGCAGGCCTTCGAACAGGCGGCGAGCGTCAAGGAATAGGCGGCGTCCGGTGGGGGGGGCGGCTGCCGGACGGCTGCCCCGGAGCGCGCTAGCTGGCATAGGCGCGCGGCCCAGCAACCCAGCAACTCAGCAACCTGGCAGCCGAGTAACCTCCCCATTGGCCCACGCGCCCAATCACCCCGCCGTCTCGCGGATCCACGCGCCGATGCGCGCCGCGATGTCGTCGCTGTTGTCGTCCATCATGGGCATGTGCGAATTGCCTGCAATGCCCATTTCCGCCAGCCGCCACGTCTGCACCCGCCCGCCGTGGCGCGCCAGCGCTTCGGCGTAGGCGGCACCGGATTCGCCGAGCTTTTCCCACAGCGGCGTGGCATCCAGATAATCGCCATAGACAAACAGAAACGGCTTGTCCGCCACGCAGTCGGTGGCAACCTCGCTGGAAAACCCGGACGGCTCGATGCCGATCACCCCGCGCACCAGCGCCGGCCGCGCGTGCAGCGCCCGGTAGGCCACTTCACCGCCGTGGCTGTGCGCCAGCACCAGGCACGGTCCGACGCGGTCCAGCACCGCGCAAAAACCGTGCAATGCGGCATCGTTGTTGCCCAGCCAGCGCGGCACGGCGTGGCGGATGAAGTCGTCGAAATGGCCAACCGGAAAGCGCTGTCCCGCAAACGCCTGCCGCGTGGCGAAATCCTCCGCGCGGCCAAACCGGAACAGCGACCAGCTTTCCTCGGCGTTGCGGATGATGGGCGGCTCGGGCCAGACCTGCGCAAACGGCGCCCACCCTGCGCGCCCGCGCTCCACGTTGTCCACCACATAGACCGCATGGCCCTGCCGCAGAAAATGCTGCATCCAGCCGGACCGCCCATCGGGCGTCTGTTCCCACATCGCGCCGGTCATCCCGCCGCCGTGCAGCAGCACGATGGGCAGCGGATGCGCCAGACGCGCGGGGATGAAGAACTGCACGTAGGCCTGCTCGAAGTGATAGAGGCCGTTGGGGTCGTAGGCCAGCGATGCGGACTGCGTGAACGCGATGTCGCGCTTGGGCTGCCCTTCGATGCGGACAGGCCGGCCCCCCGCGTAGAAGCTGCCGAAGTCGGCCAGCGTCAGCGCCTGCGTCATGGCTTGACCAGCGGGCATTGGCTGTCGGACAGCGGCCACGCCAGCGATTCGCCGGGGATGGTGCGCACGATGTTGTAGTAGTCCCAAGGCGCCTTGGACTGCTCGGGCGTCTTGACTTGCGCCAGCATCATGTCGCGCACCACCAGGCCATCGGCGCGGATATGCGCGTTCAGGCTGAAGGGATCGTCGATCGGCATGGACTTCATCTTGGCCATCACCGCGTCCGCGTCGACCGAGCCGGCCGCCTTCACCGCCTGAAGGTAATGGCGCACCGAACTGTAGACGCCGGCCTGCAGGAAGGTGGGCGGACGGCCCACGCGCGCCTCGAACTTCTTGGTGAAGGCGCGGGTGCCGTCGTTCATGTCCCAATAGGACGGCACGGTCAGGTAGGTCTTTTGCGCGGCAGCCAGCCCAAGGCTATGCACGTCGGTCAACAGCAGCAGCATCGCGGCCAGTTGCTGCGCGCCGCCGATGCCGAATTCCGCGGCCTGCTTGATGGCCGAGATGGTGTCGCCGCCCGCGTTGGCAATCGCGATGATCTGGGCCGTGGATCCCTGCGCCTGCAGCAGGAAGGACGCGAAGTCCGGCGCATTGAGCGGATGAAAGACGGTGCCGGCGATTTCGCCGCCGTTGGCCTTGACCACCGTCTCGGTGTCCGCAGCGAGCTGCTTGCCGAATGCGTAATCGGACGCCAGGATGAACCAGCGCTTGCCGCCCTCTTTCACGACGGCGGTGGCGGTGCCGCGCGACAGCGCGTAGGTGGTGTAGGTCCACTGCACGCCGTAGGGCGAGCACTGCGCCTGCGTCAGCGCGGTGGTGCCAGGGCTGGAGAACAGCACCAGCTTTTTCTTTTCGCGCGCGATGCCTTGCACGGCCAGCGCGACGGACGAGTTGGGCACGTCCACCACCACGTCCACGCCTTCGGTGTCGTACCACTTGCGGACCATGCTGCTGCCGATGTCGGGGCGGTGCTGGTGATCGCCGGACACAAGCGTGATGGGTTTGCCGAGCAACGTGCCGCCCATCTCTTCGATGGCGAGCCGGGCGGCTTCCACCGACCCCTTGCCCGTGGCATCGGCGGTAACGCCCGCCATGTCCGTCAACACGCCGATCTTGACGCCGTCGGCGGCGTTGGCGTGGGCCAGGCCCGTTGCGAGCGACAGGCACAGGCCCAGCGCCGCGCTGCTGCGCGAGAAGTGCTTCTTCATTTGTCTTCCACCCTTTTGATGCCGTGCGTACGGCGATTTTTATGGCGAAAGTGTAGCCCGTCCCCCTGGAGACGCGGCTGAACGAAGCCTGAATGAAAACGCCCCGGCCGGAGAGGCTCGGGGCGTTTGCGATGCCGCGGTTGCGCGGGAGCTTGCTCGGATTACTTGGCGCGCGCCATCGGGATCAGCGCGTTCACCTGCTTCAAGGCGCCTTCGTAGCTGTTGCCCGCCATGACCGGCGAGGTCATGAACTTGCCGCCCACGGCGAACGACGGGGTGCCTTCGATGCGGTAGGCGTCGGCGAGCTGGTTGGCGCGCTGCACCTGGGTCTGGACACTGAACGAATCGAACACCGAGTCGAACTTGGCGCGGTCCACGCCCTGGGTGGCGATCCACTCGCCCATGGCCTTCTTGTCGAACAGGCGCTTGTGCTCGCCGTGGATGGCCGTGAAGACCTTGGCGTGCAGGTCGGGACGGTCCAGGGCCTGCAGCGTGTAGTACAGCTGTTGCAGCGGCTTCATGCCGGCGTTGAAGGCGATCGGCACTTGCTTGAGGACGACGTCTGACGGCGCGGTCTTGACCCAGTCTTCCACCATGGGTTCCATGGCGGCGCAGTGCGGGCACGAATAGGCAAAGAATTCCAGGACCTCGACCTTGCCCGGAGTGTCCGACGGCAGCGGCGGGTTGATGGGCACGTACTGCTGGGCGCCTTGAGCGTGGCTGGCCGGGCTGAAGAACGCGGTGGCGGTCAGCGCGGCGGCTGCCAGGATGCGGATGAGCTTGGGGGACAGCATGGGTGAGGTTCCTGAATAAAAGGCTACAGACAGGCCCGGGGCCGGATTAGTTCAATGCAAAACGATCCGCCGCGTGGCGCTACTGGCGCACCACGGCGGTTTCGATCTTGTTCTCGCCCAGGCGGCCACGTGCCCGGTTCATGTCGTCCAGGCGGGCAAACGGGCCGACGCGGACGCGATTGATGAGCTTGCCGTTCAATTCCGCCTTCTGCACGGCGACCGGCAGGCCCAGCAGAATGATGCGCGCCTTGAGCGATTCGGCGTCGTTTTCGCCGCGGAAGGCGCCCGCTTGCAGGTAGTACGTGCCCGTGGCAGCGGGGGCGGCAGGCTTGGCCGAGGCCGTGGCCGTGGGGGCGGCCTTGGAGATGGGCGTGGGGGCGGACGCGGTAGCGGCGGGGGCCGCCGGGGCGGCCGCCGGGGGCCGGGACGTGGGCAGCGTGGCAATCAGCGCACCCAGGTCGTCCAGCTTGGCGGGCGTCTCGTCGCCCTTGCCCGGCGCGCCTGCGCCCGGCAGCGGAGCCGGCGCGGTGGCGGTGGGACCGGTGGGCGGGGCGCCCGCCGCCCCGTCGCGGCCGTAGAGGCCCGCGTTGGGGTCCGGGGCCGAGCGCGGATCGGGCAGCTTGCCCGTATCGCCCTGGCGGCTGGCCCGGTCCACGAAGGGAACGGGCGCCTTGGTGACATAGAACGCGACGACGGCGGCGACGATCAGCCCGATCAGCAGACCGGCCAGCGCCCCGTACAGGGTGCTGCCGCTTTCGCCGGAGGAACGGCGGGTGGACTTGCGCTTGGTGGCCATGAACCGATGTTACATCCGCTCGGGCGCGGAAACGCCCAAGAGCGCCAGGCCGTTTGCCAGCACCTGGCGGGTGGTGGCGGCCAGGCGCAGGCGGGCCAGCTTCACGGCGGTGTCGTCGACCAGCACGCGCTCGGCGTTGTACCAGGCGTGGAAGTCGGACGCGCAGTCGCGCAGCCAGAACGCAATGTGGTGCGGCGACAGGTCCTGGGCGGCCAGCGCCACCACCTGCGGGAATTCGGCCAGGCGCTGCATCAGCGCGAATTCGGTCGGCGCGGTCAGCAGCGCGGCGTCGGCCTGGGCCACGTCTGCGGCCGGCATGCCCGCATTGTTGATGACCGAGCAGATGCGCGCGTGGGCGTACTGGATGTAATAGACCGGGTTCTCGTCGCTCTTGGACAGGGCCAGGTCCACGTCGAACACGAATTCCGTGTCGGCGCGGCGCTGGATCAGGAAGTAGCGCACCGCGTCGCGGCCCACCCAGTCGATCAGGTCGCGCATGGTCACGTAGCTGCCGGCGCGCTTGGAGATCTTGACCTCTTCGCCGCCGCGCATGACCTTGACCATCTTGTGCAGGACGTACGACGGGTAATCCTTCGGGATGCCCTCTTCCAGCGCCTGCAGGCCGGCGCGCACGCGGGCCACGGTGCCGTGGTGATCGCTGCCCTGGATGTTCACGGCGCGGTGAAAGCCGCGTTCCCATTTGGCCTTGTGGTAGGCCACGTCCGGGACGAAATAGGTGTAGCCGCCCTCGCTTTTACGCATGACGCGGTCTTTGTCGTCGCCCGTGCCCAGTTCGGTGGTGCGCAGCCACAGCGCGCCGCCTTCCTCGTAGGTGTGGCCGCCGGCAATCAGCGCCTTGACCGTCGCTTCGACGCGGCCGGACGTGTAGAGCGAGCTTTCCAGGTAGTAGTTGTCGAACGCCAGGCCGAACGCCTGCAGGTCCAGGTCCTGTTCGCGGCGCAGGTAGGCCACGGCGAAGGCGCGGATGTCGTCCAGGTTGTCGATGTTGCCCGTGGCGGTGACGGGCTCGCCGTCGGACGCCTGGATGGTCTTGCCGTCCTGGAAGTCGCGGGCGATGTCGGCGATGTAGTCGCCCTTGTAGCCGTCTTCGGGCCAGTCGGGAGAATCGGTGGTCAGGCCGCGGGCGCGGGCCTGCACGCTGATCGCCAGGTTCTGGATCTGGTTGCCGGCGTCGTTGTAGTAGAACTCGCGGGTGACGTCCCAGCCGACGGCGTCGTACAGGCGGCACAGCGCGTCGCCCAGCGCGGCCTGGCGGGCATGGCCCACGTGCAGCGGTCCGGTGGGGTTGGCCGACACGAATTCGACCAGGATCTTTTCGCCCAGGCGCGGGGCGCGCCCGTAGGCCTCGCCCTGCTGGGCCACCGCGGCGATCACGGCCTGGCGCGCGGCCGGGGTGATGCGCAGGTTGATGAAGCCGGGACCGGCCACTTCGGCGCTCTCGACCAGCGCGGCGGCGTCGGGATTGGCCATCACGGCGTCCACGATGCCCTGGGCCAGTTCGCGGGGATTGCGGCGGGCAGGCTTGGCAAGCTGCATGGCCACGTTGGTGGCGACGTCGCCGTGGGCGGCAACCTTGGGGCGCTCCAGCAGCACGTTGGGCTGGGCGTCGGGCAGGCTTTGCGCGACGGCGGCCTGGATCAGGGAGATTAGCTGTTTCTGTTGCTCGAGGAGCATGGGCGTCTGGCGTGGTTCTGGGTGAGTGACGATGGCGGCACGGCGCTTGCGGCCTGCCGGCGATCCGCGTCGCGCCGACGGGCGCGGGGCACGGTGCCGTCCGGCGGGTGGCCGGCAAGCCGGCGCGCGCATGCCGGAATCAGGGCCGGCGCGGCGCCTGCTGTCACGGGAAACCCCTGAATCATAGTTGATTTGGGGGCGCCAGTTGGCATCATGTGGACGTTGCGGTAGTGTACGTAGCTAAGGTAATCATTGTGGGAGACCAGAATATGCTGATCACTTTTCACTCCAAGGTCGTGGCCGAAGTCCTGATGCTGACCGACCACGCCGGGCCCCTGCTGCAGGCTGCCGGCAAGTCCGTCGGCGACAAGATCCCCGAACGTGGCGTCTTCACCGTCGAGCAACTGGGACCGGCCATCAGCGGCATCGAACGCGCGATCGACGAGTACCAGCACGCCCACGAAGGCCAGGACGAGGAAGACGACGACAAGCCGGCCGTCGCTCCGATGGCGCGCATGGTGGGCCTGAAGGAACGCGCCTTTCCGCTGCTGGACATGATGCGCCAGTCGCAAGCCGCGGGCGCCGAAGTCACCTGGGAAGTGTCGCGGGGCTGGTAAGGATATGTCGCCGGACGGACAATCTGTCCGGCGTTTTTTGCCTACCCTGTTGGCCTGACGCCTTCTGACGGAGTTTTTCCCATGCGCAGCGACATCACCATCGTTTTCGACCCCCGCCGTTCGCTGGACCTGTCCGCGAACGTCGAGCCCTCCCCGCAACGCCAGGCCGATGCACGCGACTGGTTCGACAGCGCCTGGGAAACCCTGGGCTGCGAGCCGCTGCGCCCCAGCGGCAAGGTCCTGTTGCTGGACAAGGTGCTGGGTGTGGCCGACGCGCTGGGCTACGACACGCTGTCCACCGACGAAAAGGAAGCCCGCGAATTTGCCGAGCACCTGGCGCTGGCGCTGGAGCGTCCGCGCATCACGGTGGACCTGCCGGGCCTGACCGTGGGGTACTGAAACGCCGCCCCATTCAACGAGAAACCCCGCCTGAGCGGGGTTTTGTTTGCAGCGCATCCGGCTGGCGGTCCTTAGCGGATCCCCGCCCGCATGAACGACTGCACGAACTGGCGCTGGAACAGCAGGAACGCGATCAACAGCGGCGCGGCCGACATCAGGGTCGCGGCGGTGATCACGGACCAGTCGATGCCCTGGTCCGTGGACGAGAACACCTGCAGGCCGACCGTCAGCGGCCGGGACTCGACCGAGTTGGTGATGATCAGCGGCCACAGGAAGTTGTTCCAGTGATGGCTGACCGACACCAGCCCGTAGGCCACATAGATCGGCTTGGCGAGCGGCACGTACACCTTCCAGAGCACCTGCAGCGGGTTCGCGCCTTCCATGCGCGCCGCTTCCTCGAGTTCGCGCGGAACCGTCTTGAAGGTCTGGCGCAACAGGAAGATGCCGAAGGCCGACGCGAAGTACGGCAGGCCGATGGCGAACACCGTGTCGCGCACGCCCAGCAAGCTCATCGACCGGTAGTTCTCCACCAGCAGCACGTCCGGCATGATCATCAGCTGCAGCAGCACCAGCATGAAGACGAAGTCGCGGCCGCGGAACTCGAAGCGCGCAAACGCGTAGCCGGCCAGCGTCGACAGCACGAGCTGCGCGGCCAGCACCATCGTGACCAGCACGAACGTGTTCAGGAAGTAGCGCGGAAACGGCGCCGCATTCCAGGCCCGCACGAAGTTGTCCAGCGTCAGCGGCGCAAAAAGGTCAAAACGCGTCGCGTAGGCGGGCGGATGGAAGGCCGCCCACATGGCGTACGCCAGGGGCAGGATCCACAACAGGCCCAGCGCCCAGGCGCCCAGGGTATCGAGCTTGTCTTTCATTGGTAGTGCGTCCTGCGGTCCAGCCAGCGGAACTTGATCAGCGCGGTCAGCGCCAGCACCACCAGCAACACGACGGTCAGGGTCGCGGCGTAGGCCGTGTCCCAGAAGCTGAATCCCACTTGGTAGATGTAGTACAGAAGCAGCGTGCTGGCGTTGTCGGGGCCGCCGCGCGTCATCACCACCACATGGTCGACCAGCCGGAACGCGTTGATCAGCGCATTGATCAGCACGAAAAGCGTTGTCGGCATCAAGAGCGGCCACAGCACGCGCCGGAAGTACTGCCAGCGCGACGCGCCTTCCAGCATGGCCGCTTCACGCAGCGACGGCGACACCGTCTGCAACGCCGCCAGATAGAAGATCATGAAAAAGCCGGACTCCTTCCACACGGTCACTAGCATCAGCGCGGGCAGCGCGGTCTCGCGGTTGCCCAGCCAGTTGGGTCCGGGCGATCCGAACCAGCCCATCACTTGCGCGATCAGCCCGTATTGCGGCGTGTAGAAGAACAGCCAGATGTTGGCCACCGCAACCATGGGCAGCACCGTCGGCGTGAAATACGCCATGCGCAGAAAACCGCGGCCGGCAAGGTTGCGGTTCACCCACAGCGCCATGATCAGCGCGATGCCGATCGAAGTGGGAATGGTGCCCAGCGCGAACCACAGGTTGTTCCAGAGCGACTGCCAGAACACCGGATCGTCGCGCATGACGGCGTAGTTCTCCAGCCCGACGAAGCGGGCCGGACGCGCGCCCTTCGGCGTGGAGAAAAAGCTGTGCCAGAGCGTCGCCACCGCCGGGTAATGCGTGAAGGCGGCGAGCAGCACGATGGCTGGCAGCAGAAGCAGCCAGCCATAAAGCGCGTTTAAAGAGCGGCTCATCGTGCTTGGGGTCGGTTACTTGTAGGAACGCAGTATGCGATCGGACTCGCGCTGCGCGTCGGTCAGGGCCTGCTGCGGCGTCTTCGAACCCGTCAGCGCCGCCTGCAGGGCGTCGTTCAGGGTCTTGGTGACGCGCTGGTTTTCATGCGTGGAGAATTCGGCCACGCTGACTTCCAGCTGGTCGCGCGCGACCGTGGCGGCCGGCACTTCCTGCGCGTACTTCTTCATCTTCTCGGTTTCCCAGGCGGCCGGCGTCACGGCCACGTAGCCCGTGGCGATGCTCCAGTCGGCCGCGCGCTCGGGCGTGGTGGCCCACTGCGCGAACTTCAGCGCCGCTGCCTGCTGCTCCGGCGTGCCGCTCTTGAAGATGTAGAAGTTGCCGCCGCCCGTGGGGCTGCCGCCGCGCTTTTGCTGCGGCATCATCGCCACGCCGAACGGGAAGTCGGCGTTCTTGCGGATGTTGGTCAGGTTGCCGGTGGTGGTCCACACCATGGCCGCCTTCTTTTCCAGGAAGTCCTTGGGCGTGGTGCCCCAGTCGATCGTGCCGGTCGGCATGATCTTGTGCTTGGCCGACAGGTCGCGCCAGAACTGGGCCGCTTCAACCACGGCCGGCTTGTCCAGGTAGACCTCGTTGCCGGCTTCGTTCATCAGAATCGCGCCGTTGGGCGTGGTCAGCGCCTGGAACAGCCAGTACGCGAACGCGCCGCCCGACGGAATCTCGATGCCCCACTGCGTGGTGTTGCCCGAGGCGTCCTGCTTGGTCAGCTTCTTGCCGTATTCGACCAGCTCGGCCCAGGTCTTGGGCGGCTTTTCGGGATCCAGGCCGGCGGCCTTGAAGAGATCCTTGTTGTAGTACATGACGATCGTCGAACGCTGGAACGGCACGCCCCAGGTGTGGCCGCCGGTGCGGCTGTTCTGCATGAAGGCGTCATAGAAGCCGCCCAGCCACTTCTTGTCGGCGTCGGTCTTGGCCAGGCCGTCGATCGGGACGATGGCGTCCTCGTCGATCAGCGTGAACATGTCGGTGGACAGCAGCACCGCCAGTTGCGGCGGCGTGCCGCCCTTGAGCGCGGTCAGCGCCTTGGCGATGGAGTCCTGGTACGAACCGGCATAGATCGGCTTGATCTTGATGTTGGGGTTTTCCTTCTGGAAGTCCGTCACCATGTCATCAACGATTTTGGTGATCGGGCCGCCGACGGCAACCGGGTAGTAGAACTCGACCTCGACGGGCTTGTTCTGCGCCTGCACAGGCAGAGACAGGCAGGCGGCGGCCAGGCTGGCGGCCAGGGTCTTGAGTACGATGCGTCGCATGGTGTGTTTCCTTTCCTGTGTGGGCTATTTGTTTTAGCGCCCGTCGGTGTTGATGACCGCCGAATCGGCGGCAAAGAAATGCTGTTGCCCGTCCGGCCAGGACAGGCGCAGCGGCTCCCCGGCGCTGGCGCGCAGGTGGCCGCCGACCCGCACGGCCACGCCGCTCGTGTCGCCAATGCGGCACACCACGATTGAGTCCGCGCCGAAGTACTCGACGCTTTCCACGGTGGCGGCGATGCCGTCGCCGTCGATGCGGATATGTTCCGGACGCACGCCAAGCTTCACGGCGCCAGCCGGGGCGTTTGCGATGACCGGGCCTTGCGTGCCGGCGATCACCGTGCCGCCTGCTTGCTGCGCCAGGTTAATCAGGTTCATGGGCGGCGTGCCGATGAAGCGCGCCGCGAACTCGCTGGCGGGCCGCGCATACAGGCCGTCGGGCGTGTCGTGCTGTTCGATCTGGCCGCCGCGCAGCAGCACCACCTGATCGGCCATGCTCATGGCTTCGGTCTGGTCGTGCGTCACGTAGACCATGGTGATGCCCAGGCTCTGCTGCAGCGCGCGGATCTCGCGGCGCATTTCGTGGCGCAGCTGCGCATCCAGGTTGGAAAGGGGTTCGTCCATCAGGCAGACCGGCGCCTCGGAGATCACGGCGCGGCCCAGCGCCACGCGCTGCTGCTGCCCGCCCGACAATTGCGACGGCTTGCGGTCCAGGAGGTGGGTCAGGCCCAGCAGACTGGCCACGCGCTGCAGGCGCCGGTCGAAATCCTTGGCGGGCTCCTTGCGCACCTTCAGGCCGAACAGGATGTTCTCGCGCACCGTCAGGTGCGGAAACAACGCGTACGACTGGAACACCATGGAAATGCGCCGCTTGGCCGGCGGCAATTGCGTGACGTCGCGGTCGCCGATGCGGATGCTGCCCGAGGTCGGCGTATCCAGGCCGGCGATCATGCGCAGTGTCGTCGACTTGCCGCAACCGGACGGACCGAGCAGGACGGTGAAGCTGCCGGCCGGAACCGTGAAGCTCACGCCTTGAATCGCCGCCGCGCCGGCGTACTGTTTGGTGAGGTTATCCAGAACGATGGATGACATGCTGTCTCGTAGATCTAATTGTTAGATCCGCATTGTTGCCTGTTATGAAAACCTTTTCATTGTGCAGCGCAAACATGACGGATATGTGGCAATGCGCGTTTCCTGGTTCCGGACCTCAGCCGAAGGGATACGGCCCGGGGTAATCCCCCAGAACGGCGTGGTGCGTAACCAGATTGCCGCCCTGCCACCAATGCAGCTGGTAGCCAGGCGGTTCCATGATGTATTGCAGTGTGGGGCGCGGACCGAGTTCCAGCGCAAGCTGGTGGGCCGTGCCCGGACAGGTCGAGGCGATGGTGCCGCCAAAGCGCTGGAAGATCGTGCGGTGCAGGTGGCCGCAAAGCACGCGCTCCACGTTGGGGTAGCGGGCAACGATGCGCTCCAGCTCGGGCGCGCCGGCCAACAGGCCGATGTCGTCCATGTGCTCGATGCCGGTCAAGAACGGCGGGTGGTGCATCAGCACCAGCGTGGGCCGGCCGGGCTGTTCGGCCAGGCGTTCGGCCAGCCAGTCCAGGCGCGTCTGGCACAGTTCGCCGTGGCTCTTCATCGGCACGACGGTGTCCAGCGCCAACAGGCGCAGCGGATAGGTCTCGATGGCGTACTGGACGAACGGTCCGCCGTCCTGCAGGTATGCGTGGTCGGGAAACGCGGCGCGCAACTGCGCGCGATCGTCGTGATTGCCGGGCATCAGGAAATACGGAATCTCCAGCGCCTGCAGGTGTTCGCGCAGCGTCTGGTATTCGATGGGCTTGCCCAGGTCCGTCAGGTCGCCGGTGATCAGCACGCAGTCGGGCCGCGGCGTCAGGGCATTGAGGGCGCGAACCGCCGGCGTCAGGAACGCGGCCGGATCGATGACGCCGTAGGCCTTGTCTCCCGGGGTGCGCATGTGAAGGTCGGTGATCTGAGCGATGAGCATGGCGCGTGGAATCTGGAAATGGTTGGATTGTTGAGCAGGCTGCGCCTAGCGGCGCACGGACGCCGCGGTGCCGCCCACGACGATGCAGTGCGGCAGGCGGTTCGATTGCGGCGGCTGGCCATGAATCTGCGCCAGCAGGTTGGAGCAGGCCGTCTGCCCGATGCCGTCGCTGGGCTGCGCGACGGTGGTCAGCGGCGGCGTCAGCAGGGCGCCGAAGCGCATGCCGTCAAAGCCGCACACCGACATGTCGGCCGGCACGGACAGCCCGAGCCCCACCAGATCGGCGATGACGGCGGTGGCCAGCAGGTCGTTGGAACAGAAAAGCGCCGTGGGCGCCTGCTTGCCGCGCAACGCGGCCTTCAGCGCGTCCACGTCGCTGCCCGTGTGCGAACTCATGGAGATATGCTGGATGGCGTCCAGGCCCAGCTTCTTGGCGCTGGCGCGTGCGCCCATCAGGCGGCGGCGGGCGCGGTCCGATGCGGTCAGCGGGCCGGTCACCAGCGAGATGCGCTTGTGCCCCATCGCCGCCAGATGCGCGACCATGTCGCTTGCCGCGGCGCGATTGTCGACGGAAGCAAAGGGATGGTCGTTCGATTCGTTGTAGACCAGCACATAGGGAATGCCGCTGCGGTCCAGATCGTCCAGGGTGGCGCTTTTGCCCACGTCAGCCACGGTCAGGATGAGGCCATCGACCTGATGGTCGATCAGTCCCTGCACCGCGGCCGATTCGACTGCGGGGTCGTAGCCGGTGGCGGTCAGCATGACGCTGTAGCCCGATTCGCGAGCGCGCCGCTCCGCGCCTTCAAAGCACTCCGCAAACACGGGATTGGACAGCGTGGGCAGGATCAGCCCGATGGTGCGGGTGCTGCCCGAACGCAGACTGCGGCCGACGCGGTTGGGACGGAAGCCCGCGCGCTTGGCGATGTTGCGGATGTGCGCCAGCGTGTCGGGGTGCACGATCTCGGGCTGGTTGAACGCGCGCGACACCGTCGCCGGCGAGACGCCTGCCTTGCGAGCCACTTCGATGATGGAAAAGCGGGGCGACGGGCGCGTGGCCATGAATGAATCGCTGCAAGTTTGCTGAAAACGATTTCATCTTACTTGAGGAATATGACCTTTGTATTGCACGGGTTTGCGCTATGCTGGTGCGAACGCAACAACACAAAGCCACGGCGCGGCGCGTGTTTTCGCGGAAAACCCGGCGTTTTCGGTGTTTTTCCCAATTGACTGACGCGAAGCGCACAATGGCAGGGTCGGTGTGTGCGGGCATGGCGCTTGCTTGAATGGGCGGTGGGCATGTCCGGCATACCCTCGGTCAAGGGGACCGGGTGCGAAGGATCATCCGCGCTTGTCGCGGCACCGGCAAAGAGGAATGAATCATGTCTATTGCCTTGAACAGACTGGGCGCGGTACAAGCCGCGCACAAGCTGCAACGGCGCGAATTGACCGCAGTGCAATTGGTGCGCGCCTGCTTTGCGCGCATCGAACAGCGCGAGAGCACCGTCCATGCCTGGACGGCCCTGCAAAAACAGGCTGCGCTCGATCAGGCCGAAGCGCTGGACAAAGGCGCGTTGCGCGGCCCGCTGCACGGCCTGCCCATCGGCGTGAAAGACCTGTTCGACACTGCCGATCTGCCTACCCGCTACGGGTCCCCCATTTACGACCGGCACCATCCCGGCCTGGACGCGGCCTCGGTGGCGCTGTGCCGCGGCGCTGGCGCCCTGGTCATCGGCAAGACCGTCACCACCGAATTCGCGACCTACCAGGCCGGTCCCACGCGCAATCCGCGCAACGAGGCCTACACGCCCGGCGGCTCGTCCAGCGGCTCGGCGGCTGCCGTGGCGGACGACATGGTGCCCTTCGCTCTGGGGTCGCAGACGGCCGGTTCCATCATCCGGCCGGCCTCCTACTGCGGCGTCGTCGGCTTCAAGCCCACCTTTGGACGGATCCCGCGCGCGGGCGTGAAGAGCCTGGCCGAATCGCTGGACACCCTGGGCGGCTTTGCGCGGTCCGTGGAAGACGTGGCGTTGTTCTCGTCGGTCCTGATGCGCGATCCGCGCGTGCTGGACCTGTCCTATCACGACGCGCCGCGCGTGGGCATGTACCGCAGCTTGCAATGGCGTCACGCGCAGCCCGAAACCAAGGAGGCGTTCGCGCAGGCCGCGGCGATCCTGTCGCGCGCGGGCGCCAAGGTCGAGGAAGTGCCGCTGCCGCCGGAGCATTGCGTGCTGGTGCAACTGCATTCGGACATCATGGCGTTCGAGGCCTCGCAGGCGCTTGCCTATGAACGGCTGGAGCATGCCGCGCAGCTGAGTTCCAAGCTGCAGGCGATCCTGGAGTCCGGCGCGCAGATCAGCGCCGAACAGCACATCAAGAACCTGGCGCGCGCAGCCGAATCGCGTGCGCGGGTCGATACGTGGTTCCAGCAATACGACGTGCTGCTTGCGCCCAGCGCCAGCGGCGAGGCGCCCTTCGCCGACCTCGGCACGGGTGATCCGCAGTTCTCGCGCGCGTGGACGCTGTTTGGCCTGCCTTGCCTGAACCTGCCGTTTGCCACCGGCCCGCAGGGTCTGCCGGTGGGATTGCAACTGGTCGGCGCGCGCCATGAAGACCATCGCCTGCTTGCCATCGGCGCGTGGATCCACGCGCGCCTGCTGGCCGCCACGGCGCCGGACATCGGCGCGTCCGACATGTGGCCGCGCGGCTGAATGCTGCGGATTGGTGTCTGACACCCTGGCGAAATCCTCGTCATGCCAAGTCGGCCTCCCAAGGGTGTCAGACACCGCGCTACACCGTGCTGCACCTTACCCAGCAAAGACGGATCGGATTGGTGTCTGACACCCTGGCGAAATCCTCGTCATGCCAAGACGACCTCCCAAGGGTGTCAGACACCTTGCCACGCCGTGCTTCACCTTGCCCTTCAAAGACGAATCACACGCAATGAAAAAGCCCGCCGGATAAGGCGGGCTTCATTTTGTGCCCCGTTGTCAGGGGCTTCAGGCCTGGTCGTGGATCACACGGCTTCGGCGGTTTCCTGTTCGGCGGTCACGGCGCCCGAATTGATGTGGCGGTTCACGGCGCTCAGCACGGCCTGGAACGACGCCGTCACGATGTCCCGGTCGATGCCCACGCCAAAGCCCGTGGCGGATTCGCCGACGCGCAGCTCGACGTAGGAAGCGGCGCGCGTGCCGGTGCCGGTGCCGATGGCGTGCTCGTGGTAGTCCATGATGCGAACCGGCACGTCCAGCGCGGCCACGAAGGCGGAAATCGCGCCGTCGCCCTTGCCGCGCACCACACGGCGTTCGCCGTTGAATTCAAGTTCGGCTTCGATGCTGAAGTGCTGGCCTTCGCCGGCCGACGGGTCGCCGTCGATGCGATGGCGGATCAGCTTCCACGGCGCCTTTTGCTCAAGGTATTCGCGGTTGAAGATCGTGTGCACGTCGTCGGCGGTGACTTCGCGGCCGGTCTCGTCCGTGACGCGCTGGATGGCGCGGCTGAATTCGATCTGCAGGCGGCGCGGCAACACCAGGCCATGTTCCTGCTCAAGCAGGTACGACACGCCGCCCTTGCCCGACTGGCTGTTCACGCGGATCACGGCGTCGTAGCTGCGGCCGAGGTCGGCGGGGTCGATCGGCAAGTAAGGCACTTCCCAGACCGCGTCCGGCTTCTGCAACGCAAAGCCCTTCTTGATGGCGTCCTGGTGCGAGCCCGAGAATGCGGTAAAGACGAGGTCGCCGGCGTACGGATGGCGCGGATGGACGGGCAACTGGTTGCAGTATTCGGCGCAGCGGCGCACTTCGTCGATGTCCGAGAAGTCCAGGCCGGGATGCACGCCTTGCGTGTAGAGGTTCAGGGCCAGCGTGACGAGGTCGACGTTGCCGGTGCGCTCGCCGCTGCCAAAGAGGCAACCCTCGATGCGGTCGGCGCCGGCCATCACCGCAAATTCGGCGGCGGCAACAGCGGTGCCGCGGTCATTGTGCGGGTGGACGCTGAGCACGATGCTGTCGCGGCGGGCCAGGTTCTTGTGCATCCACTCGATCTGGTCGGCGTACAGGTTGGGCGTGGTGGCTTCGATCGTGGCGGGCAGGTTCGGATTGGTGTCTGACACCCTGGCGAAATCCTCGTCATGCCAAGCCGGCCTCCCAAGGGTGTCAGACACCTTGCTACACCGTGCTTCACCTTACCCAGCAAAGACGGATCACACGCAATGAAAAAGCCCGCCGGATAAGGCGGGCTTCATTTTGTGCCCCGTTGTCGGGGGCTTCAGGCCTGGTCGTGGATCACACGGCTTCGGCGGTTTCCTGTTCGGCGGTGACGGCGCCCGAATTGATGTGGCGGTTCACGGCGCTCAGCACGGCCTGGAACGACGCCGTCACGATGTCGCGGTCGATGCCCACGCCAAAGCCCGTGGCGGATTCGCCAACGCGCAGTTCGACGTAGGACGCGGCGCGCGTGCCGGTGCCGGTGCCGATGGCGTGCTCGTGGTAGTCCATGATGCGAACCGGCACGTCCAGCGCGGCCACGAAGGCGGAAATCGCGCCGTCGCCCTTGCCGCGCACCACACGGCGTTCGCCGTTGAATTCAAGTTCGGCTTCGATGCTGAAGTGCTGGCCTTCGCCGGCCGACGGGTCGCCGTCGATGCGATGGCGGATCAGCTTCCACGGCGCCTTTTGCTCAAGGTATTCGCGGTTGAAGATCGTGTGCACGTCGTCGGCGGTGACTTCGCGGCCGGTCTCGTCCGTGACGCGCTGGATGGCGCGGCTGAATTCGATCTGCAGGCGGCGCGGCAACACCAGGCCATGTTCCTGCTCAAGCAGGTACGACACGCCGCCCTTGCCCGACTGGCTGTTCACGCGGATCACGGCGTCGTAGCTGCGGCCGAGGTCGGCGGGGTCGATCGGCAAGTAAGGCACTTCCCAGACCGCGTCCGGCTTCTGCAACGCAAAGCCCTTCTTGATGGCGTCCTGGTGCGAGCCCGAGAATGCGGTAAAGACGAGGTCGCCGGCGTACGGATGGCGCGGATGGACGGGCAACTGGTTGCAGTATTCGGCGCAGCGGCGCACTTCGTCGATGTCCGAGAAGTCCAGGCCGGGATGCACGCCTTGCGTGTAGAGGTTCAGGGCCAGCGTGACGAGGTCGACGTTGCCGGTGCGCTCGCCGCTGCCAAAGAGGCAACCCTCGATGCGGTCGGCGCCGGCCATCACCGCAAATTCGGCGGCGGCAACAGCGGTGCCGCGGTCATTGTGCGGGTGGACGCTGAGCACGATGCTGTCGCGGCGGGCCAGGTTCTTGTGCATCCACTCGATCTGGTCGGCGTACAGGTTGGGCGTGGTGGCTTCGATCGTGGCGGGCAGGTTCAGCACCATCTTGGCGTCGGGCGTGGGCTGCCAGACGTCGGCCACGGCGTTGGACACTTCCAGCGCGAATTCGGGTTCGGTCGTGCTGAAGACCTCGGGCGAGTATTCGTAGCCCCACTTCGTTTCGGGGCGTTGCGACGTGTACTGCTTGATGAGGCGCGTGCCGGTCGTGGCGATGTTCTTGATCTCGTCCTTGGACATGTTGAACACCACCTTGCGGAAGGCGGGCGCGCAGGCGTTGTACATGTGGACGATGGCCTGCTTGGCGCCGGCGGCGGCTTCCACGGTGCGGCTGATCAGGTCTTCGCGCGACTGGGTCAGCACGATGATGGTCACGTCGTCGGGAATGCGCTTTTCATCGATGAGCTTGCGCACGAAATCGAAGTCGGTCTGCGATGCGGACGGAAAGCCCACTTCGATTTCCTTGAAGCCGATCTTCACGAGCTGCTCGAAGAAGCGGACCTTGCGTTCCACGCTCATCGGCTCGATCAGCGCCTGATTGCCGTCGCGCAGGTCCGTGCTCATCCAGATCGGCGCCTTGGTGATGCGGCGGCTGGGCCAGGTGCGTTCGGAGAAATCGCGGGCAAAGGGCGCGAAGGGGACGTATTTGGTGGCGGGGTTGGCAAGCATCATCACTACACCTCGATCGGTTTCTTGTGAATCCCGGCGCGCTTGGCGCTCGTCGGCATCGCGACCGGATGACGGTCTTGTGCCAGGGGTTGCCGTGATGGACGGCAGGATTCAGAGATAAAAGGGGAAAATCGCGTGTGGCAAGCGTGGCTGCCGAGCTACCACGGGGACACTAGGCCCGGCAACCGATCGGTAGCAATAGCGATAGCGCGATGAAGGAGGTACGAGCGCGCAGGCCGGCGACCGGAGCGGCGGAGCGTCCGGAGGCAATCGCGAAGGGGGTGCGGTGAGCGGCCATAGGGTGCTAGTCAAACACACTTTTTCGGGAAGCGCAAACGGAAAAAGCGAGGGACGGATCGCGGTGCGGGCGTTTGCGCGGGATCGCAGGCAGCTCGGTAAGGCCGCTTGATCCGGGAGCTTGTGGCTGTTTTCTCGGTCGATCGGGGACGTTGGCGGGGATTGGCGGCGCAAACAGCAAGGCCGCCTTGCGGCGGCCTTGAGTCGGATTTGGATAAGTGAAATTAACGGGCTGGGCCGATGCGGGGTTCGACGTAACGATCGCCACGCGGTTCGCGCGGACCGTCAACCCGGGGATCAATGCGTCGGTCGTCACTGCGGCGGCCGTCATCCCGAGGATCCCGGGTCGGCCGGTTGGCGGCACCTTCAAGAATCCGGGCCTGCTCGGCCACCATGTCGATCTTGCCGACGCGGTTGTGGCGCAGCTCGTACAGCGAGCGGCGCAGGTCGCCGACGGTGAAGGGTTCCTGGCGGTCGCCCCACGTCCAGCGCAGCACGCCCAGCGATTCCTCGGACAGGTTCGGCGCCAGTTCGGCCAGCGTATCCGTGCCGACGGGCGTTGCGGCGCCGGAAGCCAGGCTGGCGTAGAACCACGCGCGCACCGAGAAGAAGACGATCAGCGTCCAGATGCCGGCAATCACCCACCAGAGATAGGGGTTGATCCGCTGCGCCATGTCCATGGTCGGCTGGCCCAGCGTGTGCAGAAAGTCATAGTTCATGCGCTTGCCGAAATCCAGTATCCACGTGGCGACGAGATACCAGACAACCAGGGCGACGGCGATGACGATCGCGCGCAGAACGAGTCGGGGAAGCGCCAGTTTGAGCAGGGTCTGACCGATCAATCGGCAGTCCTGGCGAACGCTTGCGGGCGAAGTCAGATTCATCATGCAAAATATTGTACCTATGACCCGTCCAATTTTAGAACTGCGGCCTGGCCAGCACCTGACGCTGACCCCACAACTTCAGCAATCGATCCGATTGTTGCAGTTGTCCACGCTCGACCTTGAAGCGGAAATCTCGCAAGTGCTGGCCGAGAATCCCCTGCTGGATCGCGAGGACGAGCCGGCGACGGCGGAGGATCGGGCCGAATCCGAGCGCGAATCTTCGGTTCAGGACGACGAACCGGCGGCCGAGCGCGAGACCGCCATCGACGAGATGCCTGGCTCGGGCGGGGTGTATCCCGACGACGACGCCAGCCTGCCCGAGGCGGCGCGGCCGGACACGCTGCGCGAACATCTGCTGGGTCAGCTTGCCCTGACGCGCGCCGCGCCGCGCGATGCCGCGCTGGCGTCCCTGCTGATCGACGAACTGGACGAAAACGGCTACCTGGGTTCGCCGCTGGATGAAATTCTGGGTTGGCTCCCTGCCGAAATGGAGCCCGACATGGACGAGCTGCGCGCCGCCCTGTCGCTTCTGCAATCGTTCGACCCGGTGGGCATCGGCGCGCGCGACATGGCTGAATGCCTGCAACTGCAACTGCGCAATCCCGATCTCACCTTGCTGCCGGAGGCGGCTGACCCCGTCGTGCTTGCCTGTGCGCGCCGGATCTGCGCCGAGCACCTGCCGCTGTTGGCAACCGGCAACGCCGCGCGTCTGTGTGCGGCGGTCGGCTGCGACGAGACCACGTTCCGCGCGGCGCATTCGCTGATCCTGCGCCTGGAACCCCGGCCGGGCCGGGCCTGGACCGTGCCGGCGGCCGAGTACGCAGTGCCGGACGTCATCGTCCGCAAGACGCGGCGCGGCTGGCAGGCCACGCTGAATAGCGCCGCGGTGCCTCGGCTGCAGATCAATGGGCTGTACGCCCAGATGCTGGGCAACCAGAAGGAATCCGCCCACGCCGGCCTGCAGGCCCAGCTGCAGCAGGCCAAATGGATGATCCGCAACGTGGAGCAGCGCTTTGACACCATCCTGCGCGTGTCGCAGGCCATCGTCGAGCGTCAGACGGCTTTCTTCAGCCAGGGGCCGGCGGCGATGCGTCCGCTCATCCTGAAGGACATCGCCGGTGAGCTGGGCTTACATGAATCGACCATTTCGCGGGCCACAACACAGAAGTACATGCTCACTCCGTTCGGCACGCTGGAGCTCAAGCGCTTCTTTGGAACAGGCGTGTCGACAGAAGGCGGCGACGCCACGTCGGCCACCGCGGTGCAGACCTACATCCGCCAGATGGTGGCCGACGAGAACCGCGCCAAGCCGTTGTCGGATAGCCAGATCATGCAAAAACTGGCCGATCAGGGGATAGTGATTGCGCGCCGGACGGTGGCAAAGTACCGTGAAGCGCTGCGGATTGCCCCCGCCGCGCTGCGCAAGGCGCAAGCCTCCGCACGCTGAAATAAGGGACGTGCTTCGGCAAATTCGTCCCTGTTTTCAACGGCTTGCGTGACAGTTCGGTTGCAAATTTATTTGCGCGAAGGGCTTGTCAGGGCATGAATATTTTTCGATAATCATTCGCATGTACATTTGCGTATGTAATGCCATCACCGAACGCCAAGTCCGCGCCAGCGTGGACGCCGGCGCGTCGACGCTTTCCGACCTGCAGTTCGAGCTGGGCGTGGCCACGTGCTGCGGCTGCTGCGCGGCAACCGCCGCCGAATACCTGCCGGGCGGCCGCTGCTCCAGCGTGTGCGACGTGCGCTCCATCGCGGTTCCGGTCAATGCTCCCGCCCTTGTCGAATCGGACACGCCGGCTGCCAACAGCAGCTTCCCGATTCCGCTGGTTGCCATCGCCTGAGCATTGGTGTCTTTACCGGCTCGCTGCCTTCATGCGGCGAGCCGCGTCATTTCCTTCTCGCAAAAATCCCTGATATCCATCGCCAGCTGACGCGCGGGTTCACGTGCGGGGCCGGCCACGCATAACGCCAATTCCGAAGGCGGTACTGCGGGCAGGCCCACGTCCAGGATCCGGTGGCCGGCGCCGATGCAGCGGCGTTCCAGCAGCGCGATGCCCAGGCCGCCGGCCAGGGCGGCCTGCACCCCCGACAGGTTCGGGCTTTCATAGGCGATGCGCCAGCGCCGTCCGGCCGATTCCAGCGCGTGGATCGCACGGTTGCGGTAGATGCAGCCCTGCGGAAAGGCGACCAGGGGCACCGGCGCCTCCGCGCCCAGGGCAAGCTGCACCGAATCGCTACCGATCCAGTGCAGCCGTTCCGGCCATGCCGCCAACGCCGCGCCCGCACCGGGCTCACGTTTGAGCAACGCCACGTCCAGATCCCCGCGCTCCAGGCTGCGGGTCAGGACGGCGGTCAGATCGCAACGCACCGACAACTGCACGCCCGGCCGTGTCCGCGCGAATTGGGCGACGACCGCCGTCAGCGCGTCGACCGCAAAATCGTCCGGAATACCCAGGCGGATCACGTCCACGCGCTTGCGGCCGCTGACGGCTTCGCGGACCTCGGTGGATAACGCCAGCATCCGGCGCGCGTAACCCAACAGGCGTTCGCCTTCCTCGGTGAGCTGAACCTGGCGGCCCTCGCGCAAAAATAACGGGCATTCCAGCGTGTCTTCAAGCTTGCGGATCTGCTGGCTGACGGTGGACTGGCTGCGGTGCACGCGTTCGCCGGCGGCTGTGAATCCGCCGGCATCCACCACCGACACAAAGCTGTGCAACAGGTCGAGATCAAGCATGGGGCACCCCCGAGCCATTTGATTTTCAAATACTTTCGATCCGAATAAAGAGTTTGTCAATGGATGGGGCCGCGAGGAGAATGCCTGCATCCCGCCGCCACCGCGGCCGCAGTCCCACATTGCCGGACCCGCCATGAAGGCTCTCTCCACCTCTGCTTGCGCCTTGCCCGCGAACGACCGCCCTGGCATCAGCCTGGCGCCGATCGCCGCGTTCTGCTTTCTGTGGAGTTCGGCCTTTGCCGCCGCGAAGATCGCGGTGCGCGATTGTCCGCCGCTTACTCTGCTGACGATCCGTTTCCTGATTGCGGGCGCGCTGATGCTGGGACTGGCAGCGGCCAGCGGCCGCTGGAAGCTGCCTTCCGGCCGCGACCTGGCGGCGCTGGTCCTGCTGGGGGTGCTCAACAACGCGCTGTATCTGGGCCTGAGCTGGTCGGGGATGACCACGGTGTCGTCCGCGTTCACGGCCGTGCTCATCAGCACGAATCCGCTGCTCATCGGCGTGCTGGCCGGGCCGATGCTGGGCGAGCGTCTGAGCTGGCGCAAAATGCTCGGGCTGTGTCTGGGCCTGGCGGGCGTCGCCCTGGTGTTGCGGTCGCGTTTGACCGGCATGCAGGAAGACCTGCACGGGACGCTGCTCGTCACGGGTGGCCTGGTGGCGCTGGTGGCCGGCACGCTGCTCTACAAGCGGCTCAAGCCCACTTCCGGTCTGTGGACGTCGACCGGCATTCAGTCGCTGGCCGGCGCCGCGGCGCTGCTGCCATTTGCGCTGGCCACCGAGAGCCTGGGCGATGCGCGCCTGACCACGAGCCTGATCTGGAGCATGGCCTACATGATCGTGGCGGTGTCGATGGGCGGCTACTACCTGTGGTTCATGATCCTGGGCCGCGCCAGCGCCACGTCGGCGAGCGCGCTGCATTTCCTGATGCCGCCATTGGGCCTGCTCTTCGGATGGGTAGTGCTGCGCGAGCCCGTTTCGTGGCTGGACCTGCTGGGCATCGTTCCCATCGCGTTCGGCATCTGGCTCGCGACGCGGCGCACCGCGTAGGTTGTGAGCGGTCAATATTGAGGGCGGTCAATACGACCCGCTGCGGTTGCTGATATGCAACGAGCGCGCGCGTTGCGCTGGCAGGGCAGGATCGGGCACCATCAATGCGCATCCGGCGAACAAAGCCCGGCGTGTGCGCGTCCGATTCGGCGTGACGCGCATCGCAAAGCCGCGCCAATCCGTCCCCGAGCATGCAAGGCCTCACGCACGCATACTCATTCTCATTAGCTTGTCGCTTTCTTGTTGCGCTCCTAAAGCCGTTTACCAAATGCAGCGCAAGGCTAGGCGCGGCCCTGCGCCGAATGGTAGTCTGCACGGGTTGCGTACGCGCGGCATCGTGCGCTCCTTTGTCGCGATGCGCTCGCGTCGCGCCTGACTGCAAGGAGTCCATCATGAAAGGCGACAAAACCGTCATCCAGTTTCTCAACAAGCAACTGACCAATGAGCTGACGGCCATCAACCAATACTTCCTGCATGCCCGCATGCTGAACCATTGGGGCTTCGACAAGCTGGGCAAGCACGAGTACGAAGAATCGATCGGCGAAATGAAGCATGCCGATCGTCTGATCGCCCGCATTTTCATGCTGGACGGCCTGCCCAATCTGCAAGACCTGCACAAGCTGCTGATCGGTGAAGACGTGCCGGAACTGCTGGCCTGTGACCTGAAGCTCGAGACGGCTGCCCAGGCAACCGTCAAGGAAGCCATTGCGTATTGCGAATCGGTGCGGGACTACGTGTCGCGCGATCTGTTCCAGGACATTCTGGACGACACCGAAGAGCACATCGACTACCTGGAAACCCAGATCGACCTGATCGACAAGGTCGGCATCCAGAACTACCTGCAAAGCCAGATGTCCGTGCCCGAATAAGGCACTTGGCTGCAAAGGAAATGGCGCCCCGCGGGGCGCCATTTTTTATGCCGGAAAGCTGTGCAGGCAGGCTGATATGCCGCTGCAGAGACCTTACTGCGGACGGGCCGGGCATTCGGCCATCGTGCCCCAGGCTCGGTTCGGTGCGCAGTATTTGTTGCGCGCGTTCCAGGAACACGAGGGACGCTCGAAGAAGCCTTGCGTGGCGCAATGGGCCAGTTCGCGCCGCAGCGCATCCTGCCAGCCCTGCGCGCCGGGAGCCGGCGCCGTGTTGGGCGGCGGCGGGGGCGCCTGCACCATTTGCGGCGTGCCGTAGCTGCCGCCGGCGGCCACGCCGCCATTAATGGCGGTCGACGTGCCCGGAACCAGCAGGTCCATGGTGCTGACGTCCGACGTGCCCGAGGGCAGCGGCACCTGCGACGAGGCAGCGATTTCGCGCGCCTGTTCGGGGCTGATGCGTTCGCGAGAGATCTGGACGGCCGGGTCGCTGACCGTGTCGAACAGCGACACGGTATTGACCTGCCATTCGCGGTCGGCCGGCTTGTCCGGCACGCCCAGCGTGCCATCGATGCGCGGTTGCGGCGGCTGCGCCACGTACGGACGGCCATTGGCGTCCAGCACGGGCTGCTGGGACGCGGCGGCGTCCTGCCCAGGAGCGGGTGCGGCCGCGGGCGCGTGCGCCACCAGCCAGTCACCCAGTTGAATACCGCCCCAAGCCGACGCGCCGAGCGCGATCAGGAGCGTTGCGATCAAAAAACGCCAAGACATTGCTACCCTCAATCTGCCGTGCGGAACCCGAACGGGTCTACGCTTTGTCTCCGAAAACCTTGCCGCCGTGCTCCCGCATGGCATGGAATTTCACATCGGGATACAGTTCCTCGGCGACGCGCAACTGCGCGGGAGAACCGATCAAAAACGCCGCAGCATCGACCACATCATAGGCGATATGGGCGGCATTGGCATCCATGAACTTGCGCAGCGCCTTGGGGTTTTCAGACGTAATCCAACGTGCCATTGTGTAGCGCGACGGCAGCATCCGGGCCTCGACGCCATACTCGGTCTTCAGGCGGTGCGCGACCACTTCGAACTGCAGTTGGCCGACCGCGCCCAAGAGCAGCGAGCCGCCGGCGACATCGGGACGGAACACCTGAATGGCGCCTTCCTCGCCCAATTGGGTGAGGCCGGTGCGCAGCTGCTTCGTGCGCAGCGGGTCTTTCACTTCGACCGCCTGGAACAGTTCCGGGGCGAAGAACGGCAGCCCGGTGAACTGCAGGGTCTCGCCTTCGGTCAGCACGTCGCCCAGTTGCAGCACGCCGTGGTTGGGGATGCCGATGACGTCGCCGGCGTAGGCCTCGTCCAGGAGTTCGCGGCGCTGCGACAGGAACGACACCACGTTGTTCGGGCGCATTTCCTTGTTGGTGCGCGCCACTTTCAGGCGCATGCCCCGTTCAAAGCGGCCGGAGCTCACGCGCACGAATGCAACGCGGTCGCGGTGCGCCGGGTCCATGTTGGCCTGCACCTTGAAGACGACGCCGGTGAACTTGGGTTCTTCGGGCTGCACTTCGCGTTGCAGGGCCGTGCGCGGGCCCGGGGGCGGCGCCTGGTCGACCAGGGCGTCCAGCACTTCCTGCACGCCGAAGTTGTTGATGGCGGAACCGAAGAACACGGGCGTCTGCTTGCCGGCCAGGAACTGGTCGCGGTCGAACGCCGGCGCTGCTTCGTTGATGAGCTCGATCTCGCCGCTGGCCTGATCGAACGCCCCGCCAAAGCGCTTGGCGATCTCGGGGTTGGTCAGACCTTCGATGAAGTCGTCGTTGTCGGAACGGCGCTCCTGGCCAGGACGGAACACGCGCATGCGGTCGCGGCGGATGTCGAACACCCCGCCGAACGACTTGCCCATGCCCACCGGCCACGAGAACGGCACGGCGTCCATGCCAAGGTGCCCTTCGATTTCCGACAGCAGTTCCAGGGGCTCGCGCACTTCGCGGTCCATCTTGTTGATGAACGTGATGATCGGCGTGTTGCGCGCCCGGCAGACCTGAAGGAGGCGGATGGTCTGCGGCTCGACGCCGTTGGCCGCGTCGATCACCATCAGCGCGGCGTCCACCGCCGTCAGCACGCGGTACGTGTCTTCGGAGAAGTCCTGGTGGCCCGGGGTGTCGAGCAGGTTGATGACGCAGTCGCGGTATTCCATCTGCATCACCGAAGACGCCACGGAAATGCCGCGCTGCTTTTCGATTTCCATCCAGTCGGACGAGGCATGGCGCGACGCCTTACGCGCCTTGACGCTGCCGGCGATCTGGATCGCGCCTGCGAACAGCAGCAGCTTTTCCGTCAGCGTGGTCTTGCCCGCGTCAGGGTGGGAAATGATGGCGAACGTACGGCGCCGTGCGACTTCGTTGGAAATGCTCATATCGGAGGTTTCTGCTTGGCGCCGTCAATCAGGCCGGCGCGGTCCGGTGTCGTGCACGAAAACATGTGGGGCACGCGCCGTTGCCGGCACGTGCCCCACGCTTTTTGATTCAGTTGTGGCGGCGGAAGGTCGCCAGGAACACGCCCGCCAGGATGAAGAGCGACCCGAAGGTCCGGTTCATCCAGCGGATGTGCTTGGCATCGCGCAAGAGGCGCAACACGCGCGCCGCCAGCAGCGTATACACGCCCATCGCCACCAGGTCGGTGAACGCCAGCGTTGCCGCAAGCGCCGCGTACTGCGGCGTCAAGGAGAGCGCGGGGTCCACAAATTGCGGCACCACGGCCAACAGGAACACGGTGCCCTTTGGGTTCATGGTGTTGATCAGGAAACCGCGCATCACCAGATCGCGGATGGACGCCTTGCGGGGATCGCCCGCGTCCACCGCAACGGGTGCGGCATCCGTGCGGATCTGGCGCACGCCGAGGTAGACCAGGTAGGCCACCCCCAGGTACTTGACGACGTTGAACGCCATTTCCGAGGTGGCGAGCACGGCGCCCAGGCCCACGGCCACCACGACGAACTGGAACAGGATGCCCAGGATCAGGCCTGCCGTGTTCCAGTAGCCGCGAGCAAAGCCGTACTTCAGGCCTGACGACATGGCCGAGATCGCGCCGGCGCCCGGTGAGAACGAAATGGCCCAGGAAGCCAGGAAGAACGTCAACCAGGTGGATAAAGGCATGATGGCGCGGGTCCGTGGGTCGCAGTGTCGAGGTTGCCAGTGATATTACTTGCTCAGCAGCGCGGCGCGGGGCGCACCGCCCGGACGGCCTTGGCCCGAGCGTCCTTCGGCCGGGCGGCCGGCGGGCGCATTGCCGGCCGGGCGCGAAGAACCTTCAGGACGGCGGTTCTGCTGGGGACGGCCTTCGGCGCGGCCGGCGTGAGCCGGACGGTCGGCGGGCTTGCCCTCGCGCGAACCGGCATTGCCACGGCCTTCACCGGCGCGGGCCGGCGCGGGCGCGCGGCCGCCTGCCGCCGCGCGCGGCTGGCCCTGGGCGGGACGCGAGCGGCCCGAGCCGCCGTTGCCGCCGCGGCCGCCATTGCGATGGCCGCCGCGCATGTTGCGCGTGTCTTCGTCACGCTCCTGGCGCTCGAACGACGCCGCGCTGGTGGCCGGAGGCGTCCAGCCTTCCACCGGCTTGCGCTCGATGGTCTTCTTGATCAGGCGCTCGATGTCCTTGAGCAGCTTGATTTCGCTGTTGTCGACCAGCGAGACCGCGGCGCCGGTGGCGCCCGCGCGGCCCGTGCGGCCGATGCGGTGGACGTAGTCTTCCGGCACGTTGGGCAGCTCGAAGTTCACGACCTGGGGCAGCTGGTCGATGTCCAGGCCCCGGGCGGCGATGTCGGTGGCGACCAGCACGGTCACGGTGCTGTCCTTGAAGCCGGCCAGCGCGCGCGTGCGGGCCGATTGGCTCTTGTTGCCGTGGATGGCCGCGGCGGTCAGGCCGTCCTTGACGAGCTTTTCGGCCAGGCGGTTGGCGCCGTGCTTGGTGCGCGTGAAGACCAGCACCTGGTGCCAGCCGCTTTCACGGATGATGTGGCTGATCAGGTCGCGCTTGTGGTGCTGCTCGACCATGTGCACGGTCTGCGTGACGAGTTCGGTGGCGGTGTTGCGCGGGGTGACCGAGACTTCGCCCGGATTGTTCAGGACGCCGCGCGCAAGCGTGCGGATCTCGTCGGAGAACGTGGCCGAGAAGAGCAGGTTCTGGCGCTGCTTGGGCAACAGGGCGAGAATCTTGCGGATGTCGCGGATGAAGCCCATGTCCAGCATGCGGTCGGCTTCGTCCAGCACCAGGATTTCCACGCCCGACAGGTCCACCGTCTTCTGGCCGCAGTGGTCCAAGAGGCGGCCCGGGGTGGCGACCAGGATGTCCAGCGGCTTGCGCAGTGCGGAGATCTGGGGGTTGATATTGACGCCGCCGAACATCACCATGGACGTCAGCGAGGTGTACTTGCCATAGGTCTGCACCGATTCGGCCACCTGTGCGGTCAGTTCACGCGTCGGGGTCAGGATCAGGCAACGGGGGCGGCCAGGCTTGCGAGCCTCGGGCTTTTTCTGCGACAACAGCTGCAGGATCGGCAGCGTGAAACCGGCGGTCTTGCCGGTGCCGGTTTGAGCGGCTGCAAGCAGGTCGCCGCCTTTCAGCACTTGGGGAATGGCCTGGGCCTGAATGGGCGTGGGCGCGGTGTAGCCGGTATCGGCAATGGCGCGCAACAGCGAATCAGCCAGCCCGAGGTCGGCGAAAGGGGAAGTGGTAGTCAAAACAGCTCCAGCGGCAGCCTGTCGCTCTATTTGAGAGACTCCAATCCAGGCGGTCGGTATAAGGAGAAAAGGGAAGCGCCCATCAGGGGCGAAGCTTGGCAGCGAAGGGCCTAGCGGACGTGCGCAGATTGGCTTGGCGCACGAAGCGGATTGTAGCTGATGTGGCGGCGCAGCAAGTGGTCAAAAGGTCCCTATAGAATCAAACAGCAATATTTCGTATTAACTTCGAACAAAATAAGTGTTTTCCCTAGTCGGCCCTCCCTATAATCCGTCGGCTTTCATCTATTCAAAATAAAAGGGATGCAATGAAGAAATCGGCAATAGTTGGCATCGTCGTCGCGCTGGGCGCGGTCTGGACCGGCACGGCCTGGTACACGGGCCAAAAGGCCGAGGAATTCGTCAAGCAGGCCATCGAGGACTCGAACGTCGAGCTCAAGAAGGTTGCGGACAAATGGGGCATCAACGCCGTCGCCGAACTGGTCTCGTTCGACCGCGGCGTCTTCACCTCGTTGTCGCGCTACCGCATCAAGTTCACCACGCCCGCCGCTGACGGCAAGCCCGCGCAAGAGCGCGACGTGGTGTTCGTCGAACACCTGAGCCACGGTCCCCTGCCGTTCTCCAACCTGAAGTCGGGCAAGTTCATGCCGGCCATGGTGGCCAGCGAATTCGCGCTGGAAGAGACGGACACGGTCAAGGACTGGTTCGCCGCCGCCAAGGGCGCCGTGCCGCTCTCGGGCCACTACAGCGTCAGCTACGGCAAGGACATTTCCGGCAAGTTCAACATGGCGCCGGTCGAAGTCGCCAAGGACGCCACCAAGCTCGTCTTCTCGGGCATGAAGGGCGACTTTGAGTACGCCACCTCCACCAAGCGCGGTGTCTTCGACGTGGCTGCCGACAGCCTGGAGCTCTCGGGCCCGTCCGACAACAGCGACATCACCGCCATGGCGGTCAAGGGCATCAGCCTGACCAGCGACCTGAAGCCGGCTGCCAACGAGATGTACGTCGGCAGCCAGAAGCTGACGTTCAAGGACTGGACGATCACGTCCCGCGAAAAGCCGCCCGTCCAGCTCAAGGACACGTCGATCGCCGTGGACATGACCGAGAACGGTCCGGCCATGGGCGCCAAGATGGCGGTGGACTTCGGCATGATCAACGTGCAGGCCAAGGACATGGCCGGCATGAAGCTGGTCGTCGACGCGCAGAACCTGGACTCCAAGGCGCTGAAGTCGCTGAACGACGTCTATGAGGCCGCCTCGCGCCGCATGCTGCAAAGTAATGGTGAAGAGCAGACGCCGCAGTTCACGGAAGAAGAAAAGGCCGCGCTCAAGACCAACTTCGAGCAGCTCTTGGCCGGCAATCCGACGCTGGCCGTGTCCCCGCTGGAAGTGCGCACCGCCAACGGCACGTCGACCTTCAACCTGAACATGGCGCTGGTCAAGCCGGCCGCGCTGGAAGGCGAGGCGTCCGACATGGCGTTGCAGGCCCTGAAGAAGCTGGATGCCAAGCTGGTGCTGTCCAAGGGCAACCTGGCGGACCTGATGGCCATCGAACCGCAAATGCGCGGCGTGGCCCCCGAGCAGGCCGCGCAGACCGCCAAGGGCCAGGTGGAAATGGTCGGCACCATGGCCACCGCGATGGGTCTGGGCAAGGTCGAGAACGACAACATCGTCACCTACCTGAACTACGCCGACGGCCAGGTGGACTTCAACGGCAAGAAGATGCCGCTGCAGCAGTTCCTGATGATGGCGATGGGCGGCGTGATGGGCGGCATGCGCTAAGCTGCCGCGAAACGAATGGCGCGCCGCAGTCGTCTCGGCGCGCCTGACACGGGCTGTCTTTCGACAGCCCGTTTTTCTTTGACGCGACCGATCGCGGCAATCCCGGGGTTTCACAAACGGACAGGGGCAACATGAACAAGCGGATCGTGGCGGGTGGCGCGTTGGTGGCGGTGGTGGCCGCGGCGTGGGTCGGCACCGCGTGGTACACCGGCAAAGAGATCGAATCCCGGCTGGCGCAGGACGTGCAGGGGTTGAATGCGCAGGCGCAGCGCCTGGGTGCGAAGGTGGGCGTGCCCGTGGCGCTGGAACTGCTGTCGTTCGAACGTGGCGTGTTTTCTTCCGAAGCGCGGTTCGGTGCGAAGGTCACGGTGCAGTCTGGGCCCAAGCCTGCCGAGAAGGCGTTTGCGTTCACGAGCAACATTGAACACGGTCCGTTTCCCGCCTCTCGGCTTGCGTCAGGCGACGTCGCGCCCGTGATGGCGGCGGGCCGGCTGCATATGACGGAGACGCCCGATGCCGCCGCGTGGTTTGCGGCTGCTGGAGGATCGGCCCCCGTGACGGCGAACTTCCTGATCGCTTATGACCGCGACTTTTCCGGCGATCTGGCGCTGGCGCCCGTCAAGTATGCCGCCGATCCGATCACGTTCGACTTCTCGGGTTTGCAGGCGCAGGTCGCACATGCCGGCGACGGCACGCGCGACGCGGTGTCCTTGGCCATCGGCAAGGCCTCGCTGACTGAAGTTATCAAGGGCAACCCTTACACGCTGACCCTCAATGATCTGGCGTTATCGCATGAATTGACGGGCGCACCCGAGTCCACCGCAAGCAGCACGACGCTGACGGTGAAGCAATGGGCTTCCGATCTGGACAAGCTGCCATTGGGCCTGAAGGACATTGCGCTGACGCTGGGGTCGGACGGAACCCCCGAGCGCATGACCGGCAAGATGACGCTCGATGTCGGCAGCATCAGCGTGCGCCACTTGCATGTGGCCAAGCTGCAGATGGCGGCGAGCGGCAAGGACTTGGATGTCGCGTCGCTAAAGGCGTTTCAGGACGCCACCGCAAGCTCGCCGTTGCAAGCGCAAAAGGCCGATCCGCTTTCGGGCGACGGAATGCTTGCCGCGTCTCATATGTTGAAGTTTCTTCTGGCCCGCCCCAGCTTCACGCTGTCGACGCTGCAGGTCGACACGGCGCATGGCACGTCGACGCTCAGCCTGGATATCGGCCTGGACGCGCCGTCATTCTGGAAGCGCGACCCTATCGCCATCATCAAGGAAGTCGTGCGCAACGTGAGCGTGCGGCTGAAGCTGTCGCCTGAGAACATGGCCGATGTGATCGCGGCGCGGGCGGAATTGAAGGGCGCGACGCGTGAGGCGGCCCGGTCGGCGGCCGAGCGGGAAGCCGCAGGCGTGCGCGGCCTGGTCGCGGCAACATCCTGGGCCCGTATCGAGGACGGCGTGATCCAGTTCGAGGCGGACTACCGCGATGGTCAAGTCGGCATCAACGGAAAGCGCATACCCATCGAAATGTTCCTGGGCCAGATGTTCATGCGCAACTCGCAGGGCGCCGCACCGGCGCCCTGAGGTTCAGAACGGCAAGGCTCCCGCCGCAAGTTCGCCGTTGCGCAGCACGGCCACGTGAAAGCGCTTGTCGGCGGCCTTCATGATGTCTTCGGCGGGGTCGCCCTGCACCAGCAGCAGGTCGGCCACCTTGCCCTCGACAATCACGCCGTGATCGGTCATGCCCATCAGGTCATGGCCGCGTGACGTGCCGGCGATCAACGCGTCCACCGGCGTCATGCCAAACTCCACCATGTACGCCAGCTCCATCGCGTTCTCGCCGTGCAGGTTGAACGGCGTCCCCGCGTCGGTGCCCAGCGCGATGCGTCCGCCCGCCTTGTAGTACATCTGGAACGACTCGCGATGCCGCTGTTCCACCGCGCGGGCCTTTTCCACCGCGTAGGCGGGAATGCCGTTGTCGGCATTGGCGATGATGTTGCGCACGGCGGCTATGGTCGGCACCAGGTAGGTCTCGGCCTCCAGCATCTCGCGCAGGCAGTCGTCGTCCATGAAGATGCCGTGCTCGATCGAATCGATGCCCGCGCGCACCGCATTCAGGATGCCCTGCGTGCCCTGCGCGTGACTGGCGGTGCTTTTGCGAAAGCGCTTGGCCTCGTGCACGCCCGCTTTCATCTCGTCGAAGCTGTAGTGCGCGTCCATCGGGCTGACGCCCGGCGTCATGACGCCGCCCGTGGCCATGATCTTCACGAGGTCGCAGCCCGCGTGGACCTGTTCGCGCACGGCCTTGACGACTTCCTCGCAGCCGTCGGCCACGCGGCCGATGCGGTTGCCGTGGCCGCCCGTCATGCAGATGATGCGGCCCGAGGCCTTGATGGTGGGACCGGGGAACACGCCACGCGCAATGGCGTCGCGCACGCCGAATTCCAGATAATCCTTGCCGCCGCAGTCGCGTAGCGCCGTGACGCCGCCGCGCAGGCTGGCCTGCGCGTTCTCCAGCGCGGTCAGCGTGATCTGCGCGGGGCCCTGCTTGCTCAATTGCGCGTTGGGGTCGGCGCCGCCCGTGTAGACCAGATGCACGTGGCAATCGGCCAGGCTGGGCATGAGCGTCATGCCGGTGGTGTCCACGCGGGCGCCAGCGTAGCCTGAGAATTCCGCAGCCGGCGCCACGCGAGCCACGCGCGCGCCTTCGACCAGCACGCCGTGTCCGGGCAGCGTCTGCCCTTCTCCGTCGAATACCTTGCCGCCGATGAAGAGGGTCTGCCGTGTCGCGGTCATGTCAGTGGGCTCCGGGGGCGCGCGGTGTCAGCTCACCACGTCCAGCCCCTCGCGGGACATGGACTGCAGGCGAGGCATCAGGCCGAGCAGGTGTTGGCTGTAGGGATGCTGCGGATGTTCGAACAGGGATTCGGTGTCGGCCACTTCCAGCAGTTCGCCGTGGCGCATCACGCCGACGCGGTCGCACATCTGCCGGATCACCGGCAGGTCGTGGCTGATGAACAGCATGGTCAGGCCCAGCTCTTCCTGCAGATCCTTGAGCAGGTTCAGAATCTGCGCCTGGATGGACACGTCCAGCGCCGAGGTGGGCTCATCGCAGATCAAAAAGCGCGGCCGCGTGGCCAGCGCGCGCGCGATGCAGATGCGCTGGCGTTGCCCGCCCGAGAACTCGTGCGGAAAGCGTTCGGCGGCGCGGCTGCCCAACCCCACCACGTCCAGCAGGTCGGCCACGATGCGGCGCGTTTCGGCTTCGCTGGCGGCCAGCTTGTGAAAGCGGATCGGCTCGGCCACGATGTCCAGCACGCGCATGCGCGGGTTCAGCGACGAGAACGGATCCTGGAAGATCATCTGGATCTGCCGCCGGAACGGGTTCAGTTCCTTCTCGCCCTTGAGCGCCGTGAGGTCGGTGCCGCCAAACGTGACCGAACCTTCGCTGGGCGTGTAAAGCCCCGAGATCAACCGCGCCACCGTCGATTTGCCGGAGCCCGATTCGCCGACCAGCCCAAAGACCTCGCCTTCGCCGATGGACAGGTTCACGCGCTTGACCGCGTCCAGCGTGCGCTGGTTGCGCTTGAAGAAGGCGCTCTTGAGCACGAACCGCATCGACAGGTCGCGCGCCTGGACCAGCGGACCTTCGGTGCGCTTGCCGAAGTCCCGGCGCTGGCCCAGCCAGTGCGTGGCCAGGTCCAGCGGTTGCGCGGGCGTCTTCACGTCCTCGATGTAGGTCACCAGCGGAAAGCGCCGGAGCTTGATGTCCGGACGCGGCACGGCCGAGATGAGGCTGCGGGTGTAGGGATGGTCGGGGTCGCCCAGGATCTTGGCCGTGGGGCCTTGCTCGACCAGCTTGCCGTGATACAGCACGGCCACGCGGTCGGTCACGTCGGCGATGACGCCCATGTCGTGCGTGATGATGATCATGCCGACCTGCTCTTCGCGGCACAGCTTTCTGAGCAGATCCAGAATTTGCGCCTGGATGGATACGTCCAGCGCGGTGGTGGGCTCGTCGGCAATGATGACTTCGGGTTCGCAGCACAACGCCAGCGCAATGACCACGCGCTGTCGCATGCCGCCCGAGAACTGATGGGGATACTGCTGCACGCGCAGTTCGGGCTGGTCGATGCCGACCTGCGCCAGAAGCTGCACGGCGCGCTTTTTTGCCGCGTCGTGCGTCAGATCCAGATGCACCAGCATCGTTTCCACCAGCTGGCTTTCGACGGTCTGCAGCGGGTCGAGCGAGGTCAGCGGATCCTGGAAGATCATGCCGATGCGCCGGCCTCGAACCTTGCGCTTCTGCGCGGGCGTGAGCGTATCGATGCGTTCGCCGTTCAGCAGCACCGCGCCGCCCGCCAGGCGGCCGGGCGCTTCGAGCAGGCCGATGACGGCGTTGCCGATCGTGGACTTGCCCGCGCCGGATTCACCGACCACGCCCAGGATCTCGCCTTTCTCAAGCGCGAGCGATACGCCGTCCACCGCCACCAGCGTGCCGCGGCGGCTGGGAAATTCGATGCGGATGTCTTCGATGTTCAGAAGGGCCATGACGTCCTCAGCGCAGCTTGGGGTTGAGCGCGTCGCGCAGCCAGTCGCCCAGCAGGTTGACCGACAGCACCAGCGCCACCAGCGCGATGCCGGGGAAGATGGAGATCCACCACATGCCCGAGAAAAGATAGCTGTTGCCGATGCGGATCAGCGTGCCGAGCGACGGCGCGGTGGGCGGCACGCCCACGCCCAGGAACGACAGCGTGGCCTCGGTGATGATGGCCACCGCCAGGTGGATGGTGGCGATGACCAGCACCGGCCCCATGACGTTGGGCAGGATGTGGCGGCGCAGGATGGTGATGGGGCCGATGCCGATCAGCTTGGCCGCCTGCACGTACTCCTTGTTGCGCTCGACGAGCGTGGAGCCGCGCACCGTGCGCGCGTATTGCACCCAGCCGGAAATGCCGATGGCGAAGATCAGCACATACAGCGCCAGCTGGTCGTGCATGTCGCGCGGCAGCAGGCCGCGCGCCACGCCGTCGATCAGCAGCGCCACCAGAATGGCCGGGAACGAAAGCTGCACGTCGGCGATGCGCATGATGAAGCTGTCCACGCGTCCGCCCGCGTAGCCGCTGATGAGGCCGAGGGTCACGCCCAGCACCATCGAGAACAGCACCGAGGC
Source organism: Achromobacter sp. E1 (assembly GCF_037039475.1). Taxonomy (NCBI): domain Bacteria; kingdom Pseudomonadati; phylum Pseudomonadota; class Betaproteobacteria; order Burkholderiales; family Alcaligenaceae; genus Achromobacter; species Achromobacter sp. E1. Next base: position 148,273 of record NZ_CP146253.1, read on the forward strand.
AAAGCCGACCAGCAGCGACACGCGCGAGCCATACATCACGGCCGACAGGATGTCGCGGCCCTGATCGTCCGTGCCCAACAGGAAGTCGGGGCTGCCGCCCTCTTCCCAGGCCGGCGGCGTGTTGGCGTCCATGATGCTGAGCGACGCGAGATCGAAGGGGTTGTGCGGCGCCACGACGGGCGCGAACAACGCGCCCAGCACGATGACCAGCGTGACGACCGCGGCGACGATGGCGCCGGGCGAACGCTTGAAGCTGTGCCACAGGTCGCTGTCGGCGGCGCGCGTGAAGAAGGGGGCGATGCGAGCAATCATGCGATTTCCTTTTTTACCGCTATTCATTTGCTCTGCACGCGCAGACGCGGGTCCACGGCGAAGTAAAGCAGGTCGACGACCAGGTTGATGACCACGAACATGAAGGCGATCAGCACCAGATACGCGGCCATGACGGGGATGTCCACCATGCTGATGGCCTGGATGAACAACAGCCCCATGCCGGGCCACTGGAACACCGTCTCGGTGATGATGGCGAAGGCAATGATGGAGCCGAGCTGAAGCCCGGTGATGGTGATGACGGGCACCATCGTGTTCTTGAGCGCGTGGCGGAAATTGATCAGCCGTTCCGGCAGTCCGCGCGCCCGCGCGAACTTGATGAAATCGGCGCGCAGCACTTCCAGCATCTCGGCGCGCACCAGACGCATGATGAGGGTCATCTGAAAGAGCGCCAGCGTGATGGCGGGCATGATGAGCGCGAGCCACCCGGACTTAGTCAGAAAGCCCGTGGTCCACCATCCCAGGCTGACGACGTCGCCGCGCCCGAAGCTGGGCAGCCATCTTAGCTGCACGCCGAAGAACAGGATGAGCAGGATGCCGATAAGAAAGGTGGGCAGCGAAATGCCGGCCAGCGAAATCGCCATGAATGCCTTGGACAGCACGCCGTGCCGCTTGAGTGCGGTGTAGATGCCCATCGGAATGCCCAGCGCCAGCGCCATGACGGCGGACACGAACGACAGTTCCAGCGTGGCCGGCATGCGCTCTTCAAGCAGCTCGCTGACCGGGCGGCGGTGCCGGTACGACATGCCGAAATCGCCCTGCACCGCGTTGGCGACGAAGTGGGCGTACTGCACGATGAACGGATCGTCCAGGCCGAGCTGTTCGCGCAGCTGCGCGCGTTGTTCGGGCGTGGTGTCCTGGCCGACCATGCTGGCGACCGGGTCGCCCACGTAGCGGAACATGGAGAACGCAATCAGCGCCACCGTCAACATCACGAGCACCGACTGCACCAGCCGCTGCGCAATAAAGGAAAGCATGTCTGAGAGCCCTTTGGTTCGGACGGCGCCGGGCCGCGTTCCGCGCGCGAGGCGGGAGTAGGGGCTGGGCCGGGCGCGTCCGGGCGGCGCGCGCCGCCCGGGATTGCATCACGCGGCGTTTACGGCAGCACGACGTTGCGCAGGTCGAGCACGTCGTCGGCGCGCTGGGTGACGGTGACGTTGTCCTTCACGCCCCACGACATGGGCTGCTGGTGCAGCGGCAGGTAGCCGAAGTCGCTGCGCACGATGCCAAAGGCTTCCTTGATCATCGCGTTGCGCTTGGCCTGATCGGTTTCGACGCCGATCTTGCTGGTCAGCTCATCGACCTTCTTGTTGCAGTAGCCGCCCAGGTTGAACTGGCCCGCGGCCGTCTTGGCGTCGCGGCACGAGGTCAGGTTCAGGAGCGTGTTGTGCGCATCGGTGGAGCTGGGCGTCCAGCCCAGCATGTACATGCTGGTCTGGTTGCCGGCCTGCAGCAGGATCTTGCCGAAGTACTTGGACTTGGTCTGCGCCAGCAGGTTGATCTTGATGCCCACGCGCGCCAGCATGCCGGCCACGGCCTGGCAGACCTTCTCGTCGTTGACGTAGCGGTCGTTCGGGCAGTCCATCGTCACGGTGAAGCCCTTGGGATAGCCGGCTTCGGCAAGCAGCTTCTTGGCGCGCTCGGGATCGGGCTTGTACGGCGCGCCGAACGATTCGTCGTAGCCGTTGATGGACGTGGCGATCAGGGTGCCCAGCGGCTTGGCCGCGTTGCGCATGATCTTCTCGTTGATGGCCTTGGTGTCCACGGCCAGCACGACGGCCTCGCGCACACGCGCGTCCTTGAACGGGTTCTTGCCCTTCACGTCGGAGAACAGCAGCTCGTCGCGGTCCTGGTCCATGCCGATGAAGATGGCGCGGGCTTCGGGCGCGGTCAGCGGCTTGACGCCCTTGGCGTCTTCCAGGCGTTTCCAGTCCTGCACGGGAACCGGCTGCACGACGTCCATTTCGCCCGAGATCAGCGCGGCCACACGCGTGGCTTCCTGCGTGATGGGCTGGAAGACGACCTCGTCGATGTTGGTCTTGATGTCCTTGTTCCAGTAGCCGTCGTAGCGTTTGAGCACCGTCTTCACGTCGGGCTGGCGTTCGGTCAGCATGAAGGGACCGGTGCCGTTGGCGTGCAGGTTGGCGTAATTGCCCTGGTTGTCGCCCTTGACGTTGGTGGCCTCGGTAGTCTTGTTCTTTTCCGCCCAGTTCTTGCTCATGATGTACAAGAACACCCATTCGCGCGGCAGGATGGGGTTGGGCGTGGGCGTGGTGACTTCGATGGTGTAGTCGTCCACCTTCTTGATGTCGCTGGCCTTGGCGCCATAGCCCTTCATGTCCGAGCCCGGCGTCAGGCTGCGCTTCCACGAGAAGATCACGTCGTCGGCGGTAAAGGGCGAGCCGTCATGGAACTTGACGCCCTTGCGCAGCTTGAAGACCCACTTGGTGGGCTCGGGATTTTCCCAGCTCTCGGCGAGCAGCGGCGTGAGCTTCAGGTTGCCGTCGTAGCCCGCCAGCGTTTCATAGATGTTGCCCTGGAACCCCAGCGTGAAGGTTTCGTTCAGTGCCATGGGGTCCATCGACGTGGCATCGCCTTGATACGACCAGTGCAGCGTTTTGGCGGCCGCGCCGGCGCTGAAGGCCAGCGAGGCGGCCACGGCAGCGGCAAGCGCCGCCTGCTTGAAGTGGGGAAAAATACGCATAGCCCTCATGCTCCGTGTGGTGCGCGGATTGCGCGACAGAAGTGACAGGGCCCCGGCCCCAAAGGGCATCCGGGGCATGGCGTTGCTGCTGGAGTCGATAGACCCAACCCCTTGTGATTGGCATGACGGGGACGGACCCGCGCCGATGCAGATCGAATCTTATCGACGCATTCGTTTAAGCGTCAATTGGTTTGGATTGGGGTATTCACGCGCTTGCCGGATGCCGTGAATGGTGCGTGCTGCGAGGCGCGCGGGCCGCCGGTCAATCGGCCGGGAGCGGCGCGGATGCTAGGGTTTTCGCCAATTCGAGCAGCATGCGCTTGCGCCGGTCGCTGTCTTCATGGTGTTTACCCAGGGCCGACCATTCCGGCCGGCTGCGCGCTTCTTTCAGCGCGTCCGGCAAGGGGCCCTTGCGCCAGGCCTCGTCGTCGGGAAGGTCCAGGCGCAACGGTTCGCGCGCGGCGTGGCCGCGGCGCTCCAGCGCTTCGATCAACTGCCGTTGGCGCAGTGCCAGCAGCCGCAGCACGGCATCGTCGACACTGATCTCGCGATAACCGCGCAGCTTTCCCGCCACGCGCTTGCCCAGCTTTTCGACGCCCTGCCACAGGCCGCCGGCCGCCGCGCCGATCAGCATGCCGGTGCCCAGGCTGAGACCCGCGCTCATGAGGTCGACGGCCGCGCCGGCCATGGCGCCCGCGGCGGCGCCCATGCCCACCTGCACGCCCATGTCCTTGAGCGCCTGCGGATGAAAAAGATCCATGCCCCAACGCTCGCCCTGCAAGGGCAACGCGTCGTCGGCGTAATCCGAGGCGCGAAAGTTGTAGAGCGCGAGCAGCGCGTTGACGCAGGTCTGCTCGCGCTGGCGCACCTGGTCGCGCAACTGGCTTGAAGCGGCGGCAAGCGCCGTGTCGTCGCTGGCGCTGGACACATGCAGCGCGGCCACGTCGATCAGCAGGTCCGCGACCAGCTCGTAGGCCGCGGCGTGGCGCTGGCGGCGTTGCGCGGCCAGGCTGTCCGACAGCCGGGCCAGGGCGCCTGCGTGACGGTCCAGCAGCACGCCAAGCTTGGCGTACAGCTGCTGCTCGCCATCGAGCGGCGGCGCGATCGTGTCGAACTCCACGACGGCGTGCAGGCCCAGCCGCGCCATCGCATCGCGCCACGCGTCGGCGCGGTGCGCCGGCGCATTGACGAAGTTCAGCACCGGCAATAGCGGGCGTCCGCAGGCGGCCAGGATGGCGAGTTCGTCGCGGTGCTTGCCCAGCACCGGATCGCGCGCGTCGATCACGTACAGCGCGGCGTCGCAGTCCAGCATCTTGGTCAGCACGCGGGCCTCTTGTTCGAAGCGGCCATGCGCTTCGGGCGTGTCCAGGAAACGGCGGATTCGCGCGGGGCCGTCGAGCCGTTCGCCGGGGCGATCCAGCCGTTCCAGGTATTCCAGCAATGCGATGCTGTCTTCCATGCCGGGCGTGTCGAACCATTCCAGCACGGGCCGGCCATCCAGGCGCAGGCGGGCGCCTTCGACGTGGCGCGTGGTGCCCGGCCGATCAGCCACTTCCCCGAAGGTGGTGTCGCGTGTCAGCGTGCGCAGCAGCGACGTCTTCCCGGTATTGGTGTGGCCAACGAGCGCGATCTTGATGAGTTCAGCCATGGCCGGTCTCCAGCCAGGTTAGCGGTGCAACGGGTGCCAGCAGGATGGCGTCGGCCGGCAGGCCCAGCGCCAGCAGACGGTCGCGCCAAAGCTCGGCGCGGGTTTCGTTGCCGGCCCCGGCGGGGACGTGGGCGCCGGCTTGCGGCAGGATCAGCCAGACCCGCGTCTGCGCCGCGTGCGCTGACAAGTCGGCGATCAGGGATAGCGTGCCGCGATCCGGCGTCTGGCGCGCATCGCACGCGATCAAAAGGCGCGCGGCGGCCGATTGCGCCAGCGCGTCCAGCACGCGGTTGCGTTCTTCGCGCGTGTCCAGGTTGCCCGCCTGCCGGATGCCGTCCGGCAGGTCCGCGGGCGGCCACGGCAGATCCGCGGGCAGTTTCAGCGCCAGCAGCACCGGTTGACCGCCCAGTCCGTCCAGCGCCGGCGCCCGCACGCGGGGTTCGTGCAGGGGATCGACGGGCCGGTCGATGCCGGTGGACAGCGCGGGCGGCTCAAGCCGGTCGCGCAGCGTGGAGAAACCGGCCAGTGCGGGATCGATGCGCACGCGGCGCAAGGCCCGCAGCGTGGCCGCGACGCACAGCGCGTCGGCAATCAGGCGCGGCACGATGCCGTAGACCACGAGGACGCCGATCAGCCAGAGCGACCACTGCGCCTGCGCGCTGGCCGGCAGGACTTGCATGCCGTCGCTGGCGCGTATGGTCGCGGCGTCGGGCATCGGAAAGCCCAGATGCGCCGGCAGCCAGCCGATGGCCTGCGTCAGCCACACAAACGTATCGGGCGCGAGCAGCGTGGTGGCCCAGACGAACCGGTAGCTGGCGGTGGACAGCACCACCAGCAGCGTCGCCAGCGCGGCGCACAACGCCGTCAGCCACAACAGATGGCTGATGCTGCCGAACAGGCCGCGCAACGCGCCCGCGCGCGTCAGCAGGTTCAGGAAGGCCTGTGGCACCAGCGCGCCATCGGGGCCGCGCGCGAGCTTGCGCGTGGCCCACAGCCAGAGGCGGCCCAGGCCGGTGACGGCGGCGGGCCGCAGCAGAAAGCTCGCCAGCCACAGCAGAAAGGTGAGCGCGTGCAGCCCCAGAAGCGCGCCCATCGCCCACAGCACGTTCACGGCCCGCGTGCCGTCGCCCAGCGCGCCCAGGGCGGCGGCCGCGCCGGAGAGCACGGCCAAGACGAACAGGATGGCCAGCATGGCCACGGCGCTGCGGCGCCAGCCATCGACAAGGGGAATCAGATTTTCGCGTTGCGCCAGCAGCGCGGCGCGGGCGAGGATGCGCGCCGGCAGGCCGGCATCGAGCTGGCGCACCTGGCGCACCGCCTGCGCGTCCTCGAGCGGTCCCCAGTGCGCTTCGCGCAATCGGATCAGCTCGGCCAGCCAGTGCGCGCGCAAGGGGCGCTGAACGGCGCTGTCGATGAGGGGGGAAGTATCGCGAGAGGTCGGGGACGGCATCGCGTCGGTGCAGGCGGGAGAAGGCCGGCAAAGGCCAAGTGAAGCCGCTAGGGCGATGCGCCATTGTAGACCGCGTGTTGCGGCCGGCGGCATCCCGGATCGGCGGGTCAGTGGCTGGCGCGCGCGCTGCGATACTGGCCCGGCGTGACGCCGATGGCATCGCGAAAGACACGGGCAAGGTGGCTGGCGCTTCCAAAGCCGCTGGCTTGCGCAATGGCCGCCAGGTCGCCTTTGCCGACCGCCAGCAGGCTGCGGGCGCGGGCCAGGCGCCGGCCGCGCACCCAGGCATGCGGCGGCTCGCCGAACGAGGCATGGAACATGCGGGCAAAGTGATACGTGGACAGCGCGGCGACGCCGGCCAGTTCGTCCAGCGTCAGGGCATCGGCCAGATGCGCGTCCACATAGTCCATGACGCGGCGGCGCACGCCTGGCGCCAGGCCGCCGCGGACCGGTTGCGGGGTCTTGCGCGTGACACCCTGCGTCAGCAGGTGGTGCAGCACGGTCTCGGCGGCGCTGCTGGCGGCCAGCCGGTCGGCGGGCTGGTTCCAGTCCGTGCCCAGGAGTCGGCGGCAGACGTCGATCAGCGAGTCGTCGTGGATGTAGGTGCGGTCGCGCAGTTCCAGCGTCCGCGGTTCGCAGTCCAGCCGCATGACGGCTTCGCGGGCCAGCCGCTGCGGGGCGATGTACAGGTGCAGGAAATGCACGTTGTCGTTCATGCTCCAGCGGGAATGGTGCTCGGCGGGCAGCACGCAGAATTTGCCCGCGCCGCCATGCAGCGAGTCCTGGCCCACGCGAAACGACCGGTCTCCGCCCCGCAGGTATAGCGACAGCGTGTGATGGCCGGGCGTTTCGTAGCCCAGCGTTTCGCGGGCGGTGCGCGACCACTGCGAGATCGCCATGCCCTCGCCCAGCGACGCGGCGCGCTCAAGCGTCGCGGTCGAACGCGACAGCGTGCGGAAAACAGAGAAATCGGCCGGAGCCGTAGCGGGGGTGCCCATGGAAAGGAATGCTACTCCCGTCCACGGGCGCTTGACGCGCCCGATTCGGACAAAAGCGCAAGAACCGGCAATCGCGGCGTGGCATCGGGGCGCACACTGGATGCCCGGCGATCAAACATGGCCGCCGATGTCCGTATCAGCACTTCGCGCGGCCTGCCGCGCCCGTCGCATCATGAATCTTTCCCTGTATCTGCTCACCGTCCTGATCTGGGGCTCCACCTGGATCGCCATCAAGCTGCAGCTTGGCGTGGTGGCCATCCCGGTGTCGATCTTCTACCGCTTCGCGCTGGCGGGCCTGCTGCTGTTCGTGGCGCTGCTTGTCCTGCGCAAACTGCAAAAGCTGGACCGGCGCGGTCATTGGCTGTGCGTGGGTCAGGGCCTGTGCCTGTTCTGCCTGAACTTCCTGTGCTTCTATTCGGCCACGCAGTGGATCCCCAGCGGCCTGGTGTCGGTGGTGTTTTCGGCCGCCACGCTGTGGAACGCGCTCAATGCGCGGCTCTGGTTCGGCACGCGCATCGCGCCACGCATCATGGCGGCGGGCGCGCTGGGGTTTTGCGGCCTGGTGCTGCTTTTCTGGCCGGAACTGGCAAGCCAGCAGGCCAGCCACGAGACGCTGCTGGGCCTGGGCTTTGCGCTGCTCGGCACCCTGTGCTTTTCCACGGGCAACATGCTGTCGTCCCTGCAGCAGCGCGCGGGCATCCGGCCGCTGACCGGCAACGCCTACAGCATGCTTTACGGGGCGGGCATCCTGCTGGCCGGCTGCCTGGCCGCGGGCGTGCCGTTCAGCTTCGATTCGTCGCCCGCTTACGTGGGCGCGTTGCTGTATCTGGCCGTGGTGGGTTCCGTGGTGGGCTTTACCGCGTATCTGACGCTGGTCGGCCGCATGGGGCCCGCACGGGCCGCCTATTGCACGGTGCTGTTTCCGGTCGTGGCGCTAAGCATATCGACGGTGGTCGAAGGCTACCGCTGGACACCTTATGCAATCGCCGGCCTTGCGCTGGTGATGCTGGGCAACCTGCTCGTCTTCACGAAATGGTCGCCGTTTTCCAAGCGCCCGGCGCTGGCCGGCCGCGCCTGAGCCCATTGCCGCGCTAGGCCGCCAGCTTGCGCAAGGCCCGCAGCAGGCGATCGATTTCGTCGCCGCTCGTCAGATAGCTCACGGACGCGCGGGCGATCCGGTCCAGACCACGGGCCTGCATGTCCAGCGGCGTGTACGGCACGCCGTTGCTGCCGATGGTGATGCCCTGTGCAGCCAGCGCGCGCTGAACATCGGCCGCGTCCTGTCCGGCCAGGTTGAAGGCGACCAGCCCTGATTGCTCGCGCCCCTGGTCCAGCATCGACACGCCGGGAATGGCCGCCAGTTCGGCGCGCAGCGCCTGGGCAGTGGCGTCGATGGTGGCGCGGATCGTGTCCAGGCCCAGATCCAGCGCTTCGCGCAGGGCATTGGCCAGGCCGCAACGCAGCGCCAATGAATTTTCGGCGGATTCCAGGCGTGCGGCATCGGCGCGCAGCACGGGTTCCCCGTCCACGCCCAGCGGCGCGGAATGCGTGTCCACGAAGGCGGGCGTGAGCCGATCCAGGAATTCGCGCCGCACGTACAGCAGCCCGGTGCCGCGCGGTCCGCGCAAGGCCTTGCGGCCCGCGCCGCTCAGCACGTCGCAACCGACTTGCCGCACGTCGATGGGAATCTGCCCTACTGCCTGGGCGCCGTCCACGAAATAGGGAATATCGTGCTTGCGCGCCACGCGTCCGATCGCGGCGGCCGGATTGATGAGGCCGCCGTTGGCGGGCAGCCACGTCAGCGCAATGAGCCGCACCCTGTCGTCCAGCATGGCTTCCAGCGCCTGCGGATCCACGCAGCCGCTGTCGTCCGAGGGGATGGTCTCCAGCGTGGCGCCCGCGCGCTGCGCGATCAGCCGCATGGCCGCCAGGTTGCCGCCCCATTCGTGACGGCCCACCAGAATGCGGTCACCGGGCCGCCAGGCCGGCAGCGCCGCAAAGGCGGCGCCCCAGCCCGGCGAGTTGCCGCCGGTCAGCGCGATCTCCTCGACCTGCGCGTTCAACAGCTGTGCGGCCAGCGTGCGGGCCGCTTCGGTCAGGTCGCGCGCCGCCACGCCCGCTTCCATCGGACCCTGCGCCGCTTCACGCTTCAGATGCGCGTGAATGGCCTGGATCGAGGCCGTGGACGGCAAGGATGCGCCGGCGTGATTGAAATGCACCGAGCTTTGCGTGCCGGGCGCGTGGGCGCGAAGCGCCTGGATGGCGCTCGGGGTCAGGGGGGCGGTCATGGCGGTTCCTGTCGGGTGGGGCGTATCAGGCCGGGGTCAGCGCGATGACGGCCTCGACTTCCACGGACACGCCCTGCGGCAGGGCGGCCACGCCGACGGCGCTGCGCGCATGGCGTCCGGCGTCGCCGAAGACGTCGACCATCAGGTCCGACGCGCCGTTGGCGATGACGCTTTGGCGATTGAAGTCCGGGGCGCTGGCGACGAACACGCCCAGCTTCACGACACGTGCCACGCGGTCCAGGCGGTCGCCCGTGGCGGCAGCGATCTGCGCCAGGATGCCCAGGGCGCTGGCGCGCGCAGCCTGAACGCCGTCGGCGTCAGACACCTGGTGGCCCAATTGGCCCAGATACGCGGCCTTGCCATCCTTGCGGGAGATCTGGCCCGAGATGTAGAGCAGGTTGCCCTCCTGCACAAACGGCACATAGTTCGCGGCCGGGGCGGAGGCGGGATCCAGGGTCAGGCCAAGCTCGGCAACGCGGGCGGAAATGCTGCGGGTCATATCGAATCACCTATGAAAAAAGGGAAAGCGCGTCTTGACGCTCCCCCGATGCTATCGGCCGCGGCGTGGCCTGACCAATCAATTCTTGCGAAGTAGGTATGAGTAAAACTAATGTGTCTGCGCCAGCCAGTCGTGCAGCGCCTGAACCGGCGCGCTCAGCGGCCCGCGCGGCGTGACGAACCACCAGCCGATGCGCGGGTCTTGCAGTACCGCGCCCGGCAGGGCTTGCACCAGCGCGCCGCTGGCCAGGTGCGAGGAGATCAGCCGCTCGCGGCCCATCGCCAGGCCCTGGCCGGCCAGCGCGGCTTCGACGACGATGTTGTAGTCGTGCAGACGCACCGTGCGGGCCGCGCCCAGATCCAATCCAAACGCGTGCGCCCAGGCGTCCCATTCGAACTGGTGCCGCGCGTGAGAGACCAGCAGCGGATGACGCAGCAGATCGGCGGGCGTCTTCGGCCGCTTCCTGCCCGCGACCAGCGCGGGCGCGCATACGACGGACAGGCGTTCGGTCATCAGCAACGTGCTGCGCACGCCGGGCCAGCCGCCACGGCCATAACGGATCGCGGCGTCGACCTCTCCGCCCGCCACATCGGCCAGCGCGATGTCGGGTTGCAGTTGCAGATCGATGTGAGGATGCGCGGCCGCAAAGGCGGGCAGACGCGTTGCCAGCCAGCGCGTGGCGAACGACGCCAGCAATCCGATCCGCAGGGTGTAGCGCGCCGGCTCGGGCGCGCGCAATGCGTCGGTGCCCTGGCGCAGCAGTTCAAATGCCGCATGCACGCTGCGGAAGTAGGTCTGGCCCGCCGCGGTCAGCGCCACGGCGCGCGTGCGCCGTTCGAAGAGCGCGACGCCCAGTTCTTTTTCCAGGCGCTGGATGTGATGGCTGATGGCGCTTTGCGTGACAAACAGATCTTCCGCGGCTTGCGAAAAGCTCAGCCGCCGCGCGGCCGCTTCGAAGGCGCGCAGGGAAACCAGGGGCGGCAGGGATCGCGATGAACGCATCGGTGTGCAGGGCGGGAAGGTGCGGACCCGGGCCATGCTACGCGATGCACACGGCTTGGCAACCTGGGCGTCGACAACCCGGGCCCGGACGGCAGCTTGGCACGCCAATGCAAAAAGCCCGCAAACACGTTGCGGGCTTTTTTAAGGGTACTGCGGTACTGCAAATTCTTGGCTCCCCGAGCTGGGCTCGAACCAGCGACCTGCGGATTAACAGTCCGTCGCTCTACCGACTGAGCTATCGGGGAACAGGTAGAGGGGGCGAATTATGCACAAAAAATCGGAAGAATGCAAAGCGAGGCGAAAAATTGCGGTTTTGGCTGGTGAGGCCGGCCCTGTTTTTCAAGCTTGCCGTCATCCCGATCCCGTATCATGGCCGCCAGAAGAAGGAAGGCTCGCAACCTCTCTCGTCTTTTCTGGGTTCACGTCATGTCTTCGTTCGACATTCAATTGCTGCTCACCGCCCTGGTGAGCGTTCTGGTCCTGGTCGCGCTGATCGTCTCGCGTCTGCGCATGCACCCGCTGCTGGCGCTCCTGATCGTATCCATCGGCGTCGGCTTCGCGACGGGCATGGCCCCGGGCGCCATCGTCAAGAGCCTGACCGATGGCGCCGGCAAGACGCTGGGCGCCGTGGGCGTGGTGATCGCGCTGGGCGCCATGCTGGGCAAGATCCTCGCGGATTCGGGCACCACCGAACGCCTGGCCAACGCCATCCTGCGCCACACCTCTGCCCGCCTGATTCCGTGGGCGATGACGCTGGTGGCGTTCGTTATCGGCATCCCCATGTTCTTCGAAGTGGGCCTGGTGGTGATGCTGCCGCTGATCTTCAGCGTGGCGCGCAAGCTGGAAAGCCAGGCGCGCTTCAAGGGCTCGGCCTACGTCTACGTGGGCGTGCCGGTGATTTCCGCGCTGGCAGCCATGCACGGCATGGTGCCCCCGCATCCCGGCCCGCTGACCGCCATCGCCACGCTCAAGACCACGGTGGGCCCCACGATGATCTACGGCTTCATCGCGGCGCTGCCGGCCATGATCTTCGGCGGGCCGCTCTATGGCGCGTTCATCGCCCCGCGCATGACGACGCGGCCGGACGAGGCCCTGCTCGAGCAGTTCACGGCGTCTACCGACAGCCCTGGCGGCAATAACGCGCCTAGCGTCGGACTGGGCGTGCTGGCGGCGCTGCTGCCCGCCCTGCTGATGCTGGTTCACGCCGTGGCCGAAATGCTGCTGCCCAAGGACTCGAGCGTGACGCACGTTGCCGCGTTCCTCGGCAACCCCGTCGTCGCGATGCTGCTGGGCGTGCTGTTTGCAGCCGTGACGCTGGTCTTCCTGCGCGGCGGCGACGCGGAAAAGCTGCGTGGCGCGCTGGGCCAGAGCTTAAAGCCCATCGCCGGCATCATGCTCATCATCGCCGGCGGCGGCGCCTTCCAGCAGGTCCTGACGAACGCCAAGGTCGGCGACGCCATCGTCCACCTGACCCACCAGTTCGCTTTCCCGCCGCTGATCCTGGGCTGGCTGATCGCCATGCTGCTGTCGGTCTCCACCGGCTCGGCCACGGTCGGCATCGTCGGCGCCGCGGGTTTGCTGGCGCCACTGGCTGGCGCGGACCCCACCCTGAATTTGCCGCTGCTGGCCCTGTCCATCGGCTGCGGTTCGCTGTTCTTCAACTACGCGAATCACGCCGGATTCTGGATGGTGAAGGAATCGTTCGGCATGACCATGGGCGAAGCCACGAAGACGATTTCCGTGGTGCAGTCGATCGTGTCGGTGGTGGGGTTGGTGATGGTGCTGCTGTTTGATATGTTGCCGGCGCTGGGGTGATGCGGGTGGCTAGTTCAGCTCCTGACACGCAATTGGTGTCACCGCCAACCTACGGCAATTCTGACTTTTGAACTTCCCAAAAAAAATGGAAGTGCAGGGACTTCCATTTTTTCGTGAGTTCAGGTGGACACCATCTTCTTCATTGGGGCCGGGGGACCGGTATCTTCACGTGCCCCCTGCCTGATGCCAACACTTCCGCTGGTAATTGCTCGCAAGCCGAAATCGGTAAGCGTGAGCTCACGCACCCGCATGATTGCGCCCGGCTTTGAAATCAGCTTGGATTCCTTGACGAACGTTGCGGCGAACTGTCTGGTCGCGGATTTCATATCAGTACCTTTTCGTGACGAAGTCGCTAATGGCCTTGGTGCCCGCACCAACTATTTCCACAACATCGTCGCGCTCGAAGAGCGCGCGGTCGCTTGAATCGAAGTAAATCACGCCGATCGGGTGCTGTCCAGAGCGGTCCAGGACGGGAATTGCCATGGCGGAGAACCGGCCGGGGCCAAGTCTGCGCGCCTCTGCTTCGGTGTAACCCCATTCCTCCACCAATTCGGTGCGAAGCTGCTCCTCTGAACCATTCTGGCTGGACATTACAAGAGGCTTCTTGTTGCGAATCGCCCGGCCCGTTATGCCTGTGTGGATCGAGAACATCCTGCCGACACCCTCGCCCCTGGAACCCGCGTAATTGACGATCTGCTCGATTTCACGAGGCTCCTGGATCGGGGGTACAACGCGATGGAACGTTGCGCGGATATCAGAGCCGCATTGTCGCTTCACGCACCACTCGGAGAGCATGGTTTGCACCGTGGACACAGCGGCGTAAAGACCTTCGTGCAGGACGTCTGGGACGTCGTTCCGATCTTCGGCGCGGGCCGTGGCAACGCGAACGATGGTGGCGAGCAACAGCCAAACGCATGCCGCAGAAGCAAGCCCAAAAATCCAGGGATCGAAAAGTGGTTCACGCCAACTCTTTACGGCAGCGGTGCCCGCAACGATGATAGGGGGACCATTGAACAGCACTTCCCGGGGCCACTTCTTCTGCCAGAAACGCTTACGCTGTGCTCCGGGAAGATGGTTTGAATTCATGCCGCCCGGTCTCCATGGAGGGGAAGGAAATTCTAGCTTGCGTCTGCCGCAAAGCGGGAAAGCACCGATGAGGGAGCCAACAAATCAGACCAAAGTCCATGCCGCTGCTCCTCTGGAATTCTCGACCTAGGCGCACTTGCCGGACCTGCAAACAAAAAGGCCGATCCACAAGGAATCGGCCTTTTTGCTGGGGTATTTCTTTGGTGCCGGTGAAAGGAATCGAACCCTCGACCTTCTCATTACAAGTGAGCTGCTCTACCAACTGAGCTACACCGGCGATGCGTGCCGGGGCACGCGCAGGGACTGCATTGTAATGAAAAAAATGCAGCCCCTCTCGTGGGGTCGTTATTTGACGATGGTCAGGCGCGGGCGCTTGGGTTCGTCGTCGTCGCCGTCGTCGTCGCCAGGGGCGGGATTGGCGTCAGAGCCTTCCGGGGCGGCAGGGGCCGGCGAGGCGCCCTGGGCGCCGGCTTCGGGCGGCTCGTAGGGCTGGACCTCAAAGCCCATGCCGGCGCCGGTTTCGCGCGCATAGATGGCGCTGACGGCGCCCACGGGAACGTAGACGTTTTCGGTCACGCCGCTGAAGCGGGCCTGAAATTCAATGAATTCGTTGCCCAGCACCAGACGGTTGGTGGCCAGCGTGCCCACGTTCAGCGTGATCTGGCCGTCGCGCACGTGGGCGACGGGCACCATGGTGTGCTCGTCGACCTGCACGGTGATGTACGGCGTGTAGCCGTTATCGGTGCACCATTCGTGCAGTGCGCGGATCAGATACGGTTTGGTCGAAGTTTCACCCATTACACAACCAGCCTTAGCGACGCATCACTTTTTCCGAAGGCGTCAGCGCTTCGATGTAGGCCGGGCGCGAGAAGATGCGTTCGGCGTACTTTTGCAGCGGAGCCGCATTCTTGGGCAGTTCGATGCCGTAGTGGTCCAGGCGCCAGAGCAGCGGTGCGACGGCCACGTCGAGCATGGAGAATTCCTCGCCCAGCATGTACTTGTTCTTGAGCAGCATCGGGGCCAACTGGGCCAGACGGTCGCGGATGTTCTGGCGAGCGTTGGCGAGCTTCTTTTCGTCGGGCTTGGCGCTGCGGTCTTCCAGCGTCGAGACGTGAACGAAGAGTTCCTTCTCGAAGTTGTAGAGGAACAGACGCGTGCGGGCGCGCATGACCGGGTCGGCGGGCATGAGCTGCGGGTGCGGGAAGCGCTCGTCGATGTACTCGTTGATGATGTTCGACTCGTACAGAACCAGGTCGCGTTCGACCAGAATGGGCACTTGACCGTACGGGTTCATCACCGAGATGTCTTCGGGCTTGTTGTACAGGTCGATGTCGCGGATCTCGAAATCCATACCCTTTTCGAACAACACGAAGCGGCAGCGTTGCGAAAACGGACACGTGGTTCCGGAATAGAGCACCATCATGGCGGTAAGTCCTTTATTGAAAAACGAAAGGCCAGCGCCTAAATCTAGCAGGCGCTGGCCCCAATTGCCAGGCAGGATAGGCGTACGGCCCTATCCGCCTCTTCCGTCCCCGATAGACGGGGTGGCTGGGGAACCTGGCGGGGCGTTACGGTTAGCGCACGTGTTTCCAGTACGAGGCATTCAGGCGCCACGTAACAAAGAAGAACAGGAGCAGGAACAACATGACGCCGACGCCGATGCGGACACGCAGTGTCTGGACGGGCTCGGCCATCCAGGACATGAATGCGGTCAGATCAGCGACGTCGTTGTCGTATGTTGCGGTTTGGGCCGGGTTGGCGGCCTTGAATTTGGCATCGAAGGTGGCATGGCCATGGTGATTGGCTAACGGCTCGGCCTTCACCGTGGCAAAACCCTGTGCATCGTACACCGTTGTGACGCGTTCCCAGGTTTTGGGGGCGCCGTCCTTGCCTTCGACCTCGTGGACAGCGACCGTGGTCAGCTCGCGCGGACCCTGTTCCTGCCAGAGGGCATGCGGCATGCCGACCGACGGGAAGACCAGGTTGTTCCAGCCCGTGGCGCGCGACGTGTCGCGGTAAAAGGTTCGCAGGTAGGTGTACAGATAGTCGGATCCCGAGGGCCCGGCGTTCACGGATTTGGCGCGGGCGATCACGGACAAGTCCGGGGGCGTCGTGCCAAACCAGGCCTTGGCGTCCTTCGGCGTCATGGCAACGTGCATCATGTCGCCAATCTTTTCGCCGGTGAACAGCAGGCTTTCCTTGATCTGCTCGTCGGTCAGCCCGATGTCCCGGAGCTTGTTGTAGCGCATCGAGGATGCGCTATGACAGTTCAGGCAGTAGTTGACGAACAGCTTGGCGCCGTTTTGCAGCGACGCCATGTCGTTGACGCGGTAAGGCGCCTTGTCCAGCGGATAGCCGCCTCCGGCGGCAAAGGTAGCGGTACACGTGAGCATCAAGGCCACGGCACCAATCAGCTTCTTGATCATGGTTAGTCCGTTATTCTCGTTGGCTCAGTGGGCGTGGAACGTGACGCGGTCGGGCACTTGCTTGAAGGTGCCCAGGCGGCTCCATACCGGCATCAGGAAGAAGAAGGCCAGGTACAGCAGCGTGCCGATCTGCGACGTCAGGTTCAACGGCGGACTGGGCGGCTGCGTACCGATGTAGCCAAGCACCAGGAAGTTGACCATGAAGATGCCGTAGATCCACTTGTGCCACGTGGGGCGGTAGCGGATCGACTTGACCGGCGAATGATCCAGCCAGGGCAGGAAGAACAGGATGACGACCGTGCCGCCCATGGCAACCACACCCCAGAACTTGGCGTCGATGACGCGCAGCAGCACGGCGACGACGATCAGGATGCCGGGGACGGCGATGCGCATGAAGCCCTTCAGGTTGCTCTTGGCAAACAGCACGATGGCGCCCAGCACCGACGCGCCCGCCAGCACCCACGTGAATTCATCGGTGGTGGCGCGGAGCATCGAGTAGAACGGCGTGAAGTACCAGACCGGCGCAATGTGCGGAGGCGTCTTCAGCGAGTCAGCGGGAATGAAGTTGTTGAACTCGAGGAAGTACCCGCCCATTTCCGGCGCGAAGAACACGATGGCCGCGAACACCAGCAGGAAGCCCGCCACGCCCACCAGGTCATGCACCGAGTAGAACGGATGGAACGGGATGCCGTCTTTCGGGCGGCCGTACTTGTCCTTCGGGCCCTGCTTGATCTCGACGCCGTCCGGGTTGTTGGAGCCGACTTCGTGCAGCGCCACCAGGTGCGCGGCAACCAGGCCGATCAGCACCAGCGGAATGGCGATGACGTGGAAGGCGAAGAAGCGGTTCAGCGTGGCGTCGGACACGACGTAGTCGCCGCGGATCCAGATGGACAGCTCAGGGCCGATGAACGGGATGGCCGCGAACAGGTTCACGATCACCTGGGCGCCCCAGTACGACATCTGGCCCCAGGGCAGCAGGTAGCCGAAGAACGCTTCGGCCATCAGACAGAGGAAGATCGCAACGCCGAAGATCCACACCAGTTCGCGGGGCTTGCGGTAGGAACCGTAGAGCAGGCCGCGCAGCATGTGCAGGTAGACGACGACGAAGAACATCGAGGCGCCGGTCGAGTGCATGTAGCGCACCAGCCAGCCCCACGGGACCTCGCGCATGATGTATTCGACGGATTGGAACGCGCGCTCGGCGTCCGGCTTGTAGTGCATGACCAGGAAGATGCCGGTCACGATCTGCAGCACCAGCACCAGAAGCGCCAGCGAGCCAAAGAAATACCAGAAGTTGAAATTCTTGGGTGCGTAATACTCGGACAGATGGGCTTTCCAGGTGGAGGTCACCGGGAAGCGCCGGTCCAGCCAGCCCAACAGGCCTGTCGTCTCGACGGTTTTCTCGCCAGCCATGTAACGGCTCCTTCTCTAATACGTGGCGTATTGTTTTTACTTACGTAGATCGGGAAAAAAGCGCGACGCGAGCGTCAGGCCTTGTTGTCTTCATCGACGCCCACGATGATGCGGGTGTCGCTGAGGTACTGGTACGGCGGAACTTCGAGATTATCGGGAGCAGGCTTGTTCTTGAAGACCCGGCCAGCCAGGTCGAACGTGGAGCCGTGGCAGGGACAGAGGAATCCGCCTTGCCAATCCGCGCCCAGACCGCCGCCGCCACCCGTTTCGAAGTGCGCGGTGGGCGAGCAACCCAGGTGCGTGCAGATGCCGACGCAGACGAAGAGCTCGGGCTTGCGCGAGCGGGCTTCGTTTTCGGCATAGGGAGGAGTGAAGCCGGGCCGTTTGGATTGCGGATCGGCGAGCTGGGAATCCAGCCCTTTCAAACCGGCGAGCTGCTCGGGCGAGCGGTGGATGATCCACACCGGTTTGCCGCGCCATTCGACCGTTTTCATGGCGCCGACGGGAATGTCGCCGACATCAACCTCAACGGGCGCCCCGGCCGCACGGGCTTTTTCAGAGGGAGAAAACGTGCTCACAAGCGGCACTGCCGTTGCGACACCTGCTACGCCGCCCACAGCACAGGCGGTGGTAACCCAGAAACGTCGCGAAGGATCAGGTGGCAGGTTGGGATCAACCGCACCGTCATCGTCATGCACCAGCGTATCCTGACTCATCTTCCTATCCTTGTTGATGCGCCCGCTCAACGAGTAGCATCACTTCTGCGGCATCGGGTTCGCGGGAATATGTAACAACATAGCAACCGCGTATTATAGGCCAGCCTACCCCAGGCGTATCACGAATGGAGCGGATTTATGAGCAAATCGACTGGTTTCGTCAAAGAGTTTCGAGATTTCGCGGTCAAGGGCAACGCGGTCGATCTGGCCGTCGGTGTCATTATCGGCGCGGCCTTCGGCAGGATCGTCGACTCGCTGGTGCGGGACATCATCATGCCGCTCGTCAATTTCATCCTGGGCGGATCGGTCGATTTCTCGAATAAATTCCTCGTCCTGTCGATGCCCGAGGGCTATTCCGGGCCGATGACCTACGCGGAGCTGACCAAGGCTGGCGCCAACGTGTTTGCGTGGGGCAACTTCGTCACCATCATCATCAATTTCGTCCTGCTGGCGTTCGTGATCTTCTGGATGGTCAAGGCCATCTACAAGGCCCGCAACAAGCAGGAGGAAGCGCCGGCGCCGGCCAAGACGCCGGAAGACGTTGCCGTGCTGCGCGAAATCCGCGACCTGCTCAAGCGGCCCTAAATGAAAAAGCGTCCCTGATGGGACGCTTTTGTTTTTTGACGGGGCGCCAGGGTCAGGCAGGATTGTCGATATCCACGAATTCGACCTTGACGCCGAAGCGCTCGGCCACGGCCTGTCCCAGCGCCTGGACGCCGTAGCGTTCGGTGGCGTGGTGGCCGGCCGCGATGAAGCCAACGCCGGTTTCACGCGCCAGGTGCACCGTGGATTCCGAAACTTCGCCGGTGATGTAGACGCTTGCGCCCGCATCCACGGCGTCGGTCATCATGCCCTGGGCGCCGCCCGTGCACCAGGCGATGGTCGCCAGCGGCTGGTCCGGATCGCCCACGACGAGCGGCGGGCGGCCCAGGCGTTGCGCCACGCGCTCGCCCAACTGGCCCAGGGTTGTCAGGCCGCTGGCCTCGCCCAGCCAGATCAGGCCGTCCTGGCCGCAGGTCAGGGGCGCGCCATCGTCGCGCCGCGCGGGGGACAGGCCCAGCACACGCGCCAGCTGCGCGTTGTTGCCCAGCGTGGGGTGCGCATCCAGCGGCAGATGGTAGGCGTACAGATTCAGGTCGTTCTTCAGCGTCAGAGCCATGCGGGTGCGGCGGGTGCCGATGACGCGGCGGTCTTCGTTGCGCCACATCCAGCCGTGATGCACCAGCACCGCATCCGCGCCGCGTTCGACGGCGGCGCGCAGCAATGCTTCGCTGGCCGTCACACCGGTGATAATGTGTCCGACCTCGGATCGGCCTTCCACCTGCATCCCGTTGGGACAGTAGTCCTTGAAACGGGCCGCCTGCAGGGTGTCGTCCAGCCAGCTGGCCAGGACGCGGGAGTCCACTTTATTCATTGCTAGTCCTATTAGAAACATGCGCCGATATTGGCTGATCTTCGCTCAGGCCGTCACGGTCTGCCTGGGTATTCTATTCGTGGTGACGACGTTGCGGCCCGACCTGCTGCGGGTGAACGGGCCCGGCGCGGTCCTGCCGGCCACAGCGGCGCCCGCGCGCGCGCCCGCCGGCGACGTAGGCGCGGTGTCGTACGCGGACGGCGTGGCAAAGGCGGCGCCCTCGGTGGTGAACGTATTCACCACCAAACACGTGAACGTGCCGTTGATCCCGCTGCCCGATGACCCGGTGCTGCGCCAGCTCTTTGGACAGATGCCGGGCGCGAGCCGCCGGGAGGCCTCGACCAGCCTGGGCTCGGGCGTGATCGTGAACGCGGACGGCTACGTGCTGACCAACTATCACGTGGTGCAGGCCGCGGACGCCATCGAGGTGGCGCTGCGCGACGGGCGGCGCGACACGGCCAAGGTCGTGGGCGCGGATCCGGACACGGACCTGGCGGTGCTCAAGTTGTCCAGCCTTCGCGAGCTGCCCGCCGCGACGCTGGCATCCGACAAAGGCCTGCGGGTGGGCGACGTGGTGCTGGCGATCGGCAACCCGTTTGGCGTGGGACAGACGACGACGCAGGGCATCGTGTCGGCGCTGGGCCGTAATGGCCTGGGCCTGAATACCTACGAGAACTTCATCCAGACCGACGCGGCGATCAACCCCGGCAATTCCGGCGGCGCGCTGGTGGACGCCTACGGCAACCTGGTGGGCATCAATACCGCCATCTATTCGGAATCTGGCGGGTCGATGGGCATCGGGTTTGCGACGCCGATCGAAATTGCGCGCAAGGTGATGGACGATATCGTCAAGACCGGTTCGGTCAAGCGCGGCTGGCTGGGCGTGGAGCCGCAGGACGTGACGCCGGAACTGGCGCGGGCCTTTGCGTTGCCGCGCGACACGACGGGGGTGATCATTGCCGGCGTCATGCGCGATGGTCCGGGCGCGCGCGGCGGCTTGCGCGTGGGCGACATCGTGCAGTCGGTCAATGGCAAGCGGGTGGCGGACACGACCAGCCTGCTATCGGAGATTGCGCAGTTACCGCCCGGCCAGCGGGCCGCGCTGGGCATATTGCGCGGCGGCAAGCCCGCGGAGCTGGCGGTGGTGGTGGGTACACGGCCGGGCAAGCCGCGCTAGGCGCATTTACGCGCCACCGCACGGGCGGCGGCGGGGCTGATGCCGGTGCCGGGCTTGTCTGCCAGTTCCCGCACCAGCGCCAGGATCAGCCGCTTGGTGCTGTCGGGTTGCGGTGCAAGCCGCGCGCAGATTTCGGCGCAGTAGCCATCGACGCCATTGGCTGCGGCGTCTGGCAGCCGGGGCGCTGAGTTGGCCCCGGGCGCGGCGGCGGGCACCACGCCGTCGGTCAGCCACGGCACGCTGGTGCCCAGGGCGTGCGCCAGGCGCACGAGCGTATTGCGGGCGGGTGAATAGCGGTCTTCGCGGGTAAGGATGCGATGAATGCAGGACTGCGGCACGCCCGACAGGCGCGCAAGCTGGTTCTGGCTATGGATGCCGCGCCACCGCATGAGGGTGCGCAGTCTTTGAGAAAGCGACATGACTGCAATGTAGGACCGCGGTCAAAGGCCGACAAGGTAAAACGGTCCGCTTTTATGCGGACCGTCTTGTTGGCTGTGCGCCCCGGGGTCAGTGGCGCTCGGTCAGGGAGTCCGACGCTGCGTCGTCCTCCGACGCGCTTTCCTTTGGTGTGACCATTCGGGCGCAGATCAGTCCGACCTCGTACAGCAGGCAAAGCGGCACCGCCAGCATGAACTGGCTGACCACGTCGGGCGGGGTGACCACGGCGGCGATGATGAAGGCGCCCACCACCACGTAGCCGCGCGCGGCCTTCAGCTTGGAGAGCTCGACCACGCCCATCTTGACCAGCAGCACGACCGCCACCGGCACTTCGAACGTGATGCCGAACGCCAGGAACATCGTCATGACGAAGCTGAGATAGGCCTCGATGTCCGGCGCCGGCGTGATGGACTGCGGCGCGAACGTGGCGATGAAGTGGAACACCGTGCGAAACACCACGAAATAGCAGAACGCCATGCCCGCGATGAAGAGAAACGTGCTGGAAACGATGAGCGGCAGCGCCAGGCGCTTTTCGTGGCGGTACAGCCCGGGGGCCACGAAGGCCCAGGCCTGATACAGCACCACCGGCAGCGCCAGGATGAACGCGGCCATCATCGTGACCTTGACGGGCACCATGAACGGCGTGATGACGCCCGTGGCGATCATGCGGGTGCCTTCGGGCAGCGAGGCCAGCATGGGCGCGGCCAGCACGTCGTAGATGGCCGACGCGCCGGGATAGATGAAGAGCACGATGAACACCGCCACCACGGCGCCGACAGCGCGCAGCAGACGGGTGCGCAGCTCGACCAGATGGGAGATGAAGGTCTCTTGCTGGCCTTCTTCTTGGGTTGCGTCCTGGGTCACGACGAAGTTCCGGAGGGCGAGACGGGCTTGGCGGCAGGCGCGGCGACGTCAGCCGCGGTCGCGCTGGGCGCCGGGGCGGGTTGTTGTTGGGGGGCGGCCGGGCGCGGGTCGGCGTTGGGCACGGGGGCGGGCTCGGCGGCAGGCAGGTCCAGGTCCAGATTGCGGTTCTGGCTAGGCGGGGCGATCGAGCGCGCGGGCTCGGCGGGCGTGTCCGCGGCGGGCGTTTGCGTGGCAGTCGCCGTGGCCGGTGAGGCGGAGGCGGCCTTGCCGCTGGCTTCGCGGGCGACTTCGTCCAATTCGGCGCGGAACTGCTGCACGGGTTCCTGCAGCGAGGCTCCGGTCTCGTTCAGCGATTGCTGCACGCCCTGGGCCGCGTCTTCCATTTCAGTCTTGAACTTGCGGAGTTCGTCGAGTTCGATTTCGCGCTGGATATCGGACTTGACGTCATTGACGTATCGCTGCGCGCGCCCCAGCAGATGACCGACGGTGCGGGCAACCTTGGGCAGGCGTTCGGGGCCGATGACGATCAGGGCGACGACGCCGACCACCATCAGTTCAGTGAGGCTGACATCAAACATTCGACGGCCGCTTGGGAATTGAAGCAATAAGGGCCGGCCCGTTCAGGGCTGGCCCGTGGGGGTGCAAGCTGACGCTCAGGAGTTGGACTTTTCCTTGGCCTGCACGTCGATGGTGTCGCCGGCAACGCGCTGCTGCGTGACCGGTTCGGCGGGCTTGTCGCTGTTGGCTTCCTTCATGCCGTCCTTGAAACCCTTGACCGCGCCGCCCAGATCGCCGCCGATGTTGCGCAGCTTCTTGGTGCCGAAAATCAGCGCGACGATGACCAGGACGACCAACCAATGCCAAATGCTGAAACTACCCATGATGATTCTCCGAATTACGCAGTGGGGGCCACGCGCCCTTTCCAGGGACGCGAGCCGCCGATGATGTGGAAATGCAGATGCGGGACTTCCTGGCCGCCTTCGACGCCAGAGTTGATCATGATGCGAAATCCGCCATCGGGGCCCGGACGGCAACCGTTTTCGGCGGCAAGCCGCGGCGCCAACGACATCATTCTACCCAACCAATCTGCGTCCTCGCCCGTAATATCCTGCATGGATGTGACATGACGTCGAGGAATCAGCAGTAAATGGACCGGCGCGGCCGGATTGATATCGTGAAATGCAACAAAGTCCTCGTCCTCGTAGACCTTCTTGGACGGGATGTCGCCGGCGGCGATCTTGCAGAAAAGGCAGTTGTCGCTCATGGGTTTGGTTTCCGTGGTCAGTCCTTCGGGCGGCTTGCCTTTTCCACCAGGCCCGACAGGCCCTCGCGGCGTGCCAGCTCGGCCAGCACGTCTTCAGGCCGCAGATTGAAATGCGTCAGCGCCACCAGGCAGTGGAACCACAAATCGGCGGTTTCGCTGACGATGCGGTCGGGCACGCCATCCTTGGCGGCCATGACCAGTTCCGTGGCTTCTTCCCCGATCTTCTTCAAAAAGGCGTCGGGGCCCTTGGCCAGCAGCTTGGCCGTGTAGGAAGCCTGGGGATCGCCGCCATTTTGCGGGCGGCGCGTTTCCAGCGTGTCTGCGATGCGCGCCAGGATGTCGGCGGCGGTCAGGGTCTGATCGGTCATTTGTAGATGAGTTCCGGGTCTTTGAGCACCGGATCCACCGTGACCCACGACGCATGGTCGGTCTGGCCTTCCAGGCGGCGGAAAAAGCAGCTGGCGCGGCCGGTGTGGCAGGCGATGCCGCCTTGCTGGTGGACCTTCAGGAGGACCACGTCGCCGTCGCAATCCAGGCGCAGTTCATGCACTTCCTGGACATGGCCGGATTCTTCACCCTTGCGCCACAGACGCTTGCGCGAGCGCGACCAATAGACCGCGCGGCCGGTGGCGGCCGTTTCGGCCAGCGATTCGCGGTTCATCCAGGCGACCATCATGATCTGGCCGTTTTCGGCGTCTTGGGCGATGGCGGGGATCAGGCCGTTTTCGTCGAAGACGACGTCGGCCATCCAGGCAGGTTCGTTGCTCATGTTCAGTCCAATCGTACGGCGATGCCCTGTTCGGCCATGAAGCGCTTGCACTCGCCGACGGTATGCTGGCCAAAATGGAAGATGCTGGCGGCCAGCACCGCGCTGGCGCGGCCGGTGGTGACGCCGTCGGCCAGATGCTGCAGGTTGCCGACGCCGCCGGAGGCGATGACGGGCACCGGTACCGCGTCCGAGACGGTGCGGGTCAGTTCCAGGTCGAATCCGGACTTGGTGCCATCGCGGTCCATGCTGGTGAGCAGGATTTCGCCCGCGCCATAGGCGGCCATGCGGCGCGCCCACGCCACGGCATCCAGGCCGGTGGCCTTGCGGCCGCCGTGCGTGAAGACTTCCCAGCGCGCCGGTTCGCCGGCCGCGGAAACGCGGCGGGCGTCGATGGCCACGACCACGCATTGCGAGCCGTGGTAGTCCGAGGCCGCGCGAACCAGGTCGGGATTGGCCACCGCGGCGCTGTTGATGCTGATCTTGTCGGCGCCGGCGTTCAGCAGGCGCTGGATGTCGGACACCTGGCGCACGCCGCCGCCCACCGTCAGCGGAATGAAGACCTGCGAGGCCACCTGCTCGATGATGGGCAGGATCAGGTCGCGGCCGTCGCTGGTGGCGGTGATGTCCAGGAACGTGAGTTCGTCGGCGCCCTGCTCGTTGTAGCGGCGGGCGATCTCGACGGGGTCGCCCGCGTCGAGCAGGTTGACGAAGTTCACGCCCTTGACGACGCGGCCGGCCGTGACGTCAAGGCAGGGAATGATGCGGCGGGTCAGCGCGTTGTGCATGGTCGCGCCGGCCCCGGGGGTGCTGCTGGATGTGGTCATTTTGCCAATTCGTCGGCGCGCGCCTGCGCGGCCTGGAAGTCGAGCGTGCCTTCGTAGATGCTGCGGCCCAGAATGGCGCCTTCGACACCCTCTTCCTCGACGGCGCACAGCGCCTCGATGTCCTGGATGCCGGCGATGCCGCCCGAGGCGTACACGGGAATGCGCACGTGCTGGGCCAGGCGTACGGTGGCTTCGACGTTGACGCCCGACAGCATGCCGTCACGGCCGATGTCGGTGTAGATGATGGCTTCGCAGCCGTAGTCTTCGAATTTCTTGGCCAGATCCAGCACGTCGTGGCGGGTCAGCTTGCTCCAGCCATCGGTGGCGATCTTGCCGTCGCGGGCGTCCAGGCCGACGATGATCTGGCCAGGGAAAGCGCCGCAGGCGTCCTGCAGGAAGCCCGGATTCTTGACGGCGGCCGTACCGATGATGACGTAGGAGATGCCGGCGTCGAGGTAGCGCTCGATGGTGTCCAGGTCACGGATGCCCCCGCCGATCTGGACGGGAATGTCGTCGCCGACGGCGTCCAGGATCGCCTTGATGGGCGCTTCGTTCTTGGGCTTGCCGGCGACGGCACCGTTCAGGTCGACCAGATGCAGGCGGCGGGCGCCCTGGTCAAGCCAGCGGGTGGCCATGGCGGCGGGGTCTTCGGAGAACACCGTTGCATCGTCCAGGTCACCCTGGCGCAGGCGCACGCAGCGCCCGTCTTTGAGATCGATGGCGGGGATCAGCAGCATGGTTGGCAGCGAGAAAAAAAATGGGGTTGAACGGGCTGGCGCACGGGGCTCGGGGCCTACGGCTGCCAGTCTACAAAATTGCGATACAGGCGCAAACCGTGCTCGGCGCTCTTTTCGGGGTGGAACTGCACCGCGAAAATGTTAGCTGCCGCCACCGCGCAGGTAAAGGTGACGCCATAATCGGTTTCACCAACCGTCAGGCCCGGATCGGCCGGATCGGCGTAATAACTATGGACGAAGTAGAAGTGCGAGTCGTCCGGAATGCCTTCCCAGATCGGGTGAGACCGGGTGTGGCGGACCTTGTTCCAGCCCATGTGCGGCACCTTCAGGCGCTCGGGGCGGGTGTCCACCAGACCTGCCGCGCCCGTGTCGGCCAGGCAGGCTTCGTCGTCGGCGGGGATCAGGTCGGCAAAGCCGGGGCCGGAAAAGCGGCGCACGACGCCCGGGAACAGGCCCAGGCAGGTGGTGGCGCCTTCTTCGCTGGCGTCGAACAGCATCTGTTCGCCCACGCAGACGCCCAGCAGGGGCTTTTCGCGGGCGGCGCGCACGACGGCGTCGCGCAGTCCGGATTCGTTCAGGGTGCGCATGCAGTCCGCCATCGCGCCCTGGCCCGGAAACACCACGCGGTCGGCGGCGGCGATTTCCTGGGGCTGGTTGCAGATGCGGATGTCGGCGTCAGGCGCGGCGTATTTCAGGGCGCGTGCGACGGAATGGAAATTGCCCATTCCGTAGTCGACGATGGCGATAGTGGTCACTTCTGTCTGCCTGGTGCGGTGCGAAGGGGATGGCTGGCCTGGGTTGCGTACCTTACAGCACGCCCTTGGTGGACGGCACGACGTCGCCCATGCGCGGGTCGACTTCCAGCGCCATGCGCAGCGCGCGGCCACAGGCCTTGAACACGGTTTCCGCCTGATGGTGCGAGTTGAAGCCGCGCAGGTTGTCGATGTGCATCGTGATCAGCGCGTGATTGACCAGGCCCTGGAAGAATTCGCGCGTGAGGTCCACGTCGAAGCTGCCGATGTGCGAGCGCGTGAACGGGATGTGATATTCCAGGCCGGGACGGCCGGAGAAGTCCACCACCACGCGCGACAGCGCTTCGTCCAGCGGCACGTACGCGTGACCGTAGCGGCGCAGGCCGGCCTTGGTGCCCGCGGCCTTGGCGATGGCCATGCCCAGCGTGATGCCCACGTCTTCCACCGTGTGATGCGCGTCGATGTGCAGGTCGCCTTCGGCCTTGATGTCCAGGTCGATCAGGCCGTGACGCGCGATCTGGTCCAGCATGTGATCCAGGAAGGGCACGCCCGTGTCGATCGTCTGCTTGCCGGTGCCATCCAGGTTGATGGCCACGCGGATGCGGGTTTCGTTGGTGTTGCGGGTGATTTCTGCGGTACGCATGTTAAGCACTCAGGATCTCTTGCAGGGCGGATAGCAAGGCGGCGTTCTCGGCCGGGGCGCCCACCGAGATGCGCAGGCAGTTGGCCAGCAGCGGGTGGGCATTGGAGAAGTTGCGAATCAATATTTTGCGCGTTTTCAGGGCAAGATGCACGGCGTTGCCGTCGAGCTTGCCGGAAAAGCGGGCCAGAATGAAATTGGCCGCGGAAGGGAATACCCTGACGCCGGGCAATTGCGCCAGCGCCGCGGCCAGCGGTTCGCGGTCGGCGCGCAGCCGGGCCGCCTGTTCGTCCAGCACGGCCTTGTGCCGCAGCACGGCCTGCAGCGTGGCCTGCGTCAGCACGTTCAGGTTGTAGGGCGGGCGCACCTTGTTCAGCTCGGCGATCCAGGCCGGATCGCCGGCCAGGTAGCCAAAGCGCAGCCCCGCCAGGCCGATCTTGGACACGGTGCGCATGACGACCACGTTGGGCGCCTCCAGCACGCGCGGCATCCAGGTGTAGTCCGCGAACGGCTGGTAGGCCTCGTCGATCACCACGAGCCCCGGCGCGGCCTGGATGATGGCGTCCACGTCCTCGCGCGACCAGAGGCCGCCCGTGGGATTGTTGGGCGTGGCCAGGAACACCAGCTTAGGCTGATGCTGGCCGATGGCCGCCAGCATGGCCGGCAGGTCCAGGGTCAGGTCATCGGTCAGCGGCACGCCCACGAAACGCGCGTGATCGAAACGCGCGGCCATGTCGAAATACACGAACGACGGCCACGGCGACAGCACCGCGTCGCCTGGGTTGCAGCACGCCTGCACCATCAGGTGGATGAGTTCGTCCGAGCCGTTGCCGAACAACACGTCCGCGCCATCGGGCACGCCGAAGGCTGTCTTGACGGCGGCTTGCAGCGCGGAGAGATCCGCGGACGGATAGCGGTTCAGCGGCGTGTCGCGGACGGCGCGCGCGATGTCATCGCGCACGGCTTCGGGCAGCTCGTACGGGCATTCCATGGCGTCCAGCTTGATGCAGCCTTCGGCATGGGCGACGGGGTACGCCGCCAGCTCGCGGATGTCGGCGCGGACGGTGCCTTTGACGCGGCCGGCGACGTCCGCCGGTCCCGCGCTCATGTCTTGTCGACCCGGTACTGGGCGCTTGCGGCATGCGCCTGCAAGCCCTCGCCCAGCGCCAGTTCGGCGGCGATGCGTCCCAGCGTCTGGGCGCCGGCGTGCGAGACCTGGATCAAGCTGGAACGCTTCTGGAAGTCATACACGCCCAGCGGCGACGAGAAGCGCGCCGTGCGCGAGGTGGGCAGCACGTGGTTCGGGCCGGCGCAGTAGTCGCCCAGGGCTTCCGAGCTGAAGCGGCCCATGAAGATGGCGCCGGCGTGGCGGATGCGGGCGGTCCAGACCTCGGGCTGCTCGGTGGAGATTTCCAAATGCTCGGGGGCGATGTCGTTGGCGATCTGGCAGGCTTCTTCCAGGTCACGCACCAGGATCAGCGCGCCGCGGTTGGCCAGGCTGACGCGCAGGATGTCGGCGCGCGGCATGGTGGGCAGGAGGCGGGCGATGGCCGCTTCGACTTCTTCGATGAAGGCGGCGTCGGGACAGAGCAGGATGGACTGGGCGAGCTCGTCGTGCTCGGCCTGCGAGAACAGGTCCATCGCGATCCAGTCGGCCGGCGTCTTGCCGTCGCAGATGACCAGAATTTCGCTGGGGCCGGCGATCATGTCGATGCCGACCACGCCGAACACGCGGCGCTTGGCGGCCGCGACGTAGGCATTGCCCGGGCCGACGATCTTGTCCACGGCCGGCACGGTGTCGGTGCCATAGGCCAGCGCACCCACGGCCTGCGCGCCGCCGATGGCGAACACGCGGTCCACGCCGCCGATGGCGGCGGCGGCCAGCACGATGGGATTGCGCACGCCGTCCGGCGTGGGCGTGACCATGACCAATTCCTGCACGCCCGCGACCTTGGCCGGAATGGCGTTCATCAGCACGGACGACGGATACGCGGCCTTGCCGCCGGGCACGTACAGGCCCACGCGGTCCAGCGGCGTGACCTGCTGGCCAAGCAGCGTGCCGTCGGCTTCGGTGTAGGTCCAGGTCTCGGCGCGCTGGCGCTCGTGGTAGGCGCGCACGCGGTCGGCGGCGGCTTCCAGCGCATTGCGCTGCGCGGCCGGCAGCCCGGCCAGGGCCGCATGCCAATCGGCCTTGGGGATCTCCAGCGTATGCGCTGCCGCGTCCGGCATGCGGTCAAACCGCTGCGTGTATTCCACCAGCGCGGCGTCGCCGCGGGTGCGCACGTCGGCCAGGATGCTGGCGGCGGCGCGGTCGATGGATTCGTCCTCGGTGGCCTCGAAGGCCAGCAGCTTGGACAGGGCGGATTTGAATCCGGGATCGCGGGAGTCGAGACGATTGATCAGGGCCATGGCGTCATGGAGCAAAGCAGGTAACGGTATCGGCCGCCGCGCCGGGCGCGGCGGGCGGGAGTCAGACGTTGCGGGAGGCCGCTCTTGCAAAGGCGTCCAGCAGCGGCTGCAGACGGTCGCCGCGGGTTTTCAGGGCGGCCTGGTTGACGATCAGGCGCGACGAGATCGGCATGACGTCTTCCACGGCGACCAGGTCGTTGGCGCGCAGCGTGCCGCCGGTGGACACGAGGTCGACGATGCAATCGGCCAGGCCGACGAGCGGCGCCAGTTCCATCGAACCATACAGCTTGATGATGTCCACGTACACACCCTTGGCCGCGAAGTGTTCACGGGCTGACTGTACGTACTTGGTGGCCACGCGCAGGCGCGCGCCCTGGTGGACCGCGGCGTCGTAGTCAAAGCCGTTGCGCACGGCCACGGCCAGGCGGCACTTGGCGATGTTCAGGTCGATGGGCTGGTACAGGCCGCCGGGCTGTTCCTTGGCGTGCTCGATCAGCACGTCCTTGCCCGCGATGCCCAGGTCGGCCGCGCCGTACTGCACGTAGGTGGGCACATCCGAGGCGCGCACGATGATCAGGCGCAGGCCGGGATCGCTGGTGGGCAGGATGAGCTTGCGCGAGCTTTCGGGGTTCTCAGGGACTTCGATGCCGGCTTCCGCCAGCAACGGCATGGTCTCTTCGAAGATGCGGCCCTTGGACAGCGCCAGGGTCAGGGGGGTGACGGAGGCATTGCTCATTGAGCCTGTTCCTTGCCGGTAACTCGTTGGATATCCGCGCCCAGGGCGCGCAGTTTCACTTCCATCTGATCGTAGCCGCGATCCAGGTGGTAGATGCGGTCGACCAGCGTATCGCCATCGGCGGCCAGGCCGGCGATCACCAGGCTGGCGGAGGCGCGCAGGTCGGTCGCCATGACCGTTGCGCCCGACAGGCGCGGCACGCCGCGCACGACAGCGGTGTGGCCGTCGATGTCGATCTGGGCGCCCATGCGGCGCAGTTCCTGCACGTGCATGTAGCGGTTCTCGAAGATGGTCTCGACGATGACCGACGTGCCGTCGGCCACGGTGTTCAGCGCCATCAGCTGGGCCTGCATGTCGGTGGCAAAGCCCGGGTACTCGTGCGTGCGGAAACCCACGGCCTTGGGGCGCTTGTCCATCGCGCCGCGGATCCAGCCGGGACCGGTTTCGATGGTCAGGCCCGCTTCGGTCAACTTGTCCAGCGTGGCGCCCAGGATGTCGGCATCCGCGTTCTTGAGCAGGATGTCGCCGCCGGCCGCGCCCACCGCGCACAGGAAGGTGCCGGCCTCGATGCGGTCGGAGATGACGCGGTGTTCGGCGCCGTGCAGGCGCTCGACGCCGTCGATCACGATGCGGTCGGTGCCGTGGCCCTGGATGCGGGCGCCCATCTTGATGAGCAGTTCCGCCAGGTCCACCACTTCGGGCTCGCGCGCGGCGTTTTCCAGCACGGTGCGGCCCTCGGCCAGCACGGCGGCCATCAGCAGGTTTTCCGTGCCGGTGACCGTGACCATGTCGGTGCGGATGGAGGCGCCCTTCAGGCGCTTGGCGCGCGCCACCACGAAGCCGTGCTCGATGCTGATTTCAGCACCCAGCGCGGCAAGGCCCTTGATGTGCTGATCAACCGGCCGCTGGCCGATGGTGCAGCCGCCGGGCAGGCTGACGCGGGCCTCGCCGAACCGCGCGACCAGCGGGCCCAGCACCAGGATCGAGGCGCGCATCGTCTTGACCAGGTCGTACGGCGCTTCCAGGCTGTCGACGTTGCCGGCCTGCAGCGTGACGATGCCGTCGTCGGCGCGTTCGGCGCGCACGCCCATGCGGGCCAGCAGGCGCAGCATGGTGCCGGTGTCGTTCAGGCGCGGCACATTGGACAGAACCAGCGTGTCGGCGGTCAGCAGGCCCGCGCACAGGATCGGCAGGGCCGAGTTCTTGGCGCCGGAAATCGAGATCTCGCCATGCAGCCGCGCGCCGCCGGTAATGCGAAGCTTGTCCATCATTCGCCTGCTTTCTGGTATTCGGCGGGGGTCAGGGTGCGCATCGACAGGGCGTGGATCTCGGCTTTCATGCGGTCGCCCAGCGCGGCGTAGACGAGCTGGTGGCGCTGGATCAGGCGCTTGCCTTCGAAGGCCGTGCTGACGATGACGGCGTCGAAATGCGACCCGTCGCCCTGCACGTCGAGATGTTCACAGGGCAGGCCGTCAGCGATGTATTGGCGGACTTGCGCGGGAGTGGGAAGCATGGACGTCAGTTCCTGAGTTTGTAGCCGCTGGCCAGAAGCCGCAGCGCGTAAGCGGAGAGCGCAAGGAACACCGCCGTCACCACCGCCAGGCTGTGCCACGGCGAGACGTCCGACACCGAGAAGAATCCGTAGCGGAATCCGTCGATGGTGTAGAAGATGGGGTTCCAGTGCGAGACGCTTTGCCAGAACGGCGGCAGCGTATGGATGGAATAGAACACGCCGGACAGGAAGGTGGCCGGCATGATCAGGAAGTTCTGGAAGGCCGCGAGCTGGTCGAATTTTTCGGACCACAGGCCCGCGACCAGTCCCAGCGTGCCCATGATGCCGCACGCCATCACTGCAAAGACCAGCACCCACAGCGGATGCGCGGGCGCCAGCGGCACGAAGAACAGCGCCACGGCCCACACGCACAGGCCGACCGCCAGACCCCGCGCGATCGCGGCCAGTACATAGGCGCCGAAGATGTCCCGGTGCGACAGCGGCGGCAGCAGCATGAACACCAGGTTGCCGGTGATGCGGCTCTGGATGAGCGACGAGGACGGATTGGCGAACGCGTTCTGCAGCATGCTCATCATCATGAGCCCGGGGATCAGGAACGACGTGTAGGGCACCGTGCCGTACACCGTGACGCGCCCCTCCAGCACATGCGCGAAGACCAGCAGGTACAGCAGCGCGGTGATGACCGGCGCGGCAATGGTCTGAAAACTGACCTTCCAGAAGCGCAGCAATTCCTTGCGCAGCAGGGTCGGAAAGCCGGAGCCGGCGTCCAGGCGGGGCTGCACCAGCGGCTGGCCGGCAGGCGTGGCGGGCTGGGTCATGATGAGATCTCTTCGGGTTGCAGGGCGCGCGCGCCGGGCTCGTCGTCCTGGTGCATGATGCGCACGAAAGCGTCTTCCAGGTCCACGCCGCCCACGCGGGCAAGCAGCGCCTGCGTGGTGTCCAGCGCCACGACACGCCCGCCCTTGAGCATGGCGATGCGGTTACAGAGCGCCTCGGCCTCTTCGAGGTAGTGCGTGGTGAGCATGATGGTGTGGCCGGCCTTGTTCAGCCGCGAAATGAACTCCCACAGCGTGCGGCGCAGGTCCACGTCCACGCCCGCGGTCGGCTCGTCCAGCACGATGACGGGCGGGCGGTGCACCAGCGCCTGCGCCACCAGCACCCGGCGCTTCATGCCGCCGGACAGCGCGCGCATGTTGGAATTGGCCTTGTCGGCCAGGCCCAGGTTGAACAGGATCTCGTCGATCCAGTCGTCGTTCTTGCGCAGGCCGAAGTACCCGGACTGGATGCGCAGCGTCTCGCGCACGGTAAAGAACGGGTCATAGACCAATTCCTGCGGCACGACGCCCAGCGCCCGCCGCGCCGACTTGTAGTCGGCCACGACGTCGTAACCACAGACCGTGGCACGGCCCGCGGTGGCGCGCGCGAGGCCCGCCAGGATGGAGATGAGCGTGGTCTTGCCCGCGCCGTTGGGACCGAGCAGGCCGAAGAACTCACCGTGCTCGATGTTCAGGCTGACGTTGTCCAGCGCCTGAAAGCCGGGCCGGGGCGCGCGCCCGAGCAGTTTCTGCCAGCCGCGCTGGCGCGGCGAGTAGATCTTGGAGACGTTTTCTAGGCTGACGGCAGACATGACGGGGGGAGATGGCCCGGAAAGAGCGAATTGACCATTATATAAGCGCGGTGCGGCAGGAGCCCTGATGGCCCCGGTGGCAAAGGGGACGCCCCGCTTGTTGCGTCCCCAAAAACAATCGGCCCGGCGGACCCCCGAGGGGACGCGCCGGGCCGAGCTGAGCCTGAACGGGTCTTTACTTGTTGCGCTGGTTCAGCGCCTGGATCAGGCCGTCGATGCCGTTCTGGTTGATCTGCTGGGCGAACTGGTTGCGGTAGTTCTCGATCAGCCAGATGCCTTCGACGTTCATGTCGTAGATCTTCCAGCCCTGCGGGGTCTTTTCCAGGCGGTAGTCCACGCCCACCGGCTGGCTGTTGGACTGGCTGATCAGCGTGCGCACGACCACGTCGTCGGCCTTGGGATCGCCGCGGAACGGCAGGCCGGTGATGGTGGTGCTGGACGTGACGCGGGTCAGCGCGCCGCTGTACGTGCGGATCAGCGTGCCGCGAAAAGCCTCGGCCAGCGCCGTTTTCTGCTGGTCGGAGGCCTGGCGCCAGTAGCGGCCGGCGGCCAGGCGCGTCGTCTTCTGGAAGTTGACGTACGGCAGGATGTGCTGGTCGACGACCTGGTTGATGCGGGCGGTGTTGCCGGCCCGGACCGCGCCGTCAGCCTTCAGGACATCCAGGGCCTCGTTGGCGGCAGCCAGCACGAATTGTTCGGGCGGGCCGTTGGGATCCGGCTTGGCTTGTGCGGCTGACGCGGCCGTGGCGGCGGACAGGCCGAGCAGGCCCGCGAACATCAGCCGCTGCAACAGGGAGGGAACGGAAAATCGCATCAAATCTCCTTCAGTACCGAAAGCGCAATCCGACAGCTTACTTGTTCGCGGGTTGCGGTGCAGGCACGGGGGCCGGCGCGGGGGCGGCGGGGGCGTCGTCGCCGTCGTCTTCGTAGTTGGGCAGCGAGCCTTCGTCATCCACGCGATGGCCCAGGACCATGGCGGCGCGGCGTTGCAGGAAGGCGTCGCGCACGAAGCTGTACGGGTCCAGCGCCACGCGGTCGATGGTGTCGGTGGTGTCGAGCAGGTTGGCGCGCGTGTCGACGATGCGCAGACCCCACAGCGAATTGCGCAGGCGGACGTTGTCGATCGAGTCCACGCCCATGTAGCCGTAGGTGGTGCCGTACAGGTCGCCGACCAGGCCGACGCCATCACGCACGCTGGAGGCGCCGAAGAACGGCAGCACCAGGTACGGACCCTGGCTGAAGCCCCAGACGCCGAGCGTCGTGCCGAAATCGTTGGGGATCTTGCGCGCGCCATTGGCCGAGGCGACGTCGAAGCAGCCGCCCACGCCCATGGTCGTGTTGAACAGGAAGCGGCCCAGCGTGTTCACGAAGTCGTGGCCGCGGCCCTGCAGGAAGCTGTTGGTGCCGGACCACAGGTCGCCGACGTTGCTGAAGATGTTGTGGATGCAGCTGCGCACGGGCTGCGGCGTCACGAACGTGTAGGCCTGCGCGACCGGCTTGAACACCGCGCGGTCGACCGTGTCGTTGAACTGGTAGACGCCACGGTTGAAGCCTTCCCAGGGGTCGCGCGGATCCGGATTCTTGGGTGCGGCGCAGCCGGCCATCAGCGCGCCCGCCGCTGCGACGGTGGCAATTCGGGAAATAGCTTTCTTATTCATGATCCGGGTATCCCTATCAACATTCTTTTGTTATCGCGACCGCGAGACGCAGCGTAGTAACGGCTTGTTTGTGCCGGGCCTTTAATCCTGCGCCTTGGGAGCGCCTTCCGGCGCGGCGGTCGTGCCCTGCTTTTCCGCCGACCCGTACAGGAATTGGCTGATCAGCTGCTCCAGGACCACGGCGCTTTGTGTATAGCGGATTTTTCCGCCGTCGGTAAAGTTATCTTCCTCGCTTCCGGCGGTCAGGCCCAGGTATTGCTCGCCCAGGAGGCCCGAGGTCAGGATGGCGGCCGACGAGTCCTTGGGGAACTGGTATGCCGTTTCCAGATCGACCGAAACGATGGCCTGGAAGGTCTTGTCGTCGAAGGAAATGTTCGTGACCCGGCCCACCACCACGCCGGCGCTCTTGACCGGCGCGCGCACCTTGAGGCCGCCTACGTTATCGAAGTTGGCGGTCACGGTATAGGTCGGGGCAAAGGAAAAGGTGCTCAAGTTGCCGGCGCGCAACGCCAGGAATCCAAGCGCGATCGCGCCGAGCAATACAAACAGGCCTACCCAGAAGTCGGTTTTTTCGCGTGACATGATCGATCCGTATCAATTTCCAAACATCAAGGCGGTGAGCAGGAAGTCCAGTCCCAGCACCGCCAGCGAGCCCACGACCACGGTGCGCGTGGTGGCGCGGGCAACGCCTTCGGGGGTGGGCTTGGCCTGCCAGCCTTCGTAGAGGGCCACCAGCGTCACCGTGACGCCGAAGACGACGCTCTTGATGACGCCGTTGGCGACGTCTTTCCAGACATCGACGCCGTTCTGCATCTGCGACCAGAAGGCGCCGGCATCCACGCCGATGAGCAGCACGCCCACGACCCAGCCGCCCAGGATGCCCACCATGGAGAACACCGCGGCCAGGATGGGCATGGCGATGATGCCGCCCCACAGGCGCGGCACGAGCACCCGGCGTATCGGGTCCACGGCCATGACTTCCATGGCCGACAGTTGTTCGCCCGCTTTCATCAGGCCGATCTCAGCCGTGAGCGAGGTGCCGGCGCGGCCCGCAAAAAGCAGCGCGGTGACCACCGGCCCCAGCTCGCGCACCAGCGACAGGGCCACCAGCAGGCCCAGGGCCTCCTCGGAGCCGTAGCGGTTCAGCGTGTAGTAGCCCTGCAGGCCCAGCACGAAGCCCACGAACATGCCGGAGACGGCAATGATCAGGAGCGAATAATTGCCGATGAAGTGGACCTGCTGCGACACCAGGCGCGGGCGGGACAGCGCGATGCCGCTGCGCGCCAGCATGGCGCCGAAGAACCGGGTGAAATAGCCGATGCCGGCGACGTGGGAACGCACCCATTGGCCCAGCACGGCGATGGCGTTGTTGGATCCGCTCATGCTTTGCGCCCTTTCTGTTGCGACAGCCACTTCTGGAAGGCGGGAGTTTCGGGATATTGGAATGCGACCGGGCCGTCCGGCTGGCCTTTCAGGAATTGCTGGACATAGGGGTCCGGCGAGGCCGCGAGCATCTGCGGCGTGCCGGCGGCGGCGAGCTGGCCGCGGCCCACCAGGTAGACCTGGTCTGCAATGGCAAAGGATTCCTGCACGTCGTGGGTGATCAGCACCGAGGCGCAACCCAGACGGTCGGCAAGGCTGCGGATCAGGCGGGCGGTGATGCCCAGCGAGATCGGGTCCAGCCCCGCGAAAGGTTCGTCGTACAGGATCAGTTCGGGTTCCAGGACCACGGCGCGGGCCAGCGCCACGCGCCGGGCCATGCCGCCGGAGATTTCCGAGACCTTCAGGTGGGCGGCGGCGCGCAGGCCCACGGCATCCAGCTTGTCGAGCACGCGGTCGGTGAGTTCGGCCTCGGGAAGGCGCGTGTGCTCGCGCAGGGGAAAGGCCACGTTCTCGAACACGTTCAGGTCGGTGAACAGCGCGCCCTGCTGGAACAGCACGCCCATGCGCTTGCGCAGGGCTTGCACTTCCGAGCGGGAGGCGGCGCCGATATCCTGACCGAACGCCAGCACGCGGCCCTGCTGGGCGGTGATCTGGCCGGTGGCCGCGCGCAGCAGCGTGGTCTTGCCGGAGCCCGACCCTCCCATGACTGCCACCACCTGGCCCGCCCGGACGTCCATGGAAATATCGCGCAAGACGGTGAAATCACCGTAGCCAAGCGCCACACCTTCCAGGCGCAGGGCGAATTCCAGGGTGCTGCTGGTTTGAGCGGGCATGGGCAACGAAAGGGAGTTTCGGCGGCGGAGCTTGCCGTGCTGTCCTGCCGGCAAGCGGGCCGGAGAACCTGGCCGGCGCGGGCAAGACAGGCTGCGTCGGGAAGCGCCCTGTTACTCAGATGCCGGGGACGAGCTCAAGCGTCGGCTCCCGGCGGCGAGGCGCCATTGTAGCCCGACGCTGTGCAATCACAATCGGACCGGCCGCACGTGGAACAGTGTTTTCAATTCCACGGACAATCCGGCGGGCGGCTTGTTGCCATCTTGCTGGGCGTCACGGGTGTCTGACACCCCCGAAACGCCAGCCCCGCGCACACGCCTCCGACCCGGGTGTCAGACACCCTTTTTTAACGGCCCCGCCTTGTTCCTTCAGCGCCGTGCACGTGCCGCCGCGGTTTCCCGGGCCAGACGCTGGATCAAATCCGCCGTCGATTCCCGCCGCGCCAGCGGCGCACCCTGGCCGGCCCACAGGGACAGGACGTTGATGTTGCCGCTCTTGCCGCCCGCCGTGCGCATCGGGCGCGTCAGCGCGTTCTGCAGCGGATACGGCAGGATGTCGCCGCCGATGGCGTCCGCGTCCCGCATGAAGGCGTTGGCGATGCCGCGCGCGGGGCGGCCGGAAAAGGCGCGGGTGACCCGGGACTGTTCAGCGCGGGAGGCGGGCAGGACGGCCTTGTAGGCCTCGCTGATGCCGGATTCGTCCGTCGTGAGAAAGGCCGTCCCCATTTGAACCAGGTCGGCGCCCAGCGCAAGGGCGGCCGCGATGCCGCGCCCGTCCATGATGCCGCCCGACGCAATGACCGGCACCGAGACGGCGTCGGCCACCTGAGGCACCAGGGCCATCGTGCCGATCAGGGACGCCTCGAAGGCATCCAGGAAGGTGCCGCGGTGGCCGCCCGCCTCGGCGCCTTGCGCCACGATGGCGTCCACGCCGTCCTGCTCCAGCGTCTGGGCCTCGCGCACGGTGGTGGCGGTCCCCACGGTCAGGATGCCCAGCTCGCGGCAGCGCGCCACGGCCTCGGCCGGCAGGCGGCCGAAGGTGAAGCTCAGAACGGCGGGTCGGATCCGGAGGATGGCCTCGAGCTGGCCCGCCAGCGGGTCGGTCTGCGGACCGGGCGCCTCGGGGGCGGGCAGGCCCAGTTGCTCGTGGTAGCGGGCCATCAGGGCCAGCA
Source organism: Achromobacter sp. E1 (assembly GCF_037039475.1). Classification (NCBI taxonomy): domain Bacteria; kingdom Pseudomonadati; phylum Pseudomonadota; class Betaproteobacteria; order Burkholderiales; family Alcaligenaceae; genus Achromobacter; species Achromobacter sp. E1. The sequence goes on from NZ_CP146253.1 coordinate 186,855, forward strand.
TCGCATCCGCATTGCCCGTCATGGGTTGCTGCGGCACGGACGCGAACAGATTGATGGCGAACGGGCGGTCCGTGCGCGCATGGATCGCCGCGGCCGCCGCTTCGATCTGTTCCGGCGTCATGTAAGCCGCCCCAAGCGATCCCAGGGCGCCCGCCTTCGATGCCTCGGCCACCAGTTCCACCGTGGTCGCGCCGCCCGCCATGGGCGCCTGGATGATGGGATGGTCCAGCTTGAGCAGTTCAATCAGAGGGGAAGCCATGGGAAAACTCCTGGGAGGTTATTGAAGCTGGATGTTTCCAGCCTTGATGACGTGCGCCCACTTTTCGCTTTCGCTCTTGATGAACGCGGCGAATTCCTCGGGCGTGCCGCCGCCGGCCTGGCTGCCGGTGTCGGCGATGGCCTTTTGCACATCCGGTTCCTTCAGGATGCGGTTGAACTCGGCGTTCAGCTTGGCGATGATCGGCGCGGGCGTGCCGGCCGGCGCGACGATGCCCTGCCAGTTGTAAGACTCGAAACCCGGCAGGCCCGATTCGGCCATGGTGGGCACGTCGGGCAGCACGGCCAGGCGCTTGGCGGACGTGACGGCGATCGGGTGGATCTTGTTGCCCTGGATGGCGGGCAGCGCGGAGTAGCCCATTTCGAACATCATCGAGATGTGGCCGCCCATCAGGTCGGTCGCGGCCAGGCTGCCGCCCTTGTAGGGCACGTGGATGATGTCGATCTTGGCCTGCTCGCGGAACATCTCGCCCGACAGGTGGTGCGCGCCACCCACGCCGGACGAACCGAAGGTCAGCTTGCCCGGCTGCTTCTTGGCCAGCGCGATCAGATCGGCCAGCGTCTTGACCGGCAGTTCGTTGTTCACGCTCAGGACCAGGGGGCTGTTCTCGATCAGGATGATCGGCGCCAGGTCCTTTTGCGGGTTGTAGGGCATTTCCTTCATCAGGGACGGGTTGACCGCCATCGGGGCCAGGTTGCCCGTGCCGATCGTGTAGCCGTCCGGCGCCGCCTTGGCGATGAGGTTGGTGCCAACCACGCCACCGGCGCCCGCCTTGTTCTCGACCACGACAGGCTGGCCCAGCGACTCGCCCAGCTTGCGCGCCAGGAGGCGCACGCGCGTGTCGGCAAACCCGCCGGGGGCATAGGGGACGATCATGGTCACCGGCTTGGCGGGCCATTCGGCGGTCTGGGCCTGGGCGGCGCCTCCAAAGGCGGCGGTGGCGGCCAGGGCGGCAATCAGGGGGCGTAATGCTTTCATGCTGGGGACTCCTCTTTTCCTGCTTTTTAATTGCTGTGTGATTGGCCCGAGGGGCCGATGGCATTATGCCCAGCGCCATTGCCCTCTGTCGTGACTTTTCCCAGCTTCCAGGCCGACAGCGCCAGCAGCGCCGCGCTGGCAGCCAACACCTGCGGCAAGGCGGCGCCCCAGCGCGCCGCCCACGAGGCCAGCAAGGGCCCCAGGATCTGCCCGGCAGCGAACGCCGCCGTCATGATGGCCGCCGCCCTGGGCGCCGCCGCGCCCGACAGGCGGCGCGCGGTCAGCATGCCCGCCTGCGTGATCACCATGAAGGTGCCGCCCACCAGCAGCGCCGCCAGAACCACGGCGGCAATGTGGTGCCACAGCGCCACGGCCAGCATGCCGGCCGCCATCAGCGCCTGCGCGCCGCGCCACACCTGCCGGTCGTCACGGCTTCGCGCCAGCCGGGGTACCAGCAGGCACGACAGCGCCGCAGCCATCCCAAAAATTGGCCACGCCCACCCGAAGATCGCCGGATTGGGAAAGATCTCCTTGGCCATGGCGGGCAGGAAGGTCGCGGGAATGATGTAACCCACCCCGAAAACGCCGTAGTGCACAGACAGCGCGGCAATGCCCTGCGGCAGTCGCGCCGGTGGCACGTTGGCGCCCGTCTGGCGGACCGGGGGCGATTGCCGGCTCAGGCCAGCCCACGCCGCCGCGGACAGCGCCAGCGCCAGGGCGCCCAGCGCGGACCAGGTCAGGTTGGCGCCCGCGCCCCAGCCCATCAAGGCCAGGCACGCCAGTCCCGTGAGCGCGATGCCCGCGCCCACGCCAGCGTACGTCACCGCGGACGCCGAGGCCTCGCGCGCGTCGCCGGCGGGAACCGGCCGCCACGCCACCACGCAGATGAAGGCGCTGGCGCTGGCATAGCCCGCGGCCAGCCGCAGCGCCGACCAGCCGGCCACGTTGTTCACAAGCGGCATGGCAAGCGTCAGGGCGGCCACCGCGGCCAGGCTGGCCGCCAGCGTGGCGCGCAGCCGGCGTACGGGCCAGACAATCGCCGCCAGCGCGCCCAGCAGGTAGCCCGCGTAATTGGCCGACGCCATCCAGCCGCCCTGCGCGAGCGACAGACCAGACCCCTGCGCCATCAACGGCCACACCGGCGTGAAGGCAAAGCGTCCGATGCCCATGGCGGCCGCCAGCGCAAGGGCCGCGGGCCACGCCAGACGGGTGGCGCTGGCCGAGGGGTCGAGGGAAGGGTAAGCAGGCGTTGACATGGCCCCACTCTACGGCTGTACTAATATCTTGAATAGTGAATTATTAAGAACGTGAGTTCCCAAAATGAGAAATTTGGATCTCGACGCGCTGCAAATTTTCAAGACGGTTGCCGACCAGGGCGGCGTGGCGCGCGCCGCCGCGCACCTGAACCGTGTCCAGTCCAACGTCTCGACGCGCCTGAAGCAGTTGGAGACGTCGCTGGGAACGCCGCTCTTTCGGCGGCAGAACCGCCGCCTGGTGCTGTCGGATCAGGGCCGGGTGCTGCTGTCTTATGCGGACCGGCTGCTGCGCCTGTCCGACGAGGCGCAATCGGCCGTCCGGGAAGGCGCGCTGCAAGGCGTGTTGCGCATCGGCACCATGGAAAGCACGGCGGCCGCCCGCCTGCCGCCCATCCTGGCGGCCTACCACGAAGCCTGGCCCAAGGTGCGCATCGAACTGGTCACCGGCACGTCGGGCGCGCTGGCCGCAAAGGTGCGCAATTACGAGATCGAGGCTGCGTTCGTGGCGCAGCCCTTTCCTGCGGAAGGCCTGGCGGCGATGGATGCGTTCAAGGAAGAATTGGCGCTGATCTCACCGCTGGCCTGGGCGCCCATCCGCAGCGCGAAAGATCTGGTCAACCGCAGCGTCATCGCGTTTGCGGCGGGCTGCTCGTACCGGCGGATCCTGGAGTCGTGGTTGAACCAGGAAGGCATTGCGCCGGACAAGGTGATGGAGTTTGCGTCGTATCACGCCATCGTGGCGTGTGTGGCCGCGGGGACCGGCGTGGCGATCGTGCCGCGGTCGGTGCTGGCGGTGCTGGGCGCGGAGCATTCGGTGCGCGTGGGGGCGCTGTCTGGTTCCCACGGGCAGGCGCTGACCCAGCTTGTCTGGCGTGCCGATGACGACACGCCGGCGTTGCAGGCCCTGCGGAGCCGGCTGCAGGCGCCGCAGGATTGACCGATGCGCGCGAGGCCGCGCGCATCATCAGGGGCCGCGATCAGAAGCGGTAACCGACGCCCAGCGTGGCCACCCACGGATCGATCCGGGCGGTGCCGACGCGTTCGCCGTCCAGCGTCACCTTGGACTTGATGTCGATGTAGCGGATGTCCGCGTTCATGAACCAGCGGTCGTTGATCTTGATGTCCGCGCCCAATTGCGCGGCCACGCCCCAGGAATCGCCCAGCTTCAGGTTCGAGCCCTTCAGCGCGCCTTCGCCCTTGGTGTCGAAGAAGTGCGTGTAGTTGATGCCCACGCCGATGTACGGCTGGATCATGCTGTCGGGCAGGATGTGCCATTGCAGGCTGAGGGTGGGGGGCAGCTGCTTGGTGGAGCCGATCTTGCCCAGGTTGCTGCCGTTGACGTCATGCTGGAAGGGCCAGGCGCCCAGCAGTTCGATGCCGATGTTGCGGGTGGCCATGTAGGCCAGGGTGAAGCTGGGGCGCACGTTGTTGCTCACATCCAGCTTGACGCTGCCGTCGAGCACCGAGCCATTGTTTTGCGAGGGGCGGACTTGCGTCACGCCCACGCGGAACAGCACATCGCCCGCTTCGTGGGCATGGGCGGGGGCGGCAAATGCGCCGGCAGCAATCAAACCGGCAATGGCGGTGGCGCGGATACGCCCGTTCAGCGAAAACATTTTCTTCTCCGATCTTTCCGTGTGGGGTGAGCCGACAGGTTCTCAGACCGCCCCGTCCCCCAACTTGACGTGTGTCAAATCGTGAAAAGACCGTTTTTAGAAAGTGGTTATGCCGCAACAGGAATGTGTGATTTCGCCGCCCAAAACAAACGCCGCCGGCGCGCAAGGCGTCCGGCGGCGTTGATAGGTCGTGTTGCGATCAACGCGGCAGATCGCTGCTTCCCATGAGGTAGGCGTCGACCGAACGCGCGCATTGGCGGCCTTCGCGGATGGCCCAGACGACGAGCGACTGTCCGCGGCGCATGTCGCCGGCGGTGAAGACCTTTTCGACGCTGGTGCGGTAGTCGTCGGTGTTGGCGCGCACATTGCCGCGGCCGTCGCGATCCACGCCGAACGCGTCCAGCACGTTCTGCACCGGCGACACGAAGCCCATGGCCAGCAGCACCAGGTCGGCCTTGATCTCGAATTCCGAGCCTTCGACCTCGCGCATCTTCATCTGGCCGGTGGCGTCGTCCTTGAACCATTCGACGCGCGCGCCGACCAGTTTTTCGACCTTGCCGTTGGCGCCCTTGAGCAGCTTGGTGGTCACCGACCAGTCGCGCTCGCAGCCTTCCTCGTGCGAGGACGATGTGCGCATCTTCAGCGGCCAGTACGGCCACGTCATGGCCTTGTTCTCGGACTCGGGCGGCTGGGGCATCAGTTCGAACTGCGTGACCGACGCCGCGCCGTGGCGGTTGCTGGTGCCGACGCAGTCGGAACCCGTGTCGCCGCCGCCGATCACCACCACATGCTTGCCCTTGGCCAGCGTCTGGTTGGTGAGGCGGTCGCCCGCCACGGCCTTGTTCTGCTGGCGCAGGAAATCCATGGCGAAGTACACGCCTTCCAGCTCACGGCCAGGCACCGGCAGGTCGCGCGGCGTCTCGGAGCCGCCGCTCATCACCACGGCATCGAATTCGGCCATCAGCGATTGCGGCGTGCGCACGGTCAGGCCATCGGCCACCGGATCCTTCGGGTTGCCGACGTAGGTCGACGGCGCGAATTCCACGCCCTCGGCTTCCATCTGCGAGATGCGGCGGTCGATCTGGTGCTTTTCCAGCTTGAAGTCGGGGATGCCGTAGCGCAGCAGGCCGCCAATGCGGTCGCTCTTTTCGAACAGCGTCACCGAGTGGCCCGCGCGCGCCAGTTGCTGCGCGCACGCCATGCCGGCAGGGCCCGAGCCCACGACGGCGACCTTCTTGCCCGTCTTGCGCGCCGGCACTTGCGGCGCCACCCAGCCTTCGGCCCAGCCCTTGTCGATGATCGCGTGCTCGATGGACTTGATGCCCACCGCGTCGCTGTTGATGTTCAAGGTACAGGCGGCTTCGCAGGGCGCCGGGCAGATGCGGCCCGTGAACTCCGGGAAGTTGTTGGTGGAGTGCAGGACGTCCAGCGCGCGGCGCCAGTCCTGCTTGTACACCAGGTCATTCCAGTCCGGGATGATGTTGTTGACCGGGCAGCCGTTGTTGCAGAACGGGATGCCGCAGTCCATGCAGCGCGCCGCCTGCTGCTTGGCCTGGTCGTCGGTCAGGTGCAGCACGAATTCGCGCCAGTTCTTCAGCCGCTTCTGCGGGGCCTCGGAGGCCTCCTGCAGGCGCTGGTATTCCATAAAGCCAGTGATCTTTCCCATGGTATCCCTCACGCAGCCATTTGTTGCGGGTTGGCTGCACGCCACATTTCACCCAATGCGCGGCGGTAGTCCGTCGGCATGATCTTCACGAATTTGCCGCGCGAGGCTTCCCAGTCGCCCAGGATCTCGCGAGCACGGTAGCTGCCGGTGTAGCGGAAGTGGTCTTCCACCAGGCGGCGCAGGATGGTCTCGTCCGTCTCGCGTTCGCCGCCGCGCTGCGCGCTGTGCCAGATGTCGATGTTGTTCAGCGACTGCTGCTCGGCGTGCGGCACGACCGATTCCAGCTCCACCATCGACAGGTTCACGCGGTGCTTGAGCGTGCGGTCCGGATCCCAGACGTACGCCACGCCGCCGGACATGCCCGCCGCGAAGTTGCGGCCGGTGGAACCCAGCACCACGACGGTGCCGCCAGTCATGTATTCGCAGCCGTGGTCGCCGGTGCCTTCCACCACGGTGGCAGCGCCGGAGTTGCGCACGGCAAAGCGTTCGCCCGCCACGCCGTTGAAGAACGCTTCACCGGCCAGCGCGCCGTACAGCACGGTATTGCCAGCGATGATGTGGTCGGGACCGAAGCCGCGGAAGTCGTTGGGCGAGCGCACGATGATGCGGCCGCCGGACAAACCCTTGCCCACGTAGTCGTTGCCTTCGCCCACCAGGTCCATCGTGATGCCGTGCGCCAGGAACGCGCCGAAGCTCTGGCCGGCGGTGCCGTTGCACTGGATGTGGATGGTGTCGTCGGGCAGGCCCTCATGGCCGTAGCGCGAGGCCACGGCGCCCGACAGCATGGCGCCGATCGTGCGGTTGCGGTTGCGCACCGGCACGATGAACGAGACCTTCTCACCCCGCTCCAGCGCCGGCTTGCTGCGCTCGATCAGCAGGTGATCCAGCGCGCCCGCCAGGCCGTGATCCTGCTCTTCGGTCTGGTGCACTTCGGCGTCGGACTGGGTCTGGTGGAACACGCGGGTGAAGTCCAGCCCTTGCGCCTTCCAGTGCTCAACGCCCGAACGCATGTCCAGCAGATCGGCGCGGCCGATCAGGTCGTCGAACTTGCGGATGCCCAGCTGGGCCATGATTTCACGCACTTCCTCGGCGATGAAGAAGAAGAAGTTCACGACGTGCTCGGGCTTGCCCTGGAACTTCTTGCGCAGCGCCGGATCCTGCGTGGCCACGCCCACCGGGCAGGTGTTCAGGTGGCACTTGCGCATCATGATGCAGCCTTCGACGACCAGCGGCGCGGTCGCGAAGCCGAATTCGTCGGCGCCCAGCAGCGCGCCGATGACGACGTCGCGGCCGGTCTTCATCTGGCCGTCGGCCTGCACGCGGATACGGCTGCGCAGGCGGTTCAGCACCAGCGTCTGCTGCGTTTCGGCCAGGCCCAGTTCCCAGGGCGTGCCCACGTGCTTGATGGACGACACCGGCGAGGCGCCCGTGCCGCCGTCATGGCCGGCGATCACGACGTGGTCGGCCTTGGCCTTGGCCACGCCCGCGGCCACCGTGCCCACGCCGACTTCGGACACCAGCTTGACCGAGATCGAGGACTTGGAATTGACGTTCTTCAGGTCGTGGATCAGCTGCGCCAGATCTTCGATCGAGTAGATGTCATGGTGCGGAGGGGGCGAGATGAGACCCACGCCCGGCACCGAATAACGCAGCTTGGCGATGTACTCCGACACCTTGTGGCCAGGCAGCTGGCCGCCTTCGCCGGGCTTGGCGCCTTGCGCCATCTTGATCTGGATCTGGTCGGCGGACGACAGGTACTCGGCGGTCACGCCGAAACGGCCCGAGGCCACCTGCTTGATCTTCGAACGCAGCGAGTCGCCCTTCTTCAGTTCGACGTCGGCTTCGATGCGGTCCGTGCCCAGCACCGAGGCCAGCGTGTCGCCGTCCTTGATGGTGCTCTTGCCTTCACGCATTTCGGCGCGATAGCGCAGTTCGTCCTCGCCGCCTTCGCCGGTGTTGGACTTGCCGCCGATGCGGTTCATGGCCACGGCCAGCACCGAGTGCGCTTCGGTCGAAATCGACCCCAGCGACATGGCGCCGGTGGCAAAGCGCTTGACGATTTCCTTGGCCGGCTCGACGTCGTCCAGCGGAATGGCGCGCGACGGGTCAAAGCGGAACTCGAACAGGCCGCGCAGCGTCATGTGACGGCGGCTCTGGTCGTTGATGATCTGCGCGTACTCCTTGTACGTGCGGTAGTTGTTGGCGCGCGAGGCGTGCTGCAACTTGGCGATCGAATCCGGCGTCCACATGTGCTCTTCGCCGCGGACGCGATAGGCGTATTCGCCGCCGGCGTCCAGGTCGTTGGCAAGCACGGGGTCGGCGCTGAAGGCGGCGCGGTGCTGGCGCAGCGCTTCCTCGGCAACCTGGAAGATGCCGATGCCTTCGATGTTGGAGGCGGTGCCGGTGAAGTACTTGTTCACCAGGGCGCTTTGCAGGCCGACGGCTTCGAAGATCTGCGCGCCGGTGTAGGACATGTACGTGGAAATGCCCATCTTGGACATGACCTTGTTCAGGCCCTTGCCCAGCGCCTTGATGTAGTTCTTCACGGCCTTTTCGGGGTCATTCATCTTGCCCAGCGATTCGAGCGCCAGGTAGGGGTGAATGGCTTCGGCGCCGTAGCCGCCCAGCAGCGCGAAGTGGTGCACTTCGCGGGCCGAGCCGGTCTCGACGACCAGACCCGTGTTGGTACGCAGGCCGGCGCGGATCAGGTGCTGGTGCACGGCCGAGGTAGCCAGCAGCGCGGGGATGGCCACGCGCTCGCTGTCGACCAGGCGGTCCGACACGATCAGGATGTTGTAGCCGCTGCGCACCGCATCGACGGCGCGCGCGCACAGGGCTGCCACGCGGGCTTCGATGCCTTCAGGGCCCCACGCGGCGGGATAGGTGATGTCCAGTTCGAAGCTGCGGAATTTCTTGCCCGTGACCTGGTCGATGTCGCGAATCTGTGCCATCGCGGCAAAGTCCAGCACCGGTTGCGACACTTCCAGGCGCAGCGGCGGATTGACGTTGTTGATGTCCAGCAGGTTCGGTTTCGGACCGATGAAGGACACCAGCGACATCACCAGCTGTTCGCGGATGGGGTCGATCGGCGGGTTCGTGACTTGCGCAAACAACTGGCGGAAGTAGTTGTAGAACGGCTTGGCGCGGTCCGACAGCACGGCCAGCGGGGCATCGTTGCCCATCGAGCCGATGACTTCCTCGCCGGTCGAGGCCATGGGTTCCAGGATGAACTTATAGTCTTCCTGGGTCCAGCCAAAGGCCTGCTGGCGGTCCAGCAGCGACACGGCCGATTGCGTGGCCACGGCCACCTGGCGCGGCGCGGGCAGCGATTCCAGCTTGATCTGCAGGCGTTCGATCCACTGGCGGTACGGACGGCTGTTGGCCAGCTGCAGCTTGATCTCGGCGTCGTCGATGATGCGGCCCTGTTCCAGGTCGATCAGGAACATCTTGCCCGGCTGCAGGCGCCACTTCTTGACGATGCGGTTTTCGGGGATCGACAGCGTGCCGGCTTCCGAGGCCAGGATGACCATGTCGTCATCGGTGACCAGATAGCGGGCGGGACGCAGGCCGTTGCGGTCCAGCGTGGCGCCGATCTGGCGGCCATCGGTGAACGCGACCGCTGCCGGGCCGTCCCACGGTTCCATCATGGCGGCGTGGTATTCGTAGAAAGCGCGGCGGCTTTCGTCCATCTGCGTGTGCTGTTCCCAGGCTTCCGGGATCATCATCATCATGGCGTGAGCCAGCGAATAACCCGAATTGACCAGCAGTTCCAGGCAGTTGTCGAACGTCGCGGTGTCCGACTGGCCTTCGTAGACGATGGGGTAAAGCTTCTTCAGGTCGTCGCCCAGCACGGCCGACTGCATCATGCCTTCGCGGGCGCGCAGCCAGTTGAAGTTGCCCTTGACCGTGTTGATTTCGCCGTTGTGGGCAATCATGCGGTACGGGTGGGCCAGCGGCCAGGCGGGGAAGGTGTTGGTCGAGAAACGCTGGTGAACCAACGCCAGCGCGGATACCGTGCGGGTGTCGGCCAGGTCGCGGTAGTAGCGGCCAACCTGATCGGCCAGCAGCAGGCCCTTGTACACCACGGTGCGCACCGAGGCCGAGGGCACGAAGTACTCCTTGCCGTGCGCCAGGTGCATGTTCTGGATGGCGTGGCTGGCGGTCTTGCGGATCACGTACAGCTTGCGTTCCAGCGCGTCGGGCACCATCACGTCGGCGCCGCGGCCGATGAAGAGCTGGCGGATCACGGGTTCGCAGTCACGCACGGTGGGCGACATGGGCATGTCGACGTCCACCGGCACGTCGCGCCAACCCAGCACGACCTGGCCCTCGGCGCGGACCGAGCGCTCCAGTTCCTGTTCGCAGGCCAGGCGCGAAGCCGTTTCCTTGGGCAGGAACACCATCGCCACACCGTACTCGCCGGGCGGGGGCAGGATGATGCCTTGCTGGCTGAGCTCGTCGCGGTACAGCGTGTCGGGGATCTGAATAAGGATGCCCGCGCCGTCGCCCATGAGCTTGTCGGCCCCGACCGCGCCGCGGTGATCCAGATTTTCCAGGATCTTCAGACCCTGCTGGATGATCGCGTGGCTTTTCTTGCCCTTGATATGGGCCACGAAGCCGACGCCGCAGGCGTCATGTTCGTTCTTCGGGTTGTACAGGCCCTGGGCCGAAGGCAGACCGATGCGGCTGGCATCGATGGAGATCGCCTTGGAGGTGGGACAGGATTCGGTCGGGGTAATTTGGGGCATGGCGCGCTCCGCAGTGGGCCTGCGTCGTAATGTTGCAGTGCAGGAGACGGACAATACCCCCGACATGAGTAGGGTGCAATAAGAACAAACGGGGTATGACCCTATTTAAATAGGCGCTCCATCATAGTGCATTAATATAGGGACACAACAACGGCCGCGCCATTATTGGGCTTGCCAGAGGGGGCCCTTCCTGAGGAATGACAGAGACGAGGGAAACGGGCCAAATTGCGCGAATGCGTCCCTGTTTAAAAGGAAGATTTTCCTGGTCCGGGTCGACGTGAGGTGTGGCGAAACTGCACTGATCCCGCCCGCCACGCGCAGCCCTGCGGACGCGATGCTGCGGCACGCGCTCATGCCGCGGGGGAAGCCGTCAGGTTCCAGCGCAGGACGCCCAGGCAAACAAAACCCGCCGTGCAGGCGGGTCGAAGGATCAGGAATTGGTGGCCGGCGGTGTGGATGTCGACGGCGCCGGCGGGCTGGATTCGTTGTCCGCGGCTGCGGCCGCAGGCTTCTTGCGGGGCCGGCCCCGCTGGCCGGGCGCCACGCGCCGGCTCGCGGTGTGAGCCAGGCTGGCGATGAAGCTCGGGCCGCCCAACGCCCATTGACCGGAAACGGCTTGGTCGATGCGCTGGGTTTCCTCGCGCGACAGGCCATCCTGAAGCCGCTTGCGATAGTTGGCCTGACGGTCGAACGGCGTGTTGCCGCAGGCCCAGTAATCGGCGTGATCGGATTGCCATTGCGCGGGGGCGGCGCTGGTGTTGCCGGTATGGCTGGACGCGGACGACCACGGCCACGAGTCGGGATCCTGCGAGGCCCCGCTGCGAACCGGATACGTCTCCAGCCAGACCAGCGAAGGCAGCACCCACGCGCCGGGTTCCAGCAAGGCAGATCGGTAACGGCCCGCGAACACCCGGCCGCCGCGCAGCCGCGCCGCCAGATTGCGGCCGAGCGTCTGCATCAAGCGGGGCAGGCCTTCTTCGTCGGCGGGCGTGGCCAGGAGCAGGATGCGGTCATTGGCCAGCAGCCAGCCGTGCACCGACACCCGGTGCCGCTGGGCCGATTCGCCCAGCCAGGTGGCGAGCTGATTCAGGATGTCGGCGGGCGCAGGTTGCGATGGCGCCGCCAACGGCTGAATAAAGTTGGCCTGCACCAGTTGGGGCAGCCCAGGGGCGTACAGACGGGGCAGTCGGGCCATAGTGTCAGGGCTTGCGTATCAGGAAGAACGGGTTGTCTTCACTCACGGTATATAAATAGTGCCACGGTGGGCGCTGGTCAAGTCCCGTGACCACAATCTGAGCGCGGAATCGTGTTTTTTTGTGGCGGGCGCTCATTGAGGGGCAGGTTAACATTCGGCGACGGAACGTCGCACCGTGGATTCCCCTAACGCCGACGATTTTTCCGATCTCCAACCTCTTTTCCGGAGCAAGCCATGGCCGCGTCCCTCGAACTCATCTCGCAGCATCGGTGCTTCGGCGGCACGCAGCGCTATTACCGCCACGCCTCCACGGAGATCGGGCTGCCCATGCGGTTTTCCGTCTACGTGCCGCCGCAGGCCGAGCAGGGTCCGGTGCCGGTGCTGTTCTACCTGGCGGGTCTGACCTGCACCGAAGAGACCTTCATGATCAAGGCGGGCGCGCAGCGGCTGGCGGCCGAATTGGGCGTCATGCTGGTTGCGCCCGACACCAGCCCGCGCGGCGCAGGCGTGTCCGGCGAAGACGAAAGTTGGGACCTGGGCACCGGCGCCGGCTTTTATGTAGATGCCACCACGCCCGCGTGGCGCGACCACTACCGCATGTACAGCTATGTCACCCAGGAGCTGCACGGCATCGTCACCGGCGGCGCTCTGCGGGGCGACGCGTCGCGCACCGGCATCTTCGGCCACTCCATGGGCGGTCACGGCGCGCTGGTGCTGGCGCTGCGCAACCCCGGCAAGTTCCGTTCGGTCTCGGCATTTGCGCCGATCGCCGCGCCCAGTCAGTGCCCGTGGGGCAAGAAGGCGTTCGGCGCCTATCTGGGCGCCGACGAAGCGGACTGGACGGCCTATGACGCCTCCGCGCTGATGCGCGGCCTGCAGCAACCTTTCCCCGGCGGCATCCTCATCGACCAAGGCGACGCGGACCAATTCCTGGCCGAGCAGTTGTATCCCGAGGTGTTCGAGGCGGCATGCGCGGCCGCAGGTCAGCCGCTGACCCTGCGCCGCCAGCCCGGCTACGACCACGGCTACTACTTCATCTCGACGTTCATCGAGGATCACATCCGGTTTCACGTCGAGCGGCTTGGAAAACCGGGCGCCTGACGCCCGCTTCTATACTGGCGGACCTGCCGCGGCGGGTGGCGGCTTCCTGCGCCCGCCGCGCTGCAGCCTGCGGCGGCTTGAATAGGAACGTCTGATTTGATCAACGGAATCGCTCCCTTCGCCTGGATCCTGCTGGGCGCCGTCATCGTCCTCTTGCCGGGCTTGGTCATGTTGCTGGGCCGCGGTGGGCCGCGAGACGAACGCGGTCGCCGCATGTTCCAGTTCCGGCCGGTGCGCCGCACGTGCGGCCTGCTGCTGGTGTGCCTGGGATGCGTGACCGGTCTGCTGGCCCTGTCGCTGGTGCAGTTCGTGCGCCTGACCACCGACGAGCCGGTGGCCAGCATCGACGTTCGCCAACAGGCCGAGGGCCAGTTCCAGGTCAATGCCAGCGCGCCCGCCATCGGCTCAAAGCAATATGTTCTATATGGCGACCAGTGGCAGATCGACGCCCGGGTCGTGCGCTGGCGATTGCCCGCGCTGATGGCCGGCGTGCCGCCGCTGTACCGGCTTGAGCGCCTGTCCGGGCGCTATAGCGATGCCGCCCGCGAGGCCACCGCCACGCGTTCGGTGCACTCGCTGGACGATTGGCCGGCACCCGACCTCGGGTCCCTGAAGAAAAGTTTTCCGAACTGGTTCCCCTTTGTCGATGTCCAATTTGGCAGCGGCGCGTACATGCCGCTGTTTGACGGGGCCCGCTACCAGGTCTTCATGGATCCGCGTGGCGCGCTTTTCATCCGTCCGGACGGTCAGGCCACCGCCGAAGGGCTGAAGCGCCTGGGCTGGTAAAGCCATTACACTGGGCGGCCCGAATAAATAGGGACGCGCCATCAGAACGAAACTTTGACGCGTCGCAACAGTCGAATTAGCACTCCTATTACTTGAGTGCTAACATCGAATTCATGTCGTTATCTCTTCGCCATCCGGAGACCCCCGCTATGAAACAACCCAGTACCTCGTTGACCGCTTCCGGCAACGCTCTGGCGTTGGCCATTGCCAATCCGGGCGCTCTCGGCACGATCGACGCCTATATCTCTGCGGTCAACCGCCTGCCGGTGCTGTCCGCGGATCGCGAAACGGAACTCGGCCGCCGCCTGCGTGACCAGGAAGATCTGGGCGCCGCTCGCGAGCTGATTCTGTCGCACCTGCGCCTTGTGGTGTCCGTGGCCCGGCAATACCTGGGTTATGGCCTGCCCCACGCCGACCTCATCCAGGAAGGCAACGTCGGCCTGATGAAGGCCGTCAAGCGTTTTGACCCCGAGCGCGGCGTTCGCCTGGTGTCCTTCGCCGTTCACTGGATCAAGGCCGAAATCCACGAATACATCATCCGCAACTGGCGGTTGGTCAAGGTGGCCACGACCAAGGCGCAGCGCAAGCTGTTCTTCAACCTGCGCAGCATGCGTCCGGACGGCCAGACCCTGGATCCGGAACAGGTCGATCACATTGCTCGCGAGCTGAACGTTCGCCACGAAGACGTGAGCGAAATGGAAGTCCGGATGTCCGGCCGCGACATGTCGCTGGAAAACCAGGACGACGACGACGACAGCTACGCGCCGATCGCCTACCTGTCCGACGAAGGCCGCCAAGAGCCCACCCGCGTGCTGGAGCGCGCGGCGCGCGATCAGCTGCAAAGCGCCGGCCTGACCGGTGCGCTCGATGCGCTGGATCCGCGCTCGCGCCGCATCGTCGAAGCCCGCTGGCTGCAGGACGACGGCGGCGCCACGCTGCACGAGCTCGCGCAAGAGTTCGGCGTGTCTGCCGAACGCATCCGCCAGATCGAAGCGGCGGCGCTGAAGAAGATGCGCGGCAACCTCGCCTCGTGAGGTTGCCAGCCCCCGTCGCCGCGCCCGTCGCTGCACCCAGGTCAAAGGCCGCAAGTTGCGGCCTTTTTCTTTGGCCGCGCGCGGTGGGTGGCCAATAAATTGATACAAATTCGGGGTTAAATTTTCTGGGTTCGCAGAAACTTAATGGGGAAGGCGCCGCCTAACTTCATGTAGACCGCGAACTTCGGTTAGCAGTCTTGTCATCCGTCTCGGCTTCTCCTCTTTCCCCTCCCCTATGAGACGGATGCTTGCGGGGCACCTAGCATATCGGTGCCCCGTTTTTTATGCGCGCTCGGAACGCAAGCGCTGCAAGGAATCATGCGGCCCGCGCGCTGTCCGGCGCCGCCAGCGCCGTGTGCCATAGCGCGTCCTGCACGCGGCGCACGCCGGTCGCCATCGACCCGTCCTGATAAAGCTTGATCCACCGGTAGCCTGGCGCCATGTTGTCGACGATGTGCTTGCCGTCGCGAATGCTGAATTGAAAGCACGTCGAGGGCGTGGCCAGCATGCGCAGGTTGTGCCGGCGGCGGTCGAACTCGTGGTGCACATGGCCCCAGAGCAGCACGCGCACCTGGGCAAATCGCGCCAGCAGCTTGAAGAGCGCCTGGGGGTTGTCGATCATCATCGAGTCATGCCAGTGGCTGTCGATCTGCATCGGGTTATGGTGCATCGCCACCAGCGTGTGGCGATCGGGCGCCTGCGCCAGCGCCGCTTCCAGCATGTCCAGTTCGCTGTTGCCTAGATGGCCCGCGTTCGAGCCGGGCACCGTGGTGTCCAGCGCAACGATGCGCCATGCGCCCACGTCGGTCACGGGCATGGACCAGTCGGAGAGTTCCTGGCGCAGGACGGACGGTTGATCGTGATTGCCGGGCAGGCAGCGGATGGTCGCGCGTTCCAGCGCGGCTGATTCGGACAGGATGCGCGCGAAGCGTCGGTAGCCCGCGGCCTCGCCGTCCTGCGACAGGTCGCCCGTGGCGAGCAGCAGGTCCGGGTGCTTACCGTCGGCTTCGATCTGGCGCAGTACGGCGCGCAGGCTTGCGTCGGTATTGACGCCCAGCATCGACGTCTCGGGCTCGCCGAAAAGATGGCTATCGGTCAACTGGACGAGCATCGCGGGCGCGTCGTGGCGCCGGGTCAAGGTGTGGATGCGTGCCACGTGCCGCTCCTGCAAAAGTTCGCGTGATGCCACATTACCCAAAAAACATGGCGCGGCACGTTTCGCAAGCGTCCATTGGGGTAACGAAACGTGCATTCTCCCCGATTCCCGTCACGCCCCAGCCGCGAGCGCCGGAAAAAAGCCGCTATTCTTGTGAAACTTTCCACAAGCACTACGATCGGGACGCGGCGCTACCCATGGATGTTGGTTTTCTCGTATTTGGTCTTGCGGGCCTGCTGACGCTGGTCTGCTTCATGCCGCCCCTGGCCGGCCGCGTCAAGCTGCCCTATTCGGTGCTGCTCGCCATCGTCGGCTGTCTGCTCGGGATCGTCATTCACTTGCACGGCTGGGCGCCTGCCTGGATCGGCGACTTTCTCGATTCGCTGGAGCGCTTCGAGATCTCGTCAGAGACCTTCCTGATGGTGTTCCTGCCGGTGCTGCTGTTTGAGACGGCGCTGTCGATGAACGTGCGGCGGCTGATGGACGACATCGGGCCGATCCTGATGATGGCCATCGTGGCCGTGGTTGTCTGCACGGTCGTGGTGGGTGTGACGCTGGACGCCATCTCGCCCTATGGCCTGGTCGTTTGCCTGCTGCTGGGCGCCATCGTGGCGACGACGGACCCGGTGGCAGTGGTCGGGATCTTTCGCGAAGTGGGTGCGCCCAAGCGGCTGACGACGCTGGTCGAGGGCGAAAGCCTGTTCAATGACGCGGCGTCCATTGCCCTGTATTCCGTGCTGCTGGCCGTGCTTAGCGGCAAAGGCGAACTGTCCGTCAGCGGCATCTTCAATGACTTCATCGTGCACTTCATCGGCGGCGGCGTGGCCGGGTTTGCGATGGGGCGCCTGGCCTGCTTTCTGTTCGCCTGGCTGCGCGGCTTTCCCACGGCCGAGATCACCCTGACGCTGACGCTGGCGTATCTGTCCTTCTTCATCTCCGAGCATTACCTGAACGTGTCGGGCGTGGTCGCCACCGTGATCGCGGGCCTGGTGGTCGGGTCCACCGGCCGCACCCGCATGTCGCCGACCACCTTCGAGCACCTGGCCAGCGCCTGGGAGCAGTTTGGCTTCTGGGCCAACTCCCTCATCTTCCTGTTCGCCGCTATGCTGATCCCGAAGCTGATGGCGGCGGCCGATTGGCAGGAGCTGGTGCTGGTGGCCGTGGTGTTCGTGGCGACGCTGTTTGCGCGCGGGTTAGTGGTGTTTGGGCTGCTGCCGCTGCTTGGCCTGACCCGGCTGGGCACCAAGGTCAGCAATCCGTACAAGGTGGTGATGCTGTGGGGCGGATTGCGCGGCGCCGTGTCGCTAGCGTTGGCGCTGGCCGTGACCGAGCAGAGCGGCGTGCCCGAAGAGGCGCGTCAATTCATCGCCGTGGCCACTACGGGCTTTGTGCTGATGACTCTGTTCGTCAACGGCATCAGCCTGCGGCCGCTGATTCGCATGTTGGGGCTGAACCAGCTGTCGCCGGTCGAGCGCACTATCCGCAATCAGGTGCTGGCCGTGGCGCTGGAAGATCTGCAGGGCAAGACCGAGGAAGTGGCCAAGTCCGAGCACATCGGCAACGAAGTCCGCGACCGTATCCGCGCCGTGTTCGACGCCAGCCTGGCCAGCGTGCACGACGGCCGGGTCAGCCAGATGACCGACGAGCAGCGCGTGTCCGTGGGACTGGCCATGGTTGCCCAGCGCGAAGAGGAAATGTTCTTCGACATTCTGAAGGCGCAGATCGTGGACTGGCGCATGGCCGAAACCCTGCTGGCGCGGGCCGAACGGCTGGAAGACGCGATCCGGCTGGGCGGCGTTGAAGGCTTCGAGCGCGCCATTGTCGCCGATGTCCGCTATTCGACGGGTTTCCGGCTGGCATTGCGGCTGCATTACCTGTTCGGCTTTCAGGGCTGGCTGGCGCGCGAGCTTGGCCAGCGCTTTGCCAACCTGATGAGCAAGCGCTCGGTCGCGCAGCGCCTGATTGCCTTCGCGCGCGAGCAGATCACGCCGCTGCTTGGCGAAGAGGCCACGCAGCGCATCGTGTCGCTGCACCACCGTCGTCTGGATCTGGTCGAAAACGCCTTGCAGGCGCTGAACCTGCAGTATCCGTCGTACGCCCAATGGCTGCAGGAAAGTTATCTGGGCCGCGTGGCCCGCGAGCTCGAACGCATCCGCTATCGCGACATGCTTGAGCAATTTCTGATCAGCGGCGAAGTCTATGCGGACTTGACCGAGCAATTGAAAAGCCGCTGGGCGCACATCGACAAGCACCCGCCGCTGGACATCGAAATGAGCGCGGCCGAACTCATCAAGCGCGTGCCGCTGTTCGAGGGCCTGTCGCCCGATTCGCTGCGCGCCATCAGCAAGCTGCTCAAGCCCCGCCTGGCGTTGCCCGATCAGCGGGTTCTGACGAAGGGGCGGCACGGCGAGGAAATGTGCTTCGTGGCGTCGGGCGCCGTGGCGGTCCATCTGCCCGACAACACCATGATCGAACTGGGCAGCGGCGAATTCTTCGGTGAACTGGGTCTTTTGGGCGAAGTGCAGCTTACGCCGGACGTGACCTCGCTGGGCTACAGCAAGCTGCTGATGCTGTCGTCGCGCGACTTCCACGCCCTGCTCGACCGCGACGAAAACCTGCGTGAACGCATTCAGGTCGTGGCCAAGCAGCGCCTGCGCGCGATTGAAGTGTGGAAGCAGTTTTCGCAGCAGTCTGCGGCCGCGGCCGCCGCGCCGGCGCCCGTGCCGCCTCCCAGCTCGGCGCAGGCGGCCGAGGCCGCGGAAGCGGCTGGCGCGGGCAGTCCGGCCCAGGCCGAGGATCTGCAAGCGGCCCGCGAACTGCGCGGTGAATCATCGGGTGACGATGGCGCCGCGGCGGGGCCCGTGCTGGGAACGCCAGAACCCGCGCCCCGCTAGGCGCGCCCCGCTAGGCGCACCCCGCTAGGCGCGCCCCGCTAGGCGCCCCGCCCAATCCCGTGTCCTAGCTTCTGCGCCGTATCAGGCCCGCACAGCCGAGCCCAGCCCAGCTTGGCTCGGCTCGGCCCAGCCCAGTTCAGCCCAGCCCAGCCCCGGGCAGGCGCCTGATCAGATCGTGATCTCGCCCGCGGCCTGGCGCCGCATGATGTCCTCGACCAGCACCAATGCCGCTTCCAGCGTGAACTCGCCCTCGGCGACATGGTGCAGGGCCGTGGCGACGTCGAGGGTGGCGATTTCCATGACTTCGCCGTCGCGGTTGGCGGGACGGACGTCCGGCGCGAGGATGCACGTGCTGGTCAGCACATCTTCGACCTGATAGCCCTCGGGCAGCCGGCGGTGGATGCGCAGGATCGTGCGCAGCGGCGTGCGGCGCACGAGATCGGGTTCGTCCAGGCCGGCCTCTTCGCCGCATTCGCGCACCAGCGCCAGTTCCAGGTCTTCACCCCTGCCGGCCAGTCCGCCGACCAGCGTGTCCCACATACCGGGATCGGTGGATTTACTGAGAGAACGCCGCGCGACCCACAGCTTGCCATCGGGCGTCCAGGCGTTCAGGTGCACGGCCTTGGTCAACAGGCCCAGCGGCCGCACGGCGGCGCGTTCGATCACGCCGAGCGTCTCGTCGCCATCCAATACGTCCAGCAGTTCGTCGCGCCAGCCGCGCAGGCAGTTGGCTTGGCGCAACAGTTCTGCGGCCTGTTCCAGCGCCGCGTCCAGCGCATTGCCGGGCGCCAGGCCCTCGCCGATGCGCAATGCCGTGCCGTCGGACTGTGTTTCGGGCGCGTTGCGCAGCGCGTCGCAGGCCGCGTGCGTGGCCCAGCCGCAGCGTCGCCCCGCTATATATAAAGCGCGCGCGCCTTCGGGGGCGGGCTCCTGCGCGCGGGCGCACAGGGCGGCATACAGATCGGACAGCGGCTTTTGCATCGTGGCGCCATGGTGATGAGGTTGCGGGCGATTTTAAGCCACCCTGTTTACGGCTCGCGGTCAAGGGGGCGCGCCCAAGTGGGGGCGGGCCGCATGAATTCAAGAGCACTAAATTACATCTGTTTGCGCGTCCGCTATAATCCGCCAGTTTCTTTGTGATTTCGAGAGGGAACGACAGGGCCGCTCTATCTCCCTGCATCGCCCTGCCATCTAATAATTGCGTGTTGCCCGTATTCCGGTGACTTCCGCCACCAGCAAATGGGCCTTCGCGCCGTATTTCGAGGTAAGCATGAAGAAGTGGAGAGGGATACTGGGGGCTTGTGCGATGCTGATTGGCGGCGTGGCCGGTGCCCAGGTGCAAAACATGCCCGGCGGTCCGAAGGTCAATCAGCTGAACCTGCATGAAGGCGTCACCGCGATTTCGCGCGACATCATGTGGCTGCATTGGTTGCTGCTCACGATCTGTATTGTGATTTTCATCGGCGTCTTTGGAGTGATGTTCTACTCCATCTGGGCGCACCGGAAGTCCCGCGGCCACAAGGCGGCGACCTTCCACGAACATCTGGGTGTCGAAGTCGCCTGGACTGTCATTCCCTTCATCATCGTCATCGCCATGGCGTTGCCGGCCACCAAGACGGTCGTCGCCATGAAAGACACTTCCAGCGCCGACCTGACCGTCAAGGTCACCGGCTATCAATGGAAGTGGGGCTACGAATACCTCGACGGCTCTGCCGCCGGCATCAAGTTCCTCTCCACGCTTTCCACGCCGCGCGCCCAGATCGAGAACCGCGCGCCCAAGGGCGAGTTCTATCTGATGGAAGTGGACAACCATCTGGTCGTTCCCGCCAACAAGAAGATCCGCATCGTCCTCACGGCGGCCGACGTCATCCACTCGTGGATGATTCCGGACTTCGGCGTGAAGCAGGACGCGATCCCCGGGTTCCTTCGCGACACCTGGTTCAACGCCGAAAAGCCTGGCATCTATCGCGGCCAGTGCGCGGAATTGTGCGGCAAGGACCACGCCTTCATGCCCATCGTCGTGGAAGTCCTGGCGCAAGCCGACTACGATAAGTGGGTTGAAGACCAAAAGAAGAAGATGGCGGCAAACGCCGACGATCCCAATAAAGAGTGGACGGAAGCCGAACTGGTTGCCCGCGGCGAAAAGGTTTTCGCGGCGAATTGCGTGGCCTGCCACCAGGCCAACGGCAAGGGCATTCCCGGTTCCTTCCCGCCGCTCGACGGAGACAAGGTTGTTCTGGGCCCCAAGGGGGAGCAGATCAACACCGTGCTGAAGGGCAAGCCCGGCACCGCCATGGCGGCGTTCGGCGGGCAGCTCAACGATGTCGAGATCGCAGCGGTCATCAGCTATACGCGCCATGCCTGGAGCAATGCCGGCAAGGGGCAGGACCCGACGGTTCTACCGAAGGACATCACGCCCGCGCGCTGATTGCGCGCGCGCCGTTCCTTCACCGTAGAACCGGTTCCGTTTAGTCAGAGATACCCTGCCGCCCCGTTGGACGGGGCTGGCACTCAGCAGGAAGGAGTCCATCATGAGCAGCGTCACTGTAGACCACGTGTCGCCGGGCCACGGCCACGGTCACGATGACCACCATCACGGCGTGCCCACGGGCTGGCGCCGGTGGCTTTTTGCAACGAACCACAAAGACATCGGGACGATGTATCTCATCTTCTCGTTCGTCATGCTTCTGGAGGGCGGCACGCTGGCCCTTCTGCTGCGCACCGAACTCTTCGAGCCCGGCCTGCAGTTCTTCCGCCCCGAACTGTTCAACCAGTTCACCACGATGCACGGCCTGATCATGGTGTTCGGCGCCATCATGCCGGCCTTCGTGGGCTTCGCGAACTGGATGATCCCGATGCAGATCGGCGCGTCCGACATGGCGTTCGCGCGCATGAACAACTTCAGCTTCTGGCTGCTGCCGGTTGCCGCGATCATGCTGACCGCCTCGTTCTTCGTGCCGGGCGGCGCCACCGCAGCGGGCTGGACGCTGTACGCGCCCCTGTCGCTGCAGATGGGCCCGGGCATGGACCTGGCCATCTTCGCCATCCACATCATGGGCGCTTCGTCCATCATGGGCGCCATCAACATCATCGTGACCGTGCTGAACATGCGCGCTCCCGGCCTGACGCTGATGAAGATGCCGCTGTTCTGCTGGACCTGGCTGATCACCGCGTTCCTGCTCTTGGCGGTGATGCCGGTGCTGGCCGCCGCCATCACCATGGTGCTGACCGACCGCCACTTCGGCACGGGCTTCTTCAACGCCGCCGCCGGCGGTGATCCGGTCCTGTACCAGCACGTGTTCTGGTTCTTCGGGCACCCCGAGGTCTACATCATGATCTTGCCGGCGTTCGGCATCGTGTCGGCCATCGTGCCCGCGTTCGCCCGCAAGAAGCTCTTCGGCTACGCCTCGATGGTGTACGCCACCGCCTCCATCGCCGTGCTGTCGTTCATCGTGTGGGCGCACCACATGTTCACGACGGGCATGCCGGTGACCGGCCAGCTCTACTTCATGTACGCCACCATGCTCATCTCCATCCCGACCGGGGTGAAGGTGTTCAACTGGGTCGCGACGATGTGGCGCGGTTCCATGACGTTCGAGACGCCGATGCTGTTTTCCATCGGCTTCATCTTCGTGTTCACGATGGGCGGCTTCACGGGCCTGATCCTGTCGGTGGCGCCGATCGACATCCAGGTCCACGACACCTACTACGTGGTGGCTCACTTCCACTACGTGCTGGTGGCCGGTTCCCTGTTCGCGCTGTTTGCCGGCGCCTACTACTGGGTGCCCAAGTGGACGGGCCGCATGTACAGCGAAAAGCTGGGCAAGCTGCACTTCTGGTCCACGCTGATCTCGTTCAACGTGACCTTCTTCCCGATGCACTTCCTGGGCCTGGCGGGCATGCCGCGCCGTTACGCCGACTACGCCGCGCAGTTCACGACGTTCCATCAGCTCGCCACCATCGGCGCGTTCTGGTTCGGCCTGTCGCAGCTGATTTTCCTGGTTGCGATCCTGCGCTGCTACATGGGCAAGGGCGAACCGGCCCGGGCCAAGCCGTGGGAAGGCGCCGAAGGACTGGAATGGACGGTGCCGTCGCCCGCCCCGTTCCACACCTTCGAAACGCCGCCCGAAGTGAAGTAATCCCTTATCCATGTTTCAGGCCGCACAGCAATGACACCCGAGCAGCGCCGTCGTAACAAGATCGCAGGACTGGTTCTTCTGGTTTTCGTCATTGCCGTGTTTGCCTGGACGGTGATCCGCGGTTCGGCCTTGCTGACCGGCAAGGCGGTGGGCTAGAGGCCTCGGCCATGAGCGACGACCTTCGCGAAACGTCTCAGCGCAAGCTGAGTTTCCTTCAGACGATGAAGGCGGTGGCGTGGGGGTTCTTCGGCGTGCGCAAGGGCGCGGGCTACCGTGAGGACAGCGCCAAGCTCAATCCCGTCCACGTCATCGTGGGCGGGCTGCTGGCAGCGGCAATCTTTGTGACTGTGCTGGTTTTAATTGTTCGTTGGGCTGTTTCCAGCCTGACTTGAATTACCTAAATCTAAATCTGTACCAGGGAGAAAGCCATGAGTGCAAGTCACTCGGTTCAAGGTAAAGAGGCACCGTACTACTTTGTCCCCGCCGACTCGGGCCATCCCGTGCGCATGGCCGTGGCACTGCTCTTCATGGGCCTGGGGGCCGCGGCCTGGGTCAACGGCGCCGATTGGGGCAAGTGGTCCGTGCTGGTCGGATTCATCGGCGTGATCATCGTGATGTATTACTGGTTTGGCGACGCCATCCATGAATCCGAGATCGGCCTGAACAGCAAGCGCATCGACGGCTCGTACCGTTGGAGCATGAGCTGGTTCATCTTCTCCGAGGTCATGTTCTTTGCCGCGTTCTTTGGCGCGCTCTGGTACACGCGCACCATCACGACGCCGTGGCTGGGCGACATCGACCACCGCCTGATGCTGTGGCCGGACTTCCAGGCGGCCTGGCCCAACTTCGGCCCGGCGGGCGTGGTCGAGCCCTTCCAGACGGTGGGTCCGTTCTGGCTGCCCACGATCAACACGGCGCTGCTGCTGAGCTCCGGCGTCACGCTGACCATTGCCCACCATGCGCTGCGTGAGAACCACCGCGGCAAGGCCAAGTTCTGGCTGGCGGCCACCGTCATCCTGGGCTTTGTCTTCGTGGGCTGCCAGGCGTTCGAATACATCCACGCCTACCGCGACCTGAACCTGAAGTTCAATTCGGGCGCGTACGGGTCGCTGTTCTACATGCTGACCGGCTTTCACGGGTTCCACGTGATCCTGGGCGCCACGATGCTCACGGTCATCCTGATCCGCCTGATCCGCGGCCATTTCACGCCGGATCATCACTTCGGGTTCGAAGGCGCGGCCTGGTACTGGCACTTTGTCGACGTGGTGTGGCTGGGCCTGTACCTGTTCGTGTATTGGTTCTGACCGCATTGGCCCTGACGGCGGCCGGCAGCGCCGGCGGCCGTTGCGGCAGGGAAAGCGCGAAGGGAGCCGGGCGGCATGCCGGCCTCCGTCGCGCTTTCAGCTCATCTGGCGGGGCGCTGCGGCAGGCGTCACGCGAGGCCCGGGGAACCGGGCGGCGGGCAGCCTATCTAAATCCGGTGCTCTCGATCCAGCCCATGTAATGGGCGAACAGCACGAACAGGAACAGGGCGACCGACAGGCCGATCCGGACCGTCAGCGCGTTGACCGTGCGGTTGGTGGTACCTTTGTCCCGCATCAGGTAGACCAGGGCGGATGCCAGACTGGCCAGTATCCCGATGAAGGCCAGAACGACGAAAACGCGCATTGTGGTCTCCCGACAATTCAGATTTAGCAACGACAGATGTCCCGACCGCATTCCACCCGCTACACGGTAGCCGCCTTATTGTTGCTTGGCCTCGCCGTGGTGGTCCTGGTGTCGCTGGGACAATGGCAGATGCGCCGCAGCGATGAGCGACGCGCCATTCTGGCCGCGATCGAAGCCGGCCGCAAGCAAGCGCCTCTGCTTCTGACGCCGGCAACGCCGCCCGCGGACATGACGCCGTGGCGCGTGGCGCAGGCCAGCGGGACATGGCTGCCGCAATTCAGTGTACTGCTGGACAATCGCAACCACGACGGCAGGCCGGGCTACTGGCTGGCCACGCCGCTCTTGCTGGATGCGGCCACGAATCGCGCGGTGCTGGTGCTGCGGGGCTGGCTGCCGCGCGTGATCCAGGGCCAGGGCGAGCCGCAGCTGCCGGCCACGCCCGAGGGCATGCAGACCGTGCAAGGCGAGCTGTCCGTGCGCGTGCCGCGCCTGTTTGAACTGTGGTCGCTGGGCGGCGCCGACGCCTCCGCGCTTCCCGCGGCGCTGCCGGTGGCGGGTGGCGCGGTGCCGCAAGTGCAGAACCTGCCGCTGGACGACTATGCGCGCGCGACCCGATTGAATCTGCTGCCCACGGTGCTGAGCCAGAGCGGCCAGGTGGACGACGGCCTGGTGCGCGACTGGCCCCAGCCGTCGGTGGATTTTCAGCAGAACACGTCGTACGCGGTACAGTGGTTCGCTTTCGGCGCGATTGCGGCGATTGCCTGGCTGGTGGTGCTGGGGGGCGCCATCCGCCGCAGGCGCCAGCGCGTGGACCAGCAGGCGCAGGCTCGCATGCGGGCACGCAGATGACCAACGCTATTCCAGGATACAAAGTGGCTCGCGACATTTCATCCAACAAGCCCGCACGCAAGCGTTCGCTGATGCCGATGGTGCTGGTGTTCCTGTGCTCGCTGGCGCCCATCGTCGCCGCGTTCGTGGTCTACATGAACCCGCAATGGTGGCCCAGCGATTCCAGCAATTACGGCACGCTCCTGTCGCCGCAACGCCCGATGCCCGAAGCGTCGGAACTGCGCCTGACCACGCTGGACGGCAAGCCGTTCGATCTGCAGAGCCTGAAGGGCAAGTGGCTGCTGGTGGCCGCCGATGGCGCGGCCTGCCCCGAAAGCTGCGCGCGCAAGCTCTTCATCACCCGCAACAGTCACGCCAGCCAGGGCAAGAACGTGGATCGGCTGGCGCGCGTGTGGTTCATTACCGATGATGCGGTGGTGCCGGACAAGGTGCTGGAGGCATACAAGGGTACGGTCATGGTGCGGGTGAATCCGGACCAGCTGGCCCGATTCCTGCTGGCGCGCGACACGGCCGCGGGGCAGCCCGGGCTGCAGGACCCCATCTGGGTGATCGATCCGCTGGGCAATCTGATGATGCAGTATCCCGCTGAGGCGGATGGCGTGCGGGTGCGCAAGGACATCAGCAAGCTGGTCTATAACTCGCGCATTGGTTGAACGGTTTTTTGGTTTTGATATGGAACGCATCAAAGCGCGTTATCGCAAGCTGGTTTTCTTCACCTGGTTCCTGACGCTGGACCTCATCATGTTCGGCGCCTTCGTGCGCCTGACCGATTCCGGGCTGGGCTGTCCGGACTGGCCCGGCTGCTACGGCAGCGTCACGCCGATCGGCGCGATGGGCGACATCCACGAAGCCTCGCAGGCCATGCCCTTCGGCCCGGTGACGCTGTCCAAGGCCTGGATCGAAATGATCCACCGCTACGTCGGCGCCATACTGGGCATGCTCATCATCGGCATCGTCTACATGGCCTGGCGCTATCGCCGCGAACTGGGCCGTTCGCCCGCGCTGGCCATCACCACGCTGGTTGCCGTGTGCGTGCAGGGCGCGTTCGGCGCGTGGACCGTGACCCACAAGCTCATGCCCGCCGTCGTGACGGCGCACCTGGTGTTTGGCCTGTCGGTGCTGGCGTTGATGACCTGGCTGTCCTCACGAGAGCGCCCGCACCTGCCGGTCAGCGCCGAGGCGGTGCGCTGGAAGCCGTGGGTGGCGGTCGGATTCGGGCTGCTGCTGGTGCAGGTCACGTTGGGCGGCTGGGTCAGCACCAACTATGCGGCGCTGGCCTGCATGGACTTTCCCACGTGCCACGGGCAATGGGTGCCGGAAATGGACTTCCACGGCGGCTATTCGGTCATCCGGGGGCTGGGCGAACTGCCTTCCGGCGAAATGATCTCGCAGCCCGCGCTGACCGCGATCCACTGGGTGCATCGCAATTTCGCCTTCGTGGTGTTCGTCTACCTGGGCATCCTGGCCTGGCGGCTGCGCGCCGCCGAGCCCGGCCTGCGCGGCCCGGCCACGCTGATGCTGGCCCTCCTGGCCGCGCAGCTGTTCACGGGGCTGACCACCATCTTCTTTCAGTGGCCGCTTCTGATCGCCGTCCTGCACAATGGGGGCGCGGCGGGCCTGACCTTGTCGGCCGTGGTGTTGATGGTGCGGCTGGCGTCTGCCGGCCGCGAGCCGGCGGGGCGGTACGACCCCAATTTGGTGCGCGTTTAAAATGAGGTCCACTATGACCAGTCTTGCCGCTCCTCAATCCGGATTGCTCCGCCAGTACCTCGTTCTCACCAAGCCGCGCGTCACGCAGCTGGCTGTGTTTTGCGCCGTGATCGGCATGTTCCTCGCGGCGCCCGGCATCCCGGACATGCGCCGGGTGCTGTTCGGCACGATCGGTATCTGGCTGCTGGCCGCCGCCGCCTTCGCCATCAACTGCCTGATCGAACAGGAAGTCGACGCCCGCATGCTGCGCACCGCGCGCCGGGCCACGGCGCGCGGCACCATTTCGGCATTCCAGGTGCTGAGCCTGTCGGGTCTGC
This sequence comes from Achromobacter sp. E1, assembly GCF_037039475.1. NCBI lineage: Bacteria > Pseudomonadati > Pseudomonadota > Betaproteobacteria > Burkholderiales > Alcaligenaceae > Achromobacter > Achromobacter sp. E1. The sequence continues at coordinate 214,245 of NZ_CP146253.1, forward strand.
TGGGCGGCGCGGGCATGTTCGTGCTCTACCACATGGTCAACCCGCTCACCATGTGGCTGACGTTCGCCACGTTTGTGGGCTACGCCATCATCTACACCATCATCCTCAAGCCGCGCACGCCGCAGAACATCGTGATCGGCGGCCTGTCGGGCGCGATGCCGCCGGCGCTGGGCTGGGCGGCCGTCGCCGATTCTGTGCCTGCCGAGGCCTGGGTGCTGGTCCTCATCATCTTCATCTGGACGCCGCCGCACTTCTGGGCGCTGGCGCTTTATCGCAACCACGATTACGCCAAGGCCGGCCTGCCCATGCTGCCGGTCACCCACGGCAACCAGTTCACGCGTCTGCACATCCTGCTGTACAGCCTGGCGTTGATGGCGACCACGCTGTTGCCCTACGCCATCCGCATGAGCGGCGAACTCTATCTGCTGTCGGCGCTGGTGCTGGGAGGCATGTTCGTGTCGTATGCGTGGCGCCTGTACCGCGCATACAGCGACGAGCTGGCCCGCAGGATGTTCCGTTTTTCCATTCTCTACCTGGCGCTGCTGTTTGGCGCCCTGCTGGTGGACCACTGGGTCGCCCTGTTGCGCTGACCCCCTGGAGGTTGTCGATGTCCGTGTTTTCCGCCAGCCGCCGGCTGGCCCTGCGACTGGGCGCCGCTGCCGCCGTCGCCGCCGCCCTGGCTGCCTGCGGCGACAGCAAGCCCGTCTTCAAGGGCAGCGATATCACCGGCACGCAATTGGGCCGCGGCATGGAACTGTCCGACCACAACGGCAAGCTGCGTCAGCTGTCGGACTTTTCCGGCAAGGTCGTGGTCGTGTTCTTCGGTTTCACGCAGTGTCCAGACGTGTGCCCCACGGCGCTGGCTGAACTGACCGAAGTCATGAAGAAGCTGGGTCCGGATGCCGATCGCGTCCAGGTGCTGCTGATCTCGGTGGACCCCGAGCGCGACACGCCTGAGGTGCTCAAGCAGTACGTCACGGCGTTCGATCAGCGGTTCCTGGGCCTGACGGGCACGCCCGATCAGGTCAAGAAGGCGGCGGCCTCGTTCAAGGCCTATTACGCCAAGGCGCCCACCAAGGACGGCAACTACACGATGGACCACACGGCCGCTTTCTACCTGCTGGACGGCAAGGGCGAATCGCGCGTGCTGGTCAACAACAACGTCGGCGTGGACGCGCTGACGCAGGACATCCAGGCGCTGCTGAAGGGTTGATTCCCCCGGGCGGGCTCAGGCCTTTGCCGCCGCCCACGCGGCCAATGCGGCGCGGGCCTTCTCGCTGAGTTCGGCGGTGGAAATATCGCGCCGGTGCGCGATGATCATCAAGGCGTAGGGCGTGGCAAGCGCGGCCGCTTCGGGACACAGGCGCGCCTCTTCGCCCACCGAGGGCGACGCGTTGCGCCAGTAGTTGATGGCCTGTTCGAGTTGGGGCAGCGTGATCAAATCCATGCGCCTATTGTCCACGAATGCCCCACCCTGTCCACCCTCCATCCACCCTTCATCCGCCCTGCAATGAAGGGTCACCATCGCAACATGCCGAAACCGCGCGCGGGTGCTATACCACTGCCGGTTAGTTACGATGGAGCATCGTCATGAATACTTCGACCTCTACCGCGTCGCCGCGCCGCGGCCTGCACCCGCTGCTTGCCGCCGCCGCGATCGCCGTCATCGTCATGTGCTCGGTGGGCGTGGCCGCCGTGCTGGGCTGGCTGCCGTCGCCGTCGGCTAACCCGCACGCGGACCAAGCCGTGGCCGAGGCCGGCCCCGAGGACGCCAACCTGGCGCCCGAGCCGCCTGGAGCGGGCAGGCCCGCCGGCCAGATGCGCGAGGCGCAGCAAGCGCAGGCCGCCCCGGCCCCGCGTCCGGCCGCCGCGCCCGCACAGCAGGCGTGCGCCAGCTGCGGCGTGGTCGAGACCATCCGCCAGGTGCAGGTGCCCGCCAAGGATGACAGCAACCATCTGGTCGGAACCATCGCGGGCGGCGTGGCCGGCGGCGTTGTGGGTAATCAGTTTGGTGGAGGCAACGGCAAGACCGCGCTGACGGTGCTGGGCGCGGTCGGCGGCGCTTTGGCAGGCCGTGAAGTTGAGCGTAATATCAGACAGCAACAAACAGTGACGCACTATGAGCTCACGGTCCGCATGAATGACGGCAGCAAGCGCCAGTTCCGCAGCGCGCAGCCGTTCTCGTTTGCCTCCGGCGACCACGTGCGCGTGGAGAACAATCAATTGCTGCCCGGCTGATCCCGGCCGAGGACAGCAAGCATCCCACTATGGAGAGATCTGGAATGAGCGACCAATTCAACAATCCGTTCGTCCTGCCCGGCATGGGCCAGAATTCCGATCTCTCGGGCAATCCGCTTCTGGCCAGCATGGAGATGATGCGCCAGGCGTGGGCGGGCCTGACGGGCCCCGGCGGTCTTGCCAGCAGCCTGCCCATGGCGCCGGCCATGAATCTCGAAGACCTGGACCGCCGCATTGCCGAACTGCGCTCGGTGGAAAACTGGCTGCGCATGAATCTGAGCATGCTCTCCAGCACCATCCAGGGCATGGAGGTGCAACGCTCCACCATCAGCACCCTGCGCGCCTTCGTGGACAGCGCCTCGCGCATGGACATGGGCGCAACCCCGGAAGCCGGGGCGCCGTCGCCGCTGGAAGTCGCGCTGGGCTTGAAGCCCGCGCCCAAGGCCGCGGCGTCCGCGCCGTCCGGCCATGCCGCGGCGGCAGATGAAAAGGAAAGCGCCGGCGCACAATCCGGCGCCAAGGCGCAAGGCGAAGACGCCTCCGCCGGGCCGGATGCGGCAGCCGCCATGAGCGAGCAGATGGGCGCCGCGGCGCAGTCGGCATCCAAGGCCTGGTGGGAGCTGCTGCAGCAGCAGTTCAATCAGATCGCGGCCGCCACCGCGGCCTCGATGCCCGCCGGCGCACCGGGCACGGCCAGCGCCAAGCCCGAACCCTCGCATCCCGAGGCGCAGGCCAAGCCCGGCAAACCCGCGGCCAAGCCCGCCGCCACCGCACGCAAGCCGGCCGCCGCCAAGAAAGCGGCCAAGCCAGCGGCCAAGACAGCCAAGAAAAACGGGCCTGCCGACGGCAAGCCCTGACCCCATCCTTCAATCGACACGCGGAGCCGCCGCCAGGCCGCCCGCCCGTCTCTCAACCTACTGGAACTTATGCTTAATGTAGTGATTCTTGCCGCCGGACTGGGTAAACGCATGCAGTCCGACCTTCCCAAAGTGCTGCACACGCTGGCCGGCAAACCCATGCTGGCGCATGTGCTGGACAGCGCACGCCAACTGAATCCCGCGCGCATCGTCGTGGTGGTCGGCCATGGCGCCGATCGCGTCAAGCAGGCATTCGAAGGCCAGCCGGATCTGCACTTTGTGCTGCAGCAGCCGCAGCAGGGCACGGGTCACGCCGTGCAGCAGGCCGTGCCGCAACTGCTGGAAGGCGACGGCAAGGACGACGTGACGCTGGTGCTGTACGGCGACGTGCCGCTGGTGCAGCCGGAAACGCTCAAGCGCCTTCTGGATGCGCGCGGCCAGGGCGCCGCCGTGCTGACCGAAGTGCTGGCCGATTCCACCGGTTATGGCCGCATCGTGCGCGACGCCAAGGGCAGCGTGTGCCGCATCGTCGAACACAAGGACGCCTCGGAAGCCGAGCGCGAGATCAAGGAAGTGAACACCGGCATCCTCACCGCGCCCACCGCGAAGCTGAAGAACTGGCTCACCCGCATCGACAACAACAACGCCCAGGGCGAGTACTACCTGACCGACGTGGTCGGGCTGGCCGTGGTCGACGAGATTCCCGTGGGCGCGGCCCATCCGGGCGCCGGCTGGGAAACGCTGGGCGTGAACAGCCGCGTGCAGCAGGCCGAACTGGAGCGCCGCTGGCAAGCCGAGCAGGCCCGCCGCCAGCTTGAGGCCGGCGTCACGCTGGCCGACCCGGCGCGCTTTGACGTGCGCGGCACGCTCACTTGCGGCCGCGATGTCTTCATTGACGTGGGCTGCGTCTTCGAAGGCCAGGTGTCCCTGGCTGACGGCGTGCGCGTGGGCCCGCACTGCGTGCTGCGCGACGTCAGCATTGGCGCGGGTACCCACATCGAGGCCTTCAGCCATCTGCAGCAGGCCGAAGTCGGCCGCGATGCGCGCGTGGGTCCTTACGCCCGTCTGCGTCCTGGCGCCGAACTGGGCGACCGCAGCCACGTCGGCAACTTCGTCGAGATCAAGAAGAGCGTGCTGGGCGCGGACAGCAAGGCCAACCACCTTGCGTACATCGGCGACGCGGACATCGGCGCGCGCGTGAACGTGGGCGCGGGCACCATCACCTGCAACTACGACGGCGTGAACAAGCACCGCACCGTCATCGAAGACGACGCCTTCATCGGCTCGGACACGCAGCTCGTCGCGCCGGTGCGCGTGGGCCGTGGCGCGACGCTGGGCGCCGGTACCACCCTCACGCGTGACGCGCCGGCCGACAAGCTGACCGTGTCGCGTCCCAAGCAGGTCACCGTCGACGGATGGCAGCGCCCGGTAAAGAAGTCGTGACGCAGGATCAGGAAGCGGCCGCGGGGGGCGGGGCCAGGCCCGCGCACCCCGACGGCCTGCCGGCGCCGCGCCGGTACTGGGCGGCGGCCACCGTGATGACGGGCATCAGCCTGTCGGTGCTGGACACCACCATCGCCAACGTGGCGCTGCCCACGATCGCCAAGGATCTGAACGCCCTGCCCGCGCAGGCAGTCTGGATCGTCAACGCCTACAACCTTGCCGTCGTGATGGCGCTCTTGCCGCTGTCCGCGCTGGCCGAGCGCATCGGCTTTCGCCGCATGTTCACGTTCGGGCTGATGCTGTTCACGCTGGCCTCGCTGGGCTGCGCGCTTGCCGGCACGTTGTGGCAATTGACCGCCGCGCGCGTGTTCCAGGGGCTGGGGGCGGCCACGCTCATGTGCATGTTCGGCGGCCTGGTGCGCAACATCTATCCGCTCAAGATGCTGGGCCGGGGCATCAGCATCAATGCCACCACGGTGGCGGTCATGTCGGTGCTCGGGCCCACCATCGGCTCGGCCATCCTGTCCGTGGCGCCGTGGCCGTGGATCTTCGCCGTCAACCTGCCGATCTGCGCGCTTGCCATGTTTGGCCTGCGCCATCTGCCGGAAGTGCCGCGCAACGATGTGAAGCTGGACTGGATCAGCGCGCTGCTGTGCATGGCGACGCTGGGCGTCTTCATTTCGGGCGTGGACATGATGGGCGAGGACCTGCTGCGGGGCATCGGCCTGGTTGCGATCTCGGCGGTGGCCGGACTGGTGCTGGTGCGCCGCGCCAGCCAGCAGACCGCGCCGCTGGTGCCGGTGGATCTGCTGCGGATCCGCCCGGTGGCATTTGCCGTGGGCGCCTCGGCCTGCACCTTCGCCGCCCAGATGGCGTCCTACGTGTCGCTGCCGTTCTACTTCCAGCAGGTGCTGGGCCGGCCTTACCTTGAGGTGGGCATGCTGATGGGCGCCTGGCCGGTGGGTACGGCGATCATCGCGCCGCTGGCCGGGCGGTTGTCCGACCGCTATTCCGCCGCCACGCTGAGCGGCGTGGGGGCGGCCACGATGGTTGCCGGCATGCTGTGGCTGACGCTGCTGCCGTCCGCCGTGTCGAACTGGCCCATCGTTGCCGGCATGTTCGTGGCGGGCGTGGGCTTCGGTTTTTTCCAGACGCCCAACAACCGCGCACTGCTGTCTGCCGCGCCCCGGCTGCGCAGCGGCGCGGCGGGCGGCCTGCAGGCCACAACCCGGGTGTTTGGCCAGAGCTTTGGCACCGCACTGGTGGCCATCGCCTTCAGCGTCAGCGCGGCCCACGGTCCGGGACTGGCCCTGGTGCTGGGCACGGTGTGCGCGGCGCTGGCCGTGGTGGTCAACACCGTCCGCTTCAACAAGCTGCGGGCCTAGCGGCGGCAGCGGTCCAACACCCCTTGAACCCCGCCCGGACCCTCGGGCGCGGGCCGCTTCTATAATGGCGGCCGGCGCCCGGTTTCACTTTCCGGGCGCGAAGATTACCTATTTTGAAGGCGCACAGGCATGAAAATCACGGTCGTGGGTACCGGTTACGTAGGATTGGTGTCGGGAGCGTGCCTGGCGGACATGGGCAACGATGTCATGTGCCTGGACGTGGATGCGGCCAAGATCGCGCTGCTGCGCCAGGGCGGCATTCCCATTTACGAGCCGGGCCTTGAAGACCTGGTGCGCCGCAACGTGCAGGCCGGGCGCCTGCATTTCACCGATGACATCGCGCAAAGCGTGGCGTTCGGCGACGTCCAGTTCATCGCCGTGGGCACCCCGCCCGGCGAAGACGGTTCCGCCGATCTCAAGTACGTGCTGGCCGCCGCGCAGAACATCGCGCGCCACATGACCTCGCGCAAGCTGATCGTGGACAAGTCCACGGTGCCCGTCGGCACGGCCGACAAGGTGCGCGCCGTGGTCGCCAAGGAACTGGCCGAGCGCGGCGTGGACATCCCGTTCACGGTGGCGTCCAATCCGGAATTCCTGAAGGAAGGCGCGGCCATCAACGACTTCATGAGTCCGGACCGCGTGATCGTCGGCGCGGACGACGACTACACGATCGGCGTCATGCGCCGCATCTATGAACCCTTCCAGCGCACCCACGACCGCCTGATGGTGATGGACGTGCGCTCTGCCGAACTGACCAAGTACGCCGCCAACGCCATGCTGGCCACGCGCATTTCGTTCATGAACGAAATGGCGAACCTGGCCGAAGTGCTGGGCGCCGACGTTGAACAGGTGCGCCGAGGCATCGGCGCGGACCCGCGCATCGGCTATCACTTCCTGTACCCGGGCGCGGGCTATGGCGGCTCGTGCTTTCCGAAGGACGTGCAGGCGCTGGTCAACACCGCGTCCGAACACGGCCTGCCGATGCGCGTCATCGAGGCCGCCGAGGCCGCGAACCACGCGCAGAAGTTCCGCCTTTCTGAAAAGCTGGTCGAGCGCTTTGGTGAAGACCTGCGCGGACGCAAGATCGCGTTGTGGGGCTTGTCCTTCAAGCCCAACACCGACGACATGCGCGAAGCGCCCAGCCTGACGGCCATCGCCGAACTCACGCGCCGCGGCGCCGAGGTGCGCGCCTATGACCCGGTGGCCATGCACGAGGCCGGCCGCGTGCTGGCCGGCCATCAAGGCGTCAGCTTCGCCTCCGACATGTACGACGCGCTGGACGGCGCGGACGCGCTGCTTATCGCCACCGAGTGGAAGGTCTTTCGCGCGCCCGACTTCGATCGCGTCAAGGCGCTGCTCAAGACGCCGCTCATCATCGACGGCCGCAATCTCTACACGCCGGCCGACGTGCGCAGCCTGGGTTTTGAGTACTCGGGCATCGGCCGCGCATGAAGATCCTGCAACTGAACTTCGAAAAGGGCTGGCGCGGCGGCGAGCGCCAGACGCTTTATTGCATGCGCGCCTTTCGCAAGGCGGGCCATGACGTCGAAGTGATGTGCCGCGAAGGCGCGCCGCTGGCCGAGCGCGCCCGGCAGGAAGGATTCGTCGCCCACACCGTGCGCAACGTGCCCGGACAGCTGGCCTTTCTGGCCGGCGCCGGCCGCTACGACATCATCCACGCGCAGACCGCCAACACCATCACCTGGGCCGTGCTGACCAAATGGCTGCACCGCCGGCCCGTGGCGTTCTCGCGCCGCACGTCGTTCGTGGTCAAGCCGGGCGACGAATGGAAGACCGGCTACAAGTGGCGCCACGCCGACCTCTTCGTGGCCATCAGCGAGATGGCGGCCAGCGAGCCGCGCCGCCTGGGCATCGAACCCGTCATCATCCGCAGCGCGGTCGAGCCTCATCAGATCAACACCGAGAACGTCGCCAACCTGGTTCGCGAGTTCGATCTGGAAGGCAAGAAGGTCATGGCGACCTCTGCCGCGCTCATTCGGGACAAGGACCCGGTCACGCTGGTGCGCGCCGTCGGCGAACTGGCCAAGACGCGCCGTGATTTTGTCTTCCTGCACTTCGGCGCAGGCGGCGACCGCGAACAGCAGGCCAAGGACGAGGCCGAGAAGCTTGGCATCGAAGACGTCTACCGCTTTGCCGGCTTTCGCAAGGGCGTGGAAGACTTCTACAGCATCCTCGACGTCTTCGTCATGAGCTCCGAGGAAGAAGCGCTGGGCAGCAGCGTGCTGGACGCCTTCCTGCAGCGCGTGCCGGTGGTGTCCACCGACGCCGGCGGCCTGAAGGAAAGCCTGGCCGACGGCCGCGGCGTGCTATGCGCCGTGGGGGATCATCAGGCGATGGCGGCGGGCATGGCGCGTTGCCTGGATGATGCGGCATTTCGGCACGAGGTCACCGAACGTGCTTATGAGTACGTGCGCAATGAACACGACGTGCAGAAGATGGGGAACCGGTATCTGGCGCAGTTCGAGCGGCTGGTGGGGCGCAGGTAGGGTTGAACGCCTCTAGCGATGGGCAACGGGTCCGGATGTTGAGGCGTCAGCGCCATTGCGCAACCTTCTCCTTCGCCCACGCAGCGGTCTTATCCAGATCGGGCAAGCGGTCAGTTCTGATCCTATCCCAGGCGACCCGCTGAGATGGCCTTTGCAACATATGCGTCAGGGCGGCGTCCAAGCCATCAAGCTTGGCTTTTAGAAGCGATGCCAGCGCCTGCTCGGGTATTGCGCCTGCAGGTGCTTCGGTCTGTAGGACAAGATTTCAAACGCGTCCACGGGCCGGATGCGCGATGAAGCAGGATATCTTTCCTTGAAGTCCCCATTCACAGCACCCCCTCGAGCGCTTCCTCCCACCGCACAGCCCGGGGCAGGTCGAAATGCTGGCGGGCGTTCTGGTACAGCGCGTCAGCTTCTTCGAGGCGCACACCCGCTTCAAAGCTGGCTCGACCAATGAACTCCGGTTCCAGCTCAAAGAACATATGCGCGAGTAATTCTTGCGCAAATGCGTCGTGCGCAACCGAGGCCAAATCGCCGTGGCGCAGTGCGGCGGCGACATCAGTCGGGCTTACCACCTCACCATAGGGGGCGTTGAGGTGGGTGGCTATCATCTCGAGGTACGGGGTGAATTGCGTGGGCAAGGTCAACTCCTGAAAGATCGGCGACGGCCTTTCGTGCATCTTCGCCGCATTATCCACCCGTCGGGGGCGGCGCGCTTCGTTCATGATGAAATTGCGCGACTGCCTCACCCCCGCACATCAATCCGCGTCTCGAACTTGGCCCGATGCACCGAAAAAAACGTGCGCACATTGCGCACGTTGGCCTGCGCGGTGAAGGCGCGATGCACCAGCGCGTGGTAGGCCGGCATGTCCTTTACCTGCGCGATCACCACGAAATCCGGGCCGGGCGACACCCGATAGCATTGCAGCACCGCGGGTTCGGTCACCATGCTTTGCTCGAAGGCGTCCAGGCTTTCGGCGGCCTGCACGTCCAGCGTGATCTCCACGATCGCCGTCAGCGTGCTGCCCAGCTTCTCGGCTGACAGGATCGCCACCTGGCGGTCGATCACCCCATCTTCCACCAATCGCCGCACCCGCCTAAGGCAGGTCGGCGGCGACGCGTGCACCCGCGCAGCCAGATCCTGGTTGGTCAGCGAGCTGTCTTCTTGTAACTGTTCAAGAATGCGCCGGTCCAGATCATCGAGTTCGGGCAGGGAAATTGAGATGTTTTGCATGATTAATTCAAAACTGTCGCTTTGACGAAAGATAATTTAATCACATTTGTGTAAGGGAATTAACTGCCAAATAAGTGAACATAAAGAAATCAAATTTCTTTATGGGTCGCGCACAATGCGTCGGTACTGAACTTACCCGGAGTCACTCCTATGTGCGGCATTGTTGGCGCCGTCGCCCAGCGCGACATCACCCCGATCCTCGTTGAAGGCCTGAAGCGCCTGGAATACCGCGGCTACGACTCCTGCGGTGTCGCCGTCTACGCCGACGGCCATCTGCGCCGCACGCGCAGCACGCAGCGCGTGGCCGAACTGGCCGATCAGGTTGCGCAGGACAAGGTCCAAGGCTTCACCGGCATCGCCCACACCCGCTGGGCCACGCACGGCGTTCCCGCCACGCACAACGCCCACCCGCACTTCTCGCACCTGGGCAACGACGAGCCGCGCATCGCGCTCGTGCACAACGGCATCATCGAAAACCACGACGAACTGCGCGCCGAGCTCCAGGCCGTCGGCTACGTCTTCGAAAGCCAGACCGACACCGAAGTCATCGCGCACCTGGTGAACCACCTGTACGCGGGCGACCTCTTCGAAGCCGTGCAGAACGCCGTGCGCCGCCTGCATGGCGCGTACGCCATCGCCGTGTTCTGCCGTGACGAACCGCATCGTGTGGTCGGTGCGCGCCAAGGCTCGCCGCTGGTGGTGGGCGTGGGCCAGAACGAGAACTTCCTGGCGTCCGACGCGCTGGCGCTGGCCGGCACGACCGACCAGATCATCTACCTGGAAGACGGCGACGTCGTCGACCTGCAACTCTCGCGCGTCTGGATCGTGGATGCTGCCGGCAAGAACGTCGACCGCGAAGTGCACACCGTGCACGTGCACACGGGCGCTGCCGAACTGGGCCCCTACCGCCACTACATGCAGAAGGAAATCTTCGAGCAGCCGCGTGCGGTCGGCGACACCCTGCAAGATATCGAATCCATCACGCCGGAGCTCTTCGGCGACGACGCCTACAAGATCTTCAAGGAAGTCGATTCCCTGTTGATCCTGGCCTGCGGCACCAGCTACTACGCGGGCCTGACCGCCAAGTACTGGATCGAATCGATCGCCAAGATCCCGGTCGCCGTCGAAATCGCCAGCGAATACCGCTACCGCGACAGCGTGCCGAACCCGCGCTCGCTGGTCGTGACGATCTCGCAGTCCGGCGAAACCGCCGACACGCTGGCCGCCCTGAAGCACGCGCGCTCGCTGGGCATGGAAAACACGCTGACCATCTGCAACGTGTCCACCAGCGCGATGGTGCGCGAGTGCAAGCTGTCGTACATCACGCGCGCCGGCGTTGAAATCGGCGTGGCTTCGACCAAGGCCTTCACTACCCAGCTCACCGCGCTGTTCCTCCTGACCCTGGCGCTGGCGCAAACGCGCGGCAAGCTCACGGAAGAGCAGGAAGCCGAGCACCTGAAGGCGCTGCGCCACCTGCCGTCCGCCATCGGCTCGGTGCTGGCGCTGGAACCCCAGATCATGGCGTGGGCCGATCGCTTCGCCTCGAAGGAAAACGCCCTGTTCCTGGGCCGCGGCATGCACTACCCGATCGCGCTGGAAGGCGCGCTCAAGCTCAAGGAAATCAGCTACATCCACGCCGAAGCCTATCCGGCCGGTGAACTGAAGCACGGCCCGCTGGCGCTGGTCACCGAGCACATGCCGGTCGTCACCATCGCACCCAAGGACGAGCTGCTGGAAAAGCTGAAGTCCAACATGCAGGAAGTGCGCGCGCGCGGCGGCGAGCTGTATGTGTTTGCCGACGCCGACAGCAAGATCCAAAGCGCCGAAGGCATGCACGTGATCCGCATGCCGGAACACTATGGCAAGCTGTCGCCGATTCTGCATACGGTGCCGCTGCAGTTGCTGTCGTATCACACGGCATGCGCGCGGGGTACCGATGTGGATAAGCCGCGGAATTTGGCAAAGAGCGTGACGGTGGAGTGATGCGGTAGCGGCTGCATCAGTTGGAGAAGGATAAATAAAGTCGGTCGCGCGGAATAAACCCGGTCGCAGCGACAACTTCTATCGATTCCTTCCATCTGCCCGCAATATCAGCTTTGTTCGAGTGCAAGGGCCGCGTAAGCGGCCCTTGTTCACATTTACCGTGCGCCGCGTGACGTGCAAGGTCTGGATGGGCGACGTGCGGGCAGCTAGGTTGCGGCGGGCGCCTTTTGGAGGCGTTTTGTAATTTCTGCTTCCGGCACGGCTTTGGAAAACAGGAACCCCTGCATTTCGTCGCATCCGGCAGCACGCAGGAAGTCGCGTTGCGCTGCCGTCTCCACCCCTTCGGCGTTGACTGTCAGGCCCATCGAGCGCCCCAGCGTTACCACCGCGTTCACGATGGCGGTGGAATCGCTTCCCTCTCCGATATTTGCGACGAAACTCCGGTCAATCTTGATCTTGTCGACGGCGAACCGTTGCAGGTAGCTCAAGCTGGAGTAACCCGTTCCAAAATCGTCCAGCGCGATCCGGAAGCCGGCGGCGCGCAGCTTGCCGATAGCCTTCTGCACCCGGCCGTCGTCTTCGATGAGCACGCCTTCAGTGACCTCCAGCTCGATCTGCGCCGGATCGACTTCAGCGCGCCGCACCAGATCGATAACGCGTTCGGCAAAGTCGGCGCCGCGAAACTGCTTCGGGGAGAGGTTTACCGCAATGGACAGGCTTGGCCACTGACGCGCCGCGCGGCAGGCTTGTTTCAATACCCATTCCCCGAGCGGCACGATGAGGCCCGTGGATTCAGCCACCGGCACAAAGATCTGCGGCGACACGGTGCCCTTGGCCGGGTGCTTCCATCGCACTAGCGCTTCAACGCCCACGAGTTGCTGCGTGCCGCTGTCGATCTGCGGCTGGAAATGGACCTGGAGCTGGTCGCTGTCCGCCAGCGCGGCGCGTAAATCCTCTTCGATCACGGCCTTCGCCTTGAGCGTTTCGTCCATCTCCGGGGCGAAGAAGCTGTACTGGTTCCTGCCTAGATCCTTGGCGCGGTAGAGCGCGATGTCGGCCTTGCGCAGCAGCTCGCTGCGCGTGGTGCCGTCGCGCGGGGCCATCGACACACCGATGCTCGCGCCCACGAAGGCGCGGCCGCCCATCAGGTCGAAAGGCGCGCGCACATCGGCCAGGATGCGGCGTGTCAGATCGGTGGCACCCGCTTCGGTGGCGTTCTGCATCAGGACGGCGAACTCGTCGCCGCCCAGGCGCGCGACCGAGTCTTCCGGGCCGACGGCAAGCTTGACGCGTCGGGTGAACTCCTGGATGAGCGCATCGCCCGCGGCGTGGCCCCATGTGTCGTTGACCTGCTTGAAATGGTCCAGATCCAGCAGCAGCACCGCGCAGCTTGCATCGGGCCGCCGGCGGACCAAAGCCTGATCGAGACAGGTGCCGAAATACGCGCGATTTGGCAGGCCGGTCAGCACGTCGTGAAAGGCAAGATGCTGGGCGTGCGCTTCGCTCGCCTTCAGTTCCACATGGGCCTTGCGCAGGGCGGAGAGGTGCGCCTGCTGTTGGCGCAGAAGCCGGTAGGTGCGCAGTGCCAGCAACGCCACCAGAATGAGCGTGCCGGCGAGCATGGCGGCAACCGCGGGCAGCATGGCGCGCCAGAGTTCGGAGCCGGGCAGATCCGGCCGCCACATCAGGTAGCCGAGCAAGGTGCCGTCTGAGGACCGGAGGCGCTCCTCGCGCTCGTCGGCATGCACATGGCGGGCGCGCACGGGATGGTAATGGAGCGCGTCGATCAGGTTGTCCCGTGAGAACGCGCGCAAAAAATCGCCATCGATGAACCGGACGCTGACGAGCAGATTCCGGGACGCGATTGCCGGCGTGTCCAGGTTGGGCGGAAACCGTGCGACGCGCATGACGCTCACGACGGCTGGCCGCTGGCCGATCATGGCAAGGTCGGTGGCGTGCACCGCAGCCGCTGTGGTGCGTGTGGATGCGTCGGGCGCGGGCGGCTGGCCGGGCAGGCGTTCGTGGTCGTTGTTGGGCCGGGTAGCCTCGCCCCGCGTCAATGCGATGAACGGGCGGATGTCGGGCTCGAATGCCGCGTAGCGTTCCGGCGGAACGCGTTCGCCGTAGACGTTTCCATAGCGCATCTCGTTGTCCGGTCCGAGCACAAACACCAGATCGTGCTTGAACAGGCGGTGCAGCCATGCGCCCACGTTGTCATCCAGCCAGGCCTGGTCGGGCGTGGGCTTGTCCAGCTCGTCAAAGAGCATGTCCCAGACGGCCACCGTTTCCTGGGCCTGCGCCACGTCGTCCAGGACGTTGCTGATCGCAAGCTGCAATTCCTTGCTCTGGCGCATCGCTGACATGTCGTCGCTTTTTTCGACGGACAAATGCAGGGAAAACAGCATCGCCGCTAGAAATACGCCAAAGGCGATCAACAGCAGGACAAGCAGGCCGCCAGCGGATCGGGGAAGCGATCCTTTTGATTGTGTCATGCCGGTACAGCTCCGTTTTGTTGAGGGCGGCAACGCAAATTACGTGCCCGCACGTTCGCGCCGTCCACCTTGCGTGCCGGCAATCCGCTCCATGCATGCCTGGGGCTTTGCGGCATGGTATTTGCTGCATGCAATGCCCCCACAACTGCGATCCGCTGCGGATCAAAGATTCCGATGGTTTCCGCGCAAGCGCACAGCTGGGCCGACGATCCGTCGCTGCCCCAATCTCCCCTGGCCGTGATATCGCCTCATTTGGATGACGCCATCCTGAGTTGCGCCGGCTTGCTCGCCGCGCGCCCCGGCAGTACGGTCGTGACGGTGTACACGGCACGGGCGCCCACGCCGAACCTGCTTACGGACTGGGACCGCCGCTGCGGTTTCGCCAATGCCGCCGCCGCGATGGAGTGCCGGCTGGCGGAAGACCGGGAAGCGCTGCGCAGGGTGGGCGCGACCGGAAAGGGGCTGGATTTTCTGGACAGCCAATACACCTCGACGGCGGACGAGGATGCGCCGCTGATCACCGAGCGTCTGTTTCACCTGCTGATGAGGCTGGCGCCCGCGACCGTGGTCATGCCACTGGGCCTGTTCCACAGCGATCACGTGCGGGTCAGCGACGCCGCCCTGATGATCCGCGATGCGTTGCCGGGCGTTGCCTGGTTCGGTTACGAGGATGTGCCATATCGCCGGCAGCAAGGTGTCGTGCAGGCACGGCTGTCGCAGTTGCAGGCGCGCGGCGTGACGGCCACGCCGGCGCACCTGGCGGTCGATGCGGCGGACAAGGCGCGAGCCATCGGCGTCTACGCGTCGCAGTTGATGGGACTGGACAGCACGGCACTGAAACTGGCCGTGCATGAAACGTATTGGCGGCTTACGGACAGCGCCAGGGATGCGGTCTGAGATGGCGCGTGCGGCACATATTATGTCCAGCCGCGTATCGATCGTCGTGCTGACCTACAACCGGTGTGAAGAGGTCTGCCGGACCCTGCGCGGGCTGCGCGCGTTGCAGAGCGGCCATCGCATCATCGTGGTGGACAACGGCTGCACCGACGACACCGCAAGTTGCGTGAGGCGCCAATTTCCGGATGTGACGCTTGTCCAGGCCGGGGGCAATCTAGGGGCTGCCGGACGGAACTGGGGCGTCGAGCTTGTCCGGACGCCCTACGTTGCCTTCAGCGACGACGACACGTGCTGGTTACCCGGCGCGTTGGAAGAGGCAATCCGCATCCTGGACGGGCATGGGGACATCACCGTCCTGAATGCGCAGATACGGGTGGGCGACGACGAATCCCTGGACCCTGCGTGCGCCGCGATGGCGGGCAGTCCCCTGCCCGGCGTGGAAGGCGTGGGGCCTGAACTGACCGGCTTCATGGCCGGCGCCTGCGTGATGAGGACATGTGCGTATCGCCGCGCGGGCGGTTATTGGCCGCCGTTGTTCATCGGTGGCGAAGAGGAGTTGTTGGCGCTGGACATCCTGGCCGATGGCGGCCGCATCGTCTACGCGCCCGCCGTGCGGACGCGCCATTGGCCATCGACGGCTCGCGACTCAGAGAGGCGCCGCCGCCTGATGGCGCGCAATGCGTTGTGGATTGCCTGGATGCGCTTTTCCGTGCCCATGGCGGCCGCGCGCAGCGTGACCGTGCTGCGTGCGGTGCCGACCTGGCGCATGCGCCTTGCAGTGTGTGCGGAGGCAATGGCGGGATGGGCGCAAGTGTTGCGACATCGCCGTGTGCTGGACATGGCGGTCTGCCGCAAGCTGCAGCAGGTGTGGGAGGGTGGGCAACCGGCGTGCCGTGGTGGAGACGCTCAGCTATAGCTGGTGACGTCATCGAACCGCGTGCATCAGAAAAGGACAGGCGACCGCGCGGCAGCCCCGAGGGCTCAGCCGCGTGGCCGCCTTATCGTTCTATATGAAGAACGCTGAAGCCAAAAATCGCCATCTACCGCCAGATTGTCCCGCCGAATATAGTTCTTGTCATGGCAGCGACGCGCTGCAAGCAACACCCCAAACCTACCTCTCCAAGGACACTGACATGACCCAAAATACCGCCAAGCTCGAAGTGCTGACCCCCGAAAACAGCCAGATCATCTTCATCGATCACCAGCCGCAAATGGCCTTCGGCGTGCAGTCGATCGACCGCCAGACGCTGAAGAACAACGTCGTGGGGCTGGCCAAGGGGGCCAAGGCGTTCGACATTCCGGCCATCATCACCACCGTCGAGACCGAATCGTTCTCCGGCTACACCTATCCGGAATTGCTCGATGTCTTCCCGGAAAAGAAAGTGCTGGAACGCACCTCGATGAATTCGTGGGATGACCAGAAGGTGCGCGACGCGCTGGCCGCCAATGGCCGCAAGAAGGTGATCGTGGCCGGTCTCTGGACCGAAGTGTGCAATACCACCTTCGCCCTGAGCGCGATGCTGGAAGGCGAGTACGAGATCTACATGGTGTCCGACGCGTCCGGCGGCACGTCCAAGGAAGCGCATGACATGGCCATGCAACGCATGATCCAGGCAGGCGTGGTGCCGGTCACCTGGCAGCAGGTGCTGCTGGAGTGGCAACGTGACTGGGCCCGCCGCGACTCGTATGATGCCGTGATGGAAATCGTCAAGGAACACTCGGGCGCTTACGGCATGGGTGTGGATTACGCCTACACGATGGTGCACAAGGCCGGTCAGCGCACGCAGACCGCACACGAGGCGATCGCGCCCGTCGCGGCGCCGGTTACCGCTCGCTGAATCCCAGGCCCGCGGCCAATGCCGCGGGCTTTTTTTTCCATACCGCCTGGCCGCCCGGAGCCTCCCATGACGACAGCCGACACCCGCCCCGCCGACGCCCCGCCGTCCTCGCCTTTCGCGTACTCCGCCTTTTCAGTGATCTGGATCGCCACCGTGCTGTCCAACATCGGCACCTGGATGCACGACGTGGGCGCGGGCTGGCTCATGACGTCGTTGTCGCCGTCGCCGATGTTCGTGGCGCTGGTGCAGACCGCGGGCGCCTTGCCCGTCTTCCTGCTGTCGCTCCTGGCCGGCGCGCTCGCCGACACCATGGACCGCCGCAAGCTGCTGCTGATGGTGCAGATCGCGATGGGCGTCATTGCGCTGGCGCTTGGGCTGGTGGTGTGGTTTGGCCTGACGACGCCGTGGGTGCTGCTGGGCTTCACCTTGCTGATGGGTATTGGCACGGCGCTATCGGCGCCGGCCTGGCAGGCCATCGTCCCCAGCCTGGTGCCGCGTCCGTCGCTGCAGCAGGCCATCGCGACCAATAGCGTAGGCATCAACGTCAGCCGTGCCATTGGTCCGGCGCTAGCCGGCGTGCTGATTACCAGCATCGGCGTGGCGATTCCGTTCTTCGTCAATGCGGTCAGCTTCATCGTGGTCGTGGCCGCGCTTATCTGGTGGAAGCCGCCCGCCGCCGCTGAAAAGCGCCTGCCGCGCGAGCAGCTGTTTCATGCCATGCGTGCCGGTGTGCGCTTTGCGCTGCACAGCAAGCCGCTCAAGTCCACGCTGGTCCGCGCCGTTGCGTTCTTCCTGTTTGCCAGCGCCTACTGGGCCTTGCTGCCGGTGATCGTGCGTCAGGTGCTGCAGGGCGGCGCCTTGCTCTACGGCATCATCCTGGGCTGCGTCGGGGCGGGCGCGGTGATCGGCGCGATGGTGCTGCCGCCGCTGCGCAAGAAGCTGGGGCCTGACCGCAGCGTCATGGCCGGCACGCTGGGCACGGCGTTCACGCTGGTGGTGTTTGCGGTGGTGCCGCATCCCGTGGTGGCTGGTGCGTTCAGCTTCCTGGCGGGCGCTTCGTGGATCATGGTGCTGACCTCGCTCAACGTCTCGGCGCAGGTTGCGCTGCCGGACTGGGTGCGTGCCCGGGGCCTGGCGATCTTCGTGACGGTGTTCTTTGGGTCGATGACCGCGGGCAGCATGATCTGGGGTCAGACGGCGGTGCGTGCCGGCGTGCCCGCCGCGCTGCTGATCGCCGCCGCCGGTTCGGTGGTTGCGATGCTGCTGACCCGCAAGGCCAAGCTGCAGCTGGGCGCGGACCTGGACCTTGCGCCGTCGATGCACTGGCCCGAGCCGCTGATCGATCAAGGGGTGTCGCATGATCGTGGCCCGGTCATGATCACGGTCGAATACCTGATCGACCCGGCACGCAGCGCCGACTTTGTGCAGGCCATGCAGCACGTCGGCGCCGAGCGCCGCCGCGACGGGGCCTACGCCTGGGGGATCTTCGAGGACGCGGCGCAGCCGGGCCGCTACCAGGAATACTTCCTCGTGACCTCGTGGCTGGAGCACCTGCGCCAGCATGAGCGTGTGACCCACGCCGACGCGGACCAGCAAGCCGAAGTGCGCGGTTTCCACATCGGCGACGCGCCGCCGAAGGTGTCCCACTTCGTGGCGCCGCAGCTGTCGTAATCGTGTTGTCATCGGATGCGGCACACGCGAGCCGCATTCTTTCGTTTGGATGCAGCCCTGGGCTTCATCCGTTTTTGAGTGGGACGGACAGGGCCGTCCCGCGCTGATCCGATCAACGTTCCGGCGCCAGCGCCTTGAGACTTTCAAGGCGTTCCAGCTCCTTTTTCTCCCGCTCCTTTCGGGCGCCTTCGCGATGAGACTTGATGGCGAGGAACATGCACACGCCCAAAATGGCGAGCTTGAACGTGCCGAAGACGACGGGGATCCAGAAATTCATCATTGCCTCAAAATGCTGCCTTCGGCAGCTTCGTGGACTCCCCGGCGATGCCCAACAAGGCCAGGAGCGCGCAGCGCGAGCGCTATAATCCATACAAGTTCGCAAATTCTACCTCCAAAATCCATACAAGAAGTTGAATCGTCCGGTCACGACTGCATTCCCTCTCGCCGGAAGCGGCAGAAAATCCATACATAAAGAAAAACCATGGCTCTCTCGCGTCGCCTGAAAAAAGCCAACACGTCGTGGGTGCGGCCCCTGACCGCGGGCTCGGGTTCCCGGTACCAGCAGATCGCCACGCAAATCGAGACAGCGGTGGAGGACGGTGTCCTTCGGCCCGGCGACCGGCTGCCCCCGCAGCGCGAACTGGCCCAGACCTTGGGCGTCGACCTGACGACCGTCACGCGCGCGTACACGGAAGTGCGCCAGAAGGGGATCCTGGAAGCGCAGGGAGCAGGCGGGACGTACGTGTCCTATTCGGGATTGGAGGCGGGCGGGACGATCGATCTGGGCATGAACATCCCGCCATTGCTTGGCAGTGCAGCGTTTGCAGACCTGCTTGCGCAAGGCAGCGGCGCCACCCAGGCAGCCGCAAGCGCAATGGATCTGATGAGCTACCACGTGGGCGCCGGCGCCAACCGGCATCGCGCGGTAGCCGCGACGTGGCTGCAGCCGATGACGGGCGACACGGACAGCGAGCGGATCGTGGTCTGCCCGGGCGCGCAAACGGCGATCGCGGCGCTGCTGCTGTCAAAGAGCCAATCGGGCGACGCCATT
Organism: Achromobacter sp. E1; assembly: GCF_037039475.1. Lineage (NCBI taxonomy): Bacteria > Pseudomonadati > Pseudomonadota > Betaproteobacteria > Burkholderiales > Alcaligenaceae > Achromobacter > Achromobacter sp. E1. The sequence continues at coordinate 233,841 of NZ_CP146253.1, forward strand.
GCGTGCGATGCATTGACCTACCCGGGCTTTCTGGCCGCGGCCCGCCTGCTCCAGCGTTCGGCCGTTGGCGTGAAGTCAGATGAATTCGGCATGGACCCCGTCGACCTAGAACGCGTGTGCGAACGGCATCGTCCCGCCATGCTGTATTTGAACCCGACGATTCAGAACCCGACGGCGATCACGCTGTCCACGGAACGTCGAACGGCATTGCTGCGCATCGCGGCCAAACATGCGCTGCCGGTCATTGAAGACGATCCGTACTGGCTGTTGGCCGAGCATGCGCCCAGCACGATGTTTTCTCTGGCGGCCAACACGTCTTCGGCGCCGGTGTATTACGTGTCGACGCTGTCCAAATGCATCGCGCCCGGCCTTCGAACCGCCTATCTTGTCGTGCCTGCCGGCGAGCCGTTGAGTCCGGTGCTGGATGCCCTGCGTGCGCTGGCGCTGATGCCCACGCCCTGGATGACGGAGATGGCGACGACGTTAATCGAGTCGGGCGCTGCCGTTCACTGGCTGGCGCAGGTCAGGAGCGAGCTGCAGCATCGCCAAGCCGTCGCGGCATCGATCCTGCCGGGCAAGATTGATGCCGACCCGAATGGGCTGCACCTCTGGCTTGAATTGCCGCCTCATATCGACTGCTACCGGCTCAAGCAGACGGCGCTGGCGCAAGGGGTGAGCGTGACGGACTCGGCGTCATTTTCCACGGGGGCGTCCAGCCCCTTCGCGCTGCGTGTGTCGTTGGGCGGGGCGATTGACCGGACGCGTTTGACGCACGGTCTGACCCGGTTGGCGGAGCTGCTCAAGGGCGATATTGCGGCGCCGGTTTATCAGGTTTGATTTGCTTGGGTGCCGGGTTTCGCGCGTCGGCGTCGAAGTGCCGGGCGATACGGCGACGCCGAGCGCGTTAGAACGCTTCTCCCTGCCGCACCGCCAGCGCAGCCGCCGCCGCGCGCGTTTCCACGCCCAGTTTGACGTAGATGTGTTCCAGGTGTTTATTCACCGTTCGTGGCGACATGCCCAGAATCTCGGCGATGTCCCGATTCGTTTTTCCCTTGGCCAGCCAGCGCAGCACATCGGCCTCTCGCGGCGTCAGGCCGTAGGCGGTGGCCAATGGCGCCGTCTCCTGCAACAGCAGCAACGTTTCGCCGCTGCGCCGGGATGCCGACAGGCTCAAGGTCAAACGCCCTCGCGCGCTGGCCAGCACCAAGGGCTCAGCCGCCGGGCCGGCCTTCAGGTTGCGCGCCACCCAGTCCGCCAGGGGCGCGGGCAGCTCTGACGCATCTTCCGCGCAGCCAAAATACGCCGCCAACCAGATCCGCGCCTTGCCGGTCTTCCAGATCGGCTGCCCGCTCGCATCCAGCGCCACCACGGCGCGTGCGGCCGCATCGATCGCGTCAAAGGCGGCCGACAGGCTGCGCGCATTGCGCAGATGCGTTCGCAGCCGGGCCACCACCACGTCCGGGTCCAGCGGCTTGGTCACATAGTCGACGCCGCCGACGCGAAACGCCTTCAACACGTGCTCGGGCTCGGTCAGGCCCGTCATGAACACCACGGGCACGTCTCCCGCTGCGGGATGCGCTTTCAAGCGTGCGCAGGTCTCGAAGCCGTCCATGCCCGGCATCACCGCATCGAGCAGCACAATATCCGGCACCACGAAATCCACCCGTTCGATCGCCGACTGGCCATCGATTGCCACCAGCACCTGATAGCCCGCCGCATCCAGTGCGGTCGAGAGCATTTTCAGATTGTCCGGCGCGTCATCGACCAGCATGACGAGGTTCTTATCGGGCGTGGGCATGGTGACGCTGCACATGGTGTTTAAGCACCTGATTGAATTCACTCAGTTGAAACTCGCCTGCCAGCGCCCGCAGATGCGCCGTCAATTCGCGCGTTTCGGCGCGGCGGCCCCGTATTTCTTCCAGCTTGGCCTGGATACCCTTGATGTAGCCCATGGCCCCCAGTTCCAGCAGCGCCTCCGCATCCTCGCGTTCCAGCGCCACCCGATGCAGGTCACCCGCCGGCAGCGCCGCTTCGACCGGCGCCACTTGCCAGTCCAGCTTGAGCAAACGGCCCAGATGGTTCAGCAAGTCCTCGACCATCACCGGCTTGGCAATGAAGGCGTTGTGCCCGCTCTGCGCCGGGTCTTTCGGGTCCAGCCCCAGGATATTGGCCGACAGCATCACGATAGGGACGGCCACGCCTTCATCGCGCAGGCGCCGCACAACGTCCCATCCGGTCATGTCTGGCATCGAGACGTCCATCAGGATCAGCGCAGGCCGCAACGTGTGCACGCAGGCAAGGCACGCGGCGCCATGCGGCGCTTCGTGAACCTCAAAGCCCAGCGGCTCGAGCAGGTCGCGAACCAGGTGCCGCTGCGAGGGCTGGTCATCCACCGTCAGGATCCGCAGGCGCTTGCCGCGGTAGCCCACCACCAGCCCGGACGGCCGGGCGTCGCTGCGCGGCGAGCGCACCTCCGGCAGGAACAGTTTCAGCGTGAACACACTGCCGCGGCCGACGACGCTGCGCACTGTCAGCTCGCCGCCCATGATGCCGGTCAGCATGCGGCAGATGGTCAGCCCCAGGCCCGTGCCGGAATCGGCCTGTTCGACCCCCGCCCAGCTGCGCTCGAAGGGCAGAAAGATCCGTTCGAGATCCTCGGCCGGTATGCCTCGGCCGGTGTCCTCCACTTCGAACAACACCATGTCTGCTGCCGACTTGACGCGCATCGACACCTGTCCCGCCGAGGTGAACTTCAGCGCATTGCTCAACAGGTTGATCAGAATCTGCCGCAGCCGCTTTTCGTCGATATGCACGATGGCGGGAAGTTCGGCCGCTTCATAGCAGAAGGCCAGTCCCTTGAGCGTGCTTTGCGGCCTGAACATCTGCACGATCTGCTCCAGAAACTCGGGCAGGCGCAGCTCGCTGTTCTCGAGCCTTAGCCGGCCCGCCTCGATGCGTGCGATGTCCAGCAGACCGTCGATGAGACCGATCAAATGCTTGCCGCTGCGATGAATCACGTCGATCGCCTCGCGGCGCGCCGGTGGCAAGCCCGGGTCGCGCTGCAGAATCTGTGCGTAACCCAGAATGCTGTTCAATGGCGCGCGCAGCTCGTGGCTCATCCCGCCCATGAAACGGCTTTTAGCCAGATTGGCGCTTTCAGCCGCCTCCTTGGCCTGTTGCAACTGCGCGTCGGTCTGCTTGTGCGCCTGGATCTCGCGCAGCAGCAGATGGGTCTGGCGATCTGATTCCTCTTGCGCCACGCGCCGGCTTTCATGGGCCAGCACCAGCCACCAGGCGGCGACGCCGCCGATCAGCAGCAAGGCGGCATACAACTTCAGGAAGGTTGGCCGCAACCCCGAGGGATCCAGCCCGCCCCGCATGTGACTGGCGTATTCCTGGTAGTAGATCAGGCCCAGAATGCCGGCCAGCAGTGCGCCCATCCCCATCACAATCAGGAGGTAGTGGCCCAGGCGGCTATGCAGCAGCGGTGTGACCCGCGCCGGCAACACCCGGGTGAGGACCGCCTGCACCTGATCCTTCAAGCGTCCCTGCTGCTTGCAGCGATCCTGGCAGCGGGCGTCCAGCGTGCAGCACAAGGAACAGATGGACCCGTTGTAGGCTGGGCAATGCGCCATGTCCGGCTGTTCGAAGCGATTGGCGCAGATCACGCAGACATGATCGGAACCCGCGACATCGACCGGCGTGCGCGCCAGGTTGTAGCGGCCGCGCGTGCGCCAGGCGATGACCGGCGCGCAGACAAAGGCGGCCAGCAAGGCGACGAACGGCGACAAGGCCTGCGCCAGCGCGCCCGCCGTGCCCGGGAACACGCCGGCAAAGGCCAGCAGGCCCAGTGTCATGGCGATCAGCATGCTGCCCACGCCCACCGGATTGATGTCATACAGATAGGCGCGGCGGAATTCGATCCGGGCCGGCGACAGCCCCAGCGGCTTGTTGATCACCAGATCGGCCACCAGCGCCCCTATCCAGGCCAGCGCAACGTGCGAGAACACCGCCAGCACATGCTCCAGCGCGCCGAACACGCCCATCTCCATCAGGACCACCGAGATCAGCACGTTGAACACCAGCCACACCACCCGCCCTGGATGGCTATGCGTGATGCGTGCGAAGAAATTGGACCAGGCCAGCGAGCCGGCATACGCATTGGTCACATTGATCTTGACCTGCGAGATCACCACGAAGGCCGTTACCAGGGCCAGCGCCAGGCCCGGATGGCTGACGACATAGGTATAGGCCGCCAGATACATATGCGTGGGGTCGCCCGCCTTGTCGGGCGGCGTGCCCAGGGACAGGGCCAGCCAGGCCAGAAAGGCCCCGCCCAGGATCTTGGCCGCGCCGGGCACGATCCAGCCCGGGCCCGCGCAGACAAGGGCGAGCCACCAGCGCGTGCGGTTGGCGGCCGTGCGTTCGGGCAGAAAGCGCAGAAAGTCGACTTGCTCGCCGATCTGCGTGACCAGCGAGGCGGCCACCGCAACGGCCGAACCAAACATCAGCAGATTGAAATTGCCGCCCCGGCCGTCGTAGCCCGGAAACCGCAGGAATTCCTGCAATGTTCCGGGATCGCGCCAGGCGATGAACGCATAGGGCAAGAGCAGCAGCACCAGCCAGATCGGCTGCGTCCAGGATTGCAGCCGGCTGATGAAGGTAATGCCATAAGCCACCATGGGCAGGATGACGACGGCGCACAAGAGGTAGCCGATGGACAGCGGCAGGCCGGTCGCCAGCTCGATGGCCAGCGCCATGATGGCCGCTTCCAGCGCGAAAAAGATGAAGGTGAAGGAGGCGTAGATCAGCGAGGTAATCGTCGAGCCGATGTAGCCAAAGCCGGCCCCTCGCGTCAGCAGATCCATGTCCAGACCATGGCGCGCCGCGTAGTAGGCGATCGGCAACCCGGTCAGAAAGGTGACGATCGCCACGGCGATGATGGCCCAGAACGCATTGACGAAGCCGTAGTTCAGCGCCAGCGCGCCGCCGATGGCTTCCAGCGCCAGGAACGACACGGCGCCCAGCGCGGTATTGGCGACCCGTAATTCGGACCACTTGCGAAACGACACGGGGGTGAAACGCAGCGCATAGTCTTCCAGCGTCTCATTGGCGACCCAGGTGTTGTAGTCGCGACGGATCTTGACGATGCGTTGGGGCGCGCTGGCAGACAAATCGGGCTCCGCGGAAGGTGGGGATACGTCATTGAACGTAGATGCCGTTGTAACGCCCTGGGGGCGGCGGTGGCTCTACGTCAATCAACGTATGTTGCAGTGCGTCATAGGCTCCTAGTATGCCCTCACCCTCCGGGCTGCGGCATGTGCCGCGCATGCTCGGTTTCCCTGGTCGTGATCCATTGAGGAGTCATCGATGTCTGGCAAAACCCCTTTTGATAATGCCCCGGAGCTGCCCTCGCGCCGGCGCCTGGCCCTGGCTTTTGCCTCTCTGCCGCTGCTGGGCATACCGGCGCTGTCGCGGGCCGCTGCGCCGGCCACCTCGGCCATCAACACCACCGGCCTGGCCATTACCGACACCGAAGTCACGGTAGGCCAATTGCACTCGGCGACCGGCACCATGGCCATCAGCGAGACGGGGTCGATTCAATCCGAGCGTCTGGCCATCGAGCAGATCAACGCCATGGGCGGCATTCTGGGCCGCAAGATCAAGATCATCCAGGAAGACGGCGCCTCGGACTGGCCGACGTTTGCCGAAAAGGCCCGCAAGCTGCTGGTCAGCGACAAGGTCGCCACGGTGTTCGGCTGCTGGACCTCGGCGTCGCGCAAGGCGGTCCTGCCGGTGTTCGAGAAAGAAAACGGCCTGCTCTACTACCCGACGTTTTATGAAGGCCTGGAGCAGTCCAAGAACGTCTTCTATACCGGCCAGGAGGCCACGCAGCAGATCCTGTCCAGCCTGGACTGGCTGGCGCGCGAGAAGAAGGCGCGCTCCTTCTACCTGATCGGCTCTGATTACATCTGGCCCCGCACGTCCAACAAGATCGCCCGCAAGCACATCGAGAACGTGCTCAAGGGCGAAGTGGTCGGCGAGGAATACTACCCGCTGGGCCACACGCAGTTCGGCTCGCTGATCAACAAGATCAAGCTGAAAAAGCCCGACGTGGTGTTTGCCGTGGTGGTGGGTGGCAGCAATGTGTCGTTCTACAAGCAGCTCAAGGCGGCGGGCGTCACGAGCAGCAAGCAAAAGCTCCTGACCATCTCCGTGACCGAGGATGAACTGCTGGGCATTGGCGGTGAAAACGCCGAGGGCTTCTGGTCCTGCATGAAGTACTTCCAGAGCCTGGACAACGCCAACAACAAGAAGTTCGTCGAAGCCTTCAAGGCCAGGTATGGCGCCAACGCCGTGATTGGCGATGTGACCCAGGCGGCCTATCTGGGACCCTGGCTGTGGAAGATGGCGGTGGAGAAGGCGGGCAGCTTCGATGTCGACAAGGTGGTCGCCGCGTCGGCCGGCCTGGAATTCAAGGAAGCGCCCGAAGGCTACGTCAAGATCGACCCCAACCACCACCTGTGGAGCAAGACCCGCATTGGCCAGATTCGCAAGGACGGCCAGTTCGACGTGATCTTCGAGACCCCGGAGCTCATCAAGCCCGATCCCTTCCCCAAGGGTTATCAGTAATCACGTCGATCCGGGCGCCGCGCGCGACGCCCTTTCCACTGCCGGGAGCCATCCATGGAATCCTTCTCCGATCTTGGGGCCATCCTGCTGATGCAGGGCTTTAATGGTTTATCGGTCTTCAGCGTGTTGTTGCTGATGGCCCTGGGCCTGGCGATCATCTTTGGCCAGATGGGCGTCATCAACATGGCCCATGGCGAGTTCCTGGCAGTGGGCGCCTATTGCACCTATCTCTGTTCCGAACTGGTCCAGCAGTACGCGCCAGGCCTGATGCCGGCCTACTTCTTTGTCGCCATTCTGTTCGCCTTTGCGGTGACCTTCAGCCTGGGCTGGCTGACCGAGTGGCTGATGATCCGTCATCTGTACCGCAGGCCGCTGGACACGCTGCTGGCGACCTGGGGCCTGTCGCTGGTGCTGCAGCAGACGCTGCGTTCGCTGTTCGGTCCGCGTGAAGTCAGCCCCACGCTGCCCGATTGGCTGATGGGCTCCTGGCAGCCGCTGGACGGCGTGGACATCCCGATCAATGGCCTGTTCGTCATGTCGATCAGCATCGTGCTGACCGGCGCGCTGCTTCTGGCGTTGTTCCGGTCGACCTGGGGCCTGCACGTGCGCGCCACGGTGCAGAACCGCGCCATGAGCGGCGCGGTGGGCATCGATACGAAGCGCGTGGACCGCGTGACGTTCTCGCTGGGTTGCGGGATTGCCGGGATTGCCGGCGCCGCTTTCACGACCATCGGTTCAACCGGCCCGACCAGCGGCTCGCTCTACATCGTCGATACGTTCCTGACGGTCGTGTTTGGCGGCGCGGCCAGCTTGTTCGGCACCATCGCTTCGGCCTTCGTCATCGCGCAGACGCAATCGATCTCGGAGTTCTTCATGACCGGTTCGATGGCCAAAGTGCTGACGCTGTCGGCCATCGTGATCATTCTGATGCTGCGCCCGCAAGGCCTGTTCAGCATCAAGGTACGCAGGTAGGGGGCGCATCATGCAGAAATTCTTTCATAACGTGATCGGCGGGCGCGAAGGGCTGGCAGGGCTGGCCATTCTGGCGCTGCTGCTGTTCGTGGTGTTTCCGTTGGCGCTGGACGTCTTCCGGCTCAACCTGATCGGCAAGTACCTGTCTTATGCCTTTGTCGCGCTGGGCCTGGTGCTGTGCTGGGGCTATGGCGGCATCCTGAGCCTGGGCCAGGGGGTGTTCTTCGGGCTGGGCGGCTATTGCATGGCGATGTTTCTGAAGCTGGAAGCCTCGACACCGGAGGCTACCAAGATTCAGTCCACGCCCGGTATCCCGGACTTCATGGATTGGAACCAGCTGACGTCGCTGCCCTGGTTCTGGGTGCCCTTCAAGAGCTTCTGGTTCACCGTGATGGCGGTGCCGGTGCTGCCCTGCCTGCTGGCGTTGATTCTGGGCGCGGCCATGTTCAAGCGCCGCGTGGGCGACACCTATTTCGCCATCGTGACGCAGGCCGTGGCCCTGATCCTGTCGGTGCTCATCATCGGCCAGCAAGGCTGGACGGGCGGCGTCAATGGCATCACCGATCTGAAGACGTTGCTGGGCTGGGATATCCGCACGGACAGCGCCCGGCTGGTGCTGTACTTCATCAACGGCGTGCTGCTGTTCGCGTGCATCCTGTTCGGGCGATACCTGCTGTCGTCCAAACTGGGCAAGCTTCTGATGGCCATGCGCGACAAAGAGGAACGCGTGCGCTTCTCGGGCTATGACGTCGCCAGCTTCAAGGTCTTCGTGTTCTGCGTGGCCGCCGTGTTCTCGGCGATCGGCGGGGCCATGTTCACCTTGCAGGTCGGCTTCATGTCGCCTTCCTTCGTGGGGATCGTGCCATCCATTGAAATGGTCATCTTTGCCGCGGTCGGCGGCCGGCTGTCCTTGTTGGGCGCGGTCTACGGCACGCTGCTGGTCAACTTCGGCAAGAGCTATTTCTCCGAGAGTTTCCCGCAGCTCTGGCTGTTCCTGATGGGCGGGCTGTTCATTGCGGTCGTGATGGCGTTTCCCAACGGACTGGCCGGTCTGTATCACCAATACACCCAGAAGCGCCTGGCGCGTAAAGCATCGCGCCAGCAGGCGGATGGCGCCGCGGAGGCAGCATGAACCCGTCAGAATTCGCGTTGTATATCGAAGGCCTGACCGTGTCGTTCAACGGCTTTGTCGCCGTCAACGACCTGAACCTGTACGTCGATCAAGGAGAGCTGCGCGTGGTCATCGGCCCCAATGGCGCCGGCAAGACCACGCTGCTGGACCTGATCTGCGGCCGCACCAAGGCGACCGCGGGCTCGATCCGATTCAAGGATACCGAGCTGACCGGTCTGGCCGAGTACGAAATCGTGCGCGCCGGCGTGGGCCGCAAATTCCAGACGCCCTCCATCTATGAAACCCTGTCCGTTCGCGAGAATCTGGAAGTCTCGTTTCCGGCCGGGCGCAGCGTGCTGGGCGCGCTGACCTTCAGGCGCAGCGCGGCCGTGATCGAGCGGGTGGAGCAGGTGGCCGAAGAGATATTTCTTGCCGACCAGCTCGACCGCTCGGCGGAGTTGCTGTCGCACGGCCAGAAGCAATGGCTGGAGATCGGCATGCTGCTGATGCAGGAGCCCGAATTGATGATGCTGGACGAACCCGTGGCCGGCATGAGCGTGTCCGAGCGCGAGCGCACGGCCGAACTGCTCAATCGAATCAGCCGGAATCGATCGCTCATCGTGATCGAGCATGACATGGAGTTCGTCAAGAACATCGCGCACAAGGTCACGGTGCTGCACCAGGGCCGTGTGCTGGCCGAGGGCAGCATGGACAAGGTGCAGTCCGATCCGCGCGTGGTTGAAGTCTATCTCGGCCACTAAGGCCAGGAGGCAATATGTTCAATATCGCTGGCCTGGTGTCGGGCTATGGGCAAAGCAAAGTCATCCACGGTGTCGACCTGGCCGTGGCCCCTGGTGAAATCGTCGCCGTGATGGGGCGAAACGGCATGGGCAAGACCACGCTATTCAAGACCATGATGGGGATGCTGCCCACCATGCAGGGCTCGATCTCGCTCGATGGCAAGGCGCTCGAACGCCTGGAAAGCCATCAGCGCGTGCGTAGCGGCGTGGCCTATGTGCCGCAAGGCCGCATGATCTTCCCGACGCTCACTGTCGAGGAAAACATCCGTACCGGCATGCGCGGGCGGGCATTGCGCAACACCATCCCTGAGGACATCTACGCGCTGTTTCCGGTGTTGCACGAAATGCGCGGCCGGCGGGGCGGCGATCTGTCAGGCGGGCAGCAGCAGCAGCTTGCCATCGCGCGCGCCCTGGTCACCAACCCCCGCGTGCTGCTGCTGGACGAGCCAACCGAGGGCATACAGCCGTCCATCATCAAGGACATCGCCCGCAGCCTGCTGGAGATCCGCAAATTGCGCAGCCTGGCCATTGTGGTGTCCGAACAAGTCTTGAGTTTCACCATGCAGATCGCCGACCGGCTCATCGTGATCGACAAGGGCCGCTTCGTGCACGAAGACCCGCGCGGGCGCGTGGACGAAAAGACGATCAGCAAATACCTGTCTGTCTGAAGCCGTTGTCCATCCAAAAGGAGCATGACATGCCTGAAACCCTGATCAAGGTCGACCTGGCCCAATCCCCCTACGAAAACGAAGGCGTGCACAATCGCTGGCATCCCGATATCCCCATGGCGACGTGGGTCCGGCCGGGCGACGATTTCGTGCTCGAAACCTACGACTGGACCGGCGGCGCGATCAAGAATGATGACGATGCCTCCGATGTGCGCGACGTGGACCTGTCCACGGTGCACTTTCTGTCGGGCCCGGTCGGCGTCGAAGGCGCCGAGCCCGGTGACTTGCTGGTGGTGGACTTGCTGGATATCGGCGCCAAGCAGGAAAGCCTGTGGGGCTTCAATGGCTTTTTCAGCAAGAACAATGGCGGCGGCTTCCTGACCGAACACTTCCCGTCGGCGCAAAAGTCGATCTGGGACTTTGAAGGCATGTTCACGACCTCGCGCCATATCCCCGGCGTGCGTTTCGCTGGCCTGATCCATCCGGGCCTGATCGGCTGCCTGCCGGATCAGGCGCTGCTGGACAAGTGGAATGAGCGCGAACAGAAGCTGATAGACAGCGATCCCGATCGCGTGCCGCCGCTGGCCAATCCTCCTGCGCCCAAGACGGCGCACATGGGCAAGCTCAAGGGCGCCGAGCGGGATCGCGCCGCCGCCACCGGCGCGCGCACCGTGCCGCCGCGCGAGCACGGCGGCAATTGCGATATCAAGGACCTGTCGCGCGGATCCCGGGTGTTCTTTCCGGTCTACGTCAAAGGTGGCGGCCTATCGGTGGGCGATCTGCACTTCTCGCAGGGCGATGGCGAGATCACCTTCTGCGGCGCCATCGAAATGGCGGGTTGGGTACACATGCGGGTGTCGCTCATCAAGGGCGGCATGGCCAAGTACGGCATTCGCAACCCCATCTTCAAACCCAGCCCCATCACGCCCAACTACAAGGACTACCTGATCTTCGAAGGAATTTCGGTCGACGAAGGCGGCAAGCAGCACTATCTGGACGTGCACATCGCCTATCGCCAGGCCTGCCTGAACGCCATTGAATATCTGAAGAAGTTTGGCTATTCGGGCGCGCAGGCGTATTCGATATTGGGCACGGCGCCGGTGCAGGGCCACATCAGCGGCGTGGTGGACATTCCCAATGCGTGCGCGACGTTGTGGCTGCCGACCGAGATCTTCGATATCGACATCCAGCCCAATGCGCTGGGCGACGTGCCGCAGATCAAGCGCGGCATGGACATGCCCATCGCCGAAGACCTTTAAGGAGCCCGCATGCCGCTCTATGACTATCGTTGCCAGGACTGCGGCGAGTTCTCGGTTCTGAGGCCGTTATCGCAATGGCGTGACCTTGCGTCCTGCCCCGATTGCGGCGTCTCCTGCGAACGCTTCGTCAGCGGCGCACCCGCGGTCTCGGCGCTGTCCTCGGCAATGAACCGCGCCCGCGCCGCCAACGAACGCGCCGCCCATGAACCCCGCAGCACGCGGGGCGGCCACGGCATGGGATGCGGTTGTTGCTCAGGCGCGAAAGCCACGGGCCGGACGCGTCAGACCGCCGACGGCGGCAAAACGTTCGCTGGCGCCCGGCCTTGGATGATCAGTCACTGAGGACGGATGGAAGGCAAGCCGGGGCTGGCCTTGCCACGCCCCGCCCCTCACAGCGTCGACATCTGCCCCGGCAACCACAGCGCCAGTTGCGGCACGGCCGAATTGAGAGATTTTTGTTATTACGGGTAATCCCGGCGTGGCTCGCGGCTTGACAGGTTGGTTGTAGTGAGCAACATTATGGTTGTGCAATACAACTTAATGGACGCGCCATGCAGATGCCCGCCAAATCAATCGACGAAATCCGGTCCGCATCGCGCACCATCGTGCGCGAACTGGGCTTCATGCGGCCGACACTGGCGGGCACTGCCTATTCCGCCTCAGCCGTGCACGCGTTGCTGGAAATCGATGCTCAAGGCGGGGTGGCGGCGGCCCATCTGGTCACTGCGCTTGGCCTGGAGAAATCCAGCGTGAGCCGCATGCTTTCCAAACTGATCGCGGCCGGGGACGTTGCCGAGTCGGCAAGCGCAGAGGATGCGCGTCTGAAGCAGCTGACGCTGACCGGGCAGGGCAAGGCGTTGGTCAAGAAAATTCATACGTACGGCCGCAATCAGGTCACCTCGGCAATGGCGCACTTGAATCCCTCGCAACAGCAGGCGGTCGCGCAGGGGTTGTCGGAATATGCCAGGGCGCTCAAGGCGAGCCGCGGGGCGCAAGCCGCAGCGGCCCGCGATACGATGCAGATCGTGCCCGGCTATCGGCCCGGTCTGGTGGGACGCGTGGCCGAGATGCATGCCGCCTTCTATTCAAGGCACTCGGGCTTTGGCCAGTTCTTCGAAAGCCAGGTGGCCACGGGAATCGCCGAGTTCGCGGGGCGGCTCGGCGAGCCATGCAATGGGGTGTGGACGGCGATTCAGAACGACCGGATTGTTGGTTCCATCGCCATAGACGGCCAGGACCTGGGCAACCGCCAGGCGCACCTGCGCTGGTTCATCCTGGATGACGGATGCCGAGGCAGCGGAACCGGCCGAAAGCTGATCGAGGCGGCGCTGGACTTCTGTGACCGGTTCGGTTTCTCCGAGTGCCAGCTCTGGACCTTCAAGGGCCTGGACGCGGCGCGCAAGCTCTATGAGTCCGTGGGATTCAAGCTCGTGCATGAGGAAGATGGCCATCAGTGGGGCAGCATCGTCACCGAGCAGCAGTTCACCCGCGTCAAGCCCACGGCCTGATACCCGCGCGGCCTACCTGCCATGCGCACCAGGCGCACCGCAATCGCCGCCGCCGCGACCGTGGGGATGCTCGTGGGCGCGGCGATGGTTTCCACAAGCGTGGTGTCCAGCGCCGTCTCGCCCGCAACACTTGCATTCCTGCGCTATCTGATCGGTGCGGCGGTCCTGCTGTTGCCGTTGGGCCCGGCCGTACGCACGACCTTCACGGTCAAGGATGCAGTTGCCGTCGCCACGCTGGGCGTTTTCCAGTTCGCCGTGCTGGTGCTGTTGCTTAACCATGCGCTGTTGACGGTGTCGGCAACCGTGTGCGCGCTGGTGTTTGCCACGATGCCGCTCGTGACGATGTGTCTTGCGGTGATCACCGGCAAGGAGCCATACAGCGGCCGAGGTCTGGTTGGCGTGTGCACGGCGGTGGCTGGCGTTGCGTATCTGCTGCTGTCGCCTTCCGCGCCTGCGGCGGGCGTGGCGCACAACGGCTGGGGGATGGTGGCGCTGGTGTCCGCCACGATCGTCGGGGCCGTGACGAGCATCCTGTACGGCCCCTATCTGCGCCGCTATCCGGCGCTTGCGACCTGCCGGCTCGCGATGGTTTCCGCGGTGGTGTTCCTGCTGGGTTTCTGCGTCCTCACCTCGCAGCCGCTGGTTCCCTCGCTGAATCGGCTTCAGTGGGCCAACGTCGTGTTCATTGGCCTATCGAGCGGGGTGGGCTATTTTTGCTGGTTGTGGGCGCTGGGCAGGCTGGCTGCCAGCAAGGTCACGGCCTTCCAGGCCTTGGGCCCGGTGACCGCGGCGCTCATCGAGTCGCTGCTGTCGCAGCGCCTTGCGCCGATGACGGTGCTCGTTGCGCTGGCGATGGTTTGCGCGGGACTGGTCATTGCGACACGAAGGCTTGAGGCGAACTGAACAACCTGTTCTATCTGACGGTGACGGCGGCCAGGCCGCCGTCACCGTGGGACTCGCAGGGTGCGCCTCATCGCCGCGCACCGTCTGCGACCGGCTGGATCAAGCCGAAAGTTCGTTACGAACCAACGCCGCGCCCGCGCTCAACGCCTTCAACTTGCCGTTGGCCACGGCACGCGGCAGCGGCGCCATGCCGCAGTTGGTGCAGGGGTACAGCTTGTCGGCATCCACGAACTTGAGTGCCTGGCGCAGCGTGGCGGCGACCTGCTCGGGGGTTTCGATGGTGTGGTTGGCCACATCGATGGCGCCGACCATCACCTTCTTGCCGCGGATGAGTTCGATCAGGTCGATGGGCACGTGCGAGTTCTGGCATTCCAGCGAGACGATGTCGATGCTGGATTTCTGCAGCTTGGGGAACGACTCCTCGTACTGGCGCCATTCCGATCCCAGCGTCTTCTTCCAGTCGGTGTTGGCCTTGATGCCGTAGCCGTAGCAGATGTGCACGGCGGTTTCGCACTTCAGGCCTTCGATCGCGCGCTCCAGCGTTGCAACGCCCCAGTCGTTTACTTCGTCGAAGAAGACGTTGAAGGCGGGCTCGTCGAACTGGATGATGTCGACGCCGGCGGCTTCCAGTTCGCGCGCTTCCTGGTTGAGGATCTTGGCGAATTCCCAGGCCAGCTTTTCGCGGCTCTTGTAGTGGGCGTCGTACAGCGTGTCGATCATGGTCATGGGACCGGGCAGCGCCCATTTGATGGGCTGCTTCGTCTGCTGGCGCAGGAATTTGGCGTCTTCGACGAACACGGGCTTCTGGCGGCTGACGGAGCCGACGACGGTGGGCACGCTGGCGTCGTAGCGGTCGCGGATCCGGACGGTCTCGCGCTTTTCGAAGTCAACGCCGTCCAGATGTTCGATGAACGTGGTGACGAAATGCTGGCGCGTCTGCTCGCCGTCGCTGACGATATCGATGCCGGCCAGTTCCTGTTCCTTCAGGGCCAGGAGCAGCGCATCCCGTTTGCCTTCGGCTAGTTGCTCGTCTTGCAGGCTCCAGGGCGACCAGAGCTTTTCAGGCTGGGCAAGCCAGGACGGTTTGGGCAGGCTGCCGGCAGTCGAGGTGGGCAAGATTTTTTTCATGGCGAAAGTGTCCGTCTGTTTTCGGTTTATTGATGGGAGTAGCTGGCAGCCCATTGATCAAGCACGTGCTTGTACGGCTTGATGAAGTGCGCCTCGGCAAACTTGCCCTGCTTGATGGCGAGTTGGCTGCGTTCGACGCGGTCGTACACGATCTGCGTCAGCGAATAATCCTGGTTCTTCAGGCTGGGTTGATAGCGCTTTCCAGCCGCGGAATTGGCGTTGTAGATTTCGGGCCGGTAGATGCGCTGGAACGCTTCCATCGTGCTGATCGTGCCAATGAGTTCAAGATTGGTGTAGGCGCCCAAGAGGTCTTCCTGAAAGTAGAACGCCAGCGGCGCCACGCTGTTGGGCGGCATGAAGTAGCGGACCTGCAGGCCCATCTTCTCGAAGTAATGATCGGTCGAGGAGAATTCGCTTTGCTGATATTCCACGCCCAGGATCGGGTGGTGGTTGTCGGTGCGATGGTAGGTCTTGCTGCTGGAGACGCTGATGCAGATGACCGGCGGCTTCGCAAAGTGCGCCTGGTAGGCCTGCGATTGCACGAAGTGCTTGAAGAGCTTGCCGTGCAGGTCGCCAAAATCTTCCGGCGTGCTGAACGTGGCTTTGTTGTCGTTGAATTCGGGCAGCAGCACGCTGAAGTCGTAGTCTCGCACGTAGGAAGAAAAATTGTTCCCCACGATGCCGTCGATGCGCTTGTCCGTTTGCTTGTCGACGATGTTGGTCTTGAGCATTTCGATCAGCGGAAACGTGCTTCCGTCTTCGCCCAGCGTCATCTCGGCGGTGATGATGTCCAGTTCAACGGCGTAGCGGTCGCCCGTGGGGTTGTCCCAATGCGCCAGGTCATTGAAACGGCTGTCGATCATCTTCAGCGTATTGCGCAGGTTTTCCTGGCGGCTGGCGCCTCGCGCCAGGTTCGCGAAGTTGGTCGTGATGCGCGTGCTGTCCGACGGCTGATAGTTTTCATCGAAGCGGATGCTCTTGATGCTGAAGGTGAAGTCGTGGCTCATGGTGGTCGGATGCCCAAAATGCTGCGATAAACGTGAATTCGTTGCCGGCACGATCAGCGTGCGCTGCCTGTCCGGCTATCGGTAAGGGTGGCCTGGCGTCAGGCCGCCAGGACTTCTTCCGCCGCGGCGGCGCGGGCATGCCGCGTCAGTTCGACCAGCGGCAGGGCGCGCTGGACGGCCAGACCGGCACGCTGGATCAACGCGTCGTTCTGAAGCCGGTAGTCGGCAAAATCCTCGTCGGTCGCGTAGATGCCAAGCGGCAAGGTGCGCGCCTGAAAGAAGCTGAACAACGGCCGCAACTGGTGGTCGATCACCAGCGCATGGCGCTGGCTGCCGCCGGTCGCGGCCAAGAGGACGGGTTTGTCGATCAGGGCGTCCTGATGAATGAAATCGAAGAAGTGCTTGAACAGGCCGGTGTAGGAGCCGCGGTAGACGGGCGTTGCCACCACCAGGACATCGGCTTGCTCGACCGCAACCAGCTCGCGCTCGACCGTGTCGGGCAACTGCGAGCGCCACACCGCGCCGGCAAGCTGCGGCGCCAGCCGGCCCATTTCGACCAGGCGGGGTTCGCAGGGGATTTCGTTGGCGATCAGCGCCAGCAGCTGTTCTGCCAGGGCGGTGGTCTTGGAGGGACGTTGCATGCCGCCGGAAACGGCGACCAGTCGCAGGGGGAGTGTCATCTGTGCTTCCATGGAGCCAATCGGCACGAAAGGGGTCGACTTGCCATGGAACGTGCGCGTTGATCGGGTCAACTTGCGCAGCACAGCGGCAAACAAAGAATGCAATGCTAAAGATCAATATCCATGACGTAAAATGGTTTTATTTCACAAATCCATGAATCTGGATCATATAAATGCTTGAGCGCATCCATCTGAGCATCGTGCAGCAGGTCGAGAAACAGGGCTCCTTGACCGCCGCCGCGGGCGTGCTGAACCTGACCCAATCGGCGCTGAGCCACAGCATGAAAAAGCTGGAGCAGCAGCTGGGCACCGATATCTGGCTGCGCGAAGGAAGACGGCTTCGCCTGACGCAGGCCGGCCAGTATCTGCTGGCGGTGGCGAACCGGATGTTGCCGCAGCTGGATCTGGCCGAAGAGCGGCTGGGCCAGTTTGCCCAGGGCGAACGCGGCGCGCTGCGCATCGGCATGGAATGCCACCCGTGCTATCAGTGGCTGCTCAAGGTGGTGGCGCCGTATCTGGCGGCGTGGCCGGACGTGGATGTGGACGTGAAGCAGAAGTTTCAGTTTGGCGGGATCGGGGCACTTTTCGGCTACGAAATCGACCTGCTGGTCACGCCCGACCCGCTGTTCAAGCCGGGGTTGAAGTTTGAACCGGTGTTCGATTATGAGCAGGTGCTGGTGGTGGCCAAGGGCCACCCCCTGGCATCCGTCGCTTACGTGAAGCCCGAGCAACTGACGCAGGAAGTGCTCATCAGCTATCCCGTCGATATCGAGCGGCTGGATATCTACAACCAGTTTCTCTTGAAGGCGGGTGTCACGCCCAAGCGGCACAAGGCGATCGAGACCACCGACATCATGCTGCAGATGGTGGCCAGCGGCCGCGGCGTGGCGGCGCTGCCGCGCTGGCTGGTCGAGGAGTACGCGGTCAAGATGGATCTGGCGCCGGTGCGCTTGGGCCCGCGGGGCATCGCCAAGCAGATCTTTCTGGGATCGCGCGAGGCCGATGACGCCCTGGATTACCAGCGAGCGTTCATCGAGATGGCGCGTCAATAAGAGGGACGGTTAGAAACCCTTAAAATCGCCGCATTTGCAGTGGGATGGCTGCCACACGCGGCATGCGAGGCACGACATCATCGGAGCCTGTCCGCCTCGCAAGGAGTCATAGCGTTGAACATACACAAACTGGGCGCGCCCTCGGCGATCGTCTATATCGTCGACGACCACCCCGAGGTCAGCCAGTCGCTGTTCCGCCTGCTGTCGTCGATCGGCATCCATGCCGAGACCTTCGACTCGATCAGCGCCTTTCAGGCGGCGGCGCGTCCCCCGGTGCCTTCCTGCCTGATCCTGGATCTTCAACTGTCCGACGGCGACGGGCTGACGCTGCAGGCTCGCCTGCGCGAGCTGGGCGATCACATTCCGATCGTGGTGGTGACGGGCTTTGGGGATATCCGGCAGACGGTCAAGGCGATGAAAGCCGGTGCGATCGATTTTCTGGAAAAGCCCATCTCCGAGCAGCGGCTGCTGGACTCCGTGCATCGCGCGCTGGAATCGGACGCGGCACGGCGCGCCAAGGAGCAGGAATTCGAGAAGATCCTGGCGCTGTACCGGTCATTGACGGCGCGCGAACAGCAGGTGATCGAGATGATTGCGTCCGGGTGCCTGAACAAGGAAGTCGCGCAGCAGTTGGGCATCAGCGAAGTGACCGTCAAGGCGCATCGGGCAAGCGCCTACCGCAAGATGCAGGCGCGCAGCTTTGCGCAACTGGTGCAGATGATCATCAAGGTCAATCCGAGGGTTGCCGCGCACGCCGTGCCATTGCGCGGCGACGGCGACGGCGAATAGGCCGGATGAATCAGGCCTGCGCGGGCAACGAAAAGTAGAACACCGCGCCCACCGGGCTGTTGGGCCGCGCCCACATCTGACCATGATGCAGCTGAATGATTTCGCGGCAGATGGCCAGGCCCATCCCCAAGCCTTTGGTCTTGGTGGTGAAGAAGGGATCGAACAGTTTTTTCACCGACGCCGCATCGATGCCGCTGCCGGTATCAAACACTTCCACCAGCAGTTCGTCCGCCGAAGACGGCCGGGTGACGACGCGCAACTGCCGCGCGCCTGGCGCCTGCTTCATGGCATCGACCGCGTTGACATACAGGTTGAGCAGGACCTGCTGAAGCTGGACGCGGTCGCCGCTCGTGTGCAGGGGTGCATCGGCCAGATCCAGCATGACGTCGACGTCGCTGAAATCCAGCTCGGATCTCAGCAGCGCCAGGGTTTCCTTCACGAGTCCATTCAGTTCGACGGGGGCGAAGGCTGCCGGCGCCTTCTTGATGAGCGCGCGCACGCCGGAAATGATCGAGCCGGCGCGTTGGCCGCTTTGCACGATGCGCCGCAATGATTCCGCGACCTCTTCGGTGTTGGGCGGGGTGCGCGCAATCCAGTTCAGCGCCGCCTGCGCTTCCGTCAGGACCGCCGAGACCGGCTGGCTGACATCGTGGGCGATGGAGGCGGTCATCGAGCTGACAGTGGTCATGCGGGTGACGTGAGCCAGATCCGACTGGATCTGCTGCATCTTGGTCTCTGCGGCCTTGCGTTCGGACAGGTCGAGCACAAACGAGACGCCCTGGTTGTCGCCGGCGGCAAACCGGGCCGCGCCGAGCAGCACCGGCACGCGCCGGCCATCCTTGTGGACCAGTTCGGTTTCCACCGGTTCGGCGGTCTCGCGCAAAAGCAGCTCGTCCAGCGTCACCGGGCCGCCGCGCGACACAAGCGCGGTCCACTTCAAGCGGCCCGCGCTGACATCGTCGCGGTCGTAACCGGTCATGGACAGGAAGAGGTCGTTGGCCTCCAGCACTTGCCCCTCGATGCTCCAGAACCAGATCCCGATGATGTTGGCTTCGACCAGGCGTTGAATGCGGGCCTCGCGCTGCGCCAGGTCACGGTATAGCCGCGCGCGTTCGATCGCGATGGCGGCCTGCGAGGCCAGCAAACGCAGAACGGCGGTGCGGTGCGGCGCAAAAACGCCGCGCGCCAGGGTATTTTCCAGGTACAGCACGCCGATGGATTTGGATTGCGTGGTCAGCGCCAGGCACAACACCGACGGCAGCCGCGCGGCGCGCACGTAGGGGTCGCCGGTGAAGGCGCCGGCGCTCCACGCATCGTCCAGAACGATGGTTTCACCCGTGCGCCAACCGTAGTTCACGATCTGCTGCGGCAGGCCAGCCTCGTCCAGCGACTGCGCGCGCTGGCTGATCGCGACGGAATCGCCGGACGTGGTGGCAATGGCGCGCACATACAGGTCACCCTCGGCATGCAGGACGAGCACGCCGCGCGTGGCGCCGGCCTGCTCCAGCGCGATCTTCATCAGCTTGTCGAGCAGCGTCTGCAAGTCCAGCGCACTGGCGAGCGCGCGGGAGATGTCGATGACGGTGGCCAGATCCAGGCTCTCAACCGGCGTTTCGATCGTGGAATCGTGGGCGGCGCTGCCGCGATCCACGAACAGCGTGGGGTGCAGCGCATCGATCTGCCTGACCTTGCCGGACGCGCCCCAATGCTGATAGCAGGCACGCGCGTGTTGCAGGTACGTATGCGCGATGCGTTGCTGGCCACGGCTTTGGAAAAACCGTGCGGCGCATTCATTGGCCAGCCCTTCGACGTGGACAAGGCCGTGATCGCTGGCGCAATGGATGGCATCGTCGTAGCGCTGCATGGCGTCCAGGATGTCGCCCTTTACCCGCGCGACTTCGGCGTCTATCAGCATCCGCTGGCTTTGGAAGTTGGACGGGCAGGACGCCGCCCACGGACGCAGCTTCGCCAGATGGACCTCTATCGCCGCAAGCGTGGCGGCTTGTCCCGCCGGACTTGCGGGCGCGGGGCACCAGGCGTGCGCCAGCGCGGAGTAGAAGTGGAACTCCATTTCCTCGACGAACGCCAGAGACGTCCACACGAACCTTGAGGCCACCTCGCTTGCCCGCACGGCGTCCGGGAAATCGCCGCCGAACACCCTGGCCTGCAGCTTGCGCAGGTAATGCCAGCACGCCGTGACATTCCAGCCGGTCTCGGCCTGGAGCTTGCGCTCGAAATCGGCCTCGGTGAATCCAGCGTCGTCCAGCGTGCCGAAATGCGGCGTCATGCCTTGCAGCATCTTGGCCAGTTGCAGTTGCGACGTGTACCGGTCCAGGACTTCAAGCCCCGCCTTGCGCGCGAATGCCAGACCGCGGCTGGCGTCGGCGCGGATGGTGTCCAGCGCACCGCCGGTGGCCAGCATATGCGTGACCAGGCTGTTCAGCGCGAAGGATGCGTAGGTCCAGTCGCCCTGCTGGCTGGCCAGTTCGAAGGCGGTCTGCAGCAGGTTGCGCGCCTCGCTGATCGGCCGTGACCACGGAACGATCTGGCCGCCGAACACCTGATAGACCCGCGCGGCGAAGCGGACCTGCGCGCGCTGCTGGATCAGGTCGACGCCCAGCTTGCCGAAGGCGTAGCCGTCTGCGTAGTCGCCGGTGCGCGCGGCCAGGATCATGCCCAGCCACGCGTATCCCAGGCTGGACGCATCCGTGTTGCCGTGGCGCAGGCTCAGGTTGGCCATGCGCAGGATGACGCGCTCGCGCAGATTCGCAAAGAGCGTCCAGGCCGGCGGCAGCAGTGCGGTCAGCACGCCCATCGTCGCTTCCGTTTCCGGGTTTTCCATCGCGGGCAGGTCCAGCAGCGTAGCCGCGGGCCGGCCGGCACGCAGCGCATTGAACTGGGCGTACTCGTCCGAGACGGCCTCATCTGAAGGGTTGTCGGTCCAGTCGATGCCGGCGCGGCGAAGATAATGCAGCGCGGCCTGAATGGCCTCGTGCCGCTCGCCCAGCGCCATGAAAACTTCCACGCGCAGCTGAGTCACGCGGGCCAGTTCCGTCAAGGGCGCGTCGCGCTCGCCCAGGCGGGCCAGCCGATGCCTGGCGCTGCCCACCGCGCCGCTGCGCAACTCGCACTCGGCGCGGGTGATATCGATCGTGAAGGCAAGCGCGGGCTCGCGCTGGCGGCCGTCGTCGGACAGGAATGCCGAGGCTGCTTCCAGATAGCGGATGGCGGCCGAATAGTCGGCGGTGTCCTTGGCCAATGAGCCTGCCAGGGTATTCAGATGGGCAAGCCGGACGCGTTCGTCGGGGCTGTGGACAAGTTGCCATGCACGGTTGAACTGATCGACCAGTTCAAAGGCGCGCGCCTTCAATTGTTCTGGTTCCAGGTCCTTGGCAAGGCGCCGGCCGACCGACAGATGGGTGGCCGCGCGCTGCCGTTCCGGAATCAGCCCATAGCTGGCCGCCTGCACCCGGTCGTGCGGAAAGCGGTACACGTCGCCGCTACGAAAGACGAGGCTCTGGCGCTCGCACTCGCGCATTGCCGTGGCAACGTCGAGCCGCGGCCAGCCCAGCGCCGCCGCCAGCTTGTCCAGCGAGGCGTCGTGCCCAAGGCACGCCATGTGTTGAATCGCTTCGCGGCTGTCGCGCGGCAAGCGCTCGACCTGCTGGAGGATGATGCCGACCACGTTGTCGGTGTACGCCTGCTCGCGGATGGCATCCGCATCCCAAAGCCAGCGCTGGCGCCCCACGTCGTAGCGCAGCAATCCCTCGGCCGCGAGCGTGGACAGGAACCGGAGCACGAAGCAGGGGTTGCCGGCCGTCTTGGCCTGCACCAGTGCGACGAGCGGATCGATCCACGGCGACCTGCTTTGCAGCGCATCGGCAATCAGGTGGGCGCAGTCGCGCGCCTGCAGATTGTGGAGCGCGAGTTCGGTGAGGGGGATCGCGCTGGCGCGCAGGCCGGCGATGAACGCCGCAAGCGCGTGGCGCGCCGTCATGTGCTCGGCCCGATACACGCCCACGACCAGGATGTTCTGCAGACCGGTCTGCGCAAGCTGTTCGATCACGCGCAGGGTCGCGGCGTCGGTCGACTGCAGGTCGTCCAGGAACAGGATCAGCGGATGGCCCGGCGACGAGAACGCGCAGAACAGATGCTGGAAGGCCAGGAGCAGCCGCGCCTTGGCGTCCGCCTCGGCCACCAGGCCCTTGGCGTCCGGCACGATCAGCGCCAGTTCGGGAATCAGCGTGAGCAGGCTGCCGCCGCCGGCCGAGACCACCACGCGCAGTTTCTCCCGCCACTCGTCCAGGTCGCTTTCGTTCTTGGCAAGCACCGCCTGAAGCAAGCCTCTTGCCGCCTCGACCAGCGCGGCGTAGGGACCGGCGTGGCTGTGAGGATCGCCCTTGCCCTTGGCAAGCAAGGTGTATTCGCTGCCGACAACGCGATGCAGCTCTTCGATGAGGATCGACTTGCCGACGCCCGCCTCGCCCGAGATCAGCACGACCTCGGCGCGCCCGGACCCCGCCACCCGGCCCATGGCGCCCAGCAGGACGTCAAGCTCGGCGCCTCTGCCGTACAGGGTTGCAGGCACGCGCACGCGGCCTGGATGGTCGTAGCGGCCCAGTGCGAAGTCCGGCGCGGAGTCGGGGTCCATCATCAACGCGGCCAGACAGCACTGCAGGTCGGCCGCCAGCCCCTCCGCCGTCTGATACCGGTCGTCCGGCGACTTTTCCTGCAGCTTCATGACGATGGCCGACAGTGTCGCGGGTATTGCGCTGCGTCGTTCGGCGGGCGTTACCGGCACGCGCGCGGAATGGCTGTGCAGCCACGTCAGCGCCGACTCGCCTTGAAAAGGCAGCTCGCCGGTCAGGGCCTCGTAGAACACGACGCCCAGCGAATACAGGTCCGAGCGCGCGTCGGCGCGATGCCCGGCGCGGCCGGATTGTTCGGGTGCCATGTAGGCGAGGGTGCCGACGATATTTGCTGGCTGCGAGCCCGGCGCCGCCTGATAGGCGCCGAGCGGCGTGGAAAAAGAAAAGCCGGTCAGGTGGGCGGCTTCGTCATGGGCGTTGAACAGGATGTGCGCGGGCTTGAGATTCCGATGGATCAAGCCGGCGTTGTGCATTTGCCCAAGGGCGTTCGCCGCCGCGATGGCCAAGCGCAGAAATGCCTTGGCGGGCATGGGCTGCGGGCGATGCGACGCCAACGGCTGTCCGCCGGGATCCTGCAGATACAGGACGGTGGAGCCGCCGACGCGCGCCAGTGCGGTCGGCACGGCGGCCCAGCCGGGATGCAGGTAGTCGCGCAGGCCGTATTCCTGGTCCAGCAGGTGGCGCGCGCATTCCGAGCTGTCGTTCGGCCGCAGCCAGACGGCAAGGCTGGCGTCGCCGCGCCCGAAGACCCGGTCGCCGTCCACCCACAGAACCTCGAAACGGGCCCCGTTGACTGCCTCGAAGCGAGGAGCACTATCCATGTCGCACACCCAGCCGAGGCCTGTCGGCGCGCGGCAATAATCCCTGTCGGCGCAATTCTAATCAGGAATTATGCGTCTCATGTAACGGTGTGTGCGGCAGCGCCGGGTGTCGTGTTGGTTCCGCCTATTGCACGATCGGCGCCACGAAGTGCGATACCCGTGGGGGCGTGCCGCCGATGTGGAAGGCGCGCACTTCCGCCTGCTGGTCCGCGTCTGCGTGCGTGACGCGTTCGTGCTGGCGCAGATGTTCCAGCCAGGAGGTCACCAGGAAGTATTCCAGGTAGCGGCCGGGTTGGGCGGCGTCTTCGAAGATGCCCCAGGCGTATGCGCCATCGCGGCGGCGCTCGGCGCCTGCGTGCTGCATGGCGCGCACGAAGGCCGCGCCTTGCGCCGGGTCGATCAGGTATTCGACCGTGATCATGACCGGTCCACGATCATGCGACACCTCTTGATCGATCAGGGGCTCGGGCCAGTGCATCGACGGCGCAAGGTCCAGGTCCGCGCCCAGCTGCAGCTTGGCCTTGCGGGTCAGCAGCATCGCAACCACCGAGCCGGCGGCGGCGATCAGCAGCGCGGCGGGCACGCCGGCACGCACCGCCGTCTGACCCCAGATCATGCTGCCCGCGGTCATCGACCCAAAGAACACCGTCACGAAGATCGCCAGGCCACGGGCACGCACCCAGTCCGGCAGGGCAACCTGTGCCGAGACGTTGAGCGAGGTCAGCACCATGATCCACGAAGCGCCCGCCAGGAAGCTGAACGCACCGGCCACCACGGGATGCGGCACCACCGCAAACACCACCAGCGTGAACGCCGTGCCCAACGTGCCGGCCATGACGCTGCGGTCAGGCCCCAGCTTCTTGCGCAGCGGCGGCAGCACCATCGCACCGATCACCGCCCCGGCGCCGACGCA
The DNA here is from genome assembly GCF_037039475.1 of Achromobacter sp. E1. Taxonomy (NCBI): domain Bacteria; kingdom Pseudomonadati; phylum Pseudomonadota; class Betaproteobacteria; order Burkholderiales; family Alcaligenaceae; genus Achromobacter; species Achromobacter sp. E1. The sequence continues at coordinate 258,734 of NZ_CP146253.1, forward strand.
GCCCAGAATGATGCCGTAGAGCAAGGCGCCGCCCTGCAGCACCTGACGCACGATCACCGGCAGCAAGGCCCAGTAGGCACTGGCAAACAGGAAGAACGCAACGGCGCGAACCAGCGTGGACTTGAGCGGCTTGCTGTGCAGCGCAAAGCGCACGCCGGCACGCATGGCATGAAACAGCTGCTCGCGCGGCAGGCGCTTTTCAGCGGCGGCGGGCGGCTTCCACCAGATCAGCGCGGCCACGACCACGATGAAACTGACCGCATTGACGAAGAACGGAATCGCCACGCCGATACTGGTGATCAGCACGCCGGCCAGCGCCGGACCAATGGCGCGGCTGACATTGATGCCTACGCTATTGGTCGCGATGGCCTGCTGCAGCGACGGACGCGGCACCAGGCTGGGCACGATGGCCTGCCAGGCCGGCGCCGACAGCGCCGTGCCGATACCCATCAGCAACGTGAAGCCCAGCAGCACCCACGGCGTCGTCAGGCCAAACCACACCACCAGCCCCAGCGCCAGCGCAATGACGCCCATCGCGATCTGCACCATCAGCAGCAGCTTGCGGCGGTCCATGGTGTCGGCGAGCGCGCCGGCCAGGAGCGACAGCAGAAAAACCGGCAGCGCGCCCGCGGTCTGCACCAGCGCCACGAACATCGGCGACGGCGACAACGACGTCATGAGCCAGCCCGCGCCCACGTCATGCATCCAGGTGCCGATGTTGGACAGCACGGTGGCGACCCAGATCACTGAAAAGGCGGAGTACGCGAAAGGCGAGGAAGGCGGGGCGGGGTTGGCGGGCTGGGCGTCGGCGGTCGTCATGGCGTGGCAGGCTGCGGGAGAAAGCAAAAAGGTCCGCAGCCGCTGCAAGAGCGGCTGCGGACCCCAGGGGCATCAGCGGGCGATGACGGGTGCGGCCACCGGCGCGATGGCGTCGTGGGCGGTCTGCGTGCGTTGGCCGGCCTTGTGCACCATCGTGTAGGCGTAGTCCACGCCCATGCCGTACGCGCCCGAGTGTTCCTTGACGATTTCCATCACGGCATCGTACGAGTCGCGGCGGGCCCAGTCGCGCTGCCATTCCAGCAGCACCTGCTGCCAGGTCACCGGCACCACGCCGGCCTGGATCATGCGCTGCATGGCCATGTCGTGCGCTTCCTTGGACGTGCCGCCGGACGCGTCGGACACCATGTAGATCTCGTATTCGCCTTCCAGCATGGCGCACAGCGCAAACGTGGTGTTGCAGACTTCGGTCCAGAGACCGGCCACGACGACCTTCTTGCCGCCATTGGCGGCCAGCGCATCGCGCACCTTCTGGTCGTCCCACGAGTTCATCGAGGTGCGTTCCAGGACCTTCTGGTTCGGAAACACGTCGAGCAGTTCGGGGTAGGTGTAACCCGAGAACGACTCGGTCTCGACGGTGGTGATGGTGGTGGGAATGCCAAACACCTTGGCGGCCTTGGCCAGACCCACGGCATTGTTCTTCAGCGTCTGGCGGTCGATCGACTGCACGCCAAAGGCCATTTGCGGCTGGTGATCGATGAAGATGATCTGGCTGTTCTGCGGGGTCAGGACTTCGAGCTTGGCTTGGGACATGAAAATCACCTTGGGTTGAAATGGAGGGGCCTTAACGAGAATGTCAGGATAGGGGAAACGTTCGCGTCTCGACATTGTTCGAAGGTATGGCGCGTTCCCCCTCAAGTAGGGTCAGTCGGCGCGCGTTTGATGCCCAGGGTGGCCAGCGCGGCGACGATGGGCGGCAGGATGAAACACCACATGAGGGACGCCCAGTACAGCAGCGCGGCAATGGCGCAGCCGGACGCAAACGCCGCCAGGGCGGGCAGCATCTTGCGCAGGCGGCCGACGGCGGCCGTGCGCGCTTCGCCGGAGACGCCCTTGCAGAGGTCGGCAAGGTCGATCATCACCTGCGTGGTGGTGCCGGTCATGAGCGTGGACGGCGGCGCGCTGCCCAGATGCATGCGCTGGATCGCATTCTGGATACCCATGGCCGCGACCAGCAGCATGCCGCCAATCACGGCAACGGGCGCGTCGCTGTCGGGAAACGGTCCGTAGACGATGAGGACGGCACCGGCGGCGGCCAGCAGCAGCACCTTCGCGCACATGAGCTTGGACATCGCCGTGTCCGCAGCCGCGAAGCCGGACGCAAACAGGCGCGTCAGCACGACGACGGCACAAAAGAGCGGCAAGGCCAGGAGCTTGGCGAAGGCGCCGGTCGTGCCGTGGACGAAGGCTGCGCCCAGCGTGACGAAGTTGCCCGTCACGTGCGCCGTGAACAGGCCGTTCAGCGCCAGGAACCCCGCCGTATCGACGTATCCCGCGTTAAAGCCCAAGAGGCCGGTGAATCGTGGAGATACGGGGGTCTGTTCCATGATGTGCAAGGTAAGTGTTGATGGCGCGGTGCCCGCTGGACCGGCGGTGCGGCCGGCGCGACGGACACTGCGAAGGCCGATACGAAGGCGACTACCGCCGTTCGTTCAGGTCCTGCCAGATCACCAGCAGGAACCCGCCCACCAGCCCAAGGTGCTCGAAGAACGAGTTGGCGGCGAAAAAGCGCGCCTGGCCGGGCGGCATCTCCCAGAACTGCAGGGCGACGAAGGTGGCGAGCAGCGTGAAGATCGCCAGCCCCAGCGCGCCGAGCCAGCGATGCCATCCGATCAGGATCATGAGCGAGGCGATGAGCTCCAGCGCGATCACGACCACGGCGAAGAACGGCGCGGGCGTAAGCCCGAAATGGGTCATTTCCGCGATGGCGCCGGGAAAGTCGGTCAGCTTGACCAGCCCGCCCTGAAGATACGCCGCGCACAAGCCCAGGTAGGCGGCAAAGCGGGCAACGCGGCCCCCCAAAATGGGGCGCGCGATGCCGGCCAGCGAGGTTGAAATGCTCGACATGGGTTCGGTTCCTTACACGGCCCAGCACGAGCAACCCAACGCGCCGAAGAACGACTTCTGGTCCGCGGCCGGCACGCTGGAGGCCCACGCGTTGGCATGGCTGTGCCCATGCAGGCCGCACGCTCTGGCGCAACCGCAGGCCGCGGCAAAGCGCTTGTAATCGAGCGAATTGCGTCCCGCGCCTTCCGGGTCGCCCCAGGCGGCATAGCCGCCGAACAGGCGCGTGGGCGACCAGTCGGGCATGGCGGGCGGCGGCGCGTTTTCGTCGAGCTTGGCGAAGTCGCCAGCGCCGTAGACCACGCGCCCGCCCACCACGGTCAGGTCGGACGTCAGGAACGAAATCTCTTCATCCGCCACCGTGAAGTAATCCTGGGACGGAACCATCAGATCGGCGAACTGGCCCACCTGGATGCGGCCGCGCTTGCCTTCGTCGTTGGAGAACCACGCGACGTTCTCGGTCCACATGCGCAGGGCCGTTTCGCGGTCCAGCAGGTTTTCATGCGGATACAGCGGCATGCCGCCGACGGTTTTGCCCGTGGTCATCCACGACAGCGAAATCCACGGGTTGTAGGACGCGACGCGCGTGGCGTCGGTGCCGGCGGACGTTTTCACTCCCTTTTCCAGAATGCGCTTGACCGGGGGCGTGGCTTGCGCGGCCTTCGCGCCGTAGCGCTCGACAAAGTACTCGCCCTGGTATGCCATGCGGTGCTGGACGGCAATGCCGCCGCCCAGTGCGGCGATCCGGTCGATGGACTTGTCCGAGATCGTCTCGGCATGATCGAAGAACCAGTTGATGCCGGTGAGCGGCGTGTCGCGATGCACTTTCTCGAATACGTCCAGCGCGCGCGTGATCGTTTCGTCGTAGGTCGCGTGCAGGCGCCACGGCCATTTGTTCTGGACCAGGACGCGGACGACCTCTTCCAGTTCGCCTTCCATCTCCGGCGGCATGTCCGGACGTTCGACCCGGAAGTCCTCGAAGTCGGCCGCCGAGAACACCAGCATCTCTCCGGCCCCGTTATGCCGGAAGTAATCGTCGCCCTGCTTGTACTTGACCGAAGACGTCCAGTTCAGGAAGTCCTCTTTCTCGTGCTTGGGCTTTTGCGTGAAGAGGTTGTACGCAAGCCGCACCGTCAGCTGGTTGTCGTCGGCCAGCTTCTGGATGACGGCATAGTCGTCCGGATAGTTCTGATAGCCGCCGCCGGCGTCGATGACGCCCGTGACGCCCAGCCGGTTCAGCTCGCGCATGAAGTGGCGCGTGGAGTTCAGCTGGTAGTCGAACGGCAGCTTCGGACCCTTGGCCAGCGTGGAATACAGGATCGTGGCGTTGGGTTTGGCCAGCAGCAGGCCGGTCGGATTGCCATTCGAGTCCCGGATGATCTGTCCACCTTCGGGGTCCGGCGTGTCGCGGGTGTAGCCCACCACGCGCAGCGCCGCAGCGTTCAGCAGCGCGCGATCGTACAGATGCAGCAGGAACACCGGCGTGTCCGGTGCGACCGCGTTGATTTCCTCGATGGTCGGCAGACGCTTTTCAATGAACTGGTGCTCGGTGAATCCGCCCACCACGCGCACCCATTGGGGCGCGGGCGTATTGGCGACCTGCCGGCGCAGCATCTCCATGGCATCCGCCAGCGACCGCACGCCGTCCCAGCGCAGTTCCATGTTGTAGTTCAGGCCGCCGCGCACGACGTGCGTGTGGTTGTCGTAAAGCCCGGGCAGGACGCTTTTCTTTTTCAGGTCAACCAGCCGGGTGTTCGATCCCGCCAGGCGCAGGACTTCCCGGTCGCTGCCCACCGCGGCGAACTTGCCGACCTTCACGGCGACGGCGCCCGCTTCCGGATTGGCGCGGTCCAACGTGGTGAAGCGGCCGTTGTAGAAAATCACCTCCGGGGGACCGTCTGCCAGCGGCGTGCCGGTCTGGGACTGCGACCCGGCATTTGCCCGGCCGGCCCACATGCTGTTTAGCGCAAACGCTGAAGCCAGCGAAGACGCCGCTCCCAGGACTTGTCGACGCGAAGCCATGCCACTCTCCTCGATTAATTTCGCGGTGGGTAGGTTTTCATGGCGTCCGCCGGGGCGCAATCCGACATTAGGTTCGTCACCCTATACCTTCGACGAATGGCGTCGGCACGGCGCGCACGCGTATCGTCTTGCGGTTTGCGTGCTGCGCAAAGCACAGGAGCATGAGATGAAAGTTGGCCGCGACGCGCGCAAACGGGTTCTGGTTGGCGGATGCGCGGTGGCCGCGCTGTGTGGTGCGGTGGGCAGCGCGTCGGCACAATCGTCCGTCACGCTATACGGCCGGCTCAACACGGCGCTGGAATACGCCTGGATCAGCGGCGGCGACAATGCCGGCTCGGGCTCACGCATGACGAACAACCGGTCGGTGTTCGGCTTTCGCGGCGAAGAGGACCTGGGCGATGGTCTGTCGGCGATCTTTCAGATCGAGAGCGGCATTGCGCCCAACACCGGGCAAGGCGAGATCGCCAGCCGGAACACGCGCCTTGGGCTGGCATCGCCATACGGCACGTTCTTTCTGGGCAATTGGCACACGGCCTACACCGAGTCGACCATGAAAATGGATCCCTACTATCCGATGACGGCGGGATACATGGCGTTGGTGGGCAACGGTTCGGCGTCCAGCTCGGGCAACGTCGAGAACACCAGTTCGTTTGACCGGCGCCAGAAAAATTCGCTGCATTTCCGGTCGACGGACTGGCATGGCTTGACCGTTGGATTCACGTGGGGCCTGCCGCAGGAACGCATGACGACGCCGCGCAATCCCCAGCTGTTCTCCTGGTCCGCCGCCTACAAGGACGGACCGCTGGCGCTGGTGGCGGCCTATGAGCTGCACAAGAACTATCAGATGGCCGACTCGCATGACGATGCCATCAAGCTGGGCGCCACGTATTCGTTTCCGTCGACCACGATCAACTTCGTCGTGGAGCAGCTGCGCTACCAGACCGCATCCGGCGATCTGCGCCGCAAGGGTTACTACGTGTCCGTGGTGCAGAAGCTGGGCACCGGCAGCCTGAACGCGTCCGTCGGGTACGCCGCCAACGGCACCGGGCCGTCTACCCAGCGGGTGGGCTATGTCCGTAGCGGCCAGAACACCGGCGCGGTCCAGTACACGCTGGGCTATGAGCAGCCCTTGTCCAAGCGCACGTCTGTGTATGCGTACTACTCGAAGATCAAGAACCGCTCGAATGCGGCGTACGACTTCGCCATCAATGAGCTGGGCGTGACCGCTGGCGCCAGCCCGCAAACGATCGCGTTGGGGTTGCGGCACAGCTTTTAGAATTGGTGAGAATTAACGATTCATTAATTCTTCGCCCTCTATAGTCGCGCTCGTCAGCCGGCGCGGGCCCCTTCAGGGTCCAGGCGCTTGTCCAGCGCGATTGTCATTAGCCGGTTGCCAACAACAACAAAAGGCGAATGATGAATCTGGCAGCCATGAAAGTGAGTTCGCGTCTTGCGATCGGTTTTCTCTTGCTTGTTCTTGCGTTGGTGGTGCTTGGGGGCCTGTCCCTGTACGCCATGAGGACGCTGGACAGATCGATGAACGACATCGTGAATGTAAACAACCAGCAGTTGAAGCTGGCGTTGCAGATGCGCGAGCTGGTGCAGGGCCGGGCCATCGTGGTGCGCAACATCGTGCTCTACACGGATCCGCAAGCCGTGGCCAATGAGATCGCCCGGGCCGAAGACATGGCGGCGCGCTATCGCCAAGCCAATGAACGTCTTGCGCAGATGTTTGCGAGCGATGCCGGTACCCTTGACGCGGAACGGGATCTGCTGGCCGCCGCCCGCCGCGCGGAACAGGACGCCACGCCCATCTACCTGCGTGCGCTGGAAGCCGGGCGGCAGAACAACACGCAGGAAGCCGCCCGCATTCTGCGGGAAGAACTGCGTGCCAAGCAGGACGCGTGGCTCGACCAGTTGCTGTCGCTCGCCAACCTTGAATCCCAGCTCAACGATGAATCGGCGCAGCGGGCGGCGGCGACGTCGGCGCGTCTGCAGAGCACAATCGTTGTGATCATGTCGATCGCGGTGCTGTTGGGCGTCCTGTCGGCGTGGCTGGTCACGCGCAGCATCCTGCGGCAGCTGGGCGGAGAACCCGCCGACGCGCAAAAGCTGGCCGGCGCCATTGCCAGCGGCGATCTCACGACGGCGCTCAAGCTCGATGAGCGGGACCATTCGAGCCTGATGTACTCGCTGGAAACGATGCGCAGGCAGCTTGCGTCGACGGTCGGCACGATCGTCAGCGCGGCGGAATCCATTTCGACGGCGTCGGCGCAGATTGCCGAGGGCAATGCCGACCTGTCGCAACGCACCGAGGAGCAGGCTGCATCGCTTGAGGAAACGGCCGCGAGCATCGAAGAGATGACCTCGACGGTGCGGATGAACCAGGACAATGCGGCCAGCGGCAGCAGCCTTGCCGTCGATTGCAGCCAGCTCACGGTTGAAGCGGGCCGCGTGGTGGGCCAGGTGGTCGATGCGATCGGGGCCATCTCGGCCGACGCGCAGCGCATGGGCGAGATTGTGTCGGTGATCGACAGCATTGCCTTCCAGACGAACATTCTTGCGCTCAATGCGGCCGTGGAAGCGGCGCGGGCCGGCGAACAGGGCCGCGGCTTCGCCGTGGTGGCGACGGAAGTGCGCGCGCTGGCGCAGCGCAGCGCCACGGCCGCCAAGGAGATCAAGGGCTTGATCGAAAACTCCCAGCGTGCGGTGGAGGGCGGCGAGTCTATGGCGGCCACGGCGGGCGGCCAGATGGAGAAGGTGCTCGACGCCGTGGCAAGGCTCAAGGAGGTGACCGTTGAGATCGCCTCGGCCTCGGCCGAGCAGACCGCCGGCATCGAGCAGGTGAACGTGGCGGTATCGCAAATGGACACGATGACGCAACAGAATGCGGCGTTGGTCGAAGAGTCCGCTGCGGCGGCCGGCGCAATGGCGACGCAGGCGAAAGAGCTCTTGCAGGCGGTGGCGCGCTTCAAGACGGAACGGCAGCCGGGCGCGGCGCAGGCCGGCGCGCGTTACGAGCGGTTGGCATTGGCAGCACCCGCGCACGCCTGAGGCCGCAACCTGACCGTATGATGCGGCACGGGGCCGCTAGCGCACAGCCCCATGCAGCAGCTGTCAACGCACACGGAAGGGGAATACTGACATGCGAGTTCTGTTGGTTGAGGACGACGCGATGTTCGCGGACGCGTTGACGCTGGCGCTTGAGGAACTGGACTTCGCGGTGACGCTCGCGCAGGACGTCGAGGCTGCCAAGGTGCTGCTGCTGCAGCATGACTTCACGCTCGTGCTGCTGGATATCGGGCTGCATCGCGGTTCGGGCCTGGACGTGCTGCGTTTCTTGCGCCGGCGCGGCGACGCGGTGCCGGTGATCCTGATCACCGCGCGGGACGCCTTGAGCGACCGCATCAGGGGCCTGGATCTGGGCGCCGATGATTACGTCATCAAGCCGTTCGAACCCGCGGAGCTGTTTGCCCGCATGCGCGCCCTGCTCAGGCGCAGCGGCGTTCCGGGCGACAAGATCCTGTCCTGGCGTCATGTGAAGCTGGATCCCGGCCGGCGCGAAGCCTTCGTCGACGAGGCGCCGACACGGTTGTCGGAGCACGAGTTCCGCACGCTGGAGATGCTTCTCAGGCACGCGGACCGGCTGGTGTCCACGGAAGAGCTGCGCGCGCACCTGTATGGCGCGGGCCGGCCTGGCGAGAGCAACACGATCGCCGTGTTCATTCATTCGCTAAGAAAGAAGCTGGGCAAGGACACCATCGAGAATGTTCATGGTCAAGGCTACCGGCTGGCCCGGGATAGCGGCTGATGCGGCGGGTCACGAATTCGTTGCGCGCACAGGTCCTGTTGGGCATCTTCAGCGCGCTGCTCGTGTCGTGGCTGGTGCAGTTTGGCTTGTATTGGAACAGCGTGACCCGGGCCGAATCCGGGGTGCGCGATCATGAATTGAGTGCCGTAGTCAACAGCATGGCCTTCTTTCTGGCGATGGTGCCCGCGACTCAAGACATCACCCGGGAACTGCCGGTGCCCGCCTTTCTGGTGCGTCAGACCGTCGGCAAGACCGAGATCCAGGTCTGGGACCGCGTGACGAATCGCCTGGTGCTTGCGTCCAAGGACGCGCCGCGCAAGCGGATGGTACAGGGAAACACGGTTGGATTTTCGTGCGTCGTCCAGGATGGAGACACGTGGCGGGTGTACACGGGGCTGGACGAGTCCGCGCGCTTCGAAATCGTCGCGGGCACGCCGACGCGAGCGTTCTATGCCGGCCTTGCCGCCCGGTTCGAGCTGGGTTCGATCGTCACGTTGCTGATGTTTGCCGGGATCGGGGGCGTCACGATGGTGGTTGTCTGCCGTTCCGTGCGCAAGCTTGGCTGCGTGGCCAGGGAGATTGCCGAGGCCAGCGTGACCGACGGCGTGACCGTTGACGAGCGCGCGGTACCCGCGGAGCTGGTGCCGTTGATACGCGCGATCAATGAACGCCAGCGCCGGGTGGCGGCGTTGATCGAGAACGAGCGCCGGTTCATCGGCGATGCCGCCCACGAGCTTCGCACGCCGCTGGCGGTGCTGGCCGTGTATGCGGACACGGCGTATCGCGTCAACGATCCCGTGAAGGCCAGGATGCTGATGCAGAAAATTGCGCAGACCACGCGCCGCAGTTCACGCATCGTCGAACAGCTGCTGGACCTGGCGCGCACGGACCGCAACGACATCCGCCTTGAGCCGGTGAACCTCGCGTCCGTGGTGGCCTTCGTGCTGCGGGACATGCAGGCCTCGTTCATCCATCGCGGCCAGCAGGTCACCGTGGATGCCGCGCCGGTCCTGATCATGGGCCAGGTGGATGCGCTGGGCATTCTGGTGCGCAATCTGGTGGACAACGCGGGCCGGTACAGCGGCGAGAACAGTGCGATCAGCGTTGCGCTGCATTGGGAGCCGGAGGGCGTCACGCTGGCGGTCGCGGACAACGGGCCGGGCATCGCCCGGCCATTGCGCGAGCGGATCTTCGACCCGTTCTATCGCGGGCCGGGCGCGCCAAGCCACGGGAGCGGGCTGGGGCTGGCCCTGGTCGCCAGAATTGCCCGCTCGCACCAGGCGCGCGTGACCGTTGACGAAGGGCCCGAGGGGCGCGGCGTCTGCTTCAACGTGGTGTTTCCACTGCCCGGTGCAGCGGCCGCCGGGCTTGCGTGACGAGGCCAAAGCAGAACGGGGTCCCGTGTCATTTTGTGACTGAATGCGGCGTTGCCAAGTGCGCTGTCCGCGCGGGCATACGGCCAAAAGATGGTATCCGCAAACGGCTGATACTCGCGGGAGGATGGTATCCAATTAACGGAAATAAATACTTTGGATAATATCTGCGCGCGTGTGCCTAGCATTATCAGACGTATGCCGTAGACCTATTTTGATAATTAACGGGATATAACCCCGATTATTAACGGGGACGCAAAATAAACCGTTATACAGTGCCTCCTTTTTTCGAGAGCTGACCCTAAATTCACGCCGGCTGCATTATTACTTGCCGATACTTTTTAAACATATCGGCAATAGGTGAAAGGAAGCTCGATTAATCCGGAGGATTGAAGTTTTGGCACACGGCACAAAGAAGTGGCTGACGGCGACGCTCGCCTTGAGCGCGTCCTATGCGGGCAGCGTCACCGCTGCGGACCTGACCATCGGGGCGGGCAATACGCAGGTGTTTGACGGGTCGGCCAACTTTCCCGGCGGAATCGATGTCAATGGCGGGACGGCGGTAATCGGCGGCAATGGGGGCGGCGCGGGCGTGACGATCGGCGGCAACGTCAATGCCATGTCCGGCGGCACCGTGGCGGGTTTTGGCGCGATCAACGGCGACCTGAACGTGACGGGCAATGCCCGCGTCGCGCCGGGATACTGGGTGGACACGCCCACCGGCGTTTCCAACGGCAATCTCGTTGTGAACGGCAACCTGGGCATCAACAACGGCGTCTTCGATTTCGAGACCGGCTATGCCGGACTGCCCATCACGCAACCGGGCACGGGCGACAACATCACGGTGGGCGGCAACGTGGCCCTGAACAATGCGACGTTGAACGTGAAGGTCAGCACGCACGGCGTCAACGCCGGCTTCTACCGCATCATGTCGTACGGCGGCACGTTGAGCGGCAGTGGCCTGACGCTGGGCACGGTCTCCGGCGACTCGGTGCCGGCCGCCACCATCCAGACGCTGACGGGCGACAAGCACATCAACCTGGTTCTGGGTCCCAGCACGACCAACCTGTGGAACGGCAATGGCGTGGCCTCCGCGGCAAACGCCGGCGGCGGCAACGGCACGTGGAGCGCCGCGAGCACGAACTGGAACAGCCCGACCAACGCCACCGGCGCGCTGCCCAGCGGCGGCTATGCAATCTTCACGGGCGCGGCGGGCACCGTCACCGTCGATGGCAGCGCGGGCCCGGTGCGCGTGTCGGGACTGCAATTCGCGACGGACCGGTATCTCCTGCAGGGCGCGCCGATCACGCTGGCCGGCACCGGCGGCAACCCGCCCGTCATCGTCGTCGGCGACGGCACGTATGCGGCGGGCAGGTTCGTGGACATCATCGACAACCCGCTGCAAGGCACCGAAGGCTTTGTGAAAACCGGCGTGGGCTCGATCATCCTGAACGGCGACAGCAGCAACCTGACCGGTCCGATCTTCATCGCCGACGGCGCGCTGGAGATCAACGGCAAGCTGAATGGCCCGATGGACATCGGCCGCGAAGTGGTGCTGGCCGGTGTCGGCCAAGTGGGCAGCACGACGCTGTACCCCACGGCCGTCATCTCGCCGGGCAACGACGGCACGCCGATGGGCACGCTGACGGTCAACGGCAACCTGAATTTCGGCCAGGACACGGTTTACCGCGTGCATGCCGATCCGGCCAGCACCCTGAGCGACCGCATCCATGTGACGGGCGTCGCCACGCTGGACGGCACCGTGGCGCATGTGGGCCCGAACGGCAACTACGCGCCGCGCGCGACGTACAACATCCTGACGGCCGACGGCGGCATTCAGGGCCGTTTCACGGGCGTGTCTAGCGCATACGCGTTCCTGACGCCGTCGCTCAGCTATGACGCGAAGAATGCGTTCATGACGCTCGCGCGCAACGACGTGCCGATCGGCAGCGTCGGCGGTTCGGAAAACGAAACCAACGTGGGGGGTGCACTGGACCAGCAGGCGCCGCCTTCGAGCGGCAATGGCTCGGCGCCGGCAGGCAACGGCGCCGCGCCGTCGGGTAGCGGTTCCAGCCAGGCTGGCAGCGGCTCGGCCTCAACCGGCGGCGATGCCGCGCCGGTCGTCACCCAACCCGTTGCGCCCGGCGCCGATTCGTCGCTGATTGCCAGCGCCAATGGCGCGGGCAAGGCGACGGGCGCCAGCCAGGTCACGGATGCCGTGCTGGCCATGACGCCGGGGCAGGCGCGCGCGGCGTTGAAGCAGTTGTCCGGCGAAGCGTACGCGAGCACGGGCAGCGTGCTGCAAACCCAGGGCGACGCGGTCACCACCTTGCCGCTGTCGCATCTGCGCGGCAATCTGGACGCGCCGATGCGCGCCGGCCGGCCGACGGCGCAGTTGGGTGCGACGTCTTCCGACGCCCTGCCGCAAAGCGGCGCATCGCCGATCTGGGCGCAGGCGTTCGGCAACTGGAGCACCTTCAACGGGGACGGCAATGCATCCACCGTGCGTCAGTCCTCGGGCGGCCTGTTCGTGGGCGGCGATGGCGACGTGGGAGGCGGCTGGCGCCTGGGTGGCGCGGTCGGTTATACCGGCAGCCACAACTCGATCTCTGACGTGTCCTCGCGCATGAGCGTGGACAGCTACACGGCGACGGTCTTCGGCGGCAAGAACTTCGAAGCCGGTCCGGGACACGTGCGCTTCATGGCGGGCGCGGCCTACACCTGGCACGAGATCGACGCCAAGCGCAACGTCGCGGCCGGCAGCCTGAACCAGCGTCTGGAATCGTCCTACAACGCGTCGTCGACGCAACTGTTCACGGAGCTTGGCTACAAGCTGCCGCTTTCGGATGCCTATGCGATCGAGCCCTTCGCCGGCGTGGCCTGGAACCAGATCCGCACGCGCGGCTTCCAGGAGACGGGCGGCTCTGCGGCCCTGCGCGGCCAGAGCAACACGGACGATGTGACGAGCACCACGCTGGGCCTGCGCGGCGCCATGCTGATCGGCACGGACAACGCGCCTGGCCGCTTGACGGCGACGGTGGGCTGGCGCCACGCGATGGGCGATGTGAAGCCCACGCAGAAACTCGCCTTTGAAGGCGGCAGCACCTTCACGGTGTCGGGCGTGCCCATCGCGAAGAACGCGGCGGTGCTGGGCCTGGGCGCCGAAATGGCGATCACGCGCAGCACGACTGCGGGCGTGGCCTACGACGCGCAGTTCGGCAGCGGCAACCGCCAGCAGTCGGGCATGTTCAAGCTGATGACGCGCTTCTGACGCGCATGGGCGTGGCCGCATGACTGCCCGTCAGGGCAGGATTGCGCGCCGGCCCCGCATGCCTGCAACGCGCTGAGTGCGGGGTCCACGGGCCCGGCCCTCAGCGCGTTTTAATTTCGGGGTCTGCTTTGGAAATGGGAGGCGGCAGGGGCAGGCCCTCTGCCCGGGCCAGTCTTTCCATCGCCACTTCCAGAATGGCGCGCGCCTGACCCGCGGCGCGTCCGAGGTCGCTGTGCAGCTGCGCGTCGTCGTCGTTGCGGGACGCGCACTGCACGCTGTAGCGTTCGAAGCTGCCCACCATCAGCAGCAGGTCGGCCAGGTGCTTCGGGCATTCGCACGCCAGGCCGCTGCCGGACGCCATGATGGTGAATAGCGCATGCTCGTCAAAGCGTAGATCCAGCGTGGGCTGGGCAGGCGCGGTCGGCAGCCGTTCGCCGGCTAGCGCCGAGCGGCACAGCAGCAGCAATTCGCCGATGTCCGCCGGAACGCGGGCCGCCAGAAAACCGTGGGCGCGCAAGGCGCGAATGGTCGCGCTGGCGCAGAACCGGTAAAGCACCAGCACGGCGACGTCGCCACACGCTTTTGCGGCCGCCACGATCAGCGGCAGCGCGCTTTCATGCAGCTCGGACAGTTCGATCACCAGAACTTCGAGGTCTGCCTCTTGCGGCGTGAGGGCGACCTGCTCAAGGTGCGGCCAGCTCTGTTGAACGATCACGTCCAGGCCGTCGCGTCCGCTGCCGGCGATGCGCCGGGTCAGGTTGGCGCCGGCCACGCCCAGGCGCAGCGGTCCCTGCGCCGCGGGTTGGCGCGCGGCGGCGCCAGCCAGTTCATGCAGCTGTTCGATGGGCATGGGCGCAAGCACGCCGATGGCATGCCCCTGATCGACCAGTTGCTTGAGCAGGCTGAGACGGCGCACCTGTTCGGCGGAATACAAGCGCTGGCCGCGCGCCGAGCGTTCAACATCGGACAGGTTGTAGCGGCGCTCCCAGACGCGCAGCGTCTCGGGCGAGAGCCCCGCCAGGCGCGCCGCCACGCCGCTGCGGTACGTGATGCGGCCGTCATCGGATTGCTTGGATTCCATTGTTTTCCTTGACCCGGTATTGAACCGATATGTTTGCATAATAGCGGTTCAAGTCGTGGACGAGAAGAAGGCAGGCGCGTAAATTCCTTCATCAAGCGGTTCAACTTCCCCCCTATTCGAGGCCGCTTTCGGAACCCGCGCTCGCGGGAGGTCACTGGACAAGGAGTCAATCATGAAACGTCTTTTGGCAGGAATTTCGCTCACCCTGGCGCTGGGCACCGCGCACGCCGCCGACATCGTGGACACCGCCAAGTCTGCCGGTTCGTTCAATACGCTGGTCACCGCCGTGCAAGCGGCCGGGCTGGTCGACACGCTGAAGGGTCCGGGCCCGTACACCGTGTTCGCGCCGACCGACGAAGCCTTCGCCAAGGTGCCGAAGGACAAGCTGGACGCGCTGCTCAAAGACAAGGCCGCGCTGACCAAGGTGCTTACCTATCACGTCGTGCCGGGCAAGGTCATGGCCAAGGACGTCAAGCCGGGCAAGGTGAAGACGGTTGAAGGCAGCTCGTTGACCATCGCGGTCAATGGCGGCAACGTCACCGTGGACAACGCCAAGGTCGTGAAGACCGATGTCGCGGCGGACAACGGCGTCATCCACGTCATCGACACGGTGCTGATGCCGAAGTAGCGGTTTGTGCGTGTAGCAGGCCGTACCGATGTCCGGCCTTGATAGGCCACCTTGACGGTGCGTGGCCTATCTTTTTTCTTCTTGACCGGCAAGCCGCCTCACCGGCTTGCCGGCCCCGGCCGCGCTCAATCCGAGGTGATATTCGGTGCCGCCGCGCCTATGCTGCCCGTCTAGCGGAAACGCGCGGGCCAGGCGATGCTTCCGCCTCGCGCTTGCGATGCGCGAAATTCAGCGTCACCATCAGCCCCGCTGCCATCGAGAACAGGTGCTTGAGCGTGTGGCCGCTCATGAACGCGAACGTCTGGTAGATCTGATAGTCCAGCAGTTCGGCGGCCTTGGCCAGCACGTAGAACCCGATGGCCGCGCCGAAGTACAGCCGTTCGCGCAGCGGGGTGCCGTTTCTCCATTGCAGCAGCGGCACCAGCACCAGCGGCATGAACTGCACGAAGAGGTAGGGACGCAGATCGCCCGTGGACGTGTGGTCGGTGTACCACCACCACGCCACGCTGCCCACGGCAAGCGCGGTCCACAGCACATCGACCCAGCGGCCGTCGCCGACGGTTTCGCGCCAGACGGCCGACAGGATGCCGGCGCACAGTAGCGCGATGGGCAGGCGGTCCCAAATCAGGCGCGCGTTGTCGGGCAAGAGGTGATACCACCCGGAGCCGAATGCGGTCAGCATGAGCGCAAGGAAGAACACCGTGTAGCCCGGCCGGATGGCGTCCAGCGCACGCAGGCGGCGCGAGTGCATGACCAGCGCCAAGCCATACCAGCCGACCACCGCGAAGCCCAGGTTGGAGAGCACATCGCCCGCGTTGGGAATGCCCAGCCACGCGCGCTTGTCGGCAAAGTCGTGATAGTGCTCGAGCTGGGCGATCGGCCCGTGCAGCGCGAGGCCCACGGCGACCAGGATCACCACTGTCCACGGAAGCAAGCGGCGCGTGTTCAGGCCGGGGGGCGTTGCAGCAGGTAGTGTGCTCATGCGGTTCTTCCCCGGCAGGCGGGTGTGCCGGCTAATGCTGATAGTAAAGGCGGCGCCCGCCCGTCTCCAGCCCCGGCGCTACGGGATTCGCAGGATTTTTATGTCGTTGTGTATCGGCGCGCGCGGCGCGTACATGCCGACACCCACCCCCCCGCGCCCCGGGTCACAGTGACGTCCAGCAGTCACGTCCCCTTCAACAAGACTTTCTGGAGCATCACCATGCCGGAACCGGTAAACGTCCAGCGGCGCCGCCTGCTGGGTACGACTTCTTCGCTGGCGGGCGCCAGCCTGCTGGGCCTCGGGCTCGGCGGCAACGCGATCGCCAAATCCGTGGCGAAGGCCCCGCAAGGCCCCGTCCCCACGTTCAACAGCATCCGGCAGATCCGCGCCGGCACGCTGGACGTGGGCTACGTGGACGCCGGCCCGGCCGATGGCCCCGTCGCCATCCTGCTGCACGGCTGGCCCTATGACATCCACAGTTTCATCGACGTTGTGCCGCGCCTGACGGCCGCCGGTTACCGCGTGATCGTCCCCCATTTGCGCGGCTACGGCACCACGCGGATCGTATCGCCGGACACCCCGCGCAATGGCGAACAGGCCGTCGTGGCCGTGGACATGATTGCGCTGATGGACGCGTTGAAGATTCGCAAGGCGGTCGTCGCCGGCTTCGATTGGGGCGCACGCACCGCGTGCATCATGGCGGCGCTGTGGCCGCAGCGCTGCGAGGCGCTGGTGTCGGTCAGCGGCTATCTGATCGGCAGCCAGGAAGGAAACCGCAAGCCGCTGCCGCCGCAGGCCGAGCTGCAATGGTGGTATCAGTTCTACTTCGCAACGGAGCGCGGCGCGGCCGGCTACGCTGCCAACGTGAACAGCTTCAACAAGCTGATCTGGCAACTGGCCTCGCCGCAATGGCGCTTTGACGACGCAACGTTTGCGCGATCGGCGCGCGCCTTCGACAACCCCGACCATGTCGAGATCGTGGTGCACAACTACCGCTGGCGGCTGGGACTGGCGCAGGGCGAGTCACAGTACGACGAGCTGGAGGCGCGGCTGGCGCAATTTCCCAGGATCGGCATTCCGTCGATCACGATGGAAGGCGACGCAAATGGCGCGCCGCATCCGCCACCCGCGGCCTACGCCGGCCAGTTCACCGGCAAATATCAGCACATCGACGTGGGTGTCGGCATCGGCCACAATCTGCCGCAAGAGGCGCCGAAGACGTTTGCCGACGCGGTGCTTCGCGTCACCCGCCTGTAGCGCAAACGCGTCAGGCCGCGACGCAACGCGCCGTTCAGCCGGCGCGCGGCAGCCAGTCCGAGACGGTCGCAAGGACCTGCTCGGGCATCTCGCGGTGCGGCACGTGGCCGC
Source organism: Achromobacter sp. E1 (assembly GCF_037039475.1). Lineage (NCBI taxonomy): Bacteria > Pseudomonadati > Pseudomonadota > Betaproteobacteria > Burkholderiales > Alcaligenaceae > Achromobacter > Achromobacter sp. E1. The sequence goes on from NZ_CP146253.1 coordinate 276,171, forward strand.
AGTTCTCGAAGATGACGGGCTGCGCGCCTGCCAGTTGCGCAATGCGCTCGGCGTGCACCGTGGAGCCGTATTCGTCGTTGTCGCCGTGCAGCGCCAGCGCGGGGCATTTCACCTGCGCCAGCTGCGGGTCCAGCGTCCAGTCCGCGAAGTCCGGCGACAGCCAGGTGTCGATCCAGGCGCTCAGCACCCAGGCCGCCTTGTCGCCGTGGTACTTCTTCAGGCGGTCAAGCTGTCCGGGCTGCGCGAAAGACTCGCGCGCCTGGCGGATGCCTTCCAGGGTGCGTTCCTCTGCGTAGACCTGCGCGGATTCGGTGATGAGCGCGCGGCACGACTGCGGATATGCCGCGGCGCTGGCAATGGCCATGCCGCCGCCGACGCTGTGGCCAAACGCCGCGAACTGGTCCAGCTCCAGCGCTTCGCGCACGGCGCGAAATCCCTCGATGGCCTCGCGCACCACGAAGTCCACACCAAGCGTGCCCTTATACGGGTCGGACCGGCCAAATCCCAGGCGGTCGTAGGCAATGACCTCGCGCCCCGTCGCGCCGGCCAGCCGTTCCGGAAAGTCGCGCCACAGCTCCACGCATCCCAGCGAATCGTGCATCAGCACGATGGGCGCGCCGCTGCCGGCAGAGGTGGCGGATGCGGCGGGCGTCCAGCGCCGCACGAAAAGCTGGCCGCTGGCGGCGGGGACGAATACATCTTGGAATTCGACGGACGACATCACGGGTTCTCACGGATCAGATGGCACGGGACGCCTCTGGGGCGCGGCAGCACGCCAGCCGCCTCCCGGGGACAGTTCGAAATAGTAGCGTAGGCGCGCCCAGGCGCTTGCTGGCGTGGCGCGCCGGTATCAAAGGCGTGACGTTACGAATGCAATTGCTACTGCACCACGGCGGACCGTGTCCGCACGCACATCATTTGTCGCATTACATGCCCTGCCCGCGCGCCGATTTTCGCCGGCGCGCCACTACGATGGCCGCAGTTATTTACCGCACCAGGAGCAAGTCATGAAGATCCCTTTCCGCCACCTCGCCGGCGCCGCCGCGCTCATCGCGGCCCAGTGCTACGCAGGCACCGCCAGTGCGCAGTGGCTCGACGCCGTAAAGGGACAGATGGAAGGCGCGGGCCAAGGCAGTGCAACCCAAGGCGGCGCCGCCCCAAGCAATGCCGGCCAAGGCGGCATCCTGCAGGGCATCGGCAACAGCCTGCCGCTGTCTTCGCTTACCCCGGCCTCGGCCGGCAACGCGGCCGGCGTGCTGGAGTTCTGCATGAAGAACAACTACCTGGTCGGTGGCGATGCGCAGGCCTTGAAAGACAAGCTAATGGGCAAGATCGGCGGCGGCTCGACGCAGAAGGCCAAGTCGGATTCGGGATACCTTGCCGGCCTGCAAGGGCTGCTCAACGGCAGCGACGGCAAATCGGTGGACCTGAGCGGCGGCGGGCTGAAAGAGGAACTGACCCGCAAGGCGTGCGATCAGGTGCTCAAGCACGCGAAGTCGTTCCTGTAGCGGCGCGTCACCGCTACTTCGCCGCCCCGAAAATATCCTCCCGCGCCGCGCGGCTCAGCGCCACCACCGCCGGGTGCTCCAGCCGCTGGTCGGTGGTGATGGCGTAGAACTGTTCCTTCACCGCCGGCGCGTGTCCGATGGTCCGCACGCGGTACTGCTTGCACAGGTACGCGGCGGTCGCCGTGGGTGCGACGAAGAGGCCTGTCCCGGTCTGCCCAAAGGAGTTCATCAGCGCGCTGTCGTCGAACTCGCCCACGATGCGTGGGCGGATGTCCTGTTCGTCGAACCAGCGCAGCAGCCGCGGCCGGATGGCGGCGTCTTCGCCGGGCAGCAGGAACGGCGCCTGGTCCAGCAGCGCCGGAAACGTGCCCGGCAGGGTGTCCAGCAGTTGCGGCGATCCAAAGAAGGTCAGTCCGCACTCGCCCAGCAGATGGCTGAAGCCGCGCACGTTCAGGTTGCCGGGCATCGGGCGGTCGGCGATCACCATGTCGAAGCGATGCACCGCCAGATCGGCCAGAAGGAACGGAAGACGCCCTTCGCGGCAGATGAGCCGCACGTCCTCGGCCAGCTGCAATGCGGGTTCGATCATCCGGTACACCATCGCCTTGGGCATGCCTTCGGCCACCCCAACCTTGAACTCCAGCGCGCGCCGCGCGGGGCGCTCACGCAGGTCATCCAGCAATTCGTCGCCCAAGGTAAAGATGCGGTCCGCGTAAAGCAGCGCATGGCGCCCCACGTCGGTCAGTTCAAGGCCTCGGCCCGCGCGCCGGAAAAGCTCGGTGCCCAGCGCGGATTCCAGATCCTGGATCTGGCCGCTGATGGATTGGGGCGTGCGCTGCAATTGCTGCGCGGCGCGGGCGATGCTGCCCGCCTTGGCCACCGTCCAGAAATAGCGCAGATGCTTGTAGTTGAGCGTGACCATGGCTGATCGCTCCAAAAAATCTGACTATCGGGTCATCTTAATGCGAATTGTTGGAGCAATCGCGCCGCACTAGACTGGCCTCGTGCGAATGCAGTCCCTGTGCGCCCCTTGCGCGGCTCGCGTGGCGCGAGGGAAGGAGGCGCCTTTCATGAACCGGGTCGAAACCTTTGCGACGCTGCCGATGTGGGCGGGATTCGTGGGTTTTGTGCTGCTCGTGCTGGCGCTGGACCTGTATGCGTTCGGCGGGCGCCGCGCGCACCGCGTGTCCTCGCGCGAAGCGCTGTGCTGGGTGCTGGCGTGGATGACGCTTGCCACGCTGTTCGGCGGCCTGATGTGGTGGTATCTGGACGCCGCGCTGGGGCGGGCGGTGGCACATCAGAAGACGCTGGAGTTCTTTACCGGCTACCTCATTGAACTGTCCCTGTCCGTGGACAACATGTTCGTCTTCTCGCTGATTTTCACGTACTTCGCGGTGCCGCTGGAGCTGCAGCGGCGCGTGCTGCTGTACGGGGTGCTGGGCGCCATCGTCATGCGGGTCAGCATGATCCTGGCCGGCGTGTGGCTGCTGTCGCAATTTACGTGGCTGTTTTACGTGCTGGGCGCGTTCCTGGTCTTCACGGGGCTCAAGATGCTGTTCACCGCTGGCCGCCAGCCGGACATCTCGCGCAATCCGCTGGTGCGCTTCCTGCGGTCGGCGATGCGGATCACCAAGGACTATCACGGGCAGTCATTCTTTGTGCGCATCGACGGGTTGCGCTACGCGACGCCGATGTTCGTGGTGCTGGTGATGATCGAGGCGACCGACGTCGTGTTTGCCGTGGATAGCATCCCCGCCATCTTTGCCGTGACGACCGATCCGTTCATCGTCTTCACGTCCAACATTTTCGCCATCATGGGGCTGCGGGCGCTGTACTTCCTGCTGGCGGACATGGTGGCGCGGTTTCACTATCTCAAGTATGGCCTGGCAACGGTGCTGGTCATCATCGGCGGCAAGATGCTTGCCGAACAATGGGTCCACGTGCCGGTGCACTGGTCGCTTGGGGTGGTTGGCGTGATCCTGCTGGCGTCGGTGGGCGCAAGCTGGGTGATGCCGCGAAGGGACGCGCAAAAGCCCGCGCGCTCCGAAACCAGGAAGTCATGATCCGGAGGTCTGCCATGAACACGATCATTCTTGCTACCGATGGGTCGCTGCACAGCGACGCGGCGGCCCGATTTCTGGTGGATAGTCCCTTGCTGAACCGGGATTTCGTCGTGCATGTGGTGCACTGCGAACCCGACGTGGGCGGGGACGTGAAGTCCTTCATCGGCAAGGCGGACATCGAAGCCTGGCACCACGAGGAAAGCGGCAAGGCGATGCAATCGGTGGTCGGCATTCTGACCGCCGCCAATGTCAGCCACGAATGCCACGAGCTGGTGGGGTTCACTCCGGAGAAGATCGTCGAGTATGCGAAGCAGGTCGACGCGGCGGCCATCGTGCTGGGCTCGCACCATCACAGCCCGCTGCTCAACGCCATTCGCGGCTCGGTGTGCGGGCGGATTCTGGCGCATGCGCCCTGTCCGGTGATGCTCGTCTGACGCGGCGGCGGCGCCGTTCGGGCCGCGTGGGCGCGGGCAGTGGTATCTTCTGCGGATCTTTCGTCCCCAACCCGCGCCCATGTCAGACGTTCCCGCTCCCGCCGATTCGCCCGTTACCGACGCGCCGGCGGCGCCGCACCGGCCTTTCATCCAGAATGCCGGCACCCGGCGCACGCTGCATTTCACGCAGCAGGAGATCCAGAGCAGCATGTCCCTGCTCAACCCGGACGCGCTGGAGATCGAGTACACGCGGATGATGATGGGCTTCGTGCTGTTCAATCCGGAGCCGGCGGACATCCTGATGGTGGGCTTGGGGGGCGGATCGCTGCCCAAGTTCTGCCATCGCTATCTGACGGGGGCGCGCATCACGGTGGTGGAGATCGATCCGGCCGTCATCGCGCTGCGCGACGCGTTCATGGTGCCGCCGGACGGCGAGCGCTTTCAGGTGATCGAGGCCGACGCGGCCCGGCACCTCGCGGGTCTGACCGAACAGGCCGATGTGATCTTCCTGGATGGATTCGTGGCCGGGGGCATCCCCGACCCGCTGTGCAGCGCCGGCTTCTACGCCGACTGCCACCGCGCCCTGCGCGACGACGGCATCCTGGTGATCAATTTCCACGTCAACCACCCGATGCACCACGAGTACCTGGACCGCGTGCGCGCGTCGTTTGGCTCGTCGATGTTCGAGGTGGTGGACGACGATATGACCAACAGCATCGTGTTCGCCTGCAAGGGCGACCTGCTGAACGACCCCGCCGCGGCGCAGGTGAAACGCCCGGCATCGATGCCCAAGGACGCGTGGCGCCAGCTCATGCCGACGATGCGCGTGATCGGCGCGACGCTGGAATTGCGCTAGGCGGGGCGGCTGTTACGCCGGATCGCTCAGCATGATCGACAGCAGTTCGCGGGTCGCGCGCGACAGGTCGCGGGGCGCCGGTGCCTCGCCCTTTTCTCCCAGCGTTGTCGTCAGCCTGGACACAGTCTGCGCGACGGCGTCGTCGTCCAGCATCGTGGGCGCAGGGCCGGCGTCCGCGGCCGGCACGGGCGGCGGCGTGATGTGTTTTCTGGCTGCCTTGAGCAGGTCCGCCACCGGATCGGTCTTGCCGCGCGCGTTGACGCGGTCGGTCATGGCGGTGGCCAGGCTCTTGCCGCCGCTACGGGTCCGCAGGCCGGATCGCTCGCTGGCGGCCTCCCAGGCGCCGCGCTGTGCGGCGTAGGCGGTAAGCAGCGCGAAGCGGTCCGCGTCGATGAGTAGCGGCGATTCGGCCACCGCGATCAGCAGGGACTGGTAGGCGGCGCTTGCGGCCGTGGCGTCGTTGCCGATCAGGGCCTTGGAGACGTCTTTCCACAGATGATGGAACGGCAGCGTGGTGGCCGCGGCGAACATGTCCGTGCCCAGCGTCGCGCGCTGCTCGAAGGCCAGGACCAGATAGTCGACGTCGTTCACGGGCTCAGGCTTGCCTGCGCCTTGCTGGCGGTGCAGCACGCCGTCCACCAGTTGCAAGCCCGCCAGCTTGTCCTGCGAGTCCGCGCCCGCCAGGACGCGATAGCCGCTGCGCCGCAGCGCATCGCCATCGTAGACGCCAAAGCGCACGCTGACGCCATCGGTGCCGAACAGCTTGGCAAGCGGGGTGAGCAGGCTTTCGCCCGTCTTGACGATGGCGCCGCCCACCGGGCCGCCCAGCATCGTAACCGCCGTGGAGACGAAATCCAGGATGCCGCGGGAAAGGCTGCTGTCGGCGAAACGGCACAGCGCCGCATACATCTCCAGCCCGTCGCTGGCGTAAGGAACGTTGCGCGCCACATAGACGTCGCGAAACGCCACGCGGCGGGCTCCCGCGTCCGGCGCGGCCGCGCCCAGCGCCTGCTGGATGAGGTCGTAGCCGACGATGTACGGAATCTCGCGCCGGACGCCGTCCGCGCCGTATCGCAGGAAGAACGTGCAGAGCGGCAGGAACTGGCTGAGGTAATTGCTCGCCTCGCACAGGCGCATTTCGACCAGCCGGACGCTGAAGTAGCACTGGCCGGGCACGAAGGTGGCGCCGTCCAGTCCCGCGGCCAGCGCGGGGTTGCCGGCAGGCGGCTCGATCTGCGCATAGAAGTTGCGTCCCGCGGGGACGGTGGGCAGCAGGGCGCCCGCGTCGTCGCCGCCTGCCGCCTTGCCGCCGATGCCGCGCAGCATGCCGAATAACCCATCCATGTCAGCTCCTTGTTCTGGGCCGCGCGCAGCGGCTTTGCGCTCAGTCGCGCACGATGGCCACGGCCGACGCCCAGGTCGGCAGGTCGCCCGCGTCGCCCTGCGCGGCCTTGCACGCGTAGCGGTAGGCTTCCGCCAGGTCCTTGGGCTGCGCCGCGTCCAGGTACACGTCGTAGAAACGCTGGATGTAGCGCGCGCAGGATTCCTCTTCGACCTGCCAGCGAAAAGCCAGCACGCCGGCCGCGCCGGCGCGCATGACTTCCAGCGCCGTGCGCACCGACGCGCCGCTGCACGAGGACAGCACCAGCAGCTTGCATTTGCCCGCTTCCATCCACTGGCCGATCAGCCGGATCGACAACTGCCACGCTTCGCCGTCTTCGCCGGGCAGCACCAGCATCGTGCTTTCGCCCTCGGACACCGAATGGCCGGCGAAATGGAAGATGTCGTAGTTGCCCGTGCGCAGCCGTTCCTCGATGCGGCGTTGCAGGTCCGCGCCCACCAGGCCGGTTTCGTCGGCGGCGCGAACGTGATCGATGATGAGGTGACCGGGTGCGCGCGCCGCCAGCTCGGCCAGGTGCTCGCGTTCCTTCGCGACGGACTGCAGCGGTCCGAACTCCATGGCGGGCAGCGGCGGGCCGCCGTCCTCGCGCCGGAAGGTGACGGTGCCGAATACCGAACTGGCGTCCATGAACAGCATCCGCACCGGCTGGCCGGGCGCGCGGGCGTCCGGCTCCCAGCGCGGCGCGGGCGCCGTGCCTTCCAGATGCAGGCGCCGCGCCATCGGCAGCTCCAGGCACAGGTAGCGGCCGCTGTCGGCGCCGAACTCGCGTCCCATCTCGAAGGGCAGGTTGAACAGGCGCGAGACCTCCTGGCTGGCCAGGTTGAATTCAAAGCGCAGGTCCAGCCCCGCGAAGGCGCCGGCGCCTGGCGATACTTCCTCGTCGCGCGCCCGCTGGATCAGCTTGGCGACGGGCGCGCCCAGGCTGTGCGTGACCATGGCGCTGAAGACGTCTTCGCCCACCCCGCTCAGGTCCTTGAGCCATTGCGGCGCCTTGGTCTCGCCCAGATACGGGCTGAAGGTCTCGATGCGGCCCACCAGCGCGGAGATCCGGTCGCGCTCCTTGTAGGGCATGTCTTGCGAGGAATATTCGTGGCGCCCCATCTGGATGCGGTAGGTGATCGAATGCTCGCCCACGCGGATGATGAGCCGCCGCCGGCGCTTGGGCGCCAGCGGCGTCAGGCACGTGAGCACGGTGGCGACCTCGGCGCCGCTGTTGACGGCGGTCTTCGCGTCGTTGGTCCACATGAAGACTTCCGGGCGCTCCAGCACGTAGCGCTGCACGAGCTCGGGCGGGTCCACCGCCAGGACAAGCAGGGGCACCGAAGACCGCCGGGCAATCCACTCCAGCAGTTCCACCGCCGCCGCGCCGGGCTTGCCCCGCTTGCTGGCGGTGGAGCCCAGCCGGGCGTCGATGATGACGAGCCGCGGTTCGATGCGGGGCGTCGACAGATCCCACGACTCGATCTGCGTCTTGGCGCTTTCCAGCGAGGTGCGCCGGCGCAGTTCCGCGCCCACGAACGGCGCGATCGCCGGGTACTGCTGGACGTGGCGGTGCAGCTGGGCGAGGTTGTTGGCCCAATCGTCCTCGTGCTCGTCGTTCATGCTGGCCAGCAGGATGAAGTTGGGTCCGGCGGGGTCGTGTTCCATGATGGCTGTCCCAGGTTCCCGATGCCCTAGCCCGCCCGCAGCGGCAGGATCAGCGTGAACGCGCGCCACGGCGGCGTGACCGTCGCGTAGGCTTTGTCCGGGTGCAGCGGCGCAGCTGACAGCGGCGGGTCGGTGACCAGCGCGCCGCCGTGGTCGATCACGGTTTCCTGTATCTGGGTGATGGCGATGCTGGCGCCGTCGTGCGCGGCGCGTTCGGCGCTGAGTAAGGCGTCGTCGGGCACGGCGTGGGCGGGTGGATCAACCTCCCACAGTTGCTCCTTGCTCAGGCCAAAGCGGATCGTGCAGCCGTCCGGGCCGGCATCCAGGTCGATCGTCACGCGGGCGTCGTCCGCATTGCGGCAGCGCAGGAGGTAGTCGGTCATCGACCGGAACGCCGCCGAGAGCGCCTGCGCATCGCCGGACACGGTCGGGCCGTCCCGCGAGGCCGTGCGATTCGTCAGCGCAATCCGGCGCTGGTCGCGCGCGGGCAGGGCGGCCACCACGTCCTGCAGGCGCGCGCCCAGTTCGACATCGCTGTGCATGGCGCGGGCGCGCCGCCGCGATTCGCTGGCGCCTGCCAGGCGCTCGAAGGTGATGTCGGCCTTGCCGATCTCGGCCACGATGCGCTGGCTCAGGTCCTGCGCCTGCGCCGCGACCTCCTCGGCGGGCATGCCCTGGCGGGCGTCCTCGTGCAGCAGCACGGTCTGCGATGTGAGGCTGCACGCCAGCGACAACGAGGTGCGCGTCTGCCGCGCCACCTCGGCCACGGTCTCGCGCAGGTAACGCAGGTCGCGCGCCCACCCCAGGTCCGCGATGTCGGTGAAGAACCAGATCGACATGTCCAGGCTGGGATCCAGGTCGGTGCGCGTGGCCAGGACGGAGCGGGGCTGGCCGGTGCCGTCCAGCAGTTCGATGCGTTCGCGCTTGACGGTAAAGGGAGCGGTCAGGATGCCCAGCGTCGCGTCGTCGCCCGCAATTGCATAGTCCGTGATCGCCGGGGCCTCGTCCAGGCTGCGCCCGCGCCGGGGTTCGGCGCCCAGCATGTCGGTTGCCACGCGGTTCATCTCGATGACGGCGCCCTCGCGGCCCACGAACACCACCGCCTGTTCGGTTTCCGCCATCAGGCTTTGCTTGGTCTGGTTGAGCAGATGCTGCGCCAGGCCTTCTTCCAGCGACGCGATGATCTGCAGCAGGTCGTCGATGTCCGGCCCCTTGAAGGCGTGCGAGACCGACGATTCCACGTCAAGCAGCCACCGTATCCGGCCGTTCAGGTGAATGGGCACGGTCATGGCCGAGCGAAGCGGCCGCTTCGGTCCGCCGTAGCCGTGTTGCGCGTAGGCCGGGTTGCCGATGTCGTCCACCGCCAGAAGGCAGCCCTGCGCCAGCGTGGCGCCCAGCATGCCCTGCGAGGTGGGCTGCTGGTATGCGGGCGGCAGCGCGTAGGCCGGCGCCAGGCTGTGCTGGGTGACGACCTCGAAGCGCTTGTCCTGGCGGTTGACGCGATACAGCGCCACGTGGTCCCACGAAAAATGCTGCGCAAGCTGGACGATGATCTCTTCGGCGGCCTGGCGCAACGACGCGGCGGCCATCACCTTGCGCCGCAGCGAATCGGCAAATTCGGCGCGCTCGTCGTCGCGCTCTTTTTCAAAGCGCATCAGCACGGGTTCCAGGTCCAGGGCGCGCAGCATCTCCAGGTGCCGCTCGCCGTAAGCGCCCGGCTGGCGCGAGCACAGGCTGAGCGCCGAGCTGTAGCCGTCCGGGCGTGTGACGGGTAGCGTGACGGAGGCCTCGATGCCCAGGTCCTGATAGCACCGCACGACCTCGTTGCCGGGCTGCGGCATGTTCTTCTGGACGAAGGCGCCGATCTCTTCGACCCAGGTCCGGCCGGAATCCAGGAACGCGCGGATCGTGGGCGGCAGGTCCATCCAGCGCGCAGGCCATAGCTCCACGCCCTCCGGGCGCACGGCAATCGCGCGAAACAGCGACACGTCGTTGCCATAGATGCCGAAGACCGCGTGCTCGAACGGAATGAGGCGCCGTATCTGCTCCAGGATGCGGTCCAGCTTCAGCCGCCAGCCGGCGATCGCGGGATCCAGGGCAATGCGCCGGATTTCATCGCGGGCGGACTCCAGCGTGCGCGACTGGATGACGGCAATGACCCCCAGCAGTTCGCCGTTGGGGGCGGGATCGGGCGTCATGACCAGCTCGAACTGCCGGTCGGCGTCGTCGGGAACCGGGATGGCGATAGTCACCGCGACCATCGCATCGCCTTCCGTGTCTTGCACGCAGCGCAGGATGGCGCGCTGCACGGGGCCGCCGTCGGACGGCCGGAAGCGCGCCGCGAGCCGGGTGCCGCACAGGGCCTCGCGCGGCAGGCCCAGCGTGCGCGCCGCCTCGGGGTTGGCAAAGCGGATCACGCCCTGCATGTCCAGCCGGAACACGGCGTACGGAGTGCGCTCGAAACGATGCGATTCGGCCTCACGAAACGGCGCGCCGTCGTTGACCAGCACGATGAGTTCGCCGCTGTCCAGCGTGCACAGCGGGATGAGCTGCGCGGGCACGCGGGCGCCGCCGGGGCTCCGGTACACGACGTCGACGGCGCCATCGCCCATGCGCAGCGGCTTTCCAAGCCCGTAGACCTGGCTCACGTGCCGGTTAACGAGCGACTCGCGCGCCAGCGGCAGGACGGCGCTGGCCGCGACGATCTCGCCGGATCGGGCCAGCACCAGGCAGGGCACGCCGACCTGGGACAGCACGCGCGCCACCTCGGCGGGCTCGCCAAAAAGGGAGAACTCGGGCAGTGCCGCGCCCTGGACAAGCGCCGGCGCGTCGCGATAGGGTTTCGGCTCCATCTCTGTCATGACAAGCCCTCTTCACCCGCGGTCACCGCTTGATGAACGCGATGACCTGCTGTTGCGTGCCCTTGTCGTTGTCGAATCCGCCGTGCGTGCTGGACGCCACGGGCAGGACACGGGCGTTGGCCGGCGCGCTGCCCTCGGGCGATACGTGAAGCGCGTCGCAGGCTATGCCGGCATCCCGGAAATAGCGCTCCATGCCCAGCAGCGGTGTCGTCGTGCCGCCCTCGAAGGATTCGCTGACCAGATACAGCAGCGAGCGCCGGTACGGGCCGCAGGTGGGATCGTCCTCTTCAGCGCGGTCCGACAGATGGAACTGCTGGTAGCGCTTCACGCGGCTGCCCAGGTGCGGCACGACCAGGTCCTTGAAGGTCTGCAGCCTGACGGCGGGCGCCATCAGGCTCAGCGACTCCAGCTCTCCGCCGTCGGCGGTCAGGCGCTTGACGAAGTGGCTGGCGACGATCGCGCCGGCCGAATGCCCCACGATGTGCAGGCGCACGCGGCCGCGCGCGACGTGCGCCTTGAAGTGCTTGTACAGCAGGATCATCGCGGCCTCTTCGCCGCCGTCGCGGACCGGTTCGCTCATGGCTTCGGCGTTCTGCTTCATCTCGCCCCAGATCACCGTGCCGGGCCGCGCCAGCCAGCGTTCAAGCCGCTGGTTCCACCAGCGTTCCAGCCGCTCGCCGATGCCGCCGGTGGTGCGCGGCACGTCGCTCGCGGCGTCCCGGATGATGTTCCTGACGGTGGTGATGAAATCCGTTTCCCACATCAGGAAGACGGGAAAGATCTGGCTGTCGTAGAGCAGCGGGATCCATTCGGCGGCGGCTTCGGCCGCATCGTTCTCGCCGACCAGCCCGCCGTGCGCGTACACGCACACGTCCATCGGCTTGTCCTTCAGGTTCCAGCGCTCGCGCGCGGCGCTCATGTGCACGTCCACGATGGCGCGCAGGTCGTCGGGCGTGGTGCGAAACGCGCCGCTGTTGCTGAGCTTGCCGTTGTTGCCCACGTTGACGATGAACGGCGTGAGTTCCCGGTCGCGCAGCACCTTGCCGGCGGCCAGCGTCACCTTCCGCCCTTCGGTGCGCAGGCTGATGCTGTTCGAGATCCGCTCGTGTTCGTGCGTGACCACGCCCAGTTGCACGACCCAGCAGTCCATCGCATTGCGCAGCCAATCGTCGTAGGTCAGCACGGCCATGCCGTGCGTGCCCCATTCCTCGCCCCAGGAGTTCTGGATCAGGAAACCGTCCTGCGTGTAGCCCACGATGACGAAGGCGTGGCCCTGCATCGCCGTTTCCTGGCCGGTGGCCGGAATCACCCAGAACGGCCGCGTGACGGGCGTGGGTTCATCGTCATGCGGCGTGACGCCGTGACCGTCGTCCCAGCCGTCGTGGCAGCCCGCGCTGGCGTACAGGATGCCGACCTCGTTCAGCGCGGCGTGCATCTCGACGATGCTGCGCGTGTCGATGCGGTAGTAGGCCCCGAGCGGGCGCTTGACCGCGTCCAGCCACCAGTCGTCTTCGGGGCGCTTGGCCGCCGGCGGCATGTCGAGCGTGGGAAATAACGCCTGCGCGCAGGCGCCGTGGCGGAACCAGCCCTTCAAGGCGCCGCGCAGGCTGGAGCCGCTGTCGTCGACCGATCCCGGAAACTCGTCATAGCGCCGAGCCATGGAATACAGCATGAATGGCGAGATCGCGGGGCGCGTGTCGCGCTCGGATTTGCGCAGCAGGTATTCGACCACCGTGGACAGCGCAAATCCCGTGCAGGCCGACGTTTCGCCTTGGTGCTTCACGGTCAGCCCCATTACGGGGATCATCTCTGCCTTGGGCGTGACGGAAATGTTGGGCCGGAACAGGATGTCGCGCGCGTCGAAGGCATCGGGCTTGGCGGACCGCTCGAAGCGCCGCGCGGCCGGGGCGTCATCCTGCTTGCGGCGCTTGCGGGCCTTCGGGGCCGGATCTTCCGGCGCCGCGGCGGACGCTTGCGCCACGCGCTTGCCCTTCTTCTTGGCCGCGGGCTTGGCCGCCGTGCGCGCTGCCGCCTTTCGGGTCGCCATGTCGTTCTCCCAATGCCGGCCGCCGGCTAGGACGCCAGCTTCAAGCTGGCGATGTAGCGCGGCGCGTCGGCGGCCAGCTTGGCCTGCACGTCGTCGCGCAGCTGTTCATACAGGGCGGCGTTCAGCGTCAGGCGCTGCGCGCAGGCCCAAAAGTTCACCTGCCGCGCGCCCCACTGCGCAAACAGGAAACGCTTGCGGCTGTCCACGGCGCGAAAGTAGTAGGCGCCCAGCGCCATCGACAGCCCGCCGCCGCGATCGCGCTGCACGGCGCCCAGCTGGAAGTTGCCTCCCGACTGCGACGACGCGTGAAAGTCGAAGAGCTTTACGGTGTCGTCGTCTTCGGCCAGCTGGCCCAGCGCGGACACCGCCTGGTCCAGCACCGCCAGCTGATCGCGCCGCGCGACGGCCAGCAGCAGGTCGACGGCCACCTGGTCCATGCGGAACTCGCGCTCGTCTTCCTCGTGATGGGTAAAGTGCATTTGCCCGCTGGTCCACCCCAGGTTCTCCAGCACTTCCACGTAGGTCTGATACCAGGCCTGCGATTGGGTGAATCGGTCGTGGGCGGCGCTGGCTGCGCGTTGCGCGAGCTGCAGCGAATACAGCACGTCGCCGCGTTCCTGTTCCTGCAGGCCCGCGGCAAACGACAGCACGCTGCCGGCGTTGATGCTGGCCTGCGGCGCCTGCCGCGCGGTCTTGCCCGCGGCGCCGGCACGCAGCACGGCGCCCGAACGTTTGGCGGGCGTGCGCCGCCGCGCGACGGGCATGCCGGGCAGCTCCAGCGTCTGCACCGCCAGGTCATTCAGATAGCCGTGGATACCAACCGCGTTGACGCCGTGGTCCGGCATGGTCGAAGTAGGCGCGGCGCGTTTGGATGCGCGGCCCGCGGGGCGCGGCGGCGGGGCCGGCGATACCAGCGCGCCGTCCTCGGAGAACGTGGCCGCCAGGATGAAGTCGGCTTCCGCGGCGGAGTAGGCCGGGTCCCAATGCGTGTTTTCAGGGACATGGCAATGGCCGTAGTGCCCGCTCTGCGCGTCCCAGACGGCGGCATCGCGGTTATGGCCGCCGGGGTCCTTGCCGTTCTTGGCCGGCAACGGGCGGCCCGAGGGCCACTTGCGGGGGATGCCGTGCTGCGCTTCGATCCAGCGGCACAGCCGCGCCAGGTTGGTCAGCGCCCGGCTGTCCTTGGGCAGATGCGCAAAGCCCACCAGCTCGATCTGCACGGCCGAATCGCGGTTGGTCTGGACGCCGCCCGCATCGTTGCGCAGCGCCCGCGCGCCTTCGGCGGTGTCGACGTGCTGGAAGATCGTGGTGGCGTCGACCGTGAAGTGGGGGTCGGATCGGTTGCGGCGGAACGCGTCCATCGCACCCTGCGCGGTGCTGCCTTCCGTGGTGTGATGGACGATCTTGAAAGGGCCGCCAAGGTGAGGCCCGGACGATCCCGATATGGGCCGCCACGTCGCGAATGGACATCGTGCCATCGATGGTCTCCTCGGAACGGGCGCGGGTGTTCTTGGCAAGACGACATGACGACGATGATGCGGCGCCCATTGCAGGGATATATATGCGGACCTCATCCGCCTTGCTAGTAGCCGAAAGTATTAATCCTTGAATTTGGAATGGTGCTTATGCACCATCCGGCCCCGGTTGTGCTCGTCCAGACGGATGAGGCGCGGCGTTCACGCTGCCTTGCGGATGCGCACCGGAATCGATTTGTAGCTGGGCGTGCCGCTCGCCGTGTCCTGGTAATCCAGCGGGCACAGGTTGTTCGCCTCCGGGTAGTACGCGCCCACCGAGCCGGCCGCAATGTCGTGCTTGATGGCTGTCAGCCACAGGCGACGGTGCGTCTGCCCCGGCAGGCTGGTGACGATTTCAACCTCGTCGCCGTGCGCGATGCCATGGCGCGCCAGATCGGCCGCGTTCATGAACAGCACGTCGCGCCGGCCAAACACGCCGCGATAGCGGTCGTCCAGGCCGTAGATGGTGGTGTTGTATTGATCGTGGCTGCGTAGCGTGGTGAGCCTGAGGATGTTGCCTTCCACGATGTCGGGATCTTCGCGCAGGCCGGCGAACGGAATGAATTCGGCCTTGCCCGAGGCCGTCTTCCAGATGCGCTCGGTGGGGGGCAGCGGCAGGCGAAAGCCGCCGGGGATGCGGATGCGCGCGTTGTAATCGCGGAAGTCCGGGTAGATTTTTTCGATCAGGTCGCGGATGCGGTCGTAGTCCTCGATCAGATGCGCCCAGTTGACGCGGCTGCGCGGCAGTGTCGCCTGCGCCATGCCGGCAATGATGGCCGGTTCCGACCGCAGGTGCGTCGATGCCGGCAGCAGCTTGCCGCGCGAGGCATGCACCATCGACATCGAGTCCTCGACCGTGACCGATTGCGCGCCGCCCGCCTGCACGTCGCTTTCCGTGCGGCCCAGCACCGGCAGGATGATCGACTGCTTGCCGATCAACAGGTGCGAGCGGTTCAGCTTGGTGTTCAGATGCACCGCCAGGTCCAGCTGCCGCATGCCGCGCTCGCAGGCGTCGGTGTCGGGCAGCGCGATCGCGAAATTGCCGCCCAGGCAGATCAGCGCCTTGGCGCGGCCCGCGGCCATGGCCTTCATGGCCTCCACGGCATCGTGGCCGTGCCGCTCCGGCGGCCGGAAGCCAAAGGTCTGTTCGACGTGGTCGAACATGGTGTGGTCGATTTTCTCGGTGATGCCGACCGTGCGGTTGCCCTGCACGTTCGAGTGCCCGCGCAAGGGGCAGATGCCCGCGCCCGGCTTGCCGAAGTTGCCGCGCATCAAGAGCAGCGCGGCAATCTGCTGCACGTTGCTCGTGCCCGTTTCGTGCTGCGTGATGCCCATGCCATACGTGACGATGGTGGCGTTGGATCGCGCGTAGGCGTCGGCCACCTGCTCCAGGTCGCGCTGACGCAGGCCGCTTGCCTGCTCGATGTCGGCCCAGCTCGTGGCGTCCAGGTCCTCGGCGAAGGCTTCGTAGCCGTTGGTGTGCCGGGAAATGAATTCGTGGTCCAGCGTGTTGCGCCCGTCACGGTCCGCGTTCATCAGCGCTTTCATGATGCCTTTGAGCGCGGCGGCGTCGCCGCCGACCTTGACCTGAAAGTACGTGGACGCGATGGGCGTGGAGCCCAGCGTGCCCATTTCGATCGGATCCTGCGGATCGGCAAAGCGCTCCAGCGAGCGTTCGCGCAGCGGGTTGAATACGATGATGGGCACGCCGCGGCGCGCGCATTCATGCAGCGTTCCCATCATGCGCGGATGGTTCGTGCCGGGGTTGTGTCCCATCGAGATGATGAGGTCGCACACATCGAAGTCGTCCAGCGACACCGTGCCCTTGCCGATGCCGATGGCCTGGGGCAGCCCGACGCTGGTGGCCTCGTGGCACATGTTGGAGCAGTCGGGAAAATTGTTGGTGCCGAATTCGCGGGCGTACAGGCTGAACAGGAACGCCGCTTCGTTGGAGGCGCGGCCCGAGGTATAGAACTCGGCCATGTCCGGGTCGGGCAGGCTGGCCAGCGTCTGGCCGATGCGCGCGAACGCGTCGTCCCATTCGATGGGCTGGTAGGTGTCGCTGGCCGCATCGTAGGCCAGCGGATGCGTCAGGCGGCCTGCGTTCTCCAGGTCGTGGTCGCTCCAGGTCAGCAGTTCGGCCACCGGATGCGCGGCAAAGAACTCGGGCGTCACGCGCTTGCGGGTGGCTTCCCACGTCACGGCCTTCGCCCCGTTTTCACAGAACTGGAACGTCGACGTATGCGCCTTGTCGGGCCATGCGCAGCCGGGGCAATCGAAGCCGTCCGGCTTGTTGGTGCGCAACAGCAGCGCGGGCGCCTCGGCGATGCGCATCTGGTTGGCTACCGCCTGCGCGGTCGCCTTCAGGGCGCCCCAACCGCCTGCGGGAGCGTCGTAGGGGCGGATGCCAGCGGGTTTGCCTTGGGTCATGAGAATCTCCGGAACTCAGGGTGCGTTGCGCGCGGCGGCGTCGGGGGCGGGAGCAAGCCGCGCGCCGCGAGCGTCGCAGTAACGGCTTGCCAGCACCGAGCCGGCCACGGCCACGATGACGGGAACGAGAAAGGCCTGGTCGACCCGGGTGAACTCCAGGATCAGCACCACCGCGGTGAGCGGCATGCGCATCGACGAGGCCAGAAAGGCGGCGGCGCCCACGACGGCAAACGCGCCGGGCGGCGAGTCGGGCCAGGCCATGCTCCACAGGCCGCCCAGCACGACCGCCATCGACGCGCCGACGGCAACGGCGGGGGTGAGCAGACCGCCCGCCGCGCCGGCGCGCAGCGTGCAGACGACGACGGCCACTTTCATCAGCGCCAGCGTGGCCGCCAGGGCGAGGGTCAGGTCATTGTCAAAGCTCAGTTGCGCCGGCCCTTTGCCGTTGCCCAGCAGCGCGGGCAGGTAGATCGCAAGCAGTCCGAGCAGGGTGAAATTGATCAGGCACGCCACGGGCAGCCGCCAGCCCCGGGCCCCATTGCGGCGCGCGGCATCGGTCAGCCGCTGCCAGACGTGGGCCGCGCAGCCGAAGACAGGCCCGGCGACGATGGCCCAGACGACCAGGCTGGAACTGATCTGCATGGGGGGAACGGCGTACTGGATTACGTTGCCCAAGCCCGCCCAGGCCACCACCGCGCCGATGCAGCAAGCCGCCAGCGCCGCGGCCACGGCGGGCCAGGCGAAGGACCCCACCAGCACTTCCAGGACAAAGAGCGTCGCGCCGAGCGGCACGTTGTACACGGCGGCCAGCCCCGCGCCCGCGCCGCAGGCAATGACGAGACTGTGCTGCGCGGGCGGCAGGCGCAGCAGCGCGGCCAATCGGCCGCCTGCCAACGCGCCGACCTCGCGCGGCGCCACCTCGCGCCCCAGCGGCGAGCCCAGCCCCACCGTCACGATCTGCAGGATGGCATGCGCCATCGTCGTCAACGCAGGCATCCCGCGCGTGGCGTCGGACACTGCCGCTTTCACGCTGACCAGAGGACGGCCATAGCGATGGATCAGCCACCATCCGCCACCGGCCGCCACGCCGCACAGCACCAGCGCCATCACGCGGCGCTGGCCGCTGGCGGCTTGCACGCCTTCCAGGAAGGTCTCGTGGCTGATCACCTGGCCCTCGGCGTAGCCATATGCCAGATGCTGCACGGCATGGAGCAGCATCCCGAGCAACATGCCGCCCAGCCCCGCGAACAGGCCGGTCAGGATCACCGCGAGCAGGAAACGCGGGCGCAGCCAGGACGGATCATCGGGCTTCAGGTCGTTCATACCAGGATGGGCTCCTGTCGTTTGGCGCGCCCACGCATCGAGGCGCGCATTGCGATGAGGCAGTGTAGGGGCCGTTCCTTTCAAAGCGGCCATTACCAGCCGGAAACCCATACCAATTGGTTAGGCATTAATCCCGAATTCTCTTGCTTGCCGTCAAATACCGCCCAAACTTCAGCTTTATTTCAAATAGTATCCAAGTAATTCAGTACTTATACTTCCCGTTCCATTCGATGGACGGGCGCCACGCAGAGCAACGCGGAGCATTTAGTCCCAGTCCGATTTCAACCGATTCGAGGCCTTGCTACCGTCGCGTCCTCGATGACCCACGCGTAACGGGAGTGAAGAAGTGGCGCTTTACCAGAGAACGATGTTGAACAAGGCGATGAAGATCGGCGCGCTGGCGCTGTTGTCGGGTGTGATGGCCGGCTGCGCGACCGAGCGTTCGCAAGCCTTGGCCGTGCCGGCCGTCGCCGCCGCCAGCAAGCCCTACGCGGGCGTGCGCAGCCCCATTTCGGTCGGCAAGTTCGACAACCGCACCAACTACCTGCGCGGCGTGTTCTCGGATGGCGTGGACCGGCTGGGCGGCCAAGCCAAGACGATTCTGGTCAGCCACCTGCAGCGCAGCGGCCGATTCCAGGTGATGGACCGTGACAACCTGTCCGAAATCGCCCAGGAAGCCGCGTTCAACAAGAAGGCCGCGCAGATCAAGGGCGCGCGCTACGTCGTCACGGGCGATGTGACGGCCTTCGGCCGCAAGGTCACCGGCGACCAGCAACTGTTCGGCATCCTGGGCCGCGGCAAGGAGCAGGTGGCTTACGCGAAGGTCGACCTGAACGTGGTGGATGCGACGACCTCGGAAGTGGTCTATTCCGCCTCGGGCGCCGGCGAATACAGCCTGTCCAACCGCGAAGTCGTCGGTTTTGGCGGCACGGCCGGCTACGACTCCACCCTGAACGGCAAGGTGCTGGACCTGGCCATCCGTGAAGCCGTGGACCGTCTGGTCGACGGCATCGAGCAGGGCGCCTGGCAGCCCGCACGCAACTAAGAGAGGCGCGCATGGCAAACCATTTCAATCTCCGCGGCGGCGCCACCTGCGCGCGCGTCGTCCGCGCACTGGCGATCGTGGGCCTGGCCGGCGTGCTGTCGGCCTGCGTGCAGCAGCCCAAGTCCCTGTATAGCTGGCAGTCCTACGAGGGCTCGGTCTACGCCTACCTGAAGGACGACGGCGGCGATTACGCGACGCAGACGCTCGCCATGGAGAAGAACATCGAGACGGCGCGCGCGGCCAACGCCGAGCTGCCGCCCGGCTTTCGCGCGCATCTGGGCATGCTCTACCTGAAGATGGGCGAAGGCGACAAGGGCGTCGAGCAAATGCAGGGCGAGAAGGCCGCCTTCCCGGAAGCCGCGCCGTTCATGGACTTCCTGCTGCGCAACGCGGGCAAGCCGCAGACCGTCGCCGCGACGGGCGAGGGCTTGCCGGCGGGGTCGCCCGCCGCGGGGTCGCCCGCCGCAGGTTCGCCCGCTCCCGCCAGCCCTGCCGCGCCCGCCGAAGCCGGCACGTCGAAGAAAGGATCGTGATGATGAACAAACTCATGCGCGCCGGCCTCGTGGCCCTCGCGGCGTTGTTGACGGGTTGCGTGGCGCCGCCGCAGAAGCATGTCGACTACACCGCGTTTCGCGAAAGCAAGCCGGCGTCGATCCTGGTGTTGCCGCCGCTGAACACGTCGGTGGACGTGGCGGCCACCTCGGCCGTGCTCTCGCAGGCCACGCGCCCGCTCGCTGAATCCGGCTATTACGTGATCCCGGTCGGCGTCATGGAAGAGACGTTCAAACAGAATGGCCTGACTTCGCCCGACGACATCCATGAACTGCCGGCCGTCAAGCTGCGCGAGATCTTCGGCGCCGATGCGGCGCTGTACATGACCGTCAAGCAGTACGGGTCCAGCTACGCGGTCCTGTCCAGCACGGTCACGGTCTCGATCGACGCGGAACTGCTCGACCTGCGCAACGGCGCCAAGCTGTGGAGCGGCACGAAGCAGGTGGTGCACGCCAACAACAACAGCAACGGCGGCCTGATCGGCATGCTGGTGCAGGCCGTGGTGGATCAGGTGATCAACAATCTGACGGACCGCAGCTACAGCGTGGCCGGCATGACGAACAACCTGCTGCTCAGCGCCGGCACCCCCGGCGGCATCCTGTACGGACCGCGCTCGCCGCGTTACGAAGCACAGTAAACCCGCCGGATGATGGCTTACGCCCGCGCGCCAGTTTCGGCGCGCGGGCGATTTTGTTTCGACGCCCGGGAGATCACGTGCGCTGAACGAGCGGGTGCAGTTTCCGGGCCCAGCCAAGCAGGGCCTGATCCTCGTCGGTTCGCGCCACCCACTGCATGCCCACCGGCAAACCGTTGTCCGCATGCGCGGTGGGCAGGTGCAACGCCGGCCAGCCCAACAGCGACCATACGCGGTTGAACAGCGACGAGCCTGTCGATCGCGTGCCTTCGGGCGCCTCGGACGGGGCGCTGGGGGTGACGATGAAGTCCACGGCGCCAAAGCGCTCGAGCCACTCGCCGCCCAGCCGCGCGCGGCGTCGCTGCAGCGCTACGTACTCGGCATGGGTAATGGCCAATCCCCGGTCTATCGCCGTGCGCAGCGCCGGCGACAGCAGATGGCCGTGCGGCCCGCGAACCACCGGCAGCAGGCCGCGCGCCAATTCAGCGAGCATGGTTTGCGCGTGGATATCCAGGAGCGCCTGCAGGTCCGCGTCAACGTCCGGCGCGTCGATATGGGCGCCGTGCTCGCGCAGCGTGGCCGCGCAGTCGTTGAGCGCTCGCCGCGCGGCGCCGCTCAGGTCGCCGATGGCGCTGCAGGTCAGCAACGCAACACGGGGCGGGCGGTCCGGGCGTTGCGCGGCCAACCCGGGAAGCAGCACGGACGCCACCGCTTGCGACTGTTTCACGTCGCGCGTAAACCAGCCGATGGTGTCCAGCGAATCGCATAGCACGTGCATGCCCTGCCGATGCACCCTCCCGAAGGTCGGCTTGAACCCCACCACGCCGCAGAACGCGGCGGGGCGGATCATGGACCCGCCCGTCTGCGTGCCCAGCGCCAGGTCGACCATGCCCGCCGCGACGGCCGCCGCCGAGCCGCTTGATGAGCCGCCCGGTGTATGCGCCAGGTGGCGCGGATTGCGGGTCGGGCCCGGCGTGACGTAGGCGTATTCGGCGGTGACCGTCTTGCCGATCGGCACCGCGCCGGCATCGCGCAACTGCGTGACGCAGCTTGCGTCGCGCCGCGCCGGTTCCGCCGATTCCGCAGCGGAGCCCGAGCGCGTCGGCAGGCCGGCGACGTCGATCACATCCTTGACCCCGAAGGCAGCGCCGGCCAGCGGACCCTGGCCGGCTGGCACCGCGACCGAGGCCTCGTCGGCCAGGCAGACCCAGGCCTGGACCTGCGCATCCCCCGCCTTGCTGAGCGCAAGGGCTTCGTGCGCTGCCCGCATCATTGAACCTTGATCTGCTTTTGCTGGATCAACTGCGTCCACCGCGCGTTTTCGCTGGCGATGAAGTCGCCGAACTGCTCCGGCGTGCCCCCGGCAACCTCGCCGCCCTGCGACTCCACCACGGCGCGGTACTGCTTGTCCTGCAGGGCGCGGTTGATGTGCTCGTTCAGCGTCTTGATGACGTCCGGCGGCGTGCCGGCGGGCGCGATCACGCCGAACCAGTTCGAGACCACCATGTCCGGCATTCCCAGTTCCTTGAAGGTGGGAACGTCCGGCAGGCCGGGGGCGCGTTTGTCCGCGGCGACGGCCAGCATCCTGATGCGGGCGTCGGCGCCGGCCGCGTGCGGCAGGAACAGGCTAGGCAGTTCGATGTAGAAATCCACGTTGCCTGCGATCAGGTCGTTCACGGCCGGCGCGCCGCCGCGGTACGGCACGTGGGTCGCGTTGGCGCCCGCCTGCTCCTTGAACAGTTCCGTGCTCAAGTGCGATGCGCTGCCCGCGCCGGTGGAGGCGTAGTTGAGCTTTTCCGGATTGGCCTTGGCATCGCGGATGAGCGCGGCGGGGTCGGCATAAGGCGATTTGCTGCTGACGCCCAGCGCCATCGGGCCCCGCTCGATCAGGGCCACGGGCGCGATGTCCTTGGCGGGATCGAAAGGCATCGTGTAGAGCGCTTTGTTCACTGACATGGGCGCGAAGTTGCCCAGGCCGATCGTGTAGCCGTCCGGCTTGGCCGACGCGATCTGCGCGGTGCCGATGTTGCCGCTGGCGCCGGGCTTGTTGTCGACCACAACGGGCACGCCCAGCGAATCGCTGAGCTTCTGCGCCAACTGGCGCGAGCGCGTGTCGGAACTGCCGCCGGCCGCGTACGGCACGATGAACTTGATTGCCTGCGCCGGATATGCGGCTTGCGCCAGCGCGCCGGGCGAGGCAAGGCAGAGACCGGCCGCGAAGGCGCCGGCCAGAAGCTTGAGGGTGAAGGACGCAGCAGGCATGGCATTTCCCTTGTCATGAGGGCCGCAGTACGGGCCCGTGGATTGTGCCAGCATGGTAGGAAGCCGCCATTAGGATGTCTAATACCTTATTCTCCAGTTATTGATTCGCCAGGAAAATAAATGCTGATCGACAGCCGTCTGCTTCAGGTGTTTGCCGTGGTGGCCGAAGAGCTGCATTTCGGCCGCGCGGCGCAGCGTCTGCATCTGAGCCAGCCTCCGCTGAGCCAAAGCGTGCGCAAGCTTGAAGAGGAATTGGGCGTGCAGCTTCTGGAACGCACCACGCGCACGGTCAAACTAACGGCGGCCGGCGCCGAGCTGCAACGCCGCGTGCGGCAGATGGCCGCCGAACACGAGGCCACGGTGCGGCACGTGCGGCAGGCGGCCAGCGGCGAAGCCGGACAACTCACGATTGGGCTCACGCCCAGCGCCGCCTATTCGAACGTGCCGCAGGCGCTGTTCGCGTTCCGACAGCGCTATCCGGGCGTGGTGCTGGACCTGCAGGAAATGAATTCGAGCGAGATGCCGGAGGCGCTGCATCAGCGGCGGCTGGATCTGGCTCTCTTGCGTCCGCCTTTTGCGGATGCGGACCTGTCGCCCGTGCCCCTGTACTCCGAGCCCATGGTGCTGGCGCTGCGCCGCGGCCATCCGCTAGCGGCGAAACGCTGGGTGACCATGGAGCAGGTGCTGGATCTGCCGATCGTGGGGTATGCGCGCGACCGGTCGCGTTACTTCAGCCAGGTGCTGCGGCAGATGATCGAAGCCGCCGGCAAGCCCGCGAACATCGTGCAGGAAAGCATGATCCCGACGATCCTGACGCTGGTGGAAGCGGGATTTGGCGCGGCCGTGGTGCCGGCGTCGCTGGCGCGGATGCGCATGGACATCCTTGCCTACGTCGGCATCCGGGGGCGCGGCGCGTTCCGCGCCGAGCTGGCGGCCGCGCGCCACCCGGATCATCGCAATCCCGCGGTGGATGCCTTCGTGGCGATCATGCGGGACACCAAGCAGCAGCCACGCCAGAAGGCGCCGTGATGACGCCTGTGCATGGTGCGCGCTGCGCGCGCCGTTACCGGTGCTGAGAGTTCAGTCCCAGTCCGCCGCCAGACCTTCCGGGCTGACTTCGCGGCCGTTGCGTTCCAGCGCGGCGATCTGCGCCATGTCTTCGTCCGTCAGGCGCAGGTCCCGGGCGAGCAGGTTGCTGGCCAGGTTTTCGCGCTTGGTGGAGGACGGGATCACGGCATAACCCAGTTGCAACGCCCAGGCCAGCGCGACCTGCGCGGGCGTGGCCGCGTGGCGCTGCGCGATCTGGCCGATGACCGGATCCTTGAGCACCTTGCCGTAGGCCAGCGTCATGTACGAGGTCACCGGGATGTCCGCTTCCTTCAGGAACGCGGTGAGCTTGCGGTTCTGCAGGTAGGGGCTGAGCTCGATCTGATTGGTGGCGATCTGGCCGCTGCCCACGGCGGCGATGGCGGCCCGTGTCTCGGCGATGGGAAAGTTGGAAATCCCGATCTGGCGCGTCAGGCCCTGCGCCTTGGCCTCGGCCAGCGCCGTCATGAATTCGTCGACGGACACACCGTTGTCCGGTGCGGGCCAATGGATCAGCGTCAGGTCCACATAGTCGGTCCGCAGCTTGGCCAGGCTGTCCTTCAGGCTGGGGACGAGCTTGTCCTTGGCGTAGTTGGGCACCCAGATCTTGGTGGTGATGTAGAGGTCCGCGCGGGCCACGTTCGATTCCGCGATGGCCTGGCCGACGTCGGCCTCGTTCTCGTAGATCTGGGCCGTGTCGATCGCGCGATAGCCGACGTCCAGCGCGTTGCGCACGGAATCGATGACGGTCTGGCCTTGCAGGCGGAAGGTGCCGACGCCAAAGGCGGGAATGGGCATGGAAAACTCCTGGGGGATGTACTGGGGCCGGACCGGCGAGGTCCGGGGATGGCGGTAGTGTGCCTGCCGTACCCTTGCAAAAAAATACCGGTATCGGCGAAAGACTTTTGATAAAACGTCAACTATGAAAACCACCCTCGACGAAATGCAGGTCTTCATCGCCATCGTGGACAGCGGCTCGATCACCGCTGCCGCCGAGTTGCTGGGCCAGACCGTCTCGGCCACCAGCCGCACCATGAGCCGGCTTGAAGAAAAGCTGCAGACCACGCTGATGCGGCGCACGACCCGGCGTCTGGCGCTGACCGAAGAAGGCAAGGCCTACCTGGAGCAGGCGCGCCGCATCATTGCGTCGGTCGAGGAAGCCGAAGAGCTGATGAACCTGCGGCGCAACCAGCCCGCCGGCCTCTTGCGTGTGGATGCGGCCTCGCCTTTCATGCTGCACGTCATCGCGCCGCTGGCGCCGGCCTATCGCACGCGCTATCCGCAGGTGGAGCTGGAACTGACCAGCAACGAAGGCAATATCGACCTCTTGGAGCGGCGCACCGACCTGGCCTTTCGGATCGGGCGATTGAAGGACTCGTCGCTGCACGCGGTGGCCTTGGGCACGAGCCGGGTGCGCGTGCTGGCCAGTCCGGGTTATCTGGCGCGGCACGGCACGCCCCGCCGCGCGGCGGACCTGGCCTCGCACGTGTTGCTGGGCTTTGCGCAACTGGAAGCGCTGAACGAATGGCCGCTGCTCGATGCCGACGGGCAGCCGGTGCACATCAAGCCGCAGGTGCGCGCCTACAGCGGCGAGACGCTGCGCCAGCTGGCGCTGAACGACGGCGGCATTGTGTGCCTGTCCGACTTCATGACGCGCGCGGACCGCAAAAGCGGCGCGCTGCAGCCGCTCTTCGTGAAGCAGCTGCTTGAAGTCCGGCAGCCGATCAACGCGGTGTACTACCGGAACACGGCGATCTCCTCGCGCATCAAGTCCTTCATCGACTTCGTGGTCGAAACGGTGGGTACGCGCGGCTTCGAGGAATAGCGGACCAACGAAGATGTATCCAATGGCGACCCCGGCGGCAGGCGCGCGGGGCACGTCCTTATACTGTCCCCGTTTTGTGATGAACCCTGGATACGTATGAGCATCTTCTCCCGCTTCTTCGGCCGCAACGAGGAATCCGCCGATTCCGCCGCCCTGTTGGCCAACCCGGACATCGCGCAGCCGTTGAGCCTGCAGGTCCTGTTCGCCGAACCGCTCGCGATCACCGAGGCGGCGCTGGCCGATGCGCTGCGCGCCTACCATCCGACGATGGCCAAGGCGCGCGCGGAAATCGCGCCCGACATGCCGGAATTCCTGGGCATGGCCGGCTGGGACAAGCACGTCGTGCGGCTGGTGGGCTTCAATGCGCCCTATCCAAAGGATGCGCTCGAGACCTGCGTCGCGCCATCGCACTATCCCGCCGCGATGAAGGACGAGGTCCGCGCCCACGCCAGCCACATCATCCTGTACTACGCGGGATTCGAAACCGATCCCTTGGAGCAGTACGTGGCGCTGGCGGCGGTGGCGGGTGCATTGACCGGTTTCAAGGCGCTGGCCGTCCTGAACGAGCATGCGCACACGTCGCTTCCAGCCGGCGTGTTCGCCGCCGAGTCGCTGGGCGAGGAAACCATGGACCTCTTGCGCACGCTGCCGCTGAACATGCTGTATTGCGGTTTCGTGAAGTATGAAGTCGAAGGCGTGCAGGGCGTATGGATGCGCACGTATGGCGGCGATGCCTTCGGCCTGCCGGACTTCGCCGCGCTGGCGGCAGGGCACGACGAAGGCGAGGTCTACTCGACGACGTTCAACAACATCATGAGCTACATGCTGGAAAGCGGCGCCGAACTGGCCGCCGGCCACACCATGCAGATCGGCGAGGACGCCTACATGAAGCTGCGCGAGCCGGCCAAGGAAGAGTATTTCCTGGACGGCCCGGGACAGGTGCTGGTGGCCGAGATCATCTCGGCCGACCAGATCAATACGCCAGGTTAAGCACCGCGAAGCGGCGCCAGCCAGGGATCCTCACGCCGCGTAGCGGCTGGCCTCGCCGTTGCGGTTATTGGCGGGCCACAGGCGCAGGGCCAGGGCGGCGGCGGCGGCGCCGGCGGCGGTCAGCGTCACGCCGGTCCAGCCCCAGTGGGCCAGCGCCAGGCTGCCCAGCGCGCCGCCGGCGGCCATGCCGATGAAGACGCCCGTCATCAGGATGGCGTTCAGGCGGCTGCGGGCGGCCGGGTCGATGCCGTAGACGATGCTCTGATGCGCGATCAGCGAGGTCTGGATGCCCAGGTCGAAGCCGACGGCGGCGCCGCCGATCAGCCACAACGCGGCGTGCGGGGGCAGGAAAGGCAGGAAGATCATGGCGGCAAACGACACCATCGTCAGGCCGGCGCCCAGGCTGGCCACGGCCAGCGGGCCCCGCGTGTCGGCCACGCGGCCCGCCAGCGGCGCGGCCAGGGCGCCCGCGGCGCCAGCCAGGCCGAACGCGCCCGCGGCGCCCGCGCCCAGGTGGAACGGCGCGTCATGCAGCATCACGGCCAGCGTCGACCAGAAGGCGCTGAACCCCAGCGACAAGAGGCCCTGCGCGGTTGCGGCGCGGCGCAGGCCGGGATGCTGGCGCCACAGCGTCAGCAGCGAGCCCAGCAACGCGCTGTAGGCCAGCCGCGTCGACGGTTCGAAACGCGGCAGGCCGCGCCACAGGGCTGCGCCCAGCGCCACGATGCTGACGGCGGCGGCCGCGAACATCATGCGCCAGCCGAATTGCTCGGCCACGAATCCGCTGACCACCCGCGAGAGCAGGATGCCCAGCAAGAGGCCGGTCATGACGGTGCCGACGATCTTGCCGCGCTGCTCGGCCGGCGCCAAGTGGGCGGCGGCCGGCACGATGTCCTGGGCCAGCGTGGCCGACAGGCCGATGGCGAAGCTGGCGGCCAGCAGCAGTCCGATCGTGGGCGACGCGCCGGCCAGAAGCAGCGCCAGGCTCAGCACGGCGGCCTTGATCAGGATGATGCGCTTGCGGTCATAGCGGTCGCCCAGCGGCGCCAGCATCAGGATGCCGAACGCGTAGCCCAGCTGCGTCAGCGTCGGAATCCAGCCCAGCGTCTCGGCGCTGGCGTGGATGTCCGCGCCCAGCACGCCGAGCATCGGCTGGCTGTAGTAAAGGGAAGCGACGCCCAGGCCGGCGCCCACGGCCAGCAGGAAAACCAGGCCGCGCGATAGGGAGGGGTGGGAAATGGGGGATGACATGGTGGTGTCCGGTGGCATTGGTACGGGGCAAATTCTGGGCTTTCACCCCTGGTTTTGGTAGCCGACCTTCGGGTACATCCGTTATACGATAGGCGTATGACCACCCCCGCTCTCCCCGTTGCCGCCGGCACCGACCGCATGCTGCTCATCGAAACCTTCGTGCGCATCGTCGAGGCCGGCAGCTTGTCGGCGGCCGCCGCCCAGATGGGCGGCACGCAACCCACCGTCAGCCGCCGCCTGCAATTGCTGGAACGCACGATGGGCGTGCGGCTGCTCAAGCGCTCCACCCACGCCATCCGCCTGACCGAAGACGGGCAGCGCTGCTATGAACGCGGCAAGGAGCTGCTCGCCACCTTTCATTCATTCGAAAGCGAGGTGCGCGGCGCGGGCGACGAGCCCGCCGGCATGCTGCGCGTGGTGGCGCCGCACGTGTTCGGCCAGGATCAGTTCATCGAACCGCTGGCCAAGTACCTGAAGCGCTATCCGAACATGCGGGTGGAATGGCTGCTGCACGACCGCATGCCGGACCTGATCGCCGAAAACGTCGATTGCGCGATCCGGGTCGGGGCCGTGACGGATCCGTCGGTGATCGCCGTGAAGCTGGGCGAGGTGCCGCGCATCGTCGTGGCCTCCCCGGACCTGCTTGCCGGCGGGCCCGTGCCGCAGGATCCGCCGGAACTGGCGCGACTGCCGTGGCTGGCGCTGCGCACCTTCTATCGCACCGAGGTGACCCTGACGCATTGCGGCAGCGGCGACAGGCAGAGCTTCGATATCCAGCCGCGCCTGTCCACCGACGGCCTGCACGCGCTGCGCAATTCGGCCATCCAGGGGCTGGGCGTCGCGTTGGGGTCCGCGTGGGCCATGCAGGACGATCTGGCTGCCGGCCGCCTCGTGCACCTGGCGCCGCAATGGCGCGCCGACGCACTGCCCGTGTTTCTGGTCTACGCGCCGTCGCGGTTTCAGCCGGCGCGGCTGCGGCGCTTCATCGAGATCATGCGCGAGCATCTGCCGATGGAGCTGGCCGGACACTGACGCCGGTCCGCGCGCCTGCCGGTCAGGGCGTGATGACGATGGCGCCGGTGACGGCGCGGCGCTCGGCGGCGCGATGCGCGTCCTGGATCTGCGTCAGGTCGTAGCGCGCACCGATGGCCGCGCGGACCGCGCCGCTTCGCATGGCGTCAAAGACGTCCGCCGCATTGGCGCGGAACGTCTGCGTATCCGCGTTGTGCGGAAACACGGACGGACGCGTCAGGAACAGGCACCCTTTCTTGTTCAGCAGTTCGGGGTCGATGGCCGGCGCCGGGCCGGAGGCCGCGCCGAACAGCACGACCATGCCGAACGGCGCCGCGCAGTCCAGCGATCCCATGAACGTGTGGCGGGCCACCGAGTCATAGACGACGCGCGCCTTCCTGCCGCCTGTGGCTGCGATCACCTGCTGGACCCAGTCGTCCTGCGAGTAGTCGATGGCGGCATCGCAGCCGGCCGCGCGGGCCACGTCGCATTTGGCGGCGGAGCCGGCCGTGCCGATGACGGTGGCGCCCAGCGCATGCGCCCAGCCGCTCAGGATCTGACCCACCCCGCCGGCGGCGGCATGCACCAGCACGATGTCGCCGGGCTGGACCGCGTAGGTCTTCTTGACCAGGTATTGCGCCGTCATGGCCTTGAAGAAGACGGCTGCGGCGTCCTCGTCGGAGATGCCCGCGGGAATCTTCACCAGTTTCGCGGCCGGCACGTTGCGCCGGTCGGCGTACGCGCCCACGCCGGCGTTCATGTAGACCACATGGTCGCCCACGCGCAGGTCCGTCACGCCTTCGCCCACCGCCTCGATCACGCCGGCCGCTTCATGGCCCAGCCCCGTGGGCGTGGGCAGCGGATACTTGCCCGCGCGCTGGTAGATGTCGATGTAATTGAAGCCGATGGCCGTCTGCCGCAACTGCGCCTCGCCGGACCCGGGGGCCGGCAGCGCGGTGTCGGCGAACCGCATGACTTCCGGGCCGCCAAATTCGGTCAACTGGATGGAACGTGCCTGCGTCATGCGTTGTCTCCTTCAGGGGTTTTTTGGCGGGCCGGCGGGCCCGGCTTTCAGTCCTTCACGGATTCGTACACCAGCGTCGCCAGCGTCAGGTCTTCCAGCGCGCTGCCCACGGCCTTGAACACCGTGATTTCCTGATCGTTGGTTCGGCCCGGACGTTCGCCGGCCGCCAGCTGGTGCAGATTGCCGGCGATGCCCTCGCGCGTCAGCACGCCGGCCTCGAGCGCCGACAGCAGGTCGCCGGACTTGGTGGGCGCTTCGTCGGTGTCCACGTAGACTGTCGTGCCGTCAAAGCAGGCCGGGTCGGTCTCGCGCATCTCGGGCTTGAAGCTGCCGATCAGGTCCAGGTGCGTGCCGGGCCGCAGCCACGCGCCGCGGATGAGCGGTTCGGTGGACAGCGTGGCGCAGCTGACGATGTCGGCCTGGCCGGTGGCGGCCTGAAGGTCGGTCACGGCTTGCGCATCGAAGCCTTCGCCGCGCAGGCGGGCCGCCAGCGCCTCGGCGCCCGCCGCCCGCACGTTCCAGACCAGCACACGCTCGATCGGGCGCACGGTGCGCATGGCCTGCGCCACCAGTCCCGCGATGCGTCCGGAACCCACGATGAGCAGCGTGCGGGCATTGGCGCGGGCAAGGTAGTCCGCGCCCAGCGCGGCGGCGCCGGCGGTGCGGTACACGGTGACGATGTCGCCGTCCACGTGCGCGACCGGCACGCCCGTCCTGGCGCTGTACAGGTTGTAGGTGGCGTGCAGGCCGGGCAGCCCCTGATGCGTGTTGTCAGGGAAGATGTTGATGATCTTCACGCCGAAATACCCGCGTTCGCTCCACGCGGGCATGATGAGCGAGGTGCCGTGCGCATTGCCGGACTGGATGGCGTGGACGTGGCGGGCGGGCACCGTGGCGCCTTCGCGGAAGGCGTCCCGCAGGGCGGGAATGACGGTGTCGAAGGACAGGGCGTTGCGGGTCTGCTCGGTGTCGATTAAGCGCATCGGATCGTTGCCTGCATGGTCGGTCAATCAAGGGGCCACCGGGCAGTCTAGCAGCGCGAAGGCGGCGGCACCCAAAAGAAATTGCCCGCGGTGGCGCGGGCAATCTCGGGTAGGGCAAGCCGCTCTCGGCCTCAGTCGGCGTCGGGACGCGGCAGCGGGTCGCCCGCGCCGGTGCGCTCGACGATGAGCTTGTAGTGATGCGGGCTGCGATGCTTGGCGAAATTGAAGACGTGGTCGCGGAACGTCTGGCCCAGCGCGAGGTCGATGCGGGCGGAGATCACCTCGTCTTCCTCGCCGCTTGCGCGGGCCACGATCTCGCCGGACGGCGCCACGATCATCGAGCTGCCGATCATGTGATGACCGTCTTCGAAGCCGCACTTGGCGGCCGCGCCGATCCACACCGCGTTCTGGTAGGCGCTGGCCTGCAGCACGATCTCGTGCGTGGTGGTGCGCAGGTGCGCGGGCTCGTTCCAGTGAATGTTCAACGACGGCGTGTTGTAGCCCAGCACGATCAGCTCGGCGCTTTGCAGCGACATGACGCGGTAGGTCTCGGGCCAGCGCCGGTCATTGCACAGGCACATGCCGATCTTCACGTCGTTGGTTTCCCAAACGCCAAAGCCCAGGTCGCCGACCTCGAAGAACTTCTTTTCCAGATGCTGGAAGGGGGCGTCGGGCTTGTGGTCCGAGTGGCCCGGCAGGTGGATCTTGCGGTACTTGCCGATGATTTTGGCGCTGCGGTCCACGAGGATCGCGGTGTTGAACTGGCGGCCTTGCGGCGTCAGCTCGGCATAGCCCAGGTAAAAGCCTATGCCCAGCTCGCGCGCCGTGTCGAACAGCGGCTGCACGTCGGCGTTGGGCATGCTCTTCTCGAAGTAGCGCTCCACCGCCTCGGCGTCGTCCATCCAGTAGCGGGGAAAGAACGTCGTCAGCGCCAGCTCGGGAAACACGACGAATTCCGCCTGGCGGGCGGCAGCTTCGCGCATCATCTCGACGAGACGGCGCACGACCGCCGCGCGGGAATCGGCAAGATTGACGGCGCCCATCTGAGCGACGGCCAGGCCCATTTTGCGGGACGGGGAAGAGGGGGTCACAGGAATCTCCAGAAGAATGGCCGAAGGCCGCAAGCATGCCCGGGTCCGAGCCGATCCGATACCGCGCCCAATCGCGCGCGGGGCGCGCGCAGCGGGCGGCGGGCGTCGATGCAACCCGTTGATCTGCCTGGAAAATTTCGGCATGGCCTCGGGCCGGTCCGTACCTGTGCATAACGCGGGATCATGGGCGTCGCGCAAATTCTGATATCGGGTTTCCCCGTAGAACGGGCGGCCAGGCTACGCAGACCGGGATTCTGGCGAGGGCGGCGTGTGGGGCAGGGCCCCGTTTCGAAAGCCACAATTGACGGGTCCGCAGGGGTGAATTTCCCGTTTAAGGATGTGAATCTTCGGTTACATTGCCTTACGCGCAGAATGACTTACCACGCGCCGCCCATGGTCACCGGTCCCCATGTCACGTCCCAGAATTGCGGCTTTCGTGTTGTTGTTGTCGGCGCTTGGATTCCTCGCGGGGGTGCTGGCTGGACGCCAGATCGAGCTGAATCAGGCCGACGACAGGCTTGCCGGGCATAACGCCCGGCTGCTGGCGCACGCCCTGCGCGTGGCGCAGGAGGGCCACCGTCTCATGGCCGCGGCCACGCAGGGCGGCGCCCTGTGCTCTGAGGCGGACGTCGCGACGCTGCGCGTGCTGCTCTTCAATTCCACCTACATCCGCGACATCGGCCGCACGCTGGGCGGCATGCTGCGTTGCTCGGCCGCCTGGGGCAAGCTGCCCGAGCCGCTGGCCCTGCCGCCGCCGGCGTTCACGGTGTCCAGCGGACTGCAGCTCTGGGTGGGCGCGGCCAATATCGTCGACCGCCGCATCATCGGCGACATGGCTTCACTGCGCGACGTCATCGTGTTCACGGCGCCGGGCGCGTTCGACGGCTTTCCCGAACCGGGCTCGGGCATCGACGCCAAGATCGTGACGCGAGACGGCAGCCACGTGTACCGGCGCTTCGGCCGCGCGCACGATCTGGACGTGCCCGCCGATGGCGATGCCGGCCACGGTCTTGGCTTCGCGCCCGAGCGCCGCGCCTGGCTGTGCGCGCCGGATGGCGGCCCGGATATCTGCGTCGTGTCCCGGCTGCGGTCCGACGCCTGGTTCCAGCTTCCCGCGATGGTGATGTCGGTCGTCGGCGCCCTGGCGCTTGCCTTCCTGGCCGGCCTTTGCGTCATGTGGCGCCTGCACGCGGGCAGCGCCCGGACCGAGCTGCGCAAGGCCATCCTGGCCGGCGACATCCAGGTCCACTACCAGCCGCTGCGCCAGCTCGCCACGCGGCAACTGGCCGGCTTCGAGGCGCTTGCCCGTTGGCGCGCCCGCGGCCGCGACGTCTCGCCGATCCTGTTCGTGCCGCTGGCCGAGGCGATGGGACTGGGCCGC
This sequence comes from Achromobacter sp. E1, assembly GCF_037039475.1. NCBI lineage: Bacteria > Pseudomonadati > Pseudomonadota > Betaproteobacteria > Burkholderiales > Alcaligenaceae > Achromobacter > Achromobacter sp. E1. The sequence goes on from NZ_CP146253.1 coordinate 309,391, forward strand.
GCGTTGTCGCGGCTGGTGACGTCGCAGGCGCTGCGCGATCTGCACGAACGCCTTCGGAGCAACCCGGCGCTCTACGTCAGCATCAACGTGTCGGCGGCGGACCTGAAGGACGCGGGCTACCGGAACTTCCTGATGGACGCGGTCAGCGAGCGCGGCCTGATGCCCGCCAATGTGGCGCTGGAAATTACCGAGGGCACGCCGTTATCCGACGGCCATGTGCTGGCGATGGTCAAGGCATTGCGCGGCAAGGGCTTCAAGGTATTCATCGACGATTTCGGCACCGGCCATTCGAACCTGAACTACCTGGCCGAACTGCAGGCCGACGCGATCAAGCTGGACCGCAGCTTCACCAGCGCCATCGGCGCCGAGGACGCAGGCACCCTGATCGTGGACCATGTGATTGCGATCTCGCGCGAGCTGGGCATCAACCTCATCATCGAAGGCATCGAAACCGAGGAACAGGCCAGTTATCTGCTTGCGCGCCAGCCCGCCGCGGTGGGCCAGGGCTGGCTATTCGGCCGGCCGGTTCCCTTGAGCGAGATCGTCGCCGACTGATTTGCAGTGTGCAGGTTGTCGTATGTCTAATTTATTTTCGGCACAACCGACATAATCCAAAGGCTCAGTCCGGGCGCGCTGGCCGCATTATCTTTCCCGCCCGAAATTATTATTGGCCGGTTTTGCAGATAGAATGCCTGCGTTGTTTAACGGGTTAATTTGTTGTATCTGCCATGGGACTGGACCATACGCTTGTCGATAACCTGCTGCGCATCCTGCCGTATGTCGAGGATGAAGAGGCCGAAGCGATGGAGAGGGGCATGGGCATGGCGGAAATCCGCAACCGGCTCGCGACGCTGCTGAACCCCGCGCCGGGCGACAAGCAGATCCGCCGCACGCTGCTCAAGCTCGATTGCGTCGGCAGTGTGGGCGCCACCCGCGGCAAGCTCTGGTACCGCACCCTGCGGCGCACCGATTTCCACATCCAGAACATGAACGCCAACATGGCGATGGCCATGTGCGCGCTCAAGCAGGTGGCCGACCGCCACCTGCCGGCCGTCGTGCTGGACGACCTGGAAGGCACCTTCGACAGCGCGTGGCGATATCTGCAGACGCATCGCTCCCAGCCTGCGATCGGACCGGCGCATGATTGGGCGCGCAAGATCCTGCGTATCGACGGCACGCATCCCATCGTGCTGCCCACGGTGTCCGCCGAGGTCTACCGCCAGGTCAGCGGCGCGCTGTACTACAACCGCAAACTGTCATTTCGCAACACGCCCTTTGGCGAGAAGACGCCTGCCGAGCGCCTTTACGTGATGACGCCGTTGGCGATGGTCGACCGCGCGGGCGTGCTGTACATGGTGGCGTGGGGGCCGAGCCAGCCGGGCAGGCGATTCCTGTTCCGCATGGACAGGCTGTCCGAGGTGCGGCTGCTGGACGAGCCGGCCGATCCGGACCCCACGTTCGACCTGCAGGACTTCGTGCGCCGCGAGGAAGCCTTGAACTTCGATCCGGGCGAGGAAACCCGGATCCGGCTGCACGCCGCCGAACCCATGATGGACGACGGCCGCCGGCGCCGCCATCCGCTGCGCGAGTTCTGGCTGTCGGGCGATCAGCAGATCGAAGAGGACGAGCACGGTTTCATGCTGACGGCCACCGTGCGCCCATCCGTCATGCTGTGGCAATTGCTGCACGGCCACGCGTCGTCGATCGAGGTGCTGGAACCCGAGGCCATTCGCAACCGCTTTGCCCACGAGGCGCGCGAACTGGCGCGCCGCTACCTCTAGCCCGCCCCGCATCATCCGGGCCACGCGCGCGCCAGCAGCAGCGGCAGCACCTTTTCGGCCGGACCCCTGATGCTGTGGCTGGCCACGCGATCGAGCATCGTGGGGTTGGGATTGACCTGCACAAGCTGCGCGCCGTATCCCATCGCCTCGTAGCAGAGTTCGGCCGCCGCGGACGTCTGGCATGACGTGCCAGCCGTCAGGACCAGATCGGCGTTGGCCGCCAGTCCCTTGGCCACCCGCCACACCGCGGGCGCGGGGGCCTCGCCGTGCCACAGCCGGCCCGGGCGCACCAGGCCGCCGCAGATGCGGCAGGCGGGCGCGGGGGGATACGGGCCATGCCGCGCGGGCGCGTCCGGCGGCGCCGTCAGCGTATGGGGCATGGCGCAGGCCGAACATCGCGGCTGGTCGAACCGGCCTTGCAGGTGCAGGATGCGCGGGCTGCCCGCGCGTTCGTGCAACGTGTCGCCGTTCTGCGTCACCACGAATGTGCCGGGCACGCGCTCGGCCAGCGCGGCAATCGCGCGGTGCGCCGCGTTGGGCGTGGCGGCGAGCGCCCGGCGCCGCCGTTCCTCGTGCCAGGCCCACACCAGCGCCGGATCCCTGCGGAATCCCTCGTCGGTGGCGAGCGCCGCAGCGTCGTAGCGGGCCCACAGCCCGCGCATGCCATCCCGGCTTTGCGGCAGGCGGCTGGCGGGGTTCAGTCCCGATCCCGTCAGCACGACGACAAGGCGCGCGTCGCGCAGCAGTTGCACGAGCGAATCGGGAATATCGAGTGTGCGAAGTTTCATGCGAGCCGCCCGTTATATACCGCGCGATCAAGGCTGAAGATAATCGTATCGAACAAACCAGGCATGTCGCTTCCATTCTCTGAAACACAACGGATTATGAGAGCGTATTTGGACAAAAAGGGGTTGAATCACTCGGGACGGTATTTCAGCCGATTACTTGATTATCCGGCTGCATAATGGCCGCAGCTTCATTTGCTATTCTTGGCCCCCGCCATCGCACCGGCTCCTTCCCGCACCATGCAAAAAAACGGCGACCGCCTTTTGTTTTCCGCTTCCGATCTGGGGGCGTTTCTGGAATGCGAGCACCTCACCACGCTGGATCTGATCAATCTGGACGACCCGTTGCCGCAAGCAGAAGAGGACGAACAGCTCGAACTGATCCAGCAAAAAGGGTTGGACCACGAACGCGCGTATCTGGAACGCCTGCGCGCCAGCGGACGGCGGATCGTCGATGTGAGCGAGGCGGGCGACGGACTGGCCGCGCGTCTGGCCCGCACGCGCGAGGCGATGGCGGACGGCGCCGACGTGATCTACCAAGCGGCGTTTCGTCACGACCGGTATATCGGCCATGCCGATTTCTTGCTCAAGACCGCGCGCCCGTCGCGGCTGGGCGCCTACAGCTACGAGGCCAGCGACACCAAGCTGGCGCGTTCGGCGCGCGCCAAATTCGCCATTCAGCTCTCGTTCTATTCGTGGCTGCTGGGCCTGGAGCAGGGCGCGGCGCCGCTGTACATGCACGTGGTGCTGGGCAGCGGCCGCGAGGTATCCCTGCGCGTGGCCGACTACGCGCATTATTTTCGCCAGGTCATGCGCCGCTTCGAGGCGCACGTGGACAAGCGCGGCGATGCGGCCACCTATCCCGACCCTTGCGAGAAATGCGCCCAGTGCCGGTGGGACCCGCTGTGCAAGGCGCGCCGCGTGCAAGACGATCACCTGTCGCTGGTCGCCAACATCACGCGGCAGCAGATCCGCAAGCTGAACGCCCAGGGCATCCGCACGCTGGCGCAACTGGGCAGGCTGGCGCCGGACGCCGCCGTGGCGCGCATGGAGCCCGCCATCCTGCACAAGCTGCGGGCGCAGGCGGCGCTGCAGTTGCGCGCCCGGACCGACGGGGGGCGTCACTGGGACCGCATCGCCAAGGACCCGGACGATGCCGCGCCGCGCGGTTTCGAACGCATGCCGCAGCCGGACCCGGGAGACATGTTCTTCGACATGGAAGGCGATCCGCTCGAGGAAGGCGGGCTGGAGTATCTGTTTGGGCTGTACGTCATTGACGACGGGCAGGAGCGCTTCGTTCCGTTCTGGGCGCACAACCGCAGCGAAGAAAAGCAGGCGTTCGAAGCCTTCATCGACTTCGTGGTGGCGCGCCTGCACCGCCATCCCGAGGCGCACATCTACCACTACGCGCCCTACGAGGCGACGGCAATCAAGCGGCTGATGTCGGTTCACGCCACCCGCGAGGCCGAAGTCGACAACCTGCTGCGCATGAACAAGCTGGTGGATCTGTACCAGGTCGTGCGCGAAGGCGTGCGCGTGTCCGAGCCGGGCTATTCGATCAAGAACATCGAACACTTCTACCTGCCGCAGCGCGAGGGCGGCGTGACCAATGCCGGCGCCAGCATCGTCTATTACGAACGCTGGAAGCGCACGGGCGAGGCGCAATTGCTGCAGGACATTGCGGACTACAACCGTGACGATGTGCTGTCCACGTACAAGCTGCGCGACTGGCTGTGCGCGCTGCGTCCTGACGGCATGCCCTGGGCGAACCGCCGCGACGCGCAGGAAGCGATCGATGCCGCCCGGTTCCAGGTCGGCGAAAAGACTCAGGCCGAACTGCGTCTGGAGCCGTATCGCGCCGCGCTGCTCGGGCCATTGCCGGTCGACGAAGCGGACTGGTCCGGCTTCGACCGCTACCGCGCGCTGGTCTACCAGTTGCTGGACTTTCACCGCCGCGAGCAGAAGCCCGAGTGGTGGGCGATGTTCGCCCGGATGGAGGCGACCGAGGCCGAGCTGGTGGAAGACAACGAATGCCTGGGCGGGCTGGTGCGCGACGACAGCGTGGCCCCCGAGCCCGTGGCGCAATCGCTGCGCTACACCTACCGCTTCCCGGCGCAGCAGACCAAGCTGCGCACCGGATCGGCCTGTACGGACGTGCGCGGCGGACCGGCCATCAGCCGGCTGACGGTCGACATGGGGGCCGGCCATCCGGGTGCCGGCGTGGCCACCTTCACCGTGTCGCGCAAGGCCGCGCCGCCGCAGCGCCTGTCGCTCGGGCCGGGCAGGCCGGTCAGCATCGACGAACTGGCCAATGCCATGTTCCGCTATGGCGATGCGCTGCTGGCGTCGGCCGATGGCGCCAGCACGCCGTTCCGGGCGGTGGACGCGCTGCTGCGGCACGAACCGCCGCGCATCGCCGGCGTGGCGCCCGGCACCCCGCTGGCCGATCCGGGCGCGAACCTGCTTGACCAGGTCGTGGACATCGTCGGCCGCATGGACGAGACCACGCTGTTCCTGCAGGGGCCGCCGGGGGCGGGCAAGACCTACACCGGGTCGCGCGTGCTGGTGCATCTGCTGCGCCAGGGCAAGCGCATCGCCGTCACGTCCAACAGCCACCATGCCATCAACAACCTGCTCGCCGGCCTGGAAAAGGCGGCGCGCGAGGCGGGCCTGGCATTCACAGGCGCCAAGAAGTCGGGCAAGGAAGGCGACGATTCCTGTTTCAACGGCGAATTCATCGAAGACGTCTTTGCCAACGACAAGATCGACCTGTCGCGCCATCAACTGGTGGCAGGCACGGCGTGGCTCTTTAGCCGGGCCGATTTTCAGCAGCAGTTCGATTACCTGTTCGTGGACGAGGCAGGCCAGGTCAGTCTGGCGAACCTGGTGGCGCTGGGCCAATGCGCGCGCAACATCGTGCTGCTGGGCGACCAGATGCAGCTGGGCCAGCCGACCAAGGGCACGCATCCCGGCCGCTCGGGCGAATCCACGCTGGAATATCTGCTGAACGGCCATGCCACCATCGCGGCCGATCGCGGCATCTTCCTGGACACCTCGTACCGCATGCACCCGGCGATCTGCGGTTTCATTTCGGACGCCATCTACGACGGCCGGCTGCGCGCCGCGGAATCGGCGGCCGGGCAGGGCCTGGTGCTGGGCGCGGACGCTGCGGACGCACTGGCCGCCAGCGGCATCCGGTACGTGCCGGTCGTGCACGAGGGCAATGCGCAGTCCAGCGACGAGGAAGCGCGCGAAGTCGCCGCGCTGTATGGCAGCCTGATGCGCCAGCGCTATCTGGACAACACGGGCCGCGCGGTGCCCATCACGCCCGACGACGTGCTGGTGGTGGCGCCGTACAACGTGCAGGTCAATACGTTGCGGCAGGCGCTGCCCGAGGGCGCGCGGGTGGGGACGGTCGACAAGTTCCAGGGCCAGGAGGCGCAGGTGGTGATCATTTCCATGGCCACCTCCAGCGGCGAGACCATGCCGCGCGACATGGAATTCCTGTTCAGCAGGAACCGGCTGAATGTGGCGGTATCGCGGGCCAAGTCGCTGGCGATCCTGGTCGCCAGCCCCGCCTTGCTGTCCGTGCGATGCCAGACGCCCGAGCAGATGGCGCTGGTCAACACGCTGTGCTGGGTCGCCGAGGCCGGTCAGGCGGGGTAACGCGCCGGTCCAAGTGTCGGGGCTTGCCTGGGAAGGGCGGGCCTTGACGGCAAGGCTGACTGCCCGCCGGCAAGGCCCGAACAGCGCGCGACGTCAGCCCCGGCGGGGCGCTTCGACAGGCGGCGTGCCGTGGTGGAAAAGAGACTTGAGCCGCGTGCGCAGTTCAGGCGAGTCAGCGTGCTTGTGCACCGTGGTGGCGTGCTGCACCGCGGCTTCGAGCAGTTCCTCGTCCGAGTCCGCGGACAAGGCCACCGAGCAGTTCATCTCGCTCGGATACTCGCGGCAATCGATGTACTTGCGTGTCATGAGGCTCTCCTTCTCGCATGTCCCGCAAAGGGGCTGCGTGTTGGAACAGCAGACGCGCCAGGCGCACTGCGCCGGCGCGATGGCGCGTCGCATCGCGGCCGGTGTCTAGGAAGTATAGGTCTGTGCCGGGCCGGTGTGCGTGTCGCCGTGCGACACGGGACGGCCCAGCAGATATCCCTGAAAGTGCGAGCAGCCTTCCGCCGTCAGCCGTTGCAACTGCTCCGGTGTTTCCACACCCTCGGCCGTCGTGGGGATGTCCAGGCTGCGGCCGATGCCATTGATGGCGCGGATGATGGCCAGCGCCTCGCGGCTGGACCCGACGTCCTGCGTGAACGACTTGTCGATCTTGATCTTGTCGAACTCGAAGGTGCGCAGGTAGCCCAGCGACGAATAGCCGGTTCCAAAGTCGTCCAGCGCCACCTTGACGCCCAGTTCCTTCAGGCGGTGCAACGTATCCAGGTTGCCGGAGGAATTGGTGAGCAGCACCGATTCGGTGATCTCCAGTTCCAGGCGGCGGGCGGGCAAGCCGGATTTGGCGAGCGCCGATTCCACCAGCGACACCAGCGCGCCGTTGGTGAACTGGCTGGCAGACAAATTGACCGCCACGGTTTCGTGGTCGTCCCAGCGCATGGCTTCCAGACACGCCTCGTGCAGCGTGAACGCGCCCAGTTCGTGGATGAGCCCGGTTTCTTCCGCGATGGGGATGAAGTCCTGCGGCATGATGAGGCCCTTTTTCGGGTGCTGCCAGCGCATCAGCGCCTCGCGGCCCACGATGCGCACGTGGCTCACGTCCATGATGGGCTGGTAATACAGCTGCAGCTGTTGCGAGATGATCGCCTGGCGCAGGTCCATCTCGACCTCGTGGCGCCGCAGCGCGGCCGCTTCCATGTCGGGCTCGAAGAACGCAAGGCAGTTGCGGCCATTGCGCTTGGCCTCGTACAGCGCCATGTCCGCGTAGCGCAGCAGGTGGTCGGCCGACAGCGACTGCGACTCCGAGATCGCGATGCCGATGCTCACGCTGACGGGGACCGTGTGGCCGGCGATCTCGAAGGGTTGGCGCACGGCCTCGATCAGGCGCTCGGCCAGCTTGCGCACGTCGTCCTGTTCCGCGATGTTGGGCAGCACGATGGCGAATTCGTCGCCGCCCAGGCGCGCCAGCGTGTCCTGTTCGCGCAGGTGCCGGGGCAGGCGCTTGGCCAGCAGCCGCAGCAGTTCGTCGCCGGATTGATGGCCCAGCGTGTCGTTCACGCTCTTGAAATTGTCCAGGTCCAGGCACAGCACGGCGGTCGACCGGTCGCGGCTCGAACCCAGCGCGCTCAGCAGCCGGTCGCGGAACAGCCGGCGGTTGGGCATGCCCGTCAGCGTGTCGTGGTGCGCCATGTAGCGCACCTGCGCGTGGGCGGCGTTCTCGTCGGTGACGTCGTCCGCGATGAGCAGGACGTAGCGGGAACGCGGGTCCGTGCTGTGAAAGGCCAGGGTCTTGGTGTGCAACGTGCGCGGCCCGCGCGCCGTGGCCAGTTCCTCTTCCTCTTCGCGCATGGCGCCGTCCGAACGCAGCGCGTCGTTGGTCAGGCGGTCGAAGAATGCGCACACCAGCTCGGGCAGGCATTGCTGCGCGGTTTTGCCTTTCAGGCCGCCCGGGCTGCCGCCAAAGGTCTCTTCGGCCTGCCGGTTCGCCAGCAGGAACTGGCGCGACACCGCATCCAGCACCAGCACGCAGGAGGGGATGTGCGACACCACCGCCTGCAGGAACGTCGACATGGACGTGAGCTCGCTGTTGTAGTGCTCGGCCAGCTGCTTGGCTTTGAGCAGCTGCTGTTCGCGTTCGCGCCGCTCGGTGTTGTCGCGCGTGACCTTCGCAAAGCCGATCAGCGTGCCCGTATCGTCATGGATGGCGTCGATGACGACGTGCGCCCAGAACAGCGTGCCGTCCTTGCGCACGCGCCAGCCCTCGGCTTCGAACTTGCCGGATTCCCGCGCGGTGGCCAGGCCGCCCTGCGGCACGCCACGCGCCCGGTCTTCCTCGGTATAGAAGCAGGAGAAATGCCGGCCGACGATTTCGTCGGCGGTGTAGCCCTTGGCGCGTTGCGCGCCAGCGTTCCAGTTGGCGACCGTGCCATCAGGGTTGAGCATGTAGATGGCGTAGTCGACGACGCCTTGCACCAGGTGGCGGTACAGGACGTCGGAATTGGCGAGGATCATGGGAGGCGGCGGGCTTTGCGCACACGGGCCGCGTTGCGGCAACGCGCGTGGGCGGATCTGCCCTGAAAGAATGGGAGTGGTGACTAGATTTACGTCGTGAGTGCGCCAGTATTAACCGCGCTGTCACCAAAAAGAACAATCTATCGAATCTTGGCGCTCAATCTCATTTCATTGCATCGCCGCGCGATCAGAATTTGACGCGTTGCTTGAGCGCCTGCGCGATCATCGGGACGTCGATGTCCTTGCCCGGATGCTTCAGGCAAAAGTCGTGCAGCACCGCGATGTAGGCATTGCCCAGCAGCTTGGTGATGGCGCCGGCCGTGGTGGCCGCGATGGTGCCGCCCACCGCGCTGCCTGCACCCGGGATGAACTTCAGCATGCCCGAGACGACGGAGCGCCCGATAAGCGTGGCGGCCGACGCGCCCAGCGTGGACGTGACCAGCGTGGTGATCGCGGTGGTGTTCAGTTCCATGCCGAAGGTGATGCCGATCTTGGCGATCATGCCGACCTGGATAGGCACCAGGGCAAAGGCGTCCGAGAACGGAATGGGCGCGGCGGCGGCCGATGCGGCCAGGCCCGCGGCCACGTTCACCTCGATCTCAGCCCGCTTTTTTTTTACTTCCAGGGCCTTCTTGTTGCGCGTGGATAGCGCGTTGGCATAGGCGCGCTGCTGGGCCTCGGGCACGTGCTCGGCCGTCACCTCGATCAGCCGGTCCAGCCCCATGGGCGGCAATTCGGCGTCCAGTTCCTCGATCCATTCGGGCAGCGCGCGCACCGCCACAACCTGCCGGGCGCGCGGCAGCAGCTTGCGGGCCTCTTCCAGGAAGGGACTGTTCTTGCGCGCCTTGGTCAGCACGGCAATGACAGGGATGCCGGCCTTGTCCAGCATGTCGCACAGTTCGATTTCCGCGTCCTCGACGCGGTGGCTGCTGTCCTGGATGCAGAGCCAGGCCACATGCAGGTGCCGGTCCTGGTCGTCCGACGCCGACCGCTCTTCGATCAGTTCGGCAAGCTGTTCGCGCGAGCGCGCGTAGTCGGCGACTTCCAGCCCGCGGGTATCGATGATGGTGAGCGGATGCCCCGGCCGGGTGAATTCCTGAATGGTCTGGGTGACCGGCTTGCCCGCGCCCGTCCTGGCCAGATCGCCGCGGAACACGGCGTTGATCAGCGTGCTCTTGCCGACGCCCGTCTTGCCGGCGACCAGGATGTTGACGCGCCCGGCGCCGCGCGTGGCGGTGCTGATGGCATCGGCGATGGCGTCTTGCAGGTCGGGGTGGTCGGGGCGGATGGCGCTCATCAAGGGGGCGTGGCGGGCAAGGGAAGATGCCGGAACGATATCAGAGGATGACTTCTTTGGCGCAAAACGTAATCGGGTGAAAACGCCTCGTCCGTCTGGGGGACGCCGTTGGCAGGACGCCGCGCGACGCTCGGGCCGGCGGGTCCTCACGGAAGGACGGGTGGTTTTCCATATGATGAAAGACATGGGCCAGCCCCCGAAGGATCGCGCAAATTCGGGGGCGGATTGTTCGACTCTTCAAAGGGTTACATCTCACATAATCCCCTCGCGATTTCGGACGAGGCGCTTCGTAGAATCAGGCCGTTGTCAGGCTACGCCGCGGTACCCGCGCAATCCACATGCCCCGTCTTGCGCTCGTTCCCCGCTTGCTGCGCTCTCGTCCCCTCACCAAGGGCCTGCGCTACCTGTATCGCGTCACGCGGTCCAAGGCGCATCGCCACAACGAGACGCTCTGGCCGTTTGTCACGGTGCGGCGCGATGGCCCCGACCGCCTGACCGGCTGCAACCTGCATGGGGTGCGCGGGCCGGCAACCGTTTCACTGGACCAATTGCCACGCGGCATCGGCGGCGATGCCCATCTGATTCTCAGCGGCCCATCGGTCGCGCAGATCGATTACGCGCAATGCCGCATGCGCACCGTGATGGGCGTGAACGGCTCGATCGCCCTGCGCGCCCGGCATCCGGCGCTGCGCTTTCATTACTACGCCATGCTGGACGCTGGATTCGTCAAGAAGCGCCGCGACCTCGTGGCGCAGGTGCTGGACCAGGATCTGGTGCTTTTCGTGACGCCGGAGGTGTACCGCTGGATCGCATTGCTGTTCGACCATCGGGCCGTTCGCTGCCGCATCGCGCTTTTCGAGGAAGTGCATCAACGCGCCCAGCAGCCGCGCGCCGAACCGCAGGCGCTGCAGGCGCAGTTGGCCGGCGACCCGGAATTGGTGCTGTTCGATGCGCATCATCCGATGCACGCCCACGGCTTCAGCCTGAATGCGGCGCGCGGCCTGTTCGGCGGCGGCACGGTGGCCTACACGTCCCTGCAATTGCTGGCGTGGCTGGGTGCCCGGACGGTGTTTTTGCATGGGCTGGACCTGACGGCCACCGCAGGCCCGCGCTTCTACGAACAAGCCGGCGCGCAACTGCCCACCGCGCTGGACCGCCAGTTTGCCGGCCACATCGAGCCGGCATTCCGGCAGGCCGGCAAGCTGCTGCGCGCGCGCGGCATCCAGGTCTACAACCTGTCGCTGCTCAGCCGGCTGGGCGACGACATTTTTGAAAAGCGGCATTGGAGCTGTCTGCTCGACCCCGCCACGCAACCGCCGACGAGACCCGAATCATGAAGATCCTCTACACCAATTTCCACCAGGGCGATGGCGGCGGGCACACGACCTACGTCATGTCGCTGGCGCGCATCCTGTGCCAGAAATCGCAGGTCATGGTCGGTGCGCCGCGCAAGAGCCGGCTGCTGGCCGAGGCCGAGGCCCTGCCGGGCCTGCGCACCATCGATCTCGAATTCAAGGGCTCGCTGGCCGAACAGCTGTCCGCGCTGCGCCGCCTGCGCAACCTGGTGCGCCAGGAACAGTTCGACGTCATCCACGTCAATGGCTCGGCCGATCACCGCTTGTGCATGCTGGCGACGTTGGGGATGGGAAACAAGCGCCCCTTCATCGTCTACACGCAGCACAACGACCGCAGCGCCAGCAGCCTGGGCGTGCGCCTGCGCGCCAAGTGGGCCACCAATCGCGTCATCTGCGTGTGCAGCCACACGTTCCGGCGCATGAAGCAGTCGGTGTTTCGCGATGAAGATCTGCGCGTGGTGCACAACGGGGTAGATACCGAGAAGTACCGCCCGGCCTGCCGCACCGAAAAGGCCGAGGCGCGCGCGCGCTTCCTGCCGCCGGCCTTGCGCAACCGGCTGGTCGTCGGCAGCAACGCCGGCACCGCGGATTACAAGAGCTGGATCGACATGGTGGCCGCCGTGTCCTTGCTGCCCGCCGCGCAGCGCGAGCAGGTCGCCATCCTGATTGCCGGCGCGATGCCGGGCGACGACATGCTCGACCAGGTGGCCGCGCTGGGCATGCAGGATCAGGTGGTCTTCACCGGTCTGCTCGACAATGTGGAGCCGGTGCTGGCGGCGCTGGACGTGGGTTTTGTGCTGTCGTCCCGGCTGGAGACGATTTCGTTTGCCTGCCGCGAGATGATGGCCGCAGGCAAGCCGGTCATCGTGACCCGCGTTGGCGGACTGCCTGAGAACGTGACCGAGGGCCGCAACGGCTGGGTGGTGCCGCCCGGGTCCCCGGAATCGGTGGCCCGGACGCTGTCGGACATCATGGCCAACCGCGGCGTGCTGCACGCCATGGGCGTGGATGCGCGCAGCACGGCGCTCAAGGAGTTCTCGCTGGCGACCTTCGTCGGCAATACCGAACGCGTCTACCGCGAGAACGCCTACGTCAGTAGTGGATCACCGTCCGGATCGACTTTCCTTCGTGCATCAGATCGAACGCTTCGTTGATCCGGTCCAGGGGCAGTGTGTGGGTGACGAACGGGTCGAGATCGATCTTGCCGCTCATGGCGTCTTCCACCATGCCGGGCAGTTGCGTGCGGCCCTTGACGCCGCCGAACGCTGAACCGCGCCACACGCGGCCCGTCACCAGCTGGAACGGGCGGGTGCTGATTTCCTGGCCCGCGCCGGCCACGCCGATGATGATGCTTTCGCCCCAGCCCTTGTGGCAGCATTCCAGCGCGGCGCGCATCACGTGCACGTTGCCGATGCACTCGAACGAGAAGTCCACGCCGCCGTCGGTCAGTTCGACGATGACTTCCTGGATGGGCTTGTCGTAGTCCTTGGGGTTGATGCAGTCGGTGGCACCCATGGCGCTGGCCAGCACGAACTTGTTCGGGTTGGTGTCCACCGCGATGATGCGGCCGGCCTTGGCCTGCACCGCGCCCTGAATGACCGCCAGGCCGATGCCGCCCAGTCCGAACACGGCGACCGTGTCGCCTTCCTTGACCTTGGCGGTGTTGTGCACTGCACCGATGCCGGTCGTCACGCCGCAGCCCAGCAGGCAGACCTTTTCATGCGGCGCGGCCGGGTTGATCTTGGCCAGCGAGATCTCATTGACGACGGTGTATTCGCTGAACGTCGAGCAGCCCATGTAGTGATAAAGCGGCTTGCCTTCGTAGCTGAAGCGCGAGGTGCCGTCCGGCATGACGCCCTTGCCCTGCGTGGCGCGCACCTTCTGGCACAGGTTGGTCTTGCCCGACAGGCAGAATTTGCATTCGCGGCATTCGGCCGTGTAGAGCGGAATGACGTGGTCGCCGGGTTTCAGCGAGGTCACGCCTTCGCCCACTTCCACCACCACGCCCGCGCCTTCATGGCCCAGCACGGCGGGGAACAGGCCTTCGGGATCGTCGCCGCTCAGCGTGAAGGCGTCGGTATGGCAGACGCCGGTGTGCGTGATCTGGACCAGCACCTCGCCGCGCTGCGGGGGCGCGACATCGATCTCAACGATTTCCAGCGGCTTGCCGGGGCCGAATGCGACTGCTGCGCGTGATTTCATAACGATGCTCCACGTAGAGGGGGTTATTTCAGATAGGAACGGACGATGCGCATAAGGTCATCGATCTGCGATTCGGTCTCGGGCCTGGGGTCCGTTGGACTTCCCTGAGCAGACTGCAGGAACGTTTCCCGCAGATGACTCTCCAGCACTTCGGCCATCAGGCCGTTCGTGGCGCCGCGCAGCGCCGCCAGCTGCTGCAGCAGCGCGCCGCATTCCGTGCCTTCGTTCACCGCGCGTTCCAATGCTAACGCCTGCCCCTGGATGCGGCGCAGGCGGGTGACAACGCGTTTCTTTTCTTCTGGGGAGTGCGGCACGGCAAGCTCCGATTCGATACAGGGGGGGAGTATACGGATTCCGGCGGGGCGCGTCCAGGCCCGCGCAGCCGGGCGGGCAGCCGGCAGGGGCGTGCGACCTATAATTTCGCGTGATTCATTTCGCGTGTTTCCACCGGACCCCTACAGGACTTATCCAAGGCCATGAATTTCCCTGATGTGCGGCTGTACCGGGCCGAGGACCATCCCCGCATGCCGTGGCGCAATGGCGGGGGCACGACCCAGGAGGTCGCCTGCAACCCCGGGGGCCATGCGGCGTCGTTCGACTGGCGGCTGTCGCTGGCCGACGTGGCGCAGGACGGCGGCTTTTCCGCCTTTGGCGGTTTCCAGCGCATCATCACCGTGCTGGAAGGGCGCGGCATCGAACTGACGGTGGACGGCAATCGCCAGGCGCCGCTGGGCCCGCGCACGGCGTATGCGTTTTCGGGCGATGCGCAGGTGGACTGCCGCCTGCTGGACGGCCCGATCCGTGACTTCAACCTGATCTATGCGCCCGACCGGTGGCACGCCCGCCTGCAATGGGTGCGGGGCGCGGATCCCTGGGTGTTTCACAGCAGCGCGCGCAGCGTGCTGATCCTGAATGCCGGCGGCGTCCTGGCGGTTGAACTGGACGGCGCGCAGCATCGGCTGGCGTCGCGTTATGACTGCCTGCACGTCGAAGGGCAGGAGGGGCTGGCACGATATTGCCTGACCGCGCAGGCGGGCCTTGACGCCTGCGTGATCGAACTGTCGCCGCGCGCGGGCGGACGTTGAGGCTTTCCGCGCGGGCCTCGTAAGGCCCCGCCCGCAGCAGGCGCCGTCTCCCTGCAATGTGAGGGATCAGGGCCTGCCGGCGGTCAGGCGGGACACTACGCCGGCAACAGCGCCGGCTGGCCGTAGGAATGGGCCGGGGCTTGGACGGCGTCCTGCCCCTGCGCGGGCAGGCGGAATGTGCTGACCGCCGCCTGCAACCGCTGCGCCTGCGTTTCCAGCGACGAGGCCGCCGCCGCGGCTTCTTCGACCAACGCGGCGTTCTGCTGCGTCACCTGGTCCATCTGCGTGACGGCGGTGTTGACCTGGTCGATGCCGGTCACCTGCTCGTTGGATGCGCTGGCGATGTCGTTCACCAGCATCGTCAGCTGTTCGATGGTCTCCAGGATTTCCGTCATCGTCAGGCCCGCCGCCTCGACCTGCGCCGAGCCGGCCTGCACGGTCGCGCCCGAGGCGTCCAGCAGTTGCTTGATCTCCTTGGCGGCGCCGGCGCTGCGCTGCGCCAGCGACCGGACCTCGGCAGCCACCACGGCAAAGCCCTTGCCTTCCTCGCCGGCGCGCGCCGCTTCCACCGCCGCGTTCAGGGCCAGGATGTTGGTCTGGAACGCAATGCCGTCGATCACGCCGACGATGTCCTCGATGCGGCTCGAATCCTGCGCGATCTTGCGCATCGTGCTGACCGCGGCCTGCACGGCGTCGCCGCCGCGCTGCACCACGTCTGAGGCGGTGGCGGCCATCTCGTTGGCCATGCGGGCATTTTCGGCATTGCTGGTCACGGTGGACAGCAACTGCTCCATGCTGGCCGCGGTTTCCTCCAGCGACGCCGCCTGCTGCTCGGTGCGGCTGGACAGGTCCTGGTTGCCGGCCGCAATTTCGCTGGAGCCCGTGTTGATCTCGACCACGCCATCGCGCACGGCATGCACGGTGCGCACCAGGCTTGCCTGCATGTCCTGAAGGAAAGGAATGATCTGGCCCACGCAGTTCTTGCCGAACGACGGAATCGGCGTGGTCAGGTCGCCGCCCGCGATGCGCTGGAAATGACCCTTGAGCGAATCCAGCGGACGCTTCACGAAATGCACGACATAGCGGTCGCCCAGGATCAGCAGCAGCAGACAGATGCCAAGGACCACGCCCATGCCGGTGTAGGCCTGACGGCGGTTGGCGTCGGCGTCCGCCCACAACTGGACTTCGCGGGCCTTGGCGTAGGCCTCGTAATCCTCCATGCCCTTGCCGAAGCTGCGGCTGGCGGTGACGACCGGTCCGGCCGCCTGCGCGCGCGCCTTGTCCACGGCCCCGGCGTCCAGATGCTGGCGTTGCACGTCAATGCCGTTGACCAGGGCGTCAAAGCCCGAGCGCATCGCGTCCAGCAGCGCCGTGGGCGCGTCCCGGCGGGCCAGTTCAATGAACTGCGCTTGGTGTTTTTTTGCTTCGGTCAGCGCCGTGTCGATGCTGCGGCCTTCCGCCGCCGCCAGGTCCTTCTGGCCGCCGGCAACATATTCCAGCTGGCGCGACAGCCGCAGCCGGGCGCGCATGATCTGGTCGTTGACGCGGGAAAGCGCGGATACCTCATTCAGAAGATCGTTGCTGGCTGCAAGCGCTTCGCCGGCGCTGCGCAGCCCATGGACGCTGATGGCCGACAGGCCCGCGATGAAAAGGCTGATCACGAGCAAGGTGCTCAGGATCATGCGGCGGATGGTGATGTCTTTCAGAAACTGTGTCATACGCGTCGTCCCAAAGGTGCAGCAAGCCTGCTTAAGGACAACGACGTGGCCTGGGCCTTATTTAGCCGGATGTTGCACATCTTACGAATATGTCGACGCGATGGGCGAATATATCGACACGAACGGCAACAGTGTTGCGTTTTGGAGCACGCGCGTGCGCCGGACGGCCCGCGTGGTTTCGTCAGCGGGAGGCGGGCGTCTGCGCGGGTTCGCTTGCGTCGAACCGCAGCCGGGCAAAGCTGGCGATGCAGGCGAGCCCGGCGCACAGGGCGCCCAGCCACAGCGCCGCGATGGCGCCGTGCGTGGTGGACACGTTGAAACACGCGGCCACCATTGCCGCGCCGGATGCCTGGCCCAGCAGGCGCACGGTTCCGATCATGCCGCTGGCGCCGCCGGCGCGCGACGCGGGCGCGGAGGTCATGATGGCCCGTAGGTTGGGCGACTGGAAAAAGCCAAAGCCCGCGCCGCAGATCGCCATGCGCCACGAGATGTCCAGCACGGACGGGTCGGCCGGCATCAGCGCCAGCAGCGCCATGCCCAGCGCCAGCATCGCCAGTCCCACGCCACCCAGCATGCCGGCCGGGTAGCTATCCGAAAGCCGGCCCGCGATGGGCGCCATGAAAGCCACCACCACGGGCCACGGCGTGATCAGAAAGCCGGTCTGGACCTGGCTGTAGCCCAGCACCGTCTGGAATAGGAACGGCAACGACACGAAGGCCAGCGCCTGCGCGGCGAACGCGCACACGGCCGTGGCGGCGGACAGGGCAAAAAGGGGACGGCGCAGCAGGTCCACGGCCAGGATGGGCGCGGGATGGCCGGCCTGACGCCGCATCAGCAGCCACAGGCTGGCCGCCGCCACGGCGCCTTCCAGCGCCACGCGCGGCCACGGCGCGCCGTGGGCAAGTTCGTTCGTCGCCAGGACAAGCAGGCCCAGCGTCAGGGCGCACAGCACCGCAGCCATGCCATCGAACCCGTGATTGGATCGCGTGGTGTCCGGCAGCCCGCGCAGGGCCAGCGCACCGGCCAGGATGCCGATGGGGAAATTGACCAGGAACAGCCAGTGCCACGAGCCGAGCAACAGGATGGCCGACGCCACGGTCGGTCCGCCCGCAAACGACAGGCCGACGACCATGGCGTTCAGGCCCAGTCCGCGGCCCAGCATGTGCGAGGGGTAGATAAAGCGCAGCAGCGCGCCGTTCACGCTCATCACCCCCGCCGCGCCCAGGCCTTGCAGGATGCGCGTGGTCACCAGCACGGGCAGCGATGGCGCCAGGCCGCTTGCCAAAGAGGCCAGCGTGAAGACCGCGAGGCCGACGATGTAGACGCGCCGGTGCCCCAGGATCTCGCCCAGCGCGGCCGCCGGCAGCAGGCCGGCCACCATCGCAAGCTGGTAGCCGCTGATGACCCAGATGGAGCCCGCCTCGCTGGCCTGCAGGTCTCGCGCGATGGTGGGCAACGCGGTATTGGCGATGGCCGTGTCCAGACTGGCCATGCAGACCGCCAGCATGACGGCCACGAGGGCGCCCAGGCGTTCGGCGGCGGGCAGGCCGACGCCGGCCGGATAGACGGTGCTGCGGGAGAACGAGAGCATGGATGGGCTGCGCTGCGAGGGCGTCCGGGCGGAGCGCCTGGAGTCGTAGGGACAGATTCTAATGCGCTGTTTGAATTCGACGGATCTTCAGCTGGCGCGACGATCGCGGCTGGGCCGCAGCGTACGACGTCGGGAATGGCACGCGCGGCGGATTAATCATCCAAAGCATGATGATTATCCAATCGGATAATCGGCCGGCAATTGTCACCTGATGAAACGCCACGGGAAATTCAAATACAACAATATGTACGCCTATTTTCGCCGTGCGTTCAGAGGTAGCGTCAAATATTGCGCTGCGATATTAACGATTGATTCGTTAATAATCGTAAGAAATGCCCCCTGAATACGAAACCATTTAGTTCCGCGTTCCAATATTTGGACGTACGATTATCCGCAGCAGGATTGATGGTGCAACCGAATACCGTGGAGGCATTTTTCATGAAACGCTCGACCTTGCGCGCAGCGACATTGTGTCTGTGCATAGGTGGCGCGGCGCCCGGCATGGCGCTCGCTCAGACCGCCACCGCCAATTTCAACGTCACGCTCACCATTACCGCAAACTGCGTCATTTCCGCGACCGATCTGAATTTCGGCAGCCAGGGCGTGCTGAATACCGCGGTTACCGGCAACACCAATCTCTCCGTTACGTGCAGCAATACCACGCCGTATACCGTCGGCCTTAATGCGGGCACGGGCACGGGGTCCACGGAAGCGCAGCGGTTCCTGAGCGGCACCGGCGCCAATACCGCCACCGTGGCTTATCAGCTCTACAAGCCGGGCAGCACGACGGTGGTGTGGGGCGATGCCGATGTGGCGGCCCGCGTGGGCGGCACCGGGACCGGCGCGGCCACGCCCATCCAGGTCAACGGCGTCGTGCCCGCGCAGACCACGCCGGCGCCCGGCACCTACTCTTCCACAGTCACCGCGACGGTCTACTTCTAAGGGAGCCGCCCGATGCGGAAGTTCTTTCGGGCGGTTCTTGCGGCCTGTCTGGCGGCCTGTCTGACTGGCTGGGGCGGCGCGGCGGGGGCGGCTGCCCTGCAGATTTCTCCGGTGCTGGTCGAGCTTGCGCCAACGCAGGGCGCGGGCGGCATCATGTTGCGCAATCCCGGCGCCACGCCGATCTACGGGCAGGTGCGTATCTACGGCTGGGAGCAGGCCGATGGCGACGACGTGCTGTCGCCCACCTCCGACATTCAGGCCAGTCCGCCGATCATCCAGGTGCCGCCGGGCGGCGAGCAACTGGTGCGGCTGGTGCGGGTGTCCAAGGATGCGCCGGCGCGGCAGCAGGGTTTTCGCCTCATCATTGACGAGATTCCCGACCCGTCCTCGGCCGCGGTGAATGGCGTGGTGCTGCGGCTGCGCTATTCGGTGCCGGTGTTCGTGGCGGGCACGACGCCGTCGCCCGAACCGGAGCTGGCGTGGCGGGTGGAACGTGCGGGCGGCGAATGGGTGGTGCGGCTGTCCAACAGCGGTAGCCGCTATGCCCAGGTGGCCGAGCTGCAGATCCTGAACCGGGCGGGCAAACCCGTGGCGCAGCTGGAGGGACTGCTGGGCTACGCGCTGGCCAATCGCGCGCGCCAATGGAACCTCCCGGCCAGGCAGGGCGCCGACGGACCCGTCAAGATCCGGGCGCTGGTCAATGGCGACATGGTCACCTTCAACCCGCACTGAAAGCGTGACCGCGTTCCGGCCCGCCGCACGGCCTGCCGGCAACCACGGAAGGGCAGTCTATGGCATTGCGCGCTACCCGTCACCGCGGGCAACGCGCCTTGGGTTTCGCGCTCTTGCTGCTGGGTGCGCCGGCCCTGGCGGCGGATACGCCCGATCAACTGGTTTCGTTCGGCAGCATGGCCGAGCGCGACGTGTACCTGGAGGTCAGCATCAACGGCGTCAACACATCCCAACTGCTGCGTTTTCACGACGCGCACGGGCGGCTGTCCGTCAGCGGCGCCGCGCTGCGCTCGCTTGGCGTGGACCTGTCCGCGATCGGCATGCCGGACACGCGCCAGGTCAGCCTGGATGCTGTGGCGGGGTTGCGCTACGTGTACAACCCGGCGGCGCAGTCGGTGGACCTGGTGCTGCCCGATACCCTGCGCGTGCCTTACGAGGTGAATACGCGCGGCCTGCCGGCGACCCCGCTGGCGACGGCCGGGCGCGGCCTGGTGGTGAACTACGACGCCTATTCGCAGACCGACTACGACTACCGGCTCTCGCTGTACACCGAGCAACGCTACTTCGATGCGAACGGCGTCTTCAGCAATTCGGGCACGGCCTACCTGGGCGGGCGCGGCGACGAGTATGTGCGCTACGACACGTTCTGGACGCGCTCGGACCAGGAAACGCTGCGTACGCTGCGCCTGGGCGACACGATCACCTCGTCGCTGAACTGGTCGCGGTCGGTGCGAGTCGCCGGCGTTCAATGGGGCCGCAATTTCGCGCTGCGCCCGGACCTGGTCACCTTTCCGGTGTCGTCGCTGAGCGCCTCGTCGGTCGTGCCGTCATCGGTGTCGTTGTTCGTCAATGGCGTGCAGCAGTACTCGGGCAACGTGCCGCCCGGGCCGTTCGTGGTCAACCAGATACCGGGCATCACCGGCGCGGGCCAGGCCACGCTGATCACGCGCGACGCGCTGGGCCGCACCGTCAGCACCTCGGTGCCGTTGTATATCGATCCGCGCATGCTGGCCGCGGGGCTGTCCAGCTGGTCGGTCGAGGCGGGCTTCGTGCGCCGCCAGTTCAGCGTGCGCTCGTTCGATTACGACAGCAAGCCCGTGCTGACCGCGTCGGGCCGTTACGGCTACAGCAACGACCTGACGCTGGAGGCGCACACCGAGGTCGGCCCGGGGTTGTACAACGCGGGCGCCGGCGCTATGGCGAAGCTGGGGCAACTGGGCGTCGTGAGCGGCTCGCTGTCGGGCAGCGCGGGCGACTTCAGCGGCGGACAGGTGAGTCTGGGCTATCAGTATGTGCGGCCGGAATTCAGCGTAGACACGCAGGCCACGCGCCTCGTCGGCAATTACGGCGACCTGGGATCGCGAGAGGACGCGCCGGTGCCTCGCCAGACCGAACGCGTGACGGTGTCGATGCCGCTGGGCCGCGCGCAGAGCGTGGCGCTCAGCTATATCGGCTACCGCATGCCGGACGTGCCGATGGCCAAGCTGGGCTCGGCCTCGTACACCGCCAACCTGAATAGCCGCGTGGTCCTGACGCTGAGCGCGTACAAGGATTTTTCCCAATCGAACTCGGAAGGCGTGTTCCTGGGCTTGTCGCTGATGCTGGGCGAGCGCACGCAGGCAGGCGTGTCGGTCGGACGGCAGGGCGGCCAGGACACCTACAGCGTCAACGCCCAAAGCAGCGTGCCCTATGAAGGCGGCTGGGGCTGGGCGGTGCAGAACGGCCGCAGCGGCGGCATGCAGCTCAACCAGGGCCAGATCCAGTACTTGGGCCAGTACGGACTGGTGAGCGGGCTGGTGCAGGACTACGGCGGCAGGACGCAGGCGTCCGCGCAGGCCTCGGGTTCGCTGGTGCTGATGGACGGCGCCGTGATCCCGTCGCGCCGCATCAACGACAGCTTCGCGCTGGTCTCCACAGAGGGCACGCCGGACGTCGCGGTGCTGCACGAAAACCGCAAGCTGGGCCGCACCAATGGCAGCGGGCACCTGCTGGTGCCGGACCTGAACGCGTACCAGACCAATCGCATTTCCATCGACCCCGAGGACCTGCCCGTGGATGTGCGGCTGGATTCGACGCGCGCCGTCGTCGTGCCGCAATCCGGCGCGGGCGTGCTGACCACCTTCAAGGTCGAGAAGTACGAGGCGGCTTCGGTGATCCTGACGCTGCCGGGCGGGGCGTTCGTGCCGGTGGGGGCGGAGGTCGCGCACGTCGAGAGCGGCAAGCGTTCGGTGGTGGGCTACGACGGCCTGACCTTCGTGGAGGACGTGGCGGCCACGAACCGGGTGCGCGTGCGGGGCGGCGGCGTATCGTGCGAAGCCGAGTTCGATTACACGCATGCCGACGACGACCCGCTGCCCACGCTGGGACCGGTCGTGTGCACGCCCTTGGCGCGGGGCCAGCCATGAAGATCTCCCTGCTGCTTGCGGCCGCCGGGCTGTGCATGGGATACGCGGGCGCCGCGCAGGCAAACACCTGCGCGCTGTCGGCGGGCACGACGGCGACCCTGGACTTCGGCATCGTCAACCCGCTCCTGCCGACCGACACGGTGGCAGACGGACAGATCGCCGTGACCTGCAATTTTTCATTGCTCGCGATTGGCGCGCGGTTGTGCTTCAGCCTGGGCGTGGGCAACACCAGCCCGTCCGTGGCGGCACGCGCCCTGGGCGCGGGCACGAACCGGATGAACTACAACCTGTACACCGATGCGGCGCGCACGCAGGTGTGGGGCGCGGCGACAGCCGGGCAGCCGACATCGCAGACGATTACCGGTCCGGTGCTGGGCGGCGGCAGCGTATCCACCACGTTCCGGTTTTACGGCAAGCTGCCGGGCGGGCAGTCCACGGTGCCGACAGTCGGAAATGCCAATACGCAGTACAGCGAGACGTACACCACGACTGGCCGCCTGGATGTGCTCTTCGGCCTGCTTTCCGGCCTGTCGAACTGCCCGCTGGCGGCGCCCACTCAGCGCATCACGATTCCGCTGGTGGTCCGGTCGACCGTGCAGAAGAACTGCACGATCAACGCGACGGACATGGCGTTCCCCGCGCGCGGTGTCCTGAATGCGGCGGTCACGGCCAACAGCCAGATCACCGTCCGGTGCACCAACGCCAACGCGTTCTCCGTGGCCTTGAACGGCGGCTCCGTCGCCGGCAACGTGCTGGCCCGCAAGATGAAGCACACAAGCGCTGCCGACACAGTCAACTACCAGCTTTACCAGGACGCGGCCTACGCAACGGTGTGGGGCGATGCTTCGGGCGGCGCGCCTCGGGCGGGCGTCGGCACGGGCGCCAACCAGACCTTCACGGTGTACGGCCGCGTGCCCGCGCAGGCAACGCCGCGCCCGGGCACGTACCGTGACGTCATCACCGCCACGGTCACGTTCTGACCGGGTCGCGTTAGACCGGGTCACGTCAGGACTCCACCGGCGCCGGGCGCGGCTTGACCGGCCAGAACAGCGCCGCGGGCCGCCGCAGGATGCGGCGTCTCACGCCGGCCGTGAGGGAGGTGCGATCGTCGCGGCGCATGTCGCGCGAGGCCATCGCCACGTTGAAGGCCAGCGCAAAGCTGACGATGACGTTCAGGGCGCCGGTCGCCACCGTGCCGGCCACGGCCATCCAGAACACCTGCGTGTGCACCACATCCCAGCCCAGCGTGGCGAGCGCGGCGGCGACCTGGCCGGCGCTGAGCGACACGTGGCGCACCTCCAGTGTCGACCCCAGCGCACTGACGAAGACTGGCAGCAGGCCCAGCATCAGCCCCAGCGAGACGTTGGCGGCGATCAGGGACACGTTGCGCTGCCAGAAGCCGGCCCAGCGCACCGCGCCACGCGCGCCAAGCAACTGCCGGGTGCGACGGCCATACGCCATCACGTCGTGCACGCGGTGCAGCGCAAACCAGTTGTCGGCCCAGCCGGCGATCAGGCTGGACAGCCAGATCAGCGCGCCGGTCACCGCGGCGTAAAGCGGCGTCGGTCCCCAGAACGACAATGACTGCAGCGTGGCTTGCGCCTTGTCGGCGTCAATGAGCGGCTGTTCCAGCATCCGCATGGCCAGCCATTGGATTGCCCAGGCCAGCGGAAACACGACGGCCAGGTTGCCCGCAATCGCGGCCGCGTTCGAACGCACCATCGCCAGCGTGTCGTCGACGAAGGCGTCGCGGCCGTCGGGCGTGTAGGCCGCGTCCAGCCGGCGGGCCAGCGCCGGTCCCGTCATGGCCGGCTGTTTGGTCGCCAGCGTGAAATGCGCGAACTGGATCACCAGAAAGCTGCCCGCGTAGTTCAACGCGTTCAACAGGCCTTCCAGCCACTTCTCCAGATGCGCCGACGTGATGATGAACTTGACGTAGACCGTGAACGCGACGACAAAGCCGCCGCCCATGGAGGCCTTGAGCATATCCATGTATTCCAGCGTGTCACGGGCGATGTAGTGTTCGCCGGTTTCCGCGCTGCGGTCCATCACGCGGCGCGCCAGCTGGGCGAGCGATGAGGCCGCCAGATGGCGGATGC
Organism: Achromobacter sp. E1; assembly: GCF_037039475.1. NCBI lineage: Bacteria > Pseudomonadati > Pseudomonadota > Betaproteobacteria > Burkholderiales > Alcaligenaceae > Achromobacter > Achromobacter sp. E1. Next base: position 333,557 of record NZ_CP146253.1, read on the forward strand.
TGCTGCGCGCCAGTGTGCAACGGATCAGTTCGGCCATCAGGTGCACGTAGCGATGGCGCTGCGTGGGGTCGATCCAGACGCTCAGCAGCAGCTCGATGCGCGCCAGGCGCAGCTTCATGCACTCGATCTGGTAGACCACGTCCACCGCCACGCCATTGCGCTTGAGTTCTTCGTAGACCGCATCTCCCGCCGCGCGGCATTCGTCCAGCAGCGCGCGCAGCACATTAAGGCGCTGGCCCACGGCCTCGCGCGGCGTGTCCGGTGTGTCCGGCGTGCTGGCAAAGAGGTCGGCGGCCGCATCCGACAGCGCAAAGAACGGGGTGTCTTCCACGCGGCCCGGCAGGCGCGAGCGGATGTCCTGGCTGAGACCGGCCGCGCGGACCTGGCTGATGAGCACTTGCATGCTGCTGGTCAGCGCGTGCGCCAGGCGCCGCGCAAGCGCGTCGGGCGTGGGGGCGGCGGGCGCGTCCGCTTCGTGCGCCGGGACGCCTTCGTCCCGGTGCATCAGCGCGCGCACGCGGGCCAGTGTCGCGTCGTCCAGCGACTCGATCCATTGCGCGTCGCCCGCGCGGCGAAACAGCAGGGTGAACAGTCCGTCCATGTCGCCGCGGTTGGCGGGCGGGGGCAGCATCCAGTCCACGATGCGGTGCCACAATTCGCCCCAGAAGCCGGGCTGCGATGCGACGCCGGTGTCGCACAGCAGTGTGGTGGGATCGTTGTCCACCAGCACCGACCGCAACGTGGCTGCCGTGCGCGCGGCCTCGGCGGGATTGTTTTCCAGCACCTGCAGCAGGTAGCGCAGCCGCGCGTGGCGGGGATCCCCCCCATCCTGCCGCGACGGTGCGCCGCCCGGCCGGTTCAGCCAGCGGCCCAGGTCGATGAGCCACAGATTGCGTTCGGCCAGCGGCGACTGCGGATCGGCATTGGCCAGGATGACGTCGAGCTGCGCCCCGCCCCGCGAAGCCCGCCAATTGCGCCACAAAGAAGTCAGCATGATCGAGCCTCGCGCGTCATCGTGAATGGGGGGCGCTCAATGGTACGCCCAAGCCATGCGTCGGGGGGAGGCGGCAGGCCCGTTTCCGGTAACCTCCCGGCTGCCCCTGTTTCACTATTTACGTTTGCTGATTCAATGACCCTGACTTTCAACGGGCGCGCGTTCGCCGCCCTGCTCGCCGTGACCGCCGTGCTGGCGCTGATCGCCACTTTCGGCACGCCTTATCCCTTCCTGCGGGGGTTCGTGGGCGACGTGGTGGCGGTGGGCTGGGCCTACCTGCTGTACCGCAGTTTTATCCGCGCGCGCGGGCTGCCGCTGGCCCTGGCGGCGCTGTTCACCGGGTATGCGGTGGAGTTCGCGCAATACCTGGGCCGCCAATTCGGATGGCGCATCGAGCAGCCGGTGCTGCGCGTCGTGTTCGGCAGTGTGCCGGATTGGTGGGACGTGCTGGCCTATACCGTGGGCTTTGTGGTGGTGCTGGCGCTTGCCGGCGGCCTTGCCCGACGGGAGCGGCGCGCCGCGCTGCAAAACGCCCGGATGCAGGCCAGCCTGCGCGCAAGGCGCTAAACGGGGCGGGGCCGGCTGGACGCCGGCCCCGCGGGCTCGATTTTTGATGTTTACCCGGGTTGGCACACCGTGTCGTCGCGTTGCGCGCGCACGGCGGGCGCGGCTGTGCGCAGCGGTTGCAGACGGGCATTGCGAAACGGCGCCAGCAACTCCGACCAGGAAGAAGGAAACAGCGGCGTCGCGTGGCGCACGGCATCGCGGCGGGCGTAATGGGTGAGCAGCTGTTGGCCGATCGGGGCGTCTCCCAGGGGGTGGCGGGTGTTCATGGTATTTCCGTATTGCGTTGAAATTGTATTCATTGTACGTCGTTCGTCCCTCGGGGTCCAGCCGGCCTTGGGCGGTACAAGTGCTTGATATCTCTAAAACTGTCCCCGATTAAAGAAGGACCTCCGGGATTGCCCTAGCAGCCCAAAACAGTAGACGGTATACAATGTTCATCATGCCCGGGCTTCGACAGGCCTGGAATTTCTCCCACTGGACCTGGAGCGAGTCATGGCAGAACTGATGAACCGAGATGAATTCCGCACGGCGCTGGAAAACGCAATCAAGGGCAAGAGCGCAAACGCCTCGCCCTTTTCGATCGCCTGGGCCGAAGGCAAGCTGAGCCGCGAGCACCTTTCGCGCTGGGCCGAAAACCACTATCACTACGTCGGCCCGTTCGCCGACTACCTGGGTTACCTGTACGCCCGCACGCCGGACACCTACACCGAAGCCAAGGATTTCCTCCTGGCCAATATGTATGAAGAGGAAATCGGCGGCGACCGCCACACCGACCTGCTGATCCGCTTTGCCGAAGCCTGCGGCACCACGCGCGAACGGGTCACCAATCCGGACAACATGTCGCCCACGACCCGCGCGCTGCAGAGCTGGTGTTATGCCGTGGCCATGCGCGAGGATCCGATCGTGGCGGTGGCCGGCCTGGTGGTGGGACTGGAATCGCAGGTGCCATCCATCTACCGCAAGCAGACGCCGACCCTGCGCGAAAAGTACGGCTTCACGGACGAGGAAGTCGAATTCTTCGACCTGCATATCGTCTCCGACGAAATCCACGGCGAACGCGGCTACCAGATCGTGCTGGAGCACGCCAACACGGTGGACCTGCAACAGCGCTGCCTGAAGATCTGCGAGATCGGGGCGCAGATGCGGTTGCTCTACACGACGGCGCTCTATACCGACTACGTGCAGGACGAGATCAAGCTGCCCGAACTGGGCCTTGCCGCCTGATCGTGCTCTAGCCCGCCCGGCACGCCTGGGCGGGCGCCGCACCGCAGAACCTGGACGAAGACCTCATGCCTACCGTTGTGTTTCATAAAGGCGGCCAGACCTACACCGATGTGGTGAAGGACAACACCAACCTGGTGGTGCGGGCCGGCATCAAGCAGTTTCCGTTTCCGCATCTGCGCTACGAATGCGGCATGGGCAAGTGCGCCAAGTGCGCCTGCCGCATCATCGCCGGGGCCGAGCATCTGCCGCCGGTGAACTGGAAGGAAAAGAAGCAGCTGGGCGAACGCGTCGAGCAGGGCTACCGGCTGGCGTGCCAGCTCTGGCTGAACAGCGACATCGAGTTGACCCAGGACGTGGAGGCATGATGGCGCAGGATTCGACCTATGTGATCCTGACCTCCAAGCCCGGCATCTTCCGCACCGAGGCGGGCGAGGGCGCGGACATCATCGAGACCTATGACTACGTGTTCTACGGGCGCGCGCTGGCCGTGTTCAGCATCGCCCGCCTGGACCGCGAGATCAAGCTGGTCGTCACCGAGGAAACGCCGCCCTACGTGGTCAACCACGTGCCGTCCAAGTTTCTGGAGAAGTTTTCGTCGGTGGACGCGGCCCGCAAGGAGCTCGCGCACCTGACGCGTTTTGGCAGCATGGCGTCGACGCTGACGCTGCGGTCCGGCGTGCGCGCCACGGAGCACTGACGACATGGTTCAGATCACGTTCATATCCAACGGCGGCAAGGTCGCCACCGCGCCGGAGAACAGCAACCTTCTGCGCGTGTCGCTCAAGGAGAAGGGCGGCATCCCGTTCAAGTGCGGGGGCGGCCTGTGCGGCACCTGCAAGTGCCGGATCGAGGAAGGGCTGGAAAACACCGACGCCATCAAGCCCAAGGAACGCAAGCACCTGCGGCCCGAGGACTTCGAGGCAGGCTACCGCATGGCCTGCCAGACCTTCGTGAATGGCGACGTCAAGGTGTCGTGGGTGGTGCAGAACGGCAAGGGCATCGTGGTGGACGCGGCGTCCGGCCCGGTAGAAGCGTCCCCGGCATGAATGAGGCCGGCGCCTGAGTGCGCCGGCGCCCGGCAATCAGGCCACCGAAGCCTGCTGCGGCGGCTGCTGGGCCTCGGCGTAGGCCTTGGCGGCATTGTGCACATGCTGGCTGGCCAAGAGCGCTGCCAGATCGCCATTGCCGGCGATGACGGCGTTCAGGATCTGCGAATGGTCGTCCCAGTTCTGTTTGGCCCGGCGCATGTTGCTGGGCGCGAACAGCAGCGCGGTGCGGTCGCGCAGGGAACGCATCAGGTCGGTCAGCACCACGTTGCCGCCGATCGTGGCCAGCATTTCATGAAACTGCGAGTTCAGCGCCAGGAACTTGTCCAGCTTCTCTTCGCGCGCGGCCTCGGTGCCCTCGCGCAGGAAGGCCTGCAGGCGCTCGACCGTTTTCTCGTCGCGGCGCTGCGCGGCCAGCTTGGCATTCAAGCCTTCCAGTGTGGCGCGCACTTCCACCATGTCGTAGGCCACGGCATCCGACAGCACCGACACGGATGCGCCGCGGCGCGGCTCGATCGTGACCAGACCTTCGGCGGCGAGCGCGCGCAGCGCCTCGCGCACCGGGATGCGGGACACGCCCATTTCCTCGGACAGGCGGCCTTCGACCAGGCGGTCGCCGGGGGTGAATTCGCCGCTCAGGATGCGTTCGCGCAGCTTGTCGCGGATGACGGCAAACAACTGCGGATGCTGCTCGCCGATCTTCAGCGGGGAGGAGTGCTGCGTCTCTGCGGCTTGCGGACTGACGGGGGAGGTTGTCATGGCGAGCAGGTTTGGCGTAATGGATACAGTCTCCATTGTATTACCGGGTGTCGCCGGTGGCGTGCCGCATCAGTGCACCCAGAATGTCTTGACCAGCACCCCCACCGCGCCCATGGCGCAGGCCGCGAGCAGCACGCCGCGGACGGCGCGCGGTGGCAGCAGGGTGCGCAGCCGGTTGGAGACCGCAAAACCGGCCAGCAGAAATGGCGCCAGGCTAAGCGCCAGGCCCGCGTGATAACCCGTGTAGCGCTTGGCCAGCGCCAGCATGGCCAGCGAAAAAATGGATCCCAGAAAAAGCACCATTCCCAGTGTGGCGCGCAGCCTCGGCGGGGCGGCATGCTGCAGCACGATGGCAATGGGCGGCGCGCCCACCGAGGTCATCGTGCCCATGATGCCGGAGGCGACGCCCGCACCCGACACCCGTCCGGGCGTCGCGGAAAACCGCAGGCCCGCCACGCTCAGCGCCACGGCGGCGAGGATCATGCAGGCAAAGAGCACGCCCAGCGCCTGCGGGGCGAAGCGCGCCATGGCATAGATGGCGATCAAGGTGCCGACGGCCCGCCCCGCCAATGCATACGAGACGGCGGGCCAATCGATGGCGGCGCGCTCGCGCAGGGCGGTCAACAGCGAGATGAAGCCGCCCAGCGTCAGAAGCGGTCCGGGCGCGAGCTGCGGAAAGAACATCGCCGCGACTGGCGCGGCGAACATCGCAAATCCCACCCCGCCCACGCCCTGCGCCACGGCGGCGCCAAACACCACGGCAGCCATGGCGGCGTAGTGCCACGCATCCGGGAACGACAGGGAAGACAGCATGCGTCGGACTTTGTAATTTATGTATACGATAGTCTATCTAGGAAATCGCGCACCGCCAGACAAATCCAGAAAATTAAGGGTAATCCCCTGATTTTTCGACCAAAAGGTGTCCGAAAACGGCACTATCGCTTTCCCTAGGCGGTGCATATTTCGATTGGTATGGCGTCGAACGAAATATAGTATACCGATTGTGGCGACCCAACAGCCACGCATACAAGGGGAATAGCGCATGCAATCCGACGTCGTGCTCACTGCGGCTCATTGGATTTACCTGATCAGCGTGGCCGCCATCATCCTGACGATGATCCTGCGCGCCAATGTCGTGGTGCCATCGGTCATCGGCACGTTTCTGGTGGTGCTGGCGATCACTGGCAATCCGATCAGCGCGCTGATCGGCATCTTTTCGGCCAGCTTTGTCGCCGCCAAAGAGCTCTTCAACATCTTTCTGGTCATCACGTTCATGACGGCGCTGCTCAACGCGCTCAAGACGCTGCAGGCGGACGTGCGCATGGTGCAGCCGTTCCGGCGGGTCATGCGGGGCGGGCATTCCTCCTTCGTGATCATCGCCCTCTGTACCTACGTGATCTCGCTGTTCTTCTGGCCCACGCCCGCCGTGCCGCTGGTGTCCGCCATCTTGCTGCCCGCGGCCATCGCCGCCGGGTTGCCGCCGCTGGCCGGCGCCATGGCCATCGCCATCGCGGGCCAGGGCATGGCCCTGTCTTCCGATTACGTGATCGGCGTGGCGCCCAGCATCAGCGCCAAGGCGGCGGGGGCGGCCGTCAGCGCGGCGGTGGTGGCAGACCGCGCGCTCGTGCTGTCGCTGATCACCGGCGGGATCGCGCTGGTGGCGGCCTATCTGCTGGTGCGCCGCCAGATCGTGCCGGCCGATCCGGCCCTGTTGTCGGCCTGGCAGGCTCGCGCGCAGGACGGCAGCCTGGCGAAGATCGAACAGGCCGGCTCGTTCGACAAGGCGGAACTCGCGCGCGGCACGATGGGCGCCGATCCGGCCTTGCCCAGCGGCCCGGTGCTGAGCGAAGAAGAGCGCCGCCGCGTGCGCTGGTCCAAGGTGTTCGCCGTGGTGACGCCGCTGGCGTTCCTGGCCGTGATCGGGGTGATGGTGCTGCCCCGCGTCTTTCCGTCGCTGCCCGCGCTGCGCGGCGGCGATGCGGCGGCGCTGGTGGGCGGCGTGGCGTTCGTGGTCATGATGCTGGTGACCCTGGCGGCCGAGGGCCCGCGCAAGATGCTGGACGTCTGCCCCGAGCACGTGACCGACGGCTTCGTGTTCGCCTTCAAGGCAATGGGCTCGGTGCTGCCGATTGCCGGGTTCTTCTTCGTGGGCGCCAATGAGACAGCGGCCCAGATCCTCGGCGTGCAGCCGGCGCAGGCCCCCGGCCTGCTGTTCGAAGTCATTTCGGCTGCGCAGCACTTCATCCCCGAGAACCACTTCCTGGTTGCCTTCGGCGTGCTCATCGTCGGCATGATCACCGGCATCGACGGCTCCGGCTTTGCCGGGCTGCCGCTCACCGGCACGCTGTCCGGCGCGCTGGGCCCGGTGGTGGGCGTGGACCCCGCCACGTTGGCGGCGGTGGGGCAGATGGGCGCGGTGTGGACGGGCGGGGGCACGCTGATTGCCTGGTCGTCGTTGATCGCCGTGGCGGGGTTCGCGCGGGTCAACGTGCTGTCGCTGGTTCGCGCGCTGTTGCTGCCGGTGCTGCTTGCGCTGTTCGTTTCGACCACCTGCGCGGTGCTGATCTGGCGTTGATGTTCAGCGCGCGCATAGGAAAAGGCTCCCGCGAGGGAGCCTTTTTGCTGCCGGATCGGGTGGGGTTTCCACTGATCGTCGCATACTGATTAAAGTATACAATGTTCTGAACTTAGCCCGACCGCCTCACGCCCGGCCACGCCGGACCCAACTCAAGGAAGCGCTCCCGTGGACGATCTCTCGCAGCAAGCCTTTTTGAACTACATCGGCGGCCAGTGGACGCCCAGCGTCACGGGCAAGACCGCGCCCAACCGCAATCCGGCCGACACCGACGACGTCGTGGGCCACTTTCAGGTGTCCGGCGCCGACGACGCCCGGCAGGCCGTGCAGGCCGCCGAGGCCGCCTTCGCCGCGTGGCGCGACACGCCGATCTCCAAGCGCGCGGCCATCCTGTTCCGGGCCGCGCAGCATCTGGAAGACAATGCCGATTCCATTGCGCGCGAACTGACCCGCGAAGAGGGCAAGGGCGTGAACCTGGCCAAGGACGAGGTGCTGCGCTCGGCGCAGACGATCCGCTTCTACGCCGTCGAGGGCCAGTCCTTCACGGGCGAGACCTTCGTCAACGACGACCCGGACATGATCGTCTACAGCCAGCGCGAGCCGCTGGGCGTGGTGACCGTGATCTCTCCGTGGAATTTCCCCATCTCGATCCCGGCGCGCAAGATTGCGCCCGCGCTCATCATGGGCAACACGGTGGTGTTCAAGCCGTCTTCCGACGCGCCGATGTCGGGCTATCGCCTGACCGAAGCGTTCGTGCGCGCCGGTCTGCCCGCCGGGGTGCTGAACTTCCTGACCGGCCCGGCGGGCGCGGTGGGCGAAGCCATCACGGGGGCGCCCCAGGTGCGCGCCATTTCGTTCACCGGCTCGACAGCCGCCGGCGAGCAGATTCACCGGACCGCGGGGCTGACCACCCGCACGCAGATGGAACTGGGCGGCAAGAATCCGTTGATCGTGCTGGCCGATGCCGACCTGGACCGGGCCGTGGACCTGGCGGTCAAGGGCGGCTTCTCGCTGAGCGGCCAGGCCTGCACGGGCACCAGCCGCGTGCTGGTCGATCGCAAGGTCAGCCAGGCCTACACGGAAAAGCTGCTGGCCAAGATCCGCACGCTGACCATCGGCAACGGCCTGGAAGGCAACTTCGACCTGGGCCCGCTGGCCACCGCCCGGCAGCTGGACAACGTGCTGGGGTACATCGAACTGGGCAAGGAGGAGGCCACGCACCTGCATGGCGGCGACCGCCTGACCGGTCCCGGCTTTGACCGCGGGTACTACGTGACGCCCGCGCTCTTTGCCGGCGTGACCCAGCAGATGCGCATCGCCCGCGAGGAAATCTTCGGGCCCGTGATCGCGCTGATCGAGGTCGACGGCTATGAAGACGCCATCGCCCAGGCCAACGACACGGAATATGGCCTGTCGGCCGCCATCGCCACCACCGACGCGCGCTACGCGCACCGCTTTGCGCGCGACATCCAGGCGGGCACCGTCAAGATCAACCGCACCACCACCGGCAACCTGATCAACGCGCCGTTCGGCGGCCTGAAGCATTCCAGCACCTCCACGTTCCGCGAATCGGGCCGCGTGGGCCTGGAGTTCTACACCCAGATCAAGACCGTCTACCGCGCCGGCTGACGGCCCATCCCCCACCCGAGGTTTTGCACATGAAACAGATCTATCGCCTGGAACTCGAAGAAGCGCGCGTCATGGTGCGCGCCGCCATCGCCAAGTCGCAGGAGATCGGCGTCCTGGAATCGATCTGCATCGTGGACGATGGCGGCTATCCGATCGCGCTGGAGCGCATGGACGGCGCGCGCATCACCGGTCCGCAGATCGCCTGGAACAAGGCCTTCACCGCCGCCGGCCACAAGCGTTCGACCCATCTGTTCAACACCCCGCCGAATGGTCCGGCGCTGCCCGGCAACGAAGCCTTCGGCATCCAGTGGAGCTTTGAAGGCAAGTTTGCGGTGTTCGTCGGCGGTTTTCCCATCGTCGTGAACGGCGAGGTGATCGGCGGCGTGGGCCTGAGCGGCGGCAATGGCGAGCAGGACACCAAAGCCGGCCTGGCGGCACTGGCCGCGCTGGGCGAACTGCTGGAGCCGCGCGGCATGAAGGTGCTGGTCGAAGCGGACATCAAGAAATAGGCGAGGGCGCCATGGCATACCGCGTGCACATTCTGGAAACCGAAACCGCCTTTGAAGTCGAAGAAGGCGAAACCGTGCTGCAGGCCGCGGAGCGGTCATCGGTGAAGCTGCCGCACGAATGCACGTTCGGCGGCTGCGGCACCTGCCGCATCAAGCTGGAATCGGGCGCGGTGCGCTACGACGAATTCCCCATGGCGCTGACCCCCGAAGAGGCCGAACAAGGCTACGCACTGGCGTGCCAGGCGCTTCCGGCCGGCGACCTGTGCGTCAGCGTGGCAAGCAGCCGGCAGGTTTTTCCCGATCCCCGCCGCATCCCCGCCACGATCCACCGCATCCATCGTTTCTGCGACGACGTGGTCCACCTGACGCTGGCGCTGCCAGAGGCACTGGACTACGTGCCCGGCCAGTACATGAACGTGGTGCTGCCCGACGGCGGGACGCGCAGTTTCTCCATGGCGTCGGCGCCCGCGGGCAACCTGGTCGACTTTCACGTGCGGCGCATTCCCGGCGGCCGCTACACGGACCAGTGGCTGGGGCAGGCGGCGGCAGGCGCGTCCATGGAGATCGAGGCGCCGCTTGGCGTCTTCAGCTACCACGAGGAAGATTGGCGCCCGCTCATCATGATGGCCACGGGAACCGGCATTGCGCCGATCAAGGCGATCCTCGAATCGCTGCTGGACAACGAGGACTGTCCGCCCGTGACGCTGTATTGGGGCATGCGCACCGAAGCCGACCTGTATCTGCGCGACGAGATCGAAAGCTGGGCGTCCCGCCTGTACGAATTCAACTTCGTGCCCGTGCTGTCGCGCGCGGGGGCCGATTGGCAGGGGCGCCGCGGCTATGTGCAGGAGGCGGTCCTGGCCGACCACGCCGACCTGTCCGAGCATGCCTTCTACCTGTGCGGCGCGCCCGAAATGATCCGACAGGCCAAAAGCCTGCTGGCCGAACGGGGCGCCAGCCTGGATCACCTGTACGCCGACAGCTTCACCTTCCAGCACGCGTTGGCCGCCGCCTGAGCGCCGGGCTAGCGATACACCAGCACCGGCAGCCGCGTGCGCGCCAGCACGCGCTGCGTCTCGCTGCCCAGCAGAAAGCCCGTCATCCCGTGCCGCCCGTGCGAGCCCATCACGATCAGGTCGCACCCGGTCTTCTGCGCGGTCTCGACAATGGCCTCGTGCGGATGGTCGTTCACCATGACGATCGCTTCGCAAGGCACGAGCGCGTGCCGCGCCTCGGTCTCCAGTCCGTCCAGATACGCCTGCGCATTCCGGCGCGCCTGGTCGGTGTGATGCCCTTCGGTTGTGCCCAGCATCTCGGCCTGATAGACCAGCAGATGGTCTTCCGGAATGGCGCGCAGCAGGGTGATGGTGGCGCCCATTTCCTTGGCGAAAACGAGCGCGCGCTTGAATGCCGATTCGGACAGCAGCGAACCGTCCACGGCGATGAGCAAGTGCCTGTACATGTTGCCTCTCCTTTAGGAAAAGGAATGTCCAGCAACGGCGAATCCAGTATAGGCCCCTGGGCGAACGCAAACCAGCGTGCAAAAGGACGAGCCGCGTGCGCGCCGGTGTCGGGCACCCGCTGATACGGCGCGGGAAGATGAACGGTGTCTGACACCCTGGGGAGATAGCCGTGAACATGCAACGGCAGCCCATCAGGCTGGCACCGGTGTCTGACACCCTCTGAGACGCCGCCGCAAGCTGACGGCCATCTCCCCAGGGTGTCAGACACCTTCTCGCCCCGCGGCCCACGCTTCCAAACGGCTGGCGTTAGGCATATATTGTCTTCGCGATATCCGGCGGTTCCCTCCTGGCTTGTGGCGTCTTGCTGTGTGCGGAGAACGGAAATGCGGCGACTGCGAAAGTGGTTCATCGGCCTGATGTGCCTGGGGCTGTCCCTCTGTTTTCCCGCCTTGGCGCAGACCAAGCTCAGCAACGCGCAGCTCGATCAGCTCATGGCGCCCGTCGCGCTTTACCCGGATGCGCTGCTGTCGCAAATCCTAATGGGGTCCACGTATCCGGACGACATCGCGGCCGCCGCAAAATGGTCGGCCGCGCACACCGATCAGTCCGGCGACGACGCCGTGCGCGCCGTGGACGCCGAAACCTGGGATCCCAGCGTCAAGTCGCTGGTCGCCTTTCCCTCGGTCATGGACATGATGGGCCGCGAGCCCGGCTGGGTGAAGTCCGTGGGCGACGCTTTCCTGGCGCAACCCGAGGCCGTGATGGACGCCGTCCAGCGGCTGCGCGCGCAGGCGCAAAAGGCAGGCAATCTGAAAAGCACGCCGCAGCAGACGGTCAAGACGACCACCGCCAACGAGAAGACCGTGGTGGTGATTGAACCGGCCGATCCGCAGGTGGTCTATGTGCCCAGTTACAACCCCACGGTGGTCTACGGCACGTGGGCTTATCCGTCGTACCCCCCTTATTACTATCCGCCGCCGCCGGGCTCGGTGTTCGGGAGCGCGCTTGTGGCCGGCATTGGCTTCGGCGTGGGCGTGGCGGCGATCAATTCGTTGTGGGGCGACGCCAACTGGGGGCACGGCGACGTCGATATCGACGTGGACCGCTACAACAACATCAACGTCAACAATCGCATCGACCGCAACAACGTGAACAGCAACCGGGCCACCTGGCAGCACAACGCCGCCAACCGGGGCAACGCGCCGTATGCGGACTCTGCAAGCCGCCAGCGGTTTGACAGCCAGCGGCAGGCGGGGCTGCAGAGTCGGGCCCAGTCGGGCGGCGCAGGGGCCCGGACGACGGGCACGGCGCCCGCCGCGGGGTCTCGCGATGCCGCGCGGCAGCGGGCGGCGCAGTCCTTCGAGGGCCGCACCGGGCAGCCCATTGCCGGGCATGCCGGGGCCGATGGTTCGCGCGGCCAGGGCGCGGCGCGGGGCGACGGCGCGGCGGGCCGGGAGCAGGGATCGCAAGCGGGGCAAGGTGCGCGCGATCGCAGTTCCAGCGTGTCGACCCAGAACCGCCCGCAAGACCGAGGCGCCAGCGTATCGACCGGCAGCGTCTCCACGCAGGACCGCCAGGCGGCGGCACAGCGCCAGCGCGCCGACGAAGCGGCCGCGCGCGACCGGGCGCGGGCATCGAACAGCCAGAACGCCCTCTCCGCGGCGGGCGACGGCGACCGCATGCGGCAGCAGAACCAGCGCGGCGAGATGAGCCGTGGCGGCGGCGGACAACGCAGCACCGGCGCCAGCGCGCCCAATCGCGGCGGCGGCGCAGGTGCCTCTCGTGGCGGCGGAGGCGGCCGTGGCGGTGGCGGCGGCCGGAGATAAGCATCATGGACAAGGGACTACCTATGACGATCGCCCGTTTGCGCGCGCTGTGTCTTGCCTTGGCCCTCGCGCTCGGCGCATCGGCGCCCGCCCTGTCGCAGGCCGTGTATCCCAGCGCCCAGGCGGCCGCGCAGGCGTTCACCGATTCGCTGGCCCTGAACGACGTCGATGCCCTGAGAAAAGTGCTGGGCCCGAACCATCGGCAGCTCGTGCCGGGCGGGGTCGACCAGGAGAACATCTATCGCTACCTGGCGGCATGGGCGCGTAAGCACGACATCGTTGCCGACGGCGGCCGGGCGTGGGTGACGGTGGGCGAGTCGGGCTGGACGCTGCCGGTGCCGCTGGTGCGCGCCGGCCAGGGATGGCGCTTCGACCCGGTGGCGGGCAAGGCGGAGATCCAGCGCCGCGCCATCGACCGCAACGAGCTGACCGCCATCGAAACCCTGCAGGAATTGCAGGCCGCGCAGACGCGCTATGCGCAAGGAGTGGGTCAGGGCCGGTATGCGATGCGGCTGGTCAGCCGCGCCGGCGAACGCGACGGCCTTTACTGGCCGGACGTGCCGGGCGCGCCCCAGCAGGCGTTCGGACCGGACGCGCTGGCGATGGGGCCCGACGTGCCCGTGGACGACGCCTATTTCGGCTATCGCTACAAGGTGCTGCCGGGCGGGCCGGACAACGCGTATCGCATCGTCGCGTGGCCCGCGCGGTACGGGCGGACCGGGATCGGCACTTTCGTCGTCGGCCCGGAAGGCGGCGTCCTGGAAAGCGATCTGGGGCCGTCGTCGGCGGCGCGCGCGGCGGCCTTGCGGGAGGCCGATATCCGCACCGGAAACTGGGTCGACGCGAATGGCCAGGCCGCGCCCGTCAGATAGGTTTTTGGGGGTCATATGACGCCCGTTTCACGGGCCTGTTGCGGGGTCGCAACAGGCGTGCGGGTTTGCCTCTCAGGCGCTTGCTGCGCCGCATTCACAAGCCTGTCTGTGGCCCTTTTGTCAGGCGGCTGTGCCTACAATGGCGAGCACCGGGTGACTGCCCGATTTCCCTTTGCCGGATCTCCAAATTGAACCCCATGTCTTTCCTCCGCTACGCCGTTTTCGGCGTGGGGATGGCGTTTAGCGCCGCGGCGGCTTCGGCCCCGATCTTTGTCCTGAACTCCCTGGACGCCAACGTCAGCATCATCGATCCGGCCACCTACAAGGAACTGCGCCGCGTGCCCACGGGCAAAGAGCCGCATCACCTGTATCTGACGCCCGATGAAAAGTCGCTCATGGTGGCCAACGCCACGGGCGACACCATCACGTTGATGGATCCCAAGACGGGCGACGTGCAGCGCACGCTGACCGGCATCGTCGATCCCTACCAGTTGCAGTTCTCGCCGGACATGAAGTGGTTCGTCACGGCGGCCAACCGCCTGGACCACATCGACATCTATGCCTGGAAGCCGCTGGAGAAGGGCTTTGACCTGACGCTGGTCAAGCGCATCCAGGCGGGCAAGACGCCCAGCCACATCATGATCGACAAGCACAGCACGACGGCCTACGTCTCGCTGCAGGACAGCGATCAGCTCATCGCCATCGACCTGGCCACGCAGACGCCGAAGTGGACGGTGTCCGTCGGCAAGACGCCTGCCGACGTGTTCCTGACGCCCGACCAGAAGACGCTGCTGGTGGCGTTGACCGGCGACTCGTACGTGGAAGCCTATGACGTCAGCAATGGCCCGGCCAAGCTGGTCAAGCGCATCCAGACCGCACCGGGTGCGCACGCCTTCCGGGCGCAGGGCGACCACCGCCACCTGTTCGTCAGCAACCGCACCGCCAACTCCATCAGCCGCATCGACATGCAGACGCTGACGGTCGTGGACACCTTCCCGGTGCCGGGCGGCCCGGACTGCATGGACGTGCTGGCCGACGGCAAGACGCTGCTGGTCACCTCGCGCTGGGCGCGCAAGCTCACGGTGGTGGATTTGGAACAGAAGAAGGTCGTCAATCAGGTGCCCGTGGGCAAGTCGCCGCACGGCGTCTGGACGTTGAACCATGCGCCGACCCGCTAAGGGAGCGGTCCGCTTCGCGGCCCTGTGCCTGGCGATGACGACCGCGGCGGCCGGCGCGGCGCCGCAGGCCACCTGCGACAAGCCCGTGTACCTGACGTTCGACACCGGTCACATGGGCGTCGCCCCGCTGGTGGCCGACGTGCTGGCCCGCCATCAGGTCAAGGTCACCTTCTTTCTGGCCAACGAGCGCACGCTGACCGACGGCGCCAGCCTGGACGACGTCTGGGCGCCCTGGTGGAAGGCGCGCGCGGCCGAAGGCCATGCATTCGGCTCGCACACCTACGACCACGTCTATTGGCAGGGCGACCTGCCGGGCGGCAAGTTCCGCGTCAAGCCCAGCGCCGGGCCCGACGCGGGCAAGCGCGCCGAGTGGACGGCCGAGCAGTACTGCGCCGAGATCCGCCGCCCCGCCGAGCGGTTCCGCCAGATGACGGGCAAGGCCATGCTGCCGCTGTACCGCGCGCCTGGCGGCAAGACCTCGCCCGCGCTGCTCAAGGCGGCCAAGGCCTGCGGTTTCGAGCACGTGGGCTGGTCTCCGGCCGGCTTCCTGGGCGACGAGCTGCCCAGCGACAAATACCCCAACGCCAAACTGCTGGACCAGGCGCTGCGCACCATCAAGCCCGGCGACATCCTGCTGGCCCACCTGGGCATCTGGTCGCGTCAGGATCCCTGGGCGCCCGCCGTGCTGGAACCGCTGATTGAAGGTTTGCAGCGCAAGGGCTATTGTTTCGCTACCTTGAACACCCATCCGGCCTATCGCGACTGGATCGCCACGCATCACTGATCATGGATACGCTTAGCCAACTCTTCGGGGAATGCCAGCAATGGCTCTTCGAGACGGCGATTCAGCCCGCGCTGTTCCACCTGGGCCTGAGCAACTTCATCGAAGACGGCTACGACGCCACCATGTGGCTGCTGGTGGGCCTGCTTCAAATCGCGGTGCTGGTGCTGGTCTTCGGCCCCCTGCAGCGCCTGCGTCCCGTGGAACCGGTCACCGACCGCCGCCAGATCGGCATCGACGTGCTGTACACGCTGATCCACCGCCTGGGCGCATTCCGGCTCGTGCTGTTCTTCACCATCGATCCCTTCTGGGACAGCGTTTTCGGGCAGCTTCACGTGTGGGGCTTCGCGCCCTTCCAGCTGGATCAGTACTGGCCCGGCGTGACGGACAAGGCGTGGGTCAGCCTCATCATCTACCTGCTGCTGTTCGATGCGGTGGATTACTTCTACCATCGCGCCCAGCACCGCTTCGGCTGGCTGTGGGCGCTGCATGCCGTGCATCACAGCCAGCGCCAGATGAGCATCTGGAGCGACGACCGCAACCACCTGCTGGACGACATGCTGCGCGACGTGCTCATCGTGTTCGTGTCGCAACTGGTGGGCGTGCCGCCCGCGCAGTTCGTGATGGTGGTGGCGATCACCCAGCTTGCGCAGAGTTTTTCGCACGCCAACCTGCGCATGCATTTCGGCGCGCTGGGCGAACGCCTTCTGGTCAGCCCGCGCTTTCATCGCCATCACCATTCCATCGCCTACGACGCCTCCTCGCCAGGGCCGGCCGGCGGCTACAACTTTGCCGCGCTGTTTCCGATCTGGGACGTGCTGTTTCGCACCGCGCGTTTCGGCGTCGGGTACGGCCCCACCGGCATCCATGACCAGCAGGCCGAACTGGGCGGACGCGATTACGGCCGGAGTTTCTGGTCGCAGCAATGGCTGGGCATCAAGCGCATGATCGGCCGCGACCGCGAACCTGCCGCGCCGCCGGTGCCGCCCGCCGGCGCCGAACGCGCATGAAAAACCCCCGCGGCTGGCGGTCCAGCGGCGGGGGCGAATCGGGTAGCGGCCGGACAACTGCCAGGCCGCCACGCGGCAATCAGGCGCCCGGCGTGTCGTGCGTGGTTTCGCGCTTGATCTCGCCGTGGCGGCGTTCCATTTCCTGACGCAGTTCGCGGCGCAGGCCGGCCGCCTTGAAGCGCTGCTTTTCCTCGTGCGTGCGCGGCTCCAGCGGCGGTACCGCCGTCGGGGCGCCCTTGTCGTCCACCGCAACCATCGTGAAATAGCAGCTGTTGGTGTGACGCACCAGCTTCTTGCGGATGTCCTCGGTCACGACCTTGATGCCGATCTCCATCGACGTGCGGCCCGTGTAGTTCACGGCTGCCAGGAACGTCACCAGCTCGCCCACGTGGATCGGTTCGCGGAACACCACCTGGTCCACGGACAGCGTCACGACGTACTGGCCGGCGTACCGGCTGGCACAGGCGTAGGCCACCTGGTCCAGATACTTGAGGATGGTTCCGCCGTGTACGTTTCCTGAGAAATTCGCCATGTCTGGCGTCATCAGGATGGTCATCGACAATTGGTGGCTAAAGGCGTCGTCCATGGCGGGCGGCTCATTCATGAATAAAAGGCTAATGGTAGCGGCTGGCGCGTGACATCGCGCCGTATTTCCGCGGCGGCTCAGGGTTTCTTGGGGGCGGCGCGGGCGGCGTCTCCGCGGCTGCCGCTGGCTCGCTCTGCGGCGGTTGGCTGGCCCCCGGATGGCCGGCCCCCGGTTCGCCGGCCGCCGGATCCCCGGCCGCACCTTCCTCACCTTCCTCTGCGATCCGGCTCACGGCCGGGGGCGTCCACAGCCCATCGCGCACCGCCGGACCCGGGGTGTAGACGCGCAGCAGCATGCCGACCGGGCCGGCTGCCGGGATCGGCAGCCAGTTGGATTGGTCCTCGGGCGCCGGCGCGGTGTTGCTGAGAATCAGGTCCAGCGAGCCGTCCGCGTTGTATCGCAGCGGATCGCGGCTGCCGAGCGCGTGGCGGTTGACCGGGTTGGGCACGGGCATGCCCTGGCCGTCGTAGGCGGCCAGCGACCAGAACGCGCCCGTGTCGGGCAACTGGTCGCTGGTGATGTGCAGCGTATATGCATGGGCGCCGTCCAGCAGCGCGCCTTCGCTGTCGGTGGCCAGCACTTGCACGGTCAGGTCCTCGGGCAACCCGCTGCCCGGCTGGGCCTGCGCGGCCAGCGCGCGGCGCAGCCAGTCGTTGCCGTACACGCCGATGCTGCCCGTTTCCTGCAGCCAGCCGTTCGTGGCGCGCAGCGAATGGCCCGCCGCCGCTGCCATGCGGTCGCGCGCGGCGCGCACGCCGCGGCGCATGCCCTGCTTGGCGGAATGGTCAAGCTTGTCGAAGTCGAACGGCCGGCCGGGCGCCAGCCCCACCCGCCGCAGCAGGACGAGGACCGGCTGGTCCGTCGCGTGTGGCGGATGCTTGCGCAGCAACTCGGCCGCATAGGTGAAGAACGCGTCGGTCGGCATGGCGTCCACTTGTTCGCTTGCCGGAATCTTCAGATCGAGGGACGAGTCCGGCTTCGCGCGCGCCGCCTGCGCGGGCAGGTTCCATTGCGCCAGCGGCGTCACGGCGAAGCCGTCCTGCAACGCGTTGACCGTCGCCTGGTCGGCGCCGCCGCGCGTGTCGATCAGCACCTTCGCCCAGACGTGGGCGGTGGGCGCATCGATGCGGGCCATGCCGGAGGGCAGCGTGCCGGTCCAGCCGGGCGGCACGATGGCGGTATTGCCCTTCGCCGTGCCGGAGGTGCGTTTGCCCAGCGTGGCGAAGACGTCGGTCCACATGTCCAGCAGCGTCAGCGTGTACCGGCGGCCCGCCGTGTCGGGCGCGGACAGCACGACGGGTCCGTCGGTCAGGTCCAGCCACGCCGTGCTGCGCAGCACATCGAAGTTCGACCACGGCGTGGCCTCGCCCGCGCGGGGAAGGGTGCGCACGTGCGCGAAGGTGTTGGGCGCAGCGCCTTGCGACCCTTGCGCCGGATGGGTGAACTGGCGGCGCGTCAGGTCCATGACTACCAGCGGATAGAAATACAGATAGCCTTCCATCGCTGCCTGCTGCGCCGCCTCGGTGGCGGCGGCGGCGGGCGACTGGGATGCGGGCGCCGCGCGGACGGACGCCTGCGGCGCCAGCACGCAGGGCGCAATGGCCAGCGACAGGGCAAGGGTTCGGGCCACGGGGGCAAGGCGGCGCATCGGCGCTCCAAGTCATGCAATGCCGGGCATCGTAGCAGTGCTGCACTGCGACAAAATCCGCGAAGTAAGCGCCTTTTGCCGTCAAATTCAGACCAGACCGCCGGTCTGACGCGCCCGCAGGCATGGCGTACCCCATATTGAAGGCCTATACTTCCTCACATTCCCTTGGAAGTTGTAGGGCTTTTTGTCCTAGTCGTTTTCGCTTCCTTCATTCACCAGGAGAGGAGTGCTTCATGGTCAACATGAATCGCCGCCAGTTCTTCAAGGTGACCGGTGCGACGCTGGCGGGCTCCAGCCTGGCCATGCTGGGGGCTGCCCCCGGCACGGCCATGGCCGAGGTGCGCCAGTTCAAGCTTGCGCGCATGACCGAAACGCGCAACACCTGTCCCTACTGTTCGGTCGCCTGCGGTTTGCTGATGTACGGCCTGGGCGATGGCTCGAAGAACGCCCGCGCCAGCATCATGCACATCGAAGGCGACCCCGACCATCCCGTCAATCGCGGCACCCTCTGTCCGAAGGGCGCGGCCCTGATCGACTTCATCCATAGCCCGAACCGCCTGAAGTACCCGGAATACCGGGCGCCCGGCTCGGACAAATGGGTCCGGATGTCGTGGGACGAAGCCCTGACCCGCATCACCAAGCTCATGAAGGCCGACCGCGACGCGAACTTCGTCGAGAAGACCGCGGACGGCAAGACGGTAAACCGGTGGCTGACCACCGGCATGCTGGCCGCCTCGGCAAGCAGCAACGAGGTCGGTTACATCACGCACAAGACTGTGCGCAGCATGGGGATGCTGGCGTTCGACAATCAAGCCCGTGTCTGACATGGCCCGACGGTGGCAGGTCTTGCCCCGACGTTTGGCCGTGGAGCGATGACGAACCATTGGGTCGACATCAAGAACGCGGACATAGTTTTGATCATGGGCGGCAATGCCGCCGAGGCCCACCCTTGCGGGTTCAAATGGGTCACTGAAGCCAAGGCCCACAACAAGGCCAAGTTGATCGTCGTGGATCCGCGCTTTACGCGTTCGGCATCCGTGGCGGACTTCTACGCGCCCATACGTACCGGCACCGACATCATCTTCCTGGGTGGCGTCATCAAGTACCTGTTGGATAACGACAAGATCCAGCACGAGTACGTGCGCAACTACACCGACTTTTCGTTCATCGTGCGCGAGGACTTCGCGTTCGACGCGGGCCTGTACTCGGGCTACAACGCCGAAAAGCGTACCTACGACAAGCAAAGCTGGGACTACGAGCGCGGCGACGACGGTTACGTCAAGACCGACCCCACGCTGCAGCATCCGCGTTCGGTGTACCAGTTGCTCAAGAAGCATTATTCACGCTACACGCCCGAAATGGTCGAGCGGGTCTGCGGCACGCCCAAGGACAAGTTCCTGACGGTGTGCGACATGCTCGCGTCCACGGCCACCACCAACCGGGCCGCCACGATCCTGTACGCGCTGGGATGGACGCAGCACTCCATCGGCTCGCAGATCATCCGCACCGGCGCGATGGTGCAGCTGCTGCTGGGCAACATCGGCATTGCCGGCGGCGGCATGAACGCGCTGCGCGGGCACTCGAACATCCAGGGCCTGACCGACCTGGGCCTGATGTCGAACCTGCTGCCGGGCTACATGACGCTGCCCAACGAGCCCGAGCAGGACTACGCCAAGTACATCGACACGCGCACGCTCAAGCCGCTGCGTCCCAACCAGCTGAGCTACTGGCAGAACTATCCCAAGTTCCACGTCAGCCTCATGAAGGCCTGGTGGGGCGGCGCGGCCACCGCCGAGAACAACTGGGCGTTCGACTACCTGCCCAAGCTGGACAAGCTGTACGACATGCTGCAAGTCTACGAGCTGATGGTCCAGGGCAAGATGAACGGCTACATCGCCCAGGGCTTCAACCCGTTGGCCGCTGCGCCCAACAAGGCCAAGCTGAACGACGGCTTTGCCAAGCTCAAGTTCCTGGTTATCATGGACCCGCTGGTCACGGAAACGTCCGAGTTCTGGCGCAACGCCGGCGAGGCCAACGACGTGGATCCGTCCAAGATCCAGACCGAGGTCTTCCGCCTGCCCACCACCTGTTTCGCCGAAGAGGACGGCGCGCTGGTCAACTCCGGCCGCTGGCTGCAATGGCACTGGAAGGGCGCAGAACCCCCGGGCGAGGCCAAGAGCGACATCGAGATCATGGCGCTCATCTTCACGCGCCTGCGCAAGCTGTACCAGGACGAGGGCGGCAAGTATCCCGATCCCATCGTCAACCTGTCGTGGCCGTATTCCAATCCGCAGAACCCGACGGCCGAGGAACTGGCCAAGGAATACACGGGCCGCGCGCTGGTCGACCTTGCGGATCCCAAGGATCCGGCGAAGATCATGCGTAAGGGCGGCGAGCAGCTCGCAGGCTTTGCCGAGCTGCGCGACGACGGCTCCACCGCCAGCGGCTGCTGGATCTTCGCGGGCGCCTGGAGCCCCAGCGGCAACCTCATGGCCCGCCGCGACAACAGCGACCCCACCGGCATCGGCCAGACCCTGAACTGGGCCTGGTCGTGGCCGGCCAACCGCCGCATCCTGTACAACCGCGCCTCATGCGACTTGCAAGGAAAGCCGTTCGATCCGCGCCGCAGTCTGGTGTCCTGGAACGGCAGGGCGTGGGTAGGCGCCGACATCCCCGACTTCAAGGGCGACGAGAACCCAGCGGGCGGCATGGGGCCGTTCATCATGAACCCGGAAGGCGTGGCGCGCTTCTTCGCGCGGGCAGGCATGGCCGAGGGCCCATTCCCGGAGCACTACGAGCCCTTCGAAAATCCGCTGGGATACAACCCGCTGCATCCGAAGGCCAAGGGCGTCACCAGCAACCCGGCCGCGCGCATCTTCAAGGATGACCTGGCGGCGATGGGCACGGTGGAGAACTTCCCGTATGTGGCCACCACGTACCGGCTGACGGAACACTTCCACTACTGGACCAAGAACGTCCGCATCAACGCGATTCTCCAGCCCGAGCAGTTCGTGGAGATCGGCGAGGCGCTGGCCAAGGAGCTGGGAATTCCCAATGGCTCTCGCGTGAAGGTGTCGTCCAACCGCGGCTACATCAAGGCGGTGGCGCTCGTCACCAAGCGCATCCGTCCGCTCGTCATCGAGGGCAAGACGGTGCACCAGGTCGGGATTCCGATCCACTGGGGTTTCGTGGGCATCGCCAAGCCGGGCTTCCTCGCCAACACCCTGACGCCATTCGTGGGCGACGGCAACTCCCAGACACCGGAGTTCAAGTCGTTCCTGGTGAAGGTCGAAAAGGTATAGGAGAACCGACATGTCAATGCAATCCCTGGACATCAAGCGGCGCTCCGCCACCACCACGCCGCCGCCGGGTATCCGTGAACCCGTCACGGGCTCGGTCGCCAAGCTGATCGACGTCTCCAAGTGCATCGGCTGCAAGGCCTGCCAGAGCGCCTGCATGGAGTGGAACGACCTGCGCGACGAGATCGGCGTCAACGTGGGCGTCTACGACAATCCGGCCGACCTCACCGAGCATTCCTGGACCGTCATGCGCTTCTCGGAATTCGAGAATCCCGCCGGCGACCTGGAATGGCTGATCCGCAAGGACGGCTGCATGCACTGCGAGGATCCGGGCTGCCTGAAAGCCTGCCCCTCGCCGGGCGCCATCATCCAGTACAACAACGGCATCGTGGATTTCCACGAGGAAAACTGCATCGGCTGCGGCTACTGCATCACCGGCTGTCCGTTCAACGTTCCGCGCATCTCCAAGAAGGATCACAAGGCGTACAAGTGCACGCTGTGTTCCGATCGCGTGGCCGTCGGCATGGAGCCCGCGTGCGTCAAGGCCTGTCCCACCGGCGCCATCGTCTTCGGCACCAAGGACGACATGCACCAGCATGCGGCCGAACGCGTCGAGGACCTGAAATCGCGGGGCTTCGCGCAGGCCGGCGTCTACGATCCGCCGGGCGTGGGCGGCACGCACGTCATGTACGTGCTGCATCACGCCGACCAGCCCGGGCTGTACCACGGGCTACCCGCCGATCCGCAGATCAGTCCGATGGTGTCCCTGTGGAAGGGGCTGGCCAAGCCGCTTGGCCTGGCCACGATGGCGCTGACCGCGCTGGCGGGCTTCTTCCACTATGCGCGCGTCGGCCGCAACGAAGTGACCGAGGAAGACGAACGCCGAGCCGAAGAGGAGGTGCGCCATGAGTGAAGAACACCACTATCGCCGCATCAAGCGCTACACCCCGGGCGAGCGCACCAACCACTGGATCATCGCGCTCACGTTCATCCTGCTCGCGCTGTCCGGCCTGGCGCTCTTTCATCCGTCGATGTACTGGCTGACCAATCTGTTCGGGGGCGGGCCCTGGACACGCATCCTGCATCCGTTCATCGGGGTGGTGATGTTCGTGTGCTTTGCCGTGTTCGCTGGACACATGTGGCGCCACAACCTGCTGACCCGCGCGGACCGCCAGTGGCTCAGGCAGCTCAACGACGTGGTCGAGAACCGCGAGGAAAAGCTGCCCGAGGTCGGCAAGTACAACGCCGGCCAGAAGCTGCTGTTCTTCGTGCTGATCCTGTGCATGCTGGGGCTGATGGTCAGCGGCATCGTGATCTGGCGCGAATATTTCGCGTTCTACTTCCCGATCTGGGTGGTCCGCGCCGCATCGGTGCTGCACGCGGTTTGTGCGCTGGTGCTGATTTGCGCGATCATTGTGCATATTTACGCGGCGATCTGGGTAAAGGGGTCGCTCACGGCAATGCTGCGCGGCTACGTCACCGCCGGCTGGGCGTGGAAACACCATCGCGCCTGGTTTCGGGAGCAGGTGAAGAAATAGTTTTTTGGCCCGGCATGTCGTGATCGCACGGCTGTTATCCTCTTCGCAGGCTGGCAGCCGTGTTTGTTTTTCTGGAGACGAGAATTGCAGCGAATCCTTCCGCGCGGCGAGATCGAAGCGCTAGACCATAACGCCATTCCCCGCATCACCCTGCCGGAGCGGAAAACCGTCTTTGCCGCGCGGGCCGCGCGACTGCGCCAGTTGGCCGAGGGCAATCCGGTGGGCGACTACCTGCTGCTGATGGCGCATCTGGTCGACGCCCAGCACCGCGCGCTGCAGGACTGCGCCGCGCCGCCCGCCACCGAAGACCGCATTTCGCTGGCGCAGACGCACGGCATGCCGCCGCTGCAGGCCGTGGGCTGGCCCCGCGACCCGCTGTGGCGCCGCATCCTGGGCCAATTGCTGGACGACGTGTCGCGCGCGCCAGGCGTGCCTGCCGAGGCCATCGACGTCTGCGCCGCGCTGCGCCGCGCGCTGGACGACGACCCCGAATCGCTCGAAGACCTGGCCCAGGCCGTGCTGTCCGAACAGGACGAGGGCGTGGACAGCGCCGCCGCGCCCTTCGTCATGGCCGCGTTGCAGGTCTACTGGACGGACCTTGCCAACCGCTTCGATCCCAAGCAGTTGCCTGTCGCCAGCCCGTTCGGGGTCTGTCCGGTCTGCGCCAGCCTGCCCGTGGCCAGCATCGTCCGCGTGGGCGGCCAGTACGAGGGCTACCGCTACCTGTGCTGCAGCCTGTGCGCCACGCAATGGCACATGGTGCGCGTGAAGTGCTCGCATTGCGAGGACGTCGAGAAGGTCGCCTACCAGGCCATCGAGGGCCGCACGCCCGCCATCAAGGCCGAAACCTGCGACAACTGCCACACGTATCGCAAGATCTTCTATCAGGACAAGGACCTGTACGTGGAGCCGGTGGCCGACGACCTTGCCAGCCTGATGCTGGATGTGCTGGTGGGCGAGGCAGGGTATTCGCGGTCCAGCGGCAATCCGCTGCTGTGGCATGGCGCGCAGGACTAGCGCCTCTCGATGACGGAGTCTCGCATGGCCGATCAACTGTCCGGGGCCGGCCTGGCCGCGGCATCCGACATTCCTTCGCTGGACCGCCTGTTGAACGCCGAGGCGCTGCGGCCGGCGCTGGCAACCCACGGCCGCACACAGGTGGTGGCCGCCTTGCGCCGCGACCTGGAGGCGTTGCGCAAACGCGCGCTGGACGGCGGCGTGCCGCGCCACGAGCTTGACGCGGCCGCCGTGGCGGCTCGCACGTCGGCGGCGCTGGACGAGGCAGCGCGGCCGCGCTTGCGCGCGGTCTACAACCTGACCGGCACCGTGCTGCACACCAACCTGGGCCGCGCGCTGCTGCCGGACGAAGCGGTGGCCTCGGTGCTGCGCGCGCTGACCACGCCGGCCAACCTGGAGTTCGACCTGGACACGGGCGGGCGCGGCGATCGCGACGACCTCATCGACGACCTGCTGTGCGAGCTGACCGGGGCCGAGGCGGCCACGGTGGTCAACAACAATGCGGCCGCGGTGCTGCTGATGCTGAACGCGCTGGCGGACCGCCGCGAAGTGGTGGTGTCGCGCGGCGAGCTGGTCGAGATCGGCGGCGCGTTCCGCATCCCGGACATCATGAAGCGCGCGGGCGCCAAGCTGGTCGAAGTGGGCACCACCAACCGCACGCACGCGGCCGACTACGAGAACGCCATCGGCCCGCGGACCGCGATGCTGATGAAGGTGCATTGCAGCAACTACGCGGTGACCGGCTTCACGAAAAGCGTGGACGTGGCCGACGTGGCCGCGCTGGCGCACGCGCGCGGGCTGCCCGCCACGGTGGACCTGGGCAGCGGCACGCTGGTGGACCTGACGCAGTTCGGATTGCCCAAGGAAGACACCGTGCGCGAGACCATCGCGGCGGGCGCCGATCTGGTTACGTTCAGCGGCGACAAGCTGCTGGGCGGACCGCAGGCGGGCCTCTTGGTAGGCCGCGCCAACCTCATCCGCAAGATCAAGAAGAATCCCCTCAAGCGCGCGCTGCGCGTGGGCAAGCTGACGCTGGCCGCGCTGGAACCGGTGCTGCAGCTGTACCGCGCGCCCGAGTTCCTGGCGCAGCGGCTGACGACGCTGCGCCTCTTGACCCGCCCCATGCGCGATATCCAGCCGCAGGCCGAACGGCTGCGCGGCGTGCTGGCGCATGCGGCAGGGCCCGGCTATGCGGTGGAGGCGGTGCCGATGTTCAGCCAGATCGGCAGCGGTGCGCTGCCGATCGACCAGCTTCCCAGTTACGGACTGGCGGCGCGCTACGCGGGCAGCGGCCGTCCCGGGCGGCATCTGGACCGGCTTGAGACGCTGCTGCGGCGGCTGCCGGTACCCGTCATCGGCCGCATCGCGGATGACGCGTTGTGGCTGGACTTGCGCTGCCTGGAAGACCGCGACGAAGCCGCTTTCGCGGCGCAACTGGCGGAGCCGCTGGCATGATCGTCGGCACCGCGGGGCATATCGACCACGGCAAGACGACGCTTGTTCGGGCGCTGACGGGCGTGGACACGGACCGGCTGAAGGAAGAGAAGGCGCGGGGCATTTCCATTGAACTGGGCTATGCGTACACGCCGCTTGCCAATGGAGACGTGCTGGGTTTCATCGACGTGCCCGGCCACGAAAAACTCGTGCACACGATGGCGGCCGGCGCCAGCGGCATCGATTTCGGGCTGCTGGTGGTGGCGGCGGACGACGGTGTCATGCCGCAGACGCGCGAGCATCTGGCGATTCTGTCGATGCTGGGCGTGGGGCGCGGCGCGGTGGCGCTGACCAAGACGGATCGCGCGGACGCCACGCAACTGGACCGCGTGCGCGGCGAGATCGAGGCGCTGGTGCAAGGCACGTTCCTGCAAGGCGCGCCGGTGTTTGGCACGAGCGCGGTCCAGGCGGGCCAGACGACGCAGGCGGCTCGGCCGGCGAAAACGGTGCATTCGGCTCAAGCGGATTTTGCGGCGCAGTCGGGTGACCCGGGGGTAGCGGCGCTTAAAGATTATCTGCACGCGCAGGCCGAGGCGGTGGCGCGGCGCGAAGCCACCGGTCTCTTTCGATTGGCGGTGGATCGCGTGTTCACCTTGTCCGGCCACGGCACGGTGGTGACCGGCACGGCGCATGCCGGCCAGGTCCGGGCGGACGACGACACTGTCGATCTGCGGCTGATGCCGGCCGGCACGCGGGTGCGGGTGCGCGGCATCCATGCGCAGAATCAGCCCAGCGAGACGGGCTCGGCGGGGCAGCGGTGCGCCTTGAACCTGGCGGGCATCGACAAGAGCGCCATCTCACGCGGCGACTGGATTGCGGACGCGCGCGGTTTCCTGCCCTCGAAGCACGTGGATGTGGCGCTGACGCTACTGCCGTCGGCGGATGCGCCGGTGCGGGCCTGGGCGCCGCTGCACGTGCATATGGGCGCGGCGCGCCACGTGGCGCATGTGGTGCCGATCAGTGCGGAGTCGCTGTCGCCGGGGCAGTCGGGGTGGGTGCAACTGGTGTTCGACGAGCCGGTCTGCGCGATGCCGGGTGATCGCTTTATCGTGCGCAATGCGCAGGCGACGCGCACGGTGGGCGGCGGCCGGGTGCTGGATCCGAATGCGCCGGACCGGAAGCGCCGCGCGGCGTCGCGGCTGGCGGGGTTGCAGGCGTTGTCCGAGATGCTGGATGGCGGCGGTTTGCAGCCGGTGCTGGCGCACGCGCCGCAGGGCCTGGATGAGGCCGCGCTGCAGCGGCTGACGGGCCGGCCGGTCAGCGAGATCACGACGCCGGCGGGCGCGCGGTGGATCGAGCCTCGCAATGCGCAGGGATCCCGCACGCTGATCCTGGCGCCGCATTGGGCGGCGCTGCGCGAGCGGGCGGAAGCGGCGCTGGCGGCGTTTCACCAGGGAGCGACCGACGAACCGGGTCCGGACAGCGCGCGGCTGCGGCGCATGGCGATGCCGGCGATGCCGGACACGCTCTGGACGTCGCTGCTGGAAGAACTGCAAGGCGACGGCCGCATCGCGCGCAATGGTCCGTGGCTGCATCTGCCATCGCATACGGCGACGCTGGGACAGGCCGAATCGGCGCTGGCGGCGCGGCTGTTGCCGCTGCTGGATGAGGGCGCATTCGATCCGCCTTGGGTGCGCGATCTGGCCCGGATGCAGAACGTATCCGAGGACGCGGTGCGCCAGTTGTTGCGCAAGCTGTTGCGGCGGGGGGAAGTGGCGCAGGTGGTGAAGGATCTTTTCTATCACCGCGATCAGGTGGGCAAGCTGGCGGCGCTGGCGGCGGACCTGGCGGGGCAGCCGCAAGGACTGAATGCGGCGGTGTTCCGGGACGCGACGGGGCTGGGGCGCAAGCGGGCGATCCAGATCCTGGAGTTCTTCAACCGGGTGGGCTATACGCGGCGCGTGCGGGATACGCATGTGCTGCGGGGCGAAAGCGCTTATGCAGCCATGCAGCAGCGTGCCGAGCCGGTATCATAGGCGGTCCGCGACGGAAGGCATTCGTGCCCGGCGGCACGGCCGGGCTTCAAACCCGGTTGGGGGCGTCAGACGTTCCCAGGTAGGTTCGACTCCTGCTGCCTTCCGCCAGTTTTTTTGTGGGGCGTTGGCGTTCTTCTGCGGATGCGGATTCCGAGGTTTCCTTCTCCGGGTCTCTGCTCCGGGTCTCTGCTCCGAGTGCCTGACACTTCCGGATATTCGCCCTGCCGTGTTTGTTCTTGTCTGCGTCGGGGTGGTTCTTCTGCCGCCCGCGGCGTCGCGGGGTCCGCGTTGCGGGCCTCCGATGGCGGTCCGGAGCCTTCGCTCCGGACGCTCCCGCGCTCATCCTCGTCCGCCTTCGGCTCCCTTCGGATTCCGCCGGGCGCCATCTAAACGGCCCGCAACACGGACCCCGCGCCACCACGTGCTGGGTCCGTGAGTGATCGGGAGGTCGCTGCGCTCGCTTGCTCTCACAGGTGTCTGACACCCCATGAGATACCGGCTCATAACGAGCTAACCCGTGTCTGACACTCGAGGAGACACAGGCTCTCACAGGTGTCTGACACCCCATGAGACACCGGCTCATTACGACACGGTGCGCCTCGGGGTGTCTGACACCTTCCCACACTTCATCACTCTCCATCAACTGCGCAGCATGCGCGTCACCACGCCACTTACGCTGTGCGATGTCCAGTCCAGTTCGCCTAGATGCCAATAGCGGATCGTGCCGCCGCGGTCGACCAGGTAGTTGGCGGGCAGGCCGGCGGCGTCCCATTTTTTGGAGGCGGTGCTGTTGCGGTCGTGCAGGACCGCGCCGGCGACGGGCCATTTTTTCAGGAAGGCGGTGATCTTGGCGGGGGACTCGCCCACGTTGACCGCGATGAGGCGCAGGCCTTCTTCGCGGTGGCGTTTGGCCATGGTGGACATGATGGGAATCTCGTCGCGGCAGGGGTCGCACCAGGTGGCCCAGAAGCTGACGATGACCACGTTGCCGCGCCAGGAAGAGAGCTTCTGTTCGCGGCCGGACAGGTCCGGCAGGACGAGCGGCGGGGTGGGAGCGGTCCACGGGGCCCAATCGGGACCGGTGGCGGTCTTCAAGGCGGAGTCGCTGGCGGCGCGGGCCCAGGCGGGCAGGGCCGCTAGCGACAGGCTGGTTTGCAGGAGGCGGCGGCGGCTGATCAAGGCGGACTCCCGCAAGGAGGTGGCGGTCAGATGGCGATGGGTCTGGCGGTGATGCGGTAGCTGAAGCTGTCGGGATCGAGGCTGTCCAGGCGGCCGGCGGCGGTTTCGCCGTTGGGATACATGAGGAACGGGATGGGGCCGTGCGCGGTGCCGGGCAGGACGACGTCGTGGCCGTGGTTGTAGGCGACCCAGTTCATTTCCCATGCGCCGAACAGCATGACGCGCGCGGCGCGGACCTTGGCGTCGGTAAGCGAAAGTTCGCCGGGCGGCTCCTCGAGCATGACCTTGCGCACGTCGGCCGGGTCGACGGGAATCCAGCCGTAGCCGGCGGCGTAGAACTCGGCGCGGCAGTGCTGGGCGCGGGTGACGTCGCCAGCCTTGCCGAGGCTCTTGTAGCCGAGTTGCGAGTTGTCCACGCGCAGGCCGTAGGCGTCGCGCGCGGGGATGCCGGCGGCGCGCGCCAGTGCGACGAAGAGCGCGTTGATGTCGGCGCATTTGCCGTTCAGGTCGTTGGCGGTGAGCATGTAGCGCACGTCGCCGGTGCCGCAGCCGCGCGTGGACGCAGTGCGGCAGGTGTTTTCGACCACCCAGTCGTAGATGGCGCGGGCGCGCGCCAGGTCGCCCTGGTGGCCTTGGGTGATGCGGTCGGCGGTGGTCTTGACGATGCCGTCGGTGGGCAAGAGGGCGGTCGGTTGCAGGTATTCGCGCAGCGCGGCTGCGTTCTCGCGCGCGGCGTCGGCGGGAGGGGGCTGGGTCAGGTCGACGCGGCGGTTGCGGGTCTGGAAGCGGCTGGTCAGCGTGATGGTGCGGGGCGATTGCGCGTCGGGCCATTGGACGGCGAGCATCTGGACGTCGTAGCCGGGCGCGCGGGTCAGCGTGGCGACGCCGCCGCCGCTGGTCTGCCAGGTGTTCTGCACGCCGCGCTGGTAGGGCGTGTCGGTCGCATAGGGCACGGGCAGCCAGATTCGGGTGTGGGCGGCGGGGTCGGTGATGCTGACGGCGGTCGTCAGTTCGTAGGTGCGCCACGCGGTGGCGACCGGAGTCTGCTGTGCGCGCGCGGCGTGCGGCAGTACGGCGGTGGCGGCAGTGGCGGCGCACGCGGCGCCCGAGAAACGGAGAAAGTGTCGGCGATCCATGAAGCCCCCACGCACGGTGAAGATTGGCTATCGGTGCGCCCGTGGCCGGGCGGCCGTCCGTTGCTGCATGCGATCGATCATAGGGCCAATCGCGGGGGCGGTGCTATCCTTTTTCGATTGTTTCCACGGAGATAGAGATGACCCAGGATGTTGCGTCCTCGAACGTGCCGCGCCTGACTTCGTTGTCGCATGGCGGCGGCTGTGGCTGCAAGATCGCGCCGGGCGTGCTGTCGGCGCTGCTGGCGCGGTTCGGTCCCGCGGCCAGTTATCCGAACCTGCTGGTGGGCACCGAAACCGCCGACGATGCGGCGGTGTATCGGCTGAACGATGCGCAGGCGCTTATCGCCACGACGGACTTCTTCATGCCGATCGTGGACGATCCCTTCGACTTTGGCCGCATCGCCGCCACCAACGCGCTGTCGGATGTGTACGCAATGGGCGGCACGCCGATCATGGCGCTGGCGATCGTGGGCATGCCGATCAACGTGCTGCCGCACAGCGTCATCGCTGAAATCCTGAAGGGCGGCGAATCGGTGTGCGCGGATGCGGGCATTCCGGTGGCCGGGGGGCACAGCATCGATTCGGTCGAACCCATCTATGGCCTGGCCGCGATGGGATTGGTGCACCCGGACAAGATCAAGCGCAACGCCGACGCGCGCGCGGGCGATGTGCTGATCCTGGGCAAGGGCCTGGGCGTGGGCATCCTGTCGGCGGCGTTGAAGAAAAACCGGCTCGACGTGGACGGCTATCGCGTGATGATCGACACGACGACGCGGCTCAATCGCCCCGGCCCGGCGCTCGCCGCGCTGGACGGTGTGCATGCGATCACGGACGTGACGGGTTTTGGGTTGTTGGGCCATGCGCTGGAGATGGCGCGCGGCGCCAAGCTGACGGCCCGCGTGCGGCTGGCGGCGCTGCCGTGGCTGCCGGGCGTGCAGGAATTTGCCGCAGACGGCGTGATCACGGGCGCCTCGGGCCGGAACTGGGCATCGTATGGCGAATCGGTGCGTCTCGGGGCAGGGGTTTCGGACACGCAGCGGGCGTTGCTGACCGATCCGCAGACCTCGGGCGGCCTGCTGGTGTCGTGCGCACCGGACGCGGCCGATGCGGTGCTCAAGATCTTCCATGAGCAGGGCTTCGATCAAGCTGCCGTGATCGGCGAGATGACCGCTGGCGAACCGCAGGTCGTGGTGGACTGACCGGCGAATCGCGCGGCCGCCTCGCATGCGCGGCCGCGCCGCTTGGTTTGCTGCAACGCGCGGCCCTGGCGGCGCGTGATTTCAATCGGGCAGATCGCGCGCGGTCGCGGCCGCCTGTTCCACCAGCCATTGCGTGACGACGTCCGCGTCGGGCGTGCTGCGGCGCGCATTGCGCACCAGCCAGTAGGCGTGTTCGGTGGCGCAGGCCTTCGGGCTGCCCACAACCTCCAGCCGCCGGTCCGCCAGCATGGGCGCGATCAACGCCAGCCGTCCCAGCGCGATGCCGTGTCCCGCCAGCGCCGCGTGCACGATCTGATCGTATTGATTGAAGCGCAGCATGCCCTTGGCGCGCACGCGCCCTAGCCCCCGCGCGCTCAGCCATTCCGACCATTGCAGCCACGGACGCGTGGGATCGTCGAACTCCAGCAGGACGTGGCGCGCCAGTTCGCGGGCGTCCAGTTCGCCGGCCTTGAGCGAAGGATGCGCCACGGGCACCACCGATTCCCCAAAGAGCCACAGGGCGCCGTCAGGCACCGTGTTGCGCTCGCTGTAGCGGATGGCGATGTCGACGGCTTCGCGGTCGATATCGATCAGCCGGTTGTCGGCGGCCACGCGCACATCGATGTCCGGATGCGCCGCCTGAAAGTCGCCCAGCCGGGGCAGCAGCCACAACGAGGCCACGCCGATGGTGGTGGTGACCGTGACGGGCGTGCGCCGCTCGGGCGCGCGCAGTTGCTCGGTCAGGTCGCCCAGCTGGCTCAGCCAGACGTCCGCCATGCGAAAGAGCTGCGCGCCTTCGGCGGTGAAGGTGACGCTGCGAAACCCCCGCACCAGCAGCGGCACGCCCAGGTGCGCTTCCAACGCGCGAATCTGGCGGCTGACGGCCGACTGCGTGACGTGCAGGTCCTGGGCGGCGAGCGTGATGCTCATGCGCCGGCCGACGGCGACGAAGCCGCGGACGAGATCAAGCGGAGGCAGTTTCGCTAAGGGGTATGGCATTCGTGAAACTCATGCGTATCGGGCAGAAATGTCGCTTGAGCAATAGTACGCCGGGGCGTCCAATATGACTCAGACGTTGGGTGACCGGGACAAAATCCCGGCCGCCCGCCGCGATAGCCGCTGCCGCGGCCAGGAGGTACGCCATGATCCAGTTATGTTGCACTGCGGAAATGTCATTCCGTTTGGCCGGCGGCTCGACTATGCTGCTCAAGCGCGCCTCGGGCGTTCGCATCGTGTGTCACGCCGGCGCCTTGTGGATATCCGAATACCGCCGCTTCGACGACAGCGTGCTTCAAGCGGGCCAGACCCTGACCGTGGATAGCGATCGCGACGTCGTCATCAGCGGCCTGCCGGATGCGCAGGTCGCGCTACTTTCCCTGGGGGGGCGGCAGGTGCAGTGTGCCGCCGCTTCGCCTTGCCATGCAGGCCAACTGGAGTTCCTGTGATGACTGCGTCCTTGCCCGATACGCCCCGGATCGAAATGTGGTTCGATTTCGCCAGCCCCTACAGCTATCTGGCAATCGAGCGCATCGATGCGCTGGCGCGCGAAGCGGGCGTCGAGGTCGATCTGCGGCCTTTCCTCTTGGGGCCGATCTTTCAGGCGCAGGGCTGGAACGACACGCCGTTCCGGTTGTTCCCCGGCAAGGGCGCGTACATGATGCGCGACATTGCGCGGCTGGCCGACAAGTACGGCGTGGTCTACAACCGCCCGCGCATGTTCCCGCGCATGAGCGTGCTGCCGGCGCGCATCGCGCTCTTGGGCGAGGACGAGCCGTGGGGCCGCGATTTCTGCGTGGCGGTGTTCCGGGCGAACTTCCAGCACGACCTGGATATCCAGGCCGAGGACGTGGTGCACGAGCTGCTCTCGGGCCTGTCGCTGGATGCCGACGCGCTCATCGCCCGCGCCAAGACCGAAGGCGCCAAGGAGGCGCTGCGCAAGCGCGTGGACCGCGCGCGCAACCTGGGACTGTTCGGCGCGCCCACCTTCTTCGTGGAGGGCGAAATGTTCTGGGGCAACGACCGTCTGGAAGATGCGCTGGAATGGACCCGCCGCACCGCGCCCGCCAGCGCCTGGCCGCCGCGGCCGCCTCGCTAGGGCAGGCTCCCCGTTCCGCCACGGCCATCAATCACGCACCGCAAGATTTCTCGTCAACGCTTCATCAGCAATGAAAAACGCAAGCAGCGCCTATCGCGGCGCGCCCATGCCGGGCGGCCGCTCGTTCACGCAATTTCGCGCCGCCCGCATCCGGCGGGTGTGCTTTCAGTGGAAACAGGCCGACCGGGCCGCGGTCCAGGACGACACCCTGCCCAGCGGCAGCGGCCGTGGCAAGCTGCGCTAGCCCTTGGTCACCGGTCCGACGTTGGCCCACTCTTCATCGGAATAGAGCCGTGAGCGCAAGAGAAAGCGCTTGCCCTCGGCGCTGTCCAGCGAAAAGGCGCCGCCGCGTCCCGGCACGGCATCGATGACCAGCTGGGTGTGCTCCCAGTACGCGAACTGGTCCTCGCCGATCCAGAACGGGCAGCCTTCCAGGTCGCCCAACAGGACGTCCGAGCCGCCTACCATGAACTCGCCTTGCGGGTAGCACATGGGCGAGCTGCCGTCGCAGCAGCCGCCGGACTGGTGGAACATCAGCGGGCCGTGCTTGGCCCGCAGGGTGTCGATCAGGTGGCGCGCCTCGTCGGTCGCCACCACGCGTGGCGTGTGCTCTGCCATGGCTGGATTCCTTGCAGGCGCGCCGGGGCAGGCCCGGCGCGCAGGACAGGCCGCGGCAAGCGGCCCGGGTTGGCGAATCAAGCTTGGCGGATCAGAAGAACCCCAGCTTCTTGGGCGAATAGCTCACCAGCAGGTTCTTCGTCTGCTGGTAGTGGTTGAGCATCATCTTGTGGTTCTCGCGTCCGATGCCCGATTGCTTGTAGCCGCCAAATGCCGCGTGCGCCGGATAGGCGTGATAGCAGTTGGTCCACACCCGGCCCGCCTTGATCGCGCGGCCCATGCGGTAGCACGTGTTGGCGTCGCGCGACCACACGCCGGCGCCCAGCCCATAGAGCGTGTCGTTCGCCAGCGCCAGCGCGTCATCCGCATCCTTGAACGTGGTGACTGCCACGACCGGCCCGAAGATTTCTTCCTGGAACACGCGCATCTTGTTGTGGCCCTTGAACACCGTGGGCTGCACGTAGTAGCCGCTTTCCAGCGCGCCCTGCATCTGCGCCCGCGAGCCCCCGGCCAGCACGTCCGCGCCTTCCTGCTTGCCGATGTCCAGGTACGAAAGGATCTTCTCGAGCTGTTCGGTGGAGGCCTGCGCGCCGATCATGGTGTCGGCGTCCAGCGGGTTGCCCTGCTTGATCTCGGCCACGCGTTTCAGCGCGCGTTCCATGAACTTGTCGTAGAGCGATTCCTGGATCAGCGCGCGGCTGGGGCACGTGCACACTTCGCCCTGGTTCAGCGCGAACATGACGAAGCCCTCGATCGCCTTGTCCAGGAAGTCGTCGTCCTGCGCGGCCACGTCGGCAAAGAAGATGTTGGGCGATTTGCCGCCCAGTTCCAGCGTCACCGGAATGATGTTCTGCGACGCATACTGCATGATGAGGCGGCCGGTGGTGGTTTCGCCGGTGAAGGCGATCTTGGCGATGCGCTTGCTTGAGGCAAGCGGCTTGCCGGCTTCCAGCCCGAAGCCGGTCACCACGTTCACCACGCCCGGGGGCAGGATGTCGCCGATGAGTTCCATCAGCAGCAGGATGCCCAGCGGCGTCTGTTCGGCGGGTTTCAACACCACGCAATTGCCCGCCGCCAGCGCGGGTGCGAGCTTCCATGCGGCCATCAGGATGGGGAAGTTCCACGGGATGATCTGTCCGACCACGCCCAGCGGTTCGTTGAAGTGGTAGGCCACCGTGTCTTGATCGATCTCGGACAGCCCGCCTTCCTGGCTGCGGATGCACGAGGCAAAGTAGCGGAAGTGGTCGATGGCCAGGGGAATGTCGGCGGCGCGGGCCTCGCGGATGGGCTTGCCGTTGTCCCAGGTTTCCGCCGTGGCCAGGCGTTCCAGATTGGCTTCCATCACGTCCGCGATCTTCATGAGCATGCGGGCGCGCTCGGCGGCCGGGGTCGCACCCCATTTGGGCGCGGCGCGGTGCGCGGCATCCAGCGCCAGTTCGATGTCGCGCTCTTTCGAGCGCGCGTGGCGGGTCAGCGTCTCGCCCGTGACGGGGGTGACGTTGTCGAAGTATTCGCCATCCGCGGGCGACTGCCATTTGCCGTCGATGAAATTGTCGTACTGCGTCCTGAGGTCCAGGCGGGTGCCATAGGTCTGCGGGGTAACGCGGGTCGCGATGTCCATGCTTGTCTCCGTATCGTTGGGATGGCGGCAGTGGGCTGCCTGTCCTGCATCAAGCAAAACGCATGCCAGTCGGGGCATCCCGGCTGGACAGCCCGTCCCACGCGTGCGAAAGTAGTTTTTCCGCCTTCAGTGTCGCAATCTGCGACGTTGTCGCGAAACAGGTGTCGCAGCACAGGCGTCGCAGAACGCCGCTCCCAGGAGACATACATGGCCTCTTACTCCCGTCGGCAGACGCTGACGCAGGCACGGCTGCTTTTTAACCAGCAGGGCGCGGTGCCGGGCGGCATGGTTGCCGAACCGATCCTGCGTTCCTGGCGCCGCTGCGCCGACCTGGGCTTTGACATGCGCGGCGTGCGCCGGGCCGAACTCATGACGCAGGGCGAACTGCGCGAAGCGCAGCAGCGAAACGAAGCGCTGCGCCGCATGTCCGAACCCGCCATCGCTTATTTGCGCCACCAGGCGGGCGGCAGCGGCAACCTGGTCATCCTGTCGGACGCGCAGGGCCTGGTGCTGGACTCGGACGGCGACACGGGCTTTGCGCATCGCGCCTCGCGCGTGGCCCTGATGCCGGGCGCGCCCTGGGACGAGGCCGCCGCCGGCACCAACGCCATCGGCACCGCGCTCGTCGAAGGCCGTCCCATTGCCGTGCACGGCGCGGAACACTATTTCGAACCCAATCGCATCCTGACCTGCGCGGCCGTGCCCATCACGGACAGCGAAGGCCGCACCGTGGGCGTGCTGGATCTGTCCAGCCAGGCCCGCGACGTGCGTCCGGATGTGCTGGCGCTGGTGCGCGGGGCGGTGGACCGCATCGAGCACCAGCTGTTCGAAGGCGCCTATGAACAATGCACGGTGCTGCGCCTGCATGCCGACCTCGCGGGGCTGGGTCAGCCCGGCGAAGCCCTGCTCGCATTCCAGGGCGACCTGCTGGTCGGCGCCAACCGCCGTGCGCTGCATGCGCTGGGGCTGGCGGCCACCGCGCTGGGCGTGTACCGCTACGCGGACGTGTTCGACGGCGATATCGGACGTGGCCCGGATGCCGCGGGCCGCGTGCACACGCGGACCGGCGCGGTCTATCACGCGCGCCTGCGCATGCCGCGCACACGCCCGCCGCAACCCCCCGCCGCCCCGGCGCTGCGTGCGCCCGGCGCCGCCGCCAAAACGCCCGCGCCCAGCTTTGACGCCGCCACGCTAGGGGCCCTGGCGCGCGCCGTGCACCTGGCGGACGCGGGCGTGTCGATTCTGCTGCAGGGCGAAACCGGAGTGGGCAAGGAAGTGTTCGCGCGGCAAATCCACGCGCGTGGCCAACGCGCGGCCGGCCCATTCGTGGCGGTGAACTGCGCCGCGCTGCCCGAGAGCCTGATCGAATCGGAACTCTTCGGCTACGAAGAAGGCGCCTTCACCGGTGCGCGCCGCCAGGGCAGCAAGGGCCTGCTGCGGCAGGCGCACGGCGGCGTGCTGTTCCTGGACGAGATCGGCGACATGCCGCTCCTGTTGCAATCGCGCCTGTTGCGCGTGTTGCAGACGCGCGAGGTTTCGCCTTTGGGCGCGGCGCGGCCCGTGCAGGTGGATTTCACGCTGGTGTGCGCGACGCATCGGCCGCTTGCCCATGAAGGGCCGGACGCCCCGGTGCGCCCCGATCTGTACTTTCGCATCGCCGAATACACCGTCACGCTGGAGCCCTTGCGCACGCGGGCCGACCGCCTGGAATTGCTGCGCGACCTGTGGGCGGCGCAGGGCGCGGGTCCGGCGCTGCCGCCCGCCATCGAAGCCGTCCTCGCGGCGTATTCGTGGCCGGGCAATTACCGTCAGCTGGCGTCGGTACTGCGCACCCTGCATGTGCTGGCCGGGCCGGCGGGCAGGGTGGATGCCGACATGCTGCCAGCGGAATTGCGCGGTGCAGCGAGCGTCGCGAAGCGGGAGATACCCGCGCCGGGCGCCGCAACGTCAACGCCCGCGCCGGCCGGTGCGGCCGCCGACCTGCACGCCATGACCGATGCCGCCATCCGCAGCGCCCTCGAGGCGCACGGCGGCAGCGTCAGCCGCGCGGCGCGCGCGCTGGGCGTGCACCGCAGCACGGTGTACCGGCGCGCCGCCGCACTGGGGCTGGCGCGGCCAAGGTAACCGCTGCCAGCGCCGTCGCTTTACCCGATCAGACGCGCCAGTTCGGCGCCCGGATCCTTGGCGCGCATGAACGCTTCGCCCACCAAAAAGGCATCGACCTTGTGGTCGCGCATCAGCTTCACGTCTTCCGGCTTGAGGATGCCGCTCTCGGTCACGACGCGCTTGCCGGCGGGGATGCGCGGCAACAGGTCCAGCGTGGTCTGCAGGCTGGTCTCGAACGTGCGCAGGTTGCGGTTGTTGATGCCCAGGAGCGGCGTCTTGAGCGTGAGCGCAACGTCCAGTTCCTGCGCGTCGTGCACTTCGACCAGCACGTCCATGCCCAGTTCGATGGCCAGCGTTTCGTAGTCGCGCAATTGCGAGGGCGTAAGGGCGGCCACGATCAGCAGCACGCAATCGGCGCCCATCGCGCGCGCGGCGACGATCTGGTAGGGGTCGATCACGAAGTCCTTGCGCAGCACCGGCAGCGCGCACGCGGCCCGCGCCTGGCGCAGGTGGTCGTGCGAACCCTGGAAGAACTGCACGTCCGTCAGCACGGACAGGCAGGCCGCGCCATGCACGGCGTAGGTGGCCGCGATCTCGGCGGGCGCGAAGCCCTCGCGGATGACGCCCTTGGAGGGCGAGGCTTTCTTGATTTCAGCGATGACGCCGGCCTTGCCCTGCGAAATCTTGTCTTCGATGGCTTGGGCGAAACCGCGCACGTCCTGGCGCGCCTGCGCTTCGCGCAGGACTTCGGCTTCGCTGCGCATCTGGCGGGCGGCGGCGACTTCCTCGGCCTTGACGGCGAGGATCTTCGCAAGAATATCGTTCATTTCTGGAATGTCCGGGTGTATGCGCAGAATTCTTCCAGCTTGGCTCGCGCCGCGCCGGTGGAAATTAGTTCAAATGCTAGCGCTAAGGCTTCGGGAATGGAATCGGCTTTGTTGCCGGCATAGATGGCGAGCCCGGCGTTCAGGGCCACGATGTCGCGGGCCGCGCCCTCGACATTTTCCAGCGCCTCTATGACAAGCTCGCGCGACTGCTCGCGATTGGACACCTTGATGCTCCGGTTGGACATCATGGATAGCCCGTAGTCCTCGGGGTGGATCTCGTATTCACGGACCACGCCGTCCTTCAGTTCGCCGACCATCGTGGCCCCGCCCAGCGAGGCCTCGTCCATGCCGTCCTTGCCGTGCACGACCAGCACATGACGCGAGCCCAGGCGTTCCAGCACTCGGACCTGGATGCCCACGAGGTCGGGGTGGAACACGCCCATCAGCTGGTTGGCGGCGCCGGCCGGGTTGGTCAGCGGGCCCAGGATGTTGAAGATCGTGCGCACGCCCAGTTCCTTGCGGACGGCGGCCACGTTCTTCATTGCGCCGTGGTGCGCGGGCGCAAACATGAAACCGATGCCGGTCTGCTGGATGCATTCGGCCACCTGTTCCGGGGTCAGCACCAGGTTGGCGCCCAGGGCTTCCAGCACGTCGGCGCTGCCGCTGGACGACGAGGCGCTGCGGTTGCCGTGCTTGGCAATCGGCACGCCGGCCGCGGCCGCGACGAACATTGCGGTCGTGGAAATGTTGAACGTGTGGCTGCCGTCGCCGCCCGTGCCGCACATGTCCAGCAGGTCGTTCGGATTGGGCGTGACCACGGGCGTGGCAAATTCGCGCATGACCTGCGCCGCCGCGGTGATCTCGCCAATGGTTTCCTTCTTGACGCGCAGGCCCATCAGCAGCGCGCTGGCGATCTGCGGCGACATCTCGCCGCGCATCAGCATGCGCATCAGATGCAGCATTTCGTCGTGGAAAATTTCGCGGTGTTCGATGCAGCGCGTCAGCGCTTCGGTGGGGGAAATCGTCACGGTGCGTCCTTCTTAGGCGAGGTTCAGGAAATTGCGCAGCAGGGCGTGGCCGTGCTCGCTCAGTACGGATTCGGGGTGGAACTGTACCCCGTACAGCGGCAGCGTCTTGTGCCGCACGCCCATGATGTCGCCGTCCGGCGCCGTGGCGGTGACTGCCAGGCAATCCGGCAGCGTGGCGGGGTCAATGGTCAGCGAGTTGTAGCGGATGACAGTGTACGGCGTCGGCAGACCCTGGAAGATGTCGGTGCCGGTGTGCGACAACTGGATCGTCTTGCCGTGCATGATCTGCTGCGCGCGCACGATGTTGCCGCCGAAGGCCGCGCCGATGGCCTGGTGGCCCAGACACACGCCCAGAATGGGCTTCTTGCCGGCATAGGCCTGGATCAGCGGCACCGAGATACCCGCTTCGGCCGGCGAGCAGGGGCCGGGCGACACGCAGATCTGGTCGGGGTTCAGCACGGCAACCTCTTCCAGCGTGATCTGGTCGTTGCGCGCCACGCGCACGTCCACGCCCAGTTCGCCAAAGTACTGCACCAGGTTGTAGGTAAAGGAATCGTAGTTGTCGATCATCAACAGCATTTTTTTCTCCTCGGGGCCGTTCGGTGGCCCGGGCGGTGATTCGGTTCGGCCGGGGGGCTCAGATGGGTTCGTCCAGGCCGTGCTGCACCTGCTCGGCGGCGCGCAGCACCGCGCGCGCCTTGGCTTCCGTCTCGGCCCATTCGGCTTCGGGGTTCGAGTCGGCCACGATGCCGGCGGCGGCCTGCACGTACAGCGTGCCGTCCTTGATGACGCCGGTGCGGATGGCAATCGCCACGTCCATCTCGCCGCCGTAGCTCAGGTAGCCGGCCGCGCCGCCGTAGATGCCGCGGCGCACGGGTTCCAGTTCGTCGATGATCTTCATGGCCTCGACCTTCGGCGCGCCGGTCAGCGTGCCGGCCGGGAACGAGGCGCGCAGCACGTCCATGCTGCTCATGCCGGGGTTCAGGGTGCCGGTCACGTTGGACACCAGGTGCATCACGTGCGAGTAACGCTCGATCACCATCGTGTCGCTGACCTTCACCGAACCCACCTGCGCGACGCGGCCCACGTCGTTGCGCGCCAGATCGATCAGCATGACGTGTTCGGCGATCTCCTTCGGGTCGGCGCGCAGTTCGGCCGCCAGCGCCGCATCTTCTTCCGGGGTGCCGCCGCGCTTGCGCGTGCCCGCCAGCGGACGAATCGTGATCTGCGACTTCGGCTCGCCGTTTTCCACCGTGCGCTCCTGGCGCACCAGGATCTCGGGCGACGCGCCCACGACCTGGAAGTCGCCGAAGTTCCAGAAGTACATGTAGGGGGAGGGGTTGAGCGACCGCAGGGCGCGGTAGAGGGAAAGCGGGGAGTCGCGGAAGGGCTTGGCGATGACCTGGCCGATCTGGACCTGCATCAGGTCGCCGGCGGCGATATGTTCCTTGGCGCGCAGGACGGCCGCCAGGTAGTCCTCTTTCTTGAAATCGCGCCGTTCCTCGGTCTGCATGCTGGCGTGGCTGTACGGAATTTCCACGGGGCGTCGCAGGCGCGCGCGCAGGTCGGTCAGGCGCTGCTGCGCGCGGCTGTAGGCCTCGGGCTGGCTCGGATCGGCGTAGACCATCAGGTAGATGCGGCCGGCCAGGTTGTCGACGATGACCAGTTCGTCCACGTGCATCAGCATCAGGTCGGGCGTGCCGCCTTCCATGCCTGCCGGGAACGGCTTGACCGCGGGGCCCAGGCAGGGCTCGATGTGACGCACGGTGTCGTAGCCGAAGTAACCGGCCAGGCCGCCGCAAAAGCGCGGCATGCCGGGGCGCAGCGCAACCTTGAAGCGGCTCTGGTATTGCTCGATGAACGCCAGCGGGTCGCCTTCGTGGGTCTCGGCGACCTTGCCGTCGTGCAGCACTTCGGTGCACGTGCCGCTGGCGCGGATCACGGTGCGCGCCGGCAGGCCGATGAACGAATAGCGCCCGAAGCGCTCGCCGCCCACCACGGATTCCATCAGGCAGGTCATGCGGCCGGCCAGAGGGCCGGCGTGCGCCAGCTTCAGGTAGATGCCGAGCGGCGTGTCCAGGTCGGCGTAGGTCTCGGCCACCAGCGGAATGCGGTTGTAGCCTTGTGCCGCAAGGGCCTTGAATTCGATTTCGGTCATGTCGGGTCTCGTAAGCGGTGTCTGCTTTCGGACCGGGCACGCAACAAAAAACCCGGTCCAGTTGACTGGTTCCGGGTTGGGCTCTGTTTACACAGTGTCGGCGCTAGGCGGCAAGGTCGCGTCTAGGGCCGGGAAGGGAATCATCGCCACCCGGAAGACAAACGCCACCAACGCCACGAGGCGCCGAGCATTTGGTTCTGGATGGAGACGTTCATTTAGCGGTTCGGTATGAGTACGCGGTATTGAATTCGTGCCTGGGTTGCGACGCGCTTCAGGCTGGGACTTTAGCGGCGTTCTGGTTTTGATTCCAGAGCGCGACCCACTGGGCGGCGTCAACAAGCGTGTCAACTATACCATCGACATCCAACTCGCGCACGTCACGTCCTTCGTTGTAGCCGTACGGCACCACCAGCACCTGCGTGCCCGCGCTACGGCCCGCCTGCGCGTCGTTGATCGAATCGCCGATCGTCACGGCCTCGTTCACGCCCACGCCCATCAGGTCGCACGCATGGTGGATCTGGTCGGGGTCGGGCTTGCGGCGCTCGCAGGTGTCGCCGCACACCACGGCCTCGAAAAAGCCCGCCAGCCCCGTGCGCTGCAAGAGCGGCAAGGTGAATTCCGTGGGCTTGTTGGTCACCACGGCCAGCTTCAGGCCCTGATCGCGCATGAGTTTCAACCCGTCGATGACGCCCGGGTAGACCTGCGCGCGCTCGCCGTTGACCAGGTGGTAATGGCGGTAGAAGGCCTCGCGGGCGCGCTGGAATTCGTCGGGCGCCGGGTCGGCGGCATCGAGCGAACCGGCCAGGCTGCGCCGCACCAGGTTGTCCACGCCCTTGCCGACGAACGTGGCCACCACGTCCTCGCGCAGCGCGATCATGCCAAGTTCGACGCGCATGGCGTTGGCGGCGAAGGCCAGATCGGGAATGGAGTCGAGCAGGGTGCCGTCCAGGTCCAGCAGCGCGGCGCGAAAAGCGGTCATGTCGATTTCCTTAGACGGCGGTGGTTTCGCCGATGGCGATCTGCTCGCGCATGGCTTTGATGATGCCGGCGTAATCCGGCTTGCCGAAG
The DNA here is from genome assembly GCF_037039475.1 of Achromobacter sp. E1. Taxonomy (NCBI): domain Bacteria; kingdom Pseudomonadati; phylum Pseudomonadota; class Betaproteobacteria; order Burkholderiales; family Alcaligenaceae; genus Achromobacter; species Achromobacter sp. E1. Next base: position 376,583 of record NZ_CP146253.1, read on the forward strand.
ATGGCCGAGCCCGCCACGAAGGTGTCGGCGCCCGCGGCGCGGATTTCGGCGATGTTGTCGATCTTGACGCCGCCGTCCACCTGCAGAACGATCTCCTGGCCGCCGGCCTGCATCCAGGCGTCGATGCGGGCGCGCGCCTCGCGCAGCTTGGTCAGCGCCGCCGGAATGAAGCTCTGGCCGCCAAAGCCCGGGTTCACCGACATGATCAGGACCAGGTCGATCTTGTCCATCACGTAGTCCATGTAGGACAGCGGCGTGGCCGGGTTGAAGACCAGGCCCGCCTTGCAGCCGCTTTCGCGGATCAGCGACAGCGTGCGGTCCACGTGGGCGCTCGCGTCGGGGTGAAAGCTGATGTAGTCGGCGCCGGCCTTGGCAAATTGCGGCACCAGCGCGTCCACCGGTTCGACCATGAGGTGCACGTCGATCGGCACCTGGACATGGGGGCGGATGGCCGCACAGACCATCGGGCCGATGGTCAGGTTGGGGACATAGTGGTTGTCCATCACGTCCACGTGGATCCAGTCGGCGCCGGCGGCGACGACGTTGCGGACTTCTTCGCCCAGCCGGGCGAAGTCAGCCGACAGGATGCTGGGAGTAATGCGGGTGCAGGCCGTTTGCTTGGACATGATGTTCGGGGTCGGGGAGGGCATAATGTGCCATTATTGCAGTTTGAGGCGCCGCAGCGGGTATGCCCCGGTCCGGCGCATCTGAAATTCCGTCTTTCAAGCGTGGGCGCCGACGTTGCGCCGCCCGCGTGCAGCCACACAGGGAAGGACTGTGAAACCTTACGACCTGAGCGTCTCTGTCTCTCCGCGCTTCGTGCCCGAACAGTCCGACCCCGGCGAACAGCAATTCGTGTTTGCCTACACCGTCCGCATCACCAATACCGGCGAACACCCCGCGCAGGTGATCAGCCGCCACTGGATCATCACCGACGGCAACCAGCGCGTGCAGGAAGTGCGCGGCCTGGGCATCGTGGGGCAGCAGCCCTTGCTGGCCCCGGGCGAGACCTTCGAGTACACCAGCGGCTGTCCCCTGCCCACGCCGGTGGGCACGATGCGCGGCATCTACCACTGCGTCGGCGAGAACGGCATCCCGTTCGAAGTGCCGATCTCCGAATTCGTCCTGGCCATGCCGCGCACCTTGCACTGAGCATGGTCCGGCCATCCGTTGCACGTCTTTCCATTAGCTCATGAAGCGCATTCTTAGCCTGTCCGTGCTGTCGGTCCTTCTGGCGGCATGTTCCACCCCCTCGGATATCCCCCCTGAATCCGGCCAGCCCGCCACCCCCGGCGCGCGCGTCCCGGCGGTGACCGACGGTCCGCTCGTGGTGCCGCCGCTGGCCTCGCTGCCCGATTCCCCGCCGCGCGCGCTGGCCGGCAAGCTCAAACCGGCCAACTGGTCCGAGCTGCCCGGCTGGAGCGCCGACGACCTGACCCAGTTCTGGCCCCTTTTCCTGCGCAACTGCAAGGGCCTGATGCGGCCCACCAGCGGCAACCTGGCCGCGCCCGCGCGCGCCACGCCGCGCGCCTGGCAGCCGGTTTGCGCCGCCGCCATCGATCCGGCCCGCGCGCCCGCTGCGGGCGACGGCGAAGGCGTGCGCCGCTTTCTGCAGACCTACCTGCAACCCTGGCGTCTGAACGCCGCCGACGGCAAGCCCGCCACCAACACGGTGACGGGTTACTACGAGCCGCTGGTGCGCGGATCGCGCCGCCAGGGCGGCGTCTACCAGTGGCCGCTGTACGCGGTGCCCGCCGACCTGCTGACGATCGACCTGGGATCGGTCTACCCGGACCTGGCCGGCAAGCGCGTGCGCGGCAAGCTCGACGGCAAGCGCGTCGTGCCCTACGACACCCGCGCCGCCATCGAATCGTCTTCCGGCCGCCGCCCGCCCGTCGTGGTGTGGGTCGACGACCCCGTGGACAACTTCTTCCTGCAGGTCCAGGGCTCCGGCCGCGTGCAGCTGACGGACGGCCCGGATGCCGGCAAGACCATCCGCGTCGCCTACGCCGACCACAATGGCCAGCCCTACGTGTCCATCGGCCGCTGGCTGATCGACCGCGGCGAACTTACCGCCGATCAGGCGTCGATGCAGAACATCCGGGCGTGGGCGCAGCGCAATCCCAAGCGCGTGCCTGAAATGCTCAACGCCAACCCGGCGGTGGTGTTCTTCCGCGAAGAGGCAGTGATCGATCCCGAGCAAGGCCCCAAGGGCGCCTACGCCATTCCGCTGGCGCCGCGGCGCTCGGTGGCGGTGGACGCCACCTTCGTGCCGCTGGGCACGCCGCTCTTTCTGTCCACCACCTATCCCGCGTCGGACCGGCCCCTGCAGCGCCTGGTGTTCGCGCAGGACACCGGTACCGCCATCCGCGGCGCGGCGCGCGCCGACTTCTACTGGGGTTACGGCGAAGAAGCCGGGCAGCAGGCCGGCCGCATGAAGCAACGCGGCCAGATGTGGCTGCTGTGGCCCAAACAGGCCGGGGAGCCCTCCGCACGATGAGCCATCAGATCGTAGTTTGCGGGGCCGGCATCGTCGGCCTGTCCACCGCCCTGGCGCTGGCCCGCCGCGGCCAGCGCGTGGCCGTGCTGGCGCCGCGCGCCGCCGTGCCGCCGGCCGATCCCAGCCACTATCACCCGCGCGTCTACGCCATCTCGCCCGCCAGCCAGCGCTTTCTGGCCGACATCGGCGTGTGGGACGCCATGCCCGCGTCCCGCCTGATGCCCGTGCAGGCCATGGAGATCCACGGCGACGCGGACGGCCAGGTGAACCTGAACGCCTGGCAGGCGGCGCTGCCGCAGCTGGCCTGGATTGTCGAATCCGGCGAGATCGAGCGCGTCCTGATTCAGGCCGTGCGCATGTTCGGCATCGCCTGGCTGGAAGACCGCTGCACCGGCTATCAGAATGGCGAAGTCCAGACCGAAAGCGGCGCGCGCATTCAGGCCGAGCTCTTCGTCGGCGCCGACGGCGCGGCCTCGCCGCTGCGCGAGGCGGCCGGGCTGAAGCACGAAGCCCAGTCCTACAACGACACCGGACTCGTCGTGCATCTGGACGCCGAACTGCCGCACCAGGGCACCGCGTTCCAATGGTTCCGCGACGACGGCGTGCTGGCGCTGCTGCCGCTGCCCGATACCGCGGACGGTCCGCAGGTGTCCATGGTCTGGTCCATGCGCAGCGAATTGGCGCAGCAATTGCTGGAACTGCCGCAGGAAGCGCAAACCGCCCGTCTGGAAGCCTTGCTGGCCGAGGCCGCCGAAGGGCGGCTCGGCCGCCTGAAGGTCCGCAGCAAGCTGCACGGTTTTCCGCTGACGCTGGAGCGCGCCCAGATGGTCGCGCCCGGCATCGCACTGGCCGGAGACGCGGCGCACCGCCTGCACCCGCTGGCGGGGCAGGGCCTGAACCTGGGGCTGGGCGACGTCGAGGCGCTGGCCCGCATCGTCGCCGGACGTGAACCCTACCGCCAGGCCGGCGACATGCGCGTGCTGCACCGCTACCAGCGGGCGCGCGCCGAGCCGGTACTGGCCATGCGGCTGGCCACGGACGGGTTGCACAAGCTCTTCGGATCGAAGGCGACGCCGCTTGTCTGGCTGCGCAACGCCGGCATGCATTGGGTCGAGCGCGCGCCGCTGATCAAGCGCCGCCTGATCGCGGGGGCGTCCGCCAACTAGGCCAGCCAGGCCCGGCGGCGGCGCCGGGCGGAACCTGCGGCGGCCGGCGGCCGTCTGATAGGGATACGCACACCCGCCGCCTGCCGCGGCTGTCCCTCCCGGATCGGTTACGCTTTCCGGCAAGACACACGACTGACAAGACCAGGAGTACCGATGAAATTCCGCATTCCCGCCACGTTGGCGGCCTGTTTCCTCGCCGCGGGCATCGGTTTGTCCGCCACGGCCCAAGCGCAGGGCGCAAAGTCCGTTTCCACGCAGTCCGTGGGTCAGGCGGCCAAAGGCGAGAAAAGTGTCTCCACCACCGAACTCGATCCGCAGTCGGCCGCCGTCAAAGAGCGCTTTCAGCAGCGTTTTTCGGGCATGAATGTCACGACCGTGCGCCGCACGCCCTATGGCCTGTTCGAAGTGCAGCTCGGCATGGACCTGATCTACACCGATGAAGGCGTCACCTGGGTCATGGAAGGACCGCTGATCGACGCCGCCACGCGCCGCGACGTCACCCGCGAATCGCAGGAAAAGCTCAGCGCCGTCACCTTCGACCAACTGCCGCTGGATCTGGCGATCAAGCAGGTCAAGGGCGATGGCTCACGCAAGGTCGCGATCTTTGAAGATCCCAACTGCGGTTACTGCAAGCAGCTGCGCAAGACGCTCGAAGACGTGGACAACCTGACCGTCTACACCTTCCTCTATCCCATCCTGTCGCCCGACTCCAAGGTCAAGGTGCGCAACGTCTGGTGCGCCAAGGACCAGGGCAAGACCTGGGACGACTGGATGCTGCGCGGCAAGACGCCGGCCACCGCCAACTGCGACGTGCCCGAAGACAAGCTGCTGGCGCTTGGCCAGCAACTGATGGTGCGCGGCACGCCGACGCTGTTCTTCGCCGACGGCTCGCGCATCAGCGGCGCGCTGCCGCTGGACCAGCTCAAGGCCCGTTTGAACTGACCGGCGCGCGTCGCGCCGGCCCGGGAAAGGGGGGCGCGGCAAGCGCCATCCCTCCCGGAGACAAGACTTGAAAATCGCAATTCTCGACGATTACCACGACGTAGCCCGGCGCTATGCGGATTGGACCTCGCTGGGCGGCGACGCCGAGGTGCAGATCTTCAACAACTTCATCCCCGACGACCAGGTCGAAACCGCGCTCGCGCCCTTCGACGTGATCGTCGCCATGCGCGAACGCACGCCGTTCCCGGCGGAACGCATCCGCGCGCTGCCCAAGCTGCGGCTTCTGGTCACCACCGGCATGCGCAACAACGCCATCGACATGCAGGCCTGCACCGAGCAGGGCATCGTCGTGTCCGGCGCGCCCGGCAGCGCCGATGCCAACACCGCCACTGCGGAACTCGCGTGGGCGCACATCCTGGGTCTCTTCAAGCACCTTCCCGCCGAAGACGCCGCCATGCGCCGCGGCATGTGGCAGACCGGCATGCCCGAGCCGCTGGCCGGCAAGCGCCTGGGCGTGGTGGGCCTGGGCAAGCTGGGCGCCGCGGTGGCCAAGGTGGGACTGGCCTTTGGCATGGACGTCGTGGCCTGGAGCCCCAACTTGACGGACGAGCGCGCCCAGGCCGCCGGCGTCACGCGCGTGGACAAGCACGAACTCTTTTCCACGTCCGACGTGGTCAGCCTGCACTTGATCCTGTCCGATCGCAGCCGTCACATCGTGGACGCCACCGCGCTGGCCGCCATGAAGCCCACGGCCTACCTCGTGAACACGTCGCGCGCGGGTCTTGTCGACCAGGAAGCGCTGATGGACGCCCTGGTGAAATTCCGCATCGCCGGCGCGGGCCTGGACGTCTTCCCCGAGGAGCCCCTGTCGCCCACCGACTCTATGCGCGACCTTGACAACGTGATCCTCACGCCGCACCTGGGCTATGTCAGCCGCGAAAACTTCGAGGCGTTCTACCAGAATTGCCTGGCAGCCGTGAAGGCCTGGGCGGCGGGCGCGCCGATCCGGGTGCTGAACGCCTGATTCTGCAATGCACGCGCAAGGCTGCAAAAAAAGGGGCTGCAATCGCAGCCCCTAGTTTGTTTGTCCCGCGCCGTGTCACCCGCGCGAGAAGACCACCTTCTTTTCGATGATCGCGCCCGGCTCCAACGCTGTCGGCGTATCGCCGCACGCTTGGTCCGCGTCTTCCGTGGGGTCGACCGTATCGAATGCCGTGTCGCCGTTGGCGTCCGGCACGCCCGTGGGCTTCAGGCCCACGAAGTCGAACAGGTCCCGGTCCATAAGGTGCGAGGGAACGACGCGCGACAGCGCGTTGAAGACGTTCCACGACCGGCCCGGGTGCTGCTTGTCCCATTCCTTGATCATGCGGCCCACTTCCTTGCGCTTCAGGTTCTCTTGCGAACCGCAAAGATTGCACGGAATGATGGGGAATTGCTTGAGCTCGGCGTAGGCGATCAGGTCGGACTCGACCACGTAGGCCAGCGGGCGGATCACCGTGTGGCGGCCGTCGTCGGATACCAGCTTGGGCGGCATGCCCTTGGCCTTGCCGCCGTAGAACAGGTTCAGGAAGAACGTGGCCAGGATGTCGTCGCGGTGATGGCCCAGCGCGATCTTGGTGGCGCCCAGTTCCGAGGCGACGCGGTACAGGATGCCGCGGCGCAACCGCGAACAGAGCGAGCACATCGTCTTGCCCTCTTCCAGCACGCGCGTGACGATGGAATACGTATCCTGCGTCTCGATGTGGAAGGGAACGCCCAGTTCCTTCAGGTACTGCGGCAGGATGTGATCGGGAAAGCCCGGCTGCTTCTGGTCCAGGTTCACGGCGATCAGTTCAAACTTGAACGGCGCGCGCTTCTGGAGCTGCAGCAGGATGTCCAGCATGGCATAGGAGTCCTTGCCGCCGGACAGGCAGACCATCACGCGGTCGCCTTCCTCGATCATGTTGTAGTCGGACAGGGCGCGCGTGGTCTCGCGCGCCAGCCGCTTGGTCAGCTTGTTGCCTTCGTGCCGGGCTTTTTCGTCGGCGGGCGTGCGAAATTGCACGCCGGGGGGAGCGATATCGTTCATGTCAGCGGTTGATCTGGATTTCCACGCCCACCGCCGCGCAGTCGGAGAAGGCCATGGGCTTGCTGATGCGCAGGCGCAGCGCGCGGATCTCCTGGAAGTCGGCAAGCAGGCGCGCCGCGACCTGTTCGGACAGGGTTTCGATCAGGTTCACGTGCGCCTGCGTGCATTCCTCGACGATGGCCTCGCGCAGCCGGCGGTAGTCCAGCACGCTGTGGATATCGTGGTCGTCCACCGAGCGCTGGATGTCGACGTCGAATTCGGCATCGACATGCAGGGGCTGGGTGGCGCGGCGCTCGTGCTCGAGGATGCCGATGCGGGCGTCGAGCGCAAGCCCGGAAAGAATGATGCGGCGAGTGGGCATGATGAAAACCTGGGTGGAATAGCCCGAATTGTAAGGCGACGGCGGATGGGGTGACGCGCTGGCTACAATCCGGCCATGTCCGGGCGCCCGCGAGGCGCCGGCGCAGTCAATAAGGGGTGAAATGCAACAGATGCACGATTCGGTCATTGTAGGCGGCGGCCCGGCCGGCGCCTCCTGCGCCCTCTGGCTGGCCCGCCTGGGCCTGTCGCCGTTGCTGGTCGAGGCCAGCGCCCGCCTGGGCGGCCTGGGCAATGACAACCCGTTTGCCGACGACTGGATCGCGGTCCTGCCCGGCGTCACCGGCCAGCAGGTGGCGGCCAATATCGACGCCAGCGTGCGCGCCGCCAACGTACCCCTGCGGCTGGAAACCCGCGTCGCCGGCGTGCGGCCGTGCAAGGGCGGCATCGAGGCCGCGCTTTCTGGTCCCGACGGCGCGCAGACCCTGGCCCGCGCCCGCACCCTGGTGATCGCCTCGGGCGTGCGCGCCAAGGGCCTGCCCGGCCATCCGCCGGGCGCGTCCTGGCCGGGCGTGCTGATCGGTCCCGGCTCGCCCATCGTGGCGCAGGACTATTCGGGTTTGTCGGTCGCCGTGCTGGGCGGGGGCGACAACGCCTTTGAAAACTTCGTCTACGTGCGCAACCGCGGCGCTCGAACGGTTCATCTGTATGCCCGCAGCGTGCGTGCCCAGCAGCAGTGGGTTACGCGCGCCGGGTCCGAAGGCGTGCACATCGGCCCCTACCAGGTCGACCCCGCCGCGCGCAGCGTGGACGGCCGCCAGTACGACCTGATCCTGGTCTTCTACGGCTGGGAACCGCAGGCCGCGTTTGCCGACACGCTGCACCTGGCGCGCGACGAGCGCGGCTACATCCGCACCGACTTCGCCTCCGCCGAGACCAGCGTGCCGGACATCTACGCCATTGGCGAAGTCGCGCACCGCATGCACCCGTGCGTGGTGACCTCGATGGCCGACGGCGTGGTGGCCGCCAAGGCCATCCAGCGGCGCTGGGAGCGCGCGGGGGCGTGAACGGGCCGCGGGCCACGATGCGCTCTTCAGCCCAGGCGAACCCACACCTCCGGATTCCAAAATAGGCATTTGACCGCGCCGCGCCCGGCGGCACCACCGACATCTCGGCGCGCCTCATCGCCGACAAGCTGTCGGCCAGGCTGGGGCAGCAGGTCATCGTGGAGCATCGGGCCGGCGCCGCGATGGACCTGACCGTCGGCGCCATGCAGGTGCTCGTCACCATGGAACACCGCAGCCGCGACGGCACGTGTCCCGCATCTACCCCGACCTCGCCGTCATCGACGTCATGCCCATCGGCCTGCAGGTGCACGCCATGAAGGCGGGCGTCAGCGAAGCCTTCCTGCGCACCGTCACCGGCGCGCCGCTGCACTTCACGCAAGCGCCGCGCTACGCGTAAACGTCGAGCGCCCGGCGCCAGGCAAAGAAGCTACGTTTCACAACCCTGGCCGTCGTATCGGCCGCCGCGCTGTGCCTGGACGTGACCGCCGTCGCCCAACCTTTTAGCGCTGTCGGCGTTAGTCACGTGCTGTCGCTCAGGATACTGCGGCAGATAAATCGGATCGTTTCAAGCATCTGCTAACACCAGATCAATTCGGTTCACTAATAAGACTCCTTTGATTTACACCCAGTATCGGCAGCTTCTAAAAGCGGTAGTGCCACTTGGCACCAAGGACAACCCGTGCGCGTTTTTGACAACTACGACGACTTTGCGTGGCAGCGCATCGTTGCGTCATTACCTCCCGCCGCGAACTACACATGAGCATCAGCAAGACCCTGACCCAGGCCCGGCGCCAGGCGGCGCCCAATCCCACCGGCACGTGCAGCGCGTGTGAACGTACCGGCTTACCGATCCTGCCGCTACGGCTTGCCATCATGCCGGTCACAGGCGGACTCAAGCAACATGGCGCACTGAGTCACGAATCCATTCAGACCGCATTGCGTGTATTGCGGCAGGGGTATGTCTATGTGCTGCTGGACAAAGAAATCTGGCATGCCTATCAGGTCACCCCGGAAGGCTATCTGCGCCAGTTCAATCCATTCTCCATGCCACGGGCGGCGCCCGAGCCCCTAGCCAAAGCTTGCCTGGACGCCGGACACGATCTGCGCTCGGCATTCATCAACATCGACACCGCAGCGAACAAGCAGGCCTGGATCGCTTTTTCACAGGACCCTTGGCCGAAGGCGACACTCGATGCCTACCGCACCGGCAAGCACGCTGATGGAAAGGCACTGCGCGCTGATTATCGGCAGCGGTTCAGGGTGATCAATCTGATCACGCTCAAGCAGGATCCGTCAGGTGGCGACCAGGCGCTTGCCCTTGGGCACGGTGACGATCTTGCCCAGCATGTCGCCGAGTACGCCATCGGCACGCGCGACTTCGGTAGCGTTCATGACTGGCATCCCCGTCATGCCCGCCTGGAAGCCATGCAGGCGAAATTGCGCATGCTCGAAAAGCAGCATGGGCTTGCGAAGGGGGTTGCAGGACTCATCCTGCCCGATCCGGTGGGCATGGCCGCAGAGCTCAACAGCCTGCGTCTTTCTGTCAACACGATGCGCCAGCGGTGGCGTGAAGAGCCAACACGGCGGTATGCCTACCTCACCTCGCAGTGCCTGCTCGGAATCAAAGCTTACATCGCCCAGCAGGTAGAGGCTGCACACCCGCCGCCGCCGCCACCTAGCGACTATTGGACGTCCAGCGAATCCGGCGTCCCGCCCGTATTCCACGACCCAGCACAACAACGTGCTGGCGTGGTCAATCGCGAGACCGGGCGTCGCATGGCCCGGCTAGAAGATCGTTACTGGGAAACTGGCCCTGCAGGACGAAAGACTTTTCAGGATGCGTACGACAAGGAAGACGACCGCTTTCAAAAGCAGATCGACGCTTATGCAACCGACTGGGCCGACCTGGTGGCTGGCGCCAGTTGGCGCCGGATCATGGCTTTGGACTATGCGGACGCCGATGCGCGTTCGCAGCAATGCCGCCTGAGCACCACCGCGGCTTGTCTCGCGGGCGGCATCACGGATGCCCCGCCACAGCAGACAACGCCGGCGGACGAGAGCCAACCAGGCGAAAAGCCCACGCCGCAAGCCTTGGGCCCCAGCAGCAGGGCATGGAAAGACCTGCTGTCCGACGCAGGTAGTCCGGCCTACATCGCGCTCAATGGGCAATGCACCGACTTGCAGCAGGCGTTCGAACCCTTGTTCTCGGACGCGATGCCCTCAGAGGCAGGCAAGAAATACTATGACGCGATAAAAATGGTCGCCACGAGCAAGGAGGGAAGCGATTGGCGCCGGACGCTCGTTGTCGAATCTGCCGATCAGTTGTTGGCGGCCATTCACGATGCGAGCAATCGCCTCGAAAGCACCCTGACCATCGGCGCCAAGGCGGCTTTAGACAACCTGCAGTCCGGCGCCGCCTGGCTGTACGGTAAGGCCAGGTTCACCCAGGTCACCATCCAGCTCACGGTGGGGGAGTGCTTCGAGCTGCTGTCGAGCGAGATTCGCGAGCACGCCAACTCCGCCCAAAAGGCCGCCGGCAAACGGGCACGTGCGATGTTGCTGGGCAGTCTGATCACCATCCCGAATGCCAATGTCCGCAATGTGCTCATCGACGTCACGCTATGGGCGCATGGAACTGCAGAAGAGGTCAAGAAGCGCATCCTGGATTTCAGCCGCGAAGCCAAGGAGGGCGCGCAGGATATCAGGCAGGCTGCTGGCGCGCTTGGGCAAGAGATCAACAGAGAGGTCAAGTTTGCGCTACGCCAGGTCAACGCCGGCCTGAAGAATCTGGAACCCGCTGCCGCCGCGGTGCTCGAGGGCCTGCAAGTTGGCGCGGCGGGGGCTCGTCGTGTCGCCGGCAGCACCTTTGCGAGCTTGAAGAGCCTGGCCGTGGGTAGCGTGGATGGTGGCTTGTCTTTCATCGGCCTGTATTTTCTGCAGGACAGCTTGAAAAGCACGTTAGCTGACCTGGATGCGAAAGTCGGCGCGCGCCATCCGGAGGCTGTTGTGGCGTTTTATAGCGTGGCGCTGGGCTTCATGGGAGCGAGTGTTGAAGCCGCCGGTCTGGCTATCAAGGTACCGGCGGACGCTGCCCGAGGGTTCGTGCTGCGCTGGGGTGTGGAGAAAACTCCCGTGCTCACGCGCGTCGTCGGGTTGGGTTCGAAGATGGTGATGGTGGGGGGAGCGATTTCGGCTTTGGCGGGGATTGCGGATGCCGGTGCTAGTTTTCGGGCCGGCATCCGTGTAATAAAGGCTGGCGAAGCTGTTGTCGCAATACCCTACGCATTTTCCGGCTTTCTATCGATCATCGGAGCCGGGCTCACTTATTTTGGAGTTACGGGGTCGCTTGCGCTGTTCGGAGCGTTGGGAGCGGGCGTTGTTGTCGGACTAGTCGCCTACGCGATGTTGCAGATCGCAAAAATCCTAGAGTCCGATACTTTGGAAAAATGGGCTCGGCGGTGCTACTTCGGCCGAACAGAAGGTAGTGAACACTGGCGCGACCCGGAGAATATGGACGTCGCCATCGCTGCACTCAACGCCGCAGTCCTCGGCATGGATGTCGACCTCCGTTTCTCTGATGAAGGCAGAGCAAGACCGATAGATGAGCTTTATAGCGAAGACATTGAAGTGCTCAAGAACCGCGGCGCGGTAATACAGACAAAAGCGCTTGTTTATAGGGCGATCCTACCTGGCTTCGATACCGTACGATCCCGCTACCGCTTCACCCTCACTACCGAGCGCTTTGGCCTCGCACAAGATGGCAAACGAAGTCCTACTCTGTCTTCGCACGTCATGGCATCTGGGCAAGTTAACGATACCGCCCACGGCGTGCAAACTTCGGACTTCAATCATCCCGACTACACGCTGGTCGGCGAGACGAAACCAACATCGGAACGGCCGATTCTCAGCGGCCGATACTGGCTGGATCCGATCAACACGATTAAATCGGCAACATTTGCTGTGGCATTCTGGCCGGATAAGGACGACAGCACCGGCTTCGCAGCTATCGAGATCACGGAGGAAATTTGATGGCGAGACCACAGCTAAGTCCCCCGTGCGCCGGATGGCAGTGTGATCTGCCGGGCCCCAATGACCCTCTCATTGAGCCCCCTCTGCTGCTATGGCGAGCTCCGACGCATATGGACGAAACGTATGTCGAGTTCGCTCGGAGTACATCTATATTTCGCGGAACGCTCCTTTTCTTTTCGCTGCTGATTGCATGGACATGTCTCGAACAGACAATTCTGATCACTAGAAATCTCAGGGCCATCACGACGACGGGTGTGGGGGCTTTTGAAATAGGAATGTTCTTGCTGTTTGCAATTGCCATCGCAGTATGCGTTTGGGCAGCATGTGTGTTCTATCGCGCGGACGTCTCCCAGCCACGCGATCTCCCGCTTCGCTTCAATCGCCTACGTCGCAAGGTCTACGTTTATGGCTTCCATTCAGTCTGGTGGAATCCCTTCGAGCGCGGGTATGTGACGACGGCGAGTTATTACTGGGACGACCTGCGCGCAGAGAAGTGGAAAGTCCGCGGCGCGACTCCGGGCGGTGGGCTCATCATCAAGGAAGGCGTCTCCATCGCGGTGGTGGAACCAGGCACCAACAACGTCGTGACGCGCTTCCAATTGAACACCGACGCTGCGAACACCTCCAACTTCTGGGCGTATGTGTGCGCCTATATGCAGAACGGCATCAACGGCCTCGACCCCGATCGTGCCGAACCTCGCGATGCCAATGACGTCGCTCCCTACAACATCGCCTTGCGCCTGGCCCCAAAGGTTCAGTGGCCGGCGGATATGGATCTTGAATCACGAACGGCACCATGAAGCCGGTTGAGGCCGAAGACTGGATTCGCTTTCCAGAAGGGACCGTTCGCCACCCAGCTACTGCAGCTCCACAGCCCCGGTACATTCGATTGGCGAACGCCCACTTCGCCGCCATCGACATTTCTAGGGAACGCTGATGGCGAAACCTCAACTGAATCCCCCCTGCGTCGGCTGGCAACGGGATCTTCCCGGCCCCAACGACCCGCTCGACGAGCCCCCAATGCTGCTATGGCAGGCACCGACGCATATGGATGGAACGTATGTCCAGTTCGCCCGGAACACGTCGAGCCTTCGCGGAGGGATTTTTTACTTCTCACTGGTTATGGCATGGGTGGGTCTCAAGTATGTAATTTTTTCCGCAGCGCATTCTTATGCGACTGCGGCGGCTTTCAGCTCCGTCGGTGAGATTGTTGGAATTGTCTTTCTAGACGTAATGACACTTGCCCTGTGCGCTTACGCAGCATGCATTTTCTATCGTGCCGACGTTTCCCCACCCCGCGATCTTCCGCTCCGCTTCAATCGCCTACGTCGTAAGGTATACGTCTACGACTTCCAATCAGTTTGGTGGAATCCCTTCGATCGCGGATGCGTCACCACGGCGAGTTACGACTGGGACGACTTGCGAGCAGAGAAGTGGAAAGTCCGTGGTGCGACGCCTGGCGGCGGGCTCATCATCAAAGAAGGCGTCTCCATCGCGGTGGTGAAACCCGGCACGAACAACGTCGTGGCGCGCTTCCAATTGAACACCGACGCTGCGAACACCTCCAATTTCTGGGCCTACGTGTGCGCCTACATGCAGAACGGCATTAAAGGCCTCGACCCTGATCGTGCCGAACCACGTGATACCAACGACGTCGCTCCCTACAACATCGCCTTGCGTCTAGCCCCTAGGGTCCAGTGGCCCGCGGATATGGATCTTGAATCACGAACTGCACCGTGAAGGCGGTCGAGGCCGAGGACTGGATCGCTTGCCCAAAGGGCCCGCTTGCCACCTACTGCAGCGCCACAGCCCAGGTACATTCGATTGGCGAACGCCCACTTCTGCCGGTGTCTGACACCCTAGGGAGACGCACTGGGTATGACGGAAATCTCACCAGGGTGTCAGACACCTTGAGAGGAAGCAGCCACACGCGAAGCGTCAAAGCGACGACGCAAGACGCCGCGTAAGTCCACGAAGGCCGCCCGCGCGGCCGCCCGGGGACGGGCACCGCAAGACGCTTCTCTCCCAAACGACTGCGTGCAAGAACCTCAAGAACCCGACTCGCCCCGCCCGCCCCAGGCCCACGATGCGCCGGGCGCCTTAAGAACCCTGCCGGACGAACCGTACCGGACGCCTTAAGAACTCAATCCATCAGGCCGGTACCACCACCCCTAAACCAACACACACTCCGTAGCCTCAGGCCCACTCAACTTCACCCGAAACTCCCGCAGCTCATCCCGCCGAAACACATGCACGGTCACCCGATCCCCAACCCGGTACTGCGCCAGCAGCAGATCCAACCCCGCCGGCGCATCCACCCGTAGTCCATCGATAGCCACCAGCACATCACCCGCCGACAAGCCCCCCTTGTGCCCCGCCCCGCCTTCAAGAACCGTCGCCAGCGTCAGCGAGTCGCCTTGCTTGCGCGTGCGCACATCCAATGACGGAATATTGGCCGACGTCTTCCACTGCAACTTCACGCCCTGTGTTTCAAGCAACGAAGCCAGCGGCACATCCGCCGTCCCATACGCATGACGAGCGATAAAGCGCCGCGTGTCCACCCCCGTCGCTTCCTCGATCAGCGACGGCAGTCCGTCTTCCGGCAAACCGTGCGGCTTGCCCCGGTAGAAGTCCCGACCATAGCGATCCCACAGCAACCGCATCACATCGTCCAGCGAATGCGCGCCCGACGATTCCTCGCGGATCAGCAGATCCAGCCCAAGCGCCACCAGCGCGCCCTTCGTGTAATAGCTCACCAGCGCATTCGGCGAATTCTCATCCTGCTTGTAATAGCGCGTCCACGCATCGAAAGAGCTCTCTGCCACCGACTGCTTGTGGCGGCCCGGCGTGCGGGCCACGCTGGTGATCGTCTTGGCCAGCAGGCGCAGGTAATCCGCGCGCGTGATCGCGCCCGAGCGCAGCAGCAGCAGATCGTCGTAGTAGGACGTAAAGCCCTCGAACACCCACAACAGGCGCGTCAGGTCCGGTTGCGACAGATCGTACGGCGCGAAGACATCCGGCTTGATGCGCTTGACGTTCCAGGTGTGGAAATACTCGTGGCTCACCAGCCCCAGGAATCCCCGGTAGCCTTCGCCCTGGCCTTGCTGGCCCAGCACCGGCAGGTCCTTGCGCGCCGTCATCAACGCCGTGCTGGCGCGATGCTCCAGGCCGCCGTAGCCGTCGCCCGTCACCATCGTCATGAAGACATAGCGGTCCGCGCTGTCCAGGAACGGCGCGCGCTTCGTGCGGGGTTCGAAGAAAGCGATCTGCGTCTCGCAGATCTTCTTCACGTCGTCCGTGATGCGCGCCAGATCCAGATTCGGCGCCACGCCCGTGAACACCAGCTCGTGTTCCGCGCCGTGCGCCACAAAGCGCGACACCTGCGGCGTGCCCATCTCGACCGGGTGATCGATCAGCGCGTCATAGTCCGGCGCCAGGTATAGCCCGAAACCGTGACGGCGCGCCGCGCCCTTGTGGCCCGCGGCTTCGGGCAAGCTCGTGTAGACCTTCCAGCCGTCGATGCCGCGCGGCGGCGCAAGGTCCACCAGGCAGGGCTCGTGGTCCTGGCCGTGCACGCGCAGGAACACGCTGGTGCCATTGAAGAAGCCGTGCGTCTCGTCCAGATGTGCGCCGCGCACCGACAGGTCCCAGGCGTAGACCGTGTACTCCACCTGCAACGGGCCCTCGCACGGCGCGGCCTGCCAGGTGTGGTTGTCGATCTTGTCGACAGTCACGCGCCGCGTGCCGGCACGGGCCGACACGGTTTCGATCTGGCGCGAGAAGTCGCGGATCAGGTAGCTGCCCGGGATCCAGGCGGGCAGCGACAGGCGCTGCCCGGCGGGCGAGGGCGATGCGATCGTAAGGGTTATCCGGTAGCGGTGGCCTGCGGGATCGTGCGGCGCAAGGCGGTAAAGTATGGGAGGTACGTCATCATTTTTTTTCATGCTCATATCTTATTACCGGAGACATTCATGAGCGAGTCGTTTGTACTGGTCGAAACCCGGGGCCGAGTCGGCCTGCTGACGCTGAATCGTCCCAAGGCGCTCAACGCGCTGAACGATCAGCTCATGGACGAACTGGGCGCCGCGCTGCTGGCATTCGAGGCCGATCCCGACGTCGGCTGCGTCGTCATCACCGGTAGCGAAAAGGCCTTCGCGGCGGGGGCTGACATCGGCGCCATGAAAGACTGGTCGTACATGGACGTGTACGGCAGCGAATACATCACGCGCAACTGGGAAACGCTCAAGCGCATCCGCAAGCCCGTGATCGCCGCCGTGGCCGGCTACGCGCTGGGCGGCGGCTGCGAGCTTGCCATGATGTGCGACATCATCATCGCGGCCGACACGGCCAAGTTCGGCCAGCCCGAAATCAAGCTGGGCGTGATCCCCGGCGCCGGCGGCACGCAGCGTCTGCCGCGCGCCGTTGGCAAGGCCAAGGCCATGGACCTGGCGCTGACCGCCCGCATGATGGGCGCCGAGGAAGCTGAGCGCGCCGGTCTCGTCTCGCGCGTGGTTGCCGCGGACAAGCTGCTTGAAGAAGCCATGGACGCCGCCACCGTCATCGCCTCCATGTCGCTGCCGTCGGTCATGATGGCCAAGGAATGCGTCAACCGCGCCTTCGAAGGTTCGCTCAACGAAGGGCTGCTGTTCGAACGCCGCGTGTTTCATTCGCTCTTTGCCACCGAAGACCAGAAGGAAGGCATGGCCGCGTTCACCGAAAAGCGCAAACCCGACTTCAAACACCGTTAATCCTTGTTACGGCTGTGCCTGCGTGAATCGCAGGCCTTGCATTGCCAGGCGCGCCCTATGAAGGCGCGCTTTTTCATGGCCATCTGCGCGCAAAGTGCAGGTTTCGCCTTGAAACGTCTGGCTAGCACCTTGTTGCAGACTTCGGCCCTATCCTGAATGAGCGTCATCCCGAGGTGCCGCGCCAGAGCGGTTTGCTGTCACTGGCAGATCCCGCGCGGCGGCTCGATTGCAAACAAAATCAAGAAGGAGCCTTGCATGCGTAAACCCATCGCTACCCGCCGGCTGACCACGGCTGCGCTCGCCGGCGCGCTCAGCGTCTGCTTCATCAATGTCGCCCAGGCTCAATCGCCGCAATCCACGCTGCGCCTGGTCTCCGAGACGCCGTACGCCGCCCCGCAGGCCGCCCCGCGGATGAGTGAGGCGGAATTGCGCGATACGGCCATCGATGCCTATGTCTACGCGTATCCCATGGTGCTCATGGAACTGGCGCGCCGCCAGGCCACGGCGGTGCAAAGCCCGCTGGACGGCAAGGCGCCGATGAACCAGTTCGGCCACAAGGCCGCCTTCCCGGATCCGCGCGCGGCTGACACGCCCTGGCCCAGCGCTGACGCGCTGTACTCCAGCCTGTGGTTCGACGTCTCGCGCGCGCCGCTCATCATCAATCTGCCCGACACCGGCGGCCGCTACACCGTGCTGTCGGCGCTGGACATGTGGAGCGACGTCTTTGCCTCGCGCGGCACGCGCACCAATGGCAACGGCGCGCAGTCCTTCGCCATCGTCGGCCCGAACTGGAACGGCACCGTGCCGGCCGGCGTCGACGTGATCCGCAGCCCGACCTCGATGGGCTGGCTGATCGGCTGGACGCAGGCGGGCGGTCCGCAGGACTACGCCGCGGTCAATCAGATCCAGTCCGGCATGACCGCGCGTCCGCTGCTGGTCCCCGTGACGCCGGCCACCGCGCCGCGCGGCCGCAACGCCGGCAACGCGTACCCGCAGACCGGCTCGGGCATCGGCACCGCGCCCATCGGCAGCAACCTGCCCATGCCGGCCCCGGCTGTCACGGTGCCCGACGGCACCCCGGCCGAGCAGGTCGCAGGCATGGACGCCGCCTCGTACTTTGCCGTGTTCTTCGACGCGCTGCGCAACAACCCGCCGCACGCCAACGACACGCCCATGCTGGACCGCATGCGCCGCATCGGCCTGGATGACCGCCAGCCGTTCTCGTATGGCCGGTTGAGCCCGGCAGTGCAGCAGGCGTTGACCGACGCGCAACCCCTGGCCGGCCGCCGCATCGCCGACAACGTCTCGCGCCTGGCCACCCCGATCAACGGCTGGAACACGGTGTTGACGGGCATCGGCACGTACGGCACGGACTACACGCGACGTGCGGCCATCGCCTATGCCGGTCTGGGCGCGCCCACGCCGGAAGACGTGCTGTACCCGGTGACCGTGTCCGATTCCAAGGGCCGTCCGCTGGATTCCAGCGAAGACTACGTCCTGCATTTCGACAAGGGCCAGTTGCCGCCGGCCCAACTCTGGTCGCTGCACGTCTACAACAGCAAGTACGGCTTTGCCGAGAATCCGGCCAACCGCTACGTGATCCGCAGCACCGACGGCCTGAAGTACAACGCCGACGGTTCGCTGGACATCTACGTGCAGCGCCGCGATCCGGGCGAATCCAAGCGCGCCAACTGGGTCAGCACGCCTGCCGCCGACGGGCCGTTCGTCCTCAGCATGCGCCTGTACTCGCCGCATAACACCGCCCTGGACGGGCAGTGGGCGCCGCCGCCGGTCAAGGAAGACTAAGATCGGGCAAGCGCGAATCTGCTGAACGCATAGCTGCTGGCGCGCATCCGCCAGAACGCACAAGGCGCGCGGTCTCCGACAAGGGGCCGCGCGCCTTTTCATGCAGAGGCGGCAACGGCGGCCACGCCCCGCAGAGCGCTCGCTCGTCCCCAATTTTTCCGCCGCAAGCAGGCGTTGTTGCCACCTTACAAACGGCCGAAAGTTCATTTGCTTGGGTGCAAAAAACCAAGCTATACTCTGCGGGTTTGACGCTTGCGGGATAAGAAACATGCGCTTCAAAAAGCGCGCCGGTTCCCACAGGGCCAGGTTAAGCGGGGAAGTTTGATGCGGCAGAACTCCATGCAGCAACGGCAGGGTTTAGGGCAAGGTCCTGGACAAAGTCTAGGGGCGGAAAGTCTGAAGCCCAGTCTGGATCAGGATTCGATCGATCCGGACGTGGTGGAAGTTCTGGTGCTCAGTGACGCGGATCGCGCGGCGCTGAACGCTCAAGCCAGCCGCGGGCTCTTGTTGGCATTGGCGGCGCAAGGCGCCATGGGGCTCGCAGCAGCAGTAATTGCGGGGGTTGTCGGAGGGGCGGCGGCAGGTTGGTCGGCGCTGGCGGGGGCAGGAGCGTATTTCATACCCAATGCGTTGTTCGCATTGCGCCTGGCTGTCAGCGTTCGGGCCGGCAAGGCCAGTCCCTTTACCTTTCTCTCTGGTGAGTTGATCAAGTTGTTCGCAACGGCATTGCTGTTGTGGCTGCTTTCGCGTGTGACGCATGACTGGCTTGTGTGGCCTGCCGCGTTGCTCGGCCTGATACTCACCCTGAAAGGCTATCTCCTGCTTCTGATGTTCCGCAGGCTGTCTTAGCGCCGAGTAAGTTGCGGCAAACGAAATCGTGGAATCGTCCGGTTCGCAAGGACCGGGCATACAGCAAATAGGATAGGTTCAAATGGCTGCTGCCAGCGACGTGTCGCCTCAATCCGCGTATATTCAGCATCACTTGGTGCATCTGAACAATACCGGTGAGAAACAGAGCGCTATTGCTCAGTTCGACATCATCAATTACGACTCGTTGTTCTGGTCCGGCCTGATGGGCCTGATCGTCATTTTCTTCCTGTGGCGCGCTGCCCGCCGTGCGACCAGCGGTGTTCCCTCCCGCTTCCAGGCCTTCGTGGAAATGATCGTCGACATGGTCGACGACCAGGCCAAGGGCATCGTCCACAACGCCAAGAGCCGTCTTTTCATCGCCCCGCTGGCCCTGACCGTGTTCCTCTGGATCATCCTGATGAACGCGCTGGACCTGCTGCCCGTCGACCTGCTGCCCTCCATCTGGCGCCTGACCGGCCTGGGTGCCGAGCACGGCGATCCCCTCTATTACCACCGCATCCTCCCGACCGCCGACCTGAACGTGCCGATGGGCATGTCGCTGGGCGTGCTGCTCCTGATGTTCTACTACGGCATCAAGATCAAGAAGCCGGGCGGTTTCGTCAAAGAACTGTTCACCGCGCCGTTCCATGCGCATGGCCTGGGCGCCATCGTGCTGGCCCCGTTCAACCTGCTGCTGAACATGATCGAATACGCCGCCAAGTCCGTGTCGCTGGGCATGCGGTTGTTCGGCAACATGTTCGCCGGCGAACTGATCTTCATGCTGATCGCCCTCCTGGGCGGCGCCTGGACCGGCTTCAACGGCGCCAGCATCGGCTTGGGCATCGGCCACATCCTGGCCGGCTCGATCTGGGCAATCTTCCACATCCTGATCGTTCTGCTCCAGGCCTTCATCTTCATGATGCTGACGCTGGTGTATCTCGGCCAGGCTCACGAAGGCCACTGATCCCCCGAATTTCCGGCGTCGGCCACCCGGCCGGCACCGGATAGCAAGATTATCTTGCATTGAGCTGTACCTCTTATTTTTCAATTTTTGACTTCAGATTTCTAACCAAGGAGTTGTCATGACCAACGTCGCTTTCGTTGCCCTCGCTTGCGGTCTTATCATCGGTCTGGGCGCTATCGGCGCTTGCATCGGCATCGCACTGATGGGCGGCAAGTATCTGGAAGCTTCGGCTCGTCAGCCTGAACTGATGAACGCTCTGCAAACGAAGATGTTCCTGCTGGCTGGCCTGATCGACGCGGCATTCCTGATCGGCGTGGGTATCGCCATGCTGTTCGCCTTCGCCAACCCGTTCGTCGGCTAAGGCACCGCCCGCCGGCAAATAGGTGGGTCATGACGCTGGCGGCGATGAGAGCAACGGCTCCATCGCCGGTCAGCAAAGTATCGAGTGCTCCGCGACGCCCCTTTCCGGGTGCGGTCGGAGCCGAAAGGTGTTAAAGGAACGACCGTGAATCTGAACGCGACGATCATTTTCCAGATGCTCGTGTTCTTCGTTCTGGGCTGGTTCACGATGAAATTCGTGTGGCCTCCCCTGACGAAGGCGATGGACGAGCGCCGCCAAAAAATCGCCGACGGCCTGGCCGCCGCCGAGAAGGGCAAAGCCGACCTGGCTCAAGCCCAGGCGCGCGTCAGTCTGATCGAGGCTTCTGCCAAGTCCGAAAACCACGCACGCATCATCGAGGCCGAGAAGCAAGCCGCCTCCCTGATCGAGCAGGCCCGCCGCGAAGCGGAAGCCGAACGTGCCCGCATCGTGGCGCAGGCTGCCCAGGATGCCGCGCAGGAAGTCCAGCGCGCCCGCGAAGCGTTGCGCGACGACGTCGCCGCGCTGGCCGTCAAGGGTGCTGAACAGATCCTCAAGCGCGAGGTTGACGCCCGCGCACACGCCGAGCTGCTGAACCAGCTCCGCGCGCAGCTCTAATCCGGGACCGTCATGGCTGAACTTTCCACTGTTGCCCGGCCCTACGCTGAAGCGCTCTTCAGCGCAGCGCGCGACGACAAGGCCGGTCTGCCGGCGTGGGCCGACCTGGTCAGCGAAATGTCGCAGGTCGCCTCCAACCCCGACGTGCGCGAGGCCATGGCCGATCCGCGTCTGGGCGACAAGCAGCGCGTCGAACTGTTTACCGGCCTGATCAAGGCCGATTTGCCGCAAGCCGCCCGTAATTTCATCGAGCTGCTGGTCGAAAACGACCGGCTGCTGCTGCTGCCCGAGATCGCCTCGCAATTCGTCGCGCTGCGGAATCGTCACGAAGGCACGGCGCAGGCGGAAATCACCAGCGCGTTCGAGCTGAGCGATGCCCAGGTCAAGGATCTGGTCGCCGCGCTCGAACAAAAATTCGGCCTCAAGCTCAAGCCCAGCGTTACCGTCGACCCGTCGTTGATCGGCGGCGTGCGCGTGGCCGTCGGCGACCAGGTGCTCGATACTTCCGTACAAGCCCAATTGGTCCGCATGCGCGATCAGCTCGCCGCTTAAGGCTACTAACAGGATTCCAGGAGTCAATATGCAACTCAATCCCTCCGAGATCAGCGAACTGCTCAAGAGCCGCATCGAGGGCCTGGGCGCTTCGGCTGATGTCCGTACTCAGGGCACCGTCGTGTCCGTGACCGACGGTATTACCCGCATCCACGGCCTGTCGGACGTGATGCAGGGCGAAATGCTCGAATTCCCCAACAACGTTTTCGGTCTGGCGCTCAACCTCGAGCGTGATTCCGTCGGCGCCGTTATTCTCGGCGACTACACCGGCGTTTCCGAAGGCGACCAGGTCAAGACGACCGGCCGCATTCTGGAAGTTCCGGTTGGTCCGGAACTGAAAGGCCGCGTGGTCAACACGCTGGGCGAGCCGATCGACGGCAAGGGCCCGGTCAACGCCAAGGCCACCGACATCATCGAAAAAGTGGCGCCTGGCGTTATCGCCCGCCGCTCGGTGTCGCAGCCGCTGCAAACCGGCATCAAGGCTATCGACTCGATGGTTCCCATCGGCCGTGGCCAGCGCGAACTGATCATTGGCGACCGCCAGACCGGCAAGACCGCCGTGGCCGTCGACACGATCATCAGCCAGAAGGGCAAGGGCGTCACCTGCGTGTACGTCGCTATCGGCCAGAAGGCTTCCACGATCAACAACGTGGTCCGCAAGCTCGAAGAGCACGGCGCGATGGAATACACCATCGTCGTGGCCGCCTCGGCTTCCGACTCCGCCGCCATGCAGTACCTGGCCGCCTACGCCGGCTGCACGATGGGCGAATACTTCCGTGATCGCGGCGAAGACGCCCTGATCGTCTATGACGACCTGACCAAGCAAGCCTGGGCCTACCGCCAGGTCTCGCTGCTGCTGCGCCGTCCGCCGGGCCGCGAAGCCTACCCGGGCGACGTGTTCTACCTGCACTCGCGTCTGCTCGAGCGTGCCGCTCGCGTCAACGAAGAGTACGTCGAGAAGTTCACCGAAGGCGCCGTCAAGGGCAAGACCGGCTCGCTGACCGCGCTGCCGATCATCGAAACCCAGGCAGGCGACGTGTCGGCCTTCGTTCCGACCAACGTGATCTCGATCACCGACGGCCAGATCTTCCTGGAAACCGACCTGTTCAACGCCGGTGTCCGCCCCGCAATCAACGCCGGTATCTCGGTGTCCCGCGTCGGTGGCGCTGCCCAGACCAAGGTCGTCAAGAAGCTGTCCGGCGGTATCCGTACCGACCTGGCGCAGTACCGTGAACTGGCCGCTTTCGCGCAGTTCGCCTCCGACCTGGACGACGCGACCCGCCGCCAGCTCGAGCGCGGCAAGCGCGTCGTGGAACTGCTCAAGCAGCCGCAATACCAGCCGCTGCAGGTGTGGGAACTGGCCGTCACGCTGTACACGGTCAACAACGGCTACCTGGATGACGTGGACGTGGCCCAAGTGCTGTCGTTCGAGAAGTCGCTGAAGGATCAGCTCAAGGCCAAGCACGCGGCCCTGATCCAGCGCATCGAAGACACCAAGGAACTGTCCAAGGACGACGAGGCCGAACTGGCCGCCGCCGTTCAGGAATTCAAGAAGCACGGTGCTTTTTAAGAAAGTGATGGGTTAGGCGTCCAAGGCGCCTCACCCATCCTTCCCGGATGGTTGAGGCGCGAGCGGAACCCATCGGCCAGTCTTCACAGGAAAGCGCAATGCCCGGAATTAAGGAAATCCGAACCAAGATCAAGAGCGTGCAAAACACGCGCAAGATCACCAAGGCGATGGAAATGGTCGCCGCATCCAAGATGCGCAAGGCGCAGGAACGGATGCGTGCTGGCCGTCCGTACGCCACCAAGGTGCGCGAGATTGCTGCGCACCTGATGCAGGCCAATCCCGAGTACAGCCACCCGTACCTGGTCGAACGCGAAATCAAGGCGGTCGGCGTGGTCATGGTGACGACCGACAAGGGTTTGTGCGGCGGCTTGAACACCAACATCACTCGCGTGACGTTGGCCAAGCTGAAAGAGTTCGAGAAAAACGGCATCGCCGTGCAAGCGACCGCTTTCGGCAACAAGGGCGTGGGTGTGCTGACCCGTATCGGCGCCAAACTGGTTTCCCAGGAAGTGCAACTGGGCGACAAGCCGCAACTGGACCGCCTGCTGGGCGCGATCAAGGTGCAGCTGGACGCCTACCTGGAAGGCCGTATCGACGCGCTGTACGTGGCCTCGACCCGCTTCGTCAACACGATGAAGCAAGAGCCCCTGTTCCTGCGTCTGCTGCCGCTGGCCAGCGGTTTGGAAGATCCGTACCAGACGGGCGCCGAAAGCCTGGCCAAGACCTCGGAAGTGAAGTCGGAATACAGCTGGGATTACATCTACGAACCCGACGCCCGTAGCGTGATCGACGACCTGCTGCAGCGTTACGTTGAAGGCCTGCTGTACCAAGCCGTGGCCGAGAACATGGCTTCGGAGCAGTCGGCCCGGATGGTCGCCATGAAGGCGGCGTCGGACAACGCCAAGAAGGTCATCGGCGATCTGCAACTGGTCTACAACAAGACCCGTCAGGCCGCGATCACCAAAGAAATTTCGGAAATCGTAGGGGGCGCTGCCGCCGTTTGAGGCAGGCAGCATCCCGTCAAAAGCTATCAAGCAAGGAATCGACATGAGCAACGGAACCATCGTTCAGTGCATCGGCGCCGTGGTGGATATTCAGTTCCCCCGCGATCAAATGCCCAAGATCTATGAAGCGCTTACTCTGGCCGACGAGGGTTCCTCGTTCGCCGAAAAGGGTCTGACGCTGGAAGTGCAGCAACAGCTGGGCGACGGCGTGGTGCGTACCATTGCGCTGGGCTCCAGCGACGGCCTGCGCCGCGGCATGAAGGTCACCGGCACGGGCGCCCCGATCTCGGTGCCCGTCGGCACCGGCACGCTGGGCCGCATCATGGACGTGCTGGGTCGTCCCATCGACGAAGCCGGCCCGATCCAGCACGAAGAAAAGCGTGGTATCCACCAAGCCGCTCCCCGTTTCGACGAACTGTCGCCGTCGGTGGAACTGCTGGAAACCGGCATCAAGGTTATTGACCTGGTGTGCCCGTTCGCCAAGGGCGGCAAGGTCGGCCTGTTCGGCGGCGCCGGCGTGGGCAAGACCGTGAACATGATGGAACTCATCAACAACATCGCCAAGCAGCACAGCGGTTTGTCGGTGTTTGCCGGCGTGGGTGAGCGTACCCGTGAAGGCAACGACTTCTACCACGAAATGGAAGAGTCGAACGTTCTGGACAAGGTCGCGATGGTGTTCGGTCAGATGAACGAACCCCCCGGCAACCGTCTGCGCGTGGCGCTGACCGGCCTGACGATGGCCGAGAAGTTCCGTGACGAAGGCCGCGACATCCTGTTCTTCGTGGACAACATCTACCGCTACACGCTGGCCGGTACCGAAGTGTCCGCACTGCTGGGCCGTATGCCGTCCGCCGTGGGTTACCAGCCCACGCTGGCCGAGGAAATGGGCAAGCTGCAAGAGCGCATCACCTCGACCAAGACCGGCTCGATCACCTCGATCCAGGCCGTGTACGTCCCTGCGGACGACTTGACCGACCCGTCGCCTGCCACGACCTTCCAGCATTTGGACTCGACCGTCGTGCTGTCGCGTGACATCGCCGCCCTGGGTATCTACCCGGCCGTCGACCCGCTGGATTCGTCCAGCCGTCAGCTCGACCCGCAAGTCGTCGGCGAAGAGCACTACGCCGTGGCCCGTGGCGTGCAGCAGACGCTGCAGCGCTACAAGGAACTGCGCGACATCATCGCGATTCTGGGCATGGACGAACTGTCGCCGGAAGACAAGCAGGCCGTGGCCCGCGCACGTAAGATCCAGCGCTTCCTGTCGCAGCCGTTCCACGTCGCCGAAGTGTTCACCGGTTCGCCCGGCAAGTACGTTCCGCTGGCCGAAACCATCCGTGGTTTCAAGATGATCGTCAACGGCGAGTGCGATGCCCTGCCGGAACAGGCGTTCTACATGGTCGGTTCGATCGACGAGGCCTTCGAGAAGGCCAAGAAACTGCAATAAGGAACCGATATGGCTACCCTGCATGTGGATGTGGTCAGCGCAGAGGAAGCGATCTTCACCGGTGAGGCGAAGTTCGTGGTTCTGCCTGGCGAGTCGGGTGAACTGGGCATTCTGCCCGGCCACACCCCGCTGATCTCGCGCATACGCCCCGGAACGGTCAAGATCGTTCGTGCCGACCAAGGCGAGGAAAACATCTTCGTCGCCGGGGGTATCCTGGAAGTTCAGCCGGGCAGCGTGACGGTTCTGGCCGACACGGCTATCCGTGCCGCCGACCTCGACGAAGCCCGCGCCCTGGAAGCGCGCCAGAAGGCCGAACTGGCCCTGGCCAATGCCAAGGACAAGGCTGACATCGCTGTCGTCGAAGCCGAGCTCGCCATGCTGGCTGCACAAGCCATCGCGGCGCGCAAGCTGCGCCAAGGCGGCCGCTCGCACTAAGCGGCAACGCGGTTCTCCGGGCTTGCCCCGGACACGAAAGAAGCGGCCCCCGGGCCGCTTTTTTCATGCGGGTGCGAAACCCGTGCGGACGCCCCGTCACGGTCAGCCGCAATGCGTTCACTACGAATAGTCGCGGCGGTGTTGCAACAGTAGCCTTCAGTTTTGCGATGCAAACGAGGAAGGCATGCGAGACGTGCTGGATTGCGGGGTGCTGATGGCGCCCGATCATGAAACGACGATGGGCGCCTGGGTCGAAGGCCATCAGGGCAGGGTGACGCGCGTGCGGCTGCATGCGGTGTCCCTGGCGCCGCCGCCGGACTCCCTTGCCCGGCAGTCGCTGACGCTGCGGCGTTACGACGCCTGCATCCTGCCCGTGGCGCCGGGTTCGCTCGCGTGGGCCCGCATGGCCCTGCAGCAAGCCAGCAGCGCGCTCTCCACCCCCATTTTGCTGATGATCCACGACGTGAAGGCGCCTGCGATTCTCGATCTGCTCAGCTTGGGCGCGGCCGATTTCATCGGCCAGCCGGTGTGCCTGGAAAGCCTGCGCGTACGGCTGGTTCGCCTCGCCCGCCGCAGCGCCTTGCCGGGCGCCGGCGCGACGGGCGGGGTCCATGAGCGCCGGGCCAGCTATCTGAGCGTTGACGCGCCGACGGGCGGCGCCGGGCATGCGCTCGCCGGGCAACGCTTCTCCGACGCCGGCGAGCTTGAGCGCGCGCCGCTCTTGCATCACGCGTCCCACGCATTGCTCGGGCGTCATTCGCCTCATGCGCAACACCCGTCTATCGGTCCCCACGCGGCGTCCGCGCGTCCCAGGGTGGCCGTCGATGTCATCGAACACGCCTTGAGCAGCATGCGCCACCAATACAAGCGGGGCGCGCCAGAGACCTTTCGCGCGGCGAAGGCGCAGGTGGTGAACGGATTCGAGCGCGAGTACATCCGCCATGCGCTGTCGCGCCACGGGGGCAACGTGGCCCAGGCAGCGCGCGCGTGCGCCAAGCACCGCCGGGCGTTCTGGGCGCTGATGCGCAAGCACGGCATAGAAGCCGCACCCTACCGCCAGGCCGCGCAGGCGGCCGCCCTGCAGCACGAAGGCGGCTAAGGCGCAAAGGCGCCAACCCGTCCCCTGCGCTGCCCCTTGCGCGTGCGCAATCGCCCGGATACGGCCGCCGCGCGCCTTGCGGGCCAGGGGAAGTAAACTCACGGCTTCCGATCATCGAGGTTAGCCGTGTCCGCTCCCCGTTTGAAGAACGATGTGTTCTTGCGCGCCCTGATGCGCGAACCCGTGCCTTATACCCCCATCTGGCTGATGCGCCAGGCGGGCCGCTATCTGCCCGAGTACCGTGAGACGCGCGCGCGTGCGGGCTCGTTCATGGGCCTGGCGCAGAATCCGGACTTTGCCTCGGAAGTCACGCTGCAGCCGTTGGAACGCTATGACCTGGACGCGGCCATCCTGTTCTCGGACATCCTGACCGTGCCGCACGCGATGGGTCTGGGGCTGGACTTCGCCGAAGGCGAGGGCCCGCGTTTTGCGCATCCCATCCGCACCGAAGAGGACGTCGCGCGCCTGGCGGTGCCCGACATGGACAAGCTGCGCTACGTGTTCGACGCGGTCAGCACCATCCGGCGCGATCTTGACGGCAAGGTGCCGCTGATCGGTTTTGCCGGCAGCCCCTGGACCATCGCCTGCTACATGGTTGAAGGCAAGGGCAGCGACGACTACCGCCTCATCAAGACCCTGCTGTATTCGCGCCCGGATCTGCTTCATCGCATCCTCGAGATCAACGCCGAAGCCACCCTGCAATACCTGAATGGCCAGATCGCCGCGGGCGCTCAGGCCGTGATGCTGTTCGACAGCTGGGGCGGTGTGCTGGCCGATGGCCTCTTTCAGCAGTTCTCGCTGGCCTACACGAAGAAGGTCGTGGCGGGCCTGACCCGCGAGCACGAAGGCCGGCGCGTGCCGGTCATCGTGTTCACGAAGGGCGGCGGCCAATGGCTTGAAGATATTGCGGCCTGTGGCAGCGAAGCCGTGGGCCTGGACTGGACGGTGGATCTGGCGGCGGCCCGCCGGCGCACCGGGGATTCGGTCGCGTTCCAGGGCAACCTGGATCCGATGGCGCTCTTTGGTGGCGCCAGCGCCATCCGCAAAGAGGCGCGCCGGGTGCTGGACGCGTTCGGACCGGTGGGCAAGGGCGGCCATGTGTTCAATCTGGGGCACGGCATTTCCCGCTTCACTCCGCCAGAAGCGGTAGCTGAATTGGTCGATGAAGTCCACCAACACAGCCGCGCTCTGCACGCGTAAGTAAGTGAACGCTTCGGCCCCAAGGGCCGAAGCAAGCAGGCCGCGAAGGCGACTTGTGCACAATAAATTCAGCCTCGGGGAAAACCCTTCCCAAGCTGGCTTACATTCTTGAAACCGGCCTCAAGTGCCTGTTTTATATCGGAAAATGTCGCTTATCAACAGGGGTGCAATAGTTTGTGCATTCTTGCCATATTCCATTTTTCGATGTTGCTCTTGCCTTTTCCCCAAAGTTATCCACAGGCGTCGGTGGATCAATGGCGTCCGGGCAGGCGACAATCGTCCCATGCCGCGCCTGGCGCCTCTCATCCTTTCGGCTAGTCCTATTTCAGTAGATGAATGTCCCCCGATTCCCTGCCTGACGCGCAAGTAAAGCCCGACTCCTCAGCGGTGTGCTGGGTGCGCGTGGCGCTGGACGTGCCGTTGCCCGGCCCGTTCGATTACCGCAGCGATGCGCCGATCGCCGTCGGCCTGCGGGTGATCGTTCCGTTCGGCCGGCGCAAGATGATCGGGGTGGTCGTCGACAATCCCGCCGAACCTTCTTTCGAGCCCAAGCAGATCCGGCCCATCGAGGCGGTGCTGGACGATCTGCCGCCGTTCGACGAGGCGTGGTTGCGCATGGCGCGCTTTGCCGCCGACTACTATCAGCGGCCCCTGGGCGAGGTGATGCTGCCCACGCTGCCGCCGCCGCTGCGCAAGCCCACGTCATATCAGGGCAAGCGGTCCGGGGAAGGGCCCGTGGCGCGCATGGATGCGCGCAAGCGCAAGACCGTGCGCGCGCCGGCCACGCCCGACCAGCCGCCCGCGCTGAACGAAGCGCAGGAAGCGGCGGTGCAAGCCATTGGCGCGCTGGACGGATTCAAGCCGGTGCTGCTGCATGGCGTGACGGGAAGCGGCAAGACCGAGGTCTACCTGCGTGCCGCCGAAAAGGTCCTGGCGGCGGGGCGGCAGGTGCTGTTGCTTGTCCCGGAAATCAACCTGACGCCGCAGCTTGAAGCCGCGCTGCGGGCGCGCCTGGAGTCGCTGGTCGGACCCGAGGGGCTGGCGGTCATGCACAGCGGCCTGTCCGACGGCGAGCGGCTGCAGGCCTGGACCCGCGCCCATCGCGGACAAGCCCGCATGCTGCTGGGCACGCGCATGTCGATCTTCGCGCCGCTGACGCAGCTGGGGCTGATCGTGGTCGACGAGGAACATGATGCGTCCTACAAGCAGCAGGACGGACTGCGTTATTCGGCGCGCGACCTGGCCGTGTGGCGCGCTCACGATCTGAACATCCCGGTCGTGCTGGGCTCGGCCACGCCGTCGCTGGAGACCTGGCAGCACGCCGAGCGCGGCCGCTACCTGCGCCTGACGCTGCCGGGCCGCGCCCGCTCCAGCGAACTGCCCAAGATCCGGCTGGTGGACACGCGCCGCCTGCAAATGAAGCAAGGCCTGTCGCCGCAGCTCGTCGAGGCCATCGGCCAGCGGCTCGAGCGCAAGGAACAGGTGCTGATCTTCCTGAACCGGCGCGGCTATTCGCCCGTCCTGCACTGCCAGTCCTGCGCCTGGGTCAGCAACTGCCCGCGCTGCACGGCCTTTACCGTGCTGCATCGCACCGATGGCCGCGGCCATCGCCTGCAGTGCCATCACTGCGGATACCAGGCCCCCGTGCCGCGCGCCTGCCCCGAATGCGGCGACCAGGACTTGGCGCCGATGGGCCGCGGCACCCAGCGTGTCGAGGAACACCTGGCCGAACTCTTTCCCGAGGCGCGCATCCTGCGCATCGACGCCGACAGCACGCGCAAGAAGGGCAGCGCCGAGGCGTTGTTCGCGTCCGTGCACGCCGGCGAGGTCGACATTCTGGTGGGCACGCAGATGGTGGCCAAGGGCCACGACTTTGCGCGGCTGGGACTGGTGGGCGTGCTGAACGCGGATTCGATGCTGTTCGCCCATGATTTCCGCGCGCCCGAGCGCCTCTTTGCACAACTGATGCAGGTGGCCGGCCGCGCGGGCCGCCACCAGGGCAACGGAGAAGTCCTGATCCAGACCGGCTACCCCGAGCAGCCGGTGTACCAGGCCCTGCTGCGCCACGATTACGCCGGATTCGCGCGCCATGCGCTGCACGAGCGCGAAAGCACCGGACTTCCGCCCTTCGTTTACCAGGCGCTGCTGACCGCCGAAGCGCGCGAACTCAAGGTTGCCCAGGCGTTCCTGGAGCAGGCGCGCGTGCTGCCCGAGGGCGAGTGGGCCGCCGATTTTCCGGGCATGGACTCGATCATGCTGTATGACCCCGTGCCGCTGCGCGTGGTCCGCGTGGCCAACATCGAGCGCGCCCAGCTGCTGGCCGAAAGCAGCAGCCGGCCGGCCTTGCAAGCGTTTCTGGCTTCGTGGTCGCACCACCTGCCGTATCTGGCCAACGAGGCGCGCGTGCGCTGGCAACTGGAAATCGATCCGCTGGAAATCTGATCGGCGCTGAAGCGGGACGTTCGTGCGACGGAGCGCAGCGGCAACAGTTCGCCGCTGCGACGATGCTCCGGTGTTGCGCAGCCGCGGCCACGCGGGGCGCCTCTGCGGCCACCCGCCGATGCGCCATCGACCCGATTGTTCTATGATCGTCTTCCTCTATCGCACCGGCGCGGCAGACCCGCTGCGGCGGCTGCGCCCGTCCCCTTTTTCTCGCGTTTTTCCGGCCCATTGACGGGCAGCGGCAGGCCCCTTGCTTGCCGGCTGTCCTGGCATGGCCGCCGCAACGCATGACGATCTGAATCTCCAATGTCCGCAAGCGAACCGATTGGCCACGGCATGAATCCCGCGCAGCGGGAGGCGACGCTTTACCTGGACGGCCCCTGCCTGGTCCTGGCGGGCGCCGGCAGCGGCAAGACACGCGTCATCACGCAGAAGATCGCGTATCTGCTGCGCGAATGCGGCTACATGGGCCGCAACGTGGTGGCGCTGACCTTCACCAACAAGGCCGCGCGCGAAATGGACGAGCGCGTGAAGACGCTGGTGGACCGCAAGCTGTCCAAGGGCCTGATCATCAGCACCTTTCACTCGCTGGGCGTGAAGATGCTGCGCGAAGAAGCGCGCAACGCGGGCCTGAAGCCCACGTTCTCCATCCTGGATGCCGACGACGCCATGTCGATCATCCAGGAACTGCTGGCGACCACCGACAAGGCCCGCCTGCGCCACGTGCAGGGCATCATCTCGCTGTGGAAGAACGCCCTGATGGAGCCGGACGACGCGGCGCGTGAAGCCATCACTCCGGGCGACGTCGAAGCCGCCAACGTCTATCGCAGCTACGCCGCCACGCTGGCCGCCTATCAGGCGGTCGACTTCGACGACCTGATCCGCATTCCCGCGCAGCTGCTGGCCAGCAACGAAGAAGTGCGCACCCGCTGGCAGAACCGCGTGCGCTACCTGCTGGTCGACGAGTACCAGGACACGAACGTGTGCCAGTACCGGCTGGTGCAATTGCTGACGGGCCCGCGCGCCATGTTCACCGCGGTGGGCGACGATGACCAGGCCATCTATGCCTGGCGCGGCGCCACCATCGAGAACCTGGCCAAGCTGACCACCGACTACCCCAACATCAAGCTCATCAAGCTTGAGCAGAACTACCGCTCGGTGCAGCGCATCCTGGCGGCGGCCAACCAGGTCATCGAAAAGAACCCCAAGCTCTTCGAGAAAAAACTGTGGTCCGAGCTGGGCGTGGGCGAACCCATCACGGTGGCGGCCATGGATGGCGAGGAACAGGAGGCCGAGTCCATCGCCATGAAGGTGTCGGCGGCGCGCTTTGAACGCCAGGCCCAGTGGAAGGATTTCGCCATCCTGTACCGCAGCAATCATCAGTCGCGCATCCTGGAACAGGCGCTGCGCAACCTGAAGATCCCGTACACGATTTCCGGCGGGCAAAGCTTTTTCGACAAGGCAGAAGTGCGCGACATCCTGGCGTACCTGCGCGTGCTGGCCAACGACGATGACGATCCCGCCTTCATCCGCGCCGCAACCACGCCCAAGCGCGGCATCGGCCAGGCCACGCTGCAGGCGCTGGGCCAGTATGCGGCCAGCCGGGAACTGTCGCTGCTTGCCGCCGTGGCCGAGACCGGCCTCGAAAGCGTGCTCGCGCCCCGCCAGCTTGAACAGCTGCGCACGTTTGCCGAATTCATCCGCCGCATGCAGTGGCGCGCCGGTCGCGGTGCTGCCTCGGGCAAGGACGCGGCGCCCGCGGAACCGGCCGGCGCGATTCTCGACGACCTGCTTGAAGCCATTCAGTACGAGCGCCACCTGTTCGAACTCTTCGAGGAACGGCCCGCGCAGACGCGCTGGCAGAACGTGCTGGAGCTGACCGGCTGGCTCAAGCGCAAGGCCGAGGAAGACAACATGACGCTCTTTGACCTGGTGCAGCACGTCGCCTTGGTCACCATGCTGGAGCGTGGCGAGGAAGACGAACCCGACGCCGTGAAGATGTCGACGCTGCACGCCTCCAAGGGCCTGGAATATCCGCACGTGTACCTGGCGGGCGTCGAAGAAGGCCTGCTGCCTCACCTGGGCAAGGACGACGAAGTCGGCGACCCGGCGCGTGCCGCCGAAAACCTGGCCACCCGCATCCAGGAAGAACGGCGGCTGATGTACGTCGGCATCACGCGCGCGCAGCGCAGCCTGCACCTGAGCTGGTGCAAGCGCCGCCGCCGTGCGCGCGAAGACCTGGTCCGCGAGCCCTCACGTTTCATCGAGGAGATGGGACTGGGCGACGTGCGCATCCAGGAAGACGACGCGACGGCCGCCATGAGCCCCAAGGAGCGCATGGCCATGCTGAAGGCGCTCCTGAACAAATAGGGCCGGCGGCGCGGGCTTGAAGAAAGCCCTGCCTCGCTCCTACACTGGCCTGTCCGGATCGAAGGAGCGCATCATGTGCCGTTGGCTGGCTTATACCGGTAGTCCCCTGCAGATGGAGAGCGTGCTGTTCAAGGCCAAGCACTCGCTCATCGAGCAGAGCCTGCATTCGCGCCTGGGCGCCACCACCACGAACGGGGACGGATTCGGGCTGGGGTGGTACAGCCGCGCCATCGAAGGCCGGCCCGCCGAGCCGCCATTTCGCTACCGCAGCGTGCATCCCGCCTGGAACGACCGCAACCTGCGCGAGGCGGCGCGCGCCATCCATGCGCCGCTTTTCGTCGCGCACATCCGCGCCGCCACCGATACCCCCGCGCAGGAAACCAACTGCCACCCCTTCCGTCACGGGCACTGGCTATTCGTGCACAACGGCCTCATCCGCGACTATCCGCTGCTGCGGCGCGATCTGATGCTGATGATCGCGCCCGGCTATTTCGGGTCGCTGGAAGGCTCCACGGATTCCGAGGTGATGTTTCTCTTGGCCCTTACGTTCGGCCTGGACGAGGATCCGATCGCGGCCATCGCCCGCATGGTCGGCGCCGTCGAGGAAGCCGGCCGGCGTCACGGCGTGGCGCATCCCATCAACATGACGGTGTGCGCGTTGGACGGCGAACGTCTCATCGCCGTGCGCTACTCCAGCGAAAGCGACTCGCGCACGCTGTTTCACAACACCTGCGTGCGCCACCTGCGCGAACTCTATCCCGACAACGCGCAGATCGCCGCCATGGACGACGACGCCTTCCTGCTGTTGTCCGAGCCCCTGTCGGACATGGCGGGCGTCTGGGAAGAAGTGCCCGAATCCACGGCAATCATCGCGGGACGCGGCAACGTGCAGCACTTCCGGTTTGCGCCGATTCCGCCGGGCGAGTGATCTGCGTCGAAAGTGCGGGAATTGGGGTCATCAAGCACGTATTTCGCATATGGGCGAGAATACGGCTCGCAAGACATTGCGACGTCCTGGGCCGCGAGAGCACCCCAATCCAATCAGGAAGTTGCATGACAGATAGCCAAACCCCGCAGGCCATAGACGCATTCGCGGTGTTTACGCGCACGGGGCGCGCCCCGGATTGCTTTGAATTGCACGAAGAAGGCGTAGTCGCTCAGGAAGGCGGCGCCCGCTGCTACACCGCGTTCGCGGACATCCACGACCTCTGCCTGTACGCCAGCCGCCCGGACGCGGCCGCGGCTCCTGCTGACAGCCTGGCGTTTCGCAGCGCCCCGCAAGGCGCTTGGACCACCGCCGACGGCGTCGATGATTTCCCCGCCTTCATGGACGCGTTCCGCGCGCAGTACGTGGCGCAGCGCCTGCCGGTGCTGGAAGCGTTGCAGGCGCAAGGCGCGCGCGTCGCGTTCCGCTATATCGCGGGCGGCGCCTTCCCCGACCTCAAGACGCGCGAGCTGTCCCTGTCCGCGCAAGGCCTGCATATCGACGGCGCCACGTGGCCGTACGAGTCGCTGCAGCCCATCGATCTGGACGATTGGACCGACACGGTCACCCTGCAGGACGACAACGGCGAGACGGTCTTCACGTGCCGTGTCGCGAACATCCTGAGTTCCGACCTCTTTGTAAACCTGGTCTACGACCGGTTGGGTCAGACGGCGCAATACGCCTGACGCCGGGCGCCGGCCCGGCAAGCCGATCGCGCCACGCTTCGCAAGATATGGCCGCCGGAGGGCGGCCATGTTTCATTCAATGCCCCGAATGCAGGGCAGGATTCAACGTGCCCCAGGCCGCGGTGCGCACCAGCGCCTCCACCGCGCCCGTCTGCGAGTTGCGGCGGAACAGCAGCCCATGCTGGCCCGCCAGCGACACCGCCTTCACGACGGCCCCTTCCGGCGTCAGCACCCGCGTGCCGGCCGTGATGTAGCAGCCGGCTTCGACCACGCAGTCATCGCCCAGCGAAATGCCCAGGCCGGAATTGGCGCCCAGCAGGCAACGCTTGCCGATCGACACCACCTGCTTGCCGCCGCCCGACATGGTGCCCATGATCGACGCGCCGCCGCCGATGTCGGTGCCATCGTCCACGATCACGCCCGCGCTGATGCGGCCTTCGACCATGGACGCACCCAG
The DNA here is from genome assembly GCF_037039475.1 of Achromobacter sp. E1. Lineage (NCBI taxonomy): Bacteria > Pseudomonadati > Pseudomonadota > Betaproteobacteria > Burkholderiales > Alcaligenaceae > Achromobacter > Achromobacter sp. E1. The sequence continues at coordinate 412,260 of NZ_CP146253.1, forward strand.
CGTGCCGGCATTGAAATTGCAGAACCCCTCGTGCAGCACAGTGGTGCCCGGCGACAGGTGCGCGCCCAGTCGCACACGCGCCGTGTCCGCGATGCGCACGCCGCTCGCCACGACGTAATCGGTCATGCGCGGGATCTTGTCCACGCTGCGAATTTCCAGCACCTGCCCGGTGGCGCGCAGATGCCAGCGCAGCGCGTCCACCTGTTCCACCGCACAAGGCCCCACCGAGGTCCACGCGACGTTGGCCAGCACCCCAAACAACCCATCCAGATTGGCGCCGTGCGGCCGGATGAGGCGGTGGCTGAGCAGATGCAGCCGCAGATAGGCATCGTGCGCATCGACGGGCGGCTCGTCCAGCGACGAAATCGCGGTCCGCACGGCCACGATATCCACCTTGCGGCGGGTGTCACGGACGAGCGCGGTGGCGACGTGCTCGCCGAGGGCGGCGCGCGCTTCTTCCGGCGTGAGGTGACGCGTTCCCGTGGGCGGGGCGTTATCGGCGAGCGAGGGCCGCGGATACCAGGTGTCTAGGATGGTGCCGTCGGCGGCTAACGTTGCCAGGCCGTAGGCGATGGCGCTTGTGGGGGTTGCGGACATGACGGGGGGCGATTGATGGCGATTTTGGTGGGCGACATTCTAGGCGAATGGGGGGGGTGTTGGTGGTATTTGGGGGGGCGGTTTTGTCTACGGATGTGGGTTGCGACGGCCTTCGTAGGTCGCCCGACGCCGCAGTCACCGTGGGCACGATCGCCCACGATTGCGGTCCGGAGCCTTCGCTCCGGACTGCCCCGTTGTCATCTTCGTCCGCCTTCGGCTCCCTTCAGATTCCCTCGGGCGCATCGACGGCGCTCGCACCCACGGTGACCGCGACGCCGTGCTACGAGGGTCTTTGGTTTGCGCGCTACAAGACCTGTGGACAGGGAAGGGGATTTGCGGGGCCGCCGAATTGCTGCCGCCCGGGCGGCGGCAATCGGCATCGGGTCGGCGGGACGTCGTGGCGATGTGCGCTTCGCGCTGGCAGAGGGCTGTTAGCTAATGGGCCGCCGTCACGGGGGGAGGGGCGGTGATGGGCGGCGCGGCGACGGGTAGCCACAGCTTGCCGACCCGTACGCGCCGCCCATCGGGCACAGGGGTTCAAGTGACGGTTATTGGCGTCTCTGCCTGAACTTGCCCAGAGCGTCTGCTGCTGCCGGTGTCTGACACCCTACGGAGATGCACTTGGCATGACGGGAATCTCACCAGGGTGTCAGACACCTTAGGAGGATTATTGGCGTCGCTGCCTGAACTTGCCCAGAGCGTCTGCTGCTGCCGGTGTCTGACACCCTAGGGAGACGCTCTTGGTATGACGGAAATCTCACCAGGGTGTCAGACACCTGGGGCAGACGCAGCCACACGCGAAGCGTCAAAGCGACGACGCAAGACGCCGCGTAAGTCCCCGGAGGCCGCCCGCGCGGCCGAACGGGGACGGGCACCGCAAGACGCTTCTCTTCCAAACGACTGCGTGCAAGAACCTCAAGAACCCGACTCGCCCCGCCGCCCGTAAAGATTCAACCGCAGAGCCCGGTGTGGCGTGGGCCTGGGGTGGGCGGGGCGTGTAGATGCGCCCGGCGGAAACCGAAGGGAGCCGAAGGCGGACGAGGTTGAGGATGGGGCAGTCCGGAGCGAAGGCTCCGGACCGCAATCGGAGCCCCGCCCGCCCCAGGCCCACGCCGCGCCGGGCGTCAAAAGAACTCACCCCCCGCGCGACATCAACCCCACCAACAACATTCAAAAAACCAAACCTTCAAGCCAAATCCCGCAGCAGCAATTCCCAAAACTTCAACCGCTGCTCCAACGTAGACACCAGCACATACTCGTTCAGCGTATGCGCCCCATCTCCATCCGCGCCGAGACCGTCCAGCGTCGGAATACCCATTGCCGACGTGAAGTTGGCGTCGCTGCCGCCGCCCGTCATCGGCGCGTCTTCAAGCAGGAAGCCCGCGCGGTCCGCGAAACCTTGCACCAATGCCAGCAATGCAGCGGCTTCTTCCGTCTTGACCATCGGGGGCCGGTTCAGTTCGACGTCGATGTCCAGTTCAACGTCCGGACCCACCGCGCACAGTTCGCGCATGCGGCGCAGCACGTCTTCGGCGGCGCCCATGTCGGGCACGCGGAAGTCGACGACGCAGCGGCACAGGGCGGGCACCGTGTTGGTGACCGTGCCGCCGGCGATCGTGCCCACGCTGACCGTGATGCCGCGGTCGTAGTCGGTCATGGCTTCCAGCGCCAGCACCTGGTGGGCCATTTCGCGGATCGCGCTGCGGCCCTTCTCGTGCTGCATGCCTGCGTGGGCGGGGCGGCCCTTGACGTTCAGGTTCAGCATGCCCGTGCCCTTGCGCGCCGTCACGCACTTGCCGCCGTTGGGGCGGGCAGGTTCGCAGACCAGCGCGTACTTCGCGTTCGCGGCGAAGCGTTCGATGTGCGCGCGCGAGGCGTGGCTGCCCGTTTCTTCGTCGGGAACCACCAGGAAGTCCACCGGCAGTTGCGTAGCGCCCGGACGCGCCACGCCGGCCAGGGCCGTCAGCGCCAGGTAGATGCCCGCCTTCATGTCATAGCTGCCCGGGCCGTAGAGACGGTCGCCGTCGATGCGCACAGGGTTTTCCAGCAGCGTGCCCACCGGATGCACCGTGTCCATGTGCGCCAGGATCAGGATGCCCGGACGCGTGTCGCCGGGGGCGCGGTTGGTCGCGTACAGCAGCGGCCCCGTCGTGGGGCCCAGCGACGACAGCTCAACGGTCAGGCCGGCGGCGGCCGCGTAGTCGGCGATGATGCGCGCCATCGCGGCGATGCCTTCGGGGAAGTTCGACGGCGACTCGCATTGCAGCCAGCTCTGGATGCCGGCGACGATCTGTTCAGTGCTCTGGGTATTGGACATGGCGATATCGGGGTTCAGCGATGGGAAAAGGGTTCAGGCGACCTGCTGGCCGGCCAGGCGGGCGAGTTCGGCGTCGTCGGGCATCTTGCCGTCGAACCAGAGGCTCGCGCAGACGGCCGACATGGCGCGGCCGTCGTGGCCGATGCCGGGCACCACCTGCAGCTTCCAGCCGAACGGCACGCCGCGGCGCTCGGCTTCCTTGCGGCCGAATTCGAAGTAATTCTGCGCGCGCGCGAAGCGGTGCGGGCCTTGGCGCATGGCGGCGGGTTCGGACGGCAGGTTCGGGTCGTTGGTCTCGATGTCCTTGTCGCCTGCCAGGATGGTCATCGGGTAGGCCAGCAGCTTGACCAGATGGTCCTCGGTCAGACCCACGCCGTCCATCCCCTCGGGATAGGGATAGTCGAACGTCGGCAGCGTGTACCAGCCGGGATTGCCCGCCGTCACCGCCTTGAAGGGCGCATGCGGCTGGCTGCTCATCAGGCGGTGGACGAATTGGCCGCCCGCGCTGTGGCCGAACAGGTAGACGTTCTGTCCGTCGGTGATCTCGCCGGCAATCATGTCCCTGATGACGTTGCCCACCAGCGCGTACGTCCAGCCATCGATGTGGCGCGGATTGCCGCCCGCCGAAAACACGCGGCCGTTGTTGTAGCTTTCAACGCCCGGCCAGATCTCGTTTGAGAACGTCAGCGCCACGATCAGCAGCTTGTGCTTGTCGGCGGCTTCGACCCAGAAGTCGCGGTATTCGTCGCCGTTGCGCAGCACGCCGTGCTGCACGATCACCACCGGGCGGTCCGGCGTGTAGCCGTAGGGGCGGTAGGTCTGCAGCTTGAACGGACGGTCGTAGTTGCGGTCCTCATCCACGTACAGGATGGCGTTGCGGCCCGCATGGCCCATTTCGATGGCGATGCGGTCCACGTTGGACATGTCGGAAGGTTTCATCAGGCGCTCGCTTCGTTCAGGTGGCAGGCCGACCAGTGGCCAGCCGAGATTTCTTTCAAGGGCGGCGCCACTTCGCGGCAGCGCGGCATCGCGTGGGGACAACGGGGATTGAACGTGCAGCCGGAAGGCGGATTCAGCGGCGACGGAATCTCGCCCTTGATCGGCGTGAACTTGCGGCCGCGGCGGGCCACGTCCGGCACCTCGGCCATCAACGCCTGCGTGTACGGATGGTTGGCGCGGGCGAAGATCTCGGCTGACGTCGAGATCTCGACGATCTTGCCCAGGTACATGATCGCGACGCGGTCCGAGATGTGCTTGACCACGCCCAGATCGTGACTGATGAACAGGTACGTAAAGCCGTGCTGCTCGCGCAGGTCCATGAACAGGTTGATCACCTGCGCCTGGATCGACACGTCCAGGGCAGCAACGGGCTCGTCGCAGACCAGGAACTTGGGGGCCACCATCAGCGCGCGGGCGATGCCGATGCGCTGGCGCTGACCGCCCGAGATCTGATGCGGGAAGCGGTCGCGGTATTCCGTGGCGAGGCCCACTTCGGTCAGCGCCTGGTCGATGCGGCCGGGGATCTCGTTGGGAGGCGCCAGCTTGTGCACCTTCAGCGATTCGCCCAGGATCTGCCGCAGCCGCTGGCGCGGGTTCAGCGACGCCTGGGGGTCCTGGAAGATCATCTGCACGCCCAGCGTGTACGCCAGCTTGTCGGCGCCGCGCAGACGGTTGGCGTCCATGCCCTGGTACAGCAGCTCGCCTTCGGTCTGGCGGTGCAGGCCGGCCACGACGCGGCCCAGCGTGGACTTGCCGCAACCGGACTCGCCCACCAGGCCCACGACTTCGCCGCGCTTGATGGACAGGTCCACGCCGTTGACCGCGTACACGGTGCGGCGGTCGATGGGACGGCCGGTCAGGGCGAGAATGCGTTGGGCCAGGTCAGGCCGCTGCTCGAAGCGCTTGTGGACGTTCTTGAGCTCGATGACGGGGGTATCGGCTTGGCTCATTGCTTACTGTGCCTCGCGGGCGATCGGCACGTAACAGCGATAGCTGCGCGAACCTTCGGTGGTGACGGAGGGGGCTTGCTCGGTGCAGCGCGTGACCGCGTGGGTGCAGCGCGGCCGGAACGCACAGCCCGCCGGACGGGCGGCAAGGCTGGGCGCCATGCCGTTGATCTGGTGCAGGCGTGCGCCCGGTTGCGTGGCGCCGGGCATCGAGTCCAACAGGCCGCGGGTGTAGGGGTGGCGCGGCGCATCCAGCACCTGCTCGACCGGGCCGCTCTCGACGATGCGGCCGGCATACATCACGGCCACGCGGTCGGCCAATTCGGCCACCACGCCCAGATCGTGGGTGATCCAGATCAGCGCCGTGTTGTGTTCGCGGCAGATCTGCTGCATGCGGTAGAGGATCTGGCCCTGGATGGTCACGTCCAGCGCCGTGGTGGGCTCGTCGCAGATGATGAGGTCGGGCTTGTTCAGCATCGCGATTGCAATCGCCACGCGCTGGCGCATGCCGCCCGAGAACTCGTGCGGGTAGCTCTTCAGGCGCTTTTCCGGCGACGGGATGCCGACCATGGCCAGCGCCTCGCGGCAGCGCTCCTCGGCCTGGGCGCGCGGCACGTCCTCGTGCGTCAGGATCGCTTCCATCATCTGCTCGCCGATGCGCAGCACCGGGTTCAGCGTCATCAGCGGGTCCTGGAAGATCATGGCGATGCGGTTGCCGCGCAACTGGCGCATCTGCTCTTCGGACAGCTTGCGCAGGTCCGTGCCCTTGAACTTCACCTCGCCGTCGACGACTTCCCCCGGCGGGTCGATAAGCCCCAGCAGCGAAAAGCCCGTCACGGACTTGCCGGAACCGGATTCGCCCACCAGACCCACGATCTCGCCACGGCGCACGGTCAGGTCGACGCCGTCGACCGCCAGCCATGCGCCGGCCTCGGTATGGAATGCAGTGCGCAGGCCGCGCACATCAAGAAGAATGTCGCTCATGCTCGGCGGGGGTCCAGGGCTTCACGCAGGCGGTCGCCCACGATGTTGATGGAAAGGATCAGCACCAGGAGCGCAATGCCCGGGAACAGGCTGATCCAGTAGTCGCCCGACAGCAGGTACTGGAAGCCGTTGGAGATCAACAGGCCCAGCGACGGTTCGGTGATCGGCACGCCCACGCCCAGGAACGACAGCGTCGCTTCCAGCGCGATCGCGGTGGCGATCTGGATGGTGGCGAACACCATCACCGGGCCCAGGCAGTTGGGCAACAGGTGATACAGCATGATGCGCCAGGCCGGAAAGCCCAGGTTGGCGGCCGCCTCGACGTATTCCTTGCGGCGTTCCTGCAGGGCGCGGCTGCGCATGATGCGCGCGTAGTGCCCCCATTGCACCAGGACCAGCGCAAGAATCACCTTGTCGACCCCGCGGCCCAGCACCACCAGCAGCACCAGCGCCACCAGAATGGTCGGAAAGCCCAGGATGAAGTCGACGATGCGCATCAGCACGGTGTCGACCCAGCCGCCCACGTAGGCGGCAACCAGGCCGATCGCGCCGCCGATGGCGGTGGCCAGCACGACGGCGGTCAGGCCCACCATCAGGCTGATGCGCAGGCCATACAAAATGGCGCTGAGCATGTCGCGGCCCTGGTCGTCGGTGCCCAGCCAGGCGATGCTGCCGTCCATCAGCGCCTGGCGCGGCGCAAGCCGGCCGTCCATGAGCGACAGGTTGGCAAGGTCGTAAGGGTTCTGCGGCGCGAAGAACGGCGCGAAGACCACCAGGATCACCAGGACGGCCAGCGCGATGACGGAGCCGCGCACCGTCGGGCGCGCGTGCAGTTTTTTCAGGATGGCGGCGCGCCGCGGCGTCTCGGCCAGGGGCTGGACGGTGCGGGTGCGGCCAGGATTCGGAGTATTAGCCATGGCGGTTTATTGAGCGGGGGCCACGAGCTGCACGCGCGGGTCGAGCGCCGCGTACAGGATGTCCACAACCAGGTTGATGACGACGAAGATCAGCGTGACCAGCATCACGTAGGCAACGACCACGGGACGGTCGAGCTGGTAGACGCTGTCGATCAGCAGCTTGCCCATGCCGGGCCACGCGAACACGGTTTCGGTGATGGTGGAGTAGGCGATGAGCGTGCCGAATTCCATGCCGATCACCGTGACCACGGGGATCAGGATGTTGCGCAGGATGTGGCGGCGCACGATGCGGCCCGGCTTGACGCCCTTGGCGCGCGCGAACTTCACGTAGTCCTGGCTGCGGGCCTCGACGACGCCCGAGGCGGTCATGCGCAGCACCAGCGCGATGTTGGCCAGCGCCAGGTTGATTGCCGGCATGATCAGGTGCGACCAGCCGTCGGCGGTCAGGATGGACAGGCGCACGCCCAGCACGTCGACCGTGTCGCCGCGGCCGGTGGCGGGCAGCCATCCCAGCCAGACGGCGAACAGCAGGATCAGCATCATGCCCTGCCAGAAGTTCGGCAGCGAAAAGCCCAGCACCGACGAGGCCATGATGCCGCGGCCCACGTACTCGTCGCGGTACAGGCCCGCGACCAGGCCCAGCGGAATGCCGATCACACAGGTCAGCATGATCGCGACGAACACCAGTTCGAACGTGGCCGGAATGCGCTGCACGATCAGTTCGATCGCGGGAATGCCGTGCACGAAGGAGGTGCCCAGGTCGCCATGCAGCGCGCGCCACAGGAACCCGGTGTACTGCTGCCACACGGGCAGGTCCAGGCCCAGGCGGGCGATCATCGCCTCGCGCGCGGCCTGGCTGGCTTCGGGGCTGACCAGCAGCTCGATCGGGTCGCCCACGGCATACACCGCGAAGAAGACCACGACCGAAACGGCCAGCAGCACGAACAGACTCTGTATCAGTCTGCGTAGGATGAACAAGGCCACGTGATGATTTCCTTGGTGGGCTCGGGGTTGGGGAAAAGCCGGGGTTATCGGGCGGGCCTGGCGGACAGGGCCCGGATATTCAAGTCAGGCCAGCCTGCACGCTAGGTGATCGGCTGCGCCAGGCGCACGACGGTCACGCCGGGCCGCAGGTTGGCGGTGGACGGCATGATGAGCACGCAGTTGTCGTAGGGCGTGGTGACGGGCTCGCCTTCCGACCAGCCGATGACGGTGCCGGCGCGGGGCAGCGTTTCCAGTCCCTTCCAGGGCTCGGCGAAACGGAAGTCGGCGCTCTTGGCGGCGATGGCGTGCGTGACGCGCAGCGCGCGCTGCAGCGGCGCGCCGGGCGCGAACCAGGCGGCGGGGATGTCGCCGCGGTCCACCGTGCCGGCCTGCACCAGAAAGCGCGCCATCTGGTCGGCGGCCACGCCGCGCGCCTCGGGGGCGCCGTGAAAGCCGCATTCGATCAGAAGGGACCGCGTGCCGTTGTCGCCCGCTTCGCCGAAACGGCCGAAATCGCGCATGCGCACGCCGGCGGCGTGGCCCGCGTCGGCAATGATGGTGGCGGGATTGCCCAGGGCGAGGGCCAGATCGATGTTGCGCTGTTCCAGGCCGGTCAGCTGCAGCGGCACGTCGGAATTGCTCATCGAGTGAAAGTCCAGCAGCCAGTCGGCCTGTTCCACCCAGGGGCGCAGGGCCGCGGCGCGGCGGCGCTCCTGCGAGGTCGGTACGGAAAGCTTGTCGTCGCTCCAGACGCGGTTCATGTCTTCGTCCACGAAGCGCGCGGGGGCGTAGTTGCGCGCGTCGAACCGGTCGAACGCGGCCAGGTTGCAGAACGCCAGCGTCAGCGTGCCGCGGCGCGGGCGCAAGCCGGCGGCAAGCAGGTCCTTCAGCGCCCAGGCGCCACAGAGCTCGTTGCCGTGGATCAGCGCGCTCAGCAGCACGCGCTTGCCGGGCGCGCCGGAATCGAAATGCCAGACGCCGGGCGTGTCGGTGTTGCCCACGCGCTCGGCCGACAGGTCCGGACAGGCCAGCAGGAAAGGACGCAGGGGAGACGGGGGCGCGGACGAGGACGGGGGCAAAGACGTGGGCATGGCAGTTCCGATGAAGCCAGACGATTGTATAGGGGATGAGGCGGGGGGCTGCGGGCCCGGGTACGGCAACTGCGCCGCCCCAAGGCAAAACGGCTGCACGAGGCAGCCGTTTCTTCTTTACTCAGCCCTGCCTGCTCACTTCGCGTCGGGCTTGACCGACGTGGCCAGGGTGTACTGGTCGCGGCGGCCTTCGTACGAAATGCCCTTGCGGTACGCCCAGATGCTGCTTTCGAAGTGCAGCGGGATCAGCGGCACGTTGTCCAGGGCGATCTGGGTGGATTCCTGCAGCAGCTTTTCGCGCTTGGCGGGATCGACCGTCACGATGGCCTGCTTGTAGACCTTGTCGAAGTCCGCATTCGAGAAGCCGCCGTAGTTGCTGGTGCCCAGGCTGACGGGCGAATCCAGCGTGGCCACCCACAGCTGGAACAGCGCCGAGGCCTCACCCGTTTCCGCCGGCCAGCCGCCCATCGAGAAGCTGAACTCGCGCTTGGCGCGCTTGGGGAAGTAGATGGAGGCGGTCATCGCGTCCACGTTGGTCTTGATGCCGACGCGCGACAGGTACTGGGCCACGGCCTGGGCAATCTGGCCGTCGTTGACGTAACGGTCGTTGGTGGACGACAGCGTCAGTTCAAAGCCGTTCGGATAGCCGGCTTCGGCCAGCAGCTTCTTGGCGCCTTCCGGGTCGTACTTGATTTCCGGGGCCTTGGGCAGCGCGCCGAACATGCCGTCGGGCATGTACTGGAAGGCGGGGGTGGCCATGCCATCCATGATGCGGGCGGTGATGGTCTTGCGGTCGATGGCCATGTTGATGGCCTTACGCACGCGCAGGTCCTGCAGCGGGTTCTTGCCGTCGGCGCTCTTGACGAACGGGCTCGGGTTACGGGCCACGTCGGGCTGGAAGAACACCAGGCGGGTGGACGGCGTGGCCACGAAGCCGAACTTCGGATTGTCCTTCAGGCGCGGCAGGTCGCGGGCGGCGGGGTTTTCGATCATGTCGAAGTCGCCGGACAGAAGGCCGGTCAGGCGCGGGCCGGCCGAGGGCACCGGCACGAACTTCACTTCCTTCCAGTGCGGCTTCTCGCCCCAGTAGTTTTCGTTGCGCACGAGTTCGATGCCGGTGCCCTTGACGTAGGACTTCAGCATGTAGGGGCCGGTGCCGATGGCGTCCTTGCCGTTGTTGAAGTCGGCCACGGTGGGCCAGGCGCCCGTCACGCCGCAACCCTTCTTGGGGTCGTACGTGAGCTTGCCGTGCTCGACGATGCCGTTCCAGATGATCGGCAGCGAGCGGGCCAGTTCGGCGGGCATCAGGGGGAAGGGTTCACCCGTCTTGATGATGACGGTGTGCGCGTCCGGCGTCTGGACGTCGGTGATGCGCTTGGTCATGTCCATGTAGGACTGCGACACGTTGGTTTCGTTGTTCAGCGTCCGGCAGATCGTGAACAGCACGTCTTCGGAGGTGAACGGCTTGCCGTTGGAGAACTTGACGTCGTCGCGCAGCTTGAATTCCCAGGTCAGGTCGTCCAGGTTCTTCCAGGAAGTCGCAAGCTGGGGAATCAGCTTCATGTCGGCGCTGCGGCCCACCAGCGAGTTGTAGACGTGCGCGGAGAACGCGTCGTTCTGCGTCATCTTGTGATAGTGGGGGTCCGCCGAGGTGGGTTCGGCCGACAGGCCGATCTTCAGCGTCTGGGCTTGGGCGGCTGCCAGCGGGATGGCGGCGGCCACAAGGGCCAGGGTAGTGCGCAACTTCATGGTGACAACTCCGGATGGGGAACGAACCGGATCGTGCGGGCGGCCTCGCGTGCCAGTGGACGACTGCGTCGGCCGGGGGCGTGCGGGGAAATTGTCGCCAGGGCACGACGGCAAGGGGCCGATTATCGGTAGGGGGTTCGCGCGCTGTCAATGCGCAGCGGCGATAGAGGCGCTAGGGAAAACGCCGAGAGGGGGAGGGGAAGAGGGCGTCGCGGGGCCCTTGGGGGCCACCCGCGGCGCGATGGCGCCAGTGAGGGATCAGCGCCGATGCGTTGCGGCGGGCGCCGGGGCTTACCCGGCGGGCGCTGCAACGTCAGCGCGCCAGGCTGATTCGCGGGAGATCTGTCGCGAATCAGCCTGGCGCGGCTGTTATTACCACTGCGATCCGGAGAAGCGCGAGCTGGCGGCGCGAGCCTTGTTCATCGATTCGTTCACTTCGTCGATGAAGGCAAAGACGGCGGCAACAGCGGCTGCTACGGATTGGCCAGCCTTCTTCAGGCTGGTCAGCGGGTGAGAATTCGGTTGGTTTTCGAGAGCGCCGCGGAGCAGGTCACGCTCCAGCGCGTCGGTCAGGCGGGCAGTGTTGTTCAGGGTCAGTTCGCTCATGGTTTGGCTCCAGTCCGTTTCGTCATGGGGTAAACCATTATAGGGATAACCCTAGGCAAATAGCAATGTCATTTTAGGGGAAAACCCTAGTATGTTGTAAAAATGTTTGTGGGACATGGACTTAGCGCCCGTTACGCAGGGCGCGGGCCGCGTCTGCAAGCTCTCCGGCCGTCAGGCCGATGGGGCCGACACCCTGGGCGACCAGCGCATCGGCGGCGGCGCCGTGCAGCCAGACCGCCCCGTGCACGGCCTGGTCCAGCGGCAGTTTTTGGGCAAGCAGGGAACCCAGCATGCCGGCCAATACGTCCCCGGTTCCCGCGGTAGCCAGGCCCGGGTTGCCGCTTGTGTTGATGTGCAGACTGCCGTCGGGGGCGCATACGACGGTGCCCGCGCCCTTGAGGACGATCCAGGCCTGGAAGCGCTGCGCCAACTGCCGGGCGGCGGCGGGGCGGTCGCGCTGGATCTCGGGCGTGCCGATACCCAGCAAGCGGGCGGCTTCGGCGGGGTGGGGGGTCAGCACGACGGGGCCGGCGCCCCAGTTGGGGTGGATTTCGCCCCGGGCCAGCAGGTTCAGGCCGTCGGCGTCCAGCACCAGCGGGGCCTCGCGCCGCAGGACGAACAACTCCGACAACGAATTTGCGGCCAGCTGGCTCGTGCCGATTCCGCAGCCGGCGACCCACGCGGTAACACCCCAGTCTTCTTCCAGCAGCGAGCGGAAGTCGCGCAGCATCAGTTCAGGTTGCAGGGGGTCGCAGGGCAAGGGCAGCGTGTCCTGGACAAAGCCCACCAGCACCTTGCCGGCGCCGGTCTTCAAGGCGGCGCGGGCGGCGAGCAGCGCCGCGCCCGTCATGCCGGCGCCACCGCCCACCACCCCCACGGTGCCGAAGCTGCCCTTGTGCGTATCCTGCGCGCGGGGGGCGAACAGGGCAGGCAGCGCGGCGCGGTCGATGGGGATGGCGGGGGTGTTCATGGGGTGAGGCTCCGGGGGGAAATCGTCATGGCGGGTCGGCCGTATCCACTATAGTGCGCAAAAACGCGGCCGCCTCGGGCGGGGCGCGAACAACCAAGAGACGACCCGGAGCAGACAATGACCGACATTACGCTGGAACACTATTCGGCCTACGAATCCCTGAAGCTGCGCCGCCACCCCGGCGGCGTGCTGGAATTGATCATGGGGACCAAGGGCGGCGTGCCGGGCAAGTTGTCCACGGCCGACGACCGCATGCACCGCGAACTGGCCGACATCTGGCGCGACATCGACACCGATCCGGACACGCGGGTGGTGGTGATCCGCGGCGAAGGCAAGGGATTCTCGGGCGGCGGCGACCTGGAGCTGGTGCAGCAGATGGCCGACGACTTCCACGTGCGCACCCGCGTCTGGCGCGAGGCGCGCGACCTGGTCTACAACATCATCAATTGCAGCAAGCCGATCGTGTCTGCCATGCACGGCGCGGCGGTGGGGGCGGGTCTGGTGGCCGGGCTGTTGGCCGACATTTCCATCGCGGCGCGCGACGCCCGCATCATCGACGGCCACACCCGCCTGGGCGTGACGGCGGGCGACCACGCCGCCATTGTCTGGCCGCTGCTGTGCGGCATGGCCAAGGCCAAGTACTACTTGATGCTGTGCGAGACGGTCTCGGGCGAGGAAGCCGAGCGCATCGGCCTGGTGTCGCTCTGCGTGGACGAGGCCGAGCTGATCGGCAAGGCGTTCGAGGTGGCCAACAAGCTGGCGGCCGGGTCGCAGACGGCGATCCGCTGGACCAAGTACTCGCTGAACAACTGGCTGCGGATGGCGGGGCCGACCTTCGACACCTCGCTGGCGCTGGAATTCATGGGCTTTGGCGGCCCGGACGTGCGCGAGGGCATCAATTCCCTGCGCGAACGCCGGGCGCCGAATTTCCGGCCCGATTCGCCGTTCTGACCTATTTCTTGAAGAACTTCGCGAACGCTGCCTGCGCTTCTTCGGTCTGCAGGCGCGCGCGAAACTGCTGGGCTTCGTAGTCCAGCGTCTCCTGGATGGCCTGCCGGTCCGCCCGCTTCATCATCGCCTTGGTGAGCCGTAGCGCGGCGGGCGGCTGGCGCGCCAGATCCGCGGCGGTGGCCTGCGCCTCGGCCAGCGCCTGGCCCTTGGGCGTGGCCGACGTGGCCAGCCCGGCCTGCACCGCGTCGTCCGCCGTGAAGGCCTTGCCCTGCATCAGCCATTGCGCCGCCCGGCGGCCGGCCAGGCGCGGCATCAGCAGGCTGGATGCGCCTTCCGGGCACAAACCCAGCGCGACGAACGGCATGCGCAGGGTGGCGCCTTCGCCGATGTGGACAAAGTCGCAATGCTGCAGCAGCGTCACGCCGATGCCGATGGCGTAGCCCTCGACGGCGGCGATGACCGGCACGTCGGCCATGGTCAGCGCGCGCAGGAAGGTCAGGCCCGCGCTGTCGCCCGCGCCACGCTCGGCCTGGAAGTCGCGCAAGTCGTTGCCCGCCGTGAAGTGATCGCCCGCGCCGGTCAGGATGACCGCGGACACCGTCACGTCGGCGCTTGCCAGCGAAATCTGCTCCGTCAGCGCCGCGTAGGTGGCGGTGTCCAGCGCGTTGCGGCGGTCCTGCCGGTCGATCGTCAGCGTCAGGACGGCGCCGTCGCGCTGGACCTTCAGGCGGGCGCTCATGCGTGCGGGGCCGCGGCCAGGCGGGCTTTCGCCTCGGCGTATTCGCGCCGCAGCGTGTCGACGATCTTGCGCGTCGGTTCGACGCTGACGATGCCGCCCACGCCCTGGCCGGCGCCCCAGATGTCCTTCCAGGGCTTGACGCGCGTCGACCCGAAATTGGACGCGCCGCTATCGGGCGCGGGCAGGTTGGCAGGGTCCAGGCCGGCGGCGGCAATGCTGGCCTTCAGGTAGTTGCCCGGGATGCCCGTGAAGAACGGCGTGTACAGGATGTCCGACGCGCTGGCCTCGACGATGGCGGCCTTGTAGCCCTCGCTGGCGTTGGCTTCCTCGCTGGCGATGAAGCGCGTGCCCATGTAGGCAAAGTCCGCGCCCATGGCCTGCGCGGCGAGCACGTGCGCGCCCGAGGTGATGGCGCCCGACAGGATCAGCGGGCCGTCGTAAAAGCGGCGAACCTCGGAGATCAGTGCGAAGGGGCTCAGCGTGCCGGCGTGGCCGCCCGCACCCGCGCACACTAGGATCAGGCCATCCACCCCCGCTTCCAGCGCCTTTTCGGCGTGGCGGATGGTGGTGACGTCATGGAAAACCTTGCCGCCCCAATCGTGAACGCCCTTCACCAGGTCGCCCGGGGCACGCAGGCTGGTGATGATGAGCGGCACGCGATGGCTGGCGCATACGGCCAGGTCCGCCTCCAGCCGGTCGTTGGACTGGTGGATGATCTGGTTGACGGCAAACGGCGCGACGCGGTCGCCGGGGTGGGCTTCGCGGTGGGACGCCAGTCCCGCCTGGACTTCGTCGAGCCAGTCGGTCAAGAGCGTCTGCGGCCGTGCGTTCAGCGCGGGAAACGACCCCACGATGCCACTCGTGCACTGGGCGATGACCAGCTGGGGGTTGGAGACGATGAACATCGGGGCGCTGATGACCGGCAGGGACATCTGGCCATACAAATCAGTCACGAGGGGATGGGGCATGGGGCGTCGTCTCGTTGTTGGTTTTGGAGTATATTAATTACCTACCGACCGTCCGGTAATTAATTAATCTTTATTTAACGGCATGCGCGGAAGGGCTGTCAATGGAGGTTCGCCAGAACCTTTTCGGCCCCGCGCGGCCCCTGTCAAAGGCCGACATGGCGCTTACCGCCCCACCCGTACAGAAACGCGCCCGCGCTGGCAGGCCACCCACGCTGGCCGCCCCGCGCGAACGCATCCTGGAAGAAGCCGCCAAGCTGTTTGCCCGCAGCGGCTACGACGGCAGCTCCATTTCCGACCTGGCCGCCGCCATCGGCGTGTCCAAGGCGGCCATCTATCACTATTACCCCACCAAGCAGGACATCTACGACGCCATCATCCTTCAGGTGCTGGAAGGCCTGACGCAGACCGTCGGCCGCGACGTGGCCGGCGCCGTGGGCGGCGTGGCCCGCCTGCGCGCGTTCATGGTGGGACATGCCCGTTATTTCGAGCAGCACCATGCGCAATTCGTGACCATGCTGATCGGCTATTCGGGCATGGCGCTGTCCGAACGCGAAGATGCCGCCCGCCTGCGAGACAGCTACGAAAAGCTGTTGCGCGACGTGATCGCGCAAGGCGTGGCCGACGGCGCGTTCCGCGCGCTGGACGTGGCAGCCACGGGCCGCGCCGTGCTGTCGATGCTGAACTGGATGGTGCGCTGGTACAAGCCCGGGCAGGGTGACAGTGCCGAAACCATCGCCGACGGCTATTTCGATCTGCTGGTGGGCGGCATGCGTCCCTGAACGCGCCGCCATACCAAACCCCTGACCTGCATTCGCTCTAAGAGACTTTCCTCATGGCCCTGGACACCGAAACCCTGAACCTTTTGATCGACGCCGTCCGCCGCTTCGTGCACGAACGGCTGATTCCCGCCGAGGACGAACTGGCCGCCAGCGGCGAAGTGCCGCCGGACATCGTCAATGAAATGCGCGACCTGGGCCTGTTCGGCCTGTCCATCTCGCCGGATTTTGGCGGCCTGGGCCTGACGATGGAAGAAGAGGTCCGCGTCGTGTTCGAACTGGGCCAGACCTCGCCCGCGTTCCGGTCGCTGGCCGGCACCAACATCGGCATCGGCTCGCAGGCGATCGTCCTGGCCGGCACCGACGAGCAGCGCGCCCGATACCTGCCCAAGCTGGCCAGCGGCGAACTGATCGGGTCGTTTGCGCTGACCGAGCCCGATGCGGGCTCCGACGCCATGTCGCTGCGCGTGTCGGCCGGGCGTGACGGCGACTGCTACGTGCTGAACGGCACCAAGCGCTACATCACCAATGCGCCCATCGCAGGCCTGTTTTCGGTCATGGCCCGCACGGCGCCCGAGCGCCGGGCCAACTCCATCTCGTGCTTCCTCGTCGAGGCCGGCACGCCGGGCCTCATCATCGGCAAGCCGGACAAGAAGATGGGCCAGGCCGGCGCGTTGACCAGCGACGTCGTGTTCGACAACTGCCGCGTGCCGGCCAGCGCCTTGCTTGGCGGCGAGGAAGGCAATGGCTTCCGGACCTCCATGCGCGTGCTGGACAAGGGCCGCCTGCACATTTCCGCGTTGTGCGTGGGCATTGCCGACCGCCTGCTGCGCGACGCCGTGAAGTACGCCACCGAGCGCAAGCAGTTCGGCCAGCCCATCGCCGAATTCCAGCTCATCCAGGCGATGATCGCCGACAGCCAGGCCGAACTCTACGCGGCCCGCTGCATGGTGCTGGACGCCGCCCGCATGCGTGACCGCGGCGAGAACACCACCATGCAGGCCGCCTGCTGCAAGCTCTTCTCCACGGAAATGGTGGGCCGCGTGGCGGACCGCGCGGTGCAGATCCACGGGGGCGCGGGCTACATGTCCGAGTACGCGGTGGAGCGCTTCTACCGCGACGTGCGCCTGTTCCGCATCTTTGAAGGCACGTCGCAGATCCAGCAGCTGGTCATTGCGCGCGAGACCATCAAGGCCCATTCCTGATCTTTCCGCCGCCAGCGGTCCGGCCAACGCGTTCGAGAGGCTAATATCCAGTCTGACGAATGTTGATCGGAAGGCGGCCCCCGGCGGGCCGCCTTCTGGCATGACGGAATCCCAGTCCGCCTTGCGCCCCGGCGCGGGCGGGAAGTTCTCATTTCCCTTCTAGCGAAAAGATTACCGATGTCGCAACGTCCCGCTCCCCTAACCGGCATACGTGTGCTGGATCTGACCCGCGTGCTGGCGGGTCCCTGGTGCACCCAGAACCTCGCCGACCTTGGCGCCGAGGTCATCAAGATCGAACGGCCCGGCTCGGGCGACGACACGCGCGCCTGGGGCCCTCCGTACCTGAAGGACGAAGCGGGCCACGACACCACCGAGGCCGCGTATTACCTGTCGGCCAACCGCAACAAGATGTCGGTGGCGCTGGACATCGCCTCGCCGCGTGGCGCCGAACTCGTGCGCGAACTGGCCTTGCAGAGCGACATCCTGGTGGAAAACTTCAAGGTCGGCGGGCTTTCCAAATACGGCCTGGACTACGAGAGCCTGAAGGAACTGAATCCGCGCCTGATCTACTGCTCGATCACGGGCTTCGGCCAGACCGGCCCTTACGCCAGCCGTCCGGGCTATGACTTCATGATCCAGGGCATGGGCGGCCTGATGAGCATCACCGGCGAGCGCGACGACCTGCCCGGTGGCGGTCCGCAGAAGGCAGGCGTTGCCGTGGCCGACCTGATGACCGGCATGTATTCCACCGTGGGCATCCTGGCGGCGCTGCACGAACGGGCCCGCAGCGGCCTGGGCCAACACATCGACATGGCGCTGCTGGACTGCCAGGTCGCCATGCTGGCCAACCAGAACCTGAACTTCATGACCTCGGGCGTGGCGCCGCGCCGCGCCGGCAACGCGCACCAGAACCTGGTGCCCTACCAGGTGTTCGCGGCCAGCGACGGCCACCTCATCGTGGCGGTGGGCAACGACAGCCAGTTCCGCAACTATTGCGGCGCGATTGGCCTGCCCGAGCTGTCGGCCGACCCGCGTTTTGCCACCAACCCGCAGCGCGTGAAAAATCGCGAGGAACTGGTGCCGCTGCTGGCCGAGCGCATGGCCACTGGCGAGCGCGACCACTGGCTCGCCGCGCTGGAAGGCGTGGGCGTTCCGGCCGGTCCCATCAACACGCTGGACCAGGTCTACGAAGACCCGCACGTGCTGGCCCGCAACATGAAGCGCGAGCTGCCCCATCCGGCCGCAGGCACCGTGCCCGTGGCGGCCAGCCCGCTGAAGTTCTCCGGCAGCCCGGTCGAGTACCGCCTCGCGCCGCCCATGCTGGGCGAGCACACCGAGCAGGTCCTGTCCGAAAAGCTGGGACTGTCGGCCGAAGAAATCCAGGCGCTGGCCCAGAGCCGCGCCTGACGCGCGCGAGAAGGCGGCCTGGCCGCCTTTTGCGCATGCCGCGCCGCGCCAGGCGCACGATCCATTCCAATACAGGCAGGAGATAGTTGATGACGGACATTCAAACCATCGGCGTCGTGGGCGCCGGGGCCATGGGGCGCGGCATCGCGCAGATCGCGGCGCAGGCCGGCTTGCGTGTGCGCCTGTACGACACCAGCGCCGACGCCATCGCGGCCGCGCGCGAGTCCTTGCGCCAGACCTGGGAGAAGCTGGCCCAGAAGGGCAAGCTGACCGCTGCCGACGCGCAAGCCGCGCTCGAGCGCGTCGAATCGGCCACCGCGCTGACCGACATGGCGAACTGCCAGCTCGTGGTCGAGGCCATCGTCGAGCGCCTGGACGTCAAGCGCGATCTGTTCGCGGCGCTGGAAGGCGTGGTGTCCGACGACTGCATCCTGGCGTCCAACACCTCGTCGCTGTCCATCACGGCGATTGCGGCCGCCTGCAAGCGGCCGGAGCGCGTGGCGGGCTATCACTTCTTCAATCCGGTCGCACTGATGAAGGTGGTCGAGGTCATCGACGGCCTGCGCAGCGCGCCGGAAGTCGGCGACGCCCTGGCCGACCTGGCGCGCCGCATGGGGCACACCCCCGTGCGCGCCAAGGACATGCCCGGCTTCATCGTCAACCACGCTGGCCGCGGCATGAATACCGAAGGCCTGCGCGTGGCGCAGGAGGCGGTGGCCACCTTCGCCCAGGTCGACGCCGTCATGCGCGAGCAGGCGGGCTTTCGCATGGGCCCGTTCGAGCTGCTGGACCTGACCGCGCTCGACGTCTCGCATCCGGTGATGGAATCCATCTACCGCCAGTTCTTCGACGAGCCGCGCTTCCGCCCGTCGCCCATCACGACGGTGCGCCTGGCCGGTGGCCTGATCGGCCGCAAGGCCGGCGAAGGCTTCTACGTCTACGCCGACGGCCAGAAGCAGGTGCCGGCCGAAGCCGCCGCGCCCGCGCTGCCCGAGGGCCTGAAGGTCTGGGTCAGCCCCAAGCATGGCGAAGGCTATGCCCGTGCGTCCGCGCTGGTGGAAAAGCTGGGCGGCACGCTGGTCACGGGTTCCACGCCCGACGCCGATGCGCTGATTCTGGTCACGCCCTTCGGTGAAGACGTGTCCACCACCGTCTCCGCGCAAGGCTTGAACGCGGGCCGCACGGTCGGCCTGGACACGCTGTATGCGTTCGACGGCGCCAAGCGCCGCACGATCATGGTGTCGCCGGCCACCGAAGCCAAGTGGCGCGACGCCGCGCATGCGCTGCTGGCCGCGGACGGCGTGCCCGTCACGGTGATCGAGGATTCGCCGGGCTTCATCGCCCAGCGCATCGTGGCGCACATCGTGAACATCGCCTGCGACATCGCGCAGCAAAAGATCGCCACGCCCGAAGACATCGACCTGGCCGTGACGCTAGGCCTGGGCTACCCCGTGGGCCCGCTGGCCCTGGGCGACAAGCTGGGCGCCGACCGCATCCTGGAAATCTTGAAGAGCATGCAGCGCGTCACGGGCGACACCCGTTACCGCCCGAGCCTGTGGCTGCAACGCCGCGTGCAGCTGGGCATGTCGCTGCTGAAGTCGACGGCGGACTGATCGCTGCGCGGCGAGGTGTCAGACACCCAGGCGAGATGGTCGTCAATGTGGGGAAGGTGTCTGACACCCGGGCGAGATGGTCGTCAATGTGCGGCGCTGTCTCAACGGGTGTCAGACACCTTTTCTCAGCGCAACAGGTGTTAGACACCTTTTCAACGTCTGAAGACGTTGCGGCCACAAAAAAGCCCCTTGAATCATCAAGGGGCTTTTTGTTGCCTGTCTTGCCGGCGGGGTATTACTTGGCGGCGTCGACCATGTATTGGACGGCGGCGCGGATGTCTTCCTCGGAGGCGTTGGCGGCGCCGCCCTTGGGAGGCATTGCGCCCTTGCCCGTTATGGCGACCTTCACCATGGTGTCCATGCCGGTCTTGATGTAGGGCTCCCAGGCAGCCTTGTCGCCGAACTTGGGCGCATTGGCGACACCCGTGGCGTGGCACGCGAAACAGGCCGTCTTGTAGAGCTTTTCGCCGGCCGGATTGACCGCGGCAGCCTGTTGGGCGGGGGCCGGGGCAGCCGGTGCGGCAGCCGGTGCTGCGGCAGCCGGTGCAGCGGCTGTCGGCGCAGCGGCTGTCGGCGCAGCGGCTTGGGCGGCGGGCGCGGCTGCGGCCTCGCCTTCCTTCTTGGCGCCTTCTTCAGCGGGAGCGGCGGGTTCTTCCAGCGAGGCGCCGGACTTGTTGGCCATGTACACCACGGCGCGCGCGACTTCGTAGTCGGACAGGGCCGGGTTGCCGCCCTTGGCGGGCATGCCGCCCTTGCCGTGCAGCGCGACCTTCAGCATCTCGTCGTAGCCTGCCTTGATGAACGGCGCCCACGCGGCGTTGTCGCCCACCTTGGGAGCGCCCGCCACGCCAGCGGTGTGACAGGCCGTACAGACAGCGGCAAAGACCTGCTCGCCGGTCTTGAAGACCTTGGGCGCGTTGGCATCAACCAGTTCGAAACCTGCCACGGGGGCGATCCGCCGGGCGACCGCTTCGCCGGACAGGGCGTCCGACCCGGCGCCGGTCTTGGTGCCCGTGACCACCATGTTCACCAGAAGGATGATGATGGCGATGGGAACCACGAAAGCCAGGACGACCGTGACGATCAGTTGCTTCGGGGTCTTGATGGGGGAGGAGTGCTCTTCTATGTGTTCCTGCTCGTTGCTCATGACCAAATCCTGCTAACGGGTACCGGGGGCGCCTTGGCGGCGGCAACAGAAAATCAGTACTGCACAAGTCGGCGGCAACCCATGCCCGCCTGCAAGCAAACGCTGGATTATATAACGGTGTCAGGGACGATCGTCCAATGTGTCAGGACGGGTTTTCGATGAGTTTGCCGGAAGATTTGATCCAGTTCATGCAGATCGCGCAAAACTGGGTACAATACCGCCTCCTTGCGCTGCGCCCGTAGTTCAATGGATAGAATGAGAGTTTCCGAAGCTCTTGATACAGGTTCGATTCCTGTCGGGCGCGCCAATCCAGACAAGCTGTGCGTTTTCCAGGGCCCCTTCATAGGGGCCTTTTGTTTATGCGCCGTTCGGTTATGCGGATTCGGATATGAGGAATCGGTTATGCGGATTCGGTTATGCGAATTCTTTTTGCCTAAGCGCTTTTCATGGCGTTAAGCATCCTTCCTGTTCAGCGCTTTTATTCGACGCCTGCGACGGGCGCTTACGTTTTACGCTTACGTCTCACGCCCACGTAAGAACATCTGCCGATCATGGCGCCGCCAAAACCTGCCAAAGCCCTTCCCGCGTCCGCGACCAGCCTCGCCTTGGAGAACGCCGCCGCGCCGAACACGTTGTCATGGGATGACCTGCGCATCGTCAAAGTGTTGAGCGATTGCGGCAATCGGTCCTTGGCGGCCGAAAAGCTCGGCATCAATGCCTCGACGGTGTCGCGCCGCGTGGCGCAGGCCGAGGCTGCGCTGGGCGTTGCCTTGTTTGACCGGCGTCGCGCAGGCTACAAGCTGACCGCCGAAGGGATGGAGCTTCGCGCGCTGAGCGAGCGTGTCGAACTCGATGTCGTCAGTGTGGCCCGCCGCATTTCCGGTTCCACGCATGACCCGCAGGGCACGCTTCGGGTTGCCACCAGCGACTCGCTGCTGCTGTATTTCCTGACGCCCATCATTGCCGAATTCAGGGCAACCCACCCCTCGCTGTCGATTGAGGTCCTGGTCGGGAACGACACGCTGGACCTTGCCCGCGACGAGTCGGACATCGCGCTACGAGCGACCCAGCGGCCGCCGCAGAGCTGGGTCGGGCGCAAGCTGGCAGGCATCGCGTGGGCGCCCTACGGAAGCGCGCAACAGTTTCGGCGCAAGGCGCCTGCCGCGGATCGCATTCACGACCTGAGCTGGGTGTCCTACGCGGGCGGACTGGCTGGATTGAAGGCCGCTCGCGTTCTTGAAGGCCGGGTTGCACCGGCCAATATCGCGTACCGATCCGATTCGGTCGCCGCCGTCGGCGCGGGCATCGCCGCGGGGCTCGGGGTGGGCTATCTGCCCTGCATGCTGGGAGACACGATGGCCGACCTGGTGCGCGTGGGTCCTGTCGTGCCCGAGCTTGCGGATGACCTCTGGCTGCTCACCCACCCCGACATCCGGCGCTCACGGCGCGTTCAGGCCTTCATGCGTTTTTGCGCCGCGGCCGTGGCCAAGCACAAGGCCTTGATCGAGGGCCGCCAGGCGCGGCCCCCGTCAAAGATCTGACGGATCCTCAAGCGGCAGTGCGAGGACGCAGCACCGCCTTGCAGGCGATCTCGATCAACTGCGCGGGCATCGCCAACCGGGAGACACCGATCAGGTTGCTGGCGACCCGGGGACGATCGGCGCCGTAGGCGGCCTTGCGCACCTTGCCCGCAGCCGCAAAGGCGGCATCGACGTCCAAGACGTACAGCGTCTCTTCCACGACGTTATCCAGCGTGGCGCCGAATTTGCCCAGCAAAGCCGCCAGGTTCTCGTAGGTCGCACGCATCTGCGCTTCCATGGTGGAGAAGTCGCGCGGCTTGCCTTGGTCGTCAAGTTCGGCCGGCGCGATCAGGTTGCCATCCTGGTCGTGATTGAGCTGGCCCGACACATAGATGTCGTTGCCCACCTGCACCGCCTGCGCATAACCATAAGCGTCTTCCCACGGCACGCCCCAATAGGCGGTTTTCTTTTCGAGCGGATTCGAGTGCGTCGTCATGGCTTTCTCCTGGGATATTGGGGAAATGAAATTCGGTGATCAGAAGGCTCCAGCGTAACTGCGCAATGGAAATACGAGAGCGCATTATTGCGCCGGTGCGGCGCAAATTTGCACTTTGTCCCGCGCCCGGATAACGCCTGCTCGGTCGACGGTCACCTGTCCGGATGACTGGCACGTCAACGATTCGAACGCAATGGCGATCCGTCGGATTTCGATGCCTACGTTGATGTTTGAGAAAGCGGTCGCGCCATCGGAGTAATAGTGCTCTCGGTGAATCCTCCGGCTCTGAACACAATCGATCACACCGACGAAGTGGGCGCCAACGATCTGCGGCCCGGCTCCGTCTTTCAACGTGAACAAACGGCTATTCACGCGCACGCGGTCACTTGCCGTCGCCGTCAGCTGCGCGCCGGGCGGAACGAGAAATCGCCGCGCGTGAATCCGAAACTCAGGATGATCGATTGATGGACGTGGATTCCCGCGCGGCGCACCAACGTGCCGATTCAACGCTGTTTCTCAAGGCCCGAACAACCGCGAACAGGCTCTGCTTTGGCCTGCTGCTGCTCTCCGTCGACGTGTCGCACCATGCCGTTGCCGCTGGCGGGATCGTTGGCGCCTCGGGGGCAGGCGGCCAGGGAGGCGCATCCAATGGGGGACGCGGCGGCGACGGTGGAGATGGCCAGGCCGCCTTGGACCTTACGACGTCGTACACCACGGCCGGCAACGTCGAGGGCGGGGCCGGCGGCGGCGGAGGGGGTGGCGGTGGCGGCGGGCATGGCCATTCCATGGGCGGCGCGGGCGGTGCCGGGGGGAACGGCGGGGCCGGCATCGTCATCTCAGGCGACGCGGTGGTATTGCACAACGACGGCTGGTCAATCCGCGGCGGCAAGGGCGGCGGCGGCGGCGGAGGAGGCGGCTCCACCTTCCATTTCTCTGTGGAAGCAGATGGTGGTCGCGGTGGCGACGGCTCGACGGGCGTAGGCGGTGCCGCGGGCGGGGGCGGGGGAGGCGGGGCGCATATCCGGACGGGCTTCGGGGGAGACGGCGGCAATGGTGGAGAAGATGGTCTGGCGGGGGGCAGTGGTCCCCCAGGTATTTCGTGGGCCGGCGGAGGTGGCGGTGGCGGCGGCACGTCCGCCAACGGTGGGGCTGCAGGCCAGGACGTGTGGCCGGTGATAACTGAGGGGTTGGGCGGAGCGGGGGGTATTGCCGGCGGGGCATCCGGCGTCGCGGGAACCAATGCCATGCATTATGAAGGTTTTGCAGCCGGTGGAGGGGGCGGAGGCGCGCCAGGCGGCGCGGGTGGCAACGGCGGACAGTACACGCGCTTCGATACGAACGGCGGCGGCGGCGAGGGCAGCAGCAATCACGGCGTCTACGTCACGGGAGCCGATTCCGTCATCATCAACGCGGGCTCCATCATGGCGGGGCCCGTCAACCAGGACACCGCCATCAAGTATGCGGGGACCGCCAGCAACGCGACCTTGATGCTCCGGGAGGGCAGCGTGATTCAAGGCCTCGTCGACGCGACCGAATCGGCCGGCAGAAACACACTGGTCCTTGATGGCGGGGCCGCGCTGGCCTTTGACGTCGGCAAGATTGGCGACGGCGCACAAGGCCAGTATCTGGGCTTCAACGCATTCGAGAAGACGTCTGACGGCATGTGGGCGCTGACAGGGGCGCCCGCACTGGCGCTCACGCCTTGGACACTACTCGGGGGATGGCTTGCCATTACGGACGACGGCGCGCTGGGTGATTCGGCTGGTGGCCTCGTCTTCGACGGCGGCGGGTTGCAACTGAACGGCAGCATGTCGTCGCAGCGCGATTTTCAGTTGCGCGGTGATGGCGCGGTCCACACGGCCGTCGGCACGGTGTCCGTGATGCAGGGAACGATCAGTGGCGCAGGCAACCTCACCAAGACCGGTTCCGGCACATGGATCATCCTGGGCAGCGATACCGGATCGGCCAACACCACGCCGGCGGGGCCGCTCACCCATACCGGCGTGACGCGTGTCGACGAGGGCATGCTGGTCATCCATGGCACGGCCCTGGGCCAGGCCGATCAAGCGGCCGCCAGCGTCGCCGGCGCCAGCAATGCGACATTGAGCCTTGCGAACGGCGCCAGGCTCGACGGCCAGATGGACGGACCGAACCTCATCATCGATGCAACTAGCCGATGGAACGTCCTGGCCGATGCCGCTACCGCCGCGCAGGGCCTCAACCTCAGCAGCGTCAACGCACTTCAGCTTGCTGGCAGCATCGCCTTTTCGCCGCCCTCCGATGCGGCGAACAATCAAGCCGGCCGCACATTCACCGCCAACAACCTGGCGGGCGCCGGTGGCGAAGTGCAGTTGCACGTGAACCCGACCGGCGCCGCGGATCACCTGACGCTGACCCAGGGCGCCACGGGGTTGACCTACCTGAAGCTCATCACGCCGGGCGGCTTCGGAGATCCGTTGGCCGGCGACGGGTTGCTGGTGGTCAAGGCCGGCGCCAGCACCGACCACGCGTTTCAACAAACCCCCGGACAACCCACGCAGGCGGGCGCGTTCAATTACGGCCTGGTGCAAGGCGCGAGAAGCGGCGCAGCGGATCTGGCCAACAACTGGTATCTGTTCAGCGATATCCGCCCCGAGGTCTCCATCTACTCGCAGTTGGGCAATCAGGCCTTGCGGCAGTCCGAGGTGGCGGTTGGGTCGTTCAACGAACGGATGGGATCCACCGACACGTTGGCGCGAACCGTCTACCCCTATGCCTGGGCACGGTCGCTTGGCGTCCTGGAGCGCCGGGATGGCGCGCCCCTGGGGATCCGGCAAGCGAACGTCGCCGTGGATTCGCGGGTGGCCGGACTGCAGGTGGGAACGGACTTGTTCGTGGCCAGCAAAGGTATCGGCCGCCGGAGCGTGGGCGTGTTTGGAACGGCAATGGCTTCCCGTAACGACGTGTCGCACTATCAGGCATCCACGCGATCGACGGTGGATGCCGGCCGCAGCGATCAAACCCTGTATGGCCTGGGCGCTTACTACACGTTGATGGACGGCAAGGGCGGTTACGCCGATTTCGTCGGACAGGTCAGCCGGTATGGCGTGAAGACGCAATCGCGCGGTGCGCATGGCACGTCCCTGCAGACATCCGGATGGGGCGCCGCGCTGTCGGCCGAAGCCGGAAAGGCCTTCGATGTTCGCGATGGCCGCGGTCTGCGCGTTGAACCGCAAGCCCAGGTGATGGTCCAGCACGTCAAGTTGCGCGATGCTGAAGACAGCGTGGGCCGGGTTTCCCTGCCGGGACTGCACGCGCTGCATTCGCGTGTGAGTCTGAAGCTATCGAAAGTCTGGGGTGCGCAAGCCCAGACGCAAAGCCACGGCTGGCTGATGCTGAGCTACCTGCATACGCAGGGCAAGTCCTCCAGTTCGTATCCCTCCGCCACGCAGGGCGACATCGCATTCGACAACGATCTGGATGGATCGCGCATCGGTCTGGCGGCGGGATATGAACGGCGCGCGGGCAGGAACATCTTCGTCAATGTGCGGGTGCAGGCCGAACAGGGCTTGGGCAGTTCGTCAGGATTGCGGGCGGTGGCCGGCTCGTTGGGGGTGAAATATCTGTTCTAGCGACCTTGCATGAAGAGGCCCGCCGGATCGCTGGCACGGTCTTGGAACATGCGCCATAGCGATCGTCTGATTTTCCACGGCAACTGATTCTTATAAAGACTGTCGCGCATTCCGAGTAATCCTACTCTGGGTAAAGCCGGGACGCATAAAGAGAATCTGAGACACCGACGACACGGGCTTTAACGCTTTTTTAGCTCGCAGCCGTCGCTCGATGTGATTAACCGGATTACTCAAACGCGCAACCGGCAGCCCCGGTGTTCCACGTTCTTGCGAGATCAAGATCACGATTCTGCCTGGAGCGTCCCCTGTGCTCCCGGTGCAATCGAATTCGCGAAGCAGCGCGTGAATCCACCACCCAGGATGAACCAACGATGCATACGGATTCTTGCTTGGCGTTGCGACATGCAGAGTCGACTCGCAATCGAATCGACAGAACCCGCGGTATGGCGCTGAAGCTTTGTTTTGGCTTGTCTTTGATCTCTCTGGGCATGTCCCCGCATCCCGCGGCGCGTGCGTTGATCGTTGGTGAGGCGGGGGCGGGCGGCGCAGGCGGGGCTGCCAATGGCGGCGATGGCGGCGATGGCGGGGATGGTTTTGCCGCCCTCGATCTCACGACGTCCTACACGACCTATGACGACATTGAAGGCGCGCCGGGCGGAGGGGGTGGTGGCGGCGGGGGAGGCGGGCCGGCCAAATTTGAAGGCGGCGGGGGCGGCGCGGGCGGCAATGGGGGGCACGGCATCGTGATCTCGGGCGATGGCGTGGTCCTGCACAACGACGGCTATTCGATCAGCGGCGGCAAGGGCGGCGGCGGTGGGGGCGGGGGCGGCGGTACCTACGATGCGACCATTGTCAGCGACGGCGGCCGCGGTGGTGACGGCGCGGGGGGCACTGGTGGCGGCGGTGGGGGTGGCGGCGGCGGCGGGGCGGATATCAACCCCGGCGGGATCGATGGAACGGGCTACGGCGGCAATGGCGGCAATGGGGGAGAAGATGGTATGCCGGGTGGCGGCCAGTCGAATTATGCAGGCGGCGGTGGTGGTGGCGGCGGCACCTACACCAACGGCGGGTCGCAGGGCGATGGATTATCCAGCGCAATTCCGGGTGTAGGCGGATCAGGCGGTATCGCTGGCGGTGAGGCCGGCGTCGATGGTGGCATAGCGGACACAGCAATTTGGGCCGGGGGCGGTGGAGGCGGCGGGGCGGCTGGCGGATCGGGCGGCGCCGGCGGGCCGGGCTCTTTATTCCCCGGTGGCCCCCCGGGCGGCGCCGGCGGCAACAGCGGTCACGGTGTCCACGTCACCGGCGCCAACTCCGTGATCATCAATTCGGGCACGATCTCGCAGGGGCCGGCGAACCAGAACACCGCCATCAAGTATTCAGCGACCGCCCACGATTCCACGCTGGTCCTGCAAGCCGGCAGCGAGATCAACGGCCTGGTCGACGCCACGGAGTCGGGCGGCAAGAACACGTTCAGGTTGGATGGCGGCGCGGCGCTGGCCTTTGACGTCAGTCTGATCGGAAGCGGTGCGCAGGCCCAATACCTGGGCTTCAATGCCTTCGAAAAAACCTCGGCAGGAACGTGGACGCTGACGGGTACGCCAAGCCAGGCGCTCATGCCCTGGACGCTGTCGGGCGGGTGGCTCGCGATTGCCGACGACGCCAGTCTGGGCGATGCCGCCGTTGCCCTCACGTTTGATGGTGGCGGGCTGCAACTGGATGCCAGTACGACGACGCAACGCGACATGCAGTTCGTCAGTGACGGCGCGATCCGCACGGTGGGCGGCACGGTCTCCGTGATGGAGGGCGCGATCACCGGATCGGGCTCGCTTACCAAGACCGGCGCTGGGACGTGGATCATCGGCAGCGACAATGCCTTCGCCGGCGCAACGCTGATCGACGACGGCGTGCTGCAATTGGGCGCGGGTCAGGCCGTCGGATCGTTGGGGGCGGGCGCGATAGAGAACAATGCCGTTCTGGCCATCGATCGCACCGATGCAGTCATCCTGTCCAACGCCATATCGGGAACGGGCGATCTGCTGCAGGCGGGTTCGGGCACTACCACGCTGACCGGGCCGCTCACCTACACCGGCTTCACGCGGGTGGACAACGGCACGCTGGTCATCGAAGGCACGTCCTTGGGGCAGGCCGATCTTGCGGTTGCCCGGGTCGTGGGGGCGGGCGATGCCGGCCTCGGCCTGGCCAACGGCGCACGGCTGGACGGCTGGGTGGATGGACCGAATCTTTCCATCGACGCGGCCAGCCGTTGGAACATCCTGACCGATGGGTCCAACCCCGCGCAAGCAAACAACCTCAGCACCGTCAACGAACTTCGGCTTGCCGGCAGCGTCGCCTTTGCGCCGCCCGCCGAGTGGACCCACGATGCCATCGGCCGCACGTTCACTGCCAACAGTCTGGCGGGCGGCGGCGGTGAAGTGCAGCTGCACATGATTCCAACCTCCGCCGGCACGGTGGATTACCTGACCTTGAATGCGGGGGCGACGGGGCTGACGAATCTGACGCTCAACACCGACAGCGGCTTCGGCGATCCGCTACACGGAAACGGCTTTCTTATGGTCAAGGCGGGCGCCAGCACGGACAACGCGTTCCAGCTGACGCCCGGCCAGGCGCCGCGGGGCGGGGCGTTTCGATATGTGCTGTCGCAGGGGGCGCAGGATGGCTCGCCGGCACTTGCCAACAACTGGTACCTCATCAGCGAGGTCCGCCCCGAGGTCTCCATTTACTCGCAGCTTGGCGGGCAAGCGCTGCGGCAGTCCGAGCTGGCGGTGGGCACTTTCAACGAGCGCATGGGCGCGACCGAAACGCTGGCTCGGAAGGTGTATCCGTATGCCTGGGCCAGATCGCTGGGCGGATGGGAGAACCGCGATGGCGCGGCGCGCGGCATTCTGCAGTCGCAAGTGGGAAGCCGCACGACGTTGGGCGGCCTCCAGGTAGGCACGGACCTCTTTGTGACCAACAAGGGCATCCGCCGCAACAGTCTGGGCGTGTTCGGCACCGCATTGGTTTCCCGCGCGGACGTGGATCATTACCAGGCCTCCACGCGTTCGACCATCAATGCCGGCCGCAGCGACCAGACGATGTATGGCTTGGGCGCGTATTACACGATGATGGATGGCAAGGGCGGGTACGTGGACGTCGTCACGCAATTCAGCCGGTATGGCGTGAAGACCCAATCGAGCGGCGCCGACGGCATGTCGATGCGAACGTCGGGCTGGGGCGCGGCGCTGTCGGCCGAAGCCGGCAAGGCGTTCGACATTGGCGACGCGTCTAGGGGGCTTCGACTCGAACCGCAAGCGCAGGTGATGGTCCAGCACGTCAAGCTGCGCGACGGCGATGATGACCTCGGTCAGGTTGCGCTGCCGGCATCGCGTGCGCTGCATTCGCGCGTGAGCCTGAAGCTGTCAAAAGCCTGGGGCGAGCAGGACGATGCGCGCAACCACGGCTGGCTGATGCTGAGTTACCGGCACACGCTGGGGGAGTCGTCCAGCGAATACCAGACGCTCACGCAGGGCGACATTGCCTTCGAGAACAAACTGGACGGATCGCGTGTGGGACTGTCGGCAGGCTATGACCGGCGGGCGGGCAAGAACACGTTCGTCAATGTGCAGTTGAACGCCGAGCAGGGCTTGGGCGGCGCGTCGGGCTTGCGCGCGGTGGGGGGCTCGTTGGGGATCAAGCACCTGTTCTAACGTTCGCGGGTCCGCGTCTTGCACGACCCATCCTGTAGCGGCCGATGTGCTGGCGTCGGCCGCTCTCAGATCAGTCGGATTCTACGAGGCGCCTGTGATGATTTTGGACGCTTGCGAGCCAACTGAGTAAACGTACTCTCGGCGAATCCAAGGCGCGTACGGAACACTGATCACGCCGACGAGAGGGTTCCAGCAAGCGCTCAACACCCGCAGTCCACGTCGCGCGATGTGATTAATCGGATTATTCCGCGCGTAGCCGGCAAGCCCGGTGTTCCACGTTCTTGAAACCTCAAGCAGATGATTTCGCCTGGCGCGGCTACGCGCCGGGTGTAATCGAATTCGTGAAGCCGCGCGTGAATCCACACCCAGGATGAACCAATGATGCACACGGATTCTTGCTTGGCATTGCGACATGCGTATTCGACTCGAAATCGAATCGACAAAGCGCGCGGCATGGCGCTCAAGCTCTGTTTTGGCCTGTCTTTGATCTCTCTGGGCGTGTCCCATCCCACTGCACACGCCTTGATCATCGGTGAGGCGGGGACGGGCGGCGTGGGCGGGGCTGCCAATGGCGGCAGGGGCGGGGACGGCGGGGATGGCGTTACCGCCCTGGACATCACAACGTCCTACACGACTTATGACGACATCGAAGGGGCGCCCGGCGGCGGAGGTGGCGGCGGCGGGGGCGGTGGACGCGGCGGCGTCGTGGGCGGCGCGGGAGGCACGGGTGGCAATGGCGGGCACGGCATCGTGATCTCGGGCGACGGCGTGGTCTTGCATAACGACGGCTACTCGATCAGCGGCGGCAAGGGCGGCGGCGGTGGGGGCGGCGGCGGGGGCGCGTTTCATGTGACCGTGTCCAGTAATGGCGGCCGCGGCGGTGACGGAAGTGGGGGCGCGGGCGGCGGCGCGGGCGGCGGGGGCGGCGGCGGCGCGGACCTCACCTTTGGCGGCGTGATCGGGGCGGGTTTTGGGGGCGATGGCGGCCACGGGGGATTCAATGGTTCGCCCGGCGGCGGTAATTTGCAGAGCCCGGGGGCCAGCAAATTTGCAGGGGGCGGCGGCGGGGGCGGCGGCACATACACCCATGGAGGCACGCCGGGCCAGGCATTACGCGAAAGCCAGGTTTCGGGCGTTGGCGGCGTGGGTGGCATTGCTGGCGGCGAGCCCGGGGTGGACGGCGGCATCGCCAACCCTGAAGCGGCCGAAGCGCTGGCGCTGGGGCTGAGTCGGGATGAGATAGATGCCGTCCTGGACGGTTACGGCGGCGGCGGCGGTGGTGGCGGCGCGGCCGGCGGATCGGGCGGCAACGGCGGGCCTGGCAGCTACAACGAGGGCGGCCCAGCGGGCGGCGCCGGCGGCAGGAGCGGTCACGGCGTCTACGTCACGGGCGCCAACTCCGTGATCATCAACACGGGAACGATATCGCACGGGCCGGAGAACCAGGACACCGCCATCAAATATGCCGCGACCGCCCGAGATTCCACCCTCGTGCTCAAAGGGCAGGGCGGCTGGGACAACCCGGACAGCCAGATCATTGGCCTGGTCGATGCCACGGAATCCGGCGGCAAGAATACGCTTGTCCTGGATGGCGGCTGGAACTCCCGTCTGGACGTCGAGAGCAACGCCTTTGATGTTCGTCTGATCGGAAACAGCGCGACCGGGTCGGCGCAGTATCTGGGCTTCAATGCCTTCGAGAAAACCTCTGCCGGGACGTGGAAGCTGACAGACTGGACCGACCCGGCGGTTCAGACGTCCTGGACCCTCTCGGGCGGGTGGCTCGCGATTGATCACGATAAGAGCCTTGGCAACCCGCAAGGCCTGCTCACCTTCAACGGCGGCGGGCTGCAAATCGATAGCCACATGCAGATGTATCGCGACGTGCATTTCGCGGGAGACGGCGCGTTCCGTACGGCAGGCCCTGATCTGCCTGCCGGGTTGCAGCCGGACCTGCATATGAGGGGAAATATCACGGGTTCGGGCACGCTCACCAAGACGGGCGCTGGCACACTGTTCATCAGCGAAGACAACCATGCATTTTCCGGTCCCGTCGTGATTGAAGAGGGCGTGCTGCACCTTGGCATTGGGGAGCTCTACAACGGCGGATCCCTGGGCGCGAGCGCGATCGAGAACAACGCCGTCCTGGCGATAGCTCAACGCGACGGTTGGTTCTCCAATGCCATATCGGGCACGGGGGAGCTGCATCAATTGGGCGGCACCACCACGCTGACCGGGCCGCTCTCCTATACCGGCATGACGCGGGTGGACAATGGCACGCTGGTCATCAATGGCACGTCGCTGGGCCAAGCCGATCATGCGGTGGCCCGGGTCGTGGGGTCGGGCGGCGCCGATTTGCATCTGACCCACGGCGCCACGCTGGATGGCTGGGTGGATGGACCGAATCTTTCCATCGACGCGACCAGCAAATGGAACGTCCTGACGGATGATTCCAACTCCGCTTCCAACCCCTCGCAAGCCAACAACCTCAGCACCGTCAACGAGCTTCGGCTTGAAGGCAGCGTCGCGTTTGCGCCGCCCGCGGACGGGACCAACGCGTCGATCGGACGAACGTTCACCGCCAACAACCTGGTGGGCAGCGGCGGCGAAGTGAAGTTGCACATGATCCCGACCTCGGCCGGTACCGTGGATTACCTGACCTTGAATGCGGGGGCGACGGGGCTGACGAACTTGACGCTCAACACCGACAGCGGCTTCGGGGATCCCTATTCCGGCAACGGCTTTCTGGTGGTCAAGGCCGGCGCCAGCACGGACAATGCGTTCCAGCAAACGCCCGGACAAGCCCCGCGGGCCGGCGCGTTTCACTATGTGCTGACGCATGGCGCGCAGGATGGCTCGCCGGACCTTGCCAACAACTGGTACTTGATCAGCGAGGTCCGCCCCGAGGTCTCGCTTTACTCGCAGCTGGGTGGCCAAGCCCTGCGGCAGTCTGAGTTGGCGGTGGGCACCTTCAATGAGCGCATGGGCGCGACCGAAACGCTGGCCCGTAAGGTCTACCCCTACGTCTGGGCCAGAACGCTGGGGGGCTGGGAAGACCGCGATGGCGCTTCGCGCGGCATCCTGCAGTCGCAAGTCGGAAGCCGCACGACGCTGGGTGGCCTGCAGGTGGGCACGGACCTGTTCGTGACCAGTAAGGGCATCCGCCGCGACAGCCTGGGCGTGTTCGGCACCGCATTGGTTTCCCGCGCCGACGTGGATCACTATCAGGCATCCACGCGATCGACGATCAATGCCGGCCGCAGCGATCAGACGATGTATGGCCTGGGCGCGTATTACACGATGATGGACGGCAAGGGCGGGTATGCGGACTTCGTCACGCAGATCAGCCGCTATGGCGTAAAGACCGAATCGAACGGTAGGGAAGGCATGTCGATGCAGACGTCGGGATGGGGCGCGGCACTCTCGGCCGAAGCCGGCAAGGCGTTCGATATTGGCGATGCGTCTAGCGGGCTTCGACTCGAACCGCAGGCGCAGGTGATGGTTCAGCATGTCAAGTTGCGCGACGGCGACGACGACATTGGCCAAGTGGCGCTGCCGGCATCGCGTGCGCTGCATTCTCGCGTGAGTCTGAAGCTGTCAAAAGCCTGGGGCGAACAGGATGACACGCGGAACCACGGTTGGCTGATGCTGAGTTACCGGCACACGCTGGGGGAGTCGTCCAGCGAATACCAGACGCTGACGCAAGGCGACATTGCTTTTGACAACAAGCTGGACGGATCGCGCGTGGGGGTATCGGCGGGCTACGACCGTCGGGCCGGCAAGAACACCTTCGTCAATGTGCAGTTGAACGCCGAGCAGGGATTGGGCGGCGCGTCGGGCATGCGCGCGGTGGGGGGCTCGATGGGGATCAAGTATCTGTTCTAGCGCACGCAGATCGGGATGCTGCGGATGACCGATCCCACGGAAGGTGCGCGGGCAAGGCGCGCCAAGCCATTGAATCGCCCGCCCCGCATGCACGCGGGGCGGGCGATTTGCGTTGGCTAGTCGTCCAGTGAAGGCACGGTGCCGATCTGCATCAGGATGCGCGGCGATTCCATGTCGCCGGTTTCCTTGTCGATCATCACTTCGTAGGCGGCAACGCCTGCAAATTTGGAAGCCATGGAATTCGCGATGCGGATGGCTCCGAATTCGCTGCTGGCCGGACGGATTTCCCCGGGGGCGACGCCATTGGCGGCGGCGCGATAGGGAACGACGATGTACTGAACGAGATGAGCAGCTTCTGACACAGGAATTCTCCCCTGGACGACAGTTTTTCGGGCGAGCGAAATGTATCACGTCGCACTGTGTTTTTGTACAGTATTTTTGCGCAGATCGTCCAGATATTTTCGCGGCGTTGCGTTGCCAGCCTTACCGGCATTGCAGGAAAACCCCTAGCGCTTGCCCATTGCCCACCCTTGGTGGCGCGCTTAGTATTTTCGAAAATCCTCGGCGTTTTATAAAACCAGGGGCACGACATGGAAGCGAACCGCTACGACGCTTACCGCGAGGACACCGCGGGCCGCGCCAATGTGGCCGACTCGCCGGAGCGGGTGGCCTACTACCAGGAACTGGCGCGGCTTGAGACGGGCGCGTTGTGGACGGTGGCGAACAAGATCGAGCCGTGGGCGCCGCGGTCGGCGTCGGTGCCCGTGGTCTGGCGGTACCGGGACCTGCGCGGTCATGTGTTGCGCTCCGCCGAGCTGGTGTCCCCCGAAGAGGCGGGCCGGCGCGTGATCTACCTGAACAACCCCGGCCGGCAGGACGTTGCCGCGGCGGTGGGCTGGCTGTATTCCGGATTGCAGGTAATGAAGCCGGGCGAGCTGGCCAGCGCACACGCGCACACGCATTCGGCGCTGCGGTTCATCATGGAAGGGCAAGGCGCGTACACGGTGGTGGACGGCCACAAGATGACGCTGGGCGCGAACGATTTTGTACTGACGCCCAACGGCACGTGGCACGAGCATGGCGTGGCCGAGGACGGCACGACCTGCATCTGGCAGGATGGCCTGGACATTCCGCTGGTCAATGCGCTGGAAGCCGGTTTCTATGCCGTGCATCCCGACCTGAACCAGACCATCACGCACCCGGTGGACGACACCAGCGGCGCGTGGGGCGGCGTGGCGCTGCGGCCGCAGGTGTCCGGGTGGACCAAACCCTATTCCCCGCTCTTCAAGTACGAATGGGAGCCTACGTATGAGGCCCTGCGCCGCTATGCGCGCACCGCGCCGGGCAGTCCGTACGATGGCATCCTGCTGGAATACGTGAATCCGGCAACGGGCGGCGCGGTCATGCCCACTATCGGCGCCAGCATGCAACTGCTGCGCCCGGGCGAACACACCCAGGCGCACCGTCACACCGGCAGCTTTATTTATCAGGTGGCCAAGGGCAGCGGCTTTTCCGTGATCGACGGCAAGCGTTACGACTGGACCGAGCGCGACATATTCTGCGTGCCGTCGTGGGCCGTTCACGAACACGCGAACCTGTCGTCCAACGATGACGCGTGCCTTTTCTGTTTCAACGACCTGCCCGTCATGCGCGCGCTTGCGTTGTACCGCGAGGAAGCGGTGCAGGAAAACGGCGGTCATCAACAGCTGATCTAGTTTTGAACGCATAACGCCGCGCCGCGCCGGCCGGTTCCACCACCCTTTGACCTTCTGGAGTTCCCGATGCGCCTCGTGACCTTTCGCGCCCATCCCACCGCCGCTGCCCGCCTGGGCGCGCTTGTCGAGGGCTATGTCGTCGACCTGTTCCTGCTGGGCCAGGAAGGCGGGGTGGACCTGCCCGGCGACATGCTGGAATTCATCGACCTGGGGCCGGTGGCGGTCGCGCAGGCGACGCGCCTGTTGGACACGTTTCGCGGCAACTGGCCGGTGGGCACGGCCCTGCCGCAGGAGAACGTGAAGCTGCTGGCGCCCATCCCGCGTCCACGCAAGAACATCTTTGGCATCGGGCTGAACTATGTGGAGCACGTGGCCGAATCCAGCCGCACGCTGGACACGTCGGCCGACCTGCCCAAGCAGCCGGTGATCTTTTCCAAGCCTCCCACCACCGTGATCGGGCCGGGCGATGCCATCGAGCACAACGCCAGGATCACGCAGCAACTGGACTGGGAAGTGGAACTGGCCGTCATCATTGGTCGGCGCGCGTCGCGCGTGGCCGAGGCCGACGCGCTGTCCTATGTGTTCGGCTACAGCGTGATGCTGGACATGAGCGCGCGCGATTGCCGCCGGGCAGGGCAGTGGATCTATTCCAAGGGGCAGGACACGTACGCGCCGTTCGGCCCGTGCATCGTGACCGCCGACGAAATCCCCGATCCGCAGGTGCTGGACCTGTGGCTGACGGTCAATGGCGAAAAGAAGCAGGGCTCGAACACGCGCCACATGCTGTTCAAGGTGCCGTTTTTGATTTCCGATATCAGCGCCGGCATCACGCTGGAGCCGGGCGACATCATCGCCACCGGCACGCCGGAGGGCGTGGGCGCCGGGCGCAAGCCGCAGGAATTCCTGTGGCCGGGCGACGTGGTCGTGGCCTGCGTGGAAGGCATCGGCACGCTGCGCCATCCGGTGGTGGCCGTCTAGGAGCACAACGCTTGAAACCCAGAATCAAGGCCCCGCGCGAGGATGCGGCCGCTGACGGCGGCGCCGGGGTCGAAGACATCACGCTGTCCGAACACATCTACCGGCAGTTGCGCCGCGACATCATGCGCGGCGCGTTTGCGCCGGGCCAGTCGCTGCGACTGGAACCGCTGCGCCAGCGCTACGGCGGCAGCTTTTCGCCGATCCGCGAGGCGCTGAACCGGTTGCGCAGCGAACGCATGGTGCTTACCACCACGTCGCGCGGCTTTCGGATCGCGCCGCTGTCCGTGGAAGAAATGCGCGATGCTTGCGAAACCCGCATCCTGATCGACTGCGATGCGCTGCGGCGGTCGCTGGCCAACGCCGACGACGCCTGGGAGGCGCGGCTGGTGGGGGCGTTTCATGCGCTGGCGCTGGCGGCCCGCCGGGCGGACGCCGCGCCCGGCCTGGACCCGGATCGCGAGGACGCGCTGGAGGCCCGGCACCAGGAGTTTCATCAGGCGCTCATCGGCGCCTGCCGCTCGCCCTGGCTGCTGGACCTGTCCGCGCAGCTATACGCGCAGACGGAACGCTATCGCCGGCCGGCGCGCGCCCAGGCCGTGGCGTACGGCCATGAACGCGACGTCGACGACGAACACCGCGCGCTGCTCGATGCCGCGGTCGCGCGCGATGCTGGCCGCGCGGCCGCGCTGCTGGCGGCGCACTATCGCGAGACGGCGCAGGTCATCGAGCGCATCCTTAGCCTGCCCGAGGGACAAGCCGCGGCCTAGCGCCGCGATGCCGTAAGCTTGTCGTCCATGGCAGACCTGAAACTCCTGGAAGACCTGATCGCGCTGGCGCAGACCGGCAGCTTCGTGCGCGCCGCGGAACTGCGCCACGTCACG
Source organism: Achromobacter sp. E1 (assembly GCF_037039475.1). Lineage (NCBI taxonomy): Bacteria > Pseudomonadati > Pseudomonadota > Betaproteobacteria > Burkholderiales > Alcaligenaceae > Achromobacter > Achromobacter sp. E1. The sequence goes on from NZ_CP146253.1 coordinate 450,020, forward strand.
CATCCCGCCTTCGGCCGGCGCATCCGCGCCCTGGAGGCGTGGGCAGGCACCCCGCTGGTGGAACGTCAGCGCCTGCCGGTGACGCTGACGCCCGAAGGCGAGACGCTGCTGAAAACCGCCACGCAGGTGGTCGAGCAGATGGGACTGGTCCGCCATCGCATCCGCAGTTCCGGCGCGGGCGGCGAGGCCGTGCTGCGGATCGCCACGGGGCGTAGCCTGGCGCGCACGCTGGTGGCCGACTGGATTGCCCGGCTGCGGCACCGCGCGCCCCGGGTGCTGACCGACGGCACGCAGGTGGAGCTGTCCACCGGCAAGGCGCAGGACCTGGTGGTCCGGCTGGAGCAGGGCAAGGTGGACCTCCTGTGCTGTTACGAGCACCCCGCGCTGTCCGTGCCGCTCAGCCCCTCGCGCTACCGCTACATGACGCTGGCGACCGACAAGCTGGTGCCGGTCAGCCAGATGGACGCCCGCGGCCGGCCGCGCTATCAGTTGCAGGTGGGCGGCGCGCCGGTGCCGCTGATCACCTATACCGGCGGTCTGGCGATGGAGCGCATCGTGGGAGACCGGCTGGAGGCCACGCCGTACGCGCTGACGCCCTTCGTGCGCAGCGATTCGCTGGACGCGGCACATGGCGCGGTCGCCAAGGGCGTGGGCGTGGCGTGGCTGCCCTGGTCCATGGTGGCGGCGGATTGCCGCCGCGGCGCATTGGCCGAGCTGGGCGGGCGTAGCGACGAGATCGCCTTCGAAGTCCGCCTGTACCGCCCGCGCGCCCGGCTGACCGACCTGGCCGAAGCCGCCTGGGAAGCGACGGCCAGCCGCAAGGGCTGATTGCCGGGCATCAAACCGGATTAGCACAACGATGTGCCGCTTTGGCACGGTATGCCCGTGGGCCGCGCTTGAAAATAGCCCCCGAAACTCAAAAGAGGCGGCTCCGCCGTCCACCCACAGCACCCCAGGGAGAAATTCATGAAGTCCATCTTGCATCCGCTGCGCGCAGCGCTAGTCTCGTTGTGCGCCGCCTCGGCCCTTGCCGCGGCACCCGTTGCCAGCGCGGCCGACTATCCGGCCCGCAGCATTTCGCTGATCGTCGGCTATCCCGCAGGCGGCAGCCTGGACCTGACCGCGCGCCTGCTGGGCGAAGAACTGGGCAAGCGCCTGGGCCAGACGGTTGTGGTCGAGAACGTCGGCGGCGCCGGCGGCACCATCGGCGCGCAGCGCGTGGCCCGCGCCGCGCCAGACGGCTACACCATCTTTTTGGGCTCCACCAACGAAATGGTGATCGCCCGCATGATCAACACCGCGGTCAAGTACGACAGCGCCAAGGACTTCACGGCGCTGGGCATCGTGGCCTCGCAGCCGATGCTGCTGGCCGCCAGCAAGAACTCCGGCGTGAAGACCGCCGCCGAATACCTGGAAAAGCTCAAGGGCGCCGCGCCCGGCACGTTCAACTACGGTTCGTCGGGCGTGGGCACGACCCTGCACCTGGCGGGCGAGATGATCAACCAGGCCACCGGCACCCGCGCCGAACACGTGCCTTACCGCGGCGTGTCGCCGCTGGTCACGGACCTGATGAGCGGCCAGCTGGATTTCGGCATGCTGGTGCTGTCCTCGGGCTTGCCGCAGGTCCGCAGCGGCAACATCGTCGCGCTGGGCCTGACCGAGAACAAGCGTTCGCCCGCCGCGCCCGAGATCGCGCCGCTGGCCGCCACCAAGGGTTTCGAGTCCGTCGACATCAACCTGTGGTTTGCGCTTTACGGCCCGGCAGGCCTGCCCGAGCCGGTCGTGACCAAGCTGCGCGCTGCGCTGGATGAATCGCTGAAGTCCGACACCTTCCGCGCCAAGATGCAGGACGCGGGCGGCGAAGTCGCCAAGCCGGGCGTGGATCCGGTGGTCTTCCAGGCGGAAGAAACCAAGAAGTACGCCGCGCTGGTCAAGGCCGCCAAGATCGAGGCGCAATAACGCCGCACGGCACATCACGACATCGAAAGACCCTCGCAGCACACGGATATCACCATGCAATTCAAGCTTCCCGTTCCCGACATCGCCACCGAGCGCGCAGGCAATACCGACACGCCCGGCGTGTGGCACTTTGATTCGGGCGTTCCGGGACGGGCGCTCATGGTGAGCGCGCTGGTGCATGGCAACGAGCTGTGCGGTGCCTGGGCGCTGAAGGACCTGCTGGCGTCGGGCCTGCGGCCGCGCCGCGGCAGCCTGACGCTGGCCTTCTGCAATCTTGATGCGTTCGACCGCTTCGATGCGGCGAATCACGATGCCTCGCGATTCGTGCAGGAAGACATGAACCGCGTCTGGAGCGCCGAGCGCCTGGACAATCCCACCACGCCCGACCGACAGCGCGGCGCGGCGCTGCGTCCGTGGGTGCGGCGCGCCGACTGGCTGCTGGATCTGCATTCGATGCACGAGCCGGGGGCGCCGCTGCTGTTGACGGGGGTGTTGCCGCGCAATATCGCGCTGGCCCGCCGCCTGAAGGCGCCGCAGCACGTGATCGTGGATGCCGGCCACAAGGACGGCGTGCGCATGCGCGACTTCGAGCACTTCGGCGATCCGGCCCGGGAAGACGCCTGCGCGCTGCTGATCGAATGCGGCTTTCATGGCGACCTGTCGTCGCGCGAGGTGGCGCGCGACATGGTGGCGCGGATGCTGGTGGAGTCGGGCGTGGCGGATCGGTCCGACCTGCCCGAAGGCTGGCTGCTGCCGGACCCGGCGCAGCAGCGCGTGCTGGAGGTGACGGACGCCGTGGTGGCGCCGTCCATGAACGTGCGTTTTGCGGGCCCCTGGTCGGGACTGGAAACGTTCGAGAAGGCCGGATCGCCCATCGGCTGGGCTGACGAGCAGCCGATTGTCACACCGTACGACAACTGCACGCTGATCATGCCGTCGCTGCGGCAGTTGAAGCCCGGCGTGACGGTGGTCAGGCTGGCCCGCGATTACGCGGGCTGAGCGGACCGCAGACTTCCGCGGTCTTTACTGCCAGGTTCTTTACTTCTGCGGCGTGTAGCGCAGCTCGTCGAGCTGGTAGCCTTGCGCCGTGGCGGCAGCCAACGCCTTGTCCAGTTCTTCCTTGGGCAGTTGCGGCGAGCGCGACAGGATCCACAGGTACTTGCGGTCGGGCGTGCCGACGACAGCCCAGCGGTACTCCGGATCCAGGCCGATCACCCAGTAGTCGCCCTTGAACGGCTTGAAGAACGTGACTTCGAGCTTGGCGTTGTTGCTGCCTTCAACCACGGTGGCCGTGCCCGAGGCAGAATCGATATCCCCGTCCTTGGTGCGGCAGCGATTGTTCACGCCGATCGTGCCGTCCGGATGCGCGGTGTATTCCGCCGTGGTGTCTCCCACGCAATTGCGTTGGAAGAACATGGGGAAGTTGGCGATTTCGTACCACATCCCGACATAGCGTTTCAGGTCTACGGATTCCACGGTCTGCATGGGGGGCGGCGCGGCGTGGGCAATGCCCGCCACACTGGCCGCCAGGGCCAGCAGGAATGTTGCGGTGCGGCGCATGAAGAAAACCTCCTGATGTGACTGGTAAGGCTGGCGCCGGCCGCCGTATGGCGCGCGGCGCAACCCGAGCCCTAACGATACGCCTTATTTGCGCGGCGCTTTCAGCGCGGCGTGATAGCGCGCGACGTAGGTGTCGAAATCTTCAGTGTCCGACTGCTCCAGCCGTAGCTGTTCGGCGGTGGACTGCGCCGCGGCTTGCTGGTAGGCCGCGGCCACGTCGGCCGGCAGCGGTTCGGCGCGCAGGGCATCGGCCTGCTTGCGGCTCAGCGCCAGCGAGTAATCGTGGAACGAAAGACCGCTGTCCTTCAGGTCGGCCAGCAGGCGCGCCGACGGCGTCGCGTCCGGCTGGTCGAGCTTGGCGCGTTGCGCGGCCAGCGCGTCGGCATAGGCGGTGCCGCCCAGCGCGCTGTCGTACAGCGCGGCGTACGGCGCGATCCGGTCGAGCAGTTCGTGGCCCCATTGCGCAAGGCCGATCGACTGGCCTTCGCGGTCCAGCATGAGGCCGGGCTTGCGGCCTTCCTTGACGACCACCGAGAAGTTGTCGGCGCTGCGCTGACAGTAGCCATTGGCAGGAAAGAAGGGGCTGTCCGAGGCGGTGCAGAACAGGAGAAAGGCGTCGACGAAGCGCGCGGTGGCCGCGTCGATGCCCACCGGCGAATACGGGTCGATGTCCAGGCAGCGCACTTCGACGTACTGCACGCCGCGCTCGGCCAGCGCGGTGATGGGGCGCTCGCAGCGGCCGGTGGCGCGCTTGGGACGGATGCTGGAGTAGTACTCGTTTTCGATCTGCAGCACGTTGGTGTTGAGCTGGATCCATTCACCGTTGCGATGCGTGCCGATCTTCTGGTATTCGGGCCAGGGCTGCGTCACGGCGCTGTACAGGCGGCCAAGGAAGGTGTCCAGGTCGTTGTAGCAGAGCTTGAGCTGCGACTGCGCCTTGTTCTGGTAACCCAGGTCGCTCATGCGCAGGCTGGTGGCGTAGGGCAGGTACAGCGTGTGGTCGCCCAGCTTTTCCAGCTGATGGTCCTGGCCTTGCAGGAAATCGCTGGCCAGCGCCGGGGCCGAGCCGAACAGGTACATCAGCAGCCACGAGTAGCGCGTGAAGTTGCGGATCAGGCCAATGTAGCCGCGCGAGCGGCGGTCTTGTGCGGAGCCGGGCTGCGTGTCCAGCACGGACCACAGGTCTTCGGGCAGCGAGAAGTTGTAGTGCACGCCGGCGATGCACTGCATCGTCTTGCCGTAGCGTTCGGCAAGACCGCGGCGGTACACGTGCTTGAGCATGCCGGTGTTGGACGTGCCGTACCAGGCGATGGGGATGTCAGGCTCCGGCGGCAGCGTGGCCGGCATGGACTGGTTCCAGATCAGCTCGTGGTCCAGCACGCCGTAGACGTGGCGGTGCGTATCGGCAAGCTCGGCCAGCAACGCGTCCACGTCCTGGTGCGTGCCCGTGATGAGTTCGAGCAGCGATTCGGAATAATCGGTGGTGACGTGTTCGTTGGTCAGCGCCGAGCCCAGCCCGGCGGGGTGCGGCGTGCGGGCCAGGATGCCCTGTTCGTCCACGCGCAGGCCTTCTTTCTCGATGCCCCGCAGGGTCTGGGTCAGCAGCGAGCGGTTGGCCTCTAGGCGGGCGAGGCGGTTGGCGGCAGTATCGGTCACGGATTGTTCTCGTTGGGGGCTGTCGCCGGATTTTACGGGGTGCTGGCCTCCTGTGCTTCGGGAACCAGTACTGGGGACAGGGACAATGCCTGGGCGGTGCGCGCCAGCCATTCGTCCAGGTCAGCATAGACCGGATCGGCGATGGGGGCGGCTTCGTTGAAGATCTCGTGCCAGGCCGTGTCGTACCAGCGCAGGGTAAGGAGTTCGGCGGGCGCCCGCTGGGCGAATTGGCGGCTGCCTTCGGCCGCCACGATGGCATCGTCGCCGGCCACCATCAGCAGGGTGCGGCAGGGCAGCAGACTGGCCTCGCGCAGGGCTTGCTGGCCGGCTTCGTCGACAAAGCGCGCCAGGCGGCCGGTCATGCGGCGCCGCACCAGGGGATCGGCGCGGTAGGCCTTCACCACGGCCCGGTCGTGCGAGATGCGGGCCGGCGCCAGGCCGTGCGGCACGCGCAGGTCGGGGGCGTGCAGGGACATCCATGTGAGGGTGCGGCGCACCCACAGCGGCACGTTGACGGCAAAGGGCGGCGAACTGAGCACCAGGCCGTCCAGGTCGGCCAGACGGCGCTGCGCGATGCGCACGGCGACCAGGGCGCCCAGGCTGTGGCCCAGCAGGATGGGCGGGCGGCCGCAGCGCTGTGTCCAGGCGCGCAGCCGATCCACGGCATCGGTGACCAGGTCTTCCTGGTCGCGCAGGGTGGCGGCATGCCCGCCCGAGCGGCCGTGGCCGCGGTGGTCGTGCGCACCCACGTCCCAGCCCCGGGCGGTCAGCCAGCGCGCCAGCCGGTCGTAACGCCCGGCGTGCTCGCTCAAACCGTGCAGCAGGTAGATGCTGGGGCGGGCCATCCCGGGGCGGGCCATCCCGGGGCGGGCCATCCCGGGGCGGGCCATCCCGGGGCCGGCCGTCTCCGGGCGGGCCTCGGAGTCCTCCAATCCGGCGATCGGGGGCGGCACGTTGGGGGCGGCGGGCCAGGAATAATTGGCGAGCGGGGTGCCGTCGGGCGCGGGGGCCATGGAAATCGGCGACAATTTCTGAATTCCTCGAAATGACTGGACCCTGTGGGTTCTCGGGTAATGACGATTTCATCGCTGTTTCGTTTCATGTTCAAGAAAGCGGGCGTTTTTTTGGCGCTGGCGCTGGCGTTGGCGGCTTGCTCGCCCAGTTACAACTGGCGCGAGATGGATGTGGCCGATGGCCACGTCCGCGCGGCGTTTCCTGCCCGCGTCTCGACCGAAACGCGCGATCTGAAGCTGGACACGCACGCCTTGCAGTTCACGCTTGCCAGCGCGACCGTTGGCGAAGCCGTGTTCGCCGTGGGATCGTCGCCCCTGCCGCCCGAGATCGCGGCCAGCCCCGCGGCCCGGCAGGCGCTGGGCATGGCCCTGATGCGATCGCTCTACACCAACATGCAGGCGCCGCCGCCCTCGGAATGGCCGCCCTACGGCGAGACGATCGAGGTGCGCGGCAAGGCGGTGGGCAAGCCCGGATGGCTGCAGGCCAGGGTGTGGGTGACCGACACCATGCTGATCGAGGCGGTGGCCGCCGGCACCGAGGAAAGCCTGCCCGCCGAGCGTGCGCGCGAATTCCTGCGGTCCGTCGTCATCAAGCCTTGAACTCGAGCAGCCCCAGCCGCAGCGCCGCCACCACGGCAGCGCGCCGGCCCCGCACGCCAAGCCGGTTGCACGCGTTGCGCAGGTGGAAATTCACCGTGCTTTCGCTGACGCCCAATATGCGGGAGGTTTCCCAGCTGGTCTTGCCCGCGGCCGACCATTTCAGGCAGGCGGCCTGCCTGTCGGACAGATGCAAGGCGGCGCTTCGGACCGGACTGCGGTCGGCGCTGCGATCGGCGCAACGCGATGAGTGGGCAAGACTGCGCATCGGTGTGGCGGACATGGCGGCGAGGACGGGATGGCCCTTTTGTGAACAATGCGCCCATGCTGCTGCGACCGCCCCAGCGGGGGCAAGCAATGATGCCGTGACGCATCAATCTTTTTATCTCTGACGGAATAGTCCATGTTGGCCATCGCGCAGTTCTACCTGTCAGCCATTGTGCTGATGCTGCCCCTGCTTTCCTGCGTGGGAATCGGGCTTTTCTGGGGCAAGCGCGATCTTCCCTTCGGCGGCAACTTCATCACCACGCTGGTGACGTCCGTCACCACGCCCGCGCTGGTGTTTCATACCTTCGTCACCACCCATCTGGACGACCGGGCGCTGGCCGACGTGGCGGCCGCAACGCTGATCGCCCTGCTGCTGTGCGCGCTGATCAGCGCGGCGCTGCTCAAGGCCTGGAAGCTGCCCGTGCTGAGCCTGCTGCCCACGGCGTTCCTGCCCAATGCCGGCAACCTGGGGCTGCCCATTTCGCAACTGGCCTTCGGCGATGCGGGGCTGTCCGTCGCGGTGGCGTTCTTTGCCGTGAATTCCTTTGTGATGCACACGATCGCGGTGCGCATGCTGCCCGGCGTGAACACCAAGGGAAGCTGGAAGAGTCCGATCCTGCTGGCCTCCGTGGTGGCGGTGGCGCTGCGCCTGCTGAACATTCCGGTGCCCGCGTGGATCATCGAGACGGCGCGCATGCTGGGTGCGGTGACCGTCCCGCTGATGCTGTTGAGCCTGGGCCATGCGCTGGCGCTCATTCCGTCGAACGGCGTGCGCGACGGCGCCAAGGTCGCCGCGATCCGGCTGGTGGTGGGCCTGGCGACGGGGGGGGCGGTGGTGTGGGCGCTGAACCTGGAGCCGGTGCTGGCCGGGGCGCTGACGCTGCAGATGGCCATGCCGTGCGCGGTGGTCAGCTACATGTACGCGCGGCGCTACACGCCGCTGGGCGACACCGCGGCGGGCGCCGTGCTGGTGTCCACCGTGGTGTTTCTGCTGCTGGCGCCGCTGATGCTGTGGTTCACCCACGGGCATTAAGCACGCGCATTAAGCACGGGCAATAAGCACCGGCATCAGGGCGCCCCGGCGACGGGTCAGCCCGCGCCGGCCAGCGTGCGCAATTGCGTCATCAGCGCATCGGGCAAATCCAGTCCGTGCTTGACGGCCTCGTCGCGCAGCTTGCGGCGGCGCTCGCCCGGCAGGCGCACGTCCTCGTCTTCAAGCATCGCATCGACCAGCGTTTCCACGCGTTCCAGGTATACGTCGTTGCCCGCCAACGCATTGGGGTCGATCGCCATGAACGCCTGTCCCAGCCGCGCCGGGCCGCCTTCGTCCACGAAGAACGACTCGTTCTCGTAGCCGAAGCGCGCGCCGGTCAGCGCGCAGGCCATGAGTTCCACGATGAGGGCCAGCATCGCGCCCTTGACGCCGCCCGCGGGCAGCATGCTGCCGGCCAGGCCCGCCTTCGGATCGGTGGTCGGCTGGCCGTCCGCGTCCAGCGCCCAGCCCAGCGGGATCGGCTGGTTGTCGCGCGCCGCGATCATGAGCTTGCCGCGCGCCACCTGCGACAGCGACAGGTCGATGACCAGCCGCGCGCCGCCACGGCGCGGGAAGATCGCCGCGATGGGGTTGGTGCCGAACAGCGGGCGCTTGCCGCCCCATGCGGGCATGGCGGCGGGCGAATTGCTGAGCGCCAGCCCCACCATGCCGGCGTCGGCCAGGGCTTCCAGGTGGTAAGCGGCCTCGCCGAAATGATGGCTGTTGGCCACGCCGACGAACGCCACGCCATGTTCGCGGGCGCGCACGGTGGCCTGCTCGACCGCCATGCCGCAAGCGGGGAAGGCCAGGCCCGAGCCGGCATCGATCAGCGCCGCGCCGCCGCGTTCGTTCAGGATGCGCGGCACGGCCGAGCCGATGGCGCGGCCGGTGCGCAGGTGGCCGGCGTAGAACGGCACGCGCGACAGGCCGTGGGAGCTGAGCCCCTGGCTTTCCGCGAAGACCAGCGCGCGGGCGGTGCTGTCCGCCATGACCGGGTTGGCGCCGGCGGCGGCAAGACCCGCCGCGGCCAGGTGTTGAAGTTCGTCCAGATAGATGTGAGCCATATCCTTCCTGTCGTGTGAGGCGCGCCGCGCCTCGTCAGCGTGCGCGGGCGTCAAGCGCCATTGTCACACCGGCGGCTACCATGTCGGAAACGAGCGTGTTGGCCTCTTGCGTGAGGCCGGCGATGTGCGGCGTGAGGATCAGGTTCGGCGCGTCGGCCAGCGGGCTGCCCGCGGGCAGGGGTTCCTGCTCGAAGACGTCCAGCGCGGCGCCGCGCAGCCGCCCGGCGCGCAGCGCGGCCGCCAGCGCGGCCTCGTCCACGATGCCGCCGCGCGACGTGTTGATGAGGATGGCGCCGGGGCGCATGCGCGCGATGCGCGCCGCGTCCAGCAGGTGACGGGTCTCGGGCGTGAGCGGCACATGCAGCGTCACGACGTCCGCCTGGCCCAGCAGCTCGTCCAGGGCCAGCGGCTCGGCGCCGGCTTCCTGCCACGCGGGATGCGCGGCCGGCAGGGCCGCATCGCTGCCCACGATGCGCATGCCCAGCCCGCGCGCAAGCTGGGCGGCCAGCCGGCCGACGCCCCCGAATCCCACCACGCCCAGCGTGCGGCCGTGCGACTCCAGCCCCTGCGACAGCGCAGTGCGCGGCCAGGCGCCGGCCGCGACGTCCGCCGTGGACGCATAGGCGCCGCGCAACAGTGACAGCATGGTGCCGATGACATACTCGGCCACGGCGCGGGCGTTGGCGCCCGTGGCCGGAATGACCTTGATGCCGCGCGCCTCGCAGCCCGCCAGATCGATGTTGTCCAGCCCCACGCCCAGCCTGCCCACCGCCACCAGGCGCGGCGCCGCCGCCAGCAGTTCGGCGTTCACCTGGCTGCGGTTGCGCACGATGAGGGCGTCGGCATCCGCGGCGGCTTCAAGCAGCGCGGCGCGCTGCTCCACCAGCTCGGGGGCGTAGCGCACGTCGAACCGCTGCCGCAAGGCATCGACGGCGGGCGCGTCCATGAACTCCGAAATCAATACTCGCATCTGCCGGACTCCTCTTTATGGTGGGCAGGGCGGCCGCCTCAGGCGACCTGGATGTTGGCGTCGCGGATGATCTTGGCCCAGCGGTCGACCTCGGACTTCAGGTACGCGCCGAACTCCTTGGGGCCGCGCGGCTGCGGCACGAAACCCAATTGCAGCAGGGCCTGCTGCATGGCGGGCTGCGAGACCTGCTTGACGATGGCGTCGCCGATCCGCTGGACCAGTTCGGGCGGGGTGCCAGCGGGCGCGAGCACGCCGGTGAAGTTCTCGACGATCAGGTCCGGCAGGCCGGCTTCGGCCGTGGTGGGCAGATCGGGCAGGTCCTTGCTGCGTTCGCGCGTGGTGATCGCCAGGGCGCGCAGCGACCCGTTCTTCACATGCGCCAGCGACTCGGGATAGTTCGAGAACACCACATCCAGGTGACCGCCGATCAGGTCCGTGAGCGATGGCGCGCCGCCCTTGTAGGGCACGTGCATCAGCGGCACGCCGGTGAGCTTCTGATACAGCGCCAGCGTCAGGTGCGGCGGCGTGCCGTTGCCGCTGGAACCGGCCGACAGGGCCTTGGCCTTGGCGGCGCGCGCCAGGTCGTCCATGGACTTGATGTTGCTCTTGGCGTTGACGACCACCATGATGGGCGAGGACGCCAGCCCGGCGAGCGGCGTCAGGTCGCGGGTCAGGTCGTAGCCGGCCTTGCCCGCGAACAGCGTGGCGTTGGCCGCGTGCGACAGGGTGATGGCCAGCCACGTGTAGCCATCGGGCGCGGCGTGCGACACATGCGCCGCGCCGATGTTGGCGCTACCGCCCGGCTTGTTCTCGATCACCACGTTCCAGCGTTCGGCATCCGCCAGCGCCTTGCCCACCTGGCGCGCGGCCACGTCGGTCAGGCCGCCCGGCGGAAAAGGCACCACGTAGTTGATGGGACGCTCGGGCCATGCGCCTTTCTGGGCCAGCGCCCGTTCCCACGGGGTCAGTGCACAGAGGCCGGCGGCGCCCAGGGCGCCCAGCAGGCGACGGCGCTGCGCATCTTGCAGGGGGTAATGCGGTTCGCTACTCATCTGTCTTCCTCCTTGGGGATAACGCCCGGGTAGGAATGCGTACGCCTTTGCTGCCGCGGACTGCGCCCGGGTCTGCAGGTTCTTGTCGTTGATGTTGCGATGATGCCGCGAGGGACGGCCGGCGCGTTCTCCTTGGCGCGCCGGCCGGCATGCGCGCTAGGCGCTTTCGAAGATCCGCGTAAGGACGAATTCGCGGTGGCCCAGGGCCTCGGCCGAGGTCCACCGGCCATTGGCGGTGGCCAGCATGCACTCCAGCAGCTTGTCGCCGGCCTGGTTCAGGTCGATCTCGCGCTGCAAGAGGCCGCTGGTGTCCACGTCGATGTGTTCGGACATCGTGCGCACCGTGCGCGGATTGGCGCAGATCTTGATGACCGGCAGGATCGGGTTGCCGATGACGTTGCCCTGGCCGGTGGGGAAGAAGTGCACGGCGTAGCCCGAGGCGGCGCACAGCGTGACCATTTCCGCCGCGGCCGAGGACGAGTCCATGAACCACAAGCCGGGGCCGCCGGGGATCTCGGCCTTGTCGATCACGCCGTCAACGCGGCATTTCTTGCCGATCTTCTGGATATTGCCCAGCGCCTTTTCCTCGATGGTGGTCAGGCCCCCGGCGATGTTGCCCTTGGTGGGCTGGGATTCGGACAGGTCGCTGGTCTTCCAGCGGTCGATCATGGCCTGGTAGCGGTCGAACATGAACATGAAGCGCTCGCGCACGGCGTCGTTCGCGCAGCGCTCGGCGACGATGTGTTCGCCGCCGGTCAGTTCCGAGGTTTCGCCAAAGACCAGCGTGGAGCCCAGTTCATAGAGTTTGTCGAACGCATTGCCCACCGTGGGATTGGCGCCGCAGCCGGACGTGGTGTCGGATTCGCCGCACTTGGTGGAGACCCACAGATCGGAGATGGGGCATTCGCTGCGCGTGAGCGCGGTGGCGTAATGCACGTATTCCTTGGCGCAGCGGGAGGCGCGCATGATGGTGTCGTGGTCGCCGTGCAGTTCGATGGAAAAGCCCATGACCGGCTTGCCGGTGGCGGCAATGCCGTCGACGACGCGCTTGGTCCAGCCTTCCTCGATGCCGATCACGACCACGGCGGCCACGTTGGGGTTACAGCCGGTGCCGATCAGCGTGCGAAAGTGCAGTTCCAGATCCTCGCCGAACTGCAGCCGGCCGTAAGGATGAGGCAGGGCGAGGGTGCCCTTGATATTGTTGGCGACGGCCTCGGCCGCGGCGTTGGAGATGTCGTCCACGGGCAGGACGATGACGTGGTTGCGCACGCCGACGCGGCCATTGTCGCGGCGATAGCCTTGGAAGGTGGTCTGGGCAGTGATGATGGACATGGTGGGTTCCTGTGCGATGGACGGGCGCTTACCAGCGCTTGGTCTTGATGTTGTGCACGTGGGCGTGCTGGCCGGCCTTGATGGGCGCCACCACGCGGCCGATATCGACGCCGTACTTGAAGACGGTGTCGCCCACGGCCATGTCCTTCATCGCGACCTTGTGGCCGATGGGAATGTCCTGCGACGCGCGCACATGGATGATCTTGTCCTCATCCATGATCCAGGCGTTCAGCTCCGTTCCGGCGGTCAGGCCCTCCACCACGGCGACCGCCACCGTGTCCTTCGCATCGTGCAATACGGCGTGAATCATTGTCTTCCTCTCTGGGGTCAGGGCGCCGCCCGGGTGCTGCCTGCGGCGCGGATCACAACGGCCAGGAAATCTTAGGCCCGGCTTTTTTCAAAGTCAACTAAATCATCTATATGAATTAGATGACTTGAGCGGGCGGCCGTTGCGCCGCTACACTGGAGGTCCTTGATTTTTGCGATGCACCCATGAACACCAGCCTGTCACCGACTGTGCCTTTGGGCAGTCCCTTGTACGAACAGGTCAAGCAGGCCGTGCTTGCCGCGCTGGCGCAAGGCGAGTGGAAGCAGGGCGAGGCGATTCCTCCGGAAAAGCATCTGGCCGAGCGGTTCGGCGTGTCGATCGGCACGCTGCGCAAGGCCATCGACGAGCTGGCCGCCGAGAACATCCTGGTGCGGCATCAGGGGCGCGGCACCTATGTTGCGGTGCATACGCGCAACCATCACTTCTTCAAGTTTTTCCGCATCGTCGGGCAGGACGGCAGCAAGTCCTATCCCACCACGGAACTGCTGCGCTTTCGCCGCGTGAAGGCCTCTGCAGTGGCGCGCGAAAAGCTGGCGCTGCCCGCTGGCGCGTACGTCTTTGAATTTCTGAATGTGCTGTCGCTCAACGGCGACGTGGTGATGGCCGACGACGTGTGCCTGCCCGAATCGCGCTTTCCGGGGCTGCTGGAAGCGCACCTGCGCGAGCGCACCAGCACGCTCTACGCGCTGTACCAGGACCTGTTCGGCGTCAACGTCATCGCCACCGACGAGCGGCTGCGGACCTGCCTGGCCGAGCGCACGCACGCGCGCTGCCTGGGCGTGGCCGAAGGCAGCGCGCTCCTGGAAATCCGCCGCATCGCGTTTTCCTATAACCGCCAGCCGGTGGAATGGCGCGTGTCGCGCGTAAACACCGAACGCTACGAGTACCTGGGACAGGAACCCTGGGAGGCCGGCGCCTGAGCCAGCCGCGGGGGGATTGCCGTCTTGCGCGCCGGGGCAATGCGCGGTTGTCGCGGCCCGTGCGGCTTGCTGCCCGTGTGCCAAGCAGTGCTAGAATTCCTGCCGCACTATCCAATTTTCGGCGCCGATTTGCCTGATCCGCTTGCGGGCGCCTTCCAATAAATCCAGCTAAAGAGGTCCGTATGACCACTCCTGCCCAGAATTTGGCCGGTGATTCGGCCAGCGGGTTCGTTCCCGCAACCGTCACGACGTCCGATACCGTTGATCCCGGTTCGGTCGGCCTCGTCTCCCCCACCTTCATCCGTTTCGATGAGCCGCTGCCCTTGCTGAGCGGCCAGTCGCTGGCGTCGTACGAGCTTGCGGTCGAAACCTACGGCACGCTCAATGCGCAGCGCACCAATGCCGTGCTCATCTGCCACGCGCTCAATGCCTCGCACCACGTGGCGGGGCAGGCCGCCGACAATCCCAGCGACCTGGGCTGGTGGGACAACATGGTGGGACCCGGCAAGCCGGTGGACACCAACATCTTCTTCGTGATCGGGGTCAACAACCTGGGCTCGTGCTTCGGCTCGACCGGGCCGGCCAGCATCAATCCCGAGACCGGCAAGCCGTGGGGCGCCGCGTTCCCGGTGCTGACGGTCGAAGACTGGGTGCGGGCGCAGGCGCGGGTGGCGGACCACTTCGGCATCGAGCGCTTCGCGGCCGTGATGGGCGGATCGCTGGGCGGCATGCAGGCCCTGAGCTGGTCGATCACCCTGCCCGAGCGCGTGGCCAACTGCATCGTCATCGCCAGCACGCCGCGCCTGTCGGCGCAGAATATCGGCTTTAACGAAGTGGCCCGGCGCGCCATCATTACCGACCCGGATTTCCACGGCGGCGACTACTACGCGCAGGACACCGTGCCGCGCCGCGGCCTGTCGGTCGCGCGCATGATCGGCCACATCACGTACCTGTCCGACGACGACATGGCCGAGAAATTCGGCCGCGCCCAGCGCGAGCCCGCCGAAAACGGCGCCTACCGCTACGGCTACGACGTCGAATTCGAGGTGGAGTCGTACCTGCGCTACCAGGGCGAAAAGTTCACGCGTTATTTCGACGCCAACACCTACCTGCTGATCACGCGCGCGCTGGACTACTTCGATCCGGCGCGCACCACGGGCGGCGACCTGGCCCGCGCGCTGGCGCCCGCCAAGTCCAACTTCCTGCTGGTGTCGTTCTCGACCGATTGGCGCTTTCCGCCGGAACGGTCGCGCGAGATCGTGCGCGCGCTGCTCAAGAACGCCAGCCCCGTCACGTACGCGGAAATCGACGCGCCGCACGGCCACGACGCCTTCCTGCTCGAAGACGCCCGCTACCACGCGGTCGTGCGCGGCTACTACGAACGCATCGCACGCGAGCTGGGCCTTGAGGCCCAGTTGACCGAAGGATCTTCCGAATGACTCCCGTGACCCCTCGCTATGCCCACGGCGCGCTGCGGCCCGACCTGGCGCGCATCGCCAGCTGGATCGAACCGGGCAGCCGCGTCCTGGACCTGGGCTGTGGCGACGGCGCCCTCTTGGCGCATCTGCGCGATCATCGCCAGGTCAAGGGCGCCGGCGTCGAGCTCGACGACACCTGCGTGATCGCCTGCGTGCGCCGCGGCGTCGAGGTCATCCAGCAGAACCTGGAAGACGGCCTGGCGCTCTTTGACGACAAGCAGTTTGACACCGTCGTCCTGTCGCAGACGTTGCAGTCCATGCACCGCACCGAACACATCCTGCGCGAAATGGCGCGGGTGGCTCGTTACGGCGTGGTGTCGTTTCCCAACTTCGGCTACTGGCCGCACGGCTGGGCCATCCTGCGCGGCCGCATGCCCGTGACGGGGCAGATGCCCTACCAGTGGTACAACACGCCCAACATCCACCTGTGCACGCTGCGCGACTTCGAACAGCTGGCCGGTGAAGTGGGCCTGCGCATCCTGGAGCGCGCCACGTTCAACGAAGGCAAGGAAGTGAAGGCGTTCCCCAGCTGGCGCAGCACGCTTGCGGTGTACCGCTTCGCATCCCCCTGACATTCCGACACGCATCCTCCTGACGGCGCGGGGCAACAGGCCCTAAAATGCCGGCACGCCCGCGGCCAGCACCTGCGACGCCGCCGGCCAAGTCTCAGGAGACCGTCATCACCGCTGTATCCAACGTCTACACCAGCCCGCGCGTTGCCCCCTTGCTGGTCCTGGGCTTTGCCAGCGGGCTGCCGCTGGCCCTGACCAGCGGCACATTGCAGGCCTGGGCCACCGTCGAAGGCGTGCCGCTGCAGGAAATCGGTTTCCTCACCCTGGTCGGCACGGCCTACACCATCAAATTTCTCTGGGCGCCGCTGGTGGACCGTTTCGCGCCGCCGCTGCTGGGCCGGCGACGCGGCTGGATGCTGGTCACGCAGGTGCTGCTGGCGGCGGCGATCCTGGCGATGGGCGCGCTGTCGCCGTCGGCGGCGCTGATGCCGCTGGCGCTCTTGGCCGTGCTGGTCGCCTTTCTTTCCGCCACGCAGGACATTGCCTTCGATGCCTATTGCACGGACGTGCTGCGCAAGGAGGAACGCGGGGCGGGCGCGGCCATCAAGGTCATGGGCTACCGGCTGGCCATGATCGTGTCGGGCGGCCTGGCGCTCATCATGGCGGACCAATGGATCGGGTGGGGCAACACCTACATGGTGATGGGCGGGCTGATGCTGCTGTGCGCGCTTGCCACGCTGTGGGCGCCCGAACCCGAACACGTCGCGCGCGCGCCCCGCAGCCTGCGCGAGGCGGTCGCCGAACCCCTGCATGAATTCTTCACGCGACGCGGCGCGCTGGCAGTGCTGCTGCTGATCGTGCTGTACAAGCTGGGCGACGCGTTCGCCGGCGCGTTGTCCACCACCTTCCTCATCCGCGGCGCGGGCTTCACGCCCACCGAAGTGGGTACGGTGAACAAGGTGCTGGGGCTGGCGGCGACGATCATCGGCGCGCTGGCGGGCGGGTCGCTGATGGCGCGGTGGGGGCTGTACCGGTCGCTGATGGCCTTTGGCCTCTTGCAGGCGGTGTCGAACCTGGCGTACTGGCTGATCGCGGTCAGTCCGAAGAATCTGTGGCTGATGGCCACCGGCGTGGGCATTGAAAACCTGTGCGGCGGGCTGGGCACGGCGTCTTTCGTTGGCCTGTTGATGGCCCTGTGCCGCCAGCGGTTTTCGGCCACGCAATTTGCGCTGCTGTCGGCGTTGTCAGCCGTGGGGCGCACCTACCTGGCCGGGCCGCTGACGCCGCCGCTGGTCAATCACCTGGGGTGGCCGGGGTTCTTCCTGCTGACGGTGGTGATCGCCATCCCGGGGCTGGTGCTGCTGAAGATCCTGCGCGGCACGATCGACACCATGGAAAAGCAGGGCGACGCGTAGCGCGTAAGTTGAAGGCAGACCAAAAAAAGGCGGCGCGTGGGCGCCGCCTTTTGCTTGGCCGGGATTACTCTTCGCCGCTCAGCCGCACGATCAGCACGTCGCTGGGCAGGGATTCCAGCAGCCGCTCGGCCACGCTGCCGATGGCGGTGCGCAGGATGCCGGTGCGGCCATGGGTGCCCGTGACGACCAGGTCGGAGCGATGGTTGAAGGAGTAATCGGCCAGCACGGTTTCGGGCTGGCCGGCTTCCAGCACCACCTTGGTCGGGCGGCCCTTTGGCAGTTCGGGCGTTTCGGCGATGAAGCGCTCGGCGCACTGCTCGGCGGTTCGGTAGAGGTTGTCCACGACCGCGTCGTCAGGCTTGGTCACGCCCTGGAACGGCACTTCGTAGGCATTGAACAAGGTGATGTCGGCATTGGGCACCAGTTGCAGCGCGGCGCGCAGCGCCTGGCGCGAGCCGTCCGAGAAGTCGGTGGCGACCAGCACGTCGCGGTAGGGGCGGCGCGGACGGTTCTTGACGACCAGCACGGGTTGGCGCGCCTGGCGGGCCAGTTTTTCGACGGTGGTGCCCAGCAGCAGCCGGCCCAGCGTTTCCTGGCGGGCAATGCCGGCCACGATCAGCGAGCAGCCGAAGGCGTCGGCGGTTTCCATGATGCTGGCGACGGGCTCGCCCTTGGTGACGACGACTTCGGCGGGCACGTTGGCGGCGGCCACGTCTTCGGCCAGTTCTCGTTCGACGAGGGCCTTGTGGTCGGGCGACAGGCGGCGCCATACCGGCGTGGTGAGCGGCGTGGCATGGGATTCCATGACATGCAGCATGATCAGCTTGGTGTTCAGTTCCTTGGTCAACTGCAAGGCGCGGTCGAGGGCTCGGTCGCCGCGCGCACTGAGGTCGGTGGCCAGAAGGATGGGGCCAACTTGCTGTGTCATACCTAATCTCCCGGTTACGGCCAGAGAGGCGGCTCCCGCGTCCGCGCTGCCTGGCCCAATAGCGCCCGGTCGGGCACGTCTCCATTGTCTCGCCGCGAAACGAGATGGGGCTTGATCGCAATCAACACAGCTCCGAGGGTACGGGATGATGCGCGCGCAGGCAATGGCGCGCCCGCCGGCAAGGCTCAATACAATGAGGCCTGCCAACGCTATCGCCCAACCCATGTTCACCGATCTTTCGCCCGCCCTGCTGCACACGCTGTACCTGGTCGCCATCGTCGCCGAAGCCATGACGGCGGCCCTTTCGGCGGGGCGGCGCGACATGGACTGGATGGGCGTCTGCATCATCGCGTGCGTGACGGCGCTGGGCGGCGGCTCGTTGCGCGACGTGCTGCTCGGGCACTATCCGCTGACGTGGGTCGTGCATCCCGAATATCTGTGGATGACGGGCGGCGCGGCGATCCTGACCGCGCTGATCGCGCCGGTCATGCGCCGGCTGCGCAGCGTGTTCCTCTTGGCCGATGCGCTGGGGCTGGTGGCTTTCACGGTGATTGGCTGCCAGGTGGCGCAGATGATGCAGTTGCCGATCACCGTGGTGCTGATCAGCGGCATGATCACCGGGTGCGCCGGCGGGGTGCTGCGCGATGTGCTCTGCAACGAGGTCCCGCTGCTGTTCCGCAAGGAGCTCTACGCCAGCGTGTCGCTGGTGACCGGCGCGCTCTATCTGGGCTCGATGGCGCTCGGGCTGTCGGCCAATGCGTCGGTGCCCATTGCGCTGGCGGCGGGTCTGACCATGCGCCTGATGGCCCTGCGCTTCAATTGGCAAATGCCCAAGTTCGTCTACCGCGACGACTGGCACTGATCCCCCGCATCCTCAGAAAACGCCGTCCCTCGCGGGCTGGCACACGGCCGTCTTTTGAGTGTGAAACATTATTTCTACTTGTGTTTCAAGAGATTTCGAGTATCTTGTCACGGTCTCATGTCATGCGTAGTCGCAGTAAAAGGGGAGCCGATTGGACGTCAAAGCGCCCGCCACGATTCCGTATTTCCTACAGGAACAGATTCGTGAGTTGATAGTGAACGGCACTATCCGGCCCGGACAGCCGTTACGGGAACAGGAACTGGAGCAGCGCTTCGGCACCAGCCGCAGCCCCATCCGGGAGGCGCTGCGCCTGCTGGAGCTGAGCGGCCTGGTCACGCACATCCAGCGCAAGGGCTTCCGGGTCACGCTCTATACCGAAACCCAGATCCGCCATCTGTACATGCTGCGTGCGGAACTGGAGGCGTATTGCATCCGGCAGGTCGCCGAGATGCCCGATGTCGGGCCGCTGGTGGCCGAACTTGGCACGTTGCACGAGGCCATCGTCGCCGCGATGGGCCGTCAGGACGCGCGCGGTTTCATCTCGGCCTCGCGCGACTTCTATCTGGCCGCGGCGCGCTACACCGGCAACGCGCCGTTGACCGGCATGCTCAGCAAACTGTACGAACAGATCGAACCGCTGGGCTACATGCTGGCCCGGCAATCGCTCGAAGCCAACACGATCCCGTCCTACACGGAAGGCATCATCCAGGCGCTCGGCAGCCGGGATTTCGACCGCGCGGCCGGACTGACCCGCAAGTACGTGGTGGAAGTGCTGCCGGAGATCCTGGGCGCTTACCGCGAGGCGTCGCTGGACGCCGCTTAGGAAGAGGCCTGCGCCTCGCGCCTTCAGGCGCGAGGCGGCGTGCGCACCTCGATGCCGGCCTGCGTCAAGGCGCGCCGGATGCCGTCGGCAAAGACCAGCGCATTGGGCTGGTCGCCGTGAATGCACAGGGTGTCGGCCTGCACCGGCACATCCTTGCCGTCAACCGACCGCACCAGGCCTTCGCGCGCCATGCGCACGACCTGTGCGACCGCGACGTCCACGTCCTCGATCATGGCGCCCGCGCGCGTGCGCGGCGTCAGCGAGCCATCGTCCTGATAGGAGCGGTCCGCGAAGACTTCGCTGGCGCACGCCAGGCCGATGGCGCGGGCCGCGTCGATCAGCTTGCTGCCGGCCAGTCCGTACAGGATCAGCGACGCATCCACATCCTTGACCGCCTGGCAGATCGCCTTTGCCAGCGGCCCGTCCTTGGCTGCCATGTTGTAGAGCGCGCCGTGCGCCTTCACGTGATGCAGGCGGGCGCCTTGCGAGGCCGCGACACCTGCCAGCGCGCCGATCTGATAGACGACGATGTCGTAGGCTTCGTCGGGGCTGATCTGGATGACGCGGCGGCCGAAACCGGCCAGGTCCTGCAGGCTGGGATGGGCCCCCAGCGCAACGCCCCGGGCCAGCGCGGCGGCCACCGTCTTGCGCATGGTGGCCGGATCGCCGCCATGGAAACCACAGGCAATGTTGGCCGAGCTGACGTACTGCAGCACGGCCGCGTCGTTGCCCATGGTCCAGGCGCCATAGCTTTCGCCCATGTCGCAGTTCAAGTCGATGCGGGTGGTCATGGCGGTTTCCTTTCTAGTTCAGCAGCGCGCGCAGCGGCGCAAGCGCGTCGTGCAATTGCGCAAACGCGCGTTCGCGCTCGCCGTCCAGGCGCTGCGCCTCGTCCAGCTCGATCCGCTGGAAACGCAGCACCTGGCCGGGCGCGGACTGCGCCAGCGCGGGCAGGTCCACGGTGGCGATCTGCGCGATCTTGGGATAGCCGCCGGTGGTCTGCCGGTCGGCCATGAGAATGATGGCTTCGCCGCCCGAGGGCACCTGCACGGTGCCAAAGCAGGCGGCCTCGGACAGCATCTGCCGCGGCTGATTCATGGTCAGCGGCCGGCCAAGCAGGCGGTAGCCCATGCGGTCGGACTGCGGACTGATACGAAATTCGGATTCCAAAAAGGCGCGGCGGCTGGATTGCGAGAATTCGGGCCAGTGCACGCCGGGCAGGAAGCGGATGAACTCGCGCTGCTTGTTGCCCAGCGCCGCGGGCAGGTACACGCGCACCTGCCACAGCGCCTTCTGCAAGGCGGCGGTATCGCAGTCCGGCGCCAGCGGGCGGCGCAGCGGAACGACGTCGCCCTTTGCCAGTGCGCGCCCCTGAAAACCGCCGAATCCGCTGCGCAGATAGGTGGTCTCGCTGCCCATGACGGACGTCAGCGCAAAACCGCCATGCACGGCCAGATACGCGCGCACGCCCGTTGCGGGCCGCGCCCCGAAGGCCAGCACGTCGCCGGGCCGCGCGATAAGCGGGCGCAACAGGGGAATGTCCTGGCCGTTCAGCGTGGCGCCCAGGTCGGCGCCAGCCAGCGCAAAGCAGGCCGGCGCGTCAAAGCGCAGCGTGGGGCCCGTCAGCGTGATCTCCAGCGTGGCCGGATCGCCTTCGTTGCCCGCCAGGGCATTGGCCAGCCGATGGGCGCGTTCGTCCATGGCGCCGGCCGCCGGAATGCCCTGATGCTGGTAGCCTTCGCGCCCGCGGTCCTGGAAGCTGGACAGCATGCCGGGTTTGATCACCGTCACGCTCATGGGCGGCTCCCCCGGATGCGGTCGAATTCGTCGGGCGTAATCGGCACGAACCGCACCGTGTCGCCGGGCTGCAGGAGCGCCGCGGGTTCGCGCGCGGGGTCGAACATGACGAGCGGGGTGGCGCCGATGATGTTCCAGCCGCCCGGCAGCCGGTTCGGGTAGATCACGGTTTGCCGGTTGGCGATGGCCACCGCGCCGGCGGGCACGGCGGTGCGCGGCGACGGACGGCGGGGAATGTTCAGTTTTTCGTCGTGCACGCCGAGATAGGCGTGGCCGGGCGCAAACCCCAGCATGAACACCATGCTGCGCGGTTCGCTGTGCAACCGGATGACGTCTTCGGGTTTGATTCGGGCCGCGCGCGCGGCCTCTTCCAGGTCGGGGCCGTGTTCGCCGCCATAGCAGACGGGGATGTCGACCTCGCGTCCCCCCGCGTCGGCGGTCGGGATGCCCTCGGCAAGCAGGGCCTGGATGTGCTCGGAGAGCGCCGCGTACGTGGGCCCTTCGCCATGTCCGCCCGGCCGGTAGTGCACGGCCACGGCGACGAAGGAGGGCACCACGTCGGTAACGCCCGGCAGCCGCGCGTCGCGCAGCTTGCGGGCCGCCGCCAGACAGGTCCGGCCAATGGCGGCATCGATGCGCTCGCCGAAGGAGACGATCAGGCAGCGGTCACCCTGGGGCAGGATGCGCCAGCGGGTTTCGGCCGGAGAAAGCGAATTGGAATTGACGTTCAACGGCACGAAACCTGTAGTGACGGGTTACTTGGCGAACAACGAATCCATGTTCTTGAACGCCTTGAATTCAAGCGCATTGCCCGACGGATCCAGGAAGAACATGGTGGCCTGCTCGCCGACCTCGCCCTTGAAACGGATGTAGGGCTCGATGACGAACTCGGTGCCGGCGTCGGTCAGGCGCTTGGCCATGGCTTCCCATTGTTCCATGGAAAGCACGGCGCCGAAATGGCGCACGGGCACATTGTGCGAATCCACCGCGCTGGTTGCCTTGTGGCCACATTCGCTGGGCGCCAGGTGCGCCACGATCTGGTGGCCGTAGAAATTGAAGTCGATCCATTCGGACGAGCTGCGGCCCTCCGGACAGCCCAGCTTTTCGCCATAGAAGGCGCGGGCTTCGGCCAGGTCCCGCACGGGGAAGGCCAGGTGGAACGGCGGCAGGTTGGTTTGAGCGGACATGCAAGGCTCCGGGTCAGGCAAAAGAGGGTTATTCAGTTCAGCGAACGCCGCAATGTGTCGGCGTTATCACCAGGGCATAGTTTAGGTATTGTTTTTTTTATAGCAAAACGATATTTTTCGAGTCTTAGCATCGAAAAAATTGATTGTGCTCAAGGAATTCAAGACCTTCATCGCCGTGGCGCGGGACGGAACCTTTACCGGGGCCGGGGTCCAGCTTGGCCTGACGCAATCCGCGGTCAGCGCCCAGATCCGGCGGCTGGAGGAATACCTGGGCGTCGAGCTGTTCGACCGAGGTCCGCGCGCGGCGGCGCTCAACGGCAACGGCCGGGACATGCTGCCCCAGGCCGAGGAGCTGGTCGCCATGGCCGAGCGCATGGCGGCCTCGGCTGGCGCCGCGCACGTCAGCGGGCTGCTCCGCATCGGGGCCATCGCCTCCGTGCAGCAGGATCTTCTCGTCCATGCCGTGGGCGAGTTTCGCGCGGTCTATCCCGATGTGCGCGTGCGCATCGTGCCGGGCGTCTCGCTGTCGTTGCTGGGCCAGGTGGACGCCGGCGAAGTGGACCTGGCCGTGCTGATCCGCCCGCCCTTCGCCCTGCCGCCCGAACTGGGCTGGCAGCCGCTCATGACCGAGCCCGTCATGCTGGCCATGCCCGAATCCATGCCGGTCGCCCCGTGGCGGGAGCTGCTGGCGACCCAGCCCTTCATCCGCTACGACCGCGCCTCATTCGGGGGCCGCGTGGTCGACGTGTTCCTGAAAAAGCACCGCATCACCGTGAACGAGGCCGTGGAGCTCGACGAGATCGAGGCGATCGCGGGGATGGTGCGGCATGGCCTTGGCGTGGCGCTTCTGCCGCGCCTGCGGCGGCTGGACATGACGGGTCTGCGGCTGCTGCCGCTGGGCGAACACGCCTTTCATCGCGAGATCGGCATCATCGGCCGGCTGCCGTTCGATGCGGGCAGCGTGCGCGAGAAGATCGCGCAGTGCCTGCACCGGGCGGCGGCTGAGCCGGATGGGGCGTGACTCCAGTGGATTGGGCTGGTGTCTGACACCGTTCCAGGCAACTGCCGGGCAATGAAAAAGCCCCCGAAGGGGCCCTTGCTGCCTGGCGCTTGCTGCTTTACAGCCGGTCGCAGCGGACCGTGATCGGGTGATCGCGCAGGGCGGTCATGACGATATCGTCGACCTGGCCTTCCACGTCGGTGATCACGTAGCCGATCTGCCCGCGTGTCTGCAAGGTCTGGCTGACGATGTTCAGGCCGTGCTGCGCCATCAGGTTGTCCAGCGTGCCCAGCGCGCCCGGCGCGTTGCGGTGCACGTGCAGGATGCGCGTGCCGCCGGCCTGCTCCAGGAAAGGCAGTTCGGGGAAGTTGACGGCGCCCTTGGTGGTGCCGGCCTGCAGGAAGCGCACGAGTTTTTCGGCCACTTCGCGGCCGATGTTCTCCTGGGACTCTTGCGTGCTGCCGCCGATGTGCGGGGTCAGGATGACGTTGGGCATGCCGATCAGCGGGCTGGCCAGCGGTTCATCGGCGCTCTTGGGCTCGGTGGGGAACACGTCCAGCGCGGCGCCGGCCAGATGACCGGATTTGAGTGCTGCGTGCAGCGCGGCGATATCCACCACGGTGCCGCGCGAAGCGTTGATCAGGATCGCGCCACGGCGCATGCGGCCGATGGTCTCGGCGTTCATGATGTTTTCGGTGGACTTGCCGCCGGGCACGTGCAGCGTCACCACGTCGGCCTGCTCCAGCAGTTCGTTCAGCGTGCCGGCGGGCCGGGCGTTGCCCAGCGGCAGCTTGGCTTCCACGTCGTGATAGATGACGCGCATGCCCAGGCTTTCGGCCAGCGTGCTGATCTGCGAGCCGATGTTGCCGTAGCCGACGATGCCCAGCGTCTTGCCGCGGGTCTCAAAAGCGCCCGCGGCGCTTTTATCCCAGTGGCCCAGATGGACGCGGGCATTCTTTTCGGGAATCCGGCGCAGCAGCAGGATGGCCTCGCCCAACACCAGTTCGGCCACCGAGCGCGTGTTCGAGAACGGCGCATTGAAGACCGGAATGCCGCGCTGCATGGCGGTGTCCAGGTCGACCTGGTTGGTGCCGATGCAAAAGCATCCCACCACGCGCAGGTCGGGGTTGCCGGACAGCAGGGCGGCGTCCAGGTGAGTGCGAGAACGGATCCCCGCCACTTGCACGCCGCGCAGGGCGTCGTGCAATTGCGCCGGCGGCAGAGCCGCGGCATGCGTGACGATATCGGTGTAGCCGGCGGCCTCGAAGACGGCGCGGGCGCTCGGGTGGATGTTCTCGAACAGGACGATTTGTGCCATGACTGCCAAGGGGTGGGTGAGAAACGCTTTTATTTATTGTGGACCATTTTTGCTGCGGTGCAAGGAGTAGCCATTGAAGCGTTGTGGATGAATTGTTTCAGGCCAGCCTTAGCGATAGGCCTGAAAAACCTGGGCGCCGCCACGTTTGTCGACCAGCACCACGTCGTGCGGCGTCTTGCGTCCGCCGTATTCCGGCCCGTCCATGCCGGGCGATCCCAGCGGCATGCCGGGGGCGGCCAGTCCCGCGGCGTCGGGCTTTTCCAGCAACAGGCGGCGCACGTCGCTGGCGGGCACGTGGCCTTCGACCGCATAGCCCTCGACCATCGCGGTGTGGCAGGAACCGTAGTTGGACATGCCGGCGTTGCGGCGGATGGGCCCGGTGTCCTCGACTTCATGCGTGGTCACGGCAAAGCCGTTGTCGCGCATGTGCTTGACCCAATCCTCGCAGCAGCCGCAGGTGGGCGTCTTCCAGACCTCGACTTTCACGGGCGCCTGCGCGGCGGCAATCGCGGGAATGCTGAGGGCCGCGGCAAGGACGAGGCGGCGCGTAAGACGGGAAACGTTCATGATGCTCCGGGGGATAAAGGGGGGATGTTCAGGCGTGGGCCGGTCAGAACCAGAACCGCACGCCCGCGATGACGGCCGCCTGCGATCGGCTTTCGCCGGCGTCCGAGGCATAGCTCGCCGTCTGGCCGAACTTCCGTTCAAAGGATACGCCAACGTAGGGGGCGAATTCGCGCGTGACCTCGTAACGCAGGCGCAGGGACAGGGATCCCTGCGACAGACCGGAACCGATGCCGCGTTGCGGGTCGTTCTTGCCGTAGACGCTGGCTTGCAGTTCGGGCGTGAATACCAGGCGCTGGGTCAGCAGCAGATCGTACTCGGCCTTCAGCGCCAGGGCGCTGCGGCCTGACGGGCCTGCATAGGCGGTGGCCGTCAGTTCGATGTTGTAGGGCAGCAAGCCCTCGACGCCGACCGCGGCCCAGTTGCGCTTGGGGCCTGCGCCGACGTCCCGGCGCGCACCCAGTTGCAGATCCCAGAAGGGCGAGATGGCGTGGCTCCAGAAGGCCTCGACCTTGCCGTCCGACCCGCCGCCGCTTTCGCGCTCGCCCTCGCTCTTGACGAGCAGGCGGTCCGTGGCGGTGCCGAACCAGAAGCGGCCATCCCATTCGAGCGCGTTCTGCCCGTCGCGATTGCGCGATGCGCCGAATTTGTCGAACAGCACCTGCCACGTGGGCGCGTTGTCCATCATGTGCAGATGGATGCCGTAGCTGTCGTAGCCGCGCGGGCCTTCGCCATCGCTTGCGGGCAGGCTGCCGACGGGCGGGGCGTCTGCGGCGGGCGCGTCATGGTTCGCCTCTGCATGGTCCATTCCCTGGTGGCTTTCCGGGCTTTCCGGGCTTTCCGGGCTGTCCGGTGACGGCGCCTGGCCATGGTCCATCGAGCCGTGGTCCATTCCGGTCATGCCGGCATGATCCATTTGCGCTGCTTGCGCTGCGGCCAGGGGGGGCGCCAGCGCGAGGGCGATGGCGCAAAGGGCCGGCGCGTGTTTCTGGAAACTGATCGGCTTCATCGTTTACTCCACCACGACCGCCCTGAACATGCCGGCCTCCATGTGATACAGCAGATGGCAGTGGTAGGCCCAGTTCCCACGTGTGTCGGCGCTGACGCGATAGCTGATGCGCTGCGCCGGGTTCAGCGAGATCGTGTGCTTGCGGACCTGAAACGCGCCGTCCGGGGATTCCAGGTCGCTCCACAGGCCGTGCAGATGGATGGGATGCGTCATCATCGTGTCGTTGACCAGCACGAAGCGCACGCGCTCGCCGTGGCGCAGCACGATGGGCCGCGCGTCCGAGAACTTCACGCCGTTGAACGACCACATGTAGCGCTCCATGTTGCCCGTCAGGTGCAGTTCGATCTCGCGCGAGGGCGCGCGGTTGTCGTCGGGCTCCCGCACCGACCGCAAGTCCGCATACGTCAGCACGCGGCGGCCGTTGTCGCGCAGTCCGGGGCCGGGATCGTCCAGGCGCGTCGACACCACGTCAGGCAGCATGGAATTGCCCACGCCGCGCTCGGCGGGATAGGGGTGCCTGACCTCGACCATGCCGCCCTGGCCCGCGCCCGCGCCGTGCCCGGCGTGTCCGGCCGGCATCGGCTGCGACCCGCTCATGTCGTGGGCCATGCCCATGTCCATCATGCCCAGCACCTGCACACGGTCCATCGCGGGCACGCTTGCCTGCATGCCGGCGCGGGGCGCCAACGTGGCGCGCGCATAGCCCGATCTATCCATGGCTTGCGAGAAGATCGTGTAGGCGCGGTCCTGTGAAGGTTCCACGATCACGTCATACGTTTCAGCGACGCCAATGCGAAACTCCTCGACATCCACGGGCCGGACGTCCTGGCCATCGGCGGCCACGACAGTCATCGTCAGGCCCGGGATCCGGACGTCGAAGTACGTCATGGCCGAGCCGTTGATGAACCGCAGCCGCACCCGCTCGCCCGGCTTGAAAAGGCCCGTCCAGTTGGCCGCGGGCGTGGCGCCGTTGGTGAGGTAGGTGTAGGTTGCGCCGGACACGTCGGCCAGATCCGTCGGATTCATGCGCATGCGTTCCCACATCAGCCGGTCGGCAAGCGCCGCGCGCCATCCCTTGTCCCCGGCATTGTCCGCCAGGCTTTGCATGCTGGGCTGGATGCGGTTGTAGTAATCCGGCATCACCTTCAGCTTGTCGAACACGCGCATCGGGTCTTCGTCCGTCCAGTCCGACAGCAGCACCGTGTAGTCGCGGTCGGAGGCGATGGGATCGCGGTGGCGCGGGTCGATGACGATGGCGCCGTACAGGCCCGTCTGTTCCTGGAATCCCGAGTGGCTGTGATACCAGTAGGTGCCGCTTTGGCGCACGTCGAAACGGTAAGTGAACGTCTGGCCGGGGTCGATGCCGGCAAAGCTCAGGCCGGGCACGCCATCCATGCCGGTGGGCAGCAGGATGCCGTGCCAATGGATGGAGGTCTGCTCGCGCAGCCGGTTGGTGACGTGCAGCGTCACCGTATCGCCCTCGCGCCAGCGCAGCAGCGGCGCGGGCAGGCGGCCGTTGACCGTGGTGGCCACGTGCGCGGCGCCCGTGAAGTTCACGGGCGTCTCGCCGATCTCCAGGTGAAACTCGGTGCCGCGCAGTTCGGCGGCCGCGGCTGCGCCGGACTGGGCCGATGCCTGGCGCCAGCCGCCCAGCGCGGCGAGCGCGCCGCCGGCGGCCAGGCCCTGCACGAAGCGGCGGCGGGTCGTGAGCGTGTGCGCCGTCATGTCACAGCACCGAGACGGCGCCCATCATGCCGGCGCCGTAATGGCCTGGCTCCAGGCAGCCGAAGGACACCGTGCCGGCCTTGCCGAAGCGCCAGACGATCTGGCCGCTTTTGCCCGCGTCCAGCGACACCGCGTTGGGTTCCTCGTGGCGCATGCCGGGGTCCTTCATCATCATGGCGTAATGCGCCTGCAGATCGGCGTCGGTGCCCAGCACGAGTTCGTGCCGGATCTTCCCGGAATTGCGTACGTTCAGCCGCACGGTTTCGCCGGCCTTGACGTCGATGCTGGCGGGCGTGAAGCGCATGGCGTCGGTCATGTCGACGTCAATGGTGCGCGTGACGCGGGCGGGATCGCCCGGCGCGCCGATGGGCGCGGCCGCCGCGGACGGCGCGTGGCCGCCGTGCGCATGGTCGCCTGCGGCGAACGCGGCGCCGGACATCATCAGCGCCAATGCGGCGGCGCAAGTGCGTAACAGGGTGCCTTTCACGGGAATCCTTGCAATGGGAATGGGCGTGATGACACTGTAGGAAGACCGGGGTGACCCGATCCTGTCGCGCAGATTACGTTTTTGTAATGTTCGCGGCCGGCGCCGGGTTGTTGAAGGTGATGCCGACCACGGTGCCGGCGGCGCCGGACGCCGCATCCACGTCGCCGCCATGCATGCGGGCAATGGCGCGGACGATGGCCAGGCCCAGGCCGTGACCTTCGCTGCGTGGCGCGCGTGTCTGGCCGGAGCGGAAAAAGCGGTCGAAGATCCTGGGCAAGTCCGCGGGCGGGATAGGCGTGCCGGGGTTGTGGACCGTGACCCGCGCCCCGCGCGCGGTGGGGGTGCAGGTCAGCACGATCTCGCCGCCCGGGGGCGTCGCCTTGATGGCGTTGGAGATCAGGTTGGCCAGCGCGCGGCGCGCCAGCCCCCGGTTGGCGGCCACAGTGGCGTCGCCCACGCAGCGCAGGCGCACGGCGTGTTCTTCCAGCGTGGCCTCGTAGTATTCGGCCACCCGCCGGGCTTCGGCGGCCAGCGACACCGGCGCCAGGTCGGCGGCGCGCTCGCCGCGATCGGCCCGCGCCAGGAACAGCATGTCGTTGACCAGCGTCTTCAGGTCTTCCAGTTCTTCCAGGTTGGATTCCAGCGCGTCTCGCAGTTCGGCCGCATCGCGCGGCGACGACAGCATGACCTGTGTGCCGTTGATGAGGGTCGCCAGCGGCGTGCGCAGTTCGTGCGCCACATCGGCGTTAAAGCCCTCCATCTGCTGATAGGCGGCCTGCAGCCGGTCCAGTGTGCGGTTGAAGGACCGCACCAGTTCATGCAGCTCGCGGTCGGTGTCTTGCAGCGGCAGGCGGCGCGCCAGGTTGTCGGGCTGGATGGCCGCGGCCTGCCCGGACAGCCGCCGCGCGGGCGCCATGCTGCGCCGCACGGCCCACGCGGCCAGGACGACCGTCGCGCCCACCCACAACGCGCAGATCAGCGCCAGCGCCGTGCCGTAGGCATAGAGGAATTGCGCGCTGGTGCGCGTGCTGACCGCCACGGTCAGCTGCGCGCCGGGCAGGATGCGATCGTTCATGGCAACGCGCAGGCCGCGCATGCGCCCGCCATCCGGCGTCTGCAAAAGGACCTGCCGGCCATCCGTGGTTTCCAGCGTTTCGGGCGCGGCGCCGCCATAGACGGCCTGGCCCTGCGCGTCCACGATCCAGATGCCAAGCTGACCCTGGCCCGCGCGCATCTCGTCGAAGGTGGCCGCCAGGTCGTGCAAGCCGCTTGCGCTGTTCTGCATGTCGATCAAGTGGTCGATGAGCTCGAGCTTGCCGCTGACTTCGGTGATCTCCTGGCGCTCGACTTCGCGCTTGAGCGCCCAGAAAAGGGTGGCGCCCGCCACGCTGGAAACAAACAGCGCGATGGCGCCCAGCAGCAGCGTCAGCCGCGCCTGCATGGAGCGCACGCGGGGGCGGCTCATCCGGCGTGGCCGTCAGCAGGGCGCGATTCCAGCACGTATCCCATGCCGCGCACGGTGTGCAGCAGTTTCGTGGCGTAGGGATCGTCCAGCTTGCCGCGCAGGCGCCGCACCGCGACGTCGATGACGTTGGTGTCGCTGTCGAAGTTCATGTCCCAGACCTGTTCGGCAAGGGTGGTGCGCGACAGCACCTGCCCCTGGCGGCGCAGCAGAAGCGCCAGCAGGCTGAATTCCTTGGCGGTCAGGTCCAGCCGCTGGCCGCCGCGCTGGGCGCGCCGGCGCGCCAGATCCAGCTCCAGGTCCGCCAGCCGCAGCAGCGTGGGCTCCTGCGAGCGGCCGCGGCGCAGCAGCGCGTGCACCCGCGCCAAGAGTTCCGAGAACGCGAAGGGTTTGACCAGGTAGTCGTCGGCGCCGCCTTCCAGGCCGCGGACCCGGTCTTCCACCGCGTCTCGGGCCGTCAGCATCAGGATGGGGGTGTCTTTGTGCGCGCGCACCGAGGCCAGGATCTCGAAGCCATCGACGCCGGGCAGCATCACGTCCAGCACGATGAGGTCGTACGCGCCTTCGAGCGCGAGGTGGCGGCCGTCCACGCCGTCGCGCGCCACGTCCACCACGTGGCTTTGCTCCGACAGTCCCTTCTTCAGGTAGTCGGCCAGTTTGGGTTCGTCTTCGATGACCAGGATGCGCATGGCCAAAAATTTACCACCCGCGCGCCGCCGTCAGGCGGGCAGGCGGGCGGAATCACGCCGTTTCGGCGATGGCGATGCGGTCGGCGGGAAAGCGCAGCGAGAAGACGCTGCCCTTGCCGGGTTCGCTGGTGATGAGCAGTTCGGCATCGTGCCGCATGGCGATGTGCTTGGTGATCGCCAGCCCCAGCCCGGTGCCGCCGACGGCGCGCGAGCGGCCCCGGTCCACGCGGTAAAAGCGTTCGGTCAGGCGGGGCAGGTGGCGCGCCGGGATGCCGATGCCGGTGTCCTGCACGCTGTAGCACGCGCCGCCTTCGGGGTCGCGTTCCCAGCGGACGGTGATGGTGCCGCCGTCCGGCGTGTAGCGCACGGCGTTGGTCAGCAGGTTGGAAAGCGCCGACGTCAGTTCGTTTTCGGCGCCGAGCACATCCAGGGTTTCGTCGATGTGCCAGACCAGTTGATGACGGCCGCCCGACAAGGCCTCGATCTGCTGGCGCGCCTTTTGCAGCAGCGCGCCCATGTTGACGGCGCGCGGATCGCTGCCCGGCGACGATTCCAACGTGGACAGCGTCAGCAGGTCTTCCACGATGGCCTGCATGCGGTGGGCCTGCTCGTACATCATGTCGATGTACTGTTCGCGCTGCTCTTTGGGCAGCGCCTCGTCGGGCATGTCGCGCAGCGTTTCCAAAAAACCCGCCAGCACCGTCAGCGGCGTGCGCAATTCGTGCGACACGTTGGCGACGAAGTCGCGGCGCGTCGTTTCCAGGCGTTCGATCTGCGTGACGTCGCGGGTGATGAGCAGGCGCTGGTTGCTGGCGTATGCAGTGAGCTGCATCATCATCAGCCGTTCCTGGCCTTGCTGGCCCAGCCGCACCAGAATGGGCTCGGGCCAGGACGGACGATGCGCGTATTCCACGAATTCCGGGGCCCGCAGCAGGTTCAGCAGATTGTGGCCGCGGTCGGCCGGCAGGCGCAGGCCCAGATGCTGGCGCGCCATGCGGTTGCACCAGTCGATCTGGAAATCCTCGTTCAGCGTGACGGCGCCGTCGGGCAGGGCCTGGGCAGCCGCCAGCATCCCTTGCATGGTGTCGCGGGTTTCAGCCAGCTCGCGCGCGCGGGCGCGGGTGTAACGATAGAGCGGGGCAAGAATGTCATCCCACGGGCCCACGGAGGCCGGCGGGGCGGAATCCGGGTGATTGGCCCATTTGGACACCAGCGACAGGCGCCAGCTGCGCCAGAGCAGCATGGCGGTCAGCGCCACCGAAAACACGATCCAGCCCGCGGGGTCTCCAATGAGCCATTGCGCCAACAAGGCAAATGCCGCCCACAGGACGACCAGAATAAGGGTGCGCAGCCAGATCATCGTGCGCACGTTTTACCGCGTCGGGAGCTGTGCCGTAAACCGATAGCCGCTGCCGCGGACCGTTTCGACGTGCGCGTCATGGCCGCTGGGTTCCAGGGCCTTGCGCAGGCGGCGGATGTGCACGTCGACCGTGCGCTCTTCGACAAAGACGTGGTCGCCCCACACCTGATCCAGGAGCTGCGAGCGGGAGAACACGCGCTCGGGGTGCGTCATGAAGAAGTGGAGCAGGCGGAATTCGGTGGGGCCGATCTGCAGGGACTGGCTGTTGCCCGACAGGCGATGCGTCACCGGATCCAGCTTCAGGCCGCCGACGTCGATGACGTCGTCCGTGAGCTGGGGGGCGCGGCGGCGCAGCACGGCCTTGATGCGGGCCATCAGCTCCTTGGGCGAGAAGGGCTTGGTGATGTAGTCGTCGGCGCCGGCTTCCAGGCCGTCGACCTTGTCCTGCTCGGAGCCCTTGGCGGTCAGCATGATGACCGGGACGGCGCGGGTGCGCTCGTCGTTGCGCAGCTTGCGGGCCATGGCCAGGCCAGAGGTGCCGGGCAGCATCCAGTCCAGCAGGATCAGGTCGGGAAGCTCGGCACGGATCAGCGTCTGGGCCTGGTCGGCGTCGAAGGCGCGCAGCACCTTGTGGCCGGCGAAGGACAGGTTGACGGCGATCAATTCCTGGATGGCGGGTTCGTCTTCGACGACGAGGATGGTGCTGGACATATCGAATTGGGCACACTTCGGAGCGCCGGCGCGGCGCGAACATTGCGATAGTATGGCCGCAATATTTCAGGTATGTGACCGCGGCGCGCCATCTGGCGGGCTCGCCAGCCGCAGGCGCGCGCCCGATAGGCTACCATTGAACGATATATCGGGAATACACCATGCAAAACCCCTCCGAATCGCAACAATCCGCCGGCGCCGGCTCGACCTCCACGCACTTCGGCTTCCAGTCGGTCCCCGAAAGCGAAAAGGCCCGCAAGGTTGCCGAAGTGTTCCATTCGGTCGCCCAGCGCTACGACGTCATGAACGATTTCATGTCGGCGGGCCTGCACCGCGTCTGGAAGGCGTTCACGATCGGCCGCGCGGCCATCCGCCCCGGCATGAAGGTGCTGGACATTGCCGGTGGCACGGGCGACCTGGCGCGCGCGTTCGCCAAGCGCGCCGGCCCCACGGGCGAGGTCTGGCTGACCGACATCAATGATTCCATGCTGCGCGTGGGCCGCGACCGGCTCACCGACGCCGGCCTGCTGGTGCCTACCGCCGTGTGCGACGCCGAGCGCCTGCCGTTCCCCACCGGTTACTTCGACCGCGTCAGCGTGGCCTTCGGCCTGCGCAACATGACTCACAAGGACCGCGCGCTGGCCGAAATGACCCGGGTGCTCAAGCCGGGCGGCAAGCTGCTCGTCCTGGAGTTCTCGCGCATCGCCAAGCCCCTGTCCCCGGCCTACGACTGGTATTCCTTCAACGTGCTGCCGTGGCTGGGCAAGAAGATCGCCAAGGACGAGGCCAGCTATCGTTACCTGGCCGAATCGATCCGCATGCACCCGGACCAGGAAACCCTGGCCGACATGCTGCGCACCGCCGGCCTGGAGCGGGTGCAGTACTTCAACCTGACGGCCGGCATCGCCGCGTTGCACGAAGGCGTGCGCCTGGGCTGACGCCCGGCGACCACGGCGGATTTCGCCACCCTGCAGGGAACTTGTGGGGCGGCAGCTTGTCCGTTATTCTTACGCCATTCAGATTACTGTAAGAAAAGTCGCGCAGATGGCCCCGCGCATTGCGGGGCCCTCCCGTTGCTCGGGGCAGCGGGGGCGCGAGTACGAGGGAGCAAACTCATGTCTAAATTCAGTCTTTCGCGCTTTGTCGCCGCGGCGCTCATCGCCGTTTCGGGCGCGGCGCTGGTGACGGCGTCGTTTGACGCCGAAGCTCGCCGCGCAGGCGGCGGCGCCAGTGTCGGCCGCCAGTCCTCCAATGTCACGACGCAGCGCCAGGCCACCACGCCGCCGGCTGCCACCAACAACACCGCGGGCGCCACCGCCGCACCGGCAGCTGCCGGCGCTGCCACGGCCGGCGCGGCAGGCGCCGCCGCCAAGAGCGGCGCCTCGCGTTGGCTGGGTCCCATCGCCGGCATCGCCGCCGGCCTTGGTATCGCGGCGCTGCTCTCCAGCATGGGCCTGTCCGGCGCGTTCCTGGAGTTCCTGTCGTCCGCGCTGCTGATCGCCGCCGTGGTCTTCGCCGTCATGTTCATCATCCGCCGCCTGCGCGGCGCCGGTCCGCGCACTGCCACGCAGGGTGCGTTCGGCGGGGCCAACAACGCCTCGGGCCAGCAACAGCAGCCCATGTGGCGTGAATCGCTGAAGCCGGGCGCCGCCGCGCCTGCCGCCGCTGCCGCTCCGGTGGCCGCCGCGCCGGTCGAGCCGCCGGCCGTCCTGCCCAAGGCGGGCGACGACAACAACTGGTTCGTGCCGGGCGATTTCGACACGCCGAACTTCCTGAAGCAAGCCAAGGAACAGTTCGTCCGCATCCAGGCGGTCTGGGACAGCGGCAGCACCGACGGTCTGCGCGAATTCCTGACCGACGATTTGATCACCGAGCTCAAGCCCCAGCTGGCCGAGCGCGGCGCGGCGCCCAACAAGACCGAAGTGGTCCTGCTGAACGCCGAGATGCTGGGTATCGAAACCGTCTCCGACGGCCACCTGGCCAGCGTGCGCTTCTCGGGCATGCTGCGCGAGGCGCCGGGCACCGAAGCTTTCCGCTTCGAGGAAGTCTGGAACCTGTTCAAGCCGGCCAATGGCGGCTGGTTGCTGGCCGGCATCCAGCAGATTCCGGTGGAACACGCCAGCTAATCCTGGCGGTCCGGCTCGCAACCGGCCATCTGCCGCGGGCGCCGCAAGGCGTCCGCCCGAACCGGCCCCCAGAGGGCCGGTTTTTCAATGTGCCTACGCAAAACAGGCTCCCATCTAACCCGTTACACTCCCGATTTACCCATCAACTTCGGCAAGCCCTCCCGGGGTCCTTGCAACCGCCATGCTGCCTTTTTCGTTCCTGCCCACACCGAAGCGTCTGGCCATCAGCGCCCTCAATGCCTTGCTGCGGCGCGAGGACTGGGCGCGCGAACGCCTGGCTCGGCATGCCGGCAAGACCGTCCGGTTTGCCATGGGTGGCTTCACGCTGGGCCTGTCCATCGATAGCGAAGGGCTGGCCGATCAGGCTGATCCGGCCGTGGTGCCCGACGTGACGCTGACGGTGTCGCCCGAGAAGCTGCCGCTGCCGCGCCTGGGCGCCGGGCACGAGCAGCCGGATTTTGCCGAGGCCACGCATATTTCAGGCGACGCGGCGCTGGCCCAGGTGGTTGCCGACTTGTCCAAGCAGTTGCGCTGGGATCCGGAGGACGCGTTGGCCCGCGTGGTGGGCGACATCGCCGCGCTGCGCATCGTGGGCGGCGCGCGTGCCGTGTCAGATGGCGCGCGCACGGCGGGCAAGCGCCTGGCCGAAAACGTATCCGAATACCTGTCCGAGGAAAGCGGTGTGCTGGCGGGCCGTCCGGCCCTGGAGCAATGGCGCCTGGACCTGGCCGACCTGAACACCCGCGCCGACGCGCTGGCGCGTTCCGCGGCTGCGCTGCAAACCCGCCTGGCCACGGCCGGCGCAAAGCGGGGCGCCTGATCCATGTTCCCCTTGCTGCGCCTGTTTCGCATCATCGTCGTCTCGCTGCGCTACGGCCTGGATGAGCTGGTGCTGTCCAGCCTGAATCATCCGCTGGCCACCTGCCTGCTGCGCGTCATGCGCCTGGGCACGCGCCCGCGTTCGCCGCGCGGGCAACGGCTGCGACTTGCCCTGGAATCGCTGGGCCCGATCTTCGTGAAGTTCGGGCAGGTGCTGTCCACCCGCCGAGACCTGATTCCGGCCGACATCGCCAACGAACTGGCGCTGCTGCAGGACCGCGTGCCGCCGTTCCCGTCGGCTCAGGCAGCGGCCTGCATCGAGGCGGCGCTGGGCGCGCCGCCCGAAAAGCTGTTCGCGCAGTTCGATGTGGACCCGGTGGCGTCGGCGTCGATCGCGCAGGTGCACTTCGCGGTGCTGCACGACGGCCGTGAAGTCGCCGTGAAGGTGCTTCGTCCGGGCATGCTCAGCATCATCGAAAAAGACATGTCGCTGCTGAAGGTGGTGGCGCGCATCATCGAGCGCCTGGGCCCGGACGGCCGCCGCCTGAAGCCGCGCGAGGTCGTGGCTGAATTCGACAAGTACCTGCACGACGAGCTGGACCTGGTGCGCGAGGCCTCCAATTGCAGCCAGCTGCGCCGCAACTTCGGTCCGGAATCGGGGCGTGGCGACATGCTGATCGTGCCCGAGGTGATCTGGGAATACACGGCTTCCACCGTGTTCACGATGCAGCGCATGTACGGCATGCCGGTGGGCCAGGTCGAGCGCATGCGCGAGGCCGGCATCGACATTCCGACGCTGGCGCGCACGGGCGTCGAGATCTTCTTCACGCAGGTCTTTACCGACGGCTTTTTCCATGCCGACATGCACCCGGGCAACATCTACGTGTCGGACCGCCCGGACACGCTGGGCAGCTACATCGCGCTGGACTTCGGCATCGTGGGCTCGCTGTCCGAGTTCG
This sequence comes from Achromobacter sp. E1, assembly GCF_037039475.1. Lineage (NCBI taxonomy): Bacteria > Pseudomonadati > Pseudomonadota > Betaproteobacteria > Burkholderiales > Alcaligenaceae > Achromobacter > Achromobacter sp. E1. Next base: position 487,002 of record NZ_CP146253.1, read on the forward strand.
ACAAGAATTACCTGGCGCAGAATTTCCTGGCGTTCTTTCACCGCGACTACCGCCGCGTGGCGCAACTGCACATCGAATCGGGCTGGGTGCCGCCCGATACGCGCGAGGAAGAACTGGAAGGCGCGGTGCGCGCCGTCTGCGAACCCTATTTTGACCGGCCGTTGTCGGAGATCTCGCTGGGGCAGGTGCTGCTGCGGCTCTTCCAGACCTCGCGTCGATTCAACGTCGAGATCCAGCCGCAGCTGGTCCTGTTGCAGAAGACCCTGCTGAACGTCGAGGGACTGGGGCGTCAGCTCGATCCCAACCTCGATCTCTGGAAGACCGCCAAGCCCTATCTGGAACGCTGGATGCGCCAGCGTGTCGGATTCAAGGGCCTGCGGCAAAGCCTGGAAAAAGAGGCAGCGCAGTGGTCGCAGATGCTGCCCGCCCTGCCCAGGCTGGTCCATGACCATCTGAGCCGCCCCAATGTCTCGCCGGAGATGCTGGCCGAGATGATGCAGCTACGCCGCGCACAAGAGCAGAACAACCGGCTGGTTGCAGCGCTGGTTGGCGTGCTGGCGCTGGCGGTGGGGGTCGCGATATGGGCGCTGACCCGATAGGCGGCGCGATGATCTAGACCTTACTGTCATGTTTCATTCATGAAACGGTCATCATAGCTTCGCGGGAGACGGCGAAAAATAGCGCTGCAAGAGGTGGCATGCAGCGCCGACGCCTATAAGAACGCGCGCGCCATTCATCAATTTTCATAGCCCCACTAGCGGGACGAATACAAGGGCAGAACATGCTTTATCCTGAACTCTTCAAGACCATGGAAGCCGTGCGCTGGAACATGGCGCACGATATTCCCTGGGGCGATTTCGACCGCAGCAAGCTCTCGGACGAGCAGGCCCACACGATCAAGATGAACGCCATCACGGAGTGGGCGGCGCTGCCGGCCACCGAGATGTTCCTGCGCGACAACCGCGGCGACAGTGATTTCTGCGCGTTCATGTCGGTCTGGTTCTTTGAAGAACAAAAGCATTCCCTGGTGCTGATCGAGTATCTGCGCCGCTTCCGGCCGGATCTGGTGCCCACCGAAGAAGAGCTGCACAACGTGCGCTTTGAATTCGATCAGGCCCCGGAACTTGAAACGCTGATGCTGCATTTCTGCGGCGAGATCCGCCTGAACCACTGGTACCGCCGCGCGGCCGACTGGCACACGGAGCCGGTCATCAAGGCGATCTACAAGACGGTGGCGCAGGACGAGGCCCGTCACGCGGGCGCCTACCTGCAATACATGCGCCGTGCGCTGCACGACCGCGGGCAGGAAACGAGCGAGCAAGCCCGTCTGGCGTTCTCGAAGATCGGGGTGCTGATGGCTTCGGCGGGACGCACGCAGCAGGCGCTGCATCCGACGAATCTGCACGTGAACAAGGATCTGTTCCCGAACGACACGGTGCAGTCGCGCCTGCCGGAGCCGGGCTGGCTGGAACACTGGCTGGACACGCAGATCCGCTTTGACGGCGTGTGGGAACAGAAAGTGGCCAGCCGCATCCTGCACATCCTGTCCAAGCTGATGGATCGCAGCTTCGAGACGGTGAAGGATCTGAACCGCTACCGCAAGGAAATGACGGCGCTGATCGTCCCGAAGGACAAAGAGATCATCCTGGCGGGCAGCTGATCCCTCCTATAATCGCCGCATGCCTGCCGCCCGTTTCGAATCCAAGGTCCTGTCCCGCGACGAACTCGTGGCCGCCGTCGCCGCTGGCCGCTTTCCGCGGCCGCTGGTGTTCACGAACGGGGTGTTCGACATCCTGCATCGCGGACACGCGACGTATCTGGACCAGGCGGCGCAGCTGGGCGCGACGCTGATTGTCGCCGTGAATACCGATGAATCGGTGCGGCGGCTTGGCAAGGGTGCGGAGCGCCCGCTCAATCGCATGGAAGACCGGGCGGCGTTGCTGGCGGCGTTGGGGTTTGTGTCGGCGGTGACGTCATTTTCCGAGGATACGCCTGAGGCGTTGATCGGGGAGCTGAGGCCGGATCTGATCGTCAAGGGTGGCGATTACGACATGGAGACGTTGCCGGAGACGGCGTTGGTGAAGACTTGGGGGGGGCGTGCGGTTGCGATTCCCTTTGAGTTCGAGCGGTCTACGACGGCGTTGGTGAAGAAGATTCAGGGCGGTTAAGGCTTTGAATTTGAGGTGTTGGATGAGTTTGAGGCGGCCTGGGTGGCCGCCTTTTCTTTTGAGCTTTGGGCTTGGTAGGTCGGTGCTGCCGATCTTCGTAGGTCGCCCGGCGCCGCGGTCACCGTGGGCACGATCGCCCACGATTGCGGTCCGGAGCCTTCGCTCCGGACTTCCCCTTCGTCATCTTCGTCCAGGCCTTCGGCCTTCCCTTCAGATTCCCTCGGGCGCATCGACGGCGCTCGCACCCACGGTGACCGCGACGCCGTGCTGCGAGGGTCTTTGGTTTGGGGCGCTGTAAGACCTGTGGTCGGGGAAGGGGATTTGCGGGGCCGCCGAATTGCTGCCGCCCGGGCGGCGGCAATCGGCATCGGCGCGGTGGGACGTCGTGGCGGTGTGCGCTCGCGCGCTGGCGGGGGCTGGTGATTAGGTGTCTGACACCCGCGGAGATGAACTTGGGTTCGAGGCAGTGCTTCAAGGGTGTCAGACACCGGTGGCGACCTTGGCGCGACCTTGGCGCGTCACCGGGGCGCGGGGGTTTACCCCTCTGCCACCTTGCTCGCTCAGCGCGGCGTGCGAAGCAGGCGGTTGATGGCTTCCAGGTCCGATTCCGCCAGGATGCCGCTGGTGGCCTTCAGGCGCAGGCCGGAGAGCACCGTGCTGTAGCGGGCGAGGGCCAGGTCGCGTTGGGTGGCGTAGAGCTGTTGCTGGGCGTTCAGGACGTCCAGGTTGATGCGGACGCCGACCTCGTAGCCTGTGCGGTTGGCTTCGACGGCGGCGCGGCTGGATTTTTCGCCGGCTTCCAGGGCCTGGATGCGGGCCAGGCCGCTGGTGACGCCGGTGTAGTACTGACGGGTGGCTTGGACGGCCTGGCGGCGGGCGGTTTCGTAGTCGTAGCGGGCTTTTTGTTCCAGTTCGACCTTTTCCGTGACTTGCGAGGACACGCCGCCGCCGGAGTACAGGGGGATGGACAGGACTACGCCGATGGTGTTGTCGATGGGCTTGCCGGGGGCGGCGTTGCGCATGACGGCGTCGCTGGCGCTGCCGCTGGTGGCGCGCAGGTTCAGGGTGGGGTAGTGGCCGCTCTTGGCGATCTGGATTTCGCGGCCAGCGATGCGGGTAAGGAGTTGCGCGCGCAGGACTTCGAGGCTGGAGGTTTCGGCCTGGTTGCTCCAGTCGGCGATGCGGGCGGGCTGAGGGGCGGGCAGTTGTACGCCGTAGGGCAGTTCGGACAGGGCGCCGGGCTGCGTGCCGATGATCTTGGCCAGTTCGTCGCGGCGCACTTCCAGGTCGTTCTGCAGGCGCAGCTCCTGGGCGACGACGAGGTCGTAGCGCGACTGCGCTTCGTACGTGTCGGTGATGGTGGCGTTGCCGAGTTCGAAGTTGCGCTTGGCCGATTCCAGTTGGCCGGCGACGGCGGCTTTTTCGGCTTCGGTGGCGGTCAGGGTGTCCTGGGCGTACAGGACGTTGAAGTAGGCGTCGGCGACGCGTAGCAGGAGGTCCTGGTAGGCCTGCTGCAGCTGGACTTCGACGTCGGCGACGATGAGCTTTGACTGTTCGAAGTTCTGCCAGCGGCCCCAGTCAAAGAGGGGCTGGGTGAGCGCCAGGTCCCAGACGCCGCGACCGCCGCTGTAGGCGTAGGACAGGCCACGGGTGCTGCGCGTTTCCTGGTAGGCGCCGCCGGCTTCGGCGGTGATCAGGGGCAGCAGCAGGGCGCGGGCCTGGGGTTCTTTTTCGAGGCCGGCGCGGTAGTTGGCGCGGGCTGCGGCATAAGTGGGGTCGTTGCCCAGCGCGGCCTGCCAGACCTGGACGAGGTTCTGGGCGGACGCAGTCAGCGGGCCGGCACTTGCGGCGCAGGTGAAAACCAGTAAAGCCGTCAGTGATCGGACGCGCATGATTTTTCAACGATACGCCGGGCCGCCGGACGCGACGCCGGCCCCATGGGGGCCGGGCGGCAGGCGGCAGGTTTGCGGAGTTAGAACTTGAACTGCGACACCGTGACGCCGCGCAACGGCTTGATGACCGTTTCGAAGAGTTTGACGGTTTCGAAGCTGGCGGCAGTGGTGCGGGTGATGCGACAGGCAGTCATGATGGGCGCCTGGCCCACGACCACGACAAGGCGGCCGCCCACGCGCAGCTGGTACTTCAGCGCGTCCGGCACGACCGGCACGGAACCGGTGACCAGGATGGCGTCGTATTCGGTGGAGCCCCAGCCATTGCGGGCGTCGCCGGTTTCGACCTTGACGTTGGTGACGTTGTTCATCTGCAGGTTCTGCTGCGCGAAGGTCACCAGGCGGCTGTCGATCTCGACGGAGGTGACTTGTTGCGCCAGGTAGCCCAGGAGGGCGGCCTGGTAGCCGGAACCCGTGCCGATTTCCAGCACGCAGTCGGACTTGGTCAGCAGCAGTTCTTGCGCGAGGCGTGCTTCGACCTTGGGGGCGAGCATGTTCTCGCGGGTGTTGACCGCGTTGATCTCGAGCGGCAGCTCCAGATCGGAAAACGCCAGCCCGCGCAGGGCCGGCGGAACGAATTGTTCGCGGCGCACATCGAACAGCGCTTGCAGCACGTTGGCGTCCAGGACGTCCCACGGGCGGATCTGCTGTTCCACCATGTTGAAGCGGGCTTGTTCTACGTCGGGCAGGGTCGAAGCGTTCATGACGGTCAGAAAAAACAGAGGAATCAACGGGCCATTGTACCGATTCGTAGCGTCCTGTGACGGCGTGCCTACCACCAGCCGTGAAAGTGGTGGACCGGGCCGTGGCCCGAGCCGACCGACAGGCGCTCGGCGTGGCGGATGGCCTCGGTGAGGTAGGCCTTGGCGCGCTTGGCCGATTCCGGTACGTCCCCGATTTGCGGCAGCAGCGCCGCCAGCGCGGCCGACAGCGTGCAGCCGGTGCCGTGGGTGTTGGCGGTGTCGATGCGATGGCCGGGCAGTTCGATCATGCGGTCGCCGTCGTGCAGCAGGTCGATGGTTTCGCTGCCGGGCAGGTGGCCGCCCTTGACCAGCACCCAGCGCTCGCCCGAATGCGCCAGCTTGTTGCGCAGGCGCTCGGCCACGCGCCGCATTTCCTTGACGGTCTCGACGGGGCGCTCTTCGAGCAGCACGCCGGCCTCGGGCAGGTTGGGCGTGAGCAGGGTGGTCAGGGGCAGCATGGCTTCGCGCATGGCGCCGACGGCATCGTTCTCCAGCAGCAGGTCGCCGCTTTTGGCGACCATGACCGGATCCAGCACGATGTGCGCCGGCGTCCATTTGGCGAGCTTTTCCGCCACGACCTCGATGACCGGGCGCTGGCCCAGCATGCCGATCTTGACCGCGTCGATGCGCACGTCGGCGAACAGGGTGTCGATCTGCAGGCCGACGAAGGCGGGCGGCACCGGCGAGATGCCCGTGACGCCCTGCGTGTTCTGCGCGGTGAGCGCGGCGATGATGGCGCAGCCATACGCGCCCAGCGCGCTCATGGCCTTGACGTCGGCCAGGATGCCGGCGCCGCCGGACGGGTCGACGCCCGCGATGGTCAGCGCGTTGGGGATGGGACGGCCGCTGGCGGCCGGCTGGCGCGAGTTCATTTGGCGGGACCGCCGGTGATCAGGCCTTCGGTGGGCGAGCTGGGCGCGCCGCTGTACAGCTTCTTGGGCATGCGTCCGGCCAGGAAGGCTTCGCGGCCGCTTTCCACGCCCTTTTTCATGGCGCTGGCCATCAGGACGGGGTCGCGCGCGGCGGCGATGGCGGTGTTCATCAGCACGGCGTCGCAGCCCAGTTCCATGGCGATGGCGGCGTCGGACGCGGTGCCCACGCCGGCGTCGACCACGACCGGCACGCGGGCCTGGTCGATGATGAGGCGCAGATTCCAGGGGTTCAGGATGCCCATGCCCGAACCGATCAGCGAGGCGAGCGGCATGACGGCCACGGCGCCCATGTCTTCCAGCATGCGGCACTGGATGGGATCGTCCGTGCAATAGACCATGACCTTGAAGCCCTCATCGACCAGCGTTTTGGTGGCCTTGAGCGTTTCTGGCATGTTGGGGAACAGGGTGTGCGGATCGCCCAGCACTTCGAGCTTCACGAGGTCGTGGCCGTCCAGCAGTTCGCGGGCCAGGCGCAGCGTGCGCACGGCGTCGTCGGCGGTGTAGCAGCCGGCGGTGTTGGGCAGCAGCGTGAACTTCGAGGTGGGGACGTAGTCCAGCAGGTTCGGTTCACCGGCGTTCTGGCCGATATTGGTGCGGCGGATGGCGACGGTGACGATTTCCGTGCCGCTGGCGTCCAGGGCCGCGCGGGTCTGTTCGAAGTCCTTGTACTTGCCGGTTCCGACGAGCAGGCGCGACGAATAGGCGCGGCCGGCGATGGTGAGCGTGTCTTGTGTGGTCATGGCGGTGCTTCAAAGGGCGGGCGCGCACGATGCGAGGCCCGCGGGGACTGGCTGACTGATGCCGAATGATAAAGCAGGACGCCGGATGGCAGGGCGGGGGCGCTGGCCGGCGCGTTCCACTAATTGCGGAATGCGCGCGTCAGCGCACCCGGTCCAGGTCGGCGCAGAGGGTCTCGGCCGCGTCGATCAGCCGCGGGCCGGGCCGGTACAGCGCGTCGGCGTCGACACCGTAGACGTGGCCCTGGCGCGCGGCCGGCAGGCCCATCGCCTGCCAGGCGGCCAGGTTTGCCTGCGTGTCCTCGCGGCGCGAGACGCCGGCCAGCACGGCCTCGGGCCGGGCCGCCAGCACGCCTTCCAGCGTGACCTGCGGCGCCACGATGGGCGCCTGGCCGAAGACGTTGACGCCGCCGCACAGCCGCAGCGCATCGCTGACGATGCTGGCGTTGTTCAGGGTGTAGATCGGATCCAGGCCGGCCTGCACGAAGACCCGCACCGGACGCCGGCCGGCATAGCGGGCCTGCAGGGCCGCCAGCCGCGCGCGCATGTCCGCGGCAGCGGCGTTCGCCACGGGCTCGGTGCCGAACAGCCTGCCCATGCGCTCGACCGCGCCGGGGATGGCGTCCAGCGTCAGCGGATCGCTGTAGAACACGGGCACGCCCAGCTTGTCCATCACGCGCGCCAGCGGTTCGGCGGCAGACGGTTGCCAGGCGATCAGAAGGTCAGGACGGGCGGCGGCCACGCGCTCGGCATCGGGCTGCGTGCCGTCGCCGATGATGGGCAGCGCGCGGGCGGCGGTCGGGTAGTCGCTGCCCAGCACCGTGCCCACGATGAACCCGCCGGCGCCCGCGGCGTAGACGAGTTCGGTGGCGTGGGGCGCCAGCGTGACCGCGCGCCGGGCGGGCGCCTGCAGCGCGACGGCGCGGCCGCGGTCGTCCTGCACCTGGATGGCAGGCGCGCCGTGGGCCGGCAGGGCAGACAGCGCCAACGTTGGCGCCCACACCATCGCCAGTATCCAGGCCGGCTTCGCGATCCGTTTCGGCGCAAGTTTCAGCACCCGGTGCCGCGGCAGTCCGGCGGTCGTCAGGACGCGATGGGAAGTCATGCGGCGGCTCCGTCGGGTGGGCATAAACGCGGGGCAGGGCCTGCGCGGAATCTGCGCCTCAAGAAAGGCGCAATGCCGGCAGGCCCGGGCCGTCAGGCGGCAATCAGTAGCGTAGCGTGAGCGACGCGTAGAAGTTGCGGCCGGGAGCGGGGTACAGGCTGTAGTTGGCGACGGGACCCAGCATTTCGAACGAGGCGTTGCCGCCACGGATGCCGTACGTGGCGTACTGGCGGTCGAAGATGTTGTTCACGCCCACGGCGCCTTCGATGTTGCGGGTGAACTTGTACGCGAGCTTGGTGTTAAAGAGCACGTACGCATCCAGCTGCTTGTCGAACTGGTTGGCCTGGTCGTTGTCCATGCGCGACTTGCCCACGTATTGCGCCGACACGTTCCACAGGAATGCGTCGGTGGGGCGCCAGGTGACGGCGGCGTTGGCTAGCCACTTCGGGGCGAGCGGCACGGTCTTGCCGGCCAGGTCCACGCCGGCGTAGGTGCCGGAACGGAACTGCGCCTGCATCCACGTCACGTTGGCGTCCAGGCTCACGCTGTTGGACAGGGCGGTGTGGCCTTCCAGTTCGACGCCTTGGCGGCGGGTCGGATCCAGGTTGGTGTTGGCGCCGGTGCCCGGGCCCCACAGGCCGTCGGCCAGCGGGTTGTACTGGATCTCGTTGGTCAGGTCGTAGCGGAAGTACGACAGGCGCGCGCTGCTGGATGCCGACTGCCACGTGACGCCGATTTCCTTGTCGGTGGAGGTCTGCGGCGCCAGCGGCGACTGGACCGACAGCAGTTCGTCGGCGTTCGGCAGGCGGAAGCTGCGGCCGATCTTGCCGTACACGCCGAAGCCGCTGGCCAGATCCTGGCGCACGCCGAGCTGCCAGGCGGTCAGGTGGTTGCTGCGATCAGACGCCGTGCCGGAACCCGAAATCACTTCCAGGTCGTCGGACGCGTACTGGCGGCGCACGCCCGCCGTGATGTAGGTGCTGTCGGTGGCGCGGATCTGGCCTTCGGCAAAGAGGCCGTACTGGTGCTGGCGCGATTGCCACTTCGAGGGTTCGAAGTCGTAGTAGGCGTTCTGGTCGGCGGTGGTCTTGGCTTCCTGCGCGTCCGCGCCGAAGACGACGCTGTGGCCGCCGTTGATCGGCAGGCGGTAGCGCACGCTGGCGATGTTCTCTTCGAGCTTCTGGTCGCGCAGCGTGTCGCCGAAACCGTCATAGGTCACGCCGCTGAGCTTCTTTTCGCGGGTCGACAGGTCCGAATACAGCACGCCGGCGCCGATGGCCTGTTCAAGCTGCAGGCCGAACGTGGTGGTGGTGGTCTTGACGTAGTCGACGTCGTTCTTGGCGCCGCGCGGATCGTCCTGGAATTCGTTCACGCCAGTGAACGGGTTGATCGTGCGCGGGCCGGGCAGTTCCAGCTTCTGCGTGGTGGTGCGGCCGTACAGGCGGATCGAGCCGTCGTCGTGGCGGAACGTGATGCCGCCGCCGCCGCCCTCGCGGCGCTCGCCGCTGTGGTCGCGGTAGCCGTCGCTGTGCAGCGACTGCATGTAGGCGTCCACGCCCACCTTCTCGTTGTTCATCGAGACGGCGGCGTCGTACTGGCGCAGGCCGTAGCTGCCGAAGGTGGCGGTGGCGCGGGCGGACACCGGTTCCTTCTTGAAATCGGACTTGGTGATGATGTTGATCACGCCGCCGGTGGTGCCGCCGCCGTATTGCACGGAGCCGCTGCCGCGCACGATTTCGATGCGGTCGACCTGGTCCAGCGGCACCACGCCCAGGCTGGGCGCCGACAGGTCGTTGGTGTTCTGCTTGACGCCGTCGATCAGGATCAGCGTGTTGCTTGCGCCGGTGATGCCGAAGCCGCGCAGGTCCACGATGGCGTTGTCGCTGGAGCTGGTGGTGTTGATCAGGTTGATGCCGGACTGCGTGGACAGCAGGTCCTGCATGGTGCGGGCGCTGCTGGCCGCGATGTCCTCGGCGGTGATGACCGAGATCGACACCGGCAGCGTGCGGCCGTCGGTGGGCACGCGTTGCGCCGTGACGGTGATGCTGTCCAGTTCGGGGGCGGGGGAAGCGGTCTGCTGGGCGGCGGCAATGGCCGGAGCGGTACAGAGCAAGGCGCCGGCGTAGCGCCGGATGGAGCGGGCTTTCATCTACATAACCTCGAAGCGACCCGCGACCCCGCAGGCCATTCACGATGGGGAGAATGCCCGCGCGCCGGGCGGGCCGAAAGGCCGCGGGGCGGGGAACAGGCATCCTGGCGAGCGAACAGGCCGGTATCGGGCTGCCATGGGCGCGGATGCGCGCATGGGGACCGTTGCGGGGGCAGCACAGGCTGGACTTGCAGGGCAGCTGCGGCGGCCTTGTGGGCGGCGCGGCGCCCGTTGGCGGCGTCTTCCTGTTTCCCGTTTACCTTTCGCACGCGGCGGGCAAGTGTTGCGTCCTTGCCCAGCCTGTTGCGCCGAAAGCACCGGTTCGGGGCCGAAACTGTATCACCGCGAGGCGCGCGAAGGCCCATTTTGTTACGATCAGGGCTTGTTTTTTCAGCGTTTTTCGCTTTTTAGCCACAACCGCGCTGCCGTGGCCAACCCAATTTGGACCTGATCGTGTCGTATCCCCGCCTGCCGTACCCTCCCGAAGCCTATACCCGCGGCGGCGACTTTGCCCGCCTGCTGGGCAAGCGCATCCTGATCCTGGACGGCGCCATGGGCACCATGATCCAGCGCTACAAGCTGGGCGAAGCGGATTTTCGCGGCGAGCGCTTTGCCGATCACGGCAAGGACGTCAAGGGCAACAACGAACTGCTGTCGCTGGTGCGGCCCGACGTCATCTCGGAAATCCACCGCCAGTACCTGGAAGCGGGCGCCGACGTCATCGAGACCAACACCTTCGGCGCCACCACGATCGCCCAGGGCGATTACGACCTGCCGGAACTGGCATACGAATTGAACCTGGTGTCGGCGCAGCTGGCGCGCGAGGCCTGTGACGCGTACAGCACGCCCGACAAGCCGCGCTTCGTGGCCGGCGCGCTGGGCCCGCAGCCCAAGACGGCATCCATCTCGCCGGACGTGAACGACCCAGGCGCGCGCAACGTCACGTTCGACGAGCTGCGCGTCGCGTACATCGAGCAGCTCAATGGCCTGCTCGACGGCGGCATCGACATCGTCCTGATCGAAACCATTTTCGACACGCTGAACGCCAAGGCGGCCATATTCGCCACCGAGGAAGTCTTCGAGGAACGTGGCATCCGCCTGCCGGTGATGATCTCCGGCACGGTGACCGACGCGTCCGGCCGCATCCTGTCGGGCCAGACGGTCGAGGCCTTCTGGAACTCGGTGCGCCACGCTCGCCCCGTCACCATCGGCCTGAATTGCGCGCTGGGCGCGGCGCTGATGCGCCCCTACGTGGCCGAACTGTCCAAGATCTGCGACACCTACGTCTGCGTGTATCCCAACGCCGGCCTGCCCAACCCCATGGCCGAGACCGGCTTTGACGAGACGCCCGCCGACACCTCGGCGCTGCTCGAGGAATTTGCGCGCGCGGGCTTGGTGAACATGTCGGGCGGCTGCTGCGGCACCACGCCGGATCACATCCGCGCGATCGCCGACAAGGTCACGGCGCTGACGCCGCGCGTCGTGCCCGACGTGCCGGTCAAGACCCGCCTGTCGGGCCTGGAACCCCTGAACATCGACGAGGACACGCTGTTCGTCAACGTGGGCGAACGCACCAACGTGACGGGCAGCAAGATGTTCGCCCGCCTGATCCGCGAAGAAAAATACGACGAGGCGCTGGCCGTGGCCCGCCAGCAGGTCGAGAACGGCGCGCAGATCATCGACATCAACATGGACGAGGCCATGCTGGATTCGGTGGCCTGCATGCACCGCTTCCTGAACCTGATCGCCTCCGAGCCCGACATCGCGCGCGTGCCGGTCATGATCGACAGCTCGAAGTGGGAAGTCATCGAGACCGGCCTGAAGTGCGTGCAGGGCAAGGCCGTGGTGAACTCGATCTCCATGAAGGAAGGGCTGGAGCCCTTCCGCCACCACGCGCGGCTGTGCCGCCGCTACGGCGCCGCCGTGGTGGTGATGGCGTTCGATGAACTTGGCCAGGCCGACACGCTGGAGCGCCGCAAGGAAATCTGCGGCCGCGCCTACAAGATCCTGGTCGAGGAAGAAGGCTTTCCGCCGGAAGACATCATCTTTGACCCGAACGTTTTCGCGGTCGCCACCGGCATCGACGAGCACAACCACTACGCCGTGGACTTCATCGAAGGCACGCGCTGGATCCGCGAGAACCTGCCGCATGCCCGCATCTCGGGCGGCGTGTCCAACGTCAGCTTCTCGTTCCGCGGCAATGAGCCGATGCGCGAGGCCATCCACACCGTGTTCCTGTACTACGCGGTCAAGGAAGGCATGACGATGGGCATCGTCAACGCCGGCCAGCTGGGCGTGTACGCCGACCTGGACGCCACGCTGCGCGACCTGGTCGAAGACGTGGTGTTGGACCGCCCCGAGCCCGTGGGCAAGACCGACCCCGCCGACGAGCGCACGCCCACCGAGCGCCTGGTGCAGTTTGCCGACACCGTGAAAGGCTCGGGCGCCAAGAAGGAAGAAGACCTGGCCTGGCGCAATGCCGAGGTCGAGCAGCGCCTGTCGCACGCGCTGGTGCACGGCATCACCGCCTTCATCGTGGAAGACACCGAAGAGGTGCGCCAGAAGATCGCCGCGCGCGGCGGCCGCCCCATCGAAGTGATCGAAGGCCCGCTGATGGACGGCATGAACGTCGTCGGCGACCTGTTCGGCGAAGGCAAGATGTTCCTGCCGCAAGTCGTGAAATCCGCGCGCGTGATGAAGCAGGCCGTGGCGCACCTGATTCCGTTCATCGAGGAAGAAAAGCGCCAGATCGCCGCCGCGGGCGGCGACGTGCGCGCCAAGGGCAAGATCGTCATCGCCACCGTCAAGGGCGACGTGCACGACATCGGCAAGAACATCGTGTCGGTGGTCCTGCAGTGCAACAACTTCGAGGTCGTGAACATGGGGGTGATGGTGCCCTGCGCGCAGATCCTTGAAAAAGCCAAGGAAGAGAACGCCGACATCGTCGGCCTGTCCGGCCTGATCACGCCCAGCCTCGAAGAGATGGCGTACGTGGCTTCCGAGATGCAGCGCGACGAGTACTTCCGCAGCCGCAAGGTCCCGCTGATGATCGGCGGGGCGACCACCAGCCGCGTGCACACCGCCGTCAAGATCGCGCCCAATTACGAAGGCCCGGTCATCTACGTGCCCGACGCCAGCCGTTCCGTGGGCGTGGCCACCAACCTGATGTCCGACCAGTCGGAAGCCTATCTGGCGGAACTGGCCGAGGAATACGAAGACGTGCGCCGCCGCCATGCCAACCGCAAGGCGACGCCCATCCTGCCGCTGGCCGAGGCGCGCGCCTCGCGGCCGGCGATCGACTGGGACAGCTACACGCCGCCGCGCCCCAAGTTCATCGGCCGGCGCACCTTTAAGAGCTATGACCTGGCGGAAATCGCGAAGTACGTGGACTGGGGCCCGTTCTTTCAGACCTGGAGCCTGTTCGGCCCGTACCCGGCCATCCTGCAGGACAAGGTGGTGGGCGAGCAGGCGCGCAAGGTCTTTGCCGACGGCCAGGCCATGATGAAGCGCATCGTCGAGGGCCGCTGGCTGACCGCCAATGGCGTCGTGGGCTTCTACCCGGCCAATAGCGTCGACGACGAGGACATCGAGGTCTACAAGGACGAGACCCGCAGCGAGGTGCTGTTCACGTACCGCAACCTGCGCCAGCAGGGCGCCAAGCGCGAAGGGGTCAGCAACAAATCGCTGGCGGACTTCATTGCGCCCAAGTCCAGCGGCAAGCTCGACTACATCGGCATGTTCGCCGTCACGGCCGGCCTGGGCATCGAGAAGAAGGAAGCGGAATTCGAAAAGGCGCTGGACGACTATTCCAGCATCATGCTCAAGTCGCTGGCCGACCGCCTGGCCGAAGCCTTTGCCGAATGCCTGCACGCGCGCGTGCGCCAGGACCTGTGGGGCTACGCGCCCGACGAGGCCCTGTCCAACGAGGACATGATTGCCGAGAAGTACGTGGGCATCCGTCCCGCGCCAGGCTATCCGGCCTGCCCGGAACACGTGGTCAAGACGGATATGTTCCGCGTGCTGGACGGCGAGGACATCGGCATGATGCTGACGGACAGCTATGCGATGTACCCGGCCTCCAGTGTGTCGGGCTTTTACTTCAGTCACCCGCAGTCGCAGTACTTCAACGTGGGCATCATCGGCGAAGACCAGCTCGAGGACTACGCCCGCCGCAGCGGCCGCAGCATCGAAGACCTGAAGCGCACGCTGGCGCCCAACCTGGGCTGACGCGCCGGTCTACCGCTGCGGCCGAGGCGGGAGCAGGCTGGGGCTAAGGCCGGAACTGGGGCGCCGCGAGGCGCCCCAGAATCTTTTCGACGGCCACGCCGATGGCGAGCACCTTGCGGTCCTCGCCCGGCAGGCCATCGATCTCCAGTCCCACCGGCAGACCTTGATTCGACAACCCGGCCGGCACGCTCAGGCCGGGAAGGCCTGCGTTGCTGCCCGCGTCCACGTTGCGCGCCAGGCGCGCGAAGGTCTCGAAGCTGCTGGCCTCGGGTGTGGCGGCGGGCGGCTGGACAGGCACGGTCGGAAACAGCAGGCCGTCCAGCGCGTGTTCCTTGAACGCGCGGCGGTAGACGTCGATGAGTTCGCGCCGGCCGGTTGCGATGGCATGTTCGTAGAGCGGTTGCAGCGGCAGGACCTGGCCGTCCGGCGTGGGCAGCACGCCCGGCACGATCAGGTTGTCGAAGATGCCTTTCACGTCCGGGCTGGAAATCTGCGCGACCACTTCGTCAAAGCTCACGCCCACGTGATAACGCGCCAGATAGGCCGTCAGGTCGGGCTTCTGCTCAAACAGGCATAGTGGCATGCCGACTGCCGCGTTGGCGGCGGGCAGATCGGGCATCTCCAAATCCACCAGCGTCACGCCGGCCTCGCGCAGCCGGTCCAATGCGGCTTCGGCCACCGTCCGGACTTCGGGGTCCAGGTCGGCCCAGAAATAGCCGGCCAACCCCAGGCGGATGTTTGCGGGGGGCAGGGGCGCCAGCGGCTCGGTCTGGCCCGTGAGCACCGCATCCAGCACGACGATGTCGGCCATGCCGTTGGCGATGGGCCCGGGCGTGTCGCGCGTGTGCGAAATGGGCGTGATGCCCGCGCCGTCGTAGCGGCCCACAGAGGGACGAAAGCCAGCCGATCCATTCACTGAGGCGGGCAGGCGCACCGAGGCGCCGGTATCGGTGCCCAGCGCGGCGGGCGCCAGCCGCGCGCCCACCGCCGCGCCGCTGCCCGACGACGAGCCGCCGGCGATCAGGCGCGCGTCATAGGCGTTGCGCGTGCCCTCGCCATCCGGTCCCGGAAAGGCGGTGTTGTAGCCAGACACCCCGAACGCCAGTTCATGCATGTTGGTCTTGCCCAGGATGACGGCGCCGGCTTCGCGCAACCGCTGCACGACGGGCGCGTCCTCGGCGGGACGGAAGTCCTTGAGCGCGGGCGTGCCGGCCGTGTTCGGCAGCCCGGCGACGTGGATGTTGTCCTTGATGGCGATGGGCACGCCGCCCAGGGGGCCGTTGCCGGGCGCCGCATCGTAGGCGCGCGCCTGCGCCAGAGCGCCGTCGCGGTCGACGGTGATGAATGCGTTCAGGTCCTGGCGGGCGTCGATGCGGTTCAGGTACGCCTCGGTCAGCGCAACGCTGGTGAGGCGGCCCTCGCGGATGCGGGTTGCCGCCTCGATGACGGTCAGGTCCGCCAGGTCGGCGGGCAAGGGCTGGTCGGTCGGGCTGGGCATGGCGCTTATTCCTTGGCTGTCGGTCGATCCGTATCTATACAGGGGTGGCGCGGGGGCTGTCGAGAGGTCTGCCGCGCCGCGCGTAGTGGAAAACCACGATGGCGAAAATTGGTGGACCAAATACGATTTGGTCAGACCAATTCAAGGCGCCATGACTTTGCATTCACTAGCCAAACCCGAGGTTGCCTCCAGCCGCTCCGCGCCCGACCGCGGTTACCTGCGGCTGGCCGCGCAGATCCATGCGCTGGTGGCGCAGGGCGAATTTGCCGCCGGCCAGCGGCTGCCGGCTGAACGCGCGCTGGCCGAGCGCTTTGACGTCAGCCGCACGTCCGTGCGCGAGGCCATCATTGCGTTGGAACTGCAGGGCGTGGTGGAGGTGCGGGGCGGTTCGGGCATCTACGTCTGCGAGCCGGATGCGAGCCGGCCGCCCACGATGCCGGAGGCGGGCGCCGGCCCCTTCGAGCTGCTGCGCGCGCGCTGCCTGATCGAATCCGAGATCGCCGCGCTGGCGGCCACCACCCGCACCGACGGGGACCTGGACCGCATCTTCGAGGCGCTGACGGCCATGCGAGACCGGATGACGGACAAGGACGCCAACGCCGAGGCCGACCGGCGCTTTCACCTGTGCATCGCGCAATCCACGGGCAACAGCGTGCTGCTGGCGACGGTGACGTCGATGTGGGACCAGGCTCGGGGCCCGGTCTGGGAAAAGATGGAACAGCATTTCCATACGCAGGCGTTGCGCCAGGCGTCGCAGGCCGATCACCAGCGCATCTTCGGCGCGCTGGTGGCGCGCGACGCGCAGGAAGCGCGGCTGGCGATGCACGATCACCTGGAACGGGTGATCGGCGAATTTGCACAAGGGTGGCGCTGATGCTCAATTGCATGATCCACGGGGCGCAGGACCTGCGTCTGGACACCTCCGATTCGCAGCCCTTGGGGCCGTCGCAGGTGCGTGTCGGCGTCAAGGCCGTCGGCATCTGCGGGTCGGACCTGCATTATTTCCGGCACGGCCGGGTGGGGGATTTTGTCATCCGCGAACCGCTGACGCCGGGGCACGAGGCGTCCGGGCAGGTGCTGGAGGTGGGGGCGGCCGTGACGGCCGTCAAGCCGGGCGACCGCGTCGCCCTGGATCCGGCGCGCACCTGCGGGGTGTGCCGCTATTGCCGGCAGGGCGATTCCAATCATTGCGAGGCCGTGCATTTTTTCGGCAGCGCCAGCCGCTATCCGCACATGCAGGGCGCGATGCGCGAAGAGGTGGTGGTGCAAGAGGGGCAATGCGTGCCGGTGCCGGATTCGCTGTCCTTCGAACTGGCCGCTTTTGGCGAGCCGCTGGCGGTGGCGTTGCACGCGGTGCGCAGCGCGGGATCGCTGCTGGGCAAGACGGCGATGGTGGTGGGCGCGGGTCCCATCGGCGCGCTGATTCTGATGGCGGCGCGGCTGGCAGGCGCCAGCCGGGTCATCGTGGTGGACATCGTGGACCAGACGCTGGCGGCGTGCGCGCGCGTGGGCGCGTCGCAAACCATCAATGCGGCCACGGGCCCGGACGCGCTGGACGCGCTGGCGGCGGGCAAGGGATCGGTGGACGTGTGCTTCGAGGCGTCGGGCAGCTACGCGGGGCTGGCAAGCTGCCTGCGCGCGGCGCGGCCGCGCGGCGTCGTCGTGACGGTGGGTACGCTGTCCGGCAGCAGCGAGGCGTGCCCCTTCAACCAGATCATGGTCAAGAGCCTGACGTGCGTCGGCAGCTTCCGTTTTGTGGACGAATACGCGATGGCCGTGGATTGCCTGGCGCGCGGCCTGATCGATGTGTCGCCGCTGCTGACGGCGGCCGTGCCGGTTGCGCGCGTGCACGACGCTTTCGCGCTGGCGGGCGATCGCAACCAGGCGATGAAAGTGATGGTGACGTTCTGACTCCGCGGCCGCCTCGCGCGGCCGTCCCTCTCTCCTGTAGCCGGAAGCCACGATGAAGATTACGAATGCACGCGTGATTGTCTGTTGTCCGGGCCGCAACTTCGTGACCCTGAAGATCGAAACCGACCAGGGCCTGACCGGCATCGGCGACGCGACGCTGAACGGGCGCGAGCTGGCGGTGGCGGCCTACCTGACCGAGCATGTCATCCCGTGCCTGATCGGGCGCGACGCGCATCAGATCGAGGACATCTGGCAGTACCTGTACAAGGGCGCATATTGGCGGCGCGGGCCGGTCACCATGACCGCCATCGCGGGCGTGGACACGGCGCTGTGGGACCTGAAGGCCAAGGCTGCCGGCATGCCGTTGTACCAGCTTCTGGGCGGCAAGAGCCGCAGCGGCGTGATGGTCTACGGCCACGCCAACGGTTCGGACATCGAGCACACCGTGGACGAAGTGCTGCGCTACGCCGACATGGGTTATCGCGCCATCCGCGCGCAAAGCGGCGTGCCGGGGTTGGAGAAGGTGTACGGCGTGGGCCGGGGCACGTTGTTCTACGAGCCCGCCGACGCGGACCTGCCCAGCGAGCATGACTGGTCCACCGAAAAGTATCTGCGTCACGCGCCGCAGCTGTTCGAACGCGTCCGCGAGAAGCTGGGTTTCGAGCACCATCTGCTGCACGACGTGCATCACCGGCTGACCCCCATCGAGGCCGCGCGCCTGGGCAAGTCGCTGGAACCCTACAACCTCTTCTGGATGGAAGACGCCACGCCCGCTGAAAACCAGGAGGCGTTCCGGCTGATCCGCCAGCACACCACCACGCCGCTGGCGGTGGGCGAAGTCTTCAACACGATCTGGGACTGCAAGGATCTGGTGCAGAACCAGCTTATCGACTACATCCGCACCACGGTCGTTCACGCGGGCGGCATCACGCATCTGCGCCGCATTGCCGACATGGCCTCGCTCTACCAGGTGCGCACCGGCTGCCACGGGGCCACGGACCTGTCGCCGGTCTGCATGGGCGCGGCGCTGCACTTTGACCTGTGGGTGCCGAATTTCGGCATCCAGGAATACATGCGGCACACCGAGGAGACGGATGCCGTCTTCCCGCACGCCTACACGTTCGAGCAGGGCATGCTGTATCCGGGCGAGGCCCCGGGCCACGGCGTCGACATCGACGAGAAGCTGGCGGCGCGGTACCCCTATCAGCGCGCGTACCTGCCCGTGAACCGGTTGCAGCACGACGGCACGCTATGGAACTGGTAGGCGAGGGCGGCCGGCTGGACGCGCGGACGCTGGACGCCTTGCCCGCGCACGTGGCGCGTCCTGGTTTTGACCGGGCCGCGCTGGGCATCGGCATCGTGCATCTGGGCCTGGGCGCTTTTGCGCGGGCGCATCTGGCCGCAGTGAACGACGCCGCGCTGCGCGCGGTCGCGAGTGCGGATTGGGGCATCTGCGGCGTGTCGTTGCGCCAGACCGATACGCGCGACGCGTTGGCGCCGCAGGACGGCCTTTATGCGCTGGCGCTGCGCGATGCCGACGCCAGCGGCGCGCCCCGGCAACGCCTTGGCGTGATCGGCTGCCTGCGCGAGACGCTGGTCGCGCCCGAGGATCCGCAAGCCGTGCTGGACCGCATTGCGGCGCCCGGCACGCGCATCGTCAGCATCACGGTCACCGAGAAGGGCTATTGTCACGATCCGGCCAGCGGCCGCCTGAATCCGGACCATCCCGACATCGTGCATGACCTTGCGCAACCCGCGACGCCCCGCGGCGTCATCGGGTTTCTCGTGCACGGCCTGCAGTTGCGCCGCGCGGCAGGCCTGGCGCCGGTCACGGTGATGTCGCTGGACAACCTGCCCGCCAATGGCCACCTGCTGCGCGCGCTGGTGCTCACATTCGCGGCACGCGTGGACGCCGGATTGACCGAATGGATCGCGTCGGCGTGCACGTTTCCGTGCTCGATGGTCGACCGCATCGTGCCGCGCACGACGGACGCAGACCGCCAGGCGATCGCTGCGGCGCTGGGCGTGCGAGATGCCTGGCCTGTGGTGGCCGAGCCTTATCTGGAATGGGTCGTCGAAGACCGGTTTGCGGCGGGCCGGCCGGACTGGACCGCAGGCGGTGCGCGCTTCGTGGCGGACGCGGCGCCGTTCGAAACGCTGAAGCTTCGCATGGTCAACGGTGCGCATTCGGCGCTGGCGTATCTGTCGGTGATGGCGGGGTGGGCCACCGTGGACGAGGCGATGGCGCAGCCGGGCATGCGGCGGTATCTGCGCGCGCTGATGAGCCAGGAGATCGAGCCGACGCTGCCGCCGCTGCCGGGGCTGGATCTGGCTGCGTATCGCGAAGGGCTGCTGCATCGGTTTGCCAATCCGGCGCTCAGGCACCAGACGCGGCAGATCGCGATGGACGGTTCGCAGAAATTGCCGCAGCGGCTGCTCGGCACCGTGCGCGACCGGCTGGCGGCGGATGCGCCGATCCCCGGGTTGGCGCTGGCCGTGGCGGGATGGCTGCGGTTCCTGCGCGGGGCGGATGAGGCGGGGCGCGTCTACGAGATCCAGGATCCGATGGCCCAAGCGCTGGCGCATCGGCGTGAGCGGGCCGAGCAGGCGGGCGAGGGACCGGCGGCGATGTTGGCGTGGGCGGGCGTGATGACGGGCTTTGAACCGGTGTTCGGCGACCTGGGGCAGGAACCGCGATTCGTGCGGGCGGTGGGCGCGGCTGCGCAGTTGCTGCGCAGCCAGAGTGTCGCGGGCGCCTTGTCCGCGATGCATCGCGCGTCGGCGGGCTGACGGCGCCTGCGGGCCGACTCGGGCTTGCGGTTCAGCCCGGCTTGCGCACCACGATGGTCGCCGTGTCGCTGGTGAACGAGGCATCGTCGCGCACGTCGAAGTGCGCGCGCACGACGTCCGGCGCGATGCCGAACATGTGGCGCAGCGCTGCGACCAGCGTGTCGGGCGTGCGCATGCGCGTCACCCACGACTGGAATTCCAGCGGCAGGCGGCGCGGCGCCAGTTCCTGCAGCGTGAAGCCGGCCTCGGTAAGCATGCGGGTCCATTCGGCCACCGAGTAGTCGCGCACGTGCGAGGTGTCGCGCAGCACCTCGATGGTTTGCAGCCAGGTGTCCAGCAACGGTTCGCCCGGCGACACCACGTCGGCGAACACGGCAATGCCGCCCGGCTTGAGCACGCGGAAGGCCTCGCGCAGTCCGCGCCCGGCGTCCTGCCAGTGGTGGGTGGAATAGCGCGACATCACCAGGTCGAATTCGCCGTCGCCGAAGGGCAGGTACTCGGCCTTGCCTTGTCGGGTGACCAGATTGGCCAGGCCACGCTTGGCGGCTTCGGCGGCGACGACGTCCAGCATCTGCTGCGACAGGTCGTAGGCGGTCACCTGCGCGACTTGCGGGGCCACGTGAAAGCTCACGTGGCCGCCGCCACAGCCCAGATCCAAGACGCGCGCGGCGGGGTGCTGGCCGGCAATGGCGGCCATCTGAACCAGGTCTTCGCCTTGCGCGTGCACGGCGCTGGTCAGGTAGGCGGCGGCGCGGGGGCTGAATTGGCGGTCGACGGCGGCGTCGTGGGTGCTGGCGGTCATGAGGGGTCCTTGTGTCGGGAACGCGGCGCGGATTGTTGCCGGGAATCCTTTCGAGATTGCGAAAGGGTGCAGGCGCTAAGATAGGCGGGCCCGTATACACGTACAAGCCCATTGCTCATCCTGGTATGAATACTTCCCCCCAGCCCGTCACGCCCGGCCACGAAGGCTCTCATCTGCGCCGCCACGCGCTGGGCGAGTTCGTGCGCAGCGCGCGGTCGCGCATCACGCCGCAGATGGCGGGCCTGCCCGAGGGATCGCGCCGCCGCACGCCCGGCCTGCGGCGCGAAGAGGTGGCGCAGCTTTGCGGCATCAGCGTCACCTGGTACACGTGGATCGAGCAGGGGCGCGAGGTGTCGGTGTCGCCGTCGGTGTGGTCACGCATCGCCGGCGTGCTGCAACTGGCGCGGGCGGAACGCGCCTATCTCTTCGACCTGGCCGATTGCGCCGACCCGCAGCACGCCCGCGACGACGCCGGCGGCGCGCCGGGCCCGCTGCAGGAATGCGTGAACGCGATCAATGCGCCGGCCTATGTGCTGGACCGCGCCTGGAACGTGCTGGCGTGCAATGCGCCGCTGGTCGACCTGTTCGACCACTGGCCCGAACGCGACCCCGCCCCGAACCTGCTGCGATACATCTTCCTGGACCCCGCCGCGCGCGAGCTGGTGGTCGACTGGGACCAACGCGCCCGCCGTGTGGTGGCCGAGTTCCGCGCCGATGCGGGCGCACATCTGGACGAACCGGCCGTGCTGGCGCTGCTGGACAGCTTGAGCCGGCAAAGCGTGGTTTTCTCACACTGGTGGACCCGCCACGCGGTGGTGGAGCGCGAAGGCGGGCTGCGCGAATTCCAGCACCCGCGCCGCGGCAAGCTGGCGTATCAGCAGATCACCTTCCGCCTGGCGACGCACCCGGATCTGAAGCTGGTGATGCTGCTGAGCGGGGCGGGCGTCTGACTCTGGAATGGGACGGCGCCGTAGATTGCCCGGCGTTTTCCGCCAAGGGGCAACGGTGCTGCTGTTTGACCGGTGTCTGACACCCGAGCGAGATGGCCGAGGGCTTGTTGCTGCGCCGCAGGGGTGTCAGACACCTGCGTTGCGTCGGATTGTTGCTGCGTCGAAGGGGTGCCTGCCACCTGCATTGGCGTAAGACACCTGCATTAGCGTGCGCGTAACCGATGTTTTTGACCAAGGCGCGACGGTGCTGCCGCTTGAACGGTGTCTGACACCCTGGAGCGGCGGTCGTGGGTGTGGCGCAGTGTTGGCAGGGTGTCTGACACCGCTCCAGCCCACGCCGGATTACCCGCCCGATCGCTATGCCGCGTTTTCCTCGCCAAACAGGCTGTCCTGCATCCCCGCATCCACCAGCCCTTGCAGCAGCTTCTTGACCGGCGCGGGCAGCGCCATCGTCCCCAGCTTGTCCGCCGGCACCCAGCGCTCGGGCAGGGCCGGTTCCCGCAGCGCGACCGCGCGCACCGGCACGAGCCAAGGACGGATGTGCAGCCGGTAGTGCGTGAACGTGTGGGCGAAAGCGGCAAGTTCGAAGCGCTGCTCCGGCTCCAGCCCCAACGCGCGTGATGCGCTGTCGGGGTCGCCTGCCGCGTCGAATTCGGGCAGGCTCCACAGGCCGCCCCAGATGCCCGGTTCGGGGCGCTGTTGCAGCAGGAAAGCGCCCTGGTGCCGCAGCACCAACATACAGGTCTCGCGCTCGGGGATGGCCTTGCGCACTTTGGGCGTGGGCAACTCGGCCTGGCGGCCTTCTCGGCGCGCGACGCAAGTGTCCGCCACGGGGCATCGGTCGCAGGCGGGCTTGCCGCGTGTGCAGAGCGTGGCGCCCAGGTCCATCAGCCCCTGCGTGTACGCCGCCATGTCGAGTCCCGGCGCGGCGTCCACCTGCGCATGCGCCAGCGCCCAAAGACGCTGCTCGACCTCGCGCTTGGCCGGATCGCCCGCTATGCCGAAGTGACGGGTGAACACGCGCTTGACGTTGCCGTCCAGGATGGGTGAACGCTCGCCGTTCGAGAACGCGGCAATGGCTGCGGCGGTGGACCGGCCGATGCCGGGCAGGGTGGCGATGGCCTCGGCGGTGGGCGGAAAGCGCCCGTCCCAGTCGCGCACGATCTCCTGGGCGCAGCGGTGCAGGTTGCGGGCGCGGGCGTAATAGCCCAGGCCTGCCCAGTACGGCATCACGTCTTCCTGCGAGGCGGCGGCCAGCGCCGCGACGTCCGGAAAGCGTTGCAGAAAGCGCTCGTAGTAGGGGATGACAGTGGCTACCTGTGTCTGCTGCAGCATGATTTCGGATAGCCAGATCCGGTAGGGATCCCGGGTGTTCTGCCAGGGGAGATCGTGGCGGCCGTGCTGGCGCTGCCAGGCGACGATGCGAGGGGCGAAGTCCATGCCGGCAATTATCGCATCGCCCTATTGCCCGCCCGAGGGCCAGGGGGTACAACCGAAAGGACTAGCGTCAGCTGGCCCTATTTTTTGGCCAGCCGGCGCGGCAAGCGCGATTCGGCCCGCAGAAGGCGTGAACGCATCAGGACTTCACTTTCACGGCCCTTGCTGGCCCGCGTGCGTTCTGTGGAGCTGCGCGCCGCTTGTTGGGGCATCCGATGTTGGAGTAGACATGAATGCCCCCCTCACGCCCGCCGTCCGCGCGGCGCTCGAATCCGTTCAGCTCGACGACAAATACACCCTGCAATCCGGCCGCGCCTGGATGAGCGGCATCCACGCGCTGGTGCGGCTGCCCATGATGCAGCGCGTGCGCGATGCGCAGGCAGGGTTGAACACGGCGGGATTCGTGTCGGGGTACCGGGGCTCGCCGCTGGGCGGCGTCGACCAGAACATGTGGAAGGCCGCCGCCCATCTGAAGGCGCACCACGTGGAGTTCCAGCCGGGCATCAATGAGGACCTGGCCGCGACGGCGGTGTGGGGCACGCAGCAGGTGAACCTTTTTCCCGGCGCCAAGTACGACGGCGTGTTCGGCATGTGGTACGGCAAGGGGCCGGGCGTGGACCGCTGCGGCGACGTCTTCAAGCATGCCAACGCGGCGGGCACGGCGCGCCACGGCGGCGTGCTGGTGGTGGCGGGCGATGACCATCCCGCCAAGTCGTCGACCCTGCCGCATCAGAGCGACCACATCCTGAAGGCCTGCATGATCCCGGTGCTGTTCCCGTCCAGCGTGCAGGAGGTGCTGGACTACGGCCTGCACGGCTGGGCGATGAGCCGGTACGCGGGGGTGTGGGTCGGCATGAAGTGCATCACCGACATCGTGGAGGTATCGGCGTCCGTGGACGTGGATCCGCACCGGGTGCGCATCGTGCTGCCCGAGGATTTCCAGCTGCCGCCGGACGGCCTGAACATCCGGCTGCCGGACACGCCGTTGCAGCAGGAAGCGCGGCTCTTGGACTACAAGCTGTATGCGGCGCTGGCCTATGCGCGCGCCAACGGGTTGAACCGGGAGCTCTGGGAGGTGCCGCAGCAGGCGGCGCGCTTCGGCATCATGACTTCGGGCAAGGCCTATCTGGACACGCGCCAGGCGCTGTCGGACCTGGGGCTGTCCGAAGACGTGTGCCGGCGCATCGGCGTGCGGCTGTTCAAGGTGGGCATGGTGTGGCCGCTGGAGTCCGCGGGCACGCAGCGTTTCGCGGAAGGGCTGGACGAGATCCTGGTCGTGGAGGAAAAGCGCCAGGTGCTGGAGTACCAGCTGAAGGAGGAGCTGTTCAGCTGGATCGGTAGCGGCAAGAAGATTCCTCGGGTGGTGGGCAAGTTCGACGACAAGGATGGCGGCGAGTGGTCGGTGCCGCAGGGCAACTGGCTGCTGCCGGCGCATTACGAGTTTTCGCCCGCGATGGTTGCCAAGGCGATCGGGGCGCGCCTGTTGCGTTTCGCGTTGCCGGACGACGTGCGCGCGGGCATCGAGGCGCGGCTGGAATTCATTCGAGCCCGCGAAGCGGCGCTGGCGCGTCCGCGCGTGGTCGAGGAGCGCAAGCCCTGGTTCTGTTCGGGCTGTCCGCACAACACGTCGACGCGCCTGCCGGAGGGGTCTCGCGGCATGGCGGGCATCGGCTGCCACTACATGGTGCGATGGATGGACCGCGGCACGGACGTTTTCACGCAGATGGGCGGCGAGGGCGTGCCGTGGCTGGGGCAGGCGCCGTTCACCGAGGAAAAGCACGTGTTTGCGAACCTGGGCGACGGCACCTACTTTCATTCGGGGCTGCTGGCGATTCGGGCAGCGGTGGCGGCCAAGGCGCCGATCACATACAAGATCCTGTTCAACGACGCGGTCGCGATGACGGGCGGGCAGCCGGTGGACGGCCCGATCAGCGTGCCGATGATTACGCGCCAAGTGGCGGCCGAGGGCATCGAGAAGATCGTGGTGGTGACGGACGATCCGCGCAAGTACGTGGAGGTGTCGGACCTGGCGCCGGGTGTGCCGGTGCGCCACCGCGACGAGCTGGACGCGGTGATGCGCGAGCTGCGCGAGCATCCGGGGGTGTCGGTGCTGATCTACGACCAGACCTGCGCCACGGAAAAGCGCCGCCGCCGCAAGCGCAATGCCTATCCGGATCCGGCGCGCCGCGTGGTCATCAATGAACGGGTGTGCGAGGGGTGTGGCGACTGCTCGGCGAAGTCGAACTGTCTGTCGGTGGAGCCGCTGGAGACCGAGTTCGGGCGCAAGCGCAAGATCAACCAGTCAAGCTGCAACAAGGACTTTTCCTGTCTGAAGGGCTTTTGCCCCAGCCTGGTGACGGTGGAAGGCGGCAAGCTGAGAAAGCCGCAAGCGCTGGCGCAGTCGGGCGGCGCGCCGGACGAGGGTGTGCCCTTGCCGCGCCCGCACGGACTGGATGCGCCTTATGGGGTGTTCATCGCGGGGGTGGGCGGGACGGGCGTGGTGACGATCGGCCAGTTGCTGGGCATGGCGGCGCACCTGGAGGGCAAGGGCTGTTCGGTGCTGGACATGGCGGGGCTGGCGCAGAAGGGCGGCGCGGTGTTTTCCCATGTGGTGCTGGCAGGCTCGCCGGATCATTTGCTGAACACGCGGGTGGCGATGGGCGAGGCAGACCTGCTGCTGGCGGGCGATCTGGTGGTGGCGACGAGTCCGGAGGCGATGGCCCGGGTGACGCCAGGGCGCACGCACGTCCTGCTCAATAGCGATACGGCGCCGACGGCGGCGTTCGTGTCGAACCCATCGTGGACGCTGCCGGGCGCGAGTCTGACGTCGGATCTGCAAAGCGCGTGCGGCAAGGACAACCTGGCCGCGGTGGACGCAGCCGCGATGGCTGTGGTGCTGCTGGGCGATGCGATCTACTCAAATCCGCTGATGATGGGCTACGCATTTCAGAAGGGCTGGATACCGCTGTCGCGCGAGGCGCTGTTGCGGGCGATCGAACTGAACGGCCAGCAGGTGGCGAACAATCTTGCGGCATTCGCATGGGGGCGCCGCGCGGCGCACGAGCCGGCGGCGGTGGCGCGTCTGATGGCCAACGGCGGCGTGTCGCCCGCGCAGCCGGATGACATCATCGAGATCACGCGGCCGCGGGCGCCGACTCCCGTGGCGGACTTGAAGCAGCCGGCGGGCGAACTGGCGCGGATGGTGGCGGTGCGCGAGGCCTTTCTGACGCAGTACCAGGACGCGGCGTATGCAAAGCAGTACACGGACCTGGTGAACAAGGTGGCGCGGGCGGAGCGGGAGGCGACGGGCACGAACCGATTGGCACTGGCAGTGGCGCGCTATTACTTCAAGCTGATGGCCTACAAGGACGAGTACGAAGTCGCGCGGCTGTACTCGGACGGGGAGTTTGTGAAGCGGGTGGGTGAGCAGTTCGAGGGGGATTGGAAGCTGCGCTTTCACTTGGCGCCGCCGGTGTTTGCGCGGCGGGACAAGGATGGGCATCTGGTGAAGCGGGCTTACGGGCCGGGGATGCTGAAGGTGTTTGGCGTGCTGGCGCGGATGCGGTTCTTGCGCGGGTCGCGGTTCGATCCGTTCGGGTATACGAAGGAGCGGCGGGCGGAGCGGGCGTTGATCCAGGAGTATCGGGAGACGATGACGGCGATCTTGGGGAAGTTGAATCGCGGGAATCTGGATAAGGCGGTGGCGCTGGCTAGCGTGCCCGAGGAGATTCGCGGGTACGGGCATGTGAAGGAGGCGTCGATGTCGCGGGCTGAGGCGATGCGGGAGGAGTTGTTGAAGGGGTTCACTGCGAGGGTGGTGGCGATTGGGGTTCGGGCTGCTTGAATGGTAGGGCTTTGATTGTCTTTGACAGGGACCTACGACACGGCTGGGTGCGAATGGGATTTGCGCTTGAATGCTGAGGGCGGGGGGGCTGTCCGTATTTTTGTGGGCGAGGCGTTTTAAAAGTTGTTATCCCCGCGCGCCGGGGCTGCCGGCGGTGGGAAAGGTTCTTTAGACGCCCGGCGCGGCGTCGGCCTGGGGCGCGCGGGGCTACGATTGCGGTCCAGAGCCTTCGCTCCGGACTGCCCCGTTGTCATCTTCGTCAGCGCCTTCGGCGCTTCCTTCAGATTCCCTCGGGCGCATCTACACGCCCCGCGCACCCCAGGCCGACGCCGCACCGGGCTCGAGTGACCTGAGCTTGGCGGTCGCTGGGTCGGGTGGAGTTCTTGAGGTGCTTTTCGACGTCAGCGTGGTTTTGAAGCAGTTTGCGCTGCCCGTCACCGTTCGGCCGCGCGGGCGGCCTCCGGTGACTTACGCGGTGTCTTGCGTCGTGGCGATGACGCTTCGCGTGTGCGGCTTGGTTTTTGAGTTCTTGCCGCCATCGGCCGCTGCGTAGATGTTAGACACCCACGGCGTAGGTGTCTGACACCCTTGAAATGACGGCTCAACTTGTCGCAGTGTGGCTGGGTGTCTGACACCGGTTCTCCAACGCGCCGTTACTTGCCCGCCCCAGCCGACCAGCCTTTAGACAATTCCACCGCCTGCCGCCACCGCTTCATTCGCGCTTCCCGGACAGATTCCGGCCAAGTCGGGCTGAACGTGCGTTCGGCTTGCCACTTGGAGGCGAATTCATCCTGGCTCGACCAGAAACCAACGGCCAAGCCTGCCAGACCCGCCGCGCCCAGGGCGGTGGATTCGGGAACCCTGGGGCGGACAACCGGAACGCCCAGAATGTCAGCCTGCATCTGCATCAGCAAGTCATTGCGTGCAGCGCCGCCGTCGACGCGCAGTTCCGTCAGGGCGATGCCGCTGTCGGCGTTCATGCAGGTGAGTAGTTCCGCGCTTTGCAGGGCGATGGATTCCAGCGTGGCGCGGGCGATGTGGGCGCGGGTGGTGCCGCGGGTCAGGCCGACGAGGGTGCCTCGGGCGTAGGGGTCCCAGTGGGGGGCGCCCAGGCCGGCGAAGGCGGGGACCATGAAGACGTCGTCGGTGTCCGAGACGCTGGCGGCCAGGGATTCGATGTCTTCGGAGCGCTGGATGATGCCCAGGCCGTCGCGCAGCCATTGGACGGCTGCGCCGGCGACGAAGACGCCGCCTTCTAGCATGTAGGCGGGCTTCCATTTGTCGTGGCCGGGTTGGGGCAGGCCCCAGCCGACGGTGGACAAGAGGTTGTTGCGCGATTCGACGGGTTTGTCGCCGACGTTCATGAGCATGAAGCAGCCGGTGCCGTAGGTGTTCTTGGCCATGCCGGGCGTGAAGCAGGCCTGGCCGAAGGTGGCGGCCTGCTGGTCGCCCGCGACGCCGGCGATGGGCACGGAGCCGCCCAGCCATTCGGGCAGGGCGTCGCCGACGATGGCGCTGCTGGGCGCGATCTGGGGCAGCACGCTGCGCGGGATATTGAGCAGCGCCAGGATGTCGTCGTTCCAGTCCTGCGTGTGCAGGTCGAACAGCATGGTGCGCGAGGCGTTGCTGGGGTCTGTGCTGTGGACGGCGCCGCCGGTCAGTTGCCAGATGAGCCAGGTGTCGACGGTGCCGAAGGCCAGTTCGCCGCGTTCGGCCGTGCTGCGCGCACCGGGCACGTGATCCAGCAGCCAGGCGAGCTTGGTGCCGGAGAAGTAGGCGTCGACGACCAGGCCGGTGCGCGCCTGCAGGAAGTCGCCATGGCCGTCCTGGCGGAGCTTGTCGCACAGGGGCGCGGTGCGGCGGTCTTGCCAGACGATGGCGCGGGCAAGGGGACGGCCGGTGGCGCGTTCCCAGATGAGGGTGGTTTCGCGCTGGTTGGTGATGCCGATGGCGGCGATGTCGGCGGCGGCCGCGCCGGCGTTGCGCAGGGCTTCGCGGGCGACGTCGAGCTGGCTGTGCCAGATCTCGTTGGCATCGTGCTCGACCCAGCCTGGACGCGGATAGTGCTGGCGGAATTCGCGTTGGCCAACGCCGCGCACGACGCCTTCGCGGTCAAAGACGATGGCTCGGGAGCTGGTCGTGCCCTGGTCCAGGGCTAGGACAAATTCATTCGTCGTCACTGTTTTTCGCGCCGTTCAGGTGTGCCCCGGCCAGCGGGTCGAGGCGTCTAAAAGAGAAGGTCGATGCCATGCACAGCAGGCCGATGACGACGAAGCCGGCGACCACGTCGCTGATGGCCAGCGTTTCGGCGCCGCGCAGCGACATGCTGATGTTCAGCGTGACCGCGGCCACCCCGACGCCCAGCGTGATGCCCAGTTGCTGCGCCATGGCCGAGAAGCTGCTGGCGCGGCTCATCTTGGCGGGCGGGATGTCGGCATAGGTTAGCGTATTTACCCCGGTGAACTGCAACGACCGGAAGAAGCCGCCCACCAGCAGGATGGCGATCATCAGCCAGACGGGCGTGGCCGGGTTGAAGGCGCCGCAGACGATGATGAAGCCGCCAGTCAGGATGGCGTTCAGGGTCAGCACGCGGCGAAAGCCG
Organism: Achromobacter sp. E1; assembly: GCF_037039475.1. Taxonomy (NCBI): domain Bacteria; kingdom Pseudomonadati; phylum Pseudomonadota; class Betaproteobacteria; order Burkholderiales; family Alcaligenaceae; genus Achromobacter; species Achromobacter sp. E1. The sequence continues at coordinate 516,846 of NZ_CP146253.1, forward strand.
AAGCGCTGCACGATGGGCGTGGCGACAAATTTCATCAGCAGCGCGCCGGCGGCGCTGGCGAAAGTGATGAGCCCGGCCGAGAACGGCGACAGCCCAAAACCCACCTGCAGCAGCATGGCCAGGAGGAAGGGCGTGGCGCCGACGGCGAAGCGGCACAGGTTGCCGCCCAGCGTGGAGATGGCGAAGGTGGGAATCCGCATCAGGGACAGGTCGATGATGGGATGTTCGGTGCGCCGCGCGTGCACGCCGTACAGCAGCCCGCAGACGATGCCCACGCCGATGAGGCTGAGCAAGATGGGCAGCGGCATGACGTCGCGGCCGATGGCCTCGAAGCCGCTGACCAGCGTGGCCAGGCACACCGAACTGAGCAGGAAGCCGATCCAGTCCAGGCGGGGCGTGCCGGTTTCGCGGATTTCCGCGACAAAGCGCAGGACGAGGAAGATGCCCAGGATGCCGATCGGGATGTTGATCAGGAAGATCCAGTGCCACGACATGTACGTGACCATGAAGCCGCCCAGCGGCGGTCCGATCACCGGTCCCAGCAGCGCCGGAATGGACAGGAAGGACATGGCCTTGAGCAGATCCTGCTTGGGCACGGTGCGCAAGAGGATGATCCGCCCCACGGGCACCATCATGGCGCCCGCCATGCCCTGCACGATCCGCGCCAGCACGAGCTGTTGCAGATCCTGCGACAGGGCGCACGCGACGGAACTGAGCGTGAACAGGCCAATCGCGGTGATGAAGACGCGCCGGGCGCCGTAGCGGTCGGCCGCCCAGCCGCTGATGGGCACGAAGACGGCGACGGCCAGCAGGTAGGACGTGATGGCCACGTTGAGCCGCACGGGGGTGGACCCCAGGGCCCGGGCCATGGCGGGCAGGGCGGTCGCCACGACCGTGGCGTCCAGCATCTGCATGAAGAGCGCGCACCCCACGATGAAGGGGATCATGCGCGCCGCGCGCACCGCGTCCGGGGTTGAGGGCGGAGCGGGATTGGCTGCGGCTGCGGATTCTGCGGACATGTCGGAAGGCTGCAATGAGAGCCTGACGATTGTAACGCCGGGGATCCGGCCGCCGTGAAGTAAACTCGCGACATCTGCAACCTAATGAAATTGGTGCCATGGCGACCAACTACGAATCCGAGATCACCCAGTTCCTGAAGGACTACAAGAAATCCCACCCTGGCACGGAAGAGCGCCAGCGCGAGGGACGCGCCCGTCTCTGGGACAAGCAGCAGGACCAGGAGCTGCTCGAAGGCTTCCGCGCGGCCCGCGTGGCGCAAAAGCCGTACGTGTATCAGGCCGACTGATACTTTTGCGGCACACATGGTCCAGAACCCCTCGGTGCCGGGCGATGCCCTGGCCAAGCTAGTGGAACCGTCCGTCGACAGCACGCCCGACACCATCGATAGCGTGGCGTTTGCGCGTCTGTACGGCGAGCCGCTGTTCCAGATGCCGACGGATCTGTACATTCCGCCCGATGCGCTGGAAGTCTTTCTCGAAGCCTTCGAAGGGCCGCTGGACCTGTTGCTTTACCTGATCCGCAAGCAGAACTTCAACGTTCTGGACATCCCCATGGCGGATGTCACGCGGCAGTACCTGTCGTACGTGGATCAGATCCGCATCACCAACCTCGAACTGGCCGCCGAATACCTATTGATGGCGGCCATGCTCATCGAGATCAAGTCGCGCATGCTGCTGCCGGTCAAAAAGACCGACACCGGCGAAGAGCCCGAGGATCCGCGCGCCGAACTGGTGCGCCGCCTGCTCGAATACGAGCAGATGAAGCTGGCCGCCCAGAAGCTGGACAAGCTGCCGCAACTGGGCCGCGATTTCGTCAGCAGCCAGGCCGTGGCCGACCTGAGCGTCGAGCGCGCGCTGCCGGACGTCAGTGTGGACGACCTGCGCGCGGCGTGGGCCGACATCATGAAACGGGCCAAGCTGAACCAGCATCACCACATCACGCGCGAGCAGCTGTCGGTGCGCGATCACATGACGCACATCCTGCGCCGCCTGAACGACGTGCGTTTCATGGAATTCGGCGACCTGTTCATGGAGCGCGTCCGCGAGGGCGCGCCCGCCGCGGTCGTTGTCGTGCATTTCATCGCCATGCTCGAGCTGGCGCGCGAATCGCTGCTGGAGATCACGCAGGCGGAGCCTTATGCTCCCATCTACGTGCGCCTGGCGTACACCAGCGTGGCAGCGGTCGCGGCCTGATCCTGACCGGGCGCCACTCCCCCGGAGATTTCCCTTGAAAGTCGTACACACCATCCAGGAATTGCGCGATCACCTGCGCGGACAGAACCGCGTGTCGTTCGTGCCCACCATGGGCAACCTGCACGAAGGCCACCTCGCGCTCATGAAGCTGGCGCGCCAGCACGGTGATCCCGTCGTGGCCAGCATCTTCGTGAACCGCCTGCAATTCGGCCCGAACGAGGACTTCGACCAGTATCCGCGCACCCTGGCCGCCGACATCGAAAAGCTTGAAGCGGCGCGCGACGTCTACGTGCTGTTCGCGCCGAACGAACGCGAGATGTACCCCGAACCGCAGAATTTCCGCATCCAGCCGCCCGACGACCTGGGCGACATCCTGGAAGGCGAGTTCCGTCCGGGATTTTTCGCCGGGGTCAGCACGGTCGTGCTCAAGCTGTTCTCGTGCGTGCAGCCGCGTGTGGCCGTGTTCGGCAAGAAGGACTACCAGCAGCTGATGGTGGTGCGCAACATGTGCCGCCAGTTCCAGTTGCCCGTCGAGGTGCTGGCGCATGAAACCGTGCGCGCGGACGACGGGCTGGCGCTGTCCTCGCGCAACCGGTACCTGAGCGAAGCCGAACGTGCCGAAGCGCCGGCGCTGTACGCCGAACTGCAAGAGATCGGCCGGCGTCTGGCCCGGGGTGAGCGCGACGCCGCCGCCCTGGAGAACGACGCCGTCCAGCGCCTGACGCAGCGCGGCTGGAAGGTGGATTACGTGGCCCTGCGCCGCCAGCGCGATCTGAAGCGCCCCGAGGCCGCGGATCTGCAAGCCGGCGAACCCGTCGTGGTGCTGGCTGCCGCTAAGCTGGGCGCCACGCGGCTGATCGACAACCTGGAACTGGACTACACCGCCTGAGGCAGGCGGAAGGCGGGCTAGCCGCGGGCGCATGATGCGGGGTGTTTTGGTCACCCCCTATCAGAATTGTCAGCTTACGCCGGCTGTGACACCGGGGCAGACTGTTTGCAATCCTACATTGCAAGCGAGCTGCCCCATGTCTTTTCCTCACCCCGAACTCGACGCCGTCCTGTCCTCCCTGACCGCCCGCGAACGCCAGATCGTCGATTACGTGGCGGCCGGGCGGGCCAACAAGGTCATCGCCATCGACCTGGGCATCTCCCTGCGCACGGTCGAGGCCCATCGCGCCCGCATCTTCGCCAAACTCGGCGCCCGAAACGCCATGCAGCTTGCGTGCCGGTTGTGTGCGCACGGGCAGTCAGGCGCCTCGCCCGTCCCGGGCGCGCAGTGGCGCCCCAGCCCGATGCCGCCTTCGGGCGGTGCCAGCGCGCCGGCCCAGGTGCTGCACGAACCCGCCGGCGCCTACGGCGCATGCCCATCGAAACCGGTGCCTCCCTGACGTTGCCGCCACGCTGGCCACGCCTGTCGGGCCTGTCGCGTCTGTCGCGCCCGTCGTGCTTGCGGCGCCTGCCGCGCCGCCCCAATGTCGTCGCCCAATGAATTCGGGCCTGACGAACAGGGTGTTCGTCAGGCCCGGAAAGGGGTGCGTGGGCGTTGTGTCCGGCGGCGTTCAGGCGCCGCGGGCGGACAGCCTTTTGATCAGGGGCACTTGGGGGCGGCGGCGTTTGCCAGCTCGTCGATGGGGTCCAGATCCGGCTGGCGGGTCAGGTTGTAGTTCAGGTTGGGCGTCTGGCCGCCAATCGAGCGCACGCGCAGCACATTGTTGGCCGCAACCAGGAATTCCACCCGGACGTTGCCCTGGCCGTCCATCAGGATGACGCGCGGCGGACGTTCGTCGGTGGCGTCCCAGCAGCCTTGCTCGGACACGGGCGGACCCTTCTTGGGATCGTTGTCCAGGTAGGCGGTGCGGCCGCGCCAACGGCCATTGGGGGCCAGCGTCAACGTCACGCGCTGGGCCGTGCATTGCATGGCGGGCGAGAAACACGGCAGCGTGCCCATGTAGGTCTGAGGCTGCGGCACCAGGCTGTGGGTGATGCCGCTGGGCGCGGCGGCAGGCGCCGCGGCGGGCGCAGGTGCCGATCCGCCCGATCCGCCCGAGCCGCCTTCGGCGCCTTCGGGCACGGCTTGGCCGTCTTCGGTGGTCTGGCCCGCGGCAACGGCCTGCTGGTTCTGGTTCTGCTGACGGCGCGCGTCGGGCTTGAGCTCGATCTGCACTTGCGACGGCGCGCGGATGATGTTGCGGTAGCCGGCGCCCGAGCCCTGATACTGCGCGTCGGTCACGGTGCTTTCCGCCGGCAGGTCGTAGTAGCCTTCGGTCTTCTGCTTGGCGCAGCCGGTAGCGCCTATCACGGCGCCCGCTAACAGCAGCCCCATGACGCCGAGTTTGGGGGAGCGGGAAACGATATCGACGCGCGCGGCCATGGCAGCTTATCCGTGAATTGAGTCTGTCTCCGATTTTACGCACTTATGCGAAGATTCGATACGTTCCCCTTAGCCGTTCCCGGGCATTTGCCGCACTTTATGCACAAATTACGACATGGCCGCGCGCGGCCCCTCATCCCTTGCGCCATCGCCGGCCTGTCGGATGGGCAGCCGTGTCCGGGCCACGCAGGGTGGTGACGGCGATGTGGCAAAACCTTGATCTGCCCCTGGGCGTCTTCATTGGCGCGGCGGCGCTGGCCGGCTTGTTCGTGGGCAACTGGCTGACGGTGCTGACCCATCGGCTGCCGCGCATGATGGAGCGCGAGTGGCAGGCGCAGTGCATGGACGCGGCCGGCAAGCCGCGGCCGCCCGGCCACTATGGCTTGCTGTCGCCGGCCTCGCATTGCCCCGCCTGCGAGGCGCCCCTGGACCGCATGGCGCGAATTCCCCTGCTCGGCTGGCTGTTGCTGCGCGGCCGGTGTGCCGCCTGCCATGCGCCCATCGGCTGGCGCTATCCCGTCATCGAACTGCTGACCTGCGCGCTTTTTGCCGGCTGCGCGCTGCGCTTTGGCGCGACGCCGATCGCGCTTGCCGCCATGGGCCTGTCGGCCACGCTGGTGGCGCTGGCCTGGATCGATTTCGAAACGACGCTGCTGCCCGATGTGCTGACCCAGCCGCTGGTGTGGGCGGGTCTGCTGGTGAACCTCTTCGATGCGTTCGCCAGCGTGCAGATGGCAGTGGTCGGAGCCGTGGCGGGATACCTGTTCCTGTGGGTTATCTTTCATGTGTTCCGCCTGCTGACCGGGCGCGAAGGCATGGGGCAGGGCGACTTCAAGCTGCTGGCCGCGCTGGGCGCGTGGTTTGGCATCGAAGCCTTGCCGATGCTGCTTCTGAGCGCATCGCTGGTGGGCGTGCTGATTGGCGGCGCATTGACGCTGACCGGCCGCGCGCGGCGCGGCCAGCCCTTGCCCTTCGGACCCTATCTGGCGCTGGCCGGGTTGGTCATGCTGCTATTGGGCGGCGAGCATGGCGTATTGCAATTCATGAGCACATGAGGAAAGGCGCATGTTCAAGATTGGTCTGACGGGCGGCATCGGTTCGGGCAAGTCCCGCGTGGCGGACATGCTGGCCGAGTGGGGCGCGGCCCTGGTCGACACCGACGAGATCGCGCGCGCGCTGACCGCCGCGGGCGGCGCCGCCATGCCGGCGATCGAACGCGAATTCGGCCGCGAGGCCTTGACGCCCGACGGCGCGCTGGACCGCGCATGGATGCGCGCGCAGGCATTCGCCGATCCGCAGGTCCGCCTGCGGCTTGAGGCCGTGCTGCATCCGGTCATCGGCCGCGAAACGGAACGTCAGGCGGCGGCCGCCCAAGGATCGTATCTGGTCTTTGTGGTGCCCCTGTTGGTCGAGTCCCTGGACCGTTGGCGCGATCGCGTGGATCGTATCTGCGTGGTGGACTGCGACCCCGAGACGCAGGTGGCCCGCGTGCAGCAGCGCAGCGGGCTGACGGAGCAGGACATCCGGCGTATCATGGCGGCACAGGCTGCGCGGGCACGCCGGTTGGAGGTCGCGGACGACGTCATACTCAACGACGCAACGACCACGCCGGATCAATTGCGCGCGCGGGCGTTGACCCTGCATGACCGCTGGCTGGCGCTGGCGACCACCACGGGCCGGTAAGCCAGCGGCTGCCGGCACCCCTGAAAATTCTTGGCCCGCCGGCCAACCACTGATAGGGCCTGTAAAAAAGCGTGATCGTTTACGAATACCCCTTCAATGAGCGCATCCGTGCTTATCTGCGGCTGGAATACCTGTTCGACAGGCTCTTCTTCTTTGCTCGCGAGGGCGACTCACGCCAGCATCAAGTTGCCGTCTCCTCATTGTTCGATCTGCTCGATGCTTGCGAACGCACCGACGTAAAGGGGGCGATCCTCCAGGACCTTGAACGCCAGCGCCTGGCGCTGGTCGGACTGCGCGACCATCCTGGCGTTGCGCAGGACGCGCTGGAAAGCATGCTGCGCGAAATGGAAAAGGTGGCCAGCGCGCTGGCTGCACCCGGCAAGACCGGCCAGTCGCTGCGCGAGAACGAATGGCTGACCAGCCTGCGCGGCCGCTTGTCGATGCCCGGCAGCGCCACGCAGGTCGACATGCCGTCCTACTACGCCTGGCAGAACAAGCCCGAAGCCGCGCGCTGCGCGGACCTGCAGGCCTGGGTGTCGCCCTTCATTCCCCTCTACGACGGTCTGACGCTGGCGCTGCGCCTGTTGCGCGAGTCCGGCCGCAAGACCGACATCGTGGCCGAGCAGGGCGCCTATCAGCAGATGCTGGGCGGCAAGCAGTTCCAGCTTCTGCGCGTCTGGGTGGATCCCGCCCAGGGCGTCTTTCCCGAGATCAGCGCCAATAAGTACATGATCTGGATACGTTTTTCCACGCAGGACGGGGAGTTCAAGCCTCAGCAGGTGGCCCGCGACGTGGCGTTCCAGATGACCTTGTGCAGTTCCTAGGCGCAAGTTACGTACGGTTTCGCGGCCCGGATTCCTGTTGCGGGTAGTTTCAGGCTGACGGGGACCAGGGCCGAAACCGGGACGGTCTAGTAGACAATACGGCTTTCCTTCCGAGTGTGCCGGAACCGAGTCCATGTCCGATAGCCGTCCCGTATCCCCACCCTCCCGCTGGAGCCGCCGCCGCGTCGTCGGTCTGGTCTTGCTGCTGCTTGCCGTCGCGGCGATTGCCTGGGTGGTGCTGCGGCCGTCGGCCAAGCAGGCGGGTCCGGGGGGGCGGACAGGCGGCAGGCCGCCCGCGGCCGCCATGGCCAACATGCCTGTTCCGGTCCGTATCGCCACCGCCGCGCAGCAGGACATCGACATCTTCCTGCGCTCGCTGGGCACCGTTACCGCCTACAACACCGTTACCGTCCGAAGCCGCGTCAGCGGCGAACTTGTGGACGTCGCCTTCCAGGAAGGCCAGCAGGTCAAGGCCGGCGACCTGCTCGCCCAGGTGGACCCGCGCGCCTTCCAGGTGGCGCTTGACCAGGCGCGCGGCACGCAGATGCAGAACCTCGCGCAGCTGGAAAACGCCCGCCGCGACCTGCAACGCTACCAGGCCCTTTTCAAGCAGGACTCCATCGCCCGCCAGCAGGTCGACACGCAGGCCGCGCTGGTGCGCCAGTACGAAGGCACGGTCAAGAGCGACCAGGCCAATGTCGACAATGCCAAGCTGCAACTGGATTACGCCCGCATCACCGCGCCGATCAGCGGCCGCCTGGGTCTGCGTCAGGTCGACCGCGGCAATCTGGTTTCCAGCTCCGACACCAACGGGCTGGTCGTCATCACCCAGACCCAACCCATCTCCGTCGTCTTCACCCTGCCCGAAACGCAGCTGCCGGAAGTGCGCGCCGAGTTGGCGGCCGGCAAGACGCTGACCGTCGACGCCTATGACCGCGCCGACACCCGCCGCATCGCCTCGGGCACGCTCGAGACGCTGGACAACCAGATCGACGTGGCAACCGGCACGCTCAAGCTCAAGGCCCGTTTCGACAACACCGACGATGCGCTTTTCCCCAACCAGTTCGTCAACGTGCGGCTGCACGTGCTGACCCGCAAGGACGTGACGGCCATTCCGACGGCCGCGGTCCAGCAGGGTTCGGCCGGCGCGTTCGTCTTCCTGGTGCAGGACGACAATACGATCGCGGTGCGCCCGGTGAAGCTGGGCGCCATCAACGCCGGCATGGTCGCCGTCAATGAAGGTCTCAAGCCCGGGGATCGGGTCGTCACCGAAGGCACCGACCGCCTGCGCGCCGGCGCCAAGGTGGAAATCGTGGGGGGCGCCGAAGTCATTCCCGCTGCCCGCGACAAGTCGCTCGGCGCGGGCGCGCCGGCCGGCACCACGCCCGCGGCCAAGTAAGCAGAGAACGCCGTGAGCCCGTCGCGCCTATTCATCCTGCGCCCCGTGGCCACCACCCTGTCGATGGTGGCCATCCTGATCGCGGGCCTCATCGCCTACCGTTTCCTGCCCGTCTCGGCGCTGCCCGAGGTCGACTACCCCACGATCCAGGTCGTGACGCTGTACCCCGGGGCCAGCCCCGACGTCATGACCTCGCTGGTCACCTCGCCACTGGAGCGGCAGTTCGGCCAGATGCCCGGCCTGAACCAGATGTCGTCCACCAGTTCGGGCGGCGCCTCGGTCATCACGCTGCAATTCAATCTGACGCTGCCGCTGGACGTGGCCGAGCAGCAGGTGCAGGCGGCCATCAATGCCGCCTCGAACCTGCTGCCGTCCGACCTGCCGGTGCCGCCCACCTACAACAAGGTCAATCCCGCGGACGCGGCCGTGCTGACGCTGGCGATCACGTCTCCCACCATGCCGCTGCCGCAGGTGCGCGACCTGGTCGATACGCGCGTGGCGCAGAAGCTGTCGCAGATCCCCGGCGTGGGTCTGGTCAGCGTGGCGGGCGGGCAGCGGCCCGCGGTGCGCGTCCAGGTGAACCCGCAGGCGCTGGCGGCCAACGGCCTGTCGCTGACCGACCTGCGCACCGCGATCGTCGGCGCCAACGTCAATCAGCCCAAGGGCAACCTGGACGGCCCGCAGCGCTCCACCACCATCAACGCGAACGACCAGCTCAAGTCGCCCACCGACTACAACAGCCTGATCATCGCGTACAAGAACGGCGCGCCGCTGCGGCTGGCCGACGTGGCGCGCGCGGTCGAGGGGGCCGAGGACACGCGCCAGGCCGCATGGGCCGGCGACAAGCCCGCCATCCTGCTGAACATCCAGCGCCAGCCCGGCGCCAACGTGATCGACGTGGTCGACCGCATCCAGGCGCTGATGCCGCAACTGCGCGCCGCGCTGCCCGCCACGCTGGACGTGACGGTGGTGTCGGACCGCACGCAGACCATCCGCGACTCGGTCGCCGACGTGCAGTTTGAAATGCTGCTGGCCGTGGGGCTGGTGGTCATGGTCACGTTCGTGTTCCTGCGCAGCCTGACGGCCACGCTGATTCCCAGCGTTGTCGTGCCCCTGTCGCTGGTGGGCACGTTCGGCATCATGTATCTGTCCGGGTTCTCCATCAACAACCTGACGCTGATGGCGCTGACCATCGCCACGGGCTTCGTGGTGGACGACGCGATCGTGATGATCGAGAACATCGCCCGCCATATCGAGGAAGGCGAAAAGCCGATGCAGGCCGCGCTGAAAGGCGCGTCGCAGATCGGCTTCACGCTGATCTCGCTGACCCTGTCGCTGATCGCCGTGCTGATCCCGCTGCTCTTCATGACCGAAGTCGTGGGCCGGCTGTTCCGGGAATTCGCGATCACGCTGGCGGTGGCCATCCTGATTTCGCTGTTGGTGTCGCTGACGCTCACGCCCATGATGTGCGCGCGCCTCTTGCGCTCGGAATCCGAAACGAAGCATGGGCGCTTTCATCGGGCCACGGGCGCATTCATCGACCGCGTCATCGCCGCGTACGACCGCATGCTGCAGGTGGTGCTGCGCCACCAGACGCTGACGCTGGTGGTGGCGGTGGCCACTTTTGCGCTGACCGTGCTGCTGTACATGGTGGTGCCCAAGGGGTTCTTTCCGCAGCAGGACACCGGCCTCATCCAGGCCATCACGCAGGCGCCTCAGTCCATTTCGTTTGCCGCCATGTCCGAGCGCCAGCAGGCCGCCGCCCGCCTGGTGCTGCAGGATCCCGACGTGGCCGCCGTGTCGTCCTTCATCGGCGTGGATGGCAGCAACGCCACGCTCAGCGCCGGCCGCATGCAGATTTCGCTCAAACCGCAGGCCGAGCGCACCGGCGATCTGCGCGCGGTGATGGCGCGCCTGCAGGAAAACCTGAACAAGCAGGACGGCCTGACCGTCTACATGCAGCCGGTGCAGGACCTGACCATCGAAGACCGCGTCAGCCGCACGCAGTATCAGATGACGCTGTCCAATCCCGACCTGAAGGTGCTGAGCGAATGGACGCCCAAGCTGGTCGACCGCCTGCGCGCCGTGCCCGGCCTGATGGATGTGGCCGACGACCTGCAGGACGACGGCTTGCAGACCTGGGTGGAAATCGACCGCGACGCGGCCTCGCGCCTGGGCATCACCGCCGCCATCATCGACGAGGCGCTGTACAACGCCTTTGGCCAGCGGCTGATCTCCACCATCTTCACGCAGTCCAACCAGTACCGCGTGGTGCTCGAGGTGCTGCCGCAGTTCCAGATGTCGCCCAGCGCGCTCGGGCAGATTCACGTACCCACGTCCTCGGGCGCGCAGGTGCCGCTGTCGTCGGTCGCGCATATCAGCGAAGGCAGGACGGTGCTGGCCGTGAACCGGCTCGACCAGTTCCCGATGGTGACGGTGTCGTTCAATCTGGCCCCCGGCGCCTCGCTGTCCGACGCGGTCGAGAACATCAAGGCGGCCGAAGCCGAGATCGGCATGCCGGCCGGCGTCGAGACCCGCTTCCAGGGCGCGGCGCTGGCGTTCCAGAATTCGCTGTCCAGCACGCTGTGGCTGATCCTGGCGGCCGTGGTCACGATGTACATCGTGCTTGGCGTTCTGTACGAAAGCTACATCCATCCCATCACCATCCTGTCCACGCTGCCGTCGGCGGGCGTGGGGGCGCTGCTGGCGCTGCTCATCAGCGGCACCGAGCTGGACATGATCGGCATCATCGGGATCATTCTGCTGATCGGCATCGTCAAGAAGAACGCCATCATGATGATCGACTTCGCGCTGGATGCCGAACGCAAGCGCGGGCTGGCGCCGCGCGAGGCCATCCACGAGGCCGCGCTGCTGCGCTTTCGGCCCATCCTGATGACCACGCTGGCGGCGCTGTTCGGCGCCTTGCCGCTGATGCTGTCGACGGGCACCGGCGCTGAACTGCGCCAGCCGCTTGGTCTGGTCATGGTCGGCGGCCTGCTGCTGTCGCAGGTGCTGACGCTGTTCACCACGCCCGTCATCTATCTGATGTTCGACCGCATGTCGCGCCGCTGGCGCGGAGCGGGCGCGCAATCGGCCGGAGCGGCCCGATGATCCTGTCGGCGCCCTTCATCGTCCGGCCGGTGGCGACCACGCTGCTGAGCCTGGCGGTCGTGCTGGCCGGCATGCTTGCGTTCTTCCTCTTGCCGGTCGCGCCCTTGCCGCAGGTGGACATTCCGACCATTTCGGTGTCGGCCAGCCTGCCGGGGGCCAGTCCCGAGACCATGGCCTCCAGCGTCGCCACGCCGCTGGAGCGGTCGCTGGGCAGCATCGCGGGGGTCACCGAAATGACCTCGCGCAGCTCGCAGGGCTCTACCCGCATCACGTTGCAGTTCGACCTGTCGCGCGACATCAACGGCGCCGCGCGCGACGTGCAGGCCGCCATCAACGCGGCGCGCTCGCTGCTGCCTACGGGCCTGCGCAGCAATCCCACGTATCACAAGTCCAATCCGTCGGACGCGCCCATCCTGACGCTGGCGCTGACTTCCGACACGCTCAGCCAGGGCCAGCTCTACGATCTGGCGTCCACCATCGTGGCGCAGAAACTGTCGCAGGTGGACGGGGTGGGCGAGGTCACGGTGGGCGGCAGTTCGCTGCCGGCCGTGCGCGTGACCGTGCTGCCCGGCGCCCTGGCCAATCAGGGCGTGTCGCTGGACGAATTGCGCGCCACGCTGGCCAACGCCAATGCCAACCGGCCCAAGGGCGTGCTGGAAAACGACCGCTACCACTGGCAGATCATGGTCAGCGACCAGCTCAGCCGCGCCGAGGAATACCGGCCGCTGATCGTGGCCTGGCGCGATGGCCGGCCGGTGCGTGTGTCCGACGTGGCCCGCGTCGAGGACTCGGTCGAAGACCTATATCAGACCGGCTTCTACAACGACCGCAACGCCATTCTGATGATCGTGCGCCGGCAGGCCGACGCCAACATCATCGAAGCCGTGGACGCCGTGCGCGCCCAGCTTCCCGTGTTGCAGGCGCTGATGCCCGCCGACGTCAACATGAGGGTTGCGCAGGACCGCACGCCCAGCATCCGGGCGTCGCTGCACGAGGCCGAGCTGACGCTCATCATCGCCGTGGGCCTGGTGGTGCTGGTGGTGCTGCTGTTCCTGCGGCGCTGGCGGGCGGCGATCATTCCCAGCGTGGCGGTGCCGGTGTCGCTGATCGGCACGTTCTGCATCATGTACCTGTGCGGCTACACGCTGAACACCATTTCGCTGATGGCGTTGATCGTCGCGACCGGCTTTGTCGTGGACGACGCGATCGTGGTGCTCGAGAACATCATGCGTCATGTCGAACGCGGCATGTCGCCAATGCGCGCCGCGCTGCGCGGCTCGCGCGAAGTCGGTTTCACGGTGCTGTCGATGAGCCTGTCGCTGGTGGCGGTGTTCATCCCCATCCTGCTGATGGGCGGCGTGGTCGGGCGCCTGTTCCGCGAGTTCGCGGTCACCTTGTCGGCGTCGATCCTGGTGTCGCTGGTGGTGTCGCTGACGCTCACGCCCATGATGTGCGCGCGCCTGCTGCGGCCCGAACCCAAGGAACAGAAGCCGCCGGGCCGGCTGGCCCGCTGGTCCGAACGCGCCTTTGAATCGATGAAGAACGGCTATCGCGTGTCGCTCGGCTGGGCGCTGGCGCACGGGCGGCTGATGATGCTGACGCTGGCGATCGCCGTGGGCCTGAACGTGTACCTGTATACGGTGGTGCCCAAGGGGTTTTTTCCGCAGCAGGACACGGGCCAGCTGCTGGGCTTTTTCCGGGTGGACCAGGGCACGTCCTTCCAGGCCACGCTGCCCAAGCTCGATGCGCTGCGCAAGGTGGTGCTGGCCGATCCGGCCGTGCAAAGCATGACCGGATACGCCGGCGGGCGCGGCGGCAGCAACAGCAGCTTCATGCAGATCCAGTTAAAGCCGCTGGACGAGCGCAAGGTTTCGGCCGACGTGGTCATCAATCGCCTGCGCGCGAAGCTGCAGAACATGCCGGGGGCGCGCATGTTCCTGGTGTCGCAGCAGGACATCCGCATTGGCGGGCGCCAAAGCCAGGGTTCGTACGACTACACCCTGATGTCCGGCGACCTGCAGCTGCTGCGCACCTGGATGCCCAAGGTGCAGCAGGCGATGGCCAAGATTCCGGAGATCACCGACGTGGACGCCGACGTCGAGGACCGCGGCCGCGAGATCAACCTTGTCATCGACCGGGAAGCCGCCACGCGGCTGGGCATCAGCATGGCCACCATCTCCACGGTGCTGAACAATTCGTTCAGCCAGCGCCAGGTGTCGGTCATGTACGGGCCGCTCAACCAGTATCACGTGGTGCTGGGCGTGGACCCGAAGTTCGCGCAGGACATCGAGTCGCTGCGCCAGGTCGAAGTCATCACCGCGGACGGCGCGCGCGTGCCGCTGTCGGCGTTCACCAAGCTTGAAAACGCCAACGCGCCGCTCAGCGTGAGTCACCAGGGGCTGTTCGTGGCGGACACCATCTCGTTCAGCCTTGCGCCCGGCGTGTCGCTGGGGCAGGCGACCACCGCGATCGACAACGCGGTGGCCCGCATCGGCCTGCCGTCCGACCAGATCCAGGCCGGCTTTCAGGGCACCGCCGCCGCGTTGCAGCAGACGCTGTCGCAACAGCCCTGGCTGATCCTGGCCGCGCTGGTCACCATGTACATCGTGCTGGGCATCCTGTACGAAAGCTTCGTCCACCCGCTCACCATCCTGTCCACGCTGCCGTCGGCGGGCCTGGGCGCGCTGCTTGCGCTGCTGCTGGTTCGCTACGATTTCACATTGATCGCGTTGATCGGGGTGTTCCTGCTCATCGGCATCGTCAAGAAGAACGCCATCATGATGGTGGACTTTGCGCTGGACGCCGAGCGCCACCACGGCATGACGCCGCGCGACGCCATCTTCCAGGCCTGCCTGACGCGCTTCCGGCCCATCATGATGACCACGATGGCGGCCATCTTCGGCGCGCTGCCGCTGGTGCTGGCCACGGGCGCCGGCGTCGAGATGCGCCAGCCGCTGGGCATTACCATCGTGGGCGGCCTGGTGCTGAGCCAGATCCTCACGCTGTACACCACCCCGGTGGTCTATCTTTATCTGGATCGCTTCCGCCTGTGGGCCGCACGCCGGCGCGCGGGGCGGGCCGGCGATTCCGCTTCCATCAAACACACATGATCCGTACCACGCCGTCTGCTTTCGCCTCATTTCCCCGCGCCGCGGTCACGCTTGCGCTGTGCGCGCTGCTGGGCGCGTGCGCGGTCGGGCCCGACTACCAGCGTCCGGCGCTCGACGTGGGCGCCGCCTACAAGGAAGGCCAGGTCGAGGTGCCCGGCTGGAAGCCCGCGCAACCGCGCGACGAGGCCGATCGCGGCGCGTGGTGGACGGTTTACGACGACGCCACGCTGAACGGGCTGGTGGACCGGCTGAACACCTCGAACCAGACCATTGCGCAGGCCGAGGCGAACTACCGCCAGGCGCTTGGCCTGGTGCGCGGCGCGCGCTCGGGCTTTTATCCGACCGTGGGCGCGGGCGCGGGCATGAGCCGCAGCGGCAACGGCGGGCAAAGCGGTTCGTCCACCGGTTCCGGCGGCAACGTATCCAACCAGTATTCGCTGACCGGCAGCGTCAGCTGGGAGCTTGACGTCTGGGGCCGTGTGCGCCGCAGCGTCGAGTCCTCGGAAGCCAGCGCCGCCGCCAGCCTGGCCGACCTGGGCGCGACCCGGCTGAGCGCGCAGGCCGCGTTGGTGCAGACCTATCTGCAATTGCGCGTGCTGGACGAGCAGAAGCGCCTGCTCGACGCCACCGTGGCCGCCTATGAAAAATCCCTGCAGCTCACGCAGAACCGCTATGAGGTCGGCGTGGCCGGCCAAGCCGACGTGGCGGTGGCGCGCACGCAACTGGAAAGCACGCGCGCGCAGTCCATCGACCTGGACTGGCAGCGGGGCCAGTACGAGCACGCGATCGCCGTCCTGATGGGCCTGGCGCCGTCCCAATTCAGCCTGCCGCCCGCGGTCTTCGCGTTGCGGCTGCCGCAGATTCCCGTGGGCCTGCCGTCCGAACTGCTGGAACGCCGTCCCGACGTGGCGGCCGCCGAACGCCGCGCCGCCGCCGCCAACGCGCAGATCGGCGTGGCGCAGGCAGCGTGGTTTCCCAGCCTGACCCTGTCGGCCGACGGCGGTTTTCGCAATGGCGAGTTTGCCGAGCTGCTGACGGCGCCCGCGCGCTTCTGGTCGCTGGGGCCGGCGCTGGCGCTGACGATCTTCGACGGCGGCGCGCGCGAGGCCCAGGTCGAGCAGGCCCGCGCGTCCTATGACTCGCAGGCCGCGGCCTACCGGCAGGCGGCGTTGACCGGGCTGCGCGAGGTCGAGGATTACCTGATCCAGCTGCGGGTGATGGAGCAGGAGCAGATCGTGCAGCGGCGCGCGCTGGAATCCGCGCGGGAATCGCTGCGCCTGATCCAGAACCAATACAAGGCGGGCCTGGTCGACTACCTGAGCGTGGCCGTGGTCGACGCCACCGCGCTCAATAGCGAGCGCAATGCCCTGAGCCTGCTGGGCAACCGGCTCGTGGCCAGCGTCAACCTGATCGTCGCGCTGGGCGGCGGCTGGGAGGGTCTGCCGCCCATGGAAACGGCGCGGGCGGACGCCGCGACCTCGCCGGCGGTGGCGCCTGCATCGGCGCCTGCATCGCAAACAGCTGCGCCGCAAGCACCGGCGCAGCAAACGCCGCCGGCGCCCTCGCGCTAGCCGCGGGTAGCCTGCCCTACAAACCCACCGCCTTCAGATCCGGCCGCTGGCGGTGCCAGTCGGTGACCGCCTGGAACGCGATGCCAATCCGGCCCAGCACGGCCTCCGCGTTCGGCTTGCCCAGCAACTGCACGCCCAGCGGCAGGCCGTCGCTGGTGAAGCCTGCGGGCAGCGCCAGTCCTGCGGCGTTGACGTAGTTGCCGGCGCGGGTGAACGACGCAAGCGGCGTGGCCGTTTCGTCCACGTCGACCAGCTGCCGCGCGCCGAATGGCACGCAAGGCGTCAGCATCGCGTCGAACTCCTGCATCCAGTCCAGCCAGTCGCGGCGCGCCTGCGCATGCGCCTGCAACGCGCCGATGTAGTCGGCCGCCGAGATCCCCTTGCCCGACAGCACGCGGGCGCGCACGTACTGGCCGATGGGCTGCGCCGTGTCCTCGATGTGGCCGCGGTGCAGCGCATAGGCTTCCGCGGCGATGATCTGGCCGTTGCGCTGCATCATCTCGTGAAAATCGAAGGGCAGGGGCGTTTCCTGCACGTCGGCGCCCAGCGCGGCCAGCACGCGGCGCGCGTCGTCCAGGGCTGACAGCGCATCGGCTTCCACGGCAATGGGGTGCTGTGCAACCGGCATCAACGCGATCCGCTTGCCGCGCAGCGGTTGCGGGCCGGAATACGGCTCGCGGTAATCGAAGGCGGGAATGCCGAACGTCAGGGGGTCATGGGTATCGGATCCGGCCATCAGCGCGGTCAGCAGCATTGCGTCGCGGGCGTCGCGCGTCAGCGGGCCCAAGGTGTCCAGCGTGGGCGACAGCGCCACCGCGCCGTGCAGGCTGATCAGTCCGCGCGTGGTCTTCAAGCCGGTGATGCCGTTCAGCGCCGCCGGAATCCGGACCGAGCCGCCCGTGTCCGACCCCAGCGCCGCGGGCGCCAGCCCGGCCGCGACGGCGACGCCGGATCCGCTGGACGAGCCGCCGGGCACCCGTGCGCGATTCAGGTCCCACGGATTGCGGGGCGTGCCCATCACCGGATTGGTGCCCCAGCCGCCAAAGGCGAATTCGACCATGTGCGTCTTGCCCAGCAGCACCATGCCCGCGTTCAGCAGCCGTGCCACCGCGGTGGCGGTGACGCCGCTGCGCCGCTCGCGCCAGGCCTCGGAGCCCGCTGTGGTGATCTGCCCCTGGATGTCGCACAAGTCCTTGATGGCCACGGGAATGCCGTCCAGGGCGCTGAGCATCCCATAGCCGGCTCGCCGGCGTGCGTCGGATGCCTCGGCAAGCCGTAACGCCCCTGCGCTGTCGACGCTGACGAATGCGCCCAACGCCGGGTTGGCCCGGTCGATCCGGTCCAGGAAGTGGCGCGTCACTTCCACGGCACTGTAGCGGCCCTTCGCCAGCCCGTCCGCCAGATCGCTCATCGTGGCAAATGCGATTTCAGACATGCGTTCCTCGATGTAATGCCGATTGCCTGCCGGGCCGCGCGTGGCGGCCAGGCCTCGGGATGTAGCGTGCAACGGCGCGCACGTTTGGTCTATGCGCGCTTTCCCGCCCGGGCGGAATGCAAAACGGCCCATGCGAAAGGCATGGGCCGCTTGGGTTGCGCGGGTGGCGCGTAAAGGAGCGAGGCGCGAGCGGTTAAGGCGGTCAAAGAATGCCGCGAATGCCGGCGATGCCGTGCGCGCCGTGCCGCAAGGCTTGCGAGACCGTCTGGGTGGATTGTCCGCCCAGCGCAAATACCGGAATGCCCGCGTCGCGGTTGCCTTGCACGAACCCTTCCCAGCCCAGCGTCTGCGCGCCGGGATGGCTGGGCGTGTCCAGCACGGGACCCAGCACGGCAAAGTCCGCGCCCAGTTCGCGGGCATGGACCACCTGCGCGTTGTCATGCGCGGACACGCCGACCAGGGCGTTGCGCGGCAATTCCGGACGGGCGGTCAGACGCAGCGCATCCGCCGTGCGCAGGTGCACGCCGTCGGCTTCCTTCCACCAGGCAACGGGATGGATGCTGTTGACCAGCACGCGCGCGCCGGCTGCACGGCAACGCTTGACCACCTGTTGCAGCACCTCGTGCAGCGAACTGGCGCCCACGCCGTCGGGCCACTGCGGTTCGCGGAACTGCACCAGCTTCACGCCGCGCGCCAGCGCCGCGTCCAGCCGGCCGAGGAACGGCGCGATGCCCGCGCGCGAGCCGATGCCGCTGATGCCATAGGTGGTGGGCAGCTGCAGCCAGCGCAGCGGCGGCAGGGTGGCGGGCAGCAAGTCGCCCACCGCGGCCGCGTTGGCCGGATCCACCCATTCCAGGCGCTGGTTTTCCAGGCTTTGCGGTTCGCCTTCCCAGCCGGTGACGTGGCAGAACGCCAGGCGCACCGTGGTGTGGGGATAGGCGTGCACATAGGTGACCCACGGGCGCGACTGCGTGACACGGATGCCGATTTCTTCTTGCAGTTCGCGCGCCAGCGCCTGCAGCACGGTCTCGCCGGGTTCGAGCTTGCCGCCGGGCAGTTCCCACCAGCCAGACCACGGCTTGCCCTCGGGGCGCTGGCCCAGAAGCAGCTTGCCGTCCGGACGCAGGATCAGGCCGGCGGCGACGTCGACGATCTTTTCAGACATGGCGGGCCGCCCAGTCGCGCGCGAACTGATAGGCCACGCGGCCCGAACGCGAGCCGCGCTCGATGGTCCATTGCAGGGCCTCGGTGCGCGACGGTTCGATGTGCTGTTCGGGGCAGCCCAGTTCGCGCAGCCAGTGGTACACGATGTCCAGGTAGTCGTCCTGCTTGAACGGATAGAACGACAGCCACAGCCCGAATCGCTCGGACAGCGAAATCTTTTCCTCGACGGTTTCGCCGGGGTGGATTTCGCCGTCGGGCTGGTGCTTGGCCTGCAGGTTCTCGCTCATGTATTCCGGCATCAGGTGGCGCCGGTTGGACGTGGCGTAGATCAGGACGTTGTCGCCCGAGGCCGACACCGACCCGTCCAGCACCGATTTCAGCGCCTTGTAGCCGGCTTCGCCTTCCTCGAAGGACAGGTCGTCGCAGAACACGATGAAGCGTTCGGGCCGCGCCGCCACCAGTTCGACGATATCGGCCAGGTCGCCGAGGTCGGACTTGTCGACTTCGATCAGCCGCAGGCCGCGGTCGCCGTAGGCGGCCAGCATGGCCTTGACCAGCGAGCTCTTGCCGGTGCCGCGCGCGCCGGTCATGAGCACGTTGTTGGCGGGCTTCTTTTCAAGGAACTGCAGCGTGTTGCGGTCGATGGTGGCCTTCTGGCGCTCGATGTGCTGCAGGTCCTGCATGTCGATGCGCGCCACGTGGCGCACGGCGTCCAGCCAGCCGCGCGCGCCGCGCTTGCGCCAGCGGAATGCGTGGGCCGACCAGTCGATCTCGGGCGGGGCCGGAGGCAGGAAGGCCTCCAGCTGCGCCAGCACGCGTTCGGCGCGCTGGATCAGGGTGGTGAACTCGTTTGCCGTCATGGTCGATCAGGAGCGGTAGTCGGCGTTGATCGACACGTACTCGTGCGAGAAGTCGCAGGTGTAGACGGTGTCGCTGACCTGGCCGCGGCCCAGCGCGATGCGCACCGAGATTTCGGCCTGCTTCATGACGCGCTGGCCGTCGGCTTCCTGGTAGTCGGGGTTGCGGCCGCCGTTCTTGGCAACCAGCACGTCGTCCAGCCACAGGCGGATGTTGGAGACATCCAGGTCATCGATGCCGGCATAGCCGACGGCGGCCAGGATGCGGCCCAGGTTGGGGTCCGACGCGAAGAACGCGGTCTTGACCAGCGGCGAATGCGCCACGGCGTAGGCGACCTTCAGGGCTTCCTCGGTGGTGCCGGCTTCTTCGACGCGGATCGTCATGAACTTGGTGGCGCCTTCGGCGTCGCGCACGATCTTGGTTGCCAGATCAAGGGCGGCGGCGGTCAGGGCCTCGCGCACGGCGGCGTAGGCGGCGTCGGACTCGCTATTGACGTTGACGCCCGACTTGCCGGTGGCGGCGATGATGAAGGAGTCATTGGTGGAGGTGTCGCCGTCGACCGTGATGCGGTTGAACGAGGCGTCGGCGATTTCCACGGCCAGCTTGCGCAGGAGCGGCTGGGCGATGCCGGCGTCGGTGGCCAGGAAGCTGAGCATGGTGGCCATGTTGGGACGGATCATGCCGGCGCCCTTGCTGATGCCGGTGAAGGTGACCGTCTTGCCGTCGATCTGCACCTTGGCGGACGAAATCTTGGGCAGGGTGTCCGTGGTCATGATGCCGTGGGCAGCGCTGGACCAGTGGTCGGCGGCCAGGTCGGCAATGGCGGCGGGCAGCCCGGCGACCAGGCGGTCCAGGGGCAGGGGCTCAAGGATGACGCCGGTGGAGAACGGCAGGATCTGCGAGGCGGGCACGCCCAGCAGCTTGCCCAGCGCGTCGCAGGTGTCCTTGGCTTTTTTCAGGCCTTCTTCGCCGGTGCCGGCGTTGGCGTTGCCCGTATTGATGACCAGGGCGCTGATCGGGCCGCCGGCGGCCAGGTGGGCCTGGCAGACCTGCACCGGGGCGGCGCAGAAGCGGTTGCGGGTGAAGACGCCCGCCACGCTGGTGCCTTCGGCCAGGCGGAACACCGTCAGGTCGCGCCGGTTGGCCTTGCGGATGCCAGCCTCGGTGACGCCGATTTCTATGCCGGCAACAGGGAAAATTTCGGACTCGGAGGGGATCTGCAGATTAACGGCCATGACTTCGTCTCTTGGAGTGAGCGGGACGGAACCGCCGCCAGGCACGGCGGCGTGCGGGAAAGCTTCGTATTATCCCACCGGATCCGGGGGCGGTGTCCGGCCCCCTCGGCAACCCGAGGGGCGGGGCGTCCGCGTCAGGGACCGATGCGCATGGCGGCCACGTCCAGCACGCCGGCCTCGCGGTTGCTCAGCACGCTGCGCACGGTGCCGTCGGGCGCCTGCAGCACCGACTTGCCCGCGGGAATGTCTTCGCCGCCGGCCCGGCGCGCCGAGCGCCCGCGCGAGGGCGAGAACAGCAGGTCGCCCGGCTGCGCGCCCTGCAGACGCGGATTGGCGGACAGGACGCGCGTGCCCGGCGGATAGGTCATGTCGCCCAGCACGGTGTCGCGCGCCGCCAGGCCCTCGAAGCCCAGCATCCGGCGCTGCGCGTCCAGTTGCAGATCCACCTTCAGCAAGGGAATCCTGGCCACGGTCAGGGAATCGCTGCCCTCGGTGCGCAGCAGCCAGCGCGGGCCGGATCCGCTCTTGTCCAGCGGCGTGCCGCGCAGGGCGGGATCGACCTTGAGCCAGGCGCCGGCGGGCACGGGCTGCTGGTCAAGCGTGTTGCCGATGGCCAGGTGGCAGCTCGAGAACTGCGGATGCCCGCCATGCACGACGAATTCGATGCGGTGGCCGTGGGCGCACAGCCAGCCCTCCAGCGCCTGGTCGCGCGCGATTTCGGCGGAGAGCGTTTCGGGTTGCTTGCTGGTCGCGGGGTAGCGGAACAGCTGGGTCGCTGCCACGCCCTGGATCTCGGCGGGATGGGCTTCGGGAAAGGTGGCGCGGTCGAACGAGGCCAGGTCGCCCGGCGTGGCCAGCCGCAGGGTGGTGCCGGCGGGCATCTGCACCCCGGCCAGTTGCGTGGGCTGGGCCAGCACGGTCTTGCGCGCGTCGTCGGCCTGCGCATCGCGCTGGGCCACGAACCACTGGCTGAACTGCTGGTACGGAAAGATGGCGCCGACGACCGCCAGCAAGGTCATGAGCACGGTGCCGGCGCGCCGGTGGACGGCCAGCCATTCGCGGGCGCCGCGCGAGGTGGCCAGGACGGCGAGCCAGGTCAGCAACGTGGACAGGCAGGCCAGCGAGGCCGCCATCAACACGTAGAAATTACCGCCAGGAAGAGATACCGGAATCATGGCGGCAATTATGCGCCAATCCGGCCCCCGGAACCGGCGCGCAAGAACGCTTAATCGCGGTTGGCCGCCGAGCGGGTAGCCACCACCTGCAGCTTCAGTTCGCCCAGCGCCTGGAACAAGGCGTTGCGGCTGGATTCGGGCAGGTCGGCGAACATCGACTTGACCCAGTTTTCGTGGGCCCGCGCCATGCGAGAGAAGCTTTTCTTGCCTTGCGGGGTCAGCTTGATGAGCGAGCTGCGGCGGTCCGATTCAACCTTGGTCCGCACCACCAGGCCTTCCTTTTCGAGCTGGTCGGTGATGCCCGTGATATTGCCGTTGGTCACCATCATGTGACGCGAGAGCTCGCCCATCTTCATGCCCTTGGGCGCGCGCTGCAATTGCGCCATCAGGTCGAAGCGGGGCAGGGTGGTGTCGAATTCGTTGCGCAGGCGGCTGCGGATCTCTCCTTCGATGAGATTGGCGCAGGTCAACATGCGCAGCCACAGGCGCAGCGCGTGATGGTCGTCGGGCGCGGCGCGGGATTCCAGGTCGGGAGTGTCGGTCATGGCTCGGAAGATTACCGGGAATGCGGTGGTGATGAGGGCGCCAGACCCATCTGTTCGAAGATGGCTTGGGTCAGCGGGCTGTTCGGATCGTTGAGCGTCAGGACGATATCAAAGTGATTGGTGCCCGGCATCGGGACATACCTGCCGGGAAACCCGCGTTCGCGCCAGGCGGCCAGGTAATCATTGCTCTGGCGCTTGAATTCGTCGGTTTCGGATTCGCCGTAGCTGACCACCAGCGGGCAGCCTGCCTGCGGCAGCTGCAGCGCGGGGCTGTTGCGGATGGCGTCGGCCTCGCTCATCCGCATCCATTCGTTGATGTGCGTGTGCACCAGCGGGCGCAGGTCGAACAGGCCCGACAGCGGCGCGGCGCCCCGGACCACGCTGGGCGGCACGTCGTAACTGGCATGCCAGCCGCTGGCCAGCAGCGCGCCGACCAGGTGGCCGCCCGCGGAGCTGCCGCAAATGTGAATGCGTGCCGGGTCGCCGCCGTACTGCGCGATATGGCGATGGATCCAGGCCAGCGCGCGCCGGTTCTGGTCGACGATGCGGTCCAGCGTCACGGCCGGGGCCAGCGAATAGTTCACGGCCACGACCACCGCGCCTGCCTGGGTGAACGCGGGCGCCATGTTGCTGGACTCGTTCTTGGACAACAGGCGCCAGTAGCCGCCGTGGATGAACACGAAGACGGGCGCGCCGGGTTTGCCGGACGCGGCGCCGGCGGCTGGAAATATGTCCAGCAATTCGTCGGGATGGTCGCCAAAAGGCACGTCCAGCGCGCAATCCAGCGTGCGGCGGGCAGTGGCGCTGTCCTCGGCGTATTTCTTGAGTATCGGCTGGATGTCGGGTACTGTCGCGCGAGCGTTGTACTGGACGTCCAGCTGAGCGCGATCGTAGTTGCGGTAGAGGGTGTCCATGGCGGCAGGTGGTAAAAACCCTAGACTTGTTTTGCCGAATACTTTAAACCTAAACTATGAACCACGCCAGTTTTCCCTGTGCTGCTTGAGGGGATTGCGGCGTGGCAGGCATACCTCCTGCCGGCACGGCCTGACGGCGGCGACCATCGCGCCGGCGGGCCGGGCACAGAAGTCTTTCGCATCGCACCTTCAAAAAGAACACCCTCTGCGCGGGCTCGCGCACGGAGCACACCACCATGCGTTTGATCACTTCCTTCCTGGCTGCCGCCGCCCTGGTCCCCGCCATGGCCTACGCCGACACCGTCAAGGTCGGCATTGCCAACGACATCTCGGGCCCGTTCTCGGCGCTGGGCGCCGAGGCCCGCGACGGCTTCAATCTGGCCATCAAGCAACTGGGCGGCAAGTTGGGCGGACAGCCCGCGGAATTCCTGCAAACCGACATGGGCGGCAATCCGGACCAGGCCCGCCAGCTCGTCACGCGCTACATCCAGCGCGAAAAGGTCGACTTCTTCACGGGCCCCATCGGCTCGAACGTGGCGCTGGCCGTCGGCCCCGCGCTGTTCGCCGCCAAGATCCCCTACCTGTCCAACAACCCCGGCCCCAGCCAGTTCGCCGGCGCGCAGTGCAACAACTACTGGTTCGGCACGTCGTACCAGAACGACGCGTTCCACGAAGCGGCCGGCAAGGTCGCGGCGGACCGCGGCTTCAAGAAGATGTTCATCATGGCCCCGGACTACCCGGCCGGCAAGGATGCACTGACCGGCTTCAAGCGCGGCTACAAGACCGCCCCGGGCGACGAGGTCTACACCAAGCTCGGCCAGATCGACTACGCCGCCGAGATCGCGCAGATCCGCGCCGCCAAGCCGGACGCCGTCTACATCTTCCTGCCGGGCGGCATGGGCATCAACTTCGTCAAGCAGTTCGTCTCGGCCGGCCTGTCCCAGAACGTCAAGCTGATCGGCCCGGGCTTTTCGGCTGACGAGGACGTGATCCAGGCGGTGGGCGACCCCATGCTGGGCATGTACAACACGGCGCAATGGGCGCATGACCTGGACGTGCCGCAGAACAAGGCCTTCGTCGACGCCTTCCGCAAGGAATACAACGGCCGCTACCCCTCGGTCTACGCCGCCCAGGCGTATGACGTCATCATGGCCATGGACGCCGCCGTCAAGCAGGCCGGCGGCAAGGCCACCGACCGGGAAGCCATCGTGAAGGCGCTGGAAAAGGCCGACTACCCCTCGGTGCGCGGCAGCTTCACCTACGGCAAGAACCACTACCCGATCCAGGCGTACTACCTGCGCGTCGTCGACAAGGATGGCAGCGGCCGCATCACCAACAAGCTGGTGGGCAAGGTGTTCGACAAGTACCAGGACGTCTACGTGGGCGACTGCAAAAAGATGTGACCCCCCCCGAAGCGCTGCGCGCTTCCCCCCCAGGGGGCGTCGCAGCGGACCGGCAAAGCCGGATCCGCGCGACCCCGCTTGGGGGCGGCGGCTCGTGTGCGGGGGTGATGCGTCGCTGATGCGCCGCTGACGCGTTCTCAGTTGGTTTTGGTGATTGTGTCGGCGCTCGCCTTCGGCGGCGCGCGGCAAGGGGGAAGTTTTCATGACGTTTACGCTGATCGTCGAGCAATTGCTGAACGGTCTGCAGTTTGGGTTGATGTTGTTTCTGATTGCGGCCGGGCTGACCCTGGTGTTCGGGATCATGGACATCATGAATCTGGCTCACGGCTCGCTCTACATGGCTGGCGCCTATGTCGCCGCCGAAACCATGCAACGCACCGGCTCGTTCACCGCCGCAGTCCTCGTGGCGGCGGTCGCCACGGGCATCGTCGGCATCGTGCTGGAACTGTCGCTCATCCGCCGCCTGGCGCTGCGCGACCACCTTGCGCAGGTGCTGGGCACCTACGCCGTCATCCTCATCGCCAATGACCTGGTCAAGATGATCTGGGGCCCGGCGCCGGTCATGCTGAACATGCCCGCGATGCTGTCCGGTCCCGTGCGCCTCTTGCCTGACCTGTTGTATCCCGCCTACCGCCTGATGATCATCGTCTTCGGCGTGGCGGCGGCTGCCGGGCTGTACTGGTTCGTGACGCGGACCCGCGCCGGCGTGCTGGTCCGGGCCGGCGCTTCCAACCGCCAGATGGCCACCCTGATGGGCGTGCGCGTGCCGCTGCTGTTCCTGGGCGTGTTCGTGCTGGGCGCCATGCTGGCCGCGGTGGCCGGCGCACTGCTGGGCCCGATCACCTCGGTGCAGGTGGGCATGGGCGAAGAGATTCTGATCCTGGTGCTGGTGTGCATCGTCATCGGCGGCATCGGCTCGATCCGGGGCGCCTTCGTGGGCGCGCTGTTGGTCGGCATGGTCGACACCGCCGGCCGGGCGTTTCTGCCGATGCTGTTGCGTCAGGTGTTTTCTCCGGCCGTGGCCTCCAGCGTCGGTCCGACGCTCGCGGCCATCGCCATTTATGTATTGATGGCGGCAGTGCTGGTGTTCCGGCCCTCTGGCCTCTTTCCGGCGCGGGGCTGACCATGAAAACCAAGATCTGGACCGTGGTCCTTCTGGCTGCGCTGGCGGTGTTTCCGCTGGTGGCGCCCATGCTGGGCCTGGACTTCTACATTTCCTTCGTGCGGCGCGTGCTGATCTACGCGTTGGCGGCGACCAGCCTGAACCTCATCCTGGGGTACGGCGGCATGGTGGCGCTGGGCCACGCGGCGTTCTTCGGCGCGGGTGCCTACGCGGTGGGCATCCTGGCCATGTCCGGCGTCACGTCCGCGCTGGTGTCCTGGCCGGTGGCGATGCTGCTGGCGGGCGTGCTGGCCTGCATCACGGGTGCGATCTCGCTGCGCACGCGCGGCGTGTACTTCATCATGATCACGCTCGCGTTCGCGCAGATGCTGTTCTATATCTTCATCTCGCTGCGCCAATACGGCGGTGAAGACGGGTTGAACCTGCCGGGCTATTCCACGCTGCCGGGCATCGATCTCGCCCACGACGTCAGTTTCTATTACCTGGTGCTGGCGCTGTTCGCGCTGCTGATGTGGGCCTTCGGCCGCGTGGTCGCCTCGCGCTTCGGCATGGCGCTGCAGGGCATCCGCGAGAACGAATCGCGCATGGAATCGATGGGTTACCCCGTCTACCGCATCAAGCTCGTGGCCTTCACGCTGAGCGGCGCGGCCGCCGGGCTGGCGGGCGCGCTGCTTGCCAACCACAACCTGTTCATTTCGCCCAGCCTCATGCACTGGACCCAGTCGGCCAACCTGCTGATCATGGTCCTGGTGGGCGGCATCGGCCTGCGCTACGGCGGCGTGGCCGGCGCGGTCGTGATGCTGACGCTGGAAGAAGTGCTGCGTCTGTGGACCGAATACTGGCACCTGCCCCTGGGCGTGCTGCTGCTCTGCGTGGTGTTTGGCGCGCCGCGCGGCCTGGTCGGCCTGTTCGGGCCGCTGTTCAGCGGGCGCGCTGCCCCGCAATCCGGCAAGGTGGGCTCATGAGCACTCCGATGAATCCCACGACCCGCGCGACCGGCACGCACGCCTTGCAGGCACGCGGACTGGTCCGCCGCTTTGGCGCCCTGGTGGCCACCGACAACGTGTCGCTGTCGCTGGAGCCGGGCGAGATCCACGCCCTGATCGGCCCCAACGGCGCCGGCAAGTCCACGCTGATCCACCTGCTGTCGGGCACGCTGTCCGCCGATGCCGGCACGCTGGAGGTGGACGGCCGCGACGTTACCGCGATGAACGCGCACCAGCGCGTGGCGGCGGGGCTGTCGCGGTCCTACCAGATCACCAACATCTTCAAGCAGTCCAGCGTGCTGGATAACCTGGTGCTGGCCGTGCAGGCCCACGCCGGCAGCAGCTTCCGCTTCTGGAAGCCGCGCGCCGCGGAGTCGGCCCTGTATGAACAGGCGCGGGAACTGGCGCGCGAATGCGCCATCGACGCCAGCCTGCTTGGCCGCGCCGCGGGCACGCTGCCGCACGGCGAACAGCGCAAGGTGGAATTTGCGCTGGCGCTGGCGGCTCGGCCCAAGGTGCTGCTGCTGGACGAGCCCATGGCGGGCATGGGGCCGGACGAGACCGTCCGGCTGACCGAACTGATCGAATCCATGCGGGGACGCGCCGCAATGCTGCTGGTTGAACATGACATGCAGGCGGTCTTCCGTCTTGCGGACCGCCTGTCCGTGCTGGTGTACGGCCGGGTCATCGCCTCGGGCACGCCGGACGAGATCCGCGCCAACCCGGAAGTGCGCCAAGCCTATCTGGGCGACGAGGAGACCGTGTGATGCTGGCCATCGAATCGGTAAAGAGCGGCTACGGCGCCAGCCAGGTGCTGTTCGGCGTGGACCTGGAAATCGGCGCGGGTCAGGTCGTGACCCTGCTGGGCCGCAACGGCATGGGCAAGACCACGCTGCTGCGCACCCTGTTCGGGCAGCTGCCGCTGCGCGGCGGCAAGATCCATTTCGCGGGGCAGGACATCAGCGGCTGGAGCCCGGACCGCATCGCGCGGGCCGGGGTGGCAATTGTCCCGGAAGGCCGCCAGTGCTTTCCCAATCTGACCGTGCGCGAGCACCTGACGGCATTCGTCGCGGGGCGCAACCCGGACATCGGCGAGCCTTGGACGCCCGATCGCGTGTTCGAACTGTTTCCCCGGCTGGCCGAGCGCGCCCGCAACATGGGCAACCAGCTGTCGGGCGGCGAGCAGCAGATGCTGGCCATCGGCCGCGCGCTGGTCACGAACCCGCGGCTCCTGATCCTGGACGAAGCCACCGAGGGGCTGGCGCCAAAGATCCGGGAAGAAATCTGGAACTGCCTGGCGCGCCTGCGGCAAGCCGGGCAGACCATTCTGGTGATCGACAAGTATGTCGAAAGGTTACTTAGCCTTGCCGACCGGCATGTCATCCTGGAACGCGGCAAAGTGGTCTGGACGGGCGATTCCCAAGCCCTGGATTCGGACCGGGGCCTATGGGAACGCTATCTCGGCGTGTAGCCGGCCTGTCGCAATAAAGCTGCAAATCGGGACGGCGAGTGGTAACAGGCGCTGATATAAAACGCAATAAATCAAGATATATATTGCTCGCGTGAAACTTAGGGTGTCTCGAACGCATCCAGACGTTTGCACCTGTATCAATAAACCCCACCGCCATCTACACTAGCCGCGCCGGTTCGCCCGCATGGGGCGCCGGCGTTCAGGCTCATGGCTCAAAAGGCGGGGCATCAGCATGGCAGGGCGCCTCGTACGGCCTAAGCACCCGACCTGCATCCCCCGTTTTCGCGCGTGACATCGCATCAGGCTGTCAGGAAGACTTCGCATGGCGAAATGGGGATTGCGCAAGAAATCACTAATGGCGCTGCTGTTGGCGTGTCTGGTCGCCTTGGCGCCGGCGGCGCTGATCGGCTGGCAGGTGCTGGACGGCGTGCGCGAGCACTTCGGCCGCGCCTTTGCCGACAACTTCACGCAGCTGAACCGCCAACGGATCCTGGCCCCGGTGTCGCGCGAACTCGCGCTGTCGCAGCGCCTGGCCGACAGCGAGGTCACGCGCCGCTGGCTTCGCAATGAAAACGATCCCGCCGCGCGCGAGCTGTTCTTCCGCGAGGCCGACGGCTACCGCCGCGACCTGCTGGGCGGCGCCTATTTCATCGCCAGCGCCACCTCGGGCAATTACTACTTCAACGACGACAAGCCGCTGTCCGAGACGCCGCGCTACACGCTCAGCCCCAGCGCGGCCGACGACGGCTGGTTCTACGCCACGATCAAGTCTTCCGCCCCCTACAACATCAACGTCAACCCCGACCTGAAGCTACAGACGACCAAGGTCTGGATCAACGTGCAGATCCGCGACGGCGAGAAGGTCATGGGCCTGACGGGCGCGGGGCTCGATGTGGGCGGGTTCCTGAAGGAATTCGTGAACAGCGGCCAGCCGGGCGTCACGCCCATCATCGTGGACGAGGAAGGCGCGATCCAGGCGCACATGAACCCCGCGCTGATCGCCTACAACTCGGGCGCGGGCGGGGCCAGCGGCAAAGGCATGGTCTTCAGCCTGCTGGACGAGGGCGAGGGCCGCGCCGAGCTGCTGTCCGCCATGCACGCGGCCCAGGCGGACCCGCAGTCGGTGCAATCGGCTTGGGTCAAGATGGACGGCGTGCGCCAGCTGGTGTCGGTGGCGTACATGCCGGAGCTGCACTGGCACGTGCTGACCGTGGTCGACCTGGGCGCCGCCCGGGTGCTGGACACGGGCTGGCTGTGGCCGGCCGCGATCGGCCTGGTGGTGCTGTTTGCGGCGATGCTGCTGTGCTTTGGCTATGCCATCGAACGCCTGATGCTGCGCCCCTTGCGCCGCCTGCAGCAGTCCGCCCGGGCAATCGCCGACGGCAGCTACGACGTGCGCCTGCCGCCGGGCGGCCAGGATGAGATCGGCGACCTGAGCCGGGCGTTCGGCGTGATGGCCGACAAGGTGCGCAAGCACACGGCCGAACTGGAAACCAAGGTGCGGGAACGCACCTCGGAACTGGAAGACGCCAACCGCGCCATGGCCGCGGCGCACAAGAAGATCGGCGACTCGATCGATTACGCCAGCCTGATCCAGCGCGCGATCCTGCCGGACCGCCAACTGACCCAGTCGCTCGGCGCCCACCA
The DNA here is from genome assembly GCF_037039475.1 of Achromobacter sp. E1. Lineage (NCBI taxonomy): Bacteria > Pseudomonadati > Pseudomonadota > Betaproteobacteria > Burkholderiales > Alcaligenaceae > Achromobacter > Achromobacter sp. E1. Next base: position 547,084 of record NZ_CP146253.1, read on the forward strand.
TTTCGTGCTGTGGAAGCCGCGCGACGTGGTCGGCGGCGATTTCTACGTGTTCCGCTCGGACGGCGCCAACTGCCTGCTGGGCATCATGGACTGCGCGGGCCACGGCGTGCCCGGCGCGCTGATGACGATGCTGGCGCGCGCCGCCATCGATCTGGCGATCACCGAGGTTGGCCCGGGCGATCCCGCCGGCATTCTGACGCGCACCGACAACGCCATCCGGGCGATGCTGGCCGACGCGCAATTGCCGCGGGCCCTGGCCACCAACACTGATGCGGGGCTGGTATATATTGACCGGCAATCCGGCAGGTTGCTGTACGCAGGCGCCAAGATCAGCCTGTACGCAAGCGATGGTGAAACCCTGCGCGAAGTGCCCGGCGCCCGGCGCGCACTGGGTGACAAGCGTATGGGGGTTTACGAGAACATCGTGCTGCAGATGGAGCCGGGCTGGACGTACTACCTGGCTACCGACGGGTTCCTGGACCAGGCGGGCGGCGAGCATGGTTTCGGCTTTGGCAACACGCGGTTCGCGGAAATGCTCAAGACGCACGCCCGACGGCCGTTAACCGAACAGGCGGCGGCATTCAGCCAGGCGCTTGCCGAGTACCAAGGCGGCCGGCCCCAGCGCGACGACATCACCTTGCTGTCTTTCCGTTTCGAATAATCGTTATCAAGGCGGTACCCTCATGAATGCCTCCGATCTATACGCGTTGGGCGCGCGCTTCGACCAGAACCGCACGCTGCTGTGCTTTAACGGGCCGATCTCGCGCAGCCTGATCGAGGAAATCGGCAATGCGCTGAAGAACTACCTGAACGCCGAGCACGTCCGCCCGGCCGAAGCGATGGATGTGTTCTCGGTCTACATCGAAATGATCCAGAACATCCGCCAGTACGCCGCGCAGAACGGCGACGCGGACGCCTCGGCCACGGTGGTCATCGGCCGCCGCGACGAAAGCCGTTACGTGGTGTCGGCGGGCAATCTGGTCAACGCAGAGGACGGCCACAGCCTGGTCGCTCGCATCCAGGAACTGGCCGCGCTGGACAAGGCGGCCCTGAAGGCCGAATACAAGGCACAACTGCACAAGCCGCGCACGCAGGGCGTGGCGTCGGGCGCAGGCCTGGGCCTCATCGACATCGCGCGCCGCGCCGGCGCTCCGCTGGAAGCCAGCCTGACCCCCGCCGCACAGCCGGGCAAGGCCTTCTTCAGCCTGAGCGTGGTGGTCTGAGAACGCGCGTTCAAAGGATTATTTTCGGAGTATTTGATGAAAGACCTGAACATTCCCGGGACCCAGTCCACGCCCGCCATCGCCGCCGACGCTGCCGCCGGCGTGCTGGCGATGCGCGGCGACTCCTATCCCGAGAATTCCTTCGAACTGTTCGGCCCGGTCATTGAATGGGTCGAGACGTACCTGCAGGACCGCGACGCGCCGCTCAAGCTTGAGCTGGAACTGCTGTACCTGAACACCAGCAGCATCAAGTCCGTGATGGACATCTTCGATGTGCTCGAGGCCGCGCACCGCAAGGGCCGCGAGGTCGGCGTGACCTGGTTCTACGACATGCGCAACGAGCGCGTGGGCGAACTGGCCGAAGAGTTCAAGGAAGACTGCACGTTCCCGTTCTCGGTGGTCGGCCGCCAATGAAGCCGGGCGCCGCCGAACTGGATAAGCGCATCGCCGCACTGCTGGCGGATCCGGCGCATGCCGGCCATCCGCTGCGCGACGCGCTGGAAGCGCTTTGGCGGCACACCGAGGAACAGATGACGCGCATCCAGCGCGTGACCCAGCTTTCGGACGCCTACCAAAGCATGGCGCACGAACGTGAACTGGGCCTGTGCGACCAGTTCGATCGGCAGTTGCGCAGGTTGACCCGCATTGCGCGGATCTCGGATCACTACCAGAACATGATGCGCGACCTGAACCGCGCGCTCGAGGAAACGTCCAGCCGCGATCCCCTGACCGGCCTCTTGAACCGCCGCGCGCTGATGGAGACGATCAAGCAGGAAGTCCAGCGCGCCGCGCGCACGGGCGACAGCTTTGTCGTGGCGATGCTGGACGTGGATCACTTCAAGGCCGTGAACGACCGTTTCGGCCACGAAACCGGCGACCGCGCCCTGGTGGAACTGGCCGCCGTGCTGGGCGAAAGCCTGCGCGAATACGATCTCTGCGGCCGCTGGGGCGGGGAAGAATTCCTCGTGCTGCTGCCGCAAACGCAGCCGGAAGCCGCGCAGGTGGTCATGGACCGCCTGGTGGGCGACGTGCGGGCGATGGCGATGCCGGCCGGGGACGAAGTCCTGCGGCTGACGGTCAGTATCGGCATGGCGCATCACCAGTTGGGTGAAACGTTCTCAGAGACGCTCAGCCGGGCAGATCAGGCGTTGTATCTGGCCAAGCAGGACGGACGCGATCGCGTCGCCCTTGGTTTTCCGAGGCGCTGAATGAAACCGGAACAGCTGTTATCCGGGTTGGAGCCCCTTATGCTTGATTCTCATCTTGGCGGTTCGGAGACGAACCCCCAAGGCGCCGCTTGGCATGTGGGCACTTATCTGACGTCGATGGACCGCGCTTTGCTGCTGTTCGATTTCGACGCCAGCGGCTCCTTGTTGAACGGCAATCCCAATTTCCTGGCCGCGGTGGGTTACACCCGCGAAGAGGCCCTGACGCTGCGCCACGACGTCCTGTGCGACAGCATGGACGAAGGCAAGGGCACCGGCAGCGGCGAGCAGGTGTGGGCCCGGCTGCGCCGCGGCCAGCACTTTTCGGGCACCTGCCGCTATCGCACCAAGGCAGGCGCGTCGCTGTGGATCGAAGCGACCTACCTGCCGCAACTGAACGAAGCGGGCGAGGTCGGCCGTGTGTCGGTCATCTCGCGCAAGTCGATCGCGGACGCCGAACGTCAGGAGGAAATCCGCCTTCTGATGCTGGGCATCAACGAGACCGGCAATGCGGTGGCGGTGTCGGGCTGTGATGGGCGCATCGTCTATGTGAACGACGGCTTTCAGCGCATGCTGGGCTTTTCGCGCGGCGACGCGGTCAACCAGGACCTGGGCGAACTGCTGTCCGGCGGCCGCGCCGACGGCGGCACGCGCGAGGAACTGCATCGCCGCATCGCCTGCCGCGAGGGCTATCACAAGGACGTGCTGGTCTACGACCGGGGCGGCAAGCCGTTGTGGGTGTCGGTCATGGCCAATTCGGTGTTCGACGAGCGCGGGACGCTGGTCAACATCGTGGACGTGCTGACGGACATCACGCCGACGAAGGTGCACGAGGTGCTGCAGCGCCGGGTGCTGCAGGCGATGGTGAACGAGGCCTCGGTGGTCGAGGTCATGAACATGGTGTGCCGCGAGGTCGAGCGCCTGGCTCCGGAAGTGGCGGCCTCGGTGGTGCGGGTGGACGATGCGGGCCTATTGCGTCCGCTGGCCGCGCCCAGCCTGCCGCAGGGCTATTCGGACGCGCTGGAAGGCGTGCCGATCGGCCCCCAGGTGGGCGCCTGCGGCACGGCCGCATTTCTGGGCCGCCCGGTCATCGTGCCGGACATCGCCACGGACCCGCTGTGGGACGATTACCGCCATCTGCCGCTGCCGGAGGAATACAAGGCGTGCTGGTCGTCGCCGATCAAGTCGAGCGACGGCCGGGTGATCGGCACGTTCGGCTTCTATTTCCGCGAACGCCGCCTGCCGGACGATTTCCATCACCGTCTGGTGGACGTGTGCGTGTACCTGTGCGCGCTGGCGCTGGAACGCGAGGAAGCCCGCGCCCGGATCCGCCAGCTGGCGTTCTACGACGAGCTGACAGGCCTGCCGAACCGCAATCTGCTGCTGGCCCAGGCCGAACAGGCGATCGCGCGCGCCGAACCGGAACGCAAACGGGTGGCGGTGCTGTTCCTGGACCTGGACCGCTTCAAGCAGGTGAACGATACGCTGGGCCATCCGATCGGCGATGCGCTGCTGCGCGACGTGGCGCAGCGCCTGCGCCGCCTGGCGCGCGCGACGGACATCGTGGGCCGCCTGTCGGGCGACGAGTTCGTGATGCTGATGCCGGAGTTCGAACACGGCCGCCTGACCGCCGCCGCGGAACACATCCTGGTGGCGCTGGCGCAGCCGTTCTCGGTGGGCGGCATCACGCTGAACCCGTCGGTGAGCATCGGCATCAGCGTGTTCCCGGAAAACGGCCGCGACATGGATACGCTGCTGCGCCATGCGGACATGGCGATGTACCAGGCCAAGACGGCGGGCCGCAACCGCATTTCATTCTTCAGCGCGGAGATGAACCGCCAGGCGCAGGAAAGACTGGCGCTGGAAGCGGCGTTGCGAGACGCGCTGGAAGCCAAGGCATTGCGCTTGCATTACCAGCCGCAGGTGGGCTTGAAGAACGGCAGCCTGTACGGGGTGGAGGCGCTGGCCCGCTGGCGTCACCCGACGCTGGGCGACATCTCTCCGGCACGCTTTGTGCCGCTGGCCGAGGAGTGCGGGCTGATCGGCGACCTGGGCGACTGGGCACTCCGAGAAGCCTGCTCACAACTGTCGATCTGGCGCCACAACGGCCTGCGCGTGCCGTCGGTGTCGGTGAACCTGTCGGCAACCAATTTCCACAACCTGAACCTGCCGCGCATGATCGCGGCGACGCTGGCCGAGTTCGGGCTGGCGCCGGCGGATCTGATGCTGGAAATCACGGAAGGCGTGGTGCTGGACGCGACGGCAGGCACGCTGCGCACGATCGCCGAACTGCATCGTCTGGGCGTACGGCTTTCGATGGACGACTTCGGGACGGGGTATTCCAGCTTGGGCCACTTGCGCCGGCTGATCGTCGACGAACTGAAGCTGGACCGCAGTTTCGTTCAGGGACTGGAGAGCGACGACGCAGCGCGGGCGCTGACCAGCGCGGTGATCCGGATCGGGGAAAGCCTGAGCCTGCCGGTGGTGGCAGAGGGCGTGGAAAACGAAGAGCAGCGGCGCTTCCTGATCGAGCAGGGGTGTGCGGCGGGGCAGGGGTTTCTGTTTTCACCGCCGTTGCCTGCGGGGGATCTTGAGGAGTGGTTGCGGGCTCGGGGGTGATCGGAATGGTTACCTGCAGTTGATCGGGGGCTGGAGGCTAGCTTGGTCTCTTGGTTTCGCGGGTTCGGTTCTTAAGACGTCCGGCACGGTGCCGTCCCGGGGTGCGCGGGGCCACGATTGCGGTCCGGAGCCTTCGCTCCGGACTCGCCTAGGCGGCCCCCCCCTTCGTCATCTTCGTTCGCCTTCGGCTCCCTTCAGATTCCCTCGGGCTTATCGACGCCCCGCGCACCCCGGGCCGCCACCGCACCGGACTCTGGCAATAGAAATCTGAGGGGCGGCGGGGCGGTCGGTGTGCTTGGCATTCTGTTGCCGTCTCTGCCGGGCTAGAAGCATCTTGCGTTGCCCGTCTCCGTTCGGCCGCGCGGGCGGCCTCCGGAGACTTACGCGGCGTCTTGCGGCGTGGTGATGACGCTTCGCGAGTAGGTGGCGCTTTGGTGTCTGACACCCCCATAGACGAGCTGCAGGCTTGAAGGGTGCTTCTTGGGTGTCAGACACCAATTCTGGCGAAGGCGCTCATCCTGGCGAGGTGTCTGACACCCTCATAGACGGGCTACAGGCTTGAACGGCGCTTCTCGGGTGTCAGACACCGTCGGGGACGTAGACGGCGTCTTGCGGCGTGATGATGACGCTTCGCGAGTGGGTGGCGCTCTGGTGTCTGACACCCACATAGACGGGCTACAAGCTTGAAAGGTGCTTCTTGGGTGTCAGACACCCATCCTGGCGAAGGCGCTCGTTCGTGGCAGGTGTCAGTCACCACCAAGCGGTCCGTCACTAATCATCAATTGAACTCAAGTCTCCGATGGGCGGCGCGCGTGCCGACCGTCAAGCTGTAGCAGCCCGTCGCCGCGCGCCGCCCATCACCGCCTCCCCCCAAGTGATGCTGGAGCCTTAGCACTCCAATCCCCGCCAGCGCGCAAGCGACCACCGCCTCGACGCCCCACACCCCGTATGCCGATCGTGGCCGCCCGCGCGGCCGCGATTCGGCGGGCCCCGCAAGACTCGTCCCTGACCACGGCTCTAGCAGCGTCCCAACCCGGCACATCGCAGCTCCTTGGTGCGGGCGGCAGGGGCGCGAGCGCCGTCGATGCGCCCGAGGGAATCTGAAGGGAGCCGAAGGCGGACGAAGATGACGAAGGGGAAGTCCGGAGCGAAGGCTCCGGACCGCAATCGTGGGCGATCGTGCCCCTGCCGACCGTGCCGAGGGGCGGAAGAAAAACGCGGAAGCCGCCAAACCAGAGCCACCGCCAAACCCGAGCCAACGGTCAAAGCTGCCTCAAGGTTAGACCCCCAGCCCACACCCCAACGCACCTCCCCACCCACACCCCAACACCGCCCCTAGAATCGTCCCCATTAACAGATCCGATCCCAAATCTCTAAATACTTTCCCTCATTTGCACACCCACCACTTCCGATATATATTTCAAGCCTAAACTATCCAGACCTAAATATCTGCGGCTTCCGCTCCGGCACCAAGAGCGACTGTCGCGTACTTGGAGCGTATACGGCAATGAAGATAGTCTGCATCGGCGGCGGTCCCGCCGGCCTGTATTTCGGTCTGCTCATGAAACTGCAGAATCCCGCCAACGAAGTCACCGTCATCGAACGCAACCGTCCGTATGACACTTTTGGCTGGGGCGTGGTGTTCTCCGACGCCACCATGCAGAACCTGCGTGAGGCCGATCCGGTCTCGGCGCAAACCATTGGCGATGCGTTCAACCATTGGGATGACATCGACATCCATTTCAAGGGACGCAGCATCCGCACCAGCGGTCACGGCTTCATCGGCATTGGCCGCAAGAAGCTCCTGAACATCCTGCAGGCGCGTTGCGAGGATGTTGGCGTCAAGCTCGTGTTCGAGAACTTCGTTCAGGATGATCAGGCCATCGCCCGCGAGTACGATGCCGACCTCGTCATTGCCTCGGACGGCATCAACAGCCAGATCCGCACCCGCTACGCGGACACGTTCCATCCCGATATCGATCAGCGCCGCTGCCGCTTCGTGTGGCTGGGCACGAAAAAGGTGTTCGACGCGTTCACCTTTGCCTTCGTGCAGACCGAGCACGGCTGGTTCCAGGCGCACGCTTACCGCTACGAGGACGGGATGTCCACGTTCATCGTGGAAACGCCCGAGGAAACCTGGCAAGCCGCCGGCATCGAGCAGATGAGCCAGGAAGAGGGCATTGCGTATTGCGAAAAGTTGTTCGCGCCCTGGCTGGATGGCAACAAGCTCATCAGCAACGCCTCGCACCTGCGCGGCTCGGCGATCTGGATCCGCTTCCCGCGGGTCATCTGCAATACGTGGGTCCATTGGAACGATCTGGAAACCGCGCGTGGCACGCGCCGGGTGCCGGTCGTGCTGATGGGCGATGCGGCGCATACCGCGCACTTTTCCATCGGCTCCGGCACCAAGCTGGCGCTGGAAGACGCAATTGAGCTGGCGCGCTGCCTGAGCGGCGCGGAAGGCAGCGTGGAGGCGGGCCTGCATCACTACGAGGAAGTGCGCAGCGTCGAGGTGTTGAAGATCCAGAACGCGGCGCGCAATTCCACCGAATGGTTTGAAAACGTCGAGCGTTACGCCGAGCTGGAACCCGAGCAATTCGCCTATTCGCTGCTGACCCGTTCGCAGCGCATCTCGCACGAGAACCTGCGTCTGCGCGACCCGGCCTGGCTGGAAGGTTTTGAACGCTGGATCGCCAAACGCGCCGGCGCCGCCACGCCCGAGGGCCGGCGTCCGGCCATTCCGATGCTGACGCCGTATCAGGTGCGTGGCGTGCGGCTGAAGAACCGGATCCTGGTGTCGCCGATGGCCATGTACTCGTGCACGGACGGGGTGCCGGGCGATTTCCACCTGGTTCACCTGGGCGCGCGCGCCATGGGCGGGGCGGGGCTGGTGATGGTGGAAATGACCTGCGTGTCACCGGACGGCCGCATCACCCCGGGGTGCCCGGGCCTGTGGAACGACGAGCAGCAGCAGGCGTTTGCCCGCATCGTGAATTTCGTGCACACCAACAGCGATGCGCGCATCGGCATGCAGCTGGGTCACGCGGGCCGCAAGGGGTCGACGCAGCTGGGCTGGCAGAAGATCGATCATCCGCTGGCCGAAGGCAACTGGCCGCTGGTCTCGGCGTCGGCGCTGCCGTACATCGAAGGCGTGTCGCAGACGCCGCGCGCCATGACGCGCGAGGACATGGATCAGGTGCGCGACAACTTCGTGGCGGCCGCGCGCCGCGCGGCGGCGGCCGGCTTTGACTGGCTGGAGCTGCACTGCGCGCACGGTTACCTGTTGTCCAGCTTCATTTCGCCGCTGACGAACCTGCGCGAAGACGAGTACGGCGGCAGCCTGGAAAACCGCCTGCGCTTCCCGCTGGAGGTTTTCCATGCGGTGCGCGCGGTGTGGCCCGAAGACAAGCCGATGTCGGTGCGGATCTCGGCCAGCGATTGGGTGGAAGGCGGCATCACCGCGGACGACGCGGTCGAGATCGCGCGTCACTTCAAGGCGGCGGGCGCCGACATGATCGATTGCTCGTCCGGTCAGGTCAGCAAGGAAGAAAAGCCGGTGTACGGCCGCATGTTCCAGACGCCGTTTGCCGACCGCGTCCGCAACGAAGCGGGCATCCCCACGATTGCCGTGGGCGCCATCTTCGAGGCCGATCACGCCAACGGCATCATCGCCTCTGGCCGCGCGGACCTGTGCGCGCTGGCACGTCCCCATTTGGCTGACGCCTCCTGGACGCTGCGCGAAGCGGCTCGGGTGGGCTATGTTGATGTGGCGTGGCCGAGCCAGTATTTCGCGGGCAAGCGCCAGCTGGAAACCAACTTCGAACGCGCCGCCGCCATGGCGCAACTGGACATCAAATGAACGCACAACCGTTACCGCTTGCCGGGCGTCACGCCCTGGTGACGGGCGGCGCGCGCGGCATCGGCCTGGCCAGCGCACGGTCGCTGCTGCAGCGCGGCGCGCGCGTCACGCTGCTGGGCCGCGACGGCGGCGCGCTGGATGCCGCGACCGACGAACTGGCCCGGCTGGGTCAGGTGCAGGCGGTCAGCGCCGACATCGCCGACGAGGCGTCGGTGCGCGCGGCCTTCGCGCAGGCCGAGACCGAGTTCGGGCCGGTGCTGGTGCTGGTGAACAACGCGGGCCAGGCGGTCAGCCAGCGGTTCGACCGCACGGATGCGGCGCTGTGGAACCAGATGCTGGCCGTCAACCTGACCGGCACGTTCCACTGCATCCAGGCCGCGCTGCCGGGCATGCTGCAGGAAAAGTGGGGCCGCGTCATCAACGTGGCCAGCACGGCGGGCCTGATCGGCTATGGGTATGTAAGTGCCTACTGCGCCGCCAAGCACGGTGTGATCGGGCTGACCCGGTCGCTGGCGCTGGAAACGGCGCAAAAGGGCGTGACGGTCAATGCCGTCTGCCCCGGCTACACCGAGACCGACATCGTGCGCGGTGCGGTGGCCAACATCGTTGAGAAGACCGGCATGACGCCGGACGCCGCTCGCCTGAAGCTGGCCGAGCGCAACCCGCAGGGCCGCCTGGTGCAGCCCGAGGAAGTGGCCGAGACGGTCGCGTGGCTGGCGCTGCCGGCTTCCGCCTCCATCAACGGCCAGGCGATCGCCGTCGACGGCGGCGAAGTGATGACCGGCTGAGTCCGGCGCCCCAACCACCCCGCATTCACGAACGGAGACACCATGAGCACCCAGCCCGAAGAACACACCATGAAGCATCACAAGCGTCCCATCGCCGGCTACCAGGCGAAGACGTTTCTGTGGCAGGTGTCGGACGACGGCAAGGTCGGCACCATCACGCTGAACCGTCCCGAGCGCAAGAACCCGCTGACGTTCGATTCGTACGCGGAACTGCGCGATTTCTTCCGGTCGCTGGTGTATGCCACCGACGTCAAGGTGGTGGTGGTGACGGGCGCGGGCGGCAATTTCTGCTCGGGCGGTGATGTGCACGAGATCATCGGCCCGCTCACGAAGATGAGCATGCCGGAACTCCTGGACTTCACGCGCATGACGGGCGACCTGGTCAAGGCGATGCGGGCGTGCCCGCAGCCCATCGTGGCGGCGGTGGACGGCGTGTGCGCCGGCGCGGGCGCGATGGTGGCGCTGGCCTCGGACATGCGGTTGGGCACGCCGGCGGCGCGCACCGCGTTCCTCTTCACCCGTGTGGGTCTGGCGGGCGCCGACATGGGCGCGTGCACGCTGCTGCCGCGCATGATCGGCCAGGGCCGCGCTTCCGAGCTGCTGTACACGGGCCGCGCGATGACGGCGGACGAGGGCGCAAGCTGGGGCTTTTTCAATGCGCTGCACGAGTCCGGCAAGCTGCTGGAAGCGGCGCAGACGCTGGCGGCGCAGCTGGCCGCGGGTCCGACCTTTGCGCACGGCGTGACCAAGAAGCTGCTGCATCAGGAATGGAACATGGGCGTGGACGAGGCTATCGAGGCCGAAGCCGAGGCGCAGGCCATCTGCATGCAGACGCGCGATTTCCATCGCGCCTACGAGGCCTTCGTGGCCAAGCAAAAGCCTGTCTTCGAGGGGAATTGACGATGCGCGACGCAAGCTGGCTGGACTGGCCCTTTTTCGACGACGCGCATCGCAAGCTGGCGCATGAGGTCGACGCCTGGTGCGAGCAATCGCTGGGCGACGTGGACCATCACGATGCGGACGCGGCGTGCCGGAAGCTGGTCAAGGCCATGGGCCAGGCCGGGTGGCTGCGGTATGCGGTGGCGGGCGGTCCGGGCGGGGCCTGGGGCGGCGCGCTGCCCGAGGTCGATTCGCGCGCCGTGTGCATCCTGCGCGAGACCTTTGCCCGCCATGAAGGGCTGGCGGACTTTGCGTTTGCGATGCAGGGGCTGGGCAGCGGTGCAATTTCGCTGATGGGCTCGGATGCGCTGCGTCAGCATTACTTGCCGCGCGTGGCGCGCGGCGAGGCGATTGCGGCCTTCGCGCTGTCCGAACCCGACGCGGGCTCGGACGTGGCGGCGCTGGCGTGCGAGGCCAGGCTGGACGGCGACCATTACGTGCTGAACGGCGCCAAGACGTGGATCTCCAACGGCGGCATCGCGGATTTCTACTGCGTCTTTGCGCGCACGGGCGAAGCGCCGGGGGCGCGCGGCATCAGCGCGTTCGTGGTGGATGCGGATACGCCGGGATTCGAGGTGTCGGAGCGCATCGACCTGATTGCGCCGCACCCGCTGGCGACGATCACGTTCGACAACTGCCGCGTGCCGGCCACGCACCGGCTGGGCGACGCGGGGCAGGGATTCAAGCTGGCCATGATGACGCTGGACATCTTCCGCGCGTCGGTGGCGGCGGCGGCGCTGGGCTTTGCGCGCCGGGCGCTGGATGAAGGATTGGCGCGCGCCAAGACGCGCCGCATGTTCGGCCAGACGCTGGCCGACCTGCAACTGACGCAAGCCGCGCTGGGCGACATGGCGACCGCCATCGATGCCTCGGCGCTGCTGACGTACCGCGCCGCGTGGATGCGCGACGTGCAGAAGCTGCGCACCACGCGCGAAGCCGCGATGGCCAAGATGACGGCCACCGAGTCGGCGCAGACCGTGATCGACCGGGCCTTGCAGATGTTCGGCGGCGCGGGCGTGGTGTCGGGGATGCCGGTGGAGAAGCTTTACAGGGAAATCAGAGCGCTGCGTATCTACGAAGGCGCCACGGAAGTTCAAAAGTTGATCATCGCCCGTGAACTGCTGAAGGCGTAAAGGGGCCATCGAGCGCCTGCCTTTTGCAACGTAAACCGCATCGCACTAGCCAAGGGGAATTTTCATGGAAGTATCCGCCCACATCGACACCTTCGCCCGGGACAACCTGCCCCCGGGCGAACAATGGCCTGAGTTCCTGCTGGACGGCCCCGACGTGGCCTATCCGAAGCGTTTCAATTGCGCGGTGGAACTCGTGGATGCCATGGTCGGCCGCGGCCACGGCGACCGCGTGGCCTTGCGCTGGCGCCAGGACGGCAAGCAGGCGTCGATGACCTATCGCGAACTGGCGGCGCTGACCAACCGCATCGCGCATGTGCTGACCGAGGACATGAAGCTGGTGCCGGGCAATCGCCTGCTGTTGCGCGGGCCGAACAATCCGATGATGGCGGCGTCGTGGCTGGCCGCGATCAAGGCGGGCCTGGTGACGGTGCCGACGATGCCGCTGCTGCGTTCGAAGGAACTGAAGCAGATCATCGAGAAGGCGCAGATCCAGGCGGTGCTGTGCGACGTGCGCCTTAAGGACGAGGCGCAGTTCTGCGCGCAGCCGGACCACGAGAACCATTGCCCGGGTCTGGCGCAGGTCATGTATTTCAATGACACGGCAGCCGATGCGCTGGATACGCTGGCCGCCGGCAAGCCGGATACGTTCGAGGCCTGCGATACGGCGGCTGACGATGTGTGCCTGATTGCGTTCACCAGCGGCACGACGGGCGCGCCCAAGGGCTGCATGCATTTTCATCGCGACGTGCTGGCGATGTGCGATCTGTTCCCCAAGCATGTGATCAAGCCGGGGCCGGACGACATTTTCTGCGGCACGCCGCCGCTGGCGTTCACGTTCGGCCTGGGCGGGCTGCTGTGCTTTCCGCTGCGGGTGGGCGCCAGCACGGTGCTGGCCGAGAAGCTGTCTCCGGAAAGCCTTCTGGAACTGATCCAGGAATTCCGCGCAACGATCGTGTTCACGGCGCCGACCTTCTACCGGCAGATGGCGGCGCTGGTGGGAAAATTCGATCTGTCTTCGCTGAAGAAGAGCGTGTCGGCGGGCGAGGCGCTGCCGGATGCGACGCGCCAGCTCTGGAAGGATGCGACGGGGATCGAGATGATCGACGGCATCGGGGGCACGGAGATGATCCACGTGTTCGTGTCGAGTCCGCCGGAGTCGGTGCGCCGCGGCGCAATCGGCCGCGTGGTGCCGGGCTATGTGGCGCAGATCGTGGACGACGAGATGAAGCCGGTGCCCAATGGCACGGTGGGCCGCCTGGCGATCAAGGGGCCGACAGGCTGCCGTTATCTGGCGGATGATCGCCAGCGCCGCTTTGTGCAGAACGGCTGGAATCTGCCGGGCGATACGTTCGTGCAGGACGACGACGGCTATCTGTTCTATCAGGCGCGCAACGACGACATGATCGTGTCGGCGGGCTACAACATCGCGGGCCCGGAAGTCGAGGACGCGCTGCTGCGCCACGAGGCGGTGGCGGAATGCGGGGTGGTGGGCGCGATGGATGACGAGCGCGGGCAGGTGGTGAAGGCGTTCGTAGTGCTCAAGCCGGGCTTTGCGCCCAGCGCGGAACTGGTGACGGCGATGCAGACGTTCGTGAAGGCGAACATTGCGCCCTACAAGTACCCGCGCGCGATCGAGTTCGTGGACGCGTTGCCGCGCACGGAAACCGGCAAGCTGCAGCGCTTTGCGCTGCGCAAGATGGCATAAGCAGGCAATCGGCAACAAGGAAACATCATGGCAGCACCCTTCGTGAGTCAGGTAGAAGTCCGCTTCCGGCATTGCGACCCGGCGGGCATCGTGTTCTATCCGCGCTATTTCGAGATGATCAATGATTTCGTCGAGGAGTGGTTCGACAAGGGAATGGGGCTGCCATTTCATGCGCTGCACGTGGAGCGGCACATCGGCACGCCGATGGCGTCGGTAACGTGCGATTTCAGCGCGCCAAGCCGCTGGCACGAAAAGCTGCGCCAGACGCTTTCGGTGCAACGTATCGGCGGGGCGTCGTTCAAGGCGCTGGTGCGTTTTGAAGGGCCTGACGGGCAGTTGCGGTTGTCGGCAACGCTGACGATCGTGACGGTGGATCTGCGGACGATGAAGTCGATGCCGCTGCCCGCGGATCTGCGGGAACGCATGCAGGATTATCTGGCAACCGCGGCATAAGCGGGCGCCACCCTGTGGTTTGTTTATTTGATCAATAGGATGAGACGTTATGAAGATTCTGCAACCGCCGGATTGGATGGCGCCCCGGGGCTATTCGAATGGCGTGCTGACCGAGATGCAGGTGGGCAGCAAGCTGGTGTTCGTAGGCGGACAGGTGGGCTGGAACGGGCAGCAGCAGTTCGAGTCCGATGACTTCGCGGACCAGGTGCGTCAGGCGCTGCTGAACATCGTGCAGATCCTGGCCGAGGGCGGGGCGAAGCCGGAACATATCGTGCGGATGACGTGGTATGTGACGGACAAGAATGAATACGTGGCGGCTTATCCGGGTATCGGCAAGCACTACCGTGAGCTGATCGGCCGGCATTTCCCGGCGATGACGGCGGTGGAGGTTGCCGATCTGGTGGAGGATCGCGCGAAGGTCGAGATTGAAGTGACTGCAGTGGTGCCTGCGCAGTAACGCGTTATTCGGTTTGACGGTGTACCGAAGGTTCGCCGCTTTTGCTGCCCGGCCGGCACCGGGGGGCTGGAGCGGCGGGCCTTTGGTGCTTCTGGCTGCGTTTTTTTATTCGGCTTTTTGGCGGGTTTTGCTGAAGTGGTTGTCTGACACTCCCATGATCGTCAGGTCGTCAGGTGTCTGACACCCGCAGGAGACAATCGTCATTGCACGGCGGTAGTGGCCGGGTGTCTGACACCTTCATGATGCCCCGGTGCCGTTCTCCAGGTGTCTGACACCCGCAGGAGACAATCGTCATTGCACGGCGGTCGTGGCCGGGTGTCTGACACCTTCATGATGCCTCGGTGCCGTTCTTAAGACGCCCGGCGCGTCGTCGGCCTGGGGCGCGCGGGGCTACGATTGCGGTCCGGAGCCTTCGCTCCGGACTGCCCCGTTGTCATCTTCGTCAGCGCCTTCGGCGCTTCCTTCAGATTCCCTCGGGCGCATCTACACGCCCCGCGCACCCCAGGCCGCCGCCACGCCGGGCTCTGGCGGTTTCAGCTTGTCGCGCGTTGGGGCGAATTGAGTTCTTGAGGTTCTTGCCTGCGGTTGCTTCGGTATGAAGCAGCTTGCGTCGCCCGCCCCACTGCGGCCGCGCGGGCGGCCTGGTGGGGCTTACGCGGAGTCTTGCGGCTGACGGGTGCGCTGCGCGCTCGCGACGTGCGCGGTTTTAGTCACGTAAGACTGATTTAGGTGTCAGACACCGCAACTCATCATCCCGCCGCGCGCCGCGTCTCTCTCGGCAGTTCTCCAAAACGCTCCCGGTAATACTCCGAGAACCTGCCCAAATGCCCAAACCCCACGCTCAGCGCCACTTCCGTGACGCTCGCGTCCGGCTGGGTCTTGAACCGTGTCCTCGCCGCATCCAGCCGGAATGCGCGCAGCGCATTCATCGGCGTGGTGTTTCGGTGTTCCTGGAACAGCCGCGTGAGCGCGGTGGCGCTGGCGCCGGCGTGGCGGGCGATGTCGTTCAGGGTCAGGGGGGCGCCCAGGCGTTCGCGCATGAAGGTCTCGGCGATGCTGAGGCGGCGCGGGACGGTGTTGGGCTGGCCTGCGTGCGTTTGCCAGGTGTTGGGCTGGTTGTAGAGCAGGTGCAGGACCAGGGTGTCTTCCAGGTGTTCCAGCCACGCGGCGGGTGGGCGGCGGGCGCCGTCGTCCAGGGTGGGAAGCAGGTGGATGAGGCTGGTCATCATGCTGCGCCAGGCGGCGCCGATGGGGGTGTCCAGGCGCAGGGCAGGGCTGAAGTCCAGGGGGCCTGCGGCGGCGTCGCCGAAGGCGCGATGGCCCATGGCTTCCAGTTTGCCTCTTGGGATCTTGAGCAGCAGTTGTTCGCAGCCGGCCTCCCAGTGCAGACGCAGGCGGCGGTTGGGGGCGATGACGGCGGCGCAGTCGGGGTGGGCGTTGACGCCTTCGTCGCCGCATTCGATGCGGGCGCGGCCGCGTAGCGGCACCTGGACCAGCATGAAGTCCTGCAGGCGGTCGGGTTCGATGTGGACTTCGGCGCCGTAGCGCAACGTACAGACGGTCAGCGAGCCGAATCGGCCCCGGTTCAGCTCCGCGTCGACGCGCCCGCCTTTCCAGGTGAGGCGGTGGTCCTTCAGGGCTTCGGACACGCGCGCGCGGGTCTCATCCTGCTGCGTGGAGCTGAAGACGCGCCGTTGCAACAAGGGCGCCAGCTCGATTCGGGACCAGCCGTGCATGGAAGCCTCCGGGACGGGACCGATCCCGTATCTGGAGGCAGCGTAATGTAATCGGGCCGCATTGGGAATTAAGTGAATCCCGGATAAGGGTGGCGGTATTCGGATAGAGCCGGGGTGGACGCGGCCCTAATCTTGCCGGGAGGCGCCGTGCAGGGTGGTTGGCGCCTGTTGGAATGCAGACGCCGCGGCGCGTAAGCTGGGCGACTTGGATCGGCGGCATGCGTGTACCGACGGCAGACGGGTTCTGTCAGCTTTCCGCCAGCGCGGCTGGCGGCGAATACGGGGTGGCACATGAATCGAAATCGATGGAGCCGGCGCGCGCTGGCGGCGCTGGTTTGTCTGGGGGCGGTGGGGGGCGCGACGGGTGTGGCGTCGGCAGCGGACAAGGTGAAGGTGGGGCTGCTGACCACGCTGTCGGGGCCGGGCGCGGCGTTGGGCAACGAGATCCGGGACGGCTTCAATCTGGCGTTGCAGCATACGGGCGGCAAGCTGGGCGGTTTGACGGCGGAAGTGGTGGTGGCCGATGACCAGCAGAAGGCAGATACGGGGCGTCAGGCGGTGGAACGGCTGCTCAAGCGCGACCGTGTGAACGTGATGACGGGCATCGTGTTCTCGAATGTGCTGCTGCCGGTGATGCCGGCGATCCTGCAGTCGGACACGATCTATCTGAGCACGAACACGGGGCCCGAGAATTACGCGGGCGCGGGCTGTAATCCGAATTTCTTTGCGGTGGCCTGGCAGAACGAGGACATCCCGGCGGCGATGGGCAAGTACGCGGCCGACCAGGGCTACAAGCGCGTGGCGCTGATCGCGCCGGACTATCCGGGCGGACGCGAGTCGCTGAACGGGTTCAAGCGGCTGTACAAGGGCGGCGTGGCAGAGGAAATCTATACGCAGCTTGGCCAGCTGGACTATGGCGTGGAGATCACGCAGTTGCGCGCGAGCAAGCCCGATGCGGTGTTCTTCTTTTTGCCGGGCGGCATGGGCGTGAATTTCATCAAGCAGTTCAATGGGGCGGGCCTGTCCAAGGACATCGCGTTGCTGGCGCCGGGTTTTTCGGGTGACGAGGACACGATCGCGGCGGTGGGCGCGCCGATCAAGGGACTGCGCAACACGGCGCAATGGGCGGCCGAGCTGGACAATCCGGCCAACCGCAAGTTCGTCGAGGATTTCAAGAAGACGTACAACCGCAGCCCGTCGCTGTATGCATCGCAGGGCTATGACGCGGCGATGTTGCTGGACAGCGCGGTGCGGCAGACGGGCGGCAAGCTGGATGCCGAGTCGCTGCGTCCGGCGCTGCGCCGCGCGGACTTCAAGTCGGTGCGGGGCGATTTCAAGTTCAACCGCAACCAGTATCCGGTGCAGAACTATTACCTGCGCGTGGTCGAGGCGGACGCCAGCGGCAAGCTGTCGAACAAGCTGTCGGGCACGGTGCTGACCCAATACCAGGATCCCTTTGCCGCCGCGTGCCAGATGAAGTAGGCCGCCGGGCATCGCAACACAGGAGATACGCATGACAGAACGCATTTCGACGCGCGAGGTGACGATCGCCTCGCACGATGGCAAGTCCTTTGGCGCCTATCTGGCGGTGCCGGCTTCGGGCCGCGGGCCGGGCCTGGTGTTGTGCCAGGAGATTTTCGGGGTCAACGATTTCATGCGGCGCAGCGCGCAGCTGCTGGCTGAGGAAGGGTATGTGGTGCTGGTGCCGGATCTGTTCTGGCGCCAGCAGCCCGGCATCCAGTTGACGGACGGCGCGGCCGACATGCCGCGCGCCTTCGAGCTGTACAAGGGCTTTGACGTGGATGAGGGCATCAAGGACATCGCGTCGACGCTCGCGGCGCTGCGCGATTTGCCCGAGCAGGAGGGCGGGGCGGGCGTGCTGGGCTATTGCCTGGGCGGCAAGCTGGCCTATCTTGCCGCCTGCCGCACGGACGCGGATGTGGCGGTGGGTTACTACGGCGTGGGCATCGAAGACAGCCTGGAGGAAGCCGCCAATCTGCGCGGGCGTCTGGTGCTGCACATTGCGGAGCAGGACGGCTTCTGTCCGCCCGAGGCGCGCGCGCGCATCGTGGAAGCGCTGGGCGGCAAGCCGGGCGTGGAACTGTACGTGTACCCGGGCGTGGACCATGCGTTTGCTCGCACGGGCGGCGACCACTACGACAAGCCGTCGGCGTTGATGGCGCACCAGCGCAGCATGGCGGCGCTGCAGCGCACGATCGGGCCGGAATTCGATTATTCGTACCTCTGGGACAAGCATTGCGAATATGAATTCGGCACGCGCGACGTGGCCGCGACGATGGCGACGATGGTGGCCGAACCTTACGTGAACCACATTCCGACGATGACCGGCGGCGTGGGCCACAAGGAGCTGTCGCGCTTCTACCAGCATCATTTCGTGAACAGCAACCCGCCGGACACGCGGCTGGTGCCGCTGTCGCGCACCGTGGGCGCCACGCAGATCGTGGATGAGCTGCTGTTCTGCTTTACCCACACGACCGAGATCGACTGGATGCTGCCGGGCGTCGCACCCACGGGTAAGTACGTGGAGATCCCCCTGGTGGCCATCGTGAAGTTCCGCGGTGACAAGCTCTACCACGAGCACATCTATTGGGATCAGGCCAGCGTGCTGGTTCAGGTGGGCCTTCTGGACCCCAAGGGCCTGCCGACGGCCGGGCGCGAGACGGCGGCCAAGCTGCTGGACGAGACGCTGCCTTCCAACACGCTGATGGCGCGCTGGAAGGACAGCGAGAACAAGTAGGGAGACGACATGCCTTATACCGACGAACAACTTGCGGCCCTGGTGCGCGGCGACAGCGTGCATCGGAACCTGTACACGGATCCGGCCATCTTCGATCTGGAGATGCAGCGCATCTACGGCCGCGCCTGGATTTACGTGGGCCACGAAAGCCAGGTGCCAAAGACGGGCGACTATCACACGACGCGGCTGGGCGATCAGGACGTGCTGATGGTGCGCGCCGCCGACGGCCGCGTGCATGTGCTGTACAACCGCTGCCCGCACAAGGGCGCGAAGGTGGTGGCTGACGGCGAAGGCTGTGCCGGCAAGTTCTTCCGCTGTCCGTATCACGCCTGGACGTTCAAGCTGGACGGCAGCCATCTGGGCGTGCCGCTCAAGCAGGGCCTGGAAGGCACCTCGTACGATCCGGCGGATCCGTCGTTCTCGATGCGCCGCCTGCCGCGGGTGGAGAGCTACCGCGGCTTCGTGTTCGCCAGCCAGGCGGCCGACGGGCAGGCGCTGGTGGACTTCCTGGGGGGCGTGCGCTCGTCGATCGACAACCTGTGCGACCGTTCGCCCGTGGGCGAAGTGGAAGTGGCGGGCGGCGTCTTCCGCGTGATGCAGCGGTCGAATTGGAAGGTCTTCTACGAGAACCTGCACGACACGATGCACGCGCGGGTCACGCATGAATCGTCGTATGCGGCGGCGCGCGACGAGGCCAAGGAAATCGGCGAGATGCCGCTGGAACTGCACATCATGGATGGCAACGGCGAGCCCTACGAATTCTGGGAAAAGCTGGAGCTGCGCGCCTACGACAACGGCCACGGCTACATGGAGGGCATCTTCAATCCGGGCGCGGCCGAGCGCGATCCCGTGTCGCGCGCGCACTTCGAGTCGCTGACCGCCGCCTATGGCGAACAACGCGCCCGCGAGATCCTGGGCATGAACCGCCACAACACGGTGATCTACGGCAGCGGCTCGCCTCACACGGTGTTCCAGCAGTTCCGCGTGATCCGGCCGGTGGCCGTGGACCGCACGCTGATCGAGATCCAGACGTTCCGCTGCAAGGGCGCGCCGGAGGGCGTGTTCAAGCGCGCGATGCTGTATGCCAACGTGATCAATTCGCCGTCGTCCAACGTCATGCCGGACGACATCGAGCTCTACAACCGCTGCCAGGAAGGCAACGCGACGCGGGGCGGCGACTGGGTCAGCATGCACCGCTATCACGGCACCGACCGCGTCGACGCCGACGGCATGGTGTCCGTGAACGGCACCAGCGAATTGCCCATGCGCAACCAGTTCCGCGCATGGAAAGCCTACATGGAGGCCGGCGCAGGCAATGGCGCCGCTGCCGCGGCCAAGGGAGACGGCGCATGCTGCTAGATCTGGATTTCGACGTCGGCACCGCGAACCTTGCGCCCGCCGACGTGCCTGCCGATGCCTACCACCGCATCGCCCAGTTCCTGTACCGCGAGGCGCGGCTGCTGGACGAGCGGCGCTATGACGACTGGCAGGCGCTGTGGACCGAAGACGGCATGTACTGGATGCCGCGCAAGCCGGGCCAGGAAAGCCCGTACGACTACATCTCGTTGTTCTGGGAAGACCGCATGCTGCGCGATGTGCGCATTCGGCGCCTGGAACATCCGCGCAACTGGTCCCAGCAGCCGCCCACGCGCACTGTGCGGTTGGTGGGCGGCGTGCAGGTTGAGGGCGTGGATGCCGGCGGCAACCTGGTCGTGCATTCGGTCTTTCAGATGACCGAGTGGCGCAAGCGCCAGCCGCGGCAGCTGGCAGGCCGCTACACCCACAAGCTGGCCGCCGAGGGCGACGGCTGGCGCATCCGCATGAAACGCGTGGATCTCGTCAATTGCGACGATGCGCATGATGCGTTCGAGGTGTTCGTGTGATGAGCGCGGACGTGGCGGTGCTGGCGCTGCATTATCAGAACGATGTGCTGCATGCGGATGGCAAGATCCGCGTCGGGCTGGATGCCGACAGCGGGGCGCGCCAGCGCCTGCTGGACAACGCCGCCGCCTTGCTGGAAGGCGCGCGCTCGCATGCGCTGCCCATCGTGCACGTGCGCATCGCGTTCCGGCCCGACTACGCGGACCTGCTGCCCAACTGCGATATCTTCCGCAACGTGGCCAGGATCGGGGCGGTGCCGGAAGGGCAGTGGGGCAGCGCGTTCTATGACGGGCTGCAGCCGCTGGCGGGCAGCACGCGCGAATTCGTGGTCAAGCACACGCGCATCAGCGCGTTCTATGGCACGCCGCTGGAGGAAACCCTGCGGCTGCTGGGCGCGCGCCGGCTGGTGGTGGCCGGTGTGGCGACGCATTCGGTGGTGGAAGGCACGGTGCGTCATGCCGCCGATATCGGCTTTTCGGTCATGGTGGCCGAAGATGCCTGCGCGTCGGCCGACCCGGCGGTGCACGCGGCGTCGCTGGCCAGCATGCGGCTGATCGCGCAGACTGCGCCGGTGGCCGACGCGGTGCGCTGGGCCGCCGCGCCCAACTGACAAGGAACACACATGGACTTTTCAGGTTTCCCGGGCCTGGCGGGCAAGACCGCCATCGTCACCGGCAGCACTCAGGGGCTGGGCGCGGACATCGCGCGCGGCTTTGCCGCGGCGGGCGCCAACGTCGTGCTGGTCGGCCGCAATGCCGACGCGGGCCAGGCGCTGGCGCATGCGCTGGGCGAACGCGCGCTGTTCTGCGAAACCGACATCGGACAGGACGCGCAGATCCAGGCGTGCATCGATGCCGCGCTGGCGCGCTTTGGCCGGCTGGATTACCTGGTCAACAATGCTTGCCAGTATGCGGATCGCGGGCTGGCGTCTACCCGCGAGGAGTGGCATCGCACACTGGACACGAACCTGGTGTCGGCGGCCATCTTCACGCAGATGGCGGCGGCGCATCTGCCGCGCGGCGGCGTGGTGGTGAACCTGGGCAGCACGGGTGGAAAATTCGGCGCCGCGGGGCGTGCGCTATACCCGGCGTCCAAGGCCGCGCTGCTGCAGATCACCAAGAATTTCGCGGTGGAACTGGCGCCGTCGGGCGTGCGCGTGCTGGCGGTGTCGCCGGCCTGGACGTGGTCGCCGTCGGTCGAACAATTGTCGGGCGGATCCCGCCAGGCTGCCGATGCGGTGGCCGCGCATTTTCACCCGCTGGGCCGCGTGGGCTCCGGCGAAGAGATCGCCGCGGCGGTGTGTTTTGCGTGTTCGGACGCGGCATCGTGGATGACCGGCGTCGACATTCCGGTGGACGGCGGCTTCTCGGTCCTGGGCCCGGACCGCGGCATCTCGCCGCGCGTGTGGTTCAAGGAACTGATGCCGGACGACGGCGCCTGAGGTCAGGGTGGGCTGGATGGCAGCGCGGCGCCGGGCATCTTCGTGCCGCGAAGGTGTCTGACACCCTTGAGAGACCGCCGACGGCTTGTCGCGGAGTGGCCGGGGTGTCAGACACCTGGGTTCGAACGCCAGCGCCTAGCGAATAACGATCTCGCCTTCTTCCAGGCCGGCCTTGCCGCCCACCTGGTCTTCCAGGAACTCCTGCATCTTGTTGCCCAGCTGGATCTTCGTGCCGCTACAGAAGCGGCGCGTGGCGGCGATGGTGGCGTTCTGTTGGGGCAGCAGGTCGCGCGCCAACTGGGCTTCTTCGGTTTCCAGCCCGGCCAGATCGCCGATGAGCTTGGTGTGCGTGTTGCGCGCGCGCTCGACCACGTCGCCCGTGGCCCGTTGCGGATTGGCCTGCAGGAACATCAGCAGCTGCTCCAGCTTGGCCTTTTCCTCGTTCATCTTCAGGCGCTTGCGCGTGAGCGCCGAGCGCTTGATGTCCGCGTGCGGATCCAGGCCGGCCTGCACCAGCGTCGGGATGCCTGCCGGCGAGCCGATGGTGCCGGCGCGCACCGCCAGCAGGGCGCGGGTCTCGCCGCCCGTGATGGCGCTTTGCTGCGTGTTGGGCGGCCCGACATTCACGCTGCCGCCGGCGGCAATGCTGCATTGACGGATCTCGCGTTCGACGTCGATGTCCTGGCCCGCGCTGATGACGGCGTTCTCGATGAATTTGGCGCGCAGCGTGCCGCCGCAGACGATATGCGCGGTGCGCGCCGCGGCCGTGGCGTCGTGCACGGTTTCGGCCATGCCGATGATGCCGCCCTTGACGGTGACGCTGCCGCCGGCCTCGACCAGCGCGGCCTCGATGGTGCCGTTGACGACCACGTCGCCGGTGACGCGCACTTCCATCGTGGCGGCAATGTCGCCGCGCACTTGCAGGGAGCCTTCGAAGTTGATGTTGCCGGTGGACAGGTTGACGGCGTCCACCTCCACCATCGGATTGACCTGCACGCCATGGGTGATGATTGTCGGCGTGCCGGCGATGGCCGCGCGCAGCAGCAGGGGATTCTCGGGATCGACTTCGACGCCGGACAACTCCTTGGAGAACGGCGTGTCGGGCAGCTCTTCGGGCATCACCGGCTCGCCGAGCACGTTGGTGCCGTCCACGCCCGGCAGCGGCGGAATGCGGCGCATGAGCGGCGTGCCCGGCGACACGAGCAAGAGGCTGCCCAGGTCGCGGTAATCCACCTGGGCCAGTTCGTCGATGTCTTCGGCGCGCGGCTTCAGGCGGTCGAGCAGGCTCTCGAAGCGGGTGGGGGTGCCGCGCGTGGGCGGCGTGCCTTGCGCGGCCAGGATGGTCTCGGCACGCCCAAGCGCCACGGCCTCGGCCAGCGCGCTGTCCAGCACGCCGTGCACGATGCCCTGGTCGGCCAGCGCCTGGCGGACCGCTTCCAGCGTGACGGGCTTGCCGCCCTTGGGCGGATGCAGCGTCAGGGTTGCCGCCATGCGGGTCGCGTTCAGTTCGATGTCGAAGCTGCCGTCAACCACCTGGCCGACGGGGCTCTGCACGGGTTCGGCGGCCGTGCGGCACAGGTCGATGAAGGCGAGGATGGCGTGGTTGTCGAGCGCCTCGGCGCCCCAACCCTGCGCGGCAGCGGCGGCGACCAGGGCGTCCCAGGTCGGCAGGTCCGTGTTGATGAGCGGGGCGTCGGCTGCATCGGCGAGGGCGACGCTGGTGTCCTGGTCGTCCGGCTGTTCGCCGCCCTCTTGAGGGGCGGGCGCTGCGGCGGGCGCGGGCGCGGCCTCGGTGGGTTCCGGACGGGGTGGCGGCGTGTAGACCGCCGTCAGGACGTTGGTGTCGGCATCCAGCACCAGCTGGAGCATGTTTTCTGCGCCCATTTCACCCTCTCTCCGGTTCCGGCACGAACGGCCGGTTCAATCATTTGGTAATTGAACGAAATATTACGTCATATTCTTTGCAAGGACGATCTTTACCGGCCTGTAACACGCAAAATTTATCGTCCGCATGGCTTAGTCGTGTCCCCGATTTTCCCTGGGAAACCAGCGGCTTGCCGCGATGTAGATCATCGGCAGGAAAGACAGGACCGGGATGGTGCAAGCAGCATTAGGGCTCGCCAACGCGTCTCAGGACGCCGCCGGAGCCCCGTCCCATGTCCCAACCGCCCACTTCCATTCTTTCGGCCACGCGCGCCATCCTGGCGCGCGCCGGCGGGATGGCGGCGCTGGCGACGGGTGCTCTGGCGCTGGCGGCCGCAGCACCGGTCCAGGCCGCCGACACCTACCGCTACAAGGACCCGTTCGGGGTGTGGCGCACGATGAAAGTGCCCACCGGCACCGGTAAATACTACAAGCGGGCGCAGGCACGGACGGCGGGGCGCGGCAGCGTCGAAGCACTGTGCCTGACCTGTGAGCCCGAGGCGGGCGACGGCGCGCGCCGGGTGACCCGGGCCGCGCCCGAACCGCCCTTGCGCTGGAGCACGGTCAAGCCCACGACCAAGCACGACAACCTGATCGCCCGCGCCGCGCTGGATTCCGGCGTCGACCAGGCATTGCTGACTGCGGTCATTGCTATCGAATCGGGGTTTCGCAGCGATGCCCGCTCGCCCAAGGGCGCGCTGGGTCTGATGCAGTTGATGCCGGCGACGGCCGCGCCGTTGCTGTCGGTGGACGACGTGGAACGCGCGCTGGTGGATCCGGCGACCAACGTGCAGGCCGGATCGCGCCATTTGCGCCGGCTGATCGACCGGTATCCGGGCCGCCTGGATCTGGCGCTGGCCGCGTACAACGCGGGCGAGGGCGCCGTGCGCAAGTACGACGCCGTGCCGCCCTATGCCGAAACCCAGGCTTATGTGAAGAATGTGACGGCCTTGTACGAGCAGTACAAGGCGCCTTGAAGGGAGCGGGCGGCAGGCCCGCTCCGCAGACGCTTACAGCCCCGCGAAAACCTTTTCCGCGATATCCAGCGTGGCCTGGATCACCGCGTCGTCGTGGGTGGCCGACACGAAGCCCGCTTCGAAGGCGGACGGCGCAAAATGCACGCCGTGGTCCAGCATGGCATGGAAGAAGCGGTTGAATGCCGCCGTGTCGCACGCGGAGACCTGCGCGAACGAGGCCGGGATGCTGTCGCTGAAATAGATGCCGAACATGCCGCCCACCGAATCCGCCGAGAACGGCAGGCCGGCCTTGCGCGCGCGTTCTTGCAGGCCCTGCGCCAGCTTGGCGGTCTGGGCCGACAGGTTTTCGTAGAAGCCCGGGGCGCCGATCAGGCGCAGCGTGGCCAGACCCGCGGCCACGGCCACCGGGTTGCCCGACAGCGTGCCAGCCTGGTAGACGCCGCCCAGCGGCGCGATGTGCTTCATGACCTCGGCGCTGCCGCCGAAGGCGCCCACCGGCATGCCGCCGCCGATCACCTTGGCCAGCGTGGTGATGTCGGGCTTGACGCCGGTCAGACCCTGCACGCCTTGCGGTCCCACGCGAAAGCCCGTCATGACTTCGTCGAAGATCAAGAGCGCGCCGTGTTGCGTGCAGACCTCGCGCAGACCTTCCAGGAAGCCGGGCGCCGGCTTGATGAGGTTCATGTTGCCGGCGACCGGCTCCACGATGATGCAGGCGATGTCGGCGCCGTGCTGCGCGAAGGCTTCGCGCACGGCATCCAGGTTGTTGTATTCCAGGGTCAGCGTGTGCGAGACGAACTCAGGCGGCACGCCGGCCGAGCTGGGATTGCCGAAGGTCAGCAGCCCCGATCCTGCCTTGACCAGCAGGCTGTCCGAATGGCCGTGATAGCAGCCTTCGAACTTGACGATCTTGGCGCGGCCGGTGGCGCCGCGTGCCAGACGGATGGCCGTCATGGTGGCTTCGGTGCCCGAGCTGACCAGGCGCACCTGTTCCAGCGACGGCAGGCGCGAGATCAGCACTTCGGCCAGTTCGATTTCCGCTTCGGTCGGCGCGCCGAACGACAGGCCGTTGACGGCCGCTTCCTGCACCGCGCGCACCACTTCCGGGTGCGAGTGGCCCAGGATGGCCGGGCCCCAGGAGCCCACGTAATCGATGTACTGCTTGTCTTCCGCGTCCCACACGTACGGACCCTGCGCACGCTTGATGAAGCGCGGCGTGCCGCCCACGGAGCGGAAGGCGCGCACCGGCGAGTTGACGCCGCCGGGGATGCTGCGGCAGGCGCGGTCGAAAAGCTGAGCGTTACTGGACATGGGTATCAAGACTTGCGGTTGAAGTTGGCGGAATAGGGCGCCGAGCAGGCCACGGCCGCGGCCCGGATGCTGGGCGCCTCGAACAGGCTCGTGATGACGGCGATGGCGTCGGCGCCGGCCTGCGCCACGAGCGGGGCGTTGGCGGGGGTGATGCCGCCGATGGCCACCACTGCGGGACGGGGCGCCTCGCGCTCATCGGCCAAGCGGCGGGCCTCGGTCAGGACGGACAGCGGCGCGCGCACCGTGTCGGGTTTGACCGTGGAGGCGAACATGGCGCCGAAGGCGATGTAGTCGGCGCCGGCGTCGAGCAATTCACGTGCCCGCGCCAGGTCATCGTAGCTGGAGCCGCCAAGGATCAGATCGGGGCCGGCCTCGCGGCGGATGTGCGCCAGGCTTTCGTCGTCGCGGCCCACGTGGGCGCCGTCGGCGCCGACATCCAGCGCAAGCCGCCAGTCGTCATTGATGAGGAACACCACGCCCAGTTCGCGGCACAGGGGCGCCAGGGCGCGGGCCTGCGCCGCGCGCACCGCGTCCGGCACGTTCTTGCGGCGCAACTGCAGCGAGCGCATGCCGCCCGCGGCCGCATCGCGCACGGCCTGCAACAGGCGGTCGGTGTCGTCCCATTCAGGCGTCACGCCATACAGGCCGGTGGGGAAGCGCAAGGATTTCATTGGGGCAGGATCCGGTTGGGAATGCGCCGGCCCATGCCCGGCAGGAAGCTGGCGGCCACGGACGCGTCCGCGTGGACCAGACCCTGGCGCACGGCCTCGGGCATTTCCAGGCCCTGCGCCAGCATGGCCGTGATGGCGGTGGCCGCCACGCCGCCGGCGTCGCCGTTGCGGTCGGGCGGCGCCTGCCAGGGCCAGGTGTGCGTCTGGCCGCCAGGGCCGAGCAGCACGTTGGCGAAGTGACCGGGACGCTGGGGGCTGCCCAGCACCAGGACCCACGCCGCGCCGGCCGCCACCAGGGCATGCATGGGCGTGGGTGCGTCCCCGATATCGATATCGCCGTCGGCGTGCCACTGCGCAAGGCGCAGGTGTTCGATGACCAGCAGGTCCGTCTGCGGCAGCACCAGTTCCAGCGTCGCGGCCAGGAGGTCGTCGGCTTCGTCCTCGTCGGCGGCGCTTGCGGGCACCTGCGCGCGCTGGCCCAGGTGCAGAACGAGCGGCACCTGGCTATAGTCGGCGGCAACCTGCGCCGCCACGCTGGCCGTTTCCGCGGTGTATAGTCCGCCCACCTTGATGGCCTGCACCGGCATGTCTTCGAGCAGGCAACGCGCCTGGTCGTCCAGCAGGTCGGGCGAAACGGGGTGGATTTCTTCGATGCCGGCGGTGTCCTGCACGGTCAGCGCGGTCACGGCCGCCAGGCCATGACAGCCCAGGCGGGCGCAGGTGACGGCGTCCGCGGGCAACCCGTCCGAGCCGGAGGGATCGAACGGGCCGAAGACCAAAACGAGAGGGGGAGTTACGGAGGCCACGTGACAACGCTTGATTGAGGGCACCCCGGCTCATTTGGCATGAATCAGGGGAACCCCTATTGGGTTTCGGTAAGATTGTCCCCATTCTAATGGAAGCCCCTCACCTTTGCCCCACCGCGGGGATGCCGGGTGGGGAATTGATGTAAGAGAGAACTATGCGTACTTGGATGTGTTTGATTTGCGGCTGGGTCTATGACGAAGAGGCCGGCCTGCCCGACGAAGGCATCGCTCCCGGCACCCGCTGGGAAGACGTGCCGCCCAACTGGGTCTGTCCCGAATGCGGCGCCCGCAAAGAAGACTTCGAACTGATGGAAATCTGAAGCCGTCACGCCCACATATTCCGCCAAGGCTCGTAAGATGGGGCATACCCCATCCCTAGTAACCGCCGCAGGGCCGCCAGGCATGATGTTTGCGTCTGCGCAGTCGCTCCGAACGGTTTTCACAGACTACCCATGAAGGGGTTGCCATGACGGAAAAACATACCGAAAGCGCTGCGGCGCAGGCGGCCAATTTCGCCAACCAGTTCCTGATCGCCATGCCGGGCATGGTCGAGGGCAGCTTGGCGGGTTCCGTCATCTACGTGTGCGAGCACACGGACCGCGGCGCGTTGGGGCTGGTCATCAACCGCCCCACCGACCTGACGCTGGGCACGTTGTTCGAGCGCATCGATCTGACGCTCGAGATCGGACCGGTCAAGGACACGCTCGTCTTTTTGGCGGACCGGTCCAGACCGATCGCGGCTTCGTGCTGCACGCGCCGGCCGGCGATTACAGTTCCAGCATCAAGCTGGGCGACATGGCGCTGACCACATCGCGCGACGTGCTGCAGGCCGTGGCCGACGGCAACGGCCCCGCGCGCATGCTTGTGACGCTGGGCTACGCCGGTTGGGGCGCGGGCCAGCTGGAAAGCGAGATGGGCCAGAATGCCTGGCTGAGCGTGGGCGCGGACGCGCACATCATCTTCGACGTGCCGCCCGAGGAACGCTATCCCGCCGCGCTCAAGCTGCTGGGCATCGATCCCGTGATGCTGGCCGGCGACGCTGGACATGCCTGAAGAAACCCTGCTTGCCTTCGATTTCGGCGAAAAGAAGATCGGCATTGCCATCGGCAATACGCTGACGCGCCAGGCGCGTCCGCTTGAAATCATTTTCAGCGAGGTCCGCGACGCGCGCTTTGGCCGCATCGCGGCGCTTTTGCAGGAATGGCAGCCGCACCGCGTTGTCGTCGGACTGGCGCTGGACGCCGAGGGCGGCGAACAACCTGCCACGGCGCGCTGCCGCCGCTTTGCCAACCAGTTGCACGGCCGCTTCGGCATCGCCGTCGAACTGGTCGACGAACGCGGCTCCAGCATGGAGGCCCAGCGCCTGCTCGGCACGCATGCCGCGGACGACGCAATGGCCGCGGCTGTTATCCTGCAACGCTACCTTGACGCCTTGCCCGCGGCCTGACGGCCGCGGCATGTCTTGCCCATGCTCAATCCGCAACTCGATCGACGCGGCGAACTCGCGCATCTGCTGACCACGGAAGGGTTGCCCCGCCGTCACGTCGAGCGGCTGCTCGAGATGGCGCGCGGACACGCGGCCGCCGGTGATGCGCCGCCATCCGCCGCGCCGGAAATGCCGGTGTTTCTTTGCCTGCCCGACACGGATGCCGCGGACCGCGAAGCCTACGCCGTGGCCGCGGCCAGCCTGTCCATGCTGCCGGTGCCGCTGGACGCGCAGGCCGGGCAGGCGCTGGCCGAAACCGTGGCGGGCCTTGCGCCGGGCGTGCTGGTCCTGCGTCATCCCCAAAGCGGCGCGGCGCATTGCGCAGCCGCCCATGCCGCGCCGGGCCTGCGCGTCCTGAATGCGGGCGACGGCCGGCATGCCGATCCCGTGCCGGCGCTGGCGCTGATGCAGGCCATTGGCGATGCCAAGCCCGACCTCACGAGCCTTGTCGTCACGCTGGTCGGCGACATCCGCCATTCGCGCGTGGCGCGTTCGATCATCCATCTTCTGACGACGCTGGGCGTGCCCGAGGTACGTGCCGCCGCGCCGCGCACGCTGCTGCCCGACGGTCTTGCGCAACTGGGCGTGCGCGCCTGCGCGACCCTCTTCGAAGGCCTGAGCGACGCCGACGTGGTGATCGTGTTTCCCTTGAATGTCGAAGACCTCAGCGGCGCGCAGCTTCCGTCGGCGCGCGAGTACGCCCATACGCATGGCCTGACGGCCGCGGCGCTGGCGGCCGCCAAGCCGGACGTGCTGCTGTTGCCTGCCGGCGGGCTGGTGCCTGGCGTGGAGGTTGATGGCGACATCGCCGCCGGCCTTGAACCCACCGAGGCGGGTGTCGCGGCGCTTGAACAACCGCTGCGCACGGCGGTGTTGCGCGTGCTGGCCGGAGCGGCGCCATGAGACTGCACATTGCCAATGGCCGGTTGATCGACCCCGCAAATGGCGTGGACGGTCAGCACGATCTCTACATCGCATCGGGCCGCATCATTGCGGTCGGCGCGGCGCCGGACGGATTTCAGGCGGACCGCCGCATCGATGCCAGCGGTCTGGCGGTGCTGCCGGGCCTGATCGACCTGTCCGCGCGCGTCGCGCAGGCGGGCCACACCGGATTCGCGCCCGCCGAGTTGCGCGCGGCGCTGGCCGGTGGCGTGACACGCCTGGTGATGCCGCCCGACGCGGAAAGCCCGCTGGATGAGCCCACGAAGGTCGAGGCGCTGATGCGTCACGCGCAGGCCGGGCAGTGCGCCGTCCACCCGCTGGGCGCGATGACCGTGGGTTTGGCGGGCGAAACGTTGACGGAAATGGCGCTGCTGGCGCGCGCGGGCTGCATCGCCTTTTCGCAAGGCGAGTCCATCATGGCCGACACGCGCGTGCTGTGGGGGGCGATGCGATACGCAAGCGGACTGGGCCAGACCTTGTGGTTGCGAGCGCAGGATCCGTGGCTGGCGCGCGGCACGTCGGTGGCAAGCGGTCCGTACGCGGAGCGTCTGGGCCTGGAAGGGATGCCCGCCCAGGCGGAAACCGTGGCGCTGCACACGATCTTCGAATTGCAGCGCGCAACGGGCGCGCGGATTCACTTGGCGCGCCTGTCGAGCGCCGCCGGTATCGACCTGCTGCGCAAGGCCCGCCGCGAAGGCTTGCCGGTCACGGCAGACGTGTCGGTGAACAGCCTGCTGCTGACCGACGTGGACATCGGCTTCTTCGACACGAATCACCATCTGACGCCGCCGCTGCGGGGCCAGCGCGACCGCGACGCGATCCAGTCGGCGCTGGCTGACGGCGTGATCGATGCGCTGTGCTCGGATCACACGCCGGTTGACGCCCGGGGCAAGGCAGAACCGTTCGCGGCCTCCGCGCCGGGCGCGACGGGGCTCGAACTGCTCTTGTCGCTGGCTTTGAAATGGGCGCGCGACAGCCGCCGTCCCATCGGCGACGCCCTGGCGCGCGCGACGTCCGGCCCGGCCGCGGTGCTCGCCGCCGTCGCACCGCAGCTCGGCCCCTGCGGCCATCTGGGCGTGGATGCGCCGGCGGACCTGTGCCTGGCGGACCTGGACGCGGAATGGATGGTGATGCCCGCGGCGCTGCAAAGCCGCGGCGTCCATACACCTTTCGCAGGTATGATGCTGCCCGGTCGAGTACGAGCCACCATGGTTGGTGGCCAACCGGCCTGGGAGACTCCAGTTTGAAGCTGCTGCGCTTTGTCCTACGGCTGAGCCTTGTCCTGCCCCTGATCATTTTCGGCCTGCTTTGCGTGGGCCTGGTCTTCCCCCTGATGCGCCCCGCCGCCCGCGCGCGGCTGAACCGCCGCTGGTCGCGCTGGCTGATGGCAGCCTGTGGCCTGCAGGTAATCCTTAAAGGCGAGCCGCGCCTGGAAGGCCCGGTGCTGCTGGTGGCGAACCACGTGTCCTGGATCGACATCTTCGTACTGAACTCGGCGCGAGCGACGTCATTCGTGGCCAAGAGCGAGATCCGCTCCTGGCCGGTGATCGGCTGGCTGGTCGCCGGCGCCGGCACGCTCTTCATCGAACGCGGCCAACGCCACGCAGTCCACGCGATGGGGGAGTCGATGCAGGACCGCTTCAAACAGGGCGACGCGGTCGGCCTGTTTCCCGAAGGCACCACGAGCGAAGGCTTTGAACTGCTCCATTTCCACGCCAGCCTGTTCGAGCCGGCTCGTGCAGCCGCGGTGGAAATCCAACCCGTGGCGCTGCGCTTCATGCAGCACGGCAAACGCAGCGGCTATGCGGCCTTCGTGGGCGAAGAGTCACTGGTGGCGAACCTCTGGCGCGTGCTGGGCGTTACAGGATTGGCAGTCGAAGTGGTGTTCCTGCCCCCGCTGGCGGCGCGGCATCCGGATGGGTCGCTGCCGACGCGATTGGAACTGTCGCATCAGGCTAGAGAGGCGATTTTGCGGGTGCTTTGAGGGTGGCTGGGTGAGGGCGGGCTTGGGTTGGGGCGCCAGCGGTTAGGACGTCAGATGCTTTCGGCAATCGCTCGAATCGGAGGCGCGTATTTGAAGGGCCTCGAGTGATTGGGGCTGGAGGTGGGCTTGGTCTCTTCGGTTGGCGGGTTGGGTTCTTAAGGCGTCCGGCACGGTGTCGTCCCGGGGCGCGCGGGGCCACGATTGCGGTCCGGAGCCTTCGCTCCGGACTGCCCCGTCGTCATCCTCGTCCTCGCCTTCGGCGACTCCTACGGATTCCCTCGGGCTTATCGACGCCCCGCGCACCCCGGGCCGCCACCGCACCGGACTCTGGCAGTAGAAATCTGACGGGCGGCGGGGCGGTCGGGTGTGCTTGGCATTTTTGTGCAGAGACTTTCTGGCTAGAAGCATCTTGCGTTGCCCGTC
The DNA here is from genome assembly GCF_037039475.1 of Achromobacter sp. E1. Classification (NCBI taxonomy): domain Bacteria; kingdom Pseudomonadati; phylum Pseudomonadota; class Betaproteobacteria; order Burkholderiales; family Alcaligenaceae; genus Achromobacter; species Achromobacter sp. E1. The sequence goes on from NZ_CP146253.1 coordinate 579,804, forward strand.
TCCGTTCGGCCGCGCGGGCGGCCTCCGTAGACTTACGCGGCGTCTTGCGGCGTGTTGATGACGCTTCGCGCGTAGGTGTGTGCGTCTCACCAGGTGTCTGACACCCGTATAGACAGCCTTCAATCTTGAAGGAGCGCTTCAGGGGTGTCAGACACCTTTGCGAGACTTACGCGGCGTCTTGCGGCGTGGGATGACGCTTCGCGCGTAGGTGCGTGCGTCTCACCAGGTGTCTGACACCCGTATGGATGGTCTTCAAGCTTGAAGGAGCGCTTCAGGGGTGTCAGACACCTTTGCGAGAGAGATCAGCACCTTCGCGATAACGTCACCAGTCGCCGCTAATCGTCACTTGAACTCAAGTGCCCGATGGGCGGCGCGAACAGATCGGCAGGCTGTGGCGACCCGTCGCCGCGCCGCCCATCACCGCCCACCCCCCATCGTGACGGCGGCCATTAGCAAACCAGCCACCGCCAGCGCGAAGCGCACACCCTCACGACGTCCCACAGCCCCGATGCCGATTGCCGCCGCCCGGGCGGCAGCAATTCGGCGGCCCCGCAAATTCCCTTCCCTGAACACAGGTCTTGTAGCGCGCAAACCAAAGACCCTCTCAGCACGGCGTCGCGGTCACCGTGGGAGCGAGCGCCGTCGATGCGCCCGAGGGAATCTGAAGGGAGCCGAAGGCGGACGAAGATGACGACGGGGCAGTCCGGAGCGAAGGCTCCGGACCGCAATCGTGGGCGATCGTGCCCACGGTGACCGCGGCGTCGGGCGACCTACGTAGACGGTATGCGACCTACGTAGACGGTATGCGACCTACGAAGACCGGACGCGACCTACGAAGACGTTACGCGGCCCACGAAGATCAGTCGCCGTCTGGCGACCTACGAAGATCCAACCGAGAACAGCCTAAGAAAAACAGAAAAACGAAAAAACCCCGCCAAAACACCCGCCAGCCCTCACTCCGCCATCGGATCCTGAAACTGAGAACACTTAACCTGCACGACCTTCCGATCCTGCAACCGCAAAGCCGTCAACGACCCGCCCCACACGCATCCGGTGTCCAGGCAAATCACATCCGGCCGCTGCAACAACCCCAGCGTCGACCAATGCCCGAACACCGTCGTCACGTTACGGGTCGCCCGGTTAGGCACATCGAACCAAGGCACCAACCCGGGCGGCCAAGCCCCCGGCGTCACCTTCGTTGCGAACTCCATGTGTCCGTTGGGCGTGCACAGGCGGATCCGCGTCAGCGCGTTGATGATCACCCGCATCCGTTTGCCGCCCTTGTGGTCTTCCTTCCAGGTGGCCGGCTCGTTGCCGTACATCTTTTGAAGCGCCTTCTGCCAGTTGGGGCCGCGCAGCGCATCCTGGACTTCGCCGGCCAGGGCCAGCGTCTTGGCGACGTCCCACTTGGCCAGCGTGCCCGCGTGGACCAGCAGGTGGTTCTGTTCGAAGTGCGCCAACGGGCGGGAGCGCAGCCAGTTGAGCAGGTCCGTGGCGTCCGGTGCGCGCAGGATGGATTCCAGCGTGTCGGACTTGGACGGCTTGCGTACGCCCGCGGCCGCGGCCAAGAGGTGCAGGTCGTGGTTGCCCAGGACCACCGTGGCGCGGTCGCCCAGGTCGATGATGCGGCGCAAGGTTTCGAGCGACTGCGGGCCACGGTTGACCAGGTCGCCAGCGAACCAGAAGCGCGACTTGGGGTCGCCGACGAGTTCGGGGTGGGACAGCAAGCGATCCAGCGGCGAGCAGCACCCCTGCACGTCGCCGATCATCCAGATACTGCCGTTCATGCGGGACTCTTGCTCCAAGGCCAACGTTGCTGGACGAGACGGGTAATGGTGTGGCGGTATTCCATGTAGCTCATGGCGCCCAGCGCCAGCGCCATGGCGCCCAGGTTCGGGCCCAGGGCGGTAAGCCAGGGCGGCCACTTGCCCAGCATACCCACGTTCAGCGCAAGCTGGTTCAGCATGAAGAAGCCCACGCCCAGCAGGATGCCCACGAACACCTTGGCGCCGACGCCGCCTCGGCGGGTCTGCATGAGGCCGATGGGGGCGGCGATGGTGATCATCACGATCAGGGTGAAGGGGTAGGCCAGTTTGCGCCACAGGGCGACGACCTGGCGGCCGTATTGAAGCTGGTTGTCCCGCAGGTATTCCACGTAGTCGAGCAGCGTGACGATCGACATGCGTTCGGGGGTCAGCACGCGGGCCAGCAGGCGTTCGGCGCTGAGGGTGGTGTCGATGGAGCGTTCGGGCAGCTTGACGACGGTGGCGGGCGGATTCTTGGGCGGCCGGGCGTTGGCCAGCGCCTCGGCGGCCTCGGCGTCCAGGCGCGTCTCGGAGACGTCCTTGAGCACCAGGTCGCCCCGCGTGAACGTGCCCGTGGGGGCGGTGGACAGCGCCGTCAGCGTCAGGTCTTTCTTGAATTCGTAGAGCGTGACGCCCGCCACCTGGCCGTCGCCCTTCAGTTCGGCGATGTTGATGATGCGGGTGCCGCCGTTGGCGGTGGGTTCCTTGAACCAGTAGCCGCTCTTCAAGCGATCGCCGCCGGCCTTGCCGCGGAACATCAGGTTGGCCTCGCCGGTCTTGACCTCGGCCCAGGGCGTCACGTATTCGGACAGCAGGCCCGCGCCGATCATCAGCGGGATGGTGACGATCCAGAGCATCCGCAGAAGCCGCATGCCGCTGACGCCGGAGACCCGCAGGATGACGAGTTCGTTGCGCTGGGCCAGGCCCGCCAGCGCCAGGATGGCGCCGATCAGGAGCCCGATGGGCAGAAGATCATAGAGACGGGTGGGGATCGCCAGCGCCTGCATGTACAGCAGGGCCATCATGGAGAACTTGTCGCCCACGTTGTCCAGGTCGTCCACCAAAGCGAAGAACGTGAAGAGGCCAAGCAGGGCCAGAAGGACCACTGCGCAAGAGCGATAGACCTCGCGGGCCAGGTAGCGACGTGCAGTACGCATGGAGGAAAAAGGAGTGGAGCGCGTAAACGTGAAAGCTTAACAAATCCCGCAGCCCGAAGACGGCCGGGAGGATCGAATCGTCCCATTCCCCTTTCAGGGGATGTCGACCAGCTGCATCCGGCGCGTCAGGATGCCGACGCGGGAGTTCAGGTAATTGGACTTGCGATGGCTGTCGTAGAAGCGCGGATTGGGCAGCATGGCCGCCAGCCGCGCGGACTGGGCGTTGCCCAGGTTGGCGGCGGTGGTATTGAAATAATGCTTGGCGGCGGCCTGGGCGCCGAATACGCCCACGCCCCACTCGGCGACGTTCAGGTAGAGCTCAAGGATCCGTTCCTTGCTCATGACGTGTTCGATCATGTAGGCCAGGACCAGTTCCTGGCCCTTGCGCAGGTAACTGCGCGAGCCGGACAGGAACAGATTCTTGGCCAGTTGCTGGGTGATGGTGGAGCCGCCGCGCCGCTTGGAGCGTCCGGCTTCTTCCTGTTTCTGGTTGTATTGCCAGGCCTTGCGGATGGCGTCCCATTCGATCCCGTCGTGGTCCGTGAAATTCGCGTCCTCGGACGCGATCACTGCGCGCTTGAGTGAACGGTTGATCTTGTCGTAGGGCACCCATTCGTGCTTGAGCTCGATCCCCGGGTCTTCCTTGCGCAGACGCGACAGCTCTTCGCGCATCATCGCGCTGCTGCCCGGGTCGCGGTAGTTGTACCAGACCACCTGGGCGAACAGCCAGAATTGGTACAGCAGGACGGCGCACAGCAGCGCCATCAGCAGGCCGGTGGTGATACGGAACCAGTTTCGGCCGCCGCTGCGGCCAGTTCGGGTCGCCATGCCGTTCAGCTACCGGCGGCCAGCGCCTCGCGCAGCGCCGTCAGGACGGGCGCCGCATCCGGGCGCACGCCGTGCCAGATGAAAAAGCTCTCGGCCGCCTGGCCGACCAGCATGCCCAGTCCGTCGGCGGTCAGCGCGGCGCCGTCGGCCTTGGCCTGCTGCATGAAGGCGGTGGGCTGCGCGCCGTACATCATGTCGTAGGCGGCGCCGCCGTCGGCGTACAGCCCCGGCGGCAGGTCGGGGGCGGCGTTCTGCAGCCCGCTGGCGGTGGCGTTGATGACAAGATTCCAGCCGCCGGGTAGGGCGGCGCTCGCCAGGGCGCCGGCGGTGACTTGGGTCTGCGGCGACACGCCGCTGGCGCGCCAGGCCGCGGCCAGCTCCTCGGCGCGGGCGGCCGTGCGGTTCACGATGTGGATGCGGGCGCAGCCGGCCTCGGCCAGCGGCTGCAGAACGCCGCGCGCCGCGCCGCCGGCGCCGACCAGCAGCACGTTGGCGCCCGCCAGGCGCACGCCCAGGCGCAGCAGGTCGTTGACCAGGCCCACACCGTCGGTGTTGCAGCCGTGCCAGGCGCCATCGCGCCACGACAGGGTGTTGACGGCGCCGGCCAGCCGCGCGCGGGCCGACAGGTGGTCCGCCGCTAGGGCATAGGCCTCAAGCTTGAACGGAACGGTGACATTCAGGCCCAGCCCGCCATCCGCCACGAATTCGGCGACGGCGCCGGCAAAGCCATCCACCGGGGCAAGCAGGCGCTCGTAGCGCAACGGCTTGCCGGTCTGCTGCGAAAACATGGCGTGGATCTGAGGCGAGCGGCTATGCGCGATGGGATTGCCGATGACGGCGTAGCGGGCTTGAGGAATCGCCTCGGTCATGGAGCCTGTGTTTCCAGAGTGTCGTTGACGAAATGCCAGGTGCGGGTGATGACCAGCACGTCCGTATCGCGGGCGATATCGGGCGGGAAGGGAGGGAAGGGCGCGGCCAGCTGGACGATGCGGCGCGCCGCCTGGTTCAGGACCGCATGCGGCGAAGGCTGGTCGATCTCGACCTCGGCGATGCTGCCGTCGGCGCGGACCGACACCGTGATGCGCAGCGATCCGTAGATGCGGCCGCGGGCCTCGTCGGGGTAATGCTGGGTGCCGACTGTCTCGATGCGCGTGCGCCAGGCATCCAGATACGCGGCGTAGCGGGACGCGTCGGCGGAGGGCGCGATGAACTGTTTGCGCGGCTCGGCGCTGTATTGCTGGACCCGCGCCGCCAGCGCCGCCACCTGGGCGTTCTGGATGACGCTGGCCTGGTCCTGGGCGTCCTGGCCGACATCGGCGCCATCGGGCCACGGATTGACCGCCTGGCGCTCGGGGCCAGCGTTGTGCGGCGACTGCAACTGGGTCATCAGACGGGCCTGTTCAGCTTCGAGCTGCACCTGGCGCTGGCGCATGGCTTCCAGCACGATGGTCTCGGCCGAGCTGCCGGTCTGGGGGAGGGGGGTGGTGGACACGCCGCGGTCGGCGTTGCCGCCGCCGGTCATCTGGTTCTGCGCCACGGTGCGCGGCGTTTCAGGCGGGGTCTCGCTGCGGGCGTTCAGCAGCACGACTTCCAGGCTGGTCACGGGCGGACGCGTCTGCACGGGCGCGCTGAACCGCCACGCCAGCGCGCTGGCGTGCACCAACAGCGATATCGCGATGCCGATACGCAGGTAGTGCTGGGCGGGTTGGCCCAGCCACCACAGGTAACGGCTCAGCATCGAGGGGGAATCTGCGTGTTGCACCAGCGCATTGTAAGGCGAGTCCAGCGGCGCGGTGCGCTCCTTCCGACGGCTGTAACAGCCCTCGGACGGACGGTCTAGACCGGATCAGGCGGTCGGCCGGGGAAAGATCCAGACCTTGCTGGCGGGCAGCGCAAGCCGGCAGGGGCCGGGCTCGCGGCCTTCCGGACCGTAGGCGCGCAGGGCGAGGCTGCGGGCCGGATCGGCGTCCGGCGTGCGGAACAGGTATTCCCAGCGGTCGCCCAGGTACATGCTGGTCAGCAGCGGCATGTCGACGTGGTTGCCGTCCGGGTCGTCGGCCAGGCGCACCTGCTCGACCCGGATGACCGCGGTGGCATCCTGGCCCACCGCGACGTCCGCGCCGGCCTTGCCCCACAGCGACCAGCCGGGGCCTTCGATGCGGGCTTGCCCGTCCCGCAGCTCGGTGACCTTGCCGTCCAGCCGGTTGTTGCTGCCCATGAATTCGGCCGTGAACAGGGTGGACGGTGCGCCGTACATTTCCTGCGGCGTGCCCTGCTGCTCGATCTTGCCGTTGTTCAGCAGCAGGATGCGGTCGGAGATCGCCATGGCTTCGCTCTGGTCATGCGTCACCATCAGCGCGGACAGGCCCAGGCGGATGATGAGTTCGCGCAGGAAGGCGCGCGCTTCCTCGCGCAGCTTGGCGTCCAGGTTGGACAGGGGTTCGTCCAGCAGGATGACGGGCGGGCTGTACACCAGCGCCCGGCCGATGGCCACGCGCTGCTGCTGGCCCCCGGATAGCGCGTGCGGGTGGCGCTGGCCAAGCTTGCCCAGGCCCAACTGGTCCAGCACGGCCTGCACGCGCTCGCGCACCTCGGCGCCCGGCGTCTTGCGCAGCTTGAGCGGATAGGCAACGTTCTCGAACACGGTCTTGTGCGGCCACAGCGCATACGACTGGAACACCAGTCCCAGGTTGCGCTCTTCGGCCGGGATTTCCTGGCGGGCCGCGCCGTCGTACACGACGCGGTTGCCGATGGTGATGCGGCCGCGCTTGGGGCCTTCCAGGCCGGCCACGGCGCGCAGCAACGTGGTCTTGCCGCTGCCCGAGGGCCCCAGCAGGGACACCACTTCGCCCTGGCGCAGCTGCATCGACACGCCCTTGAGCACCGGGTTGTCGCCGTAGTCCAGGTGCAGGTCTTCTACAGAAAGCTCAATCATGAAGTTTGACTCCGAATCGCAGGGCGATGCCCAGGCCGATCACGACCAGAACGATATTGATGAATGAAAGCGCGGCCACGATGTCGATGGCGCCCGAGGCCCACAGCGACACCAGCATGGAGCCGATGGTCTCGGTGCCGGGCGACAGCAGGTAGACGCCGGTGGAGTATTCGCGCTCGAAGATCAGGAACATCAGCAGCCACGAGCCGATCAGGCCGTACTTGGCCAGCGGCACCGTGACGTGGCGGGTGACCTGGCCGCGGCGCGCGCCGGCGCTGCGGGCGGCCTCTTCCAGCTCGGGCCCCACCTGCAGCAGGGTCGAGGAGATGAGCCGCAAGCCATAGGCCATCCACACGACGGTGTACGCAAGCCATACGCTGAAGATGGTGCTGCGCAGGGCGCGCAGCCATTCGACGAAGTTTTCGCGCAGCCATTCGGCGAAGGGCAGGGCCGACAGCCAGCCGCCTTCGTCCACGTCCAGCGCCTTGTCCAGCCACATCGGCACGAACAGGAACACCCACAAGAACGCCAGGCCGGCCAGCAGGCCCGGCACGGCGCGCGGCACCAGCACGCTGTAGTCCATGAAGCGCGTGACATTGTCCGGCTTGCGGTGCATGGCCAGGCCCACGAACATGTAGCACATGACCGCAAGCGCGCCGCCGAAGACGCCGATGGCGACCGAGTTGACGATGGCGCGCATCAGGTTGGGCTGCGAGAACACGGTACGGAAGGCGTCCATCGACAGCACGTCAAAGAGCGAGACGCCCAGGCCCCAGTTGGACACGAACGCGCGCAGCAGCACGCCCGTCAGCGGCACGATGATGGTGACGAACAGCCAGAACGCCACGACCCCGCCCGCGACCCAGCGCCACTTGCCCAGCGGCAGCGGCCGCGCGCGCGAGGCCTTGCCCTTGACGGTGACGAAGCGGTTGGCGGTGCGCATCAGGCGGCGTTGCAGCATCACCAGCGGGATCGTCATGCAGATCAGCACCACGGCCACCGCGGCCATCAGGTGATAGGACGGGATGCCCAGCTTGTTGGTGAGCTTGTACAGGTAGGTGGCCAGCACAAGGTTGCCTTCCGGGTCACCCAGCACCAGCACCAGGCCGAACACTTCCAGGCCCAGGAAAAAGAGCAGCACGGTGGCGTACAGCATGGCCGGCCGCACCATGGGCAGGCTGACGGAAACCATCACCCGCAGCGGCGAGGCGCCGGTCACCCGCGCGGCCTCTTCCACGTCGGACCCCATGCTGCGCAGCGCCGACGAGATGTACAGGTAGGCGTGCGGCACGTGCGTCAGGCCGGCGATGATGACGATGCTGGTCAGCGAATAGACGTTCCAGGGCACGAAGCCCAGAATGTTCTGCGTCCAGGTCGAGAAAAAGCCGACGGGGCCAGCGGCGACCACGTAGCCGAAGCCCAGCACCATGGGCGACACGAACACCGGCACCAGGATCAGCGGCTCGATCCAGCGGCGGCCCGGCAGGTCGGTGCGGATCATCAGGAACGCCAGCATGCCGCCCAGCGGAATGGCGATGGCCGCCAGCCCGAACGCGAGGATGAAGCCGCTGCGTAGCGCCTTGTAGAAATCGGGATCCGCAAAGATGAAGCGGAAGGCGTCCAGACTCCAGGTCTTGGACGGGGCAAAGAAGGGCGCCGAGAGAAAACTCTGGATGATGATGAACGACAGCGGCACGTAGATGGCGAGCGCCGTGATCAGCACCACCACGCCGCGTGGCAGGGACTGCCATTTTCTGCGCAATGACTGCATGGGAAATCCTGTGGTCTTGAAGGACGCGGTGGCCGCGCTGCCGGGGCCGATGGCCCCGGGGCAGGGTCAGGCGGACGGCGCGCTGTCCGCTGCGTTTGCGGCGGCGCCGGGCAGCAAGGCCGCCCGGCGCCCGGGCATCACTTGCCCGCCGCGGCCCGCCATTGCTTGATGAATTCCAGGCGCTTGTTCTGCTCCAGGTAGTCCAGCAGGGTTTCGTCGACCGGAATCGGCTTGAGCGAGGCGCCCAGCTTCTTGGTCATGCCGTCCACGTCGTTGTCGCCTTCGATGTCGTCGCGCACGGACGCCAGGTCGGCCTGGTTGGCCATGATTTCCTGGCCCTTCTGCGACAGCAGGTAGTCCATCCACAGCTTGGCGGCGTTGCGGTTCTTCGCCTTCTTGCTGATGAACGCCACGCGCGACAGCACCAGCGCGTAGTCGGTCGGGTATGCCACGCCCAGCGACGGATCGTTCTTGGCGCGGGTCTCCGCGTAGGAACCCAGGATGTTGTAGCCGATCAGGTTTTCGCCCGAGGACACGCGTTCCATCATGGTGCCGGTGGACGACTGCACGACCAGGCCGCCCTTGGCGATGTCCTTGAGGGTCTCGAAGTACTTGGGATCGTTGGCCTTGTCCTGCACCGCCAGCATGAAGCCGACCGCGGACTTCTCGATGTCGTAGGTGGTGACCTTGTTCTTGAACTTGTCGGGCTGGCTGGCGATCAGCTTGGCCAGCGCGCCGTGTGTGGTGGGCACTTCATTGGCGGCAATGAGCCGCTTGTTGTAGATGAAGACGGCCGGCTCGTAGGTGGTGCCGTAGGCGGAATCCTTCCAGACGGCCCACGACGGCAGCTTGCCGGCCTCGGGCGATTTGTACTTCAGCGCGTAGTCGGTGGCCAGCTTCAGGGCCGAGTCCATCGACGAGCTCCAGACGATGTCGCCGCTGCCGCCGCCCGCCGCCTGTTCGCTGATGTAGCGGTTGTAGAGCTCGGTGCTGTTCATGTCGTTGTATTCGACCTTGACGCCCGGATACATCGCTTCGAAGCCCTTGATGATGGGGCCGGCGGCCTTGGTGTCGGTGGTCGAATAGATGACGACCTTGCCTTCCTTCTTGGCGCCGTCCAGGACCTTCTGGTAGTCGGCCGGATAGCCCGCCGGCACAGCCTGCGCGAAGGCGCTGCCCGAGGCGATGGCGAATGCGGCGGCGCAGGCGGCCGCCAGTTTGGACTTGGCAAGCATGGGTATTGTCTCCGATTGGATTTGGCTTGATGCGGGCTCTGGGGCCCGCGTGCAGCCATCTTAGGAGTGCGCGTCTGTCGTCGTCCTGTCATGGCGGCAGGCGATGGCTAGGGGAAATCCCTGGGCCACGACTGCGCCTGCGCGCGGGGTTACGGGCGCTGCGGCGTGTCGGTGACGAGCCGGATCCAGTTCTGCACGAACCGGGAATGGCGACGCTGGTCCAGGCCGACGAGCAGCGCGGGGCTCAGTACCACGGGCTGCACGATGCCCTGCGACCGCGCCAGCACGGCCTCCGAGGTCCACCGTCCCGGCGTGTCTTCCATGATGGACCCCAGCGCGGCATGGCTGGATGCCACCTGCTGGCCGGCGGGCGACAGCAGCCAGTCGACCAGGGCGCGGCCTAGGTCGGGATTGGGGGCGGTGCGCGCGATGAGCACCGAGCGCGCCAGCACCAGCACGTAGTCCTGCGGAAACACTACGCCGATGGGCCGGCCCGCAGCCTGGCGCGACAGCGCGTAAGAGCCAAGGACGTTGTAGCCGATGTCGAGTTCGTCGCGCTCGATGGCGTCCAGGATCTCGGCGCTGGTGGCCGCCAGCCGCACGCCGGCCTGGCCCATGGCGTTGGCCAGCCCCCAGAAGTTGGACGAGACGAGCTCATCCTGTTCGGCCAGCAGATAGCCCACGCTGCTGGCGGCAATGTCGTAGGTGCCGATGCGTCCGCGCAGGCGCAACGGATCCTGCTCCAGCAGGCGCAGCAGGTCCTGGCGCGAGCGCGGCACTTCAGCCTCTGCGAAACGCTTGGGGTTGTAGACGACGACGGCGGGCTCGAACGTGAAGCCGTAGACCTCGTGCCGCCATATGGCCCACGACGGAAGCCGCGCGGCGTAGGGCGAGGCATAGCTCAGCGCATAGCCATCGTTGGCAAGCCGGATCTGCAGGTCCGACGCGGAACTCATGAGGACGTCCACATCCTTCAATCGCCCCTCGATGGCGGCTTCGTAGAGCTCGCGGCTGCCCATTTCGCGGTACACGACGCTGACGTCGGGGCGATGCGACTGGAACCCCTGGATCAGCGGGGCGACGACGGGCGTGTCCGTGGGTCCGGCGATGGTGAGGACGCGCGAGGACGGTTGGGGCGCGGGATAGCGGGTGATGATCTCGGGGATGCCGGCAACCTGCGGTGCGGCGGGCGGGGCTGCCGCCCCGGTCACCTCGACGCCCGCGGCCCGCACGTCGGCGGACGGCGCGGCCAGCAGCAGGCAGGCGGCGCAGACCGCGGCGGCGGCTGCCATCAGCGTGCGGTTGGCTCCGGCACGCGCCAGCGGCAGGACGACGCGGGCCGTCAGGCCGCCGCCGGGCCGGTCCAGCAGCCACAGCGACCCGCCGTGGGCGACAGCGACGGACCGCACGATCGCCAGTCCCAGTCCGGATCCGGGCAGCGTTTCCCCGGCGCGGCCGCGCGAGAAACGTTGCTGCACCGATTCCTTCTCGTCGTCGGCCACGCCGGGACCGCGGTCCGAGACAGTGAGCGCGACGCGATAGCCGGCAACGGGCGTGGCCTGGATCTCAACCGGCCCGTCCGGCGCGTAGCGCAGGGCATTGTCGACCAGGTTGCGCAGCATTTCGCGCAGCGCGATGCGATCGCCGGCGATGCGCGCGCGGCGCACTTCGGGCGCAATGGCGATGCGCAGCCGCTGCGCCTCCAACGGACCAATGCGGCGGCGCGTTTCGTTGACGGTTTCAGCCACGCCGACCAACGCGCGGGCGCCCTTGCCGAGCCGGTGGGTGATGGTGGCGTCCATGAGCAGCTGGTTGATGAGCTGGCTGGCGTGGGTGGCGTTCAGATGGATGCGTTCGAGCCGGACATGCAGGCGCTGGGGATCGGTCTCGTCCAGCGCTACCTCGGCTTGCGCGCGCAGCGAGGCAAGGGGCGTGCGGACCTGGTGCGCGGCATCGGCGACCAGGGTGTTAAGCGTGTCCATGGCCCCGGACAACCGCTGCATGAAGCCGTTGAGCGCTTCGATCAACCGCCGCACTTCGCGCGGGACGGGTTTGACGAGCGGCTCCAGGTCATCCGGCGCGCGCCGCCGCAGTTCGCGTTCGACGACGGCAAGCGGCGCGAAGGCGCGTTGCACGCCAAACCACAACAGGCCCAGCGCGACCAGGGACACGACGACCAGCGGCAGCACGCTGCGCCCAAGAATCTCGCCGGCCAGCGCCTCGCGCGAGCCCAGCGTCTCGGCGACACGCAAGGTGACCCAGCCGGCGTGCTGGCTGGCCGAGACCAGGCGGCCAACGGTCGCGACCCGAATGGGTTCGTCGTGATAGCTCAGATAAGTGAAAACGGGCGTGGCCGACTGCGCGAGGGGCAGGCCGGGCGCAAGGTCGCCGTACCCGGTGATGAGCCTGCCGTTTGAAGTGCGCGCTTCATAGAACACACGCTCGCCGCCGGACAGCATGGCCAGCGAGGACACGGGCGGCTCGACGGTGACTTCGTTGTCTTCGATCTGGACGGACCCGGCAATGGTCAGCGCCGAGGCCGCGAGCAGCCGGTCAAACGCCTGCTCGGCGGCGCGCTGGGCATAGCCGCGCAAAAAGAACACGAGTCCGATGAGCGCGCAGGCGAGCAGCACCGCGCCCAACGTGAATACGCGCTGCCGGATGGAAAAGCTTTCAGGGATGTTCATGGCTGCGGGCCTGATACCCGACGCCCCGCACGGTGACGATATCCACGGACGCACCCGCAAGCTTTTTGCGAAGCCGCGAGATAAGCAGCTCAAGCGCATTGAGCGAGCCGTCGTCCAGATCGAAGATCTGGTTCATAAGGCGTTCCTTGGCAACGGTCTGGCCCAGCTTGCCGACCAGGATCTCAAGCAACCGGAATTCCCGCCGCCCCAACTCCAGCGGCGTGCCGGCCAGTTCGACATGCCGATTCGCCAGATCCAGACTGAGATTGCCGTAATGCGCCACACTGGTGGTCTGCCCCGCAGGCCGCCGCAACAAGGCGCGCAACCGGGCCTCCAGCTCGCGCAGATCGAACGGCTTGACCAAGTAGTCATCGGCGCCCAGATCCAGCATGTCGATCTTGTCTTCGATCTCGGCGCGCGCGGTCATGACGAGCACAGGCGCCTCAAGACCCGCCGCCCGCAACTCTCGGATAAGCGTGAATCCATCCTTGCCGGGCAAATTGATATCCAGCACGAGTGCGTCCCAGGTCTCATCCAACCCCCAACGCAACGCCTGCACGCCATCACGCACCCACTGCACACTATGACCCGCCGAACGCAGCTTGCTCTCAACGGCATCGCCAAGATCGAGATTGTCCTCGACCAGCAGAATGCGCATGGTTCTTCTCCTCCGTTGTGCTTTTTTATCGGAAGTTTAACGGGGGGCGTTGATGCGCGGGGGTGTTGGTGGTGCTGGGAGGGCTTCTGTCGGTTGAGGGTTGAGTTCTTGAGGGGTCCGGCACGGCGGCGACCCGGGGCGCGCGGGGCCACGATTGCGGTCCGGAGCCTTCGCTCCGGACTTGCCTAGGCGGCCCCCCCCGTCGTCATCTTCGTCCGCCTTCGGCTCCCTTCAGATTCCCTCGGGCTTATCGACGCCCCGCGCACCCCGGGCCGCCACCGCACCGGACTCGAGCAATAGAAATCTGACGGCCGGCGGGGTGGTCGGCGTGCTTGGCATTTTTGTGCAGAGACTTTCTGGCTAGAAGCATCTTGCGTTGCCCGTCTCCGTTCGGCCGCGCGGGCGGCCTCCGGAGACTTACGCGGCGTCTTGCGGCGTGGTGATGACGCTTCGCGCGTAGGTGCGTGCATCTCACCAGGTGTCTGACACCCGTATAGACGGCCTTCAAGCTTGAAGGAGCGCTTCAGGGGTGTCAGACACCTTTGCGATAGTGGTCAGCACCCGCGCGATAACGGCACCAGTCGCCGCTAATCGTCACTTGAACTCAAGTGCCCGATGGGCGGCGCGAACAGATCGGCAAGCTGTGGCAACCCGTCGCCGCGCCGCCCATCACCGCCCACCCCCAACGTGAGGCGGACCATTAGCAAACCAATCACCGCCAGCGCGAAGCGCACCCCCTCGCGACGTCCCACCGACCCGATGCCGATTGCCGCCGCCCGGGCGGCAGCAATTCGGCGGCCCCGCAAATTCCCTTCCCCGACCACAGGTCTTGTAGCGCGCAAACCAAAGACCCTGGCAGCACGGCGTCGCGGGCACCGTGGGTGCGAGCGCCGTCGATGCGCCCGAGGGAATCTGAAGGGAGCCGAAGGCGGACGAAGATGACGACGGGGCAGTCCGGAGCGAAGGCTCCGGACCGCAATCGTGGGCGATCGTGCCCACGGTGACCGCGGCGTCGGGCGACCTACGAAGACGGTATGCGACCTACGAAGACGGTATGCGACCTACGAAGACGGTATGCGACCTACGAAGACGGTATGCGGCCTACGAAGACGTTACGCGACCGACGAAAACCAACCGCGACCTACGCAGATTCCCCTTTAACTTCGCCCACAAACCGACAATCCAACTCCAGAGACAACTCATCCATCCCCAGAATATCCACTTCAACAGCCGTCCCCCGCTCAAACTCAGGCATCCCACCCACCCGAGTCACCAGCGGCGCATTCGCAAACCGCACGAGATCCTCGCGCAGCACATGCGCCACCGTCCGCGTCACGCCGTTCTGTTTCAGCCAGCGCAGGCACCAGTAGCGTTCCATTGCGCTCTGGAACTCGGCCCAGGCGGCGTATTGCGCGTCGAAGGCGCCGATGATGGCGAACAGGTCCGCGTCGCGCGGCTTGAAGGGGGCGATCAGGCGGGCGGATACGCCGTGTTCCACCGCGGCGATCAGCTGCCACTGGTTGACCAGGTCGACATAGCGGCGCAGCGGCGACGTGCTCCACGCGTATTGCGGGACGCCGATGGCTTCGTGCGGCAGCGCCTGCGTGCTCATGCGCACGCGGCCCGCTTGTTGCGAGCGGTAGATGCCGGGCACGCCGTGCTGGTTCAGCAGGCCGCCCCACAGGTTGTTGGCCAGGATCATGTACTCGGCGACCATGCGGTCCAGCGGCGCGTTGCGCTGGCGCGGGACCAGGCGTACGGGCGTGTCGGGATCGTCGGGGTTGCCGTCCAGATAGAAGCTGTATTCGACCCGGGAGTTGTTTTCCGGCTTGCCGCGCACATTTTCACGTTGCGCCGACAAGGCCTGGGCCAGCTTCCAGAGCGGACGCAGCCAGTGTCCGTAGGGCAGATCGGCCGCCGGGTCCGCGAGGCTTGCCTCGGTGACCTGGGTGTCCAGCATGTTGTGGCGCAGGTTTTCGCGCACGACGATGCGTTCCAGGCGGGTTTCCGATTCGATGACTTCGCCGGTTTCGGAATTGGCGATGACGTACAGCGACAACGCGGGCACTTCGCGGCCGGCGTCCAGGGAGAACGCCTGGATGACGCTGTCCGGCTGCATCGGGATCTTGTCGCCGGGCATGTAGACGGTGGACAGGCGGGCGCGGGCCAGCTTGTCCAGTTCGCTGTCGCGGGTGACGGACAGGCCCGGCGCGGCGACGTGGATGCCGACGCGCACGCGGCCGTCCGGCAGGGTCGAGACCGACAGCGCATCGTCGATTTCCGTGGTGGTGACGTCGTCCACGGAGTAGATCTCGGCATCGGCCAGCGGCAGTTCGCGGTCGATGGGGGGCAGTTCCACGTCGGGGAAGGCCAGTCCGCGCGGGAAGTTGACGGCCAGGAAGCGGCGCTTGTGCAGCGCGAGCGCGTGCGGCCAGGCGCCCAGTTCGAGCAGCAGGCGGTCCGGGGTCTTGCCCAGCTTGGCGCATGCGGCGTCCAGCGCCTTCCATTGCTGCGAGTTCTTGTCCGGGCGGATCAGCAGCGATTCGGCGGCCTGCGCGATCGGCTCGGGCAGACGGCCGGCGGCCATTTCGTCGACCCATTCCTGCTGCTGCTCGGCCTGACGCTGCTTCTTTTCCAGCGCGGCCAGCGCGGCGGCCAGGATGTCGGGCGGGGCAGGGCGGTAGCGGCCCTTGCCGCGGCGATGGAAGTAAGCCGGCGCGCCGTGCAGGCGCATCAGTAGCGCGGCCTGTTCGACGGGCGTGGGGGCGTGGCCGAAGTAATCGGCGGCCAGGGCGGGCGAGTCGAATTCTTCCTGCGGCGCGCATTCCCACAGGAATTGCAGGTCCAGCGTCTCGGCCGTGGCGGCCGCCTGGCTCATCAGGGCCGCCGGGTCCGGCGAGGCGAAGTTGAACAGGGTGTTGGCGCGCTTGATTTTGCTGCGCTTGCCCGATTCCGACTCCACCTGCAGGCTGGCGTCGGTCTCGGACAGGATATGGCCGGCCTTGAAGCTGCCGTCGTCTTCGTAAAACACATACATGGTGGGGATCGTCCTGGGCGGCGGCCTTGCGCCGCCTTGCGCAGCTTTAGGGGTGTTGAAAGTCGATATTGATTATCAAGGGCGTACCGGCTTGCCGCCTAGGGCGAACTCAAGCACTTCGGGCATCCAGTCCGCGAAATCGGACAGGCCGTGGTCGCTGCCTTGCACGATACGCTGGCGGCAGCCTGCGTACCGGTCGCGCATTTCGCGCCAGTCCAGCACTTCGTCGCCCGTTGCGGCGACCAGGAAATACCGGTCGGGCTGCGTGATGCGCGGCGCATGGATGGCGGCCAGTTCAGCCACATACTCGGGCAAAAAAACGAACGGCGCGCCGGAATGATACATGTGGTGCTCGCCGACCTGGGTGGCAAGGTCGCGCGCGGCGTTGACGGCAGGGTTCAGCAGCACGGCCTTGCAGCCCAGCTGCTCGGCGATCCAGGTGGCATAGAAACCGCCCAGCGACGAGCCGATGACGGTCAAGTCGCGCGGCGCGGCGGCGTTCGCCAGCCGGTCGCGCGCCATGCCCATGGCCAGGTCGATCGCTTCCCGCGGGCTGGCGGGCAGTTGCGGGCAGGCCCAGGCCTCGTTCAGGCCGCGCTCGGCCATGGCGCCCGCCATCATGCGCGCCTTGAAGGAATCAGGCGACGACCGGAAACCGTGTAGATAGAGAATCATTGCTTGCTGTTTCCGTCTGCGTTGCGGGAGGCCGCCCGTAGTCGGCCTTGGAGCCGGTCGGGCGGGCCTGCCAGTTCCGGCTGGACCCGCGCGATCGGCCGGCGGCGGATTCAGCCGCGCGCCTGCAGCGCGTCCAGCAGCTTGCCATGAATGCCGCCAAAGCCGCCATTGCTCATGACCAGCACCTGGTCGCCCGGGCGGGCGGCGCCGGCGACTGCGGCCACGAGCGCACCGATGTCATCGTAACTGGAAGCCCGGCCGCCCAGGGGCGCGAGCACCTCGTCCGGGTTCCAGCCCAGCGCATGCTTGCCCTCGTTGGCGCCAAAGCAGAACACCAGGTCGGCGTCTGCCAGGGCCTCGGGCAGACGGGCGGCCATGGTGCCCAGCTTCATGGTATTGGAACGCGGCTCCAGCACGGCCAGGATGCGCGCGGCGCCAATCTGGCGGCGCAAACCTTCAAGGGTGGTGGCGATGGCGGTGGGGTGATGGGCAAAGTCGTCATAGACCTTGATGCCGTTGACCGTCCCGCGCAGTTCCATGCGGCGCTTGACGCCACCGAAGCGGGTGAGGGCGTCGATGCCCTGTTCGGCCGGCACGCCGACGTGCTCGGCGGCGGCCAGGGCGGCCAGCGCGTTCATGCGGTTATGTTCGCCCGTCAGCGTCCAGCGCACCGTGCCCGCAAGCTCGCCGGCGCGGGTGACTTCAAAGGCGCCGTCCGCGTCGGGCGGCGAGGCCTGCCAATGGCCGTCGGCCCCGAACGTGACGGTATCGGACCAGCATCCTCGCGCAATCACGCGATCCAGGGCGTCCGAGTGCGTTGGCCGGACGATGCGGCCCGACCCGGGGATCGTGCGCACCAGGTGGTGGAACTGGGTTTCGATGGCAGCCAGATCGGGGAAGATGTCGGCGTGATCGTATTCCAGGTTGTTCAGGACGGCGGTCCGGGGGCGGTAGTGGACGAACTTTGACCGCTTGTCGAAGAATGCCGTGTCGTATTCGTCGGCTTCGATCACGAATGGGCGGCGTGCCGGATCGTAGCGGGCGGAAACGTGCAGGTCCTGCGCCACGCCGCCGATCAGGAAGTTGGGCGCCAGGCCCGCGGCTTCCAGCACCCAGGCCAGCATCGAGCTGGTGGTGGTCTTGCCATGCGTGCCGGCGACGGCCAGCACATGCGCGCCCGGCAGGATGTTGTCGCCCAGCCATTGCGGACCCGACACGTAGCGCGCCCCGGATTCCAGAATGGCTTCCATCAGCGGATTGCCGCGGCTGACCACGTTGCCGATGACGTAGAGGTCCGGCTTGAGCGCCAATTGTTCCGCGCCGAAGCCTTCGATCAGTTCGATCCCCTGTTCGGAAAGCTGGGTGCTCATCGGCGGGTACACGCCCGCGTCGCAACCCGTGACTTTGTGGCCGGCGGCGCGCGCGATCAGCGCCAGCCCGCCCATGAAGGTGCCGCAGATGCCAAGAATGTGCAGGTGCATTGATAAATCTCCTGCCCTGCATTGTATATATAGCGCCGCGACAAGCCGGCGCCGTGCCGGTGCGGCGTAAAACGGCCGCAACGGTTATCATCGCGCCATGAATCGACGCCTACTTCTTTCCGCCGCCGTGGCCGTGGCCGCGACTGTCGCGGGCGGCTACACGCTGATGGGACGCAAGTCCCAGGACGCCGCGGCGCCAGCCGACGCCGGCGATCCGGTGGCCGCCCTGAAGCAGATGAAGCTGCCCGATCTGGCCGGCGCTTCGCATTCGCTGGACGGCTGGAAGGGGCAGCCCATCGTGGTCAATTTCTGGGCCACGTGGTGCGCGCCGTGCGTAAAGGAAATGCCCGCGCTGGATGCCTTGCAGAAAAAATACCCGCATGTGCGCTTTGTCGGCTTCGGTGTCGATACTGCAGCCAACATGCAAAAATTTGTCGAGAAAGTACAGGTTTCGTACCCGCTATGGGTGATTGGCGCTGGCGCCATCGATACCCTGCGTAAATTGGGAAATCCCAGCGGGGGCTTGCCTTTTACTATCGTTTTCAACGCAGATGGCAGCATTAACCGGAAGATATTGGGTGAAGTCCAGCCCGATGACCTGGATCGCACGCTGGCGGCCCTGAAGGCGTAAGTCTGTTGGACAAATAGTAGGAATTGGCGTAAAAAGCTGGTTTATCGGCTGTTTTGCCAACAATTGGCAATCCACAATTTGGCACGCGCATGGCGCAAAACATACTGGTATTGCATGGCCCGAACCTGAACCTGCTTGGCACCCGGGAACCTCATATCTACGGCAGTCTTACCCTGGCCCAGATCAATGAGCGTCTCGAGTTGCTCGCGGGCGAATTGGGCGCCACGCTGACTGCGTGGCAAAGCAATCACGAAGGTGCGCTGGTTGACCGCATTCAGGCGGCACGGCAGGACGGCACGGACTTCATCATCATCAACGCAGCGGCATACACGCACACCAGCGTCGCAATTCGCGATGCGCTGGCCGGGGTCGCGATCCCATTTATTGAAGTACATTTGTCCAATCTGTATAAGCGAGAGCCGTTCAGGCATCACTCTTATCTGTCCGACTTGGCGCAGGGCCTGATCAGCGGCCTGGGCGCGGACGGCTACGAGGCCGCGCTGCGATACGCAGTGCGGCACTGATCTCGCACCAAATTCAACGCTTTTACATCTTATACGGCGCGAACCCGACGCTGGGGCGACGCCGACACTATCTCGGGAAGCAGCTTCTATGGATCTTCGAAAACTCAAAACCCTGATCGACCTGGTGGCTGAATCGGGCATCGCCGAGCTGGAAATCACCGAAGGCGAAGGCAAGGTCAGAATCGTCAAGTTCTCGCAGACCCTGCAGCCGGTGGCCTACCACCAGCCCGAAGCCGGCGTGCCCGCCGCGCCCGTGGCTGCCGCCGCGCCCGCCGCCGCACCGGCCGCGCCCGCTGCCCCGGTCATTCAAGGCCACGTCGTGAAGGCCCCGATGGTCGGCACGTTCTACCGTTCGCCGAACCCGGGCGCCGCCCCGTTCGTCGACGTCGGCGCCACCGTCAAGGAAGGCGACCCGCTGTGCATCATTGAAGCCATGAAGCTGCTCAATGAAATCGAAGCCGACAAGGCCGGCGTCATCAAAGAAATCCTGGTCGAAAACGGTGAGCCCGTCGAGTACGGTCAACCCCTCTTCGTCATTGGCTGATAGCTGAACATGTTCGAAAAAATCCTGATCGCCAATCGGGGCGAAATCGCCCTGCGCATTCAGCGCGCCTGCCGCGAGCTGGGCATCAAGACCGTGGTCGTCCACTCCGAGGCCGACCGCGAAGCCAAGTACGTGCGCCTTGCCGATGAATCCGTGTGCATCGGGCCCGCGCCGTCGCGTGAAAGCTACCTGAACATGCCGGCCATCATCTCGGCCGCCGAAGTCACGGATTCCGAGGCAATCCACCCGGGTTACGGGTTCTTGTCCGAAAATGCCGACTTCGCCGATCGCGTCGAGAAGAGCGGCTTCGTGTTCATCGGCCCGCGTCCGGACACGATCCGCCTGATGGGCGACAAGGTCAGCGCCAAGCGCGCCATGATCGAAGCCGGCGTGCCGGTGGTGCCGGGTTCGGAAGGCGCGTTGCCCGAAGATCCGCAGGAAATCCTGCGCACTGCGCGCGAAGTCGGCTATCCGGTCATCATCAAGGCCGCAGGCGGCGGCGGTGGCCGCGGCATGCGCGTGGTGTACACCGAGGCCGCGCTGCTCAATGCCGTCACGATGACGCGTTCCGAGGCAGGCGCCGCGTTCAACAACCCGGAAGTCTATATGGAGAAGTTCCTCGAGAACCCGCGCCATATCGAAATCCAGGTGCTGGCCGACGGCGGCCGCAATGCGGTCTGGCTGGGCGAGCGCGACTGCTCCATGCAGCGCCGCCACCAGAAAGTGATCGAAGAAGCGCCGGCGCCCGGCATTGCCCGCCGCCTGATCGAGCGCATTGGCGATCGCTGTGCCGACGCCTGCCGCAAGATGGGCTATCGCGGCGCGGGCACGTTCGAATTCCTGTATGAAAACGGCGAGTTCTATTTCATCGAAATGAACACCCGCATCCAGGTCGAACACCCGGTCACCGAACTGATCACGGGCATCGACCTGGTGCAGCAGCAGATCCTGATCGCCGCCGGCGAAAAGTTCACGCTGCGCCAGCGCGACATCGCGTTCAAGGGCCATGCGATCGAATGCCGCATCAACGCGGAAGATCCGTTCCGTTTCGTGCCCAGCCCCGGCCGCATCACGAACTGGCACACGCCGGGCGGTCCTGGCGTTCGCATCGATTCGCACGCGTTCAACGGCTATTTCGTGCCGCCGAACTACGATTCGATGATCGCCAAGGTCATTACTTACGGCGACACGCGTGACCAGGCGCTGGCCCGCATGCGCATCGCGCTGTCGGAAATGGTGGTGGAAGGCATTTCCACCAACATCCCGCTGCATCGCGAAATGCTGCAGGACGCCCGCTTCATCGAAGGCGGCACCAGCATCCATTATCTGGAACACAAGTTGGCGCAGCGTCCCTGACCGACTTTGGGGCCTCACGGCCCCTTTTGCGTTTTGCCTTGTAGATGTTTTAAGGTTGATCGGGCCGCGGCGCATGCCGCGGCCCGTTGACCAGATGGAAGAGAAATTATCATGCGTGAACTCGTGCTCCATTGCTCGGAGGCGCAGGCCGAAGCGTTGTCGGATGCGTTGCTCGAAGCCGGCGTGCTGTCGGTCTCCGTCGAAGACGCCGACTTCGGCACCGACGTCGAGCGTCCCCTGTTCGGCGAGCCCGGCACCGAGCCCGACGTCCAGGCCTGGGACCGCAACCGCGTCGTCGCCTTGCTGCCGGACGGAGCCGATCCCGCGCAGATCATGGAAGAAGCCGCGCAATCCGGAGAGCTCGAAGCGTCGGTCTTTGACGGCTGGAGCCTGCGCGACGTGCCGGACGCCGACTGGGTGCGCCTGACGCAATCGCAGTTCGGCCCGATCCACATTGCCGAGCGGCTCTGGATCGTCCCCAGCTGGCATCGCGACAATCCCGACGTGCCGGGCCTGGACGCCGCGGCCGCGCCCGACCAGGACGGCGCCATCCATATCGAACTGGACCCGGGTCTGGCCTTTGGCACCGGCAGCCATCCGACCACGCACCTGTGCCTGGCCTGGCTGGAAGCCGAGCTGCCTGCCGGCGCGACCGTGCTGGACTATGGCTGCGGATCGGGCATTCTGGCCATCGCCGCGCGCAAACTGGGCGCTGGCCCCACGCAGGCGGTCGACATCGACGCGCAGGCGGTGCAAAGCACGGCCTTCAACGCCGAGGTCAACAAGGTCGAACTGCAGGCCATGCTGCCCGATGCGCTGGCCGACGGCACGTTCGAAGTGGTTGTCGCCAACATCCTGTCCAATCCGTTGAAGGTGCTGGCGCCCATGTTGGCCGGCCGCGTCGCCGCGGGCGGCCATCTGGTGCTGTCGGGCGTGCTAGAACGTCAGGCCGAGGAAGTCGCCGCCGCTTACGCGCCATGGCTTGCCATGTCGGTCTGGCGTGCGCGCGACGGCTGGGTGTGCCTGCACGGCCGCAAGCCTTAAGCTGCGGCAGCAGGAGCACGCCTCATGGCTCTGACCACCCGCTGCCCGCAGTGCGGCACGTCTTTCAAGGTGGTGCCCGACCAGCTTCGGGTCCGCAATGGGTTGGTGCGTTGCGGCGCCTGCTCCACCGTGTTCGACGGCCGTGCGTGTCTGGTGTCCGCGCCGGGCGCGCCTGTTGTAGCGACAGCGCCGGCCAGTGCGCCGCTGCCGTCTTCCGCCGCGGCCGTCGCCGCGCCGGTGCTGGCCGCGCCCGAGCCGCACCCGCCCGCCGCCCCGATTCCTGAACCCGCCTACGCGCCGCCCGCCATCCCGGCGCGAGCGCCAGCAGCCGCGCCGCCCAAGCCGCCCGCGCCAGTAGTTGCGCCGGTCGCGCCGCCCAAGGCGTCCGAGCCCCAAGAGCCACGTATCGTCCTGCCTTGGGAAGACGAACCCGAGGCGCCGCCCGCGCGCATGGTCCGGTCCGCACCCACGATGCCGTCCGCGGCGGCGGTTCCGCCCGCCGTGCTGCGTGGCCGCGATGACATTCGCAAGCGCACCGAGCCGCAAGCCGCCGCCGACGACGACATCGAAGACGACGATTACGCCGACGATGACGGCGAGCCGTTCCTGCGCGCGCCCGAGCCACCCCGCGCCGCGCCCGCGCACCCGCTCCCGGCGTATCGACAAGACCCCATCGTTGCCCGCCGATCGGACGAGCCGACGCTGGATTGGCGCTCCGGCCGCGCATCAACCGGCGAGCGCAACAACCTGTACAACGATCCGCGCGAAGATCTGCGCGATGACCGGCACGACGACCGGCACGACGACACTTACGACGACGCGTACGACGACGTGCGGGACCTCGAGCGCGACGACGAATACGATCAAGACGACGACCGGAATGCCGGCGTGCACGAGCCGGTGCTGGGCGACACCCGCACGCGTTACTCCAGCGCCACGGACGTGGGCCGGGCGCCGCCCGAATTCCTGGACCAGGACCGCATCGAGCGCAGCGGCCTGGTGCGCAAGCTGTGGGGCTACGCCTGCCTCGTGGGCCTGATCGCACTGGCGCTGCAACTGCTGTACGCGTATCGCACCGACATCGCCAACTCCGTGCCGGCGCTGCGCCCAGCCCTGGAAGCCGTCTGCAAGCCGCTGGACTGCACCGTCGGCTACGCGCGCCGGCGCGATCTCATCAGCATTTCCTCGTCGTCGCTGCAGCCGCCAACGGGCGCCGCCGCCATCGACGATGGCCGTACCCGCCTGGTGCTGACCGTGATGCTGCACAACCGCTACGACAAGCCGCAATATTGGCCGGCGCTGGTGCTGGAACTGAATGACCTGTCGGATACGGTGGTCGTGCGCAAGGTGCTGATGCCCGAAGACTACCTCACGCCGCAGCAGCTGGCCGGCCCGTTCGGCCCGCAAGGCGCCCTGAAGATTTCCGTCCCCATTGAAGTGACCGGCGTTCAGGTCAATGGCTACCAACTCGACAAGTTTTTTCCGTAAAGGATGACAAGCATGGCAACCCCTGTTCTGGTCTGCGGTTCGATGGCGTTCGACACCATCGCGGTGTTCGAAGGACGCTTCAAGGAACACATTCTTGCCGACCGCATTCAGTCGCTGAGCGTGTCGTTCCTGGTGCCCAGCATGCGCAAGGAGTTCGGCGGCTGCTCGGGCAACATCGCCTACAACATGAACCTGCTGGGCGGCAAACCCGTGCCGGTCGCCACCGTTGGCGAAGACGCCGGCGAGTACATGCAGCGCCTGTCGGACCTGGGCGTCGACGTCAGCCGCGTCAAGGTCATCCCCGACACCTTCACTGCGCAGTGCTTCATCACGACGGACCTGGACGACAACCAGATCACCGCGTTCCACCCGGGCGCCATGTCCTTTGCCGCGCAGAACGACCTGAGCGACGCCGACGCCGCCTGGGCCATCGTCGCGCCGGATGCGAAGGAAGGCATGTTTGCCCATGCCGAGCGCCTGAACAAGCGCGGCATCCCCTTCATTTTCGACCTGGGCCAGGCCATGCCGCTCTTTGACGGCCCGGACCTGGAGCGCATGCTCAAGCTGACCCAGGCGCTCACGGTCAACGACTATGAAGCCGGCGTGGTCGAGCAGCGCACCGGCCGCAGCGTCGCGGACATTGCACGTTCCCTGCAGGCCGTCGTCGTGACGCGCGGCGCCGAGGGCGCCACGCTGCACACCGAAGGCAAGACCATCCAGATCGAACCGGTGCGCGCCTCGCAGGTGGTCGATCCCACGGGCTGCGGCGACGCACAGCGCGGCGGCCTGCTGTATGGCCTGACCAGCGGCTGGAACTGGGAAGACAGCTGCCGTCTGGGCAACGTGATGGGCGCCATCAAGATCGCCTCGCGCGGCCCGCAAAACCACGCGCCCACGCGTGCCGAGATAGACGCCGTGCTGCACGCCACGTACGGCATCCATCTGCCCGCCTGACCGTAAAAGGACTCCCGGGAACCGGCGCACGCAGCACGGGTCGAAGGCCAATCCATGCGCAATGGCAACGGGCTGTAGCCCGTTGTTTCCCGGCCCGTTTTGCAGCTTCTGGCGGAGGGTTTCAGTCTGTTGCTGGCGCACTTGCCGGGCGTTGCGCTCGGAGTATCATCAGTTACCGTCGGCCGTGCCCGAATGAGGAGTCCAAATGAATCATATAAAGTCTATTTCCCTGGTGACGCCGCGCACTGGCCGCTGGTTGGCTGTCGCGGCCGTGGTGACGTCGATGGCCGTGCTTGGCGGTTGCGCCAATCGCAGCGCATCCAGCGGTGTCTATAGCTACGATCAAGCACAGCGCGAACAGATCGTCCGCACCGGTACGGTCACTGGCGTGCGTCCCATCGTCATTCAGAACGACAAGTCCAGCGGCGTCGGCATGGTGGCCGGCGGCGCGCTGGGCGGTGTGGCCGGTAACGCAATCGGTGGCGGCACGGGCCGCACGATCGCCACGGTGGGCGGCGTCATCCTCGGCGCCCTGGCCGGCAACGCCGTCGAAAACCGCGCGCAGACGAACTCCGGCCTGGAGATCACGGTGCGCCTGGACAACGGCGAAACGCGTGTCGTCGCTCAGGAAGCCGACGTGCCCGTCAGCGTGGGCCAGCGTGTCCAGGTCATCAGCGGCGCCGGTCCGACCCGCGTCACGCCGATGTAATCCGCGCGACCGATTGAAAAGGTCGCTGTACGAAAAGCCCGCGCAAGCGGGCTTTTTTTCATGGCGGCGGCCGCCGCCTGGAATCAGGG
The DNA here is from genome assembly GCF_037039475.1 of Achromobacter sp. E1. NCBI lineage: Bacteria > Pseudomonadati > Pseudomonadota > Betaproteobacteria > Burkholderiales > Alcaligenaceae > Achromobacter > Achromobacter sp. E1. The sequence goes on from NZ_CP146253.1 coordinate 605,412, forward strand.
TCAAATGCAGCAGGAGGCCGTCACGTAAAAATATGTCGCTCGCCCACAACGCGGCCCCCCGGATTTACCCGCGAACGTTACCTTTCCCAGCCTTTTCTCGCCATTTCCACCATAAGTTTCATGGCGATTCGACGGCCGAAGTGCAATGATTGCGACGGCGCGGCAGTCCGGATTTAATGTAACCACGTGCATCCGGCGGCCGTTCTGGCTGGCTGGAATTTTTCAGTTTGGTTTCAGCTGTTTTCTGTATCCTCAGCGCCTGAAATCCCGGGGCGGGGGATGGTTTGCCGAACAGGCAACGTTACGCTGCAAGATCTATGCACACCGAGCAAGAACTCCACACCAAGATCGGCGAGATCGTCGAGTCGATCGTCATGAAGAAAGTCACCCCCGACACGCAACTGATTGCCACCGGCCTGGTCGATTCGCTCGCCGCCGTGGACATCACGCTCGCGGTCGAGTCCGAGTACGGCTGCAGCATTCCGGCTCCCGAAATCGCAGAGCACCTTCAGTCGGTCCGCGTGCTTGCCGGCTATGTCGCTGCCCATACTTCGTAATACCCGGTTCCTGTCGCACGTCGCTGCGGCAGCGACGGCGGTGGCGTTGGCGGTAGGCACGTATTGCGGCGCGGATGACCTGCTCAGCCGCGTCGTCAACCCGGCGTCCTCGCCCTCGGCCCTGGCGGCCAACAAGAGCAATTACCTGCCCAACCTGGGCCCCGACTGGGGCACCCAGCACGTCAACCTGAACCGTCTGGGCAATGCCCTGAGCGACGGCACGCTGGTGGTGCTGGGATCCTCGGAGCTCTCCAGCCACGACCTGCGTTTCGTCCCCTACCGCTTTTTCCCGGAAGAGCTGAAGGTGCCGACGCTCGCTTACGGCCATGCGATGTTCCAGTCGTATGGCATCGTCAGCGTGCTGGAATCGGTGGCCGATTCGCTTACGCCCAACACGCGGCTGGTCATCATGCTGTCGCCTGCGTGGTTCGCCTCCGGCGGCCAATTGCCGCGCAGCGCATTTGCCGAGCACGTCACCGGCCCGGTCTGGGACCGGCTGTGGGACCAGCCCAGCACGCGCGAGCAGATGCAGAACTGGATCAGCGACAACGCGAACTGGGGCCTGCTGTGGCTCATCGCCAACGGCCAGGTCTCCGAGCTGAAGGACAAGCTGGCGTTGTGGTGGCAAGCCCGCAAGGAACCGGCGCCCGACAAGCCGCGCAGCAAGTTGTCGGTGCCCGCGCACCGGTACGTGTCGTGGCCGATGTCCGCCCGCCTGAATGCCGGGCAGTGGTCCCGGATCACGCACGAAGCGCGCGAGGTCGAACGCACCCTGGGCGGCAACAATCCCTACGATGTGCGCGACGACTACTACCAGCAATATCTGGCGCCGCTGTATTCGCCGGCGCGCAACGAGTTCGCGGATGTCGATCCGATCACGCGCACCGAGCTGGGCGACCTGTCGCGTGTGATGGCCTTGCTGCAAAAGCGCAAGGTCAAGGCGTACTTCGTCATCCAGCCGTTCAACCCCAAGCTCATCCTGGACGTCGAACGGTTCGACCCCGTGGTGGCCGCCATCACCGGCATGTGCACCCGCTATCAGATGGGGTGCCTGGATCTCTACAGCATTCCCTTCGAGCCGGGGATGCTGCGCGACGACATGCACCTGGCCGAACTCGGCTGGGCCATGGCCGATCAAGGCATTGCGGAGTATTTTTCCCGATGAAATTCTTTCGTAAAGACGAAGCCCGCAATGCGGGCGCGCCCTGGGCGCGCCGCTTCTTCTGGCATCTGTGCCTGTACGTGGGCGTGATCCTCGTGTTCGTGCTGCAGGCGCAGCCCACGACGGGCAGCGGCGGACCGATCAAGGTCGAATTCCAATACCAGCAGTTCTGAGCGCACCATGGAACTCTTTGCTAGCTTGAGCTTCTTTGGCGGCGCGCTGTTTGGCGGCCTTGGCCTCGTCGCATACCGCTCGTCCGGCATGCCGCTGCACATCGGGTACCGCCACATCATCGGCGTCATCTGCCTGGGCGTCTGGATGGCGGTGTTCTGGGCGCGGCCCTATCAACCCATTGCGCTCTTGGCCATTTCCGGCGGCGCGCTGTGGGCAATGCGCCGCAACTACATCCCCACCTGGCTCGCCGTCATCATCACGATGACGCCGTTGCTGCTGGTCAAGACCGGGGTTTCGCACCTGGGCGCGATGCTCGGGCTGTCCTTTGCCACGTTCCGCGCCATCGACGTGCTGCTGTTCGCGCCGCGCAACGAACGCGTCTCGCCGCTCGACTATTTCATCTATCTGTTCTTCCCGCTGACGCTGCTGGCGGGGCCCATGTACCGCTGGCGCGCCTTCCAGGCCGATCTGAAGCGCGGCTACGAAGGGGTCAACCTGAACACGTGGCTGATCGGGCTGGAACTCATCATGGTGGGCGTCATTCAGAAATTCGGCCTGGCCGAGCTGATCTGGCGCTACGGACTGGCCACGCTCGACGCGCACGATTATTCGTTCACGGGCGTGGCGCTCAATGCCTCGCTCTACAGCGCGTACCTGTTCTTCGACTTTGCCGGCTATTCGACGATGGCGATCGGGATCGGGATGCTGTTCGGCTTCACGCTGCCGATCAACTTCCGCAATCCGCTGGCCACGCTCAACCCGCAGGATTTCTGGCGGCGCTGGCACATCAGCCTGTCCGAATGGCTGCGCGATGTCGTGTTCATGCCGATCTACAAGGCGCTGAGCAAGACCAGCTTCTTTGGCCGTCACCGCCTGGCGGCGCAGAACATCGGCATTTTCGCGACCCTGCTGGCGATGGGGGTGTGGAACGGACTGTCGCTGCATTACATCGTCAGCGGCCTGATGTTCGGCCTGTATTCGGTGGGGCACAACCTGCTGATCAATGCAGCGCGCACCCGGCCTGCATTGCAAGCCGCGCTGGCCAAGCCCGTCATGCGCTTTCTGGGGCGCGTGCTCACCCTGATTCTGGCCGCGCTGGCGCTGTACGTGTTCAGCGGCCGCAGCCCTATCTGACGCCGGGAGTGACGGCATGCGTTTCGATCTGAAGTCCTTCCAGTTCGCCGACGAAGGGCGCGCGCCCGACGCGCTGGCGGTTGCCGCCGCCGACCGCAGCCTGACGTGGGCCCAGTTGCGCACCGAGGCGCACGCCTGGGCCGACGCCGCGCGCAAGCACGGCGTGGCGCCCGATGTGCCCGTGGCGATCTACGGCCACAAGGAAGCCGCCTTTTTTGTCGCCATGGTCGGCGCGCTGCTGATCGGCGCGCCGTTCGTGCCGGTGGACACCATCTATCCGCCTGAGCGCCTGCGCCGCATCGTGGAGATCGTGCAAGCGGCCGCCGTGTTCGATGCTGCGGCCGGCAGCTTCACGGCGGGCGAGGGCGCCATGCTGGAAGAACGCGGCCTGGCCTACGTGATGTTCACTTCGGGCAGCACGGGCGACCCCAAGGGCGTGCAGATCGGCCGCGAAAGCGTCGGCCTGCTTGGCGACTGGATGCTCGGCAGCTTTGGCCTGGGCGAGGCGCCCGTGTTCATGAACCAGGCGCCCTTCAGTTTCGACCTGTCCATGTACGAGGTCTTTGCCACCCTGGCGTCGGGCGGAAGCTGCGTGCTCAACGCGCGCGACCAGATTGCCGCGCCCGGTCCCTGGATGGCCCGGCTGGCCGCCCACGGCATCACGGTGTGGGTGTCCACGCCGTCGTTCGCGCATCAGCAGCTGGCCAACCGAGACTTCTCTCCGGCGACGCTGCCCACGCTGCGCACGTTCCTATTCTGTGGCGAGCCCCTGCCGGCGGCGCTGGCGAAAAAGCTGCGCCAGCGTTTTCCGGATGCGTCCATCCTGAACACCTACGGTCCGACCGAAGCCACGGTGGCCACCACCTGGATCGAAGTCACCGACGCCGTGCTGGCGGCGCATGACCCGCTGCCGGTCGGCCACGCCAAACCGGACAGCGTGCTGCTGGTGGACGAGGGCGAGATCTGCATCGTGGGCGACCACGTGATGCGCGGCTACCTTAACCGCGCCGACCTGAACGCGGCCAAGCTCTATACCTACGACGACGGCCGCCGCGCGTTCCGCACCGGCGACCTGGGGCTGATGGAAGAGGGCGGGCTGCTGTTCTGCCGCGGCCGCATGGACGACCAGATCAAGCTCAACGGCTACCGCATCGAGCTGGCGGAAATCGACGAAGCCCTGCATGGGCTACCGGGCGTGGAGGCTAGCGCCTGCGCCGTGCTGCGCCGTCCCGATGGCACGGCGGTGCGGCTGATTGGTTTCGTGACGGGCTCGGAAGCAGCGGGTGAGCAAGCCGCGCTGCTGGCGCCGCAGGCCCTGTCCGGCTGGAAGGAGCGGCTGGCCGAGCGCCTGCCGCCCTACATGGTGCCGTCCGAACTGGTCGCCTGCCCGGCGCTGCCCATGTCGAACAACCACAAGATCGACCGCAAGAAACTGATCGAGATCTACAGCGCGATTCCCGTGTAGGCGATCACACGCCCATCATGCCGTAGCTCAGGCGAGCCAGGACCATCAGCAGGATCTGGGCCGCGATCAAGAGGATCAGCGGCGAGAAGTCGATCGAGGTGCGCGGCAGGATGCGGCGGATGGGATCGAGCAGCGGCGCGGTCAGCGATTGCAGCAGCGGCATCATCGGCGCCATCGGGTTGACCCACGACAGCACGGCCTGGATCAGCGTGAGCCAGACCACCAGATTCAGCGCCCACTTTGCCGTCATGATGAGGGCCGAGCCCATCGCGGCGGGCAGCAGCGCGGCGGGGATCAGCGCGCCAATGGCCACCAGCCACAGCAGGACTAGATAGACCAGCGCCGACAACCACGCGCACACCAGGCTGGTCCAATCGATCTTGTTGCCTGCGGGAATGATCTTGCGCAGCGGCAGCACCAGCCAGTTGGTGGCTCCGTAGATCGCGCGCGCCAACGGGTTGAAGGGGTGCAGTCGTATCGCGTGCATCCAGGCGCGGGCAATCAGCGCCGCGCCAAACAGCGTGAACACGATTTCGAGAAGGAAGCGGAAGATTTCACCGAGCATGGACGCGATCACCCCAAAAAAGAGGAATCAATTGTCGCACGGCCAGACGTAAAAATTGCGTACGGTCCTAGTGCATCGGGCCCGGTGCAGGGGTCAGCCATTTGGATGGCATGACGCGCAGACATTAAAAAAGCCGCCCGGTGCAAACCAGGCGGCTCTGATGAAGCTAACGCTTCGGCGCGTCCGGATTAAGGACGGCCACCCGTCGGGAAGGGCCACGACGCGGCGGGGTTCAGCGCGGTCTTCGCGCCCGGGGCAGCAGCCGTGGTGGGCGGCGTGGCGGGCTTCTTCGGAGCGGCTTTCTTCGCAGCGGGCTTCTTCGCGGCGGCAGGCTTCTTGGCGGCAACAGCCGGCTTGGAAGCGGGAGCCTTCTTGGCGGCGGGCGCCTTCTTGGCAGCCGGGGCCTTCTTGGCTACGGCCTTCTTGGCAACAGCCTTTTTGGCGGCCGGGGCCTTCTTGGCGGCAGCCTTCTTGGCAACAGCCTTCTTGGCGGCGGGCGCCTTCTTGGCTACGGCCTTCTTGGCGACTGCCTTCTTGGCAACAGCCTTCTTGGCTACGGCCTTCTTCGCAACGGCCTTCTTGGCTACGGCTTTCTTGGCGACGGCCTTCTTGGCGACTGCCTTCTTGGCAACGGCCTTCTTGGCGACAGCCTTCTTAGCGACAGCCTTCTTGGCGGCCGGGGCCTTCTTCGCGACGGCCTTCTTGGCAACCGCTTTCTTGGCGGCGGGAGCCTTCTTGGCGGCAACCTTCTTCACGGCCGGCTTTTTGGCGGCCGCGACTTTCTTCACTGCAACTTTCTTGACGGCAGCTTTCTTGGCCGGAGCGGCCTTCTTTGCTGCTGCCTTCTTGGCGGCGGGTTTTTTCACCGCTGCTTTCTTGACGGCTTTCTTGGCTGTTGCCATGGTCATGCTCCTTAGGTTCAGGGGTCCCAGAACTTAAACCCGTGCCCCGACCCGCCAATCGGCGGACCGTGCCCGGGCTATTCATCGGCGCATGCCGCTGTTCTGTGCGAGCAACAGCTACTACGGTTTGCGCTAATGAATTCGGCACAGCCATTTGATATGGCCCCCGCCCCTTTGGCGCGAGCCATTTCAAATGGCGCCGGCAGGCGGCCTGTTCACAGGCCGCCGACCGCTTGTTCTACGTGTTCGAAGACACCCTGACCAAGGAGCTTGCCATCAAGCCTGTCGCGAACGCGACGCCCATCGAAAAGAGAAGGGCGTGCCCGCGCCGGGCTCGATGGCGTACTGCGTTACTCCCAGCTCAGCGTGCCACCGGTTTGGTATTCGATCACGCGAGTTTCAAAAAAGTTGCGTTCCTTCTTAAGGTCGATCATTTCCGCCATCCACGGGAAGGGGTTTTCTTCCTGAGGGTACAGAGGTTCGATACCGATCTGCTGGCAACGACGGTTGGCGATGAAGCGCAGGTAGGATTTGAACATGGGTGCGTTCAAGCCCAACACGCCGCGCGGCATCGTGTCTTCGGCGTAAGCGTATTCGAGTTCGACCGCTTTGCGGAAGAGTTCTCGAATTTCTTCGCGGAATTCCGGCGTCCAGAGATGCGGATTTTCCAGTTTGACGGTGTTGATCAGATCGATGCCGAAGTTGCAGTGCATGGATTCATCGCGAAGGATGTACATGTACTGCTCGGCAGCGCCGGTCATCTTGTTCTGGCGGCCAAGCGCCAGGATCTGCGTGAAGCCAACGTAGAAGAACAGGCCTTCCATGAGGCAAGCGAAGACGATCAGGGACTTGAGCAGCGTCTGGTCGGCTTCGGGCGTGCCCGTCTTGAAGTTGGGATCAGCGATCGCGTCGATGAACGGGATCAGGAACTCGTCTTTTGCCCGGATGGACGGCACTTCGTTGTAAGCGTTGAAGATCTCGGCTTCGTCCAGGTCCAGGCTTTCGACGATGTATTGATAGGCGTGCGTGTGAATGGCTTCCTCGAATGCCTGGCGCAGCAGGAACTGGCGGCATTCGGGGGCCGTGATGTGGCGGTAGGTGCCCAGCACGATGTTGTTGGCGGCCAGCGAATCGGCGGTCACGAAGAAGCCGAGGTTGCGCTTGACGATGCGGCGCTCGTCCTCGGTGAGCCCGTTCGGGTTCTTCCAGAGGGCGATGTCGCGCGACATGTTGATCTCTTGCGGCATCCAATGGTTGGCGCAAGTGGCCAGGTATTTTTCCCACGCCCACTTGTACTTGAAAGGCACAAGCTGGTTGACGTCGGTCTGGCCATTGATGATGCGCTTGTCGGCAACCTTGACGCGCTGCGAGGTTGCCGCGCCGCTGGCAGCCAGACCGGCTGCGTGCTGAGGCGCGGCCGGCGTGGGCATGGCGGTGTCGCCGAACACACCGGTCGCCGCCCGGACTTCCGGGGCAGCCTGACCGCCCGCCGCGGGCGCGGCAGGTTGTGCAGGTTGCGTGGCGGTGGTGTCGTCGTCCCAATTAATCATGATTCATTCTCCGGAGGCGGTTATTGGCAGGCTTCGCACTCTTCGAAGCCGGGGTCGCCCGGCCGCATGGTGCAAACCGCCCCGAGAACTTCGGGTTCCGGCAAAACAGGTGCTGCGGCAACGGCGTTGGCGGTGGACGGATTGCCCGCGCTGACGGCGTTCAGTTCGCCGCCGCGTCCCGTGGACTTCTCGGCGCTGGTGGCGCCAAGGGTGCGCAGGTAGTACGTGGTCTTCAGGCCACGCGTCCATGCCAGCTTGTAGGTGTCGTCCAGTTTCTTGCCCGATGCGCCAGCCATGTAGATGTTCAACGACTGGGCTTGATCGATCCACTTCTGGCGGCGCGACGCGCATTCAACCAGCCAGCGCGGTTCGACTTCGAACGCGGTGGCGTAGAGTTCGCGGAGTTCGGAAGGTACGCGATCGATGCGGGACAGGCTGCCGTCGAAGTACTTGAGGTCGGCGACCATGACTTCGTCCCAGAGACCGAGTTTCTTCAGGTCACGCACGAGGTAATCGTTAACGACCGTGAACTCGCCGGAGAGATTCGATTTGACGTACAAGTTCTGGAAAGTGGGTTCGATGCACGCAGATACGCCAATGATATTGGAAATAGTGGCGGTTGGGGCGATTGCGATGCAATTGGAGTTGCGCATGCCATGTTCTTTGATGCGCGTACGCAACGTATCCCAATCGAGCGTGCTCGATTCATCAACGTCAACGTGACCACCACGTTCATCACGCAGCATCTTCAACGTGTCTTGCGGCAAGATGCCACGCGACCACAGCGAACCTTCATACGATTGATAGCGGCCACGTTCTTCGGCGAGCAGGCTCGACGCGAAGTAGGCGTGATAGCACACCGCTTCCATCGAGCGGTCCGCGAATTCAACAGCGGCTTGCGATGCGTAGGGCACGCGCATCATCTGCAGGCAGTCCTGGAAGCCCATGATGCCCATGCCCACCGGACGATGGCGCGCGTTGGAATTGCGGGCCTTGTCGACGGCGTAGTAGTTGATGTCGATCACGTTGTCGAGCATGCGCATGGCGATGCTGACCGTGCGCTTGATCTTGTCGTGGTCCAGTTCGAAACCGCCGCCGGCAGCCGGCTTCATGTGTGCGACCAGGTTCACGGAACCCAGGTTGCAAACTGCGATTTCGGATTCGTTGGTGTTCAGCGTGATCTCGGTGCACAGGTTCGAACTGTGGACGACGCCCACGTGCTGCTGCGGCGAACGGATGTTGCACGGATCCTTGAACGTGATCCACGGGTGGCCGGTTTCGAACAGCATCGACAGCATCTTGCGCCACAGCGTCAGCGCCGGCATCTTCTTGAAGAGCTTCAGTTCGCCGCTGGCGACGCGCGCTTCGTAGCCCACGTAGGCTTCTTCGAACGCGCGGCCATACTTGTCGTGCAGGTCGGGGCAGTCGGACGGCGAGAACAGCGTCCATTCACCGCCTTCCATGACGCGCTTCATGAACAGGTCGGGAATCCAGTTCGCCGTGTTCATGTCGTGCGTGCGGCGGCGCTCGTCGCCGGTGTTCTTGCGCAGTTCCAGGAATTCTTCGATGTCCAGGTGCCACGTTTCGAGGTACGTGCAGACCGCACCCTTGCGCTTGCCGCCCTGGTTCACGGCGACGGCCGTGTCGTTCACGACCTTCAGGAACGGAACGACGCCCTGGCTTTCGCCGTTGGTGCCCTTGATGTGGCTGCGCAGCGCGCGGACTGGGGTCCAGTCGTTGCCCAGGCCGCCGGCGTACTTGGCCAGCAGCGCGTTTTCCTTGATGGCGTCGTAGATGCCTTCCAGGTCGTCCGAGACGGTGGTCAGGTAGCACGACGACAGCTGCGAGTGCAGCGTGCCCGAGTTGAACAGCGTGGGCGTGGAGCTCATGAAGTCGAACGAGGACAGGATCTCGTAGAACTCGATGGCGCGCGCTTCACGGTCGCTCTCGCGCAGCGCCAGGCCCATGGCCACGCGCATGAAGAAGACCTGCGGCAGTTCGATGCGGGTGCCGCGGATGTGCAGGAAGTAGCGGTCGTACAGAGTCTGCAGGCCGAGGTAGCCGAATTGCAGATCGCGCTTGGCGTTCAGTGCCTTGCCCAGCTTGGTCAGGTCATAGCTGGCCAGTTCGGGCGACAGCAGGCCGCCTTCGATGCCGCGGGCGATGAACGTGGGGAAGTATTCAGCGTAGCGCGTGGCCATGCCGTCTTGCGAGACTTCCTCGCCCAGCACTTCCTTGCGGATCGTGTGCAGCAGCAGACGGGCGGTGACCTGGCTGTAGGCTGGATCCTTTTCGACCAGCGCGCGCGCGGACAGGATGGCGGACTTGAACACTTCGTCGACGGGGATGCCGTCGTACAGGTTCTTGACCGTTTCCTTCAGGATGGCTTCGGCGTCGATGAACTCGGACAGGCCTTCGCCGGCGGCGACGATGGTGGCGCGCAGTTCGGCCACGTCCAGCGGGCGGCGCACGCCGGCATCGGTGACGTTCAGCACGTGTTCCTGCGGCGCGGCGTCAGCCTTTTGCTGGCCTTCGGCGGCAGCGGCGGCGGCGCGTTCCTGCGTGCGCTTTTCGCGGTACAGCACATAGGCGCGCGCGACGTCATGCTCGCCCGAGCGCATCAGCGCCAGTTCGACCTGGTCCTGGATGTCTTCAATATGGAAGGTGCCGCCGTTGGGGCGGTTGCGAACCAGTGCGTTGACGGCCTGGCCGGTCAGCGTTTCGACCAGTTCGCGCACACGCGCGGACGCGGCGCCTTGTCCGCCATTGACGGCCAGGAAGGCCTTGGTCATGGCGATGGCGATCTTGCTGGGCTCAAAGCCAACCACCGAGCCATTGCGGCGGATGATGTTGTAGCTGGCCCATTTGCCGCTGTTGGCGTCGGCGGGGGAATCGGTTTGGGAGGGCGGCACGGCCGAAGGCCGGGTCACAGAGGCGATCGTAGTCTGCATGGAAGCTCCTGTGCGAAAAAGCGCGTAGATGAAGACATGACGACGTCATGTCTGGTCAAAATTGGATCTTGTAATGGGGGTCGCAACGTCCGGACAGGCTAGTCCGTAAGGCGTGGCCGGCGGGAATCAGCGCTTAGGCGACCACAAGATGTAGTGTAGCACCCCTCGTTAGCCACTAATTCTAGTGATCGAGGTTTACAGGGACAAGAAGAAGATAAGACGAATCCCACAAAAGATTGTAACCAAATGCACTAGGCGCGCCCCGCAAGGCGCGCCCAGGTCAGTGACCACTCAGACCGGCTGTTTATGCGGTTTTCCGCAAGGCGCTGGCGTGCGGGGCCGGTGCTGTATAGCTCTGCATGAGCCGGGCCAGATCGGTCCGGTACTTCTCGACATTGGCGGCCTTCACGTGGCCAAAGCCGCGAATGTTTTCAGCCAGGGCGGCGATTGTAGCCGCTTGCGCGAGGTTGTCCGCAGTCAGCCCTGCAAGCAGTTGATCGATGGTCTGGCGGTACTCCGTGACCAGCGCCCGTTCCATCTTGCGCTCGGCGGTATGGCCGAAGGGATCGAACCAGGTGCCGCGCAGGCCCTTGAGCCGCGTCAGCAATTTCAGTGCCGACATCGTGCGCGGACCCAGCGTCATCTTGCGCGGCACGCCGGTGCGCGGGTCCTTGCGGGCGAAGATGGGCGGGGCCATGTGAAAGCGCAGGCTGTAGTCGCCCTCGAACTGGCCTTCCAGCTGCGCCTTGAAGGTCTCGCCGGTATAGAGGCGCGCCACTTCGTATTCGTCCTTGTACGCCATGAGCTTGTACAGGCCGCGCGCCACGGCCATCGCCAGGCGGGGCGTCTTGGCATCGGGCGCCAGGGCCCGCTCGCGGGCCGCGACGGCGTCAACCACGTCCCGATACGCCTGCGCGTAGGCCGCATCCTGATAGGCCGTCAGGTCTTCGACGCGGCGCGCCACGGCGCGCTCGAAGGTTTCGGGGATGTGCAGCTGCACGACCTGGGCCCGCGGGCGCAGCGCGCCTTCCAGGGCGTCGGGGCGATGCGCGGCAAGCCGGCCGCTGTCGAAGGCGGCGCGGTTGGCCGCGACCGCCACGCCGTTCAGTTCGATCGCGCGATAGATGGCAGCCTGCGAAAGCGGCACGCCGCCGCGCTGCCAGGCGTAGCCCAGCATGAACATGTTCGACAGGATGCTGTCGCCAAACAGCGCCAGCGCCGCTTCATGCGCGTCGATCGCGGCCGTGTGCGCGTCGCCCGCCGCGTGACGGATCTTGGCCAGCAACGCCTCGGGGCGCATCGCGGCGTCGGGATTGCGCGTGAATTCGGACACGGGCGCCACGTACGTGTTCACCGTGACCTGAGTGTGGCCGTGGCGCAAGGCGCCCAGCGAATCCGGGGCGACCGCGGCAACCGGATCGCACAGGATGGCCGCGTCGGCCTGCTGCCAGTCCAGCCGCACGGGGCCAGCGGCCGAGCCCGCCGGGGCAAGGCGAATGTGGCTCACGACGGTGCCGCCTTTCTGCGCCAGCCCGGTCAGGTCCAGCACTGCGGCCGACAGGCCTTCCAGGTGCGCGGCCATCGACACGATGGCGCCGATGGTGATGACGCCGGTGCCGCCCATGCCGGCGACCAGCAGACGATAGGGATGGTCCAAGGCAGGAAGGGCGGGCTGCGGCAGGCCGGCGATCATGCCCTGCAGGCGTTCCTGGTCGGCCTTGGGCGCCGCGCTCTTTCTGGGCTTGCCGCCCATGACGGACACGAAGCTCGGGCAGAAGCCTTCCGCGCACGAGTAGTCCTTGTTGCAGCTGGACTGGTCGATCGCGCGCTTGCGGCCGTACGGCGTTTCCAGCGGAACGACCGACAGGCAGTTGGACTTCACGCCGCAGTCGCCGCAGCCTTCGCACACGGCGCTGTTGATCAGCATGCGGCGCGCCGGGTCCGGGAACTGGTTCTTCTTGCGGCGGCGGCGCTTTTCGGCCGCGCAGGTCTGGTCATGGATCAGGACCGTCACGCCCGGAATCTCGCGCAGCTCGCGCTGCAGCGCGTCCAGCTCGCGGCGGTGGTGGACCTTGATGCCGGGGCCCAGGTCCACGCCCTGGTATTTCTCGGGCTCGTCGGTGGTGACGACGATGCGCGCCACGTTTTCGCCGCGCAGTTGCTGGCAGATCTGGGGCACCGAGATCGGGCCGTCCACCGGTTGCCCGCCGGTCATGGCGACGGCGTCGTTGAACAGGATCTTGTAGGTGATGTTGGCGCGCGCCGCGACGGCCTGGCGGATGGCCAGGTAGCCCGAGTGGTAATACGTGCCTTCTCCCATGTTCTGGAAGATATGCGGCATCTTCGTATAGCGGGACAGGCCGATCCAGTCGACGCCTTCGCCGCCCATCTGCGTGAGGCCGCCGGTGTCGCGGTCCATCCACGCGGCCATGTAGTGGCAGCCCACGCCGGACAGCGCCTGGCTGCCCTCGGGCACCTTGGTCGACGTGCTATGCGGACAGCCCGAACAGAAGTAAGGGCGGCGGCGCATGCCGTCCGCGTCGTTGGATAGCGGCGCCTGGCATTCGAAGGCCGACAGGTCGCGGTTCACGGGCAGCCCCGCGGCGCGCGACAGCCAACCGGCCAGCGGCGCGGCCAGTAGCGACGGGCGTAGCTGGCCGGCCGACGGCACCATCGGCTCGCCGTCCAGTCCCTTCTTGCCCACGACCGTCGGCCGCTCGGGCAGGTTGAACAGCATGTCCTTGATCTGGCTTTCGACCACTGCGCCTTTTTCCTCGATGACGAAGATGTGCGACAGGCCGCGCGCGAAGTCGAGCAACCGGCCTTCGTCCATCGGCCAGGTCAGGCCGGGCTTGTAGATCCGCACCGGCGCATTCGCCGTGACCGTGTCCACGCCCAGGCGCGCCAACGCTTCCATGGTGTCCAGGTGCGCCTTGCCGACGGTGACGATGCCCACCGTCGCCTTGGGCGCCGGACAGGTCAGCTTGTCGATGCTGTGCCGGCGCGCGAAGGCGGCGACGGCCTTCATGCGCTGGTTCATGCGCGTCTCCACCGCCAGCGACAGGAATTCGCGCGCGGAGTATTCCAGCGATCCGGCCGGCATGTCCGGATCATCGGGCATGTCGTAGGTCTGGATGGCGGCTGGCGTGAACGAATGGCCGCTTTCGATGGTTTCGGACACGGCCTTGAAGGCGACCCACGTGCCCGCATAACGCGAGAGCGCCCAGCCCCAGAGCGCGAAGGTCTCGTATTCGTCGATGGACGTCGGATGCACGATGGGCATCTGCCAGCCGATCAGCGACGCTTCGCTGGCGTGCGGGATCGAGGACGACACCGCGGTGTGGTCGTCGCCCACCACCACCAGCACGCCGCCGTGGCGCGAGGCGCCCGCGGCATTGCCGTGATGCAGCGCGTCGCCGGCGCGGTCCACGCCGGGACCCTTGCCGTACCACATGGCGAACACGCCATCGACATTGCGGTCAGCGCGCACGCCGGCCTGCTGCGTGCCCATGACCGCCGTGGCGGCCATGTCTTCGTTGATGCCCGGCAGGAAGGTGATCTGGTTGGCGTCCAGCGCCTTCTGCGCCTTCCACATGGCCATGTCCACGCCGCCCAGCGGCGATCCGCGGTACCCCGATACGAAGCCGGCGGTGTTCAGGCCGCGTTCACGGTCCACCCGGCGCTGCGTGAGCATCAGGCGCACCAGGGCCTGCGTCCCGGTCAGGAAGATGCGTCCGGACTCGCGGGTCAGGTTGTCGGCAAGCTGGTAATCAAGGTCCAGCTCGGGTGCGGCGGCGGGGGTACCGTCCATAGTCAATGCTCCTGGTATTTGGCACCATGATAGGTTCGCGAGGGATCAGGTTTATTGCGTTTTTGGATCGTGCTATCCCTATAATTCGCAATGAACATTTCGTATTCCAAGAAAACCAGGAGACAAACGAATGGACAAGACCGATATCGGCATCCTCAAGGCGCTGCAGGAAGATGGCCGCGCCTCTGCGCAGCAGCTTTCCGAGAAGGTGGGGCTGTCCGCCGCGCCGGTGTGGCGGCGCGTGAAGGCGATGGAGGCGAGCGGGGTGATCCAGGGCTACAGCGCCCAGGTCGACCGCAGCAAGGTGGGGCTGGGCTGCATGTTTGCGCAGATCAGCCTGGAGCGGCATTCGGCCAACACGGTCGAGAACTTCGAGCGGTCGGTGCGCGACGCCCCGGAAATCCTGGAGTGTTATGCCGTGACCGGCGATTCGGACTTCCTGTTGAAGATCCTGGTGGAAAGTCCGGAAGCCTACGACCGCTTCCTGCACCGGTTTCTGTTCAATATGCCGGGCATCCGGCAGACGCGCACCATTGTGGCGCTGCGTGAAATCAAGCATGAGCAGCGGCTGCCGCTGTAGAAAGGCGCGCCTTCTCTATATAGATATAGAGAAAGGGCGCGCCGCCGTGCGCAAGGGCCAGGTTTATTGGGGCTGGATGCCGGCGATCCGGATCCATTCCTTCCAGCGGGCCGTGTCTTCCTTCACGAATGCGTCAAAGCGCGCCACGTCCATCGCTTCCGGCGTCAATCCCAAGGCGCGCAGCTTGCGCGCCGTGGCGTCGTCCTGCACTGCGGCCTGCAGGTAGGTGTTCATTTTGGCGACGATCTCCGGCGGCGTGCGGGCGGGCGCCGACAGGCCCAGCCAACCCGCCACGACGAAGTCAGGATAGTAGGTGGCCATGGTCGGCACGCTGGGCCAGGCATCATGCTGCCGGGCGCCGGTCACGGCGATGGGGATGAGGCCCTTGCCGTCGATTTGGCCCATGGCGGTCAGGTAATCCACGAACGCGAAGCCGATCTGCTTGCCGCGCAGGTCGGTGATGATCTGCGTGATGTTCTTGTACGCCGCCCCGGTGATGTTGATGCCGGCCCGCTGCTTGAAGAGTTCGGACGGCACCTGGGAGGACGAACTGTAATAGCCGAAGAAGACGTCGCCCGGATGTTTCTTGGCGTACTCGACCAATTCGGGCACGGTCCGGTATGGGCTGTCCGGCGAGACGACGCCCACCGTGCCGAACGTGCCCAGCATGCCGACCTGCACGAAATCCTTTTGCGCGTCGTACGGCAGCGTCTTGTACAGGAACTGGTTGGCCGAATGCGTGGAGTTCGTGGACAAGAGGAACGTGTAGCCGTCGGGCGCGGCGCTTTTGCTGGCGTTGGTGCCCACGATGCCGCCGGCGCCGGGGCGATCCTCCACGATCACTGTCTGCCCGGTCTTCTCGCCCAAGTACTGGGCGAAGGTGCGGGCGGTCAGGTCGGCCGCGCCGCCCGCCGCGGAGGGCACGATGATCGTCACGGGCTTATCGGGCCAGCCGGCGGCGTGCGAGGCCGCGGCCCACAGCAGGCAGGCGCCGGCGAGCGCCGGACGCAGCAAGCGGGAAATGGTCATGTCTCTGTCTCCTGAGTGCGCCTGGGCGCGTCGTTATCGTTGTGGTCGTCGTTGTCTTGCGGATGCTCAGCCAAATTGCTTGCGATGCCAGTCCAGGATGGCGCCGGCGCTGATCTGCCACTGGTCTGCGTACATCATGCAGTGCGGTTGTCCGGCAAGCAGGGCATGCGAAAAGCCGTAACGGCGCGCAATGGCTTCGTCCTGCCCCGGTGGATGCCGGTCATGCGTGTCCAGGCCCGCTTCCAGGCAGAGGCCGGGCGCGCGGATCGATGCCGCGCCGACGCCCACGCGCAGCAGGTATCGGTCGTTCAGAACCTGGGGGCTTTCCGCGCATAGGCGCCGCGCCACCGCGCCAACGTCCCGGTCCGGCGCGGTTGCCAGGAAACGTGAGCGGATTTCCGCCTCGCCGGGGGCAGCGCGCGGCGCGTCCTCGGGCACGGCAGGCAAGGCCAGCGCACCGGGCAGATCGCCTGGCGGCGAGGGCGCCTGCAGCACGACGCCGGCCACGGGCCGCCGGCTGGCGGCCAGCAGCGCCGGCAACGCGCCCATGCTGTGGCCCACGACAACGGTCGGCGCATCCAGCGCATCCAGTGCGCTGACGACGTCCTGGCCCAGGTCCTCAATGGTGACGTTCGGAAATCCGGCGTCTTGCGGCAGGTCGCCGTGGCCGCGCATGTCCAGCGCCGCGCACGCCAGACCGGCCGCCGCGAAGTAATCCAGATAGTGCGCGTAGCACCAGGCACCGTGGTAGGCGCCCGGCACGAACAACAGGCCGGGCCGGCCGTCTTGCGGGATGGCGCCGATGCGCAGGCGGCCATGCCCCGCATCGCGCACGGGCAGCCGATCGGCCACGCCAAAGTCCAGCGGGTCCTTGGCGGGGAGAGAGATAAGGTTGGCGGTAGGCATATTGCGGCCATCTTAAGAGGCGGCCTATGATCAGAAAACTTTATTTTTCATATGGATTGATAAGTTCTACTAATCTGCCGCCCCATGCGCCCGCTTCCCGATCTCTCCATTTCCCATTACCGGCATTTTTTGCTTGTCGCCGAGCTGGGCAGCTTTCGCGCCGCAGCGGTCCGGGCTTTCCGATCCCAACCCGCGTTGTCCCTGTCGATCCGTGAAATGGAACAACGCCTGGGCCAGCCGCTGTTCGAGCCCGGCAACCGCGGCACGCTGACGCGCTTCGGGCAAGACTGCCTGCCGCTGGCGCGTGAACTGGTTGACCACCACGACCGGGTCGCCGGCGCATTGTCGGGGCTGGCCAACAATGGCGCCGGCAGCTTGACGATGGCGTCCGTCGCGTCCGCCGCCACGCACTGGCTGCCCGAACTGGTGGCCGCCTACCGGGCGCAGTATCCTGCGGTGTCGCTGCGCCTGTTCGACGACAACTCCGAGGGGGTCGAACGCATGGTGCTGGCGGGTGAGGTGGAATTGGGCGTGTGCAGCACCGTGTCGCGCGACCGCCGCCTGTCGTTCGAACCGCTGATGCGCGACGCCTTCGGCCTGGTCTGCCATCGCGGCCATCCGCTGGCTGGCCGCAAGTCCGTGACGTGGCGCGAGATCGCCGACCTGCCTTTGGTGGGCACCATTGCGCACCGCCAGCTTGCCGGTCATCCGCAAGCGGCGTTCATGCTGGACCGGCAGGTGTTCGTCTCCAACATGATGTCGCTGCTGGCCATGCTGGAGCGCGGCGTGGGCGTGACGGTGCTGGCCCGCCTGGGCGTGCCGCCGGATTCGCCGGGACTGGCGTTTGTGCCCTTGTCGCGGCCGCGCATCGAACGCGAGCTGGGCATTGCCCGTCTGGCCGGCAGAAGCCTGTCTCCGGCCGCCGCGCGCATGGAGGAAATGCTGCGCGAGAAAGCGCGTCGCGGGTGAGCCGCTGTCGCTAGAAACCAACGCATTTTTGCGGTTTCCGCGCGGATTCCGGGCGCGTCCGCACCCGCACTGTTGCGCATTTGCACACGGCGCGGATCGTCGTTGATTCTTCCCTGACGCCTATTTAGAGTGCGTGAAGTCCGCTGCGCCTGGGACGGGCCGGTGTGATCGGCGCGGCGCGTCGGCGGACGTCTTGAGGAAGTCATGAGCAGTGTGTTTTTGCGTACGGCAGGCATTGCCTGCGCCATCGTGATCCTGGCCGGTTGCGCCGCCAGGAAGCCAGCCGCCATCACCGAGGCCCAACCCGCTGAACCGCCCAAGCCGGTGGCCTGCACGCCCGCCAAGCCTGGCGACCCGATGATCGGCACCTGGTTGTCCAATTCGCGTCCGCGCGATGTCGCGGGCGACATGCAGTCGCTGATCGTGCTGTCCGCCGACGGCACCATGTCCTACGAATCCCTGCTCAAGATCGGCCGCAAGACGCGCCCCGCGCTGCGCGAGACGGGCTGCTGGAGCGTGGCGGACGGCGTCTACACGATGCGCACCACGAAGTCGGCGGGCGAGCCGGTGGATCCCACCGATCCGATCTATCTGAACCGCTACCGCGTCGAGAAGGTCGAGCAGTCCAAGCTGTCGCTGCGCGAACTGAAGTCGGGCGGCATGCTGCTGACCGCGCGCCGCATGCCCGCGGGCTACCGACTGGCCTACTGACCGTTGCGCCGGGCGGACATTTCGCCCGGCGGTCAAGCCAAGCGGGCCAGGCTGCGGTAAGGTGCGGGCTTCGACTTTCGCCCCGCAGCCGGTTTCCCATGTCCGCCCTGTCCTCCGAAGCACGCGCGATCGCGCTGCTCGCGTTGGCCGCCTTCGTCAGCGCCAGCGCTTTCCGAATCTGTGATCCCATGCTGCCGCAACTGGCGGCGGAATTCGGCACCACCACCGGCCAGGCCGCGCGCGCCGTCACGGCCTTTGCCGTGGCCTATGGCGTGCTGCAGATGTTCTTCGGTCCGGTGGGCGACCGCTACGGCAAATACCGTGTCGTCAGCGTGGCGACCGTGGCGTGCGCGCTGGGCAGCGCCGGCGCCGTCATGGCCGGATCGCTCGACATGCTGGTCTTTTGCCGCGCCTTGTCCGGCGCGGCCGGCGCGGGCATCGTGCCCCTGTCCATGGCGTGGATCGGCGACAACGTTCCCTATGAACGCCGGCAGGCGACGCTGGCGCGCTTTCTCACCGGCACCATCCTCGGCATGTCGGCCGGCCAGCTTGCGGGCGGGCTTTTTGCCGATACCGTCGGCTGGCGCTGGGCCTTCATGGCGCTGGTGGCGGGCTACGTGATCGTGGGCGTGCTGCTGCATCTGGAAGTGCGGCGCCAGCGTGCGGCCGGGTTTGCGCAGGTCGATCCGGGCGCGGTGCGCCAGGGCTTCGTCGCGCAGGCGCGGCTGGTGCTGGGCGCGGCGTGGGCGCGCGTGGTGCTGGCGACAGTGTTCATCGAAGGCCTGCTGGTGTTCGGCGCACTTGCCTTCGCTCCTTCGTACCTGCACGAACGCTTCGATATTTCGCTGACCGCCGCCGGCGCGCTGGTGGCCGTGTATGCGGTGGGCGGACTGATCTATACGGTTGTCGCGGGCCGCATCCTGAAACGGCTGGGCGAGCGCGGCCTGGCCGTCGCGGGCGGGCTGGTGCTGGGCGTGGCGTTCCTGTCGTACTGGCTGGGACCGGTCTGGATATGGAGCCTGGCGGCCAGCGTGCTGGCGGGCTTCGGCTATTACCTGCTGCACGCGACGCTGCAAACGAACGCCACGCAGATGGTGCCGTCCGCGCGCGGCACGGCGGTGGCATGGTTTGCCTCGTGCCTCTTCATGGGGCAGGCGGCGGGCGTGGCGCTGGCAGGGGCCGTGGTGGACGAGATCGGCGCGGCGGCGCTATTCGGCGGTTCGGCCGTGCTGCTGCCGCTGCTGGGGGCGTTCTTTGCCCGGGCGCTGAAGGCGAGGGCCGCGATGCAGCGGGCGTGAACGGCGTTGGCGTCACGCCGGATTGAAAACACCAGGGCGGCAGGTTATGCAGGTGTCAGACACCCTGCCGAGACCGTCGCGGGTTTGGGGCGTTAGCTCTCGAGGGTGTCAGACACCTGGGCAGTTAAAACACCAGGGCGGCAGGCTTATGCAGGTGTCAGACACCCCGCCGAGACCCTCGCGGGTTTGCGGCGTTAGCTCTCAAGGGTGTCAGACACCTGGGCAGTAGGCTTTCGGAGGGTGTCTGACACCCTGGTGAGATGCCCGTGACTTTGCGGCTGCTCATCAAAGGGTGTCTGACACCCGGGTTTAAATCGCCGACAGCCGCTTGAGCACCGTTTCCTTGCCCAGCAGCGCCAGCACCGCATCCACCGCGGGCGTCTGCGTCTGGCCGGTCACGGCCACGCGCAGCGGGATGGCCAGTTGCGGCATCTTCAGGCCGCGGTCGGCCAGCACGCCCTTGATGAGCGCGGACAGCGCTTCGCGCGTCCATTCCGCATCCTGGGCGCGCTGCGCGAAGTCGGCCAGCGCTTCGCGCGCGGGGGCGGTCAGGTGCTGCTCGGCCAGGTCGGCCGGCGCGCCCTTGAATTCGCCGCAGAACAGCATGGCGCCGTCGGCCAGCTGCTCCAGCGTCTCGGCGCGGTCCTTCAAGAGACCCATGACGCCCGGCAGATCGATCTTTTCGGGGTAGCCGCCGCGGGCCGCGACGCGCGTGGCCACGCGCTCGGCCAGTTCGGCGTTGTCCATCTGCTTGATGTAGTGGGCGTTGACCCAGTTCAGCTTCTTGGGATCCCACTGCGACGCGGACTTGGACAGATGCTTGGTGTCGAACCAGGACACCAGCTGGTCGCGCGAGAAGAGTTCGTCGTCGCCGTGGCTCCAGCCCAGGCGGGCCAGGTAGTTGATCATGGCCTCGGGCAGGTAGCCCTCGTTGTCGTACTCCATGACGTTGACCGCGCCGTGGCGCTTGGACAGCTTTTCGCCGTCCGGGCCCAGGATCATCGGCACGTGGCCGTATTCGGGCAGCGTGGCGCCCAGCGCGCGCAGGATGTTGATCTGGCGGGGCGTGTTGTTGACGTGGTCATCGCCACGCAGCACGTGCGTGATGCCCATGTCCCAGTCGTCGACCACGACGCAGAAATTGTAGGTGGGCGTGCCGTCGGGGCGCGCGATGATCAGGTCGTCGAGCTCGGTGTTGTCGAAGCTGATCGTGCCCTTGACCATGTCGTTCCAGGACGTGGCGCCGTCCTGGGGATTCTTGAAGCGCACGACCGGTTTGCGGCCTTCGGGGATGGCGGGCAGCGTCTTGCCCGGTTCCGGGCGCCAGGTGCCGTCATAGCGCGGCTTGTCGCCGCGGGCGCGGGCGGCCTCGCGCATGGCTTCGACTTCCTCAGGCGAGCTGTAGCAGTGGTAGGCAGTGCCGGCGGCCAGCATCCGGGCCACGACTTCGCGGTACCGGTCCATGCGCTGCATCTGGTAGAACGGGCCCTCGTCCGGCTGCATGCCCAGCCATTCCATGCTGTCCAGGATGGCCTGCACGGCTTCCGGCGTGGACCGCTCGACGTCCGTGTCCTCGATGCGCAGCACGAAAGTGCCCTTGTGATGGCGCGCGAAGGCCCAGGAGAACAGCGCGGTGCGCGCGCCGCCCAAATGCAGGAAACCGGTGGGCGAAGGCGCGAAGCGGGTGCGAATGGGAGTAGAGGCGTTGGAAGTCATAGGTGGCAGTGTTAGCGGCTGCGGCGCCACAAAGCGGCGTCGGGCAGTGTCCTCATCAAGCGGAC
The DNA here is from genome assembly GCF_037039475.1 of Achromobacter sp. E1. NCBI lineage: Bacteria > Pseudomonadati > Pseudomonadota > Betaproteobacteria > Burkholderiales > Alcaligenaceae > Achromobacter > Achromobacter sp. E1. The sequence continues at coordinate 626,957 of NZ_CP146253.1, forward strand.
AGCGGGCTTGTCTTGATACGATGAACGCTATTTTAGATTAGTGTGAACAGGCCCTGGCCCGACCTCCCCATGTTGAGACACGCTCTTGCGCCCATGTTCGAACCCGGCTCGCTGGTGATCGTGGCCGACCGGCCGCTGCCCGCGGCAAGTTCCCTGTCTCCCGCCCTGAAGGCGAAGACCACGGTCGTCACCGTTGAACCCGGCGCGGCGCCCGACCTGCCGGACAGGCTGGAAGGCCTGGCTGCGGGCGACCGGCCTGATCTGGCCCTGGTTTGCGTCTCGCCCGCCGTGCTGCCGGAAACCTTGCGCCGGCTGGCGCCGCTGTCGCCCCGCGCGGTCATCCTGCTGCCCCACGAACTGCCCGACCCATACCCGCGCGGCACGCTGGCGCTGTGCCGCGCCTGGGCCGAGGAAAACCACTGCGAACTCCTCGGGCCGCGGTCCTTCGGCGCGCAGCGGCCGCACGCGGGCCTGAATTTCAGCCAGCACCCGGTGCTGGCGCGCGCCGGCCGCGTGGCGCTGGTGGCGCAGTCGCGCTCGATCATGGCCGCCGTCATGGATTGGGCCGAGGACGTGCACATCGGCTTTTCCACCGCCGTGTCGCTGGGCGACGAGGCCGTGGTGGGCCTGCCCAAGCTGCTGGACTACCTGGCCAGCGATCCGCGCACCGACAGCATCGTTCTCTACCTTGAAGACGTCGGACCCGCGCGCGAATTCATGAGCACGCTGCGGGCCGCGGCCAGCATCAAGCCGGTCATCGTGCTCAAGGCAGGGCGCTCGGACGCCGACAGCAGCGATGCGATCTTCGACGCGGCCCTGCGCCGGGCCGGCGCCGTGCGCGTGCGCTACTTCGTGCAGCTGTTCTCGGCCGTGAAGGTGCTGGGCTACACGCGCCGCCCCAAGGGCCGCCGCGTTGCACTGATCTCCAACGGCAGCGGGCCTCCGCAGCTCGCCATGGACCTGATCGGCCCGGACGCCGCCGTGCTGCGCGCGGACCTCGCGCCCGCCACGCAGCGCGCGCTGGCCGACATGCTGGAGCCCGACGCCGCCATCGCCAACCCCGTCATCACCTACCTGCCCATGACGCCTGAGCGCATTCGCGCCATGCTCGACGTTGTCCTGGACGACACGGGCGTGGACGGCGTGCTGGTGCTGCTGGCGCCCGACGCCCTGGCCGACATGCCCGCCGTCGCACGCGAGCTGGCGCAGATTGCCCCATCGGCCAAGAAGCCGGTGGTGACCTGTTTCATGGGCGATGCGGGCATGCGGCCCTTGCGGCGCATGCTGGACGATGCCGGCACTTCGGCATTCCGTACGCCCGAATCGGCCGCCGATGCCTTCGGCGTGCTGGCCTCGCACCACTACAACCAGCAGCTGCTGCTGCAGACGCAACCGCCCGAACCCGCGAGCCACGTGCCTGACCTGACGGCCGCCCGCGAGATCCTTGCGCGGGTGCGCGCCGAGTGCCGGCGCGATCTGAACACGTCCGAAATCCGCACACTGCTGGCGCTGTTCTACGTGCCGCTCAGCGAATTCTCTGCCGATGCGGCGCGCGGCGAGGCGGAATCCCGCCCCATGGCGATCCGGGTGCGGCGCGATCCGAAGTTCGGTCCCGTCATCCGGTTTGGCGCGGGCGGGCCGGACGCGGTGCTATCGCTGGCCGATCGCGGCATGGACCTGCCGCCGCTCAACGGTTACCTGGCGCGCCAGCTCATCGAGCGCAGCCGGCTGTGGCGCCGCGTGCTGGCGCCGCGGGTCGGCCACATGGCGGCCGAGGCGCTGCAGCAGGCGCTGGTGCTGGTGTCCGAGATGGTGTCCGAACTTCCCGATATCGAAACGCTCGACATCGATCCCCTCTATGCAGGCGAAACCCACCTGCGCGCGGGCGGCCTGCGCATGACGCTGACCGAGACGCCCGGCTGCGCCTCGCCGCAGACCACCGGCTATCCGCACATGGCGATCCACCCGTATCCGGCCCGGCTGGTGCAGGTGCGCCGATTTGCAGACGGCATTCCGTGGGTGTTGCGCCCCATCCGTCCCGAAGACGGCGAGGCGTTGCAGGAATTCATCCGCGGCCTGTCGGAGCGCTCGCGCTACATGCGGTTCGTGTCGATGATGCGTGAACTGACGCCGCGCATGGTGTCGCGCTACACCCAGGTGGACTACCACCGCGAACTCGCGCTGGTGGCGGCCACGCAGGTGCCCAATCCCGCCAATCGCGGCCATCCGCGCGAGGTGCTGGTGGGCTTTGCGCACTACCTGCGCAATCCCGACGGCCGGGGTGCGGAATACGCGCTGGTGATCGGCGACGACTGGCAGCGGCGCGGGTTGGGGCGTCAGCTCATGACGGCGCTGATCGACGCCGCGCGCGAGCAGGGACTGGAATACATCGACGGCCTGGTGCTGTCGACGAACCGGCCCATGCTGGCGCTGATGACCAGCCTGGGCTTTACCAACGATCCCGACCCCGAAGACCCGACCATGCGCCGGGTCTGGCTGAACCTGGCTTAAGGCCCGGGGCCGCCGGAACGGTTCAGGCGGTCTTGCGGGACGGCTGCGCGGGCGTCAACCGCGCGGCCGCCTCGTCCACCGACAGCACGTCGCCAAAGAACAGCATCCACCCGTGCAGGGCGTTCTCGTGCTCGGCCGGCGTCACGGCGGCCAGCGCGTCGTCCACCATGATGGTCCGGAAGTCCCGCATCATCGCGTCGCGCGCGGTGGATTCGCAGCACACGTTGGTGACCGTGCCGGCGATCAGCAGCGTGTCCACGCCAAGCCCGCGCAGCAGCGGCTCCAGCTCCGACGAGCCCGGGGCCATCGCACTATAGAAGCGCTTGACGACCCGCAGGTCGCTGGCCTGCGCATGCAGGTCCGGATGCAGCGCAAATCCGGGCGAGTCGCGGCGCAGCGTCTCCAGGCGGCGGGCGCTGCGCTCGGGCGTCAGCATCACGCCGTGGTGATGCGACCAGAACACATCCGCGTTGTCCGAAGCCGTCTGCACCCAGACCACCACGCCGCCCGCGTCGCGCACCGCGCTGCAAAGGCGGTTGATGGGGCCGATGATTTCCCGCGCCGGGGCGCATTCGCCCTGGTAGCCGGGCAGCAGGAAGTACTGCTGCATGTCGATCACGACCACCGCCGTGCGCGCGGCCGGCAGCTCGTCATACGGATGCAGGCAGCCCTGGCGGGCCACGACGCGATCCTTCACCCATTGGGGGAATTGCATGCTGCCTCCTTAGCCGTAGCGCCGCGCCACGGCGGACTCGACGCGGTAGATGATGAGGTACATGACGCTGGAGATCAGCGCCAGCATCACGATGGCGGTCATGACGATGTTCAGCTTGAACACCTGGCTGCCGTTCATGATGAGAAAGCCCAGCCCCGAATCCGCCGACTGGAATTCGCCCACGATGACACCCACCAGCGCAAGACCGATGTTCATCTTCACCGCCGCGATCAGCGTCGGCACGCTGCCTGGCAGCACGACCTTGGTCAGCACCTGCCAGCGGCTGGCGCCAAAGGTGTGGGCAAGCTTGACCTTGTTCAGGTCGATGCCGCGGAACCCCGCATACACCACCATGATGGTCACAAACACCGCAATGGCGACCGCCATGCCGTAAACCGCATAGTCCGAGCCCAGCCACAGGTAGAAGATGGGCACGAACGCGATCTTGGGCATGGCGTTGGCCACCACCAGGAAGGGGTCGAGCACCTTGTAGAGAAACTCGGACCACCACAGCGCGGCCGCCACCACGATCCCGATGACCATGCTCAGCACAAAGCCCACCAGCGTGGCCGACAGCGTCGTCATGATGTGCTTGCCCAGGCTGCCGTGATTCCACAGTTCGATGAAGGTGGGCCACAGCGCGCTGGGATAGCTGGTGAGCAGCGGATTGACGATGTGCATGCGCGGCAGGATTTCCCATGCGCATAAGAAAACGACCAGGAGCAGCGCCTGGGCCACGCGGATGTTTCGGCGGCGCGCGCGGTCGCGGCGCAGGTAGTTCAGGTACTTTTCGCTGGGGCCGGGCACGGCGCGCAGCGGGACGGTATTGGCAATCGGCGCGTTCATGGCTCAGCCCTCCACATGGACGTCCAGCTCGTCCCAGAGCTGTTTGAAGTAGGTGTTGAATTCCGGCCGCGAGCGCGCCTGGAACGGGGTGGGGCGGACCTGGCCGTCGCCGTAGTGGATGCGGTACTGGCTCTTGAGCCGCCCGGGCCGGCGCGACAGCACGATCACCCGATCGGTCATGGCGATGGCTTCGCCGATGTCGTGCGTCACCAGCACCACCGTCTTGCCCTCGCGGCGCAGGATGTCCACGACTTCGTCGGAGATGGCCAGACGGGTCTGCGAGTCCAGCGCCGAGAACGGTTCGTCCAAGAGGATCACGTCGGGCTCGGTGACCAGCGTGCGCGCCAGCGCCGCGCGCTGGCGCATCCCGCCCGAGAGCTGCCGCGGCGTGTGCGACAGGAACGCGCCCAGGCCGCATTTTTCAAGCAGGTGCACGGCGCGCGCCTCGCTGCGCGCATCGCGCCGCCCCTGAATCTCGGCGCCCAGCATCACGTTGTCCAGGATGGTGCGCCACTCGAACAGGTAGTCCTGCTGCAGCATGTAGCCGATGCGCGCGTTCGGTTTGGTCACCGCCTGCCCGTCGACCAGCACCGCGCCCGAGGTCGGGGGAATCAGGCCCGCGATCAACGACAGCAGCGTGCTCTTGCCACAGCCGCTTTGGCCGATCAGGCTGACGAACTCGCCCGGCGCCAGGCTGAACGACACGTTGGACAGCGCTTCGGTCTCGCCTTCCGGCGTGAAGTACGACAGACAGACGTCGCGCAGTTCGATCTTGGCCGTGGCGGGCGCCGGCTTGAGGTTGTGGATGGCGGCTCCCATCATTGGGCCTTCTTGGCAAAGTCGGCGATCACCACGTCCTCGTACTTCACGCGTGCGCTGTCCTTCATGACCGCGCTGGCGATCAGCATGTCCTGAAGCTGCGTCATCGCCTGCGCCGTCACGAGCGGCGTGGTCTTCCAGATCTGATATTGCTTGTAGCGCTCGATCGCCTCGGTCACCGCGGCCTGATCCATGCCGGGAAAGAAGGTCATGATCTGCGGGGCCAGCGTGGCCGCGGGCGTGTCCTTCACGTACTTCTCGGCGCGTGCCACCACGTCGGTCCAGGCCTGGATGACCTTGGGGTTGTCGCGGATGTATTTGTCGGTGGCGGTGAACACCGTGTAGTCCACCTGGCCCACCTCATGTCCCACGGACGCGACGATGTGCCCCTTGCCGTTGCGCACCAGCTCGCCGGCCTCGGGCTCCAGGAAGATGCCGTATTCACCCTGGCCCGCCATCCAGGCGCCGGCGCGCGCGGGGATGCCGATGTTGTTGAGCAGCTTCACGTCCTTCTGCGGATCCAGGCCGTGCTTGCGCAGCGCGGTTTCCAGGAACACGATTGGATTCGATCCGGGGCGAAAGCCGATGACCTCCTTGCCCTTGAGCATGGACCAGTCGAACTTGTCGACCGGCTTGCGCGCCAGCAGGAAGAAGCCGTCGGTGGCGGTCAGGCCGGCGAAGATTTTCGGTTTGACCGGCGATTCGCTGTTCTGCACATAGATGGACGCCTCGGGCCCGATCAGCACGATGTCCGCGCTGCCCGACAACAGGGCGGTCATGCCCTTGTCGGTGCCTTGCGACGTCTTCATGGATACGTCCAGGCCGGCGTCCTTGAAGTAGCCCTGCGACAGCGCGACATACTTGGGCACGTACAGGATGGATCGCACCACCTCTTCGTATCGCACCTTCACGGGGGGATTGAGGGCTTCGGCCTGAGCGGCCAAAGGGGCAAGCAGCGCGAGCAGCGCCGCGCCTGCCAGGCGGGGCAAGGGCGAGGTCTTCACGGGACTTTCTCCTGCGTCTTGAATGCCGCGCCGACAATCGGCGCGACACGGCCAATGGGATGGATCGACTACAACAACAGGGAAGCCCGAACAGTGCACGCCCGGGCCGGTGAGGCTTGGATCGAATACTATATTCAAGACAAGCAGGCGACAAGCGTTTTGCGATTGGCGTTTTTCTCTATGGACGTGCGCCGTCACTGCCCCGAAAATTCGAGGCTGGAATACCAGTTGGTATACAGAATAAGATTTTGAGCCGCTGAGGCGGGCTCATTCCATCGTAGGCGGGGGCAAGCTTGACGCCCATCGGCCAGGAACACGGGCCGCGCGCGGCGCGCCGCCCGCCATCGTCCCTAGGCTGGGCGTCGCATCACACCAGGACTTCGTTCAGGAAGGCCGAAATGTCGGCCACTTCCTCGGCGCAGACCGAGTGCGGCATCGGGTACGTGTGCCAGCGCACGTCGTAACCCAGCCGCTTGAGTTCGGCCAACGACGCTTCGGCACGCGCCAGCGACACGACCGGGTCGTACTGGCCGTGGGCCATGAAGATGGGCGTGGCGTCGTTGGCGGGCTGGCGCTCGGCCTCGGCGCTGTCCACCAGCGGCAGATAACCCGACAACGCCATCATGCCCGCCAGCTTTTCTTTCAGCCGCAGGCCGGTGTGCAGGGTCATGGCGCTGCCCTGTGAAAAACCCGCCAGCACGATGTTGGACGTGGGAATGCCACGCGCGTTTTCGCGCGCGATCAGCTTGTGGATGGCCGCTTCCGAGGCGCGGATGCCGCGGCCGTCTTCCACTCGCACCAGGTCCATCACCAGGATGTCGTACCAGGACCGCATCGCCATGCCGTTGTTGATCGTCACGCGCTGCACGGGCGCGTTCGGGAACACGAAGCGCACGCCAAGTCCGGCGGGCAACTGCAGCTCCGGCACGATGGGCGCAAAATCGTTGCCGTCGGCGCCCAGTCCGTGCAGCCAGATCACGGCGTGCGTGGGGTTGGGGGCGGTTTCGATCTCGATGCAGTCGAGCAGGTCGGTTGCGGTCATGGATGGGCGGTAGGCAATTAGAGGGTGAGCGTCTTGAGGGCCTGGAACAGCGCGCGGTAATGCTTCTTTTGCGGCTCCTGGCCCTGCAACAGCGAGGCGTTGGCCAGCTTTTCCTTGCGGGCGGCCCGGATCAGCGTGCGCAGTTGCTGCACGTCGGCCTGAGGATTGTTGTTCAGCAGACGCGTGAAGGCGTCGTCGTCATCCAGCAGACGGTCGCGCAGCGTTTCCAGCCGGTGCATGGCGGCCGTTTCCTCGCGGGAGCCGTTCTCCCAGACGTCGAGTTGCTTGCGAATGACGTCGGCTGGCGCGTCGCGCATCAGCTTGCCGACGAAGTGGACCTGGCGCCGCAGGCCTTCGCGGCCGGTGGTGCGTTGCGCCATGCGGATCGCTTCGTACAGGCGCTCTTCGAGCGGCAGCTGCTTCAGACGTTCGGGCGACAGCGCGATCAATTGCTTGCCCAGGTCCAGCAGGGCGTGCATTTCACGCTTGACCTGGGACTTGCTGGGACGGTCGTAGCCGTTCTCGTCGTAACCGTCGTCGACGGAATCTTCTTGGGGATGGGAATTCATGGAAAACTGCGCAATGACAGACTTGGCTATGATAACCGTCTCTGCAAATTGGACTGCAATGGTTAAAACCTCCTCATCCTTGCCGCTGGCGGCGAATCACGCGCGTTTTTCCGAACTTGTCGAGCAAACCCTGGCCTACGCGCGCCAGATCGGCGCTTCCGACGCCGCCGCGGAAGTCTCGGAAAGCCTGGGACTGTCCGTCTCGGTACGCAAGAACGACATCGAAACCGTTGAGCAAACCCGCGACCGGGCGCTGGACCTGACGGTCTACGCCGGCCAGAGCCGCGGTTCGGCCTCGACGTCCGACTTCTCCGAGGCCGCGCTGCGCCAGACGGTCGAAGCCGCCTGGCACATTGCTCGCCACACCGCCGCCGACCCGGCCGCCGGCCTGCCCGACGCCGACCAGCTGGCCACCGAATTCCCCGACCTGGACCTGCATCGCGCCTGGACCGTTTCCACCGAGGAAGCGGCCGAACTGGCGCTGCGCGCCGAGCGCGCCGCCCGCGAGGTCGATTCGCGCATCACCAATACCGACGGCGCCACCGTCGGCACGTATGAAGGCCAGTTCGTGATGGGCAACACGCGCGGCTTTCTGGGCGGCTATCCGTATTCGCGTCACAGCCTGTCCGTGGCGCCCATCGCGGGTCGCGGCAACGGCATGCAGCGCGACTACTGGTATTCGTCCGAACGCGACCCGGCCAAGCTGGCCTCGCCCGAGGCCATCGGCCGCTATGCCGCCGAACGCACGCTGTCGCGCCTGTCGGCCCGCCGCGTGCGCACCGGCAAGTTCCCGGTCCTGTTCGAGGCGCCGCTGGCGCTGGGACTGGTCGGCGCGCTGACGCAGGCCGTCAACGGCGGGGCGCTGTACCGCAAGGCGAGCTTCCTGGTCGACTCGCTGGGCAAGCCGCTCTTTCCCAAGCACATCAACCTGGTCGAGGATCCGCACATCCGCGGCGCCATGGGCAGCTCGCCGTTCGACGACGAAGGCGTGCGCACGCGCCGCCGCAACGTGGTCTCGGCCGGCGTGCTGGAAGGCTATTTCCTGTCGTCCTACACCGCGCGCAAGCTGGGCATGACCACCACCGGCAACGCCGGCGGTTCGCACAACCTGGTCTTCAGCTCCACGCAGACCCAGCGCGGCGACGATTTCGAAGCCATGCTCAAAAAGCTGGGCACGGGCTTTCTCGTCACCGAGCTGATCGGGCAGGGCGTCAACTACGTGACGGGCGATTACTCGCGCGGCGCTTTCGGCTATTGGGTCGAAAACGGCCAGATCCAGCACGCGGTTCAGGAAGTCACCATCGCCGGCAACCTGGCCGACATGTTCCAGCAGATCGTCGCGGTGGGCGCCGACACGATCTCGCGCGGCACCAAGACCACCGGCTCCATCCTCATCGAGCAGATGGCCATTGCCGGCACCTGATCGCGCCCGCCGGCGGCGCGCCGTGCGCCGCCGGCTCCTGTTTTGCCCGCTTTGCAATCCCTTGCCTTTCCGGGATTTCCTCTAGCCGTTCCTGTGTTCGCCAGCGTGTAATATCCGGCGGGTATTGCTCGAAGTCCCGGGTGTTGCTGTATAGGAGCAAAGTGATGCAACGACGTTCATTCCTGAAGCGCGCCAGTCTGGGCGCCGTCGCCGGCGCCGCCGTCAGCTCGCCCGCGTTCGCCCAGGACATGCCCTCGATCAGCTGGCGCCTGTCCTCGGGCTTTCCCAGCGCGCTGGACCTGCGCGTTGGCGCGGCCGAGAGCTTCTGCAAGTTCGTCGCCGAATCCACCGCGGGCAAGTTCAACATCCGCCACTTCCCGGATGGCGAAGTCGTTGCCGCCGCCGACCTGATGGAAGCGGTCTCCACCAAAAAGGTGGAATGCGGCCACGTGTCCTCGCGCCGCTACCACGCCAGGAATCCCGCGTTCAGCTTCGATGCGGCCGTGCCGTTCGGCCTGAACGCGCGCCAGATGAATGCCTGGATGAGCGAGGGCGAGGGCCTGCGCCTGACGCGCGAACTCTTCAAGCCCGAAAAGATCATCAACTTTCCCCTGGGCAATACCGGCGCGCAGATGGGCGGCTGGTATATCAAGGAAATCAAGCGCGAAGGCGACCTGAAAGACCTGAAGATGCGGGTGGGCGGTTTGGCCGGGGAGGTGCTGTCCCGGTTGGGCGTGGCGCCCCAACAAGTTGACCTTGCCACGCTGACGCAGGCCTTCGAAGAGGATGGGTTCCAGGCCGTGGCTGGAGCGGGCGCCTACGAGGACGCCAAGCTCGGATTGAATAAAGTAGCTAAGTATTACTACGCACCCGGCTGGTGGGCGGGCGGCGAACAGCTCTCGCTCTATATCAACGACGAAGCCTGGAACCAGCTGCCCAAGCATTATCAATCGGTGGTGCAGTCCGCGGCGCTGGCCGCGCACACCGCCGCGACGGCGCGTTATGACGCGCTCAATCCGCAGGCGCTGGCTCAACTGACGGCCAACGGCGCGCAAGTGCGGGCTTTTCCCCGGTCCATCATGGACGCCGCGTTCGAGGCCTCGCAACAGGTCTACAAGGACTTAAGCGCCAAAGACCCCAGATTCAAGGCATTGCACGATAGTTACATGGGCTTTCGCGACAGCGAAATGCCGTGGTTTCGCCTGACCGAGGGCGCGTTCGGCCAGTATCTGGGCGTGGCGTTGTCGGGCAGGAGTTAGGAGGGAAGCCGGTGCCGAATGGCATTCGGCGAGTTTCAGGGTTTGTGCTAGTAACCACACGTTTTTTACAAAAAAATGGGCGGTTTTGAGGCTTTTGTTGAACGGCATTCGAGTTTCGGCCTGATACAAAGGAGTAATATCCCGGGTCTTGACGCGCATACATGCGGCCTTTAGGCGGCATCGACGTCAATCCGGCAGGATTACATCAGCCCGGATTACCAATATTCCGAGACAGACTTTAAGGTGGTAACAACCATGCAATCCAAGACCAAAAAGCTGCTGGCCGCGCTGATCGCCGCCGGTATCGTCCCGGCCGCCCACGCAGCCGACATCAAGCTGGGCGTGGCTGAAGCCCTGTCCGGCGGCGCCGCCCAGTACGGCGTGTCGATCCGCAACGGTTTCCAGCTCGCGGCTGACCAAATCAACGCGGCCGGCGGCATCAACGGCAACAAGATCGTGCTGGTGATCGAAGACGAGCAAGGCAAGAAAGAAGAAGCCATCAACGTCTTCAAGAAGCTGATCTTCAAGGACAACGTCCTGATGGTCTTCGGTCCCACCCTGTCGAACTCCGCCCAGGCCGCCGACCCGGTCGCCCAGGCCGCCAAGACGGTCGTCTTCGGCACCTCCAACACCGCCGACGGCATCACCTCCATCGGCAACTACGTGTTCCGCAACTCGGTCACCGAAGCCGACGTGCTGCCCGCCACCATCTCCACCGTCAAGGCCAAGACCGGCCTGAAGAACGTGGCGGTGCTCTACGGCAACGACGACGTCTTCACCAAGAGCGGCTACGACAACTTCAAGAAGGCCCTGGAAGACCAGAAGATCCCGGTCACGACGACCGAAACGTTCGCCAAGGGCGACGTGGACTTCAAGGCCCAGCTCACCAAGATCAAGGGCACCAACCCCGACGCCATCGTGCTGTCCGCACTGCTGGCCGAAGGCGCCCCGATCATGGTCCAGGCCCGCCAGCTCGGCCTGAATGTGCCCGTCATCGGCGGCAACGGCATGAACTCGGTCAAGATTTTCGACCTGGCCCCCGGCGGCGCGTCGAACAATCTGTGGATCGGCAGCCCGTGGTCGATCGAAAACAAGTCCCCCGAGAACACCAAGTTCATCGACGCCTACAAGGCCAAGTTCACGAATGCCCCCGACCAGTTCGCGGCGCAGTCGTATGACGCCATGTACATCGTCGCCCAGGCCCTGAAGAACACCAAGCTCACCGGCGAACTGCCCAAGGATCGCGCTGCCCTGCGCGACGCCCTGCCGTCCGTGACCTGGACCGGCGCCACCGGCCCGTTCAAGTTCCGTCAGGCCAATGATCGCGCCGGCAAGCCGGCCGGTTACGACGCCGACCAGGCGCCGATCGTCAGCGTGACCAAGGACGGCAAGTACGTCATCGAGAAGTAAGCAGTACGCATCCCCGCGCGGGGGGATGCGCCTTGCGGATGGCCTCCCGGCCGTCCGCAAGGCGCTTTTTATCGCAGGGCCTCACCAAGTAGAAAGCTTCCCCGGAAGCACACCAGACCTCGCTGTGGGCACGGCGAGGCGGCCCTATCAGATTTGGAAAGTCCCATCATGTTCGAACAACAATTCGTCAATGCCTTGTCGCTGGGCTGTGTGTATGCACTGTTCGCGCTGGGCTTCACGCTGATCTTCGGCGTGCTCGGGGTGATCAACCTGGCGCATGGCGCCGTTTTCATGGTTGGCGCCTACGCAGCATTGGTCGTGGTCGAGCAATTCAGCCTGCCCTTGTGGGCCGCGCTGATGGTTGCGTTCTTCGTCGCCGGCTTTACCGGGGTCATCATCGACTACCTGGTGCTCAAGCCGCTGCGCAAGCGCAACGCACCCCACCTGATTCCCATGATCGCCACCATCGGTGTCGGCATCATCCTGAACAACGGCGCCCAAAGCATCTTTGGCGCCAGCAATCTGCGCTTCCCGCACGGCACCGTGCCCGAGGAAGTCATCGAAGTCGCCGGCCTGCACCTGACCGTCATCGAACTGGGGATCATCTTCCTGTCGTTCGCGCTGATGGCCGTGCTGATGTTCGTGATGCGCCGCACGCAGTTCGGCCGCGCGCTGCGCGCCATCGCCGAATCGCCCAAGGCCGCCTGGCTGCTGGGCATCAACGTCGAAAAGCTGTTCATCACCACCTCGTTCGCCGCGGCCGCCCTGGGCGGCGTGGCCGGCGTGCTGATTGGCCTGTACTCGAACGCGCTGTTCCCGCTGATGGGCCAGCCGATGCTGCACAAGGGCATCGCGGTCATCATCCTGGGCGGCATGGGAGACATCCGCGGCGCCATGCTGGGCGGTCTCTTCCTGGGCTTCGCCGAGGTGCTGTCCGTCGCTTACATCGGCTCCACCATGCGCGACGCGGTGGCTTTCGGCCTGCTGTTCCTGATCCTGCTGGTCCGCCCGCAAGGTCTGTTCGGCAAAGTGGTTCAACGCAAGGCTTAAGGTATGAGCGGATTCGAAAATTTCTGGGCCATCTACGGCAACCTGGTGCTGACGCTTGGCACCAATGCACTCCTGGCCCTCTCCATCTGGCTGACGCTGGCTTGCGGCATGCTTGCCATGGCCAACGCCGCCTTCATGGGCATCGGGGCCTACACCGCCGCGCTGCTCACCATGAATTACGACGCGCCCTTCGCGGTCGCACTGGCGGGCGGCATGGCCGCCCCGGCGCTGGTCGCGGCCCTGATCGGCCTGCCCACGCTGCGGTTGTCGGGGGTCTATCTGGCGATGGCCACGCTGGGCTTCGGTGAAGTGGTCCGCGTGACCATCCTGAACACCGAGTCCATCACCGGCGGCGCGCTTGGCCTGAACGGCATTCCCCAGCTTACGCAGTGGTGGCACGTGCTGCTGGCCGTGATCATCGTGTTGTTCGTGCTGTGGCGCGTTCGGGCCTCCAAGATCGGCCGTTCCTTCGACGCCATCCGGGGCGACGAGACCGCGGTCGGCATGATGGGCATCGACGTGCGCGCCAACAAGATGCTGGCCTTCGTGGCCGGCGCGGTGATCGCCGGTCTTGCCGGCGCGCTGAACGCGCACCTGACGTTCTTCATCGGTCCCAACGAATACGGCTTCGACCGCGGCGTCGAAATCCTGACGATGGCGATCCTGGGCGGCATCGGCGGCCTGGCCGGCCCCGTGCTGGGCAGCTTCATCATTACGACGCTGCCCGAATTGCTGCGTGGATTTGCGGATCTGCGCCTGATCGCGAATGGAGTGATCCTGGTGGTGATTGTGTTGTTCCTGCCGCAAGGCATCTGGGATCCGGCGCGCTTCAAGCGCTGGATGCGTCAAAGCCGCCAGGGAGGAAAGCGCCATGCTTGAGCTCTCCTCCGTCTCCAAGAGCTTTGGCGGCCTGCATGTGCTGCATGACGTCAGCCTGTCGGTGCCCGAAGGCGCCATCTTCGGCCTGATCGGCCCGAACGGCGCCGGCAAGACCACGGTGTTCAACCTGATCACCGGACTGCTCCCGCCGAGCGGCGGCTCTATCACCTTCCAGGGCGAGAGCGTGCTGCGCAAGAAGCCGCACAGCATCACGCGCATGGGCATCGCCCGCACGTTCCAGAACATCCGTCTCTTCAAAGAGATGACGCTGCTGGAAAACGTCGTCGTGGGCGCCTACCGCCACATGAACTACGGTTTCCCCAGCCTGCTGCTGGGCCTGCCGGGTTACCGCGAACACGAGCAGCGCGCCCGCGAACGCGCACACGAACTGCTGACGTGGATGCGCCTGGACCACAAGGCCAACGATCTGGCTGACAACCTGTCCTACGGCGAGCAGCGCCGCCTGGAGCTGGCGCGCGCGCTGGCCACCGAGCCCAAGCTGCTGCTCCTGGACGAGCCCGTCGCCGGCATGAACACCGGCGAACGCGCCGAACTGATGCGCGAGATCCTGGCCATTCGCGACCGCGGCTACACCATCCTCATGATCGAGCACGACATGCGCTTCGTCATGGGCCTGTGCGAACGCATCGCGGTGCTGAACTTCGGCAAGATCATCGCGTGCGGCGGTCCCGAGGACATCCGCAACAACGAACAGGTCATCGAGGCCTACCTGGGCCGCGAAGACGACGAAGACACCGAACAAGCGGAGGCCGCCAAATGAGCGCCATGCTGGAAGTCCGCGGGCTCGAGGTCAACTACGGCCACATCGAGGCCGTGCGCGGCATCGACCTGGACCTGAACGCCAACGAAATCACCGCCCTGGTCGGCGCCAACGGCGCCGGCAAGTCGACGACGCTGCTTGCGCTGTCGGGCCTGTTGCCCAAGGCGCGCGGCCGCATCCTCTTCGAGGGCGAAGACGTCACCAACCTCGCCCCAAACCAGCTGGTCGCGCGCGGCATTGTGCAGGTGCCCGAAGGCCGGGCCATCCTGACCACCATGACGGTGCTGGAAAACCTGGAGCTCGGCGCCTATCGCCGCGGCCTGAAGAACGTCGCGTCCGATCTGGAATACGTGTTCAACCTGTTTCCGCGCCTGAAAGAGCGGATCAGCGGCATGGCCGGCAACCTGTCCGGCGGTGAGCAGCAGATGCTGGCCATCGGCCGCGCCCTGATGGCCAAGCCGCGCCTGCTGCTGCTGGACGAGCCCTCGATGGGCTTGGCGCCGATCGTCGTGCAGGAGATCTTCCGGTCGCTGCGCGCCATCAACGCCGACGGCCTCACGCTGTTCCTGGTCGAACAGAACGTGCGCCAGGCGCTCAAGATTGCCCAGCAAGGCTACGTGCTTGAAAACGGCGCCATGGCGCTGACGGGCACCGGCCGCGAACTGCTCGGCCACCCGCGCGTCCTGGAAGCCTACCTGGGCGCCTGACGGGCAGGGGGGGCGGCATGCGTCCCCTGATGAATTTTGCGGCGGCCGTCCTGGGATGGCCGCTGCGAATCGCCTGAATTCTGTCCGCTTGCCCATTTTTTGAGCAGCCGTGTTAGAATTTCAGGCTTTCCCTCATTTTGACCTTTGCACGGGCGGATTCATAACGCTTAGGCGGGGGGCGATAAGGGCTGGAATTTGTACCTGAATGGCTGCAACCCGAAGGGCTGCAACCCGACGGGCTGCAAATTTTGGCCTAGTCTGGGAAAGAATGCTGGCTGGATGTTCCGGCCAGAGCAAATTTTTTATTCTTAGGAACCATCATGAAGACCTTTGTGGCCAAGCCGCATGAAGTCCAACGTGACTGGTTTGTGATCGACGCCAAGGGCAAAGTCCTCGGTCGTGTGGCCAGCGAAGTCGCACGTCGTCTGCGTGGCAAGCACAAACCTGAATTCACGCCTCACGTTGATACCGGTGACTACATCGTCATCATCAACGCGTCCGATATCGTTGTTACCGGCGCCAAGGCGAAAGACAAGAAGTACTTCCGCCACACGACGTACCCGGGCGGTATCCGTGAAACGAACTTCGAGAAAATGCAAGAGCGTTTTCCCGGCCGTGCCATTCAGAAGGCCGTCAAGGGCATGCTGCCCAAGGGTCCTCTGGGCTACGCCATGATCAAGAAGCTGAAGGTCTATGCTGGTGCCGAGCACCCGCACACCGCCCAGCAGCCCAAGACGCTGGATATCTAAGGAAACGCCATGATCGGTAACTGGAATTACGGAACCGGCCGTCGCAAAACTTCGGTGGCTCGCGTTTTCATCAAGAAGGGCACTGGCAAGATCGTCGTCAACGGCAAGCCCGTCGACGAGTTCTTCGCTCGTGAAACCGGCCGCATGGTCGTGCGCCAGCCGCTGGAACTGACCGGCCACCTGGAATCGTTTGACATCAAGGTCAACGTGCACGGCGGCGGCGAAACCGGCCAAGCCGGCGCCATCCGTCACGGCATCACGCGTGCCCTGATCGATTACGACGCCACGCTGAAGCCCTCGCTGTCGCAAGCTGGCTTCGTGACCCGCGATGCCCGTGAAGTCGAACGTAAGAAGGTCGGCTTCCGCAAGGCGCGTCGTCGCAAGCAGTTCAGCAAGCGTTAATGCCCTGCAAAAAGCCCGCTTCGGCGGGCTTTTTGTTTTTGGGCCGGCAATGCAATGTCATCGCTGGCCCCGCGCGCGGAACTCCGCGCCACGCGTTCGGTCGGAAAAAGGTTTGCAGTGGCAATTCCAGCACGCCTGCCGCATTAGCGGGATTCCCGAGCGATACAATCGTTATTCGTTCTCCGAAGAGCATTCATCATGGCCCAAGCATCGAACACCCGCATCAAGGTTGGTATCGTCGGCGGCACCGGATACACCGGTGTCGAACTGCTGCGCTTGCTGTCGCAGCATCCCAACGTGGAATTGACTGCCATCACGTCCCGCAAGGAAGACGGCCTGCCCGTCGCAGACATGTACCCGAACCTGCGCGGCCGTGTGAAGCTTGCATTCTCGGCCCCGGAAAAGGCTTCGCTGACTGACTGCGACGTCGTCTTCTTCGCCACGCCCCACGGCGTGGCCATGGCGCAGGCGCAAGAGCTCATCGCCGCCGGCACCCGCGTCATCGACCTGGCCGCCGATTTCCGCCTGCAGGACATCCCCACGTTCGAACGCTGGTACAAGATTCCCCACACCTGCCCGGACATCCTGGCCGAGTCGCAATACGGCCTGGTCGAACTGAACCGCGAAGCCATCTCCAAGGCGCGCGTCATCGGCAACCCCGGCTGCTATCCCACCACGGTTCTGCTGGGCCTGGCGCCGCTGCTTGAAGGCGGCAAGGCGCTGGTCGATACGCAAACGCTGATCGCCGACTGCAAGTCGGGTGTGTCCGGCGCCGGCCGCAAGGCAGAGGTGGGCTCGCTGTTTTCGGAAGCGTCCGACAACTTCAAGGCCTACGGCGTTGCCGGCCATCGCCACCACCCCGAAATCACCGCCCAGCTGGAAAAGCTGGCCGGCGGCAAGGTGGGCCTGACGTTCGTGCCGCATCTGGTGCCAATGATCCGCGGCATGTTCTCCACCATTTACGCCCGCATCCAACCCGAGGCCCGCGACACCGACTTCCAGGCCCTGTTCGAAGCGCGCTACGCCGGTGAACCCTTCGTCGACGTCATGCCTGCCGGCAGCCATCCCGAAACGCGCTCGGTGCGCGGGTCCAACAACCTGCGGATCGCGCTCAGCCGCCCGGGCAACGGCGACCTGCTGATCGTCATGGTGGTGCAGGACAATCTGGTCAAGGGCGCCGCCGGTCAGGCCGTGCAGAACATGAACCTCATGTTCGGCATCCCCGAAACGATGGGCCTGGACCAGGTCGCCATCCTGCCGTAACGCCAAGGCGGCCCGTCTGTCGGGCCGCCAATATTGCTCTTTATGTCCGCAGATCCCGCCGCCCGTTCCCCATCGCGAAGTCATGGCGCAGTCGTGCGCCTGTGCGCGATGCTGCTGCTGGGCGTGCTGGTGGGCGGGATTGCCGGGTTCTTCCACGCGCGCCAGCTCTATCGTCCGCAGGACGCCGTGGTCATCAGCGTCCAGCAGGCCGAGGCGCAGGACGAGGCCATGCGTCAGCAGGCCACGCAACTGCGCTACATTCGCGGCCAGCTCGATAAGGCCGATGGCGAACTCGTCATCGAGCGATCGGCCCGCCAAGAACTCGAAACCCAGCTTCACGCCGCCCAAGCCGAACTCGGCCGCGTGCGTGACCAGCTTGCCTTCTATGAACAGCTGCTGCCGCCCGGCCCTGAGGGCTCCGTGGACATTCGCAGCATGCAGATCGACCGCGAGGGCGGCGGCCTGCGGTACAAGGTCCTGCTGATGCGCAGTGGCCGCAATGGCGGTACGCCTTTTGCGGGCGCGCTGCGCTTTCAGGCCACCGGCGTGCTCAAGGGCGAAACCGTCACGGTGGATCTGGCGCCCATGCAGCTCAAGGCCGAGACCGGCCCCGTCACGGCCACCGGAGAAAACCTGACCGCCGCGTCGCTCGCCCTGCAGTTCGACCAGTATCAGCGCAGTCAGGGCATCCTGGCCGTGCCTGACGGATTTGTCCCCGAAAGCGTGACTGTCAGCGTCCTCGAGGGGGAAACCGTCCGCGCTTCGCGCAGTGTCAAGCTTGAACTTTGAGTCTGGTCAAGCCCTGCGCTATAGTGACACCATACGAGCGGCGACGCCGCTCACTGAATTTTGGCCGTACCGGCCAGGAGTGAACCATGAATGCAGTGACCGAAACCGTCGACCTTCAGGCCCCCCCGCCTGTTCCCCTGGTGTTCACCGACTCGGCTGCCGCCAAAGTGAAAGACCTGTTGGCCGAAGAGGGCAACCCCGAACTGAAGCTGCGCGTTTTCGTGCAGGGCGGCGGCTGTTCCGGCTTCCAGTACGGTTTCACGTTTGACGAAGTCGTCAACGAAGACGACACCGTGCTGGACAAGGCCGGCGTGCAATTGCTCGTCGATCCGATGAGCTTCCAGTATCTGGTCGGCGCCGAGATCGACTACAAGGAAGACCTGGAAGGCGCGCAGTTCGTCATCCGCAATCCCAACGCCAGCACCACCTGCGGCTGCGGCTCCTCGTTCTCGGTGTAATCACCCAGGCAGGAAAGATAAAAAAGCCCTTCGGTTTGCCGAAGGGCTTTTTGCATGGGCGCGTGATGGATCGCGCTCAGGCCGGATATAGCGCCCCAAGAATCCTCGCGCCGCGCGCGCCCGTCACGCTGGGCAGGCCGGCCGGCTTGCCGGTCATGAACGCGTGCGCCAGCCAGGCGAAAGCCAGGGCCTCCACCTGTTGCGCAGGCACGCCAAGGGAGTCGGTCGCGCGGACGGGGCGTTGCAGACAATACGCCAGTTCCTGCATCAGGCCGGCGTTGTGGGCGCCGCCGCCGCAGACAAAGACTTCTTGCGTGCCCGCGGCCGCCCGGTCGATGGCGTCCGCCACGGTTCTGGCCGTCAGTCGCTGCAGCGTGGCCTGAACATCCTCCGGCGCGGGCGCGGCGCCGTCGAATTCCGCCAGGCGGGCGTCGAGCCATTGCAAGTTGAAAAGATCGCGGCCTGTGGATTTGGGCGGCGGCAGGCCGAACCACGGCTCGCTGCCGATGAGTTGTTCAAGCAAGGGCGCCAGCACCTGTCCCGAGGCCGCCCAGCGGCCCCCGGCGTCGTAAGGGCGGCCCAGGTGCCGTTGGCACCAACCGTCCAGCAGCACGTTGGCCGGGCCGGTATCAAAGCCGCGCGCCGGCTGCCCGGGCACAAGCAGCGTCACGTTGGCGATGCCGCCCAGGTTCAGCACGGCGCGCCCGTGGCTGGCGCCAAAGATGGCGGCGTGAAACGGCGGCACCAGCGGTGCGCCCTGGCCCCCAGCGGCAACGTCGCGCGAACGGAAGTCGGCCACGACGGCGATGCCCGTCAGTTCCGCCAGCAGGGCGGGTGCGTTCAGTTGCAGGGTGTACCCAAGGTCCGGGCGGTGACGCACGGTCTGGCCGTGCGCGCCGATGGCGCTGACGTCGCTGGCGGCCACGCCGGCATCCGCAAGCAATGCCGACACGGCTTGGGCGTAGACACGCGCCAACGCATTGGCCGCGAGCGCCGCGCGGGCAAGTTCGTCGCCGCCCGATTCGTTCAGCGCCAGCAGCTCGTGCCGCAGATTTTCTGGCATGGGGAGGCTGGCGTTGGCCAGCACCTGAGGCGCCTGGCCGTCTTCAAGGCGGGTCAGCACGCCGTCGACGCCGTCGACGCTGGTGCCGGACATCAGGCCAATGTAGAGCGTGCGGCTGTCCTGCTGGATGGGCTGGGTGGCATTCACGGGCGCCTCCAAAGAAAAAGGCGGCTGGGGCTTGATGCCCCGCCGCCGCACCCGCTGCGCGCGGGCCTGTTTTTTTTGGACCTGCCTTAGCGGCTGGCCACGTTGGTCAGCGCGTCGGGCAGCGTCTGCTGGAATTGCGTCAGCAATTGGATCTGCTGCTTGTAGGGGCCAACCGCCTGGTTGAACGCGCGCACTTCCGCGGGTTCGAGGGCGCGGGCCACGGGCAGGTCCACCGACAGCGGATCGATGGGCTGGTTGTCGACGCGGAACTCGTAGTGCAGGTGCGGACCGGTGGCCCAGCCGGTGGAACCGACGTAGCCCAGCAGTTGGCCCTGCGACACCTTCGAGCCCTTGGTGACGCCTTCGGCGATGCGGCTCTGGTGCGCGTACAGGGTCGAGTACTTGCCGTGGTGCTTGACGATGACCACGTTGCCGTAGCCATTCTGCCAGCCCGAGAATTCGACCGTGCCGTCCGCGGTGGCGTGGATCGGCGTGCCCGACGGCGCGGCGTAGTCTACGCCCTTGTGTCCCGTCCAGGTCTTGTGGATGGGGTGCATGCGCATGCCGAAGGTCGAGCTGATGCGGCTGAACTTCAGGGCGGTGCGCAGGAAGGCGCCGCGCAGGCTGGTGCCGTCAAAGTCGTAATAGGAGCCGGTCTTTTCGTCGGGGCTGAACCAGACGGCGTTGTAGGTCTTGCCGCCGTTGATGAATTCCAGGGCCAGCACGCGGCCGGCGCCGGCGTAGCGGCCGTCGTGCGAGCGCACTTCGTAGACCACGCGGAATTGATCGCCCTGGCGCAGGTCGCGCAGGAAGTCGATCTTGGCGCTAAGGATGTCGGCCATCTGCATGGTGACCGAGTCAGGAATGCCGGCCGAGTCCGTGGCGCCGAAGAGCGAGGACTTGATGGTGCCGACCGCGACGCGGGTCTGGCGTTCCGTGCTTTCGGTGACTTCCTCGGCCTTGTAGCCGTCGCCGGACGGGGCGACGTGCAGCATGCGCGTCACGACCTGGCCGTCGGTCTCGTTGCCGGGCGTGTGGATGTAGCGCAGCCACACCAGATTGCCCGCTTCGTCCGTGGCGGCTTGCACCGAGCGGCCCGGGTACAGCTTGTAGATGCTGCGGGCGCTGGCGTCATGGGTCAGGAACGACTGGAGATTGGGGGCGTCGAGTTCCAGGCGCTGCAGCACCGCCGACAGCGTGTCGCCCGGACGGATCCGGGTTTCGCTGATGTAGGGGGCGGCGCTGGGCGTGCTGACTTCGACTTGCTCGGCGGTCAGCGGCAGAATGCTCTGGATGACGCGCGACGGGGGGAGTTCGGTGCGGTCGGGTTGCTGCACCATGCCGAGAGCGGCGGCGCCTGCGAACAGACCAATTGCGGTGACGAGAAGCGTGCGGCGGAAAAGTCCCGAGCGATGGGGCTTGGGCTCAACGGGCGCAAATGCGGCAGCGACTTTGCGCTTGAGGCCACTCGCCAGTTCGTGGAGGCCACGATTCATCGTGAAAATACCCTCTCAGGTGGCTTGAACTCGCAGGGTGCGGTACACGAACGGCCCTCGCGCGCACCGTTTCCGGGGCAAGGGCTGGCGCGGGGGCGCATCTTGTGAACAAGGGATGTAGAGCGAACGCAACTGCGTACATATGGCAGTTGCGTATGATTAGGCCGGTATCCTAGCTGATTCGGCTAGAATTTACGATAGTTTTCGTCACTTTTTACACCTTTTTGTCGGCTGAAGCCGCATTGGCCCCCCTGTCATGTCACCCACCGAAGCCCCCATTACACCCGAAGTCGAAGCCGATCTGCGTATAGCCAAGCGCGGCTGCGATGAGCTGCTGGTCGAATCCGAATTCGCCCGCAAGCTGGCCAAGAGCCGCGCCACCGGCGTGCCGCTGCGCATCAAGCTTGGCCTGGATCCGACCGCACCGGACATCCACCTGGGCCACACGGTGGTGCTGAACAAGATGCGCCAGCTCCAGGACCTGGGGCACAACGTCATCTTCCTGATCGGCGACTTCACCTCCACCATCGGCGACCCCAGCGGCCGCAACAGCACCCGCCCGCCGCTCACGCGCGAACAGATCGAGGCCAACGCCAAGACGTATTACGCGCAGGCCAGCCTGGTGCTGGATCCGGCCCGCACCGAGATCCGCTACAACTCCGAATGGTGCGACCCGCTCGGCGCGCGCGGCATGATCCAGCTCGCGTCTCGTTACACGGTGGCGCGCATGATGGAGCGCGAGGACTTCACCAAGCGCTTCAAGGGCGGTATCCCGATCTCGGTCCATGAATTCCTGTATCCGCTGATGCAGGGTTACGACTCGGTCGCGCTGAAGTCAGATCTGGAGCTGGGGGGCACCGATCAGAAGTTCAACCTGCTGGTCGGGCGCGAACTGCAAAAAGAGTATGGACAGGAGCCGCAGTGCATCCTGACGATGCCGCTGCTGGTCGGGACGGACGGCGTAGAGAAGATGTCCAAGTCCAAGGGCAACTACATCGGTATTTCGGAGTCGCCCGATTCCATGTTCGGCAAGCTGATGTCGATCTCCGACACGCTGATGTGGCGCTACTTCGAACTGCTGTCCTTCCGCTCGCTGGAGGAGATCGCGGCGCTCAAGCAAGAGATCGATGGCGGGCGCAATCCGCGCGATGCCAAGGTGATGCTGGCGCAGGAAATCATCGCGCGCTTTCATTCCGCCAAGGCCGCCGACGATGCGCTGGCCTCGTTCGAGGCGCGTTTCCGCGACGGCGCGATTCCCGACGACATGCCCGAGGTCAATATCGGCGGCGCGCCGGTGGGCATTCTGAAGCTGTTGCGCGAAGCGGGTCTGGTCGCCTCCGGCTCGGAAGCGCAGCGCAACGTCGAGCAGGGCGGGGTACGCGTCAACGGCGATCGCGTGGAAGACAAATCGTTGCAATTGCCGGCTGGGACTTACGTCGTTCAGGTGGGCAAGCGAAAGTTCGCCCGTGTTAACTTGAACCCGTAATTGCGAAGTTTTGATACGCTGAGGGTACAGACAGGGGCAGAGCGCCTTTGCGGCATTTACAGGAGCACGACATGGAACTTTCGAGTTTGTCATTTTCCGATCACGAGTCGATTCCCGAGCGCTACGCATTCGGCAAGATCGATGCGCAATCGCACGTCGCGCTGGCAGATAACTTCAACCCGCAGTTTTCCTGGGACGACGTCCCCGCGGGCACACAGTCGTTTGCACTGATCTGCCACGATCCGGATGTGCCCTCGCGCCCAGACGACGTCAACCAGGAAGGCCGCGAAGTGCCCGCCGACCTGGCCCGCGTGGATTTCTTCCACTGGGTGCTGGTGGACCTGCCGGCCGACCTGCGCGAGATCGACGAAGGCGCGTTCTCCAACGGCATCACGCCGCGCGGCAAGGGCGGCCCGCTGGCGCCCATGGACGCGCGCCAGGGCATCAACTCCTACTCGTCGTGGTTCGCCAATGACCACGACATGAGCGGCGAGTACTTCGGCTACGACGGTCCGTGCCCGCCCTGGAACGATGCCCTGGTGCATCGCTACATCTTCACCCTGTATGCGTTGGACGTGCCCAGCCTGAACCTGCAGGGCTCGTTCACGGGCGAAGACGCGCTGCGGGCGATCCAGAAGCACGTGCTGGCGAAGGCGTCGCTGACCGGGACCTATACGCTGAACCCCCGGCTCGCGCCCAAGCAAATCGGGGCCACGTCGGCCTGACGCTCAGCCAGATGTACGCAGGGCCGCCCGGTGCGGCCCTTTTTCATGGCGGCAGGCCGCGGCGCGGCCGGTCACACCGTTGGCCGTGGCGTGAACACCCTTGCATGAAACTTTCTCAAGTCGGCATGAGTGCCGTTTCCGGCCGCGTGGGCAAGCCGTGGTTTTCGCGCCCGTGCGCCGGAATTTGGCGCGGTTCCGGTGGTTTTAAGCGCAAATGATCAGGCGCGACGGGGTAAACTACTCAGCATTCTCCGGGTTTACCCGCCCGACGCCGTTTTCTTATCTGCCGTTTCTTTTCCATTACCGCCTCAGGAAACCCCCGTCATGTTTGACCGCAACCTCACCTTGTCCAAGGCTGACCCGGACGTTTGGGCCGCCATCCAGAAGGAAGACCAGCGCCAAGAGCAGCACATCGAGCTGATCGCTTCGGAGAACTACGCCAGCCCCGCCGTCATGGAAGCGCAGGGCACGCAGCTCACGAACAAGTACGCCGAAGGCTACCCGGGCAAGCGCTACTACGGTGGTTGCGAATACGTGGACGTGGTCGAACAGCTGGCCATCGACCGCCTGAAGCAGATCTTTGGCGCCGAAGCCGCCAACGTGCAGCCCAACTCGGGTTCGCAGGCAAACCAGGGCGTGTACATGGCGGTCCTCAAGCCGGGCGACACCGTGCTGGGCATGAGCCTGGCCGAAGGCGGCCACCTGACGCACGGCGCGTCGGTCAACGCCTCGGGCAAGCTGTACAACTTCATCTCCTATGGCCTGGACGAAAACGAAGTCCTGAACTACGACCAGGTCGAGCAGCTGGCCAAGGAACACAAGCCCAAGCTGATCGTGGCTGGCGCGTCGGCCTACGCCCTGCACATCGATTTCGAGCGCATGGCCCGCATCGCCCGTGAAAACGGCGCGCTGTTCATGGTCGACATCGCCCACTACGCCGGCCTGGTTGCTGGCGGCGCCTACCCCAACCCGGTCCCGCACGCCGACTTCGTCACCTCGACCACGCACAAGTCGCTGCGCGGCCCGCGCGGCGGCGTCATCATGATGAAGGCCGAGCACGAGAAGATCATCAACTCGGCGATTTTCCCCGGCATCCAGGGCGGTCCGCTGATGCATGTCATCGCCGGCAAGGCCGTGGCCTTCAAGGAAGCGCTGGAGCCCGGCTTCAAGGACTACGCGCAGCAAGTCGTCAAGAACGCCAAGGTGCTGGCCGACACGCTGGTCAAGCGCGGCCTGCGTATCGTCTCGGGCCGTACCGAGAGCCACGTCATGCTGGTGGACCTGCGTTCCAAGGGCATCACGGGCAAGGAAGCCGAAGCGGTGCTGGGCCAGGCCCACATCACGGTCAACAAGAACGCCATCCCGAACGATCCGGAAAAGCCCTTCGTGACCAGCGGCATCCGCCTGGGCACGCCGGCCATGACGACCCGCGGCTTCACCGAAGCCGACGCCGAGCTGACGGCCAACCTGATCGCCGACGTGCTGGACAACCCGCGCGACGAAGCCAACATCGCCGCCGTGCGCGCCAAGGTCAATGAACTGACCTCGCGCCTGCCGGTTTACGGCAAGAAGTAAGCGGGCGACCCGGGCGCGGCCACGCCGCGAACGGGAATCGGGCAAAGGGACGGTTTCGCAAGACGCCGTCCCTTGTTCTTTTTGGGCATGCAGGCGGCGTCCTGCCTGGCAATCGGCCAAGCGGCCGCGGCAGGGCAGTCGTCCGAATTGACGCTTTGCATCATGCCCGTCGTTACAATATGCTCAATTATTGCCACCAGCGCCTTTAGGGATCACACATGCGGTGTCCATTTTGCGGCAATGCCGAAACGCAGGTTGTCGACAGCCGGGTCTCCGAAGAGGGCGACGCCATCCGCCGTCGCCGCCGCTGCCTGTCCTGTGACAAGCGGTTCACCACCTACGAACGGGTGGAGCTTGCCATGCCGTCGATCGTCAAGCGCAATGGCAGCCGCAGCGAATACGATCCCGTCAAGCTGCGCGCAAGCCTGAGCCTTGCGCTGCGCAAACGCCCCGTCAGCACGGAGGACGTGGATGCCGCCGTCGCCCGGATCGAAGAGCAATTGCTGGCCAGCGGCCAGCGCGAGGTGCCGTCCGAACACATCGGCGAGCTCGTCATGAACGAGCTGCGCAAGCTGGACAAGGTGGCCTACGTGCGTTTCGCCTCGGTCTACAAAAGCTTCGAGGACATCGGTGAATTCGTCGAAGCCATCCGCGAGATGCAGGGCCCGCTGCTGCCGGGCAAGTTGCGCAAGGACTAGCCAGGCGCCCCGCGCATCAGACTGGGCGTCAGCGGCTGGAATTTGCGCCACACGCGGCGCATGTGCTGCGCCGATCCAAATCCCGACTTTTCCGCCACGCGTTCCAGGTCCAGCCGGGTGTCGCGCAGCAGGTCGCGAGCCAGCGCCACGCGGATCTGATACAGGTAATCCATCGGCGTGCACCCCGCGTGCTCGCGGAACAGGCGCGTCAGGTGCCGGGCACTGGTGTGCGCCTGGTCCGCCAGCGACTGGGCCGACCAGGGGGCGGCGGGATCGCGGATGACGGCATCCTGCACCCGGTGCACGCCCGGATGCATATGGCTGCGATGATCCAGCCACGGCGACAGGGCCGAGTCCGAGCCTGCGCGGCGCTGGTAGACAACCATGTCGCGCGCCGCCTCGCTGGCCACGCGCGGGCCGCAATGGCGCG
Source organism: Achromobacter sp. E1 (assembly GCF_037039475.1). Lineage (NCBI taxonomy): Bacteria > Pseudomonadati > Pseudomonadota > Betaproteobacteria > Burkholderiales > Alcaligenaceae > Achromobacter > Achromobacter sp. E1. The sequence goes on from NZ_CP146253.1 coordinate 653,253, forward strand.
CCACCATGTGCAGCGCCAGATCGATCCCCGCCGTGATGCCAGCGCTGCTGACGAGGTTTCCGTCTTCGACGAAGATGCGGTTGTCCAGCAGGCGCGCGGTGGGATCAAGGGCGGCGAGCTCTTCCAGGCAGGTGTGGTGGGTGGTGCATTCGCGCTGCCGCGTCAGCCCCGCCGCGGCCGCGAACAGCGCGCCCGCGCAGACCGTCATCAAGGTGAAGCCGTCGGCCGGATGCCGGGCAGCCAGCCACGCCACGATGGCGCGCGCGTCCTCATCGTCCAGGCGCGTGTGCTTGCCCACCACGCCCGAGACGATGACCAGCGCGTTTGCCGGCAGCACGGCCGGCAGGGGCTGCAAGCGCGCCAGGTGCAGGCCAGGAATGCCGCTTTCGACGTCGCGGGAGGGGCTGCAGAAATGCTGGGTGAATGTGCCCGGGCACAGCTTGTTGGCCACGCGGAAGGCTTCCGCCGGACCGGCGAGGTCCAGGAGGACGATGCCGCGCGGCACCACGAAGTACACCGGAACCATCTGCGCCTCCCGCCTGCGCGTTACACGGCCAGCGCGTCGGCGGCGCGGACGATGCGGGCAAAACGGCCTTGCAGCACCAGCTCGGTCCGGTCGCGGATCTCGGCCGGCGTGTAGGTCCTGCCCGACGGGCTTTGCATCGCGAAGGTCAGCGTGGCGTCAGTCGGAAAGACCACCTTGAAGCCGGCATCGCTGGCATGGCGCGACGTGGTTTCGCAGCATTGTTCGGTGCGGATACCAGCCACGATGATGCCTTCGATGCCGTGCTTGAGCAGCCAGTCGTGCAACGTGGCGCCGGTTTCATCCTTCGCGTAGAGCGACGAATGGACCGTCTTGTGGAACACCGCGGTCGGAGCAATACGCAGTTCCTTCAACGTCTTGACGTGTCCGGAGGCGAGCGAAAAGGGGTTCGCGGGATCATCGGACGGGCTGGTGTGAAACACCTGCAGCACTGGAATGTCCTGGGCCTGGGCGCCGTCGATCAGGGCCTGAATCTGCGAAATGAACGCCGGATACTCCGATTCGTCCCAAAACGGACGTTGGCGGAAAGAGTCTTGTACGTCGATAACGATAAGTGCCTGTTTCATTTCCGGGCCTCCTGGCCAAGGATTCAAGGGGTACGGCGCTATTTTTACTCCGAACCGGCTCGGCGGCGAGCGCGATCCGAGACTACGTACGGCCCAAAACGGACATCCGCTTCTTGGCGCGGCGGCACGGGGGCAAAGCCGGGCGGGACGGCGCCGGCGGACATACAATCGCCGGCATGGACATTTCCCGCGACTCCGACGACCTTTTCTGGATGCGACGCGCGCTGGCGCTGGCGCAGACCGTCATGACGACCACCGCGCCCAACCCCCGGGTCGGCTGCGTCATCGTGCGTGACGGCCGCGTGCTGGGCGAGGGCGCGACGCAGCCGCCAGGCGGCCCGCATGCCGAAATCTGCGCGCTGCGCGACGCGCAGTCGCGTGGCGAATCCGTGGCAGGTTCCACGTTGTACGTCACGCTGGAGCCCTGCAGCCATTTCGGCCGCACGCCGCCTTGCGTGGATGCGGTGCTGGCGGCGCGGCCGGCGCGCGTGGTGGTCGCAATGGGCGATCCGAATCCGCTGGTGAACGGCCAGGGGCTGGCGCGCCTGCGCGACGCCGGCATCGCGGTGACGACGGGCGTATGCCGCGAAGAGGCGCTGGCGGTGAACGCCGGCTTCATCTCGCGCATGAGCCGCAGCCTGCCGTGGGTGTGGATGAAGATGGCGGCGTCGCTGGACGGCCGCAGCGCGCTGCATAACGGCATGTCGCAATGGATCACGGGTCCTGAGGCGCGCGCCGACGGGCACCGCTGGCGCGCGCGCAGTTGTGTCGTCCTGACGGGCATGGGCACGGTGCAGAAGGACGATCCGCAACTGAACGTGCGCGACGTCCAGACGCCGCGCCAGCCGCGCAAGGCCGTCGTGGACGGCCGTTTCGAGATCCCCGAAACCGCGCGGCTTTTCGACGGTGCGCAAGTCATCGTGTTCACCGCGCGCGAGGACGCCGCAAAGGCCGCGCGCCTGGCGGACAAGAACGCGCGTGTCGTGTGCTTGCCCGGGACGGAACCGGGCCGCGTCGATCTGCCCGCGATGATGCGCTGGATGGCTGCCGAGCAGTTCAACGAGGTCCACGTCGAGGCTGGCGCGGGCCTGAGCGGCGCGCTGGTTTCCGCCGGCTGCGTCGACGAACTGCTGCTGTATCTGGCGCCGGTGCTGCTGGGCGACGCGGCCGGCATGGTGCGCCTGCCGATGCTGGAACATCTGGACGCCGCGCGGCGTTATGAATTCACCGATGCCGTGCGCGTGGGTGCGGATCTACGCGTTCGCGCGCGTGTCGCCGGCACGTGGCGCCAATTGATGGAAAGCGTGGCGCTGCCCGCGCTGTCGTAGCAAAACCGCTGCTAGCACTCCGGGCGTTCGGCTGCCAATCCTCGTAGAGCCGCGCGCTGCCTGCGTCTCGGCGGCGCGGCGCTGCCGATGTGGAGTGCCGTATTGCATGACCGGCATCGGCATGCGCGGCGTCAATCGTGTTTCGCGTGATTACGCTCACGCGCAATTCGCACAAAATGAATTGCCACGAGACGGTCACAGGCTTAGCATAAGACGCATGACTTGGCGCTACGCGCTCACGGACCCCCCGCACAGCCGCCGCGCGCCCTCGTCACCACGGATTCCCGTGCCGCGAATCGGCGCAGTTCAACACCGACCGGCACGACACTGAACGAAGACGCAAAGCGCCGTTCAGCACGTTCGCTGCGATCGCATGGCGGACGCTTCGGGTTTATCCCCGGCTCATAAGAATCCATTGGATATCGCTCATTCCGTCATTTCATTGCCGAGCATTTCATGTGCGGCTGCGTCGGGCACGCTATATGCGGCTCTATGCTGAAAACGACTGAGCGAACTTGCTCACCAACGTTGCAATCCCTGACGGAACTTGTATCCGAGGGGTGCAGCCTAAACAGAAAGGGTCCGATCGTGCTTATGGTTGATGTGTGGCGAAAGCAACATAACGACCTGCCGAAAACGCCGACAGCGAAGTTGTTTAGTAATTCGCAGGCGCTGATGCACAATGGGCATGTAGGGACGTATTGAATTTTTCGCGTGTTGTAGGAGGTTTCCGTGCAAAACATCGTCGAAGGCTTCAAGTCGCAGTATGCAAGAGAGCAGGAATCGGAGCTCTCGCTCGAGGAGTATCTGAACCTCGCCAAGCGCGATCCCATGGCCTACGCCAGCCCCGCTGAGCGCATGTTGGCCGCGATCGGCGAACCTGAGATCGTGGATACGCGCAACGACCCACGTCTTTCCCGTTTGTTTTCCAACCGGACCATCCGACGCTATCCGGCGTTCCAGGAGTTCTACGGCATGGAGGACGTGATCGGACAGATCGTCGCGTTCTTCAAGCATGCCGCGCAGGGACTGGAGGAGCGCAAGCAAATCCTCTATCTGCTCGGGCCGGTGGGCGGCGGCAAGTCGTCCATCGCGGAACGGCTCAAGGCGTTGATGGAAAGTTTTCCGATCTACGCCCTGAAGGGATCGCCGGTCAACGAATCGCCGCTCGGGTTGTTTCATCCCGAACGGTTCGGCGACATGCTCGAAAAGGAATACGGCATTCCGAAGCGCTACCTGACCGGCATCATGTCGCCGTGGGCAGTCAAGCGCCTGAAGGAATTCGACGGCGACATCTCGAAGTTTCGCGTCGTGCGCCTGAACCCTTCGGTGCTGCGCCAGATCGCCATCGCCAAGACCGAGCCGGGCGACGAGAACAACCAGGACATTTCGTCGCTGGTGGGCAAGGTGGATATCCGCAAGCTCGATCGCCATTCGCAGGACGACCCCGACGCCTACAGTTACTCGGGCGGGTTGTGCCTGGCGAACCAGGGGCTGCTCGAGTTCGTGGAAATGTTCAAGGCGCCGATCAAGATGCTGCATCCGCTGTTGACGGCCACCCAGGAAGGCAACTTCAAGGGCACGGAAGGCTTCTCGGCCATCCCGTTCAACGGCACGATCCTGGCGCACTCGAACGAATCCGAGTGGCAGACCTTCCGCAACAACAAGCACAACGAGGCGTTCCTTGACCGTATCTATATCGTCAAGGTGCCTTACTGCCTGCAGGTTTCCGAAGAGGTCCGCATCTACGAGAAGCTGCTGCATCACAGCTCGCTGTCCGAAGCGCCGTGCGCGCCCGGAACGCTGGACATGATGGCGCAGTTCTCGGTGCTGACGCGCCTGAAGGAGCCCGAGAATTCCAGCATCTATTCCAAGCTGCGGGTCTACGACGGCGAAAGCCTGAAGGATGTCGATCCCAAGGCCAAGGCGCTGCAGGAATACAAGGACTATGCGGGCACAGACGAAGGCATGACCGGGGTCTCAACGCGTTTCGCGTACAAGATCCTGTCCAGCGTCTTCAATTACGACCAGACCGAAGTGGCCGCCAATCCGGTGCATCTGATGTACGTGCTGGAGCAACGCATCGGCCGCGAAGACTATCCCGACGAGATCCGCCGGCGCTACCTGGAGTTCATCAAGGGCTTCCTCGCGCCGCGCTACGCGGAGTTCATCGGCAAGGAGATCCAGACCGCCTACCTGGAGTCCTACTCCGAGTACGGCCAGAACATCTTCGACCGCTACGTGACGTTTGCCGACTGCTGGATCCAGGACGAGGAATTCCGCGATCCCGAAACCGGCGAAAGCTTCGACCGCAGCGCGCTGAACGATGAGCTGGAAAAGATCGAGAAGCCGGCGGGCATCGCCAATCCGAAGGACTTCCGTAACGAGATCGTTAACTTCGTGCTGCGGGCGCGCGCCAACAACAGCGGCCGCAATCCGAACTGGACCAGCTATGAAAAGCTGCGCGAAGTGATCGAGAAGAAGATGTTCTCGAACACGGAAGACCTGCTGCCGGTGATTTCGTTCAACGCCAAGGCCTCGGCCGAGGACAAGTCGAAACACCAGAGCTTCGTCGACCGGATGGTGGAGAAGGGCTACACGGAAAAGCAGGTCAGGCTGCTGTGCGAGTGGTATCTCCGTGTGAGGAAGTCTTCCTGAGCGAGGTGAATCATGAATTCACTGATCGATCGCCGTCTTAACGGTCGCAACAAGAGCGCCGTTAACCGGGAGCGCTTTCTTCGGCGTTACAAGGATCAGATCCGCAAGGCGGTGCACGGGATGATCCGTGACCGCTCGATCCAGGATATGGATCAAGGCGGTGAGATCAACCTGCCCGCCCGCGATATCTCCGAGCCGACGTTCCGGCACGGCGCGGGCGGCGACCGCGAGATGGTGCATCCGGGCAATCGCGAATTCGCCAAGGGTGACACCTTCGACCGGCCGCAGGGCGGGCAGGGCGAAGGCGGGTCCGAGCCGGGCGAAGGCGAGTCGGTGGACCAGTTCACCTTCAGCCTGTCGCGCGCCGAATTCCTGAACCTCTTTTTCGAGGATCTGGAATTGCCGCACCTGGCGCGCAACCAGCTTGGCGAGGTCAGCCAGAAGAAGTGGCAGCGCGCCGGCTACACGACCACGGGCTCGCCCAGCACGCTCAGCATCAGCCGGACGCTGAAGTCGTCGCTGGCGCGGCGCGTGTCGCTCGGTGTGAAGGCGCGCGCCGACCTCGAAGACGCGGAAAAGGCGTTGGAAGAGGCCAAGGCGGCGGGCGCGCCCGCGGCGCGCCTGCGCGAACTGGAACAGGACGTCGAGGACTGCCGTGAGCGCCTGGCACGTGTGCCGTTCCTGGACGACCTGGACCTGCGCTATCGCAATCGCGTGTCGGTCGCCATCCCCATGGCGCGCGCGGTCATGTTCTGCCTGATGGACGTGTCCGGCTCCATGGACGAGGGCAAGAAGGATCTCGCCAAGCGCTTCTTCACGCTGCTTTATCTCTTCCTGTCGCGCAAGTACGAACACGTCGACCTGGTTTTCATCCGCCATACCGACAACGCCGAGGAAGTCGACGAACACACCTTCTTCTACGACCCCAAGAGCGGCGGCACGATCGTGCTGTCGGCGCTGGAGCTGATGCGCGAAATCCTCGAAAAGCGCTACCCGCCGGCCGCATGGAACGTCTATGCGGCGCAGGCCAGCGACGGCGACTCGTTTGGCGCCGACGCGGGCAAGAGCGCGCGATTCCTGGCCGAGCATCTGCTGCCCTCGACGCGCTACTTCGCCTACATTGAAATTCCCGACTCGCAAGAGGCTCGCAAGAGCAGCCTGTGGGCCGAGTACGAACAGAAACTGGAACCGCATTTCGTCATGCGGCGCATCTGCGACCGCGGCGAGATCTTTCCCGTGTTCCACGACCTGTTCAAGAAGGAGACCGCATGAACGCCAACATGGGTGCTCTCGCGGAGCCGGGGTCGGGCGGTGCCGCCGCGCCGATCTCGCAGGGTTCCGAATGGACGTTCGAACTGATCCAGACCTATGACGACGCGATCTCGCAGATCGCCCGCGAATACGGTCTGGACACCTATCCGAACCAGATCGAGGTCATCACCTCGGAACAGATGCTGGATGCCTACGCATCGGCGGGGTTGCCCATCGGCTATCCCCACTGGTCCTACGGCAAGGAATTCATCCGCAACGAGCAGTTCTACCGCCGCGGCATGCAAGGGCTGGCGTACGAAATCGTCATCAATTCCAACCCTTGCATCTCCTACCTCATGGAAGAGAATTCCATGCCGATGCAGGCGCTCGTGATTGCGCACGCCTGCTACGGGCACAATTCCTTCTTTAAGGGCAACTACCTGTTCCGGCAATGGACGGACGCCGATGGCGTGCTGGACTACCTGGTCTTCGCGCGCAAGTACGTGATGGATTGCGAAGACCGCTACGGCATCGACGCCGTGGAGTCGCTGCTGGACTCCTGCCATGCGCTGTCGCACCACGGGGTGGACCGCTACAAGCGGCCGGCGCCGGTCTCGTACAAGGAAGAGGCGACCCGCCAGGCCGAGCGCGAAGAACACGCGCGCCTGCAATACAACGACCTGTGGCGCACGCTGCCGCGGATCGAGGCGGACAAGGACACCCGCGTTGCGGCAACCGTGTTTCCGCCCGAGCCCGAGGAAAACCTGCTGTACTTCATCGAGAAGTACTCGCCCAAGCTGGCGCCGTGGCAGAAGGAACTGGTGCGCATCGTGCGCAAGGTCGCGCAGTATTTCTATCCGCAGACCCAGACCAAGGTCATGAACGAAGGCTGGGCTACGTTCTGGCACTACACCATCCTGAACCGCCTGCATGACAAGGGGCTGGTGAACGATGGCTTCATGATGGAGTTCCTGCAAAGCCACACTAACGTCGTCAGCCAGCGCGGCTTTGACGAGCGCGGCTATGGCGGCATCAACCCCTATGCGCTGGGCTTTGCGATGATGTCGGACATCCGCCGCATCTGCGAGGCGCCCACGCCCGAGGACCGCCGCTGGTTCCCCGACATTGCGGGCGGCGACTGGCTGAAGACGCTGGACTTCGCCATGCGCAACTTCAAGGACGAATCCTTCATCTCGCAGTACCTGTCCCCGCGGCTGATCCGCGAGTTCCGCTTCTTCGCCATCTCGGACCATCAGGCCAACCCCAAGCTGGAAGTGGCCGCGATCCACGACGACGAGGGCTACCGCGACATTCGCCGCCTGCTTGCCGCACAGCACAACCGCGACAACCAGGTGCCCGACATCCAGGTCATCCGCTTCAACCGCGACACCGACCGCTCGCTGGTGCTGCGCCACCTGAAAAGCCGCGGCCGGCCGCTGGCGGGCGAAGATGCCGAACAGGTCATGAAGCACCTGGCCCGCCTGTGGGGATTCCGCGTCCGGCTGGAAGAGACCGAACCGGACGGCACGATCAGCTCCTACCGGGAGCAGGACCCGCCGGCGTCGAAGTAAAGCCGTTGGCAGGGGAAGGGACGCGCGTAGTGCGTCCCTTTTTATATGGCCGCTTGCTGTGTAGCCGCGCATTCTGCTAGAATCGCGGATTCGCATTTTCAGCAGCGCCTTTTTAGCAGCACCAAAAGGCCCCTGAACATGCAGTAGGACAGGTGGCCGAGCGGTTGAAGGCGCACGCCTGGAAAGCGTGTATACGTCAAAAGCGTATCGGGGGTTCGAATCCCCCTCTGTCCGCCAGGATTCAAACCAGCATTGCCCAACAATGCCCGGAAACCCGCACCAGCCTTAGCTGTGCGGGTTTTTTATTGCCCAGGCTTGCTCAGCAAGCACCACTAGAAGCAACCCCATAAATCGGGTACTTTCGCGGGGATCGCAGCCTCATTGGCCCAAAACCCGAAAAAAGTACCCGTTTTTCACATGGGAGATATGGCCACGCTCGCCAAGCTGACATACACCGCAATCCGCGCCGCGAAGGGGCGAGAGAAGCCCTACAAGATGGCCGATGGTGTAAGCCCGGCCCAACGGGTTTACAACCTTGTGCGATACCCTCGAAGTCATCAGCCGCGGCTGCACGGATGAATTCTTGAACATCAAAGCTGTGACGCGTGACGACGTGCTGGCAGCGCACCGCGTACCGCCCCAGCTCAAGGGCATCGTGCCGGGGAATACGGGCGGTTTCGGCGCGGTCATGCCTGCCGCCCAGGTGTTCGCGCGCAACGAGATCGCGCCTCTTCAGGCTCGATTGTCCGAACTAAATGCGTGGCTGGGGATGGAAGTAATGCAGTTCAAGCCCTTCGCCGTCGGCGTAGAGGTTGAGGGGAGGATGCCCGCCCGCGCCCGCCGCGCCTCCAGTGACCCCGCCGGCATTGACGAATAGCCCCGCATGCGCGGCTTTTTTCGTCCCTGGCGCGCGTCAGCGCTGTTCGCCGCGCTTTGCGCCAGGTTTGACCGCCAGCGGCTCATTCAGACACGGTTACGTCGCGGCTTACTCCCGCAGCTAGGGAACGCGGTCAATGATGTCCTGCCGGTGACGTAGGCCGCTGGCGCTGCGCAAGCCCGCTTCCAGGACCACGATGACGCGCTGCAGGCGCCAAATCTCCCACGCCATAGCAACAACAGGCCTCGGCAGTCGGGTTTCGCGCGTACAGCTCCCGTATGCGGGCCGCAGGCAGGGCGCGCGCGTTGGTCGGTCGAAGAAATCCATGCGCCACCCCAAAGTACTGTAAAAATATACAGCGGTCGTTCGTCCTCGAGGGGCTGGCGCGCAGTTCTCCCCCGCCGCGCCTGCGCGCTAAATGTGCGAGAAAAGACTCATTGACGTGCCCCTGCGCGCCATAGCTTTGGCGGGGCTGCGGAGGCTGCAGTTTGTAGTTGTAAAACGTCGCAAAGCGACGCACGAACGACGCACGTCACAGAAATCGAACCAAATCTCCAACCTCCGCGTTGTGAAACGGTGTCACCACCTCTTGTGTGGTGGGGCCTAGAAGATTGAACGAGTCACGCTTCGTGCGCTCCAAATTCTCAACAGTCGCAATTTTGTCTTGCAAATGCACGACTTTTGCCTTGCCTTTGATGAGTTCAACTTGCCCAAGCGATTCCTTTGAATCGGGGTCAAAAAGCTCGTCTCCCATCGCATAGACGATCACGTGCTGACCCTCGCGGATTCCGTCATTGCTGCCACGATTGACTACCAGGCGCGTCTGGCTCAGCAGTTGGACTACTTTGGGGGACGGACGATTGTCGGACGCGCGCAAGGCGGCCGCGAGTAGGCTGTTTCTATTCATGATTGACTTTCTCCAGATGCCGAAGATGTACGTTGCGCCGAGCCTTTAGGCTTTTCCACCGTGATGGGTCGTTCAGGTACTGCCGTAGGTCGGCTGCGGGGCCATAAGCGCGCCACACAATGCACTGTGGAAACGCTTCGCTAGTAAAGGTTTCTACGTAAAGAAGAGCCACCGGCGTCACACTGTCCACTTCCACACTCAACGATAAGATAAGCCCAGCTTCTATCCACGGGGCCTTGTCGAGGATCATCAACATTGTGCCTTCGTGGTAGCCCTCTCCTTCACGCACGTTTCGGACAGTAAGCGGTCCAACGTCCGCAGCGGATGCTTGGGCGACCTGTTGCTTCAAGACTTCAATTTCATCGGATGCATCTCGTACCAGGCAATAGCCGCCACGCACCGCGCATACAAGCGCTCCAGACAGGAGCAGCGAAATGCCGATAGCCGTTTTCGTAAGGCCCGGCATGTCTTTGAAGAATTCGAAATAGTTGAAGACTAGGAAAATAGCGGAGGGGACAGGAGCGGCCCAAGCGCGCCCACGCTTCGCGATATTCCACAGGTATGAGAATGGAGCAGGCATTCCTTGCTCGTCATGGTTGCAAACGGTATCAATGCCGAAATTGCCGGTCATTCTGCCGCCGTTTACTTCGCCACGCAAATGCACTGCTCGGCCACCGAAGCGCTATTCGATCGCGGCCATTTGTTCCATCTCTGCGCAGGTTTGGGGAGGGGCAGGGACAAACCTAACCTTCCTAATCGGGCATCAACATGGTGTTTAAGTCATTGATTTATATAAATAATATTGGTTAGGTTTAAAACCTAACCTGACCTAACTTGAAACCTAACCACGTCGTAACTCTTTGATTTATATAGGTATCTATTTTTTATGAGGTTAGGGTATAGAAACCTAACCGGGTTAGGCTTTGGTTAGAAAAAGGTTAGGTTTTCTGAAACCCCGGAAACCCACATGAATCATGACTTTCCGGGCAGTTCGCCATGTTCGATTAGGAAGGTTAGGTTTTTCCCAGCCCCTCCCCGATGTTTCCGACGCGCTGTATCCTGACCCGCACTCCGCGCGGCTCCGCGCACTTCCATGGTGGCGAGACAATCAATGACCAAGAAGCTCTGGTTGGGTGATAGATATTTGGGGGACTACGAGCCCCAGCATGCAGTTGGAACGCCGGGATACTACGAGGGCGCCATCAGGCGCTTCGAAGAGCTTGGCCACCAGTTTCCTCCCCCGCCCTCCGTGGTGGAGCAGATAATCAGTCTGGCTCTCGGTTTTGCCCAGACCGCGCAAATGAATCACGAACGCATGTTGAAGGGAGATCTAGGCCCCGACGGTGTGTGGCGGAAGGATCGGACTCCAATAGCCCCCTTCGTTGTAAACGCAAGTTTGGCGCTTGAGCTGTATCTGAAGGCGCTGGCCGAAGCAAACGGCACGCGCATAAGTAAGGTGCACGACCTTGACAAGCTCTATAACGCGCTTCCTGAGGCCGCCAGAGAAAAGCTCGATCGGCGTGTGAGCGAGCGCGCTCCGGAGGTAGATCTTCCCCCCATGTTTCTCATGATGCGCCGGGCGTTCGTTGAATGGCGCTACACATATGAGCGGTCGAACACTGACGGTTTTCCGAGCGGAGTGGCGGTCATGTTGCTTGATGTCCTTCATACGCTCTGCGTGGAGGAGGTGATGGCTGTCGTAAAGCAGCCCCCCGTCTAATCAATCTGAGTCGTCGGTCTTGCCAGCCGGATCTCGCATCAGGATCCATACTAGGAACGGGTATTTATGCGGGTACTTTTCGTTTCCGTACTTGGAAAATCAAGGATTCATAAGGTATCCAAAAGCTTGTTAGGCTGACCCTCTGTCCGCCAGGAATACCGGCAAGGCCTCACCGGCCAGCCAAGAAATGCTCCGATTCCCCAGAAATCGGGGCTTTTTGCATTTCCGGGAATCGTTACGGTACGCTCCTGCCATGACTCTCGACACGCCGATTCGATCATCCGCGCCTCGCCTGGATCTCTACAGCCTGCAGGTCTTTGTGGCCGTGGTCGAAGAAGGCAGTATTGCGGCGGCCGCCACGCGTGAGCACATCGCGCCGTCTGCGTTGAGCAAGCGGTTGTCTGAATTGGAGCGCATCCTGGATGTGGCGCTGATCACGCGGCGCGCGCGAGGGGTGGAAGCGACGGGCGCTGGCCATGCGTTGGCGCGGCATGCGCGGGCGCTGCTGCATCAGGCGCGCGGCCTGACGGACGAGATCCGGGACTTTTCGTCGGGCGTGCGCGGGCACGTGCGTATTGCGGCTAACCTGTCGTCCATCACGCAGTTTCTGCCGGAAGATCTGCAGCGCTTTCTGGCTCTGCATCCCGGCGTGCAGATCGATCTTGAGGAAAACGTCAGTTCGGCGGTGACGCGCGCGGTGCAGGAAAACGTGAGCGATATCGGCATCTATACCCAGACCGATGACGACAGCGGGCTGCAGAGTTTTCCGTACCGGCGCGATGTGATGACGCTGGTGGTCAACCGGTCTCATCCGCTTGCTGCGCGCGAGCGCGTGGCGTTTGCCGACACGCTGGAATACGACCATGTCGGCATGCACCGGGGCAGCGCCGCGAACTACCTGTTCACGCGCGAGGCGGCGGCCATCAATCGGACGGTGCGGCTGCGGTTCCAGGTCACCTCGTACGATGCGCTGGTGTCGATGGTGCGCCGGGAGCTGGGCATCGGCATCGTGCCCGTGGAGGCGCTATCCCTCTTCGATTGCGGCGATCTTAGGATTATCCCTTTGACGGACGCGTGGGCGCGGCGCCAGCTCAAATTGTGCGTGCGCAGCAATGAACCCCTGTCCGGCGCAGCCCGGCTGCTGATGGAACACCTGCTGCAAGAGGCCGCCGCCTCGGGCGATTGACGCCGGGCCCGCCGCATTCGGCCGGGTATGTTGCGCGGCAAAATCCGGACGGCCAACGCAGGCGCTGCCCCGCGCAGCCATCGCGAATGGCGATGCCCCGCTGAAGATTCGCGATTTGTGCCGGGGCGGATGACCTCGGAAGATGACTCATCAAGCCCATGGACCGCGCGCCGCGCGGGCGCGAGGAGACAGATGTGAGCCTTCCAAGCCGAGTGCAGATCGTGGAGGTGGGACTGCGGGACGGACTGCAAAGCGAGCCCGAGTTTGTGCCCACCGACACCAAGGCTGCCATCCTGAATGAATTGATTGCCGCCGGCGTGCGCCACATCGAGGCAACCTCGTTCGTGTCGCCCCGTGCCGTGCCGCAGATGCGCGACGCCGCGGAACTGCTGGCGCTGGCGGACAAGCGGCCCGGCGTGGTGTTGAGCGCGCTGGCGCCGAACCCGCGCGGCGTTGAACGCGCGCTGGCATCGCGTGCCGATGAGGTCGTGGTGTTCCTGTCGGCCAGCGAAAGCCACAACAGAAAGAACCTGAACCGGTCCGTGGAGCAATCGCTGCGCGACATCGAGGACGTGGCGGCGCTGTTAAAGGGCCATCCCATGCGGCGCAAGGGCGCCATCGCGGTGGCCTTCGGTTGTCCATTCGAAGGCGATATCGATATCGCCACGTTAAAGACCATCGTGGCCGAGTTTGCCCGCCTGAATTTCGACGCCGTCACGCTGGGCGACACAACGGGCATGGCGACGCCGCGGCTGGTGCGCAAGACGGTCGACGCGCTGCGCGCGGCGTTTCCAGCCATGGACTTTTCCCTGCACTTTCACAACACGCGCGGCCTCGGGCTGGTGAATGTGGTCGAGGGGCTGCACGCGGGCATCACGTCCTTTGAATCGTCGCTGGGCGGCTTGGGCGGCTGCCCGTTCGCGCCGGGGGCGACGGGAAATGTCTGCACCGAAGACACGGTCAATCTGCTGCACGAGATGGACATCGAGACAGGCATTGACCTGGCAGCGCTGATCCAGGCGTCGCGGCATCTTGAACAGGTGATGAAGCGCCCGTTGTCCGGCCAGGTGATGAAGGCCGGGCCGCGTCTTGCCTTGCACGATTACGACGGCGCCGTGGCCGCCGTCGGCTGATTTCCGCAACCCTGGATTCACAAGAACCCATGCCTTTATCCGGATTCCGCATTCTGGACCTGACCCGCATCATCTCGGGCCCGTTCTGCACCTCACTTCTCGCCGACATGGGCGCAGAGGTCATCAAGATCGAGACGCCTGGCGAAGGCGACCCGGTGCGCGCACAGGGCGTGATACGCGATGGCCTGAGCTGGTACTTCGCCAACTACAACCGCAACAAGAAATCCGTCACGCTCGACCTGTACAGCGAGGAGGGCAAGGCCGTGCTGCGGCGCCTGATCGCCGAATGCGATGTGATCGTCGAGAACTACCGGCCGGGCGTCATGCAGAAGATGGGCCTGGGCGACGAGGCGCTCAAGGCGCTCAAGCCCGACATCATTCATTGCAGCATCAACGGCTTTGGCACGACGGGGCCATATCGCGACCGGCCGGCCTTCGATTTCATCGCGCAGGCGATGAGCGGGTTCATGAGCCTGAATGGCGCGGAAAGCCAGCCGCCGATGCGCGCGGGTCCGCCCATCAGCGATCTGGTGGCTGGGATGAATGGCGCGCTGGGCATCGTGGCGGCGCTGTTGCGCCGCGAGCGCACTGACCAGGGCGACAGCGTCAGCGTGAGCCTTTTGGGCAGCATGATCGGCCTCTTGAGCTTTCAGGCGTCGAACTATTTTGCCGACGGTCGGCTGCCGGCGCGCACGGGCAACGATCACGGCATCGCGTCGCCCTACGGGCTGTTCGAGACGGCCGACGGGCAGGTCGCCATCGCGCCCAGCAACGACGTCGTCTATCACAAGCTGCTGGATGCGCTGGAGCTGTCCGAGCTGCGCGCCGACCCGCGCTTTGCGACGAACGCGGATCGCATGCGCAACCGTGGCGCGATCACCGAGGCCATCCAGACGCGCACGCGTCAGCACACCAGTGCCCACTGGATCGAACGGCTGAACCGGTTCGGCGTGCCATGCGGCCAGGTGCTGAACCTGCAGGAAGTGTTCGAGGATCCCCAGGTGCAGGACCAGCGCATGGCGATCGACGTTCCGCATGGCGGCCACGGCGATGTGCGTATGCTGGGTTTCCCGATCAAGTTTGCGCAGGCTGAAGCCCGTCCCGTGCAACCGGCGCCCGCGCTGGGCGCCGATACCCGCGATGTGCTGCTGCAGTTCGGTTTTGCGCAGGACGACATTATTGGATTGCAGGAACGCGGCGTCATCTGAACGCGCCGCGGCAGGACCACCAAGGCGACACCGCCTGCCTATAAAGCAATAACGATGGAGACACATCACATGCTACGCAACCTTCTGCTTTCAGCTTGCGTGCTGGGCGTCGCGGCAGGCGCCCACGCCCAGGAGTCCTACCCGAATCAGCCCATCCGCATCATCGTGCCGTTCACCCCGGGCGGCGGCACGGACTTCCTGTCCCGCACGGTGGCCGCCAAGCTGGGCGAGACCACCAAATGGAACGTGGTGGCCGAGAACCGGCCGGGCGCGGGCGGCACCATCGGCATCGGCGCGGCCGCGCGCGCCAAGCCGGACGGCTACGAGATCGTCATGGGGCAGGTCGACAACCTGGCGGTGGCGCCTTCCATCTACAGCAAGCTTTCGTACGACCCGGTCAAGGACTTTTCGCCGATCGGCATCGTGGGCGAAGCGCCGCTGGTCATTGTGGCCGGCAAGTCCAGCCCCTATCAGACCTTGCAGGCGCTGATCGAAGCGGCCCGCAAGGCGCCCGGCGCGGTCAACTACGGGTCGCCCGGCGCCGGCACCATTACGCACCTGGCTGCCGAACTGCTTCAGCAGCGGGCGGACATCAAGCTGGTGCATGTGCCGTACAAGGGGTCGGGGCCGGCCATGGCCGACCTGCTGGGCGGACAGGTGCCGGTGATCTTCACGTCGATCCCGTCGGCAGCGCCGCAGCTCAAGGCCGGCAGCGCGGTCGCGCTGGCCGTGACCTCGCCGCAGCGCAGCCCGGTGCTGCCCGACGTGCCGACGGTGGCGGAACTGGGTTATCCGAACTTCGATGTGCGGGTCTGGTATGGCTTGCTGGCGCCGGCCAAGACGCCCAAGCCCATCATCCAGACGCTGAACACGGAACTGAACAAGGTGCTGGCGTTGCCGGCGATGCAGGAAGCCTTGGCCGCTCAGGGCGCGCAGGCCATGCCCACGACGCCGGAGCAGTTCTCGGCGACCATCAAGCAGGACTACCAGAAGTGGAAGCCTGTGATCGAGGGCGCGAAGGTGAAGCTGGATTGAGGGCCGGAAGCGAGGCGACGGCTGCGCGTCAGGGCTTGGGCGTGTCGTACGACGTATCCAGCACGTCGTCTTCTGGCGTGATGACGCCGGGCTCGCCGGGTTCGGCAATGGCGCGTCCGCGCCGCGGCATGCCGGCCACGACCTTGCTTTCATCGGGCATGGGCAGGGTTTCGGTGCCCTTGCGCGGGTCGGTGTGAGGTTTTTGTTCGTCAGCAGCCTTGGACGCGGCGTTCGGATCGGGAGAGGTTTTCAACATGGCGATTGCTCCGGCTGCGCGCATGCCAGGATGGCGATGCGCCTGGACATGGACCTATCTTAGAACCGCCGCCGCGGGCAGGCTGCGTTCTGGATGTCACGATTGCAAGGGGCTGTTGCAGGACAACGGCCCCCAAACTTGCCACACTGCATCCTTATAATCCTCACCTTCCCGCCGCCTTGCGCGCGCCGACACCCACACTTCCTTTTCCTCGCCTGCCTTGACCGAATCCGTCGAACGCTCCGTTCATGCTGAACTCGTTGCCGTGCTGGTGGCCGTCACCAACGGCGAGCCGCGCGTGCTGACCACGGACGATGCGCGCGCGTTGCCGGCCGGACCGTTCGAGCTGTCGCATCGCTCGCTGCAGGCCGGTTTGCGCGACTGGGTGGAAGCGCAGACGCACCATCCGCTAGGCTATGTCGAACAGCTTTATACGTTCGCGGACGGCGACCGCTCCGATGAGTCGGGCGGGCGCGTCATCTCGGTCAGCTATCTGGGCCTGACGCGCGAGGCGGGCGAAACGGGCGTAGCGCAGGTCGGATGGCAAGACTGGTATCGCTATTTTCCGTGGGAGGACCGGCGCGCCGGCACCCCCGCGCTGGTGGATGAGGTGATCGTGCCGCGCCTGTCGGCCTGGTGCGAAGACAGTGCGGACGCCTCGGTCCGCGCGCGCCGTCATCAACGCGCCGCCATCACGTTCGGCCTGGAGGGCGCTGCGTGGAACGAAGACCTGGTGCTGCAACGCTACGAACTGCTGTTCGAAGCCGGGCTGGTGCCCGAGGCGGCGCGGCGCACCGGGGGCCAGGCCGCAGCGCCGGGGCAGCCGATGCGTCACGACCACCGGCGCATCCTGGCCACTGGCATCGCGCGCTTGCGCGCCAAGATCAAGTACCGTCCGGTGGTGTTCGAGCTGATGCCGGACGAATTCACGCTGTTGCAGTTGCAGATGGCGGTCGAGGCGCTGGCGGGGCGGGGTCTGCACAAGCAGAACTTTCGCCGCTTCATCGAGCAGCAGGACTTGGTGGAAGAGACCGGCGCGATGGCGACCGGGACGGCGGGACGGCCTGCCAAGCTTTTCCGGTTCCGCCGGGATGTCCTGCTGGAGCGCGCCATTGCAGGCAGCAAGCTGCCCGTCTCGCGTGTCGTTTGACGCTTGACAAGGCTTATACTCATATTTAGCATAAGTGTTGCGCAAATCTCGCGCGCCTTTTTTTACGCTACAAATACTCAAAATGAGCATTAAAGCCGCTGTGCCCGCCGCCGCTGATCGCCTGCCCGTTCCGCCCTTGCCGGACGTCATGCTGGAGCCGCTTGTGCGCGCGGCGCTGCTGGAAGACCTGGGCCGCGCTGGCGACCTGACCACCGACGCCATCGTGCCGGCCGACGCCACCGCCGAAACGCGGCTGGTGGCGCGGCAGGAGGGCGTGTTGGCGGGGCTGGATCTGGCCCGCCTGGCGTTCCGGCTGATGGATCCCAGTCTTGCGTTCACGGTGTCTCACCGCGACGGCACTGATCTGGCGCCGGGGATGGAGATCGCACGCATTCAGGGCAATGCCCGCGCGATGCTCAGCGCGGAGCGGGTCGCGCTCAATTTCCTGTGCCACCTGAGCGGCGTGGCGACCGCCACGGCGTCGATTGCGCGCGCGATTGCGGGTTACGGCGCGCGCGTCACGTGCACCCGCAAGACCATGCCGGGACTGCGGGCGGTGCAGAAGTACGCCGTGCGTGTGGGGGGCGGCAGCAATCACCGTCACGGGCTGGACGATGCGGTGCTGATCAAGGACAACCACATCGCGCTGGCCGGCAGCGTGGCGACGGCCGTCGAGCGCGCACGCGCCGGCGTCGGCCACATGGTCAAGATCGAACTGGAGGTCGACACGCTGGAGCAGCTTGAGGTCGCGCTGGCGCTGGGTGTGGACGTGTTGCTGCTGGACAACATGAGTCTTGACGACCTGCGCCGCGCCGTCGCCATGGCGCGGGGCCGTGCCATCACCGAGGCCTCGGGCCGCATCACGCCCGATACCGCGGCGGCCGTGGCCGCCACCGGCGTGGACCAGATCGCCGTGGGCTGGCTGACGCACAGCGCCAAGGTGCTCGACATCGGTCTGGACGCCTGAACGTTTATCGGCCCACAAAATGAAACGCCTGCTGCTTTCGTCGCTCTCGCTGCTGACCCTGACCCTGACTGCCTGCGGCAATCCGCCGTCGGGCGAAGCGCCTGCAGACGCATCGTATCCATCGCATCCGATCACGATCGTCGTGACGTTTCCGCCGGGCGGCGGCACCGACCTGCTTGCGCGCCGCCTCGGCGCCAGCCTGCAGGAGTCGCTGGGGCAGCCGGTCGTGGTGGAAAACCGGCCGGGCGCAAGCGGCAACATTGGCGCGCGCATCGTGGCCGAAGCGCCGCCCGACGGCTACACGCTGCTGATGGTGAATAGTTCGTTTGCGATCAACCCCGGTGTCTACCGCAACCTGGGCTTCTCGCCGAAGCGGGATTTTGCGGCAGTCATCAACGTGGCCTTCGTGCCTTCGGTGTTCGTCGTGCCGGCCGCCTCGCCCCTGCGCAACCTGGACGACGTGATCGCTGCCGCCGTGCCGGACAAGCCGCTGCCCTTTGCCACGTGCGGCAACGGCACGCCGCAACATCTGGCGGGCGAGCTGCTCTCTCGCAAGACGGGCGCGGTGATGCAGCAGGTGCCGTACAAGGGCTGCGGCCCGGCGCTCACGGACGTGACGGCGGGTCAGGTGGGCCTGGGGGTGGTGACGGCATCCAGCGCCGCGCCGCTCATTGCGGCCGGCAAGCTGCGCGCGCTGGCCGTGACGTCGCCGGCGCGTTCGCCGCTGATGCCCACGGTGCCGACGGTGGCCGAGCAGGGCGTGTCCGGCTACGCGCTGGATCAGTGGCATGGCCTCTTGACCCCGGCGGCCACGCCGCCCGCAGTGGTCGACAAGCTGAATGCCGCGGTGGCGAAGATCGTGCGGCGGCCGGACGTGCAGGCCGCGCTGCGCGAACAGGGCTTCACGCCTGCCAGCAGCACGCCGGAAGAATTCCAGCGGATGATCGGCGCGGATATCGACCGCTACACGGCGCTGACCGAGGCAATCGGGCTACGCGCGGATTGACGGGAATGCGGCCGATGCGGCGCGGGGCGCCGCGAATAGGCCGCGGATTCGGGATCGCAAGAGCCGGCTGCAACGCCGGCTGCGGTGCTCAGGCGGCCGCCTTGGCATGCTGCTCCAGCTGTTCCTTCAGGCCCGGTTCCAGCTTGAGCTGGCGCGCCAGTTCGTCCAGGTAGGCACGCTCCATGAAGCTTTCTTCGTCCACGACGAGCAGGCTGGCCAGGTACATCTCGGCCGCCATTTCGGGCGTCTTGGCCGACTGGGCGATCACGCTGGGATCCAGGGGACGCGACAGTTCGGCCTCCAGCCAGCGGCGGTCCTGGGCGTCGGACGACAGCTTGGCCAGTTCCGTTTCCAACAGGGATTTTTCCTCGGGGCCGATGTGGCCGTCGGCCTTGGCCGCGCCGATCATGGCGGTGAGGACCGCATTGCTGTGCTGTTCGGCTTCCGGGGCCGGCAGGCGGTCCAGCGTTTGCGGCGGCGCGCTGGGCGCGCCAGCCTGCTTGCGCTGCCAATCGCCATAGGCGCGATAGGCCAGCGCGCCCAGCGCGGCCATGCCGCCGTACATGGCGACCTTGCCGCCGATCTTGCGGGCCTTCTTGCTGCCCATCAAGAGGCCGAGGGCGCCTGCCCCCAGGGCGCCGCCGCCCAGGCCCGAAAGCAGGGACGAGCCCTTGCCGCCGGTGGCGTTTTGCACGCGGTTCGTGGTGTCGGAAAGCAGCCCTTGTCCGGACTGCAACAGTTGATCGAGTAATTGCCGGGCGCTCATGCGGCCTCCTGTGAATCTGACGGTCAGGGATATCGGACCATGGCCGCGGCAGGAAGTTCAGCTGTCCGTCAGGCGGGTCATCGGGCCCCGCAAGCGTTCAGCAAGTGCTAAAACCGTCCTGAAGCCGGCCATTCGGCAGTCCCCGGCAATCCCAACCAGGAGAATCGACCCATGAGCATCCGCGTGCGCCAGAATGCGCCCCAGTCCCTGCAGTTCACCGCGACGGCCGAAGGCCATGATCTGCCGCTGGACATGCCCAAGCCGCAGGGGGAGGGGCCGGATCCGCACGATTACTTCGATACGGCGCTGGGCGGCTGCAAGGCGATGACCCTGATGGTCTACGCGCAGCGCAAGGGGCTGCCGCTGGAATCGGTGGGGGTGGAAGTGGTGCGCGATGCCAGCGAGGAACGTCGCGGCATCTATCGGCTGACCGCCAAGCTGACGCTGCACGGTGAGCTGTCCGATGCGCAGATCGACGAATTGCTGGCCGTGGCCGAGAAGTGCCCGATCCACAAGCTGATGACGGCGGTGGACGTGCAGGTGTCCACGCTGATCGTGCGGCCGGATTGAGGAATTGCGGCGTAGGCGGCGGGGCAGCCTGCGCAAGGCGGGGCGCCGCGCCCCGCCCAGGGAAGTCTTACTCTTCCATGCCCGGGACGATGGTCGAGAAACCGCCGTCCACGTGGGTGATTTCGCCGGTCACGCCGGCAGCCAGATCCGACAGCATGAAGGCCGCGACATTGCCGACGTCTTCGATGGTGATATTGCGGCGCAGCGGAGCCTGGTTTTCGACGAACTTCAGGATGGCTGAGAAGTCCTTGATGCCGCTGGCGGCCAGGGTCTTGATCGGGCCGGCGGAGATGCCGTTGGCGCGGATGCCGCGCGGGCCCAGCGCCGAGGCCAGGTAGCGCACGCTGGCTTCGAGCGACGCCTTGGCCAGGCCCATCGTGTTGTAGTTCGGCACCACGCGCTCGGCGCCCAGGTAGGTCAGCGTCAGCACCGAGCCGTTGCGGCCTTCCATCAGGGGCAGGGCGGCCTTGGCCATGGCGGCGAAGCTGTAGGCCGAGATGTCGTGGGCGATGCGAAAGCCTTCGCGCGACAGGCCGTCCAGGAAATTGCCGGCGATGGCTTCGCGCGGCGCAAAGCCGATCGAATGGACCAGGCCGTCCAGGCCGTCCCAGTGCTGGGCCAGTTCAGCAAAGGCGCCGTCGATCTGGCTGTCTTCGGCCACGTCGCAGGGCAGCACGATGTTGCTGTTGAATTCGGCGGCAAACTCGCTCACGCGGTCCTTGAAGCGGTCGCCGACGTAAGTGAACGCCAGTTCGGCGCCTTGCTGATGACAGGCGCGCGCGATGCCGTAGGCGATGGAACGGTTGGAAAGCACCCCGGTGACCAGGATGCGTTTGCCGGCAAGAAAGCCCATAGATGTGTCCTTTGATTTTTTCCCTTCTGGAGACCGCCTATTTTAGGGAATTTGGCGGACCAGCGGGCGAGCCGGCGCGGCCCCCGTGCCGGGGCGCCGCGCCGTGCGTGGCGGGTGTCAGCCGCGCGCGTTCGTGCCGGGCACGCGCAGTTGCGTGCCGATCTTCAGGGCGCTGCCCTTGATGTTGTTGAGCGCGCGCAGCGCGTCGACGGTGGTGCCGTACTGTTTGGCCAGCGAGAACAGGGTGTCGCCCTGGCGGACCTTGTGGCTGCGCACGTTGGGGCGGGCGCTGGAGACGCGCACGGCGGGCGCCTGCGCGGCGCGGCCACGTGGTGCGGCGGCCTTGTTGTCTTGCGGGGCCGAGTCCAGCGCGCCCACCGGAGGCGCCAGCGACGCGATCTGCACGCCGCCCGTGCCGGGGTCGCCCGGCACCAGCAGCGCCTGGCCGTTAGCGGCCTTCTGGCGGCGGCTGATGTCGTTGGTTTCGCGCAGGGTGGCTTCGGACACGCCAAACCGCTTGGCGATGGATGCGTAGGATTCGCCGCGGCGCGAGTGGTAGACCTTCCAGGCGGACAGGTCGCCCTTGTAGTTGGTGAGGTTCGCGTTGAAGATCTCGACGCGGTCGGCCGGCAGCAGCAGGGTGGGGCCGTGGTCGCCGCGGATGACCGGGCGGTTGAACGAGGGGTTCAGGGCCTTGAACTCGTCCAGCGGCATTTCGGCCAGCTTGGCGGCGATTTCCAGGTCGATGTCGCTGTTCTTTTGCACCGTCACGAAGTACGGCGTGTTGCCGACGGGCGGCAGCGCCACCGCATAGCGCTGCGGATCGGCAATGATGTTCTTGATGGCCTGCAGCTTGGGCACGTAGTTGCGGGTCTCGTCCGGCATGTTCAGCGACAGGTAGTCGGTGTTCTGGCCGGCGGCCTCGTTCTTGGCCATGGCGCGCTGCACCGAGCCTTCGCCCCAGTTGTACGAGGCCAGGGCAAGGTACCAGTCGCCCTGCATTTCAAACAGCTTTTCCAGGTAGTCCAGCGCCGCGTTGGTCGAGGCGATGGGATCGCGGCGCTCGTCGCGCCACCAGTCCTGCTTCAGGTTGAAGTGCTGGCCCGTGGCTGGCACGAACTGCCACAGGCCCGAGGCCTGCGCGCGCGACAGTGCGGTCGGGTTGTACGCGCTTTCCACGAAGGGCAGCAGCGCCAGCTCGGTCGGCAGGCCGCGGCGGTTGATCTCGTCAACGATGAAGTAGAGGTATTTGCCGGCGCGCTCGGCCATGCGCTGCACCGCCTCGGGGTGGGACGCGTAGTAGTCGGTCCACTGCTTGGAGAGGTCGGTGTTCAGGTTGGGGATGGCGAAACCGCGGCGGATGCGGTCCCACGCGTCAGCCGGCGGGTTGGTCAGGTCGATCGTGCGGGAGGTGTCCCGGGCGATGTATCGGCCTTGGGAATTGGTGGTGAGGTTCTTGCTATCGGGGGCTTTGGTTCCTGCGCAACCGGCGAGGACTGCCAGCATGAGCGGCAGAAGGAGTCGGGATAGATTCATCAGGTGGTCACTTGAAATCGTTCTTCCATTCACGAAGGGAGGCAAAGACCTCTACCGGCGTAGTCTGGCTGCGTCCGGCCCAACTTGCTGCGGCCTGGACGACGTCGGGCTGCTGTGTGCGCAAGAACGGATTGGTCGCGCGTTCCTGACCGATGGTCGAAGGAAGCGTGGGGTGTCCTTCCGCGCGTAATTGCTGGGCCCGCAGATGCCACGTTTGCAGGTCGCGGTTGGCCGGTTCGACGGCCAATGCCCAGCGAAGGTTCGCTAGAGTGTACTCGTGTGCGCAAAAAACTTTTGTATCTGGCGGTAAAGCGGAAAATTTTTCCAAGGAATCAAACATTTGCGCGGGCGTGCCCTCGAAAAGGCGGCCACAGCCCCCCGCGAAAAGCGTGTCGCCACAGAAGAGCGCGTGGTCGACGCCGGCCGCGCGGCCCGCGTACGCGATGTGGCCCGCCGTATGGCCCGGAACGTCCAGCACCGACAGGTCCAGATCCAGTTCCGGCAGCGTCACGCGGTCGCCTTCGGCCAGCCGGACATCGCAGCGCGGCAGCTTTTCGCGCGCCGGACCATATACGGTGATGCCCTCGATGCGGGACAATTCCAGCACGCCTCCCACATGGTCGCCGTGGTGATGCGTGAGTAGAATGGCGCGCAGCTTCAAGCCTTGCTGATCCAGAAACCGCAAGACGGGCCCGGCTTCGCCGGGGTCCACGACCGCCACCTGGCCGTCGCGGACGATCGCCCAGATGTAGTTGTCGGAAAAGGCTGGCAAAGGCAAGACCGCGGCGTTGCGATCGCGGCCGCCTGCGGGGGCGGTCAAGGCTTGCATGGGATTCGAAGGAAAAAACGTGGCAGAAGAAACTCCGCCGATTGTAGAACTGGCCGAATGGTTCCAGACGCCGCCGGGCCAGTACGTGCTGGCCTGGGAGCGCGCCCAGTTCGACGCGGCCGTCGCGGATGTCTTCGGATATTACGCCTGGCAGGTCGGCCTTGCCGACCTTAACCTGTTGGGGGCCAACCGGATGCCGTTCAAGGGCTACGTGGGCACCGAGACCCCGGCGCCGGAAAGCCTGCCGGGCTGGCAGTCGCGCGTGGTCGTCGCGCAGCCGGAGGCCCTGCCGTTCGAATCCCAGAGCGTGGACCTCCTGATCCTGCCGCACACCTTTGAACTCACGCCCGAACCCCACAACGTGCTGCGCGAGGTCGAGCGCGTCCTCGTCCCCGAGGGCCGTGTCGTCATTTCGGGGTTCAACCCCTGGAGCATGTGGGGCGCCCGCACCCGCATGCCGGGCATGGAGCCCTGGCTGCCGCAGCCGCCGTCGTCGCAGGTGTCGCTGGCGCGGCTCAAGGATTGGTTCAAGCTGCTGTCGCTGGAGGTCGATGAAAGCCAGTTCGGCTGCTACGCGCCGGCCTGCCGCAGCGAAAAATGGCTTGAGCGCTGGAGCTTCCTGGAATCGGCCGGCGCCCGCTGGTGGAGCCTGGGCGGCGCGGTGTACATGGTCTCGGCGGTCAAGCGCGTGACCGGCATGCGTATCATCGGGCCTGCCTGGAAGACCAAACCCAAGCGCGCCCGCGCGGCCTCGGTGGTGGTCAACCGCCAGGCGGACGATGGCTTTGACCCCTCCTGAGCCGCCGGGCCCGCCTCACATTGCAAGCACAAGGACACGCACGCAGCACCATGCAGGACAACAAAACGAACGACCAGAAAGTGGAAATGTGGACCGACGGCGCCTGCAAGGGCAATCCGGGACCCGGCGGCTGGGGCGTGCTGATGCGCGCCGGCGCGCACGAAAAGACGCTGCATGGCGGCGAGCTCCAGACCACGAACAACCGGATGGAACTGCTGGCGGTCATCGAAGGCCTGCGCGCGCTCAAGCGCCCCTGCGTCGTCACGATCCACACCGACTCGCAATATGTCATGAAGGGCATGACCGAGTGGCTGGCCAACTGGAAGCGGCGCGGCTGGATCACCGCCGAGAAAAAGCCGGTCAAGAACGCCGAACTCTGGCAGGCGCTGGATGAACAGGTGCAGCGCCACACGGTGTCCTGGCGCTGGGTCCGCGGGCACGCGGGCGACCCCGGCAACGAGCGCGCCGACCAGCTGGCCAACATGGGCGTGGACGTCGCGCGCCGCGCGTGAAAGCGCCTGGCTTGGCCGTCTGGCCCGCGGGCGGCGTCGGGCGGGCACCGTCATAACGGGCACTCAACAAATCGGCCCTAAGGTGGCCCAGCGTCCCGCGCGGCATCCGGATATACCCTTGAATTCACCGTCCAGGGCAGATTTAGTTCTTTCATCGCGCTTCAGGATTGTTCCAGTATGTAAATCCGGGTGCTAAAGTGCCAACCCTTCCTCCAGTTCCTGCGGCGACGTCCGAGTGGGGCATGCCCGGTCCGCGCCGCAACACCGCCACTTTCGCGCATGAAAAAAGCTGTACTGCTGGCCGCCGTCGCGGCAGGGTTGGCCGCGGGGGCCGCGCTCGGCGTATTTGTGCCGCGCTGGCTGGCGCCGGCCGCAACCCCTGCACAGGCTTCCGCCAAACCTCAATCCGCTCCCGCCGCGCCGGCCCGTGTCGCCGTGGCCGCCGTCCAGGAAGTGCCTTTTGCGCGCGGTCTGTCGGCCGTGGGCAGCCTGCGCTCCGATGAGTCCGTCGTCCTGCGCCCCGAAGTGGCCGGACGCATCCAAGCCATTGATTTCAAGGAAGGTCAGCCCGTCAAGCAGGGCCAGCTTCTCATCCGCCTGGACGACTCCGTGCCGCGCGCTGAATTGGCGCAGGCGCGCGCCAACCTGACGCTGGCGCAAAGCCATTACCGCCGCGCCGTCGAACTGCAGGGCAAGGGCTTCGTCAGCCAGCAGGCGCGCGACGAGTCGGCCAGCACGCTGAAGGTGCAGGAAGCCGCCGTGGCGCTGGCGCAGGCCCGCCTGGACAAGATGACCATTACCGCACCCTTTGCCGGCATCGTCGGACTGCGCAGCGTGTCCGTGGGCGATTACGTCAACCAGGGGCAGGATCTGGCGCCCCTTGAGGCCATCGATCCGCTCAAGGTGGATTTCCGCGTGCCCGAGATGTACCTGAGCAAGGTGCGCGTCGGACAGCAACTGACGCTGCGCCTGGATGCGCTGCCTGGCCAGGAGCGCCGCGGACTGGTCTACGCGGTCAGCCCGCTGGTCGACGCGGGCGGGCGGTCCATCCTGCTGCGCGCCACGGTTGCTAACCAGGACGGCGTGCTGCGCCCCGGCATGTTCGCCCGGGTGCAACTGCTCTTTAACGAAGACAAGGCGCTGGTCGCGCCAGAGGCCGCGCTATCGCCGTCGGGCGAAACGCAGTACGTTTACCGGGTCGAGAACGGCGTGGCGCATCGGCGCGAAGTGACCATCGGCGAACGCCGCGAGGGCCGCGTCGAGATCCTGACCGGCGTCGCCCTGAACGACATGCTGGTGGTCTCGGGCCTGCAGCGCGTGACCGATGGCGCGCGCGTGACCATCGTGGGCAACGGCCCATAGCCGGCCCTTCACCTTTTCAGCGATAGTGCCATGCGTATCTCGGAAACCTGTATCAAGCGCCCGGTGTTCGCGTCGGTCCTGTCGCTGATCATCGTGCTGATCGGCCTGATCTCGTATTCGCGCCTGACGGTGCGCGAGTACCCGAAGATCGACGAGCCGATCGTGTCTGTGGACACCACGTACAAGGGCGCCTCGCCGGAGGTGATCGAGTCGCAGGTGACCAAGCCGCTGGAAGACCAGCTGGCCGGCATCGAAGGGGTCAACGTGATGACCTCGCGCAGCCGCTCCGAGCGCAGCCTCATCAACATCAAGTTCAACCTCTCGCGCGACCCCGACGCGGCGGCGGCCGAAGTGCGCGACAAGGTCTCGCGCGCGCGGCGTTTCCTGCCCGACGAGATCGACGAGCCGATCATCGGCAAGGTCGAGGCCGATTCCCAGCCCATCATCTACATCGCCGTGGAGTCGGGATCGTTCTCGGCGATCCAGACCTCCGACTACATCAACCGCTACATCAAGACCCGCCTGTCGGTGCTGCCCGGCGCGGCCGAAGTGCGCGTCTTTGGCGAGCGCCTGCCGTCCATGCGCATCTACGTCGACCGCGACAAGCTGGCGGCGTACGGATTGACGGTGCAGGATGTGGAAGCCGCGCTGCGCAGCCAGAACGTCGAAATTCCGGCGGGCCGGATCGAGTCGCGGGCACGGGAATTCTCAGTGGTGTCGGCCACCGACCTGCAGACGCCCGCCCAGTTCGAGGACGTGATCGTTGCCAACGTGAAGGGCTACCCGGTGCGGATGCGCGACGTCGCCAAGGTCGAGATCGCGGCCGCCAACGACCGGATCCTGTCCCGCTTCAACGGCAAGCCCGCCATCAACATCGGCATCACGCGCCAATCCACCGCCAACCCCCTGGAGCTTTCCAAGGCCGCCCGCCAGGAGGTCGAGCGGCTGAACGAGACCCTGCCGGCCGGCATGAAGCTGAACATCGCGTACGACTCGTCGGTGTTCATCGAGCGTTCCATCGATTCCGTGTTCCACACCATCATCGAAGCCATCGTGCTGGTGGTGCTGGTGATCTTCTTCTTCCTGCGCAACCTGCGCGCCAGCATCATTCCCATCGTCACCATCCCGGTGTCGCTGGTGGGCGCCTGCGCGCTGATGTATCTGTTCGGCTTTTCGATCAACACGCTGACGCTGCTTGCCATGGTGCTGGCGATCGGGCTTGTGGTGGACGACGCCATCGTGGTCCTGGAGAACATCTACCGGCACATCGAGGACGGCATGCCGCGCAAGGAAGCCGCGCTGCGCGGCTCCAGGGAGATCGGCTTCGCGGTGGTCGCCATGACCATGACGCTGGTCACCGTGTATGCGCCGCTGGCGTTCGCCACCGGGCGCACGGGGCGCCTGTTCATCGAGTTCGCGCTGGCGCTGGCGGGGGCGGTGCTGGTGTCGGGCTTCGTGGCGCTGACCCTCACGCCCATGATGTGTTCGGTGCTGCTGCGCCACCAGACCCGCCACAACCGCTGGTACAACCTGATCGAGGGCTGGCTGAACGGTCTGAGCAACGGCTATCGCCGCATGCTGGGCGCCTCGCTGCGGCATCGCTGGATCGTCGTGGTGATCGGGCTGGCCGTGGCGGCAGGCAGCGGCGTGCTGTTCAAGGTGGTCAAGAGCGAACTGGCGCCGGTCGAGGACCGCGGCGTGGTCTTCGGCCTTGTCAGCTCGCCCGAAGGCGCCACGCTGAACTACACGCTTGACAGCATGCTGGGCATTGAAAAGTTCTATGCCGACATCCCGGAAGCCAGCGGCAGCCAGGTCACGGTGGGCTTTCCCACGGTCACGGACGGCACCGCGATCCTGCGCCTGAAGCCCTGGGAAGAGCGCGAGCGCAAGCAGCAGGCCATCACCCAGCAATTGCAGCCGCAGTTCGCGTCGCTGCCGGGCGTGCGCGCCTTCCCGACCAATCCGCCGTCGCTGGGCCAGTCGGCCCGATCCAAACCGGTGGAGTTCATCATCATGAGCCAGGCCTCGTACCAGGAGCTGTCGCGGCTGACCGAGATCTTCCTGGCCGAGCTGCGCAAGTATCCGGGCCTGCTGAATCTGGACACCGACCTGCGCCTGAACACGCCGGAGCTGCGCGTTCGCGTGGACCGCGACAAGATGGCCGACGTGGGCGCCAACGTGGACGTGGTGGGCCGCACGCTCGAATCGATGCTGGGCGGCCGCCAGGTCACCCGCTACAAGGACGAGGGCGAACAGTACGACGTGATCGTGCAGGTGACGCCGCGCGACCGCGCCAATCCCACCGACATCTCGGGCATCTACGTGCGGGCACGCGACGGCAGCATGGTCCAGCTGGACAACCTGCTGGGCGTGCACGAAGGCGTGTCGCCGCAGTCGCTGAACCACTTCAACCGCCTGCGGGCTGTGAAGATCGATGCGGCGGTGGCGCCCGGCTATGCGCTGGGCGAGGTGCTGGACCACATGCACCAGGTGGCGCGAGAGGTCCTGCCCAACACGATCATCACGGACCTGGACGGCCAGTCGCGCGAATTCCGCGATTCGTCGGGCAGCATCTACCTGGTCTTTGCGATGGCGCTGGCCTTCATCTACCTGGTGCTCGCCGCGCAGTTCGAAAGCTGGCGCAACCCGTTCATCATCATGCTGTCGGTGCCGCTGTCCATGACGGGCGCCTTGCTTGCCCTGTGGCTGACGGGCGGCACGCTGTCCATCTACAGCCAGATCGGGCTCATCACGCTGGTCGGACTGATCACCAAGCACGGCATCCTGATCGTGGAGTTCACGAACCAGCTGCGCGACGAGGGCAGGGAGCTGTTCGAGGCCGTGGTCGAAGCCAGCGTGCTGCGGCTGCGCCCCATTCTGATGACGACCGGCGCCATGGTGCTGGGTACCGTTCCCCTGGCGCTGTCCACGGGCGCGGGGGCGGAATCGCGTCAGCAGATCGGCTGGGTTCTGGTGGGCGGGCTGTTGCTGGGTACACTACTGACCTTGTTCGTCGTGCCGGTGGCCTACACGCTGATTGCCACCGCACGCAAGAAGCCAGGCACCGCCGGCAGCCAGGCGCATTCCGCGCCCACGCCGCCCGCCTCGCAGCCCCAAGCGTCGGAATAGTTATGCGCCAGATCATCTTTGACACGGAAACCACCGGACTGGACCCTGCACAGGGTCATCGCATCGTCGAAATCGGCTGCGTGGAAATCGTCAACCGCACGCCGACCGGCAACAACCTGCACATCTACCTGAACCCGGACCGCGACAGCGATCCCGAGGCGCTGGCGGTGCACGGGCTGACCACCGAGTTCCTGTCGGACAAACCGCGCTTTGCCGAAGTCGCGGACGAATTCGTCAAGTTCATCCAGGGCGCCGAACTGATCGCGCACAACGCCGCGTTCGACGTGAAGTTCTTCAACGCCGAACTCGCAAAGATCGGCCGCGGTCCCATCACCGAATTCTGCGAGACCGTCACCGACTCGCTGCTGCACGCCCGGTCGCTGTTCCCGGGCAAGCGCAATTCGCTGGATGCGCTGTGCGACCGCTTCGGCATCTCGAACGCGCACCGCACGCTGCACGGCGCATTGCTGGACTCGCAGCTTCTGGCTGAAGTCTGGCTGGCGATGACGCGTGGCCAGGATGCGCTGCTGATCGATGTGGACGATAGCGCCGGCGCCAGCGGCGGCGGCATGGTGCTTGCCCGGTTCGACGCCTCGGGTCTGCCGGTCATCACGGCCAGCGCCGAAGAACTTGCCGAACACGAGGCCTACCTTGCCGCGCTGGACAAGAGCGTGGGTGGCGAGTGCGTGTGGCGCAAGGTCGATGCGCCCGTCGCGGCAGCCGCATAAGAAGTTATCAGAGGCGACTTGCACACGTTTAAAAATTCGTGCTATTATTTCGCCTCTTTCGGGGTGGTTAGCTCAGTGGTAGAGCACTGCCTTCACACGGCAGGGGTCACTGGTTCGAACCCAGTACTACCCACCAAAGACCTTCCAAGGCGCTCAAGCCTTTGAAGTGCCCCAAAAGACAATGGCCAGTTCGCAGCAGGTTCTTCGCGATGCCGGTCTTGTTCTTCGGGCAGCAAACAAAAAGCCAACCTTCATCGGTTGGCTTTTTTGTTTTTGATTCATTACTCTTTCTCTGATCTGGCGCAACCCGGCAGTACTGCGGTTGCGCCAAGCCTGTTCCACGCCTGTCTATCATCAATAAATCGGCGATTGACTGCCAAGCAAACAGGAGAAGGCCATGAGTCCGCACACCAATACCATGCTCATCATCATTTGCACGGGCGTGGCGCTCATGTTGATCGGCTTCGGGTTTCGTGACCGCAATCTCGGCATGACCCTGATGGGCCTTGGCCTGGTCACCGCCATCGGCGCGATCATCTACAAGGCCTACATCACCTTTTCTTGACCCAGCCGCCGGCGGCTTCAGCTTTTTTGCGCCTGCTGCCGGGCCACGCGCGCAAGCAGCGTGTCCAGCTGGTTTGCAAACGCCTTGCGGTCGGACTGGCTGAAGGACGACGGCCCGCCCGTGTCCACGCCGCTGGCACGCAGTTCCTCCATCATGTCCCGCATCGCCAGCCGTTCGCGGATGGTCTCCGTCGAATAGCGTTCGCCGCGGGGATTGATCGCCATGGCGCCTTTCTCAAGCACCTGCGCGGCCAGCGGAATGTCGCCGGTGATGACGAGATCGCCCGTTTCCGCCCGCTCCACGATGTGCGCGTCGGCCACGTCAAAGCCGCGCGGCACCTGCACGGCACGGATCAGCAGCGATGGCGGGGTGTAGAGCGCCTGGTTGGCCACCAGCGTCAGCGGCATCTGCCAGCGCTGCGCGGCGCGAAAGAGGATGTCCTTGATGACGGCGGGACAGGCGTCCGCGTCGACCCAGATGTGCATCGCGCTTACGCGCCCAGCGCTTTCTCAAGCGCCTCGGCCACGAGGTCATTGGTCGACACGCCGCGTTCGGCGGCGGCGGCGCGCAGCTTGTCGGCCTGCGTCTGCGACAGCTTCAGAGGGAAGGGGACCAGACCGGCGGCCTGATCCAGCTTGCGCTGTTCGCGGCGGTCGGGCATCTGGGAAGCGGCGCCGAAGCGGTCCGGCGTGGCCGATTGCTTGAGTTGGCCGGCCAGCTTCAGGGCCTGGTTCTTTTGGAGGTCGAATTTATTCATCGGATTTCCTGATAGGGAGCGCCATCATAGACGCAACCCGGCTCAGCGCGGTTTGGCGTGCTCCAGTTGGGCGATGCCTTCCTCGGCGCCGTCGTGCAGCGGCACGCTCAGGCCAAGCCGGGCGGTGGCCGCAGACACCTGCGAACCCTGTGCCGAACCGGCCGCCAGCAGGTCCTGCCCGGCCTGGTAGACGGCGCGCACCACGACAAGCGCTTCGTCGCGCGTGAGGTCGGTGGTGGTCAGCATCAGCGCCGCCACGCCCACCGTCGGAATGCGCTGTGCCTGATTGGGGTAGGTGCCGGCCGCGATATCCAGCGGCATCAGCACGCTGTCCCCGGACGTGAGGGTCTTGATGACGTCCGGGTCCAGCGGCAGCAGCTTGAGCTGCGCCGGAATCAGCGCATCGCGCAGCGGCGTGGCCGGCACGCCGATCACCTGGGCCGCGGCGTCGACCGTGCCAGCATGCAGGAGCGGCAGGGCGGCGACGAAAGGCGTGTCGGACACCTTGTAATCGCGGCCCGCCTGCAGGCCATGCGCCGCCAGCACGGTTTGCAGCGTCTCGCGCACGGCCGATCCTTCCGGCCCTAGCGCGATTGTCTTGCCCTTCAGGTCCCGCACGCCGCGCAGCGCGGGGTCGTCGCGCACGACGATATGGACGAGTTCCGGGTACAGGCTGCCCAGGGCACGCAGACCGGCGAAGGGGCCTTGCCCCGCAAAGGGGCCCGCGCCTTCATAGGCCAGCCGCGCCGTGTCCGCCTGGGCCAGGCCGACCACGGCGTCGCCGCTTCGCAGGAGCGCAATGTTGTCGGCCCCGCCGCCGGTGATGAGCGGCGACACCCGGATCTGGCGTTTTCGGGCGACGTCGCTCAGGGCGCGTGCAAACGCCAGGTACTCGCCGCGGTCCGGGCCGCCAGCCAGCGGGTAACCCTGCTGCAGCCGGGACAGGCGGCCGTTGATGCGCGCCACCGAGCGTTCCAGCTCCTGCTGCACGACGTGCTGGGCCGTGCTGGACGCGATGTAGGTCACCGAATGCGTGATCTGGTCCAGCGTGTCCAGCAACTGGCGCGTGACCGTGGGCGGCGCGCCGGTGTCCAGCGACGGCGCTTCGGCCGCCTTGAAGCCTGCCGGCGTCACCAGCTTCCACGTCCCGCCTTCTTCGCGGTAGATAGCGCTGGCATGGGCGACGATGCGATCGCCGGCCTTGTTGCCGCCGGACTTCACGCCGCTGATGCTGCGCGGGCCGGCGCCCAGCAGCGTCACCAGCGACGCCGCGCCGGGCTGGTCCCACGCGCCCAGTGAAATGTCGCGGGTCAGTTCCAGGTCGACGTCGTAATACACGACGCGGCGGGTTTCGCCGGCTGGGGCAGTGCTGTCCGTGGCCGAGCCCATCCGTTTGAGATTGGCGATGCGAAACAGGTCCTTTCCATAGGTGGCTTCAAGGCTGCGCGTGACGTCGGCGCGCAAGGCGTCAGCATCGGGTGCGCGGCCGCAGGCGGCCAGCATCGCGCACAGCAACACCATCAAAATTTTCTTGAACATGGCTACATCCCTCCCACGAATGGCAAGGAGATCAGCGAGCTCAGGACGATCACGTTCAGGATGTCCACCAGGAAGGCCCCGGTGACGGGGACCACGATGAACGCTTCCGGCGCCGGGCCGTGACGGCGCGTGAGGGCCTGCATGTTGGCGATGGCGGTGGCCGTGGCGCCCATCGCGAAGCCGCAGAAGGCGGCGGACATGATCGCCGCCTCGTAGTCCCGCTTGAGCAGCCGGAACACCACCCAGGCGGCGTAGAGCGCACACACCAGCGTCTGCACCGCCAGCATCAACGCCAGCGGGCCGGCCAGCCGTGCGACGCTGGACAGGTCCAGCGTCATCATCGTCATGCCCAGGAACAGCGACAGCGAGATCGTGCCGATGATCTCGGTGGCCCGGTCGTCGAGCCGGATGCCGACCAGCGGACCGGCGTTGCGGATGAGCACGCCGGTGGCCAAGCACCACAGGAAGTTGGGCAGGCTGACGGGAGCGTCTTCAACCAGCGCCGCCAGGACGCCGCCGACCACCAGGCAGACGAACGCCGCGGTCATGGACAGGATGAACGTGCCGGCCGTGGGCGGCTGGTTGTCTTCGTTCAGGTCGGCGGGCTGGTCGCCTTGAGCCGCGGTATGGTCAAGGCTGCCCGACACCTTGTGGCGGCGCATGATCCATTCCGCCACGGGCCCGCCCACGACGCCGCCCAGCACCAGGCCCAGCGTCGCAGCCGTCATGGCCAGCGGCATGACGTCCTGGATGTTGTTGAAGTCGGCAAAGCGTGTCGCGTAGGCCGCGCCGGTGCCGTGTCCGCCCACGAGCGTGATCGTGCCGCCCAACAATCCCATGAGCGGGTGCATGTCCAGCAGCCAGGCCATGCCCAGGCCGACGGCATTCTGTAAAACCAGAAAGGGGATCAGCGCCAGCAGGAAGGCAATGAGACGGGGCCCGCCCCGGGCCAGCAGCTTCAGGTTGGCGGTGAGTCCGATGCAGCCGAAGAACAGCAGCAGCAGCGTGGGCTTGATGCTGGTTTCCAGCGAAACGGCGACGCCGCCCCAGGTGGACAGCAGGTAGGCCAGCACGGCGAACAGCAGCCCGCCCACGATGGGGTCCGGAATGCTGTAGCGCGCCAGCACGCCGATGCGCGTGGTCATGACGCGTCCGATGACGAGCACGAGGCAGCAGGCTAGAAGGGATTGGACGGGCGAAAGGGAGATCATATGAACCTTCGCGCCCCGCCGGGGCGCAGCAAGCCAGACTGTTCAAACCGATTTCAAGCCGTAATCAAACCGCGTTTTCAGACCGTTTTGCCGCCGCATCGTTTGCGGACTGCGGACCTATCTTACGTCCGGCAAAGCGTGGCTGTACACGTTTTGAAAGACGGCTCGATCAGGCGCGCAAGGGGGTTGAGGCCGGGAAGGGAAAGGCGCGCGACATGTAACTGGCGCCTGCGCCATAGCCGGCGAGTTTCTCGGCCAGGCCGGCAGGCTGCGGGGCAAGCGGCGCATACCCATGCCGCTGCCAGTAGCCGGCCGCCGACGCCAGGGATACCAGGCTGGCGCGCGTCAGGCCGTTGTCCACGGCGCGCGCGGCGGCGGCGCCCACCAGCGCCTGGCCCACGCCCAAGCCCTGCGCCGCCGGCACGACCGCGCAGTCATGCAGGAACCAGTGATCGGCCTGCGGCGGCAGCGCGGAAAGCGGCACATCCAGGGCGGGCGGCAGGCCCGCGTCCCAGGGATAGGAAATCAGATAGCCCAGCACCGCGCCGGATTTGCTTGGCGCCTCCGGCTGGGCAACCCAGCAATAGTGCGGCGCAAGCGCGAGGCGGTTCAGGAAAAAGCCGGCGCCTTCCAGCAGGAACTGCGGATAGGCGAGGGCCTGGGCCTGGAGGATGGCGTCCACATCGCTGGCCAGCATGGGACGGACTTGGTATTGCATGACGTGTCGAAGCCTGAAAACTGCCCGCCATTGTAACGATCGGGCGCGCGCCGGCATTTCATGAAAATTCGACGAGCCCCTGCGCATACTGCACCGCATCGTGCCCCGCATTCCGTCCAATCAACGTCTCATGCACATCCAGTTCCGGTCCGACCCCCCAGCGCCGCAGGTGTTGGGTAAGCCTCTGCCCCTGCGTTCCGTGTGGCCGCCGCAGACGGCCGACGTGCCGTATGACACCCGTGTTACCTGCGTCATTCCGTGCTTGAACGAGTGCGAGAACCTGCGCGTGCTGCTGCCGCTTCTGCGCAACCGGCTGTCGGCGTTGTGCACCAGCTGGGAAATCATCGTAGCCGACGACGGCAGTACCGACGGCACCGAAGCGCTGATGTCGGAATGGACCGAGCACGAGGGCTTTCGCCATGTGCAGCTGTCGCGCAATTTCGGCAAGGAAGCCGCGCTGAGCGCGGGCCTGGAGGCCTCCACCGGCAACGTGGTGATCTGCCTCGACGCCGATCTGCAGCATCCGCCCGCGCTGATCGAGCTGATGCTCGCGCGCTGGTCTGCCGGCGCTGAAATGGTGTACGCCGTGCGGCGCGACCGCGCCGACGAGTCCTGGCTCAAGCGCTCGGGCGCGCGCTGGTTCTATCAGTTGCTCAGCAATGCGCGGGGCGTGCAGGTGCCCGCGCACGCCGGCGACTTCCGGCTGATGGACCGCAGCGTGGTCGACGCGCTGATCGCGCTGCCCGAGCGCACCCGCTTCATGAAAGGCCTGTATGCCTGGGTCGGGTTCAAGGGCGAGGCCCTGCCGTACACGCCCGACGAGCGCATGCACGGCACCAGCACCTATAGCGGTCTGCGCCTGTTCCGTCTGGCGCTGGACGGACTGACTGCCTTTACGACCTGGCCGCTGCGCATGGTCAGCCTGGTGGGCGTGGCGTTTGCCGTCCTGGCGCTGGCCTATGCGGGATTCCTGGTGTTGGACTATCTGATGTCCGGCAACGCCGTATCCGGGTGGACGACCATCGTGACGGCAGTGCTGTTCTTTGCGGGCGTCAACCTGATCTCGCTGGGCGTCGTGGGCGAATATGTCGCCCGCATCTTCGACGAAGTGAAGGGCCGTCCGCTGTTTGTCGTGCGACGCACCCGAGGCGGTCCCGCCGGCAAGGCGCAGGGCTGATGATGGCCAACCTTGAGAAGCCGGCGCGCTCCGAATGGACCCCGCCGGCAGGATGGCTGCTGCTGGCCGCGGGAATCTGGCTGGCCTGGTTGGCGTGGGTGCGTCCGCTGACGCTGCCCGACGAAGGGCGTTACGCCGGCGTGGCCTGGGACATGCTGCGCAGCGGCTCCCACGCCGTCCCGCTGCTGGACGGCATGCCGTACTTTCACAAGCCGCCGCTGTATTACTGGCTGACCGAACTATCGTTTTCGGTGTTTGGCGTGCATCCGTGGGCGGCGCGCTTGCCGTCGTGGCTGGCCGCGTGGAGCGCGGCCGCCGGTTTGTACGTATTCGTGCGCCGGCATCGCGACGCGGCGGTCGCCTCGTTGACGGTGCTGGTCCTTTGCACCGTGCCGTTCTTCTATGGCGGCGCGCAGTTTGCCAACCTGGACATGCTGGTGGCGGGCCTCATTACGCTGTGCGTGCTGGCTGCCGCGGAAACCGTGTTGCGCGTCGAGCGTGGCGAACGGTGGCGCGCGATGTCCGTGGCGGCCGGCGCGCTGGCCGCGCTGGCGGTGCTGGCCAAGGGGCTGATCGGCCTGGTGCTGCCCGGCGCCATCCTGTTGCTGTGGCTGGTCTGGGAGCGGCGCTGGCGCGGGCTTGGGGCGCTGGTCTGGCCGCCGGCGCTGCTGGTGTTCCTGGCGGTGGCGGCGCCGTGGTTCGTGCTGATGCAGATGCGGTTTCCGGGCTTTTACGACTACTTCTTCGTCTATCAGCATTTCCAGCGCTTCGCGGCCGGCGGTTTCAATAATGCCCAGCCGTTCTGGTTCTACCTGCCCGTGCTGGCCGGCTTGAGCCTGCCGTGGTCGCTATGGGGCGGCGGCATCCTGCGCCGCGCGTTCTGGATCGCGGGGCCGGCGCGCAGCCTGCGGCGCCTGGCTGCGGTGTGGTTCGCCGTGGTCGTGGTGTTCTTTTCGTTGCCGCATTCCAAGCTGATTGGCTATGTGCTGCCTGCGCTGGCGCCGGTCGCGTTTCTGCTGGCAGAGGTCATCCTGGCAGCGTGGCGCAGCGAGAACGGTTTGACGACGCCGCGGCTGGTGCGCATCAGCGCCGCGGTCGCCGCCGGGATCTGCGTCATCGCCGTGGGCATCACCGCATTCAATGCGAAGGGCAGCGCCGCGCCGCTGGCCCAGGTCGTGCGGCAGGAAGCGCGTCCGGACGATACCTTCGTGTCGCTGCACGCCTATCCCTTCGACCTGGCGCTCTATGCGCGCGCACCTCGGCCCACCTGGGTCGTGGACGACTGGCTCAATCCTGAGGTGCCGGTGCGCGACAACTGGCGCAAGGAGCTATACGACGCCGCAAAGTTCGATCCGGTCACCGGCAAACAGGTGCTGATCAGCGCCGCGCAGTTCAACGCCACGCTGTGCGCGGCGCCGGACGGGGCGCGGTTCTGGGTGTGGGGCGGTCATGGCGATGGCGCCATCTACCTGCCGCTGCAAGGACTGGCGCCCGTCGTGACGAGCGCCCGGCATGCGATGTGGCGCGTGGACGCGGGTGCGGCGCTCAGGCAGCGGGTTTGTGCCGGAACGCCCACAGCCGGCTAGCGATGAAGGTGCCGAACGCCAGACCGATGAGGATCAGCGCCAGCAGCGTGTCGTAGGGTACGTCGGTGGCGTGCAGCAACCAGGCATAGGCAGATTCGTTGATCGCAAAGCCGATCGCTGAAATAAAAAAGAAACGACGGGCCGCTACGGTCCAGGGTATGGGCGAATGTCGAAACGTGAGCCGGTAATGGCCGCTGAAGGACACCACGAAGGCGCTCAGCCAGCCGATCAGGTTGGCCGCCAGCGGCGGTGCGCCGAACGCTTCGACGCAGCCCACGGTAACGGCCCAATGCGTTGCGGCGGCAGCGCAGCCGACGGCGACGAAAAGGCTGATCTGCCGGATGAGGGTGCGCATGGGGAATGTGTCGAAGAGCTGAATGGAGAGACGTTGATGAGCAAGCGCGTCGTGGTGTGCGGTGATGATTTTGGCATGAATGCGGACGTCGATGAGGGCATGATTGCGCTGGCCGGCATGCGGCGGGTCAGCGCGGTCAGCTGTCTCTCCTTGGGCCCCACGTTCGCCGCCAATGCCCCCAGGCTGGCGGCGCAGGATGTGGACATCGGCCTGCATCTGAACTTCTCGGAAACGCTGGGCGCGGACGCCGAACCGCTGCCTTCGCTCGGCGCGTTGATCCTGAAGGCCTATGCGGGCCGGCTCGATGCCGCCTGGATCGATGCGCGGCTTGATGAACAGTTCGACGCTTTCGAAGCCGCGTTCGGCCGCGCGCCGGACTATGTCGACGGACATCAGCACGTCCATCAATTGCCCGGCATCCGCAAGCGCGTCCTGGCGCGGCTCGCGCAGCGTTACGGCACGCAAAGGCCCTGGTTGCGCCACACGGCGCCCGGCATGCAATGCGGCATTCCGCTCAAGGAATCGTTCAAGGCGCATGTGATCGGCGCGTTGGGGGCGGCGGCGCTGGCGCGCGAGGCCCGTTCAAGCGGCTGGCGGACCAACCGGCGCCTGTTGGGCGTGTATGCGTTCGACGGCGGCCAGCGCCGCTACGCGCAGCTCTTGCAGACCTGGCTGTTCAATGCGCGCGAGGGCGACCTCGTCATGTGCCATCCGGCATTGGGGTTTGCTAAAAGCAACGAGCAGGACAGCGCGATGGCGCGCCAGCGCCGTGCCGAATTCGACGTGCTGGCCAGCCCCAAGCTGGGTGACTGGCTGGACGCCAACGGCGTGCGCATCACGCGCCTGGCGTTGACACGCGCCGATCACGAGTTGCCGGTAGTGGGACGCGCTATCCCCGCGTGAGGCTTTCCAGCAGCCATGCGCCCGCCGGCCCCAGCGCGCGCCGGGTCGACCAGACCGCGTCGACATGGATCCGGCGCGGCCATCCCGGCACCTTCAGTTCCACGAGCTGATCGCCGCCAAAGCGCTGGATCATCCAGCGCGGCAGTTCGGTCCAGCCGAATCCCAGACTTGCCATTTCCAGCAGCATCAGGTAGCCGGGCGCCGACCACGTCGCGTGCGCGGGCGTGGCGTCCTTGTCATCCAGCTCGTACGTGCTCAGGCGCAGTTCGCGTTCGGTTCTCAGGTGGTCGGACGTGACCGACGGCAGGCTGGCCAGCGGATGCGAACGCCCCACGCACAGGACGATTTCCGAGCCTTCGGCCAGGCACGCACGTGCCACGTCCGGCGGGTAGGTTTCCTGCGCGGCCATCAGGCCGACGTGGGCACGGCCCTGCTGCACCAGCGCCACCACGTCCTCGTATTCCGCGATCAGGCATTCGAAGCGCAGGGCCGGGTAGCGCTTGTCGATCTGGCTCAGCATGGTTTCGAACGTGCGCGACTGGAAGGTGTCGGACAGCACGACCGTAAGCCGGGGTTCCAGGCCTTCGGACAACTGGCTGGCGCTGCGGTTCAGTCGGTCGTTGGCGGCCAGCACCTGCATGGCCTGTCCCAGCAGCACCTTGCCCGCGGCGGTCAGCGCGGGCTGGCGCTGGCTGCGATCGAACAGCGTGACGTTCAGGTCCACCTCCAGGTTGGCGATGGTCTCGCTGATCGTGGATTGGCTTTTGCCCAGCTTGCGGGCCGCGGCCGAGAAAGAGCCTTCGGCGGCTACCTGAGCGAAGGCGGCCAGGGATTCAAGGGAATGACGCATGGCGGTGATCGGTCGGAGTATCGGATTTTCCGATGGATATGATCTTTATCGTAACGGGATAGGCGTGGAAAATGCCGCCACTCCGAAGCAAACCGACCGCAGGTGGGTCATGACGCAAGCCAAGAAAACCCTCAAAGAACGATTCCTCCACGCCTTCCTGTTCGAAATCATCGCGATCGGGCTGTGTGCCCCCGTGGCGGCCTGG
Organism: Achromobacter sp. E1; assembly: GCF_037039475.1. Classification (NCBI taxonomy): domain Bacteria; kingdom Pseudomonadati; phylum Pseudomonadota; class Betaproteobacteria; order Burkholderiales; family Alcaligenaceae; genus Achromobacter; species Achromobacter sp. E1. Next base: position 693,566 of record NZ_CP146253.1, read on the forward strand.
GCCATGGGCAAATCCCTGTTTGAAATGGGCGTGCTGACCGCGGTGATCGCCTGGATCGCGCTGGTGTGGAACATGATCTACAACGCGGGCTTTGACCGCATCGAAAACCGTTTTGGCTGGACGCGCACTTTTCGGGTGCGCGTGGTGCATGCATTCGGCTTTGAGTTCGGCCTGATCCTCATCGTGATCCCGCTGGCGGCCTGGTGGCTCAGCATCAGCTTGTGGGAAGCCTTCGTGCTGGATATCGCGCTGGTGCTGTTTTATCTGCCCTATGCCTTCTTCTACAACCTGGCCTACGACCGCGCGCGTTCCCGCGTGATCGCCTGGCTGTCGCGCCGCGGCGCTGCCGCCGCCGAGGCATAAAGGCTCAACCCTTCTTGCGCTGGTAGGCCTGGCGGGCGTCCTGCATGAAGGTCTTGACGGCGGTTTCGTACTGCGTGCCGCTGCGGAAGGCGCCCGAATGCGAGGCGCCTTCAATCTTGACCAGCCGCTTCAAATCCGGCGCTACGTTGCGGGCGGCCGCAAAGAGCTCGTCGCTCATGGTGTGCGGCACCACGCGGTCCGCGGTGCCGTGCATGAACAGCATCGGCGTATGCAGCTGGGCCAGCTTGTCCACGGAAGCAAACGGCTGCGTGACCAGCAGGCTGGCGCCGGGCACGTTGCCCCAGCGCAGGGTGGCCAGCATCGCGCCGATGCTGGTGAAGCTGGATTCCACGATCAGGCCGGCAAAGTCCGGCTGCTCCGGACGCGAGGCCAGGTCGATGGCGATTGCGCCGCCCAGGCTGTGCCCGTAGACGAAGCGGCGCGCCGGATCGGGCTGCAGCCGCGCCAGTTCCTTCAGGCCCGCCATGGCGTCCTGCAGCGCGCTTTCCTCGGACGGCAGACGCGGCGTGGACGCGCCAAACCCGCGATAGTCGATCGCCAGCATGGAATATCCCATCCGGCTCCAGCCGTCGATACGGAACGCGCTGCCATTCAGGTTCCAGCGCGCGCCATGCAGATACAGGACCGTGGGGGCGCCCGGCTTGGGGCTTGCCAGATACCACGCACGCACCTTGTCGCCGTTTTCCAGCGTCAGGTCGTACACCTGCGTCCCGGCGGCGGGGTCCCGCCACCACGATTGCGGCTCGGATTGCGGCGAAAAAATGGTCTGCCGTTGCCAGGAATCCAGTTGCGTGCAACCGACCACGCCGGCGGCGGTGAGCACGGCGGCGGCAAACAGTCGGCGGGCAGAGAAGCGGGGCAAGGCGGGCATGAAGGGTCTGACCCGGCAAGTCGGGTTGGGTTCCGGCATCAGCATACTCCGGCGCGGCCGGCCAGGCGCCGTCACGGGGTGCCGGGATGCACCTCGCGCGTCAACGCCAGCCATGCCTGCGCGGCGTAGGACAGGTAGCCGCCGCGGCGCCACACCAGCACCATTTCCCAGTCCGTCCCCGTATCGCGCAAGGGCGCGCGCGCCACGCCTGCGTGCAGCGCCACGTCTGCCGTAATGCGCGGCAGGAAGGCGACGCCCAGCCCCGCGGCCACCAGCGCCACGATGAAATCGATCTGGCCGCTGCGCGCGGCGATGGCCGGCATGAAGCCCGCCCGCTGACACGCGTCGTGGATGATGCGATTCAAGGCAAAGCCGCTCTCGAACAGGATGAAGGGCGAGTCGCGCAGGTCGTGCAGCCCCACGGACGCCGCGTGGGCCTGCGGATGGTCGGCGGGCATCAGGGCGACCAGCGGTTCGCGTGCCACCGGCTGCCATTCGAAATGGTCGGGCACCGGCTTGAGCGACCCCGCCAGCTCGATTTCGCCGGCCATCACCATCTCTTCGAGGCGGCGGCTGCCATGTTCCACCAGACTGATCTCGATGCGGGGATAGCGGCTGCGAAAGCGCGCGAACATTGGCGCGAACAAAGAACTGCTGCCCAGCGGCGGCAGGCCCAGGCGCAGCACGCCGCGCTTCAAGCCCTTCAGATCGTCCAGCTCGGCCCGCAGATCGTCGCGTTCGGCCAACATGGCGATGGCGCGCCGGTACACGATCTCGCCAGCCGCCGTCAGCCTTAACGGTTGCGCCTGTCGGTCCAGAAGCGGCATGCCCAGTTCATCCTCCAGTTGACGCACGGCTTTGCTGACCGTGGGTTGGGTGGCATGGATGACCTTCGAAGCCTGGGAAAAGCCGCCTTGCCGGACGACTTCGACCAGGGCGCGCAACGTACGCAGTTCCATGGCTATGCCTGATTGGAATAGAAGGGATTCATCGAATTCATTTTATCTATGCCTGCCGCAGGCGTACAACGGAACCTTGCCGCTGGATTTCGTCTCATGACCCGCTTTCGCCATTCCATCCTTTTGCGCAGCGCGCTGCGCCGCAGCCGTCTGCTCCAGATCGCGTTGATCGTTCTTTTCTCCCTGGCGGGGCAGGCGGTGGCGCAGGCCTCGGGCCTGCCGGTGCCCGGCGGCGTCATCGGGATGGCGCTGGTGCTGCTCCTGCTGGCGACGCGCCGGTTGCGCGTGCGCAATGTGCAGCGCGGCGCAAGCTGGCTGCTGGGCGAAATGCTGCTCTTCTTCGTCCCGGCGGTCATGTCGCTGCTGGACCACCGTGAATTCCTGGGGCTGCTGGGCGTCAAATTGCTGGCGGTCATCCTGCTGGGCACGGCGCTCGTCATGGCAGGCACGGCGCTCACCATCGATCTTTGCTACCGCTGGATGAACCGCCATGCGGTCTGAATTCAACCTGCTTTTCTGGCCGGCCGCGACGGTCGCCGCCTACGTCTGCGCGCGTCTGTTCTACCGCCGCTATGCCTACTGGTGGACGTCCACGCTGGTCGTTGCGCCCGCGCTCCTGCTGACGCTGGCCATCCTGCTGCATACCGGCTATCGCGAATACATGTCCGGCTCGCACTGGCTGATGGCCATGCTGGGCCCGGTCATCGTGGCGTTCGCCTTGCCGCTGTATCAGCAGCGCGCGCTGATCCGGCGCTACTGGCCGGTGCTGGCCGCCGGGGTGGCGGTGGGCAGCGGCATCGCGGGGGCCAGCGCATGGCTGCTGGGCAGCCTGCTGGATTTGCCGCCGGACCTGCGGCTCAGCTTGTTGCCGCGCTCGGTCGCCACGCCGTTTGCCGTGGCGGTGTCGTCCCACGTGGGCGGCGTGCCCGACCTGACGGCCGTTTTCGTCATCGTGACGGGCGTGTTTGGCGCGGCCATCGGCCAGCTCATGTGCAGGTGGCTGCCGCTGCGCTCGGCATTGGCGCGCGGCGCGCTATTCGGCATGGGGGCGCACGGCGCGGGCACGGCCAAGGCCCGCGAGCTGGCCGCCGAAGAGGGCGCAGTCGCGGGCCTGGTGATGGTGATGGCGGGCCTGTTCAACGTGCTGGTCACGCCGGCCGTGGTGGTGGGGCTGCTGGCCTGAAGGGCGGGTCAGTGGAGCAGTTCCAGCGCGACGGGATACAGCGAGGCCACCAGCAGCAGGGCCATGCCCACATTGAAGGCGCGGATGGCGGCAGGCCGGTGCAGCACGCGGCGCAGGGCCGTGCCGAAGGTCACCCAGATGCCGATGCTGGGCAGGTTGACGATGCCGCACACCAGCGTCGCAATCACCAGATTGGCGAAGAAGCCGTTCTGCGGCGTGTAGGTCGCCACCACGCCCACCGCCATCACCCAGGCCTTGGGATTGACCCACTGGAAGGCGGCGGCCTGCAGGAACGTGAACGGCTTGCCGCGCGCCTCGCCCTCGTCCAGCGGGCCGGAGTTGGCGATCTTCCACGCCAGATACAGCAGATAGGCTGCGCCGGCGTACTTCAGGACGGTGTAGAGGGCGGGCGTCTGCTGAAAGACCGAACCCAGGCCGACGCCCACCAGAAAGATCATCAGCGTGAAGCCCAGGTTCACGCCCAGCAGATGCGGCACGCTGCGCCGGAACCCGAAGTTCAGCCCCGACGAGGCCAGCATGACGTTATTGGGGCCGGGCGTGATCGAGCTGACCAGCGCAAACAACGCCAGCGGGCCCAGCAGGGAAAGCGAGGCCAGCGGGACGTCGGCCCAATTGGCGGGAAGCAGGTTCATTTCGGGGTCCTCACGATGGCGCGGCGTCCGCCGGCAATAACGGCGATCACGGCGGCGGCAAACACGAACGTCGTCGCCTCCACGGTTTCGCCAAACAGCAAAGCAGCGGCCACGACGGTAAGGAAGGGTTGCAGCAATTGCACTTGTCCGACCCGGGCAATTCCGCCGGCGGCCAGGCCGCGGTACCAGGCGAAAAATCCCAGGAACATCGAGCCGAAGGCCAGGTAGGCGCAGGCAGCGATGACGTCCGGGCTGGGCCAGTGGGGCTGCTGTGCCGCCATCCAGCCGACCGGCAGGGCCACCACGGGCGCGCTGATGGCAAGCGCCCAACATATTGTGCGCCAACCGCCCAGCGTGCGCGAGGCGCGCGCGCCCTCGGCGTAGCCCATGCCGCCCAGCACCACAGCCACCAGCAGCCACACGTAGCCGGCAGTCAGCGTGCCCTCGCCCTGGCGCAGCGCATAAGCGGTAACCAGCGCGGCGCCCGCGACGGCCCAGCCCCAGAAGGCGGCGGAAGGCCTTTCACCGCTGCGCAGCGCGGCAAAGGCGGCGGTGGACAGCGGCAGCAGGCCGTTGAATACCGCGCCTTGCGACGAAGGCACCGTCTGCATCGCGATCGACGAGGCCAGCGGCCAGCCCACGACGATGCCCAGCGCCGCCAGGATCACGCCCGGCCATTCCGCGCGATTGGGACGGCGGCTGCGGGTCAGCCACAGCAGGGCCACGGCGGGCAGCGCGGCGATCAGCGCGCGGCCCAGTCCCACCAGCAGCGGCGCCAGTTCGGCCACCGCCACGCGGGTCATGGGCAGCGTCAGCGAAAACACCAGCACGCCCAGGAAACCGTAGCCGTATCCCTCCCATAGGGAGGACGAGGCGGCGGAAGCCGCCGAAGGCGAGGGGAAGAGCGCGGGACGGGTCATGACAGCACCGGAAAAATGTCTCATTGGCCGCGCCTGCGGTTGCAGGCTTTCGGCATTGCTGTCACTCTACGCACAGCCATCAGTACAGTACCGGTACACAATGGCGTGTCACTTTAATCACTGGCCTGGTCAAATCTCCATGACAGTTGCTCCGTCCTCTCCTTCCATGCCCTGGCAGCCCGTGCGCCAGGCCGATGCCACCCTGGTGGCGCAACTGGCCGATGGCCTGGCCCGCCGCATCGACGAGCAAGGCTTGCGGCCCGGCACGCGCCTGCCGTCCATCCGCAAGATGGCCGAACAGTCGGGTGTCAGCCGCTTCACCGTGGTCGAGGCCTACGACCGCCTCGTGGCCCGCGGGCTGGTGCAATCGCGCCGGGGCGCGGGGTTTTTCGTGAAGGCCCGCAGCGGCCCGCTGACGGCGGTGGCTGCGGCTGCGCCCAGCACGCTCGCGCCGCCCGCGCGGGTGGACGTCGCCTGGCTGTTGCGCAGCATGTTCCGGGAATCCAACGCGCCGGGCATGCCGGGCGGGGCGGGCCTCCTGCCGGCCGACTGGCTGGATCCCGACATGGTGGCTGGCGCCGTGCGCGCGGTGGGCCGCTCGGTGCGCGCCAACCTCGTCAGCTACGGCAGCCCCCAGGGTTTTGCGCCCCTGCGCCAGCAGATCGCCGCGGTGCTGCAGAACGAGGGCGTTCCCGCCCATCCCGAGCTCAACCTGCTCACGACCAACGGCGTCACCCACGGGCTGGATCTCATCGCGCGCCATCTGGTCAAGCCGGGCGATACCGTTCTGGTCGAGGACCCGGCCTGGTTCGTGATCTTCGGCCGCCTTGCCGCCTTTGGCGCCCGCCTGATCGGCGTGCCGCGCGGCCCCGACGGCCCGGACCTCGACCTGCTTGAGCAACTGGCCGCGCAGCACAAGCCCAAGCTGTTCATCATCAACGGATCGGTTCACAACCCCACCGGCCACACGCTGTCCGCCGGGGCCGCCTACGGCATCCTGCGCATCGCCGAACGCCACGATTTCATGGTCGTCGAAGACGACACCTACGGCGAGCTGCATCCGGGCGGCGCCATCAAGCTCGCGGCCCTGGACCGGCTGAACCGCGTCATCTTCGTGGGGGGATACTCCAAGATGCTGGCGGCAAGCCTGCGCGTGGGCTATGTGGCGGCCAATGCCGAACTGCTGCAGAAGCTGGCCGACCTGAAGATGCTGGCGGGTCTGACTTCACCCGAACTGGGCGAGCGCGTCGTGCACCGCGTCCTCATGGAAGGGCAGTACCGGCGTCATATCGAACGCGTGCGACAGCGGGTCGACGACGCGCGCCAGCGCTGCATGAAGGGCTTGCTGAAACTGGGCCTGACCATCCCGCACGAGGCGCACGCCGGCATGTTCGTCTGGGCCGATTGCGGCCGGGATTCCGAGGTGCTGGCGCGCGAGGCCGCGGACCGCGGCATGCTGCTCGCGCCGGGGACGCTGTTCTCGCCGACGCAGGCGCCGTCGACCATGTTGCGCTTTTCGGTATCGATTGCCGACCACCGGGGCATCTGGGCCGAACTGGAAAAACTTTTCGCGCAAAACGGGTCCTACAATCAATAATTCCGAGCCAGATCGCCCAGCCACCGAAGGAACCGTCATGTCCGCACCCATCAAGCCCCTTACCCAGAACTTTGCCGTCGCCCCGCAACTGGGCCCCGACGACATGGCCGACGTGGCCGCCGCCGGGTACAAGAGCGTCATCATCAACCGCCCCGATTTTGAAGGCGGTCCGGACCAGCCCACCGCCGCCGACGTGTCGCGCGCCGCGCAGGAAGCCGGCCTGCAGATCGAATATCAGCCCGTCGTGGGTAGCGCCATGACCGCCGCCGACGTCGCCCGCTTTGCGGAACTGCTGCGCACCCTGCCGGGCCCGGTCCTGGCATACTGCCGCACCGGCACCCGCTGCACCAACCTGTTTGCGGCTGCCCAGCAGTTGGGATAAACCCCGCCTTGACCCTCGTCAAGGCCGCCGGTTCGGCTGATGTCGGCCCGGCGGCTTTCCGGTAGCATAAAGATTCCTCCAACACAGGAGCAGGCAAGATGTTCAAGAAGATCCTGATTCCCACCGACGGTTCCCCGCTCTCGGCGCAAGCCGCCAACGCAGGTATCTGCTTCGCGCGCGAAGTTGGCGCCGAAGTCGTCGCCCTCTACGTGACGCAGCCCTTCGCTGCCACCATCGGTTTTGACGGCATGGCCGCGGCCTATGCCATCACCGACGAAGACTACGAAAAGGCCTCCGCCGAGCAAGCCGACAAGTACCTCAAGCAGATCAGCGACCGCGCCGATACCGCTGGCGTCAAGGTCGAAGCGCGCGCCGTGTCCAACTTCAACGTGGCCGACGGCATTGTCCAGGCCGCCACCGATGCGGGCTGCGATCTTATCTTCATCGGCAGCCACGGCCGCAGCGGCCTGTCGCGCCTGCTGCTGGGCAGCGTTACCGCCAAGGTGCTCTCGCTGGCCACCACTGCCGTGCTGGTCTATCGCGTCAAGGAAGACAAGAAGTAATTGCGCGCCAACTTGGTGCGCATAGCGCGCCACCGCATGCGCCAAGGCCCCTCTGTCAGAGGGGCTTTTTCATGCCCGGCGCAAGCGCTTATACGTTGGTATGGCGGGTCCAAACTCATGGACCCGCCAAACTCGCGTCAGCGGGCCTATTCAGGCTTGTATCTTGCCGCACGGCGCGTAATATTTACGCATCTTCATCCAACCGTAGGAAGAGGCCATGACCCGCAAGACGCGCATCGAGCTTTATCGCAATATCGGCATCAGCGCCCATATTGACGCAGGCAAAACGACGACCACCGAGCGCATCCTCTTCTACACCGGCATCACCCACAAGATTGGCGAGGTCCATGACGGCGCTGCGGTGATGGACTGGATGGAGCAGGAGCAGGAACGCGGCATCACCATCACGTCGGCCGCCACCACCGCCTTCTGGAAGGGCATGGCGGGCAACTATCCCGAGCACCGCATCAACATCATCGACACGCCGGGCCACGTCGACTTCACCATCGAGGTCGAACGCTCCATGCGCGTGCTGGACGGCGCCGTCATGGTCTATGACGCCGTGGGCGGCGTGCAGCCGCAGTCCGAGACCGTCTGGCGCCAGGCCAACAAATACAAGGTGCCGCGGCTGGCCTTCGTCAACAAGATGGATCGCGTCGGCGCGGACTTCCTGCGCGTGCAGCGCCAGATCGCCGAGCGCCTGAAGGGCGACGCCGTGCCCATCCAGTTGCCGGTGGGCGCCGAAGACCACTTCGAGGGCGTGATCGATCTGGTCAAGATGAAGGCCATCATCTGGGACGACGCCAGCCAGGGCGTGAAGTTCCAGTACGTGGACATCCCGGCGGCTATGCAGGACCAGGCGCAGGAATGGCACGAGAAGATGGTGGAAAAGGCCGCCGAGGCCAATGAAACCCTGCTTGAAAAATACCTGTCCGGCGAACCGCTGACCGAAGCGGAAATCAAGGAAGGCCTGCGAGCCCGCACGATCGCCAACGAGATCGTGCCGATGCTGTGCGGCAGCGCCTTCAAGAACAAGGGCGTGCAAGCAATGCTGGATGCGGTCATCGACTACATGCCCTCGCCGGTGGATGTGCCCGCCATCAAGGGCCATGACCAGCGCGACCACGAAATCGAGCGTCATCCGACCGACAACGAGCCGTTCTCCGCGCTTGCCTTCAAGATCATGACCGATCCCTTCGTCGGGCAGCTCGTGTTCTTCCGCGTCTATTCGGGCGTGGTGAAGTCGGGCGACTCGGTCTACAACCCCATCAAGGAAAAGAAAGAGCGCCTGGGCCGCATCCTGCAGATGCACGCCAACGAACGGCGCGAGATCACCGAAGTCTATGCGGGCGACATCGCCGCGGCCGTCGGCATCAAGGACGTCACCACCGGCGACACGCTGACCGATCCCTCGCACATCATCATCCTCGAACGCATGGTGTTCCCCGAGCCCGTCATTTCGCAGGCCGTGGAACCCAAGACCAAGGCCGACCAGGAAAAGATGGGCATCGCGCTGGGCCGCCTGGCGCAGGAAGATCCGTCATTCCGCGTGCGCACCGACGAGGAATCCGGGCAGACCATCATTTCCGGCATGGGCGAGCTGCACCTGGAAATCCTGGTCGATCGCATGAAGCGCGAATTCAACGTGGAAGCCACGGTGGGCAAGCCGCAGGTGGCGTACCGCGAGACCATCCGCAAGACCTGCAACGAGGTTGAAGGCAAGTTCGTCAAGCAGTCGGGCGGCCGCGGCCAGTACGGCCACGTGGTGCTCAAGCTCGAGCCGCAAGAGGCGGGCAAGGGCTACGAATTCGTCGACGCGATCAAGGGCGGCGTGGTGCCGCGCGAGTTCATCCCGGCGGTCGACAAGGGCATTCGCGAGGCCCTTAACGCCGGCGTGCTGGCCGGGTATCCGGTTGTGGACGTGAAGGTGACGCTGTTCTTCGGGTCGTACCACGACGTCGACTCGAACGAAAACGCGTTCAAGATGGCCGGCTCGATGGCATTCAAGGAAGGCATGCGGCGCGCCGATCCCGTGCTGCTGGAACCCATGATGCAGGTCGAGGTCGAGACGCCCGAAGATTTCACCGGCAACGTCATGGGCGATCTGTCGTCGCGGCGCGGCATGGTGCAGGGCATGGAAGACATCGCGGGCGGCGGCGGCAAGGTCGTGCGCGCCGAGGTGCCCTTGGCCGAGATGTTTGGCTACTCCACCTCGCTGCGCTCGCTGACACAGGGCCGCGCGACCTACACGATGGAGTTCAAGCACTACGCCGAAGCGCCCCGCCAGGTGGCGCAGGAAGTCATGGCGGCGCAGGGCGCGGGCCGCTGACCTTCGTGCAGTGACCTCAGGCGGCGGCTGCGGCCGCCGCCGGGCGCAGCCGCGACGAGGCCAGCTTCACGCCCAGCAGGATCATGGCAAAGCCGTAGGCATGAAAGAGCTGCGGGGCCTCGCCCAGCAGCGGCCAGGCCAGCAGCGCCGCGTAGACCGGCACCAGGAACATCGACAGGCCCGCGGTTGCGGGACCGGCCACGCTGATAAGCCGGCCATAGACGTAATAGGCGCCCAGGCTCGGCACCACCGCCAGGAACAGCAGCACCGCTGCCAGGCGCGGGTCCGTCCACGCAGGCGCCATGCCGGCTGCCGCTTCAATGCCGGCAAAGGGCGCCAGCGCCACTGCGCCGCCCAGCATCATCGTCGCGAGCCGCGCGCTGTCGGGCACCGCAGGCAGGGTCAGGCGCTTTTGCAGCACCGTGTACAACGCCCAGCCGGTGGCGGCCAGCAGCACCCACAGATCTCCTTGTCCGAACGCCAGCCGCACCAGCGCGTGGGCGTCGCCGCGCGTCAGCACCACCAGCACGCCGGTCAACGCCAGCGCCAGGCCGGCCGCGCGGGGCGCTGACAGCGGCTTGCGCCAAAACACCGCTTCCAGCAGCGTCACCAGCAGCGGGCTGCACGAAAAGATCAGTGCAATGTTGGTGGCGCTAGTGGTCTGCGCGCCGATGTACTGCGGCGCCACCGCCACGCCCATGCCCAGCACGGCCAGCGGCAACAGCGCCGACAGGCCGCGCCACAAGGCCCGGCGATGGGCGCGCAAGGCGGGGGCGGCAAAGGGCAACAGGATCAGCAGGGCAATCAGCCAGCGGCCGAAGGCGAGAAAGACGGGGGGAAGGTTGGCGTCGTGCGCCCAGCGGGCCGCAACCATGTTTGAGGCGAAGAGCGCGGGGGCGACGAAAAGCATGACGGCGCCGGATAGGCCGAGACCGGATTTCGCGGGTGCTGCTGCGTGAGGCATGATTTCCAGCCGCGCGGATCGGCGCGCGGGCTTGCTGCGTGAAAACTGCCGGCGCACCCGCCGGGTTGTGCCGCAGCGTGAGCGCCGAATCGGGACGCGCGGGATAGGTGCGCGCCTTGAGGAAAGTCTACGGCGTCATGCGCAAAATAGGTTTCTTGATTCACGCCGGTTTACGACGCTTTGAAGAATCTAATTTCTGTAAAATCCGCTGCCATAGGGATTCTTCCTTCAATAGTCCGTCAGCCATGCCCACATTGCCCAAACTCGATGACACCGACCGCAAGATCCTGCGCGCCCTGCGCGCGGATGGCCGGCTGACGAACCTGAAGCTGGCCGAAACGGTCGGCCTGTCGCCCACGCCCTGCTGGAACCGCGTCAAGGCGCTGGAAGAGGCGGGGGTGATCGAAGGTTATGCGGCCTTGCTGAACCAGAAGGCGCTGGGGCTGCCGGACACGGTAATGATCGAAGTCACGCTTGAGCACCACGACGACGACACGCTGGCGCGCTTTGGCGAGGAAATCAGCCGCCTGCCCGAAGTGGTCGAGGCGTTTCTGGTCACGGGCGAATACGACTACCTGATCAAGGTTGCCGTGGCGGGCACGGAAGGCTACGAGGAATTCCTGCGCAAGCGGCTGTACAAGCTGCGCGGCGTGCGGCACAGCCGTTCTACGTTTGTGCTGCGGCGCCTGAAGCACACGCCGTCGGTCGAGCCCTGACCGCGCGGATCAACCGCCGATGAATTCCTGGATGGCACCATTGAAGGCGCGGGGGTTACCCAGATTCATGCCGTGCGAAGAGCCCACGATGTCGATGCGGCGGGATTGCGGCAGCCATCGCGCCAGCGCATCGAGCACCGCGGGATAGGGCGCCGGGCTCAGCGCGCCGCCAATCAGCAGCACCGGCATCGTCACGCCGCCGATCTGCTCGGGCGTCAGGGTGTCCGGCCGTTCGTCCACCTGTCCGAAGAGCGTGCCCACGTTGTCGCGCACCATCTCCTTGAACCACGGCACCATGCGCTGCCAGGTGTTGGGGCCGGTCACCGTGTCCACGAACAGCGCCAACCCTTCCTCGATGTCGCCTTGCCGGATCAGCGTCAGGGCGCGTTGGCGAAAGCCCCCGCGTTCGTCGGCGCACCCGGGCAACTGCAGGCCGGGATCCGCCAGCGTAAGACTGCGCAGCGATTGCGGCTGACGCAGGGCGGCTTCCAGGGCGACACGCCCGCCGCGTGAGTGGCCCACCAGATGGGCCGGGCCGCCAGCCACCGTGTCGATGAATTCCAGCACATCGCTGGCATGCTGCTCGACCGAAAAGCCGCCGCCTTCGCCGTCCCAGGCCTCGGGCCAATAGCGGCGCAGGCACACGGCCAGCACCCGGAACGAACGCCCCAGCGGCGCCATCTGCGACTTCCAGTAGCGGCTGTCGGACAGGGAGCCGTGCACCAGCACCAGCGGCGTGCCGCTGCCGTACTCGGTGTAGGACATGGCATAACCGCCGATGGGCGCGGTCTGCAAAGGCAAAACGGGTTCGGAACGCATGGGGATCGGGACGTGTAGTCAGGTCCGCATTCTAGCCCGGCGTCGGGGCGCGGCGGCCCGGCCGGACGCTGATACACTCGTCTGCGGCCCGCCGGCACCGTCCGCGCGCGGGCCAGTTTTCTTGAACGGAGTTTTCAACGATGTCGCCAGAATCCATCGCCGCCTTGCCGGAATCCGCTCAGCGCGTTGCGCGTCTGCTCGTGGAATTGGGGCATGACAAACCCGTGGTGGTGCTGCCCCAGACGGGCAAGACTTCGGCCGAGGCGGCCGCGGGGCTGGGCTGCGAAGTCGCCCAGATCGCCAAGTCCATCATCTTCCGGCGCGCCACCGACAACGCGCCGGTGCTCGTCATCGCCAGCGGCGCCAACCGTGTGGACGAAGCCAAGGTCGCGGCGCAGGTTGGCGAACTGGCCAAGGCCGATGCGCGCTTCGTGCGCGACATGACCGGTTATGCCATCGGCGGCGTCTGCCCCATCGGCCACGCCGTCAAGCCGGTCATGCTGCTGGACGCGGACCTCTTCAATTACGAAAGCCTGTGGGCCGCCGCCGGCCATCCGCATACCGTGTTCAACCTGACGCCGGCCCAGCTGGCGGACATGACGGGCGCGCCCGTCGCGGACGTGGCGCAGCGCGCCTGAGCTTGCCCGTGCCGGGCTGTGCGGTTCAGCCCGGCTGCGCCTGCAAACCGTCGATCAGCACCTGCCGGCGGCCTTTCGAGCACGCCTCCACGCGCGCCTGCACGCCATAGACGGCAGCCAGCGCGTCGGGCGTGATGACGTCGGCCGGGCTTCCGGCGGCGTGCAGCCGCCCTTCATGAATCATCACGGCCTGGTCCGCATGCTGAAGCGCCACGTTCAGGTCGTGCAGCACGATGAGGCTGATCAGGCCATGCTCGCGGGTTTCCTGCTGCAGCAGGCGCATGACGTGGAATTGGTAGTTCAGATCCAGGGCCGATAGCGGCTCGTCCAGCAGCAGCACGCGCGGATGGCGGATCAGCGCCTGCGCCAGCCCCACCAATTGCTTTTGTCCGCCAGACAGCGCGTCCAGATAGTGAAGGGCCAGATGCGCGATGCCCAGCCGCGCCAGCAGCTGGTCGATGGCTTGAAGGTCCACGGGGCGCGCCGCCACGCCGCTGGCGCGGGCGGCGACCAGCACGGACTCGAACACGCGCAGGTGTACGGCCGCCGGCAGGCTTTGAGGCAGGTACACCACATGGCGGGCACGCTCTGCGTGGTCAAGGCGCGTGAGGTCCAGCCCGTCCAGCGCCGCGCCGCCCGCGCGGGGCCGCACCAAGCCGGCCAGCGCCTTGAGCAACGTGGACTTGCCGCTGCCGTTCGGACCCAGCAGCGCCGTCACTTCGCCCGCGGCAAGCGCGGGGATCGTCAGGTCGTGCAGCACGTCTTCGCGCCCGTAACCGGCCGAAAGCGCCTGGACCGCCAGGCCGACGGGGCGTGGGGCGGGAGCGGGCCTTGTCATGGCAATTGCCTGCGCAGCACGACGGAAACGAAGAAGGGAATGCCCACCAGCGCGGTCACGATGCCCACGGGCACCACCACGCCCGGCATGAGATTCTTGGATGCGATCGACGCCAGCGACAGGATCACCGCGCCCACCAGGGCGCTGCCCGGCAGATAGAAGCGGTGGTCTTCGCCGAAGAGCCGGCGCGCGATGTGCGGCGCCACCAGTCCGATGAACCCGATCGTCCCGACAAAGGCGACCGCCAGCGCGGACAGCAGGCTCACGCGCGCCAACGCCGCAACGCGCACGCGGCGCACATCCACGCCAAAGCTGGCGGCGCGGTCCTCGCCCAGCCGCAACGCGGTCAGCTTCCAGGATTGCCGCATGGCCAGCGGCAAGGCCACCGCGAACGCCAGCGCCAGCACGCCCACGGTCGTCCAGCTGGAACGCGCCAGGCTGCCCATCGTCCAGAACACCAGGTTCTGCAAGGCTTCGGCGCTGGCGGTGAATTGCACCAGCGACACCAGCGCATTGAAGGTGAACACCATCGCGATGCCGAACAGCACGACGCCCGATGTGTTCATGCCGCCCCATCGGGCCACCGCATCCAGCAGCAGCGCCGCCAGCAGGGCAAATAGAAAGGCGTTGGCGGCAATCAGCCAGCCGGCGGGCACGCCCGGCAGCCCGAACTGGAGCACGATCGCCAGCGAGGCGCCGAAGGCCGCCGCCGACGACACGCCCAGGGTGAACGGGCTGGCAAGGGGATTGTTCAGGATGGTCTGCATCTCGGCGCCCGCCAGGCCGAGCGTCATGCCTACCAGCGCCGCCATCAGGGCTGACGGCAGGCGGATGTCCCAGACAATCACGCGATAGGTCGGATCAGCATCGGCGGGCGCGGCAAGCGTCTGCCAGAGCGCGCGCCAGGGCAGGCCGGACGGGCCTACGGTGAAGTCGATCAGCAGCGCAAACAGAATCGCCGCCAGAAGCAGGGCAATCAGCCCCGCCCGGCGGCGAAGAATCTGGCGGTAAGCGCCTGCCGCGCTGGCGGCGTGCGGCATTACTGCAGCAGTTGCAGCCGGCTCTTGGCCGTGGTGGCGGCCGGCGTGGTGGGGTAGTCGCGCACGATGCGTTGCAAGGTGGCCTTGGCGCCGGCGCGGTTGTTCAGTTCGATCTGGCTGCCCGCGATGATCAGCAGGGCGTCCGGCGCGCGGGCGTTGTCCGGCGACTTCTGCACCATGGCGTTCAGCTGCTCGATGGTGCCCTTGAAGTCCTTGAGCGCATAACGGCTGCTGCCCTGGTAGAACTGGGCGCTGGGCGCGAGCTGGCTGTTGGGGTAGAGCGCGGTGAAGGCGGCCAGCGATTCGGCGGCTTCCTTGTATTGGCCCTTGCGGAACAGGTCCATCGCGCCGTCATAGGCGGTCTGTTCCTGGGGATCGCCGGCAGAGGCACCCGGGGGATTTGCACTACCCGGCGCGCCGCCGCCCGGCTTGGCGCTCGGTTGCTGGCGCGACACCAGCTCGAGCTGGTCGCGCAGCTGGGCGATTTCTTGCTGCAGGGATTGGATCTGGTCGGCCAATTGAAGCTTGGCGCGCTGGCTTTGCTCGTTCTGCTGCTGCACCTGCTGGCGCAAATCCAGGATGGCCTTGCGGGCTTCATCGTCGGAAAAAGCGTGAGCGGGGGCCGTGAGGGCGGCTAGCGCCAGGCCAGTGGCCACAATCAGGGGACGCAGGGACAGAACTTGATCGCGCATGAATATTCCCGGGGATAAAAACAAACGTCGGGACGGCCGGCTGGCCGTCCCGACGCGAGGTAGGGCTCCAGACTAAGCGAAAAGCTTAACGCAGATAATTGATATCGGCGCGGCGGTTTTCGGCAAAGTCGGCTTCAGTCGTACCCGTCGAGCGCGGCTTTTCCTTGCCGAAGCTGATGGTTTCGATCTGGTTGTCGCTGACGCCCAGCAGGGTCATCATGCGACGCACGGCGTCGGCACGACGCTGGCCGAGGGCCAGGTTGTACTCAGCACCGCCGCGTTCGTCGGTGTTGCCTTCGATCTTGACCTTTTGCTGTTGGTGCGAGGCCAGGTACTTGGCATGGGTTTCGACCAGGCCACGGTATTGGTCCGACACGGTGTAGCTGTCGAAATCAAAGTACACCGAGCGCTGTTGCGCCAGGATGCTTTGGGGGTTGAAAGGATCAAGGATTTGGCCAGAGGCCGAAGATCCTTGGCCAGCGCCTCCACCCTGACCCGCTTTATCGTCGAGAGGGACGGAGCTGCAAGCTGCCAGGGCGGCAGCCAGAGCGGCGATGGTTAGGCTTTTGGCAATGCGCGACTTCATGATAGTTCCTTTGCAAAGAGAGTCACACGTGTTATCGGGTAAATGGGCCCCAAGTCGGTTCACGTATTTCCCCGTTCAGTACCGAAAGCGTCTGTCGTACGCGTCCATCGCTCGAGACACCTGCAAGCACGCTACGGCCATTCTGGATGGCTGCGTAGAGCACTTGCATTCCGTTTGGCGCAAAGCTGGGCGACTGATCGTCACGACCATCAGTCAGCAAGGCTTCGGCGCCAGTGGACAGGTTCAAGGATGCGATTCGAAACGCGCCGTCTCGTCTTGCAACGTACAGCAGCGTCGATCCGTCGGGGGAAATTCGGGGTGATATGTTGTAACCACCATTAAACGTGAGACGGCGGGCTTCGCCGCCTGTCGAGCCGGTCTGATAGATTTGCGGCCCGCCGCTGCGGTCACTCGTAAAGATAATGGAAGCACCGTCAGGCGTAAAGCTCGGCTCGGTGTCAATCCCGGGAGAACGCGTAACTCGGGTCGGATTCGAGCCATCGGCTGCATTAACGACGTAAATTTGCGACAAACCGTCACGCGTCAGAGCGACCGCGAGCTTGCTGCCGTCAGGCGACCAACCCGGGGCGCTGTTGTTGCCCTTGAAGTTGGCGACCGGTGCACGCGCGCTGGTGGCCAGGGTGTGCACATAGACGACGGGCTTGCCGGACTCGAAGCTCACGTAAGCAAGCTTGCTGCCATCGGGCGACCAGGACGGCGAAATGATCGGCTCGCGCGAGCGCAGGGCGACCTGGGGATTCTGGCCGTCGGCGTCAGCCACCTGCAGTTCGTAGGTGGAACCCTTCTTCAGCACGTACGCGATACGCGTCGAGAACACGCCGCGAACGCCGGTGATCTTTTCGTAGATGCGATCGGCGATCTGGTGGGCCACGCGGCGCAGTTCCTGCTCGGTGCCCGAGAAGGCCACGCCGTCCAACTGCGACTTCTTGACCGTGTCGGCCAGGCGGTAGCGCACGTCGTAGCGGCCATCGGCGCCCCGCGTGATGCTGCCGTAGGCGATGAAGTCCGCACCCTTGCCGCGCCAGTCGTCGTGGGCGATCGGGGAATCCACGTTCAGGCCGGAGCCCGCGGCGTTGATCAGGCGGAACTGGCCGGTGCGGGTCAGGTCGGCGCGAATGACTTCGGCCAGTGCGCGGCCGTGGGTGTCATCGACCGCGAAGTCGGCGATGGCCACGGGGTATTGCGTGGCGCCGGTGCCGGAGATGTCGACACGCAGCTGCGCGTGGGCGGGCTTCATGGCCATCAGGCAGGCAAGCGCCACCATCAGCAATCCGATTCCATACGCTCTCCAGAGCGCGAGAGTGGGTACTCGTCGACTATAAGCGGGAGTCATGTTCGTCAATCTCCTGTCAGTCATACATTCTGTAGACAACGTCAATAATGGGTTCGTAGCGGCCCGTCGAGGGCTTCGGGAACGGGTTGCAACGGCGGATGCCGGTTTCGACCGCACGGTCGAAGCCCGCGTTGCCAGAAGAACTGGTCAACGTGACGCCATTCACCTTCCCGTCAGAACCTAACTGTACCCGGTATTGCGCGGTCGGATTTCCCGAGCCGCTGCGGGGCGGAGGCGGATACGCCACCCCGGGCTGCACGCAGGCCCGGACCTTGGCGCCGTAGCCGCTGTCGCGTCCGCCGCCCGCCTGGTTGCGGTCGGCGGTGCCGCCCGGAATGCCGGCGGCGCCCAGGGCGTCGTTGCGGAACGCGTCCTTCAACGCCTTGTCGGCGGCGGCCTTCTTGGCAGCGGCGGCCTTCTCGGCGGCAGCCTTTTCCGCAGCCGCCTTCTCGGCCGCAGCCTTCTCGGCAGCGGCTTTCTCGGCGGCAGCCTTTTCAGCTGCTGCCTTCTTTGCGGCTTCTTCCTTGGCCTTCTTCTCGGCGGCGGCCTTTTCGGCGGCGGCCTTTTCGGCAGCAGCCTTTTCGGCGGCAGCCTTCTCCGCCGCGGCCTTCTGGGCGGCAGCCTTCTCGGCAGCGGCCTTTTCAGCAGCGGCCTTCTCGGCGGCCTGGCGTTCCTGCTCCAGGCGCTTCTTTTCCTTCAGCTCGGCCTGCTTGCGCTCTTCTTCCAGGCGCGCCTTTTCCTTGGCGGCCTCGGCGGCTTGGCGGGCCTTCTCTTCCTGCTCGCGCTTTTTCTTCGCCTCCTGGATGGCGATCTCGGGATCGACTTCCTCGGTCTTGGCCTGGACCTGCGGTTGGGGTTCAGGCGGCGGCGGAGGAGGAGGGGGCGGAGGCGGCGGCTCCGGCGTCTTTTCAGGCTCCGGCTCGGGCTGCGGCTTGGGTTGGGGTTTGGGCGGTTCGGGCTGCCGCGTGGGCGGCGGCGAGACGGGCGAATTGCCGTCTGCCCAGAGTTCCACCTGGACGGGGCCAGGGTTCTCGGTATGCCAGTTCACGCCAAAGATCAGGGCAACCAGCAGCAGCAGGTGCACCGCCACAGCCAGAATCAGCGAATTCCGGTTGTCGTTGTTGGGCGGGGTGGCCGGCGGGCCGCTGCGGTGTCGAATTATGGGTGGCGTCATGTGCGGTGCATGCCGGCCGGGCCGGCGGATGGCGGCGCGTTAGCGTTTCTTGGCGGGTGCGGGCTGTTGGGCGCCTGCGGCGGACTGGTCCACCAGCAGACCCAGGCGGGTGATGCCGTTGGTGCGCAGCTCGTCCATGACCTTCACAACCGTCTCGTAGGGCACCTTGCCGTCGGCGGCGATGACCACCGGCGTTTCCGCGGTAATGCGCGAACGCACTTGCGCCACCAGTTCGGTGCGCGCGATGTCCTGCATGGTGGCGCCGGCTTCGCGCATGCGCAGCGCGATCTTGCCGTCTTCCGAAATCTGGACTTCCAGCGGCTTGACGGGCACGTCGGAGGCGGCGCCCACCGACGGCAGTTGGATCAGCCCGGGCGTGATGAGGGGCGCGGTCACCATGAAGATGACCAGCAGCACCAGCATCACGTCGATGTACGGCACCACGTTGATGTCGGCCTTCATGCGGCGGCCGGACCTGCCGCGCGAGCTTACCGAGGGCATTAGCGCACCTGCCGTTGCAGAATGTTCAGGAATTCATCGACGAAGCTGTCGAAGCGGATCGAGATGCGGTCGATGTCATTCGTGAAACGGTTGTAGGCAACCACGGCAGGAATGGCGGCGAACAGGCCGATGGCGGTGGCGATCAGCGCCTCGGCAATGCCGGGAGCCACCGAGGCCAGCGTGGCCTGCTGCATGTTCGACAGGCCGATGAAGGCGTGCATGATGCCCCAGACCGTGCCCAGGAGACCGATGTATGGGGACACCGAACCGGCGGAGGCCAGGAAGTTCAGGTGCGATTCCAGTGCGTCCATTTCGCGCTGGTAGGCGGCGCGCATGGCGCGGCGCGGGCCGTCCAGCACTGCCGTGGCGTCGCCGCTGGCATTGCCGCGGCGGGCCTTCAGGAATTCGGTCATGCCGGCATCGAAGATGCGGGCGAGGGCGCCTTGCTCGTCGCGGCGCGAGGCCACGGCCTGCTGCAGCATCGACAGGTCGCCGCCCGACCAGAAGTCGTCTTCGAAGCGGCGCGTCTGGTCATGGGCCCGCTTGATGGCCATGCGCTTGGCGAAGATATAGGTCCAGGACATGATCGAGATGCCCAACAGCATCAGCATGATCAGCTGGACCGGCACGCTGGCGTGCGAAATCAGCGAAAGCAACGACATGTCGTTGGTGACTTGCATGGTTATTCCTGAATGAATTCCAGTTTTGCGCGAATGTCGGCCGGCAACTCTGCCGGCCGCATGTGAACGGCATCGACGCAACAGACTTGGATGTTGCCTTCGGCAAGCAGTTCCCCGTTGCGCTCCGCGCGCTGCGCGAAGTGTATCGAAGCGCGGCCCAGTTTGGTGACTCGGCTGCGTATGGTAAGCAAATCGTCCAGTCTGGCCGGTTTGCGGTAGGACATGTCCAGGGCGCGGACAACGAACAGTCGTTGCTCGCTGGCGGCCAGCCCGGATTGGTTGACGCCCAGATCGCGCAGCCATTCGGTGCGTGCCCGCTCCAGGAATTTCAAGTAGTTAGCGTAGAAGACCACCCCGCCGGCATCCGTGTCTTCGTAGTAGACGCGGACTTGCAGGGTGGATTCGGCGGACTTCTGATCGGTCACGATACTCAGGAAAGGATGGTGCGGGTCGGGACGCGGCAAGTCCGTAGCAGCTACAGGGTTAAAGCGTGTCGAGCTTCGTCAGCACCGCTTCCAGCGCGGACTCTACCGGAATCTTGGCCGCTTCGGTTTCCCGACGGGCCTGCAATTCCACCACACCGTCGTTCAGACCGCGTTCTCCAACTGTTACACGCAGCGGCGCACCGATCAGTTCCCACTCGGCAAACATGACGCCGGGGCGCGCATCGCGGTCGTCCAGCATGACGTCCACGCCGCGCGCCAGCAAGGATTCATAGAGCTTTTGCGCGGTGTCACGCACCGTTTCACTTTTGCCCCAGCCCACGGGGCAGATGACCACTTCGAAGGGGGCGAGCGCGCGGGGCCAGATGATGCCGCGGGCGTCGTGGTTCTGCTCGATGGCGGCGCCCACGATGCGGGTCACGCCGATGCCGTAGCAGCCCATTTCCAGGACGGCCGGCTTGCCGGTTTCGTCCAGGAACGTGGCCTTCAGGGCTTCGGAATACTTCTTGCCCAGGTAGAAGACGTGGCCCACTTCGATGCCGCGCTGGATCGACAGCGTGCCCTTGCCATCCGGCGAGGGGTCGCCCGCCACGACGTTGCGCAGGTCGGCCACCAGTTCGGGCTCGGGCAGGTCGCGGCCCCAGTTCACGCCCTGGATGTGGAAGTCTTCGCGGTTGGCGCCGCAGACGAAATCGGCCATGTTGGCGACGGTGCGGTCGGCAATCACGTGGACCGGCTTGGCCGTCTTGACCGGGCCCAGGTAGCCGGGCTTGCAGCCGAAGTACTCGACGATCTCGGCTTCGGTGGCGAACCGGAAGCCCGCCAGGCCCGGCAGCTTGCCCGCCTTGATCTCGTTCAGTTCGTGGTCGCCGCGCAGGAGCAGCAGCCAGATGTCGACCTTGCCTTTTTCGCCGTCGGTGGCCAGGACGATCGACTTGATCGTGCGCTCCAGGGGAATGCCCAGCAGCTTGGCCACGTCCTCGCACTTGGCGGCGCCGGGCGTTGCGACGTCCGCCATCGCCTGGGCGGCGGCGGCACGGGTGGCGTACAGGCTGGGCGCTTCCGCCAATTCGATGTTGGCCGCGTAGTCCGATTCCGCGTTGTAGACCAGCAGGTCTTCGCCCGTGTCGGCGATCACCTGGAATTCATGGCTGCGCGTGCCGCCGATGGAGCCCGTGTCGGCCGCCACCGCGCGGAACTCCAGGCCCAGGCGGCCAAAGATGCGCATGTAGGCGGCAAACATGGTGTCGTAGCTGCGCTGGGCGCCGGCTTCGTCGCGGTCGAAGGAGTAGGCGTCCTTCATCGTGAATTCGCGGCCGCGCATCAGACCGAAGCGGGGACGGCGCTCGTCCCGGAACTTGGTCTGAATGTGATAGAAGTTCAGCGGCAGCTGGCGGTAGCTGTGGATTTCATTGCGGGCGATGTCCGTGATGACTTCCTCGGACGTCGGCTGCAGCACGAAATCGCGCTGGTGCCGGTCCTTGATGCGCAGCAGTTCCGCGCCGTACTGCTCCCAGCGGCCGGATTCCTGCCAGAGCTCGGCCGGCTGCACCACGGGCATCAGCAACTCGATGGCGCCCGCCGCGTTCATTTCTTCGCGGATGATCGCCTCGACCTTGCGGATGACCTTCAGGCCCAGCGGCATGTAGGTGTAGATGCCGCCCGCGAGCTTGCGGATCATCCCGGCGCGGGTCATCAGCTGGTGGCTGGCGACTTCCGCTTCGGAAGGGGCTTCTTTGAGGGTGTTGATATGGTAGTTGGATGCGCGCATGTTTAAAGGTGGCAGCAGATACGTATAATCGACCGTAATTGTATTGAATTCGGTGGGGGTGGCCCATGCTTGACCGCGAAGGCTACCGCCCCAATGTCGGCATCATTCTCGTCAACACTAGAAACGAGGTCTTTTGGGGCAAGCGTATCAGGGAACATGCATGGCAGTTCCCTCAGGGCGGCATCAAGTATGGCGAAAGCCCGGTGCAGGCCATGTATCGCGAACTCCATGAAGAGGTGGGCCTGAAGCCCGAGCATGTCCGTATTTTGGGGCGTACACGCGATTGGTTACGTTATAACGTGCCCGATCACTTTGTCCGGCGTGAGTGGCGCGGCCACTATAAAGGACAAAAACAGATTTGGTTCTTGTTGCGCCTGGTGGGACGTGACAGTGATGTGTGCTTGCGCGCGACGCAGCATCCGGAATTCGACGCCTGGCGCTGGAGCCAGTACTGGGTTCCTCTGGATGCCGTCATCGAGTTCAAGCGAGACGTCTATACCCAGGCGTTGAACGAGTTGTCGGCTATCCTCTTTCGGCGCCATCACGAAACCCGTTACCTGCGCCAGCGTGTGCATGGTCAGCGGGCAGCAGAGAATTTGCCCGAAGGAACGGACGGTCATGCGCATATTGTTGGTTGAAGACGAACGGGACATGGCGTCCTGGCTGATGCGCGCGCTCGCCCAAAGCGGGTTCGTACCCGATCACGCGGCGGATGCGCGCACGGCCGAAGCCTTCATGGCGGGCACGGAATACGATGCCATCGTCATGGACTTGCGCCTGCCCGACAAGCATGGGCTCGTCGTCCTGCGCGAAATGCGCAACCGCGACGACCGCACCCCCGTCCTCCTGCTGACCGCGCAAGGCGCGCTGCAGGATCGCGTCCGCGGCCTGAACCTGGGCGCGGACGACTTCCTGACCAAACCCTTCGCACTGGAAGAACTGGAAGCCCGCCTGACGGCGCTCGTGCGCCGCAGCCGTGGCCGCCAGCACCCGCGCCTGCAGTGCGGCTCGCTGTCCTACGACAGCGAAAGCCGTGCCTTCACGCTGGACGGATCGCTGCTTTTCCTGACCCCGCGTGAGCACGCCGCCCTGGCGGCGCTCCTGACGCGCAGCGGCTACCCGGTGGACAAGTCGCAATTGTTCGGCAAGGTCTTCACCCACGATAGCGAAGCCAATCCGGACGCCATCGAAGTCGTGCTGCATCGCCTGCGCAAGAAGCTGGCCGGCAGCGACGTGCGCATCGTGACCGTGCGCGGGCTGGGCTACATGCTCGAAAGCGTAGCCAGCGAGTCCGCGGAACCCTAAGTGAGCCTGCGGATTCCCGGTTTGCCGCGCGTCGGCATCCGCGCGCTTCTCATCATCCTGCTCCTGCCCGGCGTGGTGGTGCTGCTGGTCATCGACAGTCTGAACGACTACCGCACCCTTTCCGAAATCACCAACGAGGCCTACGACAGCGCCTTGGTCGAGCCGGCTCGGGTGCTTGAAAGCAGCCTGGAATTCACGCCCGACGGCAGCCTGCAGGTGGCCACGCCGCTGTATGCGCAGGTCATGCTCGAATCCCGGGCGGGCCTGCGCAAGTATTTCCGCATCGAGGAAATCGATCCTCCATTGCCCGACGGGTCGCCCGTGCCCCAGACGCAGGGCAAGACGCTGCTCGGCATGCCGGAAATGCCGCGTCCGCCTTCCTGGCCCCGCTCGAATGGCCAACCCATCTTCTACGACGGCGTGTATCGCAACGACCCCGTGCGGGTCGTGTCCGTCGTGCGCGATCTCTATTACCAGGGCCAGCATCGCCAGGTTCTGGTGGTCGTGGCCGAAAGCACTGGCAAGCGCATAGAGGCCGAGAACAGCGCGCGGCGCCAGGAGATCCTGCGCGATTCGCGAATGCTGGCGCTGGTCGTGCTGCTGGTGTGGTGGGGCGTGTCCTGGGCATTGAAGCCGCTGCGGCGGCTGCAGGCCGACATCCGCAGCCGCCGCCCCGACGATCTGACGCCGCTGGACGCCTCGCGCGTGCCCAGTGAAGTCGCTCCACTGGTGGAGGCCGTCAATCACCACATCGCCCGTTACCGGCGGGTGCTGGACGAGCAATCCAGCTTCCTTGCCGACGCCTCGCACCAGTTGCGCACGCCGCTTGCCATCATGCTGACGCAGGCCCAATACACGCTGCGCGAACGCGATCCGGCACGCGTGCGCGAAGGGCTGCGCGCCATCGTCGACCAGTTGGGGCGCACGCGCCGGCTGACCGAGCAGTTGCTGTCGCTGGCGCACGCCAACCAGGCCGGCCAGACCCCGCGCCAGTTGCTCGACATGAACGCCGTGTCGCGCGAAGTCGTGTTGCAGTACCTGCCGCTCGCGCACGAAAAACAGCAGGACCTGGGTTGGGTGCAGGCCGACGCCGAAGACGGCCAGGACACGCCGGTGCCGGTGTCGGGTAACGAAGCCGAGCTGCACGAAGCGCTGTCCAACCTTGTGCACAACGCCATCCATTACGCCCCGGCGGGCGCGCGCATCACGGTATCCGTGTGCCGCGCCGACAACCGCGTCGAGGTTGCCGTGTCCGACAACGGCCCCGGTCTGGATCCGGTCATGCGCACGCGCGCCTTCACGCGGTTCGAGCGCGTGGGCACCGACAAGCCGATGACTTCCTCTGGTTCCGGCTTGGGATTGGGCATTGCGCGCGCCTACGCACGCCGCAACGAGGGCGACATCGAACTGCGCGACGGCGAGCCCAACGACCAGGGCGGCGTTGGCCTTGCGTCGGTGCTGTGGCTGCCGCTGGCGCCCACCGTATCGCAGTATCCGAGACCCGCAGAGGTCCAGCTCAAGGGCGATCAATAGCGCCCGCTTTTTCACTGTCCGCTACTTTCTTGCGCCTGGCGCGCCTGCCGATCAGGGATAACCCCCGGATTCAGGAATGCGACAGCGCATAGAAAGCGGATTAGCAGCTTCCTTCCGTAATCTGCGATCCGGCCTGTCGTCAGGGGCCGGGCGCTGCCCGCTTCGAGCAGCGCATGAAAGGCCGGCGCTGTCCGGCACAAGGAAGGAGGACGGAAGTGAAAAAGACAATCAACAGAAAGGACTATTACGGCGGTGCGCTGATGGTCCTGATCGGTCTGGCCGCGATTTACGGCGGCACGGATTATCACATCGGCTCGCTCAGCCACATGGGTCCGGGATTCTTTCCCGCGGCGCTGGGCGGCCTGCTGGCGCTCACCGGCCTGCTGATCGCGATGTCGGCGCGCTCGGCCGAACCTTCGGCTCCCGCGCCCGCTGAAGGCCATCCCACCGGCATGCCGGACATCCGCGGCAGTGTCTGCATCCTGCTCGGCATCCTGGCCTTCCTGCTGCTGGGCCATTACGGCGGCCTGTTGCCCGCCACATTCGCCATCGTCTTCATCTCCGCGCTGGGCGACCGCACCAACACGATCAAGCAGGCCGTCCTGCTGTCGATCGCCATGTCCGCGATCGCGGTCGTCGTTTTCTGGTGGGCGCTGCAATTGCAGCTTCCGCTGTTCCGTTGGGGTTGAAGCGCCATGATTTCTCAAGCTTTGGTAGACCTTTGGTACGGCTTCGGCGTCGCGTTCCAATGGCACAACCTGATGTGGTCGTTCTTCGGCGTGCTGGTGGGCAACCTCATCGGCGTGCTGCCCGGCATGGGCGCGCTGTCCGCGATCTCGATCCTCTTGCCGCTCACCTACGTCATGCAGCCCGTGCCCGCCATCCTGATGCTGGCCGGCATTTTCTATGGCTCGCAATATGGCGGCGCCATCGGCGCGATCCTGCTCAACCTGCCTTCGCATCCGCCGCACGCGGTTACCTGCCTGGACGGTTATCCACTGACCAAACAGGGCAAGGGCGGGACAGCGCTCGGCATCACGATGATCTGCTCGTTCTTCGCGGCATCGGTCGGCATCATCGTCATGATCTTTGCCTCGCCGCTGCTGGTTGAAATTGCGTTCAAGTTCGGCCCGACCGAGATCTTCTCGATCATGCTGCTGGGTCTCCTGGCAGGCGCCACCATGTCGCGCGGCTCGCCGCTCAAGGGCGTGGCGATGACGCTGTTCGGCCTGATGTGCGGCGTGGTGGGCACCGACGTGAACACGGGCACCATCCGGTTTTCGTTCGGCCTGCTCGACCTGTCCGACGGCCTGGAACTGGTCGCGATCTCGATGGGTCTGTTCGGCGTTGCCGACTTCCTGATGAGCGTGAACCGCATGACCATCATCGGCAGCGGCGCCAAGCTGCGCCTGCGCGACATGCGGCCCAGCAAGCAGGAACTGAAGACCGCCTTCTGGCCCATGGTGCGCGGCACGGCCGTCGGCACGCTGTTCGGCGCCATGCCCGGCACCGGCCCGACGATCACCACGTTCGTCGCTTATGCGCTGGAACGTAAGATCTCCAAGACGCCCGAGAAGTTCGGCACCGGCATGATCGCCGGTGTGGCCTCGCCGGAAGCGTCGTCGCACTCGAAGACGCAGGTCGACTTCATCCCGACGATGAGCCTGGGCATTCCCGGCGACGCGGTGATGGCGCTGATCCTGGGCGCGCTGCTGATCCAGGGCATCCAGCCCGGCCCGCAGCTCATCACCGAGCATCCGGACATCTTCTGGGGCCTGATCGCCAGCTTCTGGGTGGGCAACGTGCTGCTCATGGTGCTGAACGTGCCGCTCATCGGCGTGTGGGTCAAGCTCTTGCAGGTGCCTTACCGCTACCTCTTCCCGTCGGCGCTGTTCTTCATCGCAGTGGGCGTGTACAGCACGCAGAACAGTCTCTTCCAGATCTGGGAAGTGCTGGCGTTCGGCGTGATTGGCGCGGTGCTCATGACGCTGGAATTTTCGGTCGCGCCCATCCTGCTGGGCTTCGTGCTTGGCCCCATGGTCGAAGAGAACTTCCGCCGCGCGCTGCTGCTCTCGCGCGGTGACCTGGCCGTGTTCGTCGAACGTCCGATCAGCGCATGGTTCATCGGCGCGAGCGCGTTGCTGATCACGCTGCAGGTCTGGGCCTTCCTGCGCCGCAACAAGCACAAGAACAAGCCCGAAGTGCCGCAGACGGCCTGATCCCCGGCCCCGGCATCCGGCACACGCGGCCCGGCTTAGGCCGGGCCGTTCTACTTGTGCAGGCCCGGCTCATGCCGGGCCGCTTCACTTGTGCGAGGCCCGGCTTGCACCCGGCCGTTTGATTTGTGCGGCGGCATCCCTCATGCTTGGGGTTTTCATCGCCTGCCCGCTGCCACCATGCACATTCTCTTTGCTTGTCCCCATCACGATCCCGACGCCTGGGTGCCTCGCCTCGAGGCCGCGATGCCCGGCTGCCGTATTTCGGTCTGGAACCCGGACGGTCCGCCTTCTGGCGCCGAAGTCGCGTTGGTCTGGCGTCCGCCCGTCCAGCTCTTCCAGCACGAAACCGGTTTGAAGACGCTCTTCAATCTGGGCGCGGGCGTCGATGCCTTGTTGAAGATGCCCGAGATTCCCGATCACGTGCGCATCGTGCGCCTCGAAGACGCCGGCATGGCGGTGCAGATGGCCGAATACGCGCTGTATGCATTGCTGCGCGTCTCGCGCGATTTCGAAGCCTTCGACCAGGCGCAGGCACGGCAGCATTGGGACACCCGCGAAGGTACCCGGCAAGCCGACTGGCCCGTGGGGGTTCTGGGGCTGGGACAGGTCGGCGCGCGCGTGGCGCAGACGCTGGCCGAGTTCGGCTACCCCGTCGCGGGCTGGTCGCGGTCGCCGCGCCAGATTCCCGGTGTCGAATCCTTCGCAGGCGAAGCCGCCTTGCCCGATTTCCTTGCCCGCACGCGCTTTCTGGTCAATGTGCTGCCGCTCACGCCCGACACGCAGGGCATTCTTAATCGCGAGACCCTGTCGCGGCTGCTGCCCGGCGCGCATCTGGTCAACGTCGGACGCGGCGAGCATCTGGTTGAGGACGATCTGGTGCAGATGCTTGAAGAGGGCGAGATCGCGGGCGCCACGCTCGATGTCTTTCACACCGAACCGCTGCCCAAGGATCACCCGTTCTGGCACGACCCGCGGGTCCACGTCACGCCCCATATCGCGGCGCGCACGCTGCGCGACGAAAGCATCGCGCAGATCGCGGGCAAGGTCGCGCAACTGACGCGCGGCGAAGCCATCACCGGCGTGGTCGAGCGCTCGCGCGGCTACTGAGGCGCGGGAGACGCGGCTTTATCCAGACGCTCGTACATCGAGGGCAGGCGCTGCGACAGGAAATCCAGCAGCGTTCGCACGGCGGGCATCATGCCCCGCCGTGACGGATAGATGCAGTGCACGATGCCCTCGGGCGACTGCCATTGCGGCAGCACCGGCACCAGCTGCCCGCGGCGCAGTTCCTCCTGCGTGGCAATCGACGGCAGCAAGGCAATGCCGCGTCCGCGCACGGCCGCTTCCGTCAGCACGATGAAATCGTTGCATGACAACTGTGGCTTCAGTTCGATGTGCACCTCTTCGCCCTTGTCGTTGCGCAGGGGCCAGCGCACTTCATTTTGCGGATCGCTGAAGCTCAGCGTGACGTGAGACGCCAGATCCTGCGGCGTATCGGGCGCGCCGTGGCGTTGCAGATAGCCGGGGCTGGCCACCAGCGTGCCGCGCGCCGTGCCCAGATGCCGCACGACCAGTTCCGCGTCCGTGTCCAGCTTCGTGCGGACCCGCAGCGCCAGATCCACGCCCTCGCGGATCAGGTCCACGCGCCGGTTGGTGACCAGCAATTGCACCGAGATCGCCGGCCACGCATCCAGGAATTCCGGCAGCAACGGCGCCAGCACGTCCTGCGCGATCGACACCGGGCAACTCACGATGACCGGACCCGTGGGCTCGGCCTGCAACTGCCGCATGGCGTCGTCCGCAGCCCGAGCCGAGGCGGCCATCTCGCGGCAGTAATGCAGATAGCGTTCGCCGGCGGACGTCAGACGCAGCCGGCGGGTGGTGCGCTGCAAGAGGCGCACGCCCAGGCTTTCTTCCAGGTGTGAAATTCGGCGGGAGAGACGGGATTTCGGGATGTCCAGCGCGCGTGCCGCCGCGCTGAAGCCTCCTTGCTCGACGACTTGCGAAAAGTAGTAGAGGTCATTGAGATCTTGCATGATTGTTCTATGTTTGGAACGAACAGTTCATCATACCCGTATTTATGTATTCAATCGGTCCATCTACAGTGACGGCATGCACAACGGATCTGCCAACGCCGCCCAAGCGGCAAGGCCCCGCCCGATCATCCTGACGGGTGCGGCGCTGACAGATCCAGACCCCCGCCCGGGGGAACCCACTGGAGATACTGCAATGAAGACCCTGGTCATCCTTTCCTCGATTCTCGGCGAACGTTCCAACAGCAAGCAATTGGCCGATCACCTGATTGCCCGCGTCAAGGCTGCCAACCCGGCCTCGGCCATCAAGGTCCGCGACATCGGCGCGCAACCCATTCCTTACTTCGATGGCAACACCGCCGGCGCCCTGTTCACGCCCGCCGAGTCCCGCACCGTCGAGCAGCAGCGGCTGGTCGAGCTGAGCGACTCGCTCATCGCTGAACTGATGGACGCCGATCGCATCGTGTTCGCCGTCCCGGTTTACAACTTCAACCTGCCGGCGCAATTCAAGTCCTATCTGGACCACCTGGCGCGCGCCGGGGTCACGTTCCGTTATACGCCGGAAGGCGTGCCCGAGGGGCTCGTCAAGGGTAAGCAGGTGATCGTGCTGACCGCGCGTGGCGGCAAGGCCGAGGGCACGCCCTCGGACACGATGACGCCGTACCTGCGCCAGATGCTCGCCTTCCTGGGCATGACTGACGTGACCTTCATTGCCGCCGAAGGCATGGCGATGGGCGAAGTGGCCGCGCTGGAAGGGCTGGCCCTGGCCAAGCAACGCATCGATGCGCTGCTGCCGGCCGCTGGCCACGCCTCGCTTGCCGCCTGACCGCGCGCACCCGGCATGAAAAAAAGCGAGCCGCGAGGCTCGCCTTTTTCGTAGGCGCGAAAAACCAGATCTTTAGTCGCGCAGCCGCTTGATGAGGCTGGACGTATCCCAGCGGCCGCCGCCCAGCTTCTGGACGTCGCCGTAGAACTGGTCCACCAGCGCGGTCAAGGGCAGGCGCGCGCCGTTGTTGCGCGCTTCTGCCAGCACCAGGCCTAGGTCCTTGCGCATCCAGTCCACCGCAAAGCCGAAGTCGAACTTGTCGTCGACCATGGTCCCGCCGCGGTTCTCCATCTGCCAGCTCTGCGCCGCACCCTTGCTGATCACGTCCAGCACCTGCTTCATGTCCAGGTTTGCCGCCTGGCCGAACGCGATCGCCTCCGACAGGCCCTGCACGATGCCGGCGATGCAGATCTGGTTGACCATCTTGGCAAGTTGGCCGGCGCCCGGGGGGCCCACCAGCGTGACCGCGCGGCCAAAGCACTGGGCCACCGGCTTGACCGCATCGAACACCGCCTGCTCGCCGCCGCACATGACCGTCAGCACGCCGTTGACTGCGCCCGCCTGGCCGCCCGACACGGGGGCGTCGATGAAGTTCAGGCCCAGTTCCTTGGCGTGCGCATGAAGTTCACGCGCCACGTCGGCGGAAGCGGTCGTATGGTCGACGAACACGGCGCCGGGCGCCATGCCCGCAAACGCGCCGTCCGGACCCAGCACGACGCTGCGCAGGTCGTCATCGTTGCCCACGCAGGCAAAGACGATCTGTGCGCCGGCAACGGCTTCGCGCGGCGTGGCGGCGCTGTGGCCGCCAAACTCGGCAACCCAGGCCTGCGCCTTGGCGGGCGTGCGGTTGTAGACGGTGACGTCGTGCCCGGCGCGGGCCAGGTGACCGGCCATGGGCAAGCCCATCACGCCCAATCCGAGGAAAGCGACTTTCTGGGCTACGGCTGCGTCGTAGCTCTTGGTACCGATCGTTGCCATGCAGTGGACTCCGCTGAATAAGGGTAGGTCTGTTTCAGGACACTAACCTTAACGCAATCAAAAGCCGGCGGCGAGTCCATCTCGGCGGCTGTCGCTGGCGCTGACGTAGCCATCGACGGCCGGATCGCCCAGCCGCCAGATGAACTGGCCCGATCCAAAGTCCATGTAGGGATCTTCCATGCCCTGCAGCACATGGCCGCGCTCGCGCAGCCCCTGGGCCACGGCGGGCGAGACCGTCGCCTCCAGGTCCACCTCAAGGCCGCGGTTCCACTTCCAGCGCGGCGCGTCGCACGCGGCCTGCGGCTGCTGGCCGTAGTCCAGCATGCGCACCAGCGCCTGCATCTGGCCCTGCGGCTGCATGTTGCCGCCCATGACGCCAAAGCTCATCACCGGGGCGCCGTCACGCATCAGGAAACCCGGAATGATCGTGTGAAACGGCCGCTTCCCGCCCGCCACCACATTCGCATGATCGGGATCGGTGCTGAAGCCGTACCCGCGGTTCTGCAGGCTGACGCCGGTGCCTGGCGCCACGACGCCAGACCCAAACCCCATGTAGTTCGACTGGATGAAGCTGACCATCATCCCGTTGCGGTCGGCGGCGGTCAGGTAGACCGTGCCGCCTTGCGGCGCGTGGCCGGTGGCGAAGGTTTGCGCCGACTGCGGATCGATCAGGCGCGCGCGTTCGGCTAGGTAGTCCGCGCGCAGCATCTGCTCGGGCGCGACCTGCATGTGGCGCGCATCGGCCACGTGCGCATAGACGTCGGCAAAGGCGAGCTTCATCGCCTCGATCAGCAAGTGCTGCGTCTCGGGATGATCGATCGGGCGCGCGGCCAGATCGAAATTCTGCAGGATGCCCAGCGCGATCAGCGCGGCGATGCCTTGGCCATTGGGCGGAATCTGGTGCAGCGTATGGCCGCGGTACGACTGGCTGATCGGGGTCACCCATTCGGGCGCGAATTCGCGCAGATCCTTTAGCGTCAGGGCTGCTTCGTGCGCCTGCGCGTGCGCCACCAGCTTGTGGGCGGTCTCGCCTTCGTAGAAATCGCGTCCGCTGGTCGCGGCGATGCGCTTGAGCGTGGCTGCCGCGCCTTGCAGCACGAAGTGTTCGCCAATGTGCGGCGCGCGCCCGCGCGGCAGGAAATGATCGGCAAAGCCCGGCTGCGGCTGCAGCACGTCGGCCTGCGCGGCCCACTTCTGGTGCACCATCGGCGTGATTGCGAAACCCCGTTCGGCGTATTCGATGGCGGGCGCCAGGATATCGGCGAAAGACAGGCGGCCCAGCTTCTCATGCAACGCGCCCCAGCCGGCCACGCAACCCGGCACGGTCACGCTGTCCCAGCCGCGCGCGGGGATCGCGCCTTGGTGCTTGCGCCGGAAGTAGTCCACGTTCCAGGCCGCCGGTGCCGGTCCGGATGCGTTCAGGCCATGCAGCTTCGCCCCATCCCAGACGATCGCAAAGCAGTCCGAGCCCAGCCCGTTGCTGACCGGCTCGGTCAATGCCAGCGTAGAGGCCGCGGCGATGGCCGCGTCCACCGCATTGCCGCCTTGCGCCAGGATCCGCAACCCTGCCTGAGCGGCCAAGGGGTGGGACGTGGCGACGACATTGCGGGCGAAGACAGGCGTGCGGGTGGTCGTGTAGGGATTCTTCCAGTCGAAATTCATGTCCGAATCATCGCGTGGGGTAAACCCGTAGCTTAACGTAGATGAATCCGTCTCTGTACGATTGGTTGCGTGGCGTAATTATTTGTATTCTTTAGCGCGGCGAGCGCCCAAAGAAAAACCCCCGGGACAGGCCCGGGGGTTTTGAAGGCTGGGGCGCCGCATCAAGGGCGGCGCGCTGGGCCTTAGTCTTCTTCGACGAAGGTCTCTTCGCGCTTCTTGCGGATGGCCGGCAGGGCCACCAGGATCACCAGGAACACGGCTACGGCCAGCAGGGTAGCGGACAGGGGACGCGTCACGAAGGTGGAGAAGTCGCCGCGCGACAGCAGCAGGGCACGGCGGAAGTTCTCTTCCATCATGGGGCCCAGCACCAGGCCCAGCAGCAGCGGGGCGCCTTCGCACTTCAGCTTCGACCACACATACCCGATGATGCCGAAGATGGCTGTGGTGAAGATGTCGAACGGGTTGTAGTTAAGCGAGTACACACCGATCGTGCAGAACACCAGAATCGCCGGGAACAGGATGCGGTAGGGCACCTTCAGCAGCTTGACCCACAGGCCGATCAGCGGCAGGTTCAGCACCACCAGCATCAGGTTGCCGATCCACATCGAGGCGATCAGGCCCCAGAACAGCTCCGGGTGGCTCGACATGACTTGCGGGCCGGGCTGGATGTTGTGGATGGTCATGGCGCCCACCATCAGCGCCATCACGGCGTTGCCGGGGATACCAAGCGTCAGCAGCGGGATGAACGAAGTCTGGGCTGCGGCGTTGTTCGCCGATTCCGGGCCCGCCAGGCCGGCCGGGTGGCCCTTGCCGAAGCGTTCCGGATTCTTCGAGATCTTCTTTTCCAGCGTGTACGACGCGAACGACGACAGCACCGCGCCACCGCCCGGCAGGATGCCCAGGGCCGAACCCAGCGCCGTGCCGCGCAGCACGGCCGGGGCGGCTTCCTTGAATTCCTGCTTGTTCGGATACAGCGTGCCGATCTTGTCGGTGATGTCGACGCGGTTTTCCTTCTGCTCGAGGTTGGTCATGATTTCGGCAAAGCCGAACACACCCATGGCCACGATGGCGAAGTCGATGCCGTCCTGCAGTTCCGGCACGCCGAAGTCGAAGCGGGCAACGCCCGAGTTGACGTCGGTGCCGACCATGCCGAGCAGCAGGCCCAGGATGATCATCGCGATGGCCTTGGGCAGCGAACCCGAAGCCAGCACCACGGCGCCGACCAGGCCCAGGCACATCAGCGAGAAGTACTCGGCGGGGCCGAACTTGAACGCGACTTCAGCCAGCGGGGGCGCAAAGGCAGCCAGCAGCAGCGTGGCAACGCAACCGGCAAAGAACGAGCCCAGTGCGGCGATTGCCAGCGCAGCGCCCGCCCGGCCGTTGCGGGCCATCTGGTGACCGTCCAGCACGGTAACCACCGCAGACGTTTCCCCTGGCAGCGCCACAAGAATGGCCGTCGTGGATCCGCCGTATTGGGCGCCGTAGTAAATACCCGCCAGCATGATCAGGCCGGCCACCGGAGGCAGCACATACGTGATCGGCAGCAGCATGGCGATGGTCGGGACGGGGCCGATGCCCGGAAGCACGCCGATCAGCGTACCCAGGATGCAGCCCAGCAGTGCGTACATCAGGTTCTCGGGCGTGAACGCCACCGAGAAACCCATCATGAGGTTGTCAAACAATTCCATGGCCGATTGCTCCTCAGTTCATGCCCAGAAACGACGGCCACAGCGGGAAAATCAGCCCCAGCCCCTTGATGAATGCCAGGTAGGTGAACAGCACCAGGAAGATGCCGTTGGCAACGGCGACCTTCAGGTTGAATTCATGGCTGGCAAGGCTGCTGACGACCACCAGCACGAACACCGAGATGTAGACGCCCAGAAATTTGAGGATCACGCCATACAGAATGACCGAGCCCACCACCAGGAAGACGATGCGCCAGTCGAACTTGTCGACATGCGTTTCATGGGCTTTCTTGGACAGCGAGCCAAGCAGCACGATGGCGCCGAGCAGTGCAAGAACAATGCCCAGCCAGAAAGGAAAGTATCCGGGTCCCATTCGGGCAGCAGTACCCATTTGGTAGCTGCTGGCCTGCCAGGCGAATCCCAGCCCAAGGGCGATGAACATCACCCCCGACCAGAAGTCCTGTCGATTGCGTAGCTGCATGATTGGTTGGCTCCTGTTTACAGCATGTAGATAAAAGAGGTTTGTAGCCGGATGGGACACCCGCCGAAAGGCGAGTGACAGGCACAAAAAAGGCACTTCGGGGTGCCATTAATTATTCTGAAAGCGACGACGTGGTTTCTTGAAAGGCCGAATGGTAATGGACGCCTGCCACGCTGCAAACCCTGTAAGGTCGGTGAAAGCCTGGGGTTTTCCCTAGAATTGGGGAACTCCCGATCCCCGTTTGTAACGCGGTCGAAAGTTTGAGGGCTTTTTGAAAGCTAAGTGAAAGTTTATAGAAAGAATCGCGAAAGCCGGATCGGCCGGATGCGGCAATTTCGGGGGATGGGACTTTTCATGGCAGGCAAGAGCCGGTAACCTTCGCGCGCCAAACCCAACCGTATTTCCTACTGAATATTGCCGGGTTTCTCACCTTGCGTGAAGAGGCCCGGTCCATCCCAGGATGGTTTACGATAGCGCCCATGCTGCAAGATCTAGACCAACTCGCCGCCCGAATCGGGCAACTGGTGCAACGCACCCGCCAACTCCACGCCGAGCGTGACGCGTTGCGTCTACGCGTGAACGAATTCGAAGCCGAGCAGCGCGTGCTCAAGCAGCGCGCCGCTGACCGCGAAGCCGAAGTCGTCACGCTGCAAAGCAAGCTTCAAGATAACGACGGTGCCGTCTCGGCCATGCTCGAAGAAGCCAAGCGGGCGGAAGCCGCGCTGCGCGAACAACTCGCGCGCGAGACCGCCGAGCGCCACGCGCTCGAGTCGCGGTTCGCCGCACGCGAAAGCGAACTGCAGGGTAGCCTGCAATCGCGCGACACAGAACTACAGCGCTTGCGCGTGGCCGCCGCTTCGGCCCGCGAGCGCATCGACGCCGTCCTGGCCCGGTTGCCGGGTGCGCCGTCCGGAGAGCAACACTAATGGAACGTGTAGACGTATCGATCCTCGGTCGCGAGTACTCGCTTGCTTGCTCCGCCGAAGAAAAGCCCACCCTGCTGGCCGCAGTGCGCCACGTCGATCAGCTCATGCTGCGCATCCAGGGAACGGGCAAGGTTTCCAGCAATGAACGCATCGCCGTGATGGCCGCATTGCAGGTCGCCGGCGAGTTGCTTGCAATGAAAGCGCCCGATGGTCCGCTGGGCGGTTTGGCGGTCGGCGACTTCAAGCGTAGAATCGAGGACATGAACGCAGTACTCGATGACGCCTTGTCGGGTCAGGAAAAACTGCTCTAACGTTCATAAGCAGCATTCAAGATTTTTCAGTTTGTCCCTGCCGTGTTCGTGACTAGGCCATACATTCTCTGAACCTATGTCTTTTTGGCATATTGGTTGCGGGAGTGCAGAGCTGGAGTGATTGTCTCTTGCAGACGAACCCGATGCTCTTCGGAACGCGACCACCTTGAACCTCAGGGTTCGAGATGCCGGCCTTGACGGCACAGGCGGGGCATCTATCCCAGCGGGCCTGCCATTAGCGCAGGTCCGCGTCGGGTGCCTCTCGGCAAATCCCCTTCGTCCTCCCTCCTAGGACCAGTCCATGTTCAAACACCCCGTTTTTTCGCTCACCAAGCTTGGTGCGGCGTGCGCAGCCGTGGCCGCCATCGCTGTGGCTCAACCCGTTTTCGCGCAGACGCAGGCGCCTGCCGCAACGGCCGCCGCCGAGCCCGCCGCAAACCGCTCGCCCGAACTGACCTTGCAAGCCATGGCGTCTTCCGAGGTCAAGCAGGACACGGTCCGCATTGCACTGTCCGCCGAAGTCGAAGCGCCGGACCAGCCGGCCGCCGGCCAGAAGCTGACCGCCGCGCTCGAAGACGCCGTCAAGCGTGCGCGCGACACGAAGGACGTGGAAGTGCGCACCAGCAGCTTCAACGTCTGGCCCAACATGAACAACAAGGGAAAGATCGCCTCGTGGCGCGGCCAGGGCGAAATCGTGCTGGA
Organism: Achromobacter sp. E1; assembly: GCF_037039475.1. Lineage (NCBI taxonomy): Bacteria > Pseudomonadati > Pseudomonadota > Betaproteobacteria > Burkholderiales > Alcaligenaceae > Achromobacter > Achromobacter sp. E1. The sequence continues at coordinate 730,284 of NZ_CP146253.1, forward strand.
GTCCAAGGATTTCGCGGCTGCCGCCGCGCTGGCTTCCAAGCTGTCCGACAAGACCGCCATTTCCAACATCAGCTTCTCGCTGTCGCCGGCCGCCCGTGAAGCCGAAGAGCGCAAGCTGCTGAAAGAAGCCGCGCAGGCCTTCAAGGATCGCGCACTGGCCGCGGCCAATGCCTTCGGTTTTTCCGGCTACCGCTTGTCCAAGATCGAGCTTGGCGGTTCCGGCGGCCCCGTGCCGGTTCAACGCATGGTCGGCGCGGCAATGGCCAAGGGCGGTTCGTTCAGCAGCGCCGACGTCAGCGTTCCCCTTGAAGCAGGGAACGTGACGGTCAGCGTCGCGGTCAACGGGACGATCGTTTTGCAGTAAGACTGAACATGATGGCGCCCAGGGCGACCATCGGCAGGGACAGCCACTGTCCCATGCTCAATCCACCCGCGAGCAGACCCAGAAAGTTGTCCGGCTCGCGCGTGAATTCCACCAGGAAGCGGAACGTTCCATAGCCCATCAGGAACAATCCGCTGACCTGTCCCAGCGGCCGCGGCTTGCTCGAAAACCACCACAGCAGCGCAAACAGCACGATGCCTTCCAGGCCCAGCTCATAGAGCTGCGACGGATGGCGCGGCAATCCGTCGCCGCTGTCGGGGAACACCATGGCCCACGGCACGTCGGTGGGACGGCCCCACAGTTCGCCATTGATGAAATTGCCCAGCCGGCCAAAGCCCAGTCCCAGCGGGATCAGCGGCGCAATGAAATCGCTGATCGCAAAGAACGGCAGGCCCTTCTTGCGCGCGAACAGCAGCATCACCAGGATCACGCCGATCAGGCCGCCGTGGAAAGACATGCCGCCTTGCCACAGATACAGCACTTCAAGTGGATGCGACAGGTAATAGCCGGGCTTGTAGAACAGCACGTATCCCAGCCTGCCCCCCAGCACCACGCCCAGCACGCTATAGAAGATCAGGTCTTCCAGGTCCCGCACGTTCAGGGACGTGGTGTGCCCGCTCTTGATGCGGTGGCGGCCCAGCAAATACACAAGCGCGAAGCCCGCCAGGTACATCAGCCCATACCAATGAATGGCTAGCGGCCCGATCTGCAGGGCGATGGGGTCGATTTTTGGATATTCCAGCATGTTCTGCCCGACACAATAAAGTTGAATGATAATAACCGGCGAGCACTGAAGATTCGCATGCCAAGCGAGCCAGCTTCCCCGGGTGCGTTCGCCATGTCCGCGCCCCGACGGCCGACAGGAGACACTGACCATGCCGCACAACGAACGTTCCCGCCACATCACCCAAGGCGTCGCGCGCGCGCCCAATCGCGCCATGTACTACGCGCTGGGCTACAAAGAGGCCGATTTCGAAAACCCCATGATCGGCGTGGCCAACGGCCATTCGACGATCACGCCGTGTAATAGCGGCTTGCAGCGGTTGGCCGACGCGGCCATCGACGCGATCCGCGCCTCGCGCGCCAATCCCCAGGTGTTCGGCACGCCCACCATCTCCGATGGCATGTCCATGGGCACCGAAGGCATGAAGTACTCGCTGGTGTCGCGCGAGGTCATCGCCGACTGCATCGAAACCGCTGCGCAGGGCCAATGGATGGACGGCGTCGTCGTCATCGGCGGATGCGACAAGAACATGCCTGGCGGCATGATCGCCCTGGCGCGCACCAACGTGCCCGGCATCTATGTCTACGGCGGAACCATCAAGCCAGGCCGCTACAAGGGCAACGACCTCACCATTGTGTCCGTGTTCGAGGCCGTCGGCGAATACACCATGGGCCGCATGCCCGAAGAGGACTTCAAGCAGATCGAGAAATGCGCGATTCCCGGCTCGGGCTCTTGCGGCGGCATGTACACCGCCAATACGATGAGCTCGGCATTCGAAGCCATGGGCATGAGTCTGCCGTACTCCAGCACGATGGCCAACGAAGACGAGGAAAAAGTCACTTCGGCCGCCGAGTCCGCGCGTGTGCTCGTCGAGGCGGTCAAGCGCAACCTGCGCCCGCGCGACATCATCACCCGCGAATCCATCGAGAACGCCGTGTCCGTCATCATGGCCACGGGCGGCTCCACCAATGCGGTGCTGCATTTCCTGGCCATCGCGCACGCGGCCGAAGTGCCGTGGACCATCGACGACTTTGAACGCATCCGCCGGCGCGTGCCCGTGCTGTGCGACCTGAAGCCGTCCGGCAAGTACGTGGCCACTGACCTGCATCGCGCCGGCGGCATTCCGCAAGTCATGAAGCTCCTGCTCAATGCGGGGCTGCTGCATGGCGAATGCATCACCATCACCGGCAAGACCATCGCGGAAACGCTCGCGGATGTGCCTGACGCGCCCCGCGCGGACCAGGATGTCATCATGCCCATCGACCGCGCGCTCTATCCGCAGGGCCACCTCGCCATTCTGAAGGGAAATCTCTCGCCCGAAGGGTGCGTCGCCAAGATCACCGGCCTGAAGAACCCCGTCATCACGGGCCCCGCGCGCGTGTTCGACTCGGAAGACGATGCCATGACGGCCATCATGGCCCAGCAGATCCGCGACGGCGACGTCGTCGTGATCCGCTACGAAGGCCCGAAGGGCGGCCCGGGCATGCGCGAAATGCTCGCGCCCACCTCGGCCCTCGTGGGACAAGGGCTGGGCGAAACCGTCGGGCTCATCACCGACGGACGTTTTTCCGGCGGTACCTGGGGCATGGTCGTGGGACACGTCGCGCCGGAAGCGTATGTGGGCGGTCCCATCGCGCTGATCCAGGAAGGCGATTCGGTTACCATCGATGCCCACAAGCTGCTGCTGCAGCTCAACATCAGCGACGAAGAAATGGCGGCTCGTCGTCAGGCCTGGGTCCAGCCCAAGCCGCGTTATACACGCGGTGTGCTTGCCAAGTTCGGCAAGCTCGCCAGCACCGCCAGCCGTGGGGCAGTAACCGATGCTTTTGAAGATTAGTCTGTTGTTGGCCGCGGCCGGCGTCCTGAACGCTGGCGCGGCGCATGCGCAAACCACTGGCCTGGACCTGGCCAAGAGCAAGGCCTGCATGGCCTGTCATCAGGTGGAAGCCAAGCGGGTCGGGCCGCCCTTGATGAGCGTGGCGCAGCGATACGCGGGGCAGGGCGATGCCATGGTCGATTACCTGGCCGGCAAGATCCGTAGCGGTGGTCGCGGCGCCTGGGGCGCGGTGCCCATGCCCGCTCAGACTCAGGTATCGCCCGAAGACGCCCGCGCCTTGTCCGAATGGATCTTGTCGCTGGCGCCGGCAAAGCAGTAGTCTTATTTTCATGCCCCGGTATCGAGCCGGGGGCGCGGGCCGCACGCAGCGGCCGCCTAATGCAAAGGAATCGTCATGGCAGAACAACCATCACCGGGCAATGAAGTCGCCGTTCTTGGCGGCGGTTGCTTCTGGTGCGTCGAAGCAGTGTTTGCCGACCTGCGCGGAGTCAAAAGCGTGTTGCCGGGCTACAGCGGCGGACACGTCGACAGTCCCACCTACGAGCAGGTCTGCGGCAAGGACACCGGCCACATCGAAGTCGCCCGCATCGAGTTCGATCCCGCCGAACTCTCGTACAGCGATCTGCTGCGCGTCTTTTTCGCCACCCACGATCCCACCACCCCGGGGCGCCAGGGCAACGACATCGGCCCGCAGTACGAATCGGCCATCTTCTGGCAAAACGAATCGCAGCGCGAGCAGGCCGAGGCCATCATCGCCGAGGTCGAGGCGCAAAAAGTCTACGATGCGCCCATCGTCACCAAGCTGCTGGCGCCGGCGCATTTCTGGCAGGCCGAGGACTATCACAGCAATTATTTCGCCCTGCATCCTGAGCAAGGCTATTGCCAGTTCGTGATCGCACCCAAGGTCGCCAAGTTCCGCAAGCAATTCCAGGATCGCCTGAAGCGCTGAGCGGCCGCAATCACTTCGCCTGACCGAAGGCCCTGTACGGCGGGCACGCGTTGCGCCGACCGCTGCGGGGCCTTTTTTCATGCGGGGTCTTTCCCTGCGCGGTGCTTTTCTTGATGCGGCGCGTGTCAGCTCGACGCGCGTTCAAAGAAAAACCCCGCCACTCAGCGGGGTTTGAACAGGCTATGTCGACGCACGCCAGGCGCCTGTCTTCAAGCGTTATTCCACGGTCTTCAAAACACCGCGGCGCATCTGGTCCAGCTCGATCGATTCGAACAGGGCCTTGAAGTTGCCCTCGCCAAAGCCGTCATTGCCCTTGCGCTGAATGATCTCGAAAAAGATCGGGCCGATCTGGTTTTCGGTAAAGATCTGCAGCAGCAGTCCGCCACCCGGCGCGCCGTCCAGCAAGATGCGATTCTTCTGCAGGCGCGCCACGTCCTCACCGTGGTTCGGCAGGCGCCGATCCAGCAGTTCGTAGTAGGTCTCCGGCGTGTCCAGGAACACGACGCCGGTCTTGCGCAGCGCTTCCACCGTGGCATAAATGTCATCGGTCGCCATGGCGATATGCTGAATGCCCTCGCCGCGGTACAGATCCAGGTACTCCTGAATCTGGCCCTTCTCGTCGGTGCCTTCCTCGTTGATGGGGATGCGGATATTGCCGCAAGGCGAGGTCATCGCCTTGGACTTCACCCCCGTCACCTTGCCCTCGATGTCGAAGTACCGGACTTCCCGGAAGTTGAACAGGCGCTCGTAGAACTCCGACCACTCGGCCATGCGGCCCTTGTGCACGTTGTGCGTCAGGTGGTCCACCAACGTCAGACCCGCGCCGCGCCAATTGACGTCGGTCTGCGCGTTGGCCGGATCCAGCGGAATGAAGTCCACGTCATAGATGCTGATGTCGCCAATGCCGCCGTGGCCTTCCTTGCCGGCCCAGCGGTCCACCAGATAGATCAGCGAATCGCCGATGCCCTTGATCGCGGGGATGTTCAGTTCCATCGGGCCGCTATGGGAGTCGAAACCCCAGGCACCAAGTTCCAGCGCGCGCTTGTAGGCGGCATTCGCGTCCTGCACGCGAAAGCCAATTGCACAGATCGAAGGGCCATGCAGACGGGCAAAGCGCTGGGCAAAGGAATCGGGCTCGGCGTTGATCAGGAAATTCACGCCGCCTTGACGGTACAGCGTCACGTCCTTGTGGCGATGCTTGGCAATGGCCTTGAATCCCAGCAGTTCGAACACCTTGCGCAGCGCGGCGGGGTCCGGCGCGGCATATTCAATGAACTCGAACCCGGCGGTGCCCATCGGGTTGTCCCAGGGTTGGAAAGCGCTGCTCATAAGTCTGCTCCCTTGCATGTTTTAAGTGGACGACTTGTTCTTCAAGTCTAGACGCAGATTGTAGGTAGGAAGGGTGGGCAGACAATTGCAAACATGGCGCAAAAGTACGTGGTTTCGGCAATAATATTGCCCACTAGTGTGATCGAAGGGTTGAAAATGTCTGCAATTGAGCTAGATAGGACAGATCTAAGGATTCTTGCCGAGCTGCAGCGAGACGGGCGCCTCAGCAATCAGGAACTGGCGGACCGCGTCTCCCTGTCTCCCAGCCCCTGCTTGCGCCGGGTGCGGCGCCTGGAAGAACAAGGCTTCATCAAGAAATACGTGGCGCTCATCGATGCGGCCAAGGTCGGGCTGGGGCTGCTCGCTTATGTGAACATCCGCCTGAACAAGCACAGCGGCTCCAGTCACGCGCCCATGAGCGACTTCGCGCGCGACGTCCAGCTGTGGCCGGAGGTCGTCGAGTGCTACGCCATGTCGGGCGACATGGACTACCTGATGCGCATCCAGGTCGCCGACCTGGCGCATTTCTCCCGTTTCGCCATGGACACGCTCATGCGGCACCCTGCAGTCGTGGACATGCGCTCGTTCTTCGCCCTGCAGCAGATCAAGGAAACGACGGAGCTTCGTATATAGATAGCGCGGCGCGGCCCTGGCCGTTGAAGCGGCGGGATGTCGCATGCCAGTCGGGCGGCACCTCTCGCTCCGGTCTTGCCCAGCCTGGACGGGCTATGGGGTGTGATCGCACCGGCGCGCACCCGCGTATATATAGAGGGGGCCTGGAGTCACCTCCCTATATATAGAGGAGCGAAGGAGTGCGGCCCCGCAGGCTGATCGCGGTGCGTCCCCTAAAAGAATCATAGTTCTGCAAAATGGGTGTCATGCTGGCCACACACGCAGAATTTCTGTGCTATAGTCTCGCTCCTTCGCTGCTCACGCATTTTCGACAGCGAAGCCAAGCAAGTGCAACAGGCCAGCCCCAGGGCAGGTCTGCCGCAAAAGCAGCTGAAACGGCGCCAAGCGGTTATTGCAAAGATCGACGCAAATCAGGCAGAAGCCAGTTGCAAGATCTGCAAAAATTGTGTTATAGTCTTGGGCTTGGCTGGTGATGACGAATTAGGGTTTACCCCGAAACTCAATTTCAGCCACCTGTGCGGTAACCAGCCTTCGGATTTCCGAAGCTGCTTGCAAAGCAAGCGGGGTTGCAAGATGGGATGCAAATCAGGCAGAAGCCGGTTGCACAATCTGCAAAAGCTGTGTTATAGTAGAGGGCTTGGCGGTTGCCGAAAAATTAGGGTTTACCCTGACGTTTCGATAGTCGCTAAGTGCTGAGAAATCAGCGCCGCGATTTGAAGTTTTAGCAGTGCCGCTCTTTAACAACTAAACAACCGATAAGTGTGGGCGCTTGATGCGGGTGCAGCGATTAGGTTTCGGCCTTATCGCAAGCACAAGAAATCAAGTGCTCACTAGAAGTGAAGTACCTTAGACGTCAAGTTTAAGAACATACCTCACTTCCTTTGAGTAGCGACGTATGACCTGGTTTGGATTTATTCAGACCAAGAATACGAAACAAATACAGAGATTAAACTGAAGAGTTTGATCCTGGCTCAGATTGAACGCTAGCGGGATGCCTTACACATGCAAGTCGAACGGCAGCACGGACTTCGGTCTGGTGGCGAGTGGCGAACGGGTGAGTAATGTATCGGAACGTGCCTAGTAGCGGGGGATAACTACGCGAAAGCGTAGCTAATACCGCATACGCCCTACGGGGGAAAGCAGGGGATCGCAAGACCTTGCACTATTAGAGCGGCCGATATCGGATTAGCTAGTTGGTGGGGTAACGGCTCACCAAGGCGACGATCCGTAGCTGGTTTGAGAGGACGACCAGCCACACTGGGACTGAGACACGGCCCAGACTCCTACGGGAGGCAGCAGTGGGGAATTTTGGACAATGGGGGAAACCCTGATCCAGCCATCCCGCGTGTGCGATGAAGGCCTTCGGGTTGTAAAGCACTTTTGGCAGGAAAGAAACGTTCCGGGTTAATACCCCGGGAAACTGACGGTACCTGCAGAATAAGCACCGGCTAACTACGTGCCAGCAGCCGCGGTAATACGTAGGGTGCAAGCGTTAATCGGAATTACTGGGCGTAAAGCGTGCGCAGGCGGTTCGGAAAGAAAGATGTGAAATCCCAGAGCTTAACTTTGGAACTGCATTTTTAACTACCGAGCTAGAGTGTGTCAGAGGGAGGTGGAATTCCGCGTGTAGCAGTGAAATGCGTAGATATGCGGAGGAACACCGATGGCGAAGGCAGCCTCCTGGGATAACACTGACGCTCATGCACGAAAGCGTGGGGAGCAAACAGGATTAGATACCCTGGTAGTCCACGCCCTAAACGATGTCAACTAGCTGTTGGGGCCTTCGGGCCTTGGTAGCGCAGCTAACGCGTGAAGTTGACCGCCTGGGGAGTACGGTCGCAAGATTAAAACTCAAAGGAATTGACGGGGACCCGCACAAGCGGTGGATGATGTGGATTAATTCGATGCAACGCGAAAAACCTTACCTACCCTTGACATGTCTGGAATGCCGAAGAGATTTGGCAGTGCTCGCAAGAGAACCGGAACACAGGTGCTGCATGGCTGTCGTCAGCTCGTGTCGTGAGATGTTGGGTTAAGTCCCGCAACGAGCGCAACCCTTGTCATTAGTTGCTACGAAAGGGCACTCTAATGAGACTGCCGGTGACAAACCGGAGGAAGGTGGGGATGACGTCAAGTCCTCATGGCCCTTATGGGTAGGGCTTCACACGTCATACAATGGTCGGGACAGAGGGTCGCCAACCCGCGAGGGGGAGCCAATCCCAGAAACCCGATCGTAGTCCGGATCGCAGTCTGCAACTCGACTGCGTGAAGTCGGAATCGCTAGTAATCGCGGATCAGCATGTCGCGGTGAATACGTTCCCGGGTCTTGTACACACCGCCCGTCACACCATGGGAGTGGGTTTTACCAGAAGTAGTTAGCCTAACCGTAAGGAGGGCGATTACCACGGTAGGATTCATGACTGGGGTGAAGTCGTAACAAGGTAGCCGTATCGGAAGGTGCGGCTGGATCACCTCCTTTCAGAGCTTACGTGCTCGTGTTAAGCGTCCACTCTTATCGGTTGTTTGTTGTAGCTGGCGTCAAGGTTTGGCGCAGCGTAGAAACTAACTGATAGCGCTGCTTGCAGCGCTATCAGTTGGGTTTTACCCAACAGCTACATTTGTTCTTTAACAATCTGGAAGAAGCACAACGAAAATGTGTTCATCGAGTAATCAGCGTTGCTGATGAAGATGGGCACGGGTTGTGATTGCATTATTTTTTGTTCCAAGTTCTCAAGACTGGGGTGATAAGCCTCAGACTGCTTTGAAACTTATGAACGGCACAAACGCTAATACTCAGGTCCTATAGCCTACAGCGTTATAGGATCAAGCGACTAAGTGCATATGGTGGATGCCTTGGCGATCACAGGCGATGAAGGACGTAGTAGCCTGCGAAAAGCTGCGGGGAGCTGGCAAACAAGCTTTGATCCGCAGATATCCGAATGGGGAAACCCACTGCAGCAATGCAGTATCCCTAGCTGAATACATAGGCTAGTGGAAGCGAACCGGGTGAACTGAAACATCTCAGTAGCTCGAGGAAAAGAAATCAACCGAGATTCCGAAAGTAGTGGCGAGCGAAATCGGATGAGCCTTTACGTTTTAGCGCGCAGGATAGTCGAACGGAATGGAAAGTCCGGCCGTAGCAGGTGATAGCCCTGTAGACGAAATTCTGTGTGTGGAACTAAGCGTAAGACAAGTAGGGCGGGACACGTGAAATCCTGTTTGAAGATGGGGGGACCATCCTCCAAGGCTAAATACTCGTGATCGACCGATAGTGAACCAGTACCGTGAGGGAAAGGCGAAAAGAACCCCGGAAGGGGAGTGAAATAGATCCTGAAACCGTATGCATACAAACAGTAGGAGCCTCCTTGTGGGGTGACTGCGTACCTTTTGTATAATGGGTCAGCGACTTACATTCAGTGGCAAGGTTAACCGAATAGGGAAGCCGTAGCGAAAGCGAGTCCGAATAGGGCGATTCAGTCGCTGGGTGTAGACCCGAAACCAGATGATCTATCCATGGCCAGGTTGAAGGCACGGTAACACGTGCTGGAGGACCGAACCCACTAATGTTGAAAAATTAGGGGATGAGCTGTGGATAGGGGTGAAAGGCTAAACAAATCTGGAAATAGCTGGTTCTCTCCGAAAACTATTTAGGTAGTGCCTCAAGTATTACTGCGGGGGGTAGAGCACTGTTATAGCTAGGGGGTCATGGCGACTTACCAAACTATGGCAAACTCCGAATACCCGCAAGTACAGCTTGGGAGACAGAGCACCGGGTGCTAACGTCCGGACTCAAGAGGGAAACAACCCAGACCGCCAGCTAAGGTCCCGAATTATCGCTAAGTGGGAAACGAAGTGGGAAGGCATAGACAGTCAGGAGGTTGGCTTAGAAGCAGCCATCCTTTAAAGAAAGCGTAATAGCTCACTGATCGAGTCGTCCTGCGCGGAAGATGTAACGGGGCTAAGCGATAAACCGAAGCTGCGGGTGTGCACTTTTAGTGCACGCGGTAGGAGAGCGTTCTGTAAGCCTGCGAAGGTGGCTTGTAAAGGCTGCTGGAGGTATCAGAAGTGCGAATGCTGACATGAGTAGCGATAAAGGGGGTGAAAAGCCCCCTCGCCGTAAGTCCAAGGTTTCCTGCGCAACGTTCATCGGCGCAGGGTGAGTCGGCCCCTAAGGCGAGGCAGAGATGCGTAGCTGATGGGAAGCTGGTTAATATTCCAGCACCGTCGTACAGTGCGATGGGGGGACGGATCGCGGAAAATCATCAGGGTGTTGGATGTCCCTGTTGCTGCATCGAAGATGGCGCTTAGGCAAATCCGGGCGCGTAAATCAAGGGTGTGGCACGAGCGAGCATTGCTTGCGAAGTGATCGGAAGTGGTTCCAAGAAAAGCCTCTAAGCTTCAGCTGTACGAGACCGTACCGCAAACCGACACAGGTGGACGGGATGAATATTCCAAGGCGCTTGAGAGAACTCAGGAGAAGGAACTCGGCAAATTGATACCGTAACTTCGGGAGAAGGTATACCCCGGTAGTGTGAAGCGCCTGCGCGCTTAGCATGATGGGGTCGCAGAGAATCGGTGGCTGCGACTGTTTATTAAAAACACAGCACTCTGCAAAGACGAAAGTCGACGTATAGGGTGTGACGCCTGCCCGGTGCCGGAAGGTTAAGTGATGGGGTGCAAGCTCTTGATCGAAGCCCCGGTAAACGGCGGCCGTAACTATAACGGTCCTAAGGTAGCGAAATTCCTTGTCGGGTAAGTTCCGACCTGCACGAATGGCGTAACGATGGCCACACTGTCTCCTCCTGAGACTCAGCGAAGTTGAAGTGTTTGTGATGATGCAATCTACCCGCGGCTAGACGGAAAGACCCCATGAACCTTTACTGTAGCTTTGCATTGGACTGTGAACCGGCCTGTGTAGGATAGGTGGGAGGCTTTGAAGCGTGGTCGCTAGATCACGTGGAGCCATCCTTGAAATACCACCCTGGTTTGTTTGCGGTTCTAACCTTGGTCCGTTATCCGGATCGGGGACAGTGCATGGTGGGCAGTTTGACTGGGGCGGTCTCCTCCCAAAGTGTAACGGAGGAGTTCGAAGGTACGCTAGGTACGGTCGGAAATCGTGCTGATAGTGCAATGGCATAAGCGTGCTTGACTGTGAGACTGACAAGTCGAACAGGTGCGAAAGCAGGACATAGTGATCCGGTGGTTCTGAATGGAAGGGCCATCGCTCAACGGATAAAAGGTACTCTGGGGATAACAGGCTGATACCGCCCAAGAGTTCATATCGACGGCGGTGTTTGGCACCTCGATGTCGGCTCATCTCATCCTGGGGCTGTAGCCGGTCCCAAGGGTATGGCTGTTCGCCATTTAAAGAGGTACGTGAGCTGGGTTTAAAACGTCGTGAGACAGTTTGGTCCCTATCTGCCGTGGGCGTTGGATACTTGACGGAGCCTGCTCCTAGTACGAGAGGACCGGAGTGGACGTACCTCTGGTGTACCGGTTGTCATGCCAATGGCATTGCCGGGTAGCTAAGTACGGAAGAGATAACCGCTGAAGGCATCTAAGCGGGAAACTCGTCTGAAGATTAGGTATCCCGGGGACTTGATCCCCCTGAAGGGTCGTTCGAGACCAGGACGTTGATAGGTCGGGTGTGGAAGCGCAGTAATGCGTTAAGCTAACCGATACTAATTGCCCGTGAGGCTTGATCCTATAACACTGATGGTTATTGACCTGGTGATATAGCGTTCCAAGTGTCGTTCAATACAAAATACTGGCTGCACCGTCAGCAGCCAGCCAACACAATTACACCCCACCGTGCGCCGATCATCGAGCCCCAGGCTCTGATCGCCACGCGTTGCGCTTCTTCCAAGATTGGAGCTGTTGCCTAACCCGCAGCTGCTCAACCAGTTACGCCTGACGACCATAGCAAGGTGGTCCCACTCCTTCCCATCCCGAACAGGACAGTGAAACGCCTTTGCGCCGATGATAGTGGACGGACGTCTGTGAAAGTAGGTCATCGTCAGGCTTTTATTGCGCAAACCCCCACAGGTAAGCCTGTGGGGGTTTGTTTTTAGTGAGAACCTATGTTCCATGCAGCCGAAGGAGATTCTCCAGCTCGGCGGCGATGCAGGACAGAGTGCAAATTAGGCAGAAGCCGGTTGCAATCGCTGCAAAAATGGTGATATAGTTACGGGCTTGGCTGCTACCGAAAGATCAGGGTTTATCCTGACATTTCGATAGCTGCTAGGGCAGGACGAAAGTCCTGGCGAGACCTGAAGAGGTCGCCGCAAGCCAAGTGACGCAACTGCGTAAAGCAAAAAGCGAAGCTGACTTGACAAGCGATAAAAACTTCTTCATAATCTCGTTTCTCTGCTGCAACGACAGCGACGACGCAAACGTGAAGTTAGCCGAAGTTGAGAGCAGAAACCAGTAGTACAGAATTTAGCAGTACCGCTCTTTAACAACTAAACAACCGATAAGTGTGGGCGCTTGATGCGAGTGCAGCGATTGGGTTTCGGCCTTATCGCAAGCACAAGAAATCAAGTGCTCACTAGAAGTGAAGTACCTTAGACGTCAAGTTTAAGAACATACCTCACTTCCTTTGAGTAGCGACGTATGACCTGGTTTGGATTTATTCAGACCAAGAATACGAAACAAATACAGAGATTAAACTGAAGAGTTTGATCCTGGCTCAGATTGAACGCTAGCGGGATGCCTTACACATGCAAGTCGAACGGCAGCACGGACTTCGGTCTGGTGGCGAGTGGCGAACGGGTGAGTAATGTATCGGAACGTGCCTAGTAGCGGGGGATAACTACGCGAAAGCGTAGCTAATACCGCATACGCCCTACGGGGGAAAGCAGGGGATCGCAAGACCTTGCACTATTAGAGCGGCCGATATCGGATTAGCTAGTTGGTGGGGTAACGGCTCACCAAGGCGACGATCCGTAGCTGGTTTGAGAGGACGACCAGCCACACTGGGACTGAGACACGGCCCAGACTCCTACGGGAGGCAGCAGTGGGGAATTTTGGACAATGGGGGAAACCCTGATCCAGCCATCCCGCGTGTGCGATGAAGGCCTTCGGGTTGTAAAGCACTTTTGGCAGGAAAGAAACGTTCCGGGTTAATACCCCGGGAAACTGACGGTACCTGCAGAATAAGCACCGGCTAACTACGTGCCAGCAGCCGCGGTAATACGTAGGGTGCAAGCGTTAATCGGAATTACTGGGCGTAAAGCGTGCGCAGGCGGTTCGGAAAGAAAGATGTGAAATCCCAGAGCTTAACTTTGGAACTGCATTTTTAACTACCGAGCTAGAGTGTGTCAGAGGGAGGTGGAATTCCGCGTGTAGCAGTGAAATGCGTAGATATGCGGAGGAACACCGATGGCGAAGGCAGCCTCCTGGGATAACACTGACGCTCATGCACGAAAGCGTGGGGAGCAAACAGGATTAGATACCCTGGTAGTCCACGCCCTAAACGATGTCAACTAGCTGTTGGGGCCTTCGGGCCTTGGTAGCGCAGCTAACGCGTGAAGTTGACCGCCTGGGGAGTACGGTCGCAAGATTAAAACTCAAAGGAATTGACGGGGACCCGCACAAGCGGTGGATGATGTGGATTAATTCGATGCAACGCGAAAAACCTTACCTACCCTTGACATGTCTGGAATGCCGAAGAGATTTGGCAGTGCTCGCAAGAGAACCGGAACACAGGTGCTGCATGGCTGTCGTCAGCTCGTGTCGTGAGATGTTGGGTTAAGTCCCGCAACGAGCGCAACCCTTGTCATTAGTTGCTACGAAAGGGCACTCTAATGAGACTGCCGGTGACAAACCGGAGGAAGGTGGGGATGACGTCAAGTCCTCATGGCCCTTATGGGTAGGGCTTCACACGTCATACAATGGTCGGGACAGAGGGTCGCCAACCCGCGAGGGGGAGCCAATCCCAGAAACCCGATCGTAGTCCGGATCGCAGTCTGCAACTCGACTGCGTGAAGTCGGAATCGCTAGTAATCGCGGATCAGCATGTCGCGGTGAATACGTTCCCGGGTCTTGTACACACCGCCCGTCACACCATGGGAGTGGGTTTTACCAGAAGTAGTTAGCCTAACCGCAAGGAGGGCGATTACCACGGTAGGATTCATGACTGGGGTGAAGTCGTAACAAGGTAGCCGTATCGGAAGGTGCGGCTGGATCACCTCCTTTCAGAGCTTATGTGCTCGTGTTAAGCGTCCACTCTTATCGGTTGTTTGATATAGCTGGGATCAGTTGTAGGCTTGGGTCGAGGGAATCTTCCCTAGGTCTTCAGCTTCCTGACTACTGATCCGAGAAGGTTTTGGGTCTGTAGCTCAGTCGGTTAGAGCACCGTCTTGATAAGGCGGGGGTCGTTGGTTCGAATCCAACCAGACCCACCAGGTATTTCGCGGCAAGCGAAATATGGGGGTGTAGCTCAGCTGGGAGAGCGCCTGCTTTGCAAGCAGGATGTCATCGGTTCGATCCCGTTCACCTCCACCATTGATTCTCATTGATCGCCGGTGGCGATGTAGAGGCCAACTCATAGTGTCGTCAGTCACGACGTTATGAGTTGGGTTTTACCCAACAGCTATATTTGTTCTTTAACAATCTGGAAGAAGCACAACGAAAATGTGTTCATCAAGTAATCAGCGTTGCTGATGAAGATGGGCACGGGTTGTGATTGCATTATTTTTTGTTCCAAGTTCTCAAGACTGGGGTGATAAGCCTCAGACTGCTTTGAAACTTATGAACGGCACAAACGCTAATACTCAGGTCCTATAGCCTACAGCGTTATAGGATCAAGCGACTAAGTGCATATGGTGGATGCCTTGGCGATCACAGGCGATGAAGGACGTAGTAGCCTGCGAAAAGCTGCGGGGAGCTGGCAAACAAGCTTTGATCCGCAGATATCCGAATGGGGAAACCCACTGCAGCAATGCAGTATCCCTAGCTGAATACATAGGCTAGTGGAAGCGAACCGGGTGAACTGAAACATCTCAGTAGCTCGAGGAAAAGAAATCAACCGAGATTCCGAAAGTAGTGGCGAGCGAAATCGGATGAGCCTTTACGTTTTAGCGCGCAGGATAGTCGAACGGAATGGAAAGTCCGGCCGTAGCAGGTGATAGCCCTGTAGACGAAATTCTGTGTGTGGAACTAAGCGTAAGACAAGTAGGGCGGGACACGTGAAATCCTGTTTGAAGATGGGGGGACCATCCTCCAAGGCTAAATACTCGTGATCGACCGATAGTGAACCAGTACCGTGAGGGAAAGGCGAAAAGAACCCCGGAAGGGGAGTGAAATAGATCCTGAAACCGTATGCATACAAACAGTAGGAGCCTCCTTGTGGGGTGACTGCGTACCTTTTGTATAATGGGTCAGCGACTTACATTCAGTGGCAAGGTTAACCGAATAGGGAAGCCGTAGCGAAAGCGAGTCCGAATAGGGCGATTTAGTCGCTGGGTGTAGACCCGAAACCAGATGATCTATCCATGGCCAGGTTGAAGGCACGGTAACACGTGCTGGAGGACCGAACCCACTAATGTTGAAAAATTAGGGGATGAGCTGTGGATAGGGGTGAAAGGCTAAACAAATCTGGAAATAGCTGGTTCTCTCCGAAAACTATTTAGGTAGTGCCTCAAGTATTACTGCGGGGGGTAGAGCACTGTTATAGCTAGGGGGTCATGGCGACTTACCAAACTATGGCAAACTCCGAATACCCGCAAGTACAGCTTGGGAGACAGAGCACCGGGTGCTAACGTCCGGACTCAAGAGGGAAACAACCCAGACCGCCAGCTAAGGTCCCGAATTATCGCTAAGTGGGAAACGAAGTGGGAAGGCATAGACAGTCAGGAGGTTGGCTTAGAAGCAGCCATCCTTTAAAGAAAGCGTAATAGCTCACTGATCGAGTCGTCCTGCGCGGAAGATGTAACGGGGCTAAGCGATAAACCGAAGCTGCGGGTGTGCACTTTTAGTGCACGCGGTAGGAGAGCGTTCTGTAAGCCTGCGAAGGTGGCTTGTAAAGGCTGCTGGAGGTATCAGAAGTGCGAATGCTGACATGAGTAGCGATAAAGGGGGTGAAAAGCCCCCTCGCCGTAAGTCCAAGGTTTCCTGCGCAACGTTCATCGGCGCAGGGTGAGTCGGCCCCTAAGGCGAGGCAGAGATGCGTAGCTGATGGGAAGCTGGTTAATATTCCAGCACCGTCGTACAGTGCGATGGGGGGACGGATCGCGGAAAATCATCAGGGTGTTGGATGTCCCTGTTGCTGTATCGAAGATGGCGCTTAGGCAAATCCGGGCGCGTAAATCAAGGGTATGGCACGAGCGAGCATTGCTTGCGAAGTGATCGGAAGTGGTTCCAAGAAAAGCCTCTAAGCTTCAGCTGTACGAGACCGTACCGCAAACCGACACAGGTGGACGGGATGAATATTCCAAGGCGCTTGAGAGAACTCAGGAGAAGGAACTCGGCAAATTGATACCGTAACTTCGGGAGAAGGTATACCCCGGTAGTGTGAAGCGCCTGCGCGCTTAGCATGATGGGGTCGCAGAGAATCGGTGGCTGCGACTGTTTATTAAAAACACAGCACTCTGCAAAGACGAAAGTCGACGTATAGGGTGTGACGCCTGCCCGGTGCCGGAAGGTTAAGTGATGGGGTGCAAGCTCTTGATCGAAGCCCCGGTAAACGGCGGCCGTAACTATAACGGTCCTAAGGTAGCGAAATTCCTTGTCGGGTAAGTTCCGACCTGCACGAATGGCGTAACGATGGCCACACTGTCTCCTCCTGAGACTCAGCGAAGTTGAAGTGTTTGTGATGATGCAATCTACCCGCGGCTAGACGGAAAGACCCCATGAACCTTTACTGTAGCTTTGCATTGGACTGTGAACCGGCCTGTGTAGGATAGGTGGGAGGCTTTGAAGCGTGGTCGCTAGATCACGTGGAGCCATCCTTGAAATACCACCCTGGTTTGTTTGCGGTTCTAACCTTGGTCCGTTATCCGGATCGGGGACAGTGCATGGTGGGCAGTTTGACTGGGGCGGTCTCCTCCCAAAGTGTAACGGAGGAGTTCGAAGGTACGCTAGGTACGGTCGGAAATCGTGCTGATAGTGCAATGGCATAAGCGTGCTTGACTGTGAGACTGACAAGTCGAACAGGTGCGAAAGCAGGACATAGTGATCCGGTGGTTCTGAATGGAAGGGCCATCGCTCAACGGATAAAAGGTACTCTGGGGATAACAGGCTGATACCGCCCAAGAGTTCATATCGACGGCGGTGTTTGGCACCTCGATGTCGGCTCATCTCATCCTGGGGCTGTAGCCGGTCCCAAGGGTATGGCTGTTCGCCATTTAAAGAGGTACGTGAGCTGGGTTTAAAACGTCGTGAGACAGTTTGGTCCCTATCTGCCGTGGGCGTTGGATACTTGACGGAGCCTGCTCCTAGTACGAGAGGACCGGAGTGGACGTACCTCTGGTGTACCGGTTGTCATGCCAATGGCATTGCCGGGTAGCTAAGTACGGAAGAGATAACCGCTGAAGGCATCTAAGCGGGAAACTCGTCTGAAGATTAGGTATCCCGGGGACTTGATCCCCCTGAAGGGTCGTTCGAGACCAGGACGTTGATAGGTCGGGTGTGGAAGCGCAGTAATGCGTTAAGCTAACCGATACTAATTGCCCGTGAGGCTTGATCCTATAACACTGATGGTTATTGACCTGGTGATATAGCGTTCCAAGTGTCGTTCAATACAAAATACTGGCTGCACCGTCAGCAGCCAGCCAACACAATTACACCCCACCGTGCGCCGATCATCGAGCCCCAGGCTCTGATCGCCACGCGTTGCGCTTCTTCCAAGATTGGAGCTGTTGCCTAACCCGCAGCTGCTCAACCAGTTACGCCTGACGACCATAGCAAGGTGGTCCCACTCCTTCCCATCCCGAACAGGACAGTGAAACGCCTTTGCGCCGATGATAGTGGACGGACGTCTGTGAAAGTAGGTCATCGTCAGGCTTTTATTGCTCAAAACCCCGCAGGTATCCCCTGCGGGGTTTTGTCTTTAGTGAGAGCCCTGCCGGTTGCGGCAAGAGGTGGGTTGCGGCGAGAGCTGCGAACCCTTTAGTTCAAGCGGGCGTCAGGTTCGCGTTGCAGTACCCCAGATTCGAACGGTTGACCGTTGTGTCAACTGCTCAAGTAGTTACGCTTGACGACCATAGCAAGGTGGTCCCACTCCTTCCCATCCCGAACAGGACAGTGAAACGCCTTTGCGCCGATGATAGTGGACGGACGTCTGTGAAAGTAGGTCATCGTCAAGCTCTTATCCTCAAAGCCCCACCGGTATCCGGTGGGGCTTTGTCTTTGGCACTCCAGTTGGCCTGCGAGCCGCGCCAATGTTGGATGTGCACAAATAACAACGGCCGTGGGTGGGGTGGCTTTGTGCGGTAAGATTGTTCGAGTCAATTCGTTGGAGCGTTATCGTGAGTGAACCCCAGACCCCCGTGCCCGGTACGACATTGGACCTTCGCACGTTGACCCACGTGGCCTATGGCTTGTATGCCTTGGGCTTTCTGACGAGTGGATTTCTGGGCATCGCCACGATTGCGGCTGTGGTGCTCATGTATCTCAAGCGATCGGACGCCGCAGGCACCGTGTACGCCGCTCATTTTGACTGGCTTCTGCGCACGTTCTGGTGGGCATTGCTGTGGCTGGCCATCAGCGGGATCGCGACCCTCATCTTCATCGGATGGATTGGCGTGGCCGCAACCATCGTATGGGTGCTCTATCGTCTGATTCGTGGCTGGCTGTCGTTGCTGGAAGGTGGCGCGCCCACGTCTTACGCGTGAGTACTGGTAGTACCCCTGGAAAGGCCGGCAGCGATGCCGGCCTTTTTGCATGGCATGAACGTGTGGGGAGATGCCCACCAGCCGCCCACCTTCAGGGCGCGATCAGCGGCAAGGTTGTGGATACGTCGTTGAGGTGTCGTTGAGGTGTTGTTGCCGTGGATGCGTCGAGCTTCGATGTGACGCGGTGTCAAAGCTGCGGTGCGGGATAGCTGCTCGCGCCCGCGTGACACGATGGCTGGCGGTGCGCCAGCGCGGCCTGGCCTCGCGGTCGACGAGGGCACCGTGAAGCGAGCTTAGCGGCGCCTCGTGTGTCTGTCGGCGTGTGGCATGAGCGCAGTTGGTGACGCGGGTAAGGAAGCGCGGCGTGCAGGCATGCAGCGGCACGTCAGACCAGGCGAACTGGCTTTTCAATCAAGCGGGAATGTCCACGATCGTGGCGATGAGGCACTGCGAGGGGGCTTGCTTGGTGGCGTTGAGCTCGCCCGGCCTGAAGCCAGGGCGTCGCGACAATCCAAAGGCAGGGACGTACGCCGTACGCCCTTTGCCTGCTTACTTCAGATGTGCGTTGACCAGTTTGGTCAGTTCGAACATCGTGACCTGATCCTTGCCGAAGATCGGGCGCAGCTTGGCATCGGCGTTGATGTTGCGCTTGTTGCTGGCATCTTGCAGGTTGTGCTTCTTGATGTATTCCCAGATCTTCTTGGTGACCTCGGTACGCGGCACGGCTTCCGAGCCGATGACAGCGGCCAATTCGGCGCTGGGGGTCAGCGGCTTCATGAATGCAGCGTTCGGCTTGCGCGCGGTCGCGGGTTTGGAGGTTGTGGCCATAATGCGGCGCTCCTTCTCTGGCTGTTGGAAAAATTGTCCTGCGGCCGGAGCATAACGTGTCTCTCCAGTAAAGACAAAGGCATTTATCCTCTGTAGCAACTAAAATGCACCGACCGTCCCCACTATCACGTCATTCTGTAACGTCCTATGTACGCACGTTCTCCGTTGGAATCGATTCGGCTTTTTCATGACGAATTGACGGCGCTTCGGCGCGATTTGCATGCTCATCCGGAATTGGGTTTTGAAGAAGTCCGCACGTCGGGCATCGTCGCCGGTGCGCTGGAAGCGTTGGGCATCGAGGTGCACCGTGGGATCGGCAAGACCGGTGTGGTGGGCGTGATCCGTGGCAAACGGTGCGACAGCGGCCGCATGATCGGATTGCGCGCCGACATGGACGCTTTGCCCATGACTGAGGACAACACGTTCGGGCACAAGTCGACCAAGCCGGGACTCATGCACGGCTGCGGTCACGACGGCCATACGGCGGTGTTGATCGGCGCGGCCAAGTATCTGGCGCAGACGCGCAATTTTGATGGCACGGCCGTGTTGATCTTTCAACCAGCGGAAGAAGGGCGCGGCGGGGCACGCGCCATGCTTGAGGACGGCCTGTTTGACACCTTTCCGTGCGATGCAATCTACGCCTTGCACAACTGGCCGGGCCTGAAACCGGGCACCATCGGCATCAACCCGGGGCCGATGATGGCGGCTGCTGATCGCTTCGAGATCCTGATCACAGGTCGAGGCGGACACGGGGCGCATCCTTATCAGACGATCGATCCGGTGACCATCGCGGGTCAGATCATCACGGCGTTGCAGACGATCGTTTCGCGCAACGTGAACCCGCTGGATTCGGCGGTGCTGTCGATCGGTTCGGTGCAGGCCGGCCACCCCGGCGCGATGAGCGTGATTCCGCGCGAAGCGCGGATGGTGGGCACGGTGCGGACATTCCGCAAGTCGGTCCAGGAAATGGTCGAGACGCGCATGCGCGAGCTAGTGAGCGCAATTGCCGGTGCGTTCGGCGGCACCGCCGAAGTGGTGTACGAGCGCATTTATCCCGCGACTTTGAACACCCCTCAGCACGCCAATTTGGTGGCCGACATCGCAACCGAGATGATCGGCAAGGAAAACGTGGTGCGCGATTTGGTACCCTCGATGGGTTCCGAAGACTTTTCGTTCATGTTGCAGGCCAAGCCGGGCGCTTATTTCCGCCTTGGCCAGGGCGGGGCCGATTCAGGCTGCTTGCTGCACAACCCGCATTTCGATTTCAACGATGCCGTCATTCCCCTAGGCAGCGCGATGTTCTGCGCACTGGCCGAACGGGGCATGCCGCTGGCAGATTAAGAAGCCTTCCATGTCTACTCAAAGCACGACTCAACTCACCATCACCCGTCCCGACGACTGGCATCTGCATTTGCGCGACGGCGCGGCGCTTGAAGCCGTGGTCGCCGATACGGCGCGCCAGTTTGCCCGCGCCATCATCATGCCTAACCTGAAGCCCCCGGTCACGACGACGGAGCAGGCGTTGGCCTATCGCGGCCGCATTCTGGAAGCGCTTGCGAAGACGGGCGTCAACCCGGATTCGTTCACGCCCCTGATGACGCTTTACCTGACTGACAACACGCCGGCCGAAGAGATCGTGCGCGCGCATGCATCGGGCCACGTCTATGCGGTCAAGCTGTATCCCGCGGGCGCCACGACCAACTCGGACGCGGGCGTGACCGATTTGCTGGGCAAGTGCACCAAGGCGCTGGAAGCCTTGCAGAAGTGTGGGATGCCGTTGCTCGTGCATGGAGAAGTGACGGATCCGTCGATTGACGTCTTCGACCGCGAGGCCATTTTTGTCGAGCGCGTGATGAAGCCGTTGCGGCGCGCCTTTCCGGCATTGAAGGTGGTGTTCGAGCACATCACGACGAAGGAAGGCGCCGAGTACGTGCGCGATGCGGAAGGTCCGATTGCCGCGACGATTACGCCGCAGCATATGCTTTACAACCGCAATGCGATCTTCCAGGGCGGTGTGCGGCCTCATTGGTACTGCCTGCCGATTCTCAAGCGCGAGACGCACCGCCTTGCGTTGGTCGAGGCAGCAACCAGCGGCAGTCCGCGCTTTTTCCTGGGGACGGATAGTGCGCCGCACGCGCGCGGTCTGAAGGAACATGCCTGCGGCTGCGCGGGTTGCTACACCGCGCTGCATGCAATGGAGCTGTATGCCACCGCGTTCGAGGCGGCAGGCAAGCTCGACAAGCTGGAAGGGTTTGCCAGCTTCCACGGCCCGGATTTCTATGGTCTGCCTCGCAACACCGGCACCTTGACGCTGTCGCGTGAAACTTACCAGGTGCCTCAGGAACTGGCGTTCGGCAATACGACGCTCGTCCCGCTTGCCGCCGGCGAAGCGCTGGAGTGGCGCGCCCACGTTTGAGGGCCTTGCGGCTGGAGCCGACGTGAAAAGGGGTGAGCGGCTTTGCCGGTCACCCCTTTTTTTGTGCCGCCGAGCGGCCCATCTATATATAGCAGTGCTGTCAGAGTGTGCCGTCGCGCCGAGCTTCGAGCAATTCCCAGCGTGCGAATTTCTCTTCGAGTTCGGCTTCCAGTTTGGCAAGTTCGCCATTGATGCGCTCGACCTCGTCCGGTGCGTCGCGATAGAGACTGCCGTCTGCCAGCTTGCCCGCCAGTTCCGCCTGCTTGGCCTCGAGCGCGGCGATCGCGTCAGGCAGGCCTTCGAGTTCGCGCAGGTCCCAGGCGTTGATCTTGCCCGCCTTCGCAGGCTTGGGGCGCGCGGCTTTCGCGCGAGCGGCATTGTCGTCGGCGGACTTGGCAGTCTTGTCGGCGTCGGTCTGCGGCGTGGCGGGCGCGGGGCGCTGTGAAACCCACTCGTCGTAACCGCCCACGTAATCGCGCCAGTGGCCGTCGCCTTCGTAGGCGATGGTCTGAGTCACCACGTTGTTGAGGAAGGCGCGGTCATGGCTGACCAGCAGCACGGTGCCGGCATATTCCTGCAGCAGCTCTTCCAGCAGTTCCAGCGTTTCGATGTCAAGGTCGTTGGTGGGCTCGTCCAGCACCAGCACGTTCGCGGGGCGCGCAAAGAGCCGCGCCAGCAACAGGCGCGCGCGTTCGCCGCCCGACAGGCTGCGCACGGGCGAGCCGGCGCGTGCCGGCGAAAACAGGAAATCGCCGAGATAGGTCATCACGTGCTTGCGCACCCCGCCGATCTCGACCCATTCGCTACCCGGACTGATGATGTCGACGAGCGAGGCGTTTTCGTCAAGCTGCGCGCGCATCTGATCGAAGTAGGCGACTGCGACGTTGGTGCCCAGCCGCGTCGCGCCGGTGTCGGGTTGCAGTTCGCCCAGAATGAGTTTGAGCAAAGTGGTCTTGCCTGCGCCATTGGGTCCGATGATGCCAATGCGGTCGCCGCGCAGCAGGGTTGTGGAATAGTCGTCGACCACGATCTTGTCGCCGAACCGCTTGCTGACGTGCTCGAGTTCCGCCACGAGCTTGCCGGACCGTTGGCCTTCGGCCAGCGCCAGCGATACGTTGCCGACGCGCTCGCGGCGTTCGGCGCGCTGCACGCGTAGGCTTTCCAGGCGGCGCACTCGGCCTTCATTGCGCGTGCGGCGCGCTTCCACGCCCTTGCGGATCCAGACTTCTTCCTGTGCCAGCAGTTTGTCGAAACGCGCCTGCTCCAGCCGCTCGGACTCCAGCCACTGCGCCTTGCGCTCCTGCCATTGCGAGAAATTGCCGGGAAAGCTCAAGAGACGGCCGCGGTCGAGTTCGACAATGCGGGTGGTGACGGCATCCAGGAAGCGGCGGTCGTGGGTGATGATGACCGCGGCGCCTTTCCAGGCGCGCAGCATGTCTTCCAGCCAGGCAATGCCTTCGAAGTCCAGATGGTTGGTGGGTTCGTCGAGCAGCAGCAGATCCGGTTCGTCGATCAAGGCGCGGGCGAGGGCGACGCGCTTGCGGGTGCCGCCGGACAATCCCGCGATTTGCACATCGGCGGGCAGGCCCAGCTTTTCGATGACGGCGCGCGCGCGCGAGGGGCGCTGCCAGTCTTCGTGGTCGCCGTCCGTGTTGCACACGACATCGAACACCGTGGCATTGTCGTCGAGCTCGGGCTCTTGTTCGACGGTGGCCACGCGCAGGCTGGAGCTGCGGGCGATGGCGCCGTCGTCTGGCTGCGTGCGGCCGTCGAGCAGCCTGAGGAGCGAGGACTTCCCTGCGCCATTGCGGCCGATGAGGCCTATGCGTTCGCCGGACTGGATGGCGAAGTCGGCATGGTCGAGCAGCGGATGGTGCCCATACGCGAGCTGGACGTCGGTCAGGGTGATGAGAGTTTCGAGGGCCATGTGGTTGTTGGTGTCTGCGGCAGCTAAGCGGATCAGCGCGTATTGTCGCAGGAACGCGAGGCCCCGGTCTTGCTGCCGCCGGGCGCCCCGGGGGACAGAGCGGGCGCCTGTAATAGAATACGTGCTGCAAGACGGGTTGGACGATCGCGGTGGGTGCGAGCTCATCGAGGAAGGTCCGGACTCCACAGGGCAGGGTAACGGCTAACGGCCGTCCGGTCGCGCTTTCGGGCACGGCTGAGGAATAGGACCACAGAGACGAGACTGCGGCGCGGGCGCGCTTTGCGCGCACTGATACGGCCATCTCCGTATTGCGCCGACCGGCAACGGGCGGCGGCATCGCAGGGTGAAACGCGGCAACCTCTATCCGGAGCAACATCAAATAGGCATGCGTGCGGCCTCACGGCCGTGACGGGCGGCTCCGTCCGAGCATGCGGGTAGATGGCTACAGCGGCTCAGCAATGATCCGCGCAGAGGAATGATCGTCCGCCAGGGCAACCTTGCGTACAGAATCCGGCCTATAGACCCGTCTTGCATTGAATTCTTCCGGCGCGCGCGGATCTGGACGAGGCCGCGCGGCCGTCTGGCGTCCCACGCGCCAGTTTATTTTCACTTCCAGGGTCGCCGCTCCGGCGGGAAGCCTCGCCAACAGGAAGGATCGACCGGGCGGCAGACGGTAACTTGACCCCATTAGCTGCTACTTCTGAAGTAGGACTTTTAGAGTATGTCGCAACCTCCTGATTTATTGGGAGGTTTTTCTTTTTGCGTATTTACAAGTTGATCTAAGTCCTTGTTGTGATTGAAAAAATTGCAACCACGCGCTTGACCGCCCCTGTGCCCATACCGTAGAGTGGGAAATAGTAGGAAATTGTGCAATTAAGTGGGGTAAAAGTGGTGTTTCAGGGAAGCAGCGCGCTCACGCTGGATGCCAAGGGACGGATCTCGATTCCGACCCGGCATCGTGACGCGCTCATGTCGCAGGCCGAAGGCCGGCTGACCCTGACCCGCCACCCCGACGGCTGCCTGCTGGTGTATCCGCGGCCCGAGTGGGAAAAGAAGCGCGAGCAGATCGCGGCTTTTCCCATGACGGCCCGCGCGCTGCAGCGGCTGTTGCTGGGCAACGCTCAGGACGTGGAACTGGACGGCTCCGGCCGGGTCCTGATCGCTCCTGAACTGCGCAACGCTTCCGGTATGACGCGCGATGTGATGCTGCTCGGTCTGGGCTCTCACTTCGAGCTGTGGGACGCCGCTACCCTGGCCAGCCGCGAGGCTGAAGACTTGGCCAAGGGTATGCCGGACGTGTTGAACCAGTTTTCGTTCTGAAAGAGTTATGGAATTCGAACATCGGCCCGTCCTCCTGGCGCCGACGGTGGACGCGCTTTTGCTGCCCGGTTTCGGCGGCAAGGGCGCGGCACGGTCGCAGCCGCAGGGTGGGCAGGATGTGGCTACGCGAATCGAAAGTGGCGTCTTTGTCGACGGCACGTTCGGACGGGGTGGCCACAGCCGAGAATTGCTTGGCCGGCTGGGCAAGCAAGCCCGGCTGATCGTGTTTGACAAGGACCCGCAGGCCATCGCGGTTGCCAACACCCTGGCGGCCGAGGATGCGCGGGTCACGGTAGTGCATGGGGGCTTTGCCACCATGGCTGAAGAATTGGAGCAGCGCGGCATCGGCAAGGTCGATGGCGTGATGCTGGATCTGGGCGTTTCGTCGCCTCAGATCGACGATGCCGAGCGCGGCTTCTCGTTCATGCGAGACGGCCCGCTCGATATGCGGATGGACACCACTCGTGGTCCCACGGTGGCGGATTGGCTGGCGCAAGCCAGTGTGGATGAGATGCGGGAGGTCATAGCGGATTATGGCGAAGAACGGTTTGCTTTTCAGGTTGCAAAGGCGATTGCTGCTCGCCGCGCAACAAGGCCGCTGCGCACCACGCTCGAGCTTGCCGAGTGCGTCGCCAGCGCCGTCCGCACGCGCGAAAAGGGGCAACATCCGGCCACACGCACCTTTCAAGCTTTACGGATTTACATCAATCGGGAACTCGAAGAGCTCGCGCGCACCCTCGCGTCAGCTTTAGACCTGCTTGCCCCAGGGGGGAGGTTGGCGGTGATCAGCTTTCATTCGCTTGAAGACCGCATGGTCAAGCAGTGCATCGCGGCGGCGGCTCGACCGGCTGCGGCGCATGCACGCCTGCCCCTGCGCGAAAGCGAAATGCCCCAGCCTGTCGTCCGTTCCCTTGGCAAGGTCGTGGCCGAAGACGATGAAGTCTCGTCCAACGCCCGTGCCCGTTCGGCCATCCTGCGCGTGGCCGAGCGCACCGAAACACCGCTGCCCCCCGAGGGCGGCTTTGCATTTGTGAAGATCGGCTCGCTGCCCGGCAGCGACCTCGCCCCGCCGCCCCGTCGCGGCGGCAAGGGAGGGCGCCGCTGATGGGTCGCGTCAACCTGATCGTTGCGGCTTTGCTGATGCTGTCGGCCATTTCCCTGGTCACCAGCCGGTATCAGTCGCGCCAGCTCTTCGTGGAGTTGGGGCGCGATCAGGCGCATGCGCGCGACCTGGAAACCAATTGGCGGCGCCTGCAGCTAGAGCGCGCCGAGCTGGCCCGCAATGCGCGGGTCGACGCCATTGCGCGTGACGGCCTGAAGATGATTCCCATCGTGCCGGATCGCACCCTCTATATGAATCAGGCGCCCGTGCCCGCGGCCGCCGGAGGCTCGCAATGAAGCGCGTGCCCTTCTTCGACAACCCCGTGCTGCGCGGGCAGCTGCCCACATGGCGCGCCCGCCTGGTCCTGATCCTGCTGTTTGGCGGGTTCACCGTGCTGGCCGGCCGTGCGCTGTTCCTGCAGGGGTTGTCGACGGAGTTCCTGCAGCAGCAGGGCGAGCGCCGCTACGAGCGCACACTGACATTGGCCGCCACGCGCGGCAAGATCATGGACCGCAACGGCGCGGTGCTGGCATCCAGCGTGCCTGCGCGCGCCATCTGGGCCATTCCCGAAGACGCGAAGCAGGCCACGCCCGCGCAGGTCGACGCGCTGGCCAAGCTGCTGGAGACGCCTGTCGGCGACCTGCGCCGCCGCTTCGTCGACGAGGACAAGAACTTCGTGTACCTGAAGCGCCAGGTCTCGATGGACGTGGCCGACAAGATCAAGCAGCTGGGCATGCCCGGCGTGCACCAGCAGCCCGAAACGCGCCGCTACTACCCGGATGGCGACGTGATGGCCCACGTGGTGGGTTTCAACAGCGTCGAGGATCAGGGCCAGGAAGGCGTCGAGCTGACGTTCAATCAGCAGTTGTCGGGGCGCCCGGGAAGCCGCCGCGTCATCAAGGACCGGCTGGGACGCGTCATCGAAGACGTGCAGGCCGTCACGTTGCCGGTGGACGGCCGTGACCTGCGCCTGTCCATCGACACGCGCCTGCAGTACCTGGTGTTCAAGGAACTGAAGGACGCCATGGACAAGCACCGCGCAAAGGGTGCGACGGCCGTGGTCGTTGACGTGCATACGGGTGAGATCCTGGCGCTGGCCAACGTGCCGACCTTCGATCCGAACAACCGCGAAACCTTCCACGGCGCCAACCTGCGCAACCAGGCGATCACGGACACGTTCGAGCCGGGCTCCATCATGAAGCCGTTCACCGCCGCGCTGGCGCTGGACCTGGGGCGCATCAGCACGTCGACGCAATTCGAGACGGGCAACGGCCGGTTCACGTATCAGGGCAGCACGATCAGCGACGTCAGCCGCAACGGCACGCTGGACGTGGCGGGCGTGCTGCGCAAGTCCAGCAACATCGGCATGACGATGATCTCCGAGAAGCTGGAATCCCGCGAAATGTGGGACCGCTTCACCGAATTGGGCCTCGGTCAGGCGCCTCAGGTGGGATTTCCCGGCGCCGCGCCGGGCCGTCTGCGTCCTTGGGAGCGCTGGCGCCTGATTGAAAAGGCCACCATGGCCTATGGCTACGGCCTGTCCGTGTCGCTGCTGCAGGTGGCCCGCGCCTATACCGTTTTTGCCCGCAACGGCGACATGGTGTCGCTGACCCTGGTCAAGCGCGACAGCGATCCGACAAGCGTGAAGATCTACTCGCCCAAGACGACGGCGCTGGTGCGCGCCATGCTCGAGGCGGCCACGGGCCCCGACGGCACGAAAGCCGCGCAGGTGCAGGGTTACCGCGTGGCCGGCAAGAGCGGCACCGCGCGCAAGATCGTGGACGGTAAATACAGCACGCAACGTTACCGCAGCTCGTATGTGGGCTTTGCCCCGGTGTCGGATCCCAAGATCGTGGTGGCCGTGTCCATCGACGAACCGACAATCGGCGGCTATTACGGCGGCGCCATTGCCGCGCCCGTGTTCTCCCATATCGTGGGGGGGAGCCTGAGGTTGATGGGGGTGCGGCCAGACGCACCGTTTGAATCCACGATTGTTGCTGGTATCAAGGAGCCAGGCAGATGAGCGCCAACGGCTTCCACTCTTCCCCTGCCGCCACGGTTGCCGAGACCGTGGCGTGGTTGCATGAGCGCGTGTCGCTGGCCGCGCATCTGAAGCTGGACTCGCGCGACATCGAGCCCGGCGACGTGTTCGTCGCCTGCCCGGGCCTTTCCAGCGACGGCCGTCTCTATATAGACAAGGCGTTGGCGCTGGGCGCCAGCGCGGTGCTGTTCGAAGCGCCGGCCACCGATGCCGTGCTGGCCGCGTCGGCCGGCACGCCCATGCTTGCCGTGACGGGCCTGCGCGCGTTGCTGGGAGAGCTGGGCGACACCTGGTATGGACGTCCGTCGGCCGCGCTGGCGGTGGTTGCCGTGACGGGCACCAACGGCAAGACCTCTTCGGTGCAATGGATTGCGCATGCCCTGAGCCGCAACGAAAAGGCTTGCGGCACGATCGGCACGCTGGGCGCCGTGCTGCCCGATGGGCAGACGCTGGGCGGCAGCCTGACGACGCCCGACGTGCTGACGGTGCATCGCACGCTGGCCGCGATGCGCGACGCCGGCGCGAAAGCCGTGGCCATGGAGGCCTCGTCGATCGGCATCGAACAAGGCCGCATGGACGGCGTGCGCGTCGCGCTGGCCGCCTTCACGAATCTGACGCGCGACCATCTGGACTATCACGTCACGATGGAGCGTTACGAAGCGGCCAAGGCGCGCCTTTTCAGCTGGCCGGGTCTGACTGCGGCAGTGATCAATGCCGACGATGAGGCGGGACGGCGGATGCTCGCCGCCTTGCCGGAAGGCGTGTCGCCGATGGGCTACAGCCTGAGCGACGATCCCGCAATCCCCGCCGCGATGCGTGCCCGCGATCTGCAGGCGACGTCGCAGGGCCAGATCTTCACGCTGGTGTCCCCGCACGGCGAGGCGCAGATCGTGACGCGCCTGCTGGGGGCGCATAACGTTTCGAACCTGCTGCTGGTGGCGGGCGTGCTGTACAAGCTGGGCCTGCCGTTCGCGCAGATTGCGCGCGAGCTGGCCGCAACCGATCCGGTCGATGGCCGTCTGCAGACCGTGGAGCCCGCCGTCAGCCTGCCGGCGCATGCGGCCCGCGGTCCGCTGGT
Organism: Achromobacter sp. E1; assembly: GCF_037039475.1. Classification (NCBI taxonomy): domain Bacteria; kingdom Pseudomonadati; phylum Pseudomonadota; class Betaproteobacteria; order Burkholderiales; family Alcaligenaceae; genus Achromobacter; species Achromobacter sp. E1. The sequence goes on from NZ_CP146253.1 coordinate 759,683, forward strand.
GGTGGTGGATTACGCCCACACGCCTGACGCGCTCTCGCGCGCGCTGCTGGCGTTGCGCGCCGTCGCCACGGCGCGTTCCGGGCGCCTGGTGTGCCTGTTCGGTTGCGGCGGCGAGCGCGATCCGGGCAAGCGCCCCGTCATGGGCGCGATCGCCGCGGAGCTGGCGGATCACGTCGTTGTCTCCAGCGACAATCCGCGCACCGAGTCGCCCGAGGCGATCGTTCAGCAAATCCTGGCCGGCATTCCCGAAGCGGTGCGAGCCGACGTGGAAGTCGACCGCGCGCGCGCCATCCTGCAGACGATCTGGGCGGCTTCGCCCGAAGATGTGGTGCTGCTGGCGGGCAAGGGACACGAAACCTACCAGGACATCGGCGGTGAAAAGCTGCCGTTCGACGACCGCGAGTGGGCGCGCGTGGCGCTGCTGTTGCAGCAGACGCCGGGCGTATCCACGGACACGCGCCGCATTGGCGAAGGCGAGCTCTTCGTCGCGCTGGTTGGTGAGAACTTCGACGCGCACGACTATCTGGACCAGGCCGCCTCGCGCGGCGCCTGCGCGGCGCTCGTTGCGCATCGGGTCGCCGATGCCGGGCTGACGCAGCTGGTCGTGGGCGATACGCGCGTTGCGCTGACGCGCATTGGCGCCGCCTGGCGCTCGCGTTTTTCGCTGCCCGTGGTGGCGGTGGCCGGCAGCAATGGCAAAACGACCACCAAGGAAATGATCTCTGCGATGCTCGCCGAATGGCAGGGCGAAGCGGGGCGCCTGGCCACGGCCGGCAACCTGAACAACGATATTGGCGTGCCGCTGACGTTGCTGCGCCTGCGCCGCGAGCATCGCGCCGCCGTGTTCGAACTGGGCATGAACCATCCGGGCGAGATCGCGCAGTTGGCCGCCATTGCCGCGCCGACCGTGGCGCTGGTCACCAATGCGCAGCGCGAACATCAGGAATTCATGCACACCGTCGAGGCGGTTGCGCACGAGAACGGCGCCGCGATCACCGCGCTGCCGGCGGATGGAGTCGCGGTATATCCCGGAGATGAACCGTACTCGGCCATCTGGGACGCGCTGGCCGCGCCGCGCCGCGTACTGCGGTTCGGGCTGCAGCCGGGGTTGGATGTCTATGCCGAGCAGATCATCGCGGAAGTGGACGCCACGCGCTGCCGTGTCGTGACCCCGGTCGGCGTTGCCGATCTGACGCTGCCGGTGGCGGGGCTGCACAACCTGCGCAACGCGCTGGCGGCCATCGCCAGCGCGATCGCCGCGGGTGCGCCGCTGGAGACCGCGGTGCGGGCGCTGGCGGGATTCAGCCCCGTGGCCGGCCGCATGCAGCACAAGCGAATGAGTGACGGAACGCTGCTCATCGATGACACCTACAATGCCAACCCCGATTCGGTTCGCGCAGCCATCGATGTACTTGCGCGCATTGCCGGCACGCGCGTCCTGGTGCTGGGCGACATGGGCGAAGTCGGGGACAACGGCCCCGCCATGCACGTCGAGGTGGGCAATTACGCGCGCGAGCATGGGCTCGACGCATTCATCACGCTAGGCGAAGCCAGCCGGGCGGCCGCCGCCGCATTCGGCCCTGGCGCGCACGCCTGCGCATCGGTAGACGAAGTCGTTGCCGCCTTGCGCGGCTTGCGCCCGTCCTGCGTATTGGTAAAAGGATCGCGCTTTATGCGCATGGAGCGGGTAGTGACGGCTTTTTCTTTGAATGAAGGTTCGGCAGCCTCGGGGCAGGGAGAGCAGCATGCTGCTTGAGATCGCCCGTCTGCTTTCTGACGATGTGCGCGCGCTGGGGGTATTTGAATACATCACCCTGCGCGCCGTGCTGGCGTGCGCGACGGCGCTGGTGATCGGCCTGGTGGCCGGCCCGCGCGTGATCCGCAAGCTGACCGAAATGAAGATCGGCCAGGCCGTGCGCACCTACGGCCCCGAATCGCATCTGGTCAAGACCGGCACGCCCACGATGGGCGGTGTCCTGATCCTGATTTCCATCGCCATCAGCACCTTGCTGTGGGCAGACTGGACGAACCGCTTCGTGTGGGTCGTTCTGCTGGTGACCTTCGGGTTTGGCTGGATCGGCTGGCGCGACGACTATCGCAAGGTGGTCTATCGCGATCCCGAAGGGATGCCGGCGCGGCAAAAATTCTTCTGGCAAGCCACCATCGGCATGGTGGCTGCGGTGTATCTGGCCTTCGCGGTGTCCGCGCCCGCCAACACGGAACTGTGGCCCCTTTTCAAGGCATGGGTGGGCAGCGGCTTCACGATGTCCCTGCCGACGCGCGCCGACCTGATCGTGCCGTTCTTCAAGACGGTGAGCTATCCGCTGGGCGTGCTCGGTTTTGTGGCGCTGACGTGGGCCGTGATCGTCGGCACCAGCAACGCCGTGAACCTTACCGATGGCCTGGATGGCCTGGCGATCATGCCGACCGTGATGGTCGGCAGCGCGCTGGGCATCTTCGCGTACGTGGTCGGCCGCGTCGACTATTCGAAGTACTTGCTGTTTCCGTACATCCCCGGCGCATCGGAACTGATGGTGCTGTGCGCGGCGATCGGGGGCGCGGGGCTCGCATTTTTATGGTTCAACGCGTATCCGGCGCAAGTGTTCATGGGCGACGTCGGCGCGCTGGCGCTGGGCGGCGCGTTGGGCACGATTGCAGTCATCGTGCGCCAGGAGATCGTGCTGTTCATCATGGGCGGCGTGTTCGTGGTCGAGACCCTTTCGGTGATGATCCAGGTGACCTGGTTCAAGTACACGAAGCGACGTTATGGAACAGGTCGACGCATTTTCCGCATGGCCCCGTTGCATCATCACTTTGAAGTGGGCGGCTGGAAGGAAACCCAGGTGGTCGTGCGTTTCTGGATCATCAGCATGATGCTGGTGCTGATTGGCCTCTCCACGCTGAAGTTGCGATGAACATGATGGAAACCTCCCGCGTAGATGCGCCGCTCGTTCTGATCCTTGGATTGGGCGAGACGGGTGTCGCCGCCGCTCGCTGGTGCGCCCGACAGGGCGCCCGCCTGCGCGTGGCCGACACGCGCGCGGAACCGGGAGGTCTTGCCGCGCTGCGCGAGTCGCTGGCGCAAAACGAAGTGGAATACCGCCTGGGTTGCGACGCGTCGTTCGCAACCGATCTGCTGGACGGCGTGTCGCAGGTTGTGCTGAGCCCCGGCCTGGCGCCTGCCCAGGCGCCGGCCGCCGACCTGCTGCGCGAGGCCGAGGCCCGCGGCATCGAAGTCGTCGGTGAAATCGAACTCTTCGCCCGCGCGCTGGCGGATCTGGCCACGGCCCGCGAATACCGTCCGCGGCTGCTGGCCGTGACGGGCACCAACGGCAAGACCACCGTCACCGCGCTGACCCGGCAACTGGTCGAAGCCAGCGGCCTGACGGTGGTGGCCGCCGGCAACATCAGCCCTGCGGCGCTGGCCGCGCTGATGGACGCACTGGACACGGACACGCTGCCGCAGGTGTGGGTGCTGGAACTGTCCAGCTTCCAGCTCGAAACCACGCGCACGCTGATGGCCGATGCGGCCGTCGTGCTGAACGTGACCCAGGATCACCTTGATTGGCATGGCGGCATGCAGGCGTACGCCCAGGCCAAGGCGCGCTTGTTGAAGATGGCGCGCGTGGCCATCGTCAACCGCGACGACCCGCTTACCGTGGAGATGGTGTCCGCGCTGAACGCCATGCACGTGCGCAGCTTCGGCCGCGATGTGCCTGAACTGGTCGGCGACATGGGCCTGGAACTGGGGCAGGGCGTGGCATGGCTGACGGCCTGCGAACCCAACGATTTCGACGAACCGGCGCCGCCCACGCGGCGCAAGAAGGATGCGCCCGAACCCGTGCGCGCCAAGGGCCGCATGAGCCGCCTGATGCCCGTGGACGCCTTGCGCATCCGGGGCATCCACAACGCGTTGAACGCGCTGGCCGCCTTGCAGCTTGCCCGCTGCCTGGACCTGGGCTGGGGCGCCATGCTGCGCGCGTTGCGCGACTACGCGGGCGAGCCGCATCGCGCCGCCTTCGTGCGCACGATCGGCGGCGTGGATTACATCAATGACAGCAAGGGCACCAACGTGGGCGCCACCGTGGCCGCGCTGGAAGGCCTGGGTCAGCCTGTGGTGCTGATCGCCGGCGGCCAGGGCAAGGGCCAGGATTTCTCGCCGCTGATTCCTGGGGTGTCGCGTCATGCGCGCGCAGTGATGCTGATCGGCCTGGACGGCCCCGAGATCGGACGTGTGCTGGAGCCGACCGGCGTCAAGTGCATCACCGTCGAAACGCTGCGCGACGCCGTGCGCGGCGCGGCCGAACTGGCTCAGCCCGGCGACGCGGTGCTGCTGTCGCCGGCCTGCGCCAGCCTGGACATGTTCCGCAATTACCCGCATCGCGGGCAGGTGTTCGTGGAAGAGGTCGAAGAACTGGCCCGCGACCGTGGGGAAGTGGCATGATCCGCAACGCCGCTTCCCGGGCGAATTCCATGGCGCGCGACGTCGAGGGCGCACAATGAGCCTGATCGCCGACCTCACCGCCAGCGTCAACGCCGTACGGCCCGGCCGTACCCGCATGCGCAACTTCGACATGCCGCTCGTGATCGCGGCTTCGACGTTGTTGCTGCTCGGCCTGCTGATGGTGTATTCGGCGTCGATCGCGCTGGCCGACGGCCCGCGCTATGCGTCCTATGGCCGCTACTACTTCGTGATCCGCCACGGCCTGTTCGTGAGCGCGGGGCTGGTTGGCGCCGCCGTGGTGCTGTCGATCCCCATCCGCGTCTGGCAGCGCCTGGCCGTGCCGCTTTTCGTGGTGACGATGGTGTTGCTGGTGGCCGTGCTGATCCCGGGCATCGGCCGCGAGGTCAACGGCGCGCACCGCTGGATTCCGCTGGGTCCGCTGAACTTCCAGCCGTCCGAACTGATGAAACTTGCAGCCTTGCTGTACGCGGCGGATTACACCGTGCGCAAGCAGGAGCACATGCAGGCCTTTGCCCGCGGCTTTTTGCCGATGGCGTTTGCGCTGGCCGGCGTGGGCATGCTGCTGCTGCTCGAGCCCGACCTGGGCGCCTTCATGGTGATCGTGGCCATTGCCATCGGCATCCTCTTCCTGGGCGGCATCAACGGCAAGTATTTCAGCAGCCTGCTCGCCGTGCTGGTGGGCACGTTCCTGATGCTGATCTGGCTGTCGCCCTGGCGCCGCGCGCGTCTGTTTGCGTACCTGGATCCCTGGAACGAAGACAACGCATACGGCAGCGCCTATCAGTTGTCGCATTCGCTGATTGCGCTGGGCCGAGGTGAATGGCTTGGCGTGGGCCTGGGCGCCAGCGTCGAAAAACTGCACTACCTGCCCGAAGCGCACACCGACTTCCTGATGGCCGTGGTAGGCGAGGAGCTGGGATTTGCTGGCGTGATGCTGGTGATCACGCTGTTTGCCATCATCGTCTACCGCGGTTTCGACATCGGCCGGCAGGCCATCGCCATGGAGCGCACGTTTGCCGGGCTGGTTGCGCACGGCGTGGCCATGTGGTTTGGCGTGCAATCGTTCATCAACATGGGCGTGTGCCTGGGCCTGCTGCCCACCAAGGGTCTGACGCTGCCGCTGATGAGCTACGGTGGCTCGGGCGTGGTGATGAATCTGTGCGCGCTGGCCATGCTGATCCGGGTCGACGTGGAAAATCGAATCATGATGCGCGGAGGACGGGTATGACCGCCGCGCGCACCATCCTCATCATGGCCGGCGGCACCGGCGGCCACATCATGCCCGGTCTGGCCGTGGCCGACGTGCTGCGCGAACGCGGCTGGCGCGTGCTGTGGCTGGGCAATCCCGAAAAGATGGAAGGCCGTCTCGTGCCGCCGCGCGGCATCGAACTGGTGCCGCTGCGTTTCCAGGGCGTGCGCGGCAAGGGCGCGTCCGCGCTGCTCAAGCTGCCGTTCCTTTTGCTGCGCGCATTTGCGCAGGCGTGGTCGCGGCTGTCCGACGTGCGTCCCGACGTGGTGCTGGGCATGGGCGGCTACGTGGCGTTCCCGGGCGGCGTGATCGCTGCGCTGCGCGGCACGCCCCTGGTCGTGCACGAACAGAATGCCGTCGCGGGCACCGCGAACAAATGCCTGGCCAAGATGTCGCGCCGCGTGCTGAGCGGTTTTCCCGGTGTGCTGCCCAAGGGTGAAGCCATGGGCAACCCGGTGCGTGCCGACCTGTGCGCCTTGCCCGATCCCGCCGAACGTTATGCCGGCCGCACCGGCCCGCTGCGCGTGCTGGTGGTGGGCGGCAGCCTGGGAGCGCAAGCCTTGAACACCACCGTGCCGCAGGCGCTTGCGCGTCTGCCGCTCGAGCGCCGGCCGACGATCGTCCACCAGGCCGGCGAACAGCATTTGCCGGCGCTTCAGCAGGCCTACGCCCAAGCGGGTGTTCAGGCTGACTGCCGCGCCTTCATCGACGACATGGCGGGCGCCATGGCCGACGCCGACCTGCTGATCTGCCGCGCGGGCGCCATGACGGTGTCCGAAGTGGCGGCTGCCGGCGTTGCGGCGCTGTTCGTGCCGTTCCCCCACGCGATCGATGACCACCAGACCGCCAACGCGCGCTTCCTGAGCGACGCGCAGGCCGCGTGGCTGCAGCCGCAGACCGCCATGACGCCCGAGTGGCTGGCGGACTGGCTGAGCCAGCGCACCCGACAAGAACTCGAGGCTGTCGCCGTCCGGGCCCGCGCGCATGCGCGTCCCGACGCGGCCGCCCATATCGCCGACGTCTGTGAACAAGCAGCGGGGCGTTCATCATGAAACACAGAATTCAACATATCCATTTTGTAGGCATCGGCGGTTCGGGCATGAGCGGCATCGCCGAAGTGCTGCTGAACCTGGGCTACGACATCAGCGGATCCGACCTGAACGAGTCGGCGGTGACGCGCCGCCTGGCCGGCCTGGGCGTGAAGATAGCGATCGGCCATGCCGCCAGCAACGTCACGGGCGCCAGCGCCATCGTCACGTCCACCGCGGTAGCGGGCGACAACCCCGAAGTGATCGCGGCGCGCGCCGCGCGCATCCCGGTGGTGCCGCGCGCCATCATGCTGGCCGAACTGATGCGCCTGAAGCGCGGCATCGCCGTGGCGGGCACGCACGGCAAGACGACCACGACCAGCCTGGTCGCCAGCGTGCTGGCGGCGGGCGACCTGGATCCCACGTTCGTGATCGGCGGCCGGCTGAATTCGGCGGGCGCCAACGCGCGGCTGGGGCAGGGCGACTACATCGTGGTCGAGGCCGACGAATCGGACGCCTCGTTCCTGAACCTGTTGCCGGTGATGGCCATCGTGACCAATATCGATGCCGATCACATGGACACGTACGGCCACGACGTGGCGCGCCTGAAGAGCGCCTTCATCGAATTCACGCAGCGCCTGCCGTTCTACGGCAGCGCCGTGCTGTGCTCCGACGACGCCAACGTGCGCGAGATCATGCCGTTCGTGTCGCGTCCCATCACGACCTACGGCCTGAACGAGGACGCCCAGGTGCGCGCCTATGAAGTGCAGGCTGACGGCACGCGCATGCGCTTTAACGTGCAACGCACCCATCGCGACACGCTGCTGCCGCCGCTGAATGTGGAACTGAACCTGCCCGGCCTGCACAACGTGCGCAATGCGCTGGCCGCGATCGCCGTGGCGACCGAACTGGGCGTATCCGACGCGGCCATCTGCGAGGCGCTGGGTTCGTTCAAGGGCGTGGGACGCCGCTTCACGCAGACGGGTGAATTCGCGGTGCCCGCCAACCACGGGGGCGGCACCTTCACGGTGATCGACGACTATGGTCACCATCCCGTCGAGATGTCCGCGACGCTGGCCGCTGCGCGCGGCGCCTGGCCCGACCGCCGCATCGTGCTGGCCTTCCAGCCGCACCGCTACACGCGGACGCGCGATTGCTTCGAGGATTTCGTGCGGGTGCTGGGCACGGCCGACGCGGTGCTGCTGACCGAGGTCTACGCCGCGGGCGAGCCGCCGCTGGTCGCGGCCGACGGACGCGCCTTGTCGCGTGCGTTGCGCGTGGCGGGCAAGGTCGAGCCGGTGTTCGTTGAAGATGTGGTCGATCTGCCGCAGGCGGTCGTGGATTTCGTGCGCGATGGCGACGTCGTCATCGTGATGGGAGCGGGTTCGATCAGCAAGGTCCCCGCCCAGGTGGGAGAGCTGGCATGAGCAAGCAATTCGGCAAGGTAGGTGTGTTGTACGGCGGCCGGTCCGCCGAGCGCGAAGTCTCGCTCATGTCGGGCAAGGGCGTGCAGGAAGCCCTGCGCAGCGCCGGCGTGGACGCGCACCTGTTCGACACCGGCGAGCGCAGCCTTGCCGAGCTGGCGGCCGAAGCCTTTGACCGCGTGTTCATCGCATTGCACGGCCGCTACGGCGAAGACGGCACGCTTCAGGGCGCGCTGGAACTGCTGGGCATCCCCTATACCGGCAGCGGACCGATGGCATCGGCGCTGGCCATGGACAAGACCATGACCAAGCGCATCTGGTTGCAGCATGGCCTGCCCACGCCCGACTTTGAAGTGCTCGACGCCGATACCGATCTGCGCCTGGTTCCGGACCGCCTGCAGTTGCCGCTGATCATCAAGCCGCCGCACGAGGGATCGACCGTGGGCATCACCAAGGTCGTCGGTTACTCGGACATGAAAGAAGCCTACGCCGCGGCCGCGCGCTACGACAGCGAGGTCCTGGCCGAGCAATTCATCGCCGGACGCGAACTGACCGTGGCGATCGTCGGGTCCGGCAAGGCCGCGCGCGCGCTACCGGTGATCGAGATCGCCGCGCCCGGCGGCAACTACGACTACGAACACAAGTACTTCTCCGACGACACGCAGTACTTCTGCCCGGCCGCCTTGCCCGCGGACGTGGCTGAAGAAGTCGCGCGGATTGCCGTAAAGGCCTATCAGGCGCTGGGCTGCGAAGGCTGGGGCCGCGCGGATTTCATCCTCGACGGCGACAACCGCCCCTGGCTGCTTGAAATGAATACTTCGCCCGGCATGACCGGCCACTCCCTGGTGCCCATGGCCGCGAAGGCCGTGGGGATCAGCTATGCAGAATTGTGCGTGGCCATCCTGTCCGAGGCTTCGTGCAAGGTGCACGGCCACGCCCGCAACGCTTGACCTGGATATTCCGTGTGGAACGACGCTCGTACTACCAACCTGATCGCCAACACGCTAGCCGTGCTGGCGGTTGCCGCCATGCTCATCGCGGGCGTGGTGTGGGTGGCGCAGCGTCCGTACTTCACGTTGACGGCGATCGAGCTGGAATCGATGCCGGACACCGATCTGCACTATGTGTCGACGGGCGCGGTGCGTTCGGCGATCGCCGGGCGCGTGAAGGGCAATTTCTTCACGGTGGACCTGGACGACGCGCGCGAGATCTTCGAATCGGTGCCGTGGGTCCGGCACGCCACCGTGCGGCGGATCTGGCCCAACGTGCTGCGTGTGCGCATCGAAGAGCAGCAGCCGCTGGCGCTGTGGAACGAAAACCAGATGATCAACACCTGGGGCGAGGCGTTCACGGCCAACACGGGCGAGGTGGACGACGACACGGTGCTGCCGCAGTTCTCCGGGCCGGATGGCACGGAAGCGCTTGTGGTGCAGCGCTACGCCGAGCTGGCGCGCTGGTTCGCGCCGCTGGACATGCATGTGGAACAGTTGGAACTGAGCCCGCGCTATGCCTGGCGTGTGGTGTTGTCCAACGGCATGCTGCTGGACCTGGGCCGCGATCCGGGCGCCGACGCGCCGGACCCGCACGGCCTGCCCGGCGCCTTGCCGTTCGCGGCTCGTATTCAACGCTTTGTGCAGGCGTGGCCCACCGTGGCGGGGCGCCTGGAAGGGCGCACCGTCACGCAGGCCGACCTGCGCTATCCGAATGGTTTCGCCCTGGCGCTGGCCCCGTTGCCCGCGTCGGAAACCAAATCCAAATCCACACCGAAACCTCCCAAGAAACGCTAACGCCATGACCCGTGACATCAAGGACCTTATCGTCGCCCTCGATATCGGCACCAGCAAGGTGGTGGCTGTGGTGGCTGAAATCCTGCCTGAAGGCCGCTTCGAGGTGCTAGGCCTGGGCCAGCACGAATCGCGCGGCATGCGTAAGGGCGTGGTCGTCAATATCGAGACCACTGTGAATTCCATTCAGCGGGCGCTTGAAGAAGCCGAGCTGATGGCAGATTGCAAGATTCGAGACGTCTACACCGGCATCGCCGGCAGCCATATCCGCAGCTTCAATTCCAGCGGCATGGTCGCCGTCAAGGACAAGGAAGTCACCGCCACCGACGTCGCCCGCGTCATCGAGACCGCCAAGGCGGTGAACATCCCGACGGACCAGCAGGTGCTGCACGTGCTGACGCAGGAGTTCATCGTCGACGGCCAGGAAGACATCCGCGAGCCCATCGGCATGAGCGGCTTGCGCCTGGAAGTGCGCGTGCACATCGTGACCGGCGCGGTCAGCGCCGCGCAGAACATCGTCAAGTGCGTGCGCCGCTGCGGCCTCGAGGTGCAGGATCTGATCCTGCAACCGCTCGCTTCCAGCCTGGCCGTCCTGACGGCGGACGAAAAGGAATTGGGCGTCGTCCTCGTCGATATCGGCGGCGGCACGACCGACGTCGCCATCTTCACCGGCGGTGCGATCCGCCATACCGCCGTGCTGCCGATCGCCGGCGATCAGATCACCAACGACATTGCGGCGATGCTGCGCACGCCCACGCCCGATGCCGAAGAAATCAAGCTGCGCTATGGCGTGGCCAAGCAGGTGCTGGCCAGCCCGGACGAGTCCGTGGAAGTGCCGGGCCTGGGCGATCGCGGCCCGCGCCAGGTCAAGCGCCAGGCGCTGGGCGCGGTGATCGAGCCGCGCGTCGAAGAGCTGTTCACCCTGGTGCAGCAGGTGGTGCGCGATTCCGGCTACGAGGACCTGCTGGCTTCCGGCGTGGTCCTGACCGGCGGATCCGCGCAGCTGCCCGGCATGATCGAACTGGCCGAGGACGTGTTCCTCAAGCCGGTTCGCGTGGCGGTGCCCGAGTACGAAGGCAGCCTTGCCGACGTGATGCGCAATCCGCGCTTCTCGACGGTGATGGGGCTGCTGCAGGAAGCGCGCATGCAGCGTGTGCGTGGCCGCAAGGTGGCCGCGCAGACGGGCAATTTCAAGAGTCTGCTTGCGCGCATGAAGGAGTGGTTCATGAATTAAAGGGTGCAGGTTGGGGCCTGCTCCTTGGTGCGAACCGCGGCTGTCTAGCGGGGAGCGCCAGAAAGAGGAGGCGTCTCAAACCCGTGGCGGGCCTATGTAGCCGGCGTCGGCTTTGAGGCGATTCACAAAAGATAGGTTGTCGGGGAATTTTTGTGATTTGCAAATTCGGACTTGTGAGGGAGTCATCATGATGAACTTTGAGATGCTTGAGAACAACACCAAAGGGACCGTAATCAAGGTCGTTGGTGTGGGCGGTGCGGGCGGCAATGCCGTCGCGCACATGATTCGCAGCGGTGTGCACGGGGTGGATTTCATCTGCGCCAACACCGATGCGCAAGCGCTGGCGGCAACCAATGCGCCGGTGCAGATTCGTCTGGGCCGTACCGGCCTGGGCGCGGGCGCCAAGCCCGAGCAGGGACGCGCGTCGGCGGAAACCGCGCGTGAGGAAATCCGTGCCGCGCTGAACGGCGCGCACATGGTCTTCATCACCGCGGGCATGGGCGGCGGCACCGGTACCGGTGCAGGTCCGGTCGTGGCCGAGGTGGCGAAGGAACTGGGCATCCTGACCGTTGGCGTGGTCACGAAGCCTTTCTCCTTTGAAGGCAACAAGCGCCTGAAGATGGCCGAGGACGGTATCGCGGAACTGGCCAAGCACGTGCATTCGCTCATCGTGGTGCTCAACGAGAACCTCTATGAACTGATGGACGAGGACGCGACGCAGGAAGACTGCTTCCGTTCGGCCGACGACATCCTGCACAACGCGTGCGCGGGTATCGCCGAAATCATCAACGTCGAAGGCAACGTCAACGTCGACTTCGAAGACGTGAAGACGATCATGGGCGAGCAGGGTCAGGCCATGATGGGCACTGCGTCGGCATCGGGCGCGGACCGCGCACGTGTGGCCGCCGAGCACGCCATTGCTTGCCCGCTGCTGGAAGGCGTGGATCTGAACGGCGCGCGTGGCGTGCTGGTCAACATCACCGCCAGCCGCTCGCTGAAGATGCGCGAAACGCGCGAAATCATGGAAACGATCCGCAGCTACGCTTCGGACGACGCGACCGTGATCTTCGGCACCGCCTACGACGAGTCCATGGGCGAAAACCTGCGCGTGACGGTGGTTGCAACCGGCCTGGGCCGTGCGCAAGCCCGTCCGCAACTGGTGCAGAACACCGCTGAAGTGCTGCGCACCGGCACCGACAACATGCCCATGGGCACGATGCCGGCCGGTCAAGGTGGTGACTACCGCAATCTGGACATGCCGTCGGTCATGCGCAATCCGCGCAGCCAGGCGTCGGCCCAGGTGCGCGCGTTGGAAAGCTCGGGAATGGATCATTTCGACATCCCGGCCTTCCTGCGCAAGCAGGCGGACTGAACCTAGAGCCGGTCAACGGCTCTAACTGCACTCCCTCATCTCCGGTTCGCCCGTCCCCACAGGCGAACCGGAGGCAGAGCGGTCCGTGTTTCCCTTGCACGATAAATAAGGGACGGAGGTATACATCGGTCTGAGCGCCCAGTTTGGATGGCGGCACGGATCGGACAGCGTTACAATACTTCGGTTACGCCGGCAATACGTACTTATCTTGCCGGCTTCCGGGTTCAAAATTCCAAGTCTCATGTTCCGACAGCGCAGCATTCAGAATCTCGTCCGCACGACAGGCGTCGGCGTCCACTCAGGACGGCGGGTGGAGCTCACCCTGCGTCCGGCACAGCCCAACACCGGCATCGTCTTTCACCGTGTGGATCTGCCGCAGGTCGTCGACCTGCCCGCGCAAGCCACGGGCGTGGGCGATACCCGCATGGCTTCCGTGCTGCAGCAGGGCAATGTCCGCGTGTCGACGGTGGAACATCTCATGTCGGCGCTGGCCGGCCTGGGCATCGACAACCTGCACGTCGACCTCACTGCCGAAGAAGTCCCCATCATGGACGGCAGCGCGGCGACGTTTGTGTATTTGCTGCGCTCGGCGGGCATCGTCGAGCAGAACGCGCCCAAGCAATTCATCCGCGTCCTGAAGCCGGTAGAAGTGCGCGAAGGTGAAGGCCGCAACGAGAAGTGGGCGCGCCTCGAACCCCATGAGGGATACGCGCTGGCCTTCTCGATCGACTTCCGCCATCCGGCCATCGACTCGACGGCGAACTTTGCGGAAATCGACTTCGCCACGCACTCGTACGTGCGTGAGATCGCGCGGGCGCGCACCTTTGGTTTCGTGAATGAAGTCGAGGCGTTGCGGTCGATGGGCCTGGCCCGCGGCGGCAGCCTGGACAACGCCATCGTCATGGACGAGTACCGCGTGTTGAACAGCGACGGGCTGCGTTACGACGATGAATTCGTCAAGCACAAGATCCTGGACGCCATCGGCGACCTGTATCTGCTTGGCAAGCCGCTGGTGGCGCGCTATGTGGCGTGCAAGTCGGGCCACGGCCTGAATAACCAGCTGGCCCGCGCGCTGCTCGAGCAGCGCGACGCCTGGGAAATCGTCACGTACGAATCGCAGGCAGAAGCGCCGCAGGCGTTTCGCCACGAATGGAAGCTGGCCTGACGCCAGCTTGCCCTTGAACCCGCGCCCGGGGCCTGACCCCGACTCCGCGCGGGTTTCTGTTTGGATTCCTGCTTAAGGACGGCACTGGCCGTCATCCCCTGGCGCGATAGTCGCAAACCGGTAGCAGACCATGTGGCCATTGGTCTGAAAAGTTGGTTTCGTGACGTTTCCAGCCCTGCGAGTTGCCGGACAAAGCCGGTCGGCTCAGCTACTCTTGTGGTGCTTCAAGAGCTTGGCGACGGCGTCGGCCAAAGGACCCGGCCGCAGATTGCCGTGTAGCGTTTCGAACGCGCCCAGGGCCTTGTCGCCCAGGGGTTGCGCCTCTTTGGGAGGGCGCGGCTGACGGGAGCCAGGCTTGGGCAAACCCGCTTGTACCTTGATGGCAATTTCGTTAAGGTTCCAGCCTTGATCGGCCAGCGACCGCGCAATGCGCGGCGCCAATTGACGCATCTTGGCCGCGTGCGCGGCCGTGGGCACCACCAGGTGCAGGCACAGGTTTTCCAGCTTGGCGACCTGGCACACGGCACCCAGCGGAGCGGGCAACACCGCCGCCACCGCATACTGAATTTGCAGATGCTTGCGGGCAGTCGCCAACACGCCGGCGCCCCGCATGTCATGACCCAGCCATCCCAGGGCGGTATTTTCTACGCGCCGGCTGGAACTGGAACGTTGACGGTATGAAGCGGGTCTATTCATGCCGGCTTTAGAAGAATTAGGAAGCAAACCTTGAAGATCGTGATTATGCACGCCCGCGAAGGGCAGGACGGGCATTTCACCCTGGGCGGCGCGCGACTGGCGTTGTTTCTGGGGGGCGCCTTGATTACCGCGGCCATTTTTGGCGCCGCGCTTCAACGATACATCACTCCCATCCTTCCCGCCGTGCACACGATGGGTTGGCCGTTGTCCGAACAGCCCGGACGCGACGCCGATTTCCTGCGTGAAAACATGAACTTGCTGGCTTCGAAGGTGGGGGCGCTGCAGGCCAAGCTGGTCAGCATCGACGGCTTGGGCCAGCGCGTGGCCAAGGTGGCGGGTGTGGCCTACACCGACCCGGAACTGGCCCAGCAGCTTGCGTCGGCCCCGCCCGAAGCGCCGGCCCACCCGGAGGCCACGCAGGTCATGGACGACCTGTTCACCGACCATCCGCCGCCCACCGCGGCGTCGGCCGAGGCGCTGGGCCGGCAGCTTGACGAGATCCAGGCGCGGCTCTCGCAGCAAACCGACAACCTGAAGCTGCTGGACGCCGCGCTCACCAAGCGCTCGGCGGATCAGGCGCGCATGCCGACCGCCATGCCCATCACCGATTACCCTTATCTGACGTCCTCGTATGGCTGGCGCCGCAACCCGGTGACGGGCCGGTCGGCCATGCACGAAGGGCTGGACTTCGCGGCGCCTTCGGGCACGCCGATCCTGGCCGCCTCGGGGGGCGTGGTCCTTGAGGCCAAATGGGCGCCCGGCTTTGGCAACATGGTCGAGATCGATCACGGCGACGGCCTGATCACCCGCTACGCGCATGCGTCTTCGCTGCTGGTCAAGCAGGGCGATCTGGTCGAACGCGGCCAGCAGGTCGCGCGTGTGGGAAGCTCCGGCCGCTCCACCGGTCCGCATCTGCATTTCGAGGTCCGCCTTGCCGGACAGCCGCTGGATCCGCGCCTGTTCCTCGGTCCCCAGCAACAGCCCGCGCCGCCCGCCGTCGCGCAAGCCGCCGCGCCGTGAACCCGCGGCGGGTTGGCCGGTCAAACCGGCCAACAGTGATACCCTGGTCATAGGTCCAGGCTATTACGCTTCAGGTGCGTTAAACTGGATCGTTTCCCGGCGGACTCCCGCTCAACCAATAACATCAAGTCACGGGTGATGCCACGCACGCTTTGGCGGTGCGGCATGGCTTGTGCGGCCGACAATACGCATGGTTTCTCTGCTCAAAAAACTCATAGGTAGCCGCAACGATCGGCTGCTTAAGCAGTATCGCAAGCTGGTAACCCAGATCAATGGGCTCGAACCCAAGATCGCCGCGCTCTCCGACGCGGAACTGGCGGCCAAGACCGACGAATTCCGTTCCCGCCACGCCCAGGGCACGTCCCTGGACGATCTGCTTCCCGAAGCTTTCGCCGTGGTGCGCGAATCGGGCAAGCGGGTCTTCGGCATGCGGCACTTCGACGTGCAGATGCTGGGCGGTATCGCCCTGCACAACGGCAAGATTGCCGAAATGCGCACGGGCGAAGGCAAGACGCTCATGGCGACGCTGCCCGTCTACCTGAACGCGATCGCCGGCAAGGGCGTGCACGTGGTCACGGTGAACGACTACCTGGCCCGCCGCGACGCCGAATGGATGGGCCGGTTGTACCGCTTCCTGGGCATGTCCACGGGCGTGGTTGTGCCGCAGCAGCCGAACGAAGAAAAGAAGGCTGCCTACGCCGCCGACATCACGTACGGCACCAATAACGAATTTGGCTTCGACTACCTGCGCGACAACATGGAATTCCGTGTTGAGGACCGCCGCCAGCGCGCGCTGTTCTACGCGATCGTCGACGAAGTGGACTCGATCCTGATCGACGAGGCCCGCACGCCGCTGATCATCTCGGGTCAGGCCGAAGACCACACCGAACTCTACGTCCGCATGAACGCGGTGCCGCCGCTGCTCAAGCGCATGGCGCACGAGCCCAAGCCGCAGGAGCCGGAACCCGAAGGCGATTACTGGGTCGACGAAAAGAGCCAGCAGGTCTACCTGTCGGAAGCCGGCCACGAACACGCCGAAGGCATTCTTGCCCGCCTGGGCATCCTGCCCGAAGGCGAATCGCTGTACGACCCGCGTCACATCGCGCTGATGCACCACCTGATGGTGGCGTTGCGCGCCAACACCCTGTTCTTCCGCGACCAGCAGTACGTCGTGCAGGACGGCGAAGTGGTGATCGTGGACGAATTCACCGGCCGCCTGATGGTGGGCCGCCGCTGGTCCGATGGCCTGCACCAGGCCGTCGAGGCCAAGGAAGGCGTGAAGATCCAGCACGAGAACCAGACGCTGGCGTCGATCACGTTCCAGAACTACTTCCGCATGTACGAAAAGCTGTCCGGCATGACCGGCACGGCCGACACGGAAGCGTACGAATTCCAGGAAATCTACGGGCTTGAAACGGTCATCATCCCGACCAACAAGCCCATGGTCCGCAAGGACCAGAACGACCAGGTCTTCAAGACCGACGGCGAAAAGTACAACGCCATCCTCGAAGACATCCGTGACTGCCACGAGCGCGGTCAGCCCGTGCTGGTTGGCACGACCAGCATCGAGAACTCCGAGCTGCTGTCCGGCCTTCTGAAGAAAGCCAAGCTGCCGCACGAGGTCCTGAACGCCAAGCAACACGCCCGCGAAGCCGAGATCGTGGCCGAAGCCGGCAAGCCGGGCCACATCACCATCGCCACCAACATGGCCGGCCGCGGCACCGACATCGTGCTGGGCGGCAGCGTCGACAAGCAGGTCGACCTGATCCGCGCCGACGAATCGCTGTCCGAAGCCGAGAAGACCGCGCGCATTGAAAAGATCCGCGCGGAATGGAAGCCGCTGAACGAGCAGGTCAAGGCGGCAGGCGGCCTGCGCATCATCGGCACCGAGCGCCATGAATCGCGCCGTATCGACAACCAGTTGCGCGGCCGCGCCGGCCGCCAGGGCGATCCGGGCTCGTCCCGTTTCTACCTGTCGCTGGAAGATTCGCTGATGCGCATCTTCGCGGGCGACCGCGTGCGCGCCATCATGGAACGCCTGAAGTTGCCCGAGGGCGAGCCCATCGAGGCCGGCATGGTCACGCGTTCGATCGAGACCGCGCAGCGCAAGGTGGAAGGCCGCAACTTCGACATCCGCAAGCAATTGCTGGAATACGACGACGTCGCCAACGACCAGCGCAAGGTGCTGTACTCGCAGCGCAACGACGTGCTGGAAGCCGCCAGCGTCGGCGCCACCGTGCACAACCTGCGCGACGCCGCGGTGACCGACCTGTTCAACACGTACGTGCCGCCGGAATCGGTGGAAGAACAGTGGGACATCCCCGCGCTGCAAAATGCGCTGGAAGCCGACTGGCACCTGCATCTGCCGCTGACGGAGATGCTGGAAAAGGAACCCAACCTGAACGACGAGGAACTGCGCGAACGCGTGGTGGCCGCGGCTCGCGATGCGTACCAGGCCAAGGTCGACCAGGTGGGCGAAGAATCGTGGTCGCAGTTCGAGCGTTCGATCATGCTGCAGGCGATCGACACGCACTGGCGCGAGCACCTGTCCGCGCTGGACTACCTGCGCCAGGGCATTCACCTGCGCGGCTATGCGCAGAAGAATCCCAAGCAGGAATACAAGCGCGAAGCCTTCGAACTGTTCTCGGGCATGCTGGACCGCGTGCGCGACGATGTGGTCAAGGTGCTGATGACGGTGCGCGTGCAGTCGTCCGAGCAGGTCGAGCAGGCCGAAGCCGAGGCGGCGCAACCGCACGTGCAGAACGTGCAGTACCATCACTCGGACTACGACGAGGCGCTGGCGTCCGACGCGCAGGAATCGGGCGCGCAGCCCGCGCGCAACGCCATGCCCAAGGTCGGCCGCAACGATCCGTGCCCGTGCGGCAGCGGCAAGAAGTACAAGCAGTGCCACGGTAAGCTGGTCTGATAAAAGGGGTTAGCCTTCATGCTGCATTCTGTCGGCCGCACTGAATTCGACCACGCCGTCGTCATGGTGCGCGACCGGCTGGATGCGCTGGCGCCCCATTACGAACGGCAGGGCTTTCATCTCAGCGACAAGGCCGTGCACAACCTGGGGTCGTGCAACCGCCTGATCGTGCTGGAAGGCACGTACGTCGAATTGCTGGGGTGGCCGCCCGGCGCGCCGCCCGCGCGCAAGGAAATCGCCGATTCGCCCTTCGGCCTGGAAGCGCTGGTGTTTCGCACCTATGACGCCGAAGCCACCTACACGCGGTTGCGTGAGGCCGGCTTTGCCGTCAACCCCGTGCAGGAGCTGACCCGTCCGGCCATGCTGGACGGCCAGGAAGTTCAGGCCCGATTCCATACCGTGCGCTTTGCCGAGCAACCCTTGCCCGGCATCCGCATGTATTTCTGCCGTCACCTGACGCCCGAGTGCGTCTGGTCGCCGGCATTGATGGCGCATCCCAACGGGGCCCGCAGCCTGCATCGTATCGACGCGCGCGCGGCGGACGCCCGAGGCGTGGCCGAGCGCCTGGCGCTGGTGGCCGGGGTGACGGCCGAAGCCGCCACCGGCGGCTGGGACTTGCCGCTGGCGAACCTGCGCATTCATGTCCAGCAGGACGATGCGGCGCAGACGCCGGTCTTGTCCACCCTGACCCTCGAAAACCGCGACGGCGCGCATTACACCCTGGATACGGGCTTGTAAGCTACCGGCGTAAAGCCGGCTCGTGGATCGGCCCGCCGCTTTCCGGCGGGCTTTTTCATGCCTGTCGTTCCCCTGGCGTCCGCGCAGGCAGCCGGCGCAGGCCTTGCGCGCTTGGGGCAAACCCGGGTTGCCTGGCAAAGTGTATGCACTTTAGTATGCACTTCATCCCGACTGGAAATTTGCCCACGCGATCCGGTATGACGCTCTCCCAACCCTCGACGCGACCCGTTGCCCGCGCCGCCCGCACGTCGGCCGGACAGGCCGAACTGTATGGCGCCGTCAAGGCGATGGCGGTGCGTTTCGAATTCAAGCCGGGCGAACGCATCAACGAGGTTGAACTGGCGCGCCGCCTGAACGTCAGCCGCACGCCGCTGCGCGAAGTGCTGAACCAGTTGATGGTCGAGGGCTTCCTGACACGGTCGGTCAACCGCGGCTTCATCGCGCGGCTGCTGGATGCCAAGCAGATCCACAGCCTTTACGAATATCGCGCGGTGCTGGAAGCCGGCATCGTGCGCGCGGCGTGCGAACGCGCCACCAACGAAGAATTGGCCAGCCTGCGCGCCTTCGTCGAGCGATCGCGCGACGAACCCGAAGACAGCGATGCCGCCAGGCTGCTGGAACTGGATGAAGCTTTTCATCTGGCGCTGGCGCGCTACTCGCGCAACGAGGAATTCGTGCGCGCGCTGGAAAGCGTCAATGCGCGCATTCATTTTGTGCGCTGGATCGACATGCAACAGGGCCGCCGCAGCCACACGCAGGGCGAGCACCTGCGGATCGTGGATGCGCTGGAGCGGCGAGACCTCGACGCGTTGCCCGCCCTCATCAGCGCGCACATCGGCCGGCGGCTGGACCAGATCACCGACGTCATACGCACGGGTTTTTCTACCATTTACATGCGGGACCAGGCCGAACCCGCCAAGGCAGTGTCGGCCAACACCACAACAGCAGGGGAAAACTGATGAATAAAACGATCAAGCGGACGCTGGCGGCGGTATGCACGCTGGCCGCGGCAGGGGGCGCTTTTGTCGCCGCGCCGGTGATGGCCGAGGAACGGCCGCTGATACTCGTCGTGCCGTATCCGCCCGGTGGCAGCACCGACATCCTGGCGCGGATCCTGCAGCCGCGCCTGTCGCAGCAGATGGGCGGCCGCGCGGTGGTCGTCGAAAACCGACCGGGCGCAGCCAGCCAGATCGCCACCGCATTCGTGGCGCGAGCCGAGCCGGACGGCAACACGCTGCTGGTCAGCTTTGACAATCACGGCATCAATCCAGCCGTGAAGCCCAAGCTGCCCTATGACACGTTCAAGGATTTTGTCGCCATCGGGCAGACGGTGCGCTTTCCGCTCGTGATCGGCGCAAACCCGAGCGTGCCTGGGGACAACCTGAAGGACTTCCTGGCGGCGGCCGCCAAGCAGCCGCCCAACAAGTTCAACTACGCCTCCACGGGCGTCGGTTCGCTGAATCACCTGGCGCCGGAAGAACTCAAGCGGTTGTCCAAGGTCGAGCTGTTGCACGTGCCTTACGGCGGCGGCGGACCGGCCATCCAGGCGGTGGTCGGGGGCCAGGCCAACATGACGTGGCTGAGCTATGCGGCCCTGCGCGGCCAGATCCAGGGAGGCAAGATCAAGCCGCTGGCGGTTGCCGGCGAGAAGCGCCTGCCCGAATTGCCCAATGTGCCGACCGTGGCCGAATCGGGCTTTCCCGGCTTTGTCGCCTATTCGTGGAGCGGCATGTTTGCGCCCAAGGGCACGCCGCCTGCCACCGTCAAGAAGCTGACGGCTGATTTCCAGGCGGTGCTGGCCGATCCCGAGATCAAGAAGAAGGTCACGGAAGCGGGCTTTGAGATCGTGGCCTCAGATGGCCCGGCGCTGGATGCGTACGTGAAGTCGGAATACGACCGCTGGAGCGCCTTCATCAAGAGCAGCAACATCAATCTGGATAACTGAACGGCGTCGGTCCGGCGCGGCGGCAAGGCCGCCGCTGCGGGCCGGCTCTTGAATTACGTGGAGATGACATGGAACACATGAACGGCGCCGAAGCGATGGTGCGGATGCTGCAACACAACGGCGTCAAACACATTTTCGGCCTGTGCGGCGACACCACGCTGCCGCTGTATGACGCGCTGTACCGCCTGGATCACGGCATGCAGCACATCCTGACGCGCGACGAGCGCAGCGCCGGCTACATGGCGGATGCCTATGCCCGCGTGACGGGCAAGGTCGGCGTGTGCGAAGGCCCCAGCGGCGGCGGCGCAACCTATCTGCTGCCTGGCCTGGTCGAAGCCAATGAATCGTCGATTCCCGTGCTGGGCATCACGTCGGACGTGGCTGTCGGCTCGCGCGGCAAGTACCCGCTGACCGAACTGGACCAGGAGGCGTTGTACCGTCCGCTGACCAAGTGGAACCGCACGATCGATCGCGCGGACCAGATTCCGGGCATGGTGCGCGCGGCCTTCCGCGCCATGACGACCGGCAAGCCCGGCTCGGCGCACCTGTGCTTTCCCTATGACGTGATGAAGCAGCAGGTCGATGCGTCCGATGTCTGGGCGCAGCCCGAGCACGGCAGCTTCCCGGCCATGCGCTTTGCGCCGGACCCCGCCGACGTGGCCCGCGCGGCGCAGCGTCTGGTGGCCGCGCGTTCGCCGGTCATCATCTGCGGTGGCGGCGTGGTCATCGCCGGCGCCAGCGGCGCGTTGCAAGAATTGGCCGAGGCCCTGAAGGCCGCGGTCTGCGTGACGGTGAGCGGGCAGGGCAGCTTGGCCGACACCCATCCGCTGAACGCGGGCGTGGTGGGCTCGAACGGCGGCGTGATGGCGACGCGCGATGTGGTCGCGGCCGCCGACGTGGTGCTCTTCGTGGGCTGCCGCGCGGGGTCGACTTCGACCGAGCACTGGCGCTTCCCGAATCGCGACGTGCCGATCCTGCACATCGACATAGACCCGATGGTGATCGGCGCCAACTACCTGACCGAAGTCGGCCTGGTTGGCGACGCCAAGCTGGCGCTCGAGGCGCTGTCCGCCGAAGTGCAGGCGCGCATCAAGCACCGGCCCTCCGATGCGGCCGATGGCGCGGTGCTGGCCGGCCGCGCGAAGGCCGCGCGCCGCGCGCAGCTTGAACCGCTGGCCGCCAGCCTGGATGCGCCGATCCTGCCCGAGCGCGTGGTGCAGTCGCTGAACCGCCTGCTGCCCGACGACGCGGTGGTGTGCGCGGATCCCGGCACGCCGTGCCCGTATTTTTCGGCGTACTACGATGTCTCGCGCCCCGGCCGCCACTTCATCACCAACCGCGCTCATGGCGCGCTGGGCTTTTCGATGTCGGCGGCGCTGGGCGCCTGGGTCGGCCGTCCGCAGTCCAAGTGCGTGTCGGTGATGGGCGACGGCAGCTTCGGCTTCACGGTGGGCGAGCTGGAAACCATCGTGCGCCACAAGGCGCCGCTCTTGATGGTGGTGTTCTCGAACTCGGTTTATGGCTGGATCAAGGCCAGCCAGAAGGCCGGTTACGACAAGCGCTACTACAGTGTGGACTTCAACCGCACCGACCATGCGCGCATTGCCGAAGCCTACGGCGTGAAGGCATGGCGCGTCGAGGATCCGTCCAAGCTGGACGCCGCGATCAAGGCGGCCATGGAACACGACGGTCCCGCGCTGATCGACGTGGTGACGCAGCCGCTGCAAGACGCCGCGGCGCCCGTGAGCCAATGGATGGGCTGATGCGCTAGCCGCGTTCGCTGCATTGCCGATGGGGCCCTTCGCGGGGCCCCATTTTTCTTGGCCGGCCGGATTAGAAAAAAATTCCACGCCGGCGGACGCGCTCCTATACTGGACCGCTTCGGAGCGGCGGGCCGCGGGCGCCCGGCGCCGTCAACACGACAGCAGAGGGGGCGGGCATGGACCTGGGGATCAGCGGCAGAAAGGCACTGGTGTTTGGCGGCAGCCGCGGCATGGGGCGCGCCTGCGCCTTGCAGCTTGCGCGCGAGGGCGTGGCGGTGACCATCGCGGCGCGCAATCCGAAGACGCTGGAGGAAGCCGCCGCCGAGATATCGCGTGAGACCGGCACCGGCGTGGGTTGGGTGTCTGCCGACCTGACGCTTCCGCAGGGGCGCGACGCGGCCATGGCCGCCTGTCCGCATCCGGACATCCTGATCAACAACGCCGACGGCCCGCTGCCGGGCGACTTCCGGGACTGGTCGCACGACGACTGGATTGCCGCGCTGGACGCCATGATGCTGGGCCCGATCGACATGATCCGCCGCGTGGTGGACGGCATGGTCGAGCGGCGCTTTGGCCGGATCGTCAATATCGTGTCGCGTAGCGTGAAGGCGCCGCACGCCGAGCTGGGCCTGTCCAATGGCGCGCGCTCGGGCCTGATCGGCTTCGTGGGCGGCCTGGCGCGCCAGACCGTGCGCCACAACGTCACGATCAACAACCTCTTGCCTGGCGCCTTTGCCACCGATGCGCAGATCCGGCATATTCAGGGCATGGTGGAGCAGGGCGGCAAGACGTTCGAACAACTGTGGGACGAGCGGGCGCGCAGCAATCCCGCCGGCCGGTACGGCCAGCCCGAGGAACTGGGCGCGCTGTGCGCTTACGTCTGCTCGGCCCACGCCGGCTACATGACGGCGCAGAATCTGCTGATCGACGGGGGCGGTTACCCCGGGACCTACTGATGGCATCAAAAACATCCATGGATCAGACGGACCTCAAGATACTCGCGCTGCTGCAAAAGGACGCCACCTGTTCGGTGGCCGAAGTGGCCGAGCAAGTGAACCTTTCCGTGACGCCGTGCTGGCGCCGCATCCAGAAGCTGAAGGATGACGGCGTCATCGCGCGCAACGCCATCCTGCTGGACCCGCGCGCGCTGGGTTTGAACCTGACGGTGTTCGTGTCCATCCGCACCAGCCAGCACAACGAGAAGTGGACGCAAAGCCTGATCAACGCGGTGATGGCGTTGCCCAACGTCGTGGAATTTCACCGCATGGCGGGCGACGTCGACTATCTGCTGAAGGTGGTGGTCGAGGACATGGCGGCCTATGACCGCTTCTATCGCCGGCTGATCGGGGCAGTGGACCTCCTGGACGTCAGCGCCAGCTTTTCGATGGAAGTCATCAAAAGCACCACGGAATTGCCCCTGAACGCGGTGTAGGCGCGCGTCGCGCAAATTTTTTTCTGCCGCCCGCGCCGCCGCGGATGCAAATTTCTTTCTGCGTGTTGCGCGGGCCCAATCTGGCAATGCTTTTGCGTGAGGGGCGGCGTAGGATATCGCTCACTCCAGTCTTGGAGTGATTTGGGATATCAGAGGACCCTATGTCGTTGGCAGTGCCCGCCGGCTGCGCCGGATTGCAGAAAACGCGGCAAGCAGCATCGGTGGATGACCTGCTGGCCGGCTGGAACGGCGTCGACGACCTGTGGGTGTTTGCCTACGGTTCCCTGATATGGCACCCCGGCTTTGCCTGGCGCGAACGGCGCCTGGCCACGGTGCGGGGCTATCACCGCTCGCTCTGCCTGTGGTCGCATGACCACCGCGGATCGCCGGACAATCCGGGGCTGGTGTTCGGCCTGGACCGTGGCGGCTGTTGCCGCGGCGTCGCGTTTCAGATCGCGGCCAGCGACGTGCCGCAAGTCTTTCAGGCCTTATGGCGGCGCGAGATGGTCACCGGCGCCTACAGCCCGCGCTGGCTGACCTGCCACACGGACGATGCGCCCGTGCGTGGACTGGTGTTCCTGTTGAACCGCGCCTGCCGCGAGTACGCAGCCGATCTGTGCGACGACCGCCTGCTGGCGTCCGTGCGCAATGCGGTCGGGCATTCCGGGCCTTGTCTGGACTACGTGGTGGAAACGGCACGTGCGTTGCGCGCGCACGGCATCGACGACTGGCGCCTGGGAGACCTGGTGCGCAAGTTGGGCCACGCCTTCTGAAGCGATCAGAATTGCCAGCGGCCGAACACGAACGCCACATTGCCCGCGCCGCTTGAACCCGGGATGTACGTGGCGTAAAGCATGGCGTCCTTGTAGCCGGCGCTGACCAGCGGCAGGATGCCGGGAAATGGCACGTAGCTCATGATGTCGTGGCGCGCGGTGAGGAACACGGTGTAGCCCGCGCCAAGCCGGACGTTGTCGCTGACCTGGCCGATTTTCAGAAAGCCGTAGCCCGCAATGGGCTGCACCTTCGAGTGCGAGTCCAGAAACGCCATCGCGTACAGTCCCTGCCAATCCCCGTCCTCGTCGTAGATGCTGCGCCCGTAGCCGCCGCCCCAGGCCAATTCACGGAAGCTGTCGATCTTTTCGGCGCTGTATTTGGCGCGGTTGTGCCAGGCGTAGCCGCTGACATAGAGGTCGTTACCGCCTTCGGTCCAGATCTGGTCGATGCGGTTGCACGCGGACTTGGCCCATGAAGGCATGTCGTCGCAAGCGTGGGCGGTAACGGTGAAAACGGACAACAGCAGGCAAAACAGCGCGGCTTGGAGTCTGGTGGTCATGGCGGCCCCAGGGAAAAGATGACAGTTCCGTTACTGTAACGGAGGGCATGTCGTCTTCCCTGTCAAAGGGCTGTCATCCCCGCGGATTCGGGGGTATCGCCGCCGATCCGGCGGCGTGGGGTGGCGGGGGCGCTACAACAGAAAGATGGTGGCCAGGCCCAGGAAAATGAAGAAACCCAGCGAATCGGTGGCGAAGGTGAGCAGCACCGACGAGCCCATCGCCGGGTCCTTGCCAAAGCGCGCGCGCACCATGGGCACCAGCACGCCGACCGAGGCGCCGACCAGCATGTTGCAGATCATGGCGGCCATCATCACCAGCGCGATGGACACGGAGTGCGAAATTACCCACGCGAACAGGGCGGCCACCACGCTGCCGCACAGTCCCACCAGCAGCGTCACGAAGAGCTCGCGCTTGACGAGCTGCCACAGGTTGCGGCCCGTGATGCGGCCCATGGCCAGCGCCCGGATGATGAGCGTCATGGTCTGGTTGCCGGAGTTGCCGCCGATGCCCGCCACGATCGACATCAGGAAGGCCAGGATGACGATCTGGCTGACCGTGCCTTCGAACTGCGATGCCACGAACGACGCCGTGGCGGCGGTACAGAGATTGAAGAGCAGCCACGGCGCACGGTTGCGCAGCGCGGTGGTGACCGGGGCGAAGATGTCTTCTTCTTGCAGACCGGCGCGCGACAGCGCCTGCTCTTGCGAGTCTTCGCGCATCACGTCCACCACGTCCGCGATGGTGACGCGGCCGATAAGGCGGCCCTGGTCGTCCATCACGGGGGCGGACACCAGGTCATAACGCTCGAAGGCGCCAGCGGCGTCGGCGTCGGAATCCAGCGGGTTCAGCGTCAGGAAGTCGGAATTCATGACTGCCCGCACTTCGGTTTCGGGCTCGCTGACCAACAGGCGCGACAGCGGCAGGATGCCCTGCAGCTTGTCCTGGCGGTCAACGACGAAGATCTGGTCGGTGTGGTCGGGCAGTTCGTGCAGCCGGCGCAGGTAGCGCAGCACGACCTCGAGCGTGACGTCCTCGCGCACGCGCACCATCTCGAAATCCATGATGGCGCCGACGCTGTCTTCCGGATAGCCCATGGCTTCCAGGAGCTGCGCGCGTTCTTCCTCGGTCAGGCCCTTTTGCACTTCCGCCACCACGTCGGGCGGCAGGTCGGGCGCCAGGTCGGCGAGCTCGTCCGCGTCCATGCTTTCGGTCGCGGCGACGAGGTCCTGGCGGTCCATCGCCTCGATCAGCGATTCGCGGACCCAGTCTTCGACTTCGAGCAGGACGTCCGCGTCGTGCTCAGGGCTGACCAGCTTCCAGATCGCCTGGCGCTCGTCCTTGGGCAGCGATTCGAGGATGAAGGCGATGTCGGCGGGGTGCAGGCCGTCGACAAGCGTCTTCAATTCGGCTTCGTGCTGGCGGTGCACCAGGTCTTCGACCAGGGGCGCCTTGGCGTCGCCTTCTTCCTGGCGGTGAACCAGTTCTTCGACGAGGTGCTGGCGCCGCAAGCGCTCCTGGACTTCCGCGAGGGCGGTCTGGGCGTCTTCCGGGTCGAGGCGGCGGGGCGTCGCGGGCGGTTTCTGCGCGGCGGCGGACTGCGTCATGCGTTACGGCTCAAAGTGTGGGGAGAGGGCGGCTGCGCCGAGCTTCGTCGGTGGCGACGTAGGTCAGCGTGGCCTCGGTGACCTTGACGACTTCGGCGTCCAGGCGCTGGCGCTCCGCGTAGACCTCGACGGATACCGTGATGGACGTGGTGCCGGTCTTGACGATGGCGGCGTAGAAGCTGAGCAGGTCGCCCACGAACACGGGCTCTTTGAACTGGAAGGCATTGACCGCCACGGTGGCCACGCGGCCGGCGGCACGGCGGGCGGCAGGGATGGACCCTGCGATGTCTACCTGGGACATGATCCAGCCGCCAAAAACGTCCCCGTGGATGTTCGCGTCGGCCGGCATCGGCATGACGCGCAACACCGCGTCGCGATGGGCTGGCAGAGTCGTAAACGGGGTTTTGGTGCTGGAGGTCATGCGGCCGACTCCAATGCTAGAGAACCAGCCGATTATGCAGGAAAAACGCGACGGCGGCGTGCGCGTTGACGCCCGCCGCCGTCGCCTTGCGTGGTCATCAGGTCGCCAGCTTGACGATCCCGTAGCCGCCAACCAACAACCAGACGTAAAGGATGAAGCCCAGGGCCATGACACGCGGGCCGGCCTTGCGGATCTGGGCGAAGCGGGTTTCGATGCCCAGCGCGGTCATGGCCATGGTCAGCGCGAAGACGTCGAGCCGGCGGATGGCGGCGACGATATCGGCGGGAATGATGTTCAGGGAATTGACGATGGCCAGCGCCAGGAAGCCCACGGCGAACCAGGGGATGGGCAGCTTTTGACCCTTGCCTTGGCCGCCGCCCGCGTGCGAGGCGGCGCTGCGCAGGTACATGCCCAGGATCAGCAGCACGGGCACGAGCAGCGCCACGCGGGTCATCTTGACGATGGTGGCGACTTCCGTCGTGGCGGGGTCGATGTTGCTGGCCGCGCCAACCACCTGCGCCACCTCGTGAACGGTGCCGCCAATATAGATGCCGAGCGCCTGGGTGTCGAAGTTCAGCCAGCCCGCGTGATAGAAGACCGGGTAGAGGAACATCGACAGCGTGCCAAACAGCACCACGGTCGCCACGGCCACCGCGCTCTTGTGGGGGGCGGCGCGCAGCGTCGGTTCGAAGGCCAGCACCGCGGCCGCGCCGCAGATGGCGCTGCCGGCGGCGGTCAGCATGGCCGTGTCGCGATCCAGGCCCAGGAGCCGTTGGCCGACCACGGTGCCGATCAGCAGCGTGCCCACCACCACGGCCACCGAGACCGCCAGGCCCGGCATGCCCACGGCGGCAATCTGCTGGATGCTGATGTTCAGGCCGTAGAAGGCAACCGCAATGCGCAGCAGGCGGCGCGCCGTGAAGTTCACGCCCACGCCCCAGTCTGCGGGCATGGTGCCGCGCAGGAAGTTGCCGTACAGCATGCCGACGACGATGCCCACGACCAGCGGCGAGAAGCCTAGTTGGCGGATGAAGGGAAGATCGGCCAGTTGCATCACTGCGCCGGCCATCAAGCCCACGAACAACACGCCATTGAGCTTGTCGCGCCAGGGCGTGGCCGCGGCAGCGGGCGCTGCCGCGGCGGCGGCGGGGGTGGAGGGAAGTGGAACGGCGGTGGTGGTGGAGGTATTCATTACTGGCCCTTTGGGCATAACTACATAACTAGACGAAATATTAGATCCGGCCGTATTATTTGAAAAATATTCAATCTAAATATTGAATATCAGAAAATCTGATATCAGGTCGATCATGACGCCGGATCAATTGCTTACGTTCGCCGCGGTCGCCGATACCGGCAATATCAGCCGCACCGCCCAGGCGCTGCATTTGTCGCAGCCGGCGGTCTCGGGCCAGCTGCGCGCCTTGCAGGAGTGGTTTGGCGAGCCCCTGTACCGCCGCAGCGGCCACGGCATCGCGCTGACCGAAGCCGGCGAACGCCTTGCCGAGCAGGCGCGTCAGCTGAGGCAGGTGTACCGGCAGGCGCAGGCCGTGCGGGAATCGTGGCGCGGACTGGAAACCGGCGCGCTGCGGCTGGGCGCCAGCACCACGCCGGCCAGCTATCTGCTGCCCCGTCTGGTTGCGGACTTTCGCCACGACTTTCCCGCCGTGAGCCTGCACCTGTCCGATGGCAACACGCGCGAGATCGTCGAGCGCCTGCCCGCGCTGGATCTGGCGTTCATAGAAGGGGATGTTCCCGCCGGATTGCCTGCCGATACCGCGGTGCATGCGTGGCGCCAGGACGAGGTCGTGGCGATCGTGCGGGCCGATCATGCCCTGGCGCACAAGGGCGCCGTGACGCTACGGGATCTGGCGGCCTCGCCGCTGGTGATGCGTGAACCGGGTTCCGGCGTGCGCCGGCTGGTGGAACGGGCCTTCAGCGATGGCGGGTTGGCCCCGTCTGTCGGTCTTGAGCTGGCCGGGGTGGAAGGCGTGAAGCAGGCCGTGCGGGCAGGGTTGGGCGTGGGTTTCGTGTCGGTGATGTCGATGCGGCACGAAGACGGCGCGCTGGCGGCCTTGCGGCTGTTGCCCAAACCGCTCACGCGGACGCTGAGCATCCTGGTGCCGCATGCCGATGCCGCCGCCCGCGCCGCCGAGCGCTTCCTGGCGATGTGCCTGGCGGTCGGCGGGCAGGAGGGCTAGGCCGGTATCAGGCCTTGGCCAGCCGCTTGAGCGCGAGCTGCACCCAGTACGTGCCGCCCAGCGGCAGCAGATCGTCGTTGAAGTCGTAGCTGCCGTTGTGCAGCATGCAGGGGCCCAGGCCGTGGCCGCTGTCGCGGTGCTCGCCGGTGCCGTTGCCGATCCAGACGTAGCAGCCCGGCAGTTCCTGCAGCATGAAGGCGAAGTCCTCGGCGCCCATGGTCGGCTGCACGTTCGCGTTGACGTTGGCGTCGCCGACGATGTCGCGGAGCACGTCGGCGCAGAACGCCGCTTCCTCGGGATGGTTGATGGTGGGCGGATAGTTGCGCTGGAAGGTGAACTCGACCTCGCAGTCCATCGCCGCGCTGGTGTGGCGCGCGATTTCTTCCATACGGCGTTCGATCAGGTCCAGCACGTCCAGCGTGAAGGTGCGCACCGTGCCGCGCAATTCGGCATGGTTGGGCACCACGTTGTCGGCGCTGCCCGCATGGATCTGCGTGATGCTGAGCACGGCCGCGTCCAGCGGATTGCGGTTGCGCGTGACGATGGTCTGCAGCGATTGCGCCATCTGCACCGCCGCCATGACCGGGTCGATGCCCAGGTGCGGCATGCCCGCGTGCGTGCCCTTGCCCTTGATGACGATCGAGAATTCGTTGCTGGACGCCATGATGGGGCCGGGCGTCAGGCCGAACTGGCCGGGCTTCATGCCGGGCCAGTTGTGCATGCCGAACACCGCTTCCATCGGGAAACGCGTGAACAGGCCGTCGTCGATCATGCGCTTGGCGCCGCCGCCGCCTTCTTCGGCGGGCTGGAAGATCACATAGACCGTGCCGGCGAAATCGCGGTGCTCGGCCAGGTATTGCGACGCGGCCAGCAGCATGGCGGTGTGGCCGTCGTGGCCGCACGCGTGCATCTTGCCGTCGTTCTTGCTGGCGTGCGCAAACGTGTTGGCCTCCTGCATGGGCAGCGCGTCCATGTCGGCGCGCAGGCCTACCGCGCGATCGCCGGGCTGGTTGCCGCGGATGATGCCCACGACGCCGGTGCCGCCCAATCCGCGATGGATTTCGATGCCCCATTCCTCGAGCTTGGCCGCCACCACATCGGCGGTGCGGAACTCTTCGAAGGCCAGTTCGGGATGCGCGTGGATGTCGCGTCGGATCTTGGAAATATCCTGGTGCCAGGCAACGATGGGTTCAAGGAGTTTCATGAGCGAACTCGGGGGAAATAGGGGGAACGGACAAAGGGTATCATCATTCAAAAATCAATTTAATGGAGACAAATACCATGACGCGTCCGTGGCTTGCTCAGTATCCCCAAGGCGTTCCTGCGGAGATCTCCACCGAGGAATATTCCTCGCTGACCGACTTGCTGGACCGGGCCTGCAAGCGGTACGCGACGCGCATCGCCTGCACGGCGATGGGCAGCGACCTCACCTATGCGCAGCTGGACGGGCACGCGCGCGCGTTCGCGGCCTGGCTGCAAGGGCTGAACCTCGAAAAGGGCGCGCGGGTCGCGCTGATGATGCCCAACGTGCCGGCCTACCTGGTGTGCATGCTGGGGACGCTGCGCGCGGGCATGACGCTGGTGAACGTCAATCCGCTCTACACCGCCGATGAATTGCAGCGCCAGTTGCTGGACAGCGGCGCGTCCGTCATCGTCATCCTGGAAAATTTTGCGCATACCTTGCAGCAGGTTGCCGATCGCGGCGAACTCAAGCACATCGTCGTGACGGGGCCCGGCGATCTGCTTGGCGGCCTGAAGGCGCCGCTGGTCAACCTGGCCGCGCGCTACATCAAGAAGATCGTGCCGCCGTGGCAAATCGACGGCGCGCTGGCGCTGCCCAAGCTGCTGCACGAGGGTGCGCACCTGCCTTTCAATCCGCCGGCCATTTCGATGGATGACGTGGCGGTGCTGCAGTACACGGGCGGCACCACCGGCGTGCCCAAGGGCGCCATGCTGTCGCACCGCAACCTGGTGGCCAACGTGCTGCAGACCGAGGCGGTCGCGCAGCCGGTCGTGCACGACATGGCGGACCAGCAGCTCACCATCATCAGCGCGCTGCCGCTCTATCACGTGTTCGCCATGACGGTGTGCGGTCTTTATGCCCTGCACGCGGGCATGCGCAACGTGCTCATCATCAATCCGCGCGACCAGCCTTCGCTCATCAATGCGTGGCGCAAGACGCCGGTGAATGTGTTTCCCGGCGTCAATACGCTGTTCAACGCGCTGGCGCACAACGAGGACTTTGCGCGCCTGGACTTCTCGGGCCTGCGGCTGACGCTGGGCGGCGGGATGGCCGTGCAGCAGCAGGTGGCCGAGCGCTGGCTGAAGATCACGGGCCGGCCGCTGATCGAGGGCTACGGCCTGTCCGAGACGTCGCCGGTGGCGACGGTCAATCCCACCAACGCCACCGCGTATTCCGGTTCCATCGGGCTGCCGCTGCCGTCGACGGACGTCGCGATCCTGGACGATGCCGGCAACGAGGTGCCGCTCGGAGAACGTGGCGAGGTCGGCATTCGCGGACCGCAGGTCATGCTGGGGTACTGGCGCAAGCCCGACGAGACGCGTAATTCGATGACGGCCGATGGGTTCTTTCGGACCGGCGACATCGGCATCATGGACGAGCAGGGCTACACGCGCATCGTGGACCGCAAGAAGGACATGATCGCGGTGTCCGGCTTCAAGGTCTATCCGAATGAGGTCGAGGCCGCGGTCGCGCAGCATCCGGGGGTGCTGGAATGCGCGGCGATCGGCGTGCCGGACGAGCACTCCGGCGAGGCGGTCAAGGTGTTTGTCGTGAAGAAAGACCCGTCGCTGACCGAAGCCCAGGTGCAGCAATGGTGCAAGGACAAGCTGACGGGCTACAAGCGGCCGCGCTTCGTTGAATTCCGCGACGAGCTGCCCAAGAGCAACGTGGGCAAGATTTTGCGCCGCGAACTGCGCCCCGACGCGCAGGCCGCGGCACCCACGAAGACGTCCGCCTAGCGGGGCGCCTCAGCCTTGCTTGTTCAGGTGAGGCGCAATCATTTCGTGCAGCGCGCGTTCGATGGCGGGATTGCCCGCCACGACGCGCCCGCCGATCGGCCAGGGATCCTGCTTGTGCATGTCGGTGCACACGCCGCCCGCCTCGCGCAGGATCAGCGTGCCCGCGGCCACGTCCCAGGGCGCCAGGCCCATTTCCCAATAGCCGTCGTACCGGCCGCAGGCAGTCCAGGCCAGGTCCAGCGCGGCCGCGCCCATGCGGCGCACGCCGCGCGCGCGGTTGATGGCGTCGTGCAGCATCGGCATGTATTGCGCGGCGAACGAAAAATCGCGGAACGGAAAGCCCGTGGCCAGCACGGCGTCTTCGATCGTCTGCGTGCGCGAACACGAGATGCGGCGGCCATTGAGCCACGCGCCCACGCCGTACACGCCCGTGAAGAGCTCTTCGCGGCTGGGGTCGTAGACCACGCCGATGACCGGCGTGTCTTCGGCCAGCGTTTCGTTGGCGGACATCGTGGTGCCGGCGTGCGCGATCAGGGCGATCGACACGGCGTAGTGCGGGATGTCGTGCAGAAAGTTGGTGGTGCCGTCGAGCGGGTCGATGTACCAGGTGGCCACGCCTTGGGCCTTGCCGCCCGTTTCCTCGGCGACGATGCCGAACTTGGGGGTGCGGGCCTTCAATTCCTGGATGATCGCGGCCTCCGCCTCGCGGTCCGCCTGGGACACGAGGTCGTTGCGGGCCTTGCGATCGATCACGAGATCGGCGCGATGGTGCGCGTAGGATTGCAGGATGGCTGCGCCAGCATGAGCTGCCGTGACGGCCGCGTCGATCGCGGCGCACAGGTCAATGGGCGATGCCAGCGATTGGGGCTGATCGTAGGTATCCATTAGTCCAGTGTAAGCCCACCAATGCGGCAAACCTGTAGCAAACGGACTAATCCTTTCGCCGCGTGGTGCGCATCCAACGCGAACGGCCATGTGGCCGGATAATTCGCGCTTCATCATGTTTGTATCTTTGGGCTGAATGTCTGTGACTTATGTTCCGCTGGTCCCCGCAACGGGGGATGTCGACGCCGACGGCAGGCTGGTCAGCGCCGTTTATGGGGACGTCTACCACTCCCCGTCCGGGGCGATGGGCCAGGCCGAGCACGTTTTCCTGCGGGGCAACGGACTGCCGGAGCGCTGGCGGGGGCGCGCGGCGTTCATCGTCTGCGAGACGGGGTTCGGGCTGGGGCTGAACTTCCTGGCGCTGTGGAAGGCCTGGCGCGATGACCCGCAACGGCCGGCGGCGCTGCATGTCGTCTCGATGGAAGCGCACCCCTTTTCGGGGGACGACATGGCCGCTTTGCTGGCGCGCCATGCGCCCGAGCCGCTGGCCGGCATGGCGCGCGCGCTGGCCGCGCAATGGCCGGCGCTGCTGCCGGGTTTGCACCGGCTGGAATTCGAGAACGGCGCCGTCACGCTGACACTGGGCTTTGGCGACGCGCAGGCGCTGGCCCCCCAGCTGGGCGCGCGGGTGGACGCATTTTTCCTGGATGGCTTTGCACCCGAGCGCAATCCGCAGATGTGGGCGACGCCGCTGCTGCGCGCCCTGGCGGATCTGGCGGCGCCAGACGCCACGGTCGCCACCTGGGCGTGCACCGGCGAACTGCGCCGCAATCTGGCCGACGCCGGCTTTGACGTGCGGCGCGCGCCCGGTTACGGGGGCAAATGGCATATGACCGTGGGGCAGGTCCGCCAGGCGGGAACCGCCGCGCAGCCCGCGGCGGTCTCGTCGGGACAGCATGCCGTGATCGTGGGGGCCGGCCTGGCTGGCGCGGGAATCGCCCACGCGCTGGCGCTGCGCGGGTGGCGCGTCACCGTGCTGGACGCGGGGCGCGCGCTGGGCGCACCGGCCCATGCCGGCCACCTGGCCGCCGCGCTGACGCCGGTGGTGGCGCGCGACGACAATGCGCGGGCGCGGCTGTCGCGGGCGGGCAGCGAAAGGGCGCTGGCGCGCTGGCAGGGCCTGCCGGGGGGCGCGGCGCCCCGGGTCTGCGGCACCGTCCAGGTCGAGCGCGACGCCGGCCGGTCGGCGGCGCTGGCGGGCACCCTGGAAGCGCTGGCATTTCCGGCGGATTGGGTGCGCCAGGTGACGCGCGAAGAGGCTGGCGCATTGGCCGGACTGCCCGTGGCGCGGGGCGGCGTGTTCTTTTCACAAGGCATGTTGGTGCAGCCCGGGCTGCTGATCGAGGCGCTGCTGGCCGCGGCCGGGGCTGCGGTGATTGCCGGGCGGGCCCACCGCGTCTCGCTCGCAGGGCAGGGCTGGCGGGTGCAGGATGCCTCGGGGACGGAACTGGCCCGGGCGGACACCGTGATCCTGGCCAATGCCGCCGGTTCACGCGAGGTACTGGCGGCCAGTGGCTTGCTGGACCCGCTGCCCCGCGTCGCCCAGATGCACGCGCTGGCCGGCGAGGTGACGCTGATCCCCGCGGCGGCCCTGGACGGCGGCCCGCGGTGCATCGTCGGCGGCGAAGGCTATCTTCTGCCGGATATTGGCGTGGGCTGCGTGGTCGGCAGCACCTATGTCCATGGCGCCGCCGAGGCCTCGGTGGGCGCCGAAGGGCAGCGTGTCACATTGGGCAAGGCGGCGGGGCTTCTTGCCGGCCACTTCCCGGCATTCGACGCGCTGGTTCCGGGCGATCTGCCCGGCTGGGCCGGGTGGCGCGCCGTCCTCCCGGGCCGTCTGCCGGCCGTCGGCGAGCTGCCCCACGCACCGGGTCTGTGGCTGGCCGCCGGCTACGCGTCGCGCGGATTGTCGTGGTCGGCGCTGATGGGGGACCTGATCGCCGCGCGTCTGATGGGCGAACCGCTGCCGCTGGAGACCGATCTGGCCCAGCTTGTTTCACCACGATGAAAAAAAATTAATGCGCCCGGGGCGGCACGCCCGGCTGGCGTAGAATTGTAAGAATTGCCGGAATTTGGCGCCAATAGGCCGCAATTGACCTTTCGGGCCGGCAAGTCGGCGACTCGGCGGCATCTGCGCGCCTGACGCAGGCCAAGGGCTTTATGCCCCTTTTTTGGATGAAATAACCGTCCAAAAGAGGGATCGAGTTTATTTCAAAGCTCAAATCCGTCAAAATAGCGTCTTTTGATGGTTTTTGGCTTAAGCCGGGGGATGCTCTGTGCCGCCCAAGTTCGACTTTGCCCATACTACCCAGCTCGATAATGCCGAGCTGCTGACGTCCCGCCCCAGTCGCATCGATTTCGACGCGGGCGATGGGTTGCATCTGGTAGTCGAGGCGCATGCGCCTGGAGTTTTTCGCCTGCGCTGCGGCGAGGCGAACCACTTCAATGATGACAAGCCGGGCGCGCGTGCGCGCGCCGTGGCCGAAATGCTGCTCGCGCGCCAGGAGGCGGTGGGCGAAGCGACCATCGCGCCTCGCGATGGCGGGGACGGCTGGCGGATCACCCAGGGCGACGTCGCCCTGGAGATCCAGGCCAATCCTGTTCGCATCGCCCTGTACCGCAATGAAGACCGCGTCTTCGAATCCGAGGTTTCCGCGCATACGCCCGCATTCGGGCATAACGCGCTGGACCAGGCCGACGACGCCGTGTGGACGGCCGGTTTCTCGTTGGCCGCCGACGAGCGTGTCTACGGTCTGGGCGAAACCCCGGGAGACCTGAACCGCCGCGAGGAATCGGTGGTTTCCGACGACCCGGAGCACCGCGCGCTGCCGCTGGCCTGGAGCCCCCGAGGCTGGGGCGTCTATGCCAATACGATGCGCCGCGTGGAACATTCGGTGGGCGTCGCGCCGGCGGACTCGGCCTATGTGCTGACCGTCGATGACGCGGTGCTGGACTTGTTCCTGTTCGCCGGCGAACCCGCCGAAATCCTGAATCAATACACCGCGCTGACCGGCCGCGCCGGCCAGCCCGTCCTGTGGGCCATGGGCGCGTGGCTGCAGCAGGCCGCGGGCGAAATGCCCACGCAGACGGTTGCCCTGGTGGCGCGCATGCGCGAAAACCAGATTCCGGTGGATGCCGTGACGCTGGCCCAGCCGATCGCGTGGGGCTTCCAGGCGGACAAGACGGTTTTTGAATGGGATGCCCAACGCTTTCCCGACGCCAAGCAGATGCTGGCGCTCTTTCACAAACACAACGTGCATGTGGCGGCCTCCGGTTTTCCGGGCGTCATCAAGACCAGTCCGCTCTTTGAAGAGCTGGAAGACCGCGGCTGGCTGCTGACCAAGGACGACGGCGCTGCCCAGGTGTTCGACGGCAACGCGGCGACGTCCGGCCAGCCCTACGGCCTGCTCGACCTGACCTATCGCGACATCTACAACCTGTGGGTCGAGCGCCACCGCCAATTGGTGGAAGACGGTCTGGATGCGCCTGCCTGCGACGCGCAGATCGCCATCCCCGATGGCGTGACCGCCCGCAACGGCGAGACCGGCCCGGCCCTGCGCACGATGTATCCCCTGCTGGTGCGCCGCGCGCTGTTCGACGCGGTGGCCGGATTGAAGGTGCCGCCCGAGGGCGTCGTGCCCAGCGCGGACCTCTTCCCGGCGGCCCAGCGCCTGCCGTGGCAGGTGGGTCCGCAGGTCGACAACACCTGGGAAGGCCTGCGGCACACGCTGCGCACGTCCCTGTCGATCGGTTCCAGCGGCGTGCCCGTCCAGGTGCACAACATTGGTTCGGCCGCGCGCGACCGCGCCGGCATGACGCCCGAGCTTTACCTGCGCTGGCTGACCGCCGGCGTGTTCTCGGCCAATTTCGCCTTCCAGGGCGTGGAAGGGCTGATGCCTTGGGATTTCGGCGACGAAACCCTGTCCCACGCCAAGACCTGGATGCAGTGGCGCTACCGCCTGGTGCCCTATGTGCTGGGCGCCATCGAGGACTCGGCCCGCACCGGTCTGCCGGTGCAACGCTCCATGGCGCTGTCGTTCCCGAACGATCCGCACGCCCACGAATGGGATCTGCAATACCTGCTGGGTCCGGCCCTGCTGGTGGCGCCGATCACCGAACCGGGCAATCAGGTACGCGTGTATTTGCCCAAGGGCGAGGCGTGGTGGGATCTGAACACCGGCCATCGCTACGAGGGCGGCACTACCTGGACCATCGATTGCGAGCTTGGCCAGTTCCCGGTGTTTGGCCGCGAAGGTCACATGCTCTGTCTCGGTCCGGCCGCGCAGCATACGGGCGAGTTCAACTCGGCCCGCATCCTGGACGAGGTCTGGATGTTCGGCATGCCGGTGCATAACCCGGTCGTCATGCGCAACAAGATCCGCGTGATGCAGATGCAGGGTTCGAGCTACATCAAGGGCCTGGAAGGGCTGCGGATCTCGCCGTCCGAAGGCCTGGAAGTGAAGCGCCGCGGCGCGGAAGTCCGCATCTCGCGCGCACGCTGAACCCGGGTCGGCCGCAAGCCGGCCGCCGAAAAGAAAGGGCAGTCAGGAAGGCTTTCCTTCCCGGCTGCCCTTTGTGTCTTTGCTGGATCGCCATTGTCGAGGCGTTTGCGCGGCTTTCCAGAAGCCCCGCAGCGCCGGGCCGGCAGTTGATATTACTTGTAGTTATTAAAAATGGAAAAAACGGTCGTTCTCTTTAGAAGAGAAAAGATACAAAATCGCTTGCCATGATTCACATCGAGAACCTATCCAAGACCTACGCCACGCCGCATGGGGAATTCCAGGCGCTGCGAGGCATCAACCTGCACATTGAGCAGGGCGAGGTCTTTGGCATCATCGGTCCCAGCGGGGCCGGTAAAAGCACGCTGGTCCAGTGCATCAACCTGCTGGAACGTCCCAACCAGGGCAACATCTCCATCGGCGGCCAGGCGCTGACCGGCCTGACCGAAGCGCAGTTGCGTGAACAGCGGCGCCGCATCGGCATGGTGTTCCAGGGATTCAACCTGCTGTCGCGGCGCACGGTGTACGGCAACGTCGCTCTCCCGCTGGAAATCGCGGGCGTGTCCAAAGCTGAAATTCCGGCGCGCGTGGAGCGTCTGCTGGCGCTGGTCGGGCTGGAACACCTGCGCGACCGTTATCCCAGCCAGATCAGTGGCGGCCAGAAGCAGCGCGTCGGCATTGCCCGCGCGCTCGCCAACAACCCGGATGTGCTGCTGAGCGACGAAGCCACGTCGGCGCTGGACCCGGAAACCACGCACAACATCCTGGCGTTGCTGCGCGACATCAACCGCAAGACCGGCGTGACCGTGGTCATGATCACGCACCAGATGGAAGTCGTGCGCGAGGTCTGCGATCGCGTGGCCGTGCTGTCGCAGGGCGAGGTCGTCGAAATCGGCAGCACCCGCGAGGTCTTTGCCCAACCCCGCCATGAAGTGACCCGCAACATGGTGTCGGCCGCCACCGCCTCGGAACTGACCGACGCCACGCTGGCCGCCGTCAAGGAACGCATCCAGGCGCTGGCCGCCGCCAAACCCGGCCAGACCGTGCGCCTGTTGCGCCTGTCGCTGACCGGCACCGACGCTTCGGGCGCGTTCCTGTCCGACCTGACCCGGCAGTTCGGCCTGGACGTCGGGCTGGTGCAGGCGCGCGTCGAAGACATCCAGGGCGTGGCCGTGGGCACGATGTTTGTGCTGGCCCAAGGCACGCCCGCCGCGCTCAAGGACGGGATTGCCGCCTTGAACGCCCGTGACATTACCGTTGAAGAAATAGCTCATGAGTCCGCAACTGATCGACCTGCTTATTACGTCGCTGCTTGACACCCTGCTGATGGTGGGCGTGGCCAGCGCCATCGCGGTGATCATCGGCATTCCGCTTGGCGTCACGCTGACGGTGACCGCACGCGGCAACATGCTTGAAAACCAGCCCGTGAACCACGTGTTGGGGGCCATCATCAACGCGACCCGTTCGGTGCCGTTCGTGATCCTGATGGTCGCGATCATCCCGTTCACGCGGCTGGTGGCGCAGACGTCCATCGGCACCACCGCCGCCATCGTGCCTTTGTCGGTGGCCGCCATTCCCTTCATGGCGCGCATCGCGGAAAACGCCATGCGCGAGGTCGATCCGGGCCTCATCACCGCGGCGCGCGCCATGGGCGCATCGCCGATGCAGATCATCATGAAGGTGCTGCTGCCCGAAGCCCTGCCGGGCCTCATCGCCGCCACCATCGTCACCGTGGTCAGCCTGATCGGTTATTCGGCCATGGCCGGCGCCATCGGCGGCGGCGGGCTGGGCGACCTGGCGATCCGCTATGGCTACCAGCGCTTCCAGTCCGACGTCATGGCCGCGGTCGTGATCGTGCTGATCGTTCTGGTCCAAGCCATCCAGAGCCTGGGCGACCGCTTCGTGCGCCGCATGTCGCATCGCTGATCTTCTTCGTTTTTTCCTACTTCCGTCATATCGGGATATCGCAACATGAGCATCAAGGTTTTGAAGTCGCTGGCCGCGTTCGCTTTGGGCGCCGCCGTATTCGCCCAGCCCGCGCTGGCTCAGGACAAGCCGCTGAAGGTCGGCGTCACCGCCGGCCCGCACGCCCAGATCTTTGATGTGGTCAAGGCCGAAGCCGCCAAGCAGGGCCTGAACCTGCAAGTCATCGAGTTCTCGGACTACGTGCAGCCGAACGTGGCGCTGGCCGCCGGCGACCTGGACCTGAACAGCTACCAGCACCAGCCCTACCTGGACAACGCCAACGCGGACCGCGGCTACAAGCTGGTCAGCATCGCCAAGACCGTGATCTTCCCGATCGGCATCTACAGCAAGAAGATCAAATCGCTGTCCGAACTGAAGGAAGGCGCCCGCATCGCGCTGCCGAACGACCCGACCAACGGCGGCCGCGCGCTGTTGCTGTTGCAGGCCAACGGCCTGATCAAGCTGCGTCCGGAAGCGGGCCTGAAGGCCACGCCGATCGATGTGGTCGAGAACCCCAAGAAGCTGCGCTTCATCGAACTGGACGCCGCCCAACTGCCGCGCTCGCTGGATGACACCGACGCTTCGGCCGTGAACACCAACTTCGCGCTGGAAGCCGGACTGAACCCGACCAAGGATGCCATCGCCCAGGAATCGCCCGACTCGCCGTACGCCAACGTGCTGGTCGTGCGTGAAAAGGACAAGGACCGTCCCGAGTTCGCCAAGCTGGTCTCCATCTATCACAGCCCGGCAGTGAAGCAGTTCATCGAAACCAAGTTCAAGGGCGCGGTGGTGGCTGCCTGGTAGTCCAGCACGCCGCACGACCCGCAAACGGCCGCCGCGAGCGGCCGTTTGCTTGCCTGGCTTTGCTGGCAGGATGGCACGGTGTCATTTTTTGACAAGCCCTTCGAAATCCGCCATAATTTCGGGCTTCGGTCGGGTTGTTAGCTCAGTCGGTAGAGCAGCGGACTTTTAATCCGTTGGTCGCGAGTTCGAGTCTCGCACAACCCACCATCAAAACTTTGCAGTATCAAGAACTTACGCCGCTTCTACAAGCGGCGTTTTTTCTTGGCGTTCTGACTTTGACCAAAATTCGACCGTGGCCGAATGGTGCGCGAGGTGAGACGGGGCCAGGTGAGCATATCGCTGCACCATGTCCAGTGTCTCCCAACCGCCGAGGTCCTTCAGCACCATGAGCGGCGTGCCAGCCTGTACATGCCAGCTGGCCCAGGTGTGCCGTAGGTCGTGAAAGTGAAAGTCGTCAATGCCAACTTCTGCGCAAGCGCGGCGAAGACAGCGCGCATCGACCTGACCAATCTTGCGGACGAGGCCGTCGCGCGACGGCCTCTCGAAGACGTACTTCTTCGCCTTGGGAATCCGACGCTGCAGGACTGCAAGAGCATCCGCGTTGAGCGGCACAGAACGTGCGTAACCGGATTTCGCCTCTTCTGCGATGACCCAGGCATTGGAGCGCGGCATGTCGACGTTGCTTGGCTTGAGCGAGAGCAGTTCGTCCTCGCGCATACCGGTGGCTACTGCGACCAAGCTCACGTCCCGCATCCATTCGAGCGTCATGGCGCTAATCAAGCGGCCGATAACGTCCTTTGGTTCCCAGCGCACTCGATTATCGGGCTCGACGAACTCGGCGAACTTGGGACACTTGTCGATCCAATCCCACTCCTCGCATAGCTTGAGCATTCGGCGCATCGTTGCAAGATAACGATTCTTCGTAGCTGCGCTGACTGGAGTGGGTTTCCGATGACGGTGCGTCGTGTGAGTGGGCAGCTTGTCCGCGATCTCGTCGAATTTTAAAGAGCGAATGGCGCGTCCAGAGAACTGCGTGCGCCAGTAGGCAATGTGCCGGACCTTGCTGTCGTAGTCTCGCAGGCCGTCCCAAAGTCGAAGGCACCGTACAGCGGCTTCTTCATACAAGCGGTCGGGTTGCTCACCGAGCTTGGCTTGGCGCCACAAATCAGCCTTCAACTTGTCGTGATATTCCTGCGCGGCTTGCCTGTCCGATGTTCCAGAAGAGCATCTAACTCGCGGGAGGCCTGGGACGCGGATATCAACTTGCCAGATACCTGAGGTTTCATCTTTGCGGATGGGCATGGTGCTTCTCCCAAGACCCGCAGCGATAGCTGGGTGACATTGTTCTTCTTTTCCGAGAATGCAGCAAGGCGCGAAGGCCAGATCCGCCAGGCGCCACGCGCCCTAAGCTGAAATCCAAGTTCCTTGCGATAGCTGAAGATTGTGCTGTAGGAAACATTGAGGCGTTCAGCGGCTTCATGCAGCGTGAGCGCCTTTTCATCCGTGGTCTGCACGGAAAGTGCATTGAGCATCGTGAACACCTCTAAATTGGATGCATACCCGAGGGGTCGACTCATCCGCCCGCGCCTGTCGGAAGCAGTTCATGCAGAACCATGGCGGCAATGGTGGCACCTCACGGGGAGCATCTAGGCGGTTTTGGGGGGCAATTCGGGCACTGGGTCACCGATCGCGGCATTCCACGACCACCAGCCTCCGGCACCGAATGTTTCGTCATAGTGCGCAGCCTTCTCTTTTTTGCGCGACAAGTAATCCGTGCCGGACATGCCCCAAACTTCAAGGGGGATCGGCTCAGGCAGGTCGCGCAGCCAAAAGTCGGGAAAGACCGCGTCTTCGCCTGCGTCGAATCGCAGGGGCTTTTCAAATCGGCGCTTCTCCGCAACGAGCTTCTCAGCGATCAGAACTTCATACCCCGAATCGACCGGGATGCAGTCACGCGTGATCTGCATGAGCGCGATGTCCACGACCTGCGCTCGCATGTTGCCCGCCGAGGATTTCGGCGGATCTGTTTGCGCAACCGCGATGATTGGGTTTCCAGCGCGCCAAGCGTCAATCTCGCGGCCGAAGCGGCGCTCGAGCGCTGCCCAGATGCCTTCGTCCAAGGCCATGAAAGGTATGCCGTGAAACCCGGCGATAGGCAGTACTTCACTGCCGTCCATTCCTTCCTGATGCTGGGCGAGCGGCGCAACAATGACCAGGCGGCGGCGCTGTGTGATCGCTTCGAGACTCTTAGCCTTGTTGTGTCCCGCCTGCTGCCCCGAGCCGGGCTGCGTGGCAATCACGAGGTTTTGCGACAGTCGAGCGCGGCCTGCATAGGTCGATGTCGCGATACGCATCAGGTGGTGGTGAACCACGCCGAGGTTGCGCTTGCCTTCCATGCCGGGAGTCCACGTATTCAGGCCGGCTTGCGTCCAGAGGAAATGAAGCAGGCCGAGCAGTGTCATGCTTGCTTGGCCGGACCGGGGTCGAGGGGTGGCGACCTTCGTCTCGGCCAGTCCGGCATTGTTGCTTTCATCAGGCGCGACAGCCGCGCGCTGTTGCAGCCCAACCTTGAGCTTGATCTTCACTGCGCCGTCATCCAGCTCCTGCACGACACCGCGGCGATAGGAGCCAAGGCCGGACATGCTGGGATCGACGCCGTAGTAGATACAGTCTTCGCTATGCTCGGCGCCCGTCTCTGGAAAGCGGGCGAGATGGAACCTGTCGGAATTGGCCCTGCTGTGAATTGAGAGGCGCTTTTCACCGGCACCGGGGCACGTGCAGCGCACGTCCGCCTTTCCATGAGCCATCAGCAGGACTCGCTTCCAACCCTCCTTGTATTCGTCCAGCGTTTGAAACTCAGGGGAGTAAGGGCGTTTGTTGGGACCGAGCGTTATTTCCACCGGGTAAACCTTGCGGTCCATCATTTGCCTCCCAAGGTGGCACAAAGCGTTGTGCTCACGAATTGCTGTTTTGCGCAGACGTCTTTGACATCGGAATAGATGAGGTAGAGCGCGTAGCCCGCCGCGAAGATCAACGCGGCGATCGTCCAGACGAAAAATTGCTTCATCAAGATTTCATGTGCGAGATGGCGGATGAGGGGGGCACATGCAGACGCGAGCGCGTCGCCAGAATGCAGAGGCCGACGTAAGGTCGGGTCGTCCTCCCTCCTGCAAGTGATGGCAGCGTGTTTAGGCGCTAAACAGCAGAAGGCGTATCGGCCTTGCTGCGACTTTGGAGCGTACACATCCGAATCGGAGCGCTCAGCCGGAGGCGTTTAGCTGCTAAACACCTCTCAGTCGATTACTGAACGCCGATTCGGATGCCGCCAGCGAGATACCACGACGCTGGCGGATTCCTGCCGACTTGCACGGCGCAGGCCAGTTGTTCTCCCGGCCGGGTGTTCGCCCCGCCGTTACTCGCCACGGAGGGCATAGACATTCTGCTTAGGCGCTCGCGCCCTTCACTCGAAGGGCTGGTGGGAAGGCGGGATCGTTGATCCCTTCCTGCCTCATCTC
Organism: Achromobacter sp. E1; assembly: GCF_037039475.1. Classification (NCBI taxonomy): domain Bacteria; kingdom Pseudomonadati; phylum Pseudomonadota; class Betaproteobacteria; order Burkholderiales; family Alcaligenaceae; genus Achromobacter; species Achromobacter sp. E1. The sequence goes on from NZ_CP146253.1 coordinate 804,131, forward strand.
GAGATCTAGGTGGTCTTCCAGGCTCTGCGCCTGAACAGATTTTTTCAACCACATGCTTGCCGCACCTGGCCGGACTTCACGGGCCTCTACGGGACCCCTAGATTTTTGCTGCTTCTTTTCGTCCCCGGGGCTTTCCGTGTTCGCAGCCAACTCCCCTTCTGCGGCGCCCTCTCGGGCGGCGCAGGACGTTACTTCTGTGCGTATTGTTAAAGAGCGGCAACCCATATTTGGGTGTGTGCGAACATGATAACCCGTAAATAAACGTTGTCAACCCAAATATGGGTTTACTAAGGCAGCCGTGTTCTAGCCGAGTTAGGGGCGAACAAAAGGACATTGTTTTCGTATTTGGTAACAAAAGGCCTAAATTTCGGCCGCAAGCTGCCGTTTGTACCTATATCCAACCAGTAGACAGTGGCACCCGTCGTGGTTTCGATCCGCCATTGCGGGAATCTATGCGCGTCGCTTGGGGGATTCCCCCTTTTTTGCAAGCGTTTGACGCTCAGCCTCTGAATAACGTTCTATATCGTTCAAAATCAGCTGCTGGAATGCAGGATTGAGGGTGCGGAAGCACTCCAACAAAGTTTGCTCTTCCTTTGAGAGGGGCAGGGTTCCTGCCACGGGCTCGGTCATTAACGACGGCAGATGTGCCGGATCCAGGTCCTCGACAAACAATTGCCAAAGGTCCAAACCAAAAGCCCGTGCGATTTCCGCAACGCTTTCCACTCCTGCGCTTCCCTGCGCGCGACGAACACGGTCAACCGTCGACCGCGTCAGGCGGCCGTTCGTTTTCTTCTCAAGCGCGGCATTAGATAGACCAGCCGTACGCATGAGCTGATCGACGTTCGTGCCGACGAGTTCTGTAGCTTTTTTTGCCATACGGAACTATGCCGCGCCGGCGTGCATATATGTGGGTTGAAATAACCCAAATACGGGTTAGAATCGCTTGCATGAGCGAACTTCAATTTTTTGACCGGGTGTTATCCCGCCTCCGCGCCGTCCCGTACAACGAACTCGGCGTAGTCGCCGACGCGACGCACGTGTCGCTGAGCAATCTCCGTAAGATCCGCTACGGCGAGGTGAAGAATCCAGGAGTCCAGACGGTTCAGGCCCTGGCTGACTACTTCGCTGCCATAGACGTCCCCCGCGACCGATCCAATCAAACTTCCGCTGTTCCCGCTAAAAAACCGTAGGGACGGCCGATGATCTTCGGTGTTTAGCAGCTAAACACGGAGTCTCGCGTTGGCTGCTGTGCATCCGTACCTCACAAGGACAGAGGAATGGCAAACATGAGAACTGTTGTAATCGCACAGAACAAAGGTGGTGTCGGCAAGACCGCTGATGCCATCCACATTGCGTTTCACGCCGCCGAACGGGGGCTCAAGACACTCGTAGTGGACCTGGACACCGGGAACCTCTCCAAGACCATGCGTCAGCACCGCTTGGAGGTACCGGCGAGCGCACTGTTTCTCGATGAGATGCCGGTCGTTCGCGACGCCCCAGGCCCTATTGCCCTGCTGCACGCAGATCGGCTTCTGGCCAACGTCATCTACATGCCCCTCGAGCGAGCACTTCGAAATTTCCAGGTAAACCTGCGCGAATTTGAAACGCGGGGCTTTGATCTCTGCGTGATCGACACGCCCGCCAGCATCGGCATCGCCACCATTACTGCACTGCGCACCGCGGATGCGGTGATCAGTCCAGTCGAGATGGAGGACTACAGCATCGAGGGCATCAAAGACATGATGCGCGTGATCGTCGGGGCCAAGCAGCACAACCCGAAGCTGCACTTCCTGGGTATTGTGCCGAACCGGGTTGACCGCCGTAACCCGCGTCAGGTCAAACATCTTGCCGAGGTACAAGCTGCGCACGGCAAACTTCTGGCCCCAGTTGTGGTGGGTCTGCGCACTAGCGTCGCAGAGGCACTGGCTGCGGGCGAACCCGTCTGGAAGAGCAGGAAGACAACGGCACGGGCAGCAGGCGCGGAGATGCGCGCCCTCGGCAATCACGTCCTGCAAACGATGGGAGTGGCGAAATGAGTTTAGCCGCTAAACACGGTGATGCCGGCGGCCTGGACTTGGCCGGCCTGGGCGATTTGGCGTCGCTGCTAGACGGCGCGCCGCCCCAGGCGCGCGAACCCGGCTCCTATGACATTAGTCTCATCCACGAAGATGAAAAGAACTCCCGCGGCAAAAACAATCCGGGATACAGCGTGGAGAGCATCGCAGAGCTAGCTGCGTCGTTCAAACGCCAAGAGCGCAAGGGTAAGCGTGCCATCAAGTCTCCTTTGTCGTTGCGACCGCATCCAACAATTCCCGGACATTTCATTATCAATCACGGTCACCGCCGATTCCGTGCAGCGAAGGTCGCTGAGATGACTTCGGTGCCGGGGTTCGAAGATCCGGATTTCGATGACTTCGATCAGGTCGTGGAGAACGTGCAGCGCGAGAACCTAACCGCGCGGGAAATTGCGGACTTTATCGGCGGCAAGCTGTCAGCTGGTTGGTCCCGGGCCGACTTAGCGCGTCAGCTCGGTAAATCGAAAGCCTGGGTAAGCCATCATGCAGGTCTACTCACGCTGCCCGAACCCGTCGCCGAAGCGGTTGCGGCGGGGAAGGTGACTGATGTGACGCTCGCCAATGAACTGGCCGTCGCGCACCGTGAGCAACCGGAGGCCGTCGCAGATCTGTTGAGCGCGAATGAGGCCAAGCCTACGCGGTCGGCGGTGAAGGCGATTCGGAAAGCCGGAGGTGCGAAGCGAGCGTCGTCAGACGCACTGGCGGAGGAGACGCCACAGTCATCACGTGATGAGACGACAGCCCGCGCCGTAGTGGCGGAATGTTCGACCCATGTGTTCCATGCAAAAGAACCAAGCACCCCACCCGAAAATGGCGAACTACCGCCCACGGTTGGCCCGGAAGTCCAACGAAGCATGGATCGCCTCGAGCAGCATCGACGGGAAGGCGCAAACCCGGTGCTTCAAAAGAAAGGGACTGATGCCCTGGCACGCCTCATCAACATCGCACAGCGTGATACTGGCCAAAGCAAACGGGTGGCGGACTTTCTGCTTTCGTGGTGGAACGCGACCAGGTGCGGTGGCTTCGACCTGACCGATATCTGGAGCGTGGACGCTGAGATAGCCGATGACATGCTCGTCGTGATTGGCCTGATCCGCCAAACACGCGCGTATCCCGATACCCTGGGGACCGAGGTACATGCGCAGTTCAAGGCCCTGGTTGCGCTTTGGCGTCCGGCACTGTGCGACGCCTGATGTATCGTTTAGCCGCTAAACACCGAAAGAGGAGCCATCCGATGGAAAAGTCTTTGGCCAAAATTAATTCCCAGATCCGCTGAGGTATGTCGGGCCGATAACGACCGAGGCTGTGTGAAAACTCGTGATGGACTTGTTTTCGAGGGTGTTCAAACCCTTCCCTCAACTCCGATCGTCGATCCTGAGTTGATCTGAGAGGCCAACTTCCGACATGACCCTCAGCACGGTGAGTTTTCACACAACCTCGACCCAGAGCGGTCGGTCTGCCTCCCACCTCTCGGCGCAGATTCTCTGGCATCCAAAGCGAATTCGATTCGCCCAGCTGCAACTGCGCATAGTGACATCGCGTAAACGGCGCGTGCGTCAACTGCCTAAAGTTTTGCCTAGTTCCAAGCGTAATGTCGCGGGTAGTTTTGAGACGAGCTAGGTTTTGATTTGCACGCAGAGTTGAACCACCTTTACGTTTGATTTGCATGTAAGTCCGAACAACCTCGTGAACACCATCCTGCTCGGTACGCGTGTGGGACACAGGAGTGATCGACGTGGGTCTTCTCAGCATTACTCGCCGTTGGCATTTGCGCGATCATGGCTCTTTACGAGAGATTGCCAAGCGACTTGGCATATCGCGCACCTCGGTGAGACGCTATCTGCACTCGTCGTGGCTCAAGGTCGAGGCTAACCGCACACGCAAGCAGCGACGCTCGCTTTTGGAGCCGCACCAGGATTCTTGCTCTCTAGGCTATACGGGCTCTTACGACCGAGTCGCTGCTTTCGCGTTCGTCACTAGCCCAGAACTCAGGGCGGCGTTGCCGAATGTGCCGACGGCCCCAGAGGCAGGGATGCCCAGACTTTCGGCCGTGGCGTGGTTCGGATCGCCGGCGCCCAATGACATGCCGACTGCCATGGTGGATAAGATTAAGCAAGCCATCGCTCGGGAATTCGCCAAACCCCGTCCGGATTGCGGAAAATCCTGAAGTTCTGAACGATCGTTAGACAAAGGGAGAATGAGAATTGCGGGGCTCACATGGCTACCTGCGAGTGCCTTTTGCCCGGGGCCTCATTAACAGGTATTCCATGGTGATCGATGCTTGGGTGCCATTTTGAATCCCCTGTAGCAGTCATGGACAAACTCACTCAGGCTTTCGCATTTGAACGGCGCATCAAGGCTTTGTTCGATCCAATGAGTATTCTTCCGACATTGCCAGAGCCGATTGGAACCGCCGGCAAGCGCCTAATTCCCTAAGGCTTGATATCCGTTCCATCTACTGACTGAAAATCGCTCCGCCATCTTCAGGCTGCACTGTCCCTGGGCCGCTTGTGCAAGGACTTCGCCCACCGCAGGCGCAATCTGAAAGCCTCCCCCCGAAAACCCGAAGGCGTGCAGCAGCCTCGGCACCTTGGCGCTGAAGCCGATGACGGGATTCTTGTCGGGGAAATAGCCTTCTATTCCCGACCAGCAGCGGATGATGTTGGCGCGGGCGAGGGCGGGCAGAATGGCCGGGCCGGTGCGGCCGAGATCGGCCAGGGCCGCGGGACCTGGGCGGCTGCGATCGCCGGGCAAGGCATGGCCATAACCGCCTCCCATGACGACATTGCCGCGCGCCACCTGCCTGGCGTAGAAGCCTCCACCTTCGACGCCCAGCGACACGCCGATCTGCGGTGTGAGCGGTTCGGTGACGAGCAGGGTGGGGTACTTGACCTGCAAGGGCAGGACGTCGCCAAACCAGCCGGCCACGACAGCGCCCCATGCGCCGGCGGCGTTGATCACCGTGGCGGCGCGAATGCGGCGCCCGTCCGTGGCCGTCAGCAGGAAGTCGCTTGCCATGGTGTCGACGTGGGCGATGGCGCAGTGCTCAAGCAGTTGGGCGCCCGCGCGCGCCGCGGCGTGGGCGAAGGCGGGCGCGACCAGGCGAGGATTGGCCTGGCCGTCTTCGGGGCAAAGTGAGCCGCCGACGATGTCGGGCGCCAGCGCGGGAAAGCGCCGGCGCAGGGCGGCGCGGTCCAGAATCTCCAGGCCCAGGTCAAGGTCGCGCACCTTGTCGCGATAGGCGACGAGTTTGTCCAGGTCCGCTTGCGATCGGGCAAGTTTCAGATGACCGGTGCGCACGTATTCGGCGTCGGTACCGATCAGCGCCGGTAGCCGTGCCCAGATGCCGTGGGCGCGCTGGGCGAGGTGTAGCTGTTCAAGGTTGCGGCCCTGGCGGCGCACGCCGCCGAAGTTGACGCCGCTGGCGCGCGCGCCGCACAAGTCGCGTTCGATCAGCAGGGTGGAGACGCCAGCGCGCTGTAGCGCCAAGGCGGCGCTGGCGCCGACCAGGCCCGCGCCGATGATGGCGACGTCGGTATGCAGCAGTGTCATGACGGGTTCTTGTCAAAGCTTGCGAACGGCAGGGGTTTGACGGGCGCCTGTCCTCGCAGGCGGCCGACGGCCGCCAGGGGGATTTTCCGGCAGTCGGCCAGCAATTCGGCGGCGCCGCTCTGGCACAGGCGGCCCTGGCACAAGCCCATTCCGATGCGCGTCAGGGCTTTCAGGCGGTTGAGGTCATCGATGGCATATTGCGCGGCGGCGGCGCGCAGCGCTCCCGCCCGCACTTCCTCGCAGCGGCAGACGATGACGCTGTCGTCGCAGCCGGAGCCTGCGGCCGGCAGCGGGAACGCACGGTCCAGACCATGCCGAAAGCGCGTCAGCGCGGCCTGCCGGCGCGCCAGCCAACGCAGGCGCTTGGGGTCGACGCGGATGCCGCTGTCGGCCAGCATGGCAAGCGCGCTGCGTTCGCCGGCCAGTTCGGCCAGTGCGGCGCCGCCGATGCCCGCGCCGTCGCCCGCCAGGTAGACGCCGGCGATCGAGCTGCGGCCGTCGGCGTCGCGTCGCGGCAGCCAGGCGCGCTGGGCGGCGTGGAAATCGAAATCGCAGTCGAGCAGGTCGGCCAGTTGGGTTTCGGCGCGCAGGCCGTGGCCGACTGCCAGCGCGTCACAGGCAATGTGGCGTTCGGCGTCGACGATGCGCGCGCGCGCGCTTTCGATGCGGGTCTCGCCCCGGGCCGAGATAAGGCTTGCCGAATGGTGCACGGGTACGCCGTGCGCGCGCAGCCATCCCAGGTAATACAAGCCCTTGGCCAGCGTGCCCACCTGATTCAGCAGCGCGGGCAGGGCGCGTGCCTGGCCAGCCAGCGGCGCGCTATCGAGCACGGCCTGCACCTGGCCCCCGGCACGCGCGTATTGATAGGCGACGAGATACAGCAAGGGCCCGGTGCCCGCGAAGACGATGCGCGGCCCCAGCAGGCAATGCTGGCCCTTCAGCGCAATTTGGGCGCCGCCCAGCGAAAAGACGCCAGGCAGGGTCCAGCCGGGAAAGGGCAGAACGCGGTCGGTGGCGCCGGTGGCTATCAGCAGTTGGGAGTAGGGCAGTTCATCCAAGTCGCCGTCTTGCGTAACGAGATCTAGGTGGCCGGGCGCGGTGTTCCACACGGCGGTGTTTGCGCGGTAGTCGGCCTGCTGGCGCAATTGGGCGCCTGCCTCGTGGATGCGGGCCGCGCGCTGATGTTCGAAGCCGTACCGCTGGCGTGCGGTGCCGCGCGGGACGGGGCTTTGGCGATAGATCTGGCCGCCGGGCAGCGCGGCCTCGTCGATGACGACGGGCCGCACTCCGTGGCGCAGCAGCGTTTGTGCGGCGCGCACGCCGGCGGGTCCTGCGCCCACCACCACCACGCTCGGCGGCGCATCGGACATGGGAGGCATGTTCATGGGCACGCTCCGGGCAGGGCGTCGAGCAGTTCCATGCCATCTTCGGCCAAGGTGGAGCAGGCGCGCAGGCGCTGGCCGTCGATGCGCTGTACCCAGCAGTCCTGGCAAGCGCCCATCAGGCAGAAACCCGCGCGCGGCGCGCCCGTGCCCAGTGTGGTTCGCAGCCGGTCGCCGGCCAGCAGCAGCGCCGTCAGCACGGTGTCGCCGTGCTGGGCGGCTATCGGCTGGCCGTTCCAGGTCAGGTGCAGGGCGGAACCGGCCTGCGGCGCGGCACGGCGCAGCAGCGGTGTCATGCGCGCGGCTCCGGGGCGCATGCCCTGTCAGCGTGCATCTGCGACAGCGTGCGGTCGGGCAGGATGATGTCGGCGTCGTACACCAGATCCAGAATCGCGGGCAGTTGGTGCTCACGGGCGTGGGCCAGCGCGGCGTCATAGGCCGGCGCAAATTCCTCGGTGGTTGTGACGCGGTGGCCGAAGGCGCCATAGCTTTGCGCGAGCTGGGCGAAGTCGGGATTGACCAGGGTCGTGGCCAATGCGCGGCCAGGATAGGCCCGCTCCTGATGCAGCCGGATGGTGCCGTAAAGCCCGTTGTTGAACACCAGGATGACGATGCCCAGCCGATGCTGCACGGCGGTGGCGACTTCCTGCATGGTCATCTGGAAGCATCCGTCGCCGGCAAAGCAGATGACCGGGGCGTCGCGGTCATGCAGCTTGGCCGCGATGGCCGCCGGCAGGCCGTAGCCCATGGCGCCCACGGCCGGCGCAAGCTGGCTGGCAAGGCCCTTGAAGGCGATGTGCCGGTGCGCATAGAGCGCGTAGTTGCCCGCGCCCACGGTGACGCAGGCGCGCGCGGGCAGGGAAGCCGCGACATGGCCGGCGGCCGCATTCAGGTCGAGCGGGCCGGGGGTCGGCAGCAGCACGGGCGCCGAACCCGCGGCGTGCGCGCCGCTGCGCGCTGGCCGCCAGCCCGGCGTGGGCGCGAGAGCCGCCGCGGCCTGGGCAAAGCCAGCCACGCTGGCAACGATGCCGAGCGCCGGCGTGCAAAGCCGCCCGATCTCGTTGGCGTCGGCGTGGATGTGCACCAAGGTCTGCCGCGGCGTGGGCGAGGCGAGCCATTCGTAATTGATGGTGGTCGGTTCGCACAGGCGCGTGCCCAGCGCGATGACGAGGTCGCTGTCCGTGACGACGCGCTTCTGGTGCGCGGGCATGCTGGCGCTGACCTGCCCGACGAAGTTCGGATGGTTGTTGTCGAACAGCTCCAGCCGTCTCCAGGCGGTGGCGACCGGCAGGTCAAAGCGCAGGGCAAAGTCGCGTACCGCCCCGCGCGCCGCATCGGACCAGCGCGAACCTCCCAGCAGCAGCAACGGCCGGGCGGCGGACTCGATCATCCGCTGCAGGCGCTGCATATCGTTGGGCGTGGGGCAGGCCTGCGGTGTCGCGGGCGGCGCGGCCAGCGGCGCTCGGGTCAGGCGGGCCAGCATGTCCTCGGGCAGCGCCAGCACCACGGGGCCGGGACGTCCGCTGGTGGCGGTGGTCCAGGCGCGCGCCAGATATTCCGGGATGCGGTCGGCGCGCTCGATCTGCGCCACCCATTTCGCCAGCGGCGCGTACATGGCGCGGTAGTCCACTTCCTGGAAGCACTGGCGGTCGGCGGTGTCGCCGCCGACCTGGCCGATGAAGAGGATCATGGGCGTGGAGTCTTCGCGGGCGGTGTGCACGCCGATGGCCGCGTTGGTGGCGCCGGGGCCGCGCGATACAAAGCAGATGCCGGGCTGGCCGGTCAGCTTGCCGTGTGCCTCGGCCATATAGGCCGCACCGCCTTCCTGGCGGCAGACGATAGATTCGATTGCATCGCGCCGCGCGTACAGGGCGTCGATGCAGGGCAGGAAGCTCTCGCCGGGCACCATGAAGACGCGCCGCACGCCAAAGGCCTGCAACTGTGCGATGAGGGCCTCGCCGCCGCTGCGGGGCTCGGCTGATTCGGGACGGGTCATGCGCCTTCCTGTTCAAGGGCGCGCGCCACACGCTCGGGTCCATAGTCGCGCTCCGCGGCGGCGCGGCTCACCTTGCCGCCAACGACGTCGCGGCGGATATCGGCAAGGTCGCGCTCCGCGGGAATCCCGTAGCCGCCTCCGCCGGGCGTCTCCAGGCGGACCGTGAAGCCCGCCGGCAGAGGGTGGCCCGAAATCTTGTTGGGCAGCCGCTGCTCGTCGGCGCGGCCCGGGTTCTGGATGAGGCGCGAGGTGCCGCCCGTCAGGCCGCCATCGAGGCCGGCTGCGCCGAACAGCGCCGCGTCGCAGCGGATGGTGCAGGCCAGTTGATCGTGCAGCGAGCGGATCTGGCGCGCAATGCCCATGCCGCCCCGGTATTTGCCCGCGCCGCCCGTATCGTTCACCAGGGCGTACTCGTCGACCAGTAGGGGGTATTCGATTTCCAGCGCCTCGGCGGGCAGGTTGGACGTATTGGTGACGTTGACCTGGATACCGTCCATGCCGTCGCCCCGGGCGCGCCCGCCCGCGCCGCCGCCCAGCGTTTCAAGATAAACGAAGGTGCCTTTGCCGTCGCGCATCGGGCCGGAGAACAGCATGGAGGGCATCACGTCGTTGGACGAAGCCATGCCGCGGCCGGGCGGCAGCAGTTGGCCCAGGGCGCCAATCACGGTGCCCGCCACGCGCTGCGCGGTGGTCACGCGCGCGCCCACGGCGGCGGGAAACACCGGATTGGTGATCGTGCCCTCGGGCGCACTGATGGTGATGGGTTGGAAAAGCCCGTTATTCGGCATCAGCTCGGGATCGAGCATGGCCTTGACCGCGAAATACACGCTGGCGTTCAGCGCGCTGGCCGGCAAGTTGAAGGCGCCGCGCGCCTGCTTGCCGGTGCCCGTGAAGTCCACGTGCAGTTGGCCGTCGCGCGCCTGCACGTTGGCCTGGATCACCACCGGGTCGCCGCCCATGCCGTCATCGTCCATGCGTTCGGTGAACGAAACGCTGCCTGTCGGAAGCTGGGCGATGCGGTTGCGCAGCCGCCGTTCGGTGTAGCGCAGGATGCCGTCGATGGCGGATAGCACGGTGTCCAGCCCCGATTGGCCGACCAGCTCCAGCATCAGGCGCGCGCCCTTGTCGTTGGTCGCGATCTGGGCGCGGATGTCGTGCATGCGGTTGTCCGGCTCGCGCGTGTTGTGCGCGATCATCTCCAGCAAGTCCAGGTCCAGCTCGCCCTGCCGCACGATGCGCATCGCGGGCAGGCGGATGCCTTCCTCCCATACCGTCTTGAGGTGGTGCGAGGTCGAGCCCGGCACGGCGCCGCCTACGTCGGTGTGGTGGCCAATATTGGCGGCGAAAAAGCGCAACACGCCGTCGAAGAAGATGGGCGATACGACGGTAATGTCCGGCGCGTGGGTGCCCCCGGCCAGGTAGGCGTCGTTGCACAGAAAAGCGTCGCCGGGACGGATGCCGGCCGCGCCGTAGCGGCGCAGCACGGCGTCGATGCCGCCCGACAGCGAGCCCAGGTGCACCGGCACGTGGGCAGCCTGCGCCACCAGCCGGCCGGCGGCGTCGAACAGCGCCACGGAGCAGTCCTTGCGCTCCTTGATGTTGCTGGAAAACGAGGAGCGGATCAGCGTGTTGCCCATTTCTTCGGTGATGGACAGCAGGCGGTTGCTGAAGACCTCCATTTCGATGGGATCGAACGCGTCGGTGTCGGCGGCGGCAGTCGGTGCAGTGGTCATGTCGGGTTGCCTTAGGGGTTGAGGTTGACGACGAGGTTGCCGTAGTCGTCCACGCGCGCTTGCTGGTCCGGCAGGATCACGGTGGTTGAACTCATCTCCTCGATGACGGCGGGGCCGTCGATGGGGACGCCTGCCGGAAGCAGGGCGCGGCGATAGATGGGCGTGTCGGTCCATCCGGCGCCTTCGAAGTACACGGCCCGGCGCTCCTTGATCGCGCCCGCGAGGCTGGCGCCGCCAGGCACGCGCGCGATCGGCGCGCGCGGCACCAGACCCACTGCCCGCGCGCGGCAGTTGACGATCTCGACCGCGCGGCCGGTCGCGTCGTAGCCGTACTCGCGGATATGGGCCGCGCTGAAAGCCGCCACGAAGTCGGTGAGCGGCATCAGGCGCATGCCGTCCAGCGGCACGGGGATCTCGAAATTCTGGCCCTGGTAGCGCGCGTCGATGACCGCCGATAGGCGCTGGGCGGAATCGTCCACGCCTTCGCCCGTCAGCCACGCGCGGGCTTTGCCGCCCAGCGCGTCCAGCGCCTGCTGCACCGCCAGCCAGCCCTGTTCGTTCGCATTGGCCATCAGCGTCTGGACGAAGTCCATGGATATGTCCGACAGCAGGATGCCGCGCGCGCACATGGTGCCGGGCTCCTGCGGAATCAGTAGCGTGCCGATGCCGCAGTCGCGCGCCAGCTCGGCCGCGTGCAGGCCGCCCGCGCCGCCGAAGGCGCACAGCGCGAACTTGCGGATGTCATGGCCGCGTTCGGTCGAAACCGCGCGCACGGCCCGGGCCATGTTCGAGTTGGCGATTCGCAGGATGCCGTAGGCCGCTTCTTCGATGCTGATGCCCAACGGGTCGGCCACTTGTTCCTGAAGCGCGGCGCGTGCGCGCTCCGCATGCACAGCCATGCGGCCTTCAAGCAGCGCCACGGGATTCAGGCGGCCCAGCACGACGTGCGCGTCCGTCAGGGTGACGGTCGTGCCGCCCCGGTTGTAGGCGATCGGGCCGGGCACCGCGCCGGCGCTTTGCGGGCCCACCTTCAACGCGCCGGCGTCGTCGATGCGCGCGATGCTGCCGCCGCCCGCGCCAATGACGTGTACGTCGACCATAAGGGTCTTGACGGGATAATCCGCCACCAGGCGGCTGGAAGTGAACAGCGGCTGCAGCTCGGCCACCAGCGACACGTCCGTGCTGGTGCCGCCGACGTCGAAGGTGATCAGGTTGTGAAAGCCGGCGGCCTGCCCGAGCTCGGCCGCGCCGATGACGCCGGCAGCGGGCCCGGACACGCAGGTTCGCACCGGCGCGGTCAGCACCGACTCCACCGACATCAGGCCCCCGTTGGAATGCACGGTCGTGGGAGGCACGCGCACCCCCATGGCCTGCACCGAGTCGACCAGGTTGCGCATGTATGACGCCATGCGCGGGCCCACGTAGGCGTTCAGGGCCGTGGTCGACATGCGCTCATACTCGCGGAACTCTGGCAGTATTTCGCTGGAAACGCTGAGGTAGGCATCGGGAAGATATTCGGCCAGGATTTCGCGCGTGCGGCGCTCGTGGGCGTCGTTGCGATAGCTGTGCATAAAGCAGATGGCCACCGCTTCGACCCGCGCGTCGGCCAGTTGGCGCGCGACCGCGACGACTTCGTCCTCGTTCAGCGCCTGCAGCACGGAGCCGTCCGCCGCCATGCGTTCGCCGATCTCGAAGCGCCATTCGCGCGGCGCCAGCGGCGCCGGCTTGATGACGTTGTAGTCGTACAGATGCGGGCGGGTTTGGCGGCCGATCTCCAGCACGTCGCGAAAGCCGCGCGTGGTGACCAGGGCGCAGCGCGAACCGCGGCGCTCGATCACCATATTGGTGGCCACCGTTGTGCCGTGGCCCACGTGGACCAGTTCGTCGCCGGCGATCCCGTGCTCGCGCATCAGATGGGCGAGACCGCTCTGGATGGCCTCGGACGGGTCGTGCGGCGTCGAAGGCACCTTGAAGTAGGATAACGCGCCGCTGTGTTCGGCCAGTAGGGTGAAATCAGTGAAGGTGCCGCCCACGTCGAATCCGACGCGGAAACGGCGCTCGCCGGTGGGGGATGCGGAGTGGGTCAACGCGGGTCTCCAGGAAGCCGGCGCGGACATGCGCCGAAGCTAGGGTGACCAGAATCTTATCGACCGCGGATCATTCGATCTAATCAAAGATTTGCATTGATCTTCATCATTTGTGTGAATAACGACAGGCTCAATAGGCGTGCGATTCAGCCCCCTGCGCGGGGTCGAACATCATGCCCTGCGCCTTGCACACCTTGAGGATCTCCTCGCGGAGCCAGCGATGCGACGGCAGGTTGTCCGAGCGCTCGTGCCAGATCAGATTGACCGTGCGGGGGATCAGCGGGAAGGGCGGCTCGATGGCCTCTAGCTGGTGGCTGTGCGGGCTGTTGCGCACGGCGTTGGCCGGCACCACGCAGATAAGGTCGGTCTCGGCCAGCAGGCGCGGGGCCAGCGCGAACTGGTTGATCGTCAGCACGGCGTTGCGCTTGTAGCCGTGGGCGGCCAGCTCGTGATCGATCAGGGCCGCCGTGCCCAGCAGGCTCACCACCAGATGGCGCGCGCACAGGAAATCGTCCAGCGTGAAGCGCGGCAGGGACAGCAGCGGATGGCCTTTGCGCATCGCGCAGACGTAGGTCAGGGTTTCAAGCGGCAGGGTGCGCAGCGACGAACCGAAGTTCGAATACACGCCCGCTGCCATATCGACTTCCCCCTTTTCCAGCAGCGAGGTGGTGTTGTCCAGCGAATAGGGGTGCAGGTGGATGCGGATATTCGGCGCCACCTCCTGTTGTTCGACAAACAGCGGCCGGATGACCTGGTCGGCCACGTAGTCGGACATGGCCAGACGGAAGACGGCTTCCGATCGGGCGGGGTCGAACTCATTGCGCTCCAGGGTCTCGGCGATACGGGCAAGCGCGTCGCGGATGGGCGGCCAGAGCAATTCGGCGCGCTGGGTGGGCAGGACCCCACCCTGGACCTTGATGAACAGTGGATCCTTCAGCGTCAGCCGTAGCCGGTTGATGGCGTTGCTGACCGCCGGCTGCGTCATGTGCAGGGTGTGCGACGCGCGCGTGACGTTACGCTCGGTCATCACGGCGTCGAATATGCGAAGCAGGTTCAAGTCGATGGCGTCAAGCACGCTTACCCTAAGTCGTTATCAAAAACGTTGATGATGTTTTATTTTAATTGTTGATTGGTCATATAACATGCGACCGCTTAACCTTGCCCGGGTTACTGCGCAGTTCCTCCGCAACTTGGGTAATCAATTCATGATAAAGAACCTGAAGTTTCTGGCCGCCGCTTGTGTGGCCGCCTTCGCAGCCTCATCTGCCGCAGCCGCGGACAACTATCCCAGCAAGCCGATCACGATCGTCCTGCCTTATGCCACGGGCGGATCGGCCGACATGCTGGCGCGCTTCGCGGCCCAGGCGGTGCAGAGCGAATTGGGGCAGCCCGTCATCGTCGAGGCCAAGCCGGGCGCCGGCGGCGTCCTGGGAACCGAGCACGTCGCCCGCGCGGAGCCCGACGGCTACACGTTGGCCCTGACCGCGAGCGGCACGATGGCGGTCAACCCGTACGTCTACAAGCTGCGCTACAAGCCCTTGGAGGACTTCAAGCAGATCACGGTGCTGGTGGACCTGCCTTTCGTCGTGGTGACGAATAACGAGTTTCCCGCCAAGACGCTGAAGGAATTCATCGATTACGGGCGCCGCAATCCCAATAAGATCACTTTCGGCAATGCCGGTCTCGGGACCCAGCAACACTTGACGCAGCTTATGTTTGCACGCTCCGCCGGTATTGAGGTCAACATCGTGCCGTACAAGGGAAGCAGCCCGGCGATGAACGATCTGCTGGGTGGCCATATTGACGCCGTGCTGGACAATACCGGCGTGCAGACACCCTTCATCAAGGCGGGCAAGGTGCGGCCGCTGTTCGTCACCAACCCCGAACGCGTGGCGGCGTTGCCCGATGTGCCGACGGCTCCAGAGGCCGGCATGCCCGGCTTTTCGGCCGTCGCGTGGTTTGGTTTAGCGGCGCCCAAGGGCACGCCGGACGCCATTGTGGACAAGATTCAGCAAGCTATCGCTCGCGAATTCGCCAAACCCGAGATGAAGCAACGCCTCCTGGAGCTGGCCATGATCCCGCGCGTATCGACGCCCGCCGACACCACGGCCCGCGTCAAGACGGACCTTGAGGCCTTTGGCAAGGTCGCCAAAGAGGTTGATTTAAAGCAGATGTGATTTGGTCCATAGGACTGCACGGTGCGAGGAGCCGTTCATGGCCATGGTCAGCCTCTAGTGGAGGCCCGGTTGCGACCTAAAGCGGAAGTAGCTCGCGGTGGAAAGCGGACGTTCAGAAACGCTGTAGATGACCGCCGACAGTTGGTCGGCAAAGCCGGTCGATTGGACGTCCGTGTCGATCAACCTGTTAGACGCCACTTTCCTCTTGCTCTGTGTCGTTATTTCTCTGGGCCACGACGGGGGGACTAGGGAAAACGACTCTGCCAACAGTCGACAAAAGAGCGGCACGACATGCAGCCGCATATTCGGCGTCCTCGTGCGCAAGCAAGTACTGAACGGGCAGAAAGAGGTCAGCGGTTGAAACAAGCGCCGTCGATGACGTTGAGGCGGCTGAGTGGCATTTCTCCGTGAACGGGTCAGATCGGGAACTGGGTTCTTGAAGTCGGAATCCATTTCCGAATAGGACCGGCTTTGCAGGTTCTGAAACCTCCTCCCGCTGTAGGTCTTCATGAATATTCATTGAGAGCTGACGGAGCTTGTCGATGTTTATCGCTTTGCTGTCCTTTCCCTCTGCCTCGCCAATAAGACGACCTTCGGCGGACTCAAAAACCACATCGAATTCAGAATCGGACTGTTTGAATTGGCACGCATTGAAGCCGAGAATGGTTAGGGCGTAGATGATCGCGGCCTCCAGCGGTTTGCCCTTTTCATATAGAAGACCGCGCGGCATAACGGCACCAGAAATCGCCTCGGCGACCTGTTCCTTTTTTCTTTGCGCTGCCTCGACTTGGCGCTCTGCTTCAAGGAGTTGAACGCGTAGCGCTGTCTCCGGTGCGAGCGTGTACTGTGAGGTAGCGGCCCACGGCGGCTCCGGTGTTACCTCCGAAGAGGATCGGAGGGCTTTGTCGAGGGCAACCACGGCAGAAAGGAATGCGCCTGCAAACTGAGTAGCGGCAGACGTCCAGACCTCACTGTTGCCTTTTTTTTTCGTGAAGTTCGGCGGACTGAAATCCATGTCGGGGAGCAACAATAGCGTCCCGGCGGAAGACTTGCTCCGATAGAGTACGCCCACGGTTTTGTCTCCTGCACGAGTCTGAACGCATGCTGGAACATCGGATGCGTTCAGGACAACCCTGTAGCCAGATCTTTCGCCGAACTCGGTCCAGTATGGGGCCAATAATTCAGCCCCCTTCGACGTGAGCTTCATCGAACTCCCAGTTGCTGCTAACGGCTCCAAGCCCATCGGGAGCGTGTCGTAGTTAGTGAGGAGTTCAACGTGACGGGTTGTCTTCTGATTTCGACCGGTACCTGAGTAGGAGCGCCTACCCGTATCTACGTAGGCTTCGTACAAAGAAGGCAGAAAGACAATTACGGTCTTTCCCGTCTCCATAGCCTGTTTAATTTCGCGACGCCAGTGTTCACAACACTCTTTCGCCTCGAACGACGAGCTGTCATTGAAGCACGGCTTGCCTTGGTACGTTTCGTGGTAGTTGTGAAGAAACTCCGAGATTTCTGGTCTGAAGAGAAATATGTCCCAGTCCAGTAGCGATGCCTTTGACCGAAACGTAGCATAGGTTGGCTCGGATGACGCGAGCTCCAGACCGACAGTGAGGATTTTTCTTGCAGCCATATGACACCGTTAACATATGCAGATAACGATATTTTGGCATGCCCGCCGAGCGTCCGCTTATGGCCGAGGCTGTGTGAAAACTCGTGATGGACTTGTTTTCGAGGGTGTTCAAACCCTTCCCTCAACTCCGATCGTCGATCCTGAGTTGATCTGAGAGGCCAACTTCCGACATGACCCTCAGCACGGTGAGTTTTCACACAACCTCGGCCGAAAGCAGACAGGTGCACCGCGCGCAGTCCAGCCAGTCAGTGGAAGCCCTGGGGCAGACCGCCCCGACGGAGACAATCAAGAGTCAAATTGGTAAGCGCGGGGAACACACTTGGACCGTTGTGCCACGTGTTTAGCCGCTAAACCATCAAGACCAAAGACATTCATCGAACCCGTGGATATGTGGATGATCGCTGCGCGACCACTCGGCTCGCTGCGCTCGGCCCATGGACAACCGCTGATGGACAAACGGTGGACAGGCTCCGCCTGACCACGCGCTTGACCACAGGGTGTGCCCACCGGCTTCCCGAGTTTCACCCACATACCCACCGGCCCCCATCTGCCAATCATTAGATGCAGAGCCTCAAAACAGCAGTGCTGATGCTGCAGCATGGGCGTTCTGAAGGCGGGCTAACTCTTCGTCCGCTCCGGGCTGTAGCCGATCGCGTTCATGGCCTAGCTGATCGTTTGCGGCGTGTAGTCGTCCCACGGTGAGTTGGCCACGTCAAGCCGACCCTGGACGTTCGAAATCGTCCATTGCGCGCCACCAGTGACGTCGCCCAGCTCATCCCAAGACAATGGCACTGATACGCCCAACCATCAAACTTGACCTCGTAAAGCCAATCATCTCCGTGCCTGGGAACGCCGTCGACCAAGGTAGCCAACTGAGGCTTTAGGGAAGGCGGCAGATCTGCCTCGAGGCCTGGAAGTTTTGATGCAGCGGACGCCGCTCCGGAGCGGCCGGTCGCATGGGCATTGCCCTTTCGAGGTCGGGTTGCCATGGTTCAGTTCCGCCGGTCACGAACCGATGTGAAGATGAGTAGCCAAGGAGGCCGTTCCACGGCGCCGCTGCCAGACATACGCACGAGGGCCCAGCGGCCCTGCAGGAGCGCGCCATGGAGGCGGAATCTCAGATGGCCGGCCTCGTATCCGCCTGCATCGCCCGCCAAGTTCCACTCTCCGGCGTCCCACACAGATACCGGCTCCCCGCTGAGCGGGGATACCGCAGTACGTCCTCTACGCTTCCGTCCGACCGAGGGAACTGCCGGCTGCTCCACCGCGATGCGTCTCGCCTTCGGGTCATCCGGCATCCCGTTGATTACCGTCCAGCGCCTCATCGCATCATCGAACTCCAACAGGAGATCGAACCGTTCCTGTTGGTTCAGGGACCGATAGACGATGAATTTTCGGCCGTTGTCCACGGTCCTGCCCCACCACGATAGCTAGGAGCGCTTGGCGCCGGTCTGGCCCTTCAGATGCTCTCGCACCGCTGTTGCTGAGACGCCGACGGCCTGCACAGCCTTTCGCAACTGTTCGTCACTCACGTCCAACTCGTTGGTCCAGTAATGAAGCTCGTGGGCCTCGTTCACGTTGATACGCGACCGGTCTTGCGCACCGCGATTTTTCAGATCGTCCGACATGAAATCCTCCTTCTCGTGTTGGACCCATGCTCGCAGCAACCAGCGTGCCTACGGTGCGGCACGTCGGCATCGTTTAGCTGCTAAACACCCTGGGGATGATCTGCGCGACCGCGTGGCTGGTGTTTAGCCGCTAAACGCGCCGCGGATCTCTGCCAAAACGAAAGCGCCCCATTCGGGGCGCTGGTTTGTGGGCCGGTTAAGCGGCCGGTAGGCGGAAGCCCGGTCGCCTCTCGGCGACGGAGACTGCAAACGGACTGGTGGATCGTTTGGCACCTCGCTGTGCCACCTCTCTCTTCCAGCCTTCCTCCCAGGCATTCACTCGCTCGATCCATTCGCGGGGAGATTCCCCGGTGTGACCTGGCATAGCGTCCGCCTTCAGATACGGGCAACTTAAGAGACTCAGACCCTTGCGGGCCGCCTCCGCGCCTTCCTTCTGGATCTCGATGAGCATGGCCTCGCTCTCCAAAAGTGGTGGGGGTCCAGTATGCCAATGAAACGGCGTTCGAATCAATGGTGCCGCTGTACTG
Source organism: Achromobacter sp. E1 (assembly GCF_037039475.1). Lineage (NCBI taxonomy): Bacteria > Pseudomonadati > Pseudomonadota > Betaproteobacteria > Burkholderiales > Alcaligenaceae > Achromobacter > Achromobacter sp. E1. The sequence goes on from NZ_CP146253.1 coordinate 822,918, forward strand.
GGCGGGATAGTCTTAGCGCGGCCCCATACCCTTGCGAAGCTTCTTCGGGTCTTCCAGGAGCTCGCGGACCATCTGTTCTTGCTCCGCCACACAGGGCTCGGCGGAGAGGATCTCAAACCACTCATCGTACACCGGCCCCAGCACCCCGGACGGCCGTTTGAATCCACCGGACAATTGCTTGGTGCGCAATATGAACGAGCGGTACCGCTTGACCTCCTGCAGGAGGGCCAGAAGATCGGCATCACTGATCTTTCCGTCCGGACCGCGATGGCGATCTTGGATGGCGCGCAGCTGGGCGATGCGAAGCGGAGGCTTGAACGGCATGATGCTGAACCACTGTATGGACATACAGTATAAACAAGCCTAGAATCCGCGCCATAGCGCCCTATTTCCCAGCGGCAACACTGGGCCACGGCCATGAGCGATCCCGAAGATTGGCGGCGTATGGATGACTACTACTGGGCAGGACCGCGTGGGTGGACCATTTGCCGCGTTTGGGTCGACGGCCGTTATCAGCACGAGCTATGGCACAGCCGAGGGGACTCGGGGCGGCTGGTCGGCATGCGCGCATCGTTTGAAGCCGCGCTCGCCCTGTTTGACCACCAGCCGCGGTCTTGACCATCAGATTGGTTCAATGGCGTCCGGCAGCTGATACTTCGAGTTGCCGACTTCCTGCCGAACGGGATGCCAGGTGAAGGCGTCCTCGGGTACACCTTCGTGGAGCAGATCGCGGGCTTCGGCGGCCGAGATTGCTGGATCGGCCCAGCGCTGCGCGATCGCGGGCGGCAATGCCACCGGACGCCTCGCGTGGATGTCCACCATTCCACCCTTCGTATCGTTGGTCACGATCGCAAAGCCATGAGCGGCATCGAGCGGCGCGCCGGGCGACCAGGCCGTCAACGCGGCGAAGTAGAGCGGGCCATCACCGTGAATATAGTGGGGTTGCTTCGCGCCGTCCGCGAGCATCGGCCACTCGTACCAGCCGTCTGCAGGCACCAGGATGCGGCCAGCTCCGATGAGAAAGCGCCAGGGCCATCCGTTCTTCAGAATGGTCTCCAGCTTTGCGTTACTCATGAAGTGTTTGGAGTCTGGACGCTTGTAACCCCAGGGCAGTCTGCCCATGGCCTCGGTGCCTTCAGCCAGGCGATGCAAAGTGAGCGGGCGCGTGCCCGGAGGTATGTTGAAGCGCGGCCCCGTCGGGTCCGCGAAGATCTGGCTCTGGTTGGTAAAGATCAGCTCAACGTAGTCCAGCGGACCTGATTTCTGAACAATACGACCGCACATCGACCACCTCTGTGAATGCAGATGTCTGGCCAGTATAGGCGCGCGCGGGGTGTGCGGCAGGAGGTCAACACTGGAGGAGAGAGGGCGGTCTTGCGTCTTTGGCGATTGTGACACGCTGTTCTCGCCGTCAAGTGCTGCGCAACGCCGACGGTGCCGGCGCCGCTTGCGGCCAGGGGCCGGCGGGCCACTTGACCGCTCCGCTGCAGCGTATCCCAGGATCGCCGGGCAATCCCGCCCGGCACTGGAGATCCAGCAATGCAGTATTCCATCGCGTTCAACACCATCGATCACGCCGCCGGCGCGCTCTTCGTGCAGGATTCCGCTGGCGAGGTGCGCCTTGCGGCGCCAAAGGAGATCCTCGCCGCGGCACGCGAGGTCGTCCTGCAGGAGATCCAGCGCGGCCAGCTCATGGATTCGCCCAAGCTCGTGCGCGAGTTCCTGCAGCTGCGGTTGAACCCGAGTCTTGAGCACGAAGTGTTCGGCATCCTGTACCTGAACCCGCGCGCGGAACTGATCGCATATGAAGAACCGTTCCGGGGGACGTTGAGCACCACTCCTGTATATCCGCGCGAGATCGTCAAAGCTGCGCTGGCGCATAACGCGGCGAGCGTGATCTTGGCGCACAACCATCCGAGCGGTCACGCAGAGCCGAGCGCGGCCGACATCAGCATGACGCGTCAGCTCAAGGATGCACTCGCATTGGTCGGCACCACCGTACTCGATCACTTGGTTGTGGCCGGCAGCAGGATCGTCTCGTTCGCAGAGAAGGGCATCATGCCCTGACCTGCGGCGCCGGGCCTGGCGCTGGTGTCAGGCCTTGGGCGCATCTTTGCCCTGCGCGCACCGGGCGCAAGGGGCTTTCGCGGCATATAGCCGCTCGCTGCGCTCGCTTTATATTCCACGGCCCCTTGCCCCCGGCGCTTGTTCCGCAGGGCGCCAGTGCTCCCGTCCCGCCACCCGGCCGGGCCCTACTTCTGAGGAGCACGAAATGACCCAAGCCACTCTTTCCGTCGCACGCCTGGTTCCCGATGGCGAACGCATGAACTTTCTTCCCAAGGCGTTCGGAAGTCGCCTGATGCTGCGCGGAGAGATCAGCGTCTACAACTGGTTGGATCGCCTGTCGCAGGAATACAGCGGCGGCTTCTGGCACTACTACGAGATCCCGAACGGCTTCTACATGGCCCCCGCCGACTACGAGACGCTTCACATCGTCTGGCCGATGAACTGGTGCGACCGGACGATGTCGGCAGACGCCGCCGGCATCGTGGCCACGCTGTACGCCCTCTGCGAACTGTGCAGCCAATACCGTAGCGATGACCTGGCAGAGAAGTACCACGCCCTGCGCGACTTCGCCGGCGAACAGGCCGAGGCGAACGCCATCTTCGCGGCGATCGATTAACGCCATCCCGGCCCGCTTCGGCGGGCCTTTCTTCTTCTGGCCGCCATCAGGCCATCGTGGCTCAGTCCCTGCTAAGTGACGCTGCAGAGGAACGGCTGCGCTTTGAAGGTGGACCGTGGAAAGCCATACGGGGTGGCGGGTCTGCTTTCCCGGTCAGGGTGCCACGTCGTTCTCGCGTTCAAGTGCGGCGCGGCCCGGGCTACGCCCGAGCCGCTGGCGGCCGCTGGCCGTCTTCGACACTTGAGCGCTGCGCTGCGCCGTGCCTCTCAAGTTCCGGGCATTCCCGCCCTGGCAACCGGAGAGAGTACATGGCCAAAACCTCAAATGCACAACAACGCCGTTTCCTGAACAACGCGGACGCCCACCAGAAGGAAATCGTCAGCCTCATTCGGCAGGTCGCGCACACGCGTGGGATCGACCGCGTGTGGAGCGACTGGGTGGAGATCTGCGCGATCGCATTGGCCCGTGCCGATCTCGCGCAGCGCGAGGCGCGCGAGCAGCGCTACCAGCAGGTAATCGCTCAGTACGAGCGGGCCGAGCTGGACTTGCTGGTGCAAGCGTTCTCGCACCTGGTCATGGCCTACGAGGTCCGGGTTCAAGCAGCAGACTTTGGCGACGTGCTGGGCAGCACGTTCATGATGCTGGACATGGGCAACGCCGGCACCGGCCAGTTCTTCACGCCGTACGAGGTGTCGCGCCTGATGGGCAACATGATTATGGGCAACGGCCAGGATCTCATCGACAAGACGGGGGCACAGGGGTTCGTGCGCGTACTGGAACCAGCCTGCGGCGCTGGCGGCATGTTGATCGCGGCTGCGCACGCAATGCATGATGCGCAGCTGAACTATCAGCAGTGCATGCACGCCACTGCAATCGACATCGATCAGCGCTGCGTGCATATGACGTTCATCCAGCTGGTGCTCTTGCACGTGCCGGCCGTGGTGATTCATGGCAACGGCCTTACGGGTGAGTGCCGAGAGCAATGGTTTACGCCCGCACACATCCTGGGCGGCTGGGGCGCGCGTCTTCGCCGTCGCGAAGCGGAGGAGGGCGCTCGAGCGCTCCTGCAGGCGCCGGCGGCCGTGCCAGATCACCATGTCGACCAGGTTGCGGCCGACAGTTCATCGGCCGAGATCGATGCGCCGCTGCAGGCCATTCCGAAGGCCATCCGCCAAGCCGCTGCCGCTGGCCAGATGTCGCTCTTCTAGCGAGGTTGCAATGGCCCCTCACGGGGCTTGGCGCGCCGGCGACGCGCCATCTTCGGCATATGGAGAACCGCAAGCACTGCACGGAGCATACAGTCGCATCCCACTCACACACGGACGCTAGGGCCGCTGCGCGCGGCTTTGTAGCCGCGGCCCCATCTTCAAGGGCTTTCGCGGCATAAACCGCTCACTGCGTTCGCTATTTATTCCACGTCCCTTGACCGCGCTTTCGTGGGCTGCGCCCGCCTGCCCCGTGCAGTGCAATGCAGATCGGCTGACATTGCTGCACGCAAGGAGCCAACCATGAGTCGTGTTGTCCTGGGCGATTGCCTGTCCGTTCTCCCCACCTTGCCTGATCGCTGCGTCGATCTGGTCCTGACCGATCCGCCATACCTCGTCAACTACGTGGACCGCTCAGGCCGGAGCATCGCCAACGATCGTACCGACGAATGGCTGGCGCCGGCGTTCGCACAGATGTTCCGCGTCCTTCGCGATGACGCCTTCTGCATTTCGTTCTACGGCTGGAACCGCGTGGACCGATTCTTTGCCGCCTGGCGCGCCGCCGGCTTTCGCGTCGTCGGCCACCTGGTCTTTGCGAAGCAATATCAATCCAAAGCGCGATTTCTCGCGTATCAGCACGAGTCGGCCTACTTGCTGGCCAAGGGGCAGCCGGCGCTCCCGGCCGAGCCCTTGCCAGACGTCATGCGTTGGAAGTACAGCGGCAACCGCCACCATCCGACGCAAAAGCCCGTCGAATGCCTGGCGCCGCTGATCGAATCTTTCAGCCGCCCGCGGGACATTGTGCTGGATCCGTTCGCCGGCTCGGGTTCGACGTGCGTGGCCGCCCGCCAGGTCGGCCGGCGCTTCTACGGCATCGAAATGGATCCGAAGTACCACGCAGCCGCAACGCAGCGCTTGCAGCTCGCCCGCCAAGAGAGGATCGCAGCATGAGCCGGGACGACGCAATTACGGGTGGCCTGGTCGCATTCTTGCAGGGCTACGGAAAACACGACTTGGACGGCCTGGCGGCGATCGCCAGATACAGCGCCTGGCCGGCGCTGGCCGCCCGCGAGAACGAGCGGCGCATGGCGCGAATTATCGAATCACTGCCGCTCGATGAAGTGCAAGCGATTGCCCGGTCGGAAATCGACCTCAATGAATTGGCCCGCCGAGTGCTGGCCGCGCTGGACCCGGAGTGAGCCCAGGGGCCATGGTAGAACTTTCCATGGCGGCTCGCGCCGCCATTGCGGACATCGCGCGCCGCGTTTTGAACCTGGAGACGCTGGATTGCCGAGGACGCGCCCAGCTCGTCTATCACGAACTGTTCGTAGGCCAGTTGCGCGAGGCGCTGGAGGCCGCGTACTTGGCCGGCATGGTGGACCACTATCGCCGAAAATGAGAAAAGCGGCGCCGGCCTGCCGGCCGGCGCTGCACTTCACATTAGTCCGAGCACACGCGTCATATTGGCGGCAATCTGGCTGCGAATGGCAGCGCGCGCTTCGGCGGCGGTGGCGAAAAAAGTGCCGGGCGGGCCTACACCTTCCCACGGCCCCCGCTGCCCGTATCGGATGCTGGCCACAATCCCGGCGCCGTCGTCGGTCGGCGTCATCGAGTACGCAGCCCTGACCCCATTTACCACCATGGTGCCCTCCATTGTTCCTCCTGTTGTCAGCCTATTCGCGGTTTTTTTTCACGAGTTAAGAATGCCACTGCGCTAGTGTTGCGCTACTAGGAAAAACACGCATCCGCCGTGTCACAGCTCGTGCTAGATTGCGGGCCTTCGTGACCCACGCACCGTTCCGACATGGATGAGCCAAAAAAGAGACGCCGTACCAAAAAGCAGGCGCCAGAGTTGCATTGCTCGTTCTGCGATAAGTCCCAATATGAGGTGCGAAAGCTCGTTGCCCGAGGTGACAACGATCAGGTCACGATCTGCGACGAGTGCATTGAAATGTGCATTGGGATCATCAACGATGAGTCGTTGGTAGAGCTCAAAGATCGTCCGAAAGCGCTGTTCGACTACATCGTTCGACAGCATGAAGTCATCGGCCAGGCGACGGATCGGGCAAATAAGGCCATGGATCTGCTGAACATCTCGCCTTCGACAGATTCGCAGCGCTGAAACGCACAAGGCCAGACCGGTCAGGACGTCGGCGCGGGCCGTTTTCGGACGGAGTGTTCACCCCTGGGCGTGCCCCTACGCCTTCGGCTGCGGGTCGGGCTCTCGCGCTTCGCGTTGAGCCTGGCCAACCCCGCCAGTCTCACCCCCGGTGGGGCTTCCAGCCGTCCCTCCCTTCGGTCGGCTCACGCCTTCGCGCCTGCCGGCGCTGCGCGCTATCGCTTGCGGGCCGCCTTGCGGCCAGCTTGACCCGCGCTGCGCGCGGGTAGGGGCGCTCGGCGCGCGCCTGGCTTTGGTGTCGCCGCCCTGTCTCTCGCAATGCATCCATTCCCGCGAGCCCCGTCCTAAAACGCCGACCGTACCACTGCGCTCCTCCCTCCAAGGGTCCGGTGCTCACCCGTTCGGTGCTCGCCTTTGGCTGCGCTCCGCGTGCGGCCTCTGCTCCGGCCCTTTCCAGTCGTCACTACGTGGCCACGGACGGCACGGACAGGCCTCACAGGAACGGATGCGAATAACGCGGAGGGAAAGACCATGAACAACCAAATCCAACAAACCTACGCTCGGACGACTTCTTCAGGATCGGCTGGCGAACAGGACACGACTGATATGCCTATCGTGATTTACACGGTGCTGGGTGGCGCTGAATGCGCCTTGACTAAAGCGGCCCTGGCGCAGCGCGGCCTTCAGTACGCCGAGCGCAGCGCGATGGACTATGCGCCCGCCCTGGCTCGTAAAGGCTTTGATTTCGCGCCCGTCGTGACCGCCGCGATTGAAAACGAGTTGCTCGCCTGGACCGGCCATCGCCCCGACCTCATCGAACTGTTGGCCGACCTGATGGATACCGGCGTGGTCGACGCGGACGGTTTGCGCGACAGGGAAACGGCCGACGAAGCCGTGTTGACCCGGTTTCAAGTGGTGCTGGAACTGCGCGACCACCAAGCGAACGCCCAAGAATTCTTTGCCGAACATGGCGACCAGCCGCTGTATCGCGGGCGCGACCTGCTGAACTGGCTTGGCTACTAAGTAAAAGGCCCCTGTCGGCGGCAACCGACAAGGGCCATCACCCGCAACCTCGGACTAGGAGATTCGTGATGAACCACGACTTTATCAGATTGGCGAACGACATGCGCCGCGCCCACTTGCTGGGCCTGGGCTTTCGCATTCCCGCGATGACCATGCGCCAGCTTACCGCCCTCATCGCCGCGCTCGACGCGCCCGAATTCCCCGCGCAACTGCACTGATTTGATATCGACCCGGAGCATTTTGATGAAACTCGATTCCAACGAACTCGCCGCCGTCCACGCCGCCGCAACGCGCACAGAAATCCCGCATTCGCAACTGCGCCTGAGTGAGGCGTATCAGGCCCGTGGCCTGGAAGACCGGAAGCAGGACGCCGAGATTCTGGAACTGAAAGCCACCATCCTGGCGATGGGCGGATTGCTGCAAAACCTCGTTGTGGTCGCAGCGCCGGACGGTTCCTATGAAGTGTGCGCGGGCGGACGGCGCTGGACGGCCCTGGGCCTGCTGATCGCGGACGGCGTTTTTCCCGCCGACTGCCCGGTCCCTTGCCTTGTCATTCCGGCCGCTCACGCGCACCACGCCAGCCTGATCGAAAACATCGGGCGCAAGGCGATGCACCCGGCAGATGTGTACGCGGGATATGCGCGCTTGCGTGCCGAAAACTGGACGGTTGCGGCCATCGCCGCCGCGCATGGCGCGTCCGAATCGGCGGTCAAGAAGCTGCTGGCGCTGGGCAGCGTGTCGCCCACGCTCATGCAGTTGTTCCGCGACGGCAAAATCAAGATGGACGAAATGCAGGCGCTGGCATCCGTCTCTGACCATGCTCGCCAGGAGGCGGCATGGAAGGCATCGGCGGGCCAATACTGGAACCGCGATGACCACATTCGCCAGTTGCTGGCCGAAACCGAAATGCGCGGCGATTCGCCCGTGGCGCGGTACGTGACCGTCGCCGCATACGAGAAGGCGGGCGGCGAGGTTCGCCGCGACCTTTTCGAAAACGACGCCTATCTGACCGACCCGGAGAAGGTGCGCAGCATGGCCGATGCCAAGATGCAGCGATCCAAGCTGTTCAAGGCGGTGCAGGCAGAAGGCTGGTTGTGGGTGGAATGCCGCGTGTCTTTCGAGTACGCCGACAAAAAGTCTTTCGGCGAGATTCAGCGCGTCCTTCAGGAGCCCAGCAAGGCCCAGGCCAAGCAGATCGACGGACTGCAAAAGAAGACGGAAGCGGCGCGGACAAAGCTGGCTGAATTGCAAGAGGCCGAAGGCCAGGACGCGGCCGACCTGGACAAGGTTCGCGGCCTGATTCGCGGCTATGAAGGGCAGCTTCGTGAAATCCGGGCCGAGCTTTACGACTACCCGGCCGACCTGAAAGCCCTGTGCGGAGCGATTGTGCACCTGGACTACCATGGCGACTTGACCGTCACGCGCGGTTTGATTCGCCAGGACGAGCGCGACGCCGTGGCGCAGGCCACGCGCAGCAACGACGCAGAGGGCCAGACGGTGACGGGCGTGGACTTGCCCCCGGTAAAGACGCGCCCGGTGCATTCCGAAGCCCTGACAAATCGTCTGCAAGCCCAAAGAGTGATTGCCTTGCAATACGAAGTCATGATGCGCCCGCAATTGGCTCTGTGCCTGCTGGTGGAGCAGATGCTGGGCGATATGGACTGGAACCGGCGCAGCGCCAGCGGCGATACGTTCGATTTCTCGGCACGGTCGGCCCAACATGAATTGGCGAACACGGACCCCGATATCAAGGACTGCGCGGCCTGGACCGCCGTGCAGGAAATGATTGGGTCGGTCACGAAGGACGTGCCGGAAGATGAAAGCGCCGTCCTGCCCTGGCTCCTGAACCAGTCCCAGGCCGATGTTCTCGACATGCTGGCCGTGCTGACGAGTCTGACGATCTACCGCCGCCGCAGCAATGCGCACGGCGCGGAAACCAAGCACCTAGACCGTTTATCGGGCCTTGTTGATCTCGACATGAGCAAGTGGTGGAAGCCGACCGCGCAGTCCTACCTTGCCCATGTGTCCAAGGACCGAATCGCGGCAGTGGTCACAGATGCAGTCGATGCCGAGCAGGCGAAGCCGCTGCTTGCGATGAAGAAGGCGCAGGCCGCCGCAGCAGCGGAGCAATTGCTGGAAGGGAAGGGCTGGGTGCCTGAACTGATGCGCGTCCAACCCCTTCAGGCCGCAATGGCCGTGGAACACCCGATGGGAGAAATGGAGGACTAAAGAGCATGTGCGCCGGGGTCGCTGCGCGGTCCCTGGCTGAGGAGGCGAGCCGACGGACATTGCGGTCCCTCGGTCGCCCGCACCGGGAAACCTTCGGAATATTCCCTTGATGGAATATTCCGTGCAGGCTATAATCTTTAAAACAGCTTAGGCGGGGAATCGATGGTTTGGGAAGTTGAGTTCACGGATGAGTTCGAAGACTGGTGGAACAGCTTGTCGGTCAGCGAACAGGAATCGGTGGCCGCCACGGTCGGCCTGCTGGAGGAACGGGGCACGTCGTTGGGCTTTCCACATTCGAGTGGAATTAACGGCTCCAGGCACGAACACATGCGCGAGCTTAGAACTCAGGCGGGTGGGCATCCCTTGCGTACCCTGTACGCCTTTGACCCCAGGAGGACCGCCATTTTGCTGATCGGCGGCGACAAAACGGGGAATGGCCGCTGGTATGAAGAGTTCGTGCCGCGAGCGGACAAGCTTTACGACGATCATTTGGAACAATTGCGAAAGGAAGGGCAGATCAATGGCTAAGAAATTTGCAGCACTCCGGGCGGCCATGTCGCCGGAATCTCAGCTTCGCGCCAAAGCCGCTACGGAAGAGATGCTTCGGGACATGCCGCTACAGGAATTGCGTCAGGCCCGTGGTCTGTCGCAAAAGGTCCTGGCCGAGATCTTGCACGTGCAACAGCCGTCCATCGCCAAGATGGAAAAGCGGACGGACATGTACATTTCGACGCTGCGCAGCCACATCGAGGCCATGGGTGGCCAACTGGATGTGGTTGCCCGGTTCCCGGACGGTGCAGTGCGGATCAGCAACTTTTCCGACCTGTCGGGCAAGGTGGCGGGAGCAGACCTAGGGGAAGCTAGGTCGTGACAATGCACTGCCCGCCGCATCCCGGCGAGATTCTCCGGGAGGATGTCATTGCCCCCCTGGGGCTGTCCGTCACCGAAGCGGCTGACCGGCTGGCCATGTCCAGGGTCGCGCTGTCTCGGGTGCTCAACTGCAAGGCTGGGATCAGTCCCGACCTCGCGGTCCGGCTGGAACGGGCCGGGGCAAGTACTGCCCAGGCGTGGATTGCGATGCAGGCCAACTATGACCTTTGGCAAGCACTTCAGCATGAGCAGCCGCCAGTCCGGCCTTTGGCCTCCGTGGCTGACGTTCACTAACCACCGCGACACCCGCCAAAGCAAGAGGGCCGCCCTAGGGGCGGCCCTTTTGCTTTGGATGAACGGCGTCTTGGATTGGGGCGTCCAGTCCCACCGGCTGCGCCGGCGGGGCCGTCCTTCGGACTTCGTGAGCGTCCCCCGGACGCCCACAGGTGCCCTTAAGGCCCCCGCCGCCAGGGCGGCGGCGGGTCCCTTAAAGCCACCACACACTACGCACCCTCCGGGTGCGGTTATCTCTTTGATTTTTTGGGGCTTTCCTCGCGCAGAATTGTTTTCTTTTGTCCTACAACAAACCGCGCTAAAGCGCCAGAGGCCACGCGGGCAGCGGGTTTGCCCGGAATGCAGCCGTATACATTCCGCCGATTCTTGACATTCTCGTCGTCGGGCGCTGGGTGATGAGACAACTATGAGACAGGTGTCAGACACGTGTGAGACAACTATGGGACATGTGTGAGACATCTATGAGACACACATGAGACCACAGTGGGACAACAGTGAGACAAAGTACGCCCCAGGCGACAATCGCAACATGAAATCGACTTGTGCTGTGTCATTTCTTGCGCTTGACCGTGGTTCAGGGCCGCTGCCAGTCGGCCGATTGTCCGAACCTAGTCGCGCGAGGAAACGTGACATTTCGGGCAGGCGGTCATGCCTGTGGTGTCGGATCTGTCCTAAGGGCAGTTTCCGACCGGGAACCGCGAGCGGCCCTTGTCGACTGGCCGATGACGACCCGTTGCAGCCCTTTGGGTCGGCGCCGTCTAACGGCAGCTTTCAAGGGGTTAGTGGTCAGTCCCAGCGGAGTGGCTGCTTGGACATGTCATTGCGCATCCCCTCGAAAGGTGAATGATCTTGGAGAACAAGTGCAGACTGAAAACGAGGCGAAGCGGCACCGCGACGGTCGGAAGGCGACGTCCGGCTCGCTTCCTCAGGCCGCGTCAGGGTGAGGACGGTGCGACACTGAGCAGGTGCGCCCTCATGTCGGAGGAGGTGCTCGGCGGGGAACCGAGGCGCACGGTCAAACGGGGTAACGTTCGCATTGTGTCTCCGATGTTCGGGTATGTGGTCCCTGTGGGACCAGGCTCCACCCAAAAAGCGGACGGCGCTCCTGGGTATTGACCTGCGGAAAGGCCGGCCTCTGCAGCGCTGAAGCGGCGGCTCGCTCGGGGCCGGCCGCCGCGGTCGGGGCTGCAGTCAGCTCTGCTCCCCGTCGCGCATCTCGTGCAGCCTGTAGCGCATTTCGCAGTCGAGATAGTCTTCGGTGTGGATCAGCACTTGATCGGACGCCAGAAGCACCACGCCGTATTGCGGCTGCTCATGTACACCGATGATCTGGCTCTCGTCGCCGTGCAGATCGAGCGCGACCTGATGGTTAGTGCCACGCAGCGTCGAGTAGCCGATGCCTCGAAAGACACCGCAGATCGGGCGGTGGATGTGGCCGAAAAACACCTGCTGGATACGTGCTTCGAAGCCGGCGATGGCGGCCATGAACGGCCCGGTGTCACGCAGCGAGAGGAAGTCCATGCTGCGGATGCCGATCGGGAAGAATGGATGGTGCATGAACAGCAGCACCGGCTTGGCCGTCCCCTCCAGTTGCTCGCGCAACCAGGCTGCGCGACGCTCGCAGAAAACGCCCCAGTGCACGCCCGGCTCGTTGGTGTCGAGGAACACCGCCAGGTGATCGCCGAAGTCCACCGCATACTGCACAAAACCCTCGGGGTCGCGCCCGACGTGCGGGAAGTACTTCTGGAAGATTTGGCGATGATCATGGTTGCCCAGGATCGGGAACACCGGCATGGTGAGCGGCGCCAGGCATTCGCGCAAGTGTTCATACGCGCCGGTGTGGCCGTAATGGGTCAGGTCGCCGGTGATGGTCACGGCCTGGGCGTCGGGCTGGTGAGCCAGAATGTGAGCTACCGCCTGCTGCAGCCGCTGCTTGGGATTGGTGCCATACAGATCGCCAGCGTCGGCGATCAGGTGGGTGTCGGTGAGATGGATGAATTTCATCGCGGCGCTCAGTTCAGCAGCTTCTGCACATCGCGCGTCATGGCGTCCAGCGCGGCGTCGGGCTTGGTGGACTTGTCGAACACGGTCTGCAGATGATCATTGATCACGTCAGTGATCTTCAGGCCGTTTTCGCCCGGGAACGCATACCAGCCGGTCAGCCACGGCAGCTGGCGAACGGCAGTGTATTGGTTCGGATTGGCGTCGTAATAGCCCTTGAGCTTGGCGGGGTCGTCAATCGGCAGGGTGTTGGCGGGGAAATAGCCGGTGCCCTTGGTCATGATGGTGGCCCCTTCGGGGCCGGTGGCGAACTTGATGTATTCCCAGGCAGCCTTCTGGTGCGCCGGGTCTTTAGCAAACATCATGGCCACGTTGCCACCGGCCGGCACGCGAGCGTTATCCCCATAGGTCGGGAAGAACCCCGTCACCATCTTGAACTTGCCGCCGATCTGCTTCTCGATGGTCGACAAGCGTGACGTGGACGATGACAGCACAGCGAGCTTGCCGGTCACAAACAGCTGGGCGGCGTCCTTGTATTTTAAGTTCTGCATGGTGCCGTGCTCGACCATGCGGCCCATCTGCTCGATCGACTCGCGGCCGGTCTGGTCATCGAAGGCCACCTTGGCTTCGCTCGCGTCGAGCATGCTGCCGCCCTTCGAGAACACCATGGCCTGCCAGAGCCAGTTGCCGGTGATTTCCCAGTCGTAGTGCAGGCCATTGGTGCCGGCGTTGGCGGCGCGCGACTTGTCGGCGGCGGCGAGGATGTCGTCCCAGGTTTTGGGCAGCGCGTCGGCCTTCACGCCGGCGCGCTCCAGCAGGTCCATGTTGTAGTAGACGATCGGGGTCGAGAGCGAGAAGCCGATACCCACCTGCTTGCCATTGACTTGGCCGAGCGACATCAGCGCAGGGCTATACCCGCTCTTATCCCAATCCTTCTCGGCCTGGATGAAGGGCGTGAGATCGACCGCGATGTTGCGGTCGACGAACACGCGTTGGCGGTTCAGGCCCTGGTACGACACGTCGGCCAGTTGGCGCGTGACGGCATGCCGCAGCGCCTGTTGCGCGGCGGCCTCGTATTCGGGCGTGGGCGCGCGGAACTTCACGGTGTAGTCGGGAAACTTCTCCGTGAAGCGCTTGGCGATTTCCTCGTGCACCGTGTTGAACATGTCGGGATAGGGGTAGTCGACGATCAGTTCTATCTTGGCGGCCTGGGCGGCATTGCCGATCAGGGCGACGCCGGCCAGCAGGCCGAACAGCAGTTTGAATTGCATGGAGGTTCCTTTAACCTTTGACACCGGTGAGGGTAACGCCCTCGATGAAGCGCTTCTGCGCCGACAGAAAGAACAAGAGCAAGGGCAGGGTGATGATCACCGTGCCTGCCATTAGGGGGCCGAAATCCGTGCCGGCTTCCTCGTTCTTGAAGAACATGGTGCCCAGCGGCGGGGTGGCCAGATCGGTGGTGTTGATTACCAGCAGCGGCCAGAAGTAGTCGTTCCAATGCCACACCACGGAGAAAATCGAGAAGGCGATGAGCGCGGGCATAGCCGCAGGCATCATCACGCGCCACACCAATTCGAACTCGCCCATGCCGTCCAGCCGCGCAGCATGGATCAGGTCGTCGGGTACGCCTATAAAGAACTGGCGCATCAGGAAGATGCCGAAGGCTGAGGCGATGAACGGCAGAATTAACGCTGCGGTGGTGTCGAGCAGGCCGGCGTGATAAAGCAGGATGTAGAGCGGGATCGCGGTGGCCTGGAATGGAATCATCAGCGATAGCAGCACCAGACCCCAGGCCAGGCGCTTTCCACGGAATTTGAGCTTGGCAAAGCAATAGGCGGCCGGCAGCGACACGATGATCTGCAGGATCAGGATCCCGCCGCACACCACGATGCCGTTCCACAGATAGCGCAGCAGTGGCACCTGGGTCAGCGCGCGGGTGTAGTTGTCGACCGCGGCCCACTGCCGCGGCAACAGGTGGAAGCCGTCGCGGAAGATCTCGTCGGCCGGTTTCAGCGATGTCGACAGCATCCAGACGAAGGGCAGCAGATAGACCGCGGCGCCGGCCAGTAGCAGTGTGTGACGCAGCACGCGCCAGGGCAGCCCGGGTTGCATGGGATTTTTCATCAGTGGAGTGTCCGTTTTTCCATGCTGGCCTGCTGCACCAGCGTGAGCACGAAGATGCAGCCGACGAACACCACCACCATGGCCGCCGCATAGCCCATGCGGAAGAAACCGAAGCCCTCGGCGTAGATGGTGTGCAGCAGCACCTCCGTGGATTTGTTGGGGCCGCCCTGGGTCAGCGCGTGTACCGTATCGAACACCTGCAGCGAACGGATACCGCACACCGTGACAACGAACAGCATGGTTGGGCCGAGCATCGGCAGAGTGAGCCGCAGCAGGCGGTCGAGCGGATGGCGCATGCCGTCGAGCAGGCTGGCGTGGCGCAGTTCGGCCGGGATGCTTTTCAGACCGGCCAGGAACATCACCAGCGCCAGGCCCGACATCTGCCAGATGCCGATGGCCGCCAGCGCCGGCAGGGCCAGGTCGTAGTCTTTGAGCCAGTTGCGCGGCTCGGCGCCGAACCAGCCCAGCACGTGGTTGAGAAAGCCCACCGAGGGGTGCATCAGGAACTGCCACACCACCGCCATCGCGATCAGTGTCGAGGCCACCGGCATGAAGAACGCGGTGCGGTAGAAGCCGCGCCAGGAATCATGCGACTCGATTAGGAGCGCCACGGCCAGGCCGATTGCGATCGAGCCAAGCGACACCACCATGAGGTAGTACACGGTGTTGGCGAAGCTCTTGCGGAACGTGGTGTCGTTCCACAGATCGGCGTAATTGCCCAGGCCGATCCAGTTCCAGCTGGCCGCGCCGAACTGCCAGTCGGTGAGCGACATGAGCGCTACCACCACCAGCGGCAGCACCAGCAGCAGCAGGGTCAACACCAGGCTTGGCCCGAGTAGCAGCGTTAGTTGCAAAGGCTTGATGCGCATCCCGGCTCCTAGGCGGCCAGCGACAGCGCGCGCTGGCCGTCAGCGAGACTGTGGCCGTCGGCATCGAACGCATGCCAGGCCGTCAGTGGCACGTACACGCGCAGCACCTCGCCGGTGTGGATGCGGTTGCTGGCGGGCAGCACCACGACGACCTTCTCCGCCCCTGCAGTCTGCAGCGTAACCATGCAGTCGGCCCCGGTGAATTCCACCAACTGCACCGTGCCGCTTACCACCAGGGCATCGCGCATGGGCGCGAGCGTGGCGGCGTGTGGACGGAATGCCATTCGGGTGCTGCGCGTGGGGAAGTGTGGCTCGATGGCCTGTTCCTGCAGCGCAGCGCGGCCGGCGCCGTCGTGGCCCACGGTCAGGAAGTTGATGCGCGGCGCGCCCACGAATGCGGCGACGTCTGCGTGTTGAGGCGCGTGGTAGATCTCCTGCGGCGTGCCCAACTGCAGAATGTGGCCACCCTTCATCACCGCCACGCGATCCGACATGGACATGGCCTCGTGCTGATCGTGCGTGACATAGACGAAGGTCACGCCGAGCTGGTCGTGCAACTGGCGGATTTCGCTGCGTAGCGACTGGCGCAGGTTCGCATCGAGATTGGAGAGTGGTTCGTCGAACAGGAATAGCGAGGGTCGGCGCACCATCGCGCGTGCCAACGCCACGCGCTGGCGCTGGCCGCCAGAGAGCTGGGCTGGCTTACGTGTCCATAGATGGTCGATGCCCAGGATACCGGCCACCTGGCGGCCCTGGTCCTGCGCGTCGCGCACACGGCGGCGCGTACCGGGGATGAGCCAGCGCGCACCGGGCAGGCGCTGGGCGAAGTTGAGTGAGCGCATATAGAGCGGGGTGCAGATGTTGTCGCCCACGCTCATGTGTGGATAGAGCGCGTACGACTGGAACACCATGGCGCAGTCGCGTTCGCTGGGCGACTGCGCCAGGATGTCGGTGTCGCCCTTGCGCAGGGTGCCGCTGTCGGGCATCTCCAGTCCGGCCAGCAGCTTGAGCAGCGTGGACTTGCCACAGCCCGAGGCGCCCAGCAGGGTCAGGAACTCGCCATCGTGGATGGTGAGCGAGAGACGGTCGAGCACTGTCGTGCTGCCATAGGACTTGCTGATCTGGTCAAGGACGAGGTCAGTCATCTTCTGTCTCCAGGACGCGGGTGGGGTGCGACGCGATCCAGTGCTTCAGGTCGCCGGCATGGTCATAGGTGAATACGGCGGGGGCAAGGTCACCGGGCCGGGCATGGTAGCCACCGCGATGGGCGGCGAAATCCACGCGGGCGGCCTGTGCGCAGCGCGCGTCGACCTGCGAGTCCCCCACGAACAGGGCCCGTCCGGAGGGATGGCCGACACGTTCGAGTGTGGCCAGCAGCGGCGCGCCATCGGGCTTGGGCGGCAGACCGTCGTCGAGACAATGGACGTGGCTGAAGTGCGCGCGCCATTCGTGGTGCGCCAGCAGGGTCAGGGTGGAGGCGCGGTCGCGGTTGGTGCACACGGCCAGCGTATGGCCGGCCGCCCGCAGGCCGGCCAGCAGTGCGCCGGTGCCGGCGTAGGGCGTGGCCGTCACCAGCGTGTGATCGAGATAGTGGCGCGACATTGCCGCGAACAGCGCGGGACGCGCCCCGTCTTCAGGGCCGGCCAGTTGCGCGGCGGCGCGTTTGAACATTGGGCCGACGCCCTGGCTCAACGCCAGACGCAGCGCGGTCGGATCGAGACTGGGGGCCGAGGCCGGGGCCACGGCGCGCACGGCCGCCAGCAGGCTGGGCCAAGTATCGAGCAGCGTGCCGTCGAGATCAAAAACGATCG
Organism: Achromobacter sp. E1; assembly: GCF_037039475.1. NCBI lineage: Bacteria > Pseudomonadati > Pseudomonadota > Betaproteobacteria > Burkholderiales > Alcaligenaceae > Achromobacter > Achromobacter sp. E1. The sequence continues at coordinate 840,146 of NZ_CP146253.1, forward strand.
CTGGATAGGGGGTGAAAGTTGTCATGTCCGCTACTTTATTGATCGAATGTGACGCAGATATGAACAAATTCGTTTATAAAAGATCAATATCGATCATTTCATTTTTTAAGGCTCCAGAAATCTCTGTGTGATAGGGTGGCGGCCCCGGCCCGATAACGATCAAATATGCTCAAAGCCGAACGTCAGCAGCGCATCCTCGCGCGTATGCAAGAAACCAACGCCGTGACCGTGCGCGATCTGGCGCAGGCCTTTTCGACCTCGCCCATCACCATCCGGCGCGATCTGCTCGAACTGGGCGACAAAGGCATGCTGGCACGGACCCATGGCGGCGCGGTGGCCTTGCACGAGGTGCTGGCCGAGGGCAATGCGCGCTATGAGATGTACAGCTATGCCGAGCGGCACAATCAGCAGTCGGCCGAGAAGGCCGCGATCGCGGAGTGCGCGGCGCAGTACATCTCCGATGGCGACAGCATCCTGATCAACGCCGGCACCACTGCGCACGCGCTGGCTCAGGCTCTGCGCGGCCACCAGGATCTACACGTCATCACCAACGGGCTTTCCGTGGCCGCGGCGGCCGGGCAGAGCCGAATGGCGTATGTGTATGTGCTGGCTGGCCGGCTCGACACTCGCAAACAGGCCACTATCGAGCGCGCCGACAACGACACGCTGTCGGGCATCCAGATCCGGGAGGCGTTTCTCGGGGTGCACGCGGTGTCCGCCGCCGGCATATTCATGCGCGACAGCGAGGACGGCGCCATGAACCGCGCCTTCATCGCGGCGGCGAGCCGTACCACCGTGATGGCCGACCACACCAAGCTCAACGCGCATGCCAGTTTCCGCGTGGCCGCCTGGCAGCAGGGGCAGCGCCTGATTACCGATCCGGCGGCCGACCTGGAGGTCGTGGCCGCGATCCGCGCCCAGGGCGTGGAAGTGGTGATCAGCGCCTAGGCGGGTAGGGGCGCGGACCCGGTCGAGCTCTCAATGGCGAGTTAAAGCGGACATTCAAAAGGGCAAGTTATACGACCGCTTCTGGCCGCCATCGGCCGGTCGACAAGGACGGCTAGCCGCCAGAAGCGGTCGCCTACCTGATATATATTCGAGACTTCTAACCAAGTTTGCAAGGTAAGACGTGGAAATCGATATTACCTCTGTTGACGTCCGGCTATTTACACCCGACGACGATATTTCGACTCTCACTTCGTTACTGCACCGAGCATATGCCCAACTCGGTGAAATGGGATGGCAGTTCAAAGCTGTAGATCAGTCCGACGATGTCACGCGGCAGCGCTTGGATGCTGGGGAGTGTTATGTGGCGGTTGCGGGCGGCAACTTGGTGGGGACCGTACTCTACGTTCCTCCGCCACGGACCAGAGGGACACCATGGCTCGATCGGCCCGATGTCGCTAGTCTTCATCAGCTGGGGGTGGACCCCGCTCTACAAGGGTCGGGGCTCGGGACCAGACTGATGAAATACGCCGAAGCTCGGGCGGCAAACTGTGGTGCCAGTGAAATCGCTTTAGATACCGCCGAACCCGCAACGCATTTGCAAGATTGGTACATCTCACGCGGCTACCGGCCGATTGAATTTGCGCAATGGGCACACACTAATTATCGCAGCATCATTATGAGCAAGCCATTGGGCGAATCCGCCTAGACTTTTAGTGCGCGCAATGGACGCGCTGAACGCACGCCGGATGGGGAGAGAACCTTCCCCACTTGGCGACGGTGGGGCGGGAGTGATCGTGCGCCTTTTGCGGCTTCAGGTCGAAAATTGCCTGTCTTCGACGACCACTCCGGGCCAAGAGTGGCCGGCTGCGGGTTTACGCAATAACACTTTTGAGTGTTTATCGCACTTCGTGAGCGGTCGTTCGGGCGATCAGACGGCGAGAAACCTGCGGCCGATTATATTTCTCGCTTTCACTACGCAACGTGATCGCTTGTCCGCAAGAATATAGGCGGCGCTCTTAGCTGGATGCTAGTCGCACCAGGAAACGTGACACTTCGGGCAGCCGGTCATGCCGGTGGCGTCTGTAATTTCCAGAGTGACGTCCTCCTCGCAGCGATAGCAATAGCCTTCCGGCGGTAAAAAGGTGAGGCCTTTGGCTTGGCGGAGCAGTATTTGTGCTCGCTCGGCAGTGCACGCCCGCGCTGCTTCGTCCGGTCGGGTTATCTCGAACAAGTGCATGACCTGGTGCCGCAATTGCAGAAGTGCTTGCAACTGGATCTGCTCCTGCTCAGGTTCACCCAGAGCCAACGATCCGCTGCTCGGATGCCGTTCTAGCTCGACCTGCAAGCGGCCGTACTCTGCATGAGTAATGTCATCGACGCGCAGCAGCACCGCGCCGCATTCCACTGGGTACGGATCCTCGGCCCAGTTCGTGTAGGAGGACTCGCGGACGTGCAGCAGCTGGTCGAAGGTTTCTAAGGCGTCCCTCTCGACTAAATGGATCACGCCCTGGGCCCCCGCCAGCCCGGTACTTTTAATGTGGACAAAGCTTCCCTTGACGGTTAGCGTGAAGAACGGTGTTTGAATAGATTGCATTGTTAATCCTATTTGGTGTGGTGTTCCATCGTGGCAGGCGCTTTGTATGGACGCCAAGGGCGGGTAGCTTCCAATCCGATGTCCAAGGCCGCAGTCTTTTCCTCGAGCCGATCTACGACGCCGGCCAACTCGCTGGCGTCGTTCGTGTAGATCTCCGTATGGTGACGTGCGCGTGAAATAGCCACGTAATAGACGTCACGCTGCGTGGTCCGGCTAAAGCTCTCCGCGTTGATGAGTGCGCGGTCGCATGTGAGGCCCTGGGCGCTATGGCTGGTCGTGGCATATGCGCGATCCAGGTGTAGGGGGCCGGTGGCAGCATCCAGCGTGAGCCTCCGGCCGTTGCCGCCAATGGTGACGGTGGTGGGGGTTACCGCCAGCACCTCGAATCGGCCACCGTTGACAAGGTCAAGCTTGGCGTTGTTCCGTGTCACTCGCACCCAGTCGCCTGCAGACAATTCCGCCTGGACTGGCTCGTATACGGAAAGCTTGGCGGCGCGTGCAGGATTGAACTGCGTGCGCTCTCCTGTGATGACATGTTCGACAACCAGATCATTTGGCTTTCCTGGCGCTACGCCGATGACGCGGTACATCTCGGTCTGGCGTAGGTTGCCCGTCTTGTAGTCGCGTTCCGGTTGGAGGATGTCGCCGGCGACGTAGTACTTCGCCACCCGTCGCTCCGCCTGGGTCGTGTCGCGACGGGTGAGCAGATTGAAGTCGAATCCACGGCCAGACAGGCCCAGCGCCTGGTGCGTTGCCTCGTTCAGTGCATTGCGCGAATCGTTCGTGCCTGTGACGATCAGCGTTTCACGCCTTTCATCCCCGTCGAGCGTGGCGTACTTGGAGGCGATGGCGTCATAGCGGGTGCCGTCGTCATCGATGGAATGGACCGCTTTGAGCTTTCCGTCCAACACGGCGAGGGATGCGGACGCCTTGCCAGCCGCGGCGAGTTCCACCGCCGCCTTCAGTTCTGGCGATTTCTGGCGGATGATGTCCCCCATGAGCGAAGTCTCCATGCCGGCCGCCTGCAGCTGGTGAAACGGTCGGCCCGCTTCAATCGCTTTGGTCTGGCCGGTGTCGCCGAGCATGACCACACGAGCACCGTCGGCCTCGGCCATCTTCATGAGGCGCTCCATGATTCGGGCGGGAACCACGCCGGCTTCGTCGATGACGAGGACCGTCTTCGCGTCCAACTTGAAGCGGTCCTTCTGGCGCGCTTCAAGCACGGAGGCCACTGTACGTGCCTCCATGTTCAGCTCTCGCAGCGCCTCGATCTGCTTGCCGTAAGACGCCACCGCCTGGACGCGATAGCCGGCCGCTTCTGCCGCCTCCTTGACCTGCGCCAGCATGTGCGACTTGCCGGTGCCGGCCAATCCCTGCACGCCGACAAAGCGATGCGGCGTGCTTAGTATCAGGCCGGCCGCCGCGAGCTGCCCAGGCTTGAGCTTTTTGTCAGCCAACGCAGCCTGCGCCGCGTCCACCTGCAGGATCGGGGCGACGGCGTCACGGCCTTCGCGCTCAATCTGCAAAATGCGCTTTTCACGCTCACGCGCGGATTGCGTGGTGTAGCGGGCGCCCGTGGGGACATATTCGCCTCGGGCAATAGACTTGCGGACCTGTTCTTCCGCCTGCCTCTTGGTAGTGCCGCCTTGAACCAACGCGTCAACCATCTCGGAACGATACATTGCGGGCGCATCACGGTCCTTGGCGTGGCGATACTGCAGCGTGCCAAGGATTAGGTGACCCCTATCTAACGATCGTTTGACGGCACCTTTGAGGTCTGCCAGGTTGACGCCCGTGCCGTGGGATCGGCGCAGCGCTGTCTTCAGCAATGCCTTGCCATCCATGACTGACTCGCGCTCCGTGTGGTGTTTGATTGCCCACTTCAAGCATTCGTCGGCCGTCAAGGATTGAGCCTGCGGCGTGCGCTCGGCCGCCTTGCCGGTCGGTGTGTTCGACGGCTCGAATGACACGCCGAGATCCCTGGCCTGCCGCTCCCAGTCGCGCTGCAACTCCTCGCGAGTGAGCTCCGGCGCTTTGTTGTTGCGCGTCTTGAGCGCGATCGTCTGTTTGAGTTTGGGACTTGCGGTAAGACGAGTTGCACCCACCGAAGCCAGTTCGGCATTGATGTCTTGAGAACGCTTCGAATAGGCTTCGATCTGTTCTCGAGAGACGTGCGCAAGTTCAAAGCTCTTGCCCTCATATCGAATGGCGTGCCCGGCGCGTTCCAGCTCGGCGACGAGCTCTGCCGAATAGACTGACTGCACCAGCGAAACGAGCCGGTAGATCTCATCGTTCGAGATCGCGGTCCAGGACCCGTCCGCGCGCTGGGTAATATTCAGAACTAGCGCGTGAGTGTGAAGTTGGGGGTCCGAGTACGCACCGTCCGTCGGGCGGGCAGTCTCGTGGCGAAACTTGGCGATCGCGGCGTTCCCACTGCGCTCCATGGTGGTGACGCCCTTTTCCGTTTGGCGTGCCCGCACCAGCTCCTGCTCAATGAATGCCAGCGCCTTGGTGACCGCCGCGTCATGTGCGGCTACAACAGAAGGGTCCTTGCCGACCAGCGCTTGGATACTGACGCTCTTTGGAGGGGAGAACGTCATGTCAAGCGCGGCCCTGGCTTTGGCATCAAGCCGAACCGATTGAGACAGTGCAACTTCAGATCCGAAGTCACCGCGGAGCGCCCGCAGGAACTCGTCCTGTTGGATGCTGCCAGTGAGGCCAAGGGCCTCTGCAGCTTTTCCCTGCCACTGCGCCGCAGTACCGTCGCGGCTGTAGTAGTCATCCTTCTGGTCTGCGTAGTAGTGCGACGCCTTGTTGGCGGCGCTCCGGTGGATGGTCTTGAGCGAAATCATCGGATGTTCCATGCGAGCGGCCGCCGGCGCTGCCGGCGACCTGGTGTGATGCGCTTACGCCGCGAGAGTCGGATCCTCGGGTAGGTCGACTTGCGACCAGGGTTGAGGGCCGCTGGCAGACGAATTGGTCATACTTTGAGCGCCGCTGCGCCTCGCTTCGACAAAGGGCGCATTGCGAATAGCGAAGGTTGCCGGCTGGAGCTCGAACTTCGAGATCGGCCGGTTGCCCGCGAAGGCAACCCAGCCGGTGAGTTCAGGCAGCGTTTGTACCTGCGCGGCGGTAACGACGCGTTCTGTCGAGCGGACCATGCGTTCGCTCGTGTTCGGCGTCTTTCCAGGGTTTCGGCTATCGGTGTATTCCGGCCGCGCGACCTCATGCTCACCGAGCGACTTGGACATGACTTCTGCTGTTTCAAAGTCCGTCTTGGAGCCGCCGAGCACGACCAGCGAGCGGAAACTTGCGCGTAGCGTCTGGGACATCTTCTCTCCGAAAATGTCGTCCATTTGGGATACCGATTGAAGGCCAGCAAGCGCGCGGCCACCGTTCTTGCGCCCCTTCGTCAAGAAGTCCTCCAAGCTGGCCATCTTCTCCATCGACCCCAGTTCATCGATGACCAGCCACCACCGGCGCGCCTGATCTTCTGGCAGCGAAAGCAGTGCCGAGCAGAAAACGTCAACGAATGCGGAGATGAGAGGCTTCATCGCCTCCTTCATGTCCTCGCGCCACGTGATGTAGAGACTGCCGGTGCCGTGCTCCATCCAGTCACGAATGCTGAACTGTCCAGCAGGCATCGTGACGTGTTCTGCCAGATACTTGGAAAGCACGAAGCGTGCGCTCGTCAGGGCTTTGTTGGCCTCAGATGAGCCGGCAAACAGGGACTCGGCAAGCGTGCCGGAAAGGAAGGCCCGAAGGTCTTTGTCGGAGGCGATCGTGGTCCAACGAAAGAGCTCTTCGATGGACGGGTTTCCTAGTTCGTTCAGCTTGCGGGCAGCCTCACGAAGCAGGAGTCGAGCATAGCCGTTCCACTCTTCCGCGTTAGCGTCTTTGCCCAGCGGAACAATAGACAGCGCTAATCGCTTCCAGTCGTACTCCGCACGCACCTCATTGAAGAATGACCAACCCTCGGTCCGCTGATCATAGGGATTGAGCAGGACGTCGCTCTCCCGCCCGAATTTGCTGTAGAGATCGCCGTTCGGATCGACCACGACAATTCGGTCGCCACGCCGCAGGGCGGAATAGACCAGGTTGCGCAATAGCACCGACTTGCCGCTGCCCGTTGCTCCGTTCAGCAGGATGTGAAGATTCTCGATGCCCGTGGGCATCGGGACGCCGGCCACATCGATCTGCTGGCGGCCGTTTTCGGCGCAAAGCTTCTTCAGCTTCTTGACAGGGACCGCCTCGGTACCGCGAATGTGCTTCTTGTACCCGGCGCCGTCGAAGCCGTCTTTGGTTGAGTACTTCTTGAGCGTGAGCGAAAGTGCGAGTGCCAGGATGAGGGCGATGATGGGCGCGGCGATTAGGGAGGGGTAGTCTGGCGTGGAGACTACCCAGTGTGATAGCACCGTCCAGGTGATGTGGGAGAAGGGGAGGCCGGATAGCACCTTGGCTGTAAAAAGCCAAGCGCAAAGAGGAAGAACTAGAAGGGCGAACTTGATAATTCGCCGGCGTATGTCGGGTGCCATGAAAGTCCTTTCGGAATAGGAATAAGGCGCCTAGGGCGCCATTGAAATAGCGCCCGCAGGGGCTACCGATAAAGCGCGAGCGCCACAAGGGCGCCGCCGATGCCGCTGCCGATGAGCGCGCAGACCGCGCACAGGAGACCAGCTCGCCACGCGGCCGTCGGCAGAGCCCGGGTTGCGACGCGAGTCGCGATTCGGGCTTCGGACGTCGACTTAGCGAGGGTGCGGCTTGCCTCAAGAAGCGAGCGGGCGGCCTGGCCGCCCGCATTGACCGCAGCCTCCATGCCTGCTTGGCGCACAGTGGAGGGCAGCGCTTGCATTGCCTGGGCGATCCCCTCCTGCCGTGCTGTCAGCTGCTCCATCTGCCCTACCAGTTGAGCGCTTTCCTGCAGCATGTCGCGATACAGAAGCTCCATCCTGCTTCGGGGGATGGGGGACGAGGCGGCTGCGCTTTCGGGCTGAATGGCGGTCACAGAGTCCCCTACAGGAAGAGTGCGCCAAACGCCTTGTCCAGCTGCCGATCGACCGGACGCGCAAGCGACTGCAGGGCATGCATGTCGCTGAGGTGACTGACGAGCTTCGCATCGTCACGATCAGCCTGACGCAGCTCCTGGCGGTAGTCGCGCGGGTCGGCGAGAATTTCCTTGATCGTGGTGCGCTTGTTGGCCAGCAGATCGAACACCTCGTTTTCAAAAATCGCCGCTTCCGGATTGGCCTGGAAGTCGCCGGACTTGCGGGCGTAGCCGAAGATAGCTGCGAACTCCTCACGGACATCGGAATCGACCCGATTGAAGAGCACTCGCACGCGGTCGGCCGGCACGCCCATCTCCGAGAGGGCCTGGATCGTTTTGATCGTCTCGCGTTGCGCTTTACCCGAACTGACCACGGGCAGGACGTAGTAATCGATCTCGAGATGCGCCTGGTCGTACTTCACCAGCTCGGCCAGAAAGTCCTCGATGTTGGAGGCGCCGACGTCGACGATGGCGGCTTCTGCCATCAGCAACTTGCGAAAGAGGCGGCCAAATTGCCCGCCGCGCATCTGTTCGACATCCAGCCCAAGATCGGCTGCGCTTTCGTTCGTCGACTCAACGGCGATGATTTCGGCGTCCGGGATGCGGGGCGCCAGCAGGTGGCTCGTCGTGACGGTTTTGCCGACCGAGCCGGAATAATTGACGGTTGCGATTTTCATGGGTGATGCCTATTTTCTTCGGCCGATTTCGGCCAGTTCGTTGAGGTCAATGTGATCTGAGGCTAGGCGAAGCCGAACCAAGTCGGCCTTGCTTTGAATGCCGCCAGGAGCGGGGGTATCGGGGATGCGCGATGGACAAGGCAGACTTGCCTCGGAGCTGGGCGCGGAATGGCGGTCGGGCACGTTGTCGTCGATCTCCAAAGCGACGGACCGCTTGCGCCATCGGTAGAGCGCCTTTCGAAGCGACAGAAGTGTCACGGGCAAATCAGCGTTGATCAGGGATTCAACGATCTTGGCGTGGGGGACTCCCTGTCTGACGAGTCGGTCTATCAACGGAAGTAGCGCGCGAAACCGCGCGCGCTGGTCGGTGGCATTCAACGCGTTTAGCTGCTGAACGATCTCGCCTTTGTTGGCCGGCGGGGCGTGATTCTGTTGCATGGAGAGGCGTTTCCCAGGTTCGGTGAGTTGCGCGGACGCCGGGTTACCGCTCGAGGGCGGCCGAAATTTTCTCCGCACCTGCCTTCTGCCACGCGGTGGCTTCGAGCGCGAGGGATTCCACCTCGCGCACCAGGCCAACTTTGCCGCACGGGTAGCTGATGTCCACCTCTCTGCCTACGAATCGAAGCGGATCGGGTACGCTCATCCTGCCTGCGTCGTGCGAGATGGCAGTGCCGTTCGACACGAGCTGATAAACCTTGCTGCCCTGCACATCAAGAATGGCACCCCGATACGTCGCGCCGACTTCAGCCGGTTTCACTTCGGCCGGTGTCGAACCACGCCACAGAGTTTCGCCAATCACGAGCGTCAAATCCTCGCTGGCGCCGTGTCGCTGCAGCTCATCAATGGCCTCCGCTATAGGCATGATGTCGTAGGTGGTTTGTTCGAAGTCGCTCACGTGGTGCCATAGTTGTGTCTTGAGAAGCGCTTGGCCTTGCGTGTCGACCGCCAGTAAGGTGACCTTCTCGACCGCGTTCTCGTCTAGCGGCGACGGGTTTAAGAAGTCTTTCCGAACCACCGGCGTGGGCACGGTTTCTCGCATGACCGGGTGGTCTTCGAGATTTCGGAAGTCATCGAAAACGCCTGCGTCGATATCGCTTACCGACTTTCCGTCCCATAGCCGTAGCTTCGCTTCGGCTTCGCGCTCGAGCGCAGAGAGATGTTGCTCATAGGAATCGGCGGGGTCTACGTCCATCTGATCGGCTGCGTGGCTGACTTCGCCAGGTTGAGGCGTTGAGGGCACGTGAACGAATCGCTCGCCGGTGCTGACGATGGAGATGTCGACCGGCTTGCGTTCGCCGTCGGCGGAAAGAGCTCGCGGGCCGTTCGAAACGGGCGCGCGATCGGGTTGGGCGGAGCGAAACAACGCTTGGAATTTGGCTTTCAGGTCGGAGATTTTCATGAGATTTCCTCGTGAGGTGAAGGTGCGTAGCGCTCCAGGCTGAGCACCGGCGTGCGGTTGAGTTGACGTGAGCGGTGGCGCCCCTCGTGCTGCAGAACCGGGGTTGAAGGAGGGGGAGCCGCGCCCGTGGGCGGGCGCGGGGGAACCGTTGCGGTTCCCCGGGGGGTCGGAAGCGCGGACGCCGCTAGGCGGCCGGCCAGGGGGGCAGCAGCCCCCGCGCTTTTGGGGCCTTCCGATCCCCACCCGGCGGGATGCCCGCCGGGAAGGGGACGGACCTTTTTCTGGGGTATGCAGGCAGCGCAGCCATGGAGGTCAGCAGCGGTGGCGCGGCATTGGAGGCGTTCGGCAGACAGGTCGTGGCGCTAAGGGCGGGGCGAGGCCAGCGGCCCGCAACGCCCTGGGGGGCTGCCTTTCCCCCGCCTGGCGGCGCATCGCGCCGGCGGAGAGGGGGACTGAAGCTATGGGTTCAGGCCGGCGCCGCAGGCGTCGGGGCGGAGGGAGCGCAGCGATCGGAGGGTAGGCGGATCGGCGTTCGCGATGAGCCAGCGCCTCGCGCGCGACTCTCTCTAAAACCTATAAAACCTATATATACCTATTGGGTACCGTTTTCGGTACTGGCAAAAAGCCGTTTTCGGTACTGGCGAAAGCAGAAACTGGGACGGGCAAAAAGTACTTTTCGGGCTAGGCCCAAAATTGGGACTGGTCCCGATACTGGGCCAGGCTGTGGACAATTTCTAATGGGACGGCACGAGCCCAGCGGCCTGGAACACGCGCGCCTTGAAATGGGGAGGTGGCTCGTTCGGGGCCTGTTCCACGCCCAGCTTCTTGCCCGTGGCCACGATGCCGGTCCAACTGTTCTGCCACGCCGCGCCGGCGGCTTCGCCGGGCTCGCGCTCTCGGAAAACCCAAAGCCGCCACGACTCGAACCAATCGGGCGACGTGCCCAGCTCGCCGGGCCTGGATCTCATGTAGGCGCTGAATGTGGCGGCCATGGCGTCGATCTTCTCGTGCGTCCAGAGCGGCCGCTGTTCCTGCGTCCAGCTTCGCCATCGCTCCGGCAGTGTCCAGGTCACCGGGAGCCTGGTGGCACCGGCGCCGGCACCGCGCGCTTCGGGCTGGCGCCTTCGGCCTTTTTTCCGGGAGCCCTTCGCCGCCTTGCCGGTGGCTGCATACGTCGCGGGAGCGGAATTCCGAGAACTGTCGTGGGTGGGGCTGGAGTCGCCTGCTGAGGTCATGACGCCCTCTCTGGGCAACCCCTCGGACATGCCGTCAATACCGGCTCCATCCCGATCGCCCGGCTGCCGTTGGTCCAACGGTGGCGGGTTGTCGACTGGCGGCGCGGCCGCGGGGGCATCGTCTCCCTCGTCCTGCAGGCCCAAGTCTTGCTGCGCCGCCTGAGCCTCGCCGCCGGCGACAGCACCGGTGGCCGCTAGATCGATCAGCGGGACCGCATTCGGGCACAAGCGATAGATGATGCTGCTGCGATTGTCGCCCGCACGCCGCCCGGTGTCCTGTATCGCGCCCAGTTCGCGAAGCCGACCAAGCGCCTCGATGACCGTCTTGCGATTCAGATGCGTGACCTTGGCCAGGTAGTCGATTGATGCGAAAACGGTCCAATGCTCGGCATCGTACCGGACGAGCTGCGCCAAGTTGAGCAACACGAGCTTGGATGAGGATTTCTGGACGTCGGCCATTCTGGCCCATTTGGATGCTTCGACGCTCATGTTCGTCCCTTGCGTTGCTTCGAGGTTTTGCCGGGTAATGGATGGTGCGGGTACAGCTTGCCGATCACGAGTCAGCCTCCAGAGATTCAGCAATGGAACGACGTGCACGCAGGGGCAGGCCGTGTGCTTCGTAGAACTCGCGGCGGGCCATCAGCCACGCTTTGTAGGGCCAGGCACGGCGCTCGCCCCAGGGGTACGCGTCCTTGATGGCCTGGTGGGTTTGTTCGGCGCTGAGGCCTTCGGCGCGGCAGCGGTCGAAGACGCTTTGCATGATCTTGTAGGCCATGCGGGTGCGTGCTTCCTGCGCGCCGCGTTTGCGGTTCGCTCGGGTCATGGAAGTCTCCGGGTGAAATTGGCGTCGGGGCGGTGTGAATGGTCCGCCGACGGCAGCGCAAGCCCGGACTTGGCCGGGCGCGCTGGGATTACGAAACAGAGAGGACAGAGTGCGCGCTGGCCGCCTTCGCTGGCGCGCTCGCTCGGATGGCGCCTCGAGCTCGGCCGGGACTTCAGGCTTGCTGGGCGGGGTGGCCTTGAAAGACGTCTCGAGCCCAATGCGCGAGGAGCATAAAGTCGGCGTCCACCTTTTGGCGTTGGAATCGGGAGTCCGGGCAGTGAAGATGGAAGACGAGCTCGCCGTTGGCATCGAACATTGCGTCGATGGCCCAATAGTGCTGCAGCTCGCACGCCTGCCCATAATCAAGCAGGATCCTACCCGCGAGGCGCGCGGACCGAGCGACATCCGTACGGAACATAACGAAGGGCGTCCGACGCGTCGGCAGGCGCCACAGCCGATGTCCTTCGCAGCTGCTTACTGATGAGACGACGCCGTCGACGTTGAACGCCGCAACCAGTGCACGGACGCGCGGATCGATGACATCGAGCGCTAGCGCTTCGGTGTGTGGCCGCAACGATCCTTTGAAGAGGCGTGCTTGCATCCTCCGGCGAAAGGCGCTGCGCATATGCTCAAGTACGGCTTGCATGGTTTGTATAGGCCGGAAGCCGATGAACTTGCACGTCACCGTCGGCGGCCGTGTTGAAGTGCAGGCGTAGCAAGGCGTCGGTGGCCTGCTTGTAGCGAGAGCGCACACGCGGCGGCATGGAAAGGTATGCCAAGAAAATGGAAATCGCGCCGGTGATGCCGACAATATTCGTCAGCGTTGCGCTGCCCCATGCGCGTGCGTGCCACTCCGCCGATAGCTCCTGCAGCATAGGTACCGCTTCATTGGGAAAGGCCATTGCAAGAAGTGCCAGTAGCCAGAAGAGAACTAGGGGCCAGATGAGCAACATCTTCGCAGCGAGGGCGGCCGACCACTTCGAAGAGGACATAAGTTGCTCGACGGCGACACCGCTATTACGGAGAACGCTGCGCTGAATAGCGGCGTAATGCCTGTCGGCCATTGTCCCGACCGATATCCCGTTCACAGTGACCTTCCAGACGATGGGCCGCGGCTGGGTGACGCGTGCCTTCAGACGGCGGTCGTAACTCACCGCCGTGACGTACATCATGGCGGCGACTACCCCGGCAGATATCCCGAAAACAGGCATCTGCATGCCGCTCGCCATACCAATGACGAAAACAAGCAGCAGACAAAACGCAATAACGGTGAACCGGAACGGAAGTGAAAGATCGAGTTCTTTAATCATGGATTTTACTCGGCTGCGAGCGAAGCGCTCGCCAGGTGAAGAAGAGGGTTGAACCAGGAAGCGACGGTGCAAAGCACCTGTGGCTGCGTCCAGGGCGCCACGTGACCTGCAAACGGGCTACTCGCGCCAGCGAGAGCTACTTACACGCATGAGCCGAACGCAAGTTTTAAACTCACAGCCGCTCTTGCCGCTCGATTGCGTAGATCGCGTCCATCAAGCCATCCACAAGCTGGTGCATGTCGGCAGTGGTAAGTGAGGCGGACGCAGTCGGCGCGCCAGGCATGCCACAGCCATCCATGGCTAGAAGTGCGGTTTGGCCTTTGCCGCACTCGTGCTGGAGCCGTAGAACACCCGGCTGCCCCACCGGCGCTCTGAACGGGATTTCGACGTCTATGCGTTTGTTCATAGCACCCGCCCAGGGTTGAAATACACCTGCGTCAGCTTGTAGTCGGCGAAGTACAGCGAGATATCCAGCGTGGAAAACAGGTAGCGCCGAATGGTGTCGAGATCCATCTGATTGCCGGCCGTGGACTGCTTGACGAGGAGCGCGACGCGTTCAAACGAATCGGGCGCACTGTTGGCGTGCGTGGTCGTGACAGATCCAGGGTGGCCAGTATTCAGAGCGTTCAGGTAGTCCCACGCTTCCGGGCCGCGCAGCTCGGACAGGAATATCCGATCGGGCGAGCTGCGCATGGCGGCCTCGATGCACTCTGTCGCCGACATTCGGCCCGCACCTTTGCCGTAGATCATGTGCACGCGATTGGGATGGTTAGGCAGGAAGAGCTCGTGCACGTCTTCGATGGTCAAGAGGCGTTCGAGGGAGGGCACGCAGTCGATGAGGCTGCGCGCGAACGTCGTCTTTCCTGAGCCGGTCTTGCCCGCGACAATGATGTTGCGGCATTGAAGGACTGCGCGTCGCAGAAACTGCAACATATCCCTCGCTGTCAGAAGGTCGAGCAATTCCTTGTCGTTGTCGGTCAGGTTGTCGAGGTGTCCCGTCAGACCACTCACATTGACCCAGTTGGCGAAGGCCCCTTCTGCGGCCAGCTCGTCCAGCGTCTTCACGACACTGCTGTGCTTGCGAATGTTGATCGAGAGTGCGCCGTCGATCACCGCAGGCGGCTGGGCAACCTGAGCGCGCTCCCCGTCCGGCAGCAGCAGCGACATGATTGGCGTGAAGTTGACGTTGTTGTAGCTGGCCATGGCGCTCACCAACGCTTCCAGAAAGCTGAAGGTCAGCTTCGGATCGTGGCGCTCATGCCATCGCCCTTGAGAGCGCGTAAAGATAACGCCAGGCCGGGTGATGGTGATCTCGCGGACAGCGTCGTCGGCCATGTAGCCAGAGATGGGACGCATCATCTGGCGCAACGCTGTGTCGCGCCCGCCCGAGTCGACGGGCGGTGCACCGGAGGAGTCTTTCATAGGGAATCCAATTAATGCGTCTGGCCCGCCGAGACCCGAAGGTCAGGCAGGCCTAACGGAGGATGCGTTGGAAGCTTCGGTCAGCTTCGCAGCATTGGCAGTGCCGGCGACTGCGCTGCTACCGCGGGACGGACCGGAGCGTGTAAACAGAACTGAAGTCCAGGTCGCGAGCGACATAGATCCCCAACCGGCCTCCCTGGTTGCGGTATAGCGTCGGCGGAATGTTGATGGTGTTATCCAGCACCGTGGTAACCGCGTTGGTAGCCGCGTCGCCCGTCGTGTTGAATTGCACTTGCCCGTTGTCGCTGCTGCCACGTGAGGTAGCCCACGTGCCCAGATCGCTGATCAAGCTGACCAGGATGGCACCGCCGAACCGCTCAGCGAAGTGCGTGTCGATGAAGCCGTCCAGGCCTGCCTCACCCAAGGGGCCGGTGCCAGGCGAATCCAGGTGGATGACAACACCCTTGGGCGTTTCCAGCCGCGACCATACGACGCCCACGCGCGGCTGGCCCTGGGCCAGCACGCCTTGCTGATAGCCGATGAACCGGGATCCTTTGTCGATCAGGACCACGCGACCGCTGGTCGAGCGGATATCGTGAGGCGCGTAGCAGCTCAGCATGCCTGCCTGCGCAGTGACGAGCTTGGTTTCCTGGACGCAGTCGATCATCGAGCCCTGCGTGATCAACATGTCTCGGTTGCCGATCAAACCTGCTCGCGATGCCGAGAGCTTCATAGGGGTGAGTTTGCTGGCCATCGGCCCGCTGTCGACTTCGCGTGCTGGCGGAGGGGAAGAGCTGGACTGCCCGGAAGACTGGCCTTCTTGTCCCTTGGTGCCACGAAGGCCGCTGGCCAAGCGCCGCTGGGTGACTGCGTCTACCGTCACGGCCTGTGCAAGGTCAGGCACTGCGCCCTTCTGCTCCGCCTGCATTGGAGCAGGCACTATAGGCGTAGCCAGAGGCGAATCAGGCATCGGAGGTGGCGGCGGAGGAGGTTCGGGTCTGAGCTTCAGGCCGGGAAGCACGTTCTCGATTCTCGCCTGCACGGCGGGCGCGGCCTCCTCTGCAGCGGGCGAGTTAAATGCGCGCCATCCCGTTACGCCGATAGCCATCAGAGCAATCAGGATCATCAGAAACATGAACGCTTTTGCGCCCTGTTGCATCGGCTTGGCCGTGCCGGACAAATCGGGCCGGCCGCGGCCCTGTATCTGTGCCTGGTGCTCCTCGATCTCCGCCACGGCGTCAATGGTTTGACCGGGTCTTTTTCGCCTTTTGAAGAACTTCATGGCGCTGGCTCCTCACGAAGGACGCGTTCGACTTGCGGGGACACAGTCCCGGTGGCCAAGCTGCGTGCGACAGGCGGGCCATCGTTGTGAACGGCCAGAACCTGGTTGCCAATTCGCAAGTGCCACCGTTTGGCGACGCGATGGAGTACCACGGTTTGTTCGTCTTCCATATGGCGGTTCACAATGACCTCCTGGCCGTCGGCGTCGACGAAGTAAATGGCTGGCAGATCCTGGCCAGGCGCGAAACGAAGCCAGGTCTGCGCACCGTCATCCCAGGCGGCACTGGGTGCCAAGCTGATGTCGCCGCTCATCGAGTAAGCCTGCCAGTTGATGGCGACGTCCGCCGTGGCCAGGTCGCGCTGAACGCGCTCACGCTCTTCCTGGGCGGCCGACTTTGCCTGCTCAAGCTCGGGGTAGCGCAGCACCACGCGAAAGACACCACCGCTCTTTCGGGCCTTTTCATACTTCAGGAGGAACGAGTAGTTGCGCTTGGTCGTGATGTAAAGGAGGTTCGTGTCGGCCTGCTCGACGATAGGTTTGAGCAGGAGGTGCTTGCCGATCTGCTGAAAGTCATACGCGGCCGAATCACCGAAAGCATGAGTCACATAGTCCTCATCGTCGTTCAGCTGGATCTGCGTTGCGACACCCAGCGTCGTGTCGACCTGAATGACGTCTGCGGCGTCATAGTCCGTCCAGCGGATGCGTTGATCCTTGGGCGAAGCTGCAGGGCGGTCAAGCGACCAGGCCGGCGCTGCGACCGCGCATAGCGCGGCCGTCAGCACCGCCAAGGCCAAAGGCCTGAAGCGGATGTTCATCGGGCGTGCCCCATCTCGAGGTTGCTCTCGCGTTGGCGGACCTGGTGGTGCGAGTGCTGATGCTCGACGCCCAGCTCGGCCTGCTTACCATGGTCAGCGTCGCGCACCAGGCCGACGCCTCCGACGGCCTTGAACGGATAGCTGATCGCGAGGGCTTCTTCGTTGCCGGTCATCTCGAAGGAACGATTCAGCGTGTTGCGTGCGTGGACGATGAGGTCGCCTGTCTCGTTGTCACGCTGAATCAGGCAGTTGGGAGTCGTCCCAACGATCGGACCTTTGTACTCGCGACCGTCTTCCGGTTGGCGGATTTGTCGGTCCTGTTCCCCGTACAGTTCCACCGGACGGCGCGCTTCGCGGATCCGCTCTTCGAAGTGCTTGCCGATGCGGTCAGCGGCCATCACAGCGGTAGGCAGGCGCAGGTTCGCATCCTTTTGGAGATGGTCCTTGCACAAGCGGGCGGCGCCGTAAAGGTCGCTCTTTGCATAGCGCTCAATGTCGCGCAGCAGGGCAGTGCGCTGTGCGTTGTCCATGCGGCCCACATCTTCGAGGCGGCGGGCGAGTTCGTTGATTTGTGCTTTTTGCATGACGATTACCTCAGCGTTTCGACAGCGGTCGAGTAGGAAATGACTTGAAAGCCCAACGGGTTGTCACGGATCACGCTTTCCGACATGGGCGTATTGACGAACCGATAAGCGAGGGTGGCGATGAACTGCTCAGAATTCGGCGCCCGATTGGGGCCGATCTCGCTTCGGGTAAAGCGAACCGTGGCGGTCTGGTTGGGGCCGGGGGTGATCGAGCGGACGCTGATCGCCAGGCGCGTGTGCTCGCCATACTTTTTGTCCAGGGCTTCCCGGCCCGTTCTCGAGTCATCCTCGAACTTCGAGTGGTACTGCTTCTGCACGTCAGGGGAGCTGAACAACCCGCAGCGGTCGTACATGTTCTGCAGGGTTCGCCAGTCGTAGCCTTCGCAGGAAAGCACGTACTGAGTGACGAAGTAACGGGCGAGCCGGGGGCCGTAGTCTTCCCGTGCATCACCAACCTGAGATACGTTCTCGACCTCGCCGGTCGCGTCATTGACACGCACAACGTAGGGCGGTTGGGGCGTGTAGCTCAGCAGGAGGGCGGTCAGCGCACCGACAGCGAGTGCCGCCAGCACAAAGAAGGCTGTTGCCACTCGCCAAGCTTTGGCCCTGGACACGCTGAATTCCGTAAGAAGGTCTCGGTCCAGGCCACGGTTGCGATCCAGTTCTTGCTGCAGTGAGAGCTTGGGATCTTCAGAGGACATGACCTTCCTCCCTTTGCCCGACGAGGTGGAAGGGCCGCACGTTTCGTACGGACGTGAAAGGGCGAGCCGCGGCGAGCGCGGCCAATATGGCGTGCTTCATCGATTCTCCGAGGAGATGAGGGGATTTAAATCAGAGGAGGCTGGCTAATGCGCAGCTCAAAGAGAAGGGCACAGCGATTGCTGTGCCCTGTGAGAAACCGGCAGTGGCGCCGTTGATATTGCTTTGACCGCGCTAGCGATCCTGACTCATGTTCCGAACCATCGAACGGGTCATTTCATTATGTTGCTGTTGGGAGTGCCTTTTCTGCCAAGGCGCGCGTCCAACATCGCTCGAGCGTTGGGTAGTCGCTGTGCCCGCTATAAATAGCTGCGTCGGCCATTTGAAGCAGAGATACCAAATCGGCCGCAGAATCCACGTCCAGCTCGCGCGTGCCAAGCTCACCCACTGGAAGGCCGAGATCGGTTGTTCGGCTCCCGTCTGAAGGGACGGAGATAGGGGCACATCCTGGCTCACAAGCGGAGCCCTCGAAAGAGGTTTGCCCAGGGGCGTAATCGGGGCCATCAGTTCTCCCACAAATTGTCTTGAAATCGAGATGATGACTTGCAGTAGGTTTGGATCAATGTTAGCCGATCCTACCCAGGAAAGGAACCGAAATACCCCCCCCTTCTCCGCCCGTAATCTTTGCCGCCACGGTGGAGACCTGTTCAAGCATGTATTTGGAACACATCATGAAAAAGACGATGGCTGTGAGCATGGAAAAGATGTTTATCTGATCCGCTGCTGTGAGGTCTAACAGCCCTTGCTGCAGCATGCCGAACATGCCCATGATGAACATGAATACGACCATAAATAGGCCAGCATAGATTGCATAGAACAAGGCTTGACGCAGCCAGGTAGTAAAGAAATCCCGGGTCACATCGAACAGCAGAGCCAGTATGCAGAGTGGCCCCAACACGACGACTAAGCCCATCCCGACTTTTACGGTGATAAGTACTAGCATGCCGATCGCGCTCATTACGGCAGAGATGATCGTAATGATGACCGACACGACGACAAATACGAACGCTTGTGCGATCTTTCTGATGCCGCTGGGTGCGCGCTCCTGCAGCCTCGTGCCGATCTCCGCGCCATTGTTTGCGGCATCGTCCATCATCTCTGAAGGAGTCTTGACGGTGCCGGTAAAGAGCTGTGCGACCGACGTGGGTAAGTCCAGCATCACGGTGACGATCCTTTGCTGATAAAAGCCATTGGCACCGGCTATGCCCACAATGAGCACAATGTTGACGACACGTCGCAAAGCGTGGAGTACCGGGGTTTGAATTGCCCCGGAGCAGATTAGCCACCCGTACCAGATCAGTGAGATCGAAAGGCCGACCGAGACAAACGGCAAGATTTTCGCCGTGACGGATGCGACCATTGGCGTGACGACATTTGTCAGCATCGTGGTTACTGACTGATCGATCCAGTTCGCGATGCCACCGAGACTGACAAGGCTAACCCCGGTGGTGGCCATTACCGCGCTCCCGGAAGCGGCGCCCGAATTGCGCTGAGGCTAAAGGAACTATCGGCGAGCTTCTCGGCCTGCTGTTCCATCAGTGCCTGCTCCGCCTCGATCTGTCGGGTCAGCATATCCGCCCGAGTTTGGTCGGCCTGGATGTTGGCCTGCTCAACCAACAGACGAGCCTGAAGGTCGGCAATAGCCTTCGGATCCTGGGTTTGGTTGATCTGCGCCTGGAGCTGGTCCACCTGTTTGACGCGAGCGGTCATGGCTTTCTGGGTCTGCTCCATCATCGCCTGACTGCGGATAGCGAGTTTATCGGCGCGCGCATCGAGGTTCTTCTTGTCTTGCTCGTAGTTCCCGGTCAGACGTTCCTCGCGCTCAATGCGCTCCACGACGTCTGAGATACCGCCCAGCCCGCCGCTGGACGCCCGCAGGATCTCTCGTGCGTCCGCCGGCAGGGCATTGCGGATCGCCGGGTTGTTCAGGATGTCGCCGAGGTTGCGCGTGCCCGTGAGCGATTCGAGTTGGCGTTTCTGACTTTCGAGCTGACTCTTGAGAACCTGGATCTGCTCGGCGTACTTGGCCAACGTCTCCACATGCTTGATTGCGCGGTCGGCGAGGCTGGCGCCGTCAATCACGGGGATTCCGCTCGCGTGGACAGGGGCCAGCGCGTTGCAGAAAAGGACGGCGGCCAGGCATGCGGTGACCCGTGCGCGCCAGGGGCTGCGCAGGCGGGTATTGCCGTTGTGCTTCTGGGTCATTTTTAGCTCCTTGTCGCCTCTTGGGCGCGTTTGAGGTAGTGGGGCAGCCAGATCGCGGGATCGTCGCCATGGGTGGCGACGGCCGCTTCGGCGATTTCGGCCAGGTCTTCAGAACCGGAGAACACCAGCAGTGCTTCAGGGCAAGAAGAAAGGTCCAGCTCGGCGGTGACGGCAGACTCGTTTTGCTTGACGACGAACTGCCGGCTGAATGGCGGCAGTTCCTTGACCATCTTGAAGACGGCCGGGGACAACTTGAAACCCTCGACATATTCCTCGGCGGTTGCTTTGGGGTTCTCGAGGAACATGGCAGTTGCCGACTGCTGAATGAGCGAGCGCCCCACCGGGTTCTCCAAGATCGCCGCCGGTTCCTGGGTTGCGAACACCAGGACGCCGTTCTTCTTGCGAACGGTGCGGCTGGCGTCCTGCATCGATGCTTGGAAGTACGGCACTTTCAGCGGGTGCTGCACCTCGTCAAAGAACAGGGCGATACGTCGGCCGTCCATCATCTGGTCAGTCCGATAAAGCAAATATGTGATCGCCGCGTCCCGGATCGGCCCTTGTTCGAGAAACTCCGTCAGGTCAAAGCCAAAGAGATCTGTGACTGCGAGGTCAAGCTCGTCCTTCGGGTTGTCGAACAGCCAGCCGTTCTCGCTTCCGGCACACCAGCGCTTGAGGCGGTCCTTCAAGCTGAGCTGGCCATCTGGCGCCGGCGCCGAAGGCAAGAACTGCAGCAGGGTAGAAAGGCACCGGTCCCCCAAGTCGATATGGCTGACCAGGTGGTCGATTGCCTCGGCGATCTGCTTTTGCTCGGAACTGCTGGGCGGCTCGTCGCCCCTGGCGCCCAGTTGCCGCGTCATGCTCGCCATGAATGCGACGTTGGAGGCGGTGGGCGGCAGCTGCAGGTAGTTCCAACCGGTTCTGACGCCCAGGCGCAGCGGGAAATACTTACCGCCCATCGCCATGACCGTGACTTGCATGCCGCGATCCTTGTCGAAGACGACGCCCGTGTAATTGAACTTGCGTGCCTGGGTGATCAGATGCCCTAACAGAACGGTCTTGCCAGCGCCTGACTGCCCGATGATGGACGTGTTGCCAAGGCGACGCTTGCCTGTATCGTCCACGTCCTCCAGCGAGGCGTGAAAGTTCAGGTAATAGGGCGTTCCCCCAGTCGTCTTGAGCATCGTGACGGCCGGACCCCAAGGATTGCCCGCGGGCTTTCCGAAGAGGTAGTTGTGCATGGACGCGAAGCTCAGGAAGTTGAGCGAGGTGATGGGCGCCGGGCGAGGGCGCCACTTCCAGTTGCCTGGGAGCTGCGCGGCCCATGCCGCCAGGGAAGCGCGATCACAC
The DNA here is from genome assembly GCF_037039475.1 of Achromobacter sp. E1. Lineage (NCBI taxonomy): Bacteria > Pseudomonadati > Pseudomonadota > Betaproteobacteria > Burkholderiales > Alcaligenaceae > Achromobacter > Achromobacter sp. E1. Next base: position 861,590 of record NZ_CP146253.1, read on the forward strand.
AGCTTTCCAATGATCTCCTCATCGGCCAGCGCGCCGCTGATGTTTGCAGCCGCGCGAAGGGCGCTTTCGTTGTCCTCTCCGAACACTTGGATCGTTGCGTGATGATCCCCCATGACGAAGCGGCCGGCGGCCAACTCGTCACGCGCCTTGTGCAGATCCGCGATCTGTGACGACGAGTAGTCGCCCGAGTCTTGCAGCCATTTGATCTGGCGCGATAGGGCTTTCAGACCGTCTGCCTTGGACATTGCCCCGAATGACTGCGACAGGACGAACTCATGAGGCTGATTGAGCAGGCAGTTCAGATGGCCAGCTCTGGTGTTGTTGGGGTATTCACGCAATTCCAACATCACATAGCGGCGTGTCCAGTCGGGCCCGCGCATCTCGCCCAGCTCACCGTGCGTGGAGAAGAACTGCCGGCTGGTCGGCAGGTAGTTGTAGAGCCGGGCATTGACCAGCGGCACGGGCTGCATCTTGCCGTTGAGCAAATAGCCCAGGAACTCCGCGGGCTCCGAGAACCGCGACATCCTGCGCGGAGCCTCCTCATCGCCTATGTCTTGCGGCGACTCGCGTTCGACGATGGACAAGAGATCCGGCGAATAGCGCTTGAGCGAGCCGCGAAGCTTGCGGTTGACGTCATCGAGCTGCTCGATGGCCTGGTTCTGCCAGGCGAGCGCCGCGCGCGCGGTGCGCTTCTCAAAGTTCGAGAGCAATCGCAGCGCGGGATCAATCTGCGCCCGCATCAGCACGGTCAAGTACATCTCGTTGATCATCGGCGGCTTGCCTGCAAAGACCTTGCGGTACGCGGCGTCATGATCTCGCGAGAACTGGTCCGGATAGTCACTCTCGGGGTACTCGAAGACCTTGCGCCGGACCAGGTGCGACCAGATCCCGAATCCAGTCGGAAAGCCACGGAAGACGTTGTTCAGCTCCTCGACCCAGCGATAGTGTTCCTCTTCGCTGTAGCCCTGGAATGTACGGCCGTCGATACGCCACACTGAAAGGTACTCCCAGTCGCGGGTTGCGACGATGGTCGGGGTGACGTGGTGGGAATAGGGAACGTATTCGCTAACCGGTGGCTCATGCGCCGGCAGCGTCACGGTGGATTGTTGTTTCATCGGTCGTGAACTCCGCGCCCGCGTGCCCATGGGCGCCGCGGACTGTAGGGCGTGGGTGTGAGCGAAACTGCTCCCCAAAAGCCCTTGTTTTTGGCGAAGATCTTGGTCTTCAACCAAAGCTCCCAGATCCAGAAGGCCCGGTCATCGTTGCGGCTGACAATGGCCATGATCGGATAGAGCGCAGGGAAGAGCAGCCAGCCCCACAGGGTGAAGGACGCCGCCGTGACGGTCAGGAAGACCAGGGCCGCAAACGCCCGCGTCGGAACTCCACCCGGGACGGTGGCGACGCGGGTGGCTCCCTTGAAAAGAGGGAAGCGGTTGGGCGGCACTTCGGACCCCACCGCAACTGGGGCGGCTGCGGCGGGGGCTTTTGCCTTCTGCTTAGGCGAGGTGGCCATGTTTAGAAGAGCAGCTTGATGATGCCGCCAGCGATCGCGCCGGCAAATACCATACCCACCGCCCACTGATAGGCGGTCTCCTTGCGAATCACGTCGAAGGAGTAAAGGATGCCGATGATGCCCGCAGAGATGAGGCCGATGACCGGGATGATCAGCCAAAGCCAGTCTTTCAGAGCTTGCGTGGCACTGGTGGCCTTCTCGAGCTGAGCCATGGCCAGCTCAGGTTGCAGCATGAGGAGCGCTGCCAGGGTGGCATATGCCAGTGCGGTGAGCATGCGCCAGCTCTTGGACGGCGTTTTGATGTGGGAGGAAGAGGAAGCGACAAACATGTGAAACTCCAATGGGTGTGGCCTTCCGGCCGGTCGGCGGGGAGGCGTTTGTTGAGGCTGATGGGAAAATTCCGGTGTTTAGCGGCTAAACACGTTGAGGGGTACGTGGCTACTGCGTAGGCGGACGTGTGGGCAAGGTCGGTACTGGACGCCCGAATACCGCGTCGGTCTGCGGCGTGAAGGCATCGTTGCGCCGGGTGCCGAACGCATCTCTGCGGGGCGCTTGGAATGCGTCTGGCTTGGATGGCTTGGGTGGCGGTGAACTACCTGCCTTGCGTTCGGCGTGGGCGATGGCGCCGGCGTCCTTCACGATTGCCGGTACGGCCAGGCCCGCGCCTGCGATAACCTTGCCGACATAGCCATTGGTGAAACCTGATGTGAGGTTGCCAGTGTTGTAGCAACTGAATGCCGCATACAGCGCATTCTGTCCAGGCCCATGCAGCTTGGCTGCGCGCTGGTAGCAATTCACGAGTACGCGCTGCGCAGAAGCCAGGTTCACGCAAGGGTCAAAGATGGACTCCGGCGTGACACCCAGCCACTTCCAGTTGCGCACGTTGATCTGGCCGTAGCCGACATCGAAGTCGACCCCCTTGGCCATTAGCTCACGCACCGCTTCTACAGCTTCCTCCTTGGACTTGGGGCGGATGCTTCGATGCGGCTTGGCGTTGACGCCAATGGCAAGCGGATTGAACGCAGACTCGTGCCGCACTACCGCGCTCAGCGTACTGATATGCACGTCAGGCGCGCACTGCCGGGCGAGCGTGGGAAAGTCCATCGTCTAATTCCCCCCGCTTCCAGAGCCGTGTAACCACTCCTCGTGCTGCTTGCGCTCGGCGAGTTCCTTTTCGTACTTGGCGAGTTCGCGGTCATAGTCCTTCGCCTCAACCCAGTAGCCGCGCTCTTCGGGCGTTCCAACGTAGCGAGGCAGATCGTCATCAAATGACGTGTACTCGTGCGAGACATAGGCGTTGCAGTAGCCCGGTCGTTTGTTGCTGATGATGGGGTATCCGTCGTCGCTGGTCCCTCGCCAGGCGCCGAGGCCCGCGTTTAGGGAGCCTGCGTCGCATCGCCCTGCGCCATGGGCGAGCGCATCTGCGAGTGATGCCATTTCCTTGGTTTGGTTGGAGGACGGGCACAGCTTCAAAAAGTCATGGCGAGCATCCAGCGTGTCGGACAGCTTTTTCTTCTTGATGCCGTAGAAGTGCGAGAGGGCCGGGTCGCACTGCCCCGGCCGTACTCCGCTGGAAAGGCAAATGAGCGCTTCGCAGGCCAATTTCTTGTCGCCGGTCAGATAATCGAATTGACCGGGGCTTTGCGCCCACGCCGGAGATGACAGTGCCGGGAGAATCGAAGCAATGATAAGCGCCATCAGGCGCCGCAGGATCTGCATGGTTGGGGTCCTCAGATTAGTGGCAGATGTCGTAGCTACCGACGTCGACGATGTTGCGGCCTTCACGCGTCTCGGTAGTCACGATGCAACCGCTCACGGACGTGATGTTGACTACACGAGTGGCTGGAATGCAGTGGCTTCCATCGCCGCCCGTGTGGCCGTCGCAGCTTCCGTACAGCTCGGCGGTACGATTGCTGTTGGACAGTTTGCAGTATCCGAAAAAGCCGCTTTCACCCCTAACTTCGACCGACTCGCCGGGTTCCGCCAGCTTGCCGTACCAGATGGGATCGTTAGAGTTGCCGCTACCGGCGGTGGTGCCCGACGCGAACAAGCAGTTCAAAGTGGCCGAGGGTCGATGAATCGTGACCCCGTAGCGGGTGCCGTAGTACACCAACATGGCGCGCTGAAGGTTCGGCGTAACGATGGTTGAGTGATTGTCCGACCATCCACTTTGGCCGCCGTTGACCCCCGCTATTAGGGCGTCGACTACCCCAGGAAGGCGCGCCGCCACACATGCGTCTTGCCAGGGCCCCCAGCCCTCGTAGGCGACGTCGGCGTGATTGGCCTGCAAGATGTAAGCCGTTCGGTACCGAGTTCGGCTGCCGGTATAGCCCGCGGGGCAAGTGGCAGATTCGGACTGGGACTGAGCCAGGCGGCAACCACCGTAAGTTGTGTGCCAGGCATAGCCTGAGAAGCAGCCGCCAGGAGGAAGCGGCGCGCCTTGGGTGACCTGGACGTTCATGAGCGTAAGGTCCGTCTTGAGCTGGACGTCGGCCTGCTTGCCATTCGGGTCCGCCGCAGCCGCGGCGTGGGTGGACACCAGCAACGCAGTCAGGGCGAGCGCACGCCGGCCCCAGCACTTGAGAGTGTGGAAATTCATGCTTGCCTCAAAGGTGATGAGTGCGTCCATAGTGGACGCACGTGGGGGACTGCCTAGTTCCTGCAGCCCTGGATGACGGCGGCGCGTGCGTTTGCGCCTGCCGGAGAGATAACTACGCGGTCGCCACTCATTGCCACGGTCTGGCCCACCCGAACATAGCTGGAGCCAGAGTTTTGGAAGCTTCCCGCGAACGTGCCGTTCACGGTTACGGAGCCTGCGGCATTGACCGAACCTGATCCTTGAATGGTCCCTCCGACCGAACCGCCAACGTTAACGTCAGTCCCCGTGACAGTGACGTCTAGGGATTGGATCGACGCATACCTCCACGGCGTCTGACCTGCTGGGCAGGTGAGCGCCGGAACTGCTGCATCGGTCGGCAGGTTGCTGTACACCCCAGTAACCACGTGACCGAAGGGCGTAAACCACACCCCGCCCGTGCAAACCGCGAGCATCTTATTGGCCGTTGAAGCGTAAAGACCTTCGATCGTGCATGCGGCGCCTGGGGCGACCGACGTTTTGAGCAGCAAGCCTTTGTTGCTCTGGATCGTCTCTCCCACTGTCAAGGTGTTATGCAGAGTGACGGGGCGGGTTTCACCATGCCGCACGAACTGGCCGAAGGGTGTGGCGTCCAGGCTTGCAGCGATGACTGCATGCCCTGGCTCTGTGCCGAAGTCAAACCAGGCACGCGGAATGTCCATCAGCGGCCCCCGTACATTTGCGGACCCGCGCGCGTCGTGGCCACCGTAGCCGTCAGCGGCCAGAACCACCTTGCTCAGGAGGGCTTGGTCGAAAACGCTACGGTTGGCGGCAGGCGGTGTGCATCCGGCATTCTGTCGGAGGCTGCGCGCTGCGTTGATGGGATGGCAGGCGTAGACGAAGGCGCTGGTACGGCAATCAGCGCCTGGGCAGGCACCCTGTCGGACCAGAATGAACCGCGCTACGTCTCCCAAGCTCGGGTATCGCGGGATGGTCGCCGGCAGCAGCCCTAGCGCCGTGAGATCGGAGAGCCCGCCCCGCGCCACTTGCGCACCTCCCACGCTGGCCCAGGCTAGAGCTGGAGGCGTGGGATACGAGCCTGCGGGCAGTCCGGTGAGGTCTTCGCCGCGCAGCCAGGCCTCGTGCTTTAACTGCAGATCGACCACCGCGCCCCGGATTTGCATCAGGTAACGGCCGGTCGCTTCAGCGGCGCCTTCGTCTGCTTTGCGTCTGACTTCCTTCGCCGCGAATACAGCCAGCAACATGACGAGCAGTAGGGCGACCGTGACCTCGACGAGAGTAAAGCCTGCCTGTGTGCGCGCGCGGGAGGGCAGCGGTGATTGAAATAATTGCATTGGTTCGCCTCCGTTGAGAGCCCGTCGGGGCGTGCCGGTGGCACGTCCCACACGCAGTCCCAGGGAATCAGCGCGTGGCGAAGACGAAGGTGTTGTTGTCGCCATTGACGCAGAGGTTTTGGGCGGTGACGGCGTTGAACGTCCCCGACTCGCTGTTGGCACCCAAGGTTTTTGCGACCGTGCCGTTCACGCTGATCATCTCGGAAATGCCGTTCAAGGTGGAGGCGAGGACAGGGCAGGCGCGATGGTTGACGTTCGTCAGCGTCAGGGAGAACGCGCTTCCTACCGCGCCGCCACCCAGCGCGGCCGGGGCGATAGTGATCGTCCCGTTCGAGCCCACGCCGGTACCGCCGAGGCGGTGTGCAACCGTGTTCCCGGTCACCTTGAAAACGGTTGAGTCCCTCAGCGACGGCGCCAGGTTCTGCGCGTTGTCGATCGCCGAGTAAGGCGTGGCCGAGTCACCTTCGCTCATGATTCGTGCAGTGGACATGAACCGCTGCAGTTCACCAGCCGCCGCAGGGACACGACCTTGAACAAAGAAGCCCTTTACCGAGGGGAATCCCACGATAGCGAGGATGATGACGATAGTGATGACCACGCCCACCTCGGCCAGCGTCCAACCGCCCTGACGGCGAAGGTCCGCAGATTTGGCGCGTTGGATTGCACGCTGGGTTGCGATGTTGTGCTGTTGCATCTGAATTCCGATTGTTCGAATGAGTTTTCACCACGAGCTTTCGTGGCGGCGAGTTGCTACATTGCGTCGATCATCAAGGCGTTGCGCATGTCCATGATCACGCTTTGATGCCAAAAGAAGAGGCCTGCCATGAAGAGGACGGCGCAAATGAGCGCCGCCCATCGCAGCACCTTTGCGCGGTCTTCAACGCGCTTGAGAATGGTGGTCTCCATGCGTGCGCGGGTCATCTGCAAGCCCGCGTCCAGGCCAAGCGTGTTCGTGAGGTCTTCGAGATACCAGTAGATCTCTCGATCCAGCAGGCCAACGTCAAAAATCTCCGCGCCCTTTTTTGCGTCGTCGAGTCGGTTCTGAATGGCCTGAAGCCGACGGCTAAGCCAGCGGGATGCCCCGGGTAACTGCAGCTCTATCGCTTGACGGATCTGCATGACCTTGCCGGCGCGAGGCTTGACGGCGGTTGCCGCCGTGCTCACGACCGCAATCGCTTGAACGTCCCGGTAAAGCCGATACGGTCCCCACTTGTCGAGCCACCGGCGTAGCGCGTTGTCCATATAGGGAAACGAGAGATAGACACCAACGCCGAGGGCACTCGATACCAACCACAGCCGAATACCTTTGTCCCGAATCCACTGCGCCATGTCGAAGAACGCCTGGGTCGACGGACTAAGCAGCTCAAACCGTATGTCGGGCATGGCGTCCTGCAGCATGGGCGCGGTGAGGTAGGGGACCGCGATCATCACCATGGCCCAGACCAGCAGCAGCATTAGGGCAGCCACCGCCAACGTTCCGACGAGGATTGACCTAAGCTTGGCCGTCACGCGCACGACGGCGGCCATGTCGCGCAGCCCTCCTGCGAAGACTGCTTGCCCTTGGGTTTGCAGCGAAACGAATTCCGCTACCTCTCGCGGTGGGAGCGTCCGGTGAAGCGTCCTGCCAAGCTCGCCCGTCTCCACAATTCGGTGCGCCCAGTAAGCCGACAGGACGCCACGGGCGCTTTTGCCATAGCGCTGGGCGTCTGCCTCAAGAATGCTGAGGAACGTCCGGCGCCCCTGAGTGTCCTCCGTCATGTCCGCCAAGTATTCGTACCAGTCCGCACGGGCACGCGCGAACTTGCTGGCGGCCTGGCCCACCCGCGTGAAGTAGAAGGGAATCTTCATCCCTTTTTCCTTTGGCGCAGAAGTGTTGCGTACGCCGTGAAGTGAGGCTCAATGTCCCGGGGGTCGATCATTCCCTGGCTCATCTTGTAGACGGCGCATTCCATGGTCGACTTTCCTTCCATATCAGGGTCGTCGTAACGGGCGGTGCGCTGGCTGGCGAAGATCGCTCTCAGGCGGATCTCGTCCCCGTTTGCGATGGCTCGAAGTGCATCGGGATCACTAGAGGGCTCGAAAAGTTCTGCTACTGCAGTACGACTTGCGTACCCGAAGAGTTCAGGGATCCCCTTCTTGCGGCAGTGTTCGCACCCGTCCGGGTTGCGGATCTTGAGCGGATCGCTGCCGAAGTCGTATAGGGCTTCGATGTCCGCCAAGTACCGTTGCCATGTATCGCGATCTCGATTGATTCCCATCCGATCCTGGGCGCCGTCAAGGAGTGCCACGGCGGGAAGGGCGCAGCTGCACAACTTTGGCATCAGGGCCTGGTGAACCAGCAGCTTCAACACGCCAGGGGTTCCCAGCGTGCTGCGCGGTATTCCGATTTCGCTGGAGGCAAACCGCTGCGGAATGGCAAGCGCACCTCCCACGTGCGTCGTGCAATAAAGGTTGCTGCCCGAGAGCACGATGTCCTGAAATGCCGCGCCCGTGAGCACATCGCGAATCTCACCGAGAAAGACGTCACTGGCGGCTGCCCGCTTGAGCGCCATGAGCTTCGATTTCATCGTGTCGCGGTCGGAGCCATCCAATGAGCGCGAAACGCTGGCTTGGAGCACTGCCTCCATGATGAGTTCCACCGGATCCTCGATCGACATCCGCTTGCGGGTCTTCGGCAAGCGCACGATGAGTTGGGCGATGCTCACCGTTTTCCCGGAGCCGGGGATACCGCCCATGACGATGGCGCCGCCCATGCTGCGCATCGCCCGCTCGAACTGGGCGATCTGCGAGGGGAGGTATCCAAGGGCTGACATGTCCACCGTTTGCACCTTGGAGTCCACGTCCAGCAGGCGCAGTGTGATGGACGGCCCCTTGTCCGCAATGAATGAACCCCAGCGAAGCATGTAGCTGCGCTCGTCCACCACCTCGTACAGCCGGCCCTGTTGCTCGTTGGCCATGTCAAGGAATAGGCCGTTCCCGCCGCTGACATCCAGCCATGCAACGCTGGCCATGTCGAGGAGCTGCTGCGTGGGCATCGCCAGATGTTCAGGCGTGGTGTACTGGCCGTCGATGGTGGCGCTGATGCGCGATTTCGCGGCCGTAGTGTCGATGTTCAGATGCAGATCGCTCGCATCGTTGCGAACCGCCCAGGACACAATGTCGTAGAACCCCTGGCGAACCGCCGACTTCTCCTTTTGGCCACGGATCCGGGAGCTTCGCTGCATCACGTCTTCGGCCTGCATCCGCTCTCTGACAAGGGTCAGCAGAATGACCGGGTTGATCGTATATATGTGGACCGGGCCTTTGGCGGCGTCGATGGCGCGCTGTTTGACGGCGCGAAAGATGTCCGTGTCGACTTCGCGCGGTTTGACGAACACGACATAGCGCGGTCCCTCGAGCTCGGCGACGCATGCGGTGACCGCCGATGTCGAGCCGCACCAATCGACCTTGAGCGTCCTGAACGCCGGCTGCATTTGCGTAATGTCTTCGAACGAATCGAGGTGCGGGTAGTCGTCACCGGTGGGCACTGCAGGCATCGATGCATGCATATCCAGCACCGGCATTTCCTCTTGTTCGCGCAGGCTGACATGCAACGTTCGCTTGAGCCGCCGCACCCACTGAAGGAAGCTTGAAATCATGGTGTTCCCCGATTAAGGCAATAGGTGACTGCGTCCTGAGACTGGTCAACGAAGCTGGCGCAGGGTTGCGAAACGGCCTGCAGGCGCAGTCCGAGGTCGACGCCGGCAACCGGCTCGGCGTGGCCGCTGCGAAAATGCGCCCGACGGCCCGCCTGGTCGACCATCACCGTCAGCTGCTTGCCGACACCTGTGATGGCGAGAAGCCGAGGCGGGGCAACAACTGGCGTTGCGTTTGGATCGGGTTTGGCGGCCTGCGCGGCAGGCGGGCCAGAAGCGGCAAGGTGCGCGCTTTCGCCTATTCCGGGCTGCGCCTTGCGCTTTTCCTCATCGAGTGCGCGTTGGGCATCGAGCTCCAACAGTTCTTGCACCATCCGAGGAACTGGCTGGCTTAGATTGACGGCATCGACGCCAAAGACGGGAATCTGCGCCGCCACCGATAGCGGCACGGCAATTGCAGCTGCTGCGCAGACGACTATTGCGACGAATCGTTGTCGCTGTCTGCGTTCAGGGCGATTCAACATAGATGGTTCCTTTGAGCGTTGTGTCGAAGGCGCTCGTCGTGAGCCCTGGTGTGGTATCTGGCGAAAAGCGCACGTGCAACTGCGTGACTTCGGTGGCGCGCGGAAGCGCCAAGCCGTACAGGGAGCGCAGCGGCGCGTTGATGACGAGCGCGCGCGTTGCCGGAAGCTTGATCTCCTTGGGCCGGATCACGGGTTGTTCCAACCCGTTGGCAAGCTTGATGTTCGGTACCGAGATCGGCACTTGTCCTGGCGCAGACAGAGAAATGTCCTGCAGCGCTGGGCGCAGTGCCTGCCAGGATGGCTCCCAAACCTGCCGCATCGCGTTTGCGTCGGGGAGTTCCGCCAGCAGCAACGGCTGAGCCGCCAGCCCCGCAGGGACGGTCCAGGAGGCGTTCGCGCTCTCCAGATCGACATGCTCAATCTTCCAGGTGGGAGGTAAGGCCGCGTGCAGGGTGCGATTATCCGCAAGTCGCGTGCGCTCGTACTTCGCTACGCAGCTGCGAACCTTGGGTTGGCAGTCAACCTCGACGAGCTTCCACCGACCGGGCGCGGTCGGCACGGACTCCACTTGTTGCAGCAGCGGAGTGAGCCCCGGCTCGCCAAGTGTTCGCGCGGTCTTTGCCCACGCAGCGATTGCCTTTTTCCACAGCGTTGCTGGGTCAACTTCGGGCTGCGCGGCCAGCATCTCCTGTGCAATTCGTGCTTGCCGCTCCTCCCAGTAGCTCATGCCGATGTCCCAGGCCTCGTACACCAGAAATAGCCCCAGGATGGTCCACCAGAAGGGCGAGACCATCGCGAGACTGAAGCCCGCTCGGCGCAGGGTCGACTGCTGGTTGGTGTGCGCGGCAAGCTGTTGCAAGGAGAAAGGCCGCGACTGCGTGCGGTGGTCCCCGTGCACCTGCGCCTCGCCGTAGCGGGCCAGCGCCTCATCGAGCGCACGCTGTGCCGCCTGCAGATCTGCGAAGACCGCGTCTCCGCCTGCCTGGACCACACCAGCAACGACGACGGCAATCCATACGGATTTGTCGGGCAGGTTGAGCGCCACGATGTGGGTGCCGTGACGGTGCATCTGTGCAAACGCGGAGGCCGCCGAGAATAGGCTGGCGCGCGTCTTTGCGCGACGCTCCTTCCCTTTGGCGATGAGGAGTCCGACGGAAGGGCTGCGGGCATCGCTGTGGACAAAGTGCGTGGCCTTCACCTTGCGTGCCAGCCGCAGCGCTTCTTTCTGCGGATCCTCTCCGAGGACCGTCTGCCATCGGACGCCGAAGACAAGCTGATTCGATGTGCCGGGGATGGCGACGAGCCGATAGCTCAGCCGCCGCGGGGCTTTCTCTCGTCGTGCCACGTCAGAATCCTTCTTCGGGAATGGCCGTGACCAGCACGACCGTGAGCATCTGCTTCTCTTGCGAAGCGTCGGAGCCGCCGGCGAGCATCGGAGCCTTGTCATCCAGGCGCCGCCTGGTAGAGGTGTCGGCCGATTGTTGGTAGCCGCCGATCACGACCTGCTCGCCGGGGCGCACCATCACCTGCTGCACTCGTCCCTGGCCACCGATGTCAGTCTGCTGGACAAATGACTGATCACCACGCGCACCGACCGGCTCCTTTTTCATCTCGATGAGCCGGGTGTCGTCGTAGGCAATGGTCAAGAGCACTTGGCCGTCGTCCTGCGCGTCCGGCACAACCGTAAGGAAAGTGCCGACCGTCTTGTTGTCTTGCGTGACCGTGACGGTGGGGGCTGAGGTGTCCGACGTGCTTTGCGTTTGCTGCAGGTCCTTGATGTAGTCGAAGGAGCGGCGGGTGTCGTACTTGCCTGGGCGGCGGTTTTGCATCAGGAGCGGGATGCTCTTGTGGTCGATGATCGAACCCAATTGCGATAGCGCTGACAGTGCAAGGTTGGTTCCTGCGAACGGGCCGCTGCCCACTGTGGCTCCTACGCTGCCAGCGGCCTTGGCCGCGTCCAGCATTGGAGCGACACCAATTGCTGACGCGGTGTTCTGGCGCCCGAGGCTGTTGAACAGGATGCTCCAGTCCACACTCCCCTGGTTGATCCGATCGCTCTGCACCGTGATTTCTTCGAAGACCAGGCGCACGCGACGAGTCATCTGCCGATTCTCGGCGTCCAGGAATTCGCTGATTCGGTCCTGAGCTTCCTTGGTGTCCGTCACCACGATCGTGTTCGACGCGCCGTCCGCCGCTTTGATCACGCCGGCGCGGCTGAGGAACTGGGTGACCTTGCTGACAACTGCGGCCAGCTCGCGGGCTTCGTCTTTCGCACCCGCGGTGGTTCTGTCTGCAAGCATCGAATTGGTCGACTTGATATCGCGCTGCAGGTTTTCCTCGGCCGCCTGAGTGGGCGTGCGGACCACATAGCTCTTGGTCTCTGTCCGGTAAAAGCGCAGCGCACCGATCTTGTCGTCGTAGCGCCAGTACACGCCCAGGCGCAGGGCGATGGCGTCCAGCACGGAGGCGAGCGGGGCCTGGCCAGCTGGCAGGGGGGCCATCTTTGTGCGCGCTACGCCCGTCGGCAGCGCGGGACCCGCAACACGATCCACTGCCGCGCCGGGGATTAGAGCCGGGACGAGCGTGTCAGCCGTGCTGGCGCTCAGGCTAAGCGGGTTCACCGCGCCGAGATCGCCCGCCAGGCGAGGCAAGAAGTATTCGGCGGGGAGCAGGGCGTCGGCAGTGACCTGCGTCAGGATGCCGGTGGCGATCTGGATCCGGTCGGCCAGCGTCTTGAGATCGGCGGAGTTGTTCTCAAAGAGCAGCGTCGTATTGACGTTCGCCCGGAGCGCCGGGGGCAGGGTGACTTCGCGAGCCAAGGGCTGCGGTCGGCCGGCGATCCAGGGGAGCTGCACGACTTGACCCTTTGCCCGGTCGATGTCTCCGGCTTTGAGCTTGAAATGGTCCAGCGCGATCGTGCCGTCGGCTTGACGGAGGGCGGCGCGGGATTCGACTCGATCGGTGGCCTGCAGGGCCGAGCAGCCAGCAAGCGTTGCCAGCATGACCGCCGTCGGTACGGTGCGGTAAGCAATCATTGGATTTCCTGTTCAACGCCACGGCTAGGATTGCGTGGCGGGGGATCGGTTGCAGCTGCGGGTGAAGGGCAACATGCGGAGCACGCGGTTGGCATAGAAGCAGGGGCGGATCGGCGATTCACCCATGGCGACCGCCTGCGATAGCGCCTGAGTGGCTTCTCGGAACGAGTCCGCCTCGAACTCGGCGGGAGCCTGTATCGGAATGTCGACGTTCAGTTCCCACTGATCAGGTCCGAAGGTCCAGTGGGCATCAGCTGCCCAGCGCACAAGCGCTTGGCGGACGGTCCCGTCTTGCGGGCTGACCCGCCAAATCTGTTTAGGCGGCTCCACGACTTGCGGTTCGGCAACGGGCTCGGTAGGAGTAACTTCGACCGTTACGACGGCGCCAGCGGTCGGAGTGACTTGTTGCGGACTTTCGTTCACGTCGTTGGTAGGCACGGAGGCTTCATTTGTTGCTACCGGCGGCGGCGCCGACGCAGAGGCGCTGGCACCAGGCGTTGCCTCAGTCGCGGCTGGCTTAGGCGCGCTGGCAGCTGGTGCAGTGCTTTCGAGCTTGGGCGGCGCTTCCGGCACGGGGATGGGGGGAATGTCTGCCGAAGCCAGGGCGGTCGGCGATTTACCCGGTAGAACGGTGCGCGGATCAGCATGGTTGATGAGGATGCGTCCGGAGTCCGGAGGTGTCGGAGGGGCGGGCGGGACAAATCCGCAGGCCGAAAGAAGGCAGGCCGCCGAGACGACGGCCGCCAAGAGGGGTGCTTGCATTGGGGATCCTAAAGAGTTACTTGAAGGTCTGGGGCGTCACGCCCTGCCGTTCAAGTTCATGGTGAACGGCGCGCAGCTCGGCCGGGGAGCTCTGTCGCCTGGTGAGCAGCAACAGTTCGAGGAGGATGGGGAGCAGCGAACCGTCGGACTGTCCGCTCGGGGCGTTATCCAGCAGCGTGAGGCGCAGCTGCGAAACATGTTCGGCGACCTGGTCGTCGACTTCGAGCCGATCCCGCAGGTACGCGGAAAGCGTCATGCCGCGATCCGCAGCTGCTTGCGCGTACCGCCGGCGGGCGTCATCGGATAGCCGGAATGTGATCGGGCGCTCAAGCAGGGAGCGCATGAAGCCTCGCCTCCTCCACCACGATGTGGCCCATGGCCTCAGCAAATGCCTGCTTGAAGGCGTCCCGCCGGATTCTGCGTTCGAGGGGCGAATCGGCTTTGCCTTTGCAATGCTCGATAAATTGCTGGTCGCGGTACTGAGCCGGAGTCATCTCCGGAGCCGTTTCGAACCAAGTGCGAGCTGCTTGGCGTGCGTCGCGCGCCGTGGATGGAAATTCAAATGCGGCGCCGGATGGGTAGGCCGCGGACGACTGAACCATATAGATCCTCTGCGAATGACGTGCGCACCTCGGCCTGCCGCCGTGGGCGACATACGCGGGCTGCGGGTTTAGCTGACTATCCAGCGTGACTGGGGATGTGCCGCGAAGGAGCGGCTAGGGCTGCTGGCGCATGTGTCGGCGCGCCAGAGAGGTGAAAGTCCTGCTAGGTTCGCGCGGCAGCGGGCCTTGACCAAATCTTGACCGCAATCATTAAAAAAGACCGCAAAACCCTGCGAATCACTGATTGAATGTCCAGTGGCTAAAGGGGGGCTATCGTTGCAAGTCTTTGATTGAAAAGACATTCTGACTTGCAGGGATTTGCAGATCGGCGGACTTTTAATCCGTTGGTCGCGAGTTCGAGTCTCGCACAACCCACCACCCCAATTCGCGCAAGCATCGAATCGAACGCCGCTATATCGATAGCGGCGTTTTTCGTTGGTGCCAAATATTGGTGCCAAATTTTGTTTGCGCCAAATACAAAACGCCGCTATCGACATAGCGGCGTTTTGCTTTGCCTGGCGTTCGTGTACGTCTTAGTACCGCCAGGTCATATGGACGGAACCGGCGTTTTCCCGGTTGCCGCCGCCGAACTGGCCGGTGTAGTTCAGGCCAATGGTTGCATTGCGCGTGAGCGCGGTTTCGACCCCGAGCTCGGCCAGCGCGGCATCGCGCGCGATGGGAGCGCCGGCCACGGTGAAAGCCTGGCCGCCATCGAAGGACATGGTGCTTTCGGGCTGCACGTCGCCAAAGGCGTGGCGCCAGCCCAAGGTGGCCTGCACGCGCCCTTCGGTCTGGCCAACCGTGAAGTTCATCAGCCCGCGCAAGCCGAGCGTGGAGGTGGTTTGCTTGTTGCTGTCGCTTTGCCCGTTCAAGGCGGCCGATCCGCCGGACTCCGAGAAGCTGCGGTTGCGGGTATCGCTCCAGGACAGCCCGACGAAGGGCTCGATGCTGACGCGCTCGGACATGGGCAGGGCATAGCCGAGTTCGGCGAACAACTGCGTGGTGCTCGCGCCATAGTCGGCAGTCAGCGTCTGGGACACGCCGGAAACGCTGGCGCGGCGTTCGGTGGAGATGTCGTGCCAGGTGTAGGCCGTGCCAGCCATCACATTCAACTTGCCGGGGCCGACCTCGAACACCTTGCCGCCAAACACCGCCGCGCTGTAGCCGGCAATGTCGGCCTGCGACGAACGGTCGTCCACGCGAATCTTGCTGTCGGTGAAGCCCAGGGCGCCGCCCAGGCGCCAGCCGCCGCCCAAGGCGTGGTCGACGCCGGCGAAGACGCCGCCGGTGTTTTGGCGCACTTGCGCGGAATCGCCGTTGCCCTTCCAGGTCTGCCAGTTGCCGATGACTTCGGCCCAGGCGGGCTGCGCATTGGAGGAAGGCAGGGCGGACGCGGACGGGGTGCCGCCAAGTTGCGCGGTCGGCGCGCCTGCCCGCATGCCCGCGCCCAGGTTGGCGCGCAGGTAAGCGAGGGGCACCGCGCGTACCGAATTGTTGAGACCCGTCAGGGTGGAGGTGACGCTGGCGTGCGCTTCTCCGGACAGGCTGTTGAAGGCGGCGGCCGTGGCGCCTTCGGGCAGCGTCAGGATGTATTCGTGCAGCGGGTTGCCGGCGGGCAGGCTGTCCAGAGCGTTGGCCACGGCGCGCTGGTTGCCCGTTTGCGCCGCGTCGGCGAAGGCGATCGGGCGAGTCGGCGTTTCAGGAACGCTGGGGGTGACCGGCGTGACCGGCGTAACCGGGGTCTCCGGGGTTTCCGGGGTCACGGGCACCTGCTTGCGGCCAAGCTGCATCACGACGTTCTGGCCGTCATAACGCAGGGCCGGATCCAGGAAGGCGTAGTTGGACGAGACGCTATTGAACTGCCCGTTGACCGTGCCCGCGCTGAGGATGGCATATTCGCGCCGGGTCTGGAACCCGCCGTCCGGCCCGACATGCACCGCCGAACCCGCCAGGTTTGCCGTGCCGCTGACAACGACACGGCTGCTTGCCGACGATTGGGAATCGGCCCTCACCTGATAGACCGAACCGGGCGAGAACGTCAGGTCGCCCGCGACGTTCAGGGTCGTGCCGGCCGCGCCAGGGGCCAGCGTGGCGCCGTTTTGCAGCGTGGTCGTGCCGACCGTTCCCGAGCCGCGCAGGGATGCGCCGCTGGCGACATTCAGGGTGCCGCCCAGGGCGCCGTTGACTGTCAGGGCGCCGCCCAGCAGATTGGTTTGTCCACTGAATCCGCTGGAATCGCCCGTCAAGGTGGTCGATCCGGCCAGCATGTCGATGGTGCCCATGCCTGGCGTCAGGGAACTGATGCCGGGCGCAAAAACGTAACTCGAACTGGAGTGGTTAAACACCAGCTTGCCGGTCCCGTTGCCAAAGCGCACGCCAAGCGCGGCCTGCACGACGCCCGGCGCGGCAGCGGCGTCGCTGGCGGCGGCGCCGATATTCAAGGTGCCCACCGATCCCGCCGCATCGGCGATTCGGACGCGATTGGCGGTTTCAAGGGTGGCGCCGTTGGACAAGGTGGCGGCGCCCGTGCCTTGATAGCCAACGAGGAAGGCGCTGGATGTCCTGAGCCGGGTCTGCGGGCCGTCCGCGACGAGGGTGCCTTCGCTGCCCGCGTTGAACCCAGCGACGATCTGGTAGGCGTCGACCAGCGCACCGTCCGTTGCGGTCAACTGGCCCTTTGAGCCGGTATTCAAGCCCAGGGAGATGAAGTCGGTCAGCGATGAGAACTGGGTGCCGGCCCCGGAAACCAGAAGCTTGCCTTCGCCGCCCGCGTACATGCCCACGTAGGTCCGGCTTCCAGCCGAGGCCGTGGCGCCGCCTTTGATGTCCAGCGTGCCCGTGCCGCGCGAGCCGACCGTGATGCTGCCGCTTGCCTGCAACGAAGCGCCGGCGCCAATGATCTCGACCGTACTCGTCGAGCCCGCGCTATTTGCCATCAGCAGGCCGCTGACTTGCGCCGTGCCCCTATCGGAAATCGTGACGACGCTGGCCCCGTTGTCGCTGACGGTGAACTGCCCCGACTGCACTGCGCTGCCAGCTCCCGTGATGCTCAGGGTGCCGAAGGATCCAACGTGCGAACCCAGCGAGAAGGTCGTCGTTGCGATGGCTTTGCCGCCGCCGGTCACGTTAAACGTGCCCGTGCCATAAAAGCCCACATTGAAAGCGTTCGCGGTCCACTGGGAACCCGCGCCATTGATGGTGGCCGTGCCGGACTGAAGTTCGGACGTGCCGGGCGTGAAACCATTCGTGGAGTTGCTGATGATGGCGGTATCGCTGGTCAACTGACCGCCATTTTGCACGGTGAGCGATGGCCCCCCAATTGCGCCAAGAAACACGACGCCCGCCTGGGCGTTGCTGTTGTCGATAACCGGCGCGTTTGGCGTCACGCTATTGATGAACAGATAACCGGTCGAGCCCGGCAGCGATGCCGACGACCAGTTTTGCGCGTCTTGCCAGTCTGCGCTCTGCGTGCCGTTCCAGGTGATGTTCTGCGCAATCGCAGGCGCGGCGCCCAAGGTCAGCATGCCGGACCCGGACAGGCCAAGCGCTTGCAAGGCAATGACAATGGCCCTTTTTTTCAGTTTTTGTTGAGGCATTTCGCGTTTCAGAAGTGAATTTAGCTGAGGCGGAATGGCGCAAATCCTGAAAAAGCCATGGCGCACGTGAAGGGAAAGCGGGGATGCGAGGGATGCTGCGGCTTCGATGCTTGGGAAGCCTGCGCGTTGGGGCGCGCGCAATCGATCTTACGGTTTGCTGAAAAAGCCAAAGCCCAAAAAAACACCGGTGTTGACGGCTATTTTTCTCATTGCGATGCGACCCCAATTCTGATCCCGAGGGCGTAGTCTTCCGTTTTCCAGGCGCATCGCGTATAACTTCCAAACGATATGTGCAGCGCAACATGGCGCATGTCGCAGTCACACCGATCGCAAGCTCACCCCCAGCCTCCCGCAAGGAGTTCCGCCGTGGCCCGATCCAAAGCGTCAGCGACTGCCCGCGATCCCGTCTTGATCGATCTTGCGCTGCAGGGGGGAGGCGCGCACGGCGCCTTCACCTGGGGCGTGCTGGACCGGCTGCTGGAAGAATCGTGGCTCGGCATCGACGGCATCTCCGGCACGTCGGCCGGCGCCATGAACGCCGCCGTGCTGGTGCTGGGACATGCGCGCGGGGGCGCGCAGGGCGCCCGCGCCGCGCTCGAGGACTTCTGGCGCCGCGTGTCCGACGCCGCCCGCTTCAGTCCCTTTCGCCGCAGCCCGCTCGACATCCTGATGGGCTCGTGGTCGCTGGACAATTCCCCCATGTTCATTGCTTTCGACATGGCGTCGCGGGTGTTCTCTCCCTATGACCTCAGCGCGTCCGGGGCCAATCCCCTGGCCGCCATCCTGCGGGAGGTCATTGATTTCGACGAACTGGCGCGCGCGCCCATCCATCTGTTCGTCACCGCAACGAACGCGCGCACGGGCCGGGGCCGGGTGTTCAAGAATGCCGAGGTCAATGCCGACGTGCTGCTGGCGTCGGCCTGCCTGCCCACGCTGTTCCGCGCCGTGATGATCGACGGCGATCCCTATTGGGACGGCGGCTACAGCGGCAATCCGACCATCACGCCGCTGGTGCGGGACTGCCAGTCGCACGACACGATCCTGGTGCAGATCAATCCGGTGGAGCGGGCCGGGTTGCCCAGCAGCGCCCGCGAGATCATGAACCGCCTGAACGAAGTCACCTTCAACGCATCGCTCCTGAAGGAGCTGCGGATGATCGCGCTGCTGCGCCAGGTGGCCGACCCCGGCAATGGCGAGGGCAGGATGTGGGCGCAGATGCGGATACACCGGATCTCGTCCGAGCTCATGGTGGAGCTGGGGTATTCGTCCAAGCTCAACGCTGAATGGCCGTTCCTGTGCATGCTGCGCGACGAGGGCAGAAAGGCGGCCGAGCGTTTCCTGGCCGAACACGGCGACGATCTGGGCAAACGGTCGTCATTGGATATCGACGAATTGCTGGGCGAGGTCTGATCATGGGACTGTTCGGTATTCTGCTGGCGCTGGTCCTGCTGATCGGGCTGGCCTATCGCGGCTGGAGCATCCTGCTGCTGGCGCCGGCCGCGGCAATGGTGACGGCTGCCGCGGCGGGGGAGCCGCTGCTGGCCCATTGGACGCAGACCTTCATGGGCGGCGCGGCCGGGTTCGTCGCCCAGTTCTTTCCCTTGTTCCTTCTGGGGGCGCTGTTCGGCAAGCTCATGGCCGACAGCGGCTCGGTCACGGCGATTGCCGACGCCATGACGCGCAAGCTGGGCGCGCGGCGCGCCATCCTGGCCGTGGTGCTGGCCGGCGCCATCGTGACGTACGGCGGCGTCAGCCTGTTCGTGGCGTTTTTTGTGCTGGCGCCCATGGCGCATGCGCTGTTCCGGTCGGCCGGCATTCCGGTGCGCCTGATGCCGGCGGCGATCCTGCTTGGCACGTCAACCTTCACGATGTCCGCGTTGCCGGGCACGCCAGCCGTGCAGAACGCCATCCCCATGCCGTTTTTTGCGACCACGCCGTTCGCCGCGCCGGGGCTGGGCATCGTGGCCAGCGCAATCATGCTGGGCTTCGGGCTGTGGTGGTTGAGCCGCGCCGAAGCCGCCGCGCGGCGGGCGGGCGAAGGCTACGTCGCGCCCGCGGGCATGGCCAGCGACGTCGCCGACGACGTGCTGGTGCGCGAGCGCGCCACCGTCGCGCGCGAGTTCGACCCGGCCGAAATGCAACATGGCCAGCGCAGCCCGGACGCGCCCTCGGCGCTGGTGGCGGCGACGCCGCTGGTCGTGGTGATCCTGGTCAACCTGCTCATGACGCTGATCGTCCTGCCGCGCATGGACACCGCGTGGCTTGCCGAGGCGCGCTGGGGCGGCACCAGCCTGGCCGCGGTGGGCGGCGTCTGGTCGGTGATCACCGCGTTGCTGGCCGCGATCGTGGTGCTGGTGGTGTTGAACTTCCGGCGCCTGCCGTCGCTGCGCGACACGATGGACGCCGGCGTGAACGCGTCCGCGCTGCCGCTCCTGAGCGTCGCGAGCCTGGTGGGATTCGGCGCGGTGGTCGCCTCGCTGCCATCGTTTGCGGCGGTGCGCGACTGGGTGCTGTCGATCGAAGGCGGGCCGCTGGTGTCGCTGGCCGTGGCCACCAACGTGCTGGCGGCGTTGACCGGATCGGCGTCGGGCGGCCTGACCATCGCCCTGCAATCGCTGGCCGGCACCTACATGGAGCTGGCGCAAACCCTGGGCATCGATCCGGCGCTGATGCACCGCGTGTCGGTGATTGGCGCGGGCACGCTGGACAGCTTGCCGCACAACGGCGCCGTGGTGACCTTGCTGGCGGTGTGCGGGTCGAACCACCGGGATGGCTACATGAATATCGTCGTGGTGGGCATCGTGGGACCCATCATCGGGCTGGCGGCGGTCATCGCGCTGGGCAGCGCGGTGGGATCGTTCTGACGCGACGCCCGTCAGGACAGCGTGCGCGCGGGCAGCGCCGCCGACAGGTCGTTCAGGCTCAGGCCGCAGCACCGCGCCCGCTCGGCCAGCGTTTCGCTCTGCGCCAGGGCGCGGCTGCTTTCCTCCAGCAGCACGTCCAGCTGCTCTTGCGGCGTGGCGGCCATCGCCCATGCCCGGTCCGCAAAGCGCACGGCAAACTGGTCCACGCACGATTTGCAGATGGCCGCGCCGTTCTGCTCGAGCAGCGGCGCGCCCTGCGCGAGCGTCGATTGGCAAAACTGACAGGCGAGGGCGTGGTTCATGCGTCGGGCGGCCGGGACGAGAGTTGGCAAAAACGGCCACGGAAACGACGGGGCCTGTCATTGAACAACGGCCGCGCACGCCCAGTCTTAAATCGCGGGGCTTGGCGCCTTAATCGACATTGAAGCCGCCCGGCCCCGCGTGCCCAAGCAATTCCCGGGCGCATTGGACCGCTTCTCCCGGTGTCGCGACCGCCAGGAACGGCAGGCCGAAGGCGCGAGCCATCTTTTCGCCGCGCTTGCGCAGCTTGTCCAGCGCCTGGGCATCGCGTTCGACGGCGATGAACGCCCGGCATCGCGCCCGCAGGCGCGGCATGTTGGCGGTCTGCCATTCGATCATGGCCCTGCGGTCTTCGTGCGCGGCCTCATGGCGCGTGTCGGGCACCACCATGACAAAGGTGCGCGGGTTCTCCACCAGCAGCTCCATTTCCCGGATCCATGTGGCCGAATAGCCGAGCGGCGCGCCGCCGTGCCGGGCCGTCACGATGGGAAACTGCGACAGGTCGTGAAAGAAGAATTGATCGTGGTTCATTCGAAGGCTCCGTGGGGCAGGGCAGGGTCGTCCGTGGCGCAGCCGCAGCTGCCGTAAAGCACGAGACTGTAGGAATCCAGTTCAAAGCCGCAGCGCCGCGCGATCTTCCGGACCCGCTGCGCCGTGGCGGGATCGCTGGACTCCCGGATCTGGCCGCAGCGCGTGCAGACCAGGTGGTCGTGATGCCCCTTGTCGTTCAGTTCGAACACGTTGGTGTGCGAATCGAGCTGGGTGCGTTTGAGCAGGCCGGCATGCTCCAGTTGCGTGATCACCCGGTACACCGTGGCCAGGCCGATATTGCTGTGGTCCGAGATGAGGCGGCGGTAGATGTCCGCGGCGCTCATGTGCTCGTCGGCATGGCGGTAGAAGATGTCCAGGATCTTCAGACGCGGAAAGGTGGCTTTGATGCCGGCGTCGCGCAGCCGTGTGTGGTCCATGAAATTTCTCCATTCGGTGGGCGGATATCCCAATGATGAGAATGATGTACATTTTCAAATGGACCCGCTAACGGGAACCCGTCAACCTGTACCTCAAACCTGCCAACCATGCGTGAAGCGGCTGCCTCTCCCCCTCTGCCCGACGTCCTGCTGACGCCGTACAGCCTGCGACGGCGCCGGGAATCCAAGGGCATTTCGGTGCCCGCGCACGTCCACGCCGAGGGCATGCTGGTGCTGGTGCACGAGGGACTTGTCATGGTGCAGTCGGGTGACCGCGTGTTGACGGTGCTGCCGGGCAGCCTGGGCTGGATTCCGCCCGGCGTGCGCCATGGCGCGCGCTGGTTTGGCGAGGCGCGCGGCTCGTTCCTGCACGTGCACCCCGACGGCTGCGCGCGCTTGCCGCCGCATTGCCGGGCGTGGCCGTCCTCGCGGCTGATCGAGGCGCTGGTCGAGCGCTTCATCGAAGGCACGTCGCGGGAGACCCCGGCGGCTTATCAGGCGCAACTCTTTGACGTGCTGCTGGAAGAGCTGAGACAGCGCAGCGCCGAGGCGACCGTGCCGCTGCCGATGCCGGCCGACCCGCGCCTGCAGGATCTGGCCAACACATTGCTGGATACGCCGGACGACACGGCGGGCATCGACGAATGGGCGCAGCGGTTGAACATGTCTTCGCGCACCCTGATGCGGCGCTTTCGCCAGGAAACCGGCGTGACGCTCGGGCAGTGGCGTCAGCAGGCCAGGCTGCTGCGGGCGCTTGAGATGCTGTTTCGCGGCGGATCCGTCACGCAGGCGGCGTTGTCGGTGGGCTACGAAAGCACCAGCGCATTCATCGGCAGCTTTCGCACGGCGTTCGGCATGACGCCCACGCGCTATCTGGCGGGGCGCGCCTAGGACATGACCGCGAAGGGTTCGCCGCGGCGCGCGTCAGGCGGCCGCGGGCTGGTCCGGATGCAGCGGGCCCTGCGGGTCGTTCTCGGCGTCGGGACGGGGCGGCACGGGTGCCAGACCCAATCCCAGTCGCAGGCGCTGGCAATCCGGATTGGGCGATCCGTCCGGCATCCAGATGTCGAAGTCGCGGCACGGCGTGGGCCGGTTGTCGTAGATGTCGCAGTGAATGCCGGGCTTGCCGAGTTCTCCGCGCAGCGAGATGCAGCGCCCGCCGCCCATCTCCGTGCCCTTCATGCAGGCGCGCAGGGGGCTCATCTGGGTGACCAGTTCCAGTGGCACCTGGCCGCCGTTTTCGCCGGCCAGTTCACCGACGTAAAAGGACACGCGAAAGTGCGCGCAACATGCGCCGCAGTCCAGGCAGGGATTGGCGGACGGGTCGTCGCCGGCCAGCACGGCAGGCGACACGAAGGCAACGAGCGAAGTCAGTGGCAGGGACATGGGGCAAGGTCCGAAATGGCCTGTCCGGCTCCCCGTCTTGGCGCATGCCGGGCCTGCGATGCGCCGGCCCGCCGCGCTGATCCGACGGTGCGCGCGGCACAGGCCGGCGCCGAATCAAGGCCGGAAATATTATCTGGATTTGCGTTGCGGCCGCTACGACTTTTTTCAGGGACGTTGCTGGAGTAGCATCGGTAGCCCGTCAGCCGTAAGGAGCGATCCCTTGTCCGCCAAAACCGATTTCCCAGATGGCCTTGCCCGTTGCGGCTGGGTGGACACGTCCGCCGAATACATGGCCTATCACGATACCGAATGGGGCCGCCCCGAAGGCGACGATCGCGCGCTGTTTGAACAGCTTTGCCTTGAAGGTTTCCAGTCCGGGCTCAGCTGGCGCACCATCCTGAACAAGCGCGAGGCCTTCCGCCGCGGCTTCGCCAACTTCGACCCGGCCAGGCTTGCTGCCTTTGGCGAACACGAAGTACATACGCTCTTGGCCGACCCGGGCATCGTGCGCCATCGCGGCAAGATCGAAGCCATGATCAACAACGCGGCCCGCGCGCTGGAAATGATCGACCGCGAAGGATCCCTGGCCGCGTATTTCTGGCGCTTCGAAGCGCCGCCCTCCAAGGTATCCACCTACGGCGCCTCGACCTCCGAACAGTCCGAAGCCCTGTCCAAGTCGCTCAAGAAGCTGGGCTGGAAGTTCGTGGGGCCGACCACGGTGTACGCCTTCATGCAGTCCGTGGGCATGGTCAACGACCACAGCCCCGGCTGCCATTGCCACGCGCTCGTCGAAAAGAAGCGCAAGGCGTTTGTTCGGCCGGGTGTCCGGTCAGCCTAGGGCGCGGTCTGCACCGGCGCCTGCGTGGGCAAGCTGTAACGCCCCTCGCGGTAAGCCCAGCTTGGCCACAGCGCGTGCGCCAGCGCCTCGGTTGCCAGTTCGGCGTTCAGCGGCGCGGGCGCGTAGTCCTCGGGGGCCGTGTAGCGGTACTGCACCGGGGGCTTGTTGGGCGCCAGCACCAGCAGGTCGTCTCCCTTCAGATACCCATAGGTGCTGTCGTACTGCATGATGGCGCGTCCGGGCGTGCTGCGCGTCAGGTCGTGGCCGATCATCGGGTGCTCGGTATCCACGCCGATCAGCGACAGCAGGGTGGGCGGCAGGTCGATCTGGCTGATGATGCGGTCGTCGCGCCGCGCCTCGATGCCGGCGCCCAGGATCACGGCAGGAATGTGGAAGTGGCGTACCGGCACCAGGCTGGCGCCGAACACGCGCGAGTCATGGTCCGCCGCCACCAGGAAGACCGTGTTTTCCCAATACGGAGACGCCTTGGCGCGTTCGAAGAACCGGCCCAGCGCCCAGTCGGCGTAGCGCACCGTGTTCTCGACGGTGGCGGGATTGCCGTCGGTTTCGATGCGGCCCGCCGGGTACTCCCAAGGCGTATGGTTGGACACGCTGAACGCCAGCGTGAAGGTCGGCTGGTCGCCGTCTTCGCGCAGCAGGCGGTCAAGCTGGTTGAACATGTCCTCGTCCGACGCGCCCCACGTGCCGACGAACGCGGGGTCCACGAAATCGGGCCGGTCGACGATCTGCTTGAAGCCGTTGCCCAGAAAGAAGCCCTTCATGTTGTCGAAGTGCGACTCGCCGCCATAGATGAAGCGCGAGTGATAACCGTGGCGCCCCAGCAGGTCGGCCAGCGAAAAGAACCCGCGCTGCGAGCGCGGCAGTTTCAGCACCGCTTGCGCGGGGGTGGGCAGGAACCCGGTGGTGACAGCTTCCAGTCCGCGCACCGAGCGGGTGCCGGTGGCGTAGGCGCGCGTGAAAGTCCAAGCCTCGCGCGCCAGCGCGTCCAGCTCCGGCGTCAGGTTGGCGCCGCCCAAGGCCGCGCTGTACTGCGCGCCCAGGCTTTCTTCAAGGATGATGACCAGATTGAGCGGGCGATGCGTCTTGCGCGTGGCCGGCTGGCGATGCAGGCTGGGGTAGTCGGGATTCGGCGGGGGAAACGGCAGCCCGGACTTCGCCAGCACCAGGGCGTGCATTTCGTCGTCGTCCATGCCGCCATATACGGCGGAGGCCGACTTCTCGTTCTTCATGCTGTAGACCGCATAGAACACGTTGTACAGCGAGTTCAACGCCAGGGTGTTGAGCATGCCGTCGGAGCTGTAGGCCACCGACGACGGGTTGATGGGACGGTGGCCCAGCGTGCCGCGGATGGCCAGGATCACCACCGCCAGGATCGCCACGCTGGCTAGCGGCATCTGCCACCACGTCAGCGGCGCATCCGGACGCGCGTGGCCCAGCAGCGCCCATGCGGCCCAGCCAATCAGCGCCAGCGCGCCCAGCCCGCCCAGCAGGGCGCCCTTGTAGCCGCGCCACAGCATGCCAGAGACTTCGCGCGGGTGCTTCAGGTATTCGACGAACAGGCGGTTGGGACGGGAGTCGTATTCGATGATGAAGGGCGGCGTCGCCACTTCCAGGAACGCCAGCAGGACGAACGCCACGATGTACCAGACAGCGGTGATGTCCGCCGCCACCGGGATGTGGCCGAATAGCGGCGACAGCACGGCCGGCAGCGCCGCCAGCACCGCGATCTGATGCGCATCGATCCGCAGTCCCCGCAGCAGCAAAGGCGCCAGGCCGCCGGCGTTGCGCACGCGCTGCCACTGCCAAAGCGCCAGCGCCAGGCGGCTGAGCGTCAGCAGCGCGAAGGCCGCCAACACGAATATCAAAGTCGAGTGCCGCATCGGGCCTCCAGGTTGTCCTGCACTTGCGCCCGGTCAGGGCGGATTTGGTTATTTGGCATTGGAACCGCGCCGCCGTCAAAAATTCGGCAAGCGGGCCGGATACGGTTACTACGATCCAGCCGTAGTCGTCTCTCTTTGTAACGGCGCGCACATCTCACGGGCATGCCGCTTGCTGCGCAGCGGTGCGGACGTTCGCGCCGTTGGCATGCCTGCATGGCGAGTTCGCCCGGAAAAATCCGCACACATTATGGCGTTGTTCCGTCCGACCGTCGCTGCCGGCCGAGATACCCTGGGGTAGTGATCCGGCCAGCGCAGTTCGGCCGGGCAGCAAAGCCAAGGATAGTAACCATGACGCGAACAAGAAAAATAGCGATCGGGATTGTAGGGGGCATTGCCCTGCTGGTGGCGGTAATGGTGATCGTGATCGCCACGTTCGACTGGAACCGCGCCAAGCCCATGATCAACGAACGGGCCACGGCCGCCATGGGCCGCCCGTTTGCCATCAACGGCGACCTGAGCGTGCGATGGCAAAGGGAGGCGGGAGAGGGCGGCTGGCGCAGCTGGGTGCCGTGGCCGCGTGTGGTCGCCAACGACATCACCATCGCCAATACCGAATGGGGCAAGGCGCCGCACTTCGCCACCCTCAAGCGCGCGGAGTTCAGCCTGTCCCCCTTGCCGCTGCTGGCCCAGCACGTCGTCATCCGTCATATCCAGTTGACCGAGCCCGCGGCTGACCTCGAAAGGCTGGAAGACGGCCGCGCCAATTGGGTCTTCACGCTGCCGGAGTCCGGCGAGCCGTCCCCGTGGGTGCTGGACATCAATGAGATCGGCTTTGACAAGGGGCGGGTCGGCTATGCCGACGAAGTCATGAAGGCCGACCTGACCGTGCTGGTCGATCCGCTGGGCAAGCCCGTGCCATTCGCGGACGTGGCCGGTAAATCCTTCGAGCCCGAGGACGGTTCGGCCGTCGCGCCGCGCGACTACGTGTTCGGATGGAAGGTCGACGGCAAATACAAGGGGCTGTCCACCAAGGGCGAGGGCAAGGTCGGCGGCATGCTGGCCCTGCAGGATCCCAAGCAGCCGTTCCCCTTGCAGGCCGACGTGGCCATCGGCGGCACGCGCGCCTCGGTCGCGGGCACGCTGACCGATCCCGTGCATCTGGGCGCGCTGGACCTGCACCTGAAATTGTCCGGCTCGTCCATGGCGCAGCTGTATCCGTTGACGGGTGTCACGCTGCCGGACACGCCGCCCTACAGCACCGACGGCCACTTGGTGGCCAAGCTGCAGAACCCGGGCGGTGCGGTGTTCGACTACAAGAATTTCAACGGCAAGGTCGGCGACAGCGATCTGCATGGCGACATCAGGTTCGCGCTGGGCGCGCCCCGTCCCAAGCTGACGGGCAAGCTCTCGTCCAAGCTGCTGCAAATGGCCGACCTGGGCCCGCTGATCGGCGTGCCGTCCGGCGGGGGGCCGAAGGCCGACACGGACAAATCCAAGGACGCGCCCGCCAAGCCCAAGGGCGGCAAGGTACTGCCCACGCAGGAGTTCCGCACCGACCGCTGGCGCGACATGGATGCGGATGTGTCGCTGGACGCGGCGCGCATCGTCCACGACAGCAAACTGCCGTTGTCTGATCTCTCGGTCCACGTCATTCTGCAGGACGGCAAGCTCACGCTTGATCCGCTGCGCTTCGGCATGGCCGGCGGCACGATGAACGCGACGGCGCGACTGGACGGCTCGAAAGCGCCGCTTACCGGCCGCGTCGACATGCACGCGCGCCGGTTGCAGCTCAAGCAGCTGTTTCCGTCTGCCGAAGCCATGCAGAAAACGCTGGGCGAGCTCAACGGCGACCTGGCGATCAGCGGCACTGGCAACTCCGTGGCGGCCCTGCTGGGCACGGCGACGGGCGACGTCAAGATGCTGGTCAACGACGGCGTCATCAGCCGCAGCCTGATGGAGCTGGCGGGACTGAACGTCGCCAACTATGTGGTCTCCAAGCTGTTCGGCGACGATGAAGTGAAGATCAATTGCGGCGCGGCGGACCTGGAGCTGAAACGGGGCGTGATGACGCCGCGCGTCTTTGTGTTCGACACCGACAACGCGTTGATCACCATCACCGGCTCGGCCAGCTTCAAGGACGAAACCCTGGATCTGGATATCGACCCGGACAGCAAGGGCTTTCGCATCTTCTCCTTGCGCTCGCCGTTGTACGTGCGCGGGACGTTCGGTTCGCCCGACGTGGGCGTGCATGTCGCGCCGCTGGCGGCGCGCGGCGCGGGCATGGTGGCGCTGGGCGTGCTGCTGACGCCGGCGGCCGGGCTGCTGGCGCTGATCGCGCCCAGCGCGAATGAAGACAATGCTTGCGGGCCGTTGCTGGAGCAGATGCGCAAGCCGCCCAAGGCGCCTGCGCCGGCCAAGAAGTAAATAGGCAAGAAGGCCGGCACATTGCCGGCCTTCTCGCTGTCATCGGCGTGCGACGCTCAGGCTCAGGGCATCGTCCGGAATCCCTCCGGCGCGGTGTCGTCGGCCGCGCAGACCCTGTCGCGGCCGTGATTCTTGGCGTAATAGAGCGCCTGGTCCGCGCGCTCGAACACGGCATCCAGTGTCGCGCCTTGATCCGGGTAATGCGCCACACCCACCGAGATCGTGATGGAAGCGGGCAGGGGCGAGCCTTCCGTGACGGCCAGGCGCGCGCGCAGGCGCTGCGCGATCCCGATGGCCGCCGCCATGCTGGCGCCCGGCAGCAGCATGACGAACTCCTCGCCGCCCGGCCGCGTCAGCACGTCGCCGCTGCGCGAACCCTCGCGCATGACGCCGGCCAATGCCTGCAAGGCCTGATCGCCCGCCGCGTGGCCGTAGCGATCGTTGATGCGCTTGAAGTGGTCGACGTCGATCGCCACGATGGCAACCGGCGTCCCCTCGGCGCCCAACAGCGCCAGCGCCTCGTCCATGCCGCGGCGGTTCAGAAGACCCGTCAGCGTATCGGTCGTGCTCTCTTGGCGCAGGTCGCTGAGCTTGTGATGCATCGACGCCAGCCCCGTCAGCAGCGCGCGCTGCAATTGCGCGGCCTCGAAATACCATGAGCGCACGGCGCGGATACGGTCCGCGGAATCCGGGTCCTGCATGCGCTTGGCAATACTTGCCATCTGCCCCAACGGGCGTGCGATCCAGCGCGACAGCAGCCATATCAGAACGACCGATAGCATCAAGAGCGGCAGGGTGTTGCGGACCGTGGCCATCAGCAGGTCGGCCAGCGGGCGCAGCGTGCTGTCCACCGGCCGCTGCGCGATGATGCTCCAGCCGGTGCTGGGAACCGGCGCAAAACCGGCCAGCATGTCGCGGCCGTCGCTGTCGATGAAGCGCTGTTCCCCCGTTTCACCGCGCCGTGCTGCGGCAAAGGTGTCGTTGTCGGGGGCGGGCTTGCCCAGCCGCGCGCGGTCCGGGTGGTAGATCAGGGTGCCCTTGCGGTCGATGACGTAGAGAAACGAATCGTCGCGGTAGAAATGCTCGTCCAGCAAGCGGTCCAGCACGTTGTCTTCGTGCAGGTAGAGCGACCCCGCGATGAATCCGAGGTAGCGGTAGTCGCGCGAAAAAATCGGGTGGGTGTAGAGGATCTGCCAGCGGCCGTTGCTGGCCTGAAAAGGTTCGCTGATCGTGGGGTGGCGGGTGGCGAGCGCCTGCTTGACCGCATCGCTGACCAGTTGGTGGCCCAGCAATTGCGGATACGACGGCGACACGGCCAGCACCTTGCCTTGCGGCGACGCCACGAAACTTGAGTTGAAGTGGCCCATCTGCTGTTCCAGCCGCCGCGTCTCCGCCGCCATGCGCTCGGGGTAGCTTTCCATGTCGGCCAATTCGTCGGCGCTGTAAGAAAGGTAGCGATGGATGTCGTTCAGCAGCGCATTGGTGGTCAGCGCCAGCTTGGACGCATAGATGCGATTCGTGTCCATCGCATTGCGCAAGAGCAGATCGCGCTGCACCAGATAGCTGGCATGCAGGCCGCCCGCAAGCACCACAAGGACCGACAGCAGGCTGATCCACAGGATGAGACGCCGCAGGTCGACACGAAACATGACGGCATCCGTCAGTTGCGGGCGCGGCCCGGGGGCTCGCCGGAAGGCGGCGAGGCGTCGCAGGCAAGTGCGTCCCAGGCGCGCATCGCTTGCCGGGCCACGGCCTGCAATGTCTTGCGGCTGGCGCCGTCGCGCGCCTGGATCGACATGCCATGCAGCACCGTCGTGTAGAACGCGGCCAATCCCTTCAAGTCAGTCCCGGCGGGCAATTCACCCTGCGCGGCGCCCGCGGTCAGGCGGGCAAGGATGCGGCTTTGCATCTCGCGCCGGTTGTCCCCAAGAAAATGCCCCACGCTGGCCTGGTTGTCGCAACCGGCCGGTGCGCCCAGCACGATCATGCAGCCGGGGGGCAAGCCCGGCGCAGTGAAGCGCTCGGCCGAGGCCAGCAGCATTGCCTCGATGGCATCACGCGCGGTCGGCGCCGCAAGCAGCGCGCGCCGCGCCGAGCCGCCTTCAGTGTCGCGGTACAGCTGGACGGCTTCCCGAAAAAGGCCTTCTTTGGAACCGAATGCGCCATAGAGACTGGGCGAGTTGATGCCCATCGCTTCCGTCAGATCGGACAGCGATGCCCCTTCATATCCCTTCGACCAGAACACTTCCATGGCCTTTTGCAAGGCTTGGTCCCGGTCGAAGTTGCGCGGGCGCCCTCGTTCAGCCATGCCGAGGATTTTACCCGTGCCGACTATTTTGTGTTGATCGATAAAAAATTCATTGACCAGTCACAGCGCGCCCGGCGATGATATTTGTACCGATCACTACAAAACGAGGTTTGACCATGCAGAACTTGAACGGCAAAGTGGCGTTCGTCACCGGCGGCAGCCGCGGCATCGGCGCCGCCATCGTGCGCCGGCTTGCGGCCGACGGCGCGGACGTGGCCT
This sequence comes from Achromobacter sp. E1, assembly GCF_037039475.1. Classification (NCBI taxonomy): domain Bacteria; kingdom Pseudomonadati; phylum Pseudomonadota; class Betaproteobacteria; order Burkholderiales; family Alcaligenaceae; genus Achromobacter; species Achromobacter sp. E1. The sequence goes on from NZ_CP146253.1 coordinate 892,395, forward strand.
TCACGTACGTCAGCGCGTCGTCGGCCGCGCCCGCAGAGGCGCTGGTGCACGAACTGAAGGCGCAGGGCCGCCGTGCCGCAGCGATCCAGGCCGATTCCGCGGACGCCGCCGCCGTCAGGCGCGCCGTGGAAACCGCCATCCGCGAACTCGGACCGGTGGATGTGCTGGTCAACAACGCCGGCATCTTCCTGTCCGGGCACATCGCGGACAACACGTTGGACGACTACGAGCGGACGATGGACGTCAACGTGCGCGCGCCTTTCGTCGCCATCCAGGCGGTTCAGGCCGCCATGCCCGATGGCGGACGCATCATCAACATCGGCAGTTGCCTGGCAGCCCGCGCCGGCCGGGCAGGCGTCGCGTTGTACGCGGCCAGCAAATCCGCGCTGGTCGGCCTGACGCAAGGCCTGGCCCGCGACCTGGGTCCGCGCGGCATCACCGCAAACGTCGTGCACCCCGGTCCTATCGACACCGACATGAACCCGGCCGACGGCGACCGCGCCGCCGACATGGTGGCGGTGCTGTCCCTGCCCCACTACGGCCAAGCGAGCGATATCGCCGGGATGGTCGCATTCTTGGCAGGACCCGAAGGCCGCTACGTCACGGGCGCGAGCCTCGCGGTGGACGGCGGCTACGCGGCGTGATGCGGTTCGTCCAAACTTTTTCGCCACCCGACTTGCACAAACAAAAAAAGCCCCATATAATCTTTCTTCTTCGCAGCACACACATAACGAAACGCTACGGCGCGCAGCGCGGCAGCAGATCAAATGTGAGTGACTTGCAGGGCTGTTAGCTCAGTTGGTAGAGCAGCGGACTCTTAATCCGTAGGTCGAGTGTTCGAGCCACTCACAGCCCACCAGAATTCTTTGGCAGTACATCAAAAAGCCCACCGGTTTCGGTGGGCTTTTTGCATTGCTTCGCAATTATCGGCTTGTCGCGCGCAACCCTCACGCCAATATCCGCAGCGCCGTCTCGATCCCAAACGCCTGCGCAAACTGCTGCGCCGGTAGCGGCCTGCCGAACAGATACCCTTGTCCCTCTTCGCAATGCTCGGCCAGCAGCCGTTCGCGTTGCGCGTCCGTTTCGATGCCTTCGGCGATGGTGTTCAGGTCAAAACTGCGGGCCACGTCCACGATGGCGCGGATCACGGTGGCGTCGCGGTGCGAGTCCAGCATGCCGCTGACAAACGAGCGGTCGATCTTGATGCGCGTGATGGGATGGGTCTTCAGCAGGCTCAGCGACGCATACCCCGTGCCGAAGTCATCGAACGAGATGCCCACGCCTTGCGCGCGCAGGCGCTGCAGCATTTCCAGCACCGCGGCGTCGTGGTTCAGCACGATGTTTTCGGTGATTTCCAGTTCCAGCGCCTCGGGCGGCAGGCCGTGCCGGTCGAGCGTCTGCGCAACCTCGGCCGCCAGGTCTCCTTCGCGGAACTGCGCGCCGAAAAGGTTTACGGCGATGCGGAAGTCGTGCAAGCCGCTGCGGCGCCAGAACGCGGCTTGGCCGCACGCTTCGTTCAACACCCATGAGCCCACGGTGGCCGCCAGCGGTCCGCTCTCCAAGGAGGGAAGAAATACCGCCGGCGCCAGCAGGCCCAGTTGGGGATGACGCCATCGCAACAGCGCTTCGGCGCCGGTCAGCGCACCGGTGGCCAGGTTGATCTGCGGCTGGTAGAAGAGCAGGAATTCGCCTTTGGCGACCGCACGGTGCAGCTCCATGCCATACAGGCGGCGTGCGACGGCTTCCAGGCGCAGGTTGGGGGCGAAGACGGACACGCGGCCGCGGCCGACCGCCTTGGCCTTGACCAGGGCGAGATCGGCGTTGCCGACGAGCTCGAGCGCTTCGTGGGCGTGCAGCGGTGCAATGGCCACGCCGCAGCTTGCGGTAAGCCGAAGCTCCTGCCCGCCGATATGGAAGGGTTCGGCAATCCGCGCGAGGGCCAGTTGCGCCAATTCCGTCGCTTGCGTCAGGTCGCCGGCGTCTTGTTGCAGGATGGCGAATTCGTCGCTGCCCAGGCGGGCGACGGTGTCGCAGGGATCCGCCGTGCGCTCCAGGCGCGCTGCAAGTTCGCGCAGGATTGCGTCGCCGATCGCGTGGCCCAGGGTGTCGTTGATGTCCTTGAACCCATCCAGGTCCAGCATCAGGATGGCGGCAGGAGATGGGCGCGCCAGGACTTCTTCCACGCGCCGATAGAAGACGCCGCGGTTGGCCAGGCCGGTCAGCGGATCGAAGCCGGTGAATTTGCGTGCGTCCTCGTCATGCCGCATGGGCGCGGGGTCCGCACCGGCACGCGGCGCGGCCAGATGCGTCTGCCGCTCGACCGAGGCCAAATCGCTTATTTTTCGGGCGCGTTCGGCGTTGACCTCGACACGCCGAAGCTCCAGGCGGTCGGAGGCCATTCGGGCCAGTTCGCGCAGCCGGTCCTTGTCTTCCTCGCTGAAGTCGGAGTGCGGTTCCGTGTCGATGACGCACAGCGCGCCCAGCGGATGGCCTTCGGGGGAATTCAATGGCACGCCGGCATAGAACCGGATGCTTGCCGCCCCGCAGACGAGGGGGTTGTCGTGAAAGCGATCGTCCAGCCGGGCATCCGGCACGACCATGACGTCGTCCTGCAAGACTGCATGGGCACAAAAGGAGACGTCGCGGCGCATGTCGGTCTCTTCGAAGCCTGTGCTGGCCGCAAAGAAGACGTGATCGCTGCCGATCATGTTGATGGCCGACACCGGCATGTTGAACATGCGCGACGCAATGCGAACGACCGGATCAAGACTGGGGAGCGCGCGCCGCGCATCCAGCCCATATTCCGACAGGGCGCGCAGTCTTTCGGTCTCGCTTGGCAAAGGCGGGGGGCATTTCATCTACAGCCTCCTTTTTATTTCTCCTTGTCCTGCGCCGTTCTGGATTTCCCGACGTTGCTTGGCCGAGCCGCGCAACGTATCACCGTCCTGGCCGGTGGCCTGTTTGGGCGCGCGGGAGGCGCCGAAGAACCAGTATCGAAGTGTGACGCGATCATGAAAGATTCACCGACACACCTGTAACTGAATATTCCGTTTTCGAATTTAGCGCAGCTTTCTTCCGTTTGCCAGCGCGCGGCGGGACGCGATTGCGCGATCACTCGGGGCGCCATGGTCGCGCGCGCGAGCCCGCGCGGTACGCACAAAACGAGTCAAAACCATTACCCGCCGGCCGAAAACAATCATTTTTTTGCGTGGAAGGTTTTCAGCTTGCATTCATCGTTGCGTCATGCGCGGCACACAGAATGCGGGCCTCGAACAGCTTCCACGGGAAAAAGGAAATGAAGTTCTGGAATCGGAATGTGCTCGCCTGCGCCGTCATGAGTGCGATGACGCTGATTGCGGGGTGTGGCGGCGACAATGGCAGCGATGACGAAACGCCGCCGGTCATCGAGGAGCCGCCCGCGCAGGCCCGGCCGCTGGAACTGACGATCCTTCACATCAATGACCACCATTCCACGCTGGACGGCAAGGACAAGACGCTGAATTTGAAGAATGCAGCCGGGGTCGATACCGACGTGACCGTGTCGGCCGCGGGCATGCCGCGCGTGAAAGCCGCCATCGACCAACTGGCCGCGAATTCGCCGAACGTGCTGAAGCTGCATGCGGGCGATGCGCAGACCGGAACGCTGTACTTCAACCGCGCCGGCGCGCCGGGCGAGGCCGATGCCGCGCTGATGAACACGGTCTGCTTCGATGCCATGGCGGTGGGCAACCACGAGTTCGACAAGGGCGACGACGGGCTGAAGCGCTTTGTGGACTTCCTGCATGCCGGCGCGTGCCAGACGCCCGTCCTGAGTGCGAACGTCGCGTTTGGCGCCAGTTCGCCGCTGCACGGCACCGATCTGATCAAGCCTGCCATCGTCGTCGAGCGTGACGCCCAGAAGATCGGCATCGTCGGCCTGACCATCGCCAGCAAGACCAAAGAATCGTCGAGCCCCAACGCGGACACGACGTTCACCGACGAAGCCGTGGCCGCGCAGGGGCAGATCGACGCGCTGCGCGCCGATGGCGTCAACAAGATCATCCTGCTCAGCCACATCGGCTACGGCTATGACAAGGAAGTGATTGCCAAGCTGAGCGGTGTGGACGTGGTGGTGGGCGGCGATTCGCACACGCTGCTGGGTCCCGACTCGATGAAGACGATGGCCGTGGGCACGCCGGGCGGCGCCTATCCGACCCGTCTGACCGACAAGGACGGCAAACCCGTCTGCCTGGTGCAGGCATGGGAATATTCGCAAGTCGTGGGCGAACTGAAGGTCAGCTTCGACGCGAACGGCGACGTGACGAACTGCGCCGGCACGCCCCACGTGCTGATCGACACCGACTACCGCGTCAAGTCGGGCAGCGCGCTGGTTGCGGCCTCCGACGCCGATCGCGCCGCCTTCAAGGCCGAGGTCGCGGCCAGCGGTTTCCTGCGTGAGCAGACGCCGGACGCCGCGGCCTTGTCGGTGCTGCAACCCTTCAAGGACAAGATCGACATCTTCAGCAAGACCAACGTTGCGCAAGTGCCGCTGGAGCTGTGCTTTCGCCGCATTCCGGGCCCCACGCCCGCCAGCAATGCAGCCAGTCCGGCTTGTGAAAGCGAAGGCAACGTCGCCCTGCGCGGCGGCGACATCCAGCAGCTGGTGGCGCAAGCGTATCTTGAAGTGGCCAACGCCGAATACGGCGGCGCCGACATGACGCTGCAAAGCGGCGGCGGTGTGCGGCGCGCCCTGAATGGCACCGTGACGGCGGCCGACGTGATCGCCGTCGTGCCGTTCGGCAATATGCTGTGGCGCCTGGACCTGACCGCCAATGAGGTCCGGTCCATGGTCGAGGACGGTCTGGACGCGACGTACAAGCCGGGCGGGAAGGACGGTCCTTATCCCTACGCGGCAGGCCTGCGCTGGGACGTGACGGCCTCCAACGCGAAGGGCAGCCGCGCCAGCAACTTTCAGTACCTGGATCAGGCAACCCGCACGTGGCTGCCGCTGGACAATGCGCGCACCTATCGCCTCTTCGTGCTGAGCTTCAATGCGACGGGCGGTGATGGTTACGCCACCCTGGCCAACGTGCCGTCCGAGCGCCGTTCCGACATCGGTGTGCTGGACGCCGACGTGTTCCAGGCCTACATCGACATGCAGGCCAAGGACGCGGGCACCGGACTGCCGATCCTGAACCGCATCGACAACGACCGCTACAGCACGCATAACTGGCAGCCGTGATCATGGGCCGCGCGCCAGGGGTTCGGCCTGGCGCGCGGCCGTCTGGAAAACGTCGATCATTTGGCAGCGGTGGCGAACACCACACTCAGCGAATGCGCCGACGTTACCCGTAGCTGCACATCGCTGGCCGGACGCGTCGCCCATCCTGCGGCGCGGACCATTCCGGACAGCAGGCCCAAGGCCGGCGCGGCCACGTTCAGCAGGTCGTCCACGCCTGGCGGCGGATTGAGCGGCGCCTGGATGACCTCGCTGCTCAGACCGCTTTCGGTCAACAGGGCCTGAAGGCGCGCAAGCGTCGGATTCAGGGCCTCGACGTTTTCCAGATGGAAGTCCTGCCGGCTGCTACAGAGTCCGGCAAGCTGGTCGGCGCTGGTTCTATCTAGAAAGTAAGTGCGTGCCACGGTCATGGGAGCCTCCGCTGATAGCGGCATCATATCGCTCGGTGCAACGGGATTCGGGGCGGCCCCGGCGGGCAAATCGGCCTGAATGTGAAAGCGAAAGGGCCGGAGCGTCGCGCTTTGGGCGTACAAAATGTTGCCCGACGCCCCGCAGCCCCTTGCTAGCATGATCCTCGCCGGAATGAACCGGTATCTGGATGGACAGTGGAGGTTGCCATGAACTCAAGAACAATCAACCGGATCGCCGTGCTTGCGACCGCGGGCGCGCTGCTGGCCGGTTGCGCGACGCAACAGCAAACGAATACCGCTGTCGGTACGGGCGCGGGCGCGGCGTTGGGCGCTGGCATTGGCGCGCTGATCGGGCACGGCAAGGGTGCGGCGATCGGCGCGGGCATCGGTGCGGTGGCGGGCGGCCTGGTGGGCTACAACTGGAAGGTGGTCAAGGAGGACGTGCAAAGCTCCGGCGCCTCGTCGCTGGGCATCGACGTCGTGGAAATGCCCGACGGCAGCCTGAAGGTCAATATTCCGAGCGGCGTGTCGTTCGATACGGACAAGACGCAGCTCAAGCCGGCGTTGCTGCCGGTGCTCGATAGCGTGGCGCGTTCGCTGAACCAGCATCCCGAGCTGCGGGCCAAGGTGGTCGGCCATACCGACAGCACGGGTTCGCTTGCGCACAACCAGACGCTGTCGGTGAACCGCGCCAAGAGCGTGACCGATTACCTGGCCAAGCAGGGTGTGGCGGGCACGCGTCTGTCCGTGGAAGGCCGCGGTCCGAACGATCCGATCGGCGACAATGCAACGGCCGAAGGGCGCGCGCTGAACCGGCGCGTGGAGATCTACCTGTACGCGGTCCGGCAGTAAGCGCGGGCGCGTTCCTTGCTGTCAGGCGGCTGGCGCGATGCGCGGCCGCCTTTTCTTTCCGGAGTCTGTCATGAGCGATTTTCCTCCCGCCTGCATCGGTACCGATACCGCGGTTGCCGCGCTCACCGGCTGGCAGGCCGTGGCCATGCGCGATGCCATCGAGAAGCGCTATCGCTTTCCCAACTTCAATGCCGCGTTCGGCTTCATGGCGCGGGTGGCGATGTTCGCGGAAAAGCTGAACCATCATCCCGAGTGGACCAACGTTTACAACCGCGTGGACGTGACGCTGACCACGCATGACGCGGGCGGTGTAACCGAGCTGGACGTGCGGATGGCGCAGTTCATGGATGAGGCGGCCGAACACGCGGGCGCGACGGCGCCCAAAGCGCAGCCCTGACCTTGGCGGCCGACGGAGTGGCCCGGCTGAACGGCCCGCTGCTCAGTCCGCCGCGTCGCCGGCCTCGGTTTGCAGGTGGCCGATCAGGCGGTCGAGCATGTCGCCGAATTGCTGCTGTTCATCGGCGGTCAGGCAGCCGAAGATTTCGTCGTTGCGGCGCGCAATGAGGTCGACGATGCGGCGGTACTGCGTCAGGCCGTCGGCGGTCGGCGCCAGCACCACGCCGCGTCCGTCGGACGCGGAAACCTTCTTTTCGACAAGCCCGCGATCCACCAGCGCCTGCGCCGAGCGGCTGGCCTGGCCCTTGTTCAGGTTGGCGGCGCGCGCCAGGTCGTTGACCGACAGCGGCGCAAACCGGCCAATGGCGGCGAGGCACCGCGCCTCGCCCAGCGGAATGTCGCAGTCCTTGAGATAGGCCCGATTCGTGTCGCGGTCCGTGATCTTGTTGAGCACGTGAAGGCGATAGGTGAGGAATCGTTCCAGGGCGGGAGTTTTCACGTCGGGCGGGCGGGATCGGCGCCCGCGCTGGATGAGGCCGGATAGTTTGCCACAGCGCCGTCATCCAGGCTGGCGGCTTCAGCCTGCGCCAGCAGCGACAGGGCTTCTTCGGCCGACGGCAGGCGGCTGAGCAGCGACAAGCCGAGTATCGACAGGAAAAGCGGCGCGCGCGATTCGCCCACGCGCGTGAGCGTCTGCGCCATGCTGGTGTAGACCTGGTCCAGGGCTTCGGGATTCATGCGTGGCCTTTCGAGGTGGCGGTGGAAGTGAGCGAAGGGTAGTAGGGCGCCAGCGCGGCGCGCAGGTCGGCGGGGGAAGGCGCAATCCAGCGTCCCAGCACGTAGCCGTCGGGGCGCAGCAGGTAGACAGCGCCGGCCTGGTTGCCGTAACGCAAGGCGAGCTGGCCGTGCGGGTCGGCCAGGCTGCCCGGGCCAGCTCGCAACACCTGTAGTGGTCGCGGCGCATCCTGCGTGGCCGCGGCCAGCGCATCCAGCACGGCCGACACGGCCGGGTCGGGCGAAATGGCCAGCGCCACGAAGCCCGCGCCGAAATGGGCGGTCAGGTATTGCGGCGCGTCGCCATCCTGCAGCAGCACGTCGGGCGCGGGTTGGCCCGGCGCGGCGGCCGGGCCGGCCTGGGGGGCGCGGTCCTCGCGGTTCAAGGGCGAGGTGTCGTACGAGATGGGCGCGGACTGGCGCGGATTGATGAGCGAGCGCACGCCGTCGTCCACCAGCGCGAGGCGCAGCGCGGCCTCGCGCATGAGGCGGAAGCCGAAATCCGGCGGCGCCATGAATTCCGTGCTCTTGGCGCCGTAGGCCAGGTTCTGGCGCGTGGCATGGACGCGCTCGATGCTGTAGCTGTCCAGCAGGGCGTCGGGCGACTGGCCCTTCAGCACCCAGGCAAGTTTCCAGGCCAGGTTGCCGGCGTCGTCCAACCCGGAATTCAGCCCGCGCACGCCGAAGATCGGCACGAGGTGGCCCGCGTCGCCCGCGAACAGCACGCGGCCGTGGCGGTAGCGATCCAGCGTCAGGCACTTGGCGTTGTAGATCGAGATCCAGAGCGGCTTCCAGGGCGCGGTCTCGCCGATCATGTCCAGGTGGCTCTGCACGCGCGGCAGCACGTTTTCCGGCTTGACGGCTTCGTCGGGGTCTTCGTCGTCGCGGATCTGGTAGTCGACGCGCCACACGTTGCCGGGCTGGCGATGCATCAGCAGCGTGGATCCGGGATTGGAGGGCGGATCGAACCATGCAAGGCGCTCGACGGGCCGTTGCGATTCCTGTTCGATGTCGACGATGACGTAGCGCCCCTCGTACTGCATGCCTTCCAGCTTCAAGCCCATCGCGTCGCGCACGGTGCTGCGGCCGCCGTCGCAGGCGACGACCCAATCGGCGCGCACCGTCTGGCGGGCGCCGTCCGCCTCCACCTCGACCGATACGCCGTCCGGACCGGGCTGCACGGCGGTGACGCGTGCCGACCAGGCAAGCGTGGCGAGGCCGGGATGGCGCCGCATGGCCTGGTGCGCGAATTCCTCTACGTAGTACTGCTGGATGTTCACCATCGGGGCATACCGCTGCAGGGGATCGTGCGGCATCTGAAAGTGCAGGACTTCGCGGTCGCGGTAGTAGCTTCGCCCGCCCGTCCAGGCCAGACCCGTGTCGATCAGCGGCCGGTCGGCGCCGATCCAGCCCAGGATCTCCTGCGACCGGCGCGACATGCAGATGGCGCGGCTGCCGCTGCAATAGCCTTCATCGGCCTCGACGGTGAGGGAGGCGATGCCGTACTCGGCGAGCAGCGCGGCCAGGGTCAGCCCGACCGAACCGCCGCCGGCGATCAGGACGGGAACGTGCGAGGGGAGCGTCATGCTGTCTCCAGAATTTGGTTGTTTGCGCAACTATATGCCGGGAATGTTGCGCGCGCAACCAATTTTTGAAGGCGATAAAAAACCCGCCGAGGGGCGGGTTTGGGGGCCGGTTCAGGCCGGTTGGCGGCCATCAGTGGCGCGTGTCAGTTGCGTACGTTGTAGATCCGCATCGCCTGCTGCTTCTGGTTGGCGTCCAGCACGCGCAGCACCACGACTTTGGCGGTGAAACCGTCGGGCAGCTTGAGCTGGCCCAGCGCGTAGTCGTAGCGGTCGACCGTCAGCGCGGGACCTTCCGGCGTCACGGTGGCGGAGCGGCCGTTTGGGTAGGAGCCTTCGATGGCGAAGGTCAGCGTGCCCTTGAAGGGCGCGCCCGTGCGTTCTTCGCGCATCACCAGCACCTGGTAGTCGAGCAGGCCGGGGGCGCGCTTGAAGGTGGCCGAACGGATGCCGAGGTTGCCGCCGCGGGGGTCGGGCGGCATGGCGTCCTGGAACAGCACCAGTTCCTTGTTCAGGGTTTCGATCTTGGCGCGGCTTTCCGCCAGGTCAGTGGTCAGCTTTTCGTGACCGGCCTTGTTGGCGTCGCGCTGCTGGGTGGCTTCTTCAAGCTGGGTTTGCAGGCGCTGGCGCTCCATGTTGGAGGCGCTGAGCTCGCTGTGCAGCTGTTCGGATTGTTCGACGGTCAGGCGTTGCGGACCGTAGTTGGTTTGCAGGAAGAGCACGCCGCCCGCGCCAAGCGCAATGCCAACCAGCAGCAGAACGAGCCAGCGCGGCATGCGGCGCGTGCGTTGTCCCGGTTGGTATACGGAGGGCTTGAACGTGGCCCGTTGCGATCTTCCAAACATCCCCATTCCTAGAAAACTTCCTGTGTATGTGCTCGTGGGCAGGCGCGCGCGCATGCCAAAGCGTCAGAGAATACCCCGTTAGCCGGGGGCGTTGCGTGCGCGGACAAGCCTCGTTGCGCACCTTGATATTGTGAAATATGTGAGCGTCACGCGGCCGCGCTGGCCAGTTCCGCGTCCAGATCGGCGAGCCGTTGCGGGGTGCCGACGTCGGTCCAGCGGCCGGCATGCCGCGCGCCGCGCACCTGGTCCTGGCCCATCGCCTGCCGCAACAGCGGCGCCAGCGGCGCGGCCTGGCCGCGCGGGACGTCCGCGAACAACGAAGGATGGTAGACGCCGACGCCTGCAAAGGTCAAACGGGGCTCGCCCTGCGCCAGCACGCGCCCCTCGGCCGTCAGGACGAAGTCGCCGGCAGGATGGTGCGCGGGATTGTCCACCAGAAGCAGCCATGCGCCGCCCTGCGTCACGAGGCCGGCGGCGTCGTGCGCGGCGGCGGGATTCCAGTCGCACCAGATGTCGCCGTTGACGACAAGGAACGGGTCGTCGCCCAGTAGGGGGAGCGCCTGGGCGATGCCGCCCGCGGTCTCCAGCGCGGTGGCTTCGGCCGAATAGCTGATGCGCACGCCGTGCGCGGCGCCGTCGCCCAACGCGCGTTCGATTTCGTGGCCGAGCCAGGCGTGATTGATGACGACGTCGCGGATGCCGGCCGCGGCCAGGCGCGCCAGATGCCAGACGATCAGCGGCTTGCCGCCGACCGGCAGCATGGGCTTGGGCAGGCGGTCGGTCAGCGGGCGCATGCGTTCGCCGCGGCCCGCGGCAAGAATCATGGCGCGCATCAGAACGTGTATCCGACGCTGACCTGGCGGTCGTCCAGGCGGTCAAGCAGCCGCAGCAGCGGCGTGAAGACGCCATAGCGCTGCGCCACCTGGCGGACGTAGCCGTTCACGCGGGGAATGTGCGCCAGGTAGTGGGCCTTGCCATCGCGATGGTTCAGGCGGGCAAAGACGCCCAGGATCCGCAGGTTGCGCTGCAGGCCCATCCATTCATAGGCGCGGTGGAATTCGGCGAAATCGGCGTCGACCGGCAGGCCGGCCGCACGCGCCATTTCCCAGTAGCGGATCGCCCAGTCGAGCTGTTGCGGTTCTTCCCAGGTGGTGCGGGCGTCCGTCACCAGCGACGCCAGGTCGTAGGTGATGGGACCGGCCAGCGCATCCTGGAAGTCGATGACGCCCGGGTTGGGGCCGTATTGCGGCTGGTCGCAGACCATGAGGTTGGGCGAATGGAAATCGCGGTGCACCAGGACCTGCGGCTGCCCGGCGTTGCTGGCCGACAGCAGGGCGAAGATCTTTTCCATCGCGTTGGCCGTCTTGTCGTCCAGCGTCACGCCGTGGTGCTTTTGCACGTACCACTCGGGAAACAGCTTGAGCTCGTCGGCCAGCCGCGTGCTGTCGTAGACACCGAGCCCGGCGGTCGAGGCCTGTTGCAGCTTGACCAGGGCGGCCAGCGCCTCGCGGTACAGCGTCTGCAGTTGGGCGTCGTCCAGGCCGTCCTGGATGCGCTGGTAATAGGTTTGTTCGCCCAGATCGGACAGCAGCAGCAGGCCCTGGTCCAGGTCCTGCGCCAGCACGGCCGGCACGTTCAGCCCGGCGTCCGCCAGCAGCTTGTCAACATGCAGGAACGGGCGGCAGTCCTCGTGCTGGGGCGGGGCGTCCATGATAATCAGGGTCCGCGATCCCGCGTCCAGCCGGAAGTACCGGCGAAAGCTTGCGTCAGCCGACGCGGGGCGCAGCGTCTCCACGGCCAGGTTCAGGGCAGGGGGCAGGCCTTGCAGCCAGTTGCGCACCTGCGCCAAGCGGGGGTCGTGATCGTTTTTCAAGGAAGATCCGTGTCAGAAGGGCAAAATTGGGGAAATTTCGATTTGGCGAACATAAGGCTGGGCGTTGTTCGCGGCTTCTCTATAATACCGGCTCGTTTCCGTCAGCATTGGCGCCGCGTGGGCGTCTTTGTGCGGCTCTCCCATGGTCATAAAGGGCTGTTTTCATTCGTGCGCAAGGTTCCGTGGTTGATCCTCTCCGTAGTCAGCGTCGCCGCCGGAGCCGCCCAGGCTCAAAGTAGCCCGGGCGCCGCTGCTTCCGCGCCGTCGGTCACGTCAACCCCGCAATTGCGCACCTCGCCTGGCCTGCGCATGCACCGGTTGCCCGACGAGAGCATTCCCGCTTTCATGGAAGCGGACACGATTTCGGGCGATCCCGACTACGAGCTCAACCTGACCGGCAACGCGCAGGTGCGCCGCATCGACGGCGTGATCAAGGGCGATGCGATCAATTACCGCAAGGACACCGGCAAGGTCGACGTCCGCGGCAATGCCCGCATGATGCGCGATGGCACCCTGGTCACGGGCCCGTCCGCCACGTTCAACGTGGACCGGTATTCCGGCGAGGTCGAAAAGCCCAACTTCTGGCTGGGCGCCACCGGCGGCTTTGCCGTCGCCGACCACGCGGACATTTTCAGCAAGTCGCAGATGCGGCTGCACACGGTGACGTACAGCGGCTGCCCGTGCGAAAACCCGTCCTGGTACATCAAGGCCAATTCGGTCGATATCGATTTCGACGAAAACGAAGGCGTCGCCCGCGGCGGTGTCCTGTACTTCAAGGATGTGCCGATCCTGGCGTCGCCCTACATGACCTTCCCGGTCAAGCGCGAACGCAAGTCCGGCTTCCTGATCCCGACCTACGGCACGACCAGCCAGGGCGGCTTCGACATTTCGATTCCGTACTACTTCAACCTGGCGCCCAATTACGACTTGACGGTGCAGCCGCGCTACTTCTCCAAGCGCGGCACCCAGCTGGGCGGCGAGTTCCGCTATCTGGGTTACGGGTACAGCGGCATTATGGACGGCACCTACCTGCCCAATGACGACGTGACGGGCAAGGACCGCTGGATGTACTGGTGGCGCCATCAGCAGCAGTTCTCGCATGGTTTCTACGCCGACTGGGATATCGCCAAGGTCTCGGACGACAATTACTTCCGCGACATTTCGCAGCTGGGCCTGAACCAGGCCTCCACGACTTACCTGCCGCAACGCGGCCGCGTGGGCTGGGTCTCCAACTACTGGAGCGCCTACGCGCAGGTTTACAAGTTCCAGACGCTGCAGGATCCCGATGCGCCGCTGGTTCCGCCGTACAACAAGGAACCCGAGATCTACCTGCGCGGTTCGCGATACGACGTCGGCGGCTTCGACCTGGACTGGACCTCGACCGCGGTGCGCTTCAGCATGCCGGAGTACGGCGCGGCGTTGCGAGCCCCCGATGGCGACCGCTTCCAGACCTACCCGACGATCTCGTATCCGATCGTCCGCCCCGGCTGGTTCATCACCCCGAAGGCGGGCGTGAACTACACGTCGTATCAGACCAAATGGTATGGCGTGGATGCGCAGGGGCTCAATGGCGGCACCGCCAATGGCCTGCCGCGCTCGCAGTCCCGCACGGTGCCCATCCTGTCGCTGGACTCGGGCCTGATCTTCGAGCGCGACACCACGCTGTTCGGCAAATCGTCCACGCAGACGCTCGAACCGCGTCTGTACTACCTGTACGTGCCGTATCGCGACCAGTCCAAGATTCCCGTCTTCGACACGTCGCTGGCTGACTTCAGCTTCACCCAGGCATTCGAGGAAAACATCTACTCGGGCGGCTGGGACCGTATCGCCAACGCCAACCAGCTGACCGCGGCCCTGACGACGCGCTGGCTCGATGCCGACAGCGGTTTCGAGCGCCTGTCGGTGGGCGTGGCGCAGCGTCTGTACTTCGAAGACCAGAAAGTCACGCTGCCGCTGGAAACCCCGCGCACGGACGTGCGTTCCGACTTCCTGGTGGGCGTCAGCGCCGCGTTGACCGATACGCTCAACACGGACCTCGCCGCGCAGTACAACCCCTACGACAACAATTGGTCGCGCGGGCTCATCAGCGCGCGCTGGTCGCCGCAGCGCCTGACCACCGTGGCGGTGGCCTACCGCTACCAGCGCGATCCGCAGCCGGGCGTGTTCTATCAGCCGCAGGGTCAGAACCAGGTCAGCCTGGCCGTTCAATGGCCATTCAGCAAGCGCTGGTACGGTGTGGGCCGGGTCGACTATTCTTTGCGTTCCGGACCGTCCAGTACGATTGCCAATACGACGGAATCTCCGCGCGTGACGCAGGCCATCGCCGGCCTGGAGTACAAGGGCGACTGCTGCTGGGTGGGCCGCATGGTCTACCAGCGCTACGCCGTATCGGCGGCGGACACCAATTCCGCGCTGTTCTTCCAGCTTGAGCTCACGGGCCTGGGTTCCCTCGGAACCGACCCCATGAGCCTGCTGAACAGAAGTATCCCCGGTTACACGCGCGTCACGCCGCCCGCGCAGGCCGGGACCACATTTGAAAGGTATGAATGATGCGTAGGTTGCACTCTTTGCGCCGCCTCTCCGGCAACGCGCTGCTGCTGGCCCTGTGCGCCGGCTTGCCCGCCGCCCATGCGGCCGAGCAGACCAGCCGCGGCGCCAACAGCGCCAAGGCCGCTCCCGCCGCGCAGAAACAGGACGCGCCGGCGCCCAAGGGCGAGCAGTTCGTGGACGGCATCGCCGCGATCGTCGACAAGGACGTGATCACGCTGCGCGAACTGCGCGACGCCTCCCAGCGCGTTGCTGGCGAACTGAAGTCGCGCGGCATCCAGGTGCCCGATGACCAGACGCTGCAGCACCAGGTGCTCCAGCGTCTCATCATGGAACGCGTGCAGCGCCACGAAGCCGACCGCCTCGGCATCCGGGTTGACGACAAACAGATCGACACCGCCATCCAGGCGATCGCCTCGCGCAACAAGATCACGGTGCAGCAACTGCGCCAGGAACTGGAAAAGTCCGGCACGACCTGGGAAAACTACCGCAAATCGTTGCGCGACGAGATCCGTTCGGATCGCCTGCGCCAGCGCGCGGTCGACTCGACCATCGTCATTTCCGATGCGGAAGTCGACGCCTTCCTGAAAGACCAGCGCCGCAACCCGGCTTTTGGCGCGGCGCCTGCGCAGGCGGCGCAAGCGCAGCCTCAGGCGCAGCCGCAGCCCGCGCCCGAGCAGGCTGCCGCGCCTGCCGGCCCCATGCTTTACGCGCTGGCGCAGATTCTGGTGCGCGTGCCGGAAGGCTCGTCGCCCGACCAACTGGCGCTGCTGCGCAAGAAGGCCGAAGGCCTGCTGGCGCGAGCCAAGCGCGGCGACGATTTCGCCAGCCTGGCCGCGGCATCGTCCGACGGCCCCGAGGCGCTGCAGGGCGGCGTCATGGGCGTGCGCCCGCTGGACGGCTGGCCTGACCTTTTCGTCAAGGCCATCAGCAATCTGCAAAAGGGCCAGGTCAGCCAGCTGATCCAAAGCGGCAATGGCTTTCACATCATCAAGGTGATGGACCGCGGCACCGCCCAGCCCGCGCCCGGCCGTACGGCCCGCGCCCCGGCGCCGCAAGCCGCGCCGCAACCGGCGCCTCAGCCGGCCGCGCGCGAGCAGGCGCCCCAGGGCCCGACGCAGGTTGTGCAGACGCGCGCCCGCCACATCCTCATCAAGACGTCGACCGTCATGAGCGATGATCTGGCCCGCCAGCGCCTGGAGCAGGTTCGCCAGCGCCTGGTCAATGGCGCCGCCACGTTCGAGGAAATGGCGCGCCAGTATTCGCAGGACGCCAGCGCGCCGCAAGGCGGCGAGCTGGGATGGCTGAACCCGGGTGAAACCGTGCCGCCGTTCGAGGCCGCAATGAACGCGCTGCAACCTGGCGAAATCAGCCAGCCCGTGCAGTCGCCGTTCGGCTGGCACCTGATCCAGGTGGAAGAGCGCCGCGAGCACGACGCGACCGACGACCTGGCGCGCATGCGCGCCCGCCAGACGCTGTTCGAGCGCCGCGCCCAGCCGGCCTTCGAAGACTGGCTCGAGCAACTGCGCGCACAGGCGTACGTCGATAACCGCTTCGAAAAGCAGCAGAAAATCCAGCAGAACAACCGCTAAACGCATTACGGGCTTTTCATGTCTCAACACCAGGCGCGCAAGCGCTTTGGCCAGAACTTCCTGACCGACGACAGCGTCGTCGAGTCCATCGTCCGGGCGGTTGCGCCCGCCCGCGACGATGCCGTGGTCGAGATCGGCCCTGGCTTGTCCGCGCTGACGCGGCCGCTGCTCGAACGGCTGGACCATCTCACCGCGGTCGAAATCGATCGCGACCTGGCCGCCCGGCTGCGCAAGCAGTTCGACGCGTCACGCTTGACGGTGGTCGAGGCCGACGCGCTGACGGTGGATTTCTCGCAGTTCGGCGGCGCGCTGCGCGTCGTGGGCAATCTGCCCTACAACATTTCCAGCCCGTTGCTGTTTCACCTGATGACGTGGGCCGACCACATCCGCGATCAGCATTTCATGCTGCAGCGCGAAGTGATCGACCGCATGGTGGCCAAGCCCGGCTCGGGCGACTTCAGCCGCTTGTCCGTGATGCTGCAATCGCGCTACCGCATGCACAAGCTGTTCGACGTGCCGCCCGAGGCCTTCGATCCGCCTCCTAAGGTCGTGTCGGCGATCGTGCGCATGGTGCCGTTGCCGGCGGACCGCCAGCGGCCCATCAGCGAGCGCGCTTTCGAAACCGTGGTGGCACGCGCCTTCTCGCAGCGCCGCAAGATGTTGCGCCGGGTCCTGGCCGACTGGGCCGCGCAAGTGCCTTGGGAAGCGCTGGACATCGCGCCCACCGCGCGCGCCGAGGACATTTCGGTGGACCGCTACATGCGCCTGTCGGATGCGCTGGTCGAAGCCGGGGTGTTGGCGCGGGAGTGATGTCTTTTCGGTATGGCATGGCAATGCAAAAAGGCCCCGCGGGGCCTTTTTGCATTTCGATGCTGGGAGCGTGAGACGGTGTCTGACACCCAGGGGTCATGGCGTCAGCCTGTGACGGCGGTTCAGCGGGTGTCAGACACCTTGGCGAACGGGCGGGTGTCTCAGCGGTTGCCTGGCACTTCAAGGTGTCTGACACCCGTCAGAGGTGATCGTCAGATTGATAAGGCGCCGCAAGGGTGTCTGACACCTGGCATCGCGAACCGCAACGTTGCAGGCAGATGGGTTTGCCCCTGGGGCCCGATCACAGCATGCGCTTCTGCGCCGCCATCCACAGCTGCATCACGTCGCGTGCCCGGTCGGCCAGCAGGCGCTCGGCGTCGGCCAAGGCCTGCTGCAACGTGATGGGACCGGGGGCCAGGCTGAATGCGGCGCTGATGCCGCAGGTGTGCAGGGCCTCGTAGCCTTCGCCCAGCGAACCGGCCAGCGCCACGACGGGAACGCCCGCGCGTTGGGCAATCCGGGCGACGCCTGCGGGCGTCTTGCCGCGCAGCGTCTGTGCGTCCATCCGGCCTTCGCCGGTGAACACCAGCGTTGCGCCTTCCACGGCGTCGGCCAGACCGCCCAGCTCTGCGACGATCTCCACGCCCGGCCGGAAATGCGCGTTCAGGAACGCCTTGGCGGCAAAACCCAGGCCACCGGCGGCGCCCGCACCGGGCGCGTCGCGGTGGTCGGCGCCGAGGTGCTTTGCGCACACGTCGGCGAAGTGACGCAGCAGGGTGTCCAGGGTCTGCACCTGTTCCGGCGTCGCGCCCTTTTGCGGCCCGAACACGTGCGACGCGCCATGCGGGCCGCACAAGGGATTGTCGACGTCGGAGGCGATGTCGACGCGCACCTGGGCGAGCCGCGGGTCCAGGCCATGCGTGTCGATGGAGGCAAGTTGGCCCAGCGCCCCGCCGCCCGGCGGCAGGCTGTTGCCGCCGGCGTCCAGCAGTCGCACGCCCAGCGCCGTCAGCATGCCGGCGCCGGCGTCGTTGGTGGCCGAGCCGCCCAAACCCAGGATGATGCGCTTGGCGCCCGCGTCCAGCGCCGCGCGCATCAGCTCGCCCACGCCGTGGCTGCTGGCGCGCATCGGGTCGCGCTTGGAAGGAGAGATCAATTCAAGGCCCGCCGCGGCGGCCATCTCGATGACGGCGGTGCCGTCGTCCAGCAAACCCCACACGGCGTCGACCTTGTGGCCGAGCGCGTCGTTCACGGTGATCTGATGTTCCTTGCCGCCGGTGGCCGCGAGCACGGCTTCGACGGTGCCTTCGCCGCCGTCGGCCATCGGGATGCACACGGTGTGCGCGCCGGGAAAGGCGGCCTTGACGCCGCGCGCAATGGCCGCCGCCGCATCGGGCGCGGAAACGCTTTCTTTGAACGAGTCGGGAGCGATGACGATTTTCACGGTCGGAAGGGGGCGCGTTAGTGATCGATGTGTCACCCATGATACCCGTGACAACGCGGCCGGCGTACCATAGCGCTTTCGTTGCTTTTGCGAGAGTGGACCGCCATGCCTGTATTGCGCCGCACAAAAATTGTCGCCACCCTGGGACCCTCGACCTCGTCGCCCGAACGCATCGACGCGCTCATCCGCGCGGGGCTGGACGTCGCACGGCTGAACTTCTCGCATGGCAGCGCGGACGACCACCGCGAGCGCGCGCGGCTGGTGCGCGAGATCGCGGCCAAGCAGGGCCGCTTCGTCGCGATCATGGGAGACCTGCAAGGTCCCAAGATCCGCATCGCCCGCTTTGTCGACAAGCTGGTGCAGTTGCACGTGGGCCAGCCGTTCACGCTGTCGCGCGTGCATCCCAAGGATGCGGGCACGTCCAGCATCGTGGGCATCGACTATCCGGAACTCGTGACCGATTGCCGCGTGGGCGACGAGCTGCTGCTCGATGACGGCCGCGTCGTGCTGGTCGTGGATCGCGTGGAAGGCGACGAAGTCCACACCACCGTCACGGTGGGCGGTCCGCTGTCCAACAACAAGGGCATCAACCGCCGCGGCGGCGGCCTGTCCGCGCCCAGCCTGACCGACAAGGATCGCGTCGACATCAAGCTGGCCGCCGAAATGGAGCTGGATTACGTGGCGGTGTCGTTCCCGCGCTATGGCAGCGACATCGACGAGGCCCGCACCTTGCTTGCCGAGGCCGGCAGCCAGGCATGGATCATCGCAAAGATCGAACGCGCCGAGGCAGTAGCCGACGACGAGGCCCTGGATGCGCTGATCCGCGCAAGCGACGGCGTGATGGTGGCGCGTGGCGACCTGGGCGTGGAAGTGGGCGACGCCGAGCTCGTGGGCATCCAGAAGCGCATCATCCAGCACGCACGCACGCTGAACAAGGTGGTCATCACCGCCACGCAGATGATGGAATCGATGATCTCCAGCCCCATGCCGACCCGCGCCGAAGTCTCCGACGTGGCGAACGCGGTGCTGGACTACACCGACGCCGTCATGCTGTCGGCTGAAAGCGCCTCGGGCCAGTATCCGGTCGAAACCGTGCAAGCCATGGCGCGTGTGTGCCTGGGCGCGGAAAAGCATCCCACGTCCACGAAGTCGCACCACCGCATGGGCGAGACCTTCACGCGCTGCGACGAAACCATCGCGCTGGCGGCCATGTATGCCGCCAACCATTTTCCCGGCGTCAAGGCCATCATCGCGCTGACCGAAAGCGGCCACACGCCGCTCATCATGTCTCGCATCCGCTCGGGCGTGCCCATCTACTGCTACAGCCCGCACAGCGTGACGCAAAACCGCGTGACGATGTTCCGCGGCGTGTACACGATTCCGTTCGCGCCATCGGACTACGATCCGGCCGATCTTTCCAACGCCGCCATCGACGAGCTGCGCAAGCGCAATCTGGTGCAGGCCGGCGATTGGGTGATCCTGACCAAGGGCGATTTCTATCGCGACAGCGGCGGCACCAACGGGATGAAGATCCTGCTGGTGGACTGAAGCAGGGCGCCTAGCCGAAGAACCAGTAGCAGACGCCGATCGCGGCCAGCACCCCGGTCAGGTCGGCGATCAGCGCGCAGCCGACCGCATGCCGGGCGCGCAGAATCCCCACCGACCCGAAGTACACCGCCAGCACATAAAAGGTGGTCTCGGTGCTGCCTTGCACCACCGCGGACAGCAGCGCCGGGAAGCTGTCCACGCCGAAGTGCGTCATGGTCTCCAGCATCATCGCTCGCGCCGCGCTGCCCGAGAACGGCTTGACCAGCGCCGTGGGCAGCGCGTCCACGAAGCGCGTGTCCCAATTTGCCTGCTGCGCCAGCCAGCGGATGCCATCCAACAGGAAGTCCAGCGCGCCGGATGCGCGCAGCACGCCCACGGCGCACAGCATCGCCACCAGATACGGCAGCAGGCTCTTGGCGATATCGAACCCTTCCTTGGCGCCTTCAATGAAGGCCTCGTACACAGGCACTTTTTTCCACGCGCCGACGACCAGAAACGCCAGCAGGATGCCAAACAGCGTCAGGTTGCCCAGCAGCGAAGACAGCGACGCGATGGCGGCTGCCGACATGCTGGCCAGAAGCGCCATGAATCCGCCCAGCACCAGCGCCGCGCCGCCCAGCCACAGCAGGATGACCGGATCGGCCAGGCGCAGCCGCTGGCACAGCGCGACCGCCAGAAAGCCGGCCAGCGTGGACGCGCTGGTGGCCAGCAGAATGGGCAAAAAGACCAGCGTGGGATCGGGCGCGCCCTGCTGCGCGCGGAACATGAACAGCGTGACGGGCAGCAGCGTCAGCGACGACGCATTGAGCACCAGGAACAGGATCTGCGCGTTGGTGGCGGTGTCCGGCTTGGGATTGAGCGCTTGCAGCTCGCGCATGGCGCGCAAACCGATGGGGGTGGCGGCGTTGTCCAGCCCCAGGCCATTGGCTGCGAAGTTCAGCGTGATCAGGCCGATGGCCGGATGATTGCGCGGCACCTCGGGCATCAGGCGCGCGAACAGGGGGCCCAGGACGCGCGCCAGCTTTTCGACTAGGCCCGCGCCCTCGGCGATGCGCAGGAAACCCAGCCACAGCGTCAGCGTGCCAAACAGCAGCACCATCACTTCCACGGACACGCGCGCCATGTCGAACAGGCTGGCGACCATCTGGCGAAAGACTTCCGGGTCCCCGATGACGAGCCAGCGGTACAGCGCGGCCGCGGCAGCGGTAAGGAAGAAGCCAAGCCAGAGTTTGTTCAGCATGCGGACGTGCCCGGACAGCGGTTGATTGCGCATCTGCGCGGCGACGCCCATTGTCGCAGAGTCGGTAAGCCGCAGCTTGGCCGGGCCGCGCCAATTCTGGTACTTTGGCCCGATACGTCTTGTAGCGAACAACAGGGGGACCCATGGATTTCAACGCCTGGCGCCGGCGCCGCATTTCGGAACCCGCATACCGCTGGGCCCGCAATGCCATGCCGGCCATGTCGGCCACCGAACGCGAAGCCATCGAAGCCGGCGACAGCTGGTGGGACGCCGACCTGTTCACGGGCAATCCCGACTGGCGCAAGCTGCTCAGCGTGCCGCCGGCCACGCTGACGCCGGATGAACAGCGCTTCATCGACGGTCCCGTGCGCGAACTGTGCGGCATGCTGGACGAATGGGATATCTCCTGGAACCGGCGCGATCTGCCGCCGCACGTCTGGGAATACCTCAAGACGCAGCGTTTCTTCGGCATGATCATTCCGCGCCGCCACGGCGGCCTGGGGTTCTCGCCCTATGCGCACTCCGAAGTGGTGCGGCGCATTTCCGCCTATTCCATCACGGCGGGCGTCACGGTCATGGTGCCGAACTCGCTGGGGCCGGGCGAACTGCTCATGCAGTTCGGCACGCAGGCGCAGCGCGATTACTGGCTGCCACGGCTTGCCGACGGCCGGGAAGTCCCGTGCTTTGGCCTGACCAGTCCCGAAGCCGGCTCGGACGCGGCCTCGATGGTGGATACCGGCGTCGTGTGCCGCCAGGTCTTGGATGGGCGTGAGCTCATCGGCATCCGGCTCAATTGGCACAAGCGCTACATCACGCTGGGGCCGGTGGCCACGGTGCTGGGGCTGGCGTTCAAGATGTCGGACCCAGACGGCATTCTGGGCGGGCCCAAGGATATCGGCATCTCGGTGGCGCTCGTTCCCACCGACGCGCCCGGCGTCGAAATCGGCCGGCGCCACCTGCCCGCCATGCAGGTGTTCCAGAACGGGCCCAACACGGGCCGCGACGTTTTTGTTCCGCTGGATGCGCTGATCGGCGGCGTCGAGCGCGCCGGGCAGGGCTGGCAGATGCTGATGAGCGCACTGGCCGCCGGGCGCGGCATTTCGCTGCCGTCGCTGTCGGCCGCCGCCGCGGCGATGTGCGCGCACACCACCGGCATGTATGCGCGGGTGCGCGAGCAGTTCGGCATCCCGATCGGCAAGTTCGAGGGCGTGCAGGAGCGGCTGGCCAGCCTGGCCGGCAACGCCTATCTGGTCGAGGCCGCGCGCCGCCTGACCTGCGCCGCGCTCAATCAGGGCGTCAAGCCGGCGGTGGTGTCCGGCATCATGAAATACCACGCCACCGAGCGCATGCGCGTGTCGGTGAACGACGCCATGGACGTGCACGCGGGCCGCGCCGTCATGGACGGCCCCAGCAATTACCTGGGCTCGCTCTACCGCGCCGTGCCCATCGCGATCACGGTCGAGGGCGCCAACATCCTGACGCGCAATCTGATCATCTTCGGGCAAGGCGCCATTCGCGCGCATCCCTATCTGATGCCGGAGATCCTGGCGCTGGGCAACCCCGACGAGGAACGCGGCATCGAGGTCTTCCACGATGTCTTCTGGCGCCATCTGCGCCACGCGGGCATGAACACGCTGCGCGCGATCGGCCGCGCGTGGACGGGCGGCATGCTGGCGCCCGCGCCGGCCTCGGGACCGGTGGCGGGTCATTACCGCCGGCTGGGCCGTTATGCGTCGGGCTTCGCGCTGCTGGCCGACGCCACGCTGGCGCAACTGGGTGGAGGCCTGAAGCGCCGCGAAATGATCTCCGCGCGCCTGGGCGACATCCTGTCCGAACTCTATCTGCTGTCCGCGGTGCTAAAGCGCTGGGAAGACGAGGGGCGCAAGCACGATGACCTGCCGCTGGTCCGCTGGTGCATGGCGCAGGGTTGCGCCCGCATCGAGAAGAGCATGGATCAGGTGCTGCGCAACCTGCCGGTCAAGGCGCTGTCGTGGGCGTTGCGGGCGGCCATCCTGCCGTTGCGGCTGGCCAAGGGACCGGACGACGCGCTCACGCGGGAATGCGCCGAGCTGCTGCTCAAGCCGTCGCCCACGCATGTGCGCCTGGCGGCGGATCTGCAGCGCGAACCCGGCGAGGATCCGCTGGGCCTGTTGACCCGCGCCTTTGCGCTGGCCGACGCGGTGCAGCCCATCCGCGATCGTCTGCGCCAGTCCAACGTGCGCAACTGGCGCGAAGCCCATCAGCGCGGCGCGATCACGGACGCGCAGGCGGCGCAGCTCGAAGCCGCGGAAGCGACGGTGCTGAAGGTATTGCAGGTGGATGATTTTGCGCCCCAGGCGCTGACGCCGCCGGGCGAAGGCGCGCCGGTTCAGGCGCAGGAACAGAAGCCGGAACCGCGGCCGGAGCCGCAGCCGCCGCAACAGCCGCCGCAACAGCCGCAGCAACAGCCGCAGCAGCCGCTGCAACAGCCGGAGCCGCCACAGCAACCGCAGCCGCCGCAACAGCAGGAGGACGAGCCCCCCGCTGCTGCAAGACCCGGCGATAACGCCTAGTCGTCCTGATTCGGGTCCATGCCCGGGAACAGGATTTCCGTGAAGCCGAACTTCGAGAAATTCTGGATCCGGGACGGATACAGGCGGCCGATCAGGTGGTCGCATTCGTGCTGGACGACGCGTGCGTGAAAGCCTTCGGCCTCGCGCTCGATCAGCTGGCCGTACGGATCGCGGCCGCTGTACCGGATATGGCGGTAGCGCGGCACCAGGCCGCGCAGTCCCGGCACCGACAGGCAGCCTTCCCAGCCGTCTTCCATCTCGTCCGAAAGCGGCGTGATGACCGGATTGCACAGGATCGTCTGCGGCACCGGCGGCGCGTCGGGATAGCGGTCGTTGCGATCGAACCCGAAGATCACCAGTTGCAGGTCCACGCCGATCTGCGGCGCGGCCAGGCCCACTCCCTGCGCGGCCGCCATGGTCTCGAACATGTCGTCGATCAGGGCGTGCAGCTCAGGCGTGTCAAAACGGTCGACCGGGGGCGCCACGCGCAGCAGCCGCGGGTCGCCCATTTTCAGGATGGGATGGATCATGGCTGGCGTTCCGCTCAGTCCTGGCGGTCTTTCTTCTGGATGAATTCGATCTTGTAGCCGTCGGGGTCTTCCACGAAGGCGATGACCGTCTTGCCGTGCTTCATCGGGCCGGCCTCGCGGGTGACCTTGCCGCCGCGCTCCTTGACCTTGTCACAGGCTTCGTAGGCGTTGTCGACTTCCAGGGCGATGTGGCCGTAGCCGTTGCCCAGGTCGTACTTGTCGGTGTCCCAGTTGTGGGTCAGTTCGATGACGGCGCCGTCGGCTTCGTCCTGGTAGCCCACGAAGGCCAGCGTGAACTTGCCGTCCGGATAGTCGTTGCGGCGCAGAAGGCGCATGCCCAGCACGTTGGTGTAGAAGTCGATGGATTTGTCGAGGTTGCCGACGCGCAGCATGGTGTGGAGCAGACGCATGGGAGGATTCCTTAAGCGATGAGAGGTTGGGGGAATCGCTGGGGGGTTCCGGCGTGTTCCCGGGAGATTCCGATGTCGCGCAGCGCGCCGCCCATGGCGTCGACCGCCTGCCGCATCTGGCCGGCGCCAAAGGCGCCGATGCAGCCGACCCGGAACGTGGGTTCTTCGGTGTTGGTGAAGTTGCTGATCACATAGCCGCGCTGCTTGAGCGCGTCCACGAAGAGCTGCAGGTGCCAGGTCGGGGCATCCGGCGCGCGGACGTTGGCGACGATGGGGCCTTGCAGCTCGGGCGGCAGGTATGGGGTCAGGCCAAGATCGATCACGCCATCATAGAGCGTGCGCATGTTGGCCGTGTAACGCGCCAGACGGGCCTCGCGGCCTTCCTGGCGGAACAGTTCCAGCGCCACGGCCAGCGCGGCCAGCGCGGGCGCGGCGGGCGTGAATCGCGGGCCCGCGTTGGGCGCCAGGGTGTGCTGGTAGATGTCCGCCAGGTCGAGCGACCAGCTGCCCGCATTGCCGCGGGCGGCATTCAGGCTGTCGCGGCGCGCGACGACGAAGGCGGCGCCCGGCAGGCCTTCCAGGCATTTGTTGGCGGTCAGCACCACGGCGTCGACCGCGGGCAGGGCGCGCAATTCAAGCGGCAACGCGCCGAACGCCGACACGGCGTCGATGATCACGCGGCGTCCCAGCGCGTGGGCGATGCGGGCAAGATGGGGGACGTCGTGGCAGATGCCGCTGCCGGTTTCGCTGTAGACCAGCGCCAGGTGCGTGAGCGTGGGGTCGCGTTCCAGCGCGTCGGCCACCGCCTGCGGATCCACGCGCTCGGCGGCGCCCACCGATAGCGGCACGGCGATGCGGCCTGCCTCGGCGGCCAGTTTTTGCAGCCGGGCCGCGTAAGCGCCGGTGGACGGGGCCAGCATGCGGCCGCCGGGCGGCACGAAGGTGCGGATCGCGGCCTCGACGGCAAAGTGGCCGCAGCCCGGCAAGGCCAGCGCCACGTGCTCGTCCGCGCCGGCCTGCGCAATTGCCAGCACGCCGTCGCACACCTGCCGGTACAGCGTGCGGAAATCGTTGTCCCACGGCGCGTAGTCCTGCGCCATGGCGGCCTTCACCCGCGCGTCGGTGGTGACCGGGCCCGGAATCAGCAGCAACATTTCGATTCTCCTTGGGATCGCAACAGGCGCTGGGTGCCGCGCGCTTCAGAACTGAGGCAGCGAAGCGGGATCGTGACGCCGCAGGATGTTCTTGGCGTCTTCGAAGTCGGGCAGGATCTGGCCGACTTCGCGCCAGAAGTCCTGACTGTGGTTCATCTCGCGCAAATGGGCAAGCTCGTGCGCGATGACGTAATCGATGATGGCCGGGGCGAAGTGGATCAGGCGCCAGTTCAGCATGATGTTGCCGTCGCTGGTGCACGACCCCCAGCGCGTCGCGGCCGACGACAGGCGCCAGCGGCGGATCTTCAGGCCGCTCACCTGCAAAAAGTGCGCCAGCCGCGCCCCGAACCACGCGCCCGCGCGCTGTTGCAGCCACGCTTGGGCCGCATCGCGGATGCGGCCCTGGTCGGCGTGGGACGGCAGCGCCAGCCACAGGGTGTCGCCATCTTGCGGCGCGTCGGCGTCGCCGGACAGATTGGCCTGGCGGCTGTCGCCGCCCACGCCGATGACGATGCGCCGGCCCAGATAGGGGAGCTCTCCGCCCGCCTGCCAGCGCGTGTGCGCCATGGCCAGCTGCTGCTTGCGGGCGTGCCATTCGCGCAGCTTGGTCAGGATCCAGCGCGATTTTTCGCGCACCGCGTCGTCGATCTGCGTCAGCGTCACCCAGTTGGGGGCGGTCACGCGCAGGCCGTCGTCGGTGATGACGAAGCCGATGCTGCGCCGCCGCGAACGCAGCAGCACGAAGCCGATGGTCTGCTGATCGGTGGGCACCTCGCGCCAGCGCGCGCCGGGCGGCAGCGGGTCGGGGCAGGGCGTGGGCACGCGCGAGGACGCATTGGGCGACAGCGTCAGCAGCGGCTCGCCCGCGGGGGCGGGGGCCTTGGCGGCGTCGGGAAACAGGTTGGGAGGCGCGACGGGGCGGGCGGTGCCGGGCCCGGCGGACGGCGCGCGCGGGGCGGCCGGCGCCGCCGGCACGGCGATCAGCGGCGGCGCGCCCGCGGGCGCGTCGTCTTCCTGCGTGTTGAACAGGAGTTCTAGCTGATCAGTGCTGGGCATACCTTTCGGGGTTGAGACGCCGCATTTCCCCTTCGATCCAGTCCTGAACCTTCTGGTTCAGTTCCTCGGGGGTGAGTCCCTTGGATTCTATCGCGGGACCGATCGACAGGGTGATCATGCCGGGATACTTGATGAAGGCGTTGCGGCGCCAGCATTCGCCGGCGTTATGCGCAACCGGGATGACCACGGCGCCGGTGCGCGAGGCCAGCAGCGCGCCACCCATCTTGAAGCGTCCGGTCTTGCCGGGCGCCACGCGCGTGCCTTCGGGAAACAGCAGCGGCCAGCGGCCTTCGTTCAGGCGGGTCTGGCCTTGCTTGACCACCTGCTCGAACGCGTCGCGGCCCTTGGCGCGGTCGATGGCGATCATGCGCAAGAGCGCCAGGCCCCAGCCGAAGAACGGCACCATGTGCAGTTCTTTCTTGTAGACGAAGCACACTTCGCGCGGCATGTAGGCCGGGAAGAACAGGGTTTCCCAGGCCGACTGGTGCTTGGACAGCAGCACCGCGGGGCCGTCGGGCAGGTTTTCCCAGCCCTTGACCTGCCAGCGGATGCCGCAGAACACCTTGGCGCCCCAGATGGCCAGCCGGGGCCAGCCGACCGTCAGCTTGTAGCGCCAATGCAGCGGCAGCGGCGCCCACAGGACACAGGCGAAGGCATACGGAATGACCGTGACGGCCAGGAACACGAAGTACAGGAACGAACGAAGCCAGGCCATCGGGTCACGCGTCCTGCAGCAGGGCGTCGACCAGGGCCGACAGGTCGTCGCAGACGCGCGTGTTGTCGGGCAGGCCGCCCTTGGCCAGCGTCTTGGCGCCATTGCCCGTCAGGACCAGCCACGGCGAGCAGCCCGCGGCCGAGGAGGCCTGCAGGTCGCGCAGCGAATCGCCCACGGCGGGCACGCCGGCCAGGTCGACGTCGTAGCGGTGCCCGATCTGCTCGAACATGCCCGGACGCGGCTTGCGGCAGGAGCAGTCGTCGTCGGGGCCGTGCGGGCACATGAAAATGGCATCGACGCTGCCGCCCACCGCGGCGAGCTCGCGCCGCATCTTCGTGTGGATGGCGGTCAGCGTGTCCATGTCGAACAGGCCGCGCGCCAGACCCGACTGATTGGTGGCAACCACCACCTTCCAGCCGGCCTGCGTGAGGCGCGCGATGGCCTGCAGGCTGCCCGGCAGCGCGATCCATTCGTCGGGCGTCTTGACGAAGGCGTCGCTGTCCTGATTGATGACGCCGTCGCGGTCGAGGATGATGAGCTTCACTGGGCGAGCCTGGAGATGTCAGCGACCTGGTTCATCAGGCCATGCAGCTGGGCCAGGAGGGCCAGCCGGTTGGCGCGCACGGCCGGGTCTTCGGCCATGACCATGACGTCGGCAAAGAACGCGTCCACGGGTTCGCGGGCCTGGGCCAGCGTGGACAGGCTGCCGGTGAAGTCGCCGGCGGCCAGTTGCGCCTCGGCCTTCGGACGCAGGGCGGCCACGGCGGCGGCCAGGGCCTTTTCAGCCGGTTCCACCAGCGCCGCGTCGTTCACCGTGCCGATCTCGCCTTCCGCTTTCTTGAGCAGGTTGCCGATGCGCTTGTTCGCGGCGGCCAGGCTGGCGGCTTCGGGCAATTGCGCGAATGCCGCGGCGGCGCGCACGCGCTCGGCGACCTGATGCAGTGGCGGGGTCAGCGCGATCACGGCTTCGACGGCATTGCGGTCGAAGTCGTTGATGAGCTGGTTGCGGTAGCGCTCGTAGATGAAGGTGCGGACCTCGGCCAGCGTGCCGGACGGGATCTTGCCGTCCGTGAACGTGCTGGCGGCCAGTTGCAGCAGGCCGTCCAGGGTCAGCGGACCGTCCTGGCTGATTTTCAGCCAGCCGCCCGCGGCCAGTTGTTCGAAGGCGCTGATCAGGCCCAGCGCGGCGCGGCGCAGGCCGAAGGGGTCGCGCTCGCCGGTGGGGGCAAGACCGATCGCCCAGATGCCGACCAGCGTTTCGACGCGTTCGGCGATGAACAGCGTGGCGGCGGTCAGGGTGTCCTGGGTAACCGGCGTGTCGTAGCGGTTGCGGTATTGCGTGCGCAGGGCCTCGACGACGCTGGCGGGTTCGCCGTCGCCGGCGGCGTAGTACGCGCCCATGATGCCTTGCAGCTCGGGGAATTCGCCCACCATGTTGGAGCCGAGGTCGGCCTTGGCAAGCATGGCGGCGCGGTCGGCGGCGGACACGTCGCCGCCCAGTTCGCCGGCAATGCCGCGGGCGATCGCGCGCACGCGCTCCACGCGTTCGAGCTGGGTGCCCAGCTTGTTGTGATAGACGATGGAACCCAGTTGCTCGACGCGCGCGGCCAGCGGCGTCTTGCGGTCGGTTTCAAAGAAGAACTGCGCATCGGCCAGGCGCGGACGCACCACGCGCTGGTTGCCCTCGACGATGTTCACCGGGTTGTCCGTGCGCATGTTGCTCACGATCAGGAAACGGTGCGTCAGGCGGCCGGTGGCCGGATCGAACAGCGGGAAGTATTTCTGGTTCAGCCGCATGGTCAGGATCAGGCATTCCTGCGGAACCTGCAGGAACTGTTCCTCGAACTGGCCCACGTAGACGGTGGGATGTTCGACCAGCGCTGTCACTTCGTCCAGCAGCGCGGTCACTTCGGGGTCGTCGCCCAGCGTGGCGGACAGGCGGGTCGCTTCTTCTTGCAGCTGGCGCTGGATCTCGGCGCGGCGCGCTTCGAACGACGCCACGACGTGGCCCTTTTCGGCCAGCGTGGCGACGTAGGCGTCGGCGTCGGCAATGGCGATGGCGCCCTGGCTCATGAAGCGGTGGCCCAGCGTCTCGCGGCCGGCGGACAGGCCCAGTGCCTGCACCGGCACCACGTCGGCGCCAAACAGCGCGATCAGGCCGTGCGCCGGGCGCACGAACTTGACGGTGGTGACGCCGTCGGCCAATTGGTAGCGCATGACCTTGGGGATGGGCAGGCCGTCGATGGCGGCCTCGATGCCTTCCTGCAGGCCGGCGGCCAGTTGCGCACCGGCGGCCGTGCCGCGCGCCACCAGGTAGTCCTGCTTGCCGTCGGAATCGCGGTCCAGCGTGGCGACATCGATGTTTTCAAGGCCCTTGGCGGCCAGCTTCTTTTGCAGCGCCGGTGTGGCCTTGCCGTCTTCGGTCAGGCCGATCTTCACGGGCATCAGCTTTTCGGCGTAGGCCTGGTCGGGCGCCTGCGCCAGCACGGCGGACAGGTGGACGGCCAGGCGGCGCGGCGTCGAATACGGCGTCACGGCGCAGCCTTCGGCCAGCAGGCCTTGGCGGTCCAGCGTGGCGCGCACGCCTTCGGCAAAGGCCTGGCCCAGTTTCTGCAGGGCCTTGGGCGGGAGTTCTTCGGTCAGCAGTTCGACCAGCAGCGGGCGGATGTTCGTCGTCATTTATGCAGCCTCCCCGGCGGCCTTGTCGCGGCCCAGCATGGGAAAGCCCAGTCGTTCGCGGGAATCGTAATAGGCCTGCGCGACGGCGCGCGACAGGTTGCGGATGCGGCCGATGTAGGCGGCGCGCTCGGTCACGCTGATCGCGCCGCGCGCGTCCAGCATGTTGAAGGTGTGCGCGGCTTTCAGCGCGGCCTCGTAGGCCGGCAGCGCCAGCGGCACGTCCATCAGGCGCTTGGCCTCGGCTTCGTAGTCGTTGAAATGCGCAAACAGCATGTCGGCCGACGAGTGCTCGAAGTTGTACGTGGATTGCTCGACTTCGTTCTGGTGGAACACGTCGCGGTACAGCACGCGCTTGCCGTTGGCGCCTTCCGTCCAGACCAGGTCGTAGACGCTTTGAACGTCCTGCAGGTACATGGCCAGGCGTTCCAGGCCGTAGGTGATTTCACCGGTGGTGGGCGTGCAGTCCAGGCCGCCGACCTGCTGGAAATACGTGAACTGGGTCACTTCCATGCCGTTCAGCCAGACTTCCCAGCCCAGGCCCCAGGCGCCGAGCGTGGGGTTTTCCCAGTCGTCCTCGACAAAGCGGATGTCGTGCTGCGTGGGATCGATGCCCAGCGCCTTCAGCGAACCGATGTACAGGTCCAGGATTTCAGGGGGCGTGGGCTTGAGCACGACCTGGTACTGGTAGTAGTGCTGCAGGCGGTTGGGGTTTTCGCCGTAGCGGCCATCCTTGGGGCGGCGCGAGGGCTGGACGTAGGCGGCGCGCCAGGGCTCCGGCCCGATGGCGCGCAGGAACGTGGCCGTGTGCGAGGTGCCGGCGCCGACTTCCATGTCGTAGGGCTGCAGCAGGGCGCAACCCTGTTTGTCCCAGTATTCCTGGAGCGTAAGGATGATTTGCTGAAAGGTGAGCATAGGATTCTTGGAATTCGGCCGCCGGGCAAGGGCTGCCCTGCGCGTGGGAAACCCGGCATTTTAACCGGCGGCGAGCGGCTCGTCCCGAAGAGGCCTAGTAGGTCGGCGGCGTGACCGCGCTGACGATTTCGCTGGGGCCGTCGTGAACGTTGCGAAATCGATGGGGGACCCGGCTGTCGAAGTAGTACGAATCGCCAGCCTGTAGCACCCGGTTCTTGTCACCGACGGTCACTTCCACCGCCCCGGACAGCACCAGACCGGCTTCCTGGGCCGGATGGCTGAAGAGCTCGCCTGAGTCGGCGCCCGGCTGGTAGCGCTCCTGCATCATGAGCATGGCGCGGTTGGAGAAGCGGCTGCCGATCATCCGGTAGGAAATGGCGTTGGGATTGCCGATTTCCGGCAGGTCCTCCGGCGAGTAGAAGGGCGATTCCGCCACCAGCAGCCGGCTGTTCGAGAAAAACCCTACGATGGTCGTGCCCAAGGCGTCCAGCACCGCAGCCAGGGTGTCGAGCGATGGGCTGATCTTGTCGCGCTCGATCAGCGAAATCGAGGCGTGCGAAACGCCGGAGCGCTGGGCGACCTCGCGGATGCCCAGACCGCGGCGGCGGCGTAATTCCCTGATGTCTTCGCCAATTCTCGGCATCGTGTCTCCTCCTGCGAGCCGGGCGGGGGCCGGCGGTCGACGTGGTCTGCAGGATACACGGGGCGGTGGCTCAACCCGCCGCCGCTGGCGGAACCCGCAATTCCACTATTTGGGGACGGTATGCAGGGGCGTCGAGCGGGTAGAGCGGCCTGGCCTTGTCGAACGGCAGGCGTTCGGGATGGTAGCCGGTCAGGCCAGGCGTCTCGGCGCAGGCGCAGTCCCCCCATTCATCGAAGGCCAGTTTGAAGTGATAGCCGGACTTGACCACGATCAGGTCCACGTCGTTGAGATTGATGCCGGCGTCGAGGTAACAGCCAGGATCCTGCGACATGACAGCGTCCTGTGTGATCAGCAGGTCATAGCGCTCATTGCGCAGAACGGCGTACGGGCCCAGGCGCAGCGTGGCCCCGCGCATGAACGCGCCGCGGTTGCGGAAGACGCCGCTGCCCAGGGCTGCGACGTGCCCCGACACCCGCATCGGCGGACAGTCCACGCTGTACAGCCCGCCCGCCCGCAACTGCACGTGGGCGCCGACGCCGCCCCTTTTGCAGGCACTGAGCGCGGCCGGGTCCGTCACGATGGCGGCGATCCGTCCCTGCGTCAACGCAAGCGCCCGCTCCATCACATGCAGGCTGTCGCCGGGGCCGCCGGCAAGCACGCGGTCCCCGAAATCGCCAACGATGAGCCTGCGCCCAACGTCTGCATGACCGCGCAGCAGCGTATCGATGTCTGGCAGGTCGTGCACGAAGGCGGCGCGTTCGTCCCACAGTGCGCGAGCGAGCGTCCCTGCCAGCTTGCGCGCCTCGGCCATATGGTCCGCCGTGCGTGCGTAAACCAGGACGGTCTGCCCCACGCCTTCGCCGTCGATGAAGGGATTGACGTTGAAAAGGGAGACGTCCAGCACACCCTTGTTCGCTTGCACGGCGGCCTGCGCCTTGGCATGCAGTTTGGCCAGGGGGCCATGCGACGTCTCGTCGTTGCCGCGCGTCAGCATGGGCACCAGGACGCTGACGCCCGCGGGCCGCTCACCCGTGTCCAGCATATGCAGCAGCTGTTTCGCCACACGCGCGCCGGTCTCGGCGGCATCCGCGTGCGGATTGGTCTTGTAGGCCGAGGCAAAATCCAGTTGGCGCAGCAGCGCCGGCACGGCGTGGGCATGCAGATCGAAGCCCGCGACGATCGGCATGGCGGGCCCGACGATGGCGCGCAGGCCTTCCAGCAGGTCGGCTTCGGCACTATCCATCCCGACAGTCTGCATGCATCCGTGCAGGCACAGCGCGATGGCGTCGAAGTCGCCGGCGCGCGCGCCGTCCAGAATGCCCTCGCGCAGCAGCGAGTACGCGCCATCGTCGACCCGGCCGCCTGGCCGGGCGCGCGCCGCGAGGGTGGGCACGGCCTCGCATTCCTGCGCCTTCAAGGTGCGCAGGATGCCCCCCAGCACCGAGTCGGCGTCGGCATTGGCGGTCAACATGGTCCGTCCGCGTTCAATCTCGAACGCGGACAGCGGGGTATTCACAGGCGTGAATCCGTGCGTCTCCTGGAACAACTGGGCCACCAGGACGCGGTAGCTGGCAGGCATGTCTCGGTCTCCTGATGCGGGCGGAACACGCCCGGGATCTACTTTAGGCTGATGTTGGCGCGCTTCGCCGTGGCGCGCTGCTTGTCGATCTCGGCTTTGAGCTGTTCGGCGAATTCTGCGGGCGGGTTGCCCACCGGCACGGCCGAGAAGCCTGCCAGCTTTTCCTTCACGTCCGGCATGGCCAGAACCTGGGCGACTGCCTGGTAGATCTGCTCCACCACGGCGGGTGGCGTATTGCGCGGCGCCACCAGACCGAACCATGAAGCGTCGTTCACATCGGGTAGTCCTACCTCGGCAAACGTCGGCACATCGGGGAGCGCATTCAGACGTTGCGGGTAGGCAACCGCCAACGCTTTCAAGTCACCGCTGCGGATGAAGGGCAACGACGACGGCAGGTTGTCGAATACCGCGGCGATCTGGCCCCCCAATGCGTCCTGCAGCGCGGGGCTGGAGCCGCGGTAGGGCACGTGCATCATTTCAGTGCCTGTGCTGAGTTTGAATAACTCGCCCATCATGTTGGCCTCGGACCCGGCGCCCGCCGACCCATAGGTGTAGACGTTCGGCTTGTCCTTGAGCAGCTTCACGAAGGAGGCCATGTCCGAGGCAGGCACCTTCGGGCCGATCGTCAGGACGTTGGGCACCGATGCGAGCTTGGTGATGGGTGCCAGGTCGCGCGTGACGTCATACGAGATGTTGTCGTACACGACCGGCGTGACCGCGTGCGAACTGACCGTGGCAATGCCCAAGGTGTAGCCGTCGGGATCGGCTCGGATGACGTACTCGCTGCCGATGCGGCCTGCCGCACCGTTGCGGTTTTCGACGACCACCGTCTGTTTCAACAGCTTGCCCAGCGGGTCGGCGATGGTTCTGGCCAGCACGTCGGTCGTGCCGCCGGGCGGAAAGGGCACGACCAACTTGATGGGACGCGACGGATAGGACGACTGCGCCTGGGCAGGTACCGCCAGGCTTGCGCCGGCGATCGCCAGCGCACTGAAGATGATGCCAAGCTTCATTGTTTTCCCCTTGTGGACAATTTTTAGAATGGCTGCCGGACTGTTTCAGCCCAGGCGTAGCGCAGCGGCGCGGCGGTGGCCTTCCATGCCTTCGGTGCGGCTCTGCCGCTCGGCCGGCGGTGCGACGGCGGCCACGCCCCGCGCATCCAGCCACTGGTGCGTGCAGATCTTCAGGAACGATCCCACCCACAAGCCGCCGGTGTAACGGCCTGCCCGCATCGTGGGCAGGGTATGGTTGGTGCCGCAGCATTTGTCGGAGTACACAACGCTGGCCAGCGTGCCGATGAAAAGCGATCCGTAGTTGCGTAACCGGCCGGCGGTCGCGTGCGGATCGCGGGTGTGGACCTGCAGGTGCTCGGCGGCGACGTAATCCGAGTACGCCAGCATCTCGTCCTCGGTGTCGCACAACACGATCTCTCCATAATCCGTCCACGCGCGGGCCGCCACGGGGGCGGTGGGCAGATCCTCGAGCTGGCGTTCCACGGCGCGCAGCGTTTCCCGGGCCAGACGCTCACTGGTGGTGATCAGGCCGACGCGCGTGCGCACATCATGCTCGGCTTGTGCCAGCAGATCCGTCGCAATCATGTCCGCGTCGCCGCTGTCGTCCGCGACGACGAAGATCTCGCTGGGCCCCGCGAGTTGGTCAATGCCGACTTCGCCGAACACCTGGCGTTTCGCCTCGTTCACGTAGGCGTTGCCGGGGCCGACGATCTTGTCCACGGCAGGAATGGATTCCGTGCCGCACGCCATGGCGGCGATGGCCTGCGCTCCGCCGACCAGGAAGATGCGGTCGGCGCCGGACAGGTGGCAGCCCGCGATCATCGCAGGATGGGCGCCAGGCGGCAGGCAGGCAATGACCTCATCGCATCCGGCGACCTTGGCGGGCACGATGGTCATCACGGGGGCCGACAGAATCGGATAGCGGCCGCCGGGCACGTACGCGCCGATGCGTTGCACCGGGATGACCCGGTGGCCCAGGTGCAGGCCGGGTAGCGTCTCGATTTCCAAGGGCAGCACCGTTGCCAGTTGCGCTTCGGCAAAGGCGCGGACGCGATCGATGGCAAATTCCGTGTCCTTGCGGGTCTGCTCGTCCAGGTCGGCAACCGCCTGCAGGCGCGCCTCGATGGATACTTCCAGCGCCGGCGTCTCCATGCCGTCAAATTTCTGCGAATACTCGCGCACCGCCGCGTCGCCGCGGGCCCGGACTTGCGCGATGATCTCGCGCACGGTGTCCTCGATGGCGCTGGCGCCGTCCTCGGCGCGGGCGGCGGGTGCTTTGATGTAGTTTCGATCGGTTGTTGCGGGCATGAAGGGCTCTTTGTGGCTTAAGTGTTGCGGGTGAAGGCCACTATAAAAGCCGCTCCGGCGCTTGTTTCATGCCCGGACGCGTGTGTTCACTATATTGAACGGGACGGGCTGTCCCGGACGCAGATATCGGCTTCCCGGCGCATCGGGCAATGCGACGCGACGCAGACTTGGCGCGCGTTGCGGTCTGGGGACGGAACGCGCACTGCTGGTGAATATTGTGATCGGCCGGTTGCGCCAGCACCCGCCGGCCAATGGTCGTATGATTCCAGGTTGAGTCTTGAGTCTTATATAAAACCCGGAACCCGATTCCGAGAATTCGCGAAAAAGGAGCAGTCCCATGTCCGACCTGATCACGGTGGAAGTCACTGACGGCATCCAGATCATCACGATCAACCGTCCCGAGGCCAAGAACGCCATCAACCTGGAAACCGCCGTGGCCATGGCCGCCGCGCTGGACCAGCTGGACAGCCGTGACGACGTTCGCATCGGCATCCTGACGGGTGGCGGCGGCACGTTTTCGTCGGGCATGGACCTGAAGGCGTTTGCCGCGTCGGGCCAGCGCCCCTACGTGGAAGGCCGCGGGTTCGCCGGCCTGAACGAGCGTCCGCCCAAGAAGCCGCTGATCGCCGCAGTCGAGGGTTATGCCCTGGCTGGCGGTTGCGAAATGGCGCTGGCTTCCGACCTGATCGTGGCCGCCAGCAACGCCAAGTTCGGGCTGCCCGAGGTCAAGCGCGGTCTGGTGGCCGGCGCCGGCGGCCTGTTGCGCCTGCCGCGCCGCCTGCCGTACCACATCGCCATGGAAGTGATCCTGACCGGCGAGATGCTGACCGCCGAGCGCGCGCACGCCTTTGGCCTGGTCAACCGCCTGACCGAGCCGGGCGGCGCCCTGGCCGGCGCGCTGGAACTGGCCCGCGCCATCGTCGAGAACGGCCCGCTGGCCGTGCAGACCGCCAAGAGCATCGTGGCGCAGGGCGGCGACTGGGACCAGGCAGACATGTTCGACCGCCAGCGTCCGCTGATCGCGCACATCTTTACGTCGGCCGACGCCAAGGAAGGCGCCACCGCCTTTGCCGAGAAGCGCAAGCCCGTGTGGCAAGGCAAATAGGAAGTGATGTCGCGCCAGCACGCCGTGTTGACGGGGCCTGTCCCCGTCAAGCCCATTTGCCTTCAGGCGGGCGCACGGCAAAAATAACGCTTTACCTCGCGCGGCGGGCAGCAACGTCCGCCGCGTTTTCACGTTTTCCATCCAGACCTGCAAACCGCCATGTCCGTCATCATTAAAGAAGAAGACTTGATCCAGTCGATAGCCGATGGCATCCAGTTCATCAGCTATTACCATCCCGTCGATTACATCCGCCACCTGGCGCGCGCCTACGAGCGCGAGGAAAGCCCGGCCGCGCGCGATGCGATGGCGCAGATCCTGACCAACTCGCGCATGTGCGCCGAAGGCAAGCGTCCGCTGTGCCAGGACACCGGCATCGTCAACGTGTTCCTGAAGATCGGCATGAGCGTGCGCTTTGACACCAAGCGCACCCTGCAGGAACTTTGTGACGAAGGCGTGCGCCGCGGCTACCTGAACCCGGACAATCCCCTGCGCGCTTCCGTGCTGGACGATCCGCTGTTCGCGCGCAAGAACACGCGCGACAACACGCCCTGTATCCTGCACGTCGAGCTTGTCCAGGGCGACAAGGTCGACGTGCAGATCGCCTCGAAGGGTGGCGGTTCCGAGAACAAGACCAAGTTCGCGATGCTCAATCCCAGCGATTCGCTGGTGGATTGGGTGCTCAAGACCGTTCCGTCGATGGGCGCCGGCTGGTGCCCGCCCGGCATGCTGGGCATCGGCGTTGGCGGCACCGCTGAAAAGGCGATGCTGATGGCCAAGCAGTCGCTGATGGAAGACATCGACATGTACGAGCTGCTGGCCCGCGGCCCGCAGAACAAGCTGGAAGAGCTGCGCATCGAGCTCTACGAAAAGGTCAACGCGCTGGGCATTGGCGCGCAGGGCCTGGGCGGCCTGACGACCGTGCTGGACGTCAAGATCAACACCTTCCCGACGCACGCGGCCTCCAAGCCCGTCGCCATGATCCCGAACTGCGCGGCCACGCGCCACGCGCACTTCGAACTGGACGGTTCGGGCCCCGCGCGCCTGGATCCGCCGTCGCTGTCCGAATGGCCCGAAGTGCACTGGGCGCCGGACTACAACAAGTCCAAGCAGGTCGACCTGAACACGCTGACCAAGGAAGAAGTCGCCAGCTGGAAGCCGGGCCAGACGCTGCTGCTGTCGGGCAAGATGCTGACCGGCCGCGATGCCGCGCACAAGCGCATCCAGGACATGCTGGCCAAGGGCGAACCGCTGCCCGTGGACTTCACCAACCGCGTCATCTACTACGTGGGCCCGGTGGATCCGGTGGGCGACGAAGTGGTCGGCCCCGCCGGCCCCACCACCGCCACGCGCATGGACAAGTTCACGGACATGATGCTGGAGAAGACCGGCCTGATCTCGATGATCGGCAAGTCCGAGCGCGGCCCGGTCGCGATCGAAGCCATCAAGAAGCACGGCTCGGCCTACCTGATGGCCGTTGGCGGCGCGGCTTACCTGGTGTCCAAGGCGATCCGCGGCGCCAAGGTGCTGGGTTTTGCCGACCTGGGCATGGAAGCCATCTATGAGTTCGACGTGAAGGACATGCCGGTGACCGTGGCGGTGGACGCCCAGGGCACCTCGGTCCACACGACCGGCCCCAAGGAGTGGCAGGCCAAGATCGGCAAGATCCCGGTTGCCGTTGCCTAAGTGAAGATGAATTGGCCGCTGGAAACAGCGGCCAATTTTTTATGGGGTCCGGGCCAATCTTGGATCAGTCGATTTGCCGATTCTTGGACCTGTTTCACCGATACGCCGGCGTGTAAGGTGGCGGGGTTCACTTTCGATGGCAAAGGACTGAAATGACCCGCATGAACTGGCAAGAGATTGCACCGGAAGGCGCGAAGGCGCTCTTTGGCGTTCACCACTACGTCACGACACGCACGAACCTGCCGCAAGAGCTCGTTCATCTCGTTTTTCTGCGCGTGTCGCAGATCAATGGCTGCGCGCACTGCATCGACATGCACAGCCGTGACCTGCGCAAAACCATGTCGGTCGACAAGATCACGCTATTGCCCGTATGGGACGAGGTGCCGCATCTGTTCTCCGACCAGGAACGTGCGGCGCTTGCCTGGGCGGAAGAGGTGACGCGGGTGAGCGAAACCCACGCCTCGGATGAAGCGTACGCCGCCGCCTCGGCCGCGTTCGAGCCCAAGGACCTGGTAGACCTCACGATCACGATTGCCGCAATGAATGCGTTCAATCGGCTGGGCGCGCCGTTTCGGCTGCCCGTCGCCGCCAAGGCGTGATGCGATTCCAACGCGCCGTCACGCCTGCGTTTTCCCCTTGAACGCCGCAATCGCCTGCGCCGACTTGCCCAGCACGTCGCGCAGCACTTCCTCGGTGTGTTCGCCCAGCATCGGCGGCGCGCGCCGGTAGACGACCGGCGAATCCGAAAACCGCAGCGGGCTGGCCGTCACGGGCGCCGTGCCGCCGGCCGGATGCGGCATGTCGCGCCGCAGTTGCCGCGCCTGCGCCTGCGGATGGGCGAAGGCCTGCGCAATGTCGTTGATCGGCCCGCAGGGCACACCCACCGCTTCCAGCTTGGCGATCCAGTCGTCGCGCCGGCCTTCTCGCATGATGTCCGTCAGGATCCCGATCAGTTCCACGCGGTTCGTGACGCGCAGCCGGTTGGTGGCAAAGCGCGGATCGTCGCCCAGTTCGGGCACGCCGATGGCGCGGCAGTAGGCGCGGTACTGCGATTCGTTGCCCGTGGCCACGATCAGGTGGCCGTCGCTGGCGGCAAACACCTGGTAGGGCACCACGTTCTGATGCGCGTTGCCGGCGCGCGTGGGCGCCACGCCCGAGTTGAAGTAGTTGGAGTTCTGGTTGGCCAGCAGGGCCACGTGGCTGTCCAGCAGCGCGATGTCCAGGTGCTGGCCCTGGCCGCTGCGATGGCGCTCTTGCAGGGCCGCCAGCACCGCCACGGTGGCGTACATGCCGGTGACGATGTCGGTGACGGCCACGCCCGCCTTCTGCGGTCCGCCGCCGGGCAGGTCGTCGCGCTCGCCCGTGATGCTCATCAGCCCGCCCATGCCCTGGATCATGAAGTCGTAGCCGGGGCGCTGCGCAAACGGTCCATCCTGCCCAAAGCCGGTAACCGAGCAATAGATGAGGCGCGGGTTGACCTGCTTCAGGCTTTCGTAGTCCAGCCCGTACTTGGCCAGACCGCCCACCTTGAAGTTCTCGACCAGGATGTCGCTGACAGCGGCCAGTTCCCGGATCAGCGCCGCGCCCTCGGGCGTGGCCATGTCGGCTTCGACCGAGCGCTTGTTGCGGTTGGCGCTGAGGTAATAGGCCGATTCGTTGGTGTCCTGGCCGTTGCCGTCCTTCAGGTAGGGCGGGCCCCACGCGCGGGTGTCGTCACCCACGCGGGGGCGTTCGATCTTGATGACGTCGGCGCCCAGGTCGGCCAGGTTCTGCGTGCACCACGGGCCGGCCAGGATGCGCGACAGGTCCAGCACGCGGATGCCGTCAAGCGGAGGCGGGCGCGTCATGATTGCACCGTCGCGGTGCCGTGGCTCATGACCACGATGCCGCGCTCTTTGGCGCGGGCGATGAAGCGGATCTGGCCGTCCGGCATGCGCCACATGTCGCATTGCAGCGTCTCGCCCGGATAGACGGGCGCCGAAAAACGCGTGTTCAGGCTGGTGAGCCGCGCCGCGTCGTAGCCGCAGTACGTCTTGACGAGGGCGTGCGCGGCCACGCCATACGAGCACAGGCCATGCAGGATGGGCCGGGGATAACCTGCCTGACGCGCCACGTCGGGATCGGCGTGCAGCGGATTGCGGTCCGCGTTCAGCCGGTACAGCAGCGCCGCGCTGGGCGGAATGCGCAGCTCGCAGCGCGAATCTGGGTCGCCATCGGGCGCCGCGGGCAGGGCCTGCGGGCTGGCGTCGCCCTCGCCAAAGCCGCCGTCGCCGCGGCAGAACGTGCTGGATTGCAGGGTTGCCAGGCACTGGCCGTCTTCGTCGTGCAGCGTGCGTTCGCTGACAATGATGGCGCCCTTGTCCGCGCCCTTGTCGATGACGTGCGTGTTGCGCGTCCTGCCCGTGACGACGCCCGCCACCGGCAGCGGCGCATGCAGCGT
Source organism: Achromobacter sp. E1 (assembly GCF_037039475.1). Lineage (NCBI taxonomy): Bacteria > Pseudomonadati > Pseudomonadota > Betaproteobacteria > Burkholderiales > Alcaligenaceae > Achromobacter > Achromobacter sp. E1. The sequence continues at coordinate 933,306 of NZ_CP146253.1, forward strand.
CAGCCGTTGCTCGCCATGCACGACCTTCACCCAGTCCACCGTCGAGCGCGGGTCGCTGACCCAGAACCCCGGGTAGCCCAGGATCACGCTCATCGTCGGAAACGTGCGCAGGTCCTTCTCGTACACATAACGAAGCTGGCCGGTGTCTTCGGGGTCCTGCCCCAGGCCGATGCCCAGCGCATACAGCATCGTGTCCTTCTGGTCGTAGCGCTGGCGCACGTCGTCAAAGCGCCAGTCCTTCACGGTTGCATAGTCCAACGGCATGTGGCGGCCTCAGATGGGATCCCAATCGATCACGTCGGGCGAACGCTCCAACGCGTAGAAATGCTTGCGCATGGCGGGCGCCGCGATTTCGGCAATACGCTCCGGTGTCCAGCCTTCGCCGTGATGCACCGTGCGCAAGGGCCGCGGCTGGCTCATCAGCATGATTTCGTTGGCGCGCACGGCAAAGATCTGCGCCGTGATCTCGCTGGCCGCGTCGCTGGCCAGGAACACCGCCATGGGCGCCACCTTGCCGGCTTCCATCTTCTTCAGCTTTTCGACGCGCGCCTTCTCTTCGTCCGTTTCCGCGGGGATCGAACTGGTCATGCGGCTCCAGGCAAACGGCGCGATGCAGTTCGAGCGCACGTTGTAGCGCGCCATGTCCAGCGCAATCGACTTGGACAACGCCACGATGCCCAGCTTGGCCGCCGCGTAGTTGGCCTGGCCGAAATTGCCGATCAATCCAGACGTGGAGGTCATGTGCACGAAGGCGCCGGATTCCTGTTCGCGAAAATAAGGCGCTGCCGCGCGGCTCATGTAGAACGAGCCGTTCAGGTGTACATCGATCACCTGGCGCCATTCTTCTTCGCTCATCTTGTGGAAAACCCGGTCGCGCAGATTGCCCGCGTTGTTGATCACGGCATCGACACGGCCGAATGCATCGATGGCCGTCTGCACGATGCGGCTTGCGCTCTCGTACGCCGCCACGCTGTCGGTGTTGGCCACGGCCGCGCCGCCCGCGTCCACGATTTCCTTGACGACCGCCTGCGCGGGACCGTCCGCCCCGCCTTCGCCCGTGAGCGAAACGCCGATGTCGTTGACCACGACCTTCGCGCCCGCCTCGGCCATCGCCAGTGCAACGCCGCGGCCGATTCCTCCGCCCGCGCCCGTCACGATCACCACCTTTCCGGATACCAAGCCGCTCATTGCCTCTGACTCCTGTGCTGCGGCGCGCACGCCGTCTGTGGAAAACAGTTCCGCATCAACCCGTCTGGTTGATGGGCATGGCCTCATGGTAGATTCGACCCGGCATTCGAAGAATTCAAAATTAGAAATGCCCCCCTTCTGCGTGGTGGAACATGAGACATGATCTGACGGACCTGCGTTTGTTTCTGAACGTGGGCGAAACACTCAATCTGACCCGTGCTGCGGAACGCACTTTCCTGTCCTTGCCGGCGGCAAGCGCGCGGGTCAAGCACATGGAAGAGGCATTCAAGGCCCGGCTGCTGGTGCGTATGGCCACGGGCGTGGCGCTGACGCCGGCAGGCGAAGTGCTGCTCAAGCACGCCAACGCCGTCTTTCGCCAGCTTGAATGCCTGAATGCGGATCTGCAGCCCTACGCCAGCGGCCTGAAGGGACGCCTGCGCCTCTTGGCCAACACCACCGCCACCAACTCCTTCCTGGCCGATGCGCTGTCCACGTTCCTGTCCGAGAACCCCGACGTCGACGTCGAGCTAGAGGAAAAGATCTCCGGCGACATCGTCATCGCCATCCGCGCCGGCGCGGCGGACCTGGGCCTCGTGGCGGGCAACATCGACGTCGAAGGCCTGGACGTCACGCCGCTCTTTCGCGACGAGCTCACCGTGGTCACGTCGCTGGACCACCCGCTTGCCGCGCAGAAGACCGCGCACTTCGCCGACCTGGTCGATGCCTACCAGTTCGTCGGCATCCACCCGGACAGCGCCATCCAGACGTTTCTTGAAGACATCGCAAGCGGCCTGGGCAAGCGCATTTGCCAGCGTGTGCACGTGGGCAGTTTCGAAGCCGTGTGCCGCATGGTCGAGGCCGGCGCGGGCATCGCCGTCGTCCCGCGCGCCTGCGCGGCGCGCTACAGCCGCCCCGACGGGCTGCATGTGCTCAAGCTGGATGACGCCTGGGCGATGCGCGATCGCCTCTTGTGCCGCCAACGCGGCCGCGACCTGCCCAGCTTCGCCGAGTGCTTCATCGGCCACGTGCAGCGGGCCGCACGCGGCCAATAACGCAACCGGCGCATACAGTACACGCTGCGCGCCCAGGGCGCGGACAATGGCGCGGCGCCGGCCGGCCCTGTTCAGATCGGGGTTTGCCCTGACCCATATGCCGTAGCCCATGCGCCGTAGCGCCGCGCCACGGGGGGCGCACGCGCACATCCGCTGCCTGCTTCAGCCCGCGCGAAAGAGGGGCTTTTGCAAATACGTAGCGGCGTATCCCGGCATTCGGCAAATAATAAAAAAACGCGGCGGGTGGCAGTGCTGAAGGCCTGACCGCGACCAGAACAAGACTCAGGAGACTGCCGTGATCCATCAAGACCGCCGCCGCGTCCTCGCGGGGCTGGGCGCTGCATGCGCCGCCGCCATGCTTCCTTCCTGGGCCCGCGCCGCCACCTGGCCGGGCCACGCCGTCACCTTCATCGTGCCCTTTCCCGCAGGGGGACCGGTGGACACCACCGCACGATTCACGACGCAGCCGCTCGGCCAACTATGGTCCGTGCCCACCGTGGTCGACAACAAGTCCGGCGCCGGCGGCATCGTCGGCGCGCAATTTGCCGCCAAGGCCGAGCCCGACGGCTACAACTTCTTTTTCGCGTCCATCCACCACGCCGTGCTGCCCAGCCTGCGCAACAACCTCAGCTACGACATCACCACCGACTTCGTGCCGGTCGGCATGGCCGCCGTATTCCCCATCGTTCTCGTCGTCAACGCGTCGCTGCCGGTAAACACCGTCGGCGAACTCATCGCCTACGCCAAGCAGAATCCCGGCAAGCTGTCCTTCAGCTCGTCCGGCACCGGCGGCGGCACGCACCTGGCCGGTGAACTCTTCAACGCCATGGCCGGCGTGCGCATCCAGCACGTCCCATACCGCGGCAGCGCGCCCGCCATGCAGGATCTGCTCGGCGGCCAAGTCCAGGTCATGTTCGCAGACGGGCCCTCCGCCGTGCCCCACCTGAAGGGCGGCAAGATCCGCGCGCTAGGTGTCGGCAACCCCACGCGATCCAGCATGGTGCCCGACATCCCCACCATCGCCGAATCCGGCCTGCCGGGCTATGAGGCCTACTCCTGGAGCGGCGTCATGGCGCCCAAAGGCACGCCACCCGACATCGTCAAGCGCATCAATGCGGACATGGTGAAAGTGCTGTCCGACGACAGCACGGCAAAGGCGATGATCGCGGCCGGCGCCGAGCCCAAGCCCGGATCGCCGGAAGCATTCGGCAAATTCGTGCGCGACGAAATCGCAAAGTGGCGCGACCTCATCAAGACCGCGAACATCAAACTGGAATGACCCGTGCGCGGCGTGTGAGCACATCGCGGCTCACCCGCGCATCCCAAGAAAGGCCGATCAGCGCACCGCGAACCAGTCGCCGTGGAGGTTGCCATTCATGCCGCAGAACGGCGGCCCGAAACCGTCATCCTTGCCCCCCGGCGGCGGCGCCACCCGTGCTACTAGCATCGCCCCGCGGCGCTTGAGCGTCAACGTCCAGGGCGGCCCATCCTGATAGGTCACCGTCAGCGTGTCGCCCGACACCACCGCCTTGCCGCTCAGATCGCACACCCAGCGCCCGTCATAGGGCCGCGCGGAATTGGCCGCCACCAGCAGCTCGCCGTGGGCATTCTGCGTGATCTCGATTTCGCCTTCGATGTTCTTCCACTTGCCCACAAAGCCCGCCGCCGGCTTGGGATTGATCGCCTTCAGGAATGCCAGCCGGTAACGCATGGTGTCGGTAAGCGCCTCGAACGGTGTGCTTTGCACGTACGGCTCCGCATAGGCCGCGTCGCGCACGCTCAGAAAGTACTTCTGATCGGCCATCAACGCCTTGGCCGACTCTGGATCCATTTGATCGCGCACAGCCTTGTATTGCTGCGCAATCGCAGCATCCTGATCCCCAAGCCTGGAATTGCCGCAAAGGGATTTCTCAACCGGCGTGGAAGCCTTCGCGCAATTGAACGATGGTGCGGCCACCGCGCTGCCGGCCATCGACAGCGCAGCGGAAAGGACCAGAAGACGGATCATGGTGTGAAGCTCTCCAGAGGATGTACAAGTCGGACCGCCGACCGGCGCCGCATGACCGCGCAGTTTACCGGTGTCATCTGGGAGTAGGTGCGAAGTAGGTGTCAGACACCCTGCGAAGACTGCCGTCGGGCATACGTTGTGCCCCGAGGGTGTCAGACACCCGAGCGATGCCGACGAAGTGCCTCAAGGGTGTCAGACACCGGGCAGATATCCGAGCAGATACCCGATCTCGAACCGGCCCCGCAAGCGCGAAGCGTCATCCCCGACGCAAGACACCGCGTAAGCGCCCGGAGGCCGCCCGCGCGGCCAACCGGGCGCGGGCCCCGCAAGAAGCTCCAAACCCGCGCAAACGCAGGCAAGAATCTAAAGAACCCCACCCACCCCAGCGACCGCCAAGTTCAAACCACCCGAGCCCGGCGTGGCGTCGGCCTGGGGCGCGCGGGGCGTGTAGATGCGCCCGAGGGAAACCGAAGGGAGCCGAAGGCGGACGAGGTTGACAACGGGGCAGTCCGGAGCGAAGGCTCCGGACCGCAATCGTAGCCCCGCGCGCCCCAGGCCGACGCCGCGCCGGGCGTCAAAAGAACTCAACCCTTTCCGGGCACAGCAGCAATAGCCCCGAGATACTCCCCCTCCAGCTGCGCCACCAACTCCGCCACAGCCAACACCTCCTGCACAGCCCCCACGCCCTGCCCAGCACTCCAGACATCCTTCCAAGCCTTCGGCCGCGAGCTCTTGTCCATGTTCGCGGGCGGGGCCACGCCATTGCTGGCCAGCACAACAGGATCCAACCCCGCCGCCAAAATGCTCTCAGCCAAGTAATTAGCCGGCACCCCCGAGAAGTACGGCGTGTAGGTCACATCAGCCGCCTGCGCCGCCATCACCATTTCCCGGTAAGCATCTCCCGCCAACGACTCCTGCGTCGCAATGAACCGCGTCCCCATGTACGCAAAATCGCACCCCAGCACCTGCGCAGCCAGAATGTCCTTTCCGTGACTGATGCACCCCGACAGCGCCAATGGCCCGTCGTAAAACGCCCGGATCTCGTTCACCAGCGCGATCGGATTGATCTGCCCCGCATGTCCGCCCGCGCCCGCGGCAACCAGGATCAGCCCATCGGCCCCTGCATCCAGCGCCCGCTTCGCATGCCGCACATTCGTCACGTCGTGAAAGACGATGCCGCCATAGGCATGCGCCACCTTCACCACCGCCTCCGGCGCGTGCAGCGACGTGATCAGCAGCGGCACCCGGCGTTCCGCGCAGATCGCAAGGTCTCCCTGCCAGCGCGGATTGCTGGGATGCACGATCAGATTCACCCCGTACGGCGCCACCTTCTCGGACGGCGCAGCACGCCGCCGCGCAGCCAGCCCGTCCTCGATCCGCGTGATCCACGCGTGCAACTGCTCTTGCGGCCGCGCGTTCAGCGACGGGAACGTCCCGATGATTCCCGCCGCGCACTGCGCGACCACCAGTTGCGGCCCCGAGACCAGAAACATCGGGGCGCCGATCACAGGCAGGCGGATCTGGTCGCGCAGGGCGGACGGGGGATTCATCGTGTTGCTCCGGGGTAGGTCAGTTGGCCTGGATGTTGGCGGTCTGGATCACGTCCGACCACAACGCGTACTCGCGGTCGATACGCGCCTGCAGGGCTTGGGAATCGCCCGTGTTGATCGAGTAGCCGCCTTCGGTCATTGCCTGGCGGAAGGCGGGATCTTTCGACACCTCGGCCAGTGCGCGGGTCAGACGCGCGGTGACGGCATCGGGCAGCTTCTTGGGGCCGACCAGTGCATACCACCCCACCACCTCGTAGTCCTTCATGCCCGCCTCCATCATCGTCGGCACGTCGGGCAACTCGGGATTGCGCGTCTTGGACGTCACCGCCAGCGCCCGCGCCTTGCCGCTCTTGATGAACGGAATGGCCGTGCTCGTGATGTCGAACATGAACGTCACCTTGCCGCTCACCACGTCCATCATCGCCGGCGAATTGCCGCGATACGGCACGTGCAGCATCGACGCCTGCGTCTGCTTCTTGAGCAGCTCGGCCGACAGGTGATTCGAGGCGCCGATCCCCGCCGACCCGAACGACACCGCGTCCGGATGCTCGCGCGCGTAGGTCACCAGTTCGCCCACGGTCTTGGCTGGAATCTGCGGGCCGATCAGCAGCACGTTCGCGTAATCGACCACCAGGCCGATCAGCGAGAAATCCTTGCGCGGATCGAACAGCGTGCTGCGCTGGACCAGCGGCGACATCGTCAGCGTGGGGCTGGCGGCAAAGCCCAGCATGTAGCCGTCCGGCGTCGCCTTGGCGGTGGCGTCGGACGCGATCATGCCGCTGGCGCCCGCGCGGTTCTCCACCACCACCGCCTGCCCCAGCTTGTCTCCCAGATACTTGGCGAAGACGCGGGCCGTCGTGTCGACCGGACCGCCCGGCGCGTAGCCCACGAGCAGGCGGATGGGACGGTCCGGATACGTTTGTGCCGTCGCGGTCTGGGCGCCGGCCAGCGCAGCCACGGCGGCGGCCGCGGCAATAAGGGTCTTGATGTTCACGCTCTTGTCTCCTTGTGCATGGGTGGCCGGTCGTGGAGCGGAACGTCAGCCCGCGCCTACGCCAGCCTTTCTTTCAGCGGCTGCTTCAGGATCTTGCCGCTGACGGTGGTGGGAATCGTCTCGATGGGAATGATCTGTGCCGGCCGCTTGTACGGCGCAAGCTGGGCGCGCAGGTGCAGCATCAGCAGGTTCGTGTCGATCGTCGCGCCGGGCAGGGGCTCGACAAACGCGATGACTTCTTCGTTGTGATCGGCGGTGTCGCGGCCCACCACGGCGGACAGTCGCACGCCGGGAAACGCATTGATCACCGACTCGATCTCGATCGGGTAGACGTTGAACCCTGAGCGGATGATGAGGTCCTTTGACCGGCCCGCGATGAACAGCGCGCCGCTCGCGTCCAGATAGCCGATGTCGCCCGTATTGAGCCAGCCGCCCGGCAGCAGCGCCTGCGCGGTCTGGTCCGGATTGCGGTAGTAGCCCAGCATCACGCCCGGGCCGCGGATCAGCAGGTCGCCGCGCGTGCCGGGCTCCGGGAACACATCCGGGCTGCCGATGCGCAGCTCGACGCCTTCCACCGCATGACCCGCCGAGCAGTCGTCGCGCGGCGCGTCGATGTCGGTGATGAACATCGAACCCGCATATTCGGTGATGCCGTAGCCGTGGTGCATCGGCACGCCGAAGTAGCGTTCGGCGTCGCGCTTTTGCGTCGGGTCGAGCGCGGCGCCGCCGGTGTAGAGGTAGCGCAGGGCCGGCGCACGCAGTTCCGCGCGGGGCGGCGCAGCGGCCATCAGGCGGCTGAACATCGTCGGCACGCCCTGCAGGATGCTGACGCCGGGATGCGCCAGCGCCTTGAACACGTCTTGCGGATCGAAGCGGCTGCGCAGCACCAGGCTGGCGCCCGCATGCAGCGTGGCCATCAGCACGGTTGCGATGCCGAAGATGTGCGACATGGGCAGCGCGGCATAGCCGATATCGTGCGGCGTCAGGCGCCGCGAAGCCGCCGACACCCGCGCGAAATGCACCAGGCCCCGGTGCGGCACCATCACGCCCTTGGGCGCGCCCGTGGTGCCGGACGTGTAGATCACCGTGGCCACCTCGCCGGCCAGATCGCCCGTCTCGGCCTGGGTGGGAGAGGCCGCGCGCGCGGCAGCGATGCCCGGCCCCCAGACGGCAGCGTCGGCATCGGAAGCGCCCGCCGCGGCGGCGTGCGCGGCAGCCGCCGCCGACACGCCGCTGGTGAACAGCACCAGCTCGGGCTGCGCATGGTGGCGGATGTTCTCGACCTCGCGCGCCGACAGGCGCGCATTCACGCCCACCGGCCACGCGCCTGCCACGCCGCAGCCAAACAGCGTGGCGATCATCGCCGTGCAGTTCTCGCCCACCATCATCACGCGATGGCCGGGCTGCACGCCTTGGCCGCGCAGCCAGCCGGCCGTATCCTGCACCCGCTGCCACAACTGCCCATAGGTCAGCGTGCCGCCGCCTTCCTCGTACAGACAGATGGCGTCGGGCTGCCGGCGCGCCTGCAGCGCCAGGACGTCGTGGATGCGGGTGATCGATTCAGCGTGAGACATGGGTTGATACGTGGGGATCAAAGGGTTGCCTGGGTGCCCAGGATGGCGGTCGATTGGCTGGACAGCGTACCGCCATTGCCATGCACCAGCGCAAGCTGCGCATCCGCGACCTGCCGTTCGCCGCATTCCCCGCGAAGCTGGCGCACCGCCTCGATCATGATGAAGACGCCGTACATGCCCGGATGCACGCAGCACAGGCCGCCGCCATTGGTGTTGACGGGCAGCCTGCCGCCGGGCGCGATGGCCCCGTCCGCGATGAAGTCGCGGCTTTCCCCCTTGGCGCAAAAGCCCAGGTCTTCCAGGAACAGCAACGTGTTGATGGTGAAGGCGTCGTAGAGTTCCACGACGTCGATGTCGCGCGGCGCGACGCCCGCCATCGCGTAGGCGCGGCGTCCGGATTCGGCGGCGGCCGTGACGGTCAGGTCTTCCATGGAGGAAATCTGCCGGTTCCACACCGCCGTCGCGTTGCCCAGCACGTACACGGGCGGGCGCGGCAGGTCGCGCGCACGGTCGGCGCGCACCAGCACGTAGGCGCCGGCCCCGTCAGTGACCAGGCAGCAGTCGCGCACGCTCAGCGGATCGGACACCATGCGCGCGGACAGGATCTGATCCAGCGTCGCCGGTTCGCGCAATTGCGCTTCGGGGTTCAACTGCGCCCACTGGTTGGCCGCCAGCGCCACGCGCGCCAGGTCTTCGCGCCGGGTGCCGTACTGATGCATGTGCCGCGCCGCCGCCAGCGCATACGAGGACAGCGGACTGAGCGGATCGTAGGGCGTTTCATACGGTTGCGGGTCGAACTGCTTGCGCACGCGTCCGATCTCGGCGCGGCTCAGCGTGGACGTGCGCTGCGTGCTGCCGTAGCAGACCAGCACCGCGTTGCATTGGCCCGAGGCCAGCGCATGCAGCGCCGGCATCAGGTGCGCCACGAAGCTGGACCCGCCCAGCATGGTGCTGTCGATGAACGTGGGGCGGATGCCCAGGTGTTCGATCACCGGCATGGCCCACATCGGGGCCGCGACGCTGGCGGTGCACAGGCCGTCGATGTCGCGCATCGTCAGGCTCGCGTCCGCGACGGCGCGCTGCGCCGCCTGGACCAGGATTTCCATTTCGGTAAAGCCTGCGGCCTGTCCCAGCCCCGCGTGGCCTACCCCGGCCACCGCGACGGCGCCGCGCAATTCGTTCAGCGTCATGGCGCCTCCTTGCTGGGCACGAAAACCACCAGTCCGCGCCCGTCCTGCTGTATCACTTGCGCGCGCACGCCCATGCCGATGCGGACCGCGTCCGGCGCCACGCCGTCGACGCGGCTCATGAGCCTCACGCCTTCCTGCAGGTCGATCAGCGCCACGTTGTAGTCGCCGCCCGCGTCGGGCTTGCGCCGCACGACGGTGGTGGAATAGACGGTGCCGCGTCCGTCGGGCGTGACCCAGTCAAGTTTGTCCGCGCCGCAGTGCGGGCAGATCATGCGGGGATAGAACACGGCGCGGTCGCAGCCGGCGCAATGCTGGATGAGGAAGCGGCCGTCGTCGAGCGCCTGGCGGTACTGCGCCTCGACGCCTTGCGACACGCCATCCGTCTGATCGGGAGCAGTCATGGTGCGATGGGATTCCAGTGGATCGGGTGAAACGGAACAGGCCCTAGTGTCCGCACTGCCACCCGCTTCGGCCATTCTTCATTGCTGAAGCAGGACTTTTGCCAATCCGTAGTGGGCGGCGCGCCCTACACGCAGCGCGAAGCCCGTCTTCGGAAGAGGCAGATTGTCCGGCCGTGCGCGCCGTGGCTAGATACCGGGTAAAGGAGGTGGACCATGAACCTGACCTGGACGCCGCAAGAGCGCCAATTCCGCGAGCGCGTGTGCGCCTTCGCCGCCGACAAACTGCCCGAGGACATCCGCGCCAAGGTGCTGCGGCACCAGCGGCTGGAGCGCGACGACTACGTGCGCTGGCACAACGTCCTGGCCGACCAGGGCTGGGGCGCGCCGAACTGGCCGGTCGAACACGGCGGCACGGGCTGGAACGCCTTGCAGCGCCTGATTTTCGAAGTGGAATGCTTCAAGGCGGGAGCGCCACGGCTGCTGCCGTTCGGCCTGTCGATGATTGGTCCCGTGCTGATGAAATACGGCAGCGCGCAGCAGCAGGCCCGCTTCTTGCCCCGCATGATCCGCGTAGAGGACTGGTGGTGCCAGGGCTATTCCGAGCCCGGGTCGGGGTCGGACCTGGCGTCGCTCAAGACGCGCGCCGTGCGCGACGGCGACGAATACGTCGTCAATGGCCAGAAGACCTGGACCACGCTTGCCCAATACGCCGACTGGATGTTCTGCCTGGTGCGCACCGACCCCGAGGCGCGGGCGCAACGCGGCATCTCCATGCTGCTTATCGACATGCATTCGCCGGGCGTCACGGTGCGGCCGATTCGCACGCTGGACGGCGGTCACGACGTCAACGAGGTCTGGCTGGAAAACGTGCGCGTGCCGGCCGCCAATCTGGTCGGCGAGGAAAACCAGGGCTGGACCTACGCCAAGTACCTGCTGGGCCACGAGCGCACGGGCATCGCGGGCCTGGGCCACTGCCACCGCGAACTGGGCATCCTGAAGGATATGGCGGCGCGCGCGCAAACGCGCGGCAAGCCGCTCTTGCAGGACAGCCGCATGCGCGACCGCATCTCGCGCATCGAAGTCGACATCATGGCGCTGGAGATGCTGCTGCTGCGCGTGGCCGCCAGCAATGACGGCACGCCGGGCCCGGAGGCCTCGGTGCTTAAGATCCGCGGCTCGGAGATCCAGCAGGACCTGGCCATGTTGCAGATGGAGGTCGCGGGGCCGGACGCGTGGCCGTACGACCCGGACTGGATGGAGGCCGGCAATGCGTTTCATGGCCCGGGTCCGGAGATGGCCGCGGCCGCGGGCGCCGGTTACGCGGATATGCGCAAGACCTCGATCTACGGCGGCACGACCGAAGTGCAGAAGGGCATCATCGCCCGCCTGGTGCTGGGCGTGTAGGCCCGCCGCGCAACCTCGACAGGAACACGACGCATGGATTTCATCTACACCGAAGAACAGCGCATGCTGGCCGACAGCCTGCGCCGCCTGGTGGACCAGGCATGGACCTTTCCGCAGCGGCGGGCCCGGCAGGCCGCGGGCAAGCTGGACCGGCAGACGTGGCAGGCGCTGGCCGAACTGGGCGTGCTGGGCCTGAACATCTCTCAAGATCACGGCGGCTTCGGCGAAGTGCCCGCCAGCCTGCTGCCGGTGCACGTCGAGCTGGGGCGGGGGCTCGTGTCCGAGCCGGTCATTCCGAGCGCGGTGATGGGCGCGGCGCTGGCCGACGCCTGCGGCGAGACGGCGCGCGGGCGCTGGCTGCCGGCCATTGCGTCGGGCGAGGCCATCGTCAGCGTGGCGTGGCAGGAGCCCGGCCGCCGTTACGCCGCCGGCCCGCAGGACTGCCGCGCTGCCCGCACCCCTGAAGGCTGGCGGCTGGACGGGGCCAAGCATCTGGTGTGGCACGGCGCGGCCGCCGATGCGTGGTTCGTCAGTGCAAAGGACGAGGACGGCCAGACGGTCCTGCTGGCGGTGCCTGCCGATGCCGCCGGCGTGCGCGTGACGGACACGCCCACGCTGGACGGCGCGCGCTGCGCGCGGCTGGACCTGGACGCGGTGCCCGTGCCCGCGCAGGCGTTGCTGGCAGAAGGCGAGGCGGCCGACCACGCGCTGGCGCAGGCCTTGCAGTGGGGCACCGCCGCGCTGTGCGCGCACGCGGCAGGGGCGATGGAGCGCCTGCTGGAAATCACGGTCGATTACCTGAAGACCCGCAAGCAGTTCGGCCAGCCGCTGGCGTCGTTTCAGGCCTTGCAGCACCGGCTGGCCGAAATGCTGGTGGCCAAGGAGCTTGCGCTGTCGATGGCCTATGTGGCCGTCGCGGCGCTGACGGAATCCGACGCGGCGCAGCGGCGCCGCATGATCGCATCGGCCAAGCTCGAGGCCGCCCGCGCCGGGCGCCTGGTCGCGCAGCTGGCCGTGCAGTTGCACGGTGGCATGGGCATGACGGACGAACTGGAGGTGGGCGACTACTTCAAGCGGCTGACCGTGGTCGATCAACTGATGGGCGATACCGCCGAGCAACTGGCCGTACTGGAGGAATTGGCATGAGCGCGCACGCACCGGCCTTCACGCAGATCCTGTTCACGCTGGATCGCGGCGTTGGCGTCATCACGCTGAACCGGCCCGAGCGCATGAACAGCTTCACCGAGGTGATGCACGGCGAGCTGTCGCGCGCGCTGGACCTGCTGGAAGGGCACGCGGGCCTGCGCGGGCTCGTGATCACCGGGGCCGGCCGCGGGTTCTGCGCCGGGCAGGATCTGGGTGAACGCAAGCCCGCCGAGGACGGCTCGCGCCGGGACCTGAGCGTCATGCTGGACAAGTGCTACCGGCCGCTCATCAACCGCCTGCGCGCCTTGCCCGTGCCGGTGGTGTGCGTCATGAACGGCGTGGCGGCCGGCGCGGGCGCAAGCCTGGTGCTGGCCTGCGACGTGGTGTTTGCGGTGGAATCGGCGCGCTTCGTGCAGGCGTTCAGCAAGATCGGCCTCTTGCCCGACGCGGGCGGAACGTGGTTCCTGCCGCGCCTTGTGGGATCGGCGCGCGCGATGGGGGCCGCGCTCTTCGGCGAACCGGTGTCGGCGGCGCAGGCGGAATCCTGGGGACTGATCTGGCGCGTCGTGCCGGACGCGGCGCTGGCGGACACGATCGGGCAGGTGACGGACACGCTGGCCGCCGGCCCCACGCGCGCCTACGCGGCCACCAAGGCGGCGCTGCAGGCGTCCAGCGGCAACACGCTGGCGCAGCAGTTCGATCTGGAATGCGGGCTGCAGCGCGAACTGGGGTACACCGACGACTACCTCGAAGGCATGCGCGCGTTCGCGGAAAAGCGGCCGCCGGCGTTCATGGGCAAATGAGGCGCCGCGAAAAAAGGCGCCTCGGAAAAAACGCGCCCCGGAAAAGCAGTCGCGCTGGATTCAGGCTTGTCGCGGCGTCTGGATCTGATCGATGAGTTCGCGCGCGCAGCCGGGCAGGGCGTCGATGTCGCGCACCAGCAGCTTGCGCTCGCGCACCACCCAAGGTTCGTCCAGTTCGACGACTTGCAGCTTGGTCTCCGACCCGTAACGGCGCGCGGCCGAGTCGGGAATGACGCCGATGCCCACGCCCGCCTGCACCATGCGGCAGATCGAGTCGAAGCTGTAGAGCTGGATGCGCTGCGGCAGGCGCTGGCCGATGCGTTCGAGCTGGTCGCGCAGAAAGGCCACCAGCGTGGAGCCTTCGTGCATGGTGATGAACGGGTAGCGCACGGCGTCCGCCAGTTTGACCTTGTCCTGATCCTGCAGCGGATGGCCGTTGGGCACGACCAGCACGAGGCGGTCGGTGCTGAAGTGGATGGTCTGCAATTCCGGCGCATCCACCGGGCCCGCGACGATGCCCAGGTCGGTGGTGCCGTCGAGCACGCCGCGCACGATGTCGCGGGTCAGGCGTTCCTGCAGGTCCACCGTGACGCCGGGGTGACCCGACAGGAATTGCGCCAGGATGTCCGGCATGAATTCGGTGACGGCGGTGGTGTTGGCGAAGATGCGGATGTGGCCCGCGTCGCCGTCGGATTGTTCCTGGAAATCGTGCTTCAGGTGGTCCACCTGCCGCATGATGACGCGCGCATGCTGCAAGAGTTTCTGCCCGGCGGGCGTGATCTCGACACCGCGGCTGTCGCGGTAGAGCAGGCGGGAATTGAGCTGGTTTTCCAGCGCCTTGATCCGCACGCTGACCGCGGCCAGGGACAGATGCGCCCGCTTGGCCGCCTGCGTCAGGCTGGGGGATTCGGCGATGTGGATGAACAGTCGGAGGTCGGCAAGGTCGAAGTGCATGGTCCATATATTACGGCGTGGCGCCGGGGGGCGGCCATTCGGGATAGGGATCGATTTGCGACGGCTAGCCAGGGCGTGGATGGCCGATTCAGGCGCAGCAAACCCCGCCTTGAGGAAAAACGAATTCACAGCCCAGACGGCTTGCGGGCATGCTTCAGTCTGTAAAAACACCACCAGAGGAGCTCGGCATGACATCTACAGATCCGGCCGCATGGATCGGCAGCGGCGAGCGCAAGGCGGACGCCATGGATCCCGGCCACGCCGCGCGTATCGCCGCCACCTTGGGCGGACCGGTGCCGGCCCAGGGAGACGACCTGCCGCCGCTGTGGCAATGGGCGTTCTTCATTGCCACGGTCGGCATGGATGGATTGGGGACGGATGGGCATCCCTCGCGCGGCGGGTTCCTGCCGCCCGCGCAGGACCGCAACCGCATGTGGGCCGGCGGCCGGGTGGAATTCCGCCAGCCGCTAAAGGTCGGCGTGCCCGCCGAGCGCGTCTCCACCGTGGCCGAGGTCAAGGAGAAGGCGGGCCGCACCGGGGCCTTGCTGTTCGTGACCGTTCGCCACGAATACCGCCAGTCTGGCGAGGTTGCGATTCTGGAAGAGCAGGACATCGTGTACCGCCAGCCCTCGCCGCCCAAGCTGACGGGCAGCGAACCCGCGCCGCAGGCCGAATGGCGCGACACGGTCAATCCCACTTCCGTACTGCTGTTTCGCTATTCGGCGGTCACGTTCAATGGCCACCGCATCCATTACGACCACCCCTACGTCACCGGCGTCGAAGGCTATCCCGGCCTCGTCGTGCACGGTCCGCTCATCGCCACCGAGATGGTTGCCGCGTTTGTCCGCGCCCATCCCAAGGCCCGTCTCACGCACCTGGCCTACCGCGGCTTGCGCCCGCTGATTTCCCCCGCGCCTTTCCAGGTTGCCGGCCGCCTGTCCGAGCCGGGCGTCGCCCAGCTCTGGGCCGAGCAGGACGGCACGCTCGCCCACCAAGCCGAATTGAGGTTCACCGAATGAACATGCAGGCCTCCCGCCCACTGGACGGCATCACCGTCGTCAGCCTGGAACACGCCATCGCCGCGCCTTTCTGCACCCGCCAGTTGGCGGACATGGGCGCGCGCGTCATCAAGATCGAACGTCCGGGCACCGGCGACTTCGCCCGCGGCTACGACGAGCGCGTGCGCGGGCTGTCCTCGCACTTCGTCTGGACCAACCGCTCCAAGGAGAGCCTGACGCTGGACCTGAAGCGCGACGAAGCGGCCGGGATCATGGACCGCCTGCTGGAATCGGCGGATGTGCTGGTGCAGAACCTGGCGCCCGGCGCCGCCGCGCGTCTGGGACTGTCCTTCGAGGCGCTGCACGCGAAGCATCCGCGCCTGATCGTCTGCGACATCTCGGGCTACGGCGAGGGCGGCCCCTACCAGGACAAGAAGGCCTACGACCTGCTAATCCAGAGCGAAAGCGGCTTCCTCTCGGTCACCGGCACGAAGGACGATCCGGTCAAGGCGGGGTGTTCCATCGCGGACATCGCTGCCGGCATGTACGCGTATTCGGCCATCCTGAACGCGCTGCTGCTGCGCCAGCGCACTGGCGTGGGCAGCCGCCTGGACGTCTCCATGCTCGAAAGCATGGTCGAGTGGATGGGCTTTCCCATGTACTACGCCTTCGATGGCGCGGCGCCGCCCGTGCGCGCGGGCGCGGCCCATGCGTCCATCTATCCGTACGGGCCGTTCCCGGTGGGCGGCGGGTCGACCATCATGCTGGGCCTGCAAAACGAACGCGAATGGCGCGTCTTCTGCGCTCAGGTGCTGCGCCAGGCCGATCTGGCCGAAGACCCGCGCTTCATTTCCAACTCGCTGCGTACCGCCAACCGCGACGCCCTGCGCGCGCTCATCGTGGCGGCGTTCGCGGACCTGTCCATCGAGCAGGTGACGCAGCGCCTGGAAGACGCGCAGATCGCCAATGCCCGCGTCAACGACATGGCGGGCGTGTGGGCGCATCCGCAATTGCGGGCGCGCCAGCGCTGGAGCGAGGTCGACAGCCCGGCCGGCGTGCTGCCGGCGCTGCTGCCGCCCGCCAGCAGCAACGCGTTCGCGCCGCGCATGGGCGCGGTGCCTGCGGTGGGCCAAAACACCGATGCGGTGCTAGCATCTCTGGGATACGCGCCGGATCAGGTGGCGCAGTTCCATGCCTCGGAGGTCGTGTGACACATCCCGTCGTTCGTAGCGCCCTGTTTGTGCCGGCCTCGCGGCCCGAGCGCATCCCCAAAGCGCTGGCCGCCGGTGCGGACGCCGTCATCGTGGACCTGGAAGACGCCGTGGAACACCTGGCCAAGGCGTCGGCCCGCGAAGCCCTGTGCGATTTCCTGGGCATGCATCGCGAGGCCCGGCTCTGGGTTCGCATCAACGACGCCTCCACCTCCTGGCACGACGACGATCTGAAGGCCTGCCGCGGCAAGGCCGGCGTGGCGGGCATTTTGCTGCCCAAGGCCGAAAGCATGATGCAGGTGCGGCACGCGGCGCAGGCTGGCTGTCCGGTGATCCCCATCCTTGAAACCGCGCAGGGCATTCTCAATGCCGCCGAGATCGCCGCTACCCCTGGCGTCGCGCGGCTGGCGTTCGGCAGCCTGGACTACGGCCTGGATCTGGGCCTGACGCCCGACACGCCGGGCGCCGAGACGGTGCTGGACCACGCGCGGGTGCAGGTGCTGCTCCACACGCGCGCGGCGGGTCTGGCGCCTGCGCTGGACGGCGTTTTTCCGGGCGTGCAGGATCAGGCCCGCCTGGCGGCCGCCGCGGGCCGCGCGCAGCAAATGGGGTTCGGCGGGATGCTGTGCATCCATCCCACGCAGGTTCCGGTCATTCACGCCGCGTTCGTGCCGGCGCAGCAGGAACTGGACTGGGCGCGGCGCGTTGTCGCCGCGCACCGCGACACGGCCGCGGGCACGTTCATGCTGGATGGCAAGATGGTCGACGCGCCCGTCATCGCACGGGCGCGTCTGGTGCTGGCGCAGGCGGGCGAGTCCGCGCGCGGCTGATTCTCGCGCCGGCGCCTCGTCCAGACCACACCGAGGCGCCCCGCGCGCAACTGACAGGGCGGGCCCATGGGCGAGGCGCTTTTTATCGGACATACCTACATCGACGTAACCGTGCTGGCCGACGAATGGCCCACGGGCGACCAGAAAAGCGTGGCGCGCGATTACGCGGTGTCTTTCGGCGGCAATGCGGTCACGGCGGCGTTTGCCTGCGCGCGGCTGGGATTGCCGCCCGATCTGATCTGTTCCCTGGCGCCCGACTGGCTGGGGCACATGTACACGGACATGGCCGCCGCGCATGGGGTCACGCTGCACGCGCGGCACGTGCGGCGGTCGTCGCTGTCGTTCATCATGCCCAACAACGGCAAGCGCGCCATCCTGCGCGCCCGCGATGCCGATTACCTGAACGACTTTCCCCGCCTGGACATCTCCGGCTATCGCGCGCTGCATCTGGACGGCCATCAGCCCGATGCCGCGCTGCATTACGCAAGGGCGTGCCGCCAGGCCGGCGTGCTGACCTCGCTGGACGGAGGCGGCGTGCGCGAGAACACCGACGAGCTGCTGCGTTACATCGATGTGGCCGTGTGCGCCGAGCGCATGTGCGAACAACTGAACCTGCCGCCCGAGGGCCTGCTGGACCTGCTCAAGGCACGCGGCTGCCGCATCGGCGCCGTGACGATGGGCGAACGCGGGATGCTCTGGTACGACGAAACGGGTCGCGTCGACACGCTGCCTTCGCTGGATGTGCCTGCCTCGCGGATCATCGACACCTCGGGGGCGGGCGACGTGTTTCACGGTGCCTACGTGTGGTCCTACCTGACGCGGCCGGACCAGCCCTGGATCGAGCACTTCACGTTCGCGCGCGCGGCCTCGGCGCACAAGATCCAGCATCTGGGCAATGAGGCGGGGCTGCCGGACGTGGAAGACGTCGAGCGCGCCATGATGGCCTTCACGCCCAAGCCCTGACGCCAGGCAGGCGGCGCGTCCCGATGGGCGTGATCAGCCCGCGAGCCGTTCGATGGGCTGGTCGTGGATCGCGCCGATCCACGCATCCAGCGGTTTGCCGTGCACCGACAGGTCAGGCGCCAGGTCGCGCAGCGGCAGCAGCACGAAGGCCCGCAGATGCAGACGGGGATGGGGCAGGATCAGCCGTTCGTGATCAAGCTGCGCATCGCCGTGCAGCAGCAGATCCAGATCGAGCGTGCGAGGGGCGTTACGGTAGGGACGCTGGCGGCCGTGTTCGTGCTCCAGCGCCTGCAGGACATCCAGCAGCGCCAGCGGCGCAAGGACGGTATCCACGGCGGCCACGGCATTGATGAAGTCGGGGCCGGTGGCGTCGACCGGCGCGCTGCGGTAGAACGGCGAGGCCGTCACCCCGGAGACGCCGGGCGTGGCCTCAAGCTGCGCCAGGACCTGGCGCAGGGTGGCCGCGCTGTCGCCCAGATTGGCGCCCAGGCCCACGTAGGCGCGGACAGGCGGCTGCGGCACGGCGGTTACTCGCCGGCGGGCGCGCTGCGCGGCCCGCTGCGGCGCGGGCGGCGGCGCCGGCGCGCGGGCGCAGCGGCGTCGCTGGCTTCGCGCGGCTGGCGCGACACTTCTTCGATCATGTCGGCACGGGTGGCGTCGTCGGCATTGGCCAGATCCATCCACCACTGCGCCAGCACGCTGTCGAACTCGCCGGCGGCGGCGCGCAGCTGCAGGAAGTCGCAGGCGGCGCGGAAACGCGGCTGCTCGATCATGCGGTAGATGGTCTTGCCCATGCGCCGCTCGAAACGCGGCTGCATGAACCAGATCTCGCGCATGTCGGACGAGAAGCGGCGCTGAATGGCGAGCTTCTCGGTCTGTTCGTCCAGCACGGAGTCCGCGGCCGACGACAGGGCCGGAATGGTGTGCTCGCCCTGCGCGCGCAACTGCTTCCAGCGCACTTCGACCTGCTGCCACAGCAGCGCGGCAAACAGGAAGCTGGGGCTGATGGTCTTGCCGGCGCGCACGCGCGCATCGGTGCGTTCCAGCGCCAGTTCCACGAAGTGTTCGCCGCCGGGTTGTTCAAGCACCACGTCCAGCAGCGGCAGCAGGCCGTTGTGCAGGCCATCGGCGCGCAACTGGCGCAGGCAGTCCATTGCATGGCCGCAGGTCAGCAGCTTGAGCATCTCGTCGAACAGGCGCGAGGCCGGCACGTTCTCGATGAGGTCGGCCATCGTGCTGATGGGCTCGCGCGTGGCCGGATCGATCGTGCCGTTCAGCTTGGCGGCAAAGCGCACCGCGCGCAGCATGCGGACCGGATCTTCGCGGTAGCGCTTGACGGGATCGCCGATGATGCGGATCTGGCGCTTCTTCAGGTCGGCCACGCCATTGTGGTAGTCGATGACTTCCTCGTTGTGCGGGTCGTAGTACAGCGCATTCATGGTGAAGTCGCGGCGCTTGGCGTCTTCTTCCTGGGATCCGAACACGTTGTCGCGCAGGATGCGGCCGTGCTCGTCGGTTTCCTGGTCTTCCGAGGCGGGCGCGCGGAAGGTGGAGGTCTCGATGATTTCCTGGCCAAACACCACGTGCACCAGCTGAAAGCGCCGGCCGATGATGCGTGCGCGGCGGAACAGCGGACGGATCTGTTCGGGCGTGGCGTTGGTGGCCACGTCGAAGTCCTTGGGCTCGAGCCCGACGATCAGGTCGCGCACCGCGCCGCCGACGATATAGGCTTCGTAGCCATGCTGGCGCAGCACCTCGCACACCTTGATGGCGTGGCGCGACACGTTGCGGCGGTCGATGCCGTGTTTGTCGCGCCCGATGCGCAACGGCCCCCTGGGTGTCGGCGCGAATAGCCGGCCGACGAATTTTTTTATGGTTTCAGTGATCATTTAGGACTTCGAATCTTCCATGTGGTCGAACAGGTCGATCACTTGCCAGCCGCGTTCCTGCGCAATGGCGCGCAGGGCGGGGCTGGGGTTGGCGGCAATCGGACGGGTCACTTTTTCGAGGAGCGGCACATCATTGACCGAATCGCTATAGAAAAACGATTCGGAGAAATCCGCAAGCCCCAAGCCCATGCTGCCGAGCCAGTCGTTCACGCGCACCACCTTGCCTTCCTTGAAGCTTGGCGTGCCCAGGATGCGGCCCGTGTAGCGGCCGCGCAGGTACTCGGCATCGGTCGCGACCAGATGGGGCACACCGAACGCGCGGGCGATCGGGGCGGTGACGAAACTGTTGGTGGCCGTGACGATGGCGCAGAGGTCCCCGGCTTCCAGGTGGCCGTCCACCAGGTCGCGCGCGGCGGGGGTGATGGACGGGCGGATGACTTCGCCCATGAAGGTTTCGTGCCACACGGCCAGATCGTGAGGCGCGTGCGCGGCCAGCAGGCCGAGCATGAATTCGGCGGCCTGTTCGGCCGTGAGTTCGCCGCGGTTGTAGCGCTCCATCAGATCGTCATTCAGGCGGCGGGCCTCGACGGGATCGCCCGCGCGGCCCGTGCGCGCCAGATAGTCGGCCCATTGATAGTCGCTGTCGAGCGGCAGCAAGGTGTGATCCAGGTCGAACAGGGCAAGACGTCGGGTGGTCATGTGCGTTGTGAATCAGGATCTGCGAGCATGGCGCGCAGCAGGGGGAGGGTGATGGGGCGGCCGGTGGCCAGCGAATAACGATCCAGCGCGTCGAGCAACGCCGCTAGCTTGCGGATGTCGCGCTCGTGGTGCGTGAGCATCCAGTTGATGATTTCGGGCGCCAGGTGCAGCCCGCGTTCGGCGGCCTGCGCCGACAGCGCGGCCAGCTTGTCGGCGTCGGACAGCGGATCCAGCCGGAACACCAGGTCCCAGCCCAGGCGCGTGCGCAGATCTTCGCGCAGCGGCATCGACAGCGGCGCGCGGTCGCCGGCCAGCGCAAGCGCAAAGGCCCGCTGCGTGGCGGCCGATTCGCGCCAGCGGTTGTACAGCGCAAACAGGGCGGCCTGGCGGCTGTCGTCCATGCGGTGCACGTCGTCGACGGCCACGAAGTGGGGCATGGGCGATTTGGAATCGGCTTCGGCCAGGCGGCGCAGCATGTTTTCGCCGTTGGCCGGGTCGATGTAGACGGCATCCGGGCGCGCGGTCAGGGCGCGCAGCAGATGGGTGCGGCCGCAGCCGGCGGCGCCCCATATGTACAGGGCACGGCCGGGCTTGAGCGCACGCACGGCTGCCACCGCTTCTCCGTTGGGGCCGGCGATGTAGTTGTTCAGCGATGGCGCTGGCGCGGGGAGAACGTCGAGCAGCAGCTGGCGGTTCATGAGAGTTAGCAATCAGGCGTTTTCGGGGGCGCCGGAAGGTCCAGGCCGGGCCGCCGCAAAAAGCCAAGAAAAATCGGTGATACAAGGGCCATGTAGAAACTGGCAAAATCAATACCGGCCAACCCTACACTTTAAACCACCTGAGGCGATGGTGTCGCGTCCGAACGCTTGGCCTGGCGGGGGTTTGCGCCCTTTAGCGCCTGTCCGCGGCCGGGTCATCGTAAAATGCAGGGCGTTCCACCAAAATCCCAGCAATTGTTACATACCCCACGGCATTTCTCATGACGAACCAACCTAAAGCCCCCCTGACCTACCGCGACGCCGGTGTCGACATCGACGCAGGCGACGCCCTGGTCGACCGAATCAAACCCCTTGCCGCGCGCACGATGCGCCCCGGGGTGCTGGCCGGTATCGGCGGCTTTGGCGGCCTGTTCGAAGTGCCCAAGACCTACAAGGAGCCCGTGCTGGTGTCCGGCACGGACGGCGTGGGCACCAAGCTGCGCCTGGCGTTCGACTGGAACCGCCACGACACGGTGGGCATCGACCTGGTCGCCATGAGCGTCAACGACATCCTGGTGCAGGGCGCAGAACCCCTGTTCTTCCTGGATTACTTCGGTTGCGGCAAGTTGTCGGTGGACACGGCGGCGGCAGTGGTGGGCGGCATTGCCAAGGGCTGCGAATTGTCGGGTTGCGCGCTGATCGGCGGCGAAACCGCCGAAATGCCGGGCATGTACCCGGACGGCGAATACGACCTGGCCGGTTTCGCGGTGGGCGCGGTGGAAAAGTCCAAGATCATCGACGGCAAGTCCATCAAGGCGGGCGACGTGGTGCTGGGCCTGGCTTCCAGCGGCGCGCACTCGAACGGCTACTCGCTGCTGCGCAAGATCCTGGAACGCGCGGGCGCCAAGCCCGATGACGATTTCCACGGCCAGAAAATGGTCGACGTGGTCATGGCCCCGACCCGCATCTACGTGAAGCAGGTGCTGGCCGCCTTGGCCAAGCACGGCACCGACATCAAGGGCCTGGCCCACATCACCGGCGGCGGCCTGCTGGACAACGTGCCGCGCATCCTGCAGGACGGCCTGGCTGCCAAGCTGCACCGCGACGCCTGGGAAATGCCCAAGCTGTTCCAGTGGCTGCAAGAGCAGGGCGGCGTCGAGGACACCGAGATGTACCGCGTCTTCAACTGCGGCATCGGCATGGTGCTGGTGGTGGATCCGGCCCAGGCCGACGCCATTGCCGCCACGCTGCGCGAGCAGGGCGAGACCGTCAGCAAGCTGGGCGAGATCGTGCCCCAGGAAGCGGGCATGGCGCAGACCTTCGTGGTGTGACGCCGCGGCGATCGCGCTGCAATGAAGATGACCGCCGTGATGGCGGTCATTTTTTTTTGGCGCGGCGTTTGATGCCACGGGCGGGCGTCTGGGCGGCTCATTCAAAGGTGTCTGACACCCCCCTGAGACGGCATCGCAGGATGAAGTCGGTCTCGTTGGGGTGTCAGACACCTTTGAATGCAGGGGGTGTCAGACACCTTTGAATACAGCCCGTCAGTCCGCCAGCGCCAGCGCCACGGCGTCAATGGTCTGCGCCACGGCGTCGGCCGCCAGGCAGTCGACGATGACGCGATCGGGCTGCGCGCGCAGCCAGGTGATCTGGCGCTTGGCCAGTTGCCGCGTCGCCGCGATGCCCTGTTCGCGGGCGGTGTCCAGGTCGATCTGGCCGTCCAGGTGCGCCCACATCTGGCGGTACCCCACGCAGCGCACGGAGGGCAGGCCCGGGTGCAGGTCGGCGCGGGCGTGCAGGCCGCGCACCTCGTCCAGCAGTCCCTGGCGCAGCATGGCATCAAAGCGCTGCTCGATGCGGGCGTGCAGGGCGGCGCGGTCCGAGGGCTCCAGGCTGATCGTCACGTAGCGGTTGGCGTCGTCGTCCGGCTTGCGCTGGGCGCGTTGCAGCAGGGCCGACATCGGTTGGCCGGAAAGCTGGCAGATTTCGAGTGCGCGCTGGATGCGCTGGCTGTCGTTGGGCGCCAGGCGCGCGGCCGTGACGGGGTCCAGCTTCGCCAGCTCGGCGTGCAGCGCGGGCCAGCCCAGCCTGGCGGCGCGCGCTTCCAGTTCGGCGCGCAGCGCGGGATCGGCCTGCGGCAGGTCGTCCAGGCCGTCGCGCAGCGCCTTGTAGTACATCATCGTGCCGCCCGCCAGCAGCGGGATGCGGCCGCGCGCGCGAATGTCCGCGATCAGGCGCAGCGCGTCGGCGCGGAATTCCGCGGCCGAATACGACTGCGCCGGGTCCAGGATGTCGAGCAGGTGCTGCGGAACGCGAGCCTGTTCTTCAAGAGAGGGCTTGGCGGTGCCGATATCCATGCCGCGGTAGATCGTGGCCGAGTCCACGTTGACGATCTCGAGCGGCCAGCGTTCGGCCAGCGCCAGCGTCGAGGCGCTCTTGCCGGCCGCGGTGGGGCCTGCCAGGCAGATGACCGGGGGCAAAACGGGGGAGCGGGACGCCGGCAAGCTATTGTCCACGCAGGAAGAGCTTGTCCAGGTCGGACATGGACCATTGCACCCAGGTGGGACGGCCGTGATTGCACTGGTCCGCCCGTTCTGTGGATTCCATCTGGCGCAGCAGGCCGTTCATCTCTTCGAGGGTGAGCTTGCGGTTGGCGCGCACGGAGCCATGGCAGGCCATGGTCGAGAGCAGTTCGTTGCGCTGTTCGGTCAACAGGCGCGAGACGCCCACCGCGCCCAGATCGCGCAACACGGCGCGGGCCAGGGTTTCGATGTCCCCGCGGGCCAGGATGGCCGGCACCGATCGGACCGCGATCGAGGTGGGGCCGGAAGGACGCATCTCAAAGCCCAGGTCGTTCAACTGTTCCTCGAATTCCTCGACCAGCGCCACGTCCTTTTCCTGGGCGTGGAACACCACGGGCACCAGCAGATCCTGGCGCGGCAGGCTGCGCGCGTCCAGGGCCTGCTTGAGCTGTTCGTACACCACGCGCTCGTGGGCGGCGTGCATGTCGACCAGCACCATGCCGCGGCGGTTCTGCGCCAGGATGTACACGCCGTGCAGTTGCGCCACCGCCATGCCCAACGGGTGTTCTTCGTCGGCGGGCAGCGCGGCGGGCGCCGGAGCCGGTTCACGCAGGGGCGCGGCCCGGGCGGCGGTGTCGTCGGTCAGCGGGCGGTAGAGCGATTGCCAGTCGGCGGCGGGAATGCCGGCCGGTTCGGCGTGCAGGCGGAAGGGCACCTGGGTATGCGGACGCTGCGGGGCAGGCGACGGGCGCAGGCCATAGGCGGCGCCGTTGTCCGAGCCGTTGCCAGAGCCGGGGTGCGCACCTGCATGCGCGCCGCCCGCTGTGCTGCCTGCGGTGCTGCCTGCCGTGCCGCCATTCATGCCCCCATAGCCCGGGCGCGGCGATTCGGCCGGGGCCGGCATCGCCGGGCGGTAGGCGGGGGCGGCGTCGGACGAGGCGGCGTCGCCCGCCGGTCGCGCGACGGTTTCGAATCCGCCGTCATCGGCCTGTGCCGCAGGCGCCACGGCCGACGAGCCGCCGGTCTGCGCCAGCGTCTGGCTGACCGCGTGCGAGACAAAGCGGTGCACGGCGCCGCTGTCGCGGAAGCGCACCTCGTGCTTGGCTGGGTGGACGTTCACGTCCACGGCGGCCGGATCAATGTCCAGGAACAGCACATACGCAGGCTGGCGGTCGCCGTGCAGCACGTCGGCGTAGGCGGCGCGCAGCGCGTGGCTGACGGTGCGGTCCCGCACGTAGCGGCCGTTCACGTAGAGGTACTGACGGTCGGCGCGGGCGCGGGCGGCGGTCGGCCGGGTAATCATGCCGGCCAGGCTGACCGTGCCGACCGAATGCGACAGCAGCAGGCCGTGCTCGGCGAATTCGGCGCCCAGCACGTCGCGGATGCGCTGCGGCGGTTCGGCCGGCAGCCACTGGCGCTGCGCGCGGTCATGGTGGAACAGGCGGAAGGCAATCTGCGGATGCGCCAGCGCGATGCGCTCCATGGCGTCGACGCAATGGCCGAATTCGGTGGCTTCGGAGCGCAGGAACTTGCGGCGCGCGGGCACCGCGTCGAAGAGCTGGCGCACGTCGACGGTGGTGCCGGGCGGGCCGGAGGCGGGGCTGACCTGCATGCTGCCCGCGTCGATCTGCCAGGCATGGTCGCCGTCGCGGGTGCGCGAAATGATGGACACCTGGGCCACGGACGCAATCGAGGCCAGGGCCTCACCGCGAAACCCCATGGATGCCACGGATTCCAGTTCGTTCAGCGAGCGGATCTTGCTGGTGGCGTGGCGGGCCAGCGCCAGGGGCAGTTCGTCGGGCGGGATGCCGCCGCCGTCATCCGTCACCGCAATACGCCGGATGCCGCCGCCTTCGAGACGGACCTCGATGGCGCGCCCGCCTGCGTCGATCGCGTTTTCAAGGATTTCCTTGAGCACGGACGCGGGGCGCTCGATGACCTCGCCAGCGGCGATCTGGCTGATCAGCAGGTCAGGAAGCGCAAGGATGGAACGACGTTCGGTCATGAGGCCCAGATCTTATGTAGCAGTGCGGACGATTTTAGCGTCATGCCCCGGTGGGCTATAGTCGCTGACAAATTCACATCGGATATCAGGGCCGCTTCAATGCTCGAGTTTTTCAATATGGTTCTCCACATCGACCAGACGCTGGGTCTCTGGGTCGAGCAATACGGCGTGTGGGTGTACCTGGTGCTGTTTCTCATCGTCTTTGCCGAGACGGGACTGGTCGTGCTGCCTTTCCTGCCGGGCGACTCGCTCTTGTTCATCGCCGGCGCCTTTGGCGCCACGGGCCATATCGACCCCATCCTGATGTCGGTGCTGCTCATCGTGGCGGCCGTGACCGGCAACTCGCTGAACTACGCGATCGGCCGCTACATCGGACCGCGGGTGTTCTCGATGAACCTGCGCTTCCTGGACCGCGGCGCGCTGATGCGCACGCATGCCTTCTATGAAAAGCACGGCGGCAAGACGATCGTCATGTCGCGCTTCATCCCGGTGGTGCGCACCTTTGCGCCCTTCGTGGCGGGCGTGGCCGAGATGTCGATGGCGCGCTTCCAGATGTTCAACATCATGGGCGCGCTGCTGTGGGTGATCAGCCTGGTCGCGGCGGGCTACTTCTTCGGCAATATCCCGATCATCCGCGATCACCTGAACACCATCGTCCTGGTGGGCCTGGCGGCGGCCGTCGTGCCGGTCGTGGGGGCCGGCCTGGTCAAGCTGGTGCGCGCGCGCCGGGCGCACTAGGGCGGCGCGCGGCGCCCAAACAAAAAGGCTATGCGCCAAAGGGTGCATAGCCTTTTTTTCATGGGCCCGGCCAAAGGGCCCGGGATCGCGCGTAAAACCTAGCTCACGTCGCCCAGGCGCGCCAGCGGCGGGTTGGCCGTGAAGTAGCGCTGGATGCCGGTCATCATGGCCTGCGCCAGCTTGTCCTGATGCCCTGCGCTGCGCAGCAGGGCTTCTTCCTGGGGATTGCTGATGAAGGCGGTCTCGACCAGCACCGACGGAATGTCCGGCGCCTTCAGCACGGCAAAGCCGGCCTGTTCGACGCTGTTCTTGTGCAGGCGGTTGATCTTCTTGATCTCGTCCAGGAAGGCGTTGCCCACCTTGAGCGAGTCGTTGATCTGAGCCGTGGTGGACAGGTCCAGCAGCACCTTGGCGACCTGGCGGTCGTGGCTGCCCAGGTTGACGCCGCCGATCAGGTCGGCCGCGTTTTCCTTGTCGGCCATCCACCGGGCCTGCGCGCTGGTGGCGCCGCGCTGGGACAGCGCGAAGACCGACGAGCCATTGGCGGAGGGCTTGACCCAGGCGTCCGCGTGGATGGAGATGAACAGGTCCGCATGCACACGGCGCGCCTTCTGCACGCGCACGTGCAGCGGCACGAAGTAATCGTCGTCCCGCGTCAGGTAGGCGCGCATGTACGGCTGGCTGTCGATCAGCGACTTCAGGCGCCGCGCAATGCGCAACACCACGTCTTTTTCGCGCAGGCCGGTTTTGCCGATGGCGCCCGGGTCTTCGCCGCCGTGGCCGGGGTCCAGCGCGATGGTCAGCATGCGCGGCTTGCCGCGGCTGGCGGTGGCAGGGGGCTTGGGCGGGGTCGGCAGGGCGGGCGCCGGCTGCTGGCCGCGCACGCGGGGCGGCTCGGGCGGATCCGCGCGGGTCACCGGGTTGCGCTGGATGTCTTCAAGGATGCGCGCCAGCGGATCGTCCACATCGGGACCGCTGGACTTGTTCAGGATCGCGATCAGCGGATCCTGGGCAATCTTGGGGTACAGGTCCAGCACCAGGCGGTACTGGTAGTCGGCAACGGGCTTGAGCGTGAACACCTGCGGCGCCACGGGCTGCTTCAGATCGAACACCAGCCGCACCACATTCGGGCGGTTCTGCGCCACGCGCAGGCTCTGGATGTAGGGATCGCCGGGCCGGACCTTGGAGACCAGGTCGTTCAAGGCCGCGCTGAGGGTCAGTCCCTCGATGTCGACAACCAGGCGGTGGGGGTTTTCCAGCGTGAACTGTTCAGCCTTGAGTTCGCTGTCCAGTTCCAGCGTGACGCGGGTGTATTCGTCGGCAGGCCAGGTCCGAACGGCCAGGATCGTGGCGGCCTGCGCCAGCCGCGGCACGACCGGCAGGACGAGCAGCGTGGCGGCGACGCTGATCAGGCGTCGGCGGGTGGCGCCTGCCGAGGGGAGGGCGCCGTCAGGGGCGGGGGGACAATCGCGTTCAACCATGTTTGTCCTCGGGCGGTGTACGCGGTCAGGGTGGCGTCACGTCCGTCGCCTGCATAGGCAAGGCAGATCAGCAGGTCCGGCGGGGGCAAAAGGCCTTCTGCCCGCTCCGGCCATTCGATCAAAACGACCGCATCGTCACGCAGTAAATCCCGAAATCCTGCGTCCAACCATTCGCGCGAATCACTAAATCTATAAAAATCAAGGTGATAGAAGTATAAGTTAGAAAGTTTATAGGATTCAAGCAGGGCGTAGCTTGGACTCTTGATTCGGCCTGTGATGCCGCTTTCACGCAACAATGCCCTGGAGAAGGCCGTTTTTCCTGCTCCGAGGTCACCTTGGAGATGAATACACGCGCCTGGCAGGCCGGTTTTGGCGCCCGTGACCATCGGCGCCAGCTGGCGCGCCAGCGCCTCGGTGGCGGCTTCATCGGGCAGGTGCAAAGTCAGGGTGGCAAGGGGGGCGGACATGGCGCGGGGCGAGTGGTAAAAAACGAGGATCGGAGCACAGTTTGGAGCAATTATAGGAATGCGGGTTTCTGCTAACCTATAACTGATATTTATTCTCAATATGTCGTGACCGACGGCGTCCCGCCGCCCGCGACTGACGCCGCCACGGAGTTGTACGCGCCATGAAGACCCGCATCGAAAAAGACACCTTTGGCCCCATCGAGGTGCCGCAAGACCATCTGTGGGGAGCCCAGACGCAGCGCTCGCTGCATTTCTTCGCCATCTCCACCGAAAAGATGCCGGAGCCGCTGGTCAATGCGATGGCGCGGCTAAAGCGTTCGGCGGCCAAGGTCAATGCCGACCTGGGTGAGCTGGACGCGCAGATCGCGGACGCGATCATGCGCGCCGCCGACGAAGTCATCGCTGGCAAGTGGCCCAACGAATTCCCGCTGTCCGTCTGGCAGACCGGGTCGGGCACGCAGAGCAACATGAACATGAACGAGGTGCTGGCCAACCGCGCCTCGGAACTGCTGGGCGGCGAGCGCGGCGAAGCGCGCAAGGTGCATCCGAACGATCACGTCAACCGCGGGCAGTCGTCCAACGACACGTTCCCGACTGCCATGCACGTGGCGGCGGCCGTCGAGGTCGAGCATCGCCTGCTGCCGTCGCTGAAGGCGCTGCGCGCCACGCTGGCGGAAAAGAGCGCCGCGTTCTACGACATCGTCAAGATCGGCCGCACCCACCTGCAGGACGCCACGCCGCTGACGCTGGGTCAGGAACTTTCGGGCTACGTGGCGCAGCTCGATCTGGCCGAACAGCAGATTCGCGCCACGTTGCCGGGCCTGCACCAGCTGGCCATCGGCGGCACGGCGGTGGGCACGGGTTTGAACGCGCATCCGCAGTTCAGCGCGAAGGTGTCGGCCGATCTGGCCCACGCCACGGGCACGGCGTTCGTCTCGGCGCCCAACAAATTCCAGGCGCTGGCCTCGCACGAAGCGCTGCTGTTTGCCCACGGCGCACTGAAGTCGCTGGCGGCCGGCCTCATGAAGATCGCCAACGACGTGCGCTGGCTGTCGAGCGGCCCGCGGTCGGGCCTGGGCGAGATCAGCATCCCCGAGAACGAACCGGGCAGCTCGATCATGCCGGGCAAGGTCAACCCGACGCAGTGCGAAGCCATCACGATGCTGGCCGCGCAGGTCCTGGGCAACGACGTGGCGATCAACATCGGCGGCGCCAGCGGCAACTTCGAGCTGAACGTCTACAAGCCGCTGGTGATCCACAACTTCCTGCAGTCGGTGCGCCTCTTGACGGACGGCATGGCCAGCTTCGACAAGCATTGCGCCGCGGGCATCGAGCCCAACCACGAGCGCATTGCCGAACTCGTGGACCGTTCGCTGATGCTGGTGACCGCGCTGAATCCGCACATTGGTTACGACAAGGCCGCGCAGATCGCCAAGAAGGCGCACAAGGAAGGCCTGTCGCTGAAGGAATCGGCGCTGGCGCTGGGTTATGTGACCGAAGCGCAGTTTGCCGAATGGGTCGTGCCGGGCTCGATGACGAACGCGCACAAGCCCTCTTGAACTGGCTTGTGCCACCCGCATGAGATGGCCGCCCTTGCCTGGGCGGCCATTTTTTTTGGGGGGAAGGTCAGCCGCCGGCCAGCAGCAGCCACATCGGGATCGTGACGGCCGAGAACAAGGTGCCCAGCGAGATCAGCACGGCCACCATGCGGCCATCGCCGCCCATGCGCATCGCCAGCACGTAGGCCGCCGAGGCCGTCGGCAGCGCCGCGAAGAGCAGCAGCATGCGTGCTTCCAGCGGCGGCAGGCCGACCAGATGCGCCACCAGCAGCGCGACCGCGGGCAGCGCGACGAGCTTGACCGCCAGCATCCAGGCAATCAGCGATCCGTAGCCCTTGCCGCCTTCCCATGCCAGGCTGGCTCCCACGCAGAGGATGCCCAGCGCAATCGCCGCCGCGCCCAGCCGCGCCAGCACGGTGTCGACGGGGCCGGGCAGTTGCAGTCCCGCGAGATTGCAGGCCAGGCCCAGCAGCGTGGAGACCACGAGCGGATTGCGCGCCAGCTCGCGCAGCAGGTTGCCGCCGTTGTGCCGCGCCAGGCCGTACACGGCCGCGATGTTGGCCATGGGCACCGCAAAGCCGACGATCAGCGCCATGACGGTCTGGCCCTGCGTGCCCGCCAGGCTGGCCGACAAGGCCAGGCCGATGTAGGTGTTGAAGCGGTAGCCGCATTGCGCCGACGAGGCCAGCCCGAGGGAGGAGGGCCGCAGGACCAGGCCCGCCAGCCACGCCATCGCCACGCCCGCGGCCACGACCGCGGCGGAAGCCTGCAGCAGCAGCGCCGCGTTGCCCGCCGTGATGGGCGTGCGCACGATCGCCTGGAACAGCAAGGCGGGGAACAGCACGAAGTAGACGAGGCGTTCCGTTCCGGCGAAGAATTCGCGCGAGAAACCCAGCTTGTGACGTAGCGCCCAACCCAGCGCGACCAGCATGAAATCGGGGAAAACCAGGAGGGCAACAGACATGGGAGAAGAGGTTTTTGCCGAGCGCCGGGCGGTGACCGGCGCGCTATGCGGGTGTAAGCGTTTGCTGCTATTCTCCGACATTCTGGCGGGCGCTTGTGCCACAAGCAACTCATAAATGCAGCGCCGACACGCTGCGCACAAGCAATGCGCCCGCACCGTTATCTGCTGGTCCGTCTACAGGCGGACACAACACACAACGGGCCGTCTACAAACGGGCTCGCACTCTTGGAGGAAACACATCTATGAATAAGGTCCGCTCTCTGGCCGTGGCTATCGCCCTTGCTACCGGCGCCGCCGGCACCTTGGGCGCTTCGGTCGCGCACGCCGCAGACAAGTACCCCAGCAAGGCCATCCGCGTAATCGTTCCGTTCGCGCCTGGCGGTTCCACCGACATCATTGCGCGTCTCGTGACGCAGCGCATGAGCCAGGAACTCGGCCAGCCCATGGTCGTTGAGAACAAGGGCGGCGCGGGCGGCGCCATCGGTGCGGCCGAAGCCGCGCGCGCGCCGGCCGACGGCTACACGCTGTCCATCGCCACCGTCTCCACGATGGCCGTGAACCCCGCTTGCCGTCCGAAGGACCTGCCGTACGATCCGATCAAGGACTTCCAGCCGGTCACCAACTTCGCCAACACCGCCAACGTCGTGGCCGTGAACCCCAAGTTCCCCGCCAAGGACTTCAAGGGCTTCATCGAAGAGCTGAAGAAGAATCCGGGCAAGTACTCGTACGGCAGCTCGGGCACTTGCGGCGTGCTGCACCTGATGGGCGAATCCTTCAAGATGGCCACCGGCACCGACATCGTGCACGTGCCCTACAAGGGTTCGGGTCCGGCGCTGGCCGATGCCGTTGGCGGCCAGATCGAAATCCTGTTCGACAACCTGCCGTCGTCGATGCCGCAGATCCAGGCCGGCAAGCTGAACGCCATGGCCATCGCCTGGCCCGAGCAGATCGGCACGCTGAAGGGTGTTCCGACGTTCAAGGACGCGGGCTACCCGGTGCTGAACCAGCCCGTCTGGTATGGCCTCCTGGCGCCCAAGGACACGCCGATGGACATCGTGAACAAGCTGCGTGACGCCGCCGTCGTCGCCCTGAAGGACCCGAAGGTCATCAAGGCGCTGGAAGAGCAGGGCTCGGCGCCGTCGGGCAACACGCCGGAAGAATTCGCCAAGGAAATCCAGGAGCAGTTCAACTGGGCCCAGGACGTGGTGAAGAAGCAGAACATCAAGCTGGACTGATGTTTCGCGGGGCAGGCGAATCTGCCCCGATCGATATTGCAGCGGGCGCCTTCGGGCGCCCGTTGTGCTTTGTGGCTATCAGACCCGCGCGTCCAGTCCTTCCAGCAGTGCGGCGCAGGCGGCGCGCAGGCGCTCGATCAGGTCGCGGTGCAGGGCGGAAAGCGGATCCTGGTTGCGCGTCATGATGCTGATCGGCACGCGCAGCGCGGGTTCCAGGCGGCGCAGGGTCATGCCGGGACGCAACATGGCTTGCGCGGTGATGGCGTCGACGATGGCGTCGCCGCAACCCGCGTCCACCAGCGCGCACGCCACGTAATGCGTCTGCACCTGGATGGCGACCTGCGGCGCCAGGCCCTGGGCGTCCAGCGCCAATTGCAGCAATGCGCCGGAGGCGTCGCTGGCGTCCAGCACGATCAGCGTATCGGCTGCCGTGGGGGAGCCCGACGCACCGGCGCCCGACGCACCGGCGCCCGACGCTTCTACGCCCCTCGCTTCGGACAGCTCCGACAATCGCAGCGGACCCTGCGCGGCGCGGCGGCTCAGGTGCACGAGCTCGGTGTGCCCCAGCCCCATGCGCGTGAGGCCGGGATAATCGTTGGTGTCGAACGTGATGGCCAGATCCAGTTCGCGCGTCAGCAGCCCCTGCACCAGCTCGGCGCTGTGATGCGTGTGGATATCGAATGTGATGCCGGGCTGCGCGTCGCGGCTGTCGCGCACGACGCCGGGCAGCAGGCCAAGTCCCAGCGCGGGCGCGCAGCCCAGGCGCAGATGGCCGTTGGGCCGGTCGCGCAGGTTGGACGCCAGCCTGCGCACGCTGCTCAGGTCCTGATTCAGCCGCGCGATCTCGGGCGTCAGGATCTCTGCCTCGCGCGTGGCGACCAGCCGGCCCTTCACCCGGTCAAACAGCTTGAAGCCAAGCTGGCTTTCGGCATGCGCCAGCAACTTGCTGGCGGCGGGCTGTGAAATGTGCAGCGCGGCGGCGGCTTCGGTCAGGGATCCGGTGCGGCGGATCGCTTCGAATATCTCGATGTGGCGCAGGCGCATGGCGCAAACGGGGGCTCTGGTGATCCGTAAACCGCGATTCTAAGCCGGAAGGCGCGCATGGGCAGCGGCGCGGGCCTTTGACTATCATGGACGCCTGCCGGACGTCCGGCGATCACCGGAGCTTTCCATGCGTCTACGCCGCCACGCCGCCCTGCTGCTCGCCGCTGCCATCGCCGGCTTGCCGTTCGCATCCGCCAGCTGGGCGCGAACGCCCGCGGCGGAAGACCTGAATCCCGAAGCCGCCAGCGGCGTCCAGCAGCGCGAGCTCGTGCGCGCGCCGCATTTCATGATGGTGTCCGCCAACCCCCTTGCCAGCCGCGCGGGCGAAGCCATGCTGCGGCGCGGGGGCAGTGTGGTCGACGCGGCCATCGCCACGCAACTGGTGCTCAATCTGGTCGAGCCGCAATCGTCGGGCATCGGCGGCGGCGCCTTCATGGTGGTGTATTCGGCGGCAGACGGCCAGATCCGCACGTACGACAGCCGCGAGACCGCGCCCGCGGCTGCGCGGCCTGACCGTTTCCTGGATGCCGAAGGCAAACCGCTGCCCTTTGCACAGGCCGTCAACAACGGCATGTCGGTCGCCGTGCCCGGCCTCTTGCGCGGGCTGGAACTGGCGCACAAGGCGCAGGGCAAGCTGCCCTGGGCCGATCTGTTCCAGCCGGCGATCGAATTGGCGGAATCGGGCTTTGCGGTGTCGCCGCGCCTGCACGCGCTGCTGGCCGGCAACAAGGCGCTGCCGCAACAGGCCGCCGCCGCCGCGTACTTCTACGCGCCGGACGGCACGCCGTGGCCCGTGGGCCACGTGCTGAAGAATCCGGCGTTCGCGCGCACCCTGCGCGCCGTGGCCTCGCAGGGCGCCGACGCCTTCTACCAGGGCGACATCGCGCGCGACATCGTGGCGGCGGTGCAGGGCCACGAGAAGCCCGGCGACCTGACCTTGAAGGACCTGGCGGACTATCGCGCCAAGACGCGCGATCCGGTGTGCGGCGCGTACCGCGGCTATCAGCTCTGCGGGATGGGGCCGCCCAGCAGCGGGCCCATCGCCGTGTTGCAGATGCTGGGCGAGCTGGAGCAATTCCCGCTAAGCCGGTATGCGCCCGGCACGGTGCAGGCCGTGCACTATTTCTCGGAAGCGGGCCGGCTGGCCTTTGCCGACCGCGATTTCTACGTGGCGGACCCCGACTTCGTGCGCGTGCCGGTGCGCGCCTTGCTGGACCCGGCTTACTTGCGCGCGCGCGGCGCTTTGATCCAGCCGGATCGCAGCATGAAGGTGGCGCTGCCCGGCGATCCCGAAGGCAAGCTGCTGTCGCTGGGCAAGGACAACGCGCTGGAGCTGCCGTCCACCAGCCACCTGGTGGCGGTCGACGCGCAGGGCAACGCCCTGACCATGACGACCACGATCGAAAGCGAATTCGGCAGCAAGATCTTCGTCCGGGGCTTTCTGCTCAACAACGAGATGACCGATTTTTCGTCGTCGTTCAAGGACCCCGAAGGCCGGCTCGTGGCCAATCGCATCGAACCGGGCAAGCGGCCGCGCAGCTCGATGGCGCCGATGATGGTGCTCAAGGAGGGCAAGCCGTACCTGCTGGTGGGCTCGCCGGGCGGCAGCGCCATCATCAACTACGTCGCCAAGACGCTGGTGGGCGTGCTGGACTGGAATCTGGACATCCAGTCGGCGATCGATCTGCCCAACATGGGCAGCCGCAACAAGGAAACCGAACTGGAGAAGGGCACGGCGCTGGAAGCGCTGGCGCCAGAGCTTGAGCGCATGGGACACCCGGTGCGGATCACCGAGTTTCCCAGCGGCATCCACGGCATCGTCATTGACGCCAAGGGACTGGAAGGCGGCGCGGATCCGCGCCGCGAAGGGCTTGCGGTGGGCGGCTGAAGCGCGCCCGGACCCGCGCCGCGCAGCCGCGCGCCAGCGGTCCTGGAGCCTGCGGCCCTTGCGGTATCACTCCAGCGACGACGGGTCCAGTTCCATCCTGGACTCGCGGCGCCGCGCCAGCCAGGTCACGAACCACATCACCACGCCCAGCAGCAGCAGCCAGCCGGCCACCTGGTACTGGATCACGTCACGGCCGGTCAGCGGGGTGACCAGGAACAGGCAGGCGGCGGCGCCCACCCACGGGACGAGGCGGTTGATGGAGAAGTGGCGATGTGCCACCTTGTCGCGCCGCAGGACCAGCACCGCGACGTTCACGAAGGCGAACACGCCCAGCAGCAGCAACGCGGTGGTGCCGCCCAGCGCGCGGATCGCCTGCGAGTCGGTCAGCGAGACCAGGATGATGAGGCCGAAGGCCAGCGCCGTCGTGAACAGGATGGCCGTCCACGGCGTCTGGTTCTTGCGGTGCACGTGCGCCAGGAAGGACGGCAGCACACCCTGGCGCGACATGCCGTACAGCAGGCGGCTGGCCATCATCATGTTGATGAGCGCCGAGTTCGCCACGGCGAACATCGAGATGATCGGCATGATGTATTCCACGGGCAGATCCGGCGCGGCGCGCTTGACCACCAGCACCAGCGGCGTGCTGCTCTTGGCCAGTTCGCCCACCGGCACCAGCGCAACGGCGCAAATGGACACCAGCACATAGATGAGCGCCGTGATGCCCAGGCCGGTCAGCATGACCTTCGGGAAGATGCGGCTGGGATCGTGCGTTTCCTCGGCCATGTTGACCGAGTCCTCGAAGCCGACCATGGCGAAGAACGCGAGCGCGGTGGCCGAGGTCACCGCCAGGAACACGCTCTTGTCCTCGGGCGTATCGAACGCGACGACGCGCGAGAAATCCGCCTGGCCGTCGGAGATGGCGTAAAAGCCCAGCAGGATGACCATCAGCAGGCCCGACAGCTCGATCAGCGTGAGCACGACGTTGGCGCGCACGCTTTCAGTCGCGCCACGAAAATTGACCAGCATGACCAGCGTCATGAAGCCCAGTGCGCCAAGGGTGATCCAGTGCTTTTCGGCCTCGATGCCCATCGCCGCGAACAGGTTGGCGGCGAAGGCCTGCGAGGCGGTGGCGGCCGACGTCAGGCCGGAACACATGACGGTAAAGCAGACGATGAACGTCAGGAAATGCACGCCGAACGCCTTGTGGACGTAGAGCGCGGCGCCGGCGGCGCGCGGGTACTTGGTGACCAGTTCAAGGTAGGAAAGCGCGGTCAGCAGGGCCACCCCGAAGGCCACCAGGAACGGCAGCCAGGCCGCGCCGCCGACTTCGGCGGCCACCTGCCCGGTCAGCGCATACACGCCAGTGCCCAGGATGTCGCCAACAATGAATAGCAGCAGCAGTTTCGGGCCCATCACCCGTTTCAGCTGGCCGTGGTCTTGTGAGTCGTTCGTGGCCATAGTCTTTTATTTCCTCTTATGTGGCTCGGGGAAAGCGTGCGGAGAGCAACGCGAGATGCGGAAAAAAGTCTAAGGCGGCAATCGGGCGGCGTGCTGAAACCAAATGTCTAAGTTGTTGCGCGCGGGGCGGCGGCTCGCTTGGGAAAAAAAAGCCCGGCGGGCGCCGGGCGGGTCATCGATGCGGGATCAGTCCTGCCCAGATGGCGGCGCCAGGTCTGGCGGCAGCTTGCGCAGCGTGGCGGGCGTGCGCGACAGCTTGATGGGCGAGCCCACGCCCTTGTAATCGCCTTGTTCCAGCACCATGCCGCGATGCCGGGTGTGCGGATGAGCCAATGCCTGGTCCACCGTCTGCACGGCGGCGGCGGGCACGCCCGCGCGCAGCAGCTGGTCCGCTAGCGTGGCCGCCTCATGGCGGGCCAGCAGGGCGGCAAGGTCATCGCGCAGTGCCTGGCGGTTGCGCAGGCGGTCCGCGTTGGTGGCGTAGCGTGGGTCGTCGGACAGCGCGGGGGCGTCCAGCGTGCGGGCCAGCATTGCAAATTGGCGGTTGTTGCCGACGGCCAGGAAGATCGGGCCGCTTGCGGTGGGCAGCGTTTCGTAGGGGGCGATGTTGGGGTGCGCGTTGCCGCTGCGCTGCGGCACCTTGCCGCTGTAGAAGTAGTTCGGCGCATGCGGGTGCAGCAGCGACAGCGCGCAGTCGTACAGCGTGATGTCCAGGAATTGTCCCAGCCCGCTGCGCGTGCGCTCGTTGAGCGCCAGCAGGATGGCCACGGCCGCGTTCAGGCCCGTCACCATGTCCACGACCGGCAGCCCCACCCGGGTTGCCTCGCCGTCCGCCTCGCCGTTCACGCTCATCAGGCCGCACATGGCCTGCGCGCAGGCGTCGTAACCGGGCAGCCCGCCCAGCGGACCATCCGAGCCGAAACCGCTGACGCGGCAGTGGATGAGCGCGGGGAAGGCCTGCTTCAGGTCGTCGTAGCCCAGGCCCCACTTTTCCAGCGTGCCGGGCTTGAAGTTCTCGACCAGCACGTCGGCGTCGGCCAGCAGGTGGCGCAGCAGTTCCTGTCCGGCGGGCTGCGACAGGTCCAGCGTCATGCCGTCCTTGTTGCGGTTCACGCCGACGAAATACGAGGCGGTCTCGCCCAGGAAGGGCGGGCCCCAGCCGCGCGTCTCGTCGCCGCCGGGCGGCTCGATCTTCAGCACGTCGGCGCCGTGGTCGGCCAGGATCTGGGTGCAGTACGGGCCGCCCAGCACGCGCGACAGATCGATCACCTTGCAGCCCGCGAGGGCGCCGGCATTGGGTAGGGTTTGGGCCATGGCTATGCTTCGCGTCAGTCGATGGAAACGTTGGCGCTCTGAATCAGTTCGCGCCACTTGGGGACTTCGGTGGTGATGAAGCTGGACAGGCCCTGCGGCGTCTTGTCCTGCGCCTCGACGATGCCCTGCGTGCGCAGCGTCTGCGCGATCGTGGGATCGGCGAGGGCGGTCTTGAAGGCCTGGTTCAGCGTGTTCGCCACATCGGCGGGCGTGTCCTTCGGGGCGACGATGCCGAAGAAGACGCTGACGTCATAGCCTTTCAGGCCCTGTTCGGACAGCGTGGGCAGGTCGGGCAGCGCATCCGAACGCTGGGCGCTGGCCAGCCCGATGGGGCGCAGCTTGCCCGCCTTGATGTAGGGCAGCGCGGTCAGGATGTCGGTGAACGACATCGACACCTGTCCGCCCAGCAGGTCGTTCAGCGCGGGTCCGGTGCCCTTGTACGGGATGTGCATGATCTTGGTGCCGGCCATGCGGTTGAACAGGATGCCGGCCAGGTGCGACGACGCGCCATTGCCGGACGAGGCGTAGCTCAGCTTGTCCGGGTTCTTCTGGGCGTAGGCGATCAGTTCCTGCAGGTTGTTGGCGGGCACCGAGGGGTTCACCACCAGGATGTTGGGCAGGTGGCCGATGCGAATGATGGGCGCGAAGCTGGTCTCGGGGTTGTAGTTTTGCTTCTTGTACAGGCTGACGTTGATGGCCAGCGGGCCGGACGTGCCGAACAGGATGGTGTAGCCGTCGGGCTTGGCCGAGGCGACATATTCGGAGCCGATGTTGCCGCCCGCGCCGCTGCGGTTTTCGACGATGACGTTCTGCTTGAGCGGCTCGCGCAGCTTTTCGGCCAGGCGGCGCGCCAGCGCGTCGGTGGGGCCGCCCGGCGGAAAGGGCACCACCAGCGTGACCGGCCGGGCCGTGGGGAAGGCGTCGGCTGCCACGACGGGCGTGGCGGTGATGGCGGCGGCCGCCAGGAACAGGGGGGCAAAATAGCGTTTCATGGGTGTCTCCAGTGGATGACGCGCCGGCTGTGCCGCCGGCGTCGGGTTACCGCGAAAGCCCTGACAGGTGCTACAACGCGTATTGCAGGATGGCCTGGCAGGCCGCGCTTTCGTCAGGCGGGATGGCGTAAGGGTCGCGCGGCGCCAGGCGGTGCAGCAGCACCTGGTCGGCCAGCCGTGCGCGGGTTTCCAATCCCGCGCCGGTGGCTTCCCACCGCAGCGCGGCCATGGAGACGGCGTGATAAAGCAGCGACGCGGCCTGGCGGGCCAGCTGCGCATGGTCGCCCTGCGCGGCGTGTTCCGCCAGCGCATAGGTCTTTTCCAGGGCGCTGGCCTGCATGCCGGCCAGTTCGGGTGGGCAGGGCGCGCCATCCGCCAGCAGGCGGTCGATGTGGCTGCGCAGCGCCGGCAGGGAGTTTTCTTTCTTGATGGCGCGCAGCACGTCCAGCGCGACGATGTTGCTGGTGCCTTCCCAGATCGAGCCCAGATGCGCGTCGCGCACCAGGCGCGGCTCGGTCCATTCCTCGATGTAGCCGCAGCCGCCGCGCACTTCCATGGCGTCGCCCGTGACCTTGCGCGCGTCGCGGCACGCGCGGAACTTGATCAGCGGCGTCAGGATCCGGGCCAGCGCGGGGTCTGCCGCGCCCTGGTCGGCGTCGGCCAGCGCACGCGCCGTCTGGAACATGACGCTGCGCGCCTGTTCCGCCCACACGATCATTTTGACGAGCTGGCGCTGCATGAGCGGCATGTCGATCAGGCGCTTGCCGAACGCGCGGCGGTGCTGCGATACGTAGATGGCCTCGGTGACCGCGCGGCGCATCAGGCCCGCGGCGCGCATGCCGTTGGACAGGCGCGAGTTGTTGATCATGTCGGCCATGTGCTTGAAGCCGCGGCCGCGTTCACCGACCAGCCAGGCGACGGCGCCCTCCAGGCGGATTTCGCCGCTGGCCATGGAACGCGTGCCCAGCTTGTCCTTCAGGCGCAGGATGCGGTAGTGGTTGTGCGTGCCGTCGGCCAGGTCGCGCGGCAGCAGAAAGAGCGACACGCCCTTCAGGCCCGCGTCCGGTTCGCTGCGTGCCAGCACCATTGCGAAACCGGCGTCAGGGTTCGAGCAGAACCACTTGTCGCCGTGGATGCGCCAGGTGCCGTCATCCTGCGGCTGGGCCGTGACCTCGGTGGCGCTGACGTCCGAGCCCGCGCCCTGTTCGGTCATGAACATGGCGCCTTGGCGCAGCGTGTCGAAATCCTGCGAAGTCACCTGCGGCAACACGCGCTCGACCAGCGCGGGATCGCCGAATTTGCGCAGGGTGCGCGCCAGCGAGTCGGTCATGCTGACGGGGCAGCACAAGCCGAATTCGGCCTGCACGAAAAGATGGCTGAGCGCGTACTTGGCCGCGGCGGGCATGGGCTCGGGCCAGCCCAGCACGCCGCCCCGGTGGGACAGCGCCGCCAGGCCGAATTCGCTGTAGGCCAGGCGTTCAAGTTCGACGTAGGCGGGATGCTTGTCGATGCGGGATTCGTCCGTGCCGGCGCGGCTGCGCACCGATAGCGTGGGCGGGTGCTTGTCGGCAACCGACGCCAGTTCGTCCATGACGCCGCCGGCCAGTTCGCCCAACCGGCTCAGATGCGGCAGCAGGTGCGCATGCAGCTCGGCGGGCAGGTAGCGTCGGCTCAGCGCCTCGGCGTAGGGGTCGGCATCGAACAGATTCAGCCCCCGGGAGTCCGGTACGGGCGTGACGGTGGCGGCAACAGGCAAGACGGGCGTATCCATGGCGGCATCCGGGTCGGGACGGGAGATGCCCTATGTTGCGGGGGTTGATTCATCTACTCAAATACTGTTTTGATGTAGATCAATCCAAAATAAATATAGATATGTCCAAAGGAGGGACGCATGGATCTCGAACCGCGTCTGCTGCGCTACTTCATCGCCGTGGCCGAAGAGCGCCATTTCAGCCGGGCGGCGGCGCGCCTGCATATTTCGCAGCCGCCGCTCAGCTACGCGATCCGCCAACTGGAAGAGAACATCGGCGCGCGCCTGCTGGCCCGCACCAGCCGGCACGTCGAGCTGACCGACGCCGGCCAGGCGCTGTACCACGAAGCGGTGATCCTGCTGCGCCAGGCCGAGGAGGTCCGCACGCTGGTGCGCCAGGTGGATGCGGGCCTGCGCGGCCGGCTGCGCATCGGCTTCGTGGGGTCCATGCTGTATCGCGGGCTGCCCGCGCTCTTGAACGACATGCGCAAGGAACTGCCCGACGTGGAACACGTGCTGACCGAACTGAACTCGAACGACCAGATCGAGGCGGTGCGGCGCGGCGAGCAGGACCTGGGCTTCATCCACGCCAATCCGGTGCCGGAAGGCGTGCAGGCGCGCGACCTGATGGCCGAGCCCTTCGTGGTGTGCCTGCCCGATGCGCATCCGCTGGCAGATCGCCAGACCCTGCGGCTGACGGAACTGGCGCGGGACGACTTCGTTTTCTTCGCGCGCGCGGCGTCGCCCAGCTATTACGAAACGGTATTGGCCATGTGCGTGTCGGCCGGCTTCATGCCGGCGATCCGGCACGAGG
This sequence comes from Achromobacter sp. E1, assembly GCF_037039475.1. Lineage (NCBI taxonomy): Bacteria > Pseudomonadati > Pseudomonadota > Betaproteobacteria > Burkholderiales > Alcaligenaceae > Achromobacter > Achromobacter sp. E1. The sequence goes on from NZ_CP146253.1 coordinate 975,089, forward strand.
TGCGCCACTGGCTGAGCGTGGCCTCGCTGGTGTCGCAGGGCTTGGGGGTGTCGATCGTGCCGGCCTGCCTGTCGCGCAGCGGGCTGGCGGGCACGCGATTCATCGCGTTCGAGCACGAGGCGCGCTCGATCAGCCAGGTGATCTGGCCGGATGCGGCGCGCTCGCCCTTGCAGGAGCGCGCGGTGGCGCTGGTGGCGCAGGCGTTTGCGCCGTTGCAACCCGCCCCTGCAAGGGCCTGAAAATCAGCGGAACACGACGGTCTTGTTGCGGTTCAGGAGGATGCGGTGTTCGACGTGGCTGCGCACCGCGCGCGAGAGCACCAGGGATTCGATGTCGCTGCCCACCTGGGTCAGGTCCTGCGCCGTCATCGTGTGGTCGACGCGTTCGATGTCCTGGTCGATGATCGGGCCTTCGTCCAGGTCCGACGTCACGTAGTGCGCCGTGGCGCCAATGATCTTCACGCCGCGCGCATGCGCCTGGTGGTAAGGGCGCGCGCCCTTGAAGCTGGGCAGGAAGCTGTGGTGAATGTTGATCGCGCGGCCGGTCAGGGCGCGGCACATGTCGGCCGACAGGATCTGCATGTAACGGGCCAGCACGACCAGGTCGATGTTTGCCTCGTCGACGATCTTGAGCACCTGCTTTTCCTGTTCCAGCTTGGTGTCGGGCGTGACCGGCAGGTAGTGGAACGGAATGTTGTAGGTTGCCGCCAGGCTGGCGTAGTCGTTGTGGTTCGAGACGATGGCCGCCACTTCGGCATGCAGATGGCCGCTGTGCACGCGGAACAGCAGGTCGTTCAGGCAGTGGCCCTGCTTGCTGACCATGATGAGCAGGCGCTCCTTGCGGCGCGCGTCGTGCAGCTTGAGCTCCATGCCGTAGTCGGCGGACATCGCGTCCAGGCGGGCGCGCAGGTCGTCGGCGGACGCACTGACCGGAAGGTCAAAGTGCACGCGCAGGAAGAAGCGGCCCGTCTCTTCGTCGCCGAACTGCTGCGAATCCAGGATGTTGCAACCCAGTTCGAACAACAGGCCGCTGACGCGGTAGACGATGCCGGTGCGGTCGGGGCAGGACAGGGTCAGGATGTAGTCGTTGTGCTGCATGGCAGGAATGGCTGAATGAGAAAAAAGGGAAGCGGGCGGGGTCAGGCGGACAGGCGCGCCAGGGTTTCTTCCGCCAGGGCCAGGCTGGAGGTCAGCCCGGGGGATTCGATGCCGAACAGGTTCACCAGGCCGGGCACGCCGTGAACGGCGGGCCCCGCGATGACGAAGTCCGCGGCCGGTTCGTGCGGACCGGAGATCTTGGGGCGGATGCCCGTATAGCCGGGCGCCAGCGCGCCGTCGGGCAGGGCGGGCCAATAGCTGCGCACGGCTTCGTAGAACACATCGGCGCGGGAGGGATCGAGGGTGTAGTCCTCGGTGTCCACCCATTCGGTGTCGGGGCCGAACTTGGCCTGGCCGCCCATGTCCAGCGTCAGGTGCACGCCCAACCCGGCATGCTGCGGCACCGGGTAGATCAGGCGCGAGAACGGCGCGCGGCCGGACAGCGTGAAATAGCTGCCCTTGCACAGGTAATCGGCGGGAATGCTGTCCGCCGGCACGCCCTCGATGCGGCGCGCCAGCGCGGGCGCTTGCAGGCCGGCCGAGTTGATCAGCACGTTGCAGGTCAGGCTCATGGCGTCGTCGCCGCCGAATTGCAGCTCGAAGCCGCCTTCAGGCCGGACGCGGCCCGACGCGAGCGGCGTATGGAAGACGCACTGGGCGCCCGCGTTCTCGGCGTCGCCCTGGAACGACAGCATCAACGCGTGGCTGTCGACGATCCCGGTCGACGGCGACACCAGCGCGGCGGTGCATTGCAGCGCCGGTTCCAGGCGCATGGCTTCTTCGCCCGAAATGAATTGCAGGTCGTCCACGCCGTTGGCGCGGGCGCGCTGGGCGATGCCTTCAAGCTGGGTGGCTTGCTCGGGGCTGGTGGCCACGATGAGTTTGCCCAGCCGGCTGTGCGGCACGCCGCGTTCGGCGCAGTACGCGTACAGCAGATGCTTGCCGCGCACGCACAGGCGCGCCTTCAGGCTGCCGGCGGGGTAGTAGATGCCGGCGTGGATGACTTCGGAATTGCGCGAGCTGGTGCCGGTGCCGATGGCCTCGGTGGCTTCGGCCACCAGGACTTCGCGGCCCGATTGGGCCAGCGCCCGGGCGATGGCCAAGCCGACGACGCCGGCGCCGATGACGACGCAATCGACGTCCGCGCTCATGGCTTGGCCTTTTCGGCGCGGGTGCCGGCCGGCGTCAGATCGAACCCGCCGGCGTGAAAGACCAGCGGCGGTTCGCCGCTATGTCCGCAACGTTCGACTTCTCCGACCATGATGACGTGATCTCCCTCGACGTAGCGGCTGCGGTTGCGGCATTCGAACCAGGCGGCGCAGTGGCCGTCCAGCATCGGCGTGCCACCCGGGGCATGGTGCACCTGCAGCCCGGCATAACGGTCCCGCGTCTTGCCCGTCGCGAAGCGGCGCGCCAGCGCGATCTGGTCGGCGCTCAATACGTTCACGACGTAGCGTTCGCACTGTTCGAAGGCGTCCAGCGACGACGAGCCCAGCGACAGGCTCCACAACACCAGCGGCGGATTCAGCGAGACCGAGTTGAACGAGCTGACGGTCAGGCCGATGGGGGCGCCGTCCAGGCCGGTGGTCGTCACGACCGTCACGCCGGTGGCGTATCGGCCCAAGGCGGTGCGAAAGAAGACGGAGTCGAAATCAGGGGAGGAGGCGGACATGCAATAGACAGTTCGGTCGGGCGCAGGAGGCGCCCGGCGGATGGACGCCCCGCGTCGGGGCGCCCCGTATCAGGGAGACAGGCGTTCGATCTTCCAGCCCGCCCCGTCCGCCACGTAGCGCAGGCGGTCGTGCAGGCGGGACGGGCGGCCCTGCCAGAATTCAAAGGCCGTGGGCTTGAGGCGGTAGCCGCCCCAGTGCGGCGGACGCGGCGGCTGTTCGCCGAAACGCTCGCGGAATTCCTTTTCGCGGGCTTCCAGCTCTTCACGGGTGATGGGCTGGCTCTGGCGCGAAGCCCAGGCGCCGATGCGCGAGCCGGCCGGGCGGCTGTGATAGTAGGCGTCCGACTCTTCGGCCGCCACCTTTTCGACCACGCCCTCGATGCGGACCTGGCGTTCCAGCGGCTGCCAGAAGAACAGCAGGCTGGCGCGCGGCTCGGCTTGCAGGTCCAGGCCCTTGCGCGATTCGTAATTGGTGAAGAACGTGAAACCCTGCTCGTCAAACCCCTTGATGAGGACGATGCGGGCGCTGGGCTGGCCGCTGGCGTCCACCGTGGCCAGGGTCATGGCGTTGGGTTCGGGCACCTTGGCGGCCAGGGCCTCGTCGAACCAACGGGCGAATTGCTCGAACGGCGAGGGGGCTGCCTGGCTTTCCAGCAGCACATTCTTTTCGTAGCTTTGACGCAGATCAGAGACGGACATGGTCTTGGGGGTTCAGCGTTGATAACACGGAGTTTATACCGCCTGGGAGACCGGCCCCTCATTGACCCCGCGCAGGCCCCGGACAAGTTTGCCGCCTCCAGCCGCGTGGGCGCGTCACGGGCCCTCGGGCAGCGGGTGGCCGTCCAGCTCCAGCCGGCGGGCAATGGCGTCGAGCCGGGCGTCGTGGATGCCGGCGGACCGCAAGGCCTGGGCCGTCTGCACCACGTAATCCGTGCAGGGACCGTAGCGTCCCGCCGCGCGGCGCACGATGGCCAGCAGTTCCGCCTCGGGCAGGGCCCGGATATAGGCGGGATTGTCGCGGTTCATGATGAAGACCAGCGCCCGGACGACGCCTTCGTCCGTGGCGCAGTTGATCCAGCGGGGCAGATAGGCGCCGGTGGACATCTCGCGCTCCCAGAGGGCGGGAAAGTAATGGGGGACCTGTTCGCCGGCCAGGCGGTACACCACGCCCCGGCAGGAACCGCCGCGGTCCAGGCCGAACACCAGTCCCGGGCACTCGGGCGTGCCCCGGTTCACCCGCGACCACAGGCAAAGCGCCCGGTGGTGGCCCCGCAGCGTCGCCAGGCGGCGTTCCATGAAGTCGAAATCCGGCCGCCAGATAAGCGATCCGTACCCGAATACCCACACATCTTCCCCAGCCGGCCAGTGCCGCAGCGCGTCGTCGAGCGAGGCTTGCCGTTCCTCGGGCGTCCAGAGCCGGAAGGGCAGCGTGGCGCCGGAGAGGTCAGAGTGGGATGACTGCTTGTTCACGACTACGTATTCCGTTCAGACTCGTGCGGAGGGTTGCGGTTGGCCCAGCCCCCGGCCATCAGCGCCACGGAGTAGGCCCAGAAAAGCGGGGCAACGCCAATTACCGCACCCAGCGCCCCGAAGGTCAACGGCAGGGAGACCTGCGAACCGTTGATGAGCGCCATGCGCAGGCCCACTGCCTCGGCCGCGCGGCCGGGGGGCGAGTGCTGGTGCAGCAGGGCCAGCATGCTGGGCTGACAGCAGCCCAGGGCCAGGCCCAGGATGAAAGACAGCACGATCAGGACGGTAACGTCGGTGAACAGCGGGTAAAGCATGAAGTCGATGGCCGCGGTCGCCATCGCCACGCGCACCAGGGTCCAGGACCGGACGCGGCGCTGGATAAGGGGCAGAATCAGGCGGATGACGAACGTTGCCGCCGCGAACGAGGCAAGAATGAGACCGATGGTGGTGGCGGACAGCCCGATCGCCACGCCAAAGATCGGCACGACGAACAGGTGGGTGTCCCAGGCGCCGGACAAAATCGTGTTGACCATGAGAATGCGGCGCAGCGCGGGCACGGCCAGCAATTCGGTCACGCGGCGGCGCTGGGCCTCGCGCACGCCCGTGATGGCCGCATCCACGGCCTTCAATTGATGACGCAGGCTGTACAGGCCGACCGCCGACAGCAGCGGGCCGACCGCCAGAAGGCCGAATGCCGTCCGCGTGCCCAGGTGGTCGATCGCCAGTCCGGCAATCAGCGGACCCGAGAAGCCCGACCCGGCCAGCGCCAGGGACATGAAGGAGAAGTTGCGCAGCCGCTGCTCGGGCTCGGCGTGCCCCAGCAGATCCTGTGTGGCCACCTGGTGCAGCATGAAGCCGATCCCGATGGCGCAGGACGCCACCAGCAGCGCGGACTGGGTTTGCGAGATGGAGGGCAGTAGCGTGCCGAAGGCGACCAAAGTCGTGCCGATGACGAGCGGACGCACGATGCCGACGCGGTCCACCCAGCGTCCCGCGCGCACCGAGAACAGCATCGGCAGGACGGCAAACACGGCGACCAGCGTGCCGACCGTGAACGTGGACAGCCCCATCTGCAGCGCCGTCAGGGAAACGGTAATCCGTCCCCCGGTCAGCGCCACATGATTCATCATTGCCAGCAGGCACAAAAGCACTGCCCCGGAAAATTCCGGGGAACTGGATGGCGAGGAGGGGGATCTGTTGGAGGTAGACACGGCTTAACTGCACTCATTCTGTTCGTAACATCTGTCTATGTCGAGGCGACGCTTTTTTGCGCTGCGTCATCGGGTGACTAGTCACTCTATGGAGTTAACAGGCTCTAGCGGACAAGTCCCGCGTTTATTCGGCAAGATGACGGCACGTTCACGGCAGGTGCGGTAAAACGGTTCCGCAACCTATTGGGGATCGTTGTATCGTTCACGCAACGGAACCCTCCGCACGGTGCAATCCGTCTCTGGTTTTCACCGCTTTTTTTGCCGCATCACCGGCGCCGCAGATGGCGCCCGCCGTTCCCATCGTCCAGGTTCAATGAAAAAGTCCCGCAGCAAGTTCAAGCGCTACGCCCTGATAGCCGCCATCCTCCTGCTTCTCGTTTTTGGCGCGCGCGCCGCGTTCTTCTCGGCCCCGCCGCCGCCCACGTTTGCCGTGGCCGAGGTGTCGCGCGCGGACCTGGAGGACAGCGTGCTGGCCAGCGGCACCATCGATGCCATCGAGCGGGTCAGCGTTGGCGCGCAGGCCACCGGCCAGTTGAAGTCCCTGAAGGTGGAACTGGGCGACCGGGTGAAGAAGGGCCAGCTGGTGGCCGAGATCGACGACCTGACCCAGCAGAACGAGCTGCGCAACGCGCAAGCTGCGCTGCAGACCCGGCGCGCCGAGCGGGCCGCCAAGGTGGCTACGCTGAAACAGGCGGAACTGGCGTTCAAGCGCCAGCGCCAGATGCTGGCGGCCGACGCCAGCTCGCGCGAGGCCTACGAAACGGCCGAGGCCACGCTGGCCGTGACCCGCGCCGAGATCGCCTCGCTGGACGCGCAGATCGCCCAGGCCGAGATCCAGGTCGACACCGCGCAGGTCAACCTGGGCTACACGCGGATCGTCTCGCCAATCGACGGGATGGTGGTGGCGGTGGTCACCAAGGAAGGCCAGACCGTCAACTCGATCCAGAGCGCGCCCACCATCATCAAGGTGGCACAGGTGGACACCATGACGATCAAGGCGCAGATCTCCGAGGCGGACGTGACGCGGGTCAAGCCGGGCCTGCCGGTCTACTTCACCATTCTCGGCGAACCCGACGAGCGCTACCGCGCCACGTTGCGCGCGGTGGAACCGGCCCCGGATTCCATCCAGAAGGAAGACGCGGCGTCTTCGTTGACCTCCTCCTCCAGCACCTCCACCAGCGCCGCGGTCTATTACAACGGCCTGTTCGACGTGCCGAATCCGGACGAGAAGCTGCGCATCTCGATGACGGCGCAGGTCTTCATTGTGCTGGGCGAGGCGAAGGACGCCGTGGTGGTGCCCGCCTCGGCGCTGGGCAAGCGCGGCAAGGATGGGCGCTATGAGGTGCGCGTGGTGCTGGACGGCAACAAGACCGAGACGCGGCAAGTGCGCATCGGCATGAACAACAATGTGCAGGCGCAGGTGCTGGAAGGCCTGGAGGTGGGCGAACGCGTCGTGTCGGCGGATTCCTCGCCGGCCGCCGCCAAGCCGGGAGCCTGACATGGGCGGCCCGCTCATTTCCCTGTCTGGCGTGCGCCGCGAGTTTCCCGCGGGCGACCAGACGATTGCGGTCCTGAAGGACGTCAACCTGTCGATCGAGGCGGGCGAGATGGTCGCCATCGTGGGGGCGTCCGGCTCGGGCAAGTCCACGCTGATGAACATCCTGGGCTGCCTGGACCGGCCCACGCGCGGCGACTACAAGGTCGGCGGCCGCAGCACCGGCGAACTGGACCCCGACGAACTGGCCGAACTGCGCCGGGAGCACTTCGGATTCATTTTCCAGCGTTACCACCTGCTGGCGGACCTGAGCGCGCAGGGCAACGTGGAGGTGCCGGCCGTCTACGCGGGCAAGCGCCGCGAGGCGCGGCTGGAACGCGCGTCTGCGCTGCTGGCGCGGCTGGGGCTGGCCGCTCGCACCGGCCATCGGCCCGGCCAGTTGTCGGGCGGCCAGCAGCAGCGCGTGAGTATCGCGCGGGCGCTGATGAACGGCGGCGACATCATCCTGGCCGACGAGCCCACTGGCGCGCTGGACACGCATACCGGCCAGGAAGTGCTGCGCATCCTGGAGGAACTGAACGCGGCGGGGCACACGATCATCATCGTCACGCACGATATGAACGTGGCGCGCCACGCCCAGCGCATCATCGAGATCAGCGACGGCGAGATTGTCGCGGACAAGCGCAATCCGGACGCGCCGCGCCATCAGATGGCGCGGGACGAGACCCCGGACATGGCCCAGCGCCCGGCGTGGCAGGCCTATCTGGACCGCTGCGGCGAGGCGCTGCGCATGGCCTTGCTGGCCATGAACGCGCACCGCCTGCGCACGTCGCTGACGATGCTGGGCATCATCATCGGCATCGCCGCAGTGGTGTCGGTCGTGGCGCTGGGCGAGGGCTCGCGGCGCAAGATCCTGGAAGACATCAGCGCGATCGGCACGAACACGGTCGAGGTTTTCCCGGGCAAGGACTTCGGCGATGAAAAGGCGGTGAACATCCGCACGCTGGTGCCGGCCGATGCCGACGCACTGGCGCGCGAGTCGTATGTGGACAGCGTGACGCCGGAAGTGGGCACGAGCAATACGCTGCGCTACCGCAATGTGTCGGTGAACGGTTCGATCCAGGGCGTGGGCGAACAGTACTTCCGCGTGCGCGCGATCAAGCTGGCTGAAGGAAAGTTCTTCGACGAGACCAGCGTGGCGCGCCGGGCGCAGGAAGTGGTGATCGACGAGGGCACGCGGCGCGCGCTGTTCGGGTCGCACACCGAACCAATCGGGCAGGTGATCTTTTTGGGGTCGATGCCGGCGCGGGTGATCGGGGTGACGCAAAAGAAGGACACGGTGTTCGGCAACAATGATTCGCTGAACGTGTGGATCCCGTACACGACGGCGCTGTCGCGGGTGCTGGGGCAGCAGCACCTGAAGAGCATCACGGTGCGCGTGAACGACGCGACGCCGCCGGCCGCGGCCGAGCAGGCCATCGTGCGGGTGCTGACGCGCCGGCACGTGGTGAAGGACTTTTTTGTGTTCAACACGGACGCGGTGCGCAAGACGATCGAACGCACGACGGCGACGATGACTCTGCTGGTGTCGCTGATCGCGCTGATTTCGCTGATGGTGGGCGGCATCGGGGTGATGAACATCATGCTGGTATCGGTCACCGAGCGCACGCGCGAGATCGGGGTGCGCATGGCGGTGGGCGCGCGGCGCAGCGACATCATGCAGCAGTTCCTGATCGAGGCGGTGCTGGTGTGCCTGATCGGCGGCGCGGTCGGCATCCTGCTGTCGCTGGGACTGGGCGTGCTGGTCAGCAAGGCCACGGGCGGCTCGTTCCAGATGATCTATTCCACGGCATCGATGGTGGCGGCATTCACGTGCTCGACGCTGATCGGTGTGATTTTTGGCTATCTGCCGGCGCGCAATGCGGCGCGCCTGGATCCCGTCGAGGCGTTGGCCCGGGAATGAGGAAGATGAGAGCAGTTTCTTTTTTGTGCAAACCGCTGGGCGTGGCGCTGCTGCTGGCGCTGGGCGGCTGCGGCGGCCTGCTGCGCACCGATTACGAGCCGCCGGCCGCGAGCGTGCCGGCGTCCTGGACCCACGCGCGTCCGGCTTCGGATGCCGGCGCAGAAGCGTGGCTGGCGGAGGGCGGGGCCTGGTGGCGCAATTTCGACGATCCGGTGTTGAACGGGCTGGTGGAAGAGGCGCTTGCACGCAACAACGATCTGGCGGCGGCGGCGATTCGCGTGCGCCGGGCGCAGTATCAGGCGGGATTGGCGGACGACCAGCTGATGCCGCAGTTCGGTGGCGACGCGAACGTGTCGCGGGTGCGCAATCTGTATGGCGACCGGACGATCACGCGAGCCAATTCGGCCGAGCTGACGGTGAGCTATCAGGTCGACCTTTGGGGCAAGCTGGCGCGCCAGCGCGACGCGGCGCAGTGGGAGGCGCTGGCGACGGAACAGGACCGCCAGAGCGCGGCCCTGTCGCTGGTGGGCACGACGGCGACGCTGTATTGGCAGACGGCATTCATCAATCAGCGCATCGCGAGCAGCGAGGAGAGCATTGCCTACGCGCGCCGCACGCAGGATCTGGTGCGGGCGCAGTACGCGGCGGGCGGGGCGTCGGCCCTGGAGCTTGCGGAGGCGGAGCAGACGGTGGCAAGCCAGCAGGCGGCGCATGCGCTGCTGGTGCAGCAGCGGGTGGAATACATCAATGCGCTGACGATTCTTTTCGATGGTCCGCCGGATCGCATCACGGCGGATCCGGCGCGGCTGCCGTCCAGCGCATTGCCCGAGGCGCGGGCGGGTGTGCCGGCGGAGCTGCTGGGGCGCCGCCCGGACCTGCGCGCAGCGGAACTGCGGTTGCGGGAGTCGCTGGCAAACGTGGATGCGACACGGGCGAGCTTTTATCCGCCGGTGACGTTGACGGGGGCGCTGGGCAGTTCGAGCCCGACGTTGTCGGATGTGCTGAAGAATCCGATCGGGACGCTGGGCGCGGGGTTGACGCTGCCATTCCTGCAGTGGAATCAGATGCAGCTGAACATCAAGATCTCGAAGACGGATTACGAGGAACGGGTGGTGACGTTCCGGCAGGCGCTGTATCAGGCGATGGCGGATGTGGAGAACGCGTTGTCGAATCGCACGCAGTTGTCGGTGCGGGCGCAGCAGCTGGATCTGTCTTTGCGGGCGGCTCGGGAGGCTGAGCGGCTGTACGAAGTACGGTACCGGGCGGGGGCGGTGCCGCTGCGGGATTGGCTGGATGCGCAGGAAAAGCGCCGGGTGGCCGAGGTGGCGCGGGACGAGAACATGCTGAACCGGTTGGTGAATCAGGTGACGGTTTATCAGGCGTTGGGTGGGGATGATGTGGTGGCTGTTGACGGGGATGGGCTGCGGATGTGATTTTTCGCTTGCGCTGGGGTTGAGATGCGCTGATGCCGCTTTTTTGGGCAGGAGCTTTGGACTTCGGTGGAGGCGTTCTTAAGACGCCCGGCGCGGCGGTTGGCGTTGGCAGCCGGGGGCAGGCGTCGATCGTGGTTCTTTTGACGCCCGGCGCGTCGGCGGCCTGGGGCGCGCGGGGCTACGATTGCGGTCCGGAGCCTTCGCTCCGGACTACCCCGTTGTCATCGTCGTTGTCGCCTCCGGCGACTGCCTTCCGATTCCCTCGGGCGCATCTACACGCCCCGCGCACCCCAGGCCGCCGCCACGCCGGGCTCGGGTGAGTTCAGCTTGGCGGGCGCTGGGGCGGGTGGGGTTCTTAAGGTTCTTGCCTGGGTTTGCGCGGCTTTGAAGCATTTTGCGGGGCCCGCGCCCGGTTGGCCGCGCGGGCGGCCTCCGGGCGCTTACGCGGTGTCTTGCGGCCGGGGATGACGCTTCGCGCTTGCGGTGGGGGCCGGACGCCGCTGCTTCCGGTGTCTGACACCCTTGGGGCACATCTTTGGCATGACGGCAGTCTCTGCAGGGTGTCAGACACCTTGTTAGGCACCTTGTTCGTGAGTTCCTCCGGGATCTGGACGGGTGGCGAAAAGTGCGCCGGTGTCTGACACCCTTGGGGCACATCTTTGGCATGACGGCAGTCTCTGCAGGGTGTCAGACACCTTGTTAGGCACCTTGTTCGTGAGTTCCTCCGGGATCTGGACGGGTTTCGAAAAGTGCGCCGGTGTCTGACACCCTTGGGGCACATCCTTGGCATGACGGCAGTCTCTGTAGGGTGTCAGACACCTTGTCTACACCTTGTCTGCTTGAATGGGCGGTTGGGTTGGCGGGCGGCTGCCATAAAATGCGGTCCATGAACTCGCCCGAACTCATTCCTGAACCCGCCGATCTCGACCGTCGTTTTGGCGCGCTGTCGCGCCTCTATGGTCCTGAGGCGCCTTCGCGTATCCGTAATGCCCATGTTGCCGTTGCCGGGCTGGGCGGCGTGGGGTCGTGGACGGTGGAGGCGCTTGCTCGTTGCGGGGTGGGGGCGTTGACGCTGATCGATCTGGATCACATTGCCGAATCCAACGTCAATCGGCAGATCCATGCGTTGAGTTCGACGCTTGGGCAATCCAAGGTCGACGCGATGGCCGAGCGGGTGTTGGCGATCAATCCCGAATGCCGCATTACACGGGTGGACGACTTTGTGTCGCCGGAGAACGTGGGCGAGGTGTTGCCGGGGCCTTATACGGTCATCATCGATTGCACGGATCAGGCGGCCGCGAAGATTGCGATGATTTTGCATGCGCGGGCGCTTGGGGTGCCGATGCTGCTGTGTGGCGGTGCGGGCGGGAAGACGGATCCGTTGGCGTTGCGGGCGGGGGATCTGTCGGGGGCGGTCAATGATGCGCTGCTCTCGAAGCTGCGCAACAAGTTGCGGCGCGAGCATGGGTTTCCGCGGGCGTCGGACAAGAACGGCAAGGCGCTCAAGCGGGTGCCGAAGATGGGCGTGCATGCGTTGTGGTTCGATCAGCCGGCGATTTTGCCGGATGCGTGGACCCGCCCTCGTGAAGGTGAAGATGATATGGGCGCGTCGGGTCTGAACCTGGCGCCGCAGGGCCTGTCGTGCGCGGGTTATGGGTCGGTGGTTACCGTGACCGCCGCCATGGGCATGGCGGCGGCGAACGAGGCTTTGCGGCTGGCGGTCTGAGGGCCGCCGGGTTGGGGGCGCCTCGATGCCTGAGTGCCGCGGTGCCTCAACGGTCAGACGCGACGTCGCTGCGTCCGGCGCGCAGATGACTCATAGCGCCACAAACACCACGCCATCCTCGATCCGTACGGGATACGTCGCGATGTTCTCGCGCAGCGGGGAACACAGGGCGCGGCCGTCGCGGATGTCGAAGCGGCCCTGGTGCAGGGGGCATTCGATTTCGTGGCCAGTCAGGAAGCCGTCGCAGAGTCTGGCGTTGCCGTGCGTACAGAGGTTGTCGGTGGCGTAGACCTCGCCGTCGACGCCGTATAGCGCGATCTCCTTGCCGCCCGCCTCGACGGCGATGACGTCTTCTTCGGGCACGTCATCGCGTCCGATGGCCTTGATCCATTGCACAGTCATTGTTTGTCTCCGGGTCAGATTGGGTAGATCAGCGAGTTCGGGATCAGCTCGCTGTCGAAGATGCATAGCCGCGATTCGAATTTCAGGCCGTCGGGTGTCTGGCGGATGACGTCCAGATAGCGGCCGACGTTGAAGACGGTGGTGAGCTGGCTGGGTTTGGTGCGGAAGATGGCGTAGTTGGCTTCGGATTCGATGCGGCCGTCCTGCACCAGCAGCACGCGTGGGGCGCCGACGACGTGGCGCTGGTAGTAGGGATCGTGGAAGATGGTTTCGGTGGCGCCGTAGATGCGGTCGCGCAGCATTCCGCGGCTCTCGAAGGCCATGGTCGCGAGCGGAAATCCGCGTTCGTGGTTCTCGCGCGGCAGCACCTTGTAGACGCAATCCTCCACGAAGAAGTCGGGCCATTTCTCCCATTCGCCGGCGTCCAGCGCGGCGGCGTAGTCGGTATAGAGGCGGGTGAGCTGGTAATAAAGCGGAAAGTCCAGCATGTCACGCCTCCATCACGCGGCGCCAGTACGCGTACATGCCGCGTATGAGCGTTTCGGTGACCATGTGGTCGGTGTTTTCGGCGGTCTTGCCGCCCAGTTCGGCGACGCTGCGGTGCCACGGCTTCTGTTCGAAGCCGGATTGCGAGAATTCGATGACCTCGCCGTCGTCGGCGGACACGAATCCGGCGGGCCCGAACAGGTTGGCCTGGCGCAGGCGGCGTTGGGTCATGTCGGGGGTGTCGTCGGCAAATCCGAAATGGGTCCAGACGAAGTCGAAGGCGTCATGACCGACGGGCTGGATGTGGCGGGTGGACAGCGAGTTGACCTGCTGCTGGATGATGACGCTGGGAAACAGCGTCATGAGCACGGCCGTGGGGCCATTCCACCAGGGTTCCTGCACGATGTCCAGAAAGCGGTCGTCGTTCAGCGACATCTGCTCCTTGAAGCTGGACACGCCGCTGGTGACGGTGCTTTTGCCGCCCTGGCCGCGCGTGGAGATCATGGCGGCGTGGCGGAAGTGGCGGTCCATCTTCAGTTCGGACCGGTTGTCCGCGCGCCATAGCCCGAAGGTGACAAACCAGGTGTGCAGGAGGCCGGGGTGGTAGGGGTCTTTGATGTTCTCCTGCATCAGCTTCCAGTTGCCGGGAATGCGCTGGCGGCTGTAGCCGTGGATCACCAGTTCGCGGCCGTCGAAGACGCGGTCGAAGTAATGCGCGATGTCGGGCCCCAGGTAGTCTTCCAGCGGTTCGACGTCATGGTCGAACGACGCGAAGACGACGCCGTTGCGCGCGGCCACCGCCAGCTTGGTCAGGCCGTGCTCCTCGGGCTTGAAGTCGGGCGGCATGCCGCCGTTGATCTTGCCGTCCTGCTTGACGCCGCGGCGGAAGGGCACGCCGATCAGGTTGCCTTGCAGGTCGTAATTCCATTGGTGGTACGGGCAGACGAACTCGCTGCGGTTGCCGGCGCGTTCGCGGCAGAACTGCACGCCGCGATGGGCGCAGACGTTTTCCACGACGCGTACCTGGCCGTCGTTGTCGCGCAGCAGGATGACGGAGCGCTCGCCCACGACCGTGCGCTTGAAGTCGCCGGGATTGGGGATCTCGGCTTCAAGGCCCACGTAGCTCCAGTGGCCGCGGTAGAAAAAGCGCTCCAGTTCCCGCTGGTGCAGGGCCGCGTCGGTGTAGACGCCGAACGGGATGCGATGCGAACCGTCGCCTTGCCAGGGCGGGACGATATGGATGGGATGTTCGGGGGCGTTCATGGACGGCCCCTGCGACAGGACGTGAGGCGGCAATGCGTGCGGATGCGCATGATTTGTCTCCATTTTCGGCTGGCCGCGCGGCGGCCGGGCAGTGCCTTGCGCGGCATGGGCGCAGGCATTTTTCTGCATCATCCGGCACGCCCCGAGATTAATAAATAGAATCTGGCTTATTACATAAATCACCAAAATCAATATTGGTGGAGACAAGCGCATGAACCTGAAAGACGTGGATCTGAATCTGCTCGTCGTCTTCAATGAATTGCACAAGCATGGCCGGGTGTCGGCGGCGGCGGAAAGCCTGGGGATTTCACAGCCGGGCGTCAGCAACGCGCTCGCCCGCTTGCGCAAGCTGCTGGGCGACGAGCTGTTTCTGCGGACCTCGCGCGGGATGGTGCCGACGCCTTACGCCGAAAGCCTGGCTCAGCCCATTGCCGATGCGCTTGCCGCGCTGCACGGCACGTTGAATGCACGGGTGGCGTTCGATCCGGCCCGCAGCGAGCGGGCGTTTGTGATCGGGGTGAATGATGTGGGCGAGACCTACTTCCTGCCGCGCCTGATGCGGGCGCTGGATCAGGTGGCGCCGAGCGTGACCATTCGCACGGTGCGCACCACCTCGATCGACGTGCGGGACGAGATGGAGCGGGGCCGCATGGATCTGGCGATGGGCTTTCTGCCCGGATTGAAGGGCGGGTTCTTTCAGCGCCGGCTGTTTCGCCAGCCCTATGTGTGCATCTTCCGGCAGGACCATCCGCTGGCGCGCTCGGGGGTGTCGGCGCGGCAGTTTCGCGCGGCCGAACACGTGGCGATCGTGTCCGAGGGCACCGGCCACGGCGTGGTGGACGAGGTGATCGCGCGCGCTGGCATCCGCCGGCGGCTGCGGCTGACGGTGCCGCACTTCATGGCGGTGGGGCCGGTGCTGCAGGCCACCGACATGATCGCGGTGGTGCCGCAGCGCTTTGCCGACTGCGCGTGCGGCCCCTTTGGCCTGGCATCCGCGCCCTGTCCGGTGAAGATCCCGGAATCCGTCATCAACGTGTTCTGGCACGCCCGCAACCACCGCGAAGCCGCCAACCAGTGGCTGCGGCAGGTGGTGGTGGACGTGTTCGCGGATTGATGCCCAGTGGGCCGGGGGCTGCGCTACGCCTCGCGCAGCGACACCGTGAACCACCCGCGCAGCGCGTTCGACAGCCGGATTTCGTCGGCCGCGTGCAGATCGGCCAGCGTCAGGACGCGTTCCTTCGCCTCGCCGGCATCGAGCAGCTGCGCGCGCTGCACGCCGGGCAGGCAGCCGCTGTCGACGGGCGGGGTGTACCAGTCGTCATCCATGCGCAGGTAGACGTTGCTGCGGCTGCCTTCGCAGAGTTCGCCGCGCTCGTTCAGGTAGACCAGGTCGAAGATGTGCGGATGCGAAGGCAGCCATTCGATCGTCTTGGTGTACCAAGGGCGGTGCGTGGTCTTGTAGCGCAGCAGGGGTTCCGAGGACCGCAGCGCCTCGGGCGCGAGCATCACTTCCTGGTGCGCGGGCAGGGGCGGCAGGACGGCCGTCTGGATGTGGCGGCTGCCGTCGCGCGCGACCAGCAGGCGCAGGCGATGCGGTCCGGCGGAGGACAGGGCCATGACGGCGAGAAGGATGTCGCCTTCGACGTCGCGGCCGCCCCAGACGTAACCCAGCGCCTTGCAGGACGTTTCCAGACGGTGGAGGTGGCGCGCCAGCAGGGGCACGTTGCCGGACGATTCCACCAGGATGGTCTCGATCAATTCGGGTTGCATGGGACTCTCCTGGAATAAGCCGGGCCAAGCGGCGCTCTATGCTACTACCGGCAAGGGGATTTGCGCCGTCAGGCGCGCAGGATGCGGGCCTTCCAGTGGCATTCCTGCCATTCGCCGGCGGGGTCCGAATCGTAAACGATGCCGCCGCCGACGCTGTAGACGCCGTGGCCTTGCTGGTCCAGGACCAGTGTGCGGATCGCGACGTTCAACGAGAAGTCGCCGTTTGGCGCCAGCCATCCGATGCTGCCGCAATACAGGCCGCGCGGGGCGGCTTCCATCTGACGGATGCGGCGCATGGCCGCGACTTTCGGCGCGCCCGTGATCGACCCGCAGGGAAACAGGGCGTGCAGCACGTCCGACAGCGTGGCGTGCGGCGCGGTGGCCGATACGGTGGACGTCATGGTCCAGACCGTGGGGTAGCGCTCCAGCGAAAAGAGCGCGTCGACCTTGACCGAACCGGGCTCGGCCAGGCGGCCCAGGTCGTTGCGCAGCAGGTCCACGATCATCAGGTTTTCGGCGCGGTTCTTGTCGCTGGCCAGCAGTTCCTGGCCCAGGCGTTCGTCTTCGGCCGGGTCGGGATGGCGTGGCGCGGTGCCTTTCATGGGCCGGGTCGTGAGCCGCGGGCCGTCGCGGCGGACGAAAAGCTCGGGCGAAAAGGACAGCACCGTGCGGGCGCCGTCCTGGATGTAGGCGCCATGGGCGACCGGATTGCGCGCCGCGATGCGGCGGTACAGCGTGGCCGGGTCGCCCCGAAAGCCCACGTCGAGCGGCTGCGTGAAATTGACCTGGTACAGCTCGCCGTCCTGGATCAGGCCGCGGATGGCGTCGATCTGGTGCACGTAGGCGGCCTCGGTCATGCGCGGCGCGGGCAGGCTGATGGATGCGGCCGGCGCGTCGGGGGCTGGTGCTTCCCACGGCGTCTCGTCGATCTTGCGATCAAACACCAGCGCGGTCAGGCGGGGCGGCCCGTCTTCGCGCGGCGGCGTCCAGGGGCCGGCCGGGGCGGGCCGGGTGGCCTCGGGCAGCAGCCATTCGCCCAGCTCGTAATCCAGCAACAGCGCGATCCAGCGGCCTTCGCGCCGCGCGGCCTCGATGGCGGCCAGCGCGGGCGCGACCTCGGCGGCCGAGCGCGCTTCGATCCGGGCGCGAAAGCCGTCCAGGCGCAGGGCGCGCCCGGCCAGCCGGTCTTCAAAACGACAATCCATGATGGCTTACGGCTGTTGTTGCGCAAGGAACTCCGTCAGGACGCGGCCCGTATGGGAATGGTCGGCCAGCGTCATCACGTGCTCGGGCGAGCCTTCGCCCACCAACTGGCCGCCGCCCGTGCCGCCCTCGGGACCCAGGTCCAGCAGCCAGTCGGCCTCGGCGATCACGTCCAGGTTGTGTTCGATCACCACCACCGTGTTGCCCGCCTCGACCAGGCGGTGCAGCACGTGGATCAGCTTTTCGACGTCCGCCATCGACAGGCCGACCGTCGGCTCGTCCAGCACGTACAGCGTGTGGGGGATGCGCGAGGCGCGGCCGGTCTTGATCAGCCCATCGGTCAGGCGGGCCTTGGACAGCTCGGTCACCAGCTTGATGCGCTGCGCCTCGCCGCCAGAAAGGGTGGGCGATGGCTGGCCCAGCGTCAGGTAGCCCAGCCCCACGTCCTGCATCAGCTGCAGCGGACGATGGATCTTGGGATGCGCCGCGAAGTAGCCGATGGCGTCGTCCACTTCCATGGACAGCAGATCGCCGGCGTTCTTGCCGCGCATCTGCACGCTGAGCGTGTCGTTGTTGAAGCGCGCGCCGTTGCAGGCGTCGCACGGTACCTTCACGTCGGGCAGGAAGTTCATTTCGATGGTGCGCATGCCCTGGCCTTCGCAGATCGGGCAGCGGCCATCGCCGGTATTGAACGAGAAGCGCGCCGCCGTCCAGCCGCGCATGCGGGCCTCGCGGGTGTCGGCGAACTGCTTGCGCACGTCGTCCCAGAAGCCCACGTAGGTGGCCGGGCACGAACGCGGCGTCTTGCCGATGGGCGTCTGGTCCACTTCCAGCACGCGGTCGATGGCTTCCCAGCCCTTGATGCTTTCGCAGCCCGCCCAGCCGGGCGCCTTGCCCTGCGAGACGGCCTGGGTCAGGTTGTCCAGCAGGACCTCGCGCGCCAGCGTGGACTTGCCCGAGCCGGACACGCCGGTCACCACGCTCAGGCGGCCCACCGGGATGCGCGCGTCCACGCTGCGCAGGTTGTGCAGGCGCGCGCCACGGATCTCGATCATGGGCGTGTCGGCCTCGACGGGGCGGCGGCCCTGCAGCGGATGCGCCAGCGGCGTCTTCAGGTAGCGGCCGGTCACGGATTCGGGCGCGTCGATCACGTCCTGCACCGTGCCTTGCGCCACCACGCGGCCGCCGCGGATGCCCGCGCCCGGCCCGATGTCGATGACGTGCGAGGCGCGGCGGATGGTGTCGTCATCGTGCTCGACCACCACCAGCGTGTTGCCGTTGCCTTCCAGGCGCGCCAGCGCGTCCAGCAGGATGCGGTTGTCGCGCGGATGCAGGCCGATGGTGGGTTCGTCCAGCACGTAGCAGACGCCCTGCAGGTTGGAGCCCAGCTGCGCGGCGAGCCGGATGCGCTGCGCCTCGCCGCCGGACAGCGTGGGCGCGGCGCGGTCCAGCGCCAGGTAGTTCAGGCCGACTTCCTGCATGAAGTTCAGGCGGCCGCGGATCTCGGCCAGGATGTCGCGGGCGATCTCGCCTTCGCGGCCACGCGCCACCAGGCCAGTGAAAAAGGTGTGCGCGTCCGACACCGGCAGCGAGGCTAGTTCGGCAATCGACTTGTCGCGCCAGCGCACGGCGCGCGCCACGCGGTTCAGCCGCTGGCCGTCGCACTGCGTGCAGGTCTTGGCCTCGCCTTCGTACCACGCGTTCCAGGCGGTTTCCTCGCCGGTCTGCTCTTCGTCAAAGCCCTGCAGTTGCAGGCCCGTGCCGTAGCAGCCCGTGCACCAGCCGTGCTTGGAGTTGTACGAGAAAAGGCGCGGATCGGGTTCGGGGAAACTGGTGCCGCAGGACGGGCACGCGCGCTTGACCGAGAAGTGCTGCTGCTGCAATTCGCTGTTCAGCGCCTCGTGCAGCTTGTTGACCGGCCACACCACCGACATCACGCCCTGGCCGTTTTCCAGCGCGCTCTTGACGGCCGCGCGCAGCTCGGCCTCGTTGGCCGGGTCCACGACCACGTCCGCCACCGGCAGTTCGATCGTGTGTTCCTTGTAGCGGTCCAGGCGCGGCCACGGGGCCACGGGAATGAACTCGCCGTCCACGCGCAGATGGGAATGGCCCTTTGAGCCGGCCCACTTGGCAAGATCCGTGTAGTAACCCTTGCGCGCGGTGACCAGCGGCGCCAGGAGGCCGATGTGCACGCCCTTGTGCTCGCGCAGGAGGCGCGCCACGATCTGGTCGGTGTTCTGCGGCTCGACCGCCACGTCGCAGTCCGGGCAGTACTGCGTGCCCAGCTTCACGTAGAGAAGGCGCAGGAAGTGGTGGATTTCCGTCATCGTGGCCACGGTGGACTTGCGGCCGCCGCGGCTGGTGCGCTGTTCGATCGCCACGGTGGGCGGGATGCCGAAGATGGCGTCCACGTCCGGCTTGCCGGCCGGCTGCACGATGGCGCGCGCGTAGGCGTTCAGGGATTCCAGATAGCGCCGCTGGCCTTCGTTGAACAGGATGTCGAACGCCAGCGTGGACTTGCCCGATCCGGACACGCCCGTGATGACCGTGAACTTGTCGTGCGGGATCTCGACGCTGATGTTCTTCAGGTTGTGTTCGCGCGCATTGCGGATCTCGATGGCCATGCTGCCTTGGCGGCGTTCGCGCACCAAGGATTGCAGCGGCGTGCCCACGCCCGCGCCGTACTCGGCTTGCGGCTCGGCGATGCGCGCGGTCAGGCCCGCCTGCTCGGCTATCTGCGCGTCGGCGTCGCTGCTGACCACCACGTCGGCCGCGCCGCCGGCGACGGCGTCGGCCGGCAGGATGCTGACCTCGTAGTCGCGCAGGGCGGCGCCCGTGTGCGACTTGGGGTTGTCCATCAGGTCCTGCGGCGTGCCGGTGCCCATGACCAGGCCGCCGGCGTCGCCGCCTTCCGGTCCCAGGTCGATCAGCCAGTCGGCCGCGCGGATCACGTCCAGGTTGTGTTCGATGACGAGCAGCGTGTGGCCCGCGGCCAGCAGCTTGCGGAACGCGCGCATCAGGCGCGCCACGTCGTCAAAGTGCAGGCCGGTGGTGGGCTCGTCGAACAGGAACAGGCTGCCCTTCTTGGCGACCTTCGCGGTGGAGATGCCGCTGCGCGCCGCCTCGGCCAGGTGGCCGGCCAGCTTCAGGCGCTGCGCCTCGCCGCCCGACAGGGTCGGCACGGGCTGGCCCAGCCGCACGTATTCCAGGCCCACGTCCGCCAGCGGCGCCAGGCCGGTCTGCACGTCGCGCAGGCCCTTGAAGAAGTCCAGCGCCTCGCTGACGGTCATTTCCAGCACTTCGTCGATGGACGCGCTCTTGCCCAGGTGCTCGACGCGCACTTCCAGGACTTCGGGGCGGAAGCGCTTGCCGTCGCAATCCGGGCAGCGCAGGTAGACGTCGGACAGGAACTGCATTTCGACGTGTTCGAACCCGGTGCCGCCGCAGGTCGGGCAGCGGCCGTCGCCGCCGTTGAAGCTGAACGTGCCGGCCGTGTAGGCGCGCTCGCGCGCCAGCGGGGCCTGGGCAAACAGCTTGCGGATGGCGTCGAACGCGCCGACGTAGCTGGCCGGATTGGAGCGCGCCGTCTTGCCGATGGGCGTCTGGTCCACCATGACCACGTCGGCAATCTGCTCGGCGCCCAGCAGGCGGTCGAACGCGCCCGGCGCTTCCGACGGCTTGCCCTTCTGCTTGAGCAGGGCGGGGTAGAGCACATCCTGCACCAGCGTGGACTTGCCCGAGCCGGACACGCCGGTCACGCAGACCAGGCGGCCCAGCGGCAGCTCGACCGACACGTTCTTCAGGTTGTGCGCATTGACGCCTTCGAGCAGCAGGCGCGGCGTGTTGGCCGCCACCGGCATCGGGCGCGGCGCTTCCACGCGCAGGCGGCCGCCCAGGTAGTCGCCCGTCAGCGAGGGCGCGGCGCGCAGTTGCGCGGGCGTGCCGTCGAAGACGATGCGCCCGCCGCGTTCGCCGGGACCGGGGCCGATGTCGATGATGCGGTCCGCGGCCACCATGACCTGCGGATCGTGCTCCACGATGACCAGCGTGTTGCCGGCGTTGCGCAGGCGGTGCATGACTTCCACCACGCGGTGCATGTCGCGCGGGTGCAGGCCGATGGAGGGCTCGTCCAGCACGAACAGCGTGTTCACCAGCGAGGTGCCCAGCGCCGTGGTCAGGTTGATCCGCTGGACCTCGCCGCCGGACAGCGTGCGGCTCTGACGGTCCAGCGTCAAATAGCCCAGCCCCACGTCGCACAGGAACTTCAGACGCGCGCGCACCTCGGTCATGAGCAGGTCGGTGGCCGCGTCCAGCGCGCCCGAGAACGACAGCGTGTCGAAGAATTTACGAACGCGTTCGATCGGCAGCAGCATCACGTCGTGCAGGCACAGCCCGTCCAGACCGTTGAGTTGTTCGCGGCTCCAGGTGGTGCCGACGGGCATGAAGCGCTTGTAGCGGCCGTCTTCGGGCGGCAGCACGGCGTCGGCTTCCTCCTTGTTGCCCAGGCGCCAGAGCAGGGCGTCGGGCTTCAGGCGCGCGCCGTTGCAGGTAGGGCAGGGCGTGTAGCTGCGGTACTTGGACAGCAGCACGCGCACGTGCATCTTGTAGGCCTTGGTTTCCAGCCAGTCGAAGAAGCGCTGCACGCCGTACCACTGGTGCTTCCAGGCGTCGTTGCCGCCCTTCCAGTCAGGGGTGCCGTACAGGACCCAGCGCTTGTGCTCGTCGCTCATGTCCTTCCAGGGCACGCCCAGCGGCACGCCGGCGCGCGGCGCGTACTTTTGCAGGTCGTCCTGGCATTCCTTGTAGGACGGCGTGGTCCACGGCTTGATGGCGCCTTCGAGCAGGGTTTTTTTCTCGTCGGGGATGACCAGGCCGAAGTCGATGCCGATGACGCGGCCAAAGCCGCGGCAGGCCTCGCAGGCGCCCAGCGGCGAGTTGAACGAGAAGCTGCTGGGCAGCGGGTCGGTGTATTCGATGTCGCAGTCGGCGCAGTGCAGCCGGTCGCTGTACTTCCAGATATGCGCGTTGCCGCCATCGGCATCCAGGACGTAGACGGCGATGTGGCCGGCGCCCATGCGCAGCGCCGTGTCCAGCGCTTCCATGATGCGTTCGCGCTCGGTGCCGGCAAAGCGGAAGCGATCCTGGATGACGTGCAGGATGCGGCGTTCCTCGGGGGCGGCCTTGGCGGTCTTCGTGGTCTTGGCCTTCTTGGCGCCCTTGGCGGGGGCGGCGGCGCGCGGCACGGCGGTTTCCTCGGCGTGCACGCGGGTGTAACCCTGCTGCTCAAGGAAGCCGCGCACTTCGTCTTCGGTGAAGTTGGCCGGCACGGCGATCGGGAAGGTCACGACCAGGCGCGGATCGCCCGCCTGCGCGGCACGCTCGGCCAGCGAGTGATAGACGGATTCGGGCGTGTCGCGCCGCACCAGCTTGCCGCAACCGCGGCAATAGAGCTTGGCGCCGCGCGCGAACAAGAGCTTCAGGTGATCGTTCAGTTCGGTCATCGTGCCGACCGTGCTGCGCGAGCTGCGCACCGGATTGGTCTGGTCGATGGCGATGGCCGGCAGGATGCCTTCGATGCGGTCCACCTGCGGCTTGTCCATGCGGTCCAGGAACTGGCGCGCATAGGGCGAGAAGGTTTCCACGTAACGCCGCTGCCCCTCGGCGTACAGGGTGTCGAATGCCAGCGAACTTTTGCCGGACCCCGACACCCCGGTGACGACGACCAGTTCGCCGGTGGCGATGGTCAGATCCAGGTTCTTGAGATTGTTCTGGCGGGCGCCAACGATGCGGATATGGGAGCTCATGGACGGTATCGTAGCCTGACGAAGGGAGCATGCCGGCGCGGCGACCCATCGCTGGTTCCGGGCGCGTCGATATGGAATAATTGACTATATTGTGAGGCGGCAGTCCATAATGTGGACAGATGGCGCCTCAGTAGCTGTACAAATAAACAGTATCGCAGATTCGTCTGAAAATCGCGCTGGTCGCGTTGCGCATCTGCCTGGGCTATCGCCTTTATTTGGGGACGTGTGTGCAGGAATCCAAGGTGGCCGGCGCTGCGGCGTTCGGAAAATTCATGGCGGTGCTGCAAGCGGTGGCCGATGCGCCGCAGCCGCCGACGGCCCCCGTGCTGGCCCGCACCTGCGGCTACCCCCGTCCCACCGTCTACCGCATCCTGGCGGCGCTTGCCGAGCAGGGAATGGTCGCGGAAAGCGGGGGCGCCTATCGCCTGGGCACGCGCCTGATGTCGCTGGCCAGCAAGGCCTGGTCCCAGTTCGACCTGCGCGCCGCGCTCGCGCCGGAACTCCGGGCGCTACGCGACCAGACCGGCGAGACGGTCCATCTGGCGGTTCCCGCCGGACACGAAATGATCTACATCGACAAGCTGGAAAGCCCCGGCCCCGTGCGCATGGTGTCGCGCGTGGGGGCGTCCGTGGCGCTGCATTCCAGCGCCGTCGGCAAGGCCTACCTGGCCGCGCTGGATGAGGCTTCGCGGGAACGCCTGCTGCAGGATCTGCCCCTGCCTTCCCGGCTGCCCGCCACGCTGACCAGCCTGCCCGCGTTGCGCGAGGCGCTGGGCGCGGCGGCCGAGCAGGGCTACGCTATCGACAACGAGGAAAACGAACCCGGCATCGTCTGCTACGGCGTCGCGCTGTGCGACGGGGCGGGTCGCCCGGTCGCGGGCGTCAGCGTCAGCACGCTGCTGTTCCGCCGGGCCGGCGACCCGCAGTCCGCCTACATCGACCCCTTGCTGCGGCTGCGCGACGCCGCCGCGGCCAAACTCGCCGTCCTGCCGGTATCGTCCGGCGGCATCTGACCGTTCGTTCCAGAGGAAATCCATGACCGCAACCGCTGCTCCCATCGCCTCCAAGCTCGCCGCCCTGCTGGCTGCCCGCGTCGTGCCCGTGCTGCGCTACACCGACGCGGCCGCCGCCGCCTATGCCGCTGAGGTCGCGGTTTCGGCCGGCTGCACCACGCTGGAACTGACCTGGACCATCCCCAACGTCACCGACCTGGTGCGCGCCCTGCGCGACAAGCACGGGGCCAGCCTGCTGCTGGGCGTGGGGACGGTGCTGGACGAATCCCAGGCGCGCGAGGCGCTGGTGGCGGGCGCGGACTTCCTGGTGTCGCCCGCCCTGGCGCACGAGATCGTGGACATGGCCCACGCCGCCGACGCGCTGTGCATGCTGGGCGCCTTTACCCCGACCGAAGTCCTGGCCGCGCGCCGCGCGGGCGTGGACGTGGTGAAGGTGTTTCCGGCCGACACGGGCGGTCCCAAGCACCTGGCCGCGCTGAAGTCGGTGTTTCCGGACACGATCTTCTGCCCCACGGGCGGCATCACGCAGGAAAACATGGGCACGTACTTCGCCGCGGGCGCGGGGCTCGTGGGCATCGGCAGCAATCTCTACGACAAGGCCGCCTTCGCGTCGCGCGACACCGCCGCGCTGGTGGCGCAGATCACCCAGACACGCGAGGCCGCCCATGGCTGATTTCGATATCGTGGCGCTGGGCGAGCCGCTGGTCGAACTGAACCAGACGCACAAGGGCCAGCGGCAATACCTGCAGGGGTTCGGGGGCGACACCTCCAACGCGGTCATCGCGGCTGCCCGGCAGGGCGCTCGCTGCGCGTATCTGACCCGGGTCGGCAATGACGCCTTCGGCAAGCAGTTCCTGGACCTGTGGCAGGCCGAGGGCGTGGACACCACCGGCGTCGAGGTCGACGACGATGCCCACACCGGCCTGTACTTCGTGCAGCACGGGCCGGACGGCCACGCCTTCAGCTATCTGCGGCGCGGTTCGGCCGCCAGCCTGATGACGCCCGCCAGCCTGGATGCCGGCCTGATCGAACGCGCCCGGTTCCTGCATGTCTCGGGCATCAGCATGGCCATCAGCACCACGGCCTGCGACACGGCGTTTGCGGCCATCGCGCGGGCGCATGCCGCCGGCGTGCAGGTCAGCCTGGATTCGAACCTGCGGCTGCGCCTGTGGCCCGTGGACCGGGCCCGCGCCATCCTGCGCGAGGCGATGCGCGCCGCGGACGTGTTTCTGCCCAGCATGGACGACATGCAGCATCTCACCGGCAACGACGACCCGGAGCGCACGCTGGACTGGATCCGCGATGGCGGCGCGCCGGGCGTGGTGGTGCTCAAGCTGGGCAAGGACGGCTCCATCATCGACGACGGCCACACCCGCACCCCGATGCCGGCGCTGCGCGTGCAGGCCGTCGACGCGACGGGCGCGGGGGATTGCTTTGCCGGCAGCCTGCTCGCGCGCCGTTGCCAGGGCGACGCCTGGGAAGACGCTGTGCGCTACGCCAATGCGGCGG
The DNA here is from genome assembly GCF_037039475.1 of Achromobacter sp. E1. NCBI lineage: Bacteria > Pseudomonadati > Pseudomonadota > Betaproteobacteria > Burkholderiales > Alcaligenaceae > Achromobacter > Achromobacter sp. E1. The sequence continues at coordinate 1,000,606 of NZ_CP146253.1, forward strand.
CAGCGCTGTCCACGCTGGGCTATGGCGCGGTCGATCCGCTGCCGCGGGCGGAGCAGGTCTGGGAACGGCTGAAAGCCGCCTCAACGTAGCCAAAAACCGGCCGGTTGGCGTCCTTTCCGGATTTCAGGCTAAAATGCCAAGTTATCCAAATTTTTTTCCGCCAGCCCGATTTCCGGTTGTGCGGGCCAATTTCCGCGAATTCAACAGGAGAAATCAACATGGCTGAACGCAAACGCGTGCGTCGTAACACCCTGGAACGCCGTTGCCTGGGCAAGGCTTTCAAGCGCTTGTTCGTCAAGTCGCCCAAGGGTGTGTTCAAGATGCTGGAAAAGATCAAGCGCGTCTAAATGACGCGTCTGGCTCGGCGGTCGTCAAAACCTGCCGGGCCCGATCAAAAAAAAACCGCAGGGCGCGAGCCTTGCGGTTTTTTTTCGTCTGCGGCGCGTCAGCCTTGCGGGGGGCCGAGCTTGGGACGGATGAAATCCATGAATGCGCGGGTCTTGGCCGGCTGAATGCTGGACGGGTAGACCACGTAGATGGAGATCGGATCCACCGACCAGCCGGGCAGCACCCGCCGCAGTGAATTGCGCTGGATGATGGGCTCCAGGGCATGGCAGTGCGGCATCCGCGTGATGGCCAGGTCCAGGCCGGCCAGCGTGCCGGCGATGCTCATGTTGTTGGCGGCCAGGTGACCCGTGACCGCGACGCGCTGCGAGATCGCGCCGTTGTTCAACGTCCAGTACGAGTGCTCCTCGTCGATCGTCGTGCGCAGGCATTGATGCTGCGACAGGTCGGCCGGCGTCTGCGGCGTGCCATGACGTTCAATATAGCGGTCGGACGCATACAGGTGCGTTTCCAGCGACACCAGCTCCTGCACCACGGCGCCTTCGATGGCGCGATGCGGCGTGCCGTTGCCATTGCCGTTCCCGGCGGAGGCGCCCGGGTAGTCGGCCTCGCGGCCAAACCGCAGCACCACGTCGAATGGCGTGCCCTGCGCATCCGACGCCGTCATCATGCTCAGGTCGAACTCGCACTCCACGTCGGGATAGCGATCGGTGAAATCGCTGATGGTCTCGGGCAGCAGCCAGATGGCCAGGCTATAGGGCATGGACACGCGCAGATTGCCCGACGGGCCGCCCGACAGCGAGAGCAGCTGCTCGTGCGCCAGACGGGCTTCGTCGATGAGGCCTTGGCAACGGCGCATGTAGGCCGCGCCCGCATCCGTCAGATCGAGCCGGCGCGTGTTGCGGTTGATGAGCCGCAGGCCAATCGCGCGCTCCAGTTCGTTGATCCGGCGGGAAAGCGTGGAGGTGGGCATGTCCAGCGCGCGCGCCGCCTGGCTGAAGCTCTTGCGCTTGGCCACCTCGACGAACAAGGCGATGTCATTGAGCTGGACGGGCGAGGCTTCCATAGGCGTTCCGAATTGGGCCGCCCGAGTTTACGCCAGTCCGCTGCGCGCCCCAACGGCCGCGGCCGGGCGCGTCATCAAAAAAACCGCACGGTTTGTCAGATTTGATTGCAAATTCCAAAGACGTGCCATCGGTTGGCGCAGGCATATCCCCTACACTTCAGGCGAAATCATAAGAACCAAGACCGCAGCGGTTTCTGGAAGATCGCAAGGGGCACAGCAGGCATGACCGATACACCGATTTTTTTCACTGTTCTGACGCCGACCTACAACCGGGCAGGGACCCTGCACCGCGTGTACGAATCGCTCTGCCGGCAGACATTCCGGGATTTCGAATGGGTCGTCGTGGACGATGGCTCCACCGACAACACGCACGAGTCCATCCTGCACTGGCAGTCGCTGGCGGATTTTCCGATCCGCTATGTCTGGCAGAACAACCAGCACAAGAAAACCGCCTTCAACCGTGGCGTGCGCGAGGCGCGCGGCCAGATGATCGTGGGCCTGGACAGCGACGACGAAATGCCCCCCGACGCGCTGGCCATCTTCCATGAAGCCTGGAACGCCATTCCGCCCGCGCGCCGCGACTCGTACTTCGCCATCACCGGCCTGTGCGCGCGGCCCGACGGCAGCATCGTGGGCGACCGCTATCCGCAGGATGTCTTCGACAGCACGGCGGTGGACGTGTATTTCCGCTATCGCATCAAGGGCGAGAAATTCGGCTGTATGCGCACCGACATCCTGCGCAAGTATCCGTTTCCCGAGGACGTGGCGGGCTTCGTGCCCGAAAGCCTGGTGTGGTGGGCCGTCGCCCGCGCCGGCTATCTAAGCCGCTTCATCAACCGCGTCGTGCGCACGTATCACGACACGCCCGGCGGGCTGAGCCAGGGGGCGGTATCGGTGGCGAACAACGCCCAGGGCCTGTATCTGCTGGCCTGGGACATGCTGCAGCATCACCTGGAATTCTTCCGCTACCGTCCGCGGGAATTCATGATGGCCGCGGCGCGCTACACGCGCTTCAGGCTGCACCTGAAACATTCAGGCGTGCCCACGGCCGTCCAGGCTTACCGCCTTACCCATCCGGTCGCGACGTTCCTCGTGGCCGTCATGTACCCGCTGGGCTACGCGCTATACCGCCGCGACCGGCGGCGCGGCGTGGCCTAATCCCAGATAGACCTCCACCACGCGCGGATCCTGCGCCACGTCGGCCGCGGGGCCTTCCAGCGTGACGGCGCCGGTTTCCAGCACGTAGGCGTAATCGGCCACCTGCAGCGCGGCGCGCGCGTTCTGTTCGATCAGCAGGATGGACACGCCCATCTCGCGCAGCCGCGCCACGATGCGAAAGACCTCGCGCACGATGCGCGGCGCAAGCCCCAGGCTGGGTTCGTCCAGCATCAACAGGCGGGGCTTGGCCATCAGCGCGCGTCCCACCGCCAGCATCTGGCGCTCGCCGCCGGACAGCGTGCCGGCCAGCTGGGCCCGCCGTTCGCGCAGCCGGGGAAACAGGTCATAGACCTCGGCCAGCGTCTGGTCCTGGTCGCGCAGGCCGCGGCGGTAGCGGTCGAAAGCGCCCAGCATCAGGTTGTCCTCGACCGTCATCTCGGCAAAGAGCTCGCGCTTTTCCGGCACCAGGTTCATGCCGGCGGCGACCATTTCCTCGATCTCGGCGTGCGCTTGCGTCTTGCCGCCAAAGACGATGCCGCCCTGCGACGGCAGCACGCCCATGATGGCCGACAGCAGCGTGGTCTTGCCCGCGCCGTTGGGACCGATGACGGTGACGATCTGGCCTTCGCCCACTTCCAGGCTGACGCCCGAGACCGCTTCCACCTTGTCGTAGGCCACGCGCAGGTCGCGCACTTGCAGCAGTTTCGCGCTCATTCTTCCACTCCGCCCAGATAGGCTTCAAGCACTGCGGGATTCTGCTGGATCTCGGCCGGCAGGCCTTCGGCGATCTTCTCGCCAAAGTCCATGACCACCACGCGATCCACCAGGCCCATCACGAAATCCATGTCGTGTTCGACGAGCAGGATGGCCATGCCCTCGGCGCGCAGGCGTTTCAGCAATTCGGCCAGCTCGCATTTTTCCTGGTAGCGCAGGCCCGCCGCAGGTTCGTCCAGCAGCAGGATGCACGGGTCCGAGGCCAGGGCGCGCGCGATTTCCAGGATGCGCTGCTGACCCAGCGCCAGCGAGCCGGCCTCGTCGTGCAGATGCTTGCCCAGTCCCACGCGCTCGACCTGGCGCGCGGCCTCGGCCAGCAGACGGGTTTCCTCCGGACGGTCCAGCCGCCAGGCAGCCGGCAACACGCCGCGATGCCCGCGCAGGTGCGCGCCGATGGCCACGTTTTCCAGCACGCTCATGCGGCCCAGCAGCCGCACATGCTGGAAGGTGCGCGACAGCCCCAGGCGCGCGATCTTGCGCGCGCCCACGCCGGCTACCGGCTGGCCCAGCAGCGTGACCTGTCCCGAGGTCGGCGTGTCCACGCCGGATATCTGGTTGAACATCGTGCTTTTGCCCGCGCCGTTGGGGCCGATCAGCGCCAGCACTTCGCCCGCCCGGATCTCCAGGTTCATGGCGTTGTTGGCCACCAGGCCGCCAAACTTGCGGGTCACGTCCACGGCTTTGAGCACCACCTCGCCGCGCGGCGGCATGGTGCGCCGGGGCAGCGGCTCGGCCGTCATGTCGACCGTGCGCGGCTTGCGCTTGACCGGCACCCAGCGCGTCAGCACGGGCCACAGGCCGCTGCGGGCGCGGTGCAGCAGCAGCACCATGCCGAAGCCGAAGACGATCACCTCGAAGTTGCCGGTCTGGCCCAGCACCTTGGGCAAGAGGTCCTGCAGCCATTGCTTGAGCACCGTGAAGACGCCCGCGCCCACAAGCGCGCCCCACACCTGCCCGGCGCCGCCGATGACGGTCATGAACAGGTACTCGATACCCATCTGCAGGCCGAAGGGATTGGGGTTCACGAAGCGCTGCATGTGCGCGTACAGCCAGCCCGACGCGCAGGCCTGCAAGGCCGCGATGACGAAGATCACCATGCGCGAGCGCGCCGTGTCCACGCCCATCGATTCGGCCATCACGCGTCCGCCCTTGAGCGCGCGGATCGCGCGGCCTTCGCGCGAGTCCAGGAGATTCTGCGTGGACCAGATGGCGACCAGCAGGAAGGCCCAGATCAGGTAGTAGATGTTGCCGCCCTGGTTGAGCGTCCAGCCGAACAGGCTGATGGCCGGAATGTCGGGGATGCCGGTGTGGCCGCCCAGACCTTCGACGGAACCGAACACGAAATACAGCGACAGGCCCCAGGCGATGGTGCCCAGCGGCAGGAAGTGGCCGGACAGCTTCAGCGTGATGGCGCCCAGCAGGTACGCAAGCGCCAGCGTCAGCGCCAGGCCGGCCAGCAGCGTGAGCCAGGGCGACGTGCCCAGCCAGCCCAGCCACGACGGCAGCGTGTCCGCGCGGGTGGTCAGGAGCGCCGTCGTGTAGGCGCCCACGCCCACGAAGGCGGCCTGCCCGAAGCTGGTCAGGCCGCCGACACCGGTCAGCAGCACCAGGCCCAGCGCCACCAGCGCATACAGGCCGATGTAGTTCAGCAGCGTCACGTAGAAAGGCGGCAGCACCAGGGGGCCGAGCGCCAGCAGGGCCAGGAAGGCGAGGAGGATGTGGCGCGGGGTCATTCGTCTTCTTCCTCGACGTGATGGCTGTTGAGTGAACGCCAGAGCAGCACGGGGATGATCAGCGTGAACACGATGATCTCCTTGTAGGCGCTGGCCCAGAACGACGAGAACGCTTCGATCAGGCCCACCAGCACGGCGCCCGCCGCGGCCAGCGGGTAGCTCACCAGCCCGCCGATGATGGCGCCGACGAAGCCCTTCAGGCTGACCATGAAGCCTGAATCGAAATACATGGTCGTGATCGGCGCGATGAGAATGCCGGACACGGTGCCGATCAGCGCCGCCAGAAAGAATGTGGCCTTGCCCGCGAACACGGGCGAGATGCCCATCAGGCGAGCGCCGATCCGGTTGAACGCCGCGGCGCGCAGCGCCTTGCCGTACATCGAGCGTTCAAAGAACTGGTACAGCACGACGATCAGCACCACCGACACCGCCACGACCCACAGCGCCTGGCTGTTCACGTTGACCGGACCCAGTGTCAGGCTGGCGTCGCTGAAGGGCGCCGTGCGCGCGCCTTCCGCGCCGAAGGCCAGCAGCCCCAGGCCGACTAGCGCCAGGTGGACCGCGATGGACACAATCAGCAGCACCAGCGTCGAGGCCGACGCGATCGGCTGATAGAACAGGCGATAGAGCTGCGGTCCCATCGGCACCAGCAGCAGCAACGTCAGAAGCGCCTGAACGGCCATCGGCAACTGCGCCAGCGGCAGGCGGTACAGCAGCAGCGCGAGCGCCAGCGGATAGATCACCTTGGCCGCCATGCGCCAATGGGCGCCGCGCCGGGCGGGCCGTTTGCGGCGCGCCATCAGGTCGGCGGCGGTCTCGGCCAGCGCGAACGCGAGCAGCAGCCACACCAGCAGGATGGGCTTGCCGGCCTGCATGGCGGCCATGGTGAGCGCGCCGAAGGCGACGAACTCGCCCTGCGGGATGAACAGGACGCGGGTGACGGTGAAGACGAGCAGGATGGACAACGCCAAGAGCGCGTAGATGGCGCCATTGGTGATGCCGTCCTGCCCGAGTATCAAGGCAATCTGAGCATTCATGCGAAATTCCGAAAAGCTGATTTCCCCCCCGAAGCGCTGCGCGCTTTCCCCCAGGGGCATGCCTGCGGACCGGCGGAGCCGGATCCGCGGCATCCCGATGGGACGCACAGATACTGCTTCCTGGCGCCGCCCCACAGTGCATGTGAGCGTGGGGGGAAATCCTTTTACTTGACCAGGGTCCAGTTGCCGTCTTTGACGGTGATGAGCTCGCGGCCGCGTTCGTCAAAACCGCTGTGGTCGGCCGCGCTCATGTTGTAGACGCCTTGCGTGCCGACCAGCTCCTTGGTCTGCTCCAGCGCATCGCGCAGCGCGCTGCGGAACTCCTTGGTGCCCGGCTTGCCGGCCTTCTCGGCGATCGGCACGGCCTTTTCCAGCAGCAGGCCGGCGTCGTAGACGTTGGCGCCGAAGGTGGCGGGCTTGGAGCCGTTGAGCTTCTCGTAGGCGGCGATGTAGTCGGCGGCGACCTTCTTGGACGGATTGCTGTCCGGCATTTCGGGCAGCACCAGCATCAGGCTGGCGGCCAGCACGGTGCCTTCGACCTTCTTGCCGCCCAGCTTCAGGAAGTCGGGCAGCGCGGCGCCGTGGGTCTGGTAGAACTTGCCCTTGTAGCCCTGGTCGAACAGCGTCGTCTGGGGCAGGACGCTGGCGGCGCCCGGCGCGGCCACCAGCACGGCGTCCGGCTTGGCGGCCAGGATCTTCAGCGCCTGACCCGTGACCGAGCTGTCAAAGCGCAGGTAGCGTTCGTTGGCGGTGATCTTGATGCCCTTTTCCGCGGCCAGTCCCGAGAAAACCTTGTACCAGTTCTCGCCATACGGGTCGTTCAGGCCGATGAAGCCGACGGTCTTGATGCCGGTCTTGGCCATGTGGTCCACCAGCGCGCGCGCGATGATGTCGTCGTTCTGCGTGGTCTTGAACACCCACTTCTTCTGATCGTTCATCGGCAGCACCACCGCGGCGGTGCCCACCGGCGCCAGCATCGGCACGCCGGCCTCGGCGGCGAACTGGATCACGCCCATGGCGTTGGGCGAACCCGACGGGCCGATCAGCGCGTCCACGTTCTGCTCCGTGATCAGTTTCTTGAAGGCCGTGACCGAGTTGGTCGAGTCGCTGGCGTCATCCAGCGAGATGTATTCCACGGTCAGGTCGCCGATCTTCTTGGGCAGCAGCGGCACCGTGTTCTTTTGCGGAATCCCGACCAGCGCGGTGGGGCCGGTGGACGAGGTGACCACGCCGACCTTGACTTGGGCCAGGGCGGGCAGGGCGAACAGGGCGGCGACGGCAGCGGCGGCAGCGGCCAGGGGGAGTTTCTTCGACAGCATGGCAAAACCTCCGGGGTAGGGAGCAGAGTGGGAGTGCGGCTGGAAAGCGGAGAAAACGGGAACTGCGGGAATACTTGTTGCTTAAAGTTTCTTACCTTCAAGGATCAGCACTGTAGACCCGGGTCCCGGTGCTTACCTATCCGTCAAAACCCGAAGCGACGGTCAGATGGTGATTGAGCTGACGCTAGCGCCGCCGCAGACGAACAGCGTCTGGCCGGTCACGAAGCTGTTGGCGGGATCGGCAAAGAACATGACGGCGCGCGCCACGTCGTCCGAACGGCCCAGCCGCTTGACGGGGATGCCCTCGGCAAGCTGCCGTTCGCGTTCGCTGCCGGCTTCGATCACCTCGTAGAACATGTCGGTCTGGATGGGGCCGGGCGCCACCACGTTGACCGTGATGCCGTAAGGCGCCAGTTCCAGCGACCAGGTGCGCGCCATGCCGATCATGCCGGCCTTGGTGGCCGAGTAGGCGGTGCGCGTGGGCAGGCCAAGCGCGCCGCGCGAGGACATCATCACGATGCGGCCGAACTTGCGTTTCTGCATGCCGGGCAGGGCCGCCTGTACCAGGCTGATCGCCGCGCCCAGGTGGATCTGCGTCAAGCCATGCAGTTCTTCCTGCGTGACCTGCGGCAGCAGGTTCGGCCAGATCACGCCGGCGTTGTGGATAACGTGGCTGACCGGAAACTTCGCGGCGACCTCGGCGCCCGCCTGCGCGGTGGCGGCGGCGTCCAGCAGGTCCACCTGCACGTTGTGCAGCCGAGGATGCGAGAAATCCGCCGCGCGGCGCGCCATCGAGATCACCTCGTAGCCCGCGTCGAGCATGCTGCGGCAGATTTCCGCGCCGATGCCGGCGCTGCCGCCGGTCACGATGGCCACATGGGTTTGCGTCATGGTTTCCCCCTTTGATTATTGGTGTGGGCGGGACGGCGTCAGGCCGTGGGCGCCAGCGCCAGCACGCGCAGCGGGCTGCCCGAGCCGCTGCGGATCTTGAGCGGCGCCGAGAAGATCACCGCGCCGGTGGCCGGCAACTGGTCCAGGTTGGTCAGGCACTGCAAGCCGTAGCGGTTGTTGCCGTGCATGTAGTAGTGGCAGGGATAGGGCGGATCCAGATGCTGGGCTTGTCCGGCATCCGTGCCCACCGATTCGGTGCCGAACCCGTGCACGTCGCGTTCCTTGATCAGCCAGGGCACGACCTCTGCATCCGGGCCGGGCGAATGCGCGCCGTCCGCCTGCATGTTCAGGTATTCGGCGGGCTTGGCGCGCTTGGACCAGTCGGTGCGCATCAGCACCCAGGACCGCGCGGGGATGCGGCCGTGCTGTTCTTCCCATTTCTTGACGAAGTCGATGGTCAGGAGGAAGTCCGGGTTGCCGGCCGCCTGGGCGGAACAATCGATCACGCAGGCGCTGGCGATGAAGGCGTCGATGGGAATGGTGTCCACCGTGTTGTCCGGCTGGTCCTTCCCCGTGACCCAGTGCGCGGGCGCATCGAAGTGCGTGCCGGTGTGCTCCGAGCACGAGAAGTTGTTCCAGTACCAGGCCGGACCGCGCTCGTCGTAGCGCGAGATTTCCTCGATCCGGAACGGCCACGCCTGCCCGAATTCCGGCGGCAGCACGATGGTCGGAAACTCCGGCGTCAGCGTTTCGGTCAGGTCCACCAGGCGGATGCGCCCGGAGACCAGCTCGGTCATGAACTGGGCAAGGATAGGTTGACTCACGATGCGCTCTCCTGTTGGTTCCTGCGGGTGTTGGACACCCTTTGCTTCGTAGGTGTCTGACACCCGTTGCTGCTGCGTAGGTGTCTGACACCCTTTGCGTTGCTGCTGCGTAGGTGTCTGACACCCGTTGAGACGCCGTGCCAAGTTGCCGGCTGTCTCCCCAGGGTGTCAGACACCGGGTTCTTCTGCACAGCGTTATCCAGCGGTCAGCCGCCCGCGCCCAGCTCCCGTTCCAGCCCCTTCGGGTTCTCGGCCAGCCGCGCCCGGAATTCCTGCGCCACGTCGCCCACGTACACGTCTTCGATGCCATCCTTCAGCGCGCGCACGATGGCGGCGGCGATGGCCGCTGGCGCAACACGCGGGGGCGGGGTGCGTTGTTCCCATTCGTGGTCGACGGGGCCGGGAAACACGTTCACCACCCGCACGCCCGCGCCGCGCATTTCCGCGCGCAGGCATTGCGCCAGCGACAGCGCGGCGGCCTTGGATGCCGACCACATGCCGCGCGCCGGCAGGTTCATGTGCGCGTAGATCGACAGCACGTTGACCCACGCGGCGGCGCTGTTCACGCCGTCGGCGGCGCGGCCGCACAGCGCGGGGCCGAAGCTCTGCGCCAGCCGCATCAGCCCCAGCACATTGACGTCCATGGCATCGCGCGCGGTGTTCACGTCCTTGCGGCTCAGCAGCCCGCCCTCGCGCTCCAGGTCGGCCGTGTTGACCAGGATCTCGACCTTGCCGCCGATGGACGCGGCCACGCGCTCCACGGAATCGGTGTCGGTCACGTCCAGCGTCACGGCCTGCACGCGCGGGTCCGCCGCCAGGGCGTCGAACGCGGCGTCGCGCCGCCACGCCTGCGGATCGCCCAGGAAGACCAGCGGGCTGCCCGCATCGAGCAGCGCACGCGACACGGCCTGGCCCACGGCCGACTTGCCGTCGGTGACCAGCGCGCGGCGGAATTTCGGATCGCACGAGGTCTCGCGCAGTGTCTTGTCGTCTTCCATGTTCGGCGTATTCCTTTCGGGCAGGGCGATCATCACGGCCTGGCCGCTGCGGTCCAGTTTGAGGGCCAGGCGCACGCGCGCGCCGTCGGCGCAGTCCTGGTGGACGTGCGCCACGACGGAGGGACCGGCGTCCATCCGCACCGTGCCCACGCGCCACGGCAGGCGTTCGCGGAAGTACAGGTCGTTGCTGTGATGCAGCGTCGTGCTGACGAGCAGCACGCCGTTCGGGTCGGCGGGCCGCCAGGGCAAGTGCTCGGACAGGCAATGGCCGCACACCTCGCGCGGCGGGTACTGCACCGTGCCGCATTCCGCGCACGTCTGCAGATCGAAACGCCCCTCGGCGGCGGCGGCGGTCAGGCCCAGCGCGGCGCGGCTGCGCGAGCCGGGCGGCAGCGTGGGCTGCCGGGTCCGGGCGACGGGGTTCTTGCGCGGCGGCTTGGCCAGCGGCTCGGTCATGCGTCGCTCCTTGCCAGGATGGCCGCGGCGGTGCACAGCCCGCGGTCGTAATTGATCATGCCAAAGCCGCTGACCAGCCCCATGCGCGCCTCGCGCACCTGCGTGCCGCCGGCCGTGCCCGTCAACTGGCGCAGCGCCTCGACCATGCCCAGGTAGCCGCCGGCCGCGCCGGCCTGGCCCACCGACAGCTGGCCGCCGTTGGTGTTGAATGGAAAGCTGCCGTCCATGGTGAAGGTGTTGTCCCGCACGAACTGCGGCGCGGCGCCTTTCTTGCAGAACCCCAGGTCTTCCATCTGCATCAGGTTGATGACGGGATAGTCGTCATAGGCCTGCAGGAAGTCCATGTCCGCGGGGCCGGCATTGGCCTGCCCATACAGTTCATCGATGTCCAGCGTCCAGCCGCCCCGGGTCTGGATGGGATCGTCGATCCACGCGTTGTGGCGCTCGATGGTGGACAGGATGCGCGCATACGGCAGGTTCAGCGCGCGCGCCCGGTCCTCTCGCATGACCAGGAACGCATCGGCGCCCGCGCACGGCATGACGCAATCGAACAGGTGGATCGGTTCGGTGATGACGCGCGCGTCCAGGTATTGGGCGAGCGTCAGCGGCTTTTTCATCAGCGCGTGCGGATAGCGCAGGGCGTTGTCGCGTTGCGCCACGCAGAGCTTGCCGAAGTCCTCGCGCGTGGCGCCGGTCTGGCGCATGTAGTTGGCGGTCAGCAGCGCAAAGCTCGCATTCGGGCCGCCGGCGCCGTACGGGTAGACGGCGTCCTGCGCAAAGCGCGAGAACTGGCTGACCGTGTTGCGAAACGAGTCCACGTGGTTGGTGTCGCCGGCCAGGCAGGCCACGACGTCGGCATCGCCCGCCTGCACGGCGCGCGCGGCGCGGCGCAGCGCGGCCACGCCGCTCGCCCCGCCCATCGGGATGTGATCGAGCCAGCGCGGCGTCATGCCCAGGTGCTGGACCAGGCCGACCGCCGTGTCCGGCGCCAGCGTGAAGCTGGACACGCACAGGCCGTCGACCTCGGTCTTGGCCAGCCCGGATTGCCGGATCAGCGCGCCCAGCGCGCGTCCCAGCCACCAGTGCGCGGCGTGCGTGGAATAGCGTTCATAGGGAATGGTGACGGGCAGGGCCGCCACGACGCCGTCGTAGCCCAGGCGACTCATGGGCGCGTCCCCTCGGCCGGGCGCTTCTTCATGTGGCAGGTGTCCACGCAGCGCGCCGTGCCCGGCAGGGTGGGCGCCAGCGCCTTCATTTCGCCGCGCTGGATCTTGTTGGTGGTGGTGAGCGGCAGGCTGTCCACGAACGCGACATACCCGGGCGCCTTGTAATACGCCAACTGCGACAGCGACCATTGCACGATGCTGCGCGCGGCTTCGGCCATGACGTCCGCATCGGCGGGCAGCGTCTCCGGCACAACGCAGGCCAACACCTCGTCGCCGCGCACGGCGTCCGGCACGGCGGCCACCGCCACGGCCTTCACCAGCGGATGCTGCATCAGCACGCTTTCCACTTCCACAGCCGAGATGTTCTCGCCGCTGCGGCGGATGACGTTCTTCTTGCGGTCGACAAAGCGCAGGGCGCCGTCGGCCTCGCGGCGCACGATGTCGCCCGTGTGGAACCAGCCGCCTTCCCAGGCTTCGTTGGTGGCGGCCTCGTCCTTCAGATAGCCGGCAAAAAAGCCATAGCGCGGATCCTCCCCGGCATGGCGCACCAGCAGCTCGCCCGGTTCGCCGATGGCGGCCGGTTCGCCCGCGTCGGTCACGATGCGCACCTCGACGTCAGCTTCCTCGCTGCCGAAGCTGCTGGTGCCGACGTGGCGCGGTTCCTGGTTGGCGATGATGACGGCGCCCGCGCCGGTCTCGGTCATGGCCCAGGCCTCTAGCAGCGGAAAGCCGAAGCGCGCCTCGAAGGGGGCATGCAGCTTGCGGTCCACGCCCGCGCCAAAGCCGAAGCGGATGGCCGGCTGCAGGTCCTGCGGGGAAGGCTCGGCCTTCATCAGGATGGCGGGCATGACGCCCAGGTAGTGCAGCACGGTGGCGCGCGATTCGCGCACGCTGTCCCACCACGAGCGCGGGTGAAAGCGATCCAGCGGGATCAGGCAGCCGCCCGTCAGCACCATCGCCATCGCGGAATAGGCCATGGCGTTCATGTGCACCAGCGGCAGCGGCGTCAGCATGCGTTCCTGGCCGGGCCGCAGCGCGGCCAGGCCGCCGATGCGGGCGTACCAGCCGCCCGCATGCAGGAAATAGCGGTTGGGCAGGATGCAGCCCTTGGGCCGGCCGGTGGTGCCGGACGTGTAGAGCAGCGCGCACTCGGTCAGTTCGGAAGGCGGCGTGCCTTGCAGGGGCGCGGCGAAGGGCGCGGCAGGCGGCGCGTCGTCCGGGCCCATCACGCGCAGTTCCCGGCCCGCCCGGTCCGCTGCCGCCAGCAGGTCCGCGTGGCGTCCCGGCAGCGCGACCGCCAGCGCGATCTCGGAATGGCCGGCCAGATACTCCAGTTCGGCGGCGCGCAGGTCCGGATTGATCGGCACGACGGACACGCCCAGCGCATTCAGCGCAAACCAGTGCAGGAAGAACGCGGGCCGGTTTTCCAGCAGCAGGCCGGCGCGGTGGCCGTGGCCATAGCCCGCCTTCTCATACGCGGCGCGCAGCGTCTCGATGGCGTCGGCCGCCTTGCCGTAGGTCAGTTCGCCGGCCTCGATGCCATAGGCGTCCGCCGTTTCGGGCAGGATGCACAGGAACGGCTGGCCGCCGTGGCGGGATGCGGTGTCGGCAAAGGCCTGGTGGACGGTGGCGGTCACGGTTCGCTCCTACATGAACAGTTGGATGTTGCCGAAGGCCGCGTCGCAGTTGACGAGGTCCACGCGTTTCAGGCGGATGCGCAGCGCGCCGTCCTGTTCCACCAGGTGATGCGTGGCCCAGCCCGCAAAAAGGGTCTGCGTGTCCTGCCGCGTTTCGACGTAATGGAACGCGGTGCGCACCACGTGCCGCCCTTCGGCAGGCGCCGATTCGGGATGGTCATGCTCGACCGTGGGCGCCTGCAGCAGGTGATGGCAGCGGCTCTTGGGCTGCTGCGAGAACGTGCGCTGGCCCGCCAGCCGCTCGACGCGCACGCGCAGCAGCAGCTTGTCCTCGTACATCAGCGAGGCGTGCAGCTTCGCATCGGTCTGTCCATGCGCCAGCGGCATCCAGTAATAGCCGTCGTCCGTGTACAGGTTCAGCCATTCCTCGAAGCGCAGCTCGTCCAGCATGCGCGCCTCGGCGTAGACAAAATCGATCAACTCGCGGTCGCTTGCGCTCATACCGACTCCGATCCGGTCATGTAGCGGCCCCATGCGCGGTACTGGTTGCGCATCTGCCATTCGTTGGTGCCATTGGTGACGACGTTCTTCTGGTCCGCTTCGCCGGGCGCGTAGAGCCGTCCCACGTTGACCCAGTCGCGTGCGCGCGAGTGCAGGCCGTCCTGGGCGCGTTCGTACATTTCCAGGTCGTCGTGGCCCACCACGGACGTCGGCGCGTTGATGAGCCGGTTGTACATGAGCGTGCGCTCCAGCAGCAGGTCCGGCGCGCCCACCAGGCGAAACGTCCAGGACTCCACCAGCGTGCGGTCGGCGGCGATCGGCTTGAAGATCCGCAGCGTCTGGATCGGCCCCTTGACCATGATGTTGGGGAAGTACACCGTGTTGTGGCGCACGTCGCCCAGGATCGCCTTGGCGCGGTCTTCGCCGTAGGCCTGCACCATCGAATCCCAATACCCCGGAATGCCGGAATACGACGCGTGGATGGAGTCGGAAACGCCGGTGTGCCCGTGTCCGTTTTCCCAGACGCGGATGCCCATGTTCTCGAAGAACTCGTAGGGCGAAATGAACGGCGCGAACAGCTCGACCGCCATCGGCTTGGGCGTGCCTTCGGGCGCCTGTTCCCAGACCTTGACCGCCGTGCCCGCCGAGGATTCGTGCGCGACCATCGGATGGCAGGTGTCGGTCTGGTTGTCGACCAGCATCTTCCAGTTGCAGCGGTGCATGTAGCGCAGCACGCCGCCGGCGACCTCAAGGCGGCCTTCGGGCGAGCGGTCGACCATGTTGTCCAGCGTCGAAAGCGAATCGCCGAAGAATTCCTCGAACGACTGGCCCTCGGCGTTCAGCCGGCAGAAGACGAAGCCGCGATGGTTGCTCACGTCTTTCACGGCCGCCATGCCCTGGCTGGCTTCGCAGTTTTCCAGGCCGGTGTTCTCGTAGCCTTTTTTCAGCGGGATCGACAGCAGGCTGCCATCCGTCTTGAACGTCCAGGCGTGATAAGGGCAGCGAAAGAACTTGCCCGTGTTGCCGCAGGCCTCGCCCGCGACCATGGTGCCCTTGTGCGGGCAGCGGTTGTGCAGCACGCGCACGCTTTTGTCGCTGTGGCGGACCATCACCACCGGCTGGTTGCCCACGGTGGTGGTGATGTAGTCGCCCGGGTTGGGCACCTGGCTGTCATGGCCGACATAGACCCAGGTGTTGGCGTACAGGCGTTCCATTTCCAGGTCGAACAGTTCCTGGTCGATGAAAAGGTCCTTGTGCACCTCGGTGTCGCGGAGCAGCGCGCGGATGGCGTCGGGATTGTCGCGGTATTTGCCCATGGTCGCTTCCTTGTCGGGGACTACAGGTCCAGCACCAGGCGCGCGGACTTGGCGCGCGAGATGCAGATCTGGATGATCTTGCCGCTCGCCTTCTCGGTGTCGGAAAGGTAATAGTCGCGGTGGTCGGGCTCGCCTTCCAGCACGGTGGCCTGGCACACGCCGCATTCGCCGCGCTTGCAGTCGACCATCGGATCGCAGCCTTCTTCCTCCATGACCTCGACGATGGTCTTGTCGGCGGGAATCGTCAGCACGCGGCCGGACTGGCGCAGTTCGACCTCGAAGGCCTGGTCGCCGACCTGGGGCGCGGCCGTCGCGAAAAGCTCGAAATGGATGTGGGCGTCGGGCCAGTGGCGCGCGTGCGCGCCCTGGATGACGGCGTCGATCAGCCCCTTGGGGCCACAGACGTACAGGTGCTGGCGCGGCGTGGCCGACGCCAGCAGCGCCTGCAGGTCGAACCGGCTCGCGGGATCGTCGTCGGCGTGCAGCGTCAGGTCGCCGCCCGCCAGCGCCTGCAGCTCGGGCAGGAAGGCAAGCTGATCCTTGCTGCGGCCGCAGTAATGCAGATGGAACGCGCGGCCGGCGGACTTGAGCGCGGCGGCCATGGACGCAATCGGCGTGATGCCGATGCCGCCCGCAATCAGAATGACCGGCTCGTCGCCGGCAGGCGATTCGTGCAGCGGAAAGTCGTTCTTCGGGCCTTCCACGGTCAGCACGTCGCCCTCCGCCAGCGCGTGCATGTGGCGCGATCCGCCCTGGCTGGTTTCTTCCAGCCGCACGCCCAGACGGTACTCGGCGGGTTCGGCAAAGCGTCCCGCCTCGGGCGCCAGCTGCACCAGCGAATAGCAGCGCGCGTCGCGCAGTCTGGGGATCGTCACCTTCAGGTGCGCGCCGGGGCCGAAGGCGGGCAGCGCGCCGCCGTCTTCGCGCGCCAGCCGGAACGAGCGGATCAGCGGCGATTCCTGCCGGACTTCCCGGACGATCAGTTTGAGTGTCTGCACGATGTCTGTCTCTTTCTGTTGGCGGCCTCAGGCGGCCAGTTTTTCCGCAATCTGGCGTTCCATGGGCTCGCACTTCACGTTGGCAAGCGCCGTGTCGCGCAGCGCGCGCAGCGCGTCGGCGGCATCGGGACGGCCGGCCAGCTGGTCCGCCGCCGCGATGAGCTGCCGGTACTTGCCGCCGCCGCGCACATGGGTATCGCTGTAGCCCTTGACCAGGCGGCGGCAGTTGACGGTCTCGACCGCCAGCGCGTAGTCGCGCGGCGCCAGCCGGGCCACCAGCGCCAGCCACGTTTCCAGCGATTCGGCCTCGATCTGGTGGCGCAGCGTGCCGCGCCGGAAGCGCCGCATGCCGGCCAGCGTGTACAGCATCAGGAAGCCGCCCAGCGTGCCGCTGCGCAGGCGGCGGCCCTTGCCGAGCCTGCGCTCCACGAAGCCGCCGAAGGCCTTGGAGCCCTCCAGCCAGCGGCCCAGCCGCACCGGCAGGGTGCCGCAGATCTCTTCCAGCCGGGGGTGCATGAATTCGGTGGTGTCCACGAGCTGTCCGGGGCGCGCGCCGACTTCCGAACGCACGCGGTCAAAGCGCGTGCCGCGCGTCTTCAGGTCCGCCACGCGGATCACGTCGTCGTATGCCATGGCCGTGGCCACGTAGCGCGCGGCGGCACAGGTCAGCGCCCATTGGCGGGCGTCGCCGCCGTGCTGCGCGTCCAGGTCGCGGATCGCCTTCATGCGGCGCAGGTAGTCTTCGGCGTAGGCCAGGTCCTGGAACTCGATCTGTCGGCGCACGCCCGCGGTCAGCATGGGCTGCGCACAGGCCGGAAAGTCGCGCCGGATGGCGTCCAGCAAGGCCTGCGCGCGCGGGCTGGCGGCGCGCTCGGGCACGGGCGGAACGGGACGCGCGAGGTCGATGGCGGCGGGCGCGTCCGGCGCCTTGTCGGCCGACTCGAAGCCCAGCGCAAACGCCCGCAGGCTCGCGTCCACGCCCAGCCCCGCGCGCCGCACGGTGGCCTCGAAGTCGTCGCGGGTAAAGGGCAGGGCGCCGCTGCCGGCCACCGCGCCAAAGAGGCTGGCGCTGATGACGCTGCCGGCGCGGTCGGCCAGATCCTGCAGGTCGAAGCACAGGAAGCGGCGCGCGGCGGCGCGTCCCGCTTCCAGCACCTTGTTCGGGTCCGCGATCCCGTTGCCGGGCGCGGACTTTTCGCTGACTGCAAAGCTGCGGTGCGACGACGCGATCAGGACCGTGCGTTCGGGCGTCACGAGACCGCGCTGGATGGCGCGGCCGCCTTCCATCAATTCGGCGGCAACCACCAGGTCCACGTCGCCCGGCGTGGGCATCAGCGCCAGGGCCGGCTGGCGGCCCGCGCGCTGCACGTCGGCCTCAGGCAGCAGCTCCAGGTAGTAGATCGTGGCGCCGGTGCGCTGCGCCACGCCCGGCACCGAGGTCGTCTGCGCCCACCAGCCTGCGTGCTCGGCCATGTCGACGATCCAGTCGGCCAGCACGCCGCCGCCCTGGCCGCCCATGGCCAGGATGGCGATCTTGATGGGGTTGCCTTGTTGCATCACCGCCGCGTTCATGGTGCTGGGTTCCTCAAAGGGCGTCGTGCGCCAGGCGCGCCGCGCGGCGCCGTTGCAGAAAGCCGATCACCGCGCCGCGCAGGCGCGCCACGAAGCGGTCGGCGCCGGTCGGGTTGTGGATGATGTCGGCGCGGTAGAACGACGGGCACAGCACGGCCGCATGCGCGACCTCGCCACAGTTGCCGCAGCCCACGCAGCTGCTTTCCACGTGCGCGACCGGATCTTCCTTGAGCGGGTCGCCGCTGTCCTTGACCGTCAGCGACGGGCAGCCGGACAGCCGGATACAGGCGTGGTCGCCCGTGCAGACATCCGGGTCCACGCCAAAGCGTTCCTTCACGACGCGCTTGCCTTCCTTGACCGCCTTGTTGAAGAGCGGCTTCACGCGCCGCTGCTTGTTCAGCATGCATTCGGACTGCGCGATGATGACCTTGGGACCCTTGATGTCGGTGGTCAGCGCCTCTTCGATGGTGGCGCGCACCTTGGCGACGTCGTAGGTCCGGTCCAGCGTGCGCACCCACTTCACGCCCACGCCGCGCACGGCCTGGTCGATCGGGTTGTTGGTCGAGCGGTCGGGGTTGTCGGCGCGCGAGGACAGGATGTCCTGCCCGCCGGTGGCCGAGGCGTAGAAGTTGTCGACGATGACGATGACGCCGTCGTACTTGTTGAACACCGCGTTGCCGATGCCGGACGCCAGCCCGTTATGCCAGAAGCCGCCGTCGCCCATGATGGAGATGGGCCGCTTGGCGGCCGGCACGTTGAACGCGGCAGCGCTGGAGGCGCCCAGCCCGTAGCCCATCGTCGTGGCGCCCAGGTTGAACGGCGGCAGGATGGAAAACAGGTGGCAGCCGATGTCGCACGAGATATGGTGCTGGCCCAGCGTTTCCTGCGCCAGCGTCAGCGCGGAAAAGATCGGCCGCTCCGGACAGCCCGTACAGAAGCCGGCGGGCCGCGGCGGCACCACGGCGGCCAGCCCTTCGACGTGCTTGTGGAAGGTGATGGGCTGCTCGGCGGGGCGCGCGGGTTTGGGCCGCGAGATTTCGGTGATCGAGATCGCGGCAGGTTCCGCCTGCGGTTCAGCCGGGGCTTGCGCCTGGCCATCCGCCGCCACCGCCGGATGCGTCTGCAGCGATTCCGGCCGGTTGCGCTTGAGGAACTCGCGCAGGCCGTCGCGCATGACCTGGGTGGTGTATTCGCCTGCCATCGGCAGCACGTCCTTGCCGGACAACTGCGTGCTCACACCCGCGCGGCGCAGTACCGCGTGCAAGTTCTGCTCGATGTAGTCGGGCTGGCCTTCCTCCAGCAGCAGCACGGCGCGCTTGCCCCGGCAGAAGTCGATGACCTCGTCCTCGATGACGGGGTAGGTCACGTTCATGACGTACAGCGGGATGCGGCTGTTGCCGAAGTTGTCCGCCAGGCCCAGGAGCTGCAGCGCGCGAATCACGCCGTTGTACAGGCCGCCCTGCAGGATCAGTCCGATATCGTCCTGCTCGCCGTCGAAGAGTTCGTTGAGCTGGTGTTCCTTGATGTAGCGGATGGCCGCGGGCCAGCGCTCCTTGATCTTTTCCTGTTCGTGCAGGAACGACGCCGGCGGCAGCACGATGCGGCTGGTGTCGCGCGCCGGGCTTTCCAGCGCCTCGGCCAGGCTGAAGGCCGGGCGCTTGTTTTCCTTGGCGATGAAGCGCCCGTGCACGTGGCAGCCGCGGATGCGCAGTTGCAGCATCACGGGCGTCTTGCTGGCTTCGGACAGCGCAAAGCCGTCTTCCACTGCCTTGACCATGCTCTCCAGATTCGGGCGCGGGTCCAGCAGCCAGATCTGCGACTTCATGGCGAACGCGTGCGAGCGTTCCTGCATGATCGACGAGCCTTCGCCGTAGTCTTCGCCCACGATGACCAGCGCGCCGCCCGTGACGCCGCCCGACGCCAGGTTGGCCAGCGCGTCGGACGCGACGTTGGTGCCCACCGTGGATTTCCAGGTGACGGCGCCGCGGATGGGGTACATGACGGAGGCCGCCAGCGTGGCCGCGGCCGTGGCTTCCGAGGCGCTGGCTTCGAAGTGCACGCCCAGTTCCTGCAGGATGTCGTTGGCGTCGGCCAGCACATCCATCAGATGCGAGATCGGCGAACCCTGATAGCCGGCGACGTAGCCCACGCCCGATTGAAGCAGCGCCTTCGTGACGGCAAGAATCCCTTCGCCGCGAAATTCCTCGCCCGCGCCGATGCGCAGCTGCTGGACTTCTTTTTTGAAAGATCTTTCCGCCATCTGGATCCCTTACGCGGACCCGGGCGGGTCCTTAATCCGTGCTGCCGTGCAGCATCGTCCTGCCACGAAAACATCGCCTGAAAAATACTTTAGGAGTCAACGTTTTAGCTGTCAATAAAAAAGATGAAATTTCATGGAAATTAAAAAATATCACGCAAAAACAAGGGTGTATATACTGGTTGTCCTTTAGCTTTTTGACGGTTTCGGAGCGCTGCAATGGTGCAAAAACGGGTTGCGATTTGGGGTATACCCTGTGCTGCGCAACAGCATTGCGGTACATCATGGCGCGCGGCTGCGCCGTCGTGGTGCAATGCGCTTTTCGGCAACGGTGCGGGCCTTCGAAATGGGTGCGTGGGAGCAAACCAACATGCAGGCAGATAAGCCACGCGGCACGCGCGCGGCCGCAACAGGCCCGCGCTTCGTCGACGGCTACCTGGCCTACCTGCTCGCGCAGGCCAGCCAGCGCATCTCGGCGGAATTCCATCAACAGGTCAAGGCTGCCGGGTTGTCCGTGACCGAATGGCGCGTGCTGGCCAGTCTTCAGGGCAGCGCCGGCGAAACCATCGGCAGCCTGGCGGTGCTGGCCATCACCAAGCAGCCCACGCTCAGCAAGGTCGTGCAGCGCATGGAGGCCGACGGGCTGGTGGCCCGCACCGGCGTACGCGCAGACCGTCGCCAGACGCGCGTCTGCATCACGGCCAAGGGCTCAAACCTCATCGGCGGGCTGTGCGAACAGGCCTTGCAGCATCAAAAGGCGGTGCTCGCGCCCTTCGGCGAAGCCAAGGCCGCGATGCTGATCGAAATGCTCGATGTCCTGATGACCGAGCACGTGCCGCTGGAACTGCCCATCGACACCGACGAATGACGCCATCCGTTGCAAGCACGCACTCGAACATCGTTCGGTCCGATTATTTCGTTACATGCTTATGCGTCCCTGATTTCCCGCTCTCTCTGAAAACCCCCTCCGGTACGCACAAACCCTGAATTGACGCGGGTCTCGCTGGTAGGCACACTCGCGCCGGTATTCAGACTACTGTCAGGAGTTGACACTTATGCGCCGCACTTTGATTGCTATCGCGATCGCCGCCGCCGTGGCAGTGCCCTCGATCGGGCAAGCCAAGACCTTCCGCTGGGCCGCTCAGGGCGACATCCTCACGTTCGATCCGCACTCGCAAAACGAGGGCATGACGATCGCCGCCAACAGCTACATCTACGAGCCGCTGGTCGACTACGACAAGTCCTTCAAGGTGTCGCCGCGTCTGGCCACGGAATGGGAGCAGGTGTCGCCCACGCTGTATCGCTTCAAGCTGCGCCCCAACGTCAAGTTCCATGACGGCGCCGCGTTCACCGCCGACGACGTGGTGTTCTCGATCCACCGCGCCATGGCGCCCACGTCCAACTACAAGGCCTATACCACCGGCATCAAGGAAGCGCGCAAGATCGACGACCTGACGGTCGAGATCGAAACCTCCGCGCCCAACCCCGTGCTGCTGCGCCAGCTGACCAACGTGTTCATCATGAACAAGGCCTGGTCCGAAAAGAACAACATCGCCAAGCCGCAGGACTTCGTCAACAAGGAAGAAACCTACGGCGCGCGCAACACCAACGGCACCGGTCCCTACAAGCTCAAGAGCCGCGAAGTCGACGTGCGCACGGTCTTCGAGGAAAACAAGGACTGGTGGAACAAGGCCGGCAAGGTCGGCAACGTGACCGAAGTCGTGTTCACGCCGATCAAGCAGAACGCCACGCGCACCGCCGCGCTGTTGTCCGGCGAGATCGACTTCGTGCTGGATCCGGCCGCGCAAGACCTGGACCGCCTGCGCCAGTCGCAGAAGGTCGTCGAGGGCAACGAATACCGCACCATTTACCTGGGCCTGGACCAGAAGCGTCCGGAGCTGCAGTACTCCAACATCAAGGGCAAGAACCCGTTCCAGGACGTCCGCGTGCGCGAAGCGCTGTACCGCGCCATCGACGTCGACGCCATCAAGCGCGCCGTGATGCGCGGCCTGTCGGCGCCCACCGGCACGATGATCGCGCCGCAGGTGCATGGCTGGGCCGAATCGCTGCACAAGCGCGTGCCCTACGATCCCGAAAAGGCCCGCGCCCTGCTGAAGGAAGCCGGCTACGACGGCACGCTCAACTTCACGCTGGACTGCCCGAACAACCGCTACATCAACGACGAAGCCATCTGTCAGGCCGTCGTCGGCATGTGGGCCAAGGTCGGCGTCAAGGCCACCATGAACGCCATGCCGCGGTCCACCTACTTCCCGAAGGTGCAGTCGTTCGACACCAGCGCCTATCTGTTCGGCTGGGGCGTGCCCACGTTCGACGCCATGTACACGCTGCAGAACCTGATCCGCACCAAGGGCGAGGGCGCGGACGGCATGTACAACCTGGGCAACTACAGCAACAAGGAACTGGACGTCATCATCGACCGGATCAAGACCGAGACCGATCCGAAGAAGCGCGACGCCGACATCATCACCGTGCTGGAAGGGCACGCCAAGGACTTCGGGCACATCCCGCTGCATGACCAGGTCATCCCCTGGGCCATGCGCAAGAACGTCACGGTCATCCACCGTGCCGACAACCGCCTCGTTGCCGATTGGGTCAAGGTTGACTGATCCAGGCTAACCAGACGGCGGGACCTACCCGGTTCCGCCGTCTTGCATTTTTCCGCCTATGTTCGCTTTCATACTGCGTCGCCTGTTGCAGGCCGTAGCGGTGATGCTCACCGTCGCGCTACTGGCCTTCGTGCTTTTTCAATACGTCGGCGACCCTGTCACCATCATGCTGGGACAGGACGCCACCGATGCCGAGCGCATCGAACTGCGTGAACGCCTGGGCCTGAACGAGCCGGCCATCGTTCAATTCGGCCATTTCGTGGCCAATGCCGTGCAGGGCAATTTCGGCATCTCCCTGCGCCAGAGCGAACCCGTTTCCACCCTGCTCAAATCCCGCCTGCCCGCCACGCTTGAGCTGTCGATGGTGGCTGCCTTGCTGGCGCTGGTCGTGGGCGTGCCGCTGGGCGTGTACACCGCGCTCAAGCGCAACAGCCTGGTCTCGCAGATGCTGCTGGCCGGGTCGCTGCTGGGTGTGTCGCTGCCGACCTTCCTGATCGGCATCCTGCTGATCCTGGTGTTTTCCGTGCAACTGGGCTGGCTGCCCAGCTATGGGCGCGGCGATACCGTCAGCCTGGGCTGGTGGACCTCGGGCCTGTTCACCGCCACGGGCTGGAAGCATCTCATCCTGCCGTCCATCACGCTGTCGCTCTTCCAGATGACGCTGGTGCTGCGGCTGGTGCGCTCCGAAATGCTGGAGGTCCTGCGCTCGGACTACATCAAATTCGCGCGCGCCCGGGGCCTGAAGCGCCGCGCCATCCACTTCGGCCACGCGCTCAAGAACACGATGGTGCCCGTCATCACCATCACCGGCCTGCAGCTGGGCGGCATCATCGCCTTCGCCATCGTGACCGAGACCGTGTTCCAGTGGCCGGGCATGGGCCTGCTTTTCATCCAGGCCGTCCAATTCGCCGACGTGCCGGTGATGGCCGCGTACCTGTGCCTGATCGCGCTGGTGTTCGTGGTCATCAACCTGATCGTCGATCTTCTGTATTTCGTCGTGGACCCGCGGCTGCGTTCCGGGCTGACTCGCGGCGGGGGGGCTCACTGATGCGCGCCGTACTCAAACGCTGGTGGGACAGCGACATTGCCTGGGCCTGGCGCCGGGCGCCCGTGGCCATCATGGCCACCCTGCTGCTCGCGGCCCTCCTGATCGGCTCCTTCGGGGCCGGCTGGGTCGCGCCGCACAATCCGTTCGACCTGACCAAGGTCGAACTGCTGGACGCGCTGCTGCCGCCGGCCTGGGAACCCAACGGGCAGGCCACGTACCTGCTGGGCACCGACAGCCAGGGCCGCGACCTGTACTCGGCCATCCTCTACGGCACGCGCGTGTCGCTGCTGATCGGCCTGGCCTCGGTGCTGCTGTCCATGCTGATCGGCATCGTGCTCGGGCTGGTGTCGGGTTATGCCGGCGGCCGCATCGACGCCTTCATCATGCGTGTCGCCGACGTGCAGCTTTCGTTCCCCGCCATCCTGATCGCGCTCCTGATCGACGGCGTGGCGCGGGCGGCGGTGCCGCGCGAGATGCACGAGATCATCGCCTTCCCGGTGCTGATCGGCGCCATCGCGCTGGCCGGCTGGCCGCAGTACGCCCGCACGGTGCGCGGTTCGACGCTGGTCGAAAAGAACCGCGAGTACGTGCAGGCCGCGCGCGTGATCGGCGTGGCCTCGCCCGTCATCATGTTCCGCCACGTGCTGCCCAACGTGCTGGGTCCGGTGCTGGTGCTGGCCACGGTGCACCTGGCCACCGCCATCATCACCGAGGCGACGCTGTCGTTCCTGGGGGTGGGGGTGCCGCCGACCGCGCCGTCGCTGGGCACGCTGATCCGGATCGGCAACGATTTCCTGTTTTCCGGAGAGTGGTGGATCACCATTTTCCCGGGCGCGGCGCTGGTGCTGCTGGTGCTGTCGGTCAACCTGCTGGGTGACTGGCTGCGCGACGCACTCAACCCGCGTCTGAACTGAGGGTAACCATGAGCGCATTACTCGAAGTCCGCAACCTGCGCGTGGAATTTCCCACGCGCCGCGGCACGCTACGCGCCCTGGACGATGTGTCCTTTTCCATCCAGGCCGGCGAAGTCCTGGGCGTGGTGGGCGAATCCGGCGCCGGCAAATCGCTGACCGGCGCTTCCATCATCGGCCTGCTCGAACCGCCGGGCCGCATCGCCGCCGGCGAGATCCTGCTGGCGGGCCGGCGCATCGACAACCTGCCCGACGAACAGATGCGCCGCGTGCGCGGCCGCGAGATCGGCGCGGTATTCCAGGACCCGCTGACCTCCCTGAACCCGCTGTACACGGTGGGCAGGCAGTTGGCCGAAACCATCGTCACGCATCTGGACATGACGTGGTCGCAGGCGCGCAACCGCGCGGTGGAACTGCTGGCGTCCACCGGCATTCCCGCCGCGCGCGAGCGCATCGACCACTACCCGCACCAGTTTTCCGGCGGCATGCGCCAGCGCGTGGTGATCGCGCTGGCCCTGGCCGCCGAGCCCAAGCTGGTGGTGGCCGACGAACCCACCACCGCGCTGGATGTGTCGATCCAGGCGCAGATCATCGAACTGCTCAAGCGGCTGTGCCGCGAGCACGGCACGGCCGTCATGCTGATCACGCACGACATGGGCGTGATCGCCGAGACCGCCGACCGCGTGGCGGTGATGTACGCCGGCCGCGTGGCCGAGATCGGGCCGGTGGCCGACGTGATCCACAAGCCGCGCCACCCCTACACGGCGGGGCTCATGGGGTCCATTCCCACGCTCGAAGGCCATATCGAGCGGCTGGTGCAGATCGACGGCAGCATGCCGCGGCTGAACGCCATTCCGCCGGGCTGTGCGTTCAACCCGCGCTGCGGCCAGCGCCTGCCGCGCTGCGCGCACGACCGCCCCGAGCTGATGCCCGCGGGCACGTCGCGCGCGGCCTGTTGGCTGCATGACAAAGGCAATACGTTGGAGGTGGCCGCATGAGCACGCCCTTGGTTCAAGTAAAGGACGCGGCACGCTGGTTCGACGTGTCGCCGCCCTGGCTGGAGCGCACGCTGGCGCGCAAGCCCAAAGTGATGCTGCGCGCGGTGGACGGGGTGTCGTTCGACATCGCCCGCGGCGAGACGCTCGCATTGGTGGGCGAATCCGGCTGCGGAAAATCGACGGTCGCGCGTATGCTGGTGGGGCTGTACGGGCTGACCCGCGGCGACATCCAGTTCGATGGCCAGCCGCTGTCGCGCATGTCCGAGTCGGGCGGCCGTGCCTTGCGCAAGCGCCTGCAGATGATCTTCCAGGATCCCTATGCCAGCCTGAATCCGCGCTGGCGCGTGGGCCGCATCATCGCCGAGCCGATGCTGACCCACACGCAGATGACGCAAGACGAGCGCGTCGCGCGCGTGGGCGATCTGCTCCGGCAGGTGGGGCTGGACCCGGCGGACCAGGGCCGCTATCCGCACCAGTTCTCGGGCGGCCAGCGCCAGCGCATCTCGATTGCGCGGGCGCTGGCGGTCAATCCGGAGTTCCTGGTGTGCGACGAGCCCACGTCGGCGCTGGACGTGTCGGTGCAGGCGCAGGTGCTGAACCTGATGAAGGACCTGCAACGCAAGCTGGGGCTGACGTACCTGTTCATTTCCCACAACCTGGCCGTCGTGCACCACGTGGCCGACCGCGTGGGGGTGATGTACCTGGGGCGCATGGTGGAAGTGGCGCCGCGCGACGAACTCTTTGCGCGGCCGCGGCATCCCTACACGCGGATGCTGCTCGAGGCGATTCCGGACATCAACGGCGCAGGCAAGCCTCGCACGGCGGTGGCGGGCGAGGTGCCCAATCCCCTGAATCCGCCGTCCGGCTGCACCTTCCATCCGCGCTGCCCGCACGCCAACGACCGATGCAAGGCCGAGGCGCCGGCCGCGAAGCTGGCGGGGGTGTCGATCGTGGCCTGCCACGCCGTCGAGGAAGGCCGGATCACGGTGTGATCCTGCCGCCGCCGCGGACCGGGCGCCTGCCCGGGCTGCGGCGCGCCGCGCTCAATGGCGGTGGTTGTGGACGTCGTCGTAGGGCGTGTCGTCGTCCTCGTCGTCCGCGTCGTCGTCCTCTTCCTCGTCTTCTTCGTCCGGATCGGGCTGCGGTTCCTCGGTCAGGGCGAAAGGCAGCACTTCCTCAAGGTTGTCGGACCAGGCGGACTCTTCGCCGTCGTGGTCCAGCTTGATGAAGCGCTCGCCGTCGTTCAGCGAGATCTGGATCGCCCACAGGTACAGGCAGTCGTAGGTGTCGTCATCGGACTGCGGCAGGCCTCCGCGGTTGCCGAGCAGGCGCGCGCCCGGCCCGCCCATCTGCACGTGCGTCTGTTCCTCGTCGGCCTCGGCTTTCTCGTCCATTGGGACGCCGTAGGTCACCCATTCGGTGCCTTCGTCGCCCAGCACCACTTCCGCCAGCACAGGCTTGCCCAGATAGGCGCTGAGGGCGTCCGCGGTCTTGGCCAGCATGTCCAGTTCGGGGGCGCTGAAATGGGTCAAGGAAGCGGGTGGAGTGGCAGAGGCGGACATGTTGGTTCCTGGGCGCGATGAAGCCGCGACGGCACGGCAGATACGTCAGGCGCTATTGTCGCGCGAACGGCGCTGCGTTGCATCGGGCGCTTGGATTACGAAGAAACGTGTGCGGTATCCGGATGGCGTGCCGGGGCGGCGGCATATCGGTGACGTATACATCAAGCCGGACGAGGCCTACACTGGCCGGCTTTCGTCTTCCTGCCTTCCCGTTTCAAACATGCGCGCCGACGCTCCGCAGCTTCCCCTCCGCTTTTTCCTGTTTCCCCTGCTGGCCGCCCTGATCTGGTCGGTCAACATGATCGTGACCAAGATGGCCGCCGGCGTGATCGCGCCCGCCGCCATTGGCTTTTACCGCTGGGCGCTGGCGGGCATCGTGCTGACCCCCTTTGCGTTGCCTGGCGTCTGGGCGCAGCGACGCCAGGTGCTGGCGCATCTGCCGAAGTTCGCGGTGCTGGGCGGACTGGGCATGGCGCTGTACCAGGGCCTCGCCTACGTGGCGGCCGCCTCGACCACGGCCACCAACATGGGTTTCATCACCGCGATGATTCCGCTCATGACCATCGCCGTCATGGCGGTCATCATGCGTGAGCGGCCCTCGACGATGGCCGTGCTGGGCAGCCTGGTCTCGCTGGCCG
Source organism: Achromobacter sp. E1 (assembly GCF_037039475.1). NCBI lineage: Bacteria > Pseudomonadati > Pseudomonadota > Betaproteobacteria > Burkholderiales > Alcaligenaceae > Achromobacter > Achromobacter sp. E1. Next base: position 1,028,438 of record NZ_CP146253.1, read on the forward strand.
GGCTGGCGCTGCTGATCGGCGAGGGCGATCCGGCCCGGCTGCTGTCGGTAGGCGCCAACCATGGCGACGTGCTGATGGGGCTGGGCGCCCTGGCCTATGCGCTGTACGGCGTGCTGCTACGGCGCTGGGCGCTGCCGGTGGGGCCGTGGCAGTCGCTGTACGTGCAGGTCGCGTTCGGCATCCTGTTCCAGCTTCCCGCCTTCCTGCTGGCCGCGCCGTCGCCGCTCAATGCGGCCAACGTGCCGCTGGTGCTGTATGCCGCGGTGTTCCCGTCGCTGTTCGCGCCGTATCTGTGGATGCAGGGCGTGCGCCACCTGGGGCCCAACCGCGCCAGCATCTTCCTGAACGTCATGCCCGTGTTCACGGTGGCCATCGCGGCGCTGTTCCTCGATGAAAAGCCGCATCTCTTTCACATTGCCGGCGGCGCGCTGGCGCTGGCCGGCGTGATGCTGGCGCAGATGCGCACGCCGGGCATGCCGGGGCGCGCGGCAAAAACCCGCTGAGGCGGCATGGGGCCGGATCACGCCTGCCGCACGCCGGTCAGGGTTCCGGCCTACAATCAACGGTTTCTCAGCTATATCTCACCTACGAGCCCATGGCCCAATACGTCTACACCATGAACCGCGTCGGCAAGATCGTGCCGCCCAAGCGGCAGATCCTGCGCGATATCTCGCTTTCGTTTTTTCCTGGCGCCAAGATCGGCGTGCTGGGCCTGAACGGCTCGGGCAAGTCGACGCTGCTGAAGATCATGGCGGGCGTCGACCGCGAGATCGAAGGCGAAGCCGTGCCCATGCCCGGCCTGAACATCGGTTACCTGCCGCAGGAACCGCAGCTCAATCCCGAGCACACCGTCCGCCAGGCGGTCGAGGAAGGTCTGGGCGCTGTCGTCACCGCCAAGAAGCGCCTGGACGAGGTCTACGCCGCGTACGCGGAACCCGACGCCGATTTCGATGCGCTGGCCGCTGAACAGGCCGAACTCGAAGCCATCATCGCCGCCGCCGCTTCCAGCGGCGCGGACGACATCGAACACCAGATGGAAATCGCCGCCGACGCACTGCGCCTGCCGCCCTGGGACGCCATCGTCGGCAAGCTGTCCGGTGGTGAAAAGCGCCGCGTGGCCCTGTGCCGCCTGCTGCTGTCCAAGCCCGACATGCTGCTGCTGGACGAGCCCACCAACCACTTGGACGCCGAGAGCGTGGAGTGGCTGGAGCAATTCCTGCACAAGTTCCCTGGCACTGTCGTCGGCGTGACCCACGATCGCTACTTCCTGGACAACGCGGCCGAATGGATCCTGGAACTGGACCGCGGCTACGGCATCCCCTGGAAGGGCAACTACAGCTCGTGGCTCGAACAGAAGGAAGACCGCCTCAAGCAGGAAGAGTCCTCCGAATCCGCGCGCCAGAAGACCATCAAGAAGGAACTGGAGTGGGTGCGCCAGAACCCGAAGGGCCGCCAGGCCAAGGCCAAGGCGCGTCTGGCGCGTTTCGAGGAACTGTCTTCCTACGAATACCAGAAGCGCAACGAAACCCAGGAAATCTTCATTCCCGTGGGCGAGCGCCTGGGCAACGAGGTCATCGAGTTCAACAACGTCAGCAAGGCCTACGGCGACCGCCTGCTGATCGACAATCTCAGCTTCAAGGTGCCGCCGGGCGCCATCGTGGGCATCATCGGCGCGAACGGCGCCGGTAAGTCCACGCTGTTCCGCATGATCGCCGGCCGCGAGCAGCCGGATTCGGGCGAAGTGAAGATCGGCCAGACCGTCAAGCTGGCGTACGTCGACCAGTCGCGCGACGCGCTGGAAGACAAGAAGACGGTATTTGATGCGGTGGCTGACGGCGCCGACCTCTTGACCGTGGGCAAGTTCGAAATGTCGTCGCGCGCCTATCTGGGCCGCTTCAACTTCAAGGGCGGCGACCAGAACAAGGTCGTGGGCCAGCTCTCGGGCGGCGAACGCGGCCGCCTGCACATGGCCAAGACGCTGATCGCCGGCGGCAACGTCCTCTTGCTTGACGAACCGTCCAACGACCTTGACGTCGAAACGCTGCGCGCCCTGGAAGACGCGCTGCTCGAATTCCCCGGCAGCGTCATGGTCATCAGCCACGATCGCTGGTTCCTGGACCGTATCGCCACTCACATCCTCGCGTTCGAAGGCGATTCGCAAGTCGTGTTCTTTGACGGCAACTACCAGGAATACGAAGCCGACAAGAAGCGCCGCCTGGGCGAAGAGGGCGCCAAGCCCAAGCGCCTGCGCTACAAGGCGCTGAAGTAAATAGACGAAAGCCGATTCCTCTGGTGTCTGACACCCAGGTGGCACAGCCGTCAATTCAAGACGCCGCCGCAAGGGTGTCAGACACCAGCCAGTAGGAATACACGCCAAGCATCCCGGCCAAGCGCCGGGATTTTTTTTGGCGTCAAAGATCCTCCGAGGTGTCTGAGGTGTCTCCTCCGAGGTGTCTGACACCCTGGTGAGATCGGCGTCATACCAAGTGCGTCTCCCAAGGGTGTCAGACACCGGCCCATCAGACACCGGCCCCGCGCGACGCCATCGCCCCACAGCGTTATGCTGACGCCTTGCCCCCAGGAGTCTTTCACCATGCTGCTGTCCGCCACCGATTCCACCCTGCTGATCGTCGACATGCAGGGCCGCCTGATGCCTGTCATCCACGACGGCGATGCCGTGCTCAACGCCGCGCGCAAGCTGGCGCAGGCGGCGCGGTTGCTTGATGTGCCGGTCGTGGCCACCGAGCACCACAGCAAGATGCTGGGCGTGACCGTGGATCCGTTGCGCGAACTGGTCCAGGCCACCTTCCAGAAGATGCACTTTTCGTCAGCCCGGGAACCGGGTTTCGACGGCTGGCTGCCGGCCTCGCGCCGCACGGTGCTGGTGGCGGGCTGCGAGGCGCACATCTGCGTGCTGCAAACCGTCATCGGCCTCGTGGAGCTGGGCTACAAGGCCGTGCTGGTCGCGGACGCGGCAGGCTCGCGCAAGCCGTCGGACCATCATGCCGCGATGCGCCGCGCCCGCGCGCACGGCGCGGAAATCGTCACGTCGGAAATGGCGATTTTCGAATGGATGGAAACCTGCGAGCACCCGCGCTTTCGCGACGTGTTACGTCTGGTCAAATAGCGGCCCGCGCCTGCAACATCGTCCCCAGGAGAGCGCAACGATTTGCTCTCCCTTTGACACAATTCCTGGGCAAACCTAACACCATGTCCCCGGATATTTTGCGATCCTGAAGGCTCCTAACCCCAAAAAGGTCCGCGCGCTCGCGTTTGGGTTCACCGGTGCGGCCCCGGGTAAAAGAACAGGAGCTTCATCATGAAAATCGCATCGCTTTCCAAGATCTGTGCCGCCGTGGCGCTGGCTGCCACCATGGCGGGTTGTTCATCGTGGGATGGCATGAGCCATCGCCAGAAGAGTACCGTGGGCGGCGCCGCACTGGGCGGCGTGGCGGGCGCCGTCATCACCAACGGCGGCGTGCTCGGCACGGTCGGCGGCGCGGCGATCGGCGGTGTGATCGGCGATCAGGTGGGCAAGCGCTAAGCCTTCGTCGCCCCAAAAGCAACGCCCGGCAATGCCGGGCGTTTTTTTGCGCAATGCGCGCCGGCAAGGCCGGCGCACAGCAGAGACGTCAGGTCTCGTTCTGCGGCATTTCTATCTTCACTTCCAACACCTCGAGCGTGTCCTGGCGTTCCAGGTGCACCTTGATGTCTTCAGGATTGATCTTCACGTACTTGGAAATGACCGCGATCAGTTCCTGCTGGAGTTGCGGCAGGTAATCGGGGGAATCCCCGCGGCCACGCTCGTGGGCAAGGATGATCTGCAACCGTTCTTTGGCGACGGACGCGGAGGTCTTCTTTTGACCGAGCAGAAACGACAGGAAGGACATCGCTTACTTGCCTCCGAACAGGCGTTTCAGGAAACCCGGCTTTTCGTAGTCGGTAAAGCGCAGGGCCTTGTCTTCGCCAAGGTAACGGCTGACCACATCCTTGTAGGCTTCCGAGACGTCGGTGTCTTTCAGGTGGATGGCCGGCAAGCCCTGGTTCGAGGCCTGCAGCACGGCTTCCGATTCGGGAATCACACCGATGAGCTTGATGCGCAGGATGTCTTCGATGTCGGTCAGCGACAGCATTTCGCCGTCGGACACGCGCTTGGGGTTGTAGCGCGTGAGCAGCAGGTATTCCTTGACCGGCTCGTCACCCTCGACCGCGCGCTTGGACTTGGCGGCCAGGATGCCCAGGATGCGGTCGGAGTCGCGCACCGACGAGACTTCGGGGTTGGTGACCACCAGCGCGTCGTCCGCGAAGTAGGCCGCCATCAGCGCGCCGGTCTCGATGCCCGCGGGGGAGTCGCAGACGATGTAGTCGAAACCCATGTCCTTCAGGTCGTTGATGACCTTTTCCACGCCTTCCTGCGTCAGCGCATCCTTGTCGCGCGTTTGCGAAGCCGGCAGGATGAAAAGGTTTTCGAGCTGCTTGTCCTTGATGAGCGCTTGCTTGAGGGTCGCCTCGCCCTGGATCACATTGACGAAGTCATACACCACGCGACGCTCGCAACCCATGATCAGGTCGAGGTTGCGCAGGCCGACGTCGAAGTCGATGACAGCGGTCTTGTGGCCCCGCATCGCGAGGCCCGCGGAAAAACTGGCGCTCGTCGTGGTTTTGCCCACGCCGCCTTTGCCGGAAGTCACCACAACAATGCGTGTCATGACGATCAAACCCTTATGTTCGAATAAATCGCGTTATCGTAAAGCAAAAAGCCCGTGTAAGGCTTCTTACAGGATGTGTTGAGATTTGAGCGGGCCGCTGCCGGACCGCCGTCTCGCAGGATGCCGCACACAGCGCGCGGCATCAGGCCTTCAGCGCTTCGATGCGCAGCGTGTCGCCATCCAGCCGGACCAGCGCGGGCTGATTCTGCAGCGTGCGGTCGAGCTTGTCCTCGACCACGCGATACACGCCCGCCACTGCCAGCAGTTCCGCATCCAGATGCGTCGTGAAGATGCGCGCCGACGTATCGCCGCGCGCGCCGGCCATGGCCTTGCCGCGCAGCGGACCGTAGACGTGCACGTTGCCGTCGGCGATGACCTCGGCGCCCTGGCTGACCATGCCGATCACCACCAGGTCCGTGTGGCGGGCATAGACGCGTTGCCCCGAACGCAGCGGGCGCGTGATCACCAGCGCCGAAGACGAGTGCGGCGCCGCGGCCGTCGGGCTGGACGCGGACGTGGTGCTGCTGGCGGCGCGGGCGGGCAGGGGATCCGCATCGGCCGCTGCGGCGGGGGCGGCAGCCTGCGCATCGGCGGCTTCATCGGCCGCGGGCTTGTCTTGCGCGGCCGCATCGGACGCAGGCGCCGGCGCGGCCTGGGCCGAGGTGTCGGTGGGTGCGGGCGCGATTTCGACCGCGGCCGCCGGCACGGACGGCACCGGCGTGGCGACGTCGTTGGGCGGCGCGGTGTCCACCACGGGGGCGGGGCGCGCTGCCGGCGTGGACAGTTCGACGGGCGTCAGGCCGGCTTCGCGCGCGGCCTGCAGGTTGGCGCCTTCGGCCACCACGCCGATCGGGGGCAGGTTGTGGCCGCGCAGCGCCGTCACCAATGCCGTCCAATCGATCTTTTCCTCGACGCGGCTGGCGTCGATGACGACGGGCTCGTTTTCAAAGAAGCTGCCGGCATCGGCCATGCGTTTGGCGAGCGCAGCGTTCAGGCGTTCGGGATCGGCACTATGCAAAACCACCCGGATGGCATAAAGGGTGGCGCTCTTGAAGTCCAGGGCTAGCGATTCAGTGTTCATCTTGATTTTGGCTGGCGGTCTGGACGCCGGAAAACGGCGTCCTCGACCGGCTGCGGGATGTCGGGGATGATAACCCGCCCGGGACGGCCTGCGCCGGGCGCACGGCGAAAGAAAAAGGCGCCGCAAAGGCGCCTTTTCCCGGTATTGCGCGCGTGGGCGCGTCAACCCTGGGCCCAGGAATCGCGCAGGGTCACGATGCGGTTGAGCACCGGCGCGTCAGGCGTCGAGTCCTTCAGGTCGGCCGTGAAATAGCCCAGGCGCTCGAATTGCCAGGTGGCGCCGGGCGTGGCCACGGTGCCGGGCTCCAGCCAGGCCGTGACGGTCTGCTTGGAGTTGGGGTTCAGGCAGGCCAGGAAGTCCTTGTCGCCGCCGTCCGGACGCGGATCGGCAAAGAGGCGGTCGTACAGGTGAATCTGGGCAGGCACCGCGTGCGCCGCGCTCACCCACGTGATGTTGCCCTTGACCTTGACGCTGTCCGCGCCCGGCGTGCCGCTCTTGGTGTCGGGCAGGTATTCGGCCTGCACTTCGACGACCTCGCCGGCTTCGTTCTTGGTAAAGCCGGTGCAGCGCACGACGTAGCCGTACTTCAGGCGCACGGTGTTGCCCGGGAACAGGCGGAAATACTTCTTGGGCGCTTCCTCGCGGAAGTCGTCGCGTTCGATCCACAGTTCGCGCGACAGCGGGAATTCACGCACGCCGGCCTCGGGGTCATGCGGATTGCGCGGCGCGGTGCAGGTCTCGGTCTGGCCTTCGGGGTAGTTGGTGATGACCAGCTTGATCGGGTCCAGCACGGCGACCGAACGCGGGGCGATGGGGTCCAGATCGTCGCGCACGGCCTGCTCCAGCAGGCTGTAGTCGATGCGCGAGTCGGACTTGGACACCGCGGTGCGGTCGCAGAACAGGCGGATCGACGCGGGCGTGTAGCCGCGGCGGCGCAGGCCGAAGATGGTGGGCATGCGCGGATCGTCCCAGCCGTCCACGTGGCCTTCCTTCACCAGTTGCAGCAGCTTGCGCTTGCTGGTGACGACGTAGCTCAGGTTCAGGCGGGCGAATTCGTATTGATGCGGCAGCGGCTGGGCCAGCTTGCCCAGTTCGGCCAGGCGCGCCAGGATCCAGTCGTAGAACGGACGCTGGTCTTCGAATTCCAGGGTGCAGACGCTGTGCGTGATGCCTTCCAGCGCGTCTTCCACCGGGTGCGCCCAGCTGTACATCGGGTAGATGCACCACTGGTCGCCGGTGCGGTGGTGCGTGGCGTGGCGGACGCGATACATGACCGGGTCGCGCAGGTTGATGTTGGGCGAAGCCATGTTGATCTTCGCGCGCAGCACCAGGCTGCCGTCCGGATGCTTGCCGTCGCGCATCTCGCGCAACAGCGCGATGGACTCGGCGGCCGGGCGGTTGCGCCAGGGCGAATCCGTGCCGGGTTCGGTCAGGGTGCCGCGATTGGCGCGGATCTCGTCGGCGCTTTGCTCGTCGACGTAGGCATGGCCGGCTTCGACCAGGGCTTCGGCGAACTCATACATATAGCCGAAGTAGTCGCTGGCGAAATACAGGTTCTCGCGGCCGTCGGCCTTCCAGTCGAAGCCCAGCCAGTGGACGGCCTCGATGATGGCGTCGACGTATTCCTGGTCTTCCTTCTCGGGGTTGGTGTCGTCAAAGCGCAGGTGGCAGACGCCGCCGAAGTCGCGCGCCAGGCCGAAGTTCACGCAGATGCTCTTGGCGTGGCCGATGTGCAGGTAGCCGTTGGGCTCCGGCGGAAAGCGCGTGCGGATGCGGGCCGGGTCCGCTTCCCCCTGCTGCTGCAAGGCCGCCGGGCCAGGCTTGCCCGCCCAGCGCTTGCCCTGGAAGCGGTTGGCTTCGAGGTCGTCTTGGACGATGTTGAGCAGGAAGTTTGATGCGGCGGGGGTCGGCGTCGTGGCGGAGGTCATTCTTGAAAGAATAGGAAAAAGCAGCGACAAAGCGTCAATTTTGCCACGTTCCGCACCGCGCCCCTTTTCGTCACGCCTGCAACCGGTTTCAATCCGCCCCCGTAGTCGTGTAACTGGCTCTACACTACGGGCCATTATGGATATCTCGACCCTATCCCTGGCCCGGGCGCAGTTCGTGGCCAGTCTTAGCTTCCTGGCGCTGTTTCTCGCCGTCTCCCTGGCCCTGGCCTGGGTGCTGCTGTTCTTCAAGATCCGCGCGCGGTGGTCCAGCCATGGCGGCTGGACGGGGGCCTACCGCTTCTGGGTCCGCATCTTCGCCCTGTCTTTCGTGCTGACGCTGGCCGCCAGCGTGCCCGTCCTGATCCAGATCGGCAGCCTGTGGGCGGGGCTGATGGACAAGATCGGCAACGTGGCCGGTCCGCTGCTGGGCTACGGCATCCTGTCGGTCTTCATTCTCAAATCCTGTTTCCTGGGCGTCATGCTGTTCGGCCAGCGCCGCGTGTCCGATGGCGCGCACACGCTGGCCGTCCTGATGGTGGCGGTGGGGCAGGTCGTGGCCGTGTTCTGGGTGCTGGCCCTGCAATCCTGGATGCAGACGCCCGATGGCGCGCTGCTGGTCGACGGCCGCTATCAGGTCTATGACTGGATGAAAGTGGTGCTCAATCCCTCGGTCGGCTGGCGCCTGGCCGTGGTGATGGTCGGCGCGGCGCTGGCCGCCTCGTTCCTGATGATGGGCGTGACCGCGCTGCAGGCGTTGCGCCGGCCGCTGGGCGAGGGCGAGCGCAGCGCGTTCAAGACGGCGCTGGTGGTGGCCGTGGTGGCCGCCTTCCTGCAAGTGCCGGTCGCAACCGGCGCGGGCCAGCTGATGGCCAAGCTGCAACCGGCCAAGGCCGCCGCCGCGGCGGGCTTCTGGCAGAGCGGTCCCGTGCCGCAACTGGTGCTGTTCGGCTGGCCGGACGCCCGGGCGCACGTCAATGTCGGCGACCTTACCTTCAACAATGCGGGCGGCATGTGGCTGCACCGCAATGCGGACGGCACCTATCAGGGCCTGGACAAGTATTCGGGGATGCTGCCCCCGGTGGCCGTGACCTTCTGGTCGGTGCGCGTGGCCGTGGGCCTGGGCCTGCTGATGCTGGCCGTGGCCTGCGTGACCTTCCTGTGGACCTTCCGCCGCGGCCTGGACGCGTCGGCCCTGCCGCCGTGGTGGCAGCGGGTCCTGTGCGGCATGATGTTTTCCGGCGGTATCGCCGTCGTCGCGGGCTGGTGGGTGTCCATCATCGGACTGCAGCCCTTCGTCGTGAACGGCACGGTCACGCAATCCGAGGTCCTGGGTTCCATGCCGTCGAGCACCGTGCTGTATGGCCTGGCCGGTTACGGGGTCTTGTACGCGCTGCTGCTCGCCGCGTTCGCCGGCATGCTGTTCCATGCCGCGCGCTACGGCGTCGTGCCGGTGCGCAAGCTGAGCGGAGGTGCGCCATGATCGCCATGCTGGCGGCCTCCCAAGGCCTGAGCCCCGACGATCCTTCTTTCTGGATGCCGCTCGCCTTCATGGCGCTGCTGTTCGTCGTGATTGCCGCGGGCATGGTCCTGGACGGCTTCGACCTCGGCGTGGGCATCCTGCTGCAGATCGCGCCGGAGCACGAGCGCGGCCGCATGATGAGCCTGCTCAGCCCGTGGCGCGACGCCAATGAATTCTGGCTGCTGCTGGGCATGGGGTTGTTCGCGGCGGCGTTTCCGTTTGCCTGGGGCGCCGTGCTGGGCAAACTCTACGGACCGCTGACGCTCATGGTGCTGGGGGTGGTGCTGCGCAGCGTTGCGTTCGAATTCCGCATCCGCGCCCGCAACGAATTGAAGCCGCGCTGGATCTTCGCTTTCTGGGCGGGCTCGCTCATCACCGCCTTTGGCCAGGGCGTGCTGCTTGGCCGCATTGCCACGGGCTACCAGTCCGATGCGGGCTATGGCTGGTTCGCGATGTTCGTGGGCCTGTGCGCGGTGGCGGCCTACGTGCTGCTGGGCGCCGCGTGGCTGGTCATGCGCGTCGATGGCGACCTGCAGCGCCGCGCGGCCAACTGGGCGCGCCACGCGATCCGCTGGACCGCCGTGGGCATGGTGTCGATCGCGGTCACCCTGGGCCTGGCCAATGCCGGCATCTTCTATAAATGGAGCAACATCGCGCACCTGAGCCTCGCGGCGTCGGTGTGGGTGCTGATGCTGGCCGGTTTCGTGGCCGCGGAAATGCTGCTGGCGCGGCTGCCGGGCCGCGCCGACCGCTTCAGCTGGCTGCCGTTCGTGCTGACGGTCGCGCTGTTCCTGCTGATGCTGAGCGGGCTGGCCTACAGCCTGTTCCCGTACCTGATCCTGGACGACATGACGCTGTGGGACGGTGCGGGCGCGCTGGGCTCGATGCGGCTCGTGATGGCCGGCGCCGTGGTGGGGATTCCGGTGGTGCTGGTGTTCAACATCCTGGCGTACCGGTCCGTGTTCGGCAAGGAACGCCGCCGCGTGCCGCTGCTGCCGCCGCCTTCTTATTGAGGGTCTTGCGGGCCGGGCGCCATGCCGCAAAGGCGGGGCGCCCGGGCCGGCGCTACAGCACCGGCCGCGCCACCCGCTGCAGGATTTCTTCGCCGTAGGCTTCCAGCTTGCGGGCCCCCACGCCGTTGATGTGGCTCAGGTCGTCCATGGACTCGGGCTGCGCCAGCGCGATCTCGCGCAGCGTGGCGTCGTGAAAGATCACGTAGGCGGGCACGCCGTGGCTCTTGGCGACTTCGCCGCGCCAGGCGCGCAGGGCTTCGAACACGGGCTGCAATTCGGCCGGCAGGTCGATCGCCGCCGCCTTGGGCCGTCCGCTGCCCGTCTTGCCCGACCGCGGTTTCTTCTCGGACTCGCGCCGCAGCATGAGCTGGCGTTCGCCCTTTAGCACGGCGCGGCTGCCTTCGGTCAGGGCCAGCGTGCCGAAGCCTTCGTTGTCCACCGTCAAGAGACCCTGCGCCAATAGCTGTCGCAGCACGCCGCGCCAGGCGGTGTCGGACAGGTCGGCGCCCACGCCGAATACGCTGAGCGTCTCGTGGCCATGCTGCTGGGTGCGGTCGGTGACCTTGCCACGCAGGATGTCGATGATGTGGCCGGCGCCATAGCGCTGGCCGCGTTCCTTCCAGAGCCGGTACACCGCCGACAGCACCTTCTGCGCCGCGACGGTGCCGTCCCACGCCTGGGGCGGATCCAGGCAGACGTCGCAGTTGCCGCACGCGGTGATCTGCTGGCCAAAGTACGCCAGCAGGCGCACGCGCCGGCATTCCACGGTTTCGCACAGGCCCAGCATGGCGTCGAGCTGCTGGCCCAGGCGCCGCCGATAGGACTCGTCGCCAGGCGATTCGTCGATCATGCGGCGCTGCTGCACCACGTCCTGCAAGCCGTAGGCCAGCCATGCGGTGGCGGGCAGGCCGTCGCGGCCGGCGCGGCCGGTTTCCTGGTAGTAGCCTTCGACCGACTTGGGCAGGTCGATGTGCGCCACGAAGCGCACGTCCGGCTTGTCGATGCCCATGCCGAACGCAATGGTGGCGACCATCACCACGCCGTCCTCGCGCAGGAAGCGCGACTGGTTGGCCGCCCGCACCTGGGCGCTCAGGCCCGCGTGGTACGGCATCGCATCGATGCCCTGGTTGCACAGGAATTCGGCCGTCTCTTCCACCCGGGCGCGCGACAGGCAGTACACCACGCCGGATTCGCCTTCGTGCTCGGTGCGGATCATGTCCAGCAGCTGCTTGCGCACCTCGTTCTTTTCGACGATGCGGTAGCGGATGTTGGGGCGGTCGAAGCTCGAGACGAAATGGCGCGCTTCGTCCAGCGACAGGCGCTGCGCGATCTCGGTACGGGTGACGGCGGTGGCCGTGGCCGTGAGCGCGATGCGCGGCACGTCCGGCCAGCGCTCGTGCAGCATGGACAGGCCCAGGTATTCGGGACGGAAATCGTGACCCCATTGGGACACGCAATGCGCTTCGTCGATGGCGAACAGCGCGATGCGGCCGCGGTCCAGCAACTGCAGGCATCGGTCGGTCAGGAGGCGTTCGGGCGCGACATACAGCAGGTCGAGCTCGCCATCCAGGAACGCCTGCTCCACGTCGCGGGCCACGCGCCATTCCTGCGTCGAATTCAGGAACGCCGCGCGCACGCCCAGTTCCGTCAGGGCGTCGACCTGGTCCTGCATCAGCGCGATCAGGGGCGACACGACAATGCCCGTGCCTTCGCGCACCAGCGAGGGAATCTGGTAGCACAGCGACTTGCCGCCGCCGGTGGGCATGAGGACGAGGGCGTCGCCGCCGCCGATCACCTGATCGACAATGGCTTGCTGGTCGCCGCGGAAGGATTCGTAACCGAAAACGCGCTGCAACACGCCGAGGGCGCGCGCGTCAGACATGGGGGTAGGCCGGAAGCATCATGGCAGGGATTTTAAGCCCCAATTCCGGCAGGTCCCATCCCAGGGGGATTTTTTGGTCCGCGTTCCCGGCGCTTACCAGCTGAGCCAGGTGCCGCGCATGAAGGTGTCCACGGGCATGCTCAGGTTGGCGCGCCAGCCATAGTCGCCCGTCACGATGTCGCGGTCCGCGCCCACGGCCAGCTTGACCTTGGGGGCGACGAACATGCTGTGGGACAGGCCCACGCGCTGCTCGGCCAGCACCGACCCCTCACGCAGGCCGGAATACGTGCCGCTCAACGTGCCCCAGCCCGACAGCGGCACGCCCGCAGAGACCGTATTGCGGGTCTGCGGGGCGGACGAGACGCCGTCGGAATAGGTCGACAGGTCGCCGTAGCCCGCGCCGATCTGTTCGTTGGTGTAGCCCAGCGTCACGGTGTCGGCCACATCCACGCTGTAGCCAAAGCGGTAGCGGTAGCCGCTGGCCGCATCGAACGAACTTTGCGTGGCGCCTGCCCGGAAGGTGCCGAATTCGCCGGCGTTGTACGTGGTGCCCACGCCGCGCGTGGTGAGCGACGGCGCGCTCTGCATCTGGCCTTCCACCGTCAGCACCGGCGTGAGGCCGTAGCGTACGCTGCCGCTGCCGACGGACGCGCCGTAGTCCACGGCCCCGGACTGGGCGGCCGGGTCCATGAGGTTGAGCTTGCCCAGCGAGGACGAATAACCGAAGCTGCCTTCCGGCAATGTGGCGCCGCTGCCGCCCCAGTTGGCGATCTGCAGCCCGCCCACCGGCGCGCCGCTGCCCCAGGCGGGCGCATTGGGGTTGACGTTGCCCACCGTGAGGGACGGGCCGGAGGTATTGCGGTACACCCAGTTGCGGCTGCCGCCATAGCGCAGGCCGTCCTGTCCGCTCACGGACGAAAACCAGGGGCGCGAGGGGCGGGAGACGCCGGAGATCACCACGACCGGCACGCTCGGCAGGTCGCCGTCTTCAAGCGCAAAGGAATAATCCGGCGGGATGTCCGCCGCGGACGCGGGCGCCGCCAGCGGATCGCACGTCAGCGGAACCGGCGGCGCGCTGCCGGTCAGGCCCAGGCCCGTGCCGGGGATGAACACGTCGGCCGTATCCGGGCCGCCGTCGCGCACCGAGGTGTCCATGCCGGGTTCGGTCGCGTGCAGGTCGCAGGGTGTGGGGTCCAGCGGCACGGCCCGGTCGACAAGCGACGGGGCGGGGCGCACCGGCAGGGATTGAACCGGCGAGAGCACGCCAATGCCGCGCGCCACGCGCGTGGCCTCGCCCGCCGGGGGCGGCGTAAAGGTAAACGGGGACACGTCAGGCTCGTCGCCAAACGCAGGCGCCATCGGCCAGGCAAGGCCGGCCGTCAATGCCGCGTGCAACAGCCCTCTGCGCCAGATGTTAGCTGTGGCGACCATGGGGACAGTGTAGAGAGCGCGCTGCCGCGCATCTGTAAACGATCTTTAGAAAAGTCCACGAGGGGCGGCAGGCGAAGCGCCATTCTAGGGCAGTCGCGTGTCTGGGGCACGTCCGATCGCGAAAAGCCCGAAACATCCGGCCAACATCGTGCAACGGGTATATTTCAGATGATTTCCTGCCCCTTGCAGGCGAGCGCGCCGCGCCGCACTATCACGCCCATGGACAATTCCCACACCAAGCTGCTGGTCGTCGACGATGATCCGGCGCTGCGCCAGCTGCTGGCCGACTACCTGAACCGGCATGGCTACGACACGCTGCTGGCCCCGGACGCGACCGACCTCTCCTCGCGCATCACCCGTTACGCGCCCGATCTGCTGGTGCTGGACCGCATGCTGCCGGGCGGCGACGGCGCCGATGCCTGCCGCCGCCTGCGCGAGCAGGGCGAGGACATCCCCGTCATCCTGCTGACCGCGCGCGACGAAGCCGTGGACCGCATCATCGGCCTGGAGGCCGGCGCCGACGATTACGTCGGCAAGCCCTTCGACCCCCGCGAACTGCTGGCCCGCATCGAGGCCGTGCTGCGCCGCAAGCGCGGCCCGTCCGCGCTCACCAAGGACGCGCCGGTCGCTTTCGGCCCGTTTGTCTTTGACCCCTCCACGCGACAGCTGTCCCGCGAGGGCACCGTGGTCAAGCTGACCGGCGGCGAAATCAACCTGCTTGAAGCCCTGGTGCGCAATGCGGGCAAGCCGCTGTCGCGCGAACGCCTGCTGGCGCTGGCCCGCGACGACGACGCCGGCGAGCGCAACGACCGCGCCATCGACATCGCGATCCTGCGCCTGCGCCGCGTGATCGAGGACGATCCCAAGCAGCCGCGCTGGATCCAGACCGTCTGGGGCATCGGTTACCGGTTCTCTCCCTGATGCGCTTTTCCCCCGGCATTCTCGTGCCCCGCTCGCTGCGGGCGCGGCTGATCCTGCTGATCCTCGGATCGGTCCTGCTGACGCAGGCCGCCACGCTGGTGACGGTGTCGTACTTCCGGCACAAGTTCATGGAAGACGTGGCCATCGGCTATATCGTCACCACCATCCGCACGCTGCGCGCCGCCGTGTCCCAGGTGCCGGCCGAAGACCGCGCCGACTTCGTGCGCGCCGCATCGCAGAACCAGTGGCGGTTGTGGTCGCGCGTGTTGCCCGCCGAAGCCAAGCTGCAGCGCTTCAATGGCCGCCGTCCGCCGCCGCGTGCCGCGCCGCGCCCGCCGCCTCCCGCACCCCCGCCCGCCCAGGATTCGCAATTGCACGGTCCGCCTCCGCCGCCGCCGCCGGAGGTGCACGGCGACGAACGCGAAACCGATGCGGCGCAGGCAGACGCTGGCAGCGATGCCCAGCGCGAGGGCGACCGTGCCCGCGAGGAGCACGCGCGCCGCCACAAGTCCGAGCCCGAGCCCGACGATATTCGCCGCGACCTGCGCGTGCTGGTCCAGCAGCTCAACGAACGCCTGAACGACGGCACGCGCGTGGCGCTGTCGCGCGGCCCCACGCCGGAAATCTTCATTTCGCTGGCGCCCAACCCGGCCACCGAAGACGCGCCGCGGCTGCGCGAGTGGCTGGTCATTCCGCTGGACCGGCTGGATCCGCCCGTCGCCACGCCCTTCATCGCCGCCTGGCTGGGCGGGCTGGGATTGCTGCTGCTGCTGGCCGTGGGTTTTTCGTGGCACATCACGCGCCCGATCACGCGGCTGGCCGACGCCGCGGACCAGCTTGCCGCGGGCCAGCCCCAGCGCGTGGAACCCTCGGGTCCGCACGAAACCCGCGTGCTGGGCGAACGCTTCAATGCCATGCTGGACGCTTTGTCCGAGTCCGATTCCGTGCGGCGCACGCTGCTTTCCGGGCTGCCGCACGACCTGAAAGGGCCGCTGTCGCGCATGTGGCTGCGCGTCGAGATGGCCGACGATTCGACGCTGAAGGAAGGGCTGCGCACCGACCTGCGCGACATGCAGCACATGGTGGACCAGTTCATCGGTTTCGTGCGCGGCACCGATCCGGCGGCCTACCGCTATGCGCCCATCGTGCTGTCCGAATGGCTGACCGAGCGCGTGGGCGCCTGGCAGGGCGCCGGCACCGCGATCGGCCTGAACACCGATGCCCAGGCCAGCGGCGCCGTGGTGCAGGCCGACGCCGTGGCGTTGGGGCGCCTGCTGGACAACCTGATCGGCAACGCGCTGAATCACGGCGCGCCGCCGGTGGACGTCGCGCTACGGCGCGAGGAAGGCTACGCGGTGCTGGACGTGGCCGATCACGGGCCGGGCATCGTGCCGGAACGCCGCCAGGAGGCCTTGCGGCCTTTCAGCCGGCTTGACGACGCGCGTACCCGCACCGGCAGCGTGGGCCTGGGCCTGGCGCTGGCCGAGGCCATTGCGCGGGCGCATGGCGGATCGCTCGAATTGCGGGAAGCTCCGTCGGGCGGGTTGTGCGTGCGCGTGCGGCTGCCGCTTTCCCAGGCCGCCTGACCGACCTGGCCCCGGGGACGGCCCCGGGGCAGCCCGCGCTACGGTACGATTCATCCTGCTTCGTCCTTTGCCCGTACCCCGCACCATGGCCATCCAGTCCGATTCGCTTTCCTCCCGTCCCGACGCCCCCCGCATCGTGACGCCGCAGCCGGTGTCGCCCAACGAGGAGTCGATCGAACGCGCGTTGCGGCCCAAGGCGCTGGAAGAATATGTCGGGCAGCAACGCGCCCGCGAACAGCTCGAAATCTTCATTGCCGCGGCCAGAAAGCGGGGCGAGGCGCTGGACCACGTGCTGCTGTTCGGCCCCCCGGGCCTGGGCAAGACGACGCTGGCGCACATCATTGCGCACGAAATGGGCGTGCAATTGCGTCAGACGTCCGGCCCCGTTCTCGAACGCCCGGGCGACCTGGCCGCGCTGCTGACCAACCTGGAAAAGAACGACGTCCTCTTCATCGACGAGATCCACCGCCTGTCGCCCGTGGTCGAGGAAATCCTTTACCCCGCGCTCGAAGACTTCCAGATCGACATCCTGATCGGCGAGGGGCCGGCCGCGCGCAGCGTGAAGCTGGACCTGCAGCCCTTCACGCTGGTGGGCGCCACGACCCGCGCGGGCATGCTGACCAATCCGCTGCGCGACCGCTTCGGCATCGTGTCGCGGCTCGAGTTCTACAACGCCGCGGATCTCGGCCGCATCGTGACGCGCAGCGCGGGCCTGCTCAATGCCGTCATCACGCCGGACGGCGCGGCCGAGGTGGCGCGCCGCGCCCGCGGCACGCCGCGTATCGCCAACCGCCTGCTGCGCCGGGTGCGCGACTACGCCGAGGTGAAGGCGGGCGGCACCATCGACGCCGACGTGGCGGGCCGCGCGCTCGCGATGCTGGAAGTCGATCCGCAGGGCCTGGACCTGATGGACCGCAAGCTGCTCGAAGCCATCGTCCACAAGTTCGATGGCGGTCCGGTCGGCGTGGACAGCCTGGCCGCGGCCATCGGCGAAGAGCGCGATACGATCGAGGACGTCATCGAGCCGTACCTCATCCAGCACGGTTATCTGCAACGCACGCCGCGCGGCCGCACGGCCACGCTGACCACGTGGCGCCACCTGGGTCTCGCGCCGCCCGCAGGCACCACGGGCGGCAGCGGCGACCTCTTCGGCAAATAGGCGGCCCGCGCGCCGTCATGCCTTCGGGCGGCGCGCAAATCGGGTCGGCGGGTTTATGATCCGAGGGTTTCGTTTCCCCCCCTCGCGATCTAAGGACCTCATTCCATGCAGCCCGAATTGCCCTCCTATGATGATGTCGTGCGCGCCAGCGAGCGCCTGGCTGGCAACGCACACCGCACGCCCGTCCTGACCTCGGCCACCGCCGACGCCATCGCCGGCGCGTCGCTGTTCTTCAAGTGCGAGAACTTCCAGCGCATGGGCGCCTTCAAGTTCCGGGGCGGCTACAACGCGATCGCGCGCCTTACGCCCGAGCAACGGGCCGCAGGCGTCGTGACCTTCTCGTCGGGCAATCACGCGCAGGCCATCGCGCTGGCCTCCCGGCTGCAAGGGGTCCAGGCCACCATCATCATGCCGCTGGACGCGCCCGCGGCCAAACGCGCGGCCACAGAAGGCTACGGCGGCAAGATCGTCACGTACGACCGCTACACCGAAGACCGCGAGACCATCGCCCGCCGCATCCAGGCCGAAACCGGCGCCACGCTGATCCCGCCGTACGACCACGAGGACGTCATCGCGGGGCAGGGCACGGCCGCCAAGGAATTGTTCGAGGAAGTCGGCGAGCTCGATTACCTTTTCGTGTGCCTGGGCGGCGGCGGCCTGCTGTCGGGCTCGGCCCTGTCCGCCTTCGCGCTCAGCCCGCGCTGCCTGGTCTACGGCGTGGAGCCCGAAGCCGGCAATGACGGGCAGCAGTCCTTGCGCAAGGGTGAAATCGTCCGAATCCCCGCGCCCAAGACGCTGGCGGACGGCGCCGCCACCACGCATCTGGGCAATCTCACCTTCCCCCTCATCCAGAAGTACGTGCGCGACATCGTCACGGTGACGGATGAACAGCTCGTGACGACCATGAAGTTCTTTGCCGAACGCATGAAGATGGTCGTGGAACCCACGGGCTGCCTGGCGGCGGCGGCCGTCATGCAGAACGTGGTGCCGGTGCGCGGGGCCCGGGTAGGCGTCATCATCAGCGGCGGCAACGTCGATCTTCCGGCCTACGCAAAGCTGCTGGCGGGCTGACGCGCATCAAGCGGCGCGCGCGGCGCCCCGCTCGCGCGCGCTTGCGCATGCCGACCTTGCAGGGCAGAATCGAACCTCGATCCTGACGAACCGGAGGCTACGCCATGCGTATCCTTGTCATTGGCGGCACGGGCTTCATCGGCCGCCACTTGGTAGCACGGCTTTGCGCGGACCCGCATCAGATCGTCGTGCCCACGCGGCTTCTTGCCCGCGGACGCGACCTGCAATTACTTCCCACCGTCACGCTGCTTCAGGCTGACATCCACGACGATGCCGCGCTCGATGGCATGGTGCAAGGGTGCGATGCCGTCGTGAATCTGGTGGGCATCCTGCACGGCAACGTGGGCCGGCCGTATGGGTCCGATTTCGCGCGCGCTCACGTGCATCTGCCGCAGCGCATTGCGCAGGCCTGTGTGCGCCATGGCGTGCGGCGCCTGCTTCACGTCAGCGCGCTGGGCGCCGACTCCAGCGGCGACAGCATGTACCAGCGTTCCAAGGGCGACGGCGAGGCCGCCATCAAAGCGGCCTACCAAGGCCGGCCCGACATCTGCTGGACCATCTTCCGCCCCTCGGTGCTTTTCGGACCCGACGACAACTTCACCAATATGTTCGCGTCGCTGGCGCGTTGGCTGCCGGTGCTGCCGCTGGCGGGCGCCAATGCGCGCATGCAGCCCATCTATGTGGGCGATGTGGTGACCGCCATGGTCAACGCGCTGGCCGACACCCACACCTGCGGCAAGACCTACGAACTGGGCGGACCGCAGGTCTACACGCTGGGCGAGATCGCGCGCCTGTGCGCCGCCTGGAGCGGGCATCCGCGCCCCGTCATCAGCATGCCGATGGGGGTGGGGCGCATGCAGGCCCGGCTATTCGAATGCATGCCGGGCACGCCGTTGATGTCGCGGGATAACCTGGACTCCCTGCGCCGCGACAACGTCTGCGGCGGGCCCATCGCCCCCGAGTTGCACGTGGTGCCCACGGGCCTTGAGGCCGTGGCGCCGCGCTACCTGCAGCACGGCAAGGCGGCGGCCTAGCGCCAGTTAGCGCACCAGCGCCTTCAGCGCCTGTTTGATGCCGTCGGACACGCCCACGCCTTCGGGCAGCGTCTTCAGCGCCGACAGCGATTCTTTTTCCGAGTAACCCAGCGCCAGCAAGGCATTCAGGATGTCGGACTGGTTGTCGTGCGTGACGTGCGCCGTTGCGCCGATGTCCGCGCCCAGCTTGCCGCGCATCTCCAGCAGCAGCCGTTCCGCGGTTTTCTTGCCGATGCCGGGCACGCGGGTCAGGCGGCCCGATTCCTGCAGTGTGATGGCTTGCGCCAGGTCCGCGACCGACAGGCCGGACAGCACGGACAGCGCCGTGCGCGCGCCGATGCCGCTGACCTTGATGAGCTCACGGAACGCGCTGCGCTCGCCGGCCGAGGCAAATCCATACAGGATGTGCGCGTCTTCACGCACGGTCAGGTGCGTGTAGAGCGTGACGCGCGCGCCCGTCTCGGGCAGCGAATACAGCGTGCTCATGGGCACGTCGATGTCATACCCGATTCCGCCCACATCCACGCAGATCGTGGGGGGCAGTTTTTCGATCAGGGTTCCGGTGATTCTTCCGATCATGGTGAGAGACCTGCAATGGTGGCGGCCGCGGAACGCGCGGCGAATGCGGGGATTCTATACGGGAGGGCGCTCAGCCGATCAACCGGCCATTGCGGATGCGGGTCTTGCCACCCATGCGCAGCGCGCTGCCCAGGCGTTCCAGCTTGTCCTGCAGCGGTCCCACGTGCGCGTGGCAGATCGCGCAGGCCAGCGCGTCGGCCGAGTCGGGGGCCGGCATGCCATCCAGCGCCAGCAGGTGCTGCACCATCATCTGCACCTGCTCTTTCGCGGCGCGGCCGGTGCCGACCACGGCCTTCTTGATCTGCAGCGCGGTGTACTCGTGCACGTCCAGCGAACTGTCGGCCAGCGCGCAAAGCGCCGCGCCGCGGGCCTGGCCCAGCAGCAGGGTGGACGCGGGATTGGTGTTCAGAAAGACGATTTCCAGCGCGGCCACGTCGGGTTGCGTGTCGCGGGCCACCTGGCGCAGGTTGTCCAGGATGACCTTCAGGCGTTCGGACAGCGTCAGCGCCGGCGGGACCACGATGGTCCCGCTGGCCACGTAACGCAGCCGCGAGCCTTCGGCATCGATCACACCGAAGCCGGTGCGGCGCAGGCCGGGATCGATGCCGAGGACGCGCATCAGTGGCGGAAGTGGCGGGTGCCGGTCAGCACCATGGCGATGCCGTGCTCGTCGGCGGCGGCGATGACTTCGTCGTCGCGCACGCTGCCGCCGGGCTGGATCACGCAGGTCGCGCCCGCCGCCACCACCACGTCCAGGCCGTCACGGAACGGGAAGAACGCGTCGGATGCCACGGCCGAGCCCTTCAGGGTCAGGCCGGCGTTTTCCGCCTTGATGGACGCGATGCGCGCCGAGTCGATGCGGCTCATCTGGCCTGCGCCCACGCCCAGGGTCATGCCGCCGCCCACGAACACGATGGCGTTGGACTTGACGTACTTGGCAACCTTCCAGGCGAACGACAGGTCGTTCATTTCCTGCTCGGTGGGTTGGCGCTTGGTGACGACCTTCAGGGCGTCGCGCGGCACGTTGTAGGCGTCCGGCGTCTGCACCAGCCAGCCGCCGCCCACGCGCTTGATGTCGAAGGCGTTCTGGCCGGTGCCCATCGGCACTTCCAGCACGCGCACGTTCTTCTTGGCGGCCAGGATGGCCAGCGCGGCGCCGTCGTAGGCGGGGGCGAGCAGCACTTCCAGGAACTGCGCGCTCACGGCCTCGGCCGTCGCGGCGTCGACCGGACGGTTGAAGGCGATGATGCCGCCGAAGGCCGACGTCGGGTCGGTCTTGAAGGCTTGCTGGTACGCGCCCAGCGTGTCGGCTGCAACGGCCACGCCGCAGGGGTTGGCATGTTTGACGATGACGCAGGCGGGCGCTTCGAAGCTGCGCGCGCATTCCCACGCCGCGTCGGCGTCGGCGATGTTGTTGTAGGACAGTTCCTTGCCCTGCAGCTGGCGGTAGTTGCCCAGCAGGCCCGCCGGACGCTGCGCGTCCACGTAGAAGGCGGCGCTTTGATGGGGGTTCTCGCCGTAGCGCAGCGCCTGCTCCTGCTTGACCTGAAGGGTCAGCGTGCCGGGCCATTCGTTACGGGCGGGCACGGCGTCCTGCTCGGGCTCGGCCGCGGTCAGGCTGGTCAGGTAGGCGGCGATGGCGCCGTCGTAGGCGGCCGTGTGGGCGTAGACCTTGGCGGCCAGCGCGAGGCGCAGGCCGTAGGAGGTGGCGCCGCCCTTGTCCATTTCGGCCAGGACGCGCGAATAGTCGACCGGGTCGATCACGACCGTGACGCCGCCGGCTTCGGTGCCGTGGTTCTTGGCGGCGGCGCGCAGCATCGCGGGCCCGCCGATGTCGATGTTCTCGACGGCGTCGGCAAACGTGCAATCGGGCTTGGCCACGGTTTCACGGAACGGATACAGGTTGACCACCAGCATGTCGATGCGATCGATGCCAGCCGCCTTGATGGTGTCCATGTGCTCGGCGCTGTCGCGGCGGGCCAGCAGGCCGCCGTGGATCTTGGGGTGCAGCGTCTTCACGCGGCCGTCCAGGATCTCGGGCGAACCGGTGTGAGCGGCCACTTCGGTGACGGTCAGGCCGGATTCGGCGAGCAGCTTGGCGGTGCCGCCGGTCGAGAGCAGGCGCACGCCACGCGCGGCCAGGGCGCGGGCAAATTCAACGATGCCGGTCTTGTCGGACACCGAAAGCAGGGCGGTTTCGATTTTCATGATGGGACGGAGTGGGGCGGGAGCGCCTTTCTCGTTCTGGTCGGATGGGAAATCTGGAAGCGGCGGCGGCGCGACGCGTGCGCCGCCCGCGCGAGGGAAATCTATACCTGGATATTGTGCGCCAGCAACTTCTTGCGCAGGGTGTTGCGGGTGATGCCCAGCATCTCGGACGCCCGGGACTGGTTGCCGCCCGACCGCTCCAGCGCTACTTCAAGCACCGGGCGCTCCACGCAGCGCATGACCATGTCCCACATATCGTGGGGCTCGGACTCGCCCAAGTCTTCGAAATAGCGCTCCAGGCTGGCGCGCACGCATTCTTCCAGGACATCTTTCTTGCTCATTTGAGTACAGATATTTTTATGTTGGTGTTGAGGCGGTCATGCCGCCAGCAGGGCTTCTGCGGCCGGCGCCGGGGTACAGCTGCCGTCGCTTGAGAGGGTGTCGAACCAGTCCGCCACCGCCCGCCATTGGTCGCGGGTGTTGTCGATCAGGTTCATGCGGGCGCAAAACGAATCCGCGCCCGGCAGGCCGTCCACATACCAGCCTATGTGCTTGCGCGCGGTACGTACGCCGGTGTGCTCGCCATAGAAACGGTAGTGGTCGTCGAGATGTTCGAGCAGCAGCTCGCGCATTTCCCCGTAAGAGGGAGGGGCCAGTGTTTCGCCCGTGCGCAGGTAGTGGTCGATTTCGCGGAAGATCCACGGGCGGCCCTGGGCCGCCCGGCCAATCATGACCGCATCGGCGCCAGTGTAATCCAGGACGTGCCTGGCCTTGGCGGGCGAGTCGATATCTCCGTTCGCGATCACGGGGATGCCGATTTCAGCCTTGACGGCGCGGATGGTGTCATATTCCGCCTCGCCCGTATAGAGGTCGGCCCGCGTGCGCCCGTGCAGGGTGAGGGCGGCGATGCCCGCGTTTTCGGCCAGCTTGGCCACGCGCAGCGCATTGCGGCTGCTGCGGTCCCAGCCGGTCCGGGTCTTCAGGGTGACGGGCACGCCAAGCGGCGCGCAGGCGGCCACCACGGCGTCCAGGATGCGGACGATCAGGTCTTCGTGGCGCAACAGCGCCGACCCGGATGCCACATTGCACACTTTCTTGACCGGACAGCCCATGTTGATGTCGATGATCCGGGCGCCCTTGTTGGCGTTGAACGCCGCGGCCTCGGCCATCATGGCCGGATCCGCCCCCGCAATCTGCACGGAAATGGGGGCGATCTCGCCGTCGTGGTTCAGGCGGCGCGATGTCTTGACGCTGTCCCACAGTTTGGGGTTGCTGGCGGCCATCTCGGACACCGCGTAACCCGCCCCCAGCTTCTTGCAAAGCTGGCGGAAAGGACGGTCCGTCACGCCCGCCATGGGCGCGACAAGAACGTTGTTGGGAAGGGTCCACTGGCCTATGCGCATGCTCACATTTTAACCGGCTCGATCGAACCCTCATTTTTGGAGGGGCGATGGCCGGGGATTTACGCCCGGAACCCTTGCAGCAGGTGCTGGGCGAGCGGGGCGCGCAACGGGGAGGCCAGATCCATCCCCAGCAGGGCGGCGCCGCAGGCGTGCTCCACGGGCGCCAGCCCCGTGGCGAAGATGCGCGGCATGAAATCGGTCAGTCCGGCCGTGATGAAGCGATCCAGATGGCGCGCGCTGGCGAACTCGGCCAGGGCCGGTCCGGGATTGGCGCCGGGACGGGCCAGCCAGCCGGTCAGCGTCTGGGCAAGGCGCGCCGCATCGCGCAGGCCGAGGTTCAATCCCTGGCCCGCCACCGGGTGCAGGGTCTGCGCGGCGTTGCCGATGGCCGCGACCCGGCCGTGCACCTGGGCGCGCCGGGCGGACAGCGCCAGCGGAAAGACATGGCGCGGCGCATGGCTGGTCAGGCGGCCCAAGCGGTCGCCAAAAGCCTGCGTCAGCGCATGCGAGAAAGCGACGTTGTCCAGGGCCGCGAGTTCGGCCGCGCGGTCCGGCGCGCTGCACCAGACGACGGAGTAGGCATCCGGGGTCTGCGGGTGCGGCAGCAGCGCCAGCGGACCTTCGGAGGTGAAGCGCTCCCAGGCCCAGCCGCGCCGCGGCAGGGTGGCGTGGGCGGTGGTCAGCACGGCGTGCTGGTCGTAATCGCGCCGCACATCCGTGGCGCCGGCGCCGTCGGACTGCACGGCGACGCCGCAGAGGATTTCCGTGTCGCCCTGCTGGATGCGCACGCCATCGGCGTCCTGCATGCCGATCTGCGCCGGGGGGCCGGCCAGCACGGAGACGCCGCAAGCGGCCACGCATTCGTCCAGCTTGGCGTACAGGCCGGAATAGGCCACCACGCTGCCCAGCTGGGGCACGCCAAAATCGGTGTTCTGGATGAGCGTCCGGCCCAGCCGGCCGCGCTGCGACACGTGGATGTTGCGAATGTCGGCCGAGCGTTCGGGCCAGGCATGCAGCGACTCCAGCAGCACCCGGCTGCCGTGGTTCATGGCCAGCACGCGCGGATCCGCGGCGGGCACGGCCGCGGCCGGGGTGACGGGCGCCGGTGCGCTGCCCGCGAGCAGGGCGATGCGCGCCGGGTCCGGCGCCACGCGCGCCAGCATCAGGGCCAATACGCGGCCCACGGGGCCGGCGCCAAGAATCGCAATGTCGAAGGCGGAGGAAGTCATGCCCGGATTTTAACCGTCCACTACAATCGCGGCAGCCGCCGCCGCTTGGCGCCTACGCCCCTTTTCCGGTTGATTGACATGACGCAGGCTCAGGCTTCCTCTTCGCTTTCCGCCGTCTCCGCGCGCCGCCCCCGCAGCAAGGTCGCGGTGGGACTCCTGGCCTGCCTGTTCGGCGCGTTTGGCGCGCACTGGTGGTATCTGGGCCGGCGCCACGCCTGGCTGGTGACCGTGTTCGCCGCCGTGTGCCTGTTCTGCGCCGTGCGCTTTTACCCGGTCTGGTACGACAACCCCGCATTCTTCTTGTTGTTCATTCCCATGATCGACGGGTTCATCGAAAGCGCGGTCTACTCCCTGATGCCGGACGAGAAGTTCGACCGGATCTGCAATCCGGGCCTGGGCAAGGTGTCTTCGACTGGCTGGGGGCCGGTGCTGGTCGCCATTCTGGCGTGCCTGGTCGGCGCCATCGCCACCATGTTCGCCATCGCGATGGTGGTGGTCTATGTCTGGGTGGCCATGGGCTGGCTGGACGGCTACGTGCTGTAGGCCGCCCGCCGCATCATTCGCGCATCAGCGCTTCGATCTCGCTGGCCTGCACCGGCACGCCCCGGGTGATCAGTTCGCATCCTTCGTCCGTGACCAGCGCATCGTCTTCCGTGCGGATGCCGATGTTCCAGTAGGCCTCGGGCACGTCGTCGGCGGGGCGCACGTAGATGCCCGGCTCGATGGTCAGCATCATCCCGGTTTGCAGCGTGCGCCACGGCCGATCGGTGCCGGGCGCGCCGGGCTGGCGGTAGTCGCCGACATCATGCACGTCCAGGCCCAGCCAGTGCCCGGTGCGGTGCATGTAGAAGCGGCTGTAGTCGCCTGATTCCAGCACGCCGTCCAGCGATCCCTTCAGCAGTTTCAGATCCAGCATGCCCTGCGCCAGGACGCGCAGGGCGGCCTCGTGCGCATCGTTGAAGCTGCGGCCGGGCGCGGTGGCCTGGGCGGCCGCGTCCTGCGCCGCGACGGTCAGGTCATAAAGCGCGCGCTGCGGGCCGCTGTAGCGGCCGTTCGCCGGAAAGGTGCGGGTGATGTCGCTGGCGTAGCTGTCCACTTCGCAGCCCGCATCGACCAGCACCAGATCGCCGTCGCGCAGTACCGCCTCGCCAGCCGGATAGTGCAGAACACAGGCGTTGGCCCCGGCCGCGACGATGCTGTTGTACGCCACGGACTGCGCGCCGTGGCGGCGGAATTCATAAAGCAGCTCGGCCTCGATCTCGTACTCGCGCATGCCGGGCCGCGCCACGCGCATGGCGCGCGCGTGCGCGCCGGCCGAAATCTTGGCCGCGCGCCGCATGGCGGCGATTTCCGAGGCGTCCTTGATGAGCCGCATGTCGGCCAGCAGCGGCCGCACGTCCTGTTGCCGGCTGGGCGGCAGGCGCCCGCCCCGGCTTTTCTCGCGCGCCGCCGCCAGCCAGCGGTGCAAGCGCCCGTCCGTGCGCTTGTCCCCCGCCAACGGGGCGTACAGGGTGGGATGGTCCAGCATCAGCGCGGGCACCAGTTCGTCCAGCGCGTCGATGGGATGGGCGTCGTCGAAACCGAAATGGGCGGCCGCGGCCTCGGGGCCAAAGCGCTTGCCCTCCCACAATTCATGCTCCACGTGACGCGGCCGGCAGAACAGCACGGCGCGGTCTGTCGCGCCAGCCACCAGCACCACCCAGGCGTCGGGTTCGGTAAAGCCCGTCAGGTAGAAGAAATCGCTGTCGTGCCGGTAAGGAAATTCCGCATCGCGGTTGCGGATGGCTTCCGTCGCGGTTGCCAGGATGGCGATGCCGCCGCCTTCCGCGCGCATGCGATCCATCAGGCGCTGGCGCCGCGCGGCGAAAGGGGAGAGGTCGTCGGGAGGCAGGCTCATGTCGGGCGGGCCGGGCGCGCAGCCCCGGCAAGGGCGGAAGATGGGGCTACTTTACCTGCCATCCCGCGAATGCAACACCCCGTGGCGTATCCGCGTTGGCCGTACGGTGATGACTGGACAACGTGCCGGCCGCTGCTACAATCGCCGCTCTGTCATTGGGGAGTAGCCATCCTTTGTCCCCAAAGGAGTCAGCGTCAACAGACTTGGTGGTTCAGTGCTGCGGAGCAGCCGCTAGAACCCCATGGCGCTGACGGCACCCACGTCCGGCTTGCAGCCGCGTGGATCAGCCAGGCGAGACCTTTGGCCGCGTAGCGTTCACCCTTGGCCGGGCGAGCCGCTGCGTCGCGCCAATGGTATCCGCTCGTCCGGCCGCATTCCCATGTTGCTCACCCTTTTTCTGTTCTTCCTGTCCGCGGCAGTGATCTACGTCGCGTGCGAGTTCTTCGTCAATGGCGTCGAATGGGTCGGTCACCGCTTCCAGCTGGGCGCGACCGCCACCGGCACCGTGCTCGCCGCCTTCGGCACCGCGCTGCCGGAAAGCGCCGTCACCTTCATGGCCGTGGTTTTCGGCGATACCCCTGAACAAAAGGATATCGGCGTCGGCGCCGCGATGGGCGGTCCCCTGGTGCTTGCCACGCTGGCCTATGCGGTCGTCGGCCTGGCCCTGTGGCGCGCCCGCCGCAGCAAGCCCACGCAGGCGAACTGTATCAACGCGGACCAGCGCCGGCTGGCCCGCGACCAGGCCTGGTTCATGGGCATCTTCATCTTCAAGGTGGGCCTGGGCCTGCTGGCCTTTGCCTGGAAGCCCTGGCTGGGCTTCGTGTTCCTGGTCACCTATGCGCTCTACATCAAACGTGAGCTCAGCAACGACGAGGCATCCCTGGACAGCGATGACCTCGAACCCCTGAAACTGCGGCCGCGCGACGAGGACCCCTCCATGTTCTGGGCCGTCACGCAGACGGTCATGGCGCTGGTCGTGATCGCCGGCGCCTCGCACGTGTTCGTGAACCAGATCGAACTGCTGGGCATCGCCATGGGCGCCTCGCCCCACGTGGCCGCGCTGCTGCTGGCCCCGGTGGCCACCGAGCTGCCGGAGATCATGAATGCGCTGATCTGGGTGCGCCAGGGCAAGGAACGCCTGGCGCTGGCCAACATTTCGGGCGCCATGATGATCCAGGCGACGATCCCCAGCGCGCTTGGCATCTTCATGACGCCGTGGCTGCTGGATGCGCCGCTGCTGGCGGCGGGCTGTTTCACGATGCTGTCCATTGGGCTGCTGTGGCTGCGTTTCCGCCGGTCGGCCATGAGCGTGCCGGCGCTGTCGGCGGTGGGCGGGCTGTACGCGATTTTCGCGGGCTACCTGGGCTGGCACTTCTACGGGTAACGGCGGGCAGGCCGGGCAGGCGTGCGCGCCTGTCCGGCTTTGGCGCTTTTCTGCGTCAAAAATGCACCCAACCCTTGTCCATCAGTACAAACCCGCGTAAAATTTCACTGTTTTCCATCCCAGGAGCAGTCTTCGTGAATACCGATTCCGGCGAAAGTTGTCGATCTTGCATCGACGTCGCTGTCTGACAGGATCCACGCAGAACTCCGTCTGCCGCATCCTGTCATTCAGCAGGTTGCGGTGTATCCCAGGCGCCAGGCTTCAGCCCGGCCAGTAGCGCAGGCTCTCGGCCTGCCGGGACTCTCCCCAACGTAAACCGCCAGAACCGCCGCTAGTCGCAGCGCCAGCGTTCGTGCACGTTCGTCGTGTCCGCCGCCAGGGCGCTGTCCGGCTGCGCACGTGTTCGCGATCACGCTCCGCCTTCTTGTCATGGAGGTCGTTATGCGTTTCTTCGACTTGTTCCTGCGCCGTGCCGGCGTGGACCGCGCCACCGCCCTGGGCCGCCGCCGCGGCACTTCCCGGCTGACGGTGATCTGTCCGCGCGGCGAGCTCGGCGCACTGCGCAAGCAGATCTGCCTGGACTTCGGCGCCGCTGGCCTGGACGTCGCCCAAGTGCAGGTTGACCAAGGCCAGGATCCCGATCTCGCGTCGGCTTGCATCACGATCAATTGCCCGCCCGAACTGCGGGCTGAATTGATGACGCAAGCGCGCCGTTTGAGCGCCAATCCCGCTGTGCGCCACGTGCATTTCGGCGCGCAGGCCGCGATGGCCTGAACCCCCCAAACATTTCCTTCCCCCGGAGAAATCATGCCTAGCGCCTTAGACCCAGAGCCTCGATTGCGCCCTGTGCGCGGCTCCGGCATGCCTATCTGACCCGTCACTCACTGCGAGCCGACTGGCCGGATAGACATCCCGGTCCGTACGGAACCCGCAGCCTGGAATCCCCGGCCCCGCCCGCGTCCTGCGAGCATCGGCGTCCGGTCCCGGTTCCACCGCCCGCTTCCCTTCCGTTTTCCGCACCCGGCGCGCCATAGACGCGATCCGGACACCGGCAACATTGCTCCGGCGCCTTCGCACGCCCGTCAGCGGCGGCCTCACGGCATTTCCCCAGGAAACGCCGCGGTCCGCTGCTGCCTGCGCGCGGCCGCCACCGGCAGGGTCGTCCGTGTCTCCCGCAACAACACCAATAAATGCGGAGCACTCCCATGTTTGCTTTCCTGAAATCCTTTTTTTCTTCCGCCGCGCGTCTGCGCCGTACCGGCCGGCACTTTCGCCGCGCCCCCATCCTTGAACAAGGCGCGGACAACGCCGCGGCTTCCTCCGAGGCCGCCCGCCGCGCCAGCCTGCGCATGGTCGAGACGTCCCGGCTGGGCTTCGATTCCCTGTTCGAGCGGTTCGGCAGCGGCTGGGGCGGGCTGTCCGACGCCCAGGCGCAGGCCGCCCGCGATCGGCATGGCGCCAATGAAGTCGACCATGAGAAGCCGCTCTCCTGGCCGCATCACCTGTGGCTGTCCTATCGCAATCCGTTCAACCTGCTGCTGACCGCGCTGGCCGTTCTGTCGTGGCTGACCGACGTGCGCATGGCGGCGCCCGAGGACCAGTCCTGGACGGCCGTTGCGATCATCGGCTCGATGGTGCTGATCTCGACCGTGCTGCGCTTTGTGCAGGAGCAGCGTTCGAACCGCGCCGCCGAAGCCCTGAAGGCGATGGTGCGCAACACCGCGACGGTTCTGCGCAGCGATGCCGGATCGCCTGACGCGGGCAATGGCCGGCGCTTCTTTGGCGCGGCCTTGCACGCCACCGGGTCGCAACAGCGCGAAGTGCCGCTGGCCGATCTGGTGCCCGGCGACGTCGTGTTGCTTTCGGCCGGCGACATGGTCCCCGCCGACTGCCGCATTCTGAACGCCAAGGACCTCTTCGTGGCGCAGGCCGCGCTGACGGGCGAATCGCTGCCTGTTGAAAAGCACATGTCCCCGCGCGTGCAGTCGGCCAACCCGCTCGAACTGGAGAACATGGCCTTCATGGGCACCAACGTGGTCAGCGGCGCGGGCAGCGCGCTGGTGGTGGCGACCGGCTCGGATACGTACTTCGGCCAGTTGGCGGGCCGCGTCACGCAGACCTCGCGCGCGCCCACGCAATTCCAGCAAGGCATCAACCGCGTGAGCTGGATCCTGATCCGGTTCATGCTGGTGATGGCGCCGGTGGTGATGCTGATCAACGGCTTCACCAAGGGCGACTGGCTGGAGGCGCTGCTGTTCGCGCTGGCCATCGCCGTGGGCCTGACGCCCGAAATGCTGCCCATGATCGTCACGGCCACGCTTGCCAAGGGAGCCGTGCGCATGTCCCGCCGCAAGGTCGTCGTCAAGCGTCTGGACGCGATCCAGAACCTGGGCGCCATGAACGTGCTGTGCACCGACAAGACCGGCACGCTGACGCAGGACCGCATCGTGCTCGAGCGCCACACCGACGTCTATGGCGCGGCCAGCGACGACGTGCTGGCTTATGCCTATCTGAACAGCTACTACCAGACGGGCCTGAAGAACCTGCTGGACGTGGCCGTGCTGGAGCATGCGGAAGTGGCGCGCAGCCTGGACCTGGCGGGCCGCTACCGCAAGATCGACGAGATTCCGTTCGACTTCTCGCGCCGCCGCATGTCCGTCGTGGTGAACGAGACCGAAAACGGCCGCGACCACCACGAACTGATCTGCAAGGGAGCGCTCGAGGAAATGCTGGAAGCCTGCACGCGGCTACGCGTGGGCAGTGAAGTGCATCCGCTGACCGACGCGCGCCGCGCCGACATCCGTCACGTGACGGCCGGTCTGAACCGGGAGGGCCTGCGCGTCATCGCGGTCGCCGTGAAGGAACTGCCGCCCACGCAGCAGGCCTACGGCGTGGCGGACGAATCCGACCTGGTGCTGGTGGGATACATCGCGTTCCTGGATCCGCCCAAGGAGTCGACCGGGCCCGCGCTGGCCGCGTTGAAGGACTCGGGCATCGAGGTCAAGGTGCTGACGGGCGACGTCGAACTCGTCACGCGCAAGGTCTGCCGCGAGGTGGGACTGGACGTGCGCAAGGTGTACCTGGGCGCCGAGATCGAGGCGATGGACGACGCCGAGCTGGCGGTCGCCGTGCGCGAGGCCAACGTGTTTGCCCGGCTGGCGCCGATTCACAAGGAACGCATCGTTCGCAGCCTGCGCGCGCAGGGCGACACGGTGGGCTTCATGGGAGACGGCATCAACGACGCCCCCGCGCTGCGCGCGGCGGACGTGGGCATCTCGGTGGATTCCGCGGTGGATATCTCGAAGGAGGCCGCCGACATCATCCTGCTGGAAAAGAGCCTGATGGTGCTGGAGGACGGCGTGATCGAAGGCCGCAAGACCTTCTGCAACATGCTCAAGTACCTGAAGATGACGGCCAGCTCGAATTTCGGCAACGTGTTTTCGGTGCTGGTCGCCAGCGCCTTCCTGCCCTTTCTGCCGATGCTGCCCATCCATCTGCTGCTGCAGAACCTGATGTACGACATCTCACAGACGGCGATTCCGTTTGACAATGTCGACGAAGAATTGCTGAAGCAGCCGCAGCGCTGGGATCCGGAAAGTCTGGGCCGGTTCATGGTGTTCTTCGGCCCGATCAGCTCGATCTTCGATATCGCGATGTACGCCGTCATGTGGTTCGTGTTCCAGGCCAATTCGCCCGAGCATCAGACGCTGTTCCAGTCCGGCTGGTTTGTCGAGGGCCTGTTGTCGCAGACGCTGATCGTGCATATGATCCGCACTCGCCGCATTCCTTTCCTGCAAAGCCGCGCGTCCTGGCCCCTGATGGGAATGACGCTGATGGTGATCACGTTGGGGCTGGTGCTGCCGTTCTCGCCGCTGGCGGAGTACTTCCAGTTGCAGGCACTGCCCTGGAGCTACTTCCCCTGGCTCGTCGGCATTCTCCTGGGATATTGCGTGCTGACGCAGACGCTCAAGCACTTCTGGGTCCGCCGCTACGGCTGGCAGTAGGCTGATGCAACCGGCGGCGGGCTCCGCGCCCGCTGCCAACGCAAGGAAAGATCATGAGAATTGCATTTTTCGCCGCCTTGGCGGCGGCCGGCCTGATGCCCTCCTGCGCGGCGGTGGCTGCGGATGGCGGCACCAGCGTGCAGCTGTACGGCATTGTGGACGCCGGCGTTGCCGTGACCCGGGTGTCGGGGCAGGGCAGCCAAAGCGGCCTGCTGAACGGCGGCCTGACCGACTCGCTGTGGGGCCTGCAGGGGACGGAAGACCTGGGCTCCGGGTGGGCCGCCAGCTTCCAGCTTGAAAGCGGCTTTGACCCGTCCAGCGGCACCGCGGCCGACAGCAGCCGGCTCTTCAACTATGGCGCCTGGGTCGGCTTGGCCCATGCCAGCTACGGCGACCTGCGCCTTGGCCGCCAGTACACGGTCGGCCAGACCTACGGCAACGCGCTTGAGATCGCCTCGTGGAAAGACATGGGCATGGGGGCGACCTTCAAGGCGTCCGACAATTACCAATTCAGCAACATGGTGAACTGGTATTCCCCGCAATGGCAGGGGTTCCAGGCCGGGGTCGGCTATGCCTTCGACGCGGATGGCCAGAACCAATTTCGCACCAACCAGAACACTCGTGCGATCAGTCTCGGCCTGAAGTATGAGGACGGGCCGCTGCTGGCTGTGGCCACCTGGGAACAATTGCGCCTGGCGACCCCGCCCGCGCAGGCGGGCGGGCGTCCGCAGGCATTCCAGGTGGGCGCCTCGTATGACTTCGAGGTGGTCAAGGTGTCGCTTGCCTGGTCGCGCCAGCGCAACGGTTATGTGGGGCTGGACGGCGGCGACCCCGACGGACTGGGCCTCGGGCTGGGACCCGCGGCCTTCGTGCAGGGCGGCACGGTCGACGCCTGGCTGGTCGGGGTCAGTGTTCCGGCCGGGCCGGGCGCCGTCCTGGTGCAATGGTCGCTGGCCCGGCCCGATTGGCGTTGGGACAATGGCATGACGGCGCGCAATGCGCAGGTTGCGACGCTGGGCTATACCTACGACCTGTCCCCGCGCACGACGCTCTACGCCTTCGCCGGCTACGCGTCGAACTACACGCTGGATAACCAGTTCGACCCCGGCAACGCCCACACCACGCGCATCGGCACGGGCGTGTCACACCGTTTCTGACACGTTCCAGCCCGGGCCGGCGCCCGGCAGCGCGCGATGGCGGGGTCTACTACAATCGCCGAAAGACGGCGCCGGGCGCCGGCCCTTGTCTTCGCGTCGTTTCTCGGATGGCACGCATGGATAGTCTCGAATGGCTCGTACCCTGGGAGTTCTCTCCCACGCTGGTGGCTTCCTTCCTGGTGGCCATCGTGCTGTTCGTACGCGGCCAGCGGGTCCACCACGTCACGCGCGCGCGCCAGATCCTTTTCTGGACGGGGATGGTCCTCCTGTACCTGTCCCTGCACACCCGGCTCGACTACTACGCCGAGCGCATGTTCTTCATCCATCGCATCCAGCATCTGGTGCTGCACCATCTTGGGCCGCTGCTCGTCATGGCGGCCTTTCCGGGGCAGGTGATGCGGGCGGGATTGCCGATGCGGTGGCGTTTGCGGCTGCGCGATTTCCTGCGCACCGGCACGGGCCGGGCCACGGTGGCGGTGCTGACCCACAAGATCTTCGTGCCTGCGCTTTTCGTGTTCCTGGTGCTGATCTGGCTGATTCCGTCGGTGCAGTTCTACTCGATGCTCGACTGGCGTCTTTACCGCCTCATGAACTGGTCGGTCGTGATCAGCGGGTTCATGTACTGGAACCTGATCCTGGACCGCCGTCCCGCTCCCCCCGCGGCCATGTCGCCGGGCGGACGGGTCATCTCCCCCGTGGCGACCATGCTGCCGCAAATGGTGGCCGGCGCCGTCATCGCCTTCACGGAAAGCGACATCTATCCGCTCTTTGAGCTATGCGGGCGGGCGATCGCCATGTCGGCG
The DNA here is from genome assembly GCF_037039475.1 of Achromobacter sp. E1. Taxonomy (NCBI): domain Bacteria; kingdom Pseudomonadati; phylum Pseudomonadota; class Betaproteobacteria; order Burkholderiales; family Alcaligenaceae; genus Achromobacter; species Achromobacter sp. E1. The sequence continues at coordinate 1,062,436 of NZ_CP146253.1, forward strand.
CAGACCGATCAGACGATCGGCGGGCTGACCATGTGGATTCCCGCCGCGCTCGTTGAGGTGATCGGGCTGATGGTGGCGTTGGGCACGCTGATGCGCCTGTCGGCCAAGGGGCGGTTGCGCAAGGCCGACCGCGATGCGCGCGCGCGCGACAAGTCGGGCGCGGCGCTGTCTTCCTGAACCCGGCGGTGAACGCGGCACTGTTGTGCCCATTCCCGCCAGGCCGCGCCGGTCATTCCGGCAGCAGGCCGTGATACTTCTTGCCCAGCGCCACGGTGGCCTGGAACATCCCCGCCTTGTTGCCGCAGTCGTAGCGCACGCCATCGAAACGGTGCGCATAGACCTCGCGCTCGCGCATCAGCGAGGCGATGCCGTCGGTCAACTGGATTTCATTGCCCGCGCCCATCTTGGTCGAGCGCAGATGGTCGAAGATCGCCGCTTCCAGCACGTAGCGGCCCACCACGGCCAGCGTCGACGGCGCGGCTTCGGGATCCGGCTTTTCAACGATGTGCGTGACGCGTTCGGTGCGGCCATCCGCCTGCGTGTCGCCCGTGTGCGTGGCCACGATGCCGTACTTGCGGGTGTCGGCGCGCGGCACGTCCTGCACACCCAGCACGCTGGCGTTGCGCGCCACGGCGACGTCCACCAGCTGCTTCATCGCGGGCGTATCGGCGTCGATCAGGTCGTCGGCCAGCAGGACCGCAAAGGGCTCGTCGCCCACGGCGGGGGCGGCCGACAGCACGGCATGGCCCAGGCCCAGCGGGGCCGATTGGCGAATATAGAGGCAATTGACGTGCGCGGGTAGAATGCCCCGCACCATCGCCAGCAGTTCATGCTTGCCCTTGCTTTCCAGGTCGGATTCCAGCTCGGGCGCGGAGTCGAAATGATCTTCGATGGCGCGCTTGTTTCGGCCAGTCACGAATATGAGATCGGTAATCCCCGCTGCGACGGCTTCTTCCACCGCGTACTGAATGAGGGGCTTGTCGACCACGGGCAGCATTTCCTTGGGCATCGCCTTGGTGGCGGGCAGGAAGCGGGTGCCCATGCCGGCGACAGGGAAAACGGCTTTACGGACGGGACGCATTGAGACCTCGTTGAGGATTCGATGAAACATTTTAAGCTCATCGCTATCATAGGCTTATGAACCGCAGGAAAATGCCATCCATTTGCTCGATTGCGAAACGGGGCGCGATCGCGAGCCTTTGCGCGGCGCTCGCCATGCCCGTTGCCCCCGTCACGGCATGGGCGCAGCCGGTCGGGCTGCCTTCCATGGGCGCCGCCTCGTCGTCCGACCTGTCGCCCATGCTGGAGCGCACGCTAGGCGAAGCGATCATGGCGCAGGGCCGACGCGACCCTTCCTATATCGATGATTCCGAGCTCAGCCAGTACCTCACGACGATGGGGCGCAAGCTTGCGGCGTTTGCGCCGGGCGGCGTGCCCGAGGTCGAGATGTTCGGCGTGCGGGATCCCGAGATCAACGCGTTCGCGATGCCGGGCGGGTTCATCGGGATCAATACGGGCCTGATCGTGTCGTCGGCCAGCGAATCCGAACTGGCCGCTGTGGTGGCCCACGAAATCGGACACGTCGTGCAGCGCCACATTGCGCGCGGCATGACCCAGCAGAACCAGAACGGCATGCTGATGCTGGCCAGCCTGGCGGGCGCGCTGCTGGCGGCGTTGGCGGGCGGCGGCGGCAACCTGTCGATGGGCGTGGCTGCCTTCGGGCAGGCGGCGGCCATCAACCGCCAACTAGGTTTCTCGCGCGACGCGGAACGCGAGGCCGACCGCGCTGGCTTGCAGATGCTGACGAAGGCTGGCTACGACGCCGACGGCATGTCTCAGATGTTCGCGCGCCTGATGAACGCATCGCGCCTGAACGAAGGCGCGGGCGGCGGCTCGTGGGCCAGCACCCACCCGCTGTCGATCGAGCGTATGTCGGACGTGCAGAACCGCGCCCGTGCGCTGCCGGCCTCGCGGCATCTGGACAGCGACGACTTCTGGTACATCCGCGCCAAGATGCGCGTGGTGCAGGGCCGCGACACGGTCGGCCTGCGCACGGCCGGCCAGCAGTTGCAGGACGAGGCCCAGGCCCTTTCAGGCGTGCGGCAGTCCGCCGCGTATTACGGGCTGGCCCTGCAGAACTTCCAGCGCAACAACCTGCCGGAAGCGGAGCGCTACTGGAACCTGGCTTCCGCCAATGGCCGCAGTTCGCCGCAGCTGGCAAAGCTTGCCGTGGATATCGCGCTGGCGCGCAAGGATTATCCGCAGGCGATGTCGCTTGCCCAGGCGGGCACCAAGCGCTATCCCGATCATCGCGCGCTGGGCATTGCCTACGCCCAGGCGCTGCAGGCCAATGGCCGGCATGCCGAGGCGCAGGATTACCTGCGCGAGAAGATCAAGCAGTGGGGCGGCGACGAGCCAAGCCTTTATCAGATGCTGGCGCAAAGCGAAGAGCGCAACGGCAAGCCGGTGCAGGCGCGCCGCGACCTGGCCCGCTACTACGTCATGACGGGTGCGTACGCCGCCGCGGAGTCGCAGCTGCAACAGGCGCGGGGCCTGTCCAACGACTTCTACGAGCAGTCGCAGATCGACGTGCAGATCAAGGAAGTCAAGGACAAGCTGGCCGAAGAGCGCCGGCTGCTCGAGCGCTTCAAGTCAGGTTAATACAAGGTGTCTGACACCCCTGAGGCAGCGTCGCAAGCCCGCGGTTGACTTTCGCGGGTGTCAGACACCTTCTGCAGTTTGACAAGGTGTCAGACACCTACTGAGCTGGCCGCAGCTTTTACAGCCCGGTTTCGAAGAACCGTCCCAGGCGCTGGGGCAGCCAGTTCAGGTGCCCCGGAAAGCTGCCCGTGGGAAAGCCCGCGTGCCCGCCATCGGAAGGTTGATGCAGCAGGATGCCCGGCGCGCAGTCTTCCGGCTTGGGCAGCGAGGCGGCCGGGATGAACGGGTCGTTGCGCGCATTGAGCACCAGCGTCGGCACGGCGATCTTCGGCAGCCACGGCTTGCTGGACGCGCGCGTCCAGTAATCCAGCGCATTGCGAAAGCCGTGCATCGGCGCGGTGTAGGTGTCGTCGAACTCGCGCAGGTCGTGCGCGTGCGCGATACGCATGACATCGATGGAACCGGGAAAACGATGCGCTTTTTCCAGCACCTTGTGCTTGAGCGTCTTCAGGAAGTGCGCCGTGTAGACGCGCCGGTTGAAGATGCCGGTCGACAGCGTCTTGCCGCAGGCGACCAGATCCAGCGGCGCCGACACGCCGGCGCAGGCGGTCAGCCAGGTGGTGTCTTCCTGGTGTTCTCCCAGATACTTCAGGAGCGCATTGCCACCCAATGACACGCCGACGGCGTGCCAGCGCGCGTGCGGAATGCGCTGGCGCACGGTGTTCAGCAGGAAGCCGACTTCGGCCGAGTCGCCGGAATAATACGCGCGGGCCAGCCGGTTGGGTACGCCCGAACAACCCCGGAAGTGCGCGATCACCACGATCCAGCCGCGTGCCCGGAAGTAATGCGCGATGGACTGCGCATAGCGGCTGTTGCTGCCGCCTTCCAGGCCGTGGAACAGGATCAGGGCAGGGGTGTCGGGGGTTTGCGGCAGCGACTTCCAGTCGGCGTCCGTCATCCAGCGTGCCGCGGCGGTCTTGCCGTTGCCGACCGGGCGTTGCCCGCTTACCGGCGCGCCGTCGGCGGCCTTGTGCGGAAACAGCCCAGGGCCGGTCCAGTCGAAATCGACGAAGTCCGTGTCCGGCGTGTCGACGCGGTCGCGCACGAACGCGATGCGGTGATACTGCGCGAACAGGGCGGCGTAGACCGTCTGGCTGTCGCCCCCGGGAAGCCAGGGCGGGACGGGGCAGGGCGTTGTATCAAGACGAGCAGGGGCCAACTGGGAATCCACCCGGGTCAATGAAGCATGTCGGGCACGTCGTGCAGGTCGAGCACCCCGGCTTCCGAGGGCGCCTGCGAGGCATGGTGCATGACCATGCGCCAGCCGGTGGGGCCCTTGTGGTAGATGTTGGTGGCGTAGCAGTTGGCGAACTGCGTGCCCTCACGCGTGCGCACCGCCACCTGTTCGACCAGGACGTGCACCGCGCACATCATGCTGAGCATGACGAGCGGGCGCAGCGGACGCACATGCAGCGGACCGTTGGACAGCACCTGTTGCCAGGACTCGTGCACCGCGGAATGACCGACGACGCGCAGGCCTCCCGGATGGATGCATACGACTTCCTCGTCGTCGGCCCAGACCTGCATCAGGCGGACGGCGTCCGCCTGCTCAAGGGCTTCGTAGAACGCGTGTTCTGCTTCTTCGGGCGTGGCGAACATGGCTGCTGAAACGGTTAAGCGTGTTGTGGGGCGGCGAGGTCAGTGGTGGCCGTGCAGCACCGTGCCCGCCTTCAGGCGGTACTCGGCGCCACAGTAGGCGCAGCTTGCGGAACCCGTGCGGGCCACATCCAGGAAGACGCGGGGGTGCATGCTCCAGAGCGGGGCCTTGGGGCCGGGACAGAACACGGGCAGGTCTTCAGCGCCGACCTCGATGACTTCGTGAGCGCGGGAGACGGCGGCCGGGGCAGCAGCGGTCATGAATATTCCTGAAAAAAGAACCGATGAACGGCAGGTTGAAACAATGATGCGGTCTTGCTGGGCAAAAGCGCGCCAATCAGAATTGAAAATCAGACTTTACTTAGCCAGTGATGGTACTTCGGGTTGCGGCCATTCACCACGTCAAAAAACGCGTTCTGCAATTGTTCGGTGATTGGACCGCGCCGGCCCGAGCCGATCCGACGGTTGTCGACTTCGCGGATGGGCGTGACTTCGGCGGCCGTGCCGGTGAAGAAGGCCTCGTCCGCGATGTAGACGTCGTCGCGCGTCAGGCGCTTGGTCAACACGCGCAGGCCCAGGTCGGCCGCCAGGGCGTGAATGGTGGAGCGGGTGATGCCCGTCAGCGCCGAGGCGATCTCGGGCTCGCAGAGCACCCCGTCCTTGACGATGAACAGGTTCTCGCCGGAGCCTTCGGCGACAAAGCCGTCGGTGTCCAGCAGCAGGGCCTCGTCGTAGCCGTCCTGCAGGGCTTCGGTGTTGGCGAGGATGGAATTGGCGTACGTGGTGGCGACCTTGGCGCGCGGCATGGTGACATTCACATGCTGGCGCGCGAACGACGACACCTTCACGCGGATGCCGTTGGACAGCGCCTCTTCGCCCAGGTACGCGCCCCACGGCCAGGCCGCGATGGCCACGTGCACCCGCGCGCCCTTGGGCGACACGCCCATTTTTTCGGGGCCGTAGAACACGAGGGGACGCAGGTAACCGGATTCCAGCTGGTTTTCGCGGACGACCATCCGTTGGGCTTCGTTGATCGTGTCGCGATCGAACGGCATGGGGATCTGGTAGATGTGCGCCGAATTGAAGAGCCGGTTGGTGTGGTCTTCGAGGCGGAAGATGGCGGTGCCGAGCGTGGAGCGATAGGCGCGCACGCCTTCGAACACGGACAGCCCGTAGTGCAGCGAATGCGTCAGGACATGCGTGGTCGCGTCTCGCCATGGAACGAGCTTGCCGTCATACCAGATGAAACCGTCGCGGTCAGCCATCGACATGGTCTTCTCCACACAGTGCGCGCCAGACCTGCCGCCGCGCGCCAGGCCCCAAGGGGTCAAGAATCTTGAGGGCGCTATTGTATCAAGCAGCGAGGTTACAATACGCGCCTATTCGCGCACCGGTCTGGGGCCAACGGCCTTGCAGCATGATGCCGGCGGGCGAACGGGCCGTCGCGTGTTCATTCCATAGAGTTTCCATGTCGTCCTGTCTGCATCGCCAGGGGCCAGCCGTTGTCCTCTGAATCCGCGCTTCCTGAATCCGAAGACCCAGGCCTGGTTCGCCAGGAACGCCTGACCGCCTTTCGCGCCGGCGTCCATGCCATCGTGCCCGCCCTCATCGCCACCGCGACGTGGGGCCTGGTGACCGGCGTGGCCATGGTCAAATCCGGACTGACCGAATCCATGGCGCTCGCCATGACGCTGCTGCTGTACGCCGGCTCGGCCCAGCTCACCTCGTTGCCCCTGATCGCGGCGGGCGCGCCGCTGTGGCTGATTTTTGCCGCCGGCTGCGTCGTGAATCTGCGGTTCATCATCTTCGGCGCGGCGTTGCAGCCGTACTTCCGCCATCTGTCCTGGCCCAAGCGCCTGGGACTCGGCTATTTCACGACCGACATGGGCTTCGTGCTCTTCATGCCGCGCTTTGGCGACTCGGTCGAGCGCGGCACGCGTGAGCAGCTCTGGTTCTTCCTGGGCTCCATCGTGCCGGGCTGGCTGGTCTGGCAGTCCTCGTCGATCATCGGGATTTATCTGGGCGCCCAGGTGCCGACCAATTGGTCCCTGGATTTCGCCGCCGTGCTGGCGTTGCTGGCCATCACGGTGCCGCTGGCCAGCTCCAAGCCCATGCTGGTGTCCATGCTGGCGGCCGGCGTCGTCGCCTGGGTGGGGCAAGCCATGCCTTTGCGCCTGGGACTGGCCGCGGCGGTCATCTCCGGCGTCATCGCCGGCATGTGGGCCGAACGCTTCTTCAAGGCGCGTGCATGACGAATTGGTCCTGGGAACTCTACGTCTATTCCGCCATTCTGCTGCTCGCGCTGTGCAGCGTCCTGACGCGGGCCGGCTTCATGCTGTTTGGCGACTACATTCCGTTGTCCGACAATGTTCGGCGCGCGTTGCGCTATGCGCCCGCCGCCGCGCTCACCGCCATCGTGGTTCCGGATCTGCTGCCCTGGAAAGCCGGACTCGGCCCCGTGTTCGATTACAAACTGGTCGCCGGTCTGGTCGCCATTCTGGTCTTTCTGCGCACGCGCAGTGCCGTATTGGTCATCGTGGTTGGCATGCTGGTGCTCTGGGGTTTGCGCTGGCTGGCCGGCTGACGGCCACGACTTCCCCGCCGATATGTCCACCTGATGGACGCTCGCAGTGCCTTTTTCGCCTCGGCGGGCGCTTTGAACGCGCGGCTAACCGGCTCTTGAAGGGACGGTTTGACCGTGTGGTAAGGCGGCTGCGCTAAAATTCATCAATCCACAGCAATCCGGGCCTGGTACTGCCCACATAAGTATCGACTCCAGCATGGTTGCCCCGATGCTTATGTAGTGCAGTGCATGCAGCACTCTCGTTTTGTTCTTTTTCACTGGTCCCGGTACTTGCCTAACCCTGATGACTGAATCCACTCAAACCGTAGCACCCACCGCTGACGCGCCCGCGCCGACGTTCGACGATTTCGGGTTGCACCCCCTGTTGTTGCAGTCCATCGCCGAAACCGGCTACACCATCCCGACGCCCATCCAGGCGCAAGCCATTCCCGTGGTGGTGTCGGGCCGCGACGTCATGGGCGCCGCCCAGACCGGCACCGGCAAGACGGCGGCGTTCACGGTCCCGATCCTGCATCGCCTCATGCCGCTGGCCAACACCAGCGCCTCGCCCGCCCGGCATCCGGTGCGCGCGCTGATCCTGGCGCCCACGCGCGAACTCGCGGACCAGGTCTTCGAGAGCGTCAAGCGCTACAGCAAGAAGACGCCGCTGCGCTCGGCCGTGGTGTTCGGCGGCGTGGATATCGGTCCGCAAAAGGAAGCGCTGCGCCGCGGCTGCGAAGTGCTGGTCGCCACGCCGGGCCGTCTGCTCGATCACGTTGAACAGAAGAACGTGAACCTCAGCCAGGTCGGCATCCTGGTGCTGGACGAAGCGGACCGCATGCTCGACATGGGCTTCCTGCCCGATCTGGAACGCATCATCCGCCTGCTGCCCGCGCAGCGTCAGGGCCTCCTGTTCTCGGCCACGTTCAGCAACGAAATCCGCAAGCTCGGCCGGTCGTACCTGAACCACCCCGTCGAAATCGAAGTGGCGGCGCGCAATGCCACCGCCACGACCATCACGCAGATCGCCTACAAGATGACCAGCGACGCCAAGCGCGCCGCCGTCGTGCATCTGGTGAAGTCGCGCGGCCTCAATCAGGTCATCGTCTTCTCGAACACCAAGATCGGCACCGCACGTCTGGCGCGCGACCTGGAACGTGATGGCGTCAAGGCCGAATCGATCCACGGCGACAAGACCCAGGCCGACCGCATGAAGGCCCTCGAGGCCTTCAAGGCCGGCGAACTCGAAGTGCTGGTCGCCACCGACGTGGCCGCGCGCGGCCTGGACGTGGCCGGCGTGCCCTGCGTCATCAACTACGACCTGCCGTACAACGCCGAAGACTACGTGCACCGCATCGGCCGTACCGGCCGCGCGGGCGCATCGGGCGAAGCCATTGCGCTATTTACCGCCGACGAAGAGCGCTTCCTGCTCGACATCGAAAAGCTCATCAAGCGCGAAGTGCCACGCGGCACGCTCGACGTGCCTGCCGACCTGATCGCGCGCAGCCATCGCCGCAGCGACAGCAGCTCACATTCGCGCGAAGGGCGCGATGGCGGCCGCGAAAGCCGCGGCGACCGGGGCCGTTCTTCCGAGCGCCGTTCCAGCCATCATTCCGGCGGCTCGCGCCAGCCCGTGGACGACTTTTTCTTCAAGCCCTACGAGCCCTCGGCGCCCGTCTCGCCGGCCGAAGAACAGGAATCGCGCAGCAACGCCGCGCCGTCGTCCGCGCCCAAGCGCCAACTGGCCGTTCTGCTTGGCGGCAGCCGCAAGCCCTGATCGCAATAATCGGGTTCCGGCCCATGAAAAAAACCGCAAGGCCAGCCGGCGTTGCGGGTTTTTTGTTGGGCGCGACGCGCGTCAGGCGGCCAGCATCCGGGGCAGATCGGGCAGGGCGGTGTTCACGGCCGCGCTCTCTGCGTTCAGGCTTGCCAGAAGACGCTCCAGATGGCCGATGTGCGGCAGCATGGGGCCGTAGAACACGACGCGATCGCCGATCTGCACCAACAGGGTCGGGAAGTTTTCGACGTCCACGTCGCCCAGCAGTTCGGCGTGGTCCTCGATGTCGATCCACGCAAAGACATGCTGCGGCATTGCGTCGGCCAAGGCTTGCAGCTTGGGCTTGTATTCTTCGCAGGTGTCGCACCAGGCGGCGCAGAAGCAGGCGATGAGCCAGGCGCCGGGCGTGGCGACCAGCCGCGCGCGCAGCGGCGCAAGATCGGTACCGGGGGTGAGCAGTGACATGTGAGCGGATCGGAGCGGGTTTGACTATGATACCCGGGTTGTTCACCCCTCACTTCGACTGCCATGACCGCTCTGCGTACTGATCCTCCCACCCCCGGGAACGGCCGCCTGTCCGGCGCCGGCGCGGGCGCGGTAAGCGTGGGCCAGGCTTTCAAGCGCGCGCTCGTGTCGCAGTGCCACCCAACCATGCTGTTCGCGGTGTTGCTGCCCTTTCTGATCGCGCTGGTTGGCGCGATCCTGCTGCTCTGGTTTTTCTGGACGCCCCTGACCGACTGGCTGCGCGCCGAGGTCTCGCACTGGGATGTCGTCAATCGCGTTGACGAATGGCTGGTCGCGGTGGGCCTGTTCTCGCTCAAGATCTGGCTGATTCCCGTCATCGCCGCAGCCATCCTGCTGCCGGTGTCCGGCATCCTGGGGTTGGCCATCGCTGCCGTGTTCGTCATGCCGCTGGTGCTGCGCCACGTCGGCCAGCGTGAATATTCCACTGTCGCCCGCCGCGGCAAGTATTCGACGGCGGTCAGCGTGTGGAACGCGGTGTGGGTGTCCGCCGCCTTTGCTGCCGGCTGGGTGTTGACGCTGCCCCTCTGGCTGGTGCCGCCCATGGCCGTGGTGCTGTCGATCTTCTGGTGGGCCTTCGCGTTCTCGCGCATGATGCGCGTGGACGCCATCGTCGAACACGCCAGCCCGGAGGAACGCAAGCTGATCCTGGAACGGAACAACGGCGGCTTCTGGAGCATCGGCCTGATTTGCTCGCTCTTGAACCTGCTGCCGCCCGCGTGGATTATCCTGCCGGTGTTTTCCGCCCTGGTCTATGCGCATTACGGCCTGGAAGCTCTGAAGCGCCTGCGGCAGGACCGCGTCATCGACGTCTGACCGGCGTCATTTCTCACCTTTGGAATTGGACATGGCTGCAGAATCCACCGCCCGCCGTATCGGTCTCATCATCGTCGGCGATGAAATCCTGTCGGGACGACGTCAGGACAAGCATTTTTCCAAGATCGTCGAGATGCTGGGCGCGCGCGGCATGCACCTGAGCTGGGCCGAATTCCTGCCTGACGAGCGCGACCGCCTGGTGGACGCCTACAAGCGCAGCTTCGCCACCGGCGATGTCGTGTTTTCGTGCGGCGGCATCGGCGGCACGCCGGACGACCATACCCGCCAGGCCGCGGCCGCCGCGCTGGGCCTGCCGCTGGCGCTGCACCCGGAAGCCGAAGCCGCCATCGCGCTGCGCACCCGGGAAATGGCCGAGAAAGGCCAAGGCACCGCCGACATGAGCGCGCCCGAAAATCAGCAGCGCCTGCAGATGGGCATGTTCCCCGAGGGCTGCGAGATCGTTCCCAACCCTTACAACCGGATCCCCGGCTTCTTCATCAAGGACCATACCTTCGTGCCGGGCTTTCCCGTCATGGCGTGGCCGATGCTGGAATGGACCCTGGACACGCGCTATCGTGCGCTGCAGCATGTGCGCGTTCACGCCGAACACTCGTTCCTGGTTTTCAGCATGCCGGAATCACGTATCACGCCGTCCATGGTCAGCGTGGAATCCCGTTGGCCGGGCGTGCGCGCGTTCAGCCTGCCCAGCGTCGGCGAGGCGGGCGGAATGCCCCACATCGAACTCGGCGTGAAGGGCGATCCCGAGGCAGCGGCCGAGGCGCTTGAGTTTTTGCGGGCGGAAGTGCTGCGCCTGGGCGGTAAGCTGGCGCCGCCGGCGGCCGCCTGACCGGGGTGTCGGCGGGACACCGCCGGTTGCACAGCCTGATCAAATTCTGATTGCAAAACCGGCTCGTAAATTTCACAATACGGGAAAGAACCGCTTGCTGCAGTGCCGCAACGCACCCCCGTGCGCGGCGGCGCCAGCCCAAATCTTCCATGGCCCGTCTTCCAACGCCCCGCAATCCCCTGGACGCCGAAACCGAAGGCGCGTCCGCTCATCCGATCGCCATTCAGGTCATCGAACGCGCCATGCGGCTGCTCGATGCCCTGGCCGCGCAGCCCGATCCGGTCACGCTCAAAGAGCTGTCGGCAACCACCGGCCTGCACGCGTCCACCGCGCACCGCATCCTGAATGACCTCGTGGTGGGCCGCTACGTCGAGCGGGTCGACAACGGCCTGTATCAGCTTGGCATGCGCCTCCTGGAGCTGGGCTCGCTGGTGAAGGGACGCCTGAACGTGCGCGAGGCCGCCATTCCCGCCATGCGGTCGCTTCACAAGCTGACGGGGCAGACCATCAATCTTTCCGTCCAGCAGGGCGACGAGATCGTCTATATCGACCGCGCCTGGAGCGAACGCTCCGGCATGCAGGTGGTGCGGGCCATCGGCGGCCGCGCGCCGTTGCACCTGACCTCCACCGGCAAGCTGTTCCTGTCCACGGGCGACACGCGCCAGGTGCGGGCCTATGCGCTGCGCACGGGGCTTGCCGGCCACACGCGCAACAGCCTGACCGATCTGGACAAGCTCGAACGCGAACTCGCCCTGGTGCGCCGCCATGGCTATGCGCGCGACAACGAAGAACTGGAACTCGGGGTGCGCTGCATCGCCGCGGGCATCTTCGATGACACCGGCAAACTGGTGGCGGGGCTGTCCATTTCCGCGCCGGCCGAACGCTTGCAGGACGACTGGATCAAGGCGCTGGTCGATACGGCTGCCAGCATTTCCGAGGCCCTGGGCTACGAGCCCTCGGTTTCCACCGGCTTCAACGGCCTGGGCATGGCGGCCGAAGCGATGCGCCCGTAGCGCAGTGCCTGGCCCCAAATACGAAAGCCCCCGAGAGGGGGCTTTCGTTTTTCAGGCATTGCCGCCCGAGGCCGCCACGGTCGTGGACGGCCCCATGGGACGCGCTTATTGCTTTTCGATGCCGGCCTTCTTGAACAGCTCGGCCCATTGCGGGACTTGCTGCTTGACCTTCGCGGTCAGCGCGTCGGGGTTGGCTTCCGAAGTCAGCACGGTGGCGCCGAGCTGCTTCATGCGGTCCTGGAACTTGGGATCGGCCAGGCCTGCCTGCAGGCTCTTGACCAGCTTGTCCACGACGGGCTTGGGCGTGCCCTTCGGCACCCACATGCCATGCCAGATGCCCACTTCGAAGCCCTTGTAGCCGGACTCGTCCATGGTCGGCAGCTTGGGCAGGGTGGGGACGCGCTGCAGGCTGGTCACGGCGTAGGCCTTCACCTTGCCGCCCTCGATCTGTTGCGTCGTGTTGGTGGTCTGGTCGCACATCAGGTCGACCTGCTTGCCCAGCAGGTCGTTCATGGCGGGCGCGGTGCCCTTGTACGGGATGGTCAGCAGTTGAACGCCAAGCGCTTCCACCAGCATGGTGCCGCACAGGTGGCTGGCCGCGCCGATGCCCGCGTTGGCCAGCGACACCTTGTCCTTGTTCTTTTTGACGTAGTCCGCCAGCTCGGCGATGTTGTTGGGCGGGAAGTCCGAGCGCGCGACGATCGTCATCGGCACGTCGACCACCAGGCCGATCGGCTCGAAGCTGGTGAAGGGGTCGTACCCCGGATTCTTGTAGAGCGAAGGCGCGGTCGAGAAGCCGGCGTGCATCAACAGGATGGAATAGCCGTCCGGCTGCGCGCGGGCGACCTGGGTGGTGCCGATGGTGCCGCCGGCGCCGCCCTTGTTTTCGACCACGACTGTCTGGCCCAGGCTGGTGCGCATGGCTTCCGCGAGGGAGCGGGCGACGTTGTCGGTCGGGCCGCCTGCAGCGAACGGCACCACCATGTTGATGGGGCGTTCCGGGTATTCCGCGTGCGCGGCGCCGGCCGCGAACAGGGCACCGGCCGCGAGCAGGGCCGAAAGCGTGCGGGGGATCAGGGTCATGAGGTCTCCGATTGCAGGGTTTTGCTTGCTGCGATTTAGTTATCAACCGCTGACATGTATTTGGTATTTGTCTGTCATCAGCGTGAAAGCAGTGTAGAAAAGAATTGATACCGCGTCATGTCCGGTATTTCCCGAGTTCTGGGAAATCATTGAGCGCAATCAAGCCGGGCAAGGCGCCGCACCGATAAAGTGCAAACACTTGTTGCGCCGCACAAAAAGCGCTTGACAAGTTTTCTACCGAGTCTAGAATGGCAATTGTGCAGTGCATCAAACGGGCCGGCGGTAGCTTGTAGTACCAGTTTCCGCGCACGTTTCTTATTTCGTCGCAGACAACCATCCTTATTGCCGGACAGCCTCCGGCTACCCTGAGAGGAGCATTCTATGAGCGCAATCCCGCAACAAGTCCTGGACCGCCAGAAGGCCAGCATCAACACCATCGTGGCTGCCCAGTCCGCCGTTTTCGCCGGCTTTGAAAAGCTGGTCGAACTGAACCTGAAGGTCGTGAAGGCCACCCTGGACGAAGTCGCCCAGAAGTCGCAGCAAGCTTCCGAAGTGAAGGATCCCCAGGAAGCCGCCGCGTTTGCCACCGGCCTGCTGCAACCGGGCGCCGAAAAGGCCCTGGCCTACACCAAGCACGTGTATGACATCGTTGCCGGCGTGCAAGGCAGCCTGGTCAAGCTGACCGAAGAACAGATCGCCGAAAGCCAGCAGCAGCTGAGCGAAGCCGTCGACCAGTTCTCCAAGAACGCCCCGACCGGCTCCGAAAGCGCCGTCGCCCTGATCAAGTCCTCGCTGGCCACCGCGACCAGCGCCTACGATTCGATGACCAAGGCCGCCAAGCAGGCCGCCGAAGTCGCCGAGTCGAACATGAATGCCGCCGCCAACGCGACCTTCAAGGCTGCCACGGACGCTGCCGATGCCGCCACCAAGGTCGCCAGCCGCAGCCGCCGCAGCGCCTAAGTATTTGGCGCGCGGTGCTGCGCGAATCGCAGTAATGTAGTACTGTTGAGTGACAGAGCAGAGCTGGAATTAGGGCCACCCACAGGGTGGCCCCTTTTTTTGCCTGCGTTTTGTGGGGCAGGTTCCGCGGTCAGCGGCGCGCCACGGCGCGCACGCATTCGCCGACCAGCCCCGGGCCGCGGTAGATCAGGCCCGTGTAGAGCTGCACCGCATCGGCGCCGGCGTCCATCTTTTCGCGGGCTTGCTGGCCAGACAGGACGCCGCCCACGCCGATGATGGCAAGGCTATTGCCCAGCCGCTCCTTCAGGCGGCGGATCACCGCCAGCGACAATTCATGCACGGGCGCGCCGGACAGGCCGCCTGCCTCTTGCGCGTGGGCCTGGCCTTGCACCGCGTCACGCGACAGCGTGGTGTTGGTGGCGATGACGCCGTCGATGCCGTGGCGCGGCAGGATCTCGGCGATGGCGTCGATCTGCTCCTGCGTCAGGTCCGGCGCAATCTTCACCGCCATCGGCACACGACGCTGGTGCTGGTCCTCCAATGCGCGGCGCTTGTCGGCCAACTGCCCGAGCAGGGCGGAGAGCTCGTCGCCGCTTTGCAGGGCGCGCAGATTCTTGGTGTTGGGCGACGAGATGTTCACGGTGACGTAGTCGGCATGCGGGTACACCCCGTCCAGACCGATCAGGTAGTCGTCCGCCGCGCGTTCGATGGGGGTATCCGCGTTCTTGCCGATGTTCAGGCCCAGGATCCCGCCCTGTTTGCGCCACGTGCTGCGTTGCACGTTGGCCAGGAATGCTTCCAGTCCCTGGTTGTTGAAGCCCAGCCGGTTGATCAGCGCATTGGCGCGCGGCAGGCGGAACATGCGGGGCTTGGGGTTGCCGGGCTGCGCGCGCGGCGTGACAGTGCCGACCTCAATGAAACCGAAGCCCAGGTTGCCCAGCGCGTCGATATAGGCGCCGTTCTTGTCCAGGCCGGCGGCCAGCCCGATCGGGTTGGCCAGCTGCATCCCCATCAACGTGCAGGGCGCCTTGGGCTGCGCGTGCATGAGCTTGCGCGTGGCGCCGCACTCATAGGCGCGCTGCAGGCCCGACAAGGTGACTTCGTGGGCGGTTTCCGCGTCCATGGCGAACAGCGCCGGGCGGGCCAGGGGGTAGGCGTGAAAGAGGATAGACATGGGGCGGAATTGTAGAGCGATTTGATGTGTTCCCGCCGCTCATGGACCCAACCGGAAGGTCTGTTCAGACGGGCGGCCGCTCGGGCGTGTCGCGCCATTGCCCGTCGACCAGGAACTGCGCCGGACGGAAGGCCGATTTATAGGACATTTTCCGGCTGTCCGCGATCCAGTACCCCAGATAGAGCCAGGGCAAGTTCAAAGCGCGGCACTGTTCGACCTGCCAAAGGATGCTGTAGGTGCCCAGGCCGTCGGCAATGTCCGGGTCATAAAACGTGTAGACCGAGGACAGGCCGTCGTCCAGCACGTCGATGATGGACACCATCACCAGCACCCCTTCGGCGTTGCGGAACTCGACCAGCCGGGTGTTGACGCGGCTGGTCAGCAGGAACTGCGCGTACTGGGTGCGGCTGTCTTCGTCCATGCCGCCGCCCGGATGCCGGCCCTGCTGGTAGCGCGTATAGAGCCGGTAGTGCTCGGGCGACCACGCAAGTTCGGCCACGAACGACTGCAGATGCTGATGATTGCGCCACGCGCGGCGCTGGCTGCGATTGGGGGCGAAGGCGGCCGCGTCCACGCGCACGGGGATACAGGCCTGGCAGTTGTCGCAATGGGGACGATAGGTAAAGAGTCCGCTGCGGCGAAAGCCCTGTTCCACCAGTTGCGAATACGTGCCCGCGTTGATCAGATGACCGGGCGCGGCGACCTGCGACCGGGCCTGGCGACCCGGCAGATAACTGCACGGGTAGGGAGCGGTTGCATAGAACTGCAGCGTGGAGAAGGGAAGTTCTTTCAGCTGGCTCATGGGAGCTGGCTCATTGGCGCTGTCGCATGGAATATCCGTTGACGGCGGCGGGCCCGGGAGAGGAATCGCTCCATATTAACGCTTAACTCGGGCGGCAATCCGTCCCCTCGGGTGTGTCCGGATGGAGCGTTCCCTGCGTGTCCAACCTGCCGCGGAACCATGCGATGCCGGGTTGCATCGTGGCCTGGCGGACATGCCGCAGAAAGCGTTCGCGTGGCAGGGGGCGTGCGCCCATGCTGGCCAGGTGGCGCGTCTGCTGCTGGCAGTCGATCCACTCGACGCCCTGCGCCTCCAGGTAGCGAACCAGATGCGCCAGCGCGATCTTGGAGGCGTTCGGGACACGGGTGAACATGGATTCGCCAAAGAACATGCGACCCAGGCTGATGCCGTACAGGCCGCCCGCCAACTCGCCGTCGATCCAGGTTTCGATACTGTGCACGACACCGGCCTCATGCCACTGGCGGTAAGCCTCTTGCATGGCCGCTGTGATCCACGTGCCCGGCTGTCCGTCGCGCGGCGCGGCGCAGGCCGCCATGACCTGCGCAAACACGGTGTCGACCCGCACATGCACCCTCGGCGCCGGGTCTTGCTCGCGCGCGGCGATCTGCCGCAGCAGTTTGCGTAGCGAGTGCGACGGCGCGAAATCCTTCACGCGCAGCACCATCCGCGGATCCGGGCTCCACCACAGGACGGGTTCGCCTTCCGAGTACCACGGAAAGATACCGTTGGAGTACGCCTGGGTAAGCCGTTCCGGGGACAGATCCGCGCCTGCGGCCAGCAGGCCATCCGGATCCGTCAGCGCGAATTCCGCAGGGGGGAACGGGGTATCGGCGGCCAGCCAGGGCAGTTTCAACGGTGAGATTCGAGGGTGTAGTGATGAGGACCGAACGTGCCGCGTTTGCGGTCCTCGAAAAACAGGCGCAGGGTGCTTGCCACGGTGCGAAACGCCAGGTCGTCCCAGGGGATCTCGGCTTCGTCGTACCAGCGGGCTTCAAGGCTCTCCGGGCCGGGGTCCAGTTCGGGACCCACCGCCTGCGCCAGATAGAACACGTGCACCTGCTCGATCTGCGGCACGTCGATGATGGTGTAGATGTCGCCCAGCTGGATCTTGGCGCCGGATTCTTCCAGTGTTTCGCGCGCGGCGCCCTGCGCGGTGCTCTCGCCCAGTTCCATGAAGCCGGCGGGCAGCGTCCACGTGTTGTAGCGCGGCTCGATCGCGCGCAGGCAGAGCAGCACGCGGTTTTCCCAGACGGGCACGGTGCCGACCACCAGCCGGGGATTCTGGTAATGGATCGCCCCGCAGTGATCGCAGATGTCGCGCTCGCGGTTGTCGCCTTCCGGCACGCGGCGGTTTACCGGCGTGCCGCATTGGCTGCAAAAGAGGGAACGGCGCGGGGCGGGAAAGTATACGAGGGGCGATTTGGCGGTCATGGGTACGATTCTAACGGCTGCGGCGGGTCGTGGCGCGCCGTCCCGGCGGCGTGGGCGCGGGGCTCCCGAATCGGGCTTCCAGGTGTTCCACGAACGACCGCACCTTGGGCGACAGGAAGCGGCGGTGCGGGTAGACGGCGACCATGGAGATGGGGGTGTGGGCGTAGCCGGTCAGCAAGGCGGTAAGGCGGCCGGCGCGAATGTCGTCGCCCACCAGGAATTCCGGTTGCAGAATGATCCCGTGGCCGGCCAGCGCGGCGGTGCGCAGCACGTCGCCGTTATTGGCCCGCAGCGCCGCATTCACGCGCACCAGGTGCGTCACGCCATCCTTTTCGAAATGCCATTCGTTGCCCGTGCTTGCGTAGGCGTAGTGCAGGCAGCGATGCTGCTTCAGGTCTTCAGGCACGGCAGGGGCGCCGTGGCGTTGCAGGTACGAGGGCGCCGCGCAGACCAGCAGTTGCTGCGGCGCCAGCGGCCGTGCCACGAGCGATGAATCCACCAGCGGTCCGATGCGCACCGCGACGTCGTAGCCGTCCTCGACCAGATCCACCACGCGATCGTTCAGGTCCAGGTCGATCACCACGTCCGGATAGCGCTGCAGGTACTCGGCAATCGCCGGTCCCAGATGCAGGATGCCGAAGGACACGGGGGCGCTGACCCGCAACCGCCCGCTGGGCCGCTGGCCTTCCGCCTGCAGCGACAGTTCCAGATCGGCGACCTCGGCCAGGATGGGCCGCACCCGCTCGTAGAAGGCGCGCCCGGCATCGGTCATGCTCAGCTTGCGGGTGGTGCGATTGAGCAGGCGCACGCCGTACTTCTGCTCCAGATAGGCAATCTGCCGCGTGACCACAGAGCGCGCCTGGCCCATCTTGTCGGCGGCCGCCGCGAATGAACCCAGTTCAACGACCTTGGCGTAGGTCTGCATGGCGGTGTGGGTGTCCAAGATTGTTTCCTATCGAGGAACAATAATTTGCAATTCTGCATGTTTATCTTTGTTTTTGGAATCGCAAGAATACGGCTCCATGAAGGTTCGCCCCGTTTTGAGCGATCCGTTTCTGCACAAGGATGACTGCAATGATTGATTCCCGTACCGCGCCGTATGCGGCACTGCTCCTGCGCGTGGCGCTGGGCGTGATGTTCCTGGCCCACGGCCTGACCAAGCTGCTGGTCTTCACGCTGCCCGGCACGGCGCAGTTTTTCACGAAGATCGGCTTTGCCGGCTGGCTGGCCTATCCCGTGACGTTCTTTGAGGTGGCGGGCGGCATTCTGCTGATCTTGGGCGTGGTGCCGCGCTGGGTGGCCGCCATTGCCGTGGTGCAGCTCTTCGCGGCGTCGACGGTTCACTTCGGCAACGGCTGGGGATTCGGCAACCCGGGCGGCGGCTGGGAATATCCCATCTTCCTGACCGTCGCGGCTGCCGTGCTGGCGCTGCTGGGCGACGGCAAGTTCGCCCTGGTCAAGAGCGGCCGGCGCTAAACGCGCCGTTTCAGCCCGCGCCCGCGTGCGGCGCGGGGTCGAACGCCAGGCGATCGGCAACGTCCCCCTGCGCAATCGAATGCAGCGGCGCGTCCCCATAAACGCCTGGCCACGCCACGTTGATCGACTGGCCGGGCATCAAGCCGGTCAGCGCGTCCATCAGCGACGCGCCCGCAGCCGTCTGCATGGTTTCGAGCAGCGGCTGCAGATCGCGGTCCAGCACAATGCCGGCGCCCAGGGGCGTCGATGCGAAGAGCCGGCCTGCATCATCCAGCCACCACCCGGTGACCGAGCCGACGGCCGCATCGGTATGCGTGACGAGGCCGCGATTGTCATCGGCCAGGCGCAACACATAAGGCGCCGCGTCCAACCGCACGAAGACGCGCTGCGGCCCGTTCTGGAAAAACCAGCGGCCCACATCGTCATGGTCGTAATTGCGGCCGATGAACTCCAGGATCTGCGTATTGGTGATCGGCTCGCCCGGCCCGCCTTCGTTGGCCTGACCTTGCGGATGCAGGCGCCAACGCCCGCGCGCATCGAGCGACAGCCAGCCGTACACCGCCGGCACATTCGGCCAGCGGGCGAGGGCGTCTTTCACCGATTGATCCATGGTGTTATGGGCGAATGACGATGGTGGGCGAGATGACGATGCCTGGCTGAACAGGCATGACGGGCACCGCCACGGGCTGCGGCGCGTAGCCATACGCATAGTCGTCGCGGCATTTGCGCTTTTCGCTGTAATCGCCATTGCGCTTCCACTTGCGCTCGACCTTACAGGCGCCATCCCAATACTTTTCCTTGTACTCGGCACCCTTGTGGCGGTGGTGATGGTGCTTGTCGTGCGCCTCCGCGGCAAGGGGCGCAAGTGCGATCAACGCGGCGGCGGACAGGCTCAGGAAAGCGGGGCGGGTAGCAAAGCGGCGCGGGTGCGATTCCGGGATGTTGTGCATGGACTCATCGTTCAAATGAAAACGGGGTCACCATAACAATCATCCGGCTGACCGGGCGTAGGGATGGGTAACGAGATGCAGGGGGGAGGGAGAAAGATGCTGGAGGCGCAAGCCGGAATCGAACCGACGTACACGGATTTGCAATCCGCTGCATAACCACTCTGCCATTGCGCCAGCACTTGCAAGAAAAAAGGAAGCGCGGTGTGTGCCGTTGCTTCCTCTTTGTATTTGGAGCGGGAGACGAGTCTCGAACTCGCGACCTCAACCTTGGCAAGGTTGCGCTCTACCAACTGAGCTACTCCCGCTTGGGGTACTACTTTTGCTTTTAGTGAAAGCCTGTATTGGTATCAGGGCTGTTCAGCAAAGAAAGCGATTGTACATACTTTTAAGGGTCTTTGCACTGCAGACCGAAATCTGGAGCGGGAGACGAGTCTCGAACTCGCGACCTCAACCTTGGCAAGGTTGCGCTCTACCAACTGAGCTACTCCCGCAATTGCACACTGACCGCATCGCTGAGGGTCCGTTTGAATCTTGAAAATTCTGGCGGCTGGCCGATCAGCGAGGCGAGAGTATACATTAATTTTTTCATCCATCAATCCGATGCGCCTGCGTTGGCGAACCCGGTGCTTCAGGCATGAAAAAAGGGCCTTTCGGCCCTTGCTTTCAACGATTTGCAGTATTGAAAAAACGCTGCAGATCAAAATCTGGAGCGGGAGACGAGTCTCGAACTCGCGACCTCAACCTTGGCAAGGTTGCGCTCTACCAACTGAGCTACTCCCGCATTGGTTCCGTAAACTGCCCAGAACCGCTTTTCTTATTCACTCTGATCAACTTGGTTATCGATCAGAAGGCGCGCAGTCTAGCACGATTTTTTGAGCTTGTCCTGAGCCGGTCTGGCTGGCTGCGATTTACGCTGTAAATCGGGTCAAGCACTCAATCAAGTAAACTGAGCGAAGACAGAAACTATAGCATACCTCGTAGCACTCATGTCAAATTCCTTCGCGGGATCCGCGCCCGATTCCTTGTCTCCGTCCGTGCAGGACCTCACTGGTCTGAATACGTTGGGACTGGCATCCCGGGCCGATGCGTTCGTCGCGCTGCGCGAGCCCGCGCAATTGCCCGCGTTGTCCGCCCTGGCGCAAACGGCGCCATCGTTGCTCGTGCTGGGCGGCGGCAGCAACGTGGTGCTGCCCGAGCGTGTGCCCGGCCTGGTTGCGCGCGTGGCCTTCCAAGGTGTGCGCCTGCTGGAATCGCGGCCGGACGCGTGGATCGTTGAAGCGGCAGGCGGCGAGAGCTGGCATGGGTTCGTGTCGGCCTGCATCGCGCAGGGATGGGATGGCCTGGAAAACCTGGCGTTGATCCCCGGCACCGTGGGCGCGGCCCCCGTGCAGAACATCGGCGCCTATGGCGTCGAGCTGCAGGAACGCCTTCACAGCCTGACGGCCTGGGATGTGCGCGAGGCGCGCTTTGTGGAAATGCAGGCGGCCGATTGCCGGTTCTCGTACCGCGACAGCGTGTTCAAGCATGATGCGCCGGGGCGCTGGATCATCGTGAGCGTGCGCTTTGCCTTGCCTCGGCCGTGGCGGCCGGTGCTGGCGTATCCCGATCTGCAACGCCATCCGCGGCTGTCGGGCGCATCGCCCAGCGCGCGCGATGTCTTCGATGCCGTGTGCGAGATCCGGCGCGCCAAGCTGCCCGATCCCGCGGTCACGGGCAATGCCGGCAGCTTCTTCAAGAATCCCATCGTGCCGGCCGCGCAGCGTGACGCGTTGGCGCAGCGCTTTCCTGGCCTGGTGTCGTACGCGCAGGCGGACGGCCGGTTCAAGCTGGCCGCAGGCTGGCTGATCGATCAGTGCGGCTGGAAGGGGAGGGCGCTGGGGGCGGCGGGCGTGCATGACCGCCAGGCGCTCGTGCTCGTCAATCGCGGGGGCGCCACCGCCGCGGACATCATGGGATTGGCGCGCGCGGTGCAGGATGCGGTGGCCGATCGCTATGGCGTGCGCCTGGAGCCCGAGCCGGTCGTGGTGTGACCGGGCAGGCTTTCCGGCATGAAAAAAGGACCCCGCGGGGTCCTTTGCTTTTGGCGCCGGAAATTACAGCCCCAGCACGGACTGCATGTCGTAAAGACCGTTGGTCTTGCCCTCGAGGAAGCGCGCAGCGCGCAGCGCGCCTTCGGCGTAAGTGGCCCGGCTGGACGAGCGGTGCGTGATCTCGATGCGCTCGCCGATGCCGCAGAACGACACCGTGTGATCGCCAACGATATCGCCGCCGCGCAGCACCGAAAAACCGATGGTGCCGGGCTTGCGCACGCCGGTGTCGCCGTGGCGGCTCCAGGTGGCAACGTCGGGCAGTGCGACGTCCCAGGCCGACGCGATGGTCTCGCCCATCTTCAGCGCCGTGCCGGAAGGCGCATCGACCTTGTTGCGGTGATGGGCTTCGAACACTTCGACGTCGTAGCCGGCGTTCAGGATGCGGGCCGCCATGTCCAGCAGCTTGAGCGTCGCGTTGACGCCCACGCTCATGTTGGGGGCGAACACGATGGCGGTCTTTTGCGCGGCAACCTCGATTGCGGCGCGGCCGTTGTCGTCAAAGCCGGTGGTGCCGATGACAGCCTTCACGCCGTGTTTCACGCAAGCCTGCAGATGCTTGAGCGTGCCTTCCGGACGGGTGAAATCGATGAGGCAGTCAGCGCCGGCAAGCGCGTCCAGGTCGTCGGTGATGGCAACCCCGGTCTGCTTGCCCAGCGTGGCGCCGGCATCGCGGCCCAGGGCGGCCGAGCCCGGCACGTCCAGCGCAACGGCCAGTTCCAGGCCGTCGGCCTTCAGGATGGCCTCGATCAACATCTGGCCCATGCGGCCGTTTGCGCCGGCGATAGCAATACGCATAAAAAAAGTCCTTGGATTTAACGCAGCGGCTCGGGTGCGATGCCGGGCTGACCCGGGTACTGGTTGAGCGGGCTGGCGGGTGCATCGGCGTCGCGCTTCTGTTCGTCCTGCTCTTGCTCGACGCGGGCTTCGTCCCGGGCCAGGCGCTTGTCGGCCTTTTCGTCGGCAACGGCGTCCGGCGTGTTGATCTGGTAGGGCTGCAGATCGGGCTGCTTATCGCCTTCCCAACGCGTGAGACGGTCGTTTTCGAACCAGACGGTGAACTTGCGCTCTTGCGGGTTGCCGTAGCCCGGCTTGAAGTAGTACGGGTAGTCCCAGCGATTGGCGTGCAGCACGCTGGTGAGCGTGGGGCTGCCGAGCGCGAAGCGGACTTGTTCGCGGGTCATGCCGGGCTGGAGCAGCGCAACCTGTTCCTGCGTGATCCAGTTACCCTGCTGGACCGGCGCCTTGTACGGGAAGCCCCATTTGTTCGAGGTGCAGCCCGCCAAGGCAACGGCCAGGGCGGCAACGGCCAAACCGGTCTTCAGAGAGCGGGAGGGAATACGTGCAAACATGGACACTACGCGCCCCTATTATTTGGAAGCAAGCAAAACCGTTATCATAAAGGTTTCATAAGGATAGTTCCGCGAGGCGGCATGAATTCGGCGAGCCGGCTTGCGGTGACCCCAGTCCTTGCCCATGCCAACGCGGACGGAGAGCGATTACACCATGAGCGACCAAAGCGAACTGAAAAACATGGGTTTGAAGGCGACTTTCCCGCGCCTGAAGATTCTTGATATTTTCCGCAAATCGGGTGAACGGCACCTGAGCGCCGAAGACGTCTACCGCGCCCTGATCGGCGAAAACGTCGAAATCGGCCTGGCTACCGTCTACCGCGTGCTGACGCAGTTCGAGCAGGCCGGCATCCTGGCGCGCAGCCAATTCGACAGCGGCAAGGCCGTTTTCGAGCTCAACGACGGCGACCACCACGACCACCTGATCTGCACCAACTGCGGAAAGGTCGTCGAGTTCTCGGATCCGGAGATCGAAAAGCGCCAGCAAAAGATCGCCAAGGACAACGCCTTCGCGCTGGAAAGCCACGCGATGGTGCTGTACGGCATCTGCGGCAGCTGCCTCAAAGGCCGCTAAGCCCGGGCGGGCAGCCGTGAGGCCGGTACATCCGGCTGCGTAGCCAAAAACGAAAGCCCCTTCTGAACGAAGGGGCTTTTTGCGTGGTGGGGCCAGTGACGCCGGCAGGCCGCCGACTCAAGGCGTTGTCTGGCCGAACCCTTCCAGCATTTCGCGCGCGTGTTCGCGCGTGGTGGCCGTGAGTGTCATGCCGCCCAGCATCCGCGCGATTTCCTCGACGCGGGCCGGGGCGTCCAGCGGTTCGATGCTGGACCGGGTGGTGCCGCGGGACTCGGCCTTGCTGACCAGGAACTGGTTGTTGGCGCACGCGGCCACCTGGGGCAAGTGAGTGACGCACAGCACCTGATGGCGTTCGCCCAGTTCGCGCAGCAGCTTGCCGACGGATTCGGCCACCGCGCCGCCCACGCCGCTGTCCACTTCGTCGAAGATCAGCGTGGGCACGCGCGCCGCGCGGCTGGCGATGACCGACAGCGCGAGCGAGATACGCGACAGTTCGCCGCCCGAGGCGACCTTGGCCAGCGGACGCGGCGTGGTGCCGGCGTGACCGGCCACCAGGAATTCGACCTGTTCGTTGCCGTGCGCGGACGGCGCCGACGGGGCAAGCGTCGGTTCAAAGCGGCCACCCTGCATCGCGAGCGTCTGCATGGCCTGGGTGACCTGCTTGCCCAGATCCTTGGCGACCTTGCGCCGGGCGGTGGTCAGCTTGGCGGCGGCCGCGTCGTATTGCGCCTGCGCCGTGGCCGCCTGGGCGCGCAGCGCGTCGATGTCGCCGGCGGCCTGCAAGGCCGCAAGCTCCGAATGCAGCGATTCGCGCAGTTCGCACAGGGCATCGGGATCGGTGCGGAATTTGCGGGCGGTCTCGAACACCAGTCCTAGGCGCAATTCCACGTCGGCGAGACGCTTGGGGTCCAGGTCGACCCGGCTGACATAGTTGTTCAGGTCGGACACGGCTTCGCTGATGGCGATGCGTGCCGATTCCAGTTCGTCATGGACGCCCTTGAGGCCCGGATCGTGCCGCAGCATCTGTTGCAGGCGCTGGTTCGCGGCCGTCAGGCGGTGATGCGCCGAATCGCCTTCGCCGTCCAGCATTTCAAGGATTTGCGAAGCGCCATCCAGCAGCGATTGCGCATGCGACAGCCGCGTGTGCTCGGATTGCAGGGCGTCCCATTCGTCCGGTCCGAGGTTCAGCCGGTCCAGTTCGTCGACCTGCCATTGCAGGCGTTCACGTTCAGAGGCCAGGCTTTCGGCGTCTTTTTCGGCCGATTCCAGCTGGCGTGCCAAGGCGCGCCACTGCTTCCACGCCTGCCCAACCGCGTGGCGAAGCTCGCCGTGGCCGCCGTGCGCGTCCAGCAGGTCGCGCTGGGCGTCGGGACGCATCAGGCTCTGGTGCGCGTGCTGGCCGTGGATGTCGACCAGGCTGTTGCCCAGTTCGCGCAGTTGCGCCACGGTGGCCGGGGTGCCGTTGATGTAAGCGCGGCTGCGGCCTTGCGCATCGATGACGCGGCGCAGCGAGAGTTCGTCGTCGGCGTCGATTTCGCGTTCGGCCAGCCACGCCTGCAGCGCCGCCGGGGTGTCGAACACCGCGGTGATGTCGGCACGGGCCGCGCCTTCGCGCAACATGCTGGCATCGCCGCGCTCTCCGAGGGTGAGCGCCAGCGCATCGACCAGGATGGATTTGCCGGCGCCCGTTTCACCGGAAAAGACGGTGAAGCCGGGGCCAAAGTGGATCTCGGTCTGTTCGACGATGACGAAGTCGCGGATGTGCAGGGTGCGCAGCATAAGGGGCGCTAATTACTCTACGTTGTCGGAGGCTTCGGGCATCAGGTTCCAGTGCAGTTTGCGGCGCAGGGTGGAAAAGAAGCTGTAGCCTTCGGGATGCACGAATCGGATGGTGTAGGGCGCGCGCTGCACGACGATGCGGTCGCCCGGTTGCAGGTCGGACCAGGTCTGCATGTCGAAGTGCACGCTGGCGCCGACTTCGACGCGGCCCATGGCCGTGAGCGTCATGTTGAGCACGCCGGTGTCCGGGATGACGATGGGCCGGTTCGACAGCGTTTGCGGCGCCACCGGCACCAGCACCATGGCGTTCATGCCCGGATGCAGGATGGGGCCATTGGCCGACAACGCATAGGCCGTGGAGCCGGTGGGCGTGGCGATGATCAGGCCGTCGGCGCGCTGCGTATACATGAAGGCGCCGTCAAGTTCGACCCGGACCTCGATCATGCCGCCGCGGCCCGCGCGGTTCAGGACCACGTCGTTCAGGGCCGACGCGGAATACATCTTCTGGTCGCCGCGCCACACGCTGCCTTCGAGCAGCATGCGGTCTTCGATCTGGAAGCTGCCTTCGAGCACGCGGGCGAGCGCGGCGTGCGCGTCCTGCAGGGCGATGTCGGTGATGAAGCCCAGGCGCCCGTGGTTGATGCCGATCAGCGGCATGCCGTAGGGCGCGAGATGGCGGCTGGCGCCGAGCACGGTGCCGTCGCCGCCCATGACCACGGTGAGCGAGGCGGTCTTGCCGATTTCCTCGAGCGTGGCGATGGGGTATTCGGTCAGCCCGGTGTTGCGCGCCGTGTCCGCATCGATCAGCACATGGCGGCCCGCCTGCGTCAGCGCGTGCGCAAGTGCTCTCAGCGGTGTGTCCAGGCCGGTGTCCTGGTATCTGCCGATCAGGGCGACTATAGGAAAATGCATGGCTGCGTAGGAAGGAAAAGGGCGAAACCGCAAAGCTGAACGTGCCCAGAATGGGCCAATTAGCCGATTATATGGGGCCGTATATTGTGTTGCGGGACAAAAATCGCCTCAACCTGAAAAGATTCCCTAAAATAGCCGCTATGGATGACCGCGCACGCGCTTTACTGAAAGCGTTGATAGAACGCTACATCGCCGATGGGCAGCCAGTCGGCTCGCGGACGCTATCTAAAGTCTTTGACTTGTCTCCGGCCACCATCCGCAATGTCATGGCGGACCTGGAAGAGCTGGGACTGATCCACAGTCCGCACACCTCCGCCGGCCGTGTTCCCACGCCGCGCGGATACCGCATGTTCGTCGATTCGCTGCTGTCGGTGCAGTCGTACCAGCTGCAACCGCACAATATGGGCGAAATGCTCTCGGCCGCCGAACCTACCCGCGCCGTCAATGCGGCGGCGGCGCTGCTGTCCAACCTGACGCAGTTCGCCGGCGTGGTCCTCACGCCCAAGCGGGCGCAGGTGTTCCGGCAGATCGAATTCATCCGTCTGTCCGACAAGCGCGTCCTGCTCATCATCGTGACGCCCGATGGCGACGTGCAGAACCGCATCCTTTTCGTCCAGCGGGATTACGCCGAATCCGAGCTCCTGGAAGCCGGCAACTTCTTCAACATGCACTTCGCCGGCAAGTCGTTCAATGCCGTGCGCCAGACGTTGTCGACCGAACTGGCCCAGTTGCGCGAAGACATCTCGCGCCTGATGCAGGCTGCCGTCGAGGCCAGCGCCGAAGCGGCCGAGGACGGCGACGCCGTGGTCATCTCGGGCGAGCGCAAGCTGCTGGACGTCACCGACATCGCGTCCGACATGGACCGGCTGCGCAAGATGTTTTCGCTGTTCGAGAAAAAAACCGATCTGCTGCAGTTGCTGGACGTCTCGAGCCGCGCGCAGGGCGTGCAGATCTACATCGGCGGCGATTCGCAACTGGTGCCCCTGGAAGACGTCTCCGTCATCACGGCGCCTTACGGCGTGGACGGCAAGGTGGTCGGCACCCTGGGTGTCATCGGTCCGACCCGCATGGCCTACGAGCGGGTCATACCCATCGTGGACATCACGGCGCGCCTGCTGTCCAACGCGCTCAGCCACAACCAGTAGTCCCATTCAAAGCTACATCCTCCTTGCGGAGGAAGGGGAGTTTTTGTGTTTCTTCGCCTGTTCAAGTATCTCTGGCCTGAGCGCTACCTTCCTGAGCCCCACCAAGAAGACCCCTTCAACGAGGATCCGCCGCCGCGCGTGCCCGGCAAGGTCGGCGTGCTGCTCGTCAACCTGGGCACCCCCGACACGACGTCGCCCAAGGACATCCGCAAGTATCTCGGCGAATTCCTGTCCGACCCGCGCGTCATCGAAATCCCGCGCTACCTCTGGAAGCCCATCCTGCACGGGATCGTGCTCGTGCGCCGGCCCAAGCGGCTGGAGCCGCGCTACGCCGGCATCTGGATGGAGGGCGGCTCGCCCCTGATGGTCTATAGCCAACGCCAGACCGACGGCGTACGCGCCGCCTTGCAGGCGGCCGGCGTGGATGCCGTGGTCGAGCTGGGCATGCGCTATGGCAACCCCTCCATCCCCCAGGTGATCGCGAACATGCGCAAGCAGGGCTGCGAGCGCATACTGACGGTGCCGCTGTATCCCCAGTACGCCGCCAGCACTACCGCCACCGTGGTCGACGCGGTCACCCGCTACATGGGCAAGCTGCGCGATCAGCCGGAGATGCGCTTCATCAAGCGCTTTCACGACGAGCCCGCCTACCTGGACGCGCTCGCCGCGCGCATCGAGCGCTACTGGGCCGAACACGGCAAGCCGCAGAAACTGGTCATGAGCTTTCATGGCCTGCCGCGCTACTCCATCGAACTGGGCGATCCCTACTACCGCGACTGCATGGAAACGGCCCGGCTCCTGGCGCAGCGGCTGTCCCTGCCCCGCGACCAGATCGAAGTGACCTTCCAGAGCCGGTTCGGCTCGGCCCGCTGGCTGGAGCCTTACACCGAGCCGACCCTGAAGGCCCTGGCGGCTTCCGGCGTCACGGAGGTCGATGTGGTGTGCCCGGGATTTGTGGCAGACTGTCTGGAAACCCTGGAAGAAATCAGCCTGGAATGCCGCGATGCCTTTCTCGAGGCGGGGGGCAAACAGTTCCGTTACATTCCTGCCATCAATGACGACCCGGCCTGGATCGCGGGGCTGTCCGGTCTGGTGGAACGAAACTTGCAGGGGTGGATACCAGCAGCCACGGACTTGAAGGAGAAGGCGCATGCACCATGATCCCAAGACTGGAAAGACGGTCAAGAAGGACAAAGTCACCACTCCCGTCGACGAGGACCGCGTCGAACATGACCTGGACGAGGCCCTTGCCGATACGTTCCCGGCCAGCGACCCGGTCGCGATTCCGTCAGATCCGGACGCCGATGACAAGCGCGTGGACCGCGCGCTGAAGGAAAGTTTTCCGGCCAGCGACCCCGTGGCCCCCGCCCAACCCAGCAAGAAGTAGCCAGGCGGTCAGCGGGCGCCCGGCCTGCGGGCCGCGCCCCGGGGAATATTTCGCTTAACCGGGCTTGAATTAGGGGTATTGGCCCCCATTCATGTCTGCGAAAGCCATTCTTTTTGGAGGATTCCCCATGACGGCACCCCACGAGCCTGCTGACCAGGCGCCCGAAGTCGGCCAGAGCGCCGATGCGGCTCCCGCCGCCCAGGACGCCGCGCAGGCCGAGCTGAACGAGTTGCGCGCCCAATTGGACGCCGCCCAGGCTACCGTCAACGAGCAGCACGACCAGCTTCTGCGTGTGCAAGCCGAAGCCGAAAACGTGCGCCGCCGCGCCCAGGAAGAAGTGTCCAAGGCGCGCAAGTTCGGCATCGAGTCGTTCGCCGAAAGCCTGGTTCCGGTCAAGGACAGCCTGGAAGCTGCCCTGGCCCAGCCCGATCAGACGGTCGAAACCCTGCGCGAAGGCGTCGAAGTCACCCTCAAGCAGCTTGCCGCCGCGTTCGAGCGCAACCTGCTCAAGGAAATCGCGCCCGCCCAGGGCGACAAGTTCGATCCGCACCAGCACCAGGCCATTTCGTCCATTCCCAACGAGCAGCCCGCCAACACGGTGGTGCAACTGCTGCAGAAGGGCTATGTGATTGCCGACCGTACCCTGCGCCCGGCGCTGGTGGTCGTGTCGGCCGGCCAGGGCTGAACCGCGTCCCACCATGACCGACCCGCGCTTTGACCCGGCCCAGGTATTCCAGGTGTTCGGCATGCGCCATGTCGACACTGCGGGATTCGACGCGGCCGTGGTGCACGCGCCCGGGGCGGACCTGCGCTGTGTCTTCCTGTGGGGCCAGGATTGCTACAACTGCAATCTGTTCAAACAGGCGGCGCTGCTGCACCAGGAAACGCTGGTGGGGCTTGGCCTGACGTGGTTCGAAGCCGATGTCTATGCGGATGAACCGCTGGGACGCCGCTTTTCGTTGCATGGCGTCCCCACTTTTGTGCTGTACCGGTCCGGCAAGCGCCTGGGGCGCATCACCGGCTGGCCCGGATTGCCCCAGTTCACGGCGGCGATCCACCGCCTGCAGGAATCGGGCGCCGAAAATTCCAGCCCGGCGTCTTGAAAAACCCTTTGGGCAGCCCCAGTTATGGGGGGACAAGCAGTTTTCCCCAATTTTTCATAGATTTAATAATCAAGGTAACCCACCATGAGCAAGATTATTGGCATTGACCTGGGAACGACCAACAGCTGCGTGGCTGTCATGGACGGCGGGCAGGTCAAGATCATCGAAAACGCCGAAGGTGCTCGCACCACCCCCTCCATCGTTGCCTACATGGATGACGGCGAGACTCTGGTCGGCGCGCCTGCCAAGCGCCAGGCCGTGACCAACCCGCGCAACACGCTCTACGCCGTGAAGCGCCTGATTGGCCGCAAGTTCGAAGAAAAGGCAGTGCAGAAGGACATCAACCTGATGCCCTACGCCATCGTCAAGGCTGACAATGGCGACGCCTGGGTTGAAGTGCGCGGCAAGAAGATGGCGCCTCCCCAAGTGTCGGCCGACGTGCTGCGCAAGATGAAGAAGACCGCCGAGGACTACCTGGGCGAAGAAGTGACCGAGGCCGTCATCACCGTGCCCGCCTACTTCAACGACAGCCAGCGCCAGGCCACCAAGGACGCCGGCCGCATCGCGGGCCTGGACGTCAAGCGCATCATCAACGAACCCACCGCCGCGGCGCTGGCGTTCGGCCTGGACAAGACCGAAAAGGGCGACCGCAAGATCGCTGTCTATGACCTGGGCGGCGGCACGTTCGACGTGTCCATCATCGAAATCGCCGACGTGGACGGCGAAAAGCAGTTCGAAGTGCTGTCGACCAACGGTGACACCTTCCTGGGCGGCGAAGACTTCGACCAGCGCATCATCGACTACATCATTGCCGAGTTCAAGAAGGAACAAGGCGTTGACCTGTCCAAGGACGTGCTGGCGCTGCAACGCCTGAAGGAAGCCGCTGAAAAGGCCAAGATCGAACTGTCGTCCGCGCAGCAGACCGAAATCAACCTGCCGTACATCACGGCCGATGCCTCCGGTCCCAAGCACTTGAACCTGAAGATCACGCGCGCCAAGCTGGAAGCGCTGGTCGAAGAACTGATCGAACGCACGATCGAGCCGTGCCGCGTCGCCATCAAGGACGCCGGCGTGAAGGTCTCCGACATCGACGACGTGATCCTGGTCGGCGGCATGACCCGCATGCCCAAGGTCCAGGAAAAGGTGAAGGAATTCTTCGGCAAGGATCCGCGCAAGGACGTGAACCCCGATGAAGCCGTCGCCGCTGGCGCCGCCATTCAGGGCTCCGTGCTGTCGGGCGACCGCAA
Organism: Achromobacter sp. E1; assembly: GCF_037039475.1. NCBI lineage: Bacteria > Pseudomonadati > Pseudomonadota > Betaproteobacteria > Burkholderiales > Alcaligenaceae > Achromobacter > Achromobacter sp. E1. The sequence continues at coordinate 1,093,753 of NZ_CP146253.1, forward strand.
GGACGTGCTGCTGCTGGACGTCACGCCGTTGTCCCTGGGTATCGAAACCCTGGGCGGCGTCATGACCAAGATGATCCAGAAGAACACCACGATCCCGACCCGGTTCTCGCAGACGTTCTCTACCGCCGATGACAACCAGCCGGCCGTGACGATCAAGGTGTTCCAGGGCGAGCGCGAAATCGCTGCGGGCAACAAGGCCCTGGGCGAGTTCAACCTCGAAGGTATCCCGCCGTCGCCGCGCGGCATGCCGCAGATCGAAGTCACGTTCGACATCGACGCCAACGGCATCCTGCACGTGTCCGCCAAGGACAAGGGCACCGGCAAGGAAAACAAGATCACCATCAAGGCCAACTCGGGTCTGTCGGAAGACGAGATCCAGCGCATGGTCAAGGATGCCGAGGCCAACGCCGAGGAAGATCACCGCGTTGCCGAACTGGCCCAATCGCGTAACCAGGCCGATGCGCTGGTGCATGCCACCCGCAAGTCGTTGACCGAGTACGGCGACAAGCTCGAAGCTTCCGAAAAGGAAAGCATCGAAGCCGCCATCAAGGACCTGGAAGACACGCTGAAGGAAGGCGACAAGGCCGCGATCGACGCCAAGGTGGAAGCCCTGTCGACCGCATCGCAAAAGCTCGGCGAAAAGATGTACGCCGACATGCAGGCGCAGCAAGCCGCCGGCCAGCAGCAAGCGGCCGACAACGCGAAGCCGGTGGACGACAACGTCGTCGACGCCGACTTCAAGGAAGTCAAGCGCGACCAATAATGGCCGGGCGCTGACCTGCCTCTGCCGCCCGGTAGCCGGAGAAATCCGCCTACCGGGCGAACTCATTCTGTAGCACTGAAAAGAAGGCTCGGTTTCGAGCCCACGGATCATGGCAAAACGCGACTATTACGACGTCTTGGGCGTGGCAAAAAACGCCTCGGACGACGATCTCAAGAAGGCCTATCGAAAGCTGGCCATGAAATACCATCCGGACCGCAATCCGGACAGCAAAGAAGCCGAAGAGAAGTTCAAGGAAGCCAAGGAAGCCTACGAGGTCCTGGGCGATGAGCAAAAGCGCGCCGCGTACGACCGCTACGGTCACGCCGGCGTCGACCCCAATGCCGCCGGCATGGGCGGCGCGGGCATGGGCGGCGGTTTCGCCGACGCGTTCGGCGACATCTTTGGCGAAATCTTCGGCGGCGGCGGTGGCCGTCGTGGCGGCGGTCCCCAGGTGTACCGCGGCGCCGATCTCAAATACGCGCTGGAAATCACCCTCGAACAGGCAGCCGCCGGTTTCGACACGGAAATCCGCGTCCCCAGCTGGGAAAACTGCGACACCTGCCACGGCTCCGGCGCCAAGCCCGGCACCTCGCCCAAGACCTGCCGCACCTGCGGCGGCTCGGGCGCCGTGCGCATGCAGCAAGGTTTCTTCAGCGTCCAGCAAACCTGCCCGACCTGCCACGGCAACGGCAAGGAAATCACCGACCCGTGCCCGTCCTGCGACGGCGTCGGCCGCATCCGCCGCAACAAGACCCTCCAGGTCAAGATCCCGGCCGGTATCGACGACGGCATGCGCATCCGCTCCAGCGGCAATGGCGAACCCGGCATCAATGGCGGCCCTCCGGGCGACTTGTATGTGGAAATCCACATCAAGCAGCACAAGATCTTCCAGCGCGATGGCGACGACCTGCACTGCGAGCTGACCATCCCGTTCACCACCGCGGCATTGGGCGGCGAACTTCAGGTGCCCACGCTGGGCGGCAAGGCCGAGATCTCCATCCCCGAAGGCACCCAGTCCGGCAAGACCTTCCGCCTGCGCGGCAAGGGCATCCGCGGCGTGCGCGGCAGCTACCCCGGCGACCTCTACTGCCACGTCGTTGTGGAAACGCCGGTGCGCCTGAGCGAAGACCAGAAGAACATTCTGCGCCAGTTCGAAGCGTCGTTGAACGACGGCGGCGACCGCCACTCGCCGCAAAGCAAATCCTGGACGGACCGCGTCAAGGAATTCTTCAGCTGATCACGCCGATCTTCAGCAAAAAAGCCGCGACGAGAGTCGCGGCTTTTTTTCGGGCCTTTCGATATCGGCCCCCACATCCGGCTGCTTATCGAGCGACCGGCGGGTAATCCAGTTCGCCAAAGGTGTATTCGCCATCGGCCTTGGCTTGTTGAAGTTCGGCCCGCACTTCCTGTTCGGTCAGGCCGGAGGTGCGGGGCAAAGCGGCGGGATAGTCCAATTCGCCAAACGTGTACTGGCCGGTCAGCTTGGCTTCTTGCAACTCGGCCGCGACCTGAGAGCCGGACTTCCCGTGTTCAGCGCCCGCCGCATGCGCGCCGGTGCTGGCCAGGGCCAGGGAAAAGAACAGCGTGGTGGCCAGGATTTTCATGTGTGAGAGCTCCAGTTTGTTTTAAGAGAGATCGAGTCCCGCGTCGCTGCCTCACGGCCCAGTCCATATCAAGTGGGCCGACGCGGCGTACCGTAAGAAACTCGAATAAACCCGCACGCATGAAACCACCTTCCAAATAGCCAAGAAATCGAAGGGTTTCTAAAAATTACGGATATGCGGAATGCGGATTCTGGAGCCAGCCGCGCGCAGCGAGCACCCGAGACCGAACCACATCGCGTAAGCGCTGCGAGGCCGCCCGCGCGGCCGACGCAGCGCGGGCCCCGCAAGATCTTCCAAACAACTAAAACCGCGAAAAAAACGCCAAGCAAACCACCCGCCCCGACGCCCGTCTTGTTTCCGACACCGCGAGCCCGGTGTGGCTGCGGCGCCCGGTGCGTGGGGCGTCGATAAGCCCAACGGAATCCGAAGGAATCGCCGTAGGCGATGACGAGGATGAGGCAGGGGAAGTCCGGAGCGAAGGCTCCGGACCGCAATCGTGGCCCCGCGCGCCGGGCGCCGTGGCCGCGCCGGGCGACTCAAGAACCCAGATCCCCGCCAGGCCTGAACCGCCAAAAAAAAGAGACCGTGACGCATCGCCACGGCCTCTTCGCTACTGCTACTGCTACTGCTACTGCAACTACTAATACAGCAACTTCAAACTTCCACTGCGAACTTCAACTGCGAACTTCAACTGCGAACTTCCACTGCGAACTTCAACTGCTGACTGCAACTACATCACAGCAACTTCAACTACAACTACAACTACTGCAACTTCAACTGCTACTACTGCTACTTCCACCGCCGCTGTATGCCGAAAATACCGGCCTCAGGCCATGATGCCGCCCGAGGCCGGCCGGGCTACAGCAAGCAGCTCACCGGCTGATCGGCGGGTATTCGAGCTCGCCGAACGTGTATTGACCGCTGGCCTTCGCTTGCGCCAGTTCCTGCTGGACATCGGCACGCGACTTCGCGGCGCCCGTGGCGGCGGCGACCGGCGGGTACTGCAATTCGCCGAACGTGTATTGGCCGCTGACCTTGGCTTGTTGCAGCTGGGCTTGCACTTCCTGCGAGCTCAGGCTGGTCTTTTGGGGCAGGGCGGGCGGATAGTCCAGCTCGCCGAAGGTGTACTGGCCGCTGACTTTTGCTTCGTGCAGTTCAGTCGCCACCTGGGCGCTGCTCTTCGCTTGCTCGACGCCGGCGGCTTGTGCGCCGACACCGGCCAGGGCCAGGGATAGGAAAAGGGTAGTGGCTAGGGTTTTCATAATGAGACCTCCAATTCGTCGTAAATGGGGACCGAATCCGGCGGCGCTCCGTCGTGTTCGTTTGCTGTTCCCGATGAACTGAATTGTCCTCGTCATCGAACCTGGGATAAACCCTTATTCCTTGAAAACATCTTTCCAAATAACCGAGTAATAGATTCAGAAAGACAAATTATCCCCATCAATGGAATGGTTGAATCCGTTTCCCGCCTTTCCACTCCACGAGATCAAATAGACTATGCAAAAAAAACCCCTGCCTAAGCAGGGGCTTTCCATGCGGCGATGCGTCAGGGCTTCTTGAAGTCACCCGCCAGCGCCGTGCTGAATCCGTCAGGACGCACGTACTTGCGTAGCGCGGCGTTCACCGCCTCTGGCGTCAAGGCCGAGATCTTCTTGTCCATCTCGGCCGACCACGCAAACGTGCGACCACGCTCCAGATAGTCCAGCCAGGTGCTGGCCAATACATCGTCCTGCGCGCGCGCCAGATTGCGGTAGTTCAGCAGCGCCGTGATGCCCTCCGAGATTTCCTTGTCCGAGAAGCCATCCTTCAGGACCCGCGCCAGTTCTTCATTGATTGCCTTCTCGAGGCGCTCGCGATTCTGCGGCGCGTAGATCGCATAGATGCTCCAGCTTGCGGCAGGTTCGAACGACGATACCGACAGCGAGCTGCGCACGTTGTACGACAGACCTTCGGTCTCGCGCACCCGGTTCCACAGCCGCGACGTTTCCGACGCGCCGAACAGATAGTTGGCCAGATACAGCGCCGCATAATCCGCGTCCGTGTCCTGCAGCTTCAGCGGCATGCGCGACAGATAGAACGCGTTGGCCTTGTCCGGCGTATTGATGTCGAACTGCTTGGCCGGCACGTCGCGATACGGGTTCGGCACGCGGGTATAGGCCGGCGCCTTCTTCCAGCCGGCAAGTCCCGCGCGCAGCGATTTTTCCACCGCCTCCGGCTCGAAATCGCCCACCGCCGAAAACTCGATGTCGCCCGCGCCGTAGAACTTCGCGTGGAACTTGGCCAATGCCTCGCGATTCAGCGCGCGCACGCCGGCCAGCGACTCTTCGAATGTCGGCACGTAACGCAGGTCGTCGGCAGGCCACGGATTGTCGTGGCGGGCCAGCGTACGGCCGGCCAGGGCCGACGGCTCCGTCATCGCGTTCTGGATCGAGGTCTCGAGCTGACGCTGGTATTCCTCGACCTGTTCCTTCGGGAAGCTGGCGTTGCGGATGATCTCCAGCGCCAGCGCCGTCAGCTCCGGCAGATTTTCGCCCTTGGTCGACATCGCTACCTTCAGCGTCGTGCCGCCGCCGCTAAAGCCCAGCTCGGCCTGCAGCTTGTCCAGACGGTCCTGAATGTCCTGGCGCGTCAGCTTGTCCGTGCCGCGCAGCAGCAGGTCGGCGGCCGCGCTGGAATTCACGCGTTGGCCCAGCAGGTCCTTTTCGTTGCCGAATTGAATCAGCATCTGCGCCTGCACGCGGCTGCCGCGCGTGGCCTTGGGCAACAGCGCCAGTTTCACCGGGCCATTGGGCAGGTCAAGCGTCGTGCGCTTGGTCAGCTTGTCGATGTTGGCCGGCGAGGGATCGAACGCCGAGGCGGCCTTGAAGTCCGGATCGCCCTTATAGTCCTTGAACACCGCCGTGAGGTCCACGCGCTGCGTCTGCGGCGCGCGCACCGGCTTTTCGGTCGGGATGTAGCGGCCTTCGATGCGGTTGCTCTGCACCAGATAGGTCGTCGCGGCCTTTTGCACTTCGGCCAGCGTAGCCTGACGCGCGCGGTCGCGCTGCAGGAAAAAGAGACGCCAGTCGCCCGCGGCGATCGCTTCAGATAGCGCCACGCCGACTTGTTCGGGGTCGCTGTAGGTCTGTTCCCACGAGGTCAGCCACTTGCTGCGCGCGCGGTCCAGCTCCTGCTGCGTGAACGGCTTTTTGTCGAGCGACTCCAGCGTGCCCGTCAGCGCCGTCATGGCAGCGTCCTGGTCCTTGCCCGGCGTCAGTTGCGCGGCGAACATCGCCAGTCCCGGATCCAGATTTTCCATCGTGAACCCGAACACGCCCGAGGCCAGCTTGGTCGGAACCAGCGCATGGTACAGACGGCCCGACGGCGTATCGGCCAGGATCGTGGTGGCCAGGTCGAACGGCACGAAGTCCGCGCTGGCGCCGGCGGGGATGTGATACATCGCCGCGACCAGCGGCGTGCCGCCCGTGCGGCGCAGCGTCACCGACCGCTCGCCGTCCTGCGCCGGCTCTACCGTGTATTCCGGCGGCAGCTTGCGGTCGGGCTTGGGCAGCTTGCCCAGCGTGGCCTCGATGTCCGCCAGCGTCGTCTGCGGGTCGAACTTGCCCGCCACGATCAGCACGGCGTTATCGGGCTGGTAGTACTCGTGGTAGAAGGCGCGCAACTGCGCGATGTCCACGTTTTCAACGTCCGAGCGGGCGCCGATCGTGTTCTTGCCGTAGCTGTGCCACTGGTAGGCCGCCGACTGCATCTTCTGCATCAGGATGCGGAAAGGATTGTTCTCGCCGCTTTCCATTTCATTGCGGACCACGGTCATTTCCGAGTCCAGGTCTTCCTTGGCGATCAGCGAATTGACCATCGCATCGGCCTGCCAGCCGAGATACCACTTCAGCGTCTCGGGGTTGGCCGCGAAGCTGGCGAAATAGTTGGTGCGGTCACTGGAAGTCGACCCGTTGGCCTGCAGGCCGCGGCGCGAGAACTCGCCCATCGCGTTACGCGTGGTGGACGTGCCCTTGAACAGCATGTGTTCCAAGAGGTGCGCCATGCCGGTCTGGCCGTAGTTTTCGTTGCGCGAGCCCACCAGGTAGGTCATGTTGACCGTGGTGGACGGCTTGGATTCGTCGGGTACCAGGAGCACCCGCAGGCCATTGGCCAGGCGGTATTCGGTGATGCCTTCGATCGAGGCGGCCTCCGTGACGCCGGCCGGCAGGCTGGCGGCTCCGGCCTGAAAGGCCAGGAAGGAGGAAAACAGCAGCACGCCCAGGGGGCGCGGCAGCTTCGACAGGGACAAGCGCATGGCGGATCATTCCTTTGGCATGGCAGAATCCGTTGGAGTGTATACGTTGGCAATGGTTCAGGCGCTGCGGCGGGCCTCCCGCCAAAGCCGCCGCATCGCTTCAGCGCCATCCGCAATGCCGAGGAAATTCCTATGTCCCTGACCGTCGAAGTCCAAACGCCCCGCCTGGTGCTGCGGCAATGGCGGGCTTCCGATCGCGAGCCCTTTGCGGCCCTGAACGCGGACCCGAAAGTGACGCAGTTCCTGCTGCCGCTCACGCCCCAGGAAAGCGATGCCCTGGCCGACAGGCTGGCCGCGGGCATCGACGAGCACGGCTGGGGCTTCTGGGCGGTGGAAGCGCCCGGCGTGGCGCCCTTCATCGGCTTCGTGGGCATCAAGCCGCTGGCGCCTGCGTTGCCCTTTGCGCCCGGGGTGGAAATCGGCTGGCGTCTCGCGCAGTCATTCTGGGGACGGGGCTACGCCAGCGAGGCGGCCGGCGCGGCCCTGAACGTGGGCTTCGAGCAGGTCGCGCTGGACGAGATCGTCGCCTTCACCGCCACGGATAATCAGCGGTCCCGCGCCGTAATGGACCGCCTGGGCATGGTGGCCGACCCGCAGCCTTTCGATCACCCCGCCGTGCCGCCAGGCCATCCTTTGCGCGCCCACGTGCTGTACCGCATCGGGCGGGACGCCTGGCGCCGCCGGCGCGACGCGGGAGGCGCTCCAGACGCCGCGGTGTTTGCGGCGGCATAAGCGGCGCGAAGCCGCATTGAGCCTGATGTTGCGGTGCAGCAGTTCTGATTTCCTTGGGGATTTGAATCGGTTCCGGTCGCGGGTGTAAGCTTTTAAACACGCATTCGCTGTTGCTGACGGGATGCGCGACAGCCGTTTTACTGGCTTCCCGTCCAACGCCAGACGCCGCCGCAGCGCGGCGCCGGTGCTTGTCGTTCGCGCCTTCGCCGCCGGCATCCTGCTGGCGCATTCTACGGAGGAACGACCCATGCTGACCGAGATCGTCACGCGTGCCTTGTCCCAACTGACCGGCAATGCCCTGAACGGCGACGGCATCAAAGGACAGTTTCAGTACGCTTATGCCAGTGATGACGGCCAATACGTGGCCATATTGACCCATGACATGACCACCTACGTGGTGGACCTGAGTTCCCAGCGGTATTTCGCGGAGTGCGGCGGATCGCCTCGCGGATTTGCCGGCCATGTGCTTGAAATGGAGGGCGCCACCGCGCGTTCCCATCCGTGGCCCGCCGCGCAAGATTTGTTCGACCTGGACATGGACGCCGACGAATTGGCATGGCGGCAGTGCCCGGGTTTGCGCCATGCGGGAAACGGCGCGCATCGATCTGTGGAGAGCCGCGCCGCCTGAGAGTGGCCAGAAGCGGCAACGTTTCACTGAACCGGCGTCATCGCCGGTTTTTTTTCGCCCTGTGCCCTGTTCACGCAGGTAGGCGGCGCGCGGCCCGGTCGCTAAAATCCCGGCCATGACGACGCCCGCCGAACTCCGCGCCCCGCAAGGCACCACCCTGGTCTCGTGCACGCACGCGCGCCACGCCGACCAGATCCTGGCCATTTTCAATGACGCCATCGCGAACTCCACCGCGCTGTACGACTACAAGCCGCGGCCGCGCGAGGCCATGCAGGGCTGGTTCCAGGCCAAGGAGCAGGGCGGCTTTCCGGTGTTGGGACTGGAAAACGATGACGGCGAATTGATGGCGTTCGCAAGCTACGGCACGTTCCGCGCGTTTCCGGCGTTCAAGTATTCGGTCGAGCATTCCGTCTACGTGGACGGGCGCTTTCGCGGACGGGGCCTGGGCGAGGCGATGATGGGGCTCCTGATCGAACGGGCGCGCGCCGATGGCGCGCACGTCATGGTCGGCGGCATCGACGCGTCCAATCAGGGCAGCATCCGGCTGCATGAAAAGCTGGGGTTCGTGCACGCCGGCACCATTCGCGAAGCCGGCTTCAAATTCGGCCGCTGGCTTGACCTGGCCTTTTATCAGTTGACGCTGAACACGCCGGCAAACCCGGTCGACGGCTGAGATCGGCGCCTGGCGCCCTCGGCCTCTACTTGGACAGCATCCGCATCGCCTGCTCCAGCCCGGCGACGGTCACGGGATACATGCGGTCCTGCATGATGTCGCGCATCAAGGCAATGGACTGGCGGTACTGCCAGGAAGCCGTGGGCTCGGGATTCAGCCACACCGACTTGGGCCAGGCGTCCAGCAACCGGCGCATCCATTCGGCGCCGGGTTCCTTGTTGTAGTGTTCGACCGAGCCCCCGGGCTGCAGGATCTCGTAGGGACTCATGGTGGCGTCGCCCACGATGATCAGGCGCCAGTCCGGGTTGTACTTGCGCAGCACGTCCCAGGTGTCGAAGCGCTCGTTCTGGCGCCGGCGGTTGCTTTGCCACAGGCTTTCGTACGGGCAGTTGTGGAAGTAATAGACCTCGAGGTTGCGGAACTCGCTGCGGGCCGCCGAGAACAGTTCCTCGACGCGGCCGATGTGGTCGTCCATGCTGCCGCCCACGTCCAGCAGCATCAGCACTTTCACCGTGTTGTGGCGTTCCGGGACCATGCGCAGGTCCAGATGGCCGGCGTTGCGCGCGGTGCTGGCGATGGTGTCGTCCAGGTCCAGTTCCAGATCGGCGCCTTGGCGCGCGAAGCGGCGCAGGCGGCGCAATGCCACCTTGAAGTTGCGCGTGCCCAGTTCGACCTGGTCGTCGTAGTCCTTGAACTGGCGCATGTCCCAGACCTTGACCGCCGTGCGGTTGCCGGCCGATGCGCCGCCCACGCGGATGCCTTCGGGGTGGTAGCCGCCGTTGCCGAAGGGCGACGTGCCGCCGGTGCCGATCCATTTGCTGCCGCCCGCGTGGCGCTCCTTCTGCTCATCCATCCGCTCCTTGAAGAGCTCCATGAGCTTGTCCCAGCCGTGCTTTTCGATGGCGGCCTTTTCTTCGGGCGACAGGCTTTTTTCGAACTGCTTGATGAGCCAGTCGAGCGGGATCTCCTTGCCTGCGGGCAACGCGGCCTCGATGCCGCGGTAGTACGCGCCAAACGCCTTGTCGTAGCGGTCGTAGAGCGATTCGTCCTTGACCAGCGTGGCGCGCGCCAGGAAGTAGAACTCGTCCAGCGTGGGCGACATCAGGTCCTGGCGCAAGGCGTCCACCAGCGTCAGGTATTCCTTGACCGAGACCGGCAGCTTGTGCGCCCGGAGGTGATAGAAGAAGTCGATCAGCATGTGCGTGCCGCCCTTGGATGCGGGATCAGCGGCGCTGACCGCCACGCGTCATGGCCGCCAGGCGTTCAAGAAGATGCACGTCCTGCTCGTTCTTGAGCAGCGCGCCGGCCATCAGCGGCACGGCGGTGGCGGTGTGCGCGTCGATCTGCGCGGCCGAGACGTCCTCGGCCAGCAAGAGGCGCAGCCAATCCAGCAGTTCGGACGTGGACGGCTTTTTCTTCAGGCCGGGCGCATCGCGCAGCGCGAAGAACGTGTCCAGCGCGGCGCGCAGCACGTCCTGCTTCAGATCCGGATAGTGGACCGCCACGATGTCGCGCATCGTGTCGCGATCGGGAAAGCGGATGTAGTGAAAGAAGCAGCGGCGCAGGAACGCGTCGGGCAGGTCCTTTTCGTTGTTGGACGTGATGATGACGAGCGGACGGTGGCGCGCGGAGATGGTCTCGCGCGTCTCGTACACATGGAACTCCATGCGGTCCAGTTCGCGCAGCAGGTCATTGGGGAATTCGATGTCGGCCTTGTCGATCTCGTCGATCAGCAGCACCACCGGCTCGTGCGACTGGAACGCTTGCCACAGCGTGCCTTGCACGATGTAGTTGCGGATGTCGCGGACCTTCTCGTCGCCCAGCTGCGAATCGCGCAGCCGCGAGACGGCGTCGTATTCGTACAGACCCTGATGCGCCTTGGTGGTGGACTTGATGTGCCATTGCAGCAGCGGCCGTCCCAGCGCGCGGGCCACTTCCTCGGCCAGCATCGTCTTGCCGGTGCCGGGTTCCCCCTTGATGAGAAGCGGGCGCTGCAAGGTGAGGGCGGCGTTCACGGCGAGCTTGAGATCGTCGGTGGCAACGTAGCTGTCAGTGCCATCGAAGCGGACTGGCTTGGCGGAGGAGGCGGTCTGGGCTGCGGGCATGATCTGATGGCTTCTGTGGTTTGATTGGGATCAACACTAACGCAAGGTATTAATCCTGAGCAATTATCGTACAATCAGGCGGTTTTGCTTTGGGTTCCACCCGCAACGTGTTTGCAGAGGGCCTTTTCGTGTGAGCAGGCCCTAGTCCTTAGCCATACCAAGAAGAGTCATTCCAATGAAGTTGCGAACCTCTCTGAAGTACACGGTTTCCGTGTTGGCCACGATGGCGTCCTGTGCGATCGCCGGCCAGGCTGTTGCTGCAGACGCAGCGCCGGTCGGTAATGTCCAGAATGCCCGAGACAAGGTTTCGATGTGCATCGGTTGCCATGGCATCCCAGGCTACAAGGCATCGTTTCCCGAGCTTTACCATGTTCCGATGATTGCTGGCCAAAACGCCAAGTACATCGAAACGGCCCTCAACGAGTACAAGAAAGGCGCGCGCAGCCATCCCACGATGGATGCCATCGCCGGCAGCTTGACCGACCAGGATATCGCCGACCTGGCCGCGTACTACTCGAATCTCAAGTAAGGGGGCAACATCATGAACCGCACCATGCTTGCCCTTGCGGGCGCGACCCTGGCCATTTCGGGCGCAGCCGCCCAGGCGCAGGACCTGGCGGCCGGCAAGGCCGTCTTCGACAAATTCAACTGCGCCTCGTGCCACGGCGCCGACGCCAAGACGGCGGTGGATCCCGCCTATCCGACGCTGGCCGGGCAGCACGCCGATTACCTGGTGCACGCCCTGAAGGCCTACAAGCGCGGCGCCTCCGGCAGCGCGGCCACGGCCAATGTGCGCAAGAACCCGATCATGGGGGCCTTTGCCACGCAGCTGTCCGACCAGGACATCTCCAATGTGTCGGCGTGGCTGGCGTCGCTGCCCAGCGACCTGGGCGTCCGGCGCTAAGACGCGCCCGCTGCGGCGGGTGTGCAAGCAAAAACCCTCGCGAGCGAGGGTTTTTTTGTTTGGGTCAGAGGCTGGCGCGGCGGCGGATCAGGTCGATGTAGGTGTCGCTGTCCAGCGGCGTGCCCAGGCGCTGCGCTTCCCAGACGACCTGGCCCAGGCATTCCATGATTTCGTGGGCGGCGTGGTGCGCGTCCGAGCGCGCCGTCAGCTGCTGGTAGGCCTGGCGGATGCCGGGCGGATGGTCGATGGACAATTGCTCTGCGATCGCCAGGTGCATGGACAGGTGCAGGAACGGATTGGTCCGGCCTTTTTCCACCGCGTATTCGGCCGTCATGGCCTCGGGGCTTTCGAGGTCTGCGTGGTATTCCGGGTGCTCGATGATCCAGTCCAGCGCGATCGCCTCCAGCGGGGTCAGGACCTCGTTGGCGCGGTGCTTGCGCCAGGTTTCGATAAAGAATTCGCGAACTTGGTCGCGGGAGGGATTGAACATCGGGAGGGAGCCAAAAGCAGGATGGAGTCGCTTTATTTTACCGCCCCACGACGCAGCTCAGGTTTCGCCTGGCGCTTTGCGATATAGAATGGGCTGCTATCCGCCATCCGGTGTGCGGTTCGCAGGAGGCGGTATGACCCGCGGAATCGGACGTTGTCCGATCCTGGCGCGTGCAGAAAAACCACCCGGAGCAAATGGAGCATTCATGTCCTACCAACATATCAAGGTTCCCGCCGGCGGCCAGAAAATCACGGTCAACGCCGATTTCTCGCTGAATGTGCCTGACCAGCCCGTCATCCCCTTCATCGAAGGCGACGGCACGGGCGCCGACATCACCCCCGTCATGATCAAGGTCGTCGACGCGGCAGTGCAGAAGGCGTATGGCGGCAAGCGCAAGATCCATTGGATGGAGGTCTACGCCGGCGAAAAGGCCACCAAGGTCTACGGCCCGGACGTGTGGCTGCCCGACGAAACCCTGGAAGTCGTCAAAGACTACGTGGTTTCCATCAAGGGCCCGCTGACCACCCCGGTCGGCGGCGGCATCCGGTCGCTGAACGTGGCCCTGCGCCAGCAGCTGGACCTGTACGTGTGCCTGCGCCCCGTGGCGTACTTCAAGGGCGTGCCGTCCCCGGTGCGCGAGCCCGAAAAGACCAACATGGTGATCTTCCGCGAGAACTCGGAAGACATCTATGCCGGCATCGAATACATGGCCGAAAGCGAGCAGGCCAAGGAACTGATCCAGTTCCTGCAGACCAAGCTCGGCGTCAAGAAGATCCGTTTCCCGAACACCTCGTCCATCGGCATCAAGCCGGTGTCGCGTGAAGGCACCGAGCGCCTGGTGCGCAAGGCGGCCCAGTACGTCATCGACAACGACCGCACGTCGCTGACGCTGGTGCACAAGGGCAACATCATGAAGTTCACCGAAGGCGGCTTCCGCGATTGGGGCTACGAGCTCCTGCAGAAGGAGTTCGGCGCGCAGCTGATCGACGGCGGCCCGTGGTGCAAGTTCAAGAATCCCAAGACCGGCCGCGAGATCATCGTCAAGGACGTGATTGCCGACGCGTTCCTGCAGCAGATCCTGCTGCGTCCCGCGGAATACGACGTCATCGCCACCCTGAACCTGAACGGCGACTACATTTCGGACGCGCTGGCCGCGCAAGTGGGCGGCATCGGCATTGCCCCGGGCGCCAACATGTCCGATTCCGTGGCCATGTTCGAGGCCACCCACGGCACGGCGCCCAAGTATGCCGGCAAGGACTACGTGAACCCCGGTTCCGAAATCCTGTCCGCCGAAATGATGCTGCGCCACATGGGCTGGACCGAAGCGGCGGACCTGATCATCTCCAGCATGGAAAAGTCGATCCAGTCCAAGAAGGTCACATACGACTTTGCCCGTCTGCTCGAAGGCGCGACGCAGGTGTCCTGCTCCGGCTTTGGCCAGGTGATGATCGAAAACATGTAAGCCGCGAAAAGGGCCTGCCGCAACGCTGTCTGCCGTGCATGGCCCGGCTCCCGCTCTTTCGCCAAACCCGCCCGCCATCATGGCCGGCGGGTTTTCTCTAACCACCGGCATGACGCGCATCGTGCGTGCTTTGTTCTATTCAGGTTGATTGTTGTGCCCCGACTGTATGTAACCCTGGCCGCCTGGCTGGTGCTGCTGATGCCCGCCCTGGCGCTGACCAGCCCCGTGGGCGGCCCCGCCGTTCTGTATCTGAGTGCCTTGATCGCCCTGACCGCGATCACCATGAACGCCGTCAAGCGCTACGAGCCCATGGATTTCCGCGCGCTCTGGCCCCTTTCCCTGGCGCTGCTGTCGCCGCTGGCCTGTCTGCTGATCACCTCGGCCGTGAAAGGCATGTGGAGCAGTTCCGAACTTGAGAAACTGCTTCGGTTTGCCTTGGCGCTTCCCGTCCTGTGGTTGCTGCTGCGCGCGCCGCAACGTCTGCTTCGCCATATCGAATGGACCATCCTGGCCGGTGCGCTGGCCGGGTCCATCCTCTTGATCGTGACGATGCTCTCGGGCGGCCGCGGCGCGGTGGTCGAGGTGGGCGGACGCTACAACGCCGTGGCCTTTGCCAACATGGTGCTGCTGCTGGGCGGCATGACGTTGCTGTCGCTGGGCTGGGGGCCGGGCTCGCGCTGGCCGCGCCTGGAAACGGCGGTCAAGCTGGTGGCCGTGGCGCTGGCCGTGGTCGCGACCTGGCTGTCCGAGACCCGGAGCAGCTGGATGCTGTTGCCCATTCTGGGCCTGGTCTTCCTGCTGGGCCTGCGCAACTGGCGCCGGCGCCACAAGGTGTACTGCGCGCTGGCTGTCTGCGTGGCGCTGGTCGCCAGCGCGGCGGCCATCTGGACCTTCAGCAGCCGCATGCAACAGATCACCCACGACGTTCAGGGCTTTTCCACGTCGGCCAACCGCGATACGTCGTTCGGCATCCGGCTGCAGCTGTGGCATGCCTCGTTCCTGATGTTCGAAAAGAGCCCGATCGTGGGCATCGGCCCCAGCCGGTTCCGCGAGGAACTGCGCGAGCTGCAGAAGCAGGGCATCGTGACGCAGGAAGTGGTTGATGGATTTGGCGAGCCGCACAACGACCTGCTGGCCGCCATGGCGGGATACGGCCTGCTGGGTCTGTTGAGCATGCTGGCGCTGTATCTGGTGCCGGCGGGCGTGTTCTTCCGGCGCCTGGCCAGCGACGACCGGGTCATCCGGGTGGGCGCGCAGATGGGGCTCTTGTTCTGCCTGAGCTACTGCGCGTTCAGCATGACCGAGATGATGTTCCGCAATATGCGCAGCGTGCCCACCTATGCGCTCATCATGGTGGCGCTGATTGCCCTGACGACGCCGCGGCCGCAGCGCGTCGCCCCGCCCGGGGGCTAGGGCACGCGGGCATCGTCCCGCCGGCCGGGTTGAAGAAGAACGCAAGGCGCGAGTCGCCTTGCGTTTTTTTTTGTGGAAATTGAGCTAGATCAAAGTGACTAGTCAAATCGAATTCAAACGAAGTTTGAAATAGTATGCTCGTCGGTCGGTCTACATAAAAAGTGACAATCCGCTGATTTTTGTTTCGAGTCGCGGTCATGCAGAAGAGAGTCGATGAGTCATTCCAGCTTGCGCAGGGAACTGTTGTGGTTCGTGTTTGCCATTGGCGCCGCCGTCCTGGCGCTGGGCGTGTGGGACGCCTGGCAGCGGCGCGCCGAGATGATGGAGGACCGCAAGACGGAGCTTCGCCACGTGATCGACATGGCTGCGGGCGTCGTCAGCGGGGGCAAGCGGCGCGTGCAGGAAGGCGTGCCGCTGGCCGAGGCCAAGCGCGACGTGGCGCGCCAGCTGTCGGCAATGCGGTACGGCGCAGATGGTTATGTGGGCGCGTTTGGCGACGACTACGATCTATTGGTGCATCCCGACGCGAAGCGGGTGGGCACGAACGTGCGCGCCACGCGCGACAGCGACGGGCAGCCCCTCTTTGAGAACCTTTACGCGCAAGGCAAGGCGGGCGGCGGCTACGTGCGCTACCTGTTCCCGCGGCCGGGCGCCGAGGATCCGCTGCCCAAGCTGACCTACGCAGCCTACGACCCGGAATGGGGCTGGCTGATGTTCACGGGCCTGTATGTCGACGACGTCGACGCGGCGTTCTACGGCACGCTATGGCGGCAGGGCAGCGTGACGCTGGTGTTGCTGGCTCTGGTGCTGACGGCGGCGCTGCGCTTTTTCAGCACGCATATCCTGCGGCCGCTCGATGAGGCGGTGGCCGTGTGCGAGCGGGTGGCCAATGGGGACCTGTCCAGCGCCATCTCGCACCATCATCGCGGCGAAATCGGCCGGCTGTTCGGCGCAATGGCGCGGATGCAGCAGCGGCTGGACGCGGCGGTGCGCACCATCGTGCATTCCACCGCGTCCATTGCGGCCGCCTCGCGCCAGATCGCCGCGGGCAGCGTGGACCTGTCGGACCGCACGGAACAGCAGGCGGCCGCCTTGGAGCAGACTGCGGCCAGCGTGGAAGAGATCACCGCCACGGCCCGGCAAAGCGCCGAGCACGTGCGCGAGGTCAGCGCGTTGGCCGCCGAGGCCGCGCGCCTGGCCCGGCAGGGCAGCGACGAGACGCAGCACGCCATCGATGCCATGCGCGAGATCTCGCACAGTTCGCAGCGCATCGACGAGATCATCCGGTTGATCGACGAGATCGCGTTCCAGACCAATATCCTGGCGCTGAACGCTGCCGTCGAAGCCGCGCGCGCTGGAGAGCAGGGCCGCGGCTTTGCCGTGGTGGCAGGCGAAGTCCGGGCCTTGGCCCAGCGCTCGGCCACGGCCGCCAAAGAGATCAAGACGCTGATCGAGGCCTCGTCCGCATCCGTGGCGCGCGGCAGCCAACGCGTGGAGCAGGCAAGCGCCACCATGGGCAGCGTGCTGGAATCGGCGGCCACCAGCGCGCCGCTGATGAGCGAAATCGCCACGGCGTCCGGCGAGCAAAGCGCGGGCATCGAGCAGATCAACGTGACCGTGACGCATCTGGACGGCGCCACCCAGCAGAATGCCGCACTGGTGCAGGAGTTCGCGGCCTCGGCCGCCACGCTGCACGGACAGGCGGGCGACCTGGCGCGCGCCGTGTCGATCTTCAGGCTGTCTGCAACCGGTCAGCCGATGCCGGGATGAGGTCCAGGGCGCGCCGCAGCCGCGCGCTCAGCTCGCGGCTGGCGGGCATCATGGGCAGGCGCAGCTCGTCGGCGATGAGGCCCTGCATGGCCAGCGCGCGCTTGACCGGCGCGGGATTGGGCTCGCTGAACAGCAGCCGGATCAGGGGGCGCAAGGGGTCGAAGCATTCGCGCGCGGCCTGCGCTTCGCCTGCCTGTGCCAGCGCCATCAGCGCGACAAAGCGCTCCGGATAAAGGTGCGCGGCCGCGGGAATGGCGCCGCGTCCGCCCGCCAAAAAGTGGTCCAGCAAAGCCAGGTCCTCGCCGCATAAGGCGTTCAGCCGGCCCCGCGCATTCAAGGCGGCCAGCACGGCCGGATTGCATTCCTTCACCGCGCCGAAGTTGGGCAGCACCGCCAGCGCCTCCATGGTTTCGACCGTCATGGCGACGCCCGCGCGCTTGGGGATGTTGTACAGGATGATGGGACGCTCGGTGGCCCACGCGATCTGCCGGTAGTGCCACAGAATTCCGGCCTGCGACGGACCCAGGTAATACGGCGGCGGGACCAGGTAGCCGACCGGAGCGTAGCGGTCCAGCCGGCGCACCGCCGTGGCGACGCCCCGGGTATCGACGCCGCCCACGCCCAGGACCATCGGCAGCGCGTGCGCGTCGCTGTTGATGGCCTCGATCATCTCGATCTTCTCCGGCATGCTCAAGAGGTTGCCCTCGCCGGTGGAGCCAAAGAGCACCAGGCCGGCGATGCCGGCGTTGCGGTAATAGCGGGCCAACGCCTGCGCGGCGTCCAGATCGACGCGGCCACCCCGCATGGGCGTCACCATCGGCAGCCACAGGCCCTCGAACATGGGTTTGGCGCTGGGGTGCATGGCTCAGCGCTCCGTGACGGCAGTCGCCGGGCGCGCCGGCCCGAATTCCGCACTGGGCAGACCGCGCATGACCGCGGACATCATGGCGTCCAGTTCGCCGCATTCGCATTGCAGTTCCAACGTGCTTTGGGCGTGCGCGTGGTCCACCGACAGCAGGTAGACGCCAATGCGGTCGCCCAATGCGCGGTGCAGGACCAGCCGCACGTTCAGCGCGTCCAGCGTATCGATGCGCACGGTCAGCGAGATCAGGCGGCATTGCGGTTGCGGCGCGGGCGAGGCGACGGCGGCGGCTATCGGAACCTGGCGAAGGCGCGGTCGGGGAATCATGGCGGTTTGAGGGCGGGGGCCGTTGAGGGCGTCCCGCGTATCCGGTGGGTTGATGACGATTCCACTATAGGAATCGCGCCGTAAAACCTGCCGATAAATGCGCGTGTGCCGCGTAAAAACCGCGTCAACGGCAGGCGCCGGTCAGAACGTCTTGGTCACCGATAGGAGACCGGTGGCGCGGCCCATGTCGCGACCCCGGGTATTGGTGTAGACGGCGCGGTCGGCGTTGGTGTCCAGATAGGCCAGCGAGACGGACAGGCCCTGGCCGAAGTCCTTGGTCAGGCCCAGCTTCCAGTCGGTATAGGACCCGTTGTCGACGTTGCGCACGATCTGGCGGCCCGCATGGGCGTTGATGACGAGGCCCCAGATGCCGGTGTCGAAGTTGCCCGACAGATCGAAGTACTGGCTGTACTTGCTGTCGGCAAAGCCGAACAGGTTGGTCAGCGCGAAGGAGTACTTGAACATCACCGGGCCGTAGCCGATGCCGGCGTAGAGTTCGGTGGTGTCGGGGCTGGTGAAGCCGGACGGATAGTCGCCCGGGTAGTAATACTGCAGCACGCCCAGGTCCACGGGCACGCTGTTCGTCAGATTTCCCTTGTAGCCGCCGTAGAAGTCCATTTCCACCGGCGCGGAGACGTCGCTGTTGCTGTCGTTCAGCCAGCTGATGCTGGAGTTCCAGTTGCCCAGGTAAAAGCCGCTGGCGTGCGCGAGGTCGAAGCCGCCTTGGATGGCGGGCTGGTTGTTGGTCTGCATGAGACCGCGATAGCGGTACTGACTGGCGAGCGTGACGTTGGCCGTCAGGGAATACGGCGACACGGCATCGGCGGCCACGGGGGCGTCGGCGGCTTGCGCCAGGGGAACGAGGGAAAGCAGCGCCACTGCGGCAAGGGTGTTGCGGGGCATGGAAAGCCTCCTGGTGTTGAGCGGACCGCAACAATAGGAGGACCGGCATAAAGCGCGAGACAAGACTCGCGCCATGCGCGTAAAGCGCGCATCAAAACGGCGGTGCGCGCGAAAGATCAGCCCGCGAAGCGGTAGCCCACGCCGATCTCGGTCATCAGGAACACGGGCTGCGCCGGATCGGCCTCGAGCTTCTGGCGCAGATGGCCCATGTAGATCCGCAGGTAGTGATTGCTCTCGACATGAGACGGCCCCCATACCTGCCGCAGCAGTTCGCGGTGGGTCATGACCTTGCCCCGATGGGCCAGCAGCGCCGCCAGCAGGCGGTATTCCATCGCGGTCAGGTGCACGTGCTGGCCGGCGCGTTCGACCACGCGCCGCGAGAAGTCCACGCGCACGTCGCCAAACGCGATCTCGGCTGCATTGCCCGCGCCGCCCCGCCCATGCCTGCGCAGCAGCACGCGCAAACGCGCCAGCAGTTCACTGACGCCGAAAGGCTTGGCAAGGTAGTCGTCGGCGCCCGCGTCCAGCGCCGCGACCTTGTCGGCTTCTGCGCTGCGCGCGGACAGCACCAGCACCGGCACTTCGGTCCAGCCGCGCAGCTCGCGGATGAGCGTCATGCCGTCCTCGTCGGGCAGGCCCAGGTCCAGCACGATCGCGTCGGGCTGGCGGGTGCCCGCCTCGATCAGCCCGCGTTTGACGGTGTCGGCTTCGTGCACCACGCAGCCTTCGCTTTCCAGGGCCTGGCGCACGAACCGCCGGATGTTGGCGTCGTCTTCGATGATGAGGACTATGGGCTGGAAATCGAACATGGGGGTACTCAGGCGGTTTCGGGTTGGATCTCGGGCGGGACGCCCAGCGGCAGGCTGAAGACGAATTGCGCGCCGCTGGCCTGGCCGGGCGCGTGTTCGACCCAGATGCGGCCGTGGTGGGCGGCGACGATGGCTTCGCACACCGCCAGTCCCAGGCCGACGCCAGGCGTGGCGGACTCGCGCTCGCCGCGCGTGAATTTTTCGAAGATGCGGCGCTCGGCGCCGGGCGCCACGCCCGGGCCGTTGTCGGCGATGGCCACGCGCATTTCGCGCCCGTGCGCTTCGGGTCCCGGCGTTTCGGCCTCGTGCACGACGGCGTGAATGCGCAGCGTGCTGCCGGCGGGCGTGTATTTGGCCGCGTTCTCCAGCAGATTGCACAGCACGCGTTCGATCAGCACGCCATCGCATTCCACCAGCGGCAGCGCCGACAGCGGCGCGACCAGGACCTCGCGGCCGGCCAGCGGTTCGCGCATGGCCGCCAGCGCGGCGCCGACCAGCTCTTCGATGGATTGCCATTCCAGGCGCAGCGGCGTATCGCGGCTTTGCAGCCGCGCCATGTCCAGCAGGTTGACCACCAGCGCGTGCATGCGCTGCGCCTGATCGCGCATGGCGCGCACCGTGTCCTGCACGCCAGCGGGCAGCGCCTGCCGCTCGCGCATCAGCGTGTCGGTCATGCCCACCAGGCTGGTGAGCGGCGTGCGCAGGTCGTGCGAAACCGCGGCCAGCAGCGAGTTGCGCAGTTTTTCGGATTCCATGCTGACCACGGCCTGCTGCGCAACCTCGACATAGTGCAGGCGTTCGAGCGCAATGGCGATCAGGGTGGCGTAGGCCTCGACCTGGCGGCGCGTGTCCGGATTGCCGTATAGGCTGCGGCGGGGCGCGTCCAGCACCAGCACGCCGCGGGTGCGCATCGGCGCCTTCAGCGGCAGGTACAGCAACCCGCTGTTGGACAGGGTGGCGGTGCCGGCGCCCGCAGGCTGGCCGTGGTCGTACACCCACTGCGCCAGCGCCGATTCGGGCGCGGACATGTCGCTGTCGGCGGGCACCGCCAATTTCAGGCGGTCGTCCAGGCCCAGGATGTAAAGCGCGCAACGCGCGCCAAAGGTGGCATGCACGAACGAGCCGGCCAGCGCGACGATCTGTTCGGGCAGCAGGGCGGAGGACAGTTCGCGCGCGAATTCGTAGAGGCTGCGCGCGTCGGCCTCGCGCTTGACCGACGCCTGCGCCTGCAAGCGCAGGCCGGCGGTAAGCTGGCCGATCAGCAAGCCCACGCCAAGCAGCACGCCGAAGGTCAGCAGGTACTGCACGTCCGACACGGCGAACGAAGACAGGGGCTGCACGAAGAAGAAGTCAAACAGCCCGACGCTGACGACCGACGCGAGCGCGGCTGGCCCGCGTCCGTGCCGCAGTGCGACGGCGGCCACCGCCAGCAGGAACAGCATGACGATGTTGGTCTGGTGCAGCGCGGGGAAGACGAGTGAGGACAGCGCCGTGGCCACGGCGCAGTAGCACAGCGCCCACACGTACCCCGCCAGTGGCCGGGCGGCGCGTTCGTCGTCGGCTGCGCGCGCGCGGCGGCCCAGCGTGAGCGGGTCGCGTTTGGCGGGTGCGTGCTGGGGCACGGGCGGCGCGCCCAGCCGGATGATGTCGATCTCCGGGCACCCGGCGGCGAGCTGGTCGGCGAAGCTGTGGCGCCGCCACAGCCAACCGTGCGACATGCCGGCGGTCAGCAACGCCGTCAGCGACAGGCGCAGGCGCTGCCATCCGCCGGCGCGGGTGCGGCCCACGATCACCTTGGTGATGTTGTGGCGGCGGACATAACGCACGACGGCGTCGACCATGTCGCCGCCGGCCAGCGTCTCGGTGCGCGCGCCCAGCGCGTCGGCGAGCGCCAGGCCGTGCTGCAGGCGCTCGGTTTCGGCGGCGGCGGGCGGCGCGGCGCGCGGCGTGTCGATGGTGACGACATGCAGATCGCAATCGAGCTGCTGGCTCATGCGATGGGCGCTGCGGATGACATACTCGGCGTCGGCGTCGGACCCGATGCAGGCCACGATGGCTTCGCGCGTGCGCCACACGGACTCGATGGCGCGGTCGCGGCGGTAGGCCTGCACATCGTCGTCCACGTGCTCGGCCGTGCGCCGCAGCGCCAGCTCGCGCAACGCGATCAGATTGCCCTTGCGAAAGAAATTGCGGGAGGCGTGCCGCGCCTGTTCGGGCAGGTAGACCTTGCCTTCCTTCAAGCGGCGCAGCAGTTCGTCGGCCGACAGGTCGACCAGCATGACCTCGTCGGCCGCGTCGAACACGTCGTCGGGCACCGTTTCCCAGACGCGCACGCCGGTGATGCTGCCCACGGCTTCGTTCAGGCTGTCCAGGTGCTGCACGTTCAGCGTGGTCCAGACGTCGATGCCGGCCGCGAGCAGCTCCTGGATGTCCTGCCACCGCTTGGCGTGGCGCGAGCCGGGGGCGTTGGAGTGGGCCAGTTCGTCGACCAGCACCAGCGCCGGACGGCGTCGCAACGCGCCGTCCAGGTCGAATTCCTTGAGCACGTGGCCGCGGTAGGCAACGTCCCGAAGCGGCATGACCGGCAGGCCATCGAGCAGCGTCGCGGTCTCGCGGCGGCCGTGGGTTTCGACGATGCCCGCAAGCACGTCCGTGCCCTGTGCGGCCTGCGCGCGCGCCGCCGCCAGCATGGCGTAGGTCTTGCCCACGCCGGCCGACGACCCGAAATACACGCGCAGCTTGCCGCGCACCGCCTGCCGCTCGGCGGCGTCCAGGGTTTTCAAGAGCGCGTCCGGATCGGGACGCTCGCCAGCGATGTCAGCCATGAACGCGCAAGGAAGGGGAGGAAACGGCTGGCAATACTATACGCCGCGCCATCAGCGCGGCCCGCGCAGCTTGTCCAGCGCCAAGTTCAGCGTCAGCACGTTGACCGCGGGGCTGCCCTGCACGCCCAGCCAGGGCGTGGCGGTGTGGGCCTGAATCAGCGCATCGACCTCGCTGCGCGGCAGATTGCGGACCCGCGCCACCCGGTCCGCCTGATAGGCCGCGGCGGCCGGACTGATGTGCGGGTCCAGCCCGCTGCCCGAGGCGGTGACCAGGTCGGCCGGGACCGGCGCGGCGTTGTCCGGATCGGCCGCCTTCAACGCGGCGATGCGCGCCTGGACGGCCTCGGCCAGCGCCGGGTTGCGCGGGCCAAGATTGGAGCCGCCGGAGGCCGCCGCGTTGTAGGGCATGGGCGCCGTGGCCGACGGGCGGCCCCAGAAGTATTGCGGCGAGGTGAAAAATTGGCCGATCAACGCGGATCCGGCCACCTTGCCGTCCTGCTCAATCAGCGAGCCGGCGGCCTGGCGGGGGAATACGGCCGACGCGATGCCGGTGGTCAGAAACGGATAGGCCAGGCCGGTGATGAGCGACAGCGCGGCGAAGACGGTCAGCGCGGGGCGCAGGATGCCGCCTTGGCGCGGCGCGGAAGTTGCGGTGGTCATGAGGAATTCCTTTGCGTGGAGGCTTGCAAGGCAGTGGCAGGGATGACGACGGCCGTCACGCCCAGCCCAGCGCGGCCAACACCATGTCGATGAGCTTGATGCCGGCAAACGGCACGATGAGCCCGCCCAGGCCATAGATGAGAAGGTTGCGGCGCAGGAGCACCGAGGCGCCCAGCGGGCGGTAGCGCACGCCCTTCAAGGCCAGCGGGATCAGCACCACGATGATCAGCGCGTTGAAGATCACGGCCGACAGGATGGCTGAGGACGGCGTCGCCAGGCCCATGATGTTCAGCACGCCAAGCTGCGGATAGACGGTGGCGAAGGCGGCCGGGATGATGGCGAAGTACTTGGCCACGTCGTTGGCCACGCTGAACGTGGTGAGCGCGCCGCGCGTCATCAGCATCTGCTTGCCGATTTCGACGATCTCGATGAGCTTGGTCGGGTTGGAATCCAGGTCCACCATGTTGCCGGCTTCCTTGGCGGCCTGGGTCCCCGAATTCATCGCCACCGCCACATCGGCCTGCGCCAGCGCGGGCGCGTCGTTGGTGCCGTCGCCCGTCATGGCGACCAGCCGGCCCTGCGACTGGTAGTCGCGGATGAGCTTGAGCTTGGCCTCGGGCGTGGCTTCCGCCAGGAAGTCGTCGACGCCAGCCTCCGCCGCGATGGAGGCGGCCGTCAGCTTGTTGTCGCCGGTGATCATCACGGTCTTGATGCCCATGCGGCGCAGCTCGGCAAAGCGCGACTGGATGCCGGGCTTGACGATGTCCTTGAGCTCGACCACCCCCAATGCGCGGTTGCCGTCGCTGACCATCAGCGGCGTGCTGCCGCGCCGCGCCACGTCTTCGGCCAGGCGCAGCGCCTCGGCGGGCACCGTGGCGTCCTGCGCGGCCAGCCAGGCCTGGATCGCGTCGACCGCGCCCTTGCGGATCCTGCGCTCGCCGAGGTCCGCGCCGCTCATGCGCGATTGCGCGGTGAATGGCACGAACTCGATGCCCGCGATGCGCGGCGCGGGCGCATGGATGGCCTTATCCGCCAAGGCCACGATGCTGCGGCCTTCCGGCGTCTCGTCGGCCAGCGAGGCCAGGCGCGCGGCATCCGCAAGTTCTCGCGCGGACACGCCGGGCGCCGGCAGGAAGGTGGACGCCTGGCGGTTGCCGAAGGTGATGGTGCCGGTCTTGTCCAGAAGCAGCACGTCGACGTCGCCCGCGGCTTCGACCGCGCGGCCGGACGTTGCGATCACGTTGGCGCTCATCATGCGGCTCATGCCCGCCACGCCGATGGCCGACAGCAGGCCGCCGATGGTCGTGGGTATCAGGCAGACCAGCAACGCCACCAGCACGGTCACCGTGACCGCCGCGCCGCCGCCCGCCGCCGCGACGGCGTAGAGCGAGAAGGGCATCAGCGTGACGACGACCAGCAGGAACACCACGGTCAGTCCTACCAGCAGGATGGTCAGCGCCAGCTCGTTGGGCGTCTTCTGGCGCCGGGCGCCCTCGACCATCGAGATCATGCGGTCCAGGAAGCTCTCGCCGGGATCGGCGGCGATGCGCACGAAGATCCAGTCGGACAGCACGCGCGTGCCGCCGGTGACGGACGAGAAGTCGCCGCCCGACTCGCGGATGACGGGCGCGGACTCGCCCGTGATGGCGCTTTCGTCGACGGAGGCCACGCCGGCGATGACCTGCCCGTCGCCGGGCACCGTGTCGCCGGCTTCGACCAGCACGACATCGCCGCGGCGCAGCAGGCCCGATGGCTGGTTGACGGCCTGGCCGCGCCAGTGCGCCGGGTCCGCATCCAACGCGTCGTCGTCGCGAAAGCCCTTGAGCAAGTGCGCGTCGATGGTGGCGCGCAGGCCGCGCAGCGTGGCCGCCTGCTGCTTGCCCCGGCCTTCGGCCAGCGCCTCGGCGAAGTTGGCGAACAGCACGGTGAACCACAGCCACACGGCGATGCCCAGGATGAATCCCGCCGGCGCCTCGGCCTGGCCGCCGAGGGCCATGATCCACAGGACCGTGGTGAGCAGGCTGCACACGTAGACCACGAACATCACGGGGTTCTTGACCTGCGCGGCGGGCGACAGCTTGCGCAGGCTGTCCAGAAGCGCGGGACCCACCAGCGCCCGCGACCAGAGGCCAAAGGGTCGGGCCGCGTCAGGTCGGGCCGCGTCAGTCCGCGCCGCGCTCTGCTTGCCCGCGTTCTGTTGACCCGGTTCGCCGGGCACGGACGCGCGGGCGGCTGTACTGCCGTCAGATCCGATGGTTTGCATTTCAATCTTGGCCATGTTCTTTCCTAGCCTTCTTGCATCAGGGTTGCAGGTGTTCCGCGACCGGGCCGAGAGCCAGCGCGGGCACATAGGTAAGGGCGCCGACCAGCAGCACGGCGCCGATCAGGAGCGTCACGAAAAGCGGGCCGGTGGTCGGCATGCTGCCGGGGCCGGCGGGCAGCCGGCGCTTGGCCGCCAGCGAGCCGGCCATGGCCAGCACCGCGACGATCACGGCGAACCGGCCGAACCACATCGCGATGCCCAACAGGACGTTGTAGAAGGGCGTGTTGGCGGACAGCCCCGCGAAGGCGCTGCCATTGTTGTTGCCGGCCGACGAGAGCGCGTACAGGATCTCGGAGAATCCGTGGATGCCGGGATTGAGCACGCCGGCCTGGCCCGCCGCCACGGACACGGCCAGCGCCGTGCCGCCCAGCACCAGCAGCGGCGTGGTCAGGATGACGATGGAAACCATCTTCATGTCATAGGCCTCGATCTTCTTGCCCAGGTATTCGGGGGTGCGCCCGATCATCAGCCCGGCGATGAAGACGCCCAGGATGGCAAAGGCCAGCATGCCGTACAGGCCCGAGCCCACGCCGCCGAATACGACTTCGCCCAGCTGCATGAGCAGCATCGGCGACAGGCCGCCCATCGCGGAGAACGAATCGTGCATGCCGTTCACCGCGCCGCAGGACGCCGCCGTGGTGACCGTGGCAAAGAGCGACGTGGCCGCGATGCCGAAGCGCGTTTCCTTGCCCTCCATGTTGCCGCCGAACGTCGCGGCGCCGGCTTGGACGGCCATGGGATTGGGCTGCTGCTCGAAATAGGCGGTGGAAAGCGCAAAGACGGCGAATAGCGCCGTCATCGCGGCCAGGATGGCGATGCCCTGGCGCCGGCTGCCCACCATCTCGCCAAAGGAAAAGCACAGCGCGGCGGGTATCGCCAGGATGGCAAGCATCTGCAGGAAGTTCGACAGCGGCGTGGCGTTCTCGAAGGGGTGCGCCGAATTGGCGTTGAAGAAGCCGCCGCCGTTGGTGCCCAGCAGCTTGATCGATTCCTGGGACGCGACCGGCCCCATGGCGATGGTCTGCGTGCGCGTGGTGGCCGGGTCGGTGACCTGCGCGCCGGCTGCGTCCAGCACGGGCTGGCCTTGCGCGTCCACGCGGGGCTGTTCGTAATGCACGGTCTCGACCGTCTGCACAGCCTGGTAGGGGCTGAAGTTCTGGATCACGCCCTGACTGACCAGCGCGAGCGCCAGCACGAGCGACAGCGGCAACAGCACATACAGCGTGCAGCGGACCATGTCGGCCCAGAAATTGCCCACGGTGGCCGAGCAATGCCGGGCCAGCCCGCGGATCAGCGCAAACACCACGGCGATGCCGGTCGCCGCCGACATGAAGTTCTGCACCGTCAGCGCCAGCATCTGCGTCAGGTAGCTCATCGTGGACTCGCCCCCGTAACCCTGCCAGTTGGTGTTCGAGACGAAGCTGATGGCCGTATTCAGGGCGGAATCGGGCGACACGGCGCCCAGGCCGGCGGGGTTCAGCGGCAGCAGCCCCTGCACGCGCTGCAGGGCATAGACGGCGGCGATGCCGATCAGGTTGAAGAACAGCACGGCGGCGGCATAGCGTTTCCAGCCCATTTCCGCCTTGGGGTCGATGCCCGCCAGCCGGTAGATGCCGCGCTCGAGCGGCCGTCCCCAGGCCGTCAGCCGCGAACGGCCGTCTTCCATCGCGACGCGGATGTAGCGGCCCAGGACGGGCGCAATCGCAAAGAGGACTGCCAGGTATAAGACCAGCAGCCCGACGAATTCGGGGGTCATCAGAATTTCTCCGGTTTGAACAGCGCGACCAGCAGGTACACGAACAGGAATGCGGCCGTCAGGCCGCTTAGCCAGTAGAGCCAGCTCATGACTGCGCTCCGGCCGACAAGGCGTCGCAGAACCGGACGAGCGCCCAGGTCAGCCCGGCCATCGCGGCAAAGAGCCCGATATAGACGAGATCCACGTTTTTTCTCCCCGGGAGGCTTGCTCCCTTCGAACAGGCCTGCGCGGCAAAAGGCGGATGCGTGCCGGGCAGGCGAGGTGTCCATTGAAGACACCGGCAGGTTACGGAGGGGGGGGTAAAAACGGGGTATAGCTTGGCGGGCGGGGTGTAAACGCCGTGTAAAGAGCGGCTGGCAAGCTTGTGGCTGTCGTGCCCGGAATCGGGCATCCTGGCGTGCACGGGTTCGGACGCCGGGCGCCATCGGCCATGCTCATGAACTGAGCAGTGCTCAAGAATTAGGCCGTGCGCAGGACTGATTTGGCCAAAAATCCCAATATTTAGAACGGCGGGGCCAAAATGCACTTATATGGTGCATGGAATATGTAAATGAATGCTCCGTCTTAGGGCATTCCCCTAGTGTGGCATTCCCGCATCTGGTGCAGAATCTCTTCCCATGCAGGTGAGGAGACAAAGCCCTGCATGGGCAAATACCGGCGGCACCGGTAAATAAAAAAAGTAAAGCAGTACTCAAAAAAAGCAAACGCACAACGGCTGGCACCAGGAAGTGCCAGCCGTTGTCGCATAAAAAGCCGGCAAATCAAGCTTCAGGGCTTTTCAAGCGCTGCGTTTGGCGATATTTAGATGGGACCTGCTCATCCACGCTATGCCGCAAACGCGCCTTACTCCCTCCCGGACATCCGTCACGCCTTACTGGCGCCGCAATCTGCGGCTGATCCTGCTGCTGCTCGCCATCTGGGCGGCGCTGACCTTCATTCCCTCGTTTTTCGCCCGCCGGCTCTCGTTCGACTTCATCGGCTGGCCCTTCGCCTTCTGGATGGCCGCCTATGGCGCCCCGCTGGCCTATCTGATCATCATCGCCGTCTACGCCCGGGTCATGAATCGCGCCGATGAGCGCGCCGACGAAACCGGGGAGCCGCGCTGATGCCGTTTTTCACGGGAGACACCCCCCAGGAGTTCCGCATCCGCCTGCGGCGCATCTATGTGCTGTACACGGCAGGCTTTGCGCTGATGATCCTGCTGATGGCGCTGGCCGAGATCCTGGGCATGCCGCGCAACTGGATCGGCTATGTGTTCCTGCTGGTCACCGTCAGCCTGTACGCCGGCATCGGCATTGTCTGCCGCACCTCCGACCAGGTGGAGTACTACGTCGCCGGCCGGCGCGTGCCGGCCATCTACAACGGCATGGCGACCGCGGCCGACTGGATGTCGGTGGCGTCCTTCATCGGCGTGGCGGGCACGCTGTATCTGACCGGCTATGGCGGCCTGGCCTACATCATGGGCTGGACGGGCGGGTATGTGCTGGTGGCGATGCTGCTGGCGCCGTACCTGCGCCGCTTCGGCCAGTACACCATTCCCGATTTCATGGGCGCCCGTTACGGCGGCAACCTGCCGCGCCTGGCCGGGGTCTTCTGCGCCGTTCTCTGCTCGTTCACGTATCTGGTCGCCCAGATCTACGGGGTGGGCATCATCACCACGCGGATGACGGGCATTTCATTCGAGCTGGGCATCTTCGTTGCGCTGGGCGGCATGCTGGTGTGTTCGTTTCTGGGGGGCATGCGCGCGGTCACGTGGACGCAGGTCGGGCAATACATCATCCTGGTCATCGCGTACCTCGTGCCGGTGATCTGGCTGTCGGTCAAGCACACCAACATGCCGTTGCCGCAACTGTCGGGCGGAGCCGTGCTGCAGCAGGTGACCGAAAAAGAGGTCTACCTGCAGAACGATCCGTCCGAGATCGAGGTGCGCACGATCTGGCAGCAGCGCGCCGACGAGATGTCGCGCCGCCTGCAGACGCTGCCCGAATCGTGGACGCTGGAAAAGGACAAGCTGCGCAGCCGGCTGGCCCAATTGAACGCGGGCGACGCGCCCATGGTCGAGATCCGGTCGGCCGAACGCGAACTGGCCGCCTACCCGCCGACCGTCGACGATGCGCGCACCACGTGGTCGCAGGCCAAGGCGACCTTCGAGGCCCGCGCCGCGCCGCCCACGCCGCACGCCGAACCGTTCCCGGCCAAGGACCCCGAGGAACGCAGCAACATGCGCATCAACTTCCTGGCGATGGTGCTGTGCCTGATGCTGGGCACCGCGGGCATGCCGCACATCCTGATGCGCTCATACACCACGCCGTCCGTCATCGAGGCGCGCAAGTCGGTGTGCTGGTCGCTGCTGTTCATCCTGCTGCTGTACTTCATGGCGCCCGCGCTGGCGCTGCTGGTCAAGTTCGAAATCTATACCCAGGTCGTGGGCTCGAACTTCCTCAGTCTGCCCAACTGGGTGCACGCCTGGAGCGCGGTCGACACCAACCTGCTCGACGTCACCGACATCAACCGCGACGGCGTGGTGCAGCTGAGCGAGATCAGCATGGGCGCGGATGTGGTGGTGCTGGCCATGCCCGAAATCGGCGGCTTGCCCTACGTGATCTCCGGGCTGGTCGCGGCCGGCGGTCTGGCGGCGGCGCTGTCCACGGCCGACGGATTGCTGCTGACGCTGTCCAACTCGCTATCTCACGACATGTGGTACCGGGTCGTGTCGCCGCGCATGTCGGCCGCGCGCCGGGTGATGGTGTCCAAGATCCTGCTGCTGGTGGTCGCGTTTGGCGCGGCGTGGGTCGCGGCCCGCAAACCCGCGGACATCCTGTTCATGGTGTCGGCCGCGTTTTCGTTCGCGGCCTCGTCGTTCTTCCCGGCGCTCGTCATGGGGGTGTTCTGGCGGCGCGCCAACAAATGGGGCGCCACGCTGGGGATGGCCGCAGGCCTGGCCGTGACGTTTGCCTACATGACGCACACGCACCCGTGGCTGCGGGAATCGGTGCTGGGCATCGCGCGCACGCAGCCCGTGGACCTGTGGTGGGGCATCCAGCCCATCGCGGCGGGCGTATTCGGCGCCCCGGTGGCGTTCCTGACGATCTTCGTGGTGTCGCTGCTGACCCCGCCGCCCGACCGGGCCACGCTGGCGCTGGTCGACTACCTGCGCAACCCGGACGCGCGGCATCCGCGGCCGGACAACAGCTAGGGAGCAGGGCAGGCTGCCGGCCGGCGGACCTGGGGGTCGGCGCAGGCGGCCCACGCGGTGCCGGGCATGGCCTGCAACAGCGTAAGCACCTGCCCCGGCGCCCACAACCACTGCACGCCGCCAGGCGCGCGGCCCGCCGCCGCCCACACGCGCCGGCGGACGTCCGCGCTCATGTCGAAGCGTCCATTTTCGCCGCTGTTTCCCCTGGCCAGCACGGACTTGGGATCGCGCTTGGCCTCGTAAACGCTGGCGTCGCCGCGCGGCTGCACGATGGCCCAGTCGTAGTGGTAGGACTCCAGGGCGGGCGGCTGCCAGCCGGGGCCGGGCATCACCAGAACCGGGTGTTCGCCCGCGACGGCGCGGTATGGCAATCCCGCCTGCGCGTCGCGCCCATCTTCGCTTTGCAGGACCGGCCGCAGATAGCGCTGGGCGATCCCGCCTGCGGCGTCATGCACGATGACCTCGTTTGCGTCACCGGTTTCAGGCGCGTGGCGGACGGTCCGCAACAGGCGGCCGGCCGCGTCATGCACATAGCGCACCTGCGGACGGGAGGCGCCGTCGCAACTACCGTCGGCCAATTCGGCGAGCCAGCCGTTGGCGTCATAGCGCAGGCAACGCCGGACGGGCCGGTTCGCGCGGCCGTCCCAGGTGCGCGACCGCACCTCGTAGCCGGTCAGCCGGCCCGATGCGTCGTAGCGAAAGCGGGTCTCGCTCTCTGGCGGCGGCAGGGCGGGTCCGGGCTTGGCGCGGGCCTCGTCCACGGTGTTCGGGCTGTACTGAGCAATGCCGCAAAGATGCGGGCGGCCGTCCTGGCCTTGCTCGAAACGCAGCATCGTGGCGCCGATGCGGGCGCCGGGATCGGCCGCATAGACCGACCAGTCGACGTTTTCGGCCCAGATGACCGGCACGGCGCGCGGTCCGTCGGGCACCTGGACGGCCGGCTGCCAGCTGCGGATGCGTGAGCCGTCCTTGGCCAGCAGCGTGTGGGTGTCGTCGAGCCGCACGTCGGCGACAACGGTCAGACGTTCGTTCGCGGCGAGCGGCTGGCACAGGGCCAGAGCAAGGCCGGGCGCAGCGGACATCGCCGCCATCGCGGACAGGCGCAGCACGGGCTTAGTTCGCCGCATTTTGCAGCCACGCAACGAGGCCCCAGAGTTCGGCGCTGACGCCGCCCAGCCGCAACGCCCCGTCTCGGGTGTCCATCAGCAGGAACGGGTAGGCGCGGCGCTCGAACGTGCCCGCGGGCGGCAGCCGGTAGGGGGTGAAGGCGCCGGACGACAGCAGGTACGTGTTGGTCATGTCGCCCACGTCCACATGCAGGTACCAGACCGACAGGTCCTTGCCTTGGAACGCGGCATCAGATTCTGGATAGCGGCCGCCCTGGCCCGCGGGAATGCCGCTGGCCAGCACGCCCATGAATACGGGGCGGGGGCCGTATCGCGGGCGGTACGTGCCATCGCCGGTTCGACGCGCGAAGGTTTCACGCAGGAAGCCGGCCGCGCGTGAGTCGGGCACGACCGACTTTTCAAACAGCGCATCGAACTGCGCGTCCGTCAGCGGGCCGGACGCCGCGGCCAGCCGGTCCATGTCCTCTGAGAAGACCGTGTACCAGGCCCGGTAGCGCTTGAGTTCGGCGGTGCGGTCAAAGCCCTGGGCTGACGCGCAGGCGGCGAACAGCCAACCCAGGCACAGGATTGCCGCAAGGGCGACGCGTAGCAAGGTCTGCGCCAGGATGCCCCGCGTCCCCAGGCCTTGTATCCGAACTGCGGAGAACGTCGTCAATGCGAGACGGATTTGGAGAAGACGTTCATCACCACCACGCCGGCGATGATGAGGCCGATGCCGATGAGCGCGGGTGCGTCCAGGTGCTGCTTGAACAGCACCGTGCCCACGATGGAGATCAGCACGATGCCGACGCCGGACCAGATCGCGTAGGCGATGCCCACGGGAATCTCGCGCAGCGTCAGCGACA
The DNA here is from genome assembly GCF_037039475.1 of Achromobacter sp. E1. Classification (NCBI taxonomy): domain Bacteria; kingdom Pseudomonadati; phylum Pseudomonadota; class Betaproteobacteria; order Burkholderiales; family Alcaligenaceae; genus Achromobacter; species Achromobacter sp. E1. The sequence goes on from NZ_CP146253.1 coordinate 1,126,224, forward strand.
GGAAGTAGAACGAAATCAGGTAGCCGAAGACGGTGATGACAGACGGCACGAGCCGCGTGAAACCTTCGGAGCCCTTGAGGGCGCTGGTGGCGAAGATCTCTGCGACGATCGCCACCGCCAGATAAAGCCACTTCATTTGCGCGGCCCCTCGGACTGGCGCAGCAGCACCAACAGGGCGCCCGCGCCGCCTTCGCGCTCGGGGGCCTCGGAGAACGCCATGACGTCGGCCTTCTGGACCAGCCACGTCCGGGCCTTGTCTTTCAGCACCGGCTCCAGGCCTTCAGAGTTGTAGCCCTTGCCGTGCACGATGCGCACGCAGCGGATGCCGTGTTCCTGGCACTCGTCCAGGAAAGACAGCAGGGCATGGCGCGCCTGCTCGACGCGCAGCCCGTGCAGATCGAGTTCCGCGCCGGCGCGCCATTGGCCGCGGCGCAAATTGCGCGCGGTGTCGGGCGCCACGTCGCCGCGCACGAATGCGGTGCCGCCTTCGGACAGCAGGTGCGTGATCTCGCCGCCGTCAGAGACGCCCGCGTCGGCGCGGTTGGGCGTTTCGCCCAGCGCGTTGGCGCGGCGCAGGGCGGGCGCGGGTTCGGGGGCGGGCTTGTGCTCGACGCGTTGCGCGTGCCGGATCGGCGTGACGGACTTCATCGAGCGCTTGAACGCCGCCAGGTCGTCCTCGGGGGGCGACGCAGGGCGCGCGGCCGCTGCCGCCGCCGCCCGTTGCGGGGCAAGGGCGGCGCGCTCGCGTTCTTCCTGCAGGTCCTTCTTCAGGCGTTTCAGGTCGGCCAGGCCGACCTTACTGCCCCGCATTCTCCAGCCACCGTTGGGCGTCCAGGGCCGCCATGCAGCCCGTGCCGGCGCTGGTGATGGCCTGACGGTAGACGTGGTCCTGCACGTCGCCGGCGGCAAACACGCCCGGCACCGAGGTCATGGTGGCCATGCCGGACAGGCCGCTCTTGGTGACGATGTAGCCGTCCTTCATCTCGAGCTGGCCCTGGAAGATTTCCGTGTTGGGCTGGTGACCGATGGCGATGAAGGCGCCGGTGACGGCCATGTCTTCGGTGGCGCCGGTGTCCACGTGGCGAACACGCACGCCGGTCACGCCGCTGTCGTCGCCGAGGACTTCTTCCAGCGTGTGGAACAGCTTGAGTTCCATGTTGCCGTTTTCGACCTTGCTCATCAGCTTGTCGACCAGGATCGGCTCGGCGCGGAACTTGTCGCGGCGGTGGATTAGCGTGACCTTGCGGCAGATGTTGGACAGGTACAGGGCTTCCTCGACAGCGGTATTGCCGCCGCCGACCACCACCACGTCCTGGTTGCGGTAGAAGAAACCGTCGCAGGTGGCGCAGCCGGAGACGCCGCGGCCCATGAAGGACTGCTCGGACGGCAGGCCCAGGTACTTGGCCGAGGCGCCCGTGGCGATGATGAGCGCGTCGCAGGTGTAGACCTTGCCGGTGTCGCCGGTCAGGGTGAAGGGGCGCTTGGAGAGGTCGACCTTGGCGATGTGGTCGAACAGCATTTCCGTGTTGAAGCGTTCGGCGTGCTTCTGGAAGCGCTGCATCAGGTCCGGGCCCTGCACGCCATCCGCGTCGGCCGGCCAATTGTCGACGTCCGTGGTGGTCATGAGCTGGCCGCCTTGGGCCAAACCTGTAACAAGAACAGGGTTAAGATTGGCGCGTGCCGCATAGACGGCCGCCGTGTAACCGGCGGGGCCGGAACCGAGTATCAAAACTTTAGCGTGCGTAGGCGTGGACATGGGCAGGTATCTTTAGGGTAACGCCCAATTATAATGAGCCGCATGCCGCGTATCTCGACTGCTTCTCCGCGCGCCTCGCGCAACACCCGCAACGGACCCTCGCCGCTGCAAACGCGCATTTCCGCGTTGTTGCGTGAAGCCCGCTGGATCCTCTTTGCCGCCCTGGCGGCCTGGCTTACCCTGGTGCTCGCCACCTGGAGCGCGTCCGACCCTGGCTGGTCGCACTCGGTTCCGGGCGATGTCGTGCGCAACCAGGGCGGACGCCTGGGCGCCTACCTGGCGGACATCCTCCTCTATCTCTTTGGTTTCTCCGCCTGGTGGTGGGTCGTCCTGCTGCTGCATCGCGTGCGGGCTGGCTACCGGCGCCTGGCCGCGCAGTTGCGCGTGGCCAACAGCAAGCAACCCGAAGTGCTGCCGCGCGTCCACTGGGAAGAGGGCATTGGCTTTTTCCTGCTGATGATGGGCTCGCTGGGCATGGAAGCCCTGCGCCTGGCCAGCCGCGGCACGCATCTGCCCGGCGCGTCGGAAACGGCAAGCGGCGCGGGCGGCGTCATCGGCCAGATGCTGGCGGACCTCATCGGCAGCAGCATCGGCTTTACCGGCGCCACGCTGGCCTTCCTGGTCATGCTGGCAATCGGACTCAGTCTGTTCTTCTCGTTTTCGTGGCTGGCGGTCGCCGAGCGCGTCGGTTCCTGGCTGGAAGGCCTGGTCCGCAAGATGCGCAACTCCTACACCGCGCGCCAGGACCGCAAGGTCGGCGAAGTCGCCAAGGCCGTGCGCACCGAGCAGGTGGTGGCCAAGCAGGAAAAACTGGTGCACGAGCAGCCGGTCCGCATCGAACCGGCCATCACCGTGGTGCCCAAGTCCGAGCGCGTCGAAAAGGAAAAGCAGCAATCCCTGTTCTTCCCGCCCACCGGCGGCGCCGAAGGCGATCTGCCCACCCTTGGCCTGCTCGACCCGCCCCTGAACAACCAGGAAACCGTGTCGGCCGAGACCATTGAATTCACCTCGCGCCTGATCGAAAAGAAGCTGGCCGACTTTGGCGTGTCGGTCACCGTGGTCGCGGCGCAGGCCGGCCCCGTCATCACCCGCTACGAAATCGAGCCGGCCACCGGCGTGAAGGGCAGCCAGATCGTCAACCTGGCCAAGGACCTGGCGCGCGCGCTCAGCCTGGTCAGCATCCGGGTGGTCGAAACCATACCGGGCAAGAACCTGATGGGGCTGGAGCTGCCCAACCCGCGCCGCCAGATGGTGCGCCTGTCCGAAATCCTGGGTTCGCAGACCTACCACGCCAGCCATTCGGTCGTGACCATGGCGCTGGGCAAGGACATCGCCGGCAACCCGGTGGTGGCCGACCTGGCCAAGATGCCCCACTTGCTGGTGGCGGGCACCACCGGTTCGGGCAAGTCGGTCGGGATCAACGCCATGATCCTGTCGCTGCTCTACAAGGCCGACGCCTCGCATACCCGCCTGATCCTGATCGACCCCAAGATGCTCGAAATGAGCGTCTACGAAGGCATCCCGCACCTGCTGGCGCCGGTGGTCACCGACATGCGGCAGGCATCCAACGCGCTGAACTGGTGCGTGGGCGAAATGGAAAAGCGCTATCGCCTCATGAGCAAGATGGGCGTGCGCAACCTGGCGGGCTACAACACCAAGATCCGCGACGCGATCAAGCGCGAGGAACCGATCCCCAATCCGTTCTCGCTCACGCCGGACCAGCCCGAGCCCTTGTCGCCGCTGCCCACCATCGTGGTCGTCATCGACGAGCTGGCCGACCTGATGATGGTCGTGGGCAAGAAGATCGAAGAACTCATCGCCCGCCTGGCGCAGAAGGCGCGGGCGGCGGGCATCCACCTCATCCTGGCCACGCAGCGTCCCAGCGTGGACGTGATCACCGGCCTCATCAAGGCCAACATCCCGACGCGCATCGCGTTCCAGGTGTCGTCCAAGATCGACTCGCGCACCATTCTTGACCAGATGGGCGCGGAAACCTTGCTCGGCCAGGGCGACATGCTCTACATGCCGCCCGGCACCGGCTTGCCGGTGCGCGTGCACGGAGCGTTCTGCAGCGACGACGAAGTCCATCGCGTGGTCGAAAGCCTGAAGTCGCAGGGCGAACCCAATTACGTCGAGGGCCTCCTGGAAGGCGGCCTGGACGGCGACGGGGCTGAAGGCGCCAGCAGCGTCACGGGCATCGGCGGGGACGCGGAATCCGACCCGATGTACGACCAGGCCTGCGAAGTCGTGCTCAAGCACCGCCGCGCGTCCATTTCGCTGGTGCAGCGTCATCTGCGGATTGGTTACAACCGTGCGGCCCGGTTACTCGAGCAGATGGAGCAATCGGGTATGGTGTCGGCGATGCAATCCAACGGGAACCGCGAGATCCTGGTTCCCGCAGCCGCCGCACGAGAGGAAGCATGATGAAGACGTTTCAACGCCTGGCCGCCGTTGCGGTGCTGGGCCTGACTCCGGCCCTGGTCCCCGCCCTGGCGCTTGCAGCCAGCGCGCAAGAGCAATTGCGCAACTTCGTGTCCACGGTCACGGCGGCCACCGGGTCGTTTTCGCAGTACACCGTCAACGACCAGGGCCGCACCCAACCCGCGCAGACCGGCGTGTTCTCGTTTCAGCGCCCCGGCAAATTCAAATGGGCTGTGCAAAAGCCCTACGAGCAACTGGTCATCTCCGACGGCCGTCAGGTCTTCCAGTTCGACCCCGACCTGGCCCAGGTCACGGAACGCAAGGTCGACGCCGCCATCGGCACGTCGCCCGCGGCCATTCTTTTCGGCTCGGGTTCGCTGGAGCAGTCCTTCGACGTCAGCGCGCTGCCGGCCAAGGATGGTGTCGACTGGCTACGCGCCAAGCCGCGCACGGCCGACGCCGGTTTCTCGCGCGTGGACATCGGCATGAAGAACAACCTGCCGGTGCGCGTGGAACTGCTCGACTCGTTCGGCCAGACCACCCGCGTCGACCTGTCGGCCATCCAGCCCAACCCCCAACTGCCCGCCAAGGAATTCCAGTTCACCGCGCCCAAGGGCGTGGATGTGGTGAAGATGTAGCGGCGTTTTTGGCCCAATGCAGAATGCCCGGGAAACCGGGCATTTTTTATTTGGCATGCCGTGTCTGGCGATAGCCGTGCATTGAACCCGGTGTCTGACACCCGTGTGAGACGGCCGTCAGCTTGAGCCGGCGCCGCAGGGGTGTCAGACACCTTCCGATGCCGTGTCTGGCGGTAGCCGTGCATTGAACCCGGTGTCTGACACCCGTGTGAGACGGCCGTCAGTTTGAGCCGGCGCCGCAGGGGTGTCAGACACCTTCCGACTTGCCGCAGCCGTAAATGGAACCCGGTGTCTGACACCCGCGTGAGACGGCCGTCAGTTTGAGCCGGCGTCGCAGGGGTGTCAGACACCTTCCGCGACCTGCCTGCGTGTCAGGGGCGCTTATACGCCACGCAATCGACTTCCACTTTTGCATCGACGACCAAACTCGACTGCACGCAGGCGCGCGCCGGCGGATTTGCGCCGAAGTATTCCTTGAACACCTTGTTGAACGACGCAAAGTCACGCGCATCGTCCAGCCAGACGCCGCAGCGCACGACGTGTTCGGGGCCGTAGCCGGCTTCCTGCAGGATGGCCAGCACCTGCTGGATGGCCTTGTGGCTTTGCGTCACGATGCCGCCTTCGATGACTTCGCCGTTTTCCATCGGCACCTGGCCGGAAACGTACAGCCAGCCGTCGGCGCCGACCGCGCGGGCGAAGGGCATGTGCGAGCCGCCCTGGCCGGTGCCGCCGGCCACGCCGTAGCGGGTGATGCCGTTGTTGTCGGGATTGGGAGTCGCGCTCATGAAGGATTCTCCTTGAAGTGGTCCGGGGGCGGCCGCTACGAAGCGGCCGGAATGGCGGGATAGGACGCGCGCAGGTCGCCGCTGCGCGGGAGCCAGCGGCCGGCGCGCTCGCCGGTGGCCTGGCCCTTGCGGTACGACAGGACACCATTGACCCAAACGGCCTCGATGCCCGCCGCGGTCTGCACGGGCGCGGCAAAAGTCGCGCGGTCGATGACGGTATCGGGGTTGAACAGCACCAGATCCGCGTGGTGCCCCTCGCGCACGAAGCCGCGCTCGGCAAGGCCGAAGCGCGCGGCGGACAGCCCCGTCATCTTGTGCACGGCCTGCGCCAGCGGAAACAGGCCCACGTCCCGGCTGTAATGGCCCAGCACGCGCGGAAAGGCGCCCCACAGGCGCGGATGCGGCATGGGATCGTTGGGCAGTCCGTCCGACCCCACCATCGTGAGCCGGTGCGACAGCACGCGGCGCACGTCGTCCTCGTGCATGTTGTGATACACCGCGCCGGCCGGTTGCAGCCGCTTGGCGGCCTCCAGCAGCGTGACGCCCCAGTCCGCCGCGATGGCGGCCAGCTTGCGGCGCGCCTGTTCCGGATGCGGCTCGGACCAGGTGATGTCGATGTCGAATTCGTCCGTGACCTGCTTCAGGTCCAGCGTCGACGAACTGGCGGAATACGGATAGCAGTCGCAGCCCACATGCTGCATGCGCCCCGCGTTTTCCAGCGCGAACAGCACCTCTTTCGTGCGGCCCCAGTTGCCGGCGCCGGCGCACTTCAGGTGCGACACCACCACCGGCACGCGCGCGTGCAAGCCGATGTCGAAGGCCTCCTGCATGGCCTCCAGGATGGCGGCGAATTCCGAGCGCAGGTGCGTCGTGTACAGCGCGCCGAATTCGTCCAGCGCCTCGGCCAGCAGCTTGACCTCGGCCGTGTCCGCGTCGAACGCCGAGGCATAGGCCAGGCCGGTGCTCAGGCCGATTGCGCCATGCGCCAGGGCGTCGCGCAGTTGGGCGCGCATTGCCAGCACCTCGTGGCGCGTCGCGGCGCGGTCCAGCCGGTCCATGTGGTTGCTGCGCAAGGCCGTATGCCCCACCAGGGCGGCAACGTTCACGGCCGGCCGCGCGGCTTCGATCGCGCGCGTGTAGTCCGCAAAGGTGGCGTAGCGGAAGTCCTCGCGCTTGCCCAGCAGGTTCATCGGATCGGGCGGCTCGCCGCGCAGCGTGACCGGCGAGGCGCTGATGCCGCAATTGCCCACCACCACGGTCGTCACGCCCTGCGACAGCTTGGGCAGCATGTCCGGCGTGCGGATGACGTTGGTGTCGTCGTGGGTGTGGACGTCGATGAAGCCCGGGGCCAGCGCGAGATCGGTGCCGTCGATGAGCTGGCGCGCCGGCGCGCCGGGCAGCTCGCCGATCGCGGCGATGCGGCCGCCGGCCAGCGCGACGCTGGCGCGGTATTCGGGTCCGCCGGAACCGTCCAGGATCCGGACGTTGCCAATAAGGGTGTCGTACATCGTGGATTCCCGATCAATCGCCCAGCGGCAGGCGGTTCGGCCCGCCGCGGTGTTCGTCCAGCGCCAGCTTGATGCGGCGCAGGCGTTCGCGGTTTTCTTCCTGGTTCAGCATGGCCAGTTCGGTCGACAGCAGGTCGATGGCCAGCATCATCGCGTAGCGCGAGGCCGAAGGCTTGTAGATGAAGTCGGTCTCGTCGGTGCGGATGGGCAGCACCACGTCGGCCAGCTTCGCCAGTTCGGACGACGCGTCGGTGATGGCGACGATGCGCGCGCGGTATTGCTTGACGATGCGCGCGGCGCCGACGATCTCGGGCGTCAGGCCCGAGGCCGACAGCACCAGCACGGCGTCGCGCTCGTCGAGCGTGGCCGCCACCATGCGCAGCAGCACGGCGTCGCTGTAGACCGCGATGGGATAGCCCAGCCGCACCAGGCGCGACTGGACTTCCTGCGCCAGCACCGCCGACGCGCCGCCCATGCCGAAGACGTAGATCATGCGCGCCCCGTCCACGATGGACGCGGCGGCTTCGAATAGCGGCTCGGTGAACGTCGGCAGATGCGCGCGCAGGGTGCTTTCGATGTCGGCGTAGATGCGCGCGTAGAACGTGCTTTCCTCGGCCGGCGCGCTGGGGTCCAGGAAGCGGCTGCCTACCGTGCTGGCCTGCGCCAGCTTCATCTTCAGGTCGCGCGTGTCGTCGCAGCCGACGGTGCGCGCAAACCGCGAGATGGTGGCGATGCTGACGCCGGCCTTGGCGGCAAGCTGGTCCACCGTGGCGCTGGCGCTCCAGATGATGTCGTCCAGGATGGCGTCGGCAACCTTGCGTTCTGTCACGCTCAATGCGTCCCGCCGACTGCGTATCTGGAAGACGATGTCGCGGATGATGTTCATGTGTGGTTCCTGGATCAATTCGGGCGGACTCATGCCGCGAGCGCGGGATCGTCGAGGCGGATGCAGGACACGTGGTGGTCCGCGCTCACGCCGACGGCCGGCGGCACCGCCGCCGCACAGGCGTCGATGGCATGGGGGCAGCGCGTGCGGAACACGCAGCCGGAAGGCGGGTTGACCGGGCTCGGGATGTCGCCCTTCAGGAGGATACGCGAACGCGGGGCACGCGGATCCGGCACGGGGGCGGCGGACAGCAGCGCGCGGGTGTAGGGATGGCGCGGGCGCGCATAGACTTCGCTGGTCGGACCGCGTTCCATGATGCGGCCCAGATACATCACCACGACGTCGTCGCACAGGTAGTCGACCACCGCCAGGTCGTGCGCGACGAACAGCATGGTCAGGCCCAGGTCGCGCTGCAGATCCTGCAGCAGGTTCAGCACCTGCGCCTGCACCGAGACGTCCAGCGCGGATACGGGCTCGTCGGCCACGATGAAGTCCGGCTCCACCGCCAGCGCACGCGCAATGCCGATGCGCTGGCGCTGCCCGCCGGAGAACTCATGCGGATAGCGGCGGCTGTGGTCCGCGTTCAGGCCGACGCGTTCGAGCAATTCGCCGATCCGCTCGGCGCGGCGGTGCTGCGCCAGCTTGTGGGTGTCCAGGGCTTCCCCCAGGATCTCGGCCACCGTCATGCGCGGGTTGAGACTGGCGTACGGGTCCTGGAACACGATCTGCATGCGGCGGCGCCACGGCAGCATCTGCTTTTCATTGAGCGTCGTGATGTCCTGTCCGTCGAACACGATGCGTCCGGCGGTGGGGGCGAACAGGCGCAGCAGGGCGCGGCCGGTCGTGGTCTTGCCCGAACCGGATTCCCCGACCAGGCCCACGATGGTGTTGCGCGGCACGTCGAAGCTCACGCCGTCCACGGCGCGCACGACCGGGGCGTTGCGCGCCTGCGAGGTCGGGAAGTGGACCTTCAGGTCGTCGATGCGCACCAGCGGCGCGGCGGCGCGGGGAGTGGATGGACTCGTCATAGCGGATTTACCTTGATGCAGCGCGCGCGGTGTTCGGGCCGCACCGCCACCAGATCGGGGACGCCGGCGCGGCAGTCGTCCGCCGCCAGCGGGCAGCGCGGCGCGAAGGTGCAGCCGGGCGGCAGCGCCAGCACGCTGGGCACGTTGCCGGGAATGGCGCGAAGGCGCTCGCCGGACGCGAGCAGCGCGGCGGTCGGCAGGCAGGACAGCAGGCCGCGCGTGTAGGGATGCGTGGGCTTTTCGAACAGGTCGTAGACGCCGGCGTCCTCGACCACGCGGCCGGCATACATGACGGCCACGCGATGCGCGATCTCGGCGACCACGCCCAGGTTGTGTGTGATGAACAGAATGCTCATGTTCATCTCGGCCTGCAGGCGGCGCAGCAGGTCCAGGATCTGCGCCTGCACGGTCACGTCCAGCGCCGTGGTGGGCTCGTCGGCGATCAGCACGGCGGGGTTGCAGGCCAGGGCCAGCGCGATCATCACGCGCTGGCGCATGCCGCCCGACATCTGGTGCGGATACTCGTTCACGCGCCGGTCGGCGGCCGGGATCTCCACGCGCTCCAGCATCTCGCGGGCGCGCTTGAGCGCCGCGGCGCGCGAGCCGCCCTCGTGCTGCAGCACCGCCTCGGCGATCTGGTCGCCCACGGTGTACAGCGGGTTCAGGCTGGTCATGGGCTCCTGGAAGATCATCGCGATCTCGGCGCCGCGGATGCGTTGCAGCGTGGCGGGCGTGGCGTGCGCCAGGTCGTGCTGCACGCCCTGGCGGTCGCGGAACAGGATTTTGCCGGCCTCGATGCGGCCAGCCGGCTTGGGCAACAGGCCCATGATGGACAGGCTGGTCACGGACTTGCCGGAGCCGGATTCACCGACGATGGCCAGCGTCTCGCCGCGGGCCAGGTCGAAGGTGACGCCGTCCACCGACTTGGCGATGCCGTCGCGGCTGTGGAACCAGGTCTTCAGGCCCTGCACCGACAGCACGATGTCTCGGGTGCTTGCGGTCATGTTTACAGCTCCTTGCGCAGGCGCGGATCGAGGACGTCGCGCAGGCCGTCGCCCACCAGTTGCAGCGACAGCACGGACAGCACGATGGCGATGCCGGGAAAGATCATGATCCAGTCCGCCGATCCCATGTACTGCTGGCCGGCGTTGATCATGGTGCCCCAGGTCGGAATGTCGGGCGACACGCCCACGCCCAGGAACGACAGGCCGGCCTCGGCCAGGATGGCGTAAGCGAAGATGAAGGTGCCCTGCACCAGGATGGGCGACACCAGGTTGCGCAGCACGTGCACGGTGACGATGCGCCAGGTGGGCACGCCCAGCGCGCGGGCGGCTTCCACGAAGGGCAGTTCGCGGATCACCAGCGTCGAGGCCCGCACGATGCGCGCCAGCCGCGGCGTGTACACGATGCCCAGCGCGATCACCACGTTGACCAGCGACGGGCCCAGCGCGGCCACCAGCGAAATGGCCAGCAGGATGTCGGGGAACGCCATCATCGCGTCGATCAGCCGCGACACGAACTTGTCGGCCGTGCGGAAGAACCCCGCGATCAGCCCCAGCGCAATGCCCAGCACGCTGGACAGGATGACGACGGAAAAGCCCACCATCAGCGACAGCCGTCCGCCGTGGATGACGCGGCTGAAAACGTCGCGGCCGAAGTCGTCGGTGCCGAACCAGTGCGCGGCGCCCGGCGCCTTCAGGCGGTTCATGATGGACAGCTTGAAGGGGTCGTAGGGGCTGATCCACGGCGCCAGCAGCGCGGCGGCCGCCAGCACCACGATCACGATAAGGCTGATCAGAACCGTCTTGCGCGCCACCAGCAGGCGCAGGACCTGCCAGCGGTCCGCGCCGGGATTCATGGAAGTTGCAGTCGTCATGTCGATGGCTCAGTAACGCACGCGGGGGTCGACCACTAGGTACAGCAGGTCGATCAGCAGATTGATCAGCACGTAGATCGCCGCGATGATCAGCAACGCGCCCTGGATGACCGGATAGTCGCGGCGCAGCACCGCCGACACCACCAGGCTGCCGACACCAGGCAGGCCGAACACGGTTTCGGTCACGACGGCGCCGCTGATGAGCAACGCCGTGGTCAAGCCCAGCACCGTCAGAATCGGGATCAACGCGTTGCGCACCGCGTGCTTCAGGATGACCTTGCGTTCCGGCAGGCCCTTGGCCCGCGCCGTGCGCACGTAGTCGTCGCGCAGCACGTCCAGCATGCTGGCGCGGATGAAGCGGGTAATCAGGGCCGAATTCACCAGGCCCAGCACAACCGCAGGCAGGATCAGGTGCGACAGGCGCGTGGCCAGCGAGGCGTCCGGGCCGCCATAACCGGCCACCGGCAGCCAGCCCAGTTTCACGGAAAACACCTGCATCAGCAGCAGCCCCAGCCAGAAGCTCGGCACGCTGGACGTGAACATCGAGAACGACAGCACCGATTGGTCCAGCGTGGTGCCCCGTTTGACCGCGGAAAGAATGCCGACCGGCAGCGCGATGGCGCTGGCGATCAACAGCGACATCAGTGTCAGGAGGATCGTCGGCTCGGCGCGGTCGGCCAGCGCCGCCAGCACCGGCTTGTTCATGAAGATGGACTGGCCCAGGTCGCCCTGCAGCAGCTTGCCCAGCCACGACACGTACTGCACCGCCACAGGCTGGTCCAGCCCGAGTTGCGCGCGCAGGGCGGCGATGTCCTGCTGGCTGGCCTGCGGACCGAGCATCACTGCGGCCGGGTCGCCGGGCGTCAGGCGGATGATCACGAACACGATCGTCGCGACGATGAACATCACGGCCACCAGCCCGACCAGCCGATTCAAGAGATAACGCAACACGGTGAAATCCTAGAGGTCATTGCGCGGGCGCGAACGGGTCGCGCGCGGGTGCCTGCGGCGTCGGGCGGCAACGGCCGCCCGACGGACGTGCGCTTACTTGGACGCCTTCCAGGCGTTCCAGAAGTACGGCCACGGCACGGCCTGCGTGCCTTGCAGCGCGGGAGAGCGCGCGGCCTGGGCGTTGAAGTCGCCGACCTTGATGAACGGCACTTCGTCGTACACGGCCTGCTGCACGTCGGCCCAGCGCTTGACGCGTTCTTCCTGCGAGCTGGCCTGGTTGAAGGCGTCCAGCACCTGATTGCGGCGCGGCGTGTCCCACCAGCCCGGCGCGTCCTTGGACGGGAAGTCGATCAGCGCCGGTTCAGGCAGGAAGGGGCTGTGCGTGATGAAGATGTCCCACACGGCCGGATCCTGGCGGCGCTGCGTCAGCGTGGCCCAATCGACCACCTGCATGTCCACCGTGAAGCCCGCGGCCTTCAGGTATTCGGCGGCCACCAGCGCCATCTTGTAATGGAACTCATACTGCTGGCTGGTCAGGATGCGGATCTTGCGGTCCTGCACGTTGGCCCCGTCCACCAGCTTCTTGGCCGCCGCGGCGTCGCCCTTGTTGTAGACCTTGCCGCCCAGCGACGTGGCCCACGGATAGCCTTCCGGGTACAGGTCGCCATTGAGCTTGTAGAAGTTCTTGTCGCCGAACGCCGCGAACAGCATGTCCTCTTCGTTCAGGGCAAGCTGCACCGCCTGGCGCACGGCCTGGTTCGACATGATGCCCTGCTTGGTGTTGAGCACCAGGCGCGGCCAGCCGAAGGGCTTGAGCATGACCGGATCCGAGCGGCCGTTCTTCAGCTTGGACAGCGATTCCACGGGCAGCGAGTCCACGTAGTCGAACTGGCCGGCCACGGCGCTTTCGACGCGCGTGTTGGCATTGCTGACCGGCACGAAGCGGATTTCGTCCAGATACTGCTTGCGGGCGCCGCCATAGCCGTTGGGCTCGCCTTCGCGCTGCTTGTAGCCCTCGAAGCGGACGAGCTGCACGTATTGGTCGGGCACGCGGGCCTTCAACTGATACGGGCCGGTGCCGACGAATTCGGTCAGGGACGGCGCGATCTTGCCCTTGGGCATGATGACCGCGGCGCTGTTGTTCATGGCCAGCAGGGCGGTCAGCGGTGCATACGGCTGCTTGAGCGTGATGCGGATCGTGTTGGCGTCCGGGGCCTCGATGCCGCTGATGATCTTGGCGGCCATCTTGCCGCGCGTGGCGGTCTCGGTCCAGCGCTTCAGGGACGCCAGCACGTCGGACGAATCCATCTTCGAACCGTCATGGAACGTGATGCCCTGGCGCAGCGCAATCGTGTAGACCAGCCCGTCCGCCGACACTTCCGGCATCTTGTCGGCCAGGAGCGGCGTCAGGTTCCACTTCGCGTCAAAGGTATACAGCGTCTCGAAGAAATGCTGGGTCAGGATGCCCACCAGGTCGGCCGTGCTGGTCATCGGGTCCAGCGTCGGCGGCTCGCCGATGGTGGCGACAGAGATCGTGCCTCCCTTGACCGGCGTGGCACAGAGGGCGGGGGTCGACAAAGCGGTCAAGCCAATTGCGCCGGCCGCGAGCAGGCTCTTCAGCCCACCGCCTCGCCGGGAGGTACGGAAGTTCATGATTCTCTCTCCAGAGGGTCAGAAACAGGTTGTCGCGTGATATCGGATGAGCGCCGGGTGCCCGGATGCTGCGGTCCCCTGTGGGCCTGGCGCGGTGCCGCGGGCAGGGGGACTAGAAAAAGGTTTCGGCCACGCCGGTGACGCCGTAGTGCTCGTTCACCAGCAGCACCTGACGCCATTTGTCGAACGTCAGGCAGGGATGCGAAATGTCGAAGGCGATCATGTCGCCCACCTGGATGTCGTCACCGTCGCCCACCTGCATGAAGGCGTGCTGGTCCATCATGGCCGACAGCTTCCAGTGGGACGGCGCCGCGCCGGGCTGCACCGAACCGGGCCGGTACAGCAGGGCAGGGGTGGGCAGGCCCGCGTCGAAGGCCGCGTCGCGCTTGCCCATCGCGATGATGGCGCGGCCGGGTTCGGGCAGCGACTGCACGTAGGCCCAGACCTGCAGGGCAGGTTGCAGGCCGGGCTCCATCTGGCGGGCCACCGGGTTCTGCGCATTGATGCGCTCGGCCGCGCTGCGGTAGATGCCGACGTCGTGCGACAGGTAGCAACCCGGGCGCAACACCACTTCCAGCGGGCTGCCGATGTCCAGTTGCGAGAATTCCTCGGCCACGACGTCGAACCAGGCCGACCCGGCGCCGGAGATAAGGGCGGGCCCGCTCTTGCGCAGCCGGCCCGCGGCGGCCAGGCCCCGCAAGGCGTCGGTGGCGCGGCGCAGGAAGGCGCGGATGGCGCCTTCTTCCTGCAGCACGCCTTCATAGACTTCGATGCCGGCCAGCGCCAGGCCGGGCCAGCGGGCGATCTCATCGGCCACGGCCTGCAACTGCGCGTCGTCGCGCACGCCGGTGCGCCCGCCCGCCGGACCCAGTTCGATCAGCACGGGCAGCACCTTGCCCTGGTCGCCGAAGAACTTGCCCAGCTGCGCGGCGTTGGCGGCCGAATCCACGATGCAGAAGAACGTGAAGGCCGGATCCTCCAGCAGACGGGCGATGATGGCCATGTTGGCGCGGCCCACGAGCTGATTGGCCATCAGCACCCGGCGCACGCCGTGCTGGTAGGCCGCCAGGACCTGCGGTGCGGTCGCCAGGGTGATGCCCCAGGCGCCGTTGTCGATCTGGCGCTTGAACAGGGCCGGACTCATCGTCGTCTTGCCGTGCGGTGCCAGCTTGACGTGATAGGCCTCCATGAACTGCTGCATCCACTGCAGGTTGTGGCGCATGCGGGCTTCGTACAGCACGGCCACCGGCAGGCTCACGTCTTCGTTCAGCAGGTTCCAGTTCAGCGCCGCCACGTCGGCGGTGGTACAGGATTCGGGAAACGCGCCCAGACCCTTGCCGTTCACGTCCAGGGGAGCTGCAGGAGAGGAGGAGTTGGTCATGATGGCGGCCCGATATGGAAAATATTTACGTCAAATCCAGTTTTTTTCATTATCGTGAAAGAAATTTACAAGCGGGAGCTAGGAGTTTCCCGTACGCCACGCCGCCCGGACGATGGGAAAATAGGTCCATGCCGCGCGCCCCTAGAGGCGCGCCTGTGCTTTGACAAAGGAAATGCCATGCTGAAAGTCGCCCTGGGCCAGTTCGCCGTCAGCCGCGTCTGGGAAGAAAACGCGCAGGTCTGCATCGATCTGATGGAACGCGCCCGCGCCGGCGGGGCAGGCCTCCTGGTTCTGCCCGAAGGCATCCTGGCGCGCGACATCACCGATCCGCAGATCGTGCTCAAGGCCGCGCAGCCGCTGGACGGTCCGTTCATCACGCGCCTGCTCGATGCCAGCCGCGGGTCGGACCTGGCCACCATGATGTGCGTGCATGTGCCGACGGGCGAGGGCCGGGTGTGGAACACGCTGGTCACGATCCGCGACGGCCAGATCCTGTCGCAGTACCGCAAGCTGCATCTGTACGACGCCTTCACCATGAAGGAATCGACCAATGTCACCCCGGGCACGGACATCCCGCCGCTGCTGGACATCGCGGGCCTGCGCGTGGGTCTCATGACCTGCTACGACGTGCGCTTTCCCGAATT
Source organism: Achromobacter sp. E1 (assembly GCF_037039475.1). Lineage (NCBI taxonomy): Bacteria > Pseudomonadati > Pseudomonadota > Betaproteobacteria > Burkholderiales > Alcaligenaceae > Achromobacter > Achromobacter sp. E1. The sequence continues at coordinate 1,141,751 of NZ_CP146253.1, forward strand.
GGCCCGCCGGCTGGCGCTGGACGGCGCCGACCTGCTGGTGCTGCCGGCCGCCTGGGTGCGCGGCCCGCTCAAGGAAATGCACTGGGAGGTCCTGGTCACGGCGCGGGCGCTCGAGAACACCTGCTACGTCGCGGCCACCGGCGAATGCGGTGAGCGCAACATCGGTTGCAGCATGGTGGTGGATCCGTTGGGCGTCGTCACGGCGCGCGCCGGCGAAGCGCCCGCGCTGGTCTTTGCCGACATCGACCCGGAGCGCCTCGCCCACGCGCGCAAGGTGCTGCCCGTGCTGGCCAACCGCCGCTTCGCCCCGCCCGAACTGGCGTAGGGCGGCTACGCCGCCGGCTGGGGCAACGGCCGGCGGGCGCCAGGGCGCGGGCATGGTGTAATGCAGACTTGAAATCCTTGCTGCACCCCTTCATCTGCTGCCAATGAGCAACGATCTCTTCGCGGCCGATCCCGCGCATCGGCCCTATGTTCCCCTGGCCGAACGCCTGCGTCCCCGCACCCTGTCCGACGTGGTTGGCCAGTCGCATCTGCTGGGACCCGACAAGCCGCTGCGCGTCGCCTTCGACTCTGGCCGCCCGCATTCCATGATCTTCTGGGGGCCGCCCGGCGTGGGCAAGACCACGCTGGCGCGCCTGATGGCCGACGGCTTCGACGCGCAGTTCATCGCCATCTCGGCCGTGCTGGGCGGCGTGAAGGACATCCGCGACGCCGTGACGGTGGCGCAGGTCGCGCAAGGCCAGGGCCGGCGCACCATCCTCTTCGTCGACGAAGTCCACCGCTTCAACAAGGCGCAGCAGGACGCTTTCCTGCCGTATGTCGAAAGCGGGCTGTTCACGTTCATCGGCGCCACCACCGAAAACCCGTCGTTCGAGGTCAACTCGGCCTTGCTGTCGCGGGCGCGCGTGTATGTGCTGCAATCGTTGACGGCAGAAGAACTGCAACAGCTCGTTGACCGTGCGGTCGCGGCGCTCAATGAAGGACAGGAACCGGACGACACCATCCGCATCGAGCCCGACGCACGCGAGCAGTTGGCCGCGTGGGCCGACGGCGACGCGCGCCGCCTGATCAGCGCGGTGGAAGTCGTGGCCGAGTCGGCGCAGTCGGCCGGACGCGACACGGTGGACGCCGCCTGGCTGGAAATCTCGCTGTCGCAGAACCTGCGGCGCTTCGACAAGGGCGGCGACGCCTTCTACGACCAGATCAGCGCGCTGCACAAGTCGGTGCGCGGCTCGAACCCGGACGCGGCGCTGTACTGGTTCTGCCGCATGATCGACGGCGGCGCCGATCCCAAGTACCTGTCGCGCCGCCTGGTGCGCATGGCGGTGGAAGACATCGGCCTGGCCGACCCCCGCGCGACCGACCTGGCCGTGAACGGCGCCGACATCTACGAGCGCCTCGGTTCCCCCGAGGGCGAGCTCGCGCTGGCGCAGGCGGTTGTGTACATGGCGTGCGCCGCCAAGTCCAACGCCGTCTACAACGCCTACAACCAGGCGCGCAAGTTCGCGGCGGAACACGGCAGCGCGCCGGTGCCCATCCACCTGCGCAATGCGCCGACCAAGCTGATGAAACAGCTGGGTCATGGCAAGGCCTACCGCTACGCGCACGACGAGCCGCACGGCTACGCCGCGGGCGAGCAATATTTCCCTGACGGACTCAAGCCTTCCTTCTACCGGCCGACCGATCGTGGCCTGGAGGCTAAAATCCAGCAGAAGCTGGCATTCCTGCGCGAGCTGGACGCACAGGAACGCGCCAAGAACCGGTGACGGGCAATCCCCCGCCGCCTTTTTTGCAACCTCACCGACCTCACCATGCTAGACCCGATACTGCTGCGCAAAGACCTGCAAACCGTCGTAGACCGCCTGAAGACCCGCGGCGTCGCCTTCGACACGGAACGGTTCAACGACCTGGAGTCTCGCCGCAAGGCCGTCCAGACCGAAACCGAGTCCCTGCAAGCCCGCCGCAACGCGCTGGCCAAGCAGATCGGCCAATTGAAGGCCAAGGGCGAGGACGCCAGCGCCGTCATGGCGGAATCGCAGGCCGTGCCCGTGCGCCTGAAGCAGCTCGAGGAAGAGCTGGCCGCCCTGCAGCAGCCGCTCAATGACCTGCTCATGTCGGTGCCGAACCTGCCGCACGCCAGCGTGCCGCTGGGCGAGTCCGCCGACGACAACGTCGAAGTGCGCCGCTGGCTGCCCGGCCAGGCCGGCGCCGACGGCAACCCGCCCGCGCTGGGCTTTGAGCCGCGCGACCACGTCGCGCTGGGCGAACCGCTGGGCCTGGATTTCGACATGGCCGCCAAGCTGTCGGGCGCGCGCTTTTCGTTCATGCGCGGCCCCATCGCCCGCCTGCACCGTGCGCTGGCCCAGTTCATGCTCGACCTGCAGACCGGCACGCACGGCTACACCGAGTGCTACACCCCGTACATCGTCAACGCCTCGACGCTGTACGGCACCGGCCAGCTGCCCAAGTTCAAGGACGACATGTTTGCGGTCTCCAAGGGCGGCGGCGACGACGATCCCAAGGTCGACGACCAGGGCAAGCCGTATGTGCGCGAAGACCAGTACCTGATTTCCACCTCGGAAATCACGCTGACCAGCGTGGCCAGCGGCACGATCCAGGCCGCCGCCGACCTGCCGCTCAAGCTCACCGCCCACACGCCGTGCTTCCGCTCTGAAGCCGGCAGCGGCGGCCGCGACACCCGCGGCATGATCCGCCAGCACCAGTTCGACAAGGTCGAAATGGTGCAGATCACCCAGCCGGACCAGTCGTACGAGGCCCTGGAAGAAATGGTCGGGCACGCAGAGCGCGTGCTGCAATTGCTGAATCTGCCGTACCGCGTCGTGCTGCTGTGCACGGGCGACATGGGTTTCGGGTCGTCCAAGACGTATGACCTGGAAGTCTGGCTGCCGGCACAAAATACCTGGCGCGAGATTTCGTCGGTGTCCAACTGCGAAACCTTCCAGGCCCGCCGCATGCAGGCGCGTTTCCGCAATGCCCAGGGCAAGCCGGAATATGTCCACACCCTGAACGGCTCCGGCCTGGCGGTGGGCCGCGCGCTGGTCGCCGTGCTGGAAAACCACCAGCAGGAAGACGGCAGCGTGTTGATTCCGGAAGCGCTGCAGCCCTACATGGGCGGTATTACGGTACTAAAACCCTGATATTCGCGCGGCGTCCATCGGCCATTTGGCTGATAAAAAGACGGAGCCTGCGGGCTCCGTTTTTTTTTATCATTGCCGACATATTGCTGTCTTTTTGGAACGTTATCGTGCTCACGTGAGTGCTTGATTTTTGATGTGAGCAATTGTGTATTTGGCATAAAAGGGCCGGATAGTTACGGCACAATACACCGGCGTTCTACACGCTTCATTCACTTATATAACAAGGAGTTGTCCATGACTTCAAGAATGATTGGAGATTTTCGTGTGAGATGCTCTGTGGCAAAGGAAGACGAGCAGGGTTATCGGGTGCAAATATGGACTCGCCGAATCGGCGGAACCGCACCCGAAAAATGCTGGACGGTGCCGGGTCAGGCGCCGTTCACTGATTTGCACGAAGCAGAACAGGAAAGCCGTCATCTGTTCCAGGGCATTAATGGTGTGCGTTTTAACGGTGAACCGGAGTTTGCTCATGCGTCCGCATAATGGTTGGTGGCGGGCGTCCAGTGCGCCGCGCCGCTGGATCGATCTGGTCCAGGAATCGCCGCGTTGGGCCGATGACAAGGCCAAACCGGTTGCGCAACAACCGGCCTCGGTGGTTGCAAAGCCTGTGCAGGCGCCCGCCGCCTGACAGGTTGTCACGGGGCACCGGACATTGCCTCGACAAAAGAAAGGCCACTCGCAGGAGTGGCCTTTGCTTTTGGCGCGAGCGATTATCAATCGCGGTCGTGGCCGCGGCCCCGGTAATACCCGTGACCGTGTTTCGGGCCGTGATAGTGGCCGCGATCGTAGTAGCGTCCGCCACGGTAATACACCGGCGCCGGGTATACCACCGGCGGCGGGGGCGCGACGTACACCGGCGCCGGGCGGTAATACACCGGCGGCGGCGGCGCCACGTAGACCGGCTGCGGAGCCACATAGACCGGTGCCGGGTAGACGATTCCAGGAACGCCGATTGAGATGCCGACGTCCACGCGTGCCAAGGCGACACTGGAGATCATCAGCCCCGCGGCGCCAACACCTGCAATAAGCCATTTTTTCATCTTGCACCTGCCCGCTGCGAGACGCAGCAAAGTTGAGTATTCGTTGGCGCTATTTTCGGCGGTTTGCGCCAGCTATACGTAAGCATCCCGGCCGCAATCGCGACAATCCGCAACCGCCCCCGTTTTCATTCGGCGACGGGTGCTGCGCTGCGGCAGCGCGGGTCCGCTCTGGCGAAATGGCGATTGAAGTCGATTGAAATAGGATGGAATTAACTGAAGCCGAGGCGTGATGTTACACCTTGACACCAACTCCAGGCGGCCGGGGCGAGCGGTGTTGCGCCCGCGCGCCAGCGCCTCAGTAATCCGACTTGTCGAAGGGCGCGGTCTGGCGGTATTCGACCACCCACACCCAGGGATTGGCCGCCCACGCATGCGCGCCATAGCGTTCGCACCACATCAGCGCGAACGCCGTTTGCAGGGGCACGCCGGGCAGTAGCGCCGAGCTTTGATAAAGCGCGTGCGTGCCCTCCGCACGCGCATCGGCCTCGGTCAGGTTCTGCAGCCGCTGGATACGTACGCCCACGACCACGGCGCTGGCAAACGGCGCGCCGGCTTCGTCGGCCAGGATGATGGTCTCGCCCGATTTTCCATAGGGGCACCTGACCCAGCTTGAAGTCTTGCGCATCTCGGACGGGTTGTCAGGCGACGGCCCCATGGCCACCCATCTGCCGGAATCGGCGGCGTCCGCGTACCAGACCGTTGTGAACTTGGACGGCTGCGGCTTGAGAATGCGCCGACTTTGCACCTTTGCCCCGTCCAGAATGGCCTGCTTGAGCGGTTCGCTGAACTGAAGTAACTGCCGTTTCATGTGCTAGCTGTATCCCTCGCGATGAACGCTTGCGCGCTTATTGCTGTTATGGCTGGGGCCCGCACGTGCCACCTGCTTGAGACGGACTCAATCTCTGCTTCGGGGAGTATGACGTGTCACGACTTACCTGTCAGGTGGGCGCTGCATATGTGTTGTCTTTTTGAAAATGCCGAGGCGTTGTTTGTATACTCGACGCATGACTACCGACCTCCATAATCTCAAGCCCGGTTACTACTGGTACACCATGGCCAACGACCCGCTGGCCGTCATCCATATCCATGAAGACGGCGGGGCCACGCTGATGGGCACGGACTATCGCATCGGCGCCGAAGGCGTTGCCGACATGGTCCGCCAGGGCGAGCGCTTTTTCTGGATCGAACCGCCCCAAGTCTGACATGGCGGATCTGCTCCTCAAGAACGTCCGCACGCCGCAAGGCGAGGGCGTGGACGTTCTGGTGCGCGGCGGCCGCATCCTGCAAATCGGCCCCGGCCTTGAGGCCGATCCCGCCGTGAACGTCGAAGAGGGCGGCGGCGCCTTGCTGCTGCCCGCCTTCGTCGAAGGCCACACCCATCTGGACAAGACGACCTGGGGTTCGGCTTGGTATGTGAACAAGGTAGGCCCGTCCCTGACCGATCGCATCGACAACGAACGCAACTGGCGCGCCGCCACCGGGCACGACGCCGCCAGCCATTCGCATGCGCTGGCTCTGGCGTTCCTGCGCGCGGGCACGACCCGCATCCGCACCCACGTCGATATCGACACCGACGCCGGACTGAAACACCTGGAAGGCGTGCATGCCACGCGGCAAGCGCTGGCCGGCCGCGTCGAGATCCAGACGGTGGCGTTTCCGCAGTCGGGCCTCCTGGCGCGCGCCGGTACAGCCGACCTGCTGGACCAGGCGCTTGCCGATGGCGCCGACGTGCTCGGCGGACTGGACCCGTCCGCCATCGACCGTGATCCCGTGAAATCCCTGGATGTGCTGTTTGGCCTGGCCGACAAGCACGGCAAGCCGGTGGATATCCATCTGCATGAGCCCGGCGAACTGGGCGCTTTTACGCTGGAGCTGATTCTGGACCGCGTCCAGGCGCTGGACATGAAAGGCAAGGTCGTCATCAGCCACGCCTTTTGCCTGGGCGCGCTCGACGCCCGCCGTCTGGAGGGCTTGCTGCGGCGGTTGGCGCTGCTGGACGTCGCGCTGCTGACCACCGCGCCGGCGTCTCGTCCGGTGCCCTCGCTACGCGCCTGCCGCGAGGCGGCCGTGACGCTTTTTGGCGGCAATGACGGCATCCGGGACACCTGGACGCCTTACGGCAGCCCCGACATGCTGGAGCGCGCCGCGCTGATCGGGCTGCGCAACGATCTGCGCCGCGACGACGAGATCGAGTGGGCATTCGACTGCGTGACCCGCGCCGCCGCCCGCGCCTGCGGATTTGCGGACTACGGCCTGGCGCCCGGCGCGCGTGCCGATCTGGTGCTGGCCGATGCGGGCTGTATCGCCCAAGCCGTGGTGCAGCGTTCGCCGCGGCGCCTGGTGGTGTCCAGCGGCGTGGTCGTGGCGCGCAACGGCGAAGACGCCATTGCCTAGCGCGTGCGCTGGGCGGTCGTGCCGCCCTGGCCCAGCTGCGATTCGGCTAGTTCCACGAAGGCCCGCATCAATTCCGATCGCACGCCTGACCGCAGCCAGATGGCGCCCACCGTTCGAACCGGACAGGGCTCGGGCAGCGGCCAGCGTTTGACGTGCGCCAGCGGCGCGCCCGTGCTGGCCCAGTCTGGCAGCAGCGCCACGCCCAGCCCCTCGGAAACCAGCTTGGCAATCGATTCGATCCCATCCAGTTCAAAACGGACCCGGGGGCGCAGGCTGCGCGCCCGCAGGTAGTCGTCCGCCATTTTGCCGCCCACCACGCTGCGGTCATAGCAGATGTACGGTTCCCGCGCGATGACGGCCAGCGGGTCGTCGACCTTCATCTGCGCAGGCGTGACCAGCACCAGCGGTTCGCGGCGCAGGTCGCGCCACGCGCAGGTCTTGGGGACGGGAAACAGCGGATGCACCAGCAGCGCGCCGTCCAGTTCGCCCGACAGCACCTTGCTGTAGAGCAGCGTGGTCGGCGCCGGCTCGATATAGATCTCGATGCCCGGATGCCGCGCCACCCAGGTGCGCAGCACGGGCGGCATGATGCCGGTCAGGGCGGTGGGCGTGGCGCCCAGCCGCAAGGGTCCTGCAGGCAGATCCGTGTCCGACGCGGCCGAGCGCAGGTCGCGCACGTCGCGCAGGATGGCGCGCGCCCGCTCCAGGATGCGCACGCCGGCAGGCGTGGGTTTGACGGTGCGGCCCGAGCGCGCGATCAATGCGCTGCCCACGTCGGCTTCCAGCGCGCGCAGCCGTTGCTGCACCGTCGCTGGCGTCAGCCCTTGGTGACGGGCGGCCTGGGCGATTGAACCCAGTTCCACCACATGCACATACGTCTGCAAAAAGCGTGAGTCCATAACGGCCTGTCTATCCGGAAGATGATTTTTCCGTATTCTAAAGATGCGTGAAGATAATTGTTGTTTTCTTTGGTCGGGGGAAGAATACGTCCAGGCGATCAGGCAGCGCGCGGCGCGCCGATCGGTCCAGCCGATTTCACTGTCATCAAGGAGCTTGCCCGTGCCCATCATTGAATCCATAGACGTATGCGCCGCGGCGGTGCCTCTGGATAAAGTCACCTCGTTTTCCAACCGCACCGTGTCCACCCGCCACTATGGCCTGGTCAAGGTGCGCTCTACCGATGGCGTCGAAGGCATCGGCTTTTGCTACGTGGGCAGCGCCGGCGGCGCCATTTTCGAGGCCGCCGTCCAGAGCCTGCTGGGACCCGTGTTGCTGGGAAAGGATTCGCATGCGGTCGAAGGCCTGTGGCAGGCGATGTATCAGGAAGCCCTGTTGCAGGGCCGGCAGGGCACGGTGATGCGCGCATTGAGCGCGCTGGACATCGCGTTGTGGGACTTGAATGCCAAGACCGCGGGCCTGCCGCTGCATAAATTCCTGGGCGCGATGGAATTGGAATCGGTGCCGGCGTATGCCAGCGGCGGTTATTACCTGGATGGCAAGACCCCGCAGCATTTGGGCGAGGAGATGGCCAGCTATGTGGCCAAGGGCTTTGGCGCCGTCAAGATGAAGACCGGCCGCCTCTCGCCCCGCGAGGAAGAAGCGCGCCTGAAGGCCGCGCGCGAAGCCGTGGGGCCGGATGTCGAGTTGATGATGGACTGCAATAACGCGTGGCAGGACGTGACGCAGGCCATGCAGTACATCCGCCGTTTCGAGCAATACGAACCGTACTTCATCGAGGAGCCGTTCGGCCCGGACGACATCGACAGCCATGCCAAGCTGGCGCGGCTGACGCATCTGCCGATCGCCACGGCCGAAATCGGCTACGGCCGTTGGTATCACAAGGAACTGCTGGACAAGGGCGCGGCCGGCATCCTGCAGACGGACGCGGCGGTCTGCGGCGGCATCACCGAGTGGAAGCGCATCGCGGCCACGGCGGCCAGCTACGGCGTGGTGGTGTGCCCGCACTGGTTTCACGACGTGCATGCGCCGCTGGTCGCGGCCACGCCCAACGCGCGCTATGTCGAATTCTTCTGGGACGACCAGGTGCTGAACTTCCGCAAGCTGGTCGACCGCCAACTGACCCACAAGCAGGGCCGCGTGATCCTGCATCAGGAGCCGGGGCTGGGATTCGGCTTTGACGAGCGCATGGTCGAACGCTTCGGCAAGTGGACGCGCGTCGGCCGCTAGGCCGTTGGCGAGGCGCCGCGCAAAAGGTCACATGCGGTGCGCATGCGGCAGCGGCGCCGGTTCACGCTGGTGTTGTATCGAAGGTCCGCATCCAGGCCGCGCCAGATGGCCGGATGCCACGGAGGCAGGCAGTGTCCACATAACCAGTTGCCGGCCTTTGGACCGGCGCGCGAGGAGACAACAATGCAACGTAGGCAATTCATGACCGGCGCCGCGGCGCTGGGAGCGGCGCTGGTGCTGCCTGCGGTGGCGCGGTCGCAGGAGATGCCGTCCGGGCCGGTGAAGATCGTGGTCGGGTTCCCCGCGGGCGGCGGCACGGATGTGCTGGCCCGCCTGCTGGGACAAAAGCTGGGCGTGCTGTGGAACATGCCCGTCATCATCGAGAACCGCGCGGGCGCGGCCGGCATCATCGCGGCCGAACAGGTCGCGCGCCAGCCGGGCGACGGCAACACGCTTTTGATGGCGCACGTGAATAGCCACGGCATCGCGCCGGGCCTGCAGCCCAAGCTTGCGTATTCGGTGGACAAGGACTTCACGCCGATCGCTCTGGTCGGCAAGACGCCCACCATCCTGATCGGGGGCGCCGGGCAACCGGCCAAGACGCTGCCCGATCTCGTCGCGCTGTGCCGCGCGCAGCCGGGCAAGATCGTGTTCGGCTCAGCAGGCAGCGGATCGGCCCAGCACCTGGCCCTGGAAATCTTCAAGGCACGCGCCGGCATTGACGTGCTGCACGTGCCCTACAAGGGATCGGCGCCGCTGATGAACGATCTGCTGGGCGGGCATGTGCAATATTGCTTCGAAGGCATGACGACGGCCACGCCGTTGATCCAGTCCGGCAAGGTCATCGCGCTGGCGCAGACGCTGCAAAAGCGCTCCAAGAGCCAGCCCAATGTGCCGACGGTCGCGGAGCAGGGCTACCCGGGCTTCGAGGCGAGCATCTGGTTCGGCATGGTCGGGCCGGGCGGCGTGCCCGCCGCCATGGTCCAGCGCATGAGCCGCGACATCGACCAGGTGCTGGCGATGCCCGACGTGCAGGAAAAGCTGGCGCAGGTGGGCGCGGAAGACGGCGGCGGAGGCGTGCAGCGCTTTGCCGACTTCATGAAGAGCGAGCAGCAGAAGTACGCGAAGACGATCCAGGACGCGAAGATCGTGGCGGAGGGATAAAGCCCGATACGGGCGGTGTCTGACACCCAGGGCGCACATCCGGCATATGAAGATGGTCCCACTCGGGTGTCAGACACCGCGATTCCGATACGGGCGGTGTCTGACACCCAAGGCGCACATCCGGCATATGAAGATGTTCTCACTCGGGTGTCAGACACCGCGTGAGTCAGATGGCTCCCGCCTCCGGATCCACCCAGCCCGCCGTCGCCGAGATCGAGCGGGCTTTTTCGCTGAGCAGGCGTGCGGTGGTCGATTCCAGGTCGTCATCCACGGCGCCCACCGGTCCCATCAGCGTGATGGCCGCCTTCATTTCGCCCAGCATGTCGAAGATGGGCGCCGACAGCGACGTGAAGTGCGGCAGCAGCGCGTGGCGGCAACGGCTGATGTGGTGCTTGCGGACCTCGTCGCGAATGGCCTGCACGTCCGCCATCGTGTAGGCATTGCCGGCGGTGCCGCCGTGGCTTTCCGGCACGGACGAGGCCATCTCCTGTTCCAGTAGCTCGCGGGTCAGCGCATCCGGCAGGTGCGCCAGGAAATTGCGGCCCAGCGCGGATGACAGCAGCGGCATCACCGTGCCGACGCGCAATTCCAGGAGGGGCCGGCTGCGGCTGCCCTCGACGCGGTACACGATCGTCGGCCCCTTGTTGCCCCACACCCCCAGGAACACGGTATGGCCGGTGGCCGCGGCCACCTCCGCCATGATCGGGCGCGCCGTGGTGAACACGTCGAACTGTTCCAGGGCGGCCAGCCCCAGCCGAAGCGCGTACGGACCGAGCCCGTAATGGCCGGTGTCGGCGTGCTGCTGCACCACGCCCACCTTCTGGAAGCTCACCAGGTAGTAGTGGACGTTGGGAACGGTCAGCGCACAGGCGTCCGCGATTTCCTTGAGCGGCATCGGGCGGCCGGTCTTGCGGATGACGTCCAGGATCCGGAACCCCACCTCGATCGACTGGATGCCCCTGCGCGCCGTGGCAGGCGCCTGTTCCGAATTCTTCTCAGCCTTGCCGGCGGGCCTTGCCATTGCTGCCTCCACTGTGTGCGTGGCGGCAGTGTAGCAGCGGCCCTTTTGGCCCCTTGCACCGCCGCGCCGGGTTTCCCCTAGCTTTTGCCGGTGACGTCTTAGCTTTGATAATAGTTAATGCATACAGCAGTATCAATCTAAAACATCAGGGGAAAGCAAGCATGGAAGCGAATGTCGCAATGCCCAGGATCGACGCCGGGCCGACGCTGAGCCGCAAGGAAGAACGCCAGGTCGTGGTGGCCTCCACGCTGGGAACGTTGTTCGAGTGGTACGACTTTTTCATTTACGGGACGTTGGCCGTCTTCATGAGCCAGGTCCTGTTCCCGCAGGACAACCCGACCGTCGCGCTGCTGGCAGCCCTGGGCGCGCTGGCCGTGGGCTTCATCATCCGGCCGCTGGGCGCGGTGATGTTCGGCTACCTGGGCGACAAGCTGGGCCGCAAGTACACCTTCCTGATCACCGTCGTCATGATGGGCGGCGCCACCGTGCTGATTGGCTGCCTGCCCACCTACGAATCGGCGGGCCACCTGTCCTGGATCCTGCTGCTGACGCTGCGGGTGGTGCAGGGCCTGGCCGTGGGCGGAGAGTACGGCGGCGCGGTGATCTACGTTGCGGAACACTGCGAGCCGCGGCGCCGGGGCCTCTTGACCGGCTGGATCCAGATCACCTCGTCGGCGGGGCTGATCCTGTCGCTGGTCGTGATCCTGTGCGTGCAGGCCTCGATGAGCGCCGAGGACTTTCGCCAGTGGGGATGGCGTCTGCCGTTCATCCTGTCGATCGTGATGCTGGCCATCTCGATCTACGTCCGCGCCAAGCTGCACGAATCGCCGGTCTTCACGCGCATGAAGCAGCAGAACCGCCTGTCCAAGAACCCGGTCAAGGAAACGTTCGGCCAATGGCCCAGCCTGCGGCTCGTGCTGCTGGCGCTGATCGGCGTCACGGCGGGGCAAGGCGCCACGTACTTCACCGGCCAGTTCTACGTCATGATCTTCCTGCAGCAGGCCGTGCAGCTTGATCAGACCACCGTCTACACCCTGATCCTGATCGGCTTCATCATCGGCGCCCCGACCTTCGTGCTGTTCGGCTGGCTGTCGGATAAGGTGGGCCGCAAGTGGATCATGATGGCGGGCCTGTTCATCGGCGCGGTGGGCTACCACGCCATGTTCGACGTCCTGCTCAATGCCGGCAATCCGGCGCTGGCGCAGGCGATGCAGACGACGCCCGTCCGCGTGCATGCCGACACCACTGGCGGCGCCTGCGATTTCGGGCTGCAGGCCGCCATGATCGGCAGCCACGCCGACCACAAGAAGGTATGCGTGCAGGCCAAGAAATTCCTGGTCGGCAAGGGCATCAACTTCGAATACGCCGCGCCGATTCCGGGACAGGAGATCGCGATGAGCGTGGGCGGCGCCACCGTCAACGGCTTCGATCGCGCGGCATACGCCAAGGCGCTGGCCGCGGCCGGCTATCCGGAAAAGGCCGATCCGGCGCGGATCGACCGCGCCACCATCATCCTTATCCTGGTGCTCATGACCGCCGTCGTTGCCATGGTCTATGGTCCGGTCGCGTCCTATCTGGTGGAATTGTTCCCCGCGCGCATCCGGTACACGGCGCTGTCCTTTCCGTATCACATCGGCGCCGGCATATTTGGCGGTATCGTGCCCTTTACCGCCACCTACCTGGCGCAGGCCAGCGGCAATATCTTCGGCGGCCTGATGTACCCGGTGACGGTGATGGTGATCGTGGGAGTGATCGGCAGCTTGCTGCTGCCCAACACGCGTGCGAAGGCCATCGACGAAGACCCGGTCCACTAACAACAACGCGACAAGGAAGCGAGCAGAGACATGACCGTGCAAACCACCTTCAAGGCCGCCGTCATCCAGGCGGCGTCCATTCCCACCGACAGCGTGGCCTGCGCGCAGAAGGCGGCCGGGCTCATCCGCCAGGCGGCCGAGCAGGGCGCCCGCGTGCAGGTGTTTCCCGAGGCCTTCCTGGGCGGATATCCCAAGGGCAACTCCTTCGGCGCGCCCATCGGCATGCGCAAACCCGAGGGCCGCGACGCGTTCGCCCAATACCATCGGCAGGCCGTCCGCTTGGACGGCGAAGAGGTCGCGCTGGTGGCGCAGGCCGCGGCCGATACCGACAGCTTCGTGGTCATGGGCTGCATAGAGGCCGACGGCGGCACGCTGTATTGCACCGTGCTGTACTTCAATGGCCAGGCCGGCCTGGCGGGCAAGCACCGCAAACTGATGCCCACCGCGGGCGAGCGGCTGATCTGGGGCTTTGGCGACGGGTCTACCCTACCCGTCATCGACACGCCCTACGGCAAGATCGGCGCGGTGATCTGCTGGGAGAACTACATGCCCATGCTGCGCATGTACATGTACAGCCAGGGCGTGGCGCTGTACTGCGCGCCCACCGCGGACGACCGCGACACCTGGGTGCCCAGCATGCGCCACATTGCGCTGGAAGGCCGCTGCTACGTGCTGACGGCGTGCCAGCACCTGCGCCGCAGCGCGTACCCCGAAGACTTCGAATGCGCCCTGGGCGATGCGCCGGACACGGTGCTGATGCGCGGCGGAAGCGCCATCATCGGCCCGCTGGGCGAGGTGCTGGCCGGCCCGGATTTCTCGGAAGAGACCATCCTGTACGCCGACATCGAGCCCAACCAGATCTTGCGCGGCAAATACGACTTCGACGTGTCCGGACACTACGCCCGCCCCGACGTCTTCCAGCTGCAGGTGGACACCCGCGAGAAGCGCGCGGTGTCGGCGACCGGCCCCGCCGCGCCGCAGCAGGAGGCTTGATCGATGGAGTTCGATTTCAGCGCCTTGCCGGCGCAGACGGTCTACAACATCCTCACCTCGACCGTCACGCCGCGCCCGATCGCCTGGGTCACCACCGTGTCGGGCAAAGGCGTGGTCAACGCGGCGCCCTTCAGTTTCTTCAACGTGATGGGGCATCAGCCGCCGACGGTCGCGATCGGCCTGATGCGCCATCCCGATGGCGATTTCAAGGACACGGGCGCCAACATCATCGAGAACGGCGAGTTCGTGGTGAACCTGGTGCCGGAGTCGCTGGTCCGCGAAATGAACCAGACCTGCGCCGATTACCCGGCCGACGTGGACGAGATGGCCGCGGCCGGCCTGACGGCGCTCGCGTCCACGCATGTCCGGCCGCCCCGCATCCAGGGCAGCCCGGTGGCGCTGGAATGCGTCAGCCAGGCAACGGTCGTGACCGGCCCGCGCCAGATCGTCGTCATCGGCCGTGTCCTGGGCGCGCACGTCGAGGACGCCTATGTGCGCGACGCCGAGCGCGGCCACGTGGACACGCCGGCGCTTGGGCTGATTGCCCGCATGCACGGCGGCGGCTGGTACGCCCGCAGCACGGACACCTTCCAGCTTGCGCGGCCGGCGACGCCGGATTGATCTGACAACGGCCTTCGGGCCGTTTTTTGCGCGAAAGTAAGACATCCAACCGGACGCCAACAGCACACCGAGTCACAACACCCCGCCAGCGCGCAGCGCACACCGCGACGACGCCCCACTGGCCCAATGCCGATTGCCGCCGCCCGCGCGGCAGCAATTCGGCGGCCCCGCAGATCTCCTGCCCTATCCACAGGTCTTGTAGCGCGCAGACCAAAGACCCTCTCAGCACGGCGTCGCGGTCACCGTGGGTGCGAGCGCCGTCGATGCGCTCGAGGGAATCTGAAGGGAGCCGAAGGCGGACGAAGATGACGAAGGGGGAGTCCGGAGCGAAGGCTCCGGACCGCAATCGTGGGCGATCGTGCCCACGGTGGCCGCGGCGGCGGGCGACCTACGAAGCCTGCGGCAAAACCCGCCTGGTCCCCACCCGTGCGTTTGCGGCCGGAAAGCGGCTTTTTTACAACGCCGCTGGCGCGTTTGACGCAATGCGTCGAGGTTGCGTCAATAACGCCTTCATTTCCCCTGATGACCCCCAAATCCGGACTGCTAGCATCCGTTCGACCGTCGCGAGAACCCTCGACAACTCGACCTCTCCGCCGGCAATTTTCAGACACAACGGACACCATTATTGGGGGCGGATAACCAGGGGCTTGCGAGCATCTGGCCTGTTTTGGAGGCGGCGCAATTCCGCCGCCGAGGCATTCGCCCGAGCCCGCATTCACACTTGCCCTGGAAGCCGCCGGAGGCAGTATGAAAAACATGAAGCTTGGAACCCGCCTGGCGGGTGGTTTCGCCATCTTGCTGGCCATGATCATGGTCATGTGCGTCGTCGGGCTGGTCAGCCTGGCCAACATCAACGATTCGGTCGACACGCTGACGCAACGTTCACTGACCAAGGAGCGCCTGATCAACGACTGGGCGCGCAACATCCAGACCGGGGTCACCCGGACCACCGCGATCGCCAAGAGCGCCGACGCCAGCCTGGCGGGCTTTTTCACCGAGGAAGCGGCGGCCTCTACCCGCAACTCGTCGGCCTTGCAGCAGAAGATCGAGCCGCTGATCGAGACCGACGAGGAAAAGGCGCTGTGGCAGGGAATCGGCAAGGCGCGGGCGGACTATCTGCGCACCCGCGACGGCATCTTCAAGGCCAAGCAGGAAGGCAACGTCGAGGCCGCCAACAGGATATTCACGCAGGAGTTCCTGCCCGCGACGCGTCAGTTCATCGACAACATCAATCGCCTGTCCGCGCTGCAACGCGCCGACATCGATGCGCGGGCCGCGGAGATCGAAGCGTCCTACGGCAACGCGAATCTGTGGATGATCGTGATCGGCTCCATCGCGGTGGTGTGCGGTCTCTTGATGTCCGTGCTGCTCACGCGCAGCATCACCCGTCCGCTGTCCGACGCCGTGCGCGTGGCGCGCACCGTCGCAGCCAACGACCTCACCAGCACGATCGTCGTGCGGTCCCGTGACGAGATCGGCCAGTTGATGATGGCGCTGGAATCCATGAACGCCAACCTGGCCGCCACGGTCGCCCGCATCCGGACCGGTGTCGACAGCATCGCGTCCGCGTCCGGCGAAATCGCGGCAGGCAATACCGATCTGTCTTCCCGCACCGAACAGCAGGCCGCTTCGCTGGAAGAAACGGCCGCGTCGATGGAACAGCTGTCCTCCACGGTCAAGCAGAACGCAGATAGCGCCAAGCAGGCCAACCAGCTTGCCGCGGCGGCCTCGGAAACCGCATCGCGCGGCGGCGCCACCGTGTCCGAAGTCGTCAGCACCATGAACGCGATCTCCGCCAGCTCGGTGAAGATTTCGGACATCGTGTCGGTGATCGACGGCATTGCATTCCAGACCAACATCCTGGCCCTGAACGCCGCGGTGGAAGCCGCGCGGGCTGGCGAGCAAGGCAAGGGCTTCGCGGTCGTGGCCGCCGAGGTGCGGACGCTGGCGCAGCGCAGCGCCCAGGCCGCCAAGGAGATCAAGGTGCTGATCGAAGACACCGTGCAGAAGATCGGCCAGGGCTCGGGCAGCGCCGAACGCGCCGGGGCGACCATGCAGGAGATCGTCAGTTCCGTGCAACGCGTGACCGACATCATGGGCGAAATCGCCGCGGCCTCGGCCGAACAGGCCGACGGCATCGAGCAGGTCAACCGCGCCGTGGCGCAGATGGACGAGGTGACCCAGCAGAACGCCGCGCTGGTCGAAGAGGCCGCCGCGGCGGCGGGATCGATGCAGGATCAGTCGGCGGATTTGACGCGGGCGGTGAGCGCGTTCAGGTTGCCGGGCGGCGCAGAGCGCGTGTTGGCGGTTGAGGCAGTGTCGTCCGTCCACGCTGGCGAAACGCCGGCGCCGCGGCGGCTGGTTACTTATTGACAACACAACGCACAAAGAAAAAAGCCCCTGATTTCTCAGGGGCTTCATTCTTTAATACTTGGCGGAGAGGGTGGGATTCGAACCCACGGTACGGGGATACCGTACGCCTGATTTCGAGTCAGGTACATTCGACCACTCTGCCACCTCTCCGTGGCTGGGTTCCGCAGCGGTGAAGTTTCGGTTTAACAAGACTTCACTAAAGATCCCTGGTCGGAAGGATCTTCGTTGTCGGAGCAGCGAAGCCCGCAATTCTACAGGATTTTTTTCTTTTGTGTAAAGGGGCGGATAAAAGGAAGGGTAAAAGGACCACAACGGGTTTCATCCGGCTTTCAGTCGGGGCAATCTTTGGTCAGAATTCTTCCCATTCCGCCCTCCGCCCATCCCATGGACCTCATCCTCATCCTGCTGCTCGCCGCGGTGCTGTGCGTGCCCGTCACACAAATGCTGGGTCTGGGCGCCATTCCCGGCTATCTGATCGCAGGCATCCTGGTCGGCCCATCGTGCTTCAAGCTGGTCACCAATGTGGACACGATGATCGGCGTCTCGCAGTGGGGCGTCGTGATGATGCTGTTCATCATCGGGCTGGAGCTGTCGCCCAAGCGCCTGTGGGCGATGCGCAACGAAGTCTTCGTCCTGGGTTCGCTGCAGATGCTGGTGTGCGGCCTGCTGCTGGGCGTGGTGTTCGGCGCGGCCCTGCGGCATCTGGCCGGCATGGAATGGCAGGCAGCTGTGCTGTGCGGCCTGTCGCTGGCGCTGTCGTCCACGGCGGTGGCGCTGCGGCTGCTCGACGAGCGCCAGTTGACCCGCGCGCCGCTGGGGCGCTCGGCGCTGGGGGTGCTGCTGTTTCAGGACATGGCCGCGATTCCGATGCTGGTGGCTGCTGGCCTCTTGGGTTCGGATGGCACGTCGGCCCCGTCCTTCAAGGAAGCCCTGATCGCCGTGGCGGTGGTGGCGCTGGCCTACCGGCTGCGCCTTCTGGGGTGGGCGGCCAAGGCGGAATTGAACGAACTGTTTACCGCCGCGGCGCTGCTGATGGTGGTGGGCGCCGCCCAGTTGTTCGACTATGCGGGTCTGTCGGCCGGCCTGGGCGGATTCCTGGTGGGCGTGCTGATGGCCGAATCGCGCTACCGGCACGAACTCGAAAAGGCGATCGACCCGTTCAAGGGATTGCTGCTGGGCCTGTTCTTCGTGGCCATCGGCATGTCCATCAACTTGAAGGTGGTGGCCCATCACTGGATGTTCATCTGCGCCGGCGTGCTGGCGCTGCTGGCGGTCAAGGCCGTCATTCTTTATGGCTTTGCCCGCTTTCTGGGGTTGCCCCGTTACCACCGCCTGCTGTTTGCGCTGGTGCTGGCCCAGGGCGGCGAGTTCAGCTTCGCCATCTTCAACGAAGCGTGGGACAACCATCTGGTCAACCTGGAGCAGCGCGACGTGTTGTCGGTGATCGTCGCCGTGTCGATGGGCGTGGTGCCGGTGCTGATCAAGGTGCTTGAGCGCGTGCCCGAAAAGTATGGCGGCATGGCCGGCCTGCCGGTGGCGGACGCCGCGCCGCCCGCCGACGCCGCGTCATCGTCCCCGTCGGACAAGCCGCCCGCCGCTTGACCCTGCGGCGGGTGAGGGCATGGCATGATGGGCGCCTTGCCGGGCAGCTACACTTGTAGCCCTGTTCGTTTGCCCCCTTTTCGTTTTCCTCACTTATGCGCCCGCTCACAGGAGAAAGCTCATGCTCAAAGGAAAAGTAGCGCTTGTCACCGGTTCCACCAGCGGCATCGGCCTGGGTATCGCCACGGCCTTCGCCCAGCAGGGTGCGGACATCGTGCTGAACGGTTTCGGCGACGCGGCCGACATTGAAAAGCTGCGTTCGGAACTGGCCAAAAAGCATGGCGTGAAGGTCATCTACGACGGCGCGGACCTGTCCAAGGGAGCGGCCGTGCGCGAGCTGGTCGAGAACACCGTTCGCCAGTTGGGCCGCATCGACATCCTGGTCAATAACGCCGGCATCCAGCACACGGCGCTGATCGAAGATTTCCCGGCCGAAAAGTGGGACGCCATCCTGGCGCTGAATCTGTCCGCCGTCTTCCACGGCACCGCCGCCGCCCTGCCGCACATGAAGAAGCAAGGCTCGGGCCGCATCATCAATATCGCGTCGGCGCACGGTCTGGTGGCCTCGGCCAGCAAGTCGGCCTATGTCGCGGCCAAGCACGGCGTGGTGGGATTCACCAAGGTCACGGCGCTGGAAACGGCCGGGCAGGGCATCACCGCCAACGCCATCTGCCCGGGCTGGGTGCGCACCCCGCTCGTCGAAAAGCAGATCACCGCGCTGGCCGAAAAGAATGGCGTGGACCAGGAAGCCGCTGCTCGAGAACTGCTCAGCGAAAAGCAGCCGTCCCTGCAATTCGTGACGCCGGAACAACTGGGCGGCACCGCCGTGTTCCTGGCCTCGGATGCCGCCGCGCAAATCACCGGCACGACCGTCTCCGTCGATGGCGGCTGGACGGCGCGCTAAATCAAGGAAATCCTGAATGCTGTTGTTGCTTTCCCCCGCCAAGAAGCTGGACTACGACTCGCCGCTGCACATCGAGACGCACACCCAGCCGATGTTCGTGGATCAGGCCGCGGGCCTGATCAAGGTCCTGAAGACCAAGACCGCCGAGGACATCTCGGCACTCATGAGCCTGAGCCCGGCCCTGTCCGAGCTGAACGTCCTGCGCTACGCGCACTGGAAGCGCAGCTTCACGCAGGCCAACTCGCGTCAGGCCGTGCTGGCCTTCAATGGCGACGTCTACGAAGGCCTGGACGCCGCCACTCTGTCGGCCAAGCAGCTCGACTGGGCTCAGGAGCACGTCGCCATCCTGAGCGGTCTGTACGGCGTGCTGCGCCCGCTCGACCTGATGCAGCCCTACCGGCTGGAAATGGGCACGCGGCTGGAGACCCCCAAGGGCAAGAACCTGTATGAATACTGGGGCAGCACCATCGCGGACTACCTGAACGAGCGCCAGGCCGGCCAGAAGTCGCCGGTCATCATCAACCTGGCCTCCGAGGAGTATTTCAAGTCGGTGGACCAGAAGGTGCTGAAGGCGCGGGTGGTGCAATGCGTGTTCCAGGACTGGAAGAACGGCGCCTGGAAGATCATCAGCTTCCATGCCAAACGCGCACGCGGGCTGATGGCGCGCTACGCCATCCAGCACAAAGTCGCCAAGCCGGAAGGGCTGCAGGGTTTTGATCTGGAAGGCTACGCGTACGACGCATCGGCCTCGTCGGCGGACAAGCTGGTGTTCCGCCGCAGGCTGGATTGACGGGGTTGTCGGGCGGGGGAAGGTGTCAGACACCCCGGAAGCGGTGCGGTCGCTTGAAGGCTGTCTCGTTGGGGTGTCAGACATCTGGTTGGAGCTGCTCGGGCTTCGCCTTTACACAAAAAAATGCCGGCCTGGCATCTGCGCCAGGCCGGCATTTTTTTCGCCCGCGGAACCGGCGAATGCCGGCTTACGAGGCCGCCGCCGGCACTGGCGGCGCATGCAGCGGGTCGGCCAGCGCCAGCAGTTCCTGGCGGATCATGTGGGTGGCCTTGAGCATCTGCTTCACGGGATAGACCAGCGCGGCCTGATCGCCGGCGGTGTCGAACTGCGTGGGCAGGTCCAGCGGCACGCGCGGGCTGTTTTCGTCCAGCAGGACGGTCATGCCGTCCAGGGCCTGCTTGATGGGCTCGGGCGTGGCGGGCAGCGCCGCCAGGATGGGAATGGCGGCGGTGATCTGCGAGGCCAGCACGTGGTTCTGGATCAGCAGGTTGTTCAGTTCCGGCACGTCCACCTGATGCGACTTGGGTTCGCTCATCATCCGGTAGAACGCCTCGGCGAAATTGCTGAAGGCGATGTGCACGTTCTTGCGCGCCAATCGCCAGGCCAGGTCGGCGTCGGTGACGGCCGGCGTCTCGGCGGCGGCTTCGCCCACCGGCGCGCCGTGCGCCTGCATGGCTTCGACGTAGCGCAGGCCGGCCAGCAGATACTCGCGGTTGGCGCGGGTCGCGGCCGAGGCCAGCGGCTTCAGGTAACGCGCCTCCCACCACGGCAGGATGTAGCTGCAGACCAGCGCCAGCGCGCAGCCCAGCAGCGTGTCGATGGCGCGTTCGCCGATCACCGACATGGACACGGTGCCTGGCGACACGAAGTGAAACACCAGCACCACGAACAGGGTGTTGAAGATCGCGCTGGCCATGTAATTCAGCTGCACCAGGCTGTTGCCCATGATGCATGCGCCCAGCAGCACGGCGAACAGGATGCTGGGCTCGTCGGTCACGTTAAAGAGCAGCAGCGCGGCGATGCAGCCGATCAGGGTGCCCATCAGACGCCAGCCATTGCGCTGGCGCGTCAGCGCAAAGCCCGGCTTCATGATGATCACGATGGTCAGCATGATCCAGTAGTTGTGCGCCGAGAACTCGGGCGACAGCCAGCGGCTGGCCAGCGTCATCGCGATGGCCGCGGCGGCCGTCACGCGCAGCGCGTAGCGGAAATGCGGGGAATCCAGCCGCAGGTTGCTGGTCAACAGGCCAAACCGGAATTCCTGGCGCGAAATGAACCGCGTCAGCGACTTGTTGATGCGCAGCACATCGGTCGGCTTGGCGTCGGGCGAGGCCGCGGTGTGATCGGCCAGCCGGTCCACGATGCGCGCCGAATTGCGCAGGCGCCGCAGCACCTGGACGATGAGCGCCAGCATCTCCGGATCGCGCTCGCCCAGCCCCTGCTGCTTCAACTGTTCGATCTCGTATTCGATGGCGCGCAGTTCGGCCTTGGCGCTGCTGCGGTACTGCACCTTGCGCCCGCGCGAGACGTCCAGCGCGATGCGGTTCAGCTCCAGCGACATCTTCACCAGCGCATCGCGCATGAAGATCAGGCAGTCGTTGCCGGCCAGCGTGCGGCGCAGCGCGGCGTAGTCGGTGTGCGTGGCAACCAGCGTGTCCAGCAGCTGCAGCATGTCCACGAACATGTTCCAGATCATCACGCGCTGGCGGTCGCCCAGTCCCTTGCCGCGGGGCAGGGCGCGCAACACCATGTCGCGCGCGGCCTGGTGCTTCTCGGTCATGACCGATTGGCGCTGGATCAGGTTGCGGTAGGCCTCGTCCAGATCCGAGGCCTCGTCGTAGAAGTTGGCGCGCGCGGCCACGTAGTCGGCGGTGGCAAACAGCGCCACCGACATGGCCTGCTGCTCTTCGCGCAGCCAGAACAGCCGCGAAAACCCCAAGCTGAACACCACATAGAACAGCGCGCCGCCCAGCGTGGCGGCGGCATGGGACAGGACTTCATGCGGCGCCAGCGGCGAATGCATGGTCAGCGTCATCAGCAGGAGGCCCGCAAAGCCGATCAGGCCGCCGCGCTTGCCGAACACGGTGAACATGGAATAGACGAAGCACTGCGCGATGACCACCAGCCAGATCAGTACCGGATGCGTGGACGCCAGCCCCGTGATGATGACCGTGATCGTGCCCAGCGCCGCGCCGCCCAGCATTTCGTTGGTGCGGTGCCGCTGCGGACCGCCCGGCTGGTCGATGATGGCCAGGCACTGGGCGCCGAAGGTCGCCACCAGGCCGGTCGTGTAGTTGCCGAAGATGCCGCCCAGCACCAGCACGGGCAACAGCATGCCAACCCCCTGGCGCACCCCTCCGAAGAAGTAGTGGCTATAGAGAAAGCGGCGGATGCTGGCAATGCGTAAATCCATGGGCGGCGGCTCGGTTCTGGACGACGCAACAAGTATAGAGAGGCCATCGCGGGTTTTGGGGCCGGATAGTTACCGAACCCTCCTTGCAACGGTCGGCAAAAGCCGATTTGCCACCTTTGACGCAACGCGGTAAATTGCCACACTTGCTTCGGTCTGCCTATCCGAAACCGGAGCGTTGATGCGAACGGCCAGGGTCACATCCCAGCCGTCCTGCAGCAAGTCACACCTGCCGTTGGCCGCGCCACAAGCGTGTGTTGCCAAGGCTTCCATTTCGACCTCCAGCGTCCCCAAGGGGCGTTTGCACTGCGTTCTGTCGAGCGTGTGCCGGGTCGGCAAGGTGTCCGGGTGGCGTGGCTCCGTGAGCCGCTAAGCGCCGGATCATGTTGTCGTAACCGGTATGGGTTCAGTTGCCGCCGTATCCGGGCGCGCAGCAGTCAGGGTTGCAGGGCCGGTACTGAAAGGAACTACAACATGGAAATGAATGGCGCCGACATCGTCGTGCGCTGCCTGGCCGATGAAGGCGTGGAACACGTTTTCGGCTACCCTGGCGGCGCGGTGCTCTATATCTACGACGCAATCTTCAAGCAAGACAAATTCCAGCATATCCTGGTTCGTCACGAGCAAGCTGCCGTGCACGCGGCCGATGCCTATTCGCGCTCGTCGCAAAAGGTCGGCGTCTGCATCGTGACCAGCGGTCCGGGCGTGACCAATGCCGTTACCGGCATTGCCACCGCCTACATGGACTCCATCCCGATGGTCATCATCAGCGGGCAGGTGCCCACTGCGGCCATTGGCGAAGACGCCTTCCAGGAATGCGACACTGTCGGCATCACGCGTCCCTGCGTCAAGCACAACTTCCTGGTGCGTGACGTCAAGGACCTGGCCGAAACCATGCGCCGCGCGTTCTATATTGCGCGCACGGGCCGTCCGGGCCCGGTGCTGGTGGATATCCCCAAGGACATCACCGTCGCGCAGTGCAAGTACGTGCCGCCCAAGGGCGAGATCTCGATGCGTTCCTACGCGCCCGTCAACAAGGGCCACCAGGGACAGATCAAGAAGGCCGTGCAGATGCTGCTGGCCGCCGAACGCCCCATGATCTACACGGGCGGCGGCGTCATCCTCTCGAACGCCGCGCCCGAGCTCAACAAGCTCGTGACGCAGCTGGGCGCGCCCTGCACCAGCACCCTCATGGGTCTGGGCGGCTTCCCGGCCAGCAGCGGCCAGTTCGTGGGCATGCCCGGCATGCACGGCACGTACGAGGCCAACATGGCCATGCAGCACTGCGACGTGCTGCTTGCCATCGGCGCCCGCTTCGATGACCGCGTGATCGGCAATCCCAAGCACTTCGCGCAGAACGCCCGCAAGATCATCCATATCGACATCGATCCCTCGTCGATCTCCAAGCGCGTGCGCGTGGATGTCCCGATCGTGGGCAACGTCAAGGACGTCCTGGCCGACCTCAGCGCGCAGTTCGAGATCGCCGCCGCCGAGCACAAGCCGGCCTCGCTCGCCAAGTGGTGGGACCAGGTCGAGACGTGGCGCGGCAAGGAATGCCTGAAGTTCGCCAACTCGACCGAAGTCATCAAGCCGCAGTACGTGGTGGAAAAGCTCTGGGAAGTGACGGGCGGCGACGCTTTCGTCACCTCGGACGTCGGCCAGCACCAGATGTGGGCCGCGCAGTACTACAAGTTCGACAAGCCGCGCCGCTGGATCAACTCCGGCGGCCTGGGCACCATGGGTGTGGGCCTGCCGTACGCCATGGGCGTGCAGATGGCCAATCCGGGCAAGGACGTTGCCGTCATCACCGGCGAAGCCTCGATCCAGATGAACATCCAGGAACTGTCGACCTGCCACCAGTACCGCCTGACGCCCAAGATCGTCTGCCTGAACAACCGTTTCCTGGGCATGGTGCGCCAGTGGCAGCAGATCGACTACGGCTCGCGCTATTCCGAGTCGTACATGGATTCGCTGCCCGATTTCGTCAAGGTCGCCGAGGCCTATGGCCACGTGGGCCTGCGCATCGAGCGTCCGGCCGACGTCGAACCGGCGCTGCGCGAGGCGTTTGGCAAGCACAAGGAGCGCCTGGTCTTCCTGGACTTCATCACCGACCGCACCGAAAACGTGTGGCCGATGGTCAAGGCCGGCCGCGGGCTGACCGAAATGCTGCTCGGCTCTGAAGACCTGTAAGGAGGCCCCGCAATGAAGCACGTGATTTCCGTCCTCCTCGAAAACGAACCCGGCGCGCTGTCGCGCGTGGTGGGCCTGTTTTCCGCGCGGGGCTACAACATCGAAACCCTGACCGTGGCGCCCACCGAGGATTCCACGCTGTCGCGCATGACCATCGTCACGACCGGCTCGGACGAGGTCATCGAACAGATCACCAAGCATTTGAACCGCCTGGTCGATGTCGTGAAGGTGGTGGACCTGACCGAAGGCGCCCACATCGAGCGCGAGCTGATGCTCGTGAAGGTGCGCGCCGTCGGCAAGGAACGCGAGGAAATGAAGCGCATGGCGGACATCTTCCGCGGCCGCATCATCGACGTCACCGACAAGTCCTACACCATCGAATTGACCGGGGTGCAGGAAAAAGTACAGGCCTTCCTCGAGGCCCTGGACCGCAGTGCCATCCTTGAAACCGTGCGCACCGGCGTGTCCGGCATCGGACGCGGTGAACGGATTTTGAAGATTTGACCGGCCTTCCAGGCCTGCCTCACCCTACATCTGAATCAAACGAATATCCAAATACTGGAATCTGGAGCACAACATGAAAGTTTTCTACGACAAAGACTGCGATCTGTCCCTCATCAAAGGTAAGACCGTCGCCATCATCGGTTACGGCTCGCAAGGCCACGCGCACGCGCTGAACCTGCATGAGTCGGGCGTGAAGGTCATCGTCGGCCTGCGCAAGGGCGGCGCCTCGTGGAACAAGGCCGCCAACGCCGGCCTGGAAGTCAAGGAAGTCGCCGAAGCCGTCAAGTCGGCCGACATCGTCATGATGCTGCTGCCCGACGAGAACATCGCTTCGGTCTACAACAACGAAGTCCACGCCAACATCAAGGCGGGCGCCGCCCTGGCGTTTGCCCACGGTTTCAACGTGCACTACGGCCAGGTCGTGCCGCGCGAAGACATCGACGTCATCATGATCGCCCCGAAGGCCCCCGGCCACACGGTGCGCAACACGTACAAGCAAGGTGGCGGCGTGCCCCACCTGGTGGCCGTGTACCAGGACAAGTCGGGCGCCGCGCGTGACGTCGCCCTGTCGTACGCCAGCGCCAACGGCGGCGGCCGTGCCGGCATCATCGAAACCAACTTCCGCGAAGAAACCGAAACCGACCTGTTCGGCGAACAGGCCGTGCTGTGCGGCGGTACCGTCGAACTGATCAAGGCCGGTTTCGACACGCTGGTGGAAGCCGGCTACGCGCCCGAAATGGCCTACTTCGAGTGCCTGCACGAGCTCAAGCTGATCGTCGACCTGATCTACGAAGGCGGCATCGCCAACATGAACTACTCGATTTCGAACAACGCCGAATTCGGCGAATACGAAACGGGTCCGAAGATCGTCACGGACGAAACCCGCAAGGCCATGCGCCAGTGCCTGACGGACATCCAGACCGGCGAATACGCCAAGAAGTTCATCCTGGAAAACGCCGCCGGCGCCCCGACGCTGACCTCGCGCCGCCGCATCAACGCGGAATCGCAGATCGAGCAAGTGGGCGGCAAGCTGCGCGCCATGATGCCCTGGATCGCCGCCAACAAGCTGGTGGACAAGTCCAAGAACTGATCCCCGGGCAGGCGGGGCTTTCAGGCCCGCCGGTCAGGATCGAAGCGGCATGCCTCGCAAGGGCATGCCGCTTTTTTTGGCCTTTTCCTGCTTATTTACGGCCCCTGGCGCCAATTGGGCCGGGCACGATCCTTGCTGTAGCCCGCAAGCAGGGCCAGATAGGTTAACCTTTCAAAGTCCGTCGTAAGTTATTGAGACCATGCCCAATTTTTCCATGCGCGATTCCGAGAACCGCCACCGGAGCATTTACCTGCTTCCCAACGCGTTCACCACCGCCGCTTTGTTTGCCGGGTTCTATGCCGTTGTGCAGGCCATGAACGACCGCTTCGAAGTCGCCGCCATCGCCATTTTTGTCGCCATGGTGCTGGACGGCATGGACGGCCGGGTGGCCCGCCTGACCAACACCCAGTCCGCATTCGGCGAGCAATACGACTCGCTGTCCGACATGACGTCGTTCGGCGTGGCGCCGGCGCTGGTCATGTACGAATGGATCCTGAACGACCTTGGCCGCTGGGGCTGGCTGGCGGCCTTCGTGTATGTGTCGGGGGCGGCGCTGCGTCTGGCGCGCTTCAACACCAACATCGCCGTGGTCGACAAACGCTACTTCCAGGGCCTGCCCAGCCCGGCCGCGGCCGCGCTGGTGGCCGGTTTCGTGTGGCTGGCCGTGGACAACAAGCTGCCCATCCATGACAGCCTGATGGCCTGGGTGGCGTTCACGCTCACCATGTACGCCGGCATCACCATGGTTTCGAATGCGCCGTTCTTCAGCGGCAAGAGCTTCGCCCTGGGCCGCAGCGTGCCGTTCTGGGGCATCCTGCTAGTCGTCGCGGTGTTCGTGTTCGTGTCCAGCGATCCTCCGGTGGTGCTGTTCGGCCTGTTCGTGCTGTACGGCCTGTCGGGCTGGGTCACGTGGGTCTGGCGCTGGAACAAGGTGCGCCGCCTGCAGCAGGAGCGCCGGGGCCATTCCTCCTGAGGGCACCCAAAAAGAAACCCGCCGATTCAAAACCGGCGGGTTTTTTCATTCTGGCGGGCCTTCAGGTCCGGGGCGCAGGCAACCCGGGCGGGCCATCTACCACCAGTTGAACCGGTCGTCGTCGTACATGGGGTCCGGCCCGGGATGAAAGTGCGTCACCTTGCTGCCGTCGCGGCTCATGTAGACGTACATCAGCGAATTCCACACGCTGTTTTCCCTGTAGCGGTACGACCAGACGACTTCGCGCTTTTCGCCCAGCCCGACCTGGTCGATGCGCGCGGGCGGTCCGAATTCGCAGCGCACGCGATCCGGCCCCCAATCCCCCGTCGCCAGCACCTTGAAATGCGCGTCGGTCAGTAGCGGCATCACCCGGTCGACCCGTTCATCGGGACCGACGTTGGCGCCCCACGCATACTGGCCCATCGGCTGCTGCGTCCAGATGACGCGCCGGCCGCCGTTGGCCTGGGGACATTCGAAGTTGGGCGCGCCAAATTGCGCCTGGACTTGCGACAGCGGGGTGCCGGGCGGCACCTCGGTCATGTTGGCGCAGGCGGCCAGACCGGCCAGCGCGATCGATGCGGCGGCCAAGCGGACCATTCGGTATGGGCTGATCATGTCCTTCTCCTGTGGGGTGGGCGTTGCCGCCTCGACCGGCCATTGGCCGGGTCCAGTCTCCTTGCTGGGGTAATTCTAGCGAATCAGCTATAATCGCCGAGCTTTATCAAATGTATTGATTCTGCAAGATCCTTTGCGCCAGCCGCTGGTGGCTTGTCGCAGTGCCCGCAACACGGCGTCACGCCTTATTTGCCGGTCCTGCCCGATCCCGCCAATGGCAGCAGTGAGAAAGCGAATTCAAGCCTGGCTCGCGCAAATTTTTTCCAAACCACGTCAGGGCGCCTCGGCCCTGTCGCATGTCCGAAGAGGTCATCAATGTCTGTAGCTGACATCAAGAAATCCGATATCGTTGCGCAATTCCAACGCGCTCAGGGCGATACCGGCTCCCCCGAAGTTCAGGTGGCTCTGCTCACCGCCCGTATCAACGAGCTGACCGGTCACTTCAAAGAACACATGAAGGATCATCACTCGCGCCGCGGTCTGCTGCGTATGGTCAGCCGTCGCCGCAAGCTGCTCGACTATCTCAAGGGCCGCAATCCCGATTCGTACCGCGCACTGATCGAAAAACTCGGTCTGCGCAAGTGATCGACGGGGCTGGCTCCCCATGACGCAACCGTGGTCGGTGCGACGCATGTCGCAGCGGCCACGGTTTTTCATTTGTAAGGAATAATCGTCATGTTCAACAAAGTGACTAAATCGTTCCAGTACGGCCAGCATACGGTCGTCCTGGAAACTGGCGAGATCGCTCGCCAGGCCTCCGGCGCCGTTGTGGTGTCGATCGAGGACACCGTCGTCCTGGCCACCGTCGTGGCTGCCAAGAAGGCCAAGCCGGGTCAGACGTTCTTCCCGCTGACCGTCGACTACATCGAAAAGACCTACGCCGCCGGCCGTATCCCGGGCGGGTTCTTCAAGCGCGAAGGCAAGCCCTCCGAAAAGGAAACGCTGACGTCGCGCCTGATCGACCGTCCGCTGCGTCCGCTGTTCCCCGAAGACTTCTACAACGAAGTCCAGGTGGTTCTGCACACGCTGTCGGTCAATCCTGAAATCGATCCCGACATCGCCGCCATGATCGGCGCCTCGGCCGCGCTGGCCATCTCGGGCATCCCGTTCAATGGCCCGATCGGCGCCGCGCGCGTGGGTTACATCGATGGTCAATACACCATCAACCCGACCGCATCGGAACTGAAGTCCTCCAAGCTGAATCTGGTTGTCGCCGGTACGGAAAACGCCGTGCTGATGGTCGAATCGGAAGCCGACCAGCTGTCCGAAGAAATCATGTTGGGCGGCGTGGTCTATGGCCACCAGCAAATGCAGACCGTCATCAACGCCATTCACGACCTCGTGAAGGACGCCGGCAAGCCCGATTGGGATTGGCAGGCTCCCGCCAAGGACGAGGCCCTGATCGCCGCGGTCACCGCCGCCGCCCAGGAAGGCCTGAACGCCGCCTACCAGATCCGCGAAAAGCAGGCCCGCACGGCCAAGCTGCGTGAAGTGTCGGCCGAGGTGTCGGCCAAGCTGGCCGCCGCCGCCGCCGAAAAGGGCGAATCGGCCCCCGACGCCGTCACGGTCGACAACATCATGTTCTCGCTGGAATCGGCCATCGTCCGCGGCCAGATCCTGAACGGCGAACCGCGTATCGACGGCCGCGACACCCGCACCGTGCGTCCGATCAGCGTGCGTCTGGGCGTGCTGCCCCGCGCGCACGGCAGCGCGCTGTTCACCCGTGGCGAAACCCAGGCGCTGGTCGTGGCCACGCTGGGCACCAAGCAAGACGAACAGATCATCGACGCGCTCATGGGCGAGTACCGTGACCGCTTCATGATGCACTACAACATGCCTCCGTTCGCCACCGGCGAAACCGGCCGCATCGGTGTGCCCAAGCGCCGCGAAATCGGCCACGGCCGTCTGGCCAAGCGTTCGCTGGTTCCGGTGCTGCCGGCCCCCGAAGACTTCCAGTACACGATCCGCCTCGTGTCGGAAATCACCGAATCCAACGGCTCCTCGTCGATGGCTTCGGTCTGCGGCGGCTCGCTCGCCATGATGGACGCCGGCGTGCCCATCAAGGATCACGTGGCCGGCGTGGCCATGGGCCTGATCCTGGACGGCGGCAAGTTCGCCGTGCTGACGGACATCCTGGGCGACGAAGATCACCTGGGCGACATGGACTTCAAGGTTGCGGGCACCGAAAACGGCGTCACCGCACTGCAGATGGACATCAAGATCCAGGGCATCACCAAGGAAATCATGCAGGTTGCGCTGGACCAGGCCCGTGAAGGCCGTCTGCACATCCTCGGCAAGATGAAGGAAGCCCTGGACGGTTCGCGCGGCGAGCTGTCGGCTTTCGCGCCGCGCATGCTGACCATCAAGATCAACCCCGAGAAGATCCGCGACGTGATCGGCAAGGGCGGCGCCACCATCCGCGCGCTGACCGAAGAAACCGGCACGCAGATCGACATCTCCGACGACGGCACGATCGTGATCGCCAGCGTCGACGAAGCGCAGGCCAAGGAAGCCCAGCGCCGCATCGTCGAGCTGACCGCCGACGTCGAAGTGGGCCAGATCTACGAAGGCTCGGTCCTGCGTCTGCTGGACTTCGGCGCCATCGTGCAAGTGCTGCCGGGCCGCGACGGCCTGCTGCACATCTCCGAAATCGCCAACTACCGCATCGCGAACATCAACGATGTGCTGAAGGTCGGCCAGCAAGTCCGCGTCAAGGTCATCGAGGCCGACGACAAGGGCCGTCTGCGCCTGTCCATCAAGGCGATCGGCGGCATCGAGCAGCAGCAAGCCGCCGCCGCTCCCGAAGCCGCTCCCCAATCGGAACCGCAAGCTGAATAAGCCTGCAGCCTCCTGATTGAAAGACGGCGCCGCAGGCGCCGTTTTTTTTGCCTGCGCCCTGGCAGCCATGCGGGGCGCGGCCCGCGGCTCCCCTGTTCGCCCGCCTTCCTGTAAAGTCTTGCGCGAGAGACGCGCCGCCCCGATGCGGCGCGCTTCACGCTTGATCTAAGGGGGCAGACGGATGAGCAAGGCATGACGGCGTGGCCGATAACCGCAGTCACCACAGCGCTGCTGGCTGCGCTGTTGACGGGCTGCATGACTCCCCCCGGGCCGGGTCAGCGCGGCCCCAAGGGCGAGGACATGACGGCGGACCAGTTCGCGCAGACGGACTTCAACCGCACCGTCACGCTGGAGGTGCGAGACAACCTGACCAGCCTGTACTCGCTGCTCGACAAGCTGTATCGCCGCAATCCCCGAGAATGGCGCAAGAACGGCGTGCCGGACCTGGCTACGGCGGTCAACCGCGTCAAGCATTCCATCGAAGTGCGCGTGCCTCCTGGCGACCTGGCCGGCTTGCGCGACATCCAGATCCTCGCGGTTGCGCTGGATCCGAACTATCCGGGTGACCGGGTCGGCGCCTTCATCTACGGCCTGGCCGACACCATCATCGCCGCGCACAACGGCAAGACGCGCCTGTACGCCACCGACGCCCTGGATGGCCAGCGGGTCTACAATGCCGCTCGGAACGTCGAGGCCGCGGCCTGGCTGCTGGCCACGCGCCGCAACAACCAGGGTGAACTGCTGCTGCTGGCCAATGAGATTTCCCCGAACGCCACGAATCTCAGCTTCGAGCGCGAGTTCGGCGCCATCATCGGCCGGCTGGACCTGATCGCCAACCTGCTCGGCGAAAACTCCCGGCGCATCGGCATCAACTACGCCCAGGGCCTGTTGCTCTTCAACTTCCTGCCTGTGCGTTAACAGGATTTCCATCGTGATCGATATCGCATCCATCCAGGCCGCCCGCGAGAACCTGCGCGGGCAGGTGCTCAAGACCCCGTTCACCCTGTCCCGCACGCTGTCCGACATCTTCGGCGCCGAGATCTGGCTGAAGTTCGAGAATCTGCAGTTCACCGCGTCCTTCAAGGAGCGCGGCGCGCTGAACCGCATGCTCACGCTGTCGGACGCCGAACGCGCCAAGGGCGTGATCGCGGTCTCGGCGGGCAATCACGCTCAGGGCGTGGCCTACCATGCGCAGCGCATGGGGGTGCCGGCGGTGATCGTGATGCCGCGGTTCACCCCGACCGTGAAGGTCGCCAATACCCGGCGCTTCGGCGCCGAAGTCGTCCTGGCGGGCGACACCTTCGATGACGCCAAGGCGCGCGGCTACGAACTGGCCCAGGAGCGCGGCCTCATCATGATCCACCCCTACGACGACGAAGCCGTCATGGCCGGGCAGGGCACCGTCGCGCTGGAAATGCTGGAAGACCAGCCCCAGCTTGATACCCTGGTCATCGCCATCGGCGGCGGCGGGCTGATTTCAGGGATTTCCACGGCCGCCAAGGCCGTGAACCCCGCCATCGAGATCGTGGGCGTGCAGACCGAGCGCTTTCCGGCCATGTACGCCGCCGTCCAGGGCGCCACCATGCCGCCGGGGCAGTACACCATTGCCGAGGGCATCGCCGTCAAATCTCCCGGCGATCTGACGCTGCCCGTCGTGCGCCGGCTGGTCGACCGGATCGAGCTGGTCAGCGAGGCGGACATCGAGCATGCCATCGTCGTGCTGCTGGAAATTGAAAAGACCGTCGTCGAAGGTGCCGGCGCCGCTGGCCTGGCCGCCTTGCTGCGCGCGCAGGAAGAGGGCAGCGACCGCTACAAGGGCAAACGCATCGGGCTGGTGCTCACCGGGGGCAATATCGATCCGCTGATGCTGGGCGAATTGATCGAGCGCGGCATGGTCCGCGCCGGACGTCTGGCGCGCATCCGCGTCGACCTGCGCGACCTGCCGGGCGCGCTGGCCCACGCCACCAAGCTCATAGCCGACGCGCAAGCCAACATCACGGAAGTGCATCACCAGCGCGCGTTCACATCGCTGCCGGTGCGCAATGTCGAGGTGGATTTTGTCCTCCAGACGCGGGGTCCCGAGCATATCCAGGAAGTGATCGACATCCTGAACGCGGCGGGTTTCGCCGCCAGCAACCACGACCACTGATCCGCCGCGCGGTGTCGACACGCCGCCTTTTATTTCAAGTTCCTGTCAGAAAACTGTCGCTCCCGCCGAGCTTTTGGCGGGAGCGATTTTTTATGGCCGAAGCCCATGGTGGTGCGCTTCCGAAGCGTTGATTGGTTGCGAGTCACGCACGACGGAATGCCCCGTTTGCGTGCCGACGCACCAAAAAAATGCATCGATATGTTTCTTGGTGCAGGCGATTGAGATTTTCAATGGAACTTTTTGGTTTTAGCCTAACTTCCACGATATGCGGTCTTTTTGATCGATGTTCCAGGATCGGCTGGCCATCACAAGCTCGCTGTTGACCGCGTTGTGTCCACTCCATGTTCGCGGGATATCCCCCGGGAATTCATGGTTGATACCCATAGGGAATGTGTCGTCGCACGATTTACCATCCCGCGTTCATGTCGTTGCCGCCCGTTGAAGCGGCTGCGTCGAAAGAGAAACGTTCGCATTTGAAGCTGTCTTTTGCTGGCTGCGACGAATTAGGGAGAAAGCAGATTGATAAGAAACAGACAGGATTTCTGGTCTGGCGTGATGTTCATCGTGGTGGGAGGAGGCTTCGCCTTGCAGGCGACCACGTATTCCATGGGAACCGCGGCGCGCATGGGCCCCGGCTACTTTCCGTTCTGGCTCGGCATCGTGCTGGCGCTGATGGGCGCGACGGTGCTGATGAGCGCCTTGTCCCCCCGCGCCGAAACCACGACCATCGGCCGCTATGACTTTCGCATCCTCTTTCTCGTCGTCGGGTCCGTGTTCCTGTACGGCTTTTCCCTGCGCTATCTCGGGCTGTATCTCTCGGTATTCCTGCTCGTCCTGATCAGCAGCGTTGCCAGCCACGAATTCAACTGGAAGGTCGCCGTCGCCAACGGCCTGTTCCTCGTGGCGTTCTCCTACCTCGCGTTCATTCGCGGGCTGGGTCTCATCTTTCCGCTGTGGCCCAGCGTGCTGACCAACTGAGGTACCGGACATGGAACTGCTTCAAAACCTGATGTTGGGCTTTTCGGTGGCATTCACCCCCGAAAACCTGACCTACGCATTCATCGGCTGCCTGCTGGGCACGCTGGTGGGGGTGCTGCCGGGACTCGGACCCGTGCCGACCATCGCCATGCTGCTGCCCATCACCTACGTGCTGCCGCCCACCGCGGGCCTCATCATGCTGGCCGGCATCTACTACGGCACGCAGTATGGCGGCTCGACCACGGCCATTCTGGTGAACTTGCCCGGCGAGACCTCGGCGGTGGTGACCGTGCTGGATGGGCACCAGATGGCCCGCAACGGGCGGGCCGGGGCCGCGCTATCGCTGGCAGCCATCGGCTCGTTCTTCGCGGGCAGCGTCGCCACCGTGCTGATCGCCGCCTTTGCGCCGCCGCTGGCCGAAGTGGCCTTTGCGTTCGGGCCGGCCGAGTACTTCTCGCTGATGGCCCTGGGCCTGATCGGTGCCGTGGTGCTGGCGTCGGGCTCGCTGCCCAAGGCCATCTGCATGATCCTGCTCGGGTTGCTGCTCGGCATGGTCGGCACCGACGTGAACTCGGGTGTTGCGCGTTACGACTTCAGCATTCCCGAACTGCAGGACGGCATCGACTTCGCCATCGTGGCCATGGGCGTGTTCGGCCTGTCGGAAATCATGAGCAACCTGGAACTGAAGGAAAACCGGGTCGAGATCACCGACAAGGTGGGTTCGCTGTATCCCAACCGCCAGGAATTCCGCGAGGCCGCGCCCGCCATCGTGCGCGGCACGGCGCTGGGCTCGGCCCTGGGCATCCTGCCGGGCGGCGGTTCGGTGCTGTCGGCTTTCGCGTCCTACACGCTGGAAAAGAAGCTCTCGAAAGAGCCGGAGCGCTTCGGCAAGGGCCACCCGGCCGGTCTGGCGGGACCCGAATCCGCCAACAACGCCGGCGCGCAGACCTCGTTCATCCCGCTGCTGACCCTGGGCATCCCGGGCAACGCCGTGATGGCGCTGATGGTCGGCGCGATGACCATCCACAACATTCAGCCCGGTCCTCAGGTCATGTCCAGCCACCCCGAGCTGTTCTGGGGACTGATCGCCTCGATGTGGATCGGCAACCTGATGCTCGTGGTGCTGAACCTGCCGCTGATCGGCATCTGGGTCAAGCTGCTGCGCGTGCCGTATCGCATGCTGTTCCCCGCGATCCTGGTCTTCTGCACGATCGGGGTGTATTCACTGAACTACAACGCCTTCGACATCTTCATGTTCGCCATCTTCGGCATCATCGGCTACGTGTGGAGCAAGCTGGGGTGTGAAGGCGCGCCGCTGCTGCTTGGCCTGGTGCTGGGGCCCATGATGGAAGAAAACTTCCGCCGGGCGCTGCTCCTGTCGCGTGGCGAGTTCTCCACCTTTGTCACGCGCCCGCTGTCGGCCACGCTGCTCGCGCTTGCCGCGATCCTGCTGGTGCTGGTGGCATTGCCCGCGCTGCGCAAGAAGCGCGAAGAAGCCTTCGTCGAGGTCGACTGACTTTTTTGGATCCGGTTGGCTCCGGGTCTGGTTCGGCGCAAGCCGGCCAGACCCTTTTTTTATTGCCGGGCCACCAGGTTCTTCAGGCCGTACAGGCGTTCCCGATGCAGGGTTGCCGTCAACGGCTCCGGGTCGCGGCCCAGCGCGACATAGTCCGCCGGAATCTGCGCGATCGCATCCTGCATGTTTTCGGACCCCGCGTGCCACCACTGCACCAGCATCCGGTCCGGGTTGTAGACGTCCAGGCCCTGGCGGCGCAGCTCGGAACGGTTGAAGTCCTTCAGATTCCACGTCAGCACCTGGACGGTCGGCGTCTGCGGCAGCCCGCAGCGCGCGCGCCGCGCCAGTCCGGCCGCGATCACATGGAAATCCTTGGGGTCGCTATAGCGCAACGACGCCTCATAGACCTGCGTGTCGGATTCCAGGGCCGCCGGAAACCGCGCGTTCATGTCCGCCCAGAAATCGGCCATCACCTCGGGCGGAATGTCCCAGATCCGGCAGGCGTTGCGGCGCCATTCCTCGCCAATGCGCTCGGTCCACACGGGCTGAAACACACCGGCCTCGGCCAGCCGCAGCAACAGCCGGCGCAGGATGCCAGACATAAGGACGCAGGCGTCCAGGACGATAAACGGGGGAGAAGGAGGGGGCAGGCTCAAGATCGGTACGGCCGCAGGTCCGGAAAACGCGCACACGCTGCGCGCCGCAGACGCCCGGGCGGGCGGAAAAATGGAAGGCGAGGCAGAAGGATAGTGTTTTTTCCGGCGTTCTGCCCGACCACGCATTACTTCTTCAGGATTTCGTCCAACGCTTGCAGCACCAGATCGCTAGTCCCGTGCAGGCTGACGGCGAATGCGCCGTAAATGACCGTCAATACCACCACCGCGCTCACCCACGGCGTCCACCAGGGCCAAAGCCGGCCAACGCGATAGCGGCTAGAAACGATATTCTCTTGCGCATCGGTAAGCACTTCGGGCGTCTCGCCACGCATTGCACGGAGCTCGCGATGCAATTTGGAAATAATCCCCTGAAGCGCTTCGTTCTGATTATGTTGCATGCCGTATTTGCCTTTGAAGCCGAGGCACAGGCACAGGTATTTGAACTCCAGGACATCGCGGTATTTGGTGCGGTCCATCATCATGCGCGACAGAACCGTGAAGAACTTTTCACCGCCCCAGGTTTCGTTGTGATTCACGCTGAGCAGTGACCGTTCGGCCCACCGTGAATGCGCGCCCCAGGGCGTGCCCATGACCGCTTCGTCGATGAAACTGCACAACGCATACCGATAGGCCAGTTGCGTGGCGCTGTCGTAATCGTGCTGGCGGATTTCCTCATCCAGCGCTGCGATCTGGTCGCGTACGGCGCCATAAAGTTGCTCCACGCCTTCATAAGTCGCCAGTTTGCGAAGGCGGATGACCAGCGCGAATAATGGTAGTGCGCCGTCGACCAAGGGGTTATAGCCATGCCCCCGCAGTTGGAAATTCAGATCGGGGTCGCGATCGATATTTTCAATGGTGTCGAATGCGATCAGACCTTTCTGCTCGATCGCCGCGACGGGGCTTGTTCGAAAAAAACCATCCGGCTCGGCATTTATATTCTGGATTGTGCTCATGTCATTGGCTCCTGATCGCCCAGAACTGCAATTCCATTTCCGGATAATCCCCGGCAATGTGGAAACCAAACCCCGCCGTCTCTCGCATCATCTGCCAGCTTGGGTGGCTTCGATCAAACTGAAAGTAGGTAAATCCCGCATGAAAGGGCAGGTGGCGCGGCGCGACGGGCAAAGGCAATAACGGAATGCCCGGGAGCTGCAGGCTGACCAGTTCGCCCAGCCTCTCCATCGACGTTACCTTGGCCTGCTGCACGAATTGCTGCCGCAACGTGTCCAGCGGCATGCGCGCGCGCACCGCCAGGATGAAGTCAGCTTCCGAGTACAGCCGCCGGTCGTGCACGGCGCAGGTCAGCACGCCGTATTGCTGACGTTCGATGGGCAGCGAAACCGCTCGGGGTTGAAGCACCGTGCTCAGCGCACGCCGCAACGTGTCTTCCAGCACCCGGAACGACGCGCGGGGATCGTCGTGCTGATAGGCAGGGTACTCCTGAGGAATTCGGCCTTCGTCGGTGAAGGTGACCAGTTCGCCGCAAGCCTGGCTGAAAGCGACGTACAACTGCTCTGGATGGACGCGACGCAATCGGGAAAGGTGCAGGAACAGCGGATGCAGGCGATTGAGGACCAGCAGCAGGTTGAAATCAGTCACATCGGCGACGCCGGCCTGGCCGGGAGAGCCGATGCGTTCGGCGATGTTCTTGGCGCGCTCGCGCATGAGACCGGCGATCTCCCCGAGATAGCGCTTGAGCGGAGGAATCGCATTCAGCGAGATTCCCGTGGGGTAGAACGACTCGTCCAGCAGCAGGCTGCCATCCGGACGGCGGTCGAGCAGGCGGCATAAGGCAATGCCTGTAAACGCGCTGCGGTCGTCGCGTTCCAGCGCAAGTTGCAGATTCAAGGCTGCCAGGTTCATCGGCACGTAATCGCCCTCCTGGCTGTGCGTGTCACGCACCTCTTCGCTGCGCGTCACGTAACGGGCATTGGCGTAGGTCTCGGGCCATTGCACCTCCAGCACGCCATCGGAACGCAGCGGCAACGTCAGGTACACGGTCTGGTTTACGACCGAGGCGTCGGTGATGGGCAGCGGCACCGGAGGAGGTTGATCGTTGGGGATGTCGAATACGCTTCCGTCGGGCATGACGCCGCGCGCGCGCACAATCGCAATCTTTCCAAAGCTCAGGTATTCCTGGTTCAACTCCAGTTCACTGAACCCATACAGGTTTTCGCTGACCCCGCTGATGCGCTGATTGGCGTGGTGCTCGGCGGCGCGCGCCTGCTGTTGAAAATGCTGAGGCTTGACGAAAAGCCCCTCGCTCCAGATAACGGGATTGCGTGATGTCATGGATTGGAACTCGATTGCAAGGGACGATGGCTTTCGTCGGTGATGGCGACGCGCGTGCCGCTCAGCGTCAGCAGCAGGGCATACCGGCGTCCCTTTGGCTCCAGACGGAACGCCTGCTTCCACACAGCGCCGTTCTGCGCGTGGAAGTCGGCCACGATGGCGACATATCGCGTGTCCGGGCGGATGCGGGCGAAGTCGATGTATTTGAACTGCCCGGGCTGCAGAACGTAGTCGTCCTGCGTCACGAAGGTGGTCCCCAGCGCTTTTTCCAGGTCCTTGGCCAACAGCAGCGGGTCTGCGTTCAACAACAGCGAATCGTCCTTGAGTTGCAATACCTTGAACGCAATGGGCGTGGCCAGGCTGCGCGATGGAGCGGCGGGCGGGAGAGCGGCGAAATCCAGTCCTTGGCTGTACTGCCCAAGACCGCGCGCCGGCACGTGCGCCTGCGGATCGGCAATGTCCTCATCCACGAGCGCGAGGGGAGAGGGGGCGCTTGTCAGGTGCTGGCTGGCCGCCGCGGCTGGGGCGCCGAATCCGCGGTTGGGCAGGTAGTGGGGCGATAAGTCAAGCCTGGGGGGAAGCGGGGATAGAGCCACGACGACACGGGCTTGGGAGACGCGGGATGAGCCGCGATCGACACGGCTCATCGATTGCGGCGACGCCGCTGTGTCCTCGAGTTCGTCGAGCAGCGCCCGCAATTCGCCGATCAAATCGTGCCGGTTGTCCGATCGCAAGCTGATTTCGAATGCATCGCCGCTCGCATCGCCTCCCGGCTGGGCGGTGCCGGACAAATCTGCAGGCTGCGGCACGTGGGCACTCTCAGGATTTGGATTGACGTCGTCGGCGGCGTACAGGCTCAGACCGATCAGGCTGGGCTGATCGTCCGGGGCGCCCACTGGTATCGACGGGTCCATCAGGATCTGCCCTGTCTTGGTCAGGACCTCGCCCACCGTGCCGCACCCGACGAGCATGCTGACTGCAAGCCCGGCCAGGATCGGACGTTTCATTGGGCCTCCGCACGCACGGCGCGTTCGTAAGACTGCGCGAAAACTTCCCAGAAGAGTTTCTCGAAACCGCGCTGGCGTGCCGAGCGGAGTTCTTCGTAGTAATGCGTGTACATTCGCCATGCCCAGTCGTTCGAGCCCGCATGGGCGGAATCTTCATTTCCATAGCGGCAGAAGCGTTTCACCAGCACCTCGGGAGAAAACGCTTGCAGCAGGGCATCCAGCCCCGCTTCGATTCCCTTGATAATGGCGGCCTGATGCCCCTTGAATTGCGTCATCGTCTCTTCGACGGCGGCCTTGGGCGACAGATGCACGACGCTGCGCTCTCGGGAGAACAGGGCGCGCACGGTGTCCGGATAGCCTTGGCCCAGGCGCAGCGGATTGTCCTCGATGGGCTGCAGCGTCAGCGTGTTCATCGCCAATCGCAATACCTGAGGCTCCGTGGTGTCGTACAGCGCAGCAATGCCTCGAATGGCCGCGCCGAGCGCCTGCCCGGCTTCGACCAGCAGTGCACGGCCCGCCTGCGCGTCCATGTCATCGAGCGCCACGTCCATGCCCTGAAGCAGCGCCAACGCCGCCTGCGCAGAATCGACAAAGGAGGGGGCCGCCGGGGCCGTCCTGCCGGGGTCGGTAAGAGTGGGTTCGCGTGACTGCGACATGCTGAAGTCTCCAGAAGTGATCTTGGGCGAGCCGGCGACCGCAACGTAACGGGTGGAGGCCAGGTCCGGCTGGGTGGGCGCAAGCGCTGCGCCCCGCGCATTGCCGGCATCCAGTGGCGAGGGCGGGGCGAACGAAGGTTGTTCCGCGGCGTCCAGGGCGCGCAGCGGGTCAAGGTCGGTGCGGGAATCGCGGGGGGAAGCCAAAGCCTGGAAGGCGGCATCTGCGCGGTGTGTGCCGCGGGCCTGATCGAACGGATAGCGGTCGGCCGGCAAATCGTCCATTGCAGCGCGATGCGCATTGAGGATCTCGCTCACGTCATATTGGGCGAGATGGCGCGAAGCATCCGGCATCGCATGCAGCGCGTCGTCCAGGTGCACCGTAACCCTGTACGGCCCAATGTGCAGGACGTCGGCGTCGCTCAGGCACGCGCCCACCATCACGCCCAAGGGGTCGCGCGCATCGTTGACACGAGTGCATCCTGATCGGTCTATCACGCAGAATGCGTCGTCGCTGTGGCGGATCTCGCAGTGCAACGCAAGCACGCGTCCCGCCTTGTCCGCCAAGGTCCAGCTTGCGCCGTGGCTGCCTATGGTGCCGCCGTTCAGGTCAAATCGATGACGGGGCGTGCTGCCATGCTGCAGCGCCTGGGGATTGGCGACGACGAGCACGATGCCGCGCTCAGAGAGTGAGGGTGTCATAAGCGCGCCTTGATTCTGACGTGGGAGGCGCGGCGCACGACCGTATGCGCCACGAAACTGGTCCAACCCAGATGCGCGCCGGTGGCGCGTCCCAGGTTGAATGGCGGGACCTCTTCCTGCCGCAACCCGAGTTCCAGGTCATAAGCGGCCGGGTCGCGCAGCAGGAAGTCGATCAGTTTGCGCAGGCGTTCGAAATCCTCGCCGCTGGGCAGGAACTCGCGAAAACGTCGTTGATCAAGGTCGGGAATGACGATGGTGAACTTGCTATAGCGTGTACGTACACGATCGCCGATCACAAAGGAATCGCCCAACGTTCCGTTGCGCCTTCCCAGCGCTAGCCGTTGGCCAGGGTTGATGTGCATGTATCGCGGCTCGAACTCCCGCAGGCGCACCGTCTTGAGGTCGAAACAGTGCGCAATGATGCCCGCGACCACCTGCGCTGAACGGCTACGCCCCGCAATCGCGCCCGCATAACTCAGCAGGCGGCTCCAGGCGATGGGGGTCACGCCGCGCAGCTCGGAGTCGCCCAATCCCACCATGGCGAAAACGTAGCGCGAGAACCGATCCTGCGCCTCCCTTTGGAAACGCACGTAATAGCGATATTTGCGCCAGGCCTGATGCAGCAGCGTCAGCAGCCGGTGATGGAAGAAGTCCAGAAATGCCGGACGAATGCCAATGCCTTGGCCGTATTCGTAAGCGAGCCGATCCAGATAAAAGCCGGGCAGGGGGGAATCCGGTCCCTGCAGGCCGAAAAAAGTGGCTTGCACGCGGTAGTCGCTGCTGGCGGACTCGGGCATGCGTTCGGCCAACTCGACGTCGGACGCCGGAAACCCCAGTCCTGCGGAGCTGCCAAGGCGCACACGCTGGCGCTCCGGCGCCGCGCTGTCCGGGGCTTCCAGGTTGTCGCCGTGCAAGCCGTGCAACTGCTCGAGCAGGCGGAAGAAATCAAAGTTCTTCGCGTCAGCCAGCAGATGGTCGGCTAGATCAGCGGTTGTTTGCCGGTCTGCAGGGGCCATTCGTAGCGTTCGTTGTTGCCGGTGTTGGTGGCTTCCAGCAGGTGAAAGGAATTGATGCTCGCGTACAAGGCGAGGAAGTGACTGAGCACCGTGCCGAACAGGTACAGGTCGCCTTCGCACAGGAAGGCCTGCGGATCCAGCCGGATGCTTGTCTTGAGGCCGCGGATGGGAAGGCCCTTCATCAGCAGGTCCGTCGGTGTGGTGACCGCGCCTTCGATGCCGTCCAGCCGCTTTCGCGTGGCGCGGGCGCGCTGAATGTCATGCAGCGCCGCGAAGTCGTAGCCGCGAAGTACCGCCTTCAGCGGCTCTGTCGACAGCAAAGACAGGTAATTGAGCGACAGGTTGGAAATCAGCGTCCATTGCAGTTCGCCGTCCAGGACCGGCCGATATGACGGCGTGGGCCTTGTGACGTTGCCATAGCGTGCGAACGTTGGCGTGGTTTGCGTTTGCAGGCAGATGTCACCAGCCGCGAGGGATAGGGGCAGGTCCTTGTTGGTGCAGGTCAGCGCAAGCGAAACGGTTTCATCCTCATCGATGTAATGGGTCTCATCGCTTCGGATGAACGAAACCCGATGCCGCACGCCGTCGCTGGCCAATTCCTTCTCGATCCGCGTTCGGTAGTAGAGGGCCGACCGGCCCTGCGCATGTTCGATCTCGTGCTGCAGTGATTCGAACGGATGGAAGGTGCGCAGGAATTCTCCGCGCTGGCCATCCGCCTTGCGGTGCCAACCGCTCACCTTGTCGATGCTGAAGATTTCGTAAGCGTCCTGGCGTTGTCCCCCCGGTAGAATCCGTTGCTCTGCCTGACGGCCATTCAGATTGATGGGCTCTGCATCGTGCTCGAACAGATTCACTGCGGGCGTGCAGTACAGCATCAGGTCGTTGTTGCGCAGCCGGATGTCGGCGGGCATGGGGCGCGAGAAATGGAACTCCACGCGGACGTTGCCGTGGCTGTCCGCCGGCCAGAGCGAACGTAAGGCCGTCAGGCTGAAGAACTGAAAGCGGCGGGGGAAGATGAAGTATTCCTGGAGGATCCGATAGCCGTCGAACACGTTCTTGGGATAGGGAAGCAACGCTTCTTCGGGAGAGAATCCGGGAAAGCTCACTTGGCGCGGCGACAGCTGGCGCGTTTGTCCCCCGCATTCCACCCGTATCTCGCTCAAGTACCGGGATAGCCACAAGTACAGCGTCAGTGCCGTGGTGTCGTCACCGCTCAGATGAAAGTCGAGCTGATCGCAGTCGAAGCTGTCCAGCGAATTTCCCGCCATCGGTGCAAGGTCCACGCGCATGATGGACTTCTCGCGCGAGTGCGCATCGCTGACTTCCTGGATACGTAGCGGATAGATCGTGACGTCCGCGCAGGTTCGAAACTCGCAACGGATTCCTTCGACGGGGTGAGACAGGATCTGCGTACCCTTTGGTATCACCTGCCGCGTCGTGATGGCGCGATCGACCGGGTCGAACCGCATGATGGTCACGCTGGGCAGGGGGCGCAGGTAATTCGGCCACAAGAGTTGCAGGAGCGAATGGGTCAGCTCGGGAAGGTCGTCTTCGATCTTGAGCCGCAGCTTGGCCGTCAGGAACGCAAAACCTTCCAGCAGCCGCTCCACATCGGGGTCGGCCGCTTCGTCGCCCAGAAACTGCGATAGCTGCGGATTGTCGCGCGCAAACTCGCGGCCGAGCCTGCGCAGGTAATCCATTTCTTCGCGGAATTTTCCCCGCAACGGCATGTTCGATGCGCCTCCTTGGGCGATGGCTATACGATTCGCGCGAGTCGATCCGGGCGGTGGATGATGAGGTCGATCTCGACCTGTTCGGCGGCGTTGGCAAGGGGAACCAGGCAGTCCAGCCGGAAAGTCAGGTCAAGCGGACGCGAGGCATCGGGGCGGGCGCGAACCGCCAGCACGCGGACCCGAGGTTCGAACTGGGCCACCGACTGGCGGATGTCCTGGCTGACGCGCAGCAGCAGGTCGGCGCTGCCGATGGCGGCGTCATTGAAGTCGCGCAGACCCAGGCCGGGCGTGCTCAGCGAACACCCCTGACGGCTGTTGAGGATCAGCTCGAGATGACGCTTGATCGCCAGGATGCGCGCCGCTGCGGCATCCTGGCGTGACCGGACGCGCCGCGGCGGCGCGTCCGGAGTCAGCCGCTCGAACAGGCTCGCCTGCCCGGTTGTTCTGGGCATGCCGCGTTATTCCTTGTCCAGGCGGCCGACGAGCGACAACTCGAAGTTGGCGCCCATGTACTTGAAATGCGGGCGCACGGCCAGCGAAACCTGGTACCAGCCCGGGTTGCCGGCAACGTCCTGCACCTGGACTTTGGCCGCGCGCAGCGGACGGCGGCTGCGCACATCGGAAGACGGGCTTTCCTGGTCCGCGATGTACTGCTTGAGCCAGCCATTGAGCTCACGTTCCAGATCTTGCCGCTCCTTCCAGCTGCCGATCTGCTCGCGCTGAAGGACCTTGATGTAGTGCGCCAGGCGGTTGATGATGAACATGTAGGGCAGCTGCGTGCCCAGCTTGTAGTTGGTCTGTGCGTCCTGGCCTTCGGGCGTCTTTTGGAAGCGTTTTGGCTTTTGCACCGAGTTGGCGGAGAAGAAGGCGGCGTTGTCGCTGTCCTTGCGCATCGTCAGGGGGATGAAACCCTCTTCGGCCAACTCGAATTCCTTGCGGTCGGACACCAGCACTTCAGTGGGAATCTTGGCTTGCAGCTGTCCCAGGGATTCGTACAGGTGCACCGGCAGGTCGTCGACCGCGCCGCCGGATTGCGGTCCGATGATGTTCGGGCACCAGCGATACTTGGCAAAGCTCTCGGTGATGCGGCTGGCGAGCAGGTAGGACGTGTTGCCCCACAGATAGTTGTCATGGTCGCCTGCGATCGTCTCGCGGTACACGAAGCTGCGGGTGGGGTTTTCAAGGGGATCGTAGGGCTGGCGCAGCAAGAAGCGCGGCATGGTCAGTCCAAGATAGCGGGCGTCTTCGGATTCGCGCAGGCCGCGCCATTTCGCAAAGCGCGGACCTTCGAAAATGTCCTTCACTTCCTTCAGATT
The DNA here is from genome assembly GCF_037039475.1 of Achromobacter sp. E1. Classification (NCBI taxonomy): domain Bacteria; kingdom Pseudomonadati; phylum Pseudomonadota; class Betaproteobacteria; order Burkholderiales; family Alcaligenaceae; genus Achromobacter; species Achromobacter sp. E1. Next base: position 1,186,453 of record NZ_CP146253.1, read on the forward strand.
GGGCAGATCCTGGAAACTCTTGAGGTTCAGGAACTCGGCGCCGGCCGCGGCGAGGAACGGCGCGTGGGCCATTGCGCCAACCGAGGCGACATAGCTAAGCAGCTTGATGTCGGGCGCCGAGGGGCCAAACGTGTAGTTGCCCACAATGCTGGCAATCGGCTCGCCGCCGAACTGCCCATATTCGGCGGTATAGACGTGCTTATACAAACCACTGCGCGTGATGTCGCCGCAGCCTTCAAAATCGTCGAGCAATTCGTCCTTGGTGACGTGCAGGATTTCGATCTTGATGTTTTCCCGAAAATCCGTCCTGTCCACCAGCAGTTTGAGTCCACGCCAGGCGGATTCGAGTTCCTGCAGCGGCTTGTGATGCAGAATTGCATCCATTTGATGACCGATTTTTCGATCGATTTCGGCAATCATCTGGTCGACGAGCTGTTTATTTACCTGCTGCTCGCGTTCATCGCTTTTTAGAATTTCGCCGATGAATGCCGCGACCCCCCGTTCAGCGACGGCATAACCCTCGTGCGTGGGTTCGATTCGGGTCTGCGCCATGATCTGCTCGAGCAGTCCCTGGCTTTGTTTCGTTTCCGGTGCAACGCTGGCTTGAGCCTTCATGCGCTTGTCCTTGTAAACCTGTGGGCAGTAGGTGATGGGTGGGGGATCAGGATGCGGACGTGTCCAGCACGAGGTCCAGTTCCTTGGCCAATGCGCTGCGCGCCTTGTCGTCGGCCAGCAGCGATTGCAATTGCTTGCGGAACGCGGGCACGTTGCCCAGTGGCCCCTTGAGCGCCACGAGCGCCTCTCTGAGCTCCAGCAGCTTGTTCAGTTCTGGCACCTGCCGGGCGATGGCATCCGGCGCGAAATCCTGGATGCCCTTGAATTGCAGGCCCACGCTCAGGGTGTCGTCCTCTTGGCCATCGCCGAGTCGAGTGGGCACCTGCATGGCCAGTTGCAGTCCGGCGCCCGCCATTACCTCGTCGAAGTTGTCCTTGTCGACGCGGACCAGCGGGCGGTCTTCCAGCGCGGCTTCTTCCCCGTGTCCCTTGAAATCGCCCGTGACGAGCAGCTTGAGGGGCAATTCCATTTCTGTCTGCTGATCACCCGTCGCGGGCACGTATTTGATGTTGATACGTTCTTGTGGGGCGACGGAAGCCGATTTTGTAGCCATGAAAGTTCCTGGTTATTAACGCGGAAGCAACGGATTTGGAAGGCCCTGATTAAGCTGGGCGATGACGTTTGGTGTTTTGTAATTAATCAGTTTGGTTTTTGAAATACTGATTTCTGTGATCCTAAGGGGGTTATCGAGTTCGCAGAATAATAAGAATTCGAAAAATAAATGCTTGTTTAATTTGTTGTTCATCGCATATTCTTGCCGCGTATTTTTGTGGGTTTCAGATAATCTCCGTTATTAATTGCTGCATTTGCGGAGCGTGTTTGGGCCTTGAAGATAAATAACGACATCGTGTCGGCCGAGTGCGATCCATGATCAGAATTGATTTGCCCGCAGTTATTCAGCGCTTGAACCCTGCCTGCCGTCAGGCTCTGGAAGAAGCCGCCAGCTTGTGCATCAGCCAGCGAGGCGCCGAGGTCACTGTTGCACTGGTGATGTCCAAGCTCCTGGACCAGCCGCTGGGCGACGTCAGGTTGTTATTGCGGCACGTCGCGCTGGACGTGGATGGGGCGCGGGCCGTCATGTCCGGGCGCGCGTCGTATCAGGCCGAGAGCACGGAGCAATACCCAACCTTTTCTCCGCTGCTGATCGAGTTGCTTCAGGAAGCCTGGCTGCTCGGATCGTTGGAGTTGGGGCAGACGGAGATTCGGGGAGGCAGCCTGCTCCTTGCGGCCCTGCTCAATGCGCCGCGGTATCTACCCCTGGCGGCGGTCTCGTATTTCGAGAGCGTCAACCGCGAAGCGCTGCGCAAGAATTTCGGCGTAGTGCTGGCGGATTCGTCGGAAACACCCGCCCAGGTCGGAGCGGCGGCATCGCTGCCCGCCCCACACAGTGACGACAGCGCGCTGGGCCGGTTCGGCCATGACCTCACTGCTCAGGCGCGCGAGGGACGCATAGATCCGGTGCTTTGCCGCGACGCGGAGATCGATCTGGTGATCGACATTCTGTCGCGCCGCCGGAAAAACAATCCCATCGTGGTGGGAGACGCCGGGGTCGGCAAAAGTGCCGTCGTCGAGGGGCTGGCGCTACGCATCGCCGAGGGGCGCGTGCCCGAAGCGCTGCATCAGGTTGCGATCTGGGTGTTGGACTTGGGCGCGCTGCAGGCCGGTGCGTCCGTCAAGGGTGAATTCGAAAAGCGGCTGAAGGCGGTCATTGACGAAGTCAGGTCGTCGGCGCGGCCGGTCATTCTGTTCATCGACGAAGCGCACACGCTGATCGGCGCCGGTAATGCAGCAGGAAGTGGTGATGCAGCCAATCTCCTCAAGCCCGCGCTGGCGCGCGGCGAACTGCGCACCATCGCCGCCACGACGTGGTCGGAATACAAGAAGTATTTCGAAAGGGACCCGGCCCTTGCGCGCCGCTTCCAGCTGGTCAAGGTAAACGAACCCAGCGCCGAAAGCGCCGTTCATATCCTGCGCGGCCTGCGCCAGACCTATGAGGAGGCGCACGGCGTCTATATCGGCGATGACGCCCTGCAGGCGGCAGTCGCATTGTCGGCGCGCTATCTGTCGGGACGTCAATTGCCGGACAAGGCAATCGACGTCCTGGACACGGCCTGCGCTCGCGTGGCCACCGCGTTGGCCGAGCCACCTCGCAAACTGGCAAATCTGATGCAGGAGCAGACTCAGATCGAGGCGGAGTCAGCCTTGCTGCGGCGCGACGCGCGGGCAGGGAAAAAAGCCAATCCTGCACGATTGGCTGCCTTGGAGGAAATGTCAGCCGACGTGCAGCGGCGGGCCGGACACGTTCAGGCGTCCTGGGCAAGCCAAAGGCAACTGGTCGACGACATTCTGGCCTTGAGAAGCGGCCATGGCGAAAGCGCGTCCGTCCAAGAGGATGCGGACCTCGCCTCGGCGGTCGCCGAGCTGGCCGAATTGCAGCGCGGCGGCGCGCTGCTGCATGCGGATGTTGGACGGGAGCAGATCGCGCAAGTCATTGCGGACTGGACCGGAATTCCGGTGACCACTCTGGACAGCAGCCAGACGGAACGTCTGGCGCAACTGCCGATGTTGCTTCGCGAGCGCGTCAAGGGCCAGGAAGCGGCGATAGACCGCGTGCACAGGCACTTGCTCACCGCGATGGCGGATCTGCGACGGCCCGGCACCCCACTGGGCGCGTTTCTGCTTGCCGGTCCCAGCGGTGTCGGCAAGACCGAGACGGCGCTCGTGCTGGCCGAGGTGCTGTTCGGCGGCAAGCAATTCCTCACCGTCATCAATATGTCCGAATTTCAGGAAAAGCACACCGTGTCCCGCCTGCTGGGCGCACCGCCGGGCTATGTCGGCTACGGTGAAGGCGGTGTGCTGACCGAAGCCATCCGCCGGCAACCGTACGCCGTGGTGCTGTTGGACGAGGTGGAGAAGGCCCATCCCGAAGTGCTGAACATTTTCTACCAGGCTTTCGACAAGGGCGAACTAGCCGATGGGGAAGGGAGACAGATCGACTGCAGGAACGTGCTGTTCATCCTGACGTCGAATCTAGGCTTCGACGAGCAGGGCGGTGAGCTGGCGGATTTGACTGACGAAGCGCTGCGCCAGCGGCTGTTGGCGTTTTTCAAGCCCGCGCTGCTTGCCCGCATGCAGGTCGTTCCCTACCGCTACCTGGACGAAGCCGTGCTGGGAGAGATTGTCGATGCACGGTTGGCGCGGCTTCAAGCCCAATTCCGCACGCGCTATGACGCCGTGCTGGACATCGATACAGAGGCACGGGCTGAGTTGCGCAGGCGCTGCAACCGCCACGCGAACGGCGCCCGATTGCTGGACGCGAGCATTGACGGCGAACTGCTCCCGCCGTTGTCCCTGGCGGTTTTGCAGCGCCTGGCCACCGGCGCGCCGTTTGGCAACGCGAGATTGCAGTGGCAATCCAGCGCTTTCACGGCCAGTCTGGACTGAGGCGCGGCGATGAACGCGCACGACGTGGCCGAGATCGCCAGGAGTCTGGCCATGGCCCCCAATCCGCAGGCGCTGGCGGTTGTTTTCCTGTCCGCTCTCACCCGATTCGCAAGTTTGCGCGCCGCCTGTGTGTACATGCGCGATGCGGCGGGAGATCAGTTGCTGCCACTCGCCAGCGTCCCCCCGGAAACAGAACCGTTTCCGGCGATAGACCTTGAGGCGCTGGACGATCCGGTCGTCTATAGCCTGACGGCAGGCCAGCCATGTTTTGTGGAGCGCCTGTCGGCGCTGGTCGCGGTGGGCGCCGGATTTGAACGCCTGACGCAGTGCTTGGGACCGCAAAGCGCGCTGCTTGCGCTGCCGCAGCGCGACAGTCGCCAGCATGTCGCCTCCGTGCTGGTAATGGCTGGCGATGCGCGCCGCCTGCAGACCTGGCGTGCCGATCCGCTGTGGCAATTGTTGCTGCAGACCCATGAGCTTCTGGCGGCGCGCCTGTGTGCGCAGATGAGCGCGTCCGAAAACGCGCGCTACCAGAACAGCTTGCGCCAGCCGCAGGAGGAGCGCCGCGGCGTTCGCACGGCGCGCTTGCTGGCGGCGGAATTCATCGGCGTCAGCCCTGCGGCCAGGCAGGTTCGCGAGGACATCCTGCGCTTTGCCGACTCCACGCTCGCCGTGCTGTTGACGGGTGAAACAGGAACGGGCAAGGACCACGCCGCCTGGTTGATCCATCAGGCGTCACCGCGCGGAGGAAAGTTCGTGCCGGTGAATTGCGCCGCGATTCCCAAGGACCTGATCGAGGCCGAGCTGTTCGGCAATGTGCGCGGGGCCTTCACCGGCGCGACGCACGCGCGCGCAGGGTTGGTGGCGCAGGCCGATGGCGGGACGCTGTTCCTGGATGAGATTGGCGACATGCCGCTTGCCCTGCAGGCCGCCTTGCTACGGTTGCTCAACGAAAAGAAGTATCGGCCGCTTGGAGGCGATCGGGAGCACGCCTCGGACTTTCGGCTTATCTGCGCGACGCATCAGCCCCTGGCGCAGTTGATCCAGGCGGGACGATTCCGCGAAGACCTTTATTTTCGGATTCGCCAGCAGACGCTTCACCTGCCCGCGCTGCGCGACCGGCCAGGCGACATTGCCGCGCTCGCGTCGCACGTGATCCTCAGGCACAACCGCGAGCAACGCACCCATGTTCAGGGGCTGGAGGCACGCGCGCTGGCTTTCCTGGAGGGCCATCCCTTTCCCGGCAACGTGCGAGAACTGCGCAGCATGTTGCTGGTGGCCGCCGAGCGGGCCGGCGCCGGCGCGGCGATCGGCCTGCAGCACCTGCATCAACCGGAGGCTGGCGGCAACGCCCTCGAATGCGCCGATCAGGTGCATCGCCATCTGCATGGACTGCTTCACACCGACAACTTGCCGCATGCGGTTCACACCTTCGAACGCCTGCTCGTCACCGCACGCCTGCAATCACTGCAAGGTTCGCGCAGCCGGGCGGCGCAGAGCCTGGGCATTCCCAAGCGCACGCTGGCACGCCGATGCCAGGCCTGGAACCTGGACCGCGAGGACTCTTCCCGATGAAATTTCCGACCACCTTTTGCCTTCTGATGCTGGCGGCTGCGACTTGCCATGCGGAGACGCCGCCCATTCCTTCCACGAGCGATTGCACGGCGATCGTGTCAGGGCTGCAGCGGCTCGCGTGCTTTGATCGCATCGCCGGCACGCCGCCAGAGCCAATGCCGGCAGTGGATTCGCCCTCCATAATCGTTCCCGCAGCGACATCCGCCGTGCCGCGCCCGTCCGCCCTGGTTGACCTGATCCGCCAGAACGAGGCGCAGCGAAGCAAGGGCGACAACACATTTCTTGTTTCTCGCCAGGAAGATGCCACGCCCGGGCAGACGCAGATCTTCATCTCGGCGCCTGCACTTGACGGCGCGGCCGACTCCGTCTATCTCGCCCTCAGTTGCATCGCCAATATCTCGCGGCTTCAACTGCTCTTGCCAGCACCTGCGGATCGCAACCAGATCCGCATCCGGCTGTTTATCGACGAACGGCCATTGTCGGCGTCTCGGACGTGGCAGGTAATCGAGCCGGGCAACGTGGTCGACGCCGGGCGGGGACTCGTGGCCATCGACCTGCTGCGCCAGTTTGTCACGGGTGGCCGGCTGCGCGTCGAGAGCGATTACGCCGTCGTTCACGGACTGATGTTTGACGCGGCTGGGTTGACCGGGCTGATCGCGCAGCAACGGGAGGCATGTCATTGGTGATCGACTACCCTGCGCTGGACCTGGAAGCGTTGCTTGCGCCGCTGGATGCCGCCAGTCCTGCTGGCTGCTTCGATGAGGAAGATGAGACGTTCCAAGGCATCGACCATGAGATGGTCAAGCTGGGCGGCCTGCACGAGCCGCGGCTGGACTGGTCCTATGTCGACGAGGCGTCGCGCCAGTATCTGGCGTCGCAGTGCAAGCACTTTCGCGTGGCAGGGCATCTGATCGCGGCCCGATTGCGGGCCGGTTCCTGGCGAACTTGGGCTGAGGCCGCCCACGTACTGGCCGGCATGGTCGAGCGCTATTGGGAGGCAGGCTTTCCCAAGCCCGGCCCGACCGGATTTCTGGTCAAGCGCCGGTTCGTCGCGTTGCAGGTCGAGCGGCTGGGCGCGGCGTTGGGGGGCTTGCGAGCGCAGGACGACGCCCGGCAACACCAGGAGTTTGCCTCCAAGGCGCTTGATGCGCTGCAGGCGCAGGCGGCTGCGGCAAAGCTGGACGTTGCCATGCTGACGCGGTTGGAAGCGCAATTCGCCCGACGCGTGGAGCAGCTGCGGTATCCGGAGCCGGCCGCCGCCGTGCCCGCCTTGGGGCAGCAAGGCGGCCAGGCCATCAGCGAGGCCTTCTTCAACGTGCCCGGCGAGGCGTTGAAGCTGGGAGACGAACGCGCGAGCCGGCGCTCTTTGTTGAGCGTGGCCGACTTCATCAATCAGCAAGATGCTTACGATCCGGCCGGCTATCAGCTTCGCCGCTTTGCGTTGTGGGCGCATCTGCACGCGGCGCCGCCCGTGCGAAAGGAGATGCGCACGGAACTGATGGCGGTGCCCAACGACATTGCACACGGGTATGGCGAGGCACTGACCGCCAACACGGTCACGCCGGCGCTGCTCCAGCGTGTCGAGAAAAGCGTGGTGGCGTCGCCGTATTGGATCCGCGGGAGCTTTCTGGCCGCCAGCATCGCGCGGCGGTTGGAAATGAAGGAAGTGGCGTCGGCAATCCGTTCGTCGACCGAGCGATTCGTGCGCCGCATTCCGGTTTTGGTCGACTTGCAGTTCAACGATGGCCGCCCTTTTGTTGACGCCGAGACGCTGGGTTGGCTGAGCGGCGCAGATGCGGAAATCGCCGCGCAGCCTGCCACGCTGGAGTTCCGCGTCTTGCGCGAGGAATTGTCGGCACAGCTTGCAAGCGATGGCGTGGAAGCCGTTTTGAGGCGCCTGCAGGAATTACAGGGCGAGGACGCCACGCCGAGGCAGCGGGGGCACGCCCGCGTCATCGCGGCGGAGATGCTTGCCGTGCGCGGGCTGTCATGGCTGGCGCAAGACCTGTATGCGGGCGTCGGACGGCTCATGCAGGACACGCCTGCCAGTCAGTGGGAGCCGGAGCTGTTCGGCCCATTGAGCCAATACGTGCCGGCCCGATCGGGCGCGGAAGGACCACAACGTTAAAGCTGGGTTTTAGAAGGAAACGCGATGTCGAGGATCTGGGCGTATTTCAAGCGATTTGGCGGGCCGGTGCTGCGCCAGTTCAAGAGTGCGATGCCGATGCTGGTGCTGTTGGGCGTGCTGTTCGTGTTGATCGGAATCTGGTGGCTTGGCCCCTCACTAAGCTGGAACGGCCGCCGTCCGCTGGACGAGGCGCCGGCCAGACTGCTGGCCATGCTCGCGGTCCTGATGTTGCCGCTGATCGTTTGGCTGGCCGCGTTGCGCCGACGCAACCGTCGGCTGGAGACCGAACGCGAGCAGGCGGGGCAACGACAGGAGGACCCGGCATTGCGGTTCGTCCAGGCGCAGGAGCGTGCGCTCGACGCGAGTCTTGCTGCCTTGCGGGCCAATCTGGACGGCCGCAATGCCCTGTACGCGCTGCCCTGGTATCTGGTTCTGGGACAACAGAACTCGGGCAAGACCAGTTTCATCAACCGGTCGGGTCAGCGATTTTCGCTGACGGGGGAGATCAAGTCGGGCAGCGTGCGCGCGCCGGCAGATCCGGACCTGGCCTATGGCATCGATTGGTGGATGGGCGGCGAGGCAGTGTTGATCGACCCGCCTGGGGAGCTGATCAGCCAGATCGAAACGGCAGACGAGGAGGCCCCTGCAAACGGGGAATTGGGCCAGGACGCCCGCGCCGACGGTGCCGCCAAGCCTGCCAAGCACTGGCCCGCCGGCCTGCACGGGCGCCTGTGGGAAGGCCTTATCGACTGGCTTGGCCGCAACCGCAGCCGGCGGCCGCTCAATGGCGTGGTGCTGATGGTCGATCTGGTGACATTGCTGAACCAGAAAGCGAGCGATCGCAAGGCGCTGGCGATCCTTTTGCGAACGCGCCTGAGCGAACTGAGCCGGCACCTGGGTACGCGCCCGCCGCTGTATGTGGTGCTGAGCAAGTTCGATCTGTTGGCTGGATTCGAGCCGTTTTTCTCACGCCTGCCGCGCGCGGTGCGCGAAGAGATCTTCGGGTTCACGTTCACGCTTGATTCCGTGAAGCAGTACGACGCATGGCTCGAGGAACTGGCCAGCCGCTATGACGGCTTCATCGCCCGGTTGAACGAACGCGTGTTCGACGCGCTGGCGGATGCCAACGCATTGGAAACCCGGGAAGCGCTGTTTTCACTTGTCGGCCAACTGGCCGGCATGCGCCCCGTGCTGCTGGGCTTTCTGGCAGAGGTGCTGGGCAGCGATCGCTACACGACGCCGGCGCTGCCGCGTGGTGTGTACTTTTCTTCCGTCTATCAGCAAGGATTGCTCTGCAACGCCTTCATCAATGCTGCGTCGCAATCATATGGACTGGCAGAACCGCTGGCGGACACCCAACCGGCCGGCCACTCCGTGGTCTATTTTGCGCAGCGGGTCTTCCAGCGCATCATCTATCCCGAAGCAGGTCTGGCTGGCGACAACCTGAAGGTGCTGGCCGCCAAGCGTCGCGTTTTGCGGTTGGGATTCGCCGTGGCGGCGCTGGGCAGCCTTGTGTTGATCGGTGGCTGGTATCGCTACTACGACATCAATCGCGATCTTGCGACGCGGGTGCTGGAGCGCAGCCGGGACTTCAGTGCTTTCCAGATTGATGGCAGCGCTGATCCGACGGGCCGAAACTTGCTGGCGCCGCTGGACCAGATCCGTAGCGCGGTTTCGGTGTTTGGCGACTATCGCGAAGCATGGCCGGTGGTGTCGGACCTGGGGCTGTACCAAGGCCGCAAGATCGGCCCTAAGGTGGATGAAGCGTACCTGCAGCTGCTGTCGCGGCGGTTTCTGCCCGAACTGGCCGGGGGGGTAATGCAAGCCGTCAATGCGGCGCCGGCCGGCAGCGACGAGCAGTTGGCGGCGCTGCGCGTTTACCGGATGATCGAGGATATCGACAATCGCCGCGCGCCCGTCGTGCAGGATTGGATGAGCACACGATGGCAGGCGGCGTTTCCGGGCGACGGGGATGTGCAGAACGGGCTGATGCGCCATCTGGCCTATGCCATGAAGTACGCCCGCACCGATCTGCCGGCGCATCGCGACCGCGTGGCGCAGATCCAGGCCCGGCTGCGGCAGGTCCCCATGCCTCAGCGCGTATACATGAGCATGCGTGAGCAGGCCGGCAAGGCCTTGCAATCGCCGCTGGACCTGCGCAATGAGGTCGGTCCCGCTTTCGACATCGTTTACCGGACCGCGGACGCCGGCAACGCCGCCGGTCCGGATGCGCGAATCGCCGCCCTGCTTACCGCGCGCGGTTACCAGAGGTACTTTGAGCCGCGCAGCGAGGACTTCACGGACCTGGCGCTCATTGATCAATGGACGTTGGGCGAGCGCGCGCGCATCGAGTATTCCGAAGCCGACAAACAGGCGCTCGCCATCCGGGTTCGCGCGATCTACAACCGCGACTACATCGACACGTGGCAGCGCAGCTTGAATCGTCTGGAGGTAGCCGACTTTGATGACATTGCCCAGGCGGTGAGTGTCCTGGGCAGCGTCATCAGCCCTGCAGCCCCCTTGCGGCGGCTGGTGGAGACGGTACGCGACAACACCAGCCTGCATCCTTTGGATGCGCGCATGCCGCAGGACAAGCCGGATGGCGACGCGGCATCTCCCGCCCGCGTGGCCAAGGACCAGCAGATTGCCGCTATCGCGCGTCCCTTCCGTCCATTGACCGATGTGCTGCGCGCAACGGAACTTAAACCTTCGTATCTGGACGAGAGCATCGCTGCCGTGGCCCGGGTCCATGACGTTGTGAAGAGCGTGCAGGACAGCCCGGACCCGGGCAAGGCGGCCCTCAGCGTGGTGCTGGCGCGATTCACGCTGAAGGGCGAGGACCCCATCGGCAATCTTCAACGCATTGCCGCGGGTATGCCGGAGCCGCTCAATCGGCAGGTGAAAAAGCTGGCGGATGAATCGTCGCAGGTTCTCGTGATCGAGGCGCTCAAGGAGCTGGAACGGCGCTGGAATACCGAGGTCTATCGCTTTTACGACGAACGTTTGGCCAACCGCTATCCGTTCAATCCGGCGGGCCGGACCGACGCGTCGCTCGAGGATTTCACCGCCATGTTTGGGCCGCAAGGACGGCTGGCCCAATTCAAGGAGCAATACCTGAAGCTGTTTCTGGAAGACAACCTCGAGGCGTTGCATTCCGAGCGGCACGGAGGCTATCTGGTGCGCATGGACGTTCTTGAACAGCTTGAAGCCGCAGACCGGATCCAGGATGCGTTTTTCAATAGCCGGGGGGCGTTGAGCGTTCAGTTCAGCGTGGAGCCCTTGGGACTGGCGGCAACGCGGCGAAGCAGCGTTCTGAGCGTGGAGGGCCAGTTGATCTCCTACAGCCATGGGGCGGCCAACAGCGTGGTGCTGATCTGGCCCAACAGCTTGGGCGCCAACACGGAAAGCCGCGTCACATTGGTGCGCAGCAACGGCACCAGCAGCACGCTTGCGTATCGGGGGCCTTGGTCGTTGTTCCGTCTGTTGAGCCAGGCGCGGCTGGACAGCGCCAACGCGACCAGCGTGGATCTGAGCTTCAGCGCCAGCGATGGTGCGATGCGTTACCGGGTGTCTGCCGAAAAGTCCCGCAATCCATTCACACACGCGCTCTTCGAGGGATTCGCGCTGCCTCGGACCCTGTTGGCGGACCTGCCGCGCAAGGGGAAGGCCGTTGCCGTCGTGAATGCCCAGGAGGCCAACGGAAGGTCCGCATCGCTCAAGCGCTGAGTTGGCGCTCAACCCAGCGGCGTGGCCGTCAGCTGTTCCGCCGGAAACGGCACCAGCATTTCGCGGCTTCGCCCCGCTGCGGCGGTCAGCCAGTCGCCGTATGCGCCTTCAGGCAGGATCACCACCATGCGCTTTTCCGTGCCGGGCTGGTGGTAGCGGCTGAACAGGGGATCGAGGTCGGCGTTGATGGTGAGCATGGTGTAGGTCTCGTGCCATTGCCCCGCCGCATCGCGATACCGGTCCCACAGTCCTGCGATGCCCATGGGCTTGCCGTCGGCGCGGGTGAAGCGGGTGGCCACGGCCTTGCCGGAGGTCCAGTCGGGTTCGAAGATCGCGTCGGCGGGGATGATGCAGCGTTGCGCGCGGCGCCAGGCGTTGCCGAAGGTGTAGGACGCGGCGGCCGTCTCGGCGCGGGCGTTGAAGGTGGACAGCTTGCTGGCGCGGTCCAGGCCGCCCGTGCGGGTCATGGCGCTGATCAAGCCCCAGCGGCCGGTGACCGCCTCGCGTTCCGGGACGGCATCGTCGCCCGCGTCGTGCTCGGGCGGGCGGCGCACGAACAGCCCTTCGTAACGAGGCCACATGTCGTACTTGCCGATGGCGGCGGGTTTGCGGCGCACGCCGAACTTCTGCAACAGCAGTTCGGCGTCTTTCAGCGTCTGATAGTGCGAACACATGGACGGCTCCCGGTGTAACGGGCGGCGCGCTGGGAGCGCGTCTCGAAGTCCAAGCTTGCCGCGCCGGTGCGCGGTTTGTCCAGTGCGGGGGTGATGCGAGGGGTGGTGCCCGAGACCGGAATCGAACCGGTACGGCCGCGAGGCCGAGGGATTTTCTTACCACTTCGGCTTTCGCCGCCAGCACAGGCTTGCTGTTCGTGGTCTGGAGCACGCCTTCACCATAGCCTTGCCGGCCTTAGGTGCCCGCCGTCTGCTCTCTACACCTTCCCCGGTTGGCCACCAGGGCTTGGCTCGGCATTAGCGCGGACGGGGTCCAGGGCCTTCACCGAGTTTGACGGGCTACACCTTTGGAGTTTCCTCCAAAGGGCTCAAATTTGTTCAAGTCCCTTGTGTCTACCAATTTCACCACTCGGGCGATGCGCGGTCCGCGTGGGGCCGGCAGCGGGCGAGACTATACCATCTAGACCGCATGGCCGCGCGCGCGGCGGCGAATTGTTGCCGCGGCCGCGCGCGGGTAAACCCCGATCCCTGCGGGCCCGGACTCCGGACGACACTTTGCGCCATGAAACCCAGTCCGCCCGCCCCGCCATCCCGCGACATCGACCCCGTTTCCCTGCGCCTGTTCCTGGCCGCCTTGGAAGAGGGCAGCCTGGCGCGCGCCGCCGCCCGTGAAAACATCGTGCCGTCCGCAGTCAGCAAGCGCATGTCGGAGATGGAGGACGCGTTTGGCGTGCCGCTGCTCGAGCGCGGCGTAAAGGGCGTGCAGCCGACGCCGGCGGGCGATGCGCTGGCCGCGCACGTGCGCCGCGTGCTGGAAGACATGGACCGCATGCACCGCGACATGGCGGGATTCGCGACCGGGGTGCGCGGGCATATCCGGCTGGCGGTCAGTTTCGCGGCCCTGTCTGGCGACCTGCCGGCGCAGATCCAGTCTTTTCGCCGCGCGAACCCGCAGATCGACATCTCGTTGGAAGAGGACACCACGCAGACGGCCTTTCGTGCCGTGCTGGAAGGGCAGGCGGACGTGGCGGCGGGATCGGACTTCGGCCACGACGGTCTGCAGGTATTTCCCTTTGGCCATTGCGAACTGGCGGCGGTGGTGCCCGGCCGGCACCTGCTGGCCGACCGCGAGACGCTGGGGTATGCGCAATTGCTGCCGTTCGAGCAGATCGAGCTGAATCGGGACAACGGCATCAGCAGCGTGTTCGACCAGGCCGCGCGCGACGCGGGCATGACGCGCCGCATCAGCGCGCGGGTCAGTTCGCACGAGACCATCTGCCTGCTGGTGGCGCGCGGCATGGGCGTGGCCGTGGTGCCCCATTACCTGAAGGCGCGGCTGGCGCACCTGGACATCCGATTTATTCCGCTGGAGGGGCCCTGGTCCAGCACGCCGCTGTGCGTCGCGGTGCGGGATCCGGACGCCTTGTCGCCGGCCGCACGCGCGCTGCTGGCGCATCTGGGCGTGCTGGGCAGCTGATGGGCGTCTCAGGGGTAACCCGGACGTTCCCAAACGAGAATGCCCCCGTGCTGAAAGACCGCTACCCGCCCTGGCCGCCAGCCCGCGATCATGCAGGCAGGCGGGCGGCGGCGGGCGAGTGTCCCTGGCCGCCGCCGCGCTTCCATCGAACAGGCTGGCAAGAGGAACCCGAGATGACAGCAGCACCGGCTTCACCCTTCATGGACAGCACCGAACTGCCCCTGCGCGGCATCAAGGTCCTGGAACTGTCCCACATGATCATGGGGCCGGCCGCCGGCCTGTCGCTGGCGGACCTGGGCGCCGACGTCATCAAGGTGGAACCTATCGATGGCGACCGCACGCGCCGCCTGAAGGGATCCGGCAGCGGCTACTTTCCCGTCTTCAACCGCAACAAGCAGAGCCTGGCGATCGACTTGAAGTCGCCGGAGGGGCAGGAGGTCGTGCGCAAGCTGGCGTTTCAGACCGACATGATCGTGGAGAACTTCCGCGACGGCAGCCTGGCGCAGTACGGCCTGGATTATGAATCGCTGTCGGCCGAGAACCCGGGGCTGATCTACGTGTCGCTCAAGGGCTTTCTGTCCGGTCCCTACAAGCACCGCACGGCGCTGGACGAGGTGGTGCAGATGATGGGCGGGCTGGCTTACATCAACGGCGGCGCGGACACGCCGCAGCGGGTGGCGGCGTCGGTCAACGACATCCTGGGCGGCACGTTCGGGGTGGTGGGCGCGCTGGCGGCGCTGCACGACCGCCACGCGACGGGCCGCGGACGCCATGTCCGGTCCGGGCTCTTTGAAAACAATCTTCTGCTCGTTGCGCAGTTCATCGCGCAGTTCCAGCTGACGGGCACGGCGCCCAAACCCATGGGCGCGGAGCGCAAGCCGCCATGGGGCGTGTACGACGTCTTCGAGACGGCGGATGGCCGCGTGTTCGTGGCGGTGGTGGGCGATGCGCAATGGCGCAACTTCGCGCAGAAATTCCTGCCGCCCGAGTGGGCCGCGGACCCGCGCCTGGCCACCGCCGTCGATCGCGAAGCCGCGCGGTCGTGGCTGGTGCCTGGCGTGGGCGAGATCCTGAAGACGTGGAAGACCGACGAGCTGTGCGCCGCGCTGGAAGAGGCCAACCTGTCGTATGGCCCGATCCGCCAGCCGCACGATTTGCTCGACGATGCGCACTTGAACGCTGGCGGCGCGCTCTTGAAAACGCGGCTGCCGGACGGCGGCGAAATCTCGGCCGCCGCGCTGCCCATCGAGTTCGACGGCCGCAAGGCGGGCAAGCGGTTCGATCCGCCCGCGCAGGGCGCGCAGACTCATGCGATTCTGCAGGGCCTGGGGCTGGACGCCGCGCGCATCGACGCGTTGCGCGCTTCGGGAGTGATTGCATGAACGATGGGCAGTAGCGCCCGATCCCTGTCGAGGCGGCGCCAGACCGCCAAGACATCCATCAAAGAGGAGACAACCATGATCCGCAAACTCGTTGCGCTAGCCGCATTGGCCGTGGCATTTGCTGCAAACGCGCAGGACTATCCCAGCAAGCCCATCCGCATCATCATCCCGTCCACGCCAGGCGGCGGCACCGACTACATCGGCCGCCTGATGAGCACCAAGCTGCACGAGCTGAACGGCTGGGCGGTGGTGCCCGAGAACAAGCCTGGCGCAGGCACGGCGCTGGGCCTTGCGGAGGCCGCGCGGTCGCCAGCGCAGGGCTATGACCTGGTGATCGGCCAGTCCGACAACGTCACGCTGATTCCGCTGCTGATGAAAGTGGCCTACGACCCCGTCAAGGACCTGACGCCCGTGGCGCTGGTGGCCACCACGCCGATGGTGCTGCTGGTGGCCGAGGGATCGCCCTACAAGACGCTGCCCGAGGTGATCGAGGCGGCCAGGAAGGAACCGAACAAGATCTCGTATGGCACGTCGGGCACGGGCGGCGGCGTGCACATCGCCATGGAGATGCTGCAGCACGCAGCCGGCTTCAAGATGCAGCACGTGCCCTACAAAGGGTCCGCCCCGGCGTTGGCCGACCTGATGGGCGGCCATTTACAGTTCGCGGGTTCGTCGATTTCCTCGGCGGCCACGCTGATCAAGTCCGGCAAGGTGCGCGCGCTGGCGGTGACTTCGCCCAAGCGCAATCCCGCCTTGCCCGACGTGCCGACCGTGGCCGAGCTGGGCTACAAGGACTTCAGCGTGGTGACCTACTACGGCGTGCTTGCCCCGGCCAAGACGCCCGACGCCATCGTGGCTCGCTTGAACACCGACTTCAACAAGCTGCTTGCCCGGCAGGACGTGAAGGACGCGCTGGCGGCACAGGGACTGGAGACCGATCCGGTGTCCAGCGCGCAGTTTGCGGCGCTGATCCAGTCGGACATCGGCAAGGCGCGGCAAACCATCAAGAGCGCCGGCATCGTCATTCAGCAATAGGATCACGGGAACGCATATGAACCAGGAAGTCAGGCTTTGCGAGGTCGGGCCGCGCGACGGGTTGCAGATGGCCAATGGCATGATGGCGGGCGCCGACAAGCTGCGCTGGATCCAGCAACTGGCAGATGCCGGCCTGCGAGAGATCGAGGTGGGCAGCTTCGTGTCGCCGCGCCTCGTGCCGCAGATGGCGGACACCGGCGACATCCTGCCCGAGGCCCTGAAGATCGACGGACTGACCGTGTGCGCGCTGGCCTGCAATCTGAAGGGCGCGATCGCGGCATATGAGGCGGGCGCGCATGTGCTGGCGTTTCCGGTGTCGGTCAGCGACACGCATAGCCGCGCCAACGTCGGCAAGGGCACCGACGCGCAGGTCGACATGCTGGCCGCCATCGTCGACTGGGTTCGCGCACAGGCGCGGCCCATGCGCATCGACGCGGCCGTTGCCACGGCGTTCGGTTGTTCGATGGAAGGAGAGGTGCCCGTGCGGCGCGTGGCGGACGTGGCGCAAGCCGTGGCGCGGGCCGGCGCCGACGAAATCGCCCTGGCCGATACCGTGGGCTATGCCCACCCGGGACGGGTGCGCGAGGCGGTGCGGGCCACGCAGGACGCGGTGGGGGCGCGGCTGACCAAGCTGCATCTGCACGACACGATGGGGTTGGGCCTGGCCAACGCGCTGGCGGGGTTGGACGAGGGCATCCGCGCCTTCGATTCCTGCCTGGGCGGCCTGGGCGGATGCCCGTTCGCGCCGGGGGCGTCGGGCAACATCGTCACGGAAGATCTGGTGTTCATGCTGGAAAGCATGGGCTTTCGGACCGGTGTCGACCTGTCCCGCCTGCTGGCGGCGCGCCCGCTCTTGGCCGATTCACTGCCGCAGGAAAGACTGCGCAGCGGCTTGGCCGCCGCCGGCATTCCCAAGACCTACGCGGCCGTGTAGCTCAGCGATACACCAGAACCGGAAGCGTGCTGTGCGCCAGCACCTTCTGCGTCTGGCTGCCCAGCAGCAGAGCAGCCATGCCGCCGCGGCCATGCGAGGACATGGCGATCAGGTCGCAATTGCGCGTCATGGCCACGTCCACGATCACCTGGTACGGCGACTCGCTTTCGCGCATTTCCGTGACGCAGGCCACCCCCGCGGTGCTGGCCTTGCCGGCGGCTTCGGACAAGTAGGAACTGGCCAGTTCGCGCGCCTGGTTTTCGTAGACGCCCCGCATGCCTTCGAGCTGCACGGTTTCCATGGAAGGCATCTGGAAAGGGCTGTACACGGTCAGGACCGTGACGCTGGCGCCCAACTCGCGGGCAAGCGCAAGCGCCTGCTCCAGGCCGGAATTGGCCAGGCTGGATCCGTCGATGGGGATGAGTATGTGCTTGTACATGGCAACCTCCAGGGGGAATCTCCCGTCCATGGTACGCCCGAAGGGGACAGTTGCCGTTGATTCTGGCGGAAGCGGTGAGATTCGAACTCACGAACGGTTGCCCGTTGCCGGTTTTCAAGACCGGTGCAATCGACCACTCTGCCACGCTTCCGGGGGGCTTGCCTGGGTGGTCACCCAGATATCGCGGCCGCCAGGCAAACATTCTGCCCGATCGAAGCCACGATATGCCGCAAAGGGCGCAATAATAATCCATTTGCTGCAAAGGAGGCACGCGATGCACGCTGTTGAAATCACCCGCCCCGGCGGCCCCGAGGTCCTCGTCCCCGTGGAACGTCCCACGCCCGAGGCCGGCGCCGGCGAAGTTCTGATCAAAGTGACCGCTGCGGGCATCAACCGCCCCGACGTGTTCCAGCGCAAGGGCAACTATGCCCCGCCGCGTGGCGCGTCCGATCTGCCGGGTCTGGAAGTGGCCGGCGAGATCGTTGGCGGCGACGTGGCTGGCAGCGGTTTTGCCGTGGGCGACAAGGTCTGCGCCCTGGTGGCCGGCGGCGGCTATGCCGAATACTGCGTTGCGCCCGTGGCGCAGTGCCTGCCGATTCCCAAGGGCTTGTCCGACATCGAGGCTGCGGGCCTGCCCGAGACGTATTTCACGGTGTGGAGCAACGTGTTCGATCGCGGCCGCCTGTCCGAGGGCGAGGCGCTGCTGGTTCACGGTGGCGCCAGCGGCATCGGCACCACGGCCATCCAGCTGGCGCGTGCGATGGGGCATAAGGTGTATGCGACCGTCGGCAGCGATGATCGCGCACGCGCCGTCGAGGCGTTGGGCGCCGACAAGGGCATCAACTACAAGACGCAGGATTTCGTGAAGGAAGTGCTGGACGCCACCGGCGGACGCGGCGTGGACGTGGTCCTGGACATGGTGGCCGGCGACTATATCGCCCGCGACATGCAGTGCCTGGCCGATGACGGCCGCATCGTCATCATTGCGCAGCTGGGAGGCTCGCACGCCAATGTGGATACCGCCCAGGTCATGCGCCGCCGCCTGACCATCACCGGCTCGACCTTGCGTCCCCGTCCGGTGGCCTTCAAGGGTGCCATCGCGCGTGCCCTGCGCGAGCACGCCTGGCCGTTGCTGGAAAAAGGGGCCATCAAGCCCATCGTCCATGCCACCTTCCCGCTGGCCGAAGCCTCCAAGGCGCACGCCATGATGGAAGGCGGGGAAAACATCGGCAAAATCATCCTGACCATGTAAGAAACGCGCGGCGTTCGGCGTATCGCCGCGCAACAGGATACAATCTCGGGTTTCGCCTGGAATTTTTTCCAGGCAGGCCCGTGGGCGGTTGCTGCACAAAGCCCCTGTAACAGGTCCTCCCACCTCAGACCCAATCGTCAGACAAATTCGCCATGACTTCAGTCGAAAATCGCGCCCGCCTCGTGCTGGGCAACTGGAAGATGCACGGCAATCTCGCCGAGAACGCCGCGTTGCTGACCGAGCTTCGTGCCGCGGATGCGGCGGGCCACTGCGAAATCGGCATCTGCGTTCCGTTTCCCTACCTGGCGCAGGCCGCGTCGGCCCTGACCGGCAGCAGCGTGTCCTGGGGCGCGCAAGACGTCAGCGCGCACGACAAGGGTGCGTACACGGGTGAAGTCTCCGGTTCGATGCTGAAAGAGTTCGGCTGCCGCTGGGCGCTGGCCGGCCATTCTGAGCGCCGCGTCCTGCACGGCGAAACCGACGAGATCGTGGCCGCCAAGGCGCAGGCCGCGCTGGCCGCCGGCCTGACGCCTGTAGTCTGCGTGGGCGAATCCCTGGCTGACCGCGAAGCCGGCAACACGCTGGCCGTGATCGAACGTCAACTCAAGCCCGTGCTGGCGCTGGGCGCCGACGCCGTCTCGAGCATGGTTCTCGCTTACGAACCCGTCTGGGCTATCGGCACCGGCCGCACGGCCTCGCCGGAGCAGGCCCAGGAAGTCCATGGCGCCATCCGCGCCGCCCTGCGCGCGCTCGGCGCTGCTCAGGTTCAGGTGTTGTACGGCGGCAGCGTCAAGGCCGCCAACGCCTCCAGTTTGTTCGCCATGACTGATATCGACGGAGCCCTGGTCGGCGGCGCGTCGCTCGTGGCCGAAGAGTTTTTGCGAATTGCCGCCATCTAAGTTTCCGTTCCGGAGTCTGTAATGCCCCTGATGCTCAAAATTCTGCTGGCCGTCCAAGTGATCTCGGCGCTGGCTATCATCGTCCTGGTCCTGCTTCAGCAGGGCAAAGGCGCCGACATGGGCTCCGCTTTCGGTAGCGGCTCGTCGGGCAGCCTGTTCGGCGCCACTGGCGCGGCGAACTTCCTGTCGCGCGCCACCAAGTGGTCCGCAGTCGTGTTCTTTGCCTCCACCGCTGGCCTGGCTTACTTCAGCCACAAAGGCACCAGCGGTCCCGCCGTGGATTCCGGCGTGATGCAGAGCTTCCCAGCCGACCGTTCGGTTCCGCAGGCCCCGGGCGCCTCGGTGCCCGCCACGCCGGGCGCATCGTCCGTGCCGGGCGCGTCGTCGGTGCCTGCCACCCCGGCTCCCGCCACGCCCGACGCCTCCGTGCCCGCGGCCCCGGCCACGCCGGCTGCGCCTGCCGCTGAAAAGCCGGCGCAAGCGCCCGCCGCTCCGGCAAAGTAAGGGACTGCAGCAGAAAGGCCGGCGCAAGCCGGCTTTTTTTGTGCTTGCGATATTGAAGCGATCCGCGTGGGGAAACCATGGAAAAGCGATTGATGCCGTCGATGATGGCGCTCCAGTGTTTCGAGGCGGTGGCGCGGCACATGAGCGTCACGCGTGCCGCCGAAGAGCTGCACATGACGCAAAGCGCGATCAGCAAGCAGATTGCGCAGCTTGAGGCGCTGCTGCGCAATCCGCTCTTCCTGCGCGTGCGCCGCCGGCTGCAACTGACGCCGGCCGGCGCGCTGTACCAATCCGAGGTCAGGACGATCCTGAACCAGGTGGACATGTCCTCGCGGTACATCCTGACCTACGGCAGTGAAACGCAGGTGCTGACAATCGGCACCCAGCCCACCTTCGGCTCGCGCTGGCTCATCCCGCGGCTGCAGCGTTTCATGGCCGCGCATCCGGACATCCAGGTCAAGGTGCGCAGCGAAACCCGCCCGTTCGACCTGATGCAGGCCAAGATCGACATCTCGTTCTTCTTTGGCCATGGCACGTTGCCCGGCGCGCAGTGCCTGGAATTATTCGAGGCGGATGTCGTGCCGGTGTGCGCGCCCGGTTTCCTGCGCGGCGGCCGGATCGCCAGCCTGGACGAACTGAGCCAACAGACGTTGATCCAGTGCGCGTCGCGTCCCGAAGCGTGGCACGACTACTTCTCGCATCAGCAGTTTCAGTCCGACAGCAGCTATCACGGTCCGCGGTTCGACACCTTCTACATGTGCGTGCGGGCGGCCGAGGGCGGCTGCGGCATCGCGCTCACGCCGCGTCTGCTGGCCGAGGAAGAGCTGCAAGCCGGCAAGCTGGTCATTCCTTGGGGTTACGTGCAGCCCAGTGACGGCGCGTACTTCGTGGCGTACTCCGAACACTCCGCCGAGGTGCCCAAGATCAAGCAGTTCGTCGCGTGGGTGCGCGACGAGGCGCGCCAGCAGGAGGCGCGGGGCGGCACGCGCGGGCAATCCATGAAAAAACGGACTGATTAAGCCGATTTTTTTCATTTGATCGAGCCCCGGCGGGCGTGATCTCATGCGGGCCATCCTTGTTTACCGATGTGCCGAGCCCGCCATGAGTCAGAACTTCGTCAATCCCGATCAGATCCGCGCCTGGTTTTCGCGCGCCATGTCCGACATGTACAAGCAGGAAGTCCCGCTGTACGACACCCTGCTGGACCTTGTGGCGCAGGTCAATGCGCGGACGATGTCCGAGCAGCCGGTACTGGCCGCGCAACTGGCGCGCACCGGCGAGATCGAACGCCTGGACATCGAACGCCACGGCGCGATCCGCGTCGGTACGCCCGAGGAACTGGCGAACATGCGCCGCGTGTTTGCCGTGATGGGCATGCAGCCGGTCGGCTACTACGATCTGTCGCCTGCGGGCGTGCCCGTGCATTCGACGGCCTTTCGCGCCACGCACGAGGCGGCGCTGCAGGCCAGCCCGTTCCGCGTTTTCACGTCGCTGCTGCGCCTGGAACTGATCGATGACGTGGCGCTGCGCGAGAAGGCCGCCCGCATCCTGGCGGCGCGCCAGATCTTCACGGACCGCGCGCTGGTGCTGACCGCCCGCTTCGAGGCGGAAGGCGGCCTGACCGAGGCCGACGCGCGCGAGTTTGTCGCCGAGGCGCTGCATACGTTCCGCTGGCACAGCGAGTCCACGGTCAGCCTGGACGACTACCGCGAGCTGCACGGCCAGCATCGCCTGATCGCCGACGTGGTGGCGTTCAAGGGTCCGCACATCAACCACCTGACGCCGCGCACGCTGGACATCGACGAAGCGCAGGCCGAGATGCCGCGGCGCGGCGTGTCGGCCAAGGCCGTCATCGAAGGCCCGCCGCCGCGCAAGTGCCCGATCCTGCTGCGTCAGACCAGCTTCAAGGCGCTGGAAGAGCCCGTGCGTTTTGCGGGCGCCGACGGCACCAGTGCGGTGGGCAGCCACACGGCCCGCTTTGGCGAGATCGAGCAGCGTGGCGTGGCGCTGACCCGCAAGGGCCGCGCGCTGTACGACCAGCTGCTGGATCTGGCCCGCAGCCGCATCAGCGGCGCGCCCAACGAAGGCAACGCGGCCGCCTACATGCAGAACCTGCAGGATTGCTTTGCGGCATTTCCCGACAACTACGCGGCGTTGCATGACCAGGGGCTGGCGTACTTCCGCTACTTCCTGACGGGCAAGGCCGGCACGCCGGAGACGTCTGAACTGTCCGCCTTGATCGACGCGGGGTTCATCCAATACGAACCGCTGGTGTATGAAGACTTCCTGCCGGTCAGCGCGGCCGGCATCTTCCAGTCGAACCTGGGCGACAAGGCGCAGGCCGAGTACGCGCAGAATGCCAGCCAGACGGCATTTGAAGCCGCGCTGGGCGCCCGCGTGCTGGACGAGCTGGCCCTTTACGACGACACGCAGGCGCGCTCGCTCGAGGCCTGCCTGCAGGCGCTCGCCGCGCCCGTGGACGCATGAGCCGGCTGGATCGCTGCCTGTCGGTGGGTGACTTCGAACGCGAGGCGCGGCGCATCATGCCGCGCTGCGTCGAAGGCTACATCTGCGGCGGCACGGAAGACGGCGCGTCGCTGGCCGAGAGCGTGCGCGCCCCGCGCGACATCGGCTTTCGGCCGCGCGGGC
Organism: Achromobacter sp. E1; assembly: GCF_037039475.1. Classification (NCBI taxonomy): domain Bacteria; kingdom Pseudomonadati; phylum Pseudomonadota; class Betaproteobacteria; order Burkholderiales; family Alcaligenaceae; genus Achromobacter; species Achromobacter sp. E1. Next base: position 1,209,186 of record NZ_CP146253.1, read on the forward strand.
TGCGCGTGGTGGACCAGCGCAGCAGCCAGGTCAGCCTGTTCGGCCAGGACTACGCCATGCCGGTGGGGTTCGCGCCGACCGGCTTCTCGGCCATCGTCATGCACGAATGCGATCTGGCGCTGGCGCGCGTGGCCCAGGAGGCTCGGATTCCGTTCATCATCAGCGGCGCCTCCAGCGTGCCGCTCGAACGCCTGCAGGAGGCGACCGGCAACCGCTGCTGGTACCAGGCCTATCTGCCGGGCAACATCGATCGCATCGGCAAGCTGCTGGCGCGGCTGCGCGCGGCCAGCATTCCAGTGCTGGTGGTGACCATCGACACCTGCGTGGGCGCCAACCGCGAGAACCTGCAACGGCTGGCCTTCACCGTCCCGTTCAAGATGAGCGGCCGCGTCGTGCTGGACGGCATGCTGCATCCGGGCTGGACGCTGAACGTCTTCATGCGTACGTTGCTGGGCAGCGGGGTGCCCCGGTTTTCGAACCTGTATGAAGAGATCGGCCCGCCCATCACGCAGGACCCGCCCAACGGCTTTCGCGGCGAGCGCGACAAGCTGTCGTGGGAACACATCCGCTGGATCCGCGAGAACTGGCCGGGCAAGCTGGTGCTCAAGGGGGTCATGCACCCCGACGATGCGCGGATGGCGCATGCGGCGGGCGCGGACGGCGTGATCGTTTCGAACCACGGCGGCCGACAGCTCGACGGCTGCATTTCGCCGCTGCAGGCATTGCACGATGTCGTGGCCGCGGTGCCCGAAGGCTATCCCGTGATGGTCGACGGGGGCTTCCGGCGCGGCGCCGACGTGCTCAAGGCCGTGGCCCTGGGCGCGCGAATGGTGTTCACCGGCCGCCCGCAGCTCTTTGGCGCGGCGGTGGCGGGCGCCGCCGGCATCCGCAAGGTCGCGCGGATCTTTCACAGCGAGATTTCCACGAACATGGCGCTGCTGGGCTGCTCCACGCTGGCCGACGTCACGCCGGACCTGATCGCGCCGGTGCAAGCGGCCGGACCCTGGAGCTCCCGGCCGGCCGTCTGATTCCCACCGGGCCGCACGGCCCGGACAACAACAAGAAATGGCGCGGCTTAACGTCGCGCCCCACCGCTTTCAACAGGAGGAAACATGAAAAAAATCTATTCCAAGCTGGCAGGCGTTGCCGCGGCGCTCGCGTGTGTCGTGGCCGGTCCCGTCCAGGCCCAGGCAAACGGCTATCCCACCAAGCCCGTGAGGCTGGTCGTGGGCTACGCGCCGGGTGGCACGACCGACATCAGCGCCCGCATGATCGCGGACGTGCTGGGCAAGGAATTCGGCCAGACCTTCGTGGTCGAGAACAAGCCGGGCGCCAACAGCAACATCGGCGCCGAGACCGTCGCCCGCGCGCAGCCTGACGGCTACACGTTCTTCGTGGGATCTATCTCCACGGCGATCAACCAGTCGCTGTATTCCAAGATGTCCTATGACGCGCTCAAGGACCTGGACGCGGTCGCGCTGCTGAACGTGGTACCCAACATTCTCGCGGTTAATGCGAACGTGCCGGTCAAGACCGTGCAGGAATACATCGAGTACGCCAAGAAGAATCCCGGCAAGCTGACCTGCGCCTCGCCCGGCAACGGTTCGTCCGCCCACCTGGGCTGCGAGCTCTTCAAGATGAAGACCGGCATCGACATCCTGCACGTTCCGTACCGCGGCAGCGGTCCGGCCGTGGCCGACCTGCTGGGCGGCCAGGTGGACTCCATCTTCGACAACCTGCCGCCGCTCCTGCCGCACGTGCGCGCCGGCAAACTGACGGGCCTGGCCGTCACCACCGGCAGCCGCGTGCCGTTCGCGCCCGAAATCCCGACTATCGCCGAGTCCGGCGTGCCGGGCTTTGACGTGGCGGCCTGGTTTGGCCTGTTCGCGCCCGCCGGCACGCCGCCGGAGATCGTGCAGAAGGTCAACGCTGCCATCAACAAGGCCCTGACCTCCGATTCGGCGCTGGCCGCCAGCTACCAGACCAACGGCTTTTTGCTTCCCCCGCCGCCCAACACCCCGCAGGCGTTCAAGGCGTTCATGGAAAGCGAAACCCGCAAATGGGGCGACGTGGTCAAGGCGACGAATCTGCAGATCAACTGATCGGCGGGGCAGGGCGCGAGGGCAGCGATGACCCTCGCGTCAGCCGCTTCACGGATAAAGCGGGACGGCTTTCCCGCTTTCAAAATTACGTGATAGAATGCTCGACTTTCCAGCAAGGTTCGCCTTGTTGGAGTGGTCAAGCCGACGTGGTGAAATTGGTAGACACGCTATCTTGAGGGGGTAGTGGCGAAAGCTGTGCGAGTTCGAGTCTCGCCGTCGGCACCAAGAAATTCCTCGCAATGAACCCGCATCTCTCTTTGAGGATGCGGGTTTTTTGTTGTTCAGACGGTATCAAGCTCCGCCGGGCTCGGCACCCCATCGGCCGGCTCCGCCTGGCTCGGTTGCATCCCCGCCGTCGTCCTCGCCCACCGCCCCGGCGACATCCCCCCTCGATCCGCTATCCGCCTGCTCGTCCTGACGGCGCGATCCCCTTGTGACTCCCCGTCCGTTTCCCGATCTCCTCCGCAAACCGCTCACGCCCTGGGCGCGCGCGCTGAAGCCCCCCGACCTGTCACAAGCGGGATACAAATAACGCTTGAAATGTGCTTAAAAATAACCATGTGTTACCATCGCACCCGATCTATGTAACCAAGTATTTGAATTAACTACAAGGAGAGCAGGATGCGCCGCATGGGGTGGGTGGGAAAGGGGGTGCTGGTTGCGGCTGTTGCCGTGCTGTCAGGTTGCGCGGGAACGCGGACCGTGAGCGAGAAAGACGCTTCCATCCATCTCGCCGCGTCGGATTACCAGGCGTATGCCGCGCGCTACCTGGACGCGAAGGGCCAACCGACGTATGACCCGGCCAGCCTGCTGGACGCGCTGGAAGCGGGCAAGGCGTTCAACGACGCCGGCATGTGGGCGCTGAGCCGCGACGCTTTCAACGCCGCGGCAACCCAGTTGAACTGGAAGGAAGACACGGTCGAAACGCCGGCCGAAGTCGCCAACCTGATCGGCACGACCCTGACCAGCAGCGCGTTCGGCGCCTATCAGGGCAAGATCTACCAAGGCTCGCTCGTCGACTACTACCAGGCCATCAACCATCTGATGCTGGGCGACGAGAGCAATGCCCGGGTGGACTTCAACCGCTTGCAGGTCCGGCAGGGCAACGCGCAGACCCAGCTCAAAGCCTATTCCGATACCGTCAACGCGTCGGTGAAGACCGGTCTGGCCGACGAGAAGAGCGAAGGCGCCAAGAAAAGCCTGGGCGAGGTGGGCCCGAAGATCGCCGACGGCGTGAAAGATCTGCCTAGTGGATTGAAGTCGTCGAAGATCCGCCTGTCGGCCGGCGACGCCATGAGCGCCGTCTTCCGTGCGACGTCCTCGTCCACGTCCGACAAACGCTCGAACGTGTCCCGGGACATGTTGAAAAGCGCCAACGCCGCCAGCGCCACGCGCGGCGGCAATGCGGTCCTTGCCTACCTGAGCCGGGAGCTGCAGCAGGGCAAAGGCGTGTTGAAGAACAAGGTCATCGTGCTGTACGAAGACGGCGTCGGACCCGGGTTCAAGGAGTTTCGCATTGACCTGCCCCTGTTCATCGTCAGCGACAAGGTCACCTATAGCGGCATCGCGCTGCCCCAGTTTGTGCGCGGACAGGCCGCCTACGGCAGCCTGAAGGTGGGTTCGGGCAAGACGCAGCAGGAAACCGCAGTCCTGACCGACCTGAACGAAGTGGCCGGGCTGGAGTTCGATGCCGGCTACAAGGGCGTGGTGGCCAAAGCCGTGATTTCAACGGTCTTGAAGACCACCGCCCAGGCCGCTGTGAACAACCAGATCGACAAGCAGAAGGCGGATCCGCTGGTGGCCGGGCTGCTGAAGCTGGGAACCGGCGCCGTGCAGTACGCCTTGACCAAGGCGGACGTTCGCGCGTGGGCCAATCTGCCTGACACGCTGCAAATGGTGGTGGTCGACCGCCCGAAAGACGGTCTGCTGACGCTGGCCGCCGCCCAGGGCGAATCCATTGCACAGATCCCGCTGCAGGAAGACGTCAATACGCTGGTGCTGGTGAAAGCGTCCGGCACGGCGGGCAAGCCGGCTGTGTACGTGCAGCCGCTGCCGGCCCAGGCGCCGGTCACCCAAGCTGCCGCGCCGGTGAAAGTTGCCGGTGGTCTCTGACATGCGGCCGCTTGTTCAAGGATTGGCCATCGTCCTGTTGGCGGGGATTGCTGGCGGGGTGCAGGGGGAAACACGTGTGCCGCTCGCGGCGCCCCGGGTCATCACCTGCGACATGACACTGGCCCCCGAAACGGCCCTTCAGGTCGTGGATGAGGCCAGCCCGCAAGGGGCAGCGGTGGAGGGCGCGGCGTTGATTGACCTGCGCAACGGCATGAAGGCGGTGCAGTTCTCTGTCCGCAACGCGCGCGATCCCCATCCCTTCGGCGTGATTCTGCGCGTCCGATACGCGGTCCAGTGGTTTGACGATTGCGGACGCCGCGTCGTCAACGGCGCCCAGGTCGTCGATGGCCTGGCGTTGGACCCTCGGCGTCAGGAAATCATCCAGTCCACGGCCATGGATCCCCTGGCCACGCGCGCCATCGTGCGCATATATGTTGAAAACTGAGCATCAAACATCCATGAAAAAAGCATCTCTCATCGCCCTCCTGGCGCTGTCGCTGGCGGGCTGCCAGAACATGGCAGTGGTTTCCAGCAACCCGAATGGCGATCTCAGCCGCACCGGCCAGCCGGGCATGGTGTCCTTCGGTCTGCAGAACACGGATTTTGAATACGCGTCGAAGAAGGCCGTGCAGGAGTTCCTGGAATCTCCCTACGCCAAGAAGCCGGGCGGCGGCCGCTGGGTCGTGCAGATGGGCGAAGTGGTCAACGACACGACGTTCCGCATCGACACCGCCAGCATGACCTCGCGCATGAAGATCGCACTGACGAAGACCGGCCAATTCATCTTTACCGGCGCGACGGGCGCCGAACGCACGGACTTCGTGAAGGACTCGCGTCAACTCAGCAAGTCCAAGATGTTCAACCAGAAGACGGTCGCCCGTAACGGCACCGTGGTCGCGTCCGACCTGGAAATGGGGGGCGCGATCCGTCAGCGCACGGTTGTCGACGGCGCGCAGAAGCAGCAGCAGCTGGAGTACGAATTTGATTTCCGCGTGGTTGAGCGTGATACCGGCCTGGAAATTTTCCAATCCCTGATCCCCATCGAGAAGCTGGGGCCGAATCAGAATTTCGCTTGGTAAGAGGCCGCGTCATGTCCAAATTCACCCCGATCGTCCTGGCGTTGTCCCTGCTTGCCGCAGCCGGCACACCGATGCAGACCGCGCTGGCGCAAACCCCGGCACAGCCCGCAGCACAGCCCGCAGCGGGCGCGCTCGCCGTGACCCCCGTTCCCGGCCAGGCGCCGGAGGCGCTGCTTGACAAGGCCACGGGCGCCAATGCCATGGGCGATGAGCCCGTCCAGAGCTACGAAGACTGGGTGGCCGAATTCGAAGAGCAGTTCGGCCAGGCGATGGGCAAGGCCCAGGATGGGCGAGTCTTCTACGCCGGCTTTGCGCCGCTGTCGGTCGACAGTGCGGCCAATCCGCATTACGGCACGCAGTTGGCCCTGGCCTACGAGCGCGCCGTGTTCGACATGCAGGCCGATTACATCCTGTCGACCTATGGCCGCCTGACCACCCAGACGATCCTGACGCGTTTTGAGGACCAGTCCAGCAACAAGGACGTCTTCGATCCGGTAGAGCTTGAAGCCGCGCTGAAAGCCGGTGGCGGACGCTTGGAAGCCTTGATCGACAAGGCGCTGACGCTGCTCGACAAGAAACTCGATAACGCGTTGGTCGAGGAAGGCGTCCCGGCGGAGGACGTCAAGAAGATGACCGTGGAACAGAAGAAAACGCTGTTCAAGGACAATCTGAGCAAGAGCGTCACCAAGTCGGCCTACCAGAACATGCAAGGCCTGGTGCCGGTGCAGACGCGCATCTTCTCGCAGACGGCAAATGGCAAGAAGGCCATGCTGGTGGCGGTGATTGCGGTGCAGTCCGAAAAGACCCGACAATTTGCGCAGGACATCGCGCGCAAGCGGCCGACGCTGGTCAAGGGCGACCCCAAGGTGCTCAAGGACCTGCTGCCCGCCAATGAAAAGGGCTATCTGAACGAGGTTGGCCTGCGATTTACCTACGACGAGGCCGGTCGTCCCATGCTGCTTTCCTATGGCCGCGCTTCGGTGCCGATGGACCCGAGCTGGAGCGCGTCGCGCGCGATTCGCGCCAAGCAGACGGCCCAAGGCATTGCGCAGGCGATGGCCGAGGCGAACATCGTTGCTTTCATGAACAACAACATCCAGATCTCCGAGAACACGGAGACGGGCGACGTCAACGAAGACCTGGCCCGCCAGGTTACCGAGATCGAGAACGGCAAGGTTGGCCAGAGCCAGCAGATCAAGGAACAGATCGCCGAAACGATCCAGAAGCGGTCGCGCACCGGCACGGCCTCGGCAAGCGGCGAATTGCGCGGCACCAGCGTCGTCAAGCGCTGGTCCACCCAGGACGGCAACGGCGTTGAACACGTGGGAACCGTGGTGGGGTGGACGTACGGGCAATTGGAGAACGCCAACGCCATCGACGCGCAGATGCGCGGGCGCGGCAACGGCGCGCAGCCGAACGGCGCGGCCGCCACGGCTACCGACCAGAACCGCTCGTCGAAGTCCATCAACAGCAAGCATGACTTTTAACGGCGGTTGACCGCCCCTACAGGATCACTGCATGAAAGCCGTTCTTTCGACCCTGCTGGTTTCGTTGGCAATTTGTCTTGGCCTGATGCCGAGCGCCCAGGCGCAAGTCACGGAGGCTACCGTGACGGCCGATGGCCAGGGCATGAGCCGCGAAAAAGCCATTCAGGCCGCGCTGGTCAGCGCGGCCGGGCAGGCGTTTGGCGTGCGCCTGTCGGCGCAGTTCGTGACGCAGAACGTGTCTGTCGATGCGTCCGTGGACAATCAGGATCATTCCACGGTCGTCAGCGCCATGAACAAGAACATTCGCCAGACGCTCAATACGCCGCAGAATGCGCCGATTCTCGGTTACGACGTCAACAACGTGGCTGAGTTTCCGGGCCGCGGCTGGGAAGCCACCGTCACGCTGCGCTACGCCAAATACGAACGCCTGGGCGCGGACAGCAACCGCCGTAGCGTGGTCGTGGTCAGCAACAGCAGGCAGTTCCGTCCTCAGTTGATCCAGACCGTCGGCGAATCGCTGGTGGGCACGCGGCGCTTCGATGTGCTGAATCGGGAAAACGACAGGCTCTTCCAGGATGAGAAGGAGTTCATCCTGGGCGACGCGGCGGCCAATCCCGAGGTCGCCCGCCTGTCGCAGGCCAGTGGCGCCGATTATCTGGTGGTGGCCCAGTTGCAGAGTCTTGGCGTCAGCAACAACCAGCGCGAAACCATTGCCATGACGGGCGAAGTCCTGGTCAACAGCAGCGCCAGCGGCACGCTGCAATTGCAAGTGATCGAGTTCTCTTCCCGCAAGATCAAATGGTCGGGGTCGCAGAAGTTCGGCGGCAACTATGCGGGCGCCACGAGTGTGGGCGCCGATACCCTGAACAAGCTGGTCGGCGGCGCCGCCGACAAGCTGGTTGCCCGCATGGTGGATGCGATCTATCCGATGCAGGTCATCAAGGTGATGGGCGATACGGCCATCATTAATCGCGGAGAAGGCGGCATCGCAGCGGGCGACACCTACGCGGTCTTCCTGGTGGGCGAAGAGCTGCGCGATCCGCAGAGCGGAGAATCCCTGGGTGCGATGGAATCCGAAGTGGGGCTGGGGCGCGTCACGGAGGTCAAGCCCAAGTTCTCTTTCCTGAAGATGGCATCGGGCACCCTGAACGAAGGCGGCAGTTACATCGTGCGCAAGACCGACAGGAAGGTCCAGGCGCCGGCGGCCGCCAGGCCGGCTCCGAAGCGCGCATCGGCCGCTGCCGAGAAATCCCAGGCCCCGGATCGCGCGAACGTGTTTCTCAATAATTGAGGCGTATCGGCCAGCCAATCCGGAAAATGTTTCCGGATTGGCCTGGAAAACAGATTTCCATGTCGGGAAACAATCGGCCGCCGCCCGGGATCGTCTAGGTAACCGGGCCCATTCCGGCGAAATCCGCGGGTCGGCCGTGCCAAACGCGCGCTTGTGCGCGGGCAGATGCCCGCATACCATATGGCCACCACGCGCCTGCGCCATCCTGCATCCGTTCGTTTGGATAGAACGGTTCGCCGCGCTACCCCGCAAGTTTTCAACGACACAGTGCAGCAGTCGTCTCCAGAGATTGCCATGCCAAATGCGTCCGTCCGGCGCGATATTGCCGAACTGACCCCGCTACCGAATGATCTGAGCGTCCTGCCGCGGATGACGTTTCATGCCGCGTGGGCGGCCAGTCCCTTCGACGTCCTGGACTTGAGACCGCTCTCGATCGCCGCGGCGGGCAGCGAACGGGACGTGTATCTGCACCCGGCCGACAGCTCGCTGCTCATCAAGATCATCAATGGCGCGCGCCGCAGCCAGCCGGACCGCAAGCGGGCCTGGTACAAGCGCTTTCAGCGGGATGACGCGCACCGGGTGTTCATCATGGAGACCGTCGAGTACATCGCAACGTCCGCGCGGCAAGGGGCGCATGTGGGCAATGTGCTCATGGCGCGCATCTTTGGCCTGATGTTGACCTCGAAGGGGTTGGGGCTGGTGGTCGAGCGCATCGTCGACGCCCACGGGAACCTGGCGCCCACGCTGAAAGAGGTAGTGGCGCGGCACGGGTTTTCCCCAGAACTGCGGCATCGCGTGCATGACTTCATCATGGCGCTGATCGATGCGCACGTCATTTTCAACGACGTCAGCGCCAGCAATATCGTCGTGGGCTTCAATGCCGAAGGGCGGGAAGGCCTTTATCTGGTGGACGGCTACGGCTCCAAGCAGCTGATTCCCGTGTATTCGTGGAGCAAGGCGCTCAATGGCCGGCGTATCCTGCGACGCTACGACACGATGACGAAAAAGCTGCTGGCCGCGAGCGCACGGCGCCTTTAGGCTTTTAGGCGTTTAGGCGTTTAGGCGCTTAAGCGCTCAGCCCTTCAGTCTGTCCGGCACGTCGTCCATGTCGCTGCACACCGCCAGCACCTCGGCCGGCTTTCTGCTCAGCGACAGATACACATGCCCGATGCTGCTGTCGAAGTACGCCGATTCCAGGCGGTTCAGCACGACGCTGTCGCCATTTTCAAACTGGATGCGGACCTTGCCCGACAGGACCACGACGAATTCCTGGCCGGGATGGCGAATGTAGTCCTCGAATTCCACCACCTTGCGCGAGTCGATCATGGCGACCATCGGCAGCATCTTCTTGCCGGGGTATTCGCCCATCAGCAGGCGGTAGTGATAGTTCTCGGTGATGTAGTCGCGGGCGTCGCTGAGCCGGTTCTTGACGAAGGTGGGGGCAACCGCGGCCTGCGCGGCGTCGCGCAGCATGAACATGCGGGTCATGTCGATGTCGAGCGCGCGGGCCAGGGCGGCGAATTTCTCGTAGCTGAGGGCGATCTGGCCGAGTTCGGCCTTCGATAGGGTCGATACCGCGATGCCGCTGGCCTTGGACAGCGCCTGCAAGGTCATTTTCCTGGCCTTGCGCTCGGCGCGCAGGCGGGCGCCCATTTCTTCCTTGCCCACGATCTCGGGCGGGGATGTGTTGCCGGTTGGGGCCATGTAGCGGTCTGGCTGATAGGGTTGAAGGCAGGGGCAGGGCCCGCAAGCCCCGCCGCGTGTAGCCGGATTGTAAGGGGTGGGCCGGATCAGGCGGGCGGTTGGGCGCCGGTGCGTTCGACGATCATCCGGTAATGCTCGGGCCGGCGGTGGGCGGCGAAATTGAAGATGTTGGCGCGGTAGTGATCCGACACCGACAGGTCGCAGACGAAATTGATGACCTCGTCGTCCTCGGAAAAGGTGCGCACCATGATTTCGCCGGTGGGCGCGACGATGCAGGATCCGCCGATCATCGGGTTGCCTTCCTCGACGCCGGCCTTGGCCGCCGCCGCCACCCAGCAGGCGTTCTGGTAGGCGCCGGCCTGCAGCGACAGCAGGTGATGGTGCATGCGCAGGTGGATCGGCTCGTTCCATTGCACGTAGCCGGACGGCGTGTTGTAGCCGGCCATGACGACCTCCACGCCCTGCAGGCCCATGACGCGAAACGTCTCGGGCCAGCGGCGGTCATTGCAGATGCACATGCCGATGGCGGCGTCCGGGGTCTGCCACACGGGAAATCCCAGGTCGCCGACGGCGAAGTACTTTTTTTCCAGGTGCTGCAAGGGCGCGCCGTCGACAGTCTGCGCGTCGCCGGGGATGTGGATCTTGCGGTACTTGCCCACGATCTGCCCGTCGCGGCCCACCAGGATGCTGGTGTTGTACTGCGCGCCGTCCGCGAGCTCGGCGTAGCCCAGGTAAAAGCCGATGCCCCTGTCGCGCGCCGCGTCGAACAGGGGGCGGGTCAGCGGGCCCGGCATCTCGGTCTCGAAAAATTCCTGCACTTCGCGGGGATCGTCCAGGGACCAGCGCGGAAAGAACGTGGTCAGGGCCAGTTCCGGAAACGTCACCCAGGCGGCGCCGCGGCTATGCGCGTCTTCCAGCAGGTCGATCAGGCGGCGCACGACCTGGACACGGGTGTCGCTGCGCTGCACAGGGCCCAGCTGCGCGACGGCTAGGTGGAGCTTGCGGGCGCTCATGCGCCGCTCCCGGCGGCGGTCCGGGCCAGGACGCGGCCGGCGTGCTGGCCGGTGAAGGCCTGCTCCTCCCAGACGGGCGCGCCGTTGACGTAGACCGAGTGGATGCCGGCCGCGCGTTCGGTGGGGCGTTCGAAGGTGGCGGCGTCCGCCACGGTGGCCGGGTCGAAGACCACGAGGTCGGCAAAGTAGCCGGGCTGCACCTGCCCGCGCTCGGCCAGGCCGAACTTGGCGGCGGTCAGGCCCGTCATCTTCCAGACGGCGGTTTCCAGCGGGAACAGGCCCAGGTCTCGCGAATAATGGCCCAGCACGCGCGGGAAGGTGCCCCACAGCCGGGGATGCGGGCGCTCGTCGTGGGGCAGGCCGTCCGAGCCGATCATGGTCGGGCCGAACTTGAGGATGCGCTGCACGTCGGGCTCGTCCATCATGAAGTAGATGGCGCCGGCCGGTTGCAGGTCCGGGACCACGTCGTACTTGGACTTGCCGCGCTCGGCGGCCACTTCGTCCAGGTCGCGGCCGCTCAGCTCCGGGTACGGCTTGCACCACGTGATGATGGTGCGGCCGGCCAGCAGGACGCGGTCCTGCTTGAGCATCGTGGATCCGGCCACGTAGGGGTAGGCGTCCAGCGAGACATCCTGCTTGGCCATCGCGGCTTCGATCAGCGGCAGGGTTTCGGCGGACCGCCCGAAGTTGGGCTGGCCCATGACCTTGTGATGCGAGATCACGACGGGCACGTCCAGTTCGCGGCCGATGCGGAAGGTCTCTTCCAGCGCTTGCACGATGTGTTCGCCTTCGTCGCGCATGTGCGTGGCGTAGATGCCGCCGTGCGTGTTCAGCGGACGGCACACCTCGATGATTTCCTCGGTGGTGGCCTGGGCCGCCGGCGGATAGAACGTGCCGGTGGAGATGCCGATGGCGCCGCTGGCCAGCGCATCGTCGGCCAGCGATTGCATGGCCTGCACTTCGTCGGGCGTGGCGGCGCGCTGCAGGTCGGACATGACGGCCGCGCGCAGCGTCGAATGGCCGACCATGCAGGCGGCATTGACGGCGGCGGGCGTGGCGCGCAGCGCGTCCAGGTAGTCGGAGAAGCGTTCGAAGCGGTAGGAGCCGCCTTCGTCCAGCAGGTCCAGCGGCGCGGGCGGGCTGGCGTGGGCGTGGGCCAGCGGCGCCAGGCTGATGCCGCAGTTGCCGGTGACGACGGTGGTGACACCCTGCGAGATCTTGGGCGTCATGTCGCGGCGCTTGAGCAGGTAGTTGTCGTCGTGCGTGTGCGAGTCGATGAACCCGGGGGCCACCACCTTGCCCGATACGTCGATGCGGCGGCGCGCGGCGCTGCCACTGAGGTCGCCCACGGCGGCGATGCGGTCGCCGCGCACGCCCACGTCGGCGCGCTGGCCCGGGGCGTTGGTGCCGTCGATGACGGTGCCGCCGGCGAGGATGTAGTCAAACGGGGTGGCGTCGGGCTGGGACATGCGGTTCTCCGGCAAGGTGGGATCGGGCAATGGGGATCAGGCAAAGTGGCAGGCGACCTGCTGTTCGGCGGCGATCTGGCGGGGCTGGGGCGTTTCTTCGGCGCAGCGCGGCTGCGCCATGGGGCAGCGGGTACGGAACGCGCATCCGGACGGGGGCGACAGCGGGCTGGGGATTTCGCCCTTCAGCACCTCGACGGGGGTGCGCTCCCCGTGGCGCGCGGACGGCACGGCCGCCAGCAGCGCCCGGGTGTAAGGGTGGGCCGGACGGTCGAAGATCGCATCGCGCGTGCCGATCTCCACGATCTTGCCCAAATACATCACGGCCACGCGGTGGCTGATGTGGCGCACGACGCTCAGGTCGTGCGAGATGAACACGTAGGTCAGTCCCAGGTCGCGCTGCAGGTCCATCAACAGATTGATGACCTGCGCCTGCACCGATACGTCAAGCGCCGACACGGGCTCGTCACAGACGATGAGCCCCGGGTCCAGCGCCAGGGCGCGCGCGATCACGATGCGCTGGCGTTGGCCGCCCGAGAACTCATGCGGATACTTGTCGGCGGCGTCGGGCCGCAGGCTGACGCGCGCCAGCAGCTGCGACACGCGTTCGCGGATGGCCTCGCGGTCGTGGCCGAAGTTGCGCAGCGGCTCGCCGATGATGTCGCGCACGCGCATGCGCGGATTCATCGACGAAAACGGGTCCTGGAAGATGAACTGCATGCGGCGGCGCATGGCGCGCAGCTGGCTGCTGTTCATCTTGGCGGGGTCTTCGCCCTCCAGCAGGATGCGGCCTTCGGTGGGATCGGTCAGGCGGATCAGGCACTTGCCGGTGGTGGACTTGCCGCAGCCGGACTCGCCGACCAGGCTGAGCGTCTGGCCGCGCGGCACCGACAGCGAGATGCCGTCGACCGCGCGCAGCACCTTGGCGCCGCGCCCGCTATCCACGGGAAAGTGCTTCTTCAGGCCGATGACTTCCAGCATGGGCACCGCGGCGGCGGCGGGCACGGAAGACGCGAGGGGAATGTCGTGCAGGTTCATGGCGGGTCTCATGCGTCTCAGGCGGTCAGGGCGGCGGGTGCCGGTGCGTCCTGGCGGGCCCAGCACCAGACGCGGTGGCGGGCGCCCGCGTCGGTGGCGCCGGGCGCTTCCTCGGTGCAGCGCGGCTGGGCCTCGGGGCAGCGCGCCGCAAAGGCGCAGCCGCGCGAGGCAGGTGTGCGCACCGGAACGATGCCGGGCAGCTCGGCCAGCCGCGCGGTGTGGTCCTGCCCGTCGACGAAGTCGGGCAGCGAGCGGATCAGCGCCTGCGTGTACGGGTGCTGCGGACGGTCCAGCACGTCGTCCACGCTGCCTTCCTCGACCTTGCGGCCGGCGTACATGACGATCACGCGCTGGCACATCTGCGCGACCACGCCCAGGTCGTGCGTGATCAGCACGATGGCCGTGCCCAGGCGCGCCTGGATATCGCGCAACAGGTGCAGGATCTGCGCCTGGATGGTGACGTCCAGCGCCGTGGTGGGCTCGTCGGCGATCAGCACCTTGGGCTGACAGGCCAGCGCCATGGCGATCATGGCGCGTTGCCGCATGCCGCCCGAGAGCTGATAGGGGTACTCGCGCACGCGGCGCGCCGGGTCGGAGATCTGCACCAGGTCCAGCAGCGCCTCGGCCTGCGTCAGCGCCTCGCGCCGCGACAGGCCCTGGTGCAGCATGAGCGACTCGCTGATCTGCTTGCCCACCGTGATCACGGGGTTCAAGGAGGTCATGGGCTCCTGGAAGATCATCGAGATCTTGTTGCCGCGAATGGCGCGCATCGATTTCTCGGGCAGCGCCAGGAGATCGCTGCCGTCGAATTCGATGCTGCCGCTGGCGACGCGGCCGGGGGCGCGCAGCAGCCGCATGATGGACAGCGACGTGACGCTCTTGCCGCAGCCCGATTCGCCCACCAGACCCAGGGTTTCTCCGGGCAGAAGGTCGAACGAGAGCTTGTCGACGGCCAGCACGGTCGTGTCGTCGCCGTCGAAACAGGTGGTGAGGTCTTGCACGCGCAGGACGGGATGGGGTTGCATGTGCGCTCCTACAGCTTCTTGGCCAGGCGGGGATCGAGCATGTCGCGCAGCCCGTCGCCGACCAGATTGACGGCCAGGACGGCCACGCCCAGAAAGAGGCCCGGATACAGGATGATGTGGAACGCCACGGCCACGAAGTTGCGGCCTTCGGCCATGATGTTGCCCCAGCTCGGGATGTGCGGCGGGATGCCCACGCCCAGGAAGCTCAGCACGGCTTCGGTCAGGATGGCGGAGGCCGCGATGAACGTGGCCTGCACCATCAGCGGCGCAAACAGGTTGGGCAGGATGTGGCGCATCAGGATCGACGGCACCCGCGTGCCCACCGAGACGGCGGCCTCGATGTAGGGCTGCTCGCGGATGGTCAGGACCAGCGCGCGCACCAGGCGCACGACGCGCGGCACCTCGGGAATGACGATGGCGATGATGACGGTGCCCAGCCCGCCCTTCAGCGTGGCCATCAGCGCAATCGCCAGCAGCACGCCGGGGATGGCCATCAGGCCGTCCATGATGCGCATGATGACGGCGTCGATGCGGCGGAAGTAGCCGGCCATCATGCCCAGCACCACGCCGGCGGCGGTGGAGACGACGGCGACCACGATGCCGACCAGCAGCGAGATGCGGGCGCCCCAGACAGTGCGCGAATAGACGTCGCGGCCCAGCGCGTCGGTGCCGAACAGGTGTTCGGCCGAGGGCGGCTTCATGCGCGCCATCGGATTGATTTCCTGCGGGTCGACGGTGGCCAGCCACGGCGCGGCCAGCGCGATGGCCGCGAGGATGATGAGAATCGCGCCGCCGGCGTACAGCATGGGATGGCGGCGCACCGACCGGAACGCGCGCCGCAGGCGGGGCCGCGTGGCGGGAAGGGGCAGGGTGGTCGTGTTCATGCGTGGCCTCTTCTCAATAGCGGATGCGGGGATCGAAGAGCCGGTAGCTCAGGTCGACCAGCAGGTTGATCAGCACGTAGATGCCCGAGGCCACCAGCAGCACGCCCTGGATGACCGGATAGTCGTGGCGCAGCACGGCGTCGATGGTCAGGCGGCCCAGGCCGGGGATCGCAAACACCGTCTCGGTCACGACGACGCCGCCGATCAGCAGCGCCACGCCGACGCCGATGGTCGTGACAATGGGATTGGCGGCGTTCTTGAGCGCATGCCAGACGATGGGGCCGGACGACAGGCCCTTGGCGCGCGCGGTGCGGATGTAGTCTTCGGACAGGGCCTCCAGCATGGTGGCGCGCGTCATGCGGGTCAGCAGCGCCATGTACACCAGGCCCAGCGACAGACAGGGCAGCACCAGGTGGCGCAAGTAAGGCACGAGGCCATCGGCCAGGGGTTTGTAGCCCTGCACCGGCAGCCAGCCCAGCTTGATGGAAAAGCCGTACACCAGGCTGTAGCCGATCAGGAACACCGGCACCGAGAACGCGCACACCGCGCCCACCATCACCAGCCTGTCCAGCCACTTGCCGGCGTTCCACGCGGCCAGCACGCCCAGGGGAATTGCCGCCAGCACGGCGAACAGCATCGTGAAGAGCGCGATAGAGATCGTCGGGCCCATGCGCTGGGCGATGAGCTGCGAGACGGGCATCTGCGTGGACATCGACGTGCCCAGGTCGCCCGTGGCGATATGGCTGACCCAGATGACGAACTGCTGCAGCAGCGGCTTGTCCAGGCCCAGGTTCTGGCGGATTTTCTCGACGTCGTCGGCGGTGGCGTTGTCGCCCGCGATCACCGCCGCGGGATCGCCCGGCGACAGGTGTATCAGCAGGAACACCACAACCGCCACGACGGCCATGACGGGTATGACGGCCGCGATGCGGCGCAGGATGAATTTCACGCTGGATTCCCCCCGGCTTGCGGCCGGGCGCGCACGGCGCCCGGCGTCGGCCTTACGGTTTTTCGATGTTCCACATCACCGGGATGCCGGACTTGACCAGCTCGGTGTGCTTGAGGCCGCGCACGGCAAAGACGGGCTTGAACTCGCCCCACATCACGTAAGGCACCGTCTGGTAGGCGCGCGCCTGGATCTGCGCGGCGATGTCCTTGCGCTTGGCGGCGTCCGTTTCGCGGATCCAGCTGGTGCGCAGGGTGTCCATTTCCTTGTCGCAGGGCCAGCCCGGCAGGCTGTTGCCGCAGGCGGCGGACAGCCACGGGTTGGTCACCGGCGTGCTGGCGTCGAAGTAACCGCCCCAGGTCAGGAAGATGTTCCAGCCGCCTTGCGCGGGCGGATCCTTCTTCAGGCGGCGTCCGGCCAGCGAGGCCCAGTCCATGGACTGCAGGTCCACGTTCACGCCGGCCTTCTTCATGTTCTGCGCCAGCACCATCACGGCGGGAGCGCTCAGGTGATCGGTGGGGTACAGCAGCACGACCTTCTCGCCCTTGTAGCCCGATTCCTGCAGCAGTTGCTTGGCGCGGGCCACGTCCGGCTTGGCGTAGGGCGCGGCGCCCGCGTCGGTGGCCAGGGGCGAACCGCAGATGTACATGGTGGGGCAGTAGTCGACGCGGTACTTGTCCGGGTAGCCCATCGCGGTCAGCATTTCCTTCTGGCTGACCAGGTGATACAGCGCCTGGCGCGCCAGCGGGTTGTTGAACGGCGGATGCAGGGCGTTGAGAATCACCATGCCTTGCGAGGCAACCGACGTGCTCAGCGTGATGTCGGGATTGGTTTCGAGCACCGGCAGGAAGTCGGGCGTGACCTGTTCGATCATGTCGACCTCGCCGTTCATCAGCGCGGCCGTCGACGTGTTGCCGTCGGGGATGTAGACCCACTCCACGCGGTCCACCTTCACGTTCTTGCCGCCCGCCAGGCCGTCCGGCGCTTCGGACCGCGGCACGTAGGCCGGGTTCTTCACGTAGACCACCTTGTTGCCGGGCACCCATTCATCCCGCTTGAAAAGGAACGGACCCGACCCGACCATCTCGGTCACCTGGGTGTTCGGATCGGTGGCCGCCAGCCGCTTGGGCATGATGAAGGGCGGCATGCCGGAGGGTTTGGACAGCGCATCCAGCACCAGGCCGAAGGGCTCTTTCAGGGTCAGTGTGAACGTGTTCTCGTTGGTGGCCGCCAGTTCCGCGCCCGCCGCCATCATGGCCTGGCCCAGCGTGTCCTTCTTCGCCCAGCGCTGGATCGAGGCAATGCAGTCCTCGGCCGTCACCGGCGTGCCGTCGTTGAACTTCAGGCCGGGGCGCAGCGTGAACGTCCAGGTCTTGCCGTCCTCGGACTTGGTCCAGGTGTCCACCATCTGCGGCTTGACCTGGCCTTGGCTGTCCTGGGCGAACAGGGTGTCGAACACCATGTAGCCGTGGTTGCGCGTGATGTAGGCGGTGTTAAAGAGCGGGTCCAGCGTCTTTAAGTCCGCATGCGGCACGAGGCGCAGGGTTTTGGTCTGGGCGAGCGCGCCGGTCGCGGCGCTCATGGCCAGGAGCGCGGCGGCTCCCAGCAGGCTGAAACGTCTGATCATGGAGTTCCCCTTGTTGATTCTGGTCTGCCCATCACGGGCGGCTTGGGTGGTTGGTCCTGGGCCTCGGTTCTTACTGCTTGAACGGCCACTTGGGCAGCTGGCGCTTCACGAACGGCAGCGTGTTGAGGTCATTCGTGATGGCGCCGGGCGTCTCGACGTAGATGACGTGGCGGCCCACCTTGGAGTACGAGGCGTAGAAATGCTGCGAGGACTTCACGATGATGAGTTTCATCGCGGCCAGGTCCACGCCGAATTGGGTAAAGAGGTCGGTGCCCATCGCCTGGGTGCGCGAGGTGGTCATCACAAGCGTCACGCCGCGGGTGCGCACGACGGCAACGTCGCCCAGCAGCGCGGGCGTGCCGGCCAGACCGGTCATGACGGCGTCGCGCTTGAGCGCCAGGATCTCGCAGTCCAGGTCCAGCGGCTGGCCAGACACCGGCGCCACCTTGCCGCCCACGCGCAGCTTGATCTGCGCGCCTTCACCGGCCTCAAAGCACAGCTGCACGGCAACCGGATCCCAGAACGGGCCCGTGGCGACATCGGTGATGCCGCGCGCCAGCACGCGTTCCAGGATGAACGTGGCATCGCTGGGCGCGCCGCCGCCCGCGTTGTCGGCCGAATCGGCCAGCACCACGGGAAATTCGGTGTGCGCCAGCGCCAGGTCCAGCGCTTCGTCGGCGCCGGGGTAGGGCGGCGCAAGCTGGTCGCGAAACCCGATGATCTCTTCGCCCAGCGTGCGCGCCAGCGCCTCGGCCTGCGCGGGGTTGCCGTCGGTATAGACCAGCACCTTCGAGCCCATGTCCGGCGTGTCGCCCCACGGAAAGCCGTGGGCGATGGACACGGACAGCACGCCTTCCTTGCCCTCCATGGCGAGCAGGCGGTCCACGAAGCTGCGCATCGGCTCGCGGCTGGTGTGCATGATGGAAATCATCTCGCAGTCGAAGACCGCACGCGTGGGCTTGATGCGGCCCTCGGCGCGCGCCACGCACAGGTCGACCAGGTCGAAGGCGCGCTCCAGGATGTCGGTGTGGGGGTATTCCTTGAAACAGACCAGGAAGTCGGCGCTCTGGACCATCGCGTCCGTCAGGTGGCAGTGCGGGTCGAGCTCTGCGCCGATCACGGTATCGGGGCCCACGATCTCGCGCGCGCGGCGCAGCAGGTCGCCTTCGCAGTCGTCGTAGCCGTCGGCGACCATCGCGCCGTGCAGGCCAAAGAGGGCGATATCGACCTTGCCCGCGCGGCGCAGATCGTCCAGCAGCTCGTCGCGCAGCGTCTCGTAGGCGTGGCGGGTCGTGATGCCGGCCGGCGTCGCGCCTGCGGTCAGCCCTTCGATGAGGGTCCAGTCCTTGCCCGCGGCGCGCTGGCGCGCCGCCCACAGCGGACCCGAGAACATCTGCATGCGGTCCGGATGCTGGCCGGCCGGAAAGTAGCCGCGCGCCCGGTAGGAGGCCAGGCCGGTCGGAATGGGAGAAAAGGTGTTCGTCTCGGTCGCCAGGGACCCGGAAAAGATCTTCATGAATGACGCTCCGCGCAAAAAGTGGGGCTTTAGGGCGCGGGCATCGGGGCGCGCGCTTGGGGTGTCGCCCCGCCAGGCGCTGCGCCTGGCGGTGTCATGCAATCGAACGGGACAGCGTTCAGGCGGCAGGCGTCTTGGACTGAGCATCGCCCAGCCACGCCTGCACTTCGATCTCGACGTCCACGTCCATGGCCAGCTTGGCCTCGACGGTGGAGCGCGAGGGGAAATCGGAAGAGAAATGGCTGCGGTAGGCCTCGTTGAACTGGGCGAAATGCGCCAGGTCGGTCAGCCACACGGTCACGCGCACCACGTCTTTCAGGCTTGCGCCGGCCAGGGCCAGGGTTTCCTTGATGCGCTCGATGGCGGCATGCGTCTGGGTGGCGACGTCGCCGCGCACCACCTGGCCGGCGGCATCCATCGGGATCTGGCCGGACAGGAACAGGAATCCGCCCGCCTGGGTGGCGCGCGAGAAAGGCAGGGGCAGGGTGCTGGGGTAGCGGGTAATGGTGGTCATTTGGGAAATCTCGGTCGTCGTGGGCAGCAGGGTCAGCGCAGGCGTTCGGGCCGCACGGCGTCGGCATTGACGCCATGCGCCTGCAGGTGGTCGGGAATGGGCTGGTGCGTGAGCAATGCGGCCGCCAGCTCGGACGTGGCCGCGGCGGTCTGGATGCCGTAGCCGCCTTGCGCCGCCAGCCAGAAGAACGCCGGCGTGGCCGCGTCCCAGCCCACCACGAAGTCACCGTCGCGCACGAACGAGCGCAGGCCGGCCCAGGTGTGCTTCGGGCGGCGGATGGTCAGCGACGTGGCGGTTTCGATGCGGTAGATGCCGGTGGCGACATCCAGTTCCTCGGGCACCACGTCGTGCGCATCGACCGGGTCGGCATTGGCGGGCGAGCCCAGCAGTTGCCCCGCGTCGGGCTTGAAGTAGTAGCTTTCGTCCACGCCCACCACGGCGGGCCAGTGCGAGAAATCCATGTCCTCCGGACCGCTGAAGGTGAACGCGGTGCGGCGGCACGGCTGCAGGCCGACGGGGGCGGCGCCGCACAAGCCGGCGGTGTGGTCGGCCCAGGCGCCCGCGGCGTTGACGACGGCCCGCGCGCGGATCTGCCGGCCATCGGCCAGGGTCAGCGTCCAGACATCGTTCTCGAAAGCGGCGCCCACCAGTTCGGCGTTGTTGTGCAGCACGGCGCCCTGGCGGCTCATGCCGCGCAGAAAACCCTGGTGCAGCGCATGCACGTCGATATCGCGGGCATCGGGTTCCTCGATTGCGCCGCACAGCTGGTCTTCGCGCAGACAGGGCACGCGCTTGACGGCCTGGCTGGCGTCGATAAGGGTGACGTTTGGCGACTGGCGGTGGAAGTCTTCGAAGGCGTCCTGCAGCAGATCCTTCTGATCCGGCGTTCCGATGTACAGCACGCCGCGGGGGCTGAGCAGCGGATGCTCGCAGAAGCCTTGCGGCGGATGCTCGTAGAACGCGCGGCTGGCGCGCGTAAGCGCCTTGATCTGCGTGGTGCCGTAGGTCTCCATGAACATGGCCGCCGAACGGCCGGTGGAGTGATAACCGGGTTGGGACTCTCGTTCCAGCACCGCCACGGACGCCGAGGCGCTCAGGCGGTAGGCCACGGAGGCGCCGGCGATGCCCGCGCCGATCACGGCAAAATCGTATAGGGTTTCAGCAATCATTTTGTCGGAAGCGAGAATTCTCTTATTTGATAATTCTCGAATACGATAGTTTTTTGGCGCGGCGGGGGTAATAGGGGAATGCCCGCATCGGGGCATGCGGAGCCGCGGACGCGCGAATCGGGGACACCGCGCGATGCGGGCGGTTGCTTCAGCCCAGCTTGCCCAGCAAGCCAATCAGCTTGCGCCGCTCTGCCGCGCCCAGCTTGGCGCTGATGCGGGCATCGTGCGCCTGCACGGCTTCGGTGATGGCGGCCAGCGCATCGTGGCCGGTCTGCGTCATGGCCAGCGCGTACGCGCGCCGGTCGTGCTCGGCCTCCTGGCGTTCCACGTACCCCAGGTCCTGCAGCTGGTTCACGATCTGCACCGCGCCCGACCGCGCAATGCCCAGGATGCGGGCCAGGTCGGTGAGCTTGAGGTTTTCGTTCGCGGCGATCAGCGTCAGCGCCGAGTACCGCTGCGGCGTGATGTCCCACGGCGCCAGCGCGGCAAGGAAGTCCTCGTAGATCAGGATCTGCGCGCGCCGGATCGCGTAGCCGACCAGGTCGTCCAGTGCGCCGTACTGAACGCCCGGCACGTGCGGATCGAAGTGTTCGCCACGGGCCGCGGGACGGCGAGGGCGTTGGACGGATGCTCTGGACATGGGGGCGGATCGCGGACGGGGCCTCAACACTAATGCAGGCATTGTCGCCGCGCCACCGGATTGCGGGAAATCCCTCGTGCGGAACGCGGGGCGATTTTGTTATGTTGCATAACAAATAAGACCAGGAGTAGACATGCAAATCGTCATTGCCGGCGCGGGTATCGGCGGGCTGACTCTCGCGCTGATGCTGCACCGCCGCGGCATCGGCTGCCGCATTTATGAAAGCGCGCAGGAATTGCGCCCGCTCGGCGTCGGCATCAACCTGCTGCCCCACGCCGTTAGCGAGATCGAACAGCTGGGCCTGATGCCCGCGCTGGCCGAACGCGCCATCGAGACCTCGCAGCTGCACTACTACAACAAGCTGGGCCAGCCGATCTGGCGCGAGCCGCGCGGCCGCGAGGCCGGCTATCCGCTGCCGCAGTTCTCGGTGCATCGCGGCGAGTTCCAGATGCTGCTTGCGCAGGCCGTGCGCGAGCGCCTGGGTCCGGATGCCATCGTCCCCGGCATGGTGCTGGAGTCCGCCACCCAGGACGCGGACGGCGTGCAGGCCCAGTTCCGCAGCCGCACGGACAACACGCTTCACACCGTGCAGGGCGACATCCTGGTGGGCGCCGACGGCATTCATTCCGCGCTGCGGCGCCAGCTCCATTCCGTGGGGGACGAACCCCGGTTCTCCGGCCGCATGCTGTGGCGCGCGGTGACCGAGGCGCCGCCGTATCTGGACGGACGCAGCATGTTCATGGCGGGGCACCAGGATCAGAAGTTCGTCTGCTACCCGATTTCGGAACCGCTGCGCCGGCAAGGCCGCTCGCTCATCAACTGGATCGCCGAGCTGTCCATTCCGGGCGCGGAACTGCCCGCCACCGACTGGAACCGCAAGGTCGACAAGTCCGTCTTCGCGGACCGCTTCGCCGACTGGCGCTGGGACTGGATCGATATCCCGGCCATCATCGACGGCGCCGAGGCGATCTACGAATTTCCGCTTGTGGATCGCGACCCCTTGCCGCGCTGGACGCGCGGACGCTTCACGCTGCTGGGAGACGCGGCGCACCCGATGTACCCCATCGGCTCCAATGGATCGGCGCAGGCCATCCTGGACGCGCGCTGCCTGGCTGACTGGCTGGATCAGGCCGTGCGCGGCAAGGCGCGCTCGGCGGAGATCGCGCTGCTGGAGTACGAAGCCGAACGCCTGCCGCGTACCGCGGGCATCGTGCTGCGCAACCGCCTGAACGGCCCCGAGCAGGTGATGCAGATGGCCGAAGAACGCGCGCCCGCGGGGTTCGCGAACATCAACGACGTGATTTCGGGCGAGGAGCTGGCGGCGGTGTCGCTGCGCTACAAGCAGCTTGCGGGCTTTGACCCGGCGGCGCTGCGCCTTGCCCGCGGAGAGAAACCATGAGCGGCGCCGATGCCATGAACGACGCGCAGGCCCCCCGGCTTGAACACGTGGCCACCGTCGTGGTCGACGTGGGCGCGCCGCAGGAAGTGGGCGATACGCCGCAGGGGCGCCGCCGCGTGATCCCCATCACCGGCGGCACGGTCCAGGGACCGCGCCTGTCGGGCAAGGTGCTGCCCGGCGGCGCGGACTTCCAGATCATCCGGTCGGCCACCTTCACGGATATCCACGCACGCTACGTCATCGAGACGCCCTCGGGCGAACGCGTGTATGTCGAGAACACCGGCATCCGCACGGGCAGCGCCGAGGACATTGCGCGGCTGGCGCGCGGCGAAGCCGTCGATCCGGCGCGCATCTACTTTCGCAGCTATCCCCGTTTCGAGACGTCCTCGCCCACGCTGGGCTGGATGAACGAAAGCCTTTTCATCGGCACCGGCGCGCGCTATCCCGATCGCGTCGAGCTGCGCTTCTATCGCATTTGCTGACCCCGCGGCGCCGCCGCGGCATTAAAAAAACCAGGAGACAACCATGCAAACGATGCTGCGCCGCCTGCTGGGCGGCTTACTGCTGTGCGTGCCGCTTGCGGCGGCCGCGCAATTTCCCAATGGGCCGGTGCGCCTGAACGTGGGCTTTCCGCCCGGCACCGGGCCCGATATCGTGGCGCGCACCCTGTCCCAGCACATGGGGCCGCTGCTGGGCGAAAGCGTGGTGGTGGAAAACAAGGTGGGCGCGGGCGGGCAGATCGCCGCGCAGACCGTCGCGCGCAGTCCGGCCGACGGCCAGACGCTGCTGCTGGGCGAGGTCGGGTCGATCAGCATTTCGCCCGCCACGTACCGCAACCTGAATTACGATCCGCCGCGCGATTTCGCCCCGATTTCCGAGGTGGTGCGCGCCGACTTCGTGCTGGTCGTGCCGGCCACGTCGCCCTACAAGGATCTGGCGGCATTCATCGACGCCGCGAAAAAGGCGCCGGACCGCCTGAACTTCGCCACCTTCGGTGCGGGCACGCCGGGCCATTTTGGCGCCGAGCTCTTTGCGCGCGAGGCCGGCCTGAAGATCGAAGCCATCCACTACCGTTCGACCGGCGATGCCGTCTCCGGGCTGGTGTCCGGCGGCGTGCAGGCGGCGTTCGTGACGACCGCGCTGGCCGCGCCCCAGGTGCAGGGCGGCAAGCTGCGCGCGCTGGCCACCACGGGCGCGCAACGCACCCAGGCCCTGGCCGATGTGCCCACCTTTGCCGAGCGCGGCTTGCCGGCGGTCAACTTCGGCGCCTGGTTTGCGCTATTCGCCCCGGCCGGCACGCCCGACGCCGTGCTGACCCGCCTGCAGGCCGACAGTGCGGCCGCGCTGCGCCAGCCCGCCGCCGTGAAGACGCTGGGCGAGGCCGGCTTCGTCGTCGTTGGTTCGGACCGCCAGGCCCTGCAGGCGCTGCTGACCGCCGAATCCAAGCGCTGGACCGAGGTGGTGAAGGCGACGGGGTTCCGCGCCGACTGAATTAGCCGCCCCAATGCACCGATTTCACCCGTTTGATCTCACCGGTGGAACAGTTTGTTCCAGTCGAAGTGCGGTTGAACGGGTATTCGCGTCATGGTCCAGCCGGTAGAATGCCTCCCATCGTCATCTCTATCTACTGGTCGAAAGGTCAAAACATGAGCAACGCATATCTCGAAGCGCTCAAGCAGCGCCGCACGCAGTATTCGCTGGGCCGCAACCTGTCCGCCTCCAAGGAAGAACTGACCACGCTGATCCAGGAAGCGATCAAGCACAGCCCGTCGTCCTTCAACTCGCAAAGCTCGCGCGCCGTGATCCTGTTTGGCGCCGAAAGCGAAAAGCTCTGGAACCTGACCACGGAAGAAGTGCGCAAGGTTGCGCCGGCCGAAGGTTTCGACAAGACCGAAGCCAAGCTCAAGAGCTTTGCCGCCGGCGTGGGCACGATCCTGTTCTTCGAAGACCAGGACGTGGTGCGCAGCCTACAGGAAAAGTTTGCGCTGTACGCCGACAACTTCCCCGTGTGGTCCGAGCAGTCGGGCGGCATGGCCCAGCTTTCCGTCTGGACCGCGCTGGCCAACGCCGGCGTCGGCGCCAGCCTGCAGCACTACAACCCGCTGATCGACGCCGCCGTGGCGCGTGAGTGGAACGTCCCCGCCTACTGGAAGCTGCGCGCGCAGATGCCGTTTGGCTCGAACGAAGCCGGTTTCGGCGACAAGCCGTTCATGGACGACGCCGAACGCTTCCGCGTGTTTGGCTGATCGCCTCGGGCGCGCCGCGCGCGCCCGGCATGACCGCGGTCTTCAGGCCCGCATGGCTCGACAGCGCCATGCGGGCTTTGTCATTTTCGGGCGGCGGATGGCGCTATAGTCGACTGAGCCCTGTCAACCCGAAAGGAGACGTCATGCAGACCAATGAGATCCATCGCGGCCGCCTGATCGATCACATCCAGCTTGTCGTGCGGGACCTGCCCGCCAGCCAGCGCTTTTACCAGGCAGTGTTCGACGCCCTGGAGGTGCCCATGGGCGGCACGGCGGACGACTACTTCTGGGCCGACGAATTGTTTGTGTCGACGGCCGACAGCCAGGCCGCGCTGGGCCAGTTGACGGGTCGCCACCATCTTGCGTTCCAGGCGCGCGATCAGGCGATGGTCGACGCGTTCTACAAGGCGGCGCTGGCCCACGGCGGCCAGGACAACGGCGCGCCGGGATTTCGCGATTACCACCCCGGCTACTACGGCGCATTCGTGCTGGATCCGGACGGCAACAACATCGAAGCCGTGTTCCACGGCGAAGCCCGGCGCAGCGCGCCGTCCGTCACGGTGACGTTCTGAACGGAGCGCGTCCGTGCAACTGCGCCATCTCCGGTATTTCGTGAAGATCGTCGAGGCGGGCAGTTTCTCCCGCGCGGCGGCGCTCATTCCGGTGGCGCAGCCGGCGCTCAGCCAGCAGATCGCGGCGCTCGAAGAAGAGCTGGGCGTGACGCTATTGCATCGTAGTGCGCGGGGCGCGCGTCCCACGGCCGCCGGCGCCGCGCTGTACACGGAAGCCACGTCCATCCTGAGCCGCATGGAGCGCATCCCGCAGATCGTGCGCTCGCTGGGCGGCGACATCCAGGGCGTGGTGCGGATCGGCATGTCGTCCACGCTGGCGTCGTTCCTGGCGGGCGAACTGATGGAAAAGTGCCGGGCATCGCTGCCCAAGATCAGCCTGCGCTTCAGCAGCGACGCAAGCGGCCAGCTGGGCGCCCGGATCCGCGACAGTTCGCTCGACCTGGCGCTGGTGTTCGAGGACGAGCCCACGACCGGGTTCGCGCGCCAGCCGCTGTTCCGGCAGCGGCTGTTCGTGGTCAGCCCGCGCAAGCCGGGGCGCCGGCCTTGCGCCATGCGCTTCGAGCAGCTGGCCGGCATGCCGCTCATCCTGCCCGCCCACCCCAACATGACGCGCAACCTGCTGGACCGGCTGTTTTCCGAAGCCGGCATCGTGCCGCAGGTGGTCGCAGAAACCGAGGTCTTTTCGGGGATGCTGTCGGCAGTGCAGGCGGGCATCGGCCACACCATCCTGCCGCTGGGCGACTTCTCCGGCGCACCTGGGCACGCCATGGTGTCGGCCGCCCTGATCGAGCCGCCGGTCTATCTGACGGCGGCGGTCATCGCCTCCAGCGACGTGCCGCTGGCGCCGCCGGCCGAGGCGGTGCGCACGCTCCTCAGCGAATTCGTGATGCAGCACGTAGAGGAAAGGGGGCTGGCCGGCGCGGAACCGCTGGCCTCCTGACGGCCCGCTAAAAGGCCATATCGGCAGCCGATACCCGCATATCGACATACTATTTTTTTTGCCGCGCCCTCAGGCGCAAAGTGCACTCCCATGCAGCAAACGCAATGTCTGCGGCCTGCAAAACAGGAGAGTGACGATGGCAAAGCTGGTTTATCGCGTGGTGTCCGCGTGCGGCGCGTTGGGATATGGATTTCCCCGCGAATCGCTGCAAAAGGCGCTGGAAGGGCGTATCGATGCCGTGATCTCGGATGCGGGGTCGATGGACGCCGGCCCGTATTACCTGGGCACGGGTACCGAATACTTCGAACGCGAGGCCGTGAAGGCGGACTTTCGCCACATGGTCGAGGCGGGCGAGCGCATCGACGGACCGGTCATCCTGGGCAGCTGCGGCATGGCCGGCGGCAACCGCAACCTGGACTGGATGATCGACGTCGCCAAGGAAGTCTTTGACGAGCTGGGCGTGAACGACCGCACCGTGGCCGTCATCCGGTCCGAGCTGGACCCGGCCAGCGTGATCCGGGAATTCCGGGCGGGCGCGCTGCGGCCCACGGGCGCGGGCCCCGAGCTGGACGCCGCGGCGCTGGAAGAGAGCACCATCGTGGGACAGATGGGCGTGCATCCCCTCATCACGGCATTGGACAGCGGCGCGAAGTATGTGCTGGCCGGCCGGTCTTGCGACATTGCGCTGTTCGCGTCCGACATGATCCGCCGCGGCATCGACCCGGGGCTGGCCTATCACGTCGGCCACGTGCTGGAATGCGGCGCGCTGGCCTGCGACCCGGGCTCGCCGTCGGATTGCCTCGTCGCGGAAATCTACGACGACGGCACCGCGCTTTTCGTGGCGCCGGATCCGGGACGGCGCTGCACGCCGTATTCGATTGCCGCGCATTCGCTCTACGAGGAAAGCCATCCCCAGCTCCAGTTCTATCCCGAGGGGATCCTGGCGATGGAGCACACCGAATTCTTCGCGCGCGATGCGCGCACCGCCGGCATCCGCAACAGCCAGTTCGTGCGGGCAGGCAAACCCTGGCCGTGGAGCATCAAGCTGGAAGGCGCGCGGTGGCTGGGCAAGCGCAAGGTGTCGCTGGTCCACCTGGACCCCGCGGACCTGCCGCGCGTGCCCGCCGATGTGCTGGTCTATGGCCGCAACGGCGTGCAGACCGTGCCGCTGCGCGAGGGCGAAGCGGAGCTGGGCCTGATCGTGGAAACCTGCGCGGCGACGCCGCAGGCGGCCGAAACGCTTGCCAGCCTGCTGACCCACTACCTGATCCACTATGGCTACGCCGGCCGCAAGGCCACCGCGGGCAACATCGCCTATCCGCTTTCGCCCAACCTGGTGAGCTTTCAGCGCGAGGACGGGCAGTATGGCGCGGTGGTCCCCAGCGGCACGCGCGATCCGGTGTTCCAGGCCAACTACCCGATGATCAAGGACGCCGTGCTCAAGCTGGTGCAGGCGGAGTTTCCGGACGCATTGCGCGCCGCAACGTGGAAGATCCACGAAGCCGACGCCAGCCGGCCGGTGGCGCTGGTTCGCACTATCGACCGCGATGCCGCGCAGCTTGCCGAGCGGCATCAGGCCGACCTGAAACGCCTGTTGTCGCTGGCCCCCGCCCGTGACGGCTCGCGCCTGAACATGGACGCGGGCGACGCCTACGAATGGACGCTCTATCACCTGTTGCAGAACGAGGACATCATCAAGAACCGCATGTTCCCGATCACATACTTCCGCATCAACGGCGCGGCTTGGACGGAAAGCGGATCCGGCCGGCCGCGGTACGCGGACATCGGCATCACGGGCTACGAGGGCAACCTGGACGATCGCACGCTGTCCTTGATCGCCGACGTGCCGCCTGCAGGAACGCCGCAGCGCGAACAGCCGCTGCTGGACATGGCCGTGGTGGTGCGCAGCAAGGACGCCGGCATCAACCGGCTGACGTTCGACATCGTGTTCAATTCCGCCGCCGACTACGAGGCCGCGCTGCGCTCGAACGTGTTCTGCGCGGCCAACGTGGCGCGTGTGCTGGGCGTGGCGCCCGAGCGCGTGGTGGGCACATTCTTCGTGGACAGTTGCAATGCCATCAAGCTGACGATCGACCGCCCGAACATTTCGGCCTCGCCCGACGAGCGCGACGTGTTCGGGGCGCAGCAGCAGGCCGTCATCGAGCGCCTGTCGATACCGCATTACGCGGAGCGCCTGGCGATGGCCTCGGCGTTGTAGCGGGCATCGCCGGCCCGCCGCTCGCCCAAGACCAGGGCGGACGGCGGGCTTGCCGTTTTCAAGGCGTCCCCGGTTTCATGCCAGAATGGCACGCTGTTCAACCGCCAGCGAACCCGAGAAGAATCCGATGAGACCTGGAATTCCCGCACTACGGTTGCTGTCCCTGGCTGGCTTGTTCGCGTTGTCCGCGCCTGCGCTGGCCATCGATTGCAAGAAGGCCGCCACCGGCGTCGAGAAGCTGATCTGCGCCGACCGCGGCGCGGTATCCGCCGACGCGGAATTGAACCGCAGCTACAGCGCACTGTTGAAATCCGCGCCCGATGCCGAGATCCGCACGATGCTGGTCGAGGGCCAGAAGCGTTGGCTGGCGGCGCGCGACAACGCACTGGAAAGATTGATCGAGTCGCCCGACCTGCTGCCCGA
This sequence comes from Achromobacter sp. E1, assembly GCF_037039475.1. NCBI lineage: Bacteria > Pseudomonadati > Pseudomonadota > Betaproteobacteria > Burkholderiales > Alcaligenaceae > Achromobacter > Achromobacter sp. E1. The sequence goes on from NZ_CP146253.1 coordinate 1,238,597, forward strand.
CGGCAAGACCCCCGCACAGGCGGCGCGCAGCCTGATTCTTGCGCGTAGCGCCCAGTTCAAGGAAAAGGCCAAGGGGTCCGACACCCCGGTCCTGATCGCGCGGGCGCTGGAACAGCGCAAATTCCGGGCGCAGTTCACCGGCGGCCCGTTTGCCGGCTTCGCGTCGTCGTGCGACGTGCTGCCGCCCGACTACAACAACTACGCCTGCTTTGCCACCCGCCATTACCAGAACAAGGACCGCGTCTGCACGATCGACGAGTACTGGGCGTCCGGCGGCGTCTACACGAAGCGCTACGTGGCCAACGTCGAGAACGGCAAGCCCAAGGTCATCGCGTCGTGCTCGTTCAGCAGCGCCGACGAGGCGTGCAGCGACGGCAATGGCAAGACCCATTGGAACCGGTCGCCGGCAAAGCCCGATTTCGCGTATGCCGACAAGCCGCTGCCAAAGATCGACGGCGAGATCTTCGATACCGACGACTACGAATGGGCGCAGGCCTGCCTGGCCAGTCCCGCATATCCCGGCGGAAAGTAGCGCGCGCAGACGCCCGCGGCGGCGCGGACGGCAGACTAAAGTGTCAGACTGTAATTCGCGCGCCGCGCTCGCAAGATTTGGAAACGGTATGGCCGGCGCGCTGGCCATTTCGTCCGCACCACGGACGTAGAATGCCGCTTTTCTTTCCGGCCCGCGGCTGACAGGAACCAATCATGAAAAAAACCCTCCTTCTTGCATCCGTTTGCGCCGCGCTGCTGTCTGCCTGCGCGCCCGCGACCTCTCCCCGTGAAGGATCGTCCGCCATGCCTGATTCCGCCGCCACGTCAGCCGCCACCCAAGCCGGCCTCACCGCCTACCACTGGCGCCTGACCGCCGCCACCGATCCCGCGGGCAAGGCCATCGCCGCGCTGCAAAAGGGGGTCGAACATCAGGTGCGGCTGACCTTCAAGGAGGACGGGGTCAATGTCCGCGGCGGCTGCAACGCGCAGTTCGGCGGGTACACGTACAAGAATGGCGTGCTGACCATCGCGAACCTGGCCTCCACGATGAAGGCGTGCGAACAAAGCCTGATGCAGCTCGATGCGGAAATCGCCCAGCGCCTCAAAGGGCAATTGCGCGTGACGCTGTCGGGCGACAAGGCCGAGCCCGCCTTGGAACTGGCCGCGCAGGACGGCAGCGTCCTGACGTTCATCGGCGAACCGACGCCCGAAACCCTGTATGGCAGCACGGGCCAGATCATGTTTCTGGAAGTGGCGGCCAAGCGTGCCGAGTGCAGCCATCCGATGATTCCGCACTACCAGTGCCTGATGGTGCGCGAGCGTAAATTCAACGACGCGGGCATCGCCTTGCCCGCGCCGGACAAATGGCAGCCGCTGTATCAGTCGATCGAGGGATTCGAGCACCAGGACGGCGTGCGCACCGTGCTGCGCGTCAAGCGCTATGACTGGAAGAATCCGCCCGCCGATGCGCCGTCCAAGGTCTACGTGCTGGACATGGTGGTCGAGCAGGACGCGTCGGGCAAGGCGGCGAAGCGATAACCGTCAACGCGTGGTCACCAGGTGATGTAGAACATCGCCTTGGCCAGCACGACAATGGCGACCATGTGACAGAACACGCTGGTGTGCAGCCTGCTTTGCAGCGCGCCGGTGAGCTTGCGCCGGCGCGCCAGCACCAACGCCGTCACGACGTGAACCAGCACGCTGACGGCCAGCAGGATCTTCACGGTCAGCAACAGCCCAAACGATGAGGCCAGCGGCGCGGCAAGCGCGCCGCGATGCTGCCAGGCCAGCCCCAACCCCGCCAGGTACAGCACCAGGACCGACCAGGGCACCACCGAACGCACCCGGGGCCCAAGCTGGCTGCCCAGCGCCTTGCGCACGTCCGGCGGCAGGCGCCGGTGCACCGGTTCCAGGAAGAGCACCTCGAAAGCGACGGTGCCGACGAACAGGAAGGCGGCAAGCACGTGCAGGATGAGCAGCACGGGATAGAGGGTCATGGCGGTATTCTCCGCCGCCGGATGGCGGCGGGAAATGACAAACATCAAGGGTACAGGCGCCGTTTGAGTCCGGCGGATCGTGGCCAAGGTGTCTGACACCCATTGAGACGCCGCCGCAAGCTGACGACCATCTCAGACGGGTGTCAGACACCGTACCAAGCAAGCAGCCCGATCAAAAGCCGGGATGTCAGCTCACTGGCCCGAAGGCTGCAGCGTCAACGTATCCGAGCGCTGGCTGTCCACCTTGGCGCGGCTGAACGCCATGGGGAAATACTCGCCCGTCGCCCAGCCCTTGAGCAGATCCTGGTAGTGCGGGCTGCGCGGATCCGCCGATTGGCCCGGCACGTTCTGCACGCGCGAGTTGTCCCAGTCGGCCACGTCGATCACCTGGCGGTACGACGCGCCGCTGGTCTGGCGGAAGTCGCTCTTGCGGAACGTCGCGCGGTGCACGGTGTCGTTGTCGCCGCCCACCGGATAGCGCGGCGTGGCCCAAGCCTTGGCCGTGTCGGGCGGCAGGAGGCTGGCCAGGCTGTGATCGAACTGGATGTGGTGCAGCTTGCCCCACTGCCACTGTGTCGAATCCGGCCCCATCTTGGCGGTGAGCTTCGTCAGGCCGTCGGCCAGCGCCTGCAACAGCAGGGCGTCGCGGCCCTGTTCAGGCCGGGGGCCGAAAGCGGTGTCGGGCGTGGCCAGCTTTTCCAGTGTCCGGCGGGTGGAGAGGTCGCCGAATGCCGCGCGTCCGTTAGCCGGCACGTACAGGTCGGTCACGCGCTTGACGACTTCGGGCAGCCAGAACGCGTACACGGTCGCCGCCCGCGAGTCGGTCTCCATGCGGTAATCCCAGTCCTTCAAGAGGCTCAGCGCCGCGCCGACGTTTGGGTCCGCCGAGTTCAACGACTTGGCGTAACCGCCCAGCGTGCGGGCCGGGATCGACAGGTTGTCGAACTGCAAGTCCTGGGATTGCTGCACGGTCAGGCCCCGGCCGTCGGCCACCACTTCGCGGATGCGCTGCACGCGGAAGGGTTCGGCCCACGTGCGCGCCGACATGTCCTTATACGGGTAGTTGGCGGGCAGGTTGTACTCATTGGCCGTGGCGACATAGCCTTCGGGCGGATTGAAGACGCGCGGCAGGGAACTGCCGGGCAGCACGCCCCGCCATTCGAAGTCGCCATTGCCGGGCACGGGCAGCATGCCGGACCAGTCATTGCGCGGACGGATCGGCGCGATGCTGCCGCCGAACCAGCCGATGTTGCCGTCCACGTCGGCGTACACCATGTTCTCGCTGGGCGTGTAGTGCTTTTCCATGCCCGCCACGAACTCGTTCCAGTTCTGCGCCTGATTCAGGCGAAGGCTGGCCAGGTAGGCCGCCGTCCCCGGAAATTCCAGATAGGCGGCGCGCAGGGCGTAGGCCTTGCGCCGCACCGGGTCTTCATGGATGACCGGCCCGTGGCGCGTGAATTTCAGGCTGCGCGTTGCAGGCGAGGCGCCGCGCACGGCAATGGTCTCGTCGATCTGGCGCATCTTTTCCCAGCCGCCCTGGTAGCGGTATTCGCTGGGGTTGGCGGGGTTGGTGTCGTAGACGTAGAGGTCTTCCTCGTCGCCGAAGGCGAAGATGGTCAGGCCGAACGCGATGCGGTCGTTGTGTCCCATCGAGACGCCGGGCAACGCCGGTTCGCCCGCGCCGATCACGTTCCAGCCCGGCGCATTCAGGTGAACCATGTAGCGCAGCGACGGCATGGTGATGGACCGGTGCGGGTCGCCCGCCAGAATGGGCTTGCCGGTCGCGGTGCGCTCGCCGCTCAGCGTCCAGTTGTTGCTTTCATAGCGCGGCGCCAGCGGGTCGAAGGCCGGGTCCAGCGAGGCAAGCCTGCCCTCGGACAAGGCGCTGGCCAGCTTGGCCCGTTCGTCGGCGGCGAGCGGGCTGCGCGGGAAGTCGCCCGCCTCGAACTTCTGCCCGTCGCGCGCCAGCCGGTAGGTGGCGAGCACGGACTTGTTGATCTGGCGCACGTCCAGGCCGGCGGGCACCTGCAACGCCAGGGGCGGCTCGAAGGTGGTCAGCCCCTGCACGGCATTCAGCCCCAGTGCGGCGATCCGCTCGGACATCCGCACTTCCTCGCTGACGTTGCGCGTCAGCCCGTAGATGCGGATCAGCGAGGTCTCCGGGCTCCAGTAGCCGGGCTCGGTGCCGGTCAGCTTGAACTCCGGCGGCATCTGTTCGGGATTGGCCTTGACCCAGTTCACGTAGGCGTTGATGCCATTGGCGAACGCCGTGAGGATGGCCTGGCCGTCGGGGTGGTAGCTGGCGAATTCCGCCTGCATGTCGCCCCGGTAGCGGAAAAGCCGCGCCGCGCGGTCCTGCTCGATGAAGCGCGGGCCGAACTGTTCGGCCATCTTGCCTTCGCCCTGGCGGCGCCACAGGTCCAACTGCCACAGGCGGTCGCGCGCCGCGGAAAAGCCCTGGGCAAAAAACAGGTCGGCCTGATTCTTGGCGTAGATGTGGGACACGCCGTGCTTGTCCCTGACGATTTCCACGGGCTGCGACAGCCCCGCCATGGCGATCGTTTCCTTCTTGCCGCCTGGCGAGGCGCAGCCCGCCAGCACTGCGATCAGGCCGCTTGCCAGCAATGCGGCGGCCCTGCGCTTGAACGTACGCATAGACTTCTCCTCCGGGTTATTGATCTTTTCTATGCCGGCGGTACGCAAGACGCAGGCAGCCGCGCCAAACGCAACACCATGCAACGGCTAGAACTAAAGCAGAAGCGCGGGGAGAAGTGTTTTATTTGATTAATTCTGGCAGGACTTGTAACGCCTTGGCGCAAGCCGTTCGCCGGGGACGCGCTGCCGGCCGGCCGCCCCGCCTGGACGTGCGCGGTGTGATGACATTTTTCGTCACGACATCGGGGTGGCCCAACCCGCAGAGTCGGGCCACGCGCCGCGGCAATCACCAACGGCGCTGCGATCCCGTCTGGCTGGCGGGTTGTTGGGCCATGTCGCCGCCGCGCACCGAACTGACGTACTTCTGGTAGTCGGCGATATAGGTCGGGCTGTTGATGTTAGGGGTTTCTTCGCCGGCCCATTGGGCTTCGACGCCTGATTCCTTCCACTCCGCAAGATCGCGTTCGACCTCAGCGCGGGTAGGGGTGTAGTTGGACGGCGGCGCGGCCGTGGCGGGGGCGGAGGCCGCGGGTTGCGCACCGGCAGGGCCGGACAGCAGGGCAAAAGCCGCCAGCGCGGCCGGAACGAGGGCGCGTAAGGGAAGTAGGGGCTTCATGTGGGAACTCCTGGTGACGAACAGGGGCGCCGGATCTGGGCTCGGGCTCTCTCGCGCAAAGGCTTTTGGATGAGGCCGGCGCAGGCCGGGGGAAGGCATCCGGCGGACACGTGCCCGCCCGGTGCTCATGCCTTCGTGCTCATCGTAGGACCGCATGGGTGCAGACCACATACTCAAGATTGAGTACGCCGCGTCGTCCTTGCGCTACAGCAGCGAGGCCAGCCGGACCAGTTCCGATTGCCGGCTGCACTCCATCTTGGTCAGCAGCGACGCCACCTGTTTGCGCACCGTCAGGACGGAGGCATGACGCAGGGTGGCAACCTCCTCGACGCTATGGCCCGCCGCCAGTCCCGCCAGCACCGCGGCCTCGGCATGCGTGATGGAGAACACCGATTGCAGCTTGGTGACGTCCGGCATTGCAAAGGCGCTCTTCTTGCGCATGCGCATCAGCAGCATCCGGCCGCCGATGAGGCTGAGCGCGGGCGGCGCCGCGCTGATGTCGACCCAGAAGAGTTCCCCCCACCCCGACGCGGTGGCCATCGACCGCATCTGGCCGTCGCGCGCCACCGCGGCGCAGTGCGCGTCGAACAGCCGCTGCACCTTGGCATCTGCGTGGCGCAGCCTGCGGCCATGCAGGGTCCAGCCATTGACGTCGTCCAGGAACCCCACCGCCAACGGCGACAGCTTGTCGACGATGCAATCCACGCTGATGAGCAGCACCGCTTCGTGGACTTCTGAAAATGCGCTTTCCAGCGACTTCCAGCCGATGGCGCGATTGCGCTCGCGCTGCGACAGCTGATGACGCAGCACGCGAAAGTACCGGCCAAAGTCGCCGGATTGCAGCCGGTCGCCGGCCTTTGCATCCACGGACGAACGTTGAAAGCCGATCGCCGCGTGCAGGACGGTGTTCGATTCGATGATGAGCGACAGCAGTTGCGCCATGCGATGCCGGACCATGAAGTCCGCGTAGAACTCGGTGCGGTGCAACTGGGCGGCGTCGTACATCCGCGCGGTGTCCAGCCACGTGCCGGCCGGGGCATGGCGCCCGTCCTGCTCAAGGATGTCGCAGCTGTAGAAATGCGCTTGGTAGTCCGACGCGCACGCGTCGGAGAAACCGATGGCGGACAGCGTCAACAGCTTGTTCCTGGCGTCGAACACGATGAGCGTTCCGCTGTCGGCTCCGACCAGATCGCGGGCCGTGCCCAGGATGTCGCGCCACGGCGGCTCGGGATCGGTCAGATGGTCCACGGCCTCGACGGCGCGGCGCAAGGCGATTCGATGATCGGGCATGGCGTGCCTCCAACTCTGGTTCAGACGTAAACGCTGCTACGTGTCACAGATGGTTGTAGGTGGCGCCGGCCGGCAAGGGGGCGGCGCACCGCTGCTGCGGATCAAAGCGGCGGGCGCGCCGCGCATATCAGGTTGGCAATGGCGGTGGGCCCAGCGCCGATTATCGTCGCAAACTTGCGCGCAAGGCGCATTTTGCCGCGCATTTTCACGCGGCAAATGCCGCGTTGATGCGGCGATACCGGGCTAATTCAACCGCCTTGCGCAGACGCGCCCATGCCGTGCCGTCTAGCCTTCCAGCAGCCGCAGCAGCCGCGCCTTGTGCGGGCCGTCGGCCTTGCGCGCCAACGCGGCAAGTTTCTTGTCCGACCCGAAGAGCCGTTCGCGCACCGGGGCCCTGTCGTGCTCGGGCAGCTCGGCAAGCGCGGCGGCCAGCAGGTCCAGCGTCTCTGCGTCTTCGAGCGCAAATTTCGCGGGCAGCTTGAAGGCATCGGTGCAAACGCGCAGGCAGGCGATGGCGGTGGCCAGGGTGTCCGGCGTCAGGCCGTGCTGCTCGAGAAACACGGTGGTGTAGCGGTCCTGCACGGACTGGTGCTCGTCATCCACCAGGTCCATGTAGTGACGCAGCAGCGCAAAATGGCGGCGGCCGGCCAGCCCCAGGGCAAAGGCTGCATACGTGCCGGACAGACACGCCTTTTCGGCCTCCGCGTCGGCGTACCACTCGTAGGGTTGGATGGCGGCGTGCGCATAGGCCGCCAGTGCGTCGTGCGTCGCGGGGTGCTGCGCGGCGTTGGCAAAGAAGCGATGCGTGTCGGACTTGGCCAGGCCCTTGACGGGCAGATAGTGACGCGCCTGACTCTTTAACGCGACACGGTAGCCGGGCGGGAAACCCGCGCGCAGCAGGGCCGACAGGAAGTCCAGCGCCTGCACATAGGCTGCCGGCGATTCCTGCCGGATGGCGATGGTCACCGTGGCCAGCACGTCGTTGGCGGCGCAGTCCGCAAGGTCGGTCGACAGGCGCGTGAGCTCGGGCGCCAATGCGCCGCTGCCGCTGGCCAGCATCGCGCCGGCGCGCGCGCTGCCCAGGTCGCGGGCAAGCTCCAGAAACGTCAGGCCGGTAGGGCGCGCATAGCCGGGTTCGTGACGCAGGATCAGCGTGGCGGCGTAAAGCAGCAGGTCGATGCCGCGGTCGTCGGGATCCAGCGCGGCGCCAGGCTTGGGCGAGTAGGTGTTCTGGCGGAAGACGTCTTGCGAAACGTCGAAGTAGCGCGGTAGATATTGCGCCTCGGCCCAGCTGCGAAGCGCGTGAATGATCGAGCCGCGTTGTTCGGCCAGCGATTCCTGCCCTGCGTTCAGTGCCAGCAAGCGCGTGAAGACGGCGATCAGCCAGGAATGGTCCGGGTGCGGGAAAAGGCGCTCATCCAGCAGGTGGCGGCACAGCAGGCTGACGTGCAGGCGGTCGGTGGGATGGCTGCCGTTCAGCACCGCCTGGTCCACATATTGCGTCACGCGATCGCGCAGCGTCTGTTGCTTGACCGCGTCGGTGTGATCCACCAGCGTCAGGCGCAGCCGGCCCTCGGTGGTCGGGAACTGCGCGCGAAAACGGAAGTGGTGGTCAAGATGGGGCGTGCCGGCCAGCCGGGCGATGCGTTCGCGCACGGCCTCGCGCAGCACGGGCGCCAGCGACGTGTGCACCGCGTCGGGGCTGAGCGGCCCGTTGCGCCCTTCGGCATGCAGGCCGTCCTGGTCGTCGGGCTCCCAACTGGGCATGACGTCGAACACGATGCGCGAGGGCTCGTATTCCAGCAAGATCTCGCTGTGGATGCCGACCTGCAGCGGCGTGCGGGCCACGATGGCATCGATGTCGTCGCGCGCTTGCAGCGCGTCGAACCAGCGGTGGATGGCGGCCAGCGTTTCGTCCTGGATCGCTTGGGCGGTCTTGTGATGCAGGCCAATGGGGCGGGATACGTCGGACATCCTGAGGCGTGAAGATTGCGGCAATTGCGCCGAATGCTACACGATGCGGCGCAGCGCCCGTCTCAATGCCGGGACGCGAAATCTCCGATGGCGGCCGCGGGCGACAGCGCGAACGAGGCCTTCATGTCGCGCACTTCCTCGATGGGCGTGCGGCCGAAAAAGCGCTTGAACTCGCGGCTGAACTGCGAGGCACTCTCGTAACCCACGCGCGCCGAGGCCGACGCCGCCGTCAGGCCGTCGCGGATCATCATGAGCCGCGCGTGATGCAGGCGCGTGGACTTGATGTACTGGATCGGCGAGGTCTGCGTGACCGCCTTGAAATTGACATGGAAGGCCGGCACGCTCATGCCGGCTTCCTGCGCCAGGTGCGTCACGTCCAGCGGCTGGGAAAAGTCCGTATGGATGCGCCGCAGCGCCCGGGCGACGCGGCCGAAGCGGCCCGGGTGCGCCAGCGCGGCGCGCAGGGCGCCGCCTTGTGCGCCGGTGAGGACGCGAAAGCAGATCTCGCGCACGAGCGCCGGGCCCAGGATCTCGGCATCGAGCGGATTGCACAACGCACGCAGCAGTCGCACGGTGGCGTTGGCCAGTTCCATCGACAACGGGGTGGAAGCAATGCCCAGTGGCGCGTCGCCGGACTGGGCATCGCCCGAGCGCCCACCGGCAAGCGCGTCGATCGCCACCACCAGGTCCGCCACGGTCGTCAGGTCCATCCGGATGGACACGGCCAGCAAGGGCTCTTCGCGGCTGGCCTGCGTTTCGGTGGAAAAGGGCAGGGGAACGGACAGCACCAGATAGTGCTGCGCGTCGTACACGTAGACCTCATCGCCCAGGAAGCCGAGCTTGCGGCCCTGGCAGACGATGACGATGCCGGGCTCGTACAGGACCGGCGTGCGGCCGAGCGGGCGGTCCGAGCGCATGAAGCGCACCCCGTCCAGCGCGGACAGGCTGTAGCCCTCGTTGGGCGCCAGGCGTTCGATGAGGGCAATCATTTCGCGCGACTGCGGACTGGACGGCAGCGTCATGGGGGCATCCCGTGTTTCGGTTCCGGTGCGGCACATTCTACCGGCGTCGTCCCGGCGGGAACATGGCGGGCGATAGAAATAGGCAAGGGTGCGATAGACGCGGGTATTCGCGCTGGGCGGCCGGGTCCGTAGCATTTCAGTCACGGAAAACAACCTGGAGAACGACCATGACTTCGATGCAAGAACGGCAATCCAAAGTAGTGCTGATCACCGGCGCCAGCAGCGGGATCGGCGAGGCGGCGGCGCGGTTGCTGGCCGCCCAAGGCCACCGCGTGTATGTGGGCGCGCGGCGCACGGATCGGCTGGAAACGCTGGTGCAAGAGATTCGGGCAAGGGGCGGCACGGCGGCGTTTCGCGCGCTGGACGTCACATCCGCCGAAGACATGCAAGCCTTCGTGCGCGGTGCAGAGGCAGCTTTCGGGCAAGTGGACGTGATTGTCAACAACGCGGGCGTCATGCCGCTGTCGCCCTTGTCCTCGCTGAAGGTGGACGAGTGGGACCGCATGATCGACGTGAACATCCGCGGCGTGCTGCACGGCATCGCCGCGGTGCTGCCGGGCATGGAACGCCAGGGGCACGGCCAGGTGATCAACGTGTCTTCCATCGGCGGCCTGAGCGTGTCGCCGACGGCCGCTGTGTACTGCGCGACCAAATTCGCGGTGCGCGCGATTTCGGATGGCCTGCGCCAGGAGACCAGTAAGATCCGCGTGACGGTGGTCTGCCCCGGCGTCGTCGAATCCGAACTGGCCGACACCATCACCGACGACACCGCGCGCGTGGCGATGCAGTCGTTCCGCCGCGTCGCCCTGCACCCGGACGCCATCGCCCGCGCCATTGCCTACGCCATCGAACAACCGGACGACGTGGACGTCAGCGAAGTGGTGGTGCGCCCGACGGCCAGCCCGCATTGAACCTGCGGCCGCCGCACGCCATCGAGCGCGGCATCAGCGCGGCGGGAAGATCGCCGCGCGCCACAGGTCCAGGAAGTGGCGTTTCTTGAGCGGGTCCAGGTACACCAGCAGTCCCACGCCCAACGCCACCGGCCGGACGCCGGCCGCTGGCACGACCGACGCGCTGACCGGGCGCATGCCGGATTCCCGGGCCAGCGCGTCCTGGCCGCGCGCCGACAACAGGTAGTCCAGGAACAGCGCGCCCAGGTCGCCGCGCGGCGCCTGACGCGGAATGATGGCTGAACGCGACAGCATCAGCGTGTAGTCCTGCGGGTAGATGATCGCAAGCGGCGCGCCGTTGTCGATGCGGTGCCGCGTATAGGATTCCAGCAGGTTGTAGGCCAGCGTGACCTCGCCGCTTTCCAGCTTGTCCAGCGCATGTTCGGTGGACTCGTGGATGGACACGCCATTGCGGCCAAAGGCGGCAAGCAGGGCGCCGGCCATGCTGTCGAGCCGCGTGTCCTGCGTGGCCGCCAGATAGCCGATGCCGCTGCCCTGCACGTCGTACGTGGAGATGCGGCCGGCCAGCGGCTGGTCGGGCGCCTGCAGCAGCGACAGCAGTTCGCGGCGGGTGTGCGGCACGCGCGCGGCGTCAAGCTTCTGCGTGTTGTAGACCATGACGATGGGGTCGGTGCCGATGCTGAAGACCTCGTCGCGCCAGTTGGCCCAGCCGGGCAGGGCGCGCGTCTGCGGCGATAGGTGCATGCGCGCGTAGCCGTCGTTGACCAGCTTGGTCTGCAGGTCCATGGCGCTGCTTATGACGATGTCGGGCCCGGACGGAACGCCGGGCGACCTCGCTGCGCGGTCCACGGTCTCGCGGTAGAGATCCTGCGTGGATAGCTCGGTGTACTCCAGCCGCACGGAGGGGTTGAGCCGGCTGAAGTCTTCCAGCACGCCGCGAAACACCCGCACGCTGTTCGACGCATGCACGACCAGCACGTTGCTGCTGTCGGCGGGACCCAGGGTCAGGCCATTGCCGCTGACTTCGGCGGCGTGGCCGATCGCGGCCAGCGTCAGCGCGGCGCTTGCGGCCAGGCCGCGCAGGAAGGTCAGGGCGTCACGCATGACCGGGGCCTCCAGGCAACGTGATGACGGCGTCCAGCCCGCCGCCCACGCGGTTGCTCAGGCTGAGCGTGCCGCCGTGGATGTCTACGACGCGCTTGATGATCGACAGGCCCAGGCCAGCGCCGGGCGCGCGCGGATTGGGACCGCGCGCAAAGCGTTCGAAGGCGGTGTTGGCCAGCGCCGGCGGGATGCCCGGCCCCTCGTCGGCCACCGTGATGCGCCAGCCGCCGTCATGCCGTTCCAGGCGAACGTCGATGTGGCCGTCCTCGTTGGCGCCGTGGCGCAAGGCGTTGTCGATCAGATTCTTGAACGCTTCGCGCAGCATCAGGCTGTCGCCCTGCACGCGGGGCGTTTCGTCGCCAGGGGACGGCAGGTGCAGCCGGACGTCGGGCTGGGGATCGGCCTGCGGAACCGTGTCGTAGACGGCCTGGCTCAGCAGCTCGGCCACGTCGACGGGCTGGAACTGCCTGACGTTGCTGCGATGGATGACGCTGGCGTCGCTGAGCAGCTGGTTGACCAGCCGCGACAGCTTTTCGGCATTGCGCAGCACGGCCAACAAGCTGCGCCGCTGCTCGGCCGGATCGTCCTCGTCCAGCGCGACCTCCATCTGCGCATGCAGCGCGGCCAGCGGCGTGCGCAGCTGGTGCGCGGCTTCGGCAATGAACAGGCGCAGCGTGTCCAGGTTTTCCGACAGCCGGCCCATGAAGCCGTCCAGCGACTGGACCAGCATGTCCAGCTCTTCGGGCACCGGCGCGGCGATGGGATGCAGGTCCGACGCCGAGCGGGCGGCCAGCTCGCGCTCGACCCGCTGGATCGGCGAGAGCGACCGCTGCAATCCCCAATAGGCCAGCGCCAGCGCGGCGGCGGTAAAGCCGATCAGCGCCAGCGTGCCTTGCCACAGGATGCGTTCGGCCAGCGCATTGCGCGCTTCGCGGGTCTGGGCGACCTGGATGATCGCGGTTTCGGTCTCTTGCGGGCCCGCCACCTTGCGTTCCATCCACGCGACGCGCACCGGTTCGCCTTGGTATTCGGCCGCGTAAAGCTGCGGTTTGCTGGCGTCGGCGTTGCCGCGCGCGGACGGCGCGGGCAGGTCGCCGTAACCGGAAATCAGCGCGCCGCGCGCCGAGGCCACCCGGTAGAACACGCGATCGCGCGGCGCCTGCTCCAGCAGGGCAAGCGCCGCGTAGGGCATGTCCATCTGCCACTCGCCCTGCACGAGCTGCAGGCTGTCGGACATGGACAGCACGGACGCGCGCAGCAATTGATCGTAGGTGGTGTCGGCGGTCTGGTGCGCGTAGCCGCGCAGCAGCAGGTAGATCGCAGCCAGCCCGGCCGCGAACAGCATCCCCAGCACGGTCAGCAGCCGGCGGCGGACGGAAATGCGGCGGGGCTGCTCGGGGCGCGGCCGGATCATGGTGGCGCGGGACCGCTACGGTGACGGCGGGGTAGGGGGCTCGTCCTGCGCGCCGCCGGCGGCCGTCAGCAGGTAGCCGGTGCCGCGCTGCGTTTCGATGCGCAGCGGCGAGCCTTCCAGCTTGCGGCGCAGCCGCGCGATGTAGACCTCGATGGCGTTGGGCGCGGCGTCGTCATCGAAGGCGAACAGCTTGTTCGCGATTTCCGATTTGCTGACGGCGCGGTTCATGCCGGCCAGCAGGATTTCCAGCAGGCTGAATTCGCGCTTGGGCAGCTCGATGCGCCGGCCCGCCAGCGTCACCTGCCGCGCGGCGCTGTCGATGACCAGGTCGCCGAATCGCAGGACGCCCGTGGCCTGCGGACTGGGACGGCGCAGCAGCGCGCGGCAGCGGGCTTCCAGTTCGCGGAAATCGAAAGGCTTGGCAAGGTAGTCGTCCGCGCCGGTATCCAGCGCATGAACGCGGTCCTCGATGTCGATGCGCGCGGTCAGCGCAAGCACGGGCGTCTTGCTGCCGCGGTCGCGCAGCCGGTGCAGGATGTCAAAGCCCGACATGCGAGGCAGGCCGATGTCCAGGATGACCAGATCGAAGGTCTCGTATTGCAGGACGCCATCGGCGCTCAGGCCGTCATTCTGGCTGTCGACCGCGTGGCCAAGACGGCGCAGCCGGCGCACGAGTGCGTCGGAAAGATCCTCGTCGTCTTCGATTACCAGAATGCGCATGGCGCGATTGTCGCATAGCAAAAAACGACAGGTTCCAGACAGCTTTTCTTCCTAGTCTTGCGATCCTGCTTCCCCCGCCGGAGGCAGCACATAACAACGACTAGCTGGAGATAACCCTCATGCTTCTGACCCTGCTTGGCTTCGGCATGGTGATCACGTTCATGACGCTGATCATGACCAAGCGCCTTTCGCCGCTGGTCGCCCTCATCCTTGTCCCCATTATCTTTGCGCTGCTGGGCGGCTTTGGCGGCGGCATCGACAAGATGATGCTGGACGGCATCCGCAAAATCGCGCCGACCGGCGTGATGCTGATGTTCGCCATCCTGTATTTCGGCGTGATGATCGACGCGGGCCTGTTCGACCCCATCGTCGGCCGCATCCTGCGCGCGGTGAAGGGCGATCCGCTCAAGATCGTGGTGGGCACGACCGTGCTGGCGCTGGTGATCTCGCTCGACGGGGACGGGTCGACCACCTACATGATCGTGGTGGCATCGATGCTGCCGCTGTACCGGCGCCTGAAGATGAACGCGCTGTCCATGACCTGCCTGGCGATGCTGGCCAGCGGCGTCATGAACCTGACGCCGTGGGGCGGTCCGACGGCGCGGGCGGCCAGCGCCCTGCATGTGGACGCGGGCGACATCTTCGTGCCGCTGGTGCCGGTGATGGGCGTGGCGATCGTGGCCATCCTGATCCTGGCGTTCTTGCTGGGCCTGCGCGAGCGCCGCCGCCTTGGCGTGCTGTCGCTGCCCGCTGGCGCGTCCCTGCACGCCGGTTACGACGAGGACGGCCCCAAGAACCTGCCCGAGATCGAAGTGGATCACGACCTGCGCCGTCCGAAGCTGCTGTGGGTGAACGCGGGCCTGACGCTGGCGCTGATGGTGAGCCTGGTGCTGGGCGTGTTGCCGCTGCCCGTGCTGTTCATGATTGCGTTCGCGGTTGCGCTCATCATCAACTACCCGAACCTGGCCGAGCAGCGCCGCCGCGTGGCGCAGCATGCCGGCAACGTGCTGTCGGTGGTGTCGCTGATCTTCGCGGCGGGCATCTTCACCGGCATCCTGTCGGGCACCGGCATGGTCGAAGCCATGTCGCGGAGCCTGCTCGCCGTGATTCCCGACGCGCTGGGACCGTACCTGGCGGGCATCACCGCGCTGGTCAGCCTGCCGTTCACGTTCTTCATGTCCAACGACGCCTTCTACTTCGGCGTGCTGCCCATCCTGAGCGAAGCGGCGCAGGGCTACGGCATCTCGCCCGTGGAAATGGCGCGCGCCTCGCTGATCGGCCAGCCCGTCCACCTGCTCAGCCCGCTCGTGCCGTCGACCTACCTGCTCGTCGGCCTGGCCGGGGTGGAATTCGGCGATCACCAGCGCTATTCGCTCAAGTGGGCCACGATGGTCTGCCTGGTGATGCTGGCGGCCGCCCTCGCGTTCGGCCTGTTCCCGCTGGTCGGCGCCGCCGCCTGATTCCCGCGGCGCCTGCCGCACGACATTCAAAGGAAGCACCATGGCTTTGCGCATTGCGTACGTCACCAGCGGCATGGGCCATACCGGCACCGCGATCTGCCAGGCGCTGCACCGCGCCGGCCATCGCGTGGTGGCCGGCTGCGGTCCGCGCTCATCCCGCAAGGACCACTGGCTGAAGGAACAGAAGTCGCTGGGTTACGACTTCATCGCCTCGGAAGGCGACGCCACCGACTGGGCCTCGACCGAGGCCGCGTTCGCCAAGGTCCGCCGCGAGGTCGGCGAGATCGACGTGCTGGTCAACAACGCCGGCTCCATGCTGGACATGCGCTTTCGGCAGATGGGCCACGCCGACTGGTCGGCCGTTCTGCGCAGCAATCTGGACACGCTCTTTAACAGCACCAAGCAGGTCGTCGACAGCATGGCGGACCGAGGCTGGGGGCGGATCATCAACATCGGCTCGGTGGCGGCCGAAAAAGGCCAGATCGGCCAGATCAACTACGCGACCGCCAAGGGCGCGGTCATCGGCTTCACCCGTTCGCTCGCGCAGGAAGTCGCGGCGCGCGGCGTGACGGTGAACCTGGTGTCGCCGGGTTTCATCGCCGACGACACCGTCCGCGCCTTCCCGCCCGCGCTGCTGGACCGCATCGTCGAAAGCGTGCCGGTCGGCAGGTTGGGCACCGCGCAGGATCTGGCCGGGCTGTGCGCGTGGCTGGCCTCGGACGAGGCGGCGTTCGTCACCGGCGCCAACTACGCCATCAATGGCGGCGTGTACATGAGCTGATGCCCAGCCCGGCAGTTCGCCAGCCCCTTAGTTCGCCAGTTTCACCGCGCCGCTGTCGAGCAGGGCCTTCCACTTGGCGTTGTCCGCCTGGATGAACTTCAGCAGGTCTTCCCGCGAGCCGCCGCCGGCCAGCATGCCGGCGTTGTCGACCGCCGCCTTGAACGCGGGCGTGGCGACCGCGGCGCGCAGTGCTGCGTTGATGGGTTCAAGCTGGTCGCTCGTGATGGCATTGCTGGCCGCCACCGAAAACCATTGCGTCGCGGCGTAGCCCTTGAAGCCCGATTCCTCCACCGTGGGCACGTCGGGCAGGCTGTCCAGGCGATAGGGCGTCGTCACGGCGTAAGCCTTCAGTGCGCCGGACTTGATCTGCGGCATGACCGGCGCGGATCCCAGGATGGCCAGCGGGATCTGTCCGCCGGCAACGTCCGCCACCGCCTGGCCGCCGCCCTTGTACGGCACATGCACGATGCGGGTGCCGGCGTATTGATTCAGCAACTCGCCCGCCAGGTTCTGCGAGGTGCCGTTGCCCGAGCTGCCATAGCTCCAGGCTTCGGGCTGACGGCGGGCATCGGCCAGCACGTCCTGCAGGCTTTTCTTGGCGTTGCGGGCGGGGCCGACGATGACCATTGGGCCTTGCGCCATCAGCATCACGGGGGCCAGCTCGCGGCCGATGTCGGGTTGCGGCGTCGGGTAGATGAGCGGGCCCGGCACGGTGATCAGATAGCCGTCGGCGGCCTTGCTGCGCGCAACCAGCTGAAGCGCGATCGCCCCCGACGCGCCGGGACGGTTTTCCACGATGACATTCAGGCCGGTCTGGCGCGCCAGTTCCTGCGCCGCGATCCGGGTCAGCACGTCCGCCGTGCCGCCGGGCACGAAGCCCACCACCCACGTGATCTGCTTGGCAGGCCATTGAGAATTGCTGTCGGCCGCCGTGGCGGCCGCGGCGGGCAGGGCGATGCTCAGGAGCATCGCGCAGCATTGGATAGCGAATTTCATGTTTTCCCCTTGATTTCTGCTATCGGTGATTCGTCTTGCACTCAGCCGGGATCCCGCTTGCCGGGCGGCGTGTTCGGATGTTCGGCGCACGACTGGTTGAACGCCTGCACCATTTTCAGGATGGGGCCGAGCACCCACGTATTGAAGATGAGAATGTCGCTTTCCTCCTTGGGGTCCTGAATCAGATTGAACAGATACGGGGATTCCAGTTTGCCCTTGCCCTCGTTGACCTCGGGCTCCCAGTAGAAGTGCAGCTTCCAGTCGCGCCATTTCACGGCGCGCAGGTCGCCCTTGATGTAGAACAGGAATCCCTCGCGCAGCGATTTCGGGCTGGCGCCGGTAAAGAAGTCGGTCTGGTCGATGCCGTCGATGGGCCGGTCCTGCGGAATGCTGGCGCCGCCGATGCGGGACAGCGTGGTGTACAGATCCGTCACGTGGACCATCTCGTTGGACACCTGTCCCGGCTGCACGCGGCCGGGCCAGCGGATGATGAAGGGCACGCGCAGGCTGCCTTCCATGGCGGTATGGTAGGTGCCGCTCCAGGGGCCCGCCGTGCCGCGGTACGGCTTGCGGTATTCAGGGCCGTTGTCGCTGCAGAAGATGAACACGGTGTTCTCGCGCAGGTTCAGCGCGTCCACGGCCTGCACGATCTGGCCGACGCGGTGGTCCATTTCGACCATCGAGTCCGCAAAGTCGCCCGCGCCCGTGCGTCCGGCAAAGTCGGGGTGCGGCAGAGTTGGAAAGTGCAGATGCACCAGCGGCAGATACAGGAAGAACGGGCGCGCCGCCTCGGCGTGCTTGCGCATGAAACCGATGGACCGGTCCACCAGTTCGGCGTCGATGCCGCGCCGCGTATCCAGATCGTAGACCTTGACGTTCTCCGACGGCCCGCCGGCTTCGCCTTGCATGATGTGCGGAATGTCCGCCACCGAGGGATCGAAGCCGATCGACGACGTGAACTGGCTTTCGTCGGTGGTGCGAGGGATGCCGTACCACTCGTCAAAGCCGCGGTCGCTGGGATAGCGGCCGGGGATGTCGCCCAGATGCCATTTGCCGAAATGCGCGGTGGCGTAGCCCTGGCCCGACAGTTGTTGCGCCAGCGTGATCTCGTCGCGCGTAAGCCCTTGCGGCAGGCCGGGCGGCACGGATTGCAGGCAGCCCGTGCGGATGGGGTGACGGCCGCTCATCAGCGCCGAGCGCGTGGGCACGCAGTCGCTTTCCACGTTGAAGTTCTGCAGCAGCAGGCCCTCGGCGGCCAGCCGGTCGATGTTCGGGGTGGGTGCGCCGCGCAGGGCGCCGCCGCCGTAGCAGCCAAGTTCGCCCCATCCCAGATTGTCGGCCACGATCAAGACGATGTTCGGCTTGTGTTCCATTGTGCTCTCGCCTCGGTAAATGCTCGGGTTGATCCCAGGATTCTAGGAGGGCAGGGTGGCCGTTATATTCCCGAAAGTACGCAAATGAATGAACTTTGGTTATGAATCTGTCGCTGCGGGATATCGAGTACTTCCTGGCCGCCGTCGAGTACGGCAACCTGGAACGCGCCGCGGCGTCGTTTGGCGTCAGCCAGCCGGCGCTGTCGAAGTCGCTGCAGCGGCTGGAGGCCGATACGGGTCTTGCGTTGCTGGACCGCAGTGGCCGGGGGCTGCGCCTGACGTCGGCCGGACTGGTGTTCCTGGAACATGCCAGGCGGCTCTGGGCCGAATACCTGGACGCCATGCGTCACGCGGCGGAACTGCGCGTGGGGCAGGCGGGATTGCTGCGCGTGGGGGTAACGGGCGCCACCGTCGACAGCGTGGCGATGCCCGCGATGCGGCACCTGCTGCCGCGCCGGCCGGCGCTGCGGGTGCAGTTGACGCAGGGGTTATCCGATGACCTGAACGAGCAGGTCGCCAGCGGAAAGCTGGACCTGGCGGTGACGCCCATTTATGCGGACGTGCCGTCGACCCTGCACCATGAACCGATCATGGAAGACCGCCTTTGCGTGGCGGCCAGCCGCCATCATCCGCTGGCCACGCGCCGCAAGTTGGCGTTGCGCGATCTGGCGGACCTGCGGTGGATTCTTCCCAAGCCTTCCTCGATTGCCCGCAAGGCCCTGGATTCGCGGTACGCGGAAAGCAACCTGCCGTTGCCCGCCGCGGCGCTGGAAGTCGAGCACTTTTCCAAGGGCACGCTGGCGTTGCTGGCGCAGACGGACCTGCTGGCGCTGCTGCCGCAAAGCGCGCTGGAGGCTGAGGCGGACGTCGTCGCGCTGCCTGTGGCGCTGGGCCGGCCGCTGCCGCGCGCCATTGCGCTGATTTCGCGGCAGGGGACCGCCTGGTCGCCGTTGATGCACGAGTTCCGGCGCGCCATCCTGGATTGCGCAGCGGGCTTGGGCTGAGCACGGCGGCTGGGGCGCAATGGCGGGTTTCGGCTATGCCACAATGGTCCGCTTTCAATTCATCAGGAGCGGGGCACATGGCTGGAACGTCATTGCGGGTTGCGGCGGGCGTGGGATTGCTGTCGCTGGCGGCGCTTGCCGCGTGCGGCAAGAAAGAGGCCTATCCGCCCGAGGTCCAGCGCGAGACCTATAGCTCGTGCGTCGCGGGCTTCAAGTCCCGGGTCCAGGCCTCGCCGGAAGTCGACGCGAAGGCCGCCAGTTATTGCAATTGCATGGTCGACGGTTTGCAGAAATCCGTGCCGTATGAAGAATTCAAGCAGCTGGACCAGCTGCTGGCGACCAAAAGCGCAACGCCGGACAGCGAAAGGCTGAGCAAGAACGTGACCGAGGTGGTCAATGCCTGCTTGAAGCGCGAGATGCCCAAGGGCTGATGGCTGCTGCCGCGTGCGGGCGCGCGGCAAATGCGCTAGCGCGCGAATTTCATCGACACATCCGTGTGCGTGCCCCGGTCCAGATCTGCGCCCAGCGGCCTGTCCCATGCGGGCAGGACCTGCAGTTCCTGGCTGACTTCCCCGGCCTCGATGCGCCGCGCAATGTCGTCAAGCAACTGCGTGCGCGTGGCGAACCCCCTGCCTTGCAGGTCCCGGGCAAAGAGCCGGTACCGGAGATTGGGTTCGGCGCCTTTCATCACGCCCAGATCCAGGATTTGGCCTTGTTCGTTGCGCAATAGCAGATGACCAGGGCGGGCGTAGATGCGGTAGATCCGCCAGGGCGATGAAATCGCGGCGTGGCGCGGATCGCGTTCCGATACGGCAGGGCCACGGGACGGGGGCGGCGCTGGGGGAAGGCGCTTCACGCACGCTTTGGCGAATCGGGCGATGGACCTGCCGATCAGGCTCACGTGGCGTCAGCGGTCAACGCGGTGACTTGGCCTGGGCGCGGGATGGGCGGGACGTTCTGGCGATGGTTGATCACGGCTTGCTCCTCATGGCGATACGGCGAGGCAACGCGCGTTTCAAGCACCACGCGGCCAGCATACGCGCTTTTCGCGGCCGTCCCCTGGATTGAGTTGATTGGTTACGCAATAAGCACAAAGCGCGTTGACTTCCCCCGGCCGGGCACCCATAGTGGTCCAGAAGCTTTTCGAGCATCGTGATTTTCGTCCGGTCTTGCACCCTTTGCGGGGCGCCTCATTGTTCGCGATCCTTTCCTTGACAGGCCTCGCTACGCGGCCTGTCCGCATTTAAAGGAAAGCGTCAATGGAAACCGGAATTGTGAAGTGGTTCAACGATGCCAAGGGATTTGGCTTCATCATGCCCGAGAACGGCGGCAAGGATTTGTTTGCCCACTTCTCGCAGATCGTCAGCGACGGACACAAAGTGCTCCTGGAAAACCAGCGGGTCAGCTATGTGACCGCGCAAGGCGCCAAGGGCCCTCACGCGACGCAGATCCGCGCGCTGTGAGTGGCGGGCCGCAAGGCCTGCCGCCAAACATTGGAGGTCCCATGTATCAGAACAATATGGTCTACAAGGGCTATCGGCTTACCGCCAGCGTCTCCCGGGTTTCCGTCGGGAGCGCGCATCGGCCGGCCTTCACCGCCACCGTGGCAGTGGAACTGGCGGGTGATCAGGACCGGCTTGGCGAGCCCCATGCCGTGCCGCTTTTCGTTGCCGGCGGGTTTGTTGCCACGCCCGGAATGGCGGTCGACGCCGCGATCACCCACGGTCGTCTGGTGGTCGATTCGCACGCCCGGATTGCTTGATTTGCGCCGAACGCGGCGCCACGCTTCAGCCCTTTAACCCCAGCCGCCGCGCCAGCTTGTGCAGGTTGCTCGGGTCCACATCCAGCGCGCGCGCGGCGACGGCCCAATTGCCGTCGTGGGCGTCCAGCGCCCGGCGGATGACCTGCCGCTGACAGGCGTCCACTGCGTCGCGTAGCGACTGCGCCGGCGCATCCGGAACAGGTGTGTCATCCGCGTCGTCTTCCAGCGCGCCGGGCATATCGCCGTCGGACAGGTCCAGCAGCTTGGCGCCCAGCGTGACGATTTCGTTGCGGCTGGCGCCGTGGCTGACCGCCTTGATGGCCGCCCGGCTGATGACGTGTTCAAGTTCGCGCACGTTGCCGGGCCAGCGGTAGCGGCGCATCATTTCCTCGGCCTCCGGCGACAGCCGCAGGCTGCGCAGCCCGAGGCGCGCGCGGTTCAGTTCCAGGTAGCGGCCGGCCAGCAGCAGGATGTCGTTGCCGCGATCGCGCAGGGGCGGGATGGGAATCGGATAGACCGACAGCCGGTGGTAGAGGTCGGCGCGGAAATCACCCGCGCGCACCAGGTCGCGCAGGCTGCGGTTGGTGGCCGCCACGATGCGCACGTCCACCGTCCGCGGACGGTCGTCGCCCAGGCGCTGGATCTCGCCGTTCTGCAGGGTGCGCAGCAGCTTGGCCTGCACCAGCAGCGGCAGTTCGCCAACTTCATCCAGAAACAGCGTGCCGCCGTTGGCAGCTTCAAAGCGGCCGGGCCGGTCGGCCACCGCGCCGGAAAACGCGCCCTTTGCGTGGCCGAACAATTCGCTTTCGGCCAGGGACTCGGGCAGCGCGGCGCAGTTCACGTGCACCAGCGGCCGGTCGCGGCGGCGCGACAGCCCGTGCACCCGGCGCGCAAACAATTCCTTGCCCACGCCCGTCTCGCCCAGCAGCAGAATCGGCAATTCCGAATCGGCGACGACTTCGATCTCGTGCAGCAGGCGGGCAATGGACTCGCTCTGGCCCAGGATCTCGCTGGCGGCGGGTGCGGCGCTGTCCGCCGGCGCCTGCCCGCGCGCCACGCGCAGGGCGCGGATCTCGGCCTCCAGGCGGGTGGTGCGCAGCGCGGCTTCGAGCAGCACGATGTAGTCGCGCAGATCGGCCTGCGCCTCCATGTCGAACGTGCCGACCTCCAGCGCGTCCAGCGTCAGCACACCCCAGGTCTTGCCTTCGATGTGCAGGCTGGTGCCCATGCAGTCGTGCACGGGCAGCGGTTCGCCGGCCATGCCGTTGATGAGTCCGTCGTAGGGATCGGGCAGGGTGCTGTCGTGGTGAAAGCAGGTGACGCCGCGCCGCGCCAGGATGGCCGCCAGCCGCGGATGCTGCTGCACGGCGAAGCGGCGGCCCAGGGCGTCCTGCGTCAGGCCGTCCACCGCGATGGGACGCAGGTGATCTTCTTCGAGCTGCAGCAGCGCGACGGCGCCGCAGCGGAAATGCGTTCGAAGGCTGGAGACCAGACGCTGTAGACGAATGGCGGGTGGCAGGTCCGCGACGAGGTCGGCAAGCAGGAGACTTTGCATGGGTGAATTCTACCGTTGCAAGGTGAATAGAACCCTACCGCTATAGGGTGATATCTACCCTTTAAAACGCAGGTGATTGATAAATCGCAAGTTTTTCCTGGCACGGTTTTCGCAAGTAGAGAGGCACCGTCATGATCTATGGAGAGACGCGATGAGCATGGTTGAGCAATCCCTGGGCCAATTGGCCCGCAGCATTCCCGGCGCCACCCAGGTGTTTCACGAATTCGAACTGGACTTCTGCTGTGGCGGCAAGAAAAGCCTGGCCGAGGCGGCAGCCCAGCGTTCGCTGGATCCCGCGCAGATCGAGGCGCGCCTGGTCGCCCTGGCGCAGAACCCCTCGCAGGAAACGGACTGGGGGCTCGCTTCACCGGCCGAGCTGGTCGATCACATCCTGGCGCGGTACCACGAGGTCCACCGCCAGCAACTGCCGGAACTCATCCGCCTGGCCCTGAAGGTGGAACAGGTCCACGCCGACAGCCCGGACTGCCCGGCGGGCCTGGCCGATCACCTGCGCGCCATGCAGCAGGAACTGGAAAGCCACATGCAGAAAGAGGAACAGGTGCTGTTCCCGATGCTGGCGCGCGGCCACGGCGCCATGGCCACCATGCCGATCATGGTCATGCGCACGGAACACGACGACCACGGCGTGGCGCTCGAACGCCTGATGGCGCTGACCAACAACGTGACCCTGCCGCGTGCGGCCTGCAATACCTGGCGCGCGCTTTACCTGGGCATTCGCCAGTTCAAGGAAGACCTGATGGCGCACATCCACCTGGAAAACAACATCCTCTTCGAGAACGCAGGAGCGCGCGCGCCGGCCTGACGGCGCGTGCGGCAAGGAAGGGCGGGGCCTGCCGGCCCCGCGGCATCAGCAGGGAAGGTCCGTATGAACATCGACAAATTCAAGCAGCAGCACGTGGATATCCTTGAAGGCATCGCGTCGCTGCGCAAGCTGGCCCTTGCCGGCGTGGCGCGCAACGCGGCCGAGATCGCCCAGGGCATCGTCACCATGAGCGCCACCATCAAACTGCATCTGGCAGTCGAGGACCGCGCGCTGTATCCCGCAGTGGCGCGCAGCGCGGACGCCGACCTGGCGCGAAAGGGACGCGAATTCCAGGAAGAGATGGACGCCATCGCCGCCGCCTACGAAGGCTTTGCCAAGCGTTGGAACAATGCCCGCAGCCTTGAACTGGACGAGCGGGGTTTTCGCGACGACGCCAACACCGTGCTGCGCCGGGTGTACGAGCGCATGCAGCGCGAAAACCGCGATCTCTATCCCCGCATCGAGGCGATGTAGCGCCAGACCCGCCAGACGCTTCAGACGCGGCGGTGCGCACGGCGCACAACCCGCCCCGATCCGGACACAAACGGAATGAAAACCGACAGCTCGGTTGCATGAATCCGCCGGCCGCCGCCTGTACACTCGGAGCACCTTATTGGGCGCCTGGGGATCTTGATGGCCGGAAGCAGCTTTTTCGCGTTGTTCGACGATATCGCCACCATCCTGGATGACGTTTCCGTCATGACGAAGGTGGCCGCCAAGAAGACGGCGGGTGTGCTGGGCGACGACCTGGCGCTCAACGCCCAGCAGGTCAGCGGCGTGCCCGTCAACCGCGAGCTTCCCGTCGTCTGGGCGGTGGCCAAGGGCTCCTTCATCAACAAGCTGATCCTGGTGCCCGCGGCGCTGCTCATCAGCGCCTTCGCGCCCTGGGCGATCACGCCGCTCCTGATGCTGGGCGGCGCCTTTCTTTGCTACGAAGGCGTCGAGAAGCTGGCGCACAAGTTCCTGGCGCATGGCGAATCCCCGGAAGGGCATCACGCCGCGCTCTCCGAGGCGCTGCAGAACCGGTCGGTCGACATGGTCGCGTTCGAGAAGACCAAGATCAAAGGCGCGGTGCGCACCGACTTCATCCTGTCGGCGGAAATCATCGTCATCAGCCTGGGCGCGGTGGCGGGCGCCGACTTCACACGGCAGGTCGCGGTGCTGTCCATCATTGCCATTGCGATGACGGTGGGCGTCTACGGCCTGGTCGCGGGCATCGTCAAGCTCGATGACCTGGGCTTGCACCTGAGCCAGAATTCGTCGCGCGCGGTGGCCTGGCTGGGCGAGCGGATCGTGGGCGCGGCGCCTTACCTGATGAAGACCCTGTCCGTGGTCGGCACGGCCGCCATGTTCATGGTCGGCGGCGCCATCCTGACCCACGGCATTCCCCCCGTGCACGCGGCCATCGAACATGCCGCCGCCGCGGTGGGCGGGGGCGGCGTCGTGCACGCGCTGGTGTCCACGTTGCTCAATGCCCTGTTCGGCATCGTCGCCGGCGCGGTCGTGCTGGGCGCGGTGAGTCTGGTCAAGCGCCTGTTCAAGAAAGGCTGATGCGCCAGCTGGTCCCGGCGCGCCACAAAGACCGGCGCGCGGGATCGCTACCTTTGCGGTGCGGCGGCGACCGGCGACCCCATTGCCTGGAACAGCGCCGCCGTTTCCGTCATGCGGCTGTTGGCGTATTCCAGTTCGCGCAGGCGCGCAGCGACGTAATGCTGCTCGGCGGCGTATTGGGTGTAAGGCGCCAGCGCGCCCAACTTCACCCGGCTGGCCGTGTTCCGATAGGACTGTTCGGCCGCGCGCCGCGAGGCTTCCGCCGACGCCAGCGCCTGTCCGCCCGCATCCAGGCGCGAGAGCGTGTCGGCCACATCACGAAACGCGGTCAGCACGGTCTGCTTGTATTGCAGGACGGCGGCCTCGTACCGTTCTTTCGCGGCGCTGCGTTCGGCCAGCAATTGCCCGCCATGGAAGATCGGCTGCGTCAGCGACGCGCCAATGGCCCAGATCGAACCGCCCCCTGACAAGGCGTCGGCCCAAGAGAACCCGCCCTTGCCCATGGACGCCGACAGCGACAGGCTGGGAAACATCTGCGCGGTGGCCAGGCCCACGTCGGCCGCGGCGGCCTCAAGCGCCGCTTCGGCGACCCGGATGTCCGGCCGCGAGGCCAGCAGTTCCGACGGCACCACCACGGGCACCGCCTCGGGCACGGCCAGCGTGTCGAAGGCCAGGTCGGCGGGCGCCTGGTCCGGACTGCGGCCCAGCAGCACGGCCAGCGCGTGACGCGTGGCATGCCACTGCGCGCGCAGCCCGGGCAAGGACGCCTCCAGCGTGGCGGCGTCCTGGTCGGCGGCCAGCGCATCGTTCTGCGAGGCAGAGCCGTATTCATAGCGGCGTTGCGTGTCATGCGCCACCTGCCGCAGCAGCACCGCCTGCTTTTCCGTCAGCGCCACGCGTTCGGCCAGCGCGGCCGAGGTGATCGCACCGGTGACGATGTTGGCCGCGAGCGAGCGCCGGGCAGCTTCAAGCTGATAGGCCTGCTGCGCGACCTGCGCCGCCAGCGAGGTGTTGGCAAAGCGCGCCGCGCCAAAGAGGTCCAGGTTGTAGCTGGCCTGCACCTGTCCCGTGAAGACGTTAAAGAGCGCCGTGGGTTCGGGCAGTTCGGGCATCGTCAGCGCGCGGTTGCGCGTGGCGCTGGCGCCCGCGTCCACCGAAGGCAGCAACGAGGAATTGACCTGCCCGCGCAATTGCTCGCGCGCGCCGGCCAGGTTGCGTTCGGCGGCGGCCAGGTCGGGGCTGTTGGCCAGGCCTTCCTCGACGAGTGCGTTCAGCGCCTCGGAGCCGTAGCGCTTCCACCACTGCGGCACGGGGTGCGCGCCGCGCTCGAAGCGTTGCGCCACGCCCTGGGCGGTGGCGCCCGCGGGGGGCGCGGCCTCGACGCCATATTGCGCGGGTTGCGCCATGGCGGGCGGCTTGCTGTCCGGCGCGAAGGCGCAGCCGCCCAGTGCCAGCATCAGCGGCAGCGCCGCAAACCGGACGCGTTGGAAAGTGAAGGGGATGCGCATGGTCAGGCTCCTCGTTCCACCGTGTCGCCCGCGTTGGCGCCGGGCGGCACGCCTTCCGGCTCGTCGCGTTCATCGTGCTTCACGCGGAACCACGCCGCGTACAGGGCGGGCAGGAAGAACAGCGTCAACACCGTGGCGATGGTGATGCCGCCCATCAGGGCTGTCGCCATCGGGCCGAAGAAGTTGCTGCGCAGCAGCGGGATCAGCGCCAGCACGGCGGCGGCAGCGGTCAGCGTAATCGGCCGGAAACGCCGCACCGTGGCGCCGACAATGGCGTCCACGCGCTTGTGGCCCGCGCGGATGTCCTGCTCGATCTGGTCCACCAGGATGACCGAGTTGCGCATGATGATGCCGAACATGGCGATCACGCCCAGCATTGCGACAAAGCCGAAAGGCTTGCCAAACAGCAGCAGCGCGGCCACGACGCCGATCAGTCCCAGCGGCGCAGTCAGCACCACCATCAGCACCCGGGAAAAGCTCTGCAGCTGCACCATCAGCAGCGTCAGCACGGCCACCGCCATCAAGGGCATCTGCGCGTTGATGGACGTCTGGCCCTTGGCGCTTTCCTCCACGGGGCCGCCGACTTCGATGCGAAAGCCCACGGGCAGCTCGGCGCGCAGGGCGTCCAGCTTCTTGTCGATGGCGTGCGTGACGTCGATGCCTTGCGCATCGCCCGTCACGTCGGCCTGGACAGTGATCGTGGGCTGGCGGTCGCGCTCCCAGATGACGCCGTACTCGAGGTCGTAGCGGACCTGGCCGATACTGCCCAGCGGCACGGGACCGTTCGCCGTGGGCATGGACAGCGTGGCAAGGCGGGCCGGGTCGACCCGTTCTTCGCGCGGGGCGCGCAGGGTGACGTTGATGAGCTTGTCGCGCTCGCGGTACTGCGTCACGGTGTAGCCCGAGAGCGTCATCGCCAGGAAGCTGGAGATGTCGCTGGAAGTGATGCCCAGTTCACGCGCCTTCTGCTGGTTGACCTCGAACCGCACCGATCTTTCCGAAGGCTCGTCCCAGTCGAACTGCACGTTGGCCGAGCGCTTGTCGGCGCGCACCTCGGCCGCCACCTTTTCGGCCACCGCCCGCACCTCGGGGATCTTGTCGCCACTGACGCGGAACTGCACCTGATAGCCGACCGGCGGCCCGTTTTCAAGGCGCGACAGGCGGCTGCGGATCGCGGGGAAGTCGCTGCGCAGCATCGGCGCCATCCACTGCGCGAGCTTTTCGCGGTCTTCCACCGAATGCGTGGTGATGACGAGCTGGGCGAAGTTGGGCGTGGCAAGCTGCTGGTCCAGCGGCAGGTAGAAGCGCGGCGCGCCGGTACCCACGAAGCTGACCGAGTGCGCGATCTCCGGCCGGCCCTCCAGCGCCTTTTCCAGACGCTCGACCTGGCGCAGCGTCGCGGCAAAGGACGCGCCTTCCTGCAGGCGCACGTCCACCAGCAGTTCGCTGCGGTCGGAGCTGGGAAAGAACTGCTGCGGCACGAATCTGAAGCCCGCCATCGCCACGGCAAACACCAGCACGGTGCCCGCCAGCACCAGATAGCGCCGGTCCACGCACCACGCCACCCAGCCGCGCAGGCGCTGGTAGAAGCGGGTGTTGTAGATGTCGTGCTCGTGGTCGTGCGGCAGATGCGCCTCGCGCTTGCGCTCGGGCAGGAGGCGGTAGCCCAGCAGCGGAATCAGCACCACGGCCGCGAACCACGAGGTGATGAGCGCAATGGCCGACACCTGGAAGATCGAGCGCGTGTATTCGCCGGTGCTGGACTTGGCCAGCGCGATGGGCAGAAATCCCGCCACGGTGACCAGGGTGCCGGTCAGCATGGGAAAGGCCGTGCTGGTGTAGGCGAACGCGGCGGCGTGTGTCCGGTTCCAGCCCTGTTCCAGCTTCACCGCCATCATCTCGACCGCGATGATGGCGTCGTCCACCAAGAGGCCCAGCGCCAGCACCAGCGTGCCCAGCGACACCTTGTGCAGGCCGATGCCGAACATCTCCATGAACAGCGCCGTGATGGCCAGCACCACAGGGATGGAGATCACCACCACCATGCCCGTGCGCAACCCCAGGGACACCAGGCTCACCGCCAGCACGATCGCCACGGCTTCGGCCACGGAACGCAGGAATTCGTCGACGGACTCCGACACCGCCGTCGGCATGCTGGACACTTCCGTCAGCGCGAGGCCCGCGGGCAGCTCGGCCTGCAGTTCCTTGAATTTGGCGTCCAGCGATTTGCCCAGGCGCACCACGTCGTGGCCCGGCTGCATGGTGATCCCGATGCCCAGCACGGTTTCGCCCTGGAACCGCACCTGCTGCGCCGGGGGATCGTCGTAGCCGCGGTGCAGGGTGGCGATGTCGCCCAGCCGGACGGACTTGCCGTTCACGCGGATCAGCGTGTCCGCCAGGGCGCGGCTGTTCGGGAACTGGCCCGTGGGCCGCACGAAGATGCGGTCGTCCGCCGTGGTCAGCGTGCCCGCGCCCTGCACGGCGTTCTGGCTGTTGATCGCCTCGGCGATTTCCTGCGGCGACACGCCCAGCCGGGTGAGCTGCGTGTTCGGGATCTCGAGGTAGATGTGTTCGGGCTGATCCCCGAAATAGTCCACCTTGGCCACGCCCGGCACGCGCAAAAGCACGGTGCGCAGCTTGTCGGCATAGTCGCGCAGCTGCGCGGGCGAAAAGCCGTCGCCTTGCAGCGTGTAGATGTTGGTGTAGACATCGCCGAACTCGTCATTGAAGAACGGGCCCTGCACGCCTTGCGGCAGCGTGGCCCGCATGTCGCCCACCTTCTTGCGCACCTGATACCACTGCTCGGCCACGGTGCTGGCCGGCGCCGAATCCTTCATCGTGTAGAAGATCAGGGATTCGCCGGGCCGCGAGTAGCTGCGCAGGAAGTCGGTGTTGGCGGTCTCCTGGAGTTTCTTGGCGATGCGGTCGGTGACCTGCTCCTGGACCTGCTGCGCCGTGGCGCCCGGCCACAGGGTCTGGATGACCATGACGCGGAAGGTGAAGGGCGGGTCTTCGGACTGCGCCAGCCGCGAGTACGACAGCACGCCGAACAGCGTGACGAGCGTGATGATGAAGATCACCAGCGGCTGATGCCGCAGCGCCCAGGCCGACAGGTTGAACCGGCCTTCCTCGTGGCGATGGGCGTCTTGGTCAGCCTGCTGGCCGGGATCCTGGCCGGGGGCGCTCATGACGCGAAATCCTCGGGATGCAGCGGCGGCACCGGGCGTACCTTTTCGCCGGCCGACACGGTGTGCACGCCTTGCCACACCACGCGCTCGCCCGCCGCCAACCCGTGCGACAGCGTGACGGTGCGCGCGTCGTAGCGCAGCACCTGCACGCGGCGAAGTTCCAGCGTGTCGGCCTCGGGCTTGACGATCCACACCGCCGGCTCGCGGCCGTCATGGAACAGGGCCGTCGCCGGCACGGTATAGGTGGTCCGTCCGTTGGCCTGGCGGTTATCGAAACTGATGTTGGCCGTCATGCCCAGCCGGACCTCGGGCGAGGGCGATTCCAATGTGAGCTTGGCGCGGTAGGTGCGGCTTTGCGGATCGGCGGCCGGCGCGATCTCGCGCAGCACGGCCGTGAACGTCTGGCCGGGCAAGGGCCCCAGCGTGACGGTGGCGCGCTGGCCGATTTCCAGGCCCGCCAGCACGCTTTCGGGCACGTCGCACAGCGCGTCGATGTCGCCCGCCCAGGCCAACTGATAGACGGGGGTGCCGGCGGCGACGTTCTGTCCCGTGTCCGCCTGTTCGGCAGTGATGACGCCCGCGTGATCGGCGTGCAGCGTCGTGTAGTTGAGCTGGTCGGCCGCCAGCGCCGCCTCCTGCGCGGCCTGATCCCGCTGCGCAAGGGCCGAGGCATAGGCATTACGGGTCTGCTCGAGCTGGGTGGCGGCGATCAGATTCTCGCGCGCCTGGGCGCGATCGCGATCCAGTTGCTTGCGGGCGTAGTCCAGCTGGTGCTGGGCCGCCGACAGCGCCGCGCGCGCGGCGGCAGCGTTCTTGGTGGCGTCGGCCGGGTCCAGCTTGGCCAGGACCTGGCCGGGGGACACGGAGTCGCCCAGCCGCACCTTGCGTTCCACGATCTTGCCGCCCACGCGGAACGACAGCGGCGTGCTGTAGCGCGCCTGCACTTCACCAGGAAGCGTCCAGGCCGGCAGGGCTTCGTCTGCCTGCGCGGGCATGGCGACGACGGGGCGCGGCGCCGGGGCAGGGGCTTGGTCACGGCCGCAGCCGGCCATGGCGGCGGCCATTGCGATGACAGCGGACATAGCCAACAGGCGCGTGCGGCGGCGGGGCGAAACGGCGGGAACGATCCGTGCTGCAGCAGCAACGGCATGGCGCGCGATGGGATGCGCGCCCGGGCCAAAACAATTCACGAAACACCTCGCTGCGCGGAAATGGGGCAGGAAAGGGACGAGTCAGACTCGATACGGACTGAATTCTAATACAGTCTTGTATTTGAATACAAAGATGAATCTGAAATGCGCGCCGGTGCTAAACTCGCGCCATGTCCAAAGTCCGCCTGACCCGAGAGCAAAGCCGAGATCAGACGCGCCAGCGCCTGCTTGACGCCGCGCAGTCGATTTTTCTGTCGAAGGGTTTCGTGGCCGCCAGCGTCGAAGACATTGCCGAGCAGGCGGGCTACACGCGCGGCGCGTTCTATTCCAATTTCAGCAGCAAGTCCGAGCTGTTCCTGCAACTGCTCAAGCGCGACCACGAAAACGTCATGGCCGACATGCGCGCCATTTTCGAAGGCGGCGAGAGCCGGTCGCAGATGGAAGCGCGCGTGCTCGACTACTACAGCGCGCACTTTCGCGAAAACGACTGCTTCCTGCTGTGGATGGAAGGCAAGCTGCAGGCGGCGCGCGATCCGGACTTCCGTGTGGGCTTTGTCGCCTGTCTGCGCGAATTGCGCGCAGCCACCACCGAATACATCCGCCAGTTCTCGGCCCAGGTCGGCACGCCGCTGCCGCTGCCGGCCGAGCAGCTGGCGGTGGGCCTTCTGGCCCTGTCCGACGGCATGCAGTTCAGCGTTGCCTTCGACCCCCAGGCCGTCACGCCCGAGATGACCGAGGCCGTGCTTGCCGGGTTCTTTCGCCGCGTGGTGTTCGGCGACGCGAAGCCGGACTGACGCCGCCAGGCCTTATCCGACCGATTCCGAGATCACGAAATCTCAGTAAGGATCGCGAGTTGTCAGGCATGTTTATGTCGTGATAGTAATAGCGACGGCGCGCGGTTTGACTGAGGGGGCTCGCGCTGCACGTGTTCAACCTCGGGCGTAAGGAGCTGCCGCATGACTTCGGAAACCCGAACTTCAACGATCAATCGCCCCGTGTTTTTTCCGGCGGCGGTTTTTACTTTGCTGCTCGTGGGCTTTGCCATATTGGCGCCCCAGACCGCGCAGAATTTGTTCGACGCCGTTCAGCGCTGGATTCTCGGCAACGTCAGCTGGTTCTATATCCTGGTGGTCGCCATCATCCTGCTGGCCGTGGTGTTCCTGGCGCTGAGCCGATACGGCGATATCAAGCTGGGGCCCGACCACAGCGAACCCGACTACCGCAACTTCACCTGGTTCGCCATGCTCTTTTCCGCGGGCATGGGCATCGGACTGATGTTCTTCGGCGTGGCCGAACCCGTGATGCACTTCATGTCGCCGCCGGTCGGCGAGGGCGCCACGGTCATTGCCGCGCGCGAAGCGATGAAGATCACGTTCTTTCATTGGGGCCTGCATGCGTGGTCGATCTACGCGATCGTGGCGTTGATACTGGCCTTTTTCAGTTATCGGCACGGGTTGCCCCTGACATTGCGGTCCGCCCTTTATCCCCTGATCGGCAACCGAATCCACGGACCGATTGGGCACGCCGTGGATGTGTTCGCCATTCTTGGCACCGTGCTGGGTGTCGCGACTTCCCTTGGACTGGGTGTTGCCCAGATCAACAGCGGGCTGAACCACCTGTTCGGCATTCCCGTCGGCGTAACTTCGCAGATCATCCTGATTGTTGTGACCTGCGGGCTTGCAACCCTGTCCGTGGCAAGTGGCCTGGACAAGGGAATCCGGATCCTGTCGGAAACCAACCTGATCCTGGCCGTGGTGCTTCTGCTATTCGTCCTGGTCGTGGGGCCCACCGTATTTCTGCTTCAGGCATTCGTGCAGAACACCGGCGCCTATCTGTCCGATATCGTCAACAAGACATTCAATCTGTACGCCTACGAGCCCACCGACTGGATTGGCGGCTGGACCTTGTTCTACTGGGGGTGGTGGATCGCCTGGTCGCCCTTCGTTGGCCTGTTCATCGCCCGCATTTCGCGCGGCCGCACCATTCGCGAATTCGTGGCGGGCGTGCTGCTGGTGCCTGCCGGCTTCACCCTCTTCTGGATGACGGTGTTTGGCGACACGGCGATTCACATGATTCTCGTCGACAAGGTGCAGGAACTTGCGCAGGTGGTAGAGGCAGACTCCTCGCTCGCCCTGTTTGCCTTTCTCGAGCAATTACCGGGAAGCGGCCTGCTGTCGATCGTGGCGATCGTGATGGTCGCGGTGTTTTTCGTGACATCCGCGGACTCGGGCGCGCTGGTGGTGGATCTGTTGGCGTCCGGCGGGCAGGACCGTTCGCCCGTCTGGCAGCGGATCTTCTGGTCGTTGCTGATGGGCGCGGTCGCCATCGCGTTGCTGCTGGCCGATGGCCTGACCGCGTTGCAGACGGCCACCATCGCCAGCGCGCTGCCGTTCTCGATCATCCTGCTGCTGTCGCTCTGGGGTTTGTTCAAGGCGCTCAAGCTGGACGCCACCAAGCGCGGCATCCGTTACCAGTCCCTGACGCTGTCGCGGCCGGCGCGCGGCGGCCAATCCTGGGAGCGGCGTCTTCGCAACATGGTCATGATGCCGCGCCGCGCCCATGTGCTGCGCTTCATCGCGGACGTGGTGCGGCCTGCGCTGGAAGACGTGGCCGACGAATTGCGCAAGCAAGGCTATGCCGTGCAGGTGCGCGAAGATGAGAACGAGGGCGGCGTAATCCTCGAGGTCTCGCATGGCGAACACCTGGATTTTTCCTACGCCGTGCAGCCCCAGGCCTTCGTGCGTCCCAGCCTGACCCCCGACGAGGCCGCCGACGAAGACGAGCGCAAATACTTCCGCGCCGAAGTGCACTTGCGCGAGGGCGGGCAGGACTACGACATCATGGGCTGGAGCCGCGACGCCGTCATCGGCGACATCCTCGACCAATACGAGCGGCACCGCCATTACCTGCACATGGTTCGCGGTTAGTCGGCGCGCCGCCAGGCCCATGTTCATTCCCCTTTAGCCACGCTGTCCGCGTGGCTTTTTTTTGGCCAATAGGCCGGCGCTATCCCCTTCATTGCTTTCGCTGCTTTGACGAAATCCCGCGATTCGTGGATTATCCAAGCAAATTCTTGTTTAAATCAAAAGCGAGCGAATCATGAAGGCGAGAAGCAGGGCAGGGGCGGTCGTCGCCCTGGCAATGGCGGCGGCGTTGGCCGGCGGGGCGGTGTACTGGAAATCGAAGGCGGCCGCGCAAGGCGGCGGGTGGGCGATGCCGCCGGCCAAGGTTGCGGTGGCGCCCGCCGTGCAGGCGGATTTTCCGGTGGTGCTTGCCGGCATCGGGTCGTTGGAAGCCACCCGCCAGGTGCTGGTGGCGGCGGAAGTCGATGGGCGCGTGGCGCAGATCCTGTTCACCCCGGGCGAGGCGGTCAAGGCCGGGCAGTTGCTGGTGCAGTTGAACGACGCGCCCGAGCAGGGCGAACTGGCGCGGCTGCAAGCCCAGGCGCGTAATGCGCGTGCCCTGCTGGATCGCACGCGCCGGCTGGTGCCGCTGCAGGCCGCCACGCGTGAACAGCTCGACCAGGCCGTGGCCGACCATGAACAGGCGGCCGCCGACGTGCGGCGCGTGCAGGCGCTGATCGACCAGAAGCGCATCAGGGCGCCGTTCGACGGGGTGCTTGGCGTGCGCCGCGTGAACCTGGGCCAGTTTGCACGCGCGGGCGATCCGCTGGTGTCGCTGACGGATGCGTCCTCGTTGTACGCCAACCTGACGCTGCCCGAGCAGGCGCTGGGTGTGCTGCGGGTGGGCCAGCCGGTGTCGGTGACGGTGGACGCGCACGCGGGCCGCGAGTTCCCGGGCAAGGTCACCACCGTGGAGCCGCAGGTCGACCCGGGCACCCGCACGGTCCGCGTGCAGGCCCTGTTGGCCAATCCCGACGGCGCGTTGTCGGCGGGGATGTACGCGCAGGGCCGGATCGGACTGCCCGACCGCCCGGATGTCATCACCGTGCCGGAGACGGCCGTCAGCTACAGCGCCTACGGCGATTCGGTCTACGTCGTGACGCCGCCAGACGCTGCTGCCGCGGCGCCGACCGTCAGGCAGGCCTATGTGAAAACCGGCGAGCGCCTGCGCGGCCGGGTCGTGGTGACCGAGGGGCTGAAGGCGGGCGACCGGGTCGTGACGTCGGGCCAGCTGCGCCTGCATAACGGCGCCGCCGTCGAGATCCTGCCGGACGACACCGTGGCGCTGGCCGCGCCGGGATACGCCGTGGCGCAGGCCCGGTAAGGTGCGGAGGCCAACATGAAGTTCACCGATCTGTTCGTGCGCCGTCCCGTGCTGGCGCTGGTGGTCAGCACCCTCATCCTGCTGCTGGGCATCAAGGCCCTGAGCGGATTGCCCGTCAGGCAATATCCGCTGACCGAAAGCACCACCATCACCATCACGACGCAATATCCGGGCGCCTCGCCCGATCTGATGCAGGGTTTCGTCACGCAGCCCATCGCGCAGTCCGTGGCCACCGTCGAGGGCATCGACTACCTGTCGTCGTCGTCGACCCAGGGCCGCAGCGTGATCACGGTGCGGATGAAGCTGAACGCCGACTCCAACAAGGCCATGACAGAGGTGATGGCCAAGGTCAACGAGGTCAAGTACCGCCTGCCGCAGGACGTCTATGACCCGGTCCTGGTCAAGTCCGCGGGCGAGGCGACGGCCGTTGCCTACGTGGGCTTTTCCAGCACGAACCTGTCGCTGGCCGCGCTGACGGACTACCTGTCGCGGGTGGTGCAGCCGCAGCTCTCGTCCATCGATGGGGTGGCAAGCGTCGAGCTATACGGCGGGCAGAAGCTGGCGATGCGGGTATGGCTGGACCCGGACCGCATGGCGGCGCGCGGCATCTCGGCTGGCGAGCTGGCCGACGCGCTGCGCCAGAACAACGTGCAGGCGGCGCCCGGTCAGGCCAAGGGGCTGTACGTGGTATCCAACATCCAGGTCAACACCGACCTCGTCAATGTGGCCGAGTTCCGGGACCTGGTGGTCAAGCACGAAGGCGGCGCCGTCGTCCGGCTGGGCGACGTGGCGACCGTGGAACTGGGCGCGGCGTCCACCGATTCGAGCGGCCTGATGGACGGCGAGCCGGCCGTGTACTTCGGCCTGAACGCCACGCCGGTCGGCAATCCGCTGGTCATCGTCAAGCGCCTGAACGAGTTGCTGCCCAACATCAAGCAGAACCTGCCGCCGGGCACCAGCGTGCAGGTGCCGTTCGAACTGGCCCGCTTCATCAGCGCCTCGATCGACGGCGTGACGCAGACGCTGCTCGAAGCCATCGTCATCGTGGTGGCAGTGATCTTCCTGTGCCTGGGCTCGCTGCGGGCGGTGCTGATTCCGGTCGTCACCATTCCGCTGTCCATGCTGGGCGGCGCGGCCATCATGGCCCTCTTTGGCTTCAGCGTGAACCTGCTGACCTTGCTGGCGATGGTGCTGGCCATCGGCCTGGTGGTGGACGACGCCATCGTCGTGGTCGAGAACGTGCACCGCCACATCGAGGAGGGCAAGTCGCCCGTGCGGGCGGCGCTGATCGGCGCGCGGGAGGTCGCCGGTCCGGTGATCGCCATGACCATCACGCTCGCGGCCGTCTATGCGCCGATCGGGCTGATGGGCGGCCTGACCGGTTCGCTCTTCAAGGAATTCGCCTTCACGCTGGCCGGGTCGGTGGTGGTCTCCGGCGTGATCGCGCTGACGCTGTCGCCGGTGATGAGCTCGTTTCTCTTGAATGGCCGGGTCGCCGATGGCTGGATGGCGCGCAAGGCCGAGCACTTCTTCGGCCGCCTGGGCGAGGCCTACGGCCGCGTGCTCGACGTGTCGCTGCATCACCGCTGGGTCACCGGCGTGCTGGCGGTGGCCGTGCTGGCCAGCCTGCCGTTCCTGTACAACGCCGCGCAGCAGGAGCTGGCCCCCGTCGAGGACCAGTCCACGGTGCTCACCGCCATCAAGTCGCCGCAGCAGGCCAACATCGATTACGTCGAAAAGTTCGGCAAGAAGTGGGACGACGTCATGAAGACGCTGCCCGAGCAGAAGGGGCGCTGGCTGATCAACGGGTCCGACGGCGTCTCCAACAGCATCGGGGGCGTGGACTTCGTGGACTGGCAGGACCGCACGCGCTCGGCCGACGAGATCCAGGCCGACATGCAGTCGATGGCGAACCAGGTCGAAGGCAGCAACATCTTTGCGTTCCAGCTGCCGTCGCTGCCCGGCTCCACGGGCGGGCTGCCGGTGCAGATGGTGCTGATGAGCGCGTCGGACTATGCCGTGGTCTTTGACGCCATGGAAAGCCTGAAGAAGGCGGCCAGGGAAAGCGGCCTGTTCATGGTGGTGGACAGCGACCTGGACTACAACAACCCCGTCGTGCAGTTGAAGGTGGATCGCAGCAAGGCCAACAGCCTGGGCGTCACCATGAAGGCCATCGGCGACACGCTGGCGGTGCTGGTGGGCGAGAACTACGTAAACCGCTTCGGCATGGACGGGCGTTCCTATGACGTCATTCCGCAAAGCCTGCGCGAGCAGCGCATCTCGCCGCAGGCGCTGGCGCAGTACCACGTCAAGAGCGCCTCGGGGGCGCAGGTGCCGCTGTCCAACCTGGTATCGGTGTCGATGGGCGTGGAGCCCAACAAGCTCACGCAATTCAACCAGCTGAACGCCGCCACGTTCCAGGCGATTCCCATGCCGGGCGTCACGATGGGCGATGCCGTGCAGTTCCTCACGCGCGAGGCGCAGTCGCTGCCGGCGGGCTTCAGCTACGACTGGCAGTCCGATGCGCGGCAGTTCACGCAGGAAGGGTCGGCGCTGATGATCACCTTCATCTTCGCCATCATCGTCATCTACCTGGTGCTGGCCGCCCAGTACGAGAGCCTGCGCGATCCCTTCATCATCCTGGTGAGCGTGCCCATGTCGATCTGCGGCGCCCTGATTCCGCTGGCGCTGGGCATGGCCACGGTCAACATCTATACGCAGATCGGCCTGGTGACGCTGATCGGGCTCATCAGCAAGCACGGGATCCTCATGGTGGAGTTCGCCAACGAGATGCAGGTCAGCCATGGGCTGGACCGGCGCGCGGCGATGGAAGCGGCCGCGCGCATCCGCCTGCGTCCCATCCTGATGACCACGGCGGCGATGGTGATGGGGCTGATTCCGCTGCTGTTCGCCACCGGCGCCGGCGCGCACAGCCGTTACAGCCTGGGACTGGTCATCGTGGTCGGGCTGCTGGTCGGCACGCTCTTCACGCTGTTCGTGCTGCCCACCGTCTACACCGTGTTTGCCCGGGACCACCGCGCCGCCAACGATACGCCGCGCGCCCGCGAACTGGCGCAGGCCGACGCCGAGGACGCGCGCGCCGCCGTCCAGCACTGAGGAATCGATCATGGATAAACCGCATTTCTTTCCCCGCCTTTTCCGTGGCGCCGCCGTGCTGCTGGCCGCTTTGGCCGCCGCGGGCTGCGCCGTCGGACCCGACTACCGCCGGCCCAGCCCGGCGCCCGTGGTGCTGACCAGCCCCGAGCAGGCGCTGTTTTCCACCGATCAGGTCCAGCGCGACTGGTGGAAGCAACTGCAGGACCCGCAACTGGATCGCCTGATCGACATGGCGCTCGCCCGCAACCTGGACATCCGCATCGCCCAGGCCCGCCTTGCCGAATCGCGCGCGGTGCTCGACGAAAAGGAACTGGACAAGCTGCCGGCCGTAACGCTGGGCGGCGGCTACGAGCGCAGCCTGTCGCAGGCCAATCCCGGCGTCGCAGGCCAGCGCAATCTGGCCGAAAGCTACCGGGCGGGCTTTGACGCTGCCTGGGAATTGGATCTTTTTGGCAGGCTGCGCCGCGCGGCCGAGGGCGCGGCGGCCCGTAGCGAAGCGCAGGCTGCCGACCTCGCGCAGGCGCGCATCGTGGTCGCGGCCGAAGTGGCGCGCAATTATTTCGAACTGCGCGGCGCCGAGCAGCGGCTGGCCGTGGCGCGCGCCAACCTGGCCAGCCAGGAGGACAGCCTGCGCGTGACCCAGGCGCTGGTCTTGGCCGGCCGTGGCGACGAAGGAGACCTTGCCAGCGCGCGGGCCGAACTCGACACCGTGCGGGCCAGCGTTCCGGTCCAGGAGACCGCGCGCCGGCTGGCGCGCTACCGGATCGCGGTGCTGGCGGCGCTGCGTCCGGCGGAGCTGGGTGCGCTGGACGCCGCCCAGCCGCTTGCGCCGCTGACCGCGCGCCTGCCCATCGGCGACGTTGGCGCGTTGCTGTCGCGGCGCCCGGACGTGCTGGCCGCCGAACGCAACCTGGCTGCCGCCAGCGCAGACGTGGGCGTGGCCACGGCCGAGCTGTACCCGCGCATCGATCTGGGCGGCTTCCTGGGATTCGTCGCGCTGCGCGGCGCGGACTTCGGCTCGGCCGCCAGCCGCGGGTTCGGCGTCGCGGCCAGCGCCAACTGGCCCGCGTTCCATCTGCCGTCGGCCCTTGCCCGCAAGCGCGGGGCCGAGGCGCGCCTGGAGGGCGAGGAGGCGCGCTACGAGCAGGCGGTCCTGCGCGCGGTCGAGGAAGTGGAGTCGGCGCTGGCCGAATACGGGCAGACGCAGCAGCGCCTGGGCAGCCTGGCGCAGGCCGCGGCCCACAGCGGGCGGGCCGCCGAACTGGCCCGGCTGCGCTACCGCGAGGGCAGCACGCCTTATTTGACCGTGCTGGATGCGCAGCGTACGCTTTTGCGCGCCCAGGACGCCGTGGCCGTGGCGGAAGCCGAGTCCTATACGCGCCTCGTGGCGCTCTATAAGGCGCTGGGCGGCGGCTGGCAGGCTGACGAGGCCGGCCAGACGCGGCTGGCCGTGGCACCATAGGAACCTTCACCCGGAGCATCGATACCCCTCATGTCTGACAGCCTGTCCCAACCGGCCGCCGCGCTGCCGCACCAGCCTGCGGACCGCGTCCTCATGACCCTGAAGACCCGCGGGCCGCAATCCATCGCGGTCATTGCGCGGGCCATGGACGTGACGGCCGAGGCGGTGCGCCAGCAGATGACGCGCCTGCACGCCGACGGGCTGGTCGACGCCGAGAGCCGCAGCACGGGCCGCGGCCGGCCCACCCAGATCTGGTTCTTGACCGCCGCCGGCCACGGGCGTTTCCCGGACACGCACGCCGAGATGACGGTGCAGATGATCGCGGCGGTGCGCCAGGTGTTTGGCGACGAGGGCATCGACAAGCTGGTGCAGGTGCGCGAGAACGCCATGCTCAACGTCTACCAGCAGGCCATGCAGGACGCGCCGGACCTGAAGGCGCGGCTCGAACGGCTGGTCGACGTGCGCAGCGCAGAGGGCTACATGGCGGAACTGCGCGAGGACGAAGCCGGATTCGTCTTTATCGAGAACCATTGCCCCATCTGTTCGGCCGCCAAGGCCTGTATGGGCTTTTGCCGCAGCGAGCTGGAACTGTTTCGCAAGGTGCTGGGCGAGGGCGTGCAGGTCGACCGCGAAGAACATATCCTGGCCGGCGCGCGGCGCTGCGCCTATCGCGTCAGCAAGCGGCCATGACGCTCAAGCAGCTCGAAGCCTTCTATTGGGCCGCCACCTGCGCCAGTTTCGCCGTGGCGGCCGAGCGGCTTCACCTGTCGGTGTCCTCGCTTTCCAAACGCATCACGGAACTGGAGGAAGCGCTGGGCCAGCCGCTCTTTGACCGCAGCGGCCACAAGGCCGTGCTGACCGACGCTGGCCAGCGCT
The DNA here is from genome assembly GCF_037039475.1 of Achromobacter sp. E1. NCBI lineage: Bacteria > Pseudomonadati > Pseudomonadota > Betaproteobacteria > Burkholderiales > Alcaligenaceae > Achromobacter > Achromobacter sp. E1. Next base: position 1,279,125 of record NZ_CP146253.1, read on the forward strand.
TGGTGCCGCAGGCGCGCGGCTTGCTCGCCGCCGCGGACCAGATCCGCGCTTCCATGACCGAGACGCCCGGCCTGCGCGGCCGCTGCCGTTTCGGCGTGGGCGAACTCACCGCGCTGACCTGGCTGCCGCAGCTGATACGCGCCGTGCGCGCCGCCTATCCTGAGCTGGTGCTGGAGCCCTACGTCGACATCGGCCAGGTGCTGGAGCAACGCGTCGCGGACGGGGAACTGGATTTCGCCGTGATCGCCGGGCGGTCGTCCCGCGCCGGCATTGCGTCCTTGCCCATCGGCGAGGCGCGCTTTTCCTGGGTCGCCGCGCCCGCGGCGCTGCAGCCCGGCGAAACCGGCATGTCCATGGCCCTCTTGGCCCGGCTGCCGCTCGTGACCCTGCCCGAGGGCGCGGGCACCACGCGCATCATCGACGACTGGCTGGGCGGGCGCCAAGCCGCGGGCGAGCGCCTGTGCTGCAACAACTGGGGCGCCATCGTGGGATTGCTGATCGAAGGCACCGGGGTGGGGCTGCTGCCCAGGCATTGGGCCGAAAAGCTCCAGGCCGAAGGCAGCCTGCGCGTCCTGCACGGCGATCCCGAACTGGCCGCGTTGCCTTACGCGTTCCAGTACCGGCGCGACGACGCCCGGCCGCTGGTCGCCCTGCTGCGCGACACGGTTGCCGCTTCGGCCGATTTCTCGGCGCCGTGCCGTCTGCCCTGAGGCATTCGTCCGCAAGGCGGCCGCCACGGGCGTATAGTGGGCGGCGCGCCCCGCGCCGGTCTATACAATCGCCGCGCGCCTGGCGCAGAATCCAGCAACAACGTGCGCACGAGGGGGATGGGCCCGGCGATGCGGCACGACCCGGGGTCTGTTCCTCCCTGCCAGGCGGTGCGCCCGCGCACGAGGCACGGTCCCCCGCGGAATCGACGGAGATCTTTCATGCGTAAACTTTGCCTCGCCATGGCCATGGCGGGAATGCTGGCCACCGGATTGGCGCACGCCCAGTCCACCTTGCGTATCGGGCTGCAGGACGACCCGGACGTGCTGGATCCGGCGCGCGCCCGCACCTTTGTCGGCCGCATCGTGTTCGCCTCGTTGTGCGACCGGCTGGTCGACATCACGCCCGACCTGAAGTTCGTGCCCCAGCTTGCGCAATCGTGGTCCGTCGGCCCCGACAACAAGACGCTGACCTTCAAGCTGCGCACGGATGCCGTCTTCCATGACGGCACTCCCATCAATGCCGCCGCGGTCAAGGCCAACCTCGACCGCGCCCGCACGCTGCCCGACAGCAACCGCAAGAGCGAACTGGCCACGGTGGCCAGCGTGGACGCCCCGGACGACCAGACCGTGGTGCTGAACCTGTCGGAACCGGACGCCTCGCTGCTGTCGCAGCTGTCCGACCGCGCCGGCATGATGATTTCGCCCGCCAGTTTCGACAAGGATCCCGGCGGCAAGCCCGTGTGCTCGGGCCCCTACCAGTTCAAGGAGCGCGTGCAGAACGACCGCATCGTGCTCGAGAAATTCCCCAAGTACTGGGACGCGGCCAACTACCATTTCGACCGCCTCGTCTTCACGCCGATTCCGGACAACACCGTGCGCCTGAACAACCTGCGCGCCGGCGACCTGGACATCATCGAGCGCGTGGCGCCGAGCGACGCCAAGGCCGTCAAGGACGACCCCAGCCTGCGTCTGGCCCCGGTTACCGGCCTGGGTTTCCAGTCCATCTCCGTCAACCTTGCCAACGGCGCGCGCGCCGATCATCCGCTGGCCAAGGACAAGCGCGTGCGCCAGGCGCTGGATCTGGCCATCGACCGCGACGTGCTGAACCAGGTGATCGGCGAAGGCATGTTCCAGCCTGCCCACCAGCCGTTCCCGCCCGCCAGCTTTGCCTACAACAAGTCCTTCGACCGCCCGGGCCGCGATCCCAAGAAGGCGCAGGCCCTGCTCAAGGAAGCCGGCTACGACCGCGTGAAGGTCGAGATCACCTTCGGCAACAACACCACCATGCAGCAGGTCTTCGAACTGGTGCAGGCCATGGGGGCCGAAGCGGGCTTTGACATCACCCTGCGCCCTGTCGAATTCGCCTCGCTGCAGTCCTCGCTCGCGCGCGGCGACTTCCAGGTAGGCCAGAGCGGCTGGTCGGGCCGGGTCGATCCCAGCGGCAACATCCACCAATACCTGAGCTGCAAGGGCAACCTGAACGACGGCAAGTTCTGCGACGCCGCCGTCGACAAACTGCTCAACGACGCCCGCGCCGAGGCCGACACCGCCAAGCGCCGCGCCCTGTACGACCAGGTGCTGGCCGCGATGCAGGACCAGCGTCCCATCATCTACCTGTTCTACCTGCCGTGGACGTTCGGCGTGCAGGCCAAGGTGCAAGGCTTCGTTCCCTATCCGGACGGCTTGATCCGCTTGAAAGGTGTAGAGAAAAAGTAGGCCCCCCCTAGGGGTAGGACCACCCCCTAACCGCTGACGCGGGCCCCCTCAAGGGGGCGACACCAGCGGACCGGAAGGTAAGGCCCACCCCCAGCCCGCTGACGCGGGCCCCCCCTCAAGGGGGCGACAACAGCGGACCGGCGGAGCCGGATCCGCGGTGTCCCGGATGGCGTCAGTTGCTGGCGGCGGGTCTCTCCTTCCCAGGTGTCTGACACCCGAACGCAATGACCGCTGTACATCTCGATGCCCCACGGGTGTCTGACACCGGCCAATAGCCGTGCACGGGCGTCAGACACCCCTCCCACTTCAGGACCCACCATGTTTACGACTCGCCCGGAAATCCTCGGCACCTTCGGTGTCGTGACGTCCACCCATTGGCTGGCCAGCGCGGCTGGCATGTCGCTGCTGGAGCGCGGCGGCAATGCGTTCGATGCCTGCGTCGCCTCGGCGTTCGTGCTGCAGGTGGTCGAGCCTCATCTGGTCGGCCCTGCCGGCGAAGTGCCCGCGGTGTTCTATTCCGCCCGCACCGGCAAGGTCGAGGTGCTGTGCGGGCAGGGCACCACGCCCGCCGCCGCCACGCTCGAACGCTACCGCGCCGAAGGGCTGAAGCTCATCCCCGGCAACGGCCTGCTCGCGACCGTGATTCCGGGCGCGTTCGACGCCTGGATGCTGCTGCTGCGCGACCACGGCACGATGCGGGTGCGCGACGTGCTTGAGCCCGCCATCTATTACGCCGAGCACGGCCATGCGCTGATGCCGCGCATCTCAAACACCATCGCTGGCCTGAAAGACTTCTTCGAGACGCACTGGCCGACGACCGCCCAAGTCTACGTGCCGGGCGGGCAGGTGCCGCAGGCCCGCAAGCTGTTTCGCAATCCGGCGCTGGCCCGCACCTGGACCCGCGTCCTCAAAGCCGCCGAAGGCGCCGGCGCCGACCGCGACCGCCAGATCGAGGCCGCGCGCGATGCGTTCTACCGCGGCTTCATCGCCGAGGAGATCGACCGCTTCGCCCGCAACACCGACGTCATGGACGAAAGCGGCACGACCCACCGCGGCGTCATCACCGCCGACGACTTGGCCGGCTGGTCCGCCAGCTATGACAAGCCGGTGACTTACGACTATCACGGCCACACGGTCGCCAAGGCGGGCGCCTGGAGCCAGGGGCCGGTCTTTCTGCAGACCCTCGCCATCCTGAAGGACATGGACCTGGCGGGCGTCGGTCCCACCAGCGCCGAGTTCATCCATCGCGTCACCGAGGCCATGAAGCTCGCCTTTGCCGACCGCGAAGCGTATTACGGCGACCCCGCGTTCATCGACGTGCCGCTGGCCCATCTGCTGTCCGACGCGTACAACGCCGAACGCCGCCAGCTGATCGGGGAGGGCGCGTCTCGCGACCTGCTGCCCGGCCAGGTGCCCGGCTTCGAGGCGCAGGTGGCGCGGGTCATGGACACCCTGGAACGGCTGTCGCCGGTCACCGCGCCCGGCAGCGCCACGAACGAACCGACGCTTGCCGACATGCGCGCCTCGGCCAAGCGCGGCGACACCACGCACGTGGACGTGATCGACCGCTGGGGCAACATGATCTCGGCCACGCCGTCGGGCGGCTGGTTCCAGTCCTCGCCGGTCATCCCCGAACTGGGCTTCGGCCTGAACACCCGCGCCCAGATGTTCTGGCTGGAAGAAGGTTTGCCCGGCACGCTGGCGCCGGGCAAGCGCCCGCGCACCACGCTGACCCCGTCGCTGGCGCTGCGCGACGGCAAACCCTACCTGGCGTTCGGCACGCCGGGCGGCGATCAGCAGGAGCAATGGCAGCTCCTGTTCTTCCTGCGTCACGTGCATCACGGCCTGAACCTGCAGGAAGCCATCGACCTGCCCATGTCGCACACCATGCACTTTCCCACCTCGTTCTATCCCCGTGACCGCAAGCCGGGCCATCTCGCGCTGGAGGCCAGCTTCGGTGCCGAGGTCATCGAGGCCCTGCGCCAGCGCGGGCACCAGATCGAGGAAGTGCCCGAATGGTCGGTCGGCCGGCTGACCGCGGCCTCGCGCGATCCGGATGGACTGCTGCATGCGGCCGCGACGCCGCGCCTGATGCAGGCGTACGCCATCGGGCGTTGATCGGTTGCACGCACGCTTGCTTACAAAGCGTGCGTGCCCTCGCTTCGCCGCGTCTTGCGGCGCTTTGCCCGCTTAGGGTATGTTTGTCGCATGACGCCATCCGAGCAGAGCCCGGCAACAGCGGCTCGACCCCTCACGGGAACAGAACCCTTATTCATCGTCCTCAATAAAGGATCGGGGCGCGGCGACGCGCAGGTCCTGCAGGACACCATCCGGCACATCCTCGACGAGGCCGGGCGGCGCTACGAACTCATGCCGGTCGACGATCCGTCGCGGCTGTCGGACGTGGCGCGCCAGGCGGTCAAGCGCGCGCAGGACGAACAGGGCGTCGTCATCGCTGCGGGCGGCGACGGTACGCTCAATGCCGTGGCGGGCGCGGTGCTGGGACAAGGCGTGCCCTTCGGCATCCTGCCGCAAGGCACCTTCAACTACTTCGGCCGCACCTACGGCATTTCGCAAGAGACAGACGTTGCGCTGCGCGGCTTCCTGCAAGGCTCCATCCGGCCGGTGCAGGTCGGCCTGCTGAACGGCCGCCTGTTCCTCGTGAACGCCAGCCTTGGTTTGTATCCGCAACTGCTGGAAGACCGCGAAGCCTACAAACAGCGCTACGGCCGCCGGCGCTGGGTCGCGCTGTGGTCGGGCCTGGTCACGCTGTGGCGCCAACCGCGCCAGCTTGGCCTGCAGCTGGAATTCGAAGGCAAGTCGCGCAGCTTGACGTCGCCGACGCTGGTGGTGGGCAACAACAAACTGCAGCTTGAACATATCGGCATCGAAAACGACGGGCTCGATCGGAACCAACTGGTCGCCATGGCGGCGCGGCCCGTCGGCACGCTGGCGCTCTATGGCCTGCTGGTGCGGGGCCTGCTAAGCCGGCTGGGCGACGCTGAGAACGTGATCAATTTCGCGTTCGATAAGCTCACGGTGGGGGTGCGAGGGCGCCGCCGGGTCAAGGTGGCGATGGACGGCGAAATCTCCTGGATGGACACGCCGCTCGAATTCAAGGTGGCGAGCGATCGCCTGCCCCTCGTGGTACCGGCGGATCCCGAGTTGCTGGACCGCTCATGACGCGGATCCTGCATCTGTCCGACACCCATTTCGGCACCGAGCGCAAGGCGGTCATCGAAGCCGTGCTGGACCTGGCGCGGCAACTGTCGCCCGATCTCGTGGTCCTCAGCGGCGACATCACCCAGCGCGCGCGCCGCAGCCAGTTCGCCGCCGCACGCCGTTTCATCGAGCGCCTGGCGCTGCCCGTGCTGGCGGTGCCCGGCAACCACGATATCCCGCTGTTCAACGTGTTTCTGCGGGTGCTCAATCCGTACGGCAACTACAAGCGCGCGCTCGGACCAATCCTCGAACCCGTGTTCGAAAACGACGGCGTCCTGGCAATCGGTGTGAACACCACGCGGCCAAGGCGCCACAAGGACGGCGAGATCTCCGATGCCCAGATCACCCGCGTCGCCCAGCGGCTGCGCCAGGCACGGCCGGGGCAGTTGCGGATCGTCGTTGCGCACCATCCGGTGCGCGCCAAGGTCGAATCCGACCTGTCCAACCTGCTGATCGGCCGCGAGCGCGCGCTCGCGGCGTGGGCGCAGGCGGGCGTCGACCTGGTGCTGGGCGGTCACATACACTTGCCCTACGTGCTGCCGCTGACCGCGCCGACCGGGCCGGCCGGCTGGATCGTCCAGGCCGGAACCACCTGTTCGCACCGCGTCCGGGGCACCGTGCCCAATTCGCTGGGCGTGATCACCCGCACCGAAGAGGACGGCCAGCAGGTCTGCCACGTCGAGCGCTGGGACTACGCGGCCGGCGCAAACGCGTTCGCACCCGTCGACAAGACGCTGGTCTCGCTGTAGTAGTGCGCGCGCTCGTTCGCGCGATTTTCTCTTTTTGTTGGTTCAAACATGACCGATGTCTACGCGGCATGGGCCGCGGCCCATGCCTTCTTGTTGTTTATCGCGCTGCCGCTGCTGGCCGGCGGCGCGGCGCTGCTGTTCATGCGGTGCCATGGCCGGTTGTCCCGCAATGGCCGCGCCGCGCTGTTTTGCGGTCTGGCAGGCGTGTCGTTCGTTCTGTTTCTCACGTTGGCCCTGGCTGTCGAGAGCCGTGGCGCCGTGGTGCAGTTCGACGGCGCGCTGGCCGATGCGCTCAGCATGTCCATGTCCACGTCGATGCTGTGGCTGCTGTCCTGGATCACGTATCTGGGCGACCGCAACCTGCTCACGGTCGTCGCCGTGCTGATGACGATCGCGCTGTTATGGCGCGGACTGTGGCAGCTTGCGCTCTTTTGCGCTATCGCGACCGGCCTGAACGGCGCGCTCAACTGGCTGTTCAAGCACACCTTCGAACGCGTGCGCCCCGATCACGACCACGGCTATGCCATGGCGACCGGCTGGAGTTTTCCCAGCGGCCACGCGTCCGCCGCCATGGCCGTGTACGGCACGGCGTGCTACCTGATGTGGCGGTTTTCCCCGCCCGCGTGGCGCCTGCCCTGCGTGGCGTTCATGGCCGCGCTCATCATGGCCATCGGCCTTAGCCGAATCCTCTTGCAGGTGCATTTCGCGAGCGACGTCGTGGCCGGGTTTGCCGTCAGCCTCGGTTGGCTGGTTCTCTGCGTGGCGGCCGTCGAGCGGTTGCACGTGTCAGGCCGGTGGGTTCAGCGCGTCCAGTAAGCGAGCCTCCACGCCAGCCGAATCGCACGTTTGCAGCGGCGCGCAGGCATAACGTCCGCCCGCGCTGGCAATGGCGCGGTCCAGCTGCCGCATCCGGTCGGCCGGCGGCGGATCCAGGTCGATGATCAGCTTGCCGGCAATGGGCGCCGTGACCTGCCCGTCGCTGAAGCGTTCGAGCGTGCGGTCGATCTCGCGCTCGCGGGGCAGGGCCAGCACGATGGTGTCGGATTCCGCCAGGGCTTCGCGCGCCGACGTCGCCAGCGTCGCGTTGCCGCGGAAAGCCTCGCAGCGGTCCGCCTCGATGTCATAAAGCGTCAGCGCAATGTCGGGATCGGCGGCCAGCAGCCGCCGCGCAGCCAGCGTGCCGATCCTGCCCATGCCGACGATGCTGACGCGCGAACTCATGGCTTGGGCACCGACCACGTGCTCACGATATGGGCGACCGGCTCGTCCGAGCCTTCTCCCGTCAGCACGACCTCTCCCGCGCTTAGCCGGCCCACCTTCAGCAGGCGCGCATGGGCATGGATGGCGCCCGCCGGGCTCTTGCGCAGGAAATTGATGGTAAGGCTGGCCGTGACTGCATGCGCCTGGCCAGTGGCGCCGACCACCGCCGCATACATGGCCAGGTCGGCAAGCCCCATCAGCATCGGTCCGGCCACGATGCCGCCTAGCCGCTGGTGCGTGTCCCGGGCGGGCAGCACGGCGTGCGCCGTGCCGTGGCCGATGTGCAGCACATCGATGCCCAGCAGCATCGAGAACGGGTGCTGGTCGGCCAGCAGCACGTGAAAGTCGGCAAGGCTGATCAGCGGCGCATGGCCGTTGGCGGCTAGGGCGGTTGCGGTCATCGTTGTTCCAGGGCGAGGCAATAGTTGTCCAGCAGCGCGTCGGCCTGCTGGCCCAGGGATTTGAGACGGCGCGTGTGCAGCAGCAGCAACAGCCCCATCAGGTAGGTGAACACATTCATCTGCTCGGCCTGCACGGCCTCGCCGCGCCAGCCTTTCGTGCGCGACAACGCCTGGCCGATGAGATCGATGGATTGCCGCAACCGGGAGTTGAGCTTCTCGTCCATGTCGCGGCCCAATCCGCGCGGTCCCAGTCCCTGGAACAGGTACAGCCCCAGGGAAAAATCCGTGCGCCGCTCGGCGTAATAACCGAAGAACGCGCGGATCACGCCGCGCGCGGCCGATTCCGGCGCTTCAGCCTTTTCGGCCTGCTCCAGATGCGCGTGCAGCCGCTGCAGCGATTCGTCCAGCAGTTCGCCATAAAGCGCTTCCTTGCCCGCAAACCACGGGTAGATGGCGCCTGTCGTGCAGCCGGCTTCCTTAGCAATCGCCCGGATCGTCGTTTTTTCAAGACCGTCGCGCTCGAAGACGCGCTGCGCGGCATCCAGGATGATCTGCCGGCGCAGCGCGCTGAGTCGTTCGTTTCTGTCGGCGCGAGGGGAGGGTATGGACATGGGGCTGGGGCGTCTGTTCGATGCCACCGATCATATCGACGATTTTTATTAATAACAATGTTATCCGGCCGGGACTTGGCTACGATGATCAGCAGGGCCGGCGTCATCGCGGCCGCCTCCGTTTTTCGCCGGATGGCCGCCGGATCCGTGAAGAAAGTTGCGCGACAAATGGGTTTTGCAATTGCCCGGAAAATTGGGGGCAGGGCCGAAAGTCGCATGGTTGCGCGCTCGGGCTTTTCGGTAAGGGAAAGCCCTAGCGTTGCCGGGCAGGCATCAGCGGGATGTTGCAACTTCCCAACAAGCCTGTCGCAAACCTGCACTTTTCTGATGCCGACCATAGCCAGCCCCCCCGATTTTTGATGCAATAGCGTCAACTTCCCTTCGCGGAGTTAGGGGGGCGGCAGGCTGGTTTGCTGGATTGCTGCTCTTGTCACTCAAATCAACGGAGATTTCTTAAATGAAAAAGACTCTGCTCGCTGCCGCCCTGCTCGCCGGTTTCGCCGGTGTCGCCCAGGCAGAAACGTCTGTCACCCTGTACGGCATCATCGACACGGGCCTCGGCTACAACAAGATCAGCGGCGGTACTGATGCCCAAAACGGCAGCCGTTTTGGCATGATCAACGGCGTCCAGAACGGTTCGCGCTGGGGTCTGCGTGGTTCGGAAGATCTGGGTGACGGCCTGCGCGCTGTTTTCCAACTGGAATCGGGCTTCAACTCGGGTAACGGCAGCTCCGCCCAAGGTGGTCGTCTGTTCGGCCGTCAAGCCACCGTCGGTCTGGCCAGCGACAGCTGGGGTCAACTGGACTTCGGTCGTCAAACCAACATCGCGTCGAAGTACTTCGGCTCGATCGATCCGTTCGGCGCTGGCTTCGGTCAAGCCAACATCGGCGTTAGCATGAGCGCTGCTAACACGCAACGCTACGACAACATGGTCATGTATCAGACCCCGTCGTTCAGCGGCTTCCAGTTCGGCGTTGGCTACTCGTTCAGCGCTGACGACACCAAGGGTTCGGAAACCGGCTTCAAGACCGCCGACAACACCCGCGCCATCACGACCGGTCTGCGCTACGTCAACGGCCCGCTGAACGTCGCTCTGTCGTACGACCAGCTGAACGCCTCGAACCGTCTGCCGACCGAATCGACCGACGCCACCCCGCGTATGTACGCCATCGGCGGTTCGTACGACTTTGAAGTCGTGAAGCTGGCTCTGGCCTACGCTCGCACGACCGACGGTTGGTTCGCCGGCCAAGGCACCGCCACCAGCACCATCGGTGGTGGCTCGAGCTCCGTGAACTTCGGCAACAACCTGTTTGCTGACGGCTTCAAGGCTAACTCGTACCTGGTTGGTCTGTCGGCCCCGATCGGCGGCGCTTCGAAGGTCTTCGGTTCGTGGCAGCGTGTTGATCCGTCGAACGACAAGCTGACGGGTGATGATTCCAACATGAACATCTACTCGCTGGGCTACACCTACGACCTGTCCAAGCGCACCAACCTGTACGCTTACGGTTCGTACGCCACGAACTACGCGTTCCTGAACGACCTGAAGTCGACCGCTGTCGGCGTCGGTGTCCGTCACCGCTTCTAATCCAACGCAGGGCGCAAGCCCTGCCTGGATTTAAAGCAAAGTCGAACGGGCCTCGGCCCGTTCGCATAAACCACCCTTTTGGGGGTGGTTTTTTTTCGTCTGCTGACTGAATTCGTGCATACTACGGCTTCGTGCTCATCAAGCCGTGTATCCTGCGAAGTGCGCCGACGAAAGCTGCGATTGTTCCATTTGAGGAATGCAGTCTTTCGCCTGCTATTCAAGCTACAGAGTTCAGCCGGAAGTAACCGCGCGAATGCTACAATCCTAAGGTTTGCGCATTTGACGGACGCCTGAATGAACCTGCAACAGTATTTTCCCGTCCTGCTGTTTATCGTAGTGGCCACCCTTATCGGGTTCGCGCTTCTAACGGCCGGCTCCCTCCTTGGTCCGCGGCGTCCTTACGCTGAGAAGCTCTCGCCTTACGAGTGCGGCTTCGAAGCGTTTGAAGATGCTCGCATGAAGTTTGACGTGCGCTACTACCTGGTGGCGATCCTGTTCATTCTTTTCGACCTGGAAATCGCGTTCCTGTTTCCGTGGGCCATCGCCCAGGGCACCGTCGGACTCGTCGGTTTCTGGACGGTCATGGTTTTCCTCGCCGTGTTGACCGTCGGCTTCATCTACGAATGGAAAAAGGGCGCGCTGGATTGGGAGTGACCTCCGGGTTCATTTCACAGCACGCTATCAGAGACGAATATGGCTATAGACGGCATTCTCAAGCAAGGGTTCATCACCACCAGCGCCGACAAGTTCCTGAACTGGGCGAAGACCGGTTCGATGTGGCCCATGACCTTTGGTCTGGCCTGTTGCGCGGTTGAGATGATGCATGCGGGCGCGGCCCGCTACGACCTGGACCAGTTCGGCATCATCTTCCGGCCCAGTCCTCGCCAGTCCGATCTCATGATCGTGGCCGGCACCTTGTGCAACAAGATGGCGCCGGCGCTGCGCAAGGTCTACGACCAGATGCCCGAGCCGCGCTGGGTGGTTTCCATGGGCTCCTGTGCCAATGGCGGCGGCTACTACCACTACTCGTATTCGGTGGTCCGTGGCTGCGATCGCATCGTACCGGTAGACGTCTACGTGCCGGGCTGCCCGCCCACGGCCGAGGCGCTGGTCTACGGCTTGCTGCAAATGCAGAACAAGATCCGTCTGACCAACACGATTGCGCGCTGATGCTTCGTCCGGTTCGTCGGCAGGCCTTGCCGCCGCGAACCTTGCGAAACCAGCGTATCGGTTCACCTAAGCGTACAAGATGATGACCAGGCTCGAATCCCTGAAAAACAATTTGCAGACCACCCTCGGCGCGGACATCGCGCTGACCGAGGCGCTGGGCGAGCTGACGCTCGAAGTGCCCGCGGAGCAGTGGTTCTCCGTCTGCAACAAGCTGCGCACCGAAGCCGGCCTGCGCTTTGAAACCTGTATCGACCTCTGCGGCGTCGACTACCTGACCTGGGGCAACGGCACGCGTCAGCTGCCCGAGGAAACGAACGCCCGCATCCACCGCTCGCGCTACGCTGTCGTGGCGCACCTGCTCTCGATCGAGAACAACTGGCGGCTGCGCGTGCGCACCTGGGCGCCCGACGACGAGTTTCCCATGGTTGCCTCGCTGATCGAGTGCTGGCCCGCGGTCGGCTGGTTCGAGCGCGAAGCCTTCGACCTGTACGGCATTGTCTTCGAAGGCCACCCGGACCTGCGCCGCATCCTGACCGACTACGGCTTCATCGGCCATCCCTTCCGCAAGGACTTCCCGCTGTCGGGCACCGTCGAAATGCGCTACGACCCCGAACAACGGCGCGTCATTTACCAGCCGGTCACGATCGATCCGCGCGAGATCACCCCGCGCGTGGTGCGCGAAGACACCTACGGCATGGGGCGTTGAATCATGGCAGACATCAAGAACTACACCCTGAACTTCGGTCCTCAACACCCGGCCGCGCACGGCGTGCTGCGCCTGGTGCTCGAGCTTGACGGCGAAGTCATCCAGCGCGCCGACCCGCATATCGGCCTGCTGCATCGCGCCACCGAAAAGCTGGCCGAACACAAGACCTACATCCAGGCGCTGCCCTACATGGACCGCCTGGATTACGTGTCCATGATGTGCAACGAGCACGCCTACGTCATGGCCATCGAAAAGCTGCTGGGCGTCGAAGCCCCGCTGCGCGCGCAGTACATCCGCGTGATGTTCGATGAAATCACCCGCCTCTTGAACCACCTGATGTCGCTGGGTTCGCACGCGCTCGACGTGGGCGCCATGGCGGTGTTCCTGTATGCCTTCCGTGAACGCGAAGACCTGATGGACTGCTACGAAGCGGTGTCGGGCGCGCGCATGCACGCGGCCTACTACCGTCCGGGCGGCGTCTACCGCGACCTGCCGGATTCCATGCCGCAGTACGGCGACTCCAGCAAGTACCGTGGCGACAAGGAAATCCGCGCCATGAACGACGCGCGTTCGGGCTCGCTGCTGGATTTCATCGAAGACTTCACCAACCGTTTCCCGGCCTGCGTCGACGAGTACGAAACGCTGCTCACCGACAACCGTATCTGGAAGCAGCGTCTGGTCGGCATCGGCGTGGTCGATCCCGATCGCGCCAAGGCGCTGGGCTTCACTGGCCCGATGCTGCGTGGTTCGGGCGTCGCATGGGACCTGCGCAAGACGCAGCCCTACGAAGTCTACGACCTGCTTGATTTCGACATCCCCGTGGGTGTCAACGGCGATTGCTACGACCGCTATCTGGTCCGCGTCGCCGAGATGCGCCAGAGCAACCGCATCATCCGCCAGTGCGTGGAATGGCTGCGCAACAATCCCGGCCCGGTCATGATCGAGAATCACAAGATCGCCCCGCCGTCGCGCACCGCCATGAAGACCAACATGGAAGAGCTGATCCATCACTTCAAGCTCTTCACCGAAGGTTTCCATGTGCCCCCGGGGGAGGCATACGCCTCGGTCGAGCATCCGAAGGGCGAATTCGGCATCTATCTGGTGTCCGACGGCGCCAACAAGCCCTACCGCCTGAAGATTCGGGCGCCCGGCTTTGTCCACCTGCAATCGCTGGATGAAATGTCGCGCGGCCACATGATCGCCGACGCCGTCACCATCATTGGCACGCAGGACATCGTTTTCGGCGAGATCGATCGCTGATCATCCGCCCCAGACAGTCACGAGCACGCCCGCATAACCCGGATTCAAACTATGCTGCTTTCCGAACAGGCCTACCAGAAAATCGACCGTGAACTGGCCAAGTTCCCGGCCGACCAGCGGCAGTCCGCCATCATGGCCTCGCTTGCCATCGCGCAAGAAGAGAAGGGCTGGTTGGCTACCGAAGTCATCGAAGACGTGGCCAACTACATTGGCGTTCCGCCCATCGCGGTCCAGGAAGTCGCCACGTTCTACAACATGTTCGACGTCAAGCCCGTCGGCAAGAACAAGATCGCCGTCTGCACGAACCTGCCCTGTGCCTTGCGCGATGGCGACCGTGCCGGCGAATACCTCAAGCGCAAGCTGGGCGTCGACTACCGCCAGACCACCGAAGACGGCCAGTTCACCCTGGTCGAAGGCGAGTGCATGGGCGCCTGCGGCGACTCTCCCGTGCTGATCGTGAACAACAAGCATATGTGCGTGCGCATGACCGACGAGAAGCTGGACGCGCTGGTCGCGGCCCTCAAGCAGCAAGGAGAGTCGGCATGAATGCGCCTGACCTGTACAAGCAGTTCGCGCAGGGGCTGGACCCCAACCCCCTGAACGACCTGTCCAACTCGATGTGCCTGCACGGCCGGCACATGCAGCCCCAGATCATGGCCGACGTCGACGGCGCCAACTGGCGCCTGGCCGACTACGTCAAGCGCGGCGGCTACGAAGCCCTGAAAAAGATCCTCACCACCGGCATGAAGCCGGAAGACGTGATCGCCGAGGTCAAGGCGTCGGGTCTGCGCGGCCGTGGCGGCGCGGGCTTCCCGACCGGTCTGAAGTGGAGCTTCATGCCGCGCGCCTTCCCCGGCCAGAAGTACCTCGTCTGCAACTCCGACGAAGGCGAACCGGGCACGTTCAAGGATCGCGACATCCTGCGCTTCAATCCGCACATCGTGATTGAAGGCATGGCGATCGCGGCCTACGCCATGGGCATCAGCGTCGGCTACAACTACATCCACGGCGAAATCTTCGAAGTCTACGAGCGCTTCGAAGAAGCCCTGGAAGAAGCGCGCGCCGCCGGTTTCCTGGGCGATCGCCTGTTCGGTTCCGACTTCAGCTTCCAGCTGCACGCGTTCCACGGTTACGGCGCCTACATCTGCGGCGAAGAAACCGCGCTGCTGGAGTCGCTGGAAGGCAAGAAGGGCCAGCCGCGCTTCAAGCCGCCGTTCCCGGCCAGCTTCGGCCTGTACGGCAAGCCCACCACGATCAACAACACGGAAACGTTTGCGGCGGTACCGTGGATCATCCGCAACGGCGGCCAGGCCTACCTGGAAGTCGGCAAGCCGAACAACGGCGGCACCAAGCTGTTCTCGATCACCGGCGACGTCGAACGTCCCGGCAACTACGAGATCCCGCTGGGCACCCCGTTCTCGACCCTGCTGGAACTGGCAGGCGGCATGCGCGGCGGCAAGAAGCTGAAGGCGGTCATTCCCGGCGGCTCGAGCGCCCCGGTCCTGCCCGCCGACATCATGATGGAATGCACGATGGACTATGACTCCATCGCCAAGGCCGGCTCGATGCTCGGCTCCGGCGCGGTGATCGTCATGGACGAGACGCGTTGCATGGTCAAGTCGCTGCTGCGTCTGTCGTACTTCTATTTCGAAGAAAGCTGCGGCCAGTGCACGCCGTGCCGCGAAGGCACCGGCTGGCTGTACCGCATGGTGCACCGCATCGAGAACGGTCAAGGCCGTCCGGAAGATCTGGAGCTGCTGGACAACGTGGCCGCCAACATCATGGGCCGCACCATCTGCGCCCTCGGTGACGCCGCCGCCATGCCCGTACGTGGCTTCCTCAAGCATTTTCGCGACGAATTCGCGCACCACATCGAGCACAAGTCTTGTGTGGTCCCGCAATATCTGTAGGTCTCAGGAACAGCAATGGTTGAACTAACCGTCGACGGCAACAAGGTCGAAGTGCCCGAAGGCAGCATGGTCATGCATGCCGCCCAGAAAGTCGGGCTTTACGTGCCGCATTTCTGCTACCACAAGAAACTGTCCATCGCGGCCAACTGCCGGATGTGCCTGGTTGAAGTGGAAAAAGCGCCCAAGGCGCTGCCCGCCTGCGCCACGCCCGTGACCAACGGCATGGTCGTCCACACCTGCTCGGAGAAGGCTCGCGCCGCTCAGAAGTCGGTGATGGAATTCTTGCTCATCAATCACCCCCTCGACTGCCCGATCTGCGATCAGGGCGGCGAATGCCAGCTGCAGGATCTGGCCGTGGGCTACGGCGGTTCTTCCTCGCGTTACCAGGAAGAAAAGCGCGTCGTCTTCCACAAGGACCTCGGCCCGCTGGTGTCGGCCGAGGAAATGTCCCGCTGCATCCACTGCACCCGCTGCGTGCGCTTCGGCCAGGAAATCGCCGGCGTCATGGAACTGGGCATGCTGGGCCGTGGCGAACACTCCGAGATCACGACCTTCGTCGGCCGTTCGATCGAGTCCGAATTGTCGGGCAACATGATCGACATCTGTCCGGTGGGCGCGCTGACCTCCAAGCCCTTCCGCTACAGCGCCCGCACCTGGGAACTGGCTCGCCGCCGTTCGGTCAGCCCGCACGACAGCCTGGGCGCCAACCTGGTCGTTCAGGTCAAGGGCGACCGCGTGATGCGCGTGGTGCCGTTCGAGGACGAAGCCGTCAACGAATGCTGGATCAGCGATCGCGACCGCTTCTCGTACGAAGGCCTGAACAGCGAAGACCGCCTGTCCGCCCCGATGATCAAGGGCACCGACGGCAAGTGGCAGGAAGCCTCCTGGGCCGATGCCCTGCAGGCCGTGGCCCAAGGCCTGTCGCGCGTGCGTGACAGCTTCGGCGCCGGCCAGATCGGCGCCCTGGCGTCCGAATACGCCACGACCGAGGAATACGCGCTGCTGGGCCGCCTGGTCCGCGCGCTGGGTTCCGAGAACATCGACTTCCGCCTGCGTCAGACCGACCCGGCCTTCGACGCCGCGCTGACCGGCGCGCCGTGGCTGGGCATGCCCATCGCCGAACTCGACAACCTGGACCGCGTCCTGGTCGTCGGCTCGTTCCTGCGCAAGGACCACCCTCTGATGGCCCAGCGTCTGCGCCAGGCGGCCAAGCGCGGCACGCAGATCCTGATGGTCGACAGCGCCGCCGACGATCCCCTGATGCCCGTGACCGCGCGCATCACCGTGGCCCCGTCGGAACTGGCGCGCGCGCTGGCCGAAGTGGCCGTCGCGCTGGCCCAGGCCAAGGAACAGACCGTGCCGGCCGAGTTCGCCTCGGTCACGCCGGGCGAAAACGCCAAGCTGATCGCCGCCAGCCTTGCCTCGGGCGCCAACACGGCCGTCCTGATGGGCAACCTGGCCGTCGCCAGCGCTCAGGCCA
Organism: Achromobacter sp. E1; assembly: GCF_037039475.1. Lineage (NCBI taxonomy): Bacteria > Pseudomonadati > Pseudomonadota > Betaproteobacteria > Burkholderiales > Alcaligenaceae > Achromobacter > Achromobacter sp. E1. The sequence goes on from NZ_CP146253.1 coordinate 1,295,905, forward strand.
CCACCCTGGCCGCCAACGGCCGCGCCGTGGCTGACCTGTCGGGCGGCAAGTTCGGCTTCCTGACCTCGGGCGGCAACACCGTCGGCGGCTATCTCGCCGGCGCCATCCCGGGCAAGGGCGGCAAGACCGCCGCAGCCATGCTCGCCGAACCGCTCAAGGCCTACATCGTCCTGCACGCCGAGCCGCTGCTCGACGCCGACAACGGCCAGCAAGCCATCGCCGCGCTGCGCGGCGCGCAGTTCGCCGTCGCGCTCACGCCTTACCGTTCGGCCGCTGCCGAATGGGCGGACGTGATGCTGCCGGTGTCGCCGTTCACGGAAACCTCGGGCACGTTCGTCAATGCCCAAGGTCTGGCCCAGAGCTTCAAGGGCACGGTCACGCCGTTCGGCCAGACCCGTCCGGGCTGGAAGGTGCTGCGCGTGCTGGGCAACGTCCTGCATCTGGCCGGCTTCGACGACGAGACCTCCGAGTCCGTGCGCGATGCCGTGCTGGCCAGCGGCGTCGAAGGCCGCCTGTCCAACGACGTCAAGGCCCCGCTGGGTCTGGGCCAGGCCCTCACCGGCCTGGAACGCGTCGCCGATGTGCCGATCTACCGCACCGACGCCATGGTGCGCCGCTCGGAACCGCTGCAGGCCTCGCCGGCTTCGAAGAAGCCCGCCGCCGCCATGAACGGCCGTACCCTCACCAGCCTCGGCCTGACGGCCGGCGTCAAGGTGCGCGTCTCGGCCGGGCAGGGCGCCGTCGAACTGGAAACCGTGCAGGATGATGCCGTGGCCGATCGTGCCGTGCGCATTTCCGCCGCCTTCGAAATTACCGCTGCCCTGGGTGGCGCATTTGGTCAAATCAGCGTGGAGCGTGCCTGATGGAATGGCTCAATGTTCTTGAAAGCCACGGTCAGGCATTGCTGGGCCCGACGGTCTGGATGGTCCTCTGGACCCTCATCAAGATCGTGGTCATCGCCGTGCCCATCATCCTGTGCGTGGCGTACCTGACGTACTGGGAGCGCAAGATGATCGGCGCCATGCACGTGCGCATGGGTCCGAACCGCGTCGGCTTCAAGGGGCTGCTGCAGCCTTTCGCAGACGTCTTCAAGCTGCTCACCAAGGAAGTCGTCGTTCCCAGCCAGGCCAACAAGGTGCTGTTCGTCGTGGCCCCCGTGGTCACGCTGATGCCCGCGCTGGCTGCCTGGGCGGTCGTGCCCTTCGGTCCCGACGTCGTGCTGGCCAACGTCAATGCCGGCCTGCTGTACATCATGGCCATCACGTCCATCGGTGTGTACGGCGTGATCGTCGCTGGCTGGGCGTCCAACTCCAAGTACGCGTTCCTGGGCGCGTTGCGCGCCTCGGCCCAGATGCTGTCGTATGAACTGGCCATCGGCTTCGTGCTTGTGACGGTGCTGCTGGTGTCGGGCAGCCTGAACATGTCCGAGATCGTCAACGTGCAGAACCGCGGCTGGTTTGCCGACAAGGGCCTGACGTTCATGTCCTGGAACTGGCTGCCGCTGTTGCCGCTGTTCGTGATCTACGTGATCTCGGCCGTCGCAGAAACCAACCGTCACCCGTTCGACGTGGTGGAAGGCGAATCCGAAATCGTGGCCGGCCACATGGTCGAGTACTCGGGCATGGCCTTCGCGCTGTTCTTCCTGGGCGAATACGCCAACATGATCCTGCTGTCCTGCATGGCGTCGATCATGTTCCTGGGCGGCTGGGCTTCCCCGATCGATATCGCGCCGCTGACCTGGATTCCGGGTTGGATCTGGCTGGGTCTCAAGACGTTCGTCGTGGTCTCGTTGTTCGTGTGGTTCCGGGCCTCGTTCCCGCGCTACCGCTACGACCAGATCATGCGTTTGGGTTGGAAAATCTTCATCCCGCTGACCGGCGTCTGGCTGGTCGTGGTGGCGATCTGGATGCAGACGCCCTGGAACATTTGGCGCTAAGCGCCAAGCAGAGGCAGGATATGGAAGCGATCAAGGATTTCTTCGGCAGCCTGATGCTGACCGAGTTGCTCAAGGGCATGCGCCTGACAGGCAAGTATTTCTTCAAGCGCAAGGTCACCTTGCGCTACCCCCAGGAAAAGACCCCTGCGTCGCCGCGTTTCCGCGGCCTGCACGCGCTGCGCCGCTACCCCAACGGGGAAGAGCGCTGCATCGCGTGCAAGCTGTGCGAAGCCGTGTGCCCGGCGCTGGCGATCACGATCGAGTCGGATCAGCGCGACGACGGCACCCGCCGCACGACGCGCTACGACATCGACCTGACCAAGTGCATCTTCTGCGGCTTCTGTGAGGAAAGCTGCCCCGTGGACTCCATCGTGGAAACGCACATCCACGAATACCACGGCGAAAAGCGCGGCGACCTGTATTTCACCAAAGACATGCTGCTCGCCGTGGGCGACCGCTACGAAGCCGACATCGCCCGCCGCCGGGCCGAAGACGCGCCTTACCGCTGAAGCCCAGGGTCTGATCCATGACTTTTACCACTGTCCTTTTCTACATACTGGCCGCCGTGCTGGTGATCGCGGCCTTCCGCGTGATCACCGCGCGCAGCGCGGTCACCGCCGTTCTGCACCTGATCCTGGCGTTTGCCAACGCGGCCATGCTCTGGATGCTGCTGGGCGCCGAGTTCCTCGCGCTGCTGCTGGTGCTGGTGTACGTGGGCGCCGTGATGGTGCTCTTCCTCTTTGTCGTGATGATGCTCGACATCCGCATGGACACCCTGCGCCAGGGCATGAAGACCTACCTGCCGCTCGGCCTGGTCATCGGTCTGGTGCTGGTGCTGGAAGTGTCCTTTGTGCTGGGCACCATCTGGTACGGCTCCGGTCCGCAGGCGCAGCTGCCCAGCGACTACAACAACGCCCGCGCGCTGGGCGAGGCGATGTACACGCAGTACGTCTACGCCGTTGAAGTGGGCGCCGCGCTGCTGCTGGTCGGCATGGTTGCCGCAATCGCGCTGACCCTGCGCCGCCGCCGCGACGTGAAGTACAACGACCCGGTCGCCGCTGTCCGCGTGCGTGCGAAGGACCGCTTCCGCATGGTGAGCATGCCCGCCCAGAGCGAGCGCGCCCAGGCCAAGCGTGACGCGTCGAACGGTGCCGCGCCCCAAGGAGAAAAACAATGACGCTGACGCTGGCCCACTATCTGATCCTTGGCGCAATCCTGTTCGCCATCGGGATCTTCGGCATCTTCCTGAACCGCCGCAACCTGATCATTCTCCTGATGTCCATCGAGCTCGTGCTCCTGGCCGTCAACATGAACTTCGTGGCGTTCTCCAGCTGGTTCGGCGACACCGCCGGCCAGGTGTTCGTGTTCTTCATCCTGACCGTGGCCGCCGCCGAAGCGGCGATCGGCCTGGCCATCCTGGTGCTGCTGTTCCGCAACCTGAACACGATCAACGTTGACGAACTCGATCGCCTGAAGGGCTGACGGGGTATTGGAAGAAAATGTCTAGCTCACCCAATCTCTACCTGCTCATCGCGCTGGCGCCGCTGGCTGGAGCAATTCTCGCGGGCCTTTTCGGCACCGGGTTCCTTGGCCGCCCCATCGGCCGCCGCGCCTCTCACATCATCACCATCCTGGGCGTGCTCATCTCCGCCATCGGTTCGGTGGTGGTGCTGGGGGACGTGCTGAACGGCCTGCGCTTTGACGGCGCGGTCTACACCTGGAGCCTGATCGGCCAGACCAAGCTGGAAATCGGCTTCCTGATCGATCCGCTGTCGGCCATGATGATGGTCGTGGTGACCTCCGTGTCCCTGATGGTGCACATCTACACCATCGGCTACATGGCTGACGATCCCGGCTACCAGCGCTTCTTCTCGTACATCTCGCTGTTCACGTTCTCCATGCTGATGCTGGTGATGTCGAACAACATGGTGCAGCTGTTCTTCGGCTGGGAAGCGGTGGGCCTGGTGTCCTACCTGCTGATCGGTTTCTGGTACACGCGCCCCACGGCGATCTTCGCCAACATGAAGGCGTTCCTGATCAACCGCGTCGGCGACTTCGGTTTCGTGCTGGGCATTGGCCTTCTGTTCGCCTACGCCGGCACCATGAACTACGGTGAAGTCTTCGCGCAGGCCGACAAGCTGGCCGGCATGACGCTGCCCGGTTCTGACTGGATGCTGCTGACGGTGGCGTGTATTTGCCTGTTCATCGGCGCCATGGGTAAATCGGCCCAGGTTCCGCTGCACGCCTGGCTGCCTGACTCGATGGAAGGCCCGACCCCGATCTCCGCGCTGATCCACGCCGCCACCATGGTGACGGCCGGCATCTTCATGGTCGCGCGTTTCTCGCCGCTGTTCGAACTGTCGGACACCGCGCTGTCGTTCATCATCGTGATCGGCGCCATCGGCGCGCTGTTCCTGGGCATCCTGGGCATCATCCAGAACGACATCAAGCGCGTCGTCGCGTACTCCACGCTGTCGCAGCTGGGCTACATGACCGTTGCCCTGGGCGCGTCGGCCTACTCGGTCGCGATCTTCCACCTGATGACGCACGCGTTCTTCAAGGCGCTGCTGTTCCTGGGCGCGGGTTCGGTCATCATCGGCATGCACCACGACCAGGACATCCGCAACATGGGCGGCCTGCGCAAGTACATGCCCATCACCTGGATCACCTTCCTGCTGGGCACGCTGGCGCTCGTCGGCACGCCGTTCTTCTCGGGTTTCTACTCGAAGGAAAACATCATCGAAGCCGCCGGCCAGGCCAACGTCTGGGGCGCGAGCTTTGCCTACTATGCCGTGCTGATCGGCGTGTTCGTCACGTCGCTGTACTCGTTCCGCGTGTACTTCCTGGTCTTCCATGGCAAGGAACGCTTCGACACCAGCGATCACGGCCACGGCCATGACGCGCACGGTCACGACGATCACGGCCACGACGACCACGGCCACGGCCACCACGGCGGCAAGCCGCACGAGTCGCCCTGGGTCGTCACGCTGCCGCTGATCCTGCTGGCCATCCCGTCGGTGTTCGTCGGCGCCTGGGCGGTCGACCCGATGGTGTTCGGCAAGTTCTTCGACGGCGTCATCAAGGTGCTGCCGCAGCAGCATCCCGCCATGCACGTGCTGAGCGAGGAATGGCACGGCTGGGTCGCCTACGGCCTGCATGCCTTCCAGACCCTGCCGTTCTGGCTGGTCGTCGCGGGCTTCGTCATCTCGTGGTACTGCTACCTGATCAACCCCAAGGTGCCGGCCGCCATCAAGGCCAACCTGTCGGGTGTGAACAAGATCCTCGAGAACAAGTACTACGTCGACTGGTTCAACGAGCAGGTCATCGCGCGCGGTCTGCGCTGCCTGGGCCGCGGCCTGTGGCAGACCGGTGATCGCGGCATCATCGATGGCATCCTGATCAACGGCAGCGCCCGTGTCGTGGGCTGGGTGGCAGCCATCAGCCGCCACCTGCAGTCCGGCTTCATCTATCACTACGCGTTCGCAATGATCATCGGCGTCATGGCGCTGGTGACTTTCTTTGTGCTGATTCCCCAATGATGGCAAGCGAGATGGCATCCAACACTTTTCCCTGGCTCACGCTTGCGATCTTTGTCCCGATCGTATTCGGCCTGCTGGTGCTGGCGGTGGGCCGTGACGACCGTCCCGGCCTGACGCGCGGCCTGTCGCTCGTCGGCTCGATCGCCGGCTTCCTGGTCACGATTCCGCTCTACACCGGGTTCGATTCCTCCACGGCCGCCATGCAGTTCGTGGAGAAGGCCTCCTGGATCGAGGCCTTCAACGTCAATTACCACCTGGGCATCGACGGCATTTCGATGTGGTTCGTGCTCCTGACCGCGTTCATCACCATCATCGTGGTGCTGGCCGGCTGGGAAGTCATCACGAGCCGCGTCGCGCAATACATGGCCGCCTTCCTGATCCTGTCGGGTCTGATGGTGGGCGTGTTCTGCGCGCTGGACGGCATGCTGTTCTACGTGTTCTTCGAAGCCACGCTGATCCCGATGTACATCATCATCGGCGTCTGGGGCGGCGGGAACCGCGTTTATGCGGCGTTCAAGTTCTTCCTGTACACCCTGATGGGTTCTCTGCTGACGCTGATCGCGTTCGTCTATCTCTGGAATGTCTCGGGCGGTTCGTTCGACATCCTGACCTGGCAGCAGACCAAGCTGGGCTACACCCCGCAGATCCTGATCTTCGTGGCGCTGCTCGCGGCTTTCGCAGTCAAGGTGCCGATGTGGCCGGTTCACACGTGGTTGCCAGACGCCCACGTGGAAGCGCCCACGGGCGGCTCCATCGTGCTGGCCGCGATCATGCTGAAGCTGGGCGCCTACGGTTTCCTGCGCTTCTCGCTGCCGATCGCGCCTGATGCCTCGCACAGCCTGGCCGGCCTGATGATCACGCTTTCGCTGATTGCCGTGATCTACATCGGCCTGGTCGCGATCGTGCAGGACGACATGAAGAAGCTGGTGGCCTATTCGTCGGTCGCTCACATGGGCTTTGTCACGCTGGGCTTTTTCATCTTCAACACGGCCGGCGTCGAAGGCGCCATTGTGCAGATGATCTCGCACGGCTTCGTGTCGGGCGCCATGTTCATGTGTATTGGCGTGCTCTATGACCGCATGCACTCGCGCCGCATCGCCGACTACGGCGGCGTGGTCAACGTGATGCCGCGCTTTGCCACGTTCTTCATCCTGTTCTCGATGGCCAACAGCGGCCTGCCGGCCACCAGCGGCTTCGTCGGCGAATTCATGGTGATCATGGGCGCGGTCGAGCACAACTTCTGGATCGGCCTGCTGGCAGCCACTGCCCTGATCCTGGGCGCGGCGTATTCGCTGTGGATGGTCAAGCGCGTCGTCCTGGGCGATGTCGCCAACGACCACGTGCGCGAGCTGACCGATATCAACCGCCGCGAATTCGTGATTCTTGGCGTGATGGCGATCGCCGTGTTGTACATGGGGATCTATCCCAAGCCCTTTACCGACGTCATGCACGTGTCGGTCGAGGCCCTGCTGCAACACGTTGCCGTCTCGAAACTGTAAGACAAGACAATGATGCAATCCCAAATCGATTTCGCCTTGGCGACACCGGAAATCCTTCTGCTGATTTTCGGCCTGGCTATCCTGCTCATCGACGCGGTCAGCAATCACCCCGAGCGCAAGCCGACGTTTCTGCTGACCATGCTTGCCCTGGGCGTGCTGACCGTCGTGTCGGCTGTGCAGTGGAAGAACGGCGTGGCTGGCTCGACGTTCAACGGCCTGTACGTCACGGACGAGCTGTCGCACCTGCTGAAGATCGCTTCGTACCTTGCCGTCGGCGTCACGCTGATCTACGGCCGCGTGTATGCGCAGGTTCGCGACATGGTGCGCGGCGGCGAACTCTACGTGCTGACGCTGTTTGCCCTGCTGGGCCAGATGGTCATGATCTCCTCCGGGAACCTGATCTCCATCTACCTGGGCCTGGAGCTGATGTCGCTGGCGCTGTACGCGCTGATCGCCCTGCGCCGCGACAACGTCGTGGCCACTGAAGCCGCCATGAAGTACTTCGTGCTGGGCGCGCTGGCCTCGGGCTTCCTGCTGTACGGCATGTCCATGATCTACGGCGCGACGGGTCACCTTGACCTGACCGAAGTGTCCAACGTCATCGCCGCCGGCAAGGCCGAGAAGATGGCGCTGGTGTTCGGCATCGTGTTCCTGGTGTCGGGCCTTGCGTTCAAGCTGGGCGCCGTTCCGTTCCACATGTGGGTGCCGGACGTCTACCAGGGTTCGCCCACCGCCGTCACGCTGATCCTGGGCGGCGCGCCCAAGCTGGCCGCTTTTGCGATCACGCTGCGCCTGCTGGTCGACGGCCTGCACGGCCTGGCCACGGACTGGCAGCCGATGCTGATGATCCTGGCGGTGCTCTCGCTGGCCATCGGCAACCTGACCGCCATTGCCCAGACCAACTTCAAGCGCATGCTGGCTTACTCGACCATCTCGCACATGGGCTTCGTGCTCCTGGGCCTGATGTCGGGGTCGGTGGCCGGCAAGCCGGAACTGTCGTCGGCCGCCTACGGCGCCTCGCTGTTCTACATGCTGACCTATGTGCTGACCACGCTCGCCAGCTTCGGCATCGTGCTGCTGCTGTCGCGCCAGGGCTTTGAGTGCGAGCACATCGACGACCTGAAGGGCCTGAACCGCCGCAGCCCGTGGCATGCCGCCATCGTGCTGCTCCTGATGTTCTCGCTGGCCGGCATCCCGCCGCTGGTGGGCTTCTACGCCAAGCTGGCCGTGCTGCAGGCGCTGGTTTCCGCCGGCCACGTGACGCTGGCTGTGGTCGCGGTGCTGTTCTCGCTGATCGGCGCGTTCTACTACCTGCGCGTGGTCAAGGTCGTCTACTTCGACGAACCGGCGGCCGACGCCGCCCCGATGGTGGCCACGGCCGGCCAGCGCGGCGTGCTGTCGATCAACGGCGCCTTGATCCTGGTGCTGGGTCTGTTGCCGGGTGGCCTGATGGCCCTGTGCGTGCAGGCCATCCGCTCGTCGCTGAGCCTCTGAGGAACGGATAACAGCCCATGAACCAGACGCTGGCGGTGTGGCTGTTGATCGCGCTGGCGCTTGTCAGCGCGAATCTTCCCTTCCTGACCGAGCGCGTCTTCGCCGTGCTGCCCTGGAAGCAGGGTGGGGCGGTGGCGGTCAAGCCGTTCTGGTTGCGGTTGGTCGAGGTGCTGGTGTTCTACGCCATCGTCGGCGCGCTGGGCTTTACGTTCGAGTCCACGCTGGGCAACCGCTTCGCCCAGACCTGGGAGTTCTACGCCATCACGCTCAGCCTGTATCTGGTGCTGGCCTACCCCGGGTTCGTGTACCGGTACCTCTTCAAGCGGCATCCTCGCCTTCGGGTCTGAGTCCTGCCCAGCACAAAATAGCGCCCCGATGTCGGGGCGTTTTTTTTGTCCTGCGCATGCCGGCATGGGCTTGTGACGCTTCCGGATTCCACGGTGGATCTGCCCCCGATTCGAATCTCCGCCCGCTTCGCATTTGCGGCAGATCAACTCTGTTGTTTTTTCATCTTTTAGATCATCAGCAGCCTGTCATTCAGGTTTCATTCAGCGCCTCAGTTCAGAATCGCAAACGACAAAAAAACAAGAATCGTTGCTATTTACATTCTGGAGAAGCTGGATTGAAGCCCCAAGATTCGTATTCGCTGAATACGCTCGCCACGTCGCTGGCTGCTGCGATTGCCGCCCCCGCGTTGTTCGTCAGTCCCTATGCCGCAGCGCAGTCCGCTGACAGCGGTGTGACGCAGTTGTCGCCCGTCCGCGTGGAGGGCGAAAGCTCGTCGTACCAGACGTCGACCGCGCAGTCTCCCAAGATGACGGCGCCGTTGCTGGACACGCCGCGCACGGTGCAGGTTGTGCCGCAGCAGGTGATCCAGGATCAGGCAGCATCCACGCTGCAGGACGTGCTGCGCAACTCGCCGGGGATCACCTTCGGCGCGGGTGAGGGCGGCCGTCCGGGCGGTGACCTGCCCATCATTCGCGGCCAGAATTCGGCCGGCAGCATCTTCCTGGACGGCATCCGCGACAGCAGCACGCAGGTGCGCGATACCTTCAATCTGGAGCAGGTCGAGATCATCAAGGGACCGGATTCGGTGTACTCCGGCCGCGGCGGCGCGGGCGGCAGCATCAACATGGTCAGCAAGACGCCAAAGGCCACGGACTTCACCGAAGCCACGGCGCAGATCGGCACGGACAACAACTACCGCGCCACGATCGACAGCAATTGGCGGTTGGGCGAGAAGGCGGCTTTCCGTCTGAACGTGATGGGCAACAAGGGCGACACGCCGGGCCGCGATGACGCAGTGGACTTCGAGCGCTGGGGCGTGGCGCCGTCGCTGATGCTGGGCGTGGGCACGCCGACGCGCATCACGCTGAGCTACTACCACTATCAGGACGACAGCATGCCCGATTACTCCATTCCGTATGACCCGAAGTCGGGTCAGCCGGTGACGGAGACCATGGGCGTGAGCCGCAAGTCGTTCTATGGCCTGACCGGCCGCGATTTCATGAAGACCCGGGATGATGTTGCCACCGTGGACTTCCAGCACGACTTCTCGGACAAGCTGCAACTGCGCAACGTAACGCGCTATGGCCGCGGCACGACGGATTTCGCGGCGACCAATCCCGACGACAGCAAGGGCAACATCCCGAACGGGCTGGTGTATCGCGCGCTCAAGTCGGGCTACTACGTCACCAAGACGTTCGCCAACCAGACGGACCTGACGGGCGAATTCGAGACCGGCAGCCTGAAGCACTCGTTCGACCTGGGCTTCGAGTACAGCAACATCAAGCAGGACAAGGACAGCTACACCCAGACGATCGCCCGGAGCCCGATGAACTGCAAGGTCAGCGCCACAGACCTGTCGAACCCGGCGCTGTGCACCTCGCTGTGGGATCCGAATCCCCACGACGACTACACCGGCAAGCTGACCCGCAACAACAATCCTGCCGTCTACAACACGGACACGCTGGCCCTCTACGGCTTCGACACCATCAAGTTCAACGAACAGTGGCAAGCCAGCCTGGGCGCACGCTGGGACAACTACCGCACCAGCGGCAGCAACATCGCGCGCGGCCGGAACGATCCGTCCAGCACCCCCGCGTTCTACAGCACGAGCCGTGAGGACAATCTCTTTAACTACCAGGTCGGCCTGGCGTACAAACCCGTGCCCAACGGCACGATCTACGCGACCTACGGCACCTCGTCGACGCCGTCCGCCATTGCTGGCGGAGCGATCAGCGATGCGACCTCGCTGTCGACGTCTTCGCTGGAACCGGAAAAGAGCCGCACGGTGGAGCTGGGCACGAAGTGGCAGGTGTTCGATGACAAGCTGACGCTGTCGGCCGCGGCGTTCCAGGACATCCGCAAGAACACCAGCGTGGCGGTGTCGGCGACCGAAGTGGCGCAAGTGGGCGAAGCCAAGGTGCGCGGCATCGAGCTGGGATTCTCGGGCGCCATCACGCCGAAGTGGAATGTGTTCGGCGGCTACACCTTCATGGACAGCGAAATGACCAAGGGCGCCTACAACAGCGGCGCCGTCGGCCAGGACCTGCCCAACACGCCGCGCAACGCCTTCAGCCTGTGGACGACCTACAAGGTCCTGCCCAAGCTGACGGTCGGCGGCGGCGCGTACTACGTCGACAAGGTGTACGGCAACTCGGACGCCACGAAGAATGCCGACGGCACGCCCAAGGCGCGCTGGGTGCCGTCGTACTGGCGCTTCGACGCGATGGCCGGCTATGAATTCAACGAGCACTTCTCGGCGCAGTTGAACGTGCTGAACATCTTCGACGAAACGTACTACACCAAAGCCTACGCTGCGCACTACGCGGCGCTGGGCACGGGCCGGGCGGCGCTGCTGTCCCTGCGCGTGCGGTACTGATGGCGGGGCGCCGCGTCAGCGGCGCCTGCCTGCATGAAAAAAAGCCACCTCGTTGCTGAGGTGGCTTTTGCGTTTGGGAGGTGGCTGGCTTCCGTTGCAGCGCGGTGTGAGCACGGTGTCTGACACCCGTTGGGACGCTGCCGCAGGCTGACGGCCATCTCCCCAGGGTGTCAGACACCTTTGAGGCAATGCGTTGCGGCACGGTGTCTGACACCCGTTGGGACGCTGCCGCAGGCTGACGGCTATCTCCCCAGGGTGTCAGACACCTTTGAGGAGACCTTTGAGGCAGGATCAGCTCTCGAACCAGTTCAGCACGCCGTCCAATCCGGAGACGTTCAGCGCGTAGCGCGTCTGCTGACGCACCAGCGGCTTGGCGTGGTATGCCACCGGAAAGCCGGCGTTGGCCAGCATCTTCAGGTCGTTGGCGCCGTCGCCCATTGCGATAATCTGATCCGTCGAGGCGCCGTGCGTGCGCGCAAAATCGCGCAGGTGGGCGGCCTTGGCGTCGGCGTCCAGGATGTCGCCAAGCACGCGTCCGGTTAGCACGCCGTCTTCGATTTCCAGCGTGTTGGCGTGGGCGCTGTCCAGGTTCAGGCGCGCGCGCAGGCGCTCCGTGAAGAAGGTGAAACCGCCCGACACCAGCAGCACCTTGATGCCGGCGGCCTGGGCTGTGGAGATCAGGCGTTCGGCGCCCGGGTTCAAGCGCAGCTTTTCCTCGTAGACCTGGTCCAGCGCGCCAGCCGGCGCGCCTTTCAGCAGCGCGACCCGTCGGCGCAGGCTTTCGGCAAAATCCTTGATCTCGCCGCGCATGGCGGCCTCGGTGATCTCCGACACCTTGTCTTTCACGCCGACCACGCCCGCGATCTCGTCGATGCATTCGATGTTGATCAGGGTCGAGTCCATGTCCATGGCCAGGACCTTGCAGTGGGCAAGCTTCAGTCCGGCAGGCACGAAGGCGGCGTCCACGCCGCGCGCCTCGGCGAAGGCGCAAACCACCGCGCGCGTCTCGTCGTCGTGCTGCACGTCGAGCAGGCGCGCCGCGGTGTTGCTGATGCGCGCCACGCCCTGGGCCTGGGCCAGCGCGGCAAGCTGCTCCGCATGTTCGATGGCGAGGCCGGGGGATTGAACGACGAGATTGTGGGTAGTCATGGCGGATGGGAAGGAGAGTCGGGGTTACTTGAGCGCACGCAGGACGGCGCGCACGGCGTCGGCCCTGGCGGGAATGAGGGGGGCCTTGATCTCGGCGCGCAATTTGTCCTGTCCGGCCAGCTTGATGTGACGCTGCCGCTGGACGAGGTCGATGATGCGGGCCGGATCGACCGAGGTCTTGGGGCCGAACTGAATCAGGGCCTGCGCTTCGCTGGCGTCGATCTTGACGATGCCCAGCGGCTGGGCCGCAAGCCGCAGGCGGTGCGTGGCCAGCAGGGTCTGGGCCGCTTCCGGCAGCTTGCCGAATCGGTCGATCAGTTCTTCCTGGATGTGGATCAGGTCGTCTTCGTCGGCGGCGTGCGCCAGCCGCTTGTAGATGGCCAGGCGCGCATGCACGTCGGCGCAATAATCGGACGGCAGCAGCGCCGGGGCGTGCAGGTTGACCTCGCACGCCAGGTTGAAGGGCGCGTCCAGATCGGGTTCTTCGCCGGCGCGCAGCGCGCGCACGGCCTCGTTGAGCATCTCGTTGTACATCGAGAAGCCCACTTCCTGGATGTTGCCCGATTGCGAGTCGCCCAGCACTTCACCGGTGCCCCGGATTTCGAGGTCGTGCATCGCCAGGTAAAAGCCCGAGCCGAGCTCTTCCATGGCCTGGATGGCTTCCAGCCGCTTCTTGGCGTTGCTGGTGATGGCGTCTTCGCCGGGCGTCAGCAGGTAGGCGTAGGCCTGATGGTGCGAGCGCCCGACGCGTCCGCGCAACTGGTGAAGCTGCGCCAGGCCGAAGCGGTCGGCGCGATGGATCACGATGGTGTTGGCGCTGGGCACGTCGATGCCGGTTTCGATGATGGTGGTGCACAGCAGCACGTTGTAGCGCTGCTGGTAGAAGCCCTTCATGACCTGTTCGAGTTCGCGCTCGGGCATCTGGCCGTGCGCGACGGCGATCCGGGCCTCGGGCACCAGCTCTTCCAGGCGCGCCCGGCGGTTGTGGATGGTCTCGACCTCGTTGTGCAGGAAGTAGCACTGGCCGCCGCGCTTGAGTTCGCGCAGCAGGGCCTCGCGCAGCGTGCTGCCGTCTTCGCGCCGCACGAAGGTCTTGATGGCCAGGCGCTTCTGCGGCGCCGTGGCAATGACGGAGAAGTCGCGGATGCCTTCCAGCGACATGCCGAGCGTGCGGGGAATGGGCGTGGCGGTGAGCGTCAGGACGTCGACCTCGGCCCGCAGCGACTTGAGCGCTTCCTTCTGGCGCACGCCGAAACGGTGTTCCTCGTCGATGATGACCAGACCCAGCCGCTTGAACTTCACATCTTTCGACAGAATCTTGTGCGTGCCGATGACGATGTCGACCCGGCCGTCGTTGATGCCTTCGATAGCGGCCGAGACTTCCTTGGCCGAGCGGAAGCGCGACAGTTCCACGACGCGTACGGGCCAGTCGGCGAACCGGTCCGTGAAGGTCTGGGCGTGTTGCTCGGCGAGCAGGGTGGTGGGGCACAAGAGCGCCACCTGCTTGCCATTGGCGACGGCCAGGAAGGCGGCGCGCAGCGCGACTTCCGTCTTGCCGAAGCCGACGTCGCCGCAGACCAGGCGGTCCATCGGGCGGCCCGAGGTCATGTCGCTGATGACAGCCTGGATCGCCGCGGACTGGTCGGCCGTCTCTTCAAAGCCGAAGCCCTCGGCGAAGGCCTCGTAGTCGTTCAGCGGCAGGTTGAACGCAAAGCCTTCGCGCGCGGCGCGCTGCGCATACAGCGCCAGCAGTTCCGCAGCGGTGTCGCGCACCTGCTTGGCCGCCTTGCGGCGGGCCTTGTCCCATTGCCCCGAGCCCAGCTGGTGCAGCGGCGCGGCTTCCGGATCCGCGCCGCTGTAGCGGGCGATTACGTGCAGCTGCGACACCGGCACGTACAGCGTGCTGCCGTTGGCGTACTCAAGATGAAGAAACTCCATCTCGCCTTCGCCCATGTCCATGTTGACCAGGCCGTGGTAGCGCCCGATGCCGTGCTGGGCGTGGACGACGGGATCGCCCTCGCGCAGCTCGGACAGGTCGCGCACCATGGCTTCGACGTTGCTGGCGCGCTCCTGGTCGCGCTTGCCGCGGCGTCCCGGCGTTGCCAATCCGGGGTAGAGGTCGTTTTCGGTCAGGAAGGCGAGGTTCGCGTCCGGCAGCTGGAAGCCCACGCCCAGCGGTGAGGCGACGATGCCGAAATGCGCGTCCGACGCCAGGAAGGCCTCGATGGTCTCGGGCTGCGCGTCAGGCGTGACGCCGAACTCGTGCAGCATCTGCACCAAGGTTTCGCGGCGCCCCGCGGAATCGGCGCACAGCAGCACGCGGGTCTGGCCCGCCTGCACCAGCGTGCGCAGCTTGGCGATGGGATCTTCCGCGCGGCGCGCCACGCTGACATCGGGCGCGGCCCGGAAGTCGGGGTGCGGCTGGCCGGCAGTCAGCGACAGGCGGCGAAAGGCCTTCAGCCGGCCATACAGCGATTCGTTGTCCAGGAACAGGGCCGAGGGCGGCAACACGGGACGCTCGCGATCGCTCTTCAAGAAGCCGTAGCGGCTGGCCGTGTCCTGGTTGAAGCGCTGGATCGCGTCGTCGATGTCGCCGACCGTGACCATGACCGTGCCTTCGGTCACGTAGTCGAACAGCGTGGCGGTCTCTTCGAAGAACAGCGGCAGGTAGTACTCGACGCCGGCAAAGGGGATGCCGTTGCCGATGTCCTTGTAGGGCAGGGCGCGCGAGGGATCGCCTTCGAAAATTTCCCGAAAGCGCGCGCGGAACCGGTTGCGCGCGTCCTCGTCCATCGGGAATTCGCGGCCTGGCAGCAGCTGGACCTCGCGCACGGGGTACAGGCTGCGCTGGGTGTCCACGTCGAAACTGCGGATGGTCTCGATTTCGTCGTCGAACAGGTCCAGGCGGTACGGCACCACCGAGCCCATCGGGAACAGGTCGATCAGGCCGCCGCGCAGGCAGAATTCGCCGGGCGCGGTCACCTGGGTGACGTGGTTGTAATTGGCCAGCGTGAGCTGCGCGCGCAGCGCCGCTTCGTTCAGCCGGTCCTTCTGCTTGAACGAGAACGTGTAGGCGGCCAGGAACGAGGGCGGCGCCAGCCGGTACAGCGCCGTGGTGATGGGCACCGTCAGCACGTCCACCGTCTTCATCATCAGCGAATGCAGCGTGTGCAGGCGCTCCGAAATCAAGTCCTGGTGCGGCGAGAACGCGTCGTAGGGCAGGGTTTCCCAGTCGGGCAGCTGCCGCACGCGCAGACCGGGCGCGAACAGCTGGATTTCTTCGGCCAGGCGCTGCGCTTCCAGGGGCTCGGCCGTCAGGATGACCAGCGGGCCGCCGGCCTGGCGGGCCAGATCCGCCAGCAGCCAGGCGTCGCCGGAACCCGGCGGCCTGGGCTGCGCGTAGCGCGTGCCGGGCTTCAGCGCGGACAGGGTGGGAACCGTGGCGGGGACGGGGGGGGCGGCCGTGGCGGAGGAGGAAGGGGCGGGCATCAGGCTGGAAGCGGACATCAAGCGAACGATTATAAAATCTCCGCACCATGTCTGACGCAATCATCGCAATCGTGCCCGCCGCCGGTGTCGGCGCCCGCGCCAGCCGGCCCGGACACGAGGCCGTTCCGAAGCAATACCGTCCATTGGCCGGACAGCCCATGCTGCGCCATGCGGTCAGCGCGTTGCTGGCCGACGCGCGCGTGTCCGAGGTGCGGGTGGCGGTCAGCCCGGGCGACGGCTGGGTCGATGCCGCGCTTGCTGGCCTGCCGCGCACCGTCTGGCGTGCCTGCGGCGGCGCGACGCGCGCCGATACGGTCGCCGGCGCGCTTGCCGACAGCGAGGTCGCCGACGACACCTGGGTGCTGGTGCACGATGCGGCTCGCCCCGGCTTGCCTGCCGAAGCGCTGGCGCGGTTGATCGATGCCTGCCTGGCCGATCCGGTGGGCGGTTTGCTGGCCCTGCCGGTGGCCGATACGGTCAAGGGCGGGCACCAGCGGGTCGAGCGCACACTGGACCGCAATGGCCTGTGGCTGGCGCAGACCCCGCAGATGTTCCGGGCTGGCGTGCTGCGCGATGCGCTGACCGCGGCCTCCGTGAATGGCGTCATCGTCACCGACGAGGCCTCGGCCATCGAGGCCGCCGGCTACGCGCCGTTGCTGGTCACGGGGTCGATGCGAAATTTCAAGGTGACATGGCCGGACGATTTTGAACTGATGGAAAAATGGCTATGAGCATTCCTTTTCGCGTTGGTCAGGGCTTTGACGTGCACGCGCTGGTCGAAGGCCGGCCGCTGATCATCGGCGGGGTCACGATTCCCCATACGCACGGCCTTTTGGGGCATTCCGATGCGGACGTGCTGCTGCACGCCATCACCGACGCGCTGCTGGGCGCGGCGGGGCTGGGCGACATCGGCCGGCACTTTCCCGACACCGATCCGGCCTTCAAGGGGGCCGACAGCCGCGTCCTGCTGCGCGAAGCCATGGCGCGCGTGCGCCAGGCGGGCTGGGCGCCGGTCAATATCGACGCCACGCTGCATGCGCAGGCGCCCAAGATCGGCCCGCACGCGCCGGCCATGGTGAAGAATATTGCCGCCGATACCGGTCTGGCAGAGACCGAGGTCAACATCAAGGCCAAGACCAACGAAGGGTTGGGCTACCTGGGCCGCAAGGAAGGCATCGCGGCGACGGTGGTCGCGCTGCTGGCGCGCGTGGATTCCTGACGCGCTACCGGTTCCGTGGCGCTAACGCCACGCGTGCCCCCAAATCGAAAGCCGTCCGTGCCGCCAGCCCGGGCGGCTTTTACGTTGGAATACATCTTTAACAAATGAATAAGCGGACCGGTTTGATCTGACATACGCTGCGCGACTTGAAATCTGACTAATCAGGGACATTCAGATGCGATTCCGTGGCGCGGGGCTATTTTTCATGCTGGCCGCTTTTGCTACCACCGCGTACGCGGCGTATGAGAAGCAGCTCGGCCCACTGGCAGGCACCGTCAAACAGCAGCTTTTGCAGGGCTGGCACGTCGGCGAGCAGGACGGCTGGTTCACGTTGCGCAATAGCGACGTGCCTGGCGGCGAGCAGACGTTCTACATCAATCCGGGGCCCGCGCCCGAGACGGGTCGCATCACCGATGTCAACGTGATGGTCAACTCGAAGAGCCCCAAGGCGTCCATCGGCATCGCGCTGAACAACAACGCGCGCAAGAGCCTGTGCCTCCTGGAGATCCGGGCGGACCGCAACACGATGCTGTTCTGTCTGGAGGGCCAGACGCGCCGCGACATCGCTTCCGTGCCCAACGTGGCCAAGCTGGACGGCACCGACCGCATCAGAGTGGTGGAAGTGCCCGGCGCCGCGCGTTTCCTGGTCAATGGCCAGAAGATTGCCGACATCGAGAACGAGCCCGCGCTGGGCAGCGAGATCGGCATCATGGCGTACGACGAAGGCACGTTCGGCATTGCCGACTTCATGATCGTGTCGGACGTGGCTGCAAAGCCCGCCGGGTCCGGCGCGCAAGGCGGCGCGGGTGCGCCGCGCGTGCCGTCGGCGGCGCCGCCTCCCGCGCCCGCCAACAACACGCCCGCCACCCGCACGCCCGCCAACAACGCCCCCGGCTTGCCGGGCGAGGGTCCCTATCCGCGCTTTGGCGGCGATACGTTGCGCATTGTCGGGGTCTACGTCGGGATCATGCGCAGCATCTTCCTGCACGAGTTTGGCCACGCGCTGATCGGCGAGCTGGAGTTGCCGGCGACGGGCGCCGAGGAAGACGCGGTCGACATGTACTCGGCGTTGCAGATCGTCGAGCCCACCATGTATCCGACCAAGGACGAGGACCTGAACACGATGGCCCGCGAGGCTGCGACGTATGCCGCGCTGCAGTGGTACTACAGCGGCAAGCTGGCGGAAAAGCGCGGCGCCTCGGCTAATTCGGCCTGGCAGGACGAGCACACGGGCGACTTGAAGCGCTTTCGCAACATGCTGTGCATCATGTACGGCGGCAATCCCGCGGTGTTCGAACCGGTGGCCAAGCACGTTGGCTTCGAGGACCGGACCAAAGCGCGGTGCACGGACGAATTCAACAAGCAGAACCGCGCGTGGCGCCGGCTGCTGGCGCCGCACACGCGGGTCGGCACCTGGACGCCCGACGGCCTGCAGCCGGCCAACGCGCCCGGCGCGCCGGTCAACGTGGTGTTCGAGCCATCCAAGCGCAAGATCGGCAACCTGTTCGCGAACAACCTGTCCGAGGCCATCACCAACAACATCAAGCTGCTCGGCCAGACCTACGTGCTGCCGCGGCCGGTCAACGTGGTGTTCAAGGATTGCGGCCAGTTGAACGCCTGGTACAACCCGCGCGAGGGTTCTATCACGATGTGCTACGACCTGATCGAGAACATCGCGGTGATGGTTTCGGATATTGAGATGGGCACGGTGGGCGGCGAGGTCGTCGCCAAGGATGGCGGCGCACCGCAGGCGCCGCGGCAACCGCCCGCGGCGGGGCAGGGCATGCCGGCGCTGCCCGCCGGCGCCTTCGACGAGCTGAAGGACTACGGCGTGCCGCCGACGAACCTGCTGTTCTCGTCGCCGTATCGGGGGCCAACGCCCAACAAGCACACGCGCGCCGACATCATCACGACGCCGGAGCTGGTGCGGTTGATCAACAACGATAAGAACATTCTCATCATCGACACCAGCGGGCTACGGGAGACGCTGCCCATCGCCTATCCGCTGTCCGACGCCGGGTCGGACGGCAGCGTCGCGGACCACCTGCAAGGCGCGCTGGACGCCTGGCTGAAGAAGAACACCGGAGACCGGCGCGACACGCCCATCGTGTTCATGGGCGCGGGCATGAACGACCGATCCTCCTACAACGCGGCGCTGCGCGCGGGGACGCTGGGTTGGCGCGCCTACTGGTATCGGGGCGGCATGGAGGCGTGGACCGCCAACGGCCTGCCGACCGCGCCGGTCAAGCCCGCCGCCGGCAAATAGCGCGGTACACGTCAACCAAAAGGAAAAGCCCGCCTGCATCAAGCAGGCGGGCTTTTTTTTGCGAGCATCGGGTCGCTTACTTGCCTTGGGCGGCCAGCGCCAGCGCGGCGGCGTTGACGACGGCGGCAATCCGGCCGGCGTCGCGCAGCTGTTCGGTCGACAGGCCGTCGTTCTTCAGGTTCTCATAGTGCGAAGCCACGCAGAAATGGCACTTGCCGATGATGGAAGCCACCAGGGCGAAGAGTTCGAAGCGCTTCTTTTCCACGCCGCCGTGGGTGGCGTAGGCGTTCATGCGCAACTGGGCCGGCAGGCTCTTCAACTGGGCGTCGCCGGTCATCTCCACGTAGGGATACCAGGTGTTGTTCATGCCCATGAGGGCGGAGGCGGTCAGCGCGGCATTGGCGTCGCCTTCCGACAGGCCGCTCTTGAAGGCCTCGACCAGCACCGGGCTGCGCGCGGCGTACGCGGCGGACAGGGCGGCGCCCACGGCGTCTTCGGGAGCCAGCGTCGAGCGGGCAATCACGGCGTCCAGATTCAGGCGGATGTCCTTGGCCCAATCCGGCAGCTGTTCCTTAATGGTCGTAAGAAATTCCATAGTTTTTACCTATAATCTAGCGCAATTAATGCCCGGCGCAGGGCCTGCGGACAGGCCCCGGACCGGGCTGGAAATTACAGCGTGGCGCCGCCAACCGTACGGTTGCACGGGCACAGTTCGTCGGTTTGCAGACCGTCGAGCAGACGCAGCACTTCTTCCGGGTTACGGCCGACGTTCAGGTTGTTCACCGAAACGTGCTGGATCGTGTTGTCCGGGTCGACGATGAACGTGGCGCGCAGGGCAACGCCAGCACCCTTTTCACGCACGCCCAGCTGGTCGATCAGGGCGCCGGTGGTGTCGCCGAATTGGTAGTGACCCAGCTTGTTCAGGTCCGGGTGCTCACGGCGCCAGGCCAGCTTGACGAATTCGTTGTCGGTCGAACCGCCCAGCAGGACGGCGTCGCGGTCTTCGAAATCCTTGGCCAGCTTGTTGAAGCCGACGATTTCGGTCGGGCACACAAACGTGAAGTCTTTCGGGTAGAAGTAGATCACCTTCCACTTGCCGGGGAACGAGCTTTCGGTGATGTCTTCGAACGCCGACACGCCGTTTTCTTCGTGCTGGTTGAAGCCGGGCTTGACGCCGGTGACCTTGAAGGGTTCGAGTTTGTCGCCAACAGTTTTCATGTTTACTCCCGTAGTTGTTGGGTGGAGATAAGGCAGCGCCTCAAACCCCAAATTTTACGCTATGGATTATCGTTGTCTAATTGATAATTCCTAAACTTGGCTTTGGGCAGCTCTATCCGCGCGGTGAGTCCGCCGCCCTCGCGCGGCAGCATGCGCAGCGACCCGCCGACGTGCTTGAGCAGGCGTTCGACGATGGCCAGACCCAGGCCCGCGCCGCTGACGCCGGTGCGGGCGGCCTCGCCGCGCGAGAACGGGCGAAGCAGGCGGTCCACGTCTTCGGGCGCGATGCCGGGGCCGCGGTCGGACACTTCGATGACGATCATGCTGCCTTCGGCCTGCAGCGTCATGTTCAGATGCGCCATCCCATCGTCGGGCGAGCGGCCATAGCGGCGCGCATTTTCGATCAGGTTGCTGACGATGCGCTTCAAGTCCAGCGCGGTGATGCGGGCGCGCAGGCCGGGTTCGAGCGAAGCTTCCAGTTCGCCGCCGAGCGAGGCGGTATGGCTGCGCTCGCGTTCATACAGTTCGGCAAGCACGGCGGAAATGTCGGTGGCCAGTTGCGGCAGCGTGCCCGCCGGGCGCGCGTATTCCATGAGCTGGCCAATGCTGTGGTCGATCTGGCCGAGGTCTTCGTCGATGGCCTGCCGCGCGTCCTCGGACACGCCGCTCAGTTCGATTTCCAGCCGCATGCGCGCAAGCGGGGTGCGCAGATCGTGCGAGATCCCGGCCAGCATGAGTTCGCGATCGGCCTCGGCCTGCCGCAAATCCTTGGCCATGCGATTGAACGACGCGTTCAGGTCGCGGATCTCGAGCGGGCCCTGCTCGGGCAGCGGCGCGGGTGTTTCACCACGCGACAGCACCTGGGCGGCACGCGCCAGACGGGAGAGCGGCCGGTTGACGAATCCCACACTGACCGCGGCGCCGACAAGGGACAGCAAAAGCGCGGTGGCGCCCCATCCCAGCCATTCGATTCCGCCAGTCAGGCCGATCTGCTCACGCTCGAACACCAGCCAGTACAGATCCTTTTCGATCTGGAAGCTGACCCAGAAGCCGGGCACCTGGTTCACGCCCCAGGCGATCTGCGTTTCCGGTCCGAAGCGCGTGCGGATGTGCTGGGCCACGCGCTGCCAGTAGTCGTCGTCGGGGAGGGCTTCGGCGAAGTCGGTGACCTCGCGCGGATAGACCTGAATGCCTTCGTTGGTGGCCAGGTCGAGGAGGAGCTTGCTGCGTTCGCCGTTATGGGAATAGATCAGCGCGGTGCGCGTGATATTGACGGCCGTGATCACCCGCTGCGCCATTTGATTGGCGCGCGGTCCCAGCTCCATGCTGAAAAACACTTGAAGCCACGCGCCCAGGCTGACGAGCATCAGCGCGGCGAGCAAAAGGAACGTGCGGCCGAACAAGCCCAGCCGCAAACGTGATGTCAGGTTCCTGAATGTTCTGCGCAGGCGCGGCACGACGCTGCGCTCCTGCCCGGGGCGGGCCAGCCGATCAGCTACCACCGTCTGGGACGAACACGTATCCTAGACCCCAAACGGTCTGGATGAATACGGGCTTGGACGGGTTTGGCTCGATCAGTTTGCGCAGACGCGAGATCTGGACGTCCAGGCTGCGATCGAAGGCTTCGTATTCGCGGCCGCGAGCCAGTTCCATGAGCTTGTCGCGCGACAGGGGAATCTTCGGATGGCGCGCAAAGACCTTGAGCACCGAGAATTCACCCGTGGTGATGGGCACCTGCTCGCCGTTGCGCGTGAGCGTGCGGGTGGACAGATTCAGCACGTAGGGGCCGAAGGCGATGGATTCGTTTTCCTGGCTGGGGGCGCCGGGATGTTCTTCGGTGCCGCGGCGGCGCAGAATCGCATTGATGCGGGCCAGCAGTTCGCGGGGGTTGAAGGGTTTGGACAGGTAGTCGTCCGCGCCCATCTCCAGGCCGACGATGCGGTCGATTTCTTCCGCCTTGGCCGTCAGCATGATGATGGGGGTGTTGTCGTGACCACCGCGCAGCCGGCGACAGATGGACAGGCCATCCTCCCCGGGCAGCATCAGGTCCAGCACGAGCAGGTCGAAGTGCTCACGTTGCCAGAGTTTGCCCATCTCTTTGGCGTCTTCGGCGACGAAAACGTTGAAACCCTGTTCGGACAAGTACCGGCGCAGCAGATCGCGCAAGCGCGGATCGTCGTCAACGACGAGGATTTTTCGGGTGGGGGTGGTGTTTTGCGTATTCATGGCCGGAAATGTAACAGTGACAAGAACCGGGGGCTAGAGGGCGTTCACAAGATATTACACATTGCGATCCCTGGTTGAAATCCCCCTTACACCCGGGGGTAACAGCGCCTTATTTCGTACAATCTGCATCTATGGAACTAAACCTGCTGGCACTGGAAACTTCGTCGTCACGATGTGGCGTGGCCCTTTTGCGGGCGGTCGACGGCCGCCTGGAGATCAGCGTCCGCGAGCACGAAGGTTCCCAGGAACACGCCGAGCGCCTACTGCCTATGGCCGATGCGCTGCTTGCCGAGGCCGGCATTGCCGCAACGGGGCTGCACGCCGTGGCGTTCGGGCAGGGGCCTGGCGGCTTCACCGGCCTGCGCGTGGCCTGCGGCGTCGCCCAGGGAATGGCGCTGGGGCTGGGCATCCCGGTGTTGCCTATTGTTTCGCACCAGGCTGTGGCCGCGGACGTCGATGGCACCCCTGGCGAGGCCGTGGTCGTGGCGCTGGACGCCCGCATGAACGAGGTCTATCTCGCAGTCTACCGCCGCAGCGCTGCGGCGGGTGATGAATCCGTCTGGGAAACCCTGCAGGCGCCTATGCTGATCGCCGCCGCCGAGGTCGTGCCCTGGACGGCGCATCATTTGCCGATCTGGTCGGCGCGGGCCGGGCAGCCGATCGCGCCGCTGCTGGCAGGCGATGCCTGGGACGCATACGCCGCCGACATGGCGGCGCCCGCCGAATGGCGCCGTGCCGTCGATGCCCAGCGGCCGCAGGCAGCCAGCGTGGCGCGCCTTGCCCGCCAGGGCTGGCTGCGGGGCGAAACCCTGGCGCCCGAGCTGGCCGCGCCCCTGTATGTGCGGGACAAGGTCGCGTTCACCACTGCCGAGCGCCTGCGTGGCGAGGGCGGCAATCCGAAAGCTCAGCCATCGCTAGCCACGCCGGTGCCGCAGCCCATGACGCAGGCGGACCTGGAGGAAGTCGTGGCGCTGGAGGCGCAAGTTCAGGCGTTCCCCTGGACGCGCGGCAATTTCGCTGACGCCCTGGCGTCGGGCTACGGCGCCTGGACGTTGCGGCGCGAGGGCAAGCTGGCCGGATTCTGCGTGCTGATGTATGCGCCCGACGTGGCGCACCTGCTGGTGATTGCGGTGGCGCGGGACCTGCACCGCCAGGGGCTGGGCGGCGCGCTGCTCGATTGGTGCGAACAGCGGGCGCGCGAACGGGGGCTGGAAGGGCTGTTGCTGGAAGTGCGGCCGTCCAACGCCTCGGCCATCAGTTTCTATACAGGCCACGGCTACCTGCAGATCGGCATGCGCCGTGGTTATTACCCGGCGGACAAGGGCGGCCGTGAGGATGCCATCGTCATGCAAAAGCGCTTTGGCCAAGCCGACGGAGCCCCGGCATGAACTCGATCGACGCCGCGGCGCGCCCCGCGCCGCCCCGCATCAACCCGTTGCAGCGCATCTGGCTGCGCGAGCTTGGCATGGAGCGGCTGTGGCTGCGTACGCCGCCTGCCGCGCCGGCCATCAAGACGCCCGTCGGGCCCTCTTTCGGCGCATCGGCGCCGGCCCCCGTGGCAACGCCCTCGGCCCTGTCCGGCGGCGCGCCCGCTGCCGCACCCCAATCCGCCATCGTCGCGCCGGCCCCCGCCGAATCGCCCTCTGCGGTTCCAACGATTGCGCCGCCCGCGCAGGCTGCCCAGGTTTCCGCGCCCGCCGCCACGCCGGCAGAGCCGCCATCCGGGCGCGCATCATCGGCCATTCCGGCCTCGATCCTGAACCGCACCGGCCCGCCGCCGCGGCCGGCGCCGAAGGTCGAAGTCCAGGAAGAAGCGCCGCCGCCCATTCCGGTGGCCGAGGCCGTCAAGGACGCCAATCTTGAACAGTTGGCCGCGCAGGTCGTGGCGTGTTCGGCCTGCGGCCTGTGCCAGGGCCGCCGCCATGCGGTGGTCGGCCAGGGCGCTCAGCCGACCCGTTGGCTGGTAGTGGGCGAAGCCCCCGGCGAACAGGAAGACCGCCAGGGCCAGCCCTTCGTGGGCCGGTCGGGCCAGTTGCTGGACGCCATGCTGGCGGCGGTGGGCATGAGCCGCGAGCGGGACGTCTTCATCACCAATGTCATCAAGTGCCGTCCCCCGGGCAACCGCAATCCCAAGCCCGAGGAAATCGCCGCCTGCAGCCCGTATCTGATGCGGCAGATCGCGTTGCTCAAACCCGAGCGCATCCTGGTGCTGGGGCGGTTTGCCGCGCAGACGCTGCTGGGCACGGACGCCACCATCGGCAGCCTGCGGGGCCGCGTCCATCACTTGAAGACAGACGAGGACGTGCAGATTCCGGTCGTCGTGAGCTACCACCCGGCCTATCTGCTGCGCAGCCCGTCGGAAAAGGCGCGTGCCTGGCAGGACCTGAAGCTGGCCGCCCGCGAACTGTAGCGGGACCGGCGGCAAATGAAAAAACCGGGCGAGAGCCCGGTTTTTTGCTGGAAGATCAAGTGGTTGGCGCGCGCGGCCTAGTGGGTGGTATCCAGTGCGCGGCCGTGGCCTTCCTGTCCGATCTGGTCGTGCAGGTCGGGGTTGGCCTGCATGTTGCGCTTGCTCCAGCGCATGAAGACCACCATCAGCACGGCCACGACAGAGCCGAAGATCACGATGATCACGTTGATCGGCAGTTCCAGCCACAGCAGCAGCGTGTACATGGCCACCATGAGCAGGATGTTGAGCTGTTCGTTGAAGTTCTGCACGGCGATCGAATGGCCCGCCGACAGCAGCACGTGGCCGCGGTGCTGGAGCAGGGCGTTCATGGGCACCACGAAGAAACCGGCCAGGCCGCCCGTCAGCAGCAGCAGCAGATAGACGCTCCAGGGCTGGTAGACCAGCGGCATCAGCAGCACGACCAGACCCATGGCGGCGCCCACCGGCAGCACGGCGAGCGCGCGGCGCAGCGGGATGCGGCCGGCCAGGATCGACCCGACCACCGTGCCCAGCGCGGCCACGCCCATCAGCATCGAGGCCTTGTCGAGCTGGTAGCCCAGGTGGCTGCGGCCCCATTCGATGACGATGAGCTGCAACGTGGCGCCAGCGCCCCAGAACAGGGTGGTGACGGCCAGCGAGATCTGCCCCAGCTTGTCCTTCCACAGCACGCAGACGTAGCCCCAGAACGTGCGCACGAGGCGCACGGGGTTCTTCTGCTGCGGCGGATAACGCACGTGGGTGCGGGGAATCATCAGGTTGCACAGCGCCGCCAGCAGGTAGACGAAGGCGATGACGAGGATGGCGGCCTCGGCCGGCGTGTGGACCAGCTTGCCGATGAAGGAGTGGCTGAGCAGGGCGGTGGAAACGGACGAGGAGATCAGCAGGCCGCCCAGCACGGTGCCCAGGATGATGGAGAAGACCGTCAGGCCCTCGATCCAGCTGTTGCCCTTGACCAGCATGGTGGGCGGCAGCATTTCCGTCACGATGCCGTACTTGGCGGGGGAATAGGCGGCGGCGCCGATGCCCACGACGCCGTAGGCGGCGCAGACCAGCCAGGTCTGGTATTGGGGGGCGACGCCGATGCTGGCGTACGAGAACATCAGCAGACAGCCGGCCACCTTCAGGGCATTGGTGGAGAACATCACGCGGCCCTTGGGGTAGGAGTCCGCAATGGCGCCCACGAACGCGGCCAGCACGACATAGGCCAGCGCGAACGACCATTTCATCATCGGGGCCAGCCAGTCTGGACCGTGCAGCTCCTGTATCAGCGCGATCGCTGCGATGAACAGCGCGTTGTCCGCCAATGACGAGAAGGCCTGCGCCGCCATGACCAGATAGAAACCACGTTTCAAGAATGTCCCCGATCTTCGGCCAGAGGCTGGCCAGTCCGCGTGAAAATTATGTGTCGTGCCAAAAAGTGTCAGGGAGTATAGCCGGACCCTTGCCCCGAGCCATTGCGCGTTTGCCCGCGGGTTGCCCGGCGCCAAGGTCAGGGTGGAGACCGCCTGCGGTATCATACGACCCATATGAGAGCCGGCCCTTCTTGGGCCGGTTTGCAATCTGTGCGGCAGGTCCGTTAACGCCTTTCGTTCAACCCACCCCGTCGTCATCGTACTGTGCGCCTTACTCAGCTCAAACTCGCCGGCTTCAAGTCCTTCGTCGACCCCACCGTCATCCCCGTGCCCAGCCAGCTGGTCGGCGTGGTCGGACCCAATGGCTGCGGCAAGTCGAACATCATCGACGCCGTGCGCTGGGTGCTGGGCGAAGCCAAGGCATCGGAACTGCGTGGCGAGTCCATGCAGGACGTCATCTTCAATGGCTCGGGCAACCGCAAGCCCGCCGCCCGGGCTTCGGTCGAAATGGTGTTCGACAACAGCGAGGGGCGCGCTGCCGGCCAATGGAGCAGCTACGCCGAAATCGCGGTGCGCCGTGTGCTGACCCGGGACGGCACCAGCAGCTATTTCGTCAACAACCAGCAGGTCCGCCGCCGCGACATCCACGACATCTTCCTGGGCACGGGCCTGGGCGCCCGTGGCTACGCGATCATCGGCCAGGGCATGATCAACCGCCTGATCGAAGCCCGCCCCGAGGAACTGCGGGTCTTCCTGGAAGAAGCGGCCGGCGTGTCGCGCTACAAGGAGCGCCGCCGCGAGACCGAAAACCGCCTGTCCGACACGCGCGAGAACCTGACCCGCGTCGAAGACATCCTGCGTGAATTGAACAGCCAGCTCGAAAAGCTGGAAGCCCAGGCCGAAGTGGCCACCCGCTACCGCGAGCTCCAGGCCGACGGCGAAAAGAAGCAGCATTCGCTGTGGCTGCTGAAGGAAACCGGGGCCCGCGAGGAACGCGCCAAGAAGGCGCAGGAAATGGCGCAGGCCCAGAACGAACTGGAAGCCGCCATTGCCGGGCTGCGTGCGGGCGAGGCCGCGCTGGAATCCCGTCGCCAGGCCCACTACGCCGCCAGCGATGCCGTCCATACCGCGCAGGGCGCCCTGTACGAGGCCAATGCCCAGGTCAGCCGCCTGGAAGCCGAGATCCGCCACGTCGTCGATTCCCGCAACCGCCTGCAGGCCCGCCGCGATCAGCTTCAGCAGCAGATCGCCGAATGGACCAGCCAGCGCGAGCACTGCACCGAACAGATCGCCCAGGCCGAAGACGACCTGGCCGCGGCCGCTGCCCGCACCGAAGAGGCGCGCGCCACCGCGGAAGACGCGCAGGCGGGCCTGCCCTCGGTTGAGCAGCGCGTGCGCGAAGCCGCCGCCGGCCGCGACGAGATGCGGGCGGCCCTGGCCCGTGTGGAGCAGAACCTTGCGCTGGTCGCGCAGACCCAGCGCGACGCCGACCGCCAGATGCAGACCCTGGACCAGCGGCGCGAGCGCCTGCAACAGGAACTGCGCGAACTGCACAGCCCCGACCCCGAGCGCCTGGAACAACTGGCCGGCGACCGCGCCGCGGGCGAAGACCAGCTCGAAGCCGCCCAGGAAGAACTGGCCGTCCTGGAAGGCCGCGTGCCTGAGGCCGACGCCGAGCGCAGCCGCGCCCAGGCCGCCGCCCAGACCGAAGCCCAGAACCTGGCCCGCCTGGAAGCCCGCCTGTCCGCGCTGGTCAAGCTGCAGGACGACGTGCAGAAGCAGGGCGCGCTCGAACCCTGGCTGGCCAAGCACGAACTCGCCGGACTGTCGCGCCTGTGGCAGAAGCTGCACGTCGAACCGGGCTGGGAAACCGCCCTGGAATCGGCGCTGCGCGAACGCATGGCTTCCATGGAAGTGCGCAATCTGGATTGGGCGCGCGCCTTTGCCGACGATGCGCCGCCCGCCCGGCTGGCGTTCTATCAACTGCCCGCCGCCGCGCCCACGCCGCCGGCGCCGGCCGGCTTCACGCCGCTGGCCAGCCTGCTGCGCATCACCGATCCCGACCTGCGCACGCTGCTGAACGAATGGCTGGCCGGGGTCTATACGGCCAATGACCTGACCCAGGCCCTGGCCCTGCGCGCCACCTTGCCCGCTGGCGCTGCCTGCGTGGTGAAGGCCGGTCACCTGATCGACGCGCACAGCGTGCGCTTCTACGCGCCCGATTCCGAACAGGCTGGCCTCCTGGCACGCCAGCAGGAAATCGATAACCTGCAGCGCGAGATCAAGGCCCAGCAACTGATCGCCGACCAGGCCCGCGCCGCGGTTGCCCGGGCCGAAGCCGCCTGGCAGCAGGTGTCCCAGGCCATCTCGCCGGCGCGCACGCGTGTGGCCGAAGTCACGCGCCGCGTGCACGACATTCAGCTGGAACATTCGCGGCTGCAGCAGCAGGCCGAACAGTCCGGCGAACGCGCCTCGCGCCTGCGTCAGGACCTGGAAGAAATCAAGGCGCACGAAGAAGACCTGCGCGCCACGCGCGAAGAGGCCGAGGCCCGCTTCGAAGCGTTGGACGAAGAACTCGCCGAGCACCAGTCCAAGTTCGCCGA
The DNA here is from genome assembly GCF_037039475.1 of Achromobacter sp. E1. Classification (NCBI taxonomy): domain Bacteria; kingdom Pseudomonadati; phylum Pseudomonadota; class Betaproteobacteria; order Burkholderiales; family Alcaligenaceae; genus Achromobacter; species Achromobacter sp. E1. Next base: position 1,325,228 of record NZ_CP146253.1, read on the forward strand.
TGCCGAGATGGACGGCGAGACGCTGGCGGCGCAAGCCGAGGCGGCCCGCACCCGTCTGCGCGAATTGGAACGCGCTGCCCAGGAAGCCGAATTCGCCGAACGCGGCATCCAGGTCCGCATCACCGACCTGCAGCGCAACCAGCAACTGGCCGCAGACCAGAGCCAGCGCGGCGCGGTCGAGCTGGAACAGTTGATGGGCGATCTGGCGGAGCTTGACGCGTCCGCGTCGCAGGCCGGCTTGCAGGATGCCCTGGAAATGCGCGCCGAGCGCGAGGAAGCGCTGTCGCGCGCCCGCCAGGAACTCGAAAACCTGGCAGCGCTGCTGCGCGGCGCCGACGAGGACCGCCAGCAACAGGAGCAGACGCTGGAACCGCGCCGCGCGCGCATCATGGAACTGCAACTGCAGGAGCAGGCCGCGCGTCTGGCTGAAGAACAGTTCACGGAACAGCTCAACGCGCGCGAAGTCGACCGCGAGGAGCTGGCCCAGTTCCTGGCCAACCAACCCGACGAATGGCGCCGCGCCAGCTGGCTGCAACAGGAAGTCGGCCGCATCTCGCGCCAGATCGAAGCGCTGGGCTCGGTCAACCTGGCCGCGCTCGACGAGCTGAACACCTCGCGCGAACGCAAGGGCTTCCTGGATTCCCAGCACCAGGACCTGATGACCGCCATCGAGACCCTCGAAGACGCCATCCGCAAGATCGACCGCGAGACGCGCGAACTGCTGCAAGAGACGTTCAACATCGTCAACGGCCACTTCGGCGATCTCTTCCCCAAGCTCTTCGGCGGGGGCGAGGCCAAGCTCAGCATGACCGGCGAAGAAATTCTCGACGCGGGCGTGCAGGTGATGGCGCAGCCGCCGGGCAAGCGCAACAGCACGATCCATCTGCTGTCGGGCGGCGAAAAGGCGCTGACCGCGACGGCGCTGGTGTTCGCATTGTTCAAGCTGAACCCCGCGCCGTTCTGCCTGCTCGACGAGGTGGACGCGCCGCTGGACGACGCCAACACCGAACGCTATGCGAATCTGGTCGCCAACATGAGCGAGCAGACGCAGTTCCTCTTCATCTCGCACAACAAGATCGCGATGCAAATGGCAAAGCAATTGATCGGTGTAACCATGCAAGAGCAGGGGGTTTCGCGTATCGTTGCGGTAGACATAGATTCGGCCGTCCAGATGATGGCCTCCGAAGCGGCATAAACCCCATATTTAGAAAGGCGCCGCCTAGCAGGCGCGGGATTTACACATGAGTGATTTGCAGATCGGGCTTATAGCCCTGGGCGTCTTGCTGATACTGCTGGTGTTGGGATTCAACTGGTGGCAGGACCGGCGCGTGCGCCGCAAGATGCAGAGCCATTTCCCTACCTCCGAACAGGATCCGTTGCTGGGCGCGGGGGCGGCGGGCGCCGCCACGGCCAATGTGGCCCGGCGCGAGCCCGGCATGGGCGGTGAGCCCGCGCGCGCGCAGCCCGGCCAACCGGCCCCCGTCGATCCCGGCAGCGATGCCGACGACGCGGAAGAACCCGATCCCGCGTGCGAAGTGGTCATTGAGATCAACTTTGCCGACGCGGTGCGCGGTGCGGATCTGCTGCCTTACATGCAAAGCCTGCGCAGCGTTGGCCGCAAGCCCATGCGCGTGTTCGCCGAAACCGACCAACGCCGCCACCGCGCGCGCGTCCATCCCGGCGAATCCTATGCCTCCATGCAGCTGGCCGTGCTGCTGGCCAATCGCAGCGGTCCCCTGACCGCCATCGAATGGTCGCAAGCCTGGGCGCGTGCCCAGGACATGGCCGAGCGCTTCGACGCCACGATCGAAGGCCCCGACCAGCAGGCCGTACTGGAGCAGGGCGCCCGACTGGACGACACCTGCGCCGCACTGGATACCCAGGTTGGCCTGACGCTGCTGTTGGGCTCGGCCCAACCGGCAGCCGAAGTCCTGGCCGTGGCGCGCGACGTCGGTTTCGTCGCCGACGGCAACCGCCTTGCGTGGCCCAACGAAAACGGCGTGGCCCGCTTCACGCTGGCCCGCGCAGACGGCGCGGCTTTCGACGCGGGCATGGGCGGGATCGAACGCCTGTACCTGCTGCTGGACGTGCCGTGCAGCCCGGCCGACCCCCGCGCCTTTGGCCGCATGGTCGATGTGGGCCGCGACCTGGCGTCGCGCCTGCGCGCCGAGCTGGTCGACGATCAGGGCAAGCCCCTGGCCGATGGCTCTGAAGCCGTCATCGACGAGCGCCTGCAGGTTCTCTTCGGCCAACTCGAACAAGCGGGTCTGCCCGCCGGCAGCGAGCGCGCCCAGCGGGTGTTTGCCTGATGGCAAGCAGGTCCGGCGAGAACCCGGCGCAAGCCGCGGCGCGCCTGCGCGCCGAAATCGAACAGCACAACGTCCGCTACTACGTCTACGACGAGCCTTCCGTCTCGGATGCCGAGTACGACGGGCTGATGCGCGAATTGCAGGCCCTGGAGGCCGAGCATCCCGAACTGGTGACGCCGGAATCGCCCACGCAGCGCGTGGGCGCGGCACCGGTCTCCGCGTTTGGCAGCGTGCGCCACATGGTGCCGATGCTGTCGCTGAACAATGCGTTTTCCGAGGAAGAGGTCGCCGCTTTCGACCGCCGCGTCACCGAGACGCTGCGCGGCGCCGGCATGCTGGGACCGGCGCAGCAGCCAGACTACTTCTGTGAACTGAAGCTCGACGGCCTGGCGATCAGCCTGCGCTACGAGGACGGCCGCCTGGTGCAGGCCGCCACCCGCGGCGACGGCCAGACTGGCGAGGACGTCACGTCCAACATCCGCACGATCAAGGCGATTCCCCTGCAGTTGAAGGGCGCGGCCCCGAAGGTGCTGGAGGTGCGTGGCGAGGTGCTGATGAACCGCGCCGACTTCGAAAAGCTGAACGCCGCGCAGGCCAAGCGCGACGAAAAGGTCTTCGTCAACCCGCGCAATGCGGCGGCAGGCAGCCTGCGCCAGCTCGATCCGCGCATCACGGCCAAGCGGCCGCTGCGTTTCTTTGCCTACGGCTGGGGCGAGGTCCAGGGCTTGCCCGGCTCGCAGAGCGGCTTGTTTGACGAAGCCTCCGCGGGCGCGGCGCAGGCGTCCCAACTGCCCGAGAAATCCCACGGCGCCATGCTGGAGTGGTTGTCCTCGCTGGGGCTGCCGGTCAATGTGGTGCACAACCACCGCGCAAGCGGCGCGCAAGGCCTGATGGACTTCTACGCCAAGGTGGGCGCCTTGCGCGCCACCCTGCCGTACGACATCGACGGCGTGGTCTACAAGGTCGATTCGCTGCCCGCGCAGAAGGTGCTGGGCTTCGTGGCGCGCGCGCCGCGCTTTGCGCTGGCGCACAAGTTCGCGGCCGAAGAAGCCACCACGACGCTGGTGGACATCGAAGTGCAGGTGGGCCGCACCGGCGCCATCACCCCGGTCGCGCGGCTCAAGCCCGTGTTCGTGGGCGGCGTCACCGTCACCAACGCCACGCTGCACAACGAAGACGAGATCCGCCGCAAGGACGTGCGCATTGGCGACACCGTCATCGTGCGGCGCGCGGGCGACGTGATTCCCGAAGTGCTGGGCCCGGTGCTGGAAAAGCGGCCCGCCGACGCACGGGAATTCGTCATGCCCACGCAATGCCCGGTTTGCGAATCGGCCATCGAGCGCCTGGAAGGCGAGACCATCGCGCGCTGCACCGGGGGCCTTTTCTGTGGCGCCCAGCGCAAGCAGACACTGTGGCACGCGGCCAGCCGCAAGGCGTTGGACATCGAAGGCCTGGGCGAAAAGCTGGTGGACCAACTGGTGGACAGCGGCCGCGTCAAGACACTGGCAGACCTGTACAGCCTGCGTCCGCTGGAACTCGTGGGCCTGGACCGCATGGGCCAGAAGTCCGCGGACAACCTGGTGGCCGCCATCGAGAAGGCGCGCTCGCCCAACCTGTCCCGGCTGCTCTTCGCGCTGGGCATCCGCCACGTGGGCGAAACCACGGCGCGGGACGTCGCGCGGCATTTCGGCAGCATCGACGCCATCATGGACGCGGACGAAGACGCCTTGTCGTCGGTGCCGGACGTGGGGCCCGTGGTGGCCGCGTCGATCCGGCATTTCTTTGCCGAGCAGCACAACCGCGACGTCATCGAGCAACTGAAGTCGCAGGGCGTGAACCCGGTGGCCGAAGCCGCGCCGCAAGACACCACGCTGGCCGGCAAGACCTTCGTGCTGACCGGCACGCTGCCCAACTGGACGCGCGAAGAGGCCTCGATGCACATCCAGGCTGCGGGCGGCAAGGTCAGCGGCTCGGTGTCCAAGAAGACGGCCTATCTGGTCGCGGGCGAAGATTCCGGCAGCAAGCTGACCAAGGCCCAGGAACTGGGCGTGCCGGTGCTGGATGAGGACGGACTGAAGGCGCTGCTGGGCGTTTCCTAGCCTGGACGCTGCCGCGCGCTAACGAAGAAGGGCTGCACGCCACCGGCGTGCAGCCCTTTTTGTTGCTTGCTGGGGGGGCGGTGTCAGACACCCCGCAGAGATGGTCTTCAGCTTGAGGCAGCGTCTCAGGGGGGTGTCTGACACCTGGGTCGCAGGGGGGGGCTGACACCTGGGTCGAGATGGTCTTGGGACGGTGTCAGACACCCTGCGGAGATGATCGGCAACTTGCGGCGGCGTCTCATAGGGTGTCTGACACCTGAGCACATTGCCGAGCGCAAAAAAAACTGCCCGCGATCGGCGGGCAGCTTTTTTGAGCAGCGCAGACCTTACTGGATCTTGGCCTTTTCGCGCAGTTGCTTCTGGTAGTCGGCCAGGGTTTGCTGGCGCAGCATTTCTTCCAGCTGCGGGCGGACCTGATCCATCGGCGGGAATTCGACCGGACGGGTGTCGTCAACCATGATGATGTGCCAGCCGAACTGGGTCTGGACCGGCTTGTCGACCAGTTGGCCCTTCTTCAGCTGCGTCACGGCTTGCGCGAACGGCTGCACGTAGTTGGTCGGGGGCGCCCAACCCAGATCGCCACCCTTTTCGGCGCTGCCCGGGTCCTTCGAGTTCTTCTTGGCCAGGTCGTCGAACTTGCCCTTGTTTTTCTGCAACTGGGCCAGCAGGTCGTTCGCCTTCTTCTCGTCTTCGACGAGGATGTGGCGGACCTTGTATTCCATTTTGCCGGCCTGTTCCTTCTTGATCTTCTCGTATTCGGCGGTGACCTGGGCGTCGGTGACCGGGTGCTTGGCCAGGTAGTCGGCCATCAGCGCGCGGACCAGGATGCCTTGGCGGGCCAGTTCGATTTCGGTCTGGACGTCGGCCTGCTTGGCGATGCCGCTGGATTCGGCGGCTTGCACGAAGATCTGGCGGTTGATCATTTCCTGCTTGACCTGTTCGCGCAGTTGGGGCGAATCGGTGGCGCCTTGGCCGACCAGGAGCTTGACGAATTGATCCAGGCTCTTTTGCGGGATGGCCTTGCCGTTGACGGTTGCCACGTTTTGCGCAAAAGCCGGCACGGCGATGACGCAGGCCGCAGCCAGCATGACGATGCGTTTCATGAATATCCTTTTACTTTCTATTTGGGAGCCTGGGCGTCAAGCGCAAGCGCATGAATCGGATAGGGGATCAAATCTTGCAAATGATGATACACCAGCCGGTGCCGCGCAACGGCGGAGAGCCCCGTAAAGCAAGGCGCTACGATGATGACGCGGTAATGGCCGGCGCCGTTTTTACTGCCTTCGTGGCCGGCATGCAAATGGGAGTCGTCCAGGATGTCCAGGCTGACGGGTTCCAGCGCGGCAAGGCGCTCCCGGATCAGGGCGATACTGTCGGTAGTTTCTGGCATGGGAAGCTCAGGGCTTGCCGGGCGGCGTGGCGCCCGGGTTGGCCGGCGTGTTTTCCTCGGTCTGGATATGCTTGCCCAGCCACAGGGACTGGCCAATCACGAAGACGATCATCAGTCCCATGAGGCCGAAGGCCTTGAAACTGACCCATTGGGATTCGGTGAAGTGACCCGAGAACGCGACATACAGATTGAGCGCGCCGGCAATCAGGAAGAAGGCGGCCCAGATCATGTTCAGCTTGTCCCACGCCACATCCGGCAGCTGGATCTGCTTTTCCATCAGGCGGCGGATCAGGTTGCGCTTGAACAACAGGCGGGCAAAGACCAGCGCGCCGCCGAACATCCAGTACAGCACCGTGGGCTTCCATTTGATGAAGACGTCGCTGTGTAGCCAGATGGTGGCGCCGCCGAACACCAGGATGACCGTCAGGTTGATCCAGTGCATGGCTTCGGTGGGGCGCCCGGTGGCCTTGAGCCAGACGATCTGCGCCACCGCGGCCGCCATGGCGACGCCGGTGGCGGTGAAGATGTCCGTATACCTGTAGGCGATGAAGAACAGGAGCAGCGGAAAGAGGTCGAACAGGAACTTCTTCATCAGTCTTCTAGGGGCTCAAACGTCATCGACAGGGAATTGATGCAGTAGCGCAGGCCTGTGGGTTCGGGACCGTCGGGAAAGACGTGGCCGAGGTGGGCGTCGCAGACGTTGCACAGCACTTCGGTGCGAACCATGCCGTGGCTGATGTCGCGCTCTTCGCGCACCAATTCGGGGTCCAGCGCCTGAAAGTAGCTGGGCCAGCCGCAGCCGGCGTCGAATTTGGTGTCGGATGCGAACAGCGCGGTGCCACAGCCGACGCAGCGGTAGATGCCAGGGGTGAAAGTATCCCAGTAGCGCCCGGTGAATGCGCGTTCGGTACCCTTTTGGCGGGTGACCACGTATTCTTCGGGGGAAAGCTGGGCGCGCCATTCGGCGTCGGTTTTGCGTACTTTTTCCATATGAGCTCTTGGAGTCGCGATGCCCGAAATGGTTCGGGCATAATCCCGCCCCATGTTAATCGAGTTTGACCAGGCGGTAGTGTCGACGCCCCAGGCGGAAGTGTTGCGCGGGGTGAGTCTCACCCTGGCCGAACGCCGCGTCGGCATCGTCGGTCCCAACGGCGCCGGCAAGAGCACGCTGGCGCGCCTGGTCAATGGCCTGGTGGCGCCCACGTCGGGCAGCGTGCGCGTTGACGGGCTGGATACGCGGCGGGAGCTGAAGGCCGTGCGCGCCCGCGTTGGCTTTGTCTTCCAGAACCCGGAAAACCAGATCGTCTTTCCCATCGTGCGCGAAGACCTGGCGTTCGGCCTGAAGCGTCTGGCGCCTGACCGCCACGAGCGCGAGGCTCGCATCGACAGCCAATTGAACCGGCTGGGCGTGGGCCATCTGGCCGACCGCAGCAGCCACACGCTGTCCGGCGGCGAACGCCAACTGGTGGCGCTGGCCGCCGTCTTGGTCATGGAGCCTGCGCTCATCGTCTTTGACGAACCCACCACGCAGCTCGACCTGCGCAACCGCAACCGGGTGCGCGCCGCCATCGACGGGCTGCCCCACGACGCCATCGTCGTGACCCATGACCTGGAGCTGCTTGAGGATTTCGACCGCGTGCTGGTCGTGCGTGACGGCGCGATCGCCGCCGACGACACGCCTGCCGCCGCGCTGCGCTGGTACCGGGAGCACTGCGCATGATGGAGCCGCTGTACGTCACGGGCGACACGCCGCTGCACCGGCTGCCGGCATGGGTGAAGCTGCTGGCGTTGATGGCGGCGGGCGCGGGCCTGTTCCTGCTGCGCGATCCGCTCTGGCTGGCGTTTGCCTTCGGCGTCTCGGTGGCGATGGTCTGGTCCACGGGCGTCGCGGCTGCAACCGTGTGGCGCCAGGTGCGCGGGCTGCTCTGGGTACTGCTGGCCGTGGCGCTGTTCACCGGCTGGTTCCAGGGGCCGATCGAGGCCCTGGCCGTCGTGCTGCGTGTGGCGGCAATGGTCGGCCTGGCCCTTGCCGTGACCCTGTCCACCCGCACGTCCGACCTGATCGCCGTCTGTGAGCGCGCCTTGCGGCCGCTGGAGCGCACAGGGCTTGTCGATGCCGAGAAGGTGGCGCTGGCCCTTGCGCTGGCGCTGCGCTTCGTGCCGGAAATCTGGCGCAATTTCCAGGAGATCCGCGAGGCGCAGGCCGCGCGCGGTCTGGGCGCAAACCCGGTCGCGCTGATCGTGCCGCTGATCGTGTTGACCTTGAAGCGGGCGCAGGAAGTGTCCGAAGCGATCGACGCGCGCAGCTTCTGACCGCACGCGCCCAACATTCATACCCGAGGGGAACCCCATGAAATCGAACAATACGGTGCTGGTCGCGTTGTTTGCGGCGCTGATCGTCGTCCTGAGCCTGATGCCGCCCATTCCCATGCCCGGCATTCCCGTGCCCATCACCTTGCAGACGCTTGGCGCGATGCTGGCCGGCGCCATGCTCGGCCCCGTGCGCGGCGCGCTGGCGTGCCTGCTGTATCTGGCGCTGGCGGCGGTCGGCCTGCCCGTGCTGCCGGGCGGCCGCGGCGGACTGGGCGCGTTCTTCGGACCGACGGGCGGATTCCTGGTCGGGATGGTGGCCGGCGCATTCGTCACGGGCTGGCTGGCGCGCCGCCTGGCCGCGCGCGCATCGGGCACGTGGATGGGGTTGGCGGGCTACGTGGCCGCCTGCGTCGTCGGCGGCATTGCGGTGGTGTACGCGTTTGGCGTGCCGTGGCTGGCGGCGGTGGCGAAGATGGACATGGCCAAGGCCGCCGGTGCGGTCGCGGTGTTCCTGCCGGGCGATCTGGTCAAGGCCGTGGTGGCTGCCTGGGTTGCGTCGCGCGTCGAGCGGGTGTGGCCGATGCTGGGCCGTTGAGCCCCTTGAAAACCCCAGTCGCCCCAAGGGAATCCCCCAACATGACGCCTGCGACCCTTTCAAGTACAAGTTCGCCATTAACAAATGCATTTGCCAAATCACGATTTCCGTAGCACATCAGGGAATTACCGTAGTTGCGCTACGTCATCTGATACTGTTTTAACCATATAATATTTTTTTCTGTATAACTTTAAACAGGCTCGCTTCGCCTCGTTCGAGGCACATAAGAGCCAACCACAGGAGACAAAAACATGCGCAAGCACTTCGGCTTGTCCGCGGCCGCCGCCGCTGTAGCCCTGACTCTGCCGCTTCTGGCGAGCGCACAGGTCAAGGTTGGCGTCACGGTTGCCAGCACCGGCCCCGCCGCCTCGCTGGGCATCCCCGAGCGCAACACCGTGGCCCTGCTGCCCAAGGAAGTCGCCGGCCAGAAGATCGAATGGATCGTGCTGGACGATGCCACCGACACCACGCAGGCCGTCAAGAACTCGCGCAAGCTGGCTTCCGACGACAAGGTCGACGTGCTGATCGGCACGTCCATCACCCCGGGCTCGCTCGCGATGGTCGATGTGGCCGCCGAAGCCAAGGTGCCGATGATCAGCGTGGCCGCCAGCGCCAAGATCGTCGAGCCCGTGGACGACAAGCGCCGCTGGGTCTTCAAAACCCCGCAGAACGACGCGCTGATGGCCGGCGCCCTGGCTGACGCCATGGCCAAGTCCAAGGTCAAGACGCTGGGCTTCATCGGCTTTGCCGACGCTTACGGCGACGGCTGGCTGGACGTGATGCAGAAGGCCGCCAAGGCCAAGGGCATCGAGATCGTCGCCATCGAAAAATACGGCCGCACCGACACCAGCGTGACGGGCCAGGTGCTCAAGCTGGTCGGCGCCAAGCCCGATGCCATCCTGATCGCCGGCGCCGGCACCCCGTCGGCGCTGCCGCAAAAGGAATTGAAGGCCCGCAACTACGGCGGCACCATCTACCAGACCCACGGCGCCGCCAACAACGACGTGCTGCGCGTCTGCGGCAAGGACTGCGACGGCATGTACCTGCCGGCCGGCCCGCTGCTGGTCGCCGCGCAACTGCCTGACAGCAACCCGGTCAAGAAGTCGGCCCTGGCCTACGTGGAAACCTACGAAAAGGCCAACGGCGCCGGTTCGACCAACACGTTCGGCGGCCACATGTGGGATGCCGGCCAACTGGTCGTCGCCGCGCTGCCCGTGGCGCTCAAGACGGGCGCCAAGCCCGGCACGCCCGAATTCCGTGCCGCGATGCGCGATGCGCTGGAAGGCGTGAAGGACCTGGCCGTGTCGCAAGGCGTGTTCAACATGTCGCCCACGGACCACGCCGGCTTTGACGAGCGCTCGCGCGTCATGGTCAAGGTGGAAAACGGCAAGTGGGTCTACCAGCCCGGCCTGTAATGCCCCAGGATCGCCCGAGCGCGGGCTGCCCATAGCGGGCGCCCGAGGCGCGGGGGCGGCACACCGCCCGCCGCGCCGCGCCCGGCAGGACTTCGCACCGGCCTTTCCGGCCGGTGTGTCGTATCAGTGTTCCGGGTGGGGCCGGAACACCAAGAAACCACAAGGTAGTTGTTAGATGGATTCATCAATTGCGCTGATCCTGCTGCAAGACGGTGTCGTCAACGGCGCCATCTATGCCCTCCTGGGCATGGCTCTGGTACTGGTTTTCGCCGTCACGCGCGTCATTTTCATTCCCCAGGGCGAGTTCGTGGCGTTTGGCGCCCTGACCCTGGCCATGCTGGTCGACGGCAAGGTGCCGGGCACTGCCTACCTGCTGCCGTTGCTGGGCCTGGTGTGCCTGGCGCTCGAGCTGATGCGCGCCGTGCGCACGCGTAGCGCCGCCGGCCTGCCCAAGACCATTGCGACCTGCGTCGTGCTGCCGCTGGCGCTGTTCTGGCTGACCCGTAGCTATACCGGTCCGGAGAACTCGCTGTGGCTGAACATGCTGCTGACGCTGTTGCTGGTGATTCCGATGGGCCCGATGGTCTACCGCATCGTCTATCAGCCGCTCGCCGAAGCCACCGTGCTGGTGCTGCTGATCGTTTCCGTTGCCGTGCACTTCGCGCTGATGGGCCTGGCGCTCGTGTTCTTTGGCGCCGAAGGCTGGCGCACGCCCGCATTCGTGAGTGGGCAGGTCGACCTGGGCTTCATGACGTGGTCCGCGCAGAGCCTGTTCGTCGTCGCCACGTGCGCGCTGCTCATCCTGGCCTTGTGGATCTTCTTTGGCAAGACGTTGTACGGCCGCGCGCTGCGCGCCACCGCCGTCAACCGCCGCGGCGCGCGCCTGGTCGGCATCAGCACCAACATGTCGGGTTCGCTGACGTTCACGCTGGCCGTGGGCATCGGCGCCATGTCCGGCATGCTGATCGCGCCCATCACCACGGTGTATTACGACACGGGCTTCTTGATCGGCCTGAAGGGCTTCGTCGGCGCCATCATTGGCGGTCTGGCCAGCTATCCCATTGCGGCGGCCGGCTCGCTGCTCGTCGGCGTGCTTGAATCCTTCTCGTCGTTCTGGGCCAGCGCATACAAGGAAGTGATCGTCTTCACCCTGATCATCCCGGTTCTGGTCTGGCGTTCGTTCAGCACCCATCACGCGGACGAAGAGGAATAAGCCATGAACCGCATTCTGCTTGCCGTTTTTCTCGTCGTCCTGGCGGGCCTGCCGATGGTGTCGGCCACGCCCGAATTCTGGGTGACGCAACTGAACTACATCGGTCTGGCCAGCCTGGTCGTGCTGGGCCTGGTGCTGCTGACCGGCGTCGGCGGCCTGACGTCCTTCGGCCAGGCCGCGTTCGTGGGGCTGGGCGCCTACACGACGGCCTACCTGACGACGCAATACGACGTGTCGCCCTGGCTGGCGCTGCCCGCGGGCCTCATCCTGACCGCCGTCGTGGCTTACTTGCTGGGCGCGATCACGCTGCGCCTGTCGGGTCACTACCTGCCACTGGGCACCATCGCCTGGGGCCTGTCGCTGTATTACCTGTTCGGCAACATCGACTGGCTGGGCAAGCATGACGGCATTGCCGGCATCGAGCCCATCAGCATCTTCGGCATGTCGCTGGCCAGCGGCCGTCACATCTACTACCTGATCTGGGTCTGCGTCCTCTTGGCGCTGTGGGCCACGCGCAACCTGCTCAACTCGCGTCCGGGCCGCGCCATCCGCGCGTTGAAGAGCGGGGCGGGCATGGCCGAGTCCATGGGCGTGAACACCGCCGCATACAAGATCGTGATCTTCGTCTGGGCGGCGCTTTTGGCTTGCCTGTCGGGCTGGCTCTATGCGCACATGCAGCGCGCGGTCAGCCCCAGCCCCTTCGGCCTGAACTACGGCATCGAATACCTGTTCATGGCGGTGGTCGGCGGCGCGGGCTACGTCTGGGGCGCCCTCTTGGGTTCCAGCGTCATCCTGGTGCTGAAGGACCAGTTGCAGAACCTCCTGCCCAAGCTGCTGGACACCAACGCCAACTTCGAGATGATCGTCTTCGGCGTGCTGCTGATCCTGATGCTGCAGTACGCGCGCAACGGCCTGTGGCCGATCCTGTCGGGCTGGTGGGGCAGCATCACCGGCGCCGATGGTTCGCGCCGCAACCTGGCGCCGCCCGCGGCGGCCCCGGCCCTGCCGACGCGCGAGCGCCCGCAGCCCGGCCAGGTCGTGCTGGAAGTCGACGCCATCCGCAAGGAATTTGGCGGTCTGGTGGCCGTGAACGACATCACCTTCAAGGTGCGTTCTGGCGAGATCATGGGGCTCATCGGTCCGAACGGCGCCGGCAAAAGCACCACCTTCAACCTCATCAGCGGCGTGTTGCCGGTGACGCGCGGCCAGGTCACGTTCATGGGCCAGCGCATCGACAGCCGTTCGGCGCGCGAGATCGCCAAGATGGGCGTGGGCCGCACGTTCCAGCACGTGCAACTGCTGCCCGGCATGACCGTGCTGGAAAACGTGGCGCTGGGCGCGCACCTGCGCTCGGACGTGGGCGTGCTGTCGGGCGCGCTGCATTCGGACCGTGCGCGTGAAGCGCAGCTGCTGCACGAGGCGGCCGAGCAGCTCAAGCGCGTGGGCCTGGGTGAATATCTGTACGAACAGGCCGGAAACCTGGCCCTGGGCCAGCAGCGCATCCTGGAAATTGCCCGTGCGCTGGCCTGCGACCCCTTGCTGCTGCTGCTCGATGAGCCGGCCGCCGGCCTGCGCTACAAGGAAAAGCAGGACCTGGCGCGCGTGCTGGAACAGCTGCGCGCGGAAGGCATGAGCATTCTGCTCGTCGAACATGACATGGATTTTGTGATGCGCCTGACCAACCACCTCGTGGTGATGGATTTCGGCACGAAGCTGGCCGAAGGCGTGCCGGCCGACGTGCAAAAGAACCCGGCGGTGCTGGAGGCCTACCTGGGCGGCATCGACGACGACCTGCCCGAAGCCGACCAGGCCAAGGCCGTGCCCGCGGGAGGCGTGTGATGAGCGCAACCAATTCCCCCGTCCTGGAAGTCAGCAACCTGTCGGCCCGCTACGGCAAGGTCGGCGCGCTGGCAGGCGCCTCGCTCAGCGTGCCGGCCGGCAGCATCGTCACGGTGATCGGCGCCAACGGCGCCGGCAAGTCCACGATGCTCAACGCCATCATGGGCTCGCTGCCGCAGACCGGCCACGCCGCCGGCGCCGTGCATTACGCCGGCGCGGACGTGTCGGGCTGGATGGTCGAGCGTCGCGTGGCGGCCGGCATGTCGCTGGTGCCCGAGCGCCGTGAACTCTTCGGCACCATGTCCGTGGAAGACAACCTGCTGCTCGGCGGCTTTCGCCGTTATCGCGCCCGCGAAAGCGGCTGGCGCGACACGCTGAACGAAGTCTTCGACCTGTTTCCGCGGTTGCGCGAGCGCCGCGCCCAGCAGGCCGGCACCTTGTCGGGCGGCGAACGCCAGATGCTGGCCGTGGGCCGCGCGCTAATGGCCAAGCCGACACTCCTGATGCTGGACGAACCCAGCCTGGGCCTTGCGCCGCGCATCGTGCGCGAGATCTTCCACATCATTGCGCGCCTGCGCGAGACCGGCGTGGCGATCCTGCTGGTCGAGCAGAACGCCCGCGCGGCGCTGCAGGTGGCCGACTACGGCTACGTGCTGGAAACGGGCGAGGTCATCCTGCACGGCCCGGCGCGCGAGCTGGCAGGTGACCCCAAGGTCATCGAAAGCTACCTGGGGCTGGGCAAGGGCGCCGAAGCGGCCTGACGCCACGCGCCAGACCAGAACGCCGGCTGCCGCGAGGGGCCGGCGTTTTGCGTTGTGCCGCAGTGCGCCGACGCATGGCAGGGCCACGCCGTTCCTTCAGCGCGCGGCGTCAAGGCACGGGCGTCCATCGCACGATCAATTCCTCTCCCATCGCGGGATCCGATGTCGAGTCGGCGCCGGTTTCGATGCGCCCCGCAAAGCGGCGCAGAAAGGACGGATCCTGCCTGTCGCGCACGCTGATGTCGTACCAGCCGCCGCTGCGTGACATTTCCCAGGCAAGCTCGCGGGATTCGCCGGCAGCCAGCTCGGCTTCGGTGTCGCCGGGGTATCCATAGGCATTGGCGTCGATGCGGTAGACGCGCGGCCGGGTGTCCGGATTATGCAACGACACGCGCAGCCGCGCGCCCGCGCCGTCGCAAGCCGCCACGACCGCCAGCGACGGCTGCCCGATACGCCCGGCGCAGTGCCGGTGAAAGCCATTGGGGCCCAGCACCCACAGGTCATAGCGCCCGTCTGTTGCGGCGGGCCATGTGCCGTCGAGCGTCTTGCCGGCCTCCACGGTGTACCGGCGCGGCCCGCGCTCCAGGTCCAGCCGGTCGTAGACGTGAAACACCGCGCCCGCCGTGCCCACGTTTTCGAACCGCAGGGTGACGCCATCGTCCTGGACGCGGGCGTGAGCCTGCAGCGCATAGGGAAGCGTGCGTGACGGGCGTGTGCCGGCGTGTTGGCGGGCGGGCGCGGGGTCGAGCGGGGCGGGCGGCTTGACCGTGCCGTCCAGCGCGGCCGCGCGGGCCGCGCGTTCGGCCGTGGCGGGCAGGCCCCGCAGTTGGTTGCCGTCGTCGGGCGCCGCGAAATCGAACACGCTGGTCAGATCGCCGCAGACCGCCAGCCGCCATGGCGAGATGTTCGGCTCGGCCACGCCGAAGCGCCGCTCGATGAAACGCAGCACCGACGTGTGATCGAACACCTGCGAATTGACCCAGCCGCCCTTGGTCCACGGCGACAACACATACATGGGTACGCGCGGCCCCAGCCCATAGGCGCCATGCAGATGCGCCGGCGTGTCGTCCTTTTCAACGCCGGATAGATGTTCGTGATATTCGCCCGCGGTGTCGGCCGTGGAGGCGCCGGCCAGCTCGCCGGAGGGAAGACGCGATGGCGGCGCCGGGGGCGGCATGTGGTCGAAAAAGCCGTCGTTCTCGTCGAACATCAGCAGCAGCACCGTCTTGCTCCACACGGCGGGATTCGCGGTCAGCGCGTCGAGCACGCGCGCCGTGTAGTCGGCGCCCTGCGCGGGGCTGGACGGGCTGGGATGTTCGGAGCCTGCCTTGGTCGCGCAAATCCAGGACACCTGGGGCAGCGTGCCGTCCAGCACATCCTGGCGCAGCAGGTCCAGGTCGCGCGTGACCAGCGCCTTGTGCTTGAGCGCCGCCAGCGCACCCGGCAGTTCCTGGTACGCATCGCGATAGGCCTTGAAGCCCGCCGTGGGATTGAGCGAATAGTTGTCCGCCATGTTCTGGTAAATGCGCCAGCTCACGCCCGCCCGTTCCAGCCGTTCGGGATAGGTCGTCCAGGTGTAGGCCCCGGCCGGGTCGCCGCCGGTGAGCTTGTTGTAGACATTGCCCATCGCCGGGCCATTGCCGCGCGCCAGGCCGTCATTGGTGCCGGTCCACAGGAACAGGCGGTTGGTGTTGGTGCCGCCGGTGAACGAGCAATGGTAGGCGTCGCAGACGGTGAAGGCGCGGGCCATGGCGTACTGGAAGGGCAGGTCGCTTTCCGTGTAGTAGGCCATCGAATGGTTCTTCTTGGCGGCGGGCCAGTTGCCCATGCGGCCGGCGTCCCAGGCGTCCTGCGCGTTGGACCAGGTGTGCGGCGTGCTCGCCACGCGCATGGCCTCGTAGGCTTCGCGCGTATCCAGCCGGTACGGCAGGACGGTGCGCGGCGCGCCTTCATCCGGCTTGTCGTTGTACTGGGCCCAGACAGTGCGATGCCGGGCATCGGGGCTGTCCGGCACCGGGATGGGAAAACGGTCGCCAAAGCCGCGCACGCCCGCCAGACCGCCGAAATAGTGATCGAACGAACGGTTTTCCTGCATGAAGATCACGATGTGCTCGACATCGCGGATCGTGCCGGTGCGGCGGTTGGCCGGAATGGCCAGCGCGCGACGGATCGCGGGGGGAAACAGCGACAGGGCGGCGGCGGCGCCGGTCAGGGTGGCGCCGTGGCGCAGGAATGTGCGTCTGCTTTGCATGATCGGGCCTCACGGTCGGAAGCCCACAGCGTACGCCGCCTTGCTGTTATTTGCCTGACGGCCCGCGCGGGGTGCGCGCGGGCCTCCGGCTGCGTGGTCAGCGGCGCGTGCTTTCCGCGTACTCCATGTACAGCTGATGCGCACGGCGCGCGATCGGGCCGTATTCCAGCGCACGGTCCTCGACGCGGTTTACGTGCACCACCTTGCCGTAGTTGCCCGACGAAAACACTTCGTCGGCAGCTTCGACGTCGGCGCGCGTCAGGCTGCGTTCCTGGACCTCGATGCCATCGGCCTTCAGCAGCGCCAGCACGCGGCGGCGCGTGATGCCGTTCAGGAACGTGCCGTTGTCCACCGGGGTGGATACGACGCCGTCCTTGGCCAGCCACAGGTTGCTGGTGGCGAACTCGGCCAGATTGCCCGCGCCGTCCAGCATGATGGCGTTGTCGAAGCCCTTTTCGGCGGCTTCGCGGATGGCGCGCTGGCCGTTGGGGTACAGGCACGAGGCCTTGGCGTCGGTGGGCGCCATGTTGGGCCACGAGCGCGCGAAGCTGGAGAAGCAGGCGGAAAAGCCCTGGTCGCCCGGCATCGGCACCTTGAACACATGCAGCACGAACTGGGTCTTGTCGGCGTCCGGCAGCAGGAAGCCGTCGGCGCAGAAGAACATGGGCTTGATGTAGAGCTCCGAGCCTTCGGGGAAGCGCGCCACGGCCTGCAGGCACAGGTCCTGGATTTCTTCCCAGGTCATCTGCGGCTTCATCAGCATCTTTTCGGCCGAGCGCACGACGCGCTGGCAGTGCAGGTCCAGGTCGGGCGTCAGGCCGCGGAATGCGCGCGCGCCGTCAAAGACCATGCTGGCCATCCAGAAGGCGTGGTCGGCCGGGCCGAGCAGTTTGGGGTTTTCAGTGGTCCAGTGACCGTTGTGCCAGAACAAGGCATCCATGATTGTCATCCTTTGCTTGAATCGGGTTGGCGATCGGGCGCGAAGCGGGTCCAGAACGCCGAATCGCCAGAATACATGAGCCGGACTGCTATTCCTTGGCCAGCGCCGCCTGCACGCGATCAGCAACGTCCGCGGGCATCCATTGCCGCCAGACGGACGCGTACTGCTTGAGGAAATAGCGCGCGGCGTCCTCCGGCTCCTTGCCCTCGTTTTCCAGCCATCCCAGCGTCGCGTCGATGGCTTCGTCGGGCACCGTCAGCTTGGACAGGAACTCGGTCACGCGCGGCGCCTGCTTGGCAAAATCGGCGTTCACGCCGGTGACGACCGGATTGGGCTTGAACTGCGTGGGCACGGGATCCGCGCACTTGGGATCGGTCATGCAGGTGTAGGCCGCCTGGTCGAACGCGGGCAGTTCCAGCTTGACCAGGTCCAGCGCGCCAACCAGCGACGTGGGCGTCCAGTAGTAGAAGACGATGTCGCGTTTGCGCTTGTAGGCCGACACGATGGCGGCCTTCTGCGCGGCGCCGGAGCCGGGCGCGAACAGCGAATAGTCCTTGTCCAGTTTCAGCGCGCGCAGCAGGTTGTCGTTCAGCGTGCCGCAGGCCCAGCCGGCCGGGCATCCGTAGATGCGGCCGCGGCCCGGGTCTTCGGGGTCGGCGAACACCTCCTTGAAGCGCGCCAGGTCGGCGGCGGATTTGAGCTCCGGGTGCCGCTCGACGGTGTAGCGCGGCACGTACCAGCCTTCACCGGCGTCATAGACGTGGCCCACGCCCAGCACCTTGCCGCTGGCAAGCGCCTTCTTCCAGGCGCCTTCGATCTGGCCGGGCCAGACCTCGGGCGTGACATCGACGTCGCCGCGTTGCAGCGCGGCCAGCATGGGCAGGGTTTCGCCGATTTCAACAGACGTCTTGCAGCCGTAGCCGTGTTCCAGCACGAAGCGCTCGATGCCGGCCAGGACAAGATTGGACTCCCAGTTCAGTCCGCTGAAACGGACGGGCCGGTCGACTTCGCAAACGGGGGCGGCGGGCGCGGCCTGGGCCGCGGCGGGGGACAGCAGGGCGGCGGCCAGCGCGAGCGCGCCGAGGCCGGGAACGAGATGCGTGATGCGCATGGTCGGCACCTGTGTAGTAGGGTGCCTGCCATTGTACGGGGCGCTGCCGCGCGCCCCAATGCAACGGGGCCGCTGTGCGCGGCCCCGGGGGTCAATCAACCGATCAGTCGGATCACGCGCGGGCGGCGCGCCGGCGGTTGAAGAGCGCGCCCAGTTCGCCCACGATGCCGCGCCGGAACGCCAGCACGCAGACCACGAAGATCAGGCCGCTCACGATGGTGACGGACTCGCCCAGGCGCAGGAACCATTCGACGCCGGTCAGGTTGGCCATCATCTGGCCGAAGTCGCCCACCTTGTTCTCCAGCAGCACCACGATGAACGCGCCCAGCACCGGACCGGTCAGCGTGCCCAGGCCGCCGATCAGCGTCATCAGGATCACCAGCCCGGACATCTGCCAGGTGGCGTCCGACAGCGTGGCCGACACGAACACCAGCGTCTTGGTGGCGCCCGCGAGGCCCGCCAGGGCGGCCGACAGCACGAAGGCCACCAGCTTGAAGCGGTCGACGTCGTAACCCAGCGAGATGGCTCGCGGCTCGTTTTCACGCAGCGCCTGCAGCACCTGCCCGAAGGGCGAGTTCACCGTGCGCCAGATGATGAAGTAGCCGATGATGAAGATGGCCATCACCAGGTAGTACAGGTTGATGTCCTTGGACAGGTCGACCAGCCCGAACAGCGTGCCGCGCGGCACGCTTTGCAGGCCGTCCTCGCCACCCGTGAACTTGGCCTGCAGGAAGAAGAAGAACACCATCTGCGACAGCGCCAGCGTGATCATGGCGAAGTAGATGCCGCTGCGGCGGATGGCCAGCGCGCCCATGGCCAGGCCCAGCAGCGCCGCCACGGCCACGCCGAACAGCAGGCCCAGCTCGGTGGGCAGGCCCCAGACCTTCATGCTGTGCCCGGCCGCATAGGCCGCGCTGCCCAAAAAGGCGGCGTGGCCGAAGGACAAGAGCCCCGTGAAGCCAAGCAGCAGGTTGAAGGCGCACGCGAAGAGGGCGTAGCACATGACCTTCATGGCGAAGATCGGATACACGCCTGCGAAGGGAAGCAAGGCCACCACGATGGCCAAGACCGCATAGCCCAGGAATTGACGATTCATTTTTCTTTTCCGAACAGCCCGGCCGGGCGGATCAACAGAACAATGGCCATGATGATGAAGACGACCGTGCTGGACGCTTCGGGCCAGAACACCTTGGTCAGGCCTTCGATCACGCCCAGGCCCAACCCGGTGACGATGGCGCCAAGAATGGAGCCCATGCCGCCGATCACGACCACCGCGAACACGACGATGATGAGGTTCGATCCCATCAGCGGCGAGATCTGCAGCACCGGCGCGGCCAGCACCCCGGCAAAGCCCGCCAGCGCCACGCCGAACCCATAAGTCAGCGTGATCATGCGGGGCACATTCACGCCGAAGGATTCCACAAGGCGCGGATTCTCGGTGCCGGCGCGCAGCAGGGCGCCCAGGCGGGTGCGTTCAATGACGTACCACGTGGCAAAGCAGACGATGATCGATGCCGCCACGACCCAGCCACGGTAGTTCGGCAGGATCATGAAACCCAGGTTGGTTGCGCCGCGCAGGGCTTCGGGCGTGGGATAGGGCTGGCCCGACACGCCGTAGAAGCTGCGGAACAGCCCTTCGATCAGCAGCGTCAGCCCGAAGGTGAGCAGCAGCCCGTACAGGTGGTCGAGCTTGTAAAGGTGTTTGAGCAGCAGCTTTTCGATGATGATGCCGAACAGGCCCACGATCAGCGGCGCCAGGATCAGCATGATCCAGTAATTCAGGCCAAAGTACGACAGCCCCATCCATGCGACGAAGGCGCCCAGCATGTACAGAGCGCCGTGGGCGAAGTTGATGACGTTGAGCAGCCCGAAGATGACGGCGAGTCCGAGCGACAGCATTGCATAGAAGGAACCGTTGACCAGGCCCAGTAACAGCTGGCCGAACAAGGCCTGTATGGGGATGCCGAAAATGTCAGTCATCGTGTGAAAGTCCTGCGCGGTACGGAAGGAAGCGAGCTAGTCAGGAAGGATGCGGCCGGGCTGTCGGCCCGGGCCGCATCCGGGATCACATGCGCCGGTTTATTTCTTGACCAGCTTGCAGGTGGACTCGGACAACTTGGTGTAGACCTCGTCGCCAGGCAGCGTCGCCACCACCTTGTAGTAGTCCCACGGGCCCTTGGATTCGGCCGGGGTCTTCACTTGCATCAGGTACATGTCGTGGACCATGCGGCCGTCCTCGCGCACGACGCCGCCCTGGGCGAAGAAGTCGTTCACCTTGTTCGACTTCATCCACTTCATCACGTCGTCGCCGTTATCCGAGCCGGTGGCCTTGACGGCGTTCAGGTAGAACATCGCCGACGAGTAATCGCCCGCCTGCAGCATGGACGGCTTGCGGCCGACCTTGGACTCGAACTTCTTGGACCAGGCGCGCGAGGCGTCGGATTGATCCCAGTACCAGCCATCGGTCAGGTACATGCCCTTGGTGGCGTCCAGGCCGAGCGAGTGCACGTCGTTGATGAACACCAGCAGGCCGGCCAGCTTCATGCTCTTGGTGACGCCGAATTCGTTGGCGGCCTTGACCGTGTTGATGGTGTCGCCGCCGGCGTTGGCCATGCCCAGGATCTGCGCCTTGGAGGCTTGCGCCTGCAGCAGGAACGACGAGAAGTCCGAAGCGCCCAGCGGTGCGCGCACCTGGCCCTTCACTTCGCCGCCCGCGGCCTTGACGACCGCCATCGTGTCACGTTCCAGCGCGTGGCCGAACGCGTAGTCCGCAGTCAGGAAGAACCAGCTCTTGCCGCCGTCCTTCACCACCGCCGAGCCGGTGCCGCGCGCCAGCGCCACGGTGTCGTAGGCGTAGTGCACGGTGTACGGCGAACATTGGGCGTTGGTCAGGTCGGACGAACCGGCGCCCACCGCGATGAAGGGCTTCTTCTTTTCAGCGGCCACCGCCGCCATGGCCAGGCTGGTGGCCGAGTTGGTGCCGGCGATGATGACGTCGACCTTCTGCTGGTCGAACCATTCGCGGGCGCGGGCCGAAGCGACGTCGGCCTTGTTCTGGTGGTCGGCGGAGACGATTTCGATCTTCTTGCCGTTGACCGTGCCGCCGAAGTCCTCGACCGCCATGCGCACGGCTTCCAGGCCGGCCTTGCCGTCGATGTCGGAGTAAACGCCCGACATGTCGGTGATGAATCCGATGCGGATGACATCGTCGGAGATACCTTGAGCGTGGGCGGTTGCCCCCGCGAATCCCAGGCCCGCCATGGCCAGTGCAGCAGTGATGGTGTGCAGCTTCATGGGATGACTCCTCTTCCCTACGGTGTGGTGTTTGCCGGGGTTCCGGCGGATGACACAGGTTGCTTTAGACGCCCAACAGTTCGTTGAGCGTGTCCTGTTTTTCTGAAAGTTCGGCAGCTTCGAAGTGCTCGACGATCTGGCCGTGCTCCATGACGTAGAAGCGGTCGGCCAGCGGCGCGGCGAAGCGGAAATTCTGTTCCACCATGACGATGGTGTAACCCCGCTGCTTGAGCGCCGTGATCATGCGGGCCAACGCCTGCACGATGACGGGCGCGAGGCCTTCGGAGATTTCGTCGAGCAGCAGCAGGTTTGCGCCGGTGCGCAGGATGCGCGCCACGGCCAGCATCTGCTGTTCGCCGCCCGACAGGCGCGTGCCCGGGGAATTGCGGCGTTCCTGCAGATTGGGGAACATGTCGTAGATCTCGGCCAGCGACATGCCGCCGCCAAGCGAGCCCACGACCGGCGGAAGCAGCAGGTTCTCTTCGCAAGACAGGCTGGCGAAGATGCCGCGTTCCTCGGGGCAATAGCCCACGCCCAAATGGGCAATCTTGTAAGTGGGCAGGTCGATGGCCTCGGTGCCATGGATGCGGACCGAGCCCTTGCGCGAACCGGTCAGGCCCAGGATGGCGCGCAGCGTCGTGGTGCGGCCGGCGCCATTGCGGCCCAGCAGCGTGACGACCTCGCCTTGTCCAACGCGCATGTCCACGCCGTGCAGGATATGCGATTCCCCGTACCAGGCGTTCAAGCCCGAGATTTCGAGTGCGGGGGTGCTCATGCGTGCGCTCCTTGAAGTTCGCCGTCGGTCGTGCCCATGTAAGCCTGCATCACGGCCGGATGGCGGGAGACTTCGGCGTAGGAACCTTCGGCCAGCACCGATCCGCGCGCCAGCACGGTGATGGTGTTGGCGATGGAGGACACGACGTTCATGTTGTGTTCCACCATGAGGATGGTGCGCCCGGCGCTTACGCGCTTGATCAATTGCGTGACGCGGTCCACGTCTTCGTGGCCCATGCCCTGGGTGGGTTCGTCCAGCAGCATCAGCTCGGGCTCCATCGCCAGCGTGGTGGCAATCTCGAGCGCGCGCTTGCGGCCGTACGGCAGGTTGACTGTGGTTTCATCGGCAAAGTCGCCCAGGTCCACCTGTTCAAGCAGCGCGCGCGCCGGCTCGTTCAAGGAGGCGAGCCGCTTGTCGCTTTGCCAGAAGTGATAGGACAGGCCGGTCTTGCGCTGCAGGCCGATCCGCACGTTCTCGAGCACGGTCAGGTGCGGGAACACCGCCGATATCTGGAACGACCGGATGATCCCGCGCCGCGCGATCTGCGCGGGCCGCTCGCCGGTGATGTCGATGCCATTGAACCTGATGCTGCCCGACGTGGGAGCGAGGAATTTCGTCAGCAGGTTGAAGCATGTGGTCTTGCCCGCGCCGTTAGGCCCGATCAAGGCATGAATCTCGCCCCGCTTGATACGCAAATCGACCCCGTTGACCGCGACAAAGCCGCGGAACTCTTTGGTGAGGCCTTTTGTCTCCAGGATTGTGTCATCCATGTTCGCTGCACCAGCGTTGTATTTATATGGTCTCCGCCCGGCGTCATTGCGTCGGGCCCCCGCAGGGTTGGAAAACTGTTTGCGTGCTCAGTTTTCTTATGAGTTGCCGGCGAGTATGCGGACGTCGCAATCAAAATTCCATGAGGGTTTGTCATAGGTTTTGCACTGCGGAAAGGCCAATTGTCGGCATGCCGACAATGCAGTGTGATTATGGGGAGAATGGGCTCCCGATATGCAAATGCATTGCAGCAATTACGCGTTGATCGTCATCAAGATGTCACGCGGCAAAAGGCGAGGGAAAACCCGGTTTTCCGCTCGCATAATCGCAGGTGAATACCAGCGCGCAGGTTTCAGGCAGGCGTTTTCTGCTTGAATTCGCAGAGGTCGGAAATGCCGCATTGCGGGCACTTCGGCTTGCGCGCCACGCAAACGTAGCGGCCGTGCAGGATAAGCCAGTGATGCGCGTCCAGCAGATATTCACTGGGCACGAACTTCATGAGTTTTTGCTCGACTTCCAGCACGTTTTTTCCGGGCGCGATGCCGGTGCGATTCGAGACGCGGAATATATGCGTGTCCACCGCCATGGCTGCCTGTCCGAACGCGGTGTTGAGCACCACGTTGGCCGTCTTGCGGCCGACGCCGGGCAGGGCCTCCAGGGCCTCGCGCGTTTGCGGCACCTGGCCGCCGTGCTGCTCGATCAGGATCTTGCAGGTGGCGATCGCGTTCTTGGCCTTGGTGCGAAACAGGCCGATGGTCTTGATGTAGTCGGCAAGCCCTTCCTCGCCCAGCGCCAAGAGGGCCTCGGGCGTGCCGTACTGCGGGAAGAACTTGCGCGTGGCGATGTTGACCGACTTGTCCGTCGCCTGTGCCGACAACAGCACGGCAATCAGCAGCTGGAACGGCGTGGCGTATTCCAGTTCGGTGGTGGGGGTGGGGTTGGCCGCCTTCAGGCGGGCGAAGATCTCTCGACGTTTGGCGGCGTTCATGACTGCGTGGGATTGCGGCGGGCCCGGGCGCGGGCCAGCGCGGATTCGATGGCGGAGCGCTTGCGGTCTTCCTTTTGCGCATCCTCGGCGGCGGGCGCCACGGGCGCGGGCGCTTCGGGCACGTCCGGTGCCATCAGGCGCGCGTTGTCGGCAGCCAGGCGCTCGGCGCGCGCCTGATGACGGCGATGACGCTCGCGGCTGACGGCGGCGTCCTCGCTGGTCCATGCACGCCCGGCCGGCACCATCTCGATGCAGTCGACGGGACAGGGCGCCACGCACAGGTCGCAGCCGGTGCACCAATCTTCCAGCACGGTGTGCATGTGCTTGTTGGCGCCGACGATGGCGTCGACCGGACAGGCCTGGATGCACAGCGTACAGCCGATGCAATGCGATTCGTCGATGCGCGCGACGAGCAGCGGGCCGGGTTCCCCGCGTGACAGATCGAGCGGCAGCAGGGGCGTGCCGAGCAGCGCGGACAAGGCGGCGACGCCGTCCTCGCCGCCGGGCGGACAGCGGTTGATCGGCGCGGCGCCCTCGGCGATGGCCTCGGCATAGGGCCGGCAGCCGTCGTAACCGCATTTGGTGCATTGCGTCTGAGGCAGCAAGGCATCAACGCGGTCGGCTAATGAGCGACAGGACATGTAAAGCCAGTAATGAAAAGGGGCCGCTTGGGCCCCGGGGATACGGATCAGGCTGCAGGCGGCGCCGGGCTTACGCCCGTGCCCCGCCGGATGGACGGCGCGGCGCCGTCCTCAGGCCGATTGCCGGATGAACTCGGCAATTTTAGGACAGATCATTTCGCGCCACCGGCGGCCCGAGAAGATGCCGTAGTGGCCGCAGTTCGGCGCGGTGTAGTGCGCCTTGCGATCGGCCGGAATGTTCTTGCACAGCGTGATGGCCGCGCGCGTCTGGCCCTGGCCGGAAATGTCGTCCAGTTCGCCTTCGATGGTGAACAGGGCCACGTCCTTGATGTCGGCCGGGCGCACCAGCTTGCCGTCCACTTCCCAGGTGCCGCCGGGCAGCGCGAACTCCTGGAACACCATACGGATCGTGTCCAGGTAGAACTCGGCCGGCATGTCCAGCACGGCGTTGTATTCGTCGTAGAAACGGCGGTGCGCTTCGGCATCGCTGTCGTCGCCACGCAGCAGATCCAGGTAGAAGTCGTAATGCGACTTCATGTGGCGGTCCGGATTCATGGCCATGAATCCCGCATGTTGCAGGAAGCCCGGATAGACCCGGCGGCCGGCCCCCGGATAGCGGGGCGGAACGGGGTGGATCACCTGGTTCTCGAACCAGGCGTAGGGCTTGGTCGTGGCCAGCCGGTTGACCTGCGTGGGCGACTGGCGCGGGTCGATGGGACCGCCCATCATCACCATGCTGCGCGGCTGGCAGGGATCGTTGGCAGAGGCCATCAGGGACACGGCGGCCAGCACCGGCACCGTGGGCTGGCACACGGAAATCACGTGCACGTCCGGGCCCAGGTGGCGGATGAAGTCCTGCACGTAGCGCACGTAGTCGTTCAGATGGAACGGCCCGGCCGACAGCGGCACCATGCGCGCGTCGACCCAGTCGGTCACATAGAGATCGTGGTTGGGCAGCAGGGCGCGCACGGTATCGCGCAGCAGGGTGGCGTGGTGCCCGGAAAGCGGGGCCACCAGCAGCACCTTGGGATCGTTCTTGCCAGCCAGGCGCACGTCGCGCTGGAAGTGCACCAGTCGGCAGAACGGCTTGTCCATGGCCACGGCTTCGATCACGCGCACGGACTTGCCGCCGATCTGGGTGGTGGGAAGATTCCAGGCGGGCTTCTGGTATTCCTTGCCGATACGGGTCATCAGCTCATACCCGGCGGCCATCTGGCGCGAAATCGGGGTATAGGCGAGCGGGCTGTAGGGGCTGGAGAACAGCTGAGAACCGGCGTCCGTGAATGCAGCGAACGGAGTCAGGAAGGCGCGCTGCATTTCGTGCAATTGGTACAGCATTTCGGGGAAGTCCTTCTGGGTCGAGCGTGTGCCCCGATTATTGCTCCGAGGCGTAACGATATTTCCAATCAGACTGAAGAATGTCAGGCAAAGTGCCTGATTTTGTTGCTAAAAAGCGACCCGTCATGTGTTTCGCACCAGTTTAGGGCCGCGTTCGTGCCTTGCGGTGATGCCAAAAGGTGGATTTATGCACTACGCCATGCAGTGCGGGATCACCAGTAGTTTTCTACTGCCAGGTTGCCAGGAATGCCGCGGCGTCCCGGCTTGAATCCCCGATCACCCAGCAATTTTCGTGCCTCCGCCAGCATGGCGGGGTTGCCGCAGAGCATGACCTTGGCGGTCTCGGGATCCAGCGGCTGGCCGGCCAGCTGCTCCAGGCGGCCATCGGCGATCAGCGTGGTGATGCGCGCTTGCGGCATGCCGGGCATGGCTTCGCGCGTGGCGATGGGCAGGTAGACGAGCTTGCCGGGGTCGGCGGCAAACATCTCGGCCAGGGCCGGATCGCGGCGCCAGGAGTCGATTTCGTCGCGATAGGCCAGTTCGGCCGCGGTGCGCACGCCGTGCACCAGGACGATGCGGCGGTAAGCGCGCCAGACGGCCGGGTCGCGCAGGATGGACAGGTAGGCCGACAAACCGGTGCCCGAGGCCAGCAGCCACAGGTCGCCGCCGGGCGCAAAGCGCTCCAACGTCAGAAAGCCGTAGGGGGCCTTTTCGACGTAAAGCGCATCGCCGGGCTGCAGACGCGCCATGCGCGGACTGAAGAGACCGTCCGGGACAACGATGGAATAGAACTCCAGCCAGGGCTCATGCGGGGCCGAGACCATGGAATAGGCGCGCCAGATCGTGGGCGCGCCGTCAGGGTCTTCAGTGCCGGGCAGACCCACCCGGGCGAACTGGCCTGGCACGAACGTGAAGGCCTCGTCCCGCGTCACGCGCACGGAGAACAGTTTGTCCGGCACCCAGGTGTGGACGCTGGTGATGGTCTGGCGCGTGTATTTCGAGTCGTCGGTCATCGGGACATCGCACGGAAAGCGCCGGTCCGGCGTGCGGCCGGCGCCCGTGGATTACTTTTCCAGGTATTGCAGCTTGTCCTGCTTGCCGTTCCATTCGTCGGCGTCGGGCAGGGGCTTCTTGGCGCGGCTGATGCTGGCGAATTCCGGGGAGAGTTCGGCGTTCAGCGCGATGAAATTGAGTTGGTCCTGCGGCACGTCTTCTTCGGCGTAGATCGCGTTGGCCGGGCATTCGGGGATGCAGACTGCGCAATCGATGCATTCGTCGGGGTCGATCACGAGGAAGTTCGGACCCTCACGAAAACAGTCCACCGGGCACACGTCGACGCAATCGGTGTACTTGCACTTGATACAGTTTTCGGTGACTACGTGGGTCATTCAGGAACTCCGGGGATCGGCGGCAGATGTGTCTTAATGGGCGGATTTTACCCAATGCCGCGCCGATGTGCCGGCAATACCCGTATTGACAGCGTGGCCCATCGTGTCGAAGGCCCGCTGCTTCATGCTATGGTGTCGCGAAACGAAACGCGCAATCATGATTATTACTTCGCTGCTCGACACCGACCTGTATAAATTCAGCATGATGCAAGTGGTGCTGCATCACTTCCCGGCTGCCCAGGTCGAGTACCGGTACAAATGCCGGACGCAAGGCGTGGATTTGCGCCCCTATCTGGACGAAATCCGCGACGAAGTGCATCAGCTATGTCAGTTGCGCTTCACGGAAGACGAGCTTAAATATCTCGGCAGCTTGCGCTTTATCAAAAGCGACTTCGTTGATTTCCTGGGTTTGTTCCACATGCCGGAGCGCTGCATTCACATCAGCGAAGGCGAAGGCCCCGGCGAAATCAGCATCGAGGTCAAGGGGCCGTGGCTGCACACGATCCTGTTCGAGATTCCCGTGCTGGCCATCGTCAACGAGGTCTATTTCCGAAACACCCGCAAGCATCCGGACTGGGAAGAGGGCCGCAAACGCCTGCAGTCCAAGATGCATCTGGTGCTGGACGATCCCGCGCTGGCGGATTTCCGCGTGGCCGAATACGGCACGCGGCGCCGCTTCTCCAAGGCCTGGCACGAAGAAATCGTCTCCACCATGAAAGCCGAGATGGGCCCGCATTTCGCGGGCACCAGCAACGTGCTGCTTGCCAAGGAGCACGACGTGCTGCCGCTGGGCACCATGGGCCACGAATATCTGCAGGCCTGCCAGGCCCTCGGTCCGCGGCTGCGCGATTCGCAGGTGTTCGCGCTGGAGGTCTGGGCCAAGGAGTACCGCGGCGACCTCGGCATCGCGCTGTCGGACGTCTACGGCATGGATGCGTTCCTGCGCGACTTCGACATGTATTTCTGCAAGCTCTTTGACGGCGCGCGCCACGATTCCGGTGATCCCTTCATCTGGGGCGAGCGCCTGCTCGAGCACTACCGCAAGAACCGCGTCGATCCGCGCGCCAAGACGCTGGTGTTCTCGGATGCGCTGACCTTCCCGCGCGCCATCGAGCTGGCGCGCCAGTTCTCGGGCCGCTGCAAGGTGTCGTTCGGCATCGGCACCAATCTCACCAACGACCTGGGCCACGAGCCGCTGCAGATCGTCATGAAGATGGTCCGCTGCAATGGCCAGCCGGTGGCCAAGGTGTCGGATGCGCCCGAAAAGACGATGTGCGACGATCCCGCCTACCTGGCCTATCTGCGCCAGGTTTTCCAGTTGCCGCCTGCCTGACGACGCCCGGGCGTCGCGCGCGGGCAGCCTTACCCAGTTCCAACCAAACCACTCGACTCTAGGGGAATTCTCATGAGCAGCATCAAGCGCTTTCACGTGACCAAGCGCCTGTCGGACATGGCCGTATACAACGGCGTTGCCTACCTGGCGGGCCAGGTGCCGGACGATGCCACACTGGACATCACGGGCCAGACCGAGCAAGTGCTCGCCACGATCGACCGTCTGCTGGCCGAAGCCGGCACCGACAAGACCAAGATCCTGATGGCCCAGATCTACGTGGCCAACATGAAGGAATTCGACGGCATGAACAAGGCCTGGGACGCATGGGTTGCCGACGGCAACTCGCCCCCCCGCGCCACCGTCGAGGCCCGCCTTGCCAACCCCGACTACAAGGTCGAGATCGTGGTGACGGCCGCCCTGTGAGGCACGCAGTCTGAATGCCGGCCTCGTCCGGCACCCGGAAAAGCCCTCTGGCCAACGCCGAGGGCTTTTTCATTGCGTGGATGTCAGCTACCCACGCCGCGTTACGCGCCCATCAACATGATTCCCGCCATCAAACCGCCCAGTTCCTCGCTACACGGTGTCTGACACCCTCAGAGACGCCGCTACAAGCTGAAGTTCATCGCCCCAGGGTGTCAGACACCACCACCCCGCCGCGTTACGCACCCATCAGCATGATTCCCGCCATCAAACCGCCCAGTTCCGCGCAACGCGCCAGATCCGCCGGCGGCACGGTCTTGGGCGCCAGGATCTGCGCGGCGGTCTGGGCGCCCAGGTTCACGATGACGGCGGGCGCGACCGGGGTCAGCCGCCAGCCGGTGCAGATGCGTTCGACCTGCCGGGCGGCGCCCGCGCCGTCGCTGCCCGCGCTGATCATGGCCGCGTAGGGCAGTCCCTGCAGGCGGTCCAGCACCGCGTAGTAGTTGCGATCAAAGAACTCCTTCATCTCGCCGCTCAAGCTGGCGAGGTTTTCGGGGGCGCAGAAAAGGAACCCGTGGCTGGCCAGCAAAGCGTCGTCGCCGGCATCCTGCGCGCGCATCAACATAACGCGCAGATCGTCCGGCTGCTCCAGCGCGGCCGCGGCTTCGGCGGCCCCGCGCGCGGCGGCGCGCGCCATCTGCTGTGCCGCGCCCGTGCGCGAATGCCATACGATCAGCAATTCCTTCATGCGTACCGCTCCGCCGGATCCTGCCGGTAATACGCCCGCAGCATCGCATACCACTCGGGCAGGGCCTGCTGCATGGGGTGGGGATCCACGAAGAAGTGCTCCGAACTGACGGCAAAGAACTCGCCTTCGTCCGTGGCCGCGTAGGGATCCATCGGCAGCTGCCCGTACCAGGCGTCCGCTTCCTCGCTCTCGGGGTCCACGTCGCGCGGGATCGCCGCCTCCACGGCGTCGACCGCCGCAATGAAGCGGTCCAGGCTGTCGTCCAGCACCTGGCGCCACGCGCGCGGCTGGATCTCGGGGTGCGCCGACAACGACGGCATGCCGTCCGCAAAGCCCGAGCGCAGATCCAGCTTGTGGGCAAATTCGTGGATGACCACGTTAAAGCCGCCTTCGGACAACTGCGTGTCCTCCCAGGACAGGACCAGCGGCCCGCCTTCCCAGGCTTCGCCCGCGGCGTCCTCGATGTACTCGTGGACCACGCCATCCTCGTCCTGACGCGAGCGCGGAATGCGGAAGCTGGCGGGATACACGATGATCTCGTCCCAGCCTTCGTACAGCTCGGGCGTGAGGTTCAGGATGGGCAGGCAGGCCTGCGCGGCGATGGACAGCCGCATGAAGTCCGAGACCTCCAGTCCCTGCGCGCCGTTGATGGTCTTGCTGGCGAGCAGCCACGCGGCGCGCGACTGCAGCTGGGCGGCTTCGTCCTGCGTCAGCACGGCCAGAAACGGATAGGTGTCCAGCACCTGCCGCCACAGTTCGGGCGGGATGCGGGCCTGCATTTCGGCGACCTCGGACGGGCGGGCGCCGCGCCCCTTCAGCCAGCGCAACATAAGCTTTGGTTCCTTCCATATGCCGGGATGCGGCAGGGTGTTCAGGGTGATTGAACCCTAGTGTAGAGTGTCGGGATATTCAACCAGATACCTGTGCTACGCCCGTCATGTCCGCCCCGCCTGTTCCCGATGCGCCTTCGCCATTCGACGCTTCCTGGCGGCAGGAAGCCGGGGCGGGCCTGGATGCCGATGGCCTGACGTTGCTGGACCGGGCCGTCGCCTGGGCCGAGCCGCGTTTCCACGGCCAGAACGCCCTCACGGGCGAGCCCCTGGCCGGCCACGGCGCCGGCGTGGTCCGTATCCTGGCCGCCATGCACACCGACGCGGCCACGCGCACCGCCGCGCTCCTGGCCGCGCTGCCCACCGACCTGATGGCCCCCGCGCCGTCCCTGCGAAACGACCCCATCGCCGCTGCCTTTGGCACGGAGGTCGCGCGGCTGGTGCAGGGCGCCTACGCCCTGCTGCGCCTGGGCGTGGTCGCCCGCCAGGCCAGCGACGCCGCCGCGGTAAGCGGCTCGCAAAAGGAAATGCAGCGCAAGATGCTGCTGGCCATGGCCGCCGACCTGCGCATCGTGCTGATGCGGCTGGCATCGCGGCTGCGCACGTTGCGCTGGCACGCCGAAACCAAGGCCCCGTGCTCGCCCGACTTTGCCCGCGAGACCCTGGACCTGTACGCGCCGCTGGCCAACCGGCTGGGCATCTGGCAGATCAAATGGGAAATGGAAGACCTGTCCTTCCGGTTTCTTGAGCCCGAAAAGTACAAGCACATCGCCCGCCTGCTGGAAGAAAAACGGGTCGAGCGCGAGGCCTTCATCGCCGGCGCCATCGCCCGCCTGCAACAAGCCCTGGCCAAAAGCGGCATCCAGGCCGAGGTCAGCGGCCGGCCCAAGCACATCTACAGCATCTGGAACAAGATGCGCGTCAAGCGCCTGGACTTCTCGCAGATGTACGACCTGCGGGCGCTGCGCGTCATCGTCGACGACGTGCGCGCGTGCTACACGGCGCTGGGCATGGTGCACGAGATGTGGACGCCGCTGTCCGAGGAATTCGACGACTACATCTCGCGGCCCAAGCCCAACGGCTACCGGTCCCTGCACACGGTGGTCACCGATGACGATGGCCGCCCCTTCGAAGTGCAGATCCGCACGCGCGAGATGCATCAGTTCGCCGAATACGGGATGGCCGCGCACTGGCGCTACAAGGAAGCGGGCGCCAAGGGCGGCCAGGTGGCCGCCTCCAGCGAATACGACCGGCAGCTTGCCTGGATGCGCCAGTTACTGGCCTGGAACAGCGAAGTCGAGGGCGGCGCGGACACGCCGCCTGAGCCGGCCAAGCCCGGCTCGGGCAGGGCCGCCGCGGGCAAGAGCCGCGGCGCGGTGGCGGCGCCCGCGCACACCGACGAGCGCATCTATGTGCTGACGCCCCAGGCGCGCGTGATCGAGCTGCCCGCCGGCGCCACGCCGGTGGATTTTGCCTACCACCTGCATACCGACCTGGGTCACCGTTGCCGGGGCGCGCGCGTCGATGGACAGATGGTGCCGCTGCAGACGCATCTGTCCACCGGGCAGACCGTGGAGATCATCTCCGCCAAGTCCGGCGGCCCGTCGCGCGACTGGCTCAATCCGCAGCTGGGCTTTCTGGCCAGCCCCCGCGCACGCGCCAAGGTGCGCATGTGGTTCAACGCCATTGAACTGCAGCAGCGCATCACGCAGGGCCAGGCGCTCGTCGAAAAGGAACTGCAGCGTCTGGGCAAGACGGCCATCAACCTGGAGCAGCTGGCCCAGAACCTGGGCTTTGCCCGCGCCGACGACCTGTACGTTGCCGCGGCCAAGGAAGAATTCAGCCTGCGCCAGATCGATGCGGTGTTCCAGCAGCCGGCGCCGGCGGCCGAGCCCACGCCGGCCGCGCTGCGGCACGCCAGCGCGGGCAGCGCCGAGAAAAGCGGCAAGAGCGGCGTGCTGGTGGTCGGGGTGGGGTCGCTGTTGACGCAGCTTGCCCGCTGCTGCCGCCCCGCGCCGCCGGACGCGATCTCCGGATTCGTGACGCGCGGGCGTGGCGTGTCTATTCACCGCCGCGACTGCCACAGCTACCTGGCGCTGGCCGCGCGTGAGCCCGAACGCGTCATCGAGGTGGCGTGGGGCGAAACCGCCGATACCTTCTATCCGGTCGACATCAGCGTGCGCGCGCACGACCGGTCGGGCCTCTTGCGCGACCTGTCCGAAGTGTTTGCGCGCCTGCGCCTGAACGTGGTGGGCGTGAACACGCAGAGCAAGCAGTCGCTGGCTCACATGGTGTTCACGGTGGAAGTGCGCGGCGGCGAATCGCTGTCGCGCGCGCTCGATGCGCTGGCCGAAGTGCCAGGCGTGTCGTCGGCAACGCGCCGCTAGAGGGGTGTCCGGCAGCGGCGCCGCTGCCGGAGATTGCCCCACGCGCTGAACAACGCGGGGCGGGGCGGTTCAGGCCTCAGTGCTCCAGGTCTTCATGCGCGCGATCACGCATGTAGAACGCGGCAACCAGGCCCAGGGCCACACCAAACATCACGTAGTAGGCGGGCGCCATGGGCGAGCCGGTGGTCTTGATGAGCCAGGTCACGATGAACTGCGCGAACCCGCCAAAGATCATCACGGCCACGTTATAGGCCAGCGACAGGCCCACCGAACGCACGCGCGCCGGGAACAGCTCGGCCATCACCGTGCTGAACACGCCAAAGAACGCCGACACGAAAATGCAGACCACGACCTGCACGGTCAGCAGGCGGCCGATCGACGGCGCATCCGACAGCCAGAAGTACAGCGGGTACAGCACGATCAGGTAGCCGATCAGCGAGCCGATCACGAGCGGACGGCGGCCGATGCGGTCGGACCAGGCGCCCATGAACGGGGTCAGCACCACCATCAGCGCCGCGCCCGCCATCTGCACCAGGAAGGTCTGGTTCAGCGGCAGCATCAGCACCTTGGTCGAATAGGTGACCAGATACGTGAAGGTGATGTAGATGGACACCGTGGCCGTCACCACCAGGCCCACGCCGATCAGCGTCTCGCGCGTGTGGGTGCGCAGCATCTGACCCAGCGACAGGCGCTTTACCTCGCCGCGCTCGGCGGCCTGGCGGTCGGCTTCCTTCATTTGCTTGAAGGCGTCCGTTTCGTCGACGTTGCGGCGGATATAGATGGCGATCGGCACGATCACCAGGCCAAAGGCGAACGGCAGGCGCCATGCCCAGTCGGCGATCTGCTGCTCGGTGAAGAACTCGGTGATCAGCGTGCCGCAGGCCGCGCCAATCAGCAGCGCCAGCATCTGGCCCGCCATCTGCCACGAGCCGTAGAACCCGCGCTTGCCGTTGGGCGCCATTTCGATCAGCAGCGCCGTCGACGTGCCGAACTCACCGCCGGCCGAGAAGCCTTGCAGCAAGCGAGCGATGAGGATGAAGATCGGCGCCAGGATGCCGGCCGCGTGGTAGGTGGGCGCCACCGTGATCAGCGCGATGGACACGGCCATCAGCGAGGTCACCAGCACCATGGCGGCCTTGCGGCCCTTGCGGTCGCCGTACAGGCCCAGGATGATGCCGCCCACCGGGCGCATGAAGAACCCGACGCCGAAGATGGCGGTGGTCATGAGGATGGCGTTCAGTTCGCTGCCGGGGACGCTGGGGTCTGTGGGAAAGAACAATTTGGCGATGATCGGCGTCATGAACGCGAACACCAGGAAGTCATACCATTCGAGGGCGTTGCCGATTACCGCTGCCACGATGTTGCGTGTGGGGACTGCTTTGTGCTGCACGGGATCTCCTTGGGGGCTTTGTAAAATCCGGCCGACATTCTAGGCCGTGCCGCCCCGGCCGTCCTGGCAATCGTCCGCAAGGGGCCCGAGACGCGGCCGCTGCCTGGCTTTACACTGCGTCTTTTCCCCACGAGAGTAGTGACATGAACGCGCGCACCTGGCTGGAAACGCTGGTTGGCTTTGACACCACCAGCCGCAATTCCAATCTTGCCCTGATCGAAACCGTCCGTGACTGGCTCAAGGGCCAGGGCGTCGAGGCATGGCTGGCGCACAACCCCGAGCGCACCAAGGCCAACCTCTTTGCCACGCTGCCGGCGCAAGACGGCAACCAGCAGGGCGGCATCGTCCTGTCGGGCCACACCGACGTGGTGCCCGTGGACGGCCAGGACTGGAGCACGGACCCGTTCAAACTTGTCGAAAAAGACGGTCTGCTCTATGGCCGCGGCAGCTGCGACATGAAGGGCTTCATTGCCGGATCCCTCGCCCTGGTGCCCGAATTCATGGCCATGCCGCGCAAGAAACCCATCCACCTGGCATTCTCCTACGACGAGGAAGTCGGCTGCGCGGGCGCGCCGTACATGCTGGCCGACCTGCACGAACGCGGCATCCGCCCCGAGGGCTGCGTCGTGGGCGAACCCACCGGCATGCAGGTCGTGGTGGCCCACAAGGGGATCAATCTCTTCCGTTGCAAGGTCCACGGCAAGGCGGCGCATTCCTCGCTCACGCCGCGCGGCTGCAACGCCATCGAATACGCCGCCCGCCTGATCTGCCGCATCCGCGACCTCGCGGACAGCTTCAAGGCCAACGGCCCCTACGATCAGTTCTACGACGTGCCGTTCTCCACGATGACCACCAACCAGATCCGGGGCGGCATCGCGGTCAACACCATTCCCGAACTGTGCGAATTCACCTACGAATTCCGCAATCTGCCGGGCATGCGCCCCGACGACATCCAGGCCGAAGTCGAAAAATACGTGCGCGAAGAGTTGCTGCCGAAGATGAAGGCCGAATTCGACGGCGCCAGCATCGAAATCGAGACCGGCGCCGCCGCGCCCGCCCTGGAAGCCTCGGAAGAAGCCGCCATCACCCAGCTCGTGCGCGCCCTGACCGAAGACCGCGCCACGCGCAAGGTGGCCTACGGCACCGAGGCGGGGCTTTTCCAGGGGATCGGCATTCCCACGGTGGTCTGCGGCCCCGGCCACATCGAACAGGCCCACAAGCCCAACGAATACGTGGCGCTGGACCAGCTTGCCGCCTGTGAAACCTTCCTGCGCCGCATGGGGCAGTCGCTCTGACGAGCGGACCTCCTGGGGGCGGGCGGCACGCCGGTGCCGTCCGCGTCAGGTAAAATGACGGGTTGCAAACCGGATTTGCGGCCGGCAGTGGCCTGCCGCGATGCCGGGGGAGATGCTTTGGTGAAACCTTACGACTTTCCGGATGCCAAGGGCCATTTCGGGCCTTATGGCGGTGTTTTCGTGGCGGAAACGCTGATGCACGCGCTCGATGAACTGCGCGCGTCCTATGACCGTTATCGGGTCGATCCCGCCTTCCTGGAAGAGTTCAACTACGAACTCAAGCATTTCGTGGGCCGGCCCAGCCCCGTCTACCACGCCCGGCGCTGGTCCGAGCTGGTCGGCGGCGCCCAGATCTGGTTCAAGCGCGAAGACCTGAACCACACCGGCGCGCACAAGATCAACAACTGCATCGGCCAGGCCCTGCTGGCCAAGCGCATGGGCAAGCCGCGCGTCATCGCCGAAACCGGCGCGGGCCAGCACGGCGTGGCCACGGCCACCGTCGCGGCCCGCTACGGCATGGAATGCGTGGTGTACATGGGCAGCGAAGACGTGCGCCGCCAGGCCTCCAACGTCTACCGCATGAAGCTCTTGGGCGCGACCGTGGTGCCCGTGACTTCCGGTTCGCGCACCCTGAAGGACGCGCTGAACGAAGCCATGCGCGACTGGGTCACCAACATCGAAAACACGTTCTACATCATCGGCACGGTGGCGGGTCCCGACCCCTATCCCCGCATGGTGCGCGATTTCCAGACCGTCATCGGCAACGAATGCCTGACGCAGATGCCCGAGGCCATCGGCCGCCAGCCCGACTACGTCGTGGCGTCGGTGGGCGGCGGCTCCAACGCCATGGGCATCTTTCATCCCTACATCCCCCACGAAGAAGTGCGCCTGATCGGCGTCGAAGCGGCGGGCGAGGGCATGGACAGCGGCAAGCACGCTGCATCGCTGGCCGCGGGCCAGGTGGGCGTGCTGCACGGCAACCGCACCTACGTCATGCAGAACGCGGACGGCCAGGTCCAGGAAACGCATTCCGTCTCCGCCGGCCTGGACTATCCGGGCGTCGGCCCGGAACACGCCTGGCTGAAGGATTCGGGCCGCGCCGAATACGTCGGCATCACCGACGAGGAAGCCCTGAAGGCTTTTCACGATTGCTGCCGCATCGAAGGCATCATGCCCGCGCTGGAGTCCTCGCACGCCATCGCGCAAGCCGTCAAGATGGCCGCCACGCTGCCGCGCGACGCCGTGATCCTGGTCAATCTGTCGGGCCGCGGCGACAAGGACATGCACACCGTCGCCGAACGCGCCGGCATCGAGCTCTGAACATGACAACCCGCACCGATCGCATTGCCGCGGCTTTCGCGCGCACCGCAGAGTCCGGCCGCGCCGCAGCCCTGATTCCCTACATCGCCGCCGGCGATCCTTCCCCCGGCGCCACCGTGCCGCTGATGCACGCGCTGGTGGATGCCGGCGCCGACGTCATCGAACTGGGCGTGCCGTTCTCGGATCCCATGGCCGATGGCCCCGTCATCCAACGCGCCGCCGACCGCGCCATCGCGCAGGGCGTGGGCCTGGCCCGCGTGCTCGAACTGGTGGCAGATTTCCGCCAGCGCGACACCGCGACGCCGGTGGTGCTGATGGGCTACGCCAATCCCATCGAACGCATGGGGCAGGCAGAATTCGCCAGCCGCGCCGCGCAGGCCGGCGTGGACGGCGTGCTGGTCGTGGACTATCCGCCCGAGGAAGTCATCGAGTTCGCCGCCACCCTGGGTGAGCACGGCATTGCGCCCATCTTCCTTTTGGCGCCCACGTCCACAGAAGAACGCATCAAGGCCGTCGCCACGGTGGCGCGCGGCTACGTGTATTACGTGTCGCTCAAGGGTGTGACGGGCGCGGGTTCGCTGAACACCGACGACGTCGCCGACCGCGTGGCCCTGATTCGCCGCCACGTGCGCGACATTCCGGTCGGCGTGGGATTCGGCATCCGCGATGCCGAAAGCGCCCAGCGCGTGGCCCGATCGGCCGACGCCGTGGTCATTGGCAGCAAACTGATTGAAACCATGGAGCAGGCGGTCGCCAACGCACCGGCTGCCCAGCAAACCGACGCCGCAGTCGCCGCCGCCAGCGGCTGGCTGCGCACCATCCGGCAGGCGCTGGATCAAGTAAAACGAGAGAACGCGTCGGCCTGAGCGGCCGGGTCGCGATCTCAAACGGGATGAATACTCAATGAGCTGGATCGATAAACTCCTGCCGCCTCGCATCAACAAAACCAGCGACAGCGGCGCCCGCCGCGTTCCCGAAGGCCTTTGGGTGAAATGCCCGTCGTGCGAATCGGTGCTGTATAGCGAAGACCTGGCAGCCAACCTTCACGTCTGCCCCAAGTGCGACCACCACATGCGGATCGGGGCTCGCGCCCGGATCGATTCGCTGCTCGACATGGAAGGCCGCGTTGAAATCGGCCAGACCACGCGTTCGGTCGACACCCTGAAGTTCAAGGACACGCGCAAGTATCCCGAGCGCCTGCAAGAGGCCGTCAAGGCCACGGGCGAATCCGACGCGCTGGTGGTCATGAGCGGCTCGATCCGCGGCGTGCCCGCCACGCTGGCCTGCTTTGAATTCGAATTCATGGGCGGCTCGATGGGCTCGGTAGTGGGCGAGCGCTTTGCGCGCGGCGCGCAGGCAGCCCTGGACAACAAGACGCCGTTCATCTGCGTGGCCGCTTCGGGCGGCGCGCGCATGCAGGAAAGCCTGCTGTCGCTCATGCAGATGGCCAAGACGAACGCCATGCTGACCCGTCTGTCGGCCGCCGGCCTGCCGTTCATCAGCGTCCTGACCGATCCCACGATGGGCGGTGTGTCGGCCAGCTTTGCGTTCATGGGTGACGTCGTCATTGCCGAACCCAAGGCCCTGATCGGCTTTGCCGGCCCGCGCGTGATCGAACAGACCGTGCGGGAAAAGCTGCCGGAAGGCTTCCAGCGCGCGGAATTCCTGCTGCAAAAGGGCGCCATCGACATGGTCGTGGATCGCCGCCAGCTTCGCGAAGAAATCGCCCGCCTGCTGGCGCTGCTGACCAATCAGCCGGCGGACGTGGTTACTGCCTGACAATGCTGCCGGCGCCGGGCTGCCGCATGACGGCAGTGCCGGCTTCGGAAAATGCCGCCAGCAGCTTCGTGCTTCGGGCGGCATTTTTGTTTTTGCGCGCAGCTTCAAAGCCCGGGCACGCCACTTGCTAAGGCGCCTAGCGCAAAATCTCAAGCTTGAATTACGCGTGGTCCGGAACAGTCTTTTTCATGTCCGTTTGTTGCCATATTGCGACATGCGTAAGGCGGGTTGGTCCGGATTTTGCTAATGTTCCCCGTTAGTCCAGAAATAGATGGAGTTAATCCCATGCAGTCGACGAAGAAGAAAATGCTGACGCGCCTTGCCGGCCTGGCCCTGGCAGGCGTTGCCACCTTTGCCAGCGCCCAGTCGTCCGAGGGCACGCAGGGCGGCGTCAGCCTGCACTACGGCATTGGCGATCACTACAAGCGCCTGACCCTGAACTACGAAACTGCCTCGCTCTGGACCTATCAATTCGGCGGCAACTGGGGCCGGCTGGACCTGACGCCGGAATTCGGCGCCTCCTATTGGCAGGCTGACGGTTCGCGTTCGCCCGGCCATGTGTGGCAGTTCAGCGCCATCCCGATGTTCCGCTGGTGGACCGGCGAACGCTTCTACATCGAAGCGGGTATCGGCGCCACGCTGTTCTCCAGCACGCGCTTCGCCGACGAAAACATCAGCACGGCCTTCCAATTCGGCGACCACGTCGGCGTTGGCTTCCTGCTCACGCCGAACAACCGCATCGGCGTGCGCTATTCGCACTTCTCGAATGCCAGCATCAAGCGCCCGAACCCGGGCCTGGACGTGGTGCAACTCACCTACACGTACCAGTTCTGATCGCATCGTGACGTCCTGAGCGTTCCCGCCTGCCGGAACGTCCCGGGCGCAGATCTTGAAAACCACCCGTTCTCGGGTGGTTTTTTTTGTGCGTCGCCTGGGCCGCCGGTCATCCTGGGGCCACCGCTAAAACCACAAAAAAATTATCGTTTGACTGCGTGTTCACGTACTTGTTGGTGTTGAGTGCAATGGCCAGAATGCCCTGGCAACACCCAAAACCACAACGAGCCGTCGTGGGAGGCTTCGATCCGCCGCTGCATGCGTGATGGGGGGCAGGCCCGGCAGGCGGCACACGGAGACGCAGATGAAATACCCCTGTATGAAGGCGCGCCGCTTGGCGCGCATTGCCGGCGCCGCCGGTCTTGTCCTGTCGCTGGCGGCCGCCCCGGTCGCCGTGCTGGCCGACGAATTTCCCACCAAGCCCCTGCGCATGGTCGTCGGCTTCGCGCCGGGTGGCGGCGCCGATATCGTGGCGCGGCTGGTAGGCGCCAAGATGGCCGACAGCCTGGGTCAGCAGGTGGTGGTGGAAAACCGCGCCGGCGCCACGGGCACGATCGCGGCCGACAACGTGGCCCGCTCGCCCGCCGATGGCTACTCGCTGTTCCTGGGATCGCAATCCACCATGGTCGTGGCGCCGTCCCTGTTCCCCACGCTGCCGTTCAAACCCGAGACCGACTTCGAACCGGTATCGCAGATCGTGACGA
Source organism: Achromobacter sp. E1 (assembly GCF_037039475.1). Lineage (NCBI taxonomy): Bacteria > Pseudomonadati > Pseudomonadota > Betaproteobacteria > Burkholderiales > Alcaligenaceae > Achromobacter > Achromobacter sp. E1. Next base: position 1,365,696 of record NZ_CP146253.1, read on the forward strand.
TGCCCCTCATCCTCGTGGTCAACCCCGCGATGATCGATGTGAAAAGCGTCGGCGAGCTGACCGAGCACATCCGCAAGGCAGGCAACGGCGCGCTCAGTTATGCGTCCTCCGGCCAGGGCGGCCCGCAACACATCGCGGGTGAGTTGTACGCGCACCGGGTCGGCACCAAGGTCACGCACGTGCCCTACAAGGGCGAATCGGCGGCGATCGCCGACGTGTTGGGCGGACACGTGCCCTACATGTTTGCGAACCTGCCGGTGGCGCTGCCGCACATCGCCTCGGGCAAGGTGCGTCCGCTGGCGATCACCAGCCTGAAGCGCGATCCCAAGGCGCCGCAGATTCCCACGCTGGCCGAATCGGGCTTCAAGGACTTCGAGGTGTCGACCTGGTATGGCGTGTTCGCGCCGGCCAAGACGCCCAAGCCGGTGATCGAGAAGCTGTCCAATTCCATCCGCACCGCGCTGGCGCAACAGGACATGCAGGCCAAGCTGAGCGAGCAAGGGTTCACGGTGGTGGGCAGCGATTCGGCGGCCTTCAGCCAATTCGTGGGCGCCGAACTGCCGCGCTGGTCGGTACTGATCCGCGACATCGGCATCAAGCCGGAATAACGCGGTCACCACGTGCTGGCGCCCCTGGGCGGGCGTCAGCGGGAGCCGTTCAGCGGCGGCTCCCATTCATTCACCCGAGACAATGACATGATCGACTTCACCGAAAAACGCGCCGCCGGCCCCGTCATCCGGCTGCATTCCGCAGACAACGTCGTGGTGGCGCGCGTGCCCATCGGCATCGGCACTGCCGTACCCTCCGAAAACCTTGTCAGCCGCAGCCAAGTGCCCGCCGGCCACAAGATCGCGGCGCGCGACCTGCGCGCGGGCGAACCCATCCTGAAATACAACGTCTGCATCGGCTTTGCCGCCACCGACATCCCGGCGGGCACGTACGTGCATTCGCACAACATGGATTTCCAGGAATTCGACCGCGATTATGCGCACGCGCGGGACTACGTCCCGACGCAAATCCTGCCCGAATCGGAGCAGGCGCAATTCCAGGGCATCGTGCGCGCCAACGGGCAGGTGGGCACGCGCAACTACATCGGGATTCTTGCCACGGTGAACTGTTCGGCCACGGTGGTGCACCGGATTGCGGCCGCGTTCACGCAGGATGTCATGAACGCCTATCCGAATGTGGACGGCGTGGTGGCGCTGAGTCACGGCATGGGCTGCGGCATGGAGATGTCCGGCGAGCCGATGGATCTCTTGCGGCGCACGATGGGCGGATACGCCTGTCACGCAAATTTTGCGGGCGTGCTGATCGTCGGCCTCGGGTGCGAACGCAATCAGCTCGATGCGTTGCTCAAGGACCAGGGCCTGGAGGCGGGCGCGCGGCTGCAGACCTTCATCATGCAGGAGACGGGCGGCACCCGCAAAACGATCGAGGCCGGCGTTGCCGCGGTGAAGGCGATGCTGCCGGCCGCGAACGACGCGCGGCGCGAGCCGGTGCCGGCGCGGCACCTGAAGATCGGCCTGCAATGCGGCGGTTCGGATGGCTTTTCGTCGATCACCGCCAATCCGGCGCTGGGCGCGGCCATGGATATCCTGGTGCGGCATGGCGGCACTGCCATCCTGTCGGAGACGCCGGAGATCTATGGCGTCGAGCATACGCTGACGTCACGGGCGCGCAATCGCGAAGTCGGCGAGAAGCTGGTGCAGCGCATCCGCTGGTGGAAGGAAGAGTACTCACCGGGGCGCGACGTACAGATCAACGGCAAGGTCAGTCCGGGCAACCAGATGGGCGGCCTTGCCAACATCTTTGAAAAATCCTTGGGCTCGTCGATGAAGGGCGGCACCACGGCGCTGATGGAGGTCTACCGCTACGCGGAACCTGTCCGGCAGCCGGGCATGGTGTTCATGGACACGCCGGGGTTCGATCCCGTGTCGGCAACGGGGCAGATCGCGGGCGGCGCCAACATCATCTGCTTTACGACCGGCCGCGGCTCGATGTTCGGCGCCAAGCCGGTGCCCTCGATCAAGCTGGCCACCAATACGCCGATGTTCGACCGGCTGACCGAAGACATGGACGTCAACTGCGGCGACATCCTGGACGGCACGGCAACCCTGCAGGAGGTGGCGCAGCGGATCTTCGAGGAAATCCTGCGGGTAGCCTCTGGCGACCGCAGCAAGAGCGAGTTGCTGGGACTGGGGGACCACGAATTCGTGCCGTGGAATATCGGCGTGGTGAGCTGACCGCCCCGCAAGACGGCGGCGCCGCGGACGGTCAGCGTATTGACCGTCCGCGTGTTGACCCTTCGCGTGTGGTGCAGAAGCGCTCAGGCGTCGGACAGCGCGGCGGCGCCTGGCATCTCAAACCCGTTCGCCTGCAACGCGGCCTTCAGCCCCTCTGTCTGCGAGGCATTCAGTTCCACCAGCGGCGGCCTTACCGTGGCCCACGCCGCATCGCCGGACTTCCAGGCGATGGCCGCCTTCATGGCGGGAATCATCGGAAACTGCTGGAACACGTTGCGCGTGGCGTTCAGGCCCGCCTGACGCTCGTCGGCGTCCGCCTCCTGCCAGCGCTGCTGGAGCGCCACGATCGGACCCGGATTGACGTTGCCCGTGGCCGTGATGCAGCCCACGCCGCCCGCGCGCAGGGTCTGCAACAGGAATGCCTCGCTGCCCGCATAGACCTGGAATCCGCGGGGCGAAAAGCGCTCGATCATCGCGGCCGTGTTGGCCCAATCGCCGCCGCTGTCCTTCACGCCGGCGACGATGCCGGGATAACGATCGAGCAGACGCTCGATGAGGGCCAGGCTCAGGGGCACCTGGCTCACGGGCGGGATGTGATAGAGATACATGCGCAGCTTGTCGTCGCCCACGCCCTCGATCAGCTCGGCGTAGTAGCGGAAAAGGCCTTCGTCGCTGACCCCTTTGTAATAAAAGGGCGGCAGGACCAGCACGCCCATGCTGCCGCTGCGCACGGCATGCTGCGTCAGCGAAATGGCATCGGGCAGCGCGCAGGCGCCCGTGCCCGGCATCAGCGCCGACGGTTCCACCCCCGCTTCGAGCAGCGCGTCCAGCAGCGTGTGCTTTTCTTCCAGCGACAGCGAGTTGGCCTCGGAGTTGGTGCCGAAGATGGCCAGTCCGACGGACTGATCGCGCAGCCAGCGGCAGTGCTTCACGTAGCGCCCCAGTGCCGGGCGGTAGCGCTCGTCGAACGGCGTCAGGACAGGAGAAAAAACGCCGGGAATGCGGGCAGGGGTCGTCATGTCTCTACTCGTTATTGGAAGGATGGAAAAAGCGCGCCGCGGTCGCGCGGCTGCGATTTCCGATTCTGGCATTGATCTGTCCTGCGAACATCTGCTGTTTAATGGCTTCAATCCATAAAATTGTTGTGGTTTGCCACACGTCAAGAAAAGGGGGAGACCGTGGATACGCGCTATGTGCAGAGCTTTGTGTCGGTCATCGAGAGCGGCTCGCTCGCCGAGGCCGCGCGGCGGCTGGACCTGACCCCCGCCGCCATCGCGGCGCGCGTGCGCACGCTGGAAGAAGAGCTGGGCGCCACGCTGATCAAGCGTGTCGGCCGCAGCGTCAAGGCGACCGAAGCCGGCCTGAAAGTGCTCGAGCGCGCCCGCAGCGTGCTGCGCGAGGTGCGCGACCTGCGGGCCAGCGCCGCGGACGACGCGCCGCTCGGCGAGCTGCGCCTGGGCGTCTCGGCGTCGGCCTTGACCGGCATCATGCCCATCGTGCTGGCCCGGCTGTACCGGCGCATGCCCAAGCTGGCGGTCTTCATGGAGCCCGGCACTTCCAACCATCTGTACCACCGCGTCATCAACGCTGACCTGGATGCGGCGTTCATCGTCAAGCCGCAATTCAACCTGTCCAAGGGCTACGCCTGGAAGCAGGTGACCGAGGAGCCGTTGGTCGTGCTCGCCCCGCCCGACACGCCGGGCAACGACGCGCACGAGCTGATGCGCACGCAACCCTTCATCCGCTACGACCGCAATGTCTGGGGCGGGCGGCTGGCAGACCAATACCTGCGCCAGCATGGCATTGCGCCCCGCGAGCGGCTGGAGGTCGACGGCCTGATGGGCATTGCCTGCATGGTCTCGGAGGGGCTGGGCGTGTCGCTGGTGCCGGATTGGGCGCCGGATTGGCTCGACAGCCGCCGCGTCAAGCGTGTGCTGCTGCCCGGCCGAGCGCCGCTGCGCCGGATGGGCATTCTGTGGGCGCGTCACATGCCGCATTCGGCCCTGGCGGAAGCCTTTGTGGAGGAAGCGGGCCGCGCCCTCGATCCGCAGGCGCGCCATTCGGCAAGCGACTGACGCCGCTCGAGGCAAAAAAAACACCCCGCAGACCGTTTCCGGTGTGCGGGGTGTTGTGCTTCTCAGGGCCAGGCCCCGGGGGCCTGGCGGTCCAGCGGCTTAGTGGCGCGTTTCGACCTGAACCAGCGGCTCGTTCGAGACGGGCGTCACGGGCTTGCGCTCGCGGCCCAGGCGAACCGGCGCATACGAGGCAGCAATGCGTTGCTGCGTCTGTGCGTGGCGTTCCGGATCGGTTTCCACCCACTTCAGGCCAGCGGCGTTGACCACGTCGTGCAAGGCCTGCGCCTTGGCGGCGGGGGCAGCGGCGGGCACCACGATGGGCTGCTGCGCGCTGGCCGGAGCCACCGGCGCGGGGGCCGGCGCGACGGGCGCGGGGGCGGGCGCAGCTGCCGGGGCCGGGACGACCGGTTCGACGGCAGGCGCTTCCACCGGCGCCTGCACCGGCGCGGCGGGGACCGAAGCCTCGCTTGCGGGTTGCACGGTGACGGGCGGGGTCGCTTCGGGAGCCGTCTGGACCGGTTGGGCGACGGGTTCAGCCGCGGCTTGGGTCAGGGGCTCGATCGCGGGCTCAGCCGCGCGCTCAACGGCGGGCTCTGAGGCGGCCTGGACAGGTTCAGCCTTGGGCGCTTGAACCGGTTCGGACGGTGCTTGCTCGGGCTGCGCGGCGGTCTGCACGGGCTGGGCCGGCGCTTGAACCGGCTGGGCCGGGGCGGGCGCTGCCTCGGCGGCTGCGGTTTGAACCGGCTCGGCGGCTTGGGCGTCGACGCCTTCGGCCTGCTGCTCGCCAGCGTCTTCGGCGCCGTCTTCCTGCTGCTCGTCGCTGCCGGCCAGGCCAGCTTCGTCCTGGCTGCGGCGGCCACGGCGGCTGCGGCGGCGGCGGCGCTTGCGCTCCGGATCGGCCGCGCCTTCGGCGCCTTCAACGCCCGGGATCGCTTCGGCGGACAGATCGTCGGCGTCAGCGGTGTCCATGGCAGCTTCGGCGGCAGGCTTGGCATCCGACTTGGAGTCGGGCAGCGCGGTGGCGACCGTCTGGGCCAGCGCGGCGACCATGCTTTCCTGTTCGCTCATCGGCGCGTCGGCCTGGCCTTCCTCGCGGCGGTTGCGGCCACGGCCACGACGGCGGTTGCGGCCTGCGCCGGTGTCGTCGCCGTTGAGCTCAGGGGCTTGTTCAGGACGGGCGGACGCCAGGGCTGCCTGGGTGGCGGCCGGCGCGTCGCGCTCGCCGCGGCCTTCGCCACGGTTGTTGCGTTCGCCGCGCTCGGCGTCCGAGCGGCGATTGCCACGCACGTGGTGACGGCCGCCTTCGGTGGCCTCGGCGCCTTCGCCACGGCCTTCGCCGCGGCGATTGCGGTTGCGGTCGGAACCGTGGCGTTCACCGCGGCGGTCCTGGCCGTCATGGCCGTTACGGCCCTTGCCACGGGCCGGGGCGGCGCGCTTGGCGGTTTCCTCGGTGGCGGCAGGCGCGGGCTTGGCGGGCTCGGAGCCGCCGGTCAGCCAGCCGACCAGCCGCTTGAACAGACCGCCCAGACCGGCGCCTGCTGCGGGCGCGGCAGGTGCCGCGGCCGGCGCTGCGGGCGTGGAGACGGGAGCGGGCTGCGAGGGCGTGATGCCCTTGACCAGGGCTTCCGGGCGCGACTTGATTTCGTTCTCGCGGGGCTGCCAGGGCGCGTCCGTGGCAGGCGCTTCCACCAGTTCGAAGCTGGTCTTCACTTCTTCCAGGCGGGGGTCGTCGTGGCGCAGGCGCTCGATGTGGTGGTGCGGCGTTTCCAGATGCTTGTTGGGGATCAGCATCAGGTTGACCTTCAGGCGGGCTTCCATCTTGGTGATGTCGGCGCGCTTTTCGTTCAGCAGGTAGGTGGCCACGTCGACGGGCACCTGGGCGTGGACCGCCGCGGTGTTCTCCTTCATGGCTTCTTCCTGCAGCAGGCGCAGCACGTGCAGGGCGCTGGATTCGGCGTCGCGGATCACGCCGGTGCCGTTGCAGCGCGGGCAGGTGATGTGCGAGCCTTCGTTCAGGGCGGGGCGCAGGCGCTGGCGCGACAGTTCCATCAGGCCAAAGCGCGAGATCTTGCCCATCTGGACGCGGGCACGGTCGAAATGGAGGGCATCACGCAGGCGCTGTTCGACGGCGCGCTGGTTCTTGCTGTCTTCCATGTCGATGAAGTCGATGACGATCAGGCCGCCCAGGTCGCGCAGGCGCAACTGGCGGGCCACTTCGTCAGCCGCTTCCGAGTTGGTGCGCAGCGCGGTTTCCTCGATGTCGGCGCCGCGGGTCGAGCGGGCCGAGTTCACGTCGACGGACACCAGCGCTTCGGTGTGGTCAATGACGATGGCGCCGCCCGAGGGCAGTTGCACGGTGCGCGAGTAGGCCGTCTCGATCTGGTGTTCGATCTGGAAGCGCGAGAAGAGGGGGATGTCGTCACGGTAGCGTTTGACGCGCTGGACGTTGTCCGGCATCACCACGCTCATGAAGGCGGTGGCCTGGTCGGCGATCTCGTCGGTATCGATCAGGATCTCGCCGATTTCCGGCGAGAAGTAATCGCGGATCGCGCGGATGACCAGACTGGATTCGAGGTAGATCAGGATGGGCGCGGAGTTGTCGCGCGCGGCGCCGTCGATGGCGGTCCAGAGCTGCAGCAGATAGGACAGGTCCCATTGCAGCTCTTCGACGTTGCGGCCGATGCCTGCGGTGCGGGCGATGATGCTCATGCCCTGGGGCAGATCGAGCTGCTCCATCGTGTCGCGCAGTTCCTGGCGATCCTCGCCCTCGACGCGGCGCGAAACACCACCGCCGCGGGGGTTGTTGGGCATCAGGACCAGGTAGCGGCCGGCCAGCGAGATGAACGTGGTCAGGGCAGCGCCCTTGTTGCCGCGTTCTTCCTTTTCGACCTGGACGATCAGTTCCTGGCCTTCGCGCAGGGCGTCCTGGATACGGGCGGTGCGGACATCCACGCCTTCCTTGAAGAAGCTGCGGGCAACTTCCTTGAAGGGCAGAAAGCCGTGGCGGTCCTCGCCGTAGTTGACGAAGCAAGCTTCGAGGCCGGGTTCGATCCGGGTAATGACACCTTTGTAGATGTTGCCTTTGCGCTGTTCGCGGCCGGCAGTCTCGATGTCAAGGTCGATGAGTTTTTGCCCATCGACGATAGCGACGCGTAATTCTTCCTGATGCGTCGCATTAAACAGCATGCGCTTCATGAGAGGGTTTCTCCGTTGTCATGACGCGCCGATATCGGCGCGTGACCTCGGGCCACTCGGGCTGCGGCTGAAGCGGGCAAGAAGATGCGGACCGTACCTGGGCGGCGCCCAGGCGTATCCGCCGCGGGTCAGGCGGGCACGTCGTGCCGTGGGGCACGGGGTTCTTTCAGCAGGAGGGTCAGCTTCACTGAATGTGGTTTGACGGAGTTGTGCTGGGGAACGGCAGCTGCGGTCGGATTGGTTGCCTACACGCAGCTGGTGCTTTAAATATGCGACGATTCTTGCAGTGCTTCAGAGCCGCTTGCGGCATGCAACGGACCTGCCGGAAAAGCGGGCAAGATGAATGCCACACCACTATTCCACAGGGCTCGGTTGCGCCGGCGACCAAGAGACCCAGGGGTTGAATGAGCAGGCAGTACAATGGCGGCCCGCGCGCTCGACGGAGTTGCGTGTTGGTTGCATCTCTACGCCAGGCGGCTTGTTCAGCCCCTTTAGGCTGTCCCGATTATATGTCGCTTTCCGCAATGCGCAAAGAAACTTCCTCCCCTGTATCCGCCTCTAAAGCAGCCCCCGCCGTCCGCATGGTCGAAGTGGGCGCCGAGCACGCCGGCCAGCGCCTGGACAACTTCCTCATGCGGCTGTGCAAGGGGGTGCCCAAGACGCATATCTACAAGGCCATCCGGGGCGGCGAAGTGCGCGTCAACAAGGGACGCATCCAGGTCGATTACCGGGTGCAAGAGGGCGATGTGGTCCGCATTCCGCCCTTGCGCCTGCCCGACCCGGGCAAGCCCCGGCCCGTGCCCGCGGCCGAATTCCCCATCGTGTTTGAAGACGATGCGATGCTGGTGGTGGACAAGCCCGCCGGCGTGGCGGTCCACGGGGGCAGTGGCGTGTCGTTCGGGGTGATCGAGCAATTGCGCGCGGCCCGTCCCCAGGCAAAGTTCCTGGAATTGGTGCACCGGCTGGACCGCGAGACCTCCGGGCTGCTGATGGTTGCCAAGAAGCGCAGCGCGCTGCTGGCCCTGCACGCCATGCTGCGCGAGGGCCGGAGCGATAAGCACTACTTCGCGCTGGTCGAGGGCGACTGGGTGAACGATCGCCAGCACATCAAGCTGTCCTTGTCCAAATGGACCACGCAATCCGGCGAGCGCCGCGTCAAGGTGGACCCGGACGGGCAGACGGCGCACACCATCGTCACGCTCAAGCAACGTTTTGGCGGTTACAGTCTGGTCGACGCCGAGCTGCGCACCGGGCGCACGCACCAGATCCGCGTGCATCTGGCCGCAAGCGGCTTTCCCATCGTCGGCGACGACAAATACGGCAGTGACGACGTGCGGGCGCAATTTGCGCGCCAAGGCTTCAACCGCATGTTCCTGCATGCCCACAGCCTCACCCTTCCTCACCCCCTGACGGGCGAGGTCATGACACTGACCGCCGAGCTGCCGCCTGCTTGCCGGAACATTCTGAAATCACTGGAGTCTGCCTGATATGTCGTATTCGCTGGTCGTCTTTGACTGGGATGGCACCCTGATGGATTCCACGCACAGCATCGTGGCCGCCATCCAGGGCGCGTGCCGCGACCTTGAGCTCGCGGTGCCGACCGCCTCCGAGGCCAGCTGGGTCATCGGCCTCTCCCTCGAAAGCGCATTGCGACGTGCCGTCCCCGAATTGACGCAGGCCATGTTGCCGCGCTTCCTTGAACGCTATCGCACCCACTACCTGCTGCGCGATCCCGAATTGCGCCTGTTTGAGGGCATCAACGAGTTGCTGACCGACCTGGCCAACCAGAACGTGCGGCTGGCGGTCGCGACGGGCAAAAGCCGCGTCGGTCTCACGCGCGCGCTGGCCGCCACCGGCCTGGGCCCCCTTTTTGACGCCACCCGCACCGCCGACGAGACCTTCAGCAAGCCGCATCCGGCCATGTTGCACGAATTGATGCAGGAGCTGGACGTGGATCCGTCGGGGGTCATCATGGTGGGCGATACCTCGCACGATCTGCAGATGGCCTGCAACGCTGGCGTGCACGGTCTGGGCGTTACCTATGGCGCGCATACCTTGAAAGAGCTTCAGGGGTGTGCCCCCCAAGCCGTGCTCGACTCGGTGCCGCTGATGCGTGAATGGCTGATGCCGCGCGTTGCCGCACGCGGCTAGCCGGTTGCAAGCAAGGGGCGGCAGGAACGTCCGCCCGGCAGGCAGGTCTATCCGGAAGGTGCGCCGCCTGTATTGCGTGGGTGTTTCATGTTCCAGGCCGGCGCCGTGGAATAACTTGGTCCCGTCCTTCGTCCATGATTGATGCGGGGCGCGCGCAAGGCGCGCTGCCATACCGGAGATTACGATGCTGATACGCAAACCCGACGACGTTCTCCCTTCCGAGATCACCTCCGAGGCGGTGTGGCGATCCCGCCGCGACCTGATGCTGCGGGCCGGCGCCGCGGCGGCGGCTGTCGGGTTATCCGGCTGGGCGACGCGCGCCGCGCATGCCCAGGAGGCCGGTGCGCTGCCCGGCAAGCCCAGCCCCGCGTTCAGCGTCATGGACAAGCAGACGTCGCTGTCGGATGTCACGTCCTACAACAATTACTACGAGTTCGGCGTAGATAAGGGTGATCCGGCAAAAAATGCCGGCAAGTTGCAGACACAGCCGTGGACCGTCAGCGTCGAGGGCGAGGTCAGCAAGCCCCGCACCTTCACCATCGAAGATCTGCTCAAGCTCGCGCCAATGGAAGACCGTGTCTATCGCCTGCGCTGCGTCGAAGGCTGGTCGATGGTCATTCCGTGGGTGGGTTATTCCCTGTCCGAAGTGCTCAAGCAGGTGGAGCCGACCGGCAACGCCAAGTATGTCGAGTTCGTCACTGCCGTGCAGCGGGAAAACATGCCCGGCGTGCGTACGGCCATCCTGGACTGGCCCTACGTGGAGGGGCTGCGTCTGGACGAGGCCATGCACCCGCTGGCGATGCTGGTCTTCGGGGTCTACGGGCGCGTGCTGCCCAACCAGAATGGTGCACCGCTGCGGTTGGCCGTGCCCTGGAAATACGGTTTCAAGTCCGGCAAGTCGCTCGTGAAGATCCGGCTGGTGGAAAAGCCGCCGGTGACCTCGTGGGTAAAGTCCGCGCCCCAAGAATACGGCTTCTACGCCAATGTGAACCCCAACGTCGCGCATCCTCGCTGGAGCCAGGCCACCGAGCGGCGCATCGGTGAGGACGGCCTGTTTAGTCCCAAGCGCAAGACCTTGATGTTCAACGGCTATGGCGACCAGGTGGCATCGCTCTATCAGGGCATGGACCTGAAGGCCAATTACTGAGGGCGTCTCTATGTCTGTGACGCCGCGCGTGGCCCCGGCTGCGGCTTACCCGAAGGCACAGCTTTCGGCCCGCACTGTCGGGCGCTTCAAGCCGCTGCTGTTTCTGCTGGGCATCGCGCCCTTCGCGCGCTGGATATGGCTGGGCGTGAACAATGGGCTCACTGCCAATCCGGTGGAATTTCTGACCCGATCCTCGGGGACCTGGGCGCTGGTCTGCCTGCTGGTCACGCTGGCGATCACGCCGCTGCGGCGATTGACGGGCCAGCCCGCGCTGGTGCGCGTGCGGCGCATGTGCGGACTGTTCGCGTTCTTCTACGCCGCGCTCCATTTCATGGCCTGGGTATGGTGGGATCGTGGCTTCGATCCGGCCGCAATGGTGCGTGACATCGCCGAACGTCCCTTCATCATGGTGGGATTTTCGGCCTTCGTGTTGATGACGGCCCTGGCTGCAACGTCGACGCAGTGGGCGATGCGCCGGCTGGGAAAACGCTGGCAGACGCTGCATCGGGCCATCTACGCGATTGGCCTGCTGGCCATCTTGCACTACTGGTGGCACAAGGCCGGCAAGAATGACCTGACAGAGCCGGCGATCTACGCCGCCGTGTTGGCGGTGCTGCTGGGGTGGCGCCTCGCCGCCTGGTGGTGGCGGCGGGCGTAGGGCAGCGGCCAGGCTACAGGATGGCCAGCATGATGGCCGCGGTTTCGGCGTCGGGCTGGCCGTCGTGCAGGGCAGGCCGGTAGTGCATCTGGAATGCGGCCAGCGTGTTGATCGTTGCGCGGTCCAGTACGCCGTCCTGGGGGCACGCGTAGCCTAGCCGCTGAAGCTGCTTCTGAAACCACGCGATATCCGGAACGCCCTGAGTCTGCAGGCGCGCAAGGTGCTCGGCCGCGCCGGCCTCGTTGTACCAGCGTCCTATCCCCGCATCCGCCAGCGACTTCCAGGGAAAGAGGGGGCCGGGGTCCACCTTGCGTTGCGGCGCGATGTCGCTGTGGCCCACCACGTTTTCCGGGGCGATGTTGTGCCGTTGGACGATGTCGCGCAACAGGATGGTCAGCGCCCGGACCTGGCGGCTGTCATATGGATGCCAGACGCGCTCGCCGTTGCTGCCCTCGGTCCAGCCGGGATTGACGATCTCGATGCCAATGGACGTGCTGTTCATCGCGATGTTGCCGTACCAGGAGCTGGCCCCGGCGTGCCACGCGGCGCGGTTTTCGTCGACCAGCCGGTACGCGCGACCGTCCAGGTCGATCAGGTAGTGGGCGCTGACTTTGCCTTTGGACAGCAGGCGCAGCGACTCGGCGTCGTCGACCGTGGTGTAGTGCACGACCACGGACCGCACCCGGCTGCTCTGGCTGGCGGCGGTGATGGAAGTGTCCAGATCGAGGCCGGCGGGGCCGCGCGCGGCGCAGCCCGCCAGGAGCGCCGCGGCAAGCAGCGTGCAGGAAAGGCGGATCATGGTCAGCGGGCCAGGTACAGGAACAGCGTGGGCAGCTTGTCCAGCTGGGGCGCGGGCAGCTTTTTCCAGTCGGCCACCGTGTGCGTGACCACCCATTCGTCCGCCGTCGTCATCGAGCGCGCCACGCAGAGCTTGGTGTCGCCCTTCAGGGTGGCGATCAGCGTGGCGAACATCGCGGCGTTGCGGTAGGGCGTCTCGATCAGGAGCTGCGTCTGGTTGTTGCGGGCAGAGTGCTGCTCCCAAGCGCGCAATTGTTTGGCGCGTTCGCCGGGGTCCACGGGCGCGTAGCCATGAAAGGCGAAGCGCTGCCCGTCCAGGCCGCTTGCCATGAGGCCCAGCAGGATGGAAGAGGGCCCCACCCAAGGCTTGACGGGGATCCCCAGGCGATGGGCCGCGTCCACGACCTTGGCGCCGGGGTCGGCGACGGCTGGGCAGCCCGCCTCGGAAACCAGCCCGATTTCCGCGCCGCGCCTGGCCGGCTCGAGCCATGCCTTGATCTGCGCGGCATCGGCCTTGTCGGTCAGGGTGTGGATGGTGATTTCCTGCAGCGGCCGGGTGGTTCCGACAAGCTTCAGAAAGGCCCGCGCCGTCTTGGCGTTCTCGGCGATATACGTGTCCAGCCGGCCGGCCAGCGCGCGCACGTCGGCGGGCAGCCAGCGCTCGGGCGGGGCTTCGCCCAGGCTGACGGGAATCAGGTGCAGGGCGCCGGTCATGCGGGCGCTCCCGGGGCGTCGAGCGGATCCAGTCCGAAAGTGGCCAGCATGCGCGTCAGTTCGATCAGCGGCAGGCCTATGATGGCAGTGGGATCGTCGCTCTGGATGCTTTCCATCAGGGCAATGCCCAGGCTTTCCGCCTTGGCGCTGCCTGCGGTATCGTAAGGTTCCTCGGCCCGCAGATAGGCGTCGATGGCATGGTCAGGCAGCTGGCGGAACCGGCAGCGGGTAATGACGTCGGCCTTTTCCACCCGGTCGCCATCGGTCACGGCAAGCGCACTGTGAAATTCCACCATCCGGCCCGACAGGGCGCGCAGTTGCGCCTGTGCCCGCGTGAAGTCGCCCGGTTTGCCGATGGGGGTTCCATCCACGGTCGCCACCTGATCAGAGCCGATCACGATGCTGCCCGGGTTCGTGGCGGCCACCGCCATTGCCTTGGCAACGGACAGTCGCAGCGCCAGCGCCTCGGGGGTTTCGCCGGATTGTGGCGTTTCGTCTACATCGGGGGAAATCGCGGTGAACGGCAGGCGCAGGCGCGACAACAGTTCTTTGCGGTATCGAGAGCTGGACGCGAGGATCAGGCTAGGCATTGAGGGCATGCGGCATTTGACGGTAATACGTAAGTCACAGTATTATCTAACGTTTTGCGGCATTTTTGCAGGAACATCATCATGACCCCGAAGGGAAAGCCTGGCGACTTGGGTCGCCGCGCGGACGGATCGGCCGGTGCTGGTGTGAATGCAGCGCCGGCGGACAAAGCTCTGGCCGACAAAGCCTTAGCCGGCAAAGCACTGGAAGCCGCGCCCGTGGAAACCGGTATAAAGCGCATCGACGCCTTTGCCTTTGCCCGACTGGGCAAAAGCGCGCAGGGCGCCATCGCCTTGGTGCGGCTTGGCCGCGTGGTTGACGGCTTGCCCGAGCAACCGCTGGGCGAAGCCGGGCTTGTGACCTGGTCCGTGCAAGGCGAAGAAGGCAAGACCGGCTTGCTGTTGGGTCAGCCGCTTTTGCGCCTGCATGTGCGGGCCAATCCGGTGGTGATGTGCCAGCGGTGCAATGTGCCGTTTGCCTATCCGGTGAACAGCGAAGTCGTGCTGCAACTGGTCAAATCCGAAGACGACCTCGACGACGATCATTCCTTTGCCGATCACGGCGACGATGACGACGACGAGGGCGACGAAGGCGTAGGAAGGGATTCTGTGGCCCACCTGCCTGAAAAGGTGGTGGGTTCGCATCATTTTGATCTGTTGGCCCAGATCGAAGATGAGCTCATTCTGAGCATTCCGTATGTGCCCAAGCATGATGTATGCCCGGGCGCGCAGGCCAAGGCCAGCGAAGCTCCTGAAGAGGAGCCCGCTGTCAAGCGTCCGTCGCCGTTTGCGGTGCTGGAACAACTGAAGCACAAAGATTGAGATCAACATCGGGCCGCATCGCGTACAATGCGCCCCGTTTCTAGGAGTCATCATGGCCGTTCAACAAAACAAGAAGTCCCCCTCCAAGCGCGGTATGCACCGTTCGCACGATTTTCTGGTGGCCCCGTCGACCGCCATCGAACCCAACACCGGTGAAACGCACCTGCGTCACCACATCAGCCCCAACGGCTTCTATCGTGGCCGCAAGGTCCTGAAGACCAAGGCCGACGAATAAGGCCCCCGGGCCGAACTCGTACTCGGACCATTTCGGCTGAGCGCTGATACCTGGCACCCGTGATACGCATCGCCATAGACTGTATGGGCGGAGACTTCGGTCTGCCCGTCACGATTCCGGCTGCGATCGAGTTCGCCCGGCAATTTCCGGATACCCGGCTATTGTTGGTCGGGCTTCCCGACGCCATCGAAGCGGCGCTCGCCGAGCACCGCAACGTGGCGCGCGATCGCATTGAGATCGTGGCGGCTTCCGAAGTCGTCACCATGGACGACCCGGTCGAGGTCGCCCTGCGCCGCAAAAAAGACTCCTCCATGCGCCTCGCTGCCCAATCCGTCAAGGATGGGCGGGCGGACGCCTGCGTTTCCGCGGGCAACACCGGCGCCTGGATGGCCATTTCCCGTTATGTGCTCAAGACGCTGGACGGCATCGACCGCCCGGCGATCGCCACGTCCATTCCGAACCAGACGGGCCGCGCCACCACGGTGCTGGACCTTGGCGCGAACGTGGACTGCACGGCCGAGCACCTGCTGCAATTCGCCATCATGGGCGCCGCGCTGTCGCAGGCGGTGGACCATCGCGACAACCCCACCGTGGGTTTGCTGAACATTGGCGAAGAAGTCATCAAGGGCAACGAAGTCGTCAAGGAAGCCGCCGAGCTTCTGCGCGGCAGCCCGCTGAACTTCTACGGCAACGTCGAAGGCAATGACATCTTCAAGGGCACGGTCGACGTCGTCGTCTGCGACGGCTTTGTCGGCAACGTCGTGCTCAAGTCCGTCGAAGGACTGGCGAAGATGCTGTCCAGCATCATTCGCGAAGAGTTCAAGCGCAATCTGATCACGCTGATCGCCGGCGCGGTGGCCAAGCCTGTGCTGAACCGCCTGCGCAACCGCGTGGACAACCGCCGCTACAACGGCGCAGCCTTGCTGGGCTTGCGCGGCGTGGTCATCAAGAGCCACGGTTCCGCGGACGTTTACGCCTTCGGTTTTGCCTTGCAACGCGCCCGCGAAGCCGTAGTGAGTAAACTGCTGGAGCGCACCGCGCAGACGGTCGCTCAAATTACCAAGCGCGTTCAATCCGGCGATCGCCCCTCGGCGGCGTCGCCCAACGTGGCTGGGGATACCGCTTGATGGATACCGCAATGAAATACTCCGTGATCGCGGGCACCGGCAGCTTCCTGCCGGAACGCGTGGTTTCGAATGACGAACTGGCTGCGGAACTGGCGACGCGCGACATCGCCACCTCGGACGAATGGATTGTCGAGCGCACGGGCATCCGTCAGCGCCATCTGGCCGAGCGTGGGGTGACCACCAGCCAGCTGGCCACCGAGGCCTCGCGCCGCGCGCTGGCCGATGCGGGCGTCGACGCTTCCGAGATCGACCTCGTCATCGTGGCCACGTCCACCCCCGATTTCGTGTTCCCCAGCACGGCTTGCCTGGTGCAGGCCAACCTCGGCGCCAAGGGCTCGGCCGCGTTCGACGTGCAGGCCGTGTGCAGCGGCTTCGTCTACGCGCTCACCACCGCCGACAGCTTCATCCGCGCGGGCCGCGCGCGCTGCGCGCTGGTGATCGGCGCCGAAGTGTTCTCGCGCATCCTCGACTGGAACGATCGCAGCACCTGCGTGCTGTTTGGCGACGGCGCGGGCGCCGTGGTGCTCAAGGCGTCCGACAAGCCCGGCATCATGGCCGCGCAACTGCACGCCGACGGCAGCCAGATGAAGATCCTGAGCGCGGCCGGCAACGTGGCCTATGGCGACGTCACGGGCGATCCCTTCCTGCGCATGGACGGCCAGGCCGTCTTCAAGCAGGCCGTCACCGTGCTGGACCGTTCCGCGCGCGACACCTGCGCCGAAGCCGGCGTCACCGTTGCCGACGTCGATTGGCTGATCCCGCATCAGGCCAACGTGCGCATCCTGAATTTCCTTGCCCGCAAGCTGGACGTACCGGTCGAGAAGGTCGTCATCACCGTCGACAGTCATGCCAACACGTCCGCGGCCAGCGTGCCGCTCGCGCTCGATGCCGCGCGCCGCGACGGCCGCGTCAAGCCGGGCCAGCTCATCCTGATGCAAGGCGTCGGCGGCGGATTCACCTGGGGCTCGGTACTGGCCCGCATGTAAGGGCGTGCCCGGGCTGCGGCGGCACGTGTGCCGCCGGCGGCCTGAGAGCGCGCCTGGCATCCCACACAGACACTGAATCAATCCACACGCTCAATCATGAAAATCGCTTTTGTCTTTCCTGGCCAGGGTTCGCAAGCTGTCGGCATGCTGGACGCCTGGTCCGGCGTGGCGGCGGTCACCGACACCGTGGCGCGTGCCTCCGAGGCCCTGGGGCAGGACCTGGGCGCGCTGATCGCGCAGGGTCCCGCGGAACAACTGAACCTGACCACCAACACCCAGCCGGCCATGCTGACCGCTGGCGTGGCGTTCTACAACGCATGGGTGGCCGCGGGCGGCCGCAAGCCTGATGTCGTGGCCGGCCACAGCCTGGGCGAGTACGCCGCGCTGACTGCCGCGGGCTCGCTGACGCTGGAAGACGCGGTGCGTCTGGTGCGCGTGCGCGCCGATGCCATGCAGGCCGCCGTGCCGGTCGGCACCGGCGCCATGGCCGCCATCCTCGGCCTGGACGACGATGCCGTGCGCGCCACGTGTGCGCAAGCCGCGCAAGGCGAAGTCGTCGAAGCCGTCAACTTCAATGCGCCGGCGCAAGTCGTGATCGCCGGCCACAAGGCCGCCGTCGAACGTGCCTGCGAACTGGCCAAGGCCGCCGGCGCCAAGCGCGCCTTGCTGCTGCCCGTTTCCGCGCCGTTCCATTCCAGCCTGCTCAAGCCGGCCGCCGACGTGCTGGCTGGCGCGCTTGCCGGCGCCGCCGTGTCCGCGCCGCAGGTGCAGGTCATCAACAACGTCGATGTGGCCTCGCCCACGGAACCCGCGGCAATCCGTGATGCGCTGGTGCGCCAGGCGTGGCATCCTGTGCGCTGGGTCGAAACCCTGCGCGCCATGAAGGCGCAAGGCGTCACGCACGTCATCGAGTGCGGTCCCGGCAAGGTGCTCGCCGGCCTGACCAAACGCATCGACCCCGAACTCACCGGCCTGGCCATCACCGATCCCGCTTCGCTGGAAGCGGCTTTGGCTGCCGTCAACGGAAACTGATCAATGGACAACACCTCGACCGAACTGCAGGGCAAGATCGCGCTCGTCACGGGCGCCACGCGCGGCATTGGCCGGGCGATCGCCCTGGAACTGGCCGCACGCGGCGCAACCGTCGTCGGCACTGCCACGTCCGAATCGGGCGCGGCCGGCATCACCGAAGCGCTGGCGCCGTTTGGCGGCCGCGGCGTGGTGCTCGACGTGACCGACGCTGCCGCTTGCGACGCGCTGATCGACGCGCTGGGTAAGGAAGGCGGCGGTCCGCACATCCTCGTCAATAACGCCGGCATCACCCGTGATACGCTGGCGATGCGCATGAAGGACGACGACTGGTCGGCGGTCATCGACACCAACCTCGCGTCGGTCTTCCGCCTGTCGCGCGCCGTGCTGCGCAGCATGATGAAGGCTCGTTGGGGACGCATCATCAACGTGACTTCCGTGGTGGGTTCCAGCGGCAACGCGGGCCAAGCCAACTACGCGGCCGCGAAGGCCGGCGTGGCAGGCATGTCCCGTGCGCTGGCGCGTGAGCTGGGCAGCCGCAACATCACCGTGAACTGCGTGGCTCCTGGCTTCATCGATACCGACATGACGCGTGCGCTGGGCGAAAACCAGACCGCGGCGCTGCTGCAGCAGATTCCGCTGGGCCGTCTGGGCTCTCCGACTGACATTGCGCATGCCGTGGCCTTTTTGTCCGGGCCTCAGGCGGGTTACATTACCGGCACCACCCTGCACGTCAACGGCGGGATGTACATGCAATAAATCACGAATCGCGCGTCGCCGCCGGGCAACCGGCAAGGCGGGGCGCGATTCTCCGGAAACGCCGCACATGGTCTTCCTGCGCCGCTCTCGGCGACAGAACAAATGCGCGGTGTTATTTTTGTCACGGTCAGGCGTTGCATCACTCCGCGCTTGGCTATAATTCGCGGGATTTTTCCCAATTGGAGATCTGCATGGAAAGCATCGAACAGCGCGTCAAGAAGATCGTCGCTGAACAACTTGGCGTCAACGAAGCCGAGATCAAGAACGAGTCCTCCTTCCTTGACGACCTCGGTGCCGATTCGCTCGACATGGTCGAACTGGTCATGGCCCTCGAAGACGAATTCGAGACCGAGATCCCCGACGAAGAGGCCGAAAAGATCACGACCGTGCAACAAGCGATTGACTACATCAATTCGCACGGTAAGCAGTAAGCTCAGCCTATATCGTCCTGGTTGCCCGATATCGTCGGCCAACCTGGAATCAGGGCGGTTTCAGGAGTGCCGTGTGGTCCACCGGCAGGCAAGGCGTTATAACGCCTCGCCTGCCTTCATGTGGTCCACACGCGCAGCGCTTCCCGAAAACCGCCTTTCTTTTGTCTGTTTGAGGAGTCATCCGTGAAGCGACGTGTCGTCATCACCGGCCTGGGTATCGTTTCCCCCGTAGGAAATGATCTGACCACCGCTTGGGACAATATCGTCAACGGACGTTCTGGCATCAGCCGCATCACCCGTTTCGATCCCTCGGCCATCACCACCCACATTGCTGGCGAAGTCAAAGACTTCGACATCAGTACCTATATTTCGGCCAAGGAAGCCCGCCAGATGGATACGTTCATCCATTACGGCCTGGCTGCCGGAATGCAGGCCTGGCGCGATTGCGGCCTGGAAGTCACCGAAGAAAACGCCGAGCGTATCGGCGTGATCGTGGGCTCCGGCATCGGCGGTCTGCCGCGCATCGAAGAAACCCAGGTCGAGTACCTTGCCAAGGGCCCGCGGCGCATTTCGCCGTTCTTCGTGCCGGGTTCGCTGATCAACCTGATTTCCGGGCATCTGTCGATCGCCTATGGCATGAAGGGCCCCAGCTATGCTGTGGTGTCGGCCTGCACGACCGGCCTGCACTGCATCGGCGATGCAGCCCGCCTGATCGAATACGGCGATGCCGACGTCATGGTGGCCGGCGGCGCCGAGTCGACCGTGTCGCCGCTGGGCATCGGCGGCTTTGCCGCCATGCGCGCGCTGTCGACCCGCAACGATGACCCTCAGACCGCTTCGCGTCCCTGGGACCGCGACCGCGACGGCTTTGTGCTGGGCGAGGGCGCAGGCGTCCTGGTTCTGGAAGAGTACGAGCACGCCAAGAAGCGCGGCGCGCGCATCTACGGTGAACTGGCTGGCTACGGCATGAGCTCCGACGCTCACCACATCACCGCGCCGGACAAGGACGGCCCGCGCCGCGGCGTGATCAACGCGCTGCGCAACGGTGGCCTGAATCCCGAAGACGTCCAGTACGTCAACGCGCACGGCACGTCCACGCCGCTGGGCGACAAGAACGAAACCGATGCGCTGAAGCTGGCGTTCGGCGACCACGCCAAGAAGCTGGTGGTCAACTCGACCAAGTCCATGACGGGCCACCTGCTGGGCGCGGCCGGCGGCATCGAAGCCGTGTTCACGACCTTGGCCGTCTACAACCAGGTCTCGCCTCCGACGATCAACATCTTCAATCAGGATCCGGAATGCGATCTGGATTACTGCGCCAACGAGGCGCGGCCGATGAAGATCGACGTGGGCCTGTCCAATTCGTTCGGTTTTGGCGGCACCAACGGCTCGATGGCCGTTCGCCGGGTCTGATTTGGAAGGCTCGGTCGGGGGGCGCTGGTCATTCCGCGTGCCAGTCTCGCCGCCCAGGAGCGCCGTCGCGCTCTTCGGGCTGGCCCTGGCCGCGGCCGTGGCCTGCGTGCTGACGGCGGCATCCTGGCACGGTCATGCCTGGATGGCCGCCGCGTTGCTCGCGTTTCTGTTTCTGTTGGCCGGGCTGTTACACTCGGCACGGAGCACCCCGTCCCCGGTAACGGCGCTACGCACCGCGACCGGGGCTGACCATTGGCAGCTACGCTGGCCGCAAGGCTGGCAGGATGCGCTGCTGCTGGATCAGCAACGGGGGCCAGCGTGGCTGACGCTTGTCTTGCAGCCCTTGCCCACCGGGAGTACGGCCTTTACCACCAGCAAAATCACCCTCACCGTCTGGAAGCACACGTTGCGACCCGAATCCTGGCGCCGTCTGCGCCTCGTCGCGGGCACGGCGCGGCAGGCACAACCTGCGCGTCGTTTGCGGGAGGCCTCATGAGCGAACGCGAAGTCGACGCAGAGCTCGTAGCGCGCGTGCAGCGGGGCGACAAGAAGGCCTTCGATCTCCTGGTGCTGAAATACCAGCGCAAGATCCTCCGCCTGCTCGCCCGCATGATCCGCGATCCGGCCGAAATCGAGGATGTGGCGCAGGAAGCCTTCATCAAGGCCTACCGCGCCTTGCCCCAATTCCGTGGCGAAAGCGCCTTCTACACCTGGCTTTACCGCATCGCCATCAACACCGCGCGCAACTGGCTTGCCTCGCAGGGACGCCGCCCCAGCGCACCCAATGCGATTGAAACGGAAGACGGTGAAACTTTTAACGAAACCGACAACCTAACGGATATAAGCACGCCGGAATCCATGGTTGCCAGCCGCGAAATCGCCGAGACGGTGAACGCGGCCATTGAGGAATTGCCTGAAGAATTGCGCACCGCAATTGTCCTGCGTGAAATCGAAGGTATGAGTTACGAAGACATCGCCCAGAGCATGGATTGCCCGATCGGTACGGTGCGCTCCCGCATTTTTCGTGCGCGTGAAGCCATTGCCACCAAGTTGCGTCCACTGCTCGACACCGATGTCGAGCGTCGCTGGTAAGGAGTGGCAGTCATGCAAATAGCAGCCAAATCCGTTGAAATCACCGAGTCTTCCTGGGAAGAATCGGTTTCCGCCTGGATGGACGGAGAGGATTCCGACGATATTCTTCCCAGTCTGTTGTCCAAAGAGGGACGTCAGACTTGGGACACCTATCATCTGATTGGTGATTCCCTGCGCAACGCCGATCTGGCGCTGACGCCCAGCGCGGCCTTTTCGGCCCGGCTGGCGCGCGCGCTGGACGCGGAATTGCCCATCGTAGCGGCGCCTCGGCGCCGCTCTCCTTTGCGCATGGGCCTGTCGGGCCTGGCCGTCGCCGCCGCCGTGGCCACGGTCGCATGGGTGGCGCAGCCGTACGTCACCGGCTCGCCTTCGACGGACGTCCGTGTGCTGGCCGACGCCAGTTCCTCGGGCTCGGCCTCGGCGTCCGACGACTCGGGCCTGCGTGATTACCTGGAGGCCCATCGCCAGATGGCCGGCCCCAGCGCGGTCCGCCAGGTGTCGTTCGATGGCGGAGCGGGACGCTGATGGCGCTTGTGCTTGCATCACGCTGGCCGGTATTGGGACGCGCTGCCTCGTGGCACGCTCACCGCGCCGGCTGGTTCGCCGCCACGCTCCTGACTGCTTTCCTTGCCGCGCACGGTCCCGCGGCCGCCGCCGGCGCCACGCCAGCCGGCCAGACCGAAGACGTGGTGCAACTGCTCACGCGCATCCAGCAGGCGGCCCGCAAGCAGGATTACGCCGGCGTCTTCATGTATCAGCAGGGCGATGTGATCCAATCCTCGCGCCTGGTGCATGTCCTTGACGGCACCGGCGAGCGCGAACGCCTCGAGATTCTTGACGGCCAGCCGCGCGAATACCTGCGTCACAACGACGATGTGCAGTGCCTGATCCCCGAGCGCAAGACGGTGCTGATCGAGCGCCGCCGCGGCGATCGCTTTCCCGGCCTGCTGCTGGGCGACGCCGCCAATCTGTCCGAACACTACAAGATCCGCACCGAGCCCGCGCCGCATCGCGTGGCGGGCCGCGAATGCCGGCTCATCACGATCGAACCCCTGGACAAGCTGCGCTATGGCTATCGCCTGTGCGCGGACGTCGAAACCAATCTGCTGCTGAAGGCCCAGACGCTGAACGCCGCGCGCGGCGTGGTCGAGCAGGTGTCGTTCACTTCGCTGCGATTGGGTTCCGAAGTGGATCCGCAGTCGCTGTCCTCGCGCTGGAACACGCGTGACTGGAAGGTGCTCGAGGCCAACATGAAGCCCGTGGACCTTGCGGCCCAGGGATGGCGCATTCCGGCGCCCGATGGCTTCAAGACGATCATGCAGGTGTCGCGCGCCATGAAGCGGGGATCGCCCGTCAGCCAGATGGTGCTGTCCGACGGCCTGGCGGCGATTTCGGTCTTCATCGAGCCCTACGACAGCCAGCGCAACCACCAGCCGTTGCATGGCGCGTCTCAGCGCGGCGCGATCAACGTCTATGGCGCGCGCATCGCGGACTTCTGGTTGACGGCGGTTGGCGAAGTACCCGCCGCCACGCTGGAACAACTTGCGCAAGCCACTGAGTACGTGCCGCCCGCACCCGCGGCAGCCGCACCCGCGGAGGGCGGGGCCAAATGATTCCCGCCGTTCCGCAAGCAGCAATTTCGGAGTGACATATGAAAGCAATGACGGTCTCGAACGCTTTTTTCCGGCGCTTTCTGGCGGCTGTCGCGGCGGGGACGATGCTGTCCACCGCCTATGTGCCCGTGACGGTGGCGCAGACGACGGCGCCCGCCGCGGTCGGTTTGCCCGATTTCACGGCCATCGTTGAAAAGGCCGATCCGGCCGTCGTCAACATCCGCACCACGGCCACCGTGCCCGTGCGCGGGGGTAACGGCCCCGGCGGCAGCGATCCCTACGAACTGTTCCGCTGGTTCTTCGGTCCCGAATTCCAGCCGCCCGGCCAATCGCCCAATCCGCGCCAGCGTCCGCAGCCGACGCCGCCTGAAGAGCGCACGGTGCCGCGCGGCGTGGGGTCGGGCTTCTTCATCTCAGCCGACGGCTATATCCTGACCAACAACCACGTCGTGGTCGACGCGACGGACATCTATGTCACGCTGACCGACGGACGCGAGTTCAAGGCCAAGGTGATCGGTACGGACGAGCGCACGGACGTGGCGCTCATCAAGATCGAAGCCAAGGACATGACGCCGCTGGTCATCGGCAACCCGAAGACGCTGAAGAAGGGTCAATGGGTGCTGGCCATCGGCTCGCCGTTCGGACTGGACTCCACCGTGACCTCCGGCATCGTCAGCGCCATCGGCCGCGATACCGGCGAATACCTGCCGTTCATCCAGACCGACGTTGCGGTCAATCCGGGCAATTCGGGCGGTCCGCTCATCAACCTGGACGGCGAGGTCGTGGGCATCAACTCCCAGATCATCTCGCGCAGCGGTGGCTTCATGGGCATCTCGCTGGCCATTCCGATCGACGAAGCCATGCGCGTCGTGGAGCAACTTCGCACGACGGGCAAGGTCACGCGCGGCCGTGTTGGCGTGCAGATCGGCGAAGTCGGCAAGGATGTGGCCGAGGCCATCGGCCTGCCCAAGGCCGAAGGCGCGCTGGTCAGCAGCGTCGAAGCCGAGGGTCCTGCCGAGCAGGCGGGCGTGCAGCCAGGCGACGTGATCCTGAAGTTCAACAAGGAACCCATCAAGCGCTGGTCCGATCTGCCGCGCATCGTCGGTGAGACCAAGCCGGGCACGCGCGCCGACATGGAAATCTGGCGCAAGGGCAAGAGCATGACGCTGTCGGTCAAGGTCGGTGAGATCCCGGCCGAGAAGGCGGCAGGCGCCGGCAAGAAGCCCGCGCCCGAACCCGAAGTCACGAACGCGCTGGGCCTGAGCGTCATCGACGTGCCGGCCGATGTCCAGAAGAAGCTGCGCATCAAGGGCGGCGTCCAGGTGAAAGTTGCCGATGGCGCGGCCGGGAAGGCGGGCCTGCAGGAAGGCGACATCGTGTTGGCCCTGAACGACACCGACGTGACCGGCGCCAAGCAGTTCGGCGAACTGGTCGCCAAGCTGGACAAGAGCCGTGCGACGGGTCTGCTGGTGCGCCGCGGCGACCAGACACAGTGGGTGGCGGTGCCTGCCGGCAAGTGATGTGACGGCCCTGCCGGCCGGTGCCCGCGGGCGTCAGGGCCGGCCGGCGGCTCGGCCGAAACCGCTGGGCGCTGGCATCTCAGGGCGCTTTTTGTCCCGGGGCGCAGCCGTGACAAATAAAATGGCTCAAGACCGGCTAAAATGGCTGGTTGCCGCAAGAGGGGGCGCCAGGCGCCCCCTCAGTTTTGTCCGGGCCCAGCCCGTCAGCGCCTTACACGTCAGCCGTGCACACTCCGGCGGCGGTGTCTCCCGGCAATATGCCGTCTGTTCCGTCCCTTATAAATTCAAGCATGCAGCATATCCGCAACTTTTCCATCATTGCCCACATCGATCATGGCAAGTCGACCCTGGCCGATCGCCTGATCCAGCGCTGCGGCGGACTGGCGGATCGCGAGATGTCGGCGCAGGTTCTCGATTCCATGGAAATCGAGCGCGAGCGCGGCATCACCATCAAGGCCCAGACGGCTGCCCTGCATTACAAGGCGCAGGACGGCAAGATCTACAACCTGAACCTGATCGACACCCCGGGGCACGTGGACTTCTCGTACGAAGTCAGCCGTTCCCTGTCCGCCTGCGAAGGCGCGCTGCTGGTGGTGGACGCGTCGCAGGGCGTGGAAGCGCAGACCGTGGCCAACTGCTACACCGCGATCGAGCTTGGCGTGGAAGTCGTGCCGGTCCTGAACAAGATGGACCTGCCGCAGGCCGATCCCGAAGGCGCGCGCCAGGAAGTCGAGGACGTGATCGGCATTGATGCCTCGGACGCGGTGCTGGCCAGCGCCAAGACCGGCATGGGCATCGACGAGATCCTGGAAACCATCGTTGCTCGCGTTCCCGCGCCCAAAGGCGATCCCGACGCGCCGCTGCAGGCGTTGATCATCGATTCGTGGTTCGACAACTATGTCGGCGTGGTCATGCTGGTGCGCATCATCAACGGCGTGCTCAAGCCCAAGGACAAGATCCTGCTGATGGCGTCCGGCGCCACCCACCTGTGCGAGCAGACGGGCGTGTTCACGCCCAAGTCGCAGCAGCGTCCGCATCTGTCGGCGGGCGAGGTGGGCTTCATCATTGCCGGCATCAAGCAACTGGAAGACGCCAAGGTCGGCGATACGGTGACGCTGGCCAACAAGCCGGCCGCCAACCCGCTGCCGGGCTTCAAGGAAGTCAAGCCGCAGGTGTTCGCCGGCCTGTATCCGGTGGAGAGTTCCGAATACGACCAGCTGCGCGATTCGCTCGAAAAGCTCAAGCTCAACGACGCCGCGCTGATGTTCGAGCCCGAGGTGTCGCAAGCGCTGGGCTTCGGGTTCCGCTGCGGCTTCCTGGGCCTCTTGCACATGGAAATCGTGCAGGAGCGCCTGGAGCGCGAATTCGACATGGACATCATCACCACCGCGCCGTCGGTGGTGTACGAGGTCGAGCAGCGCGACGGGTCCGTGATTACCGTGGAAAGCCCCTCGCGCATGCCCGAGATCGGCAAGATCCAGGACATTCGCGAACCCATCGTGAAGGTCACGCTGTTCATGCCGCAGGACTATGTGGGTCCCGTCATGACGCTGTGCAACAACAAGCGCGGCGTGCAGGTCAACATGAGCTACCACGGCCGCCAGGTCCATCTGGTCTATGAGATCCCGCTGGCCGAAATCGTGCTCGACTTCTTCGACAAGCTGAAGTCGGTGTCGCGCGGCTATGCGTCGATGGACTACGAATTCCTGGAGTACCGCTCCGCGGACGTGGTGCGCGTCGACCTGCTGATCAACAACGACCGCGTCGATGCGCTGGCCGTCATCGTCCACCGCAGCAATGCGCGTCACCGCGCGCGCGATGTGGTGACGCGCATGCGCGGCCTGATCCCGCGCCAGATGTTCGACGTGGTCATCCAGGCCGCCATCGGCGCGGAAATCATTGCGCGCGAGAACGTGAAGGCGCTGCGCAAGAACGTGCTGGCCAAGTGCTACGGCGGCGATATCTCGCGCAAGAAGAAGCTGCTTGAAAAGCAGAAGGCGGGCAAGAAGCGCATGAAGCAGGTGGGCAGCGTGGAAATTCCGCAGGAGGCGTTCCTTGCCATCCTGCAAGTGGAAGACAAATAGAACCCCAGAAGGCGATTAGCTGATGAGTTGGAACTTTGCCCTGATCCTTTTTATTCTGCTGGTGGTTACCGGTGTCATCTGGGCGCTCGATCTGGCCGTGCTGCGCAAGGGGCGAGAGCGCCGGGCGCAGGCCGCGATGGCGCAGTACGACACGGCTTTGGTGGGCGACGCGCAAGAGGCCGAGCGCCTTCGGCGCGAAGCTGGCGACGCTGCCCGGCGCGTGCCCTGGTGGGTCGAGTACGCGGTCAGCTTTTTCCCCGTCATTCTGTTCGTATTCATGCTGCGCTCGTTTGTCGTCGAGCCGTTTCGCATTCCGTCCGGATCGATGCTGCCCACGCTGCAATCGGGCGATCTGATTCTGGTGAACAAATTCAGCTATGGCCTTCGCCTGCCGGTGATCGACAAGAAGGTCATTCCCATCGGCTCGCCGCAGCGCGGCGACGTGTTCGTGTTCCGGTATCCGGTGGATCCGGACGTCGATTACATCAAGCGCGTGGTGGGCTTGCCCGGCGACGAGGTCGCATACATCGACAAGAAGCTGTATGTCAATGGCGAACTGGTGCCGCATGTGCGCGATGGCGACTATTTCGAGCCGGATCGTGTGTCTTATATCGCGCAATATAAAGAGAAGTTGGGCGACGTTGAGCACAAGATTCTGCTAGATGAGAACGTTCCGCAGCGCTATACCCCGCAGGAGTGGCGTTTTCCCTACCGCGAAAACTGCCAATACAGCCACAATGGGGTACGCTGCAAAGTACCCGAAGGGAATTATTTCGCCATGGGCGATAATCGGGACAACAGCGCGGACAGCCGGTATTGGGGGTTTGTCCCGGAAGCCAACATCGTCGGCCGCGCCTTCTTCATCTGGATGAACTTCAGCGATCTGAGCCGCATCGGCCGATTCAACTGATTATGTCGCTAGCCACGCTAGAAAACCGCCTGGATCACCACTTCGGTGATCCAGCCTTGCTTGAACAGGCGCTGACGCACCGCAGCCACGGGGCGCGCCATAACGAGCGATTGGAATTCCTTGGGGATTCCGTGCTGAACTTCGTCGTGGCGGCGATGCTGTTCGAACGCTACTCGAAGATCGACGAGGGCGATCTGTCGCGCCTGCGCGCCAACCTGGTCAAACAGGCATCGCTGGCCGACATTGCCCAGCGGCTGGAGTTGTCCCAGTACCTGCGCCTGGGCGAGGGCGAGCTCAAGAGCGGCGGATTCCGCCGGCCTTCCATCCTGGCCGACACGGTCGAGGCCATCTTCGGCGCCGTCTTCCTGGACGCGGGCTTTGACGCGGCGCGCCGCGTGATCGTGCGCCAATACCAGCCGGTGCTGGCGTCGGTGGACCCCAAGACGCTTGGCAAGGATGCCAAGACCTTGCTCCAGGAATTTCTGCAGGGCCGCAAGATGGCCCTGCCGCTGTATACGGTGGTGGCCACGCACGGCGCGGCCCACAGCCAGCAGTTCGAAGTCGAATGCGCCATTCCGGCGCTCGATATCAAGGTGATGGCGCCTGGCGCCAGCCGTCGCGCCGCCGAGCAATCCGCGGCCAAGCTGGCGCTCGAGGCCGCGCTGGCCGTCAGCCCGGCCGCCAAGGCTGCCCGCAAATCGGGCAAGGCGCGCAAAACCGCGCAATTGTCGCTGCCCGTGGCAGTGGCTCAAGAGACTAAATGAGCGATACCCCTTTTCGTACCGGCTTCGTTGCCATCGTTGGCCGCCCCAATGTGGGCAAATCCACGCTGACGAACGCCCTGATCGGTTCCAAGATCTCCATCGTGTCGCGCAAGGCGCAGACCACCCGCCACCGCATCCACGGTGTGCTCACGCGCGAGCACGAACAGTTCGTGTTCGTCGATACCCCGGGTTTCCAGACCCGCCACGGCGGGGCCATGAACCGCATGATGAACCGCGTCGTGACGCAGGCGCTGGCCGACGTCGACGTGGTGGTGCATGTGGTGGAAGCCGGCAAGTGGTCGGAGGGCGACGCCAAGCTGCTGCCGCTCTTGCCCAATCCCGAGCGCACGATTCTGGTGGTGTCCAAGATCGACGCCCTGAAGAACCGCGACGACCTGTTCGCGTTCGTCTCCAAGATCATGGCGCAGCATCCGTTCGGCGCGGTGGTGCCTGTCAGCGCCACCAAGAACCAGCAACTGGATCAACTGCTCGACGAAATCGCGTCGCGCCTGCCGGAAGGCGAGCCGATGTTCGAGGAAGATACGCTCACCGATCGTCCCATGCGCTTCATCGCGGCCGAACTCGTGCGCGAGAAGATCTTCCGCCTGGTGGGCGACGAACTGCCGTATGGCTGCACGGTCGTCATCGAGCAATGGGAAGAGACCGCCAAGGGCGCCACCATCAATGCCTGTGTCGTCGTTGAACGCGACAGCCACAAGCCGATCCTGCTGGGCACCGGCGGCATGCACATGAAGCGGATCGCCACGGAGGCGCGGCAGGACATCGCCAAGCTGCTGGACAAGCCCGTGCATCTGGAGGTCTACATCAAGGTGCGCAAGGGCTGGTCCGACCGCGAGGGTGCGCTGCGCGATCTGGGTTATGAGTAGACGGGCGCCACGCGTCCAGGATCGCCCGGGGTTCATGCTCCACGCCACGGCGTGGCGTGAAACCTCTCTGATTGTTCAGACCTTCTCTCGCGATCACGGCTGCGTGGCCATGGTCGCCAAGGGCGCCAAGCGCCCTTATTCCGTTTTGCGTCCCGTCCTGTCAGCCTTTCAGCCGCTGCTGCTGTCATGGACCGGCAACGGCGAGGTCAAGACGCTGACCCGCGCCGAGATCGCCGGCATCCGGCCGCTGGCTGGCGCCGCGCTGATGTCGGCGTGGTACATGAACGAACTGCTGCTGCGCCTTCTGCCCCGCGAGGACGCCCACCCGCTGCTGTTCGATGCGTATGACATGGCGCTGCAGCAATTGTCCGCCGGCACCCGCGCGGCCGGTGCGCTGCGCCGATTTGAGTGGACTCTGCTGCGCGAGACGGGCTACGGCGTGGACGAAGCGCCGCCCGATTTCGATGATCCGGTGATCGAGCCCGCGCTGCGCAGCGATCTGCGCGCGCGCCTGGCCGAAATTCTGGCGGGCCGTCCGCTTTCCACGCGGCGCGTGCTGCTGGACCTGCAGCGCATCTGATTGCGGCCCGGCCTCATGACGTTCACGCTCAAGCAGGTCGAAACCTTCCGCACGGTCTACGAAACCGAAAGCGTGACCGCTGCCGCGCGGCGTCTGGACGTGTCGCCCGCAACGGTCAGCGCGACGCTGGCCGCGCTGGAAGCCAGCATCGAGCTGCGCCTTTTCGAGCGCGTGCGCCAGCGGATGCAACGCACGCCCGAGGCTACCCTCCTGTACGAAGAGATCCGCCGCCTGAATGTCGGACTGGAAAGCCTGGGACGCAAGATCCGGGCGATCCGCGGCGCCGCGCAGCCG
Organism: Achromobacter sp. E1; assembly: GCF_037039475.1. NCBI lineage: Bacteria > Pseudomonadati > Pseudomonadota > Betaproteobacteria > Burkholderiales > Alcaligenaceae > Achromobacter > Achromobacter sp. E1. The sequence continues at coordinate 1,395,810 of NZ_CP146253.1, forward strand.
CGGCTGCGGATCGGCTGCATCCACGCCTACAGCGGCGCCATCGTCACCGATGCCATCTCGCGCTTTCGCGTGCGCTACCCCGATACGCCGCTTTACTTGCAGATACGCGATTCCAACACCTTGCGCGACATGGTGGTGTCCGGTGAGCTGGATCTGGCGGCAGTGGCCGACGAGTCCGAACTGGAAGGGCTGCGCGGGCATCGTCTGGCAAGCTTGCGGGCGGTGGCGGTGTTTCCGGCAGGACACGCGCTGGCACGTCTGGAATCAGTGAATTTTTCGCGGTTGGCCGAAGTCGATGTGATTGCGCTGAACGCCGAGGACGGGTCGCGCAAGCGGCTGGATGCGCTGTTGCGCCAGGCCGGCCAAAGCTTGCGCGTCGCGATCGAGACGCCGTATTCCAGCACGGTCTGTCAGCTTGCGCTGGCGGGGCATGGCGTGGGCATCGCCAATCCGGCAACGGCGCTAGGCATGGAGGCAGCGGGACTCAGCTTCCGGCCGCTTCAAGCCGCCGTGCATTTCGAATGCCACATGATCGTGCATGGCAGCCGCCCTTTGTCCGAAGCCGGCAAGTTCTGGGCGACGTGCCTGCGCGCCGCCCTGGCCCCGCTGATCGATCGATTCGGCGTGTAGCGGTGGCGGTCAGCCCCGGCGTCCGTCCGAGGTCAGCATCAACACCACCGTCGATTCCGCATCGAGCTTGCCGGCGCGCCTGAGCCGCGCCACGGCCGCCAAGGCGGCGGCGGACGATAGTTCCGCACCCAGGCCCACGCGTTCAAGGCGCAGGCGCGCGTCGCCGGCTTGCGCATCGGACGTCTCCACCGGAATGCCGCCCGAGCGCGACAACGCCTCCAGGGCCTGCAGCGTGCACGTGCCGCCCGCAATGGAGTATTGCTGTGTCGCGCTTTCCCACTGGCCTCGGGCATCGCCGGTCGTGAGTGCGCGCGACAGACGGGCGTAGGGTTCCACGGCGTGCAGCCGGGGCAGGCGCGTAATGCGGCCGGCCGCCAAGAGGTGCTGCCAGCCCAGATAGATGCCCCACAGCAGGTCGCCGCGCGCCGTCGGCACGATGATGTCCGTGGGCACGCCGCAGTCGGCCAGGATCTCCTGCGCGATGGGCTTGTAGCCTTCCACGCCGTAGGGATGCGTGCCCACCGGCGGATTCAGGTAGTTCGTGCCCGCGAACGCGCCGTGGTTGCGGCACAGGTCGGCCACGTAGGGCCACCGGGCCAGGCTGTCTTCGAACGCCCGCAGGCGGGCGCCGAAGCGCTCCATGGCTTCGCGTTGCAGTGGCGGGCAGTTGCGGGTGATGGCGATGTCGGCCTCCAGGCCTGCCGCGGCGCAGTAGGCGGCCAGCGACACGCCCGCGTTGCCGCTGGAAGCCGCCGCCACGCGGGTGGCGCCAGCCAGCCGCGCGCGCGAGACCAGTTGCGCCGACATGCGGTCCTTGTGGCTGCCTGTGGGATTGGCGCTTTCGCACTTGAGCCACAACGCGCCCACGCCTTCTTCACGCGCCAGGTCGGGCGCGGCAAGGCAAGGCGTGCCGCCTTCGCCCAACGTCACGGGCGACAGCACGGGCAGGGGCATGACCTCGTCCACCGCGTGCGCGTCATACTGGCACTCCAGCGTGGCGGGGTGGCCAGCCGCCAGGCAAGCGGGACAGCCTTCGGGGTAGTCGCCTGCGGGCCAAAGGGTCGCGCAGCGGATGCAGCGCAGGCCGGTCAATCTGGGGTTCATCTGCATGAGTCAGTATCTTGTTGCAAGAGCGTCCAAGGGGAGGGCGGGGGCGACCTGCAGCAGGCAATCGCCGTCGTCGCTGCGCGCGATGGGTCGAAGGCACACCACCGTGCCGGCCTGCGGGCTGAGCAGGGCGCGCGGCGGGGAGTCGGGCCGTGCCGGCTCGATCAGGCGGCCGATGCGCTGGTGCGCGTCCACGGATTGTCCCAGTTCCACGGCGGGGACGAAGACGCCGGATTCACGTGACCGCAGCGTCGCGGCGGGTGTGTCGAGGTCGTAGAGGCGGACTTGCGCGGCAGAGGCGGGTGTCTGGCCATGCAACAGCCCCAGTTCGGCCAGGCAGCCCAGCAATCCGTCCCGGCAACGGTCCGCCAGCAACTGGCTGGTCTCTCGGCCGCCGCCGATCTCGGCAGACAGGCGCAGCACGCCGTGCCGGCTGGCTGCGGCGGGCATGGAACCGGCTTCGCCGCCGCGAAAGAACACGCAGTCGGGCAGCCCGAACGCGCGCGCGAGCGCGGGCAGGCGTTCGTCGTAGGAATCGTTGCCGTAGCGGGTGATGACCGACGACGGCAGGTAGCGCAGCGACGCGCCGCCGCTGTGCACGTCCACCAGGGCCTGTACGCGGGGCAGCAGGCGCGCTTCCAGGGCGGCTGCCACGCTTTCGGTATAGCCGCGCGCTGGTTCGCCGAGGAAGGCGCGGTTCAGGTTGCCGCCGTCGGAGGGGGACAGCCGGGTGCCGGCAAGCGATGCTTCCGCGTTGGCCGCGGGCAGCAGATAGACGGTGCCGCGCTGCAGGATGCCGGGCAACTGATGCCACAAATCCAGGATCGCGGCCTGGCCTTCCCATTCGTCGCCGTGCACGCCGGCGATCAGCGCGACGGCGGGTCCCGGGCCTGCCTCGATCCGCAGGACGGGAATCGTGATGCGCCGGTAAGCCGACGCGTTGGTGGCGGCGGCCACGGAAAAATCTTCGCGGGTTACGCTGGCCATGCGGGGGCTCCGGGGAAAGGAGTCGGGCGCGCGGGGGCGCGGGTCAATCCAGCGTGGCGGCCTTGATGATGCTTTCCCACTTGGGCAGCTCCTTTTTGATCTGGGCCTGAACATCCTGCGGCGTGCCGCCCAGGGGCTCCTGGGAGCGGCTGCGCAACTCCCGGCTCACGGCGTCGGAACGCAGCGCCTGATTCAGCGCGGCGTTCAGCCGCGAGATCGCGGCGGCCGGGGTGCCTGCCGGCGCCACCAGCGCGCTCCACGCCGATTGCTCGTAATCTGGATAGCCTTGTTCGGCCACCGTCGGCACGTCAGGGTTGGAGGCGGCGCGCTTGCGGGTTGTGACGGCCAGCGCGCGCAGGCGTCCGTCCTTCAGATTGCCGATCAAGGGCGGCAGGTTTTCCATCATGGAATCCACATGGCCGCCAAGCAGGTCCGAGAGCTGCGCGGCGGTGGCCTTGTACGGAATCTGGCGCACGGCGGCGCCGGTCTGGGCGATGAAGAGCTTGACGCCCACTTCGCTGGTCGTGCCCGGGTCCGCCGAGGTCATGGTCAGGCGGTCCGGCTGGGCGCGGCTGGCTTGGATGAAGCCTTTCAGGTCCCGATACGGCGAGGCGGCGTTCACGACGATCACGTTGGGCGTCTCGGCGACCAGGCCAATCGGCTTGAGGTCACGGTCCAGGTCGTACATCTGCTGCTTGAAGAGATAACGGTGCAGCACCAGCGTGCCTACGTGGGCATAGCCGATGGTGTAACCGTCCGCAGGGGCCCGGACCACGGCTTGCGTGCCGATGCGGCCGCCGGCGCCCACGCGGTTTTCAACGACGACCGGCTGTCCAAGCAGGCGGCTCATTTCCTGGCCGATGAGGCGGGCCGTGATGTCGGCATTGCCGCCCGCGGCGGCCGGCACGATCAGCGTGATGGCGCGTTCGGGGTAATCGGCGTGCGCAAGAGGGGCGGCGAGGCAAAGCAACAGGGCGGCAAGGCAGGCAGAGCGTTTCATGACGATTCCCGAGGCGTTGAGGGCTGCGCCATTGTGCGACCGCACGCCGCGGCTGCCGTTTGGTTGAATCACATAGTTATTTAATTGAATCTAATGAAGATCGCCGTTTCGCCGGTCGGCCTGCTTGCCCAACCCATGTCCCACTGCAGCCGCGCACAGCGCTACCACCGCGCCCAACAGGGCGATCAGTGCCGCGCCGTAACCCAGCGTGTCGATGCCGGCCTTCACCCAGCCGCTGGCGGCGTCGCCGCCGCGATATACCACGGTGTCGATGACGTTCTTCGTCTTGTACTTGTCCTCGGGCGTGACCGCAGTGAACAGCATCTCGCGCCCTGGCCGGATCAGCGCATACTCGCCGGCGCGGCGCAGGATCATGGCGGCTGCCAGCACGGCGAACACGGGGAAGGCCGCCAGCGCCAGAAAGGCGACCGCCACCGCCAGCGGGACGGCAGTCAGCAGGAACCGCAATCCCAGGCGGGCGGCCACGCGGCCGGTGATGAAGATCTGCGACAGCAGTGCGAGCGTCTGCACGGTGAAATCCAGCGCGCTGAAGACACGGATGCGCTGGGCAGTGTCGGGGAACGCGTCGGCGACCAGCCGCGCCTGTTCCATGTAGAGAAAGGTGTTCAGGGTGGCCAGCAGCACGACCAGCAGGGAAATGCCCAAGAGGTAACGGGACTGGAAGATGCGCGACAGTCCGGCCAGGATGCCGCCTTCGATGGGACGCTGCATGTCTGCAAGGCCGACGCCGGGCCGGGATGCGGCGCGCCAGGCCAGCAGCCATTGCTTGAGCGGCAGCGTGGCGGTCAGCAGCAGCGCCGACAGCACCAGCAAGCCCGCCGGGCCCAGCACGCCCGCCAGCAGGGCGCCAAGCAGCGGGCCGCAAAGGCCGCCCGCGCTGGCGCCCGCGGCGATCAGCGCGAACAGCCGCTTGGCCGATTCCATGCGGAACACGTCGGCCATGAGGCTCCAGGCGATGGAGACGACGAACAGGTTGAACACCGATAGCCAGACGTAGAACGCGCGCGCGGCCCAGACGCTGCCGGGTTGCAGGTGGAGCAGGGCGGCAAAGCCCACCATCGTCAGCGCGAAGATGGCGTAGACCCAGGTCACCAGCGTGGCACGGGGCACGCGGTTGGATATCCAGCCAAACAGCGGCACGACGGCCAGCGTGGCAAGGAAAGTGGCGGTGAACAGCCATTGCAACTGGTTCACGCCCGCCTGGATCCCCATCGTTTCCCGGATGGGGCGCAGCATGAAATAACCGCAGAAAAGGAAAAAGAAGAACGCGAAGCCGCACGCGGCAGGCGCGAGCTCGGTTTCCTGGATGCCCAGCGCCCGTGCGGCACGGGCACGCCAGGACAGAGGGGCGGCCGCCATCGCGTCAGGCGAGCAGTGCGGCGATGCGGTCGCGCAGGGCGGCGTCGGGCTGGCGGCCAAAGCCGGCGCGCGCATTGTCCGCCATGTTGGCGGGCTTGGACGTGGCGGGGATGACGGCCGTGACGGCGGGATGGCCAATGATGAACTTCAGGAAGATCTGCGCCCAGGAGGTGCAATCGATTTCGGCGGCCAGCTTGGGCAGCGCCACGCCCTTGACCTGGCGGAACAGCGCGCCATCTTCGAACGGCCGGTTGATCAACACCGCGACGCCGTTGGCCTGGCACGCGGGCAGCAGGCGTTTTTCGGCGCTGCGCGAGGCGATCGACAGGTTCACCTGCAGGAAATCGGGCTTTTCCTTTTCGACCAGCTCGGTCAGGTCGTCGTGCGCATGGTCCGTGTAATGCGTGATGCCGATATAGCGCGTCACGCCCTGCTGTTTCAGATCGCGCAGCAAGGCGAGCTGGTTGCGGGTGTCGATCAGGTTATGAACCTGGATCAGGTCCAGCTTGTCGCTGCGCAGCGCCTGTTGCGACTCCCGGATCTGGCGCATCGCGGATTCGTGGCCGCGCGTGCTGATCTTGGTCGCCAGGAACACGCGCTCGCGCAGGCCGCCTTCGCGGGCCAGGAGGGCGCCGGTGACGGCTTCAGCCTCGCCATAGCTGGGCGCCGTGTCGATCAGGCTGCCGCCCGCCTTCATGAGCGTTTCAAGCACCTGGGCCAGCGGCGCCATGGCCGCGGCGTCGCCGGGCGACACGTTGAACGTGTCCGCGGTGCCCAGTCCCACCACGGGCAGGGTCTCGCCCGACGACGGAATCGGGCGCTTTAGCATGGCCTGTCCCGGCGTGGCTGCCCATGCCGGCCACGCGGCCCCCATCAGGGCTGCGCTGGCGGTGGTCTGCAGGAAGCGGCGGCGGTCAGGCATGGCAAGGCTCCGGCTATTCAAGAGGAAAGGGGGCGGCCCAATGAAAAAGGGCCTACATGTGCATGCAGGCCCTTGCGGTGCTGGTCTGACGACGGCGCGTTACTCGCGGTTGCCGCCGAAGATGCCCAGCAGCATCAGCAGGTTCGAGAAGACGTTATAGACGTCCAGGTAGATGGCCAGGGTGGCCGAGACGTAGTTGGTCTCACCGCCGTTGACCACGCGCTGCAGGTCAACCAGCATGAACGCCGAGAAGATCACGATGGCGAGCACCGAGATGGTCAGCATCAGGGCCGGCAGTTGCAGGAAGATGTTGGCCAGTGCCGCCACCAGGATCACGACCGCGCCGATGAACAGGAATTTCTGCAGTCCCGACAGATCGCGCTTGATGGTCGTGGCCAGGGTGGCCATGGTGCCGAACACGATCGCGGTGCCGCCGAACGCCGTCATGACGAGCTGCGAACCGTTGCTCATGCCCATCACGAAGCCAAGCAGGCGCGAAAGCATGACGCCCATGAAGAACGTGAAGGCCAGAAGCAGGACCACGCCCAGCGAGCTGTTCTTGTTCTTCTCGATGGCGAACATCAGGCCGAAGGCGCCGACCAGGAAGACGATGGCCGACAGGCCGGGGCTGGCGCCCATGACGCGGTTGATGCCGGTGTAGAGGCCGACGGCCGCGCCCAGGACCGTCGGGATCAGCGACAGGGCAAGGAGCCAGTACGTATTGCGCAGGACCTGGTTGCGAGCGACCTCGCCCGGCGCGCCGGCGACAGCGCCGGAACGGTTAAAAGGGGACGGACGATATTCGTTCATGGAGAACTCCTGTATACGGCAAGTATGGTGATTGCCTAGAAGGCTTAGATGCGAAGGATACCTTACAGTTCCCTGAAGAATCCAGTCAGCCTTGCCTGACCTCATTGAGCACACGGGAAACGATAGCAGGCAATTCAGCATCCATGCGTGCCTGTAATTGCGTCACGGCGTCGGCAAGCGCCTGTCGCATGACCTGTTCCACCTCGGCCTGCAAGCGGGCGGCGAGCACGGTGGCGTCCGGCAGGGCGCGCAATGCGGGGGCGGCGGCCGGCGGCTGGTACGCGGTCGGCGCCGGGCTGCCGGCTGGCGCAGAAGGCCCGTCATCGTCGGCCACATCCGTCAGCACGGGGAACGGGTCGTGCTCGTAAACCGGGCCGGCCTCGTCGGCCAGTTCGGTCAAGAGCGGCGCATCGGCGTCATCGTCCGCCGGGTCGTGGAACGAGGGCTCGGCGCGGTGAGTCAGGGTGGGGATGCCGGGGTCGGGTGTGCGAGCGGGCATGGAAACTCCCGAGATTCTGGTGAACGCGGCGCGCGGGCGCGCGTGGGGGGACGGTTCAGCCGCCTTGGGCCTTGCGGCTCAGGTCGTGGCTTTGCGGCACATGACCGGCCGTCTGGTAGGTGCGCCAGCGCTGCCTGGCCGCCTGCTTGTCGTCCGGATCGTCCGAGACGATTTCCAGGAGGCGTTCGAAAGCGTCGAAGCCGGGCGGGCAATCGTCGTCCAGATTCAGCAGCCAGGGCTGCGGCTGATCGGGCTGCCCTGCCGCCTGCAAGGCCTGCAGCGGCTCTCCGGCGGTAAGCACCACCGGCGTTTCAGGGGCCAGGGGATCGTTTGCCAATACGTGCGGCACGAACGCCGTGTCGTCGAACGCCCACAGCATCCGGTCGAACGCCGCCAGGCGCGAACCGTCTTTACAGTACACCACCAGCCGCTGGCCTGCCAGGACGCGCTTGCGCACGACCTGGCAGGCCATGCGCAGGCGGTCGGGCGCGCCGAATGCGAAATCGATGCGCGTCATGGGGCTTTTGGCGTCAGTCGCTTCAAACCTGGTCCAGCAGGTATTGCATCAGGAGCGGCACGGGACGGCCGGTCGCGCCCTTGTCCTTGCCGCCCCGCCAGGCCGTGCCGGCGATGTCCAGGTGCGCCCAGGGGTAAGCCTTGGCAAAGCGGGACAGGAAGCAGGCCGCGGTGACGGCGCCGGCCGGAGGACCGCCGATGTTGGCGAGGTCGGCGAAATTGGACTTGAGCTGTTCCTGGTAGGCGTCGTCCATGGGCATGCGCCAGGCGGTGTCCAGCGCACGGCGGCCCGCCGACGCCAGGGCGTCAGCCAGCGCGTCGTCCTTGGAGAACAGGCCGGTGTTGACGTTGCCCAGCGCGACGACGCAGGCGCCGGTCAGCGTGGCGATGTCGATCACGGCAGACGGCTTGAAGCGTTCGGCGTAGGTGAGGGCGTCGCACAGGACCAGGCGGCCCTCGGCGTCGGTGTTCAGGATCTCGATGGTGAGGCCGGCCATGCTGGTGACGACGTCGCCCGGCTTGTTGGCCTTGCCGCTGGGCAGGTTCTCGCAAGCGGGAATCAGGCCGACGACGTCCAGCGGCAGTTCCAGTTCGGCCAGGGCGCGGAACGAGCCCAGCACGCTGGCGGCGCCGCACATGTCGTACTTCATTTCGTCCATGGTGGCCGCGGGCTTGAGCGAGATGCCGCCGGCGTCGAACGTGATGCCCTTGCCGACCAGCACGATCGGGCCTTGCGCGGACTTGGCGCCCTTCTTGGCGGTCTTGGCGCCTGCGTGGCGCAGGACGATGAAGCGCAGCGCTTCCTCGGAGCCGCGGGCGACGGACAGGAACGAGCCCATGCCCAGCGCTTCGACCTGCTTGCGGTCCATGACCTCGACCTTCAGCGACTTGAATTCTCGCGCCAGGCGTTTGGCGGTGTCGCCAAGGTAGGTGGGGGTGCAGATGTTGCCCGGCAGGTTGCCCAGCGTGCGGGTCAGTTCCATGCCGTTGGCGATGGCGCTGCCTTCGCGCAGGCCTTTCTGGGCTTGCGTGGCATCGGCGCGCTCGACGACCTGCACGATCTTCTTGAGCTTGGGGCGCGCGTCGCGGTCGGGCTTGCCGAAGCTTGCGTCGTAGTAGTAGGCCGCGCCGCCGGCCGCGATCGCGGCGCTGCGGGCGCGCGTAATGACGTCGATGCCGGCGATGGGATTGGCGACCAGCGTGGACACGCCTTCGGTGAGTTGGGCCGAGACGCAGGCCGAGGCAAATGCCTGTTCGGCCGACGCGTGAGTGCGGGCCGAATATTCATCCTGCTTGCCCAAGCCAACCAGGACGACACGCTGCGCGGAGACGCCCGGCAGCGTGCGCAGCGTCAGGGTCGAGCCGGCGCGGCCGCGGAATTCACTTTTGACCACCGCACGGACGGCGCCATTGGAAGCGCGGTCGATGATGTCGGCGGCGGGGCTCAACACGCCGTCCGCGTACACGCCGACGGCGAGGGCGGCGGTTTTGACCTGGTGCAGGGAAGCAGTGGTCTGTGTGCTAAATTCCATGAGGGTTTCCCGTGTGCGTCTGTGTATGATGCGGTCGATTATCCCGCATATTCTCCCATGTCTCTATTCAAACGCTCTGTCGTCAGCGAGATCACCAGTCACGCTGGCGTTGTCTTTTCCACGTTGCTCGTCGTGTGGCTCAGCGTGCTTCTCGTGCGCCTGCTCGGCGAGGCCGCGGGAGGCAACATCGGAGCGGACGTGGTGGTGGTGCTTGCCGCGCTCTCTACCATCACCGCGCTGCCGACCATTCTGGCGGTCTCAATCTTCATTGCCGTGCTGACCACGGTCACGCGCAACTACCGCGAATCCGAAATGGTGGTGTGGTTTGCCAGCGGCCTGTCGCTGGCCGACTGGCTCAAGCCGGTGCTGCGCGTGGCGGTGCCCGTCGCGATCGCCGTGGCGGGGCTGACGCTGGTGGCCTCGCCCTGGGCCTACCGCCAGATCGGCGAATACCACGAACGCTTCGAGCAGCGCTCGGACCTGTCCAAGGTCACGGCTGGCCAATTCGCCGAGTCCTCGGGCGGCAACCGGGTGTTCTTTGCCGAAGACCCGGTCAATCCGACCGACGAACTTGGCAATGTGTTTGCGCGCGAGATCGGTCCCGAATGGCTGAGCGTGCTGACCGCGAGCAGCGCGCATATCGAAACCCTGCCCAACGGCGACCGTTTCCTGGTGCTGGGCGAAGGGCATCGCTACGACCTGAAGCCAGGCACGCCGGAGCTGCGCCTTGTGCACTTCGAAAAATACGGTCTGCGCCTGGAAAGCAAGGGGGGCGGCGACCCGGTGGCCGAGGCCCGCGCGGCGGCAGAGCGTTCCTCGAAGGCGCGCAGCACGCCGCAACTGATCGAGGACAACACCAACAGCAGCTGGTCCCAGGTGATGTGGCGGATTTCGCTGCCGCTCGCGGCGCTGAATCTTGCGCTGCTGGCCATTCCGCTTGGCGCGGTCAATCCGCGGCTGGGACGTTCGGGCGACCTGCTCATCGCCGGTCTGGTCGGTCTGCTCTATATGAACCTGATCAACCTGTCGCGCGCCTGGATCTCCAACGGCAAGCTCAGTTTCGGTCTGGGGGTCTGGGCCATCCACGGCGCCGTCGCGCTGTTGACCGTCTTCCTGCTGATGCGCCGCCTGCGCGTCAAGGCGCCCAAGAACAACACCTAGCAAGACAGGCGCCGACATGCGCGCCTGTTAGGGCAGATACTTCATCGTCCCGCGCCGGCCTGCCAGCAGGTCGGCGTTTCTCAAGACCGATTTGCGGATGAACTCCCACAGCGCGGTCACGCGCTTGAGCTTGCGCAGGTCTTCATGGCAATACATCCAGAACGAGCGCGTGATGGCGATCTCGTCTTCCAGCACCGGCTTTAGCCGCGGATCCTGTGCCGCGATGAAGCACGGCAGGATGGCGAGCGACTGGCCTTGCAGCGCCGCGTGGTATTGGGCCACGACGCTCGTGCTGCGCAACACCACCTTGCTTGCCGGGAGCAGGTCTTCCAGATAGCGCAGGCGCTCGCTGAACAACAGCTCGTCCACGTAACCGATGAACGTGTGATCCGCCAGGTCGTCGCGGCGAGTGATGGGCGCATGGTTGGCCAGATAACCCGGCGTGCCGTACAGCCGCAACGTGTAGTCGCACAGCTTGCTGCACACGTACGGGCCGCGCTGCGGCCGTTCGATGGTGATGGCCAGGTCGGCTTCGCGCTTGGACAGGCTGACAAAGCGCGGCACGGGCAGGATGTCCAGCGTGATGTGCGGATAGCGCCGCTGGAAGTCGGCCGCAAGCGGGGTCAACACGTAGCTGCCGAAGCCTTCGGTGGCGCCGATGCGCAGGTGACCCGACAACGCCTGTCCGATGCCGGACAGGTTTTCGCGCGCCGTGTGCACCACGCTTTCCATTTGCTCGGCGTGGACGAAGAGGCGCTGGCCGTCGTCCGTCAGCACGAACCCCGCGCTGCGCGACTTCTCGAATAGCAGCGTATCCAGTTCGGTTTCCAGGGCCCGGATCCGGCGCGACACGGTGGTGTGCTCCACGCCCAGCTTGCGCGCCGCGGCGCTGACGCGCTGGGTGCGGGCGACTTCCAGGAAATACCGCAGGCTGTCCCAATCAAGCAAGATCCGTCGCTCCAGGCCCCCGGCAGCACGTTGCGCCGGCGACATTTCTGTATGTGCATGAATGCACAAGGAATGTGCATTTCTAGTGTTGCTTGTTGATTTTCACACATCTACACTGGTTCGGCTGGCCTTGGGCTATGCCCTGGGACCGCAAGCCGCGAAGACGGCGCCACAACGCTACTACTCAGCGCATAAAAACTCAGGAGACAAATCCATGAAATTGCACGCACGCGGGCTCGCCGCAGGCTTGTGTCTGGGCGCCGGTTTGATTGGGCAGGCCCATGCGGCGGACAAGCCGCCAGTGAAGATCGGCATTCTGACGGATATGTCCGGCACCTACGCCGGCATGGGGGGCGCAGGCTCGGTCGCCGCGGCGCAATTGGCCATCGACGACTGCCTTGCCGCGGAGTGCAAGGGCATGAAGATCGATCTGGTGTCCGCGGACAACCAGAACAAGGCCGACGTGGGCGCCGCCCGGGCGCGCGAATGGTTCGACCGCGACGGCGTCACCGCCATTGCCGACCTCACCAATTCGGCGGTCGCGCTCGCCGTGCAGGGGATTGCCCGCGAAAAGAACAAGGTCGTGATGTTCTCCGGCCCGGCCACCACGGCGTTGACCAACAAGGACTGCTCGCCGGTCGGCTTTCACTGGATGTTCGACACCTACTCGCAGTCCGCGGGCGGCGCCAAGGCCACCGTGCGCGAGGGCGGCAAGTCCTGGTTCTTCATCACCGTTGACTACGCGTTCGGCCACTCGCTGGAAGCCGACACGGCCAAGGCGGTGAAGGCGCTGGGCGGCACGGTGGCCGGCAATGTCCGCCACCCGCTGAACGCGCCCGACTTCGCGTCCTATCTGCTGCAGGCGCAGAGCTCCAAGGCGCAGGTGGTGGCGCTGGCCAATGGCGGCCAGGACACCGTCAATGCGGTCAAGCAGGCGCGCGAGTTCGGCATCGTGGCAGGCGGGCAGCGGCTGGTTTCCCTGCTGATCTTCCTGTCGGACCTGCGTGCGCTCGGCCTGGAGAACGCGCAGGGGCTGTCTTACGTGGATGGTTTTTATTGGGATTACGACGACGCCACGCGTGAGTGGTCGGGGCGCTTCGAGAAGGCGTTCCGCGGCCTGAAGCCCACGATGACGCAGGCGGGCGTGTATTCCAGCGTGCTGCATTACCTGCGCGCGGTGGCCGCCGCCAACAGCACCGACGGCAAGGTCGTCGCCGACAAAATGCGCGAGATTCCCATCAAGGATCCCATCATGCGCAACGCGTCGATCCGCCCGGACGGCCGCGTGATCCACGATATGTACCTGTACGAAGTCAAGAAGCCCGCGGACTCCAAGGGCGGCTGGGACTATTCCAAGCTGGTGGCCACCATTCCGGCGGCCGAAGCCTTCCAGCCCCTGGCCGATTCGACCTGCCCGCTGGTGAAGAAATAGCGCCAAGCCCGCGGGCGCTGTCCCGCGGGCGCGGCTCGATCCAAGAACGCGGATTTTCATCCGCATCGACTACGCAGTGTGAGGAGCAACAAAATGAGTGAAGTCCCGCGCGTTCCGCTACTGATCGGCGGCAAGCTTGTGCAGTCCAAAACCACCGAATGGCGAGACGTGATCAACCCCGCCACCCAGGAGGTCGTTGCCAAGGTGCCCTTCGCCACGCGCGAAGAACTGGACCTGGCCGTTTCCAACGCCAAGGAGGCCTTCAAGACCTGGCGCAACGCCGGGCAGGGCACGCGCATGCGTGTCATGCTCAAGTTCCAGGAACTGCTGCGTGCCAATACCGGCAAGCTGGCCGAGATGATCACCCGCGAGCACGGCAAGACGCTGCCGGACGCCGAGGGTGAAGTCGGCCGCGGCCTGGAAGTGGTCGAGCACGCCTGCTCGATCGCCAACCTGCAACTGGGCGAGTACGCGGAGAACGCGGCGTCCGGCATCGATGTCTACACCCTGATCCAGCCGCTGGGCGTGTGCGCGGGCATCACCGCGTTCAACTTCCCGGTCATGCTGCCGTGCTTCATGTTCCCCATCGCCGTGGCGTGCGGCAACACGTTTGTGTTGAAGCCTTCTGAGCAGGATCCGACATCGTCGCTGTTCCTGGCGGAATTGGCGCTGGAAGCTGGCCTGCCGCCGGGCGTGCTGAACGTGGTGCACGGCGGTCCCGAAACGGCCAACGGCCTGTGCGAGCACCCCGACATCAAGGCGGTGTCGTTCATCGGCTCGACCCGCGTGGGCACCGAGATCTACAACCGCGCGTCGGCCGCCGGCAAGCGCTGCCAGTCCATGATGGGCGCGAAGAACCACTGCGTGGTCCTGCCGGATGCCGATCCCGAAGTGGCGCTGAACCAGCTGCTGGGTGCCGCCTTTGGCGCGGCAGGCCAGCGCTGCATGGCCTCGTCTGTGGCGGTGCTGGTGGGCGAGGCCCGCAACTGGCTGCCCGACTTCGTCGAGCGCGCCAAGAAGCTCAAGGTCAACGCCGGCACGGATCGCGAAGCCGACCTGGGTCCGCTGGTGTCGCCCAACGCCAAGAAGCGCGTCGAAAGCCTGATCCAGAAGGGCGTGGACGAAGGCGCCAAGCTGTTGCTGGACGGCCGCAACCTGAAGGTGGCTGGCTTCGAGGAAGGCAACTTCGTCGGCCCGACCGTGTTCGACGGCGTCGCCGAGAACATGACCATCTACACGGAAGAGATCTTCGGGCCGGTCCTGTGCTGCGTCGGTGTCGAGACGCTGGAAGACGCGGTGGCGTTCATCAACCGCAACCCCAACGGCAATGGCGTCGCGCTGTTCACGCAAGACGGGGGCGCGGCGCGCTACTTCCAGAACAACATCGACGTGGGGCAGGTGGGCATCAACGTGCCTATCCCTGTGCCGGTGGCGTGGTTCAGCTTCACGGGTTCGCGCGGCTCCAAGCTGGGCGACCTGGGCCCCAATGGCAAGCAGGCGGTGCAGTTCTGGACGCAGACCAAGACTGTGACCGCGCGCTGGTCGGCACACGCCAAGACCGTGAACACCACGATCTCGATGCGCTGAAAGAGGGACGCCTTGCTCCTAAGCTTATATCGATAATTCATATAGCAAGGCGTTCTTATTACTTATAATTGGCCCGTCTATCAGGGGCCAATTAATGAACCTCCAGCAATTTCGTTTCGTGCGTGAAACCATCCGGCGCGACTTCAACCTGACTGAAGCCGCCCGGATGCTCTACACGTCGCAGCCCGGCGTTTCGAAGGCCATCATCGAGTTCGAGGACGAGCTGGGCATCAAGATCTTCGAACGTCATGGCAAGCGCATCAAGGGGCTGACCAAGCCCGGCCTGGCCGTGTCGCAGGTGATCGACCGCATCATGCGCGAGGTCGACAACCTGAAAAAAGTCAGCGACGAATTCGCACGCCGCGACGAGGGCGGCCTGGTCATTGCCTGCACTCACACGCAGGCGCGCTATCTGCTGCCCCGCGTGATCCCCGCGTTCCGCAAGCAGTTCCCCAAGGTTCACCTGTCGCTGGCCGAGGGCAGCCCCGCCCAGCTGGCCGAAATGGTGCTGCATGAACAGGCGGATCTGGCGCTGGCGACCGAGTCGCTGGCGCTGACGCCGGGCCTGGCCACGCTGCCGGTCTACGCGTGGGAGCACACGGTGGTGGTGCGGCCCGATCATCCGCTGGCCGAGCTGACCTCCAGCGCCGCCAAGCGCCTGTCGCTGGCGCAACTGGCCGAATACCCCATCGTGACCTACGACCGGGCCTTTACCGGCCGCAGCACGATCGACGAGATCTTCGCCAACCAGGGCATTCATCCGGACATCGTGCTCGAAGCGATCGACGCCGATGTGATCAAGACTTACGTGGACGTGGGCCTGGGCATCGGCATCATCGCGGGGGTTGCCTATGATCCGCGCCGCGACTCGAATCTGGTCGGCCTGCCCGTGGGGCACCTGTTCGGCACGCATACCACGCGCGTGGGCGTGAAAGCGGGCGTGTTCCTGCGCGACTACGTCTACACCTTCCTGGAGATGCTGGCGCCGTCGCTGACCCGGGCCGTCGTCACCGACGCGGTGCAGGGCACGCCGAAGTAGCCCGCATCCCCGCCGCATGCGCGAATAAAGCGCGACGTCCTTACGACGTCGCGTTTTTTTTGCCTGCAATTCAGACGGGAAGGGTGAGACGGCTATCCCTTTCGGCAAGCTCATAAAAATAATTAAATAAGAACGGATCTCATTTAAGTTGACGAAAAAATAGGAATCATTATCATTACATCCAGGCTCAACGACCCAGTGAGGTAAATCATGACGGCAGGACTTAGTGCAGTGGTAGTGGGCGCCGACCGCCTCGGCAATATTCCCGATCTGCTAAAAGGTCACAACATCTCGATCACGCACCACATCAGCGGGCGCGATCCCTCGCATCAAAAGAAGACGTTGCAACTGCCTTCCGGCACGCAACTGGTCATACTGCTGACCGATTTTCTTGGCCACAATGTCATGAAGACCTTCCGCAACGCGGCGCAGCGCGGCGGCATCCGGGTCGTGGCTTGTCGCCGTTCCGTGTGCAGCATGCAGCAAGCCCTGCAGCAATGCGGCTTGTGCCCGCGCGCCGGCACCGTTCATTGACGGGACGCGTCTTGCCGCGCATCCAAGACAAACTGGGGAGGCCGATACGGCCTGCGGCCTGATCGCCGCGAAGAGAAAAAACAAAAACGCCGCCGGACGGAAAGTCGGGCGGCGTTTTGCATTTGGACGATGGCGGCGGGTTGGCCTGCGTGCGAAGATGTTGCCCAGAAGACGGGCAGGGTCTGGCAGGGCGGTCAGTTGGCCGCGCGGGCCGACGCCATCAGGGTGTTGTCCAGGCGGCGGGCGCCGTTGTAGCGCTTGGACCAGTAGGCCATGGTCATGCTTTCGACGCGCACCACGCCACCGGCGCTAGGCGAATGCACGAAGCGGTCGTCGCCCAGGTAGATGCCGACGTGGGAATAGCGGCGGCCCATGGTGTTGAAGAAGACCAGGTCGCCGACCTGCAGTTCGTTCTTGGCGACTGCTACGCCTTGCCGGGCGATTTCGGCGGCGTTGCGGGGCAGCTTGAGGCCCAGGCCGCGTTCAGCCGAGTAAGCGACCAGACCGCTGCAGTCAAAGCCGGTTTCGGGGGTGCTGCCGCCAAAGCGGTAGCGGATGCCCAGGTGGTTCAGGGCTTCGCTGACCATGGCGTTGTCGCTGCCGACACCCGAATGGGTGCGCTGGCGTTCACGCTTGAATTTTTGGACCACCAGCATGCCGATCGGGTCATCGGCGGTGGCAACCCATTCCATCTCGTAGGGATCGATCTCGGACGTATGGGCGGTTGACTTTTGACTAGTGCTTGCACAACCGGCCAGACCCGCAAAGCAAGCAACCAACGCGAGCACGCGCAGACCGCGCTTTGCATGGCCAGTGGTTGAATTGAATCGCGCGGGGTTGGAGTGTCGATGCATTCGCCTGGGGATGAATCACTGAATGACAGCAAAAACCCGCGCTTTAGCCGCGGATGGGGCCGAAATGTCAGCAAATTCAACAATTATGTGCAACTTCGCGGGGATTCTACCAAACTTTTAAGGCCGATTCGTGACGTAACGGCCCTAAATATCCATGCAGCGTGGACATCTGGAAGAATTTTTTGACTTGCGGCAAGCCTCGTGCAAGGTTTGCCTACCAGAATGACTGAAAAGATTGGACAAAAAATCAATCAGCCTTAAGGCCTATGAACAATACCAGGAGACAAACATGCAAAGAACCCGGGATTTCCACTATCGCTCGGTTCATGACCGCGACGCGTTCTGGCGCGAAGAGGCCACGCGCATTCACTGGGAAACGCCATTTGACACTGTGCTGGACTTCTCGCGTCCGCCCTTTGCCAAGTGGTTCGTTGGCGGGCGCACCAACCTGTGCCACAACGCGGTAGACCGCTGGCTGCCCACGCAGGCGGACAAGCCGGCCCTCATCTGGGTGTCCACGGAAGTGGATCGCGAACAGGTCTATACGCGGCAGGACGTCTTTGAAGAAGTGAACGCCGCCGCCGCCATGCTGCGCGAACTGGGGGTGGGGCGCGGCGACCGGGTCCTGCTTTACATGCCCATGGTGCCCGAAGCGGTGTTCACGATGCTGGCGTGCGCCCGGATCGGCGCGGTCCACTCGGTGGTGTTCGGCGGGTTTGCATCCGTGAACCTCGCGCAGCGCATCGACGACGCCGCGCCCAAGGTGGTGGTGTGCACGGACGGCGGCTCGCGCGCCGGGAAGGTCGTGCCATACAAGCCGCTGCTGGACCGTGCGTTGGGCCTGGCCAAGTCGCCGCCCGCGTCGGTGGTGGTGTTCGACCGCGGTCTGGCGCCGTTCGAGCCGGTGGCCGGGCGCGACCTGGACTACGCGACGCTGCGCGAACGCCACCGCGGCGCCCGGGTGCCCGTCGAATGGCTGGAATCGTCCGAGCCCAGCTACATCCTTTACACCTCCGGCACCACCGGCCGTCCCAAGGGCGTGCAGCGCGACACGGGCGGCTACGCCGTGGCGCTGGCCTCGTCCATGGAATACCTGTTCGACGGCCGTCCCGGCGACACCTATTTCTGCACCAGCGACATCGGCTGGGTGGTGGGGCATTCCTATATCGTCTACGGACCGCTCATCGGCGGGCAATCGACCATCCTGTACGAAGGGACGCCCGTGCGCCCGGATGGCGCGATCCTCTGGAAGCTGGTCGAGCAGTACGGCGTGAATACGCTCTTCTCGGCACCCACGGCCGTGCGCGTGCTCAAGCGCCAGGATCCCGCGCTGCTCAAGCGGCATGACCTGTCCACCCTGCGCGCGGTCTACCTGGCCGGGGAGCCGCTGGACGAGCCGACCGCGCAATGGATCTCCGAAGGGCTGGGCAAGCCCATCATCGACAACTACTGGCAGACGGAATCGGGCTGGCCGATCCTGTCGGCGCAGCCCGGCATCGAAAAAGTCCCCACCCGGTTCGGCAGTCCCTCGTTCCCGGTCTACGGCTTTGACGCGCGCATCGTCAGCGAGTCCACCGGCGAAGACCTGGGTCCCGAGCAGAAGGGCGTGGTGGCCATCGTGCCGCCGCTGCCGCCCGGCGCCATGTCCACCATCTGGGGCGACGACGCGCGCTTCGTCGAGACCTATTTCACGTCGATTCCGGGCCGCCAGGTGTATTCGACCTTCGACTGGGGGCGGGTGGACGCTGACGGCTACTGGTTCATCCTGGGCCGCACGGACGACGTGATCAACGTGGCGGGACACCGGTTGGGCACGCGCGAAATCGAGGAATCCGTCAACAGCCACAGCGGCATTGCCGAATGCGCGGTGGTGGGGGTGGCCGACCCGCTGAAGGGGCAGGTCGCCATGGCGTTTGCCGTGCTGAAGAATCCCGCCGGCGCCGACACGCCGGAAGCGGCAAAGCAGCTGGAAGGCGATATCATGCGCCTGGTGGAAGAACAGCTTGGGGCGGTGGCAAAGCCGGCCAGGATCCGGTTCGTGGGCGCGCTGCCCAAGACCCGTTCCGGCAAGGTGCTGCGCCGCGCGATCGTCGCGGTATGCGAGTCGCGCGATCCCGGCGACCTGACCACCATGGAAGACCCTAACGCCCTCGAACAGATCAAGGAGTCACTGCAATGAAAACCAAACCCGTGCTGAGCGCCGACGACGTCAAAAAGATCCTGGCCGCGGCCGAAGCACACGCCTTGCAGAACAAGTGGGCCGTCACCATCGCCGTGACCGACGATGGCGGCCATCTGCTGGGCATGCTGCGACTGGACGATGCGGCTCCCATCTCGTCGCACATCGCGCCGGCCAAGGCCAAGACGGCCGCGCTGGGCCGCCGCGAATCGCGCATCTACGAAGAACTCATCAACAACGGCCGCTACTCGTTCCTGTCGGCGCCCCTGATCGAAGGTATGCTCGAGGGCGGCGTTCCGGTCATCGCCGACGGCCAGGTCATCGGCGCGGTGGGCGTCTCGGGCGTGAAGTCGACCGAAGACGTGCAGATTGCACAAGCAGGCATCGCCGCGCTGGGCCTATGAGCCAGGCGCAGCCGCCGGAAACGCCGGCCGGCGTTTCCGCGCAGGAACCCCGGGGGGCGGGCGACGGTCCGCTTAACCCGGGCGTCACCCGGCGCGAAGTCCTGGCCTGGGCCATGTACGACTTCGCGAACTCCGGCTACACCACCGTGATCCTCACGGCGGTCTTCAGCACCTATTTCGTCGGCGTGGTGGGCGGGCGCGCCTCGTGGGCCACGCTGGCCTGGACGGCGGCGCTGTCGCTGTCGTACCTGCTCATCATGCTGACCATGCCCACGCTGGGCGCGCGCGCCGATGCGCGGGCCAGCAAGCGGCGGCTGCTCTACACCAGCACGATCGGCTGCGTGGCCGCCACGCTGGTGCTCACGCAGGCTGGGCCGGGCGACGTGTGGCTCGCGCTGGCCGCCATCGTCGTGTCCAACTACTGCTATTGCGTCGGCGAGTCCGTGGTCGCCGCCTTTTTGCCCGAACTCGCCCGGCCGCAGGCGCTGGGCCGCGTGTCGGGCTGGGGCTGGAGCTTCGGTTATTGCGGCGGCATGCTGACGCTGGGCCTGTCGCTTGTGGTGGTGACGCTGGCTGAGGCCCGCGGCGCCACCGCCGAAGAATTCGTGCCGTGGGTCATCGTGGTCACCGCGTCTGTCTTTGCGCTGGCTGCGTTGCCGTCGTTCTTCCTGCTGCGCGAGCGCGCGCGGCCGCAGCCGGGCAATCCGGCCGCGCTGCACATGCTAAAGCGGCTGGCGTACGCCTGGCGTGAAACAGGCCTGCACTTTCCGGAATTCCGCCGCCTCTTGATGTGCATTGCCTG
The DNA here is from genome assembly GCF_037039475.1 of Achromobacter sp. E1. Classification (NCBI taxonomy): domain Bacteria; kingdom Pseudomonadati; phylum Pseudomonadota; class Betaproteobacteria; order Burkholderiales; family Alcaligenaceae; genus Achromobacter; species Achromobacter sp. E1. Next base: position 1,416,133 of record NZ_CP146253.1, read on the forward strand.
CTACCAGGCCGGGATCTCCGTCGTGATCACGCTGGCGGCCGTGTATGCGTCCGAAGTCATGGGCTTCACCACGCCGCAGATCATGCTGCTGGTGTTCACGGTGAACATCGGCGCGGCGGCGGGGGCGTTTTCGTTCGGCTACGTGCAGGACCGCATCGGCCACAAACCCGCGCTGGCCATCACGCTGGCCGGGTGGATCGTGATGGTGCTGGTGGCCTACTCGGCCGTGACCGCGCCCGTGTTCTGGGTGGCGGCCGCGCTGGCCGGGCTGTGCATGGGCACCACGCAAAGCGCGGGCCGCGCCATGACCGGCGCCTTGGCGCCCGCGGGCCGGCTGGCCGAGTTCTATTCGCTGTGGACCTTTGCGGTGCAGCTTGCCGCCGTGATCGGTCCGTTGACGTACGGGCTGGTGACGTGGGGCACGGACGGCAATCACCGCCTGGCCATCCTCGTCACAGGGTTGTTCTTTGTCGGAGGACTGGCCCTGTTGTCGCGGGTGGACATGAAACGCGGCCTCGCCCGGCAGACCGGCTGAACGCCGTATTCGTCAAGCCTGATGCGGCTGCTATCCTTATGGACTGCCTTGCGCCGGCGCGTTTCGATGCGGCGGCGCATGCTGATTGCTTGGCATTGTTGGCGCGCCGCGTGACGGCGCGCCGTTGGCTTGTGCATGCTGCCCGGTTGGCGCCTTGGGGCGTCTTCCTGCCCGGATCCGGCGCAGACGCATCGCCTTGGGCCTCGTCAATCTGCGGGCTCCGGCCCGCATTTTGCGTAAGGTGCCCGTAAGAGCGCGGCGATACGGTTGCAGGTGGGTAATAAAAAAGCAGCATAAACAACAGAATCACCGTTTGGAGACAAGATCATGTCGAACGCTATTCAGTCCGTCCTGGTGGAAAACCGCGTGTTTCCGCCGCCCGAGCGCGCCGCGCAGGGCGCCGCGATTCCCAGCATGGACGCCTACAACGCGCTGTGCGCGCAGGTCGAGAACGACTTCGACGGATTCTGGGCCGGCCAGGCCCGCGACAATCTGCAATGGACCAAGCCGTTCACGCAGGTCCTGGACGAATCCGACGCGCCGTTCTACCGCTGGTTCGGCGACGGCGAACTGAACGTTTCGGCTAACTGCCTGGACGTCCACCTGACCAACGGCAACGCCGACAAGACCGCCATCATCTTCGAATCCGATGACGGCAAGGTCAACAAGGTGACCTACCGCGAACTGCTGGCGCGTGTGTGCCGCTTCGCCAACGGGCTGGCGGCGCTGGGCTACAAGAAGGGCGACCGCGCCATCATCTACATGCCGATGTCCATCGAAGCCGTGGTGGCCATGCAGGCCTGCGCGCGCCTGGGTGTGACGCACTCGGTGGTGTTCGGCGGTTTCTCGGCCAAGAGCCTGCAGGAGCGCATCGTCGACGTGGGCGCCTCGCTCATCATCACCGCCGACGAGCAGGTGCGCGGCGGCAAGACCATCCCGCTCAAGCCCGCCGTCGAAGAGGCCATCGCCATGGGCGGCTGCGAGGCCGTCAAGAAGGTCGTCGTGTACCGCCGCACGGGCGGCAAGGTGCAATGGAACGACAGCCGCGACCTCTGGATGCACGAGGTCGAGGACGGCCAGCCCGACACCTGCGAGCCGGTTCCGGTCAATGCCGAGCACCCGCTCTTCATCCTGTACACCTCCGGTTCGACCGGCAAGCCCAAGGGCGTGCAGCATTCGTCCGCCGGCTACCTGCTGTGGGCGCTGCTGACGGTCAAATGGACCTTCGACGCGCGCAAGGACGACGTCTACTGGTGCACCGCGGACGTGGGTTGGGTCACCGGCCACACGTACATCACGTACGGTCCGCTGGCCGCCGGCCTGACGCAGATCGTCTTTGAAGGCGTGCCCACCTATCCGAACGCCGGTCGCTTCTGGGACATGATCGCGCGCCACAAGGTCACCACGTTCTACACCGCGCCCACCGCGATCCGTTCGCTGATCAAGGCTGCCGAGGCCACGCCGGAAGCGCACCCCAAGAACTTCGACCTGGACTCGTTGCGCATCATCGGCACGGTGGGTGAGCCCATCAATCCCGAGGCGTGGATCTGGTATCACAAGAACGTGGGCCGCGAACGCTGCCCCATCGTGGACACCTGGTGGCAGACCGAGACCGGCGGCCACATGATCACGCCGCTGCCGGGCGCCACGCCCACCAAGCCGGGCTCGTGCACGCTGCCCCTGCCGGGCATTGCCGCGGCCATCGTCGATGAAACCGGCGGCGACGTCGAAAAGGGCAATGGCGGCTTCCTGGTCATCAAGCGTCCGTGGCCGGCCATGATCCGCAACATCTGGGGCGACCCGGAGCGCTTCAAGAAAAGCTACTTCCCGGCCGAGCTGCGCGGCTATTACCTGGCGGGCGATGGCGCGCAGCGCGATGCGGACGGCTACTTCTGGATCATGGGCCGCATCGACGACGTCCTGAACGTGTCGGGCCACCGCCTGGGCACGATGGAAGTCGAATCGGCGCTGGTGGCGCACGAAATGGTGGCCGAGGCCGCCGTCGTGGGCCGTCCCGATGACACGACCGGCGAGGCCGTGGTGGCCTTCGTGGTGCTCAAGCGGTCGCGTCCGGAAGGCGAGGAGGCCCAGGCCATCGCCAAGCAATTGCGCGACTGGGTGGCCCGCGAGATCGGCCCCATCGCCAAGCCCAAGGACATCCGCTTTGGCGACAACCTGCCCAAGACGCGTTCGGGCAAGATCATGCGCCGCCTCTTGCGCGTGGTCGCCAAGGGCGAAGAAGTGACGCAGGACGTCTCGACGCTGGAAAACCCCGCCATCCTGGAGCAGCTCTCCAAGCCGCTCTAAACGCATCGGGCCGGATCCCACCGGCCATTTGCATCGCGACAGGCGCATAATGAAGACGCCCGTGCCGGCATGTTGCGGCACGGGCGTCTTCATTCCTGATCGCCAGATCCCCACGCATGGAGCCACACCCGTGAGCAGCAGTTTCGATCGCGCAGGGCTTGCCCTGATGTTCAGCACCATCCTGGTCTGGGCCGGTAGCTGGATCGCGATGAAGCTGATCGTCCCCTACATCGGCCCCTTCGACTTCGTGGCGCTGCGCTACGTGGTGGGCAGCCTGGTGCTCTTCGCGCTGGCGATTGCAACGCGCCGGCCGCTGTCGATGCCGCCCTGGAAACTGACGCTCTTGATCGGCCTGACGCAGACTGCGGGATTCCAGGGCTTCGTGCAGACCGCGCTGGTGGACGGCGGGGTGGGCAAGGTGTCGCTCATGGCGTACACCATGCCGTTCTGGGTCGTGCTGTTTGCCTGGTGGCTGCTGGGCGAGCGGCCCACCGCCCGCCACGCGGCCGGCATCGCGCTGGCTGCTGTCGGGCTGGTCTGTTTCGTCGAGCCCTGGAACGGCCTGGGCGACATCCGCCCCGTGCTGCTGGGCCTGGGCAGCGGCCTGTGCTGGGGCGTGGGCACGGTGTTGTCCAAGCGCATGTTCGATCGCCACGCGCCGGATGTGATGACGTTTACCGCCTGGCAGATGCTGTTCGGCGGCCTGGTCATGACGCCCGTGGCCTGGCTGGTGCCGCAGATGCCCGCCCAATGGGGTTGGCAGCTCTGGGCCGGCATGACATACATTGTGCTGATCGCCACCGCGGCGGGCTGGCTGCTGTGGCTGCAGGTCGTGCGCCGCGTGCCCGCGTCGATCGCCGGCCTGTCCAGCCTCGGTGTGCCGGTCGTGGCCATGTTGCTGGCCTGGGCGTTCCTGTCCGAGCGGCCCACGCCGGTCGAGTTGGGCGGCATGGTGCTGATCCTGGCGGGCATTTTTGTCGTCAGCCGCGCGGCGCCGGCAGCAAAATCCGATTGACCCTTCCGACTTCCCGTTTCCCCGTTTTCCTGGAACCTTCATGATTGATCTGCGTAGCGATACCGTCACCCGGCCCGGCGCCGCCATGTTGCAGGCAATGGCCACTGCCCCCGTGGGCGACGACGTGATGGGCGACGATCCCACCGTGATCCGCCTGCAAAAAACCCTGGCCGAGCGCACCGGCAAGGCTGCCGGCCTGTTCTTTCCGTCGGGCACGCAAAGCAACCTGGCCGCGCTCATGGCGCATTGCGACCGCGGCGACGAATACCTGGTCGGCCAGCTTGCCCATACCTACAAGTACGAAGGCGGCGGCGCGGCGGTGCTGGGCAGCATCCAGCCGCAACCCATCGAGCAGGCGCCCGACGGAACCCTGCCGCTGGAAAAACTGGCCGCGGCCGTCAAGCCCAAAGGCGATCCGCACTTTGCGCGCACGCGTTTGCTGGCGCTGGAGAACACCTTTCACGGCAAGCTGATCCCGGCCGCCTACATCCAGGCCGCCACGTCGTGGGCGCGCGAGCAAGGGCTTTCCACGCACCTGGACGGCGCGCGCGTGTTCAATGCGGCGGTCGCAAGCGGCAAGCCCGTGGCCGAGCTTTGCGCGCCCTTCGATACGGTGTCCATCTGCTTTTCCAAGGGATTGGGCGCGCCGGTCGGGTCGGTGCTGGTCGGCAGCAAGGAACTGATCGAACGCGCGCATCGCTGGCGCAAGATGCTGGGCGGCGGGCTGCGCCAGGCGGGCGTGCTGGCGGCCGCGTGCCTGTACGCGCTGGAGCACAACGTCGAACGGCTGGCCCAGGATCACGACAATGCGTGCCTGTTGGCCGAAGGCCTGCGCGCCATCCCCGGCGTGGACGTGCTGAGCCAGGACACCAACATGGTGTTCGCGCGGTTCGAGCCGTCGCGCTGCGACGCGCTGACCGAAGCGCTGGGTAAGGAAGGCATCCTGATGCGCGCCGTCTACGGTGGTCCGACCCGCCTGGTGACGCACCTGGACGTGTCGGCCGAGGACGTGCGGCGCGTGGTCGAAACGGTGGGCCGTCTTCTGCGGTAGGCGGTCCGGGGGCAAAGGGATGGCGTCCCGGACGAGCGCGTCCCGGACGATCGCGTCCCGGACGATCGCGTCCCTGCAGTTTCACCCGTGGCGCTGGCGGCTGTCGGCGGGCGCCTCGTCCCGCTCCTGCATGCCGTAGTCGCGCAGCACCTGCGCAACGCGCAGGCGGTAGTTCTGAAACACCCCGCCGCGCCCGGCCTGCTGGGCGCGGCGGTGCGATTCCAGCGAGCGCCAGCGCTTGACTGCCGCTTCGTCGCGCCAGAATGACAGCGACAGCAGCTTGCCTGGCGTGGACAGGCTTTGAAAGCGTTCGACGGAAATGAAACCGTCCACGGTGCGCAGTTCATCGATCAGGCCGGCGGCGATGTCCAGGTATGGGGCTGGGTCGCCATGGGCGGGCTCGACTTCGAATATCACGGCAATCATCGGTTGTGGTCCTCGGGAAAATCAAACTGGGGCACGCGGGCGTTGGGCAGCGGACGATAGCGAAAGCGCGCCGCCAGCGGGGCAGGGTCCATGCCCTGCCGCAACACGTGCAGCAGCGCATCGGCTGAATGGCTTCGCGCCAGCGGCGCGCCGGGGCAGGCATGGCGGTGCGCGCCAAAGATCCATCCCGCCTCGGGTTCGATCATGGCGGCGGCGGCGAGCACCAGCAGGACGGTCTGGCCGGCTTCGATGCGCTGTCCGCCGGCATCGAGCGGCGTAGCCATGAACCGCCGCGTGTTGTGCAACGGCGGATCGTGGCGCACGGTGTCGTCGATCAGGCGCAGGGCGTCCTCGCGCGTCTGCACGCACGCCGCGCCGCGCCGGCCGGCCATGATGAGCGCATTGCCCAGCAGTCCCGCGCCCGCTTCGCAAGATTGGAACAGCAGGCCCGCCAGGTTGGCGGCCAGCTGTTCAGGCGTAATGCCCGCTTGCAGCGCGTCTGCATGCAATGCGCGCAGTGCCGGGGTGGCCTCGGGCCCCGCCAGATGCGCCTGCATGCGTGTTTGCAGGCGCGCGGCGGCGGCGTGGCCCGCCGAGGTCCGGTCTGCGCCCGCATCGGCGGGCAGGGCGCAAAGGAAAGCGGCGATATCAGCCGCGCAATCCGCATGAACGGCTTTGGATAGTCCCAGGAATGCCGCCTGCGCGCGCACGGGCGCCGTGTACAGATAGCGGTCGACGGCTGCGGGGTCGTGCGGCGCGCCGGCAAGCCAATCCTGCGATGCCGGGATCGCTGGTTGTTGCGGCAGCCGCGGCAATGGGCCTTCGTGATGCGCTTGCAACGGTTCCGACGCCCGGTGCGCGATGAACGCCTTCAGCAACGGCTTCAAGCGCGCATGCGCCGCGCCGTCGTTCATGCGCACGAACCGGCCGAACAGGTCCCCCGCAGGGCCGGGGCACAAGCCGCGCGGCACGGGCTCATCCGTGGGACGCACCTGAGCGCCGGGATGCCGCATGATGGCCGCGATGGTGTCGGGATGCGAGGCGATCCACATGCCCAGTGCCGTATCCCGGTACAGCGGACGCTCGCGCGCCAGGTCGGCATAGTAGGGATACGGATCGGGGTGTGTGACGGCGGCCAGGGGATGGGCGGGCGGCATGGTGACGGCGGGCAATGGAGACGGCCACCAGTATCCGCCCGCGCCGGCGGCAACGATTCGGCGAGGGCCGAACTATGCCTGCGACGCGTTGTCCTCAGCCAGCAGGGCGGCGTAGCCTTGGCGCGAGTCCGGCCATTGCAGCGACAGGCCGCTGGCGCGCAACCGGGCATTGCTGAGTTTCTTGCTGCCCACGTTGGCCGGCGCGGGCGCCTCGCGCGGCGCGGGGGCGCCGATCAGCGCGGCCAGTTCGGCATACAGCGTGTGCAACGGCAGGGGCGTGTCGTCGCAGCCCACATACACCGGCGCAACCTGCGGCAGCAGCGCCAGATGCGCCACCGCGGCAGCCGCGTCGTCGATGTGGATGCGATTGGCCCAGTGTTCGGGCTGCAGCGGCGCGCCAGCCGCGCCACTGCGCAACCGCTCGATGAGCTGCATGCGGCCGGGCCCATACAGGCCCGCCAGCCGCAATGCCGTCGACGAGACCGGCTGCGCCGCCAGCGCAGCTTCGGCTTCGAGCAGCACGCGGCCATTGAAGCCTTGCGGAGCGGGCGGCGTGTCCTCGTCCACCCAGGCGCCATGATGCTCGCCATACACCGCGCTGGACGAGACGAACACGATGCGCTTGAGCTGCGATCGATCCAGCGCGTTCAGCACGTTTGCCAGCCCCTCCACGAACACGCCGCGGTAGGCCTGCGGATCGCGCGCGCCGGGCGAGGGCAGGTGGATGAGCCGGGTCACGCCTTGCGGCAGCGCGTTCAGCGTGTCGGGGCGGGTGATGTCGCCCTGCAGCCACTGGATGCCGCTCGTGTCGCCGGCGGGGGGATGGCGCCGCAGGGCATGGACCTCGTCGCCGCCCGCCAGAAAGCGTTGCGCCGCGCGCTGGCCCAGGTCGCCGCAGCCGATGAGAAGTACGCGTTCGCGCATGGTGTCGCTCCAGGCAGTCGGAAAAAAGGCGCCCCGCGGGGCGCCTCTCGGGCGGGCGCAATGCGCCCGGGGTATCACATGCCGCTGTAGACCGGCCCTTCGCCGCCTTGCGGCGCCACCCAGACGATGTTCTGCGTAGGGTCCTTGATGTCGCAGGTCTTGCAATGCACACAGTTCTGCGCGTTGATCTGCAGACGGTCGTCGCCGTGGTCGTCCTTGACGAACTCGTACACGCCGGCCGGGCAATAGCGCGACTCGGGGCCGCCGTACTTGGCCAGGTTCACCTTGACCGGCACGGACGGATCCTTGAGGGTCAGGTGGACGGGTTCGTTCTCGTCGTGGTTGGTGTTGGAGATGAACACCGAACTCAGCTTGTCGAACGTGAGCTTGCCGTCGGGCTTGGGATAGTCGATGCGCGCGCATTGCGACGCGGGCTGCAGACAGGCGTGGTCGGGCTTGTTGTGGCGCAGCGTCCAGGGCATCTTGCCCTTGAGCAGCAGTTGCTCGATGCCGGTCATCAGCGTGGCGACCGTGCGGCCCTTCTTGAACCACTGCTTGAAATTGCGGGCCTTGTTCAGCTCCGCGTGCAGCCACGAGGCCTCGAAAGCCTTGGGGTACGCGGTCAGTTCGTCCTGGCGGCGGTCCGCAACCAGGGCGTCGAACGCGGCCTCGGCGGCCAGCTTGCCCGACTTGATGGCGGCGTGGCTGCCCTTGATGCGCGAGGCGTTCAGGAAACCGGCTTCGCAGCCGACCAGCACGCCGCCCGGGAACGTGAGCTTGGGCAGCGCCAGCAGGCCGCCCGCCGTGATGGCGCGGGCGCCGTAGGCGATGCGCTTGCCGCCTTCGAACGTGCCGCGGATGGCGGGGTGCGTCTTGTAGCGCTGGAACTCATCGAAGGGCGACAGCCACGGATTGGCGTAATCCAGGCCGACGATCATGCCCACGGCGACGAGGTTGTTGTCCAGGTGATAAAGGAACGAGCCGCCGTACGTGTCCGAATCCAGCGGCCAGCCGGCGGTGTGGATCACCAGGCCGGGCTTGGACTGGGCCGGATCGACTTCCCACATTTCCTTGATGCCGATGCCGTACGACTGCGGATTGCGGCCGTCGTCCAGCTTGAAGCGCTCGATGAGCTGGCGGCCGAGCTGGCCGCGCGAGCCTTCGCTGAACACGGTGTAGCGGGCGTGCAATTCCATGCCCGGCTGATAGTGGTCGGTGTGGCTGCCGTCGCGGGCCACGCCCATGTCGCCCGTGGCCACGCCGCGGACGGCGCCGTTCTCGTCGTACAGCACTTCGACGGCCGCAAAGCCGGGGAAGATGTCCACGCCCAGCGCTTCGGCCTGCTCGCCCATCCACTTGACGACGTCGCCCAGACGGACGATGTAGTTGCCTTCGTTGTGAAAGCAGGGGGGCAGCAGCCAGTTGGGCGTGGCGCGCGCGCCGGTCTCGGACAGGAACAGGAACTTGTCCTGCGTGACGGCTACGTTCAGCGGCGCGCCCTTTTCCTTCCAGTCGGGGATGAGCTCGGTCAGCGCCAGCGGGTCCATCACGGCGCCGGACAGGATGTGCGCGCCCAGTTCCGCACCCTTCTCAAGTACGCAGACGCCAATCTCCTGATTCTTCTCAGCGGCCAGCTGCTTCAGACGGATTGCTGTGGCCAGGCCGGCGGGACCACCGCCAACCACGACCACGTCATATTCCATCGACTCGCGTTCAGACATTTGCAAAGCTCCCCGTATGTATTCCATATATGGCTGGAAGTATTATCGGCGATTGTATTGCAGGCGAGGGTCCTGTATGCCTTCGCATTTCTTTTAGCCTTCAGGAGTTATTGGTGAACCCGGACAATCTGTCTGCGCGGCTGCTATCGGTGGGCGACACCCATCAGCTCGAATTGCCTTTGCGCTGGGGCGATTCAGACGCCTTGAACCATCTGAACAACACGCTGTATTTCCGCCTCATGGAAGAGGCCCGCATGCAGATTCTGTATAACGCGGGCTTCAAGCTGCCGGCCGACGATGGCGCGATCCTGGCGCATGCGTCTTGCGATTTCCTGCGTCCGCTGACCTATCCTGCCACCGTGCGCGTGACGCACAAGGTCACGCGCATCGGCCGCTCCAGCGCCGAATTCGAGCTGCTGCTCGAGAAGGTCGGCGACGACGCAGGCCCCTATGCGCGCGGCCGCAATGTGCTGGTCTGGATGGATTACGTGGCCAATACGTCCGCACCGTGGCCGCCCGAAGTCCTGGCGCAGATGGCCACGCAGTTCACGCCGGCTCAGTAAGCGTGCGCGGCCGCGGGCCGCACACCGGCCAAAATAGCGCGTGCTTTGGCCGGTCATGCCGGTAAAATCTAGCGCAAAATCAGAAAAGCAATGAGGGCGCGCCACCCTCGGCGCCGCCGCTTCACGGAAATCGGGCTTTGCCGCGATGCCCGGGTAGCGGGCGCCAACAGCCGCGCCCCAAGGAACGACTGGGCTTGTCCCGATTCCCCGATTTTTCCGGGACCCGTGCGCGGGTAGCGGCGGGGCGGGCTCACTTTGGTTAGACCTTAACTAGGAGTTGGAGCGATGGACAAGGTTTATGCAAGCGCCCAGGAGGCGCTGGCAGGCATCGTCAAGGACGGTCAGATGATCGCCGTGGGCGGTTTCGGCCTGTGCGGTATCCCCGAGGCGCTGATCGCCGCGCTGCGCGATTCGGGCGTCAAGGATCTCACCTGCATCAGCAACAACGCGGGCGTCGATGGGTTTGGCCTGGGCCAGCTGCTCAACACGCGCCAGGTGCGCAAGATGATCGCGTCCTACGTGGGCGAGAACAAGGAATTCGAACGCCAATACCTGTCGGGCGAACTCGAGCTTGAATTCACGCCGCAGGGCACGCTGGCTGAAAAGCTGCGTGCCGGCGGCGCCGGCATTCCGGCGTTCTTCACCCGGACCGGCGTGGGCACCATCGTGGCCGAGGGCAAGGAAATCCGTGAGTTCGACGGCCAGCAGTACGTGATGGAACGCTCGCTGGTGCCGGACGTGTCGCTGGTCAAGGCGCACATCGCCGACCGCAGCGGCAACCTGGTGTTTCGCAAGACGGCCCGCAACTTCAATCCGAACGTCGCCATGGCCGGCAAGTTCACGGTGGTCGAAGTCGAGGAAATCGTCGACACCGGCAGCCTGGACCCGGATCAGATCCACCTGCCCGGCATCTATGTGCAACGGATCGTGCTGAACGCCACGCCCGAAAAGCGCATCGAACAACGCACCACTCGCCCGGCCTAAGGAGAAGACGACATGGCATGGTCCCGCGATGAAATGGCGGCGCGCGCCGCGCGCGAGCTGCAAGACGGCTTTTATGTGAACCTGGGCATCGGCCTGCCCACGCTGGTTGCCAACCACGTCCCCGCGGGCGTGGAAGTGTGGCTCCAATCCGAAAACGGCCTGCTGGGCATCGGCCCGTTCCCCACCGACGATCAGGTCGACGCCGACCTCATCAACGCCGGCAAGCAGACCGTCACGACGCTGCCCGGCTCCTCGATCTTCTCGTCGGCCGACTCGTTCGCGATGATCCGCGGCGGCAAGATCAACCTGGCGATCCTGGGCGCGATGCAGGTCTCCGAGAAGGGCGATCTGGCCAACTGGATGATCCCGGGCAAGATGGTCAAGGGCATGGGCGGCGCGATGGACCTGGTGGCCGGCGTCGGCCGCGTGGTCGTGCTGATGGAACACGTCGCCAAGAAAAAGGACGGCACCGAGGACATCAAGCTGCTGCCCGAGTGCAACCTGCCGCTGACTGGCGTGGGTGTGGTCGATCTCATCATCACCGACCTGGGCGTGATGGAAGTCACCGAAAACGGCCTGAAGCTGCTGGAAACGGCGCCCGGCGTGACGGTGGACGAGATCAAGTCCAAGACGGCGGCGAAACTGGACGTGTCTGCGGTGCAGTAGGCCGCTACCGGCCTTACCCCGGCTGAACTGACCCCCGAAGGTTGGACGAGATCCACCCTTCGGGGGTTTTTACGTGTAGAAGCACCTTTCAGCCAACTTCCGTGCGCCGTCAAAAGCTGGCCGATTCCCGAATGCGGTTTCCGACTTTTCTTATTGAGTGACGGTCTGCGATACGTAGACTCAAGCCCAACGGTAATTGTCAGGAGCCGCCACATGGCAGGTCGCCCCGGATACGTCGGTATTGCACTTGGGTTCACTGCTGCCGAGCTGATCAATGGGGCAGGTTTGGCACAGGCGGCGCTTGACCTCTGGAAGCGGAACCCGCAACAGAATCACCCGCGGAACGGCCCATGGCCTGCGAGCGCGGACGACGTGACGGATCACATTTCCATCAAGCTGGGAATCGATCTATATGCGGCAATCAAGCCTCATGAACTGACTGCCGAGATCCTTCTCCAACATGTCAGCGCCGTGCCAATTCCCTGGGGCCACGGAAAGGACGTCGCGAAAGAACCGCACACATGCCGACGAGAACCACGAAAGTGACAACGCGCCGTGCCCTCCGATGTGCGGGAATCGTGCTGTGCGCTGCGCCGTTGCTCTGGATGCTGTTCATGTACTTCTGCAGGCCAGTTGTCGCGTTGCACTACTCGCAAGATGCAAGCGCCGAACTCCTTGTTTTCTTCAATGACAATCACGATACGACCCGGTTTCTTTTGACTCCTGGGCAGTCCGTCTCGTCACCTACAGCGATGTTCCCGGCGTCGGATATGTGGTTGATGATCTCATTCCCGCGCGAAGAAGGCGACCGCATGGAGATCACTCAGCCGTTTAGCCGTATCGACGTGTACATCGCGGAGGGCGGAAAAATTGAGCGTGCAGAGATTAGCCAGGGCTTCTTTGCACGCTTTTCCCCCGCCGGCCGCTAGTGCGGCGCCCGCTGAACGTTTCAGGGGCTCAGGCCGATTCACTCAACAGCATCCCCACATGCGGGATGCCGTCTTCCATGTATTCCTCGGTGACCGGCACGAAGCCGTGGCCGCCGTAATAACCCTTCAATCGTGCCTGCGCGCCCAGGTATACGGGCTGATCCGGCCACAGACGCTGTACCTCTTCCTTGGCGCGGCGCATGAGTTCGTGGCCCAGGCCCGTGCCGCGGGCGGCGGGGACGGTGATCACGCGGCCGATGACGGCGCGGCCGTCGTTCAGGGCCGGCTCCAGCAGGCGGCAATAGGCCACCAGTTCGCCGTCGTGCCAGGCCATCAGGTGCTCGGTCTGCCCTTGCAGGTCCTTGCCGTCCATGTCGAGAAACACGCAGTTCTGTTCCGCCACGAACACCTCCGAGCGCAGCCTCAGGATGGCGTAGAGCTCGGCGGGGGTCAGGTCGGCGTGGGGCTTGCAGATCCAGGCGGGTGTCATGCGGGTCATTCCAGATAGCGGGACAAAAAACAGGGCAACTAGCGTAACGCAAACCGGCCCCGATTTTTCAGGCCCGATTGTTACATCTATTCACGGGTATACCCTTAGTATGAAAATCTATTTTCTTAACTAAAATTTGTGTGTAAACAGATTTACATAAACCCGCCGCCTGATTTCCACCTCGCTGTTCGATGACCAAGTCCGCCATTACGATCGCTGATCGGATCGCCCGGGCCCAGCCCGCGCTGAGCCGGACCCAGCACAAGATGGCCGAGTACGTGCTGGCGCACCAGTTCCGCGTCGCCACCATGACCATCGATGAGTTCGCGGCGGCAGTGGGCGTGTCGGTCGCCACGGCCAACCGGTTTGCGCGCGCCCTGGACCTGCCGGGCTATCCGCAGTTCCGCGCCGAACTGGCCCGCGGCTTCGAAGCCGCGCTGGAACCGGTCGAGAAGCTGCGCACCGAGCTGGCCCACTCGGCCAGCGCCGTCCAGATCTTTGCCGCGACGCTCGAAGAAGACATCCGCAACGCGCAGCGCAACCTGCAGGCGTTGGATTCCGCGGCCTGTGAACAGGCGGTCGACGCCATCCTGGCCGCCGAGCGCGTCTTCATCATCGGTTTCGGCGCCAGCGGGTTTCTCGCAGGCCTCTTGCAGCGCGGCCTGTGCATGCACCTGCATTCGGTGGAATCGCTGGCTGGTCCCGGCGGCGTGTCGCACGCGGCGCGTCAGATGTCGCGCATGACCAGCAACGACCTGGTGATCGCCATCGGTTTTCCGCGTTACCTGGCCGACACCGTGACGCTGGCCGGCGCGGCCAAGCAGGCCGGGGTGCCGGTGCTGGTGCTGACGGACAAGCCCACCTCGCCGCTGGCGCCCACGGCGTCCGTCGTGCTGTACGCCTTCTCGGCGCGCCAGCTCATTCCCAATTCCGAAACCGCCGCGTTGGGGCTCATCGAAGCCCTGTCCGCGGCGGTGGCCTATCGGGCCAAGAATTCCGTTGCGGCCGCCGCTGGGGTGACCCAGTCCGTGATGCCGTGGCTCATCCATGGAGTAGGTAAACGATGATTCAACCCGTGATTGCCATTCACGGTGGCGCCGGCGCGATGTCCCGCGCGGCCATGTCTGCCGAGAAAGAACAGGAATACCTCGCGGCGCTGGAGTCGATCCTGACCGCCGGCCAGGCCGTGCTGGCCAAGGGCGGCAGCGCCCTGGACGCCGTCACCGAGGCCGTGCGCCTGCTCGAAGACTGCCCCTTGTTCAACGCCGGCCACGGCGCCGTGTTCACCAGTGCCGGTACCCATGAACTGGACGCCGCCATCATGGACGGCGCCACGCTGCGTTCCGGCGCCATCGCCAATGTGAACCGCGTGCGCAATCCGATCTTTGCCGCGCGCAAGGTCATGGAAAACAGCAAGCACGTGTTCTTCGTGGGCGAGGGCGCTGAAGCGTTCGCCGCCCAGGAAGGCGTGGAACTCGTCGACCCGTCGTACTTCTCGACCGAAGCCCGCCGCGAGCAGCTGCTGCGCGTGCAGCGCGAAACGCCGGACGCCGCCGTGCTGGACCACGACGGCCAGGCCATGGTCGCGCGCGGCCAGCCCGCGCCCGCCGATCCGCTGGACGCCGACAAGAAGTTCGGCACCGTGGGTGCCGTGGCTGTCGATGCCCAGGGCAACCTGGCCGCCGCCACCTCCACCGGCGGCATCACCAACAAGCAGGTCGGCCGCGTGGGCGATGCGCCCCTGATCGGCGCCGGCACGTATGCCAGCAACAAGACCTGCGCCGTGTCCACCACGGGCACGGGCGAAATGTTCATCCGCATGGTTGCCGCGTACGACGTGGCCGCCCAGATGGAATACTGCGGCGCCTCGCTGGAAGCGGCGGCGGACCGCGTCGTAATGGAAAAACTGCCCACCATCGGCGGCAAGGGCGGCCTGGTGGCCGTCGACGCCCAGGGCAATGTGGCCTTGCCGTTCAACACGGAAGGCATGTACCGGGGTTACGCCCGCGTTGGCGAGAAGCCGGTAACCGCCATCTACCGATGAGCGGCGGCGGTTTGGATCAGTAGGTTTATTTTGGGAATGAGAAGAGATGGTTGATCGCGCAAACAGCCTGGCGCTGCCGGATAACCGCGTGGTCCAGGTCGACGACCTGACGGTGCGCTTCGTGGGTTCCGAGCGCACGGTCGAAGCCGTGCGCAATCTGTCGTTTCATGTGGACCGGGGCGAGACCCTGGCCATCGTGGGCGAATCGGGTTCGGGCAAGTCGGTGACGTCGCTGGCGCTGATGCGTCTGGTGGAACATGGCGGTGGCCGCATCGCCCAGGGCCGCATGGCCTTGCGCCGGCGCAACGGCTCCGTGATCGACCTGGCCAATGCCAGCCAGCGCGTGATGCGCGATGTGCGCGGCGCCGACATGGCGATGATTTTCCAGGAGCCGATGACCTCCTTGAATCCGGTGTTCACGGCCGGCGACCAGATCGCCGAATCGATCCGCGAGCACCAGGGCATGGATGGCGCCTCGGCGCGCGCCGAAGCGCTGCGCATGCTGGAACAGGTCCGCATTCCCGAAGCCAAGTCGGTGCTGGACCGCTACCCCCATCAACTGTCGGGCGGCATGCGCCAGCGCGTCATGATCGCCATGGCGCTGGCTTGCAAGCCGGCGCTGCTGATCGCCGACGAACCGACCACCGCGCTGGACGTGACGATCCAGGCCCAGATCCTGCAGCTCATCCGCCAGCTTCAAGATGAAATGCACATGGGCGTGGTGTTCATCACCCACGACATGGGCGTGGTGGCCGAAGTGGCCGACCGCGTGCTGGTCATGTTCCGCGGCGACAAGGTCGAGGAAGGCCCGTCGGACCGCGTATTTGCAGCGCCTCAGCACAGCTACACCAAGGCGCTGCTGTCGGCGGTGCCCAAGCTGGGCGCCATGCAGGGCACGGACCTGCCCGCGCGCTTCCCGCTGCTGCAGGTCGATGGCAAGGCCCAGCCCGTGGCCGAGGCCGCCGCCGTCAGCACGCAGGAAGTGCCCGCCGGCAAGCGCGAGCCCATCCTGAGCGTGCGCAACCTGGTGACGCGCTTTGACTTGCGCGGCGGCATCATGAGCCGCGTCCAGCGCCGCGTGCACGCCGTGGAAAAGGTCAGCTTCGATCTGTACCCCGGCGAGACCCTGTCGCTGGTCGGCGAGTCCGGCTGCGGCAAGTCCACGACCGGCCGCTCGCTGCTGCGCCTGGTGGAAAGCCAGGGCGGCGAGATCCGCTTCGGCGGCCGCGACATCGTGCGCCTGAAGAACAGCGAACTGCAGTCCCTGCGCCGCGACATCCAGTTCGTGTTCCAGGACCCGTTCGCGTCGCTGGATCCGCGCGTGACCGTGGGCTTCTCGATCATGGAGCCGCTGCTGGTGCACGGCGTGGCCAAGGGCAAGGATGCCGAGCGCCGCGTCGCCGAACTGCTCGAGCGCGTGGGCATGCCGCCGGAAATGGCGCAGCGCTATCCGCACGAGTTCTCGGGCGGCCAGCGCCAGCGCATCTGCATTGCGCGCGCCCTGGCCCTGAATCCGAAGGTCGTGATCGCGGACGAATCCGTGTCGGCGCTGGACGTGTCGATCCAGGCGCAGATCGTGAACCTGCTGATCGACCTGCAGCGCGACATGGGCATCTCGTTCCTGTTCATCTCGCATGACATGGCCGTGGTCGAACGCGTCAGCCACCGCGTGGCGGTGATGTACCTGGGCCAGATCGTCGAGATCGGTCCGCGCCGCGCGATCTTCGAGAATCCCCAGCATCCCTACACCAAGAAGCTGATGTCGGCCGTGCCGATCGCCGATCCGGCGCGCCGCCACATGAAGCGCACCTTGCTGTCCGATGAAATCCCCAGCCCGATCCGCAAACTGAACGACGAACCGGTGGTGCAGCCGCTGGTGCAGGTCGGTCCGGATCATTTTGTAGCCCGCCATCCCGTCGGCGGCGCGTATTGACTCAGTAGTTGACCTTTTTTTGGAACCAGGAGTTGCAATGATGAAAGTTCTGCGCCCCACCAAGCTGATGGCCGCTGCCGCGCTGGCCTTCGGCGTGCTCGCCGCGCCGATGGCCCATGCCGCCAAGGACGTGACGTTCGCCGTTTCCATCGCGCTGGAAACGCTTGATCCCTACAACACGAACAGCACGCTGAACCAGGCTGCTGGCAAGGCCTACTACGAAGGCCTGTTCGAGTTCGACAAGGACCTGAAGGTGCAGAAGGTCCTGGCGACCGACTACACGGTCAGCGAAGACGGCCTGGTCTACACGTTCAAGCTGCGTCCCGGCGTGAAGTTCCACGACGGCACCGACTTCAACGCCGAAGCGGTCAAGATCAACTTCGATCGTCCGGCCAACCCGGACAACCGCCTGTCGCGCTACATCCAGTTCAGCGTCATCGAGAAGACCGAAGTGGTCGATCCGATGACCGTCAAGATCACGCTGAAGAAGCCGTTCTCGGCCTTCATCAACGCGCTGGCCCACCCGGCCGCCATGATGATCTCGCCCGCTGCCCTGGCCAAGTACGGCAAGGAAATCGGCTTTCACCCGGTCGGCACGGGCCCGTTCGAATTCGTCGAATGGAAGCCGGCTGAATACCTGAAGGTCAAGAAGTTCGACGGTTACTGGAAGAAGGGCTACCCGAAGGTCGACACGCTGACCTTCCGCACCGTGACCGACAACAACACCCGCGCCGCCGTGGTGCAGACGGGTGAAGCGCACTTCGCCTTCCCGGTGCCGTTCGAGCAGGCCGCCGTGCTGAAGAAGAACGAAAAGCTGGACGTGGTCGATCACAAGAACTCGATCATGGCCCGCTACCTGTCGATGAACACGCAGCAAAAGCCGTTCGACAACGTCAAGGTGCGTGAAGCCATCAACTACGCCATCAACAAGGACGCCCTGGCCAAGGTCGCGTTCTCGGGCTACGCCACCGTCATCGACGGCGTCGTGCCGCAAGGCGTGGACTACGCGCACAAGATCGGCGCATGGCCCTACGACATCAAGAAGGCCAAGGCCCTGCTGGCCGAAGCCGGCTACCCCAACGGCTTCGAAAGCACGCTGTGGTCCGCCTATAACGACGGCACCTCGGTGAAGGTCGTTCAGTTCCTGCAGCAGCAGCTCGCCCAGGTCGGCATCAAGGTTTCCGTGGAAGTCCTGGAATCCGGCCAGCGCGTGCAACGCGTCCAACAGGTGCAAAAGCCTGAAGACGCCAAGGTCCGCATGTACTACGCCGGCTGGTCGTCCTCGACCGGTGAAGCCGACTGGGGCCTGCGTCCGCTCCTGACCACCGCCGCGTTCCCGCCGGTGCTGAACAACGTGTCGTACTACTCGAACAAGTCGGTTGACGACGGCGTCCAGCAAGCGCTGGCCACGACCGATCGCGCCAAGAAGACCGAGATCTACAAGAACGTTCAGGAAACCATCTGGAAGGACGCCCCGTGGGCCTTCCTGGTGACCCAGAACAACCTGTACGTCAAGTCGAAGAACCTGTCGGGCGTGTACGTGGAACCGGACACCTCGTTCTGGTTCGGCGACATCGACCTGAAGCAGTAAACCAAGCAGTAACTCTCGGGGCCTTCGGGCCCTTGTAAGGCCACATACGGCGGGGACGCGGTGTCCCCGCCGATGTTGCAGGAATTTCAATGCTGACCTACATCGTCAAACGTCTTTTGGGCATGATCCCCACGCTGCTGCTGGTAGCGGTGGTCGTGTTCCTGTTTGTGCACATGCTTCCGGGCGACCCGGCGCGACTGGCCGCCGGGCCTGAAGCCGACCAGCAGACCGTCGAGCTCGTGCGCAAGGAACTTGGGCTGGATCTGCCCCTGCCGCAGCAGTTCGTGCGCTACTTCAGCCACATGCTGCAGGGCGACCTCGGGACCTCGCTGCGCACCAAGCGCCCCGTCTCGACCGAAATCGCCGACCGTTTCATGCCCACCTTGTGGCTCACCCTTG
The DNA here is from genome assembly GCF_037039475.1 of Achromobacter sp. E1. NCBI lineage: Bacteria > Pseudomonadati > Pseudomonadota > Betaproteobacteria > Burkholderiales > Alcaligenaceae > Achromobacter > Achromobacter sp. E1. The sequence continues at coordinate 1,434,868 of NZ_CP146253.1, forward strand.
CGAGCATGGTGTGGTCCGTTGGCTTTGGCATGATCATCGGCATCGTGTCGGCGGTATGGCGCAATCGCTGGCCCGACCGTCTTGGCATGACGCTGGCGGTGTCCGGCATCTCGTTCCCCGCGTTCGCGCTGGGCATGATGCTGATGCAGATTTTCTCGGTGAACCTCGGCTGGCTCCCCACGGTGGGCGCCTCGACCTGGCAACACTACATTCTTCCTTCCATCACGCTGGGCGCCGCCGTGGCCGCCGTGATGGCGCGCTTCACGCGGGCGTCGTTCGTGGAAGTCGTGCAGGAAGACTTCGTGCGCACGGCCCGCGCCAAGGGCCTGTCCGAGCGCCGCGTCATCATCAAGCACGCGCTGCGCAACGCGCTGATTCCCGTCGTCACCATGATGGGCCTGCAGTTCGGCTTCCTCCTGGGCGGCTCGATCGTGGTCGAGACCGTGTTCAACTGGCCCGGCCTTGGCCGCCTGCTGGTGGACGCCGTGACCCAGCGCGACTATCCGGTGATCCAGGGCCTCGTGCTGCTGTTCTCGCTGGAATTCATCCTGATCAACCTGATTGTCGACGTGCTGTATGGCGTCATCAATCCCAGCATCCGTTACAAGTGAGGCGGCCATGAGCAATACGACACCCGCCGCAACCATCGCCGCCGTTCCCAAAAACGACGTGCGCACGCCCGCCACCGAGTTCTGGCGCAAATTCAAGAAGCAGAAGCTTGCCGTCGGCGCGGGCCTCTTCGTCCTGCTGCTGGTCATCGTCGCGGTCTTCGCGCCGTGGATCGTGCCGTACGACCCGGAGAACTTCTTCGACTACGACGCGCTGAACGCCGGTCCGTCCCTCGCGCACTGGCTGGGCGTGGATTCGCTGGGCCGCGACATCTTCAGCCGCATCATCATGGGCGCACGCATCTCGCTGGCCGCCGGCTTCCTGTCGGTCGCCATGGGCGCCATCGTCGGCACGTTCATGGGCCTGATGGCCGGCTACTACGAAGGCTGGTGGGAACGCATCACGATGCGTATCTCCGACGTGCTGCTGGCATTTCCCGGCATGCTGCTGGCCATTGGCGTGGTTGCCATCCTGGGTTCCAGCATGGTCAACGTGATCGTGGCCGTGGCCGTGTTCAGCGTGCCCGCGTTTGCCCGCCTGGTGCGCGGCAACACGCTGTCGATCAAGCAGATGACGTACGTCGAAGCCGTCAAGAGCGTGGGCGCGTCCGACTGGACGATCATCATGCGCCACATCCTGCCCGGCACGATCTCGCCGATCGTGGTGTACGGCACGATGCGGATCGGCACCTCGATCATCACCGCGGCCAGCCTGTCGTTCCTGGGCATGGGCGCTTCGCCTCCCACGCCGGAGTGGGGCGCGATGCTGAACGAAGCGCGCGCCGACATGGTCATCGCACCGCACGTCGCCATCTTCCCGGCGCTTGCCATCTTCCTGACGGTGCTGGCGTTCAACCTGCTGGGCGACGGCCTGCGCGACGCGCTCGATCCCAAGATCGACCGCAAGTAAACCTGCCGCTGGCCTGTTTACCCAGGCCGGCGTGGAGGGCGATTCTTCCGCCGCCGCCTCCGTCCGCCACGCGCTGCCCCGCGCGTGCCCCGGACCCGGGGTGGCGGCGTTTTGCATTCTGGAGCGTGGCGACACGTAGACAAACATGGACAAACAAGCGCAGGACATGCCGCGTATCGGCGTATTGCCTTCAGGCACGCTGGACTCGATCTGCGACGTGGGCGAGATCACCGTCGGCCACTGCACGCTGGCCGATGGCCCGCTGCAGACGGGCGTGACCGTCGTGCGCCCGCATGGCGGCGATCCCTTCCTGGACAAGACGCCGGCCGCGGCCACCGTGCTGAACGGCTTCGGCAAGAGCACGGGTCTGGTTCAGGTGCAGGAACTGGGCGTGCTGGAAACGCCGATCGCGCTGACCAATACGTTCGGCGTGGGCACGGTGGCCAATGCGCAGATCCGCGCGGCGGTCGCGGCCAACCCCGGCATTGGCCGTGGCATGGCGACCGTGAATCCGCTGGTCTTCGAGTGCAACGACGGCTTTCTGAACGACATCCAGGCGATGGCGGTCCAGGAATCGCATTACGCCGACGCCCTGGCCGCCGCCGGCAAGCGATTCGCGCAGGGCGCCGTCGGCGCCGGCCGGGGCATGTCCAGCTTTTCGTTCAAGGGCGGCATCGGCTCGGCTTCGCGCGTTGCGCGGATCAAGGACGGACCGCAGTACACCGTCGGCGCGCTGGTGCTTTCCAACTTCGGCCGGTTGCCCAACCTGACGGTGGCGGGCAGGCCGTTTGGCCGCCGGCTGGCGGACCAGCTTGACGGCAAGCTGGCGCAGCAAGGCGAAAACGCGGTGATCGCGCCCGAGAAGGGATCGATCATCCTGCTGGTGGCCACCGACGCGCCGCTCGATGCTCGGCAGTTGCGCCGGCTGTCGCTGCGCGCGGGCGCGGGGCTGGCTCGCACCGGCTCGGTGTTCGGCCACGGCAGCGGCGACATTGCGCTGGCGTTTTCGACGGCATACACGATTCCGCAACTGGCCGAGTCGCCCATGCCCGCGATCGCCATGTTGCACGAGGCCCGCATCGATCCGCTTTTCGAGGCCGCCGCCGAAGCCTGCGAACAGGCCATCATTGCCGCGCTGTGGCACGCCGAAAGCGTGACCGGGCGCGACGGGAACCACCGCGATTGCATCCGCCACGCCGCGCCCGATTGGCGCCAGTGGCTGTCCGACACCGAACTCTGAACATTTTCAAGGCCCCTTTCATGAAGATCCTTATTTCCACCGATATCGAAGGCGTCGCCGGCGTGTTCCATGCCGAGCAGGTCCGTGCCGGCAACGGCGAGTACGAGCGGGCCCGCGCCTGGATGACCGCCGAGGCCAACGCGGCCGTGCAAGGCGCCATCGCGGGCGGCGCCGAAGAGATCCTGGTCAACGACTCGCACGGGGGCTTTCGCAATCTGCTGCCCGATGGCCTGGACGAGCGCGCCCGCCTGGTGCTGGGCAAGCCGCGCTACCTGGGCATGATGGGCGGGCTGGAAGAGGCGTGCGACGCCGTCTTCATGATCGGCTACCACTCGCGCTCGCAAGGCCGCGGCATCCTGGCCCACACCATCAACAGCTTCGCGTTCGCGCGCGTCGTCATCAACGGCATGGAACTGGGCGAAGCGGGCCTGTACGGCGCGCTGGCCGGCGAGTTGGGCGTGCCCGTCATCCTGGGCACGGGCGACGACGTGTTCATCGAGGAAACCCGCGACACCTTTCCCGGCGCCGAATGGGTGCAGACCAAGGTTGCGCACGGGCAGGGCAGCGGCATCACGTTGTCGCCCGCCGCCTCCCGCCGCGCGATTGCCGCGGCCGCCGAAACCGCGGTGCGCAATTTCATGCGCGGCGGCGACAAGAAAGCCGTTCCTTTCCGCATTCCCGCGCCTATAGAATGCCGGTTGCAGACGCAGAGCTCGGCGCTCGCCGATCTGTTCTGCATGTGGCCCACGCTCGAACGCGTGGACGGCGTCACCTTGCGATTCACCACGGATAGCATGCAGTCCGCCATCCGCACGCTGAACAGCCTGGCCGCCATGTCTTTCATGTTGCGCTAAGGATCCCATCTTCCATGTCTAGCACCGACGCCCGTATTGCCCAATTGCGGCAGGCCATGACCCGCCGCGGTCTGACTGCCTACGTCGTTCCTTCCTCGGACCCGCACCTGTCCGAATACCTGCCGGCCCGCTGGCAGGGGCGGCGCTGGCTGTCGGGCTTCACGGGGTCGGTGGGCACGCTGGTGGTCACGCCAAGCTTTGCCGGCCTGTGGGTGGACAGCCGCTACTGGGTGCAGGCCGAAGCCCAGCTTGCGGGCACGGGAGTGCAACTGATGAAGATTGCGCTGGCCACGACGCCGGGCCATGTCGATTGGCTGGCTGCCAACACCGGCGCGGGCGACGTCATCGGGGTGGACGGCCAGGTGCTGGGACTGGGCGCTTTCCGCGCCTTGTCCGCTGCCGCGGCCGCCTCTGGCGCCGTGCTGGAGATCCGCGAAGACCTGCTGGACGAGGTCTGGGCCGATCGCGCCGGGCTGCCGGACGCCAAGATCTACGAACACGTCGCGCCCGACGCCTGCGTGACCCGCGCCGACAAGCTGGCTCAGGTTCGCGACGCCATGCGCAAGCATGGCGCCGACGTGCATTTCATCTCCACGCTCGACGACATCGCCTGGCTGTTCAACCTGCGCGGCGCCGACGTGGACTACAACCCGGTCTTTGTCGGCCACGCGCTGGTCGGCCTGGACCACGCCACGCTCTTTGTGGCAGACGGCAAGATCGACGACAGCCTGCGCGCCATCCTGGCCGCCGATGGCGTCGAGGTCGCGGACTACGCCCAGGCCGCGGATGCGCTGGCCTCCTTGGAAGTAGATCAGAAGCTGCTGATCGATCCGGCCCGCGTCACCTGCGGCGTTTTCCATGCCATGGACCCTGCCGTGCCGCGCGTGGAAGCCGTCAATCCGTCCACGCTGCTCAAGTCGCGCAAGACCGACGCCGAACTGGCGAACGTGCGTCAGGCGATGGCGCAGGACGGCGCCGCGCTGTGCGAATTCTTCGCCTGGTTCGAAGGCGCGCTGGGCAAGCAAACCATCACCGAACTGACCATCGACGAGCAGATCACGGCCGCCCGCGCGCGCCGTCCTGCGTACGTCTGCCCCAGCTTTGCCACCATCGCGGGCTTCAACGCCAACGGCGCCATGCCGCATTACCGGGCCACCCCGGAATCGCACGCCACGATCGAAGGCGGCGGCCTGCTGCTCATCGACTCGGGCGGCCAGTACCTGGGCGGCACGACGGACATCACGCGCGTGGTCGCGGTGGGCACGCCCAGCGCGGACCAGAAGGTCGATTTCACGCTGGTCCTCAAGGGCATGATCGCGCTGTCGCGCGCGTCGTTCCCGCGCGGCACGCCTTCGCCCATGCTCGATGCCATCGCGCGCGCGCCCATCTGGGAAGGCGGCGCGGAATACGGCCATGGCACGGGCCACGGCGTGGGCTATTTCCTGAACGTGCACGAAGGCCCGCAGGTCATTTCGTACCGCGCGATGCCGGGTCCCCACACGGCCATGGAGCCGGGCATGATCACCTCGAACGAACCGGGCATCTACCGCCCGGGCCGCTGGGGCGTGCGCATCGAGAACCTGGTCGCCAACCGCAGCTGGCTGACCTCGGATCTGGGTGAATTCCTGTGCTTCGAGACGCTGACGATGTGCCCCATCGACACCCGCTGCATCGAGCCCTCGCTGATGCGCGAGGACGAGATCGACTGGCTGAACGACTATCACAAGACGGTGTTCGAGCGCCTGTCGCCGCTGGTCGAGGGCGAGGCGCTGGCGTGGCTGACGCTGCGCTGCGCGGCGATCTGACCTGACGGTGTCGCCGGCAGGGCCGGCTGACCCGTCCTGCCATAGGTTGACACCTACGGCACGGTATCCGTAGCAGGCTACGGACTGAACACCCGGTGAACTTCATCGGGTGTTTTGCATTGTAGGGACAGGTGCGGACGCTCGGTGTTGTAGATTTCGACGGACTGCTTGACCATGAGCCGGGCTTGGGCCAGATCGGCGGGCTTGTGGAGCAATAGCTCTCCCTTCAGGATGCCGTTGACCCGCTCAGCCAAGGCATTCTGGTAGCAGTCGTAGCCGTCAGTCATCGAGCAACGGATGCCGTGCCGCGCGTGCAGGCGCTGGTAGTACGTTGAGCAATACTGGATGCCTCGATCCGAGTGATGCACCAGCGGTTGGCTCGAGCGCCGCGAGCGCAACGCCATCTCCAGTGCGCGGCGCACCCCTTCGGTCTGCAGATTCTCTGCCACGTGGTAGCCCACGATCTTGCGCGAGTAGGCGTCGGTCACCAGGCTCAAGTAGGTGCACCGCTGGGCGGTCGGCAGGTAGGTGATGTCGGCTACCCAGACCTGCTCCGGGCCCGTCGGCACCACTTGGCCTTCGCCTGCCTTGAGCAGGTTCGGGTGGCGTCGGAAGCGGTGATGGCTATCTGTGGTCTTGTGATACGCCCGGCGCGGCCGCACCAGCATCCGGGCGCTGCGCAGAATGTCGAACAGCGCATCGCGCCCGGCCTTGATCCCCGCCTCGCGCAGCGGCTGGCCCAGCACGTGATGCAGCTTGCGCGTACCCAACTTCGGTTGGCGTACCCGCAGCGCGGTGACCATGGATACCACTTGGTATGCCTGCTGCTGGCGCTCGTTCTCTTTATGCCTGCTCTTGTAATACGCCTGGCGGCTATGGCCCATGTAACGGCAAGCCCTTGCCACGCTCAACCCTTGGACGAGCTTTTGCGTGAGGACTTGCCCAAAGGCTTTTTTACGACACGCACCCCGTAATCCTTCTCCAACACGTTGACCACCGCCTCGAACAACTGCGCCTTCTCGCGGGCCTCCTTGAGCTGCACCTCCAGCTCCTTGATCCGCTGCTCGGGTGTGACCTCCTTGCCCTGACGATCCATATCCACTCCTCTGACCGTCGGCAGGCTCCAGCCGCTCCAGCCCGGGCGGCCATGTTTGCGCAGCCACACCAGCACTGTCGACCGGCCTTGGATTCCATAGCGGCGCTGAGCCTCTTTGTACGTCAGCTCGCCTTTTTCCACCTGCTCGACCACCGACAGTTTAAAAGCCAGACTGTAGTCCCGCTGGGTTCGCTTGATCCTTGATTCCAATTGACTCTCCTTTTTTCTCTCAAAAAGGTGTCAACCAATTCCAGGACGGGTCAGGCGCAAAAAAAAGGCCGCGGCGCATGACGCCACGGCCTTTTTTCATGGCGCGGCGCGCCGCCGGTTACCGCGCCGGCGCGTCTTGCTTGCGGTGAAGCAGGCGTGTGGCCGTCAGGCAACCCAGCGCCAGCAGCGCGCCGTAAGCGAGCAGCGCCAGCGCGGCGGACGCGTGCGATTGGACGGCCCAGGCCAGTTGGTCCCAGGTCATGGACTTGAGCACGGCAATACCCAGGCCAATGCCCAGCACCTGGGCGATCCAGAACGCCACGCTGCCCAGCGCCACGGCGCGGCCGATGCCGGAACGTTCCAGCGGGCGCGGCAGCACCTTCAGGCAAACGAGCGTGGTCAGCGCCAGCAGGGCGATGGGCAGCACCCAATATCCCAGCGCATATTGGGCCCAGCCCGCTTCCAGCGTCTGCATCTGCAGATAGCCGCCCAGCATGATCGACACGCTGGACTGCCAGATCAGCATGGTCAGTCCGCTGATCCATGCCGCATGCCGGCGGGTCAGCGCTGAGCCGGCGCCCGGGACGGCCGGGGTGGTGGTCCAGGCGGCGATGCGCAGCGCCAGGCAGATGCCGGCGATCTCCAGCGCCACCGTTACGACGCGGATACCCAGGTTCATGACGATGAAACGTCCGGCGACATCCAGGCCGAGGGCCGTCTGGAGCCAGGAACCTTCCTTGATCAGGCCGCTCATCAACAGGTGCTGCGCGTAGGCCATGCCGCTGGACAGGCACAGCGTGTAGAGCGCCTGCAAAGCCAGGAACGTGGCCAGCAGCCTGCCCGGCTGGTCCACGGTTGCCGCATCGCGGCGCGCAAGCCACTGGCGCGTTGCGCCCCAGGCCGCGAGCCCGACGATGAGCAGGGTCGAGACGATGTTGGCCAGCAGCGGGGCCAGCACCGGCGGCTGCGTGTAGCTTTCACGCAGTTGCTCCACGTAGGGCGTCGGGCTCAGCAAGGTGTAGGCCTGCACCAGCGCGATATACGTCAGCCGCAACAGGACGGCGGCGACGGCGATGCGCCAGGCAAGGGAAGGAACGGGGCGGGAGAGGGCGGTCATCGGCGCGGGGGCGGGGATGGGAGGGCGCCGCCCGCACGGGCAGCGGTTCAAAATTAGGGAGCGACCATACCATGCGGGCGCCGCGGGGCTTGTGGCAATGCACTTGCCGAGTGCAGCCAATTGTTACCCGCACAGAGCTAGGGGAAAACCCAAACAAGTCGCGTCGCCCGGCTATAATCCAAATTTCCCGCACGCGCCCGCTCGTCCCGGGTGCTCATTACGATGACCAAATACGTATTTGTCACCGGCGGTGTGGTGTCTTCCCTGGGCAAGGGCATCGCCGCCGCGTCGCTTGCCGCCATCCTTGAGTCGCGTGGTTTGCAAGTAACCATGCTGAAGCTCGACCCCTACATCAACGTCGATCCGGGCACGATGAGCCCCTTCCAGCATGGTGAGGTGTTCGTCACGGAAGACGGCGCCGAGACCGACCTGGACCTGGGCCACTACGAGCGTTTCATTTCCGCTCGCATGCACAAGGTGAACAACTTCACCACCGGCCAGATCTACGAATCCGTGCTGCGCAAGGAACGCCGTGGCGACTACCTGGGCAAGACCGTCCAGGTGATTCCGCACATCACGAACGAAATCCAGGACTTCATCGCCCGTGGCGCCGAAGCCGGCTGGAATGGCAACACCGACGTCGCCATCGTGGAAATCGGCGGCACGGTGGGCGACATCGAATCGCTGCCGTTCCTCGAAGCCGCCCGCCAGATGAGCCTGCGCATGGGCCGCAACAACGCGGCCTTCGTCCATCTGACGCTCGTGCCCTTCATCGCCTCCGCCGGCGAACTGAAGACCAAGCCCACGCAACACTCGGTGCAGAAGCTGCGCGAAATCGGCATCTACCCGAACGCGCTGCTGTGCCGCGCCGACCGCCGCATTCCGGACGACGAGCGCGCCAAGATCTCGTTGTTCTCCAATGTGCCCCTGGACGCGGTCATTTCCGTCTGGGACGCGGACTCCATCTACAAGATCCCGGCCATGCTGCACAAGCAGGGCGTGGACAACATCGTCTGCGAGGCCCTGGGCCTGACCCCGCCGCCGGCCGATCTGTCCATGTGGGACAACCTGGTCGAGGCGCTGGAACACCCCGAGCACCAGCTCACCATCGGCATGGTCGGCAAGTACGTCGACCTGACCGAGTCGTACAAGTCGCTGACCGAAGCCCTGGTTCACGCCGGCATCCACACGCGCTCGAAGATCAACATCGAGTACATCGACTCGGAAGACATCGAAACCCGCGGCACCGATCAGTTGAAGCACCTGGACGCCATTCTGGTTCCGGGCGGCTTCGGCAAGCGCGGCACCGAAGGCAAGATCGCCGCGATCCGCTATGCCCGCGAAAATGGCGTGCCGTACCTGGGCATCTGCCTGGGCATGCAGCTGGCGGTCATCGAATTCGCGCGTCACGTCGCCGGTCTGGGCGGCGCCAACAGCACGGAATTCGATCCCTCCGCGCCGCACCCGGTGGTCGCCCTCATCACCGAGTGGATGGACCGCGAAGGCAAGGTCGAGAAGCGCGACACGTCGTCCGACATGGGCGGCACCATGCGCAAGGGCGCGCAACGCGTGCCGATCAAGCCCGGCACCCGCGCGCAGGCCATCTATGGCGACGAGGTGAATGAACGTCACCGCCATCGCTACGAGGTCAACAACGTCTACGTGCCGCGCCTCGAAGAAGCCGGCATGGTGATCAGCGCCCGCACGCCGACCGAGAACCTGCCCGAAATGATGGAACTGCCCAACCACCCGTGGTTCGTCGGCGTCCAGTTCCACCCGGAGTTCACGTCCACCCCCCGCGACGGCCACCCGCTGTTCTCCAGCTACATCCGCGCCGCCATCGAGCAGAAGGCTCGCCGCGGCCAGGAGGCCTGATGCGTGTCCGCGGTCCTGAGTTCCGTAAGCGGATCCTCGGGGCCGCGGGCCGATTCCCCAGCGCCGCCCTATACGGCGGCGCTTCTTTCGGATACAACCGATTAGCATCGGATATGCGTCGCCCGTGCGCCTTGCGCGACACTGGCGGCGGCGCCGTATCCGGCGTCAGACCGAAACCAACGCAACTGCTCTGAAGGAACCCCATGAGTGCCTATCTGATCGCCGACGTCAAAGTGACCAAGCCCGCGCAGTACGAGGACTACAAGCGTCTGTCCACGCTCGCCATGCGCGCGTACGATGCCAAGATCCTGGTGCGCGGCGGCGAATCGAAGCACCTCGAGGGGCGTGAACCCGGCCGCACCGTCGTCATGGAATTTCCGTCCATGGCCGCGGCGCAGGCGTTCTACGATTCCTGGCAGTACCGCCGTGCCCGCAATGCCCGCGAAGGCGCGGCCGTCATGAATATGTTTATCGTTCAGGGAATGTAAAGTCATGAGTGCAATCGTCGACATCATCGGCCGCGAGATTCTGGATTCGCGCGGCAACCCCACCGTGGAATGCGATGTGCTGCTGGAATCCGGCGCCATGGGCCGTGCGGCCGTGCCGTCGGGCGCATCCACCGGCGCCCGCGAAGCCATCGAGCTGCGCGACGGCGACAAGGGCCGTTATCTGGGCAAGGGCGTGCTGCGCGCCGTTGAAAACCTCAACACCGAAATCTCCGAAGCCCTGATGGGCCTGGATGCTCAGGAACAGACGTTCGTCGATCGCACGCTGATCGAACTGGACGGCACCGAGTCCAAGGAGCGCCTGGGCGCCAACGCCATCCTGGCCGCCAGCATGGCCGTGGCCCGCGCCGCCGCCGACGAGTCGGGCCTGTCCCTGTACCGCTATTTCGGCGGCAGCGGCCCCATGAGCATGCCCGTCCCGATGATGAACGTCATCAACGGCGGCGCGCACGCCAACAACACGCTGGACCTGCAGGAACTGATGATTCTGCCGGTGGGCGCGGGCAGCTTCCGCGAAGCCCTGCGTTGGGGCGCCGAAGTCTTTCACATGCTCAAGAAGCTGATCCACAGCCAGGGCATGTCGACCGCCGTGGGCGACGAGGGCGGTTTCGCGCCCAACGTGCCCAGCCATGAAGCCGCCATCCAGCTCATCCTGAAGGCCATCACCGAAGCCGGCTACGAGCCGGGCTCGCAGATCGCCCTGGGCCTGGACTGCGCCAGCTCCGAGTTCTACCGCGACGGCAAGTACACGCTGGCCGGCGAAGGCGGCATCTCGCTGTCCTCGCAAGAATTCACGAACCTCCTGGCTACGTGGTGCGACAAGTACCCGATCATCTCGATCGAAGACGGCATGGCCGAAAACGACTGGGAAGGCTGGAAGCTCCTGACCGACCAGCTCGGCAAGAAGGTCCAGCTGGTGGGCGACGACCTGTTCGTCACCAACACCAAGATCCTGCGTGAAGGCATCCAGAAGGGCGTGGCCAACTCGATCCTCATCAAGATCAACCAGATCGGCACGCTGACGGAAACGTTTGCCGCCATCGAAATGGCCAAGCGCGCCGGCTACACCGCCGTCGTCTCGCACCGCTCGGGCGAAACCGAAGACTCGACCATTGCCGACATCGCCGTGGCGACCAACGCCATGCAGATCAAGACCGGCTCGCTGTCGCGCTCGGATCGCATGGCCAAGTACAACCAGCTGCTGCGCATCGAAGAAGAGCTGGCTGAAGTCGCGTCGTATCCCGGCCTGGAAGCTTTCTACAACCTGCGTTGATAAAAAGCGCGGCCCTGGCGTGTTGCCTGGGCCGCATCCACGCCACGACAGTTGAGGTTCCCGCGTATGCGCCTGTTGTTCCTGGTGCTGTTCGTGCTGCTAGGCCTGATCCAATACCCGCTGTGGCTGGGTAAGGGCGGCTGGTTCAAGGTCTGGGATCTGCAACGCCAGGTGGCTGAGCAGCGCGAGACCAACGAAGGCCTGCGCGCGCGCAATGCTGCCCTTGAGGCGGAAGTGCGCGATCTGGAAGGCGGATCGGGGGCCATCGAGGAACGGGCGCGCGGTGAACTGGGCATGATGCGCGACGGCGAAGTGTTCGTGCACATCCTGCCCCAGAACACCCAGCCTCCCGCGGGCGCCTCGCTGTCCGCCGAGGCGCCGCCCAAGCCCGCCGCCACCGGCACGCCCGCACGCGCCAACGCCCCCGCCACCCGGCCGGCCTCTGCAGCAACCCCATCGCGGCCCGCAGCGGCAACGCCAGCCAGGCCCGCCGCCACCGGCGCCAACCATTCCAATTCCACCGCCCGGCAGTGATGCCTGGCGGTTTTTTTGACCTTGCCAGCGGCGGCCCGGCTTATCCCGGGCCGCAACGCATCTGGCGGCACGGTCCATACACCACGCCTTCGGGATGGGGGCCCCTGCGCGCCCAGTCCACCGGATGCGTGTGCATTTCCTGCTCCAGCTCCACCACGATCGGCAACACGCCCTTGGCCAGCGCGTGCCCGGCGTAGCTGCCGTCCTGCCGGCCCAGGCCCGCCAGCAGCGCCCGTAACGGCGGCAGCAGCGGTTTGTGCAGATATGTCAGACGCAGCCTGAGCGTGTTGGCCAGGAAGATGTCCTGGCCGCCAGGGCGTGGCGGGCGGCGGGCGTGTTGCAGGTCCTGGTAGCCGTTGTCGATGGCGCGCAAGCCGGGCGCGGCGGCCACCTGCAAGCCCGCGTGCCCGTGCTCGCGGAACGACTGGTCGTCCGGCAACAGCACTTCGATGCGCCAGGGCGCAACGCCCGTCAACGCCTTCAGATTGGCCATCACGTTGTCCAGGCGCCGCCGCGCGCCCGACGGGCCCTCGGCGTGGGCGTGCAAGGGCAGCAACGCCCGCAGAAAGGCTGCTTGCATGCGGGCCGGGTCGCCGTGGCCCGTGGCGCCGGCGCGCGCTGCTTCTGTCAGCGCCAGATGGGCCATCTGGCGCGCGCCGTGCCACTGGACGGCTTCGATGCACAGCAGACCCAGCAGCAGCACTGCGGCGCCCGCCACGGCAAATTCAAGGGCGGCCGCGCCATGCTGTCGGCGGACGGCGCGAAACACGGCAGGAAAAATAAAGGCGGTCATGGCTGCGCAGTGTGGCGCGCCCATGACCGCCCGTCGATGAGGACAATCCGGTGTGACGAAACCGTCCCGGCGGGCTTGCCGCCGGGGGGCATCAATGCACGGTGGGAGGTTCGTCTCCGGCTGCCGGCTGGTTTGCCGAGAAAAGCGCCGCGCAGTCGACGGTGTCGAACTTGTAGGGCTTGCCGCAGAAGTCGCAGGCCACGTCGACCTGTCCACGTTCTTCGAGGATGCTGTTGACCTCGGCTTCGCCCAGCGAACGCAGCATGTTGGCCACGCGCTCGCGCGTGCACGGACAGTGCCAGCTGACGGGCTGCGGGTCGAAGGCGATGAGCGTTTCTTCCCAGAACAGGCGGTGGATCAGCGTGTCGATGTCCGTGGCCAGGATTTCGTCGCGCTTGAGCGTGCCGGCCAGGGCATTGATGCGCTCCCAGGTCTCGGCAGCCACCTGTTCGGTCAGGGCGCGGTCGGTTTCTCCGCCGCCGTGATGCGGCAGGCGTTGCAGCAGCATGCCGGCGGCGTGATCGGCATCGGCCGACAGCCACAGACGCGTGTCGAGCTGTTCGGAGGCCTTCATGTAGTGTTGCAGCGCCTCGGCGACCGTGTCGCCTTCGAGCGGCACGATGCCCTGGTAGGCCTGCTGGCCGGGCAGCTTGCGCTGCGGGTCCAGCACCACGATGAAGCGCCCGTTGCCGCCGGGGTTCAACAGACTTTGCATGTCGCCGGCGCTGGGCACCTCGTGGCCTTCGCGCATCTTGACGGTGGCGCGCAGGCTCAGGTCCGAGCGGCATTCCACCACCAGCAGGGCGATGGGGCCATCGCCCTGGATCTGGAGCACCAGCGAGCCATCGAACTTGATGTTGGCGGCGAGCAGGGTGGATGCCGCCACCAGTTCACCCAACAGGTCGGTGATTGCGGGCGGGTAGTCGTGGTTGGCCTGGACGGCCTTCCACGTGTCAGACAGGCGCACCGCTTGGACGCGGACGCTGCGGTCTTCGGTAAGGTATTTCTTGAGCTGATCGGTCATAGCGGAATGTTAGCCGATCGCGGTGAGGTATTCCCCCTGCTGGCAGCAGGGGTTGGGACGGTTGCGGGGGCGGTGAGGGGGCCCTCGGGGGAGCCGTCAGCCGATCCGTTTCAGGGCGGTCTTGTACTGTTGGCCGCGCGCCACGTAATGGGCGGTGTTCTTGTGCATGTTGGCAATTTCGTCGGCGGAAAGCTCCCGCACGATCTTGCCGATGCCGATGACCAGCGAATTGTCCGGGATGACGCGGTCTTCGGGGATGATCGCGCCGGCGCCGATCAGGCAGTTGCGGCCGATGACGGCATTGTTCAGCACGATGGCCTGCATGCCGACCAGCGCGCCTTCATGGATGGTGCAGCCGTGCAGCATGGCCTGGTGACCGACCGTGACGTTCGGGCCGATGGTCATGGGACAGCCCTCGTCGACGTGCAGGACGCTGGATTCCTGGATGTTGGTGCCTTCGCGGATCAGGATGGCATCGTTGTCGGCGCGGATGGATACATGCGACCAGATGCTGACCCCGGCTTCCAGCGTGACGTTGCCGATGAGATCCGCGCTGTCGGCCACGTAGGCTTGCGGGTCGATGCGGGGGATCAGGTCGCGCAGTTGATAGATGGCCATGCTATGTCTCCGTTTGTCGCGCGGGGGCGGCGACGGGCACGCCAGCGTCGGTTTGGGGCGCGTGGGCCAGCGCGCGTTCTTCTTCGCGCTGCCGCAGGATGCGCCGCTGAATCTTGCCCGTGGTGGTCATGGGCAGTTCGTCCACGTATTCGATTTCCTTGGGGTACTCGTACGGCGCCAGGCGCTCGCGCACGTGTTCCTGCAGGTTCTCGGTGATTTCGCCGTGGTCCCGCTGGGCAAATTCCGGCGTCAGCACCACGTAGGCCTTGACCAGCGCGCCGCGCTCGGCATCCGGCTTGGGCACGACTGCCGCGTTGGCCACGGCCGGATGGCCGATCAGGCAGCTTTCGATCTCGCCCGGGCCGATCCGGTATCCGGCCGACTTGAACACGTCGTCGGCGCGGCCGGCGTACCAGAGGTAGCCGTCCTCGTCGATGGTGGCGAGGTCGCCCGTCAGGCACCAGTCGCCCTTGAACTTGGCCTGCGTGGCGGCCTCGTTGCGCCAGTAGCCAAGGAACATCACCGGGTCGGGAAAGCCGTGGATGTCGAGCCGGTTCACGGCGATTTCGCCGGTTCCGCCCGGGGGAACCGGCACGCCGTCGCTGTCCAGCACCGCCACGTTGTGGCCCGGATACGGGCGGCCCATGGAACCGGGTTTGGCGGGCCAGCGCTTGTTGCTGTTGCCCACCACGTAGTTCATCTCGGTCTGGCCGAACATCTCGTTTGGCGTGACGCCCAGGGCCGTGCGGCACCATTCGAAGACCGTATCGCCTACGCTTTCCCCGGCGCTCATGATGGAACGCAGGGCCAACTGGTAGCGTTGGCGGGGCTCGGGCACCGCCTTCATCATCATCTTCAGGGCGGTGGGGAACAGGAACGTGTTGGTGACCTGATAGCGTTCCAGGAGTTCGAAGGCACGCTCGACCGAGAAACGCCCGCGCGTGCCGACGATGGGATGCCCGAAATACAGGGTGGGCAGCAGCGCGTCCATCATGCCGCCGGTCCAGGCCCAGTCCGCGGGCGACCAGAACACATCCGCGGGTTTGGGGAACCAGTCCTGCGAGGCGACGAAGCCTGGCAGGTTGCCGATCAGCACGCTGTGGGGCAGCAGGGCGCCCTTGGGCGCGCCGGTGGTGCCGGAGGTATAGAGCAGGATGGCCGGATCCGACGAGCGGGTCTGGACGGCCTTGAATTCGTTGGGCTGGCGGGCCAGCAGGCTGCGCCACGGCAGCACGCGTTCGTCGGCGAAACCGATGCCGATGACCTGTTGCAGGGCGGGGCAGTTTTCAGTGACGGCCAGCAGATTGGCGCTGGAGGCGTGGTCGACGATGGCAACGCGCGCTTCGGCATCGCACAGGCGGCTTTGCAGCGCCTCGGGACCGAAGAGCGCGGACAGGGGCAGGACCACCGCGCCCACGCTGTAGATGGCCATGTGGGCGACCACGGTCTCAGGGCGTTGTCCCAATACCACACCGACCCTGTCGCCCCGGCCGACGCCCATTTTCACCAGGCCGTTGGCCAGCTGATTGGCGGCTTCCGCCAGACGGGCGAAGGTCCAGACCTCGCGGTTGCCGGACTCATCTTCGTAGTAGATGGCAATGCGCCGCGCATCCGGACTACTGGATGCCCAGCGGTGGCAGCACGCTTCCGCGATGTTGAACTGGGTGGGCACCAGCCAGCGGAATGATTGGTAGAGCGCCTGATATTGGTCGTTCATGGCCCTATGTTGTGAGCATGTTGCAGCGTGAACGGGCCATGACGCCCGCTAACCAGTTGCAAGCATGACCTAGAGGGGCTTGAACTGCAATATCCGCGTTGCGTAACGGGGACGCATAAGGGTTATCACGGGTATTTGCCTTGGCGGCGCAGGGCGGACGGCAGGGCCGGCAAGGTCAGCGACCGGGGCGGACGGTTGGCCGGGTCGCGCTGGCGTTCGGCCTGCAACACGGCCCAGTCCAGGAGCTGGAGCTGCCCGTCGTGCGTTTCGGCCAGCGCCGTAAGGCTTTCCACCCAGTCGCCGTCATTGCAATACAGGATGCCGCCGACGTCGCGCAGTTCGGCCTTGTGGATATGGCCGCAGACCACGCCGTCCAGGCCGCGGCGCCGCGCCTCGCCGGCCAAGGCCTCCTCGAAGTCGGTGATGAACGACACCGCGTTCTTGACCTTGTGCTTCAGGTACTGGGACAGCGACCAGTAATGCAGGCCCAGCCGGTGGCGCAGGCGGTTGAAGTGGTGGTTGATCCAGAGAGCAAGCTGGTAGAGCCCGTCGCCCAGATGCGCCAGCCAGCGGCTGTGCTGGATGACGCCGTCGAACTGGTCCCCGTGCAGCACGAGCAGCCGCAGCCCCTTGGCCGTGACATGCACGTCCTCGTCCAGGACCTCGATATCGCCGAAGGCGAAACCCGCAAACTCCCGGGCGAACTCGTCATGGTTGCCGGGGATGAACACCACGCGGGTGCCGTTGCGGGCCTTGCGCAGGATGCGCTGGATCACGTCGTTGTGCGCGCGGGGCCAATGCCAGTGCTTGCGCAACTGCCAGCCGTCGACGATGTCGCCAACCAGGTAGAGGGTGTCCGAATCGTTGTGATCCAGGAAATCGAGCAGGAATTCCGCCTTGCACCCGGCAGTGCCCAGGTGAATATCGGAAATCCAGAGGGCGCGCCAATGCGCGGGTTGGATTTCGTTCACGGTCGCTTCCCTGTGGGCAGTGGTCATGCTTGAGCATGAGACCACCTCGCGATGACGTGTGCGTGACGGATCCGTGACACGGTTGTGACGGCGCGCGCGGGCAGGGGCCGCGCGCCGCCGCTCCGGCGGATCAGGACTGTTCGGTGCCCTTCTTGCCCTTCAGGCGCTTCCAGGCCGCGCCGCCCAGCGCGGCCGCGGCCAGGATGCCCACCTTGGCAAACTTGGCCAGGAATGCCGCGATCACCGCGAACAGCCCGAGCTTCTTGGCGGCCACGCCCGCCACGAGGGCCGCCAGACCGTACTCGGCAACCTTGTCGCTCGAGGCGTCGAAATCGGCGTAGCGCTTGCCTTGCACGTAATGCAGGTTGTCCAGCAGGGCCAGCACCGCGGCCTTGTCCGTGGGCACCTTGTGCTTTTCGGTGATCAGATCCAGCGTGATGTAGCCGTCGCGGCCCAGCGCATAGGTGTTGTAGTTGACCGTGCCGTCTTCGTCCGCGGCCGCGCCCTTGTGCTTGGCAGCAACCGACCAGACCAGGCGTTGGTTGTTGCTGTCGTACTTGGGCGTCTCCACCCAGCCGTCCACCGTCAGTTCGGGAAAGCCGCGCTTCTTGCGTTCCTCGTTGGACGCCTCGGTGCCTTCACGCAGGCTGTCCAGCAACTCGGCGACGTTCCAGTTCCGGGCGTCGTCGTCCTTGATATAGCCCGCCTTGTCGAAGTTGATGGTGACGACCCAGTCCTCATCGTCGCTCTTGGGCATCACGACGCCCAGCAGCGAGGGATCCTTGCCGTTGCCGTAGGCCTGCATCAGCCGCTCGGCTTGCGGGCGGGGCACGAAAAACATGTTGTGGGGCAGCTTCAGGGTTGCCTGGTCGCCAAGCGTTACGTCGTCAGGGCCTTGCCGGGCCGCGGCGAAGGCGGCTTTGGACGCCGCTTCGATCTCCTGCTGGGCCGAGGCGTTCTGGGCGGACGCGCCTGCGTGCAGGAACAACAGCGCGCTGGCGAGGGCCAGCGGCAGGCGGGAAAGGAATGCGCGCATGGTGATGATGAAGCCGTAAATTAATTGGGGCCTCATTGTCCCGGCGTGCGGCTGTCATCTTTCTGAATAGGGGAGCGCTAGATGGTCTGCGCCTTGGCCCGCATCAAACCGGGGCGTTGCCCGCATGCCGGCGCACCGGCAGGGCAGTTCAACTGGCCTTTTTGCCCTTGGCCTGCGGCGCATTGCGCAGGCGCGTGCCCAGGATCCGGTCGTGCAGGAACTGGCCGTCGGGATCCAGCCAGGACCAGATGAAGATGGCAAAGGGGGCGGCGACGATGAACATGTCCACCGATGGCCATCCCGTGGCCAGCGCCGCCGCCCAGACCAGCGCGGCGCCCGCTAGCACCAGCGGCCAGGCAAGGATGTAGCGCAGGATCAGCAGGCCGGTCGACGGGGTGTTGCCGTGGCGATCCACCAGCCGGATGTTCCACGTCTTCATGGGCAGCGTCTGGCCCCGGCGCCGCCAGCACAACACGAAATAGGCACCGATCGCCACGAACAGCCACGCCTGGCGCGCGGCCCGCAATTCCAGCGCGTTGCGGCTCTGGGTGAGCGTGTCCAGCAGGTAGCCCGCCAGAAACACGACGCCGAACAGCAGCACGGCTTCGTACATCATGCAGGCAAACCGGCGCAGCCGGTTCGGAGTCTGGTCGAGGGTGGCGTCATTCATGGACCGGTATTATCCATAAATTGTTGCCCCCACGCCGGGGGTGATGCCCCCACGCCGCGCACGCGATGCATGCTTGCTGCCCCCCGAGGGGGCTGCCCCGCCTTCGGGCGGCCGGGCGGCGGGGCGGCTCTGGTTGTGCCCCCACGCTGCGCACGCGATGCGTGCTTGCTGCCCCCCGCGGGGGCTGCCCCGCCTTCGGGCGGCCGGGCGGCGGGGCGCCGCCGCTGCGCTTCGGTGTGCGCGCGAAAAAAAACCCGCCGTTGAGGGCGGGTCTATAAAAGGGGCTATGCAGCCCCCAAGGGGAAAATCGTTGGGCCAGCGGCCCAGGCCATGCTCAGGCAGCGGAATGCGCGTTCTTGGCGCTCGTCTTGCCAGCCAGGGCCTTGATGCCGTGGGCCAGCTTGCGCAGGCCTGCAGCCAACGCCCGCATCGGATGCGGGCGGAATTGTTCTTCGATAGCCTGGAGCATCAGTTGACGCTCGAGTTCGTCGGTCAGGCGAATGGTGTTGTTCGGGTTGATCACTATAGCCTCCACGGGCTTGCACAGTTGTTTGCTACTAGGGATAACCCGGATTATAGGGGTTTACCCTGAAACTATGCAAGTGGCCGATGCAGGCTGGTGCAACTTGGCAACACCTTGGTGCTGATGATGCCCCAAAACCGCGCGGCGGGGCACCATAAGCAAAGATAGGCGCGCCATGTTGCGGCGCTTTTACAACGTGCTCAGGCGTCGCGGTAGCCGGCGGCAACCAGTTCAAAGCCGAACAGGCGGCAGTCCAGCGCGCCGTTGTGCAGCGGGATGCGCCGCTTGGGCTTCAGGCGCATCTGATTGGGCAGCGTTAGGTCGCTGGTGATGACATGCAGCTGCCAGCCCGCGAAATTACGCTTCAGGCAACTGGCCCAGTCGCGCCACAGGTCCGCGTCCTGTTCCGCGCCCATGCGCTCGCCGTAGGGCGGGTTGGTGACGATCCAGCCGTGGTCGGCGGGCGCCGTCACCTCGCGCGCATCACCAACCTCAAAGCGGATCGAATCGGCCGTCAGCCAGGCGCGCTCGGCGTTGTTGCGGGCGTATTCAATGGCCAGGGGGTTCAGGTCGTATCCGACCAGCGGCGCATCGAGCTGGGGCAGGATGCGGGCGCGGGCGTCGTCCTTCAGGTCGCGCCAGCGGTAGGCATCGTGGTCGCGCAGGCGCTCGAATCCGAACGGGCGGGACATGCCCGGGGGCACGCCCAGGGCAATCCAGGCCGCTTCGATCAGAATGGTGCCGGAGCCGCAGAAGGGGTCCAGCAGCGGCGCGGCCGGATCCCAGCCCGCCAGCGCCAGCATGCCCGCCGCCAGGTTTTCGCGCAGCGGGGCCTCGCCCTTGTCCAGGCGCCAGCCGCGCTTGAACAGGGATTCGCCCGACGTGTCCAGATACAGCGTTGCCGTGTGGCCCGTCAGAAAGAGGTGCACGCGCGCATCCGGGCGCACCGTGTCGATGCTGGGGCGCTCGCCTTCGAGCTCGCGCAGGCGGTCGCAGATGCCGTCCTTGGCGCGCAGATTGCAGTACTGCAGGCTTTGCACCGGACTCTTGATGGCCGACGTGTCCACGCGCAGCGTCTGTTCGGCGCCGAACCAGCGCTCCCAGGGGGTGTCGCGGGCCAGATCCAGGATGTCGTCTTCGTGCGAAATCTCGGCATGCGCCACCTGCACCAGAATGCGGGTCGCCAGCCGCGAATACAGGTTGGCGCGCTGGATGCCCGACCAATCGGACGTGAACGAACAGCCCGCCCGGCCGGCCTTGGCGTCTTCATAGCCAAGCGCCTGCATTTCGGCGGTCAGCGCTTCTTCCAGGCCTTGCGGGCAGGGCGCGAATACCGTGAAGGTTTCCGCCTGGCGCGGTTCGCGCGGGCGGCGGCTGCGGACGTCGACGCGGGGCGCGGCGGGCTCGCGCCGGGCTTGCGGCTCATGCGCGAAATCGGATTCCTCCGCAAAGCCGGTGTCGTGCGCGCTGTCGGGTTCGGGCGCGAATTCGGGGGCGGGACCGTCGTCTTCGAACGGGTCGTAGAAGCGGCCCGCAGGCGTGGCCGGCGCGATGTACAGGTCGTCCAGGCGCGGCGCGCGCTGCGGCGTGCGTCCGGCGCGCGGGCTGGGGGCGTCATCGCGGCGGGCGTCGCCCGCGCGGTCGCGGTCGGGAGCGCCACGGCGCGGCGCGGGACGGTCGGACGGATCCCGGTTGGCGGGACCGCGGTCGTACTGGCCGCGTTCAGACTGGCCGGGGCGCGAGGACGTGCCGCGGGCGGGCTTGCGGGCGCCGCGCGCCTCTTCTTCCTGACGCCGCTGGTAGCCGGCGGGGTCCTTCTGGCGTTCGGTGTTTTCGCGGGTGCGCTCGATCTGCGCCACCAGACGCGCGCGGGCGCCGGTGCGGGTGCGCTTGCCCGCGCCTTCGGCTTGGGCGTCGCGGGCCGTTTTCTTGATCGTCAGCGTCTTGCGCGGGCGGTCCTGTTCATCAGAGGACATACGAATCCTGGCGAATGTGCAAAGGTAGGGGTATCAGAAGGGTTTGACGACGACCAGCGCCACCACCACCAAGAGCAGCAAGACGGGAACTTCGTTGAACCAGCGATAGAACTTGTGCGAACGGGTGTTCTTGCCCTGTTCGAATTTGCGCAGCATGAGGCCACAGGCGTGATGGTAGCCGATGACGAGCAGCACGAAAAAGAGCTTGGCGTGCATCCAGCCATTGCCGGGGCCCACGCCGATACGGTAACCCACGTAAAGCCACATCCCGAAAATGATGGCCACGACCGCCAGAATGGTGGTGAAGCGGTACAGCCGGCGCGCCATGCCGAGCAGCGTCGTCTGCACGGCGGGATCCGACTGCTGGGCCAGGTTCACAAAGATGCGCGGCAGATAGAACAGGCCGGCAAACCAGGAGGCGATGAAGACGATGTGAAAGGTCTTGACCCAGAGCATGGCCATGGCGCGATCCAATTGAGGAAAGCCGCATTGTATGCGCGCCGGTGGCCGATACCCGTGGCCGCCGGTGTCTGACACCCGCGTGCGCGCGGCGTCAGATTGGGCGGCTGCGTCGGGGGGCTGGCGCCCCTTAGATCACATAGAGGTCCATGTACTCATGGACCGGCATCGACTCCAGGGTTGCCTGCGCCAGCGACGCGTCCAGGATGCGCTGCTGCTGACGCGGCGGGAATATGCGGGCCAGATTGGTGCGGAACTTGGCTTCCAGCAGCGGGATGCCGTCGGCGCGGCGGCGCTTGTGGCCGATGGGGTACTCGCAGACGATCTCGTCGAGCGCCGTGCCATCGTTGAACTGCACGGTCAGCGCATTGGCGATCGAGCGCTTGGCGGGGTTGTGATAGTCGCTGGTGAAGGCCGGATCCTCGACGCAGACGATCTTGGCACGCAGCGCGTCGATACGCGGATCCTGCGCGATCTCGTCTTCGTAATCGCCCGCCGTCAGGCGCCCGAACAGCAGCGGCACGGCCACCATGTACTGGATGCAGTGGTCGCGGTCGGCGGGATTGTTCAGCGGACCCTTCTTGTCGATGATGCGGATGCACGCCTCGTGCGTGCGTATCCGGATCTGCTTGATGTCGTCGGCCGTCTTGCCCAGCGGCTTGAGCAGGCCGTGGATCTGCATGGCGCATTCGACGGCGGTCTGCGCATGGAATTCGGCTGGAAACGAAATCTTGAACAGCACGTTTTCCATCACGTAGCTGCCGTAGGGCCGCTGGAACTTGAACGGCTGGCCCTTGAAGAGCACGTCGTAAAAGCCCCAGGTCTTGGCGGTCAGCACCGAGGGATACCCCATTTCGCCGGTGCGGGCGATCAGCGCCAGGCGCACCGCGCGGCTGGTGGCATCGCCGGCGGCCCAGCTTTTGCGGCTGCCGGTGTTGGGGGCGTGGCGGTAGGTGCGCAGGCTCTGGCCGTCGACCCAGGCGAGCGACACGGCGTTGATGACTTCGTCGCGGGACAGCCCAAGCATTTGCGCGACGACGGCCGTGGAGGCCACCTTGACCAGCACGACGTGGTCCAGGCCCACCTTGTTGAAGGAGTTCTCCAGGGCGATGCACCCCTGGATCTCGTGCGCCTTGATCATGCCGGTCAGCACGTCGCGCATCGTGAGCGGGGGCTTACCCGACGCGACCGCCGTGCGCGAAAGCCAGTCGGCCGTGGCGAGGATGCCGCCCAGGTTGTCCGACGGGTGGCCCCATTCGGCCGCGAGCCACGTGTCGTTGAAGTCCAGCCAGCGGATCATGGCGCCGATGTTGAACGCGGCCTGGACGGGGTCGAGCTGGAACTGCGTGCCGGGCACCGTGGCGCCCTGGGGCACCACGGTGCCCGGCACGACCGGGCCCAGCAGTTTGCGGCACGCCGGATACTCCAGCGCTTCCAGGCCGCAGCCCAGGGTGTCGATCAGGCAGTTGCGTGCCGTCTCGTAGGCCAGGTCGCTGCGGACTTCAAAATTCAGAACGTAGTCCGCGATATCGGCCAGGACCTGGTCGGGCTCGGGACGTACGTTCGAGATCGGGGCAGACATAGCAGTACCTCTTCGGAAAAGTGAATACAGGTGGCCATGCCGCGCCCTCGATCGTTTTTACTTCCGTTCGGATTTACTTGCGCTTGTCGATGGGCACGAACTTCTGGTCTTCCGGGCCCACGTAGTTGGCGGTGGGGCGGATGATCTTGTTGTCGATGCGCTGCTCGATGATGTGGGCCGACCAGCCCGCGGTGCGCGCAATGACGAACAGCGGGGTGAACATGGCCGTGGGCACGCCCATCATGTGGTAGCTGACGGCCGAGAACCAGTCCAGGTTGGGGAACATCTTCTTGACGTCCCACATGACGGTTTCCAGGCGTTCGGCGATGTCGAACATCTTGGTCGTGCCGGCCTTCTTGGACAGCTTCTTGGCGACGTCCTTGATGACCTTGTTGCGCGGATCGGAAACCGTGTAGACGGGGTGGCCGAATCCGATGATGACTTCCTTGGCTTCCACGCGGCGGCGGATGTCGGCCTCGGCTTCGTCCGGGGTTTCATAGCGCTTCTGCACTTCGAACGCCACTTCGTTGGCGCCGCCGTGCTTGGGGCCGCGCAGCGCGCCGATGGCGCCCGAGATGGCCGAGAACATGTCCGAACCCGTGCCGGCGATGACGCGGGCCGTGAACGTGGAGGCGTTGAATTCGTGCTCGGCGTACAGGTTCAGCGAAATGTGCATCGCCTTGACCCATTCGTCGCTCGGCTTTTCGCCATGCAGCAGGTGCAGGAAGTGGCCGCCGATGCTGTCGTCGTCCGTCTGCACGTCGATGACGCGGCCGTTGTGGCTGTAGTGGTACCAGTAGAGCAGGGCCGAGCCCAGGTTGGCCATCAGGCGGTCGGCGATGTCGCGTGCGCCCGGGGTGTTGTGGTCGTCCTTTTCAGGCAGCACGCAGCCCAGCACCGACACGGCCGTGCGCATCACGTCCATCGGATGGCTGGCGGCGGGCAGGGCTTCCAGGGCGACCTGCAGCTGCGCGGGCAGGCCGCGCAGGCTGCGCAGCTTTTCCTTGTAGGCCTTCAGTTCGGCCTTGTTGGGCAGCTTGCCATGGACCAGCAAGTGAGCAATTTCCTCGAACTCGCTGGTATCGGCGATGTCCAGGATGTCGTAACCGCGATAGTGCAGGTCGTTGCCGCTGCGGCCGACGGTGCACAGGGCGGTGTTGCCCGCGACCACGCCGGACAGCGCAACCGACTTCTTGGGCTTGAAACCGGCTTTTTCTTCCGGCTTGGCGTCCGATTTGGCTTCTTGCTTCTTGGGAGCCGTGCTCATGTCTCTACTCCTTTCCTTACGCGATGGAAGATGCAATGGGTGGCGGACGGCGCCGCGGGGGTGCCGCGGCGGCGCCTGGACGTTGCGGGATTACGCCTTGCCCTTCTGGAAGAGCGCATCCAGTCTGGATTCGAACTCGTGATAGCCGATGCGATCGTACAGTTCCTCGCGGGTCTGCATCAGGTCGACCACGTTCTTCTGGTGGCCGTCGCGGCGGATCGCGGTGTAGACGGCCTCGGCGGCCTTGTTCATGGCCCGGAAGGCCGACAGCGGGTACAGCACCATGCCCACGCCGACGCTCTTCAGTTCTTCGACCGAGAAGAGCGGTGTCTTGCCGAATTCGGTGATGTTGGCCAGCACGGGCACCTTGACGGCCTTCACGAAGCGGTCGTAGGTGGGCAGGTCGTAGGCGGCTTCGGCGAAGATCGCGTCGGCCCCGGCTTCCACGCAGGCCAGCGCGCGTTCGATGGCGGCGTCCACGCCGTGCGAGGCAATCGCGTCGGTGCGGGCGATCAGGTAGAAGTCGCTGTCGGTGCGCGCGTCGGCGGCGGCCTTCACGCGGTCGGCCATTTCCTCGGTCGTGACGATTTCCTTGCCGGGACGGTGACCGCAGCGCTTGGCGCCCACCTGGTCCTCGATGTGGCAGGCGGCCGCGCCGAACTTGATCAGGCTCTTGACGGTGCGGGCGATGTTGAACGCCGACGGGCCGAAGCCGGTGTCGATGTCCACCAGCAGCGGCACATCGCACACGTCGGTGATGCGGCGCACGTCGGTCAGGACGTCGTCCATGGTGTTGATGCCCAGATCCGGCAGGCCCAGCGAACCGGCCGCGACGCCGCCGCCGGACAGGTAGATGGCGCGATAGCCGGCGCGCTTGGCCAAGAGGGCGTGGTTGGCGTTGATGGCGCCGATGATCTGCAGGGGATTTTCTTCGGCGAGCGCGCGGCGAAAGAGGGCGCCGGGCGAGTCGGGTCTGGACATGGTTGTCTCCTGTTCTTGGTAGCCCACGACGTTATCGCGGGTCCGAAAAATAAATCTGTCCCCTGCGCGACAATCCCGCGGCGCGTACCTTTGCGGCTTGGCAAAGAGACAGGTGTATTTACCGGTGCTGCCTGCATGGCGGGCCGCGCGTGGCGGACCCGCCTAAGGAATGGGCCCGCATGAACGGGCCCAAACCTTTACTGCGCGCTGCTTACTTCAGCAGGTCCTTGACGCCGTCGCGCTCTTCGAGGAGCTCTTTCAGCGTGAAGTCCAGGCGCTCACGCGAGAAGGCGTCGATTTCCAGGCCTTCGACGCGCTTGTATTCGCCGTTTTCGGTCGTGACCGGCACGCCGTAGATGATGCCTTCGGGGATGCCGTAGGAGCCGTCCGACGGGATGCCCATCGTGACCCACTTGCCGTTGCTGCCCAGGACCCAGTCACGGACGTGGTCGATGGCGGCGTTGGCGGCCGAAGCGGCCGAGGACAGGCCACGGGCTTCGATGATGGCGGCGCCGCGCTTGCCCACGGTGGGGATGAACGTGTCGCGGTTCCAGGCGTCGTCGTTGATGAGCTTGGACAGCGATTCGCCGCCGACGGTGGCGAAGCGGTAGTCGGGGTACATCGTGGGCGAGTGGTTGCCCCAGACGATCAGATTTTCGATGTCGGCCACGGCCTTGCCCGACTTGGCGGCCAGTTGCGACAGCGCGCGGTTGTGGTCCAGGCGCAGCATGGCGGTGAAGTTCTTGGCGGGCAGGTCCGGCGCCGACTTCATGGCGATGTAGGCGTTGGTGTTGGCGGGGTTGCCCACGACCAGCACCTTGACGTTGCGGCTGGCGACGTCGTTCAGGGCCTTGCCCTGCGCCGTGAAGATCTGCGCGTTGACGGACAGCAGGTCCTTGCGCTCCATGCCCGGGCCGCGGGGGCGGGCGCCCACCAGCAGGGCCACGTCGGCGTCCTTGAAGGCGGTGCGCGGATCGCTGTGCGCGGTCACTTCCTGCAGCAGCGGGAAGGCGCAGTCATCCAGTTCCATGATGACGCCCTTCAGGGCCTTTTGCGCTTTCTCGTCGGGGATTTCCAGCAGTTGCAGGATGACGGGTTGATCTTTACCCAGCATTTCGCCCGAGGCGATGCGGAATAGCAGTGCGTAACCGATTTGGCCGGCGGCGCCGGTGACGGCGACACGCAAGGCAGGCTTGGACATGAACGTTCTCCGTAATGGTTTGGCGAGAAAGAAATCTCACCAATCAGTGTAATCGTTGGGCGCGGAAATCCAGGCGGCCGGCAGGGCCGCCGCGCGTCGCGCGGGCAGCTTTGAATCCTAGATCGAATTAACGTAAGCGTCAATCGCTCTTCTATCTTATATAAGACATAAGACGTTGGACAGCTCGCCTCCCGATATGCCACAATAGAGCGTTTATTCGAATGCGCCGCGGCCCCGCTCGGCCGTGCGTCTGCATCAAGCCTGAAGATCGGCGGCAGCAGCGCATGCGGATGAGTTTGCATCCCTGGCGTTGTCTTCTCATTCATCCGGATAAACATGACACTCTCAAGAAGATCCATGGCAGAGCCTCGGCCCGAAACCTCCTTACGCAATCGCGCCGCCCGTCCGACGGGCGAGGGAGCCGCTTTCAGTCCGCTCTACCGCCAGATCAAGGATCTGCTTGTTCAAAGCCTCGAACGCGGCGAATGGAAGCCCGGCGAGCTCATCCCCAGCGAAATCGATCTGGCCGCCCGTTTCCAGGTGAGCCAGGGCACGGTGCGCAAGGCGGTCGATGAGCTGGCAGCCGAGCACATGCTGCTGCGCCGCCAGGGCAAGGGCACTTTTGTCGCCACCCACCACGAAGCCCGCGTGCGCTACCGTTTCCTGCGCCTGGCCCCCGACGAAGAGGGCGAGGCCGGCCGGGCGGAAAGCCGCATCCTGGAATGCCGCCGCACGCGCGCGCCCGCCGAGATCGCCCGCGCGCTCGATCTGCGCGCCGGCGAAACCGTCGTCATGATCCGCCGCCTGCTGTCCATGGGGCAGACACCGACCGTGCTGGACGACATCTGGCTGCCCGGTTCCATCTTCCGTGGTCTCACCCTGGAGCTGCTGACCGCCAACAAGGCGCCGCTCTATGGCCTTTTTGAATCCGAGTTCGGCGTCAGCATGGTGCGCGCGGACGAGAAGCTGCGCGCGGTCGCCGCGCCGGCCGAAGTCTGTACGCTGCTTAATGTTGCCGCCGGAACACCGTTGTTGCAGGTAGACCGGGTGTCTTACACGTACGGTGACCGCCCCATGGAAATCCGCCGGGGGTTGTACTTGACCGATCGATACCACTACCGCAATAGTCTGAATTGATGAGCTTTTTACCTACGATTTGATACCAACCCGTCTCTGGGCGAAAATACCGCGTTTGCCCGCAAGGGCCGCGGCAATTTTGCCGTAACGATTCCCTAGTTCCGAAACACCGAGGCCGTCATGTCCGACACCGCTGCCAAGCCACGTCCGCAGTTTCGCAATATTGGTATTGCGCAACTTGCCAGTTACCGCCTGCCCCTGGCCG
Source organism: Achromobacter sp. E1 (assembly GCF_037039475.1). NCBI lineage: Bacteria > Pseudomonadati > Pseudomonadota > Betaproteobacteria > Burkholderiales > Alcaligenaceae > Achromobacter > Achromobacter sp. E1. The sequence continues at coordinate 1,463,056 of NZ_CP146253.1, forward strand.
GCAAGCTGTCCATTCTGCACCGCGTCAGCGGCGCGTTGTTGTTCCTCTGTCTTCCCTTGGTCATCCTGCCGCTGTTCGCGGCCAGCGTGGCCGCGCCCCAGACGTTCGCCGCCGTGGCCGCGTACGCCGGCAATCCGATCGTCAAGCTCGTTTTCCTCGTCCTCGTGTGGGGCTACCTGCACCACTTCTGTGCGGGCATCCGCTACCTGATGCTGGATCTGCACATCGGCATCGACAAGCAATCGTCCAAGAAGAGCGCCGGCGTGGTGTTCGGCGTCAGCCTCGCGCTGACCCTGGTGTTTGCTCTCAAACTGTTCGGAGTGCTGTAAATGGCCGCCGCTAAAAACTACGGACCCAAGCGCCTGGTCGTCGGCGCGCACTATGGCGTCATGGACTTCATCATCCAGCGCATCACCGCCGTCATCATGGCCGTGTACACGCTGGTGCTGCTCATCGGCATCCTCATGATGCCTGCCTTCACGTACGAGCACTGGACCGCGCTGTTCAATTTCTACGTGGGCGTTCTTCCGGTTGGCCAGATCCTGGCCACCCTTGCATTCATTGCGCTGGCCTGGCATGCCTGGATTGGCGTGCGCGACATCTGGATGGACTACGTCAAGTCGGTGGGCGTGCGCCTGCTGCTGCAAGTGCTGACGATCCTCTGGCTGGTCGGTTCGGTCGTTTACTTCGCGCAAATCCTCTGGAGCATTTAAGCCGTGGTCTCTGTCATGAAATCCCTGCCGCGCCGCCAGTTTGATGTGGTGGTCGTTGGCGCCGGCGGAGCCGGCATGCGTTGTTCGCTGCAACTGTCCCAAGCGGGGCTGTCCGTTGCGGTGCTCTCCAAAGTGTTCCCCACGCGCTCGCACACCGTTGCCGCGCAGGGCGGCGTCAGCGCCTCCCTGGGCAACATGAGCGAAGACAACTGGTACTGGCACATGTACGACACCGTCAAGGGTTCGGACTGGCTGGGCGACCAGGACGCCATCGAATTCATGTGCCGTGAAGCCCCGAATGCCGTTTACGAGCTCGAGCACTTCGGCATGCCGTTCGACCGCAACCCCGACGGCACGATCTATCAGCGTCCGTTCGGCGGCCATACCGCGAACTTCGGCGAAAAGCCCGTCCAGCGCGCCTGTGCCGCTGCCGACCGTACCGGCCACGCCCTGCTGCACACGCTCTATCAGCGCAACGTTGCCGCGCGTACCCAGTTCTTCGTCGAATGGATGGCGCTGGACCTGCTGCGCAACGAAGCCGGCGACGTCGTGGGCGTGACCGCCCTCGAAATGGAAACGGGCGAAATCTACATCCTGGAAGCCAAGACCACGGTGCTGGCCACCGGCGGCGCGGGCCGCATCTGGGCCGCTTCCACCAATGCGTTCATCAACACCGGCGACGGCCTGGGCATGGCTGCCCGTGCCGGCATCCCGCTGCAAGACATGGAATTCTGGCAGTTCCACCCGACCGGCGTGGCCGGCGCGGGCGTGCTGATCACGGAAGGCGTGCGTGGCGAAGGCGGCATCCTCTTGAACAAGGATGGCGAGCGCTTCATGGAGCGCTATGCGCCCACCCTGAAGGATCTGGCGCCGCGTGACTTCGTGTCGCGCTCGATGGACCAGGAAATCAAGGAAGGCCGCGGTTGCGGTCCGGACGGCAGCTACGTGGTGCTCAAGCTTGACCACCTGGGCGCCGACGTCATCAACAAGCGCCTGCCCTCGATCCGCGAAATCGCCATCAAGTTCGGCAACGTGGACCCGATCAAGGAACCGATCCCCGTCGTTCCGACCATCCACTACCAGATGGGCGGCATTCCGGCCAACTACCACGGCCAGGTGCTGACGCGCGAAAACGGCGAGAACAAGATCGTCAACGGCCTGTACGCCATCGGCGAATGCGCCGCGGTGTCGGTCCACGGCGCGAACCGCCTGGGCACGAACTCGCTGCTGGACCTGATCGTGTTCGGCCGCGCGACCGGCAACCACATCGTGAATTCGCATCCTGAGCGCCAGCGCGCGCACCAGGACCTGCCGCAGCAGGCCGTCGAATTCTCGCTGGACCGCATCAACAAGCTGGAATCGCGCACGTCCGGCGAAAAGACGCAAGACATCGGCAACGCCATCCGCTTCTCGATGCAGCGCCACTGCGGCGTGTTCCGCACGCTGGAGCTGCTGAACGAAGGCGTGACCCAGATCGAAGATCTGGCCAAGCAAGCCGACAGCATCTACTTCAAGGACAAGTCCAAGGTGTTCAACACCGCCCGCGTCGAGGCGCTGGAACTGGCGAACATGACCGAAGTGGCCCGCGCCACCATCAAGTCGGCCGCCGCCCGCACCGAAAGCCGCGGCGCGCATGCGCTTGACGACCACCCGACCCGCGACGACGAGAACTGGCTGAAGCACACGCTTTGGTACTCCGAAGGCAGCCGCCTGGATTACAAGCCTGTTCAGATGAAGCCGCTGACGGTCGAGTCCTTCCCGCCCAAGGCGCGTACCTTCTAAGTCCGGATTGAGCCTACTATGAGCACCAAGAGAATCGTCAAGTTCGAAATCTACCGCTACGATCCGGACAAGGACGAGCGTCCCTACATGCAGAAGCTGGACGTCGAACTCCAGCCCACCGACAAGATGCTGCTTGATGCGCTGGTGCGCATCAAGAACGACGTCGATGACAGCCTGGCCCTGCGCCGCTCGTGCCGTGAAGGCGTGTGCGGTTCGGACGCCATGAACATCAACGGTAAGAACGGCCTGGCCTGCACCACGAACCTGCGCGAACTGAAGGAACCGATCGTCCTGCGTCCGCTGCCTGGCCTGCCGGTCATCCGCGACCTGATCGTGGACATGACGCACTTCTTCAACCAGTACCACTCGATCCGCCCGTACCTCATCAACGACACGCCGCCGCCCGAAAAAGAGCGCCTGCAGTCGCCCGAGGCGCGCGAGGAACTCGATGGCCTGTACGAGTGCATCCTGTGCGCGTGCTGTTCCACTTCCTGCCCGTCGTTCTGGTGGAATCCCGACAAGTTCGTCGGCCCGGCCGGCCTGCTGCAAGCCTACCGCTTCATCGCCGACAGCCGCGACGAAGCCACCGGCGAGCGCCTGGACAACCTGGAAGACCCGTACCGTCTGTTCCGTTGCCACACGATCATGAATTGCGTCGACGTCTGTCCCAAGGGACTGAACCCGACCAAGGCGATCGGCAAGATCAAGGAACTGATGGTCCGCCGCACGGTCTAGTTTTTGTGTATTTGAGGTGTACGAATGAGCAGGCTGACTGAACTGGAGCGGGCGCGACTGCGTTGGCGGGCGCGCCGCGGCCTGCTCGAAAACGACTTGATCATCACCCGGTATCTGGATGCCCACGAAGCTGAGCTTACCGATGATGACGTGGCCGCATTGACCCAGCTTTTCGAGATGGGAGACAACGATCTTCTCGATCTGCTGCTGGCCAGAAAGGAACTCGAAGGCGAATTGGACACCCCCAAGCTTCGGGCGATTATTGGCCAGATGCGCTCGCTCTGATTAATTGAGAGGAATAAACATGAACCTGTCTGACAAAAAAGCCACTCTATCCTTCTCGGATGGCAGCGCACCCATTGAGTTCCCTGTCTACAAGGGCACGGTCGGTCCGGATGTGATCGACATCCGCAAGCTGTACGGCCAGACGGGCATGTTCACGTTTGACCCCGGCTTCATGTCGACGGCCGCGTGCGAATCCGGCATCACGTACATCGACGGCGACAAGGGCGAACTGCTGTACCGCGGCTACCCGATCGAACAGCTGGCCGTGAACTGCGACTTCATGGACATCTGCTACCTGATCCTGAACGGCGAACTGCCGAACCAGGAACAAAAGGCCGATTTCGACTCGCAAGTGACCCATCACACGATGGTCAACGAGCAACTGCACTTCTTCCTGCGCGGCTTCCGCCGCGACGCCCACCCGATGGCCGTCCTGACGGGCCTGGTGGGTGCGCTGTCCGCGTTCTACCACGACTCCACCGACATCACGAACCCGCAGCATCGCCACATCTCGGCCATCCGCCTGATCGCCAAGATGCCGACGCTGGTTGCGATGGCGTACAAGTACTCGCAAGGCCAACCGTTCATCTACCCGCAAAATGATCTGTCCTACACGGGCAACTTCCTGCGCATGATGTTCGCCACGCCGTGCGAAGACTACAAGGTCAATGAAGTCGTCGAGCGCGCGCTGGACCGCATCTTCATCCTGCACGCCGACCACGAGCAAAACGCGTCGACCTCGACCGTCCGCCTGTGCGGCTCGTCGGGCACCAACCCGTTCGCGGCTATCTCGGCTGGCGTGGCTTGCCTGTGGGGTCCGGCTCACGGCGGCGCCAACGAAGCTTGCCTGCAGATGCTCGAAGAACTGCAAGCCAACGGCGGCATCGACAAGGTTGGCGAGTTCATGGAGAAGGTCAAGGACAAGAACTCGGGCGTGCGCCTGATGGGCTTTGGCCACCGCGTCTACAAGAACTACGACCCGCGCGCCAAGCTGATGCAGGAAACCTGCAAGGAAGTGCTGGCTGCCCTGGGTCTGGAAAACGACCCGCTGTTCAAGCTGGCCATGGAACTGGAACGCATCGCCCTGGAAGATCCGTACTTCGTGCAGCGCAAGCTGTACCCGAACGTGGACTTCTACTCGGGTATCGTCCAGCGCGCCATCGGCATCCCGACCTCGCTGTTCACGGCCATCTTCGCGCTGGCCCGCACGGTGGGCTGGATCGCCCAATGGAACGAAATGCTGTCGGATCCCGATTACAAGATCGGCCGTCCGCGCCAGCTGTTCACCGGTTCGGTCACGCGCGACGTGCCCCCGATGGACAAGCGTTAATTCGCAATGCGCATCCGGAAGGCAACGCCTTCCGGCAAAACGCCAGTCAGCCCCGCGCCGACTGGCGTTTTTATTTGGCGGCTACGGGTCGGAGGCTACAGGTAGTTCATCGTGAAGGTGACTGCCGAGTTGGCCGAGCCTGGCGTGACCGTGGCGCCGGTTTGGCGGTATCGGGCGCGCAAGGGGATTTTGAAGCTGCCGCCCGTTGCACTGTTGTAGCCGGCAAACGGCAGCTTCGTTCCCAGCACGGCCGGATTTCCGTCGGCGTCCAGCAACTGCACGCCGACGCCCGTTGCCGTTGAAGTCGCGTCCAGGCCAATGACTGCGTTTGCGGCGTCCACGAAGGGCGTGGCGGCATCGATCTGGTAGTGAATGGCGCTCATGCCTGCGGGGCAGCCGTTGAGCGAAATATCGAACCCGACAAGCTGACTGGAAGCGCCCGCGCCCGTGAATACCGAAGCCTGGGGAGTTCCGAGGGATACGGAAACGTCGGGCGTGGTGCAGGCCTGCGACATCAGCAGCACCGCCATGGTGACAAACTGGATCTCCAGGCCGGGATCCTGGCTGAGCATGCTGCCGGTTTCATTCGAGAACGATGCCGCGCTTGCAATGGTTGTCGGCGGAACGACGCCGGTGGCAACGGGGCCGGTCTTGACGAACATCGCACGTAGCTGCCCGCCGTTGGTGGCGGTGCCTTGCATGTTGCATCCGCGGGTTCTCCAAGTCCGGTTGAGGGCCTGGAATGCCGCCCATCCGCAGCCGTTGACGTAGGTGCGGCCGCCGATGATGATGCCCAGGCCGTCGACGCCGGTCGCATGGACGTCGTAGGTGATTCCGTCAACCACCTTCGTCTGACCTGCGCTGGGAATAACGGTGTGCAGTCCCGTCCCCGTGCCACTGTTTCCGGAGACGCTGCAGGTGAACCAATCGGTAGTGGCTCCGGTTGTCAGCCAGTCGGTAAGGGCCGTGCCGATGGCCGCATCCCGGGGTATCGTGATGTGCGGCGGCGTGTTCACGGAAACCGAGCTTATCGTCTGGGTGCAGTTCGCGACGGCCCACGAGGTCGTGGAGCCCAGCAAGCCAAGCAGCCCGAACGCCGCGCGCAATATGGTCTTGTTCATCAGTATTTCCATCATCAGTTTTTGGCGATCCGGGTTGGCGCCGTCTTTTCGCAGAGCAGTCCGCTCGCCTGAGGCAGCGAGGCATCCTTGAGACGCTGCTCGGGCAGGGCATAGCCAAACGAGCAAGCTTCGCCGTTGTTTGCGCCCCATTTCACGGTCAGGATGCCCTGCGTGTCCTTCAACCCGCGCGCCAGCACGCGGCCGCCCTGCGCCACGACACCCACGCTGTTTCCGTCGGCGTCCCGCACGTCGGCGCCAAAGGGAAGGGGCTCTCCGCCGCGCATGGCCACCGTCAGCAGCGCCGCGCTTCCCACGTTTTCGGTTTCGAAGGTCAGCCGAACCACCGCGCCGGCGGTGGGGGCCACCTGTTGTTCGGTCGCCTTGAGCTCGACATTCAGCGGGAGCCCCTTGGGATCGAGCTCGATGCCGTTCCTGGCATAGGGCGTCAAGGTCGATACGATCGCGCGGCCTTTGGAATCCAGGCGCACCCCGGTGCTGTTGAGCACCCGCGCGCCCGCTGCGTCTTTCGCCTCGACGATCGCAACCGTTTCGCCGGTGACCGGCGTCATGACGAGGCCGCCACCATAGGCCACGACGCCGCCGGAAATGCCGCCGCCGTATTGGGTGTAGTTCGAACTGGTGCTGGCGCTGGCCGACACGGCCGTGACGGGCGTGATGTAGGAGGCGTTCGCAGCAATGCTGGTGTTGGCCGGACCGTTGGACGACACGGCGCGCCCGGCGCTGACGCCGTAGTTGAACGCGTTATCCGCGCCGAGCGAGCCCGCCACGGATTGCTGGACGCTGCTGGATCCATCCGAACCCTTTTGCATGCTGGTCGACGCATAGACCGGATTCTGGTTGCGGCCGAGCGGAATGCCCAGGTTGAGCATGACCTGGTTGTCCCACTTCTGGGTTCCCACGTTGAGTTGGCGGGTGGCCGACACGCTGTAATTCACGCGCTTGTAGCTGTTGCTGTAGGCCGCCTGGATTTGCGTGTCCCGGCCAGGCCTGTCCCAGTAATCCTGCGTCGATCCCGTGAAGTGCACGGATCCATAGCCGGCCGGCAGGTTCTGGTTGATCGTCGCCTGCAGACGGCCTCGCTGCGTGCCATATTGGCCCGCGCCTTGCCCCTGTTCTTGCCGGGATCTGAGTTCCATGGCGTCGGCCATGCTCAGGTAGCCGCGGCTGGCGTAGCGGTAGGCGGCGAGCGTGAGGCTTGTGCGAGTGGGCTCCAGAAACTTGGAGTAGCTCAGTTTGACGCTTTGCCCAGTGCGGTTTTTCTCTTTTGGCAGGCGCGTGGCGGCCTGGGTGACGTCCAGGCCAAACGCGCCGAAATCGGTGTTCAGCGCCGCGCCGCCCAATACGGCGCCGTAGCCCTGGGCCCCGGTCAGGCCGCCATAGGCGGTCACGAGATTGTTGATGCCGTGCTGCACGGTCGCTTGCGCCATCAGGGGCCGATCGGCCGTCTGCGGCGTGCGGTACTGGCCTGCGGTGACGCTGTAGCGGGTCACGCCCGGGCGCAGTGATTTCACCGCGCCGGAGAAAGGCACCCGGGACACCAGCACGCGGCCGTCGGCTTCGTTGACCACCATTTCCAGGTCGCCGCCGTAGCCGGTGGCATACAGGTCGTCAATGATGAAGGGACCGGGCGCGACGGTGGTTTCGTAAATGATGTTGCCGTTCTGGCGCACCTGGACGCGCGCGTTCGTGTTGGCGATGCCGCGCAAGGTCGGGGCGAAGCCGCGCTGCGATTCGGGAGACATGCGATCGTCGCTGGACATCTGCACGCCGCGAAACCCGACGCTGTCGAAAGTCGATCCGTCCGTGAACGCATCGCCAATCACCAGTTGGCTCTTCATGCCCGTGATGTTGCGCCGCAGATTGGTCTGCACGCTTTGATATTGCAGACCGCTCTTGCTGCCATGGGTTGCGCTGCCGGCGTGGCGCAAGCGCCAGGGACCCACGTTAGCGCCGGCATTCAGGCCTGCAAAGCTTTGGGTCGACGCCTTGCCATCGGCGCGAGAGGTGTAGAAGTTGGCGTTGTAATTCAACAGCGCGGCCGGCACGCCTTCGTCCCAATGCTTGGGGTCCACGAATCCGCGGCCCTGCCGGACCAGCGAGGCCTGGGGCACCGTCACGTTCAGCCGCTGTTCGCCCGCATCGAACTGCGCGCGCGCTTCCTGCACCAGGTCGGTCAACGCGACGCATTGGGTGCCGTTCAGCAGTTCGGCACGCGCCGCGTCGATCTTGGCAAGGTCGATGCCCACCAATTCCACCAGCGCCGAGTCGAAACAGGCCTGAAGCGGCGCGTTTGCGGAAGAGGGTTTGCCGATGCGCACGTCGGTGCGCCCCAGCCAGCGGTCGTTCACCTGCACATCGAGGCGATAGGTGCCGGGGATGGCGCTGTTCGAGCGCGAGAACTGACTGACGTCCACGTCCGCACCGCTCAGGAAGGCGTCGTTGAACTCCACGTCCGCGTTCAGGGCGGCGAGTTCGGTGGCGCCGTCGGCCCAGGCAGTTGCGCTGAGCAGGCTTAGCGTGATCGCGGCAAGCGCGAAATGCGGCGTGGTGGCGAGACGTTCCATGATGGGCAGGTGCGTGTTCAGGCGCGGCGCTGCCGGCAGGCGGATGCCGGCCGATCGCGCCGCCCTGCAGGCGTCGGGTGATGGGTTGGTGAGCGGACAGCCGGCCGGTCGGTGCGGGCCGGTAATGCTTAGGTCGCGCTAGGCGGGGCTGAGGGCGCGGGCGCCTTTGACTGCGCCGCCGTGGTCATTCAGGAAGCGGTACGAGACTTCGGCATTTGCGCCCTGGATCACGTCTCCTACCAGAGGCAGGAGCTTTTTTTCGCCGGGGGCAAGCATGTCGCCGTCGGTGAACTTGGCGCGCTTGCCGTTGCTGGCCACGTTCACTTCGATGAAGGTGACGTGATACGGCGTGGGGTTGGTGGCTTCGATAGCGTTGCGATTGCCGGACCGGACCAGACGCCAGCTGACTTGCGCGGGCGCGTCCTCGGCCTTGCCTTTGAGTCCCGCGGGGCGATAGAACAGCTTGATCCGCGACCGGAATGCCATCTGCAGGAGGTTCTGGCTGGCTTTGTCCTTGGGCGGAATTTCCAGCACGTTGAGCCAGAACACGGACTCCTTGTCCTCACTCATCGGTTCGCCCGTGTGCATCAGGCGCAGGGTCTGGCCCTTGCCCTGGTCGATGCGGGACACGGGAGGGGTCACGATAAAGGGCACCTGGATGGATCCCGGCGCCGCCTTGGCGTCGCCCGTGTCGATCCAGGTCTGGGTGAGCGCGGGCTGGTCGCCCTCGTTCTTGAGCTTGACGTTGACTTCCGCCTGGCCGGCCTCATAGACGATTCGGGTGCTGCCAATGACGACGGATGCGGTTGCCGGCGCGGCAGCGAAGATACAGCCTGCCAATGCTCCGGCTGCAAGAGCTACGTTGAATGGGTTCATCGGTTTCCTCGGACTGTAAATGGGGGCTTGACTACTGATCCGGGCGGCTGCAAACGAGCGCAAGGCCAAGCCGGGCGGCTTATTGATAAATGATGGTGTATTTGGCAGTGGCGTTCACGTTGCCCGCGCCTGCCTGGCCGAGCGCGAAATACTGAGCCTGGTAATGAAGCGTGGCCTCGCCGTTGGCCAGGGAGACGGCCTTGGAGTTCTGGGCCTCGTCGGCGACGGTGACGCTGATGGGTGTTGCGTCGCCATTCAGGAGGCGGATCTCGACGTTGGCTGCACCCCCCGCGGAGATCGTCAGGTTGCCGGTGGCGGCATTGCCGTTGGCGCCGGGTTCGAACAGGGTGTGGACCATGCCCGTACCCGGGGTGCATGCGGTCAGGCGGATGGTGAAGGGCGTGGTGCCGGCCGTTTGGCCCGCGGCCGTCAGTGAATCGACGCCGACCGTGGGCATGAGCACGTTGAAGTTCTTGCTGCCGGTGCCGTTGCCGTCGATGGTGCACGTGTTGGCGGATATGGCGCCCGTGAAATTGATCGTGCCGTCCGAGGCAAATGCCAGCTGCGAAGTGGAAGCGAGGGCGCCGATGGCCAGCGCGATGATTACTTTGGATTTCATAAGTGGATGTCTGTCAAAGGGGCTGAAAAGCAATGCGCCGACGGTGCTTTTCAGAGGTTTATGGCGTACTTCTCGGCGACATGTGTGATTACAGTCGGTCCGAGAAGTGGTGTCTTTAATAAAATTCTGATAATTCGCCAGAGAGTAATTTTGCGGATAGCATCACCGCCATGATTCCGATAGCACTTCCCAGCGCCAGTTTTTTCATTCTGCTCACGGCCGGCTTTTTCGCCGGCCTGTTGTTGTTGGGCTGGGGCGTCGCCCTGGCGGCCAGCGGCCGCGCCCGGCGCACCGTCCGCAAGTACTGGAAGACGTCCATCGTGCTTTGCCTGGCGCTGGCCGCGCCGTTCAGCTTCTATGCGTGGTTCCAGGCGGTGATGTGGCAGGTGGGCCGGGACATCGAGCGCAAGCAGGCGGCGCTGCGCGTCACGTTGCAGGAGCCCGCAGTGGTTGGCGGCGTGGCGATGCCGGCGGGCACGCGCCTGACGCTGAAGGACGAGGGCAAGCTCGACACCTACGTCGAGGCCAGTTTTCCGCAAGCGGTGCAGATGCTGGGCGTTCAGGCAACGTCGGCCCGGCGCTACCTGGACACCGAGTACGAACCGCAAACCTATGCCACGCTTGGCCGGCACCCGCGCACGGTCATCCTGCGGGGCGCGGGCGTGCAGACCGTGCAAGGGTGGGGGTGCGACGGCGCACACGACATCGAGTTCGCCGTCGAACCGGACGGCGCCATGAAGGCGTTCGAACAATGCGTGCTGGCGCCGGGCAACGAGGCCGCGGGCCTGGCCATCGGGGCAGGCACGGCGTTGCGCGGATCAAGCGGCACGGTCTACACGGATGGTTCGCGGGACACCGACCGCTGGCGGCTCGAAGTGGAGAGCGAGGCAGCCGTGCCGCTTTACGGGCTGTTTCTCAGCCGGCCCACGCTCTATCTGGATGCGTCGCGCAACGTATTGCGGGTCACGGACGCGGAGCTGGCGTGCCGCACGCAGTTCGGCGGCCTGACGTACCCCGCCGGCACGCAGTTCAAGACCGCGCGGCGGGGCGCGGGGCAGGATCGTGAACCGTACCCGGGCGTCCTGGTCTTCAGTCCTTGGAACGGGCAGGCCGCGGTTCGGCCCGGCCACGAGGACGTGCCCGAAGGCATGTCCGTGATGCATGCGCCGCAAGGTGAGTTCATCAAAATCGTCAGCAACGACGCGGCGGGTGTGTTCCGCTTTGACACGTTCGTTGTCGACGGCAAGGAGCCGGCGCGCCCGGCACGCGCCCGCTGCCCATAGCCGCCGGCATCAGTAGCCGATGCCGCGCGCCATCAGCACCGCAAAGAGCGGCAGAAAGATGAACAGGTGCGAAGCGATCATCACCCAGCGCCGCGCGCGCTTGATCTCGGGCAGGGCCGGGACGAACTCCGGCTGCTGGCGCCGTTGCTTTGCCCAGCGCAGAAAGGTCAGCGTGGGCGGAATGGAACAGAGCGCGATGACGACAAAGAGCGAAATCTTCGCGTGGAACCAGGGATTGCCCATGTAGAACGCGGCGCCCTTGGCGCCGGCGGTCAGCCGCAGCACGCCGGTGATGAGGACGAGGACTGCGCTCACGCCATAGAGGCGGTCGTAGATGATGAGGCGCTTGACACCGGCGGGCGTCAGGTCGGGGCGCAGCAATACGGCTTCGGCGGTGAGCACCACCACCAGAACGAAGATCGCCAGGTAGTGGAACCAGGCATACATTGCATCGGCCAGCATGTCGTCTCCAGGTAAAGGTCAAGCTAGGTTTTACCATCCAAAAAAGAAAACGGGCGCCCCGTTTGAGGGGCGCCCGTGAGCTTGCAGCCAGAGGGTGCGATCAGCGGCGGCGCTTCTTGGCTTCTTCCGCGGCTTCCTGCTGCGCATCCACCACGGCCAGGGCCGTCATGTTGACGATGCGGCGCACGGTGGCGCTGGTGGTCAGGATATGCACGGGACGCGCGGCGCCCAGCAGGATCGGACCCATCGCGACGCCATTGCTGCCGGTCATCTTGAGCATGTTGTACGTGATGTTGCCGGTGTCCAGATTGGGCATGACCAGAAGGTTGGCCGGGCCCTTCAGCGTGCTGTCCGGGTAGGCCAGGACGCGGATCTTTTCGGACAGGGCGGCGTCGGCGTGCATTTCGCCGTCGACTTCCAGGTCAGGGGCGCAGTCTTGCACGATCTGGCGCGCGGCGGCCATCTTGCGCGACGATTCCGTGATGCGGCTGCCGAAGTTCGAGTGCGACAGCAGCGCGATCTTGGGCACCACGCCGAAACGCAGCATTTCGTCGGCAGCCTGGATCGTGATGCTGGCGACTTCCTCGGCCGTCGGGTTTTCGTTGACGTGGGTGTCGGTGACGAACAGCGTCTGGTCGGGCAGCATCAGCACGTTCAGGGCGGCGTAGGTCTGGCCTTCCTTCTTGCCGATGATTTCGTCGATGTACTTGAGCTGGTTGTCGTACTTGCTGGCCACACCGCACAGCAGTGCGTCGGCATCGCCACGGCGCAGCAGCATCGCGCCGATCAGCGTGTTGTGCTTGCGGATCATCGCCTTGGCGATGGCCGGCGTCACGCCTTCACGGCCCTTCAGCTGGTAGTACGCGTTCCAGGTTTCGTTGAAGCGGCTGTCGTCTTCGGGATCCACGATCTCGAAGTGCTGGCCGGCGATGAGGCGCAGGCCGGCCTTCTGGATGCGCATCTCGATGACGGCGGGGCGGCCGATCAGGATCGGGAACGCCAGCTTCTCGTCGGCAACCGTCTGCACGGCGCGCAGGACGCGCTCGTCTTCGCCGTCGGCGTAGATGACGCGCTTGGGCGCCTTCTTGGCCTGGGCGAACAGCGGGCGCATCAGTTGGCCCGAGTGGTACACGAAGCCCATCAGCTTCTGGCGGTAGGCCTCGATGTCTTCGATGGGGCGGGCGGCAACGCCGGAGTCGGCGGCGGCCTGCGCGACGGCCGGCGCGATCTGAACGATCAGGCGCGGGTCGAACGGCTTGGGGATGATGTACTCGGGACCGAACGACAGCTCCTGGCCAGCGTAGGCGCGGGCCACTTCATCGTTCTGCTCGGCCTGGGCGAGCTCGGCGATGGCCTTGACGCACGCCAGCTTCATTTCCTCGGTGATGCGCGAAGCGCCGGCATCCATGGCGCCTCGGAAGATGAAGGGGAAGCACAGGACGTTGTTGACCTGGTTCGGGTAGTCCGAACGGCCCGTCGCGATGATGCAGTCGGGGCGCGCGGCCTTGGCGACTTCGGGGCGGATTTCGGGTTCCGGGTTGGCCAGGGCCAGGATCAGCGGACGGTCGGCCATGGTCTTGACCATGTCGGCGGTCAGCACGCCAGCGGTCGAGCAGCCCAGGAACACGTCGGCGCCATTGACCACGTCGGCCAGCGTGCGCGCGTCGGTCTTTTGCGCGTAGCGCTTCTTGTTGGCTTCCATGTTCTCGTCGCGGCCGTCCCAGATGACGCCGCGCGAGTCGACCACGAAGATGTTTTCGCGCTTGATGCCCAGGTGAACCAGCAGGTCCAGGCAGGCGATGGCCGCGGCGCCGGCGCCGGAGCAGGCCAGCTTGACCGAGCCGATGTCCTTGTTCACGACCTTCAGGCCGTTCAGGATGGCGGCCGACGAGATGATGGCGGTGCCGTGCTGGTCGTCGTGGAAGACGGGGATCTTCATGCGCTCGCGCAGCTTCTTCTCGATGTAGAAGCACTCGGGCGCCTTGATGTCTTCAAGGTTGACGCCGCCCAGCGTGGGCTCGAGCGCGGCAATGATGTCCACCAGCTTGTCCGGATCGTTTTCCGCGAGTTCGATGTCGAACACGTCGATGCCGGCGAATTTCTTGAACAGGCAACCCTTGCCTTCCATCACGGGCTTGGCGGCCAGCGGACCGATGTTGCCCAGGCCCAGCACGGCGGTGCCGTTGGTGATCACGCCCACGAGGTTGCCGCGCGACGTGTACTTGGAGGCGGCGTCGTCGCCCTGGTCGAAAATGGCCATGCAAGCCGCAGCCACGCCGGGGGAGTAGGCCAGGGACAGGTCGTCCTGGTTGGCCAGGGTCTTGGTCGGGGTGACCGAGATTTTGCCGGGAGTGGGATAGGCGTGGTAGTCCAACGCCAGTTTGGTGAGAGTTTCGTCCATGGGATCGGGGCCTGAAAGGGCTAACGGAAAAAAAACAGGGATGCAAAAGGCGGGCTCGCGGCCCGCCGTATTCATCGCGAAATGCTTAGGGAACACCCGTATTTCACCAGAAAGCGCGGGTGCTTGGTTGCTGCACTGCAGCGAGCGTTCGCTTTTGATCAAGCAAACGCGTGCGCGGCGCCGCCCCGATGGACGAGGTGAAATGGATGAGACCCTAGATTTCCCACGGCGGCGCCTGGCGGCTGCCGGCGTTCAAGGCGCGGCGCAAGGTGCGCGCATCGTCCTGCCTGTCCAGGCTGTCCAGCGCATGCAGCACGATCCAGTCGGCGCCGACCTCGAAGAAATCGCGCAAGCGCGCCCGCGTGTCGCTGCGCCCGAAACCGTCCGTGCCCAACGTGCGGTAGGGCGCTTTTACGTAGGCGCGGATCTGTTCGGGCACGGCGCGCACGTAGTCGCTGGCCGCGATCACCGGGGCGTCGCTGCCGGCCAGGCAGGTGTGCACCCAGTCCTGGTCCTGCGGCGCTTCCAGGCCCAGCACGCGTGCGCGCTCGGCTTGGCGGCCGCTGCGGGCCAGCTCCGAAAAGCTGGTCACGCTCCAGACTTCCGCATCCACGCCGAATTCGTCGTGCAGGCGCGCGGCAGCCAGCTCGGCTTCGCGCAGCATGGGGCCGGCGCCGAGCAGGCGGACCTGCGCCGTGCCGCGCGCGGGCCGCAGCCGGTACAGGCCGCGCAGGATGCCTTCGCGCGTCCCGGGATCCTGGGGCATGTCCGGCTGCGCCAGGTTCTCGTTCGTGACGGTCAGGTAGAAGAATTCATCGCGTTGCTCGTCCAGCATGCGCCGCATGCCATGTTCGACGATGACGGCGACCTCAAAGGCGTAGGCCGGGTCATACGCGCGGCAATTGGGCACGGTGGCGGCCATGATGTGGCTGGAGCCGTCCTGGTGCTGCAGGCCTTCGCCGCCCAGTGTCGTGCGGCCCGACGTGGCGCCGATCAGAAAGCCCCGGGCGCGCTGGTCGGCGGCGGCCCAGATCAGGTCCCCGATGCGCTGGAATCCGAACATCGAGTAATAGATATAGAACGGCAGCATCGGCAGGCCGTTGACCGAGTAACTGGTGCCGGCCGCCGTCCAGGACGAGATGGCGCCGGCCTCGGTGATGCCTTCTTCGAGGATCTGGCCATCGCGGGCCTCGCGGTAGTACAGCACCGAGCCGATGTCCTCGGGCTCATAGAGCTGGCCTTGCGCCGAATAGATGCCGATCTGCCGGAACAGGTTGGCCATGCCGAAGGTGCGCGCCTCGTCCGCGACGATGGGCACGATGCGCGGGCCCACGGTGGCGTCCTTGAGCAGCGCGGTCAGCATGCGCACGATGGCCATCGTGGACGACATCTCCTTGCCGTCGGCCGCCAGCGCAAAGCGCGCCCATTGGTCGGCGTCCGGGGGCGCGAGCCGCGGGGCCTCGGCGTTGCGGCGCGGGATATAGCCGCCCAGCGCGGCGCGGCGCGCCTGCAGGTGGCGCATTTCGGCGCTGTCGTCGGCGGGGCGGTAGAACTTGAGCGCCAGGCAGTCGGCGTCGGAAATCGGCAGCGCGAAGCGGTCGCGGAACGCGAGCAGCGCTTCGTCGTCCAGCTTCTTTTGCTGATGGGTGGTCATCTTGCCCTGGCCGGCCGTTCCCATGCCAAACCCCTTCTTGGTCTGCGCGAGGATGACGGTGGGCTGGCCGCGATGGTTCGCGGCGCGATGGTAGGCGGCATGGATCTTCACCATGTCATGGCCGCCCCGGTGCAGGCGGTCGATGGCGTCGTCGGACCAGTCGGCCACCAGCGCCGCCAGCTCGGGATTCTGGTTGAAGAAATGGGCGCGGTTGAATGCGCCATCGTTGGCCGCGAAGGTCTGGAACTGGCCGTCCACGGTGTTGGCGAAGGCGCGGGCGAGCGCGCCGCCCGTGTCCCGGCGCAGCAGCGCGTCCCAGTCGCTGCCCCAGACGAGCTTGATGACGTTCCAGCCCGCGCCGGCGTACAGGGTTTCGAGTTCGTCGATGATGCGGCCGTTGCCGCGCACCGGGCCGTCCAGGCGCTGCAGGTTGCAGTTGACGACGAAGATCAGGTTGTCGAGCTTTTCGCGCGCGGCCAGCGTGAGCGCCGCGATGGATTCGGGCTCGTCCATTTCGCCGTCGCCAAAGATGCCCCACACCTTGCGGTCGGCGCCGGGCACCAGCGAGCGATGTTCCAGATAGCGCATGAAGCGCGCCTGGTAGATGGCGTTGATGGGGCCGATGCCCATCGAGCCGGTGGGGAACTGCCAGAAATCCGGCATCAGCCACGGATGGGGGTACGAGGACAGGCCGCGCAAGCCGCGCGTGGTGGCGGTGATTTCCTGGCGGAAATGCGCAAGATCGTCTTCGCCCAGAAAGCCTTCGAGGAAGGCGCGCGCGTAGACGCCAGGCGCCGAATGCGGCTGCATGTAGACGATGTCGCCCGGGCTGCCGTCCGTGCGGGCGCGAAAGAAATGGTTGAAGCCGACTTCGAACAAGTCGGCGGCCGACGCGTAGCTGGCGATGTGGCCGCCCAGCTCGCCGTGCGCCTGATTGGCGCGCACCACCATCGCCAGCGCGTTCCAGCGGTTGATTCGGGCGATGCGCTCTTCGACGGCCAGGTTGCCGGGAAAGGGCGGTTCCTGGTCGGCGGGAATGGTGTTCAGGTAGGCGGTGCGGGTCTGGCTGTTGGCCCGCAGCCCGAGCGAGGCGGCGTGGCCCAGGACGCTGTCCAGCACGTAGCCCGCGCGCTCGGCCCCGTCGGCCTGCAGCAGGGACTGCAACGCTTCGCGCCATTCGGCGGTTTCGGCGGGGTCGGCGTCGGCCTGGAGGACCGATCCGGAAAGGGGCTGGCGAGGGTCGAGCATGGTAAGTCGTCTCCTGTTTTTACTGCTCATGCTAGACGCATGCCCGAGGCATGAGTCATCAAATTCCGCAAGGAAATCCGGCGCTTTCAGCATAATCTTTCGCCAGGATCCTGCGGCACGGCAGGTTCCACTGCCCGAATGCGCTTACCGCTGGTGACCACGGGGTGGACGGTCTGGCGCTAGAATGCGCGGCTATCAATAGGGAGAAACCCATGACCCAGCCCATCCGCGTTCCGCCGGAGGTCACGCTGCCCGAGCTGACCGTCCGGGGCGTCCTGCTCGGCGCGCTGATCACCGTCATCTTCACCGCCTCGAACGTGTTCCTGGGGCTCAAAGTGGGCCTGACGTTCTCGTCGGCCATTCCGGCGGCGGTGATCTCGATGTCGGTCCTTCGCATGTTCAAGGACGCCAACATCCTTGAAAACAACATGGTGCAGACGCAGGCCTCGGCGGCCGGCACGCTGTCGGCCATCATCTTCATCCTGCCGGCGCTGGTCATGATGGGCCACTGGCAGGGCTTCCCGTTCTGGCAGACGCTGGGCATCTGCGCGGCCGGCGGCATGCTGGGCGTGATGTTCACGATTCCGCTGCGCCACGTGATGGTGGTGCAGAGCAACCTGCCGTATCCGGAAGGCGTGGCGGCGGCGGAGATTCTGCGGGTGGGCAGCGCCGAGCGCGCGCAGGACGCGCCGCAGACCGGCGCGCACGCGTCGGCCAAACCCGCCGCCACCGGCATGGGCGACATCGTCGCCGGGGGCGTCGCGGCGGCCGTGGTCAGCTTTGCCGCCAGCGGGCTGCGCGTGCTGGGCGACAGCGTGAGCGGCTGGTTTGCATTGGGCGGCGCCGTGTTCAGGCTGCCGATGGGCTTTTCGCTGGCGCTGCTGGGCGCGGGCTACCTGATCGGCATCGTCGCCGGGCTGGCGATGTTGACCGGGCTGGTCATTGCGTGGGGCATCGCGGTGCCCATCCTGACCGCCATGGGCGACATGCCCGCGGGCGCGACGCTGGCGTCCTATGCCACGGGCCTGTGGTCCTCGCAGGTGCGCTTCATTGGCGCGGGCGTGATCGGCGTGGGCGCGATCTGGACGCTGGCGACGCTGTTCGTGCCGATGGCGCGCGGCGTGAAGGCCTCGTTTTCGGCCTTGACCAAGGAGGGCGCGGCCCGAGCGGGCACCGCGCCGCGCACCGAACGCGACCTGTCGGCGGGCTGGATCTCGGCCGTGACGCTGGTGCTGGTGGCAATCCTGGTCTTCACGTTCCAGGTGTTCCTGTCGGGCACGCCGCTGTCGGCCGGCGCCATCTGGAAGCTGGTGGCCTACGCGGTCCTCTTCGCCTTCGTGTTCGGTTTCCTGGTGGCCGCGGCTTGCGGCTACATGGCCGGCCTGGTGGGGTCGTCGACCAGTCCGATCTCCGGCGTGGGCATCGTCGCCATCGTCCTGGTGTCCGTGCTGATGCTGGGCGTGGGCGGCGAGCTGATGGCGCTGGAAAACGGCGTGCAGATGGCGATTGCCCTGGCGATCTTCAGCACGTCGGCCGTCGTGGCGGTGGCGTCGATTTCGAACGACAACCTGCAGGACCTGAAGACCGGCTGGCTGGTGGGGGCCACCCCGTGGCGTCAGCAGGTCGCGCTGCTGATCGGCTGCGTCGTCGGCGCGGCGGTGATTTCGCCGGTGCTGGAGCTGCTGTACAACGCTTACGGGTTTGCGGACGCGATGCCGCGCGAGGGCATGGACGCCTCGCAGGCGCTGTCCGCGCCGCAGGCCACGCTGATGCTGGCGATCACGCGCGGCATTTTCACCCACCAGTTGAACTGGACGATGATCCTGATCGGCATGGCGGTGGGCGTTGGACTGATCGTGGTGGACGAGATCATGAAGCGCACCTGCAAGGTGGCGCGCATTCCGGTGCTGGCGGTCGGCATCGGCATCTACCTGCCGCCCACCGTCGCCGCGCCCATCGTGGCGGGCGCGCTGCTGGCCTGGCTGCTTGAGCGCGCCCTGCGCCGCCGCGCCGCCGCCGCCAACCAGCCCTACGACCGCTTTGCCGAGGCGGCCAACCGCCGCGGCGTGCTGATCGCCTCGGGCCTGATCGTGGGCGAGAGCCTGGTGGGCGTGCTGATGGCGGCCATCATCGGCGGCACGGGCTCCGAGGCGCCGCTGGCGATCGCGGGCGAGGCGTTCGCCGGCATGGCGTCCTACCTGGGGCTGGTCGTGTTTGTCATGGTGGCCGTGCTTTTCTGGCGGCGGGTGATGCGGCTGGCTTAGTGCAGCGGGGCGGACACCCTCATTGCACCGTCAGCGTCAGGTGTCTGACACCCGAGTGAGACGGTCTGCAATGCGCCGGGATGTGCCAGGGGTGTCAGACACCGGTTCTTCTGAGACGCCGCACGTCAGGTGTCTGACACCCGAGTGAGACGGTCTGCAATGCGTCGGGGGGTGCCAGGGGTGTCATACACCGGTTCTTCTGAGACGCCGGTCCTTTTGGCATCAGACACCCACGCTCGGTTGCAGCAAATCCGCCAGCGTACGTGCAATGACCTTCGTCGCGCGGCGCAGGTCTTCCAGATTGATGCGCTCGTCGTTGCGCTTGGCGTGCGATTCCAGCACCGTGCGCGGGCCCGCGCCGTAGATCACGCCGGGGACGCCGGCTTCGGCGTACAGGCGCACGTCGGTGTAGAGCGGTGTGCCCATCGCGGGGATGGGTTCGCCGAACACCGCCTCGCCATGTTGCTGGATGGCCTGCACCAGCGGCTGCGCGCCGGGCAGCGGGCGCATCGAATTGGCCAGCAGCAACCGCTTGATCTCGACACGGATACCGGGACATGAAGCCGCGGCTTCTTCGATGATGCGCCGGATGTCGGCCTCGACCTCTGCGGCGTTTTCTTCGGGAATCATGCGGCGGTCCAGCTTGAAGCTGACCTTGCCGGGCACCACGTTCGTGTTCGTGCCGCCTTCGATCCGCCCCACATTCAGGTACGGATGCGAAATGCCCGGAACCTGCGACGTGATCGCCTGGTAATGCGCGTTCTGCGCATACAGCGCATTCAGAATCGCGACGGCGCCTTGCAAGGCGTCGACGCCGCTGCTTGGGATGGCGGCGTGGGCCATCTTGCCGTGCACCGTCACTTCCATCTGCAGGCAGCCGTTGTGCGCGGTGACGACTTCATAGCTGAAGCCGGCCGCGATCATCAGGTCGGGGCGGGTCAATCCCTGCTCCAGGAGCCAGCCCGGACCCAGCAGACCGCCAAATTCCTCGTCGTAGGTAAAGTGCAGCTCCACCGCGCCGCGCGACGGCATGGCGACGGCTTCCAGCGCCCGCAGCGCAAACGTGAAGCTGGCGAAGTCGCTCTTGCTGACGGCTGCGGCGCGGCCGTACAGGCAGCCGTCCTCGATCTCGGCGCCGTAGGGATCGTGCTTCCAGCCGTCGCCGGGGGGCACCACATCGCCGTGCGCGTTGAGCGCGATGCGCGGGCCTGCGCCGCCGTATTCGCGGCGCACGATGAGGTTGGTGATGGACTGCATGCCGTAGTCCGCGACGGCCTGGGCCGGCACGGGGTGCGCTTCGGCGTGCAGGCCAAAATCTTGCAGCAGTTGCGCGGTGCGCTCGGCGTGCGGGGCGTTGTTGCCGGGCGGCGTGTCGGTGGGCACGCGCACCAGATCTTGCAGGAAGCGGACTTCTTCGTCGAAATGGGCGTCCACCCAGGCGTCGAGTCGGGCGTAATCGGTCATGGCGTTATGTCGAGGTTTCGTTGGCCAGCGCGTCGAGCAAGCCCAGCATGGCTTGCGCGGCAAGTTCGATATCGTCGCTGGTGGTGGATTCGCGGGGGTTGTGGCTGATGCCGTTGTTCTGGCCGCGCACGAAGAGCATCGCCTGCGGCATGATCTCGTGCAGCTTCATGGCGTCGTGGCCGGCGCCGCTGGGCATGCGGTGCACGGGGACGCCCAGCGCGTCGACCGCGCGCTCCCAGCGCTGCTGCCAGCGCGGATCGCTGGGCGCGGCGGCGGCGCGCATGGTTTCTTCAATCGAATAGCGCAGGCCGCGCCGCGCGCAGATGGCGGCCAGCTCGGCCAGCACGTCATCGACCAGCGCGTCGCGCTGCGCATCGCTGGGGGCGCGCAGGTCCAGGCTGAAGCGGCACTCGCCCGGCACGACGTTGATCGATCCGCTGGGCACTTCGAACATGCCTACCGTGCCGACCGAATCGCCATCGCGGGCGGCGCGGCTTTCAACATAGAGCGCCAGCTCGGCGGCCGCGACGGCCGCGTCGCGCCGCCGGTTCATGGGCGTGGTGCCGGCATGGCTGGCCAGGCCCAGGATCTGCACCTGATGGCGCACGCAGCCGTTGATGGACGTGACGACGCCAAGCGGCAGCCCCATTTCATACAGGACCGGACCCTGCTCGATGTGCACCTCGACAAAGCCCAGGTAATTGGCCGGATCGCGCCGCAGGCCGGCAATCCCGGCGATGTCCAGGCCCGCGTGCGTCATGGCCTCGCGCATGGTGATGCCGTCCGCATCCTTCTGCGCGAGCCAGTCGGGATTGAAGCTGCCAATCAACGCGCCCGAGCCCAGGAACGTGGCCCGGTAGCGCTGGCCTTCTTCCTCGGCGAAGGCGATCACCTCCACGTCGAACGGCAGACGCCGGTTCTCGCGATGCAGCGCGCGCACGCAGGCCATGGGCACGAAGATGCCAAGCCGGCCGTCGTACTTGCCGGCGTTGCGCACCGTGTCGAAGTGGCTGCCGGTCATGAGGACCGGCGCGCCGGCGCGGGCGGCGCGATAGCGTCCCACCACATTGCCGACGGCGTCGATGCCGACCTCGTCAAAGCCGCAGTCGCGCATCCATTGCGAGATGCGCGCGGCGCAGGCGCGGTGTGCGTCGGTCAGGTAGGTGACCGTGAGCTGGCCTTTTTCGGCGTAACCCGGATCGCTGTAGACGCTGAGCGCCTCGTGCCAGTCCCAGATGTCGCTGCCCATGCCGGTTTCGCCGTGGCGGCTGTGCGGGCGCGGCTCGACGTTCGGCTCGTTCAGATTGTTGGTCATGGTCGTCCTGTTCAACGGTCGGATATGTAGGGGTGGGTGGCTTTCCAGTGCCGCGCGATGTCCAGCCGGCGGCACACCCAGACGCGATCGTGGCGCGCGATGTGATCCAGGAAACGTTGCAGGGCAACGATGCGGCCGGGCCGGCCCAACAGGCGGCAGTGCATGCCGATGCTGAGCATCTTGGGCGCCTCGTCGCCTTCGGCATACAACGCGTCGAAGCTGTCCTTCAGGTACTGGAAAAAGGGATCGGCGTGGGAGAAGCCCTGCGGCAGCGCAAAGCGCATGTCGTTGCAGTCCAGCGTGTAGGGCACGATGAGCTGCGGCGCCGTGGCGCCATCCGATTTGCGCACCTGCATCCAGAAGGGCAGGTCGTCGCCGTAATAGTCGCTGTCGTACTCGAATCCGCCGTCGTCGGCGACCAGCGTGCGGGTGCGCGGGCTGTCGCGGCCGGTGTACCAGCCCAGCGGCCGTGTGCCGGTCAGCGTGGTGATGGCGTCGATGGCCAGGCGCATGTGCTCGCGCTCGGTGGCTTCATCCACGTTCTGGTAGTGGATCCAGCGCCAGCCGTGGCAGGCGATTTCATGACCCAGTTCCACGAACGCCGCGGTCAGGTCCGGATGGCGTTGCAGCGCCATGCCGACGCCGAACACCGTCAGCGGCAGCTGGCGGTTTTCGAATTCCCGCAGGATGCGCCACACGCCCGCCCGCGAACCGTATTCATAGATGCCTTCCATGCTGAGATGCCGGTCCGGATAGCTGGCGGGGCTGAACATTTCGGACAGGAACTGCTCGGAGCCGGCGTCGCCATGCAGCACGCTGTTTTCGCCGCCTTCCTCGTAATTCAGGACGAACTGCACCGCAATCCGCGCGTTGCCTGGCCATTGCGCGTGAGGTGGATTGCGGCCGTAGCCGACGAGGTCGCGGGGGTAAGGCTTGGTGGAATCGTAGGCGGGCATGGGCGGGCAGGGGAACGCGAAACCGTGGCAAGGCAACACACGATTCGCGCGTGGATTTGTGTATACAAAGTATGTACATCAATTGTCCCTCCCGCGCCATCCTGGGTTGCCCTACGGGGGGCTTGGCGTCACCGCAAATCCCCGCAAGGCCACCCCATGACGCCGAAGCCGCCGCTATCCGTTGCGGTAGAGAAAGCTGTAGGCGTTGATCGCCGGCACCCCTCCCAGGTGCGCATACAGGACCTTCGAACCGGCGGGAATCTCGCCTTTGCGGATGATGTCCATCATCCCCTGCATGGATTTCCCTTCGTACACGGGGTCGGTCATCATGCCTTCCAGGCGGGCGCAGGTACGGATGGCATCGTTGGTTTCGGCTGACGGCAGGCCATACGCGGGATAGGCGTAACGTGTGTCGAGTACCACGTCCTTGTCTTCGATGGGTCTGTCCAGTCCGACGAGGTCGGCGGTGCGCCGCGCGATGCGCAGGACCTGGGCGCGCGTCTGCTCCGGCGTGGCGGATGCGTCGATGCCGATGACGCGGTCGGCGCGGCCGTCGGCGGCAAAGCCCACGACCATGCCGGCCTGCGTGCTGCCCGTGACCGCGCAGACGACGATGTAGTCGAACTTGAATCCCAGATCGGCTTCCTGGCGGCGCACCTCTTCGGCAAAGCCGACGTAGCCCAGCCCGCCCAGCTCATGGTCGGACGCGCCCGCGGGAATCGCATAGGGCTTGCCGCCGCGGCGTTTCACTTCTTCAAGCGCCTCTTCCCAACTGCGGCGAAAGCCGATGTCGAAACCCTGATCAACCAGCCGCACCTCCGCGCCCATGAGGCGGCTCATCATGATGTTGCCGACGCGGTCGTAGACCGCATCCGAATAATCCACCCAGTTTTCCTGCACCAGCACGCAGGCCAATCCCAGCTTGGCGGCCACCGCCGCGACCATGCGCGTGTGGTTGGACTGGATGCCGCCGATGGTGACGAGCGTGTCGCAACCTTGTTCCAGCGCCTGCGGGATCAGGTATTCAAGCTTGCGCAGCTTGTTGCCGCCGAACGCCAGGCCGCTGTTGCAGTCCTCGCGCTTGGCGTAGATCTCGACCTTGCCGCCCAGATGCTGTGAAAGGCGGTCCAGCTTTTCGATTGGGGTATCGCCGAAGGTCAGGCGATGACGGGGAAAACGTTGCAGATCCATGGTGGCTCCTGATGATTCGGTCGGCCTGCGCTTTTTGGCAGGGTTCGCAAAAATCATAGAAATCATGGGCTTGGGGGGTCAATTGCGTATTTTTTCAATCCGCCAAATCGAAACTTCGTTTATGGGTGTTTATGCATCTAATATTTCCAAATTAAAAACCGCGACCAAATTTAATTTTCAGGGACGCATTCCATGACCGCCGTTTTCACGCTGGACCGCATCGACCGCCAGATCCTGCGCATTCTTCAGGACGACGCGCAGATCACCAATCTGGACCTGAGCGCGCGCGTGCATCTCAGTCCGGCGGCGTGTCTGCGGCGCGTCGAGCGGCTCAAAAGCGAAGGCATCATCCGAAAGACGGTCGCACTGCTTGAACCCGCCGACGTGGATATGGCCACGCTGGTCATCGTGGGCGTGGTGCTTGACCGTTCCACACCCGACTCGTTCACCGACTTCGAGGAAGCGGCCAAGAGCATCAGCGGCTGCCTGGAATGCCACCTGGTGGCAGGCGAATTCGACTACTTCCTGATGCTGCGCATCCGCGACCTGGAAAGATTCAACAAGCTGCATGCGGGCGAGATCATCAAGCTGCCCGGCGTACGCCAAATTCGCACTTTTTTCGTCTTGAAAGAGATCATGTCGACCACTGCGCTGCCTGTTTGACGCGGCGTAAATGCAACACTTGCCTTTTCTGCTATTCAAAATGACGCGCTGCGGCATTTTGCATTGACCGATTTTGGTGGCGCGTAGACGGCGCATTGGAAGGGGTTGGACGGACATTCCGTTGCTGCATGACGGCATTCCCAAAGGGCTTTCGCGTCACGGAAATGCGGGAAGACGCCCGTAAACTCAAAGGGTTATACTTCTCGACCATAGGCTTTCAAGGCTTGTACGCGCCTTCTGCCCCTGCTATCCGCCTAACGGGAAGCCCGTGTCGCGGAAGGTTTTCCTGCATCGTCTCGAGTGAAGCACTCGTAAAGGTGAAGCGATATGTCTTCGGAAATAGAATCTCTATCCACGTCTTACCTCTTTGGGGGTAATGCCCCGTATGTCGAGGAGCTTTACGAAGCCTACCTCGATAACCCCGGTTCGGTACCTGACAACTGGCGCGAATATTTCGACCAATTGCAGCACGCTCCCGCAACCGACGGCCAGGAATCCACTCGCGACCAGGCCCATGCTCCCATCGTCGAATCGTTCGCCCAGCGCGCCAAGGCCAATGCCTTCGTGCAACGCGCCGCCGAACCCGACCTGAGCGTGGCCAGCAAGCAGGTTTCGGTGCAATCGCTGATTGCCGCCTACCGTTCGCTGGGTTCGCGTTGGGCCGACCTCGATCCGCTCAAGCGCCAGGAACGTCCGCCGATCCCCGAGCTCGATCCCGCCTTCTATGGCCTGACCGAAGCCGATCTGGACCAGACGTACTCGGCCACCAACACCTACTTCACGACCGCCAGCACGATGACGCTGCGCGACATCCTGAAGGCGCTGCGCGACACCTACTGCCGCAGCATCGGTGCAGAATTCACCCACATCTCCGACCCCGCCGCCAAGCGCTGGATCCAGGAACGCCTGGAAACCACGCTGGGCGCGCCCACGTACACCGCGGAAGAAAAGCGCCACATCCTTCAGCAGCTCACCGAGTCCGAAGGCCTGGAACGCTTCCTGCACACCAAGTACGTCGGCCAGAAGCGCTTCTCGCTGGAAGGCGGCGAAAGCTTCATCGCCTCGATGGACGAAGTGGTCAACCACGCCGGTGAAAACGGCGTCCAGGAAATCGTGGTCGGCATGGCCCACCGCGGCCGCCTGAACCTGCTCGTGAACATCATGGGCAAGATGCCCGGCGACCTGTTCGCCGAGTTCGAAGGCAAGCACGCCGAAGGCCTGACCGACGGCGACGTGAAGTACCACAACGGCTTCTCGAGCGACCTGTCCACGCGCGGCGGCCCGGTCCACCTGTCGCTGGCGTTCAACCCGTCGCACCTTGAAATCGTCAACCCCGTCGTCGAAGGCAGCGCACGCGCCCGCCAGGAACGCCGCGGCGATGCCGAAGGCAAGCAAGTGCTGCCGGTGCTGGTGCACGGCGACGCGGCCTTTGCCGGCCAGGGCGTCGTGATGGAAACCCTGAACCTGGCGCAGACGCGCGGCTACGGTACGGGCGGCACGCTGCACATCGTCATCAACAACCAGATCGGCTTCACCACGTCCGACCCGCGTGACTCGCGTTCGACGCTGTATTGCACCGACGTGGTCAAGATGATCGAAGCCCCGGTGTTCCACGTCAACGGCGACGATCCCGAAGCCGTGGTGTTCGTCACCAAGCTGGCGCTGGACTACCGTCTGCAGTTCCGCCACGACGTCGTCGTGGACATCGTCTGCTTCCGCAAGCTGGGCCACAACGAGCAGGACACCCCGTCGCTGACGCAGCCCCTGATGTACAAGCGCATCGGCCACCACCCCGGCACGCGCAAGCTGTACGCCGACAAGCTGACCACGCAAGGCGTGCTGGCCGATGGCGAAGCCGATCAGCTGGTCAAGGACTACCGCCAGCTCATGGAAGACGGCCAGCGCACCATCGAACCGGTGCTGACCGACTACAAGAGCAAGTACGCCATCGACTGGTCGCCGTTCCTGGGCGCCAAGTGGACCGACCAGGCCGACACCGCCGTGCCGCTGGCTGAACTCAAGCGCATCGGCGAACGCATCACCACCGTGCCGGAAGGCTTCACCGTGCACCCGCTGGTCGCCAAGCTGCTGAACGACCGCCGCACCATGGCCAAGGGCGAAATGAACCTGGATTGGGGCATGGGCGAACACCTCGCCTTCGCGACCCTGGTGTCCTCGGGCTACGCCATCCGCATCACCGGCCAGGATTCGGGCCGCGGCACGTTCACGCACCGCCACGCCGTGCTGCACGACCAGAACCGCGAACGCTGGAACGACGGCACCTACATCCCGCTGCAGAACGTGTCGGAAGGCCAGGCGCCGTTCACCGTCATCGACTCCGTGCTGTCCGAAGAGGCGGTGCTGGGCTTTGAATACGGTTACTCCAGCGCCGAACCGAACACGCTGGTCATCTGGGAAGGCCAGTTCGGCGACTTTGTCAACGGCGCCCAGGTCGTGATCGACCAGTTCATCAGCTCCGGCGAAGCCAAGTGGGGCCGCCAGTCGGGCCTGACGCTGATGCTGCCGCACGGCTACGAAGGCCAGGGTCCCGAGCACTCGTCGGGCCGCATCGAGCGCTTCCTGCAGCTGTGCGCCGACAACAACATGCAGGTGATTCAGCCGACCTCGGCTTCGCAGATCTTCCACGTCCTGCGCCGCCAGATGATCCGCCCGTTCCGCAAGCCGCTGGTGCTGTTCACGCCGAAGTCGCTGCTGCGCAACAAGGACGCCGGTTCGCCCCTGACCGATCTGGCCGGCGGCAGCTTCCGCCCGGTCATCGGCGAGGTCGACGAGGCCATCGACGCCAGCAAGGTCAAGCGCGTGCTGGCTTGCTCGGGCAAGGTGTACTACGACCTGGTCAACGCCCGCCGCGAGCGTGGCGCCGACAACGTCGCCATCATCCGCGTCGAGCAGCTGTATCCGTTTGCGCACAAGTCGTTCGAAGCCGAACTGCGCAAGTACCCCAAGGCAACCGAAGTGATCTGGGTGCAGGACGAACCCCAGAACCAAGGCGCCTGGTTCTACGTTCAGCATCACGTGTACGAGAACATGGTCGAAGGCCAGAAGCTTGGCTACGCAGGCCGTGCCGCGTCGGCATCGCCGGCCGTGGGCTACCTGGCCAAGCACCAGGAGCAGCAGAAGGCCCTGATCGAAACGGCCTTCGCGCCCAAGTTCAAGGTCATGTTGACGAAGTAACCCTTACTTGATGCACGCGCCGCGGGCGGCAAGCGTTCCGGAACCCCGTTTCGAACCTTGCCGCGCCGCGTGACAAGAACACACTCTCTACGGAATAAACAAAATGGCTATTACCGACGTCGTCGTTCCCCAACTTTCCGAATCCGTTTCCGAAGCGACCCTGCTGACCTGGAAGAAGCAGCCGGGCGCTGCCGTTGAAGCCGACGAAATCCTGATCGAAGTCGAAACCGACAAGGTCGTGCTGGAAGTGCCGGCCCCCGCCTCGGGCGTGCTGTCCGAAATCGTCAAGGGCGATGGCAGCACCGTGACCTCGGGCGAAGTGCTGGCCCGCATCGACACCGCCGCCAAGGCCGCCGCCGCCGCCACCGCGCCGGCCGAAGCCCCCAAGGCCGCTGAGCAAGCCGCCGCCGCGCCGGCGCCCGCCGCTGCCGCCCCGGCCTCGACCGCCGCTGCCGGCGTCGCTTCGCCCGCCGCCTCGAAGATCCTGGCCGAGAAGGGCGTTGACGCCGCTTCCGTGTCGGGCACGGGCCGTGATGGCCGCGTGACCAAGGGCGACGCCCTGGCCGCCAGCGCCCAGCCCAAGGCCGCGCCGGCCAAGGCTGCCGCCGCGCCCGCCCCGACCACGCTGTCGCTGGACGGCCGTCCGGAACAGCGCGTGCCGATGAGCCGCCTGCGCGCCCGCATCGCCGAGCGCCTGCTGCAATCCCAGCAGGAAAACGCGATCCTGACCACGTTCAACGAAGTCAACATGCAGGCCGTCATCGACCTGCGCGCCAAGTACAAGGACAAGTTCGAAAAGGAACACGGCATCAAGCTGGGCTTCATGTCGTTCTTCGTCAAGGCCGCCGTTGCCGCGCTGAAGAAGTACCCGCTGATCAACGCCTCGATCGACGGCAAGGACATCATCTACCACGGCTACTTCGACATCGGTATCGCTGTCGGCAGCCCGCGTGGCCTGGTGGTGCCGATCCTGCGCAACGCCGACCAGCTGTCGATCGCCGACATCGAGAAGACCATTGCCGACTTCGGCCGCCGCGCCGCTGACGGCAAGCTGGGCATCGAAGAAATGACCGGCGGCACGTTCTCGATCTCCAACGGCGGCGTGTTCGGCTCGATGCTGTCGACCCCGATCATCAACCCGCCGCAATCGGCCATCCTGGGCGTGCACGCCACGAAGGATCGCGCCGTCGTCGAAAACGGCCAGATCGTCATCCGTCCGATGAACTACCTGGCCCTGTCCTACGACCACCGCATCATCGACGGCCGCGAAGCCGTGCTGGGCCTGGTCGCCATGAAGGACGCCCTGGAAGATCCGCAGCGCCTGTTGCTGGACCTGTAATCTCGACGCCCCGGGCCGGCTCCCCGCCGGCCCGCAGCACGACCCCGCTGGGCGGCAAGTGCGCTTCTTCACCCCTCATTCGCGAGAACACTATGTCCAAACAATTTGACGTCGTCGTGATCGGCGCAGGCCCCGGCGGCTACATCGCCGCCATCCGCGCCGCGCAGCTCGGCATGTCGGTCGCCTGCATCGACGCCTGGCAGAACGGCCAAGGCGGCCCGGCTCCCGGCGGCACCTGCACCAACGTCGGCTGCATCCCGTCGAAGGCGCTGCTGCAATCGTCGGAACACTACGAGCAAGCCAACCACCACTTCGCCGAGCACGGCATCGAAGTCAAGGGCGTCAGCCTGAAGCTCGACACGCTGATCGGCCGCAAGAACACGGTGGTCAAGCAGAACAACGACGGCATCCTGTACCTGTTCAAGAAGAACAAGGTCACGTTCTTCCACGGCAAGGGCGCGTTCAGCGGCCAGGTGGAAGGCGGCTGGGCCATCAAGGTCACCGGCACCGCCGAGGAAGACCTGGTTGCCAAGCACGTCGTGGTCGCCACCGGCTCGTCGGCGCGTGAACTGCCCGGCCTGCCGTTCGACGAAAAGGTCGTGCTGTCCAACGACGGCGCACTGAACATCGGCGCCGTGCCCAAGACGCTGGGCGTCATCGGCGCTGGCGTGATCGGTCTGGAAATGGGCAGCGTGTGGCGCCGCCTGGGTTCCGAAGTCACCATCCTGGAAGCGATGCCGGAATTCCTGGCTGCCGCCGACGGGCAAGTGGCCAAGGAAGCCCTGAAGGCTTTCACCAAGCAAGGCCTGAACATCCAGATGGGCGTCAAGATCGGCGAGATCAAGGCGACCGCCAAGTCGGTGACCGTGCCTTATGTCGACGCCAAGGGCGCCGAGCAGAAGCTGGTCGTGGACAAGCTGATCGTCTCGATCGGCCGCGTGCCCTACACCGGCGGCCTGAACGCCGACGCCGTGGGCCTGAAGCTGGACGAACGCGGCTTCGTGGCCGTGGACGGCGACTGCAAGACCAACCTGCCGAACGTCTGGGCAGTGGGCGACGTGGTGCGCGGCCCGATGCTGGCGCACAAGGCTGAAGAAGAAGGCGTTGCGGTTGCCGAGCGCATCGCCGGCCAGCACGGCCACGTCAACTTCGACACCGTGCCGTGGGTCATCTACACCTCGCCGGAAATCGCCTGGGTCGGCAAGACCGAACAGCAGCTCAAGGCCGAAGGCCGCGAGTACAAGGCTGGCAGCTTCCCGTTCCTGGCCAACGGCCGCGCCCGCGCGCTGGGCGACACCACCGGCTTTGCCAAGGTGATCGCCGATGCCAAGACCGATGAAGTCCTGGGCGTGCACATCGTGGGCCCGATGGCCTCGGAACTGATCTCGGAAGCCGTGACCATCATGGAATTCCGCGGCGCCGCCGAAGACATCGCCCGCATCTGCCACGCGCACCCGACGCTGTCGGAAGCCGTGAAGGAAGCCGCGCTGGCCGTGGACAAGCGCGCGCTGAACTTCTAAGCCGCGACTGACTGCTGCAAGACCGGGGGCGGGTTCCAGGACCCGCCCTTTTCTTTACCGCCATTACCATTTCAGCCTGATCCGGTTCCCCTATGAACGTCAGCGACTACTACGAACACGCATTGGCCGAACGCGGCTACAAGCCCGACGACGCGCAGAAGAAGGCGATCGACCGCTTGCAGCGCTATTACGACGAATGGGTCAAGTTCAAGTCGATGCGCTCGAACGCGCTGAAAAAGCTGCTGAACCGTCCCGACGTGCCGCGCGGCGTGTACCTGTGGGGCGGTGTGGGCCGCGGCAAGAGCTTCCTGATGGATGCGTTCTATGCCACCGTGCCGGTGGTGCGCAAGACGCGCCTGCACTTTCACGAATTCATGCGCGGCGTGCACCGTGAGCTCGAGGAAGTGAAGGGCATGCAGGATCCGCTGGACGAGGTCGCCAAGCGCGTGGCCAAGCGCTACCGGCTGATCTGCTTTGACGAATTCCACGTGTCCGACGTGGCGGACGCAATGATCTTGCACCGCCTGCTGCTCAAGCTGTTCGAATACGGCACGTCGTTCGTGATGACGTCCAACTACGAACCGTCGACGCTGTACACCGACGGTCTGCACCGCGACCGCGTGCTGCCCGCCATCGCGCTGATCCAGTCGCGCATGGACGTGATGAACGTGGACGCGGGCATCGATTACCGCCGCCGCTCGCTGGAGCAGGTGCAGAGCTACCACACGCCGCTGGACGAGCATGCGCAGAAGGCGCTGCAGGCGGCCTTCGACGCGCTGGCCGACACGCCTCCGCAAGAGCCCGTGCTGCACATCGAGCATCGCGAGATCCGCGCGTTGGCGCTGGGCGGCTCGGTGGTGTGGTTCGACTTTGCCACGTTGTGCGGCGGGCCCCGTTCGCAGAACGACTACCTGGAACTGGCCAACCGCTTCCACGCCGTGATCCTGTCGGGCGTGCCGCGCATGGGCCCGCGCCAGGCGTCCGAGGCGCGCCGCTTCACCTGGCTGATCGACGTGTTCTACGACCATCGCGTCAAGCTCATCATGTCGGCCGAGTGCGAGCCCGAAGAGATCTACACGGAAGGCGCGCTGGCCAACGAGTTCCACCGGACCGTCTCGCGCATCCTGGAAATGCAGTCGCGCGAGTACCTCGAATCCGAGCGCCGCCTGGCCGCGACGTTGTAGTAATGCGTCACCCGGCCCGCAATTTCGGGGCCGGGTGAGGTCAATCATTGTTAATGCAAGTCATTATCAATTAAGATTTTGAGACTTTTGGTCCCGCGCCGCAGTCTCATCCGTGTCTTCCACCTTGCTTTCCTCGTCGGCCCCGTGCGTCGACGCCCAGGTCGCGCCTGTCGATGGCCTGTACCGCGATCACCGCCCGTGGCTGTTCGGATGGCTGCGCCGAAAGCTGGGTTGCGAACATCGCGCCGAGGATCTGGCGCAGGACGTCTTCGTCAGGGTGATCCAGGGCCGCAAGCAGGTGCGGGCCAACGAGGCCCGGGCGCTTCTCACCACCATCGCAAAGGGATTGGTCGTCGACCACCAGCGCCACGCCGCGCTGGAACACGCGTACCTTGCCTATCTGGCCAGCGTGCCCGAAACCTATGCGCCGTCGCCCGAGGCGCAGGCCGAGCAATTGCAGGCGCTGGTGCAGTTGGATCGCCTGCTGGACGGCCTGCCGCCGAAGGCGCGCGCCGCGTTCCTGCTGTCGCAGCTGGACGGCCTGACGTATCCCGAGATCGCAGAACGCCTTGATGTGTCGTTGAGTTCCGTGCAGCAATACATGGTGCGCGCGATGTCCGCGTGCTATGCGGCGATCCATGCCTGACGCGCTGAAACTCATGCCCGCCGCGGGCAGATCCTCGGATGCCGCCCCTTCGGAGGCCGTCGTGCGCGAGGCCATTGTCTGGTGGAGCCGGTTGCAATCGGGCGTGGCGGACACGCAAACGCGCGAATCGTGCCGCGCCTGGATTGCGCAGGATCCCGCGCATCGCGTGGCGTGGGACCGGCTGCAGGACATCGGCCGCGACGCGCGCCGGGTGCCGGCGGCGCTGGCGCACACCGCGCTGAATGCGCCGGCCTCGCGCGGCCGGCGCGCCGCGCTGCGCAGCCTGTTGACCGTGGCCGGCGTGGCCGCCACCGGGTGGGCCGGCTACCGTCATGCGCCCTGGCAGCGGCTGGTCGCCGACTACAGCACCCGCGTGGGCGAGCGCCAGGCCCTTGCGCTGGCGGACGGGCTGCGCGTCACCCTGAACAGCGATTCTGCCGTGCGCGTCAACGTCAGCGGCAACGTACGTGATATTGCGCTCTTGCGCGGCGAGATGCTGGTGCAGGCCGAGCCGCATCCGGGCGCACGGACGCTGCGCGTGAACACCGGCGACGGCCAGGTGCAGGCCGAGCGCGCGCGGTTCGACCTGCGGCGAACGGCGCAAGGCGCGCGCGTGGGCGTATACGAAGGCAGCGTGGCGCTGCTGCGCCATGGCGTCCTGACGCAGCTTGCCGCCGGTGAACGGCTGTTTCCTGCCGAGGACGGCGAACTTCAGCGCGGCGCGACGGACCCGGACCGGCTCGCCTGGGTGGACGGCATGGTGGTGGCCAAGGAATGGCGGCTGGACGACTTTGCCGAACACCTGGCCCGCCAGCGCGTGGGCGTCATCCGCGTCGATCCCGCGGTGGCGGCCTTGCGGCTTTCCGGGGTGTTTCCGCTGGACGACGCCGAGCGCGCGCTCAAGGCGCTGGAACACTCCCTGCCGATCACCGTCACGCGCCACACGCAATATTGGCTGCAGGTCGGATCGCGCGACGCCTGAGCGTTACAAATTTTCTTGCCGGCGCATTGCAGGTTTTGCATCCCCGTACGGAAAGCAGAAAGAAACCACCGTACAGGGAGATGTTTGTGTCCGCTTCAATCCACACCCGCCTGCGCGCACCGCTGACCGCCGGCCGTCAAGCCGTGCTGGCCGTGTCGTGCGCCGGGGCGCTGGCCGCCGGCGCGCCCGCGGCCTGGGCGCAGTCCGCGCCAGCCGCCGACGCGGCGGCAGCCGCCAATGGCCAGCGCAGTTTCCAGATTCCGGCAGGGCCGCTGGCCGATGCGCTGACACAGTTTGCGCGCAGCGCGGGCGTGGTGCTGTCGTTCGATCCGGCGCTGGTGCGAGGCCGGCGTTCGGACGGGTTGAACGGCGCGTATACGGTGGGCGCCGGCTTCTCGCGCATCCTGGCGGGCAGCGGCCTGCAGGCGCGCGCGCAATCGGGCAACACGTGGACGCTGGCGCCCGCGCCGGCCTCCGCGGGCGATACGCACACGCTGGCGCCCGTGACGGTCACGGGCATGCCGGACAGCGCCTATGCGCCCACGGTGGGCTACGTGGCCACCGCCAGCGCCAGCGCCACCAAGACGGACACGCCGCTGATCGAGACGCCGCAGTCGGTGTCCGTGGTCACGCGCGAGCAGATCACCGAGCAGGGCGCGCAGACGCTGAATCAGGTGCTGCGCTACACGGCGGGCGTGGCCACCGAGTCGCGCGGCGCCACGGCGACCCGCCTGGACCAGTTCAACGTGCGCGGGTTCTCGGCGTCCACGTACCTCGATGGGCTGCGCGTGTTCGGCGGCCGCGATGCGCTGCCGCAAGTCGATGCCTTCCGCCTTGAGCGCGTGGACGTGCTCAAGGGGCCGGCGTCGGTCATGTACGGGCAGGGCGGTCCGGGCGGCGTGGTGAACCAGGTCAGCAAGCGGCCGCTGGACGAGCCGCTGCGCGAGGTGGAGCTGCAGGTTGGCAATTACGACTTCCGCCGCGCCAACTTCGACTTCGGCGGCCCCATCGACGAAGAGGGCAAGTACCTGTATCGCCTGGTGGGATCGGGCTACATGTCGGACGGCCAGGTGCAGGACACCAAGGAACGCCGCTACTTCGTGTCGCCCGCGTTCGCCTGGAAACCCAATGCCGATACCTCGCTGACCATCCTGACCAATTTCCAGCATGATCCCGACATGGGGTCGTACGGCGCGGTGCCGGCCATGCGCACCTTGCTGCGCGCGCCCGACGGCTTCCGGCTGCCCGCCGATTACTACGATGGCGACGCCAATTTCGAAAAGAGCGACCGCAAGAGCTACTCGCTGGGCTACATCCTGGACCATCGCTTCAACGACACGTTCAAGGCCTCGCAAAGCCTGCGCTGGACGCACTCGGACGCCAAGTACCGCAGCGTCTATGGCGCGATGACCAACTACTACGGCTATACGGACAGGACCTACCTGTACCACCAGCGCGCCTCGATCGCGACCGACGTGGATGTGGGGGCGCTGACCATCGACAACAACCTGCAGGCCCGCTTCAACACCGGCAAGATCGGCCACAACGTCCTGGTGGGGTTCGACTACCAGCACGTCAAGACCGACACGCTGTCGGGCTTTGGTTCCGCGCCTGCACTCTACGTGAAGAACCCGGACAATTTCCAGAACATTCCCGTGCCGGCGTTCTCCAGCGACGCGACCACCACGCAGTACCAGACCGGCGTGTATTTCCAGGACCAGATCAAGATCGACCGTCTGTCGTTCCTCTTGGGCGGGCGCTACGACTGGTCGCGCAACTTGGGCGAGACGACGGCGATCGCCTCGGGCCGCGTCACCCCGTCCAAGCTGAGCGCCGAAGCGTTCTCGGGCCGGTTCGGCGCCATCTACAACTTCGACAACGGCGTGGCGCCGTACTTCAGTTACTCGGAATCCTTCGAGCCGCAGTCGGGCACCGGCTGGAACAACACGCCGTTCAAGCCGATCGAGGGCAAGCAGTACGAAGTGGGCATCAAGTACCAGCCGCCGGGCTCGGCCACGATGCTGACCTTCGCGGCCTTCGACATCCGCCGCGAGAACATGACGACCACCGACCCGGATCCGACGCACCTGTGCGGCACGGCGGGTGGACGCTGCTCGATCCAGGCGGGCGAGCTGCGCACGCAGGGCATCGAACTCGAGGCCAAGACCGAGCCGATGCGCGGCCTGTCGCTGATTGCCGCCTACTCGGTCATGAACAACGAATACACCAAGGCCTATCCGAATGCGGCGGGCTTCGATCTGACCGGCAAGACCCCCGCCGCGCTGCCGTCGCAGCAGGCGTCGGCCTGGGCGCGCTACCAGCTTCTGGAAGGCCCGCTGGCCGGCCTTGGCGTGGGCGGCGGCGTGCGGTACATCGGTTCGTCGTACGCCAACGAGGCCAACACGTTGAAGGTGCCGAAAGTCACGCTGGTGGACCTGATGCTGGACTATGACCTGGGCCGCGCCTCGCCCGCGCTCAAGGGCATGCAGGTTGCGCTGAACGTGCAGAACCTGTTCGACAAGGAGTACATCGCGTCGTGCTCCGGCGAGTCCTGGTGCTGGTTCGGCTACCAGCGCTCCATCAAGGCCAGCCTGCGGTATCGCTGGTAAGCAAGGTTGGCCGTTCCCGTATTAACGAGAATCGTTATAATTCAGGCCGGCCACGTCCCCGCAACCACCTAGAACTCCCGTGAAAGCTCCCGCAGCCGGCGCAGGCATGATGCGCTACCGATTGGCCGTATTCTCCCGCGCGACGGCCGCCATCCTGGGCGGCTATGCCCTGGCCTCGGCGGCGGCCGCCTGTCTGGCGGTCTGGCTGCCCTTGGGGCGGCCCGATGCCGTGACCGCGGCGCAGTTGCTGTCCTTCGTGGTCTATGCCTGCGGGGTGATCTGGGTGTTTGCCACGCGCAACGCCTGGCGCGCCTGGGCGGGCATCCTGGTCCCCGCCGCGCTGCTGGGCGGAATGTTTCTGGCGCACCGGCTCGTGGGGGCGGCATGAAGGCGGCCAAGACCAGGCATCCCGGCGAAGAGGGCATGCGCCAGTCCATGTCGTGGTTGCATACGTGGGCTGGCCTGATTTTCGGCTGGGTGCTTTTCGCGATGTTCCTGACCGGCTCGCTGGCCTTCTTCCGGCCCGAGATCACGCGCTGGATGCAGCCCGAGATCCAGGTGCAGCCGGCGCCCGCCGTCCAGGCCGTCGCCACGGCGCAGCGCTATCTGGCGGAAAACGCGCCTGACGCCAAGCGCTGGTTCATCACGCCGTCGTCCGACCGCGAGCCCCTGATCCAGCTGCTGTACCAGACCGCCAAACCCAAGCCGGGCGAGCGCGGATTCGTGCGCGTCAAGCTGGACGCGGCCACCGGCCAGGCCGTGACGCCGCGCCAGACCCGCGGCGGCGACTTCTTCTACCGCTTCCATTTCGAGCTGGAAACCGCGTTTCCGTGGGGACGCTGGCTGGCCAGCATCGCGGGCATGTTCATGCTGGTGGCGATCATCAGCGGCATCATCACGCACAAGAAGATCTTTGCTGATTTCTTTACCTTCCGGCCCGGAAAGGGCGGCCAGCGTGCCTGGATGGACGGCCACAACGTGCTGTCCGTGCTGGGCCTGCCGTTTCACCTGATGATCACCTTCAGCGGCCTGGTGCTGTTCATGGTGATGCTGATGCCGGCAGGCATCCAGGCCGTCTACGACAATCCGCGCGATTACACCAACGAGGTCTTCAAGGCCTTCAAGGTCACGCCGCCGCTGAACCAGCCCGCGCCGCTGGTTCCGATTGCCCCGTTGGTGGCGCAGGCCGAGCAGCAGTGGCAAGGCCGCGTCGGCCGGGTGACCGTCAACAATCCCAATGACGCGGGCGCCACCATCACCATCAGCCGCCACGTGGGCGACGGCGTGTCGTACGGGCTGATGGCGCCGTTCATGCGTTTTGACGGGGTGACGGGCGCGCTGCAGGAGTCCGAGGCCGGCCGCAGCGCGACCGCCCTGACTGCGGGCGTGATCACCGGCCTGCACCTGGGCCTGTTCGCCGAACCGGTGCTGCGCTGGCTGTATTTCATCGTCAGCCTGGCCGGCACGGCCATGGTGGCCACGGGCCTGGTGCTGTGGATCGCCAAGCGCCGCCAGAAGGCCCGGCCGGGCGACGCGCGCGAAGAGTTCTCGCTGCGCCTGGTGGACGGCCTGAACGCGGGCACCATCGCGGGGGTCGTGTTCGGCGTGGCGGCGGTGTTCCTGGCCAACCGGCTGCTGCCCGCCGACATGCCCGGCCGCCAGGTCTGGGAGGTGCGCGCCTTCTTCATCGCCTGGGGCCTGTCGCTGGTCTATGCGTTTCTCTTCCAGCGGCGCAAATGGCAGGACCTGCTGGCGGTGGCCGCCGCCGCGCTGGCCCTGGTGCCGGTGGTCAATGCGCTGACCACCCACCGGCACCTGGGCGTCTCGTTGCCGCAGGGCGACTGGGTGATGGCGGGTTTTGACCTGACGTGCCTGGCAAGCGCCCTGTTTTTTGCATGGATGGCGCAGAAGGCGGCGCGGGCCCGCAAGGCGCCCGCCCGATCCGCGGGCAAGCCGCGCGCCGCGCGCGCCCAGGCCGTCAAGTCCGCCGCCGCTGCGCCCGCCGCGCACGACCCCGCCGTGCCGGCCGCCGTGCACCGCACCGCTTTCGAACCGCGAGGTGATACGCCATGACGCTAGCCGCCTTCTGCCTGGCCTATGCCGGGTTTTCCGCTCTGTGCCTGGCCATGGACCGTCACTACGAAGATCTGTTCGACCGCGCCTTGCCGCGCCGTCATCGGCTGCCGTTGCGGCTGTTCGGCTGGACGGCGCTTGCGCTGTCGCTGTGGGCGTCCGCCGCGGTCTGGGGCTGGAGCTACGGGACGGTCGAATGGATCGGCATTCTCAGCATCGCCGGCCTGCTGCTCATCTGGTTCCTGACCTTCCGTCCGCGCGCGGCGCTGACCGCGGGCGGCCTGTGCGCGCTGGCCGCGCCCGTGCTGGCGGTCTGGTAGGCGCGGGCTGCGTTGCGGGCGGGCAGGGCCGCGCTGCGGCACGTTACACTGACGGCTTCCCCTAGCAACCGCCTTCTCGCCTCATGAATACCCGCGTCCTTACCGGCATCACCACGACTGGAACCCCCCATCTCGGCAACTACGCGGGCGCGATCCGTCCGGCGGTGCAGGCCAGCACGCAGCCCGGCGTCGACGCATTCTTCTTTCTGGCGGACTACCACGCGCTGATCAAGTGCGACGATCCGGCACGCGTGGCGCGCTCGCGCCTGGAAATCGCCGCCACGTGGCTGGCGGTCGGCCTGGATGCCGAACGCGTGACGTTCTACCGCCAGTCGGACATCCCCGAGATCCCCGAACTGAGCTGGCTGCTGACCTGCGTGACGGCCAAGGGCCTGATGAACCGGGCGCATGCGTACAAGGCGTCGGTCGACCAGAATGTGGCCAAGAACGTGGATCCGGACGACGGCATCACCATGGGGTTGTTCTCGTACCCGATCCTGATGGCGGCCGACATTGTCATGTTCAACGCCAACAAGGTGCCGGTGGGCCGGGATCAGATCCAGCATCTGGAAATGGCGCGCGACATCGCGCAGCGTTTCAACCACCTGTACGGACGCGACTATTTCTCGCTGCCGGAAGTGGTCATCGAAGAAGACGTGGCGACGCTGCCGGGGCTGGACGGCCGCAAGATGTCCAAGAGCTACAACAACACCATCCCGCTGTTCGAAGGCGGCAAGAGCGCATTGCGCGCCTCGGTGATGCGCATCGTGACCGATTCGCGCGAGCCGGGCGAACCCAAGGATGCCGAATCCTCCCACCTGTACACGCTGTACCGCGCGTTCGCCACGTCCGAGCAATCGGCGGCGTTCCGTCAGCAGCTCGAAGCGGGCATGGGCTGGGGTGACGCCAAGCAGGCGCTGTTCGAGCACCTGGAAGCGCTGCTTGCGCCGATGCGCGAAAAGTACGTCGACCTGATGGCCAATCCGGGCCGCATCGAAGACATCCTGCAAGCCGGCGCGGCCAAGGCGCGCAAGCTTGCCGTGCCCTTCATGCAGGAACTGCGCGAGGCCGTGGGCCTGCGCAACCTGAGCGCGGCCGCCACGGCAGGCAAGGGCGCGCAAGGCAAGAAGGAAAAATCCAAGGGCGCGCGCTTCGTCAGCTTCCGTGACGAGGACGGCGGCTTCCGGTTCCGCCTACTGGCGGCCGACGGCGAGGAACTGCTGCTGTCGCAGCGCTTTGCCGATCCCAAGGAAGCGGGCGCCTTGATGCGCCGGCTGCAGTCCGAACCCGCTGACAACGTCCTGCAGGCGCAGGCAGAGGGCTATGCGGCAGTGGTCGATGGCGTGACCGTCGCCACCGGGCCCGAGGGCATGCAGGGCGAGCCCGCGGCGCGCCTCGCCCGCACCCGCGAAGCGCTCTTGTCGCTGGCGCAGGAATAAACGGCAGCCGAAGACGGCGCGGGCAGTCCGCGCCGTCGCGCATGCAGCTCAGCTGCTTGCTCCATTAACAGTGCAAAAAAATCCCGGCGCATCGGGCGCCGGGATCTGGATAGGGCAGCGGATTGGCAGATCAGCGCTTGAGCTTGGCGAATGCGTCGGCCATGGCGCTGTTCATCGATCCGGCCGCGCCACCCGCGTTGCGGCCGCCATCGCCCTGACGGCGGGGACGGTCACCGCCCTTGGGCGCATCGGCGCTGCGGCGGGCCGGCGCGGCGGTGTCGTTCAGGCGCATGGTAAGCGCCACGCGCTTGCGCGCGGCATCCACTTCCAGCACCTTGACGCTGACCGTCTGGCCCACGCGCACCACATCGCGCGGATCCTTCACGAACTTCTCGGCCAGCGCCGAGATATGCACCAGGCCGTCCTGGTGCACGCCGATGTCCACGAACGCGCCGAAGTTGGCCACGTTGGTCACCACGCCCTCCAGCACCATGCCGGGGTACAGGTCGTTCAGCGTTTCCACGCCTTCCTTGAACTGTGCCGTCTTGAACTCCGGGCGCGGGTCGCGGCCGGGCTTTTCGAGTTCGGCGAAGATGTCCTTCACGGTGGGAAGGCCGAAGCGCTCGTCGGTGAAGTCGGACGGCGACACGCCCTTCAGGGCCTCGCGCTGGCCGATGATCTGCTTCACCTCGGTCTTGATCTTGGCGACGATGCGCTCGACGACGGGATAGGCTTCCGGGTGCACCGCCGACGCGTCCAGCGGGTTGTCGCCGTTGGGGATGCGCAGAAAGCCTGCGGCCTGTTCAAACGCCTTGTCGCCAAAGCGCGGCACCTTGCGCAGGACGTCGCGGGTGGGGAACGCGCCGTTCTCGTCGCGGAAGGCGACGATGTTCTTGGCCAGCAGCGAATTCAGGCCGGACACGCGGGCCAGCAGCGCGGCCGATGCCGTGTTCACGTCCACGCCCACCGCGTTCACGCAGTCTTCGACCACCGCGTCCAGCGAACGCGCCAGTTCGCGCTGGTTGACGTCGTGCTGGTACTGGCCGACACCGATGGCCTTGGGGTCGATCTTGACCAGTTCGGCCAGCGGGTCCTGCAGACGGCGTGCAATGGACACGGCGCCGCGCAGCGTGACGTCCAGGTCGGGGAATTCCTGGGCAGCGGTTTCCGATGCGGAATACACCGACGCGCCTGCCTCGGACACGACGACGCGGGTGACCTTCAGGTCGGGGAAACGCTCCATCATGTCGCCCACGAGCTTTTCGCTCTCGCGCGAAGCCGTGCCGTTGCCGATGGCGATCAGATCCACCTTGTGGCGCGCCACCAGCGCGGCCAGCGTGTTGATCGTGCCGTCGCGGTCGCGGCGCGGTTCGAACGGGTACACGGTGGTGGTGTCGACGACCTTGCCGGTCTGGTCGATGACCGCGACCTTGCAGCCCGTGCGAATGCCGGGATCCAGGCCCAGCACCGCCTTGGGACCGGCGGGGGCGGCCAGCAGCAGGTCTTTCAGGTTGGCGGCGAACACGCGGATCGCCTCGGCTTCGCCGCTTTCGCGCAGGCGGCCGATCAGTTCGCTTTCGAAGGCGGTCAGGAGCTTCACGCGCCAGGTCCAGCGGCAGACTTCACCCAGCCAGCGCGCGCGCGGCGTGGCGTCCAGCGCGAAAAGGCCATTGCCCAGCTTCAGGAAGTTGGCGATGCGGGCCACGCACGGATGCGGCGTCTGCGCTTCGAGGTCGGCTTCCAGGCCGAGGCGCAGTTCAAGCACGCCTTGCTGACGGCCGCGCAGCAGCGCCAGGATGCGGTGCGAGGGCAGGGTGCGCAGCGGCTCGTTGAAGTCGAACCAGTCGCGGAAGTTGGCGCCTTCGGTTTCCTTGCCTTCGATCATCTTCGAGTACACGAGGCCGGTGGACCACAGGTGCTCGCGCATGTCGGCCAGCAGGTCGGCGTTTTCCGCGTAGCGTTCGGCCAGGATGTCGCGCGCGCCATCGAGCGCCGCCTTGGCGTCGTTGATGGAGGCTTCGGGATTCAGGTACTGCGCGGCCAGGGCTGCGGGATCGCAGGCGGGATCGGCCAGGATGGCGTCGGCCAGGGGTTCCAGGCCGGCTTCGCGGGCGATCTGGGCACGCGTGCGGCGCTTGGGCTTGTACGGCGCGTACAAGTCTTCCAGGCGCTGCTTGGTGTCGGCCGAAGCGATTTCCTGCTGCAGCTCGGCCGTCAGCTTTCCTTGCTGCGAAATGGATTCCAGGATGGCGCCGCGGCGGTCTTCGAGCTCGCGCAGGTAGCCCAGGCGGACTTCCAGGTTGCGCAGCACGGTGTCGTCCAGACCGCCGGTCGCTTCCTTGCGGTAGCGGGCGATGAAGGGCACGGTCGCGCCGTCATCCAGCAGTTCCACCGCCGCAGCGATTTGAGAGGCGCGGGCGCCCAGCTCGGTGGCGAGCTGCGCGACGATGCGGGCGTTGTCGACGCCGGCGGCGACGTTCGTGATAGTGGAAGTTTCAGACATCTCTATACGACGGCAAAAAGGGAAAACGAGGGGCGGATTGTGCCATAAGCCGTTGTTACGGAACGTGGCAGAAGGGACTGATCCGTCCCTTTGCCAACGGCGTTGCGGCAGGCCGCAAGCCGGAAAACTAAGCGGCAGCGGGTATCATTTGGGACCCTACACAAGGCTGCTGTAATGCTGGACCTGGACATATCCGAATTCTTTGACGAGGACGGGCCGCTGGCCACGGCCTTGCCCGGCTACAAGCCGCGTCCATCGC
This sequence comes from Achromobacter sp. E1, assembly GCF_037039475.1. Classification (NCBI taxonomy): domain Bacteria; kingdom Pseudomonadati; phylum Pseudomonadota; class Betaproteobacteria; order Burkholderiales; family Alcaligenaceae; genus Achromobacter; species Achromobacter sp. E1. The sequence continues at coordinate 1,506,072 of NZ_CP146253.1, forward strand.
AGGTGGAACTGTCGCAGGCCATCGGCCAGGCCATCCAGGACCGTGCCACGCTGGTGGCCGAGGCCGGCACCGGCATCGGCAAAACCTGGGCGTACCTTGTACCCGCCTTCATCCAGGGCGGCAAGGTGCTCATCTCCACCGGCACACGCACCCTGCAGGATCAGCTCTTCGCGCGCGACCTGCCGCGCGTGCGCGCGGCGCTGGCCGCGCCCGTGACCGCCGCGCTGCTCAAGGGCCGCGGCAATTACGTGTGTCATTACCATCTGGAGCGCCTGCAGGGCGACGAACGCGCGCTCAAATCCCGTTCCGAAATCCAGCAGCTTCGGCAGATCCAGGTGTTCGCGGGTATCTCCAAAACGGGCGACCGCGGCGATCTGGCGCAGGTGCCCGAAGACGCCGACATCTGGCAACGCGTCACATCCACCCGCGAAAACTGCCTGGGCCAGGAATGTCCGCGCATCCGCGACTGCTTTGTCGTCAAGGCGCGCCGCCAGGCACAAGAGGCCGACGTCGTCGTCGTCAACCACGCGCTCTTCATGGCCGACCTGATGCTGCGCGAAGAAGGCGTCACGGACCTGCTGCCCGAAGCCGACACCGTCATCTTCGACGAAGCCCATCAATTGCCCGACACCGCCACGCGCTTTCTGGGCAACAGCGTGTCCACGCACCAGCTCATGGATTTTGGCCGCGCGCTGGAAGTCGCGGGGCTGGCCTACGCGCGCGAAGCCGCCAAATGGAGCGACGTCAGCCGCCAACTGGAAACCGCCGCGCGCGAACTGCGGCTGGTCTGTGCGCCGCTGGACAAGATGCCGGGCCGCAAGGCCACGTTCGAGGCCATTCCCAACCCCGAGGAATTCGACGTCGCGCTGCTGTCGCTGCGCGAGGCTGTGGACAGCGCCACCAAGGCGCTGGGCGCGGTGGCCGAAAAACATCCGGACCTGCTGGCGGCAGCGCGCATGGGGGCCGAGATCTCGGTCAAGCTCAAGCGCTGGGCCACACCCGGGCGCAGTACCGGCGCGCATGACGACGAGGGCTGGGGCCGCGACGACCAGGCGCCCGTGCAAGGCCCGCTGGGCGACGGTCCTTCGACGCCCGCGGCCCTGCTCGAAGGCGCGGCGCTGGCCGAGCAATGGACCGGCCCGGCCGTGCGCTGGGTCGAGCACGGACTGCACCATGTGCGCCTGCATTCGGCGCCGCTGTCGGTGGCGCAGGCTTTCTCCAAATTCCGCAAGCCTGGCCAGGCCTGGATCATGACCTCGGCCACGCTGTCGGTGAATGGGGAGTTCACGCACTTCACCAGCCAGCTTGGCCTGGAGTCTGCACGCACCGGCAAGTGGGAGTCCCCGTTCGACTACCCCGAGCAGGCGCTGCTGTTCGTGCCGCGCGGCATGCCCGAACCCCAATCGCCGCAGTTCCTGGACCGCTTCGTGCAGACCCTCATGCCGTTGCTTGAGGCCAGCCCGGGCGGCACGCTGGTGCTCTGTACGACGCTGCGCGCGGTGGACAAGGTGGCCAATCTGCTGGCCGATGCCTTTGACGATGCGGGCCATGACTGGCCGCTGCTCAAACAAGGCGAGGGCACGCGCCGCGATCTGCTCGACCGCTTCTGCAAGCTCAAGCACCCGGTGCTGGTGGGCAGCGCCAGCTTCTGGGAAGGCATCGACCTGCCGGGCGACGTGCTGACGCTGGTGGCGATCGACAAGCTGCCGTTCGCGCCGCCCGACGATCCCGTCATCGAGGCCCGTCTGCGCGCCTGCCGCGCGCAGGGCGGCAACCCATTTGCGGAATACCAGCTTCCGGAAGCCGCCATCTCGCTCAAGCAGGGCGCGGGCCGGCTGATCCGCACGGAATCGGATTGGGGCGTGCTGATGGTGGGTGACGCCCGGCTGGTGGAAAAGCCCTATGGCAAGCGCCTGTGGCGCGGTCTGCCGCCGTTTGCGCGTACGCGCGAGCTGGAAGAGGTGCTGGCGTTCTACCGTCGCAAGCGCGGACCGGACGACGAATAGACCGGCGCAAGGAACGCGGCTCCAGGCGGAGCCGCCCGCGCCGCGCAGGCAAAAAAAAGCCCTTCAATATTGAAGGGCTTTTCTCTTCCCATGCGAGCGGAATCAGTGGAAGGGATTCCACCAGCTCTTGTCGGCCTTCAGGCCCTTGGTGCGGAACTCGCTGTTCGGGAAGTTCTTGTCGTAGACGCGCTGCGCGTCGTTCTTCAGGTCGGTCATGTTCAATTTGTCGTACGACTGAACCATCAGGTAGAGCGCCTCTTCGGTGGCGGGGGCGCCCTCGAAGTCGGTGATGACGGTCTGCGCGCGGTTGGCGGCGGCCACGTAGGCGCCACGCTCGTAGTAATAGCGGGCGACGTGGACTTCGTTCATGGCGATGGTGTTGACCAGCCACGCCACGCGCTTTTCGGCGTCCACACTGTATTTGCTTTCCGGGTAGCGCTTGATCAGCTCGGTAAAGGCGTCATAGGACGCGCGCAGGCCCTTGGGGTCGCGCTCGGCCGGATCCTGGCCGGTGAGGTTGCTCATGAAGGCGCTGGCCGGCGTGAAGTTGATCAGGCCCTTCAGGTAGAGCGCGTAATCGGTGCCGGGGTGATTGGGGTACAGCTGCTGGAAGCGGTCGATGGCGGCAAGCGCCTGTTCGTTTTCGCCGTCTTTCCAGTTGACGTAGGCCAGTTCAAGCAGGGCCTGCTGCGCGTAGACGCCGAAGGGGTAGCGGCTTTCGATGGCGGTCAGGCGCTCGCGAGCTTCCTTCCAGCCGCCCGACGACATTTCGGCCTTGGCGTCCGCGTAGAGTTGTTCTGCGCTCCAGTTGGTGGTCTTGTCGTACTTGCTGTCCGCCCCGCTGCAACCAGCGATGACGATGACGGCAAAAAGCGCGATGACCACGCGCAAAACCGACCCGCTGCGGGATGCGGGGTTCGAGGGAGCTGCAGGGTGGTGAATCACGAGAATCGTATCCTTGGTGTTAGCATGGCAGGCTGATTATATGATTTGTCTCCATGTCTGATACAGCCGCCCGCGCAGATCTTGTTTCCGACGAGAGCGCCGACGAAAATCTCGACGAATCCGGCCGCCCCGAGCCGCAACTTGTAACCGTGCCGTCGGCCACGCGCGCTGACCGGCTGGACAAGGTCCTGGCGGGCCTCTTGCCCGACCATTCCCGCAATCGCCTGCAAGGCTGGATCGAATCCGGCAACGTCCTGGTCAACGGGACGCCGGGCAAGATCCGCCAGACGGTCGGCCCTGGCGACGAACTCACCATCTGGGCCCAGCCCGCGCCCGACGCGCAGGCCTTCACGCCTGAACCCGTCGAATTCGGCGTGGTGGCCGAAAGCCCCGACTGGATCGTCGTCAACAAGCCGGCGGGCCTGGTCACCCACCCGGGCGCCGGCAACTGGAGCGGCACGCTGCTCAACGGCCTGCTGCATCGTTATCCGGAACTCGCACAGGTCGCCCGTGCGGGCATCGTGCACCGGCTGGACAAGGACACCTCCGGCCTGATGGTGGTGGCCCGCAACGAAATCGCCCAGACTCACCTCGTGCGCCAGCTTCAGGCGCGCACCATGGGCCGCGAATACGTGGCGCTGGCGCACGGATGGCTGGCCGCTGCGGGCAAGGTCGACCGCGCCATCGGGCGCGATCCGCGCGTGCCGGTGCGCATGAGCGTCGAGCGTCCCGTCGCGCCCAAGCCGGCCATCACCAATTACGCGCCGGCCCGCCGCGGCTCGGTCGATCCGGGCGGGCGGGTGACCGAAGTGGTGTGCCGGCTGGAAACGGGGCGCACCCACCAGATCCGCGTGCACATGGCCAGCCTGGGGCACCCCCTGCTGGCCGACACGATCTACGGCGGCAAGAACATCGCGGGGGCAGAGCGCCAGATGCTGCACGCCCGCGCGCTGCATTTCGACGACCCGGGCGGCAAGGGCGACGTCCAGTTCGCCGCGCCCGTGCCCGCCGACATGGCGCAGGTCCAGGAGAACATTGCATGGAACGCCTGATCGCAGGCCTGCCCGTCGTGACGGGCCCCGACTGGCAGGGCGTCACCTACTTCTGCACGACCCGCGCCGGCGGCGTGGGCGTGGCCCCGCACGACACCCTCAATCTGGGCCTGCGCGCCCAGGACAACCCCGAGGCCGTGGCCGAGAACCGGCGCCGGGTTTGCGCCGCAGTGTCCGCAGACCCCCTCTGGTTGCGCCAGGTCCATGGCAGCGAGGTCGTCGATGCGGACGCGCCGGACGTGCCGGCCGAGCCCGCGGTCGACGCCAGCGTCACGGCCCAGCCCGGCCGCGTGCTGGCCGTCATGGTGGCCGATTGCCTGCCGGTGGTCATTGCCGATGCCGAGGGCACGGTGCTGGGTGCGGCGCACGCCGGCTGGCGCGGCTTGGCGGGCGGGGTGCTTGAAAACACGCTGCAGGCCATGCGGGCCAAGGCGCCGCAGGCGTCCGGCTGGCGCGCCTGGGTCGGACCCGGCATCGGGCCGCAGCACTTTGAAGTCGGGCAGGACGTGCTGGACGCGTTCACCGCCGACGATCCCGCGACGACGCGCTTTTTTGCGCCGCGCCCCGGCCTTGCCGGCAAATGGCTGGCCGACCTCGCCGGATTGGCCGATTTCCGGCTGCGGCGTGCCGGTGTACAAGAGGTGTCCCTCAGCGGGGAATGCACGGTGACGCGCGCGGACCGGTACTTTTCCTACCGCCGTGACGGCGTGACCGGACGCATGGCGCTGCTGGCCTGGTTGAGCCCGGTTTGACTCCGCGCAAAGGTCGGGGCCGGGCTTGCGTTTTACCGTAGTAAGCCTCCTTGTATACCCGCATTGACAGTCCTGAAACCGGAATGCAACATCAATCGCGAAGTTTCGATAACAAGGTGTCGAAGTGAATGCCAATCTCTCCGCAGGTCCCATTCCGGTGAGCGTGGCACCGGAAGTCCTGGCTGACATCCAGGCAGAGTTCTCGCGCGAATGGCAACGCCTTTGCGACGATGCCCGGCGTGGCGCGCTGGCCCCGCCGTCCGATCGCCGTTTTTCCGGCGACGCCTGGGCGGCGAATGCTTCGCACCTGCTCCTGGCGCACACATATCTGCTGTCCGCGCGCGCCATGCAGCGCATGGTCGATGCCGCGCAGGTCAGCGAGCCCATGCGCGACCGCCTTCGATTCTCGATCATGCAGTGGGTCGACGCGCTGTCGCCGGCCAACTTCCTGGCGCTCAATCCCGATGCCCAGCAGTCCATCGTCGAAAGCGCCGGCCGCGCGCTGAACGAAGGGCTGGCCAATCTGTTGGGCGACGTGCAGAAGGGCCGCATCACGCAGACCGACGAGTCGCAGTTCGAGATCGGCCGCAACGTGGCCACGACGCCCGGCGACGTGGTGTTCGAAAACAAGCTTTTCCAGCTGATCCAGTACGCGCCCTCGACCGCCACCGTGTACGACCGGCCGCTGGTCATCGTGCCGCCGAACATCAACAAGTTCTACATCCTCGACCTGCAGCCCGAGAACTCCTTCGTGCGTCACGCGGTGGGGCAGGGTTACACGGTCTTCCTGATTTCCTGGCGCAATCCGGTCGCTTCCGATACCGACGGCGTGGACCGCGCCACCTGGTCGGACTACCTGGACGACGCGGTGCTGCAGGCGCTGCGCGTGGCCAGCGACATCACCAAGCAGCCGCAGGTCAATGCGCTGGGCTTTTGCGTGGGCGGCACGATGCTGGCCTCGGCGCTGGCGCTGGCCGAAGCGCGCGGCGAGCACCCGGTGGCGTCGCTGACGCTGCTGACCTCGCTGCTCGATTTCCACGACACCGGCATCCTGAATGTGTTCGTTGACGAGGCCCACGCGCTGATGCGCGATCATCAACTGGGCAACGGCGGCCTGATGCCGGGCCGCGATCTCGCCACCACCTTCTCGTTCCTGCGGCCCAACGAACTGGTCTGGAACTACGTGGTGGGCAACTACCTCAAGGGGCAAAAGCCTCCGGCCTTCGACCTCCTGTTCTGGAATGGCGACAGCACGAACCTGCCGGGGCCTTTCTTTTCCTGGTATTTCCGCAATACCTACCTCGAGAACAATCTCAAGGTGCCGGGCCGCGCGCAGGCCGCCGGCCTGCCGCTGGACCTGACGCGCCTGCGCATGCCCGCCTATATATTCGGCTCGCGCGAGGACCACATCGTGCCTTGGGTGTCGGCCTACGCGTCCACGCAGGTGCTTCGCGGGCCGCAGCGTTTCGTGCTGGGCGCGTCCGGCCACATCGCGGGCGTGGTCAATCCGCCCGCCAAGAAGCGTCGCAGCTACTGGGTGGCCGATGCGCTCGAACAGCAAAGCCAGCCGCTGCCCGGCGACCCCAACACCTGGTTTTCGCAGGCGGTGGAGCACCCCGGCAGCTGGTGGCCCGATTGGACCAGTTGGCTGGCGGGACATTCGGGCAAGCAGATCAAGGCGAGGACAAAGGCAGGCAATGCCAAGTACCGGCCGATCGAGCCGGCGCCTGGCAGATATGTAAAGGTCCGGGCGGCCTGATACCGCGCACTGCGGTCCGGTTCCCGGCAGAAAGATGTTTAATCAACGAGGCGTCCGTCGCACACAGGAGGAAGTCCAATGAGCGGAAAACTGGCTTACGTAACAGGCGGGATGGGCGGGATCGGCACCTCTATTTGCCAGCGCTTGGCCAAGGATGGCTTTCGCGTCGTGGCAGGTTGCGGCCCCAGCCGCAACTACCAGCAATGGCTGGATGAGCAGGCCGCACAGGGTTTTACGTTCTACGCGTCGGTGGGCAATGTGTCCGATTGGGACTCCACCGTTGCCGCCTTTGAAAAGGTGACGGCCGATCTCGGGCCGGTGGATGTGCTGGTCAACAACGCGGGCATCACCCGCGACGGGTTGTTCCGGAAGATGAGCGCCGACGATTGGCGCGCGGTCATCGACACCAACCTGAACAGCCTGTTCAACGTGACCAAACAGGTCATCGACGGCATGGTCGAGCGCCAGTGGGGGCGGATCATCAACATCAGCTCGGTCAACGGCCAGAAGGGGCAGTTCGGCCAGACCAACTACTCCACGGCAAAGGCCGGCATCCATGGGTTCACGATGGCGCTGGCGCAGGAAGTGGCCAGCAAGGGCGTGACCGTCAACACGATCTCGCCGGGATACATCGGCACCGACATGGTTCGCGCCATCCGGCCGGACGTGCTGGAAAAGATCATTGCCACCATTCCGGTGCGCCGCCTTGGCACGCCGGAGGAAATCGCCTCCATGACCTCGTGGCTGGCGTCCGATGAATCCGGCTTTTCGACCGGCGCGGATTTCTCGCTGAACGGCGGCCTGCACATGGGCTGACGCGACGTGGGCCGCCCCTGGGCGGCCCGCTGGCGCTGTACGGCTTCGGGCAGAGGGCCGTACGGCATTACACTCACATTATTCGAAGCCTAAAGAGATCGCCCGATCCGGGGACAACCATGACGCAAGCACAACCCGGCGCCAGCCTGCGCCTGATTAAAAAATACCCCAACCGTCGCTTATACGACACCCGGACCAGCACCTACATCACCCTGGCAGATGTCAAGCAACTGGTCCTGGCAAACGAGGAATTCCAGGTCGTCGACGCCAAGAGCAGCGAAGACCTCACGCGCAGCATTCTCTTGCAGATCATCCTTGAAGAGGAGAGCGGCGGCATGCCCATGTTCTCTTCGAACATGCTGTCGCAGATCATCCGTTTCTACGGCCACGCCATGCAAGGCATCATGGGTTCTTACCTCGAGAAGAACATCCAGGCATTCATGGAGATCCAGCAGCGCATGGCCGAGCAGTCCAAGGGCCTGTACGGCAGCCAGTTCGGGCCGGAAGCCTGGACGCAGTTCATGAATGTGCAGACGCCGATGCTGCAGAACATGATGAACAACTACATCGACCAGAGCAAAAACCTGTTCGTGCAGATGCAGGACCAGATGCAGGATCAGACCCGCGCCATGTTCTCGACCTTCCCGTTCACGCCGGGCAGCAACCCGGGCTCCGGCCGCAAGTAATCCCGCCGGATGCCGGGCCGATGTGGCCCGCCGCAGTCAAAAAAGCCGCCTTGGCGAATGCCAAGGCGGCTTTTTGCCAATTGACTGAACGCAATGATCCGGCACTTTTAGTCGGCCCAGGTTCAGGGTTGTGTCAGCAAAATCCACTAAATTAATGAAAACGGTTCTTGTTTGTGTTTTGAGAGCCGCTATTTTCTTTTGTGTCTCAAGGATTATGCACATGATCAAGAAAGCCTTGGCGCTGGCCATTGTCGCGTTGAGCGTGTCCGCCGCCCATGCGGCCGAATACCCCATCGGCAAGCCTGTCGAGAAGGGCGGAATGGAAATCGGCGCGGTGTACCTGCAGCCGATCGAAATGGATCCGCCCGGAATGATGCGTCCGGCCAAGGATTCCGACGTGCACCTGGAGGCCGACATCCACGCCACCGCCGGCAACAAGACGGGCTTTCCTGAAGGCGAATGGGTGCCTTACCTGGTCGTGAACTACGAGATCCAGAAGGTCGGCAGCCAGAACGTCCAGAAGGGCACGTTCATGCCGATGGTCGCCAACGACGGGCCGCACTACGGCGAAAACGTCAAACTGGAAGGCCCGGGCAAGTACAAGCTCAAGTACACGATCCTGCCGCCGACCGCGAACAAGATGAGCCACTTCGGCCGCCACGTCGACAAGGAAACCGGGGTGGGCGACTGGTTCGAGCCGTTCGACCTGGAATATGAGTTCGTGTACGCCGGCACCGGCAAGAAGGGCGGTTACTGATCGTGCGCCGCCTGCTTCGCGTACTTGCCGCAATGCTGATCGGCCTGGCCGGCGTGGCGGGCATGGCGCCCGCGCAGGCGGACGAGCTGCCCACGTTCACCTTGCGGTTCAAGCCCGACGGCACATTCGAGCCCGCCACGCTCGAGGTCCCGGCGGGCCGCTTCAAGATCGAACTCATCAATGAAAGCAATGAGCCGGTGGAATTCGAAAGCATTCCGCTGCGCAAGGAAAAAGTCCTGGGACCGGGGGTGAAATCCTTCGTGGTCATCACCATCTCGCGTCCGGGCGAGTATCCCTTTTTTGACGACTTTCACCAGAGCGTGAAAGGCACCTTGGTCGTCAAGCCCAAGGAATAACGCGGCACCAAAGCATGGAACAGGTACTTTTCATCGTCTGGCGCGAGAGCGTCGAAGCCCTGCTCGTGGTGGGCATTCTGTACACCTGGCTGCGCGCCACGCCGGAAGGCAAGCGCGGCCTGCCTTACCTGTGGGGCGGCGTCGCGGCCGGGCTGGTGCTGGCCGTCGCGCTGGCGCTGGTGCTGCTGGGCGTGTCCTCCTGGCTCAGCGATGAAGGTCAGGAATGGTTCCAGGCCATCATGTCGCTGGCGGCGTGCGCGTTGGTGGTGCAGATGGTCGTGTGGATGAAAAAGCACGGCCGCACGCTCAAGGGCGAGCTCGAAAGCGGGGCGCGCGCGTCCGTGGCGAACGACAACTGGTGGGGCCTCCTGGTGCTGGTTGCCATCGCCGTCGCCCGCGAAGGCAGCGAGACCGTCGTGTTCCTGTACGGCACGGTGTCGGCGGGCGAGGGCGGCAGCGACATGCTGATGCTGGCTGTCGCCGGCGTCGCGGGTTTCGCCGTGGCGCTGCTGACGTTCTGGCTGCTGCAACTGGGCGGCAAGCTCATCACGTGGCGCCGCTTCTTCTTCGTGACCGAAATCCTGCTGCTGCTCCTGGCCGGCTCGCTGCTGGTGGGCGGGCTGGATCACCTGATTTCCCTGGATGTCCTGCCGACCCTCGTGGACCCGGTGTGGGACAGTTCCTGGCTGCTCAGCGACAGCTCGGGCGTGGGCAAGGTGCTGGCCGACTTCGCGGGTTACCGCGCGCTGCCGGCGCTGACCTCGGTGCTGCTGTGGGTGGCCTACTGGATCATCGTCTGGGCGCTTCTGCGCTGGGCGGGCGGACGGCCCGCACCCGTGGCCGCCGCCCGGGGAGCATCCTGATTCCGGTTTTTTTCCGGACTGAATATTTGAAGGTTTGACCATGGCTGCTGCACTCGGGAGGGCAACCTCCCGCATCGCCGACTTCCTCCGTGACCATGCCCCGCTGTTGCGCAAGCTGCAGTGGGGCATTGTCGCGTTGTACGCGTTCCTGCTGATCGTGCCGGCGCTGCTGCCGCTGCCCGACAACGCGGCGTCGGTGTTCAACAACCTGACCGTCGTGGCGCAGTTCGCGTTCTGGGGCGTGTGGTGGCCGTTCGTGCTGATCTCCATGCCGATCCTGGGACGCGCCTGGTGCGGCTGGCTCTGTCCGGAAGGCATGCTGACCGAATGGGCCAGCGAGCGCGGCCAGGGCCGCGCCATTCCGAAATGGATGCGCTGGGGCGGCTGGCCGTTCGTGGCCTTCGCGTTGACGACCATCTACGGACAGCTCGTCAGCGTCTACCAGTACCCGCTGGCGGTGCTGGCCGTGCTGGGCGGCTCCACGGTGGCGGCCATGATCGTCGGCTGGCGTTACGGCCGCAGCAAGCGCGTGTGGTGCAAGTACCTGTGCCCGGTCAATGGCGTGTTCAATCTTCTGGCCAAGCTGGCGCCGTGGCACTTCAAGGTCGACGAAGAAAAGTGGCGCCATCCGGTCATCCGCATCGAACCCATCAACTGTGCGCCGCTGGTGCCGCTGCGCCACATGAAGGGCGCGGGCGACTGCCACGTTTGTGGCCGCTGCAGCGGCTATCGCGGCGCCATCGCGCTCACGCCGCGCTCGCCCGAGGAAGAGATCGTTCACGTGGCCGATGGAGATCCGTGGCAAACGGCGTTGCTGTGCTTCGGCCTGATGGGCATTGCGATCGGCGCGTTCCTCTGGAGCGCCAGCCCCTGGTTCGTGACGGCCAAGCAGTGGGCCGCGACGTGGCTGGTCGAGCACGACATCCTTTGGCCGCTGATGGACAACGCGCCGTGGTTCATCCTGACCCATTACCCCGACGTGAACGACAGCTTCTCGTGGCTGGACGGCGCCGGCATCCTGCTTTTTGTCGTCGGCGCCACGGTGTGCGTGGGCGGCGCGACATTCCTGTCGCTGTGGATTGCGGACCGCATTGCGCCCGCCGCACCCGTGCCGCAGGCGCCCCTTAATTCCCATGCTGCCCATGCACCGGTATCGCGCTGGGGGCGGGCCGGCTTGCACAAGCTGGCGCAGGCGCTGATTCCGTCGGCCGGCATTGGCGTGTTCCTGGGCCTGTCCGCCACGACGATCACGTTGCTCAAGCATGAAGGCGTGCAGGCGGCATGGGCGACGCCGGTCCGGTTCACGCTGCTGACGCTGGCGGTGCTGTGGACGCTGCGTCTCTACGCCCGCTTGCTGAACGCGCGTCCGGTTGGCATGGCGCGCAAGCTCGGCGCCGGCCTGGTGCTGGCGGCAGGTCTGGTGCCGTTCTGCATCGCGTGGGTGCTGTTCTTCGCGGTCTGGTAAGCGGGCGTGCCAGCGCTGCGATAAAGTTGGGGACCGCGCCGGCGTTGCCGGCGTCATCCCTTTCAGCTTTTCGCCATGGCTTCTTACGCGTTCCGACTTCTCAACGTCTTTGCCGATTCGACGTTCAGCGGCAATCAGCTCTGTGTCTTTGAAGACGCTCGCGGCATGGACGACGCCACCATGCTCAATCTCGCGGCGCAATTCAATCTGTCCGAAACCACGTTCATCCTGCCGTCCGAGCGGGCCGACGCGCGCGTGCGCGTCTTTACGCCGGGCTTTGAAATGAAGTTTGCCGGGCATCCGGCCATCGGCACCGCGCAGGTCGTGCGTGACCTGCGGCAGGCCAAAGACGCGGTGACGCTGGAGTTTCAGGCGGGCGTCGTGCCCATGATTGCCCAGGGCGATGCCTGGACCTTCACCGCGCCTTGTCCGGACGGCGTGCGCACGGCCACGTCGGCGTTGGACCGCGCGGGCATCGCGGAACTGATGGGACTGTCGGAGGAGGACCTGGCAGCCGACCCGATCTGGGTCGACACCGGCGCGGACCAGTTGCTCGTGCCGGTTGCCAATGTGGATGCAGTGCGGCGCGCGGTCCCGGACGTGTCGCTGCTGAACCGGTGGCAGGCCAGCGCGCTGGGGCGCAAGACGATGTATCTGTTCGCCTTCGACGAAGGCAATTTTCAGTCGGGGCGGCAGGTGGTGGTGTCCCGCTACTTCTATGCCAAGCCCGGCGGCGGCATCAACGAAGACCCCGGCACCGGTTCGGCCTGCGCCAACCTGGGCGGCTGGCTGCTGCATCGCAAGGCGGCGCTGCCGGCAAGCTTGCTGGTCGAGCAGGGGGACCAGACCGGCCGTCCATGCCGCCTGCTTCTGGATGTCCTGGCAGACGGCCGCATCCTGGTCGGCGGGCGCGCGCTGGAAATCGGGCGCGGGACCGTCACTCTATAGCATTGGCGCTCTCCGGACCGCGAACGTGAAAACGGCGCCTGTGTTTGCACAGGCGCCGTTTTCAAATCCGGCGTCGAAAGTTCGATGCCTGATTACTTGCGGTTCTTGGCCGGATCAACCTTGATGTTGTTCTTGACCTGCTTCACACCCTCGACGCCACGGGCGACCGTCGCGGCATGATCCGCTTCGGCAGCGGTACCGACCGTACCGGTCAGCGTGGCAACGCCGTTGTTGGTTTCAACAGCGATTTCCAGGGCGCTCAGCTGCTTGTCGGCCACGAAAGCGGCCTTGACCTTGGTGGTCACGGTGGCGTCGGACGCGTATTCACCCACGGACTGTTTCGGCTTGCCGTCGTCGGCGGCAAAAGCCATGGAAGTGAAGACAGCGCCCGTACCCAGTGCGGCGGCGGCGATCAGCTTGCGAATTTCCATAGTAATGCTCCTTTTTTATTGGTGTTCAGCGCGTTCGTGACGCAATGACTAACTAAAAACGTTCAGGTGCTCGTTCTATTTCTTGCGGAAGGCGCCGCCCAGAATGGACAGCAGTGCCAGAACCAGAAAGACGAAGAACAGGATCTTGGCAATCCCCGCGGCGCCGGCGGCGATGCCGCCGAAACCCAGGACAGCCGCGATGATCGCGATGACGAAGAAAACTACGGCGTAATGCAACATGACAGCTTCTCCTGGTGTTTATGTAGATCAGGGATTACGGTCGAAGAAATCCCGGACTTCCTTTTGCGCCTCTTCCTTGGTCTTGCCGTAGCGCTCCTGGATCAGACCAGCCAGGCGTTCGGCATTGCCCTCGGTGCGGGTCAGCTCGTCGTCGGTGAGTTCACCCCAAGCCGCCTTGGCCTTGCCCGTCAGTTGCTTCCACTTTCCGGCGATGATGTCGTTATTCATGGTGACCTCTCTCTGGTTACGTGCGGCGGCAGGTTCATGGCCTATGAAGCTGCCGTGACGCGGTGTGTTGGGTACTGATCAGCTAGGTTCTAAGCTACGAGTCGCCCCCTGGGGCTGTCAAACGACGCTGTGGAGAAATGTAACTGCGCCAATGTGGAAAAAGCCCCGTGTTTGAGACGAGAAATCGCGTCCCGGGAGCGAGCGTGCCGAGTTACATTTGAGCAACGATTTGACCCCTTTTGAGCGCGGCTAGTAACCGATCCGCTCGAACGCCAGCAATGGCGCGGGTGGCCGGGCGGTCCGCGGGCCGGTATAGTCCACGGGGAGCCGGCTGGCGGTTCGACACATCCGAAGGGAGAAAGCCCGCATGACGAAACGACTTTGCAGCGCGATCTTGCTGGCGCTGGGCGCCATGGCTGCCGTGGGATGCACCCATGTGACCGATAGGTATCAGGCTTCGGCACCCGTGGCCGCGCCGCACGCCTAAAGCGGTCAGGACAAAAAAACGGGGCGCCTGAGCGCCCCGTCTTCGTCCCGCGACCCGGTCAGGGCTGCGCGATGCGCTGGGCGATGTGCGCCAGCGCTTCTTCCACCTGATCGACCAGGATCAGGCACAGATCGCCCGGGTTCAGGCGCGACAGCGCCGTGTCGATCGCCAGGAACTCGCCGTGGATCTCGTCGATGTGCGTGGTGCGGCTGGCGCCCACCAGGCCCTGCTGCAGCAAGGCCAGCACTTCGCCGTCCTCGCGGCCGCGTTGGCATTGATCCTGGTAGAGCAGCACGTCGTCGAAGGCGGCGCCCAGGATCTCGGTCTGCATGCGGATGTCTTCGTCGCGGCGGTCGCCCGCGCCGCTGATGACGACCGAGCGGCGCTTGGCCGGCATGGCGTCCACCGCGCGCACCAGCGCCTGGATGGCGTCGGGGTTGTGGCCGTAGTCGGCGATCACGGTCGCGCCGCGGTAATCGAACACATTGAAGCGGCCCGGCGCCGTCTGCGCATCGTTGACGAACGTGGCCAGGCCGCGGCGCACCACGTCCCAGCCCAGGTTCAGCGCCCATGCCGCCGCAATCGACGCCATCGCGTTCTCGACCTGGAAGGTGATCGTGCCGTTGCGGGTGAGCGGAATCTCGGCCAGCGGGAAGCGCACTTCGTCTGCGCCCTGCGCCGCCACGATGGCATCGCCATCGCGGTACACCGACCGCAGGCCCTGCGCGCGGTGCGTGGCCAGGACGGGATGATTGCGGTCTTCGGCAAAGTAGGTGATCGCGCCCGGGCAGCTCGAAGCCATTTCGGCCACGATCGGATCGGCCGCGTTCAGCACCGCCATGCCGCTCGGATGCACATGCTGGACGATCACGCGCTTGACCACGGCCAGGTCCTCGACCGTGCTGATGTAGCCCAGCCCCAGGTGATCGCCCATGCCGATGTTGGTGACGATGGCGACGTTGCAGCGGTCGAACGCCAGCCCTTCGCGCAGGATGCCGCCACGCGCGGTTTCGAACACGGCGGCGTCCACGTCCGGATGCATCAGCACGCTGCGCGCGCTGCGCGGGCCGCTGCAGTCGCCGGTGTCGATGCGCAGGTTGTCCACGTACACGCCGTCCGAATTCGTCATGCCCACGCGGTTGCCGGCCACGCCCAGCAGATGCGCGGTCAGGCGCACCGTGGTGGTCTTGCCGTTGGTGCCCGCGACGGCCACGACCGGGATGCGGCCGTCCTCGCCGTCCGCGAACATGTTGGCGATGATGGCTTCGCCCACCGCGCGGCCCTTGCCGAACGAGGGGTTCAGGTGCATGCGCAGGCCGGGCGCGGCATTGACCTCGACCACGCCGCCGTGCTGCTCTTCGAGCGGGTAGTGCACGCTTTCGGCCACCACATCCACGCCGCAGATGTCCAGGCCGATCATGCGGGCCGCGGACACCGCGCGCGCCGCCATTTCCGGGTGGACCTCGTCGGTCACGTCGGTGGCCGAGCCGCCCGTGCTGAGGTTGGCGTTGTTGCGCAGGAAGATCAGGGTGCCGGCGGGCGGCACGGAATCGGCGTCAAAGCCCTGCTTTTTCAGCGTCGCCAGGGCGATGTCGTCAAAGCGGATCTTGGTCAGGGACGTCGCGTGGCCATCGCCGCGCAAGGGGTCGGCGTTGACCTGGTCGACCAGTTGGCGGATCGTGTGCTGGCCGTCGCCCGTGACTTGCGGAGGATCGCGGCGCGAGGCCGCCACCAGCGCGCCGCCGACCACCAGCAGGCGGAAATCGTGGCCGGGAATGTAGCGTTCGACGATGACCTCGGAACTGATTTCCTCGGCCACTTCAAAGGCCCTGATCACGCGCTCGCGGGTCTCGATGTTGACCGCGACGCCGCGGCCCTGGCTGCCGTCGCGCGGCTTGACCACGACCGGACCGCCCAGTTCCTGCGCCGCTTCCCAGGCCTCTTCGGCGCTGGTCACGGAACGGCCCATCGGCACCGGCACGCCGGCGGCGTCCAGCAGCATCTTGGTCAGGTCCTTGTCTTGCGCGATGGATTCCGAGATGGCGCTGGTCAGATCGGTTTCCGCGGCCTGGATGCGGCGTTGCTTGCTGCCCCACCCGAACTGCACCATGCTGCCTTGCGTCAGGCGGCGGTACGGGATGTTGCGCGCCGTGGCGGCGTTCACGATGGAGCCGGTGCTGGGTCCCAGGCGGACGTCTTCGTCCAGTTCGCGCAGACGCTTCAAGGCGTCGGCGATGTCGAACGGCGTGTCATCGAGCGCGGCGCGCACGAGGTCCTGAGCCAGTTCCATGGCCAGCTTGCCGACTTCTTCTTCGCTGTACTCGACCACGACCTGGAACACGCCGGGCTCGATGGTGGAGGCCGTGCGGCCGAACGTGACGGGGCAGCCGGCGTGCGCCTGCATCGTCAGCGCGACGATCTGCAGCACATGCGCGATCGACACCGCGCCCTGATGGCCTTCGGGACGCAGCAATCCGGTCTGCGGCAGGCGCGCGCGCAGGCGGGCTTCGAACTCGGGCAGGTTATCGATGGAGCATTCGGCATCGCCGCAAGACACGATGGCCTCGATGGCGGTGTTCTTGCTCCACAGGTTGGGGCCGCGCAATGCTCGGATACGGGAGACTTCCATGGCAGGGTTTCCTGTCGTCTGGCGCGCGTCCGCCACTGGGGGCGGACGCGTGCGCAATAGTGTCAGTGTTGTTGGATCCAGCGGCGGACCAGGTCGATGGTCGGGCCGGAGAACGCCTCGTCGGACTGCAGCAGGGCGAAGTCGCCGCTTCCGATGCCATCGAGCACGCTGGCGATGGCCTTGCCGTGGTCAGGCTCTTCCTGGATGTCCTTGACGCGGCTGCCCTGCGCCAGGCCCTGGCGCAGCAGCGCGCGCGCCTCGCCCTCGGGACGCTTGCTGCGCACCGTCGTGTCGTCGTAGAGGACCACGCGGTCGAATGCGTCGCCGAGCAGCTTGCCTTGCTCGATCAGGTCGGCATCGCGGCGGTCCGCGCCGGCCGAGTAGACCGCGGCGCGCTTGCCGGAAGGAAACTGGTCGATGGCGGCGATCAGCGGGCGCAGCGCCGACGCGTTATGCACGTCGTCCACGACGACGGTCGCGCCGTTGCGCTCGAACAGCGTGAACTGCCACGGGGCATCGGCCTGATCGATGTCGAAGGTCTCGATGCCGGCGCGGATCAATTCAACGGGAATGTCCAGCGCCCAGGCCGAACCCACGGCCGCCAGCACGTTTTCGACCTGGAAGGCCACGCGGCCGCCGTGCGTCAGCGGGATGGCGGCGACGTCGGCCAGGCGTTCCTCATGGCTGCCTCGGGCCAGCACGATGCTGCCGTCGCGCACGAACACCGCGCGCCCGTCCTGGGCCAGGTGCTGCACGATGGCGGGCAGGGCGGGGTCGATGCCAAAGAAGATCACGGAACCGTCGCAGAGCTCGGCCATTTCGACCACGCGCGGATCGCGTGCATTCAGCACGGCCACGCCATCGGGCAGGACCACGTCGACCTGCGTGCGGAACACGTTGAACAGGCGCTCGGTCTCGTTGATGTCGTAGTCGCCCAGATGGTCGCCGTCATCGATGTTGGTGACGACGCCGACCTGGCAGCGGTCGTAGGCCAGGCCTTGGCCCAGGATCACGCCGCTGTCGTTCTCGATGACGGCGGCGTCCACGTTGCGGTTCATCAGAAGGCGCGTGCCCGACGCGTAGTCGGCGCGGTCGCCCATTTGCACCAGGCGGCGGTCCAGATACAGGCCTTCGCTGCACGCCAGGCCCGTGCGCTTGCCCGACAGGTGCAAGAGGCGCGCCACCAGGCGGGCGACGACGGTCTTGCCGTTGGTGCCGGTCACGCCGACGATGGGAATGCGGCCCGCCTCGCCCTCGGGGAAGAGGTGATCGACGATGGCGCGGCCCACGGGGCGCGGCGCGCCGTCGGCGGGCTTCAGATGCATCAGGAGACCCGGGCCGGCGTTGACTTCGACGATGGCGCCGCGCTGTTCGTCCAGGGGGCGCGTGATGTCTTCGGCCACCAGGTCCACACCGGCAATGTCCAGGCCGACGATGCGTGCCGCGAGCGTCACGGTGGCCGCGACGCTGGGGTGAACGCGGTCGGTCACGTCGAATGCGACGTTGCCGCTGCGCTGCACCAGCACGCGCTGGCCCTCGGGCGGAACGCTGTCTTCGGTCAGGCCCTGGCGCGCGATTTCCAGCCGGGCGGCGGAATCCAAGCGCACAAAATTGAGCGGATGGTTCTCGGTGCGGCCGCGGCGCGGGTCGGTGTTGATCTGGCTGTCGATGAGTTCGGTGACCGTGGACTTGCCGTCGCCCGTGACCCACGCCGGTTCGCCGGCAGCAGCAGCGACCATGCGGTTGCCCACCACCAGCAGGCGGTGTTCGTTGCCCAGCACAAAGCGTTCGACGATGACGCCGCTGCCTTCATCCACGGCGACGCGGTAGGCCGACACCACTTCTTCGCGGGTGGTCAGGTTGGTGAAGACGCCGCGGCCATGGTTGCCGTCGTAGGGCTTGACCACCACGGGCAGGCCGATGTCTTCGGCGGCGTCCCAGGCGTCTTCCTCGCTGTCGACCAGGCGCCCTTCGGGCACCGGCACGCCGCAGGTCGACAGCAGTTCCTTGGTCAGGTCCTTGTCGCGCGAGATGCCCTCGGCGATGGCGCTGGTGCGATCGGTCTCGGCCGTCCAGATGCGGCGCTGCGCCGAGCCGTAGCCGAATTGGACGAGGTTGCCCTCAAAAAGGCGGATATACGGAATGTCGCGGTCGTCGGCCGCATCCACGATGCACGCGGTGCTGGGGCCGAGGCAGTGGCGGTCGACCAGGCTGCGCAGCTTGGCGACGGTGGCGGACACGTCGAACGGGCGGTCCTCGATGGCGGCCATGACGAGGTCGCGCGCTTCGTTCAGCGCGGTGCGGGTGACCTGTTCCTGCCAGGCGCGCACAACGACTTTATAGACGCCGCGCTTGGAGGTTTCGCGCGCCTTGCCGAAGCCGCCGCGCAGGCCCGCCAGGTTCTGCAGTTCAAGCGTGACGTGCTCGAGAATATGACCGGGCCAGGTGCCTTCTTTCAGGCGGGCCAGAAAACCGCCTCGCACGCCCGGGCTGCACCGGTGCTCGATCAGCGTTGGCAGCCATTCGGTCAGGCGCTCATAAAATCCGGGAATCGTGTTGGAGGGGTAGTCCTCCAGTTCGCCGATATCCACCCATGCTTCAAGGACGGGACGATACGTCCAAATGTTCGGGCCGCGCAAAGCCACGACATCGATAAATTCAATGTCTTTCTTTTTCATGTTTTAATTCGCTCGAGAAGCAGGTTGGCACGCGCGGACGCCCCTATGCAAGACCGCGATTTTATTGGGGTTGCGCCTTAAGAATAATGCCAACGAGTGGGGGATCCCAGATGTTCCTAATTAGAAAAATCGGCTGATACTATACGACGCCTTCATGGCGTGAACTCGTTGTGTTGTAAGGAAGGGACACGTTTGCCGCCCCTGGCGTCGAACCGGTTGCCGCCTAGTAGGGCAGAGTCCTGGCCCGGTATGCGTTCCAATGAAAAAACCAAACCTGCTTTCCGGCCTTGCCGACGCATTTCCTGCCCGCTGGCGGGATGAAATCCGCACCGAACTGGCGGATGACGAAACCCTTCTGGCCTGGGTCGAAATAGACCTCGATCAGCGTTTGAAGTTCCAGCCGGGACTGGTCGCCGTCACCGATAAACGGCTGATCGCCCGCCTTCCCGACGATTCCGGTTGGGAATCCTGGCCATATGGCCCCCAACTGAAGCTATCCCTCAGCGACCATGCCGGCGCCGCCGTGCTGGAACTGCATGACGACAGCGCGCGCCTTGCCGTCTGGCGGTTCACGCTGGCGTGCAATCCCGCGGCGTTGCGGCTCTTGGCGCAGTTTGAAACCCAGCAGTCCATCCGTTTGTCGGGCAAACAGGCCGAAGCGCTGGAAGAGCGCACCTGCACCATCTGTAATAACGTCATTCCCGCGGGCGAGGAAGAATGCCCGACCTGCAACCAGGAACAGGCCGCGCCGTCGACCACCTGGGCGCTGCTGCGGTTGTGGCGGTTTGCGCGGCCCTATCGCGGCCCGCTGTTTGCCGGCTTTCTGCTGACATTGCTGGGAACCGCGGCCACGCTGGTGCCGCCGTACCTGACGATGCCCTTGATGGACGACGTGCTGATCCCGTTCCAGAACGGCGCACCCATCGATTACAGCCTGGTGCGCCTGTATTTGGGCGGTCTGCTGGGATCGGCGATCCTGGCGTGGGGGCTGGGCTGGGCGCGCACGTACATTCTGGCTTGGGTCAGCGAACGTATCGGGGCCGATCTGCGCACCACCACTTACGCGCATTTGCAGCAGCTTTCGCTTGAGTATTTCGGCGGAAAGCGTACCGGCGACCTGATCTCGCGCATCGGCAGCGAAACCGACCGCATCTGCGTGTTCCTGTCGCTGCACCTCTTGGACTTCGCCACCGACATCCTCATGATCGCGATGACGGCGGTCATCCTGATCAGCATCAATCCGTGGCTTGCGCTGGTCACGCTGGTGCCGCTGCCGTTCATCATCTGGATGATCCATGCCGTGCGCGACCGCCTGCGCCACGGCTTCGAAAAAGTCGACCGCATCTGGTCCGAGATCACCAACGTGCTGGCCGACACCATTCCCGGCATTCGCGTGGTCAAGGCGTTTGCGCAAGAAAAACGCGAGGTCGCGCGCTTTCGCGAAGCCAACAACCGCAACCTGGAAGTCAACGATCGCGTCAACACCACGTGGTCGCTGTTCTCGCCCACCGTCACGCTGCTGACCGAAGTCGGTTTGCTGGTGGTGTGGATCTTCGGCATCTGGCAGGTCTCGCAAAAGCAGATCACCGTGGGCGTGCTGGCCGCGTTTCTGGCGTATATCGGGCGTTTCTACATGCGCCTGGATTCCATGAGCCGCATCGTGTCGGTCACGCAAAAGGCAGCTGCCGGCGCCAAGCGCATCTTCGACATCCTAGACCATGTGTCCAGCGTGCCCGAGCCGCAAAACCCCGCCAAGCTGCCGCACATCAATGGCCGCATCGAGCTGCGCGACGTCGGTTTCCGCTATGGCAACCGCCAGGTCATCCGCGGGCTGAACCTGACTATCGCACCGGGCGAAATGATCGGGCTGGTGGGACACAGCGGTTCCGGCAAGAGCACGCTGATCAACCTGATCTGCCGCTTCTACGACGTATCCGAAGGCGCGGTGCTGGTCGATGGCGCCGACATCCGTTCGGTCCGCGTGGCCGACTACCGCCGCAATATCGGGCTGGTGCTGCAAGAGCCGTTCCTGTTCTTTGGCACCATTGCCGAGAACATCGCCTACGGCCGGCCTGACGCCACCCGTGACGAGATCGTGGCCGCGGCGCGCGCTGCGCATGCGCACGAGTTCATCCTGCGTCTGCCGCATGGCTACGACTCGCTGGTGGGCGAACGCGGTCAGGCCTTGTCGGGCGGCGAACGCCAGCGCATCTCGATCGCGCGCGCGCTGTTGATCGACCCGCGCATCCTGATCCTGGACGAAGCGACGTCGTCGGTGGACACCACGACCGAGAAAGAGATTCAGAAAGCCCTGGACAACCTGGTGCGCGGCCGCACCACGATTGCGATCGCGCACCGCCTGAGCACGCTGCGCAAGGCCGACCGCCTGGTGGTCCTGGACCGCGGCCAGATCGTGGAGCAGGGCCCGCACGAAGAACTGATGGCCCGCGAGGGCGCCTACTACCGCCTCTATCAGGCGCAGGCGCGCCAGGCGGAAGCCGACGCCCAGGCGTCGGGCAGCGAAGACATGGCCGCCGTGGCCTGACGCGGAAACGGAATAACCTCGCCATGACCTTGCCGTTCTTTCAATTGCGCCGTAACGCCTTTGGCCGCCTGGAGTTCCAGTCCGCCGACGGCGAATCGCATGAAGGCGTCCTGCCGGTGCGCGCTTTCCCGATCAGCGAAGCGGGCCGCGGCCTGTCGCTGGTGACCAGCGACGGGCACGAGCTGCTGTGGATCGAACACCTGTCCGACGTCCCCGCCGAGCCGCGCGCCCTGATCGAAGAAGAACTCGCCAGCCGCGAGTTCATGCCCGAGATCCGCAAGCTGACCAGCGTGTCCACCTACGCCACGCCCAGCGTCTGGAAGGTCGAGACCGACCGCGGCGCGACCTCTTTCACGCTGCGCGGCGAAGAAGACATCCGCCGCCTGTCCGCGCAGACGCTGCTCATCGCCGACAACCACGGCATCTTCTACCTGGTGCGCGACATCCAGTCGCTGGACAAGCACAGCCGCAAGCTGCTGGACCGGTTTCTCTGACGATTCAGGCGGGCTTTCTAAAGTCGGTGTCAGACACCCGGGGATAGCGGCTTCAGCCTGCGCGCGTGTTTCAGGGGTGTCAGACACCTGGCAGAATACGCACATTCCAGGGGTTTCTACACCGGGCAACACTCTCAAGTGTCTGATACGGGGCAACGCTCTCAGGTGTCTGATACGGAGCAACACTCTCAGGTGTCTGATACGGAGCAACACTCTCAGGTGTCTGACACCCTGCAGAGATGGACTTCAACTCGCCCCTGCGCATCATGGGTGTCTGACACCGCTGCGGCCACACATTTCCGGCATTACGCACCCGGCCCCTTGAACGGCGTGTGCGATTCCAGCTCTCCCAGATAATCCGTTACTGCCGCGGTTTCCTCGTCCAGGAAGTTCTGGATCGCCTCGGCAAAACCCGGGTGCGCCACCCAGTGCGCTGACCACGTCGGCGTAGGCAGCAGCCCGCGCGCCATCTTGTGTTCGCCCTGCGCGCCGCCTTCGAAGCGCGCAATGCCATGCGCGATGCAATACGCGATCGATTGCATGTAGCACGTCTCGAAATGCAGTCCCGGCACGTATTCCGTCGCGCCCCAGTAGCGCCCGTACAGGGCGTCGCCGCCCGCCAGATTCAGGGCGCACGCCACCGGCTCACCGTCGCGTTCGGCCAGGACCAGCACGAAGGCGTCGGGCTGGTCGCGATGGGCCTGCTCGAAGAACTCGCGGCTCAGGTAGGGCGGGTTGCCGTGGTTGAAGTAGGTGCGGCAGTAGCAGCTGTAGAAGAAATCCAGTTCCTCCACGCCGATTTCGGCGCCGCGCAGCCAGCGGAAAGCGAGGCCCGCCGCCGCGACCTTTTTGCGGTCCTGGCGGATCTTCTTGCGCTTGTCGTGGCTCATGGCGGACAGGAACGCGTCGAAGTCGGCGTAGCCCGCATTGGTCCAGTGAAACTGCACGCTCTCGCGGATCATGAAGCCGGCTTCCCGCAACGCGCGCACGTCGGCGTCGATCGGGAACAGCAGGTGCAGCGACGACACGTTGACCTCTTCGGCAAACGCGACCAGCCCGCGCACCAGCGTGGCGCGGTCTTCGTCGTTGGCCGCCAACAGCCGCGGGCCGGTGACCGGCGTGAACGGGATGGCCGACAACAGCTTCGGGTAGTAGCGCATGCCGTGCCGCTGAAAGGCGTCGGCCCACGCGTAGTCGAACACATACTCGCCGCGCGAATGCGACTTCAGGTAAAGCGGCACGGCCCCGGCCAGCACATCGTCCCGCCACAACGCCATGAAATGCGGCGCCCAGCCCGTCTGGCGCGATGCGCAGCCGGTCTCGTGCAGCGCCAGCAGAAAGGCGTGGCGCAGAAAGGGCTGATCCCCGGCCAGCGCGTTCCATTGGCGGGCGTCGATGCGGGACAGATCGGTTTCCAAGGTAAGGCGCAAGGGATCCATCCGCGAATGATAAAGTCTTCGGCAATGCCTGGCGTGCAAGCCATGGCAATGACAGGGATTTGAGGCGCCCAGGCGGCGCCCGGGAACGACGGCAACATGGACAGCAGCAAGACGGCCCCCGGCGGGCAGGAGGACGATGCGCGTTGCATCCGCGCGCAGGCGCTGGCGGCGCTGGCCGCCACGGCATGGCCCGAGAAGCTGGCGCGCGTGCGCGCCATTGCCGACGATGCGCGGCTCGATTGCGCACGCGTCTTTGCGCCGGCCGCGGGGTTGCCTGGCCGCCCGCCGCGGCCCGAACTCGTCCCGCCGGCCCAGGTCAGCCAGCGTTCCATGGCCACGCAGGAGGGCCGCGCGGCGCTCTTGCACGCGCTGGCCCACATCGAGTTCAACGCCGTGAACCTGGCGCTGGACATCATGTGGCGTTTTGCCGGCATGCCCGAGGCCTTCTACCGCGACTGGCTGCGCGTGGCGCGCGAAGAGGCGCTGCATTTCGACCTGCTGCGCCAGCGGCTGGACGCGCTGGGATTCGCCTATGGCGACTTCCCCGCGCATAACGGCTTATGGGATATGGCCGAGCGCACGCGGGACGACCTGCTCGCGCGCCTGGCGCTAGTGCCGCGCACGCTCGAGGCGCGCGGTCTGGACGCGTCCCCCATGATCCGGAACAAGCTGGCGGGCGCGGGGGATGCGCAAAGCGCGGCCATCGTGGACATCATCCTGCGCGACGAAATCGGCCATGTCGCGATCGGCAACCATTGGTACAAGCAGCAGTGCGCGCTGGCGGGCAAGGAGCCGGTCGCCTGTTACGCCGAACTGGCGGCGCGCTACCAGGCGCCCCGCCTGCGTGGCCCCTTCAACCTGGAGGCGCGGCGCGCCGCCGGATTCGACGACGACGAGCTTGCCGCGCTGCAGGCCGGCTGATTGGAAGACGGGAAGATGAACATCACGATCGACGCCCTGCTGACGGGCGCGGTGCGGCCGCTGGGCGATTCGGGACGCGACAGCGGTATCGACAAGCAGCCGGTTGCCGAACGGCGCTGGCTGGGCCTGGAAGGGCTGGACGGGGACGAACAGGCGGACCGGCGCTTTCATGGCGGCCCGGAAAAGGCGTTGCATCACTATGCGCGCGACCACTATCCCGCATGGCGCCAGGCGCTGGGCGAACGCGCCGTGCTGCGTGCGCCCGGCGCCTTCGGCGAAAATCTTTCCACGACCGGCCTGACCGAAAGCGACGTATGCGTGGGCGACATCTATCGCGCGGGCTCGGCGCTGATCCAGGTGTCGCAGGCGCGCCAGCCATGCTGGAAGCTGGACCACCGGTTCCAGCACAAGGGCATGGCCGCGCAGGTTCAGGCCAGCGGCATGACGGGCTGGTATTACCGCGTGCTGCAGACGGGCTGGCTGTCGGCTGGCGACACCCTCACGCTTGCGGAGCGGCTGCATCCGCAATGGACGCTGGCGCGCGTGCAGGACATCCTGAATCGCCGGGAGCTCGATCCCGGCGTGCTGCACGCGCTTGCCGCGTTGCCCGAACTGTCGCCCAACTGGCGTGCGCTGTTTGAAAAGCGCGCCCGTGCCGGTGAAGTCGAAGACTGGACGCGGCGCCTGCAAGGCGATGCCGCGATCGCACCTCCCAAGGAATCCCAAGCATGAAATCCCTGTTGAGCGGCGCCCGCGCCGCGGTGACGACCGCCGCGGTAACGACCGCCGCGCTGATCCTGCCCGCGCCTGCGGCGCTGGCCGCCGACTCCTTTGCCGCCTGCCTGTCGACACTGCGGGCGCCCGCCTTGAAGGCCGGCGTCTCGGGCGCGACGTTCGACACGCATACCGCCCAGCTTGTGCCCGACATGGCCGTGATCGATTTGCTGGACGCGCAGCCGGAATTCAAGACGCCCATCTGGGACTACATGGCGGGCCTGGTGGACGACGAGCGCGTGGCCGACGGGCAGGCCGGCATGGCGCGCTGGCAGGCCGAGCTGCACCGGGCCTCGGTGCGCTATGGCGTGGACCCGGCCACCATCGCCGCGGTGTGGGGCGTGGAAAGCAATTTCGGCCGCACGCTGGGGGGCCGGCCGTTGCTGACCTCGCTGTCCACGCTGTCGTGCTATGGCCGGCGGCAGGCGTATTTCCGCGGCGAGTTCTTTGCCACGCTGAAGATAATCCAGGACGAGCACATCGCGCCCGAGCGTCTTGTCGGATCCTGGGCGGGCGCGTTCGGCCAGACCCAGTTCATGCCGTCCACTTACCTGCGACTGGCGGTGGACTTTGACGGCGATGGCCGCCGGGATCTGGTCGATAGCGTGCCGGATGCGCTGGGGTCGACGGCCAATTTCCTCAAGCGCGCGGGCTGGAATCCGGGTCTGGTCTGGGGCTATGAGGTCAAGCTGCCGGCCGGGCTGGATACAGCCGGGGCAGGCCGCAAGAACAAGCGTCCGATGTCCGCGTGGGCCAGACAGGGCGTGACGCGCGCCGACGGGCAGGCGTTGCCGCCGGGCGACACCCCGGCCGGACTGCTGCTGCCGGCCGGCCGCAACGGCCCGGCGTTCCTCGTCACGCGCAATTTCGACGCCTTGTACTCGTACAACGCGGCCGAAAGCTACGCGCTGGCGATCGCGCATCTGTCGGACCGCCTGCGGGGCGGCGGTCCGCTGTTGCAGGCCTGGCCGACGGACGATCCTGGCTTGTCGCGCGCCGAGCGGCGCGAGCTGCAGCGCCTCTTGATCGCAAGGGGTTACGACCTGGGCGAACCCGACGGCATGATCGGCGCCCGTACGCGCCAGGCCTTGCAGGCCGCCCAGCGCGAACTGGGACTGCCGCCGGACGGGCGCGCGGGCCAGAAGGCGTTGAAGGCGCTGCGGGCATCGGCGGCCCCGACCAAAGGGTGAGCCGGATCGCGTGGCTGCGCGCGCGATTTACAACTTTTGCAAAGTCGTCGCCGGCGGCAACAGCATTGACGCACACCGCGCTTTTCATGGGCCTATACTGATTTCCCGACTTTTTCAGGAGCGCGGCAATGAGCCTATTGGACACTTTGGCCTCGATGGCCGGCGGCGGTCAGCAAGGCGGATCGGCCTCGCTGCTGCCCGCGCTGATCGAACAACTGAACAAGTACCCTGGCGGCCTGACCGGGCTGATCGCCAGCTTCCAGAAGGGCGGACTGGGCGAAGTCGTGGCGTCATGGGTGGGTACGGGGCAGAACCTGCCCGTCAGCCCCAGCCAGCTCGGCGCCGTGCTGGATCCCGGCGTCGTGAACGAACTGGCCGCCAAGACGGGGCAAGACGAGAGCGCCGTGCTGGATTCCCTGTCGGCCCTGCTGCCGCAACTGGTCGACAAGGCCACGCCTGACGGCGCGGTGCAACCCGGCCAGTCCTTCAACCCGGCCGATCTGCTGGGTTCGCTTTCGGGCATTTTCGGCAACCGCGGATAAGGGCAGGGCAGTCTTCTGGAACATCCGCAGCTCAAGTCCCCCCTGCGCCGGCGCCTGTTTCAGGCGCTGGCCCTCGGCGCGCTGGCGCCCTTGGCGGCATGCTCGCCGCCAGTTTCCGTGAATGCCACGTTTCTGCAGCTCTGGCGCAGCCACGCGGACCTGACGGCTGACGACTGGCGGCTGCGGCTGCGCAGTTTCCGCCGGCTGGGCAGCCGCGAGATCTTCCTGCAATGGACCGGACTGGAAGGCGGGCGGCCAGACGACTGGATGGCGCCCGGCGCGCTGCTGGACACACTGTTCGACGAAGCCGCGCACCAGGGTCTGGGCATCCACGTCGGCCTGCCGTACGACCAGCGCTGGTGGGACGTGCTGGCCGGCGCCGACACCCCAGCGCTGGCCGCCTTCCTGGACCAGACGCGCGAGCGCGGCATCGCGTACATGCGCGAATCCGGCTGGAACCAGCGCCGCGCCTTCCGCGGATGGTATCTGCCGTATGAGCTGGAACAGTACAACTGGGCGTCCGACGAGCGCCAGTCGCTGCTGATGCCGTGGCTGGACGCGCTGTCGCGCGCGGCGCAGGACACCAGCGGCAACGTGCCCTGCATCTCCACCTATTTCAGCCGGCTGCCGGGCAACGGGTCGCTGGCGACACTGTGGAGCCGCATTCTGGACCACGTCGGCATCCATCCGATGATCCAGGATGGCGTGGGCGTGGCGGGGATGGCCAATCTGCGCGCGCTGGCGCCCCTGCACGACATGCTGCTGGAACGCCGTGCGTCGTTCGACCTGATCCTGGAGCTCTTCGAGGAACTGCCGTCAGGCGCGACTGACGGCTCGACGTTCAAGGCGCGTTCGGCCGACTTTCCGCGGGTGTACGAGCAATGGGAAGTCGCGCGCGGCTATGGCGCCAAGCGCATCGTGGCTTTCGCGCTGGACCCGTGGGTTATCGGCGATACGCCCGAGGCGCAGGCCTTGATGCAGGCCTGGATGGACGCGCGCGTCTGACGCGCGCCGCGTCAATTGAAGCTGCGGCCGATGATTTCCAGCATGACCTCGCTTGTGCCCCCGAAGATGCGCAGCGCGCGCGCATCGGCCCAGGCGCGGCCGATGCCGTATTCCGCCATGTAGCCATACCCGCCGTACAGCTGCAGCAGGTCGTCCAAAATGCGGCCCTGCATCTCGGTCGCGTTGAGCTTGGCGATGGCCGCCGTCGTGGCGTCCAGCTCGCCTTCCATCATGCGTGCCAGGCAATCGTCCAGAAACACGCGCAGCATGACGCTCTGCGCGCGGGCGTTCGCCAGCTTGAAGCGCGTGTTCTGGTAGTCGATCACGCGGCGGCCAAACACCTTGCGCTCGCGCGTGTACTGCGCGGCCTCATCCAGCATCCCTTCCTGCGAGGCCGCCGCGCGTAGCGCAATGGCCAGGCGTTCGCGCGCCAGTTCGCGCGTCATGATCTCGAACGCCTGGTTGAGCGGACCCAGCAGGCAATCGGCCGGTACGCGCGCGTCGTTGAAGAAGAGCTCGCAGGTATCCTGGCTGTGCTGGCCGATCTTGTGCAGCGGCCCGCCCTTCGTAAAGCCGGGCAGGTTTTCCTCTACACAGAAAAGCGACAGCCCGCGCGCGCCCAGGTCCGGATCGGTGCTGGCCAGCACGATGGCCAGGCCCGCGTTCACCCCATTGGTGATGAAGGTCTTCTGCCCATTGAGCACGAAGTGGTCGCCATCGCGCCGCGCGCGGGTGCGCACGGCCTTCAGGTCGCTGCCCGCATCGGGCTCGGTCAGCGCGATGGCGCCGATGGTCTCGCCGCGCGTCATGGCGGGCAGCCAGCGCTGTTTCTGCGCGTCGGTGCCGACGTTCATCAGGTACGGCGCGACCATGTCGGAATGGATCGAAAAGCCGATGCCAAGGAAGTTCGCACGGGCCAGTTCCTCGATCACCACGGCCGCATGACCGAAGTCGCCGCCCGCGCCATAGGGGTCCGGCAGCGCGCAGTTGAGCAACCCCTCTTCGCCCGCGCGCCGCCACAGCGCGCGCGGCGTTACGCCGGCGGCTTCCCACTCGGCATAGTGTGGTGCGATCTCGCTGGCAATGAAGCGCTTGACCTGGTCGCGAAAGAGTTCGTGGTCGTCCCGGAATACGCGGCGCATGACAGTGTCTTCCTATTTCTTGTACGGGTCCGTGCCGCTGGCTTGCCCGCGCAGCACGGGGGCTTCGGGCGTGCCGGTCAGGAACAGGCTGTAATGGTCGCCGGGTTGCAAGGCCGGCAGCGGCAACGCTTTGGACACGGCGGCGCCGCAACCGGCGGCCAGCGTCGCGCTGACCGGATTGATCGCGCGCGCGGTGGACGCGCCGGGCTCGACGTCCTTGAACAGGACGGGGCCAGACGGGCTGACTGACAACTGCCCGGCCGGGCAGTCCGTCGCCAGATTGTAAAAGCGCAGCTCGGCCTTCAGCGCATCCTGCGCACCGGCGCTATCGTCGATGACGCTGAAGGACAGCCTGCCGCCGTCGCGCCGCGGCACCAGCGTACTGAACGTGTCGGGCGCCACCTGCAGCGTGCCGGCCAGCTTGCCGTCGATGCGCACGTCAAAGGGCTGGTTGCCCTTCACGATGGCGTAGGTGGTGGCTTGCCGGTCGGGGCCGATCTCCTGGACCGGACCTTGGGCGACCTGAGCCTGCAGCGGATTCACGTGCGGATTGACCACCCGCACGAACGAGGATCCTGCGGGCGGCCTGGCCGCATACAGTTGCGCCAGCACGCCTTCGGCGGCGGCGCTGGCGGCGCAGGTCGCCATCGCAAGGGTGAGGGCCAGGCGAAAAGAGGTGCGAGTCACGCTTGCGGCTCCGGTTTCTTGCTAAGGCGCGTTTCAAGGTACAGCCGTTCGAGCTGCTTGCGGTCCGCCTTGTCGGTGCTGGTGGTGGGAAAGCGCGGGCACGCCACCAGCTCCGAGGGAATCATGTAGGGGGGCAGACGGCGGCCCAGCGTGTGCTTCCAGTCCGCCAGTCCGGGCGGCAGCGGCTGCAATCCGGTGGCGGGGGCGTGCGGGCCGTCGCCGCTGCCCGCGGGTTCCGCAAAGCCGATCAGGCGGACAATGGCGCCGTCGGGCCGTCGCAGCGCCACCGTCGCGCCGGCGCGCACGCCAGGCAGCGCGGCGATGGCCGCGTCGATCTCCGCCAGTTCGATGCGGTAGCCGTGCAGCTTGATCTGGTCGTCGATGCGGCCGCGGAACGTGACCAGCCCTTGCGCGTCGATCTCGCCCAGGTCACCCGTGCGGTAGCCGCGCTTGCCGCCGCGCGTGAACATGCGCGTGGCGTTCAGGTCCGGGCGGTTCAGGTAGCCGCGCATGACGTGATCGCCCGCGATGCTGATCTCACCGTTTTCGATGAACACCTCGGCATACGGTTTGGCGCGTCCGATGGGAAACGGGTTGGGCGCCGCCGAGCGCAGCGCCGGATCGATCTCGACCCAGGTGGTCGAGCAGGTGGCCTCGGTCGGACCGTAGGAATTGACGATGCGCACCTGCGGAAAGCGCTGCCACAGTTCTTCAGCCAGGGCAGGGGTTAGCGATTCCGCCCCGAAGACGAAGACGCGCAGGTCCGGCAGGTGGGCATGATCAAAATCGGGATTGAACAATTGCTGCCGCACGAACGAGGGCGTGGAGGCCCAGACGCTGATGCGGGTGTCGGCCAGGTACTGCACGAAGGCATCGCGCTCGGCGATGGTCTCGCGCGGGCACAGCACGCAGGTGCCGCCCAGCGCCAGCGCGCCAACCCAGTTGAACAGCGAGAAATCGAAGCTGAAGAGCATCTGGTCCATGAAGACCGGCGCCGCGCCCAGCGCCAGGCAGTCCGAGATCCAGCCGGCAAAGCGCGACACGCTTTCGCGGCCGATCTGCACGCCCTTCGGGTCGCCCGTGCTGCCGGACGTGAACATGATGTAGGCCAGGCCTTTCTCTTGCAGCGGTGCGGCCTGGGCCTGCGTGGCGGTAAAACGCGCCGCTTGCGCGTCGTAACGCAGGCCGGCGCGCACCAGTTCGCCGATGCGTGCGATGCGCTCGGGCGGGTTGATGACGTCGACCGGCACGAAGGGCACGCCCAGTCTCAGGCAACCCAGCATGGCCACCAGAAACGCCGTCTCCTTGTGGCCGGTAATCACCAGCGGCGTATCGGCGTGTGCGCCGGCCTGCCGCGCGGCGTGTTCCCAGGCGTCGGTGGCCGCGCGTAGCGCGCCCCAGGACGTCGGCTCGCGCGCGTCCACGACGGCGATGGCATCCGCGCCCGCCTGCGTGTCGGCGAAGTCGAAGGCATTGAAGTCGAAACGCATGGTCCGGCCCTCCGGTGGCGGCGCGTCAGGCGCGGCGGTGTTCCGCAATGAAGGCGGCCAGCGTGTGCACCGATTCCAGGTGCACGTCGATCTCCGTGGGCGGGATCTTGCAGCCGAACTCGCGCTCGACCGCCAGCGCCACGTCCACCGCCGCCAGCGAATCGACCAGCCCTGATTCGATCAGCAGCGTGTCCGGATCGACCTGCGTGAGGATGATGCCTTCGACGAGTTGCGCCACTTTGGCTTCGATAGCGTTGATGTCCATGTCATGCTCCGCGACCTTGCAAGGTCAGAATTGGAAATAGAGAAACCGGGCTTCCTTGTGCAGGTTGGCCAGGCAGAAAACCAGCAGCACCAGCATCACCGCCATCCATGCCAGGTTGGGACGCCAGCGCATGAAGGGCTGCGGCGCCTCGTTGGGCTTGAACAGGGCGGGCGACCACCGGCCCAGGATCTGGTGCGAATTAGGTGCAAACCATGCGATGGCCAGCAGCACGACAGCATAGATAAGCTGCATGTGGTGTCCGGCGATGACGCGCCAGGCGTCGCCAAAGGGCAGGCCGGCAACGTGGGCGGACAGGTCCAGCGGCTCGACGCCGCGCGCGCCGGCCATGCCCTGCACCAGCAGCATCGCGTCGCCCACGCCGTGCGCGCGGAAAAATGCCTGCGCGACCAGCACCGCGACAAAGGTGATGAGCACGCACAGCGCGCGCGTGGCGGCGGGCGTGTTGCGGGCGGCGGCGGGCTTGCGGCCCACCACGAAGATGCGCCAGGCGTGGTTCACGGACAGGTACATGGCGTGCAGCAGGCCGAACACCACGAACTGAAAGCCCGCGCCGTGCCACACGCCCGCCAGCGTCATCGTGAACAGGGTCGGCAGCGCGATGCTGCCCGCAAAACCGCCCAGCGTCTTGAGCCCGGCTGACCCGACCGGCAATTCGCGATTCGTGCGCCATTTGTTCACGGCCACCGCTACCGGGTAGTACAGGTACGCGGTGATGTAGCGCGTCAGCGTCATGTGCCAGCGCGCCCAGAATTCGATGATGTTGCCCGCCTTGTAGGGCGAATTGAAATTCAGCGGGAAGCGGATGCCGAACATCTTCGCCAGGCCCAGCGCCATGTCCGAATAGCCCGAGAAATCGAAATACAGCTGGAGCGCGTAGCACAGGCTCGCGCCCCACGAGCCGAAGAACTGCAGCTCGCCCGGCGCCGCAAAGCCCGCGTCGGCGTACGGGGCGATGCCATCGGCCAGCAGCACCTTCTTGGCCAGCCCGATCACGAACAGCATTGCGCCCACCGACAGGTTCTCGGCCCGGAACCGGTAATTTTCCGGCTGGGCGAACTGCGGCATCATCTCCTTGTGATGCAGGATGGGGCCGGCAATCAGGTGCGGAAAGAACGTCACGAACAGCACGTAGCTGAGCAGGCTGCGCTCTTTCACGACGCCCGCCTTGCAGTCGAGCAGATAGCCGATCTGCGTGAACGTGAAGAACGAGATGCCCAGCGGCAAGATGATGTCGTCCGCCGACGCCGCCGTCATGCCCAGGTCGTTCAGGAAGTTGAGCAGCGTCGCGAAGTACTTGTAGTGAAACAGCAGCGCCAGGTCCGCGCCCACGCCCAGCCCCACAATCAGGCCCTGCAGCCGTGGCCGCTCCGCGTAGTGCAGTATCAGCTGGCTGACGATGTAGTTGAAGGCGATGGAACCGGCCAGCAGCACGACGAACTGCGGATTCCACCAGCCGTAGAAGACGAGCGAGGTCAAACACAGCCATAGCGCCGCCAGACGCACGTTCAGCGGTCCCAGCGCGTAATACACCGCCAGCGTCACCGGCAGGAAGATCAAGAGGAACAGGTAGGAATTGAATAGCATCTTGGTTCGCTACGGGATGCGGGCCAGCAGGGCTTGTTCGTCCGCGGTCAGCGGCAGCGACAGGGCGTTTTCCGAGAACTCCCAGATGACCAGCTTCAGGCTGGCGGGCCACTGCGCGCGCTGGCCCAGCGCCATCGTCAGCGCGCCCGAAAACTGCCCGCCATCCAGGCTCATGTTCCAGACCTCGCGCGACAAGCCCATGCCCAGGCGCTCGGCGAACTGGCTGCGGCGGCCATTTGAACTGCCCGCCAGCAGC
The DNA here is from genome assembly GCF_037039475.1 of Achromobacter sp. E1. Taxonomy (NCBI): domain Bacteria; kingdom Pseudomonadati; phylum Pseudomonadota; class Betaproteobacteria; order Burkholderiales; family Alcaligenaceae; genus Achromobacter; species Achromobacter sp. E1. The sequence continues at coordinate 1,539,525 of NZ_CP146253.1, forward strand.
ACCTCGACCGGTGGCGGCTCGTCCAGCAGGCCGCCGCTACGCACGGGTTCGATCTTCGCTTCGGACACCGCTTCCAGCGCGGGCCGCCATCCAGGCGGCGCGTTTTCAAGGCCCGCCAACACGATCAGGTCGCCCATGCGCGGCTGCGGCGCGGACGCGGGCTCCGTTTTGAAGGCCTGCGCGCCCGGCCCGTTCAGCAGCGGCAGGGCGGCCTGGGCCACGCGCGTGGCGGCGGCCTGCGCGCCCTGCGCGTTCATGTGCACGTCCGTTCGGAAAAAGCGGGGGGCGGGGGCGGCCAGCAGCGCGTCGCGCAGGTCCACGAAGGGCACGCCGTCCGCGCGCAGCGCGTCCTGCCAGGCGTCCAGCGTCCGGCGCATCGGCTGCGACACCGGCAGGCCGCAAAGCTGGCCGGCCTCGATGCGCGATTTGTCCGGCACTGCCACCACCAGGACCTGGACCTGCTTGGCGCGCAGCTCGCGCACCCAATGCCGCATCAGGCGCAGGCGTTCGTCAAAGACATGGACGCCCGGCGGCGGGCGCAGTCCGTCGCGGTAGAACAGCCACTGCGGGCAGCCCATTGCGACCTGCGCGCCCAGGTCGCCGAAGAGGCGGTAGCGCAGGGCCGCGTTCCAGGTGTCGACGTCGGCCTGGCGCGGCAATGCCAGCGCCTTGTTCAGCGCGGCGCCGGCCGAGCCATCCAGCCAGGCAGACGGCGACAGGGCAACCGCGCCGATGCGCGCCTGCACCAGCCGCCAGCCGCCCCATCCCAGGCCGACGGCGAGCAGCAGCGCCACCACCCATGCGGTCAGCCGGTGGCCGCTCGCCTCCGGGCCGCTCGCCTCCGGGCCGCTCGCCTCCGGGGGGGCGGCGCGCCGCCGGCCGGCGTCCGATTTTTCCGGCGCATTCACGCGCTTACTTCCCGATCGCCGCTTTCATGCGCGCACGCCAGGTGTCGGCGCTCATGATCGAGGCGTTGTCCCACAAACCGCGCGCGTCGGGCCCTTGCGCATAGGTGGGTTCGAACATCTGCCACACCAGCACCTGCGGCTTGTTCTGCTTGAACGCGGGCGACTCCAGGTATTCCAGCAGCATGATCCAGTGGCCCACGTTGCCGGGTTTCCAGTTGACCGACACCGGACGATCCAGCGCGTTGGACAGCTTCTGCGGAAAGCCGAAGTAGGGCTGCACCATGCTGTGGCCGGTGACGTGCACCGGCGCCGGCGTGTCGTCCAGCAGGCTCTGGTTTTCGGCCTGACGGCGCACGGTGAACGTCTCGCGTCCGGCCTGCTTGCGCTGGTCCGGCGTCAGGAAAAGCTCGGCCAGATCGCCATAGCGGCGTTCGTTGACCACGCTGCCCAGTTGCATGCCGGTGCCCGGCTTGCCGGCCAGCGTCTTCACGTCCGTCTTGATGCGCTGCGCCAGCGCGTCGGCGGTGGCGTCCGCGGCAGCCTGCGTCCAATGCTGGTCCGTGCGGTAGAACACCTCCTGGCCGCTGCGCTTGACCCCCTGCAGCACGGCCTCGTCGTCGATGGTGGAGATGCCCGCCTGCTTGAGTTTGTCCTGGATGGTCTGGTAGCGCTTCTTCACGTCGGCGCTGAGCGTCTTGCCGTCCGGCAGCTTGTCCTGATAGAAGAGGGTCTTGTCGGGCAGCACCAGCACTTCAAGCTGGATGCCCTTGGCCGCCAGCGCATCGCGCGTCTCGCGCACGAGCTGCGTGGACGCGTCGATGCCGCGCATGTCCACCTGCGTCAGGCTGCCCCAGCCGGGAAAGAGCCAGTTGTCCTTGCCCTGAATGACGATGGACGAGGCCTGCTGGGCCTGCGCCGCTGTGGCGCACGCCGCCAGCAGGACGGCCGATGCCAGCGCGCGCGCCGCGCCGGGCAGGGCGCGTTTCGGAAGACGGGTTGCATGGTGCATGGATGAACTCCTTGTGTTGCGGATCGGCGTGCCGTCAGTACGACAGGGTCAGGTTGATGAACAGGCCCTTGGCCCGGTCGGCCTGCCCGCCGCCGATGTTGAAGCGGTATTGCGTCGTCAGGTCCAGATAGGACATGGGCGCGGTGTAATGGCCTTCGCGGAACCAGTAGCGCAGGTTGAAGCCCGGGCCGGCGCCCATCGACCACGAGGTGCTGTCGCCAAATAGCCGGAAGGACTCGGCGCCTTCGATGTCCAAGCCCGTGACGCGGTTTTTGTTCCACAGCCAGTCCGCGCCGATGACGGCATAGGGAAAGAACACCAGCCGCTCGCTGATGGCGTCCAGCCGATAGCTGCGGCCCACGCGCAGTTCGCCGGCGCCGAACGCCTGGTCGCGCTTCAAGCGGCCCGATGACTTCTCGCTATCCACGCCCGTCGTGTTGTCGCGCAGCCAGAACTTGGCCGGCATGTCCTGCCAGGAATAGCCGGCCTGCACGTAGCCTTCCATCGTGAACCAGTCAGGACGGTCGATGCGCAGCGTCGTGCCTTCGTACAAGCCGTAAGTGACATAGGCCAGCCAGCCGCCGCTGCCGGCGTCCGTCTGGTAGTGCGCGGTCTTGTTGCCAAGGGCGGGGGCGCAGCGCAGCTCCTGCGGGGCCGGGCTGAATGTGCCGCGGCGCGTGGCGCTGCCCAGGTTGAACTGGCGCTCCAGGCCGAACGTCAGGCCCACTTCGGTGGATGGCGTGAAGCGCATGCCCAGCGACCCGATGGTGGTGGGAATGCCAGAAATGCCCTGATTGGTGGTTTCTGCGATGTCGACCGTGCCGGCGCAAGGGTCGGACACGGTCTGGCTGGCGGTCCGGCTGCCCTCGTCGTACAGCGTGTTGGACAGGCGCCCGTACAGTTCGAAGGTGCGGGTCGACGAATTCAGGAAATCGGATGGCCGCCAGAAGATTTCCGTAGTGCTGAATACGGCGTCGCCGGGCACGGTGATGGCTGCGCCGCCCAGCCCCGACGACGCGGGCCGCGCGCCGCGGTAGCCGGCCGAAAAGTAGCCGCCCCATTCGCGCGACAGGCCGCCGATGGCGTTGCGGGTGTCGAACCGCTGCTGGGGCGTGAGGTCCAGCTTGCCCGCGTCGTTCTCGTCGATGGCGGTCTTCAGGCGATCGACCGCGCCGCGCTTGTCTCCCGTGCCGGCCAGCGCATAGCCTTCGTCCAGGATCACCGTGGGCGGCGCCTTGCCGGTCGCGCGCGCCGCCTGGAAGTCCTGCAGCGCCAGCGTGGGCTGGCGCATGCGCTGGTGCAGGTAGCCGCGCTGCATCAGCAGCGCGGGATCGTCCGGCTGCGCGGCCAGCGCCTCGCTCATGCGCGTATTGGCCTCGGCCAGCTGCGCGGCGTCGCCCGCCGCCAGCGTGGTGGTCAGGAGACGCTGGTATTCCTTGTTGGCGGGATCCTGTTCGACAGCCTTGCGCGCCTGGCCGATGGCTTCCTGGTAGTCCTCGCGGGCATAGGCGGCGTAGGCCAGCGAGGCCGGGCCGCCGCTGCCCGCCGCGTCCGACGGCAGCAGTTCGCACGAGGTGCCGTACGGCGTGTCGCGGCAGTCCTGCACGGGCGCGGGATAGTTCGCCAGCGTCAGGGTGGCGGGAACGGCAGGGCGCGCGCGGGCGCGCTTGATGCGCTGCGCCGCGGCCTCGTCGTTGCCGCCCAGCGGTTCGACCAGCGCCAGCGCGCGCGCGTTGTCGCCGGCCGCCAGCGCGGCGTCGGCCGCGATCAGGCGCACATTGCGCCGCTGTTCGTCGTCCAGCCAGTCCTGCTTGAGCGCCGCGTCGAAGTCCGCGTCGGCTGCTTGCGTCTTGCCCTGGCGCTGGCGCAGATAGCCGCGCAAGAGCAGCGCCACGGTGTTTTCGTCGTCCTGCTGCATGGCGTCCGTGGCGGCCGCCTCGGCCGCTTCAAGCTGGTTGTCCAGCATGAGGGCCGTGATGAGCAGCAGGCGGTGGCTGGCGCTGTCCGGCGCCAGCGCGACGGCCTGCCGCGCCAGGGGCACCGCATCGCCCGGACGGTTCGCGATCAGCGCCTGATAGCCTTCTTCGGCGGGCTTGACGGCCATGCGGCGCTTGAGCGTCTGCTGCCGCGCGGCCAGATCGTTCTTGTTCGGCGCGCCCAGCGCCATGGCCTTGGCGGCCGCCGCCTCGGCGTCGGCGTACTTGCCCTGCGCTTCCAGCGCGTCCAGCCACAGCATGGCCCACGCGCCCTGTTTGGGATCGATGCGAAACGCGCGCTCGGCGCCGCGTTCGGCGGCGGCATAGTCCGCGCGGTTGTAGTCGGCGTACGCGCGCGTGGCGATGGGAAAGCCGCGCTGGTAGGCGCTGCTTGGCCGGGGGGCTGAAGCGGCCGACGCACCGGCAGCGGGCGCGGCGGGGCTGGCCGCAGCCGGGCGCAGATTCGCGCGCGCCTGGCGCAGGGCGCGTGTGTCCAGGCCGCTGGCGATCGCGTCAGCCGCCGCCTTGTCGGCTTCCTGGATCTTGCCCTGCTTCTGCAGCGAATAGATCAGCAGCAGGCGCAGGCGCTCGACGTCCGGTCGCAGCACGATGGCCGATTCGGCCTGCTGCTGCGCCAGCGCGTAGTTGCCGGCGTCGTAGTTCCGGTAGCCCTCGTCGGCAAACTGCCACGCGGCGCCCTCCAGCGGCGCCTCGGCCCGGGACTGCGCCTGCGCGCTCACAGGCGCCGCGGCCCAGACACAGGCCAGGGCCGCGGACAGAACGAGCGATCGGGGAAAGGACGTCATGGAACTGAGGGTTTGGTCGGGGGCGCGGCCGGCGGTTCGCCTTGCCCGGCCTGTTGGAATCGGATGGCTTCGTGCAGCGTGCTTTCGTCCAGCCATCCCTGTTCGGTCAGGATCTGGCCCAGCGGTTTTTTCTCGCGCGCCTGGATCGTCAGCGCCTGCTCCAGCGTGGACTGGTCGATGGCCTGCCACGACAGCAGCAGCTCGCCCAGGCGCTGGCGCTGCTGCGCCAGCTGATCCGTGGACGGAAAATCGTGCATGGTCTTGTCCCACGCCAGCCGCTTGCCCGTGATCAGGTGGCCGATGAACAGGCGCCAGGCCCGGGCGGCTGCCATGGCATTGATGAAATTGCCGACGATCATCCGTGGAACCGACAGCAGGGCATGTTCCCAGCCGTACATCCGGCCGACGAAGTAAGCGCGCTGCACCACGCGCAGCAGCAGCGCCACGGCGTTGGCCCACATCAGCGTCACCAGCCAGCCGCCGGGCCGGAAGTACGACGGGTAATACACCGTCCACCACCCAAACAGGTCGGCCAGGTAGAAGACGAAGAAGTTCGCCAGCAGCACGTAGGCCAGGATGGCGATGAAGGACGTGACCAGGCCCTTGCGATCGCGAAAGAGCAGGTACTTGGTCGCAAGCGACCCGGTCCATCCCACCTGCTGCCAGCCCTGCAGCCCGATCCCCAGCGTCCAGCGCGCCTTCTGCCGGTAAGCGGTGCGGAAGGTGTTCGGAAAGTATTCGCGCACGCCCAGCGGCATGCGCAGCGGCGCGATGCGTTCCTTGCCCATGCCGAACCACGATTGGCGGCGTGTCACGTATTCGACCGGGAATTTGCCGAAGATCTGGCGCATGCCGCGCTGCGCCAGGCGCGCGCCGATGTCGTAGTCCTCGGTCAGCGTGTCCGTGTTGAACGGCTGGTTGTTCGTCTCGGCGGCCAGTTCCACCAGCGCCCGGCGCGAAAAGCACGTGCCCACGCCCGCGGAGGGCACCATCCTGGACAGGCTCTCGCGCACCACCAGGTCCTTGGTGTGCCATTCCGCGAACTCGTCCATGTAGGTGCCCGCCACCAGCTCGTACCAGTGCCGCTCCAGCGACGTCACCGGCAGCTGGATGAAATCGATGCGCGGCAGCAGGTAGTTGTAGTACTTCAGTTCCAGCGGGTGCAGCACGTCCTCGCTGTCGTGCAGGATCACGCCGGCAAACGGCACGGGCTGCTTGGCGTCCTGCGCGAAGATCGCCTGCACGATCCAGTTCAGGCAATCGGCCTTGCAGGTCGGGCCGTCGTGCGGCACCTCCACGCGGACCAGCTGGCGATATCGGCGCCGCATCCGCTCCACTTCCTTGATCGTTCGCTCGTCGTTCTGGTAGGTGCCCGCGAAGATCATGTAGTTCTTGTATTCCAGCGTCGACACCATCGTTTCCAGCATCGACGCGATCACGTCGTACTCCAGCCAGGCCGGCACCATGATCGCCAGCGGCTGCTCTTCCTTGGCGCGCAGTTGCTCCGCGGTAAGCGGCGCGTAGCGGCGCTTGACCGTCAGCCGGCGCCGCAGCTCGCGCACCCAGTACCAGCCGTCGATGAACAGGTCATCCAGGCTGGACAGCAGGATGATGACGCCCACCACGGCGGTCACGACCTCCAGCCCGCGGTAGTAATCCGCGATCAGGTAGGGCCAGTAGAGCGAGGACATGTCGACCGGGCCTTACTTCGAATCCTTGCTCTTCCTGCGGCTGACGCGCATTGCGAAGATCAGGATCAGAAGCAGCACCAACAGGCTGATGCTGATGGCCGGCACGCTCCACGAGATATACCGCCGCCATTCGAAGAAGGCGCTTTCGCCCGCTCCGGGCGGATGGCTCGCGTCCGGATTGTCGCTGTCGATCCATGCCACCGGACCCGTCGCTCCGATGATCGCGATGTTGCCGCGATTGAGCACAAAGGGCGCGTCCGTCATGCCGGGCTGCTCGCCCAGCGTGTGCCACAGCACGCCGTCCTGGCCCCCGGCGCTGACGACTTCCGCGGTGCTCAGTTGGGCAAGCCCGGAAATGTCCAGCCACGTCGTGTCCTTGCCCGCCACCTGCAGCTGCTTGCGGTCGGTGACTTTGACGGCAGGCTTGGCGCCTTCCACCTGCAGTTCCATCGCCAGGAAGGCGCGCGCGGGTTTGACTGCCTGGCCGGCGGGCGACACCGCCAGCTCGGCGCGCGTGGCCGATACGCCGCTGGCCGCGGCGATGCCGATCACCCGCTTGATGTTGGCGGGCGCGTCGGCCAGATAGCTGTCGGGGATCAGCACCTGCGGCGATCCCGCCATCTGCGGCAGCAGACCCACGAAGGTGCCGTCCGGCTGCGACTTGCCGGGCTTCACATAGCTGGTCGGCAGCACGTTCACGGGATAGCCCTGCGGAATCTCGTTGCAGTCCACCGACACGGGCTGACGCTGGAACGTCACGCGGACCGCATTGGTCACGCCCAGCGCGTAACCCGGCACGCGCGCCGTCAGCCGCTCCGGCCGCCCATCGGCCTCAAGCTGCCTGGCGCCCAGCAGGATGCCATTCCAGAACACCGAGGCCACGGGGCGCGTGGTCGACGCGCCAGGCGCTGCCGCCACGTCCATGACAAGTTCATCCGGCACGCGGCCATCACTGGTCACGGCAGCCAGCGGAAACGAGGTGTTCCAATCCCCGCGCGCCACCACGTCAAAGCTGGCGGACGAGCCGCCCAGCGCCGACAGGCGCACGCCGCCATCCTGAAGAGACTGCGGCGGGACGGCCGTTTGCACCTGCACCTGGCGGCTGGCCAGGATGCGGCGCCACGCGGTGTCGAAGACCCCTGCGCCTTGCGCGCCCGCATCGGCCGCAAGGGCAATGACCGCCTGCCGGCCCAGGGACATCAGCCGGATCTCCTTGGACGGCAGGCCGGCGCCCGCCAGCGGCATGCGCTGCTGGCGCCACGCCTTGAAGGCGTCCGCGGCATCGGGGTCCGACGCCAGTTGGGCCTGCAAGGCGTCCAGTGCCTCGCTGTATTTTTGCGTCAGCGCCGCGTCGGCAATCACGACATCGCCGGCCACGGCCGGCGCGCCCATCACCAGCAGGGCGCCGATTTCCGCCGGGTTGGCGAGCTTATGGGTCTCCTTGCCCGTCACCGCGGCAAACGCCGGCACTTGCGCCAGGCCGGCCGGCGCTTGCAAGCCCCGCGTGTCCACGTCCTCGCCCACCGCCGGAAAGGCCCTGACCGCCACGCGCTTGCCGCTGCGCTCCATCGCCACACCCATGCGCCAGGCGCTGTTAAAAGCCTGCTGCTCCAGCTTGCGGCCGGCGACCATCAGCACGGGTTTGCCGGGCAGCGAGCCCCATGCATCATCCAGGTTGTTGATCGCGGATGCGTCATAGCGATAGGTCAGCCGCGTCTGCGGCGAGATGGTCAGGGCGTTGCCTGTGGCACGGTTGCTTTCACAATGGCGCAGCGCGATGTCGGACTGCCAGTCCACGCCCACGCGCAGAAATCCGGACTCGCGCGTGCGCCGCTCCACGGCCAGCGTCCGGCTGGCCGACCCGTCGCCATCGGCGATGCGCTGCGCGGCTTGCGGCACGCCGTCCAGCCACAGCACCATGCTGGTCCGGCCCGGCTCGCCCTTGGTGTAGCGCGCGTCGAAATCCAGCCGGGCGTCCGTGACCGGCACGCCGCGCGGCACCGGCATATAGAACTCCTGCCGCGCATCGCTGTTGGACAGGACCACGGGCTCGTTGATGCCCAGGTCCTCCAGCGTGGTGCTGCGCGTGACCATGTCGTCGCTCTGCAGCCGGCGCAACGCGTCGCCGGCCGGACTGGCCATCGCGGCCAGCGGCGCCAGCAGCCCCGCCGCGATCAAGGCGCGGCACAACGTACGGACATCGGTGGCTTGTGAGGAGAGGGGCATGAAGACTCCGGGCAGGAAGGGCATCGCGGCAAGCATCAGAAGGAGGAGGGGGCGGTAGCGTGGGGAGCGAATTCGGAGACGGCGCGGCCGCAAAGCGCATCGACGATGCGCTGGCTGGCCTTGCCGTCGCCATAAGGATTGATCCGCCGCGAGAAGGCGCCGTGCAGCGCGGGGTCATCCAGAAGGCGGTTGACCTCGGCGACGATGCGCCGCGTGTCGGTGCCCACCAGCGCCACCGTGCCGGCCTGCACCGCTTCGGGCCGCTCGGTCACGTCGCGCATCACCAGCACCGGCTTGCCCAGGTAAGGCGCTTCTTCCTGCACGCCGCCGGAGTCGGTAAGGATCAGGTGCGAGCGCTGCATGAACCAGACAAAGTCCAGGTAATCCAGCGGCTCGATCAGGTGGACATTGGCAAGCCCGGACAGTTCGGGCATCACGACGCCGCGTACCTGCGGATTCAGGTGCACCGGGTACACGATCTGCAGATCGTCCCGCTGCGCCAGTTCGGCCAGCGCCGCGCAGATGTTGCGGAACCCCTCGCCAAAACTCTCGCGCCGGTGGCCGGTCACCAGCAGCAGCCGGCGGTTCGGGTCCAGCCATGCATACCGCGTCTGCAGCATGCGGGTGAGCGCGCTGCCGGCGGTCAGCTTGGCGCACGTCATCGCCAGCGCGTCGATCACCGTATTGCCGGTCACCGTAATGCTGCCCGCCAGGTTTTCGCGCAACAGGTTGCCGCGCGATTGCGCGGTCGGCGCGAACAGCAGGTCGCCGATCGCATCGACCACGCGCCGGTTCATTTCCTCGGGGAAGGGCATCGCCAGATTGCCCGTGCGCAGTCCGGCCTCCACATGACCGATGCGCACGCGCCGGTGAAAGGAGGCCAGCGCGCAAGCCGATGCCGTGCTTGTGTCGCCATGCACCAGCACGCAATCCGGCTTCTCTGCCTCCAGCACGCCGTCCACCCGGCTGATCAGGCGGGCGTACAAGCCGTTCAACGTCTGGTTGGGTACCATGATGTCCAGGTCGTGCTGCGCCTTCAACTCAAACAGCGACAGCACCTGATCCAGCATCTCGCGGTGCTGGCCGGTGACGCACACCACGCTTTGAATCCGCGGCTCGTGTTGCAACGCGGTAACCAGCGGAGCCATCTTGATGGCTTCGGGACGCGTGCCGAATATCGACAGCACTTTCATAGCGAGAATCGGCCTCCCCACGCCGGCGGCATTTTCTTGCGTTCATTTTGTCTTGAAAGCATTCGTAATATGTGTCGAACTATGTCATCGGTCCGGCGGCATTGTGTGGGTGGGCGATTCCCGTTGCGCGATCACGCCGCAGGAGGGGCAGACACTTCATCCAAAATTTGGGGTCGAAACCCGGGCGGTCGTTTCTGCCGGCAAGATAAAGCATGAAACAATAAAATTTCGTTATGAACGCCCGTGTCCACGGCGCCGTTTCATGCGGACGGAGAGGTTGCGTTGCAAAAGGGGGCCGTTGCAAGGATAATCACGATTAATTCTTATTTAGATTTCCGGGCGTCCCAGGATGGCTCGAGGTCCTTCTACCGCCGTGGCCAGCGACACGCCGTCTTCCCAGATCGAATCCCTTTACTCCCACCATCACGGATGGCTGCATGGGTGGCTGCGCCGCCGCCTGGGCGATTCGTGCGATGCGGCGGACCTGGCGCACGACGCCTTCGTGCGGCTGATCCAGAAACCCCGCCGCTTCGATAGCGCGCCCGAAGCCCGCGCCTATCTGCGCGCCATGGCCAACGGCATGTGCGTCGACCTCTGGCGCCGCCGCCAGATCGAGCAGATGTGGCTGCAAGAGCTGGCCGCGCGGCCCGAAGCTCTGGCGCCATCGGCCGAACATCAGGTCATCGTGATCCAGGCGCTGCTGGAAATCGACGGCATGCTGCGCAGCATGCCGGTCAAAGCCGCCAATGCGTTCGTCATGGCGGTCGCCTGCGAAATGTCGGACAAGGAAGTGGCGCAGGAGCTGGGCGTGTCCACCCGCATGGTGCGCAAGTACGTCGCCCAGGCGATGCTGCACTGCCTGATGCTGGAAGCGCGGTCCGTGGTGGCTGATGCGCCGGCGCATCTCGCGGCGTCCTTGGGAACCGGTCCGGCATGACGCACACGGATTCAGCAAGAGGACCGGCATGAACGGCTTGCTGCCGCCGGCCGAACCCTCGCATCTGGCGCTGGAGCAGGCCGCAGAATGGTTTGCGTTGCTGCGCTCCGGCGAGGCCACGGCCGACGAGCGCCGGGGCTGGCAGATCTGGCTCGATCGCGCGCAGGAAAACCGGACCGCGTGGCGCTACGTCGAGCGCATCAGCAGCCATTTCCAGCCCGTCCAGACCAGTCCCAGCCGGGACTCGGCCGCGAAGGGCTTCTGTGCCGCCAATAGCCGCATGGCGCGGCGCCGCCAGATGCTGCTGGGTCTGGCTGCGCTGGCCGGCACGGGCTTGTCCGGGCTGGCGGCCTGGCGCCTCACGCCCTTGCCGGGCGCGGTGCTGGCCTGGACGGCGGATTACCGCAGCCCGACCGGCGAGGTCCGCCGCATCGAGCTGGCCGACGGATCGGTGGTCTGGCTAAGCACCGGCAGCGCGTTCGACGAGGATTACCGCGCAGGCCTGCGCCGTCTGCGTCTGTTGACCGGTGAAATCTTGATACAGGCCGCGGCTGACCCCGCGCGGCCATTTGTCGTCGATACGCCACAAGGACGCGTCCGTGCCCTTGGCACCCGATTCACGGTCCGGCTGGAAGGCGACGAGACCCTGGTCGCCGTCTTCAAGGGCGCCGTCCAAGCCCGCACTGCCGCCACCGGCAGCACCCGCGTCGTCCAGACAGGCGAGCAGACGCGTTTCACGGATGCAATGCTCGCCGCCACGCAATCGGCCGATCGCGCTCGCGAAGCCTGGGCGCGCGGCATTCTGGTGACCAACGACACGCCGCTCTCCGATGTCGCCAGCGAATTGCAGCGCTATCGCGGCGGCGTAATACGCGTCGCGCCAGAGATCGCGCATCTGCCAGTCATTGGCAGCTATCCCGCCACCGACCCCGATCGGGCGCTGACCATGCTGGAAGCGGTTCTCCCGATCCGAGTCCAGCGCACCTTGCCGTGGTGGATCAGCATTCAGCCAAGAAGCGGCCCGCCCACCGGCCGCTGACGTGAACCCCGCGCTGCCAAGGCGCACCTTCGCACCCGTGGCGGCCAACGTTTGGCTCAACCCTGCGGCCGCCATTGCAGCGGCTCCCGCCCCCGCATTGCAAAAAACTTCTCCCGCCCGGTTCCGCTTTTGAGGTTCTCGTTCGATTCCCCTAATGAGAGCGAATTCAATCGCACGGCTCGTCGATAAACCTCATCGGAACCTAAGTTCGTCATGCCCCGTCATTCAGTCCCCGCCGCCGTTTGGCCGCCCCTGTCGCTTCCCCGCCTTGCAGGCGGCTTTCGCCTGACCCGCCCGGCGTGCCTCGTGCAACTGGCGATTGCGGGCGGCGTGGCGGTCCTGGCCGGGTGGGCGCCCGACGCCGCCGCGCAGACCGCGATCGTTCAACCGCCTGCGCCGGCCTCCGCGCTCGCGTCGCGGCACTATGACATTCCCGCCGGCCCGCTGGGCACGGTGCTCGCGCGCTTCGCCAGCGAATCGGGCGTGCTGGTTGCCGGCGCCGGCGAACTCGCGCAAGGCCGCCACAGCCCCGGCGTGTCGGGCGACCTGACCCCGCAGGCTGCTCTGAACGCCTTGCTGGCCGGCACCGGTCTGGCGGCTTCACCCGCGCAAGGCGGCAGCTTTGTGCTGCATCGCGCGGCGCCGGCCAGCGGCGTGGCGACGCTGGCGCCCGTCACGGTGCAGGCCGACGGCGTCGGCGCGACGGAGGGATCGCACAGCTACGCCATGACCGGACCCTTGTCCTTTGCCACCGGCCTGCCGCTCACGCAGCGCGAGACGCCGCAAACCGTCAGCGTGATGACGCGCCAGCGCATCGAGGACGAGGGCGTCGACAGCATCGGGGCGCTGCTGGATCGAACCGCCGGCATCTCGGTACAAAACATCGGCGCCAGCCGGTTCTCGATCCTTTCGCGCGGCTACAACATCGACAATTACCAGTTCGATGGCGTCCTCACCGCGACCGACATCGTGTCGCAGAACGTGCCGCAGAGCCAGACAGACCTGGCCATCTACGACCGGGTCGAAGTCCTGCGCGGCGCAACCGGCCTGCTGACCGGCGCAGGCGATCCGTCGGGCACCGTCAACCTCGTGCGCAAGAAGCCCACGCGTGAATTCCAGGGTTACGTCAGCGCGGGCGCCGGCACCTGGGGCCGCGGCCGCGGCGAGCTGGACGTGGGCGGCCCCATCAACGAGGCCGGTACGTTGCGCGGCCGCTTCGTTGCCGCGCACGAACAAGGCAACACCCATATCGACTACTACAAGGAAAACAAGACGGTCTTCTACGGCGTGATGGAGGCCGACCTGACGCCCGACACGCTGCTCACGGCGGGGGTCGACTACCAGAACAACGATCCGCGCGGACAGTCGTCGTCCGGTCTACCGCTCTTTTACAGCGACGGCCAGCAGACCAATTTCAAGGCATCCGACAACGCGGGTGCACGCTGGAACACCGACGAGCTCAAGGTCTACAACGCCTTTCTCAATCTCGAGCACAAGTTCGCCAATGACTGGAAGCTCAAGTTCTCGGGCAACTACCTGCACGGCAAACGCGAGTTCTCGTCGGCCGACGCCAGTTGGGGTTTCGTCGAGCGCGACACGGGCGACGGCGTGCTGTTCTATGGCGGCCTGGGCAGCGCCCGCCAGCGCCAGACCGGCTTCGACGTGCAGGCAGCCGGACCGTTCGAGTTGTGGGGACGGCAGCACGAGTTCGTCGTGGGGATGAATTGGGCGCAGTTCAAGAACTATCACCAGCCAGCCGATGACGACATCGAAGGCCGTGCCGTCAACATCTACGACTGGGGCAACGACACGCCGAAGCCGAACGTGTCTGGCCAGAAGCTCATGGACTACGACGGCTGGCAGAAGCAGCAAGGCGTCTACTCCGCGCTGCGCCTGAAGCCCACGGATGATCTGGCCGTCATCGTGGGGGCGCGTGTCAGCAACTACCGCTACAAGCTCTCGCAGATCTACACGTCGCCCGAGTGGGCGCGCAACAACAAGATCACCGAGATGAGCGAAAGCGGCGTCGTCACGCCTTACGCCGGCCTCGTCTACGACCTGAACGACCAGCATTCCGTCTACGCCAGCTACACCAGCATCTTCAAGCCACAAAGCGCCCGCGACCGCGACGGCAACGTGCTGGACCCGCGCACCGGCGACAACTACGAGATCGGCTTGAAGAGCGACTACTTCGGCGGCCGCTTGACCAGCGCCATCGCGCTCTACCAGATCCGCCAGGACAACCTGGCCGAAGTGGACGAGGGCCAGTTCGTGCCCGGCACGGTGCGAGAGCCGGCCTATCGCGCTGTCAGCGGCGCCAAGACGTCTGGCCTGGATGTCGAGCTCAACGGCGAACTGGCCCCCGGTTGGCAGGCGGCGTTGAGCTACAGCTACAGCATCACCCAGGACGGCGCGGGCGAAACCATCCGCACCATCTTCCCGCGCCACATGGCCAAACTGTGGACCACCTACCGCCTGCCCGGCGCATGGCATCGCCTGACCGTGGGCGGCGGCGTCAACTGGCAAAGCCGCATCTACTACAGCGCCACCACCTGGTCCCTGCCCGGCGTGACCCTCAAGGGCGAGCAGCCGGCCTACGCCGTTGCAAACCTGATGGCGCGCTACGACTTCAACCGCCAGGTCTCGGCTACGCTGAACCTGAACAACGTGTTCGACAAGAAATACCTGCAGGGTCTGGACACCACGTTCTACACCGGCATCTACGCACCCACGCGCCACGCCATGCTGACGGTGAAGTACCAGTTCTGACGCGGGGCGCCGACTCGGCCGCCGGGTGGGGGCAGGCTGACGCGGGCAGCCCAATGCGAGTAAGGTACGGGGAAGGCCTTATTGCCCGGCACACCGGCCTGTGCCGCCAGCAGGAACCCGCACACCATGAAGACACATCACGCAGCGCTGCGGCTGCTCCTTGCCGGAGCAGCCCTCGCATCCCTCGCAGCCTGTGCCGACACGCCGCAGCAACCGCGCAGCAACGTGGACTACCGCAGCCGGCCGTTGGATTCCCCGGCAGGGGCAGATTCCAACCCGTCCGGCCAGCGCCTGACCATCCAGTCCGGCGAGGGCGAACGCTTGAATCTGCCGTGGTTCATCGAGGGCGCGCAAGACTGGATCAACCGGCAGTGACGCCGCAATGCCGGCGGGCCCGCCAGGCTCAGACGAAAAAAATCCTCAAGGATCTGCATCCTTGAGGATTTTTGGTTTCAGCTGACGTTGCTGAACGGAATTTGGTGGAGCCGGGGGGAATTGAACCCCCGTCCGCAAGCCCTCCGCAACCAGTTCTACATGCGTAGTCGATTTATTTGGTTTTAACTTTGGACTTAGCCAACCGACAGGCCGGACCAAAGCGATTCACGTAATTTAAATCTGAGCCGTGTGACCCCAGCGCAGACCGATTCCTTGTGAATGTCGCTGCTGCGGTTCGAGGGTTACCCCCCTAGGAAGTTGCCTTCCTCCGCCTGACCCAAGGACAGATCAGTGCAGCGGCTCACCGCTTAAGCGGCGAGAGCGAAACGCTCGTCGTTGGCGTTTGTAGTGTTCCAGTGGTTTAACGAGCGTACTGGTGCTCGGCATGCCCTGAGTTGTTTCGCGACCCACGTCGAATCCGGATCGGCCCCAAGAACCTCTATTGTACTGTCAAACGCAATAGCCTGCCATCGCGCAATTGCCCGCCGGAACCGGCGTGGCGGCCAGGACACCGGCGCCGGCTCAGATGGCGTTGGCGCACGCCGCCTTGGACTGCCGCCGGCCGCGCGCCACCGCCATCATCAGCGCGGCCAGGCCCACGGAAACCGCCACGATGATGGCTGCCGCGCCGCCCAGCGCCGCCAGGCCGTAGTGGTCGATCACGTGCCCGCCCACCACGGCGCCCAGGCCGATGCCGATGTTGGCGCCCGAGATGTTCAGCGACGCGGCAAAGGCGGGCGCTTCGGGGGCGGACTTCATCAGCCGCACGTGGCAGACGATGAACAGCGCGGCCTGGGCGATGCCCCAGATTCCCAGCGCCACCGCCAGCAGGCCATGCGACTGCATGGCGGGCGCAACGAACGTCAGGCCCACGGCCATCAGCGCCGAAAAAAGGGCCGTGGCGCCCAGCGGGCTGCGGTCCACGAGGCGCCCGCCCAGCGTGTTGCCGGCCAGTCCGACCGCGCCGAACGCCATCATTGTCCAGCCGACGGTCTCGCCGTCAAACCCGCCCAGGCGCTCGAGCATGTCGGCCAGGTAGGTGTAGGCGGTGAACATGCCCGTGAATACCAGCAGCGACAGCAACACGTGACTGACCACCATGGGATCGCGCAGGATGCGCAACTGCGTGACGAGGCGCACGCTGTCGGCCCGGACGCGCGTGCAGGGAAAGGTCAGGAGCAGCAGCAGGGCCTTGGCGAATGCCACCGCGGACAGCACCCAGAATGCGGCGCGCCACCCGAAGGCGTCCGAGATCAGCACGCCGATGGGAATGCCGAACACCGTGGCGGCCACGATGCCGAAGGCCACCGTCGAGATGGCGCGTCCGGCGCGTGCGGGTCCCACCAGTTCCACGGCGGTGGCGCTGGCCAGCGACCAGAACACCGGCAGCGCCAGCGCCGGCACGAAGCGGGCGATCGCCATGATCCAGATGTTGGGCGCCACGGCCGCCAGCGCATTGGACAGCCCAAACAGCACCAGCACGCCGATGAACAGGCGCTTGCGCTCCATGTTGGCCATGAGGGCGGTGAGCAGGGGGCCGGTCGCCGCGACGGTGAAGGCGAACAGCGTCACCAGCAGGCCGGCCTGGGAAACGGTGACGTTCAGGTCGCGGGCAAGGCCGGGCAAGAGGCCCACGATCAGGAACTCGGTGGTCAGGATGGTGAAGCCGGCGGCGGAAAGAAGCAGGATGGGCAAAAGCATAGGCATTCCGTGGGCGCGAGGCCGGAAGGCGCCGCGCGTGCAGGGAGTTGAAGGCAAGGTCTAAAAGGTCTGGCGTGCGCCACGCCAGGCGGGCGGGGCACGGTGCGACGGGACGCTGAGGGCCGTCAGCACGGGGAAATCGCCGCGGCCTGCTTGGGCCACGACGCCGGCATGCGCCGGTAGCGAAGCGATCCGAAAAAGCCGGAGCGCGGTGTACGGTTCACACTTTAGGGGAGATTGCGGGGCGGATAAAGCCCCGGCGCCCGGATAGATTGTTCGGTCAGTTGCGCTAATGAGGCCGAACAGTGGCGGGCACCAGGCAGGTGCGGGCGCCGCCCCGGCGGGACGGGCAGCCGCCGGGCCGCCCGTGCGCGACCGTCAGCGCAGGTCGCGCGGCAGCAAGGGCTCGATGGCCGCCCACAATTCCGTGGGCGAATTGGCGCAGGTTTCCGCCTGCCAGGCGATGACGTTGTCTTCTTCGCCCACGTACCCATAGGCAGCCGCCACGGCGGGCATGCCGGCGGCGTGGGCGGCCTGGATGTCGCGCAGGTCGTCGCCGACGTAGACGCAGCGGTCGATCTCAAAACCCGCTTCGCGCGCGGCGTGCTGCAGGGGCAGGGGGTGGGGCTTGGCGTGTGCGGTAGTGTCGCCGCAAACCAGCACGGCGCCGTCGCGCGTCAGGTCCAGGAATTCGACGATCGGCAAGGTCAGGTAGGTGACCTTATTGGTGACGATACCCCAGGACATGCCCCGGTTGCGGATATCGGCCAGCAGTTCCTCGATGCCCGGGAACAGTTTGCTGTGCACCGTCGAGCTGGCGGCGTAGTCTTCCAGGAACTGCAGGCGGGTGGGCTCGTAGTCCGGATGACCCGGTTGCAGGTCCAGCGCCACGCGCAGCAGGCCTCGCGCGCCCTGGGACGCCACGGGACGCAGCGCCTCGTATGCCATCGGCTCCAGGCCGCGGCGGGTGCGCTGACGGTTTGCGGCGGCTGCCAGGTCGGGGGCGGTGTCGGCCAGGGTGCCGTCGAAATCGAACAGGATCAGGGCGCTCATTTACGGGTAGCCATCAGGTAGTTGACCGAGGTGTCGGACGACAGCGAGTAGATCTGGGTGATCGGGTTGTATTCCATGCCGCGCATGCTCACCGGCTCCAGCGCGGCGCCGCGCGCCGCGGCCGACAGTTCGCTCGGCTTGATGAACTGGTCGTAGGTATGCGTGCCGCGCGGCAGAAGGCGCAGCACATATTCCGCGCCGATGATGGCGAACACGAAGGACTTGGCGTTGCGGTTCAGGGTCGAAAAGAACACCCAACCGCCCGGTTTCACCAGCGTCGAGCACGCGCGCACGATCGAGGCGGGATCCGGCACGTGTTCCAGCATTTCCATGCAGGTCACCACGTCGTACTGGCCAGGTTGCTCGGCGGCCAGTTCCTCAACGGGCACCTTGCGGTACTCCACCTTCACGCCCGATTCCAGACCGTGCAGGCGCGCGATCTTCAGGGACTTGTCGGCCAGGTCGATGCCGGTCACCTCGGCGCCGCTGCGGGCCATGGCTTCCGACAGGATGCCGCCGCCGCAGCCCACGTCCAGCACCTTGCGGCCGGTCAGGCTGCCCGCGCATTCCTGGATCCACTCCAGGCGCAGCGGATTGATGGCGTGCAGCGGCTTGAACTCGCTTTCGGGGTCCCACCAGCGGCTGGCCAGGGCGCTGAACTTGTCGATTTCGGCCTGGTCGGCGTTGACGGAGGCTTGCGCGGTGTCGTGAGTTTGCGTGTTCATGGGCTGTCCGGCGTAAGGCTGCTCTATATATAGAGGGGTCCAGCGCGCTAGGCGAGGAGAGGGCTCGGCGCTGCACCCGAGGGGCACGGCGCAGGCGAAAAAAAGGGCCTCGCTATGCGAGGCCCCTTTATTGTAGCTAGTCCAGCAATTACTTGCGGCTACCCACGATTTCGATCTCAACGCGACGGTTCTGGGCGCGGCCTTCCTTCGTCTTGTTGGAAGCGATCGGCTGCAGTTCGCCCTTGCCTTCCGTATAGATACGGTTGGGGTCGATGCCCAGGCTGACCAGGTAAGCCTTGACCGAAGCGGCGCGGCGCTCGGACAGCTTCTGGTTGTACTGTTCGGTACCGATCGAGTCGGTGTGGCCGACGGCGATGATCGTTTCCAGATCGATGGTGCTGGCTTGCTGAGCGACTTGCTGCAGCAGTTGGCGACCTTCGGGCTTCAGGGTCGACTTGTCGAAGTCGAAGAACGTGTCAGCATTGAACACGACCTTTGCCGCCATCGGGGCCGGCTTCGCCTTCTGCTGGGCAACCGGGACGCCGTCGCAACCGGGGATGCCGGTGGCCGGGGTCCAGAAGGCATCGCGCCAGCACAGTTCGTTCGTACCGTTCTTCCAAACGTCACCGAACGGGTTGCGCCAGTTGTCCACGGTTTGCGCGGAAGCTACACCAGAGGCCGTGACGGCGGCGAAGGCGAGCGCCAGAGCGAATTTGGAGGGTTTGTTCATGTTTCTCCTCGTTGAGCTTGAAGCTGGATAAGTGACTCGCAGCGAACCCCCGCCGCATATCAGGAAAACGGGGCCAGTATAGCAACGCCAAGAGCTGGTTCAAAGGAATAGCTACTGGGTTTCCTGCGTGCTGGAAACAATCTTAAGGCATTTGGGGGGCTTTGGCTTCCCTGGACAGGCGCATTAATGCTGGATATGACGTTTTCGGCACTCCTGCCGTTTCCCATGTTGGTTTTTGACAACAGGGCTGCGGGGCGCGGGTGGGCTTGGCCGGGCGGCGTTTCCGATCGATCCGTCGCGGTCCGCTTGCGGCGCCTTCCGACGGCCCATCCGACCGGTCCCTCAATCGAATGATAGAATTTCCTGTTTACCCGGCCCGGGTTCCTCCTTACACGATTCTGTCGTTATATATATGGATTCCTTTGCCAAGGAGACGCTTCCGGTATCGCTGGAAGAAGAGATGCGCCGCAGTTACCTCGATTACGCGATGAGCGTGATCGTCGGTCGGGCGCTACCGGATGTGCGGGACGGCTTGAAGCCCGTCCACCGGCGCGTGCTCTACGCGATGCACGAGCTGAACAACGACTGGAACCGCGCCTATAAGAAGTCCGCGCGTATCGTCGGGGACGTCATCGGTAAGTACCACCCCCACGGCGACCAGTCCGTCTACGACACCATCGTCCGCATGGCGCAGGATTTCTCCATGCGCTACATGCTGGTCGACGGCCAGGGCAACTTCGGTTCCATCGACGGCGACAACGCCGCCGCGATGCGTTACACCGAAATCCGCCTGGCCAAGATCGCGCACGAGCTCCTGGCCGACATTGACCAGGAAACCGTCGATTTCGGACCCAACTACGACGGCAGCGAACAGGAACCGCTGCTGCTGCCGTCGCGCCTGCCCAACCTGCTGGTCAACGGCAGCTCGGGCATCGCGGTGGGCATGGCCACCAATATTCCGCCGCACAACCTCCAGGAAGTGGTCGACGGCTGCCTGTACTGCCTGCGCAATCCGGCGTGCACGGTCGATGAGCTGATCGAGCTCATCCCGGCGCCGGACTTCCCCACGGGCGGCATCATCTACGGCATGTCCGGCGTGCGCGAAGGCTATCGCACGGGTCGCGGCCGCGTCATCATGCGCGCCAAGACGCACTTCGAAGACATGGAGAAGGGCAATCGCCAGGCGATCGTGATCGACGCGATTCCCTACCAGGTCAACAAGAAGACGCTGCAGGAACGCATCGCCGAGCTGGTCAACGACAAGAAGATCGAAGGCATCTCCGACATCCGCGACGAGTCGGACAAGGACGGCATGCGCCTTGTCATCGAGCTCAAGCGCGGTGAAGTGCCTGAGGTCGTGCTGAACAACCTCTACAAGAACACCCAGCTGCAGGACACCTTCGGGATGAACCTGGTGGCGCTGGTCGACGGCCAGCCCCGCCTGCTAAACCTGAAGCAGATGATCGACTACTTCCTGCAGCATCGCCGCGAAGTGGTCACGCGCCGCACGGTGTTCCAGTTGCGCAAGGCCCGCGAGCGCGGCCACGTGCTGGAAGGCCTGGCGGTGGCGCTGGCCAACATCGACGATTTCATCGCGATCATCAAGGCAGCGCCGACCCCGCCGGTGGCCCGCCAGGAACTGATGGCGAAGTCCTGGGATTCGTCGCTGGTGCGTGAAATGCTGTCGCGCGCCGACGGCGACACGCCGGGAGGCCGCGCGGCGTTCCGTCCGGACGACCTGGGCGTCGAGTTCGGCCTTCAGGGAGACGGCCTGTACCGCCTGAGCGACACGCAGGCCCAGGAAATCCTGAACATGCGCCTGCAACGCCTGACCGGGCTGGAGCAGGACAAGATCGTCGGCGAGTACAAGGACATCATGTCCACCATCGCCGACTTGCTGGACATCCTGGCCCGTCCCGAGCGCATCACGACGATCATCAGCGAAGAACTGCAGGCCATCAAGGCCGAGTTCTCGACCGGCGCCAAGGATTCGCGCCGTTCGGAAATCGAACTGAACGCGACGGAACTGGATACCGAAGACCTGATCACGCCGACCGACATGGTCGTGACGCTGTCGCACGGCGGCTATATCAAGAGCCAGCCGTTGTCCGAATACCGTTCGCAAAAGCGCGGCGGACGCGGCAAGCAGGCCACGGCCATGAAGGAAAACGACTGGATCGACCAGCTCTTCATCGCCAATACGCACGACTTCCTGCTGTGCTTCTCGAACCGCGGCCGCGTCTACTGGCTGAAGGTCTGGGAAGTGCCTCAGGGCACGCGTAATTCGCGCGGCAAGCCGATCGTCAACATGTTCCCGCTGGCCGACGGCGAAAAGATCACGGTGGTGCTGCCGGTCAAGGAATTCAGCGAAGACCACTTCGTCTTCATGGCGACCTCGCGCGGCACGGTCAAGAAGACCCCGCTGTCCGACTTCTCCAACCCGCGCAAGGCCGGCATCATCGCCGTCGACCTTGACGATGGCGACTACCTGATCGGCGCCGACCTCACGGACGGCAAGCATGACGTCATGCTGTTCTCGGACGCCGGCAAGGCCGTGCGCTTCGACGAGAACGACGTGCGTCCGATGGGCCGCAATGCCCGCGGCGTGCGCGGCATGATGCTCGAAGACACGCAGACCGTCATTGCGCTGCTGGTCGCCGGCGACGAAACGCAGACGGTGCTGACCGCCACCGAAAACGGCTACGGCAAGCGCACGCCGATCGCGGAGTACACGCGCCACGGCCGCGGCACGAAGGGCATGATCGCCATCCAGACCACCTCGCGTAACGGCAAGGTCGTGGGGGCGGTGCTGGTCACGCCCACGGATGAAATCATGCTCATCACCACTGGCGGCGTCCTGGTGCGCACCCGCGTCGCGGAAATCCGCGAAATGGGCCGCGCGACGCAGGGCGTCACGCTGATCAACGTCGACGACGGCAGCACGCTGTCCGGCGTGCGCCGTGTCGTGGAAAGCGATGCGGACGACGACGGCGAACTGGACGAAGACGGCCAGCAAGCCGGTGGCGACGACAGCAGCGACGCAGCAGATTCGACGGAACCTACGGAGCAATAATGGCCCGCCCCTGGAACTTCTCGGCCGGCCCCTCGGTCCTGCCCGAGGTGGTGCTGCAGCAAGCCGCTGCAGAAATGTTGGACTGGCACGGCAGCGGCATGTCCGTGATGGAAATGAGCCATCGCGGCAAGCATTTCGTGCAGATCTGCGATGAAGCAGAGTCCGATCTGCGCGACCTGCTGGGCCTGCCGGCGGACTACGCCGTCATGTTCATGCAAGGCGGCGGTTCCGGGGAAAACGCCATCGTTCCCATGAATCTCATGGGACGCCGCGGCGCGCCGGCCGCGGACTTCGTCGTGACGGGCCATTGGTCCAAGCGCTCGTACAAGGAAGCCGGCCGCTACGGCAGCACGCATATCGCGGCCAGCTCCGACCACGCCACCCAGATCGACGGCCGCGAGCAGGCGCCCTTGACCTGGGTGCCGGCTGCCGACACCTGGCAGGTGCGCAAGGAATCGGCCTACTTGCACCTGTGCAGCAACGAGACCATTGGCGGCGTCGAGTTCCTGGATTGGCCCGATACCGCCGACCTGGGCGCGCCCGACGTGCCGCTGGTCATCGACGCTTCCTCGCATTTCCTGTCGCGCCCGATGGACGTGACGCGCTGCGGCATGATGTACGCCGGCGCGCAGAAGAACGCTGGTCCGGCCGGCGTCACCATGGTCATCGCGCGCCGCGACCTGATCGGCCAGGCATTGCCGATCTGCCCGTCCGCGTTCGACTACGCCAACGTGGCCGCCGAACACTCGCGCTACAACACCCCGCCCACCTTCGCGATCTACATCGCGGGCCTGGTGTTCAAGTGGGTCAAGGCCAACGGCGGCGTGGCGGGCATGGAAGCGGCCAACAAGGCCAAGGCCGACCTGCTGTACGGTTACCTGGACAGCACCGGTTTCTACCGCAATCCCATTCATGCGCCCGTGCGTTCGCGCATGAACGTGCCGTTCGTGCTGCATGACGAGTCGCTCAACGACGCCTTCCTGAAGGGCGCCGAGGCAGCGGGCCTCACGCAGTTGAAGGGCCACAAGAGCGTGGGCGGCATGCGCGCCTCCATCTACAACGCGCTGCCGCTCGAAGGCGTGAAGGCGCTGGTCGAGTACCTGAAGGACTTCGAGCGCCGCCATGGATGAAGAGCTGCAGCGCAAGCTGCTTCCCCTGCGCAAGCGTATCGACGACCTCGATGCGCAAATCCTTGATCTCCTGTCGCAGCGCGCCCGCGCCGCGCTGGAAGTGGGCGAGGCCAAACATGCGGCGCACGTCGATGGCCCCGTGCTGCGGCCCGAGCGTGAGGCCGAAGTCATCCGCCGCCTGCAGCAGATCAATCCGGGTCCGTTTCCGAATGCCGGCGTGGCGTCGGTCTGGACCGAAATCATTTCCGCATGCCGCGGCCTCGAGCGCGGCATGACGGTCGCGTTCCTGGGCCCGCAGGGTTCGTTTTCGGAACAGGCCGCGCTGGAACACTTCGGGCATGCGGTGCAGAAGCTGCCTTGCGCCTCGTTCGACGAAGTCTTCCGCGCCGTTGAGGCCGGACAGGCCGACGTGGGCATGGTGCCTGTCGAGAATTCGACCGAAGGCGCCGTCAACCGCAGCCTGGACCTGCTGCTGAACACCCCGCTCAAGATCCTGGGCGAGCGTTCGCTGGTGATTCGTCATTGCCTGATGTCGCAATCGGGCAGCATGGACGGCATCAAGACCATTTCCGCGCATCCGCAGGCGCT
Source organism: Achromobacter sp. E1 (assembly GCF_037039475.1). NCBI lineage: Bacteria > Pseudomonadati > Pseudomonadota > Betaproteobacteria > Burkholderiales > Alcaligenaceae > Achromobacter > Achromobacter sp. E1. The sequence goes on from NZ_CP146253.1 coordinate 1,563,514, forward strand.
GGCCCAGTGCCAGGGCTGGCTGACGCGCAACTATCCCGACGTCGAGCGCGTGGCCGCGTCCAGCAACTCCGAAGCGGCGCGCGCTGCCGCCGGGGATCCGACCATCGCGGCGATTGCCGGCGATGTCGCGGCGCCTGCCTGGAACCTGCAGATCATCGCCGCTGGCATCCAGGACGACCCGCACAACCGCACCCGCTTTCTGGCGATCGGCAACATCGAGCCGCTCGTCAGCGGCAAGGACAAGACCAGCCTGATCCTGGCGGTGCCAAACCGCGCGGGCGCCGTCTATGAAATGCTGGCGCCCATGGCCGCCAACGGCGTGTCGATGACGCGCTTCGAGTCGCGCCCGGCACGCACCGGCCAGTGGGAATACTATTTCTACGTCGACGTCCTGGGCCACCGGAACGACCCGAATGTCGAGCGCGCACTGGCAGCCTTGCAGGCGCAGGTTGCCTACCTCAAAGTGCTGGGCTCTTACCCGGCGCAGTGAATCCCACATCATGACCCACGCATCCAAGCCCCTCGTTGCCCCCGCGCACGTCAGTGCCATTGCCCCGTACCAGGCCGGCAAGCCGATTGAAGAACTGGCCCGCGAGTTCGGGCTGGATCCGGCCACCATCGTCAAGCTGGCTTCCAACGAAAACCCGCTGGGCATGCCCAAGTCGGCGCGCGCGGCCATGCTGGCCGCCGCCGAATCGCTGGCGCGCTATCCGGACCCCAACGGTTTCGACCTGAAGGCGGCGCTTGCCGAACGCTATGGCGTGCCGATGAACTGGATCACGCTGGGCAACGGTTCCAACGACATCCTGGAAATCGCCGCGCTCGCGCTGCTGGAACCGGGCACGTCGGCGGTGTACGCGCAGCACTCGTTTGCGGTCTACCGCCTGGCCACGCAAGCGCGCGGCGCGCGCCATATCGTGGTGCCCGCCGTCGACCACGGCCATGACCTGGATGCGATGTTCGAGGCGATCGCCGACGACACGCGGCTGGTGTTCATCGCCAACCCGAACAACCCGACCGGCACTTTCGTGCCGGGCGAGAAGGTCGCCGAATTCCTCGAACGCGTAGAGGCCGCCCACGGCGACCGCGTCACCGTTGTGCTGGACGAGGCCTACAACGAATACCTCGACCCCGAATTGCGCTTTGACAGCACCGCGCTGGTGCGCCGCTATTCGAACCTGATCGTGTCGCGCACGTTCTCCAAGGCCTATGGCCTGGCGGGCCTGCGTGTCGGGTTCTCGGTCGCGCAGCCCGGTCTGACCGATCTGCTGAACCGCGTGCGCCAACCGTTCAACGTCAACACGCTGGCCCAGGCCGCGGCCATCGCCGCGCTCGGCGATGCGGACTACCTGGAAGAAGCCTACGCCTCCAACAAGGCGGGCAAGGCTCAGCTCTGCGCCGCGTTTGACAAGCTCAACCTGCGTTACGTGCCCAGCTACGGCAACTTCGTGCTGGTCCACGTCGGCGACGCGCCGCGCATCAACCTTGAACTTCTCAAGCGTGGCGTCATCGTGCGTCCGGTGGCCGGCGACGGCCTGCCGGAGTGGTTGCGCGTGTCCATTGGACTGCCCCATGAAAACGCCCGATTCATCGACGCCCTGACCGCCATCCTGACCGCATGAACGACGCGTTACCTTCTTCCGATCAGGGGGCCGCGGGCCCCCTGATTCCTGTGTTGGCAGTGGTTGGCGTCGGCTTGATCGGCGGTTCGTTCGCGGCGGCCTTGCGCCAAGCCGGGCAGGTTGGCAAGGTGCTGGGCGTGGGACGCAATGCGCAGTCGCTGGAACGCGCCGTCGCGCTGGGCCTGATCGACGAGGCCGTGCCAGCGGAAGCTGCGGCCGCCCAGGCGGATCTCATCATGCTGGCCACGCCGGTTGGCGGCCTGACGAACGTGCTGTCGCAGATGCGGCCGCACCTTGCCCCAAATACCATCCTGACCGATGGAGGCAGCACCAAGGCCGAGGTGGTCGACGCCGCGCGCGAGGCGCTGGGCGACCGCATTGGCCAGTTCGTGCCGGGCCACCCCATCGCGGGCGCCGAGCGTACCGGGCCGGAGGCGGCGGACGCCAGCCTGTATCGCGGTCGCACCGTCATCCTCACGCCCGTGCCGGAAAACCAGGCAGCCGCCCTGACGCTGGTGCGCCGGGCCTGGCAGGCCTGCGGCGCGGACGTGATCGACATGGAGGCAGGCGCGCACGACCGTGTGCTCGCGTCGGTCAGCCATCTTCCGCATCTGCTTTCCGCGGTGTATATGGAACAGGTGGCCACGGCCGCCGACGCCCAGACCCGGCTTGACCTGGCGGGCAGCGGCTTTCGCGACTTCACCCGTATCGCCGCCGGATCGCCCGAGATGTGGCGCGACATCTTTCTGTCCAACCGCGACGCGATGCTGGCCGAACTGGCTGCGGTGCGCGGGGTGCTGGACCGTGCCGAGCGCGCTATTGCCGATGGCGACGGCGAGGCTTTGCTGACGTTGCTGGACACGGCGGCGCGTGCGCGCCGCGGCTGGCGCAAGGAGTAGTTCAATGGGCGCTTTGCCTTACCTCGATCTGCCGCGTGTGCGGCGCGCGCAGGGCATGATGGCCTTGCCGGGATCCAAGAGCATTTCCAACCGCGTGCTGCTGCTGTCGGCCATTGCCGAGGGCACGACCGTCATCACCGGCCTGCTGGACTCCGACGATACCCGCGTCATGCTGGCTGCGTTGCGCCAGTTGGGCGTGCAGGTGTCCGACCTGGACGCCGGCCGCGTGACGGTGCAGGGCGTGCGCCGCTTTCCGGTCGAAAGCGCCGACCTTTTCATGGGCAATGCCGGCACTGCGATTCGCCCGCTGACGGCGGCGTTGGCGCTGATGGGCGGCGACTACCGCCTGTCCGGCGTGCCGCGCATGCACGAACGCCCCATCGGCGACCTGGTCGACGCGCTGAACGCGCTGGGCGCGCGCATCGACTACCTGGGGCAGCCGGGCTATCCGCCGCTGCACATCGGCCGCGGCGACATCGCCGAGAACGCCGTGACGCGCGTGCAGGGTTCGGTGTCCAGCCAATTCCTGACCGCATTGCTGCTGGCCGCGCCGCTGCAGGCGGCGCGCAGCGGCAAGCCGGTGACCATCGAGGTCGTCGGCGAGCTGATCTCCAAGCCCTATATCGAAATCACCCTGAACCTGATGGCGCGCTTTGGCGTGCTGGTGCAGCGGGACGGCTGGAGCCGCTTCGTGGTGGAGGCGGGCGCGGCTTACCGGAGTCCGGGCGAGATCGCCGTGGAAGGGGACGCATCGACGGCGTCGTATTTCCTGGCGCTGGGCGCCATCGGCGGCGGCCCCGTGCGGGTGACCGGCGTGGGCGCCGACAGCATCCAGGGCGATGTGGGATTCGCGAGCACCCTGGCCGACATGGGTGCCAAGGTCACCTACGGCCCGGGCTGGATCGAAGTCTCGGGTGTGCAGGTCGCCGACGGGGCGCGCCTGAAGGCTTTCGACACCGATTTCAACCTGATTCCCGACGCCGCCATGACGGCCGCCGCGCTGGCCCTGTATGCGGACGGCCCCTGCCGGCTGCGCAACATCGGCAGCTGGCGCGTCAAGGAGACGGACCGCATCCACGCCATGCAGACCGAGCTTGAAAAGCTGGGTGCGCGGGTGGAATCCGGTCCCGACTGGCTGCAGGTGACGCCGCCGGCGCAGGACGCCTGGCGCGATGCGCACATCGGCACCTGGGACGACCATCGCATGGCCATGTGCTTCTCGCTGGCAGCGTTTGGCCCGGCGGCGGTCCGCATTCTCGACCCCGGTTGTGTCAGCAAGACGTTCCCGGGTTACTTTGACGTCTACGCCGGCCTGGTGTCGGCCTAGCGCTGCATGGCATCCATGACTTCGACAGCTTCAACTTCCGCCTCACCGGCCCCGGTCATCACGATCGACGGCCCCACCGCCTCCGGCAAGGGCACCGTGGCTCATCGCGTCGCCAAGGCGCTGGGCTGGGCCGTGCTGGACAGCGGCGCGCTGTACCGCCTGACCGCGCTGGCCGCCATCAACCGCGGCGTTGCCGCCGAGGACGAGCCGGCCGTGGCTCGCGTGGCCGAGACGCTGGATGTGCGTTTCGAGGGTCCCCACGTGTACCTCGAGGGCGCCGATGCGGGCCATGACATCCGCCGCGAGGAAGTGGGCAATTTCGCGTCCCGCGTGGCTGCCTTTCCCGGCGTACGGCAGGCGCTGCTCGAGCGCCAGCGCGCCTTCCGGCTGCCGCCAGGCCTGGTCGCGGACGGCCGCGACATGGGCACCGTCGTGTTCCCGGATGCGTCCCTGAAGGTCTTCCTGGTGGCCGACGTTGTCGCCCGGGCGGAGAGGCGGCGTAAGCAGTTGATCGAAAAGGGAATTTCTGCTAATCTAGACGACCTTTTGCGGGATATGCGCGAGCGTGATGCGCGCGATACCGGGCGCGCCACCGCGCCGCTCGCTCCCGCAGCAGATGCACACGTGCTGGATTCGTCCAACCTGACAATCGCAGAAACGGTGCAGGCAATACTGGATTTCTGGCAGCAAGCCAGCCAGTGATGCGCGACGCAGCACTTAAAGCAGTTTTTTGATTAGGCCCTGCTCAAGCCAGGCGACTCCCCCACGGGCCACCCCGCAAGGGTCAGCCAGCCGGCAGGTATTTTGACTCCACTGTGGCGGGCAATCCGCTGCGGTGTGTTCTTAACGGCCATTTCGGCCCAATGGATTTCAACCCCATGTCTTCCGTTTCCACTACCGCCACCGGCGGCGAAAGCTTCGCCGACCTTTTCGCACAAAGCCTCAAGAGCCAGGACATGAAGTCCGGCGAGGTCATCAGCGCCGAAGTCGTGCGCGTCGACCACAATTTCGTCGTCGTCAACGCCGGCCTGAAGTCCGAAGCGCTGATCCCCCTGGAAGAGTTCCTGAACGACCAGGGCGAGCTCGAAGTGCAACCCGGCGATTTCGTCTCGGTGGCCATCGATTCCCTGGAAAACGGCTACGGCGACACCATCCTGTCGCGTGACCGCGCCAAGCGCCTGTCGGCCTGGCTGCAACTGGAAAAGGCCCTGGAGAACGGCGAACTGGTTACCGGCACCATCACCGGCAAGGTGAAGGGCGGTCTGACCGTCATGACCAACGGCATCCGCGCGTTCCTGCCGGGTTCGCTGGTGGATCTGCGTCCGGTCAAGGACACCACCCCGTACGAAGGCAAGACCCTCGAATTCAAGGTCATCAAGCTCGACCGCAAGCGCAACAACGTTGTGCTGTCGCGTCGCCAGGTGCTGGAAGCCAGCATGGGCGAAGAGCGTCAAAAGCTGCTCGAAACCCTGCACGAAGGTGCCGTGGTCAAGGGCGTGGTCAAGAACATCACCGACTACGGCGCGTTCGTCGACCTGGGCGGCATCGATGGCCTGCTGCACATCACCGACATGGCCTGGCGCCGTGTGCGTCACCCCTCCGAAGTCCTGCAAGTGGGTCAGGAAGTCGAAGCCAAGGTCCTCAAGTTCGACCAGGAAAAGAGCCGCGTCTCCCTGGGCGTCAAGCAGCTTGGCGAAGATCCGTGGGTGGGCCTGGCTCGCCGCTACCCGCAAGGCACCCGCCTGTTCGGCAAGGTCACGAACCTGACCGACTACGGCGCGTTCGTTGAAGTCGAAGCCGGCATCGAAGGCCTGGTCCACGTGTCCGAAATGGACTGGACCAACAAGAACGTCGACCCGCGCAAGGTTGTGACCCTGGGCGAAGAAGTCGAAGTCATGGTCCTGGAAATCGACGAAGACCGTCGCCGCATTTCGCTGGGCATGAAGCAGTGCCGCCAGAACCCGTGGGAAGAGTTCGCCACGAACTTCAAGCGTGGCGACAAGGTCCGCGGCGCCATCAAGTCGATCACCGACTTCGGCGTGTTCGTTGGCCTGCCCGGCGGCATCGACGGCCTGGTCCACCTGTCCGACCTGTCGTGGACGGAAGCTGGCGAAGAAGCCGTCCGCAACTTCAAGAAGGGCGACGAAATCGAAGCCGTGGTTCTGGGCATCGACACCGACAAGGAACGCATCTCGCTGGGCATCAAGCAGCTGGAAGGCGACCCCTTCAACAACTTCGTCGCCACGTTTGACAAGGGCGCCGTGGTTCCGGGCACCATCAAGTCGGTCGAAGCCAAGGGCGCCGTGGTTACGCTGTCCGTGGACGTCGAAGGCTACCTGCGCGCTTCCGAGATCTCCTCGGGCCGCGTCGAAGATGCCACCACCGTGCTGTCCGCCGGCGAGAACATCGAAGCCATGATCGTCAACATCGACCGCAAAACGCGTTCGATCCAGCTGTCGATCAAGGCCCGCGACAACGCCGAAACCGCCGACACGATCCAGCGCATGTCCGACGCCAGCGCTTCGTCCGGCACCACCAACCTCGGCGCGCTGCTGAAGGCCAAGCTGGACCAACAGCGCAACGACGGTTAATTCGTGACCAAGTCGGAGCTGATCGCCGCCTTGGCGGCCCGCTATCCTCAGCTGGCCGCCCGCGACACCGATTACGCGGTCAAGACCGTACTTGATGCAATGACCCAGGCGCTTGCCTCGGGTCAGCGCATCGAGATCCGCGGTTTTGGCAGTTTTTCGTTGTCGCAGCGGTCTCCCCGCATCGGTCGCAATCCCAAATCCGGCGAGCAGGTGCTGGTGCCTGGCAAACAGGTGCCGCACTTCAAGGCAGGCAAGGAATTGCGCGAACGGGTGGACCTGGTCGGCGGCAATGACGAGGACGCTCAATCCTCCGGATCGAGCGAGTCGATGCCGTCTTCCATGGCAGGTTTGCACGCCATGCATTGACGCGTCGGCCAGGCAGAGCTGCCTTCGGGCAGATCGGACCGCGAACGAAGCCCCTTGAGAAATCAAGGGGCTTCGTTTTTGTGGCGCCCGTTCACGCGTTCGTCCCACCTTCGCATTCGCTGTCCGGGCTCCGCCTTGGGGCTTTTTTTTCTCTCGCCGTGAAGACGTCGCTTACAATTGACGGTCTCAATCATCTGGAGCATGCGCCATGCGCTATCTCGTCTGGGCCCTGCGATTGCTCGTCTTTGTGGCGGTGTTGATGTTCGCCTTGAAGAACACCGACCCCGTCGCCGTGAAGTTCTACGCCGACTACGTCATCCAGGACGTCCCGCTGATCGTCGTCATGCTGGTGGTATTCGTGCTTGGCGCGTTGTTCGGGCTGCTGCTGACCGTTCCCGCAGCGCTGCGCCGCCGCCGCGAGGCTATCCGCCTGCGCCGCGAACTGGATCGCATCCAGGCCGCCGCCAACGGCACCACGCCTGTCGTGCCCCCCGAAGCCGTCGCTCCCATGTCGCCGCTGTGACATCGCGCCGGCTTTTTTGCACCGAATTACCGCATGAGTCCGAATAGTGGATTTTGAACCTTGGTGGTTGATTTTCGTCCCGGTGCTGTTCGCACTGGGCTGGCTGGCCGCGCGTTTCGATATCCGGCAGATGCTGCGGGAAACGCGTAGCCTGCCTGACTCCTATTTCCGCGGGCTCAACTTCCTGCTCAACGAAGAGCCGGACCGCGCCATCGACGCGTTCGTCGAGGTCGCCAAGCTGGACCCGGAAACCACGGAGCTGCACTTTGCCCTGGGCAGCCTGTTTCGCCGCCGCGGCGAAATGGAGCGCGCCATCCGCGTGCATCAAAGCCTGCTGAACCGTTCCGACCTGCCGCAGGCCGAGCGCGAACACGCGCAGCACGAACTGGCGCAGGACTTCCTGAAGGCCGGGATGCTGGACCGGGCCGAAAGCGGTTTCGAGCAGCTCAAGGACACGCGTTACGCGTTGCCCGCGCTGCGCTCGCTGATCCGCATCTACGAATCCGAACACGATTGGCCGCGTGCGATCGAGGCCGTCAAGACCTTGCAGGGCCTGGTCGACGAGCCCGTCCCGCAAATCGTGCACTACTACTGCGAGCAGGCGCAGACCGCGTTGGCGGCCAAGCCGGCCGACGTCGAAAGCGCGCACAAGGCGCTGGACGCCGCGGACCACGCGCTGACCACCACCGAGGCCGCCTCGAGCAAGGGCGCCAAGGTGCGCACCGCCATGCTGCGCGCGCGCCTGGCGCTGATCGAGCAGGATCCCAAGCGCGAAAGGCTGTACCTGGAATCGGTCATGACCGATGCGTCCGAGTACGCCGGGCTGGTGGCCGAGCAGTTGCTGGCGAACTATCGCAACGCCAACCAGGCCGCTGCGGGCCTGGACTTCCTGCAAAAGCAGTATGGCCGCCATGCGTCCCTGGATCTGTTCAACGTGGTGTTCCGGGAACTGCGCGTGCAGCAGGGCGCGGCGACGGCTTGGGCCTTCGCGCGCGGCGCGCTGCGCAGCCATCCTTCGCTGCTGGGGCTAGATCGCCTCCTGGAGGCCGAACTGGCCAACGGCGACAGCGATGGCGACCACGGCCCGGTGCCGGGCGCGGACCTGACCCTGCTGCGCAGCCTGATTCACAAACACACGCAACGGCTCGATCGCTACGCATGCCGCAATTGCGGTTTTCAAGCGCGTCGCTTCTACTGGCAATGTCCCGGCTGCAACGCCTGGGAAACCTATGCGCCGCGCCGTCTGGAAGAACTTGAATGAACTCTTTTCCCGCCGAAGCCATTTCGCGTAGCCGCGTGCTCGTGGTTGGCGACGTCATGCTGGACCGCTACTGGTTCGGCGAAGTGGAGCGCATCTCCCCCGAAGCGCCGGTGCCGGTCGTGCGGGTCGCCCGCCGCGAAGATCGTCTGGGCGGCGCCGCCAACGTGGCGCGCAACGTGGCCGCGCTGGGCGGCCATGTCACGCTGGTCGGCGTGCTGGGTCAGGACGAGGCCGGCGACAGCGTCCGGCGCCTGTCCACCGAGGCCGGCATCCAGGGCGACCTGATCGCCGACAACGAACTGCACACCACCCTAAAGATGCGCGTCCTGGGCCGCCAGCAGCAACTCTTGCGCGTGGATTTCGAACAGCATCCCTCGCAGGCATCGCTGGACGCCGTGGACGCGGCCCTGGCGCGCCACCTGGCCAACCACGACATCGTCGTGCTGTCGGATTACGCCAAAGGCGTGCTGACCCGCGTGGAGTCTTTGATTGCGCTGGCGCGCAGCGCAGGCATCCCGGTGTTGGTGGATCCCAAGGGCGATGACTACTCGCGCTATCGCGGCGCGACCCTGGTCACGCCCAACCGCTCGGAAATGCAGCAGGCGGTCGGCCGCTGGAATTCCGAGGCCGAATTGACCGATCGCGCGCAGCGCCTGCGCGCGGATCTGGACCTTGAAGCCCTGCTTGTGACGCGGTCCGAGCAGGGCATGACTTTGTTTTCCGATGCGGGACGCGATCACACCGATGCGCAGGCGCACGAAGTGTTCGACGTGTCGGGCGCGGGCGATACCGTGCTTGCCACGCTGGCGGTCACGCGCGCCATCGGGCTGCCCTGGGCCGAGGCCATGGGCTGGGCCAACAAGGCCGGCGGCATCGCCGTGGGCAAGCTGGGCACGTCCGTCGTCACCGCCGCGGAATTGGCAGGAGAATCCTCATGATCGTCGTTACCGGAGCCGCGGGCTTCATTGGCAGCAACCTGGTTCGCGGGCTCAACCGCCGCGGCATCGAAGACATCATTGCCGTCGATGACCTGACCGAAGGCGACAAGTTCGTCAATCTCGTCGATTGCAAGATCGCCGACTACATGGACAAGGACGACTTCCGCCGCCGAGTCGCCGACGGCAGCCTGCCCGATATCCGCGCGGTGCTGCATCAGGGCGCTTGCTCGGACACCACCGAGCGCAACGGCCGCTACATGCTGGACAACAACTACCGCGTCACGCTGGAGCTCTTCGAGTTCTGCCAGACGCGCCGCGTGCCGTTCCTGTATGCGTCCTCCGCGGCCGTGTACGGCGGGTCGACGACCTACATCGAGCATCCCGACAACGAAGGCCCGCTGAACGTCTACGGCTATTCCAAGCTGCTGTTCGACCAGGTGCTGCGCAAGCGCATGGACAGCCTGACGGCGCAAGTCGTCGGCCTGCGGTACTTCAATGTGTATGGCCCGCACGAGCAGCACAAGGGCCGCATGGCCTCGGTGGCCTTCCACAACATGAACCAGTTCCTGGAACACGGGCACGTGCGCCTCTTCGCGGGTTGGGACGGCTACGTGGATGGCGGCCAGAGCCGCGATTTCATCTCGGTCGAAGACGTGGTCGCGGTGAACCTGCACTTCCTGGATCATCCCGAGCAATCCGGCATCTTCAACTGCGGCACCGGCAAGGCGCAGCCGTTCAATGACGTGGCGGCCGCGGTGGTCAACACGTTGCGCGCCGAGCGTGGCGAGGCCGAGCTGACGCTGGCGCAGCTGGCCGAACTGGACCTGATCCGCTACATCCCGTTCCCGGACGACCTCAAGGGCCGCTACCAAAGCTACACGCAGGCCGATGTCACGCAGCTTCGCGCCGCCGGCTTCACGGCACCCATGCGCGATGTGCAGACGGGCGTGGCCGAATACGTGCGCTACTGGCGCGCCCGCAAGTAATCCTTCCGGCAGCCGATCCGACAAGGCCACCGCCATGCGGTGGCTTTTTTTCGCCCGCGTGGTTGCCGGGCTGGATGAATTGATTCACTCGCCGGGCGCGGCGCGGGGCGGGGCCCGATGATGGGAACAAGGCGCGGCAACCGCTGCGCTCCGACCCCTCAGGAGTGCCCATGAATCCCTTCGTCCATTCCACCGTTGCCCGCCATCTGCCGCTGGCGCCGTGGCGCCGCGCGCGTCCGGCCGCCATGCCCGCCTGCCCGCGCGCGGGCCAGCGTGCGCTGCGGCAGGTGCTTGGCGCCTTGCTGCTGTCCGCCGGCCTTGGCGTGGCCGCGCCGCCCGCCCAGGCCGTGGATATCAACCAGGCCACGGCGGCCCAGCTTGAAGGCTTGCGGGGCATCGGCCCGCGCACCGCCGACATCATCGTGCGCGAACGCGAACGCGGCGGCCGTTTCGAATCGCTGGACGACCTGACCGAGCGTGTGCGGGGCATCGGACAGAAAAAGGCGCAGGCGCTTCAGGCGGCCGGCCTGACGATCGGCGCGTCGGGCGCCGCGCCGAAGTCTGCGGCGGCAGCCGCGCCCGCAGCCCGCGCCGCACCAGGCAAGGCGGCTGCGGCGAAGCCGGCCGGGGCGTCCACGGCGGGCGGCGCGCCGGTCCCGGCCCGCGCCAAGCCCTGAGCCCGGCGGTCACGCGATCCGGCGGTCCGGCGGTCCGGCGATCCGGAGATCCGGAGATCAGGCGATCAGGCGGTCCGGCGATCCTGCATCTCTGCATCCCGGCGATGCGGGGAGCCCCTGGCGCGTGCGCGGCTTTTGGGGTCGCGCGGCGCCGGGCGGAGTTATGATCGACCGCATGACTACTACCTACCCCACCATCGAGCAGACCGTCGGCAACACGCCCCTGGTGCGCCTGCAGCGCATTCCCGGGGCGGCGGGAGACGCGCGCGGCAATGTCATCCTGGCCAAGCTGGAAGGCAACAATCCGGCGGGATCCGTGAAGGATCGCCCGGCCTTGTCGATGATCCAGCGCGCCGAAGAGCGCGGCGACATCAAGCCGGGCGACACCCTCATCGAAGCCACCAGCGGCAATACCGGCATTGCGCTGGCCATGGCGGCCGCCATGAAGGGCTACCGCATGATCCTGATCATGCCGGACAACCTGTCCGTCGAGCGGCGTGCCGCCATGGCGGCGTATGGCGCTGAGCTCATCCTGACGCCGGCCGACAAGGGCGGCATGGAATACGCCCGCGACCTGGCGACCGAGATGCAGGCCGACGGCCGGGGGCTGGTGCTGGACCAGTTCGCCAATCCCGACAATCCGCGCGCGCACATTGAAACCACGGGCCCGGAACTCTGGAACCAGACGGAAGGACGCATCACGCACTTCGTCAGCGCCATGGGCACCACGGGCACGATCATGGGCGTGTCCACGTACCTCAAGTCGCGCAACCCCGCCGTGCAGGTGGTGGGTGCGCAGCCGGCCGAAGGATCGCAGATTCCGGGCATCCGCAAATGGCCCGAGGCCTATATGCCCAAGATCTTCGACCGCAGCCGTGTGGACGCCTACGAGTCCATCCAGCAGTCTGAAGCCGAAGTGATGGCGCGGCGGCTGGCCGCCGAGGAAGGCATTTTCGGCGGGATCTCGTCGGCCGGCGCACTGGTCGCGGCCCTGCGGGTTGCCGAGCGCGTCAACGATGCGACCATCGTGTTCATCGTGTGCGACCGCGGCGACCGCTATCTGTCCACCGGCGTCTTCAACTGACCTGCTGGCTGGCCCGCGCGGGATTGCGTGGCGTGCCGTCCAGGACAAAGCGGCAATCCCTTGAATGAAAAAACGCCCCGGCGGTTGAATCCGCCGGGGCGTTTTTCCACCCGCGCGGCAGCAGTCACCGCGCGGGCAAAATCGGCGCGCGCACGATCATCGCGTCACGCGGGCCTCGATCTCGGTGGCCAGATCGGCCACCGACGTGGCGTAGAAGTAGCTGCGGTTGTACTTGGTCAGCGCAAAGAAGTTGGGCGTCCCCACGCGATACTGCGCCGTGCCGCGCATTTCCTCGACCAGATCCACCACGCCCAGCGGCTGGCTGACCCAGCCATCGCTGGATGCGCCGGGCTGCAGGCGCGAGCCGGCCGCCGTCAGCGTGGTCCAGCTTTGCTTGGGCTCCAGGCCGCCGTCCACCAAGGCGGTCGGGTCGGCGGGCAGCACCACGGGCGCGAACACCGGCACGCCGCGCTGCCAGCCGTGCTGCGCCAGGAAACTGCCCACGGACATGATGGCGTCCTGGGTGTTGTTGGTCAGGTCGATATGGCCGTTGCCGTCGCCGTCCACGGCGTAATGCATCACGCTGGTCGGCATGAATTGGGGCATGCCGATCGCGCCGGCGTAAGACCCCTTGGTTTCCAGTTCCAGCTTGTCGTTCATGACGAGCGTCAGGAAGTCGGCCAACTGGGTGCGGAACATCGTGGCGCGCTCGGGCTTGGCCGGGTCCGGGTAGTCGAAGGCCAGCGTGGCCAGCGCGTCCAGCACGCGGAAATTGCCCATGTTGCGGCCATACAGCGTTTCGACGCCGATGATGGAGGCGATGATCGGGGCCGGCACGCCAAAGCGTTGCGCCGCCTGATTCAGCAGGTCGCGGTTTTCGTTGTAGAACTCGACGCCCCAGGCAATGCGCTTGGGTTCGACGAAGCGGGAGCGATAGGTCAGCCAGCTGCGCCAGACCTTCTTGCCGGGCGGGGAGGGCGCGATGAGCCGCGCCACCGTGGCGTTGTAACGTGAGCTTTCCAGCGCCTGGACCATCGGCGCCAGCGGCAGCTGACGCTCGGCGGCCAGGTTTTCGACGAAGGTGCGGACGTCGGGCCGCAAGGCGCCGGATGGCGTCAGCGTGGCGGGCGCGTCGTCCGCGAGTTCGGGGCCGAGCGTCGGCGTGCTGGGCCCGATGCGGATGGCGGGCGTCCCTGAAGCCTGAGCGGTCTGGGAAGCGGAAGGAGTGGAGGTTGCTGCGGTGGGAGTGGTGGTGGAGCACCCCGCCAGCAGAGCGGAAAGCGCGCCGAGTTGCAGTATTCGCCGACAGATGAACATAATCTTCCTTATGGAGACCATGTATCTTACCCACCCGGCATGCCGCTTGCATGAAATGGGAAGCTGGCATCCGGAAAGCCCCCAGAGGCTGGACGCCATCTCCGATCAGTTGCTCGCAAGCGGATTGATGCCTTACCTGAATGACCGGCAGGCGCCGCAGGCGTCCCGCAATGACCTCTTGCGCGTGCACACTGTCCAGTACCTGGACAGTTTGCAGAAACATACGCCGGACCAAGGGTATTACCCTATCGATCCCGATACGCTCATGAACCCGCACACCTTCGAGGCGGCGTTGCATGCGGCGGGAGCGGGGGTGGCGGCGGTCGATGCCGTGCTGGGCGGCGAGGCGCGAACGGCTTTCTGCGCCGTGCGTCCGCCCGGGCACCACGCGTGCCGGTCGCAGGCCATGGGCTTCTGCTTTTTCAACAACGTCGCCATTGCGGCGCAGCATGCCATGGACTTTCACGGCCTGACGCGCGTGGCGATCGTCGATTTCGACGTCCATCATGGCAACGGCACCGAAGATGTCTTTGCCGGGGACGATCGGGTGCTGATGTGCAGCTTCTTCCAGCATCCGTTCTTTCCCAACAGCGGCGCGGACCATCCGGCCGCCAACATGCTCAATGTGCCCGTGCCGGCCTACACGGCTGGCGCCGCGGTCAGGACCATCGTCACGGACACCTGGCTGCCGCGGCTGGAGGCGCACCGTCCGGAATTGATCCTAGTGTCCGCGGGCTTCGATGCCCATCGCGAGGACGACATGGGGCAGATGGGCCTGGTGGAGGCGGACTACGCCTGGATCACCGAGCAGCTGGTCGAGGTGGCCGATCGCCACTGTCAGGGCCGGATCGTGAGCACGCTCGAGGGCGGTTACAACTTGTCCGCCCTGGGCCGCAGCGTGGTCGCGCACATACGGGCGCTGGCGAAGCTGTAGAATCAGGAAAAAATTGTGCAATGCGATCCCGGCGCATGCCGGGTCATTATTTTCCAATTGGAGGCAGCGGGATGAAGGTGTTGGTACCTGTCAAGCGCGTCGTTGACTACAACGTCAAGGTGCGCGTCAAGTCTGATCAGACCGGCGTGGATATCGCCAACGTGAAGATGTCCATGAACCCCTTTGACGAGATCGCCGTCGAAGAAGCCACCCGCCTGAAGGAAAAGGGCGCGGTCGCTGAAGTCGTGGCGGTTTCTTGCGGCGTTGCGCAATGCCAGGAGACACTGCGTACCGCCATGGCCATCGGCGCCGATCGCGGCGTGCTGGTCCAGACCGATGCCGAACTGCAGCCGCTGGCTGTCGCCAAGCTGTTGAAAGCGCTGGTCGATAAGGAACAGCCCCAGCTCGTGATTCTGGGCAAGCAAGCCATCGACGACGACGCCAACCAGACGGGCCAGATGCTGGCCGCGCTGCTGGACTGGCCGCAAGCCACGTTCGCCAGCAAGGTCGAGCTGGCCGACGGCAAGGTCACCGTGACGCGCGAAGTCGACGGCGGCCTGGAAACCCTGTCGCTCAAGCTGCCCGCCATCGTGACCACCGACCTGCGCCTGAACGAGCCGCGCTACGTCACGCTGCCGAACATCATGAAGGCCAAGAAAAAGCAGTTGGACACCGTCACGCCGCAAGACCTGGGCGTTGATCCCGCGCCCCGCCTGAAGACGCTGAAGGTCAGCGAGCCGCCCGCCCGCAAGGCCGGCATCAAGGTTGCCGATGTCGCGGCGCTGGTGGACAAACTCAAGAACGAAGCGAAGGTGGTCTGATCATGACGACGCTGGTTATTGCCGAACACGATAACGCCCAACTCAAGGGCGCAACCCTGAACGCCATCGCCGCCGCCGCCAAGATCGGAGGCGACGTGCACGTGCTGGTCGCCGGCGCCAACGCGCGCGCCGTGGCCGACCAGGCCGCCCAGGCCGCCGGCGTGGCGAAGGTCCTGCTGGCCGATGCCCCGCATCTGGCTGACGGCCTGGCCGAAAACATCGCCGCGCAGGTGCTGGCCGTGGCCTCGAGCTACAGCCACATCCTGTTCCCGGCCACGGCCTCGGGCAAGAACGTGGCGCCCCGCGTCGCCGCCAAGCTCGACGTGGCGCAGATCTCCGACATCATCGGCGTCGAATCCGCCGATACGTTCCAGCGCCCGATCTATGCCGGCAACGCCATTGCCACCGTGCAATCGGCCGACGCCGTCAAGGTCATCACCGTGCGCACGACCGGCTTTGACGCCGTCGCCGCGCAAGGCGGTTCCGCCTCGGTCGAAGACGCTGCCGCTGTCGCCGACTCGGGCCTGTCCACGTTTGTGGGCCGCGAAGTTGCCAAGAGCGATCGTCCCGAACTGGCCGGCGCCCGCGTCGTGGTGTCGGGCGGCCGCGGTCTGGGCAGCGCCGAAAACTTCAAGATCCTGGATCCGCTGGCCGACAAGCTGGGCGCCGCGCTGGGCGCTTCGCGCGCCGCGGTCGACGCCGGCTACGCGCCGAACGACTGGCAGGTTGGCCAGACCGGCAAGATCGTCGCGCCGCAACTGTACGTGGCCGTCGGCATCTCGGGCGCCATCCAGCATCTGGCTGGCATGAAGGACTCGAAGGTCATCGTCGCGATCAACAAGGACGCCGAGGCGCCGATTTTTGGCGTGGCCGATTACGGCCTGGTGGGCGATCTGTTCACGGTCGTTCCCGAACTGACCAACGCGCTGTAAACCGCAGCGCAGGCGTCAATCAGAACCGCGGGCGTGACGCCCGCGGTTTTTTTTGCGCGGTTTTTTTGCGCGTTTTATCCGCGCCGCAAAATTGTCAAAAACGTTTGATTTTCGCAAAGACTCTGCTAACGTAACCGACGCGCTACCCCCTGTTTGCGAATGTGCTTGACCTGTACAGAACGAAGGAGATTCGTGATGGAATGGTTCTTTGACACACTACGTAAGTACCCGGAGCTGGCGATTTTCCTGACCTTGGGTCTTGGCTATTGGATCGGCGCCAAGAAGATCTTCGGCTTCAATCTGGGCGCAGTAACGGGAACTCTGTTGGTGGGCGTGCTGGTCGGCCAGCTCAACATATCGATTGCCCCCATTCTCAAGCAGGTGTTTTTCCTGCTTTTCCTCTTCGGTCTTGGCTACGGCGTAGGACCGCAATTCTTCCGCGGCATGAAAAGCGATGGCCTTCCTCAGGTCATTTTTGCCGTCGTCATCTGCGTGCTCTGCCTGCTGGTCACTTGGGGGACCGCGGTTGCGTTCGGCTTTGACGCCGGCACCGGCGCGGGATTGCTGTCGGGCGCGCAGACCATTTCTGCGGTCATGGGCGTGGCCACCGACACGATCAACGGGCTGTCCGTCGATGCCGCCACCAAGAAGCAGTGGATCGACAGCATCCCCGTCGCGTATGCGGTCTGCTACATCTATGGCACGGTGGGCAGCGCCTGGCTGCTGGCGTCCCTGGGCCCGAAGCTGATGCGCGTGGACATCGTCAAGGAATGCCAGGAATACGAGGCCAAGATGTCCGGCGGGGCCGATTCAATGGAACTGTCGGGCTACCGCAAGTTCACGGCGCGGGCCTACCGGCTGGACAACACGGATTACGTCGGCAAGACCGTTGGCGAGCTCGAGGCGAAATTCGTCGACGCCCGCGTGTTCGTCGAACGCATCCGCCGCGGCGACCAGATCATCGATGCCGACTCGGGCACGGCGCTGCAGGCCGGCGATGTGCTGGGCGTGACCGGACGCCATGACGCGCTGGTGCTGCAGGCCTCGGGTCTCATTGGCACCGAGGTCGAGGACCGTGACGTCATCAACCTGCCCGCCGAAGTCGTCGAAGTCGTGCTGACCAACAAGAACGTGGCCGGCAAGACGATCAAGGAGCTTGCCGATAACGAGACGGTGCGCCAACTGGGCCGGGGCGTGTTCCTGCGCAAGGTCGTGCGTGGCGGCCACGAGATGCCGGTCAACTGGGGCCTGAAACTGGACCGCGGCGACCGCCTTTTCATGCTGGGCGCCAAGCGCGACGTCGAACGGGTCGTGGGCAAGCTGGGCTACGTGGACCGCGCGACCAATCAGACCGACATGGTGTTCGTGGGCTTCGGCATTTTGCTGGGCGGGTTGTTCGGCACGCTGGTGCTGACCGTGGGCGGAATTCCGATCACGCTGTCCACTTCCGGCGGCGCGCTGATTTCAGGGCTGGTGTTCGGCTATCTGCGCTCCGTGCATCCGACGTTCGGGCGTGTGCCCGAGCCGGTGCACTGGTTCCTGACATCGGTAGGCCTTACCGCGTTCGTCGCCGTCGTGGGCATCGTGTCCGGACCGGGGTTCGTACAGGGCTTTCAGCAGTTGGGCGCCAAGCTCTTCATCGCCGGTGTCATTGCCACCAGCATTCCGATGATCCTGGGCGTGCTGATCGCCCGTCATGTCTTCAAGTTTCACCCGGCCATTGCGTTGGGGGTCTGCGCCGGCGCCCGGACCACGACCGCGGCCATCGGCCAGATCACCGAGACGGCGAAAAGCCAGGTCCCGGCGCTTGGCTACACGGTGCCTTATGCCATCGGCAATACCCTCCTGATCATCTGGGGCATTGTCATCGTCATGCTCATGGCCTAGCCGGACAGCCCCGCAAAGCCGCGGCGTGCGGGTGCTACAGAGCAGAAAAGCGCGGCAATCGTAACGGCGCCGGTCTTCACGGCGTCGGCCAACACGCACATCAGGAGTACACAAAATGGCTTCCACTGCGCCCGTCACCGTCAGCCTGGCCTCGGCTTTGAAGACCACGCGTTCCCATCAGCGCGACCTGGAACAGTTGTCTCCGTTTGAACTGAAGGACTATCTGATCACGCTGGCCAAGGATAGCCAGCAATCGGCCGCCGCCACCATGCTGAACGCGGGCCGCGGCAATCCCAACTGGATCGCCACGGAGCCGCGGGATGCGTTTTTCCTGTTGGGCCGGTTTGCCATGAAAGAGGCGCGCCGGGTGCGCGACGAAGGCATCCTGGCGGGCATGCCGGCCAAGAAGGGGTGCGCCGACCGGCTGCGCAAGTTCCTCTCCAAGCACAAGGGTGAAGACGGCTACGACTTTCTGGTCGGGGTGCTGGAATATGGCGTGAAGATCAAGGGGTTTGATCCGGACGAATGGATCCATGAACTGACCGACAGCATCATCGGTGACCACTATCCCGTGCCCCCCCGGGCGCTGGTGCACATCGAGCAGATCATCCATGACTACCTGGTCAAGGAAATGTGCGATGGCCGCCCGCCCAAGGGCAAGTTCGATCTCTTCCCGGTGGAAGGCGGCACGGCGGCCATGTGCTACATCTTCGATTCGCTGATGGTCAACGGTCTGCTCAAGCAGGGCGACACCATCGCGCTGTTCCTGCCCACGTTCACGCCCTACATCGAGATCGCGCACCTAGAGCGCTTCCAGTTCAAGATCGTCGGCATCAACGCCAGCAGCATGCGCGCCGACGGCACGCACGATTGGCACTATCCGCCCTCGGAAATCGCCAAGCTGGAGGATCCCAAGATCAAGCTGGCGGTCACGGTGAACCCCAGCAACCCGCCCTCCGTCGCGTTCAGTCCCGTCGAGATGAAGCAGATCGTGCGCCTGATCCGCAAGAATCCCGACCTGGTGCTGGTGACCGACGACGTCTATGGCACCTTCGTGCCGAACTTCCGGTCGCTGATGGCCGAGGTGCCGCAGAACACCATCTGCGTGTACTCCTTTTCAAAGAATTTCGGCTGCACCGGCTGGCGTCTGGGCGTCATCGCCACGCACGAGAACAACACGATGGACCGGCGCATCGCCGAGCTGCCCGCAGCGTGGAAAAAGCGGCTGGACAAGCGCTACGGCGCCATGACGATGGAGCCGGAAAAACTGAAGTTCATTGACCGCCTGGTCGCTGACAGCCGGGATGTCGCCTTGAATCACACGGCCGGCCTATCGTTGCCGCAGCAGGTGCAGATGGGGTTTTTCGCGCTGTCGCATCTGCTGGACCTGAAGGACGCCTACAAGCATCTGACCATGCAGATCGTGCGCAGCCGGCGCGACGCGCTGTGGCGGGGGCTGGGCATTCCGATGCCGCCGGAAGATCCGATGCGGGGCTGGTACTACGTCGAACTGGACTTCATGGTCTGGGCCAAGGTCATGTATGGAGACGCCTTCTGCAAATACATGATCGACAACTACGAACCGGTGGACTTCCTGTTCCGCCTGGCGGAGAAGTCGGGGGTCGTGCTGATGGACGGCGGCGGCTTCGGCGGCCCGCCGTGGTCGATCCGGATTTCGCTGGCCAACCTGGACGACGGGGACTACGCCAAGATCGGCAAGTACATGGTCGAATCCGCGACCGAATATGTCGAGGCGTGGAAGTCGTCTGAACTGGTGCGTTCCGGCCCCACCGCGGGCAAGGGCCAGACGGTCAAGGCATCTGCCGCCAAGAAGCGCGTCCCGGCTGGCAAGACGGCGGCCAAGAAGGCCGTGAAGAAGGCGGTGAAGAAGGCCGATACGGCTGCGAAGTCGGCAAAGAAGGCCGCCGCGAAGTAGGCGGCCGCAACGCAGGCAACAACAGGGCGGCGTGAACTCATGACGTGTTCGGTCGGGTTTTTCAATAGCGTCCCCATCGCGGTGTTGTTCGTCACGGTGGGCTTGGGATACCTGATCGGCAAGCTGAAGGTCGGGCCGATACAGCTAGGCGGGGTGTGCGGCACGCTCATCGTCGCCCTGCTGATCGGCCAGACCGGCTGCCAGATGCGCGGCGACCTGAAGGAGGTCGCGTTCGCCCTGTTCATCTTTGCCATGGGCTACTCCGGCGGCCCCCAGTTCTTCGCCAACCTCAACCGGTCCAGCCTGCGCTTTGTGGCGCTGCCGCTCATCGAGGCGGTGCTGGTCTTGACGATCGTGCTGACGGCCGTGCCGCTGTTCGGGCTGGATGCCGGCACCGCCGCGGGCCTGGCGGCCGGTGCGGCCACGGAATCGGCGGTCGTGGGCACCGCCGCCGAGGCGCTCAAGCACCTGGGGCTGCCGGACGCCGAGGTGCAGCGCATGGAGGCCAACATCGCGACGGCCTACACGCTGACCTACCTGGTGGGGCTTATCAGCATCGTGTTCTTCACCAGCCAGGTGGCGCCCGCGCTGCTGCGCATCAACCTGCGCGAGGCGTCCAAGGCGCTGGAGGCCCAGTTGGGCGCCACGCCCGGCGACAACGACGAAGCCAGCCTGCCGACGCTGCCGCGGCTGGTGGGACGCGCCCACGTGGTCAAGGACGTGGACGGCAAACGAGTCGCCGACGTGGAGGCCCAGTTGGGCGGGCGCACGGTGGTCAGCCGCGTCCTGCGCAATGGCGAGGCGGTCGATGCCACGCCCGATTATGTGCTGGCGACCGGCGACATCGTGGTGGTGCTGGGACAGCGCCGTTTTGCGCTGCGGGCCGGATCGGTGATCGGCCCGGAAATCCAGTTGCCCGAGGCGCACGCGGACGACCTGCAATTGAGCGAGCTGCAAGTCATCGTCAGCAAGAAGACCGTCAATGGTCACACGGTGGGCGAGCTGGCCAAGCGTCCCAACGCCCGGCGCGCGCGTGGCGTGTTCCTGCAATCCATTACGCGGTCGGGGCACGTGCTGCCCCTGACCCCCGCGACGGTCGTGCAATACGGCGATCTGGTCACCCTGGTGGGCGCGGAGCCGGAGCTGTCCGAGGCGGGCGCGGCGCTGGGATCCGAACTGCGCCGCAGCGGCGTGACCGACCTGGTCTTTCTGGCGTTCGGCATTCTTGCCGGGCTGATGATCGGCAGCCTGGGGGCAAGGCTGTGGGGGATTCCGGTATCGCTGGGCAGCGGGGGCGGGGCGCTGGTCAGCGGCCTGGTGTGCGGCTGGATCAATGCGAAGCGGCCGTCGATCGGACACATGCCGGCCCATGCCGTGCAATTGCTCAAGGACCTGGGACTGGCGATCTTCGTGGCCTGCGTGGGCCTGTCGGCCGGGCCGGATGCGCTGTCGCTGATCCGCGTGCATGGCGCGGTGCTGCCCGTGATCGGCCTGTTGGTGTCGCTGGGGCCTGCGTGCCTGTCGCTCTGGGTGGGACACAAGCTCTTGAAGATCGAAGGGCCGCTGCTGGTGGGCGCCATTGCCGGGCAGCATGTCAGCACGCCGGCCATCAGCGCCATCCTGACGGCCAGC
Organism: Achromobacter sp. E1; assembly: GCF_037039475.1. Lineage (NCBI taxonomy): Bacteria > Pseudomonadati > Pseudomonadota > Betaproteobacteria > Burkholderiales > Alcaligenaceae > Achromobacter > Achromobacter sp. E1. Next base: position 1,585,247 of record NZ_CP146253.1, read on the forward strand.
GGCAGTTCGGTGCCCCTCTTGGGTTACACGGTGACATACGCCATCGCCAACGTGCTGCTGCCGGTGCTGGGGCCGATCATCGTGTCGCTGGCGTACCACCTGGGCTGAGGGTATTTGGTCCGGGGGGCGGGATGGCGCAAAGCCTGCTGCGAATATTGCATAAGGTTATATGACTTGCGTATTTCCCCGCCTGTTGGTTTGATGGAAGAATCGTTTCACACGCGGTCACCGCCGCCCGAAACGCGATTGCCCGCTGCGGTCCAAGCCGGACCGGCGGCCGGTCCCATCAACTGAATCCCGTACAGGAGACATCATGAGTCAACTACGCCTGGGCGACACCGCCCCTGATTTCGAGCAGGAATCCTCGGCTGGCAAGATCCGCTTCCACGAGTACCTGGGCAACAGCTGGGGGGTGCTTTTCTCGCATCCGGCCGATTTCACGCCCGTCTGCACGACCGAGCTGGGCTACACCGCCAAGCTGGCCGACGAGTTCGCCAAGCGCAACGTGAAGGTTCTGGCCCTGTCGGTCGATGGCGCCGATTCGCACGCCAAGTGGATCGAAGACATCAACGACACGCAATCGACGACGGTCAACTTTCCGATCATCGCCGACAAGGACCGCAAGGTCTCCGAGCTGTACGACATGATCCACCCGAATGCCAGCGCCACGGCGACCGTGCGTTCGGTGTTCGTCATCGATCCGAACAAGAAGATCCGCCTGACCATCACGTATCCCGCCAGCACGGGCCGCAATTTCAATGAGATCCTGCGCGTCATCGATTCGCTGCAACTGACCGACAGCCACAGCGTGGCCACGCCGGTCAATTGGGAAGACGGCGACGACGTGATCATTGTTCCTTCCCTGCAGGACGAAGCGGTCATCAAGGAGAAGTTCCCCAAGGGCTACAAGGCCGTGCGTCCGTACCTGCGCATCACGCCGCAACCGAATAAGTAAATACGAAAAACAGGGGGTGCGCGCTGCCGCTTCAGCGCGCCGGATAACCACCCGGACCGCCGCAATCTTCATAGAGGATTGCGGCGGTTTTTCGTTGCTGGGACGCGCGTCCTATATGCCTCTTGGCGATGAGCAATCAAAAAATGATTCGTTCCGTTCAGATCGGCCTGCCCGCAAACTTGCCTCCACATTGCAGATCACAGGGAGCAGGGCATGTCTTTCGGGAAAGCCGGTTGGTTGGCCGCCTTGGCCGCAGTCACGGTGTCGTTTGCCGCGATGGCGCCCGCGCAGGCACAGCAGAAGCAGACGCTGTTGAACGTGTCCTACGATCCGACGCGCGAACTCTATCGCGCCATCGATGACGCCTTCGTCAAGCAGTACAAGGAAAAGGCCAACGTCGATCTGACGATCCGCCAGTCGCACGGCGGGTCCGGCCGCCAGGCGCGTTCGGTCATCGACGGCCTGGAAGCCGACGTGGTGACGCTGGCGCTGGCCTACGACATCGACGCCATTGCCGACCGCGGCCTGCTGCCCGAGAACTGGCAGACCCGCCTGCCGCAGAACAGCTCGCCGTACACGTCCACCATCGTGTTCCTGGTGCGCAAGGGCAACCCGAAGCAGATCAAGGACTGGGACGATCTGGTCAAGGACGGCGTGCAGGTCATCACCCCGAATCCCAAGACCTCGGGCGGCGCCCGCTGGAACTACCTGGCCGCGTGGGCCTACGCGCTGGAAAAGAACGGCGGCAGCGAGGACAAGGCGCGCGCCTTCGTCGGCGACCTGCTCAAGCACGTGCCGGTGCTGGATACCGGCGCGCGCGGCGCCACCACGACGTTCGTGGAGCGCGGCGTGGGCGACGTGCTGCTGGCCTGGGAGAACGAAGCGTTCCTGGCCCTGGAGGAACTGGGCCCGGACAAGTTCGACATCGTGGTGCCGTCGCTGTCCATCCTGGCCGAACCGCCGGTGGCCATCGTCGACAAGGTCGTCGACAAGAAGGGCACACGCGCCGCCGCGCAGGCCTATCTGGAATTCCTGTACACCCCGGCCGCCCAGGAAATCATCGCCAGGAATTACTACCGTCCGCTGGACAAGACGGTCGCCGCCAAATACGAGGCGAAGTTCCCCAAGGTCAAGCTCGTCACCATCGACGACAAGATCTTCGGCGGCTGGCGCAAAGCGCAGAAGGATCACTTCAGCGACGGCGGCACCTTCGATCAGATCTACCAGCCGCAGAAGAAATAACGGCATCACGTTCGGACGACGGCCATGACTTCAGCCTCGAACCCGGTGGCAAACGGCGCGCAAGCGCCTTTTGCCGCTCGGCGCAACAGCCCGGGCGTGCTGCCCGGATTTGGCATTTCCATGGGCTACGCGGTGCTGTATCTCAGCGTGCTCGTGCTGATCCCGCTTGCCGCCTTGCCCATCAAGAGCGCCGGCCTGGGATGGCAAGGCTTCTGGGACGCAGTCACCGCGCCGCGCGTGCTGGCCTCCTACAAGCTGACCTTCGGCGCGTCGTTCATCGCTGCGCTGGTGAACCTGGTGTTCGGCACGGTGGTCGCGTGGGTGCTGGTGCGCTACCGCTTTCCCGGCAAGAAGATCCTGGACGCGCTGGTCGACCTGCCGTTCGCGCTGCCGACGGCTGTGGCGGGCATTGCCCTGACCGCGCTGTACTCGCAGAAGGGCTGGCTGGGCGGGCCGTTGTCGGAATGGTTTGGCCTGAAGGTGGCGTTCACGCCGCTGGGCATCGTCATCGCGCTTATCTTCATCGGCGTGCCGTTCGTCGTGCGCACGGTGCAGCCGGTGCTTGAAGACGTCGAGCGCGAAATCGAAGAGGCCGCCGCCAGCCTGGGCGCGGACCGCTGGCAGACCTTCCGGCGCGTGCTGCTGCCGACCATCACGCCCGCGCTGATGACGGGGTTTGCGCTGGCGTTTGCGCGCGCGGTGGGCGAGTACGGATCGGTGGTGTTCATTGCGGGCAACATGCCCATGGTGTCCGAGATCACGCCGCTGCTGATCATTTCCAAGCTGGAGCAGTTCGACTACGCCGGCGCGGCCGCCATCGCGACCGTGATGCTGGTGCTGTCGTTCGTGCTGCTGCTCGTCATCAATCTGTTGCAGGGCTGGCAGGCGCGCCGCGGCCTGGGGAGGCTGTCATGAGCGCATCGGATCGTCCCGCGCATCTGACCGAGCCGCGCTGGGTGCGCGGCGTTCTGCTGTTCATCGCGCTGGGGTTTCTGGCGCTCTTTCTGCTGGTGCCGCTGGCGGCCGTGTTTGCCGAGGCCTTCCGGAAGGGATGGGCGCTGTACCTGGACGCCATCGTCGAACCGGACGCGCTGGCGGCGATCCGTCTGACGCTGCTGGTCGCGGCAATCGCCTTGCCGGTCAATCTGGTGTTCGGCGTGGCGGCGGCGTGGGCCATCACCAAGTTCCAGTTCCGCGGCAAGCAGTTCCTCATCACGCTGATCGACCTGCCGTTCTCGGTCTCGCCCGTGGTGGCCGGTCTGGTGTTCGTGCTGCTGTTCGGCTCGCAGGGCTGGTTTGGCGAGTGGCTGCAGGCGCACGACATCAAGATCGTCTATGCGGTGCCCGGCATCATTCTCGCGACGTTGTTCGTGACGTTCCCGTTCGTGGCGCGCGAACTGATCCCGCTGATGCAGGCGCAGGGCAGCGAGGAAGAGCAGGCCGCGCTGACGCTGGGCGCGAGCGGCTGGCAGATCTTCTGGCGCGTGACGCTGCCGAACATCAAGTGGGGCCTGCTGTACGGCGCCATCCTGTGCAACGCGCGGGCAATGGGCGAGTTCGGGGCGGTGTCGGTGGTGTCCGGGCAGATCCGGGGGCTGACCAACACGATGACCCTGCATGTGGAGATTCTCTACAACGAATACCAGTATTCCGCGGCGTTCGCCGTCGCTTCGCTGCTGGCCTTGCTGGCGCTGGTGACCCTGGTGGCGAAGAACGTGGTCGAGTGGCGCAACGCGCGCCTTCTGCAGGGCGCCGACCAGCCGGTGGAGTATCCCGGCCCCGCGGTTGCCATCAACCCGGCGGCTGCCTGACGGGCCGGGCAAGGAGACATAGGCATGAGTATCGAAGTACGCAATCTATCCAAACGCTTCGGCCAGTTCCGCGCGCTGAACGATGTGTCGCTGCACATCGAGACCGGCGAGCTGGTGGCGCTGCTGGGGCCGTCGGGCTGCGGCAAGACCACGCTCTTGCGCATCATCGCCGGGCTGGAATCGGCCGATTCGGGCAGCGTGCTGTTCGCGGGCGAAGACGCCACTGCCGTGGACGTGCGCCAGCGCCAGGTCGGATTCGTGTTCCAGCACTACGCGCTGTTCAAGCACATGACGGTGTTCGAGAACGTGGCCTTCGGGCTGCGCGTCAAGCACCGCTCGCAGCGTCCGTCCGAGGATCAGATCAAGCGCAAGGTGCATGACCTGCTGAGCCTGGTGCAACTGGACTGGCTGGCCGACCGCTATCCGGCGCAGCTGTCGGGCGGGCAGCGCCAGCGCATCGCGCTGGCGCGGGCGCTGGCGGTCGAGCCTCGGGTGCTGCTGCTCGATGAGCCCTTCGGCGCGCTGGACGCCAAGGTGCGCAAGGAGCTGCGCCGCTGGCTGCGGCGGCTGCATGACGAACTGCACGTGGCCAGCGTGTTCGTCACGCACGATCAGGAAGAGGCGCTGGAAGTCTCGGACCGCGTGGTGCTGATGAACGCCGGCCGCATCGAGCAGGTGGGCACGCCGCGCGAGGTCTGGGAAAGTCCGGCCACGCCGTTCGTCTACGGATTCCTGGGCGACGTGAATCAACTGCAGGGCACCGCCACGCGCGGAGTGTGGCAAGGCGCCGGCCTGTCGCTGCCGGCTCCGGAGCTGGCGCAGGCCGACGCGCAGCGCGCCACGGCCTACGTGCGGCCGCATGAGTTCGAGGTCGAGCGCTACCGCGCCGGCGCCGAGGGCATTGCCGTTCGGCTGTCTCACGCCTATCTGGCGGGCCCCAGCGCATACCTGGAACTGGCGCGCCAGGACTCGGACGCCATCATCGAGGCCGAGGTGCCCGAATCCCTTTATCAGCAACTCAATCTGCAGGATGGCGAGATCCTGCTGGCGCGTCCCCGGCGCGCCCGTATTTTTGCGGTGCAACCATGACCACAACGGAACTCACTTCAGAACTTGAACCCGCCCTGGCGGCGCGCTGGCGCGACCTGATCGGGCGCCTGGCGGACATCCGCCGGCGTTACCCGGACGCCGCGCTGGCCTCGTCTTTGGCGGCCGAGGACATGGTGCTGACGCATGCCATCTACAGCTCGGACCTGAATCTTGAGGTCTTCACGCTGGACACGGGGCGGCTGCATGCCGAGACGCTGGGCGTGCTGGATGCGGTGCGCGACCGCTACGGCCGCGAGATCACGGTGTACCGGCCCGTGCAGGCGGCAGTCGACGAACACGTCGCCGCGCATGGCGCCCATGCTTTCTACGAAAGCGTCGAGCTGCGCAAGGCCTGTTGCCAGATCCGCAAGGTCGAGCCGCTCAAGCGCGCGCTGGCCGGCCGCGGCGCCTGGATCACCGGACAGCGGCGCGCGCAGTCCACGACGCGCGGCGAGCTGCGGCTCGAAGAGGACGACAAGACCTTCGGTCTCTACAAATTCAACCCGCTGGCCGAGTGGAGCGAGGACGACATCTGGTCCGCCATCCGCGCGCTCGGCATTCCCTACAACCCGCTGCACGACCAGGGCTACCCGTCCATCGGTTGCGAACCCTGTACGCGCGCCATCCGCCCCGGCGAGGACCTGCGGGCAGGGCGGTGGTGGTGGGAATCGTCCGACTCGAAGGAATGCGGCCTGCACGCGGGCAACCGGGTCATCACTATTGCGGCGCGCGCCGATTGAGCGCGGCCATGAATTCAAAATCGTTTTAGGGGAAAACCTATGTCTGCTGTTATTCAACGCAGCCACCTGGATTGGCTGGAATCGGAAGCGATCTTCATCCTGCGCGAAGTCGCGGCCGAATGCGAAAAGCCCGTCCTGCTCTTTTCGGGCGGCAAGGATTCCGTGGTGCTCCTGCGCCTGGCCGAAAAGGCCTTCCGGCCCGGCCGCTTCCCGTTTCCGCTGATGCACATCGACACCGCCCACAACTTCGACGAGGTGATCGCCTTTCGCGATGCCCGCGCGGCCGAGCTGGGCGAGACGCTGATCGTGCGCAGCGTCGAGGATTCGATCAAGCGCGGCAGCGTCGTGCTGCGCCGCGAGACCGACTCGCGCAATGCGGCCCAGGCGGTGACGCTGCTGGAGGCCATCGAGGAATTCGGCTTTGACGCCTGCATCGGCGGCGCGCGCCGCGACGAGGAAAAGGCGCGCGCCAAGGAACGCATCTTTTCGTTCCGCGACGAGTTCGGCCAATGGGATCCCAAGGCCCAGCGTCCCGAGCTTTGGAGCCTGTTCAACACGCGCGTGCATCGCGGCGAGAACATGCGCGTCTTCCCGATCTCGAACTGGACCGAGCTGGACGTCTGGCAGTACATCCAGCGCGAACAGCTGGCGCTGCCGTCGATCTACTTCGCGCACGAGCGCGAGGTGGTGCGCCGCAAAGGTCTGCTGGTGCCTGTCACCCGCCTGACGCCGCCGGCCGAGGGCGAACAGGTCGAGCGCCTGTCGGTCCGGTTCCGCACGGTGGGCGATATCTCGTGCACGTGCCCGGTCGCCTCCGACGCCAGCGACACCATGGCCATCATCGCCGAGACCGCCGTGACGGACGTCACCGAGCGCGGCGCCACGCGCATGGACGACCAGACTTCCGAGGCCTCCATGGAGCGCCGCAAGAAGGAAGGCTATTTCTGAACGACAAGACGCGCCGGCGCATGCCGGCGTCTGGGGACCCTCATGAACGCACTGAACGATTCCTTTCTTTCCGGCGCCGACACCGGCGTGCTGCGCCTCATCACGGCGGGCTCCGTCGACGATGGCAAGTCCACGCTGATCGGCCGCCTGCTGTATGACAGCAAGGGCGTATTTGCCGACCAGCTCGATGCGATCTCGCGCGCCAAGCACAAGCGCGTCGCGGGCGACGGCATCGATTTCTCGCTGCTGACGGACGGCCTGGAAGCCGAACGCGAGCAGGGCATCACCATCGACGTGGCCTACCGCTACTTCTCGACGCCCACGCGCAAATTCATCATCGCCGATGCGCCGGGGCACGAGCAGTACACGCGCAACATGGTGACAGGCGCATCGACCGCGGATGTCGCGGTCATTCTCATCGACGCGACCCGCGCCGCCGACGGCAAGCTGCTGCCGCAGACCAAGCGGCACAGCACCATCGCGCGCCTCTTGGGCATACGCCATATCGTCGTCGCGGTGAACAAGATGGACCTGGTGGACTGGGACTGCGCCGTCTTCGAACGCATCCGCGACGCCTATGCGGACCTGGCCGGAAAGTTGGGCATCGCGCATTTCGACGCGTTGCCGTTGTCGGCACTGAGCGGCGACAACGTCGTCACGCTGTCCGGCAAGACGCCTTGGTACGACGGGCAGCCGCTGCTCGCGCTCCTGGAATCGCTGGACTTGTCGGGCGACGGCCGCGCGTTGCCGCTGCGCTTTCCGGTGCAGTGGGTGGCGCGTCATGGCGGCGAGCGCGCCGATGATTTCCGCGGCTACGCGGGCCGGCTCGCCAGTGGCGTGGTGCGCCCGGGAGACGCGGTGACGGTGCAGCCATCTGGCGTGACGGCGGTGGTGCAGGAAGTGCGCGCCTTTGACCGCACGCTTGACGAAGCGGTGGCGGGCGACTCCATCACGCTGGTGCTGGACCGCGATGTCGACGTGTCGCGCGGTGACGTGATCGTGCACACGGCCGCGCCGGCGCAGGTATCGCGCGAGTTCGAAGCCGAGCTGTGCTGGCTGGACGCGCAGGCCTTGAATCCGGCGCGCAAGTATCTGCTCAAGTCGGGCACGCGTCTGACGTCGGCGAAGGTGCGTGCGGTGCTGTCGCATCGGGACATCCACGAACTGCAGGAAGTCGAGAACACCGAAGGCACGCTGCGCATGAACGACATCGGACGCGTGACGCTCACCACGCGCGAGTCGCTCGCGGTCGATCGCTACGACGATGTGGCGGCAACCGGCGCGTTCATTCTGATCGACGAGGCCACGCATCAGACGGCTGCCGCCGGCATGCTGCGGTAAGCCGCAATCCGGGGCGAAATCGCTGAATTTCGCCCCGGGTTTTCATGTTGTTTTTCGTCCAAACCTAATGTTGGCGCGGGTTCCCGGGCGATATCGCAAGATGAAATCGAATTGTTCAGACGATGTCTTCTTCTTGCGGTAAAGTTGGGCTGTCTGACGAAAAGGCTTTTGGTGCTTGTCAAAATCACTGTGTTTTTGTACAGTAGTTTTTATGGCACGCACCGATCATTCTTTTCCCGCCGGTTCTGGGTCCCCGGCTGCCGCCCCCGCCGCCTTGCGCGGTCGGGGTGCGGTTACTAATGTTCGGCATCGCTTTCAGCGCGATGACCGCGTCCAGGTCGACGATGGCTGGTCCGCTTCCGGTCTGCCGGCCGATTTCATCGACTCCGTCCCCGATAACGCGCCGGACGCCAGCGATGCGGTCCGCTCCCCCGTTATCCCCATCCTGCCCGACACCCGCTGCGCGCCGCCCGCACCCAAGACCACGGTCACTGCGGAAGAAGCGCGCAAGATCCTGTCGCGCAACGATTCCCCGGACATTCCCTTCGACGTCGCCGCCAATCCGTACCGCGGCTGCGAGCACGGTTGCGTGTATTGCTATGCCCGGCCTACGCATTCCTACCTGGGCTATTCGCCCGGGCTGGACTTCGAAACCCGGCTGGTGGCCAAGGCCAACGCCGTGCAGGCACTGCGCGCCGAACTGTCCCGGCCCGGCTACAAGCCGTCGCCCATCAACATCGGCTCGGCCACCGACGCCTACCAGCCCATCGAGCGCGACTGGCGCCTGACGCGGGGCATGCTCGAGCTCATGCTCGAAACCCGGCATCCGGTCACCATCGTCACCAAGAACGCGCTGGTCGCCCGCGACCTGGACCTGCTGGCCGCCCTGGCGCAGCAGAACCTCGTGGTGGTCTACATCAGCATCACCACGCTGGATGCCGGCATGGCCCGCACGCTGGAGCCCCGCGCCGCCGCGCCGTGGCGCCGCCTTGAAGCGGTGCGCAGCCTGACCGACGCCGGCGTGCCGGTGGGCGTGCTGGTGGCCCCCGTCATTCCGTTCATCAACGACGAATCCATGGAACACATCCTCCAGGAGGCCAAGGCCGCCGGCGCGCACTACGCCAGCTACACGGTCCTGCGAATGCCCTGGGAGGTCAAAACCCTGTTCGAAGACTGGCTCAACGCCCACTATCCGGACCGCGCGCAGCGCGTGCTGCATCGCATCGAAGACCTGCGCAACGGCCGCCGCAACGATCCCAACTTCGGGTCACGCATGCGCGGGACGGGCATCTGGGCCGACCTGCTGCGCCAGCGCTTCGCGGTCGCCACGCGCAAGCTGGGGCTCAACCGCACGCGCCTGTCGCTCGATTGCAGCCGCTTCGCGCCGCCCGTGGGGCCTGGCGCGTCAGCGTCGCTTTTCGACGCTGCGTCCGCGGCTGTGTTTGCGGCTCCGGCGGGCCCGGCCGCGGCTACGCCGGGTGATGCCGGCGGCGCCGACTCCGACTTTCCATCCCCGGCTGGCGCGAAAGCGTCTTCAGGGGTCCCTTTTCCTGGTGGTTTGCCCGCGGTCAGCGGCGCGTACGGGCGCGGTGCGCGCCAGTTGCGCGCCATGGCCGCCGGCCAACTGTCTTTGTTCGACTGACCGCAGGCTGCCGTTGCCTCGGGTGCATGCCAGGGCGAATCGCCTCGGCGCTGGAACGTTTATCCAAGGAGTTCCCATGAACACCGCTGATTTTTCCGTCCTGCCGGATGAGCTCGCTGTTTCCCTGAATCCGCTGCGCCGCGGCGCCAACCGCGCCCGCGCGTTCTGCGCCAGCCTGACGGGCATGGCCTTGCCCTGGAGCGGTTCGGCCTCTGGCCCGCGCATGCGTGCCACCCGCATGCCCGCCCGCTGGCCGTTCCCGCCGGCGCCCACGCCTGAGGAAGTGGCCATCAGTCCTGCGGCAGGCGCTCCTGCGGTCGACACCCCGGCGAGCGTTTCGGCTCCGGCCGCCGCTCCCGTTCCCGCAGCCGTGCCGGTCGCCTCGGGCGCGCGTGATCACAGCATCGGTGACGCCAAGGCTCAGCCCGTTGCCAACCAGCTCACCATGAAAGCCATGATCACGGACGTCGTGCTGGTGTTGGCCTGGGGCGCAATGATTCCCGGCCTGATGTGGTTGGGCGTGGCGGGCGGATTCTGAAAACGCCGCCACGCGGCGGTCAGCTCGATCCCAACAGGATCACGCCCGCCAGAATGGACACGCAACCGGCCAGACGGCCGACGCCCACTTTTTCACGCAGCAGGAACATGCCGGCCAGGGTGCCGAGCATCATGGACATTTCGCGGGCAGGGGCCACCAGGCTCAGCGGCGCGCCGTTGCGCAATGCATACAGCACCAGGATGTACCCCAGCGGCGACAGAAAACCCACGGCCAGCGCCAGGTGCCAATGTCCGCGCATGGATTCCCACGAATGCGTGGGGCGGCGCAGCATGTGGGGCGTCATCATCGCGGTGCGGGTTACACAGGTGAACCAGTCGAACAGCACCGGGCTGATCAGCAGCACTTTCACGCCGTACGCGTCCACCACCGTATAGGCGGCGATGAACAGGCCGATCACCACACCCCAGCGCACGCCGATCCACGCCTGCGGCTGCTTGAAGATGGCCAGCCGTCCCTGGGTGGCGATCAGCAGCACCCCGGCCACCACGCACAGCATGCCCGCAATCCCGGTGCTGGTGGCTGGCTCGCCCAATAGCAGGAAGGCGCCCGTGGTGGAAAGCAGCGGGCCGGTGCCCCGGGCAATCGGATACACGACGGACAGGTCGGCCACCTGATAGCCGCGTTGCAGGCACAGGCTGTAGCCCAGATGCAACAGGCTGGACGCTAGGATTGCCCCGACGACGGGCCAGGTCCAGTTCATGCCGTCGTGCATCAACACCCAGATCACCCAGGGCGCATACAGCACCGAGGCGCACAGGCCGTACGCGAAGACGAAGGGCGCGCCCACCATGGCCGCGCGCTTGGCAAGGAGGTTCCACGTGGCGTGGGCCATCGCCGCCAGGACGACCAATAACAGGGACGAGTACGACATGAGGGAACAGCGTCAGATGACGTGTTTGTTACAGGGAGTTGGAAGGGTACCGCAAACCATGCTCAAGCCGCACATGTTACCCGAGGCTCAGCGGAATTTTTGGTGTAGAATCATCGGTTTGCCAAATCTCATCCTCTGCTTGCGGCATAGCACTCACAATACTGAACGGCAAAAGTATTACCCCGCAAAGGCATGATGATCTAGGAGTTCACATGAACCTCATCGCTATCCTGGAACAGGAAGAAATTGCCCGTCTGACCGGCGGTCAAGCCAAGCCTGAATTTGCTCCTGGTGACACCGTCATCGTGAGCGTCAACGTCGTCGAAGGCACCCGCAAGCGCGTGCAGGCTTTCGAAGGCGTTGTGATTGCCAAGCGCAATCGCGGTCTGAACTCCGCGTTCACCGTGCGCAAGATTTCGTCGGGTGAAGCCGTGGAACGTACGTTCCAGCTGTACTCGCCGCAAATCGCCAGCATCGAAGTGAAGCGCCGCGGCGACGTGCGCCGCGCCAAGCTGTACTACCTGCGCTCGCGCTCGGGCAAGTCGGCTCGCATCAAGGAAAAGCTGGTCAGCAAGCAAGCCAACGCGGCTTGATCGCTTATCGGTACACGGCCCTGCCAGTGTCGGACGTACACGCCAACCCGCGTTTCCGTCCGGCACGGGTTTCCGGGTTAAAAAGGCACCTGCGAGGGTGCCTTTTTTCTTATTTCTGAGCCGTATGTCTGATTCCTCGTCTTCCGCGCGGCCCCGACGGCCGCTGGCGCGTCCCGGCTTCGATCCCGCGACGCAACCGTGGGTGGTGGCCAACGAATCGCTGCCGCCCGTGCCGACCCGCCTGCTCACGCCGGACTCGCTGCGAGGCACGCTGAGCCAGCCGTCCACCTGGACGCTGGAGTTATCGCGTGACAACGATCTGCGCTATCCCGGGCGAGAGGGCGCGCCGGTGCCTGCCGCCGTGCTGATTCCGCTGGTGACCCGCGACGAGGGCGTGAACATCATGCTGACGCAGCGTGCGGCGCACCTGCATGATCACGCGGGCCAGATCAGTTTTCCCGGCGGTCGCATCGAGACCAGCGACGCCACGCCCGTGGCGGCGGCGCTGCGCGAGGCGCAAGAGGAGACCGGCTTGCCGGCCAATCACGTGGAAGTCCTGGGCAGCATGCCGCCGTACCTGACGGCGACCGGCTTTTCGATCATTCCCGTCGTGTCGCTGGTGCGGCCGGGGTTCGAATTGGCGCCCGATGCGTTCGAGGTGGCCGAGGTGTTCGAGGTGCCGCTGTCGTTCCTGATGGACCCGGCCAATCACCGCCTGTACGAAGCCCGGCTGGATGATGGGCGGGTGCGCCAGTATTACGGCATGCCGTATGGCAAGCATTTCATCTGGGGCGCGACTGCGGGAATGCTGCGCAATCTTTATCACCTGCTGCGCCACGGATTCACGCCGCGCTGACGCGCCTGGGGCAGGGCTTTTCGTGACCCGCACACGCTGACGGCCCCGATTGGGGCCGTTTTCAATGGCGCGGCGCCAAGCGTCAGTAGCGCTGCTGGCCCGCCAGGTTTTCCTCAAGGATGCGTTCGTACAGCGCGTAGCGAGCAGGATCGATCCTGCCGGCCTGCAACGCCGCCATCACGCCGCAGCCGGGCTCGTGGCGGTGGGTGCAGTTGTAGAAGCGGCATTCCTCGATGGGCTGCGTGAACTCCGGAAAACCGCGAATGATGTCGTCACGGGTCAGGTGATGCAGCCCGAACGCCTGGAATCCCGGCGAATCGATCAGGTCGCCGCCCGGCGCCGGCAGATGGTAGAGCCGGGTGCTGGTGGTGGTGTGCTTGCCCATGTCCAGCGCGGTGGAGTGCTCGCGCGTGGCAGCGGCGGCGTCCGGCACCAGGGCGTTCAGCAGCGTGGACTTGCCCATGCCGCTTTGCCCCAGCAGCAGGTTGGTGCGGCCAGCCAGGCGTGGCGCGAGCAGGGTGTGGACCTTTTCGGGCTCGAGCGCACTCAGTTCGATGACGTCCACGCCCAGCGCCGCGATGGGCGCAAGCCGCGCGCGGGCGGCCGGCAGCTCGTCGGTCAGGTCCGTCTTGTTCAGGATGATGAGCGGCGCGATGCCCGCGCTCCATGCGCCCGCCAGGGCGCGGCCCGTCAGGTCGTCCGAAAAGGTGGGCCGCACGGCCACGACGATCAACAGCTGGTCCACATTGGACGCAAACTGCTTGGACCGCATTTCGTCGGAACGATAGAGCAGGTTGCTGCGCGGCAGGATGGCGTCGATGGCGCCTTCGTCTTTGCCTTGCGGCGTGATCTTGACCCGATCGCCCACCGCGGCGCCGGTCTTTTTGCCGCGCGGGAAGCATTTGCGTAGCGCGCCGTCGGCCAGTTCCACGGTGTAGTGGCGGCCATGCGCGGCGATGATGCGGCCTTCCATTGGCGCGCTCATGCGGCGGCCGCCATCAGGTGGCGGATGCGCACGGCGGCAGGCGGGTGACTGTCATAGAAGGCGGAATGCACGGGGTCGGGCGTCAGGGTGGCGGCGTTGTCGTCGTACAGCTTGACCAGCGCGGAGACCAGGCGGTCCGGCGAGCTTTGCTCGGCGGCATAGCGGTCCGCTTCGAATTCGTCGCGGCGGGAATACCAGCTGGCAAGCGGCGTCAACATGAAGGTGAATACGGGAATGACCAGGAAGAACAGCAACAGGGCCATGGCGTCGTTGCGGCCACCCAGTTGCGGCAGTACGCCCAGGCCCACATAGAACCACGGTTGCTGCGCGACCCAACCCAGGATGGCAAAGAACACCAGCGCGGCGGCAAAGCTGAAGACCACGCGCTTGATGATGTGGCGCTTGGCGAAATGCCCCAGCTCGTGCGCCAGCACGGCTTCGATTTCGTCGGCGTTCAGGCGCGCCAGCAGGGTATCGAAGAACACGATGCGGCGGGATTTTCCGAAGCCCGTGAAGTAGGCGTTGCCATGCGCCGAGCGGCGCGAACCGTCCATGACGAAGAGCCCGTTCAAGGCAAAGCCGCAGCGCTGGGCCAGGCGCTGGATGCGGCCGGCCAGTTCGGGGTCGGAAAGCGGCGTGAACTTGTTGAAAAGGGGGGCAATGAACATCGGGTAGATGATCAGCAGCGCCAGGTTGAACACCGTCCAGAGCGCCCAGGCCCAGATCCACCAGTAGGCGCCTGCACTGCCCATCAGCCACAGCACGGCGGCGGCCAGCGGCAGGCCCAGCACGGCGGCGACCAGGAGGCCCTTGAGGGCATCGGCCACGAACAGCCCGGGCGTCATGCGGTTAAAGCCAAAGCGCGCTTCCAGCTTGAACTGGCGCCAGAGCGTGAAGGGCAGGCCCAGCAACCCCAGCACCAGCGCCACGGTCACCAGCAGCAGCATCTGCCGCGCGAAGTCGTTGCTGGTAAGCTGGCCGACCGCAAGGTCGATGAACTGCAGCCCGCCCAACAGCGTCAGGGCGACCAGCACGAGGGCGTCATAGGTGCGTTCGAGCATGCCCAGCCTGACCCGCGCCACGGTGTAATCGGCCGCCCGTTGGTGGCTGGTCAGCCCGATGCGATGGGAGAATTCCGCAGGCACCTGGTCCCGATTGCGGGCGACGTGGCGGATCTGGCGCGACGCCAGCCACATGCGCACGGCAATATCGGTCAGCAGGAAGGCAACGAACAGCAGTGTGAACATGGGCAATGCGTTTTGCTCAAGAAGGGATGTGCGAAAATCGCGTGTTTTAAAGGCAAATTATATGGCTGCGAACGAAAACCGCCTGATCTGGCTCGACATGGAAATGACGGGGCTGGACCCCGAGAAAGAACGGATTATCGAAGTCGCCGTCGTGGTGACCGAGCCTGACCTGACGGTCGTGGCCGAAGGGCCGGTGATCGTGGTGCACCAATCCGACAGCCTGCTCGACGCCATGGACAACTGGAACAAATCCACCCACGGCAAAAGCGGGCTCATCGACAAGGTCAAGGCCTCCACGGTGTCCGAGGCGCAGGCAGAGGATACGCTGTTGGCGTTCCTTGCGCAGCATGTGCCGGCCGGAAAATCGCCGATGTGCGGCAACACCATCGGCCAGGACCGCCGTTTCATGTTTGCGTACATGCCGCGCCTGGAACAGTTCTTCCATTACCGCAACCTGGACGTCAGCACGCTCAAGGAACTGGCGCGCCGCTGGGCCCCCGCCGTCTACAAGGGATTCGAGAAAAAGAGCCGCCACGAAGCGCTGGCCGACATCTACGAGTCCATCGACGAACTCAAGTACTACCGCGAGCACTTCCTGAAGGTCTGAGACCGGCGGCGGACCGCCGGGTTCCAAACGTCACACGGCCTTGCCGCCGCGCTTCGCTTATGCCGTCCTACTCCGTCGTGCAGATCCGTCTTGCAGAGCAGCGCGCCCTGGCATCCGGGCGCACCCTGATGCCGCTTGCCGGCGCCGCGGCCGCCAACTTCGTTACGGCGCGGGTGCCCGCGAAGGCCTCGGTGCTTGCCCTGGCCGGTCCCGGCAATAACGGCGGGGACGCGTTGGAAGCAGCCACGCTGCTGCTGGCGCGGGGCTTCGATGTCCATGTGGTGCTGCCCTCAGGCCCCGGCAAGCTGCCCGCCGACGCTGCCCGTGCCTGGGCCGGCTGGCTGGCCGCAGGCGGACAAGCACGCACGTATGAAGACCTGCCTGACGGACCGTCCCCCGATGTGGTGATGGACGGCCTGTTCGGCATCGGTCTGAACCGTCCCCTGGATGCCAAATGGCAATCCCTGATCGATGCGGTCAATGCCTTGCAGGTGCCGGTGCTGGCGCTGGATGTGCCCAGCGGCATCGAGGCCGACAGCGGGGCGGCGCTGGGCCGCCCGATTCAGGCGCGGTGGACGTTATCTTTCATTGCGGTCAGCCGCGGGCTGTCGCTTCCCGGCGCGGGACGCGCGGCCGCCGGAGAGTGCCACGTCGATACGCTGGGCGTCGTCATGCCCGCCGACAGCGCAGACCGCTGAGCTGCCGCACGGTGGGCTGTCAGGCCGGCCGTCCGCCAAACCGGGTTTCGACCTCGGGCGACAGCGGGCGATAGCGATCGTTGTCCTGGCCGGCCAGGGCATCCAGGTGGAGCTCGGACGGATCGAATACCTTCCAGTAGAGCCGGCCGCATAGGTCGCGGGCGGCGTGGCCGGGCCAGTTGTCCGGCAGCATGGGGGCGGGAAGCTGCGGGTCGTGCAAGACGATCCGGCGCCAGCTGTGCAGCACCATGACGCGGACGGTAAAGGCGTCTGCGGGCGAGGGCGCGTCGTCCAGCAGCTTTTCCAGCGGGCCGAAATTGCGTGAGAACTGCCGGTATTGCTCGGCCACGTCGTCCAGGTTCCAGCACTGCGTGGCCAGGCTGGCGATGGGCAGGCCGCCGGCCCCGGCCAGATCGCGGGCCGACAGCACCAGGGCGCGGTCCGGAATGCCCAGCTTCTCAAGGATCTCGTGCGCGGCGCGCGCCTCGGTGTGCGGATGCGCAAACAGCCCCGGCGCGATCATGCCGAAGCCTTCCCAGGTCAATTCGCGGCGCAACTCGCCGCGTTCAGCCAGTCCGTTGCCCGTGCGGGGCAGCGCGACCAGCGTCCATTCCCCGTTCCATTCCTTGGCGCCGCCTTCGTAGATGCGTTGCGACGCGTGCGACGTATATCGCGCGCCTTGCTCGGAGATCAGGTACAGGCTGCGCCGGCCGTGCCGTTCGGACTGCAGCCAGTTCTGCGCCACCAGGCGAAAGACGCTGGTGCGCAGCAGGCGTTCGTTGATGCCCAGCGGGGCGAGCAGCTCGATCAGGCTGCCCAGCCAGATGGCGCCGCCGTGGGGCGCGAGCGCATCGCCCAGCACGCTGACGCAGAGCGATTTCGCGCGGGGCGGATCGCTTTTCAATAAGCGGGACAGGGCGCGTTCCAGGGGCGACTGAGGGTTTGCCATAAGGAGGGCCGTGGACGGCCGATATCGGGATGCTGGATATGATACATAAATCCAATGTGATACAGATTTGAGTTTGACAATGAATTTTTTGTATTAAATAATCGATCCATGACATGACGGCACTGCGCAGCGTTTGCTTTGCGTTTTCGCAAACCGTCTCAAGGAGACAACTATGTACGCTCAACTCGTCGAAACCGGCGTCAAGCAGGTCAAGACCGCGGACCAGCTTGAAGGCCTGGAACAGACGTTCCAGCGGCGCATCGACGACGGCGTCCGCATCGAGGCCAAGGACTGGATGCCCGAGGCCTACCGCAAGACCCTGATTCGCCAGATCTCGCAGCACGCGCACTCGGAAATCGTGGGCATGCTGCCCGAAGGCAACTGGATCACCCGCGCGCCGTCCCTCAAGCGCAAGGCCATCCTCCTGGCCAAGGTGCAGGACGAAGCGGGCCACGGGCTCTACCTGTACAGCGCCGCGGAAACCCTTGGCGTGTCGCGCGACGACCTGATCGACGACCTGCACGCCGGGCGCGCCAAGTACTCCAGCATCTTCAATTACCCCACGCTCAGCTGGGCCGACATCGGCATGATCGGCTGGCTGGTCGACGGCTCGGCGATCATCAACCAGATTCCCCTGTGCCGCTGTTCGTACGGCCCGTACGCGCGGGCCATGGTGCGTGTCTGTAAGGAAGAGTCCTTCCACCAGCGCCAGGGCTATGACCTGCTCATGCAGATGTGCCTGCACGGCACGCCCGAACAGAAGGCGATGGTGCAGGACTCGCTGAACCGCTGGTGGTGGCCGGCCCTGATGATGTTCGGCCCCTCGGATGCGGATTCGCCCAACAGCGCCCAATCGATGGCCTGGAAGATCAAGCTCTTCTCGAACGACGAGCTGCGCCAGAAGATGGTGGACCAGACCGTGCCCCAGGCCGAGTACCTGGGCCTGACCGTCCCGGATCCTGACCTGAAGTGGAACGCCGAGCGCGGTCACTACGACTTCGGCGAAATCGACTGGACCGAGTTCTACGCCGTGCTCAAGGGCAACGGCCCCTGCAACCGCGAACGCCTCGCCGCGCGCGTCAAGGCGCACGAGGACGGCGCCTGGGTGCGCGACGCGCTGGTCGCCCACGCCGAAAAGCAGTCCGCCCGTAAAGCCGCTTGAAGGTTCCACCCCCCCCCGGAGCGCTGCGCGCTTCCCCCCCAGGGGGGCGCCGCAGCGGACCGGCGGAGCCCGGATCCGCGCGGCCCCGCAGGCCCTTGCTGGCGCTTCGGGATCGGTCAAGTTTCTGGCATTTGCAGTTCCCAATTTCATTTATTGCAGACCGTCGGCGCCATGCGCCCCGGCACTAGAGGAAATCCATCATGAGCAAAGACTGGCCTCTGTGGGAAGTCTTCATCCGCAGCCAGCACGGCCTGGCGCACAAGCACGTGGGCAGCCTGCATGCCCCGGATGCGGAAATGGCGATCAATCATGCCCGCGACGTGTATACGCGCCGCAACGAGGGCCTGAGCATCTGGGTGGTGCGCGCCTCCGATATTTCGGCCAGCAGCCCGGGCGACAAGGATCCGCTGTTCGAGCCGGCCAACAGCAAGGTCTACCGGCATCCGACCTTCTTCCCGATGCCTGAAGAAATCAAGCACATGTAAGGCGGGTGGGGGAGACATGGATAAAGCACTCTTTGAATACCTGCTGCGTCTGGGCGACACGTCGCTCATCCTGTCGCAGCGGCTGGGCGCCTGGACGGGCCACGGTCCGATCCTGGAAGAAGACCTGGCGCTGACCAACACGGCGCTGGACCTGCTGGGCCAGGCCCGCATGTGGCTGACGCTGGCCGGCGAGGTCGAGGGCGGGGGCCGCGACGAGGACGCGCTGGCCTATCTGCGCGACGCGCACGAATTCCGCAACGCGCTGCTGGTCGAGCGCGACAACGGCAACTACGCCGACACCATGGCGCGGCAATTCCTGTTCGACGTGTGGCATTACTTCCTGCTGCAGCGCCTGGAGACGTCCGCCGACGAGCGCGTTGCGGCCATCGCGGCCAAGTCGCTCAAGGAAGTGACCTATCACGTGCGGCGTTCCTCCGACATGGTGGTGCGTCTGGGCGACGGCACGGCCGAAAGCCACGCCAAGATGCAGGCCGCCATCGACGACGCGTGGCGTTTCACCGGCGAGCTCTTCGCCGATGACGCCATCGACCAGGACCTCGCGGCGCGCGGCATCGGCTGTGAGCTGGCCGCGCTGCGACAGCCCTGGCTTGCGCACGTGCGTGAAGTGCTGGAAGAAGCCACCTTGACGGTGCCCGACGAGGCGGCCGCAAACCACGCGGCGCACCGCGGCGGCCGCCAGGGCAAGCACACCGAGGCGCTGGGCTACGTGCTGGCCGAAATGCAATACCTGCCCCGCGCCTACCCGGGAGCCACGTGGTGAACGCGCTCGCGCCCATTTCCGCCGACCAGGTCTACGCCTGGCTGCAGGAGGTTCCCGATCCGGAGATCCCCGTGCTGTCCGTGGTGGACCTGGGCGTGGTGCGCGACGTGTCGTGGGACGGCGACGCCTGTGTCGTCGTCATCACGCCAACCTATTCGGGCTGCCCGGCCATGCGCGAAATCACGCAGGACATCCGCCAGACGCTCGAACGCCACGGCGTGCCCGAGGTCCGGGTGGAAACGCGCCTCGCGCCCGCCTGGACGACCGACTGGATGACCGAAAAAGGCCGCGAGGCCCTCAAGGGTTACGGCATCGCGGCCCCCGCCGAACGCGCCATCGACATCTCGGGCATCAGCCGCCGCACGGCCGCGCCGGCCATCGCCTGCCCGCGCTGCGGGTCGCGCGACACGCGCCTGGTCAGCAATTTCGGCTCCACGTCGTGCAAGGCGCTGTATCGCTGCGTCTCGTGCCGCGAGCCCTTCGATTATTTCAAGACTCACTAAAGAGTGGTTTCGAGATGAGCCAGAACCAATTCCATGCTTTGAAGGTGGCGTCCGTCGCGCGCAACACGCGCGACGCCGTGGTCGTGACCTTCGACCTGCCCGAGGCGCTGACGGAAGAATTTGCCTTCCAGCCCGGCCAGTACCTGACGCTGCGCACGCAGCTCAACGGCGAAGAACTGCGCCGTTCGTATTCGATCTGTTCGGCGCCGCGCGACAAGCTCCTGCGCGTCGCGATCAAGAAGGTCGACGAGGGCGTGTTCTCAAGCTGGGCCAATCACGAATTGCAGCCTGGCCAGACGCTCGAAGTCATGGCGCCGGCCGGCAACTTCACCGTGGACTTCTCGCCCGAGAACCAGCGCCACTACGTGGCCTTCGCGGTGGGCAGCGGCATCACGCCTGTCTTTTCGCTGGTCAAGACGGCGCTGTCGACCGAACCCAAGAGCAAGTTCACCCTGTTCTTCGGCAACCGCGCGTCGTCCGCGGTGCTGTTCCGCGAGGAAATCGAAGACCTGAAGAATCTGTACATGGACCGCTTTTCGCTGGTCTACGTCATGAGCCGCGAGACGCAGGACATCGAACTCTTCAACGGCCGCCTGGACGGGGACAAGGTCGATCAGCTCATGTCGGCCTGGATGAGCCCGGAGGATATCGATTACGCTTTTGTGTGCGGTCCCCAGACCATGACGGAGAGCGTGGTCGAACGATTGCAGGCGCGCGGCATCCCGAAGTCGAACATCAAGTTCGAACTCTTCGGCGCGCCGAAGGGCCCGCGTGCGCTGCGCACCGGCCAGGACGCCCGCCAGGCGCCCGGCAAGGGACAGTGCGAGGTCACCGTGGTGCAGGACGGGCATAGCCGCATGTTCGTCATCGACAAGAACAAGGACAGCGTGCTGGATTCGGCGCTGGCGCAGGGCATCGAACTGCCATATTCGTGCAAGGGCGGGGTGTGTTCCACCTGCCGCTGCAAGGTGATTGAAGGCGAGGTGGACATGGACGCCAACTTCGCCCTTGAAGACTATGAGGTCGCGCGCGGGTTCATCCTGAGCTGCCAGAGCTTCCCGGTCAGCGACCGGCTGGTCATCGACTTCGACCAGGAAACCTGACCCGGCGCGCGCCAGGCAAGCATTCAAATCTTATTGGAGAGACAAGCGTGTCCCAGAAATTCTTCGAACGCCACCAGCCCCTGCTGGAACAATCCCTGGCAGCCGCCGCGCTGCGCGGCTACTGGAGCCCGTTTGCCGAGTCGCCCAGCCCGCGCAACTATGGCGAGACCGCCAACGACGAGGGCCGCGCCGCCTTTGAAGCCCTTAAGGGCAAGCCTTTTCCGCTGAACCTGCACGACGCCGAGGGCGTCGTGGGCGGCGAAAAATCGCCCTATGGCTTCGACCTGGGCATCACCTATCCGCGCGTACCGGCCGACAAGCTGATCGCCGCTTCCAAGCGCGCCCTCGAAGACTGGCGCCGCGCCGGTCCCCACGCCTGGGTGGGCGTGTCGCTGGAAATCCTGGCGCGCCTGAACAAGCTCAGCTTCCAGATCGCCTACGCGGTCCAGCACACCACCGGTCAGGGCTTCATGATGGCCTTCCAGGCCGGCGGCCCCCACGCGCAGGACCGCGGCTTTGAAGCCGTCACCTACGCCTGGCAGGAGATGTCGCGCATTCCGGGCGTCGCCGTCTGGGAAAAGCCGCAGGGCAAGAACGATCCCATCCGCATGGAAAAGCACTTCACGATCGTGCCGCGCGGCGTCGCGCTGGTGATCGGCTGCTCGACCTTCCCGACGTGGAACGGCTACCCAGGGCTGTTTGCCAGCCTGGCGACGGGCAACACCGTCATCGTCAAGCCGCACCCGGGCGCGATCCTGCCGCTGGCCATCACCGTGAAGGTGGCGCGCGAAGTGCTGCAGGAAGCCGGCTTCGATCCCGATGTCGTGCAGCTTGCCGCCCATGAAGCGGGCGACGACACCGCGCAGAAGCTGGCCCTTGACCCGGCGGTCAAGATCGTCGACTTCACCGGCAGCACCGCCAACGGCGACTGGCTGGAGAACAATGCGCGCCAGGCCCAGGTCTACACCGAGAAGGCCGGCGTGAACCAGGTCATCATCGATTCGACCTCGGACCTGAAGGGCGTGGCCCGCAACCTGGCGTTCTCGCTGGCCCTGTATTCCGGCCAGATGTGCACGGCGCCGCAGAACATCTACGTGCCGCGCGACGGCATCAACACGCCCGAAGGCCGGGTCAGCTTCGACGACGTGGCCGCCGCGTTGGGCGTGGCGCTGGAAAAGGTCGGCGCCGACGCCGCCAAGGCCGTCGAACTGACGGGCGCCATCCAGAACGAAGGCATCGTCGAACGCATCGAGAGAGCGCGCGCCTTGGGTCTGCCCGTCGTGGCCGACAGCAAGACGCTGGTCCATCCGCAGTTCGAGAACGCGCGCGTGCGCACGCCGCTGCTGCTGCGCACCGAGGCCGGCAACCCGGCGCTCACCCAGGAGTGGTTCGGTCCCATCGCGTTTGTCGTGGCCACCGATTCCACGGCACACAGCATCGAGCTGGCGCGTGACAGCGTCATCGAGCACGGCGCGCTGTCCCTGTCCGCATACACCACGGACGAGCGCGTGGCAGAGCAGATCCAGGACGCCGCCGAAGTGTCGGGCGTGTCGCTGTCGTTGAACCTGACCGGCGCGGTGTTCGTCAACCAGACCGCCGCCTTCAGCGACTTCCATGGCACCGGCGCCAACCCGGCGGCCAACGCGGCGCTGTCGGACACGGCGTTCGTCTCCAACCGCTTCCGCGTGGTGCAAACCCGCCGTCACATCTAAGCCGGGCGATCGCACATGACCTACCAGGATATTCAATTCGACCTGTCCGGCGGCATCGCGCGCCTGACGCTTAACCGCCCGGACAAGCTCAACAGCTTCACGGCCAACATGCACGCGGAAGTGGCCGACGCGCTGACCCGCGTCGAAACCGAAGGCGCGCGCGTGCTGGTGCTGACCGGCGCCGGCCGCGGCTTTTGCGCCGGCCAGGACCTGAGCGAGCGCAAGCCCGCGCCCGACGGCACACCGCCTGACCTGGGCGAGACCGTCGACAAGTTCTACGCGCCGCTGGTGCGCAGGCTGAACGCCCTGCCCATGCCCGTCGTGGTGGGCGTGAACGGCGTGGCCGCGGGGGCGGGCGCCAATCTGGCATTTGCCGGCGACATCGTCATCGCCAAGGCGTCGGCCAACTTCATCCAGTCGTTCTGCCGCCTGGGCCTCATTCCGGATACGGGCGGCACGTTCGCGCTGCCCCGTCTGGTGGGCCGCGCCCGCGCCATGGGCCTGGCCATGCTTGGCGACAAGCTGAGCGCCAAGCAGGCAGAGGAGTGGGGCCTGATCTGGCAATGCGTGGCCGACGAGGAATTCGACGCCGCGCTGGAGCGCCTGGCCACGCATTTCGCGGCCGCGCCCACCAAGGGCCTGGCGTTCACCAAGCGGGCGCTGCAGGCCAGCCTGGGCAATGACCTGTCCACGCAGCTGGACCTGGAACGCGACATGATGCGCGAACTGGGCCGCAGCGCCGACTATGCCGAAGGCGTGGCCGCGTTCCTGGGCAAACGCGAACCGCAATTCAAGGGGCAATGATGGGCGTCCACGTTCCCCCCGTTGAAGTGCCGGCCGATCCGCAGGAACTGGCGCAGGCCGTGGGCTCGGTGATGTATGCCGGCGACGCGGCCTCGCAAGGTCTGGACATGAAGATCGAGGAAATGGCGCCGGGCTACGCGCGGCTGACCATGCGGGTGCGGCCCGACATGCTGAATGGCCACAAGACTTGCCACGGCGGCTTCATCTTCGCCCTGGCCGACAGCGCCTTCGCGTTCTCGTGCAATTCCCGCAATGTCAGCACCGTGGCGTCGGGTTGCACGATCGACTATCTGGCGCCGGGATTCGAGGGCGACCTGCTGACCGCCGTGGCCCAGGAGCGTTCGCTCGCTGGCCGCACCGGCGTCTACGACGTCACCGTGACCAACCAGGACGGCCGCAACGTGGCCTTGTTCCGGGGACGTTCGTACCGCATCAAGGGCCAGATCGTCGGGACGCCCACGGACGCCTGACTGCATTACAGAACCAAAGAGAAGAGAGACATCATCATGCCCAACACCATGAGCAAGCCGGGACTGGATCCTATCGAGCATGCCAGCCAGGACGAGCTGCGGGCGCTGCAGCTGGACCGCTTGAAGTGGACCCTCAAGCATGCGTACGAGAACGTGCCGCACTACAAAAAGGCGTTCGATGAAGCCGGCGTGCACCCGGACGACCTGAAGCAGTTGTCCGATATTTCGAAGTTCCCGTTCACCACCAAGAAGGAACTGCGCGAGAACTATCCGTTCGGCATGTTTGCCGTGCCGCGCGAGCGCATCTCGCGCATCCACGCGTCCAGCGGGACGACCGGCAAGCCGACCGTGGTGGGCTACACGCAGGGCGATCTGGACAATTGGGCCAACCTGGTGGCCCGTTCGATCCGCGCGGCGGGCGGCAAGCCCGGCGATACGGTGCACGTGGCCTACGGCTACGGGCTGTTTACGGGCGGCTTGGGCGCGCACTACGGGGCCGAACGCCTGGGATGCACGGTCATTCCGATGTCGGGCGGACAGACTGAAAAGCAGGTCCAGCTGATCAATGATTTCCGTCCGGACATCATCATGGTCACGCCTTCCTATTTCTGCAACATCCTGGAAGAGCAGCGCCGCCAGGGTATCGATCCGCGTCAGAGCTCGCTGCGCATCGGCATTTTCGGCGCCGAACCCTGGACGGGCCAGATGCGCGCCGACATCGAGGCCGAAGCCGGCATCGACGCCGTCGACATCTACGGCCTGTCCGAAGTGATGGGCCCGGGCGTGGCGAGCGAATGCGTCGAGACCAAGGACGGTCCGGTGGTCTGGGAAGATCATTTCTACGCCGAGATCATCAACCCGGATACGGGCGAACCGGTGGCCGACGGCGAACCGGGCGAACTGGTGTTCACGTCGCTGACCAAGGAAGCGATGCCGATCGTGCGCTACCGCACGCGCGACCTGACCCGCCTGTTGCCGCCCACCGCGCGCAGCATGCGCCGCATCGGCAAGATCACCGGCCGCAGCGATGACATGCTGATCGTGCGGGGCGTGAACATGTTCCCCACGCAGGTGGAAGAACTGGTCCTGAAGATCGCGCAGCTTGCGCCGCACTACCAGCTGGTGCTGAGCCGCACCGGCAACATGGACGAGCTGGAGATCCTGACCGAAGTGCGCGCCGAGTTCTCGGGCCTGTCCGACGCTGAACGCGCCAACCTGGGCAAGCAGTTGCAGCACGCGGTCAAGACGCACATTGGCGTCAGCGCGCGCATCCAGGTGTCGGATGCCGGGCATGTGGAACGCACGTTGACCGGCAAGGCGCGCCGGGTGATCGACAAGCGTCCGAAGTAAAAAAAAGCAGCCGCAAGGCTGCTTTTTTCATTGCGCCGTCATTACTGACCCACGGTGCGCAGGATCCGCCGGTACCAGAAGTGCAGCAGGGCGGCCGACAACGCCAGCCCGAACATGGCCATCAGCCACATGCTGCCGGCGCCTTGCGGCGATCCCGGCACCAGCAGGTCTCGCAGGCCGTCGATGCCGCCCTGGCCGGGACCGAAGCCGAACCACCAGCCGCCCACCAGTCCCACGCCGGCCAGCGCGACCGTCTGCAGGATCAGCGGCACGACGGCGATCTTGTAGGCGCGCAGCAGGTACGAGTTGATGCACTGCATCGAATCGAACAGATGGAACAGCGGCAGGACGGCGAGCAACGTGGTCGCCACGGCAGCGACCGCGGCGTCGTCCGTGTAGGCGGCCAGGATGAGCGGGCGGCCGATCAGCAGCACGGCGGCTGTCAGCAGCGCGCCTATCAGGCCCAGCGCCAGGCCGGCCATGCCGGTGCGGTGCGCATGCGCGTAATTGCCTGCGCCGATGGCCTGCGCCGTCAGCGCGGCGGTCGCCACGCCCAACGCCATCGGCATCATGTAGCAGAGCGCGGCCAGGTTCGACATGATCTGATGCCCGCCGGTCACGAAGGTGCCCTCGCGCGCCACCAGCAGCGCCATGAACGTGAACGCCGACACCTCGACCAGGTAAGAGCCTCCCATCGGGACGCCCAAGCGCAGCAGTTCCTTGAGCGCCTTCCAGTCCGGCTTGCCGATGCGCAGCTGGAAACGGCGGTAGTAGCGGTCGTGCGTGATCACCCACAGGCCCAGGCCCAGGCTCATCCAGGACACCACGGCCGTGGCCAGCCCCGCGCCGGCCGCGCCCATCGCGGGCAGGCCCAGCTTGCCGTAGATGAAGATCCAGTTGAACAGCGCCTTGAAGCCGATGATGGACAGGTTGATGGCCATGACGAGCTTGGGCCGCGACACCGCGGTGCCCAGCGCATAGATGGTGCGGAACACCAGCGCGGCGGGCAGGGCCAGGACCAGCGCCTGCAGGTAGGACGCGATGCGGTCGCGCACGCCGGGTGCAACATCGCCCGACATGAAGAGCCACATGTCCGGAAACAGCATCAGCACCGCGCCCACGACCGACAGGCCAAGCGCCAGCCACACGCCCTGGCCCCAGCTTTTGCCGACTTCCAGGTTGTTGCCGGCGCCGAATTGCTGCGCCAGGATCGGGATCAGGGCATGCACGACGCCCATCAGGCCGACGAAGATCGTGATGTAGATGGAAGCGGAAAGCGCCATCGCCGCCAGGTCGTCGGGGCTGGAATGCCCCGTCATGGCGGTGTCCAGCACGCCGAACGAAATGCTGGCCCACTGGCTGATTAGCACGGGCCAGGCCTGCTTGAGGATCCCGCGCAGGGTAGCGCCGAAGGTCATCGGCGCCGTCATGGCAGGGGTCATGGCTTGGCGCCGGTGCGCAGCAGGCGGAAGGTTTCGGAACGGTCGGCGCGGCGGCCGCCTTGCCAGAGGACTTCGGCGCCTTCGCTGTAGGCAGCGGTGCCGTCGCGCAGGCTTTGGTTGGTGGTCTGTTGCAGGACCAGCGTGCAGCGCGTGTCGAACGGGAACGACAGGTTGTTGAAGATGAGGAACGAGGCGCGCTGACCGCTGCCCAGGCTCAGGCCGCGGATGCACTCGCCGGGACGCTTGTGCTGCGCGATGGCCTCGGCCAGCTGGCCCGACACGGTGCGATAGCTGCGCGCATAGTCCACTGCGGGTTGCCACAACAGCACCAGCAGGATCCAGGTCACGGTCAGGCCGCCAGCCGACAGCACCGTGCCGCGCCAGAGCGCCTGCGGGCGCACGCGCAGCCGCCATACGACCAGGACGATCCACCCCAGAGTGAAAAGGACGGCCAGAGCAAAGGCCACCCACGAGATCACGGGCTCATAGCCGGTGGTCTGGCGGGCGATGTTGCGGGAAATCTGCGCCGGCCAATGGAAATGCAGCGCCACCCAACCGAGCCAGGCCGTGGCCACCGTCAGCGAAAAGCACATGACGGCAAACCAGTCCAGCGTGTTCACCACGCCGCGGCGCAGGGTGGGCAGCGAGAACGCGCCCAGCACCGCGCACGGCACGGCCAGCAACACGAATTCGGAGTCGCCGGCCTCGTCCACGAAGAACAGGATTACGGTTGAGCACGCCAGCAGCATCAGGGGCACCCAGATGTGCGGGGCATGGATCCAGGCACGCCAGCGCCAGATGGCCAGCAGCGCCAGCGGCCAGGTCGGCCACAGGTACCACGGCAGGTCGCGCAGCGTGCGGGCTGCGTCGTGCAGGCCCGGGATGGCAAACGACGACAGGTTCCAGGTCTTCCAGTTGCGGATCCAGTATTCGCTGCCCTGGCTGGCCGGAATCCACCAGGCGAGGATCAGGCCGGCGGCCAGCACTGCGGCCCAGAGCAGCCAGCGCTTGCATTTCCAGAGCGGGCTGCGGGGATAGAAGGCCAGCGCCGCGCCGATCATGATGGGCAAAGCGCCGACCCAGCCGCGCGTCAGAAAGCTGGCGGCCAGCGCGATGCCCAGCGTGGTGGAGCCGGTGACGGGGCGGTCCACGGTGCGGGCCAGCGAATAGAACGCCAGCGCCTGGCAGGCCATGATCGCGGGCATGACCGTCGTTTCATGCGTGCGCTGCAGGATGCCGACGGTGGCGAGCAGCAGCAGCAGGGCGGCGTCGGCCAGCATGCGGCCATAGTCGCGGGGTTCGGGTTCGCCGCCGAAGGGCAGCGCCAGCGGTTGGGCCTCGGCGCGGCGGCCAAGCAGATACGTGCCGTACCAGACGCTCGAGGCCGTGATGCCGAACCACAGCAGGTTGGGTAGGCGGCCGGCGGTGATGTCGCCGATGAACGGGCCAAACAGCCAGATGCTGATCGCGCCCACCCACGTGATCAGCGGACCTTCCTCGGCGTGGGCCAGATGCCCCACCTGCGGCAGCAGCCAGGTCAGGCCGCCTTCGCGGATCGCGGTGATCATGGTCGCCAGTCCGACGGCGTCGTCGGTTTTCCACGGGTCGCGCATGAACAGCCCGGCCACGATGTAGGCCAGGGCCAGGCCCAGCAGGATGAGGCGGGGCAGTTTTGCGGTGGCGACCGACGTCAGCCGGGCCGGGGTGGAAATGGAAAGTGGGGACACGGGCGTTAATGTAACCGAGTGGTCGGAATGCGCCACCCCCTGACCGATTGTCCGGCGTCAAGGGGGGAAAAAAAAGCAGCCCGAAGGCTGCCTTTTTGCTGTGACTCCCGTAGGAGCAACAGGATCAGGAAGCGGACTTGACCGTGCCAGCAGTGCGGGCGAAGCGGGCGCGGAACTTTTCCACGCGGCCGGTTTCGACGATGCGGGTCTGGGCGCCAGTGTAGAACGGGTGCGATTCGGAGGTCACGTCGCACTTGAAGAGCGGGTACGTCTTGCCGTCGAGTTCGACGGTTTCGCGCGTCTGGACGGTGGAACGGGTGATGAACTTGTTGCCCGTTTGCAGGTCGGCGAAGACGACTTCGCGGTATTCGGGGTGAATGCCTTCTTTCATGGTGCTTTCCTAGACTCGGTCGAGTCTTTTTCAAGAGTTAGGGTCGCCAGCTACAGCTGCCTGGGTCGCTGCCCGGGTCGGGCTTACCTACCACCCAATGGCGCGACAGGCGCTAGCCACGTATCCAAAAAGTAACCCCGCATTCTAGCACGCGATATTGCCCTCGGCCAGCCGTAAGTGGGCGCCTGGGCCAGCCTGCGGCCCGGGCGCCTTGACGCGAGAGAACGTCAGAGATCCGTGCGCAGCTTCCAGATTTCCGGAAACAGCACGACTTCCAGCATGCGCCGCAGGTAATCCACCCCGGACGTGCCGCCCGTGCCGCGCTTGAAGCCGATGACCCGTTCGACCGTCGTCACGTGGCGAAAGCGCCACAGCCGGAAGGCATCCTCCAGGTCGGTCAGCTTTTCGCCCAGCTGGTACAGCGCCCAGTAGCGGTCCGTGTCGCGGTAGACCGCCAGCCACGCGGCTTCAACCGCCGCAGATGCCTGATAGGGCTGCGTCCAATCGCGCTCCAGGTAGTCCGCGGGAATGTCCAGGCCATTGCGCGCCAGCAGCCGCAGCGCCTCGTCATACAGGGACGGCGCCTCGTAGGCGCTCTGCACCTGGGCCAGCAGGTCGGCGCGGTGCGAGTGCGGCTTGAGCATTGCCGCGTTCTTGTTGCCCAGCAGGAATTCGACCTGGCGGTACTGGTAGCTCTGGAATCCGCTCGACCGCGCCAGGTAGGGACGCAACGCGGAGTATTCGGGCGGCGTCATGGTGGCCAGCACGTCCCAGGCGTGAACGAGCTGCTCCATGATCTTGCTGACGCGCGCCAGCATCTTGAAGGCGGGCTGCAGACGGTCCGCCGCCACGCTGGCGATCGCCGCGCGCAGCTCGTGCAGCATCAGCTTCATCCACAGTTCGCTGGTCTGGTGCTGGATGATGAACAGCATTTCGTTGTGCTCGGGCGACATCGGATGCTGGGCGCCGAGCAGTTCGTCCAGATGCAGGTAATCGCCGTAGGTCATGTCGCGCGCGAAATCGAGCTGCGCTTTTTCCTGGTGGACGATGTCTTCGGGGCGTTCGTTCTGGTTCATGCGCGGCCTCCGGGGCAGGGCGGGGCGGCGCGGCGGGCGGATGCGGGCAGGGCGCGCCAGTGGGGCGCGAAAAGCAATTGCATGGTCGATTCTCCGGGCGGGGCGGCTGCAGTCGCGCAGCCGCTCCCAGGCAGGCAAATCAGCCTACAGTTCGCGCAGGACCGCGCGGACCGGGCTGGCATCGGCCTGGACCAGCGCCAACGGCAAGGCGATCAACTCGTAATCGCCTTCCGGCACGTCGTCGAGCACCAGGTTCTCCAGTACCCGCATGTCATGCCGCAAGATCGTGTGGTGGCTGTCCAGGGTCTTGCTGGAAGCGGGGTCGATGCTGGCGGTGTCCAGACCGATAAGCATGACGCCGCGTTCGGCCAGCCATTCGATCGTCTGGGGCGCGTAGGCGGAGAAGTCGTCCGTCCACCAGTCCTGCGCGGCATGCTTGGCGGTGCGCACCAGCACGCGGGGCGGCAGGTTGTGCGCCGCATGGGCAAGGTGATCGATGGTGATGAGCGCGCCGCAGTCGATCGCGTGGATGACGCGGCAGGGGCCCAGAAAGGGTTCAAGCGAGACGGCGCCTATGGCTGCGGCCCCGTTTTCGTAGTGCAGCGGGGCGTCGGCATGCGCACCGATGTGCGGCGACAGCGTGATTTCGCTGACATTGACCGGACAGCCAGGCGTGAGCGACCACTTCCATTGCTGGCGGTACGGCGTGTCGCCCGGAAACACGGGCGATGCCGTCGAGACGGGCGGGGAAATGTCCCACAGGCGTTTCATGGCAGGCAAGAAGGGTCGCGAGGGCCGAAATTAGGTTAAGCCTAAAACAATATCGGGCGGTAGTCTAACGGAATTCGGGCCCGCGTTGCGGTCAGAGGCAGCCCAGCTCGGCCATCGACAGCGCCGAGCCGCCCGCGACGATCAGGTGGTCGACCAGCCGGACGTCCACCAGCGCCAGGGCTTGCTTCAGGTGCCGGGTGAAGCTCTGGTCAGCGGCGCTGGGCGAGGCCACGCCCGATGGATGATTGTGCGCCACAATGAGGGCCGCCGCGTGGTGGCGCAAGGCTTCGCGCACGACCTCCCGGGGGTAGACCGCCGCCTGCGACAGCGTGCCCCGTGCCAGTTCGCCGGTGGCGATCAGGCGCAGTTGGGCGTCCAGGTAGAGCGCGATGCAGTGCTCGACCTGGCGATGCCCGAGCGCTGCCTTGCAGTATTGCTTCACGCGGGTCGGGTGGTTCATGGCGATGTCCCTGACCAGGTCTTCTTCCAGCGCCCGGCGCGCCAGTTCCAGCAAGGCCGCCAGGGTGCAGGCCTTGGACGAGCCCAGGCCGGCGACGGCCATCAGTTCCTCGGGCGAGGTGCTTAAGAGGCCGCGCAGGCCGCCGAACCGGTCCAGCAGCTGGCGGCATAGATCCACTACATTCAGCCCCGGAATGCCCGTGCGCAGGGCGACGGCAAGCAGCTCTGCGTCCTGGATGGATGCGGCCCCGTGGCGCAGCATGCGCTCTCGGGGACGGTCTTGTTTTGGCAGCCGGACGGACAATTTCATAAGAGGCTCTAAAATCAGGGTTTACTCAAATACCCATACGGTGGCAGATCGTGAGCATCGCCTCTAATGAAGTGAACGTTTTGGTCCGTCCGGATTCCTACCTGACGCTGCACTACCGCATCACGCTGGCGTCCGGCCCGGGCGCGGGCTCCATCTTCACGGATACCTTCGACGGCCGGCCCGGCACGCTGCAAATGGGCAGCGGCCAATGGGCGCCCGGCCTTGAGGCCGCATTGGTCGGCCGCGCCGAAGGCGACAAGTTCAGCGTCACCATCGAGCCCGCCGATGCCTATGGCGACCGCAACCCCGAACTCATCCAGCGCGTCACGCGCGCCATGCTGGCCGAACACGCGGGTCCGGATGCCACCTTCGAACCCGGCGACCTGGTCGAATTCACCGCGCCCAACGGGGGCCGTTACTCGGGCGTCCTGAAGGAAATCAACGACGACTCGGCCCTGTTCGATTTCAACCACCCGCTGGCGGGCATCAGCCTGAAAGTGGACGTCGCGCTGCTGGGAGTGCTTTGATGAGCCAGGCTGTCACCGCCTCCGACGCCGAAGTCCTGCTGGCGCAGCCGCGCGGCTTCTGTGCAGGCGTGGATCGCGCCATCGATATCGTCGAGCGGGCCATCGAACTGCACGGCGCGCCCATCTATGTGCGCCACGAGATCGTTCACAACCGCTATGTCGTCGAAGACCTGCGCGCCAAGGGCGCCATCTTCATCGACGAGCTCGAGGACGCCCCGGCGGGCGCCATCGTGGTGTTTTCGGCGCATGGCGTCTCCAAGGCCGTGCGCGCCGAAGCCGAATCGCGCGGCCTGCAAGTGTTTGACGCCACCTGCCCGCTGGTCACCAAGGTTCACATCGAAGTCGCGCGCATGCGCGCGGCCGGCCGCGAAATCATCATGATCGGCCACAAGGGCCATCCCGAGGTCGAGGGCACCCTGGGGCAGGCGCAGGGCGGCATGTATCTCGTCGAAACCGTCGAAGACGTGGCCGGCCTTGATGTCGCAAACCCTGAAAACCTGGCCTTCGTCACGCAGACCACGCTGTCGGTCGACGACGCGGCCGCCGTGTCGCAGGCGCTCAAGGCGCGCTTTCCCAACATTGCCGAGCCCAAGAAGAGCGACATCTGCTATGCGACGCAGAACCGGCAGGACGCTGTCAAGGTCATGGCGCCCGAATGCGACCTGGTGCTGGTGGTGGGCAGCCCGAACAGTTCGAACTCCAACCGGCTGCGCGAAGTGGCCGAGCGCAAGGGCGTCGCGTCCTATCTGATCGACGGCGCGGATTCCATCGATCCGGCCTGGCTGGCTGGCCGCAAGCGCATTGGCGTGACCGCGGGCGCCTCGGCGCCGGAAGTGCTGGTGCAGCAGGTGATTGCGCGGGTCAAGGAACTGGGCGCCGTCTCGGTGCGCAAGATGCCGGGGCTTGAAGAAAACGTTGCGTTCCCGTTGCCCAAGGGCTTGTCGCGCAAGGCGGCCCAGACCGAATCGCTGGAATGAACAAGCGCCGCCCACGCGGGCGGCGCCACAAGAACACCGAGGAGACTTCATGCAGCTTTACAGCTACTTCCGCAGCTCGGCCGCTTACCGCGTGCGCATCGCGTTGAACCTGAAGGGCTTGCCCTACGAATATGTGCCCGTCCATCTGCTGAAGGACGGCGGCCAGCAGCTGTCGGCCGATTACCGCAAGGTGAATCCGACCGCGCTGGTTCCGGCGCTGGTCGACGGCGATGCGATCATCGGCCAATCGCTGGCCATCATCGAATACCTGGAAGAAACCCATCCCCAGACGCCGCTGCTGCCGGCCGACGCAATCGGCCGCGCCCGGGTGCGCGATCTGGCGCTGGGCATTGCCTGCGACACGCATCCGTTGAACAACCTGCGCGTGCTGAAGTACCTGAAGCACACGCTGGGCGTGGACGAAGCGGCCAAGACCGCCTGGTACAAGCACTGGGTGCATCAGGGGCTCGAAGCCCTGGAAGCCCAGTTGGCCGGCTCAAGCGCCACGGGCCAGTTTTGCCACGGCGACACGCCCACCATTGCGGACCTGTGCCTGGTGCCGCAAGTGGCAAATGCGCAGCGCTTCGAGTGTGACCTGTCGGCCATGCCCAATGTGCTGCGCATCGATGCGGCGTGCCGGGCCTTGCCGGCTTTCGAAAAGGCCGCGCCGGGCAACCAGCCCGACGCGGAGTGACACAGCGGCCGGTCAGCCGATCTGCACCGGCACGAAGATCTTGTCTTCGCCCCGCTGCACCAGCAAGGCCACGGTCTTGCCCGCCTTGGACAACTCGGCCTTCACCTGGCCGACGTTGTGCACCGGCACACCATTGAGCGACAGCAGCACGTCGCCGGGCTGAATGCCAGCCTTGGCGGCGGGGCCGGCCGAACGTTCGATCAGCAAGCCTTCCGCACCGGCCTCCTGTTGCTCCTGCGGGCTCAGGGGGCGCAGCGCCAGCCCAAGCTGGCCGCGCTGCACTTCCTGGCCGTCGGCCGACGCCTGCGTCTTGTCCTTGGGCACGCCACCCAGCGTCGCGACCATTTCCTTCTGCCCGCCATTGCGCCACACGTCCAGCTTGATCTTCTCGCCGGGGGCGGCCATGGTGATCGTGGAAGCCAGGTCGCCCGACGACACGATGGTCTTGCCGTCGATCTTGCGCACCACGTCGCCCGGCTGCAGGCCGGCCTTATCCGCCGCGCTGCCCTTTTCGACGCTCGACACCAGCGCGCCCGACGGCGAGTCCAGCTTGAACGAGTCGGCCAGGTCCTGGTTCACTTCCTGGACCGTCACGCCCAGGCGCGCATGCTGCACCTTGCCGTGCTCGAGAATCTGGTCCTTGATCTTGTAAGCCAGGTCGATGGGGATCGAAAACGACAGACCCTGGAAGCCGCCGGTGCGGCTGTAGATCTGCGAGTTGATGCCCACGACTTCGCCGCGGTCGTTGAACAGCGGGCCACCCGAGTTGCCGGGATTCACGGCCACGTCGGTCTGGATGAACGGTACCGACGTGTCGTCCGGCAGCGAGCGGCCCTTGGCGCTGACGATGCCGGCGGTGGCGGTGTTCTCCAGGCCATAGGGCGAGCCGATGGCCAGCACCCATTCGCCCACCTGCAGCTTGTTGACGTCGCCCACCTTGACCACCGGCAGGTTCTTCGCCTCGATCTTGATGACGGCGACGTCGGTCTGCGGATCGGCGCCCAGGACCTTGGCCTTGTACTCGCGGCGGTCGGTCATCTTCACGGTCACTTCCTTGGCGTCCTGGACCACGTGCGCGTTGGTCAGGATGATGCCGTCCGAACTGACGATGAAGCCCGAGCCTTCGCCGCGCATCGGCACTTCACGGGCCGGCGCGCGGCCGCGAGAGCCCGGAATCTGGCCAAAGAACTGGGCGAACGGGTCGTCGCTCTCGGCGGCGGACACCTTGCGTGTGCCGCTCACGCTGATGTTGACGACGGCCGGACCGGATTCGCGCGTGATCTGCGCGAAATTGGGCGGCACGGACGCGCTGATCGGCTGCGAAGCCGCAGTGGGGGCGTCGGCAGCCATCGAAACGCTGCCGGTCAAGGCAGTGGCGCCTGCGCCGCCAATGGCGCCGGCGGCCAGCAGCGCCATGATGAGGCGCGAGGGTTTGATTTGCGTGGTCTTCATGTCGGCTCCTGCGATCATGTTGGGGACATGGCGCTATCTTCAGGCCCGACACTTAGGGGAAACTTAAGCAGGAAAATCCACGCGTGCGCGCAGGCCCAGGCCGGCAGGCGGATCTTCCAAAGTGATGGTGGCGCCGTGGCGGTCGGCGATGGTGCGCGCGATGGCCAGCCCCAGCCCGCTGCCATGCGTCGTGTTGCCTTCGGCGCGATAGAAGCGGTCAAACACGCGCTCGCGTTCGTGGACGGGGATGCCCGGTCCCGCGTCGTCGATCAGCAGCGAGACCCGGTCCGGCGTGCGGTCTAGGCGGATGCCGACGCGCCCGCCGGCAGGCGAGTGCTTGATCGCGTTGTCCAGCAGATTGCGCGCAAGCAGCACCAGCGCATCGCGATTGCCGCGCACCTGCGCCTGCGTTTCGCCGTCCAGCGCAATGTCGATGGATTTGGCGTTCGCCTGCGGCAGCGTCTCGGATACGGCCTGGCGCAGCACGTCGGCCAGATCCACAGGCGCAAGCGGCGTCTGCGCCTGCGCGCCTTCCTGGCGCGCCATCGACAGCAATTGCTCGACCAGCCGCGTGGCGCGATCGATGCCCGCGGCCAGACGCTGCTCGGCAACCTGGCGGGCCTCGGGGTCGGTTGCGCGCTGCAGCGCCTGCATCTGCAGGCGCAATGCCGCCAATGGCGAGCGCAGTTCGTGTGCCGCATCGCCCACGAATTGCTTCTGCTGGGCAAAGGCGCCGCGCATGCGTTCGAGCAGCAGGTTCAGTTCCTGCACCAGCGGGCGGATTTCATCGGGCAGCCCCCGCACGCTCACGGGCGACAGGTCTTCGGGCTGGCGCGCGGCCACTTGCGCGCGGGCGCGCTTGACCGGCCGCAGCGACCAGCTCACGACGCACCAGATGATCAGCATCAGCAGCGGCGCGGCCGCGGCGATCGGCGCGACGGTGCGCAGGGCAAGCGCGCTCGCCATGTTCTTGCGCACGCGCATGTCCTGCGCCACCTGGATCACCTGGAAGGGCGTGGCCAGCGAATACACGCGGTAGGTCTCGCCCTCGAGCCTGGCATCCGAAAACCCCAGCACGATCTGGCTGGGCAGGCGCAGACGGGAGCGCGAATTGAAGACACGCAGGCCGTCCGGCGTCCAGATCTGGATGATGAGATCGTCGGCAACCGGCGAGCCCGCCCCGCGCGCATGCGTCGGCCCCGTGCTGAGCAAGCCGTCGCCGGTGCCCAGCGACAGCGCGGTGCGCTGCAGCAGCGAATCGAAGATGTCGTCGGCTTGCGCCAAGGTGCTGCGGTAGGCGATTGCGCCTTGCACCAGCGCGCCGACCGCGATGGCGGCCAGCAGAAAGAAAAGCAGCCTGGCTCTCAGCGAGTAGCTAAGCGGAATGCTCATGTTTTGGGGATGACATAGCCGACGCCTCTGACGTTCTGGATCAGGTTCGGACCCAGTTTCTTGCGCAGGCCATGAATATAAACCTCAACGGCATTGCTGCTGATGCTGTCCTTCCAGCTGTAGAGTTTTTCTTCGAGCTGGGCGCGGGAGAAGA
This sequence comes from Achromobacter sp. E1, assembly GCF_037039475.1. Classification (NCBI taxonomy): domain Bacteria; kingdom Pseudomonadati; phylum Pseudomonadota; class Betaproteobacteria; order Burkholderiales; family Alcaligenaceae; genus Achromobacter; species Achromobacter sp. E1. Next base: position 1,622,122 of record NZ_CP146253.1, read on the forward strand.
TCATGCCGGGCCGGGCGATCAGGGGTTCCAGCACCGCCCATTCGCGGGCGGTCAGCGTGACCGGCGAGCCGTCGACCATGGCGGCATGGGACTGCGGGTCGATGGTGATGCCTTCGTGTTCGAAGATGGGTTCGGCCCGGCCCGCGCTGCGGCGGATCAGTGCCCGCATGCGAGCCAGCAGTTCGTCCACGTCGTAGGGCTTGACGATGTAGTCGTCGGCGCCGGCGTCCAGCCCCGCGATACGGTCGCTGACCGCATCGCGCGCGGTGGCGATGAGCACCGGCGTGCGGTCCTTGCGCGTGCGCATGTCGCGCAGCAAGCTCAGCCCGTCGCGCTTGGGCAGGCCCAGGTCGAGCAGGACAAGGTCGTAAGGGTCGGTGCGCAGCGCCGAGTCCGCCGCGCTGCCGTCCCGGACCCAATCAACGGCGTAGTGTTCCGCGCGCAGGCAGTCCAGCACGCTTTCGCCGATCATCATGTCGTCTTCCACGAGAAGAATGCGCATGGTTTTTTCCGCTGGGGTGGTCCAAGGGGATTGGACGCGCGGCGATCAGCCCGAGTTCCCGGCTGGGGCGGGGCCGGCGGGACGAGGATAGGGGGCGGAAATGAAAAAAGCAGCCCGAGAGGGCTGCTTTTTGGAAATCTGGTGCCGGCAATAGGAGTCGAACCTACGACCTTCGCATTACGAATGCGCTGCTCTACCAACTGAGCTATGCCGGCAAGACCATTTGCTTTTGTTTCTGGACCAAGCCGGAAAGCGCTAAGCAAAACATCTTTTTTCTTTCCCGTTCGCTGCCTTTTTTGGGGCCCGATCTGGAAAGACCGAAATCATATCAGAGTTTTTTCGCGATGGGAAACAAGGAGTGAAAAAAATCTGGAAAAAGATGGCGTTTGCACGCAATGAATTTTTAGTTCATAATTTCGGTCTTGGCAGATCCCCGATAGCTCAGTCGGTAGAGCGACGGACTGTTAATCCGCAGGTCGCTGGTTCGAGCCCAGCTCGGGGAGCCAAAAGAATGTTGGGCCGCTCACGCAAGTGAGCGGCCCTTTTGGTTTTTGCGGCGTGGCGCCGTTGCGCGTCCATCAAAGGGTCGAATCGGCATGAGTGACGACAAGCGCGTGGGCGTGACCGTGGTGTCCGGCTTTCTGGGCAGCGGAAAGACGTCGTTGCTCAATCGCCTGCTGCAAGAGCCCGCCTATGCCGGCGCGGTGGTCATCGTCAACGAATACGGCGATATCGGGGTCGATCATCATCTGGTCCGGCTCGCCCCGGACAATGTCGTGTTGGTCGAGGGCGGCTGCCTGTGCTGCGTCGTAAGCGGCTCGGTGGTCGACACCTTGCGCGATCTGTTCATGTCGGCGCTCGGGCGCAAGATCAAGCCGTTTCGGCACGTCATCATCGAAACCAGTGGCCTCGCGGATCCGGCGCCCATTCTCTTCACGCTCAAGCATGACCGGTTTCTGGCCGAACGCTACGTGTACCGGGGCGCGATCGTGGTGGTGTCGGCGACGCATGGCGCCGGGCAGTTGCAGACGCAGCCCGAGGCGGCCCGGCAGCTGGCGCTCGCCGACACGGTCGTGGTCAGCAAGTCCGACCTGGCCGATCAGGCGCAAGTGCGGAAGGTCGAGCGGGCGGTTGCCGCCATCAATCCCGGCGCAGCGCGGTGCGTGCAGCGCCCGGACGAGCCGCTTGCGCTCATGCTGCGCGAGGCGCCGGATCTTTTTGCGCGGCAGGATGGCGTGATTGCCGCCAATTGGCTTGCGGCCTTTTCCACGTCCCCGGGCGCTCGGCATGCGGGCGTGGGCAGTGTGTCGATCACGTTGCAGGCGCCCGTCGGGCGGGCAGCGTTTCTGGCGGGCATGGCCCGGATCCAGGAGCGCTATGGGCAGGGCTTGCTCAGGATGAAGGGGCTGATCTGCTTCGAGGGTGATTCGATGCCCTGCGAGGTGCATGGCGTTCATGGCGAGTTGTACCCGCTGCAGGCCTTGCGCGCGTGGCCGGACGAATCGCGCGCGTCGCGGCTGGTGCTCATCGTGCGTGGCGTGGCGGAGACGGAAGTGGCCAGGGCCGTGCGCGAGGCCCTAGGTCAGCCCGCGGCCTGATCCTTTCGAAGGACCCCGTTTCATTGATCGATATTCCGTTGCGGATGCGGCGCGGAAATACGGTATAACCGGTACGGTCTGATGCCCGTGCCGAGACGAAGATGGATCGACTGAAAGCCATGCAGGTGTTCGTCGAGGTTGCCGACCGGGGCAGCCTGTCGGCGGCCGCCGTCCATCTGGACATGTCGCGGGCCATGGTGTCTCGCTACCTGGCCGAGATGGAGCAATGGGTCGGCGTGCGGCTTCTGCATCGCACCACGCGGCGCCTGAGCCTGACGCCGGCCGGCGCCGAAACGCTGCCGCGCTGCCGCCAGATGCTGGATATGGTCGGCGACCTGCATAGCGCCGTCGCCACCCCCGAAGACACGCCGCGCGGCCTGCTGCGCATCACCACAAGCATGTCCTTTGGCGCCCGTCATCTGGCGCCGGCGGTCACCGACTACGTCAAGCGGCACCCCGGCACGTCGGTCGACCTGATGCTGGTGGAGCGGGCGGTCAATCTGGTGGAAGAGCGCGTGGATCTCGCCGTGCGGATCACCAACGACCTCGATCCCAACCTGATTGCGCGCAAGCTGGCCGTGTGCCGCTCCGTGGTTTGCGCATCCCCGGAATATCTGGCGCGCGAAGGCGTGCCGGCGCGCATCGAAGATCTGTCATTGCGCAACTGCCTGACGCATTCCTATTTCGGTAAAAGCCTCTGGCGTTTCGAACGCGACGGCGAGCCGGTCGATGTGCCGGTTGGCGGCAACATCAGCGCCAATGAAGTGTCGGTGTTGTCGTCCGCTGCGGTGGAGGGGGCGGGCATCGCCATGTTGCCCACCTATTACGCGGCCGAGTACATTGCGTCCGGCAAGCTGCAGGTCATTCTGCGCGAGTGCAAGCCTCAGGAACTTGGCATTTATGGCGTTTATGTGTCGCGCCGGCAAATGCCGCTGATTTTGCGCTCGATGCTGGATTATCTTGCCGAGCGGCTGGGATCGGCGCCGTGGGACAGGCCGGCAGCCTAGGCTGCCGGGTGCGCCGCAGCTTGAGAGCGCAATATATGGCGGTATAATTTGCCGGCATTTGACCTTAAAAAACCTAAGAATCATTCCGGCCTGGTGGCGGGCCGGCGCAATCCGCAGCACGGCTCGGTTGCGCATGGGGGTGTGCCAGTGGGCGTGTCTGTCTGGCAGCGGCGCTATTGCGTCGCGCGGCTGTGGCCGATGCCTGTTGGTTCTAGTCTTTGCGATCAATAATTTCGCGGATAACGCTTGGTGCCGGTGGTTCCGGCGCGTTCCGCAGCCATTTTGGCGACCGGCGTCGGCATAGCTGGCGCCAGCTTTTCCAGATTTTGCTCAGACCGGATTTTGCTCAGACGTTTGCCGCTGCTGCGTAGCAGCGGCATGCATTCCGCCTTATTGGCGCCGGCGCGGCGGTTTTGCGCGGGGCCGCGCCAAGAGGCCGGGGCGCGGCGGTAAACAGGAACCCAGTGACAATTTCGCAAGCCAACATCGACTGTTGCGCCGCCGTTCATGCGGCGGCCCGGGTGTTTGCGCGCGAAGATGCCTGCTGCCGCGGGTTTATTTGCAATTCGAATGCCGGTTTCTCGGGCATTCAATTCGGCGGCGCAAATGAAAAAGGCCCGGCGAATGCCGAGCCTTCATCAAATTGGTTGCGGGGGCAGGATTTGAACCTACGACCTTCGGGTTATGAGCCCGACGAGCTGCCAGACTGCTCCACCCCGCGTCTGAGAAAAGAATATTAACCTTATTTCAAACCAAGCGCAAGTTAGCCCCTTTTTGAATTTGGATGTCGATGAACGATAGCGAGGCAATACTCGTGCTGGAAACCGCGCTGCTGTGCGCGGTGCAGCCGATGCAGATTTCCGATATGCGCAAGCTGTTCGGGGATGATGAACAATTCGACAACAGTGCCGTGCGCCGGTTGCTGGAGACCTTGCAGGCCAACTGGGCCGACGGCGGGTTGGAGCTTGTGCAGCTTGCCTCCGGCTGGCGTTTCCAGAGCCGCCCCAGCATGCAGCGCTATCTGGAACGTCTAAGCCCGGAAAAGCCGCCTAAATATTCCCGCGCCGTGATGGAAACGCTGGCCATCGTGGCTTGGCGCCAACCCGTGACGCGCGGGGATATCGAAGACATCCGCGGCGTGACGGTGTCGTCGCAGATCGTCAAGGCCCTCGAAGACCGTGGCTGGATCGAGGTGATCGGCCATCGTGACGCGCCGGGACGCCCCGCGCTGTTCGGCACCACGCGTCAGTTCCTGGACGATCTGGGACTGCGCGCGCTGGACGAGCTGCCGCCGCTGGAAACCGCGCACGCGGCCGCCGCACTCGCCGGGCTGGATCTGGGCGAAGTGCAGCAGGTGCTGGGCGAGGGGCCGGAACAGGCCGAAGGCGAGGGCGCCGCGCCAGCGGGCGAGGCGGCCCAGGAAGGCGCCGCGCCCGGCACCGATGGCGCAGAGCCGGGCTCGGATGTTGAGCCGGACCAGGCGGCGCCCGAAGGCGAAAATCTGCCCCTGGCTGGCCTGGACGAACAAAACCGCGAGAACTTCTCCGTTGCGGAATTGTCTGTTTCGGAAGACGAGGCCCCCATAGCGGCCATCGATAGCGTAGAATCCCAGCTTTCGCGCACAGAAGAAGGCGCGGATCCCGCCGACGAATCCACCGTCCGGGAGCAAGCCGAAGGCTTGTCCAATACGCCGCTCTCGTCCGATCTTCCCGACGACAGGGCTGGCAACGACACTTCCGATATGGCCGCCGATGCCTCCGAGGCCGGTGCTGCAAAGGAAAGAGTCGAGAACGCAAAACACGCGGAACCGACTGACCCGACTGACAAGACCGATGCCGAGGCCCCTGGCGACGCCAGGCGTGAGCCCGTTCATGGTCTTGGCGGGGCTGTTCAGCCCGACGCCGATGCCGCCGACGCGGCGCCGGAAGAGGCGGACCCCGAACGGTCCGGGTCTGGACGGAATTCGGCGTCCCCAGATGATGACGAGCCTGCTCCCGGCAGGCCTACCCAAGTTTGAAATTCGGAGCTGTCCCAGTGACAACGAATACAGCAATACAGGACGACACCCCCCGTTCGGATGACGCCGTTGCCGGCGCGCCGGAATCCTCTGGCGCGCGCGAACCGGCCGCCGAAGGCGATGCCGGCGCCCGCGGCCGCGGACGCAAGCTGAGGACGCCGTTCCGCCGCCGTCGTGGCGATGCTGCCGCCGAACAGGCCCCCGCCGCCGAAGGCCAGGCTGCCGCGCCGGCCGCACCGGTCGAGTCCGCGGACAACCGTGGCGGCGAGCAGGAGGCCGAACAGGCCCTGTCCTACCTGGACACGGCTGACCGCATGGAACAGCGCCTGGGCAAGTACCTGAACAGCGAAGCGGTCATGCCCAAGCTGCACAAGGTGCTGGCCGACGCCGGCATCGGCTCGCGCCGCGAAATGGAAGAACTGATCGTGGCGGGCCGCGTGTCCGTCAACGGGGAGCCGGCGCATATCGGCCAGCGCGTGGGTCCCAACGACCAGGTGCGCGTCAACGGCAAGCCCATCATGCGCGCCAACACCAAGAAGCCGCCGCGCGTGATCCTGTATCACAAGCCCGCCGGCGAGATCGTCAGCCACGACGACCCCGGCGGCCGTGCCAGCGTGTTTGCGCGTTTGCCCAAGCTGCGCACCGGCAAGTGGCTCTCGGTGGGCCGCCTGGACTTGAACACCGAAGGCCTGCTCATCTTCACGACGTCGGGCGACATGGCCAACCGGATCATGCACCCCCGTTATGGCACGGAACGCGAGTACGCCGTCCGTGTCCTGGGCGAAATGGACGAAGCGCAGCGCCAGTCGCTGGTGGACGGCATCGAACTCGAAGACGGTCTGGCCGCGTTCGGCGCGCTGGATTATCTGGGCGGCGACGGCAGCAACCGCTGGTATCGCGTCACGCTGCAAGAAGGCCGCAACCGGGAAGTGCGCCGCATGTTTGAAGCGGTTGGCGTCACGGTCAGCCGCCTGATCCGTACGCGCTTTGGCGATGTCGTGCTGCCCCGCACGCTGCGCCGTGGCCGCTGGGACGAACTGGATGCGTCTCTCGTGACCGCGCTGATGGTGCAACTGGGGTTGTTGCGTGAAGACGACGATTCGTCCGGCAACCGCCGCCGTTCCAAGCAGCCGCAGTCGCATGACAGCGCGCTGCCGCCGGGATTTGGCACGCTGGACCGCAATGGCATGAATGGCGCCCGCATCGGACGCCGCGGCAAGTTGCAGGGCGGCGGTGTGGGCAGCGCGGGTCAGGCGGCGGCGTGTCCGTCCGATCCGTTCGGCACCGGCCTGATGATTGCTGGCGGCTATGCCAACGGCCACCCGCTCTCGGGCGAGGGCGGCTTCGGCAATCGCAAGGGCAAACCGGGTTCGCGGCCCGCTGGCGCCGGCAAGCCCGGTGGCAAGGCGGGCGGTAAGCCGGGTGGCAAGGCGGGTGGACGCGCGGGCGGCAATGCCCGCGGGCCTCGCGCTGCGGCGAACGCCGGCCCGGGTAACCCGATGGCCAGCAGTCCGGTGGGCGGCAATGTCGCAGGCGTCAACCCGGCGGTTGGCGGCATGGCGGAAGCGCCGGCTGGCACGGGTCGCAGGCCCGGCGGCAAGTCCGGTGGCAAGCCGGGCGGCGGCAAGCCGGGCGGCAACAAACCGGCAGGCGCGCGTGGCAGCAATGCGGCGCGCGGCGGCAAGCCGGCTGCCGGCGGCCGCGGCGGCAACAAGGCTGAAGGCGCACGCGCCGGCGGCAACAACAAGGGTCCCGGCGCGGGCGGCAAGCCGCGCACGCCGCGTGCTGGCGGCGCCCGCAGCGAAGGCGGTCAGCGGGGCGACGATTGGCAGCCGCGCAGTGCGTCGGCGCACGAATCCCGCTTGGGTGTCGTCGGCGGCGGCCGGGGACGCCAGGGCCGCTGATCGCCGCAGGGCGGCCCGCTGAACGCGCTGCCGCCCCGCATCCGTCCCATATAAACGTAAGCCCGTGACGAATCAGGCGATTTTCCCGTTTATCTGGTAAAATCAATGGTTTTCATGGCTTCGCGTCATGGCTTTTTGCTGGAAGCACTGGTTTCTCAAGTGCGCTTTACCGCAAAAAGCACGTCGGCTGCATGTGTGCCGACCGGGCGCTCGGCTTTGTGCTGGCGTGTAGGCGTGCCCATGGGCGCTGCTTGCAGCAGTCTCGTTGGAGCGAGCCGCTATCTGCGGACGGCGCACAGGCGCCACGGCATTGATCCCGACCCCGACCCCGGCCAGACCGGGACGGGCAGTCAGGACGGCGCAAGCCAAAAATTAGGTCGCAATATAGGGCACTGCCCAGCATTGCTCCTTACGTGCAGTAGGGAAGCGGCTGGGCTCTGTGCAATATCGGTGGGCTGGGCGTGCAGCCCATTTTTTTTGAGTATATGGCTGATTTATTCGCATTGACCGAAGAGGCTCTGGCCGGCATGGACGTCGAACTCGTCGACGTGGAACGTGCCGCCCTGGGTCTTTTGCGCGTCACGATCGATCGGGTCGGCGGTGTGCGCATCGAAGACTGCGAGCAGGTGTCCCGCCAATTGTCGCGGGTCTATGAGGTCGAGAACATCGACTACAAGCGCCTCGAGGTCGGGTCGCCGGGCGTGGATCGCCCGCTGCGCACCGAGGCCGAGTTCCGCCGGTTCGCAGGCGAGCGCATCGAAATCAAGCTGCGCGAAGCATTGGACGGCCGCAAGGTCTTCTCGGGCACGTTGACCGTGCCGGAAGACGACGCCGCTGCTTCCGACGCGGCTGCTGGCATGCACAAGACCGTGTTCGGTCTCGAATTTGAGGCAAAAAAGAACGAAGTCCAGGTGTTGAATTTCACGGTCGAAGACATCGAGCGTGCAAAACTGGATCCCGTTCTGGATTTCAAGGGCAAAAAGCGATGAGTCGCGAAATTCTTCTGTTGGTCGATGCCTTGGCGCGTGAAAAGAACGTCACGCGTGACGTCGTGTTCGGCGCTCTCGAAAGTGCGCTGGCCTCGGCCATGAAAAAGCGCTTCAAGGATGATGCGGACATTCGTGTTTCCATCGATAGGGAAACGGGAGACCACGAAGGCTTCCGCCGTTGGCTGGTCGTGCCCGACGAGGCCGGCCTGCAAGAACCCGACAAGCAGGAAATGCTGTCGGACGCGGAGGAAATCGTCCCCGGCATCAAGGAAGGCGAGTACATCGAAGAGCCCCTGGAGCCCATCGAATTCGGCCGCATCGGTGCCCAGGCCGCCAAGCAGGCCATCCTGCAAAAGATCCGCGACGCCGAGCGCGAACAGGTGCTGAACGACTTCCTGGACCGTGGTGAAACCATCGTTTCCGGCACGATCAAGCGCATGGACAAGGGCGACGCCATCGTTGAAACCGGCAAGATCGAAGCGCGCCTGCCGCGCTCCGAGATGATCCCTAAGGAAAACCTTCGGGTTGCCGATCGCGTGCGCGCCTTCGTGTTGCGTGTGGACCACGCCGCGCGTGGCCAGCAGGTCATCCTCTCGCGCACGTCGCCCGAGTTCATCCGCCAGCTGTTCGAGAACGAAGTGCCCGAGATCGAGCAGGGTCTGCTCGAGATCAAGGCTGCTGCCCGCGATGCCGGCGTGCGTGCGAAGATCGCCGTCGTGGCATACGATAAGCGTATCGATCCCATCGGGACGTGCGTGGGCATGCGCGGTTCGCGCGTGACCGCCGTGCGCAACGAACTCGGCGGCGAGCAGGTCGACATCGTGCTGTGGTCGGAAGACCCCGCGCAGTTCGTCATCGGCGCGCTGGCGCCGGCCAACGTCGAATCCATCGTCGTCGATGAAGACAAGCATGCGATGGACGTCGTGGTGGACGAGGAAAACCTGCCGAAGGCCATCGGCGCCAAGGGCCAGAACGTGCGCCTGGCGTCCGAACTGACCGGCTGGCAGATCAACATCATGACGCCGGAAGAAAGCCTGAATCGCCAGGAAGTCGAGCGTTCGGGTCTGCGCACCACGTTCATGAGCAAGCTGGACGTCGACGAGGAAGTCGCTGACATCCTGATCGACGAAGGATTTACCGGTATCGAGGAAATCGCCTACGTGCCCATGCAGGAACTGCTGGAAATCGAGGCGTTTGACGAAGACACCATCAATGAGTTGCGCGCCCGTGCCCGCAATGCGCTGCTGACCGAGGCAATTGCCCAGGAAGAGCGCCTTGAGACCGCACAGGATCTGCTAGAACTCGAAGGCATGACGCCGGAACTGGCCGCCAAGCTGGCCGAGCGTCAAGTGCATACGCGTGATGATCTGGCCGAATTGGCAACGGACGAACTGGCGGAAATCGCCGGTCTGACCGAACAGGAAGCCAGCGATCTCATCATGCGTGCCCGTGCCCATTGGTTCGACGAAGAATAACCATAAGGACACGGGTCTGCGGTGGAGGATGCTGCCGCTTCGTCCACCGCAAGTTCACGTTGTTTGTAATAGCTGCCTATAGGGAAGAGAGAGCCTAATGTCGAGTAATACCGTCGCCCAGTTCGCTACCGAGCTGAAAATGCCTGCCAACGTGCTGCTGGATCAGCTGCGTTCGGCTGGCGTTGACCTCAAATCGGTTGACGATTCCGTCACCGACAGCGACAAGGCGAAATTGCTCGAATCGCTGCGTCGCGCACACGGCGCAACCGAAGGCAAGAAGATCACGCTGACGCGCCGCCAGACTTCCGAGATCCGGCAAGCCGACGCCACGGGCCGTTCGCGCACGATCCAGGTCGAAGTGCGCAAGAAGCGCGTCTTCGTCAAGCGCGACCCGTCCGAACTCGCCCTGGAGCAGGCTGCCTCGGCCCGTCCCGAAGAGGAAGCTGCCGAGCAAGCCGCTCCGCAGGTTTCCGCTCCGGCTGCGCCAGCAGTGCCCGAGGCGCCCGCCGCCGCCGAACCTCGCGAAACGGCGCCTGTAGAGGCCGAAGCTCCCGCCCAGGCCGAAGCGCCGCAGCAGGAGCCCGCCGCTGTCGAAGCCGCCGTCCCGGCCGAAGCGCCCGCGGCAACCGAATCCGTCGCGGCCGAAGCGCCCGCCCCCGTCGAGGCCAAAGCGCCAGAAGTTCAGGCCCAGCCTGAACCCGAACCGACGCCGGCGCCTGCTCCTGCCGAGCCCGTGGCCGAAGAGGCCAAGCCCGAAATCAAGACTGAAACCACCGAGCCCAAGGCTGAAGAAGCCAAGCCGGAACCTGCTGTGCTAGCCAATAAGTCCGAAACATCTTCCTCCCAGGCCGCCGCGCCTGTCGCCCAGGCGCAGCCTGCCGCGAAATCCGAATCCGTGAAGCCCGCCGCCAAGCCCGAGGCCGCCGCGCCCGCCGCTGCGCCCAAGGTAGCCTCGCGCGCCGACAATCGTCGCGCCGGTCCGCCGCTGGCCGCTTCCGCCACGACCGCTGGCCGCGACGAAGCCCGCCGCGCCGCCGAGGCCGAGGCTGCCGCGCTGCGCGAAATGCTGAACCGTCCCCGCAAGGTGCTGCGCGCGCCGGAACCGGAAGCGCCCGCTGCCGCGCCGATCTCCGGCACGCTGCACAAGCCCGCCGGCAAGCCCGGCGCCGCGCCCGCGGCCAAGAAGGACGCCAAGCCGGCCGCGCCTGGCGCCAAGAAGACCATCAAGACCGCCGAAGTGTCGTCGACCTGGTCGGACGATTCGTCGCGCAAGAAGCCCGCCGACAAGCCGGCAGCCCCGGCCAGCCGCGATGGCTGGCGTGCAGGCGGCAAGGGCGGTGGCAAGTCGGGCGGCCGTGGTGGCCGCAACCAGCAGAACGACCGCCGCAACGAGCCGGCGCCGCAGGAATTCATCGCACGTGAAGTCCACGTGCCGGAAACCATCAGCGTCGCCGACCTGGCCCACAAGATGTCCGTCAAGGCCGCCGAAGTCATCAAGCAATTGATGAAGCTCGGCCAGATGGTCACCATCAACCAGGTCCTGGACCAGGAAACGGCCATGATCGTGGTCGAAGAACTTGGCCACGTCGCGATCGCCGCCAAGCTGGACGATCCGGAAGCCTTCCTGGACGAATCCGCCACCCAATCCGAAGCCGAACAGCTGCCGCGCGCGCCGGTCGTGACCGTCATGGGCCACGTCGACCACGGCAAGACCTCGCTGCTGGACTACATCCGCCGCGCCAAGGTTGCCGCGGGCGAAGCCGGCGGCATTACGCAGCATATCGGCGCCTATCACGTGCGCACCGAGCGCGGCATGGTCACCTTCCTGGACACCCCGGGCCACGAGGCGTTCACCGCCATGCGTGCACGCGGCGCCAAGGCGACCGACATCGTGATTCTGGTGGTTGCCGCCGACGACGGCGTGATGCCGCAGACGCGTGAAGCCATCCACCATGCCAAGGCTGCTGGCGTGCCCATCGTCGTGGCCGTCACCAAGATCGACAAGCCCGCCGCCAACCCGGACCGCGTCAAGCAGGAACTGGTTGCCGAAGAGGTCGTGCCGGAAGAATACGGCGGCGACGTGCCGTTCGTGGGCGTGTCCGCCAAGACTGGCCAAGGCATCGACGATCTGCTCGAAAACGTTCTGCTGCAAGCCGAAGTGCTGGAACTGAAGGCGCCGGAAGACGCGCCCGCCAAGGGCCTGGTCATCGAAGCCCGTCTGGACAAGGGCCGCGGCCCGGTCGCGACGATCCTGGTGCAGAGCGGCACGCTCAAGCGCGGCGACGTGGTGCTGGCCGGCGCAAGCTTTGGCCGCGTGCGCGCCATGCTCGACGAAAACGGCAAGCCGATCCAGTCGGCCGGACCGTCGATTCCCGTCGAGATCCAGGGCCTGACCGAAGTGCCGGCCGCCGGCGACGAGCTGATGGCGCTGTCCGACGAGCGCAAGGCGCGCGAAATCGCGCTGTTCCGCCAGGGCAAGTTCCGCGACGTCAAGCTGGCCCGCCAACAGGCCGCCAAGCTGGAATCGATGTTCGACAACCTCGGCGAAGGCACCCAGACCCTCACCCTTATCGTCAAGACCGACGTGCAGGGTTCGCAGGAAGCGCTGGTGCAATCGCTGGTCAAGCTGTCCACCGACGAAGTGCGCGTTCAGGTCGTGCACGCCGCCGTGGGCGGCATCTCGGAAACCGACATCAACCTGGCCATCGCCTCGCACGCCGTCGTCATCGGCTTCAACGTGCGCGCCGACGCCAGCGCCAAGAAGCTTGCCGAGAACAACGGCATCGACGTGCGCTACTACAACATCATCTACGACGCCGTGGATGAAGTTAAGGCCGCCATGTCGGGCATGCTGGCGCCCGAGAAGAAGGAAGAAATCATCGGCCTGGTCGAGATCCGCGAGGTGTACAGCATCTCCCGCCTCGGCAACATCGCCGGTTGTATGGTGCTCGATGGCATCGTGCGCCGCGATTCTCAGGTCCGCCTGCTGCGCAACAACGTGGTTCACTGGACGGGGCACCTCGAATCGCTGCGCCGCTTCAAGGACGACGTCAAGGAAGTCAAGTCGGGCTTCGATTGCGGCCTGACGCTGCGCGGCAACAACGACATCCAGGTGGGCGACCAGCTGGAAGTCTTTGAAATCAAGGAAATTGCGCGCACGCTGTAAAGCAGGCGCCAGGCATTGTTAATGAGCCGTCACAAGTCCAAAGCCATTCCCGGCCGCAATCTGCGGCTGGCCGACCAGATCCAGAAGGATCTGGCCGGGATCATCCAGCGCGAGATCGACACCAAACGCGCTGGATTGATCACGATTTCGGGTGTGGAACTGTCGACCGACTACGCGCATGCCAAGGTGTGGTTCACGGTTTTGGGCGCCGAGCCCGAAGCCGCCGCCACCTTGCTGAACGAGAAGGCCGGCTGGCTGCATTCGCAGCTCTACAAGCTTTTGCACATCCATACCGTCCCCACTTTGCGCTTCTTCCACGACGAGCAAGTCGCTCGTGGCATCGAGATGTCGATCCTCATCGACCGCGCAAACCGCCCCGGCCCGCACTCGGGCGTACCCGACGAGCCAGAAGACCAGTCCTGATCGGGCTGTCGTCACTGCTTCATTTTTTTTCCGGATTCCGACGATGGCTAAACGACGCGGGCTTGCGCTCGACGGTGTGCTGTTGCTTGATAAACCCGTGGGTTTGTCGAGCAATCACGCCTTGCAGCGCGCCAAACGCGCCATGGATGCGGCCAAGGCCGGCCATACCGGCACGCTGGACCCCTTTGCCACCGGCTTGCTGGTGTGCTGCATGGGTCGCGCCACCAAAATTTCCGGCGCGATGCTTGACGCCGACAAGGCATATCGCGCTACGCTGCAATTTGGATCGGAAACCGATTCCGGCGACCTGACGGGCAACGTCACGGCGACTGCCGAACCCGGTTTTACCGTCGAGGAACAGGCCCTGCGCGACGCGCTGTCACGTTTCTCGGGCACCATCGAGCAGATTCCGCCGATGTACTCCGCGCTCAAGCGCGACGGCAAGCCGCTGTACGAGTACGCCCGCGCGGGCATCGAACTGGAGCGGCCGCCGCGCCAGATCACGATATACCGCATCGAGCTGTTGTCCCTCTCCGGGACGCAGGCAGAGATCGATGTGGCTTGCAGTAAAGGCACATACATCCGAACACTGGCCCAGGACATCGGGCGCGTGCTGGGCTGTTTCGCCCACCTGACGGCGCTGCGGCGCACGCACGTCGGGCCCTTCTCTCTGGAACGCGCCGTTGAACTGGAAGCCTTGCAGGCCATGCCAGACCCGAAGCAGGCATTGCTTGCACTGAACGAATTGCCGGAGGGCTTGCTGCCCTCCACCCTGACCTTAAAGGACTCGCTATGACTCGCGCCTTGCGCAACGTCGCCATCATCGCCCACGTGGACCACGGTAAAACCACCCTGGTCGACCAGCTGCTGCGCCAATCCGGCACCTTCCGCGAAAACCAGGCGCTGACCGAACGGGTCATGGACTCGAACGACCTGGAAAAGGAACGCGGCATCACGATTCTGGCCAAGAACTGTGCCGTGGAATACGAAGGCACCCACATCAACATCGTCGACACCCCGGGACACGCGGACTTCGGCGGTGAAGTCGAGCGCGTGCTGTCCATGGTCGACGGCGTGCTGCTGCTGGTGGACGCGGTCGAAGGCCCGATGCCCCAGACCATTTTCGTGACCCGCAAGGCGCTGGCCCTGGGCTTGAAGCCGATCGTCGTGGTCAACAAGGTCGACCGTCCGGGCGCCCGTACGGATTTCGTCATCAACGCCACGTTCGATCTGTTCGACAAGCTGGGCGCCACCGACGAGCAGCTGGACTTCCCGGTCGTGTACGCGTCGGGCCTGTCCGGCTACGCCGGCCTCACGCCGGATGTGCGCGAAGGCGACATGCGTCCGCTGTTCGAAGCCATCCTGCAGCACGTGCCGCAGCGCGAGGACGATCCCAACGGTCCGCTGCAGATGCAGATCATCTCGCTGGACTACAACAGCTACGTCGGCAAGATCGGCGTGGGCCGCATCAACCGTGGCCGTATGCGCCCCGGCATGGAAGTGGCCTACAAGTTCGGTCCCGACGGCCAGGGCGGCCGCGGCCGCATCAACCAGGTGCTGAAGTTCCATGGACTGGAGCGCATCGTGGTGGACGAAGCCGAAGCCGGCGACATCGTGCTGATCAACGGCATCGAAGACCTGGGCATCGGTTGCACGGTGATGGATCCGGCCAACCAGGAACCGCTGCCGATGCTGCGCATCGACGAGCCGACGCTGACCATGAACTTCATGGTGAACACGTCGCCGCTGGCGGGCCGCGAAGGTAAGTTCGTGACCAGCCGCCAATTGCGTGACCGCCTGGACCGCGAGCTGAAGTCCAACGTGGCGCTGCGTGTGCGCGACACGGGCGACGACACCGTGTTTGAAGTATCGGGCCGTGGCGAACTTCACCTGACCATTCTGCTGGAAACGATGCGCCGTGAAGGCTACGAGCTGGCCGTGTCGCGTCCGCGCGTGGTGTTCAAGGAAATCGACGGCGTGAAGTGCGAGCCGTTCGAATCGCTGACCGTTGACGTGGAAGACGCCCACCAGGGCGGCGTCATGGAAGAGCTGGGCCGCCGCAAGGGCGATCTGCAGGACATGCAGCCGGACGGCCGTGGCCGTACGCGGCTGGAATACCTGATCCCGGCCCGCGGCCTGATCGGCTTCCAGAACGAGTTCCTGACGCTGACGCGCGGCACGGGCCTCATGAGCCACATCTTCCACGAATACGCGCCCATCAAGGAAGGCTCGATCGGCGAGCGCCGCAATGGCGTGCTGATCAGCCAGGATAACGGCGACGCCGTGGCCTACGCACTGTGGAAGCTGCAGGATCGCGGCCGCATGTTCGTCAACCCGGGCGATGCGCTGTACGAAGGCATGATCATCGGCATCCACAGCCGCGACAACGACCTGGTCGTGAACCCGATCAAGGGCAAGCAGCTGACCAACGTGCGCGCCTCCGGCACCGACGAAGCCGTGCGCCTGGTTCCGCCGATCCAGATGTCGCTGGAATACGCCGTGGAATTCATCGACGACGACGAACTTGTCGAAATCACCCCGAAGTCGATCCGTCTGCGCAAGCGCTACCTGCTCGAAAACGAGCGCAAGCGCGCCGCGCGCGAATCCGCGGTCTAAGCTTGCCGGCGGCAGCCTGCCGCCAACAAGCCCGGCCAATGAAAAGCCGCGCACCTTTGGGTGCGCGGCTTTTTGCATGTCGGGCGGGTGCCAGGCATCGCAGGACGTGGCGCCGCCCGCTTACGAGGCGCTGTGCTGGTGCCGGTATTCCTGCGTGCGTCCGCCATAGCCGTAGGCGGCCGCGCGCGCGTCGATGACGTGCACATAGGAGCATTCGTGCAGCTCGCCCAGGATGTCCGAGAAAGCCGCGTAGATCTCCTTGATGAAGCGGGCTTTCTCGGCCTTGGTGTTGGTCTCGTCCGTCACGCTGATGTCCAGATGGAATGCGTTCTTGCCCAGTTCCGACAAGGGACGCCCGCCGATGAACCAGAGGTCGTGCGCAATGTGCTGCAGCGTGATGGCGATGACGGGCAGCTTTTTTCCGAGGACGGACTGGGTCAGCCCGGCGACGGACTCGACGATGCGGTGGTCGATGGCGGCATCGGGCGTGCCGGAACGATGGATGACGATATGGGGCATGACGGCTCTCCGGGTGGGGTAGGTATGGCGGCAGTGTAGAAAGCGCATTGACATCGGAAAAGCGGGAATTTACGATTTCATCCATCGTATTTGCCGTTGGATAGGCCGTGAGCGGATTTGACCTCGACCAGCTGCGCACCCTGGTTGCCGTGCTGGACGCGGGCAGCCTGACGGCAGCCGCGCCCAAGGTGTTCCTGTCGCAGTCTTCGGTCAGTGAACAGATGCGCAAGCTGGAGGACAAGGCGGGGCAGCCGCTGCTGGTGCGCGGCAAGACGGGCGTGCGCGCAACGCCCGCCGGCCAGCGCCTGCTGGCGCATGCGCGCTCCATCCTGGCCCTGAGCGACGAGGCCTACCGCGACCTGCGCGGCGTGGCGCTGCGCGGCGAACTGCGCCTGTGCATCACGGATTACTTCCGCCCCGGCGACGTCGCGCGTCTGCTGCGGCGGCTGAACGAGCAATATCCGCAGGTGCGGCTGCATGTCACCATCATGAAGAGCGGGGCGATCGAGGCTGCTTACGAGCGCGGCGAGATCGACGTCGGCATCTCCATGGTCATCCAGGAGCGGGGCGCGGCGCGCGGCCGGGCCGATGGCGCGCTATTGCGGCGCGAACCGCTGCTGTGGATGGCAGGCGAGGGCGCGGCGCCGCCGCTGGCCGATCCGTTGCCCTTGCTGGCCCTGCCGGAGACGTGCGCCTTGCGCCAATACGTTGAGCGGCTGTTGTCACGCCGCAGCCTTCCTTATGTCGTGTCGCACGAGGCGTCCGGCGTGGCGGGATTGCAGCTGGCGGTGGCGGCGGGACTGGGCGTGGCGTGCCTGAACGAATCGGCGCTTGGCGCCGGCATGGCGCGGCTGCAGGCGCCTGGCCTGCCGGCGTTGCCGTCGGTGGAATTCCGGCTGCTAGCGGCCCGCCCCGGCGAAAGCGAGTTCGTGGGGCTGGCGCGCGAGGCCATCGTCAAGGCCATGACCTAGGGCATTGCCTTGACGATGGCTGGCCGCGCCCGCGGGGCTTGTGGCCCCGGACGGGCGTGCGGGATCAGGCGGGAAGGGAAGGGGCGTACTGCTCGTCGGACATCACGCGTTCGTGGAACTCGACTACCTTGCGCACGACCTTCACGGGATCGTCTTCGATGATGAAAAGATCCAGGTCATGCGCGCCGATCATGCCATTGCCGAGCACCTGATCGCCAATCCATTCGGCAAGGCCCGACCAGTACTCGCTGCCGACCAGCACGATGGGGGCCGGGGGGACCTTGCCGGTCTGGATGAGCGTCAACGCTTCGAAGAGTTCGTCCAGGGTGCCAAAGCCGCCCGGCATCGCCACGTAGGCGAAGCTGTGCATGAAGAATGCCGCTTTGCGAGGGAAGAAGTACTCGAAGGACAGGCTGATGGTCTGGTATTCGTTGTTGTGCGCTTCGTGCGGCAGGCTGATGTTCAAGCCGACGCTCGTGCCTCCTGATTCGAATGCACCTTTGTTGGCGGCTTCCATGATGCCGGGGCCGCCACCCGCGATGACGGCAAAGCCTGCTTCGGCCAGGGCCGCGGAAATCGCGATGGTGGTTTCATAGTACGGGGAATTACGGCTGACTCGTGCGCTACCAAAAATGCTGACTGCGGGCCCGATGTGTGCGAGTGTCTGCCGCCGTCCTTATCTCTGACATAATCAGCGGAATTTGTTTGCCGGCGGGTGTATCCATATCTGCCTTTGTAACCATGAAAAAAACCTTATTACTGGTCGACGGTTCAAGTTACTTGTACCGCGCTTTCCACGCTATGCCTGATTTGCGCAACGCGCAAGGCGAACCTACGGGTGCGATTTACGGCGTGGTCAATATGCTGCGCAAGCTTGTATCGGACTATAAGGCAGAGTATGCCGCATGTATTTTCGATGCTCGCGGCAAGACTTTCCGGGACGACCTGTATCCGGAGTACAAGTCGCACCGGCCGCCCATGCCCGAAGACCTTGCAGCACAAATCGATCCCATCCATCGCGCGGTGCGCGCGCTGGGCTGGCCGGTGCTGGCCATCGAGGGTGTCGAGGCCGACGACGTCATTGGCACGTTGGCACATCGTGCCGCGCAGCACGACGTGCACACCATCGTCTCTACGGGCGACAAGGACCTGGCGCAGCTGGTGAACAGCCACGTCACCCTGGTCAACACGATGAGCGGCGAGGTCCTGGACGAGGCAGGCGTCGTGAACAAATTCGGCGTGCCGCCCGACCGTATCGTGGATTACCTGATACTGGTGGGTGACACGGTCGACAATGTGCCGGGCGTCACCAAGGTGGGCCCCAAGACGGCCGCCAAATGGATTACGGAATTTGGCTCGATCGACAAACTGGTCGAAGGCGCAGAGGGCATCAAGGGGGTGGCCGGCAACAACCTGCGCGAGGCCATTCCCAATTTCCCGCTGACGCGCCAGCTTCTGACGGTCAAGTGCGATTGCGATCTGACCGGGCACGTCGACGGCGTCGATGACCTGACGCCGCGTGCGCGCGACGACGCGACGCTGACCGAACTGTACGAGCGCTACGGGTTCCGCACCTGGCTGCGCGACCTGACCGGTGACGCCGGACGCGTGCCCGCGGGCGACGCCCGCATCGCGCACGAGGCGCCGGCCGCGCCCGAGACCACCGACTACCGCATCATTTCCGACTGGGCGGCGTTCGACGCCTGGATGGATCTGGTGCAGCAGACTGCGCTGGTTGCGCTGGATACCGAAACGACGTCGCTGGACGAAATGCAGGCCCGGCTGGTGGGCTTGTCGATGTCGGTGGCGCCTGGCGTGGCCTGCTACATCCCCGTCGCGCATCGGGGGCCGGATGGCGCCGTCCAGTTGCCCAAGGACGAGGTGCTGGCACGGCTCAAGCCGTGGCTGCAAGACCCGGCGCGCGCCAAGCTGCTGCACCACGCCAAGTACGACACGCACGTGTTCGCCAACGAAGGCATCCGCCTGGCGGGCGCCGCCGAAGACACCATGCTCCAGGCCTACGTGCTGGAGTCGCATCGCGGCGTTGGGTTGAACGACCTGGCGCAGCGCTTTTTGGGCCGCAGCGGCGTGTCGTACGAGGATCTGTGCGGCAAGGGCGCCAAGCAGATCGGTTTTGACGAGGTGGCGGTCGACAAGGCCGGGCATTACGCGGCCGAGGACGCCGACTTCACGCTGCAACTGCATCAGGTGCTGCGCCCGATGGTCGCCGCCGACGCGGGGCTGGAGCGCATCTATCGCCTGGAAATGCAGGTGTCGGCGGTGCTGACCACCATCGAGCGCAACGGCGTGAAGGTCGATGCCGCGGAACTGGGCCGCCAGAGCAACAAGCTGGGGCAAGAGATGCTGCAGCTCGAGCAGAAGGCCTACGAACTGGCGGGCCAGCCGTTCAATCTGAATTCTCCCAAGCAGCTGGGCGAGATCCTGTTCGGCCGCATGCAGCTTCCGGTGGTGCGCAAGACCGCGAGCGGCGCGCCGTCCACGGACGAGGAAGTGCTGAGCAAGCTGGCGCTGGACTACCCGCTGCCGCAGGTGCTGCTGGAGTACCGCGGGCTGTCCAAGCTGAAGTCGACGTACACCGACAAGTTGCCGCGCATGATCAATCCGGCAACGGGCAGGGTGCATACGCATTATTCCCAGGCCGCCGTCATCACCGGGCGCCTTGCGTCATCCGATCCCAACCTGCAGAACATTCCCGTGCGCACCGAGGCCGGCCGGCGCGTTCGCGAGGCGTTCATTGCCGAGCAGGGCATGCTGCTGTCCGCGGACTATTCGCAGATCGAGCTGCGCATCATGGCGCACGTCTCGGACGATGCCAACCTGCAAAGCGCCTTCGCGGCGGGCGAGGACATCCACCGCGCCACCGCCTCCGAAGTGTTCGGCGTGCCGCTGGAAGGCGTGACGACCGATCAGCGCCGTGCCGCCAAGGCCATCAACTTCGGTCTCATCTACGGCATGGGCGTGTTCGGCCTGGCATCCAACCTGGGCATCACGCGAGACGCCGCGCAGGCCTACATCGACCGCTACTTTGCGCGCTATCCGGGCGTGGCAATGTACATGGAGAACACGCGGCGCCTGGCGCGCGAGCAGGGCTACGTGGAAACCGTCTTCGGACGCCGGCTGCAGTTGCCGGAAATCCGGGGGGCGTCGGGTCCGCGCCGGCAGGGCGCCGAGCGCGCGGCGATCAACGCGCCCATGCAGGGCACGGCGGCCGATCTTATCAAGATGGCGATGGTGGCGGTGCAGGACTGGCTGGACGCCGAAAACCTGAAGACGCGCATGATCATGCAGGTGCACGATGAACTGGTGCTGGAAGCGCCCGACGACGAGCTGCAAGTGGTCAAGGAAGCGCTGCCGCGCCTGATGTGCAACGTGGCGACGCTGCGCGTGCCGCTGGTGGCGGAAGTGGGCGTCGGCAAGAACTGGGAGCAGGCGCACTAGGCTTTGTCGGGGCCGGGCCGTCTTCGGACGGCCCATTTCCGGTTTTTGGTTTGAAACAATATAATGTTGCGCTTCCCCCCGCCTTAATTTTCCCCCCTCATGTTGCTGCTCTGGGTTCTGCTCGCCACCATCACTGGCGGCCTGATTGCCGTCCTTATCGCGAGCTGGCTCGCGTACAAGGTCTTTGCCAAATACCTGCATCACATGGTGAGCCTGTCGGTCGGCGTGCTGCTGTCCGTGGCGCTGCTGCATCTGCTGCCCGAGGCATTCGAGACCGGGGTCGGCAACGCCCATGTGCTCTTCGGACTGATGCTGGCGTCGCTGATCGGCTTTTTCGTGTTGGAGAAGATTGCGCTGCTGCGCCACAGCCATCACCACGAGGGCGACGGCCACCACCATCACAAGGGCCACGACCGCCACGAGGCAGGGCGCGGCGGGATGCTGATCCTGATCGGCAGTTCGCTGCACAACCTGTGCGACGGCGTGCTGATCGCCGCGGCGTTCCTGACCGATCCGCTGCTGGGCGTGCTGACGGCCGCGTCGATCATCATCCACGAAGTGCCGCACAAGCTGGGCGACTTCGTGGTGCTGCTCAACGCCGGCCTGCGCCGCCGCCGCGCCTTTGCGCTGATTCTGTTCACCAGCTTGTGTTCAGCGGTCGGCGGCATAATAGGGTACTTCGTGCTGCAGCAGGCGCAGGAGTGGACGCCGTACATCCTGGTGATTGCCGCCAGCAGCTTCCTGTACATCTCGGTGGCCGACCTGATGCCGCAGATGCACGAGCGGGTATCCCTGTCCGATGCCGTCCCGCAATTGCTGCTGGTCGGTGTGGGCGTGGCGCTGATCTACAGCGTCACGACGCTGATGCACCACGGGCACGACCATGACGCACACGCGGATCAAGGCGTGTCCCAGGCGGAGCACGGCCACCGGCACTAGCGCAGGTGGCGCGGCGGGGATGGCCGGCTTTCGTCGACCCAACCAAGGAGTTCTCCATGAGTTTTTCCACCGCCGCCGGCAATGTTGCCCCCACCGTGATCCACACTGACACGCAGGGCCTGGTCCACGGGGATTTCAAGCTTCCCGTGACGGACGGTTCGATCGACGCGTATTACGCCGCGCCCGAAGGCCAGCGTGACCTGCCGGTCGTGCTGGTGATCCAGGAAATCTTCGGCGTGCACGAACACATCAAGGACATCTGCCGCCGGGTGGCCAAGGCCGGTTACCTGGCCGTTGCCGCCAACCTCTATCAACGCCAGGGCGACGCGTCCGCATACACCGACATCCCGAAGCTCATTTCGGAAATCGTCAGCAAGGTGCCTGACGAACAGGTGTACGCCGATCTGGACGCCAGCGTGGCGTGGGCCGCCGCCAATGGCGGTGACGCGCGCCGCGTGGCGGTGACGGGTTTCTGCTGGGGCGGCCGCCTGACCTGGATGTACGCGGCGCACAATCCCGACGTGAAGGCGGGCGTGGCATGGTACGGCAAGCTCAGCGTGGGCCACGGCCCGCTCATCAAGCGCGTCGCGCTGGACGTGACCCACGAGCTGCATGGCCCCGTCCTGGGCCTTTACGGCGGCCGTGACGCCAGTATTCCGCTGTCGGACGTGGAAACCATGAAGGCGAAACTGGCCGCCGGCAACGCCGCCGCCAAGCAGTCCGAGATCGTGGTCTACCCCGAAGCCGACCACGCGTTCCTGGCGGACTACCGGGCCAGCTACCACCCCGAGGCCGCGAAGGATGGCTGGAAGCGGATGCTGGAGTGGTTCAAGCGGTATCTGTAAGGCGGGGAGGGTGAGCCACCAGGTTGGCCCACCGGATGTGCCCGATGCAAAAGAAAGCCGACCCGTGGGTCGGCTTTTTCGTGCGTCAGCGTGCTTGGGACGGTGTCAGACACCCGGCGCTGGCGGCTTACCTATTCACCATTCAATTGCCCGCCTCGCGCAGGCGGCTGGGCAGGAGCTCCCCGTGGCGGGCCAGCAAGGGGTACGCCGCCGCGCCCACCAGGTGCGAGTTGATGCCCTTCATGTCCCGCAGGATGTCCAGGTACAGCGCGCCCACTTCCGCGGCGTCGACCTGGCCGGACTTGATCTTCTGCAGGTGGGTGTCGGCCGCCTGGGTTTCGATCGTGCGAAAGCGCGCCTTTTCGCCGGCCAGCGAGCGCGCCTGGCGCAGGTCGTCGTTCACGAAGAGCGCGGCGGCCGTGCGTTGGTTGGCGATGAGCTGGCCCAGGGTGTCGTCCAGGCTGGCGCGTTGCTCGGGCGAGAACGTCCAGCCCTGCTTGCGCAGCTTGGCCACGTGGCTCAGCAAGCCGTGATGCGCGATATCGCCCGCGTGGCCGATGTTGCTGGTGAACGCCAGAATGTCGTCCAGCCGCTGGAGGTCCTCGCGCGTCATGTTTTCCTGGTCCAGCGTCGCCAGGTAAGTCGTGATGGCGTTCTCCAGCTTGTCCAGCGCGCCGTCCAGCTGGCGCGCCTGCACCATGCGGTGGCGGTTGTCGCGCTTGAAGCCGGCCCGCGCGTAGAGCAGTAGCGTCTGCAGCATGTCGGCCATGCGCAGCGCCTCGCGCGCGGCATTGCCCAGTGCCACGGCGGGCACGTCGTGGGCCCATTCGTCCAGGTATTGGGGGCGGGACGGGTCGTTCGGGTCGGCGCGCTTGGGCAGCCAGCGGGTCAGCAGCGCGGCGTACGGCGTCAGGATCGGCAGGAAGGCCAGGGCGATGACGGCATTGAACAGGGTGTGGAAGTTGGCGACCGCGCGGGCGGGGTCGCTCGCCAGATCGCTCATCCAGGGCTCCAGGAAAGGCAACAGCAGCAGCCCGGCCAGCACGCCCAGCACCCGCGTCAGCAGATTGCCCAGCGGCAGGCGGCGGGCGGCGGGGTCGTCGCCCGTCACGCCTTCGATCATCGGGTTGATCGCCGTGCCCAGGTTGGCGCCCAGCACCAGCGCGAACGCCACGTGCGGCGCGACCATGTTGTGGCTGGCCAGCGACATCACCAGCACCACGACGGCCACGCTCGAGTGCGCGGCCCACGTGAATGCGGCGGACAGCAAGACCGCGGCGACCGGCTGGGTCGACAGGGCGGCAAGAATCATCCCCAACATGGGCGCGGTCTGAAACGGCGCGAAGAGTTCGACGAGCTGGTGCAGCGACAGCAGGAGCAGGCCCAGGCCGATGAAGACCCGGCCCAGGTCGCGGGTGCGGCCGGGCGGATAGCGCCGGAACATCCAGACGCCGGCCAGGATCAGGATCGGGGCGAGCTCGGTCAGGTCGAAGGACAGCAGCTGGACGATCAGCGTGGTGCCCACGTTGGCGCCCAGCATCGCCGCCAGCGCCGGCACCAGGCCGACCACGCCGCCCGCGGCAAAGCCGGTGATCATCAGGCCGGTGGCGGTGCTGCTTTGCAGCGCGGCCGTGATGCCCAGGCCCGCAAAAAATGCCCGCAACCGCGTGCCCAGGGCGCGTCCCAAGGCCGCGCCCAGCGCCGCCCCGAACGCGCGCTGCACGCCGGTTTGGACCATATGCACGCCCCAAAGCAGCAGCGCGACGTAGCCGGCGAAGTCAAGCAGGGTAATGAGTCCAGACATGCAGGCGTTTTTCCGTTCTTTTTATGACAAGTAATAATTCTGTAATGATCGCATGCCGGGGCAGGCTTTGACACCCGGCGCGAAGATACAGGATACGCCGGGCGGGGCTTTGCTGCGTGCGCCCGGGCTCGCGCGTATCATTGCCTGATCGTTGGTGGATGTATTGGAGTTTGGCGTGGCCGTTTCCGTTTTCGATCTGTTCAAGATAGGCATTGGCCCGTCGAGCTCTCATACCGTGGGCCCGATGCGGGCGGCGCTGCTATTTGCGCAAGGGCTCGAGCGCGACGGCCTTGTGCCGCGCGTGGCCAGCGTGCGGGCCGAACTGTACGGATCGCTGGGCGCCACCGGCAAGGGGCACGGCACCGACAAGGGCGTGCTGCTGGGCCTGATGGGCGAGGCGCCGGATACGGTCGACCCCGCGGCCATCGCCGGCATGATTGCCTCGGTGCGCGCCAGCCGGCAGTTGCCGTTGCTGGGCAAGTACCCGCTGCCCTTCGTGGAAAAGGAACACATGATGTTCTACCGCCGCGAAGCCATGGCCGAACACCCCAACGGCATGAAATTCCACGCATTCGACGCCGACGGCCAGTCGCTGCGCGAGGCCCGCTACCTGTCGGTGGGCGGCGGCTTCGTCGTCACCGCCGGCGCCTCCAACAGCCAGGTCATCGCGGCGCACGACCAGTTGCCGTACCCGTTTCGCATGGGTCGCGAACTGCTGGCCATGTGCCAGGACAACGGTTTGACCGTCGCCCAGGTCATGATGCAGAACGAGCTGACCTGGCGCGAAGCCTCGGAGGTCAATGCCGGCCTGGACCGCATCTGGCTGGTCATGCAGGACTGCGTGGCGCGCGGCTGCGGCATCAACTATCCGGAGGCGGACGGCGAGTTGCCCGGCCCGTTGCGCGTGCGCCGGCGCGCCCCCGAGCTATACCGCAATCTCACCCAGCGGGCCGAGCGCACGTTGTCCGACCCGCTTTCCGTCATGGATTGGGTGAACCTGTACGCGATGGCCGTCAACGAAGAGAACGCCGCGGGCGGCCGGGTGGTTACTGCACCAACCAACGGCGCGGCGGGCATCATTCCGGCCGTGCTGCACTATTACGACCGCTTTGTGCCGGGCGCCAACCGCGAGGGTGTGCGCGAGTTCCTGCTGACCGCGGCGGCGATCGGGCTGCTCTACAAGTACAACGCGTCGCTGTCCGGCGCGGAAGTGGGCTGCCAGGGCGAAGTCGGCGTGGCCTGTTCGATGGCGGCCGGCGGACTGGCGGCGGCGCTGGGCGGGTCGGTCGAGCAGGTGGAAAACGCGGCCGAGATCGGCATGGAGCACAACCTGGGCCTGACCTGCGATCCCGTCGGCGGGCTGGTGCAGATTCCCTGTATCGAACGCAACGCCATGGCCTCGGTCAAGGCCGTGAATGCCGCCCGCATGGCGCTGCGCGGCGACGGTCAGCACTACGTGTCGCTGGATTCGGTCATCAAGACCATGCGCGAAACCGGCGCGGATATGAAGACCAAGTACAAGGAAACGGCGCGGGGCGGTTTGGCGGTGAATATCGTCGAGTGCTGAGCGATGTGATGCCGAGGTCGTTGTTGCTGCAAAGCACCCTCGGCAAGGTGTCTGACACCCAGGGGAGATGATCTCGGGCTTGTCGCAACATCTCAGCGGGTGTCAGACACCCATCGATGCAACGCAAAGCACCCTCGGCAAGGTGTCTGACACCCTGGGGAGATGATCTCGGGCGTGTCGCAACATCTAAGCGGGTGTCAGACACCGATCCATGCAACGCAAAGCACCCTCGGCAAGGTGTCTGACACCCTGGGGAGATGATCTCGGGCTTGTCGCAACATCTCAGAGGGTGTCAGACACCCATCCCTGCAACAGCGTCAGATTTGAACGCAAAAAAGCCCGCCGAAGCGGGCTTTTTTGCGGCCGGTGACCGGTCAGATCACGCGGGCATTCTGCAGCGCGGCGATGCGGGCCGGGATCGGCGGGTGCGAGGCGAACATGGCCGCCAGGCCGCCCTTGCCGGTGATGCCGGACGCTTCGAAGGACTTGGGCAGTTCGCCCGGTTCCAGGCCGCCCAGGCGGGCGAGCGCGCGGATCATCGGTTCGCGGGCGCCCATCAGGTGGGCCGAGCCGGCGTCGGCGCGGTATTCGCGCTGGCGCGAGAACCAGGCCACGATGATCGAGGCCAGCACGCCGAAGATGATTTCACAGACCAGCACGGTGACGAAGTACCCCGGGCCGATGCCGCGTTCGTTCTTGAACACGACGCGGTCGATGAAGTAGCCGACCACGCGCGCCAGGAAGATGACGAAGGTGTTCACCACGCCCTGGATCAGGGTCAGGGTGACCATGTCGCCGTTGGCGATGTGCGCGACTTCGTGCGCCAGCACGGCCGCGACTTCCTCTTCGGTCATGCTTTCGAGCAGGCCCGTGGACACGGCGACCAGGGAGTCGTTCTTGAATGCGCCCGTGGCAAATGCGTTGGGGGCGCCTTCGTAGATGGCGACTTCGGGGCGGCCGATGCCGGCGCGGTCGGCCAGTTGGTGGACGGTGTCGACCAGCCAGGCCTCGCGCTGGTTGCGGGGCGAGTTGGGATCCAGCACCTGCGCGCCCGTGCTCCATTTGGCCATCGGCTTGCTCATGAGGAGCGAGATGATGGCGCCGGTGAAGCCGACCACGACCGAGAAGATCAGGAGCGCGTTGAAGTTGATCCCGTTGGCCGTGATGACACGGTCTACGCCCAGGATGCGAAGCGTGGCCGACAGCACGAGCATGACGGCCAGGTTGGTAATGACGAACAGAACAATGCGTTTCATGTTTTTTATATTCCTCTGCGAGCGGCAAATACCCGGATTTCGACATGGCGGAGCCTTGCCAGTTCCCCGACTCGCCGGCTCCTCGCCCGGTGACGGAGAGTATAGTATCGCTTTCCCTTATTCCTTCCCCCTTTTCCCTTAGCGTAGACCCGCATGCAAGCACTTTGGATGTTGGTGGCGTCCGCCATGTTCGCCATCATGGGGTCGTTCGTGAAGCTCGGCACCGAACACGGCGCATCGCTGCCGCAGGTCGTGCTCTTTCGCGGCCTGCCGTCGGTGATCCTGCTGCTGCTCTGGGCGCGCGCCGGCCGCCAGTCCATCATTCCCACGAGCTGGAAGCTGCACATCTGGCGCAACCTGTCCGGCGTCACCTCGATGTGGCTGGGCTTTTTTGCCATCTCCCATCTGCCGCTGGCCACCGCCACCAGCCTGAACTACACGGCGCCGCTGTTCATCGCCTGCTGGATGCTGGGATGGGGCGGGGCGCAGCGTGACCCGGTGCGGATCCTGGCCGTGGTGCTGGGCTTTCTGGGCGTGATCGCCGTGCTGCGGCCAAGCATCAACGACGACCAGTGGCTTGCCGCCCTGCTCGGCATGGGGGCGGGGGCCATGTCCGCCATTGCGATGATGCAGATCCGCCAATTGGGCCGCATTGGCGAACCCGAATGGCGCACCGTGCTGTTCTTTTCGGTGGCCGTGTGCGCCTCCAGCGCCGCCGGCCTGGCGTTCGAGGGCTGGGGCTACGCGGACTGGACCGGTTACCTGTCGCTCCTGGGCGTGGGCGTCGCGGGGCTGTTCGGACAGTTGGCCATGACCCGGGCGTTCGGCATGGGGTCGGCGCTGCTGACCGCCGCCCTGCAGTACAGCACCATCATCTTCGCGGCACTGATCGGCATGGGCTTCTGGGGCGACCATCTGGACGTCGTGGCCTGGGCCGGCATGGGCCTGATCATTTTCGCGGGCCTGCTTTCGGTGTGGCGCACCATGCGCGACCCCAAGCCGGGCTGATCCCGGCGCCCGCCGCTTTTCACACAGGAGCCCCATCGCATGACGACGACCCTGATCACCGCCGCCGATCTCTCTGCACGCCTGGACTCGCCCGACGTGCGCGTGTTCGACGTGCGCCATGACCTGACCAATCATTCGGCGGGCCGGCAGGCCTACGACGCAGGCCACATCCCCGGGGCCCGCTTCCTGGATCACGAAACCGAGCTGGCTGCCGCCCGCACCGGCAAGAACGGACGGCATCCGCTGCCCGACCGGGCACAGTTTGGCGCCCTGATGGCCGCGCATGGCGTGACGCCCGCCACGCTGGTGGTGGCCTACGACGCCAGCGGCGGCATGTACGCGGCGCATCTGTGGTGGATGCTGCGCTGGCTGGGCCATGACCGGGTCGCCGTGCTGGATGGCGGGTGGCAGGCCTGGACGGCTGCGGGGCTGCCCGTCAGCCACGATCCGGCGCCGGCGGTGCAGCCGGGCGCGCCTGTCGAACCGGGCAAGTCCCTGGCGGGCACGGTCGATGCCCAGGCGGTGCTGGCCAACATCGCCCAGCCGTCGTTCACGGTCGTCGACGCGCGCGCCGCCAACCGGTATCGCGGCGAAGTCGAACCCATGGACCCGGTGGCCGGCCATATCCCCGGCGCGCTGAACCGCCCGAACGGCGAAAACCTGCAGCCCGATGGCCGTTTCAAGACGGCCGAGCAGCTGCGCGCGGAGTTCGGCAGCCTGCTGGCCGGGCGCGACCCAGCCTCGGTCGTCCACCAGTGCGGCTCGGGCATCACGGCCTGCCACAACCTGCTGTCCATGGAGATTGCCGGCCTGACGGGCTCGCGCCTCTATCCGGGGTCGTGGAGCGAATGGTGCAGCGATCCCGCCCGGCCGGTGGCCAAGGGCGCGTGAACGAACAAAAGCCAGGGCAACGCACCCTGGCTTTTTTTCCTGGGCGGTGCGCGGCCGTTACCAGACGGCGGCCAGCTTGACGCGGCCGGACACGCTTTCGGCGATCTCCAGGAAGTGATCGAGCGGCGGCGTGGCCAGCCCCGGCACCTTGGCCATGTCGTCCCAGCGCCGCAGACGGATCGCGTCCGGCGCGCCGGGCATGCTGGCGAAGTCGACCGCCTGGCCCGCGTCGAAACTGCCGCCCTGCAGCGCCAGGCTGCGGCGGGAATCGTCCGACAGCTTCGCTTCGTACTGCGGTTCCACGTAGCAGAGGTAGCGCTTGGCTTCCACGTGCAGCCGGATGGGGTCCAGCACGGCGGAACTGAACAAGCCGCGCAGGAAGGGCAGCACGAAATACTGATGCTTGTCGTCGATGCCGCGCAGCGTGGGTGTGCCCGGCCGGTCGGCGATCAGATGGCCCAGGTCATGCAGCAGGCAGGCCGTGATGAGATGGGCTTTGGCGCCGTGCTGTTCGGCCAGGGCGGCCGTTTGCAGCGCATGGCGCAGATGGCTGACGGATTCGCCGTCATAGGACCGGTGTCCGCGTTCAAGGAAAAGCTGTTCGATGTCCTGCAGGGTCAAGGCCATGGTTGTCTCCTGAGTGGCCGCAAGGGGAAGAGGCGGGACAGTGACCGCGACGGTCAGCCGGCTGCCGGCGCCATCTCCAGAAAGCGCGCGATGAGTTGCACCGGTTGGCGCTCGCGCAAGCAGTACAGGTATTCATTCATCACGATGCCGGCGTCCTGGATGTCCAGGGCGGCCAGATCGGGATGGGACGGAATTTCGCGTGACGGGATAAGGCTGATGCCCAGTTCGCACAGGATGGCCTGTCGGATCGACTCGCGGCTGCCGATCTCCAGCGTGCGGCGCACGGTGACGCCGGCCGCCCGCAGCGCGTCTTCGGTCAGCTGGCGCGTCATGGAGCCGGGTTCGCGCAGCAGCAGCGCGTGCTCGGCCAGATCGGCCAGCCGCACCTGGCCGCGCCGGGCCAGCGGATGATCGCGATGCGCCACCACGCGGATCGGGTCTGCGGCGATCTTGCGGCGGTACAGGTGCTTGTCATCCATCAGAAAGGAAGACGTGGCAATCTCGATGCGGTAATCCTGCAGCGCCTGCAGCATCGACTGCGAATTGCCGATCGTGACCGTCAGGTCGATGCCGGGATAGCGCTGGTTGTAGCGCCGCACGGTATCCATGATGTAGTAGGGGCCGGTCGCGCCAATGCGCAGGTTACCCTCGCGCAGGTCGCTCGCGTCACGCAGCCGGAAGTCGATCTCGGTCTCCTGCTGCACCAGCTTCTCGACCATCGGCATCAGGTTTTGCCCGGCGTCCGACAGCCGCATGCCGCGCCCCTGCCGATGAAACAGCTCGATGCCGTAGCGCGATTCAAGCTGGCGCAATTGCCCCGTCACCGTGGGCTGGCTGACGCCCAGCTGGGCGGCGGCCTTGGTGACGGTTCCGCAGCGGGCCACGGCATAGAAGGATTTGAGTTCGGCGACGAGCACGATCGGGGGGCGAAGGTTGGACGCAATGCGCAAGACCGCCAGTACACCAAAATATTTTGATGTTTTTATTACTGCATTTGCGCGAAGTGTCATAAACGCTCAATACGCGGCTCCCATACTGCCTTCGTTCCCAGACCGGAGGCCCCATGCCCCAACGCGATACCGCCTTTCTCTCCGTGCAGAATCTCGTGAAGCGATTCGGCAGCCACACGGCGCTGGCCGACGTTTCGCTGGATATCCGCGCCGGAGAATTGGTGTGCCTGCTGGGGCCGTCGGGGTGCGGCAAGACAACGCTGCTGCGCGCGATCGCCGGCCTGGAGCGCCAGGACAGCGGAACCATCGTGCTGTCCGGCCGTGATATTTCCCATGCCGAGCCGCAGGCGCGCGACTACGGCATCCTGTTCCAGTCCTATGCGCTGTTTCCGAACCTGACCGTGGCCCAGAACGTGGCCTATGGCCTGAGCGGCAAGCGCGCCCATCGCAACCACGTCGCCAGCCGCGTCGAGGAAATGCTGACGCTGGTCGGCCTGGCCGGCGCGGCGCAGAAGTATCCCGGCCAGATTTCGGGCGGCCAGCAGCAACGCGTGGCGCTGGCGCGCGCGCTGGCCCCGTCGCCGTCGCTGCTGTTGCTGGACGAACCCATGTCGGCATTGGACGCGCGTGTGCGCGAACACCTGCGAATCGAACTGCGCGCGCTGCAAAAGCGCCTGTCCATCACCACGCTGATGGTGACGCATGACCAGGAAGAGGCCATGGTGATGGCCGACCGCATCGCCGTGATGAATGGCGGCGTGATCGAGCAGTACGGCACGCCGCGTGAACTCTACCGCCAGCCGGGATCGGCCTTCATCGCCGACTTCGTGGGCGAAGCCAACTGGCTGCCGTTCGAACGCATCGATACGCATCGCGCCCGGGTGGGGCGGCAGGAACTGGCGGTCGACGCGGCGCTGGACGCCCGCTCGGGCAAGCTTTTCGTGCGGCCCGAGGCCGTGCGCGTCAGCATGGCCAAGCCCGAAGAGCCCAACGCCATGCTGGCCGACGTGCTTGACGGCGTGTTCCTGGGGCGCAGCTACCGCCTTGCCCTGCGCCTGGAAGGCGTGCCCGGCGCCACCGTGCATTCCATCGTGTCCCCCGAAACCGGAGATGCCCTCTTGGGCCCTCACGCTGCCAGCCGTTGCTGGGTGGAGCTGCCGCGCCATGCGATACGCGCCTACGCTTGATCCAGCCATGAACGATTCGCGCGCCGTGGGTCAGACCGCGCCCCATTCCCCGGCTCCCGCCGCCTTTGCGCCGCTGCCCGCCTTGGGGCGCCGCCCGCTGCCCGCCTGGATCGGCGCGCTGGGCCTGGCGCTGGGGCAGGGCGGTCTGGCGCTGGGCCTGCTCGTATTCCTGGCGCTGCCCCTGGCGGCGATCCTCGTCAAATCGGTGACGGACGCCGATGGCGGCTGGGCCGGCCTGTATGTCATCGCGGGCATCATCGGCGCCGATGGTTTCCTGGACATGGTGGGGCGCAGCCTTGCCGTGGGAATCGTGACGACGTTGCTGGTCGTGCCCTGCGCCTACGGCTTTGCCTATGGCCTCACGCGCACCCGCCTGCCGGGCAAGGGCATCCTGCGCACGATCGCGCTGTTGCCGCTGCTTGCGCCGTCGCTGCTGCCCGGCATCGCGCTGGTCTATCTGTTGGGCAATCAGGGACTGCTCAAGGGCCTGACTGGCGGCGCCACCATCTATGGCTTCTGGGGCATCGTGGTGGGCGAGGCGTTCTACACGTTTCCGCATGCGCTCATGATCCTGCTGACGGGCCTGGCGCTGGCCGACGGCCGCCTCTATGACGCGGCACGCGCCATGGGCGCGGGCACGTGGCGCACCTTCATGACGGTCACGCTGCCCGGCACGCGTTACGCGGTGTTCTCGGCCTGCTGCGTGGTCTTCACGCTGACCGTCACCGACTTTGGCGTGCCCAAGGTGGTGGGCGGCGACTACAACGTACTCGCCATGGAGGCCTACAAGGCGGTGGTCGGGCAGCAGAATTTCCCCAAGGGTGCGGCCATCGGCATCCTGTTGCTGCTGCCGGCGCTGCTGACCTTCGTGCTGGACCGCCGGCTGCGGGCCCGCCAGGGCGCCCAGATGAGCGGCCGCGCGCAGCCTTACGCGGCCGGCGTGAACGGCCGCCGCGACGCGGCATTCCTGGCCCTGTCCGGCGTGATGGCTGCCTTCCTGCTGCTCATCATCGGTGTGGCGGTGTGGGCGTCGTTCGTGAAGATGTGGCCGTACAACCTGTCGATGTCGCTGCGTTCTTACGACTTCGACAACATGGACGGCGGCGGCTGGCTCGCCTGGCGCAACAGCCTGCAGCTCGCGTTCTTCACGGCGCTCACGGGCACCCTGGTGGTCTTCGTGGGCGCGTGGATGATGGAGAAGGTGCCTGCGCGCGGCACGATGGCGCGCGGCCTGCGCGGCATGGCCGGCATGCTGGCGCTGATGCCGATGGCGGTGCCGGGGCTCGTGCTGGGCCTGGGCTACATCTTCTTTTTCAATAGCCTGGCAAACCCCCTGAACGTGCTGTACGGGACGATGCCGCTGCTGGTGCTGTGCACGGTCGTGCACTTCTACACCAGCGCCCACCTGACAGCCGCCACGGCGCTCAATGCGCTCGACCCGGAGTTCGAGGCCGCCTCCGCGTCGCTGAAGGTGCCGCGCCTGACGACCTTCCTGCGCGTGACGCTGCCGATGTGCCTGCCCGCAGCGCTGGATGTTGCCCGCTACCTTTTCGTATCCGCCATGACGACGGTGTCGGCCGTGGTGTTTCTCTACAGCCCGTCGACGGTGCTGGCCGCCGTGGCCGTGCTTAACATGGACGACGCCGGCTTCATCGGTCCGGCCGCCGCCATGTGCACGGTCATCATGGCCAGCTCCGCCGCCGCCGCCCTGGTCCTGCACCTGGCCAGCCGTGCCCTGGTGGCGCGCACGCAGGCCTGGCGGCGCCCGGCGACCCGTTGATCGGCCAATTTTTCAGGATAACTTCCATGACAGTTCAACCCTTGCCCGTCCGCCTCGAGGCGGTGATCTTCGACTGGGCCGGCACGCTGGTCGACTTCGGCTCCTTTGCGCCCACCAAGGTGTTCGTGGACGCGTTCGCGCAGTTCGGCATGGACGTGTCGCTGAAGCAGGCGCGCGGCCCGATGGGCATGGGCAAGTGGGACCACATCCGTACCCTGTGCGACCAGCCCGCCATCGCCGCCCAGTATCAGGCCCGCTTCGGCCGCGTGCCCAGCGACGACGACGTCACCGCCATCTACGAGCGTTTCCTGCCGATGCAGCTGGAGAAGGTGGCGCAGTATTCGGCGGCCATTCCCGGCGCGGCCGACGTGATGCGCGCCTTGCGCGGGCGCGGCCTGAAGATCGGTTCATGCTCCGGCTATCCCGCCAGTGTGATGCGTCGCGTCGTCGAGCGAGCGGCCGCCGATAACCTGACGCCCGATTGCATCGTCGCCAGCGACGAGGTGCCGCGCGCGCGTCCGGCGCCCGCGATGGCCCTGAAGAACGTGGTCGAGCTGGGCCTGTCCGACGTGGCCGCGTGCATCAAGGTCGACGACACCGCGCCGGGCATCGAAGAAGGCCGCCGCGCCGGCATGTGGACCGTGGGCCTCTTGCTGTCGGGCAATGCCGCGGGCCTGACGCTTGACGAATACCTTGGCCTTGCCGGCCCCGCCCGTGACGCAGCACGCGCCGCCGCGCGCGCGGAGCTGAAACCGGCCGGCCCGCATTACGTGATCGACACGGTGGCTGACTTGCCGGCCGTGGTCGACGACATCGAAGCCCGTCTGGCGCGAGGCGAACGCCCCTGATCTAAACCCTGCCGCCCGGCGCTCCGGGCCACCCCGAAACCTTTGACTCACCGCGATCCGCAGCCGGCAGCCGCCGGCCGTGGGGACCTCGTTCATCCTGTTTTTCGCTCACGCACGGAGTTGTTCATGAATCGCTACAAGCTGCTTGCACTGGCCGCCGCCCTGACGGGCGTGATGGGCGCCGCCTCGGCCGAGACCACGTTGACCGTCTACACGGCGCTGGAAGCCGACCAGATCAAGGCCTACCAGGCCGCCTTCGAGAAGGCCAATCCCGACATCAAGATCCAGTGGGTGCGCGACTCCACCGGCATCATCGCCGCCAAGCTGCTGGCCGAGAAGAACAACCCCAAGGCCGACGTGATCTGGGGCTTGGCCGGCACGGCGCTGGGCCTGATGGACAAGGAAGGCATGCTGCAGCCCTACGCCCCCAAGGGCCTGGACCAGATCGCCGCCAACATGCGCGACGCGAAGGCCGAACCCGCCTGGGTCGGCATGGACGGCTACGCCGCCGCCATCTGCTTGAACACGATCGAAGCCGAAAAGCAGAAGCTGCCCAAGCCCACGTCGTGGCAGGACCTGACCAAGCCGGTGTATGCCGGCAAGATCGTCATGCCCAACCCGGCCTCGTCCGGCACGGGCTTTCTGGACGTGAGCGCCTGGCTGCAGATGTTTGGCGAAGAAAAGGGCTGGGCTTACATGGACGCCCTGCACAAGAACATCGGCTCGTACACGCACTCGGGCTCCAAGCCGTGCAACATGGCTGCCGCCGGCGAATTCCCGATCGGCATCTCGTTCGACTACCGCGCGGCCAAGCTGAAGGCCGACGGCGCGCCGGTCGAAGCCGTGTTCCCTTCGGAAGGCCTGGGCTGGGAAGTGGAAGCCACCGCCATCATGAAGGGCACGAAGAACCTGGAAGCCGCCCGCAAGCTGGCTGACTTCTCGGCCAGCCGCGAGGCCAATGAGCTGTACAAGGCCAACTTCGCGGTGCTGGCGATTCCGTCGATCGCCACGGCCAACCCGAACCTGCCCGCCGACCTGACCGCGCGCATGATCAAGAACGACTTCACGTGGGCCGCCACGAATCGCGACCGCATCATCGCCGAGTGGACCCGCCGCTACGACGGTAAGTCCGAGCCCAAGAAGAAGTAAGGCGGCGTCCCGGCGATGAAGACTTACGACGTAATCGTGGTGGGCGCGGGCATGCTCGGTATCGCGCATGCCTGGGCGGCCGCCAAGCGCGGCCTGTCCGTGGCCGTCATCGAGCGCAGCCGCCAGGCCCACGGTGCCACCATCCGCAACTTCGGACAGGTCATCGTGACGGGGCAGGCGCCCGGCACGATGCTGTCGCACGCGCAGCAGTCGCGCGAGCTGTGGCTCGACCTGGCGGACAAGGCGGGCTTTCATGTGCGCGCCAACGGGGCGCTGGTGCTGGCCCGCAACGTCGACGAGGCCGACGTGCTGCAGGAGTTCGCGGACACGCGCCTGCGGCAGGAAGGGTATCGCGCGGATCTGCTTTCCGCGCGTGAGGTGGCCGGCCTTTATGGCGGCCAGCTCGCGCATCACAGCCTGGCGCTGCGCGGCCACGACGATCTGCAGATCTATTCGCGCGAGGCGCTGCCGGCCATCACGCACTACCTGCAGTCTTCGTTGGGCGTGGACTTCATCACCGGAACGCTCGCGCGCGCCGTGGAAAAGGGCGAAGTCAGCACGTCGGCGGGCGACTTCACGGGCACGCACGTCTTCGTGTGCCCGGGCCACGACTACCTGACCCTGCTGCCGGAACTGTTCGCGCCGCTGGATCTGGAGGTCACGCGCCTTCAGATGCTGCGCGCGGTGTTCGACACGCATCCCATCGCGCTGGACCGGCCGCTGCTGACCGGGCTGTCGTGCGTGCATTACGGCGCGTTCTCGGACCTGCCCACGGCGCAGGCGCTGCGCGGCGTGATCCAGGCGCGCACGCCCATGCTGCTGGAAAACGGCATCCACCTGCTGATCAGCCCCACGCCCTACGGCGAACTGATCATCGGCGATTCGCACCGCTATGGACAGGACGCGCTGCCGTTCAATGACGAGGCAGTCGACAACGCGATGCTGGACCTGGCGTCGCAGGCATTGGGCGCGCGGCTGCGGGTGGTGGAGCGCTGGCAGGGCGTCTACGGCGCGCACGGGCCGGCGCCGTTCTCGGTCATGCCGGTGGATCCGGCGACCACGGTGGCGGTCATGCACTCCGGCGTCGGCATGACGGTGGGGCTGGCGATCGGCGAAAGGACGGTCGCTGGTGTCATCGGACGCTGACGCATCCAGACGAAAAAAGGGCCTCGCGAATCGGAACCGATGTCGCGAGGCCCTTTGTCTTGCAAGCCGGGGCAGGGGAACTACACCGCTTGCATGATGCGGCGGTACCACTCATGAAAGTGCTGCATGCCGTCTTCCATGGGCGACTGGTAGGGACCGGTCTCGTTCACGCCGCGCAGCATCAGTGCCTTGCGGCCAGCGTCCATGCGTTCGGCGATCTCGTCGTCCTCGATGGCCGTTTCCATGTAGGCCGCGCGCTGCGCCTCGACGAATTCGCGCTCGAAGGCGGCGATTTCCTCGGGGTAGTAGAACTCGACCACGTTCACCGTTTCCTGCGGGCTCTTCGGGTACAGCGTGGACAGCACCAGCACATGCGGATAGAGCTCGATCATGTGCGTCGGGAAGTACGTGACCCACACGGCGCCGAAGTCGGGGGCGTCGCCTTCACGGAACGACAGCAGGCGGTCGTGCCACTGCTTGTAGACGTCCGAGCCGGGCTGCGCCAGCGCATTGTGCACGCCCACTTTCTGCAGGCTGTACCAGTCGTTGAACTCCCAGGTCAGGTCGTCGCAGGTGACGAAACGCCCCAGTCCGGGATGGAACGGGCCGACGTGGTAGTCCTCGAGGTAGACCTCGATGAAGGTCTTCCAGTTGTAGTTGCACTGATGCACTTCAACGTGGTCCAGCACGTAGTCGCCGAAGTCGAACTCGGGACGCGCAAACAGCGGCGCCATGTCGGCGGCCGGATCGCGCGGGCCTTCGAAGAGCAGCCCGTGGCAATCGCGCAGGCGGAACTTCTGCAGGTTCATGCAGGGCGTGGTCTCGAACTGCGGCGCGCCCAACAACTCACCCTGGTTGTTGTACGTCCAGCGATGCAGCGGGCAGACAATATTGCCGCCCGTGGCCTTCAGGTTGCCATGCGTGTTGCAGTTGCCGGCCACGTTGCCGGCCTGGCCGCCAAGCATCAGTGCCTGACGGTGGCGGCAGACATTTGAGATGAGTTCGACGCCGTGCTGGTTGCGAACCAGCGAGCGCCCTCCGTTTTCCTGGACCAACGTACGCCAATCCCCGATTTCGGGCACCAATTTCTGGTGGCCGACATAAAGCGAGGATTGCTTGAAAATGAGTTCTTGCTCGCGGGCAAAGAGGGCTTCGTCAAAATATGCGCTGACGGGTAGCTGGGTGCGAGCTGGCACGACATGTGCCATCCGACCGATGTCGGTCATGATTCCCTCCGCTCGGATAAAAAAGCCAGGACGGTTTGAGCCTTGCCAGGTGCTTTTGTTCAAGTCCAGGATCCCGGCGACGGTTCCGGCGGGTCTTGTTCGTGAATTCGAGCCTGGTTGAATCCGTTCTGGCGCGAAGAAAAATCGGTGTCTGGCCGATCAAGTAAGCCGTGAATTGTACCCCAAGGGCCTGTGCGATGCCCGGGGCAATCCCCCCGGCTTATCGAGGCAATCCGCGGGCGGCATTGCCCCGGCGCAAAGCGCGATTAACCCTTTAATCCGTAGGTCTTTCAGACGAGGCGCCGCGTGGCCGGATGACGGCGCAGCAGCCAGCTGCTGGCGGCTGACAACGCAAACACCATCATCGTCAGCAAGGGCACCGCCCACACGTCTCGGTCGCCGCCGGAAAAGGCGCCGGCGCGGCGCGCGACATCCAGGAAGACCGGATGGATGAGATAGACGCCAAAGGTCAGCGGAGCCAGCGCGGCAAGCCGGGGCAGCCGCGGCGAGGACACGATCCATTGGAACGCGGCCAGCGACATGAACGGGACCGTCAGGCTGAAGTAGTCGTAGAAGTAGGTGTCCAGCACGTGGCCGTTGGACATGATCGTCACGCCCATCGCCGTCGCGGCCACGGTGGCGGCAAGCATCAGGCCCGGGCGCGGCACGCGCATCTCGCCGTCAAAGATCAGGCGGCCGGCGACGAAGTAGCCCAGATAGGGCAGGAACCACGTCAGGAAAAAACCATGCGGCGCGCCCAGCGCGCGGCGATACAGGGCGTCAAGGATCGCCACCCCCAGGATGCCCACGACCCACAATGCGCGCGCCTTCGGCGTGCTGCGCGCATACAGCACCCGCACCAGCGGCGCGAACAGGTACAGGC
Organism: Achromobacter sp. E1; assembly: GCF_037039475.1. Taxonomy (NCBI): domain Bacteria; kingdom Pseudomonadati; phylum Pseudomonadota; class Betaproteobacteria; order Burkholderiales; family Alcaligenaceae; genus Achromobacter; species Achromobacter sp. E1. The sequence goes on from NZ_CP146253.1 coordinate 1,660,874, forward strand.
CGACGATCATGTACAGATACCAAAGGTGGTAATAGGGCTCGCCCTGCGCGACCTTGCGCGGCCAGAACGAAAAGTCCACGCGTCCGTCGTCCCACCAATCCAGGCCGGTGCGCCACGCCAGGTAGAAGAGCGTCCAGAACAGCAGCGGCGCGCAGATCCGCGCCATGCGTTTGCTGTAGAAGCGCCGCGCATCGTGCGGCTTGTCGGGATCGAGCAGCAGGGCGCCGCTCACCATCACGAAGACGGGCACGCACCAGCGCGCGGCCGAGTCATACAGGTTGGCGGCCAGCCATGCGCCGCGGCCATGCGCGGCGGGATCGCTGACGATGAGTGCGGCGCTGTGCAGCAGAACGACGGCCAGCGCAGCCAGCCAACGGGCTGAGTCAAGGCGGGCGTCTCGGTCTTCGGAGTGAGGCATCGGGCTCCCGGATGGTTCGACTTCTTCTCGCCTTACCTTATCAGCGCCGCCACTCCGATTTCTGTATCCAGGGGTTAAGCCGCGCGTAAAAAACCGACAGGGCCGGGAGGTCGCTGTCGGGGGGAAGGGGCCTGCCCGCAGCTGAGCCGCGGGCAGGCCGATCGCGGGCCGGCGGTCCGCGAACGTTTTGTCACGAAACCGGCGGGTAGAGCCTTACTGCAGGACGATGTTGGCCTGCTTGATGAGCTGCGACACGATGGGCTGTTCGGTCTTGATCTGCTTGTCCAGTTCGGCGGCGGTGCCCGAACGCGGGTCGATGCCCATGTCCAGCAGGCGCTTTTTCACGGCTTCGTCCTGCAGCGTTTCGGTCAACGCGGCCTGCAGGCGTTCGACCACGGGCGCCGGCGTGCCCTTGGGCGCAACGAAGCTGAACCAGGCGGTCATGTCGAACGACGGGTAGCCCTGTTCAGCCAGCGTGCCCAGGTTGGGCTGCGTCGCCAGGCGTTTGGGGCTGGTGATCGCGAAGACCTTGACCTTGCCGGCGTCGGCCTGCGGCATGCCGGTGGCCACCATGTCGAAGAACAGGTCCACGTCGCCGCTGACCAGGGCGGGCAGGGCCTGCGTGGCGCCCTTGAACGGCACGTGCAGGATGTCGATGCCGGCGCGTTCCTTGAACAGTTCACCGGCCAGGTGCGACGAGGTGCCCGGACCGAACGTGGCAAACGTCAGCTTGCCCGGATTCTGCTTGGCGTAGGCCACCACGTCCTGGGTGTTGTTGAACGGGCGCTTCGGCGTGGACAGCAGGACCAGCGGACCGACGCCGACCATGCCGATCTTGGCGAAGCTGTCCGGGTCGTAGGGCAGTTCCTTATAGAGATAGCGGTTGGTCACCAGCGTGGAGTTCGTGGCCATCAGGATGGTGTAGCCGTCCGGCGCTTCGCGCGAGACGTAGGCGGCGCCGATGGACGTGCCCGCGCCGGCCTTGTTCTCCACGATCATCGACTGGCCCAGGTTCTTGGCCATCCGCTCGGCCAGCACGCGCGTCAGCACGTCGGTGGCGCCGCCAGCCGGGAAGGGCGAAATCACCTTGATCGGCCGCGCCGGATACGTGTCGGCCTGCGCGCCCAGCGCGGCAGCGCTGAGCATCAGGGTGGCGAGCAGTTTGAAGCTGTTGCGAATCATGTTTTCCCCTTGAAATCGCGTGGTCAGAGTGGATCGCCGGGCCTGGCTTGGCTGACTTGATACGCACGCCGGATGCGAACATCGGGCCGCTTGCCAGGTCTCCTTGGATGCTTTAAATTCCGTTATATGGAATTTAATTTTGTCATTCGAAATAAACTATAAAAACGAAGCGTATAGAAATGCAATCATTTTCTGGCGGCAAGCGCGCCGCCCTCCCGCCGTCCAAGCCGGACCAGAAGCTTGAACTGAGCCTGCCCGCGCGCCGCAAGCGCGCCGCCAGCGCAGGAGAAGGCGCCCATTCGCCCGACTTCATCACGGCGCTGGCGCGGGGCCTGGACGTGCTGCGGTGCTTTCGGCACGGCGTGGCCGCGCTGGGCAACCTGGACCTGGCTCGCCTGACGGGCCTGCCCAAGCCCACCATCAGCCGCATCACCTACACGCTCACTGAACTGGGTTACCTGCGCTACCACCCCGACACCGGCAAGTACTCGCCCGGCTATGGCGTGCTGGCGCTGGGATTCGGCCTGCTTGCGGGACTAGAGGTGCGCGAGCTTGCCAAGGCCTCGATGACCGACCTGGCGCGCGAGACCGGTGGCGCCGTGGCCCTGGGCGCCTTCGACGGCGATGCCATGACCTACGTCGAAGCCATCCACGGCTCGTCGGCGCTGTACTTGCGCTTGCCCGTGGGTTACCGCGCCACGTTGGACAGCGCCATGGGGCGCGCCTATCTCGCCAGCCTGCCCGCGGAGGAGTGCGACGCCGTCCTCGCGCGTCTTGACCAGGGCGCCCCAGCCGCCGAGACCATTGCGCGGGCGCGCGCCGAACTCGCGCAAACCGGCTGCTGCTTTGCCATCGGCGAATGGCAGTCCGGCATCAACGCCGTCGCGGTGCCGTTCACGTCGATCACGGGCGAGGGCGTCTTCGTCATGAGCTGCGGCGGACCGGCCAGCCTGCTTGAGGCCTCGCACCTTCGCGACCGTGTGGCCCCGGCGCTCCTGGCTACCGTGGCAGGCCTGGCGGGGGCGCCGGCCTAGCGCGCGGGGCGCTTGCGGGCCGCGCTTGGCTATCTCGTACAATTCACGGATTAATCCACCCCCTAGTGCCCCGGAGGCCCGTTTGGCCAAACCCACTCAAGCTGATCCGCAGAACGACGATCGTCCCTTGCCCCAGGATTTCGAAACGGCGCTGGCCGAACTGGAATCGCTGGTCGCGGCCATGGAAGACGGATCGTTGCCGCTCGAGCAGTCGCTGGCTGCCTACCGGCGCGGTGTGGCGCTCACACGGGTTTGCCAGGAACGACTGGCCCAGGCTGAGCAGCAGGTCAAGGTTCTCGAGGGCGGCCTGCTCCGGCCGCTGGATCCCGCGGCGCTGGACGACGAATAAGAAGCCGATGAAGCAAATTCAACTCGCTTTTCCCGAGTGGTTGCAAGGCCGTGCGCTGCATGTCGAAGACGTGCTCGACGACCTGCTGCCGCCGGCGGACCTGGCGCCTGCCCGTTTGCACGAAGCCATGCGCTACGCCGTGCTTGGCGGCGGCAAGCGCGTGCGGGCCGCCTTGGTCTATGCCGCCGGCCAGGCCTGCCCCGTCAGTGGCAGCGTGCTGGCCATCGAGGCCTCGCTGGACCGCGCGGCGGCCGCCGTCGAACTGATCCACGCCTACTCGCTGATCCATGACGATCTGCCCTGCATGGACGACGACACGCTTCGCCGCGGCCGGCCCACCACGCACGTGCAGTTCGACGAAGCCACCGCCATGCTGGCGGGCGACGCGTTGCAGCCGCTGGCGTTCGAGCTGGTCGCCTCCATGCCGATCGCCCCGGCGCTGATCGTCCAGGCCACCCAGTCGTTGGCGCGCGCCGCCGGCAGCCGTGGCATGGCGGGCGGGCAGGCCATCGATCTGTTCAGCGTCGGCCGCGCACTGTCGCGCGACGAACTTCAGACAATGCACGGCATGAAGACCGGCGCGATGCTGGCGTGCAGCGTGGCGTTGGGCGGCATCGTCGCGGGCGCCAGTTCTGCATCGCGCCAGGCGCTGGATGCCTACGCGCAGGCCATGGGCCTGGCTTTCCAGGTGGTCGACGACATTCTGGACGTCACCGCTGACAGCGCCAGCCTGGGCAAGACGCCCGGCAAGGACGCCGCCGAAAACAAACCCACCTATGTTTCCCTGCTGGGCCTTGAAGAGGCGCGGGCCTTTGCCGAGGAACTGCGCGTGACGGCGCTGGCCGCCCTGGCGCCGCTGGGCGACGCGGGCGGGCGCCTGGCCCAGCTTGCCGACTTCATCGTTCTTCGAGACCGCTGATCCGAGATCAGCCCGGCCTTCCTGGTAGGCCGGGCCAACGAACCCCATACAAGCATGACGACAGATTTACTGGACCGCATTCAATCGCCGGCTGACCTCAAGCGCCTGGATCGTCGCGAACTGAAAAAGCTCGCCGACGAACTGCGTGGCTTCGTGCTGGAGTCGGTATCCAAAACGGGCGGTCACCTGTCGTCCAACCTGGGCACCGTCGAACTCACGCTGGCGCTGCATCAGGTGTTCGACACGCCGCATGACCGCATCGTCTGGGACGTCGGCCATCAGTCCTATCCGCACAAGATCCTGACGGGGCGCCGGGCCGGCATGGCCAAGCTGCGCCAGCAGGGCGGCATCTCCGGTTTCCCCAAGCGCAGCGAATCCGAATACGACGCCTTCGGCACCGCGCACTCGTCCACGTCGATCTCGGCGGCACTGGGCATGGCGGTCGCCTCGCGCAATGCGGGCGTGCAGCGCCAGCACATCGCGGTGATCGGCGACGGCGCCATGTCGGCCGGCATGGCGTTCGAGGCCATGAACAACGCGGGCGTCACGCCCGGCATCAACCTGCTGGTGATCCTGAACGACAACGACATGTCGATCTCGCCGCCGGTGGGGGCGCTGAACCGTTATCTGGCGCGCCTGATGTCCGGACGCTTTTACGCCACGGCCAAGAATGTGGGCCGTGCGGTGCTGCAGCATGTGCCCCCCGTGCTGGAGCTGGCGCGCCGCTTCGAGGAACACGCCAAGGGCATGGTCACGCCCGCCACGCTGTTCGAGGAATTCGGCTTCAACTACGTCGGCCCCATCGACGGCCACGACCTGGACGCGCTGGTCCCCACGCTGCAGAACCTGAAAGCCCTGGAGGGCCTGCAGTTCCTGCACGTCGTCACGCGCAAGGGCCAGGGCTACAAACTGGCCGAAGCCGACCCGGTGCTCTATCACGGTCCCGGCAAGTTCGATCCGGCCGTCGGCATCCTGCAGTCCAAGGCGCCGGGCAAGCGCACCTTCACGCAGGTGTTCGGCAAGTGGCTGTGCGACACGGCCCAAGAGGACGCGCGTCTGGTGGCCGTCACGCCGGCCATGCGCGAAGGCAGTGGCCTGGTCGAATTCGAACAACGCTTTCCGCAGCGGTATTTCGACGTGGGCATCGCCGAACAGCATGCCGTCACGTTCGCGGCCGGCGTGGCGTGCGAGGGCCAGAAGCCCGTCGTCGCCATCTACTCCACCTTCATGCAGCGCGGCTACGACCAGTTCATCCATGATGTCGCCCTGCAAAACCTGGACGTGACCTTCGCCCTGGACCGCGCCGGCATCGTGGGCGCCGACGGCGCCACGCACGCGGGCAACTACGACATCGCGTTCCTGCGCTGCGTGCCCAACATGGTGGTGGCCACGCCCTCCGACGAAAACGAAACCCGTCTGCTCCTGTCCACCTGTTATCAGTACCCGGGTCCGGCGTCGGTGCGCTATCCGCGCGGCGCGGGCTGCGGCGCGGCGGAAGCCGAAGCCCTGGATACCGTTGAACTGGGCAAGGGCATCGTGCGGCGCGAAGGCAAGAAGATCGCCATCCTGGGTTTTGGCACGCTGGTGCAGGCAGCGCTGGGCGCCGCCGGCAAGCTCGATGCCACCGTGGCCGACATGCGTTTCGTCAAGCCGATCGACCGCGACCTGATTCTGGATCTCGCGAGCCGCCACGACGCGCTCGTCACCGTGGAAGACGCCTGCATCATGGGCGGCGCGGGCAGCGCGGTGCTGGAAGTGCTGAGCGCGGCCGGCGTGCTGATCCCGGTGCTGCAACTGGGCCTGCCGGACGAATTCATCGACCACGGCGAACAATCGGCCTTGCTGGCCGGCCTGGGCCTGGACGCCGCGGGCATCGAGCAGTCGATCCGCGCGCGTTACGCCAGCCTGCTGGCCTGAGCCGGCTTCATGCTTGCGGCCGAGGGCGCGCGCCTTCAGCCGCAAGGATGAAACACACTGTTCCGGCCCCTCGGGCATGCGGGCCACAGGGTTACCGCTCCTGATCGCCTGCGGGTGGGCGATAATTAGCCCCTTTCAAGACAACTGGGCGGGTCGCTCCACGGCGCACCGGGCCCGGACAGGTAAGCCGAAATGAATTCTCCGATCGACCCCGCCATCGTGATGCCCGACGTCCAGAGCGCCACGGACACGCGGCATATCCCGATCCAGCGCGTCGGCATCCGCGGCGTGCGTCACCCCATGCTGGTCCAAAGCGGCGACGGCTCGGCGCAAGGCACGGTCGCCAACTGGACGCTGACCGTGGCCCTGCCGCCCGAAGAAAAGGGCACGCACATGTCCCGCTTCGTGGCCCTGCTCGAAAAATACCGCAGCACGCCCATGACGCCGGCGCTGTTCCGCACCATGGCGGCCGACATGCTGCCGCTCTTGCATGCCGAGCGCGGCGACATTACGGCTTCGTTCCCTTACTTCATCAACAAGTCCGCGCCGATCTCCGGCGTGCAGAGCCTGCTCGACTACGAGGTCCAGTGGATCGCGCGCGCACAGGCCGACCGGGTCGAGTTCGAGCTCGTGGTGCAGGTGCCCGTCACCAGCCTGTGCCCGTGTTCCAAGGCCATCTCCGAGTACGGCGCGCACAACCAGCGTTCGCACGTTACGGTCTCGGCCATCCTGAACGAAGACATCTCGATGGACGGCGTGATCCGCCTGATCGAAGACGAAGGCTCCTGCGAACTGTGGGGCCTGCTCAAGCGCCCCGACGAAAAGTTCGTCACCGAGCGCGCCTACGACAACCCCAAGTTCGTCGAAGACCTGGTGCGCGACGTGGCCGCCCGCCTGAACGCCCACCCCGGCATCGCGCGCTATCGCGTCGAAGCCGAGAACTTCGAGTCCATCCACAACCACTCGGCATACGCCGTCGTCGAAGGCTGAGCGCCAATGCGCCATCCGGCGGCCAGCGACTGGCCGCTCATTGCAGGCCTGCAGCAATGGGAAGCGCGGCTGGCCAGCAATCTGGCCAGCCGGGGCCGCCTTGGCGTGGCGCTGTACGAGTTCTTCCGCTTTGGCGTGAAACAGGCGTGGGCCTGCCTTTTTGGCGGCCTGATGTGCGCGCTGCTGTTAGGTACGCACTGGTGGTATCCCAAGGATGCCGCCCTGGCGCGCTACGACTTCCTGACGCTGGCGGCGCTGGGCATCCAGGCCGCGTTGCTTGCGCTGCGCATGGAAACCTGGAGCGAGGCCCGCGTTATCCTGATGTTCCATGTGGTCGGCACCTGCATGGAAATCTTCAAGACCGCCGCCGGCTCGTGGATCTATCCCGAGGCGAGCGTGCTGCGCATTGGCGGCGTGCCGCTCTTTACGGGCTTCATGTATGCCGCGGTGGGCAGCTATCTTGCCCGTGTGTGGCGCCTTTTCGACTTTCGCTTTCGGGCGCATCCGCCGCTGGCCGCGACGGTGGCGCTGTCGGTGCTGATCTACCTGAATTTCTTCGCGCACCATTACGTCTGGGACTTCCGGTGGGCGCTGTTCGCGATGACGGCCATGCTGTTCGCGCGCACGTGGGTGTATTTCCGCATCTGGCAGGTCTACCGGCGCATGCCGCTCCTCTTGGGCTTCGTGCTGGTGGCGCTGTTCATCTGGTTCGCCGAGAACATCGGCACCTTCGCCAATGCGTGGCGCTATCCCAACCAGTCGCACGTGTGGCAGGTGGTGTCCATCGCCAAGCTGGGGTCCTGGTTCCTGCTGATGATCATCAGCTACGTCATGGTCAGCGCCGTGAACCGGCCGCGGCCCATTGGCCAGTCCGATCTGCCCGCCGCCGACGGGCAGGCCTCTGCCGGTAACGCGTCCCTTATTTCCTGAGCTTTCATCGGCTTGCACGGGATCGCTCAATCGGTGATAATCGAGAGCTTTCTTGCTCGACCTCCCATGGTTTTTGGGTAGCGGGCTGCCCCTTGCGGCGATCGTCGATGATCCTTGATCCACCCATGATGGAAAGCGCGGGTGCAAGACGAACTGCCAGCAAGACATCCTCAAGGAGTTTTACCCATGCGTCACTACGAAGTAGTGTTTATCGTTCACCCCGACCAAAGCGAGCAAGTGCCCGCCATGGTCGAGCGTTACCAAGCACTGGTCACGGGCCAAGGCGGCTCGATCCATCGCCTGGAAGACTGGGGCCGCCGTCAACTGGCCTACCCGATCCAGAAGCTCGTCAAGGCTCACTACGTCTGCCTGAACATCGAGTGCGGCCAAGCCACGCTGGATGAGCTGGAACACTCGTTCCGCTACAACGACGCCGTGCTGCGCCACCTGGTCATCAAGACCAAGAAGGCCCAGACCACCCCGTCGATCATGATGAAGTCGGTCGAGCGCGAAGAAGCCCGCAAGGCTTCGGCGGAAGCTGCCCCGGCTCAGGCCGAGTAAGCACGCTCACGCAGAGCTCAACGCAACAAGTCCCCTCGGTACCAGGCAGGATGAACAAGCTGGAACTCAGCGCACGCGTTCTCGAATGCGAGCCTTTGCGCCACACGCCCGCCGGTCTGCCAGCACTCGAAATGCTGCTGGCGCACGAGTCGGAGGTCATCGAAGCCGGCCACCCGCGCCGTGTCGAACTGACGATCGCCGCCGTGGCACTGGGAGATCTGGCGCTGCTGTTGAAGGCCACCGCGTTAGGGTCCGAATTGCTGGTGCAGGGGTTTTTGGCTCCCACCCGCAAGGACTCGGTGAAGATCAAGCTGCATCTGCAGCAGGCACGCAAGATCAAGGCAAGCGCCGGACGCGATCCGCAGGTGGCTTGAAGCGAATGAGACCCAGGGTGCGAGAGCGCCTTCTGAATACGGATAGGTTATGGGGAAGTGGGCAATGACCCAGTCCCCTCAAACATAAAGGCACATATCATGGCTTTCTTCGGAAAACGCAAAGAAAAACGCAAATTCACGCAGCAGAACCCGCTCTTCAAGCGTCGTAAGTTCTGCCGCTTCACCGCAGCCGGCGTCGAAGAGATCGACTACAAGGATCTGGACACCCTGCGCGACTTCGTGCAAGAAAACGGCAAGATCATCCCGGCTCGCCTGACCGGCACCAAGGCAATCTACCAGCGCCAGCTGGACACCGCCATCAAGCGCGCGCGCTTCCTGGCTCTGTTGCCTTACACCGACAACCACAACTAATCCGGGGCACTGAAATGCAAGTTATTCTGCTCGAAAAAGTCGTCAACCTGGGCAACCTGGGTGAAGTCGTGCGCGTGCGTGATGGCTACGCCCGCAACTTCCTGATTCCCCAGAAGAAGGCCCGTCGCGCAACCGACGCCGCCCTGAAGGAATTCGAAGCCCGCCGCGCCGAACTGGAAAAGGCCCAGGCTGAAAAGCTGGCCGCTTCCCAAGCACTGGGCGAGCGCATGAACGGCTACCAGCTCAAGATCGTTCAGAAGGCCGGCGTCGACGGCCGTCTGTTCGGTTCGGTCACCAACGCCGACATCGCCGAAGGTCTGAAGAAGGCTTCGTTCGAAGCCGTCGAAAAGGCTCAGGTCCGTCTGCCCAATGGCCAGCTCAAGGCCATCGGCGAGTACCCGGTCCAGGTCGCCCTGCACGCCGACGTCGTGGTCGACATCACGGTGCTGGTCGAAGGCGAACTGTCCTGATCCGGCAGTCGCGGTAAAAAGAAGCCGGCCCGCGTGCCGGCTTTTTTTCTTTTCGCGGCAATGGGCCCATTTTCTGCTGAAGGGTGCGTGGCCCCACACCCTCGCTGTACGCTGTCATTACCGAGGACCTCTTGACTCATCCGCCTGTCCACCACAACGCCCCGCCCGGATTGCGAGCCTGGCTCGACAGCGTGGATGCGTCGCGTGAACCTTCGGTGCGCGATGTGACGATAGATGGCGTGCGCTGCATCATCAAGCGGCGCCGGCCCGGCATCCTGCAGGGCGTGAGCTATGTCCTGCGCTACGTGCGCGCCTTGTTCCTCGCCGTGGGCTGCAAGGTGTTCCTGGGCGAGTTTCCGCGCCCCAGCGTGCTGCTGCGCAATGGCCTGGCCCACGAAGGGCAGCGTCTGGCGCAGTTGCTGCAAGCCGGGGCCCGTGTCCCCGAAGTCTGGTGGCGCGAGCAGAACCTGCTTGTGCTGGAGTTCGTGGGCGAAGACCTGGCCGATCTCATCCGCAACGAAGACTCCACCTCGCGCCTGTGGCTCACGCGCGCCGCCGCGGCCGACCTGGCCGCTTTCCATGTGCGCGGCATGTGGCATGGCGGGGCGCAGATCCGCAACGTGACGTTGCGCGACGGCGAGATCTGGCGGATCGACTTCGAGGAAAACATCGGCGCGACGCTGTCCCGGCCGCTTGCGCAAGCGTACGACCTGTTCCAGATGCTGGCCTCGCTGGTCTCCTTGCGTAAACTCGAAGACGACGACGCCAGGTCGCTGGGCAAGTTGGCGCTGGACGTCTACCTGGAGAGCAATCCGGATCCCGAAGTGCGCATCCGCTTGAGGCGGCTGGCGCGCGTGCTGTGCGGCATCGCCATGCCCCTGCGCCCGGTCCTCGCCCGTTTTCCCTCGCGCGATATCCAAGGGTTTTTCCGCGTCGCGGATATCCTGCAGCCGTTACTATTGAAGCCATGAACACACCCGCCGATTCCCAGCTCGAGTACCTGCGCGTCCCCCCCCATTCCATCGAGGCCGAGCAGTCGGTCCTGGGCGGACTGCTGCTGGACAACGCCGCATGGGACCGCATCGCGGACGTGCTCCTCGAAGAAGACTTCTACCGGCACGACCACCGGCTGATCTGGCACCACATCGCTCGCCTGATCGGTCTGGCGCGCCCGGCCGACGTCATCACCGTGCACGAATCCCTCGTCAGCGCGGGCAAGGCCGAAGAGTCCGGCGGGCTGGCGTACCTGAACGCGTTGGCGCACAACACGCCGTCGGCCGCCAACATCCGCCGCTACGGCGAGATCGTGCGCGAGCGCGCCATGCTGCGCAAGCTGGTGTCCATTGCCGACGAAATCTCCTCGGCCGCCATGAACCCGCAGGGCAAGGAAGCGCGCCAACTGCTGGACGAGGCCGAGTCCAAGGTGTTCAAGATCGCCCAGGAAGGCGCGCGCGGCGCCGCGGGCTTCCAGGAGATCCAGCCGCTCTTGACCCAGGTGGTCGAGCGCATCGACGAGCTCTATCACCGCGAGAGCACGTCCGACGTGACGGGCGTGCCCACGGGCTTTACCGACCTGGACAAGATGACGTCCGGCATGCAGGGCGGCGACCTCATCATCGTGGCGGGACGCCCGTCGATGGGCAAGACCTCGTTCTCCATGAACATCGGCGAACACGTCGCCATCGAAGAGGGCCTGCCAGTGGCGGTGTTCTCCATGGAAATGGGCGCGGTTCAGCTCGCCATGCGTATGCTGGGTTCCGTGGGGCTGCTGGACCAGCACCGCATGCGTACCGGCAAGCTGATCGCCGAAGACTGGCCGCGCGTCACCCACGCCGTGCAGCTCATGCAGGACGCGCAGGTTTACATCGACGAATCGCCCGCGCTCAGCCCGATGGAAGTGCGCGCCCGCGCACGCCGTCTGGCGCGCCAGTGCGGACAGCTCGGCCTCATCATCATCGACTACCTGCAGCTCATGTCGGGCAACGGCTCCGGTGAGAACCGCGCCACCGAAGTGTCGGAAATCAGCCGCTCGCTCAAGGGTCTGGCCAAGGAACTGAACTGCCCGCTGATCGCGCTGTCGCAGCTGAACCGAAGCCTGGAGCAGCGCCCCAACAAGCGTCCCGTGATGAGCGACCTGCGTGAATCGGGCGCTATCGAACAGGACGCGGACGTGATCCTGTTCATCTATCGCGACGAGGTCTACAACCCGGATTCGCCGGACAAGGGCACGGCCGAGATCATCATCGGCAAGCAGCGTAACGGTCCCATCGGCACGGTGCGGCTGACGTTCCAGGGCTCCAGCACGCGCTTCCTGAACTTCTCCGGCGCGCAGCCGCGGGACATGTACTGATCCTGGCAACCGCCGCCGTCCAATAAAAAAACCGCGCTGTGTGCAAAGCGCGGTTTTTTCATTCTGGACAGCGATCAGTGCTGCGCATCCGGCCGCTTGCCGTAGCGGGCCGCCAGCACGCCGCAGACCATCAGCTGGATCTGATGAAACAGCATCAGCGGCAGCACCACCGCACCCACGGCGTGGCCGGCGAACAGCACCTGAGCCATCGGAATGCCGCTGGCCAGGCTCTTTTTCGAGCCGCAGAAAAGCAGCGTGATGCGGTCTTCGATGCTGAATCCGAAGATCCGGCCGGCCAGGGCCGACAGGCCCAGCGCCAGTGCCAGGATCACGCAGCAGCATACGACCAGGCCAACCAGCGCGGGGATGGGAGTGCTGCTCCACAGCCCTTCGTTGATGGCTTCGGAAAATGCCGTGTAGACCACCAGCAGGATCGAGCCCTGGTCCACGAACTTGAGCATGGCCTTGCGCTTGTGGACCCAGGCGCCGATCCAGCGCCGCGCGAACTGGCCCAGCACGAACGGCAGCAGCAGTTGCAGCATGATCTTGCCGACCGCATCGAACGAGATCGGCGCGCTGCCGGCGTTGGCCACGACCGTGCCAACCAGCAGGGGCGTGAGAAAGATGCCAAGCAGGCTCGACGCCGACGCGCTGCACACGGCGGCCGGGACGTTGCCGCGCGCCATGGACGTGAACGCGATGGCCGATTGCACGGTGGCCGGCAGGCAGCACAGGAACAGGATGCCCAGATACAACTCGGGCGTGACCAGCGGCTCGAGCACCGGCTGCAGCGCCAACCCCAGCAGCGGGAACATCAGGAACGTCGCCGAGAAGATGGTCAGATGCAGCTTCCAGTGCGTCAGGCCTGCGATGATGGCCTCACGGGAAAGGCGCGCCCCGTGCAGGAAGAACAGCAGGCCCACGGCCACGTTGGTGATCCAGCCGAACACGACCACGCCTTGCCCGTGCGCGGGCAGGAAACTGGCGATGATGACGGTGCAGATCAGGTAGAGGGTGAAGCGGTCAGGCAGGAGTCGAACGAGGCGGGACATGGGAAGGGAGGGAAGAACGGAAAGCGGTGGCGCAGGGCGCCGGAAACGGGGCGTATTGTAGACCCGGCGCGCGGCCGGGCCGTGGCGCGGCCGCGCGAATCGTCCGCGCGCTGAGGCAACCGGCGGCTTTTTACGCGCTCAGGGCGTCATCGCGAGTGCGAGGTCGAAGGCCGCGACCAGGGATGCATGGTCGGCCAGACCCTTGCCCGCGATGTCGAACGCGGTGCCGTGGTCAACGCTGGTGCGCACGAAGGGCAGTCCGACGGTGACGTTCACGCCATGATCCAGGCCCAAGTACTTGACCGGGATGAGGCCCTGGTCATGGTATTGCGCCACGACGATGTCGAATTCGCCGCGGCGGGCGCGCATGAAAACGGTGTCGCCCGGCCAGGGGCCGCTGGCATCGATGCCTTCGGCGCGGGCGGCGGCGATGGCCGGCTCGATGATGTCCACGTCTTCGCGGCCGAACTTGCCGCCTTCGCCTGCGTGCGGATTCAGTCCCGCGACGGCGACGCGCGGCTGCGCGATTCCCATCTGGCGGCAGGCGTCGTGCGCAAGGCGCATCGCAGTCAGTTCGGATTCCGGGGTGATGCGCGCCATGACATCGGCCAGCGCGACGTGGATCGTCACCAGCAGCACGCGCAGCTCATCATTGGCCAGCATCATCGCGAAATTCTGCGTGCCGGAGCGGTCGGCCAGGATTTCGGTGTGGCCCGGAAAATCGATGCCAGCCTCGTGCATGGACTTCTTGTTCAGCGGCGCGGTGACGATGGCGCGGATGCGTCCGGCGAGCGCATCGTCGATGGCGGCGCAGACGTAATCGTACGCCGCGCGGCCGGCCAGCGCGCTGACCTGTCCCAACGGCAGGTCCGCCGGCAGGGCGAGGCTGCACGCCGCCACCTGGATGCAGCCCGCATCGGGCCGAGCCTGGCCGACGCCGGCGATTTCGACGATGTCCAGGCGGGCGCCAAGCTGCGCGGCCGCCCGGCGCAGCGCACCCGCGTCGCCATACACCACACAGGGCGCGCCCAAACCCTGCGCGCAGGCCTTGACGACGATTTCGGGACCGATGCCGGCGGCATCGCCCATGGTGATGCCCACGGGCAGAAGAGTGTTCACGATGCAGGCAGAGAGAGGGGGAATGCGGAAATGCTACACCCGAAGCCGGACGGCGCCGTGGGTATCTACTGGGCGGCGGGCTTGGGCGGATCGATCGGCGCGCATTCGAAGGTGACCGTCGCGCGCTTGGAGCCCAGCCCGGTGGCGTGGTTGGACGTCACGCTGGGCTTGACCAGCTTTCGGCCAAGCGACTGGCAGTATTCGTCCGCGCGCTCCAATGTCTTGATCTTGATCTCGACCCAGCTCAGCAGTTGCGTGCCGGAGCTGTAGGTGACGCTGTATTGGTCTTTTTCGAGGGACTTGACCTCGCTCATGCTGGAACACGCGGTCAACAGGACGAGGAGGGCGGCGGCAGGGGCAAGGCGAGCAAGCATGAAAAATCCAGGATTCGCGACAGGCCCCCATTACACCACCATGTTGCGCCCGCCGGAAAGGCAGTCCGGGCAAAGGCCGCCGGTCAGGGCGCGGCGACCGCGCTGCGCCGGTCGACCTTGCGGCTGAGCACGATCGAGGTCTGGGTCTGCTTGACGCCGTCGATGAGCCCGATGCGGTCCAGCAGCGCGTCCAACTGCTCATGGGTCTCGCAGCGCAGGAAGATCAGGTAATCGTAGGGGCCGCTGACGGAAGACACCTCTTCGACCTCGGGCATCTTTTCCAGCTCGCGGATCACGGCCGCCGGCGTCTTGGGCAGCACGCTGATGAAGCAGTAGGCCCGCACCGCTGCCTCTTCCAGCAGCCGGCCCAGGCGCACGCCATAGCCCGCGACGATGCGCTCGCGCTCGAGCCGCGCGATGCGCGCCACCACGGTGGTTCGCGCCAGGCCAAGCTTGCGCGCGAGGATGGCGGCCGGTTCGCGCGCATTGGCCTGCAGCAGGCTCAGCAGTTGCCGGTCGATGGCGTCGAGTCGTTCGTTCATGCGGTGGGCGATGGCGTCGGGCGGATGGCGAAGTGGCGACGGTACAGGCGCCGGCCTGCCCGCGTCAATGCGGCGGGGTTAGCCGTCGGACTCGGGCGGAATGCCGCCGTGATAGATGCGGCCGTCGAACTCGAAGCGCGTGATCGTTTTCTGGGCTGCGTCGAAGATGCGGTCGCGGCTGGCGTCGTCCAGGCCATCGTGGTCCGCGAAACTGAAGCGGCACAGGTCGATGTCGCTGTCATAGAACGCGCTGTGCACGAAACGGCTGACATCCGCCTCATGGGCGAAATGCGCGAATTCACGCAGTTGCTCCATTTCGTGGAACGAGCCGTTGCGGCTGACCAGCAGCATGCCGAACTTGCGCTCTTCGTCCGCCATGGGTTCGGGCGGCGTCGGCGCGTCGCCAGCGTGCGGATCCTGGCAATCGAAGTGCGCGCCGGCCTCGCGCATGGCGGCCAGCACGCGCTGCCATTCGGACTCCTGCAGCGTCAGGCGCGCCATCATGTAGAACAGCCGCTGCCGGCCCAGCGTGCGCGGCTCGGCGCCGCCGACATAACTGGGCCAGGGCGTCGATGCGTCCAGCCCGGCCAGCTCGGCCATCTTGCCATCGCTGTAGCCCAGCCTGTCCTGCAGCCGTTGCAGCGACTGGGCGCTGGGCGGGACGTAATTCTGGATCGTTTTCATGAGCGCGCTCCGGTTGTGCCGGGCGTCTGAAGGCAGCGCCGGCGGCGTGCGCCGCGGTGCCCTTGCGGCTACGCTTCATGCTAGCGCCGACCCTCGTGCTTGCCTAGCCGCGGCAGGGGGGACGCCACTTGCGGCCCCGGCCCGACGCGCGCGGGCGCCATGCTAGGATTTGCGCCAAATTTCATTGCCAGGAGGCTTTACATCATGGATATCCAGGAACAGATCGCCGTCGTCGTGCACACCATCTCGCATCAGGGCGGTCGCATCGATGCGCTCAATGCCACGCTGCTGTCGGTGCTGCAATTGGTGAAGAGTTCGCCGGGGCTGCGCGAGGCCATCGAGGCGCAGCTTGAACAGAACTACTCCAGCCTGCTTGCGCGCTCGGAGAACCCGCAATACGTCGCGGGTTTCGAAAGCGTGCGCGACATGGTCGTGACTGCCTTGAAGTGATGTGCGCGGCGGCAGTTACCCACAAGTTCTGTGGACAAGCCTTGGGATAGTGCGGGCATAGATGCCCAAATTCCTTTAATTACAACGGCTTGCGAGGAGCGGTCAAAAGCGGCTCCCTGGCGCATGCGCGGTGCGCAGCCAGACTGCCGCCACGACGGGCCAAGCCCGGGTAATATGCGGCCCCATGCGGAATCAGTATTCATTGGAAGGCCGGAGCCACGCCCTCGCGGCGCGCGTTTCGGAAGCGGCAAAGCTGGCGGCGTTCGACCCCGGCAAGCTTTCCCCCGAGGCGAGGGAAAGCTGGGAGCGCATGGGCCACGGCTTCAAGGCGTGGCATGACTTCGATCAGCGCCACCCGATCCTGCGCCGCCTTGCGCGGCTGCCGATCATCGGCGCCCTGTACCGCAAGGCGCGCCGCCGCCATGTGCAGCGGGCCAGCGGCAAGCTGGTCTTCTGAGCGCCGGCCGCTATCTGCGGCGGCGCGCATGGAGCCGATAGGCCAGCCACACCAGCACGCCTAGCGCCGCCGCGACCGCCAGCTTGGTTTCCACGCCGTGCAGGCGGCCAAGCAGCGCCTCGATCGTCCGTCCGAACACGAAGCCCAGCAAACTGAAGCAGACCGCCCAGATCATGGCCGCGATGGCGTTCAACACCAGGTAGCGCAGGGCCGGCACCTTGGATATGCCGAGCGCCACGGGGCCGACCGTGCGCAAGCCATACAGAAAGCGCAGTGCCAGGATGAAACCGTTGGGATACCGGTCGATGGCCGACAGCGCCCTGTGGAACGCCGGCTTGGCGCGTATGCGCTGCACGTAGCGGTGGTCCCGGTAGCGGCGTCCCACGTAGAACAGCACCTGATCTGCCATGAACGAGCCAGCGAACGCGCAGAGCGTGACGTAGGGCAGGTGGAACAGTCCCTGGTGCGCCAGGAAGCCCGCAAACACCACCACGCTTTCGCCTTCCAGGAAGGTTCCGCCCAGCACGGCCCACAGGCCGTAGTCCGCGATGAATTGATGCAGTGCCGCGTTCATCCTGTCCTTTCTTCAACGATGCGCGCGAGCGCCACCAGTGCGTGTGAGACTTCCGGGGTGATGCGTTGCCCGCAACTGATACGCAGGAAGTGGTCGTAGCGGGCGCCATTCGAAAACATGGCGCCGGGCGCCACGCGTATGCCTTGCCGCAATCCGGTCTCGAAGACGTCCATGCCGGACACGCCCGCGGGCATTTCCACCCAGAGCAGCATGCCGCCTTGCGGCACGCTCAGCCGCGTGCCGCGCGGGAAGTGCGCGGCGATGGCCTCGGCGGTCAGGTCGCGCTGTGTCTTCAACTCGCGGCGCAGCCGGGCCAGGTGGCGGTCGTAGGCGCGCGAGCCCATGAACTCCGCCACTGCGATCTGGGCCAGCGGTTCGTTGGGGCGGCTTTGCGCGAACTTGAGCATGGCGATCCGGGCTTTCCAGCGGCCGCCCAGCAGCCAGCCCAGCCGCATGCCCGGCGCCAGCGTCTTGTGCATCGAAGAGCAATAGATGACGTTGCCGGTGGCATCCCAGGATTTGGCGGCCGCCAGCGGCGTGTCGTCGTCGGTCAGGGCGCCGTAGGTGTCGTCCTCGATGAGCGGCACCTGTTGGCGCTCGCACAGGGCCACAAGCCGCGCCTTGTGCGCGTCGGGCATCACGCAGCCCAACGGATTCTGGAAGTTCGGCACCACAACCACGGCGCGGATGTTGCCGTGGGTCTGGAAGGCCAGGTCCAAGGCTTCGATCGACAATCCATGCTGCGGGCTGGTGGGGATCTCGAGCGCGCGCATTCCCAGGCTTTCCAGGATCTGCAGCAAGCCAAAGTAGGCGGGCGACTCCACCGCGATGGTGTCCCCGGGCCGGGCGACGGCGCGCAGCGCCAGATTCAGGGCTTCGATGCACCCATGCGTGACGATGACATCGTCCGGCGTCGCGTTGATGCCATTGGCCAGCGCCCGGCGGGCCAGCACCCCGCGCAGGTCGGGATGCCCTTGGGGCGGCACCGGGCTGACCAGCACCTCGGGCGATTGCCGCAGCGCCCGCGTCATTGCCTGCTTGAGCGCCTCCATGGGATACGCCTGCGGCACGGCCGCAGCCAGGGCGAAGTTGGCGCTGACAGGATGGGCCTCGCACTTGGCGATGAAGTCCGAGACGCGATCGTGGATGCCGACATACTGCGCCGCGCCGAGCGTCTGGCGGATGTCCGGCTCGGACACGGGTGGAATGCTGTTGCGGCGGGGTTTGAGGACAAAGTAGCCGGAGCGGGGGCGGGCCTCGATGAGGCCATCGTCCTCGAGTTGGCGGCAGGCCTGCAGGGCCGTGGACAGGCTGACATGATGCGTGCGCACCAGCGTGCGGACGGACGGCATGCGCTGCGCGGGGGCAAGCACGCCGGTCTGGATGGCGCGCCGGTAGTGGTTGGCCAGGCGAAGGTACAGCGGTTGGGGTTCCATGCGCCGATCTTGCTCCCCTGCGTTGGGCCGTGGGTAGGCACAGATGAAGGCAAAGTACACCATAACAGCGACAAAATCGAGCCTCTGCATCGGTACAGAAAGCCGAATTGTGTGGCTGTTGCGCAAAGCAGGGCGCGCGTAGCCTGTCATGGTGCTTCTGGAGATCATCATGACCCCGCAATCCACCCCCGACTTGCCAGGCCAGCGCCTGGATCTTCCCGCCGGCGCCAGCCGGATGTTCGTGCTGCGCGCAGGCGCCGCCGTCGTTTGCACTGAAGGCAGCGTGCGCGTCGAAGAGGGCGCAAACGGCCTGGAAGCCGCGAACGGTCTGCATCGCGTCGTTCCGGTTCGCCTGAACGCAGGGGAGGTTCACGGCGTGACCTACGGGGGCGCGGTGCGCGTGATCGCGCTGGGCGGCGCACAGGTGATATGCCTGGATGCCGAAGGCCGTTTGCCTTCGGCCCTGCGCCGGGCAGCGGGCTTTTTTCATCGTTTCGTGTCGAAAAACGGAAACATTCGCCTGGGTGCGCTGCACAAGATTTCAAAATGATGTATGATTCACACATCAGACGCGGGGTGGAGCAGTCTGGCAGCTCGTCGGGCTCATAACCCGAAGGTCGTAGGTTCAAATCCTGCCCCCGCAACCAGTTTCAAGCAGTACCCGGTCTTGCAAGCGGCGCGTTTTACATGCCCCGGCAAGTCCACAGCAAAAAAGCCGCGACGCCGTCGCGGCTTTTTTTCGTCTGCCGATTGCGCTGGGTCATGCCGCGCGTGCGTTCGGAGTTTCCCCGATAGCCGCGCCCGGACACGGCCGCCACCCTGCGCTACCATGGGTCACGCGCGCTACATTGCCGCACAAAAGGAGTGTCCATGGGAACCGCAAAATACGATCATCCCGGCTACGTTGCTGATACGGGCGCTGAGGGCAAGTACCACGTGGGCATCTGGTGCCCGCACGGGTATCCCGCCCACATCCATATCGGCCGTCCGGCCGACCGCGGCGATCCCCATGCCTTGCTGAGACTGCGCATTCCCGACGGCGTCTTCCAGTCGCTGCCGGACGACCCCGAAACCCTGTGCCGCCGCGCGTTGGGGCAGGCGCTGGATGCCGGGCTGCTGCGCACGGTCGCCGTCGATGGCGAGTACCAGGAACTGCGTTTCCAGCTGGATGCCGAGCCCTGGTCCGGCCCGATGCAGGCGGCCGAGCGCGCCTGATTCTTGCCTGAATCGCCGCGGCAGTTACCCACAGGGATTGTGGAAAACCCTTGGGATAGCTGCTGCGTATATGCAATTTCTCTAGCAAAAACATGGGCTTGGCGGCGGCGGTCAAGAAGTGGCCGCCGTTGCGCTTTCCGGGCGGTCAAAGCGGGCGATCCCGTAGCCAGCCGGCGCAGCCATGAGACAATCTGCGTCCCCACGGCCCGACGTCCGAACGTCATCTTCGTCCCGGTTTTCTCCCGCATGCGTTCCGCTTTTCCCCTTCCGCGTCCTGTCACCAAGGCGACGGCGCCATGAGCCTGTCCGCCAAACGCGTTGCCATCATCGGGGGCGGCCCGGCCGGCCTGATGGCCGCCGAAAAGCTTAGCGAAGCGGGGGCGCAGGTCGACGTGTTCGACGCCATGCCCTCGGTGGGACGCAAATTCCTGATGGCGGGACGGGGCGGCCTGAACTTGACGCACAGCGAGCCCGCCGAGCCCTTTCTTGCCCGCTACGGCGATCGCGCCCCTTTCGTGCAGCCGTGGCTGCAGAAGATGGGCGCCGCCGCGCTACGCGAGTGGGCTCACGCGTTGGGCATCCAGACCTTCGTGGGTTCATCGGGTCGAGTGTTTCCCCAGGAGATGAAGGCCGCGCCGCTTTTGCGCGCGTGGCTAGCCCGGCTGCGCGGACAGGGCGTTCGCTTTCACATGCGGCACCGCTGGCTCGGCTGGCGCGGCGGCAAGCCCGGTGTGGACGCGTTGCGCTTCGAGACGCCCGCCGGCCAGACGCAGCATGCGGCGGATGCCGTCGTGCTGGCGCTGGGCGGCGGCAGTTGGGCCAAGCTGGGATCCGATGGCGCCTGGGTGCCGGATCTCCAGTCGCACGGTGTGCCGGTTGCGGCATTGCGGCCCGCCAATTGCGGGTTCGACGTCGCATGGTCCGATCACTTCCGCAGCCGCTTTGCCGGTCAGCCCGTCAAGTCGGTGTCCATGGCCTGCGGCGGACTTCGCCGCCAGGGCGAGTTCGTCATATCGGAAACCGGGATCGAAGGCAGCCTCGTCTATGCCTTGTCGGCCCCCCTGCGGGACCGGATCGACACCGGCGGCAGCGCCGTGGCCCTGCTGGACCTTGCGCCGGACTGGCCTCACGAGAAGGTGATGGCCGCAGTGACGCATCCGCGCGGCGCGCGCTCGATGTCGAGCCACTTGCAAAGCCGCCTGGGGCTGACGGGCGTGAAGGCGGGCTTGCTCAGAGAGTGCGCCAGTGCCGACGACTTCAAGGATCCGGAGCGGCTGGGCCAGCGAATCAAGGCCTTGCCCTTGACGCTCCTGCGGCCTCGTCCGATCGACGAAGCGATCAGCACCGCGGGCGGGGTGGCATTCGACGGGTTGACGGCCGGGTTGATGCTGAAAGCCGTGCCCGGCGTTTTTTGCGTGGGGGAAATGCTGGATTGGGAAGCGCCGACAGGCGGCTACCTCTTGACGGCCTGCATGGCCAGCGGCATGGCCGGCGCGGCGGGCGTCATGGAATTCCTGAATCCGCAATCCTGAACCGGCAGTCCTCTGCGGACTGCCTGGCAAGCGGCGATCAGGAGCCCGTCGTGTGCGGGGCCATGCCGACCGGCGCGCGAGGCGCCAGATCGCCGACCACGTGGCCAACCACGGGCGGGCCGCCCTCGGGCTGCGAGATGATGCCGATCACGCGGGTGATGGCGCTGGCGGGAATGGTCGTGCCGTGCGCGGGATCCTGCACCAGTTGCCAGATCGTGGCGTTGCCCATGCCGGTGTCGCCTTCGGTCAGGTCCAGGTTGTCCAGGCAGTTACGCGCAAAGGATGACCAGTCGGAAGCATTGCAGGGCAGGCCATGAGACGTGGCGAGCCGGGCCAGGGCCAGCGGCGCGTCGGCCTGGCTGGCGGCATGCTGAGCGGCGGTGCCCAGTGTTACGTCCAGGGAAAGCAGGCGGAGAAACTCAACAACGTTGTCCGTGCTCATCTTGTGGTCTCCTTCCTTTGGGGGCTGCTCTGTTCGATCGCCGGGGGCGCCAGTTTCCGGGGAGTCATCCCGGTCACTGTCCCAGCATCGACACCAGCGACTGCTTCAGACGCGGCGAAAAAATCGGCACCGTGTGCGATACGCCGCTGCGGTCGATGCCTTCCTTGAGTTGAACTGACTGCCCCTGGAATATATCCGGGGCAGCGGAAATTTCGTTGTACCGCGCCAGCAGCTCATTGACCTGGGCCTGCGCGTCTGCAAGCGTGCTGCTGTCAGCCAGCTTGCCCGCGGCATGCGCCTGCAAAATGCGATGCAGATCGTCGATGAACAGCGCCAATGCGGCCTGCCCACGGCATTGAGGCTGTTGCCAGCCCCAGCCTTGCGGACCGGCGCCAGCGGGTTGCGATGCTTGTGTCTTCGTCATGTGCGCATCCTAATCCATTGGCGGCAAATACGCGACAGCCGAGAATGCCTCGCAAATGTCACCGGCGCGTAAGGGTGGTGACGGTTTCTTGGCAGCGTTGTTACAGGTGGCGCGCTCGTGTCACGCAAAAAACGGGGCCTTTGAGGTATGCTGGGTTTCGTTTTTTCCATGCCCAGACAGGAGATGTCTTATGAAGAACAGAGTCTTTCTCGTCATGATGCTTTCGATTGCTGCGCTGACGGCCGGGTGCAATACCGTCGCCGGGGCCGGTAAGGATATCCAGCGAGGCGGGGAAAAGATCGAGGGGGCCGCGGAAAAGCGGTAGTGCGTCTGGCTCGCCGCCGTTCGGGCGGCGCAAGGCCACGCGAGAAGTGCCACGAGATTGGCATTTCCAGCGTGGCCTTTTTGCTGCCGCTGGCATAATCGCGGAAGTCCGAATAGCAATGGCGGGAAGAATCATGCGCAAGTCTGTATGGGTGGGTGTCGCGTTGGCGGCTACGTTGGCCGGATGCGCCAGCACCGGCGTCTACGAGTCGGAAACCGCAAAGAAAGAAACCTTCAGCGTCGACACCAACTACCAGGCGGCCTTCCGCCGCGCCGGCGAATACGTGCGCACCTGCCACACGCAGGTCAGCCATCCGTACGGCGTCTCCTATGCCTGGCGCCACACGCTGGGGCAGAAGGGCGCGCCGGACGAGATCCAGCTCTACAAGGTCGGTCAGCCCGCGACGGTGCTGGAATTGATTTCCGCGGAACCCGCAGGCCCTGCCAACGCCAAGGTGACCGTGACGGTCCTGGGCGAGGGCCGGTGGGACGAAGCCGAAATCGCGGCGGCGCGCAAGTCGATCCAGAGCGCGACGCCGATCTGCCGTAGCGCCAGCGGCGGCTGATACATGGATCCCCGCGCCCAGCAGATCCGTGCCAACGGCCTGTCGTTCGCGCTGCTGGCAGGCGCGTTCCGGTTCCTGGGGTGGCTGAACGGCGCGGCCGCCCTCGTCCTGGTGGGTTTTTCGCTGGGCATCGTGGGCGGGGACATTGCCGCACCCGATCTCCAGATTCCCCTCATCCTTTTTCTGGGCGGCCTCATGCTGGCGTGCCTGGGTGTGGCGTTTGCCTACCTTGCGCAGGTCAGCCTGTTGCGGCAAGGCTACAACGGCCATCTGACGCGCGGCCATTGGCCGGCGCAGTTGCTGGCGCTACTTTGCTATGTGGCCAGCGCGCTGGCATTCTGCGGCGCCTGCTGGTTTGCGGCGTCGCAGGCAGTGACGGACGCCCCAAAGGCGGCGGCTTACGCGCAGCGTTAAAACGCGGGTAAACCCGTATGCGCAAAAATATTGGACTTGTGTAGACGTACGGAATAATATGCGCACTGCGTATATAACTCCTCTTCTTGGGGCCCGTCATGAGCATCTCCCAGCAAGCCTTTCTGCGCGACGCCATGCGCCGCCTCAATCTCACCCGCGACGTGTTCGCCACCCGCATCGGCGTCAAACGCCGCGCGCTGGACACCTGGCTGTTGCCTGAAGGCTCGCAGGAGTTCCGGGCCATGCCGGAAGTGGTGCAGCGGTTCGTCAGCGAAATCGTGCAAAACGGCGTGCTGCTCGAAAAATATACGCAAAGCGTACAAGACGGCCCCTTGCGTGACCGCATTGCCGTCGAAGGCAAGAATCAGCTCCTGTCGGTGGACCAATTCACCCGCGATTCCGTCGAAGACCTGTTCCGCGTCGCCGACATGATGCAGCCCATCGCGCGCCGCCAGAAGGTGTCGCGAGTGCTGGAAGGCGCCGTGCTGGGCAACCTGTTCTTCGAGGCCAGCACCCGCACCCGCGTGAGCTTCGGATCCGCGTTCTGCCGCCTGGGCGGGTCGGTGTGCGACACGACCGGCTTCACGTTTTCATCGATGGCCAAGGGCGAATCCATCTACGACACCAGCCGCGTCATGAGCGGCTACGTCGACGCCATGGTCATTCGCCATCCCGACCAGGGTTCGGTCGCGGAATTTGCGCGTGCGACGAACATTCCCGTGGTCAACGGCGGTGACGGCCCCGGCGAGCACCCCAGCCAGGCGCTGCTGGATCTGTACACGATCCTGACCGAGTTCTCGCGCCTGGGCAAACTGCTGGACGGCGCGCACATCGCCATGGTCGGCGACCTGAAGTATGGCCGCACCGTGCACTCGCTCATCAAGCTGATGGCGCTGTACAAGAACGTGAAGTTCTCGCTGATCTCGCCCAAGGGCCTGGAGATGCCGACCTACATCGTCGAGCAGGCCAGCCGCAACGGCAACATCATCGAGCAGAAGTCCTCGCTGGCCGAGGGCCTGGCGGGCGCCGACGTCATCTACGCGACGCGCGTGCAGAAGGAGCGTTTCGCCAACGAAGAAAACGAAGGCTATACGCCCGACTTCCAGGTCAACCGCGCCATCATCGATGCCTACTGCAGCCCCGAGACAATCGTGATGCACCCGCTGCCGCGCGACAGCCGTCCGGGCGCCAACGACCTGAGCGTGGATCTGAACCACGATCCGCGCCTGGCGATCTTCCGCCAGACCGACAACGGCATTCCCATCCGCATGGCGATCTTCGCGGTGCTGCTGGGCGTCGAAGGCCTGGTGCAGCATTCGCTGCGCGACGTGACGTGGCAACATCCGTCGCATGTCGGTCCCGACGATTCGGTCTTCCACGGCCTGGATTGAGGCCGGACGCCCGTGGCGGCGCCGCGAAAGCGGTCCCGCCACGGGGAATTCAAGCATAATCCGCGCTGGTTTTACGGGCGAGTGCCGCTATCAGGCGCGCACGCCGTTCTTG
Source organism: Achromobacter sp. E1 (assembly GCF_037039475.1). Classification (NCBI taxonomy): domain Bacteria; kingdom Pseudomonadati; phylum Pseudomonadota; class Betaproteobacteria; order Burkholderiales; family Alcaligenaceae; genus Achromobacter; species Achromobacter sp. E1. Next base: position 1,685,848 of record NZ_CP146253.1, read on the forward strand.
GGCGGATGATCTTATGTCTTCGAGCAGTTCCGATGTTCCTCCTGCCGCGGCCACCGCCGATGCAGCCAGCGGCCAGGCGTGCTACCTGAGCGCCTCCAATGCGCAGGCCTGGGAGGCGGTCTATCAATCGGTCGACGCCAACACGCGCGGCCAGGTTGCGGCGCTGGTGTCCGACCATGCCGCGCAACTGGTGGATGCCTTCTATTCCACCTTGCTTGCCGATGCCGAAGCCGGCCCGCGGCTCTCTCACGAAATCGTCTCGACCCGCCTGCACCGCGGCATGACGCATTGGCTGAAAGGCCTGCTGTGCGTGCGCGAGCAAGGCGATATCGACGTGCTGATGGCCACGCAGAAGAAGGTCGGCGAGGTTCACGCGCGCGTCCATATCCCGATCCATCTGGTGATGGCCGGCGCCCGCATCCTGAAGAACGAAATCGCGCAGCGCCTGCGCGCCGGCGGCCTGGAGGGTCAGGCGGCCTCGGTGGCAACGCAGTACGTGTGCAATCTGTTCGACCTGGCCATCGAACAGATGAGCCGCGCGTTCATGCGCGACATCAATCGGGGCGCCCGCAACGACGAGGCCTATCGCCTCTTTGCGTTGGGCCAGAACATTTCGACCGAACGCGAGCGGCAACGCGCCGCCTTGCTGGAATGGAGCCAGGCGGTGCTGATCGGCCTGCATTACCGCGCGCCGGAGCAGGCGCTGCCGCGGCTGGCCGCCTCGGAGTTCGGACTCTGGCTGCAGCACAAGGGCGCGGTGCTGTTCGAAAGCGCGCCGGCGCTGCGGCAGATCGTCGAGGCCGTGGCGCGGCTGGATGACACGGTGCTGCCGGGGATGATGCAAAGCGCCAGTCAGGCGCCGGAATCGCTGCCCAATCAGGTGCGCGAACTGCAGGAGCTGGTGGCGCGCATCAAGCATCTGCTCAACGGCCTCTTCGACATGGTGGCCGAGATCGAAAGCGGCAGCGATCCGCTGACCAACGTGCTCAACCGGCGTTTCCTGCCGTCCGTCATCGGCCGCGAGATCTCGTTGGCGCAGCGTCAGCGGTCAAGCTTTTCGGTGCTGTTGCTGGACATCGATCACTTCAAGGCCATCAACGATGCGCACGGCCACGCGGGCGGGGACCAGATCCTGCGCCAGTTTGCCGAAGTCGTGCACCAGACCTGTCGATCCAGCGACTTCGTGTTCCGTTATGGCGGCGAGGAATTTCTTGTCGTGCTGGTGGACACGGGGCCGGGCGCTGCGCTGGCCGCCGCCGAAAAGCTCAACGCCGAGATTCGCCGGCATCGCTTCGTGATCGCCGAGGCCGGCGCGATGCATGTGACAGCCAGCATCGGCGTGGCGACCTTCGACGGCCATCCCGACTACGCCTACCTGATCGATCGCGCCGACAAGGCGCTGTACAAGGCCAAGCAGGCCGGCCGCGACCGCAGCGTCGAGGCATGAAAAAGGGCCGCTCGACAAGAGCGGCCCCTGGTGTTGCTGCCGGTTAAAGGCGGCTCAGATCTTCTTTTCGCCGCCCAGCGCTTCGACCAGTTCGGCCATCATCTTGGCCAGTTCGCCGGTCATCAGCATCATGTCGGAATCGAACTTTTCGTCGTCGTTTGCGGCCACGCCTTCGTTGCCTTCCTTCAGCACGTCCAGCGGCGCCACGCGCTTGACGTCCAGGCCTTCGGTCAGGACGAACGACACGCGGTCGGCCCACGTCATGGCCAGGCGGGTGCACTGCTTGCCCGACTGGATGTGACGGCGCACGTCGTCAGCGTCGATGGAGTGCTTTACGTAGCGGATCGCGGCGCCGCTTTCACCGGACGAGCGCAGTTCGGTGTCCTGGTCGATGGTGAAGTTGGTGGGCGCTTCGTCCTCGGCCAGCCAGCCGGTCATGGCAGAGGCCGGCGATTGGGCGACGTACAGGTTTTCCAGCGGGAAGGGATCGACGCACTTGGCGAGCAGGCCGATGACTTCGTCGGCCTTGGCCGAAGCGGCCGCGTCAATGACGAGCCAGTTGTTCTTCGGGTCGATCCAAACGCGCGTGTCGCGATAGACGCTGAAGGCGCGCGGCAGGAGCTCGTCCGTGACGCGCTCCTTGATTTCCTTCATCTGCTTGCGGCCAGGCTTGTAGCCTTGCTGCTCTTCGATTTCCTGGGCGCGCGCCTTGGCGACCTGGTTGATGACGGTGCCCGGCAAGAGCTTCTTTTCAGCGCGCAGGCTGAGCAGGATCTGGCCGTTCACTTCGTGGGCCAGGCCGCCGTTCTCGCGCGGGGGCACCCAGCCCAGGCTTTGCATTTCGAGGTTGTTGCCGGTCTGGTAGGCATGGCGCGCCAGCGTTTCTTCAAGCTGCTCGCCGGTCAGGGTCCAGGGCGAGGAGAGGCGGTAAATCTTGAGATTCTTGAACCACATGAGCGTCGGCCAAAAGGGTTGATTCTATACGACGCGGCGGCTTTGCCGAAGGGGGGCAGGCTCGCTGGCAACAGGCGACACGTTCTGTCACTGACAGGGGGCAGCCTATCCGGTAATGTCCCGCGCACCAACGTGAGATTGGAGTGAAAAGATGAAAATCATTGGCGCGATCCTCATTGTCCTGGGCGTGGCTGCCCTGGCCTATAAGGGCTTTAGCTACAAGTCCGAAGAAACGGTTCTGCAGATCGGATCTGTGAAGGCCACGGCGGAAACCGAGAAGTCGGTGCCCATCCCGACGTGGGCAGGCATTGCCGCGATCGTGGCGGGTGTGGTCGCCATCGGCGTGGGCATGCGTCGTTGATACGAGCCGGCCGCATGGCCGGCCGTGCAGCATGAAGAGGGCGGTCGCGCTGCGTCCGCCCTTTGTCTTTTGCGGGCCGCCGCCGCGATTTCCGAGGCCACGGTGTTGCCGCCGCAAAAAAAGCGGCCCGGCTCAATAAAGAGTCGGGCCGGTACGGGAGCACGCAATGCCGCGTCATAAAAGGCTCGCGGGGAACGCGGCATTGGTGTCAGATCAGCAGCCCTGCAATCGTCTGACAGGGGGATCAATCGTCAGGCAATCTTGCGCAAGGCCGTAATCTGAGCGCTCAGTCTACTGGCGCAGGTCTGACATGGTCCTGAAAGTGCGGCACAAAAAAAAAGCTCCGCGAGGAGCTTTTGAAAGGCCGGGCAGGCGCAGCAGTCCCGCCCGGCGGGGGATGGTTTGTCAGGCGTTGATGTCGTTGTCCTTGGATTCGCGCACGAAGAGCGTGCCGACCACCAGGGTCATGACGGCGATGATGATCGGATACCACAGGCCGTCGTAGATGTTGCCGGTGGCCGCGACCACGGCGAATGCGACCGGAGGCAGGAAGCCGCCGAACCAGCCGTTGCCGATGTGGTAGGGCAGGCTCATCGACGTGTAGCGGATGCGCGTCGGGAACATCTCCACCAGCATGGCGGCGATCGGACCGTAGACCATGGTCACGTACAGCACCAGGATCGTCAGCAGCACCACGACCATCACGGTGTTGGTCTGGGCCGGATCGGCCTTGGCCGGGTAGCCGTGGCTACGGATCGAGGCGGTCAGCGTCTTGTCGAGTTCGGCGACCTTGGCCTTGAACTCGGCCGGCGCCAGCGAACGGCCGTCGAACGAGGTGAACTCTTCATTGCCGATCTTGACGCGGGCCACGGAGCCGGCCGGAGCCGCTTCGTTGCGGTAGTTCACCGAGTTGCGGGCCATGAACGACTTGATCACGTCGCAAGAGCTGGTGAACGAGGCCGTGCCCACGGGGTTGAACTGGAACGAGCAGGTGCTCGGATCCGCGATCACCGTGACCGGGGCGGTGGCTTGCGCCTTTTCAAGCGCCGGGTTGGCGAAGTGGGTCAGGCCCTGGAAGATCGGGAAGTAGGTCGCCGCGGCGATCAGGCAGCCCGCCATGATGATGGGTTTGCGGCCGATCCTGTCCGACAGCGCGCCGAAGATCACGAAGAAGGGCGTGCCGATCAAGAGGGCGATGGCGATCAGGATGTTGGCGGTGTTGGCGTCGACCTTCAGCGTCTGCGTCAGGAAGAACAGCGCGTAGAACTGGCCCGTGTACCAGACCACGGCCTGGCCGGCGGTCAGGCCCAGCAGCGCCAGCAGCACGACCTTCAGGTTCTTCCATTGGCCGAACGATTCAGCGATCGGCGCCTTCGAACCCTTGCCTTCTTCCTTCATGCGCTTGAAGGTGGGGGACTCGTTCAGTTGCAGCCGGATCCAGACCGAGATGCCCAGCAGCACCACCGAGATCAGGAACGGAATGCGCCAGCCCCAGGCCTTGAAGTCGTCTTCGCCCATGAACGTGCGGATGCCCAGGATGACCAGCAGCGACAGGAACAGGCCCAGCGTCGCGGTGGTTTGAATCCAGGACGTGTAGAAGCCGCGGCGGCCGTGCGGGGCGTGTTCTGCGACGTAGGTCGCGGCGCCGCCGTATTCACCGCCCAGCGCCAGGCCTTGCAAGAGGCGCAGGACGATCAGGATGGCGGGAGCGGCCAGGCCGATGCTGGCGTAGCTGGGCAGGATGCCGACCAGGAACGTCGACAGGCCCATGATCACGATCGTGACCAGGAAGGTGTATTTGCGACCGACCAGGTCGCCCAGGCGGCCGAACACCAGCGCGCCGAACGGCCGCACCGCGAAACCCGCCGCGAAAGCCAGCAGCGCGAAGATGAAGCCCGCAGTCGGGTTCACGCCGGAAAAGAAGTGTTGGGCAATGATGGCTGCGAGCGAGCCATACAGATAAAAGTCATACCACTCGAACACCGTGCCGAGCGAAGACGCGAAGATGACCTTGCGCTCCTCCTTGGTCATCGGACGCGGATCCGCGGATGGACCGCGGCCTGCCATGGTAGTTGTGCTCATGATGTCTCCTCGTTTTTAGGCCGGCGGTTTTCCGCCGTGCTTGGCCCTCCGCCGGCGCGGCCGACATCGAGCTAAGCGTCACATTGGGGCGTGACGCTGACGAGGTTCTGACGGGACCCTTACTTGAATCTTAAAATTGCAACCAATAGTAAATTCCCCGAGGAGGGCTAGGGATAGTCCTTAGCTTTCGGGGGGCTCGGGCGGGGGCGTGTAGAGGGGAAAAGCGACGCGGATGCGGGTGCCGGGCAGGTCGGAATGTTCGGTGGGATGGTCGCTGATCACGACGCTGGCCTGATGCTTCTGCGTGATCTCGCGCACGATGGCCAGGCCCAGGCCGCTGCCGTCGGAGGACGTGCCCAGCACGCGGTAGAAGCGGTCGAACACCCGCTCGCGCTCTTCGGGGGCAATGCCCGGTCCCGAGTCCTCGACCTCCAGGAGTCCCTCGCCGTCCGCCTGCAGCACGCGCACGGTGATATGCCCGCCGCGAGGGGTGTAGCGCAGGGCGTTGTCCACCAGGTTGTTCAGCAGTTCGGCCAGCAGCAGCGGATTGCCGTTGATCTCGACAGGCGTGTCCGACCCCTCGAAACCGAGATCCGTGTTCAGCGACAGTGCCAGCGGCACCCAGTGCATGGTTTGCTCGTAGGCGATGGCGTTGATGTCTGTGCGGGTCAGGCCGATGGCGCTGGGGTTTTCGGCGCGTGCCAGCAGCAGCAGCTGATTGACGAGCCGGGTCGCCCGTTCCGAGCCGGTGACCAGTTGCCGCAGGCTGGACTGCATTTCCTCGGGGCTGGCGTCGCGCAGCGCCAGTTCCGCCTGCGTGCGCAGTCCCGCGAGCGGGGTCTTCAATTGATGCGCGGCGTCGGCCACGAAGCGGCGCTGCGCCTGCACGTTGGCGGACAGCCGGTCCAGCAGGTCGTTCATGGCCGCGACCAGCGGCGCGATCTCGGAGGGCGCGGCCCGCTCGTCGATGGGCGAAAGATCGTCGGGGCGGCGGGCGCGCAGGCGCTGCTGCAGCGCATTCAACGGCGCCACGCCGCGCGACAGCCCGAACCAGACGAGCAGCACGGCGATCGGCAGCACCACGAACTGCGGGATGATGACGCCCTTGATGATGTCGTTGGCCAATTGCGTGCGCTTCTCAACGGTTTCGGCCACGATGAGAAGCGCCGGCTGCGTGCCCGGCAGATGCAGGTCGACCCAGGTGAACGCCAGCCGGATGCCAAAACCACGCAGCGTGTCGTCCTCGTATTGGACCTCGCCGGGGCGGGGCTGTCCCACGGTGGTGGGCAGCGGCAGCGCGCGGTCGCCGCCCAGGTATTCGCCCCGGCTGCCCAGCGCCAGCCAGAACACGCTATCCGTCTCGTCGGCGCGCAGCACGTCGCGCGCGGCGTCGGTCATCTTCAGCACCGCGCGGCCGTCCTGCGCGTGGACCTGGCGCGTCAAGACGTGCAGGTTGTTGGCCAGCGCGCGGTCGTACGGCACGTTGGCGATGTTCTGCGCGACCACATAGGTGATCGCGACGCTCATGGGCCACAGCAGGAATAGCGGCGCCAGCATCCAGTCCAGGATTTCGCCCAGCAGCGAACGTTGGGGCGGCGCAAAGCTCGGGCCCTTGGACCCGGCTTGCATGATATCCAGGGCTTCCTGGTTGAGCGGCTCTCGTGAGGGCTCAGCTTGCGAGGTACGCCGCACCCTGGTCCCGCTCAAGACAGTAGCCCAGGCCGCGCACGGTGACGATCTTCACGCCGCTGGGCTCGAGCTTTTTGCGCAGGCGATGCACGTAGACCTCGATGGCGTTGGTGCTGACCTCCTCGCCCCATTCGCACAGATGGTCGACCAGTTGGGTCTTGCTGACCATGCGTCCGCTGCGCGTCAGCAGGATTTCGAGCAGGCTGACCTCGCGGGCCGACAGATCCAGCGTCTGATCTTCCACGATGGCGACACGGCCAGTCTGGTCAAAGAGCAGCTTGCCGTGCTTGATCATCGTGCCGCCGCCGCCCGCGCCACGCCGCGTCAGCGCGCGTACGCGGGCTTCGAGCTCGGACAGCGCGAAGGGCTTGGCCATGTAGTCGTCCGCGCCCAGGTCCAGGCCCTTGACGCGCTGCTCGATGCTGTCGGCGGCGGTCAGGATGAGGACGGGCAGGGCGGAGTTGCGGGCACGCAGGCGGCGCAGCACTTCCAGGCCGGCCAGTTGCGGCAGCCCGAGATCGAGGATGAGCAGGTCGAAGGCCTGGGCGGCCAGCGCGGAATCGGCGGCAAGCCCGTCGCGCACGGCATCCACTGCATAGCCATTGTGGCGCAACGAGCGGGACAGGCCGTCGGCCAGGATGCTGTCGTCTTCGGCGATCAGGATACGCATGGGCTGCTGCTAGGAAGATACACGCCGGCCCGGGGGACGGAGAAAGGCGAAAATACCGGGATCGCTCCGGATTCTGTCATACGACGCCGGGCTTGCCACTCAGGGTATACGTGCAAAAGACTGGCACACTGGTTTTTTGTACAGTACAATCCGATGCCATAATCTGATCCGTAGCTCAAGGCTCCACGTCAGGCCGTAGGACAGGCATCAAACCCGGCCAGCTCAGACCCGCAGTTTTTCCGACTTCCAGATACGTTACAGACAGGACTCCTCATGGACGACAAAACCACCAAGGCCGCCGCTTCGGAAAAGGCCAAGGCGCTCGCCGCAGCGCTTTCGCAGATCGAAAAGCAGTTCGGCAAGGGCTCGATCATGCGCTACGGCGACAACGAAGTCTCGCACGACATCCAGGTGGTTTCCACGGGTTCGCTCGGTCTGGATATCGCGCTGGGCGTCGGCGGCTTGCCGCGCGGCCGTGTCGTCGAAATCTACGGTCCGGAATCGTCGGGCAAGACCACCCTCACGCTGCAGGTCGTCGCCGAAATGCAAAAGCTGGGCGGCACCTGCGCCTTCGTCGACGCGGAACACGCACTGGATGTCCAGTACGCGTCCAAGCTGGGCGTCAACCTGGCCGACCTCTTGATCTCGCAGCCGGACACGGGCGAGCAGGCGCTGGAAATCACCGACGCGCTGGTGCGCTCGGGTTCGGTCGACCTCATCGTCGTCGACTCGGTGGCCGCGCTGGTGCCCAAGGCCGAAATCGAAGGCGAAATGGGCGATTCGCTGCCCGGCCTGCAGGCCCGCCTGATGAGCCAGGCGCTGCGCAAGCTGACCGCCACCATCAAGAAGACCAACTGCATGGTCATCTTCATCAACCAGATCCGGATGAAGATCGGCGTCATGTTCGGCAACCCCGAGACCACCACCGGCGGCAACGCGCTCAAGTTCTACGCATCCGTGCGCCTGGATATCCGCCGCATCGGTTCCATCAAGAAGGGCGACGAGGTCGTCGGCAACGAAACCCGCGTCAAGGTCGTCAAGAACAAGGTTGCGCCGCCGTTCAAGCAGGCCGAGTTCGACATCATGTATGGCGCCGGCATCTCGCGCGAAGGCGAAATCATCGACCTGGGCGTGGCCGCCAACGTCGTCGACAAGTCGGGCGCCTGGTACAGCTACAACGGCAACCGCATCGGTCAGGGCAAGGACAACGTGCGCGAATACCTGAAAGAGCATAAGGAACTCGCCATCGAAATCGAAAACCGCGTCCGCGAAAACCAGGGCATCGTCAGCCGCGCCGCTGAATTCGTGCCCACGGCGGAAGACACCGCCGAATAATCCCGGGCATTCGGCAGGGCTCGCCGCAGTTCAGGCAAGTCCCATCGCCGGCCCGGCTGGGCTGGCAAACTGCGGCAGGCGCCAGGATGGGCCTGCCGTTTTGTTTAGCAAGCAGGAAAGCGCATGAGCTGGAAATCGACTCCCGCGTCCGCCGAGCGCCAACGCGCCAGGTTGGACGACGAATTCGAAACGGTCGCCAAGCCGCAAGGCTTGCGGCGCACGTCCGATGCGCGGGTGGCCCGCGAAACCGCAGCGTCTGACGATTCGGCCGATGGCGCCGAATCCTCCGGCCTGTGGCAGCGCAGTTCCGAACAGCGCACTTCCGACCGCCGCGGCGGCGCGCGCGGCCGGCGTGCTGACCCTGCCGCCAGCGCCGACGAGGCGTCAACGTCCGACGGCAAGCAGGCGCGCAAGGGGCCGTCACTGAAGATGCGGGCAGTGGGGTATCTGTCGCGGCGCGAGCACGCGCGCGAAGAACTGGCGCGCAAGCTGGCTGCTTACGCCGAAGATGCGGCCGAGGTCGAATCGGTACTCGACGCGCTTGAGAAAGAGGGCTGGCTGTCCACCGAACGCTTCGCCCAAAGCCTGGTTCATCGGCGCGCCTCGCGGCAGGGCGCGGCGCGCATCGTGCAGGAATTGCGCCAGCATGGCGTGGACGACAACCAGGTCGCGGAACTGCGCGAACAGCTTCGCGCCACCGAATACGACCGTGCGCTTGAGGTCTGGAAAAAGCGCTTCAGCGCCAAGCCAGAAGATCGCGCGGCCTACGCAAAGCAGGCGCGTTTTCTGGCCAGCCGGGGTTTCGCGCACGACGTCATCCGGCGCATCCTCGGCGAGGGCGACGAAGACTGACGCCCGGCGGCGTGGTTTCCCACGGACGTCTACCCGGCTGGTGCCGCTGCGGCCGTCGTTGTTCCTTACGGTTTCGCTTCGTTCTTCACTTCGGTCGTCACTTCGCCGACTTGATGCCCGACAGCGTCTTGAAGCAGACGTCGCGGGTAATGGTCAGAAACTCGTCGATATACGAGGCGTCCGTGTCCTCGCTGCGCACGGTCGCATACAGCGTGCGCCACACCCCTTGCGGGCCCAGGCGGCAAAGCCGCAGCCATCCCTGATTCATGTATTCCGTCAGCGCCCAGTTTGGCAGGGCCGCCACGCCGCGGTTGCTGGCCACGAGCTGCGCGATGATCGGCGTGAGCTCCGCCTTGCGGACCGCGGCGGGCTCCACGTCGGCAGGGTCCAGAAAGGCCGTGAAGACATCCAGCCGCTGCTTGTCCACTGGGTAGGTGATGAGCGTCTGGTCCGCCAACTGTTCCGGCATGATGAATTTGCTGCCGGCAAGCGGGTTGGATTCTGACACCGCCAGCACCAGTTCATATTTGAATAGCGGCAGGTACTCCACCGCGTCCAGCGGTTGCGGGTCCGACGTGATGACCAGGTCCAGGTCGCCGCGCACCAGCGCGGGCAGGGGGGCGAACGAGAACGCCGCGGACAGGTCCAGCGCCACATCCGGCCATTGCACGCGGAAGGCGTCCAGCGCCGGCATCAGCCACTGAAAACAGGAATGACAGTCGATCGCCAGGTGCAGCCGGCCTGTGCGCCCGGCCGCCAGCCGCTGCAGGTCGCGTTCCGTGGCGCGGATGCGCGGCAGGACCTCATCGGCCAGCGCCAGCACCCGCAGCCCTGCCGTGGTCAGCCGGGCCGGCCGCGTGCGCCGATTCAGCAGAGGCGTGCCCAGGCGGGTTTCGAGATCCCGCAGCTGATGCGACAGCGCGGATTGCGTCAGGTGCAGGCGTTCTGCGGCTTCCTGAAGGCTACCGCCATCCCGGATGGCGGTCAGTGTTTCTAGGTGGCGGATTTCTAGCATTAAAAGCGGCTGAGAGGGGCGGGAGTTGGGGGAGGGAACCAGGCGCCTAACCCCGGCGGGTCGGCATGATTGCTTATTCTATGAGGTTTTCTCATCTTATGAATGCGTACATTGATTTTGATTCATTTTGATTTGGCCTCAGAATGATCGCCACTTGAACAAATTTTGTGGATGGCGGCTATAACATGACTACGATTCATAACTTGGGTTTCCCCCGCATTGGTGCCCAGCGTGAACTCAAGCGGGCGGTCGAGGCCTATTGGGCCGGCAAGCAGACCGCCGACGCCCTGGAAGACACGGGCCGTGAACTGCGCGCCCGCCACTGGCTCCTTCAGGCCGCCGCCGGCCTGAAGTTCGTGCCGGTGGGCGACTTCGCCTGGTACGACCAGATCCTGGAATGGACAACGCTGCTGGGCGCGGTGCCGGCGCGCTTCGGCCAGAAGGACAGCGAGCCGGTGTCCTTGGACACGCTCTTTCGCATGGGACGCGGCCGCGCGCCGTCGGGCAAGCCCGCAGCCGCCTGCGAAATGACCAAGTGGTTCGACACCAACTATCACTACATCGTCCCGGAACTGGTGCCCGGCCAGACCTTCCGCGTTGCCCGCGAAAGCCTGTTCGACCAGGTCAGGGAAGCCCAGGCGCTGGGTCTTGAGGTCAAGCCGGTCATTCCCGGCCCGCTGACCTGGCTGTTCCTGGGCAAGGGCGACGCCTTTGCCGGCGGTGCCGCCGATGCCGGGAAACTCCAGCTTCTGGCAGCGCTGCTGCCGGTCTATGAAGAGGTGCTGGCGCGGTTTGCCAAGCTGGGCGTCGAGTGGGTGCAGATCGATGAGCCCATCCTGGCGTTAGACCTGCCGCAAGCCTGGCGCGATGCCTTCAAGCAGGCTTATGCCACGTTGTCCGCCAGCGCGGTCAAAGTGCTGCTCGCCACCTACTTCGACGGTCTGAAGGACAACCTCTCGACGGTGCAGGCCCTGCCGGTGGCCGGCCTGCACGTGGACCTGGTGCGTGCTCCCGAACAATTGGCCGACGTGGTGGCGGGCCTGAACGACGGGCAGGTCTTGTCCGCCGGCATCATCAACGGCCGCAACATCTGGCGCACGGATCTCGATGCCGCCATTGCGACGTTGGCCCCGCTTGCGCGCCAGCTTGGCGACCGTCTGTGGCTGGCGCCATCGTGCTCGCTGCTGCACGTGCCGGTCGACCTGGAAAACGAAACCGAACTGGACGCCGAACTCAAGAGCTGGCTTTCCTTTGCCGCCCAGAAGCTCGACGAGCTGAGCCTGCTGGGCCGCGCGCTGAGCAGCGCCACGGACCCCACGGTGCAGCAGGGGTTGGCCGGCCAACGCGCGGCGCTGGCCGCGCGCCGCGCCTCGGTGCGCATCCACAACCCGGCCGTGGCCGAGCGCATGGCCGCAGCAAAGGGCATGTCGCGCGACCGGGCGCCATTTGCAGGCCGCATCGCGCGCCAGCAGGAACAGCTGGGGCTGCCCGCCTATCCCACCACGACGATCGGCTCGTTCCCGCAGACGGCCGAAATCCGCGCGCTGCGCCGCGACTGGAAGGCGGGCGCCCTGACGGATTCCGCGTACGAGGCGGCCATCCGCAAGGAGATCGAAGAAGTCATACGCTTCCAGGAAAAGGTGGGCCTGGACGTCCTGGTGCACGGCGAGCCCGAGCGCAACGACATGGTCGAGTACTTCGGGGAGCTGCTGGCCGGCTTTGCCTTCACAAAAAACGGCTGGGTGCAGAGCTACGGTTCGCGTTGCGTGAAGCCGCCGATCATTTTCGGCGACGTGGCCCGTCCCGCGCCCATGACGGTGGGCTGGTCGTCCTACGCCCAGTCGCTGACCGACAAGCCGGTCAAGGGCATGCTGACCGGTCCGGTCACCATCCTGCAGTGGTCGTTCGTGCGCGACGACCAGCCGCGCGAAGCCACCTGCCGCCAGCTGGCGCTGGCGCTGCGCGACGAAGTGGTGGACCTGGAGGCGGCTGGCATCAGCGTCATCCAGATCGACGAGCCGGCCATCCGCGAAGGCCTGCCGCTGCGCCGCGCCGATTGGCAGGCATACCTGGATTGGGCCGTGGACTGCTTCCGCCTGTCGACCGCCGGCGTGCGCGAGGAAACGCAGATCCACACGCATATGTGCTATTCGGAATTCAACGACATCATCGAATCCATTGCCGCCATGGACGCCGATGTGATCACTATCGAAACGTCGCGTTCCAATATGGAATTGCTCAAGGCGTTCGAGGACTTCCGGTATCCGAACGACATTGGCCCTGGCGTCTACGACATCCACTCGCCCAACGTGCCCGAGGTCGGCTGGATGGTTGACTTGATGAACAAGGCCGCCGCCCGCCTGCCCAAGGAACGCCTGTGGGTCAATCCCGACTGCGGTCTGAAGACGCGGGCCTGGCCGGAAACGGAAGCCGCGCTGATCGGCATGGTCCAGGCGGCGCGCGCGCTGCGCGAGGCGGCCTGACGGCCAATGGCGTCCCGGGCGCGTGAGCGCCGGGCCTCCTGCATTTCCAACCCGGCTGCGCACCACGCGCATGCCGGGTTTCTGCCTGCTGGAGCCGCGATTTTGGGGCCCATGCCGCGCCGGACAGCGAAACCGGCAGGGGCTGCGCGTACCAAGGGCAGTAAGGGCGGCGCGGTCAGCGGACCGGACAGTGGGGCATCCGCCGCCCAATTAATACGATTGCGCGAATGCGGCCTGCGCTATACTTTGAAGGTTTTGTTGCCGCGCACCATACGCGCAGGCCATCTTTGCCCCGCAGGCCCCCTCGCATGCCCTTGCCACCGCCGGATTGTCCTCGCCAACCGCTGCATACGCGTTCCATACGTGTGCAGTCGTACGCGCGCGAAGACGGCAACTGGGACCTGGAAGCCGAGCTGATCGACGTGAAAGCGTACGATTTTCCGAAGCGCGACGGCGAGATGTTCAAGGCCGGGCAGCCCATCCACCATATGCACCTGCGCATCACCATCGACGAGGAATTCTCGATCGTGGCGGCTCAGGCCGTCTATGATGCGGCGCCTTATGGCGAGCATTGCAAGGCCATCGAGCCGGCGTACACTGACCTGATCGGCATGAACCTGCTCAAGGGGTTCCGCCGCCAGGTCAAAGAGCGGTTCGGGCATGTGGAGGGCTGTACGCACATGACCGAACTGTCGCAGGTGCTTCCCACCGCGGCGGTCCAGACCATGGCCAACCGCCGGCGGCAGGAACCCAACCCGAACCGGCGTCCATTCCAATTGGACGGCTGCCATGCGCTCAGCACTGGCGGCCCTGTGGTGGCTGAGCATTATCCCGAGTGGTACACCGGGGGTAGCGCTGAGGCATCGGCCGAGTCGTCCTCCGATTCACCTTCTTTTTCTCATACGTCCTGACAGGTAACACATGAAAATCCACGAGTATCAAGGCAAGGAACTGCTGAAGCAATTTGGCGTCCCCGTGCCGCGCGGGATCCCCGCTCTTTCCGTCGACGAGGCCGTGGCTGCCGCTGAAAAGCTGGGTGGACCGGTTTGGGTCGTCAAGGCACAAATCCACGCGGGTGGCCGCGGCAAGGGCGGCGGCGTCAAGCTGGCCCGCTCGCTGGACGACGTCCGCAAGCTGGCATCCGAAATCCTGGGCATGCAGCTGATCACGCATCAGACCGGCCCCGAAGGCCAGAAGGTCCGCCGCCTGTACATCGAAGACGGCGCTGACATCCAGAAGGAATACTACGTTTCGCTGGTCACCGACCGCGCCACGCAGAAGGTCGCTTTCATCGCTTCCAGCGAAGGCGGCATGGACATCGAGGAAGTGGCTCACTCCACGCCCGAAAAGATCATCACCGAATACATCGACCCGCTGGTTGGCCTTTCCGCCGAGCAAGCCACCAAGATCGCCAACGCGATCGGCCTGCCCGCCGACTCGACCGCCCAGGCCGTTGACGTGTTCCAGAAGCTCTACAAGTGCTACATGGACACCGACGCCTCCCTGGTCGAAATCAACCCCCTGAACCGCGACAGCAAGGGCAACATCATCGCCCTGGACGCCAAGTTCAACTTCGACTCCAACGCCCTGTTCCGTCATCCGGAAATCGTCGCCTACCGCGACCTGGACGAAGAAGATCCCGCTGAAATCGAAGCCAGCAAGTTCGACCTCGCGTACATCCAGCTCGACGGCAACATCGGCTGCCTGGTGAACGGCGCCGGTCTGGCCATGGCCACGATGGACACCATCAAGCTGTTCGGCGGCGAGCCGGCCAACTTCCTGGACGTCGGCGGCGGCGCCACGGCCGAGAAGGTCACGGAAGCCTTCAAGATCATGCTGGCCAACAAGAGCGTCAAGGCCATCCTGGTCAACATCTTCGGCGGCATCATGCGCTGCGACGTGATCGCCGAAGGCGTCATCACCGCTTGCAAGGCCGTCAACCTGAACGTGCCGCTGGTCGTGCGCATGAAGGGCACCAACGAAGAACTCGGCAAGAAGATGCTGGCCGACTCCGGCCTGCCGATCATCAGCGCCGACACGATGGCCGAAGCTGCCACCCGCGTCGTAGCCGCCGTCAAGTAAAGCAAAAATCAAGGATTCACAATGTCGATTCTGATCAACAAGGACACCAAGGTCATCACCCAGGGCATCACGGGCAAGACGGGCCAGTTCCACACCCGCATGTGCCGTGAGTACGCCAATGGCAAGGCCGCCTTCGTGGCCGGCGTGAACCCCAAGAAGGCGGGTGAGGACTTCGAAGGCGTGCCGATCTTCGCGTCGGTCAAGGACGCCAAGGCCGACACCGGCGCCACCGTCTCGGTCATCTACGTGCCGCCCGCCGGCGCCGCTGCCGCCATCTGGGAAGCCGTCGAAGCCGAACTGGATCTGGTGATCTGCATTACCGAAGGCATCCCGGTCCGCGACATGCTCGAAGTCAAGAACCGCATGAAGGCCAAGGGCAGCAAGACGCTGCTGCTGGGCCCGAACTGCCCCGGCCTGATCACCCCGGACGAAATCAAGATCGGCATCATGCCCGGTCACATCCACCGCAAGGGCCGCATCGGCATCGTCAGCCGTTCGGGCACCCTGACGTACGAAGCCGTGGCGCAAGTCACCGAACTGGGCCTGGGCCAATCCAGCGCTGTCGGTATCGGTGGCGACCCCATCAACGGCCTGAAGCACGTCGACGTGCTCAAGCTGTTCAATGACGATCCCGACACCGACGCCGTCATCATGATCGGCGAAATCGGCGGCCCGGACGAAGTCAACGCCGCGCAGTGGGCCAAGGACAACATGAAGAAGCCGGTCGTCGGCTTCATCGCTGGCGTCACCGCTCCTCCCGGAAAGCGCATGGGCCACGCCGGCGCGCTGATCTCCGGCGGCGCCGACACGGCCGATGCCAAGCTGGAAGTCATGGAAGCCTGCGGCATCCGCACCACGCGCAACCCCTCCGAAATGGGCAAGCTGCTCAAGTCGGTGC
Organism: Achromobacter sp. E1; assembly: GCF_037039475.1. Lineage (NCBI taxonomy): Bacteria > Pseudomonadati > Pseudomonadota > Betaproteobacteria > Burkholderiales > Alcaligenaceae > Achromobacter > Achromobacter sp. E1. Next base: position 1,701,716 of record NZ_CP146253.1, read on the forward strand.
TGTAAGTTTCAGCAACGCGCAATAAAAAGCCCGCTTCGGCGGGCTTTTTTTTGCGCGGGTTTTTTTGAGGCTTTCTTAGGGAAATCCCGCGTCCAGGAAGCGGCCGGGTCAATCATACGGAAAGCTGAACGAAACTATAATGAAAGAAATTTTGCGCGTACCAGCAAGAATGCCGTCGGGCTCGCACCAAGACGGTCAGTACGTTTTTGCGTTCAATTCATCCATTAATTTGGTTTTGTCCTAGGGGGATCACACCTAGGAAAGAGAGGCATGGAACTCAGTTCAGCGGCATTCTGGATCGCGTTGCTCCAGATCATTTGGGTCAACATTCTGCTATCGGGCGACAACGCCGTGGTTATTGCGCTGGCAGCGCGCTCGTTGCCTCCCGCGCAACAGAAAAAAGCGATCGTGGTCGGTTCCGCCGCTGCGATCATCATGCGTATCGTACTGACGCTTGTCGCGGCCAAGCTGTTGTTGCTGCCGTGGCTCAAGCTGATCGGCGCGCTGCTCCTGGTCTACATCGGCGTCACCTTGCTGCTGCCCGAAGGCGAAGAAGACGGTGCCGGCAAGTCGCATGGCAACCTGTTGACCGCCATCCGCACCATCATGATCGCCGATCTGGTCATGAGCCTGGACAACGTGGTGGCCGTCGCCGCCGCTGCGATGGGCGACACGACGTTGCTGGTGCTCGGCCTGGCCATCAGTATTCCGCTGGTCATCTTTGGCAGCACGCTGCTCTTGAAGGTCATCGAACGCTTCCCGCTCATCGTCTGGGTTGGGGCGGCGCTGTTGGGTTTCATCGCAGGCGAGCTGCTGGTGGGCGACCCGGCGTTGCAAGAGCCGGTGGCGCGTATCGATGCCGCATTGGGCGTTACTCAGCACAGCTTCGCACTGATGTCGGGCGCGCTGGGCGCGGTGCTGGTGCTGCTGATTGGTAAAGTTTTGCTTGCGCGTCGGAAAGCTGACTGAAAGCTGAACTACAATAATATGTTTTTCTAAATAAACCTGCCGCGCGAAGGCGCGCGGCAGGGCGGCCGGGCCGGGACGGGCCATTCTTTTCATAAATGCCTTCGGGGGTTCAAAGTGCTTGAGTTTTTTCAGACGCTGAGTTGGGCAGCGGTATTTCAGATCATCCTTATCGACATCCTGCTCGGCGGCGACAACGCTGTCGTGATCGCGCTGGCGTGTCGCAACCTGGCGCCCAAGCAACGGATGCAAGGCATTTTGTGGGGCACCGCAGGGGCAATCATTCTGCGCGTCGTGCTGATCGCCTTCGCAATGCAGCTTCTGAATATCCCGTTCCTGAAGGTCGTGGGCGCGCTGCTGCTCGTCTGGATCGGCGTCAAGCTCCTGGTTCCCGAAGAGGATGCGCATGGCGACATCAAGGGCGGCACATCCATCGTCGCCGCGATCAAGACCATCATCATTGCTGACTTCGTGATGAGCCTGGACAACGTGATCGCCATCGCCGGCGCCGCGCAGAATGCGCATGCCGACCATCAACTGGGTCTGGTCATTTTCGGCCTGGTCGTCAGTGTGCCGATCATCATCTGGGGCAGCACGCTGGTGCTCAAGCTCATCGACCGCTATCCGCTGGTCGTCACCTTCGGCGCGGGCCTGCTGGGCTGGATCGCTGGCGGCATGCTGGTCACCGACGTTATTGTCGAGCGTCAATTTGGCGTTCAGCCGACTACGGTTAAAATCGCCGCTGAAATCATTGGCGCCTTGCTCGTTGTTGTCCTTGGACGGTGGCTTGCAAGCCGCAAGAACGCTTCCAAGGAATCAGCACATGAGTCTGCGTAGATCCACCGATCCCCAGCAATCCGAATCGGGCCTGAGCCTTCTTCAGGGTCTGTTCGTGCTGGCCATCCTCGGGGTAGTCGCGACGATCATCGTCTCCAACTTCGTTTGATGGCGTCACGTGTCTCTACCGCAACGTCTGGTCATTGCGACCCGCGCCAGCCGGCTTGCCCTGTGGCAAGCCGAGCATGTGCGCGATCGGCTGCGCACGCTGTACCCGGCGTGTGCAGTTGAACTTCTTACCCTGACAACCCGAGGCGACCAGATCCTCGACCGCACGCTGTCCAAGGTGGGCGGCAAGGGTCTGTTCGTCAAGGAACTCGAAAACGCGCTGCTCGACGGCCGTGCCGATCTCGCCGTCCACTCCCTCAAGGACGTGCCGGTGGATCTGCAGGCGCCGTTTGAGCTTTGCGCCGTCCTCGATCGCGCGGATCCGCGCGATGCCTTCGTGTCCAATCGTTATGCTTCGCTGGCGGACCTGCCCGCGGGCGCCGTGGTCGGCACGTCCAGCCTGCGCCGCGAGTCCCAGATCCGTTCCCGGTTTCCCGCCCTGGTGGTCAAGCCCCTGCGCGGCAATCTGGATACGCGCCTCTCCAAGCTCGACAAGGGCGACTACGACGCCATCGTGCTGGCTGCCGCCGGCCTGGACCGTCTTGGCATGGGCGAGCGCATCCGCAGCCTGCTCGATCCCGCCGACAGCCTGCCGGCGGCCGGGCAGGGCGCGCTCGGCATCGAAATCCGTGACGACCGCGACGACATGCGCGCGTGGCTTGCACCGCTGGTCAGTGCAGACACGACCGCCTGCGTGCTCGCCGAGCGCGCGGTGTCGCGCAAGCTGGGCGGCTCCTGCCAGGTGCCCCTGGCCGCCTTTGCCCAGCTCGCCGGCGACACGCTGTCGCTGCGCGCGCTGGTGGCCTCGCCCGACGGCGCCCGTGTCGTTCATGCCACGCACAGCGGTCCCATGACCGAAGCCGAAGCCATCGGCGAAGCCGCCGCCTCCGAACTCCTGGAGGCGGGTGCAGAGACGATTCTTCGCGAACTGCTGCAAAACCCCGGGTCCGACTGATGGACCCGGCGTTTGCAGCCGCCGACGGGCCGCGCATCGCCATCCTGACGCGGCCCGCAGGGCGCAACGAAGCGCTGGCCGGCCGCCTGCAGGGCGCCGGTTGGCAACCGTGCATCCTGCCCGCACTTGAAATCCACCCCCTGTCTGTCGCCGCCGAAGACCTGCCCCGGCCGTCGGCCTACGACCTCGTCGTGTTCGTCAGCGGCAATGCCGCGCGCCAATACCTGGATCAGCTCGCGCGCGCCGATGGCGCCGCGGACTGGCCTGCGGGCGTCGCGGTCGCCACGGTCGGGCCCGCCAGTGCCCAGGCGCTGCGCGAGACCGGCCGTTTTGGCGTGAATACAACAGTTCTGCATCCGGACGAATCGGCCCCCAGCCACGATTCCGAGGCGCTTTGGCGCGTGCTTGCTGCCCAGCCTCAATTGCCCGCGCGCGTGCTGGTGGTGCGGGGCACGCAGGGGCGGGACTGGCTCGGCGATACGCTCGAGGCACATGGTGCGCACGTGACGCGCCACGCGGCCTACCGCCGGCAGCCCGCTGGCTGGACCGCCGAACAGCTTGCCACCCTCAGGCGATGGGCCGATGCAGGCGTCGCCGCCACCTGGCTGGTCACCAGCGGAGAGGGCATCGACGCCATGTATGGTCAGCTCAGCGCCGCGGGTCTGACCGGGTGGTGGCAGCGCTGCCGCTTCGTCGCCACGCACCCCTCGCTGGTTGGCCGCCTGCCGCAGCCTCGCATTGGCGCGTCCGAGCCGGCGATGGTAAAAATCTGCGTGCCCAACGACGAGTCGATTTTCCAGGCTTTTGTTGCTGCTTGATTCGTTGGTTCGGACTGACACCGAATACAATCGCGTCATGACAGATAAGACTCCCGCTACCGATCCGGCCGTTCATCCGGCCGCCCCGGACGCAAGCGCGTCCGCATCGGCCCCGGCCGACTCCGTCAAGGCCCGTCCGGCCAAGCGCGGCAGTGGTCCCTTGGCCACCGCGCTGATAATCGTCATCCTGTTGGCCGTGGGCCTGGGATATGCGTTGTGGAAGCAACGCACCCAGTTCGTCTCCGCAGGCCGCGAAGTGGCAACGCGCCTGGATACGCTCAGCGCGGACGTGGCGCAAGCCCGCAAGGACACCCGCGAAGCGCTTGCCCTCGCGCAGGCGCAGACCGGCCGCGTCGCCGAACTCGAAGACACGCTGCGCGAAACGCAAAGCCAATACAACGCCCTGCAACAGGCTTGGCAGAACTTCAACGACAGCGCCAGCGACGAACTGCTGGCCAATGACGTCGAACGCCTGCTGACCATCGCCAATCAGCAATTGCGCCTGGCCGGCAACGTCTCCAACGCCATCGTCGCCCTGGAAACCGCGCAATCGCGCCTGGCGCGTGCCGACCGCCCGCGGTTCTCCAGCCTGCAGCAATCCATCAATGGCGACCTGGACCGCCTGCGTGCCGTGTCCACCGTCGACATCCCCGCGCAATCGGGCCGCATCGAACGCCTGGTCGCGCTGATCGGCAAGGCGCCGCTGCTGGTGCCGGATACCGTGTCGCCGGGCGTGTCCCCGGTCGGTCAAGCCCAGCCGCCCGCGCCGGCCCCCACGATCGATCCGCAGGCCGGCCTGCCCGCCGATGCGCCCTGGTGGCAGCGCTGGCGCGCCGAAGTGGCCTCGTGGCCTGGCCGCGCGGGCTCCGCGCTGGCTCACGAACTTGGCGGTCTCATCACCATCCAGCGCGTGGACGAACCGGCCGCGCTGCTGTTGTCGCCCGAACAGGCCGATCAGGTGCGCGGCACGCTGCGCCAGCGCCTGTTGACCGCGCAGCTCGCGATGCTGATGCGCCAGCCCTCGGTCTGGAAGAGCGAACTCGACAACGTCGGCACCACGCTTTCCAAGTACTTCGATGGCCGCTCGCCTGACACCGTCGCCGCGCAGACGCTTGCGCGCGAACTGGCCCAGACCGACATCGCCGTGCGCATGCCGGATGTCGCGGACAGCCTGAACGCCGTGGCGGCCCTGCGCGCCGCCGGCTTCAAGACCAGCGACCAGGACTGAACCCATGCGTACCTGGTTCTGGACCCTGCTGCTCGCCGTCGTCGCCGTCGCCCTGGCGGTGGTCCTGCGCTCGCACGCGGGCAACGTGCTGCTTCTGGTGTGGCCATGGCGCATCGAGATGTCGCTGACGCTCGCCGTCCTGCTCATCGTCGCCACCTTCATCATCCTGTACGTGGGCCTGCGGCTTCTGGCCTGGCTGCTCGCCATTCCCGATCGCGTCCGGGCCTGGCGCGGCAAGCGCGCGCAGGCGCGCGACCACGAATTGCTCGAACGCGGCTGGATTGGCCTGCTTGAAGGCCGCTACGCCCACGCCGAAAAAGACCTGACCAAGCTTCTGGACCAGACCAAGGTCCGCACGCGGCGCGTGCTGGCAGCCCTGTCGGCTGCTCGTGCCGCCCATGGCCTGGGCGAATTCGACCGGCGCGACCGTCTGCTGGCCAACGCGCAAGAGCAGGCCGGCGCCGAGCCCGGTCTCATTGAAGCCACCGCCACCGTCTCGGCCGACATGCTGCTCGATCAGGGCCGCGCTGAACGCGCACTGACCGTGCTGGGCCCGCTGGCCGACGGCGGCGCTCGTCATTTGCACACCATGCGCCTGCTGCTGCGGGCGCACACGGCCCTGAATCATCAGGAACAGGTTTTCGCGCTGGCGCGCGGACTGTCGCGCCGCAATGCGCTGGGACGCCCCGAAGCCGACGTCCTGATCGATGCCGCGGGCGCCGCGCGCTTGCGTGCCGCCGCGGCCAACGATGCCTGGCGTCCCATCTGGAAAGACCTCAAGGCCGAAGAGCGCCTGCTTCCGGAAATCGCCCTGGCGGGCGCCGCGGCATTCGAAGCCGCCGGCGAGCCCAACGAAGCGGCGCGCGTCCTGGAATCGGCCATCGCGGTCAAGTTCAATCCCGCCCTGGTGGCGGCTTACGCCCGCTGCGAAGCCGACCAGGTGTCGCGGCGCCTGGCCAAGGCCGAGACCTGGCTGCATCAACGCCCGACCGATCCCGACCTTCTGACCGCCCTGGGCATGCTGTGCCTGAATGGCCAGCTCTGGGGGCAGGCCGAACGCTACCTCTTGCGCAGCCTGGCCCGCCGCAGCGATGCGCAGACGCACGCGCTGCTGGGCAGTCTGTACGATCGTCTGGACCGGCCGGTCGATGCCGTGCGCCACTGGCGCCTGGCCACCGCCGCCAGCATGGCGTTGCCGGTGCTGGCTTCGGATGCGGCGCTTCCTGCCGCGGACACCGGCTCGGATCCGTATCGCGTGGATGCCGAAGGCGGCTATGCCGTCGGCCTGTCGGACACGGACAGCGATGCGGACACCGGTGGCGATTACCCGGCCTTGCCGCCGGCTGCCGCATCGGCGTCGGACTACGTACTGGATCCGGATGCCCGCGCCAGCAAGGCGCAGCAAGACCGCGCCCTGGCGCCCGAAGACGCTCCGCTGGCTCGCGGAACGTCCGACATCGACGAATACTTCGACAGCGCGCCCATTCCTGCTGCGGCGTTCGACGAGCCCGTGCCCACGTATGCGCCGGCCCCTGCCGCGCCGGCCCCCAAGCCTGCGCCGCCCGCGGCGCCCGTGCCCACCACCAAGCCGCCGTTCAAGGACGACGGCTCGATTTGAATATCCTTTCAGACAAACAAGGTTGAACCATGAGTCTTGATCGCGTCTCCCCTGGCAAGAAGCTGCCGGAAGACTTCAACGTCATCATCGAAATCCCCATGAACGCCGACCCAGTGAAGTACGAGGTCGACAAGGATTCCGGTGCAATCTTCGTTGACCGCTTCATGCTGACGGCCATGCACTATCCGTGCAACTACGGCTACATCCCCCAGACCCTGTCCGAAGACGGCGACCCCGCCGACGTCCTGGTCCTGACCCCGTTCCCCATCCAGATCGGCGCCGTCGTGCGCTGCCGCGCCATCGGCGTGCTGGAAATGGACGACGAGTCGGGCGGCGACGCCAAGCTGCTGGCCGTGCCGATCGAAAAGCTGTACCCCCCGTACCGCAACATCAAGTCCTACGAGGATCTGCCCGCGGAAGACATCTCCCGCATCCAGCATTTCTTCGAGCACTACAAGGACCTGGAAAAGGGCAAGTGGGTCAAGGTCAAGGGCTGGAAGGGCGTGGACGCCGCTCACGAAGAAATCGTGCGCAGCGCCGAGCGCTACACCAAGGGCTGATCGGGCTACACGCCAGCCGGCATATTGCCGGCCGGCGCCTACCGGCGGCGCGGCCGCGACGGCCCGTGGCCTGTCGCCGCCGCGCCGTTGTCTTGCAGGCGCCCGTTCCGTGCGGTCCTCGCATTGGCCGCAAAAAGGTCTACACTCGCGAGTGCTTTTTCAAACGCCCGGCCGCCCAACAACAACAACGCCCCATCGCGGGGGCACAGGGCATGCCAAGCGCGCGCGGCGTCGGGGTAACATTTTTCCCGGATATTCCGGTCACGTATTTGTCATAGGTTGATAGCTCATGGACTACGTTTTGCCTCCCCAGCCGCCCGTCGCGGTCCCCGTAGCCGGCAGCGCCGCGCTGTTCCCCGTGCGCCGCGTCTATTGCGTCGGCCGCAATTACGCCGAACATGCCAAGGAAATGGGTTTCACGGGCCGTGAAGATCCGTTCTTCTTCTGCAAGCCCGCTGACGCGGTGCTGTTCGTGGCCGACGGCGAAACCGGCAAGATGCCTTATCCGCCCAAGACATCCAATCTGCACTACGAGATGGAGCTGGTCGTGGTGCTGGGCAAGGGCGGCCGCGACATCCCCGTCGACCAAGCCAACGAATGCGTGTGGGGCTATGCGCTGGGTCTGGACATGACCCGCCGCGACCTGCAAGGCGAAATGAAGAAGCAGGGCCGCCCCTGGGAAATCGGCAAGGCCTTCGACCAGTCGGCGCCGCTGGGCCCCATCCATCCGCGCAGCGTGGTTGGCACGCTCGACAAGGGCGCCATCTGGCTGGACGTCAACGGCGAGCGCAAGCAATCCAGCGACATTTCGCAGATGCTGTGGAATATTCCGGAAAGCATTTCTTATCTGTCGGGCCTGTTTGAACTGCAGCCCGGCGACATCATCTTCACCGGCACGCCCGAGGGCGTGGGCGCCGTGCGCCAAGGTGACGTGATCACTGGCGGCGTCGAAGGCCTGGGCGAACTGCGCGTGCAGATCGCCTGAGCGCAGGCGCTTTCATTTTTTCATTTTGGAGTCACAGCATGCGCGGCAAGATTGTGCTGACTGCCTTTGTCGTGTTCGGCTTCGTGCTGGCCGGTTGCAATACCGTCGCCGGCATGGGCAAGGACATGTCCCGGGCAGGCAATGCCATCACCAACGCAGCCGACAAATAATCGGCGCGCGGTAGTGAAAAAAAGCCCCTTGAGCGATCAAGGGGCTTTTTGTTTGCCGTTGCTAGAACAAGCCTAGAGCACGTCGCCCGCGTAGTCGGCCAGGCGGGAGCGCTCGCCGCGTTGCAGCGTGACGTGGCCCGAGTGCGGCCAGCCCTTGAAGCGGTCGACCACAAAGGTCAGGCCCGAACTGCCTTCCGTCAGGTAGGGCGTGTCGATCTGCGCGATGTTGCCCAGGCAGATCACCTTGGTGCCGGGGCCCGCACGGGTCACCAGCGTCTTCATCTGCTTGGGCGTCAGGTTTTGCGCCTCGTCGATGATGAGGTACTTGTTCAGGAAGGTGCGGCCACGCATGAAGTTCAGGGATTTGACCTTGATGCGCGAGCGGATGAGGTCCATGGTGGCCGCGCGGCCCCAGTCCCCGTTGCCTTCGCCTTCGCCCATGTTCAGCACGTCGAGGTTGTCTTCAAGCGCGCCCATCCAGGGCAGCATCTTTTCCTCTTCGGTGCCGGGCAGGAAACCAATGTCTTCACCGACGGGCACCGTGACGCGCGTCATGATGATCTCGGTGTAGCGCTTGGTTTCCAGCACCTGCGTGATGCCCGCCGCCAGCGCCAGCAGCGTTTTGCCCGTGCCGGCCTGGCCCAGCAGCGACACGAAATCGCATTCCGGGTTCATCAGCAGGTTCATGGCGAAATTCTGCTCGCGATTGCGCGCCGTGATGCCCCAGACGTTGTTCTTGCCGTGGGTGTAGTCGCGCAGGGTGGCCAGCACCGCCATCTTGCCGCTGACTTCGCGCACTTGCGCGTACAGCGGCATCTGGCCTTCGAAGTAGACGAACTGATTGACGACGAACTGCGAGCACAGCGGGCCGTGGATGCGGTAGAAGGTGGTGCCGCCCTGTTGCCAGGATTCGACGTCCTTGCCGTGCTTGTTCCAGAAGTCTTCGGGCAACTGCATCACGCCCGAGTACATCAGGTCGGAGTCTTCGAGGACATGGTCGTTGAAGTAGTCTTCGGCGGCCATGCCCAGCGCGCGCGCCTTCAGGCGCATGTTGATGTCCTTGGACACCAGCACGACCTCGCGCTGCGGGTATTTTTCCTGCAGGGCGCGCACCACGCCCAGGATCTGGTTGTCGGCCTTGCCCATCGGCAAGTCCGAGGGCAGGGTGCTATGGATGGCCGTGGTCTGGAACATCAGGCGGCCCGTGGCATCCTTGTTGCCCAGCTTGGCCAGCTCAAGGCCTTCGTCCAGGTGCGTGGCGTCCTGCACCAGCGAATCGAGCGACCGGCTGACCTGGCGCGCGTTGCGCGCGACTTCCGACATGCCCTTTTTCTGGTGGTCCAGTTCTTCCAGCGTCATCATCGGCAGGAAGATGTCGTGCTCTTCGAAGCGGAAGAGCGAACTGGGATCATGCAGCAGCACGTTCGTGTCCAGCACGAACAGCTTGCGAGGTTCATTCTGAGCGCGCGCCTTGCCGCGCTTGGCGGGGGCGGGCGCGGCCTTGGCCTGCTGGCGCGCCGGGGCGCGAGCGGCCGGCGCGGCGGGGGGCGGCGCCTGGTGAGCGGGCGACGGCGTGTGGGCCTTGCGTGCCGGCGCCGCCAGGCCTTCAAGTTCTGGCTGTACCAGCAGTTCGTCCTCGTCTTCGGCGAGGGCTGCCTGGGTGTTGGACCGCGCAGCGGCAGTCTTGGTGGTGCGGGCCTGCGCCCGGGCGGATTCGCCCGAGGGGAAGGTCAGGATGGCTGCGGGGCGGGTAGGCAACTTCGGAAGCGGCATATGCGTCACTCTCCTGTTTGGGCCGGCTATAGCGCCTGACGGGTTTCCTGTGCGGCTAACCGATGCTTTTGGCGGCTTGCAGGACTTCCTTGGCGTGGCCCGGGACCTTCACCCCGCGCCACTCCTGCACCAGCACGCCATAGGCGTCGATCAAGAAGGTGCTGCGTTCGATGCCGCGCACCTGCTTTCCATACATGTTCTTCTGCTTGATGACGCCGAACAGATTGCAGACGGTTTCGTCGGCGTCGGAGATGAGTGGGAAAGGAAGCTCGTACTTGGCCTTGAAATTCTCGTGCGACTTCAGCGAGTCGCGCGAGATGCCGATCACGATTGCGCTGGCCGACAGGAAGTCGGCGTGCAGATCGCGGAAATCCTGGCTTTCGGTGGTGCAGCCGGGCGTGTTGTCCTTGGGGTAGAAATACAGGATCACGGCCCGCCCCTGGCATTGCTCGAGGCTGATGGGGCCGATCGTGCTTTCGGCGGTGAACAACGGGGCGGGTTTGCCTATGCTCGGCGTCATTAATTCGTGGCTCCGTGGGGAGGGATGAGGGCGACGACCACGCGCCGGCCTTCAGCCATCAGGATGTTGTAGGTGCGCGAGGCAGCGTGGGTGTCCATGGTTTCAACGCCGATGCCGATCGCCAAAAGGGGACGCAGCACGTCGGGGCGCAGGAACTGTTGCTTGCCGCCGGTGCCCACCAGCAGGACTTCGGGGGCGTTGGCCGGGCGGCTGGGCGCGGCTTCCGGGGCATCCAGAAAATCCAGGGGATTGCGGGCGGGCTCGGACAATCCGGCTGCCTGGAGCAAGAGGGAGGAGGTAATGTCGGCCGTCGACTCAACAGGCCAGATGGTCACTTCGCCTTCGGGGCCGAAAGCGACCGAAGAGGAAAAACGTACCTGGTTGACCTCGATGTAGCCATCGCCGTAGGCGGTGACAGTGTTTAGAGCGGCCGTCGCAGGATCGGTATGCAGCTTCAATAAAAACTCCGGCTTTACGTGCTTGATAATAGCGCATCGGACACGCCGCATGTTGCAACGTATCCACGGGGAAAAAGGGGCTTTTTTGCCCCATTTGCCGCCAAGGCGTCGTTGCGCTAGATTACAGGGTTTTGCTGCGCTGCAATCGTGAACTGGCGCGGCTCAGAGCCCCTTTCCCCTTCGCGCGACCGCGCCCTGGTCTTTTTGCCTTTTCGCCCCTAAGGATTCCCATCATGAGGAAGTTCTCTCGCATCGAGCGTTTGCCCCCGTACGTTTTCAACATTACCGGCGAGCTCAAGATGGCGGCGCGTCGGCGTGGCGAAGACATCATCGACATGTCGATGGGCAATCCGGATGGGGCGACGCCCAAGCACATCGTCGACAAGATGGTGGAGGCGACCACGCGTCCCACCACCCACGGCTATTCGGTGTCCAAGGGCATTCCGCGCCTGCGCAAGGCGATCTGCGACTGGTACCAGCGCCGCTATGCGGTCGAGTTCGATCCGGACTCCGAGGCCATCGTCACCATCGGCTCCAAGGAAGGCCTGGCGCATCTGATGCTGGCCACGCTGGACCGCGGCGACACCGTGCTGGTGCCCAATCCCAGCTACCCGATCCACATCTACGGCGCCGTCATTGCGGGCGCCAACATCCGTTCCGTGCGCATGACGCCGGGCGTCGACTTCTTCGAGGAACTGGAACGCGCCGTGCGCGAATCCATCCCGAAACCCAAGATGATGGTGCTGGGCTTTCCCAGCAACCCGACCGCGCAGTGTGTGGACCTGTCGTTCTTCGAGCGCGTGGTGGCGCTTGCCAAGGAACACGACATTCTCGTCGTGCATGACCTGGCGTATGCCGACATCACCTTCGACGGTTATGTGGCGCCGTCCATCATGCAGGTGCCCGGCGCGCGCGACGTCGCCGTCGAGTTCTTCACGATGAGCAAGAGCTACAACATGGCCGGCTGGCGCATCGGCTACATGGTCGGCAACCGCGAGCTGGTCAACGCGCTGGCTCGCATCAAGAGTTATCACGACTACGGCACGTTCACGCCGATCCAGGTGGCGTCCATCGCCGCGCTGGACGGCCCGCAGGACTGCGTGAGCGAAATCGTGGCGCAATACCAGAGCCGCCGCGACGTGCTCGTGCGCGGCCTGCATGAAGCAGGTTGGAATGTGGAGATTCCCAAGGCGTCCATGTACATCTGGGCGCAGATCCCCGAACCCTACCGGGCGATGGGCTCTTTGGAATTTGCCAAGCGTGTCCTGTCGGATGCGAAAGTGGCCGTGTCCCCCGGGATCGGCTTCGGCGAGTATGGCGACGAATACGTGCGCTTCGCGCTTATCGAAAACGAGCAGCGCACGCGTCAAGCGGTGCGCGGCATCAAAGATATGTTCCGCAAGGACGGATTGCTGAAGTGATGGGTGCCCACCCCCGCAGCGCTGCGCGCATCCCCCTCTGAGGGGGCATGCCTGCGGACCGGCGGAGCCGGATCCGCGGCATCGCGATCGGGTGGCAACAGCTTCATGCACAGGATTATGGAGAAGTGAAATGAATTCCCCTCAACGCCCGCCCGCAGAGGGCGGCGCGATGAAACCCATGAAGGTGGGTCTGCTTGGTCTTGGCGTGGTTGGCGGCGGCACGTGGACCGTGCTGTCCCGCAACGCCGAGGAAATCGCCCGCCGCGCTGGCCGCCGCATTGAAGTCACCCGCGCCGCCGTGCGCGACGTGGGAAAGGCGCGTGCCCGCGTGGGCGACTCCATCCTGGTCGACACCGATGTGCACGCGCTGGTGCGCGATCCCGACATCGACATCGTCGTGGAACTGATCGGCGGCGACACGCTGGCGCGCGAGCTGGTGCTCGAAGCCATCGCCAACGGCAAGCATGTGGTCACGGCCAACAAGGCCTTGCTGGCCAAGCATGGCAACGAGATCTTCGCCGCCGCGTCCGAACGCGGCGTGATGGTGAACTTCGAGGCCGCCGTCGCGGGCGGCATCCCCATCATCAAGGCGATCCGCGAAGGCCTGACCGCCAACCGCATCCAGTGGGTGGCCGGCATCATCAACGGCACCACCAATTTCATCCTGTCCGAAATGCGCTCGCGCGGGCTGCCGTTTGCCGACGTGCTGGCGGAAGCGCAGCGCCTGGGCTACGCCGAAGCCGACCCCACGTTCGACGTGGAAGGCGTGGACGCGGCCCACAAGCTGACGCTGCTGGCCTCGCTGGCATTCGGGGTGCCGGTGCAATTCGACCGCGCCCACATCGAAGGCATTTCGCAACTGGCCGCCGAAGACATCGAACACGCCGAGCGCCTGGGCTATCGCATCAAGCTGCTGGGCATCACCAAGCGCCGCCCCGACGGCATCGAGCTGCGCGTGCATCCGGCGCTGGTGCCGTCCGAGCGCCTGCTGGCCAATGTCGAAGGCGCGATGAACGCGGTGCTGGTCAAGGGCGACGCCGTCGGCCCGACGCTGTATTACGGGCAGGGCGCGGGCGAAGAGCCCACCGCCTCGGCCGTCGTGGCCGACCTGGTCGACGTGACGCGCCTGCACACCGCCGATCCGGGCAACCGCGTGCCGCACCTGGCCTTCCAGCCGGACGCCATGTCGGACACCCCGATCCTGCCGATCGAACAGGTCAGCACGTCGTACTACCTGCGTCTGCGCGTGGACGATCAGCCCGGCGTGCTGGCGGACATCGCCCGCATCCTGGCCGACCGCGGCATTTCCATCGGTTCGATGATCCAGCAGCCGTCGCACATCGGCGGCGCCGACATCATCTTCCTCACGCACGAAGCCGTCGAAGGCAACGTCAATCAGGCCATCGAGCGCATCGAGTCGCTGCCGTTCGTGCGGTCCAAGGTGACGCGCCTGCGCGTGGAGAACCTGACGTGATCGGGGGCGCCCGGTGCATCGTGGAGCAATTGACATGAAATACATCTCTACGCGCGGCGGCATGGCCCCGCTCGAATTCTCCGACATCCTGCTCGAAGGCCTGGCGCCCGACGGCGGGCTGGCGGTGCCGCAGACGCTGCCGCAGGTTTCCGCGGAAACGCTGGAATCGTGGCGCGGCCTGTCGTATGCCGATCTGGCCTTCGAAGTGCTGTCGCTGTTTGCCACGGACATCCCCTCGGACGACCTGCGCCGTCTGACCCGTGCCGCCTACACGCCGCAGATCTTCAACAGCGAGGACATCGTTCCGCTGCGTCCGCTCGATGGCGGGCTGTCGCTGCTGGGCCTGTCCGAAGGTCCGACGCTGGCTTTCAAGGACATGGCCATGCAGTTCCTGGGCCAGGTCTTTGAGTACGTGCTCTCCAAACGCGGCACGACGCTGAACATCGTGGGCGCCACCTCCGGCGACACGGGCTCGGCCGCTGAATACGCGCTGCGCGGCAAGAAGGGCGTGGCGGTGTTCATGCTGTCGCCCCACGGCCGCATGAGCGCCTTCCAGCGCGCGCAGATGTACTCGCTGCAAGACGAGAACATCCACAACATCGCCGTGCGCGGGGTCTTCGACGAAGCCCAGGACATCGTCAAGGCGCTGGCCGGCGATCTGGCCTTCAAGACGAAGTACCGTCTGGGCGCCGTCAATTCGATCAACTGGGCCCGTATCGCCGCCCAGGTTGTCTACTACTTCCATGGCTGGCTGCGCGCCACCGAGCGCGCGGGACAGGAAGTGTCGTTCGCCGTGCCGTCGGGCAATTTCGGCAACATCCTGTCGGGCCACATCGCCCGCAGCATGGGCCTGCCCATCCGCCGCCTCGTGCTTGCCACGAACGAGAACAACGTGCTGGAGGAGTTCTTCCGCACCGGCGTGTACCGTCCTCGCGCGGCCGCGCAGACGTACGCCACGTCCAGCCCCTCGATGGACATTTCGCGCGCGTCGAACTTCGAGCGCTTCGTGTTCGACCTGACGGGCCGCGATACCGACCGCGTGAAGGAATTGTGGACGACGATGGCGCGCGACGGCGCGTTCGACCTGTCCGACATGAAGGACCAGTTCGAGTCGCGTTATGGCTTCGTGTCGGGCGCCAGCTCGCATACGGATCGCCTGGCCACGATCCGCTCCGTCTACGACACCACCGGCGTGCTGGTCGACCCGCATACCGCCGACGGCGTGAAGGTCGCGCGCGAATTCGTCGAGCCGGGCGTTCCCATGCTCGTGCTGGAAACCGCGCTGCCGGCCAAGTTCTCCGAGACCATCGAGGAAGCGCTTGGCCGTCCGGCCACGCCGCCGGGCAACCTCGCAGACTTGGAATCGCTGCCGCAACGCGTCGAGGTCATGGACTGCAGCGAGGCCGCCGTACGCCGTTTCATCGAGACACACGCCAAGGTGTAAGCACGATTGCCGCTTGTGTACGGTTGCAACCCCTCCCGGGCACGTCCTGCGAGGGGTTTTTCATTATTGGGGTCGGGGACGATTACGTTCTTATGCATTTTGCCGACAACCCGACACGATTTCGGGGAGCGATTCAGATAGAGTGAAATCACCCATTCAACACTCGGAGAACACAACCATGAAGCTGAAGACCATGACGTTGGCCCTGGTGATGACCGGCGTTGGTGTGCTGGCCGGATGCTCGTCGCCCTCGGTTATTCACCAACGCGACGGATCTTCGACCGTAGCGCCCGACGAGCCCGATTACGACAAGAAGTCGGGCATGTATGAGTACGAACAGAACGGCAAGAAAATGCAGATCAACAAGGACGACGTGAAGTCCATCGAAGAGGTCAAGTAACGCAACCCCTGCTTGCCTGTACCCTTGAAAAAAAGCCCCCGGCCATGACGGCCGGGGGCTTTTGCATTGGCGCGCCGAAGGCGCGGCGGGTGTCTTACTTGCCCGCGTCCTCGGCGTGATAGCGGCCCACGCGTTCGACTTCGTTCTTCGAGCCCAGGATGACGCTGACGCGCTGGTGCAGCGTGTCAGGCTGGATGTCCATGATGCGCTCGACGCCGTTGATGGCCGCGCCGCCTGCCTGTTCGATCAGGAAGCTCATGGGATTGGCTTCGTACATCAGGCGCAGCTTGCCGGCCTTGCCCGGCTCGCGCGCATCCCACGGGTACATGAAGATGCCGCCGCGGGTCAGGATGCGATGCACGTCGGCCACCATCGAGGCGATCCAGCGCATGTTGAAGTCCTTGCCGAGCGGGCCGGTCGAGCCGGCCAGGCAGTCGTCGATGTAGCGCTTGACCGGGGCAGCCCAGTGGCGCTTGTTCGACATGTTGATGGCGAATTCCTTGGTGTCTTCCGGCACGCGGATGTTCTCGTGCGTGAGCACCCACGAGCCCATTTCGCGATCCAGCGTGAAACCCACGACGCCGTTGCCGATGGTCAGCACAAGCATCGTCTGCGGGCCGTACACCGCGTAACCGGCCACCACCTGCTTGTTGCCCGGTTGCAGGAAGTCGGCTTCGCAGACGGGCGCGCCCGACACGTCGTGCGGCGCGTGCAGCACCGAGAAGATGGTGCCGATGGAGACGTTCACGTCGATGTTCGACGAGCCATCGAGCGGATCGAACAGCAGCAGGTATTCGCCCTTGGGGTAGCGGTTCGGGATCAGATGGATGGTTTCCATCTCTTCCGACGCCATGGCCGCCAGGTGGCCGCCCCATTCATTGGCTTCCAGCAGGATCTCGTTGGACAGCACGTCGAGCTTCTTCTGGACTTCGCCCTGGACATTCTCGCTTTCCAGGCTGCCCAGAACGCCTCCCAGCGCGCCCTTGCTGACCGCGTGGCTGATGGCCTTGCAGGCGCGCGCCACCACTTCGATGAGCAGGCGCACTTCGGGCGCCAGGGCTTGGGCGGAGCGTTGCTGCTCCACCAGGTATTGAGTGAGTGTTTTACGTTTCAAAAGGATCTCCCTATGCAGCGAATTCTAAAGCCTTGGATACGATTTCCTGGACGTTGCGCGACAGGCCGTCGTGCTGGCGCACCTTTTCAAGCGCGGCCTGCATGGGGGCACGCAGCGCCGGGACGAAGCGAGACCAGTTGTCGAGCGCACGCGCCAGCCGCGCGGCGATCTCCGGATTGAGCGCGTCCAATGCCAGCACCTGCTCCGCCCAGAACGTGTAGCCCGAGCCGTCCGGCTGGTGCATGCCGCGGGCATTGTTGAGGCAGAACTGGAAGATCAGCGCGCGGGCGCGGTTCGGGTTGCGCAGCGTGAATGCCGGATGCTTCATCAGCTCGCGGGCGGTCTGCACCGTGGTCGAGCGGGCGGTGGCCTGCAGCGCGAACCACTTGTCCACCACCAGCGGATTGGCGCTCCATTTGGTGTAGAAAGCGGCCAGCGCCTCTTTCGGGTAGTCGCCTTGCCCGAAGTTGATCAAGGCGGCCAGCGCGGCCATGCTGTCGGTCATGTTGCCGGCGGTGGCGTACTGCGCTTCGGCAAGGCGCTGGGCTTCGGGTTCGCCAGCGGCCATCAGGTGGCTGAGCGCCAGGTTCTTCAATGCGCGCATGCCGGCGGGAATCGGCGCGGGGCTATATTCGCCCGGCGTCTGGTTCTGGTCGAAGGCGCGGCGGAATTCGGCATGGAGCTGACGGCCGAGTTCGGCGCGAAGGAAATCGCGCGCCACGGCCAGGGCAGGCGGATCGACCCGCTGCATGCGCTCGGCCAGCGTCTTTTCCGAAGGCAGCGCCAATGCGCGCGCACGGTACGCGGCGTCCAGGGCGGGATCGGTCAGCAACGCGCGCCAGGCTTCAAGGAAGGCGGCGTCGGCCTGCAGCGGGCGGCCCGCCTGGCTGGCGTCGGCCAATGCAAGAATCTGGCGGGTGGCCAGTTCCTGGCCGGCTTCCCAGCGTGCGAACGGATTGCCATCGTGCGCGGACAGCAGCGCCAGTTCCTCGTTGGACCAGTCGTAGTCCACGATGACCGGCGCCGAGAAGTCGCGCAGCAGCGAGGGTACGGGGCGGTCGGCGATGTCTTCGAACACCCATTGCTGGCTTTGCGTGGTCAGTTCCAGCAGGGCGGTGTCCACGACCGCGCCGTCCTGACGCAGCGGCAGCGCGTTGCCCTCACGGTCCAGCAAGCCGATCGCAAACGGAATGTGGAAGGGCGCCTTCACGTAGTCGGGGCCGGCCTTCTTTTCAACGCCGACCGGCGGGCAGGCCTGGGTAAGCGTCACCGTGCAGCGGCGGGTGGCCGCGTCGTGGTCGAGCCTGACCGTGACGCGTGGCGTGCCGGCCTGCCGGTACCAGCGGCGGAACACGGACAGGTCGCGTCCCGGGTGCTGCTTGACGTAGACGGATTCCATCGCGGCGACGAAGTCGTCGCACGTGACGGCCTGGCCGTCGTGGCGGCGGAAGTATTCGTCCATGCCTTCGCGGAAACCGGCCTCGCCCAGCAGCGTGTGCTGCATGCGGATGACCTCGGCGCCTTTTTCGTACACGGTGGCCGTGTAGAAGTTGCCGATCTCCTGGTAGCTCTCGGGGCGGATCGGATGCGCCATGGGGCCGGCGTCTTCCGGGAACTGCGCGGCGCGCAACGCCACGACGTCGTCGATGCGCTTGACGGCGCGGGCGCTGGCCGCGGCGGCCGCGTCCATGTCGCGGGCCATCATGTCGGCGCTGAATTCCTGATCGCGAAAGACCGTGAGACCTTCCTTCAGGCTCAGCTGGAACCAGTCGCGGCAGGTGACGCGGTTGCCGGTCCAATTGTGGAAGTATTCATGCCCGATGACCGACTCGATGCCTTCGTAGTTGGCATCGGTGGCGGTTTCGGCGTCGGCCAGCACGTAGGCCGCATTGAAGATATTCAGGCCTTTGTTTTCCATGGCTCCCATATTGAAGTCATGGACGGCCACGATCATGAAGCGGTCCAGATCCAGCTCGAGACCAAAGCGGCTCTCGTCCCAGCGCAAGGAACGCACCAGGGAATCCAGTGCCCATTCGGTTTTGGTTTCGGAGCCGGGGTCGCTGTAGACCTGCAGCAGCACGTCCCGGCCGCTGACCGTCTTGACCGTGGTTTCGCGATGCGTCAGGTTGCCCGCGACCAGCGCGAACAAGTAGCAGGGTTTGGGGAACGGATCTTCCCACTCGACTTCATTGCGGCCGTCGGGCAATTGGCGCGAGGCGATCAGGTTGCCGTTGGACAGCAGCACGGGATACTCGGGCTGCGCGCGCAGCGTCACGCGGTAGCGCGACATCACGTCGGGACGATCGGCAAACCAGGTAATGCGCCGGAAGCCCTCGGCCTCGCATTGCGTGAAGAAATTGCCGCCGGACACATACAGGCCCATCAGCGTGGAATTGGCGGAGGGCTTGCAGCGGCTGACGATTTCAACGGTCGCATCGGCGGGCAGGCCGCGCAGCGTGAGCGTGTGTTCGGTCAACTGGTAGCTGGCCGCGGGCAGCGGCTCGCCATTCACGCCTACCGACACGAGTTCCAGCTCTTCTCCATCCAGGATCAGGGCGGCGTCAGCGCTGGCGTCTTGCCTGCGCTGCACGTGCATCGTGCAACGCACTTCGGTCGCGTCGGGCGCGAGATCGAAGGCGAGGGCGACTTCAGGAATTTCGTAGGGGTAGGGCTGGTAATCCTTGCGGTATACGGTAACGGGCGTGTCGGTGCGCATGGGATTTGCAGTCCTGTATGAACAAGAAGGCTATTGTAGTGGCTGGCGGTTGAGCGGTACCTTGGGCGTACGGGCTAGCCTGAAAACTTTTGGCAAGCGCTTATGTCAAAGCTCGTTATGATGGCGCCGTCGCGCAAACAGGAGTCTCAAATGTCCAGGATGTCTTGGATCAGCAGTCTGGGCCGATGGGCCGGTATTTTTTCGGTGCTGGCAGCCATGATGCTGACGGGCTGCGCCGCGCCCACCGTCTCCGCCCGCGTGACGTCGTTTCAGCAATGGCCAACCGGTGTCGAGGGCCAGACCTACCAGTTTGTTCCCGCCGACCCATCCCAAATCAATAATCTGGAATATCAGTCATTTCAGGATATGGTGCGCGCGGGGATCGGGGCCACGGGACTGGTCGAGGCGCGCCCTGGCGTGAAGGGGCGGTTCGAGGTGTCGTTCCGCTATGGCACAAGCCAGACGCAAGTGATGGTTCGCCGTCCGTACGACCCGTATTTCTACGGCGGCTACGGCGGCTTCTATGGGCCCGGACCGTGGGGCATGGGCGCGGGATTCTGGGGGCCTGACTGGGTGGACGTGCCCATGGTCGTCCAGCGCAATTCCCTCTCGCTCTTCATTCGTGATACCCAGAACGGCGGCGCGGAAGTTTACCGCTCGACGGCGTTCATATTGAGCGAGCGTGACGATTTGATTCGCACCATGCCCTATCTGGTGCGTGCAATATTCGACAATTTCCCAGGCAATAATGGCGCTGAGCGCGAGATTCAATTCCCGGCACGTTGACGAAAGCAGGCGCCTTGCGGCGCCTGCTTAAAATAAAAAAGCGGCGCACCATCATGGTGCGCCGCTTTTTTTCTTACTGAAGAATAGGTTTTATTCCTTGATAAGAAAACTCTCGCGGGTGGCGCCGCCGGCTTCTTCAGCGGCGAGCCAGCGCGGCGCCTTGCCGCGGCCGCTCCAGGTTTCTCCGGTTTGGGGATGGCGGTACTTGGGCGCCACGGCGCGCTTGGCGGCGCCGGCTGCGCGGGCGGGGGCGCTGGCCTTGCGGCGGCCACCCGTGGTGGCGCGCGCGGGCTTGCCTGCGCCGTAGGCGGCGATGATCTCGTCAGGCGTAATGTCGTACTCGCGCATCGACGTGATGATGGAGGTGATGACCGGCTTGCGGCGCTTCGTCTGAAGGATTTCCGCCTTCTTCTGGAGCTTGTTGATTTCCTTTTCGATCTTTGCTTGCAGAGCTGCGTAGGTTTCTCGGGCCATGTTTATTCCTGATTATGGAACTGCTTTAATCGCCGGCGAAGTTATGTTTAATTGTTGTGCCTCGCATAATACAGAATTTACGAGGTGGTATCTCAATTGTCGGACTAATTACTTTGTATCAAAAGCGCCGCCGGCTCTCCGCTTGCGGCTGGCCGCAATTTCCATCAGTTAGGAAGGAAAATCTTAAATTTGGGACAAACTGAAACAAGCGCTTGCTTGGTTTACTGGCGGGCGGTGCGAGCCGCCAATTGTCGGACAACCTTGCAAAGACGCGCCTGGCGTGTGATTCACCGGCACTTCATGCCTGATCATCCTGGGCGACGGGGCGTGCAATACGCGTCAAATTCCCGCAATTTTCTTCAGGCGGAAAATGGTCGCGAAAGCAGATGCCATACATTATGGCGTTGCATCCCACCTGCGGTGATATACCCGGGCGCCATGGTGTTCCGTCCCCGAGTTTTCATTTAGCCGTCAGGTCATACGACAACACGAAAAGGCCAGTCTTGCGATTCGGTCTGAGCACAATTGCTTAACTTGATAGGTAATTGGGTGCTTAACTTGATACCCAGTATGCCGTCTCCATCTATGCCGGCAAGATAATGCGAGACCATTTTGTCCCGCATTTGCCGCTGCGGTAAGCCGCGACTTTTGGCGTTTGCCGGGACGCCGGACCCGTGTCGGCGGTACGATACGGTCTTGAGCGCCACGACGCGCATGCACGGCCCCGGTGCCGTTCCTGAACTGAGCCTATGAAAATCATCGATCCCGCCATTGCTTCCCTGGCCACCGCCAAATCCCTTCTGCTCGACCCCTGGGGTCTGACCGAAGCGGACATGGCGCGGGCACTGGGTGAAATCTTCACCCACAAGGTCGATTACGCCGACCTGTACTTCCAGTACACGCGCAGTGAAGGCTGGAGCCTGGAAGAAGGGATCGTGAAGACGGGCAGTTTCTCGATCAGCCAAGGCGTGGGCGTGCGCGCGGTCAGCGGTGAAAAGACCGCGTTCGCGTATTCGGATTCGCTGTCGCCCGAGGCGCTGCTGTCGTCGGCGCACGCCGTGCGCGGTATTGCCCGCCGCGGCGCAGGCAAGGTCAAGGTCGCCGCCCAGGTCGAAGCCGAGATCGGCCGCAGCCTCTATGCGGACATCGATCCCGTCGCCAGCCTCAGCGCGCCCGAAAAGGTCGCGCTGCTCGAACGCGTCGAACGCATGGCGCGGGCGCGCGATCCCCATGTGATCCAGGTCATGGCTGGCCTGGGCGCGGAATATGACGTGGTGCTGGTTGCGGGCAGCGATGGCCGTCTGGCCGCCGACGTGCGCCCGCTGGTGCGCCTGTCGCTGACCGTGATTGCCGAACGCAATGGCCGCCGTGAAATGGGGCACGCCGGCGGCGGCGGCCGCCTGGGTCTGGCTTACTTCACCGACGAGATGCTGCAGGGCTATGTCGAGCGCGCGGTGCACGAGGCGCTGGTCAACCTGGAAGCGCGTCCGGCGCCGGCCGGGGAAATGACGGTGGTCCTGGGGTCGGGCTGGCCGGGCATCCTGCTGCACGAAGCCGTCGGTCACGGCCTGGAAGGCGACTTCAACCGCAAGGGGTCCAGCGTGTTTTCCGGACGCATCGGCGAGCGCGTGGCGTCCAAGGGCGTCACCGTGGTCGACGACGGCACCCTTCCGGATCGCCGCGGATCGCTCAACATCGACGACGAGGGCAATGCCACCCAGCGCAACGTGCTGATCGAAGACGGCATCCTGCGCGGCTACATGCAGGACACGCTCAATGCCCGCCTGATGAAAACCGCCGCAACCGGCAACGGCCGCCGCGAGTCCTTCGCGCACCTGCCCATGCCGCGCATGACCAACACGTACATGCTGGCCGGCGACAAGCCTGCCGATGAAATCGTGGCCTCGGTCAAGCGGGGTCTGTATGCCGTCAATTTCGGCGGCGGCCAGGTCGACATCACCAACGGCAAGTTTGTGTTCTCGGCGTCCGAGGCCTACATGATCGAGGACGGCAAGGTCACCTACCCGGTCAAGGGCGCAACCCTCATCGGCAACGGCCCCGACGCCATGAACCGCGTGACCATGATCGGCAACGATCTGCAGCTGGATTCCGGCGTCGGCACCTGCGGCAAGGACGGCCAGAGCGTGCCGGTCGGGGTGGGCATGCCGACGGTCCGCATGGAAGGCCTGACGGTCGGCGGCACGGCTTGATGCGTTAAATGGGGGCGGCACGCCAAAAAAATCTGGCGTGACGCTCTCAAAAAACTGTGCTAGAGTCAGTCCCCATGAAATTCGCGTCCCCCGCCTTTTATTTTTATTTTTTTGGTTTTCTGAAGCCGCTGGCGGAGGAAGGGACGCGCTCAATCTGAAGTTTGGAAAGAATCCCCCCAAAAAAGCCGCCAGCGAATCTGGCGGCTTTTTTTTATGCCGCCGTGGCGGGCAACCCAGGAGCAGTACCGTGTCGCACAACACCGATGACCTTCGTATTCGAGAAATCAAGGAACTGAATCCGCCCTCGCACGTGATGCGCGAGTTCGCCTGCACCAAGGAGGCGTCCGAGACCGTCTTCGCCGCGCGGCAAGGCATGCACCGCATCCTGCACGGCATGGACGACCGCATGATCGTCGTGATCGGTCCGTGCTCGATTCACGACACGCGTGCCGCCATCGAATACGCCAAGCGCCTGAAGCCTGTGCGCGACCGCCTGAGCGCGGACCTGGAAATCGTGATGCGCGTCTATTTCGAGAAGCCGCGCACGACGGTGGGCTGGAAGGGGCTCATCAACGATCCCGACCTCGATGGCAGCTTCGACATCAACAAGGGGGTGCGCGTGGCCCGTCAACTGCTGCTGGACATCAACAGCATGGGGCTGCCGGCGGGATGCGAGTTCCTGGACATGATTACGCCGCAGTACATCGCGGATCTGGTCTCCTGGGGGGCGATCGGCGCGCGCACGACAGAGAGCCAGGTGCATCGCGAGCTGGCGTCCGGCCTGTCGTGTCCGGTGGGATTCAAGAACGGCACGGACGGCAACGTGAAGATCGCCGTCGATGCCATCAAGGCGGCCTCGCAACCGCACCATTTTCTGTCGGTGACCAAGGGCGGCCATTCGGCCATCGTGTCCACCGCCGGCAACGAGGACTGCCACGTGATCCTGCGTGGCGGCAAGACCCCGAACTACGACGCCGCCAGCGTTGACGCCGCCTGCCAGGACGTGTCCAAGGCCGGTCTCGCGCAACGCATCATGGTCGATGCCAGCCACGCCAACAGCAGCAAGAACCCCGAGAACCAGCCGCTCGTCGTCGAGGACGTCGCGCGCCAGATGGAAGCCGGCGATGCCCGCCTGGTCGGTGTCATGGTCGAAAGCCACCTCTTGGGCGGCCGCCAGGACATGGTGCCGGGCCAGCCCCTGGTGTATGGCCAAAGCATCACCGACGGCTGCATCGACTGGGACGCCTCGGTGGCTGTGCTGGAGCGCCTGGCGCAGGCCGTGCGTGAACGCCGCCGCGTCGCGCTGACCTCCGGGAAATGAAGAGGATGCGCGCCGCGCACCCTCCGCCTGGCGGGGTGTGCGGCGCAGCACGCGGGGCGGCGTAGAATATTCGCATTATCGAACCCGGGAAACCACGAGATCATGAACGCTCCCTTGCACGCCGAATCGTTGCGCCGCGCGGTGCCGGCCGCCTGCCTGGATGCGCTGCGCGCGCACTTTGGCGACCGCCTGTCGGAATCGGCCGCCGTTCGCGAGCATCACGGCCGCGACGAATCGCCTTATCCGGCCATGCTGCCTGACGCCGTGGTGTTCGCGCAGTCCACCGAAGACGTGGCGTACGTCGCCAAGGTGTGCAACGAGCATCGCGTTCCCTTGATTCCGTACGGCGCCGGGTCTTCGCTGGAAGGCCACATTCTCGCCATCCAAGGCGGCATCAGCCTGGACCTGTCGCAGATGAACAAGGTCCTGGCCATCAACGCCGAAGACCTGACCGCCACGGTGCAGGCCGGCGTGCTGCGCAAGCAGCTCAACGAAGAAATCCGCAGTACGGGCCTGTTCTTCCCGATCGATCCGGGTGCTGACGCCAGCCTGGGCGGCATGGCCGCCACCCGCGCCTCGGGCACCAACGCCGTGCGCTACGGGACGATGCGCGAGAACGTGATGTCGCTGACCGTCGTCACTGCTGACGGCCGCATCATCCGCACGGCCGGCCGCGCCCGCAAGTCGTCGGCCGGCTACGACCTCACGCGCATTTTCGTGGGCAGCGAAGGCACGCTGGGCATCATCACGGAAGTCACGGTGCGGCTGTATCCGCAACCCGAAGCCGTGTCCGCCGCGGTCTGCAATTTCCCGACGCTGGACGCCGCGGTGCAAAGCGTGATCGAAATCATCCAGATGGGCGTGCCCATCGCGCGCGTCGAGTTCATGGACGCCGCGAGCGTTCGCGCCGTCAACCTGCACAGCAAGCTGACCCTGCGCGAGACGCCGCTGCTGGTATTTGAATTCCACGGCAGTCCGGCCGGCGTGCAAGAGCAGGCCGAAACCGTGCAGGCCATCACGGCCGAGCACGGCGGCATGGACTTCGAATGGGCCGAGCGCCCCGAAGACCGCAGCCGTCTCTGGACCGCGCGCCACAACGCGTACTTCGCGGGCCTGCAATTGCGTCCCGGCTGCCGCGCCAGCACCACCGACGTCTGCGTGCCGATCTCGCGCCTGGCCGATTGTGTGCGCGATACCGTCGAGGAACTGGACCGCGCAAGCTTTCCGTACACGATCGTCGGCCACGTGGGCGACGGCAACTTCCACGTGCTGATGTTGCTGGATGCCGATAGCCCGCAGGAGTGGCAGGAATCGGAAGCCATCAACCACAACCTCGTGCGCCGGGCCATCGCTGCCGACGGCACTTGCACGGGCGAACACGGCGTCGGCCTGCACAAGATGCAGTTCATGGCCGAAGAGCATGGCGACGACGCGCTCGACCTGATGCGCAGCCTCAAGCACGCCTTCGACCCGAACAACATCCTGAATCCGGGCAAGATCGTTTCCTGGTAAACGGCGGGCGGGGCGGCAGGCGCCGCCTCGCTTGGGTCCGCGCCTGCTGCATTTAAGCGACAGGCACATGGCCGGTTTACGGTCGGTTACGTATGAATCGGCCGCAAAGCCCCGTAAATACGTCAGGTGCGGGTAAATCCCGGCCTGATTAACCGGGGCACTCGCGCTATTGTTGCGCTCATGAATTCACTGGTCGAAACTGGCCTGGCACAAGTGCAGGCGCCTTATTCGCAGCAACAGCTCATCGAGGCGTTGTCGGCCGTGCTGCCCGCGCACTGTGTGCTGTATCGCGAAGAGGACACACGTCCTTACGAGTGCGACGGCCTATCCCTTTACCGCTCCATACCCGCGGTGGTTGCCCTGCCCGAAACCGAAGCGCAGGTGCAGGCCATCATGCGCGTGTGCAAGCGTCTGAATGCGCCGATCGTGGCGCGGGGCGCCGGAACCGGTTTGTCGGGCGGCGCCATGCCGCATAGCCGGGGCGTGCTGCTCGGGTTGTCCAAGTTCAACCGCATCAAGCATATCGACCTGGCCAGCGCGACCGCCATCGTCGAACCCGGCGTGCGCAACCTTGCCATCTCCGAAGCGGTGTCGCCCTACGGGCTGTACTACGCGCCGGATCCGTCCAGCCAGATTGCCTGCTCCATCGGCGGCAACGTGGCGGAAAACTCCGGCGGCGTGCATTGCCTGAAGTACGGCCTCACGGTGCACAACGTGCTGCGCGTGCGTGTGGTCACGATAGACGGCGATGTGGTCGAGCTGGGATCGCACGCGCCCGATGCGCCAGGGCTGGACCTGCTGTCGGTGTTCATCGGATCCGAGGGCATGCTGGGCGTGGTCACCGAAGTGACCGTCAAGCTCATCCCCAAGCCGGCGTGCCAGCAGGTGGTCATGGCCAGTTTTTCCAGCGTCGAGGCGGCAGGCAATGCGGTCACGCAGGTGATCGCGGCGGGCATGATTCCCGCCGGCCTGGAAATGATGGACCGCCGCGCGACGCACATGGTGGAACCGTTTGTCCGCGCGGGCTACGACATGGACGCGCAGGCCATCCTGCTATGCGAATCGGACGGCACGCCCGAAGAGGTGGCGCACGAGATCGCGCGGATGGAAGCGGTGTTCCGGCAGGCTGGCGCCACGCGCTGCCAGGTGTCGGCGTCCGAGGCCGAACGGTTGAAATTCTGGGCGGGACGCAAGAACGCGTTTCCCGCCGCCGGGCGCGTGTCGCCCGATTACTACTGCATGGACGGCACGATTCCGCGCCGTCATCTGGCGCGCGTGCTGGGCGCCATCGAACAGATGGAAGACGAATTCGGCCTGCGATGCGCCAACGTCTTTCATGCCGGGGACGGCAATCTGCATCCGCTGATCCTGTTCGATTCGAATAAGCCGGACGAGGTGGAACGCGCCGAAAAATTCGGTGCGGCCATTCTTGAGCTGTGCGTGCAGGTGGGAGGAACCGTGACTGGAGAGCACGGTGTGGGAATGGAGAAAATAAATCAAATGTGCGTGCAATTCTCTCGCGAAGAACTCGACGCGTTCCTGGCAGTCAAGCGGGCCTTCGATCCGCCGTGTCTGCTCAATCCTGAAAAGGTCATCCCCACGCTGGCTCGCTGCGCCGAATACGGCAAGATGCACGTCCATGCGGGAGAATTGCGCTTCCCCGATCTCGCCCGTTTCTAGGACGTATCCCTTATGGATTTTGTCCTGTCGGAATTGTGCGACCAGGTCATGACGGCGCGTGCCGGTCACAAACCCCTGTTCGTGATGGGCGGCGGCAGCAAGCGGTTCTACGGCAACTATCGTCCGGTCAGGCCGCAGGATGGCCATTGCCTGCTGGACATGACGCCTTACCGCGGCATCGTCAGCTATCACCCGTCCGAACTCGTGGTGACCGTGCGCGCCGGCACGCCGCTGGCCGAACTGGAAGCCGCGCTCGCCGAGCACGGCCAGATGCTGGCCTTCGAGCCGCCGCATTTCGCGTCCACCGCGACCGTGGGCGGCTGCGTGGCCGCCGGCCTGTCGGGGCCGCGCCGCATGAGCGCCGGCGCCTTGAAGGATTTTGTGTTGGGGGCGCAACTGCTGGATTCCGAAGGACGCATCCTGTCCTTCGGCGGCGAGGTCATGAAGAACGTGGCGGGTTATGACGTGTCGCGCCTCCTGGCCGGCTCGCATGGCATCTTTGGCGCCATCCTGGAGGTGTCGCTCAAGGTCGTGCCCAAGCCGATGGAAGAGATGACGCTGATGCTGCCCGCCACGCAGGCGCAGGCGCTGGCGAACTTTGCCTTCTGGCGCGGCAAGCCGTTGCCGATCTCCGCATCGAGCTGGACGAGCGAAAGCGGTGGGGCCGAGGGCATGACGATGGTGCGTCTGTCGGGCGCGCCACCCGCGCTCGCCAGCGCCCGAGGGCTGATCGGCGGCGACCTGATGGCGCCCGAGGCCGCGGCGGCGTGGTGGCAGTCGCTGCGCGAGCAGACCCACGCGTTCTTTTCGCCCGGGCAGCCCTTGTGGCGTCTTGCCCTGCCGCCCACCACGGCCGACCTCGAACTGGGGCCGACGCTGATCGAGTGGGGCGGCGGGCAGCGATGGCTGAGCGGCCCGCACGATGCGGCCCAACTGCGCGACGTGGCGGCCCAGCATGGCGGCCATGCCACGCTGTTCCGGCCTGCTGAGACTGCGCCGCCGGCCGATGGCGTGTTTCACCCGCTAGCGCCGGGCATTGGCGCGATCACCCGCCGGCTGAAGCAGGAACTTGATCCCGCCGGCCTGTTCAACCCCGGCCGCCTGGTCCTGGAGCTGTAGGACATCATGCAAACCAATCTGGCATCCTGGGCTAGCGGCACCGATTTGGGCAACGAGGCGGACGCCATCCTGCGCCGCTGCGTGCATTGCGGATTCTGCACGGCAACCTGTCCGACCTACCAGGTCCTGGGCGACGAGCTGGACAGCCCGCGTGGCCGCATCTATCTCATCAAGCAGGTCCTTGAAGGCAAGGAACCGACGCAGTCCACGCAGCAGCATCTGGACCGCTGCCTGACCTGCCGCAACTGCGAGACCACCTGCCCGTCGGGGGTCGAATACGGCCATCTGGTCGATATCGGCCGCAAGATCGTGGACGAGCGCGTGGAGCGGTCATGGGGCGATAGAACCCGGCGCACCTTGCTGCGCAAGGCGATGCTGTCGCCGATGTTCGCGCCCGCCATGCGGCTGGGCCAGAGCCTGCGCGGGCTGCTGCCGCAGGCGCTCCGGCGCAAGGTGCCGGAACGCCGCGACGCGGGGCCGCTGCCCCAGGTGGGGCAGCACGCACGGCAGGTGCTGATGCTGGCCGGCTGCGTGCAGCCGGCCATGATGCCCTCCATCGACGCCGCCACCATCCGCGTGCTGGATGCCGTTGGCATCGGCGCGCGCATTGCGCCGGGCGCCGGCTGCTGCGGCGCAGTCAGTTTCCATCTGGATGCGCAGGACGAAGCCGTGGCGCAGATGCGCGCCAATGTCGACGCGTGGTGGCCGCTGGTGCAGGACGGCAAGATCGAAGCCATCGTGATGAACGCGTCGGGCTGCGGCGCCATGGTCAAGGAGTACGCGCACCATCTGCGCCACGATGCGGCCTATGCGCAAAAGGCTGCGGACATCGTGGCGCTGGTCAAGGACGTGGCCGAGATCGTCGCGCCGCACGCCGGATTGCTGCGCGCGCGGCTGCCGGCGGGCATGCGGGCCGCCTTTCATCCGCCATGCACCTTGCAGCACTGGCAGGGCTTGCGGCCGTTGTCCGAGCAGTTGCTGGCCGACCTGGGTTTTGATCTGCAGCCGTTTGCCGACAAGCACCTGTGCTGCGGGTCGGCCGGCGCGTACTCGGTATTGAATCCGGACATCGCGCTTGAGCTGCGCGACCGCAAGCTGGGCGCCATTGCGGCGGCAAGTCCCGATGTAATCCTGTCGGCCAACATCGGGTGCATCGGCCATCTGCAAAGCGGCACCGACACGCCGGTGCGGCATTGGGTCGAGGTGGTGGACGAGCAGTTGCGCCGCGCCGCGCAGGGCTAGGCCCGCGCGGCGGTTGGCGCGCGCCGCCTACTCGACCGCCTTGACCATGTCCTCGAGCACCTTCTTGGCGTCGCCAAAGACCATCATTGTGCGGTCCATGTAGAAGAGCTCGTTGTCCAGGCCGGCATAGCCCGAGGCCATGGAGCGCTTGTTCACGATGACCGTGCGCGCCTTATAGGCCTCCAGGATGGGCATGCCGGCGATGGGCGACTTTGGATCGTTCTTGGCGGCGGGATTGACCACGTCGTTCGCCCCCAGCACCAGCACCACGTCGGTCTGGCCGAACTCACTGTTGATGTCTTCCATTTCGAAGACCTGGTCGTACGGCACTTCGGCCTCGGCCAGCAGCACGTTCATGTGGCCGGGCATGCGGCCCGCAACCGGGTGGATCGCGTACTTGACGGTCACGCCGCGCTCGGTGAGCTTTTCGGCAAGCTCCTTGAGCGCGTGCTGCGCGCGCGCCACGGCCAGGCCGTAGCCCGGCACGATGGTCACGCTTTCGGCGTTGGTCATCAGGAACGCCGCGTCATCCGGGCTGCCCGACTTGACGCTGCGTTGCGGCGTGTCGCCAGCGGCCGCGGCGCCGCCCGCCTGGCCGCCGAAGCCGCCCAGGATCACGTTGAAGAACGAGCGGTTCATCGCCTTGCACATGATGTAGGACAGGATGGCGCCCGACGAGCCCACCAGCGATCCGGCGATGATCAGCATGGGGTTGTTCAGCGAGAAGCCGATTCCCGCCGCCGCCCAGCCGGAATAGCTGTTCAGCATCGACACCACCACGGGCATGTCCGCGCCGCCGATCGGGATGATGATCAGCACGCCCAGCACGAAGGCGATGAGCGTCATGATGATGAAGGGCGTCCATTCCTGCGTGAGCATGAACCAGACGCCGCAGCCCAGCATCGCCAGCGCCAGCGCCAGGTTCAGCATGTGCTGGCCGGCGAACACCACCGGCGCGCCCTGGAACAGCCGGAACTTGTACTTGCCGGACAGCTTGCCAAAGGCGATGACGGAGCCTGAGAACGTGATGGCGCCCACGAACGTGCCGATGAACAGTTCAAAGCGGTTGCCGGTGGGGATGGCCATGCCGGGCGGCGAGATGCCGAAGGCGTGCGGCTCGGCCACGACGGCCACCGCGATCGCCACCGCCGCCAGGCCGATCATGCTGTGCATGAAGGCGACAAGTTCGGGCATCTTGGTCATCTCGACGCGCTTGGCCATCAGCGTGCCGATGGAGCCGCCGACCAGCAGCCCCAGCACCACCCAGCCCAACCCGATCGTGGCCGTGCCGCTGCGTGCCAGGCCAACGATGAGCGCCGCGGTGGTCACCACGGCGATCGCCATGCCGGCCATGCCGAAGGCGTTACCCAGGCGCGAGGTGGTGGGATGGGACAGGCCCTTGAGCGCCTGGATGAAGCAGACCGAGGCAATCAGGTAAAGCAGCGTGACGAGGTTCAGCGAGATCATTTCGCTTCCTCCTTGCCCGGCTTGCGGTCCTTTTTCTTGAACATCTCGAGCATGCGCCGCGTCACGAGAAATCCGCCAAAGACATTCACGGCGGCCAGCGCCACGGCAAAGACGCCCATGCCGCGCGCCAGTCCGCCTTCGGTCAGCGCGGCAGCCAGCATCGCGCCCACGATGATGATGGCGGAAATGGCATTGGTGACCGCCATGAGCGGCGTGTGCAGGGCGGGGGTGACGTTCCAGACGACGTGGTAGCCGACGTAGATGGCCAGCACGAAGATGATGAGGTTCATCAGGGTGGGATTGATCGCTTCCATGGTTACGTCCTCCGCGTCACATTGCCGCCTTCGCACACCAGGCAGGCCGCCACGATTTCATCGTCGCGCTGGATCGCCAGCGCGCCGTCCGCATTGATGATGAGCTTCAGGAAATCCAGGATGTTGCGCGCATAGAGCGCCGAGGCGTCGGTGGCGACCAGGCCGGGCAGGTTGGTCAGCCCGATGATCGTGACATCGTGTTTTTCGACGATGCGGCCTTTCTCGGAAAGCGGGCAGTTGCCGCCGCGTTCGACGGCAAGATCCACCAGCACCGAGCCGGGCTTCATGGCCGCCACCGTTTCCGCCGAAACCAGCATCGGGGCGGGCCGGCCGGGAATCAGCGCCGTGGTGATCACGATGTCGGCCTGCTTGCAGCGTTCGGACACCAGCGCCGCCTGGCGGGCCATCCAGGCCGGGGGCATGGGGCGCGCGTAGCCGCCCTTGCCCTGTGCGATCTCGCGTTCTTCGTCGGTTTCGAAGGGCACGTCGATGAACTTGGCGCCCAGCGATTCGACCTGTTCGCGGGCCGCGGGGCGCACGTCGGATGCCTCGACCACGGCGCCCAGCCGCTTGGCCGTGGCGATGGCCTGCAGGCCTGCGACGCCTGTGCCCAGGATGACCGCGCGCGCGGCCTTCAGCGTGCCGGCGGCCGTCATCATCATGGGAATCAGCCGTCCGTAGTGATGGGCGGCGAGCAGCACGGCCTTGTAGCCGGCCAGGTTGGCCTGCGAGGACAGCACGTCCAGGCTTTGGGCGCGGGTGATGCGCGGCGCGGCTTCCAGCGCAAAGCCGGTCAGGCCGGCAGCGGCCAGTTGCGCCAGGCCTTCGGCGTCGAAGGGATCGAGCATGCCGATGACCACCGTGCCCGGTTTCATGTGCGGCAATTCTTCGGGGGAGGGCGCGCGAACCTTCATTACCAGATCGGCGCCCAGGGCATCCTGAGCGGAACCTAGCGTGGCGCCCGCGGCAACGTAGGCATCGTCGGGATAGCGGGCCGCGGCGCCCGCACCACGCTCCACGACGACGGTGTGCTTGCCGCCCACGTACTTCTTGACGGTCTCCGGTGTTGCTGCGACACGGGTTTCCCCGTCTCGGGTTTCTTTTGGTATCCCGATGTGCATCGACGCCTCTCCTCAGAAGGTTCGCCGTAGTTATACACGGAATGTGCGCTCTGACGCTTCCCCCGTTTGTCCGCTTCTCGCGCGGGCAAAAAAAACCCCATGGCGAACCATGGGGCAGGGGTCTTGCAACCCGAATGCGCCGGCCGGTATGAACACGTCGCTGGCCGGCGCCGGCGAACAGACGTCCGGCGTCAAGCCGTCTGCGCGCGCGTCCAGTTGATCAGCGCGCCGGTGAGGTCGCGCAGATCGGCCTTCAGGCGGCCATAGTTTTCGGTGGGGCGAAGCGACACTTCGTCCATGTAGAGCTTGCGGTTGATTTCGATCTGCAGGCTGTGGCGGCCTTCTTGCGGGCGGCCGAACGCGCGCACCAGTTCCACGCCCTTGTAGGGATCGTTCACGGTGACGTCGTAGCCGCGCTCGCGCAGCCAGGCTGCGATGAATTCGCGGAAGGCGGGGTCGCTGGTGCTGCCGTCGCGATCGCCCAGCACGAAATCGGGGTGGACGAGGCCGGGGCGGTCGGTGGCGAATTCGCCGGCGACGCTGGGCATGGAATGGCAGTTGATGTGCCAGACCTTGCCGAACTTGCGATGCGCGTTGTCCAGCACCTGGCCAAGCGCGGCGTGATAGGGCTCCCAGCAGGCGTCGATGCGGTGGCGCACTTCCTCGACCGTCAACTTTCGGTCGTACAGCGGCGTGCCGTCATCGAGCATGCGCCAGATCAGGCCCTTGCCAAGCTTGACCTTGGGCGAAGGATTCAGCGCGTCAGGCCAGGCCTGGTCCAGCAGCAGTTCGTCGATTTCGTCGCGGGCGCGGTTGGCGTCGATGTAGGCGCGCGGGAAGGCCGCGGCAATCATCGGCACGCCCATCTCGATGGCGTCGCCCCACAGATCGTCAACCCAGGTGTCCTCGGCGGTGCGCAATGCGCCAAAGTCCACCGCGGCAGCGAAATCGGGGGGGTAGGCGGTGCCGCTGTGCGGGGAGTCCAGCACGAGGGGGGCCGAAATATCCGAATCGGGGTATTGCTGCGGAAGGTCGAGGCGGTAGGACAGGGGTTGGGTAATTCGCATAGGGGGGTACTGCGTTCGTGAATCGGAGGTCCTCGCGCGCCGGCGGTGCGCGAGGACCGAAGACCGGTTAGTCGATCTTCACGTTGGCTTCTTTGGCGATGCGCTTGTTCTTGGCGATTTCAGCCGAGATCTGCGCGCCGAATTCGGCCGAGGTGTTGGCCGCGGGCGAAGCGCCCAGGGCAGCGAGGCGGCTCTTGACGTCCTCTTCGGCGCTGACCTTCTGGACAGCGGCGTTCAGCTTGGCCAGCACGGGGGCGGGCAGCTTGGCCGGGGCGACCAGGCCGAACCACGACGCGTCGTTCACGGCGGGCAGGCCGGCTTCGGCGAACGTGGGCACGTCAGGCAGCGCGGCAACGCGCTGCGGGGCGGCGACAGCCATGGCGATCAGGCGGCCGGACTGCACGTGCGGGAGGGTGGAGGGCAGGTTGTCGTACATGACGTCGACCTGGCCGGCCAGCGCGTCGTTCAGCGCGGGACCAACGCCACGGTAAGGCACGTGCATCAGGTCGGTGCCCGACGCCATCTTGAACAGTTCGCCCATCATGTGCGAGACCGAACCGTTGCCGGCCGACGCGTACGTCAGCTTGCCCGGCTGGCTCTTGGCCAGCGTGATGAACTCGGCGATGTTCTTGGCCTGGACCTTCGGGTTGATGGTCATGATGTTCGGCACGGCGGCCAGGTTCGAGATGGGCGTGAAGTCCTTCTCGCCATCGAACGGCAGGTTCGGGTAGATGGCCGGGTTGATGCCGTGCGTGCTGACGGTGGCAATGCCCAGGACATAGCCGTCCGGCGCGCTGCTGGCGACGAACGCGCTGCCGATCGAGCCGCCGGCGCCGCCGCGGTTTTCCACGACGACGGTCTGGCCCAGTTCCTTGCCGAGCTTGTCGGCAAACAGGCGGCCGACGATGTCGGTGGTGCCGCCGGGCGGGAAGGGAACGATCAGGCGGATGGGCTTGCTGGGATACGCGTCTTCAGCGTGCGCGATACCCGAGGTCAGCGGCGTGGCCAGGGTCGCGGCGGCGACACACAGGCCCAGAACTACATTACGGCGTTGCATGAATTCCCCTACTAATGAATGGAAAGCAGCTGCATGAAAGCAGTCGCAAACCCGACGATTCTTTCCTGGCGGGCGGGTTTGCGCAAACGAAAGATTCTCCGTAAGCTATGACTTTTTTTCATACCTCTTTCTCGGCAGAGCTTCGCCGCGGTTACTTTTATGTAACATTCGCCGTGCATCCTGTGCTGACGTCACGCCCGCGAGGGCAAGGGAGCCCCACGACGGGTGGGGGCTGCAAATGAGGCGTTTCTGTCCCTCTTTAACTGATCTTCAGGCCTTTGAAGTCGCCGCCAGACACAGCAGTTTCACGCGGGCCGCGCAGGAATTGTGCGTGACGCAGGGCGCGGTGAGTAAACAGGTGAAACATCTGGAGGAGTTCGTCGGCGTCGAACTATTCCTGCGAATCAGGCAAGGCCTGGTCTTGACCGAAGCGGGTCGCAGTTACCTGGCCAAGATCCAGGCCGGTCTCGGCCAGATCGAAGCGGCCACCGTCGAACTGATCGCGCATCAGGGGCGGGGCGGCACACTGAACCTGACCTGCATGCCCACGTTCGGCGCGCGCTGGCTGATTCCGCGCCTGACCGCCTTCATGCGCTTGCGTCCCGACATCCATGTGGAATTCCTGCCGCACCGCCAGGGCTACGACTTCTCCACGCCGGAGCTGGACGCCGCCGTGCGCTTCGGCGAGGGCCTGTGGCCCGGCAGCGGGGCCGATTACATCGTCGGCCGCGAGATTCTTCCCGTCTGCAGTCCCCGCCTGATCCCGGGCGGGTGCTCGTCGCCCGAAGCGCTCCTGGCCTATCCGCTGCTGCACCATACGTCGGCCCTGGAGGGCTGGCGCGACTGGTTCGAGCAGGCAGGCTGCGACACGCGCCGCAGCCTGGAAGGCGCGCGCTTCGACCAGTACGCGTTGCTGTCGCAGGCAGCCGCCGCGGGCTTTGGCGTGGCGCTGATCCCGCGCTGCCTGATCGAGGACGAGCTGCGCGACGGCAAGCTTGCCATCGCCATCCAGCTGCCGATCCGGGCGCGCATGGGCTACTACCTGTGCTATCCCGAGCAAAAGGCCAATCTGCCCACGTTGCAGGCCTTCCGGGCCTGGCTGATGGAAGTGTCCCGCGCCGCCGAGCCCCAGCCGAGGGAAGACGCCGTGTCCGATCTAAAATAGCCGCATCATGAGTCAAACATCCACCAAGAAAGGCCGCGTTGTCGTCGGCATGTCCGGCGGGGTCGATTCTTCGGTCACCGCGTGGCTACTCAAGCAGCAAGGCTACGAGGTCGTCGGCCTGTTCATGAAGAACTGGGAAGACGACGACGATTCCGAATACTGCTCCACCCGCCAGGATCTCCTGGACGCCGCCAGCGTGGCCGATCTGGTCGGCGTGGAATTCGAATTCGTCAACTTCGCCGCCGAATACAAGGACCGCGTGTTCGCGGAGTTCCTGCGCGAGTACTCCGCTGGCCGCACGCCCAAT
This sequence comes from Achromobacter sp. E1, assembly GCF_037039475.1. Lineage (NCBI taxonomy): Bacteria > Pseudomonadati > Pseudomonadota > Betaproteobacteria > Burkholderiales > Alcaligenaceae > Achromobacter > Achromobacter sp. E1. Next base: position 1,738,123 of record NZ_CP146253.1, read on the forward strand.
CCCGACGTGCTGTGCAATGCCGAAATCAAGTTCAAGGCATTCCTGGACCACGCCATGGCGCTGGGCGCCGAGCACATCGCGACCGGCCACTACGCGCGCGTGCGCGAAGTGCCGGCCGAGGGCGGCGGCACGCAGTTCCAGCTGCTCAAGGCGCTGGACGCTTCCAAGGACCAAAGCTACTTCCTGCATCGGCTGAACCAGGCGCAGTTGTCGCGCACGCTGTTTCCGCTGGGCGAGATCCACAAGACCGAAGTGCGCCGCATCGCGCACGAGATCGGACTGCACAATGCCGCCAAGAAGGATTCCACCGGCATCTGCTTCATCGGCGAGCGCCCGTTCCGGGAATTTTTGAACCGCTACCTGCCGACTGAACCGGGCCCCATCCTGACGCCCGAAGGGCAGAAAGTGGGACGCCACGAAGGCTTGTCGTTTTACACGCTGGGCCAGCGCAAGGGGCTGGGCGTGGGCGGCGTGAAGGGCCGGCAACGGGAGGACGGCACGGCCGAGGCCTGGTACGTGGCCCGCAAGGACCTCGCGCGCAACGTGCTGTACGTCGTGCAGGGGCACGACCATCCGTGGCTGCTGTCCGGCAACCTGAAGGCGCAGGACGCGAGCTGGGTGGCGGGCCACCCGCCGGCCGCGGGCGTCTACGGCGCCAAGACGCGTTACCGGCAGGCCGATGCGGCGTGCCGCCTGGCCGATGCGGCGCAAGAGACGTTTTCACTGGAATTCACCGACCCCCAGTGGGCGGTGACGCCCGGCCAGTCGGCCGTGCTATACGATGGCGAGGTTTGCCTGGGCGGCGGGATCATTCTTTAGGAATGCCCTGCCGCACGTAACCAAGGCCCCCGGGTGCAATATCCGTGGGGCCTTGTTCATGACAATAAAAGCGAGGAGAGGGTTGTGGATGTGACGATGGTGATCTGCCTGTTGGTCCTGGGCGGCGTGGTGGGCTTTGCGGCGGGCCTGCTTGGCATTGGCGGCGGGATGCTGCTGGTGCCGTTCCTGACGATGCTGTTCACCTGGCAGAAAATGCCGGCCGATCTGGTCGTGCATGCGGCGATCGCCACGTCCATGACGTCGATCCTCTTTACGTCCATCTCCAGCGTCCGGGCCCACCAGCAGCGAGGCACCATCAAGTGGCGGATCGTCGCCGCGATGGCGCCGGGCATCATCGTCGGCGGTCTGCTCTCCGGCGGTGCGGTGTTCGCGGCGCTGAGCACGTTGTGGCTGTCGCTGTTCTTCGCCCTGTTCGTTGGGTATTCCGGCTGGAGCATGCTGCGCAACAAGAAGCCCAAGCCCACGCGGCAGATGCCGGGGGTTGTCGGCACCAGCGCGGCCGGCGCGGGCATCGGCTTTCTGTCGGGCCTGGTCGGCGCCGGGGGCGGGTTCCTGTCGGTCCCGTTCATGGTCTGGTGCAATGTGGCCCTGCACAACGCGGTGTCGACGTCGGCGGCGCTGGGCTTTCCGATTGCGCTGGCCAACAGCGTGGGCTATGTCGTTTCTGGCCTGAACGAGGCCCAGACCTATCCGGGGATGCTCGGCTTCATTTATTGGCCGGCGTTGCTGGCGCTGGTGTGCACCAGCGTCCTGACCGCGCCGCTGGGCGCGCGCATGGCGCATCGCCTGCCGGTGCAGACGCTCAAGCGTGTGTTCGCCGCGCTGCTGTTTGCGCTGGCTGCCTACATGCTGTTCAAGGCCTGGCAGACCTGGGCGGTTTGATCGGGGAAATGAAAACCGGCCGCGATAAGCGGCCGGTAAAAGCGAGCGCCCGGCCATGCCGGGCGTTTTTGTTGGGGCGTCAGGCGGTCTTGGGCACGGTGTCGATGAACGACTGGCGTTGGGACAGCTTGTCGTACAGGCGGGCCAGGTTGGGCTGGCCCGTGCGCCAGTCCAGCGATGGGAAGCGCAGGTCCAGATACCCCAGGGCACAGCCCACGGCGATGTCCGCAAGGCTGTAGTTGATGCCCATGCAATGCGCGTTGTCGCCCAGGCTTTTGTTCATGGCGTCCAGGCTGGCGTGGATCTTGCCGTACTGGCGCTCGATCCATTCGGGGCTGCGCTGGGCTTCGGGGCGCTGGTTTTCCTTGACGATGGTCACGCACGCGTCCAGGAGGCCATCGGCGATGGCTTCCCAGCACTTGACGGCTGCGCGGTCGCGTCCGGGTTGCGGAATCAGCCGGGCGACAGGAGACAGGGTGTCCAGGTATTCGACGATGACGCGCGAGTCGAACAGGGCGCCGCCATCTTCCATGACCAGGCAAGGAACTTTGCCCAGCGGGTTGTACGTTTGGATCTGCGTGTCGGCGGACCAGACGTTTTCGAGTTCAAGCCGGTAGTCCAGCTTTTTCTCGGCCATGACGATACGCACTTTGCGCACGTAGGGACTGGTAAGCGAGCCGATCAGTTTCATGGAGTCACAAGCGGAGTCGGAAAGCGGCCGAAGTATAGCAGGCTGTATGACGGCCGGAATTGTCCGCAGGGCGGAATCTTCGTCAGTTTGCCACAATGTCTGGCCGCCCCGGATGATAAAATCGCCGGGTTTTCCCATCCGTCGTTTTTTCTCTACCAGACCATGCAAATCGCCGATCAGCTGAGCCAACTTAATGCCCTTTCGCCACTGGATGGCCGCTACGCTTCCCGGGGCGACGCGCTGCGCGGTTTGCTGTCCGAAGCCGGTTTCATGGCGCACCGCGTCGAAGTCGAGGTCGCCTGGCTGATCGCGCTGTCGGACGCCGGCCTGCCCGAGCTGCCGGCCTTCTCCGAGGGCGCCCGCGCGCGTCTGGCCCAGCTGGTCGCCAATTTCTCCGAAGCCGACGCCGGCCGCATCAAGGAGATCGAGCGCGTCACCAACCACGACGTGAAGGCCGTTGAATACTGGCTGAAGGAAAAGGTCGCCGATGACGCCGAACTGGCCCGCGCGGCCGAGTTCATCCACTTCGCGTGCACGTCCGAAGACATCAACAACACCTCGCACGCGCTGATGCTGTCGCGCGCCCGCGACCAGGTCGTGGTGCCGCGCCTGCGCGAAGTGGCCGCCAAGCTGAATGAAATGGCCATCGCCAACGCCGACCAGCCGCTGCTGTCGCGCACGCATGGCCAGCCCGCCAGCCCGACCACGCTGGGCAAGGAATTCGCCAACGTGGCCGCGCGCCTGAACCGCGCCATCGCCGCCGTCGAGGCCGTCGAGCCCCTGGCCAAGCTGAACGGCGCCACGGGCAACTACAACGCCCACCTGTCCGCCTATCCGGAAATCAACTGGCCCGAATTCAGCAAGCGCGTGCTGTCCGGGCTCGGCCTGACCCAGAACCGCCACACCATCCAGATCGAGCCGCATGACTGGATGTCCGCGCTGTTCGATGCGATCACCCGCGCCAACATCATCATCCTGGACCTGGATCGCGACATCTGGGGTTATGTGGCGCTGGGCTACTTCAAGCAGCGCCTGAAGGAAGGCGAGGTCGGTTCGTCGACCATGCCGCACAAGGTCAACCCGATCGACTTCGAAAACTCCGAAGGCAACCTGGGTCTGGCCAACGCCGTACTGCGCCATCTGGCCGACAAGCTGCCCATCTCCCGTTGGCAGCGCGATCTGACCGATTCCACCGTCCTGCGCAACCTGGGCGTGGGCCTGGGCTACTGCCTGGTGGCTTGGGATGCCTGCATGCGCGGCCTGGGCAAGCTGGAAGTCAACACGGCCGCCATCGACGCCGATATCGACGCGTGCTGGGAAGTGCTGGCCGAACCGGTGCAGACCGTCATGCGCCGCTACGGTCTGCCGCAGCCCTACGAACAGCTCAAGGCCTTGACGCGCGGCAAGGGCATCACCGAAGAGGCCCTGCGAGAATTCATCCAGGGCCTGGCGCTGCCTGAAGAGCCCAAGGCCCGCCTGCTGGCGATGACCCCGCGCTCCTACATCGGCCTGGCGGCCGAGCTGGCCCGGGCGGTATAGTCGCCGTGCCGCGCGCGTCATGCGCGCGGCTTTCACGTTGTACCTACGGGAGATCGCAATGAAGAAGTTGTCCACGCTCGCAGCGCTGGCCTGTATGACGGTGGGTCCGCTGCTGGCGACGTCCGCCTCCGCGCAATTCGCCAAGCCCGAAGATGCGGTCAAGTACCGCCAGTCGGCGCTCTCGCTGATCGGCTCGCATTTTGGCCGCATGGCGCCGGTGGTCAAGGGCCAGGCGCCCTACGACGCCGCGCAGATCAAGGCCAACGTCGATGTGCTGAAGACGCTGTCGGCATTGCCTTGGGCGGGCTTCGGTCCGGGTACGGAAGGCGGCGACGCCCGTCCGGAAATCTGGAGCGATGCCGCGGGCTTCAAGCAGAAGCAGCAGGCGTTTCAGGACAACATCGTGAAGTTGTCGGCGGCTGCCGACGCAGGCGATCTGGACAAGCTGCGCGCCGCTTTCGGCGACGTGGGCGCCAGCTGCAAGGCCTGCCACGACGCGTATCGCAAGAAGAAGTAAGGTGCTGGGCCGGCCGTGCCGGCCCGCCGCCCAACAAGCAAAAAGCAAAAAGCAAAAAGCCCCGTCAAGGGGCTTTTTTCATGGGTGTGACCCGTCCTGGAATTGGTTGACACCTTTTTGAGAGAAAAAAGGAGAGTCAATTGGAATCAAGGATCAAGCGCACCCAGCGGGACTACAGCCTGGCTTTTAAACTGTCCGTTGTCGAGCAGGTGGAAAAAGGCGAGCTGACGTACAAAGAGGCTCAGCGCCGCTATGGAATCCAAGGTCGGTCGACGGTGCTGGTGTGGCTGCGCAAGCATGGTCGACCGGGGCTGAGCGGCTGGAGCCTGCCGACGGTCAGAGGAGTGGACATGGATCGTCAAGGCAAAGTGCTTACCCCCGAGCAGCGGATCAAGGAACTGGAGATTCAGCTCAAGGAAGCCCGCGAGAAGGCGCAGTTGTTTGAGGCCGTGGTCAATGTGTTGGAGAAGGATTACGGGGTACGCGTCGTAAAAAAGCCTTTGGGCAAGTCCTCACGCAAAAGCTCGTCCAAGGGCTGAGCGTGGCAAGGGCTTGCCGTTACATGGGCCATAGCCGCCAGGCGTATTACAAGAGCAGGCACAGAGAGCGCGAGCGCCAGCAGCAGGCATGCCAAGTAGTATCGATGGTCACCGCGCTGCGGGTACGTCAACCGACGTTGGGTACGCGCAAGCTGCATCACATGCTGGGCCAGCCGCTACGCGAGGCGGGGATCAAGGCCGGGCGCGATGCGCTGTTCGACATCCTGCGCAGCGCCCGGATGCTGGTGCGGCCGCGCCGGGCGTATCACAAGACCACAGATAGCCATCACCGCTTCCGACGCCACCCTAACCTGCTCAAGGCAGGCGAAGGCCAAGTGGTGCCGACGGGCCCGGAGCAGGTCTGGGTAGCCGACATCACCTACCTGCCGACCGCCCAGCGGTGCACCTACTTGAGCTTGGTGACCGACGCCTACTCGCGCAAGATCGTGGGCTACCACGTGGCAGAGAATCTGCAGACCGAAGGGGTGCGCCGCGCACTGGAGATGGCGTTGCGCTCGCGGCGCTCGAGCCAACCGCTGGTGCATCACTCGGATCGAGGCATCCAGTATTGCTCAACGTACTACCAGCGCCTGCACGCGCGGCACGGCATCCGTTGCTCGATGACTGACGGCTACGACTGCTACCAGAATGCCTTGGCTGAGCGGGTCAACGGCATCCTGAAGGGAGAGCTATTGCTCCACAAGCCCGCCGATCTGGCCCAAGCCCGGCTCATGGTCAAGCAGTCCGTCGAAATCTACAACACCGAGCGTCCGCACCTGTCCCTACAATGCAAAACACCCGATGAAGTTCACCGGGTGTTCAGTCCGTAGCCTGCTACGGATACCGTGCCGTAGGTGTCAACCTATGGCAGGACGGGTCAGTGCGCGATCAGGAGAAGGACATGTCGGACACGATCTCGAGCGATCGTATCCACAGCACCAGTCCCGTCACGCAGGCACCCAACACCAGGGCGCGCAGCCAGACCGCCAGCCCATCCTGCGCGGGCGGCGTGCCGGCCGGCACATCCTTGGCGTCGACGTTGCCGGTGATGATGGCACGCACCAGACGCTTGCGGCGCACGACCGCATACCAGGTGACGGCCAGCAGGTGCAACGCGACCAGGCCGATGATGACCCACTCGTTGAGCTTGTGCCAGGACGTCATCGCGCTGGCGGTGGCTTCCGAGACATACCCGAACAAGGGGCCCTGCGTCATGATGTCGTCGGTGGTGAACAGGCCGCTGACCGCCTGAAAGCCCACGACCAGCAGCAAGGCCATGACCGACAGCGCGCCCAGCGGATTGTGGCCGGCGGGCGCGGCGGCGCCCTTCAGGTAGCGGACCACGGCGCCCGGGCCGCGCACGAAATGCGCGAAGCGGGCATAACGCGGTCCGGCAAAGCCCCAGAGCAGGCGAAACAGGATCAGGCCCAGCGCCGTACACCCGAAACGCACATGCCAGTCCATGTACAGACCGCCCAACTTGACGCTGACGAACGCGCCGACGATGCAGACGACGAGGGCCCAGTGAAAGAGTCGGGTGGGGAGGTCCCAGATACGGACCGCGAGACGATTGTTCTGCATGTTGAGATCGGCGGACTGGAGTTGCCCGGACTTTATCACGCACAAAGCAAACCGCCGCACTAGTCAGGCGGCGGTTTTGAGTCAGATCAGCGAGCGTTGCGGCGCACCGGTTCGATGCGATGCACGTGCTCGTGGCGGAACCGGATGCGTTGGCCCGGCGCCTTCTGTACGGCCGATCCGCAGGGCACGACTTCGGTGGTGTAGGTCGTCGTGCCGTTGATCGGCGCATTGAAGATGACCGTGGCGCGAATCTCGGGGCCGTCGGCCGGTTGCAGATAGACGATGTCGCCGATGTGGATGGGCATGTCGTCGAGCTGCGTATGGGCCGGGCGTCGGATCAGGTCGGTGGTGGTGAAACGAGTGTTCATGTTGTGTTCTCTTTAGGTTCTAGTTATAGGAAAAGCTGCGTCTTGCCATGGTGAACGCACCGGGCGGGAAAATTGCCGCCATGAGTGTGCGTGATGCGCTGCGTCCGCCGGATGTGATTGGACACGCGCTACATGACACTAACGCATTGCTGCTGCCGTCCTTTTGCGCATTCTCATGTTTTTTGCGCGCCGGGTCCGGCGAAGTGATGCCTTCGTCCAGTCTTGGAGGGCATCGATTCAGGCTGCGCGGCGAAAGACAAGATTGCCGGCGCGTTGGCGTACGCCCGCTTGGTAGCGGGTGAAGCCATCATTTGGGTTGGGTTTGCTTCATGCCGGTCCGGACTGGCGGACGGGTGAAGGCGTTCCCGATGCGGCGCTGGGGTTGCGTTTTTTGCGTTGTACTTCGCTAGGACGCCAGCGCTGTCGGGCGGATCTTGGCAGGGGGTGGCCACAGGCGTTTAGCTTGGCCGGGCTGACCCTCAAAGGTCTGCTCTTTCAGATCCAACCGACGATATTATCGACATTTGAGCGATTATGCAAGCTTTTTCGAAAAGGAGGGCGCTAGACGTGCGCCCTTGCCTATTAGTGCGTTGCGGGCCGGGCCTGTCGCTGGGCCTCGATGATCAGGCCTTCCAGGCGTGGCGACATGCGCAGCGCCACCTGGGCGCCGGTCGTGCCATCGGGCTGCTGCTGGGTTTCCAAGGCGAGTTCGATACGTTCGTCGTCAAAGGCCTCCGGGGCCGCCTGAATTTCCACATAGCGCTCGAGCAAGGCATTGACCGCCTTTTGCGCATCCGCCAGCGCTTGCTCCGACAACTTGCCGTGGCCCAGGTATTGATTGACCACGCGCGCGAGGTCGTTCATGAAATGAAGCAGGGCGTTTGCGCCGCGGCAATCCGGCAGGGTGAAGCCCCAGGGAAGGGGGGAAGCGTTCTGAGTCATGTCGTCAGCCAAGGCAATGAGAAGAGGCGGCAACCGGCCGCCGAATGTTCGATTTTAGAGGATGCGCAAGGGCTGCGACGCGGGCGCGCGGCGCGGCGCGCACTGTGTCAACTCGCTTCGATGGCAACAAATTCCGCCCCTTCTGGCCCCACTGGCAGCGCTACCGGATAATCTGCCGGAATGGCCCGCCTCGTGCGGCCGTAATCTGCGGAATCGGAGTGCTAACAGGATGCGCATGGTTTGGGTTCGCGCGTGGGTGACAGGCATGGCGGTCGTCTCGATGTTGCTGGCGGCGTGCGTCAACAAGGAACCGCAGGAGCGCGCCGCATTCATACAGTTGCTGCAGGGTCGGATGAACAACGTGACGCTCGTGCCGATCGGCATGCTGGACAAGTCGGAAAAGGAAGCCATTGGCGGCTACGACGACGCGTACGAGGTCATGACAGATTTCCAGGAGGCCTTGGCCAAGGCGGCGGCGCCCCTGCGCGAGGTGTTGTCGGTGGAGACGATTCAGTCCGTTGAAGAGATCGTGGCGCGCCGGGGCAGCCTGGAGACCGCACGCAAGACGCTGGCTGGCAGTGCCGCCCAGATCCAGGCGGCGCGCGGCAAGGCAGACAAGGCGCGCGCGGATCTTGCCTTGCCCGCCGACCTGGCGCCCGTTTATGACGGCGTCTATGACGAGGCGGTGACGGCGCCGGCCGGGGAATTGATCGACGCGGCATCCAGGATGGATGCGATTGCCCGCGATGCGCTGGCCATTGCGGACTTCGTGGCGGCCAATGCCGCGGACATCCAGTTCGAAGATGGGCAAACAAAGGTGGCCAAGCCGACCTTGCAACAAGAGCTGAACCAGCGGTTGCGAGCATTGAACGCGCAGTCGGGTGGGCTGGAAGCCGCGCGCGCAACACTACTGCAGGCGGCCAGCGCGGGCTCGGCCGCGCCCTAGCTATGCGCCAGCCCTGTCGCGATCCCAGCGGCGCCCGGCCGCGCTTTGTACAATGCGGCTCTTGCGGCGCATGCCGTGCCTTGGACTGACTATGAGCGATTCTTCAGGCGTGCATTACAGGACCTTCGTGCTCCTGCTCGTGGTGGTCACCATCGCGTTCGGCTGGCTGTTGTGGCCGTTCTATGGCGCCGTTTTCTGGGGCACCATTCTTGCCATCCTTTTCGCGCCGTTGCAGCGCCGTCTGGTGGCGCGCATTGGCGGGCGGCGCAATCTGGCCGCGCTCATCACGCTGCTCCTCGTGCTGCTGCTGGTGATTCTTCCGCTGGTCGTGATCAGCGGGTCGCTCGTGAACGAAGGGGCGAATTTCTACCAAAGCATCAAGTCCGGGCAAATCAACTTTGGCGCGTACTTCCAGCAGGCGATGGACGCACTGCCGCCGTCCGTGCATGCATTGCTGGCGCGCTTTGACCTGGCCGATATTGCCAGCCTGCAGGACAAGCTGACGGCCGGTGCAATGCAGGCCAGCCAGTTCCTGGCCACCCAGGCCTTGAACATCGGGCAGGACACGTTCCAGTTCGTGGTCAGCTTCGGCATCATGCTGTATTTGCTTTTCTTCCTGCTGCGCGACGGTCCGCTGCTGTCGGCGCGACTGCGCCGTGCCGTGCCGCTCAGCGACACGCACAAGCAGCACCTGTTCCGCAAGTTCACGACCGTGGTGCGAGCCACCGTCAAGGGCAACGTCGCGGTCGCGGCGGCGCAGGGTGCGCTGGGCGGCATCATCTTTTCCATCCTCTCGATCCAGGGAGCGCTGCTGTGGGGCGTCATCATGGCCTTCCTGTCGCTGCTGCCCGCGATCGGGGCGGGGCTGATCTGGGCGCCGGTAGCCGTGTACTTCCTGCTGACGGGCGCCGTGGTCAAGGGCGCGGTGCTCATTGCGTTCGGCGTGCTGGTCATCGGCATGGTCGACAACGTGCTGCGGCCCATTCTGGTGGGCAAGGACACGAAGATGCCGGACTACGTAATCCTGATCTCCACGTTGGGCGGCATGGCGCTGTTCGGGCTGAACGGATTCGTGATCGGTCCGCTCATCGCGGCGTTGTTCATGGCAAGCTGGGATCTGTTTTCGCCCGCGGCAGGCGACCCGGGGGGTGTGCACGCCGTGAGCGCGCCGCTGCCGGGCAACCCCGTGGCCGGTTCGCCGCCGGCGTCCGGGGGCGCCGGCGCGCGTGCGCAGGCAGCGCTTGCCAGCGATCGCCAGTCCCGCGACGTATGATCTCGCCGGGCGCCCGCGTGCGCCCGGCCGGGTGTAAGGTGTAGCAGCGCTGGCCGAACCGCGGCCGGCCTTTCGTGTCAACTTCGCCAAACAGGAGCGCGCCGGATATGGAATGGAAACTGCATCGGTCGGGCTGGATCGAGGAACGCAACTTCGACATTGAGTTCGCCGAAACGCCCGAGGGATATCACGCACGCGTGCGCGTCTTCGGCTTTCCGGTTCTTGAAGACACCAAGCACGTGTTCCCCAACGAAGCGCTGGCTGAAAAAGGTGCGCTGACGCTGCTCAAGAGCCAGTTTTCAGGCACGCCGGACCTGGAAGAGAGATAGCAGGGCGATGGGCAGACCGAGGGGCAGGCCGCGCGATGGCTGACGGCGAAACGGTTGCTGGCGTGCGCCGCCGCCGGGCGCGCCGCTATTCCATGCGGACGGGGCTGCTTGCCCTCGTCTTTGCCTGTATTACCCCGGCGCTCATCGTGGCGACGGTCGCCGTCTACGAAAGCTACGTCATCCAGAAAGAGCGGATCTACCGCGACACGATCTTCCTGGCGCGCAATCTCACGGCGATCCTGGATCGCGAGCTCACCGGCGTCGAAGCAGGTTTGCAGATGCTGGCGTCCTCGCCGGATCTGGTCGAGGGCGATCTCGCGGGCTTTCATCGGCGCGCGCGCGAGTCCGTGCGCTTTCAGATCGCCGACACTTACGTGCTGACGAACAAGGAAGGCCGGCAGATCATCAACACGCAGGTGCCCTACGGCACGGCCTTGCCAACCGGCAGGGCGCCCGATGAACTGGGTCGCGTCTTCCAGACGCGCATGCCGGTGCTGACAAGCCTGTTCACCGGCGGCCTGACCAAGGACCCCACCATCGCGCTCGGCGTGCCGGTCGTGCGGGACGGAGAGGTGGTGTACAGCCTGAACGTGGGACTGTCGCCCGAGCGCATCGGCAACGTCCTGGGCCGCCGCGCCTTGCCCGAGGGGTGGGTGGCCGCCGTGCTGGACGGCTCGGGAACCATCATTGCCCGCACCCGCGACACCTCCAAATTTGTGGGCCAGAAGGCGGTGCCGGCGCTGGCCCGCGCCGTGCAGCAGGAAGGCGAAGGCTCGTTGGAGACGATCACCAAGGAAGGCACGCCCGTCTACACCGCGTTCAGCCGGTCGACGCTGTCGGGCTGGACAGTCGCCGCCGGCGCGCCCATGCAGTTGCTGACCACGGACCTGTACCGCTCCATCGCGTGGATTGGTCTGGGTACGTTGTTCGCGTTCGGTTTGGGGTTGTGGCTGGCGCTCAGGCTTGCAAGCCGGCTCACGTCGGCCGTGCAGGGGCTGGTCGCGCCGGCGCTCGCGCTGGGCGAAGGCCGGACCGTGGAGCTGCCCGCCACGCGCATCAAGGAAGCCCAGGAGGTGGGCGCCGCCATGCTGCAGGCGTCGCGCAAGCTGGCGCGCGCCCAGCACCTGGCGCACTACGATCCGCTCACCGGCCTGTGCAATCGGGTGCTCTTCGGCGAACTGGTGCTGCGTGAACTGGCGGTCGCCCAGCGCAGCGGCGATTCGTTCTCGATCCTGGCGATCGACCTGGACGGCTTCAAGGCGGTCAACGACATGCACGGGCACGCGGCCGGCGACACGGTCCTGAAAGAGGCGGCCGATCGCATGGCCAGCGCCATCCGGGTCTCGGACGTGGCGGCAAGGCTGGGCGGCGACGAATTCGCGGTGCTGCTGCTGGGCGCCAACCAGGAGAACGCGCGGCTGGTGGCCGAGGCCCTGGTCGAGAGCCTGTCCTTGCCGTATCCCAACGTGCGTGTCGCGGTGTCGGCAAGCATCGGCATCGCGGTGTATCCCCAATCGGGCGCCACCATGTTGCAGTTGCTCGAGCGGGCCGATGTGGCGTTGTACCGCGCCAAGGGCCTGGGCAAGCGCCGGGTGGCGCAGGACCAGTAGGTCCGCCGCCGGTCGCCATGCGCGTCACATATCCTGGCGCGGCGAGAGCGCGGTCAGGACCTCGCCCGATTTCAAGCGATAGCGCCTGTCGTCCAGCGCTACGACAGGGTCGCCTTCGGACGTTCTGAGTATGTAGCGCGATGCGGCAAGCGGCATGGGGCTGTCGCCCGCTTCGTCCGCCCGCAAGAACACTTCAATGCGGTAAAGGCGCCCCGAATCCGTGCTTGCCAGCACGTCGCTCATCCTGCGTGTAGAAATGGCCATGCCGCTATTTCTCCGTTGGGTTTTCGCTAAACTTGCCGCCTTGGCGCCGGTCCGGTCTGATTGCCGGGCATGCACGGCGCACAATCGGAAACGGTAATGCAATTGAATCCTGGCCGGAACGCGGCCACCATCCTGGGTCTGCTGGCTATCCTGCTGTGGGGCACGGTCGTCGGCCTGATCCGGGGCGTCAGTGAAAACTTCGGCCCCATTGGCGGCGCCGCGCTGATCTATACGGGAGGGTCCATCTTCCTGGTGCTGTTGCTGGGATTGCCCAAGCTGCGCACGTTTCCCCGGTCGTATCTCATCGTGGGCAGCCTGCTGTTCGTGGCCTATGAGATATGCCTGTCGCTGTCGCTGGGGTTCGCGGCCGATCGTGCGCAAGCCATCGAGCTGGGCATCGTCAATTACCTGTGGCCATGCCTGACGGTGGTGTTCGCCATGCTCATCAATGGGCAGCGGGCGAGCTGGTGGGTGGCGCCGGGCATCTTGTTGTCGGTGTGCGGCATCGTCTGGGTCGTGGGCGGAACGGGCGGGCTGTCAATAGAACGCACCGCCGCGAATGTGTCGAGCAATCCTCTGAGTTATGGACTGGCCTTCAGCGGCGCCATCATCTGGGCCGTTTACTGCAACGTGACCAAGCGCTTTGCGGACGGCAAGAATGGCGTCGCCCTGTTTTTCATGCTCACAGCAGCGGTCTTGTGGATCAAGTACCTGTTCAGCGCGGAACCCGCATTGGTGTTTGCCGCGCCCGCCACGGTCGAGTTGTGCGTGGCCGCTGGCGCCATGGCAAGCGGCTATGCACTGTGGAACGTGGGAATACTGCGGGGCAACCTGACCCTGCTGGCTACCGCGTCGTACTTCACGCCAGTCTTCTCCACCTTCTTTGCCGCGCTGTGGCTATCCACGCCGCTCACCCTGCCGTTCTGGCAGGGCGTGGCAATGGTCACCGCCGGTTCATTGTTGTGCTGGGCAGCGACGCGCGGCAGACCGGCCCGCAACGGATAGTCCGGGCCGTGTCGTGAGAGGGGGAGATTTACTCGACGAGCATCGTCAGGGCGACTGCGAACCCCAAGGGAACCAGCAGCAACGAGGCAAAAGTGGAACTGACAATCGCCGCCGATATCTTCAGCAAGGGCTCGGGCCCTGCGCTTCGTATCGTTTGAACCACCAACGCGACGATACCCATAACCATCAAACAGCTCATGAAAACTGCTACGTAAGTCATGTTGTCTCCGTCCTCGCCTGATTTAGGGGATGCGGCGCCGCTGTGCGGTCTTGATGTTTGGGTCGATTGTGCGCCTGTATTGCGAGACTGCACCCTAGGGTTTTCCTTGCCGGCGGGCGGCTTTGTGGCGTATTTGCCGCGCAGTGTGCAGCATGAAAATCGTGTGCGGACGCAGCAATTTCCGACGGCGGAACACGCTTCGGCAACCCGGCGCGATTGCGCTACGATGGCGTGATCAAAACACCCGAGAGGCCGCCCGATGCCGCAAAAACTACGCCCTGGCACGCGCGCCACCTTGCAGGTCCGCCAGCTTTCGCCCGGCGAGTTCGCGTGGATCATTACCCTGCTCGATCCCGAATCCGGCAATGTGCGCAGCACCAATTACTCGGACAGGCGATATCCCAGCCAGGATGAAGCGTCCACGGCCGGCAAGGCTGCCGTCCTTGCATTTCTCGCAAACGACACGTCCGAACGCGCGCCAGCCCCAAGCGGCGGCAAGCGCAAGGACTGACGCCGCGCGCTCTCCTTCCATGGCGCCCGGCCGTTTACCGGTCTTGGGCACGCCATTTGCTGATGCTCATGCAAGGCGCATCTTGCGCTGCTTGAGGAGAGGCAATCATGTCCCAGATCCCGCATCGAGAGCCCGGTCAACCGGACGATCTCACGCCTGACGATCCGGCGCTCCCGGGAAACCCGCCTGCGGACGATCCGCGTCCGGACCCGGGCCGTCCCACGGACAACCCCGACGTCATCGACCCCACGCCGCCCGCGCCGGATCCCCGCGCGCCCGGCACCATCGACCTGGCCTGATTGCGGCCAGCATTACTTCATTTCCGATCCCTTCATCGAAGCAAGGAGGTTTCCATGCGCTCAATCCTGTTGTGGCTGCTCGGCGTGCCCATTCCCATCATCATCCTGCTGGCTCTGTTCTGGCACTGAAGGCCGGTGCGCCATTTCCGCTTTGGCACCCGCGTGTGCGCGGCTGCGTAAGTCTCTGGACAAGGATCGATCATGCAAAATACGTCTTCATTGAGCCAACCTTATGCCGATGGCGTGCCTCCACGTGAGTCCGCCATTTCGGCCGTGTCGTGGGCGGCGGTATTCGCCGGCGCGGTGATCGCCGCGGCGCTGTCGCTTGCATTGTTTGCCGGCGGCACCGGCCTCGGTTTTCTGTCCGTTTCGCCCTGGGGCGAGGAGGGCATGTCGGCTCCCGCCATCGGGGTTGGCATCATTGTCTGGATGCTGCTGACGCAGATCATTTCGTACGGCATCGGCGGCTATGTCGCCGGGCGCCTGCGGACGAAATGGGTCGACGTGCATTCCGATGAGGTTTACTTTCGCGATACCGCGCACGGCTTTCTGGTCTGGGCGCTGAGCGCCGTGGTCAGCGCCGCGCTGCTGGGCTCCGCGCTCGCGTCGATGGCTTCCGGCGTTGCCAAGGCCGGCGCTTCGGTGGCGGCCACGGCCGGCACGGCGGCAACCGCGGCGGCGACGGCCGGCGCTGCCGGTGCGAGCAGTGGCGGTGGCATGGAGCGCGCAACCGACTATCTCACCGACACCCTGATGCGCTCGGAACGTCCCGAGGCCAACACCGATCCTGAAGCGGCGCGTGCCGAAGTTGGCCGCATCGTCGCCATGAGCATCACCCGCGGCGACATGACGCCCGCAGATCGCGACTACGTGGTGAAGGTCGTGGCCGCGCAGGCCGGTGTGGAGCCCGCCGTTGCGCAGCGCCGCGTCGACGAGGCGATCCAGAACGCCAAGAAGACCGCGGAAGAAGCCAAGGTGAAGGCCAAGGAAGCTGCCGACGCAGCCCGCAAGGCTGCCGCGGCGTTCGCGTTGTGGGGCTTTGCATCGATGCTGATCGGCGCCTTCGTGGCGAGCCTGGCTGCCACCTGGGGCGGCCGCCGCCGCGATGCGGTCTATCGGGTTTAATGTGGTGTTTCGGGTGTAAATAATCCGCCCGAATGCAAAAGGGCCCGCACACTGTGCGGGCCCTTTTAAATTTCTTGGTGGCGCATCCCTGATTCGAACAGGGGACCTGCGGATTATGATTCCGTCGCTCTAACCGGCTGAGCTAATGCGCCATCCTTTTTTCGCCGTTCGGTTTGCGGTGCAAGTGCCGATCAACGAAGAACGAAATTCTAGCACGAAGTTTTTTTGGAGTGCAAGTGGGTGCCGGCCAAATTTTTCCGGCCGGTCTGGACGCCTTGTTCAGCCAGTGCTGATAAGGTCGCGCGCCGCCCTTCAGGCATCCCGCGCCAGGCGGATGCCCGAGAACTGCCAGCGCGCCTCGGGCGGAAAGAAATTGCGGTAGCTGGGCCGGATGTGGTCGCGCGGCGTCGCGCACGAGCCGCCCCGCAGAACGTATTGGTTGCACATGAACTTGCCGTTGTATTCGCCGACGGCGCCCGCGCTGGGCTGAAACCCGGGATAGGCGTCATAGCCGCTTGAGGTCCATTCCCACGCGTCGCCGAACAATTGCACGGGACCGCCCGGGCCGTGGCGCGCCGGGGCGGGGCGCGTGTCCAGGTGACCGTTTTCAAGCATGTTCGCGCGGGCCGAATAGGTGTCTTCCGACAACTGGCGCGCGGCGTGTTCCCATTCCGCTTCGCGCGGCAGGCGCGCGCCGGCCCAGCGTGCGTAGGCGTCGGCCTCGAAGTAGCTGACATGCGTGACCGGGGCGTGCAGCTCCAGGTCCTGCATGCCGCGCAGCGTGAAGACGCGCCACGCATCGTCCGAGCTTTCCCAATACAGCGGGGCGCGCCAGCCTAGTGCGCTCACCATGTCCCACCCCATCGAGAGCCACAGTTCGGGCCGCTTATACCCGCCGTCCTGCATGAAGGCCAGGTATTCGCCCTGTGTCACGAGGCGATCGGACAGGGCGAAGGGCGTCAGCAGGACGTCGTGGGCCGGCCCTTCGTTGTCGAAGGCGAAGCCGCGTCCGTCGTGGCCGATGCGAGTAATGCCGCCGTCGTACCGGGTCCAGCCCGGTGTGGTAGCGGGCGGCTGCGCGGGCTGGCCCGGTGCGACGTAAGCCGGCCTGAGCGGATTGGCCGACAGCATGTGCTTCAGATCGGTCAGGATGAGTTCCTGATGCTGTTGCTCATGATTGAGGCCGAGCTCGAGCAGCGCGTCGAATTCGGGATCGTTGCCGCCCAGGCGCGAGATCAGGGCGTGCATCGCTTGGTCGACATGTTGCCGGTATTGCAGCACTTCCGACAGCGGAGGGCGCGACAACAGGCCGCGTTGGGGGCGCGGATGTTTTGCGCCGACGGCGTTGTAGTAGGAGTTGAAAAGCATCCGGTATTGCGGATGGAAGGGCGGACTGGACGCGTCATAGCGCGCCAGCAGAAAGGTCTCGAAGAACCAGGTAGTGTGCGCCAGATGCCATTTGACCGGACTGCAATCGGGCATGGATTGCACCTGGCAATCCTCCGGGCTCAAGGGCGCGGCCAAGGCGGCGGTGGTGGAGCGTACGGCGTCGTACCGGTCGTGCTGTCCGGCTTGTCCGCTGGCATAAGGCCCGATGGCGGGATGAGTCAGCAGGCATGCGGGGTCCATGGGGATATCTCCAGAATCGTGGGCGCCCTGCGTCAGGCGCGGGCGCTGAAAACAGAAAACCAGTCGCGGGCGTCCGACCAGTGCGCGATGTCGTGAAAGCCCGCGCGGTGGAGCAGATCGCTGAAGGCTTGCGGCGTGAATTTGTAGGAGTTCTCGGTGTGGATGCGTTCGCCGGCCTTGAACTCGCGATGGCCGCCGGGCCAGGCAACGTGCACGGCGCGCCGCGCCTCCAGGTGCATTTCGACGCGAGAACGTTCGCTGTTGAAGAGCGCCACGTGGCGCCAGTCATCGACATTGAAATCGCTGCCGAGCACGGTGTTCACGTGGCGCAGCAAATTCAGGTTGAACGCGGCCGTCAGGTGCAGGGCGTCGTCATAGGCCGGTTCCAGCACGCTCTTCGGTTTGACCCGATCAACGCCGACCACGAGTCCGCCGCCGGGACAGGCTTCGCGGATGCGCCGCAGCATGGCATACGCGGCATCGGGGCCCAGATTGCCGATGCTGGAGCCGGGATAGAAGAACAGGCGTTGCTGTGCCGGAACGCCTTCGGGCATCGCCAGTTCATGCGAGAAATCCTGGCCGACAGCCGTGATCCGCATGTCCGGATACGAAAGCCTCAGGCGCCGCACGGCTGCCTGCAGATAGTCGGCCGAGATATCGACGGGCACATAGTGGCTGGGCCGCAGGCTGGCAAACAGCCGCTCGGCCTTGACGCAATCGCCGGCGCCCAGGTCGATCATTGCCTGCACGGGGCCGACATGGCGCGCGATATCTTTGCCGTGGCGCTGAAAGATCTCGTCTTCGCAACGCGTTGGATAGTATTCGGGCAGTTGCGTGATGGCCGTGAACAGCGACGAGCCGAGCGCGTCGTACAGGAACTTGGGATCGATATGGGCGGCACTGTCGAGCAGCCCTTCGTGCAATTCGATCTGCTCGGCGCTGGGGTGCTGCGGCTCCTGCGCGATGAATTCGGGGGCGACGGCGGCAAGGAGTGCGGAAGGAGAAACCATGCGTTCAGTTCCTTTTTGGGGCGGTTGAAGCGCATTGCAAAGACTCATTGTGGCGGCTGAGGGGGTTTGCGTGTCAAGCGCCAGGCCTCTGAATGCAATGGACTTTTACGAAATCGAAACCGCGTTTGGCGGGAGACGGGAAGGGGCTGCGAGGGCACGCGCACGCGCCCCGACTCCGCCATCAGCAAGTTTCAGGCCGCTGAAATATCGGTTTACTGCTGGTTGCGAAAGCTCGGGCAGTTTTGGGCCGTTGGTGTGGACAATGGGACTTCCAAGAAAAAATCCAAGGAGCTAGCATGAATCGAAAGCACCAGCGCGCTGAAATGGCTTTGCATCGTGAACGCGTGAATGACAGCTTCCACGAGCTGCTCGCCGGCACGGAAGACCTTTTGCGTTCGACCGCGTCGTACACGGGCTCCGAAATCGAAGCGGCGCGCGCGCGCTTGAAGCGCCAGCTCGCCGATGCACGTGAATCCGCTGGCGGCTGGGAAGGCGTCGCACGCGAACGAGCCCGCCGGGCCACCGCTTATGCGGACGAATACGTGCATGAGAATGCATGGAAGTCGGTCGGCGTGGCGGCGATAGTGGGCGCCGTGCTCGGCTGCATTTTTGTGGCGGGTAATCGGCGCTAGAGACGCATCATGAGCCCATTACCGGCATTGAGCCGGGGTGGGCCGCGCAATGCCCTGCAGGAACTGACCACCGACGCGCGCCGGTGGGCGCGCGCCGTCCTGTATGCGTGCGTCGCGTCCGTGCTCGCCGCCTGCGCCAGCGTCCCGGACGCGCAGGAGCGGCACGCGCGCGCCGCGCAAGCAGGCCTGTCCGCGGATGCGGCACGGGACAGCTATCGTCGCGGGCAAGGCATTGCAGCGGACCCTCAAACCCCCAAGGATGATTTTCTCGCACGGCACCTGGCGGTGGAGCAGGCGGTCAGCGGCGCGCCCCTGGTCAAGGGCAATCGTGTGCGCCTGCTTGCCGACGGACCCAGCACGTACAAGGCGATGCTCCAATCCATCGCCCAGGCGCGCCGCTACGTGCACATGGAAACCTACATTTTCGACGACGATGCGGAAGGCAATCGCTTTGCAGACGCGCTGATCGCGGCGCGCAACCGTGGCGCCGAGGTGTCGCTGATGGTGGATGCGGTCGGCACGATCAAGACGCCCGATGACCTCTTCCAGCGCATGCGCGACGCGGGCGTGCAGGTGGTGGTCTTCAATCCCGTCAATCCGGTCAACGCGCGCGCCGGCTGGTCGCCCAATCAGCGCAACCACCGCAAGGTGCTGGTTGTCGACGGCAAGGTGGGCTACCTGGGCGGCATCAACGTCAGCAGCGTGTACGAGTCGTCTTCGTTCTCGGGCGGAAGCGGCTCCGGGGCGTCGGGATCCGGTGGCGGCTCGGGCGCCAAGGCAGGCAAGCCCGCCAAGGAAGCCGACTCCGCGCCCTGGCGCGACACGCACCTGCGCATCGAAGGGCCGGCCGTGGCGCAGCTGGAACAGGTGTTGCAGGCCGGCTGGGCATCGCAGGCCAAGGAGCCCATCAAGGGCGGCGATTCGCACGTTGCGCCGGCGGTCGGCGACACCGCCGTTCGCATCCTTGCGAACCAGCCCGATCGCAGCGACGGCTACACGGTCTATCTGACGTTGATGTCGGCGTTCGAAAGCGCGCAGAAATCCATCCACATCACGATGGCGTATTTCGTGCCAGATCCGGCGTTCATCGAGGTGCTGCAATCCGCGGCGCGGCGCGGGGTGGACGTGGTGCTGGTGCTGCCGGGCTTCAGCGACTCGTCGCTGGTGTTTCATGCCGGGCGTTCGCACTACACCGATCTGCTGCGCTCGGGCGTGAAGATCTACGAACGCCGTGACGCCTTGCTGCATGCGAAGACGGCGGTGGTCGATGGCGTCTGGTCGACCGTGGGGTCCAGCAACATGGATTGGCGCAGCTTTGCGCTGAACTACGAGATCAACGCCGTGGTCCTGGGACCGGAGTTCGCGGCCGAGATGGAGGCGCTGTTCCAGCGCGACGTGGCCGATGCCGAGCAGGTGACGCCCGAGGCCTGGAAGGAGCGCGGCCTGGACGACCGCTTCATGGAGTCGTTCTCGCGCATGTTCGAGCGCTGGTTGTAGCGGGTGCGCGGGCGGCTCGGATCCTGTCCGCGCCGCCCGTCAGCGCCGTTCAGGAGTTGCCGGCCGCGGCGGCCTGTGCGGCGTGCTCGCGCGCCAGGGCCGTGGTGATGTCGTGGGTGGGCTGAAACGACTGCGCCTGCGCCATCGCCCAGCCTGCACGGAAGACCTGGTGCCGGAACTCGCCGCGCAGCAGCTCGCCAGGCGCCAGCTCCGGAAACAGCGCGGACAAGAGGCGGATTTCGCTGGGCGAGATGCGTCGCGCGATATGGTGCGGGCGCAACTGGCCCGGGTGGGTCAGGCCGGCCGCGGCCAGCAGCTCGGCAAGTGCATGCAGCGTGTTCTTGTGAAAATTGGCCACGCGCTGTGCCTTGTCCGGCACCACCAGCGCGCGTTGACGTAGCGGGTCCTGCGTGGTGACGCCGGTGGGGCATTTGCCGGTGTGGCAGGCCTGGGCCTGGATGCAGCCGATGGCAAACATGAAGCCGCGCGCGGCGTTGCACCAGTCGGCGCCCATCGCCATCACGCGGGCCATGTCGAACGCAGTGATGATCTTGCCGGACGCGCCCAGCTTGATGCGGTCGCGCAGGTTCACGCCGATCAGCGTGTTGTGCACGAGCCGAAGCGCCTCGCGCAGCGGCGTGCCCACGTGATCCACGAATTCCACGGGCGCCGCGCCCGTGCCGCCTTCCGCGCCATCCACCACGATGAAGTCCGGGGTGATGCCGGTTTCAAGCATCGCCTTGACGATGGCGAACCACTCCCAGGGATGCCCCACGCAGAACTTGAAGCCGACGGGCTTGCCGCCGGAGAGCTCGCGCAGGCGCGCCACGAATTTCATCAGGCCGATCGGACTGTCGAACGCGGAATGGCTGGCGGGCGAATTGCAGTCCTGCCAAGGCGCCACGCCCCGCGCCTCGGCGATTTCGATCGTCACCTTGCCCGCCGGCAGGATGCCGCCGTGGCCCGGCTTGGCGCCTTGCGACAGCTTGATCTCGATCATCTTGACCTGCGGCGTACAGGCGTTGCGCACAAACGCTTCTTCCGAAAACGCGCCGTGCTCGTCGCGGCAACCGAAATAGCCCGAGCCGATGTTCCAGACGAGGCTGCCGCCCGGCTGGCGATGGTAGCGGCTGATGCCGCCTTCGCCGGTGTCGTGCGCAAAGTCGCCTTGCCGCGCGCCTTCGTTCAGCGCCAGCACCGCGTTGGCCGACAGCGCGCCAAAGCTCATGGCCGACACGTTGAACACCGACATGGAATAGGGCTGCGTGCAGTCGGGCCCGCCCACGGTGACGCGAAAGTCGGTGTCGTTGATATGCGAGGGCGACATGGAATGGTTGATCCATTCGTAGCGGTCGCCGTAGACGTCTTCCTGCGTGCCGAAGGGGCGCTTGTCGATCTCGCGCTTGGCGCGCTGGTAGACGATGGAACGCTGCGCACGCGAAAACGGCGAGGCCTGCGTGTCGTCCTCCAGGAAGTACTGGCGGATCTCGGGGCGGATGAATTCGAACAGGAATCGCAGGTTGCCGATGACCGGATAATTGCGGCGAATGGCATGCCGCGGCTGGATCAGGTCGTACACGCCCAGCGCGCCCAGCAGCGCCAGCGGCACGGCTGCCGCAAGCCACCACAACGACGCGGTGGCGGCCAGGGCCGCGGTGATGGCCGCGCCTGCAAGGGTCAACAGAAAGGCCGTGAATCGGCCGGCTATCCAGTTCATGTCCGTCTCCGCTTTTCGGAATGCAGCAACCATACACCAGGGCCGCTGGCTGCCGGATGAATGGCGGGCCGCGTGCGCGTGCGCCGGCGCGTGCCTTGCGCAGTTGGGGGGCAGGCTCAAAGGCGCATGTTCACTGGCTTGGCGGCGGGGCAAAAAAAATGGCCTCCTGCATCAGGAGGCCATTGCTGGAACACTGTTTCTCAGCAACTGGACGCCGGCGGTGTCTTTTCGACGGCCAGGCCGAACAGCGGACGCAGGTGCACGCCCAGTGCGCTGCCCGCGAACGCGGCAGGCAGCCACAGCCAGGCATGCAGGCTGCCCGACAGGATGCCGCTGAAGTAGGCGCCGATGTTGCAGCCGAAGGCCAGGCGCGAGCCATAGCCGAGCAGCAGGCCGCCGATCACGGCGCCCGCGAGCGAGCGCGCCGGCACCTTCCAGACGGGCGCGAACTTGCCGGCCGCGCTGGCGGCGGCCAGCGCGCCGAGCATGAGGCCGATGTCCATGACGGTGGTGACATCCTGGCGCAACGGCGCGGCCAGCGACGGCTGCTTGGCCCAATAGGCCCAGGTGGCGACGTCGCCGCCCAGGACATCCAGCGTCTTGGCGCCCCACAAGGCGAAAGCGGACGTAATGCCCCAGGGGCGTCCGGCCAGCGCCAGCGTTGCGAAGTTCAGCACGACGAGCGCCACGCCGCCCCACACGAGGGGCCACGGACCCTGCAGCAGCGAAACGGGGCGAGCCGTGCGCGAGGCGAAGGAAATCACGTGGCCATGACGGCGCTTTTCCAGCGTGGTGGCGATCCAGGCGATCAGCGCAAAGACGGCCAGATTGACGAGGATCGCGGGCGCCAGACCCCAGGTCTTGATGAGCGACGTGGGCGCCAGCGCCGGCAGGCTGGACCACCAGCCGAAGTTGGCCGTGGCGATGACCGAGCCCACGATGAAGAACAGCAGTGTCACCACCATGCGGGTGTTGCCGCCGCCCACCGCGAAGAGCGTGCCCGACGCGCATCCGCCGCCCAGCTGCATGCCGACGCCGAACAGGAACGCGCCCAGCAGGACCGAGACGCCCGGGGGCGACACGAAGCCGTTGACCGGCTGACCGAACAGCGTGCCGGCGGCCAGAAAGGGAAAGAACAGCAGCACGCCCACGGCGAGCATCAGCATCTGCGCGCGCAGGCCGGCCCCGCGGCGGTCCGACACGAACACGCGCCAGGCTTGCGTGAAACCGAACGACGCGTGGTACAGCGTGACACCAAGCAGGGCGCCGACCACCCACAGCGCGCCCTGGCGCCAGCTGACGGTCTGGTTGAGGTACAGGGCGCCGGCCAGGACCAGCAGCACCGCAATCCAGAGCGGCTTGCGATTGATGTGGATGGGCGGCAGGGCCGAGGGCAGTGGCAGGGAGGAGGCGTTGGCGCTCATGAAAATCCCGAGGATCAGGTCGTAAATGCAAACGGGTGCGAAAGGCGCACCCGTGGGAATGGACGTCAGTCTAGTCCTGTCAGCAAATATCTCAAACCAAGGATTCGTGCTTTAGCAATAACTTCAAGTTATATAGAGCCGCTGGTGAGTTCACGATACGGGGTGCGCGCTGATCCACGCGACGAGCAGGCTAACCGTCACCACCGATGCCACGGTGCTGACCAGGATGGCGCGCGAGGTCACGCGGGCGTCGCGTCCATACATCTTGGCCAGCATGAACGGTCCGGTGCCGATGGGCAGCGCGCTCATCAGCACGGCCGTCCAGGCCCACAGCGGCGGCATCGAGAACACGTAGAACGCCAGCACCGCAGTCGCGGCCGGTTGCAGGAGCAGCTTGCCCAGCACCAGGCGCATCACGCCCGGTCCGGAGGCCGCGGTTTCCGTCTGCGCCAGAAAAAGGCCGATGGTCACCAGCGCGCACGGGCTGGCGGACGCGCCCAGCAAGGCCACATAGCGGTCGACGCCTTCGGGCAGACGGGCACCAGTGGCCGCCCACGCAAGGCCAAGGACCGGGGCGGCCAGCAGCGGATTGCGGATCAGGGCGCGGCCTACCTTGAGCAGCGTCGCGGGCAGGTTGGGCGTCTGCTGCCGATCGAACTCGATGAGGGCGATGGCAAATCCGAAGAGCACGCTTGCGGTAAGCAGCGTGGTGAAAGTGGCGGGCGCCAGGCTGTCGGCGCCAAGCAGCGCCAGGCACAGCGGAATGCCCATGTATCCGGCGTTGGCGTAGGACGCCGCCAGGCCTTCGATGCTGCGGTCGGTGAGCGTCTGCGCGCGGCGCCCGCGCGCCAGGAACGAAACCACGAATGTGATGGCGATGCCGCCCGCAAACGCGCCGACGAAGCCCCAGTGCGCCATCTGCGCCAGGTCCACCTGCGTCATGGCGCGGAACAGCAGCGCGGGCAAGGACAGGTACACCACGTAGCGATTCAGCGCATCGGTCGCGTGGGTGCCCAGGATGCGCCAGCGGGCGGCCAGCCAGCCGGTCAGTATCAGCGCAAAGACCGGCAGGGCGGCGGTGACGACGGCGTTCATGGGCGAGGGCGCAAGGGCGGAAAGGCGGTCATTCTACTTGGCGTCGCTGGCCGGCTTGCGGGTCACCAGCAGGATGCCCAGCGCGGCCAGCGCCATGCCAGGCCAGGCCAGCGGGGGAATGGGTTCGCGCAGGATCAGCAGCGCAATGATCGCCGTGCAGGGCGGCACCAGGAAAAACAGCGCTGACACGCGCGAGGCCTCGCCGTGGCGGATCATGGCCAGCAGCAGGGTGATGGCGACCAGGGAGTTGCCGACGACCAGATAGGCGAGCGAGCCGAGCAAGGGCCGGTCCATTCGATGCGCATGGGTTCCAGCCAGAATGCCAACGGCGCGGACACGGCAAGGCCCACGCCATACTGGACGAAGTTGGAGGCGACGGGATGGATCTGCGTGCCGAAGCGCTTTTCGTAGAGCGTGCCGCCCGTGAGGCAGAGCAGCGCGCCGACCGCGAACGCCAGCCCCAGCGGCGCCAGCACGTCGATCGAGGCCTTGGCCACGATCACGAGCGCGGCGCCCGCCACGCCCAGCGCGAGGCCGGCCCACCGCCGGGCGTCGACGCGTTCATGCGCGAGCGCGGGCGCCAGCAGGCCGATGAGGATGGGTTGAAGCGAGGTGATGAGGGCCACGCCGCCCGCCGACATTCCCTGCTTGAGCGAGAGGTAGGTGAAGCAGAAGTAGCCGGCCTGCAGCAGCAGGCCCACCATCGCCAGGTGACCCCATGCGCTGGCCCGCGTGGGCAACGGCGGCCGCAGCGCCAGCAGCAGCGGCGCAAGGATCAAGACGACACATGCGTAGCGCAACGCCAGGAACGTCAGCGGATCGGCATAGGCCAGGCCCACCTTTAGCACGACAAAGCCGCTGGACCACAGCACGAGAAAGAGCGCGGGTGCGGCTTTCAACCAGGCAGGGGGCGCGGCAGGCGTCATGGCGGACCAAGGGCGGCAAGGGCAAGCCGCGATCGTACCCCTTTTCGCGCCTTCTTCATCCTTGCGAAAATGCGGCGTAGGATTCAGTTATTCATTTGCTGCAACGTAGGGGTAGGACATGTCGGCCAACAAAGAAGCAACGGTGCGCATTGCGCTGGGAACCTGGGATCGCTTGCGCGACGACGCTTATTCGGTGCGCCACGCGGTTTTCGTGGTCGAGCAGAACGTGCCGCCGGAAATCGAGATGGATGACGACGACGCGGTGTCGGTGCATGCCGTGGCGTATGGACCCGATGGCACGCCGATGGGCACGGGGCGCCTGTTGCCCGACGGACACATTGGCCGCATGGCGGTTCACAAGCGCGCGCGCGGGATGGGCGTGGGCGGGCAGTTGCTTGATGCGCTGATCGGGCAGGGGCACGGCGACGGCCACCGCATGCTGGTGTTGCATGCCCAGACGCACGCCGCGGGCTTTTACGAAGCGCATGGCTTCAAGGCCGAAGGCGAAGAGTTCGTCGAGGCCGGTATTCCGCATGTGGTGATGACGCGCACGTTGAAGTAGCGCGCCGCGCTGGGGGCGTGCGCCGCAGCCGATGCGCGGCGGCGCCTCGCCCTGCGCAGTGTGGCGCGCACAAAGCAAAAACCCCGAACGCTTTCGCATTCGGGGTTTTTCTTTTGGCGCATCACGACAGGTACCTCGTGATGTAGTAATTGGTGCCCAGGAGAGGACTCGAACCTCCACACCTTGCGGCACATGGACCTGAACCATGCGCGTCTACCAATTCCGCCACCTGGGCGCTGTTGCTTTACATGTTGCGTCGCTTTCGCTTCCGTTTCGTGTTCAGCAGCAGAGGAACGAGATTATGCACACTTTTTTTGAAGTGTGCAACTTCGTCTGCATTTTTTTCACTTTTTTTGTGCGGTCCGCTTTCGATATAGTGTCGGCCATGTCTCGATCCCTCTGTACGCGCTGTCTGCGCCCGCTGTCGCATTGCCTTTGCGCCCTGATCCCGTCGTTGTCCTGCCGCACCAGCGTGGTGGTCCTGCAGCATCCCAGCGAAGCGCGCCACGCGCTGAACACGGCGCGCCTGGCAGTGCTGGGAATCGCGGGCGCGCGCCGTGTCGTCGGTGAATATTTTTCCGAGGCGGATTGGGCGGCGCCGGGGTACGCGCCGCGCCTGCTGTTTCCGGGAGAGGGCGCCGACGTGCTGACGCCGGGCTACGGCCAGGACATGGGCTCGCCCATCCGGCTGATCGTGCCGGACGGCACCTGGGGGCATGCGCGCAAGCTGCTGCACATCAACCCGGCGCTTGCGGCGCTGCCGCGCGTCATGCTGCCGCCGGGCCTGTCGACGCGCTACCGTGTGCGCCATGCCGATGTGCCGGGCGCGCTGTCCACCATCGAGGCCGTGACGCACGCGCTCAATGCCATCGAGGCGCCGCGCAACTTCGACGCGCTGCTGGCGCCGTTTGAGGCGTTGATCGATGGTCAGATCGACGGCATGGGCGCGGACCTTTACGCGCGTCATCATTTGAATCGCAAGGTGCCCTGGCGCTGACCGGGGAAAGCAAAACGCTTAGGGCAACGTAAATCGCCCGGGGCAAAGAAAAAGCCCCGCGGAAAGCAAAAGCCCCGGAAACCTTTCGATTTCCGGGGCTCTTAGCCTTTTGGTCAAGCCAGTTTGAAACTGCCTTGATTAGAATTCCGTGGTGCCCAGGAGAGGACTCGAACCTCCACACCTTGCGGCACATGGACCTGAACCATGCGCGTCTACCAATTCCGCCACCTGGGCACTGAAAGATACTGTCAGAACTATGTGCTACGCTGCGTTCCAGTCGCGTGACTTAGATTCAAGTTCTAAACCTTGAACTAATCCATGCGTCCGAATGCAGTTGGTTTTACAATGGGTTTTTTTCAACCCGAGTTATCAGCTTTTTAATTCGGCTTCTAACTCTTCTGACCATTTCTGCTTCAGTGTTCAGCCTTGGGCGAACCACAGAAGCTGCGCATTATATACGGAAAATTTAGCTTTGGCAAAACGATCGAATAACGAATCGAATAACAACAGATCAACACCCTTGCCCGAAGCGCCGCCGGACTTCGACCCTGATGTTCCGTCCCGTGAAGCCATCCTGACAGCGCTGCGCGCCGCGGGTTCGCCGTTGTCGCCGGCTGAGCTGGCCGAACGCATGGGCGTCGAGCGCGAGGCGACGATGGTGGGCTTCGAGCGCCGCCTGGGTGCGATGGAGCGCGACGGGCAGTTGCTGCCCAATCGCAAGGGGGTGCTGCTGCTGGCGACCAAGCTCGATTTCGTGGCGGGCAAGGTGCTGGGGCATCGCGACGGCTTCGGATTCCTGCTGCGCGATGACGGCGGGCCGGATCTGTTCCTGTCGCCTCGCGAAATGCTCAAGGTGCTGCACGGCGACCGCGTGCTGGTCAAGCCGTCGGGCGAATACCGGGGCAAGCCGGAAGGCACCATCGTCGAAGTCATCGAGCGCCGCACCAACAAGCTGGTGGGCCGCTTTCTGCACGAGCACGGCCTGTCCATCGTCGTGCCCGAAGACCAGCGCATCAAGCACGACATCCTGATTCCGCCCAGCGACACCAACGGCGCCCAGCACGGGCAGGTGGTCGCGGTGGAAATCATGGCGCAGCCCACGCGCCACACGCAGCCGCTCGGCCGCGTGGCCGAGGTGCTGGGCGAGATCGACGATCCCGGCATGGAAATCGAAATTGCCGTGCGCAAGTTCGACGTGCCGGTCGACTTCACCGAAGGCGCCTTGAAGCAGGCCGCGCGCCTGCCCGACACGGTCCGCAAGTCCGATCTGAAAGACCGCGTCGACCTGCGCGACGTGCCGCTCATCACGATCGACGGCGAGGACGCGCGCGACTTCGACGACGCGGTGTACTGCGAGCCGGTCGAGCTGGGCACGGGCCAGCGCAAGCGTCCGGGCTGGCGCCTGCTGGTCGCCATTGCCGACGTCAGCCATTACGTGCGTCCGGGCGATGCGCTGGACGACGATGCGATGGAGCGCGGCACCAGCGTCTACTTCCCGCGCCGGGTCATTCCCATGTTGCCCGAGTCTCTGTCCAACGGCCTGTGCTCGCTCAACCCTGACGTCGACCGTCTGGTGCTGGTGTGCGACATGGTCATCCCGGCCAGCGGCGCCAAGGCCGGCACGGTCACGGCGTACCAGTTCTATAACGCGGTCATGCACTCGCACGCCCGCACCACCTACACCAACATCTGGGCGGCGCTGCAGCAGCCGGGCGGTCCGGCCGCGCATGCGATGCGCAGCGTGATGCCGCAGGTCCAGCACCTGTACGAACTCTTCCAATTGCTGTCGCAAGGCCGCAAGAAGCGCGGCGCCATCGATTTCGACACGGTTGAAACGAAAATCGTCTGCAACGAGCTCGGCCGCATCGAACAGATCGTGCCGTCCGTGCGCAACGACGCGCACAAGCTGATCGAAGAGTGCATGCTGGCCGCTAACACCTGCGCGGCCGACTTCATGACGCGCAGCGAGCATCCGGGCCTGTACCGCATCCACGAGGGTCCCACGCCCGAGCGCCTGCAGTCGCTGCGCGAATTCCTGCGCACCATGGGGCTGTCGCTGGGCGGGGGCGAAATGCCCACGGCCAAGGACTACGGCGATTTCCTGGATTCCGTGCGCGGGCGTCCCGACTACCAGCTGCTGCAGACCATGTGCCTGCGCTCGATGCAGCAGGCGGTCTACAGCCCCGACAACATGGGCCACTTCGGCCTGTCCTATCCGGGCTACAGCCACTTCACCTCACCGATCCGCCGGTATCCCGACCTGCTCACGCACCGGGTCATCAAAGCGTTGCTCGCGGGGCAGCGTTATGTGCCCAGCCTGGACGATCACGCGGTCGTCATCGGCCGCAGTCAGCGCGAACACGAGCAGGCCATCTGGGAAAAGATGGGCTTGGTGCTGTCGGCCAGCGAGCGCCGCGCCGACGAGGCGTCGCGCGATGTCGAGGCCTGGCTCAAGTGCTGGTTCGTCAAGGAGCGCGTGGGCGAAGACTTCAGCGGCACGGTCACCGGCGTGGCAAGCTTCGGCATCTTCGTCACGCTGGACACGTTGCACGTCGAGGGCCTGGTGCACGTGTCGGAACTGGGCGGCGAGTACTTCCAGTTCAACGACGCCCTGCACGAACTGCGCGGCGAGCGTACCGGCATGCGTTACCGCCTGACTGACAAGGTGCAGGTTCAGGTCGCGCGCGTGGACCTGGAAGCGCGCCGCATCGAGTTCCGCCTGGTGCAGGGCACGAGCTTCGACGCGCTGCGCAAGGCGGCGGCGCGCGGGTCCGACGAACCCGTGCGCCGGGTCAAGAAGGCAGCCTCTCCCAAGCCCGCCAGCCTGAAGGGCCAGACCGCCAAGGAACGGCGCGCTTCGGCCAAGAAGGCCGGCAAGCCGCCCAAGGCCACCCAGCGGGCCGCGCCCGCCAAGAAGGCCGTCCGCAAGCGCCACTGACCGGCGGCGCGGATCCTTATGGTCATGCCGTCGCTTGGCTGCGTGGCCTAAGGGGGTAACATTGCGGTTAGTGCCGGCGCTGTCCGGCGGCCCGCCCCCTCTGGGGCGGGTATTCGTTTATCTAAAGGTATTGTTTTATGGCGTCGACCCAAGTCCTGGCCGGGTTTCACGCGGTTGTCGCGCGGCTGCGGCACGCGCCCGAGTCGATCAAGGAAATCTACGTCGAGGCCTCGCGCCGCGACAAGCGCATGCAGACATTCATCGAGCAGGCCGAGCGCGCCGGCTGCCGCCTGCACCCGGTTCCGATGGAACGCCTGGACGGCCTGGCGCGCGGCACGCGTCACCAGGGCGTGGTAGCGCTGGCCGACGAGCGCCAGCTGGCGGTGGATGTCGACGAGGTGCTCGACGTGATCGAAGGGCCGCCGCTCCTGCTGATCCTTGATGGCGTGACCGATCCGCACAATCTGGGCGCTTGCCTGCGCACCGCCGACGCGGCGGGCGTGCATGCGGTGATCGCGCCGCGCGATCGGGCGGTGGGGCTGAACGCCACCGTGCAGCGTGTCGCATGCGGCGCGGCGGACACGGTGCCGTACCTGATGGTGACGAACCTGGCGCGCACCATGCGCGGCCTGAAGGACCGGGGCGTGTGGCTCGTCGGGACGGACGATCAGGCCACCGACAGCATGCACAAGGTCGATGCCCGCCAGCCGATGGCGTGGGTCATGGGCGCGGAAGGCGAGGGCATGCGCCGCCTCACGCGCGAGACCTGCGACCAGCTCGTGAACATCCCGATGCTGGGTTCGGTGGAAAGCCTGAACGTCAGCGTCGCCAGCGCCGTCTGCCTGTACGAGACCCTGCGCCAGCGCCAATCGTGATCCGTCCCACCCTGTAGATTCACTTCTTCAATTGCGTCAGCCCATCATGCACCAGAACGGCTTTACCACCACGATTCTCCATTCCGACCGTCATCAATCCGTCGAGCACGGAGCGGTGCACAAGCCGATGCACCCGTCGTCCGAATTCGCTTACGACGACGCACGCGAGCTGGCTGCCGTGTTCCAGGGCAAGGCGGGCTTTACGTATGCGCGCCAGGGCACGCCGACCACGACGGCGCTGGAGGCCAAGATCAGCCAGATGGAAGGCGGCAAGGGCACGGTCAGCTTTTCAACGGGCATGGCTGCGCTGGCCGCCATTTTCACCACGCTGCTGCGCCGGGGCGATCACCTGGTGTCCAGCCAGTATGTGTTCGGCAACACCAACAGCCTGTTCGGCACGCTGCAGGAACTGGGCGTTGAGATCACGTTCGTGGACGCGACGGATTCGGCGCAGGTGCGCGCCGCCATCCAGCCCAATACGCGCATGGTCTTTACCGAGACCATCGCCAACCCGGGCACGCAGGTGGCCGACCTGGCTGTGATCGGCGAGATCTGCCGCGAGAAGGGGCTGGTCTATGTCGTGGACAACACGCTGACCTCGCCGTGGATGTTCCGGCCGGCCTCGGTCGGCGCGTCGCTGGTGATGAATTCGCTGTCCAAGTACATCGGCGGGCACGGCAATGCGCTGGGCGGCGCCGTGACCGACACCGGCCTGTATGACTGGGCCGGCAACGACAACATCTACGAAGCCTATCGCAAGGGCGCGTCCACCGGCTGGGGGCTCACGCAGATCAAGAAGAAGGGGCTGCGCGACATGGGCGGCACGCTGGCCGCCGAGCCCGCGCACCGCATCGCGGTGGGCGCCGAAACGCTGGCGCTGCGCATGGCCAAACATTGTTCCAACGCGCTGGCGCTGGCGCGTTTGCTGCAAGCGCATCCGGGCGTGGCGAAGGTGCATTATCCGGGCCTGGCCAGCCACCCTCAGCATGAGCGGGCGGCGGCATTGTTCGGGTCGCGATTCGGCGGTCTGCTGGGCGTCGAACTGGCGGATGGCGTCGATTGCTTCGACTTCCTGAACCGCCTGCGCGTGGTGCTGATGGCGACGCACCTGGGCGATACGCGCAGCCTGGCGCTGCCGGCGGCGCACACGATCTATTACGAGATGGGCGCGGAGCGCCGCAAGCAGATGGGCATCGCGGACAGCCTGATCCGCGTGTCGGTCGGCATCGAGGACGAGGCCGATTTGCTGTTTGATTTCGATCAGGCGCTCAATGGTTGCCTGAAGGGATAATTCTGCAGCCGCGGCGCTCCGGGCAGGGGCGCCAGCAACGCAATCGGGCAGGAACCCATGCTTATTCAGATCGCAGAAGTCTTTACGCCGCAAGAGGCTGCCGACATCCGCCAGCGGCTGGATGCCGCGGACTGGGTGGACGGCAAGGTGACCGCAGGACATCAGTCGGCCCAGGTCAAGCGCAACCGGCAACTGTCCGAACAGCATCCGCTGGCGCAAGAGCTCGGCACGCTGATCCTGCAGCGCCTGTCGGCAAACAACCTCTTCATGTCGGCGGCGCTGCCGCGCAAGATCTTCCCGCCGCTCTTTAACCGCTACGAAGGCGGCGAGGCGTTCGGCTATCACGTGGACAACGCCGTGCGCGGCATCGCCGGCTCGGCCGAGCGTGTGCGTACCGACCTGTCCGCGACGCTGTTCTTCTCGGACCCCGACAGCTACGACGGCGGCGAACTCGTCATCGACGACACCTATGGCCCGCGTGCCGTGAAGCTGCCGGCCGGACACATGGTGCTGTATCCGGGAACGAGCCTGCATAAAGTCAATCCGGTAACGCGCGGCGCGCGCGTCAGTTCATTTTTCTGGATGCAGAGCCTGGTGCGCGAAGACAGCCAGCGTGCGCTGCTGCTGGACATGGACGTCGCCATCCAACGCTTGAATCAAGATGTGGCGGGACATGCCTCAATTGTTCAGCTCACCGGCATTTATCACAATCTGCTGCGCCGCTGGGCCGACGTTTGATGAAGCTTAAAGTGTTTTTTGCGGGTGTCGCGCAAATCCCAAAATGAGCGTTTTTGTTTATTGCGGAATCGGCTAAAAGCTAGTATTGACGCGGGTTGCCGTGAGGTTTTCGCTTGACAGCCGCTCTACGCCAAGGCCTAATACACGTCTGCGTCGCTGACGGTTTGCAGGCATTAAGCCAGCAAATCC
Source organism: Achromobacter sp. E1 (assembly GCF_037039475.1). Lineage (NCBI taxonomy): Bacteria > Pseudomonadati > Pseudomonadota > Betaproteobacteria > Burkholderiales > Alcaligenaceae > Achromobacter > Achromobacter sp. E1. Next base: position 1,771,124 of record NZ_CP146253.1, read on the forward strand.
TAGGCGGCGCAGCAGTTTAAAAGTTGTGCTTTGCAGCGCAAGAAAAAAGTTTATCCACTGTCTGTTCGTCGTTTGCCTGGTCTCGCGTCCATTTGTGGCATTCCTTCCTGACGGCCATGAACTGCCGCCCCGGGCAGACTCCACACCTTGTGAGGGGTACACCTGCATGAACAAAACCGAACTCATCGATCACATCGCCAGCAAGGCCGATATCTCCAAGGCTGCAGCCGGCCGTTCGCTCGACGCCCTGATCGGTGCCGTGAAGACCACGCTGAAGAAGGGCGGTACGGTCACGCTGGTCGGTTTCGGCACGTTTGCCGTGTCGGCTCGCGCCGCGCGCACCGGCCGCAACCCGCGCACTGGCGAAACCATCAAGATCAAGAAGGCCAAGGTGCCGAAGTTCCGTCCGGGCAAGGCCCTGAAGGACGCTGTCAACTGATAGGACGGCAGCCGATCGCATGGCGCACGGCGCTGCGATTTGCCCACAAGTACGCGGTCCGGTATACTCCGGCCCGCGTATTGCTTTTGAGTACCCCAAATTGGCAATGTCCCCGCGCAAATGCGCCGGGCGATTGCACCGAAATGGGTGCTTAGCTCAGTTGGTAGAGCGGCGCCTTTACACGGCGTAGGTCACAGGTTCGACCCCTGTAGCACCCACCAGAAGCCCTCGCAGTTCACATCGAACCCGCACACATCCCGCCTCCGGCGACGTGGCGGGTTTTTTGTTTTCCGGCCCTGATTGCGATGGCGCGTCTCTTCGGATTGAACGCCTGGCCAACATGGGTCTGACCCGCATTGGTCTGACCCGCGTGGCTAACGCGCCGTCACGGGCATGCCTCGTGCTGCCCGCCTTTTCATAAGCGTTTTATCGATGCTGCCTTGATTCCGATCAGCAGTGTTACGCTGTTCCATTCGAAATACAACGTGCGAATCATTCGCATTTAAGATACTATGACGGGCTTGTACCGGTCAGCCGGCGCCGCGGTCTTGTGCGCGTCAATTTCCTGGCAGGCCGGAAAAGTCAATGCACCCTGGCTGATTCATGCCTAGTCTTCAACCCGGTTGGAATTCTTCTTCGCGGTCTTCTTTTGGTATTCGCGCAGGCGCTGGCCTGGCGGTCGTTGCGCTTCATGCAGCGGTGATCGGCGCCATTTTCATGGCGCCGGAGAGTCGTCCTGAATTGGAGGAACCCGAGGCGATCATGGTGAGCGTGGTGGATGCGCCCGTTCCCCAGATCGCCAAAGCCGAACCTACGCCCGAAGTGCCGCAGCCGGTCACCGAGACGCCGCCCGAGCCGGAACCCGAGATCGAGCCCGAACCCGACCCCGAACCGGAATTGAAACCGGAACCCGAGCCGGAGCCCGAACCCGAGCCGGTGGTCGAAAAGCCGCCCATGCCGGCGCCCAAGCCGCCTCCGCCCAAACCCAAGCCGAAGCCCAAGCCCAAGCCTCAGCCCAAGCAGGAGGTCAAGCCCGAGCCCAAGCCCGAGACGCCGCCGCAGCAGACGCCGCCCAGCGGGGCGCCGGAAGGCACGCAGGCGCCGCAAGGCCCGACGCAGGGCCCGCCGCCCGATCAGCCCGTGCTGGTCTCGAGCATCGAATTCCAGGGCGCGCGTCCGATGCCCAACTATCCGATGGCATCGCGCCGCATGCGGGAAGAGGGGCGTGTCGTGGTGCTGGTGGAAATCAACACCCAGGGCCTGGTCGAGCGCGCGACCATCGACGCTTCGTCGGGGTTTCCGCGCCTGGACGAATCGGCGCTGGCAGCCGCGCGCAAAGGCCGATTCAAGCCGTATACCCGCAATGGCGTGGCCTATCCCGCCAAAGCAAAAATTCCGTTCGATTTCGTAATGAGGAACTGAGATGTCCAACGCACTGCATAGCGCCACCCTGGTGGCGCAGGCGACCACCAGCCCGGCGGCAGCGCCGGCTGCCGCCGCCGCGCCCGCAGCCCAGCAGGCCGCCACGACGGGCGGCGAGGTCGCCCAGCAAGCCGCCGGCGCCGTTCAGCAGGCCGCTGGCGCCGTCCAGCAGTCGGCCGACGCGCTGCACAGCGCCGCCGCAGCGATTCCGCCCGCGCCGGCGCCGGTCCCCGACATGGGCTTCCTGCACTTCGTCGCGCAGAGCGACTTCGTGGGCAAGAGCCTGTTCGTCATCCTGATCCTCATGTCGCTGGTGACCTGGTATCTCATCCTGGTCAAGGCCGCCAGCAATGTCAGCATGCGCAAGCGTTCCGCCGACTTCCTGAACAAGTTCTGGAACGCCAGCTCGCTGGAACAGGTCGAGCACGAAATCAACACGCACGGCGCGCGCGATCCGTTCTCGCATCTGGCCAGCCACGCCATGCACGCGCAGGCGCATCACAACAAGTTCGGCGCGACCAAGCTGGAAGAGTCGGGCAGCAATTCGGATTTCGTTACGCGCACCATGCGCAAGGTCATCGACGAAGAAACCGCCAAGCTGGAAAACGGCCTGACCGTGCTGGCCTCGGTGGGTTCGACGGCGCCGTTCGTCGGCCTGTTCGGTACGGTGTGGGGCGTGTATCACGCCCTGGTCGGTATCGGCCTGTCCGACGGCGTGACCATCAACCGCATCGCCGGTCCGGTGGGCGAGGCCCTCATCATGACGGGCCTGGGCCTGGCAGTGGCAATTCCGGCCGTCCTGGCGTACAACACGTTCGTGCGCAACAACCGCGTGTTCCTGTCGCGCCTGGATGCCTTTGCGCATGATCTGTTTGCGTTCCTGACCACCGGCCAGCAGGTTGCGCTGTCCGACGGCAAGGTGCGCGCACTGCGTCGCCAGAACGGCCACGCGGTCCAACGCGGGAGCGAATGATGGCCTTTGGCAGCTTTGAGGGTAAAGGGTCCGGAAGCCATGCGGTGTCCGAGATCAACATGGTGCCCCTGATCGACGTCATGCTGGTGCTGCTGGTGATCTTCATCATCACGGCGCCGCTCTTGGCGCACTCGATCAAGATCAACATGCCCCAGGTGGCCGCCGAACAGATCGAGGAAGAGCCCAAGACCGTGGACCTGGCCATCGATGCCAGCGGCGCGCTGTTCTGGGACGAGAAGCCGGTCAATATCGACGACCTGCCCAATCGCTTCAAGTCGATCGCCGGCACCAAGCCGCAGCCCGAGATCCGCATCCGCGCCGATCAGAACACCCGTTACGAAACGCTGGCCAAGGTCATGGCCTCGGCGCGTCGTTCGGGCATGACCCGGATCGGTTTCGTCACGACGCCGCCCTCTGGCGGCGCCCCGGCGGCCGGTGCGCCGGCAGGGGCAGCGGCGCCCGCGGCGGCACCGTCCGGCCGGTGAACGAATCCGGAAAGGGGGCGCATTTCGCGCCCCTTTTTTTTTGGATCGCGCTAGAATCGCGGCATGCGAGTTCTGGTAATCGAAGACGACACCACCCTGGGCCATGCGCTCCAGGAATTCCTGGCCGACCAGGGTTATGCGGTCGACTGGCTGACCGATGGCGACCGGGTTCTGGGCGCGTTGGCAGGCCAGCCGTATGACCTGATGCTGCTCGACCTCAACCTTCCCGGCATGAGTGGTCTGGACGTGCTGCGCCAGCTGCGCCAGGACGGCAATCAGGTTCCCGTGCTCATCCTTACCGCCCGCGATGGCATCGAAGACCGCGTCGCCGGTCTGGACGCCGGGGCGGACGACTACGTCACCAAGCCTTTTGAACTGCCCGAGCTGGCCGCGCGCGTGCGCGCCTTCGGCCGCCGCCGCGCGGGCCAGGCCCAGCCGCTCATCGAAGTCGGCCCGCTGGTGTTCGACACCGTTGGCCGCGAAGTGCGCGCCAACGGCCAGCGCCTGTCGCTGTCGGTGCGCGAGCTTTCCGTCCTCGAAATGCTGATGGCCCGCGTGGGCCGCGTTGTGACCAAGCGCCAGATCGTCAATTCCCTGTCCGCCTGGGATGCGGATTTCAGCGAGAATGCGGTCGAAGTCTATGTGTACCGCTTGCGCAAGCGCCTGGAAGGCACCGGCGCCAGCATCCAGACGGTACGCGGCTTTGGCTACATGCTGGATGTGGAAGCGGCCTGACGGGCCGGCCGCGGCCGGCGACCGCCAGCCGCGCGCATTCATCCGCCTCATTAAGGGCTTCGCGCCATGACGCAGGAACGCACCCCCCAACCGTCTCCGGCTGCGCGGCCTCCCATGCTTCCCTCCCGTTCACTGGCCCGGCATCTGGTCATCCGCCTGATGCCGCCCATCCTGCTGCTCGTCCTGCTGGACCTGGCGGCCACCTGGGTCATCACCCACAAGATCGACATGTCGTTGTGGATGCTGGAAGACTTCTTCTGGCTGATGGTCGTGGGCCAGGTGGCGCTGATTGCGCTGTTCGCTTGGGTGGTGATGCAGGGCGTGCGCTCCGGGCTGCGGTCGGTGAATCACCTGTCCGAAGAAATCCGGCAACGCTCCATCGACGACATGCAGCCGCTCGAGGTCGCCGGCGTGCCGGTGGAGATCGAGCCGCTGGTTACCCACACCAATGACTTGTTGCTGCGGCTGGATGCATCGCTGGCCGCGCAGCGCCGCTTCATCGGCCATGCTGCGCACCAGCTGCGCACGCCGTTGTCGGGCCTGCGGATGGAATCCGAACTCATGCTGGCGCGTCCCTTGCCCGACGATGTCCGCGCCCGCGCCGAGCGCATCAAGGCCGTCAGCGACCGCATGATCCGGCTGGGTCAGCAGCTTCTGGTGCTGGCGCGCGCCGACCCGAATGCCCGGCCCCAGGACAGTTTCGTGCGCATCGACCTGTGCGAATGGGTGCGCGTGCATGGCGCGGAATGGTTTCCGCGCGTGCGCGAGGCGAACTACGAACTGGACCTGGCCGCGCCCGAAACGCCCATCTGGATCGACGCGGATCCCTTGCTGCTGGCCGAGCTGCTGGGCAACCTGATCGACAACGCGCTGCGCTATGGCAACCCCACGGGCCGCATCACGCTGATCGTCGGCGCCAATCCCCCCTCGCTGACCGTTGAAGACGACGGCCCCGGCATCCCGCCCGAAGAGCGCGACCGCGTGTTCGAGGCGTTCTACCGGTCGCCCACGGCCACGGCCGGCGGCTCGGGTTTGGGACTGGCCATCGTGCGTGAGATCGCGCATGCGCACGGCGCGTGGTGGAAGCTCACGAGCCGGCCCGACTTTTCCGGAACGCGGCTGTCCGTCGTGTTCCCCGGCCCCCGCAAGGGTGCTCAACTCACTCGCCAAGAACCTGCATCATGAGCCAAGGCACGGTCAGCGCTGCTTCTTTGCCCCCCGGCCACCCCGGCGGCGCGCACGCGCCGTCGTCGCGCGCCGCCCTGATCCTGGGCGCCCTGGGCGTGGTGTACGGCGATATCGGCACCAGCCCGCTGTACACGCTGCGCGCCTGCCTGACCGGCCTGAGCGTGCATACCGATCTGGAACCGGCCCACCTGCTGGGCGTGCTGTCCATCCTGTTCTGGATGCTGATGGTGGTGGTGTCCCTGAAATACGTGATGCTTGTGCTGCGCGCCGACAACCGCGGCGAGGGCGGCACGCTGGCGCTGCTGGAACTGGCGGTGCGTGCCCGCGAGGGCAAGCTGCGCTGGATCCTGATCGTGCTGGGCATCTTCGGGGCGGCGCTGTTCTACGGCGACAGCATGATCACCCCGGCAATTTCCGTCTTGTCGGCGCTGGAAGGCATCGGCATCGTGTCGCACACGCTGGACCACTGGGTCGTGCCGATCGCATTGGTGGTCCTCATCGCGCTGTTCGCGATCCAGTCGCGCGGCACGGCGACGATGGGCAAGCTGTTTGGCCCCGTGATGTTCCTGTGGTTCGCCACGCTGGCCGCGCTGGGGGGCTGGCAGATCTGGCAGACGCCCGAGATTCTGGCCGCGCTGAATCCTATATGGGGGCTGCGCTTCATCGTGGAAGCGCCGTGGGTGAGCTTTGTGCTGCTGGGCGCGGTGGTGCTGGCGCTGACCGGCGCCGAGGCGCTGTATGCCGACATGGGCCATTTTGGCCGCCCGGCGATCCGCCGCGCCTGGTTCAGCATGGTGCTGCCGGCGCTGACGCTGTGCTACTTCGGCCAGGGAGCGCTGCTGCTGCGCGATCCCACCGCGATCCGCAATCCCTTTTTCCTGATGGCCCCGGAATGGGGGCTTGCCCCGCTGGTCGCGCTGGCCACCGTCGCCACCATCGTCGCCTCGCAGGCGGTCATCTCGGGCGCCTATTCGGTGACGCGCCAGGCGGTGCAGCTGGGCTTCTGGCCGCGCATGCAGATCCTGCACACGTCCGCCATCGAAAAAGGCCAGATCTACCTGCCGCAGGTCAACGCGTTGCTGCTGTGCGCGGTGCTTGTCCTGGTGCTGTGGTTCCGCAACTCCGACAACCTGGCAGCCGCCTATGGCTTCGCCGTGACGGGCACGATGCTCACGACGTCGGTGCTGGCGTTCGCGGTGCTGCCGCGCGGCACCACGGGCGTCAAGCGCATGATGTGGTTCGTGGTGCTGGGCTTGCTGCTGCTGCTGGACGTGCTGCTGTTTTCGGCCAACGTCTTCAAGATCCACGAGGGCGGCTGGCTGCCACTGGTGGTGGCGATCGTGGTGTTCACGCTGATGATGACGTGGCGCCGCGGCCGGCATCTGCTGTCCGACATGCAGCAGCGCGACCGCCAGCCGCTCAAGGAATTCATGGAGCAGCTCGAGCAATACCCGCCGTCGCGGGTGCCGGGCACCGCGATTTTCATGACGATGAATTCGGGCAACGTCCCGTCGGCGCTGCTGCACAACCTGAAGCACAACAAGGTGCTGCACGACCAGGTGCTGTTCCTGACGATCCTGTCGGCCGACGTGCCGTACATCGCGCCGGAAGAGCGCTTCGAGGTGAACCGGCTCAGCGCATCGAGCTGGGCCGCGACCATCAACTACGGGTTCAAGGAAGATCCGGACGTGCCGGAGGCGCTGCGCCTGATCGCAGAGGGCTACCCCGAACTGGATCTGGAACCGATGCGCACGTCGTACTTCCTGTCGCGCCAGACCGTGGTGGCGGCCAAAAAGCCCGCCTTGTCGCGCTGGCGGCGCGCGGTGTTCTCGTTCATGGCGCGCAACTCCACTCGCAGCACCAAGTTCTTCAAGATCCCGGCGAACCGGGTGGTGGAAATGGGCATGCAGGTCGAACTCTAGGCGCGCCGCGCCGCGGTCAGGCGAAAAAAAACCCTCGGTGTGAAATGAACTGACCCCCAGAAGTTGGACGGTCAACTAAAGCCCGTAGGCCTGAGCTCGGTATTGCACCGGGCTCAGGCCTTTTAGCTTGAGCTTGATGCGGTTGTGATTGTAGTAATGGATGTACTGCCGGATGCCGGCCAGCAACTGCTCGATGCTCTCGAAGCGGTTGAGGTGGAAGAACTCTGCTTTGAGCGTGCCGAAGAAGCTTTCCATGGCGGCATTGTCCAGGCAGTTGCCCTTGCGTGACATGCTCTGCGTGACGGACCGGGCGGCCAGCATGCGCCGGTAGATGGGCTGCTGGTATTGCCAGCCCTGGTCGGAGTGCAGCACGGGGCGCTCCGTCGGCCGCAGCCGCGCCAGCGCCTTCTTCAGCATGCTGCCCACGAGCTTGAACACTGGCCGCCGAGCGGTCTCGTAGGCCACGATCTCGCCGTTGTACAGGTCCATCACCGGCGACAGGTACAGCTTCTCGCCACGCACGTTGAACTCGGTCACGTCGGTGACCCACTTCTCGTTCGGACGCTCGGCCTCGAAGCGACGCGCCAACACGTTGGCCGCCACATGATGCGACTGACCTCGGTAGGACCGGTACTTCTTGGCGCGCACGAGCGACTTCAAGCCCAGCGCCTGCATCAGCTTCTGCACCGTCTTGTGATTCACCAGCTCACCTGCCTGGCGCAGCACCGCCGTGATCCGGCGGTAACCATAGCGGCCCTTGTGCTGCGCATAAACCGCGTTGATGTGCTGCTTGAGCTCGGCGTACGGGTCCACGGCGCCAAGCGCCTTCAGGTGGTAATAGAACGTGCTGCGCGACAGCTTGGCTGCTCTCAGCAATAGCGCCAGCGGATGACGATGCCTCAACCCTTGGACCATTTGCGCTTTTTCACCAGCGCTTCGGTCCGTTCCGCTTGGATCAAGGCATCGAGTTTTTTTAGGTAATCGAGCTCCGCTCGCAGGTACGCGTTCTCTTCGCGCAACTGCTTCTCTGTCATGTCCTTGGGTGTTGGCTCGGGTGGATACTTGTGTGGCATGGCGGGGCTATCTCGACGTCTGGGCTCCAATGCGCCCATTCCGCCCTCATCATACCCACGACGCCATTTGCCGATGGTCCCGGAATCGCCCAAGTTGTAAACCGCCACAGCCTGCCTGTCCGATAAGCCGTCCTGCTCGATGCGCTTCAACACCTCAAATTTGAATTGCGCCGAATACCGCTTGCGCGGCCTGACTAAACCAGCCCGTCCATGCAGTTGGTAGACAGCCACCCATCGCCGCAGCAACGCATAGTCCACGCCGACCTCCCGCGCCACTTCCGCATAACTATGCTGTTCAGACAGATACCGCCGTACAGCGTCCAGCTTGAACTGCTCGTCGTACTTTGCCATGCAAAAAACCCCCGAAGGATGGATCAAAGTCCAACTTTCGGGGGTCAGTTCAAAAACCGAGGGTTTTTTTTCGGGCCTTGAAGCATTACTTCTTCGAGGTCGCGTCCTTCAGTTGGGGCAGCGACGTGCCGCTGGAGGCGAGCAGGCCGGTCTTGACGTACGTGAACAGCTTTTCGCGCGTGTCGACGATGTCGAGGTTGCGCATGGTGAGCTGGCCGATGCGGTCCGCCGGCGTGAAGGGGGCGTTTTCCACCTTCTCCATGGACAGGCGCTCGGGCGCGTACGTGAGGTTGGGCGACACGGTGTTGAGCAGCGAGTAGTCGTTGCCGCGGCGCAGTTCGATGGTGACTTCGCCGGTGACGGCGCGGGCAACCCAGCGCTGGGCGGTTTCGCGCAGCATGATGGCTTGCGGATCGAACCAGCGGCCTTGGTACAGCAGGCGGCCCAGCTTGCGGCCGTTTTCGCGGTACTGCTCGATGGTGTCTTCGTTGTGGATGCCGGTGACCAGGCGCTCGTAGGCGATGAAGAGCAGGGCCAGACCCGGGGCTTCATAGATGCCGCGGCTCTTGGCCTCGATGATGCGGTTTTCGATCTGGTCGCTCATGCCCAGGCCGTGACGGCCGCCAATGCGGTTGGCTTCGAGCATCAGTTCGACGGGGTCGGCGTATTCGACACCGTTCAGGGCGACGGGCTGGCCTTCTTCGAAGCGCACCGTGACTTCCTCGGCCTTGACGGCGACGTCGTCGCGCCAGAACGCCACGCCCATGATGGGCTTGACGATGCGGATGCCGGAGTTCAGGTGCTCCAGGTCCTTGGCTTCGTGCGTGGCGCCGAGCAGGTTGGAGTCGGTGGAGTAGGCCTTTTCAGCCGACATCTTGTAGTCGAAACCGGCCTGGCGCATGTATTCGGACATTTCCGAACGGCCGCCGAGTTCGTCGATGAAGCGCTGGTCCAGCCAGGGCTTGTAGATCTTCAGTTCCGGGTTGGTGAGCAGACCGTAGCGGTAGAAGCGCTCGATGTCGTTGCCCTTGAACGTGCTGCCGTCGCCCCAGATGTTGACGTTGTCTTCCTTCATGGCGGCGACCAGCATCGTGCCGGTGACGGCGCGGCCGATGGGCGTCGTGTTGAAGTACGTGATGCCGGCGGTCGAGATGTGGAAGGCGCCCGATTGCAGGGCGGCGATGCCTTCGGCCACGAGCTGCGCGCGGCAGTCGATCAGGCGGGCGTTTTCGGCGCCGTAGGCCATGGCCTTACGGGGAATCTCGTCGTAGTCGGATTCGTCGGGCTGGCCCAGGTTGGCGGTGTAGGCGTAGGGAATGGCGCCGTTGTTGCGCATCCAAAGGAGCGCCGCGCTGGTGTCCAGGCCGCCGGAAAAGGCGATGCCGACTTTCTGGCCGGTGGGCAGGTTCGGGAGGATAGTGGTCATTGTTTGAGGTGAGACGCCAACAGGACTTTGACAGCAACGAGCCGCCAAACAAGAAAAGTAGCCCGCCATTTTAACTCTTTTGAGGGGGGCTGGCCTCGGGGGCGAACAGATCGGCAAGCCGCAGTTCGCGGATGAGCTGGCCCGTGGCGGCGGCCAGCCGGGTGGCCGGGCGATGGCGCGGGCTGGCCAGCACCAGGTTGTTGGTGATCGTGGGCGAACCGATGGCGCACAGGGACAGTTCATGCTCGGCGGCCGGGCCGCGCGCGGCCGAGCGGGGCAGGATGGCGTAGGCGTCGCCCTGCGCCGCCAGTTCGACGATGGTCTGCACGGCGTCGACCTCGGCCGCTACCTTGAGCCGCACGCCCTGCGCGCGGCACACGCTTTCCACGAGTGTGCGGATGGCGTTGGGCAGGCTGGGCAGGACCAAGGGATAGTCGCCCAGCCGCGCGACCGGCACGCGATCGGGCAGGGGCGGCTGATGGCCCGCGGCGGCCGCCAGGACGAGATCTTCGCGAAACAGCGATTCGTACGCGAGCTGCGGGGACGGGGCCGGGTCATAGAGCAAGGCCAGGTCCACCCGGCCGGCGAGCAGCCATTCGCGGACCTGCGCGCTCAAGCCTTCGGCCACCGCGATGGAGGCATCCGGGAAGTCCTGGCGGAACGCCTGCACAAGCGGGGGCGTGAGCACGCGCGCGATCCGTGGCGGCAGGCCGATCATGACCTTGCCCGTGGGCGTTTCGCGCAGCGTCTGCAGATCTTCCTTGGCGCGTTCGGCCAGCGTCAGCAGGGCGCGGGCGTGCTCCAAAAAGCGCAGGCCGGCCTCCGTGGGTTCGGCGCCTCGGCCGTTGCGGTAGAGCAGGTGCTGGCCCAGCTCCACCTCCAGCAGCCGCACCTGGCGGCTGAGCGTGGGCTGCGCGACGTCCAGCATCTCGGCGGCGCGCGAGAAGCTGCGGCGCTCGGCCACCCGCACGAAGTATTCGATCTGCTTGAGATCCATCGGATATTAGCTTTTTCGATATCAGAAATATCAGGTATAGCATTGTTTGCCAGGCCACATTCCGCGAGGATGGCGTTTTGCAATGAGGAAGTCCCCCGTGCCCGATTGCCGTCCGCCGCTCGCCTCGCCGTCCCGTCCCCGCCACGCGCTGCCGCCGGGCGCGTGCGACGCGCATTGCCACATCTTCGGGCCGAACGACGTGTTTCCGTACGCGCAGGGCCGCTCCTACACGCCGCCGGACGCGCCGTTCGCCAGCATGGCGGCGCTCCATGCCCATCTGGGCATCGAGCGGGCCGTCGTCGTACAGGCCAATTGCCATGGGTCGGATCACCGCGCCTTGCTGGACGCGCTGGCGCGCAGCGCCGGGCGGTATCGGGGCGTGGCGTTGCTGGGCGCCGACGCCACGGCGGCCAGCGTCAAGGCACTGCATGAGGGCGGCGTGCGGGCCGCGCGCTTCAATTTCGTGCCGCATCTGGGCGGCGCGCCCGATCCGGCCGTGTTCGACCATGTGGTCGCGCTGATTGCGCCGCTAGGCTGGCACCTGTGCCTGCACTTGGACGGCGCGATGCTGCCGGAATTGCTGCCGCGCCTGCTCGCGTTGCCGGTGCCGTTCGTCGTGGATCACATGGGGCGGCTGAAGGCATCGGACGGGCTCGATTCGCCGGCGATGCGGGCGCTGCTCAGCCTGGCCGACGTCGACGCGGCCTGGGTCAAGGTGTCCGGCATCGACCGGATTGCCGCCGGCCGGCGGCCGTTCGCCGAAGGCATCCCGTTCGTGCGCGCGCTCGTTCAGGCCATGCCGGACCGCACGCTGTGGGGCACGGACTGGCCGCATCCGAATGTGGCGGGCGACATGCCGGACGACGGCGAGCTGGTCGACACGTTTTTCGAGGCCTGCCCGGACGCCGGGCTGCGTCAGCGCGTGCTGGTGGACAACCCCGCGCGGCTTTACGGATTTCAGTAGTACCGAGACCGCGGAACGAGGGCCAGGATGCCCGAGCCGCAAGCACACCCCCATCAACGAGGAGACACCATGTTCAAGAAAATCATCTCGGCCGCCGTGCTGAGCCTGGCCGCCGCCGGTGCGGCCCATGCCGACGGTCCCGTGCGCCTCATCATTGCGTTCCCGCCGGGCGGTCCGGTGGACCTGGTGGGCCGCGTGCTGGCCGAGCAACTGGGCAAGGAGCTCAAGCAGAACGTCATCGTCGAGAACAAGGCGGGGGCCAATGGCAACATCGCGGCCGCCTACGTGGCCAAGGCGCCTGCCGACGGCTCGGTGCTGTTCCTGACCAGCGTTGGCGCGGTGGCGATCAGCCCGGCGCTGTACAAAGACCTGCCTTACGATCCGGCGCGCGATTTCGCGCCGGTGTCGCGCGTGGTGAACAACGCCACGGTGTTCGTGGTGAACCCGTCCAATCCGGCCACCGATGCGGCCGACTTCGTGAAGAAGTCGCAAGCCGCGTCGCAGTCGGTCGCCATCGGCTCGTCGGGCATCGGCAGCATTCCGCACCTGACGCTGGAAATGTTTGCCGATTCCAGCAAGGCCAAGGTGCTGCATGTGCCTTACAAGGGCGCGGCCCCCGTCATCAACGACGTGATGGGCAATCAGGTGTCCGGGTTCTTCGGCGACGTGCCGGGCCTCATCGGCCACATCCAGGGCGGCAAGCTCAAGCCCCTGGGCGTGGCGGCGCCGACCCGCCATCCGCTGCTGCCCGATGTGAAGACGCTGGCCGAGCAGGGCATCCCCGGCGTCGAGTCCAACAACTGGTACGGCCTTGTCGCGCCGGCGGGCACGCCTGCCGCCACCGTGGACAAGCTGAACCAGGCCGTGCGCGCCGCGCTGGGCAACGAAACCGTGCGTGCCCGCCTGGAGAAGTTCGGCGCCGAGGCCGCGCCCAGCACGCCGCAGGAATTGGGCGCGCTGATCGCCGCCGACCGCGAGAAGTGGACCGCGCTGATCCAGCGCAAGAACATCCGTCCGGAGTAAGCATGAGCGCCCGCCGAATCGAACCCGTCGTGCCGGGCACGCGCCCGGAACTGGCCGTGCTGGAGGCGCGCATCGCGGCCGCGCGCGGCCGCATTTCGCCGCTGTATCAGGTGCTGCTGAACAGTCCGGCCGTGGTCGAAGGCTGGGAAGCCATGCTGACCGCCATCCGGCAGAAGACGTCGCTGGCGCCGCGGCTGCGCGAGCTGATCATCCTGCGCGTGGCGACCTTGAACAACGCGCCGTACGAGTTCGAGGCGCATGTGCCGCACGCGCTGGCGGGCGGCATGCCGCAGGCGGTCATCGACGTGCTGCGCGGCAATCCCGCTCCGGATCAGGTACCGGGCCTGGAACCAGGCGAGGCCGAGGTGCTGGCGCTGACCGACGCCATGACCCGCGATATCGAGGTGCCGGACGCGGTGTTCGCGCCGCTGCGCGCGCGCTATGACGACGCGCAACTGGTGGAACTGACCGCGACGGTGGGCGCCTACAACATGGTGTCGCGCTTCCTGGTCGCCTTGCGCGTCGGGCATTGAAAGGAGAGGGCTGTGCAGGAAACGATGTTGCTGGTGTCGCTGGGCGAACGGTTTGACGAGGCGCGCATTCAGGATCTGGCCGGGCGTCTCGCGCACGGGCTGGAGGATGTGAAGATCAGCGCGTTTGCCGCGCTGGAAGCCGAAGACACCTACGTATACGTGCGCGGGGCCCGTGCATTGCCGCAGATCCAGGCCCGCCTGAATGAACTGGCGCCCGGCGCGCACGCGCGGATGTTGCATCTGACGCTGGATTTGCCGGGCGCGTCGGCGGGACAGGAGGCGCCGTGGCATTACATCGTCGAAACCGACGTGCTGCCCGAGGCCGAGGCCGACCTGAACGCCTGGTACGACCAGGAGCACCTGCCCGGCTTGGCGTCGGTGCCCGGCACGGTGCGCGCGCAGCGCTGGGAATGCCGCGATGAGTCGCCGCGGTACCTGGCCTGCTACGACCTGCACACGCAGGAAACCTTCGGCAGCCCGCCGTGGCTGGCCGTGCGCGCGACCGACTGGAGCAGCCGCGTGCGGCCGTCCTTTCGCAACACGCGGCGAAAGATGTTCAGGAAGATCCTGTAGCGCCGTTGCGTCACAAAAGAGAAGGGGCCCGGACATCGCGCGATGTCCGGGCCCCTTTTTACCTGCGGGAGGGCGTCAGTCGACCTGACCCAGCAGCAGGAATTCCATCAGCGCCTTCTGCGCGTGCAGGCGGTTCTCGGCCTCGTCCCAGACCACGCTCTGCGGGCCGTCAATGACTTCGCCGGTCACTTCCTCGCCGCGATGGGCGGGCAGGCAGTGCATGAAGACGGCCTGCGGGTCGGCGGCGGCCATCATTTCGGCATCCACGCACCAGTCGGCAAACGCGGCGCGGCGCTCTTCGTTTTCGGCTTCGTAGCCCATGCTGGTCCAGACGTCGGTCGTGACCAGGTGCGCGCCCTTGCACGCCTCCATGGGATCCTTGAACTGGCGCAGCACCTTGTCGGGCGGCGTGCCGATGCGGGCGGATTCAAGTTCGTAGCCGGCCGGCGTGGACACGTGCAGCGTGAAGCCCAGCATTTCGGCCGCCTGCAGCCACGTGTAGGCCATGTTGTTGGCGTCGCCCACCCAGGCGACCGTCTTGCCGGCAATGGGGCCGCGGTGCTCGATGTAGGTGAAGATGTCGGCCAGGATCTGGCAGGGGTGGAATTCGTTGGTCAGGCCGTTGATCACGGGCACGCGCGAATGCGACGCGAAGCGCTCGATGCGGGTCTGCTCGAACGTGCGGATCATGACGATGTCGACCATGCGCGAGATCACGCGCGCGGTGTCCTCGATGGGCTCGGAGCGGCCGAGCTGCGAGTCGTTGGACGTCAGGTTGATCACCGAACCGCCCATCTGGTACATGCCGGCCTCGAACGACACGCGGGTACGCGTGCTGGCCTTTTCGAACACCATTGCCAGCGTGCGGTCGTGCAGCGGCATGTGGGGCTCATAGCGTTTGAACTTTTCCTTGATCAGGCGCGCGCGTTCCAGCACGTAGGCGATCTCGGCGGACGAGAAGTCCTTGAACTGCAGGAAGTGCCGCAGCGGGCCGTTTTGAGTCGTGGGAGGAGTCATGTTGATGTCGCAGGTCATTGGGCCCGGCCAGGCTCGTGGCCCGGCAGGGACGTTGATTATGGTTTTTCGGCCAGGAACTGTTGGATGAGCGGAACCAGGAGGGCGACGATTTGGTCGGCCTCTTCCCGGGTCAGGATCAGCGGCGGCAGCATGCGGATGACGCGGTCGCGCGTGACGTTGATGAGCAGGCCCGCTTCCAGGGCGCGTAGCGCCAGGACGCCGCAGGGGCGGGCCAGTTCGATGCCCAGCATGAGGCCGCGGCCGCGGATGTCGGCCACGCCGGGCGTGCCGGCCAGCGCGCCGGCCAGGCGGTCTTTCAGGTATTTGCCCACGGCATGGGCGTTTTCAAGCAGGTTTTCGGATTCCAGCGCATCGAGCACCGCGAGGCCCGCGGCGCACACCAGCGGCCCGCCGCCGAACGTGGTGCCGTGGCTGCCCGGCGTGAAGACGCCCGCGGCGGGGCCTGCCGCCAGCATCGCGCCGATGGGCACGCCACCCGCCAGCCCCTTGGCCAGCGTCATGACATCGGGACGGATATCGGCCCATTGGTGCGCGAACCACTTGCCGGTGCGTCCGATGCCGGACTGCACTTCGTCGATCATCAGCAGCCAGCCGCGTTCGGTGCACAACTGGCGCAGCGCCTGCAGGTAGGCGATGTCGGACGGGCGGATGCCGCCTTCGCCCTGCAGGACTTCCAGAAGCACCGCAGTGGTGCGGGGCTCGGCATCGCCCGCGGCGCGCACCGCGTCCAGGTTGTTGTACGGCACCTGGATGAAGCCGCTGGGCAGGGGTTCGAAGCCCTTGCGCGCCTTGTCGCTGCCGGTGGCCGCCAGCGTGGCCAGCGTGCGGCCATGCCAGGACGAATCCATCGTGATGATGTAGGCGTGCTTGTTGCCGCGCTGGTACGCGTAGTAGCGGGCGAGCTTGATGGCCGCTTCGTTGGCTTCGGAGCCGCTGTTGTTGAACGCGACTTCCTGCATGCCGGCCAGCGCCGTCAGCCGGGCGGCCAGCGCAGTCTGCTGGGGGATTTCGTAGATGTTGGAGGTATGGATGACCCGGGCGGCCTGCTCGGTGATGGCGGCGACCAGCTTGGGATGGGCATGGCCCAGGCACGAGACGCCGATGCCGGCCAGGGCATCCAGGTACTTTCGGCCGTCCGCGTCCCACAACCAGACACCCTGGCCGTGCGTGAACGATACCGGCAGCCGGGCGTAGATATTGGCCAGAGGCGAGCTCATCGCGGATCCTCCTGGGGGAATGGCATCGACAGCGTGCCCGCTTCCAAGGGGCGAATCGGGGGCGAATCGCGATTTGAAAGAGGGCAAAGGATCAATCATATACAATTCGCGGCGCGGCACGCATGTTTGATCACGCCGAAGATCCGGCTTTCGTGAAAGGCGTCCCGCAGTGAAGAACACATGGCAACTCGCGTCAGACAATTCGTAATTCATGGCGTTACCGAAAGCGGTAGCCGCTTCCGCCCCAGCGATTGGGCGGAACGGCTCGCCGGCGTAATGGCACAGTTCCGGCCGGCCGGCTGTGCTGGTAACCACCTCACTTATTCGCCTTATGTGCTGCCCGTCGTGATCGATGGCGTGCGCGGGATCGTGGTCGACCTGCGCCTGCGCGACCTGGAGCCGCTGGCCTACAAGTTCGTGGTGGACTTCGCCCGCGACAACAACCTCAAGACGGAAGAACGCGAAATCTAGGCCCCCAGAACGAAAAAGCGCCCCAACCGGGCGCTTTTCTCATTCTGCGGCCCTGCACGCCCATCGGGCGGGCCGGGCGCCACCCCCCGCGCGGGCGCTTGGCCCGCACGGCGGCAGGCAGATCACTTGGCGTACACCAGGTCGCGCAGTCCCAGCGTCAGGCCTGGCCAATAGGTGATGACGATCAGGCACAGGATTACGACGCCGACGAAGGGCACCAGCGGCTTGACGATACGCTCGAGCGGCAGCTTGGCCACCGCGCAGGCCGCGAACAGGTTCACGCCGAACGGCGGGGTGATCATGCCCAGCGCCAGGTTGACCACCATGATGATGCCGAAGTGCACCGGGTCCACGCCGAACTGCAGCGCCACCGGCAGCAGCAGCGGGGCCAGCACCACGATCGATGCCGAGGTCTCGATGAACATGCCGATCACGAACAGCGCGGCGTTCACGCCCATCAGGAAACCCAGCTTTGTGTCGAAAATCTGGGCGAGCCACGTGCCCAGCGCGTCCGGAATGCCGGCGCGGTTGAGCAGGAAGCTGAACAGGCCGGCGTTGGCGATCACGAACATGATGACCGCGGTCGACACGACCGACTTGTGCAGCGTGGCGGACAACTGGCGGAACGTGAGGCGGCGGTAGATGACCTTGCCCACGAAGACGGCGTACATCACGGCCACCACCGAGGCCTCGGTCGGCGTGAAGATGCCGCCGTAGATGCCGCCCAGGATGATGACGGGCATCAGCAGCGCCAGCCACGCGCGCTTGAACGACGGCCAAAGCGGCAGCCGGCCTTCGCCGTCGCGCTTGCCCAGGTTGTTGCGCTTGGCGTAGAGCCAGACGTAGAACATCAGCGCCACCCCGATCAGGATGCCGGGCATGACGCCGGCGATGAACAGCTCGCCGGTGGACGTGTCGGTGGACACGGCAAACAGGATCATCGGGATCGACGGCGGAATGATGACGCCGAGTTCCGCCGCGCTGGCCTGTAACGACGCCGCAAAGGGGGCGGGATAGCCGTGCCGGATCATCGCGGGGATCAGGATCGCGCCGACCGCGAAGGTGGTGGCCACGCTGGAGCCGGCGACCGCCGCGAAGATCATGCAGGTCAGCACGCAGGTGCAGGCCAGGCCGCCCTGGATGCCGCCCACCACGCTCTTGGCGAATTCCACCATGCGTTCGGAGATGCCGCCGGCTTCCATCAGGTTGCCGGCCAGGATGAAGAAGGGGATGGCCACGAGCGGATACTTGTCCAGCGCGGCGAACAACTGCTGCGCGACGACCAGCCAGGGCATGCCCGCGGCGCCGACGCCCGCCAGGCTGGCCAGCCCGATCGACACGGCGACCGGCACGGACAGCCCGAAGAAAATCAGCATCGAGACAATCATTAATTGGGACATGGCGATATCTGCTGCTCAGGTTCGATAAGGGGCGGCTCAGCCTTGCGCGTCGTTGCGCACGGGCACGTCTTCTTCGTCGCCGGCGCACCAGCGGGCCAGCACGGCGATGGCCGCCAGCGTGGCGCCCACGGGGATCGCCAGGTATATCCAGGAAATCGAGATGTCCAGGCTCGGCACGTTCTGGAATCGCACGCGGTAGGTCATATTGCCGCCGATCCAGGCCAGAAAGCCGAGAAAACCGGCGCAGATGAGGCCGATGATGGCTTCCAATACCCGGCGCCGCTTGCCGCCCAGCATGTTGCGCAGCAGTTCCACGCTGATCATGGCGCCGTGACGAAAGGCCAGGGCCACGCCCAGCAGCACGGTCCAGATGAGAAGCGCGCGGGTGAGGACCTCGCTCCAGTCGGCGGGCGAATGCAGCACGAACCGGGCGATGACCTGATAGAACGCGGCCGCTGCGGCGGCGACCAAGAGGAGTTGGGCGAATGCCGAGACCAGCTTGAACAGGCCGCGGTCGAAGGCGCAGAGCAAACGCATGGTGAATTCCGTTGGCGAAAGTCGCGAAAAAAATAGGGCGGGCGCGCGGCGAAAGCCGGCCCCGCCGCCAGGCGAGCGGCCCCGCCACGGGGGCCGCGCCGGCTTACTTGGTGTCGCGGATCGCGTCGATCAGCTTCTTGTCGAACTTCTTGTAGTACTCGGGGTAGGCGGGTTCCACGGCGGCGGCGAAGGCGGCGCGGTCCACTTCGGTGACTTGCATGCCTTCCTTCTTCAACTGCTCGACGCCCGTCTTCTCGATGTTGTCGACGTAGGCGCGCATGGCCTGGGCCGATTCCTTGCCGGCCTTGTCGAAGTTGGCCTTGTCGGCGGCCGACAGGCCTTCATAGACGTTGGCCGACATCAGCACCAGGGCCGGGCCGTACACGTGGCCGGTCAGGGACAGGTACTTCTGCATCTGCGACAGCTTGGCCGACGTGATCACGGACAGCGGGTTTTCCTGGCCGTCGATGGTGCCCTGCTGAAGGGCGGTGGCCACTTCGGGCCACGCCATCGGCGTGGGCAGGATGCCGATCTGGCGGAAGGCGGTGATGTGGATCGGGTTTTCCGTGGTGCGGATCTTCAGGCCCTTGGCATCCGCCGGGGTCTTGACCGGACGCACGTTGTTGGTCAGGTGGCGAAAGCCCTGTTCGCCCCAGGCCAGCGCCACGATGCCGCGGCTGGGGAACTTGGCCAGCATGTCCTGGCCGATCTTGCTGTCGAGCACGGCACGGGCGTGCGGCAGGTCGCGCAAGAGGAAGGGAATATCGAAAACGCCGGTTTCGGGAACAAAATTGAGGGTTGCACCGGTCGAAACGATCGCGAGATCGATGGTGCCGATCTGCAGGCCCTCGATGACTTCGCGTTCGCCGCCCAGCGCGCTGTTGGCGAATTGCTGGACCTTGAACTTGCCGTTGGAAGAGGCCTCGATGGACTTGGCCATCGCGTCGGCGCCGGCGCCGTAGTGCGACGAGGTCGACAGGGCGTAGGCCATCTTCAGGGTGGTCTGTGCCGCCGAGGGCAGGGATGTGGCGGCCGCGCAGGCGGCCAGAATCGTGGCCGCAAGCCAGGATTTACGCATTGTCTTCTCCGGAATTGGTTATCTTTAGGGGCGGCTTTGCCTCCCGCCCCGGGATGATATCGGGAATCAGATCGCTTTCTTACCGTTGGCTAACATAGTTGAATGATGGATTTCCCTGATATGTCACAGGCCAAGCGCCCCGGTTTCTGGTCCACCCTGCGCCTGGGCGCCCGGATGATGATGCGCGATGCGCGTGCCGGCGAACTGCGCCTCCTGGTGCTGGCCCTGGTCGTGGCAGTGGCGGCGGTCACCAGCGTGGGCTTTCTGGCGGACCGCGTCGGCCGCGCGCTGGAACGCGACGCCGGCCAGATGCTGGGCGCCGATCTGGTGCTGGACGCCGACGAGCCCGTGCCGGCCGCCTTCAAGGATCAGGCGCGCGAGCGCGGCCTCACCGTGTCCAGCACGTGGCAGTTTCCTTCCATGGTGGGCGCCGGCGACGGCGCTCAGCTTGCCGCCCTGAAGGCCGTGGAACCCGGGTACCCGCTGCGCGGGGCGCTGCGGGTGGCGGATGCGCCGTTCGCGCCCGACGCGCCCACGCGCGACGTGCCGCCCGAAGGCGCGGTGTGGGTCGACGCGCAGCTGCTGGCCCTGCTGAACCTGAAGGTGGGCGACATGCTCAATGTGGGCGACGCCCACCTGCGCATCGACCGCGTCATCACCTATGAACCGGACAAGGGCATGCAGTTCGTCAACGTCGCGCCGCGCGTGCTTCTGCGCGCCAGCGACCTGCCGGCCACCGGCCTGATCGCGCCGGGCAGCCGCATCGGGTATGCCATGCTGATCGCCGGCCAGCCCGACGCCGTGGCCGGGTATTCCGCCTGGCTGAACCAGAACCTCAAGCGCGGCCAGAAGATCGCCACGCTGGAGTCGGGCCGCCCCGAAGTGCGCCGCACGCTGGACCGCGCGCAGCGTTTCCTGTCGCTGGTGGCGCTGCTGGCGGTGCTGATCTCGGCCGTGGCCGTGGCGCTGGCGGCGGGCCGCTACATGACGCGGCACCGCGACGGCATTGCGGTCATGCGCTGCCTGGGCGCCGTGCAGTCGCAGGTCGCGCGGATGCTGACGCTGGAATTCACACTGGTTGGTCTGTTCTCGTCCGCGGCCGGCTGCCTGCTGGGCTTTGGCGTGCACCAGGTGCTGGTGATGCTGCTGGGGTCGCTGATCGACACCACGCTGCCGGCGCCGTCGGCCATTCCGGCGCTGCAGGGCCTGTTGACCGGGCTGCTGCTGCTCTTGGGCTTTGCGCTGCCCGCGCTGGCGCAGCTTCGGCACGTGCCGCCCGCCCGCGTCCTGCGGCGCGACGCGGACACGATCAGCGCCCGCAGCGCCTTCGGTTACGTGCTGGGCGCGGCGGGGTTCGCGCTCCTGATCTGGTGGTTCGCGGGCGACGCCAAGCTGGGCGGCGTGGTGGCGGGCGGCTTCCTGGGGGCCTTCGGCGTGTTCGCCCTGGTGGCCTGGCTGTGCATCCTGGGGCTGGCGCGGGTGCGCCGCCTGGCGGCCGGGTTTCCCGCGCTGCGCTTTGCGCTGGCGGGCGTGGTGCGCCGCCGGGCGGCCACGATCACGCAGGTCTGCGCGCTGGCTGTCGGGTTGATGGCGCTGCTGCTGCTGACCATGACCCGCACCGATCTGATCCAGGGGTGGCAGCGCACCATGCCGCCGGACGCGCCCAACCGGTTCCTGATCAACGTGCAGCCAGACCAGCGCCAGGCCGTGACCGATGCGCTGACGCGCGAAGGGCTGGGCCGCATCACGTTATCGCCGATGGTGCGTGGCCGGCTGATCGCGGTCAACGGCAAGCCGGTGGGACCGGACGACTACGAAGAACCGCGCGCCAAGCGCCTGGTGGACCGCGAATTCAACCTGTCCTATGGCGACGAGCTGCCGTCTTCCAACCGCATCGAGCAGGGCCGCTGGCTGGCGCCGGGCTCGGCCGAGGTCTCGCTGGAGGCGGGGCTGGCGCAGTCCCTGCGAATCGGGCTGGGCGACAAGATGACGTTCGACGTGGCCGGCCAGCAGGTCGAAGTGGCCGTCTCGAGCATCCGGCGGGTGGATTGGGATACGATGCGCGTCAATTTTTTCGCCATCCTGACCCCCGCCGCTCTGGCCGACATGCCTCAAAGCTGGATCACGTCCTTTTACCTGCCGCCTGACAAGGCGGCGGTGCTGCCCGCGCTGGTGCGGGAGTTTCCGAACCTGACGGTGTTCGACGTGGGCGCCATCCTGCAGCAGTTGCAATCCGTGCTGAATGAAGTGGGCCGCGCGGTGCAGCTCCTGTTCCTGTTCACCCTGGCCGCCGGCGTGCTGGTGCTGTCCGCGGCGCTGACCGCGACGCGCGACGAGCGCATGCGCGAGGCGGCGGTGCTGCGCGCGCTCGGCGCCACGCGCCGTCAGCTTGCTCGTTCCCAGCGCATCGAGCTGTGGGCGGTGGGCGGGCTGGCCGGCCTTTTGGCGGCGGCTGGCGCCACGGCGATCGCTTGGGTTTTGTCAACGCAGGTGTTCGACTTCACCATTACCCTCAGCCTCTGGCCATGGCTCGCCGGCATCGGCGCCGGCATGCTGGGCGCCTGGGCGGGCGGCGCGCTTGCCCTGCGCGGCGTGCTGCGCACGCCGCCGCTCGTCACCCTTCGAGAAACCTGATGACGTCCCGCGTCCACACCATTACAGAACCCGTGGAAAATTCCCGCACCATGTTTGACCTTCTTGGCGGCGAAGCCGGCGTGCGCGCCCTCGTCGACCGTTTCTATGACCTGATGGACATGGAGCCCGACCTCAAGGAACTGCGCGCCGCCCACGGCCCCAGCCTGGACGAGGCGCGCGACAAGCTCTTCTGGTTCCTGTGCGGATACTTCGGCGGGCCCGACCACTACATCGAACGCTTTGGCCATCCCCGCCTGCGGGCGCGCCACCTGCCGTTTTCCATCGGCGAGGTCGAGCGCGACCAATGGGTGGCCTGCATCGGACGCGCGATGGAAGACGAGGGCATCGAGCCCGTCCTGATCGAGCGGCTGCTCGAATCGTTCTACGGCGTTGCCGACTGGATGCGCAATCGTGCAGGGTGACGATCGATCCGGCGCGCGGCGCACCGCCTGGGATGGTCCGCTAGCCGGGGCCATGCTCAGCGACGCGCGGCGCGTGGCCGACGCGGGGCCGGAAATCTTCAATCCCGCGCATTACGGCGACCGGGCGCGGCCCGTGGACGCCGGCGGACGTCAGGCCGCGTGGTTCGTGGAGGGGCAGGGCTGGCAGGGCGTGCTTCGGCGCTACCGCCGCGGCGGCATGATCGCCCGCATCAGCCGCGACGCGTATCTGTGGAACGGCGAGTCGCGCACCCGAAGCTTCCGCGAATACCGCCTGCTGGCCGCGCTGCGCGCGCAAGGGCTGCCGGTGCCCGCCCCGCTGGCGGCCGCCTACTGGCGCCAGGGCCCGATCTACCGCGCGGCCATCGTGGTCGAACGCATCCCGGGCGTGCGGCCCTTGGCGCAAGCGCTGACCGAACCGTTATGGCAGCCGGTGGCCGACGCCATCGTCCGCATGCACCGGGCGGGCGTCTGGCACGCCGACCTGAACGCCTTCAACATCCTCATTGGCAACGACGGCCGGGTCTGGCTCATCGACTTCGACCGCGGCACACAGGGCGCGCTGTCCGAGCGTCAGCGCCAGGCCAATCTGGACCGGCTGCGCCGGTCGCTGCGCAAGGTGGCTGGCGAGGCCGGCGACCGTTTCTGGATGCGCCTGCGCGACAGTTACTGGACGGCCTGGGGCATCGGCATCCAGCCCTGACCGCCGGCCCGCCGGCGCGTGGCCGCCACGGGGGCAATTGCGCCAATTACCCCCCAAAGTTGGGCAGGTCAGCGCTAAAAGGCTTTATCATTTCGCCTTTTGGTACTCCTGTCATAAACGGCATAGAGCAAGGGGGCTGGACATAATGGAACTGAAGGCGGGAATGCGCTGGGCGCTCGGCGCGGTGCTGGCTGCGGCAGCTACATCGGCGGCGGTGGCGCAGAACAAGGTCGTCAACGTCTACAACTGGGCCGAATACACGGCCCCTGACACGATCCCGGGTTTCGAGAAGGAAACCGGCATCAAGGTCCGCTATGACGTCTATGACAGCAACGACGCCTTGCAGGCCAAGCTGCTGGCCGGCAAGTCGGGTTACGACGTCGTTGTCCCGTCCACTCATTACGCCTCGCGCCAGATCGAAGCCGGCCTCTTCCAGAAACTGGACAAGTCCAAGATCCCCAACTGGAAGTACCTGGATCCGGAAATCATGGCGCTGGTTGCCACGGTCGATCCCGGCAACGAACACGCCATTCCGTGGGGCTACGGCACCAACGGCCTGGGCTACAACGTCACCAAGGTCAAGCAGATCATGGGCGACGACGTGGACCTGGCCAGCTGGGACATGATCTTCAAGCCCGAGAACGCCGCCAAGCTCAAGGAGTGCGGCATCTCGATGCTGGACGAAGCCGCGCAGGTCTTCCCGGCCGTGCTCAAGTACCTGGGCAAAGACCCCAACAGCACCAACGCCGCCGACTACCAGGCCGCGATGGAAGTGCTGAAGAAGATCCGCCCGTACATCCGCCAGTTCAGTTCGTCGGGCTACATCGACGAGCTGGCCGTGGGCGACCTGTGCATGGTCTACGGCTTTTCCGGCGACGTCATGATCGCCCGCAAGCGCGCGCAGGACGCCAAGAAGCCCTATGAAGTGAACTACTTCATTCCCAAGGGCGGCGCGCCGGCATGGTTCGACCTGATGGTCATCCCCAAGGATGCGCCGCATCCCGAAGAGGCGCTGGCCTTCATCAACTACATCGAAACGCCGAAGGTCCATGCGGCCATCACCAACACCATGTTCTATCCCAACGCCAACAAAGAGGCGCGGCAGTACGTGAACAAGGATGTGGCTGAGAATCCCATGATCTACCCGCCCGCCGAGGTCTCCAAGACCCTGTACGTGATCAAGGCGCTGCCCTTGAACATTTCACGTCTGCAGAACAAGTTGTGGTCCGAGCTGAAGTTGGGAAATTAGTCATCATGAACGATAGCCGTTACTCGGCGCAGCACGCGGCGGACCCGGACGAGTTCGTCCGGGTCTCCGACGTGGTAAAGATCTTTGGCGACGTGGTGGCCGTACGCTCGGTCAACCTGTCCGTCAAGCGCAATGAAATCTTCGCGCTGCTGGGCAGCTCGGGCAGCGGCAAGTCCACCTTGCTGCGCATGCTGGCGGGCTTCGAGGAAGCCACCTCGGGCCAGATCCTGCTGGACGGCGAGGACATCACCAGCGTGCCGCCGTACCGCCGGCCCGTGAACATGATGTTCCAGTCGTACGCGCTCTTCCCGCACATGACGGTCGAGGCCAACGTGGCCTTTGGCCTGAAGCAGGAAGGCGTGGACCGCGCGGAAATCCATGACCGCGTGTTCGAGGCCCTGGACCTGGTGCAGATGGCGGGCTATTCGCGCCGCAAGCCCAACCAGCTCTCGGGCGGGCAGCAGCAGCGCGTGGCGCTGGCGCGCAGCCTGGTCAAGCGTCCTAAACTGCTGCTGCTGGACGAGCCCATGTCGGCGCTGGACAAGCAGATCCGCCAGAAGACGCAGATCGAACTCGTGAAGATCCTGGAGCAGGTCGGCGTGACCTGCATCATGGTCACCCACGACCAGGAAGAAGCCATGACCATGGCGCACCGCCTGGCCGTCATGACCGAAGGCCAGATCGTCCAGTGCGGCACGCCCCAGGACGTCTACGCGTTCCCGAACTCGCGCTTTGTCGCCAGCTTCATCGGGTCGACCAACATGTTCACCGGCACCATCGTGGTCGACGAGCCCGACCACGTCGCCATCGAATGCGCCGAGCTGACCCGGCCGCTTTACGTGAACCACGGCGTGAGCGAGCCGCTGGGCATGGAAGTGCACGTGTCCATCCGCCCCGAGCGCCTCTTGGTGTCGCGCGAGCAGCCCGATGGCGACTACAACTGGGCGCACGGCATGGTCAGCCACATGGCCTGGATGGGCAGCTACGCCCTCTATCAGATCCGCCTGGATTCCGGCAAGACGGTCGAGGCCAGCGTGCCCAGCCGGCTCCTTGCCCAGATGGATGCGCCGGGCATCGACGAAGAAATCTTCGTCAGCTGGGACGCCGACAGCGCGACGGTGCTTGCGTCATGATCCGTTTTTCGCCCCGCGACTGGCTGCCGTCGGGCCGGGCACTGGCGGTGGTGCCGCCGTTCGCCTGGCTGGTGCTGTTTCTGCTGGTGCCGTTCCTGCTGGTGCTGAAGATCAGCTTTGCCGAAATGAAGTTCGGCATCCCGCCGTATACGTCGCTGGCGCAGTTCCAGGACGAGGCGATCCAGTTCAGCCTGCACCTGCGCGGCTACATCTTGCTGTTCACGGAAAATCAGTATTTCCGCACATACCTCAGCTCGGTCAAGATCGCCGGCATCACCACGTTGGTCTGCGTGCTGATCGGCTATCCCATCGCGTACTACATTGCCCGTTCGTCGGCGCGCGTGCGCAACCTGCTGCTGCTGGCGGTAATCCTGCCGTTCTGGACCTCGCTGCTGCTGCGCGTGTATGCCTGGGTGGGCATCCTGCGCAACGACGGCCTGCTCAACAACCTGCTGCAGAGCCTGGGCCTGATCTCCAGTCCGCTCGAGATCTACCGCACCGACCTGGCCGTGTACATCGGCATGGTCTACGCCTATCTGCCGTTTTTCATCCTGCCGCTGTACGCGACGCTGGTGAAGATGGACCTGCGCCTCCTGGAGGCCGCCTATGACCTGGGCGCCAAACCCTGGCAGGCGTTCTGGCAGATCACGGTCCCGATGTCGCGCCAGGGCGTGATCGCGGGCGCCATGCTCGTTTTCATCCCGGCCGTCGGCGAATACGTGATCCCGGAAATGCTGGGCGGGGCCAACACGCTGATGATCGGCCGTGTGATGTGGAATGAATTCTTCAACAACGCCGACTGGCCGATGGCGTCGGCCGTGACGTGCGTGATGGTGTTGCTGCTGCTCGTGCCGCTGGTGTACTTCCAGTACAGCCAGGTCAAGCAGCAGGGGGGAGGCCGCAAATGAACGGTCCGAACAAGACGCTGCGCGCCGTGGTGCTGGGGCTGGGCTACTTCTTTCTGTACGTGCCCATCATCAGCCTGATGGTGTTTTCGTTCAACGAGTCGCCGTCCGTCACGTCGTGGACGGGGTTTTCGCTGCGCTGGTATCACTCGCTGGCCAACGACGACGCGCTGTTGCGCGCCGCCTGGCTGTCTTTCCGCATTGCCGTGCTGACGGCCACCGCAGCGGTCATCATCGGCACCTGGGCCGGCTACGTGCTGGGCCGCATGGGGCGCTTTCGGGGCTTTGCCCTCTACGTCGGCATGCTGAGTGCGCCGCTGGTGATCCCCGAGGTCGTGCTGGGCATCTCGCTGCTTCTGATGTTCGTCGAAGTGCGCGGCGCGCTGGGCTGGCCCGAGCAGAACGGCATGTTCACGATCTGGGTGGGGCACGTGACGCTGTGCATGGCGTTCGTGGCCGTCGTCATCCAGACCCGCATCCGCGACCTGGACCGCTCGCTGGAAGAGGCCGCGCTGGATCTGGGCGCCACCCCGATCACGGTGTTCTTCAAGATCACGCTGCCGCTCATCGCGCCCGCGCTGGCGTCGGCCTGGCTGCTCGCCTTCACGCTGTCGCTGGACGACGTCGTCATCGCGTCGTTCCTGTCCGGCCCCGGTTCCAGCACGCTGCCCATGGAGGTCTTCTCCCGGGTGCGGCTGGGCCTGAAGCCCGAGATCAACGCGCTGGCCACCCTGTTCATCCTGGCGGTGGGCACGTGCGTGATCCTCGCCAACCGCATGCAATGGCGCAAGGAGTCCGAATCCAAATGACGCAAACCACCCTGTATGGCCTGACCAAATGCAGCACGTGCGTGAAGGCGCGCGACTGGCTCACCGAGCACGACGTCGACCACGCCTTCGTGGACTATCGCGACAATCCGGTGGCGGCCGCGACGCTCAAATCCTGGGCCGAGCAGGTCGGCGGCTGGGAAAAGCTGGTCAACCGCGCCTCGATGACGTGGCGCAATTTGCCCGAAGACCGCAAGACCGCGCACACCGACGCCCAGTGGACCAAGCTGATCGCCGAATACCCGGCGCTGGTGCGCCGTCCGGTGACGGTCACGCCGGATGGCGAGGTGAGTGTTGGCTTCAGTGAAAAGCGCTACGGCGAGCGTTTCGCCTGAGGCCAGGGGCGGGCCCGGCCGGGCCCTGCCGGACGCCTTCTTCGACCGCGATGCGGCCCAGCTGGCGCGCGAGTTGCCCGGCAAGGTGATCCGCCACCGGGTCGGCGGCCTGTGGCTGTCGGCCCGCATCATCGAGACCGAGGCCTACTATCTGGAAGAGCGGGGCAGCCATGCCTCGCTGGGCTACACCCACAAGCGCCGCGCCCTGTTCATGGACGGCGGCACCATCTACATGTATTACGCCCGCGGGGGCGATTCGCTGAACTTCAGCGCCGGCGGCCCCGGCAACGCGGTGCTGATCAAGTCCGCCTATCCGTGGACCGACGCGCTGTCCGGCCCGGAAGCCCTGGACCGGATGCGCGAGCTCAACCCCGATGCGCAAGGACGGCCCCGGGCGCTGGGCGCGCTTTGCGCGGGGCAGACCCTGCTGTGCCGGTCGCTGGGCCTGAAAGTGCCCGAGTGGGATGCGCGCCGCTTCGATCCCGAGGCCCTGTACGTCGAAGACGTGGGCGAGTCCCCGCCGTATCTGATCTGCACCACGCGCCTGGGCATCCCCACGGGGCGCGACGAGCACCTGAGCTACCGGTTCGTGGATCCGGCCTACGCCGCCTTCTGCACGCGCAACCCGCTGCGGCGCGGCCAGCGCGCGGGACAGGACTATGTGTGGGTGGACCGGCAGGGCATCGTGCTGCCCGAGGCGCCGGCCGGCGGTTAGATGCCGGCTTCGCGGACGCGCCGGGCAAGCGATTCGCGCAGTTCGGCGTACTTGCGCTGCAGGCGCCGGCGGTTCAGGCGCTTGCTCCATGCATACAGCGGAATCAGCGGCAGCACGCCGAAGCCGTCGATCAGGTACAGCCCCTTCTTGCCGTCGGCGTTCAGGCCCACCGCGATGTTGCTGCTGGACATGTCATGCACCACCACGTGCGCGTCAGCCAGGTCGTCGAAGAATTCGTCCAGCTGCGCCCGCAGGGCCTCGTCAAACTGACCCTTCATCGCAAGTTCGGTCAAGGTAGGCGCCATGTTGCCCGCCTCGTCCGTGATCTTTTCGACAACCAGTCCCAGCCCAAGCGAGGTCTGCGCCACACCGAAAATGCGCGCCATGGGCACCTGCCACACGCCGGAGGGGCGAGTCGTGGTGGTGACGTATTCCGAGATCTCGTTCAGGTAGACGCGATAGGCGCTTTCGCGCTGATATTGCTTGTACCAGCGTTTGAACGGCCGGGCTTCCAGGTAGATCGCCCGCGCGCGCATGTCCATGACCTTGACGAGCAGGGACGGGGAATGCGGGTGCTGGAAAATGTGCCGGTCCCCGCCGGTCGCGAGCGGCGTGGCCGTATCCAGGTTCAGCGGTCCGAACACGGATTGATATGACACGGGAGGCGTGCTGGCGGGGCGGTCGGCAGAGTTCAAAGAAGCGGGGCGATTCATTCGGATGGCCGCCAGTTTAATCCGGTTGCTCCCGCCGCGTCTTCGCGCCCGCCGCGCCGGCTGGAAATGGGGGCAGAATGCGACCTACAATTCGCGCTTTGGAGAGCCCTTTCTTGAACGACATTCTGCTTTGGGTGGCCGCGGGTGGCGCGGTGCTTGCCTTCGTGGCCGCGGTGCTGGCCTGGCTGCGTCCGTCCGCTTCGGACGCCCGCCTTGAGGCCTTGCTGGAAGGCCTGGAAAGAACCGAGCGCGCGCTGCGCGCCGACATCGCCGAAGGCCAGCGCGGCCTGCGCAGCGAGTTTTCCGAATCCACGCGCGGGCTGCGTCAGGAGCTGGCGCAGTCGCACGGCGACCTGCGCGCGGGGCTGTCGCGCGATGCGCAGGCCGCCCGCGCCGAATCCGCCGAATCGCTGGCGCGCTTTGCCGCGGGGTTCTCGGAGCAACTGCAGGGCCTCATCCAGATCAACGAGCGGCGCCTGATGGAAGTGCGCGCCACGGTCGATCAACGGCTGCAGTCGCTGCAATCGGACAACAGCGCCAAGCTCGATGAAATGCGCCGCACTGTCGACGAAAAGCTGCACGCCACCCTGGAGCAGCGCCTGGGCGAGTCCTTCAAGCTGGTGTCGGACCGCCTTGAAGCCGTGCACAAGGGGTTGGGCGAAATGCAGGCGCTGGCGGCCGGGGTCGGCGACCTCAAGCGTGTGCTGACCAACGTGAAGTCGCGCGGCACGTGGGGCGAAGTGCAACTGGCGCGCCTGATCGAAGACAACATGACGCCGGATCAGTACGCCAGCAACGTCAAGCCTGTGCCGGGCAGCGATGCCGCCGTCGAGTTCGCCATCCGGCTGCCGGGGCGCGGCGATGGCGGCGATCCCGTCTGGCTGCCGATCGACGCCAAATTTCCCAAGGAAGAGTACGAGCGCCTGATGGATGCGCAGGAAGCGGCCGACGCCGAAGGCGTGAAGGCGGCCGGGGCCGCGCTGGGCCGCGCGGTCGAAGTGCAGGCGCGGCTGATTGCCGGCAAGTACATCGCGCCGCCGCACACGACCGATTTCGCCATCATGTTTCTGCCCACGGAAAGCCTGTATGCCGAGGTGCTGCGCCGCCCCGGCCTCCTGGACAAGCTGCACGACCTGCGGGTCAACGTGGCGGGGCCAAGCAATCTGGCCGCGCTGCTGAACAGCCTGCAGATGGGATTTCGCACGCTGGCGATCGAACAGCGTTCCTCCGAGGTCTGGCAGGTGCTGCGGGCCGTCAAGACAGAGTTCGGCAAGTTCGGCGAATCGCTGGCCAGCGTCAAGAAGACCCTGGACACCGCCAGCAACAAGATCGGCCAGACCGAGGTCCGCACGCGCGCCATGCTGCGCAACCTGAAGGGCGTGGAGGCCCTGCCCGAAGCCGATGCCCTGCGTCTGCTGGGCGCCGGCGCGGCGGACGCCGCCGACCCCGACGACGACACCGACGACACCCGCGCACCGTCCGCCGGCGGCGTCTGAGGCCGGAACACCCAAGTCCGGGGCCCCGTCCGCCCCGGCGCGTGCTTGTTGCCCGCCCGCGCAGCCGATATCCTCATGCATGCGGCACTTCGCCGTCGATACCTGGAGCATCGTCAGCATGAGCATCGCCGAACGCCATGATTCCTCTTCTCTCGACGCGACGGCGCTGGGCGCCGATATCGCCCTGGGCGCCACCACGGCGCTGGCTGCCATGCAGCAGGCGGTGGACCGCGTTGCGGCCCGCAATCCGTCCATCAACGCCGCCTGCGGCGTGCAGGCCGAGGCCGGCTTGCGGCTGGCAGAGGCGATGGACGCCGAACTTGCGTCGCTGACGTCCGAACAACGCCAGGCGCTGCTGCGCGACCGGCCGTTTCTGGGCGTGCCCACCCTGCTCAAGGACCTGGCCACGGCAGCCATCGGCCTGCCCAGCATGATGGGTTCCGTGCTGTACGGCAAGGTCCAATGGAACCTCGACGCCGACATCGTCAAGCGCTATCGCCGCGCCGGGCTGATTCCGTTTGGCCGCACGACCAGCGCCGAGCTTGGCCTGAGCCCCACGACAGAATCGCCGGTGTATGGCCCGGCCACGCAGAATCCCTGGAAAAAGGGTCATAGCGCGGGCGGCTCCAGCGGCGGCGCCGGGGCGGCGCTGGCCAGCGGGATGGTGCGCATCGCCCATGGCAGCGATGGCGGCGGCTCGATCCGCATTCCCGCCTCTTGCTGCGGCGTGCTGGGGCTCAAGCCCTCGCGCGGCCTCATGCCGCTGGGCCCGCTGAAAGGAGAAGGGTGGGGCGGCCTGGCCACCGAACACATGATGACGCTGTCGGTGCGCGATTGCGCGGCGGCGCTGGACATCAGCGCGGGCGCGGACGTGGGTGCGCCTTATGCGGCGCCCGTCCAGCCCGCGCAATCCTATCGTGGCGTGGTGGCCCGCGTTGCCGCCGATCCGCGCGCGGCGCCCCGCCGGCGCATCGCGTTCATCAACACCACCTACGAAGGCGGCGCGATCCATCCCGATGTCGCCGCCACGCTGGACGAGGCCGCCGCGTTCTTCGCCGCGCTGGGGCATGAACTGGTGCCCGCCGCGCCGCCCGTGGGCTCCGAGGAAGTCCTGTCGCCGATGCTGCCCCTGATCGCCAGCGCGGCCGCCAACGCCATCGACAGCTTTGTGGCTGCGCGCGGCCGCCGCCTGGCCGCCGATGAGCTGCAGCCCACCACGCTGGGCGCGCGCGAGTACGCCCGCGCCATCTCGGGCGCGCAGTACGTGGCCTGCGTTGACACCTGCCACGAAATCACCCGCCGCATCGGGCGCTTCCTGCATCGCGACGGCGCCCAGGGCTACGACCTGTTCCTCAGTCCGGTCCTGGCGCTGCCGCCCGCGCCCATCGGCCGCTACGCCATGGACAACGCCGACTATCTGGCCTACCGTCTGGGCAAGAAGGGCGTCATCGGCTATTCGCCATTTGCCCCGTTGGCCAACCTGACCGGCATGCCCGCCATTTCGATCCCCTTCGGCATGTCCGCGGACGGCCTGCCCATCGGTATCCAGGTAATGGGTCCGCTCGGCGCCGAGGCGCTATTGCTGGAGCTGGCTGCCCAGGTCGAAACGCTGCGGCCCTGGCCCTTGACGGCGCCCATGGCCCGATAGCCGCCGCCGGGCGCCGCCGCCCCGCGCCGGCCGGCCAAACCAGGGAGATCGCATGTCATCGTTCGCGACGCATACCGTGTTCAACCAGGTGCCGCCCCTGGAAGACTATTCCCTGTACGACACCGATCCGGCGCTGCGCGAGGCCGTGCGGCGCGAGGGCGCCGAGGCCTGGGCGGGCGATCTAGCCGCGCACGGCGCCTGGTTGGGCCGGGCGCAGACGCTGGCCGCCGGCGCCGAGGCCAACCGCTGTCCGCCCCGCCTGGTCAGCTACGACCGGGCCGGCCATCGCGTGGATCGCGTCGAATTCCACCCCGCCTGGAACGCGCTGATGAGCGGCATCATGGCGCGCGGCCTGCATAGCCGCGCGTGGATGCAACCCGCGCCGGGCGCGCAGGTGTCGCGCGCGGCTGCCTATCTGATGCAGGGGCAGGTCGAGGCCGGCACGCTATGCCCCACCACCATGACCTTTGCCGCCGTGCCGCTGCTGCAACGCGAGCCCGCCGGCGTGGTGGACTTTGCCGGCCAGTGGCTGCCGGCCCTGTACGCGCGGGAGTTCGATGGCAGCGACGCGCCGCTTGCCGCCAAGCGCAGCGCGCTGATCGGCATGGGCATGACCGAAAAGCAGGGCGGTTCGGACTTGCGCGCGGTCACCACGCGCGCCGTGCCGCTGGGCGCGCCCGGCCGCGGATGCGCCTATCAGCTCGTGGGGCACAAATGGTTCTTTTCGGTGCCGCAGGCCGACGCCCACCTGGTCCTGGCGCAGACCGACGAGGGGCTGAGTTGCTTTTTCGTTCCGCGCTGGATCCCGGATGGCCCGCGCAACGCGGTGCGCGTGCGGCGGTTGAAGGACAAGCTGGGCAACTGGAGCAACGCCAGTTCGGAAGTCGAATTCGAGGATGCCTGGGGCGTGATGGTCGGCGAGCCCGGCCGCGGCCTGTCAGTGCTGCTGGAGATGGCGGGCACTACGCGGCTGGACTGCGTGCTCGGCAGCGCGGCGCTGCTGCGCCAGGCGCTGGCGCAGTCGGCGCACCACGCGCTGCACCGGCAGGCGTTCGGCAAGCCGCTGGTCGAACAGCCGCTGATGCGCAATGTGCTGACCGACCTGGCGCTGGAAAGCGAAGCAGCCATGGTCCTGGCGCTGCGTCTGGCGCGTGCCGTGGATGAGCGCGCCGACGCGGGCGCGCGCGCGCTGGTGCGCGTGGGCACGCCGGCCGCCAAGCTGTGGGTCTGCAAGCGCGCGGTTGCGGCCGTGGCCGAGTGCATGGAGGTCTGGGGCGGCAACGGTTACGTCGAGGAAGGCCCGATGCCGCGCCTTTACCGCGAAACGCCCGTCAATTCGATCTGGGAAGGCTCGGGCAACGTCATGGCGCTGGACGTGCTGCGGGCGCTGCAACGCGAACCCGATGCGCTGCCGGCGCTAGAGGCCGAATTGGCCCGCGCCGCAGGGCAGTACCAGGATTTCGACGCGGCGCTGGCGCGTTGGCGCGCCATGTTGGCGGATGGCGAGCACGCGCAATTCCACGCGCGCCGCATCGCCGCCGGGCTGGCGCGCCTGTGGCAGGCGGCGCTGCTCATCGAGCACGCGCCCGCCGCCGTGTCGCAGGCCTTCGTCGCCAGCCGCCTGCGGGAGACGGGCGGCATGTTCGGCGAACTGGGCGCGGGGGACGATACAGTTGGCGTCGCCACGCCGGGCGTCGCCACGCCGGCGATCCTGGCGCGCGCCTGGCCCGCCATCGCCGCATGCTAAATTTCCCGGCTCAAGCAACTTTTCCGCACTTCTACCGCCATGCTCTCCCAGCAAGAACTCAAGCAGCAAGCCGCCGACGCGGCCCTGGAATTCGTCGAACAGGTCGCCGGCCCGGACGTCATCATCGGTGTGGGCACCGGTTCCACCGCCGACCTGTTCATCGACGGCCTGGCGCGATTCAAGGGCCGCATCGGCGGAACGGTCGCCAGCTCCGAGCGCAGCGCGGCGCGCCTTGCCGGCCATGGCCTCAACGTGCTGGACCTGAACGACGTCTCGACCATGCCCATCTACGTGGACGGCGCCGACGAGATCAACGCCGACCTGCACATGATCAAGGGCGGCGGCGGGGCGCTTACGCGCGAGAAGATCGTGGCCTCGGTGGCCGAGCGCTTCATCTGCATCGCCGATGAATCCAAGCTGGTGCAGACGCTGGGCAAGTTTCCGCTGCCGCTCGAGGTCATCCCGATGGCGCGCGAGTCCGTGGCCCGCGCGCTGACCGCGCTGGGCGGCCAGCCCCGCCTGCGCGACGGCTTTGTCACCGACAACGGCAACATCATCCTGGACGTGTCGGGCCTCACCATCTCGGACGCGCCCGCGTTCGAAGCCATCGTCAACAACCTGCCGGGCGTCGTGACCTGCGGCCTGTTTGCGTTGTCCGGCGCCGACGTGGCCCTGCTGGCCACCCAGAACGGCATCCGCCGCCTGGACCGCCGCGCCTGATTCCGGCGGCCAAGGCTGGTCCCGCCGAACCGCCTTGCGGGGGGCGGGGCCGCCATTCATAATCCTGTCACACTTGGGTCATAACCTTGCCGGTTGTGCAGGCCCATCTCGTAACTTCTCTCAACTTCGGGGCAATGCAATGAGATCAACCACGCAGGGAGCCCGGATGACGGAGCATACAAACAAGCAGTTCGACGCCGATCTGGAAAGCGTCCGTTCGCAATTCTTGCAAATGGGCGGCGTGGTGGAAGCCATGATCCAGGAGGCGATCGATGCGCTGGCCAGCGGCGACATGACGCTGGTTGAAAAGGTGCGCGAGCGGGAAAAGGAAGTCAACCGCCACGAAGTCGAGATCGACGAGAGCATCAGCCGCATCCTGGCCCGGCATCAGCCCACCGCCATCGACCTGCGCATGCTGATGGCCGTGTCCAAGATGCTGACCGACATGGAACGCTCCGGCGACGAGGCCGAGAAGGTCGCCACCGTCGCCCGCCGCGTCCACGAAGGCGAACTGCGCCACATTCCCGTGATCGAACTGCGCCACATGGCCGCCAACGTGCGCAACATGCTGCACCAGGCGCTTGACGCGTTCGCCCGCCTCGACCCCATCCAGGCCGCTGCCGTCGTGCGCAGCGACAAGGAAGTCGACAAGGAATGGAAGGGCGCGCTGCGCCACCTTATCACCTACATGATCGAAGACCCGCGCACGATCTCGCGCGCCATCGACATGATCTTCATCGCGCGCGCGCTCGAACGCATTGGCGACCACGCCAAGAACATGTCCGAACGCGTGATCTACATGGTCAAGGGCGCCGACGTGCGCCACACCGGCGTGAAGAACACCGAGCGCCTGGCGCGCGGCGAAGAAGAATCCGAGGATACCTCGGACCAGTAAACGGCAAGACCGGCTGCCGCTTCACAGCGGCAGCGCTGCTCCCTGGCATAGCCGGGGGTCCGGCACACCCGGCTTGCCGCCGTCGATGCGGCCCGCCAGCCGGCGTCCAAAGACCGGCATGGCCGGCGCACTGACTTCCAGGTCGTACCAGCCCTCGCAACCCGCGTACTTGAGTTCGACCGCGCCGCCCGCGGGCACGTGCGCCATCGCGCGCCAGCCATCGTTCATCTGTGATTCCACCCGCACCGGCTGCGGCTCGTCGCCGTGGTTCACGAGCCGCAGGCGCAGGCCCGAGGTGACGGGCACCAGTTGCGCTTCCAGCGTGCCCGCATCGCGCGCATCGCCGCGGAACTGCCGGTGAAAGCCGTCCGGCCCCAGTAGCCAGAGGTCGTACCTGCGGTCCGCGCCCAGCTTCCAGCCGTCGTCCAGGCGCGCGCCCGCACCGACCGTGTAGCGCCGTGGCGCGCGCGCCAGCGCGAGCCGATCGTACACGTGCAACACGGCGCCCGCGCTGCCCGGATTGCGCAGCGTCAGGCGGTAGTGTTCGCCGTCGGCCGCCATCTGGCCCACGGCCTCCAGCGTGTAGGGCAGGGGACAGGTGTGGCGGTTGCTGTCCGGGTGATGCGAATTCCGGTCGCCAGCGAAATCGAATGCCGTCGTCAGGTCGCCGGCCACCGAGCGCCGCCAGGCGCTGATGTTGGGTTCGGCTACGCCGAACCGCATTTCCAGGAATCGGATGACCGAGGTGTGGTCGAACACCTGCGAATTGACCCACCCGCCGCGGCTCCAGGGCGATACCACCAGCATCGGCACGCGCGGCCCCAGGCCGAAGGCGCGCCCGTGCATGCCGGCCGGATCGTCGGCCGTGGACGCGCTGGGACCCTGCCGCGCGTCGTGGTATTCGCCGTCCAGCTCCACGGTCGACAGGCCGCCCGACTCGCCATCCGGATGTCGCGCTGGCGGCGCGGGCGGGGGCATGTGGTCAAAGAAGCAATCGTTTTCGTCGTAGGTGACGAACAGCACGCACCGGCTCCAGGTGTCGGAACTGGACGTCAGGATGTCCAGCACCCGCTCGGTATAGGCGCCGCCTCGCCGGGGCGAGGAGACTTCGGGATGCTCCGAGTCGGCCGTGGGCGCGATGATCCACGAGACGGCGGGCAGCGTGCCCTGCGCTACATCGCGCGCCAGGTCGTCCAGCGTGCGGGTGGCCAGCGCGCGGTCGCGCAGCGGCGCGTCCCCGGCGCTGCCCGCGTGTTGCCGCCGGTACTGCCGGAATCCCGCGAGCGGATTGTCGTTGTAGTTGTCCGCCATGTCCTGGTAGATGCGCCAGTCCACGCCTGCGTCCTGCAGACGCTCGGGGTACGTGGTCCAGGCGTAGCCTTCGCCCGCGGGGCCCAGCCGGTCAAAGGTGTTGACCAGCGCGGGTCCGCCGGCCGCGCCCAGCGGATCGTTCGTCCCGGTCCACAGGAACAGCCGGTTCGGATTGGTGCCTGCCTGGATCGAGCAGTGATAGGCATCGCACAGCGTGAAGGCGTTGGCCAGGGCGGTCTGAAACGGCACGTCGGCGCTGCGGTAGACGCCCAGGCCCAGCCGGCTCTTGGCGGACAGCCATTGGTCCATGCGGCCGTCGTTCCAGGCGCGCTGCGAGTCGTCCCAGGTATGCGGCGTGATGTAGCCGACGGGCTTGTCGCTGGGAACCTCCGCCTGCAGATCGTAGGGGCGGCAGCGCGCCTGGCCATCGGTCTGCGTCATCACCGTGCCCGCGCGCGTGGGCGCGGGATGCGGATCCGCGAACCCGCGCACGCCGGGCAGCGTGCCGAAGTAATGGTCGAAGGACCGGTTTTCCTGCATCAGGATCACGACGTGGCGTACATCTTGCAGAGTGCCGGACTTGCGGTCGGGTTCGATCTGCAAGGCACGCGCGATGACAGGGGACGGGTCGGGACTGATGGGCGGGCGCGGTTCTTCTTTCATGACAGCTTTAATACGGTCGGCATTCTTTGAATCTTAAGGCCTTGGCCGGTGTGCGATTGACGCTCGGAAGACACTCGGAAGACACTCGGGCAGGACGGATGCCGGCGTGCCGCAAAAACAAAGCCCCTCGCATGCGAGGGGCTTTGCCAAGCCGCGCGCCTGTGGGCGCGGCGGGGGCGGGCCGGATCAGGCCGAGGGCGGAACGTAGCCGTCGGCTTCGACGCTGCCGTCTTCGAACAGATAGCGTTCCATTTGCTGCTGCAGGTACTTGCGCGCGCGGGCGTCTGCCAGGTTCAGGCGGTTTTCGTTCACCAGGCGGGTCTGCACGCCTTTCCAGTCTTCCCAGGCTTCCTTGGAAATGCTTTGCCAGATGCGGGTGCCGAGTTCACCGGGATAGGGCGGGTAGTCCAGTCCTTCGGCTTCACGCTTCAGTTTCACACAGTTGACGATACGGGCCATGGTTCGCTGCCGGAAAAATGAATAACGCGTCATTTTAGCGGGCTTGGCGTGCGTCGGGCGCCAAGCCCCTTCCGCTGGCGGTGCAATGGCCCCGCAGGCCGGTCTCAGAGCTTCTTGATGAAGACCAGGCTGTTGCGGGAACGGTTGTAGTTGGTCTGCTTTTCGCGGGGCAGGTCGGTGATGCCGCCCTGCACGAAACCGCGCTTGATGAACCAGTGCGAGGTGCGCGTGGTCAGCACGAACAGCCGCTTGGCCCCCAGCGCACGGGCGCGCGACTCCATGTGGCGCAGCAGGATTTCGCCCTCGCCCGAGCCTTGCCATTCCGGGTGCACGATCAGGCAGGCCATTTCGGCCATCTGCTCTTCGTGAAAGTCGTGCAGCGCCGCGCAGCCGTAGATGACGCCGTCGTGCTCCAGCACGGTGAAGTTTTCGACGTCGCGCTCGACCACGCTGCGCGGGCGCGGCACCAGTGTGCCGTCGGCTTCCAGCGGCTCGATGAGGCTGAGGATGGCGCCCACGTCGTCGATGGTGGCCGGGCGCAGGTCGTCCAGCGTGTCCTCGACGACCATGGTGCCCACGCCGTCGTGGGTGAAGATCTCGAGCAGCACGCTGCCGTCCAGTTCGAACGGCAGCAGGTGGGCGCGCGCCACGCCGCGCTTGACCGCGAGCGAGGCGTATTGCAGGAAGGAATGAGTCTCTTCGTCCAGCTCGCCGGCCGCCAGCAGGGCGTCGGCATCCACACGCGCCAGTTCGGTATCCAGCGTGCCGTCGTCGTTCAGCACGCCTTGCGAGCTGGACAGGAAGATCAGCTTTTCGGCGCGCAGTCCCACGGCCACGCTGGTGGCCAGGTCTTCCATCGCCAGATTGAAGGCATCGCCCGTGGGCGAGAAACCCAGCGGCGACAGCAGCACGACCGACGAGCCTTTCTCGATGGCGAACTTCAGCGCTTCCACGTCGATCTTGCGCACCTGGCCGGTGTGCTTGTAGTCCACGCCGTCCAGCACGCCCGCCGGGCGCGCGGTGACGAAATTGCCGGAGATGACGCGGATGTGCGCGTGCGACATGGGCGTGTTGGGCAGCCCCTGGCTGAACGCGGCCTCGATGTCCAGGCGTATCTCGCCGGCGGCTTCCTTGGCGCACTCAAGCGCGGCGGCGTCGGTGGGGGACATGCCCCGGTCGAACTGCTGCGTGTAGCCTTTCAGGCGCAGTTGCTCGTTGACCTGGGGCCGCGAGCCATGCACCAGCACCAGCCGGATGCCCAGCGACGAGAGCAGGGACAGATCCTGGACCAGGGCGTTCAGCGCGCCGGCCTGCACCAGTTCGCCGCCAAACGCCACCACGAAGGTCTTGCCTCGGAACGCATGCACGTAGGGGGCCACGTCTCGGAACCATCGCACAAATTGCGCGGCGGCGAATTCAGGGGCTTCAAGGGCGGAGACGGTGTCTGGTTCCAGGTCGGGCATGATGTGTGTTGCTTAAGATCCTATGGGTCGCGGGACGGCGCGGGCCGAGGGGCCATGCGCAGAGCACCGCCCCGGGGGCGGCGCTAGGCGGAATTATAGGGCTCGCGCCTGCCGCGCCCACGGCGGTCGCGGCGGGCGTTGTTGCGGGCGCCCCACAGGCGGTCGCGCTTTGCGGTCCCGGCAGGCGAGCCGACCGCAAGGCGCGCGTCAATGCCGCGACAGCTGGCGGTGTTCCAGCCGGCTGAGCAGCCGCACCACCGGCCACAGCAGTGCCAGGTAGAAAAGCGCCGCCAGCACGATGGGCGACGGGTTGTAGACCAGCGACTGGGCGTCGCGGGCCACCCGAAGCAGCTCGGGCAGCGCCACGGCGCTGGCCAGCGTGGTCAGCTTGACCACTTCGAGCGTGTTGCTGATGAGGTCGGGCATGACATTGCGCGTGGCCTGCGGGATCTGAACGTGCCACATCGTTTGCCAAGCCGACAGGCCGGTGGACCGCGCCGCCTCGATCTGGCCGCGCGGCACGCTTTCCAGGCCGGCGCGAAAGACCTCGCCGTAGTAGGACGAGTTGTTCAGCATGAAGCCCACGGCCACCGCCAGCAATTTGGGCAGGTCCAGTCCCAGGAACGGCGCGCCGAAATAGATGAAGATCAGCAGCACCAGCGGCGGCAGGGCGCGAAAGAAGTCGATGTAGATGGCCAGCAGCACGCGCGACCAGCGCGCCTTCAGCGTGACCGACAGCACCCCGATGAGCAGCCCCGAGGCCAGCCCCACGGGAATCACCATGGCCGACAGCATCAGCGTGCGGCCCAGGCCCTGCAAGAGGTACGGCGCGACGCTGACATAGATGTTCAGATTGAAGAAATTCTGCAGGATTTCGTCCATGCGGTTCCCCTGGGGCCCGTTTGGGGCCCGTTCGGGGCTCCCTTGTTGTGTCGGGCGGGTGTGATCAGCCTCGCTTCCCGCCCGGTATGTATTCGTAAAGATGCGTTCGCGCAGTGCTTCCCGTCAGTGCTTCCCGTTAGTGCTTCCACTTAAAGCGCGTTTCGGTCCAGCGCCCCAGCACGACCACGGGCAGGAAGATCAGCAGGCACGCCACTGCGGCCAAGGTCAGCGGCGTAGCGTTGCCCGCATTGCTGCTGGCCGATTGCGCGTTGTTGAGCACTTCGCTCAAGCCCACGACAGAGCCCAGCGCGGTGCTTTTGGTGATGGCGATGACGCGGTTGGTCAGCGGCGCGACCGTCAGCCGCATGGCCTGCGGCATCACCACATACACCATGCTCTGCAGCCAGTTCAGCCCCGTCGAGCGCGCCGCCTCGGCCTGGCCTCGCGGCACCGACAGGATGCCAGCCCAGAAGATTTCCTCGGCAAAAGCGGCCAGCACCAGCGACAGCGACAGCCAGCACGCCATGAACGCCGACATCGACAGGTTGATGTACGGGAACGCGAAGAACAGCACCATGATCACCACCAGCGGCGGCAGCGCGCGCAGGATGTCGGCAAAGCAGATGATCAGGAAATTGACCGGCCGGATGCGCAGCGCGCGCACCACGGCCAGGACGAGACCGAGCGCCACGCCTGTCGCGGCCACGGCCACGCCCAGTTGCAGCGTGACCCACATGCCGGCCAGGATGTCGGGCAGGTAGCGCCAGGCGACTTCCGCATTGAAGAACGAGAACAGCAGGGCATTCAGATCCATGGCGAACTCTTCAAACCGCGTTACGCGGCATGTTCCGCCATGCTGGCCAGGAAGGCCTGCGTGCGGGGTTGTCGGGGGGCGCCGAAGACGTCCTGCGGCGGGCCTTGTTCGACGATCACCCCGCCGTCCATGAACACGACCCGGTCGGCTGCCGCGCGGGCAAAGCCCATTTCGTGGCTGACCACCATCATCGTCATGCCGTCGCGCTTGAGTTCACGCATCACGTTCAGCACGCTGCCCACCAGCTCCGGGTCCAGCGCGCTGGTCGGCTCGTCGAACAGCACGACCTTGGGCCGCAGCGCCAGCGAACGCGCGATGCCCACGCGCTGCTGCTGGCCGCCGGACAACTGGTCGGGATAGGCTTTTGCCTTGTCGGCCAGCCCCACGCGGTCCAGCGCCTCCATGCCGCGGCGGTCGGCCTCGGCACGCGCCAGCTTCTGCACCTTGCGCAGCGCCAGCGTGATGTTCGACAGCACGGACATGTGGCGGTACAGGTTGAAGTGCTGGAACACCATGCCGATGTTCTGGCGGATGCGGTTCAGCTCGGCCGCGGGGGCGGTGATTTCCTCTCCGTCGACGTGGATGCTGCCGGCAGTCGGCTCCTCCAGCCGGTTGCAGCAGCGCAACAGGCTGCTCTTGCCCGAGCCGGACGGGCCGATCATGAAGACCAGCTCGCCCTTGCCCACGTCCAGGTCGATCCCTTTCAGGACCGCGTTGTCGCCATAGGACTTGTGCAGCCCGGCGATTTTCAGGATCGGCGTTTCCATTGAAAGCTCCTCAAAGCGCGGGCAGGAGGCCGCGTGGCGGCTTCCCCCCCTGTCGTTGGCGGTGCGTCGGAAAATCAGCTGCAGCGCAGCTCGACCGGCTTGGCGTCGTAGCCCGGCAGGTCCGGCACGCCCTGGCCCGGCGTCACCGTGACCGCCGCGGAGCCCGCGGCAGGCGTGAAGCCGAACCACTTCTGCGCCAGCTTGGACACCGTGCCGTCCTGCTTGAGGCACTTGAGCGCCATCGACACGCGGTCGCGCCCCGCCTGGTCGTCCAGCCGGAACGCCAGCGCCCACACCAGGCCCGTCTTGATCGTGTAGCTGGTGCGCACCGCGGGGTTCTGCTTGGCCGCCCACGCCGCCACCGTGTTGCCCGCCAGGTTGGCGTCCGCGCGGCCGGCCTGCACGGCCTGAACCGCGTCGGCGTTGGAGGCGTACACGTCATACGTGAAGCCGTACTTGGCGGCGTTGTCGCGCGCCCAGTTCTCGTAGGCCGAGCCCTTGTTGACCGCCAGCTTGCGGCCCTTCAGGTCATCCAGCCCTTTGATTTCCTTGCCGTTCTTGCCGATCACGAAGGTGTAGTCCGTGTTCAGGTAGCCCTCGGAAAACAGCAGGGCGCGGGCGCGTTCCTCGGTGGCAGTGGTAGGCGCCAGCACGAAGTCGTACTTCTTGGCGTTCAGCCCCGGAATCAGCGCCGCGTATTCGGTGCCCTCGATCTTGATCGTCGTGCCCAACTGCTTGGCGATCGCTTGGCCGAGTTCGATGTTGAAGCCGTCCAGGCCGCCGCCCAGCTTGGGCATGGCGTGCGGGGCGAACGTGGCGTCCACGCCGGTGGTCAGCGGCTGGGCGGCAACCGCGGCCAGGCTGGCGCCGGCCAGGCACAACGTGAGGCCGCAGCGGCCGGCAAAAGTCAGGGTGCGGAGAAGGCGGGTCATGGCAGGTCCTTTAGGGAAGAGGCGTCTTGCCCAGGGCGGGTCCGGTTCCCACACGCTCGAGGATCAAGCCGTAGTGTTCCGGACGCCGGTGGGCGGCGAAGTTGAAGATGTGCTGCTTGAAGGTGTCTCCCAGCGCCAGATCGGCCTGGCAGAAAATCACCTCGTCCTCCTCCCCCTGCGCCTGCGCCACGATCTCGCCCGTGGGCGCGACGATGGCCGATCCGGCGATCAGGTGGCTGCCGTCCTCGTTGCCGGCCTTGCCTGCGGCAGCCACCCAGACCGCGTTCTGGTACGCGGCCGCCTGCAGACTGAGCAGGTGGTGGAACATGCGCAAGTGGACCGGTTC
This sequence comes from Achromobacter sp. E1, assembly GCF_037039475.1. Lineage (NCBI taxonomy): Bacteria > Pseudomonadati > Pseudomonadota > Betaproteobacteria > Burkholderiales > Alcaligenaceae > Achromobacter > Achromobacter sp. E1. Next base: position 1,814,766 of record NZ_CP146253.1, read on the forward strand.
GTTCCAATGGATGTTCAATGACGGCGTGTTGTATCCCAGCGCCACGATCTCGGCGCCCTGCAGCGCGAGCACGCGCCAGGTCTCCGTCCAGCGGCGGTCGTTGCACAGGCACATGCCGATGCGCGTGCCCAGCGTTTCCCAGACATTGAAGCCGTCGTTGCCGACTTCGAAGAACTTCTTTTCCAGGTGCTGGAACGGCGCGTCGGGCTTGTGGTCGCTGTGGCCCGGCAGATGGATCTTGCGGTAGCGTCCGACGATGCGCGCGTTGGCGTCGACCAGGATGCTGGTGTTGTAGCGCCGGCCGTCCGAGGAGATTTCCGCATAACCCAGATAAAACCCGATGCCCAGTTCCCGGGCGGTGTCGAACAGCACGCGGGTCTCGGGGCCGGGCATCTCCTTTTCGAAGTAGCGCGCCACCGCCTCTTCTTCGGTCATCCAGTAGCGCGGAAAGAAGGTGGTCAGCGCCAGTTCCGGAAACACCACCATGCGCGCGCCGCGTCCGTGCGCCTCGCGCATCATCTCAAGCAGGCGGGCCACCGCCTGCCGCCGGGTCTCTTCGGGTTGCACCGGACCCATCTGCGCGACCGCCAGGCCGAAGGGACGTTTGCTCATGCCGTGATCCTTTGCTCAGTGACTCAGGCGGCGCTGTCGGCCGAAAAGTATTTGCGCACCAGCGCGTTGGGATTGCCGGTCAGGCGCTGGCGCAGCACCGGTTCCGGCGTGCCGCGCTTGATGAAGCGGCCGCTGCCGCGCGCCACGTGCAACTGTCCGTCCTGGACGGCGATGCGGCCGCGGCTGATGACCACTTCGGGCCAGCCGCGCACCGTCCGGCCCTCGTAGGGCGTGTAGCCGACGTTGTCGTGCAGCATGGATGCGGAGATCGTCACTTCGCGTTCCGGGTTCCAGATGGCGATGTCGGCGTCCGCGCCCACGGCGATCGTGCCTTTCTGCGGATACAGGCCGTAGGTGCGGGCGTGATTGGCTGCGGTCAGCGCGACGAAGCGTTCGATGGAAATGCGCCCGCCCAGCACGCCTTCGGAGAACAGCAGCGGCATGCGCACCTCAAGTCCGGGCACGCCATTGGCCACGTCCTTGAAGGTGGTGGCCTCGCCCTTTGGAAGCTTGCCGCTGGCATCGAAACGGTAGGGCGCGTGGTCGGACGAATAGATCTGCAGCGTGCCGTCGGCCAGGCCCTGCCAGACGGCCTCTTGCGAAGCCGCATCGCGCGGGGGCGGGCTGCAGCAGAACTTGGCGCCTTCCAGTCCCGGCGCGTCAATGTCGTCGGCCGTCAGAAACAGATATTGCGGGCAGCTTTCGGCGTGGATCGGCAGCCCCAGCGCCTGCGACGAATGCACCACGCGCACGGCTTCCAGCCCGGCCACGTGCACGATCAGGATCGGCACATCCATCATCCGGGCCAGCGTCACGGCGCGGTTCGTCGCCTCGCTTTCGGCCAGCGGCGTGTGGGCCACCGCGTGATACTTGGGCGCCGTCATGCCGCGTTCGGCCAGGCGGCGCGCCACCCAGCGGATCATGTCGTTGTTCTCGGCGTGGACCATGACCAGCGCGCCCTCGCGGTCGGCGACCTCCAGCACGTCCAGCAGCTGGTAGTCGTCCAGCTTCAGGCGGTCGTAGGTCATGAAGACCTTGAAAGACGTGATGCCGTTCTTGATGAGCGCGGGCAGGTCGTGCTTGAGCGCCTGTTCCGTGGGATCGGACAGGATCAGGTGAAAGCCATAATCGATGACGGCCTTTTCCTCGGCGCGGCGGGCGTAGTCGGCCACGACTTCAGGCAGCGCGTTGCCGCGATGCTGTGCCGCGAAGGGGATGATGGTGGTCGTGCCGCCGAAGGCCGCGGACACGGTTGCGCTGTAGAAGTCGTCGGCGCACATGATGCCCATGCCCGACAGCTGCTCGACGTGGCAGTGGCTGTCGATGCCGCCGGGCAGCACCCAGCGGCCCGCGGCGTCGATGTCGCGCGCGCCCGGCGGCAGGCCCTGGCCCAGCGCGACGATCACGCCGTCGCGCACGCCGATGTCGGCATGGAAGGTGTCGGCGGCCGTGCTGATGCGGCCGTTGCGGATCGTCAGGTCGAATGCTGCGGTGTCGGTCATGGATAGGGATTTCCGCGCGAATGTGTGGTCAGAGCGTGCCGGGATAGATGCCGCCGTCCAGCACGAGGTTCTGCCCCGTCATGAAACCGGCGCGCGCGCCGCACAGGAAGGCGCAGGCGTCGCCGAACTCGGCGGGGTCGCCATAGCGGCCCGCGGGGATGCCCGCCAGCCGCGCAGCCAGCACGTCGTCCACCGTCTTGGCGCTGTCGCGCGCGCCGCGCTCGGCCGTCTGGCGCAGGCGGTCCGTCAGGAACGGGCCGGGCAGCAGGTTGTTGATCGTGACGCCGTGGCGCACGGTCTGGCGCGCCAATCCCGCGACAAATCCGGTCAGCCCGGCGCGTGCGCCGTTGGACAGGCCCAGGATGTCGATGGGCATCTTCACGGCGGCCGACGTAATGTTCACGATGCGGCCGAAGCGGCGCGCGATCATGCCGTCCACCGTGGCGCGGATCAGCGCGATCGGCGTCAGCATGTTGGCGTCCAGCGCCGCAATCCAGTCTTCGCGCGACCATTCGCGGAAGTCGCCCGGCTTGGGTCCGCCCGCGTTGGTGACCAGGATGTCGGGCTCGGGGCAGGCCGCAAGCAGCGCCTGCCTGCCGGCCTCGGTGGTGACATCGGCGGCCACCGTGACGACCGAGGCGCCCGTTTCGCGGCGGATCGCGTCCGCCGCGGCGTCCAGCGTGGCCGCGGTGCGCGCGGCCATCACAAGATTCACGCCTTCGCGCGCCAGCGATAGCGCGCAGGCGTAGCCCAGACCCTTGCTCGATGCGCACACGAGCGCGTGCTTTCCCTTGATGCCCAGATCCATGCGTGCGCTCCTTTTTCAGCCTTGCACGGGTTGGCGGCCGGTGGCGGCCAGGGACAATCCGACGCGGGCGACCGTGGCTTCCAGTTCGGCCGCGGTCACCGGATCGATGCGCATCCCCGGCGCGCGCAACGCATGGCTCTTGATGGCGCCGCGGCGCTGGTACACGTACTTGCGCAGCGCCAGTCCGATCTTGGGCTGGAACTCGTAGCGGATCAGCGGGCAGTAGCGGTCGAAGATCGCGGCGGCGCCGGCGTGGTCGCCGCTGGCGTAGCGTTCGTAGATGGCGACCAGGATCTCCGGAAACGCAAAACCGGTCATGGTGCCGACCGCGCCGCGCTGCAATTCCTCAAGGAAGTACACGCCGCCCAATCCGCCGAAGATCGCCATCTCCGCGTCAGGCACCAGTTCGCGGATGCGGCTGATCTTCTGGCCCACCGGCGGCTCTTCCATCTTGATCATGTGCACGCCGCCTTCGCGGCCCAGGCGCGCCACCACCTCGGGCCGGATCTCGGTGCCGAAGGAATCCGGAAAGTCGTGGATCACGACCGGGATCTTCACGGCGTCCGCCACCGCCTTGTAGTAGTCGAACAGCAGCGCATCGCTGGCGTTGTCCAGGGGGGCGGCGAACACGGCCGAGGCGCCCAGTTCCTGGGCTTCGAGGGCCTGCTCGATGGCGCCGGCAATGCCGTGGGCGCGCACCCCGACCCACACCGGCACGCGGCCATCCGTGTGCTTGACGAAGGTTTCCAGAACCAGTCTGCGCTCGGCGTTCGACAGCTTGTGAAGCTCGCCGAGAAACCCGAGGATGGCCAGGCCAGTGACGCCGGTTTCCAGCAGGAAGTCGACCAGCGTCCGGATGCTGTCGGCATCGATGCGCAGGGCATCGTCAAAGGGCGTGGGGCAAATGGTGAAGACGCCTTTGGCGTCGATGGAGGCTGCCATCTTTTCTCCGTCAGGATGCGTGAAAACCGAAATCGGGAACGACGTTTCGATGTCATCCTAAAGCGGAACTTTTAGAACTCCACTTGCTTTTTTATTGCCTTGGTATAACAGCCGGTTAAGTCAAGGTTTACCCTTGGCAGGGTTTGCCTGGACCTGCGCCGACAGCTCGAAACCCTGCTCCTGCAGCGTGTGGCGCAGCACGTCCACGAAGGCTTGCGCAAGCTGCGACAGGGGCTCGAATCGCGACTGCACCAGGCTCGCCGTAAGGATCTTGGCCTGATCGATCGGACGCACCACGAAGTCGCCTTGCGTGCGGCTCTTGACCGAAAATTCGTCGACGATCGCGATGCCCGCGCCAGCCTGCACCAGCGAGCACGCGTTCTGCGGCGAGCTCACTTCGACAGCCAGCCGGCGGGTCTGGCCGGCCTCGTGGTACATCTGCTCGACCAGCATCCCGAACGGCGTGTCGCCGCCGTAGGAAATCAGCGGGTAGGGCAGCAGGTCCCCGATCGACAGCAGCGAGCGATGGGCAAGCGGATGGTTGTAGGGGCAGATGCAGACGAGCCTGGCCTGCCCGATCGGCTGGGTCAGCAGGTTGGGGTGCTGGACCGGCAGGATCACGACGCCCAGTTCGGCGCGGTTGTCCAGCAGCATCTGCGTGAGGGGCTGCTGCGTAAGCGGCTGGAAGGTGATCTTGACGTCCGGATGCGTTTCGCGAAAGCGCGAGATCGTCAGCGGCACCAGCATGTGGCCGATGCTGGGGCTGGACACCAGGTGCAGGATGCCGCTGCGCCGCTCCGACAGTTCCGAGGCCAGCTCGCCCACGCGGCGCACGCCCGCATAGACGGTTTCCACTTCGCGAAAGAGTTGCCGGGATTCGGGCGTGGGATAGAGCCTGCCCTTGATGCGTTCGAACAGCGCGAAGCCCAGGCGCTGTTCCGTGTGCGACAGCAGCCGGCTGACCGCAGGCTGCGAGACGAACAGCAGCTTGGCCGCCCCGCTGATCGAGCCCGTGGTCATCACCGCCCGGAAGACTTCGATTTGCCGCAGATTCAGTTGCATGGCGCGCCCGCTCCGAATTGACGCGACGAGCATAACAAAGGGTTAAGGGCAGCGCACAAATTGACAATACATGCTCAGGCCGTGCGCGGCTAGACTGGCGCCGTACCTTGCCCCGGACCGCGCCCGCGCGTCGCCAACACCAGGACGGACGAATGGAACAGACCCTGTTTGTGATCAATCCCAACTCCACGCAGGCCGTGACGGACGCGTTCGACGCGGCGCTGGAACCGCTGCGCATGGCCGGTGGACCGCGCATCCGGTGCCTGACGTTGGCCGAGGGGCCCGCGGGCGTGCAGACCCAGCTGGACGTCGAAAGCGTGACCCTGCCGCTGGCCGCCCTGGTGCGCAAGCTGGACGCCGACCACGGCGCCGCCGCCGCCGGCTTCGTCATTGCCTGCTTCAGCGATCCCGGCCTGCATGCCGTGCGCGAAGCCACCCGCAAGCCGGTGCTGGGCATCAGCGAATGCGGCATGCTGACCGCCCTGACGCTGGGCCAGCGCGTCGGCGTGATCGCCATCCTGCGCCAGTCGCTGCCGCGTCACGGGCGCATGTTCGGCGCAATCGGCCTGGCCGGCCGCGTGGCGGCCGAGCTGCCGCTGGATCTGGGCGTGGTGGAACTGTCCGACGAAGCCCGCACGCGCGAGCGCCTGCTGCATGTCGGCGCGCGGCTGCGCGACGAGCATCAGGCCGACGTGCTGGTGCTGGGCTGCGCGGGCATGGCCGCCTATCGGGGCTGGTTGCAGGCCGAGCTGGGCCTGCCCGTGGTCGAGCCGACCCAGGCTGCCGCGGCGATGGCGATCGGCCGCATCCGCCTGAACTGGCACGGCGCCTGAGGCCACCATGCGCAATCATGAACTGATCGAGCGGCTGTCGCATCTGGTGGGCGATGGCGGACTGGTGCTGGATGCCGACGGCCAGGCGCCCTATGTGCGCGACTGGCTGGGCAAGTGGCAGGGCAGCACGCCCGTGGTGGTGCGGCCGCGCAACGCCACGGAGGTGTCCGCGGTCATGCGGCTGTGTCACCAGACCCGCACGCCGGTGGTGCCGCAGGGCGGCAATACCGGGATGAGCGGCGGCGCCACGCCGGATGGCAGCGGCGCGCAAGTGATCCTGAGCCTGAACCGGATGAAGCGCATCCGCGAGGTGGACCCGGTCAACAACACGTTGTGCGCCGACGCTGGCGTGTTGCTGGCCGACGTGCAGGCGGCCGCGCGTGAGGTGGGCCGCTTCTTCCCGCTGAGCCTGGGCGCGGAGGGCAGTTGCACCATCGGCGGCAATCTGGCCACCAATGCCGGCGGCACCGCGGTGCTGCGCTATGGCAACACGCGCGACCTGGCGTTGGGACTGGAAGTGGTGCTGCCGGACGGCCGGGTCTGGAACGGCCTGCGCGGGCTGCGCAAGGACAACACCGGCTACGACCTGAAAAGCCTGTTCATCGGCTCGGAGGGCACGCTGGGCATCATCACCGGCGCGGTGCTCAAGCTGTATCCCGCGCCGGCGGGCCGCGTGGCGGCCTGGGTGGGGGCCGAGACGCCCGCCCAGGTCGTGGGGTTGCTGAGCCGCCTGCAGAGCGTCTGCGGCGAACGGCTGACCGCGTTCGAGATGATGTCGGCGCGCTGCCTGGATCTGGTGGTGGCGCACGTCAGCGGCGCGGCCAGCCCGCTCGCCGGCCGTCACGCGTATCACGCCTTGGTGGAGCTGTCCGACACGGAACCGGCCGGCCTGCCGGGTTTGCTGGAAGCCGCGTTGGGCGCGGCGCTGGAGGCCGGCGTCATCCAGGATTGCGTCGTCGCCATGAACGACACGCAGGTGCAGACCCTGTGGCGCCTGCGCGAGGGCATCTCGCAGGCGCAGGTGCGTGCGGGCAAGGCGGTCAAGCACGACATCGCGCTGCCGATCTCACGCCTGGCGGCGTTTGTGGAGGAAGCGGATCTGGCCCTGGTCTCGGATTTTCCGGGGCTGCCCATCATCAATTTCGGCCACATCGGCGATGGCAACCTGCATTACAACGTGCTGCTGCCGCTGGACGTGGCGCCGGCCGAATATGCCCGGCTGACCGCCGCGCTGAACCGGCGCGTGCATGACCTGGTGGCGCAGCGCGGGGGCAGCATCAGCGCCGAGCACGGCGTGGGCCAGTTGCGGCGCGACGAGCTGCGCCGCTACAAATCCCCGGTCGAAATGGACCTGATGCTGATGATCAAGCGGGCGCTCGATCCCAACCAGCTCATGAATCCGGGCAAGCTGCTGTAGGACGCCCGAAGCGGGCTGGGCAGGGGGGGCGCGCGCGAAGTCCGCCAGAAATTTATAATGGCGGGCTAATCGGATAAATCCTACATGCCTGAATCCTCCAGCCCGCGGGCGCCGAAGCAACCGGCGCCGCGCGCCAGCGACGCGGAAAAGCCCGGGGAACAATCCCGGAAAGACAACCGGGAACCCGCCCGGGCCCGGCCCGAAGGCCGCGTGGCCGCACCTCGTCCCGAACGGCCCATTCCGGCCGTCACCTATCCCGAAGACCTGCCCGTCAGCGCGCGGCGGCAGGAGATCGCGCGCGCCATCGCCGGCCATCAGGTCGTGATCGTCAGCGGCGAGACCGGCTCGGGCAAGACCACCCAGCTGCCCAAGATCTGCCTGGAACTGGGCCGCGGCCGCCAGAAGATGATCGGCCACACGCAGCCGCGCCGCCTGGCGGCGACGTCGGTGGCCAAGCGCATCGCCGAAGAACTGAACACGCCCATGGGCGAAGTTGTCGGCTACCAGGTTCGGTTCAACGACCGCACCGGGCCCAACGCGTCCATCAAGCTGATGACGGACGGCATCCTGCTGGCCGAATCGCAGCGCGATCCGCTTCTGCGCCGCTACGACACGATCATCATCGACGAGGCGCACGAGCGCAGCCTGAACATCGATTTTCTGCTGGGCTACCTGAAGCAGCTTCTGCCGCGGCGCCCGGACCTCAAGCTCATCATCACCTCGGCCACCATCGATGCCGAGCGCTTTGCCAAGCACTTTGCCGCCTCGGAAGACAAGCCCGCGCCGGTCATCGAAGTCTCCGGCCGCCTGTATCCCGTCGAAGTGCGCTACCGGCCCGTGCGCGAAGAGCCCGCCGCCGACGACAACGCGCCCGCGCCCAACAAGGCCGGCCGCGATCGCGAGCGCATGTCGGGCGACGAAGAGCGCGACCTGATCGACGCCATCGTCGATGCCGTCGACGAATGCGCGCGGCATGGCCCTGGCGACGTGCTGGTGTTCCTGCCCGGCGAACGCGAAATCCGCGAATCGGCCGAAGCGCTGCGCAAGCGCCATCCTGCGGGCACCGAAGTTCTGCCGCTCTTTGCGCGGCTGTCGCAGGCCGAGCAGGAACAGATCTTCCGCCCGCGCGGCAACGCGCGGCGCATCGTGCTGGCCACCAACGTGGCCGAAACCTCGCTGACCGTGCCCGGCATCCGTTTCGTGGTCGACAGCGGGCTTGCCCGCATCAAGCGCTATTCGTGGCGCAACAAGGTCGAGCAGTTGCGCATCGAGCCCATCAGCCGCGCCTCGGCCAACCAGCGCGCGGGCCGATGCGGCCGGGTGGGGCCGGGCGTCTGCATCCGGCTCTACGACGAGCTGGACTTCAACAACCGGGCCGCCTTCACCGATCCCGAAGTGCTGCGTTCGTCGCTGGCCTCGGTGATTCTGCGGATGAAGTCGCTCAAGCTTGACGACATCGAGCAGTTTCCGTTCGTCGAGGCGCCGCCGGGACGGGCGGTGGCCGACGGCTACCACCTCTTGCAGGAACTGGGCGCCATCGAGCTGGCGTCGGCGTCCGACGATGATGCGGACGACGGGCGCACGGGCGCGTCTTTTGTTCTGACCCGCACCGGCGATGAACTGGCCAAGCTGCCCGTGGACCCGCGCATCGGCCGGATGATCCTGGCCGCGCGCGAACACCAATGCCTGGCCGAGATGCTGATCATCGCCTCGGCGTTGTCCGTGCAGGATCCGCGAGACCGCCCCATGCAGGAGCGCGAGGCCGCCGAGGCCGCGCACGCCAAGTTCGGCGACGACAAATCCGAGTTCGTCTCGTTCCTGAAGCTGTGGCGCTGGTATGGCGAGCAGGTGCAGCACAAGGCCTCGCAGCGCAAGCTGGTGGGCCTCTTGCGGCAGAACTTCCTGTCGCCGATCCGCCTGCGCGAATGGCACGACGTGCACACGCAGCTTGCGGCGCTGGTGGGCGAGCAGGGCTGGCGCGTCAACCAGTCCGAAGCCACGTATGAACAGCTGCACATGGCGCTCCTGTCCGGCCTGCTGGGCAACATCGGCTTCAAGAGCGACGACGGCGGCAGCTACCTGGGCGCGCGCGATATCCGCTTCCACATCCATCCGGGTTCGCGTCTGGCCAAGAAGGCCGGCCGCTGGATCATGGCGGCCGAACTGGTCGAGACCACCCGCCTGTATGCGCGCTGCGTGGCGCGCATCGATCCGGTGTGGCTGGAGAAGGTCGGCGCGCACCTGATCCGCAAGAACTGGTCCGACCCGCGCTGGGAAAAGAAGGCCGGGCAGGTGGTGGCCAACGAGCGCGCCACGCTGTATGGCCTGGCCATCTACACCGGCCGGCGCATTCACTACGGCCGCGTGAACCCCACGCATGCGCGCGAACTCTTCATCCGCCAGGCGCTGGTGCCGGGCGAAATCGACACGCGCCTGCCATTCGTCGCGCACAACCGCAAGCTCATCGCGGGCATCGAAAAGCTGGAACACCAGACTCGCCGGCCGGACATCCTGGTCGACGACGAACTCATCTACGCGTTTTACGACCGGCAACTACCCGCCGACATTTCGCAGACCGCGTCGCTGGAAAAGTGGGTAAGCGGCCTGGACAAGGCGGCCGCGGCCAAGCTGATGCTGACGCGCGACGAGCTGATGCGCCACGAGGCCGCCGGCGTCACGACCGATGTCTTCCCCAAGAAGGTGGAGTGGCAGGGCGTGTCGATGGCGCTGGACTACCACTTCGAACCCGGCTCGCCGCGAGACGGCGTCACGCTGTCGGTGCCGCTTTTCGCGCTGAACCAGATCGATCCCGCGCGCTGCGAGTGGCTGGTGCCCGGGATGCTGAAGGAAAAGGTGCACCTGCTGCTCAAGTCGTTGCCGCAGAAGCTGCGCCGCCATTGCGTGCCGCTGCCCGACTACGCCGCCGGCTTCTACGACCGCTGGTTCGACCGCCAGGCCGATCCGCAGCAGGGGCTGGTGGACGCGATCATCGCCGACATGTGGGATCAGGTGCAGGTGCGTCCGGCCGTGGGCGACTTCAAGCTCGAGACCTTGCCTGCGCATCTGTTCATGAACTTCCGCGTCGTGGACGAGCACGGCCGCATGCTGGCCGCCGGACGCAACCTGGCGCAACTGCGGGCCGAGTTCGGCAAGCAGGCCCAGGCCACCTTCCAGCAGCTGGCGGCCAGCGACACCCAGGTCGCGCAGGCGCTGGCGCACGAAAACCTGACTTCCTGGTCATTCGGCCCCTTGCCCGAGATTATGGAGATCAAGCGCCGGGGCCAGTCCGTCATCGGCTATCCGGCGCTGGTGGACCGCGGCGCGCATTGCGACCTGGACGTCTTCGACGATCCGGACGAGGCGCGCAAGCACCATCGCGCGGGTCTGCTCAAGCTCTTCCGGCTGGGCCTGCGCGAACAGGTCAAGTTCCTGGAAAAGAACCTGACTGATCTCACCAAGATCAGCATGCTGTACATGACGCTGGGCACGCAGGAAGAACTGCGCGACCAGATCATCGACTGCGCGCTGGGGCAGGCCTGCCTGGCCGAACCGTGGCCGGTGAACGAACAGCAGTTCGAAGCGCGCCGCGCCGAGGGCAAGGGCCGGCTGGGCCTCTTGGCCCAGGAAGTCGCGCGGCTGGCGGGTGCGGTGCTGACGGAATACGCAGCGCTGCAGCGCAAGCTGCCGCAGGCCAAGCCGCATGCGGCGGCCTACGCAGACCTGCAGCAGCAGCTTGGTGCGCTGATGCCCAAATGGTTCATCCGCGACACCCCGTACGCGCAGTTGTCGCACTTTCCGCGATACCTGAAGGCGGCGGTGGCGCGCATTGACAAGCTGCGCGCCGATCCCGCGCGGGATGCAAAGCTGGTGGCGGAAATGGCGCCGCTGGTCACGCAGTACCAGCGGGCGCGGTCGGCGCTCAAGGGCGCGCCCGATCCCCGGCTGGACGAGTTCCGCTGGCTGCTCGAGGAATTGCGCGTGGCGCTTTTTGCGCAAGAGCTGCGCACGCCGATGCCCGTGTCGGTGAAACGCCTGATGAAAAGCTGGGAGTCCCTGCAGCGCTGACCGGCGCGGCATCGCTAGCCTAGGTGTCTGACACCCTTGAGCCGGCGCCCCGCCTGCCAGGGGCCCGCCCGGGTGTCAGACACCGGTGCGCATGCGGGTTTACAGCGCCAGAAACCCGACGACCACCAAAGCGATCAGCCCGAACTTCGTGGCCTTGTACGCCGTGCGGTTCCACTTCTTGAACGCCTTGCGCTTCTGGTCGATCACCCAGTGCGCGTGGGTCAGCTTGTTGATGGCGCCGGTCTGGTCGCCGCCGTCGTTGGGCGAGCTGGCCGCGGACATGACCTTGCGGCCGAACCAGCGGTTGAAGGCCTCGGCCCAGCGCCACTTCAGCGGGCGTTCGACGTCGCAGAACAGGATGATCCGGTTCTGGTCCGTCTTGTTGTAGGCCTCGTGCACGTAGGTTTCGTCGAACACCACGCTTTCGCCATCGCGCCAGCTGTAGTGTTCGCCGTCCACGATGATGTGGCAGCCATCGTCGTTGGGCGTGGCCAGGCCCAGGTGATAGCGCAGCGACCCGGCGAACGGGTCGCGGTGCGGATTCAGTTGGCCGCCCGGGGGCAGTTCGGCAAACATGGCGGCCTTGACCTTGGGCAGGCCTTTCAGGATGGCGACAGTTTTGGGGCAAAGTTCTTCGGCCGACGGGTGGCGGGCGTCGTACCACTTCAGGTAGAAGCGCTTCCAGCCGTACTTGAAGAACGAGTTGAAGCCGATGTCGTTATGGGTGTCGGCTGCCTTGATCCGGCGAAGCTCGGCCATCTGCATGGCTTCCTCGCGGATCGTTTCCCAGTTGTCGTCCAGTACCTTCAGTTCGGCGATTTCGCTGGTGGTCAGGTAGGGGGTGGTGGGCACCCGCGACGTCAGGACCATAAACGCGTTGATCGGCGCCAGCAGCACCGAGTGGTCCAGCAGCTGCCGGCCCAGCGGCAGCTTGACGCGGCCGCGGAAGTGCGCGAACAGGATGGCGGCAAGCCAGATCCCGGGTATTAACCATTTCATAGGTAGATCTCGTCGTGCTACGGGGTGGTGCGTTATAGGGCGGTATTGTCCCACAAGCGGGCGACGCCAATCAGCCGGCAGGGCGCGCGGCCTGCCGGATTCTGATTCAAAGGATTGCCCTCTGGAGGTCGGCCGCTGGGTACAATTCCGCCATGTCCGAAGCCGTAACGACCCCGACCCCATTTGTTCACCTGCGCGTTCACTCCGAGTTTTCGGTCGTGGACGGCACGGTGCGTATTCCCGACCTCATCAAGCGTGTGGCCAAGCTGGGCCAGCCCGCCGTCGCCCTGACCGATCTGTCGAACCTGTTCGGACTGATCAAGTTCTACAAGGGCGCGCGCGGCGCGGGGGTCAAGCCCATTGCCGGCTGCGATGTCTGGATCTCCAACGACGAAGACCCCGCCAAGCCATTTCGCCTGCTGTTGCTGGTACGCAACCACCAGGGCTACCTGAATCTCTGCGAACTGCTGTCCAAGGCCTTCCTGACGAACCAGGGCAAGGGCCGCGCGGAAATCCGCCGCGAATGGCTGCAAGGGCAGGCCGGTCTCATCGCCTTGTCCGGCGGACGGGCCGGCGACGTCGGGCAGGCGCTGGAGGCCGGCAATGCCGTCTCGGCGCTGGCCTTGGCCCGCCAGTGGGCGCTGATGTTCCCCGGCAGCTACTACATCGAATTGCAGCGCGCCGGCATGGACGGCGACGAAGGCTACTGCCAGGCCGCCATGCGGCTGGCCGCCGAAGCCGGCCTGCCGGTGGTCGCCACCCATCCCGTGCAGTTCCTGGATGAATTCGAATTCCAGGCCCATGAGGCCCGTGTCTGCATCGCCGAAGGCGAGATCCTGGCCAACCCGCGCCGCGTGCGCCGGTTCTCCAAAGAGCAGTACCTGCTCAGCTCCGAGGAAATGGCGCGCCGGTTCGCCGACGTGCCGTCGGCGCTGGCCAATACGGTCGAAATCGCCAAGCGCTGCAACCTGAGCCTGGTGCTGGGCAAGCCGCGCCTGCCCAATTTCCCCACGCCGGACGGCGTGACGCTCGACGATTACCTGGTCCAGCTCTCCGAGCAGGGCCTGGAAAAGCGCATGGAGTTCCTGTTTCCGGACCCCGCCGAGCGCGAGTCCAAGCGCGAGCAGTATTACGAGCGGCTGCGCTGGGAGTGCAAGACCATCATCCAGATGGGCTTTCCCGGCTACTTCCTGATCGTGCAGGACTTCATCAACTGGGGTAAGAACAACGGCGTGCCGGTTGGACCGGGCCGGGGTTCCGGCGCCGGTTCGCTGGTCGCCTACGCGCTGGGCATCACCGACCTCGATCCCATCCGCTATGACCTGCTGTTCGAGCGCTTCCTGAATCCCGAGCGGGTCTCCATGCCCGACTTCGATATCGACTTCTGCCAGGACAACCGCGAACGGGTCATCGACTACGTCAAGGAAAAATACGGCCGGGCCGCCGTCAGCCAGATCGCGACCTTCGGCACGCTGGGCGCCAAGGCCGTGGTGCGCGACGCGGGCCGCGTGCTGGACATGCCCTACATGTTCTGCGATGGCCTGTCCAAGCTGATCCCGTTCAACCCGATGGATCCCTGGACGCTGGAGCGCACGCTCAAGGACGAGCCCGCCTTCAAGGACCGCTACGAGCAGGAAGAAGAAGTCCGCTCGCTGGTCGACCTGGCCAAGCCGCTTGAAGGCCTGACCCGCAACATCGGCATGCACGCGGGCGGGGTGCTGATTGCGCCCGGCAAGCTCACCGACTTCTGCCCGCTGTACTGCCAGCCGGGGCAGGAGAACAGCGCGGTCTCGCAGTTCGACAAGGACGACGTGGAGGCCGCCGGCCTGGTGAAGTTCGACTTCCTGGGGCTGCGCAACCTGACGATTCTGGACTGGGCCGTGCGCTACGTGCGCCAGTTCAACGCCGAAAAGCGCGACTTCGACGTCATGGCGTTGGCCCTGGACGATCCGGCGGCCTACAAGATCCTGTGCGATGCCAACACCACCGCGGTGTTCCAGCTTGAATCGCGCGGCATGAAAGAGCTGCTCAAGAAGCTGCGGCCCAACACGTTCGAAGACATCATCGCCATGCTGGCTCTGTATCGTCCGGGGCCGCTGGAATCGGGCATGGTGGACGACTTCGTGAACCGCAAGCACGGGCGCGCGGCCGTCGATTATTTCCACCCGGACCTGGAAGCCACCCTGAAGAGCACCTACGGGGTCATCGTCTACCAGGAACAGGTGATGCTGATCTCGCAGATCATCGGGGGCTACTCGCTGGGCGGCGCCGACCTGCTGCGCCGGGCCATGGGCAAGAAAAAGCCCGAGGAAATGGCCAAGCACCGCGAGCTCTTCGAACAGGGCGCCAAGGAAAAGGGCCACGATCCCGACCTGGCGGTCAAGCTTTTCGACCTGATGGAGAAGTTCGCCGGCTACGGCTTCAACAAGTCGCACTCGGCCGCGTACGCGCTGATCTCCTACCAGACCGCCTGGCTGAAGGCCTACCACCCGACCGAGTTCCTGGCCGCCACCATGTCCTCCGACATGGACGACACCGACAAGGTCCAGATCTTCTGCCGCGACGCCCAGGACAACGGCGTCGAGGTGCTGCCGCCCGACGTCAACCACTCGGGCTACCGGTTCGAGCCCGTCGCCGACAAGCACACCGAAAAAGGCAAGCCGCCGCGCACGATGCGTTACGGCCTGGGCGCCGTCAAGGGCACGGGGCAGGGCGCGGTCGAAGACATCCTGCGCGCGCGCAAGGAAGGCGGCCCGTTCCTGAACCTGTTCGACTTCTGCCGCCGCGTCAGCAAGCAGGCCGTCAACCGCCGCACCATCGAAGCGCTGATCAAGGCTGGCGCGTTCGACACCATCGAGCCCAACCGCGCCGCCATGCTGGCCTCGGTCCCCACCGCCATGGAAGCGGCCGAGCAGGCCGCGCGCAGCGCCAACCAGGCTTCGCTCTTTGGCGACGACAGCGGCGACGTGGTCGCCGGCGAACTGGCCAAGGTCGCGCCCTGGGACCTGCACAAGAAGCTGACCGAAGAAAAATCCGCGCTGGGCTATTACTACAGCGGCCACCTGTTCGATGCGTGGCGCGACGAAGTGCGCCGCATCGTGCCGATGCAGCTTGCGCGGGTGGAGCCTCAGCGCGACCTGCAATGGATGTGCGGCGTGCTGGCCAGCGTGCGCGTCATGATGACCCGCCGCGGCAAGATGGTCTTTGCCGTGCTGGACGACGGCACGGCGCAGGTCGAGATCTCGGTCTTCAACGAACTTTACGAGAAGCATCGCAACCGGCTGCGCGAAGACCAGCTCGTCATCGTGCAGGGCAAGGTCAGCAACGACGACTATTCCGGCGGCATGCGCATCGTCGCCGAGCAGCTCTACGACCTGCAACTGGCGCGCGAGGCGCGCGCCAAGTCCCTGCGCGTCAAGCTCAACGGCACTGCCGACGCGGCCCGCCTGCGTCAGATGCTCAATCCCTTCCGCGCCGAACCCGAGAATGGCATTCCGGGGGTGCCGGTCGATATCGTCTACACGAAGAACAATTTCCTGTGCACGGTCCGGCTTGGGGAGGAATGGCGCGTGCGCATGGCCGACACGCTGCTGGCCAACCTGAACGACTGGACCAAGCCTGATGGCGTGGAGGTCACCTACTAATGATGCCCAGCCTGCGTATTGTGCATTCGGAAGCCGCCACCAGTTTCGGCGGACAGGAAGGACGTATCTTCAAGGAAATGCACGCCATGCGTGCGCGTGGGCATCACCTCGAGGCGATCTGCCAGCCGCGCGCGCAGCTGACGGAACGGCTGCGCGATGCCGGTTTCACGGTGCACGCCGTGGACATGGCCGGGCCGGTGAACTACCTGAAGGGTGTGGCCGCGGTCCGCAAGATCCTGAAGGCCGGACGCTTTGACGTGCTCAATACCCACAGCCGGCGCGACACGGTCATCGCGGCCCTGGCCGGCCGCATGGCCGGCACGCCGCTCATCGTGCGCACCCGCCACCTGTCCAATCCGGTCGGGTCGATGTGGTCGTACACCGTCCTGCCGCACCGCGTCACGGCCGTCAGCGACCACGTGCGCAAGTACCTCATCACCCGCGGCGTCCCGCCCGAAAAGATCGCGACGGTGTATTCGCCCATCGTGCTGCCCGCGCCGGTCGAGCGCTCCACCCTGCGCGGAGAACTTGGCCTGGCCGACGACGACGTCGTGGTGGGCTGCGTGGCCGTCATGCGCGCCACCAAGGGCCACAAGGACCTGATCGACGCAATCGCGCCGCTGATGGCCACGCGCCCGAAGCTGCATCTGGTGTTCGTCGGCGCCGGATCGCCGGTCTTCGAGCAGACCCAGGCGTACGTCGCCGAGCGCGGACTGCAGGACCGCATCCATCTGATGGGCACGCGGCGCGACGTGCCCAATCTGCTGGCGGGATTCGATCTCTTTGCCTTGGCCACGCAGCAGGAAGCGTCCGGCACGGTGTTTGTCGAAGCGCAGGCCAGCGGCCTGCCCGTCATCGGCACGAACGTGGGCGGCGTGTCCGAAATGTTCCGCGACGGCGTGACCGGCTTTCTGGTCCCGCCCAAGGACCCGGCCGCATTGACCGCCGCGCTGGCGCGCCTGATCGACGACCCGGCCCTGCGCCGCACGATGGGCGAGGCTGGCCGCAAGATGGTCTGGGAAGAGGGCGTGTTTTCGCCCGCCCGCCTGGCGGAAACCACGGAAGCCATCTACCTGCGCTGGCTGGCGGAGCGCCGCCCGGCGGAGCGCCGCCCATGAATGCGCCCAATGTGCCGGTGCTGATGTACCACCACGTCACGCCGGCCGGCGGCATGATTGCCGCAACGCCTGACGTCTTCGAGGCGCAGATCTCGCGCCTGGCCCGCGCCGGCTACCAGTCGCTCACCACGGCACAGTTTGCCGCCTATCTGGCCGGCGCCCCTGTACCCGAACGCGCCGTGCTCATCACGTTCGACGACGGCTACCTGAACAACTGGGTGCACGCGCATCCCGTCCTCGCCCGTCATGGCATGCGCGCGGTGTTGTTTACCATCACCGGCTGGATCGGCGACGGCCCCGTGCGGCCCCATGCGGGGCATGGCGGCCCGCTGCCGCCCACGCCCGACCACCACGCCTGCAAGGAACTCGTGGCGTCGGGCCGGGCCGACGAGGCGATGCTGCGCTGGAGCGAGATCGAGGCCATGCAGGCGGCCGGCACCTTCGAGTTCCATTCCCACACCCACACGCACACCCGCTGGGACAAGGTCTGCGGCGCGGATACGAACGCCAAGCGCGAACACATCGCGCAGGATCTGGAGGATTCGCGTGAAACCCTGATCCGCAGGCTGGGCGGCGTGAGCGACCACCTCTGCTGGCCGCAGGGCTATTTCGATGCCGATTACGTGGCCGCCGCCGGGCAGGCCGGTTTCCGGCACTTGTACACTACCGACCCTTTCGGCCAGAACCTCCCCGGCACGGATCCCGCTCACATCTACCGCTTCGCGGTGCGCAATCAGGGCGGGTCCTGGCTGAACCGCCGGATCTGGCTGTCGCGCGACCCCTTCTGGGGCCCGCGCTATCACGCCTGGAAGGCCTGGAAAAAGCGTCTTAGGAATCGCGGATGAAGTTATCAGTCATCATCATCACCAAGAACGAAGCGGCCAACATTGCCGCCTGCCTGAAGTCCGTGTCGTTTGCCGACGAGTTCATCGTTGTGGATTCGGGCAGCACCGACGGCACCGTGGAATTGGCGCGGGCGTTGGGCGCGCGGGTCGAAGTCACCCCTGACTGGCCCGGCTTCGGTCCGCAAAAGAACCGCGCGCTGGATCTGGCGACGGGCGACTGGGTCCTGTCGATCGATGCTGACGAGCGCGTCACGCCCGAGCTGGCGCAGGAAATCCGGGACGTGCTGCGCGCGCCCAAGGCCGATGCCTACGAAATCGCGCGCCTGTCCAACTTCTGCGGCCGCGACATCCGCCATAGCGGCTGGTGGCCCGACTACGTGCTGCGGCTTTTCAAGCGCGGCACGGCGCGCTTCACCGATGCCGCCGTGCACGAACGCGTGGTGCCCGCCAATGGCCGTCCCCTGCAGTTGCGCGGCTATTTCAACCACTATCCATACGACAACCTGGACGCGCTGATCAACAAGGTCAACCGGTATTCGTCCGACGCGGCCGCCATGATGTACGCCAAGGGCAAGCGCACGTCGGTCTTCGGTGCGCTGGGCCACGGCTTCTGGACCTTCGTGCGCATCTACCTGATCCGCCGCGGCTTCCTGGACGGCCGTCACGGGCTCGTGCTGGCCGTGACGGCGGCGGCGGGCAGCTTCTTCCGTTACTCGAAGCTGATGTTCCTGGCAGAAAACAAAAAGTGAAGATCCTCTACACGAACTTCCACGCGGGCAACGGCGGGGGGCACGTCACCTACATCATCAACCTGGCCAAGGCGCTCGCCCGCGACCACGAGATCACGGTGGCGGTGCCGGAGACCAGCCGGCTGTACCGCTACGCCAAGGCCATCCCCGGCGTGAACGTGGTGGACATGCGCTACACGACGCGCCCCTCGTCCTGGTTCAAGGACCGCGCCAGGCTGCACCGCCTGATCGCCGACGGCCAGTTCGACATCATCCACGCCAACGGCTCGGCCGATCACAAGCAGGTCATGCTGGCCACGCTGGGCATGCGGCGCCGGCCGCGCATCGTGTTCACCAAGCACAACGATCACCCGCTGACCAGTTTCGGGCACAAGCTGCGGGTGGCGCTGGCCACCGATCACGGCATCGCCGTCAGCGACTACATCCGCGGCATGATGGAGCAGTCCCCGTACCGCAAACGCCCCATCACGACCATCCGGCACGGCATCGATACGAATTTTTTTGCCCCGCCGCCGCCCGAAAGCCTGGACAAGCTGCGCGGACTCTTCTTTGGCCCGGACTGGCAAGGCAAGCTGCTGCTGGGCAGCGCGGGCGGCACCGATTACGACAAGGGCTGGCTGGACCTGGTGGCGGCCGCGGCCGCGCTGCCGCCGGCCGACAAGGCACGCGTCTTGCTGATGGTGGCGGGCGATCCGCCCTCCGAGGCCAAGCTGGCGCGTGTGCGCGAGCTTGGCATGATCGATCAGGTGAAGTTTCCCGGGTTGCTCGATGACGTGCGCGCGGCGCTGGCGTCCTGCCACGCGGGATTCGTGCTGTCGTACCGCGAGGCGTTGTCGTTTGCCTGCCGCGAGATCATGGCGCTGGGACTGCCGGCGCTTGTCAGTGACGCGGGCGGTTTGCCCGAAAACGTAACAGACGGCGTGGATGGCTGGATCGTGCCCGCGCGCGACATCCCGGCCATGACCGCCAAGTTGCGATTCATGCTGGACAACCCGGAGGCTGTGCGCCTGATGGGCCACAAAGCGCGCGAGACCAGTTTGCGCGACTTCAACCTGGAGCGTTTCGCGGCTGCCACAGTGGATGTATACCAACGCACGCTCGCGGGACGCTGAGTCATATAATGTCGAGCTATGTCTATTCCAATCCTTATGTATCACCAGATCGGCGAGCCCAACCCCAAGGGCACGCCGTTTCGCGGACTGACGGTACATCCCGATAGCTTTGCCCGCCAGATGCGCTGGATGCGCCGGCTTGGCTATCGCGGATTGTCCATGCGCGACGTCATGCCTTATGTCCGCGGCGAGCGCCAGGGAAAGGTCTTCGGCATCACGTTCGACGACGGTTTCCGCAATGTGCATCACAACGCGATGCCGGTACTGAGCGAACTGGGATTCACCGCCACCAACTATTTCGTGGCCCGGCAGTTCGACGGCGGCAACGTGTGGGACCTCGAAAAGGGGATCCCGTTTGCGCCGCTGATGACCGTCCAGGAAATGCGGGAATGGGCGCAGGCCGGCAACGAGGTCGGCTCGCACACGCTGGATCACGTCCACCTGCCCGAGCTGCCTGCCGAAGAAGCGCGGCGCCAGATCGTCCAGTCCAAGGACGAGCTCGAACAGGCGCTGGGCGCGCCCGTCACCGCGTTCTGTTATCCCTATGGCGACCATGGCCCCGAGCATCAGGCCATGGCGCGCGAGGCCGGTTACGAGAACGCCACGCTCACCAGGCGCGGCCTGGCGGCGGCGTCCGACGATCCCTTCGGACTGCCGCGCGTTACCGTGGCGCGCTCGACCAACATCGTCCGATTCCTCCAGAAGTGCCTCACCCGGTATGAAGACAGCCGCCGGCGCTCCTGAACGCCGGCTTCGCATCGCGCTGTTGGTTGATCGCTTCGGCAACCGTTTCGGGGGGGCCGAGGCCTATGGCGTCGAGTTGATGCGTGTCCTCGGCAAGCGCCACGACATCTCCGTGGTCGCCCGCGATTTCGACAGCGACCTGCCATTCGAATACCTGCCCGTGCGTTTTCCCGGCTGGCTGCCCAGCTGGACGCGGGTGCTGTATTTCGCCTGGCGCGCCGACCGCCTCACCCGCGGCCGCTTCGACATCGTCCATTCGCACATGAACGGCTGGGCGGGCGAAATCCAGGTCATGCACGTGACGCCGGTCCGCTACAACCGCATCACCCGGGTCACGCCGCTGCAGCGCCTGACGGCCTGGCTCAGCCCGCGGCTGGCTACCTACCTGATGCTGGAAAAGCTGCGCGTGCGCAAGACGCCCCAGCGCCGCGTGGTGGCGGTATCGGGCCTCATCATGGACCAGCTGCACCGCAGCTACGGCGAAGAACTTGCGGTCGACATCATCGCCCCGGGCGTCAAGCTGCCCGCGCCCGACCGTAACGGGGGCCGCCAGGCCACGCGCGCGCGGCTGGGCTGGGACGCGGACACGATCGGCTGTCTGCTGGTGGCGCGCAATCCGCTGCGCAAGGGCCTGCCCGCCTTGCTGGACGCGCTGGCGCTCTTGCCGCCGCGCTACCGGCTGCTGGTGGTCGGCGCCGACGAGCCCACGCGCGAGCGCGTTCGCGCCGCCGGAGACGTCGCCCGCCGCGTCACGCTGGTCGATCCCACCCCGGACGTCGCCCAGTATTTCAATGCGGCCGACATCTACACGCACCCGACCCTGAACGACAGCTACGGCATGGCGCCGCTGGAAGCCATGTCGCACGGTCTGCCGGTCATCGTCAGTTCGCCGGTCTATTGCGGCTTTGCGCAATACCTCACGGCGGGAACGGATGCGCTCATCCTGCAGGACCCGCGCGATGGCGCCCAATTGGCGCAGGCGCTGGAAAGCCTGGGTTCGGATCCGCAGCTGCGCGCGGCGCTGACGTCACGCGGCCTGGAAATCGCCCGCGACCAAAGCTGGGAAACCGTGGCCTCGCGCTACGAGGCCCTGTACGAACAGGTGCTGCTGGAGCGCCATTGAAAACGGGGCGTCAAGCCCCGTTTTCAATGGCAGGGCGCGGTTGCCCTTTCCAGGTCGGCCAGCCAGCGGATGGCGTGTTCGCGGTCGGAACCGCACATCTCGTGCTGGGGCTGCAGTCCCCCGCAGAAGTCCGGGCGGGAAGGATCACCAAAGATCGCGCACCGCATGTCCGGCAGCAACTGAACACAGGGCACGCCCGCGGGCTTGCCCTGCGGCATCCCCGGAATGGGCCGCGTGATCGACGGCGCGATGCAGCAGGCGCCGCATCCCGAGCGGCACGCTGGCGCCGCGCCGGTCAGGCTCATACCCATCCGCGCAACCAGTACACAAAGAGACCCGCGTATTCCTTCACGATCGAACGGCTGGCGTCGAACGTGCGTTCATCGGGCAGCCACAACGACAGCGACCCGTCGGCCGGCTCCACGATCTGCGGCGGCGCGGGGGCGGCAATCACTTCCACGCCTTGCTTGGAAAAAGCCGCCATGGCGCGGGGCATGTGCAAGGCGGACGTGACCAGCAGCACCTTGCCGATGCCGCGCGCCTTGAGCTGGTCCTCGGTGAGCGTGGCGTTTTCATAGGTGGTGCGGCTGGCGTTTTCCAGGATCAGGGCCGACTCCGGAACGCCCTGCTGGCGGATCGCATGCGCCATGCCGCGCGCTTCGCTGACATCGCCTTCCAGCGCGCCGCCCGACAGCAGCACCTTGGGCGCGCGGCCGGCCAGATACAGCTGGGCCGCGGCGTCCACGCGCACGATGGCCGTGTCCTTGTCATAGGGCAGGAACCAATTGGCGCGGCCGTTGGCGGTATTGCCGCCCAGCACCACGATCGCGTCGGCCGTCGGCATCTCGGCGGCGGGCTTGTGCGGATAGCGGTTCTCCAGCGCGCCGCCCGCCCACAGCGACGTCGCCGGCAACGACCAGGCCAGCGCCCAGAGCAAGCCCGCCGCAACGAGCGCGAGGCCAGTCTTGCGAAGCCGGAACAGTCCCAGCACCAGGCCAAGGACCACCAGGGTGATGCACAAATTCAAGGGAATGATCAGATTCGTGAGATAGCTGGAAAAGGTCATTTCGAGACTGTCCTGATTACTGCGTACCATCCAGCAGGCGCTCGGCCTGCTGCGTTGCTTCTTCCTGCGACGGCCAGGCCTGGTCGCTGCCCAGGCACACCGCGCGCGGCGACCACGGGCCGGTGCGTTGCGGCTGTGTCACGCCAAACAGCGTCAGCTGCCGCGCCGACGCCGCCGCCGCCACGTGCGACACGCCGGAGTCGTTACAAATCACCAGCGCGGCCCGGGCGGTCAGCGCCGCAAAGGCGCCCAATCCCAGCGGGGGCAGCAACTGAGCGGTCGGCGCATTGCGCCGGGCTTCGTCGGTTTCGGCCGGAGGGGGGCACATTACCACGGTATGGCCGCGGGCCTGCAGGGCGCGCGTCAGTGTATCGAATCCCGGCCACACCTTGATCCTGCCCTTGTGCAGGCCCGTGGCGGTGGGCGCGATCAGGACGAAGGGCCGGTCTTGCAGGCCGGCCTGGGTCAGGGCCTCGCCGGCCGCGCGTTCATGCGCCGCCGTCAGCGGCAGGTCCAGCGTCGGGCCAGGCTGGGCGGGACCGCTGGGCAGATTCCAGCGGATCAGGGCCTCGCGGGTCAGGTGATGCCAGGATTCGACGGCGTGCATCGGCTGGTCGGGTTTGGCGAACGGCCAGCGCAGCAGAAAGCTGCGGCCGTCGTCGCGGTAGCCCGCCGACGGCACGCCGGCCAGCCGGAACACCAGCGCGCTGGACAGGGAATCCGGCAGCAGTAGCCCACGGGCGCGGCGGCCTTGCGCGCCCAGCCCGCGCCGGTGCGCGCTGACCGCCGCCCGGTCCGGTCCGACCTTGCCGCGCATGGGGACGAAATCCAGTTTGTCCACGCCATCAAGCAGGTCGCGGGCCCAGGGGCGGGCGCAGAGGACGAGGGGAAGGCCGCTTGCCGCCAGGGCGCGCAGGCTGGGCAGGCTCATGCAGACATCGCCCACCCAGTTGGGCAGGCGGACATACAGGCAACTGATATCGGACATGGAAGGGCGCACGGGCGCGGATAGGGCTAAGGGGCGGGGACGGCGCGCAGACGCGCAGCCGGTACAATCCTGGGCACAATTGTATGAAAAGCGAGTGATCCCTTTGAATTCTGCCGCACGGAATGCGCCAGCGGGCTCCCAGCCCGTCAAATCCGAACTCTGGACCCGGATCTACAGCCGGGTCGGTTCCTACTGGAAGGGCTTGCTGGCGGCCGTCCTCCTGATGGCAGGCGCCGCGGCCACGCAGCCCGTACTGGCGGTCATCATGAAGCCCCTCCTGGACGGCGGCTTCTCCGGCGCCAAGCCGTATTACGTGTGGGCGCTGCCGCTGGCGGTCGTGGGCCTGATCCTGGTGCGCGGCATCTGCAACTTCTTCAGCGACTACCTGCTGGCCTGGGTGGCCAACAACGTGCTGCTGGGCATGCGGCGCGACATGTTCGAGCGCCTCCTGGGCCTGCCGGACGCCGACTTCAAGC
The DNA here is from genome assembly GCF_037039475.1 of Achromobacter sp. E1. Taxonomy (NCBI): domain Bacteria; kingdom Pseudomonadati; phylum Pseudomonadota; class Betaproteobacteria; order Burkholderiales; family Alcaligenaceae; genus Achromobacter; species Achromobacter sp. E1. The sequence goes on from NZ_CP146253.1 coordinate 1,838,871, forward strand.
GCGGCGACACCGGGCGCCTCCTGAACCGCTTCACCATCGACGCCGGCAACGTCACCGGCTACGCCACCGACGTCATCACCGTGCTGGTGCGCGAAACCCTGGTGGTCATCGCGCTGATCTGCGTGCTGCTCTACATGTCGTGGGTGCTGACGCTGATCATCCTGGTCATGCTGCCGGTCTCGGTCCTGATCTCGCGCTTTTTCATCAAGCGCCTGCGCCGCATCAACCGCGAAACCGTCAACATGAACGCCGAGTTGACCCGTGTGGTCGGCGAAGGCATCGACGGCCAGCGCGTCATCAAGCTGTTCGACGGCTACGAGGTCGAACGCGGCCGCTTCGATTTCGTCAGCCGCCGCCTGCGCCGCTTTGCCATGCGCACGGCCACGGCCGATGCGGCGCTGACGCCCTTGACCCAGGTCTGCATCTCGATTTCCGTGGGCGCGGTCATCGCCGTGGCGCTCAGCCAGGCCAACAGCGGCTCGCTCACCGTGGGCAGCTTCGCGTCGTTCATGGCCGCGCTGGCCCAGATCTTCGACCCCATCAAGCGCCTGACCAACGTGGCCGCCCGCCTGCAAAAGATGCTGGTCTCGGCCGAAAGCGTGTTCACCCTGATCGACCAGATCCCGGAAAACGACACCGGCACCAAGGAATTGCCCGAGCCCGTGCGCGGCAAGGTCGAGTTCCGCAGCGTGTCGCATCGCTTCCCCGACGCCGACCGCGACACGGTCAATGACATTTCCTTCGTGGTCGAACCCGGTCAGACCGTCGCCCTCGTGGGCCGCTCGGGCAGCGGCAAGACCACGCTGGTCAACATGCTGCCCCGCTTCGTGCTGGCCGACAGCGGCCAGATCCTCGTGGACGACGTGCCCATCGATGAACTCACGCTGCGCAGCCTGCGCTCGCACCTGTCGCTGGTCAGCCAGGACGTCGTGCTGTTCGACGACACGATCGCCGCCAACGTCGGCTACGGCGCATTGGGCAAGTCCAGCGAGCAAAAGGTGCGCGATGCGCTGGCCGCCGCCAACCTGCTCGACTTTGTCGAAGGCCTGCCGCAAGGCATCAACACGCCCGTGGGCGAGAACGCCGCCCGCCTGTCCGGCGGCCAGCGCCAGCGTCTGGCCATCGCGCGCGCGCTCATCAAGAACGCGCCCATCCTGATCCTGGACGAAGCGACTTCGGCGCTCGATAACGAATCCGAACGCCAGGTGCAGGCCTCCCTGGAACGCCTGATGAAGGGGCGCACCACGCTGGTCATCGCGCACCGCCTGTCCACCGTCCAGAACGCCGACCGCATCATCGTCCTGGACGCCGGCAAGATCGTCGAACAGGGTCCGCACGCGGAACTGCTGGCGGCCGACGGCCTGTACGCATCCCTCTACAAGATGCAGTTCCGGGAAGACTGAGCCAAACCGGTCACGTCTTTCCCCAGCAGCCGCCCCTCGGGGCGGCTTTTCATTGCCGAAGTTCCTGTTTGCCAATCCCGCGGTTTGCCGGAAAATGGCCCCAGCCTGCGCAGAGCGGGCTGGGCGGCGTCCCAGGCGCTTCGGCCCGCCATGCAACCAGGAGCGCTCCATGGCCCTGCCTTCCGAAGGCAATCAAGTCCTCAACGTCGTCGTTCTGCTTGGCGCAGCGGTGATTGCCGTCCCCTTGTTCAAGCGTCTAGGACTGGGTTCGGTCCTGGGCTATCTGGCGGCCGGCCTGGCGATAGGCCCGTTCGGCATCGGGTTTTTCACCGATCCCAAATCCATCCTGCACGTCGCCGAACTGGGCGTGGTGATGTTTCTTTTCATCATCGGGCTGGAGATGCAGCCGTCGCGCCTCTGGAAGCTGCGCGGCGAAATCTTCGGGCTGGGCGTCGCGCAAGTGCTGGTTTGCGGTGCGCTGCTTACCGGCGTCGGGTTGCTTGCAGGTCTGTCAGGCGCCGCGGCCTTCATGGCGGCGATGGGTTTCGTGCTTTCATCCACGGCCATCGTGATGCAGATCCTGGCCGAGCGCGACGAGACCACCAGCGCGCAGGGCCAACGCATCGTCTCCATCCTTCTTCTCGAAGACCTGGCGATCGTCCCGCTGCTGGCGCTGGCCGCCTTGCTGGCTCCCGCAAGCAGCGGCAGCGAGGCCAATCCGTGGTGGCAGGCCGCCATTGCGCTCGGCTGCATTCTGGCGCTGCTGGCCGCGGGCCGGTGGCTCCTCAACCCACTGTTTCGTCTTCTGGCCGCGGCGCATGCCCGCGAAGTGATGACCGCGGCTGCATTGCTCGTCGTGCTGGGCGCCGCGTTGCTGATGGAACTGGGCGGCCTGTCCATGGCCATGGGCGCGTTCCTGGCCGGTGTGCTGTTGTCCGAATCCACATTCCGCCATCAGCTCGAAGCCGATATCGAGCCCTTTCGCGGCATCCTGCTCGGCCTGTTCTTCCTGGGCGTGGGCATGTCGCTGGATCTCCTGGCCGTGGCGCGGGAATGGCCGCTCATCCTGGCGGGTGTCGTCGCTTTCATGGCGGTCAAATCCGTGGGCGTCTACATCGTGGCGCGCCTGCTGCGCGCCACCCATGCCGAAGCCATCACCCGTTGCGCGTTGCTGGCGCAAGGCGGCGAGTTTGCCTTCGTCCTGTACAGCGCCGCCGCTGACAAAGGCATCTTCGACGCGCATACGGGCGCGGTGCTGACCGCGGTCGTCATCATTTCCATGGCGCTCACCCCGCTGTGCGTCCTGGCCCTGCGCTGGCTCCTGCCCAAACCCAAACCATCCATGGATGGCGTGGACGTGGCCCGCGACCTGGACGGCTGCGCGCTGATCGTGGGTTTTGGCCGTTTCGGCCAGATCGTGACGCAGGCAATGCTGGCACGCGGGGTCAAGGTCTCGATCCTGGACACCGACACCGACGCGATCCGCGCCGCGGCAAAGTGGGGCGTGAAGGTGTATTACGGGGACGGTACGCGCGCCGACATGCTGCGTTCGGCCGGCGCCGAAAACGCCTGCGCCATCCTGGTGTGCATCGACGACCCGCGCGCCGCCACCCACATGGTGCATCTAATCAAATCCGAATTCCCGCTGGTGCGCGTCGTGGTGCGGGCCTATGACCGCATCCATTCCCTGGCGCTGGCCCGCGAAGGGGTGGATTTCCAGGTCCGCGAAACCCTGGAATCGGCGCTGGTCTTCGGCGAAGCGGCGTTGCGCGCCATCGGCGTGCCGCCCGACGAGGCCGAGGAGGTCATTCAGGACGTACGGCAACGCGACACCGAACGCTTCGAGCTCGAGGTGGCAGGCGGGCTGTTCGCCGGCCGCTCGCTGCTTTACGGAAATATGACGGGCCAACCGGATGGCATCAATGACCGGCCGGACCGCGAAACCGGCGATGCTGCGCCCAGTCCATCCGCCTGACGGCTATTTTTCGGCGTGCATTTCCGGATCTTTGCATTACTTTACGCATCATTTCACGCGCAAAATCAAGCAGCTAGGGTAGATTAATCCGCAATGACGCTTCACTCAGGAAGCGCTTTTGCCAGGGGGCTGCCATGCTGCAAACGGACCGTAATTCGACTACGTCGCACGCCATCGGAATCGAGCTTGCCCGGCGTCAGGCCATGACGCTTCGTTGCGGATTCTCTGGCGTGCTCACCCGCCAATTGATGGCGCAGGCCGGCGGGGCAGGGCCCGCCTGGGCCATCAACGCCCACCGCGAGACCGACAAGGCTCGCGGGGCCAAGGCCTTCCCGTTCCGCATCGCAGCCGCCGCGCTGTCCTGAAAGCCCCGCCTCGGGCGCGCCGCGCCCGGCTGCTGTCTTTCCGCGCGTGCCCGGGCGTCTTTCCGGGCAAAAATTCCCGTCACTTGCGCTGATCGCCGCCCCTGACTTTGCCGTCCAGGGCGGCGATGCCTTGCGCCTGGCATCGGACATCGGCATCATCATGCACAGCTTGCAGCTGAACTACGCCACCCGACCGCCACCGCGAAGGAGCGCCGTATTGAAATCACGCGGGATCGTGCACCTTACGCTGTACGCGTTGGCCGGCATCGTCGCCATCGGTATCTGTACGGCAGCAGTCGCTCTGTTGTGGATGGACCGCCGCGTGACGTGGGACGCGGCCTACGTATCGGCCCGCAACCTGGCCAGCGTGCTCGCGGCGGACATCGGCCGCACGTTGCATGTCTACGACCTGTCGCTGCAGGGCGTGGTCGAGCGCCTGCAAGAGCCAGGCATCGCCGACCTCGAACCGGAATCCCGGCATCGCTTCCTCTTTGACCGCGCCGCCACCGCCGCGTATCTCGGCGCCATCGTCGTGCTCGACGCCCAAGGCAACATTCGGTACGACTCGCTTGCCGCCACCCCGCCTGACGTCAATTTCGCGGACCGCGATTACTTCAAGGTGCACCAGACCACGGACGACGTCGGTCTCTACGTCAGCCGGCCGTATTACAGCCGCCTGCGAAGTGCCGATGAAAGCATTGCGATCAGCCGGCGAATCTCCAACGCCGACGGCAGTTTCGCCGGCGTCGTTGCCGGCTCCCTGCGCATGGCGTACTTTCGCGATCGCTTTGCCGAGGTATCCATCGGTCCGCACGACGCCATCACGGTCTTTCGCAACGACGGCGTCGTCCTGTTGCGCAATCCCTATTCTCATGCCGACTTCGACAGCGACATCGACATGCCGCTCGACTTCCAGCAATACCTGATTGGCCGCGAGGGCGCATTTGTCGGCGTGCTGTCGCCCGATGGCGTCAATCGTCTCTATGCGTTCGACGCCATCGAGCGCACGCCGCTGGTGATCGACGTGGCGTTGGCCGTCGACGATCTGCTCGAACCCTGGGTGCGCCGCGCCGCCCTGATCGTGCCCGTGACCTTGGCGCTCTTTGCATCGGTGATGGCGCAGATCCTCCTCTTTCGGCGCGAGATGCGCTGGCGGCAGGCGTTCGAGGCGCAATTGGCGCGTCAGGCCCAGACGGACGGACTCACCGGTATCGCCAACCGGCGCACCTTTGACGAGGTACTCGACAGGGAATGGGCGGCCGCGCGTCGCGATCGCGCGCCGCTGTCGCTGCTGTTCCTGGATGCCGACCGCTTCAAGCTTTACAACGATCGCTATGGCCACCAGGAAGGCGACGCGTTGCTCAAGATGCTGGCGCTTGCGCTTCAGAGCAAGGCTCGCCGGCCTCGCGATCTGGCGGCCCGCTACGGCGGCGAAGAGTTCGTGGTGCTGCTGCCCGACACGCGCCGCGAAAAGGCGCTGGTCATCGCCGAAAGTATCCGGCGCGCGGTCGAGGACCTGGCCATTCCGCACGAAGACAACGAAGGCGGTATCGTCACCGTCAGCGTCGGCGTGGCCACGGTCGTGCCGCTAGGCGACGACGTCTCGGCCGCCCTTGTGGAAGCCGCCGATGCGGCCGTTTACCAGGCCAAGGCCGCGGGCCGCAATCGCGTCGCGTCGGCGCCGGCCTGATTATCGACATGGCAAGAAAAAGCCCCGCCGCACCTTTCGGTGACGGCGGGGCGATGTGTGGCACAGTGTGTTTGAGCGGTGCTTAACGGCCCATGATCACGGCCTGCAGGCGCGTCTGTGCTTGCTGCACATTCTTGGCCTGCGCGTTCATCTCTTGCAGCAGCTTGTTCAGCTCGGCTTGCACGGCAGGATCGGTCACCGTCACGCTGTTGCCCGAGATCTCGATCTTCGACTTGTTCGCTTCCACGTAGTCGGCGATCTTCAGGGTGACGTCGTAGGTGGCGTTGATCTGCGGCAGCACGTCGCCAAAGGTGTCGGCCGGCAGGGTGATGGTCTTCTCGTAGGCCTTGTCGTACACGGCCTTCAGGTCCTCAGGCTGCTTGAGCTGGGCGTGAGCCGCGTCGGCCTTGGCGCGATGCTCCTTCAGCGCCGTGTTCATGTCATCCAGACCGGCACGCACGGACTTCAGGTCTTCGCGGCGCGTGACAATATCGTTCACCGAGCGCACCTGACCCTTCTGCAGGATCCCCGACAGCGGCTTGACCGACGCATCCATGCCGGCATTGAAGTCGGTGATGATGGCGTAGTGGGCCGCGTAGTCGCCGAAGGACTTCTTTTCTTCCTCCGTCAGCTTCGGCACACGCACGCCCGGCTTGTCCACGATGCGCGTCTGCAGGAACTGCGTGAACGCCGCGCGCTGTTCGGGCTCCTTGTCGCCGCAGGCTGCCAGCATCAGCGGCAGGGCCGCGACCAGAACCAGGAACGGACGGAATAGGGACTTCATTGCAATGACCTCCGAATGACTAAGGGAAAAGCGCCGAGGCGGTAACCGACCCGGCAAAGCGCCCGCAGCTTATCGATAACCCTTACTTGTCGCCATCCGTTTCAGAAATCATTTCAAACGAATTGTTAAGTCACAAAATCCACACAAATCGAGTTGAAGCCGGTTCGCGATTCGGGTATGGCTCCTCGTCCTCGTACGCGCGCTGGATGCGGACGTTGCGAAGAGCGGCCGCCAGCGCGGTTTACAGCTCATACGCGCGCATCAATGGGCGCGCAGACATATCGCCATTTCGGCCGCCCGATGGCCCCCATCCTGCCGCGCCCGAATGAAAAAAGCCGCGCTTGCAGGCGCGGCTCTTCCGTCGGTCCGATGACTAGGCATTCTTCTTATGCCGTCAAACGAGGATGATGTCGTACTTCTCCTGTGAATACGCCGCTTCCACTTCCAGCGACACGCGCTTGCCCACGAAGTCGCCCAGCATCGCCAAATGCTGGCTTTCCTCTTCCAGAAAAAGGTCCACCACTTCCTGCGAGGCAAGAATGCGAAATTCCTTGGGATTGAATTGCCGTGCCTCGCGCAGAATCTCGCGCAGGATTTCATAACAGACCGTGCGCGGCGTACGCACATTGCCGCGCGACTCGCACATGGGGCAGGGCTCGCAAAGCTGGTGCGCCAGCGAATCGCGCGTGCGCTTGCGCGTCATTTCCACCAGCCCCAACTGCGTGAATCCATTGACGGTCATGCGGGTCCGATCGCGCGACAACGCCTTCTTCAGCTCCGCCAGCACGGTGTCGCGATGTTCCTGTTCCTCCATGTCAATGAAGTCCAGAATCACGATTCCCCCCAGGTTGCGCAGCCGCAGCTGCCGCGCAATTGCCTGTGCCGCCTCAAGGTTCGTCTTGAAGATCGTGTCGTCGAAATTGCGGCCCCCCACAAACCCGCCGGTGTTGACGTCCACCGTGGTCAACGCCTCCGTCTGGTCAATGATCAGATAGCCGCCCGACTTCAGGTCGACCCGGCGCGACAACGCGCGTGCAATCTCGTCGTCCACGTTGGCGGTGTCGAACAGGGGGCGCTCGCCGCTGTAATGCTTGATGCGGTCAACCACCGACGGCGTGTACACACGCGCCCATTCCAGCATCGCGGCAGTCGTGGTGCGTGAATCCACCAGTATCGACCCGGTCTCGGGGCCGACCATGTCGCGCAATACGCGCTGGGCAAGCGTCAGGTCCTGGTGCAACAGCGCGGGGGCGGGCTGGGTCCGGGCCGCCGCCTGGACACTCGTCCACAGCTTGCGCAGATATTCCACGTCGGCAGTCAGCTCCGCGTCGTTGGCGCCCTCGGCCTGCGTGCGCACGATGAATCCGCCTTTCTCGTCCGAGGGCATCAGCGCTTGCAGACGTTCGCGCAACTGGATGCGTTCGGACTCGGAATCGATCTTCTGCGAAATGCCGATGTGCGGATCGTGCGGCAGGTACACCAGCATCCGCCCGGCCATGCTGATCTGCGTCGACAGCCGCGCACCCTTGGTGCCGAGCGGGTCCTTCACGACCTGCACCATGAGGGTCTGTCCCTCAAATATCAGCTTTTCGATTGGCGTCGGTGTCAAACCCTGGCTGCGCTCGGTACGATTCTCGCGCAGGTCCGCAATATGAATGAACGCCGCCCGCTCCAGCCCAATGTCGATGAACGCGCTCTGCATGCCCGGCAGCACCCGCACGACCCGACCCAGATAGATATTGCCGACGTGGCCCCGTTGGATGCTACGTTCGACGTGCAATTCCTGAACCGACCCCTGTTCCACCAGCGCAACGCGGGTTTCAAACGGGGTGACGTTGATCAGGATGTCTTCGCTCAGGGCGATCGCAGGGGGCATGAGGTATCTGTCTCCAATCAGATGCGACGTACAGGCGAATAGTAAACGTACATACTAGTCCCACAAGCAGGGGCTGCCGCTATCTATATATAGGCGCGGCCAGTCACGGCCCGTGCCTCCTTCGACGGAGCAGGGCGTCGGCGCCAGCCTGACTGCCTTTCCATCAACAAATTTGCGACACTGGCATGACAGCCCAAAATTCTGTGCTATAGTCTCGCTCCTTCGCAGCTCAGACAGTTTTGAGACGCGAAGCCAAGCAAGTGCAACAGGTGACGGGGCAACCCAATTTCACCTGCCGCAGCGGCAATCAGTAATGAGCGCCAAGCGGTTATTGCAAAGATCGACGCAAATCAGGCAGAAGCCAGTTGCAAGATCTGCAAAAATTGTGCTATAGTCTTGGGCTTGGCAGTTACTGAAAAATTAGGGTTTACCCTGAAGTTTCGATAGCTGCTAGGGCAGGACGAAAGTCCTGGCGAGACCTGAAGAGGTCGCCGCAAGCCAAGCGACGCAACTGCGTAAAGCAAAAAGCGAAGCTGACTTGACAAGCGATAAAAACTTCTTCATAATCTCGTTTCTCTGCTGCAACGACAGCGACGACGCAAAAGCGAAGTTCGCCGAAGTTAAAGGCAGAAACCCGTAGTACAGAATTTAGCAGTACCGCTCTTTAACAACTAAACAACCGATAAGTGTGGGCGCTTGATGCGAGTGCAGCGATTGGGTTTCGGCCTTATCGCAAGCACAAGAAATCAAGTGCTCACTAGAAGTGAAGTACCTTAGACGTCAAGTTTAAGAACATACCTCACTTCCTTTGAGTAGCGACGTATGACCTGGTTTGGATTTATTCAGACCAAGAATACGAAACAAATACAGAGATTAAACTGAAGAGTTTGATCCTGGCTCAGATTGAACGCTAGCGGGATGCCTTACACATGCAAGTCGAACGGCAGCACGGACTTCGGTCTGGTGGCGAGTGGCGAACGGGTGAGTAATGTATCGGAACGTGCCTAGTAGCGGGGGATAACTACGCGAAAGCGTAGCTAATACCGCATACGCCCTACGGGGGAAAGCAGGGGATCGCAAGACCTTGCACTATTAGAGCGGCCGATATCGGATTAGCTAGTTGGTGGGGTAACGGCTCACCAAGGCGACGATCCGTAGCTGGTTTGAGAGGACGACCAGCCACACTGGGACTGAGACACGGCCCAGACTCCTACGGGAGGCAGCAGTGGGGAATTTTGGACAATGGGGGAAACCCTGATCCAGCCATCCCGCGTGTGCGATGAAGGCCTTCGGGTTGTAAAGCACTTTTGGCAGGAAAGAAACGTTCCGGGTTAATACCCCGGGAAACTGACGGTACCTGCAGAATAAGCACCGGCTAACTACGTGCCAGCAGCCGCGGTAATACGTAGGGTGCAAGCGTTAATCGGAATTACTGGGCGTAAAGCGTGCGCAGGCGGTTCGGAAAGAAAGATGTGAAATCCCAGAGCTTAACTTTGGAACTGCATTTTTAACTACCGAGCTAGAGTGTGTCAGAGGGAGGTGGAATTCCGCGTGTAGCAGTGAAATGCGTAGATATGCGGAGGAACACCGATGGCGAAGGCAGCCTCCTGGGATAACACTGACGCTCATGCACGAAAGCGTGGGGAGCAAACAGGATTAGATACCCTGGTAGTCCACGCCCTAAACGATGTCAACTAGCTGTTGGGGCCTTCGGGCCTTGGTAGCGCAGCTAACGCGTGAAGTTGACCGCCTGGGGAGTACGGTCGCAAGATTAAAACTCAAAGGAATTGACGGGGACCCGCACAAGCGGTGGATGATGTGGATTAATTCGATGCAACGCGAAAAACCTTACCTACCCTTGACATGTCTGGAATGCCGAAGAGATTTGGCAGTGCTCGCAAGAGAACCGGAACACAGGTGCTGCATGGCTGTCGTCAGCTCGTGTCGTGAGATGTTGGGTTAAGTCCCGCAACGAGCGCAACCCTTGTCATTAGTTGCTACGAAAGGGCACTCTAATGAGACTGCCGGTGACAAACCGGAGGAAGGTGGGGATGACGTCAAGTCCTCATGGCCCTTATGGGTAGGGCTTCACACGTCATACAATGGTCGGGACAGAGGGTCGCCAACCCGCGAGGGGGAGCCAATCCCAGAAACCCGATCGTAGTCCGGATCGCAGTCTGCAACTCGACTGCGTGAAGTCGGAATCGCTAGTAATCGCGGATCAGCATGTCGCGGTGAATACGTTCCCGGGTCTTGTACACACCGCCCGTCACACCATGGGAGTGGGTTTTACCAGAAGTAGTTAGCCTAACCGCAAGGAGGGCGATTACCACGGTAGGATTCATGACTGGGGTGAAGTCGTAACAAGGTAGCCGTATCGGAAGGTGCGGCTGGATCACCTCCTTTCAGAGCTTATGTGCTCGTGTTAAGCGTCCACTCTTATCGGTTGTTTGATATAGCTGGGATCAGTTGTAGGCTTGGGTCGAGGGAATCTTCCCTAGGTCTTCAGCTTCCTGACTACTGATCCGAGAAGGTTTTGGGTCTGTAGCTCAGTCGGTTAGAGCACCGTCTTGATAAGGCGGGGGTCGTTGGTTCGAATCCAACCAGACCCACCAGGTATTTCGCGGCAAGCGAAATATGGGGGTGTAGCTCAGCTGGGAGAGCGCCTGCTTTGCAAGCAGGATGTCATCGGTTCGATCCCGTTCACCTCCACCATTGATTCTCATTGATCGCCGGTGGCGATGTAGAGGCCAACTCATAGTGTCGTCAGTCACGACGTTATGAGTTGGGTTTTACCCAACAGCTATATTTGTTCTTTAACAATCTGGAAGAAGCACAACGAAAATGTGTTCATCGAGTAATCAGCGTTGCTGATGAAGATGGGCACGGGTTGTGATTGCATTATTTTTTGTTCCAAGTTCTCAAGACTGGGGTGATAAGCCTCAGACTGCTTTGAAACTTATGAACGGCACAAACGCTAATACTCAGGTCCTATAGCCTACAGCGTTATAGGATCAAGCGACTAAGTGCATATGGTGGATGCCTTGGCGATCACAGGCGATGAAGGACGTAGTAGCCTGCGAAAAGCTGCGGGGAGCTGGCAAACAAGCTTTGATCCGCAGATATCCGAATGGGGAAACCCACTGCAGCAATGCAGTATCCCTAGCTGAATACATAGGCTAGTGGAAGCGAACCGGGTGAACTGAAACATCTCAGTAGCTCGAGGAAAAGAAATCAACCGAGATTCCGAAAGTAGTGGCGAGCGAAATCGGATGAGCCTTTACGTTTTAGCGCGCAGGATAGTCGAACGGAATGGAAAGTCCGGCCGTAGCAGGTGATAGCCCTGTAGACGAAATTCTGTGTGTGGAACTAAGCGTAAGACAAGTAGGGCGGGACACGTGAAATCCTGTTTGAAGATGGGGGGACCATCCTCCAAGGCTAAATACTCGTGATCGACCGATAGTGAACCAGTACCGTGAGGGAAAGGCGAAAAGAACCCCGGAAGGGGAGTGAAATAGATCCTGAAACCGTATGCATACAAACAGTAGGAGCCTCCTTGTGGGGTGACTGCGTACCTTTTGTATAATGGGTCAGCGACTTACATTCAGTGGCAAGGTTAACCGAATAGGGAAGCCGTAGCGAAAGCGAGTCCGAATAGGGCGATTCAGTCGCTGGGTGTAGACCCGAAACCAGATGATCTATCCATGGCCAGGTTGAAGGCACGGTAACACGTGCTGGAGGACCGAACCCACTAATGTTGAAAAATTAGGGGATGAGCTGTGGATAGGGGTGAAAGGCTAAACAAATCTGGAAATAGCTGGTTCTCTCCGAAAACTATTTAGGTAGTGCCTCAAGTATTACTGCGGGGGGTAGAGCACTGTTATAGCTAGGGGGTCATGGCGACTTACCAAACTATGGCAAACTCCGAATACCCGCAAGTACAGCTTGGGAGACAGAGCACCGGGTGCTAACGTCCGGACTCAAGAGGGAAACAACCCAGACCGCCAGCTAAGGTCCCGAATTATCGCTAAGTGGGAAACGAAGTGGGAAGGCATAGACAGTCAGGAGGTTGGCTTAGAAGCAGCCATCCTTTAAAGAAAGCGTAATAGCTCACTGATCGAGTCGTCCTGCGCGGAAGATGTAACGGGGCTAAGCGATAAACCGAAGCTGCGGGTGTGCACTTTTAGTGCACGCGGTAGGAGAGCGTTCTGTAAGCCTGCGAAGGTGGCTTGTAAAGGCTGCTGGAGGTATCAGAAGTGCGAATGCTGACATGAGTAGCGATAAAGGGGGTGAAAAGCCCCCTCGCCGTAAGTCCAAGGTTTCCTGCGCAACGTTCATCGGCGCAGGGTGAGTCGGCCCCTAAGGCGAGGCAGAGATGCGTAGCTGATGGGAAGCTGGTTAATATTCCAGCACCGTCGTACAGTGCGATGGGGGGACGGATCGCGGAAAATCATCAGGGTGTTGGATGTCCCTGTTGCTGTATCGAAGATGGCGCTTAGGCAAATCCGGGCGCGTAAATCAAGGGTATGGCACGAGCGAGCATTGCTTGCGAAGTGATCGGAAGTGGTTCCAAGAAAAGCCTCTAAGCTTCAGCTGTACGAGACCGTACCGCAAACCGACACAGGTGGACGGGATGAATATTCCAAGGCGCTTGAGAGAACTCAGGAGAAGGAACTCGGCAAATTGATACCGTAACTTCGGGAGAAGGTATACCCCGGTAGTGTGAAGCGCCTGCGCGCTTAGCATGATGGGGTCGCAGAGAATCGGTGGCTGCGACTGTTTATTAAAAACACAGCACTCTGCAAAGACGAAAGTCGACGTATAGGGTGTGACGCCTGCCCGGTGCCGGAAGGTTAAGTGATGGGGTGCAAGCTCTTGATCGAAGCCCCGGTAAACGGCGGCCGTAACTATAACGGTCCTAAGGTAGCGAAATTCCTTGTCGGGTAAGTTCCGACCTGCACGAATGGCGTAACGATGGCCACACTGTCTCCTCCTGAGACTCAGCGAAGTTGAAGTGTTTGTGATGATGCAATCTACCCGCGGCTAGACGGAAAGACCCCATGAACCTTTACTGTAGCTTTGCATTGGACTGTGAACCGGCCTGTGTAGGATAGGTGGGAGGCTTTGAAGCGTGGTCGCTAGATCACGTGGAGCCATCCTTGAAATACCACCCTGGTTTGTTTGCGGTTCTAACCTTGGTCCGTTATCCGGATCGGGGACAGTGCATGGTGGGCAGTTTGACTGGGGCGGTCTCCTCCCAAAGTGTAACGGAGGAGTTCGAAGGTACGCTAGGTACGGTCGGAAATCGTGCTGATAGTGCAATGGCATAAGCGTGCTTGACTGTGAGACTGACAAGTCGAACAGGTGCGAAAGCAGGACATAGTGATCCGGTGGTTCTGAATGGAAGGGCCATCGCTCAACGGATAAAAGGTACTCTGGGGATAACAGGCTGATACCGCCCAAGAGTTCATATCGACGGCGGTGTTTGGCACCTCGATGTCGGCTCATCTCATCCTGGGGCTGTAGCCGGTCCCAAGGGTATGGCTGTTCGCCATTTAAAGAGGTACGTGAGCTGGGTTTAAAACGTCGTGAGACAGTTTGGTCCCTATCTGCCGTGGGCGTTGGATACTTGACGGAGCCTGCTCCTAGTACGAGAGGACCGGAGTGGACGTACCTCTGGTGTACCGGTTGTCATGCCAATGGCATTGCCGGGTAGCTAAGTACGGAAGAGATAACCGCTGAAGGCATCTAAGCGGGAAACTCGTCTGAAGATTAGGTATCCCGGGGACTTGATCCCCCTGAAGGGTCGTTCGAGACCAGGACGTTGATAGGTCGGGTGTGGAAGCGCAGTAATGCGTTAAGCTAACCGATACTAATTGCCCGTGAGGCTTGATCCTATAACACTGATGGTTATTGACCTGGTGATATAGCGTTCCAAGTGTCGTTCAATACAAAATACTGGCTGCACCGTCAGCAGCCAGCCAACACAATTACACCCCACCGTGCGCCGATCATCGAGCCCCAGGCTCTGATCGCCACGCGTTGCGCTTCTTCCAAGATTGGAGCTGTTGCCTAACCCGCAGCTGCTCAACCAGTTACGCCTGACGACCATAGCAAGGTGGTCCCACTCCTTCCCATCCCGAACAGGACAGTGAAACGCCTTTGCGCCGATGATAGTGGACGGACGTCTGTGAAAGTAGGTCATCGTCAGGCTTTTATTGCTCAAAACCCCGCAGGTATCCCCTGCGGGGTTTTGTCTTTGTGGCGTCGGGATTACTGCAGCGATTCCAGTATCGAAAATGCGGTACCGGGAGTGCCGTATCGGGAGTGCGGTATCGGGAAAGTAATTAAAACCCCCCTCGCGGCTTGCGCCGCGAGGGGGGTTTGTTTTTGGTGTCGTAAAGGGATCTGTGCGCCGCGCGGGTCTTGAGGGCGACTGCGGTGTGGGACTTGCGCTAGACGGTGCCGCGAGGCGCGGCCACGTATTCCTGGCGGTCGATGCCGTGGCGCTGGAGTTTGTCGTAAAACGTTTTGCGGGGAATGCCTAGGGTGTCGAGCGTGGCTTTGATGTCGCCACGGTGTGCGGCGAGGGCATCGCGGATGATCTGTGCCTCGTAGTTTTCCATGCGTTCGGGAAGGCTGAGCGAGCCGGCGGACGCCGGAGCCGTATCAGGTGCCGGGCCATTGAGCACGCCCAGCACGAAACGTTCTGCGAAGTGGGCGAGTTCACGCACGTTGCCGGGCCAGTCGTGCGTCATGAGGTGCTGACGGATCGAGGCAGGCATGTCGGGGATATCGCGATGAAAGCGGCGCGCGGCGTGGCCGAGATAGTGTGCGAAGAGCAGCGGGATGTCTTCGCGGCGCTCGCGCAGGGGGGGCAGGCGGATCGTGACGACGTTCAGGCGGTAGAAGAGGTCCTCGCGGAACTTCGCGCGGATGGCGGGGCTGCCCAGATCTTCCTTGGTGGCGGCGACCACGCGCAGGTCGAGATTGCGGACTTCGTTGCTGCCAAGCGGGGTGATCTGGCGGGATTCGAGCACGCGCAGCAGCTTGACCTGGACGGCGAGCGGCATGCTTTCGATCTCGTCGAGAAACAAGGTGCCGCCGCTGGCGTGTTCGATGCGGCCGATGCGTTTCTTTTGTGCGCCGGTGAAAGCGCCGGGCTCGTGGCCGAAGAGTTCGCTTTCGATGACGCTTTCTGGCAAGGCGCCGCAGTTGATGGCGACGAGCGGCCGGTGCCGGCGGCGGCTCAGGCGATGCAGGGCTGTGGCGACAACTTCCTTGCCTGTGCCGGTTTCGCCTTCGACGAGCACGTCGACGTCGGCGTCCGCGATATGGCGCAAGGTCTGCTTGATGCGTTGCATGGCGGGCGTGGTGCCGATGAACGGCACCTCGTCGGCCTCGACGTTGAAAGCGGCTTCGCGGAGACGGCGGTTTTCGAGGACCAGCCGCCGCTTTTCGGCGGCGTGGCTGATGGCGGCGACCAGGCGGTCGGCGGGGTAGGGCTTGGACAGGAAGTCATACGCGCCTTCGCGCATGCACTGAACGGCTGTGGCGATGTCGCCATGGCCGGTGATCAGGATGACCGGGATATCGGGATCAATGTTGCGCAGCCGCTGGAAGAGTTCAAGTCCGTCCATGTCCGGCATGCGGATGTCGGTGACCACCACCCCATCGAAGTTGCGGTCCAACGCCGGCAACGCGGCGCGGGCACTGCCGTGAGCCGCCACCGAGATGCCATGCAGCTTCAGGGTTTGGAGCGCGGCGCGGCGCAGTTCGTCGTCGTCGTCGATGAAGACGGCGTGAGGGGCCACTGGCCGCTGCATGGGATCGTCGGTGACGATCGTGGCGGGGAGCTGGAGATCAGGGGCGCGCGTCATGTGGAGTGCTCGGTGCGGTGGGTCTGGTCCGGCGCCTTGCGCAGGGTCAGGATGAACAAGGCGCCGCTGCCGGGCGCATGGGGAGACGACAGGCTGGCGTCGCCTGCGCGCGCGGCGCGCAGTTCGCCGCCGAACTCGGCGACGATGTCGCGGCTGATGACAAGGCCCAGGCCCAGGCCATCTGGTTTGGTCGTGTGAAACGGGGTGAACAGGCGGGCACGGGCCTCGTCGGAGAGTCCGGGACCGTTGTCGTGAACCTGTAGCTGAACGGATTCGCCCAGGTCTTGCAGGGCGATGACCATCCGTCCGTTTTCCGTGCCTTCGAGGGCCTCGAGGCCGTTCTGCAAAAGATTGACCAGCACCTGTTCAAGCCTGACCCGGTTCGCCTGGACGCGGCAGTTGTGGTTGCGTGGCGGGCTTTGCAGCGTGACGCCCTGGCGCCGGGCACGCGGGCCGACGAGCAGGATTGCGCCTTCGAGCGCCTCCATCAGATCCGTCGGGCCGACAGTCGCACCGGCCTTGCGCGAAAAGGCGCGTAGCTCTCCGGTGATGTGGCCGATGCGATCGGTCAATGCCGCAATGGTGCCGAGGTTTTCCCGGACGGCGCCTTCGTCGTGGCGCCGCAGAAATTCGGTGGCGTTGTCCGCGTAGGCGCGTATGGCGGCGACGGGTTGGTTGACTTCGTGCGCAACGCCGGCGGCCACCTGGCCCAGCAATGCCAGTTTGCTGGCCTGCACCAGTTCGTCCTTCATGGTGTGAAGCTGCGTTTCGGCGCGTTGGCGCTCGTCCATTTCGCCGACTAGCTTGGCGTTCACGTCGCGCAATTGCGCGGTGCGCTCGTCGACCAATGCCGCGAGCTGTTGCTGGACGGCTGCTTGCTGCTCGGCCCGCTCCTGGTTGCGGTGGCGGCGGTAAAGCACTACGCCGATCAGCGCCGCGAGCACGCCTTGGGTGAGCAACGCCCCGAGTTGGGCATTGGCGCTGGCCTGGTTCATGGCCGCCTGGATGGGGGACAACTGGTGCAGTGTCCAGCCGGGCGATTCGGTGACCGGCAGGGTGGTGTGCAGCAACGGGGTGCCAGCGGCGGCGCGGGGCAAGGCGTCGTCGGTGCGTACGAGTTGCCCGCTGCTGGCAGCTTGCAGGCGCGGCGACACAGGCAGCGGCTGAAACTTGGCGTCGCCAAACTGCAGGCTGGTGCGCAGCGTTTGCGCCAGCGCAGGCGGCAGCGGCGACAGGACTCTGAAACGCCAATCTGGAATATTGCCGAGCAGCACCACGCCGTGCTCGTCGGTGACGAAGATGACGGCGTTGGCCTGACGCCAGTCGGCTTCGAGATCCCGGAAGTCGACCTTCAAGACCACTACGCCCAACATCGCGCCCTGCGCGTCGTCGACCCGACGCGACAGATACAGGCCGGCTTCGTGACTGACGGTGCCGAGCGCGAAATGTTCGGCGGCGCCGTGCGCAACCGACCCTTGAAAATAAGGGCGGAATTCGTAGCCGATTCCGACGAAAGTGGCGGGCTCGCGCCAGTTGCTGGCGGCGATGGCCAGACCTTTCTTGTCCAGAACGTAGATGGCGGAGGCGCCGACGCCGCGGCTCAGGGATTCGAGTTTCTCGTCCAGGGCCTCGATCTGCCTGGCGCTGGCACCTTGCAGTGCGGCGCGCAAGTCGACGTCCTGGGTCAGCACGAAGGGCAGTGCGCGGAATTTGTCGAGGTTGTTGCGCAATAAAGCGGCATTGATCTGACCCGTGCTGCGCGCCTGGATGGCGGCTTCGCGAAGTGCGCCGTCACGCGCCCACTGCGTTGCCGCGTGCAGCGTGAACGTGACCGCGGCGACAGCCAATAGCGCCAGGGCCACGCGCCACGGCCAGGGCAACCTGCGCGGTCGAGCGGGCGGGGAAAGGGGGGAGGAGGTGGAGCCGGTCATGGTGTGCGGTTTTCCGCACATTTTAGCGGGTTTCTGTGCGAAGTTTCGCCGCTTTAAGTGACCGAATATTCCGGACGAGATTTAAAAAGATATTTAATTTCAATGGCTTATGTGCGGCGATGACGCCGGTTCCCACCTGGCATGGGTATTGCATTTACACGGGCAAGCCGCGCGACGCATCACCCGCGGTGAAATCGGCTGGCGGCAGGATCGCATGGCCATAAAAGAGAAAACGCCCCGACGTCGCACGCGCCACGCTGCGCGGAGCAAGGGGCCCTGGTGGGGACAATCCCAATGATCGAAGTGGATCAAAGCGCGCCCGCGCGCAAGCTCAAGTTCTATCAAATCCTGTATGTGCAGGTGATTTTCGCCATCGTGGTGGGTATCTTGCTTGGCGCCTTCAAACCCGAGCTGGGCCAGCAGATGCAGCCGCTGGGCGATGCGTTCATCAAGCTGGTGAAGATGATCATCGCGCCGGTCATCTTCCTTACGGTGGCCACGGGTATCGCGGCAATGAGCGACCTGAAGAAGGTCGGGCGCGTGGCCGGCAAGGCCATGCTGTATTTCCTGGTGTTCTCGACGCTGGCGCTGGTCGTCGGCATGGTGGTCAGCCATATCGTGCAGCCCGGCGCCGGCATGCACATCGATCCGTCGACGCTCGACCAGAAAGCCGTGTCCGGCTATGTCGCGAAGGCGCATGACTCGACCATCACCGGCTTCCTGATGAACGTGATTCCCACGACCATCTTCAGCCCGTTCGTGGGTGGCGACATCCTGCAGGTGCTGTTCGTGGCGGTGCTATTCGGTATTTCACTGGCCATCGTGGGCGAGCGCGGCAAGCCGATCCTGAACTTCATGACGGCGTTGGCGCAGCCCATCTTCAAGATGGTGGCGATCCTGATGAAGGCCGCACCCATCGGCGCCTTTGGCGCGATGGCGTTCACCATCGGCAAGTACGGCATCAAGTCGGTCGTGAACCTGGCGATGCTGGTGGGCACGTTCTACGCCACGTCGGTGCTGTTTGTCGTGGTCGTGCTGGGCCTGGTTGCCCGCTACAACGGCTTCTCGATCCTCAAGCTGGTCCGCTACATCCGCGAAGAACTGCTGCTGGTACTGGGCACGAGTTCGTCGGAAGCGGCGCTGCCCACGCTGATGCAGAAGATGGAGCGCGCCGGCTGTTCGAAGTCGGTCGTCGGCCTGGTGGTGCCCACCGGCTATTCGTTCAACCTGGACGGCACCAACATCTACATGACGATGGCGGCGCTGTTCATTGCGCAGGCCTGCGACATTCCGCTGTCGCTGGGCGACCAGATCCTGCTGCTGCTGGTGGCGATGCTCAGCTCCAAGGGCGCGGCCGGCGTGACCGGTGCGGGCTTCATCACGCTGGCGGCAACGCTGTCGGTGGTGCCGTCGGTGCCGGTTGCCGGCATGGCGCTGATCCTGGGCGTGGACCGTTTCATGTCGGAATGCCGCGCCCTGACGAACCTGGTGGGTAATGCCACCGCCACCGTGGTCGTCGCGCGCTGGGAAGGCGAGCTGGACCAGGAGCAGTTGCATGCCGCGCTGGACAGCGCCAGCACGCCCGCCACGCCGCAACCTCAGGTTGCCATTGGCGAGCCTGCGCGGCAAAGCTGATCGCCTGGGCGCGCTGTGCGGATTTCCGCCAGCGCGCCCGTGCCTGATCCGCGCGCGGCAGTGCGCAAGGTCAAAAAGAAATCCCCCGATGCCTCGCGGCACGGGGGATTTTTCTTGGGGATGCGGGCGGAAATCAGGGCACCTGGATGCCCTCCTCCCGCAGCAGGTTGGCCGTTTCGAAGAGGGGCAGACCCATGACGCCGGTGTAGCTGCCGGCGATGTGCGAGACGAAAGTGCCGGCCAGGCCCTGAATGCCATAGGCGCCCGCCTTGCCGAAGGGCTCGCCGCTGTCGCAGTAACGGGCAATTTCGTCCTCTTGCAAGGCGCGCATTTGGACATGGGTGATGGAGACCGCTTCGAGCAGGCGGTCGCCGCTCCAGACTGCCACGGCGGTATGGACCTCGTGCGCGGCGCCAGACAGCGCGCGCAGGATGCGGATGGCGTCGTCGCGGTCGGCGGGCTTGCCCAGCACCTCGCCCGCCAGGATGACAGTCGTATCGGCCGCGAGCAGCGGCAGTTCGGGCAGCGCTTGCGCGCGCATCCAATCGCGGCCCCGCAAGGCCTTGTCACGGGCGGTGCGCTGTACGTAGTCGGCGGCGCTTTCGCCGGGGTGTTGCGGCTCGTCCTCGCCGGGCGGGGCGGGCACGCGCAGGACTTCGTGCGCCAGGCCGATTTGCGTCAGCAACTCGCGGCGGCGCGGACTGGCGGAGGCGAGATACAGGCGCGGGGACGAACTGGGGGAGTGGGCGGTGTCGGTCATGCGGAGCAGGCCAGGCGCCGCGAGGCGGCGGTCAGGCGCGGTGATAGGGGTGGTTGGTCATGATGGCCCAGGCGCGGTAGAGCTGTTCGGCCAGAACCACGCGCACCATGGGGTGAGGCAACGTGAGGGAAGACAGGCGCAACTGCCCGCTGGCGGATGCCTTGAGCGCGGGATCCAGCCCGTCGGGGCCGCCCACGAGAAACGCGACATCCTGTCCCCCGGCGCGCCATTGTTCCAGCTTTTGCGACAGCGCCATCGTGGTGAGGTCGCGGCCGCGTTCGTCCAGGGCCAGGCGCAGCGCATTGGCGGGCAGGGCCGCCTCGATGCGTTTGGCTTCGGCCGCCATCATCTGGGCGGGCGTCTTGCCGGTGGTGCGGGGTTCGGGCTTGATTTCGCGAAGCTCCAGCGCGCAGTCGGCCGGCAGGCGTTTGGCGTAGTCGTCCCAGGCGGTCTGCACCCAGTCCGGCATCCGCGTGCCCACCGCGACGACGATCAGCTTCACGGCGCGTTCAGTCTTCGTTGTCGTCGTAACCGCTGCCGCTGTCGCTGGCGACCGGGGCGGGACGGGTCGATTCGGGAAGGAGCTTCACGCGCACCGGCTTGCCGCCCCAGATTTCTTCGAGGTTGTAGTACTGGCGGATGGCCGGCTGCATGATGTGCACGACGACATCGCCCAGGTCGACGACGACCCATTCGCCGGTGTCTTCGCCTTCGATGGTGATGCCGGTGAGCGACATGGCGCGGCCGCGATCGGCGACGCTGGACGCGAGGGCGCGCGTCTGGCGGTTGGAGGTGGCGCTTGCAATCACGACGCGATCGAACAGGCTGGTCAGATGCGTGGTGTTGAAGACCTTGATGTCTTGCGCCTTGACGTCTTCGAGGGCGTCGATGACGGCGCGTTGGAGTTTCTGTATATCCATAGCTGCAAATATAACCCGCGCAGTGGCAACGGCGGCTTGCCGGTGGCGCCGGGCGGGGAGGGGTTTATCGGTAGAGCTTGTGCGCCGCAATATAAGCGGCGACGGATGCATCGAGCAGTCCGTCGGTGGATTCGCCTTGCGACAGGCGCCGGCGGATTTCAGAAGCGGACACAGGCATGGGCGGAAACGGCAGTTCCTGCAGAACGCGACCCTGTTCGCGCAGCCACTGCGCCAGTTCCGGCGGCGCGCTGAGGGCTGTGCCGGGGCGGGTGGCCACGGCCAGGTCGACCAGGCTGGCGATGTCGCGCCAATTGCGCCAGGTGCAGAAGTTGGCGAGCTGATCGGCGCCCAGCAGCCACACGTAGCGCGCGTCCTGCGGCAGCGCGCGCAGCGTGTCGATGGTGTAGGTGGCGCCGCCCCGCTCGATTTCGATGGGGTTGACCGCCAGCCCCGGATGGCCGGCGATGGCCAGATCCAGCATGGCGCGGCGCTCTTCGCCGGTGGCGTTCAGCGCGGCACGCTGCCAGGGATTGGCGGCGGGAATGAGCTGCACCTGGGCCAGCCCGAGCGACTGCAAGGCGTTCTGGGCCAACGCGATATGCGCGACGTGGACGGGGTCGAAGCTGCCGCCCAAGAGGCCGATGCGTTTCAAACCCAGTCCCGCGGTTTCAGGTAGTCGGCCAGTTCGGCCTCGGGCGTGCGGGGCTGCGGTTGCCAGTCGTAGCGCCACTGCGCGATGGGCGGCATGGACAGCAGGATCGATTCGGTGCGGCCGCCCGATTGCAGGCCAAACAGCGTGCCGCGGTCAAAGACCAGGTTGAATTCGACGTAACGGCCCCGGCGGTAGGCCTGGAAATCGCGTTCGCGCTCGGTGTAGGCGATGCCGCGGCGCTTGTCGACGATGGGCAGGTAGCTGTCCAGAAAAGCGTCGCCAACTGACCGGGTCAGCGCGAAGGACGCGTCGAACCCGGGGGCGTTCAGGTCGTCGAAAAAGACGCCGCCGATGCCGCGGGTTTCGTTGCGGTGCTTGAGGAAGAAATATTCGTCGCACCAGCGCTTGTAGCGCGGGTAGTAATCGGGACCGTGGGGCGCCAGCGCGTCCCGGCATACCGTGTGGAAATGGCGCGCGTCTTCTTCGAACGGATAGTACGGGGTGAGGTCGATGCCGCCGCCGAACCAGAAGACGTCGGCCTCGTCGTGGCCGGGCCGCGCCGCCGCGACGAACATGCGCACGTTCATGTGTGTGGTGGGCACGTACGGATTGCGCGGATGCAGCACCATGGACACGCCCATGGCTTCCCACGAGCGGCCCGCGAGCTCCGGGCGATGCGCGCTGGCGGACGGCGGCAGCTTGGAGCCCTTGACGTGGCTGAACAGCACGCCGGCGCGCTCGAAGAGTTGGCCCCCTTCGAGCAGGCGCGACAGCCCG
This sequence comes from Achromobacter sp. E1, assembly GCF_037039475.1. Taxonomy (NCBI): domain Bacteria; kingdom Pseudomonadati; phylum Pseudomonadota; class Betaproteobacteria; order Burkholderiales; family Alcaligenaceae; genus Achromobacter; species Achromobacter sp. E1. The sequence continues at coordinate 1,861,519 of NZ_CP146253.1, forward strand.
CCGCCGCCCTCCGGCCGCACCCATTCGTCGGCGCGGAAGGGGCCGCCTTCGGCCGTTTCCAGCGCGCCCACGATGCGGGCTTGCAGGCCGGTGAGGTAGTCCCGGACGGCGGAGACGGGCAGAGCGGTCATGGGCGGTTCCGTTTATGCGTTGGACTTGGGCTTTTGCTGCGAGGGCTTGAGCGCGCGCCAGCCGATGTCGGTGCGGTACTGGCGGCCATCGAAGTGGATGCGGTCGATGGCTTCGTAGACGCGATCGCGCGCCATCTTGACGGAGTCGCCCAGCGCGGTGACGCACAGCACGCGGCCGCCGGTGGTCTTGATGTCTTCGCCGTCGAGCTGGGTGGCGGCGTGAAAGACCATGCAGTCTTCGGCGTCGGCGGGCAGGCCGCGGATGACGTCGCCGGTGCGCGGCGTGTTGGGGTAGTTGTGGGCGGCCAGCACGGCGCCCAGGGCGGTGCGGCGGTCCCAGACGATGTCGGCCTGGTCGAGCGTGCCTTCGACGGCGTGCTCGAGCGCGTCGAGCAGGTCGCTCTTGACGCGCATCATGATGGGCTGGGTTTCGGGGTCGCCCATGCGGCAGTTGAATTCCAGCGTCTTGATTTCGCGGTCGGGATCGTCGCCCGGGGCGATCATCAGGCCGGCGTACAGGAAGCCCGTGTACGGAATCCCGTCGCGCGTCATGCCCTGCACGGTCGGCAGGATGATTTCGCGCATGATGCGGTGATGCAGTTCGGGGGTGACGATGGGCGCGGGCGAGTAGGCGCCCATGCCGCCCGTGTTGGGGCCGCGGTCGCCGTCCTGCAGGCGCTTGTGGTCCTGGCTGGTGGCCAGGGCGAGCACGTTGCGGCCATCGCACATGACGATAAAGCTGGCTTCTTCGCCAACCAGGCATTCCTCGATGACGACGCGCGCGCCGGCTTCGCCCATGGAGCCGTCGCCCAGCATGGCGTCGACGGCGGCGTGCGCTTCTTCGAGGGTGGCGGCAACCACGACGCCCTTGCCGGCGGCCAGGCCGTCGGCCTTGATGACGATGGGCGCGCCTTCCTGGTCGATGTAGGCGTGGGCCTTGGCCGGGTCGGTGAAGGTTTCGTAGCGCGCGGTCGGGATGTTGTGCCGGACCATGAAGGCCTTGGCGTAATCCTTGGAGCTTTCAAGCTGCGCGGCGGCCTTGGTGGGGCCGAAGATCTTCAGGCCACGGGCGCGGAAGACGTCGACCACGCCGGCGGCCAGGGGCGCCTCGGGGCCGACGACCGTCAGGGCGATGCCCTCGCGCTGGACGAAGTCGGCCAGTTCCTCGGCATTGGTGAGCGGGATGTTCTCCATCTGCTCGGCCCGTTGCGTGCCGCCGTTGCCCGGAGCGACGTACACCTTGTGTACGCGCGGGGAGCGGGCCAGCCGCCAGGCGAGGGCATGTTCGCGGCCGCCCGAGCCAATAACCAGGAGTTTCATGTTGCGTGAGTCTGAAGAGGCGCGCAGGCGGGCGGAGCCGCCGGCGCGCCAGGAAAGGGAGATTTACTGCGCTTCGTCGAAAATGACGGTCGTATAGACTTCCTGCACGTCGTCCAGGCTTTCCAGGGCGTCGAGCAGTTTCTGCATCTTGACGGCGTCGTCGCCGGCCAGTTCGGTTTCGTTCAGGGCTTTCATGACGATGCCGTCGACTTCGGCCTTCAGGCCGGCGTCGTCGAAGGCCTTGCGCACGGCCGCGTAGTCGGACGGGGCGCAGACGACTTCGATCACGCCTTCTTCGTCGGTGGTGACGTCTTCGGCGCCGGCCTCGAGCGCGGCTTCCATGACCTTGTCTTCGGGGGTGCCGGGGGCGAACACGAATTGGCCGCAGTGCTTGAACATGAAGGCGACGGAGCCTTCCTGGCCGAGGTTGCCGCCGTTCTTGGAGAACGCGTGGCGGACTTCGGCGACGGTGCGGGTGCGGTTGTCGGTCATGCAGTCGACGATGACCGCCGCTCCGCCGATGCCGTAGCCTTCGTAGCGGACTTCTTCGTAGGCCTCTCCGTCGGCGCCGCCGGCGCCGCGCTGGATGGCGCGCTGGATGTTGTCCTTGGGCATGTTGGCGTCGGTGGCCTTGTCCCAGGCCATGCGCAAACGGGGGTTGCTGTCCGGGTCGGGGCCGCCGGCGCGCGCCGCCACGGTGATTTCACGAATGATCTTGGTCCAGAGCTTTCCGCGCTTGGCGTCTTGGCGCCCTTTGCGGTGCTGAATATTGGCCCATTTGCTGTGTCCGGCCATGGCTTCCCAGGAAAATGTGTCTGCAAAGACGGCATTTTACCGTGCCGGCGGCCCTCCCGTCCGGCTAGAGGGCCGCTTGTGTCCATATAGCCACGCGCACAAGCCGCGCGGCAGGCTCTACACTTGGGCATCCATTTGATCCCTGGTCCGGAGCCGCTCATGCCCACCCCCCTTGTCATCGCCAAGAACGCGCAGACCGAGTTGGCGCTGCTGCCGGCGCTGGCCAACCGCCACGGATGCATCACCGGCGCCACGGGCACGGGCAAGACCGTCACCCTGCAGGTCCTGGCCGAATCCTTTTCCCGGATCGGCACGCCGGTCTTCATGGCGGACGTGAAAGGCGATCTGACCGGTATTTCGCAGGCCGGCGTGCCCAGCCCCAAGCTGCAGGAACGCCTGAAGAACCTGGGCCTGGCGGAACCCGCCTGGGGCGCCAGCCCCGTCGCGCTGTGGGACGTCTTTGGCGAGCAGGGGCTGCCCGTGCGGGCGACCATCACCGACATGGGGCCGTTGCTGCTGTCGCGCATCCTGGAATTGAACGACACGCAGGAAGGCGTCCTGACCCTGGTTTTCAAGGTGGCGGACGACGAAGGGCAACTGCTGCTGGACCTGAAGGACTTGCGGGCGATGCTGCAGAACGTGGCCGACCGGGCCGGCGAGTTGAAGACCCGTTACGGCAATGTGTCCGCGGCCAGTGTCGGCGCTATCCAGCGCGGCCTGCTGGCGCTGGAATCCCAGGGCGCGGAGAAGTTCTTTGGCGAGCCGATGCTGGACGTGGCCGACCTGATGCGCGTGGACGCGCAGGGCCGGGGCATCGTCAACGTGCTGGCGGCCGACAAGCTGATGCAGGCGCCGCGCCTGTACGCCATCTTCCTCTTGTGGCTGCTGGCCGACCTCTACGAAAAGCTGCCCGAAGTTGGCGACATGGATCAGCCCAAGCTCGTTTTCTTCTTCGACGAGGCGCACCTGCTGTTCAACGACGCCCCGCAGGCGCTCCTGACGAAGATCGAGCAGGTCGTGCGCCTGGTCCGCTCCAAGGGGGTGGGCGTTTATTTCGTGACGCAGAATCCGCTGGATATCCCGGATACCGTGCTGGGGCAGTTGGGCAATCGCGTCCAGCATGCCTTGCGGGCGTTCACGCCGCGCGACCAGAAAGCCGTCAAGACCGCCGCGCAGACCATGCGCCCCAATCCGGGCCTGGATATCGAAGCCGCCATCACGGAGCTGGGCGTGGGCGAGGCGCTGGTGTCGCTGCTGGATGCCAAGGGGCGGCCCATGCCGACCGAGCGGGCGTACATCGTGCCGCCGGGCAGCCGCATCGGACCGGCCACAGACGCCGAGCGGCAGGCGCTGCGCCAAGGCAACCCCCTGGCGGCCAAGTATGAAAAGGCGGTCGACCGGGAATCCGCCTATGAAATCCTGGCGGGCCGCGCGGCGGTTCCCGCCGAACCGGGCGCCGCCCAGGACGCGCCGGCCCGGGCGGGGCAGCCGGCCCCCAAGACAGGCGAGCCGCCTGCCTCAGACAGCGGCGGGCTGATGGACAGCCTGAAGGACGTGCTGTTCGGATCGACCGGACCGCGCGGCGGCAAGCGCGACGGCGTGGTGCAGACCATCGCCAAAAGCTCGGCCAGGTCCATCGCGCGGGAACTGACGCGCGGCATTCTGGGATCGTTGCTGGGATCGAAGGGCCGGCGCTAAGCCGCATGGACGCTGATCGTCCCATGCCGCCGTCCATTCCCGCCACCCATTTGGGGGCGGGGTATTTGTGTTGCGCACATTTATGCCTAAGATTGCGGGCGGTGTATCAATGAAAACCAAAGGAAGACACGGTGGCTAAGAAACACAAAATTGCAGTGCTCCCAGGAGACGGAATCGGCAAGGAGGTCGTGCCGGAAGGTTTGAAGGTGCTGGATGCCGTGGCGGCGCGGTTCGGAATCGACTTCCAGTGGGACCATTTCGACTGGAGCTGCGACTACTACGCCAAGCACGGCAAGATGATGCCGGACGACTGGAAGGACCAGATCGGCCAGCACGAGGCCATTTTCTTCGGCTCGATCGGCTGGCCCGCCACGGTGCCCGATCACGAGGCGCTGTGGGGCTCGCTGTTCAAGTTCCGCCGTGAATTCGATCAGTACATCAATCTGCGTCCGGTGCGGCTGATGCCCGGCGTGCCCTCGCCGCTGGCCGATCGTAAGCCTGGCGAGATCGATTTCTTCATCGTGCGCGAGAACACGGAAGGCGAATATTCCAATAGCGGCGGCCGCCTGTTCGAGGGCACCGACCGCGAAGTGGTCATCCAGGAAAGCGTCTTCACGCGCATCGGCGCCGAGCGCGTGCTGAAGTTCGCATTCGAGCTGGCGCAAAAGCGCGGCAAGCACCTGACCGCCGCCACCAAGTCCAACGGCATTTCCATCTCGATGCCCTGGTGGGACGAGCGCGTTGCCGACATGGCCGGGAACTATCCCGATGTGCGCTGGGACAAATACCACATCGACATCCTGTGCGCGCACTTCGTGCAGCATCCGGACTGGTTCGATGTGGTGGTGGCTTCCAACCTGTTCGGCGATATCCTGTCCGACCTGGGGCCGGCCTGCACGGGCACCATCGGCATTGCGCCGTCGGCGAACCTGAATCCGGAACGGAAATTTCCGTCGCTCTTCGAACCAGTGCATGGCTCTGCGCCGGACATTTATGGCAAGGGCATCGCCAACCCCATCGGACAGATCTGGAGCGGGGCATTGATGCTGGATTTCTTGGGGTATCCCGACGCGTCGGCCGCCGTGGTCAAGGCAATCGAAACCGTGCTGGCCGATGGCCCACGGACGCGGGATATGAAAGGCAACGCTTCGACAGCCGAGGTCGGTGACGCAATTGCTTCGCTGGTCCGGGGCGGTTAAGTGCAGTTGCGGGCAGGCCTGTCTGGTTAGTAGATGAACGACTCGATTTTTTCTCCTCCCTCCGATCACGTGGGCGGCGGGCGGGCCGACCGGTTTGTCCGCAAGCTTTTCCGCATGCTGCGTTCGCGCACGCAGCGGCACAATCAGCACCTGTGGCCGTTCGTGCGGATCTGGCGGGACAAGGAGGGCGCAATCAGCGCCTATCGTGCGTTCGGCCGTTCATTGCGCATCACTCCCTTGTCGCAGGGCTACGACCCTGCCGACAAGGTGGTGCACTTGATCCTGAGCGGCCCTTCGATCTCCGAGATCCCGTACGACCGCATGGATATCGGCGTGGCGATGGGCGTAAATGGCTCCATCGCGCTGTCGCGCAAGTTCGACCTGCAGTTCAAGTATTACTGCATCATCGACCAGAACTTCGTGCGGGACCGCATTGAGCTGGTGCGCGATATCGTCGGGCGCGACCTGACGCTGTATGTGTTTCCCGAAGTTCTGCGCTACATCATGCAGGGCATTCCGCAGGAGCAAATCCGCTGCCGCATCTGCATCATCGAGCTGATCTCCCGGCGCGCCTACGAGCGCAGCGTTGCGCCAGCAGTGCTCAAGCGCATTGCCGCTGCCTCGCCTGATGTTGAACTGCTGGACGCCAAACAGGGGCTGGGCTACAGCTTCGATGCGTCGCTGGGCGTGTTCGATGCCGATACCGTGGCCTATGCGGCGCTGCAGGTCCTGATGTCCGGCGGCGCGCGCGAGGTCTACGTGCATGGGCTGGACCTGACCGTGCAGGGCGGATTGCGTTTCTACGATGAAGGCGGCAAGCCGCAGACCAGCCGGCTGACGCGCAACTTTCCGAAGTTCATCGAGCCGTCATTCCGCTTTGCGTCGCCGCTGTGGCGCGAGCGCGGGGTGTCCGTGTTCAATCTGTCTCCGGTCAGCGCGCTGTCGGCCGACATCATCGAACGCAAGGACTGGCAAACGCTGCTCAGGGACTGATCCGCATGGACCAAAAGGAAAAGGCGCCGCGAGGCGCCTTGTCATTGGGCCATGCCGCGCGGATCAGTGCGCGCCCGCCGCCGCTTCCGCCGCGCCGCCGCCACCCGACTTGGACGACCGCGGCCGCGCAAACCACACCAGGCCCGTCAGCAGCAGGAAGATGACCGCCGACGCATAGAACACGTCCGTTGCCGACATGGTGAAGGCCTGCGCGTTGATCATCCCGTCCACCATCGTGAGGGCCTGTTGGTGCGAGACGCCCAGGCCGTTCCGCAAGGTGTTCATGGTCTGGTCGAACGCCTGTTGGCCGGGCTTGGCGATTTCGGTCAGCTGCGCGTGATGCAGGGTGGCTCGGTTTTCCCACAACGTCGTGGAGATCGACGTGCCGAAGGCGCCCGCCGTCAGCCGCAGGAAGTTCGACAGGCCCGACGCGGCCGGGATGCGCCAGGGCTCGATGCTCGAGAGCGTAATCGACGTGAGCGGCACGAAGAACGCCGCCATCGCCGCACCCTGGATGATCGTCGGGATCATCAGCGTGCGCACGTCCGTCTGCGTATTGAACCCGGAGCGCATGAAGCAGACCAGCGCAAAGATCAGGAAGGCAACCGTGACGAGTTGCCGCGGATCGCGCGTGGCCAGCATCTTGCCCACGATGGGCGTCAGCAGGATCGCCAGAAGTCCCACGGGCGCGGTGACAAGGCCCGCATAGGTTGCCGTGTAGCCCATATTGCTTTGCAGCCACAGCGGCAGCAGCACGACGTTGCCGAAGAAGACGCCATAGGCCACCGCCAGCGTCAGTGCGCCGACCGTGAAGTTGCGGACCTTGAACAGGCGCAGGTCCACGACGGGGTGCGCGTCGGTGAGCTCCCAGATCAGGAAGAAGACAAAGGCGACGAAGGCGATAGCCGCCAGCGCGATGATGGTGGGGCTGGCGAACCAGTCCAGCTCCTTGCCCTTGTCCAGCATGATCTGCAGCGCGCCCACCCAGACCACGAGCAGGACGAGGCCCAGCTTGTCGATGGGCAGCTTGCGCGTGACCGATTCCCGGTTGCCGTAGATGCGCCAGCTGATCCATGCGGCCAACAGGCCCACCGGCACGTTGATGTAGAAGATCCAGGGCCAGGTGTAGTTGTCTGAAATCCAGCCGCCCAGCAGGGGGCCGGCCACCGGCGCCACCAGCGTGGTCATGGACCAGACCGCCAGCGCCATGCCCGCCTTGGATTTCGGAAAGCTGGCCAGCATCAGTGTCTGCGACAGCGGGATCATCGGGCCGGCGACGGCGCCTTGCAACACGCGGAAGGCGATCAGCGCCTCTAGCGACGGCGAGAAGCCGCACAGCCAGGAGGCCAGCACGAAGAGCAGCGTGGAGATCAGGAACAGGCGCACCTGGCCGAATCGCTGCGTGAGCCAGCCGGTAAGCGGCACCGTGATGGCGTTGGCCACCGCGAACGACGTGATCACCCAGGTGCCCTGGCTGGTGCTTACGCCCAGGTCGCCCGAGATGGTGGGGATGGAGACGTTCGCGATAGACGTGTCCAGCACGTTCATGAAGACCGCGGTCGACAAGGCGATGGACCCGATGATGCGGGTCGCGCCTTCCAGAGGCGGATGGGTGCCCGGCGGGCGGGCGGCGTCGGGGGGCGCGCCGGCGCCCGCGGGCTGGGCGGCTGTGCTCATGATGCGATGTTGGCGGCGATGATCTTCGCGATCATCGCATCGACTTCATTGTGGGCGGGTTCGAAGGCGCGGGTCGACCAGGCCGGTTCCTTGCGCGCCACTTGCGTGAGCGGGGCGCCGTCGTCCTTGCCCACGTCGACTTCCACGTCCATCGACAAGCCCACGCGAAGCGGATGCTGCTTCAGGTCTTCGGGGTCCAGCGTGATCCGCACGGGGACGCGCTGCACCACCTTGATCCAGTTGCCCGTGGCGTTCTGGGCGGGAAGCAGGGCGAAGGCGCTGCCCGTGCCGGCATCCAGGCCGGCGACGGTGCCGTGGTAGGTGACCGAGCTGCCGTACAGATCGGCCACCATCTTGACCGGCTGGCCGATGCGCATCTTGCGCAACTGGCCTTCCTTGAAGTTGGCTTCGACCCAGACCTGGTCCAGCGGCACCACGGTCATCAGCGCGGCGCCGGGGGCAACGCGCTGGCCGACCTGCGCGGTGCGGCGCGCGATCACGCCGCCCACGGGGGCGGGCAGCACGGTGCGCGACTGGGCAAGCCACGCATTGCGCAGCTCGGCGGCCGCCTGGCGCACGTCGGGGTGGTCTGCCACCGTGGTGCCTTGCGTCAGGGCCTGGTTGGTGGCCAGCTTGGCCTGCGCGGCGGCCAGCGCCGCCTTGGCTTGCGCGACGCCGGACTGGGCCGACTTGAGCGCGACCTCGGCGTGCAGGATTTCCTCGCCGCTGACGCCGCCCGACTTGGCGAGCTGCTGGCGGCGCTTGACGTCGCTTTGGGCGCGGGTCAGCTCGGCCTGGGCGCGCAGGATGTCGGCATTGCGCAGGTCGACGTCGGCCGCCAGCGCATCGTTCTGCACGTAGTAGGTCTGCACCTGGCGCACGGTCTGCGCCAGCTTGGCTTGCGCCTGCTGCAGGGCGACGTCGGTGTCGGCGGGATCGAGGCGGACCAGCGGCTGGCCGGCCGTGACGGTTTCGGTATCGTCGGCTTCGATGGCGACCACGGTGCCGGGCACCTGCGGCGTGATTTGCACCAGATTGCCGTGCACGTAGGCGTCGTCGGTGCTTTCGAAGTGCGCGCCGAACAACGCCCACCAGATGCCATAGGCGATCGCGATGACGATGAAGGCTCCGGTCGCGAGCAGCAGCAGGCGTTTACGGGCGGGATGGGTTGTGGGAGTGGCAGCGTTCATGACGTCTGAATCCGGGATCGTTCAATGAATGGAGTTCGGGGCCGGCTCGGCCGGGGCCGCGTAGCCGCCGCCCAGGGCGGTGGCCAGGTTGGCGTCGAGCTGATAGGCGCGGATGCGCAGGTCCGTGTCAAGGCGCGCCTGCGTCAGCACGCCGGTCTGGGCGATCAGCACGGAGATGTAGTTGCCCATGCCTGCCTTGTAACGGTTGACGGCGAGCGCGTAGGCGGCCTCGATGGCCTCGCGCGCCTGGCGTTGCTGGGCCTTTTCCTGATCCAGCAGGCGCAGGCCGTCCAGTGCGTCGGCGACCTGGTGCGCGGCGTCCAGCACGGTCTGGTTGTAGTCCGACACCGCCAGGTCCGCGTCGGCACGGCGGCCCGCCAGGTTGGCATTGAGTTCGCCACCGTGGAAGATGGGCAGCGTGATCGCCGGACCGATCCCGGCCATGCGGGCGTCCGCGCCCAGCAGGTTGCCGGTGCCAATGGCCTGGAAGCCGACGAAGGCGACCAGGTTCACGTTGGGGTAGAACTCGGCCTTGGCCGCGTCGATGGTGTGGCGCGCCGCCTCGGCGCGCCAGCGGGCGGCCGTGACGTCGGGACGATGCCCCAGCAGGTCGAGCGGAACGCTGGCCGGCACGGCGCCTGCCGGCGCGGTCAGCGTCACTTGAACCAGATCCTGTCCGCGCTGCGGGCCGGCGCCGGCCAGCGCGGCGACCTGATTGCGCAGCTGGGCGATCGTCGTGTCGGTCTGGGTCAGTTCGACCTTGCCGGAGGCCAGCGACGATTCCGCCTGCTTGACCTCGACCTGCGTGTCCAGGCCCGCGGCGTAGCGGCCCTGCGTCAGCGACAGCACCTCGGCGCGCTGCGCGATCACCCGGTTCAACACGTCGCGCTGCGCAAAGGCGTTCTGCAGGTTCAGGTAGGCGCGCACGGTGGCGCTGGCGAGCAGGTTGCGCGCGGCCTGCGCATCGGCGCTGGCGGCTTCCTGCTGCGACACGGCGGACTGCAGGCGTGAGCGGTTCTTGCCCCAGAAGTCCAGTTCATAGCTGAAATCAAGCGCCAGCCGGTTGTCGCTGACGACCGAGCCGCCCAGTGGCGCGGGGTAGATGTAGTCCTTGGACAGGTGCTCGCGATTGAGCGTGTAGCCTGCGTCCACCCGCGGCAGCAGCGGCGCGCGCGCGATGCCGACGGCGGCGTTGGCCTTGGCCAGGCGCGCCTGCGCGGCGCTCATCGACGGACTGTTTGCCAGCGCTTCGGTCATCAGCGCATTGAGCTGCGAATCGCCGTAGCGTTCCCACCACTGCGCGGCGGGCCATTCGGTGGCCTGCCCGGTCAGCCCGAGTTTGGCGGCGTCAAGCTCGGCGACGGGCTTTGGCGCCGGCTCCATCAGCGCGCAACCGGTGAGGGCGAGCACCAATGCGATAGATAAAAGGCGTTTCATCCTGACTGTTAGCTGAAAGTAATTGATTGATCTGTATTTGCCTAGGCAACGATTATGCCAAATAAAAACCCCGGCTCCCGCTCGGGGTGTGGGCGTCAGCGCTCGGGGGCGGCGCCGGAGGCGGACCCGTTGGCGATCATCCGGCGCATGAAGTGCATGAGCTGGGTGACTTCGTCGGTGGAGAAGCCGCGCAGGTGGTGGTTCAGCGCACGGGCGATGTTGGCGGGGATGAGGCGGGCCTTGGCCTCGCCCAGTTCGGTCAGTTCGATCTTGACCACCCGGCGGTCTTCCTGGCTACGGTTACGGCGCAGCAGGCCCTTGGCTTCCAGGCGGTCCAGCGCGCGGGTCATGGCGCCGGTGTCCATGTCGTTCAGGCGGGCCAGTTCGGCGGGCGTGTCGGCGCGGCCCAGGAACACCATGGCCAGGGGGCGCCATTGCATCGCGGTGAGATCGAGGGGCGCCATCTCCTGGTCGAGCATCCGGGTCAGGGAGTGGTAGACCAGCTTGATGAGGTAGCCCGCGTTCTCTTCCGCCATACACCGCGTGTCGTTGCGGTAATGGATGGGAGCGTCGGACGGCTCGGAGGATACGGGCGAGGGCGGGGAGGGCGCGTCAGTCATGCGCCGAATTTTACTGCCTAGTCAGTTATTGTCGAGGCTGTATTTTCGCGGGCTGCTCGGACGCCGGCGCCTGCTTGCGCAGTCCCGACCACACGATGGCTGCGACGATCAGCGCGGCGCCGGCCAGCATGCGCGGAGTGGGCTGCTGGCTGAAAAGCATCCAGGCGAACGCAATGGCGTAGACCGGCTCCAGGGCGATGACAAGCCCCGCGCTGCGGGCATTCAGGCGGGTCAGGCTGGACACGAACAGGTAATGGGACAGCCCGGTGCAGAAAATGCCCAGGAGCGCCAGCCAGAACCAGTCCAGCGCGTGCACGGCGGGCAACTGGCCGACGGCAAAGGGCACCATCACCAATGCGACCACCACGTTTTGCCAGCAGGCCACCTGCATCGGGTCCATGCCGGAGGCCGAGCGGCGGTTGCTCAAGGCGAGCAGGGCAAAGGTCAGGCCGGACAGAATGCCCCACGCCAGCCCGATGGTGCCCTGGTCTGCGAGGTCGAACGACGGCGTGACGAGCACCAGCCCGGCGGTCACCAGACCCAACAGCAGCCATTCGGCCAGACGGACTCGCTCGCGGAAAAGGAGTCCTTCGAATAGCGTGATGAACGCGGGAAAGCTGGCAAAGCCGAGCGTCGCGATGGCGATGCCGCCCACCTTGACGGAAATGAAGAAAGTGACCCAGTGCGCCGCGAGCAGCGCGCCCGCGATCACCAGCACGAACAACTGGGCCGGCGTCAGCGCGCCCAGCAGCGGTTTGCGGCGCATCCGCGCAAAGATGCCCAGCGACACGACCGCGAATGCCGCGCGTCCCAGCGTGATGACCGCTGCGCTGGCCTGGATCAGTTCGCCGAACACGCCGGTCAGGCCGAATAGCACGGCGGCAAGATGGATATAGGTGAGCGCGCGGTGTCGAGTCATGCTGCGAAAGAAGCGGATTGCATCAGAGAAGGCGTGCAATTATTTTTGCGGTGAATTTAAAATCATCGCATGAATCGTATTGCCAAGCTTACGGCGCTCCCGCTGGCGTCCAGCCGCGCTGCCGGGATCGCCATGGCGGTGCTTGGCGCGATCCTCTTTTCCGCCAAGGCCATCGTCGTCAAGTTCACCTACCGCTACGGCATCGACGCGGTCACGCTGATCGCGTTTCGCATGCTGTTCGCGATGCCGTTCTTCGCGGTGGTGGCGTGGCGCCAGTCGCGCCGCGCGGCGCGGGGCGAGATCGTGACGATGACCACGAAGGAACGCCTGCAGGTGTGCGTGCTGGGCCTTCTGGGTTATTACCTGTCCAGCTTCCTGGACTTCCTGGGGCTGCGTTACATCACCGCCAGCCTCGAACGCCTGATCCTGTTTCTGTCGCCCTCGCTCGTCGTGCTGCTGTCGGCCCTCTGGTTCAAACGCCCGATCGAACGCCGGCAATGGCTGGCCATGGTGCTGTCCTACGCGGGCGTGGTGCTGGTGTTCGCGCATGATCTGTCCTTCGGCGGGGGCAGCGAGGTGCTGTTAGGGTCTTTGTTCGTTTTTGGCTCGGCCGCAAGCTATTCTGTGTACCTCATATGTTCCGGGGAACTGATCAAGCGGATTGGCCCGACGCGGCTGGTGGCCTATGCCATGCTCGTGTCGTGCGTGGCCTGCATTATCCAGTTCTTCGTCGTGCATCCGCCGTCGATGCTGATCCAGCCCGCCGCGGTCTACGGTTACTCGATCATTCACGCCACCCTGAATACGGTGGTGCCGGTGTTCATGCTGATGTGGGCGGTGTCGCTGATCGGCGCGCCTACCGCGTCGCTGCTGGGCATGGTGGGACCGGTGTCGGTGCTGTTTCTCGCGTCGTGGTTCCTGGACGAGCCCATCACGGTGTGGCAAATGGGCGGAACCGTCCTGGTGCTGGCGGGGGTGTTTGCGTTGATGGGCGGCGGCGCCGCCCGCGCGCCCGCCGGACAGGACGGCAGGAAATTCCCCCGGTGAAGTCTGCAAATTTGGTCAATTCGCGTTATTTCCAATGAAAGGAGGCCAGCATGGCCAGCAATTTCGTCAAGGCAATTCGTATCGAGCAGCACGGTGGTCCCGAAGTCCTGAAGCTGGTCGAGGTGGAAGTGCCGCCGCCGGCCGCCAACGAAGTCACGATCGAGCAGCACGCCGCCGGCCTGAATTTCATCGATATCTATTTCCGCACGGGCTTGTATCCCCATCCGCTGCCGCATGGCCTGGGTTTTGAAGGCGCGGGCGTGGTCACCGCCGTGGGCGCCGACGTCAAGCACCTGAAGAAGGGCGACCGTGTCGCCTACGGCCAGAGCCCCATTGGCGCGTACGCCAAGGCCCGCAATGTGCCGGCCCTGCAGGTCGTCAAGGTGCCCAAGGGCATCGGCTTTGACGAAGCGGCCGCGCTGATGCTCAAGGGCCTGACGGTGCAGTACCTGTTCCGCCAGACCTACCGCCTGCAAGGTGGCGAAACCATCCTGTTCCATGCCGCAGCCGGCGGCGTCGGGCTGATCGCTTGCCAATGGGCCAAGGCCCTGGGCGTCAAGCTCATCGGCACGGTGTCCAGCCCCGAAAAGGCGGAACTGGCTCGCGAAAATGGCGCCTGGGAAACCATCGACTATTCGCGCGAAAACGTGGTCGAACGCGTGCTGGAACTGACGGGCGGCAAGAAGGTGCCGGTCGTGTATGACGGCGTGGGCAAGGACACGTGGGAAACCTCGCTGGACTGCATCGAGCCGCGCGGCCTGATGGTCAGCTTCGGCAACGCGTCCGGTCCGGTGGCAGGCGTGAACCTGGCCGTGCTGAACCAGAAGGGCAGCCTGTACGTGACGCGCCCCTCGCTGGGCATCCACGTGAACACGCTGGAGAAGCTGCAATCGGCTTCCGAAGAGCTGTTCGACCTGGTGCTGAAAAAGAAGATCAAGGTCCGCATCGACCAGCGTTACGCGCTGGAGCAGGCGGGCGAAGCGCAGACGGCGCTGGCGTCGCGCAAGACGACGGGCGCGACGGTGCTGACGCTGGACTGATTGCAGTACTGATCGCACCACAAAGCAAGGCGGCGCCCCGTGGGGCGCCGCGACAGGCCTGGAGGACGCGCTGCGCGGACTGCCGGGCTTTTTTTGATCAGCCGCCGATCAGAGCTTTTCCTCGTTGATGAGGTCTTCCTTGCCGTAGAACTTCACGCCGATGTGAATGCGCTCGCGGCCTTGCGAGCGGCGGTGGCGGTTGGTGTCGCGCAGCGAATAGACGCAGCCGCAGTATTCCTGCTGGTAGAAGTTCTCGCGCTTGCTGATTTCGATCATGCGGGCCGAACCGCCGCCCTTGCGCCAGTTGTAGGTCCAGTAGATCAGATCGTCGTAACGCGCGGCGGCGCGTTCGCCGCAACCGTTGATCTGGTTCATGTCCTTCCAGCGCGAGATGCCGAGCGAGCTGGTGATGGTGTCAAAGCCATGCTCGTGGGCGTAGAGCGCGGTGCGTTCGAAGCGCATGTCAAAGCACGCCGTGCAGCGCTCGCCGCGCTCGGGGGCGTCTTCCATGCCCTTGACGCGTTCGAACCAGTTGTCCATGTCGTAGTCGGCGTCGATGAATTCGATGCCGTGCTGCTCCGCGAAGCGGATGTTCTCCTGCTTGCGGATTTCGTACTCTTTGACCGGATGGATGTTCGGGTTGTAGAAGTAGATCGCGTAATCAATGCCGGAGGCCGTCATGGCCTCCATGACCTCGCCGGAACAGGGCGCGCAGCACGAATGCATCAGCACCTTGCTGCGGCCGGCGGGCAGGTCGAGTTTGGGGCGGACTAGTTCAGACATGGCGGTGGGGCAAAAGCGGAAAAACCCTTATTTTACGACGAGTTGCCGTCACCCCAGCACCGTCGTCCACAGTTCCCGCACCGCGGCGCGTTCCGGCTGGAGCTGATCGGGCGCCACGCGGGCCTTTTCCACGCCCTGCAAGCGCAACTGATGTTGCACACGCCGCAGGGTGCGGTAGGCGTCGCCCGACCGCGCCGCCAGCTCGGGCGGGATCAGCCCCACTTCGGCAGCCAGGCGCAGCAACGTGATGTTGCCCAGGTTGCGCACCAGCACAGGGTGCGTGCCCGCGTGGCACAGCACCAGATATTGCGTCACGAACTCCACGTCGACCATGCCGCCGCGGTCGTGCTTCAAGTCGAAGCGGTCCGAGGTGTTCGGATGGCCGGCATTGATCTTCTCGCGCATGGCCAGCACTTCGTCGCGCAGCGCCGCCGGGTCGCGCGGCAGCACCAGGATGTCCTCGCGGATCTTTTCAAAACGCGCACCCACGTTGGCGTCGCCAGCCGCGAAACGCGCGCGGGTCAGCGCCTGGTGTTCCCAGGCCCAGGCGTGCTTGTGCTGGTATTCCTCAAAGGCCTCGATCGATACCGCCAGCAGTCCCGCGTCGCCGTCGGGCCGCAGACGCAGGTCGGTCTCGTACAGCCGCCCCGACGAGGTCATGGTCGACAGCCAGGACGACATGCGCCGGCCCAGCTTGGCATAGACCTCCGCCGCGTCGTCGCGCGGGTCGTCGAACAGGAACACGAGGTCCAGGTCGGAGGCATAGCCCAACTCCTTGCCGCCCAGTTTGCCGTACGCAATGACGGCAAAGCGCGGCTCGGCGCCTTCGACTTTGTTCACGAGCGGCCAGGCGCGGCGGATGGTCTCGGTCAGCAGCAGGTCCGCCAGCGCCGATAACTGGTCGGCCAGCTTTTCAACGGTGAGCTCGCCTTCCAGGTCTTGCGCCAGCAGCTGGAAGCTGGCCTGGCGCTGCACGTCGCGCATCAGGTTCATCTGGCGTTCGACGTCGGGGTCGCCGTCCGGCAGGCGGCAAGCGTCCAGGTCCGCCGTCAGCTGCCGCGCGATCTGGCCGAAGTCGAGCGGTTCAAAGAGCGTGCGCCAGTCGATCAGGCTGTCGAGCAGCAATGGGTGTTGCGTCAGGTACTGCGCGGCCCAGGGGCTGGCGGCCACCATGCGCGCCACCCGTGCCAGCGTGTCCGGGTATTCGGCCAGCAGCGCCAGGTACGCGCTGCGCTGCGCAATCTTTTCGATCAGGTCGAAGAGCCGCACCGCGGCCTCGCGCGGGGCGGGCGTTTGCAGCGCGGCGCGCAGCGCGGCCGGAAGCAGGACCTCCATGCGGCGGCGGCTGCTTTCGGGCAGGCTGCGCACGCGGTGGCTGCCCGACAGCGTCTGGGCCCGGCGCAGCAGGTCGTCCGCGTCCTCGCCAAACGCCTGGCGGATCTGGTCGGTAAGCTCGCTTTCGCTGTCGGGTTCTTCCTGGCTGGACGGCGCCTCGCCCGGCGTGGGGGCAGGCGCCGCTTCTTCCTCGCCCATGCCCACCATGCGGAACACGTTGCGGAAGGTCTGCGACACGAAGTCGCGGTGCGCGGCCAGCGTGCTCTCGAATGCGTCGGGCGTCATCCCCAGCGCCTCGGCCAGGGCGGCGCGCAGGGCGGGGTCGCCGGGCAGCAGATGGGTCTGCTCGTCTTCGCGATATTGCAGCGCGTGCTCGGTGCGGCGCAGGAACCGGTAGGCCTCTTCAAGCCGGCGGGCGTCGTCTTGCGGCACCAGGCCGGCCACGCATTCGGCATGCAGCGCTTCCAGCAAGCCGCGCTTTTGCAGCGCCGGCATGCGTCCGCCGCGGATCAGCTGCGCCAGTTGCACCACGAACTCGATCTCGCGGATGCCGCCGTCGCCCAGCTTGATGTTGTTGGCGCTGTCGATGCCATTGCGCGCCGACGCGCGGCGCTGCCAGTCCTGGCGGATGCGTTCGCGCAGCGCGCGCAGCGCGGCCAGCGCATCGAAGTCAAAGTACTTGCGGTAGACGAAGGGCACGCGCAGGCTTTCCAGTTGGCGGGCCTGCGCGGCGCTGTCGCTGTCGTCGAAGGCTTGCGCCGGCATCAGGCGCGCCTTCAGCCACGCATAGCGCTCCCATTCGCGCCCCTGGCCGATCAGATAGTGCTCCAGCGCGTCCAGGCTCCAGGCCAACGGGCCGGCGTCGCCGTCCGGGCGCAGGCGCAGGTCGGTGCGGAACACCTGGCCGTTGGCGTCCACCTCGGACAGCACCGGCATCATGCGGCGCGTAAGGCGGCCGTAGAACTCGTGATGGCTGATGCGGCGGGGGCCGTCGGTTTCGCCTTCCTCGCCGTAGAGCATGATGAGGTCGATGTCGGACGACACGTTCAGCTCGCACCCGCCCAGCTTGCCCATGCCCACGATCAGCATTTCCTGGGGCTTGCCCGTGGCCGGGTCGCGCGGCACGCCGTGCACGGCCGCCAGTTCGGCGGCCACGCTGCGGTAGGCGGCTGCCACCGCCATGTCCGCCAGCGTGGTCATGGCGCCCACCACTTCTTCAAGCGGGGCCTGCCCGGACAGGTCGCGCACGATCAGCACGCTGAAAACGCGTTCGCGCAGCTTGCGCAGCACCATGCGGCAGACATCCACCGGCAAGGCGCCGGTCACGGCCGGGCCGGCCAGTTCGTTCTGCCATTGCGCCATCAACGCCGGTGTGACGGGTTGTTTCACCGCCTCGCCCAGCCACGCGGCCAGATCCGGGTGAGCGTCCAGACGGCGGCGCAGATGGCCGGACCAGGCGAGGGCAGGGGCGATAAGTGATGGTTTCGACATGGTGCAAAGGGCGGCAGACGGATGGACGTGTTTCAGGTATAAGTGGGGACGATACTGCAAGACATCTCCTCCTGCCCACTGATCCGTGTCTGTTCCAAAAAAAGTGCTCCGCAGCCTGTTCTGGGCCGCGCTGACCGTCTATGGCGTTGTCGCCATCGGGTTTCTGGGCGTGCGCTATTGGGTCCTCCCGCGGGTGGATCAGTGGCGCCCTCAGATTGAAGCCTACGCCAGCCAGGCGTTGGGCGCCCGCGTAACGATCGGCGCGATCAAGGCCAACTGGCAAGGGCTCAATCCCCGGCTCGATCTCGCCGCGGTCCAGGTCTACGACGACGAGACGGATCCGGTATTGAGCCTGCCGTCCGTGTCCGCGGTCGTGGCGTGGCGCAGCATCCTGTCCCTGTCGCCCACCCTGGTGCGGCTGCGGCTCGAAAAGCCGGAACTGACGCTGCGGCGGGACACGTCAAACCATCTGTGGGTCGCTGGCCAGAATATCGACCTGAATACCAGCGACCACGCTTCCGATCTGAACCATCCCGGTCTGCGCTGGCTGGCGGCGCAGCGCGAGCTGCTGGTCAGCGACGCAACGCTGCGCTGGCAGGACGAATTGCGCCAGGCGCCCGAGCTTACGTTGGAAGGCGTCGACTTCCTGGTGCGCAACGGCAGCCTCTCGCATCGGTTCGTGCTGCAGGCATCCGCGGGGCCGGCGCTGGCCCACAAACTGGAGCTGCGCGGCGAGTTCAACCGCAGCCTGTTTGCCGCCGACGCCAAGAAGCCCGCCAACTGGAGTGGCCAGATCTTTGCCCAGGTCGATGACGTGGAGCCGCTGGCCTGGGCGCCCTGGATCGACGTGCCCCGGGTAGCCGGCCGCATCGCCGCGCGCGCGTGGTGGCAGCTCGACCACGGCAAGTTGACCAAATTGACGAGCGACGTCGCGGCGCGCGGCGTGTCCTGGCGCGCGTCGCCGGACGGACCCGCCTTTCAGGGCGGTTCGGGCCAGTTGCGCATTGCCGCGCTGCCGGGCGATTTCGTGACGATCGATGGCCTGCCGATGGCGCGCAGCCCCGGCGCGGCCGACGTGACGGTCAAGGGCGCGGTGCACCAGTTGCGCGTGACCCTGCCGGGCGTCTTCGAGACGCCGACGCTGCGGGCCGACGACCTGGAGCTCGACGCCCAGGTCAAGGGGCCTGATGCGGACAACTGGTTCGTGGACGTGGCCCAGATGCGTCTGGCCAATGAAGACATGGATGTGCGTCTGCAAGGCCAGTGGCGCAAAGAGGGCAAGACCGCGGCGGGCAGCGCCGACGTGCGCGGCACGATGGTGCGCGGGTCGATGCCCGCCATTCACCGTTATCTGCCGCTCGAGGTGAACGCCGACGCCCGTGAATGGCTGGCGACCGGTTTGCCTGCCGGCCAGATGCATTCGGCGGCCATCACGCTCAAGGGGGATCTGGACGACTTCCCGTTCGGCGCGCCGGGCGCCACCGGCGAATTCGTCATCGCCGGCGCGTATTCCGGCGCGAAGGTCGACTACGCGCCGGCGGGCGAGAATCGCAAGGGCTGGCCGATGCTGGAAAACCTGTCGGGCAGTTTCCGCATCGACAAGGTGAGCCTGGCGCTGGACAGCGCGGGCGGCGCGGTGGCGCACACCGGCAAGGGGCACACCGTCACGTTGGGCGCCGTGAAGGCGGCCATTCCCAATATGGAGCATGACTCGGAACTGCGAGTCACCGGCGACACCTCGGGGCCGGTGGCGGCCTATCTGGCGCTGGCCGCGAATTCTCCGTTGGGCGAACTGCTGGACGGTGCCCTGGACGAGGCCCAGGGCACCGGCGACTGGCGCATGCCGCTCGATCTGAAGGTGCCGCTGCTCAATACCGATGACACTCAGGTCCAGGGGCGTATCCGCTTCTCGGACAATTCCTTCACCTTCATGCCCGAGATCCCGCCGCTCAGCCAGATCCACGGCGACCTGGAGTTTTCAGAAAAGGGCGTGCAGACCAAGGGCATCCGGGCGCAATTCCTGGGCGGACCCGTCAACATCTACGGCACGCTGGCGCAGGGCACGGACGCGCTGCATTTTGACGGCACCCTGTCGGGGCCCGGGCTGGCGCAGTTGAGCCGCGCCGCATCGATGTCGCGTTTCACCGGCCGCGCAGCCTACAAGGGCCGGCTGCTCTACCTGAAGGGCGGCGCCATCGACATATCGGCCGAGTCCGACCTGGTTGGCATGGCGATCGACATGCCGGCGCCCGCCGGCAAGCCGGCCAAGTCCGCGCAATTGCTGAAGCTGCAATGGTCGCCGGCGCAGGACCGCGGCGCCCGCGACCGGCGCTGGCTGACGGCCAGCCTGGGCGATAACGTCAACGCCTTGTTCGAACGGGACCCCGCCGAGGGCTCGGCCGCCTACTTTTCGCGCGGCGCGCTGGGCATCGGGCGGCCGGCCAGCCTGCCGGAGCGCGGGCTGAGCCTTAACGCCAGCCTGCCCGAACTGGACATGGACGCCTGGGATGCCGTCTCCGAGGGATTCAACGTGGCGCCCGCGAAAGGCCGGCCGCCTTCCAAGCCCATCCTGCCGCAGCCCGAGCGCATCAGTCTGGCTGCCGGCGCGCTGCACACCAGCGGCTACACCCTCAATGACCTGACGCTGTATGCCACGCGCCCTGCGCCGGCGCGCTGGCGCGTCGAACTGGAATCGCGGCAGGCCGCAGGCACGCTGGAATGGCGCGAGGCGCAGGGCGCCATCGCCGGGCAGATCACCGCCCGCCTGAAGCATCTGTCCATTGCGGGCGAGGGCGACTCCAACCAGGCCGACAAGGCGCTGGCCTCCGGCAACGACCTGTCCGACATTCCCGCGATCGATCTGCAGGCCAATCAATTCTTGTTGTATGGCAAGAACCTGGGGGCGCTGCAGGTGACGGGCACCAACCTGGAGCGGGGGCGGCAATGGCGGCTGGACAAGCTGGCCATCACCAATGATTCGGCGGCCCTGAACGCCACGGGCAATTGGGGGCTTGAAGGGCCGAACCGGGGGCTGACCGTCGATGCCGTGCTCAAGCTGGAAAACGTCGGCGACTTCATGAGCCGGATCGGCTTTGAGAACGTCGTGTCCAACGGCAAGGGAACGATCCAGGGCAAGGCGACCTGGCGCAACCTGCCGTGGACGCACGATATCGCCGACGTGGTGGGCGATGTGGTCGTCAGTCTGGACAACGGCCGCTTCATGCACGTGAACTCCCGCACGGCGCGGCTGTTGGAGCTGCTGTCGCTGCAGTCGCTGCAGCGGCTGGCGCGGCTGGACGTCAATCCCACGAACCTGCTGCGGGACGGGTTTCCGTTCGACACCATCCGCGGCAACGTCAAGGTGGCCGACGGCACGCTGAATACCGAAGGCTACAAGATCAACGGTCCGGTGGCCGCAATCGTACTGGCGGGCGGCGTGAACCTCGTCAAGGAACGCTGGGACATGAAGGCGGTGGTAATTCCCAATCTGGACGCCAGCGGCGCGGCAATGGTCACCGCGCTGGCGGTCAACCCGCTGATCGGTCTGGGCGCGTTCGTCACGCAGTGGCTCCTCAAGCAGCCGCTGGCGCGCGCGATGACGATGGAATACGCCGTCACGGGAAGCTGGGACGACCCGCGCATCGAACCCATCGACGCCTCGGGCAAGGAACCGGACAAGCAGACGCCCCGGCCGGCCAATTCCTCGCCGCGCCGGATGCCGGAGTTCATCGAGCACTGAGCTGCCGCGGGAAGCTTCGCAGGTGTCTGACACCCACCGAGATGCCATTGCAGGCTGACGACGATCTCCGCCGGGTGTCAGACACCGTCCGAGCTGCCGCCGACGCAGGACGGGACAGCCACCCAAGAAAAAGCCGCCTCGAAGGCGGCTTTTTCGTGGGCGCGGACGGTGCGCTTACTTCTTCTTCATCATGTCGAAGAATTCGGCGTTGGTCTTGGTGGCGCGCATCTTGTCCAGGATGAATTCCATGGACTGGACTTCGTCCATGTCGTGAATGAACTTGCGCAGCACCCACACCTTCTGGAGCAGGTCGGGGGCGATCAGCAGCTCTTCGCGGCGGGTGCCCGACTTGTTCAGGTTGATGGACGGGTAGACGCGCTTTTCGGCCAGGCGGCGTTCGAGGTGGACTTCGGAGTTGCCGGTGCCCTTGAATTCTTCATAGATGACTTCATCCATGCGGCTGCCGGTTTCGATCAGCGCGGTGCCCAGGATGGTGAGCGAGCCGCCTTCTTCCAGGTTGCGCGCCGCGCCGAAGAAGCGCTTGGGGCGCTGCAGGGCGTTGGCGTCCACGCCGCCGGTCAGCACCTTGCCGGAGGCCGGCACGACGGTGTTGTAGGCGCGGGCCAGACGGGTGATCGAGTCCAGCAGGATCACGACGTCCTTCTTCATTTCGACCAGGCGCTTGGCCTTTTCGATGACCATTTCGGCCACTTGCACGTGACGGGTGGCGGGCTCGTCGAAGGTCGAGGCCACGACTTCACCGCGCACCGTGCGCTGCATTTCGGTCACTTCTTCCGGGCGTTCGTCGACCAGCAGGACGATCATGACCGCGTCGGGGTAGTTGGTGGTGATGGCGTGCGCAATGTGCTGCATCATCACCGTCTTGCCGGACTTGGGGCTGGCGACGATCAGGCCGCGCTGGCCCATGCCGATCGGGGCGAAGACGTCGAGGATCCGGCCAGTGAGGTTTTCCTCGCTCTTGATGTCGCGTTCCAGGCGGATGACGCGATTCGGGTGCAGCGGCGTCAGGTTCTCGAACATGATGCGATGCTTGATCGCCTCGGGCGCCACGCCGTTGACCTTGTCCACCTTCACCAGGGCAAAGTAGCGCTCGCCATCCTTGGGGGTGCGCACTTCGCCTTCGATGGAGTCGCCGGTGTGCAGATTGAAGCGGCGGATCTGCGACGGAGAAATGTAGATGTCGTCGGTGCTGGCCAGATACGAGGTTTCCGGCGAGCGCAGGAAACCGAAGCCGTCGGGCAGGACTTCAAGAACGCCGTCGCCGAAGATCTGCTCGCCTTGCTTGGCGCGCCGCTTCATGATGGCGAACATCAGTTCCTGCTTGCGCAGGCGGTTGGCGTTTTCGATTTCCAGGCCAGCGGCCATTTCGAGCAGCTGCGAGACGTGCAGCGCCTTCAGTTCGTTGAGGTGCATCGCGGTGGGTGTTGGGGGAAAAGTAAAGGAGGGCTCTGGCGGCGCGCCACGGACGGGCTCGCGCGGTACTGAATGAGCGCCGCCTATGCGGCGGCGCCCTCGGTTACAGCACGCGATTTACAACGCGCCGTCCAGGAATGCGGTGAGTTGCGACTTCGACAGCGCGCCAACCTTGGTGGCGGCAGCCTGGCCGTCTTTAAAGAGCATAAGGGTGGGAATGCCGCGGATGCCGTACTTGGTGGCCGTGCCCTGATTTTCATCCACGTTCAGCTTGGCGATCGTCAAGCGGCCTGCGTACTCGGCGGCGACTTCTTCCAGGATGGGGGCGATCATCTTGCAGGGGCCACACCAGGCAGCCCAGTAGTCCACCAGCACCGGCTGGCCGGATTTCAACACATCGGCATCGAAGCTGGCGTCACTGACGTTCTTGATTTGGTCGCTCATGATGGTGATTCTCGGTTCGGCAGCAAAAGGCGCGTTAAGACGCGCCTTGCCGTTGTTCTTGTTTGTGGAATGGACTCAAGCATACCACTGTCAATAACAACAGGCATACCACTGTTAATAACAACAGGGTTTGCAGGAATTTGTGTAGGATGTTGCGGCGCAGCTGTCGCGATCCGGGCGGTCAAAGTCCGGAACGGCGGTTGTGACTGTCATCATCCTACCGAAATCGGACCTGGTCAGGTCGTGCGCATCCCACCCGGAGCCGCGCAGAATCTAGGCTTGTCCGTAAAATGTCGGTTTTTTTCCACAGATGTTGGGGATAACTTGGCCACTCCACGTTACAACGAGGCGTCCATCCGCGTCCTGAAGGGGCTGGAACCCGTGCGGCAGCGCCCGGGCATGTACACCCGCACCGAAAACCCCCTGCACGTCGTGCAGGAGGTCATCGATAACGCCGCAGACGAGGCGCTGGCCGGCTACGGCAAACAGATCCAGGTCACGCTGCACGCCGATGGCAGCGTGTCCGTCGAAGACGACGGCCGCGGCATTCCCGTCGGCCTGCATCCCGAAGAAAACGCGCCCGTCGTCGAACTCGTGTTCACGCGCCTGCACGCGGGCGGCAAATTCGACAAGGCCGGCGGCGGCGCGTACGCCTTCTCCGGCGGCCTGCACGGTGTCGGCGTGTCCGTCACCAACGCGCTGGCCACCCGCCTGGAAGTCGTCGTCTGGCGCGACAACGCCGTGAGCCGCCTGGTGTTCAAGGGCGGCGACGTCGCCGAGCCCCTGGCGCCTTACGACCAGGGCGGCCGCAAGAAGTCCGGCACCCGCGTGCGCGTCTGGCCGGACGCCAAGTATTTCGACAGCCCCAACATTCCGTTGGGCGAGCTTACCCACCTCTTGCGCAGCAAGGCCGTGCTGCTGCCGGGGGTGAAGGTCACGCTCGTCAACGAGAAAACCGGGGACACCAAGACCTGGCAGTACCAGGACGGCCTGCGCGGCTACCTGGCCGAGGCCCTGGCGGGCGCCGAACTGATGGTGCCGTTCTTCGAAGGCGCGCAATACGCCGGCGCCGACCACGAAAACTTCGCCGAGGGCGAGGGCGCCCAATGGGTCGTGGCCTGGACCGAGGACGGCAACGCGGTACGCGAGTCCTACGTCAACCTCATTCCCACGCCGGCTGGCGGCACGCACGAGTCCGGCCTGCGCGAAGGCCTGTTCGGCGCCGTGAAGGGGTTTGCCGAGCTGCACAGCCTGCTGCCCAAGGGCGTGAAGCTGCTGCCCGAAGACGTATTTGCCCGCGCCAGCTTCGTGCTGTCAGCCAAGGTGCTCGATCCGCAATTCCAGGGCCAGATCAAGGAACGCCTGAACAGCCGCGACGCCGTGCGCCTGGTGGGCGGGTTCTCCAAGAGCGCGCTCGATCTGTGGCTGCACAGCAATGTGGAATACGGCAAGAAGCTTGCCGAACTGGCAATCCGGCAGGCGCAGGCGCGCCAGCGCTCGGCCCAAAAGGTCGAAAAGCGCAAGAGTTCCGGCGTGGCGGTCCTGCCCGGCAAGCTGACCGACTGCGAGTCCAGCGATGCCACGCGCACCGAGGTATTCCTGGTCGAGGGCGATTCGGCCGGCGGCTCGGCCAAGATGGGCCGCGACAAGGAATTCCAGGCCATCCTGCCGCTGCGCGGCAAGGTGCTCAACTCCTGGGAAGTCGACCGCGACCGCCTCTTTGCCAACAACGAGATCCACGACATTTCCGTCGCCATCGGCGTGGATCCGCACGGTCCCAACGATACGCCCGACCTGTCCGGCCTGCGCTACGGCCGCATCTGCATCCTGTCGGACGCGGACGTCGACGGCTCGCACATTCAGGTGCTGTTGCTGACGCTGTTCTACCGCCACTTTCCCAAGCTCGTCGAGGCCGGCAACGTCTACGTCGCCAAGCCGCCGCTGTTCCGTCTGGACGTGCCGGCGCAGGGCAAGCGTCCCGCCCGCAAGATCTACTGTCTTGACGAAGGCGAGCTCGAGGCCGCGCAGGACAAGCTGCGCAAGGAAGGCGTGCGCGAAGGCGCGTGGGCCGTCAGCCGGTTCAAGGGCCTGGGCGAAATGAACCCCGAGCAGTTGTGGGAAACCACCATGAATCCGGACACGCGCCGCCTGCTGCCGGTGGGCTATGGCGACCAGACGCCCGACGACACCACCCGCATGTTCGACATGCTGATGGGCAAGGGCGAGTCCTCGCAACGCCGCGCGTGGATCGAGGAAAAGGGCAACCTGGCGGAGCTCGACATCTGATGACCGCGACCGTGCCCGGGCAAGCCCGCATGGTCGTCGACCTGACCGCCGACGACTACGCGGATTTCGCCGCCTATGTGTACAAACGGCCGGAACTGCGCCGCCGCCGATACCGGTCCCATCTGCGCTTCGGCGTCCTGATGATCGTGGCCTTGCTCGCCTACCTGATCTGGCAGACCTGGGACGGCAAGGGGCCGAACTGGGGCGCGCTGCTGCCGGTGTATTTCCAGGGCCTGGCGGTGGGCCTGGGCATCCTCGCGTTGCTGGCCCTGGCGTACGAATATGTGCTGCCCGGCCTCGTGAAGATGAACACGCGCCGCATGCTGGCCAAGCAGCCCGACACCCTTTACCTGGGGCGGCACGAGCTGGACTTCGGGCCGGACGGCGTCACGGACACCACTGCCACCGCCTCCGGGCACATGGCGTGGTCCGACGTGCGGCGGGTCGAGGAAACCCCCGAACACCTCTACGTCATCCTGGGCACGTTGCAAGGCGTGATCATCCCCAAGCGCGGGCAGGACGCCTCCACGCTGCAGGCCGTGCGCACCCAGATGCGCGCGCATGTCGCCGACACGCAGTTTTTGGCCCCGTCCGCCTGAGGCGCATTGACGCCGTTTCGATGAAATTGTCTACCTGAATACAACATGACCGACACCAATCAACCCGGCCTGTTCGACTCCAATCCGCCCGGCGGCGACGGCGATGGCAACGCCGCCATCACGCTGGCGCGCTACGCGGAGCAGGCCTATCTGGACTACGCGGTGTCCGTGGTGCGCGGCCGCGCGCTGCCCGACGTGGGCGACGGGCAGAAGCCCGTGCAGCGCCGCATCCTTTTCGCCATGCAGGCGATGGGGCTGGGCTCCGGCGCCAAGCCTGTCAAATCGGCGCGCGTCGTGGGCGACGTGCTCGGTAAGTACCATCCGCACGGCGACCAGGCGGCGTACGACGCCATGGTCCGCATGGCGCAGGACTTTTCGCTGCGCTATCCGCTGATCGACGGCCAGGGCAACTTCGGTTCGCGCGATGGCGACAACGCCGCCGCCATGCGTTACACGGAAGCGCGCCTCACGCCGATCGCCAAGCTGCTGCTCGACGAGCTGGACGAGGGCACGGTGGATTTCGTGCCCAACTACGACGGCAGCCAGCAAGAGCCGCAGATGCTGCCGGCGCGCCTGCCCGTGATGCTGCTGAACGGCGCCTCGGGCATCGCCGTGGGCATGGCCACCGAGATCCCCCCGCACAACCTGCGCGAAGTCGCGCAGGCCTGCGTGGCGCTCATCAAGCAGCCGCAGTTGCCCGACGAAGAACTGTACGCCATGATCCCCGGCCCGGACTTCGCGGGCGGCGGCCAGATCATCACCCCGGCGGCCGACATCGCGCAGATCTACAGTGTGGGCCGCGGGTCCCTGAAAGTGCGCGCGCGCTGGCAGTTCGAGGAACTGGCGCGTGGCCAGTGGCAACTGGTCGTCAACGAGCTGCCGCCCGGCACCTCGGGGCAGAAGGTGCTGGAAGAAATCGAGGAAATCACCAATCCCAAGGTCAAGACGGGCAAGAAGAGCCTGACCCCGGAGCAGACGCAGGCCAAGGCGGTCATGCTGAACCTGCTGGATGCGGTGCGCGACGAATCCGGCAAGGACGCCGCCGTTCGTCTGGTCTTCGAACCCAAGACCTCGCGGGTCGACCGCGACGAATTCGTCAACACGTTGCTGGCGCAGACCAGCATGGAAGGCAGCGCCAGCGTCAACCTGGTGTGCATCGGCACCGACGGCCGTCCGCGCCAGAAGGGGCTGCGCGACATTCTGGTCGAATGGCTGGCGTTCCGAACCAACACCGTGGTGCGCCGCACGCGCTTCCGCCTGGACAAGGTCATTGACCGCATCCACGTGCTGGAAGGGCGCATGGTCGTCTACCTGAACGTGGACGAGGTCATCCAGACGATCCGAGAATCCGACGAGCCCCGCGCCGCGTTGATGCAACGCTTCAAGCTGTCCGAACGGCAAGCCGAGGACATCCTCGAAATGCGTCTGCGCCAGCTGGCCCGCCTGGAAGGCTTCAAGATCGAGCAGGAACTGGCCGACAAGCGCAAGGAACAGGTCTCGCTGCAAGAACTTTTGGACAACCCCACAACGCTCAAGCGCCTGCTGGTCAAGGAAATCGAAGCCGACGCCAAGCAATATGGCGACGAGCGCCGCACGCTGATCGAGACGGCCGAGCGCGCCGTGCTTGAAACCAAGGTGCTGGACGAGCCTGTCACCGTGATCGTTTCGCAAAAGGGCTGGCTGCGGGCCCGTCAGGGCCATGGCCATGATGCCGCGCAATTCGGCTTCAAGCAGGGCGACGATCTGTACGGCGCCTTCGAGTGCCGCACCACCGACACGCTGATCGCGGTTGGCGACAACGGCCGGGTCTATTCCGTGCCGGTGTCCGGCCTGCCGTCGGCGCGTGGCGACGGCCAGCCGGTCACCACGATGATCGACCTGGAATCGGGCACGCGCATCGTCCACACGATCGCGGCCTCGGCCGACAGCCGCTGGCTGCTGGCAACGCGCGGCGGCTACGGGTTCGCGGCCAAGCTGTCCGACATGGTCAGCCGCCAGCGGGCCGGCAAGCAGTTCATCACCCTTGAGACGGGCGACGAACTGCTGCGTCCGGTGCCGTTGTTCGCCGGTGCCCAGCAACTGGCGCTGCTGTCGCAAAAGGGCAAGTTCCTGGTCTTCGGCCTGGACGAAGTGAAGTCCCTGGCGGGCGGCGGACGCGGCACCATCCTGATGGGGCTGGACGGCGCGGACAAGCTCGATCAGACCGTGCCGATCGGCACGTTGGGGCTGCGCGCCACCGGCATCTACCGCAACAAGATGACCGAGGACATCCTGGCGGGTGCGGACCTGGCGGTCTACGTCGGCAAGCGGGCCCGCAAGGGGCGCGCGCTGGACGTGCGGCCCAAGCAGCCGTTGCTGTCTCCGGTGCTGGGTTGAGGCCTGCCCGCCGCCTGACGCAGCAAAGGCCCGGCGGCGCGCGCGTGTTGCGCCGGCGGCACGCGATCCGGGGGCGGGCATGACCGGCGGCCACGCCGTCCGGCCGCGGCTTGCCCACGTCGATGCCCTGCGCGGCTTTGCGCTCTTCGGCATCCTGGTGGTCAACATCGGCGTGTTCGCCTTTCCGTTCTATGGCGGGGGCGTGGCCGATCCGGTCTATTCGCGCCCGGTCGACGTGACGGTCCGCTGGCTGATCGCCTGGTTGTTCGAGACCAAGTTCTACCTGCTGTTTTCCTTCCTGTTCGGCTACAGCTTCACCCTGCAGATGACGGCCGCCGAACAGGCCGATGCCGCCTTCGCGCCGCGCTTTTTGCGCAGGCTGGCGGGGCTGGCTGTCCTGGGCTTTGCGCACGCCATCCTGTTCTACCAGGGCGACATCCTGGTGACCTATGCCCTGCTGGGCTTCGCGCTGCTGCTGTGCCGGCGCATGGATCCGGGCCGTGCGCTGCGCGTGGCGCTGTGGCTGATCGCGCTGGCGTCGGCGGTGTGGGCGATCCTGGGCGCACTGACATTCCTGGATCCGGCGCCCGCTGGATACGCCGCGCTGTACAAGGCCGAGGCGCTGGCCTCCATCGAGGCGTATCGCGGCACCATCGGCACCACGATCGCGCAGCACATCAAGGAGCTCACGGAAACCATCTGGTTCACCGTGCTGCTCGTGCAGGGGCCTTTCGTCTTTGCCATGTTCCTGGCCGGATATGCGCTGGGGCGGCGCAATGCGCTGGCGGACCCGTGGCGCTCGCGCCGCGCGCTTGGGCTGCTCTGCGCGCTGGGCCTCTTGCCGGGACTGGCCGGCGCCGCGGCCTACGCGACCAGCGCATTGCCGCAGGCGCGCGTGGTGTGGGAACTGCCGGGATTGGCCGTGGGCCTTTTCACAGCGCCGCTCTTGAGCCTGTCGTACGGTGCGGCGTTCCTGCTGGCGCTGCGCACGGGGCCGGGCGAGCGCATGGGGGCGTGGCTGGCGCCGGCGGGACGGATGGCGCTGAGCAATTACCTGATGCAGTCGGTCGTCTGCGCATTCCTCTTCACGGCCTGGGGCTTGCGGCTGTATGCCGCCGTGCCGCCCCTGGCCGCATTCCTGGTCGCGGTGGCCATCTTTGCCGCCCAGCTGCCGCTGTCCGCATGGTGGTTGCGGCGCCACGCCTACGGACCCGTCGAATGGTTCCTGCGCGCGCTCACGATCGGTGCCTGGCCCCCCTGGCGCCGAGCGGCGCCAGGCTGACCGAACCTGCGCAAAGCGGGTCTTTCGATCCCGCTTCAACGGCTGGCGTCTAATCGCCCGATTGCGCGATGGCGGCGTCGATGGCGCCGGTCAACCGTTCGGTCAGTTGGTCCAGTTCGTCCTCGGAAATGATGAAGGGCGGCGCAAGCAGCACGTGATCGCCCTGGCGGCCGTCGATCGTGCCGCCCATGGGATAGACCATCAGCCCCCGCGCCATGGCCTCGCGCTTGATCCGCGCATGCAGCGCCAGATCGGGATCGAAGGTCTGTTTGGTGGCGCGGTCCCGAACCAGTTCCACGCCCATGAAAAGGCCCCGGCCACGGATGTCCCCGACGTGGGGATGGTCGCCCAGCGCCTCCTGCCGCCGCTGCGCAAGGCCTGCGCCCATCACCCGCACCCGCTCCAGCAGCCCGTCGCGCCGGATCACGTCCTGCACCGCCAGCGAGGCCGCGCAGGCCAGCGCATGGCCAAGATAGGTGTGGCCGTGCTGGAAGAAGCCGCTGCCTTGCTGCATGGCCTGCACGATGTGCTGCTGCGCCATGACCGCGCCGATGGGCTGGTAGCCGCCGCCCAGGCCCTTGGCAATGGTGATGAGATCCGGCGTCACGCCTTCTTGTTCGACGGCGTACAGGGTGCCGGTCCGGCCCATGCCGCACATGACCTCGTCGGCGATGAACAGCACGCCGTGACGGTCGCAGACCTCGCGGATCCGGCGGAAATAGCCGGGCACGGCCGTCACTGCGCCGGACGTGGCGCCCACCACGGGTTCCGCCACGAATGCCATCACCGAGTCGGGGCCAAGGCGCTGGATGGCCGCTTCCAGTTCCTCGCCCAGCCGTTCGCCGTACTGCTCGGCGGTTTCGCCGCTGTGCTGGTCGCGATAGGCATAGCAGGGCGACACGTGTTCGACCTCGATGAGCAGCGGCGCGAACTGCGCGCGCCGCCAGGCATTGCCCCCAACCGCCAGCGCGCCCAGCGTATTGCCGTGATAGCTCTGCCGCCGCGCGATGATGTGGCGGCGCTGCGGCTGGCCGATTTCGACGAAATACTGGCGCGCCATCTTCAGCGCCGCTTCCACCGCTTCTGATCCGCCGGACACGAAGTAGGCATGCGATGTGCCTGCCGGGGCGTCGGCCACGAGCCGGGCCGCCAGCTTTTCCGCGACCTCGGTCGTAAAGAAGCTGGTGTGGGCATAGGCCAGCGCGTCCACCTGCGCGTGCAGCGCGGCCTGGACGTCGGGGTGGTTGTGCCCCAGGCACGACACTGCCGCGCCGCCAGAGCCGTCTAGATACGCGCGGCCGGCGCTGTCATGGATCCAGACACCCTGGCCGCGCACGGCGACGGCAGGCGTATGGCGAAGGGAGCGATGCAGGACGCGGGTTTGGCTCATGCTGCGAAGTTCCTGGGTCAGGTTGAGGAGGTTGCCGGCCCGAAGGCCCGGCCCGGGCGGCGCGCGGGCGCGCCATTCCAGTAAACGTTGTCGGCTTGCAGGCGCTGTTCCACCTCGGCCAGCCTGTCCAGCACGGCCTGGCCGCCGCGGGCCGTCAGGCGGGCGATCAGGTGTTCGGCCAGCCCCAAGAGCCCGGCCGTCGTATGAAAGAACGAGCCCGGCCCCTGGCGCGCGGGCTGCGCGCGCACGCCGTCGCGGTCGGGCGGGGCAAACCGCAGGGTGTGGCTGGCGTCCAGCGCCAGCGGCGAGAGCGGATCGTCGGTCAGCGCCACCAGCGCCACACCGCGCTGGGCCGCCTGGCGCGCGAGCTGGACGGTGGCCGTGGGATAGGGCGCCTGCGAGATGACGATCAGCGCATCGCCCGCGCAGAGGTTGTCCGCCTGCTCGGCGGGCGCGCCGCCCAGCCCGTCAATGAGGACGCTGTTGCGTCGCACGAGCTGATAGGCATATCGCATCTGGAACGCGATGCCAAAGGCCGAGCGCGTTCCCAAAAAGCCGACCTGACGCGCATCCAGCAGGGTCTGCACGGCCGCGTCGAACGCTTGCGTCGAGTTCAGCGCGCAGACCGAGGACAGGGCCTGGACTTGGACGTCAGTCAACGTGCCCGGGCCCGGTTCCGGGTTGTCGCTTGACGCGGCCTGCAGGGCGGCGGCGCGGTCGCGCATTCCCGGCTCGTCGCGTCCCGCCAGCGCGTCCTGAAACGGCCGGCGGAAATCCTCGTAACTGGCGTAGCCCACCGCACGGGCCAATCGCAACATCGTGGCGGGCGCCACGCCCAACGCCTGTGCTTGCCGGCGCATCGACCACAGCCCCACCTGCGCGGGATTGGCCACCACCCACTGCGCCGCCCGCTGCAATTCGGGCGGCAGTTGTTCCAGCTTTTCCTGGAGGGCAGCGAGCAGGGAGGAGGGCAGGGGCATGAGAGAGCAGCGTCGTTCGTTCGCGTAAAAACATATGATAAATAAAACATCATGAACAAAACATATGTTTTTTATCCGGGTAAGACCTAGGGGCGACCGTGCGCTGAGCCGCATCCACGCTGGATCCGCCGCACGGCAAGTCCAGTCATAGTGCCGTCATCCTCGCCAAATCAGCGTTCATTTATTTACATCGTGCCGGCGTTTTTGTTTGACTCGAATAAATCGGGCGCATATCATTCGTGTAGAAATGATTTTGTCCGAACCCATCGCAACCCATGACTGACGCCGCGAATTCCGAAACATCTCAGCAGTACGACCTGCGCATTTTGCGAGCTCTGCGCCGCATCACGCGTTCGATCGCGCTGCATTCGCGACAGTTGTCCGCGGTCAGCCACATCACTGCCCCGCAGCTGATGTGCCTGCGCACCGTGATCGCCAATGGCCCCATGACGGCCACGGCGATCAGCCGCGAGATGCACGTCAGCCCCAGCACGGTGGTCGGCATCCTGGATCGGCTGGAAGACAAGGCGCTGATCCGCCGCGAGCGGGGCCGTGAAGACCGCCGCATCGTATTTGTCACCGCCACGGAGGCGGGACGTGAATTGGCGCAAGGCGCGCCGTCGCCGCTGCAAAAGCATCTGGCTGACGCGCTCAATGCCTTGCCGGAATTGGAACAGGCCACCATCACCCTGTCCCTGGAGCGCATCGTGACGCTCATGGAACAGGAAGGTCAGGCCGCAGTCGACACGCATGGAGACGTGTCGTCGCCCATCCTAGAAGTGCCCACGGGCGGGGCACCACCAGAATCAGGAATCGTCGCATGAAGAAAAACGAACTGGACACCCCCACACTCTCAAGTGCCGTGGCGCCGGCGGTCAGCGCGCAGACCCATACCATGCGTCTGCCCGACCGCAAAGACGGCGCCGCGATCCACCGCCTCATTTCCGAGTGCCCGCCACTCGACCTGAATTCCCTCTACGCGTACCTGCTCCTGTGCGAGCACTTTCGCGACACCTGCGTCCTGGCTGAAAGCGCCGGAGGACGTATCAACGGTTTTATTTCCGCCTATGTGGACCCGTCCCGCCCTGACGTTCTGTTCGTCTGGCAGGTTGCGGTGCACGCCCGCGCACGCGGCCAACGCCTTGGCCGCGCCATGCTCCGGGAACTCTTGCAGCGCAAGAACCTGGCGCATGTCCGCTATCTTGAAACCACGGTGGGGCCTGACAACCAGGCTTCGCGCCGCACCTTTGCCGGCTTGGCCGCCGAGGTGGGCGCCCACGTTTCCGAACAGCCGTTCTTCGACCGGCAATTGTTCGGCGGCGCGGATCACGACGACGAGATGCTCTTGAGGATAGGCCCGTTCGCCTTGCCATCCCCGTAGGGGTGGTACAGGCCTGACGGTCTTATCGGTTTACCGGGACGATTCTGCTGTCCGGGTGCGCTTGCCGCACCCGGGGGGATCAGGCCGTCCGTCAATTTATGAGATGAAAAGGGAGGATTAATCATGGACTTGAAGATCTTTGACCGTATGGAGTCTGAGGTGCGGGGCTACATCCGGTCGTTTCCCGTGATATTCAATCAGGCCCGGGGCTCGACGCTCATCGATGAGGATGGCGCCGAATACATCGACTTCTTCAGCGGCGCAGGCACGCTGAACTACGGCCACAACAATCCTGTTCTCAAGGAAAAGCTGCTGGAGTATGTGCAGGCGGACGGTGTCGTCCACGGCCTGGACATGGCCACCAGCGCGAAGAAGCGTTTCCTGGAGACGGTGGATCGCGTGCTGCTCAAGCCGCGCAACTGGCAATACACGCTGCAATTCACCGGCCCGACCGGCACCAACGCCGTCGAAGCCGCGCTGAAGATCGCGCGCCAGGTCAAGGGCCGTCCCAACGTGATCTCGTTCACGCACGGTTTTCACGGCGTGAGCGGCGGTTCGCTTGCCGCGACCGCCAACATGAAGTTCCGTGACGCCGCCGGCTACGCGCTGGGCAACACGACGTTCATGCCCTACGACGGATACTTCGGTCCGGACGTGGACACCATGGCCTACATGGAACGCATGCTGGAAGACCCGAGCAGCGGCATGGACAAGCCGGCCGCCGTCATCGTGGAAACGGTGCAGGGCGAGGGCGGCGTCAACGTGGCCACGCTGCGCTGGCTCAAGGAACTGGAAAAGCTGTGCAAGCGCCACGACATGCTGCTGATCGTGGACGACATCCAGGTCGGCTGCGGCCGTACCGGCACGTTCTTCAGCTTCGAGACCGCCGGCATCCGTCCGGACATCATCACGCTGTCCAAGTCGCTATCCGGTTTCGGCCTGCCGATGTCGCTGGTGCTGATGAAGCCCGAGCTGGACATCTGGAAGCCCGGCGCCCACAGCGGCACCTTCCGCGGCAACAACCTCGCGTTCGTCACCGCGACCCAGGCGCTGGAAACCTACTGGACCAACGCCGCGTTCACCGCTGATATCCAGCGCAAGGAACGCCTGGTGGGCGACTGGCTGGAAAACCTGGTGCACAGCTACCCCAATGCCGGCCTGTCGGCTCGCGGCCGTGGCCTGATCCAGGGGCTGGTTTCCAACGGCAATCCGGCGCTGTCCAACCGCATCGCCCAGTGCGCCTTCAAGAAGGGCGTCGTGATCGAAACGTCGGGCGCGCACGATGAAGTGCTCAAGCTGCTGCCCGCGCTGACGATCGAGGAAGAGCTGCTGGCCAAGGGCCTGGATCTGATCGAGGCCAGCGTGGCAGAAGCGCTGGCCGATGAGGGGCAGTCCGCCCGCATCCTGAAATTTGGAGGAAAACGTCAATGATCGTACGTAATGTCAAAGATGTGATCGGCACCGCCGACGAAGTCCGTACCGACACCTGGGTCAGCCGCCGCGTGCTGCTGAAGAAGGATGGCATGGGATTCTCGTTCCATGAGACCACCATTTTTCCGGGCGGCCGCACGCACATCCACTACAAGAACCACCTCGAGGCCGTGTGGTGCATCGAGGGCGACGGTTCGATCGAGACCATTGCCGACGGCAAGAAGTACGACCTGGGCCCCGGCGTGGTCTACGCCCTGAACGAACACGACGAGCACTGGCTGTGCGGCGGCAAGGAGCCGCTGCGCGTCATCTGCGTCTTCAACCCGCCGCTGACCGGCCAGGAAGTGCACGACAAGGAAGGTGTCTACGCGCTACCCGATGCGGTCGCGGCCTGAACAAGGAGGTACGCATGATCTCACCCGCGCAGGATCCGTACGCCTCTCGTACGGATCGCAGTTCCGCCATCATTTCCCGCCAGGACCCCGTCGTCTATGAAGACGGCAAGTACGCCAGCGCGCTGACCACCGAGCAGGTGGGCCAGTACGACCGCGACGGTTTCCTGCTGCTGGAAGACCTGTTCTCGGAGGCCGAAGTGCGTGCGCTGTCGGCCGAGGTCGAGCGCATGACGCGCGACCCGTCCATTGTGCGCCGCGAAGAGGCCATCACCGAGCCGGGCAGCAACGCCGTGCGTTCCATCTTCATGGTGCACGTGCTCAATCCCATGCTGGCCCGCCTGGTGCGGGATCCGCGCCTGGTCAACGTGGCGCGCCAGATTCTCGGTTCCGAGGTCTACATTCACCAGTCGCGCGCCAACATGAAGCCGGGCTTCAAGGGCAAGGAGTTCTATTGGCACTCCGATTTCGAGACCTGGCACGTCGAGGACGGCATGCCGTCGATGCGCGCGCTTAGCTGCTCGGTGCTGCTGACCGACAACAACGAATGCAACGGCCCGCTGATGCTGGTGCCCGGCTCGCATCGCCAGTTCATTTCGTGCGTCGGCGAGACGCCGAACGAGCACTACAAGCAGTCCTTGAAGAAGCAGGAGTACGGGGTCCCGGATCCCGTCAGCCTGCAACTGCTGGTGGAGCAGGGCGGCATCCGCACGATGACGGCCAAGGCCGGCTCGGTGGTGTTCTTCGACTGCAACACCATGCACGGCTCGAACAGCAACATTTCGCCGTGGCCGCGGTCCAACGTCTTCATGGTCTACAACAGCATGGAGAACACCCTGAATCCGCCCAAGTACGGGCTGACCCCGCGTCCCGAGCACATCGCGACGCGCAAGGGGTTCAAGGCGGTGACCCCGCTTGACACCTTGAAGCTGGTGGGCGGCTGAGCAACCGCCACCTGATCTGGCCCGGGCTTGTCCCGGGCTTTTTTTGTCTCTTTCGGGCGGCCCGGCGTGCCGCATTTCTTGTATTCTCTGCGGCATCCGTCACCCGTTGAGCCATCGCCGCCATGTCCGCCCGCATCCTCAGCCTGCATATCTATCCCGTCAAATCCTGCGCGGGCATCGACCTGACCGAATCGCCCATCGACCGGGCGGGGCTGGCCAATGACCGGCGCTGGATGGTGGTGGACGCGGCAGGCCAGTTCATGACGCAGCGGCAATGGCCAGCCATGGCGCTCATCCGCACGGCGCTCACCGCGCACGCGCTGCGGCTGTCGGCGCCCGGCATGGCGGACCTGGACGTTCCGCTGGACGGGTCGGGTCTGCACGGCGAGGCGCTCTCGGTTGGCGTCTGGAGCGACACCACCACGGCCCGGCGCGAAAGCGAGGCCGCCGCCCAGTGGCTGTCCCAGTTTGTGCAGACCCCGTGCGCCCTGCTCAAGGTGGACGCCGCGGCGCGCCGCGACGCCAAGCCTGATTGGGTGTCACGCTGGGTTGATGCACACCCCGACCTGGCCGACGCTTTCGTCGGCGAGCACTGCTTCGGATTTGCCGACGGGTTTCCGCTGCTGATCGCCAACCAGGCGTCGCTGGACGACCTGAATGGCCGCCTGAAGGCCAAGGGGGCGGATCCGGTGCCGATGGACCGCTTCCGTCCCAACATCGTGGTCGAAGGCGAATGGGAAGCCTTCGAAGAAGACCACACCGCCATGATCACGGCGGCGGGCGTGCGCATGGCGTTCGTCAAGCCGTGCACGCGTTGCTCGATTCCCGACATCGACCAGCGCACGGCCAGGCAATACGAGGAGCCGGGCCGCACGTTGGCGGGTTACCGCAATCTGGACATCGGGGTGGTGTTCGGCCAGAACGCCATTCTGGATGCGCCGGCGGGCGCGAGGCTGAAGTTGGGCGACGCGGTCGAGATCGAACTGGATTTCTGACGCGCCGCCCCGATGGGCCTGGGCTAGGCCTGAGCCTTATGCCTTGAGCGGCCTGAGCCTTATGGCGTGGACAGCTTCAGGCCAACCAGACCCAGCACGATCAACGCAACGCTGGCAATGCGCAGCCAGTTCGCCGATTCCCCGAACAGCACGATGCCTGCCACGAAGGCGCCGATCGTGCCGATCCCTACCCACACGGCGTAGGCGGTGCCCAGCGGCAGGGTTTTCATGGCCAAGGCCAGCAGCCAGAAACTGGCCAGCATGCCGGCCACGGTGCCAACGGATGGCCACAGCCGGGTGAATCCGTGCGTGTATTTCAGGCCGACGGCCCAGACGATTTCGAACAGGCCGGCCAATACCAGGATGATCCAGGTCATTCACGACTCCCAAGTTACGCTGCCGGCAAGCCGCCGGCATAAATGGGGTCGTCCCCGGAAAACGCGCCAGCCGTTTGACTGTGCGCAGCAACGGGCCGTCCCGTTGCGGCAAAAATTATAGAATACCGGCTTTCGACGGCAAATCCGGATGCCGGGCATCAACCATGCAACACTTCGCGGTCCGGGCCGCGGAACCAGGAATTTTTTATGCAACGCATCATGCTGCGGGCAAAGCTGCACCGCGTCACGGTCACCGAAGCCGACCTTCACTACGAAGGGTCTTGCGGCATCGACGAAGACCTCCTCGACGCTGCCGGCATGCGCGAGTTCGAACGCATCGAACTCTACAACGTGACGAATGGCGAACGCTTCGACACCTACATCATCAAGGCTGCGCGCGGCAGCGGCGCCATCTCGCTGAACGGCGCGGCGGCGCGCCGGGCGCAGGTGGGCGACCTGCTGATCATCTGCACGTACGGCCCCATGTCCGAAGAAGATTCGGCCACGCACAAGCCCCAGGTGGTGCTGGTTGACGACGCCAACCGCGTCAAGGAAATCCGCAAGTTCCCGGCATGACGCCGGGCCGGGCGGGGCGCCTTTCCGGCAATACCCGGATAGCGCTTCGTCGCCTCTGAACCGTTTCATCATGAGCTTCCAGGTCATCATTCAACCCAGCAAGCATCAATTCCCGGTCGAGCCCGGCCAGACCGTGCTCGACGCCGCATTGGCGGCGGGCATCGTCCTGCCTTACAGCTGTCGCAACGGCGCGTGCTCCACCTGCAAGGGCAAAGTGGTTTCCGGGGAGTTCGACGCCGGCCAGTACCCCGCGCAGATCCTGTCGCCCGAGGAACTGGCCGACGGCTACACGCTCTTCTGCCAGGCCCGCCCCGAGTCCGACCTCGTGGTCGAGTCCACCGAAGTCCGGCTGGCCAGCGACATCCAGATCCGCAAGCTGCCGTCGCGTGTCCAGACCATGGAGCGCGTGGCGCCGGACGTCACGGTCCTGAAGCTGCAACTGCCGGCCTCCGAGCAGTTCCGCTACTACGCCGGGCAGTACGTCGAAATCATTCTAAAGGACGGCCGCCGCCGCAGCTATTCGATGGCCGGCGCGCCGCACACCGGCAGCCCGCTGGAACTGCACATCCGGCACATGCCGGGCGGGCTCTTCACCGATCACGTCTTCGGCGCCGGCGACACGCAGATGAAGGAACGCGAGATCCTGCGCCTGGAAGGGCCCTTCGGCTCGTTCTTCCTGCGCGAAGACAGCGACAAGCCCATCGTGCTGCTGGCCAGCGGCACGGGCTTTGCGCCGGTCAAGGCGATCGTCGAACACATGATCCACAAGAACATCACCCGGCCCGTCGCGCTGTATTGGGGCGGCCGCCGTCCGCAAGACCTTTACATGGACGCGCTGGCGCAGTCCTGGTCGGCCCAGCTGCCGAACTTGCGTTACGTCCCGGTGGTGTCCAACGCGCTGCAGGAAGACAACTGGACCGGCCGCACCGGCTTTGTCCACGAAGCCGTGATGCAAGACATCGCGGACCTGTCCGGGCATCAGGTCTATGCCTGCGGCACCCCGCTGATGGTCGATGCCGCGCGCCGTGAGTTCAGCGCGCAGAACGGCCTGCCACCCGAAGAGTTCTACGCGGACGCGTTCACGTCCGAGGCCGATCTGGCGAAGGCCGGGTCGTAAGTAATATGTTTTTTTATTACTTAGGCGGCTGCAAAACGGCAAGGTAAACTGCTTTGGCAGCGGCCTGCCGGGGGTACGCGGACATCGGGTCCGCGCACGCAACCGGCATGCAAGGAGCAATGCAGGCATGAAAGTAGCGGTATTGGGTAGCGGCATTATCGGCATCTCCAGCGCCTGGTGGCTCAGCCAGGCGGGTCATGACGTCGTGGTCATTGACCGCTGCACCGGTCCCGCACAAGAAACCAGCCTTGCCAACGGCGCGCAGATTTCCGTGTCCTACGCCGAACCCTGGGCCAATCCCCAGGCGCCGATGAAGCTGCTCAGGTGGATGTTCCGCGACGACGCGCCGCTGCTGTTCCGCCCGCAACTCGACTGGCGGCAATGGATGTGGGGGCTGGCTTTCCTGCGCGAATGCCTTCCCAGCCGGCTCGCTCCCAACATCCGGGCGATGGTTCGCATGGCCGAATACAGCCGCGCCACGCTGCGCGGAATGCGCGCCGACCTCGGCATCCAGTACGACCACCTCGAGCGCGGCATCCTGAATTTCTACCGCGATCCCCACGAATTCGAAAACTCGCAGCGCGCCGCCGGCCTGATGCGCGACTTCGGCGTGGAACGCCGTGTCGTGACTGCCGACGAAGTCATCGCCATAGAGCCCGCGCTGGCGCCGCATCGTGCCACCATCGTGGGCGGCGATTACACCCCCGAGGACGAAAGCGGGGACGTACACCTCTTTACCGTCGCACTGGCCGAACACTGCGCGCGCGCGGGCGTCGAATTCCAATACAACACGCGGGCGACCCGGCTCCTGACTCAGGGCGGCGCGGTCACGGGCATCGAAATCATCCAGCCCGATGGCCGGTATGCCACGCTCTCGGCCGACGCCTATGTCGTCGCCATGGGTAGCTTCAGCCCCGCGATGCTGCGTCCCCTCGGAATCCCGTGCAACGTGTATCCGGCAAAGGGCTATTCGGCCACCTTCCCGGTGCTGAATCCGGGTGCGACCCCCACCGTCAGCCTGACCGACAGCAGCCACAAGATCGTCTTCTCGCGCTTGGGCGATCGGCTGCGCATGGCGGGCACGGCGGAACTGTCCGGCTATTCCCGCAGTCTGAATACCGGCCGCTGCGAG
This sequence comes from Achromobacter sp. E1, assembly GCF_037039475.1. Classification (NCBI taxonomy): domain Bacteria; kingdom Pseudomonadati; phylum Pseudomonadota; class Betaproteobacteria; order Burkholderiales; family Alcaligenaceae; genus Achromobacter; species Achromobacter sp. E1. The sequence continues at coordinate 1,902,069 of NZ_CP146253.1, forward strand.
GCCTTGACCCGCCTCGCCAAAGAACTCTTTCCCGACGCGCTCGATTTCGGACGCGTCAGCTATTGGTCGGGCTTGCGCCCGTCCACCCCCTCGAACGTACCCATCATTGGCCGCAGCCGCATTCCGAATTTGTATATCAATACAGGACACGGTACGCTTGGCTGGACGATGGGTGTTGGCTCGGGCCGGGCATTGGCCGATCTGATCAGTGGACGGCGGCCAGAACCGGAATTCCCTTTTCTTGGTCTGTGAACCTATGAAGAAACTGCAATTGGCGGGCGTTGCCCGCGCGATGTTCGCCAGCCGGCGCGCATGGGTGTTTGGCGCCGCGATGGCGATGGCCGGCGTGGCAAATGCCGCACCCGTCGAGATCCAGGTCTGGCACACCCTGACAGACGCAAACAAGGCCGAGTTCGAAAAGCTCGCCAAGCAATACAACAAGGAACAGGACGACGTCAAAGTGACGCTGCGCGGCTTCGCCTCGCCGTCCGCCCTGGAACAAGAGGCCGTGTCCGCGGTAAAGGCCAAGAAGGGCCCGAACCTGCTGCAACTGTCCGATAACCATTCGCCCGAAATCGTGGCTCAGCACAAGGCGGTACTGCCGCTGTACGAACTGCTGGCCAAGTATCCGATCAAGGACCTGAACTGGTTCATCCCGGCCACCAGCAATTTCACGCGCGACAGCAAGGGCCGTCTGCTGGCTTTCCCCTGGATGGCCGAAGTGCCCGTGATGTTCTACAACACCGCCGCCTACAAGAAGGCCGGTCTCGATCCCAACAAGCCGGCGCGCACGTGGACCGCGCTGCAGGCTGAACTGCTGAAGCTGCGCGACGTGGCCGACATCGACTGCCCCTACGCGTCCAGCGACCAGGTCGCGGTCCACCTTGAAAACCTGGCGCCCATCAACAACCAGCAGTTCACCAGCAACAACAACGGCCTGGATGCGGTCACCAAGAAGTCCGCTGCCCCCGCCATGCAGTTCGACACGCTGTACATGCGCCACATCTCGCTGATGGTGAGCTGGAAGCGTTCGCTGCTGTTCACTGCCTATTCCGGCGACAACGCCAACGACAAGCTGTTCGCCAAGGGCGAATGCGCAGTGCTGACGGCCAATTCGGGCGCTTTAGGCCAGTTCCTGGCCACCAAGTCGCTGAACTTCGGCGTCGCGCCGCTGCCCTACTACGAGCAAGTCACCAAGGAAGGCGGCAAGCCGTTCGTCAGCGGTTCGGCATTGTGGGCGCTGGAAGGCCACCCGCAGGCGCAGGAAAAAGCCACCGCGCAGTTCCTGGCATGGCTGTCAAAGCCGGTCGTCGCAGCCGAATGGCACCAGCGCACGGGTTACCTGCCGCTGACGGAAGCCGCGTTCCGCGCTTCCGACGTGTCGTTCTACAGCAAGATCCCGGGCGCGCAGGCTGTTGTCGCCTCGATGAGCGCCAAGCCCGTCCAGAACAGCCGCGGCTTCCGCATGGCCAACTACGATCGTATCGAGCCCGTGCTGAACAAGGAGCTCACCGACGCCTTCGACGGCAAGGTGCCGCCCGTTGCCGCACTGAACAACGCTGCCGCGCAGGCCCGCACCATCGCCACGCAGCGCTGATCGCAGCCGTGCGGCAAGCAAAGCCGCACGCCACGCGCAGCAAGCAAAGCCCGGTCTTCGGACCGGGCTTTTTTTGCGCCTGAATTCGTAGCTCCGTCAGTGGGGATGATTCCATCCCTACGTACATGCCAGTCTGGCGGCGCCTTCCGTGCTCGGCCACCATGCCGCTCATGCGTGTCGCTTCCGATGCGCCCTTTGTTCGCGGTGAGGCATGGTACGAATCTTTTTCCTGGCGGCCGGGCTGTCTTGCCTTGGCGCCTGCTCGTGGTCGGGCCCCGGTGCGGCGGGCGGATCTTCCTGGCAGTCCGGCATTCCGTCCTCTCAGGGGTTCCGTTTCGATTGGCAACTGTCCGGCGATCCCGCCGTTGCACCGCTGCAGGTCTTCGACGACGGCCGCGAGACCTGGTTGCAGTTCTTGCCGGGCCAACCGTTGCCGGCCATCTTCGGCCTGGGCGACGGCGGCGAGCACCCCTTGCCGTACGTACGGCGCGACCCCTACGTCGTGGTTGCTGGCGCATGGAATGGGCTTTCCTTTCGCGGCGGCAGGTTGACCGCGCGGGCGCGGCGCGCGCATGCCGCGGCCAACCCGGCGCGCGAACCGGCATCCGCCTCCCGCCTGGCGCTGTCCACGGCGGCAGGACCCGATCAATTGCAGCGTCCGCCGCGCGATGCCACTGCGTCCATCACGCTTTCGACGGACACGCCCGCGCGATCGGACGGCAACGCGCCGGCCGGCCTGCAGATGCTGAATTCCCAAGCCGCGGGCATCGCACCGCCGACCGCGCACGAGGCCGGGAACGCCGGCGTACAGGTGGCCCCGCACGCCGCCGCATTCCGCGCGGCGCCGCCCGACGCCACGCTGCGCGCCGTCCTTGCGCGCTGGGCTGACTCGGCCGGCTGGACGTTCCAACCGCAGCATTGGGCGGTGGACGTCGACATTCCGCTGGCTGCCACGGCCGAATTTCCCGGTGACTTCAAGGCTGCCGTGCGCGGCCTGCTTGGCGCAACCGAACTGGCGGACCGACCCCTGCAACCTTGCTTCTACGGCAACCGCGTTCTGCGGGTGGTGCCGCTTGCGCAATCGTGCTCGCGCGCGGCCACGCCCAAAGGAGCCGCGGCATGATCATCAGCCTGTTTGCCCGCGCCGCTCGTTTGCGCAAATGCCGGGCTCTCGCTTGCGTGTCTCTCTCGTGCGTCCTCGCCGGATGCTCGGTATCTGAACGGGTCACGGACATGCGGCGCGCGGCCAGCGCCCAGCATGCGGATGCCGCGTCCCGACACGCGGCCTATGCCGATGGCTTGACCGATCGTCAGGCGCGCATCGCCGCACAGGAAGTCGCCACACCCTGGCTTGCGGGCAAGCCGCAACCGCTTGCGCGCGAGGTCGTGCTGCCGCCCGCATTGCGTGAAAACGTGAAAACCACGCTCATGCTGGCTGACGACGCGGACCTGCCCACGCTGGCTCAGCGCCTGACCGCCGCTACCGGCATCGCGGTGCGCGTGCGTCCGGACGCACTACTTGCCTCAGACCATTTCCTGCCGCGTCTGGCCGTCAGCGGCTCAGTAGCCTTGGCCGCGCCCGCGCGCATCGAAGTGCGCGCGGATCCGCAACCGCTCGCCGATCTGCTCGATGCGCTGGCCGCACGCTTCTCGGTGCACTGGCGTTACGAACACAACGCGCTCGAGTTCTACCGCACCGAAACGCGCGTCTTCGACCTGCGCGCGCTAACGTTGGCCAGCAAGGTTGACGTGCGGCTCGGCCGGTCGGGCAGCGCGGAAGGCGAGGGATTCGAAAGCACATCCAACACCACGCTATCCGCAGGCGAGCACAACGCGCTGGCCATCTTGCGCGCAAACATCCTGCCATTCCTCACGCGATCCGGCGTGATCGCAGAGCCCGTGGAAGGCGCGGCCGCGCTGGTGGTTACCGATACGCCCGACGCGCTAGACCGGGTCGCGCGCTACCTCGAGCGCGAGAACAAGGCGCTGACCCGCCGCGTCCGCCTCCTTTTCGAGGAGATCACCCTCATTGCCAGCTCCGAGGCCGCCGGCGGTCTGGACTGGAACGCGCTGTATGCGGCCGCGGGCGCGACGGCACGACTGGCCATGCCGGGGGTGCCCGTCACCGGCGCGGGCCTGCTTCAGGCTGCATCGGCCCAAGGGCCATTCCAGGGCTCGCAGGCCATCGTCTCCGCGCTCAGCACGATGGGGGCGGTCGTGCGGCACAGCAAGATCCCGGTTCTCACCTTGAACCGCCGGCCGGTCTCGCACGCCGTGCGAACCACGTTCTCGTACATCGATCGCGTGCAGAGCACGGCAATGCCCGGCATGACGTCCACCGGCGCAAATGGGACGCTGCCTGCGGTGTCCATCAGCCAAAAGGAAGAAACCGTCGGTTCATTCCTTACGCTGGTGCCGGACATCCAGGAAGACGGGCAGATCCTGCTTTCGATCGCGTATGACAACGCGGTCGCGCAGCCCCTGAAGACGATCACGTTCGGTGAAAGCGCCAATCAGGTTCAGGTGCAGCAGATCACCATCGATGGCAGTGGCACGGTGCAGCAGATCGAACTGCGCCCAGGGCAACCCATGATCGTGGCCGGCTTTGACCGCAAGCAGGATCAGCATGATCGCCAACGGCTGGCGCCCGGCTTGCCGCTCGTGGCCGGCGGTCTGGACAGCGCGGCCACCGAACGCCATACCACCCTCATCCTGGTGACAGCCCAGGTCGAGGAAGGGTATTGATCGTGAACCGGGCCCCTCAATTTCTGCTGATCGAATGCCCCGGTGCGGATCGCATGCTGGCGTTCGGCCTGCGCTGGTTTGCGCTCATCGGCTCCAATGTCCCCAAGCTCGCCCGATCCCGCGGGCGCCGCCTGCGCGCCACGCACTACGTTGTGGGCGGATCGCCGGCAATGGTCGCGGGGTATGGGCGGGGACGGCCGGGCCTGCGGGCGGCGCGGCCCTGGCGCCGCGCGCGGTCACCGGGCGCCACGCCGCCGCAATCGGCCGCGCAGTTGTTCGCCCTGCTGTATCCCGAGGGCGGCCATAGTCTGGTTCGCCTGCCGGATGGACGCCATTGGCTGGTTGCCGCACATGGCGGCGCCGTCCTGTCGCAGACGGACAGGGTGTTCGATTCGCTGGATGATGCACAGTCGGAACAGCGCGCGCTGCTCGCGCAGCGTCCGTCGCTGACGGAGCATTCGCCGGATCAGGTGTGGGCGGCATTGGCGCAGACGGTGGAGTCTGGCGCCGCGCTGACGGTGCTGCCTTCGCGTTGGGCCGAACTGCCTGCCGCCCTGCGTCTATTTCTTGCCTGCATTGGTCTTGCCGCCATTGCGCCATCTTTGTGGAACGCGAGCGTCGCCCCGTTCGCGCGCAAACCGGCGGCCCCATCCGCGCCAGCCGCGGTTCGAGACCCGATGGCTGACGCGTACGAGGCGATGCTGCAAGGCACGACGGTCCATCCCGCCACGGACCTGACGCGCCTGCTCGCCAGCGTGGCGGCGTTGCCTGTGCAGGTGCAGGGTTGGGCGCTGCGCCGCGCCCAATGCGAGGCCGCCGCGCAGCAATGGGACTGCGCGGCCGTATATGCCAGGGCTCACCCGCTCGCCACCAATCACGGGCTGCACGCGCTGCTGCCCGCCGGCTGGCAGGTGTCGTTCAAGCCGCTCGAGGAAGCCACGCTGGCCTGGCGCGTGGCGTCGGCGCCCATCCGTGTGGCCGACCTGGCGTTGCCCACGTCGATGCACGTGGACACGCGGGTGGCAGGGGGGCTGCAAGGGCTGCGTCCCGCATTCGCTTCCGTTGCGCTGTCGCCGGCCGTGCCGCTGATGCCGCGGCTGCCTGCCGCGGCGCGTGCCGTTGCGTCGCCCGACAGCGCTGACGGATGGGGAACGCCGCTTGTTCGCAGGCGCAGCCTGGTCTTGCATGGCCCGTTGCGCTCCATGGCGTTGCTGCCGGGGCCAGTGCCCGCTGCCCGCTGGTCGCGCCTTGTGGTGAATGTGCAGCCGCAACCGCGGCCCAGCCTCGTCGCGAGTGCGCTTGTCGCTGAATTGCAGGGGGATCTTTATGAACAGGAATAAGTTTTGCATCCAGCGCAGACGCGCAATCGGGCGCATGCTGGCCCGCATTTCACTGAGCGCCGCGGCGGTCTCGGCAGGCCAAGCCCGGGCCGCGGATCACGCGCAGACGCCCCAACCCTGGCCAGAGGTCGAGACCGTCCGCACCTTGTTGCGGGCGGATGCCGCGGCCGCATTGGCTGACTGCCGGGTGCCGGGCCTTTGCGGAGTGGGCGAAGGCAAGAGCGCCTCGGCGCCATCCGTTGCACACGGCGCAGACGACATCCGCGTGACCGCGATATTCGGCACGGCGCGCGCCTTGAACGTGGACGTCGTCGTCAACGGGACCTTGCTGCGCTACCGGGCCGGCCGTGCCGATCCCGTGGCAGGCGGCGCACTGATGGCGCCGTATCGCCTGCTGGCCGTCGACGGCGCCTGCGTGCGCTTGCAGCGCGACGGTCGCGAGCTGTCGGCTTGTCTGGATGCAGGAAGGGGCCATTGATGCCGATGCACACCTTGCCCGCTTCGGCAATGCCAGCTTGCCCGCCCGAACTGCATACGCCTGAAGACGTCGCTGGCATGGAGCCGGCCTTCGTGCGCGCGCTGAGCCGCCAGTTCGATCTGGCGGCGCTGGCCGGCCGCCTCTGCCCGGTGTTGCTTGAAGGCGGCCAGGCTGCGATCTTCGCCGTCAAGGAATACACCGTTGGCGACCCGATCGATGAGGTCGAACGGATGGTGAAAGCAGCGGGTTACCGCATGGCGCATCCCGCGCGCTACGCCGTTCCCGCGCCGCTTTTGCTGATGATCGCGCGAGGCCAGTACACGGCGTCCGGGCCGGGGCGCCTGGCAAAGGCCAACCCGGCCGAACGCGCCTCGGCGCTGGCTGCGTTGTTCCTCGACATCATCCGCTGGGGCGTGGTGCAGGGCGCCAGCGACGTGCACATCAACGTGGACCAGCGGCGCGACGGCGGCGACATCCGCTACACCATTCACGGCGAGTATGTCGGCGCCGAGCGGTTCGCGGGTCTTTCCAGCGCCACGCTGCTCGAGGTCCTGGCCGTGGCGTGGATGGACGTGCGCGGCGGCAACGGCGCGGTGTTCGATCCGGCGCTCGAGCAACAGGGGCGCATTTCTCTGACCGTGGACGCCGCGCCCATCGTGTTGCGCTGGGCCTCCCTGGCCGCGGACGCGGGGCCTTCGGTGTGCCTGCGGATCCTGCGGCTGGACGCGACCGTCAACGGCGACCTGCTGGCCTTGGGTTACCTGCCCGCGCAGGCCGAAACGTTGCTGCGGGCGCGCGAGCGCGAGGGTGGCGCCATCGTGCTGGCGGGTGTGGTCGGCTCGGGCAAGTCCACCACCATCGCCGCGCTGATGCGAGGCATCTCGCCAACACGTAAGGTCATCACGCTTGAAGATCCCGTGGAATACCACATCGGCAACGCGCTGCAGAACACGTTGAGCGGCGCGCTGGCGGACGCGGCGTGGCCCACGCTGGACGCCAAGCTAAAGACCATCAAGCGCTCGGCCATGAACGACCTATTGATCGGCGAGGTCCGCGATATCCAGACGGGCCGCGCCTTCATGGACCTCGCCAGTTCGGGGGTGAGCCTGTACGCCACCACACACGCCGGGTCGGCCGCGATGATTCCCGAACGCCTGGCCTCCGACGCCATCGGTGTGTCGCGAGAGTTTCTGGCTTCGCCCGGCATCCTGAAACTGCTCATCTACCAGACCCTGCTGCCACGCCTGTGTCCCGGTTGCGCGCTACCGGTGGACAGCCTGTGGTCGGGCGTCCCGGCGCGGCAGGCGCAAGGTTGGGACTGGCGCAGTTGGGTGCGCGCGATGCAAGACACCTTCGACCTGGACGCGGCGTCGCTCAAGGTCAGGAACGAGGCAGGCTGCCCCGCGTGCCGGCGCGATCACATGCCGGAACTGAACGGCACGGCGGGACGCAGTGTCGCGGCCGAAATGATCGAGCCGGACCGCGTGCGGGGCTTTCTTGAGCAAGTGCGGCGGCGCGACAACCACGGCTTGAAGCAGCAGTTCCAGCCCGAAATAGGCGGCGCCTGGCGCGATGCCGCCTTGCGCGGCGCGCGGGCGCTGGATTGCGCCTTGTACCGGACGAGCCTCGGAGAAATCGATCCGCGCACGCTGTTGCGCCGCTTCGAACTGCCGGTCTTGCCGGCGCTGGGTTCGGTGTCGGCTGTTTCAGTGCTGGCCGCAGCGTCTGCGCCGACCCGCGCGGCCGTGTCCCAGGGAGTCCGTCATGGCTGACGTCATAGCGCGCGCATCGCGCTGGTCTGCGTCGTCGGCCGGCCAGCATCGGCTGCGGCTGGATGCGCTGCGTTTTCGCGCGCAGCGTGCGGACTATTACGAATACCTGGCCGATGTCGTCGAAGGCACGCAAGGGCGCAAGAGCCTGCGCGACATCTTCGAGGACGACGCCAGCCGCTACGGACCCGACACCGTGCGCGGGCGCCTCTGCCAGCATTGGGCCGCCGCTTATCTGGGCGCTGGCGGCGACCTGGGCGTTGCGTGGTCAGACACGCTGCCGCACGGCGAATGCCTGTTGCTCAGTTGCGTGCAGGAGGAAGGCGGCGATCTGGCCGCGGCGCTGCGCGATCTGGCGCGCGCCGTCAGGTTGGCGTCCGAGGCCTGGTCGGCATTGCTGTCGGCGGCGGCCACGGGCGTGATCGCCGCCATCGTGGCTTTCGCATTGCTGTGCGCCATTCCGTTTTTCAGCGTGCCTAGGCTGCAGCAGGTTTTCCAGGCCGTGCCCGCCGAAGACTATGCGCCGCTCACGCGTGGCCTGTTCGCGCTGGCGGGCGGCTTGAAGCAGTGGCTTGCGCTGTGGGTCGTCCTGATATTCGGCGCGGTCATGCTGGCGCTCTGGTCGCTCGCCAACTTCACGGGCGATATCCGCGCCGTGCTCGACCGCTGGCTGCTCTGGCGGCTGTATCGCGATTTCCAGGCGATCCGCTTTCTATCGCTGCTGGCCGTGCTCATCAGACAGCACGGCGCAGCCGACACGCGTTTGCGCCACGCGCTGTCCGTGCAGGCGCGCGACGCCTCGCCATGGCTGCTGGCGCACCTGCAGGCCATGCTGAGCCGGATCGACGGCGGCGCCAGCGGCGCGGAAATCTTCGGCACCGGTCTGCTGGATGCCCAGACCTGGTGGTACATGGCGGACCTGATGGATGCGCTGGGCGTCGAGCCGGGTCTGGCCCGCGTGCGCCAGCGCGTGGAGGTCCGCCTGCTGGCCCGAGTGCGGCGGCAGGCGCTGGTGCTGCGCTGGTCATTGCTGATTGCCTCGTTGTCCACGGTGCTGGGCATCACGCTGTGGCACTACGCGGTGATCGACGAGCTGCGCCTGGCGTTGACCAATTTCTATGCCAGCCAGTAGTGGATCGCCGGTTGGCGGCAACTGCGCGGCTCGCCGCGCGCTTTTATCAAAGAGGATCTTCATGAAAAGAGTCAGAGTGTTTCGATGCGCCCCGTGGAAGCAGCAGGGGTTTTCGTTGATGGAGGTGTCCATCGTCACGGCGATCGTCCTGCTCATCGCGATCGTCGGCATCCCGGCCATTGGCGGCTACGTCATAGAAAACAAGGTGCCGAAGGTAGGCGAAGAACTGCAGCGCTTCGTCGCCAGCATGAAAATCAACGCCCAGGGCGGCGGCGTGACGCCTTACACCGGACTGGATACCGGTGCGTTGGCCAACGCGCTGCGCGACTCCACCGTGCTGTCGGTCCAAGGAACGGGCGCGGCGGCAAGCGTGGCCCACGGCCTGGGAGGCAGCGGCACCAGCGGCAGCGGTGTGGTCCAGGTTGAACCGGCCTCCGTTGACGGGGCGGGCATGGGGTCCGCGTTCACGCTGACGCTCACCAACGTCAGCCATGCCGCCTGCCCGGCGCTGGCGTCCGTCCTGCAGCGGGTCTCCGAAATCATTTCCATCAGCGGCAGCAGCGGCGCCAAGGTCGTCAAGGACTCGATCGCCACTCCCGCCACGCCGTACCGCGCCGCACAGGCGCAGGCGCAATGCAGCCAGGGCGACGTGAACACTTTCGTTTTCACGGCAAGATGAGCGCGCCTCGCTGCGCCCCATGCATGCCGGCATGGCGCCCGCGGCCGCCCGCCGTCCGGCGGCGGCAGGAGGGCTTTTCGCTCATCGGCATGGCGCTGGCGCTGGCAATCACCACCGCCGTCGCCATCTGGGCCTCCAACGAAGTCGTTCACCGCATCGAAGCGTCCGCGGCCCGGTCCACGGGCGTCTGGATGACGCAAATCCGCCTGGCAGTGACGCAGATGCTGTCGCGGCATGCCGAGGCCCTGTCCGAAGGCAAGCCGCCTCTGGATGGCGAAGGCCAGCCGCTGTTCGCGCAGGCCCTGCGACCCAGCCTGGCGGAATTGCGCGCCCAGGGGCTGTTGCCCGCCGACTTTCCCAATCGGTCGGCGCTGGGCTTCGGGGCGGACATCCACATCGCTCGCAGCCAGACCTGCCCGGGCGATCCCTGCCGGTTGGACGGCATCGTCTACGCCGACAAGCCCCTGCTGAAAAAAGGGTCGCAAGTGCCGGACGAAGTCGCCATGGCATCCGTCGTTGCATCCACGGACGGATACGGCGGGGCGGTGTGGCCACAGGCGCCAGCCCAACTGCGCGGCGCCGCGTATGGGTTTCCCAATCCCCTGGCCGCCGGCGCGCCCACGCATGCGCCGGGCACGCTTGCCCTGTGGGCGGGCGCTGGCGCCGGGCTGCCCGACCTGAGCGGCTACGTGAAAATGCGCGACACGCGCGATCCGGACCTGCAGGGCGGGCTGACAGTGGCTGGCAGCGTGGAGACGGGCGGATACGTCAACGTGGGCGCCCGGGAAGTCCCGGGCCACGCCTGCGGGGCGCAGCCCGGCGCTTTAGCTAAATCCGCCGCCGGGCAGCTGCTTTCCTGCGAATCGGGGGTCTGGATGCAGGCCAGCGGCGGGTTTGGGGGCGCCTTCAGCGTGAATTACCCGCTAGGCTGCTTCCATTACACGGGCATCTCCACGGCCAACCCCCGCACGGGCCAATGCGCATGCCCGACGGGCTATGAGAGCGTCGTCGTGTCCTCGGGCGGCGTCTGGAAGGGAACCGAAGGCTGGACCATCGGTTACGTCTGTGTCCGGTAACCGCCGTCCAGCCGATTCCCCGCGTATTCCCGCCAACCCTCTATAATTGGCGATTCGCCCTAAATTCTGCTTCATCCACGATGAAATCCTCCGAGATTCGCCAGCAGTTCCTGCAATTCTTCAAGTCCAAGGGACACACCATTGTTCCCTCGTCGTCGCTCGTCCCGGGCAACGATCCGACCCTGCTCTTCACCAATTCGGGCATGGTCCAGTTCAAGGACGTCTTCACGGGCAAGGAATCGCGGTCGTACACGCGAGCCACCTCGTCGCAGCGCAGCGTGCGCGCCGGGGGCAAGCACAACGACCTGGAGAACGTGGGCTACACCGCCCGCCACCATACGTTCTTCGAAATGCTGGGCAATTTCAGCTTTGGCGACTACTTCAAGCGCGACGCCATCCAGTACGCCTGGGAGCTCTTGACGCAGGTCTACAAGCTGCCGGCGGAAAAGCTCTGGGTCACCGTCTACCAGGAAGACGACGAGGCCTACGACATCTGGGCCAAGGAAGTGGGTGTGCCGACCGAGCGCATCATCCGCATCGGCGACAACAAGGGCGCGCGCTATGCGTCCGACAACTTCTGGCAGATGGCGGACACCGGCCCCTGCGGTCCTTGCTCCGAAATCTTCTTTGACCACGGTCCCGAGATCTGGGGCGGCCCTCCGGGATCCCCCGAAGAAGACGGCGATCGCTACATCGAAATCTGGAACCTGGTGTTCATGCAGTTCGAACGCGACGCCGCCGGCAACATGCCGCGCCTGCCGCGTCCCTGTGTCGACACCGGCATGGGCCTGGAACGCATCGCCGCCGTGCTGCAGGGCGTGCATTCCAACTACGAAATCGATCTCTTCCAGCATCTGATCGCCGCCGCCGCGCGCGAAACCGGCATCAAGGACCTGGAAGACAACTCACTCAAGGTCATCGCCGACCACATCCGCGCCTGCTCGTTCCTCATCGTCGACGGCGTGATTCCCAGCAACGAAGGCCGCGGCTACGTGCTGCGCCGCATCGTGCGCCGCGCGCTGCGTCACGGCTACAAGCTGGGCCAGACCAAGCCGTTCTTCCATCGCCTGGTGCCGGATCTCGTTGCCGAAATGGGCGAGGCCTATCCGGAACTGGCAGCCGCGGCCGAGCGCGTGGCCCAGGTCCTCAAGCAGGAAGAAGAGCGCTTCGGCGAAACCCTCGAACACGGCATGCGCATCCTCGACACCGCCCTGGCGAATGTGCCCAAGGGCGGCGTGCTGGACGGCACCACGCTGTTCACGCTGTACGACACCTATGGCTTCCCCGTCGACCTCACGGCCGACATCTGCCGCGAACGTGAAGTCGAAGTCGACATGGCCGGCTTCGAGGTCGCCATGGAGCGTCAGCGCGACCAGGCCCGTGCCGCCGGCAAGTTCAAGATGGCCGAAGGCCTCAGCTACGAAGGCGCCGAAACGCGTTTCGAAGGCTACGAAAAGCTTGAACTGGACAACGTCAAGGTCACGGCCTTGTACGTGGATGGCACCCAAGTCCAGGAAGTAAAGGCAGGCCAGAGCGCCGTCGTCGTGCTGGACGCCACCCCGTTCTATGCGGAGTCGGGCGGCCAGGTGGGCGACACCGGCCTCCTGGAAGCCGACGGCGTGCGCTTTGCCGTCGCCGACACCCTCAAGATCCAGTCCGGTGTGTTCGGCCATCACGGCACGCTGGAATCCGGCTCGCTGGCCGTCGGCGACACGCTGCTGGCTCGCGTGGATGCCATCCGCCGCGCCCGCACGGTGCGTAACCACTCGGCCACCCACCTCATGCACAAGGCCTTGCGCCAGGTGCTGGGCGCGCACGTGCAGCAGCGCGGCTCGCTGGTGGATCCTGACAAGACCCGTTTCGACTTCGCGCAGGATGCGCCGCTGACGGCCGAGCAGATTGCCCGCGTCGAAGCCATCGTCAATGCCGAAGTCCTGGCCAACCAGCCCACGGTCGCGCAGGTCATGGGCTATGACGATGCCGTCAAGGGCGGCGCCATGGCGCTGTTCGGCGAAAAATACGGCGATACCGTGCGCGTGCTCGACATCGGCTTCTCGCGTGAACTCTGCGGCGGCACGCACGTCAGCCGCACCGGCGACATCGGTCTGTTCAAGATCGTTTCCGAAGGCGGCGTGGCCGCCGGCGTGCGCCGCATTGAAGCCATCACCGGCGACAACGCGCTCGCCTGGGTGCAGAACCAGAACGCCTTGCTGACCCAGGTCGCCGGCATGCTGCGCAGCACGCCCGCCGACCTGCCGGCGCGCATTGCGCAGGTGCAGGACCAGGTCAAGGCGCTCGAAAAGGAACTTGAGCAGTCGCGCAACAAGCTTGCGGCCAGCGCCGGCAACGACCTGGCTTCCAGCGCCGCCGTCGACGTCAAGGGCATCAAGGTGTTGGCGGCCAGCATTGGCGACGTCGATCCCAAGGCGCTGCGCGGCATGGTCGACAACCTGAAGGATCGTCTGAAGCCGGCCGTCGTGCTGCTGGCCACTGGCTCGGCCGACGGCAAGATCAGCGTGGTGGGCGGTGTCACGGCCGACCTGACCGACCGCATCAAGGCGGGCGATCTGGTGGGCTTCGTGGCCGGCCAGGTGGGCGGCAAGGGTGGTGGCCGTCCCGATATGGCCATGGGCGGCGGCACGGATATCGCCGCGCTGCCCGCGGCGATCGCCGGTGTGCAGAAGTGGGTGGACGAGCGCCTCTGATGAGCGACGTCGATTCCCGTCTCGATGCCGGCGCCGAGGCGCCGGTGTTCGCCCAAGAGGTCGATGCAAGCGGCCTGACCTGTCCGTTGCCCATCCTGCGCGCCAAGAAGGCGCTTGCGCAGATGGAAAGCGGGCAGGTGGTGCGCGTGATCACCACCGACCGCAACGCCATCCGCGATTTCCAGGCATTTTCTCGTCAAACGGGCAATGCGCTGGTCGCGCAGCAGGAAGCCGACGGGCGGTGCGTGCATTTCCTGCGCCGGCGCTGACCCGCACCGAATCGCGCTATCAACAAAGGCCCGCTCCCGCAGCGGGCCTTGTTCATCCTGGCGGCGTCGGCTAGCGGTGGATGGCCGCTGCGACCGCCTGGGTGATCGTGAAGTCCACCAGGTCACCTTCCTTCAGTTGCTGGAGTTTCTCGCGCAGCGCCGGGTCCCTGACCTGGATGGTGCGGCGGCCGCCCTGAGGACCTTTCAGGATGACCAGATTCGCGCTTCGATTGATGTGCCAGATCTCGGCCGTGATCGTGGTCTGACGGCCGATGGCGCCGCCTGGCATCGCGCCCTTGGCGGTACGAGCCGCCGCGGTCTCGGTCACGACTTCGGGCGCGCCGGAGCCCGCCGGGCGCACATCCACCGCGATCGACTCGTAGTAGTCCAGCGTCAGGGTGTCGCCCGGTTTGATCTGCTTGAAATTGCGGATATCCGGTCCGGCAACGATCTCGACGGTGTTGCCATCGGCGCCGCGCAAGGTGAGGGTCCGGCTTGCCTGGTCCACGGCGGTCACCTGGCCCGATGCCGTCGTCAGCGCCGCACCCATCACCCGTGCGGACGCGCCCGTTGGCAGCGCAAGGGATCCCGCCAGCAATCCAGCGACAGCCAGGCGCGCGACGGGGGCGAAGACGGATTTTTGGTTCTTCATGATGTGCACACTCCAGTTCAAGGACGTCAGTGGGGGAAAGCGCAGCCAGGCGCAGCCGCAGCCGCTCCGATCGGGGAGGCCGGGCCCTGAGGGGGCAGGAAGGCAGGGGAAGGCTGTCGTTGCGGGGAGGCCGGCAAGGGCAGGGCGTAGAGTTTTGCGCGGGTCGACATGAATCCGATCTCTCCAATCAGATTGCTCTTCAGACGCACCAACTGCTCAAACGCATGACAACGAGACAGGCTGCAGGCATGGGCCGGGGGCGGCATGACCGGGCGGACACAGCCCTACGGCGCAACGCCGGACGCCACCACGGCGCGGATACCTGCAGATAGAGCCGCAGCAGGGCTGGGCTCGTGCTTGTAGAATACCCGGATGTGGTGTTTTAGGATACAAATCGCGCCACATCACAGATTCCGGCACTCGCATTTGCCAGCAGGCTCCTTTCAGTGCTAGAATTTCCCGTTTTTCACAACTAATTCAAGGGATTACCTATGGTGGTGATTCGCCTGGCCCGCGGTGGGTCCAAGAAGCGTCCGTTCTACAACCTGGTGGCCACCGATTCGCGTAACCGTCGCGACGGCCGCTTTATCGAACGCGTGGGTTTTTACAACCCCGTGGCTAGCGAAGGCACGGAAAACCTGCGCATTGCGCTGGATCGCGTGCAGTACTGGACCGGCACCGGCGCGCAACTGTCGCCCGCCGTCGAGCGTCTGGTCAAGGAATACTCGGCCAAGGTTTCCGCCGCGGCCTAATTGCCCGCGTCGCACATCCTTAGCTGAAATTCTTTAGCTGAATTCTGAGCGGCTAGTTTTTCCACGCTGAAAGCCCTCGCGCTTGCAAGCTGACATTCCTAGCTGCTTCATCGCTATCCAAGCCGATAAAGAGCACGATAAATGCCTGATGCCGCAACCTCCAACGCGGCGCCTACGGATTTGGTCGAGCTGGGCCGCATCACTGCAGCCTACGGTGTGAAAGGCTGGGTTAAAGTGCAGCCGCATTCGGCCAACGCCGAAGTGCTGCTCTCAGCGTCTCAATGGTGGTTGACTCGCCCTGTGCCTGAATTGGCGCGGGGCGCTGTCGCGTCTGCGCCTGTCGCATTCAAGATCTTGCAAGCCCGATCGCAGGGAGCCACCGTCGTGGCGCAACTGCAGGGCATCACGGATCGCGATCAGGCCGAAGCGCTGCGCGGACATTCCGTGCAAGCGCCGCGCGGTTCGTTCCCCGCGCCCGAGGAAGACGAATACTACTGGGTCGATCTCATTGGTTGCGCGCTGTACTCCAGCGCCAGCGGCGAACCCACGCGAATCGGCGTGGTAAGCGAGGTCCTCGACAACGGTGCTCATGCCGTGTTGAAGGTCCTGCTGCAGAAGGGCGAGGGCGAGAATCCCGAACCCGTCCTGGACGCCAAGGGCCGGCCCGCCGAAATGCTTGTTCCGTTCGTACGCGCGCACATCCATGCCGTCGATCTGGCCGCGCGCCGCATCGACAGCGACTGGCCCGCGGATTTTTGATGCGTATCGACGTCGTTACGCTATTTCCCGAAATGTTCGGGGTGGTGCGCGACCTCGGGGTCACCGGCCGGGCCCATGCCCAGGGCCGGTGGCAGCTGCATGCCTGGAATCCGCGCGATTTCACGCATGACGTCCATCGCACCGTCGACGACCGCCCCTACGGCGGCGGTCCCGGCATGGTCATGATGGCGGGGCCTCTGGAAGCCGCCGTCAACGCCGCCCAGCAGGCGCGCGCCGGACAGGGGCTTGGTCCCGCCCCGGTGGCGTTGCTGGCTCCGGTGGGCCGGCGCTATGACCAGGCTGGCGCCGAGGCACTGGCCGCCAGCGATGGCCTCATTCTCATTTGCGGACGCTACGAAGGCGTGGACCAGCGCTTCATCGATCGCTGCGTCACGCAAGAGATTTCGCTTGGCGACTTCGTCTTGTCCGGCGGTGAGATCGCGGCGCTTGCCGTGATCGATGCCGCGGTGCGCCTTTTGCCCGGCGTGCTCAACGATGGGGATTCCGCGCTGCAGGACTCCTTCAATGACACCTTGTCCGGCCTGTTGGACAGCCCGCATTACACGCGTCCCGAAGTGTACGAAGGCGAAGCGGTGCCGGCGGCCCTGTTGAGCGGTCATCACGCCAATATCGCGCGCTGGCGGCGCGAGCGTTCATTGGCATTGACCGCGGCGCGCCGGCCTGAACTCATCGCGACCGCGCGCGAGAAAGGCTGGCTCAGCAAGCTTGACGAGCGATATCTGGCCGAGTTGGCCGGGACGCCGCTACCCGCCGAGCCGGGATCATCCCGGCGTCGCCGGCCGCGCAAGCCGTCCGATCCCTCTGGCGCCGCCTGACGGTCATCGCGGCCCATCCGCAACGCCCACAACGCTAGGGAAGGTCCTAGATTGTGGGCGTTTTCGCTGCTCCTTAGTATTGAAAATTACATGCACATGAAATTTTCATATGAGCCGCTCAGCCGCCGTTCGTCGTGCCAGTGCAGCACCGTCGTCACCCGCCCGGGCGGACAGGCCGGAGTCGGCCGTCGATCTATGGCTGGGCCAGCAACTGCGTCAGCTGCGCAAACAGCAGGGACGGTCGCTCGCTGACGTCGCCCAGGCTTGCGGCATGTCGCTGGGCCTTCTGAGCCAGATCGAAAGAGGGCTGAGCTCGGCCTCCGTCAAAGTCCTTCATCTCCTGGCGCGCGAGTTTCGCGTGTCGGTCAATGCCCTGCTGCGCAACGCCGAGCACACGGGCGGCGAGGAAGATGGGCGCGTGGCCCGCGCGGGCACGCATCGCTACATCGACCTCAAGGAAAAGGGCATCTGCAAAGAGATGTACACGCCCGCCGCCTGCCGCAGCATGGACCTGTGCCGCGCCTCGATCGCGCCCGGTGGCTCCACCGGCAGCGAGCTCTTCGTGACCGGGCAGGGCGAGCAGATCGGCGTGGTGCTCAAGGGCGTGCTGGAGTTGTGGGTCGGCGACCGCGTCATCCGCCTGCAGGAGGGCGACAGCTTCTGCTATGCCAGCAGCACGCCGCGCCGCTGGTGCAATCCGGGGTCCGAGACGACCGAGGTCATCTGGGCCATCTCCAACATCACTCAAGCCGCGGAGGGCGACACGTCACAAGCGCCCTGAGCGCGCAGCACCCATGCGGCGGCACGCGAGGGGAGCGGGCCGCCACCGGGCGCGCCAGGCGCGGCCCGGCCTTCTTTGCCACGATGAGGATATGTCATGAAATTCAAGACCCTGGTTGTCTCTGTATTCGCAGCATTGTCCATGGCGGCGGGCGCCCAAGCCCAGACGGTATTGAAGGTGGGATCCACGCCCACCGGCAGCCCGTTCACGTTTCTCGATACCAAGACGAACAGCATCGAGGGCGTGATGGTCGACATTGTGAAAGCGGTCGGCAAGGAGGCCGGATTCTCGGTGCAGATCGAGCCGATGGCGTTTTCAGCGCTGATCGGCTCGCTGACTTCCAAGCGCATCGATATCGTGTCGGCGGCGATGTTCATCACGCCTCAGCGCCAGCAGGTGGTGAGCTTTTCGGAGCCCGTCTATCGCTATGGCGAAGGCCTGATGGTGCTCAAGAGCGACAACAAGGAGTACAAGTCGTTCGCCGACATGAAGGGCATGACGGTCGGCGTGCAGGTGGGCACGGCCTTCGTCGAGCCCATTCAGAAGAGCGGCGTCTTCAAGGAGGTGAAGCTCTACGACAATCCGCCCGACATGATGCGCGACGCAAACGCCGGCCGGATCCAGGGCGGGTTCATGGACTATCCCATTGCCGCGTATGTGCTGTCGCAAGGCAACTACCCCAATCTGAAGATGGCGCAGTCCTACCAGCCCACGATCATGGGCAGCCTGGGGCTGGCCACGCGCAAGGAAGACACCGAGCTGCTTGATCGCATCAACAAGGCGTTGGCCAAGCTGAAGGCCGACGGCGCTATCGACGCCATCCTGAAGAAGTGGGGCCTGGGCGGCGCTTGAGGCCGGCCGGGCTTTCGTAGCGCAAACATTCGTAAAAATCCCGCCGGCGCGATCAAACCCGCCGGCGGACGCCGCGCATCCGGAGCGCGACGCGGGCAGTCTTCTGGGGGTGGTGGACGCATGATGCAATTCATGAAGGACGCGGCAGAGTTCATGCCGATACTGCTGGAGGGCGCCAAGCTCACGATCCTGGTCACGCTGGGCTCGCTGGCGCTGTCGACGGTGCTGGGACTGGTCTGGGCGTTGATGCGGGTATCGGGCAACAAATACCTGTCGGGCTTTAGCGCCGGCCTGGTCAATCTGCTGCGCGGCATTCCCATCATCGTGCTGCTCTTCTACATCTACTTCGTGATGCCGGACATGGGCGTGTCGCTGAGCGCGGTGCAGGCAGCGATCATCGGCCTGGGCGTCGCGTATTCGGCCTACCAGGCCGAGAACTTCCGTGCCGGCATCCAGGCAATCGATCGCGGCCAGATCGAGGCGGCCATGGCCATGGGCATGGGCTGGGGGCTGACGATGCGCCGCGTCGTGCTGCCGCAGGCCGTGAAGATCGTCCTGCCGCCATACGGCAACATCATGATCATGATGCTCAAGGACTCGTCGCAGGCATCCACCATCACCGTTGCCGAACTGGCGCTGCAAGGAAAACTCATCGCCGTGTCGACGTTCAAGAACGCCACGGTGTTCACGCTGGTGGCGCTGATGTATCTGGTGATGTGCGTGCCGCTAATCCTGCTGGTGCGGCATCTGGAAAAACGGAGCGCAACCAAATGATCAGCCTGCAAGGCGTTAGGAAAAGCTTTGGGCCGCTCGAAGTCCTCAAGGGCATCGACGCCGAAGTCGAGCAGGGCGAGGTCGTGTGTGTCGTGGGGCCATCCGGCTCGGGCAAGTCGACCATCCTGCGGTGCATCAACGGACTGGAACGCTACAACGCCGGCCGCATCACGGTCGACGGCGAGCTGGTCGATTGCGATTCGCCTTCCATCGTGTCGATCCGCACGCAGGTGGCGATGGTGTTCCAGCGCTTCAACCTGTTTCCGCATCGCACGGCGCTGGAAAACGTCATCGAGGGCCCGATCTTCGTCAAGAAAGAGCCGCGCGCTCAGGCGGTGGAACGCGGCCGCGAGCTGCTGGCCAGCGTCGGCCTGGCGGACAAGGAAAACGCGCATCCGAACCAGCTGTCGGGCGGCCAGCAGCAGCGCGTGGCGATTGCACGCGCGCTGGCCATGCGACCGAAGGCGATCCTGTTCGACGAGCCCACCTCGGCGCTCGATCCCGAATTGGTCGGCGACGTGCTGGGCGTCATGCGCAAGCTGGCCGAGGCCGGCATGACGATGGTCGTCGTAACGCACGAAATGAGCTTTGCGCGCGAGGTCGCCGACCGCGTCATGTTCTTTGACGGCGGCGTCATGGTGGAACAGGGCGCCGCCCGCGAAGTGCTGAATCATCCGCAGCATCCGCGCACGCAGGACTTCCTGCGGCGTGTGTTGCACCCCATGTAAGGACGCCCCATGCAGCCAGCGCCGTTTCCGCTTTCCCCGTCACTATGGGCGGCCACCGCAGCGCCGCCGCCGCCCACCGGGCCGCTTGACGCGTCCACGCGGGCCGACGTCGCCGTGATCGGCGGCGGCTACGCCGGCCTGTCCACTGCGTTGCACCTGGCCGAGCGTGGCGTCAAGGTCGTGCTTTTGGAGGCGCGCGAGATCGGCTTTGGCGGCTCGGGCCGCAATGGCGGGCAGGTCATTCCGGGCTTGAAATACGACCCTGACGATCTGGTTGCTATGTTTGGCCCCGAGCGTGGCGAGCGGTTGACACGGTTCGCCGGCGGGACGGCGGACGCGGTCTTCGACCTGATCGAGCGCCACGCAATGGACGTGCCGCGCGTGCGCAAGGGGTGGATCCAGGGCGCGCACACGCCCGAGGCGCTGCGTGTCGCGCAAGGCCGCGCGGCGCAATGGGCGCGGCTGGGCGTGGACGCGCAACCGCTGGATCGGGCGCAGGTCGCCCGTCTTATCGGCACGGATAAATATCTGGGCGGATGGGTGGACCGGCGGGCGGGCGCGGTGCAGCCGCTGAGCTATGCGCGCGGCCTGGCGCGCGCCGCGCTGAATGCGGGCGCGATCCTGCACACCGACACGCCCGTCACGGGCCTGGCGCGCGACGGCGGCAAGTGGAAAGTGTCCACGGCGCGCGGGCCGTCGATCAGCGCCGATCGCGTGGTGATGTGCACCAATGCCTACGGCGGCGAGCTGTGGCCCGGCCTCAAGCCGTCCATCATCGATGCCAACACCTTTCAGGTGGCCACCGTCCCACTGCCCGACCGAATCCGCGCGGGCATCTTTCCCGAGGGACACGTCACGTCCGACACGCGCAACCTGCTGCTGTACTTTCGTCTGGATCACCAGGGCCGCCTCTTGATGGGCGGCCGGGGGCCGTTTCGCGAACCCAAGGGCGAGGCGGATTGGGCGCATCTGGAGCGCGTGATGGTCAAGATGTTCCCGCAGGTGGCCGGCACGCCGTTCGAGTTCCGCTGGTGCGGCAGGGTGGCCGTCACGCGCGACTATCTTCCGCATCTGCATGAACCGCAGCCCGGGCTGCTGGTGGACATCGGCTGCCAGGGCCGCGGCGTCGGCCTGCAGACCTGCATGGGGGCCGCAATGGCGCAGTACGTGGTCACGGACGATGCCAATGCGCTGCCCGTGCCGCTGTCGGCCATCAAGCCATTTCCGCTTTATCCGCTGCGCCGCCTGTACGTCAATGCGGTGGTCAGCTGGTATCGGATGACGGACGGCGGGGTCTGACTCCCGGCTGTCCCCAAACAAAAACCCCGGAACAATGTCCGGGGTTTCTGGGGCGGCGCGAGGATCAGTTGCCGAGCTTTGCGCGCTGCTCCTGCACCTTCTGCAGGGTTTCGCCGAACTGCGCCATGCGGGCCTTTTCCTGTTCCACGACGGCGGCGGGCGCGCGCTCGACGAAGCTGGCGTTGGACAGTTTGCCCTGGGCCTTGGCGATCTCGCCGGAGAGGCGGGCGATCTCCTTGTCCAGACGCACGCGCTCGGCGGCGACGTCGATCTCGACGTGCAGCATCAGGCGGCTGGCGCCGACGACCTGCACCGGCGCGCCCGCGTCGGGCAGCACGTCCAGCACGTCAACCTGGCTCAACTTGGCCAGCGCGGCCAGGTAGGGCGCGTTGCGGGTCAGCATGGGCGCATCGCCCTGCGCGCACAGCGGCACCTTCTGGGCGGGCGACAGGCTCATCTCGCCGCGCAGGGCGCGCACGGCCTCGACTTGCGCCTTCAGTTCGGCCACATCGGCTTCGGCGGCTGCATCCACCGCGGCCGGATTGGCCTTGGGGTAGGGCTGCACGCTGACGCTGTCGGCCACGCCTTCCTTGCGCTTGCCGGCCACGACCGACACCTTCTGCCACAGCTCTTCCGTGATGAACGGAATGATCGGATGCGCCAGGCGCAACACGCATTCCAGAACGCGGATCAGCGTGCGGCGGGTGCCAAGCTGCTGGGCCGGCGTGCCGGTCTGGATCTGCACCTTGGCCAGTTCCAGATACCAGTCGCAGTATTCGTCCCAGACGTAGCGGTAGATTGCATTGGCGATGTTGTCGAAACGGTAGTCGGCAAAGCCGCGCGCGACGTCGGCTTCCAGCGTCTGCATCTGGCTGACGATCCAGCGGTCGACAAAGGACAGTTCGCCTTCGTCCGGCACCGACAGGTCATGGCCTTCGGTGTTCATCAGCACGAAACGTGTGGCGTTCCAGAGCTTGTTGCAGAAATTGCGGTAACCCTCGCAACGCTTCAGGTCGAAGTTGATGTTGCGGCCCAGGGTGGCGTAGGCCGCCATCGTGAAGCGCAGCGCATCGGTGCCATAAGCGGGGATGCCGTCGGGGTACTGGCGGCGCGTGGCCTTTTCGATGGCGCCGGCCTGTTTCGGATTCATCAGGCCGTAGGTGCGCTTGGCCACCAGGCCGTCCAGGTCGATGCCGTC
This sequence comes from Achromobacter sp. E1, assembly GCF_037039475.1. NCBI lineage: Bacteria > Pseudomonadati > Pseudomonadota > Betaproteobacteria > Burkholderiales > Alcaligenaceae > Achromobacter > Achromobacter sp. E1. The sequence continues at coordinate 1,924,490 of NZ_CP146253.1, forward strand.
GATCAGGTCCACCGGGTCCAGCGTGTTGCCCTTGGACTTGCTCATCTTCTGGCCGTCGGCGTCGCGGATGAGGCCGTGCACGTAAACGTGCTTGAACGGAATCTGGCCAGTCAGGTGCGTGGTCAGCATGACCATGCGCGCCACCCAGAAGAAGATGATGTCAAAGCCCGTGACCAGGACGCTGGAAGGCAGATAGCGCTGCAGGTCCGGCGTGTTTTCCGGCCAGCCCAGCGTCGTGAAGGGCACGAGGCCCGACGAGAACCACGTGTCCAGGACGTCGGGATCGCGCGTGAGCGGGCCCGTGACGCCGGCGGCGCGCGCCTGCTCGATTGCGCCCGCTTCGTCGTGCGCCACGAACACCTGGCCGTCTTCCGAGTACCAGGCCGGAATCTGGTGACCCCACCACAGCTGGCGCGAAATGCACCAATCCTGGATGTTGTTGAGCCACTGGTTGTAGATGGTGGTCCAGTTGTCCGGATAGAACTGGATGCGGCCGTCGGCCACGACTTCCAGCGCGACTTCGGTGATGCTCTTGCCCGGGTTCAGTGTGCCTTCCGGCGCGGGCTTGCTCATGGCGACGAACCACTGGTCGGTCAGCATCGGCTCAAGCACGACGCCGGTGCGGTCGCCCTTGGGCTGCATCATCTTGTGCGGCTCGACCTTGACCAGATAGCCCTCGGCTTCCAGTTGCGCAACGACCGCCTTGCGGGCCTCGTAGCGTTCCATGCCCTGGAATTGCTTGGGACCGTTTTCGTTGATGTGCGCGTCCAGCGTGAAGATCACGATCAGCGGCAGATCGTGGCGCATCGCGCAGGCGTAGTCGTTGAAGTCATGGGCGCCCGTGATCTTCACGCAGCCCGTGCCGAATTCAGGGTCGACGAAATCGTCGGCAATGATGGGAATGTTGCGGTCGCAAAGCGGCAGCTCGACTTGCTTGCCGACCAGATGCTTGTAGCGGGGATCGTCGGGATGCACGCACAGCGCGCCGTCGGCCAGCATGGTTTCCGGGCGCGTCGTGGCGATGGTCATGCCGCGCAGGGTGACGGTCTGGCCGTCCTTGTCGACGATGGTCTGCGGACCGTCGACGAACGGGTAGAGGATGTGCCACATGTGGCCATCGGTCTCTTCGGACTGCACTTCCAGGTCGGACACGGCCGTGAGCAGCTTGGGATCCCAATTGACCAGGCGCTTGCCGCGGTAGATCAGTCCCTGTTTATGCAGCCGGACAAACGTTTCCACCACGCCGCGCGACATGCGGTCGTCCATGGTGAAGTATTCGCGAGGCCAGTCGGCCGAGGCGCCCAGGCGGCGCACCTGTCCGGTGATGGCGCTGCCGGACTTCTCCTTCCATTCCCACACCTTCTCGACGAACTTCTCGCGGCCCAGGTCGTGGCGCGAAACCTTTTGCGCGTCGAGCTGTCTTTCAACGACGATCTGCGTGGCGATGCCGGCGTGGTCGGTGCCGGGAATGAACACGGTGTCGTCGCCCGACATGCGGTGGTAGCGCACCAGGCCGTCCATGATGGTCTGGTTGAACGCGTGGCCCATGTGCAGGGTGCCGGTCACGTTGGGCGGCGGGAACTGGATGACGTAGGGCTGGCTTTCCGTCCCCGTTTTCACGTGCTGGCCCGCGGCGAAGTAGCCGCGCTTGTCCCACTCGGCGTACCAGCGGGATTCCAGTTCGGAGGGTTCGAAGCTCTTGGAGAGTTCCGGGGTTTCGCCGGCGATGGGCGCGGCGTTCGGGGGAGCAGCTTGAGTCATTACTAAGTTCCGGCAGACAGGGGCGCCCGGGTAGGAAGCGGGCAGCAAACCGCTCATTTTAAGATGTAATGCGGTCTTCTCAGCGTGTTAGAATACCGGGTTACTGTAAACCTTTTAGAAGTCCCTGAATTCATTGAGGATTCCTTCGGAAATGCGCGTTGAATCATTGGATTGGCGCGCAGCCGGAATCCCGCTGGCATTCCAGGATGCGTCCGACAGGTCGGCAGTGTCGAATCCTGTCTTGGTCGGTGGTTCAGGGCGGCCCGAGACACCCATTCGTTTCGGATCTCCTGCGTGCCAACGGCGCGATGGCGCTTGATGTGGCACCCAAGGGTGGCACCCCAGCGCGGCATCGGCAAGCACAGAGCCCCACCAGGCAATTAACTAGAAACCCGTCAGAAATCAGTTTTCGGAGTCCTTTATGTCCATTCAACGCACCCTCTCGATTATCAAGCCCGACGCCGTCGCCAAGAACGTGATCGGCCAGATCGTCGCCCGTTTCGAGCAAGCCGGCCTGAAGGTCATCGCCGCCCGCCTGACCCAACTGTCGCGCGCCGACGCCGAGCGTTTCTACGCTGTGCACGCCGCCCGCCCCTTCTTCAAGGACCTGGTCGACTTCATGGTCTCGGGCCCCGTGTTCGTGCAAGTCCTGGAAGGCGAAGACGCCATCCAGAAGAACCGCGACCTGATGGGCGCCACGGACCCCAAGAAGGCTGAAGCCGGCACCATCCGCGCCGACTTCGCCGACAGCATCGACGCCAACGCCGTCCACGGCTCCGACGCGCCGGAAACGGCCGCTGTCGAAGTGGCTTTCTTCTTCCCCGAAATCAACATCCACAGCCGTTAATTTTTGGCTTAAGTTGTTGAAAGCGCTTTAGTTTTACCTGGTTATGGAATCCGTCGAACGAATCAATCTGCTGGGGCTGGACGGCTCCGCCCTGTCCGAACTGGTCGGGCAGTGGGGCGGCAAGCCGTTTCGCGCCCGCCAGCTGCAGCGCTGGATGCACCAGCGCGGCGCCGATTCGTTTGACGCCATGACCGACCTGGCCCGCGATTTCCGCAGCCAGCTTGCCACGCATTGCCGCATCGAGGCATTGCCCGTCAACATCGAGCAACGCTCGACCGACGGCACCCGCAAGTGGCTGTTCGATGTGGGGCAGGGCAATGCCATCGAAACCGTCTTCATCCCCGAAGACGACCGTGGCACGCTGTGCATCTCCAGCCAGGCTGGCTGCGTGGTGAACTGCCGTTTCTGCTCGACAGGGCACCAGGGCTTCAACCGCAACCTGAAGACCAGCGAAATCATCGGCCAGCTGTGGTGGGCCAAGCGCGTGCTAGAGGCCGACATCGGCACGGCCCGCCTTGAAAGCGCCCGCGCCACCGAAGACACCCGCGTCATCAGCAACGTCGTCATGATGGGCATGGGCGAACCCCTGCTCAATTACGACCAGGTCCTGCCCGCGCTGCGCCTGATGCTGGACGACAACGCGTACGGCCTGTCGCGCCGCCGCGTCACGGTGTCCACGTCTGGTGTCGTGCCCATGATGGACCGCCTGTCGCAAGACTGTCCTGTGGCGCTGGCCGTGTCGCTGCATGCGCCCAACGACGCGCTGCGCGACGAGCTCGTGCCGCTGAACAAGAAGTACCCGCTGAAGGAGCTGCTGGCCGCCTGCGAACGCTACCTGGCGTTTGCGCCCCGCGACTTCATCACGTTCGAATACTGCATGCTGGACGGCATCAACGACACCGACCAGCACGCCAAGGAATTGATCCACATTGCACGCCAGGTGCGCTGCAAGCTGAACCTCATCCCGTTCAACCCGTTCCCCGCCTCCGGCCTGAAGCGATCGGCCTCGGCGCGGGTGAAGGTGTTTGCCCAGCGTCTGATGGACGCCGGCATCATCACCACGGTCCGCAAGACCCGGGGCGACGACATCGATGCGGCTTGCGGCCAACTGGCCGGAGAGGTGCGGGATCGCACTCGGATCACCGAGCGCAATGCCGCCCAGCGCCAGACCATACCAATTAAACAGGTGCACGCATGACGCAGGATTTCGCTTCTGCAGTTTCCGACTCGTCCGCCGGCGCGGTGGGCAGCGTGGGCGCAGCCTTGCGCGGTTTGCGCCTGGCCAAGGGCTGGTCGCTCGACGAAGTCTCCAGCCGCATCAAGTTTTCCACCAAGCAGATCGAAGCCCTTGAAAACGAGCAGTGGGACAACCTGCCCACCGGCGTTTCCTTGCGCGGCCTCGTGCGCAACTATGCGCGGCTGCTCGGCGCCGACGCCCAGGCCATCGTCGACTCGCTCGATCCCAAGGCCCGCGCCACCGGCCCGGCCAAGCTCAGCCCCAGCTCGCTGCATTCCGCGCATTCCATTCCGCAATCCAGCGCCGACGACGACCGCTCGTCCACGTCGTCGTGGGGCTGGCTGATCGCCATCGTGCTGGTGCTTGCCGCCGGCGTGGCGTATGCCTTCTGGCAAGGTTGGCTGCCGCAGCAGTGGCTGCCCGCCGACTGGCTGCCGAAGCCGACCAAGTAACCCGGTTCCAACCGATGCAAGATTCTTCTCTGCCTTGCCAGGACGCGCCGCCTCCCTCGGTGGGGGCCGCAGCGCGCCGCGCCACGCGTTCCGTCGCGGTGAAGTGGGGCGATCGTGTCGTGACGGTGGGCGGAGACGCCCCGGTCGTGGTTCAGTCCATGACCAACACCGACACCGCGGACGCCATCGCCACCGCGATCCAGGTCAAGGAGCTGGCTCAGGCCGGCTCCGAGCTCGTGCGCATTACCGTGAACACGCCCGAGGCCGCCCGCGAGGTCGTCGCCATCCGCGAGCAGCTCGACCGCATGGGCGTGAACGTGCCGCTGGTGGGAGACTTCCACTACAACGGCCACAAGCTGCTGACGCAGTTCCCGGAATGCGCCCAGGCGCTGTCCAAGTACCGCATCAACCCCGGCAACATGGGGGGCGGCAAGCGCCGCGACGACAACTTCGCGCAAATGATCGAAGTCGCCTGCCGCTATGACAAGCCCGTGCGCATCGGCGTCAACTGGGGCAGCCTCGACCACGAGCTCATGGCGCGCAAGATGGACGAAAACAGCCGCCGCGCCCAGCCCTGGGAAGCGCAGGCCGTCATGCGCGACGCGCTGGTCGTCTCGGCCATCAGCAATGCCCAGCGCGCCGAGGAACTCGGCCTGCGGCGCGACGCCATCATCCTGTCGTGCAAGGTCAGCCACGTGCAGGATCTCATCGCCGTCTACCGCGATTTGTCCGCCCGCTGCGACTATCCGCTGCATCTGGGCCTGACCGAAGCCGGCATGGGCAGCAAAGGCATCGTGGCCTCGACCGCCGCACTTGCCGTGCTCCTGCAGCAGGGCATCGGCGACACCATCCGCATTTCGCTCACCCCCGAACCGGGCGGAGAGCGCAGCCGCGAGGCCATCGTCGCGCAGGAAATCCTGCAGACCATGGGCCTGCGCGCATTCACGCCCATGGTCGTCGCCTGCCCCGGTTGCGGCCGGACCAGCAGCACGTTCTTCCAGGAACTTGCCGACAGCATCCAGTCGTTCCTGCGCCGGCAGATGCCGGTGTGGCGTACGCAGTATCCCGGCGTCGAATCGATGAACGTCGCGGTGATGGGCTGTGTGGTCAATGGGCCGGGCGAAAGCCGTCATGCCGACATCGGCATCAGCCTGCCGGGTACCGGCGAAGTGCCGGCTGCGCCGGTGTTCGTCGACGGCGAGCGCACGGTGACGCTCAAGGGCGACCATATCGCCGAAGAGTTCCAGGCCATCGTTGAAGAATACGTTGCGCGCCGGTATGGCGCGCTCGCCTCTCACTAAAGTAAGGGTGTAGCCATGGGCGCGCTTCTCGGGCGCGCCGACGGCATGATCAAGATGACTCAAGCTTTCCAGAAAGTCGCCGCCATCCGCGGCATGAATGACCTGTTGCCGGGGGCAAGCGCCCGCTGGGAGCAATTCGAGGAAATCGTGCGCGGCTGGCTGCGCGGCTATGGCTACCGCAATGTGCGTACGCCCGTGCTTGAGCATACGCGCCTGTTTGCACGCGGCATCGGCGAAGTCACCGACATCGTCGAAAAAGAGATGTACACGTTCACCGACGCGCTCAACGGCGAATCGCTCACGATGCGCCCCGAAATGACCGCCGGGATCGTGCGCGCCTCGATCGAACACAACCTGCTCTACGATCGCCCGCAACGCGTCTACTCCATCGGTCCCGTCTTCCGTCACGAGCGCCCGCAGCGCGGGCGCTATCGCCAGTTCCACCAGATCGACGTCGAAGCGCTGGGCTTTGCCGGTCCCGACGTGGACGCGGAACTCATCGTCATGCTGGGCCGCCTCTGGAAGCTGCTGGGCCTGAAGGACGTGCGCCTTGAACTGAATTCGCTGGGCCAGCCGGCCGAGCGCGCCGCGCACCGCGCCGCCCTGATCCAGCATCTTGAAAAGCACCGCGACATCCTCGACGAAGACGGCCAGCGCCGCATGTACAGCAATCCGCTGCGCGTGCTGGACACGAAGAACCCCGCCATGCAGGAAATGGCCGACAGCGCGCCGCGCCTGTTCGACTTCCTGGGCGAAGAATCGCGCGCGCACTTTGACGGCGTGTGCCAGCGCCTGACCGACGCCGGCATCGAATACCGCTTGAATCCCCGTCTGGTCCGCGGCCTGGACTACTACAACCTGACCGTCTTCGAATGGGTCACGGACCGCCTGGGTTCCCAGGGCACGGTCTGCGGCGGCGGCCGCTACGACGGCCTGGTCGAACTGCTGGGCGGCAAGCCGGCGCCTGCCGTGGGCTTTGCCATTGGCATGGAGCGCCTGCTCGACCTGTGGGAACAAAGCGTCGAAGTCGCCGCGCCGGCCGAGTGCGACGTGTACGTCGTGCACCAGGGCGAGGACGCGCAGCGCCTGGCCGCGCGGGTCGGCGAAGACCTGCGTGACGCGGGACTGTCGGTCATCGTGCATGCCGGATCGGCAGGCTTCAAGTCCCAATTCAAGCGCGCGGACGCCAGCGGCGCCCGCGTTGCGGTTATCCTTGGCGCCGACGAAGTGGCGTCGCAGACCGCCAGCGTCAAGTTCCTGCGCGCAGAAGGGCAGGGCGACTCGGCGCAGCAACAGGTTCCGCTGGCGAAGCTGGCCGACGCATTGAACAACAAGGGTTAACGCATGGCATACGATCTTGAAGAACAGGAAAAACTCGACGCGATCAAGGCGTGGTGGGCCCGCTATGGCACGCTTCTGCTGACGCTGGCGACGGCGGTGCTCCTGGCCTGGGGCGGTTGGTGGGGCTGGAAGGCGTACGAATCGCACCAGGCCAACCAGGCAATGGGCTACTTCGAAGCGCTGGAAGACGCCGCGCGCCTGGGTGGCGCCGATTCCTCGGTGCGCATCAAGACCGCAGCCTCGACGCTGCGCGAAAAGTATCCCAACACCGGCTACGCCGCGCGTGGCGCCCTGGTGGCCGCGCAGGCCCTGCAGGCGCAGAAGGATGACGCCGGCGCTCGCGAACAGCTCGAATGGCTGGCCGGTCAGAACAAGAACCCCTCCATGCAAGCCGTGGCGCGCCTGCGCCTGGCCGGCATGATGCTGGACCAGAAGCAATACGACGCCGCGCTGGCGCAGCTGAACAATCCGCCGGCCGCCTTCGCCGCCTTGTTCGCTGACCGCCGCGGCGACGTGCTGGCTGCGCAAGGCAAGCGCGAGGAAGCGCGCGCGGCCTGGCAGAGCGCCATCGATGGCCTGGGTGCGGCCAATCCCTTGACCCAGGTTGTGCAACTGAAACTGGATGCCTTGAGCGGAGCGTGACTGTAATGCGTAAATTTGCACCTGGCCGTACGTGGCGCGGCGCCGTCCTCTTGGCAAGCCTGCTTGCCCTGGGCGGATGCGGCCTGTTCTCCCATGACGACGGCCGTTACGATCCGGCGCCCCTGACCGAATACAAGGCCGGCATGTCCGTGCGCCAGGTCTGGTCCACGTCCATCGGCAGCGGCTCCGGCCTGGGCTTCGCGCCCACCGTGCTGGGCGATGCCATCTATGCCGCCACGCCCGACGGCTCGGTCGGCAAGTTCGACCTGCAAAGCGGCCGCGTCATCTGGAAGGCCAAGGCCGAGGGCAAGCTGTCGGCGGGCGCCGGCAGCGACGGCACCACCACTGCGGTCGCTTCGCCCAACGGCGACGTCATCGCCTTTGACGACACCGGCAAGGTGAAGTGGAAGGTCCGCGCCACCAGCGACGTCACGATTCCGCCGGTCGTCGGCTACGGCATCGTCGTCGTGCGCAGCGGCGACTACCGCATCCAGGCTTTCGACGCGAACAGCGGCGAGCGCGTCTGGAGCGTGCAGCGTCCCGGCCCGTCGCTCGCCTTGCGCAGCGTCTCGCAGATGGTCCTGGCCGAAGGCCTCGTCATCACGGGCCTGCCCGGCGGCAAGATCATGGCCATCGCCTCCAATAGCGGCAACGTGCAATGGGAAGGCACCGTGGCCACGCCGCGCGGCGCCAGCGACCTGGAGCGTCTGACCGACGTGGTGGGCGCGCCCCGGATCGCGGGCAACCTGCTGTGCGCGGTTGCTTATCAGGGACGCATCGTCTGCTTTGACGTCACCGCTGGTGGCCGCCCGCTCTGGACCAAGGATTTCTCCAGCGTCAGTGGCCTCACGCTCGATGACCGCTTCGCTTATGCCGCCGACCAGAACAGCGTGGTCAACGCGTTTGCGCTCGATAACGGCGGCAATGTCTGGAAACAGAGCGCTCTGAAGAACCGCCAGCTCACGGCTCCGGCTATGCTTGGGGGAGCGCTGGCTGTCGGCGATCTGGATGGTTACGTGCACTTCCTGTCGCGCAGCGATGGCAGCCTGATGGCGCGCCTGTCGGTGGGCGGCGGTGCAGTCGTGTCGCCGCCGCAGACGACGCCCCAAGGTGTGCTGGTCCAGACGGGCAATGGCAATCTCGTCATGATCGGCGCCAACTGAAACTTATAAAACAAAGCCTTTTACCGTGTCTTTCAAGCCTGTCGTTGCCCTGGTCGGCCGCCCCAATGTGGGGAAATCGACCCTTTTCAACCGCCTGACGCGATCGCGCGCCGCGCTGGTGGCCGATTATTCCGGCCTGACCCGCGATCGCCATTACGGCGAGGGCAGGGTGGGCGATATTCCGTTCATCGCCATCGATACCGGCGGCTTCGAGCCCGTGGCCAAGGACGGCATCCTGCTGGAAATGGCCCGGCAGACCCGCCAGGCCATCGCCGAGGCGGACGTCGTCGTGTTCCTGGTGGATGCGCGCTCTGGCATCAATGCGCACGATCACGAGATCGCGCAACTGCTGCGCAAGTCCGGCCAGCAGCGCGTGCTGCTCGCGGTGAACAAGGCCGAAGGCATGGGCCTTGGCCCCGCCATCGCCGAGTTCCATGAACTTGGCCTGGGCCAGCCGTATCCCATTTCGGCGGCGCACGGCGACGGCATCGTGGATCTCATCGAGCTGGCGCTCAAGGATCTGGCCGAGCCGCCCGTCGAAGAAGAACCGGTCGAAGAAGGCGAGCACGATCACCGCATCAAGCTGGCGATCGTGGGCCGTCCCAACGTAGGCAAGTCCACGCTCATCAATACGCTCATGGGCGAAGAGCGCGTGATTGCGTTCGACATGCCGGGCACGACGCGCGACGCCATCGAAATCGATTTCGAGCGCGATGGGCGCCGTTACACGCTGATCGACACGGCCGGGCTGCGCAAGCGCGGCAAGGTGTTCGAGGCGGTCGAAAAGTTCTCCGTCATCAAGACCTTGCAGGCCATCGAGGCCAGCAACGTCGTGCTGCTCATGCTCGACGCGCAAACCGAAATCTCCGAGCAGGACGCGCACATCGCCGGATTCGTGCTGGAAACCGGCCGAGCCGTGGTCGTGGCCGTCAACAAGTGGGACGGCCTGGACGGCGAAGAAAAGGAACGCATCGAGCGCGAGTTCAACCGCAAGCTGCGCTTCCTGTCGTTCGCGCGCGTGCACACGATCTCGGCGCTGCGCGGGCAGGGCATCAAGCCCCTGCTCAAGTCCATCAATGCCGCCCATGCCGCGGCCTTTGCCAAACTGTCCACGCCCAAGCTCACGCGCGAGCTGCAGGCCGCTGTCGAACAGCAGCCGCCTCCGCGCAAGGGCATCTTCCGTCCCAAGATGCGCTACGCGCACCAAGGCGGACAGAACCCGCCGCTGGTCGTCATTCACGGCAACGCCCTGGACGCCATTCCCGATTCGTACCGCCGTTACCTCGAAACGCGTTTCCGCAATGCGTTCGACTTGGCCGGCACGCCGCTGCGTATCGAATTCAAGTCCTCGCACAACCCTTACGCGCAGGAAAGCTGATCCATGAGCCGCTTCTGGAGTCCCGTTGTCGGGACGCTCAGTCCCTATGTGCCGGGCGAGCAGCCCAAGCTTCAGAATCTGGTCAAGCTGAACACCAACGAGCACCCTTACGGGCCGTCGCCCAAGGTGCTCGATGCGATCCGCGCCGCTTGCGACGATACGCTCAAGCTCTATCCGGACCCGTCCTCGGACCGCCTGCGCGAGGCCATCGCCGCCGCGGTCGGCGCGCAGCCGCAGCAGGTGTTCGTGGGCAACGGGTCGGACGAGGTCCTGGCGCATGCGTTTCTGGCCCTGCTCAAGCATGACCGTCCGCTGCGCTTTCCGGACATCACGTACAGCTTCTATCCCGTGTACTGCGGCCTGTACGGCATCGAATTCGAAACGATGCCGCTCACCGCGGACTTTTGCATCGACGTCGAAGACTACCTGCCCGCGCGCCACGGTCAGGCGGGCGCCATCATCTTCCCGAATCCCAACGCGCCCACCGGCCGGGCGCTCAGCGCCGCCGAGGTCGAGCGCATCGTGGCCGGCAATCCGGACACCGTCGTTGTCGTGGACGAGGCGTATGTGGATTTCGGCGCCGAATCGGTGATCCCGCTGGTCTCGCGCTACGACAACCTGCTGGTGGTGCAGACCCTTTCGAAGTCGCGTTCGCTTGCGGGCCTGCGGGTTGGTTTTGCCGTGGGCAGCGCCGCGCTGATCGACGGGCTTGAGCGGGTAAAGAACAGTTTCAACTCCTACCCCATCGATCGTTTGGCATCCGCCGGCGCAGTAGCGGCGCTGGAAGATACGGAGTACTTTGAGCAGACCCGCAAAGGCGTGGTCGATACGCGGTCCCGCATGACCGCAGGGTTGCAGGCGCTGGGCTTCGAGGTGCTTCCTTCAGCGGCGAACTTCGTGTTCGCGCGCCATCAGTCACAGGACGCCGCGACGCTTGCCGCCGCCCTGCGCGAGCGCAGCATCATCGTGCGTCATTTCCGTCATCCACGGATCGATCAATTCCTGCGCATCACGGTGGGTACCGAAGCCCAGTGCGACCTGCTTCTGCAAGCGCTCCAGAGCATCCTGAAGGCGTGAATTTCAGAGGCATTTCAGCTGGAAAACTCTGGTCTCATTTTTGCTTCCCGGCCAAGTAGCACGGGCCGGGAAAACCCTGTAGAGTACGTGTTTCGGCGTGCACCACCAGTACAAAAAGCGCGTCATTACTCAATAACAAACAAATGGAGCCTGGCCAATGAGCAATAAAGGGCAAACTCTGCAAGATCCGTTCCTCAACACGCTGCGCAAGGATCATGTGCCCGTGTCGATCTACCTCGTGAACGGCATCAAGCTTCAAGGGCAAATCGAATCCTTCGACCAATACGTGGTGCTGCTGCGCAATACGGTCACCCAAATGGTTTACAAGCACGCCATTTCCACCGTCGTTCCCGCGCGCGCCGTCAACTTTCAAGTGGAAGTCCCTGCTGAGTAATCTCGCTCCAGCTTTACCTTTTATTGCCCGCCAGACGGTTCTCGTCGGCGGGCATTTTCGCTTTGGCTCGAATATGGTGCATGTATGCGCGCTCTGATCATCAGCGTGGATCTCGGTGATCCGGACTTCACGGCACACGCCGAGGAATTTGCCATGCTGGCCAAGGGCGCGGGCGCCGAAATCGTCGGCACCCTGACGGCCCGCCGCGATCGTCCCGACGCCAAGTTCTTCATCGGCTCCGGCAAGGCCGACGAGGGTGTCGCGATGGCGCAGGCGCTGCTTGCCGACATCATCCTTTTCGACCAGCCGCTTTCGCCAGCCCAGCAGCGCAACCTCGAACGCGCCTTCAACCTGCGCGTCGTGGATCGCGTTGCGCTCATCCTGGACATCTTCGCGCTGCGCGCGAAGAGCCACGAAGGCAAGCTGCAGGTCGAACTGGCCCAGCTTCAGCATCTGGCCACGCGCCTGACACGCATGTGGAGTCACCTGGAACGGCAACGCGGCGGCATCGGGATGCGCGGGCCAGGTGAATCCCAGCTTGAAATGGACCGCCGCATGATCGGCGCCAAGGTCAAGACGCTGCGTGAACGGCTCGACAAGGTCGAACGCCAGCGCATCACCCAGCGGCGCGCCCGCGCGCGGGGCGGTGCGTTGTCGGTGTCGCTGGTGGGTTACACCAACGCCGGCAAGTCGACGCTGTTTAACGCGCTGACCCGCGCGGACGCCTACGCGGCCGACCAGTTGTTCGCCACGCTGGACACGACGACCCGCCGCATCTGGATCGAAGGCGCCGGATCGGTGGTGGTGTCGGACACCGTGGGCTTCATCCGCGACCTGCCGCATAACCTGATTGCCGCCTTCCGCGCCACGCTCGAAGAAACCGTGCACGCGGATCTGCTCCTGCATGTGGTGGACTCGGCCAGCCCGCAGCGGGATGAGCAGATTTTCGAAGTCAACAAGGTCCTCGCCGAAATAGGCGCTGCCGCGATTCCAACCATTCTGGTATACAACAAGATCGACCGGGCGGGCCTGGACCCGCGGGTGGAGCGCGATGCACATGGTACGATTGCGCGAGTATTTGTAAGCGCCACCGAGCGCGCCGGTTTGGATGCGTTGCGCGGGGCAATTGCGGAAACCGGACAGATTGTGGGAAACAATGCCGCGAATTATCAAACTCTTCAATCTGAATGACCCCGGCTGGGGTCGCGGAAACAACAATGGCTCCGAGCCGCCGCCCAAGCGGCCTCAAGGCAATGGGGACGGCCCTCCCGACCTGGACGAGGTCTGGCGCGATTTCAATAATCGCATCGGGAACCTGTTCGGGCGCAAGGGCGGGGGCGGCAACAACCGGCCCGGCAATCGTGGCGGCATGACGCCGCCATCCCCGCGGGGCACACGCATCGGCCTGGGCGTCATTGCCCTGGTGGCGGCAGGCATCTGGCTGGCCAGCGGCTTCTACATCGTGCAAGAAGGCCAGGTCGCGGTCGTGACCCAGTTCGGCAAATACAAGAGCACGTCGCAAGCCGGTTTTCAGTGGCGCCTGCCTTATCCCATTCAAAGCCATGAAATCGTCAACGTGTCGCAACTGCGCACGTTCGAAGTCGGTTTCCGTGGCGGCGCGCGCAACAAGGTCCTGCCCGAAGCGCTGATGCTCACGACGGACGAGAACATCGTCGATATGCAGTTCGTCGTCCAGTACCGCCTGCGTGCGGACGGCGCGCCCGACTATCTCTTCATGACGCGCGACCCGGACGAATCCGTGCGCCAGGCGTCGGAAACCGCCATGCGCGAAGTGGTGGGCAAGCAGTCGATGGACTTCGTGCTGTACGAAGGCCGTACGACGGTGGCCTCGCAGGTCCAGGCGCTGATGCAGCAGATTCTCGACCGCTACAAGACGGGCGTGCAGGTCAGCACCGTCGCCATCCAGAACGTGCAGCCGCCCGAACAGGTCCAGGCCGCGTTCGACGACGCCGTGAAGGCCGGTCAGGATCGCGAGCGCCAGATCAACGAAGGTCAGGCCTATGCCAACCAGGTCGTGCCGCTGGCCAGCGGTCAGGCTTCGCGCATGACGGAGCAGGCCGAAGGCTACAAGGCCAAGGTCGTGGGCGATGCGCAAGGTAATACATCGCGCTTTACCAGCATCCTGGGCGAATACGAAAAGTCTCCCCAAGTCATGCGCCAGCGCATGTACCTGGAAAGCATGCAGGACATCTTCACCCGCGCCAGCAAGGTCATGGTCGACACCAAGAGCAACAACAACATGTTGTATCTGCCCTTGGACAAGATCATGCATCTCGCCGCTCAGGACGCAGGCAAGTCGAATATCGGCAGCTCCGGCTCGCCGGTGGCCAACCCGCCTGTCCAGCAGCCTTCGCGCGGTTCGGCCGCGCCGGTGCCGCAGCCTTCCGGCAGCAGCAATAGCAACACGCTGCCCCGCGACCGTATGTCGCGCTAATCCGGAGGAGTCCTGAACATGAATCGTCTTATGCCCATCCTGGTCGGCCTGCTCATCGTGCTGGCCCTCCTTTCCTCCAGCGTTTTCGTGGTCCGCGAGCGCGACTATGCCCTGGTGTTCTCGCTGGGTGAGGTCCGCCGCGTCATCAGTGAACCTGGTCTGTACTTCAAGGTTCCGCCGCCTTTCCAGAATGTCGTCACGCTCGACAAGCGCATTCTGACCATCGAAACCAACGAAGCCGAGCGCATCCAGACTTCCGAAAAGAAGAACCTGCTGATCGACTCGTACGTCAAGTGGCGCATTGCGGATCCCCGTCTGTTCTACGTGACGTTCGGCGGCAATGAGCGTGCGGCGCAAGAGCGTCTGCAAGCCCAGATCCGCGACGCCCTGAACGCGTCGGTCAACGTGCGTACGGTGCGCGACGTGGTCTCGACCGAACGCGACAAGATCATGACGGAAATCCTGGACAACGTCGCCAAGCGCGCCGAGCCGCTGGGCGTGCAGATCGTTGACGTGCGTCTGCGCCGCATCGAGTTCGCGCCGGAAATTTCCGAGTCGGTGTACCGCCGCATGGAAGCCGAGCGTACTCGCGTGGCGAACGAACTGCGCTCGATCGGCGCTGCCGAAGGCGAGAAGATCCGCGCCGAGGCCGACCGCCAGCGCGAGGTCATCGTGGCTCAGGCATACGCCAAGGCCCAGGGCATCATGGGTGAGGGCGACGCCGCCGCGGCAGCCATCTACGCCCAGGCTTATGGCAAGAATCCGGACTTCTATACGTACTACAAGAGCCTGGAAGCCTATCGCGCCTCGTTCTCCAAGCCGGGCGACGTGCTGGTGGTGGACCCCAGCTCCAGCTTCTTCCAGTTCATGAAGGATCCGGCGGGCGCCGCCCTGGCGCCGGTCACCGTGCCGGCCAAGTAACTGGCAGCAGCCGGCACGAACGACAAAGCCCCTCGGGTACCCGAGGGGCTTTTCTGCTTCTGGCGGGATGCTCCCTTACCGGTATCGGGGACGCCGCGGGGCTCTGGACATGCCCGTCCCCCGGGTGGCGCTTGCCGCTGAACCATGTACAATACCGCGTAAGCTAGAAAACATTCCGCAGCGGCTGAGCGGGCTTACGCCCCTCAGCCGCTTTTCGTTTGGGCGACGCCCACGCATCACTTGGCGTTATTCAGGTAAACACATTCATGGGTAACTGGCTGCTGCCCGAAAGCCTCGCCGACGTACTTCCGGCAGAGGCCCGGCGCATCGAGGAACTGCGCCGCGAACTTCTCGATCTTTACCGTACGTACGGGTTCGAGCTGGTCGCGCCGCCCCTGGTCGAGTACATCGATTCATTGCTGTCGGGCACCGGCAGCGATCTGGATCTGCGCACCTGCAAGCTGATTGACCAGCTTTCGGGCCGCACGCTGGGCGTGCGCGCGGACATGACTCCCCAGGTCACGCGCATTGACGCGCACTTGCTCAACCGCGCGGGCGTCACCCGCCTGTGCTATTGCGGCAATGTGCTGCATGCCCGTCCCTCGGACTTGCTGTCCAGCCGCGAGTTGCTGCAGATCGGCGCCGAAATCTACGGCCATGCCGGATTCGAAGCCGATCTGGAAATCATCCAGCTGGTGCTGGAAACCGTTGCCATCGCCGGCGTTCGCAATCCGCGCCTGGATCTGAATCATCCCGGTGTGCTCCGCGCGATCCTGAAGTCGGATCCGGCGGCTGCCGAGCTGGCGCAGGACGCCATCCGGCTGATGCGCGACAAAGACGTGCCCGGACTGGGCGAGCTGGCGGCGCGCGCGCCCGGCATCCGGCCGGAAACGCTGAAGGCGCTGCAATTGCTGCCCACGCTGTACGGTGGTCAGGACGTGCTGAAGATCGCCCGCCGTGACCTGCCGGCGCTGCCGGGTATCGCCGAGGCGCTCGACGCCCTTCAGGCAGTGGTAGACGCCATGCCCAACGTGTCTTTCAGCGTCGATCTGGCCGACGTCGGTGGTTACGCGTACCACTCGGGCGTCAAGTTTGCGCTGTACGCTGAAGGCTGGCACGACGCGTTGGTCAGCGGTGGCCGCTACGACGACGTCAGCCACGCGTTTGGCCGGTCGCGTCCGGCAACGGGCTTCAGTCTTGATTTACGCAAGCTGGCGGCGGGTCTGCCGCCGGCGGAAAGGGCGCGAGCGGTTCGCGCGCCCTGGGGGCAGGCCCCCGCTCTGACCGAGGCGGTTCGCCGCTTGCGCCGGTCAGGGGAAATCGTCGTTCAGGTATTGCCCGGTCACGAGCAGGATCAGGACGAATTCGTTTGCGATCGCGAGCTGGCGCTGCAGGATGGCGTCTGGACGGTCAAAACGCTGTGACTAACTCCCTCTCGGAAACGAGGGGGCCGCGGGGAGATTTCCGGATTTCCCGAGAAACTCGAAATTGATTCGTATCATGAGCAAGAACGTAGTCGTAATCGGCACCCAATGGGGTGACGAGGGCAAGGGCAAGATCGTCGACTGGCTGGCGGAATCCGTCCAGGGCGTGGTCCGCTTCCAAGGCGGTCACAATGCCGGCCATACGCTGTGGATCAACGGCAAGAAGACGATTCTTCGCCTGATCCCGTCGGGCATCATGCACCCCGGCGTCACCTGCTTCATCGGCAATGGCGTCGTGCTGTCCCCGGAAGCCCTGCTCAAGGAAATCGAAGAGCTTGAGGCCGCCGGCCTGGACGTGCGTTCGCGCCTGCAGATCTCCGAGATCTGCCCGCTGATCCTGCCGTACCACGTCGCCATCGACAAGGCGCGCGAAGCGCGCAAGGGCGAGGGCAAGATCGGCACGACGGGCCGTGGCATCGGCCCTGCCTACGAAGACAAGGTCGCCCGCCGCGCCCTGCGCGTGCAAGACCTCTTCAATCCGGCGCTCTTTGACGAAAAGCTCGCCGAAGTGCTGGATTACCACAACTTCGTGCTGACCCAGTACCTGGGCGCCGAAGCGGTCTCGGCCAACGAAGTGCGCGATCAGGCCATGGCTTTGGCGCCGGCCATCGCCCCGATGGTCAAGGACGTCTCCAGCAACCTGTACGCCATGCAGCAGGAAGGCAAGCGCCTCCTGTTCGAAGGCGCGCAAGGCGCGCTGCTGGACGTCGATCACGGCACTTATCCCTTCGTGACCAGCAGCAACTGCGTTGCGGGCGCGGCCTCGGCAGGCGCCGGCGTCGGCCCCCAGCAACTGGATTACGTGCTGGGCATCACCAAGGCGTACACCACGCGCGTCGGCTCGGGCCCGTTCCCCACGGAACTGGTCGACGAGATCGGCACCCGCCTGGCCACCATCGGCAAGGAATTCGGTTCGGTCACAGGCCGTCCGCGCCGTTGCGGCTGGTTCGACGGCGCCGCGCTGAAGCGCTCGGTCCGCCTGAACGGCATTTCCGGCCTGTGCATCACCAAGCTGGACGTGCTGGACGGTCTGGAAACCATCCAGTTGGGCGTCGGCTACCGCGTCAACGGTGAATTCCGCGACGTGCTGCCCTACGGCGCGCACGCCGTTGCGCAAGCGCAACCGGTGCTCGAAGAGCTGCCCGGCTGGAGCGAATCCACCGTCGGCATCACCGAATACGCCAAGCTGCCCGCCGCCGCGCGCCGTTATTTGGAGCGTGTCGCCGAAGTCTGCGGCGTGCCGATCGACCTGGTGTCCACCGGTCCGGACCGCAACGAGACCATTGTCTTGCGTCATCCCCTGAAGGGCTGACATCGGGTTATTATTCCCAAGGCCGCCGCCGGTCATACCGGCGGCGGCCTTTTCGTATTTTTGTGCAGGAGATGCTTGCCTATGAGCACGCCGACCAGTGACGATAGCCACCTGTGGGTAACGTGGGACGATTACAACCGCTTGATCGAGCGCCTTACTTTGCAGGTGCATCAGTCGGGCTGGAAGTTTGACAAGATTCTTTGCCTGGCGCGCGGCGGTATGCGCGTGGGTGACGTCATGTCGCGTATTTTTGACGTGCCGCTGGGCATTCTTGCCACCAGCAGCTATCGCGAGGCGGCTGGCACCAAGCAAGGCGACATGGACATCGCCCAGTTCATCACCATCACCCGCGGCACGCTGTCCGGCCGGGTGTTGCTGGTGGACGACATGGTCGATACCGGCAAGACCTTCAACAAGGTCTTCGATCACCTGAAGAGCCAGTTCGCCGACATCACCGAATTGCGCAGCGCCGTGCTGTGGTGGAAGGGGCATTCCCTGGCAACGCCCGATTATTACGTCGAGAAGCTGCCCACGAATCCCTGGATTCACCAGCCTTTCGAAGACTACGACAGCTTGCGTCCCCATCAACTGGAAGCCTGGATCCGCAAGGGTTCCCTGAGCTGATAGCGGGCAGGAAAAGGGCGGGGCCCAGGGCGCGGACTGTCCCTGGCAGTAGTCAAACCGTCCTTGACCATGCTAGAATCGCTGGTTATCGCTAAACCGAACTTGGCTTGTTACTCTTTGGGTAGTCTTTGGGTAACGGAAACAGCCAGCTCAAACCCGGGTGGACGCATGCCCGGGTTGCGCTTTGAAGGTTCACAGTTCGCGGTACTTGCCTATTGGCGGTTTGCAGGTCTTATCGCCAGAGGCCGTCTTCGCGTACCTGGGTCCGCGCAGCGTTGCTGGAAAAGCAAGCCAGGTTTGTCATCAACTTTGTTACCCTACAAGCAGGCCAATTACTTTATGCCTATCGTTCGACTGAAGGAAAACGAACCGTTTGAAGCCGCTCTGCGCCGCTTCAAGCGCACCATCGAAAAGACCGGTTTGCTCACCGAACTGCGCTCGCGCGAGTTCTATGAGAAGCCCACCGCCGAGCGCAAGCGCAAGCATGCCGCCGCCGTGAAGCGCCACTACAAGCGCATCCGTAGCCAACAACTGCCCCCGCGCCTGTATTGATTTCTGATTCCCGAATCTATTGATTCCAGAATCATTCATCCAGGATTTGCTCGCCCGAGTCGACGTCGTCGACGTTGTCGGGCGATATGTGCAGTTGCGAAAGGGTGGGGCCAACTTGCTTGGCCTATGCCCCTTTCATAACGAAAAAAGCCCCTCGTTCACTGTCAGCCCCACCAAGCAGTTCTATCACTGCTTCGGTTGTGGAGCGCATGGCAGCGCCATCACCTTCCTGATGGAACATACGGGCGCCAGTTTCCCCGACGCCGTGCGTACGCTCGCGGCGTCGGCGGGAATGACGGTCCCCGAAGAAAACCGCAGTCCCCGCCAGCAGCAGGAGTCCGCGCGCCGCAAGGCCGAGGAATCCCGGCACACCCAGGTGCTGGACGCTGCCCAAGCCCATTACCTGAAACTGCTGCGCGCTTCGCCCGCCGCCGTCCGCTATTTGAAGCAGCGCGGCCTGACTGGCGAGATCGCCGCGCATTTCGGCCTGGGCTGGTCAGGCACGGACCGGCACGGTCTGTCCCAGGTGTTTCCGAACTACGAGGACCCCACGTTGGTGGAGTCCGGCCTCGTCATCGAGTCCGAGGACGGGCGGCGCTACGATCGCTTTCGCGAACGGGTGATGTTTCCGATCCGCAATGCGCGGGGAAGCCTCATCGGGTTTGGCGGCCGGATCATCGGCAAAGGCGAACCCAAGTACCTGAACTCTCCTGAAACTCCCCTGTTTTCGAAGGGGCAGGAGCTCTACGGGTTGTGGGAAGCCCGCCAAGCCATCCGCCAGGAAGGCCAGGTGATCGTCGTCGAGGGCTACATGGACGTGGTCGGCTTGGCGCAGCAGGGCATTGCCAATGCCGTTGCCACGCTCGGCACCGCCACCACGCCAGATCACGTCAAGAAGCTCTTGCGCGCCAGCGACAAGGTCATCTTCAGCTTTGATGGCGACAAGGCCGGCCGGCGCGCCGCCTGGCGCGCGCTGCAGGCCTGTCTGCCGGTGCTTCGGGATGACATCGCGATCCGGTTCCTCTTCCTGCCGGCGGAGCATGATCCCGATTCGTATGTGCGCGAATTGGGCGCCGAAGCGTTCCGCGCGTGTCTAGGCGACGCCGTGGCGCTGTCGCGCTTCCTGTTGGACGAATTGGCGTCGCGTCACAACATGACCGAGGCCGAAGGGCGCGCCAGTTGTCTGCACGAGGCCAAGCCGCTGCTGGCAACGATCCCCGAGTGCGCGTTGCGCGTGCAGATCGAACGGGAAATGGCCAAGCTGGTGCAATTGACGCCCGAGGAAATGGCGCAGGTTCTGGCGCAACAGCCTGCCAAGCCATTTGCGCCGGCTGCGCGGCCCGCGTCGGGCGGTGCCGAGTCCGGCATGGCATCGGGCGGCGAGCCGAGCCACGACGGCGGTCCGCCGGACATGGGCTACGACTACGGCAACCACGACTTCCACGACATTCCGGCCGACGAGTCCGACGATTACGGCCAGTACGCCTCGCATGGCGAAGAGTCTGCTGGCGGATCTGCGGGCTGGCAGCCAGGCGCCAAGCAGGAATGGAAGGGCAAGAGCGATTGGAAAGGCAAGAGCGACTGGAAGGGCAAGGGTGATTGGAAGGGCGGCAAGGGCAACTGGAAAGGCCGGCGCGACAACGATGTTGGCGGCTTCGAGGGGCGCCGCACCATGCCGTCGCTGGCCAAGCGGCTCTTGAGCCTGCTGCTCGCGCATCCCGAGCTGGTCGACTCCATGGGCGATCAGCAGCTTGAAGTCATCGACCATGGCCCCCATCTAGGATTGGTACGAGACCTGATCATGCTCGCGCAATCCAGCGGCGCGCGCCATGTTGGCGCCTTGCTGGAGGCCGCGGAGCCGGACTCGGACCTTGCAACCGTATTGAAGGGGCTGCGGGCGGACATCCTGGCGCAGGAAGACCTGCCCGACCCGCAGACGGAATGGGACGATGCGTTGCGGCGGATCGAGTTCGATTCGGCGAAAAATGAAATGGCCAAGCTGGCGGCTTCCGGACTGGCTTCGGAAGAGGCTCGCAAGCGGTATCTTGAGCTCTCCCGCCGCATGACCGTGCTGAAAGGTGCCGGAATACGCTAAATACGCTAAAATCAAAGGTTTTCCGCTCATGCGGGGGCCTGTGAGGCCGGCGCAGTTTGGCCAAGCGCGGATGCCGCCATTGCCAGCTGTGCCCGACTGTTGCATGATCGCTGGAAATTCAAGGTCGATTGTTGGCGGATTGTTCGCCAGATCGATGCAGCAAGAGCAGGAACGTGACACGAAGTCCGGCAACTGGAATCTATTCCGGAAGCCGGAATCTAATGATTTATGTACCAATTTGACGAGAGCGGCCTGAAGCTCGGGCATCCCGGTTATTGAGCCCAGGCGGCATCGCTAACCACTAAAAAAGGTTAGAAACGGGACGCGTGCGTCAAAATTGTTACATCGTTAATTAATATAGCTGAGCGGTGGATCAAAAGCAGTTCAGCGGCGGTAACTCCGCGTGGCGTGAGTGGTTTGGGTGCTGTGTATACGTAGCTGCTTGGGGCAATGGCCCGATAAGCGAGCAAAGCCTATTTATAGGCAGGCAGCCCCCCCAACGTCCGCAACCCGCCGTTGAATGAGGTCATGCACGTCGGGCGTCAGAACGGTCAAGAACCGGAGACGTCGCCAGACGGGCTCGCAAGAGCCGGTGCTGCGAACAACGCAGCCGCGTGATCTTCGCCGATCCACCAGATTTACCCGTATTCCATGCCGCACCGGATCCGTATCCGGCGCGGCGTTATGCGGTGCAACAAGCCCGAACGGGTTGCGACGACCACGGAAGCGACTATGACCAAATCCACCGGCAAATCCTCCTCTGCAATTGATGCGGCCGAAACCAAGGCTGTGGCGGCCAAACGCGCCGTCAGCATGGCCGCGGAAAAAGCGCCCGCCAAGACGGCGGTGAAGGTCGCCAAGCCCGCCGCCAAGACGGCCGCCAAAAAGGCGGCCAAAACGGCAGTTGCCGCGGACAAGCCCGAAAAGGTGACGAAGGCCCGCGCCAAGAAAGCCGAAGACAAACTGGCCGACCTGGTCGGCAGCGCGCGTCCCGCGCCGAGCGGCCGCCGTCCGGGCCGCCCCGCCAAGAACGCCAACAACGACTCCGACGGTTTCGACGATCCGATGGACGGCGAAGGCGAAGTCCTGCCCGATCTGAAGCCGCCCAAGCGCGGCGGCAAGCGCGGCAAGGCCGATCCCAAGGACCTGATCGCCCGTGGCCCCGTCACGCCGGAAGAATACGAAGCGCGCCGCAATCGCCTGAAGCAGCTGATCAAGCTGGGCAAGGACCGCGGCTACCTGACGTACGGCGAAATCAACGACCATCTGCCCGACGACCTGGTCGATGCCGAAGCCATCGACGGCATCATCAGCACGTTCAGCGACATGGGTATTGCGGTCTATGACCAGGCCCCCGACGCCGAAACCCTGCTGATGAGCGAGAACGCGCCGGTTGCGTCCAACGACGACGACGTCGAAGACGAAGCCGAAGCCGCGCTCACCACCGTGGACTCCGATTTCGGCCGCACCACCGACCCGGTCCGCATGTACATGCGCGAAATGGGCTCGGTCGAGCTGCTGACCCGCGAAGGCGAAATCGAGATCGCCAAGCGTATCGAAGACGGCCTGAAGCACATGGTCATGGCCATCTCGGCCTGCCCGACCACCATCAACGAAATCCTGGCCCACATCACGCGCGTGCGTGAGGGACAGGCGCAGATCGACGAAGTCGTCGACGGCCTGGTCGATCCGGAAGACGGCGAGGAATACGCCGGTGCCGGCGTCACCGCCGATGAAGACGAAAGCGACGACGGCCCCGCCGGCGGCATGTCCAGCAAGCAGCTGGAAGACCTGCGCGTCAAGGCGCTGGCCAAGTTCGACGAAGTGGGCAAGCAGTTCGACAAGATGCGTCTGTCGTACGAGAAGGACGGCTACAAGTCGGACATCTACGTGCGCGCCCAGGAATCGATCCAGAACGAACTGATGGGCATCCGCTTCACCGCCAAGATGGTGGAAAAGCTGGCCGACACGCTGCGCAACCAGGTTGAAGAAGTGCGTCAGCTCGAGCGCGCTGTCCTGCACACGTGTGTGGACCGTGCCGGCATGCCGCGCCTGCACTTCATCAAGGTGTTCCCCGGCAACGAAACCAACCTGCAGTGGGTCGTCGACGAAGTGGCCGCCGGCCATCCGTACGCCGAAACGCTGGAGCGCCAGATTCCTGCCGTGCAGGAACTGCAGCAAAAGCTGATCGACCTGCAAACGCGCGTCGTGCTGCCGCTGAAGGACCTGAAGGACGTCAACAAGCGCATGGCCACCGGCGAAGCCAAGGCTCGCAAGGCCAAGCGCGAAATGACCGAGGCCAACCTGCGTCTGGTGATCTCGATCGCCAAGAAGTACACGAACCGTGGCCTGCAGTTCCTCGACCTCATCCAGGAAGGCAACATCGGCTTGATGAAGGCCGTGGACAAGTTCGAATACCGCCGCGGCTACAAGTTCTCGACCTACGCAACGTGGTGGATCCGTCAGGCCATCACGCGTTCCATCGCCGACCAGGCGCGCACCATCCGTATTCCGGTTCACATGATCGAAACGATCAACAAGATGAACCGCATCAGCCGCCAGATTCTGCAGGAAACCGGCGCCGAGCCGGATCCCGCGACCCTGGCGCAAAAGATGGACATGCCTGAGGACAAGATCCGCAAGATCCTGAAGATCGCCAAGGAACCGATCTCCATGGAAACGCCCATCGGTGACGACGACGATTCGCACCTGGGCGATTTCATCGAAGACACGTCCACGCTGGCGCCTTCGGATGCGGCGCTGCATGGTTCGATGCGCGATGTCGTCAAGGAAGTGCTAGACTCTCTCACCCCGCGTGAAGCCAAGGTCCTGCGCATGCGTTTCGGCATCGAAATGAGCACCGACCAGACCCTGGAAGAAGTGGGCAAGCAATTCGACGTCACGCGCGAGCGCATCCGCCAAATAGAGGCTAAAGCGCTGCGCAAGCTGCGTCACCCCAGCCGGGCCGACAAGCTGAAGAGCTTCCTGGAAGGGCAGTAAATTTCCTGGGCCTCTAGCTCATGCCTGGTTAGAGCAGCGGACTCATAATCCGTTGGTGCCGAGTTCGACTCTCGGGGGGCCTACCAAGAATGACGCGGGTTTGCATGAAGTTCATGCAGCCCGCGTTTTCTTTTGTGTGTGGGGATTTTTTGCCAATCTGGCTGAGCGCCGTTTTGATGGCTTCGGTGGCCAGGTGCGCGTAGCGCTTGGTGCTGGCTGCGGACTTGCGCCCCAGCACGGCGCCCGCGGTGTACAGGTCGACCTTGGCGTTGATCATCTGGCTCGCTGCGCTGTGTCGCAGGTCGTGAAAGCGCAGGTGGCCCAGTATGCTGGAGTTGGTGAGCCATGTGCCCCGCAGCCGGACGCTTGAGCTGCGCGAGCGAGACGCCACGAGAAAGGCCGCGCAGCGGGAAGTGGGACGAATCTCCCTGGCTCTTGCGCCTTGGACAAGTAGCAGCCGAGGCGCACTGGCGTGCCAATCGTTTGGCTTTGCCTGAGCACATTGAAGTCTCTTTTTGAAACAACTGAAAAAAATGGTAAAACGTCAGGCTGTTATATCAGCCCCAGGAAGTTGCACACCATGAAGCAGTTGAAATTGAAGTCGGATCTCACCGTCGGAGACATCATCGGCCACGGGATTATCTGGATCCTCTTGAGTATCGTCACGTTCGGCCTAGCGCTTTTCGTGTTCCCGTATTACATGCAGCGTTTCATCATCAGCCGCACTTCGGTGCTCGATGATTCTGGACGCCGTGTGGGCCGCCTGCAATGCACCATCGATCTGGCCAGCATTATCGGAAATATCGTCATCTGGGCGATTATCTCTATCGTCACTTTGGGCATCGGGTATCTGATCTTCCTGTACAAGATCAACGCGCATTGCATGAATCACACTAAAGTGATTGACGTCACACTTTGACTCCGACGCTATGCCGCAGACGGCCGCCTCCGGGCGGCTTTTTTGTTTCTGGAGAGCAGGTACCAGGGGAAAACTGCCCGCCGGGCTGCGTGGGCAGCGGCTGGCAGCGTCACGCGAGGCTGCGCGAGCCGTGCCGCGGTGCCATTCCTGATTGGTAACGCCGCGTAACACTTCCTCATCCAAAAGGACTATTCCCCAATAATCCTCGAAACCGCTCGTGGCTGTGGGCGATGAGGGGAGGGCCCATCCGCCCCGTCTGATGTTTGGCATGTGCTGATACCGAAGCTCGATCGGAGGAAGTTTCATGAAAAACAACGCTCTGCCCGTCGGCGTACTGTCTCGTTCGTCGCTGCTCCCCCTCCTGGCATTTCCTTGGGTATCGGTCGCTCAGATCACAATCGAAAGTGGGCAGACGGTAACCGTTCCGGGAACTCAGGCTTCTCCTTGGAACATCAACAGTCCCCTCCTGGTTGGAAATACGGGCGCCGGCACGTTGAACGTGTTGGGTGGCGGTCTGGTGAATAGCCCGGATGCTTACCTGGGAGGTGTTTTCGGTGGCGCCGGGGTGGTGTCGGTGACCGGACCAAACGCGCGATGGGAGGTGTCCGCCAACAGCCTGAGCACGCTGAATGTCGGCTGGAGCGCGGCAGGGACTCTGACGGTTGCCAGCGGTGGCGTGGTCCAGAGTCAGCGCGCCGTTCTCGGGGAATTCGACGATGGCGTAGGCGTTGTGAACATCACCGGCGCCGGATCGCAATGGATCAACAACCAGCTGCTCTACGTCGGGATGTCGGGCGAGGGACGTTTGAACATCTTGGACGGGGGCTACGTTT
This sequence comes from Achromobacter sp. E1, assembly GCF_037039475.1. Classification (NCBI taxonomy): domain Bacteria; kingdom Pseudomonadati; phylum Pseudomonadota; class Betaproteobacteria; order Burkholderiales; family Alcaligenaceae; genus Achromobacter; species Achromobacter sp. E1. The sequence continues at coordinate 1,950,278 of NZ_CP146253.1, forward strand.
CGACGGGCTCGGGATCCATCGGCGTCGTTGGCGGCAGGGGAGACGTCACGGTCCGCGGGGCCAATTCCCGGTGGCTTTCAGGATCGCCCATTCAGATTGGCTCGTTCGGCACTGGCAGCTTGACGATCTCGGATGGCGGGCAGGTGATTGCCCCGGGCGCGGTGATGGGGACGACAGCTTCCGGGATCGGCAAGCTTGTCATCGGCAGCGATGTGGGCACTGCACCGGTCGCGCCTGGCACGCTGGAAACCACGCGCGTTGCATTTGGCCCGGGCGACAGCCGGGTGATTTTCAATCACACGTCTTCCGGTTATGTGTTCGACGCGACGATCAACAACGGCGCCAACAATGCCGCGGGCTCCAATACCGGATTGGTCGGGGGCGGGCGGTTGGAGGCGATGGCGGGTCGCACCATCCTGAATGCGGACCACGGGGACTTCTCGGGCGCCGCGCGAGTAGGCGGCGCGGGCATTCTGCAGGTCAATCGCGACCTGTCGGGCGCGGCGATGCAGATTCTCTCTGGCGGTACGTTGGAAGGGCGCGGACGGGTGGGCAGTGTCGTCAATGCAGGCACCGTATCGCCCGGGGCCTCGTTGGGCACGCTGACCATCAGCGGGAACTACACGGGCGGCAGCGGTTCGCTGTTGCAGCTGGAGACGGTGCTTGGCAATGACGCGTCGCCTACCGACAAACTGGTCGTGACGGGCAATGTCGTGGGCAGTACCGCCGTCAAGGTCACCAATCTGAATGGCAGCGGGGCGCAGACGGTAAATGGCATTCGCGTCATTGAGGTCGGCGGCGCGTCGCCTGCGAGCGCGTTCAACCTTCGGGGCGATTATCGGGCCGAAAACGGTCAGCAAGCCGTGATTGCCGGCGCGTATGCGTACACGCTGCAACACGGCGGCAGCAATACGCCCACGGACGGTCACTGGTATCTCGTATCCGAATTCAAGGAACCGGAGACGGCTCCCGAACCGGAGCCAGGGCCGGGACCTGATCCAGAGCCCGAACCCGAACCCGGGCCGGGCGCGCCGGTGGAGGAAATTCCCGGCAGTCCCGAAGCGGGGCCACGCTATCAGCCTGGCATACCGCTTTATGAGCAGTATCCCCAGGTGCTCGCTTCCCTCAATACGTTGCCGACGTTGCAGCAACGCGTCGGAAACCGGTTCTGGCGGACGGACGGTCAGCCCGCGGCCGAGGACAAATTCGGGGGGTGGGCCCGCATCCAAGGCGCCACCAGTTCGATGCGGCCGGCACAGTCGGCGACGAAGTCGAGCCGGGATATCGATCTGTGGAAGCTGCAAACGGGCATTGACGTCGTCGCAAACCGCCAGCCCGATGGTTCGATGTTGGTGGCTGGCGTCAATCTTTCGCATGGCAACGCGTCGGCCGATATCGCGTCTCCGTATGGCCGGGGCAAGATCGACACGACTGGCACGGGCGTGGGCGCCAGCCTGACGTGGTACGGCGTCAGCGGGTTCTACGTGGACGGACAATTGCAGGCCATGTGGTTCGACAGCGACATCTCGTCGCGCACGATCGGGCGCGACGAGGTGAAGGGAAACAATGGAAACGGCGTCGCCATCTCGGTGGAGACAGGCTATCGCCATGACATCGGCAAGGGCTTTTCGCTGACGCCGCAGGCGCAGTTGATACGCTCTAGAGTCCACTTCGACAGCTTTACGGACCCGTTCGGCGCCAAGGTGCGGCTTGACGATGGCGACAGTCTGATCGGACGTCTGGGCGTGTCGCTCGATTACGAACCTGAACGCTCCATTGCGAAAGGGGCGGCCGGGCAAACGCATGTGTACGCCATCGCCAATCTGTACAACGAGTTCATGAATGGCACGAACGTCAACGTGGCGGGCGTGTCATTTCGAAGCCGGGACGAGCGGCTGTGGGCCGAACTTGGCGTTGGCGGGACCTACCAATGGAACAAAGGGCGCTACGGCGTTTATGGAAACCTGAGCGTGGCCGGCGCGACCAACAACATGAGCGACAACCACTCCGTGGGCGGCATGATCGGCTTTCGCGTGCAGTGGTAGGGGGGGAACGTACCTGCCAGCAGGAAAGCGTCTCCAAATGGAAGAGCGCCCCAGCTCAAGATGAGTCTGAGGCGCTCCTGCCCGGCTTCGCACGCGATGGGTGTCAGACAGCCCGGCAACTCCAATCTACTGCTCGGACTTCAGCCCGGCAATAGGGGAAACCCTTGCCAAAAAAAGGGTGGGAACGTCATTGGCGCAGGACCTTTGAGGCACGCACATGCGTCAAGGGGGCATGCGCGGATTTGTCCGTCTCGGCATCCACGAATTGTCCGCCCGCCGCCCGCTGGCGACACTGGCCTCCACGTTCAATGCACGGGAGAGCAGATATGTGGGGGCATCGAAAGCGCCAACTGGGACAGGGGATGACGGAGTACATCGTTGTCGTCGCGCTGGTCGCCGTGGCGGCGATCGCGGTTTATCAGTACTTCGGACAGGTCGTGCGTGCGCAGACGGCAGCCATGGCTCGCGAGCTTGCCGGCGAAGACGGCAGCACGCAATCCAAAGCGGCGCAGCAGGCGGCCCAAAAGGCGGCGGCCCAGACCAAGGCGCGGTCGCTCAAGTCATTTACCGGCAACGCCGAGATCGCGAATTGAACGCGCCGCCGTCCATGTTCGACGATCAACAACGGGGCCAAGCCCTGGTCCTGGGTTTGATGGTCGCTGCCGTCGGCGTGGCGTCGCTCGTCGTCCTGTACAACGTTGGCCAGACGGTCGAAGCGCGCAGCCGCCTGACCCACGCCGCGGATGCGGCGGCCTATAGCGGTGCGCTCATGCAGGCGCGCGCGCTCAATGCCATCGCCTACGTGAATCGCAGCCAGATCGCGCATCAGGTTGCGATGGCGCATCTGGTGACGCTAGGGGCGTCGGCGCAATACCTCGATGCGTTGCAATCGCAGCGTCGGCGCGGCAATCCGCCAGCCGGCCTGATCGCGATGCTATTCGGGCCGGCTGCCGGGGCGTCCTACCAAGGGGCGCAGGCCCCTCCGGGCGCCGAAAGCCGTCTGGCGCGCGCGTTCGCGCAGCATGATCGCGTCGTGCATCAGGTGCTGGAAGCCGCGGCGCGAGCGATTGCTGGCGATTTCATCATGTCTCGGGATCGTGTCATGCGCGAGGTGCTGGCTGCCAATTATCCCGCGTTTGGCAAGACTGGCCAGGACGCTGCATCCGGGGCTTCGCCGCTGGATCTGCGTGTGTTGACGGACGGCTGGCCGGGTTTCACGGAGCGCCAAGCCGCCACACGCAAGGCCGGCCTGCGGCCGGCTATTGAAAACGCAGCGGCCCGCTATGGTTTCCTGGACCGCCGCAACACGACGCTACGCAACCCTTGGGTGGTCAGCACCCGGTGTCCGTGGCTTAGGCACGAACTCCGGCGGCGCGGCTCGACCTGGCTTGGGCCGGATGGCCATTGGGGCGCGTTGGACACGCAGTCCTACCATGCCCTGCGCTCGAACCGCTGGATTGGCTGCTACTTCCGCGAATACGCGATGGGGTGGGGCACCGTCCAGGGCAATAAAAGCCGTGCGCCCGACGACGTGGAATTCGTCGAAGATCCGCCCGCAGACTTTTCGCAGGAAGACTTCTGGCGATGGGTGGAGCACGCCACGTCCTGGAACATCTTTGACGGAGCCAACAACCCCATGGCGAACTCCTACGCAATGGCTGGGGTGCGCCGGTGGCCCGGGGGCGGCTTGCCGGCCTACCGGGAAGTCGCGGCCAAGCGTCTTGCCGATCCCTTGCGTTTTGCCGTGGCGGTCGGCCTGCAATCGTCCGTGGTCAAAACTACGGACGCCAGCAGCGCTGTATCGGCGCCGATCGGTCAGTTTCGATATGCCGCACTGGGCCGAACGGGCGCCATCACGGTCAGCACGGCTGCCGAGACCTACTTTTCCCGGCCGGAGCGGCGCGCCGACGGGCGCCTGGAGCTCGCCACGCTTTTCCGGCCCTATTGGCAGGCTCGCCTTTCCGCAGTCACGCCGCAAGAGGAAGCATTGGCCAGGAGGGTGCCGTGATGCAAGGCGGATCAAACGAACAAGGACAGGCGGTGGTCGAGGCGCTATTGATGTTGCCGCTTTTGACCGTGTTGCTGTGGGCGGTCTCGGATATCGGCGCAATGCAGTTTTCGGCACAGCGCACGACCCAGGTTAGTCGTCAGGCCGCCATGGCGGCGGCGTTGGGGCAGCCGGTCGCGACGCTTCGCGCGCCGGCGCGGATGGACGTGGAAGGCAGCGCGCAACGCTGGCTTGGATCTTCCGTTGCGGGGGGCAGCGCGTTGCAGGATGAATGGTTTGGCGCGGCAATGCGTCTGCTGTCCGTGCAAGTGCATTCGCTGCCGCCGCCGGGCAATGTCATGTTTGGACTGCCGGTCTCGCGTCACCTCAGCGTGGCAGCCGATGCGGGCTATGCGCATGGCGACGCGGATGCGCAACGCCGTATTGGGGCATCGCCAACGGGCTGGTTGCAAGCGAGCCGCACCTCGCAGGCTGAGGCGGCAAGGATGCAGCGTCCCGTCAGCCAGGCAGAGGCGCCGTGGGGGCGGCCGGCGCTGTCGCGGGATTGGCTTTCCGCCTGGGCGGATGTGCTGCCTGGTGATCGGCTTGGCGGGCGTGCGGAGGGCGGAAAATGAATCTTGTCCGAAAAGTGTGCGAAGGGCAGGGCATGCGAATCCGTCCTGCCTTGCTTGCAGTCGGCATCGGGCTGTGCGGTGTGTTGATGCTGTTGCCCGAACGCGCGGGCGCATCAGGCGGCGTGTCCAGCCTGGAGCGCCTGCGGCTTCCCGAAGGCGCCTTGCGAGAACGCATGGCTGATCGGTTGTGGCTGCACGGCATGCCCGCGCAAGTGTGGGTGTTCGATGCGCCCCAGCGCCCATCGGCCGTGGCCAGAACGCTGGCCGCGCAGCAACCTGCGTTGGCGGATCTGCACGTGCTGCCGGGGCAACTCATCCTGTCCGGCCGCGTCGGCGATGAGCGTTGGGTGGCCCAATTGGAAAACGCGGGCGCGGATCGTACCGTCGGCAGCCTCTCGGCAATTTCTGTGCGTGCGGCTCCCTCCGCGCATCTGCCGAGGTGGCTGCCCAACGGCGGGCGCGTCAGGTCGGACGTTGCCGTGATGGAATCCGGCGTCAAGGTTTCCGACCGGATCTGGCAGTACACATTGCCGCCTAACAAGCTGGCTGAACTGCTTGATGCCGCGTTGCGGCGTACAGGATGGCGGCCGCAGGGCGACCCGGATAGTGAGGGGGCCGCGATGGCGGCGTCAGCGGCCACCGCGGGGCGAGGCGCGCCCTCCGCAGGCGCTGGCCAATGGTGGGCGCGTGAACGGGAGCGGATGAAGCTCTGGCTGGTGCCTGTGGAAGGCGGCAGCGGGCTGCGAGCCCTTGGGTGGGCGCCATGAAGCCCTGGATCATTCGCGGCGCCGAGCGGTTGCGCCGTACCGGCGTGTATGGATTGGCGGTGCTGGCGGGCCTGGTCGCCGCATGGGCCGTGCGCGAGCACGTCCAGCAGCGCGTGCAGGCGCTGGAAGCCGAGGCGCAGACGCCGCTGGTCAGCCGTCTTGTGGCGGCCTATGACCTGCCGGCCGGCACATTGCTCGAAGAGGTGCATCTGGCCGTGCGCAAGATCCCTCAGCCCTGGGCGCCTGGCGCCAGCGTCGACCCGATGGAACTGGGCAGCGTGCTGGGCGCAACGCTACTTGCCGATCTGGCGCATGGAGACCCCTTGCTGAGAAGCTTCATGACTTACGACCCGCCGCAGCCTTCGCTGGCCGCGCGGCTTGAAGCGGGGCAGCGCGCGTTCACGGTCAACGCGGCGGACCTTGGCGGGCTTGCAGACATGCTCAAAGGCGGCGATGCCATCGATATCTACGTGACGTTCAATCATCGCCAACGCGAACTCACCGTCCCGGTGCTGCAGGGCATGCGAGTCCTGACCGCCATGAGCGACGACGGCGCGGGCAACATCACCCTGGCCGCGACGCCTGACCAAGCCATGCGGTTCATTGCCGCGCGGCAGGCTGGGGTGCTGACCGCAATGCTGCGTCATCGCGACGACGCCGCGTCCGTAAACCCCGTTGCACGAAGCGATCTGGCTTCCCTCATGGGACTGGACGCCGAACCCAAGCCCGTGCCCGGTGTCGCCATCGTTTACGGTGATCGCCTGGATGCACAGGCAGGCTTTGACGCGGAGCGGCCATGAACCGAATTCAACGCTTGCTCGCCATCGTGCTGTGCCTGTGCAGCCTGCCTGCATGGTCGAACACGCAGACGCTGGAACTGCAAGTCGGCGAAACACGCGTGTTGCCGCACCCCGGCGTGCGGCGAGTCGCCATCGGCAATAGTCAGGTAGCCAGCGCCGTGGCGGCGGAAGGGCGCGAGGTCGTGGTGTTTGCGCGAGCCGAAGGCGTGTCGTCCGTGCATGTGTGGGCAGGACGCGATCGCGTGGCAGCCTACGAATTGCGTGTGGTCCCTGCCGGCACGCCACAACTGCGCGAGGAGGTCCAGATTCTGCTCTCCCGGATCCCGGGGGCGCGCAGCTCGAACGTGGGCGGCCGCATCGTCATCGAAGGCGATGACCTGTCCGACGATGATCGCGCGCGCATTGCGGCGCTGGTGGACCGGTATCCGGACGTCGTGGATTTCACGGGTCAGGTCGGATGGGACCGCATGGTGCTGCTGGACGTGCAGGTGGTCGAGATTCCCACATCGCGGCTGCAGGAGTTCGGCGTGCGCTGGGATGGCATGACGCAGGGTGGCCTTAATGCGGGCCTTGCTTGGGATGGGGGATCGCGCAGCCGCATGACACGCCCTGGCGAGCAGATCATCGAGACGGCCGCGCCGGTCGCGTCGGCCGCGGGCTACTTCGGCGTCAATGCGCTGCTTTCGGCGCGCATTGCCGCGCTGGCGCAAACGGGTGAAGCCGTAATGCTTGCGCAACCGCAGCTGCTGGCGCGCAGCGGCGCCAGTGCGACGTTTCTCGCCGGCGGGGAAGTGCCCTATGCCTCCACGGATGCACGGGGCAATCCCACCACGCTGTTCAAGCCCTATGGCGTGTCGCTGAACATCACGCCTCGGATCGATCGCAATGGGGTCATCCGGTCCTTGATCGAGGTGGAGGCCAGTTCGGTCGATACGTCGCTAAGCCTTCCCGGCGGCCCGGCGCTGCGCACGCGCCGCGCGTCCACCGAGTTCAACGTGCGGTCGGGCAACACGCTCGTCATCGGCGGGTTTCTTTCGCGTGAGCAGGGCACCGATGTCAGCGGTCTGCCGGGGTTGCGCAACATTCCGATCCTGGGCGCGTTGTTTTCCTCAACCCGCTATCAACGCCGCGAGACCGAACTGGCGATCTTCGTGACGCCCAAGATCGTGTCGCAAGCAGAGCCCGCCATGGCCGATCGCATACGCCGCGGGCGAGAGACGCTGCAGGCGGCGTTTCCCGATCCTCCCCGCCTTGGGACGGCGGTTCCGTCGGACGCGATCGGTTGGGATCCCTACTCGGGCGCGGGGTCCCAGTGGGGACAGACATCTGCCGAGGCCGATTCACCTTTTCCGGAGGGGCGCGATGCTCAACGTTGAACTGACCATTGAACTGACCATTGAACTGACCTTCGAGGACGCCGCGCAGCAACAGCTCACGCTGCGCGCGCCGGTGCTGATCGGAAGGGGCGTTCAGTGCGGATTGCGGATTCCCACCTGGAGAGTCGGGCGTCAGCACGCGCGGCTTCTGTGCGAAGCGGATCAAATCGTCCTGGAAGACCTGGGCACGTTGGCAGGCACGATGGTGAATGGGGTGCGGATCGTGCGGCATGCGCCGGTACAGCCTCAAGACGAGATCCTGATCGGGCCTTGCAGGCTGCGCGTGTCGATGCGGAAAGCCGTGGCCGCCTCGCCTCTTGACGGTGCGGATGCGGTGTCATCAGACCCGGTTCAACCGGAAATCCGGTCGATGGGCGATGACCGGGGCGTTGCGCCGCCAGTTGTTCCGCCCTGCGCCCCACATCGGCTGCACGACCGTCGACGTCTCCACGCGGCCCTGCTGAGCGCGCTGGACCTGAGACGGCGCGACGTGGCGGGGATGAGCGACGGGATGCTTCGTGCCGAAGCCGAGCGCCTTCTGGTCCAGATCGTTGCCACGGACGCCGAACTTGCGCCCCATGCGGACAAGGCGGCGCTGTGCCGCGAGGTGCTCGACGAAGCGGTTGGGCTCGGGCCGTTGGAACCCTTGCTTGCGGCCCCCGACATCACGGAAATCATGGTCAACCGCTACGACGAAATCTATGTCGAGCGAGCCGGGCGCTTGTGGCGGGAGCAGGCCGCATTCACCAGCGAACAGTCGGTGCGCTGGGTAATCGAACGCATCGTCACGCCCTTGGGGCGCCGCATCGACGAAAGCTCGCCGATGGTGGACGCTCGGCTGCCCGATGGCTCGCGGGTCCACGCCATCATTCCGCCGGTGGCAATGAAGGGTGCCAGCCTGACCATACGCAAGTTTCCGCAGCGTCGCCCGCAGATGCCCGATCTGATTGCGCTGGGCGCGCTGAGCGACGCGATGTCGCAGTTTCTGGCTTTGTGCGTACGGATGCGCAAGAACCTGGTCGTTTCCGGGGGGACGGGGGCGGGCAAGACCACGCTGCTGAACATCCTGTCGAACGAGATTCCGGACGGCGAGCGCGTGGTCACGATCGAAGACGCTGCGGAATTACGGCTCAACCATGCGCATCTCGTTGCGCTGGAGGCCCGGCCGGCCAACCAGGAAGGAAGAGGCCGAATCGACATCCGCGAACTGGTGCGCAACGCGCTGCGCATGCGGCCTGACCGCATCGTCGTCGGCGAATGCCGGGGCGCCGAGGCGTTCGACATGCTGACGGCCATGAACACGGGCCACGAAGGGTCCCTGACGACGCTGCATGCCAACTCTCCGCGCGATGCGTTGGCCCGGCTGGAGTCCATGATTCTCATGGCAGGGCTTGACCTGCCGCTGTCCGCGGTCCGCGAGCGCATTGCCGCCAGCGTGGACGTGGTCGTGCAGCAGGCACGACTGGCGGACGGCCGCCGCGTGGTCACGTCGATCGTCGAAGTGGCGGGCATGGAAAGCGGCCGCATCCAATTGCAGGACTTGTTTGGGTTTGACCGCAGCCACGGATTTCGGGGATGCGGCGCGCTGCCCGGCTTTGCGCGCGATTGGGCCGATAAGGGCGTGAGCCTGGACGCCACCTGGTTTTCGGATTTGGCGGGCCAGGCGCCGGGCGTTGCGTCCTTTGCGCAGGGCTTGCCATGATCTGGCTTGCGGCGGCGGCCGCGATGCTGTGCGCGGGGTTGCTGGCGTGGCGCGCACAGAACTGGTTTGCGCCCGCGCTGCGGCGATACCGCGAGGTCTACACGCAGGATGCGGGCGTGCGGTTGAGCGAGGTGTTCCTCTTCATCGACCCGCGCCAACTGTGGGCGGGCGCCATCATCTGCGGGGTTGCCGCTGCGGCGGCCGCGTTCTCGGCCACCGGAAGCGCGTTGCTCGCGGCCATGTTCGCGCTGGCGGCCTCGCGCCTGCCAAGGTCGGTCGTTGACGGACTGCGGCGGCGGCGTGCGCGGCGCTTTGAAACGCAATTACCGATGGCGCTGTTGATGCTGGCGTCCGCGCTGCGGGCTGGCGTGGCCATGACGACTGGCCTGCGCCACGTGGTGGAACAGAGCAGCGCGCCGCTGGCGCAGGAGTTCGGCCTGATGCTGCGCGAACAGCGTCTTGGCGTGCCATGGGAGGTTGCGCTTGGCAACCTGCAGGCCAGGATGCCGGCCGATTCGACCTCGCTGGTGGTGGCTGCCATGCGCATCGCGGCAACAACCGGCGGCAACCTGGCCGAGGCCCTTGAAAGCATCGCGCAGACACTGCGGGCTCGCCTGCAGTTGCAAGCGAAGCTGCTTGCGCTGACCTCGCAGGGGCGGCTGCAAGCCTGGATCGTGGGCGCGCTGCCCTTGCTGCTGCTGGCGGTGCTGGACCGGCTGGAGCCCGACATCATGAGTCTGTTGTGGCATACGCCGACGGGATGGGGTGTCCTGGCCATCGTGGCGGTGCTGGAGACGGCGGGCGTGCTGCTGATCCGGCGGATCATGCGGATCGATATCTGAAAGGGGGCGGCATGTGGCTTTATGTGGGCATGGCGGCGACGGCGGCGGGAACGGCCTGGCTTGCGTGGGTGTTGTTGTGTCCGTTGCTGCGGCAGGAACAGAACGCCGAGCGTGCGATGCCGTGGTGGTGGCGCGCCGCATGGCCGTGGATCGTGGCGGTGGCGCCGTTGGCGGGTCCCCTTTGCGCCTGGCGCTGGCGGCTGCGGCTGAACCGGGCAATAGCGCGGGCGGCCTTGCCGCCAGGAGTCGGGTATGCGCACATCGCGGCGTTGTGCGGTAGCGCGGCCGCCGCTGCCGGTGGCGTGGCCGGCGCCGTGGCGGTGGTGCTTGCTGCACCCGGCTCTGCGTCGTGGGTGCTCTGGACGGCTGCGGCGGCGCTGGCCGCCGGGGTGGCGCCGGCGGCGTGGTTGAAAGGCCTGGGCACGCAGCGGCGCCGCGCCATCGAACGGGACTTGCCCTTCGTGTTCGACATGATGACGTTGTGCGTCGAGGCCGGACTGAGCGTGCAGGGCGCGCTGCATTTGGCGGCGCAGAGCGGGCCGCCTGGCGTGCTGCGCGACGCGCTGGCGGATGCGCTGGCCGAGATGCGCGCCGGCGTTTCCCGAACCGCCGCGATCAAGACCTTGGCCGAGCGCAGCAACAGCCCGTTGGCGCGCAATTGGGCGGCGGCCCTGGCGCAGGCCGAGGCACTGGGAGCGAGCTTGGGGCCGGTCTTGCGCGCGCAGGCGGCGCAGTGCCGCAGCGACCGCCACACGCGGGCCGAGCAACTGGCGATGCAGGCGCCGGTGAAGATGCTGCTGCCGTTGATCGGTTGCATCTTCCCTTGCACTTTCATCGTGCTGGCGTTTCCGATCGCGATGCAGTTGCTGCAGAGCGTGCAATGAGCCGCGCCGCGCTATTGCGCCAAGGGCGCCTGCGGCTGTTGATGGTAAAGCGGTGGTGGGGTCGGATGCGCGGGTTGCTGGGGCGGGCCCCGCCCGGGCCGCGCACAGGGGTGATGCTGATTCCCTGTGCCGCGGTGCATACCTTCGGCATGCGTTATGCCATCGACGTGGCGTTCATCGGCCGGGACGGCCGGGTTGTGCGATTGCGCCGGGCGCTTGCGCCGTGGCGGGTGGCGTTATGCCTGCGCGCCGTTGCCGTTGTCGAGATGCGTGCTGGAACTATTGATGCCGAACACGGAGGTGTAGGCCGGATAGAAGCTGCAGTAAAGCACGCCACCGGCGGCAATGTTGAACGGAATCTGCAGCGTGCCGGCCATCTGCGGCGACAAGCCGACGGCGACCAGCAGCCCGGCGCACAGGTCGATGAACAGAAAGACCATGATCCAGCAGACCCCGTAGACCAGGAACGGCAGCTTGTTGCGCCAGCAGGCAATGCCGGAGAAGAACAGGGCCTGGGTCAGGCGCAGGCCGTGCCAGGCGACCAGCACGGGTGCATGCCAGAACAGCGCCGCGATCACCACGTAGCAGATCGCAAACAGCATCAGCGGCACGGCCATGGCTGACAGGATCGGTTCCATGCTTTTTTCGACGGAGGCGATGCGCATGCCTTCCATCATGGCGTCGGAGAAGGGCAGGAAGATGACCAGGCCCATCACCAGGCAAAGGCCGGCATACAGCACGCCCATCAGGAAGAGCTTGCGGAATACGCCCGGCTGCTTCAGCGGCTTGCCCCACATGGAGGGCAGCATGATGCGATCGGCCTCGACATGTTTGCACGCGGACAATGTCATCAGCGTGATGATGGGCATCAGGGCCACGACGAGCATCGGGCCGACCGGCGGCGTGGCCGACGCAAAGACGACGAGCAGGCTGATGGCCATGGCCCAGGTGAACATGGCCAGGGGCTGCTTGCGGAACAGGCGGAATCCGTCGCGGACCCAAAGCCAGCCGGACGTCGCGGGTAGAAATGCTGCTTGCATGGCTCTCTGAAGGGGGAGATCTTTCAAAAAGGGGGCGCTATTCCCATTATGGGGGGCGTAGCGATTACGGCAAGACGGGCAGTTCCGAGCGGTGGCGCGCTTGCAACACTCTTTCGAAGTGGCGCGGGTCGTGCGGCTTGAGCGTCTGCGCGGGGCGGGGCAGGAAGAAGTCATACAGCCTGGACAGCCAGAAGCGCAAGGCTGCCGCCCTGAGCATCTGGGGCCAGACTTCGCGCTCGGCGTCGGTGAAGGGGCGAACCGAGGCGTAGGCGGCCAGCCAGGCCTGCACCAGCTCCGGGATGAATTCGCCGGTGTCGCGCTCGATGCACCAGTCGTTGACGCTGACTGCCACGTCGAACAGCCAGGTGTCGCAGCCCGCGAAGTAGAAGTCGATGATGCCGCCCATGAGCGGATTCTCGAACGTGCCTGCAAACAGGACGTTGTCGCGGAACAGGTCGCAGTGGGCCGGTCCGCTTTGCAGGGTCTGCCAGGCGGGCGTCTTGACGGCGGCCTGCTGCGCGGCCAGTTCCGAGGTCAGCAGCTCGGCCTGGGCCGGGCTGAGAAAGGGCATGACCTTGGGTGCCGTTTCCAGCCACCAGGAAAGCCCGCGCAGATTGGGCTGGTGGATCGGGAAGTCCCGTGCCGCGACGTGGGCGCGGGCCAGCGTGGCGCCGGCGAGCGCGCAGTGGGCGGGACCCGGGGCGGGTTCGTAGCCGCCCGGCAGGCGCGACACGATGGCGCAAGGCTTGCCGTGCAGGGTGGTCAGCCGGGTGCCGTCGCGCAGGGTCTGCGGCTGCGGCACCGGGATGCCGCGTTCCGCCAGGTGATACATCAATTCGATGTAGAAGGGCAGTTGGGCGTGCGTCAACACCTCGAACAGCGTCAGGACATATTCGCCACGCGTCGTGTGCAGGAAATAATTGGTGTTCTCGATACCCGCCGTAATGCCTCGAAGCGAGACAAACTCGCCCAGATCGAAATGCGCCAGCAGGGCGCGCGCGTCGTCATCGGATACGGGGGTGAATACGGCCATGGATCTTCGGTATGAGGGTTGAACGGACGCGCGCACAGGCGTGCAGGGTTGCGGCGCCGCAATTTTAGACCACATGGCGGGCGGGCTTCGGCAGCGGTTCGGCCACGGGTGCCCGGGCCCGGCGGGCACAATGTCGCCAAGCACCGTAAAATACCGCATCCCCTTGTTTTGTAGAGTGATTCTTGGACTCCCCCGACTGGCGGCTCTGCGTCGCCCCGATGATCGACGTCACCGACCGCCATTGCCGGTACTTTCACCGGCTGCTGGCGCCCCGTGCCCGCCTGTACACCGAAATGATCACGACCGGTGCGCTGCTGCATGGCAATGTGGCCCGCCACCTGGACTTTGACGAAGCCGAGCATCCGGTCGCCTTGCAGCTTGGCGGCAGCGAGCCCGATGCGTTGGCGCATGCGGCCAAGCTTGGCAAGCAGTGGGGGTATGACGAAATCAACCTGAATTGCGGCTGCCCGTCCGAGCGGGTGCAGAAGGGTGCGTTTGGCGCCTGCCTGATGGCCGAGCCGGCGCTGGTGGCCGACTGCATGAAGGCCATGCAGGACGCCGTGGATATTCCAGTCACGGTCAAGCACCGCCTCGGGCTGGACTACGACGAATCCTACGAGTTCGTGCGCGACTTTGTCGGCAAGGTCTACGACACGGGTTGCCGCGTGTTCATTGCGCATGCGCGCAACGCGGTGCTCAAGGGCTTGTCGCCCAAGGACAATCGCGAGATTCCGCCGCTGCGCTACGACGTGGTCGCGCAATTGAAGCGTGATTTTCCGGATTGCACGTTCGTGCTCAATGGCGGACTGGCCGATGCCGGGCAGTCGGTGCAGGCGGCCGAAACCTTTGACGGCGTGATGCTGGGCCGCGCCGCCTGGCATACGCCGCGCGTGTTGTCCGAGGTTTCCATGCAGCTGTGGCCGTCGGTGCGGTTGCCCAGCGATGCGCAGGTGGTGGACGCCATGACGGAATACGCCGCGCGGCAGGTGGCCAAGGGCGTGCCACTGCGCGTGATGACGCGTCCGATGCTGGGGCTGGTGAACGGGCAGTCGGGCGCAAGGCGCTGGCGGCGGATGCTGTCGGATCCGGCCCTGCTGGCCGCGAATAATCCGGAACTGATTTATGACGCGTGGCGCAGCCAGCGTCATGCGCCGGGCTCGCGCGATGCCACTCGCGAGGCCGCGCCCGCCGGGATGTAGATCCGCAGCCGGCGCCGCAACGGCGCCGGCGGGCTCAGGATTGGGCCGGTTCCGCGCTTTCGGCGGGCCAATCGCGGATGTAGGCCTTCAGCATGTTGTTTTCAAACTGCTGGGCCGCGACGATGGCCTGCGCCATGTCGTAGAACGAAATGACGCCCATCAGGGTGGGGCCGTCCATGACGGGGATATAGCGGGCGTGTTTTTCCAGCATCAGGCGCTGGACTTCGTCGGCGCTGGTGTTGGGCGAAACGCTGACCGGCGCGTCGTCCATGATGGATCTGATGGTGGTATCGCCGGCGCCGCCATGCTCGTGCATGTGGCGAATGATTTCGCGGAACGTGAGCATGCCGGTCAACGTGCCGAATTCCATGATGACCAGGGAGCCGATATCCTGCTCGCTCATGGTTTGCACGGCCTGGGCCACGGGCATGTCCGGCGACGCCGTGTAGAGCGTATCGCCCTTGACGCGCAAAATCTCACTGACCTTCAACATCGGTATCTCCTGGGGGCGGACTGCGCCCTATGCTTTGCTATTTCTTGTTCGCTTCCAGTTGCAGCACTGGTGCGACGCCATTTCCGGTATTTTGCGCTTCTCCGCAGAGTTCTTCCAGCGTTGGCGTGGTTTGCGGCGAATTTACGGACGATGCGATGCGCAGGATGTCGGGATCGTTGCGCACGCGCGGCTGGCTGCGGTCCAGCAGGAAGCGATCCACGACCGGCGCCAGCGAGGTCTCGCGCGCATCGCACGTCAGCATCCAGTTGTCTTCCGGGCTGCGGGTGGCCAGTCCCATCGCGCTCAGCGTTTCCAGGACTTCGTTGAGCTCGTCCTGGTGCAGCCGCAATTCCGAGGCCAGCAAGCTGGCGGACACCCCGCCCGGCGTGGAAAGCTGCGCTTGGCGCAGCGCGCGCAGGGCGTCCAGCGCGTCGACGAACGAAGCGCCCGGGTAGCGATTGATGTGCCAGCGGCCCAGCCGGATGAGCGGCGCGCTGGAGGCAAGCGTTGCGCCCAGCAAGACGGCCAGCCAGGACAGGTAAATCCACAGCAGGAAGATCGGGAGGGTGGCGAAGGCGCCGTAGATGACCGTGTATGTGGGAAACCGCGTCAGGTAGAAGGCGAACGCGGACTTCATGATTTCCAGCACGATGGCCGTGACGCAGCCTCCGATCAGCGCATCGCGCCACAGCACCTCGCGGTTGGGCACGACGACGAAGAGCGCCGCAAAGCCCAGGCCGGTGAGCACCAGGGGGATGAACGAGACGGCCACGCTGATGACTTCGGGCACGTCCTTGATTAGCCCCAGCGATTCGCGCGCGACGAACGAGGTGGCCCACAGGCTGGCGCCGGCCAGCACGGGGCCCAGCGTGATGATGGCCCAGTACACCAGCGCCCGTTGCGGCAGGGGGCGCTGGCGCGAGACGCGCCAGATGTCATTGAACGCCTGGTCGATCGTCATGATGAGCAGCAGGGACGTGACCAGCAGGAATGCCCCGCCAATGGCGGTCAGGCGCGAGGCCTGGTGCGCGAACTGGTTCAGGTAGTCCATGATGTTGTCCGAGACGGACGGCGGCATCAGGCTGGTGGTGAGGAAGTCCTCGAGGGCGACCCGGAATTCCTGGAACACGGGAAACGCCGTGAACAGCGACAGCACCACCGCGAGCATGGGAACGATGGCGAGGACGGTGGTGAAGGTCAGGCTGGAGGCGACCTGCAGCAGCTTTTCTTCGTTGGCGCGCTGGACGACGAAACGAAATACGCGTCCGGTCCTCGCGACCCGGGAAATGCGCGAGGTTGGTCGTTCTTTGACCGCCGGCGTAGCGGCGGCGGGCTCGGCGGGGCGATTCATCAGGCGATAATAGCAGCATGAATCCCGAACTCAACCCCCGCCTGCGCCTCGTGGCCTCGGTTTCATTGTTTGCCCTGATCGTGCTGTGCGTCGCCTGGGAAACCGTGGTGGCGCCTGTGCGGCCGGGCGGTTCCTGGATGCTGCTCAAAGCCTTGCCGCTGGCGTTCCCGCTGCGCGGCATCGTGCGCGGCAATCTCTACACCTACCAGTGGGCGGCCATGCTGTCGCTGCTGTATCTGATGGAAGGCGTGGTGCGCGCCATGTCGGATCCGGCGCCGCTGTCCGTCCTGATGGCGTGGGGCGAAATCATCCTGTCCACCACGTTTTTCCTCAGCGCCATTTTCTATGTGCGGCCCGCCAAGCGCGCCGCCCGGAGGCAACGCGCATGACCGCCCTGTCCCTGTCCGAATTGCAAGCCGTCAACTCGTTTGCGGCCCTGCCCGAGACCTTCTACACCCGGCTGGCGCCGCGGGGGCTGAACAATCCCCGCCTGCTGCACGCCAATTCGCAAGCCGCCGCCCTGATTGGCCTGGATCCGTCGGTGCTGACCACCCCCGAGTTCCTGCAGGTTTTTTCCGGCGCGCAGCCCTTACCGGGCGGCGATACGCTGGCTGCCGTCTATAGCGGCCACCAGTTCGGCGTGTGGGCGGGGCAATTGGGCGACGGACGGGCTCATCTGCTGGGCGAAATCCAGGGGCCCGCGGGCGCCTGGGAACTGCAGCTCAAGGGCTCCGGCATGACGCCGTATTCCCGGATGGGCGACGGCCGCGCCGTGCTGCGATCGTCGGTGCGCGAGTACCTGGCCAGCGAGGCCATGTTCGGGCTGGGCGTGCCGACCACGCGCGCCCTGGCATTGGTCGTGTCCGATGATCCGGTCATGCGCGAGACCGTCGAGACGGCAGCCATCGTGACCCGGATGTCGCCCAGCTTCGTCCGGTTCGGCTCGTTCGAGCACTGGTCGTCGCGGCGTCAGCCCGACCTGCTCAAGACGTTGGCCGATTATGTGATTGACCGCTACTACCCCGAGTGCCGAGACGTGCGGGCGGGCGAGCCCGCATCCGAGACGGCGCCATATGTGAATCTGCTGCGGGAGGTCACTCGGCGTACGGCATTGCTGATGGCGGATTGGCAGGCCGTCGGGTTTTGCCACGGCGTCATGAATACCGACAATATGTCCATCCTGGGACTTACGCTGGATTACGGCCCGTTTGGTTTCATGGACGGTTTCCGGCTGGGGCATATCTGCAACCACTCGGATGCCGAAGGACGTTATTCCTGGAACCGGCAACCTTCCGTGGCGCTTTGGAATCTGTATCGGCTGGGCGGCAGCCTGCATATGCTGGTGCAGGACGCCGATGCCTTGCGTGCCGTGCTGGATGAATACGAAGCCATTTTCACGCGCGCCTTCCACGACAAAATGGGCGCCAAGATGGGATTGGCGGCTTGGCAGCCCGACGACGAGGCGCTGCTGGATGATCTGCTCAAACTGATGGACGCGAACCAGGCTGATTTCACGCTGACGTGGCGGCGCCTGGCCGATGCGATACAAGGCCAGCGCAGCGGATTTGAGGATTTATTTATCGATCGGCCCGCTGCCGGCGCCTGGCTTGACCGGCTGATTTCCCGTCATGGCCGGCAGGGCAGGTCGGCCGCGGACACGGCGGCCGCCATGAATGGCGTCAATCCGCTGTATGTACTGCGCAATCATTTGGCCGAACAAGCAATTCGCGCGGCCAAGGCGGGCGATGCCAGCGAAATCGATACCCTCATCAAACTGCTGCGCAATCCCTATGTGGCGCAGGACGGTTATGAACGCTACGCCGGTTTGCCGCCGGATTGGGCTGGCGGAATCGAAGTGAGCTGTTCGTCCTGAGGGCGATTTTGCGATATTGTCGGTGGCATTATTCTGGCTGGGAGCCCAGCATTAAGAAAAAGCCTGGGTAAAAAGGTGAAATATCGCCGTTTTTTTCACTGCAATCATTCGTTTCTATTGTAAAAGTCGTAAGATTGCCGGCTCGGGGGCATTTTTTCTTGCGTGGGCGCTCCAGGGTTTTCGTCGACAATTTCAAGGTAAAGCACTCTGAATATGCCTGGTGCAGATGGTTTGCTATGTATTGGTCTACTTGAGGACGACGCCGATTTCCGCGAGGAACTGGCGCTGGGCCTGGGCGGCTATGGCTTTCGCGTGGCGTTTGCTTGCGACAATGCGGTCGCGTTCTACCGCCGGCTGCAAGAGCAGCCCTGCGACATCGTCATCCTGGACGCCCATCTTCCCGGCGAAGACGGTTTTTCCGTCGCGACCCGCCTGCGCGCCCTGAGCCCCGTGGGCATCGTCATGCTGACGGGCCGCAGCGCCCTTGAGGACCGCGTCCGCGGCCTGGAAGGCGGCGCCGACGTCTACATGACCAAGCCGGTGGACCTCCTGGAACTGAGCTCCGTCATTCGCAGCCTGGCGCGCCGCATGCGTCTGGCCAAGGCGCCGCGTCCGGCCGATGCCGAAACGCGCGCGTCGGCGGACACGAACTGGTCGTTGCAGGATGGCGGATGGATTCTGGTGGCGCCGGACGGCGCCTCGCTGCACCTGAGCGCGCAGGAACGGACGTTCCTGGTGGCGTTGATGGACGCCGCGGGCAGCGCCGTCAGCCGCCAGGCGCTGGCCGAACTCTTCCTGCCGGACAGCCCGGGCGGGTTTGAGTTGCGGCGTATCGACGTGCTGGTGAGCCGTCTGCGCGCCAAGGCGCAAAGCGCGGGCCTGAAGCTGCCGGTGTTGTCGGTGCGCGGCCAGGGCTACGTGTTCGCGGCCTGATCCAGGCCGCCGCCCGGGCGGCGTCTAGGCCGTCGGGCCGTTTGAGGGCAGGGTGATGACAAAGCGCGTGCCCACGCCCACCTTGCTCTGCATCGTCAGCGATCCGCCCTGGCTTTGACAGATGCGCCGGGCCAGATACAGCCCGATCCCCATGCCTTGGGTTTCGCGATGCGCTGACCGCCGAAAGCGCGGCTCGAAGATGCGGGCCTGTTCTTCTTCTCCGATGCCGGGACCACGGTCCACGACGGCCGCCCAGGTCATGGGTGTTTCGCCGATGCGCGTGTGCCCCGTTTCGATCCGCACCGGCTCGTTGGCCGGCGAATACTTGATGGCGTTGTGGATCAGGTTGCGTACGACCACGCTGGTGAGCGGCCGATCGCAAAAGACCGGTTGCGGCGCTTGCGCTTCAAGCACCAGCGCGTGCGCGGTATCCGGTCGCATGGCGTTCACCACGTCGCGCACCAGATCGGCCATGTCGGTCTGTTCGCCGCGGGGGCTCCAGGCGTGTTCCTCGAGGCGGTCCTGGTTCAACAACTGGTCCATCAGTTCGGTCATCCTTCCGACCGAGCGGTGAATGCGCGCCAGCCGCGTGTCCACGGTTTCGCCGCTGTCCGACAGAATCATGTCCAGGGATTGCGCGGCGGCGCTGATGGTGGCGAGCGGCGCGCGCAGCTCGTGCGAGATCAGTGCGTTCATCTGCCGCTGCGCGTCCAGCGCGCCGGCCAGTTCCGCCAGCCGCAGTTCGCCTTGCGCCAGATGTTCGGCGTCCGAACCGGCGCCTGTCTTGCTGGCGGACGCGGCGGTATTGGAGGCGTCCAGGGCAACCCAGAGCAGCGCGCCCGACACCAGCATCAGCCTCAGCACTTCCATGCCGGCGTCCGCGGCGTCCGCGCCGCCGGCGTGCCAGGCGTCGTGTCCCAGAACCCAGGCCGATACGGCATAGGCAAGCGCCAGCGTCAGGCTGGCCGGGCGGCCGGCGCGCTGCCGGATCGCGCTGGCCAGAAACCAAATCGCCAGCGGCACGCTGAGCGCGGCGCACACGCCGGCGATGGAGGCGGGCAGCACGCCGGATTCGGTTTCGTACACAAAGATCAGCGCCAGGGCGGCCACCCCGGACAGCAAGATGCTGATCCACCGGCATGCGGCGCCCAAACCGGCCGCCAGGCGTGATCCCTGCAACAGCGGCGCGGTCAGGGCAAGCAAGGCGGCGTAGGACGCGGCCTGGAGCGCGCCGGGCGGCATCAGCTCGGGCAAGGAGCGGAACAGTCCTTCGAGCAGCGCGAAGATCATGCCCGCCGCGAACAATGCGTTGCGGGTGTGCGCCCAGGCCACGCCGCACGTCACCGCGCAGGCGATCGCGACGCCCGCAGTCAGGCCGGCGGGCAGGCCGTCGTAGCCGGCATTCAGTCCGTAGGCAAGCGCATGGGCAGGCCAGAAAAGGGCGCATAGCAGCAGGCCGAATCCCGGCCAGACGGATGTCCGGAACACGCCGGGACGGCTGGGGCGCAGGTGGCGACAATGCCAGCGGGTGCGAAGAAACAATCCTTCCGTCAACTAGGAACCCATTGATGATCGTGCGCGAGGTCTTGCGCGTGGGCGGAGTTTACGACAGCGCCGCTTATCGCGCGGACGCCGAGTTCCTCCAAGATGAGCTGCGTGGCGGCGTCCGGCACGTCGGCGGCATGGACCGACATGCCGAGCGTCATCGCGGTGGCGACGACGGTGGCGGCCAGATGCTGGCTGCCGGGACTATGGAGCAGGCCGCTGATGAAGCTTCCACTCAGCGTCACGTACGAAACCGGGAATTCGTGCAGGTGCTCCATGGCGCCGAACTGCTGCGACAGCCGCGATACGCCGACCCGCCCGCCGGCGCCCGTGACGATGTCGCAGAGCTGGCGCACGTCGGCGCCTTGTTCGACGAGGCCCGCGGCTTCGACTTCCAGGATCAACCGGCTCGACAGCGTGGGCCGGTCGGCCAGCATGCGTTCCAGGCGTCCGAAAAACGATCCTTGAGCAAGCGTGGCAAGCGACACCGGCACGGTCAGCGCGCCTTCATGCGTGAACAGCCAGTCCAGGCCCAGGCGAATCGCCTGGATATCGCATTCGGCGGACAGCCCCAGGCGTACGGCGGGCGGCATGAAGATCGAGGCCGGCACGGGATCGGTGCCGGACAGGTCATGCAGCGTCAGGCTAGCCTCGTGCTGGAGCAGCGCGCCGGACAGGTCGTGCAAGGGTTGGGCCGACAGCGAGAACCGGTGCTGCTCTAGCGCCGTGATCAACGCGTCGTGCCAGCTATATTCGCCGATGCGGGTGCTGTCGGCGGCCTGGCTCGCCGGGGTGATCTGGTCGTCATCGGCGCTTTCGGCGCACATCAGCGCGTGGTCCAGGCGGGCCAGGATGTCACTCATGTTGTCGCCCGGCGCGAATGCGGCCATGGCCAACGCCCAGCGGCACCAGCCGAACTTGTCCATGGGCACGCGCAGCGACCGCAGTTCGCGGCGCACGCGCTCGGCCAGCACGCTGGCTTGCGGCGCCGAGGTGCGCGGCAGCAGCAAGGCGAAATCCGATCCGCTGATGCGCGCAATCAGCGTCCCGGGGCCGCCGAATTCCTGCACCAGCTTGCGCAGGCGATCCGACGAGGAGCGCAGCCACTGGTCGGTGAAGGCGCGCGACAGGTGGCGGTTGATCTGCGCCAGGTCGCGTTGGCGGAACATGAGCAGATGGCCGCCGGCCTCATCGGATTTGTCGGCCAGCGTCAGCCGGAACTGGTCGACGAAATGTTTGCGGTTGGATAGGCGGGAGATGGGATCCCGGTAGATCTCGCTTTGCAGCGATTCGATGCGGGCATTCTGTTCTTCGACCGTGGCGGCGACGCGGCGTTGCGCATCGACAAGCGCCTGGTCCACGCCCGGCACTTCGCATGAACCGGTCAGCTGCGCGTCCGCGCCCGGCGCCAGGGCGCGCACGCGCTCGCAGATGTCGCGGGATGTGCGGGCTTCGATCCAGCGGACAAGATTCGTCGCGAAGAGCGCCCAGAATGCGGCGGCCGCCAGCACCAGGCCCAGCACCCGCACGCCACCTTGCCACAGGGTGTCACGCGCCAGCCGCGCATCGGCCTGCACCGTCAGAACGCCCTTGGCCTTGCCGCCCGGAATGACGAAGGGCCGCGAAACCGCGGGCGCCTCCATGTTCAGCCACGCGGCGCGCCAGTCGGACTCATGGCCGGTGCCGCCCGCTGGCCCGGCACGGCGCTCCACGCGGATCGCGTTCCCTTCGTTCGTGATATTGACCAGCGAATACAGGCCTTGGCCAAACAGTTCATCGGCAAGTTCGATCTGCTCTCGATGGCTGCCCGTGCTGTGCGACAGCGCCCAGGCGAGCGCGTTGGCGCCCGATTCGCTCTGCTGGGCAAGCTGGGTATTCAGATAGCGATGCGCCGCCAGCATCCCCAGGGCTTGCGCGCCGAGCAGGATGAAGCCGATCAGAAGGGCAGAGCAGAAAAGCAGCCGGCGTAAAGTGGACATGTACTTGCGAGTCCCTGTCTGGGTATACGCGGCAGCGGACGCGGGCAGGTGTCCACTGCGGCTTCAACGGGCATCAGGCGGCAAGGGCGCCTGCGCGGGATAAAAAAACCTGGATATCAAACGTGACACACGTTACGAAACGACCGTCAACGACGCGGATGCAGGAAACAGGGGTTGTCACAGAACGCACAGAATATTACGAAATCCTCGGTCATATCAGACAAGGTGTGTAATTATTTCGCTCGTGAGAATGGACCGGTTGAGAACTATTGAGACACTGCGTATTAATTTTTCGGGTTGCGGTGTCGTAGATGGACCGAGGCATGGCGAAAGGACCGGCCAGCGATCGCCGTCCAGGGGCCCAGCCATGACCGAAGCGAGCAACAAGGATCCAAGGAAAGTCAGGATAAAAGGGGCGCGTTGCCTCCGAAATGTGGCGTTTTTTTGCGAAAACAATGCATAATTTAAAATATGTTACAGCCCCCGGGCCCGTGGTTGGGCCGCAACGCCGGGGGCTTATGGATAGGGGGCTCCGTGCGTGAGAGTTACCTGCTCGCACTGTGCCTGACGCTCGCGGGCGCACTTGCAGCGATCAGTCTGCTGTTCTTCCGCCGGGAGCGCGCGCTGCGCCGACGCCTGACGCGGGATGAACTGACCGGCCTCCTTAGCCAGCAGGAGCTGCATCGTCGCGTGCGCGCCTGGCTGGGCCAGCCGCAGGGCACGACCCGGCGCGGCGCCTTTTTTCTCGTCAGCTTCGAACACTATGCCCAGATCAGCGCCATGCTGCGGGCCGGTGAAGATCAGGCGCTGCTGGTGCAGGTGGCCGATCGCATCGGCCTGGTCGCCCGCGCGCTCGGGGGCATGGCCGCGCGCACCGGGACCGACTCGTTCACCGTCTGCGTGCCCGGCGTTGACGAGGAGGGCGCTGCCCAGGTGTCTGCCAAACTGCTGGCCGACCTGAGCGTGCCTTATGAACTGGGCGCCCGTCCCCTTATTGCCGTCTTTCGCATCGGCGCCGCCCTGTACCCGGCCCACGGCCGCAGCGTCGAGGAATTGCAGCGCTGCGTGCAGGTCGCGATGGTGCCGCTTAAGGATCAGGGCGGCCAGGGGTGGAATCTCTTCGACTTCCGGCTGCTGGCACGCCAGCGGGACCAGCAGGGCCTGGAAAACGACCTTCGGCTGGCCCTGACGACGCCGGCCATGGAGCAGTTCGAGCTCTACTACCAGCCGGTCTGCGACAGCGCGAGCGGCATGGTGCAGGGGTGCGAAGCGCTGCTGCGCTGGCATCACCCCGTACTGGGCAGCGTGTCGCCCGCCGTGACGATCGAGCTGGCCGAACGCAGCGGCCTCATCGTGCCGCTGGGCGCCTGGATCCTGGAGCGAGCCTGCACGCAAGCGGCGCTATGGCCCGCCGCGTGGCGCGTGCACGTGAACCTGTCGGTCAAGCAGATGAACGAGGACGGGCTGGTTCAACTGGTGTCGGACGTGCTGGCCGCCACCCGCCTGGCGCCGTGCAAGCTGGTGCTGGAGATCACCGAATCCATCTTCATCCTGCACTACGAGCGGCATGTGAAGATTCTGAACACGCTGCGCGACAAGGGTATCGGGGTGGCGCTGGATGACTTCGGCTGCGGCTATTCCAGCCTGAATCATCTGCGCCATCTGCCCATCGACTGGGTCAAGATCGACCGCAGCTTTATCTCCGCGCTGGAATCGGACGCCGGCAGCCGCGAGGTGGTTTCCGCCCTGTTCGGCTTGTGCCAGGCGATGCACCTTCCGGTCGTGGCCGAAGGTGTCGAGACGGAAGGCCAGCGCGAAATCCTCAAGTCGCTGGGATGCCGGGTGATGCAGGGTTTTCTGCTGGGACGGCCTGCGCCGGCTGCCGAAATCCAGGCTTTGGCTGCGGCGGTGTCATAATCGGGGTTGCTTGCAAACCCGACCTGTTGACTCCCTATGCCCGGCAATACCCTAGGTACTCTCTTTACCGTCACGAATTTCGGCGAATCCCACGGGCCGGCCATCGGTTGCGTCGTGGACGGCTGCCCGCCGGGGCTGGCCCTTACCGCGGCCGACATCCAGTTCGAACTGGACCGCCGCCGTCCGGGCACCTCGCGCCACGTGACGCAGCGCCAGGAAGCCGATCAGGTCGAGATCCTGTCCGGCGTTTACGAAGGGGTCACCACCGGCACGCCCATCGGCCTGCTGATCCGCAATACCGACGCGCGCAGCAAGGATTACTCCAATATCGAGGACACCTTCCGGCCCGGCCACGCCGACTTCGCTTACTGGAACAAGTTCGGCGTGCGCGACCCGCGCGGCGGCGGACGATCGTCGGCCCGCCTGACCGCGCCCACCGTGGCGGCTGGCGCCATCGCCAAGAAGTGGCTGTCCGAGCAGTACGGCGTCAAGGTGCGCGGCTACATGAGCCAGCTCGGCCCCGTCGCCATCCCGTTCGTTTCGTGGGACGAAGTGCCCAACAATCCCTTCTATGCGCCCAACGCCGAGGTCGTGCCCGAACTGGAAGCCTACATGGACCAGTTGCGCCGGGACGGCGATTCCATCGGCGCACGCATCGAGGTCGTTGCCGAGAACCTGCCGGCCGGCTGGGGCGAACCCATCTACGACCGCCTCGATGCCGACATCGCCCACGTCATGATGGGCCTGAACGCGGTCAAGGGCGTCTCCATCGGCGCGGGTTTTGAATGCATCACGCAGCGCGGCTCGGAACATGGCGACGAAATCACGCCCGAAGGCTTTCTGAGCAACCACGCCGGCGGCGTGCTGGGCGGCATCTCCACCGGACAGCCCATCACCGTGTCGCTCGCAGTCAAGCCCACTTCCAGCATCCGAGTCGAGCGCCGCTCGGTCAACCGCGCCAACGAGCCGGTGATGGTGCAGACGCTGGGCCGTCACGACCCTTGCGTGGGCATCCGCGCCACGCCGATCGCCGAGGCGATGCTGGCGCTGGTGCTGATCGACCACGCGCTGCGCCATCGCGGGCAGTGCGGCGCCGCCCCGGTCTGATACGTTTTTCCGTTGTTGAAAATGGCTTGGAGGCCGACATGAAACAGAAGCGTCATTTTCTGCGCAATGCCGGAGCCGTGCTGTCGCTGGCCGTGCTGGCGGGCTGCACCGGCATGAACACCACGCAGTCGGGCGCCGTGGGCGTCAACCGCACCCAGTACATGTCCAGCATGGTGCCTTCGCAGGCGCTGGAACAGGAAGCAACCCAGCAATACGCCGAGATCCTGCAGCAGGCCAAGTCCAAGGGCTTGCTGGACAAGGATGCCAAGCAGGTGGCGCGGGTGCGCGCCATCTCGCAGCGTTTGATCGCGCAGGCGGGCGTGTTCCGTCCGGATGCCGCAAGCTGGAAATGGGAAGTCCACGTGCTGTCCAGCGACGAGGTCAACGCCTGGTGCATGCCCGGCGGCAAGATCGCGGTCTATACCGGCCTGATCTCGAAGATCAACCCAACCGACGATGAGCTGGCTGCGGTACTAGGCCACGAGATCGCCCATGCGTTGCGTGAACACGCCCGCGAGCGCGTATCCCAGCAGATGGCTACCAGCCTGGGCCTGCAGGTGTTGTCCATTGCCACCGGATCGTCGGCGGCGTCGGACCTGGGCGGCGAATTGACCAATGTGATGTTCACGTTGCCCAACAGCCGCACGCACGAGACCGAAGCGGACCGCATGGGTGTTGAACTGGCCGCCAGGGCAGGTTATGACCCGCGTGCGGCCGTGACGCTGTGGCAGAAGATGGGCGCTGCCAGCCAGGGCAGCGCGCCGCCCGAGATTCTGTCCACTCACCCGTCGGCAGCCTCGCGCATCAGCGACCTGCAAACGGCGGCGCAGAAGGTGATGCCGCTTTACGAGCAGTCCAAGGGACAAGCCGCGCGCTGATCGCGCGGGGGGCGGCGCTCCGGTTGGGGCGCCCGCCGGCTTGCCGGGCCCAGCGCGGACCGT
Organism: Achromobacter sp. E1; assembly: GCF_037039475.1. Lineage (NCBI taxonomy): Bacteria > Pseudomonadati > Pseudomonadota > Betaproteobacteria > Burkholderiales > Alcaligenaceae > Achromobacter > Achromobacter sp. E1. The sequence continues at coordinate 1,976,727 of NZ_CP146253.1, forward strand.
TCCGCTTACTCCACACTTGGCGTCTTGACGCCCTGGCCTCGCATGATGTCGATGCCCAGCCCTTGCAGGATGCGTTGGGTTTCCGCGTCCGGCACATCTTCCGCGTACACGGCAATCCCCAGCGACCGGGCCGTTTCCAGGACCGAGGCCGTGAGTTGCTGGCTGCCCGGGCTTTGCGACATGCCGCCCACGAAGCCCCCGCCCAGTTTCACGTAGGACAACGGCAGCGTGTGCAGTTGCGCCACCGCGCCGAACTGCTGCGCCAGCCGGCGCACGCCGATATGGGCGCCGAACTCCGCGGCGACGCGGGCAAACGCGGTGATCTGCTCGTGGCATTCCACCAGGCCGTGCGCGTCGATTTCCACGTACAGGCGGCGCGCAAGCGGCCGGTTTTCGGTCAGCAGCAACGCGAGCTGGCGCAGGAACTTCTGGCCGCGCAGCGACGGCAGCGACACGCGCACGGCAAGCTCGCCCGCGTGGCTGGCCAGCCATTCCAGGCCCAGCCGCACCGCTTCCAGATCGCACTCGGCTACCAGGTCCAGCCGCACCGCCGGCGGAATGAAAAGCGTGGCGGGAATCGGCTCCTGATCCGGGGCGGTGCGCAGCATCAGCATGGCTTCGGTGCGCACGACGCGTCCATTCAGCGCCAGCAGGGGTTCGGTCGACAGTTCGAAGTGACGGCCTTCCAACGCCGTCTGGATGGCGTCCTTCCAGGCCCGCTCGCCGGCTTCCGACGGCGAATGCGTGTCCGTGGCGCCCGCGATGACGACCTGGTCGTTGCCGGCGCTTTCCGCGCGCATCAGGCCGAAATCCAGGCGGGCAAGCACGGCGCCAGCCTGGCTGCCGTGTCCGTAGTCGGTCATGGCCTGCGCCCAGCGGCAAAGATGGCCTTCGCCGACTGGAATGCGCGACGCATGCAGGTCGGCCCGGACCTGCTCGGCCACCATCATGGCCTGGGGCGCCGCGCAGCCCGGCAGCAGCAGCGCAAAGTCCGATCCATTCAGCCGCGCCAGCATGGGCGCGGCGACGTGCATGCGCTTGAGCGTGCCTTGAATGCGTTCGCAGGCAGTGCGCAGCCACTGGTCGATGAATTCGCGCGGCATGTGGCGGTTCAGGTCGGCCAGGTCGCGCTGGCGAAACACCAGCACGTGCCCGCCATCGACCCGCGACGTTCCCGGCGCTGCCCGGGTTTCCAGCGCGCGGCGGAACTCGTTGACGAAGTACTTGCGGTTGGGCAAGCCGGTCACGGGGTCCTGGTTCAGCTCCAGTTCCAGCGACTCGATCTTGGCGTTCTGTTCTTCGACGCTGGCGTGAATGCGCTCGCGCGTCTGGTTCAACGCCTGCACCACGCCGGACAGTTCCGGCACCCGCGCCTCGACCTGCTCGCCCGGCGCATCCCGGCCGATGCCGCGGACGTGGTCGCTGATTTCGCGCAGCAGACGGTTCTTGATCCACCCGACCAGAACGAAGGCGAAGATGGCCCACAGGATGCCCGCGCCGACCACCAGCGCAATCATCTTCAGGCTGCTGCGCCACAGGGCTTCCCAGGCGTAGGCATCGTTGGCGATCAGGGTGACTTCGCCGATCTGCCGCCAGCCGTCGCTGACCGCATGGCTGGCCGCCTGGCTATCCAGCGGCGCCAGCGCCTGGAACCACGCAGGCACCGACGCGGCAGTGGCGGTCGACCGGCGTTCGATCAGCACCTTGCCGTCGGGATCGGTCAGGCGCACCAGCGAAAAGTGCCCGCCATCGTAAAGCGCGGACACCAGCAGTTCCTGCACGACCGGGTCGTTGTTCGCCGGCTGCGACAAGGACAGGGCCAGCGATACGGCCGCGTCGGTGCTTTGCACCTGAAGCTGGCCCGACAGGTACTCGCGCGCCGAGTTGACGCTGAGCGCCAGCGTTCCCAGCAAGATGACGCTGATGGCGAGGGTCACGCTGAGCAGGAGCTGTCGAAGTATGGACATAGTCTTGTTTCCGGACGTCAGGGGCGGATGCCTTCCCGTTCCATGCGTTGAAGGAGGTCGCGCCAGCGGCTGAGGCGGTCGACAGGCGCGGCCGCCTTGCCGTCCACGTAGACGCCGTCGGCGTTGAAACTGAACACCGGCGTCAGGTCGCGCCGCTGCGTGGCCGGCAGGATGGTTGAAATCAGGCTGTCCAGCACAAGCGGGACGGCATTCGGGGTTTCGTAATAGCCCAGCACCATGTGGGCCACCTGGGCGCTGCTGGCCGCGCCGCCGATGCGGGCGCGCACATAGATGAAGCGCAGCTTGTTGGCCGGCACCCCCATGGAGAGCAGGGTGAAATACTTGCCGATGACATAGTCTTCGCAATCGCCGGCGCCCCGGCCCAGCGACTCCAGCGGCGTGGCCCAGTAATCGGCCTGCTTCCAGATGATGGAGTCCTCGCCGGAGAGCAGGGCGCGGTTCCAGAAGTCGTTGGCGACGGTGAGGCGGTCGCGATCCGATGCCGGAGCGGGGCTGCGCAGCAATTGCAGCCAGTTCGATACGGACTTTGCGCCCTTGGCGCCGTAGCGGCTGGCGGACAGGCTTTGCAGCCTGTCCGTGTTGATCTCCAGCGCCGAGCTGCCGCTCCACCCGCAAGCCAGGCATAGCAGCGCCACACGGCACAGAGTCAGCGCGCTACGAAAACGGCGGGTTGGGGGCATGAAACGGATTTTCACATTTTTTCGGGCATCTTGGACGCGCCCTTGAAAAAATGCGTCGGGCGGGAGGGTAAGGCCTGGGCCGGCCCTCCCGTCACGTCGATGTTCAATGATGATCGACGTTCAGCTTCCCCTTCTGCAGCAGGTCGTTGATGATGGCCTGGTTGCTGACGGCCTGACCGTGGACGTCGTGGGTGAGATCGACGCCCTCCAGCACGATCTTCTGATCGGCACCCTGGCCGATCTGGCCCTTGGTGTTGATCTCGAGAATCGTATTGTTGGCGTTGGCCGGATCCTGCTTGAAGTTGAGGTAGTTGGACAGATTGCCATCCTTCTCGCCCACGAGCAGGTCCTTCAGGTCCAGCACATCGCCGCCGTCTGCGGGTTTGGCCAGCGAGAAGTCCTTGATCCGGTCCACGGCCGGGTTGGACGTCGTTCCCTGATCGTTGAACTCCCAGCGGAACGTATCGGAACCGTCGCCACCGATCAGGGTGTCGTGGCCCTTGCCGCCGATCAGCACGTCGTTGCCCTTGCCGCCGTTCAGGGTGTCGTTGCCATCTCCCGCAAGCAGGATCTCGCTCTTGTCGGTGCCCAGCAGGCTGCTGCCCGCTTGATAGGCCACAGACACGTTGGCGCTATCGCTATGGCCGTCCGCCGTACTGATCGTGTACGAGGAATTGGCCACGGTGTCGGCAACGGGCGATGCAGCGGAGTAATCGACGGTCATCGTGAGCAGGTAGTCTTCTTCTCCCGTGCCACCCCAGCTCGATCCGTTGTCGTCGATGTTGACGATATGGATTTCGTAGCTGGCGCCCGTCGCGGAAGAGATGGAATCGCCACTCTTGAGCACGACATAGTCGTCCGAGCTTCCTGCCAAGCGATACTCCATCCGGATCCAATTGGATTGCAGGTTATGGTTCAGCGTAAGAATCTCGCCTGCGCTCAATGCAATGGTGATCAGATCCTGGTCATTGCTGCGGGTGGCGCCGACGCTACCGAGATAACCGTCCACCTTGATCTGAGCGCGATTCTGGCCGATCTGGGCAAGGTCGGCACGATTGACCGTCAGGAATTTGTTCGCGTTGCTGCTGCCGCTGGTGCCGTCGAAGTCAAGCGTCTTGACCGAGGAGGCAGCAAAGTCGCCTCCCTTATCCTTCCAGCCCGTATTGACCGTCAGCGGTCCCATCGTCAACGCGCCCGTGCCGCGAACGTCGTTGGCAAGCAGGGATCCGGCCTGAACCGTCAATTGCGGGCTCAGGATGTTGGTGATCACCGTGTCGTTCACGGCATCCGGGTTTTGATAAACCGGCGCCGTCACCGTCAGCGTGAGGCTGGAGCTTGCTGTATCGCCGTCGCCATCCCTGACCGTGTACTGGACGGTGTCGGTGCCGGCGGTTTGCGGCTGGTAGCGATAATCACCCAGGTTTTCGCCCGCCAGATCGATCGTGAACTTGCCGTGCGACGTCGTCACCGTCAGTTCGGACTTGGCCGAATCGAAGGTGAAGGTCGCGCCGGCGCTAGCCGTGACCTTGTTGGTCGCAACGTCGTAGTTGTACGTCTTGCCGTCGATCACCAGTTGCGTGATGCGCGCACCGGCCAGGTCGGCGCCCAACGTACCGCCCGCCGAGATGTCGCCGACGATCGGCGGTGCGATGGTGTCCGAAATCGCCGTATCCAGACCGTTCAAGTCCTTCACGATGATCGTGTTGCTGTCCTGCGGCTTGCTGGGGTTGTAGGACACCGGATCGATGTACGTGCCGGTGGCGTTGGTGCCAAGACCGATGCCGTAGGAATTGATCTGGTTGTCCGAGAGGAACTTTTCCCACGTCGCCTGCTGAGTGGCGTAGACGGGACCGTTCTCAGGGTTTCCGTCTGTGAAGAAGTAGGAGATGTTCTGGACATTGGCGCCTTCCAGCTTGCCCGTGCCAGAGTTGTTCCACGCAGTCATTGCGGTGTTCAGCGCGGCTTCGTAGTTGGTGCCGCCGCCGTAGCTCAAGCCATCGACCAGCGTCTTGGCTTCGGCCAGCGACATCCAGCCGCCGCCCTTCTGACTCGCGGTCGAGTTGAATTCGACAATCATGACGCGCACGTCGCCGGACTCGCCATACTGGTCGAGCAGCTTGGCGACCGAGGATTTCAGTACCTCCAGGCGCGTCAGCTCACGCTTGTTGTTGTAGACACCGCTACCGTAGTTCATGCTGCCGGACGTATCCAGCGTGAGCATGATGTTGGTGCCGCGTGACGACAGCGCGGAGCTGTCGGCAATCGGGACCAGGTTGGGCGCCGTATCGGTCACCAGCACGCCCAGGTCGCCCGTCGCCTTGCCGCCGAACTTGTCTTCGACCGTGATCGCGAAGTGGTCCTGGACGTTGGTGTCGTCGCCAGTGTGTTGCTGTGCGCCGCTGGTCTGGTAGGTGTAGGTCACCTTGCCGGTTGCCGCGTCGTAGCCAGTGAGCGTCAGCGTGCCCTTGCTGGTGGTCAGCGTGAGCGGGTTGCTCGACAGGCCCGCCAGGCGGTCCAGAGTAAGCGTCGCGTCGGCGTTGCCGGTGCCGTCGATCGAGATCGACTTCAGTCCGGCTGCCGCGGTGATCACGAAGGAACCGCTGCCGGTGGCCTGTGCTTCGGACACGCTCAGGACGCCAGGGGCGCCGGCATTGTTGTCTTCGATGGTCAGGGTCGGGCCCGTGGGCTCGACACCGCCAACCTGGAACTGGCCGTTTGCGAAATCGCCATCCGCGTCGGTCACTTGGTACGTGAAGTCGATCAGCTTGTTGGCCGTGCCGTTCATGGGCTGGTACTGATAGAACTCCCACTTTCCGGTGGCCGGCGTCAGACGGATCTCGAACACCAGATTGCCCGACGCATCCAGACCCTGGATCAGGTTGCCGTTGGCAGCCACATTGGTCTTGATTGCGCCGCCATCACGCGTCGTCAGGCCGCTTTCCACGCCCGTCAGCTTCAGCGTTCCGGGGCCGTCAGCGCCGTAGGCGAATTGCAGGTTGCCGTCGGCGTAGGCGATGGCATGGACATCCTGGCTGCCCAGGAACGTCACGCCAGTCACCGTGAAGTCGCTGTTGTCGCTCGAGGAATTCTTGTGGTTGTCCGTGGCAGACACGACGATCGTGTCGAAACCGCCTTCCTCGACCCGGAAGTTCGCCGCGTAGTCGCCGCCGCTCTTGTCGGAGGTGAAGGTGCGTTCGGCGATCAACACGCCATCGCGGTAGAAGCGTGCGATGCCGCTTTCCACTTCGCCACCATACATGGCGGCGAAGTCGATGGTTGCGCCGTAGGCGATCTTTCCGCCGGTGAGGCGGATCGTCAGTTCTTCCGACGCGCCCTGGCCGTTCAATTCGCGGTAGTCCACCTCGTTCGCGATGTTGTGATACGGGGAGCCCGAACTCGCCACACCCAGCCCTGCGGTGCTCTGGTTGACCTTGGCGTCGATCAGCGTCAGGTCGTTATTCGACGTGAATCCCTTGGCCGAGACTTCCACGGCGCCGTTGCCGAACGTGAACTTCCACTGGCTATCGCTGCTGGAGGAGCCGGCAAAGGAGACCTTGCCGGTATAGACATCGGGAATGCCGGCGGACTCGACGTTGACGGGCGCGTTCTGCTGCACGACAGGCGAATCGTCTTCGATCGTGACGTTCAGCGTGGTGGTGACGGGCGCATTGACGCCGTCCGCGACCTTGACGGTCACGGACAGGCCGACCGTGTCTTCACGCGTCGTGTCCGGATGATCCACCGGCGCCAGCATCTGCACCGTGTAGGCGCCAGCATTGTCGATCTTGATGATGATGGCGTCGGTGGTGCCGGCGCGGCCGGTCAGCGTATGGCCATTGTCGGACAGCGTCCAGTTGATTGGCACGCCGTCGGAGCTGAGGCTGCCATTGGCCGGCGCCACCAGCGTGATCGTGTAGGCGGCTCCGCTGTTGTCGTCGGTGATGTTCAACTGGCCATTGGCCTTCGCCGAATCGGTGGTGTCGGACGTGCCATTGCCGTCCTTGATGCCACCGCTCAGGCCTTCCTCGGACACCGCGACGGATGCGTTGCCCACGACAGGCGGCTTGTTGATGTCCACGATGGCCGCATTGCCGCTGTCCGAGATGCCTGCCGGAAGGGCGGTACCGCTAGCGGTCTGACCGGAGAGCGTGGCGTTGAGCACCATGCTTTCGGTGCCTTCGTAGATGCCGTCGGCAGTCGTGGGCACTTGGACGACAATGCCGCCGGTGGTGCCGGACGGAACCTTGACGCTGTACGAGCCGTCTGCGTTGGCCGTCACCGCCACGGACGTTCCGCCGATCGTCACAACGGGCTTGCCGTAGTCGGCGCCGGTAACCTGGCCGCCCAGCGTGAAGGTCAGCGTCGTTTCGGCATCGACCGGCTTGCTCAGGGTCACGTTGAAGCTCGCCGTGTTCCCTTCGGTCACGTTGCCCGCGTCGGAGACATTGAGCGACGGCACATCGGCGCCCGGACCACGGCTGTCCACGATGGCGGCGTTGCCGGTATCGGTGATGTTGCCAGGCAGGGCGACGCCGCTGGCGGTGTTGCCCGAGAGCGTGGCTTCCAGGGTCAGCTGTTCACGGCCTTCGAACACCGAATCATCGGTGGTGGGGACGGTGACCACGATGCCGCCAGTCGTGCCGGCCGGCACGGTGATGCTGTAGGAGCCATCGGCGTTGGCCGTGACCGTGGCGGGCTTGCCGCCGATCATGACCGTGGGCGTGCCCACGTCGCCGGCTTCGATCTGGCCGCCGAGCTTGAACGTCAGCGTGGTGTTGGCGTCAACGGCCTTGTTCAGCGCGACGTTGAAGACGGCGTTGCTGCCTTCGTTGACGTCGCCCGCGTCGGAGACGGTCAGGGTCGGCACGTCGGCGCCCGGACCACGATCGTCCACGATTGCGGCGTTGCCGGAATCGGTGATGTTGCCAGGCAGCGCGACGCCGCTGGCCGAGCTGCCGGTCAGCGTGGCGTCAAGCGTCAGTTGTTCACGGCCTTCGAAGACGGAGTCGTCGGTGGTCGGGACCGTGACGACGATGCCGCCAGTCGTGCCGGCCGGCACGGTGATACTGTAGGAGCCATCGCCGTTGGCCGTGACGACGGCAGGTTTGCCGCCGATCATGACGGTGGGGGTGCCCACGTCGCCAGCTTCGATCTGGCCGCCCAGCGTGAACGTCAGGGTCGTGTCGGCATCGACCGCCTTGGTCAGCGCGACATTGAAGACGGCGTCGCTGCCTTCGTTGACGTCGCCGGCATCCGAGACGGTCAGGGCCGGCACGTCGGCGCCCGGGTTCGGGTTCGACGGGTCGGTGCTTTCCGTATCGACAATCGTGGCGCTGCCGGAATCGGTAATGTTGCCAGGCAGGGCGACGCCGCTGGCGGTGTTGCCCGAGAGCGTGGCGTTGAGCGTCAGCTGCTCGCGGCCTTCGAACACCGAATCATCGGTGGTCGGGACGGTGACAACGATGCCGCCGGTCGTGCCGGCAGGCACGGTGATGCTGTACGAGCCATCGGCGTTGGCCGTGACGGTGGCAGGCTTGCCGCCGATCATGACCGTGGGCGTGCCCACGTCGCCGGCTTCGATCTGGCCGCCGAGCGTGAACGTCAGCGTGGTGTCGGCATCGACCGCCTTGGTCAGCGCGACATTGAAGACGGCGTTGCTGCCTTCGTTGACGTCGCCCGCGTCGGAGACGTTCAGGGCCGGCACGTCGGCGCCCGGGTTCGGGTTGGACGGGTCGGTGCTTTCCGTATCGACAATCGTGGCGCTGCCGGAATCGGTAATGTTGCCAGGCAGGGCGACGCCGCTGGCGGTATTGCCCGAGAGCGTGGCGTCCAGCGTCAGCTGTTCACGGCCTTCAAAGACGGCGTCATCGGTGGTCGGGACGGTGACAACGATGCCGCCGGTCGTGCCGGCAGGCACGGTGATGCTGTAGGAGCCATCGGCGTTGGCCGTGACGGTGGCAGGCTTGCCTCCGATCATGACCGTGGGCGTACCCACGTCGCCGGCTTCGATCTGGCCGCCGAGCGTGAACGTCAGCGTGGTGTCGGCATCGACCGCCTTGGTCAGCGCGACATTGAAGACGGCGTTGCTGCCTTCGTTGACGTCGCCCGCGTCGGAGACGGTCAGGGCCGGCACGTCGGCGCCCGGGTTCGGGTTGGACGGGTCGGTGCTTTCCGTATCGACAATCGTGGCGCTGCCGGAATCAGTGATATTGCCCGGCAGGGCGATGCCGCTGGCCGAGTTGCCGGTCAGCGTGGCGTCCAGCGTCAACTGCTCACGGCCTTCAAACACCGAGTCGTCGGTGGTCGGGACCGTGACAACGATGCCGCCAGTCGTGCCGGCAGGCACGGTGATGCTGTACGAGCCATCGGCGTTGGCCGTGACGGTGGCGGGTTTGCCGCCGATCATGACCGTGGGGGTGCCCACATCGCCGGCTTCAATTTGACCGCCCAGCGTGAACGTCAGCGTCGTATCGGCATCGACAGCCTTAGTCAGCGCAACATTGAAGACGGCGTTGCTGCCTTCGTTGACGTCGCCGGCATCCGAGACGGTGAGGGCCGGCACGTCGGCGCCCGGGTTCGGGTTCGACGGGTCAGTGCTTTCCGTATCGACAATCGTCGCGCTACCGGAATCAGTGATGGTGCCCGGCAGGGCGATGCCGCTGGCCGAGCTGCCGGTCAGCGTGGCGTCCAGCGTCAGCTGTTCGCGCCCTTCAAACACGGAGTCATCGGTGGTCGGGACCGTGACCACGATGCCGCCTGTCGTGCCGGCAGGCACGGTGATGCTGTACGAGCCATCGGCGTTGGCCGTGACGGTGGCAGGCTTGCCGCCGATCATGACCGTGGGCGTACCCACGTCGCCAGCTTCAATCTGGCCACCCAGGGTGAACGTCAGGGTGGTGTCGGCATCAACCGGCTTGGACAAGGCGACGTTGAAGACAGCGTCGTTGCCTTCGTTGACGTCGCCTGCATCCGAGACGGACAGGGTCGGCACGTCGGCGCCCGAACCGTGGTCGTCAACGATGACTGCGCTGCCCGAGTCGGTGATGGTGCCCGGCAGGGCGATGCCGCTGGCCGAGCTGCCAGTCAACGTGGCGTCCAGGGTCAGTTGCTCGCGGCCTTCAAAGACGGAGTCGTTGGTGGTCGGGACCGTGACGACAATGCCGCCCGTGGTGCCAGCCGGCACCGTGATGCTGTAGGAGCCATCGGCATTGGCCGTGACCGTGGCGGGCTTGCCGCCGATCATGACGGTGGGGGTGCCCACGTCGCCAGCTTCGATCTGGCCGCCGAGCGTGAACGTCAGCGTGGTGTCGGCGTCGACCGGCTTGGACAGGGCGACGTTAAAGACAGCGTCGTTGCCTTCATTCACATCGCCTGCATCCGAGACGGACAGGGTCGGCACGTCGGCGCCCGAACCATGGTCGTCAACGATGACGGCGCTGCCGGAATCGGTGATGTTGCCCGGCAGGGCGACACCGCTGGCGGTATTGCCCGAGAGCGTGGCGTCCAGGGTCAGCTGTTCGCGGCCTTCGAAGACGGAGTCATCGGTGGTCGGGACGGTGACAACGATGCCGCCGGTCGTACCAGCCGGCACGGTGATGCTGTAGGAGCCATCGGCGTTGGCCGTGACGGTGGCAGGCTTGCCGCCAATCATGACCGTGGGCGTGCCCACGTCGTCGGCTTCAATTTGACCGCCGAGCGTGAAGGTCAGGGTCGTGTCGGCGTCGACAGCCTTGGTCAGCGCGACATTGAAGACAGCGTTGCTGCCCTCATTGACGTCGCCGGCATCCGAGACGGTCAGGGCCGGCACGTCAGCGCCCGGGTTCGGGTTGGTCGGATCGGTGCTTTCCGTATCGACAATCGTGGCGCTACCGGAATCGGTGATGGTGCCCGGCAGCGCGATGCCGCTGGCCGAGCTGCCGGTCAACGTGGCGTCCAGCGTCAGCTGTTCGCGGCCTTCAAACACCGAGTCGTCGGCGGTCGGGACCGTGACAACGATGCCGCCTGTGGTGCCAGCCGGCACCGTGATGCTGTAGGAGCCGTCGGCGTTCGTCGTGACGGTGGCCGGCTTGCCACCGATCATGACCGTGGGCGTACCCACGTCGCCAGTTTCGATCTGGCCGCCGAGCGTGAACGTCAGGGTGGTGTCGGCGTCGACCGGCTTGGACAGGGCGACGTTAAAGACAGCGTCGTTGCCTTCATTCACATCGCCTGCATCCGAGACGGACAGGGTCGGCACGTCGGCGCCCGGACCATGGTCGTCAACGATGACGGCGCTGCCCGAGTCGGTGATGGTGCCAGGCAGGGCGATGCCACTGGCCGAGCTGCCAGTCAGCGTGGCGTCGAGCGTCAGCTGTTCGCGGCCTTCGAAGACGGAATCGTCGGTGGTCGGGACCGTGACGACAATGCCGCCGGTGGTGCCAGCCGGCACGGTGATGCTGTAGGAGCCATCGGCATTAGCAGTCACGACGGCAGGCTTGCCGCCAATCATGACCGTGGGCGTACCCACGTCGCCAGCTTCGATCTGGCCACCCAGGGTGAACGTCAGCGTGGTGTCGGCATCAACCGGCTTGGACAGGGCGACGTTAAAGACAGCGTCATTGCCTTCGTTGACGTCACCGGCGTCCGAGACGGACAGGGTCGGCACGTCCGCGCCCGAACCGTGATCGTCAACAATGACGGCGCTGCCCGAGTCGGTGATGGTGCCCGGCAGCGCGATGCCGCTGGCGGAGCTGCCGGTCAGCGTGGCGTCCAGCGTCAGCTGTTCGCGGCCTTCGAAGACGGAATCGTCGGTGGTCGGGACGGTGACAACGATGCCGCCGGTCGTGCCAGCCGGCACGGTGATGCTGTAAGAGCCATCGGCATTCGCAGTCACGACGGCCGGTTTGCCGCCGATCATGACCGTGGGCGTACCCACGTCGCCAGCTTCAATCTGGCCGCCCAGGGTGAACGTCAGCGTGGTGTCGGCGTCGACCGGCTTGGACAGGGCGACGTTAAAGACAGCGTCATTGCCTTCATTCACGTCGCCGGCATCCGAGACGGACAGGGTCGGCACGTCCGCGCCCGAACCGTGATCGTCAACGATGACGGCGCTACCGGAATCGGTGATGGTGCCCGGCAGCGCGATGCCGCTGGCCGAGCTGCCAGTCAGCGTGGCGTCCAGGGTCAGCTGTTCGCGGCCTTCGAAGACGGAATCGTCGGTAGTCGGGACGGTGACCACGATGCCGCCGGTCGTGCCAGCCGGCACCGTGATGCTGTAGGATCCATCGGCATTCGCAGTCACGACGGCAGGTTTGCCGCCGATCATGACGGTGGGGGTGCCCACGTCGCCGGCTTGGATCTGGCCGCCCAGGGTGAACGTCAGCGTGGTGTCGGCGTCGACAGGCTTGGAGAGCGCGACGTTGAAGACGGCGTCGTTGCCTTCGTCGACGTCGCCGGCGTCCGAGACGCTCAGCGAGGGCACATCCGCGCCGGAGCCATGATCGTCAACGATGACGGCGCTGCCGGAGTCGCTGATGTTGCCAGGCAGCGCAACGCCGCTGGCGGTATTGCCCGAGAGCGTCGCTTCGACCGTCAGTTGCTCGCGGCCTTCAAACACCGAATCGTCAGTGGTCGGGACGGTAACGACGATGCCGCCCGTCGTACCCGCAGGAACCGTGACGCTGTACGTACCGTCCGGATTGGCCGTGACGGTGGCGGGCTTGCCGCCAATCATGACGGTGGGCGTGCCCACGTCACCATTTTCAATCTGGCCACCCAACGTGAACGTCAGCGTGGTGTCGGCGTCGACGGCCTTGGTCAGCTCGACATTGAAGACGGCGTCGTTGCCTTCGTTGACATCACCCGCGTCCGAGACGGAAATGGCCGGCACGTCAGCCCCCGGGTTCGGGTTCGACGGATCGGTGCTTTCGGTATCGACAATCGTGGCGCTACCGGAGTCGGTAATGTTGCCAGGCAGGGCGACGCCGCTGGCGGTATTGCCCGAGAGCGTGGCGTCCAGCGTCAGCTGTTCGCGGCCTTCGAAGACGGCGTCATCGGTGGTCGGGACGGTAACGACGATGCCGCCAGTCGTGCCAGCCGGAACCGTGATGCTGTAAGAACCATCGGCGTTGGCCGTGACGGTGGCAGGCTTGCCGCCGATCATGACGGTGGGGGTGCCCACGTCGCCGGCTTCGATCTGGCCGCCCAGCGTGAACGTCAGCGTGGTGTCGGCGTCAACAGCTTTGGTCAGCGCAACATTGAAGACGGCATCGCTGCCTTCATTGACATCGCCCGCGTCGGCGACGGTCAGGGCCGGCACGTCAGCGCCCGGGTTCGGGTTCGACGGGTCGGTGCTTTCCGTATCGACGATCGTGGCGCTACCGGAATCGGTGATATTGCCCGGCAGGGCGATGCCGCTGGCGGAGTTGCCGGTCAGCGTGGCGTCCAGCGTCAACTGCTCACGGCCTTCAAACACCGAGTCGTCGGTGGTCGGAACGGTGACGACGATGCCGCCGGTCGTGCCGGCAGGCACCGTAACGCTATACGTGCCGTCAGGATTGGCGGTGACGGTGGCGGGCTTGCCGCCGATCATGACGGTGGGGGTACCGATGTCGCCGGCTTCGATCTGGCCGCCCAGCGTGAAAGTCAGGGTCGTGTCGGCGTCGACCGCCTTGGTCAGCGCGACATTGAAGACGGCATCGCTGCCTTCGTTGACATCGCCTGCGTCGGAGACGGTCAGGGCAGGTACGTCAGCGCCAGGATTCGGGTTCGACGGATCGGTGCTTTCGGTATCGACAATCGTGGCGCTACCGGAATCGGTGATATTGCCTGGCAGGGCGATGCCGCTGGCCGAGTTGCCGGTCAGCGTGGCGTCCAGCGTCAACTGCTCACGGCCTTCAAACACCGAGTCGTCGGTGGTCGGAACGGTGACGACGATGCCGCCGGTCGTGCCGGCAGGCACCGTAACGCTATACGTGCCGTCGGGATTGGCGGTGACGGTGGCGGGCTTGCCGCCAATCATCACGGTGGGCGTGCCCACGTCGCCGGCTTCGACCTGGCCGCCCAGCGAGAACGTCAGGGTCGTGTCGGCGTCGACCGCCTTGGTCAGCGCGACATTGAAGACGGCATCGCTGCCTTCGTTGACATCGCCCGCGTCGGAGACGGTCAGGACCGGCACGTCAGCGCCCGGATTCGGGTTGGACGGATCGGTGCTTTCGGTATCGACAATCGTGGCGCTACCGGAATCGGTGATGTTGCCCGGCAAGGCGACGCCGCTGGCGGTATTGCCCGAGAGCGTGGCGTCCAGGGTCAGCTGTTCGCGGCCTTCGAAGACGGAGTCATCGGTGGTCGGGACCGTGACGACGATGCCGCCAGTCGTGCCGGCAGGAACCGTGACGCTGTACGTGCCGTCCGGATTGGCGGTGACGGTGGCGGGCTTGCCGCCAATCATCACGGTGGGGGTACCCACGTCGCCGGCTTCGATCTGGCCGCCGAGCGTGAACGTGAGGGTGGTGTCGGCATCAACCGGCTTGGACAGCGCGACATTGAAGACAGCGTCGCTGCCTTCATTGACATCGCCCGCGTCCGAGACGGTCAGGGCCGGCACGTCAGCGCCCGGGTTCGGGTTCGACGGGTCGGTGCTTTCCGTATCGACAATCGTGGCGCTACCGGAATCGGTGATGTTGCCCGGCAAGGCGACGCCGCTGGCGGTATTGCCCGAGAGCGTGGCGTCCAGGGTCAGCTGTTCGCGGCCTTCGAAGACCGAGTCGTCGGTGGTCGGGACTGTGACCACGATGCCGCCGGTCGTGCCAGCCGGCACCGTGATGCTGTAGGAGCCATCGGCGTTGGCCGTGACAGTGGCAGGCTTGCCGCTAATCATCACGGTGGGGGTGCCGATGTCCCCGGCTTCGATTTGACCGCCCAGCGTGAACGTCAACGTGGTGTCGGCGTCGACCGCCTTGGTCAGCGCGACATTGAAGACGGCGTCGCTGCCTTCGTTGACATCGCCTGCGTCGGACACGTTGATGGCCGGCACATCGGCGCCGGTGCCGCGGTCGTCCACGATGACGGCGCTGCCGGAGTCGGTAATGTTGCCAGGCAGGGCGATGCCGCTGGCGGAGCTGCCAGTCAGCGTGGCGTCCAGCGTCAGCTGTTCACGGCCTTCGAACACGGTGTCGTCGGTGGTCGGGACGGTGACAACGATGCCGCCGGTGGTGCCTGCAGGCACCGTGACGCTGTAGGAGCCATCGGCGTTGGCCGTGACGGTGGCGGGCCTGCCGCCGATCATGACGGTGGGGGTGCCCACATCGCCCGCTTCAATTTGGCCGCCCAGCGTGAACGTCAGGGTGGTGTCGGCGTCGACAGCCTTGGTCAGCGCGACATTGAAGACGGCATTGCTGCCTTCGTTGACATCGCCCGCGTCCGAGACGGACAGGGCCGGCACGTCGGCGCCCGGGTTCGGGTTGGTCGGGTCGGTGCTGTCGGTATCGACGATCGTCGCGTTGCCGGTGTCGGAGATGCCGGCGGGCAGTTGGGCGCCGTTGGCGGCCTGGCCGCTGAGCGTGGCCTCCAGCGTCAGGGTCTCGCTGCCCTCGAAAGTGTTGTCGTCCGTCGTGGGCAACGTCACCACGATGCCGCTCGTGACGCCGGCGGGCAGCTGGAAGCTGTACGTGCCGTCTGCATTGGCAGTTACGGCCACGGCCACGCCGCCGATGGTGACGACCGGCACGCCGACGTCCTGGGGTTCGACCTGACCACCAACCTTGAGCGTGATGGTCGTTTCACGGTCCAGATCGATCGTGTTGCCCAGACTGATGTTGAACGTGGCGCTGCCGCCTTCGTTGATGGTGCCCGCGTCCGAAACGGCGATCGTGGGCACGTCGAGCACGCCAACGATCGTGACGGCGACCGTTGCGGTCGAGGTGGCGCCCGACGGATCGGTGATCGTGTAGGAAATGGTGGAGCTCGCGGTCTCGCCTTCTCCCAGCGCCTGGTAATCGCCATTGGGGTTGAAGACGTACGAACCGTCAGGGAACACCGTGAACGATCCGCCGTTCGAGCCGGGCACGGTCAGGCCGGCGCTGGTCATGGGGCGGCCATTGACGGAAACCAGCGTCAATGCGTCGCCATCGGCGTCGGCGTCGTTGGCGAGCAGATTTCCGCTGATCGAATTGTCCTGACGGGTGGTGACGCCGTCGTTCTGCGCGACCGGAGGCGTGTTGCCCGGGACAGCTGCAGCAGCGTCGCCGTCATCGGCGGTCAGCGCCGCGCCGGAAACCCGCGGCAGCGTGTCGTCGCCGCGCGCCGGATTCGGGTAGGCCAGGTCCAGCGGGCTGGTGGTTTCGAGGATGCGGGCCAGACGGACGAAGCTGCTGCCGCCGGCTTCACCGCCGCCAGCCACGACGGCGGCGGTCGGATCGAGTTCGTCGAACGGGTCGCGGCCGGCTTGCAGCGCGGCCAGCAGGCGGTCCGAATCGGTGCCAGAGGGCGGCGCAACCGCGGCCTCGGTCGGATCGGCCAGCGGGCCGGTCATGTCGCCGTTGACCGCGACTTCGCGGCCTTCGCCGATCACGATCGGCATGCCGTTTTCAACCTGAAGCGAAACCGTGGCGCCCGAGGCAGTGACGATGTCGCTGCCGGCGGGGACTTTGCTGCCTTGATGCAGTTCGGTCAAGGAACCGTCGCTATTGCGTATCCACGCGCGACCGGAAATTTCGTTGACGACTGCGGGAGAAGAGTTGGCCATGTTGGTTCCGTTTCAGGGAGTTATCCAAGATGGCCAGATACTACGGGTCGCCGCTGGCGGCGGGTATTGTCCTTGAGGACAGGTTTACGCAGTGATTTTGCTGCGCGCGTCGGCGGGTGCGGAAATGCCGTGGACCAGCAGGGCGAGCTGGAGGCGATCGGTGACGCCCAGCTTGTCGAAAACGGCCGACAGGTGCGCCTTGACCGTGCGTTCGGTGATGCCCAGCGCTTCGGCGATCTGGGCGTTGGACTGGCCGCTGGCGGCGTAGCGCGCGACGGTGATTTCGCGCTCGGTGAGCCGGCCGCCGTCCCAGGCGTGCGCGTCCTGCGCACGCTCGGTGACGAGCTTGAGCAGGCGCGACACCAGCGAGCGGCCCATCCAGATGCCGCCGGAGGCGACGACTTCCAGGGCCTGGGCCATCGCGGCGGGCGGCGCATAGCTGTGGCAGTAGCCGTGCGTGCCGGCGCCCAGCGCCTGCGTGCCTTGTTCATCGTTGGGGCTGGCGCTGGCGACCACGACGTGCAGGCCGGCCAGCGTCGGGGTCCAGAACGGATCGTGCCAGGCGGGCAGCTTGGGCACGTCGGCGTCCAGCACCGCCAGCGTACGGCCTTGTTCTCGCCAGCGTTGCAGATCCGCCAGGCCTCGCCCGCGGGCAGCCATCCAGCGCGCCGGGTCAAGCGCGCGCCAGTGCTGCCAGAGCAGGTCGTCGTGCGTAATCAACAGGACGGGAATGGGTTTCATAAGGCCTTGAAGCTCTCCATTAACGTTCGGTGAAGGCGTTGGCCTTCGCCCGCAGAATGGGCTTGAGCAGGTACTGGAGCACCGTGCGCTTGCCTGTCAGGATATGAACCTCTGCCACCATCCCGGGGATGATGGGCAACAGCTTGTCGCCTACCGTGCTGCGGTCCGTGCGCACGCGCACGACGTAGTAGGAGTTGCCTTTCTCGTCGGTCACGGTGTCCGCGCCGATCTGTTCCACGCGGCCTTCCAGGCCCCCGTAGATCGCGAAGTCGTAGGCCGTGAACTTGACCTCGGCCTTCTGGTCCGCGTGCAGGAAACCGATGTCGCGCGGCTGGATGCGCACTTCGAGCAGCAGCGTGTCGTCCTTGGGGACGATTTCGATGATGTCCTTGCCCGGCTGCACCACGCCGCCGACCGTGTTGTTGAACAGGGTCTTGACGGTGCCGCGCACCGGGGCGCGCACTTCGGCCAGCTTGACCCGGTCGACCAGCGCCGCCTTGCCTTCGCGCAGGGTCGCCAGCTTGGTGTTGGTTTCCGAGAGCTCGCTGCGGGCCTGGTTGCGGATGTTCAGCTCGGCTTCCTGGATCTTGCTTTCGGCTTCCTTGATGGACGCCTGGAAGCGGTCGATCTGCGCCTCGGCGCCTTTCTGCTCGCCGCAATAGCGGGCAACGTCGCGCTGCAGGCGCAGCAGATCGACCTCGGACACGGCGCCGCTCTTGAGCAGCGGCCGGGTCACCTGCAGCTCGCGCGAGGTCAGGCCGCAGCTGGCCGAGGCCTGGTCTCGCTTGGCGATGGTTTCGCGCAGGTCTTCCTGGCGCTGCTTGAGCTGTTCGCGGGCCACGTTGACCGTGGCGTTCAGCTCGGTGTTGCGCGCCTGCCAGGCGTTGCGTTCCATTTCGCCCAGGCCGGGCGCCTGTTTCAGCACTTCCTCGGGCGTGACGAAGGGTTCGCCCGTGGCCAGCGCCTTCAGGCGGGCCGCCTTGGCCAGCAACGACAGGTACTCGGCGTTGTTCTCGCCCAGCGACGAGTTGAAACGGGTGGAGTCGATCTTGAGCAGGACCTCGCCGGCCTCGACTTCCTGGCCGGGGCGCACCAGGATCTCTTCGACGATGCCGCCGTCCAGGCTCTGGATGATCTGCACCTGGCGGGACGGCACGACCTTGCCTTCGCCGCGGACCACCTCATCGATGCTGCCAAAGCCTGCCCAGACCAGCAGGCCCATCGTGGCCAGCAGCGACGTCCACAGCAGGATGCGCGAGCCGCGGGCCTGCGACTCGTGGATGACCCATTCGGCATTGCCGATGTAGTCGGACCGCTGGGCGGGCTTGCCCTTCTCGGCGCCGTCCAGCAGGCGGTCGAAGAAGAACACGAAGACGTTGCGCGGCGCGCGCAGCAGGTTGCCAAAGAAACCGTGCTTGGGGGCTCCAGGATTGTTCAGCATGGTCTTCTCAGCTTCCGCGTCCAACGCGTCCTTGACGCAGGGCTTCGACAACCTGTTCCTTCGGACCGTCGGCCACGATATGGCCGTTGTCGATCACGATGAGCCGGTCGACCAGCTCCAGGAGCGCGGTGCGGTGCGTCACCAGCAGGACCGTCTTGGTTGCGCTGGCTTCGCCCAGGCGCTTGCGCAGCTGGGCCTCGCTCTGGTGGTCCATGTTGCTGCTGGGTTCGTCCAGCAGCAGGATGGGCGGATCGTTGATCAGCGCGCGCGCCACGGCCACCGATTGGCGCTGGCCGCCGGAAAGCGATTCGCCGCGCTCGCCGATGATCATGTCAAAACCGTTGGGATGCAGGTTGGCGAATTCGGTCACGCCGGCCGTGTTGGCGGCCGCCAGGATGCTGGCGTCGTCGGCGTAGGGCGCGCCCATCGCCAGGTTGTGCTTCAGGCTGCCGTAAAAGAGCAGGGGATCCTGCGGGACGTGGCCGATGGCACGGCGCACGTCGGCCGGGTCGATCTGGCGGACGTCCACGCCATCGAGCAGCACGGCGCCTTCGGTGGGCTGGTACAGGGCCAGCGCCAGTTTCTCCAGCGTCGTCTTGCCCGAGCCGATGCGCCCGATGATGCCGACCTTCTCGCCGGGCTTGAGCTTGAACGACACCTTCTTGAGCACCGGTTGCGTGCTGCCGGGATACGTGAAGGTCACATCGCGGAATTCCAGGCCGCCGTGGAACACGGGGCGATGCAGGAACTCGGCCTCGGCCGGACGCTCGATCGCCATCTTCATGTAGTTGTCGATGGAGCCCAGCGAGGTGCGGGCATTCTGGTATTGCATCAGCAGGCCGGCGACCTGGCCCAGCGGCGCCAGGCAGCGGCCGGCGATCATGGACGCGGCAATGATGCCGCCCATCGACAGCGCGGATTCCTGCGCCAGGTACACGCCGATAATCACGACGGCGATCGAAACGAGCTGCTGGACGGCTTGCACGAAGCCGACCGTCGACGAGGAAATCAGCTTGAGCTTGCCGCCCGTCTGGGCGATGAACTCCGTGGCGCGTTCCCAGTTGCGCTGGATCGAGCCCTGGGCATTCAGCGTCTTGACGGCTTCCAGGCCGGTCAGCGCTTCGACAAGCGTGGCGTTGCGCTGCGACGAGGCCTGGAACGAGGCCATCGTCAGCGCTTCCATGCGCGCCTGTGCCGCCAGCGACACCAGCAGGATCAGCACGATCGCGACCAGCGGCGGCAGGATCATCCACGGCGAAATCCAGGCCAGGGCGCCCAGGAACAGCAGGATGAAGGGCAGGTCGACCAGCGTGGTGATGGTGGCCGAGGCGATGAAGTCGCGGATGGATTCGAACGAGCGCAGGTTGGCCGCGAATGAACCGACGGACACCGGGCGGCCTTCCAGGCGCAGGTCCAGCACGCGCTCCATGATCTGCGAGGACAGGCGCACGTCGACCCGCTTGCTGGCGCTGTCCACGACATGCGAGCGCGCGGTGCTCAGGATCATGTTGAAGATCACCACCAGCGTGATGCCGATGGCCAGCACCCAAAGCGTTTCGACGGCGTTGTTCGGCACCACGCGGTCGTACACGTTCATGGTGAACAGCGGCATCGCCATCGCGAACACGTTGATCAGCAGCGCCGCGACCAGGGCGTCGCGGTACAGCCGGCGGTTCTCCATGATGGCGGCCCAGAACCAGTGGCGCTCGCGCACCTTGGCCACTTCCGGGGACCGGGCGTCAAACCGGAATTGCGGACGGACAAAGCAGACCAGCCCGCTGTACTGCTCGGCCAGTTCGGCCGGATCCATGTCGATGGAGCTGCCGCCCAGTTCGGGGTGGCTGACCACGAACTTGCCGCCGTCCTTTTTCAGCAGCAGGCAGGCGCGTTCGCCCTTGAGCAGCAGGATGGCGGGCAGCAGGTCCGGCGAGATGTGATCCAGCGAGCGCTTGACCACGCGCGCGGAAAGCTGCGCCCGCGCGGCCGCCCGAGGCAGCAGGGCGGGCGTGAGGCGGTGTTCTTCCAGGGGCAGGCCCGCCGACAGGGCTTGCGCGGTGGCCGCGACGCCGTGCAGGCGGGTGATTTCCACCAGGCAATCGAGCAGCGGGTCGTCGTGCGCGGAGCGGGCGTCCGCGCGCCATTCCCGGGCAGCCAGATCAGATAACTTGTCCATCTTCGTCATCCAACAGGTCAAGGTGTTCCGAGAGGCGCGCACGCTGCTGCTTGCGCTGGGTGAGCTTTTGCTGGGCCTGGATAGGCAGGTCCGTCATACGCAAGGTGCCGTTGGCGATCAACGCGTCGATCAAGTCTTCCAGGACGCGGACAAAGTCCGCGTCCAACTGCGAGAAATCACTGCCCTTGTTGGCCATTGGGCCTCCTTGCTGCCTGCTCCGATCAGGGTCGGGCGGCAGGCGAGTTCACCGGCACCAGCGTCGGGGGAAGGGTGCCTTCGTTGTAGTGCACGCGAACGGGAGCCAGGCGGGCGGTGTCCGGAACGGTCGAATTGCACAGCTTGATCACTTCGTCCGACACTTCCAGCTTGCCGTTTTCCTCGGGCATTTCGTTGCGCGCGGGTTGCAGCGCCAGCGCCGGCAGCAGGGTGTGGGACAGCGCCAGCCAGCGATACTGCGCAAGACGCAGATCATAAATGGCATTGGTCAGCGCACGGCGCGATTCGAACAGTTCATTTTCCGTGTCCAGCAGGTCCAGCAGAGAGCGCTGGCCAATCTGGAACTGTTGCGCGTATGCATCACGCACCTTGGTCGTGGCCACTTCATGGTCACGCAGGAAGGGCAGCTTCTGGCTCAGGCTTGTGATGTTGTTCCAGGCCACGGCCAGGTCCTGCTGCACGTTGCGGCAGGTGTAGTCGCGGATGTCGCGGGCGGCATACGACTGGTTGGCGGTCTGGCGCACGCGGGCGGAGTCGGCGCCGCCGCGGTACAGGTTGTAGCTCATCACGACCTGGACGCTGGAGCTCTGGATGTCGCGGCTTTGCGGGGTCGGGTCATTCTGGTCGCGGCCGGTGTTGGCCACGAACTCGAACTTGGGCGAGAACGCGCCCTTGGACGACTGCACGCCCGCCTGCGCGGCCTGCAGGCTGGCCTGCTTGGACAGGAAGCTGGGATTGCGGCGCAGGGATTCATTGAAGTTGCCCGGGGCCTTGGGCAGCTTGTCGGCGATATCCGGAGCCGGCAGCATCGATTCGGGCGGCAGGGCGCCGGTCACGCGCTGAAAGCGCTGCTGCACGTCCAGCAGGTTGGCCGTTTCGGTCATCAGGTTGGTCTGGGCCAGCGACAGGCGGCCACCGGCCTGCTCCAGGTCGACGCGACGGCCCACGCCGGATTCCGTGCGCTCGCCGATTTGCTTGAGGGTGTTTTCGTGCAGCGAATAGTTCTGGCGGGCCAAAAGCTCCATGTCGCGGTAGCGCTGCAGGTCGATGTAGGCCTGCACGGCGGTGAACGCGGTGTTGTCGCTGGTGGCCAGCACGTCATAGAAGCGGGCCAGCTTGTCGAAACCGGCCTGCTTGACGTCGTTGGTGGTGCGAAAGCCGTCAAAAATCAGTTGACGCAGCTCGACGCTCCAGCCGGGGCGGTTCCAGCTCTGCGAGCCGACGCCGGGCACGTTGTTGCGCCATTCGCGGCCCAGATAACCTTGCGCATTGATCTGCGGAAAGTAGGCGGCGCGCGCGACGGCCTGGCCTTCCAGGGACGCCTGGAAGTCGTGGTACTTGGCCTGGATTTCGGGGTTGCTGAGCAGGGTCTGCTCAACGATCTGATTCAACGTCACTTGCGGCTGCCCGGCCGGTGCGGTGGCAGCGGGCATCGCGGACTGTGCAAAAACGGCAGGGGCAAATGCAAGGGCAAGGACCGAGGTCGTGCTTTTGAGCAAAAACGAAGCCATAGTGATTATTCGCGAGTCAAGTTGAGATTGAATGGCCGCCATGTTGTATGTAAATGTCAGCTTTGGCGAGTCAAGATTTGTTAATTCTTGAGGTTTGTTGCCGGCGGTCCATAAGGTGAATTTCGCGCAACATCTAACTACTTCTTCGAATTTGCACGAACATCGCTCAATCTAAAATCGTTTATTTCTATTAATACGGTTTATTACGCATTATTTCGAAGTGAACGCTTTCAGGGCGTGCGGCGATTATATCTATTTGAGAGTTCTGTATCTATTTTGTTTACCAATTTGTATCGATAGCGATTTTTCCCGGGCATTAATTGGCTATGCAACAAGTCAACACAACTGCAGGATTGGCCCCCGTCGAGTCGGTCAGCGTGGTAGTGGTAGTACTGGTATATCAGGTGTGCTTGTACTAGGTTTGGTGGCTGGGCATAATTCCCTTCATGCCGCAGCAGCCGGCGCGGAAGGGTAGCGTTTTACCCCTCGCGCCAGGCTCGAGCCGGATTGTCTATTTGCAGAGCGCATCCATGGCCCAAACTCTTTACGACAAACTCTGGGACGCCCACATCGTCCACCAGGAATCAGACGGCACCTGTCTGCTCTATATCGACCGCCACCTGCTGCACGAGGTCACCAGCCCGCAGGCGTTCGAGGGGCTGACGCTGGCGGGCCGCAAGCCGTGGCGTACCGGCGCCAACCTGGCGGTGGCCGATCACAACGTGCCCACGATGAATCGCGCGCAGGGCATCGACGATCCCATCTCGCGCCTGCAGGTGGACACGCTGGATGCCAACTGCGGCAAGTACGGCATTACCGAATTCCGCATGAACGATCTGCGCCAGGGCATCGTCCATGTGATCGGACCGGAGCAGGGCGCCACCCTGCCGGGCATGACCGTGGTCTGTGGCGACTCGCACACCAGCACGCACGGCGCGCTGGGCGCGCTGGCCTTCGGCATCGGCACGTCCGAAGTCGAGCACGTGCTGGCCACGCAGACGCTGCTCATGAAGAAAGCCAAGAGCATGCTCATCAAGGTCGATGGCGAACTGCCCTTCGGCTGTACGGCCAAGGACGTGGTGCTGCACATCATCGGCATCATCGGCACGGCCGGCGGCACGGGTCACGCCATTGAATTTGCCGGCAGCACGATTCGCTCGCTGTCCGTCGAAGGCCGCATGACCGTCTGCAACATGGCGATCGAAGCCGGCGCCCGGTCCGGCATGGTGGCGGTCGACGACAAGACCATCGAATACTTCCGTGGCCGTCCGTTTGCGCCCACCGGCGTCGTCTGGGATCAAGCCGTCAAGTACTGGCGCACCCTGCACACCGATGAAGGCGCCAAGTTCGACACCGTGGTCGAAGTCAATGCGCGCGACATCAAGCCGCAGGTCACCTGGGGCACGTCGCCCGAAATGGTGTTGCCCGTGGATTCGCGCGTGCCGGACCCCGACCGCGAAAAAGACGACGTGCGCCGCAGCGGCATGGAGCGCGCGCTGGAATACATGGGCCTGAAGCCCAACACCCCGCTGACCGATATCCGCGTGGATCGCGTGTTCATCGGTTCGTGCACGAACTCGCGCATCGAAGACCTGCGCGCCGCCGCCGTCGTGGCGCGCGGCAAGCGCGTGGCTTCCAATGTGCGCCAGGCGATGGTCGTGCCGGGCTCCGGCCTGGTCAAGCAGCAGGCCGAACGCGAAGGCCTGGACAAGATCTTCATTGAAGCCGGCTTTGAATGGCGCGAACCGGGCTGTTCCATGTGCCTGGCCATGAATGCCGACCGCCTCGAACCCGGCGAACGTTGCGCCTCGACCTCGAACCGCAATTTCGAGGGCCGGCAAGGGCAGGGCGGCCGCACGCACCTGGTCAGCCCGGCCATGGCCGCCGCCGCGGCCGTCGCCGGCCATTTCGTCGACGTTCGCACGTTCCGATAAGCGTCAAGCACCGAGTAGACAACATGCAAGCATTTACCACTCATGAAGGCCTGGTGGCGCCGCTCGACCGCGAAAACGTCGACACGGACCTCATCATCCCCAAGCAGTTCCTCAAGTCCATCCAGCGCACGGGCTTCGGGCCCAACCTGTTCGACGAGCTCCGTTACCTGGACCACGGCGAACCGGGCATGGACAACAGCAAGCGCCCGCTCAATCCGGACTTCGTGCTGAACCAGCCGCGCTACCAGGGCGCCTCGGTCCTGCTGGCCCGCAAGAACTTCGGCTGCGGCTCCAGCCGCGAGCACGCGCCCTGGGCGCTGACGCAGTTCGGTTTCCGCGCCATCATCGCGCCGTCCTACGCCGACATCTTCTTCAACAACAGCTTCAAGAACGGCCTCTTGCCGATCGTGCTGTCCGAACTGGAAGTGGCGCGCCTTTTCGACGAAGTGAAGGCGTTTCCGGGCTACAAGCTGAACATCGATCTGGACCGCCAGGTCGTGATCGCCGCGGATGGCCGCGCGATGGGCTTTGACATCGAACCCTTCCGCAAATACTGCCTGCTGAACGGCCTGGACGACATCGGTCTGACGCTGCGCCACGCCGACAAGATCCGCGCCTTCGAAGCCGAGCGCCTGGCCCGCCATCCGTGGCTCGAAAGCCGCCCCATCGCCTGATCAAACCATCGAACACAGGATCGTTATTCAATGACCCACAACATCGCAGTCCTGCCGGGTGACGGCATCGGCCCGGAAATCGTCGAACAGGCCGTGCGCGTCCTGAAGGCGCTGGATGTGCCCTTCGACATCAAACAGGCGCCGGTCGGCGGCGCTGCTTTTGACCAGTTCGAACATCCGCTGCCGCCCGCCACGCTGAACCTGGCCAAGGAATCGCACGCCGTGCTGTTCGGCGCGGTCGGCGACTGGAAGTACGACAGCCTGCCGCGCGAATTCCGTCCGGAACAGGCGATCCTGGGCCTGCGAAAGGCGCTGGGCCTGTTCGCGAATCTGCGTCCGGCCATCCTGTACCCGGAACTGGCCAGCGCCTCGTCGCTCAAGCCGGAGATCGTGTCGGGCCTGGACATCCTGATCATCCGCGAACTGACCGGCGACATTTATTTCGGCACGCCGCGCGGCGTGCGCTCGTCGCCGGACGGCGCCTTCACTGGCGAACGCGAAGGCTACGACACGATGCGCTACGCGGAATCCGAAGTGCGCCGCATCGCGCGCATCGGCTTCGAATCGGCGCAAAAGCGCAACAAGAAGCTGTGCAGCGTGGACAAGGCCAACGTGCTCGAGACCTCGCAGTTCTGGCGCGACATCGTCATCGAAGTGGCGCGCGAGTATCCGGACGTCGAGCTGTCGCACATGTATGTCGACAATGCGGCCATGCAACTGGTGCGCAACCCCCGCCAGTTCGACGTCATCGTCACCGGCAACCTGTTTGGCGACATCCTGTCCGACGAAGCGGCGATGCTGACCGGCTCCATCGGCATGCTGCCCTCGGCGTCCCTGAACGCCAGCGGCCAAGGCCTGTACGAGCCCAGCCACGGTTCGGCGCCCGACATCGCGGGGCAGGGCATTGCCAATCCGCTGGCGACGATCCTGTCGGCCGCCATGCTGCTGCGCTACTCGCTGAACCTCGCGCCGCAGGCGGACCGCATCGAGGCGGCCGTGCGCAGCGTGCTGGCCAGCGGCCTGCGCACTGCGGACATCTTCGAACCGGGCACGACGAAGGTCACGACCGCCGGCATGGGCGACGCGGTCTTGAAGGCGCTTGCCTGATGAGGCAAGGGGCCGCGTCCTGATCGCGGTCTCTTTATATATAGCGAGGCCGCCCCGCGGGCGGCCTCGCTTGTTTTGCCAGTGCAAGACGCCGTGTTGCCAGCGCGCGCCGAAAGTCTCGCGTTGCGCTTGCGGCCCCGTTTTTTTCTAGCTGCATCGCAACATCCCTGCGTGCATTCTGATAAATTGTTGAATTGCAGGATTTTTCCCTCCTTACCTTGTCACCCCCTTTAAAGAGCGATTGAAATGAATCAAGCAGTAGGCCTTGTCGGCTGGCGCGGTATGGTCGGCTCGGTGCTCATGCAACGCATGCGCGACGAGAACGACTTCGCACTGATCGAACCGGTGTTTTTCTCCACCAGCAACGCTGGCGGCGCCGCCCCCACTTGGGCGACTGGCGCAGGCCCGCTGCAAGACGCCTACAACATTGACGCTCTGAAAAAACTGCCGATCATCGTGACGGCGCAAGGCGGCGACTACACCTCCGAGGTCTATCCCAAGCTGCGCGGCGCGGGCTGGAACGGCATCTGGATCGACGCGGCCAGCACCCTGCGCATGGCCGACGACGCCATCATCGTGCTGGACCCGGTCAACCGCCCGGTGATCGACGCGGCGCTGAAGCGCGGCGTGCGCAACTTCATCGGCGGCAACTGCACGGTCAGCTGCATGCTGATGGGCCTGGCGGGTCTGTTCAACAACGATCTGGTCGAATGGATGACCTCCATGACGTACCAGGCCGCGTCGGGCGGCGGCGCGCAGCACATGCGTGAACTGCTGACCCAGTTCGGCGAGATCAACCAGTCGGTCAAGTCCCTGCTGGACGACCCGGCCTCGGCCATCCTGGAAATCGACCGCGGCGTGCTGGCCAAGCAGAAGGACGACGCGCTGCCCCACGAACACTTTGGCGTGCCGCTGGGCGGCAACCTGATTCCCTGGATCGACAAGGACCTGGGCAACGGGATGTCCAAGGAAGAGTGGAAGGGCGAAGTCGAAACCAACAAGATCCTGGGCCGCGGCGCCGCCTTCGGCACGCCTGTCACCCCGATCGACGGCCTGTGCGTGCGCATCGGCGCCATGCGCTGCCACAGCCAGGCACTGACCATCAAGCTCAAGCGCGATGTGCCGCTGGACGAGATCGAAGCGCTCATCGCCCAGGGCACGCAGTGGGCCAAGGTCGTTCCCAACACCAAGGAAGCCACCGTTTCGGCGCTGACCCCCGTGGCCGTCACCGGCACGCTGGACATCCCGGTGGGCCGCCTGCGCAAGCTCTCGATGGGCTCGCAGTATCTGGGCGCATTCACGGTTGGCGACCAACTGCTGTGGGGCGCGGCCGAGCCGCTGCGCCGCATGCTGCGCATCGCGCTGAACGAAGCCTGATGTCGTGCAGGGCGGCTTTTCTGGCCGCCCGCCACGCGCAAGAGGCAGTCAGGGCACCTTCGGGTGCCCTTCTTTTTTTGGCGCGCGGCTGGATTGCCCAGCCCGCGAAGATGCACCATCGTGGCGCAGTCCGGCCAAGCCCGGCGGGCGACTCGTACGCCAACAAGCGCCGCCCGTGCCCGCAAGCCAACGTGCGCGCCCCTTTCAGGTTTGTGAAATGCGCTTGATCCATTACACTTTTCGGGTGAATTGAGGCCCTTTTTTGCGCGGCAAATGGCGCGAATGGGTCCAGGCCCGTAATTCGATTACAAGAACGGAATTCCAGCTTATGACCCAGCGTTCGCGCCAAGTGAAGCATGCCCGCCGTTTGAAAGCCCTTCAGTGGGCCATTGCGCTGGCGATCGGTTCAAGCGTGTGCGGTTCGGCGCTGGCCATGCGCGTCGGGCATTCGCGCGTCGTTTCTGTGCCGGGCGCGCCGTTGCAAGCCACCGTGGGTCTGCAGGAATTGACGCCCGAAGAGATCAGTTCGCTCAAGGTTTCCATCGCCGATGAAGCCGCGTGGCAGCGCGCGGGCGTCAAGCCGCCGGTGCCGCTTGCCAGCATGGTGGTCCGCGTCGAAGACGGAATGGATCCGACGCGCAAGAATTTGCGGGTGCGGTCCACGCAGGCGCCTGCGGGCGGCGCGGTGGATCTGCTGCTGGACATCAACTCCAGTTCGGGTCAGCGCCAAGTGCAGGTCAGCATCCTGGTGCCGCTGCGCGGCACGGGCGCCGACGTTACACCCGCCGCCGTGGGCGGGGCCGCCCGCGCGGGCGGCACCTCGGGCTCGGTCACGGTGAAGTCGGGCGACTATCTTTTTGCCATCGCCCAGCGCAACGCGGTGCCGAACGCCTCGGTCTACCAGATGCTGGTGGCGCTGTGGCGCGCCAATCCGCAGGCCTTCATTCAGAACAACATGAATCTGGTGCGGGCCGGCCAGACACTCAAGATCCCGGATGCCGCCACGGTGCGCGCCATCGATCCGGCCGAAGCCCGCCGCATCTTCAATGAGCACGCCGAGGCCTATGCCAAATACCGCGGCCGCGTGGGCGCGGCGGCGGGATCGAACCCGTCGGTGGTCAAGGGTCAGGACGCAGCATCGGGCACGGTCGCCCCGCCGGCCGACACCGGTGTGGCAACCGCCGCGCCGACACAGGACCGCGTGCGCCTGTCGACCGGTCAGGCTCAGGACAGCGCAGCCGCGCAGGCCGAAGCCCAGGCAGACGCCAAGACGTCTGCCGACCGGGCCTTGGCCGACGCGCAAGGGCGAGTCGCCCAACTGCAAAGCAATGTCGACGAACTGACCAAGGCCGTCGCGCAGCAATCGGGCGCGGCCGGCACAGGCGCGGCTGGTACGGGCACGGCCGGCGCTGGTGCGGCAGGCACTGGCGCGGCAGGTATGGCGGGCGCAGCAGGTACGCCCGGTGCGGCAGGCGCGCCCGGTGCAGCAGGTACTCCTGGTGCAGCAGGCGCTTCCGGTGCGGCAGGCGCTTCCGGTGCGGCAGGCGCTTCCGGTGCGGCAGGCGCTTCCGGTGCGGCAGGCGCTCCCGGTACGGCAGGCGGTCCCGGTGCGGCAGGCACCCCTGGCGCGGCAGGCGCTTCCGGTGCAGCAGGCGCTTCCGGTGCGGCAGGCGCTCCCGGTGCTGCAGGCACTCCCGGTGCAGCAGGCGCTTCCGGTGCAGCAGGCGCTCCCGGTGCAGCAGGCACTCCCGGTGCAGCAGGCGCTTCCGGTGCAGCAGGCGCTCCCGGTGCAGCAGGCACTCCCGGCGCTGCTGGCGCTCCCGGCGCAGCAGGCACTTCGGGTGCAGCAGGCACTTCCGGCACAGCAGGCAGTCCCGGCACAGCCGGCGCTCCCGGCACAGCTGGCGCTCCCGGCACAGCCGCCACTCCCGGCACAGCAGGCACTCCCGGCGCAGCGGGTTCTCCCGGCGCAGCGGGTTCTCCCGGTGCAATGGGTACGCCCGGCACCGCAAGCACTTCGGGCGCGGCAAGCACACCGGGCGCCGCGACGACCACGTCGAACGCCACAGGCGCGTCGAACGCCACCACCTCCCCAGGCGCCGCAGGCTCGGCGCCCGCCGATGCCGCCAAGCCCATCGGCACGCTGCCGGACAAGACCGTGCAAACGGGGATGCCTGGCTGGCTGGCCGACAATCTTCTCGTGATCGTTACCGCGGTGCTGGCGCTCGTCGCCTTCGCCATCGCGTGGCTGTTGCGCCGGGCCGGGGCGCGGCGTGACGACGATGACGAAGAAAGCTACACGTACAACGAGCCGGCGCTGGATACGGCAGCGCTGAACCGCAAGCTCGACACCATCAATCTCGACCTGGACGTACCGCCCACGGACGAACCGCGCCGTATCGGCGGTCCTCGGGTTTGAAGCATGTCTAGAGTTGCATTGGGGCTGGCGTATGACGGCTCCGCCTGGCAGGGTTGGCAGACACAGCCGCACCGGCAGACGGTGCAGGACTGCCTGGAGTCCGCCCTGGCCAGTTTTTGTGGCGTCACCGAGCCGGTGCCCACGATCTGCGCCGGCCGCACCGACACGGGCGTGCACGGCGCGATGCAGGTGGTCCATCTGGACACGGCGCTCACCCGCAAGACGGAGTCCTGGGTCCGCGGCGTGAATGCGTTTCTGCCGCCGAGCATCTCGGTGCAGTGGGCCGAAGAAGTTTCCGAAGAATTCCATGCGCGCTTTTCGGCGCGCGCCCGCACGTACGTTTACCTGCTCTGGCGGGGCCGGGTGCGTCCGGCGCTGTGGGCGGGGCGTGCCGGCTGGTGCTTCCAGCCGTTGGATGTGCAGGCCATGCGCGCGGCCGCTAAGGCGCTTGTCGGCGAACATGATTTTTCCAGCTTCCGTTCGTCGCAATGCCAGGCCAAGCATCCAGTGCGGCACATGCACAGCCTGGAGATCGAGGAGCGGGGACCGTTTCTCGTCTTTACCTTGAAGGCAAACGCCTTTCTGCATCACATGGTGCGCAACATCATGGGTGCGTTGCTGCAAGTGGGGCAGGGCAGGGAAACGGTTGACTGGATGACGCAGCTCTTGGCGTGGCGCGACCGCAAGCGCGGCGCGCCCACGTTTGCGCCTGACGGCCTGTACCTGGCCGCGATCGACTATCCCGAATCTTTCGGACTGCGCGAGCTCGACGGCGGATCGTCGCTGCTGTCGCCCTTTACTCAATCTTTTTAGGGAAGCCGCCGCGCAGGCGGCGGGATCCCGCGCCTTTCTGGAGGCATGCGCCATGCAACGCCGCGCGTTTCTGAAGCAAACCGCCTTGGGCGCCGCCGCAGGCAGTGCCGTGCTGGCGGCCCCCGCGATTGCGCAGGAAGCTCCCAACCTCACCTGGCGGCTGGCTTCGGATTTTCCGGTCGACGCGGCCACGCTGTTCGCGGGCGCGACCGACGTTGCGCGCTGCGTGGCCGAGGTCACGGCGGGGCGCTTCACCATCGAGATATCCGCCGCCGGCCAGCTGTTCCAGTCGGGTCAGGCGCTGGAGGCTGTGCAGCACCACATCGTCGAATGCGGCCACGCGGCATCGGCCCGCTACTTCGGCACCGATCCCGCGATTTGCTTTGACGGCGGCGTGCCATTCGGCCTGAATACCCGCCAGATGAACGCGTGGATGCGGCAGGGCGAGGGGCTGGCGCTGACCCGCGAGGCCTTTGGCAAGTACGGCATCCTGAACTTTCCGTGCGGCTATACCGGCGCGCAGATGGGCGGATGGTTTCGGGGCGAGATCAAGACCCTCGATGACCTGCGCGGACTCAAGGTGGCGGCTGACGGCTTTACGGGGCACATCCTGTCGCGTCTGGGCGCCTCGCCGCTGGCAATTCCCGCTGGCGAACTGCATGCCGCGCTGGCAGAAGGCCTTGCGGACGGGGCCGTCACGATCGGACCGTTCGAGGACGAGCGCCTGGCGCTCTTTGACGTTGCGCGGAACTATTACTTTCCGGGCTGGTGGGCCGGTACGCAACAGTTGTCGCTGTACGTGAACCAGGACGCCTTTGCGGAACTGCCCAAGTCATACCAGACCGCGTTGTCCCTGGCTTGCGCGGCGGCAAGCGAAAACATGATCGCAACCTTTGATGCCAACAATCCGCAAGCGCTGCGCCGGCTGATGTCGCAAGGCGCGCAACTGAAGGCGTATTCCAGGCCGCTGCTGCAAGCCGCCCACGAAGCCACGGTGGCGGCCTGCAATGAATTGAGCGCCAAGGATGCGATGTTCAAGAAGCTCTACGACAGCATGCTGGCATTGCGCGGCAACCAGATCCCCTGGTTCCGCATGGCCGAGGGCAGCTTCGACAACATGATGGCCACGCTGGGTTCGACTGGCGCGTGAGACCGGTTTTTCGGTCCGGATATACTGATCCAGCCAGTCGCCGCGGGGCGACACTTCCAGAAAATGTCATGCGTACACGCATAAAGATCTGCGGGCTGACCCGCGAACAAGATGTCGAAGCCGCCGTTGCCGCCGGCGCCGACGCGATCGGATTTGTCTTCTATCCCAAGAGCAAGCGTTGCCTCACGCCCACGCGCGCCGCGCAGCTGCGCCGGATGGTGCCGGCGTTTGTCGACGTCGTCGCGCTCTTCGTGAACGCGCAGGAAGAAGAGATCCGCACCGTGCTGGGTGAAGTGGGGCCCGAGCTGCTGCAGTTTCATGGTGACGAAACGCCGCTGGAATGTGCGCGCTACGGGCATCGCCATCTGCGGGCCTTCCGGGCCGGTGCGCCGGGCCTTGAGACGGCGGAGAGCCTTGCGGCCACGTGCCGCGCCTACGGAGAGGCGGCGGGCTGGTTGTTCGACAGCTATAGCGCCGGCTACGGCGGCAGCGGGCATGGATTCGACTACGCGTTGCTCGATGAGGTGCGGGCCGACCCGGTGTCCCGCCCCTTGATCCTGTCCGGCGGACTGAACGCCGAAAACGTGGGCGCCGCTATCGAATTGGTGCGGCCTTGGGCGATCGATGTGAGTAGCGGCGTCGAAGTCGAGCAAGGAATAAAAAGTTCTGATAGAATCTCGTTCTTCGTTGCTGCGGCACATGACGCGGACACGAAATTGAAGGGCAAGAAGTAGTGCTTAGGCGGGTGGTGCAGGGCGTTGAATGGCAGTTTGGTTTTGACCGAATTGATTTAAACGCGCTTTCAACCGCGTTGCGCAAGAAGTGAAGCTGGCAATCGGTAAACGCCGCAAAACTTCAGACGCAACAAAAAATGCAAAAAATCTTCCAAGACGATTTGCATAGTTTAAAAAAGCACTATATAATTCTTCTTCTTTGCAGGCGGTTAGCTCAGCTGGTTAGAGCGCCACGTTGACATCGTGGAGGTCGTTGGTTCGATTCCAATACCGCCTACCAAATTCCTGCAAAGGTGTGTTTGACAGAGCTAGTCGAACACAGACCTGAAAAGCCGCGTAAGTCTGATGACTTCGCGGCTTTTTTGCATTCAGCGGCGCCGTCAAGTTGCCTGCATCTGGCTCAGCCAGGGGGGGAGCCCAGCTCCTGCCGTGTGTCAGTGCTGCCAAATGTCGCGACAGGCATTTTCCACAGCGATAGGCGGTGTTGCGTGCGAGCCACGACCCCAGGTTACAATGCGCCACCGGAATTATTCACCGCCCGGGAGTGCCGCGGCGATATATTGGTCACGATTCAGTATTCCGCATTTTGCCGTGAGCGGCGGTGTCATAGCCGGCGGCAGACGCCCGATATGGCGCACGGCGGGAATACCAATAATGCGTTTCACGGGTGGCAGAGCAAGCCATTCCAGAGAAAATCCACATAAGAAAATTAATGGGTCGTGGCAGGGATTTTGCCGGAATGCGGGCTTGTGCAGACCTTCCTTAAGGTCTGTTTCTCAATCGCGGTTAGTTGCATGGTGTCATGGAAAACAAGGGTAATACTGCTTCGAGCAGTTTCAAGATCGCCGTCGTTATACCGTCTTATAAGGTAACGAAGCACATCCTGCATGTCATTGCGGCTATCGGTGAAGAAGTCTGCCGAATCTACATCGTCGACGACTGCTGCCCCGATCAATCGGGCAAATTCGTGGAAGCGCATTGTTCCGACGCCCGCGTCGTTGTCCTGCGCAACGAAACCAATCAGGGCGTCGGTGGTGCCGTGATGGCGGGCTACAAGGCGGCAATCGCAGATGGCATGGACATCATTGTCAAGATTGACGGCGACGGACAAATGGACCCGTCCCTGCTGCAGGAGTTCGTCTCCCCGATTATTTCTGGGGAAGCCGACTACTGCAAGGGCAATCGCTTTTTTGATCTTGAAAGCGTCCGCGCGATGCCCAAGCGGCGCTTGCTCGGCAATGCCGCGCTCTCGTTCATGACGAAGCTCTCGTCCGGATACTGGAATATTTTCGATCCCACCAATGGGTATACTGCGATCCACGCTAGCGTAGCCAAATATCTTCCTTTCGAAAAAATCAGCAATCGATATTTTTTCGAGACCGACATGTTGTTTCGGCTCAACACCCTTGGCGCTGTGGTGGTGGATGTGCCGATGGTGGCCAAATATGCCGATGAAGTCAGCAATCTGAAGATCAGCAAGATCGTGGGGGAATTTCTGGTAAAGCATGTCCGGAATTTCTTCAAGCGCCTTTTCTATAACTATTATCTGCGCGGAGTTTCCCTGGCGTCCCTTGAATTGCCTCTGGGCGTCCTGCTGGTATTGTGCGGTGTTTTCTTTGGCGCCGGCCATTGGATCGAGTCGGCTCGGACGGGGGTTTCGACTGCGGCGGGTACCGTCATGATATCCGCGATGCCAATAATACTTGGCGTGCAGTTCATTCTTTCATTCATTGGCTACGATATCTCATCGGTGCCGACCAGGCCGTTCCATAGAACAAAATTGAAATGACATATTTACTCGCAATCGCATGTGTGGTCGGTATCGCCATCGGTCAGCTGCTGTTCAAATTTGGGGCCGCGACTCTGAAGAACAGCGGTTCGATCTTCGATCCCAAGACTTTCATGGTGCTTTCTTTTTCCATCGGTCTTTACGGGCTCGTGACCATTTTGTGGATTTACGTCCTGCAACGGCTGGAACTCGGAAAAGTCTATCCCCTGATGGCGCTGGCGTTTGTGCTTGTTCCCATCGGCAGCTATTTCCTGTTTGGCGAAAGATTCCAGCCCCAATATTTCGTCGGCTTATTTCTGATCCTGCTCGGCATTATTGTCATAGCCAAGGCGTAAGGCGGCACGAACGCGACCCGAATAAGACGATATGTTGATCTTGCTTTCTTCGTTGGGTTTCCTGACCTTTTTTGCAGGACGCCTGCGAATCAAGCTGTCCATCGCCATGTACTTGCATGTGGCGTTGACGGTGCTATGGCTGTATTCCGCCGGCCTGGCCGGACTGCTGCGCCCGGGTGCAATCATTTCCGTTTTGGCGGGAATGGGGCTGCTGGCGTACACGCTGATCTGGCTTTTCCGGCGGCGTGCGGAGTTTCTGCCGCTGAAGTGGAGTGCCGGCAAGCTCAGCCAGTTGCTTTACCTTGTACCGTTCGTATTTTTCGTCTCCCTCGTGCCGTTCGATTTCAAGCTCACGGGTTGGGATGAGTTTTCCTTCTGGGGGCTCGGGGCGAAAGTCATTCACGCCACCCATTCCTTGTATCTGAAAGATTCGCCGATCGTCGATATTTTCAAGGCGTATCCGCCCGCTCAGCAGCTATTTCAGTATTACTTTCTGTTTTTAGGTCCGTGGTCTGAAAGCGGGTTGCTGTCGGCTCAAATTATCTTCATGCTTGCGGCGCTTGCATGTGCGATAGGCGCTTTTCACGGGCGTGCTTCGGTTCTCGAGGTGCTGACGTTCTTTTCGGCCTGCGCAATACCCTATTTCTTTGGGTTCGACTATAAGCACATATTCGTGGATCCGTTGCTGGCCCTTGTGTTTGCGGCCAGCGTTGCGCTGGCGGCGACGGCCAAGGGCCTCAGAGGGTCGCTCCTGGTAGCGGTCAGCCTCGCGGTGCTGGTCCTGATGAAGCAGATCGGCCTGATATTGGCGATGCTTGTCATCGCGATCCATTTTTTCTCGTCTGTTTTGCAAACGGCCGATATCGGTGTTGCTGCCAGATTCAAGCGCGCGATCATCCAAGTAATTCCGGGCTGTATCGCAACACTTCTGACCTTTGCCTCGTGGCAGTGGTACTCGAAATCGATAGGCGCGGGTCTTACCGTGTCCATGCCCAAGCTGAGTTCGCTGTTCCAGGAGCCTCTGCTGGGTCGGATCGGAAAGACGGCGCTCGAATTCATTCAGCGTTTCCAAGCTGAGAACTTCGGGCTTTATCCCGGCGGCTGGAAGATCGTGCTGCTCATGTCTCCGTTGAGCGTGATGCTTTGGCTGATGGTGCTCAGTGCGATTTGCATCCTGATCAGCCGGCGCTACGAGATATTGCCTCGGATCGCAGCGTTCTCGCTGCTTTCCGCCGGTGCGATCGCCTACCTGCTTTTTCTTCTGCTCTCGTATCTGCTGTTCTTTTCGGAGTACGAAGGAATACGGCTGGCTTCTTTCGAAAGATATGCGGGAACCTATTTCCTGGCTTGGGCCCTGGTCGTGTTTGGCGCCTATTCGGGGGCGGTAGACACATTCAAGATCAAATGGCTGCGCCCCGTTCTCGCCATCCCCATACTGGCGGGGTTGCTGTGTTTGCCCCTCGGTTTGTTCGCTCCGCCGGTCGCATCACCCCAGATCGAGAAGGTTCTGCAGCAGCGTGAGCGAATCGATGCATTGGCCGAGCTCGTCAAGAAGCATGCTGCGAAGGGGGATAAGGTCTATTTTATTGACCAGAATTCCACGGGCTTCGAGAAGTTCATGTTCAGCTACAGCGTGAGTCCGCTTGAGACCCAATGGTGGTGCTGGTCTGTGGGCGAAAAATACAATAAGGACGACGTCTGGACTTGCAAGGAAGATCTGCGAAAGCTTCTCGATGGCTATTCGTTTGTCGTCCTGTACAACGCTGACGAGCAATTTTGGGCATCCAATGCCGATCTCTTTGCACCGGATGCCCGAGGACTGACGACGGGCGTATTCAGCGTTGCTCGCAAGGATGGGCAGCTTGTCTTGACCCAGGTCCCATAGCCGAAATGTCGGATCTGGAGGCGGGCCCGGGCGGCACTTCGAGCTTGTGCACGGTCAACCGAGTGGCGCTGGCTTCGCTGCTGGCCCAATTGCTGTGGTTGTCCGGCTGCGTGATCAAGCTTCCTGCGCCCGCTCCGGTGCAAAGCGACGAGGCGCCGATGTATGCCGGGGTGGATCGCCGCGCGGCCGCTGCCTTGCGCGCGGGCGATGAACAACAGGCCGCCGAGGCCGTGAGGGTGTTTGGATCGCCTGGCGCGGCAGCGCAGGCGCGGGTCGAGCAGGGCTACCGGCTTTTTCGCGAAGACCGGCCGGGCCAGGCCATGCGGCAATTCAATCAGGCGTGGCTGCTCAATCCCGACGACCCCGAGGTATACGCGGGTTTCGCGGTCGTGCTGGAAAGCCAGCGCAAGACCTGCCAGGCGATGAGCATGATGGACCGCGCGATCAGCATGAATCCGCCGGCGTTTCGCGGCATTCATGCGGATGCCGGCCGGATCGCGGCGCGTTGCGCCGCCGAGGACAAGACGCTGCCCCCCGAAGCGCGTATCGCGGCGACGACGCGGTCCGACGAGTGGTACCGAAAGGGCGAGGCCGTGGAGCCCGACAAGGGCTATCTGTATGCCTCGTGGGCCACGGCCTATTACTGGCGTGGCCAGTACGCGGAGGCCTGGGCCATGGTCCACAAGTCACGCGCCGCGGGCGGCAGTCCGGATGCGAAATTCGTCAGGATGCTGCGCGCAAGGATGCCGGAGCCCGCCGCGTCGTGAATCAAGCGGCGCACGATGCCTGGCGGACTGCCGGCTGCCCATTTGCGATATCCTGCTCACCATCATGATGAGAGCACTTTGGTTATGCCTGGGCTGCTTGATGCTGGCGCTGGGCGTCATCGGCGCCTTCTTGCCGGTGATGCCGACGACGATCTTCCTGATCCTGGCGGTGGCCTGCTTCTCCCGCTCGTCGCCCCGGCTTGAAAAATGGCTGCTGGATAGCCCGACGTATGGTCCGTCGCTGCGCGCGTGGCGCGACGAGGGCGCGGTGTCGCGCAAAGGCAAGACGTATGCCAGCCTGGGCATGGCGGCTGGTTACGGGATCTTTTACTGGAGCGCCCATCCCTCGCTGCCCCTGGCCATCGGCGTAGGCATCTTCTTTCTGGCCAGCGCGGCCTATGTCCTCAGCCGGCCCAGCCCCCGCGCGGGCGGCCCGGCCAGCAAGCCGCCGCGCGAATAAGCCGCGCGCCAAGCCGCACCCCTCCCGGCCTCAGTGCGAATGCCGCGGATCCCCTCGCGTCTCCACCACTTTCAAATACAGCGTCGCCGCCTCCAGGCATCCGCCCGTGGAAAGCTGCCCCACGGTCTGCCGGTACAGTTCCTGCCACGGCGTCTGCGATGGCGGCGCTTCGTACGGCGGCTCCTGGCGGCGCCGTTCCAGTTCCGCTTCGTCCACCTGCAACATGACCGACCGCTGGTTCAGGTCCACGCGGATCCGGTCGCCCGTGCGCAGCAGCGCCAGTCCGCCGCCCACCGCGGCTTCGGGCGACATGTTCAGGATGGACGGGCTGGCCGAGGTGCCGCTCTGGCGGCCGTCGCCCAGACAGGGCAGGGACTCGATGCCGCGCTTGATAAGGTGCGACGGCGGGGCCATGTTCACGACTTCCGCGCTGCCGGGGTAGCCCACGGTGCCGGCGCCCCGGATCACCAGAATGCAGTGTTCGTCGATGTTGAGGGCCGGGTCTTCGATGCGGGCGTGATAGTCCTCCGGGCCCTCGAACACGATGGCGCGTGCGTCGAAGGCGTTTTCCGACCCCGGTTCGGACAGGTACGCCCGGCGAAAGGCTTCGCCCACGACCGACATCTTGATGATGGCGCTGTCAAAGAAATTGCCCGACAGCACGATGAAGCCGGCGCGGTGCTTGAGCGGCGCGTCGCAGGTCCGGATGACGTCGGTGTTGTGGGTCTTGGACGCCGTCGCAATATCGCCGATGGTCTTGCCGGATACGGTTCGGCAGTCCGGATGCAGGCGGCCGGCCGCCAGCAACTCATGCAGCACGGCGGGTACGCCTCCCGCGCGGTGAAAGCCTTCGCCCAGATGCTCGCCCGCCGGCACGCAGTTGACCAGCAGCGGCACGTCTTCGCCCAGCCGTTGCCAGTCGTCCAGGCTGAGGTCGACGCCCATGTGGCGCGCGATGGCAATCAGGTGCGGCGGGCAGTTGCTGGACGCGCCCAGCGCCGAGGCCACGACGATGGCGTTCTCGAACGCCTCGCGGGTCAGGATTTGAGAAGGCCGCAGGTCTTCGCGCACCATGTCGCAGATGCGCATGCCGGTGGCATAGGCCATCTGCCCGCGCTCGCGATAGGGCGCCGGAATGCTGGCGCAGGTGGGCAGCGACATGCCCAGCGCTTCGGCCAGCGAGTTCATCGACAGCGCGGTGCCCATGGTGTTGCAGTGGCCGATGGACGGCGACGACGCCGTGGCAAGCGTCATGAAGCCTTCGTAATCCAGCTTGCCGGCCGCCATCAGGTTGCGTGCGTGCCAGATGACCGTGCCCGAGCCCACGCGCTGGCCTTCATGCCAGCCGTCCAACATGGGACCGCCGGACAGCACGATGGCGGGAATGTCCACCGTCGCCGCCGCCATCAGGCACGCGGGCGTGGTCTTGTCGCATCCCGTGGTCAGCACCACGCCATCCAGCGGATAGCCGTGCAGGATCTCCACCAGGCCCAGATACGCCAGGTTTCGGTCCAACGCCGCCGTAGGCCGCCGTCCCTGTTCGGCCAGCGGGTGCACCGGGAATTCCATGGGAATGCCGCCGGCGTCGCGGATGCCCGCCTTGATGCGTTCGGCCAGCGCCAGGTGGTGGCGATTGCAGGGCGCCAGGTCGCTGCCTGTCTGCGCGATGCCGATGATCGGCCGCCCGGACTGCAGTTCCTGGCGCGTCAGGCCATAGTTGAGATAGCGCTCGACGTAGATCGCCGTCATGTCGGCGTGCGAGGGATCGTCGAACCATTTCTGGCTGCGCAGTCGGCGGGGTGTCTGGGACATGGCTGTCTCGCTTTGCTTCGGTTGCATTCAGGCCCGGACCCCCACGGGATCCGGGCCGGCACGGTTAGTTCCGCGCCTTCTGGATTTCGTCGTTCAACTGCTTGATCAGTTCCGGCCCGAGTTCCTGGGTGTACTTGTCGACCACGGGCTGCACCTTCTGGCGCATGCGGGCCACTTCCTCCGGCGA
The DNA here is from genome assembly GCF_037039475.1 of Achromobacter sp. E1. Classification (NCBI taxonomy): domain Bacteria; kingdom Pseudomonadati; phylum Pseudomonadota; class Betaproteobacteria; order Burkholderiales; family Alcaligenaceae; genus Achromobacter; species Achromobacter sp. E1. The sequence goes on from NZ_CP146253.1 coordinate 2,016,643, forward strand.
GACGGTGTTGATCTTCATGCCGTTCTTCTCAAGCGTGCCCATCGCCTTGGTGGAATCGGCGCGGCTATCCTGCCGCTCGAAGTCGCGCGATGACGCGGCTGCCTGGCGGATCAGCTTCTGTTCGTCGGGCGAGAGCGTGTCCCACCACTTCTTGGAGGCCATCACCACCCACGGCGTGTAGACGTGGCGCGTGATGGTCAGGAAGGGCTGCACCTCGTAGAACTTGCTGCTCTGGATCGTGGTGATGGGGTTCTCCTGGCCGTCCACGGTGCGGGTTTCCAGCGCGGTGAACAATTCCGAGAACGGCATCGGCACGGCATTGGCGCCCAGCGTATTGAAGACGCCCAGCGCAATCTGGTTCTGCATGACGCGCAGCTTGATGCCCTGCAGGTCCTCGGCGCGCGTGATCGGACGCTTGGAGTTCGTCATGTTGCGAAAGCCGTTTTCCCAGTAGACCAGGCCGACCAGTCCCTTGGCTTCCAGCTTCTTGAGCAGATCCTGGCCGAGCTGACCGTCCAGCACTGCGTCGGCTTCCTTTTCGCTGTTGAAGAGGAAGGGCAGGTCAAACACGCCGAACTCCTTGACCATGCCAGCCAGCGGCGCGGTCGACCCCACCATCATTTCCTGCGCGCCGCCCACCAGTGCGCTCTGCATCTGCTCGTCCGAACCCAGGTTGGCCGAGCCAAAGGTTCTCATCTTGAGCTTGCCGCCGCTGATCTTCTCCAGTTCCTGCGCCAGATGGCGGGCCGCGCGGCCCTGCACGCTTTCCTCGTTCAGCCCGTAGCCAAAGCGGATGAGGCGCGGCTTGACGTCCGCCGCCGCGGCCACCCCGGCGACGGTGCAGGACAGCACCGCCGCCAGGACAAGAACGCGGGTCTTCAATTGCTTGATCATGGTGTTTCTCCTCGGGGGTTTGTAATTGCCGCTAGTGCATCCAGCGTGCGGGTACGGTGATCAGTTCGGGGAAGATCACCAAAAGAACCAGCAGCAGCGTGTAGGCCACGACATAGCGCCACACCCCTCTGCAGATGGTTTCCATATTGATGCGGGCCACGCCGCACACGACGTTGAGTACCGTGCCGACCGGGGGCGTCAACAGGCCCACGCTGCCGACCATGACGAACATGACGCCGAAGTAGACGGGGTCGATGCCGGCCTTGACGACGACGGGCATCAGCACGGGGCCGAGAATCAGGATCGTCGGCGTCAGGTCCATCACCGTGCCGACCAGGATCAGCAGGATCAGCAGCGCGAACATCAGCAGCTTGGGCTGGTCCATGACAGGCTCCAGCAGGGCAATGAGCTCCTGCGGCAGGTCAGCCAGCGTAATCATGTAGGACGACACCATTGCCGCCGCCACCAGGAACATGACCACGGCCGTGGTGCGGGCGGCGTTGATGAAGAGCGGCCCCAGGTCGCGCCAGCCGATCTCGCGGTACACGAAGAGACTGACCAGGAGCGCATACACGGCGGCGACGACTGCGGCTTCGGTTGGCGTAAAGATGCCGCCGCGCAGCCCGCCGATGATGATGACCGGAAGGAACAGCGCCCAAAGCGATCCGCGCAGCGCTTTCAGACGGTTGGACCACGGCTCGCGCGGCGAAGGCGTGATGCTGCCGTGCTTGCGCGCCACCCACGTCCACACCGCCACCAGCGTCAGCCCCATCATGAGGCCCGGCGCGATGCCGGCGAAGAACAGCTGGGTGATCGACACATTGGTGGCGACGCCGAAGATGATGAACGAGATCGATGGCGGAATGATGGGCGCGATGATGCCTCCCGAGGCGATCAGGCCGGAAGCCTGCCCCGCGTCATAGCCTTTCTCGCGCAGCATGGGGATCAGCAGCGACCCCAGCGCCGCGGCGTCGGCCACGGCCGAGCCCGACAGCGATGCCAGCAGCACGCTGGCGAAGATGGCCACGTAACCCAGGCCGCCCTGGATGTGGCCCACAAACGTGTTGGCCAGGTGAACGATGCGGCGCGAGATGCCGCCGGCATTCATCAATTCGCCGGCCAGCATGAAGAGCGGCACCGCCATCAGCGTAAAGCTGTTGGCGCCGGACAGCATGTTCTGGGCAAGAAGCTGGGTGTCGTAGAAATCCAGCTGGAACATCATGACGATCGCGCTGATGATGAGCGCGAAGGCGATCGGCAGGCCCAGGGCAATCAGCCCCAGCAGCACGACTAGGAAGACGGTCAGGATCATTGCGGGTATCCGGGCGGATGGGTGGAGGCGGGTGAGGGCCGGGTCAGACCAGCGGGTCTTCCGGACTGGATTCCGCCGGCAGCGGACCGCCCGCAATCACGCGGACCAGGTCGACGACCGTCAGGATGCCCATTGCCACCGCGGCATACAGCCCTGCGGCGTTGAACACGGCCTGGGGCATGCCGGTGACAGGCAATACGGTGTCAAGGCCGATGACCGTCTGGACCCAGCTGCCTTCGGCCATCAGCCACAGCACCCACAGGATCATCAGCTGGCAGGCAATATGCGACACCCGGCGCGCGCCCGGGCCAAAGCGTTCCACCAGCATGGTCACGCCGATGTGCTGGTGCTCGCGCAGCGCGATCACCGAACCCAGGAAAATCATCCAGACGAACGCCAGGCGCGAGACCTCGTCGGAGACGTTGATGCCGGAGTTAAAGAGATAGCGCAGCGCCACGTTGCCGAACAGCAGCACCAGCATGATGACCAGACAGGCGACCATTAGCCAGGTCTGGGCCGCAAAGCACCAGTCCGCGGCGCGGGCCAGCGGCGAGCGGCCCGGACGCGATGGCCCCGGCCGCCCCATTGGGGAAGCTTGCATGTTTGTCTCCTCTCCGTTTGCCGGAATTTTTTAGAGGTTTGATGCGGATCATGTTAGCGCTAACATTTTTGCTTTGGCAAGCCCCTTTTTTTCGGTCAGACTACGCGCTTGCATTCACCGCGAGGGTCCATGTCCATCCGCAAACCTCGAAGCTCGCGCGCCGGCCGCGTCACCATGCAGGATGTCGCGCGGCGCGTGGGCGTCAGCGCGATCACGGTATCGCGGGCGTTGCGCACGCCCGATAAGGTGGGCCAGGATCTGCGCCAGCAAATCGCGCGGGTGTGCCAGGAACTGGGCTACGTGCCCAACCACGCCGCCAGCGCGCTGGCGTCGGCGCGGTCGCAGACCATCGTGGTGCTCATTCCGTCGCTCAGCAACGTGGTGTTCGTGGACATCATCACGGGCATCAAGGAAGTGCTGGATCAGCACGGCTACCACATGCTGATCGGCGTGACGGGCTATTCGCCGGACGAGGAAGAAGCACTGCTGCGCAAGTATCTGCAGCATTCGCCCGACGGCGTGGTCCTGACCGGCATCGACCACAATCCGGGCGTCTGGGATCTGCTTCGCACGCATGCGATTCCCACGGTGCACACGATCGAAACGCTGCAAGGCGGCGAGGACATGAGCGTCGGGTTCTCGCAGTTCGACTCGGGCTACGCAGCAGGCCGCCATCTGGTCGAGCGCGGCTACCGCCGCATCGGCATCATCGGCGCGCAGCTGGATCCCCGGTCGCTGCGCCGCTGCGAAGGGTGCCGGCAGGCGTTGCGCGACGCGGGGCTGTACGACGCCGCCCTGGAAATCATGACGCCGGAAAAATCGTCGATCAGCCTGGGAGCGTCGTTGATCCAGGATCTTCGCGCGCGCCATCCCGACTGCGACGCTGTGTTCTTCTGCAACGACGACCTGGCGCAAGGCGCGGTGTTCCAGTGCGGCCGGGATGGCGTGCGTGTGCCGGAACAGATGGCTATCGTCGGCTTTCATGACTTTCCGGGCACGGCCTGGACCACGCCGCCGCTGTCCACCATTGCCACGCCCCGCTACCAGATCGGTTTGTCAGCCGCGCAACTGCTCATGCAGCACCTGGCGGGCGAACCCGTGCCCGAGCGGCATGTGGATTTGGGTTTCGAACTGGTCCAGCGCGAAACCAGCTAGGCGCCATCCAGCATCGCCATCAGGCCGATGATGAGCGCCTGCATGCCCTGATCCAGTTCCTCTTCCATCTCGGATTCCTCCGCCGCGCGCGCGGCGTCGACGACCGGCTCCAGTCCTGCCACCGAATACACCGTGTCTGCCACCGCAAGGCCGTGAAACGCCACGGTCGCCAGCAGGATGCGCGACTGGTCCTTCGAGATGCCATAGGCGTCGGCAATGTGGCGCTGATGCGCATCTATCTTCTCCAACATGGACGGCGTGGCCGCCAGTCGCCGGATCACGAAGGGCGTCACGCCCGGGTGCGCCTTGACGAACTCGCGCACCGACGTCGCGAATACGGTGAGGTAGTTCTTGAGGTCGCCGCGATCGTTGCTACAGGCCTGCGGAATCTGCCACCGCTTGAAGATTTCTTCGGCGACCAAGCGCTTTAGCGCTTCAAGGCTGGGCACGTGCTTGTACAGCGCCATATGGCTGACGCCCAGCGCTGCGGCCACGCCGACGAACGTGATGTTGGGCAGACCCACCGCGATGCCGGCGTCGGCGATCCGCTCGCGAGTGATGGTGGGAGGGCGTCCCCGCGCGGGGCGGCGCTCTGACGGCTGCATGTGTGATCCCTGTTTTGGCGTCGGCGATCCCCGCACTTTAACCCGTCCCGCAATTATTTAGTTTATTTCAATGCAACTATTTCAGAATTTAGTTTATAGTGATGCAAATAATTATCAACTCCGTCCTGGTACTTTATTCATGAGCACTTCCGGAGCCGCGCCGGCCCCTCCTCGACAGCCCGGCCCGCTCAGCCTGGTGTTGTCCCCCATCCGCGGACAACTGGTCGCCGCGACCACGCTTGCCGCACTGGGTACGACGCTCACGCTGGCGCCGCTGGCGGCCATCGCGCACATTGCCCGCCTCGTTCTGGAAGGTCCGGAGTCAACGGTTTCGGGTCCCGCCATCTGGTGGACCGTCGCCGCCGCCGTTGCATGCATGCTGAGCGGCATGGCATTGGTTTCGGCCGCCGAGCTGACAGCGCACCTGGCCGACAACCGGATCACGCATCACCTGCGCCTGGCCGGCGCGCGACGGTTGGCGCAAGTGCCGCTGGGCTGGTTCACGGACCGGGCGTCGGGCGAGGTCAAGCAGGCGCTGCAGGACGATATGGCGACCCTGCACAGCCTGACCGCGCATTTCTTCACGGCGGTGGGGCGCGCCGGCGGCGCCATCGTGGCGTCGGCGGGCTACCTGGTCGCGCAGGACTGGCGTCTCGCCATCGTGGCCCTGCTGCCGTTTCCGGGCTTCTTTCTCTTTCTGCGCCGGGCCATGAAGGCCGGCGGCGCGAACATGCCGGTGTTCGTCGAACGCCTGGGCCGCCTAAACGGCGCGACCGTCGAATTCGTCAACGGCATGCCGGTGGTCAAGGCGTTTGGTGACGCCGGCAAGGCGCATCGCGGATACCGGGACGCCGTGGACGGTTTTGCCGCGGCCTTTGCCGACTTCACCCGGCCATTGGTCGCGGCGATGGCGCGGGCCCATGCGCTGATCGCGCCAGTAACTGTCCTGGGCGTGGTGCTGGCCGGGGGCGCGCTGTTCGTGGCGCTGGGCTGGATGGCGGCGGTGGACGTGCTTCCGTTCGCGCTGGTGGCGCCGGGCGTCTGCGCGCCGATGCTGCTGCTGCACACGCTGTTGCACGATCTGGGCAGCGCCACGGGCGCGGCGCAGCGGGTGCAGGCGCTCTTGAATACGCCCATTCTGGAGACCCCGCCGGCCGGATGCGGACACCGCCCGGAAGGCCATGAAGTCCGGTTTGAAAACGTGGGCTACCGCTACGGCGACGGCCACGAAGCCGTGTCCGGCATCACTTTCACGTTGGCGCCCGGCACGGTGACCGCAATCGTCGGCCCATCCGGCGCGGGTAAGTCCACGCTCGCCCGTCTGCTGGTGCGGTTCTTCGACCCGGCGCAAGGGCGCATCACGCTCGGCGGCGCCGACCTGCGCCAGATCGAGAGCGCGCAGCTCTACCGGCGCATCGGCTTCGTGCTGCAGGAGGTGCGGCTGATCCAAGCCAGTGTGCGCGACAACATCGCGCTGGGCCGGCCGGACGCCAGCCAGCACGAGATCGAAGCCGCCGCGCGGGCCGCCAACATTCACGAGCGCATCCTGGCGCTGCCGCGCGGCTACGACGCGGTAATCGGCGAAGACGCGCAGTTGTCGGGCGGCGAACGCCAGCGCGTGAGCATCGCGCGCGCCGTCCTGCTGGACCCGCCCGTGCTGGTGCTGGACGAAGCCACGGCCGCGGCCGATGCCGGCAATGAGGCGGCGGTGCAGGAAGCGCTGGCGCGCTTTGCCAAGGGACGCACTCTGATGGTGATCGCGCACCGGCTGGACACGGTGGTTCATGCGGATCGCATTCTGGTCCTGGAAGACGGGATCATCACCGAACAGGGGCGGCACAACGCGCTGCTGGGGCAGGGCGGCACTTACGCGCGGCTTTGGGCGCAGGGCGGTCATGCAATGGTCCGGGCGCAAGAGGAGCCGGCATGCTGAAGACCATTGCGCGCCTGCTGGGCAACGAAGTGCATCTTCTGCGCCGCTACGGGTGGCTGGCCGTCGCCTATGGCCTGGCCTGCGGGCTCACCATAGTGGCCGCTGCGCCGCTGCTCACGTATCTGCTGACCGGCGAGGCGCGGCAGGCCGGCCCGTGGCTGGCCGCGTTGCTCGCGGGGGTGGCGTGCTGCGGGGCGCTGCGCCTGCCGGTCGAGCGGGCAGGCGTGCGCGTGGGCGTCGCTGTCCTGCAAGCCGGCCGCCATCGGCTGGGCGACCATGTGGCGCGCCTGCCCGTCGGCTGGTTCACGGCGCAGAACACCGCGCGTCTGACCCATGTCGTCACGCAGGGCATGATGAGCGTGGCCCAACTGCCCGCCCACGTCTTCACGCCGCTCATCGCGGGCGTGGCGGCGCCCCTGGTGCTGGTGGCCGCCCTGTTTGCGCAGCATTGGCTGCTGGGGCTGATTGCATTGGCCGGGCTGCCGCTGCTGGCGGGCGTGCTGGCGCTTTCCGCGCGCCTGGCCGGGCGCGCCGACGCGGCGTTTCACCAACGCTTTGCCGAAACCAGCCAGCGCGTGGTCGAGTTTGCGCAGGCGCAGTCGGTGTTGCGCGCCTTCAGCGCCGAAGGCGGCGGCATGCGGCACTTCGAGCAATCCCTCGACGCGCAGCGCAAATCGGGCGCGCGTCTGATCTGGCGGTCGGCGGCCGCCGCCGTGCTCAACGTCTGGGCGGTGCAAGCAGTCTTTGCCGCCTTGCTGATTGCAACCACGCTATGGCTCAACGGCGTGCTGGACGCCGGCGCCGCGTCCGGGCAAGTGGTGGCCGCCATCGTCGCGATGCTGCTGGCGGCCCGCTACATCGATGGACTGCTGGAGGCCGCCGGCTATGGCGAAGTCCTGCGCGGCGCGCGCGCCCAGCTTGAAGCGATTGATGCGCTGTTTGCCGTCGCGCCGCTGCCGGAGCCCGCCGCGCCGCAGGCGCCGCGCGACGCGTCCATCGAATTGCGCGACGTGCGCTTTCGCTACGCGCACGACGCGTCGGACGTGCTGCGCGGCGTCAACCTTCGCATCGCGCCCGGCAGCATGGTGGCGCTGATCGGCGCGTCCGGGTCCGGCAAGACGACGCTGGCGCGGCTGATTGCGCGTTTCTTCGACGTGAACGAGGGTAGCGTGCGCGTCGGCGGGGTCGATGTGCGGCAGATCGCCAGCGCACAACTGGCCGGCCAGATCAGCCAGGTCTTCCAGGACACCTACCTCTTTGCGGGCAGCATCGCCGACAACATCCGCGCCGGCCGGCCCGGCGGCAGCGATGCCGATGTCCTGCGAGCCGCGCGCGAAGCGGGCGTGGACGAGATTGCCGCGCGCCTGCCGCAGGGCATGGACACGCCGGTGGGCGAGGGCGGCGCACGGCTGTCGGGGGGCGAGCGCCAGCGCATCGCCATTGCTCGCGCGCTGATTAGCCAGGCGCCCATTCTGCTGGTGGACGAGGCCACCGCGGCGCTGGACGCGGGCAATCAGGCGGTCATCGCCGAGACGCTGGCGCGCCTGCGCGGCACGCGGACGCTGGTGGTCATTGCGCATCAGTTGTCGACGGTGGCGATGGCCGACGCAATCGTCGTGCTGGAGGACGGTCGGATCGTCGAGGCAGGGGCCCCGGCGGCGCTGCGCGCCAGCAACGGACGATATGCGCAGTTCCTGGCGCAGCGCAAGGCCGCCAAGGGCTGGCGCATCGCGGGAGACTGCGTTTGATGCGTGCGGGGTGTTTGGCGCTGTTCGTCGTGCTGTGCGGCGCGTCCCTGCTGGTCGGGGCGCGGCAGTTGGGGTGGGCGCAGCTGTTCACGCTGTCGGGCGACGCGTGGCTGACGCTGACCGCCAGCCGCCTGCCGCGGCTGGCCGCGCTGGTGCTGACGGGCATCGGCCTGTCGGTGTGCGGGGTGATCCTGCAGCACATTGTGCGCAACAAGTTCGTCGAACCCGCCACGTGCGGCGGGCTGGACGCCGCCAAGCTGGGCATCCTGGTTGCGCTGACGGTGGCGCCGTCGATGGGGCCGGGCGGGCGGATGGCGTTTGCGCTGGCGTTCTGCTTTGCCGCCAGCCTGGCCTTCGTCATGATCGTGCGCCGCATCCGGTTCAAGAACACGGTGCTGGTGCCGGTGATGGGGCTGATGTTCGGCGGCGTGCTGAGCGCGCTGGCCGAATTCCATGCCTATCGCAACAACATCCTGCAAAGCATGCAGGGCTGGCTGCTGGGCGACTTCTCGAAGGTCGTGCAGGGCAACTACGAGATCATCTATCTCATCCTGCCGATCGTCGCGCTGACGTATCTGTACGCGCACCGCTTCACTGTGGCGGGCATGGGCGAGGACATGGCCGAGAGCCTGGGGCTGAACTATCCGGCCACCGTCGCGCTGGGCCTGACGCTGGCGGCGGTCACGGTGTCGGCCACGGTCATCACGGTGGGGGCGATTCCGTTCGTGGGGTTGGTGGTGCCGAATCTGGTCGCGCTCCACTACGGCGACAACCTGAGCCGCACGTTGCCCGTCGTCGCGCTGGGCGGCGCGTCGCTGCTGCTGGTCTGCGACATCCTGGGACGCGTGCTGATCCATCCGTTCGAAGTGCCCATCGGCCTGACAGCGGGAGGCGTGGGCGGCGTGCTGTTCCTGGCGCTGATTGTCTGGAGGCATCGATGATGCGCGCGGCTTCCCGACACGTCGTGTGGTTGGCGGTCATCGCGCTGGCCGTGGTGTTCCTTGTGTTCCGGTCGGGCCTGGATTTCGACTACGTCATTCCCAAACGCCTCGCGCGGCTGGCGGCCATGATCATCGGTGGCGTCTGCATCGCCTGGTCGTCGATCGTGTTCCAGACGCTGACCGGCAACCGCATTCTCACGCCCGCCATCATGGGCTACGAGGCGGTGTACCTGCTGCTGCAGTCCGTGATGATCCTGACGCTGGGTACGCAAAGCCTCGTGCTGCTGGGGCCGAACGGCAATTTCCTGCTTTCGGTGCTGGTGATGCTGGCGTATTCGTGGATACTGCATCGATGGTTGTTCCGGCAGAGCGGGCAGAACGTGTATTTCCTGCTGCTGGTGGGGCTGGTGCTGACGATGGTCATCGGCACCTTCACGCAGTTCGTGCAACTGAAGACGAGTCCCGGCGAGTTCTCCATCCTGCTCGGCTTCACCCAGGCCTCGTTCGGCAAGGCCGAGCCCGCGCAACTGCTGGCATCCGCGGCCGTCGTTGCCGCGGTGTGCCTGGCTGGGCGCAGGCAGGTACCCACGCTGGACGTGCTTTCGCTGGGGCGTGAACAGGCCATGTCGCTGGGCGTGGACCACGCGCGCGTCGTGCAACTGCACCTGGCTTTGATCGCCGTGCTGGTCGCCGTCTCCACCAGCCTGCTGGGACCCACGGCGTTCATGGGCATCTTTGTCGCCAACACCGCCTACGCGCTGGCCCGCTCGCGCCTGCACCGGGTCACCTTGCCCACCGGCTGCGCAATGGCTATCGGCATCTTCATCCTGGCCCAGCTCGCTGTCGAGCACGTCTTCAACTACAAGACCACCGTCGGCATCCTGGTGAACCTGGTCTGCGGCGGCTGGTTTCTCGCGCTCATGGCGCGTACGCGGGGCCCCGCATGATCACGACCAGAAATCTGACGAAAAGCCACGGCGCAAAGACCGTCCTGCGCGACGTGAGTCTGCAGTTCCCCGAAGGCAGACTGACGTCGCTCATCGGCCCGAACGGCGCGGGCAAGTCCACGCTCCTGATGATGATGGCGCGCTTGCTGGAACCGACGCGGGGCGGCATTTTCATTGGCAATCGCAGCGTGGCAGACATGCGCCGCCACGATTACGCGCGGCGCGTCGCCACCCTGCGCCAGTCTCCCGACTTCAACCTGCGGCTCACGGTCGAAGACCTGGTGGCATTTGGGCGCTTTCCCTACAGCCGCGGCGCTTTGACGGCGCGGGATAGGCAGGCGATCGACGAGGCCATCGCGTTCCTGTCGCTGGAGCCGCTGCGCCGCAACTATCTGGACGAGCTGAGCGGCGGCCAGCGGCAGATGGCGTTCATGGCCATGACCATCGCGCAGCAGACAGATTGCCTGCTGCTGGACGAGCCGCTGAACAACCTGGATATCCGCCACGCCGTGCAGATCATGCGCGCCCTGCGCCGCCTGTGCGACGCGCACGGCCGCACGGTGATCCTGGTCGTGCACGACATCAACTTCGCGGCCAGCTATTCCGACCACGTCGTCGCGCTGAAGGACGGGGCGCTGCAATGCGCGGGCGCGGTGCACGAGGTCATGACCGAAGACCGGCTGCGCGAACTGTACGGGCTGGACTTCGAGATCACGCAGGGCGATCGCGGTCGCCTGTGCAACTACTTCAATCCCCCTGGAGAACTGAAATGATCCTGTCGCACTGGCCGAGGGCGCTGCTGCTAGCCGCCGCGATCGCCGCAACGGCCGCGCTGCACGGCTGCGGCCCGGCCACTGATGCGTCCACGGCTGGCGCCGCGGCGCCGGCCTCCGCCCCGCCACAGAACGCCTATGCGCCCATCACCGTCAAGCACAAGCTGGGCGAGACCGTGATCGCCCGGTTGCCGCAGCGCGTGGTGGCGCTGGACATGAACGAAGTCGATTTTCTGGACGAGCTGGGCGTTCCTCTCGTGGGCATGCCCAAGGACTTCGTGCCGCACTTCCTTGCCCGCTACCGCGACGCGCCGGACGTGCAGGACATGGGCGCAATCGTCCAGCCGAACCTGGAGCGGGTGCATGCGGCGCGACCGGACCTCATCCTGATCACGTCGCTGCAGGCAAACCACTACAAGGAACTGAGCCAGATCGCGCCCACCATCCACTTCGACGTGGACTACCGCGACAGCCAGGCCGATCATATCGAGATCGTCAAGGACCATCTGCTGACGTTGGGGCGCATCTTCCGCAAGTACGACCTTGCCCGCCAGAAGGCCGCCGATCTGGACGCCAAGGTGGAGGAGGCGCGCGCGCTGATCCGCGACCGCCCTGAGACGGCACTGGTCGTGCTGCACAACAACGGCGCTTTCAGCTCGTTCGGCGTGCAATCCCGCTACGGCTTCATCTTCAAGGCGCTGGGCGTGAAGCCGGCCAGTCCGTTGGCTGATGGCGGCCTGCATGGCCAGCCGATCTCCAGCGAGTTCATCCAGCAGGCGAACCCGGGCATCGTCTACGTGGTCGACCGCACGGCCGTGATGGAACGCCGGCCGGCGCTGAACGCCGAAACGCTGGGCAACCCGCTGCTGCGTCAGACGTCCGCATGGCGCGACGGCCGCGTGGTCTTTGCCGACGCCGAAGCGTGGTACGTCACCGCTGCCAGCGTGAAGTCGCTGCATCTCATGATCGACGAAGTCACGAGGCCTTACCGGAACTGATTTCCCGCGACGCCCCGCGCGTCATTGCCAATTCAAACGTAAATGATTCCCAGTCGCCTGGATTGCCGGGCGATCCCCAGCTCAACTGAACGGAGCATTCCATGAGCAAACGTCGCCACAACGGCCGCGTCGCACGTCATTCGCTGCAGGCCGGGCAGGCAAAGCCCGCCTTTTCCTTGAACCCTCTCATCGCCGCCGTATTCGGCCTCACGTTGGGCGCCGTGGCTGCGACGCCCGTCTGGGCGCAACAGGAGGCGGGTGTGAAGACCCTGCCCACGGTGACGGTCACCGGCCAGGCCGAAGCGCAGGAGGCGCCCTCAACGCCCTACGCCGGTGGCCAGGTCACTTACGGCGGCCGCGTGGGTTTCCTTGGCGACAAGGATTTCATGGACACGCCATTCTCCGTCATCAACTACACGGAAAAGTACATCGAGGACCTGCAGGCCAAGGACATCACCGACGTCATCGCCCGCACCGATCCGTCGGTGTTCAGCAACGGCGTGTCGGGTGCATGGAGCGAGAACTACTCGATCCGCGGCTTCACGTCCGCCACCACCGACATGACGTTCAACGGATTGGCCGGCATGGCGCCTTACTACCGGACGTCGCCCGAGATGTTCGAGCGGATCGAGGTGCTGAAAGGCCCGTCCGCCTTGCTGAACGGCATGCCTCCCGGCGGCTCGGTTGGCGGCACGGTAAACCTGGTGCCCAAGCGCGCCGGCGCAGATCCTCTGACGCGCCTGACCGCCACCTACATGTCGGACGCGCAGTTCGGCGGGCATCTGGATATGGGACGCCGTTTCGGCGAGAACCAGCAGTTCGGCATCCGGTTCAATGGCATGTACCGCAACGGCGACGGCCCCGTGGACGACCAGAAGAAGCGGGCGCAACTGGCGTCGCTGGGCCTGGACTGGCGCGGCGAGCGGGTCCGTATCTCCGCAGATCTTTACGACACCGATGAGCGCATCGACGGCGTGACGCGCGGCATCAACCTGGCGCCCGGCATCGGCGTGCCCAAGCCGCCCAAGCCCGAAACCCTGTTGAACCCGGATTGGGCCTACGTGAAGAACCAGGATCGCGGCGCCATGATCCGCGGCGAGTTCGACGTCACCGACGAGCTGATGGCGTATGGGGCCGTCGGCACCAGCCGTTCCGAATACACCTACAGCGGCGCCATGTCGGCGCAGGTGTTCAACAATGCCGGCGACTTCCGCACGTCGATGGGGCAACTCAACATGGAGGTTGAAAAGACCTCCGGCGACGCGGGCCTGCGCGGCAAGCTGCAGACCGGCGCGATCAAGCACCAGTGGGTGCTGAACGCCACGTACTACTCCGATGACCAGCACGACTATGGCCGCCGCTCGGTGCCCGGCGCAGACTGGGTCACCAACATTTATCACCCGGTCTGGGGGCCGGCGCCGGCCGGCGTTTTCCCGCCGATCATGCACAGCAAGACGCGCATGATCAGCTACGGCCTGGCGGACACCTTGTCCTTTGCCGAGGACCGCGTGCAACTGACGCTGGGAGCGCGCCGCCAAGAGGTTCGCACCGACAGCTTCAGCGTCGTCACCGGCGCACGCACCAGCCGCTATGACGCTCACGCGACGACGCCCGCCGCCGCGCTGCTCGTCAAGGCCACGGGCAACATCTCGGTGTACGCCAACTACATCGAAGGCCTCTCCAAGGGCCAGGCGGCGCCGGCCACTGCGGCGAATGCGGGAGAACTCTTTGCGCCTTTCAAGACCAAGCAGAAGGAGATCGGCCTGAAGATCGACCTGGGCGACTTCACCCATACGCTGGCGCTCTTTGAAATCAACCGCCCCAGCAGCTACACCGACCCGGTCACCAACGTTTTCTCGTTCGGCGGCGAGCAGCGCAACCAAGGCGTGGAATGGGGCTTCTTCGGCGAACCGATGCGCGGGATGCGCTTCATCGGCGGTGTTGCCTACATCGACCCCAAGGTGACGAAAGCCGCCGTTGCGGCCAATGAGGGTAAGCAGGCCACCGGCATCCCGAGGCTGCAGGGCAAGCTCGGCGTGGAATGGGACGTGCCGGTCGTGCAGGGCCTGACGTTAACGGCCAACGCGACCTCGGTGTCCAAGCAGTACATCAGCGCGGACAACTCGCTGTCGGTGGGCGGACGCACGACGTATGACGTGGGCGCGCGCTACGCCACGCGGGTGGCCGACCGCCCGGTGGTGCTGCGCGCCGCCATCAACAACCTGACGAATAAGGCGTACTGGGGAATGCCTCAGCTGTCGAGCCTGGCGTTGGGCGCGCCGCGCACGTTCATGTTGTCGGCGTCGATGGCGTTCTGACAGGCCGCAGTGCCAGAAAGACCCCGGCCGCCATAATCAGCCCCATGCCCGCCAGCGCCAGCGCGTCTGGCGGGCGCTGGAACCAGAATGTGCTGAAGCCCAGCGCCAGCAGCAGCTGGAAGTAGTTCAGGGGCGCCAGCGTTGCCGCGGGAACCCGCTGGAAGGCCGCGATCAGCAGGATCTGCGCCAAGCCGCTGCAGGCGCCCAGGGCAAGGATGATGACGGTATCGGCCGTTCCCGGCCAGGGGTCGGGCAGGAAGAACGGCGCGGGCAGCGCGGTCACGATCAGGCAGATGAAGGCCGTGTACGCATACTGCACCGGCCCCGGCACCTTGTTCGACAGCTTGCGGGTCAGCACCTGGAAGATCGCGTAGCTGACGGCCGACACCGCCATCAGCAACGTGCCCAGCAGGGGCAGGTCGCCGCCGGGCCGCACGATCAGCAGCATGCCCGCAAAGCCGGCGGCAACGGCGCCCCATTGCGCCGCCCGGACGCGTTCGCCCAGCAGCCACGGCGACAGCGCCACCATGATGAGCGGGGCGGTGAAGTAGATGGCGGTGGCCTCGGACAGCGGCATCCAGATCAGCGCGGTCATGAAGCACGTGGCCACCGTGGCCAGCATGACGCCGCGTAGCACCAGCAGGGGCTTTTCCGGCGCGTCGCGCAGCCGCAGGCCGCGGCCGTGGCGCCACAGCATGCCCATCGCCAGCGTCACCACCGCCAGGTAGCGCATCACGTTCAGAAAGGGCGCCGGATAGCGATCCAGAAGCTGCTTGGCGCCCGCATCGAAGGTGGCGAACGCTACCAGCGCCGCGAAGAACAGCAGGACGCCAGTCTGGCGCGCGCCTTCATTTGCCGCCACGGCCAAAGCCTTCAAGAAACGCATCCAGCGCGGGCCCGATCGCCTCGACCATGTAGCCGCCTTCCTGCACCACGACGGTGGGCACGCGCAAACCGGCGACGCGCGCGCCGATGTCGCGGTACGCGTCGATGTCCAGCCTGAGCACGCTGATCGGATCATCCTTGTAGGTGTCGAATCCCAGCGGCAGGACCAGCGCCTGCGGCGCATAGCCCGCCAGGGCATCCAGCGCGGTGTCCAGCGCCTGCAGGAATTCCGCGTTGCCGCAGCCATGCGCCAGCGGCAGGTTCAGGTTGTAGCCTTCGCCCGCGCCGTGCCCGCGCTCGTGCGCGTAGCCGGTATAGAAGGGGTAATACCCGGCCGGATCGGCGTGCAGCGAGACGGTCATCACGTCCGCCCGGTGATAGAAGATGTTCTGCGTGCCGTCGCCATGATGCGCATCCACATCCAGCACCGCCACTTTCGACCAGGTCTGCAACAGGCGGCTTGCCGCGGCGGCGCTGTTGTTCAGGTAGCAGAAGCCGCCGGCGCGGTCGCGATGCGCATGGTGGCCGGAAGGCCGGGACAGCGCGTAGGCCACGCCACCGGCGCTCGCCACATGGTCCGCCGCCGCCAGCGCGCTATGCGTGGACCGCAGCGCCGAGCGCC
Source organism: Achromobacter sp. E1 (assembly GCF_037039475.1). Lineage (NCBI taxonomy): Bacteria > Pseudomonadati > Pseudomonadota > Betaproteobacteria > Burkholderiales > Alcaligenaceae > Achromobacter > Achromobacter sp. E1. Next base: position 2,032,375 of record NZ_CP146253.1, read on the forward strand.
AGGTCTGCGGCCCGATGGGGCAGGCGAGGTCGCTCAGGTAATACCCGGTTTGCGCCACGATGGACGGGGACGGGCAGGGGCCCCGTCCGGCGGCATCGATGCGGCCGTTGTAGTAGGGCGAAAGATTGGGTAGCACTTCCGGACCGGGATCGACGCCCGGCGCCTTCAGGGCCTGCCAGCGCGCAAAGGCGGTTTCCAGGTAGTCCAGATAATCCGTGCTGTGCACGTGTTCAAGCGGCTTGCGGCCATAGTCGGATGGCGCTTCGACCTTCACGCCGCGGGCGGCCAGCGCCTGCTGCAGGCTCTCAGCGCGCGACGGCAGGTCGGTGGGGGCGCTGATGCGGCCCAGCCGCATGAATTGCCGGGGCGAATGCAGCAACTGTTCTTCGGAAAAAAACGCCTTCATGGATATCCTCGCTCAGACCGTCACGGTCGCTGCCAGATGCGTGGGGCTTATGCCCGCTTGAGTTCGATCTCGACGAACACGAATTCCGTGTCGCTGGGGTTGATGACATTGTGTTCCACGCCCACCGGCCGGTAATACGCCACCCCCGTGGTGAGCTGGCTGGTGACCTGGCCGTTGGGCGTGTCCAGCAGCAGTGGGCCGGTGGTCTGCGGCACCACCACGTAGTTCATTCCATGACGGTGCCAGCCCGTCTCGCCGCCCGGCGGAAAGCGCCATTCGGTGACGGTGACCAGTTCGTTGTCGATCTGCACGGTGGGGATAGCGGCGGGGCGTTGCATAGCGGTTCTCCTGGAATTCAATGTCGAGGCGATGTCCGGTCAGGCGGCCTGCGCCTTGGTCGGGTCCCAATGCTGGCCCGGCACGGCGGCGATCAGCTGGCGGGTGTAGGCGTGCTGCGGGTTGTCGAAGATCTGAGAAGGCGATCCGTACTCCACCACCTTGCCGCGATGCATGACCAGCACCGAATTGCAGATCTGCGCCGCCACGCGCAGGTCATGGGTGATGAACACCAGCGCAATCTTCAGCCGCTGCTGCAGGTCGTGCAGCAGTTGCAGCACCTGCGCCTGAACCGACACGTCCAGCGCCGACACCGATTCGTCGGCCACCAGCACCTTGGGCTCCAGCGCCAACGCGCGCGCGATACCGATGCGCTGGCGCTGGCCGCCCGAAAACTGGTTGGGGTAGCGGTCAAAGGCGGACGGGTCCATGCCCACCAGCGACAGCAGTTCGCGCGCCCGGGCCTCGGCTTGCGCGCGCGGGACGCCATTGGCGACCGGGCCGTCGCTGATGATGCGGCCCACCGTATGCCGGGGATTGAGCGAGGCGAACGGGTCCTGGAAGATCATCTGGATCTCGTGCCGCATCGGCCGAAAGCGCGATTCGGGCAGCGTGGCGATGTCCTGGCCGTTAAAGAGCAACTTGCCGCCATTGATGCCGACAAGCTTGAGCAGGCATTTGCCGATCGTGGACTTGCCCGAACCGGATTCCCCCACGATGCCCAGCGTCTCGCCGCGCCGCACGGCAAAGCTCACGCCGTCCACCGCGTGCACCTGGCGCTTGTTGCCCAGCCAGCCGTGGCCGATCACGTAGGTCTTTTTCAGATCCTTGACCTCCAGCACTGGCGTGTCGTCGGCCAGCCCGGCGCGCTCCTCGCCGCGCCGGTGCGGCACGGCCGCGATCAAGCGCTGGGTGTAGGGATGGCGCGGGCGGTTGAGCACCTCGCTGGCCGGGCCTTGCTCCACCAGAATGCCTTTCTCCATGACGGCGACGCGGTGGGCGATCTCGGCCACCACGCCGAAGTCGTGCGTGACGAACATCACGCCCATGCCTTTTTCCTTCTGGATGCGCGCGATCAACGCCAGGATCTGCGCCTGGGTGGTGACGTCCAGGGCGGTCGTGGGCTCGTCGGCGATCAGCAGCGCGGGCTCCAGCGCCAGCGCCATCGCGATCATCACGCGCTGGCGCTGCCCGCCGGACAAGCGGAACGGATACACGTGATACAGCGTGGCCGGATCCGGCAGGCCGACGAACTCCAGCAGTTCAAGCGTGCGCTTCAAGCGTTCTGCGCCGGGGTAGGCGTTGTGCACGCGCATCACTTCGCTGATCTGTTCGCCCACCGTCATCAGCGGGTTCAGGGCCGACAGCGGCTCCTGGAAGATCATCGCCATGTCCTTGCCGCGCATGGCCTGCAGAGCGGGTTCGTCCAGTTGCAGCAGGTCCTGGCCGCGGAACAGGATGCGCCCGGCCTGCGGCGTCAGGTAATCGGGCAGCAGTCCCATGATGGCGTTGGCGCTCATCGACTTGCCCGAGCCCGATTCGCCCACGATGCACAGGATTTCACCGGCGCGAATGTCGTACGAGACGTCTTGCACAGCATAAGGACGGTCGCCGCCCTTGGGCAATGCGATGGTCAGATTCTGGATCGACAGGAGCGGCGGGGTTGTCAGGTTTTCATTCATGCCGGCCTCCTATTCGCCGCGCTTGCGCAGTTGCGGGTTGAGGGCGTCGTTCAGGCCTTCGCCGATCAGGTTGATGGCCAGCACGGTCAGCAAGATGGCGACCCCGGGCCACACGCTCATCCACCAGGCCTCGCGGATCATGGTGCGCGCCGCGCCGATCATGAAACCCCAGCTCATCAGGTTGCGGTCGCCCAGGCCCAGAAACGACAGCGACGACTCCGTCAGGATCGCGGTCGCCACCATGAACGAGGCCGACACGATGATGGGCGACATGGCATTGGGCAGGATCTGCGTGCCCACGATGCGGGCAGGCGTCTGGCCGATGACGATCGCGGCCTGCACGAATTCGCGCTGCTTGAGCGTCATGAATTCCGAGCGGACCAGCCGCGCGGCCGGCGGCCAGGACACCACCGCGATGGCGCCCATGATCGAATAGACCGACGGGCTCAGGATGGCGACCAGCACCACGGCCATCGCCAGTTGCGGAATGGTCTGGAAAAACTCGGTGAACCGCATCAGCGCGTCGTCCACGCGGCCGCCGCAGTAGCCGGCTATCGAACCGACCACGATGCCAAAGAGCAGCGCGACGGCGGTGGACAGCAGGCCCACCATCAGCGACACGCGCGCGCCCCACACCAGGCCCGCGGTGATGTCGCGGCCCAGCATGTCCGTGCCGAACGGATAGTCCGCATTGGTGAACGGCGGGATCAGCGGGTCGGCCACCATCATCCAGGGCGACTCTTCGTACAGCAGCGGCGCCGCCAGGGCGACGGCGACCACGATCAGCATGATGACCAGGCCGGCCACCGCCCCGTAGTTGCGCAGGTAACGTCGGGCAAATGACTTCATGCGGAGGCTCCTTGCTGCGCACCCGCGCCGATGCGCGGATCGATCAGGCGGTACAGCACGTCGGTCAGCAGGTTGAAGACCACGACCATGATGGAGGTGACCAGGAAGATGCCCAGCAGAAGCTGGTAGTCGCGTTGCAGCAGGGCGTCGAACATCAGGCGTCCGATGCCGGGCCACGCGAAGACGGTCTCGGTCAGCACCGCGCCGCCCGCCATCTGCCCCAGCTGGATGCCGGCAAACGTGATGACCGGCAGCAGCGCGTTGCGCAGCACGTGCGCGCGGATCACGCGGCTGGGGCTCACGCCCTTGGCGCGCGCCGTCTTCACGAAATCCATGCCGATCACTTCCAGCATCGACGCGCGAGTCAGCCGCACGTAGACGGCCATGAAGAAGCACCCTAGCGTCACGGTCGGCAGGATGAGATGCAGGGCGATGTCGCCCGCGCGCGCCCAGCCGGTCAGGTTGGCGCCCACGGTCTCCATGCCGAAGGCCGGCAGCCAGCCCAGCACCACCGAAAACAGCAGGATGCCCATCAGCGACAGCCAGAAGAGCGGCGTGGCGTAGAGCAGCAGGGCGCCGGTCATCACCGAGCTGTCGATCCAGCGGCGCTTGTTGCGATAGCGCGCCTTGGCGGCCACCACGCCCAGCAGCACGCCCAGCACGATGGAAAACACGAAGGCGCACGACATCAGGAGGAATGTGGCGGGCAGGCGCTCGACGATCAGGTCCAGCACCGGCACGTGGTTGCGATAGGAAAAGCCCAGATCCAGCTGCACCACGCCCTTCAGGTAGAGAAAAAGCTGCGTCAGGACGGGCTTGTCCAGGCCAAAGGCAACACGCAGCTGGTCCACGTAGGCGGCATCGCCCGCGCCGGCCTGGCCGGCCAGCACGGCGGCGGGATCGCCGGGCGCAAGCCGTATCAGGAAGAAATTGATGATCACCACGCCCAGCACCACCACCAGGGCCTTGCCGATGCGGGACAGCAGGAAAGACAGGAATCTCATGCTCGGGTCCTTTCAGGACGGACGTGCCTCGCGGCAACCCTGCCCGCCGCGCAGCCGGGCGCCGCCGCGGACACGGGATCCGCGGCGGCACCCCGGGGGCGCTTACTTCTTCTCGATGTAGACGTCGTCGAACGACTCGTTCAAGCCGATGGCGGTCTTGACCAGGTTCTTCACGTTGGCGCGATACAGGGTCGGAAACTCCATATCGACCAGGAAGCCATTGGCGACCTCGTTGACGAGCGTCGTCTGGATCTGGGTGTAGAGCGCCTGACGCTTGGCCGGATCGACCTCGGAGGCGGCGGCCTCCCACAGCTTGTCGGTCTCGGGGTTGCTGTAGCCCTGCACATTGGCAAAGGGCGACCCCTTGACGATATTCGACGAGATATACAAGCGCTGCACGCCCAGCGCGGGGTCGCCGTACTGGTACGTGAAGGTGGTGGTCAGGTCGAAGTCCCAGTTGCCGGTGCGGCTTGCCCAGCCGCCCGCGTCGGTCGATTCCACGTTTACCTTGAAGCCCAGCTGTTCCAGCGCCTGCTTGGTGTATTCGCCCAGCCGGTCCCACGTCGAGCCGTACGGGAAGCTCAGTTGGCGGATCGTGTAGTCGCCGGGCTTGATGCCCGATTCCTTGATCAGCGCGCGCGCCTTCTTCATGTCGAACGGCATCGGCGGCATGTTCTTGTCGTAGAACATCTCGGTGGTCACGAAGGGGCTGGTCGACACCTTGCCCAGACCGAAGAAGATGTTGTTGACCACCATGTTGCGGTTCATGGCCGCCATGACCGCCTGGCGCACCTTCAGGTTGTCGAAGGGCGGCTTACGCATGTTGAAGATCAGGTAGGCCTGCGGCGAGAACATTTCCCAGCCCGCGGTCGTGTATTCCACGTTGGGAAGGCCGCGCAGGCGCTTGATGTCGACGTTGTCCACGTCGCCGCCGCGCAGCACGTCCACGCTGCCGCGCTCGAAGGCCACCGCGCGCGACGCCGCGTCCGGAATCACGTTGAACACCAGCTCGTCCAGATACGGTTTGCCCGGCTTCCAGTAGTCGGGATTGCGCGCCAGCTTGATGTATTCGCCGCGCTTCCATTCCTTGAAGACGAACGGGCCGGTGCCCACGGGCTTCTGGTTGGCCGGGTTGGTCATGTAGTCCGTGCCGGCGTACAGATGCTTGGGCATCATCGGCGCGAAACCGGGTTCGAACATCAGCATGAAGGCCGGAAACGGCGTCTTCAGCTTGATGACCACCGTCTTGGCGTCGGGCGCCTGCACGGACTCGACGAACTTGTTCAGGATGACGCGGGCGCGCGCGTGGGTCTTGGGCAGCATGTCCGCCAGCGAGAACACCACGTCCTCGGACGTGAACGGCTTGCCGTCATGCCACTTCACGTTGTCTTGCAGGTGGAATGTGTAGGTCAGTCCATCGGCGGCGGCCTCCCACGACTTGGCCAGTCCGGGCTGCGGCTTGAGGTCGGTGGAGTAGGTCAGCAGGCTCTCGTAGATCTTGCCCGCGACGAATTGCGTCGGCCCCTGCTGATTGATGGCCGTGACGATCACCGGCGGTTCGGGCTGGACGATCATGTTCAGCGTGCCGCCCTTGGTCTGAGCCAAGGCCTGCGTGGCGGGCAGCGCGGCCGCAAGGACCAATGCGCCGATGCTTAGGGAAAACCAGTTTTTCGATTTCACTGCGAGCCTCCGGGCTGGAAAGGGTCGGACAGGCGGCCGCTCGGACGCGGCGATCGCCGTGCCGGATCAAGCAAACCTCATGCCACCTGCGTTTCTCGGGTACTGCGGGTGGAGCTGCTGCAACAATGCTTCGTTCAGGTGCTGGTTAAGGCGCCGCGCACCAATGCGGAGAATTCAGTGGTGCTTGGCCATGTCTGCGGTGGCCGCTTGGGGCGCATTGGCTCGCGCCACCATGGCGTCAAGCAACACGTTGCAGCCGGCTTCCAGATGCTCGGGCCGGGCGTCTTCGATTTCGTTGTGGCTGATGCCGTCCTTGCACGGCACGAAGATCATCGCGGTGGGTGCCACGGCAGCCATGTAGACGGCATCGTGTCCGGCGCCCGTGACGATGTTCATGGCGGGCAGGCCGCGGTCCGCGGCGCCCTTGCGCACCTTGTCGACCAGATCGGGATCGAACGGCGTGGGCGGAAAATACTGCACGTCCTTCACGTCGACGCGAACGCCGTGCGCGACCGCAATGTCGTCGCAGATGCGCCGCCAGTCCCGGTCCATGCGGTCCAGCGTCGCTTCATCTTCGTGGCGCAGGTCGGTGGTGAAACGGACCTGCCCCGGAATGACGTTGCGCGATCCCGGATATGCGTGGATCTCGCCCACCGTTCCGCGTCCATGAGGCTGATGGCTGTTGGCAATGTTCACCACGGCCTGCAGCAGGAAGCTTGTGGCAAAGAGCGCGTCGCGGCGGATCGGCATGGGTGTGGGGCCGGCATGCATTTCCATACCGGTCACGGTGACGTCGTACCAGCGCAGGCCCAGCGACCCCGTCACGACGCCGACGGTCTTTTCCTCGTGCTCCAGGATCGGACCCTGTTCGATATGCGCCTCGAAGTAGGCGTCCACCGGGCGCCCGCCGACGGGGTCGGCGCCGGCGTAACCAATGGCCTGAAGTTCTTCGCGCACGCTGATACCCTGTGCGTCGCGCGCCGACAACGCGGTTTCCAGCGGAAATTTTCCGGCAAAGACGCCCGATCCCATCATCACGGGCACGAAGCGCGAGCCTTCCTCGTTGGTCCAGATGGCCACTTCCAGCGGAGCCTCGGTCGTCACGCCCGCGTCATTGAGCGTGCGGATCACTTCAAGACCGGCCAGCACCCCGTAACAGCCGTCGAACTTGCCGCCGGTGGGCTGGGTGTCGATATGGCTGCCCGTCATCACGGGCGGCAGGCTGTCATTGCGGCCCGCGCGCCGGGCGAAAATGTTGCCCACCTGATCCACCCGCACCGTCATGCCGGCCTCGCGCATCCAGCCGGTCACCAGATCGCGGCCCTGGCCATCGAGCGCGGTGAGCGCCAGGCGGCAGTTGCCGCCCTTGGGCGTCGCGCCGATCTGCGCAAGATCCATCAGGGATTGCCACAGCCGGTTGCCGTTGATGGACAGAGGGGGTGTCGTCATAGGTCGCCTCGGGGGTGGGAAACGTCGCCAAAGTCCTCGCGCAGGCGCGCCAGGATGCCAAGCAGGTGTGCGTGCATGGCGTGCCGCGCACGAATGGGGTCGCGCGCCACGATCGCGGTCAGGATGCGCTGGTGTTCGGCGTGGGCCACGGCCCACACCTTGGCATCGACGAAATAGTCCTGCATCCGCCGGTACACCGAGCTGGATTGGGTCAGGTTCCACAGATGGGCGACGGCAGCGGCCAGCGCTGCGTTGCCGCAGGCGGCGGCGATCGCGCCGTGAAACTCCCGGTCATGCCGGCCTGGCGAATCCGTCAGGGACATGCCGTCGTGGGCGTCGAGGATGGCCGCCAGCTGGGCGGCCGTGGCATGCTGCGCCGCCATGCCCGCGCATTCGGGTTCGATGATGAGGCGCGCTTCCAGCAGGTCGAACGGCCCGATGTCGTCGACGCCCTGCGCCGCGCTGGGCGGTGTTCCGGCGGCGGCCGCCATGCCGGCGCCTTCCTTGTCCGCCACGAACACGCCGGTGCCCACTCGGACTTCGACGTAGCCCTCGATTTCAAGCGCAATCAGCGCTTCGCGGATCGACGCGCGGCTGACCTGCAATTGTTCGGCCAGGTCCCGCTCCGACGGCAAACGCCGCCCGCGCGGGAAGTCGCCGGCCCGGATCCGTCCGGCGATCTGGTCGGCGATCATGCGATACAGACGGGTGACGGCGACGGCTTGGAAGGTGCTCATCGGGCGGGGGCTTGGCCTGGTGGTCAGGCCACCAATATAGGCACCTCGCCGTTGAAACAAAAGGGAAAACTGACGCTTTCAGGGAAAACGATGTGAGGGATTCCACCGCTGTTCGTCTGGTGGTCAGGCCAGTGGACCGGCCCTTTGGAGTCCGCCGCCGGTCGGGCCGGCGGGATGCCGGGTTCGCTACGCCTCGTCGTCCGGTTCGGGCGTCTGCGTGAAGGCGCAAACCAGACGGGCGATGCCGTCCAGTTCGTCGTGCGCGCCCATCACCCATTCCGGTTTGTCGAACGGGCTGTCCGCCGGCGTGTTGTCCAGATTGGCTTTCAGGTCGCCCAGCAGTTCCAACGCCATGTCGGTGGCCTGGGGGCTGCTGCGGGTGGATAGGGCGATCGCAATCGCCAGCGCCTGGCGCATGGCCAGCAGGCGGCCTTCCAGTTCGGTTTCCATTAGGGGTCCTTGTTTGCTGCGGGAATCGCGGCATTTTACGGGGCAGGGCGCGGGCCGGTAACGGCCCGGCAAAGCTTGCCCAACGGCAGATGCGTTGCGCTCGGTTTGCGCAAGATCAATGTGAAGGGCGCGGGGCAGGCGAATAATCTGCGTTATGCAAGCCGCTCTACGCCCACAATCTTTGGAATCGCCGGCGCCCGCCACCGCCGAGCCGTTTTTTCCTCCCCAACTGCTGGCCCGGTTGGACAAGAACGGGCCGCGATACACCTCGTATCCCACGGCGGACCGCTACCACGGGGGCTTCGCCGAGCAAGACTACCGGCTTGCCTTGCAACAGCGGCGCGCAACCAGTCCGGCCGAGCCGCTGTCGCTCTACGTTCACATTCCGTTCTGCGAATCGGTCTGTTATTACTGCGCCTGTAACAAGGTGGTGACCCGCCACCATGACCGAGCCGCCCGCTACCTGGATGCCCTGGCCCGCGAAATCGCCTTGCACGTGCAAGAACTCGGCCCCGGCGTGCCGGTGTCGCAACTGCATTTCGGGGGCGGCACGCCCACTTTCCTGTCCAATGAGGAACTGGCGCGCCTGATGGGCGATCTGCGCGGCGCCTTCCATTTCCAGCCCGACGCCGAAATCTCCGTCGAAGTCGATCCGCGCACTGCAACGCCCGAGCGCCTTGCGTTCCTGCAGCAGCTAGGCTTTAACCGCCTGAGCTTCGGCGTGCAGGATTTCGACGAACGGGTGCAGGTGGCGGTGCATCGGGTTCAGTCTTTCGATGACGTCGCCGCGCTGATGCACAGCGCCAGGGCATTGGGCTATGCGTCGGTCAACGTCGATCTCATCTATGGCCTGCCGCTGCAAACCGCGGCGTCGTTTGCCCGCACGATCGAACAGGTCATCGCGCTGCGGCCCGACCGCATTGCGCTCTACGCCTACGCGCACCTGCCCGAACGCTTCAAGCCGCAGCGCCGCATCAACGAAGCAGACCTGCCCGATCGCGAGACGCGCGTTGGCCTTCTCAGTTCGGCCATTCAGGGCTTCCTGCACCAGGGCTACACCTACATCGGCATGGACCATTTCGCGCTGAACACCGACGCGCTGGCCATCGCCAAGCAACGCGGTGAACTGCACCGCAATTTCCAGGGATACAGTACGCAGCCGGATCGCGACCTCATCGCGCTGGGCGTGTCGGCCATCGGACGCATTGGCGACACCTACAGTCAAAACGCGAAGATCCTTGACGAATACTACGCGGCCATCGAATCCGGAAAGTTCGCAGTCGAGCGCGGCCTGACGCTCAGCGCCGACGACCTGGTCCGCCGCGAGGTCATCATGGACATCATGTGCCAGGGCCGGGTGGACTTCTCGAGTATCGAAGCCAAGCACGGCCTGCAGTTCGGCGACTACTTCAGCCGAGAATTGTCGCAGATGGCCAGCCTGGCCGAACTGGGCCTGGTGAACCTGCACCTGGGAGAACTGCGAGTCACTGGCCTGGGTTGGTACTTCGTGCGGGCGGTGGCCATGACCTTCGACAAATACCTGCGCTCGGCGATGCCGACCGCCAGGTACTCCCGCATCATCTGACCTGCGCGCGGCCGCGGCGCCGCGCGCTCATTCGGCAAACTTGTCGCGCAGGTACAGCGCCAGCGACAAATCATCGGACAGTCCCAACTTGCGCATGGCGCGGCGCTTGTGCGTGCTGACTGTCTTCTTGCTGCGCACCAGCCTTTCGGCGATCTGCGTCACCGACATCCCCTGCCTGATGTGGCGCAGGATTTCCACTTCCGAAGTCGTCAACAGCGCGTGCGGCGCCGTCGGCTCCATGCAGCGGATCTTCCCGTCCTCTACCGTCAGAAAGGGCGCCTTGGCCTCGATGACGCCGCGGATCATGTCCGGCAGCAAGACCAGCCCCCATTGCTTTGCCAGATAGCCGGCGGCGCCGGCGCGGTATGCCGCGTACTCGGTTTCTTGCCGGTTGCCGGCCGAAAACGTGATGACCGCCATGTTGGGGTGGTAGCGGCGCACCCGCCGCAGATAGTTGACGCCGTCGCAGGGTTCCAGCGGCAGATAGAAATCAATGAGCGCGACGTCGCACGGCTGCTTCGCCAGTTTTTCCAGCAACGCGCGCGCGGAGGTTTCGCGATGAACGACATGAAAGCCAGGCCGGCTTTCGAGGAACGCGCCGATGCCCAACGCCACCACGGGATGGTCGTCCAGGACCGCGACCCGGATGACGGGCGGCGGCCGCGACAGCAGCAGGTGCTTTCGGGTTTCAAAGCCGTCCTCCGGCGCGATAAACGGGCCGTGAAGCGAGCCGCCGGTCATCTGGCTTGCAGTCTCTGAAACGCAATTCATCGTTGCTCCACGATCGGATGGGGGTTCAGGGCGATCCGGGCGGCCACGAGGGGCGGTCGCGTGGCGCGTTTCCTTGAGCAGCCCTGAAATTGGTGGGCAGATTACGTGGTCGGCGCGCGTTTGGGTCGCGAAACGAGGCAAAATCAGACCGATGCACTCGGCGCAATTGATCCGTTGCGGTCCCCCGCGTCGCCCTGCAATCCTCCGTGGCGTTTTCGCCACGGGCAGGGCGCAAACGGTGCTACAATCGGCAACGATCCATGCAGCTATTTCGGCTGCATTTGTCTTGCTGCACCTTGATTCGCGCTGCGCTTCGCGCGCGCACCCACAGGCTCAAAACATGCTTTTCCCGCCCGCACGAACTACGACCCGGAACTTTCGCCCCATGTCGCGTTAGTTTTTTCGTGCGTCGGGTTTCACCGTGTCAGGTCAGCGGTAGGACTCATCAAGACAATCAAATGAACGCGGCTTTGAAGCCGCGTTTTTCGTTTCTGTTTTCGTTTTTCAGTTCCAAGAACCCCAGGAAGCACTCCCGATGGTACAGATCACATTGCCCGATGGTTCGCAGCGCCAATTTCCGGGACCGGTCACGGTCGCCGAAGTGGCGCAATCGATCGGTACGGGCCTGGCGAAGGCTGCCCTGGGCGGCCGCGTGACGTTCGACGGCGCGGAATCCAAGCTCGTCGACACCAGTTTCCGCATCGCGCAAGACGCCCGTCTGGCCATCGTGACGGCCAAGGACGCGGACGGCCTGGATCTGATCCGCCACTCGACGGCTCACCTGCTGGCCTACGCCGTCAAAGAGCTCTTCCCGGACGCACAGGTCACCATCGGCCCCGTGATCGACAACGGCTTCTACTACGACTTCTCGTACAAGCGCCCCTTCACGCCCGAAGACCTGACCGCCATCGAAAAGAAGATGGCCGAACTGGCCAAGAAGGACGAAGTCGTCACGCGCGAAGAATGGTCGCGCGACGACGCCGTTGAATTCTTCAAGGGCATCGGCGAAAAGTACAAGGCGGAAATCATCGCCTCGATTCCCTCCAACGAGACGCTCAGCCTGTACCGCGAAGGCGACTTCATCGACCTGTGCCGCGGCCCGCACGTGCCGTCCACCGGCAAGCTGAAGGTCTTCAAGCTGATGAAGGTGGCCGGCGCGTACTGGCGCGGCGACAGCAAGAACGAGATGCTCCAGCGCATCTACGGCACCGCCTGGGCGACCAGGGAAGAACAGGAAGCCTACCTGCACATGCTCGAAGAGGCCGAGCGCCGCGACCACCGCAAGATCGGCCGCGAACTCGACCTGTTCCACTTCCAGGACGAAGCCCCGGGCCTGATCTTCTGGCACCCCAAGGGCTGGACCCTGTGGCAGCAGGTCGAGCAGTACATGCGCAGCGTGTACCGCGACAACGGCTACCAGGAAGTCAAGGCGCCGCAGATCCTGGATATTTCGCTCTGGAAGAAGACGGGCCACTGGGACAACTACCGTGAAAACATGTTCACGACCGAGTCCGAAAACCGCGTCTATGGCCTGAAGCCGATGAACTGCCCGGGCCACGTGCAGATCTTCAATGCGGGCCTGCATTCCTACCGCGAACTGCCCCTGCGCTACGGCGAATTCGGCCAATGCCACCGCAACGAGCCCTCCGGCTCGCTGCACGGCATGATGCGCGTGCGCGGCTTTACGCAGGACGACGGTCACATCTTCTGTACCGAAGAGCAACTGCAGGACGAATGCGCCGATTTCACGGCGCTACTGCAAAAGGTCTACCGCGATTTCGGCTTTACCGAAGTCCTGTACAAGGTCGCCACGCGCCCCGAAAAGCGGATCGGCACGGACGAAGTCTGGGATACGGCCGAAGCCGCCCTGATGGAAAGCCTGCGCCGCACGGGCTGCGAATTCGAAATCTCGCCAGGCGAGGGCGCCTTCTACGGCCCGAAGGTCGAATACACCCTCAAGGACGCCATCGGCCGGCACTGGCAATGCGGCACGATCCAGGTCGACTTCTCCATGCCCGTGCGCCTGGGCGCCGAGTACGTGGACCAGAACGACCAGCGCCGCCCGCCCGTCATGCTGCACCGCGCGATCCTCGGTTCGCTCGAGCGCTTCATCGGTATGTTGATCGAAAACCACGCTGGCGCCATGCCGCCGTGGCTGGCGCCGGTGCAAGCAGTTGTGTGCTGCATTTCCGAACCTTCGGCCGATTATGCGGCGCAAATCACGCAAAGCCTGAAAAAACAAGGCTTTAGAGTCGAGTCCGATTTGCGCGGTGAAAAAATCACTCGTAAAATCCGGGAACACAGCCTGCAAAAGGTGCCGTACATTCTTGTCGTCGGCGACAAGGAAAAGCAAAACGGCACTGTTGCCGTACGCGGACTGGGCGGCCTGGACCTTGGCGCCATCCCCTTCGACGACTTCGTTTCCCGGTTGTCCGACGACGTGGCCGCCCGCCGCGACGTCCAACCGACTTGATAGCAGCGCTGCTTAACATTTCTAGGAGCTTTCAACATCGCCACTGAAAAAGCCAATCGCATCAACGGTGAAATCCGCGTCCCCGAGGTGCGCCTGATAGGTCTGGACGGAGAACAGCTGGGCATCGTCAAGATTGCCGACGCCTTCCGTCTTTCCGAGCAAAACGACGTGGATCTGGTGGAAATCGCGCCGAACGCCGAGCCCCCGGTCTGCCGTTTGATGGACTACGGCAAGTTCAAGTACCAAGAGCAAAAGCGCCAGGCCGAAGCCCGCTCCAAGCAAAAGGTCATCCAGGTCAAGGAAGTCAAGTTCCGCCCGGCGACCGACGAGGGCGACTATCAGGTCAAGCTGCGCAACCTGCGCCGCTTCCTCGAGGAAGGCGACAAGGCCAAGGTCACGCTGCGCTTCCGCGGCCGCGAAATGGCTCACCAGGAACTTGGCATGCGCGTCCTTGAACGCGTGCGCGACGATCTCCTGGAGCTTGCCCAGGTCGAAGCCATGCCCAAGCTCGAAGGCCGTCAGATGGTCATGGTGCTGGCGCCGAAAAAGAAGGCTGTGCCTGCAGGCAAGCCTGAATCGGCAGCCTGAGTCCCAGCCGTACCGACAGGCAGGGCCCAGCCGCCCATTCCTGCAACCCGCCGTGTCCGTCTCGTGACCGGCGGGTTCGCTTATTGGCTGGCTCTACGCTACGATGTCACAAAGCCTAGCCGCCTTCCCAGCAGGGGAGGCGGCGTCCGTTCAGGGTGTCGCGATGCACGTTTTGTTCGTTTTGGATCCCTTGCCGCTGCTCAAGGCGTACAAGGATAGTTCGGTCGCCATGATGCGTGCCCTCGTGGCGCGCGGCCATACGCTCAGCGTGGCCATGCAGGGTGACCTCTACATCGAGGCGGGCGTCGTCAAGGCGCAGACCACCCCGATCGAGCTCGTCGCCGATGCCGACCTGCACGGCCACGACTGGTGGCGCGAATCCGCCCCTCAGGATCTGCCGCTGGCGGATTTTGGCGCGGTCGTGATGCGCAAAGACCCCCCGTTCGACATGGAATACGTGTATTCCACGCATCTGCTCGAATATGCCGAGGCGCAGGGTGCCTGCGTGTTCAACGGCGGCGCGGCCATCCGCAACCACCCGGAAAAACTGGCCATCACCGAGATCAGCGAGTTCACCGCCCCGACGCTGGTGACCCGCAACATGGCTCGCCTCAAGGCGTTCCATGACAAGCACCAGGATGTCATCGTCAAGCCGCTGGACGGCATGGGCGGCACGGGCGTGTTCCGCCTGCAGCCCAAGGACCCCAACCTGAACGCCATCCTGGAAACGCTGACCGACAACGGCGCGCGCACCATCATGGCGCAGCGCTTCATTCCGGACATCATCAAGGGCGACAAGCGCATCCTGCTGATCGGCGGTGAACCCGTGCCGTATTCGCTCGCGCGCATCCCGTTGGCAGGCGAAACGCGCGGCAATCTGGCCGCCGGCGGCCGCGGCGTCGCCCAGGAACTCTCCCCCCGGGACCGCCAGATCGCCGAAGCCGTGGCGCCCAAGCTGGCCGCCCGCGGCTTGCTTCTGGTTGGCCTGGACGTCATCGGCGACTTCGTCACCGAAGTCAACGTCACCAGCCCCACCTGTTTCGTCGAAATTGCCGAGCAGACCGGGTTCGATGTGGCCGGCATGTTCGTGCAGGCGCTCGAGAAAGCGGTGGCGGCCAAGGCTGCAGGCGCTGCCGCCGTTGCAGCCTGATTTTCCGGAACCGACATGACCACGGGTATTGTGATCGTCGTGCATGCGCCCCTGGGCGCCGCAATGCGCGAATGCGCGAGCCACGTCATGGGCGATCTGGACGGCATGCTGGCTATTCACGACATCCAGCCCGAAGATCAGCCGGACGACCTGGCGCCGGATGTCCTGAAAGACATCCTCGAACAGGACCACGGCGCGGGCGTGCTGGTGCTGACCGACCTGATCGGCGCCACCCCCGCCAATATTTCCAAGCGCGCGGTCGCCGACGCGCAGGCCCAGGGTATCCAGTGCTGTGTACTCGCGGGTCTCAACACCCCGATGCTGTTGCGCGCGTTGACCTACCGCAACCTGCCATTGGCTGAAACCCGCGAAAAGGCGCTTGCCGGCGGCGTGCAAGGTGTCTTGCGGGTAGACTGACGGGCAGAAAATTGCCCTATTATGTCGGCTATTATTTCAAGCCGACGATCGGTTCGACGATTGGCTGCGATCAACACTGCGGCATGGTCCGCGGTCACCATCTTTCCTATGCCTAATACTGACATTGTCATCAGCAACAAACTGGGATTGCACGCTCGGGCCGCGGCCAAGCTGACGCAGCTTGCCAGCAAGTTTTCCAGCGAAATCTTCATTTCGCGCGGTGCGCAGCGCGTGAACGCCAAGAGCATCATGGGCGTCATGATGCTGGCGGCCGGTCTGGGCGTCACGGTCAAGCTCGAGGCCTCCGGCAGCGATGCCGAGCAGGCCTTGTCCGAAATCGAAACTCTGTTCGACAGCAAATTCGGTGAGCAGGAATAAAACGTCTTCTGAAGCTGCCGGCCCGGCTCGGGCCGGTTCGCCTGCACCCGCGACCGGCGCGCCCGCTGCTGGCGCGCCCCACGGGGCTGGCTCTGCCAGCCCCGTTGTGTGTCTGTACGGCAAGGGCGTCGCCAAGGGGTACGCCATCGGCCGCGCCGTGGTCATGGGCGCTGCCGCCCTTGAAGTCGCGCACTACCGGATCTCTCCGGAAGATGTGCCCGCCGAGAGCGCACGCCTGACCGAAGCGCTGGCGTCGGCGCAGCAGGAACTGCTGCAACTGGCCGACACGCTTCCGGCCGACGCGCCGCGCGAACTGGGCGCGATGCTCAATGTGCACAGCCTGCTCCTGGGCGATCCGCTTCTGGCCGAACAGACGCTTGCCCTGATCGCCGACCGTCACTACAACGCCGAGTGGGCGCTGACGACGCAGGGCCAGATCCTGGGGCAGCAGTTCGACGCCATGGAAGACGAGTACCTGCGCGAGCGCGGGGCGGATGTGCGCCAGGTGATCGAGCGCGTGCTGCACGTCCTGGCCGGCACGTCGGCGATCCTTCCCGACATGTCCCACATGGGCGGCGACGATGCCCTGGTGGTGGTGGCGCACGATATCTCTCCCGCCGACATGCTGCGCCTGCGCGGCGGCCGGTTCGCCGCCTTCGTCACCGACCTGGGCGGCCCGACGTCTCACACCGCGATCGTGGCGCGCAGCATGGGCGTGCCCGCCGTGGTCGCCATGGGCAACGTCCGCGAGCTCGTTCGCGACGGCGACATGCTGATCATCGACGGCTCGGTCGGCGCGGTGGTGGTCAACCCGTCCGACCGCATCCTCCAGGAATACCGCCGCCGCCAGGCCGCCTACGCAGACGAGCGCGCCGAGCTCAGCCTCCTGCGCGACGAGCCCTCCGTCACGCTGGACGGCATCGACATCACGCTGCACGCCAACATCGAGCTGCCGGACGAAGCTGCGCTTGCGCTGGCGTCCGGCGCGCATGGCATCGGGCTCTTTCGCAGCGAATTTCTCTTCATGGGCCGGCCAGACCTGCCCGGCGAAGAAGAGCAGTACGAGGCCTATGCATCGGTCGTCAAGGTGATGGCGGGCCGTCCGGTCACGATCCGTACGCTGGACATCGGCTCGGACAAGACGCTGGACGGCGAGGCCACCGTGGCCACCAACCCCGCTCTGGGACAGCGCGCCATCCGCTATTGCCTGGCGCGTCCAGAGATGTTCGCGACGCAGCTGCGCGCCATCCTCAGGGCTTCCGCCCACGGCCCGGTGCGCCTCTTGATCCCGATGATCGCGCACATGCACGAAGTCGTGGCTGCCAAGGCCGCCATCGAATCCGCCCGCCGCGAACTCGATGCTCGTGGTCAGGCCTATGCGCCACACATGGAAGTGGGCGCGATGGTCGAGGTGCCCGCGATCGCCATCGCGATCGAACCCTTCGCCCAGGCGCTGGATTTCCTGTCCATCGGCACCAACGACCTGATCCAGTACACGCTTGCCATCGACCGGGGCGACCACGACGTGGCGTCGCTGTACGATCCGCTGCATCCGGCGGTGCTGCGCCTGGTCGCCAACACCATCAATGCGGGCGAACGCGCGGGCAAGCCGGTCGCCGTCTGCGGCGAAATGGCGGGCGATTCGCGCATGACGCGCCTGCTGCTTGGCCTGGGCCTGACCGAGTTCTCCATGCACCCGCAGCAGCTCCTGGACGTGAAACGCGAGGTTCGCCGCGCGCATTCCAATGCGCTTCGCATCAAGGTGGCCTCGGCGCTGAACCGCGCCTTGCCCGTCGACCTGGACGCCCTCGGCCCGGCTTGATTCATCCTTTGCGGCAGTGACTGAACCGGGTGTCAGACACCCGTGGAGTCGACCGCAATCAGACGACCCTTTCCGCCGGGTGTCTGACACCCTCCCAAGCAAGCTGACAAAAAAAGAGCCCTTCATGATGAAGGGCTCTTTCATTTTCCATCCCGCCCCGCCGCAGGGCGCGGCGGGAGCGTCGCAGCAACTTAGCTGTGATAGGCGGATTCGCCGTGGCTGGTGACGTCCAGGCCTTCGCGCTCCTGGTCTTCCGGCACACGCAGACCGCACAGGGCGTTGGCGATCTTGTAGGCAATCCATGCCACCACGCCAGACCACACGACCGTCAGCAGGACACCTTCGAGCTGCACCCACAGTTGGTGGGCGATCATGCCGGGCTCGGCCAGGCCGGGGCCGCCGAAGACCTGCGCGTTGAACACGCCGGTGAGCAGGGCGCCGACAATGCCGCCCACGCCGTGGATGCCGAACACGTCCAGCGCATCGTCAGCACGCAGCAGGCGCTTCAGGCCATTCACGCCCCAGACGCAGACCACGCCGGCAACCACGCCGATGATCAGGGCGCCCACCGGACCGACCAGGCCGGCGGCGGGAGTGATGCCGACCAGGCCGGCAATGGCGCCCGACGCGGCACCCAGCATCGAGGGCTTGCCCTTGATGGCCCATTCCGTGAACAGCCAGGCCAGGACGGCGCCCGCCGTGGCGATCATGGTGTTGAAGAAGGCCAGGGTGGCGTTCTCGTTGGCGGCCAGGGCCGAACCCGCGTTGAACCCGAACCAGCCCACCCACAGCAGGGCGGCGCCCACGAACGTCATCGGCAGGTTGTGCGGCTGCATGGCTTCGCGGCCGTAGCCCACGCGCTTGCCGACCACGTAGGCGCCGACCAGGCCAGCCACGCCGGCGTTGATGTGCACCACGGTGCCGCCGGCGAAGTCCAGCGCGCCTTGGGCATTCAACAGGCCCGGCGCGGTTTCAGAGGCGAACCACACCATGTGCGCAATGGGGATGTAGGCGAACGTGAACCAGATCACCGTGAACACCAGCACGGCCGAAAAGCGGGCGCGCTCGGCAAAGCTGCCGACCACCAGGGCGCAGGTGATGCCGGCGAACGTGGCCTGGAACGAGGCGAACAGCAGCTCGGTCAGGGTGTTCGACATGGCGTACGTGCCGTCTGCCGGGTTGAACATGCCAGAGAAGAAGGCGCGCGAGAGGCCGCCGAAGAAGGCGTTGCCCTCGGTGAACGCGAGGGAGTATCCATAGATGAACCAGAGAACCAGGCCCAGCACGAACGTGCACAACACTTGCAGCAAGACGGACAGCACGTTTTTGCTGCGCACCAGGCCGGCGTAGAACATGGCCAGGCCGGGTACGGCCATCATCAATACAAGCAGGGTAGAGACGAGCAACCAGGAGATATCTGCTTTATCCATTTTCAGGCTCCATTGAGGCTTTATTTATTTACAGCGCAGCTTCGCCGGCTTCGCCAGTTCTGATACGGATGACTTGTTCAAGGGGGGCGGCGAAGATCTTGCCGTCGCCGATCTTGCCGGTGCGGGCGGCTTGTTCGATTGCTTCGATGACCTGATCGACAAGGTGATCGGGCACGGCGGCCTCGACCCGCAGCTTGGGCAGGAAGTCCACGGCGTATTCCGCGCCGCGATAGAGTTCGGTGTGGCCCTTCTGGCGGCCAAAGCCTTTGACTTCGGTAACGGTCAGGCCCTGGACCCCGATCCCGGACAGAGCCACCCGCACTTCGTCGAGCTTGAAGGGCTTGATGATGGCGATGATGAGTTTCATGGCATTTCCTCTCATGGTTGCACGCACCCTGGTTAAAGCAATATCCGTGCCATGTTGGACAGCGCCGGGGATGGCCGGGAAAGGCGCAAATGTTGTGCGGGAAGGCACCATAATGGTGCGCAATGCACCGTGGAGCGGCCTCTTTTTGGTGCGCAACAATGGGTAGCCCCGCCATGCAACCAGATGTATGCCGCACGAAGGATTTGTAGCCATTTAATGCGGACGTGTCGGGCACGTGCGCGTGCGTGCCGCCGCATCCGCCGGTGCGTTGCGCCGGCTCCGCAGGCCGCTCAGCGTTACCGGCTGCGGCTCCGCGCATGCAGCGCGGGTTTCGGGGGCGGCCGCGTTTGGCCCAAAGCGCCTCAAATTGGGGTGCGAGCCTGATACGAGGGTTTACACCGATCGGCTTGTTGGTAGGGGTGGGGTCGAGAAGAATCGAAACCAGGACGTGTATCGGGCAAATGACCGATGCACAGCGCGGTCTCAGCGACCGGCGGCAAGGCTAGTGGTGTTGGTAGGGGGTTGCCGTCAGGCAGCCCGGTTTTCTCCTGTGCTTTGAAGGGCGGTCACCGCATGCGGCCCGCCCTTTTTTTTGCGGCGGCGTAAGCGGCGCGGCCTGAACCCGGCGACCAACGCACTACACTTGAGGCATCCGGAACATCGAGAGGCAACTATGAACAATCGCACCCAGTGGATGGAAGACCTTCAGAAGAACATTTCCGACCTGATCGCGCGCAGCCCGGCGGCGGACGTCGAGCGCAATGTGCGCGCCATGATGACGCAGGCGTTTTCCAAGCTGGATCTGGTCACCCGCGAAGAGTTCGACGTGCAGGCGGATCTGCTTGCACGCACGCGCGCCCGCGTCGATCAACTGGCTGCCCAGGTGCAGCAGATGGAAGAGCGCCTGACCGGGCTGGACAAGGGGCCGGCCACCGGGCAGGACAAGTAAGCAAGCCCCGCGCGCCCGCTTTGCGCGGGCCCTGCGCGAGATCGTTTTGTCACGGCCGCTTCCCGCGGCCGTTTGTTTTTTGCGGATACTGGCGGCCCGAACCCTCCGGAGACCGTCGTGACGCTTGCCGTACTTGCCAGCCGGGCCCTTTGCGGCATGCATGCCCATGCGGTCCGCGTGGAAACGCACCTGGGGCCTGGGCTGCCGGGTTTCAACGTTGTCGGGCTGGTCGACACCGAAGTCCGGGAAAGCCGCGAGCGGGTCCGCGCGGCCATCATCAACAGCGGTTTTGAATTTCCGGCGGGGCGCATCACCGTCAACCTGTCGCCGGCCGACATGCCCAAGGAGTCCGGCCGCTTTGATCTGCCGATTGCGTTGGGGGTGCTGCTGGCGTCCGGGCAGTTGGCTGCCCCCGCGCAAGACGGTGCACCTGCCGGCGCACCGGATCCCGCGCTGGCCGGGCTGGTGCTTGCCGGCGAACTTTCCCTCACCGGGGCGCTTGTGCCCGTCGCCGCGCCGCTGGTGATCGCCCTGAGCGTCGCCCGGGACGCGCCCGACGCCACGCTTATCCTGCCAGCCGGCAGCGCCGAGCAGGCCGCCTGGGTTCCCGGCTTGCGTGTGCTGTCGGCCCGCTGCCTGGCGGACGTGGCAGCCCACGCAGCTGGCGCCTGCCTGCTTCCCAATGCCGTGCCCGCGCCGTGGCCGCCCGCCGCGCCCGTCCCCTGTCTGTCGGATGTGCGGGGCCAGCCGGGCGCGCGGCGGGCGCTTGAAGTCGCGGCGGCGGGCGGCCACAGCCTGTTGATGCTGGGGCCGCCCGGTGCGGGCAAGAGCATGCTGGCCGCACGCCTGCCGGGCCTGCTGCCGCCGCTGGAGCGCAATCAGGCGCTCGAAGCGGCGGCCGTGGCGACGATGGCCGGAATGCCCGACACGCTCACCGGGCAGCCGCCGTTCAGGGCGCCGCACCATTCGGCTTCGGTAGCCGCGCTGGTCGGCGGTGGCGGGCGCCCGCGGCCCGGTGAAATCAGTCTGGCGCATCACGGCGTGCTGTTCCTCGATGAGCTTCCGGAATTCAGCCGCCGCTCGCTCGAGGCGCTGCGAGAGCCGCTGGAGGCGGGCAGGGTGGTCATCTCGCGGGCGTTGCACGCCGCGCAGTTTCCGGCCCGTTTTCAGCTCGTGGCCGCAATGAATCCCTGTCCTTGCGGCTGGCGCGGCCATCCGGCGCGCACGTGCGCCTGCACGCCGGATCAGGTGACGCGTTATGCGGGCAAGATATCGGGACCGTTACTGGACCGGATCGATCTGCATGTGGCCCTGCCGCCGTCCGATCCCGCCTGGATGACCGCGCCTCCCGGCGAATCGTCGCAAGCCGTCCGCGAGCGCGTGGTCCGCTGCCGTGAACGCCAGATGGCCCGCCAGGGCAAGATCAACGCCGGGCTGGCCGGGGCCGAGCTGGACGAATTCTGCGTGATGGATGCCGATGCCCAGACGCTGCTGCAGCAGGCCATGCGCCGCCTGACAGGCTCGGCGCGGGCGATGCACCGGGCGCTGCGCGTGGCCCGCACGATCGCGGATCTGGACGGCCAGGCGGTGCTGGCGGCCAGTCATGTCGCGCAGGCGGTGCAGTACCGGCGTACGGGGGTATGATCCCCGGGCGGCGTCGGCCCTGCGATCCCGTTGTTCCGGGCGTACGCGCTGACTCGACAAAGTCCAGGAAATCACCATATAATCAAAGGCTTTTCCGGATGTGGGTCAGTTTTGTCCGCCTTCGGGAAACAATCGCGAAACCGCCTGGCCGGCTGCTTTATCGAATGGATGCATTTCGTTCGGAACTGGCTTTTCAGATTTCGCGACCCCCCAGAAGTGGCAACAGGTCTACAAGTTTTGGCGTCTTTGGCGCCAAGCACCTGGCGTCATGTAAATCAACAATGCGTGTTTTAGTTTAGGGAATCATCATGCCCAAGATGAAAACCAAGAAAAGCGCCTCCAAGCGCTTTAAGGTGCGCGGCAGCGGCTCCATCAAGCGTGGTCAGGCGTTCAAGCGTCACATCCTGACCAAGAAGACCACCAAGGCCAAGCGTCAATTGCGCGGCTCTGCGGCGGTTCATGACTCCAACGTGGCCTCCGTCAAGGCCATGATGCCTTTCGCTTGATCTAAGGGAGATCTACTATGCCTCGCGTCAAACGCGGCGTAACTGCCCGCGCACGTCACAAGAAAGTCATTGCCGCCGCCAAGGGTTACCGTGGCCGCCGCGGTAATGTGTTCCGTATTGCCAAGCAAGCAGTCATGCGCGCTGGCCAATACGCCTACCGCGACCGCCGCAACAAGAAGCGTACGTTCCGCGCTCTGTGGATCACGCGTATCAACGCGGCCGTCCGTGAGCATGGCGTCAGCTACAGCGTGTTCATCGCTGGCCTGAAGAAGGCTTCGATCGAACTCGACCGCAAGGTCCTGGCCGATCTGGCCGTGCGCGACAAGGCCGGCTTTGCCGCCATCGTGCAGCAAGCCAAGGCTGCCTTGGCTGCCTGATCGCGCGCTTTAACTCATCGCGCATCGCTGCAAACGGGGCTGTAATGGCCCCGTTTGCGTTTTGAAGGCTGGATTTCATGACTCGATTGGTTGACGACCTGGTAGCCCAGGCGCAAGAACGGTTCGCCGCGGCTACGGATGCCGCCGCGCTTGAGAACGCAAAAGCTCGCTTCCTGGGCAAGGAAGGCGCCTTGACGGTGCTGCTCAAAGGCCTGGGCAAGCTCGATCCCGAGCAGAAGCGAGAGGCCGGCGCACGAATCAACCAGGCCAAGCAGAAGATCGAAGAGCTTCTGACCTCGCGCCGTGCCGAACTGGCGCAGGCGGAGCTGGATGCCCGTCTGGCATCCGAAACCATTGACGTCACCCTCCCGGGCCGCGGTCGCGCGCCGGGCGGTATCCATCCGGTGATCCGGACCTGGGAACGCGTGGAAGAAATCTTCCGTTCCATTGGCTTTGACGTGGCCGACGGCCCCGAAGTGGAAAACGACTGGACCAATTTCACCGCATTGAACAACCCGCTGGACCATCCCGCGCGTTCCATGCAGGACACGTTCTACGTCGACATGAACGACGCGGACGGTCTGCCGCTGCTGCTGCGCACGCACACCAGCCCCATGCAGGTGCGTTATGCCCGCATGCACAAGCCGCCCATCAAGGTCATCGCGCCCGGGCGCACCTATCGCGTCGACAGCGACGCCACGCACTCGCCCATGTTCCACCAGGTGGAAGGGCTCTGGATCGCCGAGGACATCTCGTTTGCCGACCTGAAGGGCGTGTACACCGATTTCCTGCGTTGCTTCTTTGAAAGCGACGATCTGGTCGTGCGATTCCGCCCGTCGTTTTTCCCGTTCACGGAACCGTCCGCCGAGATCGACATGATGTTCACCTCGGGTCCCAACCGCGGCCGCTGGCTGGAGATCTCCGGTTCCGGCCAGGTGCATCCGCAGGTGGTGCGCAATTTCGGGCTGGATCCCGAGCGCTACATCGGCTTTGCCTTCGGCTCCGGACTCGAGCGCCTGACGATGTTGCGCTACGGCGTCAACGATCTGCGCCAGTTCTACGAAGGCGATTTGCGCTTCCTGCGCCAGTTCAACGAATAACAGACGGCTGATCATGCAATTTCCCGAATCCTGGCTGCGTACGCTGGTCAATCCTCCGATCGCAACCGATGAACTCGCGCACCGGCTCACGATGGCCGGCCTGGAAGTCGAAGAAACCGAACCGGCCGCGCCCGCCTTCTCAGGCGTGGTCGTCGCGCACATCGTCGAAATCGCCCCGCATCCGGACGCCGACAAGTTGCGCGTCTGCCAGGTCGACGACGGCTCGGGCGAACGCCTGCAGATCGTGTGTGGCGCGCCCAACGCGGCCGCCGGCCTGAAGGTGCCTCTCGCCCGCGTGGGCGCGGAATTGCCCGGCGGCATGAAGATCGGCGTGGCCAAGATGCGCGGCGTGCAGTCCTCCGGCATGCTGTGCTCGGCGCGCGAACTGGGTCTGTCGCAAGACCACGCGGGCCTCCTGGAACTGCCCGCGGACATGGTGCCCGGCCAATCCATCCGCGAAGCGCTGGACCTGGACGACACGCTGTTCACGCTCAAGCTGACGCCCAACCGCGCCGACTGCCTGTCGATTCTGGGCGTGGCGCGCGAAGTGGCCGCGCTGACCGGCGCGCCGCTGTCGGTGCCGACGGCCGCTGCCGTGCCCGTCACGCTCGATGAGCGCCTGCCCGTCAAGATCGAAGCGCCCGACCTGTGCGGCCGTTTCGGCGGCCGCGTCATTCGCGGCGTGAACGCGCGCGCAGCGACGCCCGAGTGGATGAAGACGCGCCTTGAGCGCGCCGGCCAGCGCTCGCTGTCCGCGCTGGTCGACATCTCCAACTACGTCATGCTTGAACTCGGCCGCCCGTCGCATGTGTTCGATCTGGACAAGATCGGCGGCGACATCAGCGTGCGCTGGGCGCGTGAAGGCGAAACGCTTGAACTCTTGAACGGCCAGACCGTCACGCTCGATCCGAAGGTCGGCGTCGTCGTCGCGGGCGACCAGGTCGAAAGCCTGGCCGGCATCATGGGCGGCGAAGCTACCTCGGTGACGCTGGACACGCAGAACATCTATCTCGAAGCCGCATTCTGGTGGCCGCAAGCCATTGCCGGCCGTGCGCGCCGCTTCAAGTTCAGCTCCGAAGCCAGCCACCGCTTCGAACGCGGCGTGGACTACGCCAGCATTCCCGAGCACATTGAATTCATCACCCGCCTCATCGTCGACATCTGCGGCGGCCAGGTGGGTCCCATCGACGACCAGATCGTCAATCTGCCGCAGCGTCCGCCGGTGCGCATGCGCCTGGCGCGCTGCCATCGCGTGCTGGGCGTGCCGGTCACGCGTGAGCAGGTGGCAACCATCTTCGGCAGCTTGGGACTGGACTACGCGCTAGAGGGCGATGACTTCATCGTCAATCCGCCGTCGTACCGTTTCGATCTGGAAATCGAAGAAGACCTGATCGAGGAAGTGGCTCGCATCTACGGTTTTGAAAGCATCCCCGACGTGCCGCCGATGGCGCGCGCCAAGATGTTCTCGCAGCCCGAAGTGCGCCGCGGCGCGCATGCGCTTCGCCGTCTTGCGGCCGCGCAGGACTACCAGGAAGTCGTCAACTACAGCTTCGTCGAAGCCGACTGGGAACGCGATTTCGCGGGCAACGACAATCCCGTGCGGCTTGTGAACCCGATCGCCAGCCATCTGTCGGTCATGCGTTCCAGCCTGATCGGCGGCCTGGTCGCCAATATCCGTCACAACGCCAACCGCAAGCAATCGCGCGTTCGCCTGTTCGAGCTGGGACGCGTGTTTTTCCGCGATGCGTCGGCCGAGGACGGCCCGCTGCAAGTGGCTGGCGTGCGCCAGCCCATGAAGCTCGCGGGCGCAGCCTGGGGCCCGGCGGCCGAAGAACAGTGGGGCGTGCCCACGCGTCAGGTGGACTTCTTTGACGTCAAGATGGACGTCGAGTCGCTGTTCGGCGCACGCGGCCGCCGCCTGCGCTTCGAGGCTGCGGCGCATCCCGCGCTGCATCCCGGCCGTGGCGCGCGCGTCATGCTGGACGGCAAGCACGTGGGCTGGATCGGCGAATTGCATCCGCGCTGGGCGCAACAGGCCGACCTGGCGCATGCGCCGGTGGTCTTCGAGCTGGACGTGGACGCGCTGTCGGAAGGCGAATTGCCGCAGGTGCGCGAGCTCTCGCGCCAGCCCGTGGTGGTGCGCGACCTGGCGCTGTGGGTCGACGAGGACGTGACGGTACAATCCATGCTCGATACCGTCGCCAAGGCCGTCAAGGCCGATACGCAACTGGCCGTTGTGCAGGATGCGCGCGTGTTCGACGTGTGGCGCGACAAGGCGCAGGGCAGCGAACCGGTCGCCGAGAAAAGCCTTGCGTTCCGTTTCTGGCTACAGGACACTGAGGTCACTTTGGACGAAGCCCGCGTGGCCGACTGCCTCGCGCGCATCAAGGAAGCCCTGGTTGCCGCGCACGGCGCGCGCCAACGTGGCTGAACATGGGGACCAGTATGCTTGCCGAGCAACGCACCCTCACCAAGGCCGAGCTGGCCGAGCTGCTTTTCGAGCGGGTCGGCCTGAACAAGCGCGAAGCCAAGGACATTGTCGATACGTTCTTCGAGGAAATCCGCGACGCCCTGGCGCGCGGTGATTCCGTCAAGCTCTCGGGTTTCGGCAACTTCCAGGTGCGCGACAAACCGCCGCGCCCTGGCCGCAACCCGAAGACCGGAGAAACCATTCCCATCGCGGCGCGGCGTGTCGTCACCTTCCACGCCAGCCAGAAACTCAAGAGCGTGGTCGAGCAGGCCGTTCCTACAACGCCCGACGCCGCGGAGTGATACGCTTTGTCGGTAATTGTTATCGGCGCACCACGCATCGCGCGCATAAAATCCGCTTATGACACGTACTGAATCCACCGTTACCTTACCGCCCATTCCCGCCAAGCGTTACTTCACCATCGGCGAAGTCAGCGACCTGTGTGGCGTCAAGCCTCATGTGTTGCGGTACTGGGAACAGGAATTCACTCAGCTCAAGCCCGTGAAGCGCCGCGGCAACCGCCGCTATTATCAGCACCACGAAGTGCTGCTCATCCGCCGCATCCGTTCGCTGCTGTACGAGCAAGGCTTCACGATCAGCGGCGCGCGCAATCGCCTGGGCGATGCGCGCGACGTGCCGCACGACCAGGATGCCGCCGTGCGCCTGTCGGGCACCGAGATGCAGTCGCTGCGCGCGGAACTCGGCAACGTGTCGGCGATGCTTGCCGAAGCCTTGGGAACGACGGGCACTGCGCCCGCCGCTGCTGCGTCGACGCAGACCGCGCCCACTGCCTGAGCCGTTTTCTTCGCGACCCATCGGTTGCAATCCAGCGTTTGATTTCAGTACCCGCGACGCGCGACCGCCTTCATGGCAGCGCGCGTCGCAGCTAGTCGTGCCTTGCGCTTCGCGCGCGCCGCTTCATCACTTTGCACCGATGTGAACGGCGAACGCAAAGCGCAAAATTTTTTCCGGTATTCAGCACTTTTTTTGCACCAATGCGTGCAAACATTTTTTAGTTCTGCTATACTCTTTTTCTTTCGGGGCGTAGCGCAGCCTGGTAGCGCACTTGCATGGGGTGCAAGGGGTCGCGAGTTCGAATCCCGCCGTCCCGACCAGTAGTTCCAAGGCCGTTAGTGAGAGTACTCACTAACGGCCTTTCTCATTGTGGGGACTTTCGTGGGGACATCATCCCCGCGAATTCCATATCCCCTATGCCACCTTCCGCTTCAAAACCGTCAACGCCGGACTGCGCGTGTCGGTCGCGGAAACTCGGTTCGCATATTCAATAAGCTTCGCCAGCTCAGCCGTTGAATAATGCGAAGTGATACTCCCGTCTGTGTGTCCCAATAATGCCTTGCGGTCCTCCTCTGGCACGTCGGCCGCCCGCAGTCGCCTTCCGTATGTGTGCTTCAAATCGTGAACACGCAGGCTCGCGAACCCAGGGTGCGGCGCCGCGCCGTGGGTCTTCTTCCACTGCGCGGCGGCCCGCTTTCGTGCGTTACGCCAGGCGGTGTCGTTCATCCGGTGCAAGGCTCGGCCCTCGTAGGGAAAAACCCATTCGGGATGCTGTCCCCGTTGCTTGCGAATGATTGACCGCGCGACATCGTTGAGCACAACCAGTCGCTCCTCCCGGTTTTTCACGCCGGAGTCGTCGAACCGTCCTCCGAACTCTGCTGGGATGAGGAACACGCTGGTGCCGAGCCCCTCAACTTCGATTTCCCACTGCCATTTCAGTTTGCAGACTTCCTGCTCGCGGCAGCCGGTGTTCACCTTGTAGAGTGCCATGACCTGCAGGTGCTCCGGCAGCTCTTTGAACAGCGCCGCCTGTTCCTCCCATGAGAGAGGGTAGGGCTGGCGCCGCGACTTCTCGCTCAGCATTTCGATCATCGGGACCACCGCGAGCCAGGGCTTTCGGTTGTCGTCGCGCCACTTGCGAGAAGCGACATTTAGGACTCGGACGACGCGCTGCAGCGCAATGTTGACCGTGCGAGGCGCTCGCCCGGCCTCGAGGCGATCATCGACATAGGCCTGCAGCGCTTCGTTGTCGACCTCATCCAGATGTAGGTCGCCGATGTACGGGTCCAGCTGCTTGAGATAGGTGGCTGTCAGCCAAATGGATGGTTGGTGCGCGTACTCCTTTAGGTAGCGGGTTGCCGCGGCGCGGAAAGTCGGGCGCCAGTGGGGGCGCTCCTTCCGCTCTGCGTCGGCCTGGACGATTCGCTCGAGGAGGAACCGCTCGGCTTCCGCGCGAACGCTTGTGCCAGTGCTGCCTCGAATTCGTCCGTATCCGCGGACGACTTTGTCGATGTGCCAGACGCCGTCTTTGAGCGTGAGCCCGGTAATTGTTTTTTGCCCCATAGACTTGATGCTCCGTTGCTACGTGGGCGCTCGCTGCGGGGGGAATCCTTGCGCGCAGGTGCGTCCTTGTCAATCGCCATCCGCTCCGCATACTCGTCAGCAAAGCGGTCGAGCTCCTTGCGATCGAAGGCAATTCCTTGCTTTCCGATGCTGATTTCTCGCAGAAAGGGCCGTGCCGCCACATCAAAGACGCGGCGGCACATGCCGAGGTAGGCCGGCGCCTTGCCGACTCGGATGAATCGCGGAGGAATGTCGGACATTTATCGGTCCCCGTTTGTATCTGCCGCGCGCGGCGGCGCGTCGTCGCATGCGCCGCCTGTAGTAACCGAGCTGATGAGACGGTCCAGGCCGATGACGGCCGGGTCAGCGGCTGGGAGGAAGGCCAGGGCTGCCCGGACGTCGCGCAGAGCCTGAACGAGGTTGAAAGCCGGCTGCGGTGCCGTGCCCAGGACGGCTCGAATAGTCGCGCCAAAGGTGCCGATGCGCGGGCCGCGTGCGGCGAACGTATCGATCCAGACCTGGTCGGGCTGGTCCGGCACGAGACGCCATGTAGTCGTCGTCATACGCGCGGGCCCTCCATCGCCGCCTTGATGCGGGTTTGCTGAAGCAGGTCGATCTGATCCTCGGGCTTGCCCGTGGCCATCACGTTGCGCAAGATGGGAAGCGCCTGTCGGAGGGCTTCCACGCTGCGCTCCTGGATCGGAACGAGGTAGTGCAGGGCGACGTGCAGGTCGCGCAGCGGCTGGAGCGGAAGCGTCTTGCCGTGGCGGGCTTCCCACATTTCGAAGTGCCATATCAGGCCCTCGATCGCGGGTGCGGCTTCGTACCGATAGCCGTCACACGCCAGGAACTCGGGGAACCCGCGCTCATTGACGGATACCGTGCCTGTGCGGTCCAGCTCGTCGAACAGCTGCTCGAGCGGGCGCATGACGATCTCCGCGCCGACCATCATCGGCGCGGCCTTGGGCCGCTCCTCGTGGCGCGTGCGGCTACGGCGACGGCCTTCGATGCGCTGTACCAGCCGGCGATCCTTTCGGTTCATGTATGGGTGCATAGTCAGGCCTCCGCGCGCTGCAGGTCCCGGATTGCGAAATAGACGTCCATGCAGCCTTTGACGTCTGCCATCGCGCTGTGGGCGTTCACGAGCGGCTTGCCTGTGAAGAATTGGACCGCCTCGCCCAGATTGGCCGTCTTGTAGTGGTTCCTTCCGGCCGCGATCATTTTTGCGGTGGGCGGGCATTTGACGATGGGCGTCGCCTTGCGCGCCGTGCATTCCGCGACGCCGTTCTTCCAGGCGACCAGCTCGGGTTGGAGCTCGCCGGCGCGGTGTTGGGCGATGCGGATGATGCGCGCGTCGAATTGTTCGTTGTGCGCGATCCGGGTACGACGGCCCCAAAGCTCCAAGAACAACGAGAGGGCCAGAGACTCGGGCACCCCGACGGCTGCCGCGTGTTCCGTGGTGATGCCGTGCACCGCCGCGACTTCGTCGGGGATGATCCACCCCTCGGGGCGGACGACGACGTCCAGGCTGGCAACCGTCTCACGGGTGTCCAGGTCGACCAGTGCCGCGGCCAGCTGCACGATATGGGGTTGGTCCGGATGCTCGGACGGCTGGTTAAACAGCGGCAGGCCAGTCGTTTCGGTGTCGTAGAAAAATCCCAGGTTTTGCATGTCGTTGTCCTTGTGTCAGGCGGCCGCGCGCAGCTTGGGCTGCTCGGTCGTACCGTTTTCAATCCAGAAGGTGGTGAAGGCATCCGAGGGCGCAGCCGGCGCGGCTTTGAGCGTGCCCAGCAGCAGGATGGTGTGCAGGTGGCCGTCAGCTGCCAGCGCGTCGACCAAGCCGAGCGCGTCGCCGCGGCCGGGCAGGTCCAGGCAGTCGAAGCGGTCCAGGATCAAGCAGCGCAGGCCTGAAATGAGGGCCAGAGCGGCTCCAATGAGAGCGTCAACGCGCCAACGTTCGGACTCGGACAACAGCCGATACTGTCGACCTGCCCACGTGATGCCCATGTCAGCGCCAATCGCGGGCGCATGCCACCCGGCCAACCCAGCCAGTTCGGCCAGCTTGTCGTTGAAGGGCTGCAATGCCTCGGACAGGATCTCGCCCGGAATGCCATCTGGCGAAAGCGCGTCGCCGATGGCCAGCCAAGCCAGCACCTCGCCGTGGTAGCGCGTAGCGTTCTGAGTGCGCTCCGCAGCGCTGGCGGCGGCCTGTTTGGCGTTCAACAGCGCCTGCACGCGGTCGTCGATCGCCTTGCGCTCAGCGCGCAGTGCGGTCACCTTGGCTCGTGCGGCCTCCACGTCGGCGGGCTGGATCGCCTCCGGTGCGGCCGCATCCTGCAGTTGTGCTTCGGCGGCCTCTGCCGCGGCGATGTCGCGCCGGTCGTTCTCGACGCTGCGCGCCATCAGGTCGCGGGCCTCGATCGCCTTCGGCAGGGCCGCGACAGCCTCCGGATCGCCTTTGCCGTCAATGGGGCCATACTGCGCGACATACTTGCCCAGAGCGGCATCGGCCACGTCATACGCTTCGAAGCCGCCACCCTCTGCCTCAATGAAATTCAGGGCGCTGTACAGCCAGTCGGCCAGCTCATGGATGAGGCCTTCGCGCGCGCCAGATCCGGCCTTGGCCTGCAGGGCTTCGATCTTGGCCGCCAGATTGGCGCATTCGGCCTCGTCGAATTCCAGCTTCTGGCGTAGCGCCGGCAGCTTCGCGGCCTGCGCCTGTCGAGCCGCGATCTGATCGCGGGCCGCCGCATAGGCGTTGGCCTTTTGCTCGAGAGCGCCCAGGGCTTTGGTGTGCTGTTCCAGCTTCGCGTCGACGCCGGCCAGCGTCGCGCGCTCGCCTACCAGCGCGGCCTGGTCGAACGGCGGAATCTCGGCGGCCCATCCTTCTGCCTTCTGGCTTCCCCACTGTTCGCCGGTCGCGGCCTTCCAGGCGCCCTTGGCCTGGGTCGCCTCCTGCTTGGCGTGCTCGGCGCCGGCGGCAAAGCCGCTACGCAGGATGGGCTTGATTTGCGTCACCAGGTTTGCGGCGCACCCGCGCTCCACCAGGCGGCGTTCGATGTCATCCGGCTTGATCTTCGTGCCCATGAGCGTGAACAGCAGCGTACGGCGGTCGTCCGGCTTGGCGGCGGCGAACCGCTCGGGCGCGAGCACGTAGGGCAGGGCGGGTGATGATGGCACCAGTGCCTCGCCCGACTGCGTGCCTTTGGGCAAACCGATACCGATGGCGCCTTCGTCCAGGTCCAGCGTGACTGCACCAAGCTTC
The DNA here is from genome assembly GCF_037039475.1 of Achromobacter sp. E1. NCBI lineage: Bacteria > Pseudomonadati > Pseudomonadota > Betaproteobacteria > Burkholderiales > Alcaligenaceae > Achromobacter > Achromobacter sp. E1. The sequence goes on from NZ_CP146253.1 coordinate 2,064,618, forward strand.
GCGCCATCGGTGACGAGCGCGGGAAACTCTTTCTTGAGGCCGACGCGCTCCGGGCTGCCCAGCATTGCCAGGCGCACGGCTTCGGCGATGCTGGACTTGCCGGCACCATTGGGCCCGGCGATCAAGGCGACGGGGGTGCGCAGATCAAGATCAACGGCGCGGGCGCCTTGGAAATTTTCAATGGTGATACGGTTGATTCGCATGATTGCTCCTCAGATTGGGAAAACCAGTTCGCGAGAGCCATCGGGGCGCATCGCCGTAACGACGCCGAACTGCTCCAGGGATTCCAGGAGCGACGCGGCGCGGTTGTAGCCGATGCGCAGATGGCGTTGAACGAGGGAAATTGAGGCGCGGCCGTGTTGGACGATGACGTGGCGCGCTTGAGCCAGAAGCGGGTCGACATTGGGCTCGTCGTCGCCGCTCACGAGCGCCGGCCCGGTTGCCGTCCGGAACATATCGCCCTGGCGGTCGTCAACACATTCGCCACCCAACACGTCCACCAGGTCGGCGATCAGAGGGCGTAGAGTGCTGGCCATCAAGTAAAAATCCGCCTCGAACGTGTCCGCGTCGTTCTTCGCAACGCGCTCCACATCCTTGTGCAGGGCCTCGCAGGGCAGGACGCGTTTCAGCACCAGCTCGTCGTCCAGCAGAAACGACACCTTGTCGTTCCAGGTAAGGCCAAGGCGCGTGCATTGCATGCCGTTCTGGAGGTGGCGGCGGATCTCGTCGGCCTCCAGCGGACGGTTGACGTACTGCACAGCGCCCGCGCCCTGACCGGCGGCGCGCAGGTCCGCCGTCGTGTCGATCGTGAAGCCTTCCGGCGCTTCGTCTTCGGCAAGCCAGCCCGTCATCGCGCCAGCCGCAGCGGTCTTGACGGTGAGGCGTTCCAGGACGAAGTTGTCGATGCTCTTGCACAGCAGACTGATGGCGGTATCTCGCGGGCCGCTCGCAGCGCTGTCGATGCCAAGGCGGCCAGCGTGCGTGTCGATCCATATCAGGACGTCATCCTGCTGCCGGAACGCCGCGGGCAGCATCTGCGTAATGACCTGCTCGCGGATCTCCTTGCGCTGCTTCTTTCCGGGCTTGAACCCCTGGGACTTTTCCACCTTTTCAGCGAGTTCCTGCAGTTGCAGTTCGATCGCCTTGGCGGGCATCACGCGCGATTCCGTGCGCATGCGCAGCAACAGATGGCTCTGCACGGCATGCACCACACCGAAGCCCTCATGGACCGGGGCCCACCCGGTGGACTCGGCCTGCAGATCCGTCGTGGGGACGAACAGAAAGCGCTCGAGCATGCTTGTCAGCTGCTCAAGGGTCACGACCCACCCAGCGGGCAGGGAGTAGACCGAGAGGTTGCGGAAAAACACCATGTCGGTCCCCGGCCGTTACTCGGGTGCGGCCATGCGACGGCGCGGCGTTGTAGCCGGCGCGCGCTGCTGCTCTGCGGTCATGGATACTCGACGCGATTGATACAGCTTGTGCAGCCGCGCGCGCTCGGCCAGGTCGTTCACCCCCTCGATCGAATCGCTGGCCAGGTCCAGGACGTCCAGGGATTTGGCGTTGGAGATCTGGTGTTCCACTGCTGCCGGATCCAGGCCCGGATCCGCGTCACTAGCGCCGGCCGGGTCGGGATGTTGGTCCCCGGCCGCCTCCTCCTGCGCGACAGTGGCGGCTATTGCCCCGTCCTGCGCCGGGTTACCGGCTGCGGCTTGCGCCTTCGCTGCGGAGGTGTCAGGTTGGTCGGCGGGCTCGCGCGCCTCGATGTCGACAGCGTCTGCCTGTGCGGACGCGGGCTGGCGCTGGGTTGGCTGGGCGGTAGCGCGCAGCTCGTCCACATTGACGCTGATGGTGCCGTCAGGCCCGGTGGTCGCTTCAATAATGTCCTGGGCCTCCTCGACGGATTGGAGGCCCATCAACAGCTCGGGCGCGTACAGCTTGCCGAAGAAGCTCGCCGTGCGGTAGCGCAGCATGACTTCTTCCATGGTCTGCCACTTGCTGCCCGACTTCGTGTACCAGCCTTCCTTGACGGCCATTTCGATGGTGACCTTGGGAGACTCCAGGCGCTCTCCCGTCTCTTTCTCGATGGCCCATGCCACGCAAACCTTGTCCCGGATCTTCACCGTGCGGCTGCTGGTTTCGCGCTGGCCGTTGTTCCAGCTGGTAGTCGTGTAGGCGACCTCCTTGTCGCCCAGGTCCTGGATGTCGAAGCGCAAGGGCGAGAACCGGCCGCAGCCGTTGATCGCGGCGATGATCCACTGCGACGACCACGACGGCCGCCCCTCCACGATGTAGAGGTTCTGCATGACCATCAGCGGGTCGGCGCCCATGCGCTGCGCCATGTTGAGCGCGACGACGGAATTCGCCAGCGCGTTGGGGTTCTCGCGCGATTCCTTGACGTTGCCGAAGCGGTCCAGCTTCTCGATCGTCTGGCGGTAGGCGACGGGCACCAGGGTGCTGCTCGACAGCAGGCGCGCAGCGCGCTGCATGAGTTCGAAGCCCTGCAAACTGCCGAAGCCGGGCGCCACCATCGGCATGTGCGATTCGGGCGCCGCGCGCAGGCTCTGGACGGTTGTGTTCTGATTCATGGTTAGCTTCCTTTCTTCTGTTGAGCGCGGTAGTCGTGGTATTCGGCGGCCGTGGCCATGGCGACGGTCTGGCGCTCGTCGGGCTTGGCCTCCTTGTCGTACTGCTTGACCTGGCTGACCAGAAATTCGGCCGGTTCCCAGGCCAGGTGCTGGGTAACGACCGATTTGCCGGCCTTGTCGGTGCGCCGGACGAACACGTCGCGGCTGACGGGGTGGAGGGACATGCGGGGCTCCTCTGGTTATCGGAAAAGGCACGAAGACCAGCGCGCGCAGTACTTCTGGCTGCAAAGAACGCTGGATGGGTTGGGCGGGAAAAGGCCGGTGCGGAACATGGCCGCGGCGTGCTCGAGCAGGCCGGGCTGTTCGGGCTCGCCGACCATGACGCGGCGGGCGTCGAAAACAGGACTCACGGCGGTCGCGGCGCTACCGCTGGTGGACAGGGCGATGATTTGGGAGCCGACCGTGCGCACCTTCTTGGTGTGCTCGTACATGAGCTGATAGGTGCCGGTCTGCGCGGCGCGGCCTTGCGTGACGGCCTTGCCGTCCTGCACGACGCGCGCGCCCGTCTTCACGTCGGGCACGACAATGCCGCCCTCGGTTTCGGCCACGCGCGCTCGGTCCATCGTGCCGGTAAGTCGGACGGTCATTCCGTTGCCGCAGTCGATGTCCAGCGGGTCCAGCTTCGTTTCGACGTCGATGTAGGTGAACTTCGGGGCGACGTCCGCGCAGTACTTCACCAGGATGGTCAGGGCGATCTGCTCGGCTTTCGCCATCGGCAGGCCGTCCTGCGCGTGGTCGACCTCATAGGCGGGGTTGCGCAGTTCGTCGACAAGCACGTCGGCGGCTTCGTCGGGCGTGCACGGCTTGCCCTCCAGGCGGGCCAGGTCATAGGCCGCGGTGCCAGCGTGGACGGCGGTCCCCAGCAACGCGCGCATACCCGCGGGCTTCTTCATGCCCAGGATGTGCGTGCCTTCCCAGGCGTGGGCGCAATCGAAGAGGCGGCCCCAGCTGGACGCCCGCACGGTGAAAACGTTGGGTTGCATGGTGGTCCTTCTCAGCGAGCGGCGTGGTAGGCGGCGCCGGGCTGCTGTGCCGGTTGGGCGTCCAGAGTCGGACCGACCACGCCGGTGGCGGCCAGCATCAGCGCGCCGACGGCGAACGCTGCGTAACCGGCCAGGTCCAGATCGCGGCCTGCGCGGCGTGCGCGGCGCCAGAGCACTACGATGCGGCGCGCGCTCATGCGTGCCTCGCATAGTCAGAGTCGGGCACGATCACAACGTCGCCGCGGATCTGATGGGGAATGCCGCGGGCGTCCTGGTAGAGGCGCGTTGCGGCCGGGTTGACGGGCAAGTTCTTTTGGATTCCGTCGTCGTCGACCAGCATGACGTGCACGTGGTCGGCGAGGCTGACCGTGTCCAGGGCGTCAGCGCCGATCATCTGGCAGACGTCCTGGATAGCGTGGGGCCCGTGCAGGATCGTTTCGGTGCCGTCGGCGCGGATCAGTTTGCGGATGGGCTTCATTCGCGGCCCCCTTGTTCAGCCTCGAGCGCGGCCTGTGCCATCTGAGCCAGCTCGAAATCGCGATCAAGGATGCCGGTGGAGCCACCGGCAATCTGCGCCAGCGTGGAACGCAGGCGGGCGTTGGCCAGGCGCAATTCCAGGTTTTTCGACTGCAGCGCGGAGTTCTTCGATTGCATGGTGGCCTCGGTCACCATCTTGGGCTGATCGTGCTCAGACGCGACGTATGGCCGGCCAGCCAGCGCTGCGTCGGCTCGGCTGGCGATCCAGCGCAGGCGCCGCGTTTGCGACGAACTAGCGCGTGCCGTGCGCATGATGTGATCCAGCGCGTCGCGCTGGAGGTCGTGGGTGTTCATAGCGAGCGGTTCTCCAGGATGGCCGCGCCGGGGCCGATCTGCCGGCTCGGCAGGCACTCGAAGGCGATGCGGGTGGTGGGCGGAAAGATGTCTAGGACGTCGAGGCATTCGGCCTGCGTGGCGAAGCGTTCGATCACCACGACGGGCGGACGGTCGTAGTCGGCGGGCAGGAAGGCCAGCAAGACCCAGAGGGTGGCGGCCGTCATGCGCGTCCCCACGGATCAGTGCGCCGGCGATAGGCCGCGAACGCGTCGATGGCGCGGGCCATGCAGAACGCAACGGGCAGGAGGAGGAGTGCGGAGGCAGTCACGGCTGGCCGCCTTTGCCGAGAATTTGGCGGGCGCGCAGGACGAGTTCGTCCTGCAGCTGCTTCACACCTGCAGCGCCGGCGTCACGATCAAACTGCCACTTGCTGATGGCGGTCAAAGCGACGCCGGCGGCTGCGGTGGGATCCAAGTCGCACTGCAGCGTTTCGGTCCACCAATCGATGGGCTCGCCGAAGGCGCGGGCCGCGCGCCCCGCAAACAAATCGCAGAGGACGCTGAGGATGTCGGCGTCGGTCAGTTCGGCGGGGGCGAGTTGGATTAGGGTGGACTCGGCCACGACGATGTCGCCGTGTGCCGAAGTCGAGGGCGGGGGCCAGAGGCGTCGCATCGTTCGTCTCCAATACTTAAAGTAGAAAACTGAGTTGAATTCTACATAAAGTAGAATTCCAGTCAACAACTAAAAGTAGAAGCTTGGCGACGGGCTTCTTTTAGAAGCGGCAAAGATGCGGGCGAAAAAAAAGCCCCGGACGGGGCTCACAAGAGATCAGTCTGCTAGAAACGCGAGGGGGTCCGCCGCCCTAGGCGAGAAATTTCCGTTTCGCTGGAGTTGCAGTGAGTACTCCATAACCGTCGAGTACGCGAGATTTCCTGCTTGGGTCGTCTTGAATTGGCGAGGTGTGGGGTCGTATGAAACGGTCATGTCATTGAGAAACCGCCCGCATTTCGAGCTAAAGGCGGCTCCTGTCGCGAACCAAGCGGTGTACACACCGGAGGGGATACCTTGAAAGGTGTAGGTCTGTCCGCGCCTGACGTACCCACTGAACGCTGTGTGACCCTGTGCGTCTTTGAGTTTCACCAGTGCGTCGCGGTCACCGTTCGCGACGATACGCAGTTCATGGTCTCCATCCGCGCTCGGCCGCTTCAAAACTGTTCCCGAACTCAAGGGAGCACCGTCGTCTTGGCAGAGTTGCCTAAGCGTATCCGCGTCCGATCCCACCTGAATGTACGTGGCGTTGACATACCCAAACCCAGCCCGATGCGACACAGGAATCCAGCCGACACTTTGGGGGCCTTCAATCGACACCGTATCAAGAAATCGGAGCCTGGCAAGCACGTCGTGGTTGGCGCCTGGGCCGGCACGAACATTTAGCTCCACTGCGTTAACTCGTCCCCTCGGTAATTGGCTTGTAACGGGTGCAGCAGAAGGTGCCGGCATGACAGTCGGCAGCCGCGCCGCCTCACCGGGAATTGAAGACCGATTGACAACCGGCGGGGCTGCCGCAGGAGAATTCGATCCATAACGAGTGGAGCTTGGGGTCGGAGAGGACGCGTCCGTCGGCCGCGGGAATTTATGAGCGGGTTGCGTCTTAGATCCGTTCGATTCTATCAACGCTAGAACGACGATTAATACCAAGAAGCCCCCGCCAAAGACCCAGCCGGATGACCATTCGGATCGCGGTTTTGCTCGCGGAGGCGGCTGCGGCGGCGGCTCCTTTCTGGGTGGGGCGGCATGGGACTTTGAACCGGAAGGATCAGCGCCTTGGCTCCGAGCATTTGGTTGATTTTGAGCTCTTTCCTTAGCTTCCTGCTGGGCAATCCAAGCATCATGCGCCGCGCGCCGAGCAGGATCTGACAGCTCCGCGTACGCCTCGTTTATGAGCCGCATTGCGTTCGCTGCGGCCGCAGAACCTCCGTGTTTGTCGGGATGGTACTGCTGGGAAAGAGCCTTATAGGCCGCCCGAATCACGAAATCTGGAGCGTTGCGCGCAACCTTCAGATTGTCGTAGTAAGTGTGGATCGTGGGTCCCATTTCATTCGAGCCAGTGATATGGCGGTTTTTGCTTCACCGCAAAATAATAGCTACACAAATAGTTTTTGGTTACAAGGCGGCGAAAACTTTGTCCCAAATCGCGCGTAGACCACGTTGTCTTCGATTGACAGAATGGTGCGAGGCGCTGCCGGAGCTACGCTCCCTCCGTGCCGGTGCGCGTGCCTGGTCCGCGGCCGACCTTTGAACCGCGTGCAGACTTATTGATACGCAACTCGATGATGCTTTCAATGTCGTCTTTTACGTCATCATCAAGAGCGGCATACTCTTCCGGCTTGATCCGCATAAACGGATAGCACGAGCCGTGTCTATCGGCACCTGTTACCCCCTCCGAGGTTGGTGTAGTCGCAGGGCTGTCCTCGGTACCGTACTGCAGGAAGCTCGCGCTCACCCCAAGGATTTTAGCAATTTCGCCCATCTTGTCGGGGCGAGGCATGGCTTGCCCCAGCGTATAGCGCCGAACCATCTCGTACGTAATCCGCACTCCAGCACGCTTAAGGGCATCGACGATTCCCTGGACTTCCCACGCGCCATTTGCCATCGCCGTTCTCACGCGTTCGGCGAAATCAGGATATCTGATCGGCAGTTTGTTTCTTTCTACCATAGGTAGAAATCTAACAGTCGCGGCGCAGGCGGTCATTTCTATTTTAGGTAGTTGGAAACTTCTACTTTAAGTAGTAGGATTGCGGGTATGGACGAAAAATCACATATCGCCGAGGCGATCGATATCGCCGGGGGGCTGACGGCCGTGGCCAAGCGCGCGTACCCAAAGCAGCTCACTGCGTGGGCCGTATCGAAGTGGCTTCATGGGCTGCCGGCTAGCCGAGTGTTGTTTCTAGCTGAACTCACCGGGTGGCGAAAGACTCCCCATCAGCTTTGTCCCTCCCTATATCCCAATCCGTGGGATGGAATTCCCCCCGGCCGAGCTGGCGATCACGCGGAGCTGGGCGACGGATGCGCAACGGTCCCGGAGGAGGAGAGTGCATGAGGCCCGAGTGCTTTTAGGTCCGATCCAGCCGATTGCTTGCGACCAACGGGCTCGCGCTGATGGCGTCCACTTGTGCCGGGGTACAGCGGCGTGACTGCCGTCATACCGGGCGACGTAGCAGCCAACAGGGCAAGACGCGTGGAGAGATCCCTCAACGCCGCCAGGTCTAGCGATGCTGCGCCGGCCTGCGCGTAGTCGTTGGCTGTTTCGATCCATCCCTTGATCCATGTCTATGTCGGCATTCTGCCCACCGCGCCGAGCGGGGCCAAGCCGAACAACTTCCGATAGGAATCCCATGACCAACCCCGTCCTGCACTCCCTCGAATCGCGCCCGGCTGAAACGTCCGCTGCGGGCAAATGCACTGAGCGCCTGGATATCCCCTGCACCAGCGACCTGTACGACGCGATCGCGGCCCTGGCCACGGTCAGTGGCAAGAACAAGGCCGAGTACGCCCGCGCTGTCCTGGAGCAGCACGCGTTCGGCGCATTGGGCTACGTGCGCGCTCGCGCCAATCCGGTGGCATGACGCTATGACCCTCTCTGATATCAACCATTTCCACCTTTTCTCCGGAGCCGGCGTCGGCGCGGCAGGCATGCAAGACGCGCGACCGGAGATCCCGGGCCTGACAGGGCGCATGGTGTGCTTGGGCGGGATCGACGTGGATGCGGCCGGCGCCGCAGACTTCTTCCGGTTCACGGGTGTGCGTTGCACGGTGCGCGACCTGTTCAGCCGCCAGCAGTACGCCGCGTTCCATGGGCAGCAGCCCCCGGATGGCTGGGTCGAAGCCATGCCGGACGACATCCGCGCGGCTGCCGGCGGGCGCCGTCCCCACATCCTTTTTCTGTCGGCGCCGTGCAAAGGCTTTTCTGGCCTGTTGTCGCATTCGCGCAGTTTGACTGCCAAGTACCAGGCGCTCAATGAGCTGACGCTGCGCGGCATCTGGCTGGCGCTGGAGGCCTGGAAGGACGACCCCGTCGAGGTGATCTTGTTCGAGAACGTGCCCCGCATCGCTTCGCGCGGGCGTCATTTCCTGGATCAGATCGTCCAACTGCTGCGCCATTACGGTTACGTGGTCCGCGAGACGACCCATGACTGCGGCGAGCTGGGCGGCCTTGCGCAGAGCCGCAAACGCTTCCTGATGGTCGCGCGACACGCCGACAAGGTGCCGGCATTCATCTACGAGCCGCCGAAGCGCCCGCTGCGCGCGGTGGGCGAGATCCTGGGCCGCATGCGTCTGCCGGGCGACCTCGCGGCCGGGCCCATGCACCGCATCCCAAACCTGAGCTGGAAAACGTGGGTGCGCCTGGCGTTCGTCGAGGCGGGGAGCGACTGGCGAAGCTTGAACCGCCTGACAGTCCAGGACGGCTACCTGCAGGATTACCTGCTGGTACCGGAAATGCACCGCGGCGCCTTGGGCGTGCACAGCATGCAGGACAGCGTCGGCGTAATCGCCGGCCGCAGCTTCCCCTTGAATGGCGCTTTCTCAGTGGCGGATCCTCGCTTTGATCCGTCGGCCGCGTGGAAAGACGGTCAGGCCTACGGCGTGCGGCGCTGGGATGCGTCGACTGGCGCGATCGCGGGCCAGCAGGGGCCGGGGCAGGGCGCCTATACCGTCGCCGACCCGCGCCACCACGGGCCCGCCAAGCACAGCAACGAATTCCGCATCGTGCGCTATGACGCCGCGGCGCGCGCCGTCACGGGTGCGCATGGCACCGGGCAGTGCATCGCAGACCCTCGCGGCGGTCCAGACCCAAGCAAGCTGCACGGCAAGTATCACACTGCGCGCTGGAGCGAGCATGCCCATGCGGTCATCGCCGGCAACGCCAATGGCGCCTTTTCCGTGGCCGATCCGCGCCCCGGCCTGGCCCGCGAGCGCGGCGATCACTATCTGACCGCCGGGCATTACGGCGTGGCCGCCTGGGACAAGCACATCGGCGCCGTGTCGGCATCGGCTTGTCACGACAACGGCTCATGGTCCGTGGCGGATCCGCGCTCCCTGCCGGCCGCGAATGACAAACTCGTGTGCAGGATCGTGGCCGAGGACGGCACCTGGCATCGGCCGTTCACCACGCTCGAGCTCGCCGCCCTGCAAAGCTTGTACGACCCCGATGATTACGCCGAAGCCGAGGCGCAGGGCGCTCACTTCGTCATGGATGGCAATTCTGACGGTGCCCACCGCGAGCGCATCGGCAACGCGGTACCGAAGAAGGCCGCAACGGCTATGGCCGAGGAAATCGGCCGCGCCATCCTGCTGTCGCGTGCCGGCGAAACATTCCAGCTTTCGGCCACGCCAATCTGGGTGCGCCCGATCGCAACGGCGATGGCAGTGCGTGGGGGAGAACTGCTGTGACAGGCTTATGTGTGGATATTCGCGTCGAACTCAGCAAGCATTTCGGTCTGGCTTTGGAAAAAGTCGTTTGTGATCTTGCGAAGGTACAGAACGCGGTCCTCCGCGTCACCTTTCTGGGGATCCAGTTGGTCCGATTCAGGCGCCGTCTCGTCAGCGTGGTACGCCTCATCAAGCAAGGCCGTAATCGACATCACGGCACGCTGAACTTGTGCTCGCATGTCGAAGGCAAGGCTTACTCGGCGGTGGCCACCAAGCTCGTGGTGGGGCAGATGATCGAAGGCAGCCATTGCCGCCGTCATGGTGGGCAACAGGAACATCTTCCACGAAAAGACAAAGCTCTCGTAGTCGAGTTCAATTGCTGTCTGTCTGACGGCATAGATTTCCTTGTGAAGCTGGACGACAACGGCTTGGCTCCCATGCTCCACCCGGGATCTTTGAAGGTGAAACACTTCAAGCGCGTGGTCGCGTGCTTTGCGCGCCTGCCGCTCCCCAAGCCAGTACGACGCTCCAATAGCGATGATGGAACCGACAGCTTGGATCCAGGCCGCGGCGTCAGCACTGTTTTTTGGCGCAAAGCTGTCGACCTGAGGAGCAAACAGGACACTTACAAGGCCCACTGCCGCAAAGAATCCCACTATGCCGACGGCCACAGCGACGGCGATCGTGCGGGCGTAGGTTTTCATCGGTTGTCTCCTATTCCATCGGGGCGGCGCCATATTAGCGCGGCAGGGGGCACGACATGAACTGGTCGGAAAATGCCATCGCCCGCGCGCTGGCGCGGCAGTCGTTCAATCGGAAGTACCTGGTGGTCGTTCCGAACTGCAACTGGACTGGCCACGAGTGCGACCTGCTGGTGGTGACGGAGAACCTCCGCCTCATCGACGTCGAAATCAAGATCAGCCGTGCGGACCTGAAAGCCGATGCCAAAAAAGAAAAGTGGTGGCACCGAGAATATCTCGGACAGTGGCCCACTGTCTCCGAACTGCGCCACAGCAAGCTGTCAAACGACCTCGTAGAGGTGCGCAGGCACCGCAAGTCCAGGTACAAGAGCACGCCGAAGGACTGGCCGCGCAAGGTCTGGAAGCACTATTACGCGCTGCCGAAGGATATCTGGCACCCCGACCTGTTCGCGGCGCTTCCCAGCGCGCACAGCGGCGTCCTCCTGCTGGACCGCGAGGGCTACCCGCGCCCGGTCGACGCCGGCATGCGCGTGGACTGCGTGCGCCGCGCAACGCCGAATCGTGATGCCCCTTCGATCAGTCCGGCTGCCGCGGTGGACATCGCTCGCTTGGCCAGCCTGCGCATGTGGGACGCATTTGCACGCCTCGAGCACCGGGAGGCTGCATGACGCCCAAACGGCCCTTAATCCGCTACCACGGCGGCAAATGGCGGCTGGCTCCCTGGATCATCCAGCACCTGCCGCCACACCGAGTTTATGTCGAGCCGTTCGCCGGCGGCGCCAGCGTGCTGTTGCGCAAGCCGCGTGCGTACGCCGAGGTCTACAACGATCTGGACGGCGAGATTGTGAATCTGTTCCGCGTAGCCCGCGACGACGGCGAGCGCCTGGCGCGCGCCTGCGAACTGACGCCCTTCGCTCGGGCCGAGTTCGACGACGCGTACGACCCTGCAGACGACCCGCTGGAGCAGGCCAGGCGGACAGTGTTCCGAAGCTTCTCGGGTTTCGGGTCCGCCGCCGTGACGGGGCAATCCAGCGGGTTCCGATCAAACAGTAGCCGGTCAGGGACGACGCCTGCGCATGACTGGATGAATTATCCGGACTGCCTGCGCCTTGCCATTCAACGACTGCGCGGTGTGGTGATTGAAAACCGCGATGCCATCGACTGCATGACCCGCCACGACGGCCCCGAGACGTTGCACTACGTCGATCCGCCTTATGTCCATTCGACACGGTCATTCCGCACCAGGGCGCATTCCTATCGTCACGAGCTGAACGACCAGCAACATGAGCAGCTGGCCGGCATTCTGCACGGCCTGTCAGGAATGGTCGTGCTCAGTGGCTATCGCTGCGAGCTATACGACCGGCTCTACGCCGGATGGACGCGCATTGATGGCAGGTCGCACGCGGATGGAGCCCGGCCGCGCGTCGAGTCCTTGTGGCTGTCGCCGTCCATTCCAAGGGGCACACTTTTTTCAACGGAGGGCACATGACTGATCTGGAGTTGCCCGACCCTCTCACTCCTCCGGATTGCAATCTGCGCGGCCTGCCGTTCATGCCACTGCAGACTGAGCGCCTGTTGGACAGTGACATGATGGCTCTCTCTACCGGCGAGGAGTTCAAGACGGCCCTGCGGCTCTGGTGCAAGAGCTGGAACCAAGAGCCGGCAGCGTCGTTGCCCGACGATGACCGCATCCTGGCCCACTTGGCCGGCAAAGAGCAACCCGCCTGGCGCAAGGTGAAGACCATGGCCCTGCGGGGCTTCGTCAAATGCGCCGACGGGCGCCTTTATCACCCTGTCATTGCTGCCGAGGCAATCAAGGCCATGGCTAGGCGCGAGGAGCACCAGGCCGCGAAGGACGGCGACAGCGAGCGCAAGCGCGAGGAGCGCGAGGACCGAAAGCTGCTGTTTGCCGCTCTGCGTGACATGGGCGTGATCCTGCCGGCGAAAGGCACAAGCACGTCACACCTGCGCGAGGTCGCGGCGTCACGCGGAATATCCATTGTGGTCACTGAGGGTCACAAGGTTGTCACTGTGACACCGAAGGGAAGTCACAAAGAAAGTCACGGCGGTGTCACGGCTAAGACAGGGACAGGGACAGGGACATATATAAAAGAAGAAGCAGCGGCGGCGTCTCTCACGGGCGCACCCGCGTGCGAGGCTGAGTCCTCGCCGCCGCCGCTCGATGCCGACAAGACCCTCGAGGAAAAAGCCGTTGCCGTGGCTGGCTGGCTGCGCCGCAAGGAACAAGCTCGAGGAAAGCAGCCGCGCGGCACGAACGCCAGTGACCCGCGCATTGCGGCGTGGCTCGAGGCCGGCGCCACCGGGCTGCAACTGGCCGAGGCATACGACCAGGCTCTGCTGGACCGCCAGGCCACAGGCGACGCCGGGCCCGTCACACCCGGCTTCCTGGACGTGTTTGTCGCAAAGGTGCTCAACCCGCCCAAGGGCGAGAGCGCCGTGAACGGCAAGCCAAGGCAAGCCGCGCCGTCGGATCCGCTGGCCTGGGCCACAACCGCGTCGGGGATCACAGCCAAGGGCCAGGAGCTGGGCATCGCGCAAGAGCAGGGCGAAATCTTCCCCGCGTTCAAAGCTCGAGTGCATTCGGCCGCAGGCCTGACCGACGCCGATCGCGCCCGACTGCTGGCCGACTACGGGGTGCGCGCATGACGGCCACCGTGCAGTGCGTCGCCTGCGAGCGCTTCACGCTGCGCCATCACACCGGCATGGCCGCGCAAGGCCTGGGCCGGTGCATCGACATGACCGACCGCCCGGGCACGTTCGTCAGCCCGGCGTTTCCCCGGCAATGCCGGAACCATCAACCTGCGCCGGCGGACAAGACCGCGGCGCGTATCGAATGGCTGCGCGAGCTGCGCAGCGAGGGAGTCTGATGACTACGCAATCTCACAGCCTCGTGCTGCCATACCCGATCAGCGCGAACCGCTACTGGGCCAGTAGGACGGTCAAGCCGCGCAACGGCGGAAAGTCGTTCACGACCACCTACGTGACGCCTGAGGCAAAGGCATACAAAGCGCAGGTGGAGCGCATTGTCCTGGCCACCGGAATTTGCCAGCCTATCCTGGGTCGCGTTCAGGTGGACTTGCGCTTGTACCCGCACCGGCCGCAAGACTGGCAGGCGCGGCAACGCAAGTTCGGTGCTGCCTGGGACGACACGGTCCAGTGTTTGGACTTGGACAACGCCCGAAAAGTCGTCTATGACGCCCTCAAAGGCCTGGTCATGGATGACGATGCGTGGGTCAGGCGTGAGACAGGCGAGCGCATGGAACCGGATGTACTGGGCGCGCGGCTGGAGGTGACCGTCACGTCGCTGGTGTCCTGCGACCCGCAAGCTGCCCTGTTCGGCGTGGAGGCTGCAGCATGAGCACACGCGAACGCAACGCGGAAATCACCCGCCGGCGCTTGGCCGGTGAACGTCCAACGGACTTGGCGGCCGAGTTCGGCATCACGTCGGAGCGCATCTGGCAAATCGTCCAGGCCGAGCAGCGCCGGCTGCGCGGCGAGGCGCCTGCCCAGCGCCAGCGCAGCGGGGCCCAGGCTGCCGCGCCCAAATTGTCCCGGCAATCCGAGCCGTTCGCGGTCCGTCCGCGGCTGCGCAAAGCCGCCTCTGGTCGGTGGGAATGCAGCTGCGGTCAGGTGGCGCGTGCAGCTTCCACGCCGGCGGAGGCGTATAGCCGCTGGCTTACGGCATCGATCATGGATGCGCAGCCCAAGGCGTCGACCTCCATCCCCGCTACGCCGCCGGCCCCGCCCAAGGCCGAGGACGAAGTCTCGCGCGCGATCGCCAGCTACCGCGGGGACGTCGAAATCATCAAAGGAACGCCGGCTCGCAAGCCGCTGTCCTTCGCGTCGCGCCTCGGTCTGAACCTGGAGCGTGTGGGTAAGGCCCAACCGCCGGTGCAGAGCCTGGCAGGCGCGCGCAGTCCTCGCAGTGGCGGGTTTCATGACCAGGAATGACCAGCTGGCCCGGCAGGCCGGCGCACGAATTTTTCTCGATTGCCAGGAGCGCACAGTGTCCGAACCGCTTTTCAAGGGTGCCCACCAGGCGCTCACGTACGCCTTCAACTACTCCAGCGGCACGTTGGACAGGCCGGCCATGGTGAAGATGGCCGACCGAACGCCTCGCACCGGCCGCGGCCTGGCCGGCGTCGATGGCGCAGCGCAGGCGGGCTTCATCCTGCGCGAACTGCAAGCGTTGTCGCCGCTGCATCAGCGGATCCTCGAGGCGGCATTCTTGCCGCAAACCACGCCGTGCCCCTGCTGCCACAGCGCAGTCTGGAATGCCGAGTGGCTGCAATCCGTCCGTGTTGTGTCTGACGCCGCCATGGGTGCGGGCGTGCTGTCGGGTCATGTCGTGCACCGGGTTGTCCGCGACGGCTTGGTGATGCGGTATTTCGCGACCAAGGCGAACCGGCCGCGCATTGTGCTCTCGGATCTGGCCAGCAAGGCCGGCATCAGCGAGCGCACCGTCACCGACCAGAACGGAAAAATTACGCTTTGGCTGCGTGGCGCGCGCCTGGTGCGGAAAGGGCGAGGCGAGTTCGACAAGGGGAAGAAGGGCGAGGAGGCAAAGGCCATGGAGCAGGTCGAAGCCGTGCTGCGCCAAGCCGAAATCGTAGGCGAGTTGGCGGTCGCGGCTTGACATTTGCGGATTGCATCCGCAAAATCCGCCTCATTCTGTCACTGGTCATCAGTGCGCCCAAGACCCCGCCGGCAAGCCGAGCGGGGTTTTTTGTTGCCCTCCTGCCTGGCTTTCCCCTCTCCATGCCCTCCAAAAAATCCCCAGCGCCCAAGCCGGCGCGGAAGACGCCTGCGCGCACGAAACGCGCCTTGTCGACCGCTGCCCGCCGTGTGGTGTCCGTGGATAGCGCGTTGTCGCCGCAGCAGCGGCGCTTCGTGGAGGAGTTCGCCGCTGGTGGCTTCACGAACCAGACAAAGGCGTACGAGGCCGTTTACGCGGCGCGTGGTGCGGCGGCCGTCAGTGGCGCATCCCGCCTGCTAGCCCAGGCTAACGTCGCCGCGGCGGTGCAGGCCATGCGCGACAAGCTTTCGGCACAGCTGGAGGTCACCGCCAAACGCGTGCTCGAGGAATGGGTGGCGATGGGCTTCTACGACCCGGCCGACCTGGTGGTTACGGATCCGACCACTGGCGAAGTGCGCGACATCACCAGCCCGCGTGACTTGAAGCTGCTGCCGGAGCAGGTGCGGCGCTGCGTGATCGGCTGGTCCTGGGACCGCAACGGCAACTTCACGCTCAAGCTGGCGCCCAAGACGCCCAACCTGGAGCTGATCGGGCGTCACCTGGGCATGTTCGTGGAGCGCAAGGAGCTGCGCGTGGGCGACTTGGACAAGAAGTCCGACGCCGAGCTGGATGCCGCGATCGCGCAAGCTGCCCAGGAAATCGCCCAGGCCGAAGGCGTTCCGGTGGAAAAGGTTCTCGCCCAGCTGCGCGCGGCCGGCTCGGGACCCACGATGCACTGATGTCCAATCCGCGCGTGATGTTGGCCCGGGCACTGCAGGAGCGTGCCTGGCGCGCCAAGCGCAACCGGCTCAAGTACTACCGGCCATACGCCAAGCAAAGGGAGTTCCACGCACAGGGCGCCGCATACCGCGAGCGCCTTTTTTCCGCCGGCAACCAGCTGGGCAAGACCTATTCGGGCGCCTACGAGACGGCCATGCATCTGACCGGGCGCTACCCGGACTGGTGGGAAGGCAAGGTTTTCCAGAAGCCCACGGCGGGTTGGGCGGCCTCGGTGTCTGCGGCACTGACGCGGGACGGTATGCAGCGCCTGTTGCTGGGCCGGCCTGGTGTCGAGAGCGATCGCGGCACCGGCGCCATCCCGGCCGACGCCATCAAGGAAGTGGCGCCGCTCGCCGGCGTGCCTGGCGCGGTGTCCATGATCGTGGTGCGCCATGGCGGTGGCGGCGATGTCCAGGCCGGCGAGAGCGTGCTGGGCTTTCGGAACTACGAGCAGGGCCGTGCGAAGTTCCAGGCGGAAACGCTCGATTTCGTATGGCTGGACGAGGAGCCGCCGCACGACATCTACATGGAGGCCATCACCCGAACCAACACGACGTTGGGCCCGGTATACATGACTTTCACGCCCCTGATGGGCATGTCCGCGACCGTCAAGCGGTTCCTGATCGACAAGCACATCGGCACGGTCGTGGTGTTCATGGGCATCTACGATGCCGAGCACTACACCCGCGAGCAGGCCGACGCGATTCTGGCCAGCTACCCGGACCACGAACGCGAAGCCCGCGCCTACGGCAAGCCGGTGCTGGGTTCGGGCGCGGTGTTCCCGGTGCCGGAATCCAGCATCGTGGTGCCGCCGTTCAACATCCCAGACAGCTGGCCGCGCATCTGCGGCCTGGATCTTGGCTGGGACCACCCGACGGCCGGCGCTTGGCTGGCCCACAACCTGGACGCCGATATCGTCTACGTCTACGACGTCTACGCCGAGAGAAAGCAGCCGGTGTCCGTGCACGCCAGCGCCATCAAGGCGCGCGGCAAGTGGATCCCGGTTGCATGGCCGCATGATGCCCTACAGGCGCAGAAGGACACCGGCATTCCGATGCGGGATGCCTACCTGGCGCAGGAAGTGGCGATGCTGCCCGAGCGCGCACAGTTCGAGGATGGTTCGAACGGCGTGGAAGCCGGCATCCAGATCATGTTGGACCGAATGATGACCGGCCGGTTCAAGGTGTTTTCGCACCTGGAGCTGTGGCTTTCCGAGTACCGCACCTATCACCGCAAGGACGGCGCCATCGTCAAGATCGACGACGACGTCATATCCGCATCGCGCTATGGCGTGATGTCCCTGCGCTTCGCAGTCAACAACGTGCCCTCAAACTTCAAACGACACCGGGAATCCTGGCGCGCATGAACACTTCCGTTACCGGCTTTCGCCTCCTCGATGGCAGCGACGGCGCGACCGCGCACGCCCGCGATCAGGCGCCGGCCGAGCCCGGCGCGCTGTCCGTGTCCCAGCTTGAACGCTGGCTGGACGAGATTCGCGATCAGCCCAGCTGGCGCCGCGAGGCGGACAAGGCCTGCGACTACTACGACGGCAACCAGCTGGACGCCGAGACGTTGGCGCGCCTGGACGAGAAGGGCCTGGGCCCGTTGGTCACCAATCTCATCCAGCCCACCGTGAACGCCGTGCTGGGCATGGAGGCCAAGACCAGGACCGACTGGCGCGTAGGCGCCGACGATGACCGGTACCAGGACGTCGCCGAGGCGCTTTCGGCCAAGATGCACGAGACGGAACGCGAAGCCCAGGCGGATACGGCCACGTCTGACGCGTACGCCAGCCAGATCAAGGCCGGCTTTGGAGTCGTGGAAGTCTCGCGCAACAGCAACCCATTCAACTACCCGTACCGCGTGACGAGCGTGCCGCGGTCGGAGATTTATTGGGACTGGCGCAGCCGTAGTCTGGACTGGAGCGACGCGCGGTACGTGGTGCGCAAGAAGCGGTACGACGCCGACCACATCGCCGCGTTCTTTCCTGAGCACCGGGAAATGATCCTGGCAGCGTCCAACTGGCGGGACTGGACGGATCACCTGACGAACGAAGCCCGTATGTCCGCGGACTTCTTCAATTCCCTCGGGCAGGGCACGCGCACAACCTGGGACGACCTGGACTGGCGCGATGTCGAGCGCCGCGTGGTGACGTGCTTTGAGGTCTGGTACCGAGTCTGGGTGCGCGGCCTGGTGCTGGCGCTGCCCGGCGGCCGCACGCTGGAGTTCAACGAGCAGAACCAGGTGCATCGCGCGCTGGTTGCGTCGGGCGCCGTTCAGCCCAAGCTGGCCGTCTACGACAAGATCCGCTGCGCCTTTCACATCGGACCGATCCGCGTGCTGGACCGGGGCACCAACCGCCGCAGGTTTCCGTACATCCCTTTCTTCGGCTACCGGGAGGACCTGACGGGTGTGCCCTACGGGATCATCCGGGCGATGCTGTCGCCCCAGGACGAGGTCAACGCCCGCGCCGCTCGCATGATGTGGCTGCTCAACAGCCGGCGTACGTTCATCGACTCCGACGCGCTGGACGAAAAGTACAACACGATGAGCGACGCCAACCGCGAGCTAGGCCGGGCGGACGCCTTCATCGTCACGAATCCAAGGGCGGCCAAGGGCAACATCAAGGTCGAAAGCAACTTCGAGTTGTCCCAGCAGCAGTTCCAGATCATGCAGGAGCGCAAGCAAGCGATCCAGGAGGCTGCCGGCGTGTACGCGGCCATGATGGGCCAGCAGTCCAACGCCAGCTCCGGGCTGGCCATCCAGTCGCTGGTAGAGCAGGGTGTCACCACGCTGGCCAAGATCAACGATAACTACCGGGTGGCCCGGCGCGGCGTGGGTAACGCGTTGCTGGACCTGATCAAAGAGGACATGACCAGCCAGGCCGAAATCCTGGTGGACAACGGGACGGTCAAACGCAAGGTGGTGGTGAACATTCCTCGCAAGGATCCCGTGACGGGCGAGGCCTACAAGGAGAACGATGTGCAGACGGCGCCGGTCAAGGTGGCGCTGTCCGACGTGCCGAGCACGCCCACTTACCGCGCTCAGCAGTTCGCCGCGTTCTCCGAAATCCTGAAATCCATGCCGCCGAACATGCAGGCGCTGCTGATTCCCTTCGCCCTCGAAATGTCCGACTTCGGCAAGCGCAAGGAAATGGCGGCATTCCTTCGCGCGCAACTGGGCATCCAGGCCGACCCGAACTCGCCGGAGGCCCAAGCCGCCCAGGAGCAGGCCGCCCAGGCCGCGAACGCTCAAGCCGAGGCGGCAATGCAGGACGCGCAATCCAAGATCGCCGAGCGGCAGGCCCGCGCCGAAAAGCTGCTGGCCGAGGCCGAGCGCATCCGCCGGGAAGCGGGTGCCGCAGGCGACGCCGACACGGTGGGCCAGGTGGACGGCGCGCTGGCGCGCTACGAAAGCGAAATGCAGGCGCTGCGACAGCAGCTGGCCGATCGCACGTCCGAATGGCAGACCCGCCTGCAGCAGACCGCCATGCACGAAGAAGCCGAAACGGAGCGCGCCCGCATCCGCGCCGAGGCCCAGACGGGCGGCGCACAGATGCAGGAGCGGTTCCAGCAGCTGACCGATGAGGTCGACCAGGTCCTGGCACGGCTGGGCTCTCGCCAGCCCACGGCCGCATAGCGCACCGATACGAATTCCCCGCCCAGGGACACGGGCAACCACAGGCCCCCGCCGAGCAATCGCCGGGGGCTTTTTCGTTTCAACCCACGGACCTATCCGAGAACTAGGAGCAGGAAGACATGAGCACGGAAAACACGACGGACAATCCCATCGATAACCTCGATGCGGTCTTGCGCGACCCCCTCAGCTTGTCGGAAGACGCGCTGGCGGCGCTCGTAGGTGGGCAGGAAGCCACCGCAGACGCCGGCACGACGACGTCCGACGATGACGCCGCGGCGAATGCTGGCGGCAAACCCCAGGGCGATACCAGCGGTGCAGCGCCCGGCACCGGTGAGGACGGGACGCAACATGAGGCCGCCGCCGCGCCGCAGCAGGGTGACGCCGTCGTGCAGGCGAAGGACGGCAAGCACGTCATTCCGTACCAGGTGCTGCAGCAGGAGCGCGAGCGCGCTATCCGCGCTGAGCAGATGGTGCGGGATCTGACCGCGAAGCTGGAACTGGACCAGGCGGCCGCCGAACAGGGCAAGGCGACCAAGTCGCTCGATCTGAATGAGATCGTCGACGAGCAGCTGTTGGAACAGCTGCGCGAAGAAGCTCCCGACGTCGCCAACCGGATGGACAACCTGATCGCCCTGGCCAAGCGCCTGAGCGACCAGGTGGACGCCGGCCGGCCCGCCGCCGAGGAAGCCGAAACCGCGCGGCGTGAGCTGCAGGTGCAAGCGCTGGTGTCCGTCGAGGACACCATCCTGTCCATTCCCAAGCTTGCCCACCTCCGTGCTACCGCCCCGGCCGAGTTCAACGAAGTCGCCGCCATCGACACCATGCTGCGCGCCAAGCCGACATGGAAGGACAAGCCGCTCTCCGAGCGGTTCGATGCGGCGCTCCGTATGTACGAAGCCGAGAACGGTGCGATCGAGCTGCCCGGCCAGGCCAAGGCCGCCCCGGCGCAGCAGCCAGCCGATCAAGCCGCACGCGTTGCGAGCGCCGTCGCGAAAGCGACCGCCGAAGCATCGGGGCCTTCCACGCTTTCCGATATCCCGGGCGGCCAGCCGGCCGCCGCGTCCGCGACCGACGCCATGACGGCCTTGTCGGGCAGCGCCCTGACGGACCACTTCATGAATCTGTCGCCGGACGAAATCGAAGCGCAGCTGGCGCGCCTCTCTTCGTAAATCCCACGAACTGGAGGCAATATGTCCCAAACTACTGTTCCCGTTGGCTCGCCGCTCGCGCGCAAGGTTTTCGGCGCGGCGCTGTTTGCCAACACCCAACGTCAGCCCTCGCTGATGAACAACCTGACCGGCGCGGCGCCGAAGCAGTCGGCCGCCGAGGCGAAGCTGAAAGGCCAGACCAGCCCGGATATGCCCCTGGTCCGCGTGACCGACCTGACGAAGTCGCAGGGCGATCAGGTGAGCGTCGACCTCATCAACCAGACCGGCGGCAAGCCGATCATGGGCGACAAGCAGGCCGAGGGCAAAGGCGAGCGCCTGGACATGTCCAGCATGGACATCCGCATCGACCTGGCCACGAAGGTGGTCGACGCCGGCGGCAAGATGACCCAGCAGCGTACGGTGCACAACCTGCGCGGCCTGGCGATGGCGAACCTGCAGGGCTGGTTCCGCCGCTTCAACGACCAGTCCACGATCGTGCACCTGGCGGGCACGCGCGGTTCGCAAGTGGGCACGGACTGGGTGGTGCCCATGGCGAGCGATCCCGATTTCAGCGAAATCATGATCAACCCCGTCAAGGCGCCGACCTACAACCGTCACTGGGTGGCCGATGGCACGTCGCTGGTGCAGGGCGGCCAGGGCCTGGGCTCGATCGACACCACGGATACGTTCAAGCTGGAGCACCTGGACCACCTGGGCGCGATCATCGACGACATGGAGTTCAAGCTCCAGCCGATCAAGATCGCGGGCGACGCAGCTGCCGATGACGAGCCGCTGTACCTGTTGCTGGTCACGAACCGCATGTGGCAGAGCATCCTGACCAACACCGCTGCCAACAGCCTGCAATGGCGCACGTTCCTCCAGAATGCCTGGAACCGTGCGTCGTCGTTCACCGGCCCCAAGAAGCACCCCCTGTTCACGGGCGAGGCCGGCATCTGGCACAACATCCTGGTGCGCAAGATGGACCGTGCCATCCGCCTGAATCCGGGCGATACGGTCCAGTACTGCACCCAGGCCGGCCAGGCCACGGCCGCCGAGGCCTCCGTCACGATCCCGGCCCTCCAGCCGGGCTACAGCGTCGATCGCGGCATGCTGCTGGGCGCGCAGGCGCTTGCCCACGTCTACGGCAAGAACCAGGGCTCCGACACCTACGCCAACTGGATGGAGAACCGCTACAACTTCGAGCGCAACCTCGAAGTGGCGGGTGAAGTCATGTGCGGCAAGGCCAAGCTGCGCTTCTCCGTTCCCGACGCGCGCGGCAACAAGATCCCGACGGACCACGGCGTGATGGTGCTCGACACCGTCGTCAACCTCAACACCTGATCGGTTGCGGGCGGCCGGGAAGGCCGCCTGCTCCGGTGGAACTGGAGAAATTCATGGATCGCTACTCTCCCGACTACAACGCGAAGCCTCTGCACACGCAGGCCTTCGGCAATGCCTGGGTGGAAACCTACGGCTATCGCAACGCCGCAGCCGTGGGCGACAAGGTTTACCTGGGCGTCATCCCCGCTGGCGTCGTTGTGACCGCGCTGCGCTTGGTTGCCGACGCTGCCGGCGCGGGCGTCAAGGTGGATCTGGGCTTCGAGCCCTACGACGCCTCTGACGGCCCGCTCGCCGATCCGGACGCCTGGCTCGCGGGCGCCGACATCGCCACGGCGGGCAATGTGGACTCCAAGGCACATCCCATCCTGTTCAAGCGCCCGGTCAAGTTGGTCGCGACGATCAGCGGTGCGGCAGTCACCGGCACGCCGCAGCTGACGGCCGTGGTCAACGGTCAGATGGTCGGCGTCGCCTAAGCCCATTTCGGGGCTGTCTCGCCGCACCAAGCGGCGTTCGGGGCCGGGCGGGTGACCGTCTGGCCCCATCTTTTTGGAGTTCCCCATGGAACAGGACAATCCGATCCCGATCATGTACATCGGGTCGAAGGCTCAGAAGAAAGACACGGTGGCGGGCACCGGTCTGGTGTGGGAGCGCGGGCAGATTCACTTTGTGCCGCCGCTGATCGCCATCAAGCTGACGCCCTACAAGGACGTCTGGCGCGAAGCCTGGGACGAGGCGGAAGACAACCCGGCCAGCGTCGGCCTGGTGCTCACGACCCAGCAACACGCCGGCACCCCGCGGTCGGCCGAGCAAAGCCAGGTCCCGCCGTTCAATATGCCGAACCTGCAGGGCATGAAAAAGGAAGACCTCCAGACGTTCGCCCTGGGGCAATTCAACCATCAGCTGGACGGCGCCCTGAAGAAGGACGAAATGATCCAGCAGATCGTCAGCCTGGCCAACTCCCGCGCGGCGGGTGAGCCCACCTAATGGCTGCCCTCGCAGACTTCGAGCGGTTCGTGCTGCCGCTGGTGGAAGGCGCGCCGGCGCCGGCGGTTGAAGATGCCATCCTGGATGCTTCCGTCGAATTCTGCACACGCACGCGCTTGCTGCGCGCCTTTCTGGACCCGCTGACGCTGGTTCCGGGCACGACCGAATACGAGCTGGATCCGCCCGAGGCGGACACGCAGATCGTCGATGTCACCGGCGCCTGGCTGCCCGAGGGCCAGATTGACCCGGCGACCCGGCCCGAACTCGAGGAAATGTTCCCGGCGGGATGGGCCTGGCGCCAGGTTGGTACGACGGCTGAGGTGAGCCGCTTCTATTGCCGCCTACCCGGCTTCGTCCAGCTGGTGCCGGCGCTGTCGGTCAAGGCGCCGCGAGCGCTGCGCCTGGAAGTTGCGTATGCACCCACGCGCACCTCGCGCGAATTGCCCGACGTGCTGCTCAACCGCTACGCCGAGCAACTGGCAAGCGGAGCGCTGGCGCGCCTGCACCAGCACAAGGCCGGGTATGCAGATCCGGGCCGGGCGGCCGCCTATCTGACCGCCTTCGATCAGGTATGCAGCGTCCTGGCGGATGAGGGTGCCCGCGGGTTTGCCAAGCGGCGCATGCGCACGGGTGGAGACGAATTCCGATGAAAGTGGCCGATGTGCTGGACCGCGCGCGGACGATCTTGCAGGACGCCGACGCCGTGTATTGGGAGGACGACGAGCTGCCGAAGTGGCTGAGCGACGCCCG
Source organism: Achromobacter sp. E1 (assembly GCF_037039475.1). Lineage (NCBI taxonomy): Bacteria > Pseudomonadati > Pseudomonadota > Betaproteobacteria > Burkholderiales > Alcaligenaceae > Achromobacter > Achromobacter sp. E1. The sequence goes on from NZ_CP146253.1 coordinate 2,088,588, forward strand.
CCTAGAGGCGTACAGGCTGCGCCCCGATATCTTCGAGGCGTCTGAGGACTTCACCTGCGCCGAGGGTGCGCGGCAGAAATTGCCGGGCGGCGCCCGGCTGTTGTTCGACGTGCCGCGAAACATATCCGCCAAGCGGCAGCGAGCGGTGACGGTGGCAGACGCGGGCGCGCTTGGCCGCGTGCGGCCCAATTGGCGCAGCCTGGCTCCGGCCCAAGAGATCCGCCACTTCCTTTACGACGAACGCAGCCCGGGCCAGTTTGAGGTGTACCCGCCCGCGCGCGCCGGCGTGGTCATCGAACTGTCGTACGCCAAGCTGCCCGCGGCCGTGACCAAGGACATGGGCAATCAGGACCTGGCGCCGGAAGGCGAATACGCCCCGGCGCTCGTGGATTACGTCCTGTACCGGGCCTTCCTGAAGGAGGCCGACACCGTGCCCGCTTTCCACCAGCGCGCGGCGCAGCACCTGGCCGCGTGCCACTCCACCCTGACCGGCGACGTTACCGCGAAGGCAATGACCAGCCCCAACGAGCAGAAATAGAGCATGGCCACGACCAAAATTCGCCTGGTGCAGGGCGACACCGCGCCCGACCTGATTCTGTCGCTCACGGACGAGCGTACCGGTCTTCCCATCAACGTCGCCGATGCCGGCACCACCGTCCGCGTCTTGTTCCGGGAAGTGGGCGGCGATGCGATCAAGGCGACGATGCCGGCCCGCCCCATCGCCGGTTACCAGGACCCGGAGACGCAGGAAATCGACTACAGGCCGCCATACGACCAGCCAGGCCGGGGCGGGCGCGTTGTCATGCAGTGGGACGCGACAGCGCTGGACACTGCCGGCGAGTTCGAGGCTGAGGTGGAAACGACCTTCCAAGACGGGCGAAGCCAAACGGCCTTCGGCATCCTGAAGTTCCAGGTCCGTGAGCAGTTCTAACAACAGGTCCGGCGGCGTGCGCCTCGAGCAGGAGATTGTGCGGCCGACCGCGCGCGCTGAGGCGGCGAGCATCGCGGCGCTCCCGCAATGGGTGATCGTCCAGGTCCAGGCGATTCTGGATGCTCGCGGGCTGAATCCCTTGTATTCAGACGTCGCTTCTGCGCTGGATGCGTTGACTCTCATTCGAACCAGCCCGGTGATGGACATGGCCGCGGCTTCCGACCTCATCGCTACGCTGACCCAGCTCGCGCTGCGCGATCTTTCTCTGGCCGGCGACGCGCTGAACTGGCGCGCCTCTCAGCCCCTTCGTGACGCCAGTGCGAATACCGACGGCGGCTCCATTTTCAAGCAGAGCTACGCAACCAACTACGTCGAAAACACGTACGTCGGCGAAGAACTCACCTCGTTTTAGGACTCAAGCACCATGAAAGATCAGGCGCCTTTGAAAAGTGCGGCTGGGGCCTCCGGCCGTCTGGAGATCATCGCCTATCGCGGCAAGACCGGGGAAGTTGACCGCTTCGTGGTGGACAACATCTGGGTGGACGGCGGCCTGGGCTATATCGCGGCACGCTGCGCAGGCGAGGTCGTGAATCCGATTTCGCATATGTCCGCCGGCACCTCGGCCGCGCCGGCAGCAGGCACCGATACCGCGCTCGGCGCGGAATTCGCCGGCGCCAGGCGCCCGGTTACGGTTGCCGGCACTGGCGCGCAGCGAGTGTACTCGGCGGTCTTCCCCGCCGGCGTTGCGACAGGTGACTGGCGCGAGGCTGGACTGTTCAATGGCGCCGCCGCCGGCCTCATGACGAATCGCACGGTGTTCGGGCTCAAGACGAAGGATCCAGAAGACGTGTTCACGGTCAACTGGACCCTGCGGCATCAGCGAGGCTGACATGGCCATTGACCTCACGCTTCGCCGCGACCTTCCACGCCTACTCACGGACGGGGAGGTAGATGACAACTTCGTCGCGCTTCGCACCGCCATTCAGGGCGTGCTCGATGGAAGGGGAAAGGCCGAGGGGTACGCGGGCCTGGCTGCCGACGGCCGCCTGCCGCTGTCGCAGGCGCCGATCGTGACGGCGACCCTGCTGCCGACCGATGCGCACGACTTGAACACCTATGTCACTCCTGGGCCGTTCTACCAGGGTACGGCCTCGGCCGCCACGCTGGCCGCCAATTACCCGATCGCCAACGTGACCGGGTTCCTAGATGTGGAGACGTTTGGGTCCGCCACGCTGCAGCGGTTCAGCACGCGCACGGCTCCCTACCAGGAATTTTGGCGAGTCAAGACCGGCGCGACCGCCTGGTCGGCGTGGAAAGAAAGCATCGACCACACCACGGGTTTGGTGTTCCAGGGCGTCATGGCGGCGTCTCAGGACCTGAACACCTACACGCAGCGCGGCATCTGGATCGTCACGTCGTCAGGCATCGCCGGCGGGGGCACCAACTTTCCGATTGGTCAGTCCGGCGTGCTGATGGTCTATTCCGCTGGGTATCCGGGCGGCACAACCGCCACGGGCGCGAACCAGGTCTACATCGCCAGCAACTCCAACCAGCAGTTTTTCCGCTCGCTGGTTGGCGGCACGTGGTCCGCCTGGGAACGGGTCGCCACCCTGACCAGCGGCCGGCTGCCGGCTGAGCAGGCACCCTCGGCGATTCTGCTGCCCATCACCGCTCACAGCCTGGACGACATTCGCACCGCCGGCGTGTACGCGCAGAACGCGACCGCAGGCGCTGTGGCCGGCACCAGTTACCCGGCGCCCTTCGCCGGTCTGCTGGAAGTCCATTGCGCCGAAGGCGTGTCGGCTGCAAACCTGCTGTGGCAGGAGTACACCGTCTACGGCGTCGAAGGCGGATCGCCTGTGGGCTTTGGGGGCCGCCGCTACTGGCGTTCGTGCTCCAACAAAGTCACCGGCACCTGGGGACCGTGGCGGGAGGTGGCGCGCGCCAGCGAGGCAATGACCAAAATCGCCCTCACAGCTGCGACTGACGCCGACACGCTGACGGCGGACAACACGTGGTGGACGTGGAGCGCGTCTGCTGCGATGGGAAGCAACTTCCCTCCCGTGCCCGTTAAGTCCGGTGGAAGCCTGTCGACCATCGTCATGACGGCGGCCTACATGGTGCAGACTTGCATCGTCGTGCCCAGCACCGGCCGACGCCCTATTGAGTACCGCCGCGCCGGAAATGCCACGACGTGGTCCAACTGGAAGCTGATCTCGCCTGTACAGCTTGCGTCCGATCTGCCGACCGCGGACTGCGGCGACTGCTATGTGGACGGCGAGGGCTGGTACACGTGGACCGGCACGGCGTATTGGCCGCTGTTCGCTGCTAAGGACCACGGCCAGTGCCGTTTCGGTTATTCAAGCGCGACGAATTGCGTTCTGATCCCTGTCGACGGGAATGGGCTTGTCATCAACGGCAGGCAGTACCGAATCCCGGCAGCAGGCATTCTCGTCCCGGCTACTGGCCTTGCAGCAAGCACCCAGTATTACGCTTACGCCAAGGACGACGGTTCGGGCGGGATTGCGATTGACCTCTTGCCTGCTGCCTCGAACCCCCACAGCAAGCATACCGACGGGGTGGAGATCCGCACGGGCAACCCGGCATACACGCTGGTGGGCTATCTCATCACGACCCCATCCGCGCAGTTCCAGAATACGCCCAACGGGAAGTACGTGCTGTCCTGGTTCAATCGCCGTTTGACTGCGATGGTCGAGGCGGCGACAAATAACACGACGGCCTCGACGACCTACGTGAAATTGCAGCCGGGCCTTTACACCTTGATGTGGGCGGGTGACAGCCTGCAGATGCACGCGACAGGCATCGTTCGACCCGGCGTGGCGGGGGGCGGCGGTGGGTACATGGTCATGACGGTCAACGGCACGGCCATCTCTGGCGGCCAAGGCTACACCCTGGCCAGTGCGGCTGGTGCGCAGCAGGCCAGCGTGACATCTACTGCTTACACCGCTAACTCCGATGGGTACTACAACTTCGCTCCATACGGGTTCACGAGCGCTGCGGCTAACCCCGTGACGTTCTACCACGACGTTTCTGCACTGGCTCTCACATGAAAAAAATTGGCCCCACCTTTTTCTTCGAGCTGCAAGCCGCTGGCCTCACTGAGGGCGTCTCATGGGGAGAAGACGACGGCTCTTTGCGCTTTTCGGAATACGTGTCCGAAGACTACAGGGACCGGGTACGGGCTGTGCTCGACGCGCACGAGCCCGGCAGACCTGCGCCGCCTCTCGTGCCGGAATCGGTAACGAAGTACCAATGCTGCGTGGTGCTGGCCCGGTACAACCTGCTCGACGCGACGACCGCATTTTTCTCTGCAATGGCGGCGGATGATCCTCGCAGGCTCGCCTGGGAAATGGCGCCAACGGTTTTGCGGAGCGGCGATGCAACGCTTGCCGCCGCGGCGCATCACGGCCTGTCCTCCGAACAGGTCGATTCCATGTTCATCGAAGCTGGCCAGGTCGGCGGCTGATCCCGTCGATCCGCACAAAGAGGAGAAAAAATGGCTGAACCTACCAGCACTGTCGGTGCCGCAGTGGCCACGGCGTCCGGCGTTCTGTTCGCGGCGCTGTTGCCCGGCATCGATAGCGGCGCGCTGATCGGGGCGTTCGCGGGCGCGGCGGTGTTCATGATGCACAGCCGCGAACTCGGGCTGGTCCGCCGCCTCGGCTACGGCCTGGTTTCCTGGCTGCTGGGCTACTTCGGCGCCGGGGAGCTTAGCCGAGTCACGGGCGTGAACGAAACCGTGATTACCGGCTTTGTCGCTGCGGCAGTGGCGGTGACCATCGCTGTTACGGCTATCGAACGGATCAAGACGTTCGACATCTCTGTGCTTTGGAAACGGGGAGGCTGATATGCACACGTCCACAATCGCACTCGGCATGACGGGCCACCATCTGGTGGCCTTTCTTTTTGTTGCGGTGAATCTTGGCACGGCCGGCCGGCTGATCTGTTACCGGCGAAAAGGTGCGCGGTATCGCCCGGGCATGTCCGCGATCGCCTACCTGTTGGCGGTCTTCACGGGCGGGCAGGGCCTGGACGTGCTCATTCGCCAGGGTCAGCTTGGCGCATGGGCTGGCGGCGTCACGCTCTGGCAACTGGGCATTGCGGTGCTGCTGGCGATCCTGGTGTTTCGGGCTCGGGGCAACGTCGCCGCCATCGGCAAGCCAGCACGGGCGCAGTGGCGATGAGGGAAGCGATCAAGGCGTTCACCGGCATGCTGCCGCGCGTCGAGCCGCACCTCCTGCCTGCTGGCGCCAGCCAGGATGCGCTGAATGCCAACCTGCAGCGCGGCTCGCTCGTTCCGTACATGGTGCCGGTCAAGGTGGCCGACCTTGCCAAGGTGGGCACCAAGCGCGCGATTTATCGCTTCGGGCGCTCGCTCGATGACGATGCGCGCTACTGGTTTCACTGGACCAACGACACCGACGTGGCTCGTGGCGCGATCCCCGACGACGCGCAAGAACGCACCTACTTCACCGAAGCTGGCCAGCCGCCCCGGGTGACGGACTCCACGATGGCGACCACGAACAACCTGATGCCGTCCGCCTGGTATCGCCTTGGAATCCCGGCGCCGACGTCGCGCGCCACGGTGACCGTCGCCGAGCAGCCCAACCCGCCAGAGAACCTGGAGCGGCAGTCGTGTCTCATGGCGTACACCTTCGTCTCAGCTTGGGGCGAGGAAGGGCCGCCCAACGAAGTGAGCGACCCGTTTGACGCCGCCACGGATGACACCCTCAACGTCATCAACCTGGAGGGGCCGCCGGCGGGCGAATACAACATCACGCACAAGCGGCTCTACCTTTCCACCACGGATGCGACCGGTACCGCGATCCTGCGGTTCTGGAAAGAGATCCCCGCGGGCGCCGTGACGTTCAGCGACAAGGTGGACTTCACGATGCTCGGCGAGGCTTTGCCGGAGCGCGCGCTGGTGCCGCCACCCGCCGACCTTTTCGGCCTGATGGACCATCCTGCTGGGTTCATGATCGGGTTTTCCGGCAAGCGGGTTTACCGCTCGGAACTGTTCAAGCCCTTCGGCTGGCCGTACTACTCGCCCGTGGCGGACGAGATTGTTGGCGGGGCCATCATGGGGCAGGCCACGGTGGTTTGCACCAAGGGCGACACCTACCTGGCCACACAGGCGGACCCGGTCACGCTGACGCCGGTGCGCCTGGATGGCAACCAGCCGTGCGTCGCCAAGCGTTCGATTCGAGCATTCAAGGGCGGCGTGGTGTATGCCTCGCCGGACGGCTTGGTCATGGTCGATCAGACGGGCGGCATCGGCCTGGTCACGGAGGAGCTGCTGACGCGCGAGCAATGGCAAGCCTACCGACCCGAATCCATGCACGCCAACGTCCACGACAACCGGCTGTTTTGCTGGTACGACACCGGCGCCGCCCGGGGCGGCCTGATCTTCGACCTGACGCGCGGCGCCATGTCCATGACGCGCACTGACGTGTACGCTACAGCGTCGTATTCGGACGGCCGGCGCGACGAACTGTTCCTGGCGCTACCCGCCGGCGGCGTGCACAAATGGGGCGGCGGCGCGCTCCCGCTGGCCATGCGCTGCGTCAGCAAAAAGTACTTGCTCGAGCGGGCCCAAAACATCGGGGCTGCGCAGGTCGTGGCCGCGGCGTATCCCGTGACATTCCGGCTACGTGCCGTGATCGAGGCCGTCGGCGGTGCGCGCGAGGTGGTTGTCGAGCACGTCGTGCAAAGCGGCCGCCCGTTCCGGCTGCGGGGGAACTACCGCGCGCGCAGCTACGAGTTCACGGTCGAGGGCACGGCGGCAATCACAGAGGTCACGGTGGCGTCGACCTTGGGCAACGTCACGGCGGTCTGAGCATGGCAACTTCTCCACGATCCGGCCTGCGCTACACGGACCTGCCGGCGATCGAGGCTGCCCAGCTGCCCGGCAACCCGGCGGCCACACGCGCGCTCGAGCAGATGAGGATGACGCTCGCCACGCGCTTCGGCAAAGGCGGCCAGGCCGTTGACCGCGCCGTTACCTGGGGCGACTTGGTCGAGAACGGCATCGTTTCGATGCGGGGCGCCGACGGCAAACCTATCCTCATCACGAACCCTGGCGGCGCGTTCCAACCCAGCATGCCGCCAGCGGTTGACGGAATTCCGCCGGCGCCCACCGGCTTCACAGTGACGCCGGCGCTCGGCGCCGTGGTGCTGGAGTGGGACAAGCCGAATTTCGCCTACTTTGGCTATGCCGAAATCTTCCGGGGGACCACGGACAACCAGGCCCAAGCGCTCAGCGTGGGACAGACGACGGGATGGGTGTATGCCGATCCGGTGGGCACGGACGCTGCTACGACGTACTACTACTGGATCCGGTTCGTGTCGGTCGGTGGGAAGATCGGGCCATTCAATTCCGCTGGCGGTACCGCCGGCGCCGTGTCGATGGACCCGGCCTACTTGATCGACGTCCTGGCCGCGGCCGGCGACCCCAAGGCGCTGCTGTACGAAATCCATGAGCCCACGGAAATCAACGGCGTGCCGGTTCCGCCGGGCATCTATATCCGCAACCTGTACGTCGCCAATGGCTCGATCAGCACGCTCCAGCTGGGCAACGCCGCCATCACGGACGCCAAGGTGGCGTCCCTGTCCGCGGCCAAAGTGACATTCGGGGAGATGAGCGGCGATCGCATCGCGGTGAACAGCCTGAACGCAGATCGTCTGACGGTCGCCTCGCTGTCGGCGCGCCTGGCCGTCATCACCGACGCTTACGTCAAGACGGCCAACATCCAAGACGCGGCTATCACCAATGCCAAGATCGCCAACCTGAGCGCCGAAAAGATCACCGCCGGCGTCTTGAACGCGGCCCGTATCGCTGGCGGATCCATCACAGCGGACAAGCTGAGCGTGACGTCCTTGTCCGCCATCACCGCGACCATCGGGCTGCTGCGCACGGCGGTCAGCGGCGCCCGTCTTGAGATCCGCGACAACCTGTTGCTCGTATTCGATGCGGCCAACGTTCTGCGCGTGCGCCTGGGGATCTGGTAGTGCCTGCGGGAGTGGAAACGTACGGCCCCAACGGGGCGGTCCTTACCTCGTACACAAGCAAGATCGCGCGTCAGCGGGGCTCGTTCTTCACGGGCACCTCGGACGGGGCATTGAACTTCCCTGAGCTGGCAGACGGGATACCGTGGGTCGCGTCGTTTCCGCTGGGCTCGCCGTCGCACAGCAACGCCCCGGCGATCTTCAGAGAGGGAACAACCATCCGCTGGCGCTTTGTTTCTGGAATGCCGGGCGATCGCGTCTCGGTCAAAGTTGTCTACGGGGTCAGGTAATGGGTACGGGCTTTCAGGTGATGTCGGGCGCGAGCGAGCTGATTGTCGATAGCTCCTCGATCAATATGTTTCTGCGCCACGCCGGCGTCGCAAACACAGACGTGACTGTCCCGGCCATCGACCCGGTGGTGTTCATTCGGCCGCTGGCCAACCCCGGATATCTCAGGTTGGCGAACCTGGTGAACGGTCAACTGCAGCTGTCCTTCCGCAACCCGTGCGAGTACTACGTGTTTGATCGGCCGGTGGAGCCCAGCTATCTGGACGCTTTCAACGAGTCGGGAGCGCAGATTTTTACGGCGGCCCAGCGCCCGCTGGACATCATCGGTAGCGTGACCATCCCGGCCTACTACGAGGCCTACCGACTGGCATTTCAGGACGGCTGGACCTACAGCGGCCTGGTATCGGGCAAGTACGCCTACAACCAGTCCTATATCCGACAGGGGTTCAACTGCCAGCCCTACGTGGGCGGCGGCTGGATTTCCTACCTAGTGATGGAAACGCTCGCCCCGACCGCAAATGGCTTCTGGGCAAGCTTCGCGGAATGGTCCACGCCATTTATCGGATGGGCGCCGGTTTACGCCAACGCCTTTGTCTCATACGCGCCCAGCGTGGAAGTGTCGATCATCGACGTCGCGGGCATCCTCTAACCACCATCGGAAGCAATCCATGAATAAGGAAATCGAGAGCGTCATTTTCTCCAACGTCGGCAATCGGCTGACGCAGGAGCTTGCCATGGGTTTGGTCATGAGCTTGGCCCAGATCCTGCACCAAGCCGTCCAAGCCGAGCGGCACGCGGCGGCGGACGCGGCGGATGCGGCTCCGCTGGATGCGCAGGCAGGCGCTGGCCAGGGCCAGCCGGTGGACGGCGGCGGGTCCGCAATCATCGACCCCGCCTACCAGCGCGCGCCGGCGCCCGCGCGGCCCCGGCGAACGACGGCCGCCGGGCTCAAGGCCGCGGCCAGCACCAAGACCAAGAAGGCGCGCCAATGAGCGCGCCTTTTTTTGACCCAGCCCTGGCTCTGCGCTGGATGCGTGGCAACCAGGCCGCCGTGGACTTCCTGCGTCTGGCCTTCCAGGTGGCCCACCTGTGGGATGACCTGATCGACCGCGACCGGGTGTTGGCTGACGACGCCATCAACGATGGCATGTTCGCTGCGCTGGTGCTGCTGCCGCGCAACCCCTTTTACCGGGCCAACTTCGACACGCTCAATTCCATTTTGGCGAACGCCAGCACCAACTGGCGCATTTCGACCGAGCTGGAGCGCGCCGATGGCACCGCACCCAAGCGGATCGCCTACGTATTGCGCGGCGCGTACATGGACCTGGTCACGCACAGCGCGCTCCTGCTGGGCGGGCCTCAGTGGGCGCGGGACGTGGGCTTGGAGCTGCGGCAACTGACCGAGCCCTGGGGCGAGTACTTGACCAACCTTGAGGCCGAGCGGGCCGCACGGGGAGACTGACATGGGCTGCATGTCGACAGAAGTGAAGCAGGATCCGGCCGTCGGTCGGGCACAGGAGGCGAACGCGCAGATCGGGATGCGCGCGCAGGACCTGGCGGAACGCAACTTCGAATGGAACAAGGACCTGACGGACCAGTTTGCGCCCATCTACCAGGGTCTGATGAACAACGCGCTGGGCGAAGCGACGAAGAACGCTGAGCGCGGCGACGACCAATGGCAGCAGTACAAGGACGTCTTCCAGCCTATCGAGAACAAGATGGCCGAAGAGGCCATGAACTATGACAGCCCGGAGGAGGTGGCGCGCCGCGAAGGTTTGGCCGCGGCCACCGTTGGCCGGCAGTTCGACAACGCGCAGGAGCAGACATCCCGCGAGATGGCGCGCATGGGCGTGTCGCCCACCAGCAGCCTGGGTAACACGGCGATGACCGACCAGGCAAACGCCCGGGCCTTAGCGACGGCAGGGGCGGTGACGAAGGAACGCAATGACACCAAGCTGCTGGGCATGAGCCTGCGTGAGAACGCCGCGCGCTTTGGCCGAAATCAGACGGGGACCGGGATCGCCGCCTCGCAGGCGGCGCTGCAGGCGGGGAACTCTGCCACGGGCGTCATGGGCGCGCAGTCCGCCCAAGGCAACGCGGCGGGCACTGCGCAGGGCCTGCTCGGCACAGCCAGCGGAGCATACGGCGCCATGGGGAACCTGGGGCTGAGCCAAATGCAGATGCAGCAGCAAGCCAACTCCGCCAGCCAGGCCGGCCTAGGGTCGTTGATCGGCACCGGAATCATGGCGGGAGCCATGATGTATTCGTCCAAGGAACTGAAGGAGGACGGCGCGCCCGTCGATGACGAAGAAGCCCTGGCCGGCCTGACCAGCGTGCCCGTGGAAAGCTGGAAGTACCAAGACGGAGTCGCCGATGGGGGCCGTCATGTCGGTCCCTATGCCGAAGACATGCAGGCTGCCTTCGGCGACGAGGTTGCTCCCGCCGGCGTGGGCCTGGACATGATCAGCGTCAGCGGCAAGCACCACGCCGCGATCCGTGCTCTGGCCAAGAAAGTGGAGCGACTGGAGCGGCGCGGGAACAAACGCGCGAATGAGGGGGAAGGGGCAGGCCTGGCTGAGTTCGCGCCCTCGCTCGCCGGGGATCTCTCCGGCGGCTTGATTGGACTGGAGCGCATCTGACATGGCGAACTACGGAAGTTTTGCAGGCGGCCTGGCCGACGGGCTGCGCAATGGCATGGCAATCGGACAGGCGTATGACGCCGCCAAGGACAGGAAGCTCGCGCGAGAAGCCGATGAGAAGCGCAAGCAGGTGGAAAAGGAGATCGCGGAAGCCATGGCCGGTAATGCGGCGCAAGGTGCACCGGCCGGACTGGAACGCATGCAGGTTGCGCAATCTGTGCCCAACGGCTCAGCAGTGGGCGACACCTGGGGGCTGCAACCTGTTGCTGTCGGTGCGCCTGCGGCGATGGATACGGCGCGGGGGCTGGATGCCAGCGCCGTGGGCCTGGCGGATTCGGCGCCAGGTGCATTCGGGGGGACCGGGCTGCGCCAGCCGGTCGCCCCAGCCATGGCGGGATCGGCTGAAAAAAAAAGTCCGCAACCAGCTGACTACCTCGGCGGCGGCGAATTCGGCCAGATCGCGGACGGATTGACGCGGGCCTACCGCAAGGCACTTGAGCTGGGCGAGCCCGGGCGCGCCATGCAACTGCTGGCCGACCGCGAAAAGTTTGTCGGCCAGCATCGGGAGCAGGCTTTCAACGCCGCGCAGAGCCGCTATCAGTTGACGGGCGACCCCAATTCCTATGTGCCGTTCGTGAACCGATTCATGCCCGGCGGCATCGAGGTGACCGCCATCAACAAGCGTGCCGAGCAGGCCGGCGGCGCGCCCGTGTACGACTTCGTCGGCGTGGACACCGCTACTGGCAAGCCGGTCCAGCAGCCCATCAGCGAGTTCATGCTACAGAACTTCGTGCGCAGCGTGAGCGATCCCAAGGCGCAGCAGGCGATGGTCGCGCAACAAGCGAAATTGTTGTGGGAAGCGGAGCAAAAGCGCCGCGACAAGTTGCTGGAGAGCCAACTGCGCAGCGATGAGGAGCTGCGAAAGCCGCGCGTCCTAGGCAAGGATCAGACGCTGTATGTGCCCGATGGCAAAGGGGGCATGCGCGTAGGGGCAGAGGGAAGCGAAGCCGGCAAGCCCAAGATGGTCACGTCCAACAAGGACTTCGCCAACCACGTCATGCGGATCTTTAAGGTGGACAGCCTGGAAGGCCTGGGCGACGACCAGCGCAAGCAGGTCAGCGGAATCATCGCCACCGGCGAGAACATCAACCGCTTGAACGCCGGCACACCGGAAGGGGAAGTACTCACCGCCGGAAACCTGGCTTCCCTTGCCCAGCAGGTCCAGGCAGGGACGGCGGACATCGTGCCGATCCGCCTGGGGGACCGTCAGTTTGGGTTCGGTGTTGAGCACGAGGGCCAGCTAATCCGACTGCCCGTTTCCGTCGTGCCCAAGCAGGTGCAGGAACAGATTCGCGCGCGGCTTTCGGCCGCGCCGGTGTCCGCACTAGGGGGGCAGCCGAGCGCCGGCACGGCACAGGCCGCGCCGTCGGCGGCGACTGCGGCCGCAGGTCCCGCAGGGGCCGCACGCGCGGCAGGCACGTCGGCCGGCGCAGGTCCGGCGAGCGCGCCAGCATCAGGCGGTTCGTCCTCTGACCAGGACGCTGACCGGCCCGAAGGCGTGCAACTGGATGCCGCCCGGGCGCAGCTGCATCAGGCGGAAGCGATTGTGCGGAAGCTGCGCACCAAGCCGCCGGGCCTGAAGGCCGGCCCCGAGGCACGGGCCAAGCACGCTGCCCTTCTGCAACAGGCAGAGAACGACGTCGAATTGGCGCGGGCCGCTGAGCGGGCAGCCGCAGACAGTTGGGCACGGGCCACGGAACGGTCCGAAATCACGCGCGCTGCCATGGGGCGTGCCAACGGAGAAGGTGTAGATGGACAACTTTGAAAGCCCCGACGAGGGGATCGAGTTCAAGGACAACGTGGACGCGCGCCATCAGGGCGCCCGCGAGGATCTGAAGGTCCGATTCTCGGACGTCAAGGCGCCCGCTGGCGCCGCTCCGATGACCGCCCCGTTTACGTTCCGCGTTGCCGACTTCCAGCAGCCAAAGCAGGACGCCAGCGGCATCGAGTTCGTCGACTATCCCAAGACCTTCGCCGGCGGCGCAATCAAGGGTGCGGGCAGCGCCGTGCGCGGTGTTGGAAAGGTGGCCGAAGGATTGGGGCGTGTGGGGGTTACCGCCCTCAACCAGGCCTTCGACGCCGGGCTGGAAATTCCCAGCAATCCGCTGGAAGGTGCGGCGGACGCGAGTCGCGATCTGGGGCAGCGCGTGCTTGATTCGCGCAGCGCCGAGGCGAAGCAGCGCGAGGCGGACTCGCAGCCGGGTGGTGACCTGGACAAGCCGGACACGTGGACGCTTGGCCGAGACCCTTCGGCGTCGGGCTTGGCGCTTCAGGCATTGAACGCCAGCGGCTCCAGCCTATTGCCGATCGCGGCTTCGTTGGCAGCCGGCCCGGCTGGCGTCGGGGCGCGCATGGCGGCCGGCGCGGGCGCGGGCGGCGCGATGGGCGGCGGCAGCGCCATCGAACAGGCACGCGAGACCATCGACGCAATGGACGACCAGCAGCTGGCTGCGGCCTCGTCCGGCTTTCGCGACTTGCTCGCCCAGGGGCTGACGCCGTCGGAGGCGCGGGCGCGCGTGCGCGCCGCGGCGGAGGATGCTGCGTTTGTCCGAACCCTTCCAGTGTCTGCCGCCGGCGGTGCTGCAACCGGCAGAATCCTGTCACCAGCGGGCCGCGTGCTGGGCGGCCGAGGGGCAGTCGCGCAGACGGTTGGCCGCGCTGGCCTGGCCGGTGCTGAGGAGGCTATCCAGGAAGTCGGCGAAGGTGTCGCAACGCAGAAGGGCATCAACGCGGGCGCTGGCACGGACCTGGACCCACTGGATGGCTCGTTCGGCAACGCCGCGCTGGGCTTTGTCGTCGGCGTGGGCCCTGGTGCAATCCATGGCGCGGCCGATGGGGTACGAAACCGTGGGGTGCGCGTGGCGCCTTCTCTGGAGGCGGGCGACGTGATGCACGCCAGCGGCAGGCCATTTGTCACGGCCAGCGCGGCGCGCCAGCGTGCGGCGGAGCTGGGTGGCGATGCCCAGGTCATGCGCCACGATAACGGCTTCATCGTGCGTCCGGGCCGAGGACGGGAAGCGCCTGTCCACGCGGATGGGGCTGCCGAGCCGACACAGACCACGCCGATGTATGAACGAGGCGAGCAGGTCTTTTGGAACGGCGTTCCGGTGGAGTTCATACGCATGGAGCCGGAGGCAGGGGCCGACGGGCAACAATATGCCAGGGTGCGCGTGAACCAGCAGGAGTCGTACGTGCCTGCGGTCGAGCTGGCCAAGGCACAACGGTCGGCCGCACAGGCGCAGGCGGCAACGCCTGGCAAGACCAAGGCGGGCGACTCATTCACGCGGGGACAGCAGATTTATCTACGTCAGAACGGCCAGGAACTGCCGGTCGAGTTTCTGGGCTTGGAGCGGAACGCTGCCACTGCGCGGCCAGGCGGGGAGCCTTTGGCGCGGATCCGGACGGGTGATGGTCGTGGGTATTTCGTTCGCCTATCGGAGTTGGCCTCAGACCCGCTGCCTCCAACGCCTGCGCTGTCCAATGATGCGCCGCGTCAGCCGACGGATAGGCCGGCGCGAAGTGATGTGCTGCCAGCTCCGGATGGCTATGCCGCCGGCGATGGCTTCTCGGCCCGCGAATCTTGGCGCATGCCCGCCAATGCCCCGCGTGGAATCCGGAACAACAACCCCGGCAACATCCAGAAGGGTGTCGCGTTCGCCGGCGAGGTGGAAGGCAATGATCCGCGCTTCGCGACCTTCGCGACGCCGGAGGACGGAATCCGGGCCACTGCGCGCAACCTTCTGACCTATCAACGCCAGCACGGGCTGGACACCGTGCAGGACATCGTGAATCGCTGGGCGCCGCCGTCGGAGAACGACACGGGCGCCTATGTCCAGCAGGTCGCGCGCGCCCTGGGCGTTGACGCTGGCGAGCGGCTGGACCTGAGCGACCACAGCACGCTGGAACGCCTGACGACGGCCATCATCCGGCACGAAAACGGCATGCAACCCTACACGGCCGAGCAGCTCGCCGAAGGGGTGGGCGCGGCCCTCGCCGGTGCTCCAGCGCGAGGCGCGTTGCCGGCGCCCGTGTACCAGGTGGATGCGGACGGCGTCGCCGCGACCGCCGGCCAGCGGGGTGTCGAGCTGGAACGTCAGGCGGCCATGGGCCTGACGCCCGATGTGGCCGCCGCCGGCGCGCGCCATCCAGGCGCGGCGATCGACACGGCTGCGAACGAGGCTGCGACCTCACCTACGAATGGCCGGCCAGAGCCGTCGGAAGCTCAGAAGGAGGCCGGCAACTACAAGGTCGGGCGCACGCGCGTGGCTGGCCTGGAGTTGTCGATCGAGAATCCGGAGGGGTCAGAGCGTCGCGGCACCGCGCCGGACGGTACCGCATGGGTGAACCGGATGGCGGGCCACTACGGCTACATCCGCCGCACGGAAGGCGCAGACGGTGACCAGGTCGACGTATTCGTGCGGCCGGGCACGTCGCCCAACTTCAGCGGCCCGGTGTTCGTGATCGACCAGGTGGACCCTGGGCACCGCGGGTTCGATGAATCCAAGGTGATGTTGGGCTACGACAGCCGGGAGGACGCTGAACGCGCATATCGCGACAGCTATACGCCGGACTGGCGGGGTATGGGCAAGGTCACGCAGATGGACATGCCCACGTTCAAGCGCTGGCTGGCCGATAGCGACACCACTCGGCCCGCGGCAGAATCCGGGCTTGGCACGCTGGTGTACGAGCCCGATATCACCGCCAAAAATGGCCGGCCGTTTCTCACGCGAGGCGCTGCACAGCGCGCCGCCACCGCGCATGGAAACGCGGAGCCGGTGCCAGTCGAGGGTGGATTCGTCGCCCGGCCGCGCACGGGGCAAGCGCCCGCCGCAGAGCCCGGGTCCACCGCCGCGGATTTCGGGCGTGATGCGCGGCGCGACTTTCTCCAGATGGTGCGGCAAGCAGGCGGTATCCGGCCGGAGCTGGCAGCCGATATCTACGGCGATCGCGCGCACTTGGCCAATCGCCGCGCGCCCGGGTTGTTCCGCAGGGGGGGCATGGATGCCGACATGCTGGTGGAGGCCATGCAGCAGGCGGGATATCTGCCGATGGACGGCGACACCGTCGATCTGTCGGGCACCGCTATGGACCGCGTACGCGAAGCCCTGGAAGGTGAGGCGGTCTACACACTGGAGCAGATGGACGAGGCAGCCCGCCGCGCGTATGCTGAGCGCCAAGCCGAACGGTTCAGCGATACGAAAGACAAGCAGAAGCTGGCCGAGGACATTTTTGGCGTCATCGACGCCATGCCCGCCGGCACGACAGCGCTGGAGCTGGCCGCACAGTTCGATGCGGCCGTCTATCTGAGCGAACAAGGAATTACGGATGTCCCAACCCAAGAAGCCATCATCGAGCGTGCCTCAATCCGAGCCGACGGCGACGCCGGACTCTACGAGGCCGACATTAAGTCCCAAGCAGCGGCGTATGGCCGACGGGACACTGGCAATTCTTCGCGCGGTGCAGGCCAACCGGGAGCGCGAGGCAACGGACCAGGCGCAGAAGGTGATCGCGCGGGCGGCCCGCAAGCGCTGACACTGGAGAGCCCGACGTCCGACGGGCTACGCAATGCAGCTCAGGCGGTGGCCGCCGGAGAGCAGGAGAATGCTGCGCAGGCTCGAGCGGCCGACCAGCATGCGGCAGCCGATGCGGCCCGCGACGACTTCGTCCTGACGGGGAGTGATCGGGTGGCGGACCAAGCGGAGGCGCGCGGGCAGCGCACCCTGTTGAATGGCCCGCGACCGCTAGAGCGGCGCTCAGCTGAAGAACCCCGGCCCCGCGCCGGGGTTTCTGTTTCCGAGGCCACGAAAGTTGCCGACGCTTTCATGGGCAAGCTGCCTGGCGCGGCCAGCCTTCGGGTGTCCGTCGTGGAAAGCGTGGACCAGATCCCGGAAGGGGCCAAGCCGTCCCTCCTTGCCGAGGGCGCCTATTACCCAGCCAATGACGGCGGCCGCATCTACCTGGTGGCTGAGAACCTACCGACGGCCGAGCGTCTGCACCAGGTCCTGACGCATGAGGTGGTCGGACATTTCGGCGTGGAGGCGGTGCTGGGTGATCGCTTCGGCGAGGTTCTGGCGGACGTGCGCCGCCTAGCGCGGGCGCCTGACGGCGCGCACATCCCGCGCAACGCCGGCCCGGATCATCCGCATTACGCCACGTTCGAAGCGGTGACGCTGCGCTACCCCGACTACTCCGCCGAAAACCGGGCCCGCGAAGTCCTGGCCCGGATGGCGGAGCAGGGCCAGCGCCCTGTTTTCCTGGAGCGACTCTACGGCAAGATCCGAGCCGCGCTGCGACGGCTCGGCCTGAATCTGAAGCTGACCAACATCGACATCAAACAGATGGTGATCGATGCCGGCCGATTCTTGCAGCGTGCGCCAGCCGCTCGCGTGAGCGCGGGCATGCAGGAGGCGGCGGCCTCCCTGGCTGCGGAATCGCGCCGTGGCGCGGAACCCGTCGACCTGCCTCCGACCGTGATCGGCCAACGGCTGGGCACCGCCGGCAAGCACCCCGACCACGGTGCTGCCAAGGCCGGCGACACCGAGGCGGCGTATCGACTTCTCAAAGACGTGTTGTCGCGTGAGGCCGTCGAACAGGTGCGCGCGGCGATCGGCGACGAGAAGCCAGTCATCGTGCCCGTGCTGGCGGTCGAGGCTGCTGGCCCCAACAAGATTCCCGCGGTCACCGCTATGGCTCTTGGCCAGCAGTTGGGTCTGACGGTGGACAGAGGGATCTATCAATCCGTCAGAGCCAAGCGGACGGCGCTGGATGGTATGGGCCGAATTTTTCAGCAGCCTGAATTTGATGGAGAGGTGCAGCCGGGCAGGGCGTACTTCCTCGTGGATGACACCCTGACGCAGGGCGGAACCCTTGCAGCGCTCGCTTCGCACATCCGGCAAAACGGGGGGCGGGTGGTCGGCTCGTTCGCGTTGACTGGCAAACTCTACAGTGCTACCTTGCGGCTGTCCCCCGAAACACTTTCTGAATTGCGAGCCCGCTATGGCGATGTCGAACAAGAATTCCGCGAAGCCACTGGCCGCGGCTTCGACGCGCTCACAGAATCGGAAGGTCGTTATCTCGCCAAGCATGACGCGCCTGACGCCGTCCGAGACCGAATCCTTGCTGAAAGACATGCACGATTCGATGGAGCTGGCAAGCAGGCTGCTGAAGAAGGATCCGCTGCCGCTCTAACATCGGAGCGCCAGGACGAAGCCCCGCCAAGTGCGGGGCTTTCTACTTCTGGGCCGATGGAATCGCGCGCCGCTTCCGACACGGCGGGCGTGCCGCCGATGGAACCGCGCGCCCCACGCGAGCCCAAGCGCGGCGCCAAGGTCGCGCGCCCCGGCGAATCCCTTTCGGACATCGAGCGCCGCCAGCGCAACAAGTTCCTGGGCAAGATCGGCGCATGGGCTGAGCAAGATCCGATCAAGGAACGTCTGGCCAAGGTGTCCGATCGGTGGCAGGCCAAGCTGGTGCAGGGCATCTTCGACCAGTTCGCGCCGCTCAAAGGCATCAGCGCAACCGCCTACATGCAGGCGCGCCTGTCCAAGGGTGCGGACGGCGCAGCGGAGTATTTAGTCCGCCATGGTGCCGTCAAGTTGCAGGACGGCGCGCTGGACACCGCCGGCGGGAAAGGCCTGGCGGAGATCCTGGCCGGCCTGAACGGCGAGCACGATCATTTCATGGCCTGGATTGCAGCCAATCGAGCCGAGCGCCTGGCGGCGGAATGGCAAGTGCAATTCGACAATGGCGTGACCGAGCGCTTCGCCAACGAAGCCGCGGCGCGTGCAGAGGCGGCGAAGTGGCCGGGCGCCAAGGCCGAAGCTGCGTCGCGCGAACGCCTGTTCACACCCGAGGACATTGCGGCCGGCAAGCGCCTCGCCGCCGGCAAGATGGCCGATGGCCGCGACCGCGCGGCGGTGTACCGTGAGGCTCTGAACGAGTTCAACTCCCTGCAGCGCTCCGTGCTGGACGTGGCGCAGGAGGCCGGCCTGGTCGATCCCAGCGCCCGCCAGTTGTGGGAGAGCGAGTTCTACGTCCCGTTCTACCGCGTCATGGAGGACGATGCCACCGGCACGATGGGGCCTGGCCAGATTGGTGGCCTGGTCGGCCAGCACGCGTACAAGCGCCTGAAAGGCGGCACCGACAAGCTGGGCGACCTGGTGGCGAACACCGTTTCCAACTGGTCCCACCTGCTTTCGGCCAGCATGAAGAACTTGGCAGCGCAGGGTGCCCTGCAAGAGGCGGAAAAGCTCGGCATTGCCACGCGCGTGCGCCAAGCCGAGCGCGGAAGCGTGCGGGCCATGTTCAACGGCCAGGAGCGTCACTACCTCGTGGACGATCCGCTGGTGATGAACGCGCTCACGGCTCTGCATTACGCGGGATCCAATGACCCATTCACCAAGGCGGCTCGCAAGTTCAAGCACGCCCTGACCGTGGGCGTGACGATCAGCCCGACGTTCCGCGTGCGCAACCTGCTGCGCGACACGATCCAGGCCATGTCGATCGACAGCAATCTGTCCGTCAACCCGCTGCGCAACCTGGCGGAAGGCTGGAAAGCGACGGGGTCCGAAAGCGACACCTGGCGCCGGTTGATGGCGGGCGGCGGCGCCGTCCGGTTCGGATCCTTCAACGACGGCAACGCCCGCAACGTGAAGCGTCTTGTGGATGAGCTGGGTGCCCACCCCGACGACGTGATTACGTCGCCCGCCGGTATGGGGCGTGCGTTGCGAAAGGCCTTCGACTGGTACCAGGAAACAGGCGACAGGGCGGAGACAATCAACCGCGCGGCGATCTACCAGCAGGCGCGCAAAGCCGGGCGCAGCCACCTGGAGGCCAGCTACGCCGCGCGGGATTTGATGGACTTCACCGCCGGCGGCACGTTCTCGGCAATCCGCCTATTGTCCCAGGTCGTGCCGTTCTTCAACGCTCGCCTGCAGGGTATGTACAAGCTGGGCCGCGGCGCGGCCGCCGACCCTGGCCGATTTGCCGCCGTGACGGGCGCCGTCGCGATGGCGTCGGCGCTGCTTTACCTGGGGATGAAGGACGACGACGACTACAAGCAGTTGCCTGACTGGGCGCGCAACTCGTTTTGGATCACCAAGCTGCCCGGCACCAATCAGTTCGTCTACATCCCCAAGCCGTTCGAAATTGGCGCCCTGGGCAGCGTCGTCGAGCGCGGCACCGAGCTGGCGTTTGGCGGCGATGATTTTCGCCTGCGCGACTTCGGCCGCACGGTGGGCGCCATCCTGACGGAGCAGCTATCCATGAACCCCGTGCCCCAACTGGTAAAGCCCGCCATGGAAGCGGCGTTCAACCATGACTCCTTCCGCGAGCGCGACATCGACAGCGTGGGCCAGCAGCGTCTGCCGGCCGGCGATCGCTTTACGGCATCGACTTCCGCCGGCGCGGTGGCGCTGGGCCGGGCGCTGGGGGTCTCGCCGCAGCGAGTCGAGCACCTGGCGCGTGGCTACTTCGGCTGGCTGGGCACCCAGGCGCTCAACGTGTCCGACCATCTGGCCCGGCCACTGTCCGGCCTGCCGGAGAACCCTCGGCGCGACCTCAGCCGCCTGGACAACTGGTTCGTCGTCGGCGACTTCGTCAAGGAGGCCGACCCGCGCAGCAGCAAGTACATCCAGCGCTTCTACGACGAGCAGCGGGAAGTGAACCAGATCTATGCCGCCTACTCGCAGGCTCGCGAGCTCGGCGACCTGGAGCGTGCGCGAGAGCTGGCCGGCGATGAGCAGCTGCGCGTGCGCGCTCTATTCAAGACTGCCGACAGCCAACTGCGTGACGTGAACACCAAGATCAAAGCACTGGAGCGCGCCGACCTCGAGCCGGAGGAGAAGCGCGCGCAGCTGGATCTGCTGTACCGCGCGCGCAATCGGCTGGCCATGCTGGCGGACGAGCGCGCGCGAGCCGCGCGCCCCTGACGACACCAAACCCTTTCTGAGCAACGGCGCGCCTTCGGGCGCGCCTTTTTTTGAGGAGCAACTATGTCTGGATTCGCCTTGTCGGCGCGCAGCTTGCAGCGCCTGGAAGGGGTACACCCCCAGCTTGTCGAAATCGTCAAACTGGCAATTCAACGCACGGCGGTGGATTTCACGGTGGTCGAAGGCCTACGGACGCCGGAGCGCCAGCGCGAGCTGGTGGGCGCAGGCAAGAGCCAAACCCTGAACGGCCTGCACCTTCGCCAAGCGGATGGCTATGGCCATGCCGTCGATCTGGCGCCTCTTGTTGGTGGCGCCATTCCGTGGAACGAATGGGCCAGGTTTAAAGAGCTGGCCGACGTGGTAAAGGCCTGCGCCGCGGAGTTAGGCGTGCCGGTGGAGTGGGGCGGGGACTGGAAGACGCTCAAGGACGGACCACATTTCCAACTGCCCCGCGGCTGGAAGGTAGCAGCATGATGGCCGCCGGCGGGAAGCTGGTAGGCATTCTGAGCGGATGGAAAGGGTATGCCGCGGCGGCGGTGGCAGGGGCAGGTGCTGCCTGGTACGTGCTTGCTGCGTCCCACGGCCAAGAGTTGGCCGAGTTGCAATTGGACCGGGCTGTCGACGACTTGGCCCTGGCGCGTGCCTCGATCCAGCAAACCAACCAAGACTTGCAGGCGATGGCCGAGAACGCTCGCGCTGCGGCGGCGGTCGGTCCCGAACTCACTGCGTCGATCGGCGCACTCTCCACGGCCTTGAAAAATGCGAATCCTCTGCCTGCTGGCTGCCGGCCTGACGTTGACCGCGTGCGCACCCTCACGGACGCTGTACGTGCCACGAACGGTACCGCCACTCGATAGCGCCCTTGCAGCGCCATGCCCGTCGATTCCGGATCCTCCGCAAGCGCCTGCGAGCTATGACGAATGGCAAACTTGGGTGCAGGATCAGGTGTTGGTGCGATACGCCGTGTGCGCTGCGCGCCACAGCGCGACGGTGAAGGCGTGGCCCGGAAAATATAGAGATTTATGGGATGGCGCGCGAAGCGCAACGAGTCAGCTTCTCGATTCTGGATCGAAGGGACTTGCATCGAATGTGCCAAAGGATTCCAAGATTTGCTCTTCGAGAACCGATGCCTGGCGGTGATCCATCACGAACACCGTCACCTCCGGCCTGGTGTCACTGGCATCCTCGGCCAGGGGTAGGTGTTCCACACGCAAAATCATGACCCCGGGCGTGCCTTTCAGTCGGCCGACTTCCGTCCGGACTATCCGGCTAATTGAGCCGCTTGACGCTTCGCGCATGAATCGCTCCCAAGGTTGCCTCGTTCTCGAAAAATGGCCGAACTCCCGCCCACAATGCGTGTCTCCGAGGCGATCGTGGTCACAAGGGCACCGTCAGACATCACGCGCTAGGCTTGCCCGACACACACTCCAGAAGAGTATCGATATGGACAGGCTTTTCAAGCCAGGCGCTGACCCCTTCAGGACAGGTGGTCACAGCGTCGTCCCGAACACTTCCGCTCAAAATGATGATTCGCACGCCGGAGGTAGGGCACGAAGCTCTCAACGGTGCGACCAGTTCAATCCCGGACACATCCGGCAAGTGCACATCCAAGAGGATGACGTCAGGCGCGAATGAACCGACGACGTTTAGGGCGGACGCGCCGTCACTCGCGATTTCGATGGATACGTCAGCATCCATCATCAAGCATTCAGCGGTTAACTCCGCCGACAAACTATCGTCGTCTACGATCAAAATTCGCATGATATCGGCCTCAAAATACTGTCTCGCTGTAAAGCGCTTTTGGGTCGAGCCAAGACCCAACTGTACCAACATACAGGGAGACGAAGCACGATCAGCGGCGGACGGCGCGCGGCGTGCGATTTTATGCGTCCTGTTTTTCGACACGATCGGACGAGGCCTGTATCCAGCCTTCCTCCCATGCGTGAACTTTGGCTTCCCAATCCCAAAATCGCTCGCCGGTGTGCGCAGGCATTGCGCTGGCATGGATAAAGGGGCAATCCCAGATTGTGAGACCGATTCGGGCCGCGGCGGCGCCTTGACGTCGGACTTCTTCAAGCATGGCCGTGTCCTCCGGTTGGGGGATAACCAGTGTTCGCCTTCTTGCGCCTCATTGCAATAGTGCGGGAAGACCTCCTCACATCTGTGCGCCATGAAAAGCAGGCCTGCCGCGGCTTACGCGCCGTGCACCCAATGGTAAGAATTTGCACGATGGGAAGAATTTTCGTCTTCTCCCGCATTGGCTGACTGGCAACAGCCTGATGGGGAGGGGAACGACGTTTGCGGATACGACGCATCCTGTCAGGGCTCGCGGTGGAAAAATGGACGCGGATGAGATTTTGGAAAAGATGATTACCCGGGCTGCGTCAGTGCGGCCGTTTGAAGACTGGGCTGAAGTGCTATCCAAGTGCGCTGTCTGCTTGGCCTCCATTGAGTCCAAAATCAGCGCCCGTGAAATGAACGCGTTAGTGAATGCCGGCGCAGACTTTTATCGCACGTTGGCACGCGCCGAGGCTTACCGGGCCAATGCCATGAAGCCGCCTTGACACGCGGGTTGACGTGGCCCGCGCATCGTCATAAAACGGCGGTCACTCCCCGCGCTTTTGGGGGGAACGGGAGAAGGAGCCCGATAGTGAAGATCGATTGGCACCCAGAGGCGGCGAGGGACGTCTTCGGCTTGGCCAGTGCTGACCAGCGTCGAATTGTGGATGCGGTCCAGGAGGTCGCTTTGCGTGTCGAGCAGGAGGTTGGATTGCTTTCGGAAAGCGCGCCTCACACAATGACGGTGGGCGGCTACGAAATTCGTTTCGGTGTTGCGGGCGATACCGTAGACGTGCATGGCATTAAGTTGAGACAGGAGCAAGCGTGAAAGAGATTGGCCCCACAGTCTTGCACGTGGATGGTGTTCCCGCGTTTGTGGTGCTGCGTTACGACGAGTACCAGCGTCTCCTTAAGTTGGCCTCCGCTTCGCCTGCCCGACCTGCAGGGATAGTCGACCCTGAATTGATAGGTTTGCTGGCCGATGACGAGCTCACTACCCTTTCAACCGATCCGGCAATGCTGCCAGTGATCGGTGAGTCCCAGCGTCCGAGGATCCCGGCCGATGGGCTAATCCCGCACGAAGTAGTCGTTGCCGCAGTGCATAATCACTGGTCCCTCGCGCGCGCTTGGCGGGAGTATTTGGGGTTAAATCAGCTGACTATGGCCCAACGCATGGGCGTGAGCGTGTCAGCGTACACAAATATGGAAACGGAGTTTTCCCGCCTGTCGCAGGCAAGTCGAGAACGGCTTGCGGACGCGTTAGGGATTGGGCTGGACCAGCTCGTCACGCGCCGACGGCGCCTGCGTCGCCAAGACTACGAGTAGGTCGATCATTCGAATGCTCGTACGGAGCCGTGATCTCTTAGTGCTTTGAGCCGGGGTCGTCGGATTGCGCCGGCATTTCGCCCACAGCCGTGCCTATCTTGCCGTCGGGCATTCGGTACCGCGTGCCCGACAGCCAAGTCACCAATTCGCCCGTGGCGAGCATACAGATGAACTGGGTGTGCAGCGTGCCGCGGCGCCCGGGCGCCACCACCAGGCGGCGCTCCACGCGGCATGTCGAATGATCAGGGAGTTCGAGAACCACATCAGACAATCTTGAACCGGCGGGCATGATGAGACATCCTTCGCACCTGCAGGCCAGATGTAGCAGTGTGCAGGCTCCTGGCATCAAATTTTCTTCCCGGCGCGGAGGAAGTGCCATCGGGAATCCGGCGGATAGGCACGCCAGCATCTGGAGCAATGGGGCTGCGAGGGTCGAGTTCGCCTGCCCGAGTGCCAGCAGAGTGGAGCGACCCGAATGCACTCCGCCCAGCAATAGGGCTACACTTCGTCAACGCAGTTATGGGCAATACCATCATGATTTTCACTATTGGGTACGAGGGAATCGATCTCTCTCGCTTTATTTCGCTCCTCGGGCATCACAGCGTCGAAACTGTTGTCGATATTCGTGAAATGCCCCTCTCCCGCAAGCCGGGGTTCTCCAAAACCGCATTGCGAGCGTCCCTAAATCTGTCCGGCTTTGAGTACACGCATGTAGCGGCACTCGGATGCCCAAAAGACGTTCGCAATCAGTATCGAGTGGACGGAAACTGGTCTTTGTATAAGAAGGGATTTTTGCGATATCTGGCCTCACAAGAGGCAGAGATAGCTGCTCTCGCTGCTTTGACGGCAAGTTCAAATTGTGCGCTTCTTTGCTTCGAGGCGGACCACAATTACTGCCATCGATCGATGGTCGCAAATGCAGTATCAGCGGTGTCGGGCGCAAAGGTTAAACATATCGGTGTAACGCAGTCGGTTAAAACAGCGCGTACTGACTCGTGGGCGTTTGCCTAGGCGGGTAGATGAGACTGATGATCAGCCACTGGTCTTGAAATCGGTGTTGATTGCCCATCAACAGCATCATGTCTTTCTGCAACATCGAATCTAGCAACTTCTGCTTGAACATATCGTCGCATTCCAAGCCGTAGTCTCTCTCGCAACGCCTGTAAAGCTGGCCCGCCTCCCAATCAACGATTTTGTGGCGTCGCTCAATGCCGTCGGAACAGACATACCGATAGTAGAAGTCACAGGGAAGTTTGTTGAGCATGGCGATCTCGCCTCGCGCTTCTGGCTCGGTTAGTAGACTCCCCTGATTTTGAGCACGCATAAGCTTGGCGATTTCTTCGTCGGTCCAATCGGCCCTCCGCGCAGGGACGACGTCCAACGCATTCAGCTTGCGGGGGCATATCAACGCCAAGGACGCCTTCGTCTCAGAAGACCAACGCTCCAGGGCTGAAAAGGACTCAAATTGGGGAAGTCGACCGATCCACTCTCGGCGCGCGTTCCATTCGTTCTTTGGAAGAATTTTCTCGCGGCATTCTAAAGTTCCCACATCTATCCTGAAGCTCTCTGGACGGTGGTCGTTGCGGGCTTTCTCAATGTTGGCATCTACCCATTGCCATTTGGAAAACTGTTGCTCATCTTCGAGCAGCCGAAATGGCACAGGGAATAGGCGCCGCATTTTTCCCGCCGAATTGATACCTGCCACACAGGACGTTTCGATGTAATTAGCGCTCGGCGATGGGTATGTTTTCGCCAAAATTAATATTCGTTCCCGTTGGAGTGCCATATCGCAAACCCTTTCGTTATCGTCCGATGAGATGCTGACCTTCAGACGCTAATTTACCAGAGGTTACGTTGTGCTCGATTGTGTGTATATAACGCGCCAGAATCTACGCCGTCCAGCGCACCTATCATCCTTAATAATGTCGCCGGCCGTCGATCTCTTCGAACCCGCACACCATCATTCCTCGATCGGAGCGAAACGTCAGCATCTCTGGCTCGAGCAGATCAGAGATCGGGCTTTTTTCCGTCGCGCCAAACTTGGCGAGTCGGTCCATGGTGTGGTGCGCGCGGTCCCTGGTGCTGGAAGGTAATGTGGTCTGGCGACTTCTCTGCGATGCTTAGAGGAGAAAGGATGCGGGAGGATGTCCTGAAAAAATGCATTCGCCAGCTCTCGCGTCCATGCGATGAGCTAGCGCTTATAGACTTCCTGGTGATGCTAGGGGGAGGTGCCGCGTCCAATTACAGAACAGCGACAGAGATGCACAACGCTACTGTGGCGTGCGCTGCTTGGTGGGATCACCCTGAACCTGTTTTCGCGCGGCGTCTTCTTTTTGTTCTTGGGTTTGCTGCTCTTGCTGTTTGTTCGACTGGTCGTCCTGACCGGGTTGCGAAGGAGGACCGGCGGCGCTAAAGCGAGTAGGGAATGTCATGATGTGTACCTCTTGAGTTGTCGTGACGTATGCCACCTATTCACGGTACTCCCCATGGCACGTACGTCCTAAGACTGAATTGAAACAACCGTAAGGCTCTGACCGTCCCGGGCCTACACTAGGTTTAGGCACCGACGGGAGGACGCCATGACACAGTCAACGGGTGTAAACGCACAGGAGCGTTGGGACGATGAAGGGGGCTCACAGCTTGCTTCGCTGGCCAAATCATTCGCTATCGAGGAGTACGAGGAGTCTGAGCGTCGAATTCTCGCCTTCCTTGGGGCGTCCATTTTGAGCCTTTGGGATGAGCTTCCGCTTGACGCGCGCCAACAAGTGCTGAATCGTCAAAGTGCTCAAGCAGCGTTTACTAAGTCTGCACTTAAGGCGAAGATTGCGCGCCTAGCAACGGATGATCTTTTGTAGGATTCGCCATGGACCACGATCATCAAGATGACCATGAGATTGAGCGCTGGCTAAACGAGGGCGGCGTGCAACTGCCTACGTTTGTTGAGATGCTGGACCCTGGGGTTCTTGACGAGCATGAGCGGCGCGTCATTGCTTGCCTGGGGGCTGCGGTCGTGAGCGTTTGGCACTCTATGTCGACCGACGCTCGAAGGGTTGTATTGCAGGCTGCCGTCAGGAATTCGACTTATGATGCTAAGTCGCTGAAGGGAGAGGTTGCAGCGTTCTTGCGAGGGAAGGGAAAGTCGGCGTGACACATGCCCCAAGAAAACTTCGGGGCAGAAGTGCTCAACTTCGCGCGCCCCTTTTTTTGATATTGCGTGAATGAGGTTCGACATCTAGGACGGTCTTGGTGGCAACGACAGTCCACTGTCGGTCCAAATGCGTGCGCTCGGAGTTCGTCATTCCGTGCAGGCAATATCTACACTTGAAGGGGGGCTGCGGCGGCTCAGGCGGAGGTGCCATTCGCCTGAGGGCCCGAAGGATGTGCCCACCGCCGCAGCGCCTTGTGGGGCTCGCAAGTACTGTGCCCAGGTGCTGGCTGTTTGCGATGTTAGGAAGGCGGTCTAATCTGCGCTATCAACGCCCTTGGCCGTTCGGCAAGCGCTGCCGATTTTCGCAGAGCCAATTCGACATTGCATCCACCCCTTCCGGGAGTAGCGCCGCCCGCCCACTGTGGCTGGACGCGGACTATTTCTTCCAGTCGGTATGTCTGCGCGGACCGTGCCCGCGGCCGTCTTTAACGGTGTTGGAACCTTCCTCTTTTGTAGGCCGCTCCTGGCTAGGCACCGCAGGACTGTCTGTCTTATTCGGCGTTTGCGTCTCAGGCGAAGAGTGGGACGGAAGGGAACTTTTCTTACCAATATCGCGTGTGCTGCTTTGATGTTGAGTGTTCAATCGCATAGGCTGACCGTCGACGTCAAAGTCCGAGCTGCTTAAGTTCTTCATGAGGAACTCCCTTTCTAGTAGGCATGTCTGCCGATCAAAATCACGCTACTCAGAGGAGGGCGAGCCTTTGCCGGACGAACGGTCCTGCACGCTGTCACGATCCTTCGAGTTAAGAATTCTTGTCGACGTTGGACTCCTTTTTTTCGCTGGGTGTGGTCTCTTGCCTGGCGTCTTCCTGTTGTTGCCGAGGTTGCTCCGATAGGTGTTTCCCCGGCAAATCTTTCTCGTTAAGTCTGCCTGATTGGTCACCAGGCGAATTCATGCGAACCGTCAAGCTCATATATGCACCCTTTGATCTATTGCGGCGAAATGCCACCTCTTTACGGTACGACCTTCCGAAGCCTTTCCCTACCGCTCATTTGAAACAAGCAATCTTTGGGTGAGGTGCGCGGGGACACGGAGGCGCCCATGCGTAGAAAAATGGTCTGCTCGGACAGGAGCTCTGCCGTTTCTGCACCACCTCCGACGCCGGCCGCGTGCCAAAGTGGACGCGCGCCGTTTTGTTAGGTTTGCGTTGCGACGGTTTAGCCTTCCGCCCACTGCATCCACCACCCCTGGTAATAGCGCCTGCCGTCGATTTCTTCGAAGCCGCAGACCATCATGCCGCGCTCAGAACAGAACGTCAGTAGCTCCGGCTCCAGCAAATCGGGAATGGGGCCTTTGGAGGTCGCACCGAACTTAGCCAAGCCGTCCATGGTCATCACCCGTACTTGGCGGCGCATGTCCTCGCGCGTGATCGAGTACATCCGCACAGTGCCGGTCACCGCTGGCGCGGGGTCATTGTCGCGGCGCTTCTGACCGAGATAGTGGGTGCGGACGACGGAGCAAAGCATGATTCGCTGCAATAATGCTGTATGTATATACAGTATATGGCAGCAGAAAAGGGGTCAGGTCATCGGTATGGCGACCAGCTTGTCGGGCGGGAAGGGCACCAGGAAATCTCGGCTCTGATCGGCCGGTGCGGTCAGCCAGTCGCCGTACGCGCCCTCGGGAAGGATCACCACCATGCGTTTTTCCTTGCCGGCCTGGTGATAGTCGCGGAACAGCGGGTCCTCATCCGCGTTGATGGTCAGCATGGTGTAGCTCTCTTGCCACTGGCCAGCTGCATCCCGGAACCGGTCCCATAGCCCAGCCACGCCCAACGGCGCCCCGTCGGCTCTGGTGAATCGCGTCGCTACGGCTTTGCCTGAGCGCCAGTCCGGCTCGAAAATGGCATCGGCTGGAATGATGCAGTGCTGCCCGCGGCGCCAAGCATGGCCAAAGGTGAAAGATGTGGCCGCGCTTTCACTACGAGCGTTGAACGTGGATAGCTTCGCGGCCTTGTCCAAACCGTAAGGCTTGGTCAACGCACTGATGAGGCCCCAGCGGCCGGCTACAGCTTCGCGCTGCGCGGCGGCCTCGTCGCCGGCGTCATGCTCCGGCGGCCGTCGGACGAACACGCCCTGGTAACGCGGCCACATGTCGTATCTGCTCAGCACGCCCGGCCTGGTCACACCGAATTTCCTGAGCAGCAGCTCGGCGTCTTTCAGCGTTTGGTAATGGCTACACATGGTCTCTCCATCGAATGTCCAGTGTAGGCGCGGCGGAGAGAGCGAAACAAATTGACCGCAAAGCGTATCTATCGCACAGTTCACGCCTCGAAGCCAGCAAGCGGCATTCGATGAACTGGGACTTCGACCTTCCAAATATTAAGCAGGCCAACTGTATGCGAGTTCTCATTGTTGACGACGATTCGGCGATGGCCGAATTGACAGCCGAGTGCTTAATGATGGATCCAGCCGTGTTGGTCCGGACAGCCGGCGACGGGGCGTCTGCATTACGGGCAGCGGCAGAGTTCGAGCCCGAAGTGGTCCTTTTGGATGTCGAACTGCCTGACGTATCAGGCTTGGAGTTGGCGCCGCAGCTCAAAGCACGAGGCTCCCGAGTTGTCCCGCGGATCATCATCTTCAGCGGAAGCGTGCAAGAAGCCGATTTCAAGTTTCTGCCGGATGGCGTTGAGGCCTGGCTCACGAAGCCTGCGCAACTTGACGCTCTGCTGGACCGCATTTTTCGCCCCACAGCGTCCAAGAACGGCTGCAGTGATCGAATCAGTCACCACGTTTTGAAAGGCGTTCTTCGCTCTCCACCATGACGTGGGGACTTTGTGGGGACATCCCTGAACGTTTTTGCGCTTCGTTGCGCACCGTTTGCAGCGAGCGACAACGTAAGTCGTTGAAAATAAAAGGGATCGGTCCGACCGCTTTGCATGGGGTGCAAGGGGTCGCGAGTTCGAATCCCGCCGTCCCGACCAGTAGTTCCAAGGCCGTTAGTGAGAGATCACTAACGGCCTTTCTCATTGGTCTCGCGATCACGTCGGCAATCTTCCAATAACCGGGACCTAAGACTTCAACTTAAGACCTCGACCTACGGTGTCACGATGTTGAACCAGAACTCGAAGTTGTCCAAGGACGCAAACATGTCCGTGATTTTCTGCTGATCGCCGCTGACTTTTACGTCACCCTTGGCCAGTGCGTCCTTGAGCGTCATCTCCTTTAGCATCATCCGGTTGAGCGTTTCCCGGCTGAGCGACATGCTGGCCGTCGGCTCCTTGGCCTGCTTGCCTTCGGTGTGATTTAGCACGCTGTTCACCATCTCGAGCGTGTATTTCTGGTCGGTGTCGGTGAAGTCAAGGTTCAGCACCACGTGCTTGCCTGCGGCCTTTTCGCGATTTAGCCGAACCGCGAAATAATCGAACAGCATATCCAGCGTCATTGCGCGCACGGTGTCCGGGCTGGCGGTGTCGGGGACGGGCAGTTTCTGCACGCCTTCGCGCAGTTCCTTTGCCCCGGTCAGGTAAAAATTGCGCCACGGGCCGCTTTCTGCCTGGTAGCCCATCTGCTCCAGGGCGTCGGCCTGGAGGTTCTTTGCTTCCTGGTTGTCGGGCTCAGCAAAGACTGCGTAATTCACCACCTCGGCCACCCAGCGGTAATCTCCCTTCTTGTAGTAATCGCGCGCTTTGGAAAGAATGGCAGGCACGCCGCCCATCATGTCCACGTAGCGCTTGGAAGCCTCCTGGATCGGCAATGTGTGCAGGGTGGCGGGGTTGCCATTGAACCAGCCCAGATACAGCACGTAGGTGGCGCGCACATTGTGGTTAACGGAGCCGTAATAGCCGCGGTTGGAGAACTTCGTGGCGATCGCCTCCGGCAGCTTGACCTGTTCGGCAATCTCTTCTTTGTTGTATCCCATGTTGGCCAGGCGAAGCGTCTCGTCGTTGATGTAGCGGTACATATCCCGCTGCATGCCCAACTGCTCCTGGACTTCCTTCTTTCCCCACACCGGCCAGTGGTGCATGGCATACATGACTTCGACGTCGTCACCCCACAGCGCCAATGCCTCGTTCAAGTATTTTGACCACGCAAGCGGGTCTCGGATCTTGGCGCCGCGAAGCGAATAGGTGTTGTGCAGTGTATGGGTGGAGTCCTCGGCGGTGTTCAGCGCCTTTTTCTCTTTGATGTAGTACAGCATTTCGGCGGGCGCTTCGCTACCGGGTGCGTACAGGAATTCATACGTGAGCCCGTCGATCGTGCGCGTCTCGCCCGTCTTCTCGATGATGTCCGTAGGCGGGATGAGGGTCACCGTGCCGGCTGAGGTCGTCGTGCCCAGCCCCGCGCCCACTTGTCCCGTCGCGCTGGGCGGCAGGAGGTTGCCGTACATGTAGCTTGCGCGTCGGCTCATGGCGGTGCCGGCCATGACGTTTTCCGCGACGGCATGTTCCAGAAACCCAAGCGGCGCGTAGATCTTGACGGTCCCGGCCTTCACGTTCACTTCATCCACCACCCCTCGCACCCCGCCATAGTGATCGACGTGGCTGTGCGTGTAGATCACCGCGACCACAGGCTTCTTTGGACGATGCTGGAAATAGAGATCCAACGCAGCTTTCGCGGTTTCTGTGGAAATGAGCGGATCCAAGATCGTGAGGCCGTCCTTGCCCTCGACGATGGTCATGTTGGACAGGTCGTAGTTGCGAACCTGGTAAATCCCGTCCATCACCTTGAACAGACCCGAAATATTCAGCAGCTGCGATTGCCGCCAGAGGCTGGGATTGACGGTGTCGGGCGCAGGCGCACCTTCCTTGATGAAGTCATACTTGGTCGGATCCCAGACCAGGTTGCCTTGTTCGCCCTTGATCATTCCGGAGGGAAGGGGAGCGATGAATCCCTTGTGCGCCAGTTCGAAGGAGGTCTTGTCGGAAAAGGGCAACTCCTGCAGGAGCGCGGCGTTGGCGTCCTTGGTGGCCTGTTCCGCGGGCTTGGGCGCTGCTGCGGCCCACGCTGATGGTGCGAATGCCAGTACGACGGCCGTGGCGATCGTGCTGATCCTTAAAGGCTGGCTGCGTGCTACTCGGGCGGAACATCTCCGTGCTGCGGAAGACGGGGAAAGGATGTTCATACTGGAAGTGAGCTTCATAACGACTTCTCTCCATGTATCGAGGCAGATTCTCGCCGGCGGCGAGCCGGAAGAAACGGACGGCAGGTATCGAGTCGTGCGGGTGGCCTGAAGGAGGGGGAGGCGGCCTTGCCCGGAAAATTGGTAGGCGAGGGATTTTCGTGACCGAATCGCGTGCGGTGCAGCGGTTTACCGCTTTGTGGTGCAGGCGCAACGCGCGCCAGCAGGATGCTGGAGGCGCCTTTGTTTTTCGCGCCGGTTGCGTGATATTCGAACGAATCCGACCATATGGCAAGGTGTCAATTCATGTTGTCCATGGAGAACCAGCATGTTCAACACACGCGCATTTGGGTTGCGATATGCTCCCTGGCCGCTGCGGAGCGGGAGCGTGCCGGGGTGCCTCGTGATGGGGCTCGCGTGCCTGGCGGGTGCCGAGGCCACGGCACAATCAACCATTCGGTTGA
Organism: Achromobacter sp. E1; assembly: GCF_037039475.1. Lineage (NCBI taxonomy): Bacteria > Pseudomonadati > Pseudomonadota > Betaproteobacteria > Burkholderiales > Alcaligenaceae > Achromobacter > Achromobacter sp. E1. The sequence goes on from NZ_CP146253.1 coordinate 2,121,579, forward strand.
GTCACGATGATCTACAGAAGCGTGCCAATGGGGTATTGGCGCTTATGTCTTTTTCCATCGTGCCAGACATTACGACAAGTTCGTTGTCCATTGGCAGCGCCGGTGCTTCCACCACGGGCTCAACCGAGTTTTTCATGACGCAATTGGGTGGGGGCGACACGATATCTGATTCCGTCCCTATCTACCTTGAAGGCGTGCTGGCCGGCAGCCGCTACGACCCCACTTTCATTGCGACCCAAGGCGCGGAGCAACGCCGCATTCCCACCAAGTGGAACAGTGTGTCGGCTACCGGCGGCATCGGTTGGGACTTCAAACTGACCGATGAACTGAAGCTACGCCCCATCTTCAATGTCGCGTTGGGCAACGTCACGAGCGACTTGCGCGCGGCCAGTTGGTACGTGGGGCAGCGCACGGGCAGGGATGTAGACTTTCTCGATCGTGGATCATTGAACGCGTACGGGTTGGGCGGGTCGCTGATGTTGGACTACGAACATTACCGCCCGGGCTATGAGGTGGACGTGGAGTTGCGGTACTCCGACATCCGCTTGAAGAGCTTCGACAGCTCGACTGCGGTGCAGGGCAGCGCGGTGGCCCAGTCCGCCAATTTGTGGGCGCGCTACCGGGCCCCTACGGGTATCACCATGCTGCAGCGCCCATTGCGATATGTTCTGGAGCTTACCCATTCGGAGTTTCTAGGGGACCAGCGCGGCGCCCTGGGCTTTGACCGGCTGACGGCACTGGGCGCGGGTCTGGAGCTGGACTCTAGCGCCTATGACGTGTTCATCACGCGCACGAGGCTGGTCGGAAGATACGTGTTCGGCACCAATGTGTCGGGCTTCTCTGCCGGGCTGGCGGTGAGCTTTTGATGCGTGAAGCTACAGCAAAAGCAACGCACCCGCCGCAACTGCCGTGGGACCCAGCGCGCCAAGCAGCAGTCCGCCGATGCTGATGGTCTCGTCTGAAAAGCCGCGCTTTAGCAGTGCCACGCCCGCCGGGTTGGGGGCGTTTGCGATGACCGTCAAGCCGCCGCCGGCGACGGCGCCCGCCACCAGCATGTATTTCGATTCGTCGGAGATGCCGTCGATCAGCGAGCCCAGATAGGTCAATGCGGCGTTGTCGGTGATCGCGGTGAGCGCCAGGGATCCGAAGAATAGTGCGATGGGTTCCAGGCTGGAGACGATGGGCTGCAGCCACCACGCCTGCATGCCTCCCAGGATGACGAGGCCGGCCAGGAAGAAGCCAACGAGCAGCGCCTCTTTGAGGATCAGCGGGTTCTGATGCCGCTCATAGGCTTGCGTAAATCCCAGGAACATCAGGAACAAACCAAGAAACGCGACGGGATGGTGCGCCAGGGCAACGACCGCGGCCAGCACGACCAGGTGAACGATGACCACGGTGATCGGCACGGGAGGGCGCTCGGACCGGGTCATGCTTTCGGCCGGCAGTTGAAGCAGATACTTGCGCATCATGAACGTGGCCACGGTGGCGTTCACGACCACGGCAATGGCGGCTTTCCAGCCGAAGGTGGCCAGCATGAACGCCGAGTCCCAATTCCAGGTGGCGGCGACCATCAGAACGGGGGGCGCCGCGTAGGCGGTCAGTGTTCCCCCGATCGAAATGTTGACGAACAGCACGCCAAGCGCGAAGTACTTGGGAACGGCCGGAACGGACGGCCGAAACAATTGCGGGGCAAGCATGAGGGCCGCAATGGTCATGGCGGCCGGCTCTGTGATCAGGGATCCCATCAGCGGAACCGCGGCAAGGCCCAGCCACGCGGTGGCGACGGAGGTATGGAAAGGCAGGTTCTTTGCGACCAGGTTGACGGCGACCATGACCGTCTGGAGGACCGGGCGGGATGCCGCCACGACCATGACTACAAATACGAAGAGCGGTTCGGTGTAGTTGCGAGACTCGGCGTAGGCGAGCGCTTGATCTCCACCGGCGGCTATCGCCATGACGATCAGAAGCACAAAGGCCCAAAAGCCGAAGACGATCTCGACTTCGCCGAGCAGGTGAAACAGGCCGGCGTGGCGGGGATAGCGGTGGGAGAGCCGCTCGAACTGTTTGACCGTGAAGGTGTGGATCAGCGCCAATGCAAAGATGATGGCGGCTGCGATGTCGAGGGCATGGGGGATGCTGGGCTGCATGGACGCGCGGGCTCCTGCGTGGCGGCCCGACCATCGCGTTGACCTGCCAGCGCGAAGGAATACGCCTGACACCCAGCCCGGTAGTGTATCTCGATCGCGGATTTCGGCCTACCCCATCGCGGTGGCCGCTGCGGGACACGATCGCGACGATTGATGTATTTCAAGAGGCGGGACGAGGATTCATATTGTTCCTATCGACACACCTTTTGTATTTCCGGATATTGGCCAGGTTATCAATCGACGGGGCGATCGAATGGTCCAACGGTCAATCGCAGGCATTGTTCTTCAGGCTGAAGCAGTCGGCGCTCTTGCGAAGGCGCTGGCTGTGCCGCGTCAGTTCAGGAGTTAGCGATGCGCTGCAAAGGGCTGGCCGGGCGGTTGTTCAGTCACGACTTCCGGCCGGTGTTTGATACCGCGGCGGTCGATACCGCGGCGGTCGACACCGCGGCGGTCGGCACCGCGCCGCCGAAGGCGAAAGCATTGGTGGCAGGGCCGTCTCGTGACTCGAACAACGTCGTGGGCGCAACGTCCTTGATGGGCGATCGCTTTTACAACGGCCATGTATGCGTGCGCTGCGGGTACAAGATCATCCGGGAACTGTAATGCGCTCGCGCAGCAAGCGCGCTTGCCGGGGACAGCGGAGAAATTGAAGCGGCGGAAAGGGCCGCAGCGGCCAGAGGGAGGGAGTGTGCGGAGCCGCCCTCTGCTTGATCGAATGACAATCACGCCGCTGCGGCAATTGGGTTCCAGCAAACCCCGTTCCCGCCAGCGGGCCAGACGGGATCAGTCCAGCGATTGTTGCAATAACCGGCGGCGGCGAAGCTCTGCAAGGCGGGCTTCGTTTTCCTGATGCCAGCCGGCCTGCCACGAGGCCAATCTGGCGCGCCAACCAGGTAGCGACTCGCCCGTATGGCTGGGCATGTTGGTTTCTTTCATGAGGGGGCAGGCAGATAGCGGCACACCATATCTGGCGGCTTCCTGGCCGGCTCTGTGAACGGGGTCATCCATTCGCGCCTCCTCGTGGGAAAGGTCCTGAGCCAAAAGATGAGCGCGATCGCCATCCTTGTCCAGAAAAGTTACGCGCAGAAATAGCGGGATGGATCATCGTCCGCACGGCTTTGCCGCGCGTCTACAGGTGCACCCACTGCATCCACCACCCCTGGTAATAGCGCCTGCCGTCGATTTCCTCGAAGCCGCAGACCATCATGCCGCGATCGGATCCGAAGGTGAGCAGTTCGGGCTCGAGCAGATCGGGGATAGGGCCTTTCTGCGACGCGCCGAACTTGGCCAGGGTGTCCAGCGTCATGACGCTGATGTAGCGGCGCATGTCCTCGCGCATGATGGAATACATGCGGACCGTCCCGGTCACTGCAGGGGCGGGATCGTTGTCGTGGCGCTTCCGGCCCAGGGTGTGGGTTCGGATGACGGTGCATCGCATGATGAAACTAAAAATACTGTATGAATGTACAGTATATGTCGATAAAAACGGGGCCGATTCACTTATCCGGGTTTCGTATCTGCTCCGCGACATTTGCTTGCGATGCCAAATGCAAAGCGCCCCGGAGGCGGGGCGCATGTCGAGTCAATTGCAAAGCCGCGCCATCGCGCGCGGCACGTAGCGGAAACGGCCGCCAGGGGGCGCTTGGCCGCCGCCCGTGGCCTCCATCCATCCGGCTTCCCAGGCTTCGACCTTGCCGCTCCACTCGGAGATCGATTCGCCGGTATGGCCCGGCATGGCGGCGGCCCGATAGAACGGGCAATCCCACAAGGTCAAACCGTCTCGCGCAGCTTGTGCGCCCAGCTTTTGGATGTCTTCGCGTTGCATTGCAACCTCCTCCAAAAGTAGTTGGTCGGGACGCAAAGTATTCCGCAGCGACGTGTGATTTTCAATAGTGATGGCGCACCAAGCGGGGCGGTGCGGCCGTCATGTCGGCCACGTCTTCCTTGATGCCGAAAGGCGTCTGTTATGCGTGCAATTTCGCGGCTCTGTGCCTTTTCACGTTCGCGCCGCGGCACGCACAATCTGGGCTTGCCGCCCGTGTCGGGTGGATCTTGAGGATGTTTGGATGCGCTACCGCTACGTGACGGCCGATGTGTTCACCGGCCATGCTTACCTCGGCAATCCGCTGGCTGTCGTGCTGGACGCGCAGGGTCTGGACGCACGCCAGATGCAGCGGATCGCACGCGAATTCAACTATTCGGAAACCAGCTTCGTGATGCCGCCGCAAGACCGTGCCCATACCGCGCACGTGCGCATCTTCACGCCGGATCGCGAAGTGCCGTTTGCCGGCCATCCGAATGTGGGCACCGCGGTCGTGCTGGCGCGCGAGCAGATCGCGGCCGGGTTGCCGGCGCCGCAGGCGTTCGTGTTCGAGGAAGAAGCCGGCCTGGTGCGTATTGCGTTGACGTACGGGGAGCACGGCCTGCAGGGTGCGCAACTGCGCGCGCCGCAGCCGCTGTCGCGCGGCAGCGAGGCGCCGTTGGACGCGGTGGCCCGGGCGCTGCGTCTGGATTGCGAGGACATCATGGTGTCAACGCACGCGCCGATGGTGGCGTCGGTGGGATTGCCGTTTTTGGTGGTGCAGGTTGCCAGCCGCGACGCGCTGCGCCGCGCGTCGCCCGATGCGGCGGGCTACGCGGCCTTGATGCCGCAACTGGGCGCGAAGTCCATCTATGTCTACACCACCGACACGGCAAGCGAGGCGATGGATGCGCCCACCGATATCCAGGCGCGGATGCTGACGAGCCGCATGACCGAAGACCCCGCCACGGGCAGTGCGACGGCGGCCGTCACGGCGCTGCGCGCCTCGCTTGCTGGCAAGGGCGCCCTGCGGCTGCGCGTGGGGCAGGGCGTGGACATGGGACGTGCAAGCCTGTTGCTGGCGCATGCGGAGCCGCGGGACGACGGAGTGTGGGCCAACGTGGCCGGCCAGGCGGTGGTGGTGATGGAAGGCACATTGCCCGCGCCCGCGACCGATTGACAAGGCGGTGCGGGGTTTGCGGGCGGCAGGGCGCCTCGTGTAAGCTGCAGCGCATGAACGCACCGCACATCGCTGCCGCATCGCGCGCAGATTTCCGACGAATCACTCGACGTCTCCGTTGAGTGGCTAGCCGTGTTCGGGCGCCGGTTATGCGGCGCTTATCCCAGAAGGCCACGATACCCCTCGTGGCCTTTTTTGTTTGATTGCGTTTTGCATCCGGGGCGTATCGCAAGGCCTTCGTTCTTTCATCACAAGGAATGAAGCATGTCTCAGCAAGACCTCTCCATCCGGCCGTTTCAGGCATCCGACGAAACCGCGCTGATCGCGTTGTGGCAAGCCTGCGGTCTGACACGGCCGTGGAACGATCCGCGCAAGGACATCGCGCGCAAGTTGACGGTGCAGTCCGATCTCTTTCTGGTGGGTGAATGGGATGGCGCCATTGTCGCGACGGTGATGGGCGGCTACGACGGCCATCGTGGCTGGATCAATTATCTGGCCGTTTCGCCCCTGCATAGGCGGCGCCACTTCGCCTCGGCGCTGATGCGGGCGGTCGAGCGAAAGCTGCTTGAGATGGGGTGCCCGAAGATCAATCTGCTGATCCGTTCCGAGAACGTCGCGGTGAAGCGCTTCTACGACAGCCTGGGCTTTCAGGAGGATGCGGTGATCAGCATGGGCAAGCGCCTGATTCCGGATCTTTGAGGATTCGGCGGACATCAGGCGCAAGGCGCTTGATGCCCGGTATGCGCGGCGAGCCGGGCGCATGCGTGCGGCGCCCGCGTCGCTTGGTCACGCGATGTCAGGCGTCAGATCGCCTGCGTCAGATACACGGCTTCGCGGCCCACGATGGGCATGCGCGTGGGCATGAAGATCGTGCAGGCATCGCACGGGGAGCGGATTTCTTCCGTGCCATTCATGGCAATCAGTTCGCCCTTGTCGAAGGTCTCAAAGCCAATCACCGGACGCGTGAAGGTGAAGTCCTCGGACTTCACCATGTGGACCTCCAGCAGGCGATAGCGCTGCGGGGTGGGCGGGGCCGGCGTGCCGGCCGGCGTGTCGATGAGGCCCAGATGCGCGAGAAAGCGCAAGGTGACGTCGGTGGCGAGTTCGGCCGCGGAACGCGAAAAATGCTGGCCGCATTCGACAACGAGCGCACCGCCGCTGTCGGACAGCGGATCGCCATGATGGCCGTAGCCCATGACCCCGGTGCCCGGAAACTTGTCTTGCGGCATGACCAGGTGCACCTGCGGCGAGCCGACTGCAGCGGCCAGCGCGGTGTTGCGGTCCATCTCGTTGTAGACCCAGAAGGGTTGCACGGGGGCGCGCGTGGAATGGATGTCCAGCACGAAGTCGGCGGCGTCCAGGACAGGGCGCATCTCGCGGGCGCGGCGCAATTCCGGACTGTCTTCCGCACCGTCCAGCATGGCGGCCGACCAGATGCGGTTCAGGTTGTGCACGAGCTGGCGGTTGTCGTAAGGTCTGTCGATGTCGAAAGCCTCGTAGGCCTCGACGTGCGCAAAGCTGACCGTCAAGGTGCCGATCTTCGGGCGCACGCCGGTGTCCAGCAGATGGGTGGCGGCCACCATGCCACAGATCTCGTTGCCGTGCGTGATGGCGTTGATGAGCACATGCGGTCCGGGCTTGCCGGAGTCGAAGCGATGAACGTAGGGGATGCCGGTGTTGCCTTCGCGATAGGCGGACAGGTCTCGCGGCAAGACTTCCAGCGGAGCGGTATCAGGTTCGAAGACGGGTTTGTTCATGGGGTCGATGGCAGGTTTGAATGTGAGCCGGTGGGGGGCAATCAATTACGCGCAGCGCAGTGGCCTGACATTATGCGCCGGTTCGCCAATTCGGCGATGAGGGCAAAAATGCGATTTTTCAGCGCTGATTTTTTCAACTTCAAGATGCCTTCGCACTAGGCGAATTAGTACTGTTTTACCCCTTAAAAACTCTGCTTTCCAAGCCTTTTTGTTTGGTGCATATTGCGGCCCGTTAGTCGGAATTCAGAGGTGCAGCATGAGCGGGTGGCCAGAGCGTCATATCAACGGTTTTCAAGTGCAGTGTGAAGTGGTGGACTTGGAAACCGGGGTTTTGGCCATCGAAATCATGGTCCGCCGTCAGGGCAACGAGGCCGCCACGCAGCGGTGGTCGCTGCCTCGTTTCGTCACCTTCAACGATCCTGCCGCCGCGCGGCGTCATGCCGAGCTGGTGCTCTCGGGCATCCGGACCGTTGACGAGTTCACCGGCGAGCCCCGATACGGAATTCTCTAGCGCTTGCTAGTGTTTTGTTTCGTTTATCACATTCATGTGTCTTGTTGGACGTGGAATGCCCGGTACAGTTGTTCATGCATGACAACAAAAGGAGAGTTCCATGTTTGACGCTTATCCCGTTCTGCGCCGCACCGGCATGGCGATTGCAATCGGCGCCGCCGGCGTTCTGTTTGCAGGCTGTACCACGACCACGCCTTCCAAGTCTCCGGCCGCTTCGACGGCAGAGCAGCGGCAATCGATGAACAGCGCGGCCAATGCCACGCTCGCCAAGCTGTATGAAGCCGCTCCCCAGTCCAAGGACCTGGTTGCGCGCGCCAAGGGCGTGCTGGTGTTCCCCGACGTGTTGAGCGGCAGCTTCATTGTCGGCGCCGAGCATGGCAAAGGCGTGCTGCGCGTGAACGGCGCGAATGCCGGCTACTACAGCACGACGGCGGGCTCGATCGGCTTCCAGGCCGGCGCGCAATCGAAGGCGATGATCCTGCTCTTCATGACGGATGACGCCTTGAACAAGTTCCGCAACAGCAGCGGCTGGACCGTTGGCGCGGACGCCACGGTGGCGGTGGTCAATATCGGCGCCAATGGCCGCATCGACACCAACACGGCCCAGCAGCCGGTCGTGGGCTTCGTCATGAACAATGGCGGTCTGATGGCTGGCGTGTCGCTCGCGGGCACCAAGATCTCGAAGCTGGATCGCTGATCGCGCGAGCCCCCCAGTCAAAACGCCGCGGCATCGAGCCGCGGCGTTTTGTTTTGCTGCGGAGCAAGCCGGACCTGCTCCGCGGCCTTTGCCGGCCGGTCAGCCGATCACGTCATCGCTGTTTTTGAGGACGGCGGTTTCGCGATCGATCTCGGCTTGCTCGATGGCGGGGTCCAGACCGCGCCAGCGAAGGATGTGGCCGCGCTCTTCTTCGGGCTCCCAGCCCAGCATGCCGTAGCGCGTGATTTCAGTTTCGCCGGAGGCGAACTCCACTTCGAAGTAACCCTGACGATCGGGTAGCGTATTGCCGGGGAACCAGTCGGTTTCGGGCATGGTGTGCTCCTTGCTAAGCGATGGGAGGGATGCTGGCGCCGGAATGAACGAAACGGCGCCATGCAATTTGATTGTGGGCTTGCCGCCGCAATCCCGCAAGCGCTCGATGGATACCAGATGCGGCGTCAGGCCAGCGGCACGGCGGTGGTGTAGAGCACCTGCTTCAACGCAAAGCTGGACCGGATGCTTGCCACCCCGGGAATGCGCGTGATGTGTTCGACGATCAGCCGTTCCAGCGCATCGACGTCGGGCACGAGCGCGCGGATCAGGTAGTCGGCGTCGCCCGACATCAGGTAGCACTCCATGATTTCGGGCAGCACCGCGATTTCGCGTTCGAACACATCCAGCGCGGCCTTGCGTTGCTTGTCGAGCGAGATCTGAATGAAGACGTTCACCTTCAGGCCAAGCTTGCGCGCGTTCAATAGCGTGACGCGGCGGTCGATGAGTCCTTCGGTTTCCAGCCGCCGCACTCTCGCCAGGCAGGGCGAGGCGGACAGATTCACGCGGGCGGCAAGTTCCACATTGGTGAGCCTGGCGTCGCGCTGCAGTTCGTTCAGGATGCGGATGTCGGTGGCATCCAGGTTGATTTCCGGCATAAGTCACCTCAAGACGGCGGTTTTACGGTGCATGTGTGCCGAGTATGCCGGCAAACGACGCAGAATGCGGTCAGAAATGCTGGGGTTTACCCTATAGACTGTTCCGTTCTTCGGCCATTTGGTCGGAATGCAGAATATTCAGCGGCAGAGCAGGGTAGTGATGAGTCAGCAAGGCAGTCTTCGCAGGTTTCTCCCGCTTGCGGGTGCGGTCGCCATCTGGGGAGGGAATTGGCCCGTGATGAAAATGGGGCTGGCCCACATGAGCCCGTTGTGGCTGGCTGCCAGCCGGTTCGGATCCGCCGCGCTCATCAGCGTGCTGGTGCTGGCCCTGCTGGGTCGCCTGCGTGTGCCGACACGCCAGGAATGGCCGCTGGTCGCGGGTGTGGCCTTGCTGCAGATGGGCGCCTTCACCGCCCTCGCGCTGTGGGCGTTGCAGTACGTGGCGCCTGGACGCGCGTCGGTCATTGCCTATGCGACGTCCATCTGGGTGATCCCGCTGTCGTCGCTGATCCTGAAAGAGCGCCTGTCGATGGGCCAATGGCTGGCGACGGCGCTGAGCTACGCGGGCATCGGCGTCATCGTGGCGCCCGCGTTCAGCCCGTGGCAGGCGCACACTGTCATCGGTCTGGTGATGCTGCTTGGCGCATCGTTCGCATGGGCCTGCAACATCATCCAGCTGCGCGCCAATCGCCACGTTCGGCTGGGCGCCGACATGATTCCCTGGCAGACCGCATTGGCCACGATACCGCTGGCCGCGCTGGCCTGGATGCGTGACGGCGCGCCGACCTTTCTGGCCGATGCGCAAGCCTGGCCGCTGATCCTCTACACCGGACCGCTTGCCACTGCGCTGACGTTCATTGTCGTGCTGAGCATGACGCAGAAGCTGCCGCCTGCCGCGACGTCCATTGCGATGCTGTGCGTGCCGGTGATCGGGCTGATCGTGTCGTCCGTCGTGTTCCACGAACGCATCTCGGCGGACCTGGCGCTTGGGCTTTCGCTGATCGCGGCCAGCGTGGCGGCCTCGGCGCTGGCCGCGCGCCTGCGGCCGTTCGCGTTGCGACCCTCATAGAAGGCTCTAGAATGGCGTGCGCCGGAAATGGTGCCGGCACGTCATGCGGAACGCGCAGCGGATATGGACTCGTTATATGTAGTGGTCGTGGTGGGCGCCATGGCCGCGGGCTTCGTGCAAGGCTTGTCCGGCTTTGGTTTCGGCATGGTGGCCATGTCGTTCTGGGCCTGGACGGTGGACCCGCGGCTGGCTGCGGCGATGGCGGTGTTTGGCGCGTTGACCGGACAGTTGCTGGCGGCTTTTACCGTGCGCCGGGGCTTTGCCGCCGCGCATCTGCTGCCATTCGTCGCCGGCGGATTGCTGGGTATTCCGCTGGGCGTGAAAGTGCTGCCGCATCTTGATCCGACGGTGTTCAAGGCCTTCATCGGCGGGCTGCTCGCGATCTGGTGCCCAATCATGCTGTTTGCCGCGCGCATCCCGCGCATCACGGTAGGCGGCAAGGTTGCCGATGGCGTCGCGGGTGCGATTGGCGGAGTCATGGGCGGGCTGGGCGGGTTCACCGGGGTGATTCCGACGTTGTGGTGCACCTTGCGCGGCTTTGACCGCGACGTGCAGCGCGCGGTGATCCAGAACTTCAACTTGTCGATGCTGATGGTGACGATGGCCAGTTATGTGCTGACCGGCGTGGTCACGCGCGACATGCTGCCCCTCTTTGCGCTGATCGTGCCGGCAATGCTGGTGCCGACACTCTTGGGCACCCGCGTGTATGTCGGCATCAGCGACGTGGCGTTCCGCCGCGTCGTACTGGGCCTTTTGACGGTTTCGGGCGTTGCGTTGCTGGCGTCGTCGGTGCCGCGTCTGCTTGGCTGACCATTGGCTGACGCGGGCCGGACGGGCTTGACGGCCATGCTATCGTAGACAAATTCACGAGAGAACCACGCATGGCATTGCATCGTTTCGAAAAGGGCGAACTGGGACATTGGCTGCGCGTCGTGGCCGACAACAACGAGCCCGGCGCAGTCCAGACCGACGTGCCCGCAAACGTCGCACAAGCGCTTGAGACACTGCGCTGCATTCAGGCCGGCGCAGACGGCCGCTGGGTCATCACCGACAAGGGCAGGCTCTCGCTGCGCATGGAAGAGCCGGGCGCCATCCATTTGCGTTAGGCCATTTGCGGTCGTCGCACATTTGCGGCAATCGCCGGCTTACGCACCATGCCAGCGTTCGCGTGCCCAAGGCGGCAACGAAATTACCGCATGGTTGCGAATGTTTTCGCAGTATTTCGTGCGCCGCGCCGCCACCCCTGCGCCGTCGGGCATATCCTGAGACGGAATGTGCGAATTGACATCTTTCCGTCGTATCCGGCCCGGCGTCTCGCCAGTAAGATGAACTTTGCGTGACGTTTGAAGGTCTATTGTCTTGCGCGGGAAATTTTGTCCTGTTGCACGTCACGCGTGGTTCGCGCGTTTAGGTAACCGACTGGGAGGTAGCACATGCAGCATCGTGACCAGGAAGTACTGATCGACGTTTCCACAGCGGCCATGGACACCGGCGGATATGGCGTATTGCTGACGGTTACGGCTGAGGGCGGCACCGAAGTGGATGCCGCGTTTTCCCACTTGGGCAACTGCGCTTCGTTGGACGAAGCTCGTGATCGCGCGGAAATCTTCGCGCAAAACTGGGTAGAGGAAAATATCTTCCGATAGGGCTTGCACCCTGGACGGAGCTGATCGGCACGACCGGTCTGTGTGTGCATGAGCACGTGGCGGATTCCTACGAGATGGCGACGACGATTTCGGTTATCGTTGCTGCTCCAAAACCTGGGGCCCTCGTCGGGTTTGCGCCGTTCCAAGATGACTGCCGCACAGACCAATTCCTTTCTTGCGGATGATATCCGCGCGCTGCGGGCGCATTTTGATTCTGTCGTGTTGCCCATGTGGTTGGACCGCGGCTTCAACGACGCGCTCGGACTGCCATACGAATCCTTGGACGCTGCCAGCGGTGAACCGCTGCCCGTCACGCGTTATCGCGCCATGGCGTGCGCGCGACAGCTTTATGTTTTTGCCCAGGCGCCTGGCCAGGCGGCCGCGCAGCACGCTGATCGCCTCTTCGAATCCCTGCGACGTGTTTTTCAGAACGAGCATGGCGGTTGGCGCTATAGCGTCGACGCGCAGGCTCGGCCGCTGGACGATACCCAGGACCTGTATACGCACGCGTTCATCGTGTTGGCCGCGTCGGCGTATTTCCAGCGCAGCCGCAATGCGCAGGCGCGCAAGCTGATGCTGGCCACGGCGCGCACGATCGAGGCGCGTTTCAAGACCACGGATTCGCTGTACCACGCGGCGCTGAGCGCGGACTTTTCCCAGCCTTTGAAGCCGCCGGCGCAAAACCCCATGATGCACCTGACCGAAGCCTATCTGGCGGCGGCGCAGGTTGCCGAACCGGCTGGGTTTGCGCAGCACCTGCGCGAGCTTGCGCAAGGCGTCAGCCAGTTCTTCGTCCACGCGCCCACGCAATGCGTATCCGAGGCGTTGCAGGGCAGCGCAGGCAACCGGCTGGAGCCGGGCCATCAATTCGAATGGCTGTCCCTCGTGCACGAATCGGCGCAGGTGTTCGAAGGCCTGGATCTCGCCGAAACATTGCCGCGTGCCGTGCAATGGTCGCGCGCCCATGGCGTGGATGCCGCGGGCGTGATCGCGTCGCTGGATGAATCGGGGGCCGTGGCGGACGACACGCGCCGGATCTGGGCGCAGACGGAATACCTGAGGGTCTTGGCCGTGATGGGCGATCTGCCGGCGCTGCAAACGGCACTGGCAAGCTTTCGCGAGCGGTTTCTGCATCCGGGCGGCTGGCACGAATGCCTGGATGCGAAGGGCAATGTGACTCGGGCCGACATGCCATCGACCTCGCCTTATCACTTGGCCACCTGCCTGACCGCGTTACAAAACGTTGTATCCTAATCACGTTAACAATTTTTATTCCCAAGTTGGGGGCGAATTAATAGAAAGACATTGGTGAAATCCCTTACAATTTGCTAACACTGTTTGTGGGGAAGCATCAATGAGCGTTATGTGTTTGGCTTGCCAACGCATTAATCCAGGCCTTGCCGGTGTTGCGCCGCATTCGCACCTGGGACATCAAGGATTTACCAACCCAACGCAGAAGGGCCGGGAGGAAAGCCGCGAAGACCACTTCCGCTGCCTGAATTGCGGCGCGAAATGGCTGCGCGAGACCGACAAGTGGGGCGTGGACCTGGGCTTCAAGCTCGCGCCCTGACCGGATCCGCCGGCAACTCGGACGACACGGGCCCCTTTATGGGGCCCGTTGCTTTTGGTTGCATGCGCGGGCATTCCCGCACGATGGCGTTTGAGTCTCAGGCGGGAGCGCCGGCCGCCATGACGTCAGGATCCCGGCTGGCGGTTTCCAGCAGCCATTGGCGGAAACACGCCAGGGCGTAGTGGTCGCGCCGCTGCGCGGGCGCGCAGAGGTGGTAGCCGCGGTCGATACGGATGGCCAGTTCGGGGAAGGGGGCGGCGACGCGGCCGGCCTGCAGTTCGTCTCGGACCAGGCAGCGTTGCAACACAGCGATGCCCATGTCGGCCATGACCGCACGGATCAGGATCGATACCTGATCGAACCCGTTCGACAACGTGACGCTGGCGCGAGGCACGCCGGCTGCGGCGAACCATTGGCCCCAGTTTTCCCGGCCGTTGGTGTGATACAGCAGGGGCTCGCCCAACAAGCCCTGCGGCGTGCTCCACAGGCCCTTTGCCTGGCGTGCCGCCAGACGCCCGGGGTGGCAGATCACGACCATTTCGCGGCCGATGACGTAGTCCGCGTGCCAGCCCGGCCACTGGTCTGGCGTGCCCGACAGAATGCTCGCATCCGGCGTGGCGCCGGAGAAGTCTTCGTTGCGTCGGTAGGCCGAGAAGCCGAGCTGGATGTCCGGGTGGCGCTGGTGGAAGTCCGGCAGACGCGGCACGAGCCACGCGCTGGCCAGCGTGGGCACCGAGGATAGGGTCAGGCGCAGCCGGCGGTCGTCAGCGCGCAATTCCGTGCTGAGCGCTTCAATCGCATGCAGGGGCGCCTGTGCACCGTCGTACAGCTTGCGGCCGGTCTCGGTCAGCGTGAGGCCGTGGGCATTGCGGTGCATGAGCGGCTGGCCGAAGTGCGCCTCCAGCCGCGAGATGGCGCGGCTGATGGCGCCCTGGGTCACGCACAGCACCTCTGCTGCCTGGGTGAAGCTGCCCAGCCGGGCCGCGGTCACGAAGGCATGCAGCTCGGACATCGAGGGCGAATGCAGACGCATCTAGCATGACCTTTGGTAATGAAGGAGTGCAATATAGTCGTTTGAAAGGGGATCGTAAAGTTTGGACACTGGCGGCCTTCAGCACTACAACCCAGGAGTCGCCTCATGTCCCGCCGTCTTTTTGGCCGGTCCGCGCGCTTTGCGCTCGCCGGCATGCTTGCCACGTTGTCCTTTGCCGGCATGTCGCATGCCGCCGACTATCCCGCGCGTCCGATCAAGCTGGTGGTGCCGTTTGCCGCGGGCGGGTCGACCGACATCGTGGCGCGGCTTGTGGCCGAGTACGCGGGCCGCGACCTGAAGCAGACCATCGTCGTCGAGAACAAGGCGGGCGCCGGCGGATCGCTGGGCATGGAACAGGTGGCCCGGTCCACGCCGGACGGCTACACGATCGGCATGGCGACCATGAGCACGCACGGGTCGAATCCGGCGGTGTTCCGCAAGATGAACTACGACCCGGTCAAGGATTTCGTGCCGGTGGCGAACGTGCTGGCCGTGCCCAGCATCTTTGCGATCAACCCCAATGTCCCGGCCAAGAACATGGCCGAATTCGTCGCGCTGGCCAAGGGCGCGCCCGAACGCTACAGCTTCGCGTCGCCGGGCGTCGGTTCGCTGGGGCACGTGAACATCGAGAATTTCATGATGCTGTCGGGCATCAAGCTGCTGCACGTGCCGTACCGGGGGGCGGGGCCGGCGTTGAACGATGTGATGGGCGGGCAGGTGGACGCGATCACGGACAACCTGTCGTCGACGCTGCCGCAGGTGCTGGGCGGCAAGCTGCGCCCGCTGGCGGTGCTGGGCGCCGAGCGCTCGCCGCTGCTGCCCGACGTGCCCACCTACATCGAGCTGGGCTATCCCGACATGGGCACCGGCGGCTGGTTCGGGCTGGTCGCGCCGGCGGGCACGCCGCAGGCCGTGGTGGAGCGCCTGAACAAGGCCGTGCGCGCAGCGATGGAAGATCCGGAATTCCGCAAGAAGGCCGAAGACGTGGGTGGTACGCTGATGCCCACGACGCCGCAAGAATTCCAGGTGCAGATCGACCAGGCCCTGGCCCGCTACGCAAAAGTGGCCAAGACCGCCAATATCCAGGCTGATTGAACGATGACGACCGCCGACTTCCCCGCTGTTTCCGTGCATGAACCCACCGGGCCCGCGTTGCCGCTGGTCTGTGATTCGCCGCATAGCGGCGAGCGCTATCCCGATGACTTCGGCGCCTCGGCCACGCTGGCGCAATTGCGCCAGGGCGAGGACACGCACGTGGACGCGTTGTGGTCGGCGGCGCCCGCGCTGGGCGCGACGCTGGTCGCGGCCAATTTTCCGCGCGTCTACATCGACCCGAACCGCACCTTGCAGGATCTGGATCCGGAACTGCTGGCCGAGCCCTGGCCCGAGCCGCTGGACCCCGGCGAAAAGACGCGCCTGGGCAAGGGTCTGATCTGGCGCCGGATGGACAAGGCCACGCCGATCTACGACCGCAAGCTGACGCTGGCGCAGGTGCGGCATCGCATCCAGGCGTACTACGAGCCTTATCACGCGGCATTGGCCACGGCGATCCGGCACGTCCACGAGCGCTTCGGCGCGGTATGGCACCTGAATCTGCATTCGATGCCGAACGACGCCTACGAGCGGCTGGGACGCCAGAGCGAACATCCGCTTGCCGACTTTGTGCTGGGCGACCGGGACGGCACGACGTGCGAGCCGGAGTTCATCGCGCTCATCGAGACGGCGCTGCGCGACAAGGGCTACACGGTGGCGCGCAACGACCCGTACAAGGGCGTGCAGCTCATCGCGCAGATAGGCCAGCCCGCGCTGAACCGGCACAGCCTGCAGGTTGAGATCCGCCGTCCGCTCTACATGGACGAAGCCACGCGGGAACGCAACGCGGGTTTTGACGCGTTGCGCGAGGATCTGTCGCATGTGCTGGAACAGGTGGCGGCCTATGTGCGCGTGCGCGCGCAAGCGGTCACGTCGACAAAATAGAGTCGTTTGAATAACCGGCGCGCAGGGCGGAATGCCGCGCCGGTCCCGGCTTAAGTTTTCTTGGGGCAAGCCGTTGTGAACGTGTCGGCGCGCCCGCTCGATCGCGCCCAAGGAAACCGCAATGTCCGAGAAGATCATCGATGGATTTTCAGTGGTCGCCTACGCGACCCAGCCCGAGGGGCGCATCCCCGCGCGCGCGTTTCTGGAGACGCGGCGCCTGCCCGTGAAGGCCGCCGAAGCGCCTGCGCCTGCCGATGACGCCGAGCCGGGCGCCGAAGCGGCTGCGCCCGAGCCGGAAAGCCAGGCCTTCGAGATATTCCTTTCGCGGCGCTTTCGCAGCACGATCGAAGCCATGTCGGCGGCGCGCAATGCGCTGGACCGCGTGAAGTCCGTGGATGCGGACGGCGTGCCGGACCCGTTGCCCGAGTAGGCCGCCGTCAGGCGGGTCAGGTCAGGGTGCTGCGCATCAGGATGTCGATCAGCGCGCGGGTAGGTTTGCCCGGCGCCGGGGCCGAGATCACGATGAATTCCACCGGCGGCAGCGCGGGCAGGTTAGCCGCGCCCGCGGGCGCCGACAGGCCGGCGGTGGACAGGTGCGAGGGTTGGACGGTGATGCCCAATCCCGCGCGCGCGGCCGCCTGGCAGCCTGCGTAGCTGGTGCTGGTGCAGACGATCTGCCAGCTGCGTCCGGCGCGCGCCAGGGCGTCCAGCGTCAGCGTGCGCGTGACGCTGGGCTCGCGCAGCAGGATCAGCGGAAGCGGTTCGTCTGACACGATCCGCAAGCCTTCCTTGGCGCGCCACAGCAGCGCCTCTTTGTG
The DNA here is from genome assembly GCF_037039475.1 of Achromobacter sp. E1. Taxonomy (NCBI): domain Bacteria; kingdom Pseudomonadati; phylum Pseudomonadota; class Betaproteobacteria; order Burkholderiales; family Alcaligenaceae; genus Achromobacter; species Achromobacter sp. E1. Next base: position 2,138,714 of record NZ_CP146253.1, read on the forward strand.
CAGCGTCTGGCCGCGGCGGTCGCCACGCCGGCGCTTGCCGATCATCACATCCAGGCGGTTGTCGTCCAGCAGCTTGTAGAGCTCGCTGGTGACGCCGATGGTCAGGTCCAGCTCCACTTCGGGATGCGCAAGCCGGAACGCCGCCAGGACGTCGGGCAGGGGACCCATCGCCAGATCGTCCGAGGTGCCGAGCCGGATCCGGCCGCGCAGCCGTGGCGCATCGAACAGGCGTTCGGCTTTTTCGTGGGCGGCCAGGATGATTTCGGCATGCACGAGCAGGCTGCGGCCATCGCTGGTCAGGGCGAGCGAATGCGTGTCGCGCTGGAACAGCCGGCGATTCACGGCCGATTCGAGTTGCCGGATGTGTTCGCTGACGGTGGGCTGGGTCAGGCCCAGCCGGCGCGCGGCCTCGGTGAAACTTGGCGCGCCGGCGGCGGCCGCGAAGGTCTTGAGCCACAGGGGATTGAGCATGGGCGCGGTCTGGTCATAGGAAATGCCGATGACAGTTAAAGTACCCAGTGGCCTTCACGATGGCAAGGGGCGCGCCTATAGTGGGCGCATTTTCTTCGACACGTCCCTGCCATGCGCCGCTTTCTGCCCGACCAATTCACGCTCATCCTGATCGCCACCGTGGCGTTCGCCAGCTTTTTCCCGGCGGTGGGCAAGGGCGCGACGTTCATGATGGTGGCCAGCAACGTGGCGATTTCGCTGCTGTTCTTCCTGCATGGGGCGCGGCTGTCCACGGACGCCATCGTGTCCGGTGTGAAGGACGTGCGCTTGCACGGGCTGATCCTGGCCTGCACCTTCCTGCTGTTTCCTGCCCTGGGCCTTGGCCTGCGCGCCCTGTTTCCCGGGCTGCTGACGCCGTCGCTGTGGCTGGGCGTGCTGTTCGTCTGCACGCTGTCTTCCACCGTGCAGTCCTCGATTGCCTTTACCTCGATGGCGCGGGGCAACGTGCCGGGTGCGATCTGCGCGGCGACGGCCTCCAACCTGTTGGGCACTGTGCTGACGCCGCTGCTGGTGGCCGTTTTGCTGCATCGCCAGGGCGGCGGGCACGGGCTGGCCGACGCCGGCCGCATCCTGTTGCAGCTGTTGCTGCCGTTCGCGGTGGGCAGCCTGCTGCGGCCGTGGATCGGGGCGTGGGCGCTGCGCAACAGCCGCACGCTGTCCAAGGTCGACCGCAGCTCGATTCTGCTGGCCGTCTACACCGCGTTCAGCGAAGCCGTCGCGCAAGGCATCTGGCACGCGTTTCCGGCCATCGACCTGGCCACGATGGTGCTTGTGAACGCCTTGCTGCTGGGATCGGTGCTGGTGATCACGACGTGGGGCAGCCGCAAGCTGGGGATGACCAAGGAGAACGAGATCACGCTGGTCTTTTGCGGATCGAAGAAGTCGCTGGCGTCGGGCATTCCGCTTGCGACGGTGCTGTTTGGAACGTCGCAGATGGGCGTGGTGGTGTTGCCGCTGATGATCTTTCATCAGATGCAGCTGATGGTTTGCGCGGTACTGGCGCGGCGCTATGCCGAGCGCGAGGAACCGGCGGCGGCGGTGCCGGCCCGGGCGTAAGGCCCCGCGCGGCGCGACGCCTGGCGATGGGATCAGGCGGCTGCGTCCAGCGGCTGGATCCTGCCGGCGGGCTGCCAGAAGACGCTGCCGTCGCGCTCGGTGACGTCCAGCGTGGTCAGGCGTCCGTTCTTGCAGGGCCCGCCCACGCAAACGCCTGTGTCGGGTTGGTAGGTGGCGCCGTGGCGGGCGCACATGATGAGGTCGCCCGCGCGGGTGAAGAAGCTGCCTTCCCAATCGAGTTCCACGCCGATGTGGGCGCAGCGGTTCAGGTAGCCGTGCACCTGATCCTGGTAGCGCACGAAGAAGGCGGTGGTGCGGCCCGCGCCATCGGTCACGGGCACCTTCACGCCCAAACCGCCGTTGACCAGGTCGCCGGCGGCGCAGACGAGCACTTCGGGAAGGGTGGGGGAATCCTGCATGGGAGGCCTGGCTCTCAAAGGGTGCGATGTTCTGACAGGGGGCGCGGCTTGTCAATCCGCGGGCGCGGACCGTGCGCTCTCCTGCTGGCGGGTCCACATGCCGGCGTAGATGCCGCCCTGGGCGAGCAGTTGCGGATGACGGCCGCGCTCGACGATGCGGCCGTCTGCCAGCACGATGATCTCGTCCGCGTCGGCCACCGTGGACAGGCGGTGCGCAATGATCAGCGTACTGCGGCCCTGGCTGACCTCGCGCAGGTTGGCCTGGATCTCGCGTTCGGTATGGGTGTCCAGGGCGCTGGTGGCCTCGTCGAACAGGAAGATGGCCGGATTCTTGAGGATGGTACGGGCGATCGCGACGCGTTGCTTTTCGCCGCCTGACAGCTTCAGGCCGCGCTCGCCCACCAGGGTGTCGTAGCCGTCCGGCATGGTCAGGATGAGGTCGTGGATGTGCGCCAGGCGCGCGGCGGCCTCGATTTCCGCTTCCGTGGCGCCGGGCCGCCCGTAGCCGATGTTGTAGCGGATGGTGTCGTTGAACAGCACGGTGTCCTGCGGCACGACGCCGATCGCCGCGCGCACGCTGGCCTGCGTGACGTCGCGCACGTCCTGGCCGTCGATCAGGATGGCGCCGCTGTCCGCGTCATAGAAGCGGAACAGCAGGCGCGCGATCGTGGACTTGCCGGCGCCCGAGGTGCCGACCACGGCCACCGTTTTTCCAGCGGGAATGGAAAAGCTGACGCCCTTCAGGATGGCGCGGCGCGGGTCATAGCCGAAATGCACGTCGCGGAATTCGACGGCGCCGCCCGAGACCTGCAGCGGCGTGGCGCCCGGGCGGTCGGCCACTTCGCGGTCCTGGCCCAGCAGCTCGAACATGCGCTCCATGTCGATCAGCGCCTGCTTGATTTCGCGGTAGATGAACCCGAAGAAACTGAGCGGCGTGTAGAGCTGCAACAGATAGGTGTTGACCAGCACGAAGTCGCCCAGCGTATAGCGGCCCTCGGCGATGCCGTTGGCCGCCATCCACATCACGAGCGTCAGCCCCACGGAGATGATGGCGGCCTGGCCCACGTTCAGGATCGACAGGCTGACCTGGCTGCGCACGGCAGCGCGTTCGTAGCGGGTGAGCGAAGCGTCGTAGCGCCGGGCCTCGTGTTCTTCGTTGCCGAAATACTTGACCGTCTCGTAGTTCAGCAGGCTTTCGATGGCCTTGGTGTTGGCCTCGGAGTCGGTTTCGTTCATCTGGCGCCGGAACTTGGTGCGCCATTCGGTCACAGCCAGGGTGTAGGCCATGTAGAGGACGACCGTGGCGCCCGTGGCCAGCGCCAGCCAGCCGTCGAACATCTTCCACAGCACAACGCAGACGAGGCTGATTTCGAAGAACGTGGGCAGGATGTTGAACAGCAGGAACGACAGCAGCGTCTGGATGCCCTTGGTGCCGCGTTCGATGGCGCGGTTCAGCCCGCCGGTCTGGCGCGCCAGGTGAAAGCGCAGCGCCAGGCTGTGCAGGTGACGGAAGATCTGCAGGCCGACGGAACGGATCGCATGCTGGCCGACCCGCGCGAAGATCGCATCGCGCAGTTCGGAGAACAGCAGCGACAGGACGCGCGCGGTGCCGTAGGCCAGGATCAGCCCGAGCGGCACGGTCACCGTGCCGGGCGCGCCCTTGCCCAGCTCGTCCACCGCCTGCTTGTACAGCAGGGGCACGTAGACGGTCGCGGCCTTGGCGGCGAACAGGCACAGCAGTGCCGCCACCACGCGTAGCTTCAGGCCGGTCTTGCCGGGCGGCCACAGGTAGGGAAAGAGGGTGCGAAGCGTGGCAAGACCGCCGCCCTTGCCGGGCCGCGTTTCAGGAGGATTCATGGGTCGGGATGCCGTGGTTGAGGCGGGCTCCACCAGGGGAGTTAAGCCGTTTGCAGGGCATTATGGGGCACCAGCGGTACTATTTGAGGCATAACCCCTGGGCACGGGTGCACCTTGACCAGGGGCTGCAAGGCGGTATCGCGACACGGGCGCAGCGCGTCGGGCCCGTTTCTTTCTCTTCCAACCGGGGGGCCGGCCGGCTGCTCCCCTGGTTACGCGACCGGGCGCGTTTTCGCCGCGCCGCGGTGACGTTGCAAGCTATGGAGGGTCTTATGGCGAAGGTACCCGCAGTGAAATTGAACGACGGAGGCAAGATTCCGCAGTTGGGCCTGGGCGTGTGGCAGGTGCCTGACGATCAGGCGGCCTCCAGCGTGAAGGAAGCGCTGGCGGCAGGTTACCGGTCGGTGGATACGGCAGCCATCTATGGCAACGAGGCGGGCGTGGGTGCGGGCTTGCGGTCGGCCGGCGTGGCGCGCAAGGACCTGTTCATCACGACCAAGCTGTGGAACGACAGGCACGGCTACGACGACGCGCACAAGGCGATGGACGAAAGCCTGGAGAAGCTGGGCCTGGCGTACGTGGACCTGTACCTGATTCACTGGCCGGTGGCCGGGAGCGAGAAGTTCCTGGACGCCTGGCGGGCCATGATCGAGATGAAGGAAGATGGCCGCGCGCGATCGATCGGCGTGTCGAACTTCACGCAAGCGAATCTGGAACGCCTGATCGACGCGTCGGGCGTCACGCCCGCCGTCAACCAGATCGAGCTGCACCCCGGATTCACGCAGACTGCGCTGCGGGCCTTCCATGCCCGCCATGGCATCGTGACCGAATCCTGGAGCCCGCTTGCGCAGGGCAACATCACGAAGGAAAAGGTGATCCTGGATCTGGCGCAAAAGCACGGCAAGTCGCCAGCCCAGGTAACGCTGCGCTGGCATCTGCAGCATGACCTGGTCGTGATTCCGAAGTCCATCACGCCGGCGCGGATCCGCGAAAACATCGACGTCTTCGACTTCGAACTGTCGCCGGCCGAGATGGCGGCCATCGACGGCATCAAAGAAGGCCCGCGGCTGGGGCCGGACCCCGAGAAGTTCGCGTAACGAGCGGACGTAGGCACGGCGGGCGCGGCGAGCGGGGCCGCGCGGCCGTCCTGGACCGCCCGATTGCGCCAGCAAGCGGCCGGCTAGTGATCGAGCGGGAAAACCCAGTAGCGCAGGATCACCACGAGCAGAATGGTGAGGGCAGTCCATGACGCCCAATGCCACGCGCCGGTGCCCAGTAGGGCGGCCAGCAGGCCGAAGATGCTGAGGGCGCCCAGCAGGATCGGCATGCCCCACACGAACAGGAAGCCGCGGCCGCCTTTGCCTTTGAACTGGCTCATGCGGGCGTCCTTTGCGGGGCGGCGGCTGCCTGGTGTTTCTTGATGAGGTCGTTGATGCGCGCCTCGGTGGCGCGGCGGCGGGCCAGCCACAGGTACAGGCCGCTCACCAGCACCACGATGGTGACCAGGTCGAGCAGCGCCCAGATGATCTTGAGCGGCAGGCCGCCGTAATCGCCGAAATGCAGCGGCCGCGAGACTTCCAGCGCGGTCAGGTACCACGGCATCCGCGCGACCGTCGTCAGTTCGCCGGTCCGGCCGTCGATCAGAACGGGCGTATTCAGCTTGGACGTCAGCGGCGTGTCGCCGCGCATCCAGGCGATGAAGTGTTGCGGGCTGCCGAAGGCGTTGCCGGGGAATGAAATGAACGAAACCTCGTTGCCGGGCATGGACTTGCGCGCGGTGTCTGCCGCCAGTTGCGCCGATGCCAGCTGCGTGGGGATGGGCTGGCCCTTGTAGGGTTCCAGGACGCGCGGCAGTTCGGTGGACTGCCATAGCCGGAAGAGCGGCGTGGACAGTTCGTTGACGACGCCGGTGACGCCCACCACAAACGCCCAGACCAGCGTGACGATGCCCAGCAGGTTGTGCAGATCCAGCCACTTCAGGCGTGTCGAGCGCGTGGCGCGCACGGTGCCGAATTCCAGCTTCTTCATGAAGGGGCCGTACAGCACGACGCCCGACACGATGGCCACGCAGAACAAAAGACCCATGAAGCCCAGGAACAGCTCGCCCGCCAGTCCCGCGAAAAGGTCCACATGCAGCGCCAGCATGACGCCCATGAACGAAAACTTGTCTTCGGTGTAGAGCGGGCCGTCGAGCAGCACATCGCCCGTGCGCGCGTCCATGCGGATGGCATGGCCCGAGGCCTGCCCGTCGCCCGGCGTCTTGGCCATGCCGACGAAGACCTGCGGTTCGTCGGGGTCGAAGAACAGGTAGTCGACGACCTCGTTCGGGTACATCTCGCGGGCGCTCGCGACAAGTTTGTCGAGGTTGGCGGGCGGCGTGCCGGCAGGCACCTCCGATAGGGGCTTGGCATCGTCCAGCCAGTGCTCGATCTCGTGATGGAACACGAGCGGCAGGCCGGTGAGACAGATGATCAGCAAAAAGATCGTGCAGACCAGGCTGGTCCATTTATGGACCAGATACCAGGTTTTGATGGTGGACGCGGCGGTCATGGCGACGGCGGGGGAGCGGCCAGGCGCTACCCCCTCAAGAACGGAACGGGAAAGGAGGAAACATTATCACGAACAAGAGCGATTCTCGTAACGCTATTTGACCCTTTCGGCATCCGGGCTGGCCGTGGGGACAGAGCAAAGCGGGTTAAAAAGAAGGGTCAGATTTTTCCTTGCGGCATACCCGAATCATCATGGAGCAGCGTTTTCTCAAGGTTCCGCGCAATGAAGCCGGCCGCGATTTTGCGGTGGGCGACGTGCACGGCCATTTTTCGCGTCTGCAACAGGCGCTGGATGAACTGGGGTTCGACCCCGCCTTCGATCGGCTTTTTTCCGTGGGCGACCTGGTCGACCGCGGGCCCGAGAACGAGGCCGCGCTGGACTGGCTGGCAAAGCCGTGGTTTTACGCGGTGCAAGGCAATCACGAGGACTACGCGATTCGCCACGTGCGCACCGGGCAAGTGGACGTGAAGAACTGGCGCGGTTACGGGGGTGGCTGGTTTCTGGATTTGCCTGCCGAGCGGCAGGCGGTGTTTGCCGAGGCCTTCACCCGGCTGCCCATTGCCATCGAGGTTGAAACGTCGTCGGGCGCGGTCGGACTGCTGCATGCCGATTGCCCGGTGCTGTTCTGGCCCAGGCTGGAGTCCGCGTTGCAGGACCGCTACAAACGCACCAGCGCGGCGTGCCAGTGGTCGCGCGACCGACTGCGCCAGATGGACCGCACCGGCATCCTGGGCGTCAGGGCGGTGGTGGCGGGGCATACCCCGGTGGCATCGCCGCTTGCGCTGGGCAATGTGTATCACATCGACACCGAAGGCTGGAACGGCGGCTACTTCACCTTTTTGAACCTGGAATCCCTGCAGGCGTGGCCGCGCGAGGTCGTGACCGAGGCCGCGGCCGCCGAGTAGCGGGGGCGGGTCCCAAAAGAAAAACGGGCGCCGAGGCGCCCGTTTTGCGTGATGCGCGGCGCTTACAGCGGCCGGGCGGTCACCGTGCCGGGGCTGGTCACGGCGCTGGCGCTCACGCCGGCCGAGTCGGCCGGCGCGGCCGCGGCAGGCAGGGCCGGCGGCTGCACGCCGCCCGCGGCGGGCATGGCCTGCGCCTGCGGGCCGGGCGCGGCGTCCGCGCGCGGCACCGGGATCGGCATCAACGGCGGTTGGATCGGACTGTCTTGCGGGGCTGCGGCGCCGCCCGGGGGCAGCGGCTTGACCGAGGTGTCGACGCCATCCGTCGAGCGGTTGTTGTTCAGGAAATCGGTGAGCGCGTCGCCGGAAGACAGGTCCAGCGAGGCCACGGCCTGGCCGGGCGGGAATTCGGAGAAGTAGTACTCGCCGTTGTCCACCAGCAGGCCATCGGGACGGGGCGCCGGCTTGGCCTGCGGCACGTCCTTGAGCACGGGCTGCATGTAGTCCAGCCAGGTGGACAGCGCCAGACCGCTGCCGAACTCGTTGGTGCCCAGCGACTTGGGCTGGTCAAAGCCCATCCACACGGTGGTGGCCAGGGTCTGCGTGAAGCCCGAGAACCAGACGTCGACGGCGTCGTTCGTGGTGCCGGTCTTGCCGCCGATGTCGTTGCGCTTGAGCACCTGATGCGCGCGGGCGGCGGTGCCGTTGACGGTGACGTCGCGCAGGATGTCGTCCATGACCCAGGCGGTGCGCGGGTCGATGGCGCGCGCCTGCGCATCGCCGGCCACGACGGGCTGGGCCTTCATCAGCACGTTGCCGGCGCGGTCCGTGACGTGGTCGATGAGGTAGGGCGTCACGCGATAGCCGCCGTTGGCGAACACGCTGTAGCCATTGACGACCTGCAGCGGCGTGGCGCCGCCCGCGCCCAGGGCAAGCGGCAGCACGGCCGGCCAGCGCGACTTTTCGAAGCCGAAGCGCGTCAGGTAGTCCTGGGCATATTGCGGGGAAATTGCCTGCAGGATGCGGATCGACACCATGTTCTTGGACCGCATGAGGCCCTGGCGCAGGGTCAGCATGGGTTCGTACTTGTTGCCGTCGTTCTTGGGCTGCCAGGCCTTCGAGCCCGTCTGCTCGGCCGTCAGCATGAAGGGCTGGTCGGAAATCTGCGTGGCGGGCGTGAGGCCCCGTTCCAGCGCGGCCGCGTAGACGAACGGCTTGATGTTCGAACCGGGCTGGCGCCAGGCCTGCGTGACGCGGTTGAAGTGGCCGCGATTGAAGTCAAAGCCGCCGATCATGGCGCGGATGGCGCCATCCTGCGGCACCATCGACACCAGCGCGGCTTGCAGCGCCGGCATGTTGATGATTTCCCAGTTGTCGCCGTTCTTGTGGATGTAGACGACGGAACCGCGGCGGATGCGCTGGGTGTCGCTGGCCTTGGGATTGAGCGCGCGGGCGACAACCGCCAGGGCCTTCTTGTCCGAGATCGTGATGATGTCGCGTCCGCTGCGCGCCACGGTGACTTCGGTGGGGCTGGCGGCCAGCACGACGGCGGCGAGCAGGTCTTCGCTGTCGGGCGACTTTTCCTGCACGCCATCCAGGACCTCGTCGAGCGCCTGCGGATCCTTTTCCACGCCGTCGGGCAGGTCGACCTGGTCTTCCGGACCCGGATAGACGGCGCGGCGTGTGTAATCGATGATGCCGTCGCGCACGGCGCGATAGGCGGCTTCCTGGGCCTTGGAATCGATCGTGGTGTAGACGTCGATGCCCTGCGAATACGTGTTTTCCTGGAAGACGCCGTACATCAGCTGGCGGGCCAGCTCGGCCGGATAGTCGCCATGCACCGCGAAGCCGCGCGCGCTGCTGCCGTCCGACCCGCGGATCGTGAGGCGCTGGTTCAGGGCCTCTTCGGTCTGCTCCGGCGTCAGGTAGCCCAGCGTCTTCATGCGGCCCAGCACGTAATGCTGGCGGATTTCCGCGCGCGGGAAGTTGGTGATGGGGTTAAAGCGCGAGGGCGCCTTGGGAATGCCGGCCAGCATCGCGGCTTCGGCCGGGGTGACCTCCGACAGCGGTTTGCCGAAGTACGTGCGCGAAGCGGCCGCGAAACCATAGGCGCGATGGCCCAGGTAGATCTGGTTCATGTAGAGCTCGAGGATCTGGTCCTTGGTGAGCTCGGATTCAATCTTGAACGTCAGCAGCAGTTCATAGAACTTGCGCGAGTAGGTCTTCTCCGACGACAGATAGAAGTTGCGCGCAACCTGCATCGTGATCGTGCTGCCGCCCTGGGACTTGGAGCCCTTGACGATGTTGGTCAGCACGGCGCGCGCAACGCCCATCCAGTCGACGCCGCCGTGGCTGTAGAAACGGTCGTCCTCGGCCGCCAGCACGGCTTGGCGCATTACCGGGGGGATCTCGTCGAAACGCAGCACGTTGCGGTGCTCTTCGCCGTATTCGCCGATCAATACCTTGTCCGCCGTGTAGATGCGCAGCGGCACGCGCGGCCGGTAGTCGGTCATCGCGTGCAGGTCGGGCAGGCTGGGCCACGCCAGGGCCAGCGCGAGGCCGAGCAGGATGGCGCCGCACACGGCTGCGCCGGCGGCTGCGATGCCCGCTTTGACCAGGAGAGGTTTCCAGGGGAGGCCCGATTTGCCGCCCGGGTTGGCGGAGGATTGCTGGGGGGTGCTCATTGCAGGCGATTCTAGGTCAGAACGCTATAGACCGCCCAGGGCGCAATAAGGTTTCGGTAACGAAATCTGCCCGCCCAGGAGGAATTCAGCTTTATGTCAGGCGCTTGCAGCGCCGGGGACGCATTGCAGGTAGCGCTGCGGCGGCGCGCCCAGCGCGCGGTGGAACATGGCCGAGAACGCGCTGGCGCTACGGTAGCCAAGGTCCGCGGCGATCCGCGCGACGGGCTCGCCCAGCGACAGGCGGCACACGGCGTCGGCCAGGCGCACCTGCTGCACCCATTGGCGGTAGTTCAGCCCCAGTTCGCTTTGAAACAATCGGATCAATGTGCGGCCGCTGGCGCCGATCTCGCTGCCCCAGTCGTCGATGCCGCGCTGCAGGCCGGGCTGGTCCAGAATGGCCGCGCAAATGGCTTGCAGGCGCCGGTCGCGCGGCCAGGGGATCTGAATCGGCACGACACGGGCCGCGGCCAGTTCGGCCAGGATCAATCCGGCGATCTGTTCGATCCGTCCCCCGAGCGGGTAGTCGATGGGCTCGGCCGTCAGCGCCAGGATCAGTTCGCGCAACAGGCCGCTTACCTCGATCACCTGGCACTGGGGCCAGTAGCCCGCAGCCGCCTCGGCCTGGATGTAGAGCGAACGCATGGAGACCGCGCCCACCATGTCCACGCCGTGCGGCACGCCGGCCGGCACCCAGAGCGCGCGCAGCGGCGGCAGGGCCCAGAAGCCGCTGGGCGTGGTGACGCGCATCACGCCTTCGATGGCGTAGATGAGCTGCGCGCGGGGGTGCGAATGCGAGCCGGTCTGCGCGCCCGCGGGAAATTCCTTGGCCATTGCCGTCACGACGCGCGGGCGATGCTGGTAGTCCTGGGCATTGATGCTTCGCGCGGGATCGGGGGCGGGGCGCACGACCATGGTGTCACTTCCGGCAAAAGGATGAGGGCACGCTCAAAAGCGCAGTGCGCCTATTTTGTCACTTTGGCGACGAAAATTGGCAGATCGCGCGGACGCCGGATTTCTACACTTGAGGCCTGGTTCCGGCGTCCGGCCGGCTGTCCTTCAATCTTTCTTGCGCGACCCATGAACTCCGCCCAGAATCCCGGCGCCGGCCTGGCTGCCACTCCGCCCGCGGCACCGGCCGCCTCGTCCGATCCCTCCACCGCCTTCAAGGTGTTGGGCGCCATCAGCGTGGCGCATCTGATGAACGACATGATCCAGTCGATCCTGCTCGCCATCTATCCGATGCTCAAGGATTCGTTCAGCCTGACGTTTACGCAGATCGGCCTGATCACGCTGGTCTACCAGCTTGCCGCGTCGTTGCTGCAGCCCTTCATCGGCTTGTACACCGACCGGCATCCCAAACCGTACTCGCTGCCGGTGGGCATGGGGTTCACGCTGGTGGGCCTGTTGCTGTTGTCGATGGCGCCGTCCTTCGGCTGGCTGCTGGTGGCGGCGGTGCTGGTGGGCACGGGCTCGTCGGTGTTTCACCCCGAGTCGTCGCGGGTGGCGCGCATGGCGTCGGGGGGGCGGCACGGGCTGGCGCAGTCGCTGTTCCAGGTGGGCGGCAATGTGGGATCGGCGCTGGGACCGCTTCTGGCCGCGCTGGTCATCATTCCGCACGGGCAGGGCAGCGTGGCGTGGTTCTCGGTGGCGGCGCTGTTCGGCATCGGGGTGCTGATGTGGATCGGCCGCTGGTACAGCGCCAACCGCGTGCTGCTCAAGCCGCGCGCGCGGCGCGAGGGCGCGGACAATGGGCTCACGCGCCATCAGGTGATGGGCGCGTTGGCGGTGCTGGGCCTGCTGGTGTTCTCGAAGTACTTCTATCTGGCCAGCCTGAACAGCTACTTCACCTTCTACCTGATCGACAAGTTCGCGCTGTCGGTGCGCGAGGCGCAGCTGTATCTCTTTCTGTTCCTGGCTGCCGTGGCGGTGGGCACCGTCGTGGGCGGACCGGTCGGCGACCGCATCGGCCGCAAGATCGTGATCTGGGTGTCGATCCTGGGCGTGGCGCCTTTCACGCTGATGCTGCCGCACGCGAACCTGTTCTGGACGGGCGTGCTGGTGGTCATCATCGGCGTGGTGCTGGCCTCGGCGTTCTCGGCGATCGTGGTCTATGCCCAGGAACTGGTGCCGGGCAAGGTGGGGATGATCGCGGGGCTGTTCTTCGGCTTTGCGTTCGGCATGGGCGGCCTGGGCGCGGCGGTGCTGGGCAGGCTGGCCGACGCCACCAGCATTGGCCATGTTTATCAGCTATGCGCCTATCTGCCGCTGCTGGGCGTCGTGGCCATCCTGTTGCCGAAGATGCGGCGCGTGTAGGGCCACCCGCGAGGATCGCAAATCTGCCGGCGCCAGAGGCACGCGCCACGCCCGTGGGGCGTGGCGGCGGCGCTGACGGCTGGGCCGTCGACGCACGGAACTTTGCGGATATTTGCGTAAGTTAACTGTCAATTACTGCAAAGGGAACGTCACGGCGCGGGCGCCTTGGCGTATTCTTTCGTCGCAGGCCGTGCGATCGTCTTGGCGCGGGCAGTAAAGGTTCTGAACGAACACGCGCGCGTTGCCCCGATGGGCAAACGCGCAGTGGGTCATTTTGTCGTTCTGGTAACAAAAAGCATCAAAAATGCTGACGTGTAACGCGTTATCGATTGCGAACCCAGTGCAACTGCAATTCCCAACGGCGGGGCAGGCCCAGAAGGCCTGAGCCGGAACAACCATGACGACTAGCTTGTTTTTCCTGATGTGGGGACTCGCCACGGCGCTGGCGTTGCCGCTGCTGCTGCCGTTTCATGGCCGCGGCGTCGAAGGCGTGCCCGCGTTCATGGCGGCCAATGCGCTGGCCGTGCTGTCGATGCTGGCCTACGCGTGCGCCGAGATGATGCCGCCCGCGGCCTATGTGATGGTGTCCAACGCGGCCTGGGCTGTGTCCGCCGCGCTGGTGTACATCGGCGTGCGCCAGTTCTTCGGCTTGCATCCGCACATCCTGCGCACGACCGTGTTGTGCTCGCTGTGCACGTTTGGCTTTGCGCTGCTGCTGTATCGCAACGACAGTCTGCTGTCGCGAATGATGCTGTATTCCGGCTACACCTGCGTGCTGATGGCGGCAACGGGCTGGGTCATCTTCCGGCAGCGGCGGCGCATCCAGACCAAAGGCGTCGTGCTCTATCTGCTGCTGGCCTTCTTCGGGCTGGTGGGATTGCACGCGCTGCGCGTGTATGTCTACGGCGCGGGCGTGGAAGCGCCGGTGTCGCTGTTGCAGCCGTCGGCGTGGGGCCTGTTCTTCATCGTGTGCGGCTCGGTCACGGTGCCGGGGCTGTTTCTGGCGCTGCTTTTCATGATCCAGTCCAGCCAGGCGGAAAAGATGCAGGCCGCGCTGACGTTCGACAGCCTGACGCAGGCCTACTCGCGGCGCAGCATCCTGGACGAGCTGGAACGCGAGCTGCAACGTTGCGAGCGCTGCGGCGGGAAGCTGGCGGTGCTGGTGCTGGACATCGACCATTTCAAATCCATCAACGACCGCTATGGGCACGCGGGCGGCGACACCGCGCTGCGGCACTTCGCGCGCGTGGTGCAGAACGCGGTCCGGTCGAGCGACCGCTTCGGACGCATGGGCGGCGAGGAATTCGTGCTGCTGATGTACGACTGTGATCCGGCGAGCGCGCTGGTGCAAGCGCAGCGCGTCTGCGATGCCTTGCGCGACATGCCGCTTTACCTGCAGGGGTTGGAAGTGCAGATGACCACGAGCGGGGGGCTGGCGTCCTACCAGCCCGGCGATAGCGCCGACGTGATCCTGGCGCGGGCCGACGTGGCGCTGTATCGGGCCAAGGAACAGGGGCGCGACCGGGTGGAAATGGCCTGGAGCGGCCGGGGGATGGTTCGGGCAGGCGGCGGCCAGCCGGCCGCCGCCACGAACGCCCTGGAGGCCGAAGCCGCGGGCACTACGGCTTGAGGTGTTCCGTCAGGAACTTCTCCATGGCCTCGTAGAACTCGAACTTGTTCTCGTCGTTGTGAAAGCCGTGGCCTTCGTTGTCCTTGACCATGTATTCCACATCGACGCCGCGAGCCTTGAGCGCCGACACCATCTGATCGCTCTCGTCCTTGTTCACGCGCGGATCCTTGGCGCCTTGCGCCACGAATAGCGGCGTGCGGATCTTGTCCGCATGCAGCGCCGGCGACGTGGCGGTCAGGCGGTCGCGGTCCCGCACAGGGTCGCCCACCATGTCCTGCATCTTGTCCAGCATCGGCTTCCAGTAGGGCGGAATCGACTTCATGAACGTAAAGAGGTTGGACACGCCCACGTAGTCGACCGCCGCGGCGTACAGGTCCGGCGTGAAGGCCACGCCGGCCAGCGTGGCGTAACCGCCGTAGCTGGCGCCATAGATGCCGATGCGCTTGGGATCGGCGATGCCTTGCTTGACCAGCCATTCGACGCCATCGGTGATGTCGTCCTGCATCGCCAGGCCCCATTGTCCGAAGCCCGCTTCCCAGAAGTCGCGGCCGTAGCCGGTGGAGCCGCGGAAGTTCATCTGCAGGACGCAGAATCCGCGGTTGGCCAGGAATTGCACTTCGGGGTTGTAGCCCCAGCCGTCGCGGGCCCAGGGGCCGCCGTGCGGGTTGACCACGCAAGCCAGGTTCTTGGGCGTGCGGCCCGCGGGCAGCGTCAGGTAGCCGTGGATGGTGCGGCCGTCGCGGCTTTGGTAGCTGATGGGCTGCACCCGTGACATATCGGCCTCGGGGATCGCCGGATTCAGGTCCGCCAGCTTGGTCAGCGTGCCGGCTACCGCGTCATAGATGTAGCGCGAGCCGGGCGTGCGGTCGTTGTAGGCGGCGACGATGAACTTGTTTTCGTCGCGGTTGCCGCCCTGCAGAACGACGTCGTAGCCGGGCAGGCGCTCGGCGAGGGTCTTGTACAGCGCTTCGGTTTCGGCGTCGAAGAACTTGTATTGCGGCTTGTCGGTCTGGTAGGACGCGACGGTCAGCACGCGGCGCTTGCGCGAGAATGCCGCGCCGTCCAGGTCGACCGCGTCGGGCGTGAAGATGACGTCTTCAACGTCCGGCGTGGCCGGGTCGATGACGACGAGCGAAAGCTTGTCGCGGCCGCGGTTGCTGAGCGCGTAGAACTTCTTGTCGTCGAACGTGAAGAACGCGGGGCTGACGCTGGTGCGGTAGTCGGTGGTGATGAGGGGGCGGAAGTCGGAGGCTTCGTCGTCGCGGTAGAGCAGGGTGGTGTTCAGCCCGTCGCTGGCGACGGCGGCGCGCACCTTGCCGGCGTGGTCGGTCTGCCAGCCGACGATGTTGCCCGGGTTCTGCGCCACCAGCACGGCCGCGCCGGTGTGGACGTTGACGCGGTAGACGTCGAAGACTTCGGGGTCGCGCTGGTTGTGACTGATCAGCACGTGGTCGGGATCGTCTTCCAGGTCGTCTTCGATGCCCGCGCGCACGCCCTCGTAGGGCGTCAGGTCGGTGATCGTGCCGGTCTTGGCATTGACGGCCAGGACGTGGAAGTTCTCGTCACCGCCAAAATCCTTCTGGTACAGCACCACGTCCGCGCCTTTCCAGAAGTAGGCGCTGATGTCGCGCGCGGTCTCGCGGGTCAGTTGGCGCGGCTCGCCGATGAGCTCGCTGCCTTGCAGGGGCTGCACATAGATGTTCATGCGGGCCGGATTGCCGTCCACGCTGGTCGGCTGCATGAACGAGAGCGTCTGGCCGTCGTCCGAGAGCCGGAAAAAACCGCGATCCGGGTTGCGGAAGAAATCTTTCAGGGGATAGGCGCGAGGAGGCGGCTGCGTGGCGCAGGCACCCAATGAGGCGCCGACAATGCCGGCCGCAAGGACGGTGCGCAGGAATGAGAACAAGGGAAACCTCCGTGATGTCGATCCGCGTTGCAATGGCCGGTCGATAATGCCATAGCCGCGCAAGGGGTGTCGAACCGGCCCCACTTATGCCGTCAGACGGTTTGCGGGATAATCGCGGCAATTCTTCTGGAGATTTACATGTACAGGAATCTGGTCGCGGCCTCGGCGCTGGCCCTGGGGCTGGCCGGCTGCTCGCTCGGCATTTCGCCGGACAGCGCGTCGCCGCACAGCGAATTCAAGGCGCCGGTGGCGTTCAAGGACGCCTACGATGCGGTCATCCGCCAGTCCAACGCCTGCCTGCGCAGCACCGACAACGCCTACCGTGTCGTGTCCGACCTGAACGAAAGCGCGCAAACCGGCGTGGTGCGCGTGCTGGCGCCGTACTCTGATCGCGAAATGTCGCGCGTGGACCTGAAGTCGCTGGGCCCGAAGTCCACGGACGTGCGCATCGTGATGTGGGGCAAGGGCACGTGGGATGCGGCCGCGATGCGCGCCATGCAGGACGCGGTGTACTACGGGCTGGTGTCGTGCAGCACGTACATGCCGCTGGATCCGCGTCCGCCCGTCAAGCCGTCGCGCGACCTGCCCAGGTAGGACAGGGAGCCTGGTAAGGTCAGTCGCCGCCCGGACGGCGGCGGATGATCTTGAAGGTGGCGGTGGCGCGCGCTACCAGTTCGCCGTCAGCGCGGCGGATGTCGCCCTCGCAGAAGGCGATGGAGGCGCCGCGGCGCAGGCAGCGCGCCTCGATGACCAGATCGCCGGTGCCGGGCGACAGGAACGTGGTGTTCATGTCGATGGTGGCCATGCCTTCGGTGGCGTCGGCTGAGCCGCGGGCGGCGGCGCTCAGGGTGAAGTCCAGCACGCTCATCAGCGTGCCGCCGTGCACATCGCCGCGGCTGTTGGTCAAGTCTTCGCGCCACGGCAGCGTCGTGCGGGCGTAAGCGGGCGCGATGCTTTCCGGCACCAGGCCGATGAAACTCATGAAAGGAATGGTCAGGCCGAAGTAGTCGGTGTTGGCGCGGGCGGGTGCAGTCATGGATCCGTCGGGGGCAAGAAGGGATAGCGAATTGTCGCCGGTCATAATATATGTTTTTGCCACGGGATTGAGGCCATGACGGGGCAGGCGCCCGCGCACTCCGCGCGCAAGATCGTGCATGTGGACATGGATGCTTTCTATGCATCCGTGGAGCAGCGCGACAACCCCGACCTGCGTGGCAAGCCGGTGGTCGTGGCCTGGACGGGCCCGCGTTCGGTCGTGTGCGCGGCCTCGTACGAGGCGCGGCGCTACGGCATCCATTCCGCGATGTCGGCCATCAAGGCCGAACGCCTTTGCCCGCACGCGATCTACGTGCCGCCCGATTTCAACCGATACCGTGACGTCTCGCGCCAGGTGCGGCAGATCTTCGCGCGCCATACCGACCTGATCGAACCCTTGTCGCTGGACGAGGCCTACCTGGACGTCACGGTCAACAAATGCGGGCTGCCGTCGGCCACCGAGGTGGCGCAGGTGATCCGCCATCAGATCCGCGAGGAAACCGGCCTGACCGCGTCGGCGGGCGTGGCGCCAAACAAGTTCCTGGCCAAGATCGCGTCGGACTGGAATAAGCCCGATGGGCTGTTCGTGGTGCGGCCCAACAAGGTGCTGGCGTTTCTGGAGTCCTTGCCGGTGCGCAAGGTGCCGGGCGTGGGCAAGGTCACGCAGGCGCGGCTGGAGCAGCTTGGAATCCAGACGGTGGGCGACCTGGCGACGCACAGCGCGCAGGAACTTGAGCACTATTTCGGCCGCTACGGCCGGCGCCTGTATGAACTGGCGCGCGGCATCGACGAACGCGAGGTGCAGACGGACCAGCCGCTGCAACAGGTGTCCGCGGAAACCACGTTTTCCAACGATGTCCGGCTGGACGCCGTGGGATACGCGCTGGACCGCATGGCGGAAAAAGTGTGGGATCAGGCGCTGAAGAAGGGCGCCTTGGGACGCACGGTGGTGCTCAAGCTGAAGACCGACCGCTTCCGCATCCTGACGCGCAGCCAGACCTGCGCGCAGCCGCCCGCATCCGCCCTGGAACTGGCCGCGCTGGCTCGGCTGCTATGCGAACGGGTCGACCTGCCGCCGGACACGCTGTACCGGCTGGCGGGAGTGGGGATGAGCAACTTCGCAGACCCGGCGGAGCAGTCGCGCCAGCCGGATCTGTTTGGGGGGGCGTTTTAGTTTGCGAGGCGGGCTTTCACTTGCTGCGACAGCGCCGTCATGTCGGCGCGGCCGGCCAGGTTCTGCTTGAGGATCGCCATTACCTTGCCCATCGCGGGCGCGCCGGTCACGCCTTGCGCGGCCACTTCCGCAAGCGCGGCGTCGATGGCGGCAGCCACTTCCTCGGGCGTCGCGGCCTGGGGCAGGAATTCCTGCAGCACGGCGAGTTCGCCCTTTTCCTGCTCGGCGGTTTCCGTGCGGCCAGCCTGCTCGAACGCGGCGATCGATTCGCGGCGCTGCTTGACCTGCTTTTCGATGATGGCGGTGATTTCGGCGTCGGACAGATCGCGGCGTTCGTCCACTTCCTTCTGCTTGACGGCAGCCAGCAGGAATCGCAGCGTGGTCAGGCGCTCGGTGGCCTTGGCGCGCATCGCGTCCTTGACGGCGTCGGACAGGCGGGTCTTGAGCGTAGCAGTGCTCATCGGTAAACCTTTGTGGTGTTGCGGTAATCGGGAAGTGTAAACCGGGCCGGGGCGCACCGGGCGGCCCCGGCCCGTTGGGCTTACTTCACCGTGGCGAGGTCGCCGCGCAGCGCGACGCCTGCCACCATGGCGCCGGCGTGGCACTCGTAATCCGTGGTGCTGCGGTATTCGTTCTTGCGGTAGTAGCTGACGATATTGGTGACGGCATTGGCGCCGGCCTTCTTCGCGGCCTCATGCAGCGCGATCACGGCGGACTGGGCCACCCACACGCAAGCCTCTTCGTCCTTCTTGGCAAAGGCGTTCGTCTTGCGGTTGGTGACCACGCCGGCCTCCAGCACCTTGCCCTTGGGCCCCGTGCCGGCCAGGTAGAACTTGACGCTGCCGTCGATCTTGCCGGCGTCCTGCGCGGCCTTGACGGCGGCCGCGAGGGGCAGGTGGACGGTGCGATCCGCGGCCAGGACCGGGGCGGTCAGGATAAAGGACACGGCCAGCGCGCCAGCGAGCTTGCAATGGAGGGTCATGACTTGCATTCCTTGATGAGACGTTGGAAAAGCGGGAAAGCGGTAGCAGCGGCGCTGGCCCGCGTCAGGGCCAGCGCTTGAAGATCAGGGACGTGTTGATGCCGCCGAACGCGAAGTTGTTGTTCATCACGTATTCGTTGCTCATGCGCCGGCCGTCTCCGTCCAGATAGTCGAGTTCGCCGCACCGCGGATCGACATTCTGCAGATTCAGCGTGGGGGCGTACCAATCGTTCCTGAGCATCTCGATGCTGAACCACGATTCCAGCGCGCCGCAGGCGCCCAGCGTGTGGCCCAGGTAGCTCTTCTGCGAGCTGATCGGCATGCGGCTGCCAAAGAGGCCGGAAGTCGCTTGCGTTTCGGCCACGTCGCCCTGTTCGGTCGCGGTGCCGTGCCCGTTCACGTAGCCGATGGCCTCGGGCGGCAGGCCGGCGTCGGCCAGGGCCATCTCCATCGCGATGCGCATCGTGGCCGCTTCGGGCCGGGTGATGTGCGTGCCGTCCGAATTGCTGCCAAAGCCCACGATCTCGGCGTGGATGCGCGCACCGCGGGCCTGGGCGTGTTCCAGCGATTCGAGGACCAGCATGCCGCTGCCTTCGCCAATGACCAGTCCGTCGCGGTCGCGGTCGTAGGGGCGGGGCGTCAGTTCCGGCGTGTCGTTCTTCTGGCTGGTTGCGTACAGCGCGTCGAACACCAGCGCTTCGCTGGGGCACAGTTCTTCGGCGCCGCCCGCCAGCATCAGGTCCTGACGGCCGTAGCGGATGGCCTCGTAGGCGTAGCCGATGCCCTGGCTGCCGGACGTGCAGGCGCTGGAGGTCGGGATGATCCGGCCCTTCAGTTCGAAGAAGATGCCGATGTTGGCCGCGGTGGTGTGCGGCATCATGCGCACGTAGGAATTGGCGTTCAGGTCATCCGTCACGCCGTTGAGCAGCATGTTGCCGAAGGCGCGGATTTCGGCGGTGCTGCCGACCGACGATCCGCAGGCCACACCCATGCGCCCGTCGGTGATGCTGCGCTCGCCCAGCAGGCCGGCGTCGGCCAGGGCGTTTTCGGCGGCGCGCACCGCCAGCTGCGACACCCGGCCCATGCTGCGCAACTGCTTGCGCGTCCAGTGCGAGGGCGGCTGGAAGTTTTCGACCGGGCCGCCCAGACGGGTGTTCAGTTCCGTGTAGCGCGACCAGTCGGGCATGACGCGAATGGCGCTGCGGCCCTCCTGGAAAGCCTGCTGGATGGCCTGCCATTCCGATCCCAGGGCGCTGATGCCGGCCATGCCGGTGACAACGACGCGTTTCATCAGCAAAGTCCTCCGTTTACAGCGATGACCTGGCGCGTGATGTACGCGGCGCCGGGCGACATCAGGAATGCCACGGTCGCGGCCACCTCTTCGGGCCGGCCCATGCGCTGCGCCGGGATGGCCTTCAGGATTTCCTCGACCGGCACCTGCTCGTCGATCATGTCCGTATCGATCAGACCGGGCGCCACGCAGTTCACGGTGATCTGGCGTTTGGCCAGTTCCACGGCCAGCGCCTTGGCGGCGCCGATGAGGCCGGCCTTCGAGGCGCTGTAGTTGACCTGTCCGCGGTTGCCGACCAATCCGGAGACCGAGGTCATGCACACCACACGGCCCGCCGCGCGGCGGCGGATCATGGGCATCGCCAGCGGGCTCATCACGTTGTAGAAACCGTCCAGGTTGGTCCGCAGCACCTGGTCCCAATCGTCGCCCGTCAGGGCGGGGAACGCGCCATCGCGCGTCAGGCCGGCATTGAGCACGACGCCGTAATACGCGCCGTGCGCGTCGACGTCTGCTTGCAGCACCGCGGCGCACTGCGCGCGGTCGGCCACGTCGAACTGAAGGATGCGGGCCTGGCGGCCACGGGCCTGCACCTCGGCCTGGACGGCCTCGGCCTGCGCGCGCTGTTGGCGGCAATGCAGCACCAGATCGTGGCCCGCGTCGGCCAGGGCCAGTGCGATGGCGCGGCCGATGCCGCGGCTCGAGCCGGTGACGAGAATGGGGTCGGCGCTCATTGGGGGGCTTGTTCCTGCATAAGAGTGTTGGGGTCGCTGGGCTGATAGACGTTGAGCCGGGCTTGGGCCAGCACGCGCGGGCCCTCGCGCAGTTCGCATTCGAAGACGCTCATGCCGCTGGCGTCGATCAGGCCGCGTTCGACGTGGATGGTGAGGGCGGCGCCGGCGGGCAACGAGGCGTCGTGGCATTCGTAGCGCCGCGTGCCAAGCAGGAAGCCGAGCTTGACGGCTTCGTTGGCCTGGCGGGCCTGGCAACCTGCCCAGGCGCCGACGGCCTGGGCCATCAGTTCCATGCCAAGCCAGGGCGGCAGGGAGCCGTCGGGCAGCGAGTAGGGGCCGGGCCGCACGACGGCCTGGGCGGTAAGGCTGTCCGCGTCATGGTGGGTGACCGCGTCGAGCAGGATCATGTCGCCTGCGTGCGGCAGCAGGCTGGCGATGGGCCACGTCGTCATGGCTGGCCTCCCAGCACCAGGCTTGCATTGTTGCCGCCGAAGGCGAACGAGTTGCTCATGGCGAGCCGCCGCCGGCCCGCCGGGTAGCGGTGCGCGGACGTGCTGAAGTCCAGCGCGGGCAGCGCCGGATCCGGTTGGCCATCCCACACATGGGGCATCAGCGCGCCCTGCGTGTTGGCGGCGGACAGCGTGATCCAGGCCAGCGCGGCTTCCAGGGCGCCGGCCGCGCCCAGCGTGTGGCCGGTCAGCGCCTTGGTCGACGCGCAGGGCACGCCGTTCGGAAACACCGCGTGCGTGGCGTGGCTTTCCATGGCGTCGTTGTGCGGCGTGCCGGTGCCGTGCAGGTTTAGCCAGCCGATGCTGGCGGCGTCCACATGGGCCGATTGCAGCGCGGCCTGCATGGCCCGGCGCGCGCCTTCGCCGGTCGGGTCGGGCGCGGACATATGCCAGGCGTCGGAGCTGGCGCCGCCGCCCAAGAGCGCCACGGCGTTGGCATCGGCTGGATCGCGTTCCATCAGGAACAGCACGCCGGCTTCGCCGATGTTGATGCCGCGGCGGTCGGCCGAGAAGGGCGCGCACAGCGCTTCGTCCACCGCTTCGAGCGTCGCGAAGCCATTGATGGTCAGGCGGCAGAGCGTGTCGGCGCCGCCGCAGATCACTGCGTCGCACAGGCCCAGCTGCAGCAGCCTGCGCGCCGACAGCAGGGCGCGGGCGCTGGAGGTGCATGCGGTGGACAGGGTGTAGGCCGGCCCCGTCACGCCCAGCCAGTCCGCAAGGAAGGCGGCGGGCGAAGACAGGGCCTGCCGGCGGTAGTCGTAGTCGTCCGGCCAGGCGCCATGGGCGCGCAGATGGCGGAACGCGGGCGCATTGTCGTTCACGCCGGACGTGCTGGTGCCCAGCACCACCGCGACGCGCGCGGCGCCGTACCGGGTGATGGCGCCGCGCAGCCGGTCTTCGATCTGGAGGGCCGCGGCAAGCAGCAACTGGTTGTTGCGGCTGTGGTGATGCGCGGGCATGTGCGGGGGCGCCGGCGGCAGCGCGCCGGTGACGGCGCCCAGCGTCAGCGTGCGGCCGTTCACCCAGCCGTCCTGGGCGCGCATGCCGCTGGTGTCGCCCGCGAAAGCGGCGCGGCCGACGGCGTCCACGCCAGCGCCCAGCGCGCAGACGATGCCGGGAGTGCCAAGCCAGGTCGTCATGGCTGCTCCTTCAGGGGGGTGATGCGCCACGTCACGCCGCTGGCGCTGCCGATCGACAACGCCTGGCTCTGCGAGTCCGCGGGATAGGTGACCGTCCAGCGCACCTTGCCGCCATCGAGCAGCAGGCGTTGCGTGGCGCCGCCGTGCGATGCCGCGCGCCACGACGCCGCGCCGTAGGCTGCGTCAAGCTCGGCCTGCGGGGTCCAGGCAAACATCAGCGCCGCGAACAGATCGCGCGCCTGCGCGTTGGGCCGCATGAAACCATCGTTGCG
Organism: Achromobacter sp. E1; assembly: GCF_037039475.1. Lineage (NCBI taxonomy): Bacteria > Pseudomonadati > Pseudomonadota > Betaproteobacteria > Burkholderiales > Alcaligenaceae > Achromobacter > Achromobacter sp. E1. Next base: position 2,161,674 of record NZ_CP146253.1, read on the forward strand.
CCATTGCCCGCGCTCCAGCATCTGGCGCGCCTGCGGCACGCCCATGGGGTCGAACAGCGACCACCGCAAGGCGGCGTCTTCGCGCTGGACCACCAGCAGCAGGTCCTGGGCGGGCTGGCCCGGCGCGGCCTGCACCACGTGCAACTGGCGCGGCAGCGAAAAGCCGGCGTCGCGCGCGGGCAGGGGCGGCGCGCCTGCGCAGCCGGCCAGCGCCAGCAAGGCCAGCGTCATCGCCAGCGCGCGGCAGGCGGACAGGAAGGAGGCGGGATGGGCGGTCATGATGGGTTCAGGCGGGCTGGGCGAGCCTGTCGCCGCTGCGGCACAGCTCGCTCAGCATGCGCAGGCGGCGCTGCGGGTTGGCGACGAAGGGGTTTGTCGTATCCCAGGCGTAGCCGGCCAGGATGGAGCTGATCATGCGGCGGATTTCCGGTTGCGCCTGCTGATAGAAGACAACGTCCTGGAATTCGCCGGTGTACCAGCCCTGCACATACGCGCGGAAGGTTTCCACGCCGATCATCAGCGGGTCGGCGAATTCGGCTTGCCAGTCCACCTGCGCGCCGCCCAGTTGCCGGTGCAAGGCGTCCGCGGCCAGCTTGGACGAGCGCAACGCGATGGTGACGCCGGACGAGAACACCGGATCCAGGAATTCCGCGGCGTTGCCCAAGAGGGCGAAGCCGGGGCCGTGCAGGCGGGTGACGCTGGCGGAGTATCCGCCGATGGTGTTGGCCGGCGTGTCCCAGACGGCGTTCTTCAAGACGCGCTTCAGGTTGGGCGCGGCATCGGCCATGGCGCGCAACGTGGTCATCAGGTCCTCGCCGGGGCCGCCAAAAAGGTCATCGCCGCCCACCACGCCGAACGAGCAGCGGCCGTTGGAGAAGGGAATCAGCCAATACCAGATGCCGCGCTGTTCAGGGTGAACCGTGATCAGGATCTTCTCGCGGTCAAAGCCGGGATCGTCGATGCGGTCTTCGATGTGGGTGAAGATGGCCTTGCGGGGCGGCAGGCCGGAGGGGCGTTCCAGGTCAAGCAGACGGGCCAGCACGCGGCCGTAACCGCTGGCGTCCAGCACGAACTGGCTCTTGACCTGGTAGGCGCTGCCGTCTGCGCGGCGCACGTCCAGCAAGGGCCCGGCGCTGCCGAAGTCCGCGGCCGTGACTTCCTGTTGATAACGCACCTCGACCCCTTGGCGCGCGGCGTCGTCTGCCAGCACCTTGTCGAAGTGCGCGCGCTGCACCTGGAAGGTCGTGCCCGGCCCGGCGGTGAACTTGTCGCGGAAGTCGAAGTACGTGTAGGCGTCGCCGCAGGCGAACGCGGCGCCGTTCTTGACCTGGAAGCCCGCGGCCTGGACGGCGGGCAGCATGCCGGCCTCTTCCACGAATTCCAGGCAATGCGCGAGCAGGCTTTCGCCGATGGAGAACCGGGGGAACTGTTGGCGCTCCAGCATGAGCACGTCATGGCCCTGCCGCTTGAGCAGCGCCGCGGCGACCGCGCCGGCGGGGCCCGCCCCGATAACCACAACTTCCCGATGTTCCATGCTGGAGGTTTCCATGATTCCTTGGTGAAAGAGGCAGATGTCAGGCCCGCCGGGGCGGCCCGACCCAGGGCGCCCACAGGAGCGAAAAGGCGACGCCCAGGGCCACCGCCAGCCCGAAGTTGGCGATGGCGGGCGTGTGGCTCAGGGCAAGCAGTCCGAAAGACAGCAGCGTCGTGACGGCGCCCAGCAGAATGCCGACGAGGCTGGCTGCGGGGCCGGCGACGCGCTCGTACATGAAGATGGCGTAGTCCACGCCGATGGCCGACACCAGCAGCAGGCCGAAGAGGCTGAAGAGCGTCAAGGGCTGGCCCAGGTAGCCCAGCGCGGCCAGGCTGCAGGCGGTGGCCGCCAGCGGCACGGCAAGGATGCGCCAGGTGGCGGCGCGTCCGAGCGTCAGAAGCAGCAGCACGGCCGCGGCCACGTAGGACAGCAGCTTGAGTTCGGCGGCTTCGACCCGCGTGGCGGCGAACATGCGGTTCAGCTCGCCGCTGCGGTCGACCAGCGTGACGCCCGGCGCGGCCTGCGCGATGGTTGGCAGCGCGGCCGGATCGGTCAGGCCCAGCAGCGAGATCATGCCGGCGTATTCGCCGTCGTGCTGGCCAAGCCACAATGCGCGCCAGCGATCGCCCTGCGGACCTTGCAGCGCGCCGTCGATGGTGACGACCGGCAGCGCCGCCAGCGACTGCAGCTCCTGCGTCACGGCCTCGAGCGGAATGCCGAGGTCCGTCATGGGCTTCCACACTTGCGGTTGTCCGGCCAGCGCGGCCAGGCGGCGGCCCAGGGCCTGCTGGTCGGCGGCGGGCGACACAAGCTGGCTGAGTGCGTTGTAGGTGGCCAGGCCGCCCCGCTGGACCAGCGTGTCGAGCGCTTGCGCGACCCGCGCCTGGCGCCGCAGCAGTTCGTCGGGATCGGGGGCGCGCACCAGAAAGAACTGGCTCGTGGGCACGAAACCGGTGATCTCGCCGATCTGCCTGGCCTGCTGCATCAGCGGCGCCGGCAGGCTCAGCCATTGACGCAGATCGTCCTGGATGCCCAGCCGCGCGATGCCGCCCGCCGTCACCGCCACCAGGACGGCCGCCCCGGCCCACAGGACGCCGCGCCGGGCGCCCAGCCGTTCGCGCGTGGCGAGCGCGGCCTGGGCAAAGTGAAGCAGCGGCAGCCAGGGGCGCGGCTGCCAGCCCCGCATCCACGCCGGAAGCTGGCACACGGTGCAGGCATACGCGCCAAGCAGGCCGGCCGCCGAGAACACGGCGGTCTGGGTCAGCGCCGGAAACGGCGTGAACGCCAGCGCGACATAGCCCACCAGACTGGCGGCCAGGCTGATCGTCAGGCCGGGCAGCACGCGGCGCAGCGCCGGCCACGCTTGCCAGTCCGGCATCCCGAAGCGCTTGCCCAGCCAGTGCATGGGAAAGTCGACCGCCACCCCGATCAGGCTGGCGCCGATGACCAGCGTCAGGACGTGGATCGAGCCGAACACCGCGACGCACGCGACCGCGCCGGTCACAAGGCCCACGGCCACCGGCACGAAGGCCAGCAGCACCCGCCAGCGGCGCAGCGCCAGCAGCAGGACGAGCACGATGCCGATCGTGGCGCCGGACCCGATCCAGCTGCTTTCGGCGACCGCTTGCGCTTTGCCGGCCGCCGCGTACAGCGCGCCGGCCGCCACCAGCATCTGGGCGCTGCCGGCCTGCAGGGCCTCGCGGTCCTCGGCGATCTGCGTGGCGATGCGTTGCGGCGCATCGGCATCGAACGCGTCGCCGCGCGTCTCGGCCCGCACGAGCACCCAGCGTTTGCCGTTTTGCTGCGCCTGCAGCGTGCCCGAGCCCATGTCGTAATGCACGGGTCCGCCAGGCCTGAGCGATTGCTCGGCGCGGCGCGTGAGCCCCAGCCAGTCTTGATCGGCGGGCACGAGCCCCGGCGAGGAGAACGGATCGGACAGCTCGCGTGCGCGGCGCTGTGCGAATGCGGCGGGATCGGTCTCAAGCAGTTGGCGGTCCGCCAGCGGCAGCATCGCCAGGCGGCCGGCCAGCAGTTGTTCGCGCAGGGCGGCCAGGTCCACATTGACTTCCACCTGCACGGCCGAAAAGAGGCCGCTGTCCGTCCAGCGTTTGGCAAGCAGGCGCGCCGCCTGCGCGGGGTCGGCGCCATCCGGGGCAGACACCAGCGCGATGAGCTGGCGCGACAGCGGTTCCTGGATGCGGGCCTCGGCCAGCTGGCGCGTGGCGTCACTGGCGCTTTGCGGCACCAGCTCCATCAGGTTGGCCGACACCGGCCAGCCATTGCGGCATTGCCAGGCGCCGGCAAGCAGCACCAGCAGCAGCCCCAGCTTGAAGAGGCGGGGCAGCCAGCGTTCAGTCCGAGAATGCACGCTGTTCCTCGGGCGTGAGCGCGTCGGCCGCGACCGCGCCCGTCATCTGCAGGACGCTGCGGTCGCCTTGCGTCTCGCGCAATTCGATGCGATCGACCAGCGCGCCGCCGTCGATCTGGATCGTGCTGAAGATCTGCTTGAGCAGCGCCGACCGCGGCGTCAGCGTCAGTTTCCAGGAGGTCGCCTCGCCCGTCAGCGCCAGGTCGAAGTTCTCTTCGAGCCCGCGCGTATCGCCAGCCAGGACCGACAGGAACAGCTGGTTCTCGCGTCCCGCGCCGGTGTGCTGGGGCAGCGCCTGCCAGGCGCCCGATTCGTCGCGGCGCGCGATGCCGTCGGCGTTGATGCGCAGGTCCTGGGCGATGGGCGTACGCAAGCGCCACAGCAGGCCCTTGCCCGCGGCCAGCGTGAAGTCGCCGCGGCTGGTCAGGGGTTGGGGCAGCGACCGCAGGAATTTCTGCTGGACGAACTGGCCGCGCACGATCGGCGTGGCGCGCAGTTGCTGTTGCAGGGCGTTCAGGTCGAACGCCTGGGCGCTCAAGGGCAGCAGCGCCATCGCCAGCAGAAAGAGAAATCGGTTCCAGCGCCTCGACAGGGTCAGGTGCTGGGGCAGGATCAGGCGCATGTCGCGGTCTCCTGGGATTGAAGGGCGCGCTGGACCGCATCGACGAAGACGTTGGGCGAGGTCAGCTGCATTTCGCGGCTGGCCAGGCACACGGCGACCTGTTCGGAGGTGGCCCGGGTGAGCCGCTGGCCCGTGGCCGCGTCCTGGATCAGGTAGTTGATCTTGAGGCGGTGCTCCCATTCGACCAGTTCGGCGCGCACGACCAGGCGTTGGCCGAACTGCGCGGGCTGGGCGTAGCGCAGATGCAGGTCGATCACCGGCCAGGCGTAGCCGCTTGCCCGCATCGCGTCGTAGTTGTGGCCGATCCGGTCCAGAAGCTCGCAGCGCGCCTGTTCCAGATATTTGACGTAATGGCCGTGCCACACGACGTTGATTGAATCGACATCGAAGAAGGGCACACGGATTTCGACTTGCGCGCCGATCGCGCCACGTTTACGCATCGTCTTTCCAGAAGGGGTAGAAGTTGAACCACTGCAGCGGCGCGTCGCGGCAATGCGCGGCCAGACGGTCGGCATAGCGCTGGGTCCAGACGGCGATCTGCGCCTGCCGGGTCGCGCGCGTCCATTCGACGCGCTCGGTCAGGCGCTCCATCGAGACGCGATAGCGGCCGCCGTGGCGGGTGCAGCGCAGCAGGTTCACGGGGCAGCCCAAGAGGCCCGCCAGAAGCCACGGGCCCTGGGGGAACAGGGCGGTGGCGCCCAGGAATTGCACGGGCACCGTGCGGTCGCCGCGCAGCGGCACACGGTCGCCGGCGATGGCAAGCCATTCCCCGCGCTCCAGGCGCTCGGCCAGATCCAGCATGACGGCGGCATCCAGCTCGCTGACCTGGATCATGCGCAGCCCGCCGCCGGCCTCGTCGAGCAGGCGGTTGAAGTTCACGGCGTGCTTGCTGTGCACCAGCACATTGAGCCGCAGCGCGCCGGTCTGCTCCGCAAGCGCGCGGCAGATTTCGAGGTTGCCCAGGTGCGAGCCCACCAGGATCTGTCCGCGGCCGTGGCCCATCTGGCCATGCAGGCCGTCCGGGTCCGCGATATCCAGGCGTGCCATCGTGATCTTGCCCTGCCATACGTCCAGCTTGTCCAGCATGGCGGTGGCGAAGGCGAGGTACTGGCGGTACACGGGCAGGGCGCGCGGCAGCGGCGCGGCCAGTTCGCCGGAGGCCGCCACGCGAGACTGGTACACCGCGATCGCGCGCCGCGCGCGGGCGCCAAACGCGTAGAAGTACAGCACCACCACCCAGACCACCGGGGCGACCGCGCGCCGTCCCAGCCTGCGCGCGGCCCAGGCCGTCAGGCGCATCAGCACGGGGCTGCCGCGTTCGCGCTGCCCGGCCCAATGCTGATCGGCCACGCTCATGGCTGGGCGCTCCGGGACAGGCGGCGCCACAACAGCGCCGGCGACCGGGCCAGCATGCCGAAGAACAGGCGCGCGTGCATGCGGCTGATCAGCACGTTGTCTTGCAGGCCCTTGAAATGCGAAATGCCGCCCTCGGGGTAGACCACGCGCGTCGGCAGCCAGGCCATGCGCAAGCCGCGCCAGTGCAGCCGCACCAGCACGGCAATGTCGAAGTCCATGCGCTGGCCGACGTGGGCGCCGTCGATCACCGGCAGCACGGCTGCCAGCGGGTAGACGCGAAACCCGCACATGGCGTCGGGGATGTCGAGCGACAGGGTGTTGATCCAGACCCACACGCGGGTCAACCAGCGGCCGTAGAGACGGCTGCGCGGCACGTCGTCGCCGTACACGGGCGCGCCGCAGATCACGGCGTCCGGCTGCTCGCGCGAGGCTTGCGCGAATAGCGGGATGTCTTGCAGCGCATGCTGGCCGTCGGCGTCCACCTGCAGGGCATGCGTGTATCCCAATGCCAGCGCGGCCCGCAATCCATCCTGCACTGCGGCGCCCTTGCCGCCGTTGACGGCGCGGCGTACCAGGTGGGTGTCGGGCCGTTCTGCCAAGGCGTCCAGCACGGCGGCGCACGCGGGCGCGGAGCCGTCGTCCACCAGAACGCAAGGCAGGCCTTGCGCGGCAAGCTGCGCGACGACCGCGGCGACGGTGCCGCCGTGGTTGTACACGGGCACGACCGCGCACAGCTTATGCGGCGTCATGGCTTGCTCCGTGGAGAATGCGCCCGGACGAGCACGGCGCGTCATTCACCGTGAAGGTGAAGTAGAGCTTCTGTTTGGCGTTATCCCATTTCAGCGTCAGGACGGCGGCGTCGCCCGGACGCAGCAGACGCTGGAACTTCAGCGCTTCCATGCCCGCGAAGTTCAGGCCGGGGTGCAGGTCACGCTGGGCAAGCGACATGGCCCAGCTGATCTGCGCCACGCCCGGCACGACCGGCGCCGCGGGAAAGTGTCCGCTGAAGTAAGCCAGGTCGTAGGGAATGTCCAGCGTATAGCGGCGTTCGTTGTCCGGTTGTCCGGGCAGGCCGGCCGGGATGGCGGCGGGCGCCACGGGGCGCGGGCCGGCCGCGGCCTCGAAGTCGGCTTGCGGCAGTTTGCCCTGGGCGTTGGCGGGCAGGTGGGGCAGCAGCCGCCAGGTGCGCGGAATCGCCAGCGATTCGAAGCGCGCGGCCAGATGGCCCCGCAGCGCGTCCACCACGGCTTTGCGGCCCTGGTTGCGCAGTGCATGCAGACCGTGGGCCGACAGCGCAACGAGGGCGGCCAGGCGCGTGGCGCCGGCGGCCTTGCCGAGCCGGACGTCGGACGTGAATGCATGTTCCATCAGCGCGTGTTCGATCATGGGCAGCGACACGCGCTTGTCTTCGATCTTCATGATGCGGTCCAGCCTGCCGAGCAGCCGGAAACCCGTCGCTGTGAGCTCGGCGCCATCGGCGGTCTGCGCCTCGCTGGACTGCACCCAGGGCGACGACACGCGCAGCGCGCCTGCGTCGTTCAGGTCGACGCTGACGCCTGGCAGCGGCTGCCAGTCGGTGTCGCCGGTGCGCCACGCGACCGCGCCCGTTTCAGAACTGCCGTAGATCTCGGTGGGGCGCAGTCCGAGCGAACGTTCGATGTCGTCGGATACGTCAAGCGGAAGCGCGCCGCCCGACGAATGGATGCGCGTCAGCCGCCCGCGCAGTTGCGCCGCGTCCAGGCGCTGGCCCAGCCGGCGCAACAGCGCGGGGCTGGCGATCCAGGCGAATGTGGGAAAACGCAGGCTGCCCTGTTGCAGGTCTTCGGGGTACAGCCGTTGGCGGCGGTCGATCTGGCGGCCCGCGCAAAGCGGCCACAGCACGCGAAAGGGCAGGCCATACATATGCTGGGCGGACACGCTGCCCAGCACCGGTGTCTGCGTGTCGGGCCATTGCCGCTGCAAGGCGTCGATCTCCGCCGCAAGCTGGCGCCATTGCTTGACGATGTGCTTGGGCGCGCCGCTGGAGCCCGAGGTGCACAGCACCAGCGTCACCGATGCATCCAGTTCGGCGGGCGCGAGCGGCGGCTGGTCCAAGAGGTCCGCCAGCCGCCATTGCCGCCCGGCAGGCACGGGCAGATCGGTGTCGGTCAGCCACGCATCGACCGTGCCGTCCAGGCCGTTGCAGGTCTGGCCCTGGTTGTCTCCGGGCAGGACGGCCACGACGCCCGCGCGCCAGCACGCGAACAGCGCGCAGGCCAGTTCCACCGCGTCGTCGAACCACAGCGCGGCGCGGCGTACCGGGCGCGCGCGCAATGCGCCCGCCACGGACAGGGCGTTCCGCGCAAAGACGTCACGGGTGATCGCCGGGCCATCCGCGATGGCGGCGTCCATGCCGCCAGGGGCGGGCATCAGCAGGCGGGGCAGGGGCGTCCAGGCCATGGATTCAGGCGGCCTTCGCGGCGGCGGGGCGCACCAGCCATTCGCCGGCGGCCATCATACCCATCAGTACGTAGCTGGCGCAGCCGTTGTAGGCGACCCACCAGCTCCACGGCGCCCAGGCCGCCAGCGCGGCGGCGGTCGCGCCGTTCAAGGCGAAAAACACGCACCAGGCGCGGGTCACGTTGCGGGTGTAGCGCACGCCCTCGGGCGGCAGATTGGGGTGGGGCAGGCGCGCCAGGCGTTCCACCACGGGCGGTCCGGCGCGCAGGCTCATGCCGAAAATGGCCAGCATCATGGCGTTGACCAGCACGGGATACCAGCGCAGCCAGCTCTCGGAATTGGTTACCGCCAGGATCAGGCAGAAGACCAGTGCGGCGGCGGGCAGCAGCTTGTCGCCGGGCTGCGCGGCGCGCGCGGTCAGGCCGCGGGCCAGCCACAACAGCGCCAGCGGCAAGGCCAGCCAGGCGGCGTTCACGCGTCCCAGCATCGCGTACACGACGAAGGGGTAAGCCACTGCGGCGGCGGCCAAGGCGGCCGCAACGCCACGGTTCATGCGGCCGGGTCCTGCTTTTGCCACATGGCCTGCACGACGTCTTCGACGGTGCGGACCGTGCGGAAGTCGTTGGCGTCCAGCTTGCGGCCCGTCTGGCGGCGCACGTGGTCGATGAGGTCGATCGCGTCGATGCTGTCGATTTCCAGATCGGTGTACAAATGCGCGTCGGGCGTGATCCGTTCCGGTTCGATTTCGAACAGTTCGACGAGGGCGCCGCGCAGCGTGTTGAAGATTTCGTCGCGGGTGTGCATGGTGACTCCGTATGCGTCAGTCGCGGCGTTGCGCAGTGACAAATGCCGCCAGGCTGGCAATGCTGGCGAAATGCTCGCGCATGTTGCGCGTTTCGGGATCGATGGTGATGGCGTAACGCTTTTGCAGCGCCAGGCCCAGTTCCAGCGCGTCGACCGAATCCAGGCCCAGTCCGTCTCCGAACAGGGCGGCTTCGCGGTCGATGTCGTCGGGCGTGATGTCTTCGAGCCCGAGGGACTCGATGACGAGCGTCTTGAGCTCAAGTTCCAGTTGATTCATCCAGCTTTGACTCCACTTGCGCCGCCGTGGGCGGCGGCGCGTTCATTGGGGCGCCTTGCGGCGCCTGCGGCGCCAGCTTGGCTTCGAAATAGGCGTGCAGGTAGGCATTCATCTTGCGGCCGGCGATTGGCAGCGGATGCGCCTGGCTCCAGGTCGCCGGGTCGATGTCTTCACCGACCTCGATGACATAGCGCATGCGCGAGGGCGGAATCCGGTACCAGGGCTCGCCCTTGGTGAGGCTGCGCGGATTCATCCGGATCACGACCGGCGTCACGACCTGCGCGCCGCGCAGCGCAATGGCGCATGCGCCGCGATGAAACTGCGGCATGGCGTCCGGCGGCGTGCGCGTGCCTTCCGGAAAGACGATCAGCGTTTCGCCATTGCGCAGCACATCAGCCGCGCGGTCGAACATGTCGAAGCTTTCGTCATTGGTGATGTATCCGGCATTGGCCACGGGGCCGCGGGTGAAGGGATTCGTGGCAAGGCCATGCTTGACGATGCAGTTGGCGTTCTTGACGTGCCCGACCAGGAACACCACATCCAGCAGCGACGGGTGGTTGGCAAGAATCATCTGGCCCGGCCGGCCCAGGCGGTCGGCGCCCTTGAATTCCACGGTCAGGATGCCCACGCGCACCATGAACCGGATGAACAGCCTGAAGGTGCCATTCAATGCCCAGCGGGCCCGGCGTTGGCGGTCCTGGCGGTCGCCCGGCAGCAGGCGCTGGGGCGGAAACACCATCAGGCGCAGCAGCACGCCGCCCACCCCGAACATGGTGAAGGCCATGCCGGTGGCGACCAGGCGCCAAAGCCAGAAATCTTGACGAACTTGAGCCGGGGAGGTCATGCGTTACGTGTCCAGGTCCATTGGCGGCTGCGGTTGGCGTGCCGCCAGCTTCGGGTCTGCAGCGTCAGGTGGCGAACCAGATTCAGCGGATTGGGCCAGACTTGCGGCGGCGCATCGTGGTCGCCAGCCGGACCCATCGAGAGCGCCCAGTCCGTGCCCGGGCACAGGCGGAAGGCGGCGGCGTAGGAAAACGGCGCGTCGCCCACCCAGGGCGCGTACGGGGGCGGCGGCACTTCCTCGGCCAGCACCACCAGCACGTTGTCATGCCCCTGGCCGAACAGCAGCGCGGCTTCGAGGAAGGCGTGCTCCAGGCCGTCGTCCTCGACGGACAGCGCCACGGACTCGGCCGTTTCGCGGCGTATGATCGACCATTGCGCGGCTATCGCGTTGTGAACCGACAGGCCAAATGCCGTGGGCGACAGCGGCTCGTCGGCCGCCAGCGACTCAAGCAGTCCGAAGTTGCGCGTGGTTTCTCCGTGCCGCGAGGCGAATACGAACGGCATGTCCGGGTATCCGTCGGCAAGCGGCCACGCGCACGCAAACACCCCGCGAGCCAGAGGGCTGAGGCGGCGGCGCTGCATGGGGGGCAAGAAGTCGAGGCGGGCGGCGGCCTGATCTCCGAGGGGGCAATACGGGTGTTCCGCCCAGTGCTGCCAACTGCTCGGGTCTTGAAATCCTGGTGTCCAACCTTGCCAATGCGCGATGGAGAACGTCAACATAGCGCGCGATTCTACTATGGCAAACTCGGCTCAAACTGTTTTGAATAGTTACACATCACACAAATTGGCTTAGATTTCTCGCATTATTTTCTAAATAGTTACTTTCTCCGTTGGATATTCAGGAACTTTTAATCTGGTGGGCGGATCAAAGCGCCGCCTCTCTATATAGCCCCGAGCAGCTCTCCGCCGAAGACGCTGCCCGAGCGGCTGCGATCCGCAGCGGCAAGGCGCTGCGCGACTGGAAGGCCAGCCGCGCGCTGTTGCATGACGTGCGCAGCCGCCAGCCCGATTTCCGCCCGGCCTCGCTCAGCCACAGCAACGGCCACGCCATCGTGGCCACCGCCCCGGCCGGCTGGAAAGTCGGCGCCGACCTCGAGGCAATCTCGCCGCGCGACGTGCAGGGGCTGGCCCAGTGGGTGTGTTCGTCCGCCGAACGCGATCTGTTGGCGGGGCTGCCCGACGAGGCGCGCCTGCTCCGCTTCTACCAGCTATGGACATTGAAAGAGGCCTTCATCAAGGCCGCCAGCCTGGATTTTCCGGCTGACATGGCATCGGTGGGCTTGGGTCCGGCGCCGTCCGGTTTGGCGCTGCGCCCGCCGCCGGGACGCTGGCGGGCCTGCTCCTATCGGGTGGGCGCCGGCTGGATGGCCTCGGTGGTGTGGCAGGCCCCAGAAGGATCAGCAGGGGACGTGGCGCAACCCGTGTGGACCGGCGCGGCCGGCTGTCAGCTGCCGGATGTCCTGATACAAGGTTGTTGGCTGCCCGATACGACTTGAAACCGCCCTGACGTTTCGCCGCTCGCATTTAAAGATGTATTATGAATATATGTTTAAAGGCGATCCTGTTCGCCATTCAAGGAGCAGTTGATGTTGAGCCCCCAAATCCGCGAGCTGGTCAAAGCCACGGCCCCCGTCCTGAAGGTCCATGGCGTTGCCTTGACCAAGCACTTTTACGCGCGCATGTTCCAGCACAACCCGGAACTCAAGCACGTGTTCAACCAGGCCCACCAGGCGGGCGGCGCGCAGCAGCACGCGCTGGCCGGCGCGGTCACCGCCTATGCCGAGCACATCGACGATCCCTCGGTGCTGATGCCGGTGGTGACGCGGATCGTGCACAAGCACGTCAGCCTGGGCATCCGGCCCGAGCACTACGCCATCGTGGGCAAGCATCTGCTGGCTTCCATTCGTGAGGTGCTGGGCGAAGCCGCCACCGACGAACTGGTGGACGCGTGGGCGGCGGCGTACGGCCAACTGGCCGACCTGCTGATCGCCGAAGAGGCCCGCCTGTATGCGGAATCGGCCAACAAGCCCGGCGGCTGGACCGGCTGGCGCGCGTTCCGCGTCGTGGGCAAGCAGCCCGAAAGCGCCGAAATCACCTCGTTCTACCTCGCCCCGGCCGACGGCGGCACGGTCCCGGCTTACCGGCCCGGCCAGTATGTGTCCGTGCGCGTGTTCGTGCCGGAACTGGGCCTGATGCAGCCGCGCCAATACAGCCTGTCGGACGCGCCCGGCCAGGATCGCCTGCGCATCTCCGTCAAGCGCGAGCCGGCCGGCGACCAGACGCCGGCGGGCCGCGTGTCCAACGCGCTGCATGACCGCCTGGAAGAAGGCGGCGTGCTGGACGTCGCGCCGCCGCAGGGCGATTTCCACCTGCGCGAGGATGGCGATGCGCCCGTCGTGCTGCTGAGTGGCGGCGTGGGTCTGACGCCCATGGTGTCGATCCTCAACCATCTGGTGCATGCCAATGACGCGCGCCAGATCCGCTTCGTGCACGGTTGCCGCAATCGTTCGGTGCACGCCATGCGCGACCACGTGAACGACATCGCGGCAAAGCGCGCCAACGTGCGCAAGGCGGTGTTCTACGAAGAGGTGGGCCACGGCGACCAGGCCGGCCGCGACTACGATCACCAGGGGCGCGTCGATCTGCACGCCATTCGCGACGAGGCCATCGTGCCGGGCGCGGACTACTACTTGTGTGGCCCGGCGGCCTTCATGCGTGCGCAGCGCGAGGCGTTGCTGGGGCTGGGCGTGACCGAAGACCGCATCCACGCCGAAGCCTTCGGCACCGGCGGCGTCGCCGGCTGACCGGTGTATCCTGGCGGCCCGACGTTTCCGGGCCGCCCGGTCCACATGTCCTGTCCACCATGCAACTGAACCGTTTCACCGACTTCGGCCTGCGCGTCCTGATGTATCTGACGCAATGCCGCGACCGGTCCGCCGCCGTCACGATCCCCGAGATCGCTGACCGCTTTGGCCTGTCGCGCAATCATCTGGTCAAGGTCGTGCATTTCATGTCGCAGCGCGGCTGGGTCAGCACCACGCGCGGCAAGGGGGGCGGGCTGAGCCTTGCCCGCCCCGCCACGGAATACCGCGTCGGCGATCTGGTGCGCGAACTCGAACAGCAGGGTCCCCTCATCGACTGCCGCGAACCCCCGTGCGCGCTGGACGGCGTGTGCCGGCTGTCGGGCGTGCTGGCGCAGACGCTGCAGGCCTTCTACGACACCCTCAATGGCTACACGCTGGCCGATCTGGTCCGGGAACCGACTGCCGCCGCGATCATCAAGCTGCACCGCGTCGCCTGAATCGGGGACATGATGTTTGGTTATGGCCCCTGCGGCGTTTGGCATTTGCCGGCGCGGGGGCGGCCGTTACAGAATGGCCGTGTTCGCGGTCTACTTGGATAACGGTATGCGCGTTTGCGTAATTGGCGCCGGCGTCGTCGGTGTGACGTCGGCCTATTTCCTGGCGCGCCAGGGTCATGACGTGGTGCTGGTCGACAGCCAGCCCCGCCCGGCGGAAGTCTCCAGCTATGCCAATGGCGGTCAGCTCAGCTACAGCTATGTGGCGCCGCTGGCCGGGCCCGGCGTGCTGCCCAGCGTGCCGGGCTGGCTGCTGCGCCATGATTCGCCGCTGCGGTTCCGGCCCCGCCTGGACCCGCATCAGTGGCGCTGGTGCCTGCAATTTGCGCTGGCCTGCCGCGCCTCGGTCGCCAAGGCGTCCACCGCCCAGATGCTGACGCTGTCCTACCTCAGCCGCGATGTCATGCACTCGCTGCTGGAACAGGAAGACCTGGCGTTCGGCCACCTGAAGAACGGCAAGCTCATCGCCTACCGCAGCCCCGACCTGCTGGAAAAGGCGCGCGCGCTGGTGGCGTACCAGGCGGCGCACGGCGCGGACCAGCAGGTGCTCGATGCCGCCCAGACCGTGGCGCGCGAACCGGCGCTGGCCGGCATGGGCGCCAGCCTGGCGGGCGCCATCTATACCCCCAGCGAGGAAGCCGGCGACTGCCGCCAGTTCACCGAAGCGCTGTTCGACCGCCTGCAAGGCCTGGGAAACGTGCAGTGCGCCATGTCCAACCCGGTGTCCGGCCTGCAGCGCGAAGGCCGCCGCATCGTCGCGGTCAACACGCGCGACGGCGACATCGGCGCCGACGCCGTCGTGCTGGCCACGGGCATCGGCACCCGCGCTTTGCTTGGGCCCCTGGGCCACGACGTGCCGCTGTACCCCCTGAAGGGTTACAGCCTGACCGTGCCGCTGGCAGACGACGACACCGTGGCGCCGCGCATCAGCGTGACCGACTACGAACGGCGCATCGTCTACGCCCGTGTCGGCGGCGTGCTGCGGATCGCGGCCATGGTGGACATCGGCAGCAACAACGCCGACATCGACCCCGCTCGCGTCGGCCTGCTGAAAAAACAGGTGCTCGAAGCTTTCCCGCAACTGGACCTGCGCCAGGCTATTCCGTGGGCGGGCCTGCGCCCGGCCACGCCCACCGGAAAGCCGCTGATCGGCCGCAGCCCGGCAGCCGACAATCTGTGGCTGAACGTGGGGCAGGGAGCGCTGGGGTTTACCTTGGCCTGCGGCAGCGCGGCGTTGCTGACGGCGCAAATGGGCGGCCTGGAGCTGCCGCTGGATCCGGCGCCGTTCAAGCCCTGAATCCTGAACCCCGACGCGTGAACCGGGCGCCAGCTAGGTCAATGTCCATTTTGCGATAGCGTGTGCCTTTTCGTCGGCAGACGGGCTGGCGCAGGCTCAATAGGATGGCGGTCACTCCTTCGCGGCACCGCATTCCGGCGGATGCGAAGGAGCCGATCCCTCCTTCGAGCTCCTGACCATGTCCTATCTGTTTCCGTTGTTCGCCATCCTGTTCTGGGCGGGCAACGTCATCGTCTCCAAGATGGCCGCCAGCGCCATCTCTCCCACCGCCATCACCTTCTACCGCCTGCTGCTGGCGCTGTTCCTCATGGGGCTGTTCACGGCCCGTCCCGCGTGGCGCAATCGCAGGGTCATCCTGCGGCACTGGCCGAAGCTGGCGCTGTACGGCGCGCTGTCGTCGGCGGTTTTCCAGGCGCTGTCGTACCGGGCGGCCGAAACCACCACCGCCACCAACATGGCCATCCTGACGGCGCTGATTCCGCTGCTCAGCATGCTGGGCAGCGTCGTGATCCTGCGCGATCCGCCGACGCTCGGCATGGCCGCGGGCGGGGCGTTGTCGTTCCTGGGACTGTTGTATCTGGTGGGGCAGGGCGACATGCTGAGCGTGTTCCAGCATGGCGTGCATGTGGGCGACGGCCTGATGCTGCTGGCCGCGTTGTCGTACGCGCTGTACGGCGTGCTGCTGCGCCACTGGAAGGTGCCGGTGCCCGCCTGGCAGTCCACCTTCGTGCAGTCGATTTTTGCGCTGATCTATATGCTTCCGCTCTACCTGCGGGTGCCGGCCGCCCAGGCCGCGCTGGACACCAATACCATTCCGCTGATCCTGTACGCCGGCATTTTCTCGTCGGTGCTGCTGTCGTATCTGTGGATCGAAGGCGTGCACCGCTTGGGCCCGAACCGCTGCAGCATCTTCATCAACCTGCTGCCGCTCTTTACCGCGCTGGCCGCTTTCGTGATGCTGCGCGAGCACCTGCAGCGCTATCACGTCCTGGGCGGCGCGGTCACGCTGGCGGGCGTGCTGCTGGCGCAGACCGTGCAGCGGCCGCTGTTTGTCGCCGGGCGCGCGCTGGCGGCCGGCAAGGCGTAGCCCCCGCTGTTCACGGGCGTTCAAGACAGGCGCTTGCCGCCGACGCATAGTGGCCGCTTTGCGCGGTGAGGCGATGAGCATTTTTCAAAAGACCACAATTGCGCTGGCCCGGAGCCCGGCGGTCGGCCAGGCGATGCGGGCGATGGCCGCCCGGACATCGCTGGCGCGCCGGTTCGTCGGCGGCGCCGGCGTGGACGAAGCCGTGCGCACCGCCGTGAGACTGCGCGAGGCGCACGGCATCCGCGCGTCGCTCTTCTATCTGGGCGAGTACGTGGCGGATCGCGCCGGCATCGACCACAACGTCGGGCAAGCCATCGACGCCTGCCGGGCGTTGGCGGGCGCGGGCCTGGACGTGCATGTCTCCGTCGACCCCACGGCCATCGGCTACATGCACGCCGACGCGCTGGGCGAGGAAAACGCGCGCCGTATCGGCAGGGCGGTGCAGGCCGTCTCGGGCACGGGGCGGGACTGGCTGGTGCTGGACATGGAAGATTCCGGCATCCGCGACCGCACGTGCGCGCTGCACCGGACACTGCTGGCCGAGGGCCTGCCGGCGGGCCTTACGCTGCAGGCGCGGCGCCGGCGCACGCCCGAGGATCTGGCCTGGGCGATCCGGCAGCGCACATCGCTGCGGCTGGTGAAAGGCGCCTTCCCCGAGCGTGCGCTGGACCACGCCGGGCGCGCGCGCATCGACCAGGCCTATCTGGACGCGGCGTCCATCATGTTGTCACGCGAGGCCCGCGAATCGGGCTTTTACCCGGTGTTCGGCACGCACGACGACCGGCTGGCCGGGGCCATCGTCGATCTGGCGCGCGAGCGCGGCTGGCCCGCCGAGGGATTTGAATTCGAAATGCTCTACGGCGTGCGTCCGGACTGGCAGATTGCGCTGCGCGGATTGGGCTATAACGTCAGGGTTTATCTTCCGTTCGGCGCGGACTGGTGGCCGTATGCCATCCGCCGCGTCGGCGAAAATCCTCGCAATGCGTGGCTCCTGGCCCGTTCGCTGACATCGGACGGGCATTACTTCGGATAGCCGCGACTGGCTGGCGCAACATGGCGGTTTCTCAACACATCTGGCATTGCGGCGCGGGGCTGCCCGGCGACGTCCTGATCGCGGACCTGCGCGCCTACCGGTACGCGCCGCATTTTCACGACGCCTGGTCCATCGGCGCCATCGAGCATGGCCGGTGCGACTTCGCCGTGCAGGGCGAGGCCCACGCCGCCTGCGCGGGCGAACTGGTGGTGATCGCGCCGGGACAGGTGCACACGGGCGGCACGGCCGCCGGACCGCTCGCGTATCGCATAGCGTACATCGATCCGGCCTGGTTCCAGGACCACGCTCGCGCGCTGCATGCGCAGGGCGCGCGGCTGGCGGGACCGGTGATCGCGGATGCCGCCCTGTGCGCGCAATGGCTGGAGGCGTTGACGCCCGACGAAATCGCGCCCGCCGAACGCAGCGCACGCCTGTCCGCGGCCCTGTTCGGCACGCTGGCCGCGCACGGCAAGGCGCTGGTGGAAAGCGGGACGCCCGCAGCCGGTATGCCCGAAGCCGGTACGCCCGCAGCCGGCATGCCCGCAACACCTCCCTCCGATGACCTATCCGCCATCACCGACGTCTGCGCCATGCTGCACGCGCGCATGGCCGCGGATCCGTCCTGCGCGCCCGACCTGCAAGCGCTGGCGCAGGCGCAGGATCGTCATCGGACCACGCTGGTCAAGCAGTTTGCGCGGCGTTACGGATTACCGCCGCAGGCGTGGCTGCGCAACTGGCGCGTGGCGCGCGCGCGGGTGCTGCTGCGCGGCGGCTTGCCGTTGGCGGACGCGGCGCAGGCGGTGGGTTTTGCCGATCAGGCGCACCTGACGCGGGTGTTCAAGCAGGTTTACGGCAGTCCGCCCGGCGTGCTGGTGAGAGCCGGTGCCGGCGGCTCCCAGACGTTGTGACTGCGGGGCGTTTCGAGCCGGTAATCCGAATATTTGCGTGTGAAGAATTCCGCGCCCAGCGCCTGCGCGGCGGCCAGCGGGCGCCGCGGATCCAGCGCCACCTCGCCGCGCCGGTTGCCCGCGCCGTGCACATATCCCACGAAGTCGGAATGCGTGTAGCGCGCAAACTCCTGCACCTGATGCACGATGCCCAGCGCCGCGCCGGGATAGGTCTCTTCGGACGCCACAGTCAGTCCGAGCCGCTTGCCGGCCATGCGGGTCTTGACACGTTCGGGTTCGGGGCCGGAACCCGCGTAGTGGCTGAAAGATCGGTCAAAGAACGCCTTGGTCTGCGCCGACATTCCATACCAGTAGATCGGCGTGCAGAACAGCACGCCATCTGCCGGCAGGAAATGGTCCAGGAAAAGTTCGGCGTACCGGTCGGCGGGCGGTTTGGCATGGCGCAGATCGGGCAGCAGGCCCTGGATGTAGTCATCCAGGAAAAATAGGGAGGCCGAAATGCCAGCCGCCTGCGCGCCCTGGCGCGCGGCGTGGGCCAACGCCGCGCTGTTGCCATTGCGGCGCGGGCTGCCCACCAGGATCAGCAGTCGCTGTTTTGGGTGATTTGAGTTCATTCTTGGCTCCTTGGTGAAATGCTGGGACTACATTCGGATAGGTAATCCTGATCTCCAGACAGGGCCGCGACAACTGACGATTCCTTCACTAAGATGAATCCTGTTCATCCCAGGAATCGCCCATGTTCGCCACGCTACCCGTCACTGCGCTGCGCACGTTCGAAGCCGCCGCGCGGCTGCGCAGTTTCAAGCTGGCCGCGGCCGAACTGTCCGTCACCCCGACGGCGGTGTCGCATCAGGTCAAGGCACTGGAACGCCATGTGGGGTGCGCGCTGTTCGATCGCGTTCCGCGCGGCGTGCGGCTGACCGACCAGGGGGCGCGCCTCTTTGCCGGCGTGCATGGCGCGTTGCTGGACGTGGCGCAGACGCTGGACGCCCTGCGGCCCGCGCCGGAATCCGGCGCGCTCACCGTGTCCACGACGCATTCCTTTGCGGCGTTGTGGCTCGTGCCCCGGCTGGGGCGCTTTCACGAGGCCTACCCGCAGTATCAAGTGCGTCTGGATACGTCGCCCGACCCCGTGGACCTGCTTAAGGACGCCAGCGTGGACGTCGCCATCCGCTACAGCCGGGCGCGCTATCCCGCATTGCACGCGGCCTGCGCGCTGCCCGAATGGTTCGGGGTATACGGCGCGCCGGCGCAGGTTGCCCGTGCGGGCCGGCGGGCGCCGGCCCTGGTGACGGTGCGCTGGCGCGACTCGCCTTTATACGAACAGGGGTGGCAGGCGTGGTGCGAAGCCGCCGGCCTGCCGGCATGGAAGCGGCCGGTGGCAGAGCACGCCTACACCGAGGAACACTACGCGCTGCAGGCCGCCATTGCCGGGCAGGGCTTGGTGCTGGCCAGTTCGGTGATGGTGTCCGACAGCGTGGCCGCAGGCACGCTCGCGCCTTATCGGCCCGAGGTCCGGGTGCCGGGCGCGGCCTACACTGCGCTGTGCGCGCCGGGGCGCGAGCGTCATCCGCCCGTCAAGGCATTCCTGGCATGGTTGCGCAAGGCCTTCCAAGGCTAGTGGCCGGCCGCGCGCGGCATCCGTGGTGCGCGCACGCGCGGCGGGACAGGAGGCGCACGAGCGGGTACATTGACGTCGCCGCCCGTGTGCGGCGTTCGCGTTTTCAGACTACGGAGTGCGCCCCGCCGTGAACCGATTCCATGAAATGACGGTATTTCTTGCGGTTGCCGACGCGGGCGGCTTTGCCGCGGCAGCGCGCCGGCTGGAGATGTCCGCGCCCAGCGTCACGCGCAGCGTCGCCGCGCTGGAACGCCGCCTGGGCGCCTTGCTGCTGGTGCGCACGACGCGCAGCCTGCGCCTGACCGAGGCCGGCCAGCGCTACGCCGCCGATTGCCGCCGCATTCTCGACGAGGTCGAGCAGGCCGATGACGCCGCGGCGGGCGCGATGGCGGTGCCGCGCGGCGCGCTGTCCATCACCGCGCCCGCGCTGTTCGGCGAGCTGCACGTGATGCCGGCGGTGCTGGGCTATCTGCGCGGGCATCGCCAGGTGTCGCTGCGCGCGCTGCTGGTGGACCGCGTGGTGAACCTGGTGGACGAGGACATCGACGTGGCCGTGCGCATCGGCGCGCTGCCGGACTCGTCGCTGACGGCGGTGCCGGTGGGCCACGTGCGCCGGGTGGTGTGCGCCGCGCCGGGATTCCTGAGCGCCCATGGCGAGCCGGCCGACCCCGAATCGCTGCATCGCTTCTGCACCATCACCGCGGCCATGGAAGGCCGCGGGCCGCAATGGCGCTTCCTGCAGGACGGCCAGAGCCTTCGCTTGAACATGCAGTCGCAATTGACCGTCACCTCGTTCCAGGCGGCCGTGGCGGCTGCCCGGGAAGGCTGGGGCCTGACCCAGGTGATGTCCTATCAGGTGGCCCCGCACCTGGCCAGCGGCGCCTTGCAGGTGGTGCTGCGCGACTTCGAGATGCCGCCCGTGCCCGTCCACCTGGTGTATCCGGAAGGGCGGAAAAGCTCGGCCAAGGTGCGCAGCTTTGTCGATTTCTGTGTCGAGGCGCTGCGCCGCGACCTGGCGGCGCTGCCGGCCTGACCGGTTTATTTCATTTCCGGCAAGAGTGTCTTGCCGGCGCCGGCCGTTCTCCATTGGCGCGGGCAGGCTCAAGATGGTGGCTCGAATCCACCTGAGAGCCTCCGATGCCATCCACCTCCTCGCAATCCGCCCCGGCGCAAGCCGCCGCTCCGCTCAAGTTCTATAGCTTCGCGCTTTCCGGCCACGCGCATCGTGTCGCGCTGATGCTGTCGCTGCTGGACGTGCCGCACCAACGCATCGACGTGGATCTGCGTCAGCGTGAGCAGAAGCGTCCCGAATTCCTGGCGCTCAACGCCTTTGGCCAGGTGCCCGTCATCGACGACAACGGCGTGGTGGTGGCCGACTCGACCGCCATCCTGGTGTACCTGGCCAAGCGCTACGGCGGCGGGGCCTGGCTGCCCGAGGATGCGGCGGGCGCTGCGGCCGTGCAGCGCTGGTTGTCGGTGGCGTCCGGGCCGCTGGCGGGCGGTCCGGCGTCGGCGCGCCTGGTGACGCTGTTTGGCGCGCCGCTGGATGTCGACGCCACGTTGGCGCGCGCGCATGCGCTGCTTGCCGTGATGGAAAGCGAACTTGCGCAGCGTGACTTCCTGGCCGGCAGCGAGCCCACCATCGCCGATGTGGCCTGCTATGCCTACGTGGCGCATGCGCCTGAAGGCAACGTGTCGCTGGCGGACTATCCGCGGATCCGCGCGTGGCTGAGCCGCATCGAGAACCTGCCGCGCTTCGTTCCCATGGAATCGTCGCCGGTGGGCCTGCTGGCCGCCTGATTCCCGCCAATCGACCGCGAGGACATTGCCATGAACCTCCCCGAAAACACCATGCCGTCGCCCTGGCACGCGGGTGAATTGCAACTGCAAGCGCACGCGGGCGTTGCCGCGCGCATGGACATGGTCGGCCGCAAGGTCATCCGCGACTACATGCCCGATCAACACCGCGAATTCTTCGCGCAGTTGCCGTTCGTGGTGGCCGGCGCGGTCGACGACCACTGCGATCCCTGGGCCGGCATCCTGGAAGGGCAGCCGGGCTTTGCCGTGTCGCCGGACCCGCACACGTTGCGCATCGCCGCCATGCCGGACGCGGATGACCCGTTGCGCGCGGGAATGGGACTGGGCAAGCCGGTGGGATTGCTGGGTATCGAACTGCACACCCGCCGGCGCAACCGCATGAACGGCCGCATTGCGGCGTGGGACGGCAAGCGCTTTGACGTGGCGGTGGCGCAGTCGTTTGGCAACTGTCCGCAGTACATCCAGTCTCGCGATTTTTTCTTTGCGCGTTCGCCGTCGCTGCGCTTTGCCGGCGCGCCGCAGGAGCGCGCGGGGCTGGACGACGCGGCGCGCGCCCTGATCTCGGTGTCCGACACCTTCTTTGTGGCCAGCTATGCCGACCGTGATGAAAGCGTGGGCGGACGCGCCGTCGATGTCTCGCACCGGGGCGGCAAGCCCGGCTTCGTGCGGGTGGATGGCGACGTGCTGACCATTCCGGACTTCTCGGGCAACCGGTTCTTCAACACGCTGGGCAATCTGGCCGCCAATCCCGTCGCGGGGCTGCTGTTCATCGACTTCGAACGCGGCGACGTGCTGCAACTGACGGGAAGGGCGGAGGTGATTCTGGACAGCCCGGAAATCTCGGCCTTTGAGGGTGCCGAACGCCTGTGGCGCGTGCATGTGCGCCGGGTGGTCAGGCGGCCTGGCGCGCTGGCCTTGCGCTGGCGCTTCGATGCCTGGTCGCCCACGGCATTGGCGACAGGGCGGTGGCCTGCCGCGGCCTAGCGGCTGTCTTGCGTCACCTTGCGCACGACCGTGTCGCCGGGGCGCAGCGGCCGGCCGTCCTGCGCGCGGATCTCCATGCGTTGCACCGGCTGGCCGCGCTGGCGATCGATCAACGTCGAGTGCGCCTCGTCCGGCCCGAAGTAGTGGTCCTCGCCCCATTGGCGCAACCCGACGATCACCGGAAACAGCGCCTCGCCTTTTTCCGTCAGCACGTATTCCTGATACGCGCTGCCGTCTGACGCCGGGGCGACGGCCAGGATGCCGTGCGCGACCAGCGTGCGCAGCCGGTCGCTCAGGATGTTCTTTGCCATGCCCAGATTCTTCTGGAATTCGCCAAACCGGCGCAGGCCGTCGAAGGCGTCCCGCACGATAAGCAGCGACCACCAGTCGCCAATGGCGTCGAGCGAGCGCGCGACCGGACAGGCGGCGCCTTCAAGGCTGGTGCGTTTGACCATGCGGATTCTTTGCGCAGGCTGAGGGTGAAGTTGGTTGCATTATAAAACCTCATGAACTAGCATTCTGGTTTCGTTATAAAACCAGATAAATCATGATGCCAACCGCTCGATCCCGCGCGCCGGGATACGACGAGACACCCTCGATGCCGCCCGCGCTGGTGCTGCTGCTGGCTGCGGCCTGCGCGCTGAGCGTTGCCAATGTCTATTACGCACAGCCGCTGCTTGATGCGATCGGCCACGAATTCCGCATGGACGAGGGCGCGGTGGGCATCGTAGTCACCGCCACGCAGTTGGGCTGCGCGCTCGCGCTGTTCTTCGTGGTGCCGCTAGGCGACCTGCTGGACCGGCGGCGACTGATGCTGGCGCAGCTGGCACTGCTGGTGCTGGCTCTGGCGGCGGTGGCGGCTTCGGCAAGTTCGCCCTGGCTGCTGGCCGGCATGGTGGCGTTGGGCTTGCTGGGCACGGCGATGACGCAGGGCCTGCTTGCGCTGTCCGCGGCCCTGGCCGCATCGGCGGAGCGCGGGCGCGTGGTGGGCGCGGCGCAGGGCGGGGTGGTGATCGGCCTGTTGCTGGCCCGCACGCTGGCCGGCGCCCTGGCGGATCTGTGGGGCTGGCGCGCGGTCTACGTGGTGTCGGCCTGCCTTTCGGCGGTGCTGGCGCTGTTGCTGGCCCGCTGGCTGCCGCGGCGGCGCCTGCCCGTGGCCGGGCTGGGTTATGGCGCGTTGCTGCGCTCGGTCTTCACGCTTCTCGCGACCGAACGCGTGCTGCGGGTGCGCGGCATGATCGCGCTCTTGATGTTTGCCGCGTTCGGCGCGTTCTGGACGGCGCTGGTGCTGCCGCTGAGCGCGCCGCCGCATTCGCTGTCGCACACGGCGGTGGGGGCATTCGGATTGGTGGGCGTCGCGGGCGTGCTGATGGCGGCGCGCGCCGGCCGACTGGCCGACGCCGGGCACGGCCAGCGCACCACCGCGCTGGGCTTGGCCCTGCTGTGCGTGGCCTGGATTCCCATTGCCTTGCTGGACCACAGCCTGTGGCTGCTTGCACTGGGCGTGCTGGTGCTGGACCTGGCTGCGCAGGCGCTGCATGTGACCAACCAGGCCATGATCTTCAGCATCAGCGCGCAGGCGCACAGCCGCCTGGTCGCGGGCTACATGATGTTCTACGCCGTGGGCAGCGGCCTGGGCTCCATTGCCGCGACGGCCGTGTACGCGCGCGCCGGGTGGCTGGGCGTTTGCGCGTTGGGCGCGGGAATCAGTGTGGCGGCGTTGGTGTTCTGGGCGGCGACGGCGCCGCGCGCCAACTGTGCAAGGCAGGGGCGGGCGCGCGCCTGACGGCGCGCGCGCCCGCTTGCCGTGTTACGGCTGAACCTCGTACTCCGCCGTGCCCAGCACCACCGCCGCCAGGCCCGGCGCCTGCGTCAGCTTGTGCAGCGCAAAGCATTGCGCGGTGGCGATCTTGGCGTTGTGGAAGTCCGGGTCTTCGGCCTGCAGGTCAAGGCTGGCCAGCAGCGCGCGGGCCATCTGCCAGCCGGCGAAGGTCGTGCCCGCCAGCAGCAGGTAGGGCACCGCCGCGCCAAAGACCGCGTTGGGATTGCCGGCCGCGTTGGCAAGAATGAACTCGACCGCGCTGGCCAGCGCTTCGCGGGCCTCGCGCAGCAGCTTGAGCATGCGGGCGGCGGCGGGCTCGCTGCGGGCTTGCAGGTCGGCCTCGGTCTGGCGGACCGCGTCCAGCAAGGCGCGCGCCACGGCGCCGCCGTCGCGCAGCGTCTTGCGGCCGACCAGGTCGTTGGCCTGGATGGCGGTCGTGCCTTCATAGATGGTCAGGATGCGCGCGTCGCGGTAGTACTGCGCCGCGCCGGTCTCTTCGATGAAGCCCATGCCGCCGTGCACCTGCACGCCCAGGCTGGCCACGTCGATCGACATTTCGGTGCACCAGCCCTTGACGATCGGCACCAGGAATTCCTGGATCGCCAAGTGGCGCTTGCGCTCGTCCGCATCCGGGCTGGCATGCGCCAGGTCTGCATGGCCCGCCGTGACGTAGGCCAGCGCGCGGCCGGCTTCGGTCAGGGCGCGCATGGTGCCCAGCATGCGGCGCACGTCCGGATGCTGGATGATGGGCACCGCCTCGCGCGACGAGCCGTCCACGGGGCGGCTCTGCACGCGGTCGGCGGCGTACGCCACCGCATGCTGGTAGGCGCGGTCGGCGATGGCGATGCCTTGCACGCCGACGGCATAACGCGCGGCGTTCATCATGATGAACATGGCGTCCAGGCCGCGGTTCTCCTGGCCGACCAGGTAGCCCAGCGCGCCGCCGCCGTCGCCGAACTGAAGCGTGCAGGTGGGGCTGGCCTTGATGCCCAGCTTGTGCTCGATGGACACGCAGGCCACGTCGTTGCGCGCACCCAAAGAGCCGTCTTCGTTGACCAGGAACTTGGGCACCAGGAAGAGCGAAATGCCCTTCACGCCGTCGGGCGCGTCCGGCAGGCGGGCCAGGACCAGATGCAGGATGTTCTCGGCCAGGTCGTGCTCGCCGTAGGTGATGAAGATCTTGGTGCCGGACAGGCGGTAGGTGCCATCGCCCATCGGCTGGGCGCGCGTGCGGATCATGGCCAGGTCCGAACCGGCCTGGGGCTCGGTCAGGTTCATGGTGCCGGTCCATTGGCCGGAAATCATGGGGCCGATGAAGCGCTCGCGCAATTCGGGCGAGCCGGCTGTCATCAGGGCCTCGATGGCGCCGTTGGTCAAGAGCGGGCACAGCGCGAACGACAGATTCGCGGCGTTCAGCATTTCAGAGCACGGCGAGCCGATCAGGCCGGGCAGCCCCTGGCCGCCGTATTCGGCGGGGTGGGCCAGGCCTTGCCAGCCGGCGTCGGCGTATTTGCGAAAGGCCTCTTTGAACCCCGGGGCGGTGGTCACCGCGCCGTCGTGCCAGGCGCTGGGTTCGCGGTCGGCCGGATGGTTCAGGGGCGCCAGCACTTCCGCGGCGAAGTGGGCGGATTCTTCCAGCACGGCCTGGGCGGTGTCGGGCGTGGCCTCCTCGAAACCGGGCTGGGCGGCCACCTGCGGCAGGCCGGCCAGATGGTTCAACACGAACAGCATGTCTTTCACGGGGGCTTGGTACGTCATGGCGTAGGCGCTCCTGGTTTTATGGAATTAGCGGATCAGGCGGGCTTGCCGGGGTCGGCCACGTCGATGGCGGACGTGGCGCCGACGGCGGCGCGCAGCTCGAATTTCTGGATCTTGCCGGTGGAGGTCTTGGGCAGTTCACCGAAGCGCACCGCGCGCGGCACCTTGAAGCCCGACAACAGCAGCTTGCAGTGCGCGATGATTTCCTCGGCGGTGGCGGTGCAGCCGGGCTTGAGCTCGACGAAGGCGCAGGGCGTCTCGCCCCATTTGGGATCCGGCATCGCCACGACGGCCACGGCCGCCACGGCGGGATGCCGGTAGAGCGCGTCCTCGACCTCGATGCTGGAGATGTTCTCGCCGCCCGAGATGATGATGTCCTTGCTGCGGTCCTTGATGCGGACGTAGCCGTCGGCCGTCATCACGCCCAGGTCGCCGGTGTGGAACCAGCCGCCGGCAAAGGCGTCATCGGTCGCGCGGGCGTTCTTCAGGTAGCCCTTCATGCAGATGTTGCCGCGGAACATGACTTCGCCGATGGTCTGTTCGTCGGGCGGCACCTCCTGCATGGTGTCGGGGTCGCGCACCGAGACGCCGGCCTGCAGGTGATAGCGCACGCCCTGGCGGGCGGTCAGCAACGCGCGGCGCTCGGGGTCCAGCGCGTCCCACGCGTCCTGGTGGGCGCAGACTGCGGCGGGTCCGTAGACTTCGGTCAGGCCGTACACGTGGGTGAGTTCAAAGCCGATCTCGCGCATCTTGTCGATCACGGCCGGCGCGGGCGCGGCGCCCGCCACCATGGTGCGCACGGTGTGGGTGATGCCGGCGCGCAGTTCGGCCGGGGCGTTGGCCAGCGCGCTTTGCACGATGGGCGCGCCGCAGTAGTGCGTGACGCCTTCGTCGCGGATCAGGTCGAACACCGTCTTCGGGTCGAACTTGCGCAGGCAGACGTTGACGCCCGCGCGCGCCGCGATGGTCCAGGCGAAGCACCAGCCATTGCAATGAAAGAGGGGCAGCGTCCACAGGTAGACGGGATGCTTGGGCATGTCCCATTCGAGGATGTTGCTGACCGCGTTCAGGTAGGCGCCGCGGTAGTGGTAGACCACGCCTTTCGGATCGCCCGTGGTGCCGGACGTGTAGTTCAGCGCGATGGCGTCCCATTCGTCGGCGGGCGGCTTCCAGTCGTAGGTGGCGGGCGCGGCCGCCAGGAAGTCCTCGTAGTCGGTGGCGCCCGGCAGCGTGGCGGGAGCGCTTTCCAGGTCGTGCACCGAAATGATCTTCAGGTGCGGGAATTCGGCGCGGGCGCGCTGGGCGACGTCGGCGTATTCGGTGTCGACGATCAGCGCCCGGGCTTCGCCGTGGCCCAGCATGAACAGCACGCTGGGCGCGTCCAGGCGGGTGTTCAGGGTGTTCAGCACGGCGCCCAGCATGGGCACGCCAAAGTGCGCCTCGACCATGGCGGGAATGTTGGGCAGCATGACGGCGACCGTTTCGCCGCGCTGGATGCCGGCCTGGGCCAGGGCGCCGGCCAGGCGCTGGGCGCGTTCATAGGTCTGCCCCCAAGTCCGGCGGACCTTGCCGTGGACGATGGCCAGCCGCTGGCCATAGACTTGCGCCGCCCGGGCAATGAAATCCACGGGGGTCAGGGCTTCGTAGTTGGCCTCGCGGCGTTCAAGGCCGTGATCGAACATGCCGGTCATGCTTGTCTCCAATGGGGCGGGTTGACCCCTTATCAAGTCCGCGGGGTGTTGATCCCCGTCGCTTGCCCTAGCTTATGGCCGGCTGGAAAATGGCGTCTGTCGCCTGCATGACAGACCCCCGGCCGGTTGCGCATTCCTCAAGTTTTACACGGTTCTTCCCATGTCCGATGTTTCAAACACAGTTTCCGCCGACGAACTGCCTGCGCTGTTTCGCGCCTGTACGTGGTTCGGGGCGCTGGATGCGCGGCACCAGGCGCTGGTGCTGGCGACCTCGCGCGCGGAACACGTGGCCAGCGGCGCATGGATTGCGCGGCGCAACGCGCCGTCGGACTACTGGCTGGGCGTCAGCCAAGGACTGCTCAAGCTGGCCATCTACAACGAATCCGGCCGCAGCTGCACGTTCTCGGGCGTGCCGCCGGGCGGCTGGTTCGGCGAGGGCAGCGTCATCAAGCGCGAGCTGCGCAAATACGATGTCGTGGCCATCCAGCCGTCGCTGGTGATGATGGTGCCCACCGCGACATTCCACGCGCTGCTGTCGGCCAGCCTGCCGTTTTCGCACTTTGTCATCGGCCAGTTGAATGACCGCATGGGCGAGTTCATCGCGTCCATCCAGAACCACCGTTTGCTGGATGCCGACGCGCGCGTGGCGCAATCGCTGGCCCAGCTGTTCAATCCGCAGCTGTATCCGTCCACCGATCTGACGCTGGCGATTTCGCAGGAAGAACTGGGTTACCTGACCGGGCTGTCGCGCCAGCGGGTCAACCAGGCGCTGCAGACGCTGGCCGACCAGGGCATCCTGGCGCTCGCCTACAACCAGATCAAGGTGCTGGACCTGTCGCGCTTGCGCCAGTACGGGCTGGATCAGATCTGACCGCCGTCAGGCGGCCGGGCCGCCTAGCGCACGGTCCAGCGCGGCGCGCGCCAGCACGCGGGTCGAGTCCAGCGTCGGCAGGACGCAGTTGCCATCGTTCAGCACCAGCGGCAGTTCGGTGCAGCCCAGCACGACTGCGTCGCATCCGTCGTCCTTCATTCGTTGGACGATGCCTTGCAGCCGGGACACCGAGGCCGGCTCGAAGACGCCATAGACCAGCTCGTCCATGATGATGCGGCCCAGCAGCCGGCGGTCGTTCTGCCCCGGCCGCGCATATGCCAGGCCGCGGGCACTGAAGGCTGCGGGGTAGACGTCGCTGTCCACCAGCCAGTGCGTGCCCAGGATGCCCACGCGCCGGTAGCCGCGCGCCGCCGCGACGGTGGCGACTTCCTGGGCGATGTGCAGCCACGGGCGCGGCGAGTCCGCCATGACGCCGCCGAACGCCTGATGGATGGTGTTGTCCGGGCAGATCAGAAAGTCGGCGCCCGCGCGGGCCAGCTTGCTGGCCGACGAAAGCATCAGGGCGGCCACGCCGTCCAGGTCGCGGGCATCCAGGCAGGCCACGTAGTCCGCCAGCGAATGCGTGTGCAGCGAGATCTCGGGATGCGCATGCGGGCCCATGCGCTGCGCGCCTTCGGCGCACAGGGTGCGGTAGCAAAGCGCGGCGCCTTCGGCGGAGCAGGCGACGATGCCAATGTGCAGCGGCGTGGCGTTCATCCAGGCGATTCCTTCTGTAAGGGTCCAATGGACCAGATGGCGGGCGGATCGGGGTCAAATTCACCATGCGAGGGTTGTTTATACCCGCAATCGCGATAGTAAAAAACACCACAAAGAATCCAACCTGTTGATTCTGCGTGGTTTTTTTCTGGCACGGATTTCGCATGAGGACACGTACCCAACCAACCGCAACACAGGAGGGCGTTCCCATCATGGGTCCGTATCGGAAATTATGGTTCACGTTGATCGCCGTGGTGGCGATCACATTTGCACTGCTCGGGTTTTACGGCGGCGAGGTCTACCGCCAGGCGCCGCCGATCCCCGGGCATGTGGTGACGTCCGACGGCCGCGCGCTGTTCGGGCGCGAAGACATCCTGGATGGGCAGACCGCCTGGCAGTCCGTGGGCGGCATGCAGCTCGGTTCGATCTGGGGCCACGGCGCTTACCAGGCGCCCGACTGGACGGCCGACTGGCTGCACCGCGAGCTGATGGCCTGGCTGGACCTGGCCGCGCGCGACGAGCACGGCCAGGCCTACGCCGACCTGTCCAAACCGCAGCAGGCCGCGCTGCGCGAAACGCTCAAGGCCGAGTACCGCGCAAATCGCAGCGACGCCGCGACCGACACGCTGACCATCACGCCGCGCCGCGCCAAGGCCATCGAGCAGACGGCGGCCTATTACGACCAGTTGTTCTCCGATGCGCCGGCCCTGCAAGGCAGCCGCGAGAGCTTCGCCATGAAGGAAAACACGCTGCCGGACGCCACGCGCCGCCAGCAGCTCACGCACTTTTTCTTCTGGACGGCCTGGGCCGCGGCAACCGAACGCGAAGGCAAGCCGGTCACGTACACCAACAACTGGCCGCATGAACCGCTGATCGGCAACCAGCCCAGCGCTGAAAACGTCATGTGGTCCATCATCAGCGTCGTCGTGCTGCTGGCAGGCATCGGCTTCCTGGTCTGGGCGTGGGCGTTTCTGCGCGGCCAGGAAGAAGACGAACCGCAACCGCCCGCCCGCGATCCGCTGACCACCTTCGCCCTGACGCCCTCGCAGCGCGCGCTGGGCAAGTACCTGTTCCTGGTCGTGGCGCTGTTCGGATTCCAGGTGCTGCTGGGCGGTTTCACCGCGCACTACACCGTTGAAGGACAGAAGTTCTATGGCATCGACGTCTCTCAGTGGTTCCCGTATTCGCTGGTGCGCACCTGGCACATCCAGAGCGCCCTGTTCTGGATCGCAACCGGGTTCCTGGCCGCCGGCCTGTTCCTGGCGCCGCTGATCAACGGCGGTCGCGATCCCAAGTACCAGAAGGTGGGCGTGGACATCCTGTTCTGGGCGCTGGTGCTGGTCGTGGTCGGCTCGTTTACCGGCAACTACCTGGCCATTGCACAGATCATGCCGCCCGAGCTGAACTTCTGGCTGGGCCATCAAGGCTATGAATACGTCGACCTGGGCCGCCTGTGGCAGATCGGCAAGTTTGCGGGCATCTGCTTCTGGCTGGTGCTGATGCTGCGCGGCATCGTGCCCGCGCTGCGCACGCCGGGCGGCGACAAGAACCTGCTGGCGCTCTTGACGGCATCGGTCGGCGCCATTGGACTCTTCTACGGCGCGGGCTTCTTCTACGGCGAACGCACGCACCTGACCGTCATGGAGTACTGGCGCTGGTGGATCGTCCACCTGTGGGTTGAAGGCTTCTTCGAAGTGTTCGCCACCACCGCGCTCGCGTTCATCTTCTCCACGCTGGGTCTCGTGTCGCGCCGCATGGCAACGACAGCCAGCCTGGCTTCGGCCTCGCTGTTCATGCTGGGTGGCATTCCCGGCACGTTCCACCACCTGTATTTCGCGGGCACCACCACGCCTGTGATGGCGGTGGGCGCCAGCTTCTCGGCGCTGGAAGTGGTGCCGCTGATCGTGCTGGGCTATGAAGCCTGGGAAAACTGGCGCCTGAAGACCCGCGCCGCCTGGATGGACAACCTGAAGTGGCCGCTGATGTGCTTCGTGGCCGTGGCCTTCTGGAACATGCTGGGCGCCGGCGTCTTCGGCTTCATGATCAACCCGCCCATCTCGCTGTACTACATCCAGGGTCTGAACACCACGCCGGTGCACGCGCACGCCGCGCTGTTCGGGGTGTACGGCTTCCTGGCGCTTGGCTTCACGCTGCTGGTCCTGCGCTACATCCGTCCGCAGTACGCGTTGAATCCGGGCCTGATGAAGCTGGCGTTCTGGGGCATGAACATCGGTCTGGCCCTGATGATCTTCACCAGCCTGTTGCCCGTGGGCCTGATCCAGTTCCATGCCAGCGTCAGCGAAGGCATGTGGTACGCCCGCAGCGAAGCCTTCATGCAGCAGGACCTGCTCAAGACCCTGCGCTGGGGCCGCACGTTCGGCGACGTCGTGTTCCTGCTGGGCGCGCTGGCCATGGTCATGCAAGTGATCCTGGGCCTTCTCAGCAGCAAGCCCGCACTGGTCGAACCGCGCCTGACGCCCAAGGCGGCACGCGGCTGACCTGCGCACCTTCGCGACTTTGCGCCAGCGCAACGTTGCGAAGGGGACCTCCCGGTTCAATGGAAGCAAAGCCTGCGCCGGCCCGGCGCAGGCGCTTCGGAGAAACTCCGCATGCGCTTCCTGCCCATTGCCGCAACCGTTGCCGGCGCCATGACATTGTTGTTGATCGCTTGCGGGCCCGCAGACCGGGCCCGCTTTGCGTTGCCTGACCTTACGCGGCTTCCGCCTGGCGAGGTCACGCATCAGCCCCCCGGCGAGGCGCTGCGCAACGGCTATCCCGTCACCCCCGCACCGGTCACCACCCGCCACCCGCGCGGCGTCGCCATCATGACGCGTCAGGTCAGCCAGGCCGAATACGCGGCGTGCGTGGCCGCCGGCGCCTGCAAACCGCTGGACGCGGCGCACCGCAAGGACGCGTCGGCCGATCTGCCCGCCACCGGCATCAGCTGGTCCGACGCGACGGCCTACGCCGCGTGGCTATCGGGTTCGACCGGCCAGCGCTATCGCTTGCCGCGCTACGCCGAATGGATCTACGCGGCCGGCGAGGCCTATCGCGAAGAATCGCCGCCTGCCGCCTTGCAAGACAACGGTCAGGCGCCCAACGACCCCGCGCAGCGCTGGCTGGCGGAATACGAACAGGAAATCCGCCGCGGCAAGCAGGGCGCCGACATCGACGTGCGGCCGTTTGGCCAGTATGGCGCCAACGCGGCCGGCCTGAAGGACATGGCGGGCAGCGTGTGGGACTGGACGTCCGATTGCCACTCGCGCCGCGTGCTGGACGCGGCGCCGGACGCTGCCGAAGACGCGGACCTGAGCCGCAACTGCGGCATACGCGTCGCGGCCGGACGGCATATTGCGTACCTGCCTGATTTCATCCGCGATCCCAAGAACGGCGCGTGTTCGGTCGGCGTGCCGCCCGCGAACCTGGGGATGCGGCTGGTATTGGAAGAGGGCTAGTGGCCTGTTGCCGGTGACCCGTTGCGGCAAGACAGGCACGATGCGCAGTCCATGGCCGGCTGCGCGTTCTGCGACAGGCTGGCCAGGGCGGCGGGCGAGCGAAGCACGATGCGCTTGCGGCCGCTGCTGACGATGCCGCGCTGCTTCCAGTCGCTGAGCAGCCGGCTGACGGTGTGCAGCGTGGTGCCGGTCATTTCGGCGACGTCCTGCCGCGTGATCGGAAAGCTGATGCCGATGCCGTCGTGCATGGGCTGCCCCGATTGCTGCACCAGCCGCAGGATGGCGCGCGCCACGCGCTGTTCGACTTCGTCGGTGGACAGTTCCTGGATGCGCAGGTGCGCATCCTGCAGCCGTTGTCCCATGGTCTGCAGCGCAATCGCGCCCAATTGCGGATGGCTGCCCATGAAGCCTTCCCAGGCCGACGCCGGCCACGCCAGACACACGCTTTCCTGCACGGCCAGCACGCTGGCGGGGTAACAGGACTGCCGCATCGCGCAAGCCAGGCCAAACATATCGCCCGGATTGACATATCTCACGACAACTTGATCGCCTTCCGATGTAATTTGTGTCACCTTGAGGCAGCCGTGCAGCAACACGAAGAAATGGGCGCCTTCGGCGCCTTGCCGGTAGGCGGCTTCGCCGGCTTCAAGGCGGCAGGGAACGGCGTCCTTGAGCGCGACATCTAGCTGCGCATCGGACAAGGGCCTGAACAGATCCAGGTTGCGCAGCAGGGCATGGCATAAAGGCGATGGCATGGCGGTCCGCGTGTGGACGTGGAGGGATTTTCCACGGATCGATGGTGACACCTGAGGGGCACCATGACAACTTGCGGGCGGCCGCAGGGTTATCCCGAATTTGCGCTACAGCAAAGAACGCGATCGCTCGCGGTTCTTCAATGGAGGTGCCGACAGACTCGGCTTTGAAGAAACCGAAAGAGGAGTAGCACATGAACGCGTTGCGCCCCACCTTGCTTGCCGCCGCCCTGATGTTCTCGATGGCGGGTGGCCTGGCTTCCGCCCAGAACGCAGACACGCTGCCGCGCGCCAAGGTCACGCTGGTCGCCCCGCCGTTGGTTCACCCGCATGAGCAGGTGGCCAAGTCGGGACCCAAGGTTGTCGAATTCACCATGACCATCGAAGAAAAGAAGATGGTCATCGACAGCAAGGGCACCACGCTGCAGGCCATGACATTCAACGGATCCATGCCCGGCCCCACGATGGTCGTGCACGAGGGCGATTACGTGGAATTGACCCTGGTCAATCCCAAGTCCAATGCGATGCCGCACAACGTCGACTTCCACGCCGCCACGGGCGCCTTGGGCGGCGCCAAGCTCACCAACGTGAACCCCGGCGAACAAGCCACCATGCGCTTCAAGGCCGACCGCGCAGGCACCTTCGTCTATCACTGCGCGCCGGAAGGCATGGTGCCGTGGCATGTGGTGTCCGGCATGAGCGGCACGATCATGGTGTTGCCGCGCGAAGGCCTGAAGGACC
Organism: Achromobacter sp. E1; assembly: GCF_037039475.1. Taxonomy (NCBI): domain Bacteria; kingdom Pseudomonadati; phylum Pseudomonadota; class Betaproteobacteria; order Burkholderiales; family Alcaligenaceae; genus Achromobacter; species Achromobacter sp. E1. Next base: position 2,195,830 of record NZ_CP146253.1, read on the forward strand.
CGCAAGGCAAGCCGCTCAAGTACGACCGCGTCTACACCATCGGCGAGTTCGACCTGTACATCCCCAAGGACGCCAACGGCAAGTACAAAGACTACGCGACCCTCGCTGAAAGTTATGGCGACACCGTGGAAGTCATGCGCAAGCTGACCCCGTCGCACATCGTCTTCAACGGCAAGGTTGGCGCCCTGACCGGCGACAACGCGCTTACCGCCAAGGTCGGCGAAACCGTGCTGCTGATCCATTCGCAAGCCAATCGCGACACGCGGCCCCACCTGATCGGCGGCCACGGCGACTGGGTCTGGGAAACCGGCAAGTTCAACAATCCGCCCGAAAAGGACCTGGAAACCTGGTTCATCCGTGGCGGTTCGGCTGGCGCGGCGCTGTACACGTTCAAGCAGCCGGGCGTGTATGCCTACCTGAACCACAACCTGATCGAAGCCTTCGAACTGGGCGCGGCCGGGCACATCAAGGTCGAGGGTAAGTGGAACGACGACCTGATGAAGCAGATCAAGGCGCCGGGCCCCATCCCGCAGTAATGCCCAGACGGCAGGGCGCGCGCCGCGCGGCCTGCCGGTTTGCTATCAACCCCACGCCTGGAATTGCTGCCATGCCTCTTATTGCTCGAATCGCCTTTGCCCTTGCGCTGACGGGACTGCCCGTGCAGCATGCCGCGGCCGACACGCTTGCCGCCGTCAATCCCGCCGGAGAAAAGCTCTATAAATCCGCCTGTGTGGTGTGTCATGCCAGCGGCGTGGCCAATGCCCCCAAGCTGGGCGACAAACAAGCCTGGACGCCTTTTCTGGCGCAAGGCGCCGATGCGCTGATGGTCACCGTGCTGAAAGGCAAGGGCGCCATGCCGCCGCGTGGCGGCTCGGCGGCAGACGAGGCCACGCTGCGCGCCGCCGTGGAATACATGATGGCGGCAGCGAAGTAGCGCTCAATGGCTGGCGGCGCGCGCCGCTACACGCGGCTGGCCGCCCGCCCTGCTAAACACGGCTGGCCCGCCTCGCTACACGCGGCGGGCCAGCAAGGCCCACACGCCAGCGGCCGACATCAGCGCGCCGCCGCCCAGGTTGAAGCCGCGCTGCGCGCGCGGCGACACCAGCATCCGCCGGGCCGAGCCCGCAAAGATGGCGTAGGCCGCGGCATTGATGCCCGCGCAGGCCACAAAGGTGGCCGACAGCATCCACAACTGCCGCGTCACATCGCCCGCCGGATCGATGAACTGCGGCAGGAAGGCCACGAAGAAGATCATGCCCTTGGGGTTCAGCGCGGTCACCAGATACGTGTTGGCAAAGAGCTTCCAGCGCGAACCCACCGGCTTGGCGGCGGGCAGCGTGGCCGGCGACACGCCGGCGCGCAGCAGACGGTAACCCAGATACAGCAGATACAGGCCGCCGACGGTCTTGACCACCGTGAACCAGAAGGCGGACGCGGCCAGCAGCGCGCCCAGGCCCAGCAGCGACAGCACCAGGGCGGTCGAATCGCCCAGCGCCACGGCCAGCACCAGCGGCAGGCGTGCGCGCTTGCCGTGGGTAAGCGAATAGCTGATCACGGTCAGGATGGTGGGGCCGGGCAGCATGACAAGCAGGGCCGAGGCGCCCAGGAAGGCCAGCCAGGTTTCGAGAGACATGGAAGGAACTCCGCAAGAGGGACCGGCGCGTGGGGCCGGCTGCGGCCAATGTATCCCAACCGGGGCGGCGTGAGAACCAGGGGGGCCGGCATCCAAGACCCGGCAGTCCGCGACGCGGTGGTGTTAAATACAGCTTTCCCGGACAGTGAACGCCGGCCGCCAGGCCGCGCGAAGGAAACCCCATGGCATTTGACTTTGACCTGTTTGTGATCGGCGCGGGCTCGGGCGGCGTGCGCGCGGCCCGTTTTTCGGCCAGCTTTGGCGCGCGCGTGGCCGTGGCCGAAAGCCGCTACCTGGGCGGCACGTGTGTCAACGTGGGCTGCGTGCCCAAGAAGCTGCTGGTCTACGGTGCGCACTACAGCGAAGACTTCGAACAGGCGCATGGCTTTGGCTGGACCGCGGACACGCCAAAGTTCGACTGGCCCACGCTGATCGCCAACAAGAACCGCGAGATCGAGCGCCTGAACGGCATCTACCGCAATCTGCTGGTCAACAGCGGCGTGACGCTGCTCGAAGGCCACGCGCGCATCGTCGACCCGAACACGGTCGACATCAACGGCAAGACCTACAGCGCCGCGCACATCCTGGTCGCGACCGGCGGCTGGCCGCAGGTGCCCGACATTCCGGGCAAGGAACACGCCATCACGTCCAACGAGGCCTTCTTCCTAAAAGACCTGCCGCGCCGCGTGCTGGTCGTGGGCGGCGGCTACATCGCCGTGGAATTTGCCTCCATTTTCAACGGCCTGGGCGCGCAGACCATCCAGTCCTATCGCGGTCCGCTGTTCCTGCGCGGCTTTGACCTGGGCGTGCGCGAGCACCTGCGCGACGAATTGGTCAAGAAGGGCATCGACCTGCGCATGAACACCGAGGTCGCCCGCATCGACAAGCGCGCGGACGGCTCGCTGGCCGCCACCTGCAAGGACGGCTCCGTCATCGAGACCGATTGCGTGTTCTACGCCACGGGCCGCCGTCCGATGCTGGACAACCTGGGGCTGGAGAACACCGGCGTGAAGCTGCGCGAGGACGGCTTCATCGAGGTGGATGACGAATACCGCACCGCGGAACCTTCCATCCTGGCCATCGGCGACGTGATCGGCCGCGTGCCGCTTACCCCGGTGGCGCTGGCCGAAGGCATGGCCGTGGCGCGCCGGCTGTTCCGCCCGCAGGAGTATCGCAAGGTCGACTACAAGCTGATTCCCACCGCCGTGTTCAGCCTGCCGAACATCGGCACCGTGGGCCTGACCACCGAAGAGGCGCGCGACGCCGGGTACGAGCTGCGGCTTTTCGAAAGCCGCTTCCGGCCCATGAAACTGACGCTGACCGAGTCGCAGGAACGCACGCTGATGAAGGTGATCGTCGACGCGCAGACCGATCGCGTGCTGGGCGTGCACATGGTGGGCCCGGAGGCCGGCGAAATCGTGCAGGGGCTTGCCGTGGCGCTGAAGGCGGGCGCAACCAAGGCCGTCTTCGACGACACCATCGGCATCCATCCCACGGCGGCCGAAGAGTTCGTCACGATGCGCACGCCCGTCGCGCAGTAAGACGCGCGAACGCCTGACGCTACAGGCGTTCGATCATGACGCGCGCCGCCGCCGGCGCGCGTTCTTTTGCCCCATTGATGAAGTACGCAAAGACGTCCTGAACCTTGGCAGCCTTGGCAGGCTTGGCTGGCTTGGCCGGCGCGCCGATGCGCGGCAGGTCGTCCGGGTGGGCGCCGCGCGACCAGGCCTGCAGTCGCTCTGCCCAGGCGTCCAGCGCCTTGGGCGCATACCCGGCCTTGTACCGGGTGCTGGCGCGCATCAGCCGCGCGTAGACAAAGTCGCCCGTCCGGTCGGCGATGGCGGGAAACTCATCGCTGTCGGTGTAGACGGTCGCTGCGCGATGGCGGCGCGCAAGGTCCAGATATTCCTCGCAGGCAAAGCTGGCATGACGCACGTCCAGCGCATGCCGCAAGGGCAGTCCGCCCACCTTGTCCGGCAGCAATTCCAGGAAGGCCCCGAAGTCCTTTGGATCGAACTGCTTGGTCGGGGCGAACTGCCACACGATGGGGCCGAGCTTGGCGCCCAATTCGGCGATGCCGCTTTTGATGAAGCGATCGATCGAGTCCCCCGCGCCCGCCAGTTCGCGCCGGTTGGTGCAATAGCGCGACGCCTTGAGCGAGAACACAAAATCCTCGGGCGTTTCGTCGCGCCACTTGGCGAACGTGGCGGGCTTTTGCGTGCCGTAGTAGGTGCCGTTGATCTCGATGGCCGTGACCTGCCGGCTGGCGTATTCCAGTTCGCGCGCGTGCGGCAGGTCGTCGGGATAGAAGACGCCGCCGCGCCACGGCTCAAAGGTCCAGCCGCCGATGCCAACGCGGATCGCGGCGGCCCGGCCTGCCGGGGACGGATGACGTTTCGGCATGGACTGCGCTCCACAAAAGGGGTCGAGCGGTCCACTGTATCGCCGGCGCGACTAGCCGCCAACCCCATCGGAAAATTCCGCTGTTCCGGTACAGTTTTCGGCTAAGGTGTGCATACACGATCCGACTTTTTCCCGGCGCACGCCGGCTTCCCATGCCCGACCTGACACATCTGCTGACTTTCGCCCTGGTAGCGCTGGGCATGGTGCTCACACCCGGCCCCAACATGATCTACCTGGTGTCCCGCTCCATTTCGCAAGGGCCGCAGGCCGGCCTGATTTCCCTGGGGGGCGTGGCGGTCGGGTTCATCTTCTACGTGGCCTGTGCGGCGTTCGGCATCACCGCCTTGCTGATGGCCGTGCCCTACGCCTACGACGCGCTGCGCATCGGCGGGGCGCTCTACCTGCTCTACATGGCGTGGCAGGCGATCCGCCCGGGCGGCCGGTCACCGTTTCAGGTGCATGACCTGCCCAAAAGCAGCCCGCGGCAATTGTTCACGATGGGTCTCCTGACCAATCTGCTCAATCCCAAGATCGCGGTCATGTACGTGTCGCTGCTGCCGCAATTCATCCAGCCCGATCACGGCAGTGTCTTCACCCAATCGCTGGCGCTGGGCATGACGCAGGTCGTGATCAGCCTGTCCGTGAACGCGCTGATCGCGATCATGGCGGGTTCCATTGCCGGTTTCCTGGCGGGCCGCCCGCTGTGGATGGTGGTGCAGCGCTGGCTGATGGGCACGGTGCTGGCCGGCCTGGCGGTGCGGATGCTTGCGGATACGCGACGCTGATGCCGGCCCAGGACGGATTTTTCGCGACGCTGGGCGGCATGCTCGGCGAGGGCCTGCGCGCCATCGTTGCAGGAATCAAATGGCTCTTGGGCGGACTGGGCGGCGCGCTGGCGGACTTCTACGCCGGCCTGGCCGGCGCGATGGGCATGAGCCCGTCGATCTTCAATCTGGTGCTGCTGGCGCTGGGCCTCATGTTCCTGTGGGGCGCGGTCAAGGCGCTGCTGCGGCGCTCGATTCTGGGGTTCCTTTTCTGGCTGTTCATGACGCTGCTGGTGCTGGGCGGGCTGGTGGACTAGCGGGCCCGCGGCACCGCCTTTGCTACCGCTTGGGCCACCTCCCGCAACCGCCGCACCATCGCTGGAAAGCGTTCCGCGCCGGTGTTGCCATAGCCGATCACCAGACCATTGTCCTCGGGGCGCGGCGTAAGCGCGAACGAAGACAGCGCGCCGGGATTCATGCCCAGCTTGCGCGCCTCGGCCACGATGGCCGTATCCGCATATTCGGACGGCAGCCGCACCGTCAGATGCAATCCGCAGTGCCCGCCCAGCACCTCGTGTTCGATCCCCAGATGCAAGGCCAGCGCCTCGCGCAGCGCCGACTGGCATTCGCGGTACAGGCGCCGCATGCGGCCCAGGTGGCGCGAGAACTGGCCGTTTTCGATGAAGGCCGCCATGGTGAGCTGCTCCAGCCGGTGGCCGCCGCGCTGCATCTCGATGATGGACGGCATGGCCTCGCGCGCGATGGCCTCGGGCAGCACCAGAAAGCCCAGGCGCAGGGCGGGGAACATGGTCTTGCTGAATGTGCCCACGTACAGCACCGGGGCGTCCGGCAGCAGGCCCTGCATGGCGGCGATCGGTTCGCCCTGATGGCGGAATTCGCTGTCGTAGTCGTCTTCGATGATCCACGCGTGCGCTTGCCGCGCGCGTTCCAGCAGGTCGAGCCGGCGCGTCAGCGACAGCACCGCGCCGGTGGGGTACTGGTGCGAAGGCGTCGTCTGGATCAGGCGGGGCGGCTGGCGCGCCCAGGCGCTTTCCGGGATAACGATGCCGTCGGCATCCACACGCATCGCCACGACATTCAGGTCGCCCGCATGAAAGGCGGCCTTGGCGCCGCGATAGCCCGGGTCTTCCAGCCAGGCCGTGTCTCCGGGATTGGTCAGCAGTTGCACGCACAGCGCCAGTCCGCCTTGCGCGCCTTCCGTGATGACGATGCGCGAGGCGTCGCAATGCACGCCGCGCGATACGCGCAGGTATTGGGCGATGGCCTCGCGCAGCGCGGGTTCGCCGGCCGGATCGCCATAGCCCAGCGCGGCGGCGGGGGCGGCCTGCAGCGCGCGGTCCTGCGCGCGGCGCCAGGCATTCAGCGGGAATTGGGTCAGCGCGGGCGTGCCGGGCGTCATCGGCAGCGTGGCGTCCACGGCATGGCGTGTGGAGACGATGCGGGCCAGGCGCCGGGCGGTCGCCGGGGCCTGCGTGGGGCTGGGCACGGTCTGGCGGGCGGCGTGGCGGGCCGCGGCCGACAGCGGCGCCACGCGCGTGCCCTGGCGGTCGGCGATCACGTAGCCCTCGGCGGTCAGTTGCTCGTAGGCGATCAGCACCGTGTTGCGCGAGATGGCCAGGTCCTCGGACAGCGCGCGGGATGACGGCAGCTTGCCGCCTGCCGGAAGCTGGCCCGCCAGAATGGCCTGCTTGAGCCGCTGGATGAGCTGGCGTTGGCGCGGCAGCGAACCCGGGCCGCGCGCAAGCGGACTGGACAGCAGTGAAGCATGGGCGGCGTCGCCCAAGGCAGAGTCGGTCATGGCCCTATTAAATTCCCGGTTCGTGGCGCTTTTTATGATGCCACGGTTCCGATATCGTGAGGCCCTGGGTGTTGCGCCTGCCACCGTCGGCGGCGCGCCCTGAACCGATCGCCGAGGCACCGCCCGCATGCAACCGCGCACCAACGATTTCCAGCAACCCATCGGCCCGGCGCTGCCCGGCTGGACGACGCGTCCGCGTCCGCCGCTCGCGCCCGCCGTCGGCCGCTATTGCCGCCTGGAGCCGCTGTCGGCCGAGCGCCACGCGGCAGACCTGTACCAGGCCTTCAGCCAGGCGCCCGACGACAGCGACTGGACCTACATGGGCGTCGGCCCCTTCGCGGACGAGGCTGCGTACCGGACATTCGCCGAAGCCGCGCAGTCCAGCCCGGACCCCATGCACCACGCCATCATCGACCTGGCCACGGGCCGCGCCGTCGGCACGCTGGCGCTGATGCGCATCGACGCGCCCAATGGCGTCGTCGAGGTCGGCTTCGTGTCCTATTCGCGCCAGCTCAAGCGCACCCGCATTGCCACCGAAGCGCAGTTCCTGCTGATGCGCCGCGCCTTCGACGAGCTGGGCTACCGCCGCTATGAATGGAAGTGCGACAGCCTGAACGCGCCGTCGCGCGCCGCCGCGCTGCGACTGGGCTTCACCTTTGAAGGGATCTTCCGGCAGGCCACCGTCTACAAGGGCCGTAGCCGCGACACGGCGTGGTTCTCGATCATCGACAGCGAATGGCCCGCGCGGCGCGCGGCCTACGAGCGCTGGCTTAGCCCGGACAACTTCGACGCCGAGGGCAAGCAACGCCAGGGCCTGGCGGCGTTGATCGCGGCCGAAGCGGCCGCCGGCGCGGGCAACGATGTGGCCGGCAATCGGCGGGGCAACGGCGCAGGAGACCCGGCCGCGTGCGCCTGATTCCGGTGGCACTGGCCCTTTTCTGGGGGCTGAATTGGCCGGCGGTGAAGATCATTCTGTCCATCTTCCCGCCGTTCACCTTGCGCGTGCTCGGCCTGGGCAGCGGCGCGCTGCTGCTATTGCTGCTGGCGGGCGCCAAACGCTTGCCGCTGTTGCCGCCGCGCAGCGCGTGGCCCGGGATCGTGGTGGGCGGCGTCCTGGCCGTGGCCGTCTTCAACCTGGCCGTGGCGTGGGCGCAGCTCAGCACCAGCACGTCGCGGGCGGCGGTGCTGACCTTCACGATGCCGATGATGTCGGCGCTGCTTGCGTGGCTGGTACTGGGGGAACGCCTGGATCGCCGCCGGGGGCTGGCGCTGCTGTTGGGCGCTTGCGGGGTGGCGGTGCTGGCCTGGCCGGTGCTGCAAGCGGTGTTCGCCGGCAACGATGTGGCCGCCGCCAAGGGGCTGGTCTTTCCGCTGGTGGCGGCGTTCGGGTGGGCGGCCGGCACCGTGTATCTCAAGCGCTGGCCCGTCGCGGGAGACCGCATCGTCATCACCGCGTGGCAACTCGTGGTCGGCGCCAGTTGCGCATTGGCGGGCGCGCTGATCGCCGGCGAGTCCTTCCCCACGCGCGGCTGGACCGCCAGCGTCGCGGGCGCGCTCTCGTTTCACATCATCCTGGGCACCGCGGTCGCGTACTGGCTGTGGTTCGTGCTGAGCGAACGCGTCAGCGCCACCGTCGCGGCGCTGACGACGCTGATGGTGCCGGTCGTGGGCGTGCTGGGCGCGATGGCGCTAGTGGGCGACCGGCCTGCCCCGGCGGACTGGTGGGGCTTCGCCTTCGTCATGGCCGGGGCGGGGCTGATCGTCCTGAACCTGGGTCAGCGGCGCGCCTGACCGGCGCCCTCGGGCGGCGACGGCATCCACGTGCCGTGCAGCCCGGCGGGCACGCGGCGCGGCAGGCGAACCTGCGCGACAGGACCGGCGGCCAGGTCGCGGGCGTCCAGCACGATGAACCGGCCCCCGGTGTCGTTTTCCGCATGCACGAAGCTCAGGATGTAGCCGTCCGCTTCACCCGCGCCGGCCGGGTCGGCCGCGAACACCGGTTCGCAGGCGGTCTGCCCGGCGGGCAGCCGGAACACGGACTTTTCACCCGTCTGCAGGTCGTAGCGGGCAAAGGCTTCGAAGGCGCCGGGCTGCGGCGTTTCACCCGGACGCGGGTCGCGCAGGCCGGCATAGCAAAAGCGGGCGCGCCGCCCGAGCCACGCATCGTTGACCCGGCCGAACTCGCAGGGCTGATCGTCCAGCATCTGATCGTCCACGCGTCCGCTGTCCAGGTCGATGCGCAGACGGTGCATCTCGAGCCGCTTGCGCGCGTTGGGTCCGTAGCCGTCGTGCCAGGGCAGCACGGCCTCGATCACGTTGCCATCCACGCAGGCATTGGCGACGTGCCAGTTGAAGAAGGGATCCGCTTCGATCCACCGGATCTGCGCCGCGTCGTTGCAGTTGCGCGGCACGAGCAGCACGTGCGTGCCGCGTTGCGGCTCCCAGGCTGGCGCCGCGGGTCCGCGGCTGAAGTCGAACACCAGGGGGCACACAAACGCGACTACGTGGGTGGCGGTCAGGCCAATGTCGTGGACCAGCGCCGGCCAGGGCGACGCGAAGGACACCTGGCGGTCCACTTGGCCGGCGGCGTCCAGCCGCATGTATTGCAGCGTGCCGGCCACGAGGTCGTAGTTGATCGCCAGCATTTCCCCGGTCAGCGGATCGACCTTGGGATGCGCCGAGAACGCGCCCGTGAGTTTGCCCTGGAACGTATTGGGACCCAGCGTGCCCAGCGCGTCATTTACTTCGTAGGGACATCCGCCTTCGTACAGCGCGTGGATGCGGCCGGCGTGGCGCAGCACGTTGGTGTTGGCCAGGTTGGCTTGCGGGGGCGGGCCGAACGTCGGGTTGTACAGGCGGTGTCCGGCGTCCCGTTCTTCCTGAAGCTCGGCGGTCAGCACCCAGCGGTTGCGGTAACGCGCGCGGCCGCCGTCCAGGTAGAGCGCGTGGATCATGCCCGTGCCGTCGTAGGGATAGGCGTAGCCCGGTCCCGGTTCGAATTGCGGGTTGGGGCCGTTGCGCATGAAGACGCCGGACACGCCCGCGGGCAGGTCGCCTTCAATGGGCAGGTTCGCGTCGTCGCGTTCGTCAAAGACCGGTGCGAACGCACGGGTCAGGGCGGGGTTGTCGCTGTGCCAGGGTTGCATGGGGACTCCGGGCGGTGGCCGCGCGCCGGGGGGGGCGGCAAGCGTCCGGGGCGGCAAACGTCCGTTATATCCGCCCGGACCGCAGGGTGAAAGCCGAGTTAACCATGATGGCCGGTTCAACCCAAGATGGCCGAGTCAACCATGATGGCCAGTTCAACCATGAGACGCGCCGCCGCGCCGCCTGCGCAGCCGTTCCCGCACCATTTCCGCGCCGCTGACCAGCGTGATGCCGGCCAGCACCATCACCGCGCCGATCACGAATCCCGCATCCAGCGGCTCATCCAGAATCAGCACGCCAAAGCTCACGCCAAAGAGCGGCGTCATGAAGGACAGGATTGACAGGCGCGAGGCAAGATACCGGCGCAACAGCCAGAACCAGACCAGGTAGCTGGACAGCGCCACCACCACCGACTGAAAGGCGACGCTCAGCACGGCGGCCTGGGTATAGCGGATGCCGTGATGGCCGGTGGCCACGGCGAAGGCCAGCAGCCCCACCGCGGCCACGGCCATCTGATAGAACAGCGTCTTGGCGGGGGCGGCCTCGGACAGCGCCGTCTTGCGGATCGCGACCGTGGTGGCGCCCCACAGCAATCCGGCCGCCAGTCCCATCGCATCGCCCAGCAGCATGTTGCGGGCGCCCTCGTGGACGGCGGGTTCGCCGCCCTTGACCAGGAACGCGACCGCGATGCCGCAGAAGGCCAGCGCCACGCCTGCCCATTGCAGCGGTTTGAGGCGCTCTTCGGGCAGCAGCCAGTGCAAGCCGAGCGCCGCGAAGATAGGTGCGGTGTATAGAAACACCGCCATGTGCGAGGCCGTGGTGTAGACCAGACCCTGCGCGACGAACAGGAATTCGCCCGCGAACAGCAACCCCACGGTCAGTCCGGGCAGGATGGTGCCGTCGGTGAACGCGCGCCCGCGCTCTGAACGCCACACCACCACCGCCAGTACCAGGGCCGCGAACGTCGAGCGCAGCCCGATCTGCATGATGGGGGCGATGTCATCGGCCACCAGCTTGATGGCAATCTGCTGAAAGCCCCAGCACACGCACAGCGCCAGCATTGCGCTGGTGGCCAGCGTGTCCAGGGGAAGGCGTTGCGGCCTTGCGGCGGCGACGCTCACGGTAGTTCGGCAGGGTAGCTGTCAAGCGCCAGCCCGATCTGCTGGCGCAGGTCCCATTCGGCCAGCGTGGATTGCACCGGTCCGTAGAAGGCGCCGTCGCGGGCGACGAACATGGCCGGCAGGTGAAAGACCTCGTAGCGCTCGACCAGCCCGCGGTTGTCGCCGGCATCGATCCAGCAGATGCGCTCGACCGGCAGTTCAACGGCCGGAAGCTGCTCGCGCGCCACGCGGCAGGTGCCGCAGGTGCGGCTGTGAAAGACGATGAGCGACAGGCCGGGCGCGTCCAGCAGATAGCGGTCGGCGGTGCTGTCGTTGAGGGTTATCTGTTCCATGGTGTAGGGCTCTCAAGCGCCGCGCAGCACGCGATCGAGTTCCAGCACCGACTGATACAGCACGCGGGTGCCGTCCAGGAGTTGCGCCGGTTCGATCCATTCTTCGGGGCAGTGGCTGCGGCCGTTCAGGCAGGGGATGAAGATCATGCCGATGGGGCCGGTGGGCGCCATGTAGACGGCGTCGTGGCCGGCGCCGCTGGGCAGGCGCATCGACGCATAGCCCAACTGGTCGGCGGCAGCCTTGACGGCGTCCATGACCAGGGGCGAACAGTCCGTGGGCTGCGCGCGGCTGAGCTGAGTGAAACCGGCGGTCAGGCGCAGCGCTTTCAGGTCGTCCGCCACGCCTGCCATCAGGGTTTCCGGGAAGGCATCGAGCACGGCGTTGCTGTCGCTGCGCATTTCCAGCGTCATCTCGACCCGGCCGGGCACCGCATTGGCCGCATTGGGCGTCATGGCCAGCCGGCCCACCGTGGCGACGACGTAATGCGGATTGCCGCTGGCGGCGCTGGCCTGTCGGTGGGCGGCATCAATGATTCGGGCCGCGCCCACCAGCGCGTCGCGCCGGATATCCATGGGCGTGGTGCCCGCGTGATCGGGTTGGCCCTCGACCACGATCTGCACGCGGCGGATGCCGACGATGTTGGTGACCACGCCGATCGGCAGGTTGCGGCTCTCGAGCACGGGGCCCTGTTCGATGTGCAGTTCGACGAAGGCGGCGGTTTCGCCCGCGCGGCGCAGCGGCGCATTCAGCGCCGCCGGATCGCCGCCGATGCGGGCGATGCCCTGCGCCAGCGTCTCGCCCTGCGGATTGCGGGCGGCCAGCATGTCGGCGCTGAGCTGGCCGCACAGCGCGCGGCTGCCCACGCAGGAAATGCCGTAGTCGCTGGGTTCCTCGGACAGGAAGTCGATGACCTCGAAGGGATGGTCGAGGGTGATGCCGTGTTCCTGCATCGTATGCGCGACCTCGATGCCTGCCAGCACGCCGATGATGCCGTCGAAGCGGCCGCCGCTCATGACGGTGTCGCAGTGCGAGCCGGTGGCAATCGGCTTGCGCGCGGCGTCGCGCCCGGCGCGCGTGCCGACCAGGTTGCCGCCCGCGTCCAGGCGCGTGGCCAGCCCCGCGGCTTCGAACTCGCTGCGCAGCCAGGCGCGCGCGTCATCGAACAGCGGCGAAAAGGCGCGGCGCGTCCAGGGCACGTCGGGCAGGGTGAATTTGGACAGGGTGTCGACGCGCGCCCAGAGGCGTTCGGCGTTCAGGGGAGGAAAGGCGGGCGGTGTGGCTTGCGGCATGAGACTTCCAGAAGATCGCCCTGGATTATGGCATCAATGCCATGGCGTCCATGCCGCCGCGCGCCGGGCCGCCGCCTACGTCGTTCTGCGCCAGGCTGGCTCGCGCTTTTCCAGGAAGGCGGTCACGCCTTCGCGCGCTTCCCCGGTGCTGCGGATGGCCGCGATGCGTTCGACCGAGTCGGCGATCAGGGTTGCATTCAGCGGCTGGCCTGCGAAGTCCCGCACCAGCCGCTTGCTGGCCTGCACGGCGCCCGGGCCATTGGCGCACAAGGTGCGGCACAGCGCTTCGGCAGCCGCGAGCGCTAGCGCTGCGGGCACCACCTCGTGCACCAGCCCCAGCCGCAACGCGGTGGCGGCGTCAAAACGTTCGGCGGTCAGGAAGTACCGGTTGGCCGCGCGCTCGCCCATGGCGCGGATCACGTAGGGGCTGATGGTGGCGGGCAGCAGGCCCAGGCGGGTTTCGGACAGGCAGAAGTGCGCGCTGTCCGCCGCCACCGCCATGTCGCAGGCGGCCACCAGCCCCATGCCGCCCGCGTAGGCGTCGCCATTGACGCAGGCGACGATGGGTTTGGGGCAGGTCCAGACCGCGTGCAGCATGTCCGCCAGCCGCGTGGCGTCCTGGCGGTTGTCCGCATCGGTCAGCGTGCCCATTTTGCGCATCCAGTTCAGGTCGCCGCCGGCGCAGAACGCCTTGCCCGCACCCGTCAACAGCAGGACCCGGACCCGGGAGTCTTCCACGGACGTCTTGACCGCGGCCGTCAGCGCGGCGATCAGCGTCTCGTCGAACGCGTTGCGCATGTCCGGGCGGTTCAGCGTCAGGCGGGCGATTGGGCCGTCGAGGGCCAGGTCCAGCGGTGCAGTCGGCGTCATGCGCGGTCTCCGGTGTTATTGATGATGGCTCAATCGGGGTGGCCATTTGCCTGGCTGATTCTATGGGTATAAGCGCGATTTCGCGATACTTCGTTTGGATATATTGAGTTATCCTCAACAAAAAATTCGGAGACAGACATGAGCCAGCATCAGGACGGCGCGTCCGCCCGTGAGCGTTACGCATCGATATTCCGGCCGGGGTTGTTCGACGGCAAGACCGTCATGGTGACCGGCGGCGGCAGCGGCCTGGGCCGATGCACCGCGCATGAGCTGGCGGCGCTGGGCGCCGGTCTGGCGCTGGTGGGGCGCAACCCCGGCAAGCTGCGCGCCGTGGCCGAGGAAATCGCCGGCATCTACCCCGAAGCCGCCGGCCGCATCAGCCAGCATGCGTGCGACATCCGCGACGAGGCCGGCGTTCGCGGCGCCGTGGCCGATGCGCTGGCCGCGCACGGCGGGCTGGACGGCGTTTTCAATTGCGCGGGCGGGCAGTTTCCCGCGCCGCTGGACCGGATCAGCCTGAACGGCTGGAATGCCGTGGTGCAGAACAACCTGCACGGGACGTTTCTGGTGTCGCGCGAGGTCTATACCCAGCACATGCGCCAGCACGGCGGCGCCATCGTCAACATGCTGGCCGACATCTGGGGCGGCATGCCGGGGATGGGGCATTCCGGCGCGGCGCGCGCGGGCGTGTGGAACTTGACCGAAACCGCTGCCTGCGAGTGGGCGCATGCCGGCGTGCGCGTGAACGCGGTGGCGCCGGGCTGGATCGCTTCCAGCGGCATGGACAGCTACGACGAACATTACCGCGGGGTGCTGCGCGAACTGAAGACCAAGGTCCCGCTGCAGCGCTTCGGCACCGAGGCCGAGCTGGCCGCGGCGGTCGTTTTCCTGCTGTCGCCCGCGGCGGCGTTCATCAATGGCAGCGTCATCCGCGTCGATGGCGGCGTGCCCAACGCGCGCCATTCCTGGAATCTGCAGCCGGCCGAGCGCGGCCAGGCCTACAACGGCTTTCCTCAGTACGTGCCGCCGTCGCTGTTTTCGGAAGATTGAAGGCGATGCAGGGCATTCTGGACTTCGCCCCGGAACTGCGCCAGCGCCAGCGCATCCTGGCGCGGCGGCTGCAAGGCCTGCCACAAAAAGCCCACCAGGTGGTCGGCGGTGGCTGCCACATCCACGCCCGTGCCGCGCAGCATCGCGTCCCACAGCACGTGTTCCATCGGCCCGTAGACCGCCGAGCGCAGCAGCCGCAGCGGCATGTCCTGGCGGATGTCGCCATCGGCCTGGCCTTGGGCCAGGATGCGCATCAGCGGGGCGGTGTAGCGGCGTTGCAGGCCGGCGTAGATCTCGCCAAAGTCGTCGTTGCGCGCGCGCCCTTCGGACAGGATGAACGCGCACAGGCCGGGACCCTCGGCCAGCAGATGGCGCAGGTGCGTATGGACCAGGTAATGCAGTTGGGCCCGCGTGCCGTGTATATGGGGCAGGTGGTCTTCCACCCGCGCGATGATTTCGTCGTACCAGTCGCTGATCACCCGCACGCAGAGTTCGCGCTTGCCGCCGAAGTAGGTAAAGACGGTGGCTTCCGAAACCCCCAGGCGCTGCGCGATCTCGGTGGTGGTGGCCGCCTGGAAGCCCGCTTCGGAGAACACCTGGCGCGCGACCCGCAGGATGTCGCGGATGCGTTGCTCGGACTTGGCGCTGGCCGGCGGGCGGCGCATCGGGACGGCTGGGCTATTTTCCATGCAGGCAAAAGGCGAAAAAGGGGCGGGCGGCCTGCCTGGCCGTCCGCGCGAGCGCCTATTATTGAGCGAGGGTCAACGCCGTGGCAAGGCGGGATGCAACCCGCCGCCGCGGCTCCTTCATGGCAACAACCATAATCATCAAGAGACAACCATGCTGCATCGAGCAGATTCCTACGCGCAAGTCCTGTCCACGTTCCAGTGGCAGGTGCCCGCGGCCTACAACATCGGCGTCGACGTGTGCGACAAGTGGGCGGACGGCAGCGGCCGGCTGGCGCTGATCTATGAAAAGAGCGATGGGGCGCAGACGCGCTACACGTTCGACCAGATCAAGTCGCAGTCGAACCAGCTGGCCAACAGCCTGGCGCGCTACGGCATCCGCCGTGGCGAGCGCGTGGCCATCTACCTGCCGCAGGCGCCCGAAACCGCCATCGCCCACGTCGCTGCCTACAAGATGGGCGCGGTGGCGGTGCCGCTTTTCACGCTGTTTGGCGTGGACGCCATCCAGTACCGGCTGGCCAACAGCGGGGCGTCGGCGCTCATTACAGACGCCGAAGGCTGCCGCAAGCTGCTCGAGATCCGCGACAGCCTGCCGGATCTGAAAGTGATCTATTGCATCGACGGCGAGGCGGGGGGTATGGAAGACCCGGTGGCCGCCGTCAATGCGCTGCCGTTTCAGCAGAGCCTGGCGCTGGAGGCTGACGCGTTCGACCCCGTGGCGACGGCGGCCGACGATCCGGCCGTCATCATCTACACCTCGGGCACCACCGGCAAGCCCAAGGGCGCGCTGCATGCGCACCGCGTGCTGCTGGGCCATCTGCCCGGCGTCGAGATGTCGCACGAATTTTTTCCGGAAAACGCCGTCCTGATGTGGACGCCGGCCGACTGGGCATGGATCGGCGGGCTGCTGGATGTGCTGTTGCCGTCGTGGCACCACGGCGTGCCGGTGCTGGCGCGTCGGTTCGAGAAATTCGACGGCGCCTCGGCGCTGGAGCTCATGGCACGCCACGGCGTCACGCACACCTTTCTGCCGCCCACCGCGCTCAAGATGATGCGCGGCTGCGAATGGCCCGGGGACGCCGGGCCGCGCGCGCTGCGCTCGGTGGCCAGCGGCGGCGAATCGCTGGGCGCGGAACTCATCGACTGGGGCCGCCGCGTGCTGGGCGTGACCATCAACGAGTTCTACGGCCAGACCGAATGCAACATGATCGTGTCCTCGTGCTCGTCGCTGTTCGCCCCCCGCCTGGGCGCCATCGGCCGCGCCGCGCCCGGTCACCGGGTCGCTATTGTGGATGACGCCGGGGCCGAGTTGGCCGATGGACAAGAGGGCAACATCGGCGTAATGCGCCCGGATCCGGTCATGTTCCTGGGATACTGGAACAACCCGGCGGCGACAGCGGAAAAATTTGCCGGCGATTATCTTCAGACCGGCGATATCGGCGTGCGCGACGCGCAAGGCTTCATCCGCTTCGTGGGCCGCAACGACGACGTCATCACCAGCGCCGGGTACCGGATTGGTCCGGGCCCAATCGAAGACTGCCTGCTCGGGCATCCCGCCGTGCGCATGGCGGCGGTGGTGGGCATGCCGGATGCTGAACGTACGGAAATCGTGGTGGCGTATGTGGTGCTGAAAGAGGGGGTCGACGGCGACGAGGCGCTGGTCAAGGCGCTGCAGGCGCATGTCCGCACCCGGCTGGCGGCCCATGAATATCCGCGCGCGATCCGGTTTGTAACCAGTTTGCCCACGACCGCGACGGGCAAGATTATCCGCCGGGAGTTGCGCGCCGGTTACCCGGGCTGAGCGGTCTCACACGGTGACAATCTCCTCCATGTGGATGGGTTGACGGGTTGCCCGGCGCTGCAAGTATGATGGCGCAAACTGGATACGGCCCCACTCAATTGGGGCCGTATCACCTTTAGCCAAAGTATGGAGATAACCCCAATGAATAAGCCTTTGGACGGGGGACTGGCAGCCTTGAACGTGCCCGCGTACGTCAAGCACCGCGGACTGATCGACTGGGTTGCCAGTTTCGTCGCGCTGGCCAAGCCCGATCGCGTCGTGTGGTGCGATGGCTCGCAGGAAGAGTACGACCGCTTGTGCGAGCAGATGGTCCAGTCCGGCACCATGCGCCGGCTCAACCCCGCCAAGCGCCCCAATTCCTACCTGGCGTGGTCCGACCCGTCCGACGTGGCGCGGGTTGAAGACCGCACCTTCATCTGCTCGGACCGCGCCGAAGACGCCGGCCCCACCAACAACTGGGCCGACCCGGCCGAAATGCGCGACACGCTGAACGGCCTGTTCGACGGCGCCATGCGCGGCCGCACGTTGTACGTGGTGCCGTTCTCGATGGGCCCGCTGGGTTCGGACATCGCCCACATCGGCGTCGAACTGTCCGACAGCCCGTACGTGGCCGTGAACATGCGCATCATGACGCGCATGGGCAAGCAGGTGTATGACGTGCTGGGCACCGATGGCGACTTCGTGCCCTGCCTGCATTCGGTCGGCAAGCCGCTGGCCGAGGGCGAGGCCGACGTGGCCTGGCCGTGCAACCCCACCAAGTACATCGTGCACTTCCCCAAGACCCGCGAAATCTGGAGCTACGGCTCCGGCTACGGCGGCAACGCGCTGTTGGGCAAGAAGTGCTTTGCGCTGCGCATCGCATCCACGATGGGCCGCGACCAGGGCTGGCTGGCCGAACACATGCTGATCCTGGGCGTGACCTCGCCCAAGGGCCGCAAGTACCACGTCGCTGCCGCCTTCCCGTCGGCCTGCGGCAAGACCAACTTCGCCATGCTGATCCCGCCGCAAGGCATGGACGGCTGGAAAGTCACCACCATTGGCGACGACATCGCCTGGATCAAGCCCGGCCCGGACGGCCGCCTGCATGCCATCAACCCCGAGGCCGGCTACTTTGGCGTGGCGCCGGGCACCAGCGAGCAGACCAACTTCAACGCCATGGCCACGCTCAAGGCCAACGTCATCTTCACCAACGTCGCGCTGACCGACGACGGCGACGTCTGGTGGGAAGGCATGACCGACACGCCGCCGGCGCACCTGGTCGACTGGCAGGGCAAGGACTGGACGCCCGAGATCGCGCGCGAAACCGGCCGCAAGGCCGCGCATCCTAACGCGCGCTTCACCGCGCCCGCCTCGCAGTGCCCGTCCATCGACCCCGAATGGGAAAACCCCAAGGGCGTGGTCATCGACGCGTTCATCTTCGGCGGCCGCCGCTCCACCACCGTGCCGCTCGTCACCGAAGCCCGCAACTGGGTCGAAGGCGTCTACATGGCCGCCACGATGGGCTCCGAGACCACCGCCGCGGCTGCCGGCCAGCAAGGCGTGGTGCGCCGCGACCCGTTCGCCATGCTGCCGTTCTGCGGCTACAACATGAGCGACTACTTCGGCCACTGGCTCAATCTGGGCAAGCAGCTCGAAGCCGCCGGCGCGACCCTGCCGCGCATCTATTGCGTGAACTGGTTCCGCAAGGGTCCGGACGGCAAGTTCGTCTGGCCGGGCTTTGGCGACAACATGCGTGTGCTGCGCTGGATGCTGGGCCGCATCGACGGCCAATCCAAGGGCGTGGACCAGGTGTTCGGCGTGTCGCCCAGCTACCAGGACATCGACTGGACCGGCCTGGAGTTCAGCCCGGACAAGTTCGAGCAGGTCATGTCGGTGGACGAGAAAGCCTGGCGTGAAGAGCTGGCGCTGCATCACGAGCTCTTCGGCCAGCTGTCGCAAGGCCTGCCCGACGAACTGCGGACCACCAAGACCGAAATCGAAGGCCGTCTGGCGGCCTGAGGCTGCTGGACCCTGTGGTCTGAACGAACCCGCCTGCTGTGCGCAGGCGGGTTTTTTTTGCGTGCAGCGGGTGCAGCCCAGGGGCTTAATGCGACTTGCTGGCCGCGATCCCGTCCAGCGCCTTGGCCACGTCGTCCGGCAGTTGCAGCGACGCGGCTGCCAGGTTTTCGCCCAGGTGTTTCGGGGACGACGTCCCCGGAATCAGCAGGATGTTGGGCGAACGGCGCAGCAGCCAGGCCAGCGCTGTCTGCATCGGCGTCGCGCCGATCCGCGCCGCGGCGTCGTTCAGGATGGACGACTGCAACGGGCTGAAGCCGCCCAGCGGAAAGAACGGCACATAGGGAATGCCTTCGCGCGCCAGGTCGTCGATCAGCGCGTCGTCGCCCCGGTGCGCGACGTTGTACTGGTTCTGCACGCACACGATCTCGCAGATGCCGCGGCCCTGCGCCACCTGCGCGGGCGTCACGTTGCTCAGCCCGATGTGCCGGATCAGCCCTTGCTGCTGCAGGCTCGCCAGCACGGACAGCGGTTCCTCGATGGAGCCTTCCGCCGGACCATGCACGTCGAACATGGCGCGCAGGTTGACCACGTCCAGCACGTCCCGTCCCAGGTTGCGCAGGTTGTCGTGCACCGCGCGGGTCAGCTGTTCGGCCGAGAACGCGGGATTCCAGGACGCATCGTCGCCGCGCACCGCGCCCACCTTGGTCACGATCACCAGGTCATCTGAATAGGGGGCCAGTGCCTCGCGAATCAGCTGGTTGGTGATGTGCGGGCCGTAGAAATCGCTGGTGTCGATGTGGTTGACGCCCGCGGCCACGGCCTCGCGCAGGACGGCCAGCGCGGCGTCGCGATCCTTGGGCGGCCCGAAGACGCCGGGGCCCGCAAGCTGCATGGCGCCGTAGCCAAGCCGATAAACCTGGCGCGAGCCGAGCGCGTAGGTGCCGCTGTCTGCGAGTTGAGTCATGTCTGATCCTGTTTTCGGTGAGAGGGAGGCATGGGCCAAACGATAGAACTTCCAGCGCCGCCTGATAAGCCAATACAATCCGCACGGCTTGTACGGAAAAATGAACAATGGCGACCGACCTCGATGACCTCAACGCCTTCGTCGCGGTGGCGCGCGCGCAAGGCTTTCGCGAAGCGGCCCGCACGGCCGGCACCAGCGCCTCGCGGTTAAGCGACACCGTGCGCCGCCTTGAGGCGCAACTAGGGGTGCGGCTCTTTAACCGCACCACGCGCTCGGTCGCGCTGACGCAGGCCGGCCAGGAACTGCTGGCCCGGCTGGCGCCCGCGCTGACGGAAGTGGAGGCGGCGCTGGACGCCGTCAACGTCTTTCGCGACAAGCCCGCCGGCACGCTCAGGCTCAATGTGCCGCTCAGCGCCGCGCGGCTCGTGCTGCCGTCCATCGTGCCGGCCTTCCTGGCCGCCTATCCCGACATCCGCCTGGAAGTCGTGGCCGAAGAGAGCTTCGTCGACGTGCTGGCCGCCGGATGCGACGCCGGCATCCGCTACGACGACCGGCTGGAACAGGACATGATCGCCGTGCCCATCGGCCCGCGCGTGCAGCGCTTCGCGGCCGGCGCCTCGCCCGCCTACCTGGACCGGCACGGGCGGCCCGCCCATCCCGAAGCCCTGATGCAGCACGCCTGCCTGCGGGGCCGATTTCCCAGCGGGTCGATGCCGCCGTGGGAGTTCGAGCGGGACGGGGAATCGGTGCGCATCGACGCATCGGGTCCGCTGGTCGTGCAAATCGGCGGCGCGGTCGACCTGGCCGTGGATGCGGCCATCGCGGGCGCCGGTGTCATGTATCTGTTCGAAGACTGGCTGCGCCCGCACTTCGAAAGCGGCGCGCTGGAACCCGTACTGGAGCCCTGGTGGCCGCAGTTCTCGGGACCGTTTCTGTATTACTCCGGCCGCCGGCTGGTGCCTTCGCCGCTCAAGGCGCTGATCGACTTCATCAAGGCGCGGCCGATTTCCTGAAAGGTGCGCTCGGTCTCGCAGGCCTGCGCCGTTTGATGCACAATCGCTCCATGCACCTGGATCCCGAAGACCTCGCCAAGATCACGTCCCTGACGCTCGCCCATTACGAAGAGAACGCCGATTCGTTCCAGGCCGGCACGCAGGACCACGACGTCAGCCAGAACATCGCCGCCTTGCTGCGCCATATCGACGGCGAGCCGCCCTTTGACATCCTGGATCTCGGTTGCGGACCGGGCCGTGACCTGAAGACGTTCCTGGCGATGGGGCACCGGCCCGTCGGCCTGGACGGCACGCCGCGGTTTGTGCAAATGGCCCGCGCGGCAAGCGGTTGCGAGGTCTGGGAGCAGGATTTCCTGCAGCTTCAACTGCCCGCGGCGCGCTTTGACGGCATTTTCGCCAACGCCGTGCTGTTCCATGTGCCGGGGCAGGAACTGCCCCGTGTGCTGCGCGAGCTCCATGCCACGCTGCGCCCGCGCGGCGTGTTGTTCAGCTCCAATCCGCGGGGCGGCAACCAGGAAGGCTGGAATCGCGGGCGCTATGGCGCGTATCACGATCTTGAAGGCTGGCGGGCGCTGATGCAGGCCGCCGGCTTCGAGGAGCTGGAGCATTACTACCGGCCCGATGGGCTGCCGCGCGAGCAGCAGCCGTGGCTGGCGAGCGTCTGGCGGCGGCGCGACTAGCGCCGGCTTCACGCCGGTGCTGGAAATCCGCTTCCCCTCTTGACGTCTCTCTCATGGTTGCCTCCACGCTCGTTGGCATGCTGTGCGCACACCTGCTGTGCTTTTCCGGCATGTTTCTGCTTATCAGCCGTCGTCTGCCTGGCAACAGGATGGGGATGGACTTCTTTGCTGTCGGCAACCTGCTGCTGGCGGCCGCCTACATCCTGCAACTCATCGAAGGCGGCCCCGCGTGGAGCCTCATGAGCGTCGTCAACCACTGCCTCACGCTGGCCGCCCCAATCGCCTATCTGCTGGGCGCCATGCGGTTCTTCGGGCATCAGGTCCGCTTGTGGCCGCCGCTGCTGGCATTCTGCCTCGTGTACGCCATGGCGCAATGGTGGGTGCAATGGCAGATGGGCCCGGAAGCCCGCTACGCCATGCTAGCCGCGTCGGCCACGCTGCTTTTCTTTGCGATGTCGGTCGCGGTGCTATGCGGCACACGAACCTTCGCCAAGGACTTGCGCGCGGAAATGATCTTCTTCGCGTGCCTGATTGGCGGGATCTGCGTGCTGAACGCGTTGAAGTTCCTGAAAATCATGGAGGGCGGCCTGGATGCCCTGCACATGGACAGCCGTTTCCAGATGATTTTCTACATCTATATGTCCACCCTCGCCACGATCGTGCCGCCGTCGATTGTCTGGCTGGTGCTGCGCCGCTTGACGGACAGCCTGCGGAATATGGCGGCGCGGGATCCGATGACGGATCTGCTCAACAGGCGCGGGCTCTCGGATGCGCTCGTCCAGTATTTCAATGGGCGCAATGCAAAGCCGGCGTATTTGCTGGTGTTGGACGTCGATCACTTCAAGCGCATCAACGACACCTACGGCCACCAGGCCGGGGACGAGGTGATTTGCCATGTGGCGGGGTTGCTGCGTGCGGGCGTGCGCCGTGGGGATCTGAGCGGCCGGATCGGGGGAGAGGAGTTTGTCGCCATTCTGCTCGAATCGGACGTGGCCGATGTGATGGCGCTGGCAGAGCGGCTGCGGGCCAGCATCGAGAGCCAGCCGATCCGTGTCACCGGCGCGAACGAGCGGCTGCGCTGCACCGTGACGATCGGCGTGTCGTCACGGTTCGATGGGGCGGATGCGCTGGAGGAAGCGCTGCGCGAGGCCGACGCGGCGCTCTATCGCGGGAAGGCGGCGGGGCGCAATCGGGTGGAGGTGGACCTTTCAACTCCCGGCGTCCTCGCCCCGAGCGGCGCGTAGCTTCTTCCATAGCGTCGTGCGCGAAATGCCGAGGAGTTTCGCGGCCTGCCCCATATGGCCACCCGACTCCGCAATGGCTTGCTGGATCGCACGCTGTTCGGCGCCAAACCGGGTGGCGGCCAGATCCGGCGTTTCCACAAGTTTGCTTTCCGGAAAGATGTCGCCGCTTTTGACCGTCGTGTCATCCGTCATGACCGCTGCGCGGGCGATGCGATTCTTCAGTTCGCGTACGTTGCCCGGCCAGGCGTAGTCGCACATGGCCTGCAGGGCGTCGGATGACAGCGCGGCCCCGGCGGGCGACTGCTGCGCCAGCAAGGCGCGCGCCAGGTCGGGCAATGCGCCCAGCCGTTGCCGTAGCGGTGGGACCGCGATGCTGGCCACGGTCAGCCGATAGTAAAGATCGGGACGAAACGTGCCTTGGGTCATTGCGGCTTGCAGGTCCGAACTGGTGCTGGACACAATCCGGCAATGCGTTTGCCTTGCGGCGCCGTCGCCCAGCGGCCGGTATTGGCCGTTTTCCAGTACGCCCAACAAGACGGCTTGCGCTCTGGGCGTCAGTTCAGCGACTTCGTCCAGATAAAGCGTGCCGCCGCTGGCTTGTGAAAACAAGCCCTCGCGCGCGGAGCTGGCGCCGCTGAAGGCGCCCTTCACGTGTCCGAACAACAGGCTTTCCACGAGCTCCGTCGCCAATGTGGCGCAATTGACCGCGACAAAAGGGCCCGCCGCGTAAGGCGAGCGCGTGTGCATGTAGCGGGCGGCACGGTCTTTGCCCGATCCCGTCTCGCCTTCGAAGAGCACCGGCAGCGAACTGGCGGCCAGGCGTTCAAGCTCCTGCGCCACCGCGAAGGTCTCGTCGTGTATTGCGAAGGGGTTTTCGAGGACGTCATCGTGAGGGCCGGCGGGTTGCGCGGCGATGACCGACCGGATGCGTGCCACCAGCGCATCGGTGTCGTAGGGCTTGGTCAGATAGTCGTTGGCGCCGGCCCCGACCAGCCGCACCGCCTGCGCGATATCGCCATACGCCGTCCCAAAAACCACGGTTGTGCTGGCCAGGTGGGGAATGAGGCGCCGGTATAAATCTTCCCCGGAGCCGTCGGGAAGCCGGATATCGGCCAACAGAAACGCCGGCCGCATGCGCGTCCGGCGAAACAGTTCGACCGCTTGCGCGCAGCTCTGCGCCCACTGCGCCGAAATGCCTTCAAGCCGCAGTCGCTGCAACAACGCGTGACCAAGCAGTTCGTCGTCTTCGATCAGCAAAACCTGTATGTCGTTCAAGGCGCTTGTTCCTGTATGCCAAAGGGTAGACGCACGGAAATGCGCGTGCCGCTTGCGGGGGACGTGACGCGCAGCCCTCCACGCATGGCTTTTATCAGATCGGCCACAATGCCCAGCCCCATGCCATCGCCGTCGGTCTGGCATCCCGTCAATGCGCGTCGTGCGGCGGGCGGCAAGCCTCTTCCGGCATCGGCCACATGCAGCGTCAGGGCGCCACCGCGGGCACGCGCGAAGACGCGCACCAGTTCGCCCGGCGCCGACGCCTGGATCGCGTTGAGCACCAGATTGAGCAACACCTGACGGACGGCGCCGGCGGGCAGCGCGAGGCGCCGCTCCTGAAGACCTTCGCAATGAAGTTCCACGCGCACGCCGCCCCGGCTGGCTTGTGCCCCCACCATCAGGCGGATGTCGGCGATATCCGCTTCACGCAACAGCGCGTTGCCTGGCCGAAAGGTGCGAAGGCTGGCGTCCACGACGGCTTGCAGGGTTTCGACGCCGCGTTCGATGAAGCCCAGCGACTCGCTGCGGACGTCGGCGCGGTCGCCGAATTGCCTGAGCGTCTGCACGGCGGTGCGCAACCCGCCCAACGGATTGCGCACTTCGTGGGCAAGCGCAGCCGACATTCTTCCCAGCACGGCCTCACGTTCGATGCGGGCGCTGCGTTGCGTCAGCGCTTCGCGTTCCAGCACGCCTTCAATCATCCAGTTGTAGGCCGACAGCAGTTGCTGCAGTTCGGGGTCCGTGGTGTTTACCGGCATGGGGCGCAGGCGATTCTCCGGGCCAGCGCGCAGCGCTTGCGTCAAGGAGATGATCGGGCGTTGAAGCCGTCGCGCCATGCCGAAGCACAACGCCGCGCCAATCAGGCTGATTGCCAATCCCACCAGGCCGAGTTCCCAGGCAAGCGCCTGCCGTTGCCGATGAAAATCACTGACATCAAGGTTGGCCACCACGGTTCCCAGCCCGGGCCGCGTGTCGTCCAGCAGGCGCCATGTCCACACGCCTTCCGATCGCGGGCTGACAAGCGTGCCGGCGGTGTCCACAAATGATGCCAGCGGAATCGGCTCGACCTCGGGATAGCGGGCCACGTGGGCCAGGATGCGGCGATCGGCGGTGACCACGGCAAGGGTTCGATCGACCACGCCCAGGTGCGTATCCAGTGCCCGGTTGAGCACGTCGTCCATCTGCGCGGTGTCTCCGGCGCGCACCGCCGGAAGAATCGCCGCGGACAGGCCGTCCAGATACACCTGTCCCAAATTGGCGACCTGCCTGTCGAACTGGCGTGACACGCCATGCAGCGCCAAGGAAATCAGCGCGGCGGATATCACGAGGAACAGCAACGAGACGGCAAGCGGAATTCTTGCAGTGAGGGGCAATCGGAGCATGCGAGGCGCCAGCAGGCGGAAAAGGCCGATTATGCCTTGGACGATTCGGGCATTGCAGTTGCAAGCAATGGAAAGCGAGCGGCGCGTGGACAAGATCCGTGCCAACCGCTTATCCGGTGAGAAATCGCCGGGCGTTGTTCACTTTTGTGAACATGCCGTGTGAACGGCTGTTCATTCATTCACGCCAGCGTGAACGTCTCTGGCCGCCGCTGCTGGTTTACCCGAATTTCGCGCGTCCAGCCGTGAAAGCGAATTGCAAGGCGTCCTTCTTAAAGTGCCTCCTCCTTCGGCTCGCGACAATCCGCGCGCCAGGATCTTTCGACAACAAACAGGGGAGCAAGCCGTGGGCAGCACCATATTTTCCAGAAAGCGCGATTTATGGGGCGGGGCGTTCATTGCCCTGTGCGGCGCGCTGACTATTCTTGAAGCGATCTCGTACAACATCGGGGAACTGGCCCGGATGGGCCCCGGTTATTTTCCCCTGATGGTCGGCTGCTTTCTGGTGGCGCTGGGCATCCTGGTCCCGCTTAGCCCCGACCCTGATGAAGTGCAGGAAGAGATGTTGGAAGAGCAATTGCCCCAGCCAACGCAGCGTGAGCGCGTGCGCGGCATGGCGTGCATCGCGGGCGGCATCGCGCTGTTCATCATCCTGGGCAGTTACCTGGGATTCCTGCCCGCCACCTTCGCGCTGGTGTTTGTCTCTGCGCTGGGCGATACGTCCAACTCGGTCAAGTCCGCCGCCATCCTCGCGCTTGCGATGACCGTCTTTGGCGCGGTGGTGTTTTCCTGGGCGCTGCAACTGCAGTTTCCGATGCTGCGCTGGGGTTGAATCATGGATCTTTTCGATAACGTATTGCATGGCTTTTCCGTGGCGTTGCAGTGGGAGAACCTGCTGTGGTCGCTCTTTGGCGTCTTCATGGGCAACATGATCGGCGTGCTGCCGGGCATGGGCGTGCTGGCGGCCATCTCGATCCTGCTGCCGCTGACCTACGCGATGACCCCGGTAGCCGCGCTGATGATGCTGGCCGGAATTTACTACGGCGCGCAGTATGGCGGCGGCATCACCTGCATTTTGCTGAATTTGCCCGGTACGCCGTCACACGCGGTGACGTGCCTGGACGGCAATCCCCTGGCCCGGCAGGGCAAGTCAGGATCGGCCCTGTTCATGCTGGTCATGGCGTCCTTCGTCGGCGCCAGCGTGGGCATCGTCATCATGATCCTGTTTTCGCCGCTGCTGGTTGAGGTTGCTTTCCAGTTCGGCCCGGCGGAATATTTCTCGATGATGATGCTGGGCTTGTTTGCTGGCGCAACGCTGGCCAAGGGCTCGGCGATCAAGGGCATTGCAATGGTCTTTCTCGGGTTGCTGCTGGGTGTCGTGGGCACCGACGTCAACACGGGAACCATCCGCTACGGCTTCGGCGTCATTGAACTGAGCGACGGCATCCCGCTGGTGGCGCTGGCGATGGGCCTGTTTGGTCTTGCGGACTTCTTTGCCAACGTCAACCGCATTGGCAAGGCCACCACCGTGGGCGCGGGCCCCAAGATGTCGGTGCGCCCGGAACCCGGCGATATCAAGAAATCGGCCATGCCGGTCGCACGCGGCAGCGCCATCGGCGCCGTCCTGGGCATCTTGCCTGGCACGGGCGCGACGATCGCGTCGTTCATGTCCTATGCCGTGGAAAAGCGCGTTTCGAAGACCCCCAAGCGCTTTGGCAATGGCGCCATTGAAGGCGTGGCGGGTCCGGAAGCGGCCAACAACTCGGCCGCGCAGACCAGCTTCATTCCCACCATGAGCCTGGGCATTCCCGGCGACTCGGTGATGGCCCTGATGCTGGGCGCGCTGATCATCCACGGCATTCAGCCTGGTCCGCAGATGGTGACCGAACACGCCGACCTGTTCTGGGGGCTGATTGCCAGCTTCTGGATCGGCAACATCATGCTCGTCGTGATGAACCTGCCGCTGATCGGCATGTGGGCAAGACTGTTGAAAGTCCCCTACAAGTATCTTTTTCCGTCTGCGCTGTTCTTCGTGTGTGTCGGCGTCTACAGCACCAACAACAACCTGTTCGACGTGGGCATGGTGCTGGTGCTCGGCCTGGTCGGCTACCTGTTCCTGAAGCTGCGGTTTTCCCCCGCGCCGCTCTTGCTGGGTTTCGTGCTGGGTCCGATGGTCGAAGAGAACTTCCGCCGTGCGTTGCTGTTGTCGCGTGGCAGCATGAGCGTCTTCGTCGATCGTCCGATCAGCGCCGGTTTTGTCTACGCGATCCTGGCACTTGCCGCCTGGCTGGTGTTTTCGACGGTGCGCAATCGCAAGCGCGTCCGTGAGCTTGAGCGCGTCCAGGCCAACGCCTGACCGCCAAGCGGCGACGCGCCGATATTCGGGGGCCACTGGCTGGCCCCTTTTTGTATTTACAGGAGGGAGTGATGAAGCAACTGGGGCTGAGTCAGGACACCAACAAGGCCGGACAGGCGCTGACGGTCGTTCGCGAGCTTCCCTTTGTGGAATTCATCGAACTGCTTGAATTCAGCCACTTGCGCTTTGACCTTCCAAAGCGCGGCTCCACGGCAACCTTGGTCGGTTCTCAGGAATGGAACCGGCAAATCCAGGATGACGCGGCCGATCCGGGTTCTGTCTATGTCTGCACGACACTCGACGCGCTGCATCACGCGGTGCTGCCCCCGGAAGACGCCGTACTGAAAATCGACATGCCCTCAAAGAGCCGCGTGCGCCTGCGAACGCTTTCACGCCAACGCGGGCGGCCCGCATCTCAGCCGTGCGTGCGCGTGGATTTGCAGGGACTGATACGGCGTGTTCTCGTGCCCGCCAATGCGCCTGCGCACCTGTTCGACCTGGTCAGGCATGTCGTCATGACGCGCCTCTGGGTGGAAGTTGCGCGGGTCTCGTCCGCTCGGTTCTGACATCCGGGTCACAAACACCCATCCCTTTTTCACACAGGAACGCCAACGTGACAGAGTCCGGTCTGCAAATCCTCGCCGCCATCGTGTTTGCGATTGCCCTGCTGCACACCTTTTCCGCGCCGATCTTCCTGCGCCTGGCGCATCGCAGCAAACGTCATGGCGGTCTGCTGCATCTCTTGGGTGAGGTCGAAGTCGTTTTTGGATTTTGGGCGGCGATCCTGCTCATTCTGATGGCGTTGGCCGCCTCGGGCAGCACGGCGCTGGCGTATGCCGAATCGCGCAACTACACGGAACCGGCTTTCGTATTTGTCGTGATGGTCATCGCGGCCTCGTTGCCGGTGTTGACGGTGGTGATGCGGCTTGTGGAACGCGTCGCGCGGGTCCTGCCCGTTCAGGATCAGACCGCCAAGGCGTGGCTGTGCCTGGCGCTGGTTCCGTTGGCGGGATCCCTGGTGACCGAACCGGCCGCCATGACGATTGCGGCCATGATGCTGGCGCCCCAGGTCTTCCATCGCGACATGCCGGAGCGGCTGAAGTATCTGGCGCTGGGTGTCCTGTTCGTGAACATCTCGATCGGCGGGACGCTGACGTCCTATGCGGCGCCGCCCGTTCTGATGGTGGCCTCGACGTGGGGGTGGGATAGCGCGTTCATGTTCACCACGTTTGGCTGGAAGGCGGCGCTGGCCGTGCTGGTCAACGCCACGCTCGTGACCCTGTTGCTGCGTCCTTACCTGCGTTCTGGGGATGTGTTGTCGGCCAGGAAGGCCGCGGCGCCAATGTCGCCGGTCGTCATCGCCGTGCACCTGTTCTTTTTGGCCGCGGTCGTGTTCACCGCGCACCACCCGATCATCTTCCTGGCGCTGTTCCTGTTTTTCATCGGTTACACGCAGGCTTACAAGGCCAGTCAGAGTCCGCTCATCATCAAAGAGGCGCTGTTGGTCGGCTTCTTTCTTGCAGGGCTGGTCGTGTTGGGCGGCATGCAGCAATGGTGGTTGCAACCCATCGTGAGCGGGCTCGAACCCAACGTGCTGTTTGTGGGCGCATTGGCGCTGACCGCAATCACGGACAATGCCGCGCTGACCTATCTGGGTTCACTCATTGACGGCATTTCCGACCAGGCGCAGTACATGCTGGTGGCCGGCGCGGTGGCTGGCGGCGGGTTGACCGTCATCGCCAACGCGCCCAATCCGGCGGGCGTGGCGTTGCTTCGAGGCGGTTTCGCCAATGGTGCGGTCGGCATGCTTGGGTTGTTGTCTGGTGCGCTGGTGCCCACGGCGATTGCCGCTGCGTTCCTCTTTTTTCTTTGAACTGTCGATTCCGCCCGCTCAGTGAACAAGCCGGCGCGGGGAGGGCCCAAAACGCAAAAAGCCGCGCAAGATTGCGCGGCTTTTCCCTTCACGATGCGGCAACCCTTACCCCATCTGCCCATACTTTCCGGCATTGAAGTCCTGGATCGCCTCGACGATTTCCGCTTGCGAGTTCATCACAAACGGCCCGTACCCGACCACGGGTTCATCGATCGGCTCCCCGCTCAAGATCAAAAACACCGCGTCGTTATTCGCTTCGACCGTGATGTCCTCGCCCTCTTTGGAGAACAGTGCCAATTGCGCATCCCGCGCGACGGATTCGCCGTTGACCAGCACCGTGCCGCGCAGCATGACGAGCATGCTGTTGCGGCCCGCGGCAACGGGGAAGGTTGCCGTCTTGCCCGCCGTCAGCTTCACGTCCCACACGTCCATCGGCGTAAAGGTCCGGGCCGGGCCTGTTTGGCCAGCGTAATTGCCAGCGATCACGCGGAGCGTGCCTGCGTCGTCGGGCAGGTCCACGACCGGTATGTCTGCGTTCAGAATGCCCTGGTAGCCGGCCGGCGCCTTCTTGTCCTTGGCGGGCAGGTTGACCCAGAGCTGCACCATTTCCAGTTTGCCGCCCGTGCGGGTGAAGGCGTGGGAATGGAATTCCTCGTGCAGGATGCCGGACGCCGCCGTCATCCACTGGACGTCGCCGGGGCCGATGACGCCGCCGTTGCCGGTGGAGTCGCGGTGTTCGACTTCACCGCTGTAGACGATGGTCACGGTCTCGAAGCCGCGGTGCGGGTGCTGGCCGACGCCGCGGGGCTGGCTGGCCGGACCGAATTCGGCGGGACCGGCGTAGTCCAGCAGCAGGAACGGGCTGGTGTCTCGGCCCTTGTCGTTGTACGAGAACATGGAGCGCACCGGAAATCCGTCGCCCACCCAGTGGGGACGGGGGCTGGCGTGCACGCCGAGGATCTTCTTCATGGTGAGGTTTCCTGTTGCGCGGCCCCTTCGGGGCCGTTCGTCATAGGCAAGAAGATAAGGGCGGATCGGCATTCCCGGTAGTGCTCGTGATTGATAAGCACCGTTCCATGTGGCGAACGATCAATGCGGGCGAGGCGGGCGGGCCAGCCTCGCGGCGGGTATCCTTCCGGGCATGGACAAGATCAGGGACGACATCGCGGCGGCGCGGCGCGAGGCGGTGGTTACGGGATTTGCCCCGGTGGTGGGGGACGGCCCGCGCGTGCTGGTGCTGGGCTCCATGCCGGGCGTGGCGTCGCTGCGGCAGGCGCAGTATTACGCGCATCCGCGCAACGCATTCTGGCCGCTGGCGGCGCGGATATTCGGGTTTGACGCCGGGCTGGGCTACGACGAGCGGTTGCAGGCACTGCGGTCGAACCGCGTGGCGCTGTGGGATGTGCTGCAGGCGTGCGAACGGCCGGGCAGCCTGGACGCCGATATCCGGGGCGACACGCTGGTGCCGAACGATTTCAACGCCTTCCTGGGCCGCTATCCCTCGATCGCGCGCATCTGTTTCAACGGCGCGAAGGCCGCGGCGATGTTCCGGCGGCATGCGTTGCCCAACCTGCCTGCTGCCGCCTCGATCCAGTTTTTTGAACTGCCTTCGACCAGCCCCGCGCATGCTTCGGCCAGCTTCGCGCAAAAGCTGGCGGCTTGGGAACCGGCGCTGACGCTTCCAACGCCCTGATGGGGCGTCCGGGCCAACCGCCCGCCGCCACCCTGACTCCGTCCCCCAATTGACGCTTATCAAGGCGCTATATAACTACAGGTGATAAGTTAATTTCCGTAACACCTAAACGTTTCGGAGTTTAACGATGCACACCCCCACCAGCCCCCCGGAAACACCGCTGCCGGGCAAGCGTGGCTTTCTGAAAGGGCTGCTCGGCCTGGGCGCCGCGGCCACCGTCATTCCCATTCATGCCGACGCCGCGCCCGGGCTCAACGGGCAGCCGCCGCGCCGGCCCGGCATGGCAGGCAAGCGCTACGGCATGGTTGTCGACATGCGCAAATGCATCGGCTGCCAGTCCTGTACGGTGAGCTGTTCACTGGAGAACGTGCCGCCCATCGGGCAGTTCCGCACCACCGTCCTGCAGTACGAGGTCACGCCCGACGCGGGCGGGCCGTGTTCGATGGTCATGCTGCCGCGCCTGTGCAACCACTGCGACAAGCCGCCCTGTGTGCCGGTCTGCCCGGTGCAGGCGACCTTCCAGCGCGAAGACGGCATCGTGCTGGTCGACAACGCGCGCTGCGTGGGGTGCGGTTACTGCGTGCAGGCCTGTCCCTACGATGCGCGCTTCATCAATCACGAGACCCAGACGGCCGACAAGTGCACGTTCTGCGAGCACCGGCTGGAAGCGGGGTTGCTGCCCGCTTGCGTGGAAAGCTGCGTGGGCGGCGCCCGGGTGATCGGGGACATGAACGATCCGGACAGCGCCATTTCGCACTTGCTGGCCGAACACAAGGCCGACATCAAGGTGCTCAAGCCCGAGATGAAGACCGATCCCCACGTCTTTTACATCGGCCTGCCCGATGCGTTCGTGCATCAGGTCGACGGCCAGGCCGGCGTGCGCCTGGCGGGCGGCCACTGAGCCAAGGAAGGGGACACTCATGCAAATATCTGAATTGCTCACGCCGGTCTACGACGCCGCCTGGCTGCCTTGGGCCGTGCAGTATTTCTTTCTTATCGGCATCAGCGCCACCACCGCGCTGACCGCCGCCTTCGCGGCCTTCGGCCGGGCCGACTCCGACGCGCGCCGCCTGCTGCCGGCGGCGGTGACGGTGCTGCTGGTCAGCGCCATCGCTGCGCCGGTGTCGCTGTTGGCCGACCTGCACCAGCCCGGCCGCTTCTGGCACTTCTATGCGCACATCACGCCGTGGTCCTGGATGTGGCTGGGGGCATTGCTGCTGCCGGTCTTCGTGACGCTGGCGCTGCTGTTCTGCGCGGCGTGGTGGTGGGGCCGGATGGGGTGGCTGCGGGTGGTGGCGGCGGCACTCGCGCTGTCGGCGCTGTCCATTCTGGTCTACACCGGCGCCGAGGTCATGGTGCTGCGCTCGCGGCCCTTGTGGCACACCGTGTTCCTGCCGGTGAACTTTGCGCTGACCGCCTGGCTGGGCGCGCTGGGCGCGATGTTCCTGGTGGGCCGGTGGCTGCCCGGCGGACTGCGCGTGTTGCCGGTGGCGATGCTGCGCCGGCTGAGCGTGACCGCGGTCGTGATGATGGCGATGGGCGCGGGGGCGTGGGCGTTGCTGGGCCTCTCGGGACTCGATGCGTCTTTCGAGGCGGCGCTGCGGCTTTTCGCGGACTTTCCGGTCTGGCGTCTGAGCCTGGCGGGCGCGGTCATCACCGCCTTCTGCATCGTCGCGCTGCTGCAGCGGCCGGCACGCACGCTGGCCGCGCCCCTGCCGTCGGCCGCGTTGGCGCTGACCATGCTGGGTGCGGCGTGGATCTTCCGGTGGGTGGTCTTCATGAGCGTGCAGGGCGTGCCCAAGTACGGCGCGGGGCTGTACCTGTACGACATGCCCTGGGGCAGCGACGGACTGCTGGGCATGGTGGGCGTGCTGGGGCTGTGCGTGGCGCTGATCACCGTCGTGACCTGGGCCCTGGACATCTTCCCCGCGCGCACACGCGCCGTGGCCGCCTGAGCGCGCGCCGAGACGAAAGCACATGGATAAGAACGCAATGGACAAGCAACACAAAGACGACAAGCCCGGCGCCGCGGACGACAGCCCGGATCTGCCTCGCGACGAGGCCCGCCGCAAGCTCATGGTGCGCGGCGGCCTGGCGGCCGGCGGCATGGCGGCGTTTGCCGCGGGCTACGGCGACACGGTGGTCAAGGCGGTCAAGGGGCTGGCGCAAGGCACGGCCGGCGTGCCGACGGCGCATGCCGTGCGCGGCAACTCGCTGCCGCCAGAGTTCCGCATCGACCCGCTGACTGGTGCGCTCAGCGCCCAGCCGGGGCAGACGGTCAGCCCGTCGAGCTGCCTGGGCTGCTGGACGCAATGCGGCGTGCGGTTGCGCGTGGACACGGCCGAGAACCGCATCCTGCGCGTCGCTGGCAACCCGTATCACCCGCTGGCCACGACGCGGCCCGCGGCCATGGAGACTCCGGTGCGCGAGGTCTACGCGCAATTGGGCGGCGACAGCGGCCTGGAAGGGCGCGCCACCTCGTGCGCGCGCGGCTCGGCCATGCTGGAACAGATGGACAGCCCGTATCGCGTGCTGCAGCCCTTGAAGCGGGTGGGCAAGCGCGGCGAGGGCAAGTGGCAGACGATCAGCTTCGAGCAACTGGTCGAGGAAGTCTGTGAAGGCGGCGATCTGTTTGGCGAAGGCCACGTGGACGGCCTGCGCGCGATCTACGACCGCGAGACGCCGCTGGACGCCGACAATCCCGAGTACGGCGCGAAGGTCAACCAGTTCCTGTTCACCGACGCGTCCAACGAAGGGCGCACGCCGCTGATCCAGCGCTTTGCGGGACAGTCCTTCGGCACCCTCAACTTCAGCAATCACGGCTCGTACTGCGGGCAGAGTTTCCGGGTGGGGGCGGGCGCGGCGCTGGGCGACCTGAAGGGCATGCCGCACGGCAAGCCGGACTGGGACAACGCACGTTTCGGGCTCTTCATTGGCGCGGCGCCGGCACAGGCGGGCAACCCTTTTCAGCGCCAGGCCCGTCAGCTGGCCGAGGCGCGCGTGCGCCCGCAGGAATCGGGATTCAGCTACGTGGTGGTGTCGCCCGTGCTGCCGGCCTCGTCCAGCCTGTCGGCGGGATCGGGCAATGAATGGGTGCCCGTCAATCCGGCTAGCGATCTGGCGCTGGCCATGGGGCTGATCCGCTGGATTCTGGACAACGAACGCTTCGACGCGCGCATGCTGGCGCAGCCGGGCCCCGCCGCCATGAAGGCGGCGGGCGAATCGGCGTGGACCAACGCCACGCACCTGGTGGTGGCCGAACCGGGCCATCCGCGCCTGGGCGCCTTTTTGCGCGGCGCCGATATGGGCTGGGCGCGCCCGGCCGACGCGGACGAGAAATGGGAGGACGTCTACGTCGTGCGTCTGGCGGACGGCACGCTGGCGCCGCACACGACGGCCTCGCCGGCCGCGCTGTTTGTCGACGAGCCGGTCGTCGCGCCGGGCTTGGCGGGTCCGCAAGCGGCGCTGCGGGTGCGCACCTCGCTGGACCTGCTGCGCGAAGAAGCGCGCCGCAAGACGCTGGACGAGTACGCCGCGCTCTGCGGCGTGCCGGCAGCGAAAATCGCGTCCCTGGCCGAGCGTTTCACCAGTCACGGCAAGCGCGCCGTGGCCGATGCGCACGGCGGCACCATGAGCGGCGCGGGCTTTTACACCGCCTACGCCATCGCCATGCTCAACACGCTGGTGGGCAACCTGAACGTGGAAGGCGGACTGGTGCTGGATGCCGGGCCGTTTCCGCCTTACGGCGCGGGGCCGCGCTACAACATTGCCGGCTTCGCGAACAAGGCCACGCCCAAGGGCGTGTCGCTGTCGCGCAACCGCTTTCCGTACGAAAAATCCAGCGAATTCAAGCGCAAAAAGGCCGCGGGCCAGCCTGCCTATCCGGCAGCCGCGCCGTGGTATCCGGCGACGGGGGGCCTCAGTTCCGAGATGCTGGCTTCGGCGCTGGCGGGCTATCCGTACCGCGCCAAGGTCTGGTTCAACCACATGAGCAACCCGGTCTACGGGATTGCCGGGTTCAAGCACGTGGCGCTGGAAAAGCTGAAGGACCCGCGCATCCTGCCGCTGGCGGTGTCGATCAACCCTTTCATCAACGAGACCAACGCGCTGGCCGATTACATCGTGCCGGACACGGTCACGTACGAAAGCTGGGGCGTGTCGGCGCCGTGGGCGGACGTGGTGGCCAAGGCCTCGACGGTGCGCTGGCCCGCCGTGCAGCCGCGCGTGGCGCGCACGGCCACGAACGAGCCGGTTTGCCTGGAGACCTTCCTGATCGCGTGCGCCAAACGCCTGGCCATGCCGGGATTCGGCGAGGGCGCGATTTCAGACAAGGAGGGCGCCAAGTACGCGCTGGATACGCCCGAGGACTTCTTCCTGCGCGGCATGGCGAACATCGCGTTTGCCGCGGGACGGCCGGTGCCGCAGGCCAACGACGACGACATGGCGCTGACCGGCGTCGATCGCTATCGCGACCTGCTGCAGGCTAAGCTCAAGCCTGCCGAATGGCGGCAGGTGGCCATGCTGATGAGCCGCGGCGGGCGATTCGACCGGATGGACGACGCCTGGACGCAAGAGGGCGGCCAGACGCGCCGCACGCGCGTGGCGCACGCCAAGCCGCTGCAGGTGTGGAGCGAAGAACTGGCGGGCTTTCGTCATGCGATGACGGGCGAGCGGTACAGCGGCTGTCCCACCTGGTATCCGACCAGGCTGGCGGACGGGCGCGACATGCGCGATGCGTATCCGCGGCAGGAGTGGCCGTTCCTGCTGAGTTCGTTCAAGTCCAATCTGATGAGCTCGATGTCGATTGGCGTGAGCCGCCTGCGCCAGGTGCATCCGCACAACCCGGTGTCGATCAACCGGCAGGACGGCGAACGGCTGGGCATCCGCAACGGCGATACGGTGCGCATCGTCACGCCGGGCGGGTCGGTGACAGGGCCGGCGTTGCTGCGCGACGGCGTGCAGCCGGGCGCGGTGGGCATCGAGCACGGCTACGGCCACACCGAGCTGGGCGCGCGCGTCCATGTCGTCGATGGCAAGCCAATGCCGCATGATCCGGCGCTGGCCGCGGGCGTCAACCTGAACGACCTGGGTTTTGGCGACGCGACGCGGGGTCAGCACGCCAACGTCTGGATCGATTGGGTGTCGGGGGCGGCGGTGCGGCAAGGCCTGCCTGCCCGGATCGAGCGGGTCTGACGGCTGGGGGGGCGGCCCGCGAGCGCGGCGGTAAGCGTCAGGGCACGACGGTGTCGGCCACCAGCGCCAGGCCGTCCGCCCGAGGCCCCACATCCGTCAGCACGCCGTGCAGGTCTCCGGGCTGGGCGGCGGCGTTGCCCGAGCGGCTGACGCGAATCTCCACACGCACCTTGCCGGCCTTGGACAGCGTGGCGTCCGGCGACATGGCGGTGCTGTCGTCCAGCACGAAGGCCCGCGGCAGGTCCGCGGCCTGCATCTTCAGGATGGCGACGGGCATGCGCGATCCCGTCATGGGGCGCGCCAGGATGAAAACGGTGTCGGTCGGGTGGACCTGATCGCGCAGGGCGTCGGCGATCCGAGCCTGGCCGGCCAGCCGGGCGGTCGTGACCGAAGGGCCGGCGGAAGGGTCGGGCGCCATTGCGCCGGGCGCCGCCGTGCCGCTTGCCGCCATGGCGCGCGCCTGGGCGATGTTCGTCTGGATCTGCCGCGCGGCCTCGGAGTCCGGCGGCAGCAGCGCGCGCAGCCGTTCCCAGTGCGTCAGCGCGTCGGCAGCGTCTCCGCGGCGCAGCGCCATCATGCCGGCCAGCGCCAGGGCCTTGGGCTGGTCGGGATCGGCCTGAAGCGCTTGCGCAACGGCGGCAATGGAGGCCTCGTCGGGCTGTCCCTGCCGTGCCGACAGCAGCGCGTCGGCCAGATCGGCCAGCACGGCGGGTTGGCCGGGCACTAACCGCAGCACTTCCTGATAAGCGGCGACGGCGTCGTTGTAGCGGCCCAGCGTTTCGTAGGAACGCGCCAGCATGTACCAGCCGTCGGCGTCATCGGGCGAGGCGCGCAGGCGCTGGGCCAGCGCGTTGATCGCCAGCGCCATGTCGTTGTCCGCCGCCTGCGCATGCGGCTCGGGCGCCTGTGACAAGGCGACGGTGGCGACCGCGCGCGGATTGCCGAGCTGGCCGTACAGCAGCACCGCGGCCACCGGAACGGCCACCGTCAGCACGCAGGCCGCGGCCAGGCCGGCGCGCTGACCGCCCAGCCGCGCGCGCGGATCGCGGCGCATCGCCAGATCCTGCAGCAGGTCTCGCTGAAGCTCTTCGTCGGCGCGGGCGTGCGCCTGCGCGGTGAGGGCGCCGTTGGCGAGATCGCGGCGCAGTTTTTCGCGCTGCGCAAGGTAGAAGGCACGCACGCTGGCGTCCGACGCGGTCTCCGCGGCCGGCGTGCGGCGCAGCAGCGGCGGCACCAGGCAGAGCAGGGTGGCCAAGAGCAGGGCCAGGACGATGAGCCAGAGCGTGGTCATGAGCCGGAATCCAGGAAGCGGGCGGCGCGGGCGCGTTCGTCCGCGGTCAGCGGCGCGCGCACGCCGGCACGCCGCTTGAGTGTGCGCACCAGCACCAGAAAGCCCAGCGCCAGCAGCGCAAAGGGGCCCAGCCAGAGCAGCCAGGTGACCGGCTTGAACGGCGGGTCGTAGCGCACGAAGTCGCCGTAACGGTCTTCGAAAAAGCGCATGATCTGCGCGTCGGTCTTGCCGTCGGCAAGCTGGCCGCGAATGAGGTTGCGCATGTCCTGCGCCAGCGGCGCATTGGATTCGGCCAGGGTCTGATTCTGGCAGACCAGGCAGCGCAATCCATGCGCCAGCTTGTCGGCGCGCTGCTCTTGTTCGGCCGACAGCACGGGGGCCGGCGCGGTGTTCGGGCCGGGCGCCGCAAGCAGCGCGGCCGGCAGCAGCAGAAGGCTTAGCAGTAGCGGCAGAAGCAGGCGACGCAGCGAACGACGACGCAGCGAAAGATGAAGCAGCGGGCAAGGCTGACAAGGCGCGGCGGTCATTGCAGCGCCTCGATGACAGGTTGCAGGCGCGTGCGCCATAGCTCCGGCGTGATGAGGCCCAGGTGCTTGTAGCGGATGCGGCCGTCGCCGTCGATTACAAAGGTCTCGGGCACGCCGTAGACGCCATACTCGATGCCCACGCGCCCGTCGACGTCGCTGGCGGACGCGAGGTACGGATTGCCGTTGCGCGCCAGCCATTGGCGCGCCTCGTCAGGCTTGTCCTTATAATTCAGCCCGTAAAGCGCAATGCCGTGGCGCTGCGCGGCCTCGCGCAGCACGGGCAGCTCGTCCTTGCAGGGGCCGCACCAGGACGCCCACACATTCAGCAGCCACACCTTGCCGCGCTGCGACTCCACATCCAGCGTCTTGCCGGGCTCCAGCAGGTCGGGCAGGCCGATGGCGGGCGCGGGTTTGTCGATCATCGCGGACGGCACCGCGCGCGGGTCGCGCGACAGCCCCTTCGCCAGAAACACGGCCATCGTCAGAAAGATCGCAAGCGGCAGCAGATAGCGCAGCATCAATAGCCCTCCCGCGCCGCGCGGGCAGTCTCCGGCACGCCGGCCTGCGCTGCCCGCTGTGCCTCTGCCTTGGTCTGCGCTTGCTGCGCACGCCGGTAGCGGCCATCGCCCGCCGCCAGCAGGCCGCCCAGCGCCATCAGGATGCAGCCGGTCCAGATCCAGGTCATGAAGGGCTTGACCTGGATGCGCACGGTCCAGGCGTTGCCGGCCACCGGTTCGCCCAGCGCGACGAAGAGGTCGCGGGTAAAACCGCTGTCGATGTCGGCCTGGCTGAGCGCCATGTCCTGCACGGTGTAATGGCGCTTTTCGGGATACAGCGTCACCACCGGCTTGCCGTCCCGCACGACGTGGAATACCGCGCGTTGCGCGGTGTAGTTGGGGCCGGTGGCCGGGCCGATGCCGGCAAACGTGAACTGGTAGCCGCCGGCTTCCTGCGTGGCGCCCACGGCCACGCGCAGCTCGCGCTTGTCCTCGTAGCCGTTGGCAAGCGTGACGCCCGCGATGAAGATGCCCACGCCCACGTGCGCCAGCAGCATCCCGTACCAAGCGCGTGGCTGGCGCGTAAGCCGCCGCAGCACCTCGCCGTCGCCATCCATCAGGCGCTGGCGCGCGTGCGCCGCGGCGCTGGCGACAGACCAGGCGGCAAGCCACAAGCCCAGCACGATCATCGGCGAACCAAAGCGCGACGGCCCGGGCATGGCCAGCGGCACCAGCACCGCCGTCAGCACGCTGACCACGAAGGCCGCGCGCAGGCGTTTGCCCAGCTCGGGCACCTCGGCCTGTTTCCAGCGCGCGACGGGTCCGACCCCCATCAGGAAGATCGCGGGTGTCATCAGCGGCACGAACACGGCTTCGAAGTAGGGCGGCCCGATGGAGATCTTGCCCCACTCCATCACGTCCAGCACGACGGGGTACAGCGTGCCCAGCAGCACCGAGCCCGCCGCGACCGTCAGCACGACGTTGTTGGACAGCAGCAGCGATTCACGCGACAGCAGGGAAAAGCCGCCGCCCAGCCCGACGGTGGGCGCGCGCCATGCGTACAGCGCAAGCGAGCCGCCCACGATCAGCGTCATGAACGCGAGGATGTACAGGCCCCGGCCCGGGTCCACCGCAAACGCGTGAACCGACGTCAGCACACCCGAACGGACCAGGAACGTGCCCAGGATGCTGAGCGAAAACGTGCAGATGGCCAGCAGCACGGTCCAGCTTCGGAACGCGCCGCGCCGCTCGGTCACGATCAGTGAATGGATCAGCGCCGTGCCCGCCAGCCACGGCATGAACGACGCGTTCTCGACCGGATCCCAGAACCACCAGCCGCCCCAGCCGAGCACGTAGTAGGCCCACGCGCTGCCCAGCAGGATGCCGATGGTCAGGAACGTCCACGCGGCCAGCGTCCACGGCCGCACCCAGCGCGCCCACATGGCGTCCAGCTCGCCCGACAGGAGCGCCGCAATGGCAAAGGCGAATGCCACCGAGAAGCCCACGTAACCCATGTACAGCATGGGCGGGTGCACGATCATGCCGGGGTCCTGCAGCAGCGGGTTCAGGTCGCGGCCCGCCATGGCGGGCGGGATCAGGCGCTCGAACGGATTGGACAGGAACAGCATGAACAGCAGGAAGCCCACGCTGATCCAGCCCATCACCGCCAGCACGCGGCCGACGAAGGGCAGGGGAAGCCGCTTGCTGCACAGCGCTACCGCCAGCGTCCACGCGGTCAGCAGATACAGCCACAGCAGCAGCGACCCCTCGTGTCCGCCCCACACCGCCGCGAAGCGGTAGCCGGCCGGCAGGTCGGCATGGGAGTTCGCGGCTACATACAGCACCGAAAAATCGTTGTGAACGAACGACCACGCCAGGCAGGCGAAGGCCAGCGTCGTCAGGCCGAACTGGCCGATGGCGGCGGGCCGGGCCACACGCAACCCGGCCTGCCAGCCGGTGGCCGCGCCGATGAGCGGCAGGGTGCCTTGCGCCACCGCGACCAGCAACGCGAGGATCAGGCAGAAAAGACCGATTTCGGGGATCATCGCGCCTCCGCCTGAAGGGCTGGGCCGTAGCCCGATGCCGGTACGCCCGCCGCCGGTACGCCCGCCGCACCCTGCGCGCGCTGCTCCGCCTTCTTGATCGCGTCGGCGGCTTCGGGCGGCATGTAGTTCTCGTCGTGCTTGGCCAGCACCTCGGTCGCGCGGAATACGCCGTCCGTGCCCATCTTGCCCGCCACCACCACGCCCTTGCCCTCGCGGAACAGATCGGGCAGGAGGCCCTGGTAGGTGACGGGCACGGCATGGGCGGTGTCCGTCACTGCAAAGCGCAGCGTCAGGCCGTCGGCGTCGCGGCGCAGCGAGCCTTGTTCTACCAGGCCGCCCACGCGGAAGCTGCCGCTGGCGGGCGCCTCGTGCGCCACCACCTGCGTCGGGCTGAAGAAGAACACCAGATTCGATTGCAGCGCGTTGAGCACCAGCGCGGTGGCCAGGCCCAACAGGCCAAGGCCGCCCACGATGGCGAGCGCGCGGCGTTTGCGCGGGGTCATCGGCGCGGCCCTCCGGGGCGGCGCGCGCGGCGTGCGCGCCGCCACAGCGCCAGCACTTCCCAGGCCATCAGCGCGATCGTGACGCCGTAGGCGCCCATCAGGTAGGGCCCGTGGCCCTGCAGCGAAAAAAACGTATCCCAGTTCATGGCGCCTCCGACCGCGTGCCGCGGCGCACGCCGGCAGCCGCCGCGCCGTCCGGCGAACCGGCCGCCGGCGTGCCACCCGATGGCACGGCGCCCGGCTCGCGCTCCACAATGATCCCGCGCACGCGCGCCAGCGCGACCGCCGCGCTGTACAGCCAGAAGGCCGCCACCATCAGCAGCATGGCGGTCACCATGACGCGCGCCATGCTGGGGGCCGACGTCAGGTTGATCGAGGCGCCCTGGTGCAGCGTGCTCCACCATTGCACCGAGAAATAGATGATCGGCACGTTCACCACGCCCGCCAGCAGCAGGATCGCGCCACCGCGGTCCGCGCGCTGCGTGTCGTCGGTGGCGGCCTGCAGGGCCATGAAGCCCAGGTACAGGAACAGCAGGATCAGCTCGGACGTGAGCCGGGCGTCCCACACCCACCACGTGCCCCAGGTCGGCTTGCCCCAGAGCGCACCTGTCCACAGCGTCAGGAAGGTAAAGAGCGCGCCCGTGGGCGCCAGCGCGCGCATCATCATGAACGACAGGCGCGTATTGAAGACGAGGCCCAGCGCCGCATACCCCGCCATCAGCAGATACAGGAACATCGACATCCAGGCCGCGGCCACGTGGATGAAGAGGATGCGGTAGACCTCGCCCTGCTGGCTGTCGATGGGCGCCACCACGAGGCCCGTGTACAAGCCGGCCGCGGCAAGCAGGGCGGCGCCCGCCGCGAAGAACGGAATCATCCGCCCGGCCAGCGGATAGAACAGTGCGGGCGACGCATAGCGCAGCCAGCTTGACCGCGCGGCGGCGGGGCGGGGAGCGTCGAAGGTGGAGGGATTGTGCATGGATAACCTCAGTCCAGCGCCACGCGCAGCGCCGCCGATGCGCCCCAGGGGCAGAGCAGGATCGCCAGGCAAAGGCCTGCGCCCAGCAGCGACAGCTGCGGCCCCGCGCCCAGCCCGGCGTGCGTGGCCGACACGGCGCCCGCGCCAAAGATCAGCACCGGCACGTACAGCGGCAGCACCAGGAGCGGCAGCAGCGCGCCGCCGCGCAGGCCCAGCGTCAGCGCCGCGCCCAGGCCGCCCACCAGCGCCAGCGTCGGCGTGCCCAGCAGCAGGGACAGCACCAGGATGCCGATGGCGTGCGGCGGCAGGCCGAATTGCAACGCCAGCACCGGGCTGGCAAGAATCAGCGGCACGCAGGTGCTGAACCAGTGCGCGCCCAGCTTCACGCCCACCAGCATGGGCAGCGGATGCGGCGACACCAGCAGCTGCTCCAGCGCGCCGTTGTCGTAGTCCTGCGCAAACGGGCGATTGAGGCTGAGCAGGATGCCCAGAAGCGCGCAGACCCACAGCACGCCGGGCCCGATTGCCAGCAGCAGCACGGGATCGGGCCCCGCCGCCAGCGGGAACAGCGACCCCGCGACGATGAAGAACAGCGTCGCGCCCAGCGTGTCGGCCGGTCGACGCCAGGCCAGCCGGACTTCACGCAGCGCCAACTGAGACAACGTTGCCAGCATCCGCGTAGTCATCCATGTTCAGGGTTTGGGTGTGTTTGGCTAGGGTTGCCGGGCCGCGATGCGAGGCGACGACGGCCGCGCCGCCCGCCGCCAGATGGGCGGCAAGCGCCTCGCCCAGCTGGTCCAGGCTGGCCGCGTCCAGGCCGGCGTCGGGTTCGTCCAGCAGCCACAGGGGCTTGGCGCCCAGCACCACGCCGGCCAGCGCCAGCCGGCGGCCCTGGCCTTGCGACAGGCGGGCGGCAGGCGTGTGCACGCAGCCGCCCAGCCGCCATGTCTGCAGGCAGGCAGCGATCGCGTCGTCGCCGTGCGGCGTGCCGGCCACGTGCAGCGCGCAGCGCAGGTTTTCCAGTGCGGTCAGGTCGCCCGACAGGCCATTGCCGTGTCCCAGATAGGCCGTGCGTGCAAAGTGCGCCGCCGGATCATGGCGGATGTCGCCGTCGCGGCCGATGACAGCGCCGTCCAGCGGCCTCAATAGGCCCGCCAGCATCCGCAGCAGACTGGTCTTGCCGCTGCCATTGGCGCCTTGTACATGCAGAAGCTGACCGGCGTACAAGTCGAGATCCAGCGACGCGGACCCTTCGGGCGCCCCGCGCCGGCTGACCAGCCCGCGCGCGCTCAGCATCGGCGGCGGCGCGTCAGCGGGCCGCATTGGCGACCTCTTTGGACGCCCTGGCCGGCGGCGTCGCGTCAGAGGTCTGGCCAGGCGGTATGTGCGGCAGTGTGTGGGCGATGCCCTTGTGGCAGTCGATGCAGGTCTTGGACTTGTCGGCCAGGTAGGTCGAGTGCATGTTCTGTGCGCGCACGCTCTGGCGCGTGAAATCCATGTACTCGTAGTTGTGGCAGTTGCGGCATTCCAGCGAGTCGTTCGCCTTGAAGCGCGCCCACTCGTGCTGCGCCAGCTCCAGCCGCTTGTCCACGAACTTCTCGCGCGTGTCGATGGTGCCGAAGATTTTGCCCCAGACTTCCTTGGACGCCTGCA
Source organism: Achromobacter sp. E1 (assembly GCF_037039475.1). NCBI lineage: Bacteria > Pseudomonadati > Pseudomonadota > Betaproteobacteria > Burkholderiales > Alcaligenaceae > Achromobacter > Achromobacter sp. E1. The sequence continues at coordinate 2,239,906 of NZ_CP146253.1, forward strand.
TCTTGCGGGCGATCTTGTCGGTCCAGTTGTGCGGCACGTGGCAGTCCGAGCACAGCGCCCGCACGCCCGAGCGGTTGGTGAAGTGGATCGTGCCTTTCAGTTCCGCGTACACGTTGTCACGCATTTCATGGCAGCCGGTGCAGAACTTCTCGGTGTTCGTCAGCTCCATGGCGGTGTTGAACGCGCCCCAGAACAGGATGCCGCCGATGAATCCGCCAACGGTCAGAAAGCCCAGGCTGAAGTGCACGCTGGGCCGGCGGATGATGTTCCAGTAACGCTTGATGAGCTTGACCATGACGGGCTCCTGTCCCTCACTTCTTGTCGGGCGCCGGGGCGGAGAGGCGCTTGAGGATCACGTCGATGTCCTGGAAGTTGTTGGGGACCAGCGGCTTGGCCTCCGTTTGCGGAACGTGGCACTGCAGACAGAAGTAGCGGCGCGGCGACACTTCGGCCAGCACGTTGCTGTCGCGGTCCATGTAGTGCGTCACGCTCAGCGGCACCGCCTGCGTCTGCTCCGTGTTGACGCGGGCGTGACAGGCCAGGCAGCGGTTGAAGTTCTTGTCGATCTGGTAGCCGTCGATCTTGTGCGGAATGGTCGGCGGCTGCATCGAGTACGTGCGCATGCGCCGCACGTCGCGGTTTTCAACCGGGGCCATCAGGGGCGGCGTGGCCGATTCGGTCAGCGGCGTCGGCCCCCGCATCGGATCGACCATCGGGTCGGGCGGGGCGGCCCACGCGTTGGAACCGATCAGAAAGACGATGGCGATCGAAGTGGCGCGAATGTTCATGAGCATCTCCGTCGGCCGTCAAGCCTTGGTGATCTTGACCGCGCACTTCTTGAAGTCGGTCTGGAACGAGATCGGATCGGTGGCGTCGAGCGTGACCTTGTTGATCAGCTGGCCGGCGTCGAACCAGGGCACGAACACCAGGCCGCGCGGCGGCTTGTTGCGCCCGCGCGTCTCCACGCGGGTCTGCATCTTGCCGCGCCGCGACGCAATCTCCACCAGTACGCCGCGCCGCAGCCCCATGGCCTGCGCGTCATCCGGGTGCATGAAGCAAACCGCGTCGGGGAAGGCGCGATACAACTCCGGCACGCGCCGCGTCATCGAGCCGGAGTGCCAGTGCTCCAGCACGCGGCCGGTGGACAGCCAGAAGGGATATTCCTCGTCCGGCACCTCGGGCGGCGGCTCGTAGGGCAGGGCATAGATGTTGGCCTTGCCGTCCGGGTTGCCATAGAAATTGAAGCCGGAGCCGACCTTCACGTACGGGTCCGCCTTCTCGCGGTACCGCCAGCGTGTCTCGACCCCGTCCACAACGGGCCAGCGCAGCCCGCGCACCTGGTGATAGGTGTCAAAGGGCGCCAGGTCGTGGCCATGGCCGCGGCCGAACTCGGCGTATTCCTCGAAGAGCCCCTTCTGCACGTAGAAGCCGAACGCCTTGGCCTCGTCGTTGGCGTACTCCGGGTCCAGCTCCGTGTTCGGAAACTTGTTGACCTTGCCGTTCTCGAACAGCACCTGAAAAAGCGTCTTGCCTCGAAGTTCGGGCTTTTTGGCCAGCAGGTCCGCGGGCCAGACCTCGTCGGTGGTGAAGCGCTTGGAGAACTCCATCAATTGCCACAGATCCGACCGCGCGCCGCTGGGCGCGTTGACCAACTGGTGCCAGAACTGCGTGCGCCGCTCGGCGTTGCCGTAGGCGCCTTCCTTCTCGACCCACATCGCGGTGGGCAGAACCAGATCGGCCGAGATCGTGGTGACCGTCGGGTAGGCGTCGGACACCACGATGAAATTGGCGGGGTTGCGGTAGCCGGGGTAGCCTTCGTTCAACATGTTGGCCGCGGCCTGCATGTTGTTGTTGACCATCACCCAGTAGGCGTTGATGGTGCCGTCCTTCAACATCCGGTTCTGCAAGACCGCGTGGGCGCCAACCTTTTCGGGGATGGTGCCGTCAGGCAGCCCCCAGACTTCTTCGGCGCGCGCCCGGTGCTTGGGGTTGGTCACGACCAGATCCGCGGGCAGGCGGTGTGAGAACGTGCCCACCTCGCGCGCCGTGCCACAGGCGGACGGCTGGCCCGTCAGCGAAAACGGGCTGTTCCCCGGGGTGGAGATCTTGCCCGTCAGCAAATGGATGTTGTAGACCAGGTTGTTCGCCCACACGCCGCGGGTGTGCTGGTTAAAGCCCATGGTCCAGAACGACATGACCCGGATCTTCGGGTCGGCGTACAGCTCGGCCAGCGCTTCCAGATTCCGCGCCGGCACACCAGTCAGCTTGGCGGTGTATTCCAGGTCGTACTTGGAGACGAACTTCGCGTACTCATCGAAGGTGATCGGGCGCGACCCGCCGGCATTGTTGGCGTTCTTGGCGGCCTTTTGCAGCGGGTGCTCCGGACGCAGGCCATAACCGATGTCGGTATTGCCCTCCAGGAACCGGGTGTGCTCGTCGACGAACTCGCGGTTGACACGCTTGGTCTTGATGATGTGGTTGGCGATGTAGTTCAGGATCGCCAGGTCGGTCTGCGGCGTGAACGTCAGCGACACGTCGGCCAGCTCATACGACCGGTTCTCGAAGGTGGACAGCACCACCACCTTGGTATTGGGCTTGCTCAGCCGCCTGTCGGTCACCCGCGTCCACAGGATGGGGTGCATTTCGGCCATGTTGGCGCCCCACAGCACGAAGGCGTCGGCGCTTTCAATGTCGTCATAACAGCCCATGGGCTCGTCGGCGCCAAACGTGCGGATGAAGCCCACCGCCGCCGACGCCATGCAGTGGCGCGCGTTCGGGTCGAGGTTGTTGGTGCGGAACCCCGCCTTCATCAGTTTGAGCGCGGCGTAGCCTTCCCAGATGGTCCATTGGCCCGAGCCGAACATGCCGACGGCTTCGGGGCCTTTGTCCTTGAGCACGCGCTTGAACTGTTCGGCCATGACGTCAAACGCCTGGTCCCACGAGACCGGGGCAAGTTCGCCATCCTTGGCGTACTTGCCGTCCTTCATGCGCAACAGCGGCGAGGTCAGCCGGTCATTGCCGTACATGATCTTGGACAGGAAATAGCCCTTGACGCAGTTCAGGCCGCGATTGACTTCCGCGTTGAAGTCGCCGTGCGTCGCCACGACCTGGTTGTCCTTCACCGCGACGTTCACGCCGCAGCCGGTCCCGCAGAATCGACAGGGCGCCTTCGACCACTTCAGCTTGGCGGCTTCCGACTCGGTCACGATGTTCTGCGTGTAGCCCACGATGGGGATGCCGGCTACCGTGGCGGCAGCGGCGGCGGCAGATTGCTTGATGAACTCTCTACGAGCCATGGACATCGTCAATCTCCTCATTCATCGCGGCAAGCGTGTCGGAATGCTGATACACCAGCGCCGAGGCTAGTACGCCATCCAGCCGCTGGATCTGCGCGATGCGCGCAAGCATGTCTTCGGTAGAGGGGGCTTCCAGCGTGACCACCAGCTTGCCGGTCTCGGAAGCGCCGTGGATTTCGCCGCCGTCGATCGCAAGGATCGCGCCGCGAACATCGGCCAGCCGGCGCGGGGCGGCATGCACCACCATGCTGGCGATGTGCAGCTCGGGCGCCGCGCTACAGGACGCGGGGGCGGGCCGACTGTCGGGGGAAGGGGGGAGGGCGCTTGTCATCAGCTTCCCGGGGGGCCTGCAAACATCTGGTAGATCCAGACCGCAAAACCGTACCCGGCCACGATGACTACTGCCAGCACCGGAGCCATGACTGCCGCCAGGAACAGGAAACTTCGGAATTCCTGGGCTTTTGTGTAGCCATCGGATTCGTCTTGCACACACCACCTCGCTGCAAAAACTTGTAGGGGTATTGCGTCAAACGTACTGATGCGAAAGTTTGTAGCAGATGACTTTGCGCTGCGTCAATGTTGCAACACAGCGAAATATTCGAGAAGGTACCGCGGACTGTTTACGCTGCGATGACGGCAAAGACAGTCCGTGCATACGCCAATGCAGATGCCAACGCGGATGCCCGCGATACCGCGTGCGGCCGCGTCGGCGGATCGCGATGCCGCCCGCCACCGCGTCAGGCGGCTGCGATGCCGCCCGCCGCCGCGTCAGCCGATCGCGCCGTATATGCGCCGGGCGTCCGCCGCCGTCGCCAGCGGCCGGCCCAATGCCTGCGCGCCTTGCGCGGCCTGCGCCACTAATGCCGCGTTGTCCGGGGCGATCGTCCCGTCGCGCAGCTTCAGGTTGTTTTCAAACCCCACGCGCATGTGCCCGCCAAACGCGGCAGCCGTCGTGACGCAGGCGTTTTCCTCGGGGCCGAAGGCGCAGATGGCCCACGGCAGCGAATGATCGTAGGCGGCCAGAAAGGGCAGCAGGTCGTGCGCCGACGACGTCTGCCCGGCGCTGTAGCGCCCCAGCACGAACAGCACCGACCACGCGCCGGGCGGCACCAGCCCGCGCGCGCGCAGCGACAGCCAGCGGCGCACGTCGGCCTCGTCGTACAGGATGATCTGCGTCATGATGCGGCGCTCGGCCAGCCATGCCAGGAAGGCGGCCAGTTCCGCTTCGGCAATGCCCGGCACGGCGATTTCGCGCAGGCCGATGGAGACGGCTTCGGGCTGCAATTCGCGCACCATCGCGATCTGCTCGGCAGCCTGGTACACGCCCGCCGCTTCGCTGGTCACCTGCACCAGCAGTTCATCGCCGACTGCCTTGTGCACCGCGGCAAGCGCGTCGCGATAGGCCTGGGCATCCAGCAGGTGGCTGCCGTCGGGTTTGCGCACGTGCATGTGCATCATGGCGGCGCCGGCGTCCAGGCAGGCCCGGGCCTCGCTGGCCAGGGCCTGCGCGGTCAACGGCACGGCCGGGTGGTCGGCGGTCTTCTTGTAGGCGCCGTTGGGCGCGACGGTGATGATGACGGGCGAGTCGGCCAGCGCGGCGCGCGGCAGGACGGGGGCCAGGGCGCTCATGGCTGGATCTCCGGCAGTTCGGGAGCAATCAGGTCCAGGCCCGCGCGCAGCAGCCTGTCGTAGCGCGCGCGTTCGGCGGCGATGGTCTCGGGCGTCCAGACATGGAAGCCCTCGCCGGCCTTCATGCCGTGGCGCCCGTCGGCGGCGCGTTCCGTCAGGCAGCGCGCCGGGTGGTCGGCGTTGCAGAAGGTGGGATACATCGTGGCGCCGGCCGCCGCGTGAACGTCGATGCCGGCGTGGTCGCGCTGCATGACGGGGCCCGCCGCCAGGAACCGGAAGCCGAAGCCGAAGCGCACGGCGGCGTCCACGTCCTCGGGCGACGCGATGCCGCGGTCGATGAGGTCAAAGGCTTCGCGGGACAAGGCGTGCTGCAGGCGGTTGGCCAGAAATCCGGGCAGATCCTGCTTGACCTTGACCGGCACGCTGCCGCAACGCCGCATGAATGCAATCAGCGTGTCGGCGCAGGCCTCGTCGCTGGCCTCGCCCAGCACCACTTCCACCAGCGGCACCAGGTGCGCGGGCATGAAAAAGTGCAGGCCCAGCATGCGGCCGCGCGTGTCCAGCCCCTGGCTGATCGCACTGATCGGAAAGCTGGAACTGTTGCTGGCCAGGATGGCGTCCGGCCGCGTGCGCCGCGCCAGGTCCGCAAACAGGGCCTGCTTGATGTCCAGCCGCTCGGGAATGCACTCGATGACCAGATCCACGGTGGACCAATCCAACGCGTCCAGCGACGGCGCGGTGGCCAGCAGCGTGGCGTTTGCCTCGCGCCCGATGACCTTCAGGTTCTCCGCCACCCGCGCCGGCACGCCGGCCGCGCGCTCGGCATTCGATTCGATTACCGTCGTGCGGCACGCCGTGCGCGTCAGCACGACGGCCACATCCGCGCCCATCGTGCCGCCGCCCACCACCACCGCATGCGCCGCGCCCGGATTGGGCAGCGCCTTCGCGTCCTTCTGCATGCTGTTCTCCTGATTCTGGAAACCCGTCTGGAGGCGAGTGTAGAGAAGCGCGGTTGATTGATGAATCAGAATTTTTGAATAGAATGATCGACTAATCAGATCAATAACGTCCGGGGACAAACCATGCAGATCAATCTCTCGATGCGCGACATCGACACCACGCTGGTGCTGGGCCGCACGCTCAATTTCCGGCAGGCCGCCGGGCAGCTGCATCTGTCGCAGTCGGCGCTATCCACGCAGATCCAGCGGATCGAGGAGGCGCTGGGCGTGCGACTGTTCGACCGCACCACGCGCACCGTGCGGCTGACGGCCGCAGGCGAGGTCTTTCTGCAGCAGGCCGCGACCCTGCAGGCGGCTTTTCGCGACGCAATCGCCGCCGTGAGCGGCATTTCCAGCGCGGAAGAGGGCCAGGTGTCGGTCGCCGCGCTGCCGTCGCTGGCGGCGCGGCTGCTGCCGCGCGTGTTGATGACCTACCGCCAGGCGCACCCGCATGTCGCGCTGAAGGTGCGCGACACGCTGTCCGGCCCGGCCTTCGACCTGGTGCGCGCGGGCGAAGTGGACTTTGCCCTGACCGCCGCCGACCCGCAGCACGCCGACCTGCACTACGTGCCGCTGATGTCCGACAGCTTCATCCTGCTGATCCCCGAGGCGCACCCGCTTGCGCGCGCAAAGGGTCCGCTGCGCTGGGCCGACACGGCCGGCGCGGAGCATGTGTCCATGGTCCACCCGAGCAGCGTGCGCCAATACACGGAATGGGCCTTCCTGCAGAACCGCATCCGCTTTGCGCCCGCCTTCGAGGCCGAACACCTGACCACCATCGTGGCCATGGTGGAATGCGGCTTCGGCGTGGCCGCGCTGCCAGAGATCGCCGCCGGCGCGGTGGCGCAGACCGGCATCGTGCAGCGCCGCCTGACGGCGCCGGTGGCCGAGCGCTCAATTGGGTTGGTGACGGCGCGCAACCGCAGTCTGTCGCCGGCTGCCGTGGCGCTGGTGCAGACGCTTCGGGAGTACGTGGCGGCGCAGCCGCGATGAAAAAAAGCCGGCCTCGTTGCGGAGGCCGGCTTTGCGGCAGGCAGCGGATTCGCGGCGCGGGGGCCGCGAATCCTTGCAGGCGTACGGATCAAAAATCAATCTGCGCCGACAACAAGAACGTGCGCGGCGCGGCCACCGTCGCGTACGAGCCGCTGGCCAGCCAGAAGTCCTTGTTGAACAGGTTTTCGATATTCGCGCGGAACACCACGGAGCGGCCCAGGATCTCGGTGTTGTAGCGCGCGCCGATGTCGTAGCGGGTCCACGAGGGCAGGGTCAGCGTGTTGGCCGCGTTGAAGTACATCGACGAGGTGTGGATCACGCGGGCGTTCAGGCTCAGGCCGCGCACCCAGGGGGTGTCCCAGTCCACGCCCAGGTTGAAGGTGTTCTTCGGCACGCCGTTGGCTTCGTTGCCGTCGTTCACGCCGCCCGCGGTGCGCTTGAGGGTGGCGTCGTAGAACGTGGCGCTGGCCATCATGCGCAGGCCCGGCATGGCTTCGCCGAAGGCCGACAGTTCCAGGCCGCGGTTGCGCTGTTCGCCGTCGAAGCTGTAGATCCGCGTGTCGGGATCGGTCATCGAGTTGGGGCGCGTGATCTGGAACACCGAGGCGCTGGTGATGATCTTGCCCCAGTCGACCTTGACGCCCGCTTCGTATTGCTTGGACTTGTAGGGCGCAAACACCTGGCCGGCGTTGGCGGCCGTGGCGGGGGCGATGCCGCCGCGGGTCAGGCCGGAGGTGAAGTTGCCGTACAGCGAGACGTTGGAAATCGGCTTGAACACGATGCCGGCGACCGGGGAGATCGCGCTTTCGTCATAGGCGTTCAGGCGCGCGCCGGTGGCGGTCGAATAGTTGTCCAGCGCGACGCGCTGGTTGCGCAGGCCGCCGGTGATAAGCAGGGTGTCGTCGGCAAAGGACAGGGTGTCGGTCAGCGTGTAGCTGGTCAACTCGGTCTTGGACGCCTTTTGCGGCGCGCCGCGGTAGGCCGTGACCGGGGGCAGCGGCGCGGGGCGGTAGATGCTGGACGGCACGCCCGGGCCCGAAGACGTGACGTAGGCGTTGCCGGACTCCTGGTCCAGGCGCGTGGCCGACAGGGTGACGGTGTGGCCGACGCCCCAGGTGTCGAAGCGGGCGCGCAGGCCGACGTCGCCCGTCCAGGTGCGCGAATACGAGTCGTAATACGCGTTGGACACCGTGAAATTGCCGAGCGCATCGGCGGGGCCGGACGGGAAGGTCTGCTCGGCGGTGCCGTAGCGGTAGCCGGTCGCGCCGTAGACCATCAGGTGGTCGTTGATGTCGTACTCGAGGCGGGTGGCCACGGTCGAGTCGTTCAGCTTGAGCTTCGTGCCGGGATAGAAGTTGCGGTGGCCGGACGGCGGCGACGGCAGCGAGGTCACGTTCGACTGGAAGCCGATCTGGGGACGGAAATTGTCGATGTCTTCGTGCTGGGTGTAGGCATCCAGCGACCAGCGCAGCTTCGTGCCGCGGTAGTCGAGCGCCAGCGCGCCCACGCCTTGCTCCTGCTTGCCGTCATCGATGTTGGTGTCGCCGTTGCTGTAGACGCCGTTGACGCGGATGCCCCATTCGTTGTTCTCGCCAAAGCGCCGGCCCATGTCGAGCTGGCCGCCCAGTTGCGATTTGCTCTGGTAGGTCGTGGTCAGGCGGGTCAGGGGTTCGTCGCCCGCGCGCTTGGTGACGATGTTGATGCCGCCGCCGATGCTGCCGCTGGGGCCGATGCCGTTCATCAGCGTGCCGGGGCCCTTCAGGACTTCGACGCGCTCCATCATGGCCGCGGGCATGCGGCTGGCGGACGCCAGGCCGTACAGGCCGTTCAGGCCCACGTCGCCTGCCGCGACGGAAAAGCCGCGGATCTGGAATTCGTCGGAGAAGCCGCCGCTGGACGTGGTGGTGCGCACCGAGGACTCGCTGATGACGATGTCGGCCAGCGTGCGGGCCTGCTGGTTCTCGATCATCTGCGCGGTGTAGTTGGTGGTGCTGAACGGCACGTCCATGACGTCGCCCGTGCCCAACACGCCCAGGCCGCCGCCGCGCGCCACCTGGCCGCCCGCGAAGGGCGCGGGCAGGGTGGGATCGGCGGCCGAGGCCGTCACCGTCACGGCGGGCAGTTGCGTCGTGGCGATGCCCGCGCCGGCCGGGCGGTCCAGCACATAGCTGCCGTTGGATTGCGGCAGCACGCGGATGCCGGTGCCGGCCAGCAGGGTGTCCAGCCCGCCGCGCACGCCGTAGGTGCCACGCAGCCCATTGCTTTGCAGGCCGGCCGTCACGTCGGGCCGGAACGACAGCACGATGCCGGCTTCGCGCCCGAAGCGGCCCAAAGCATCCTCAAGCGTCCCCGCGGGAATGTCGTAGCTGCGCGTGGCGGCGGCCTGCGCGTGGGCGGCGGTGGGGACGGCCAGTGCGGGGGCCGCGAGCAGCGTGGCGGTGGCGATGCGGCCCGCCAGGCGCGCCGTGGCTGCGCGGCGCAGGATGCGGGAGGACTGGCGCTTGGGCGCCCGGACGTGATTCATGAACTGGCCTTTCAGAGAGGTGAGGTTGCTGTGTGCTCACCCTCCTTGACCCTTCGGATCGAAAAACGGATCAGCTTTTTTGTAACAGCGGCGACGGACGCGCCGTGTCGGGGCCGGCGATGAGGTGCAGGCGGCGGCCGCGCCAGCGCCGCGTCTCGGTTTCCACGCGGATGTCCAGCGTGGCGCTGAGCGCGGCCAGCACCTTGTCCACGTTGTTGACGGGAAAGGAACCGGACAGCAGCCGGTCCGCCACGGCCGGATCGCAACTCAGCGTGTCGCGGCTATAGCGGCCGAGTTCGGCAATGAAGTCCGCCAGGCGCATGCCGCGCGCCACGATGAAGCCGTCTTTCCAGGCGATCTGGTTGGTTTCGGCGGCGGCTGGCTGCGCGACATCACGCGACGAGTAATGGGCGCGCAGCCCGGCCTGCAGCGTCAGTCCGTGCGCGGCGTCGTCGCGCGGGCGGATCTGGACGGCGCCTTCGAACACGCTGACCTCGGTCGAGGTGTCCAGCAGCCGCACGGCGTATTCGGTGCCCAGCGCGCGCGCGGTGCCGTGCGCGGTCTCGACAAGAAAGGGCCGGTGGGGTACGCCTGTCTCTTGGGCGGTGGTGATCAGGATTTCGCCCGCGATGAGCGCCACGCGCCGCAAACCCGCGCTGTAGCGCACGTCGATGGCGCTGTCGGTGTTCAGCACCACACGGGTTCCGTCCGGCAGCGTCAGGCTGCGGTGTTCGCCGATGGCGGTGCGATGGTCTGACGTCCACGTACGCCACGGGGCGCTCTGCCCGACGCCCCAGGCCGCGCCGCTGGTGATACCCAGGAGGCTCACGGCCTTCAACGCGCGCCGGCGCTGGGCGCAGGCGGGGGCAGCCAGCGCTGCCTGCGCGATGGCCGAGCTTCCCGGGGCAGCCAGCGGCTGCAGTCGGCCTTGCACGGATTCGATGCGCAGCCACGCGCGCTCGTGGTCGGGGTGCGCGGCGCGCCAGGAGGCCCATGCGCGCACCGTTTCCGGCGCGACGGGGTCGTCTTGCAATTGCACCAGCCATTCCAGCGCGCGTTGCGCGACGGCGGGCGACACGGCAGCCGCATCGCGGGTGGCACCGTACCACGGCGAGGCGGACATGCGGCGGCTCATCCGGTAAAAGACAGATCGGCGAAGCAGCAGCGCTGCAACGCCTTGACGAGATAGCGCTTGACCGTGGGGACCGAGATGCCCAGCGCCTCGGCCACCTGGGCATGCGTGTGCCCGTCCAGCTGCGACAGCAGGAATGCCTGCCGCACGATGGCGGGCAGCCCATCCAGCAGACGGTCCAGCTCCAGCAGCGTTTCCAGCACGATGGCCCGGTCCTCGGGCGACCAGTGCACCGCCTGAGGCGCCTGGGCCAGCGCTTCCAGATACGCGCGCTCCAGTTTCTCGCGGCGCCAGTGGTTGGACACCAGGTGCTGGGCGACGGTAGTAAGAAACGCGCGCGGTTCGGTGAGCGTGGCCGGAATCCGGTCGCTGCTAAGCAGGCGGATGAAGGTGTCGTGAGCCAGGTCTTCCGCTTGATCGGCGTTGCCCAGGCGGCGGCGCAACCATCCTCTCAGCCAGGAGTGGTGATCGCTATAAAGCGTTTCGATGGAGGAGGGGAAGGCGCATCCCGGCGTACTCAAGATCCAACCTTTTGATCAAGCCGCCGGCGCCTCGCAGTCGGAGGCGGGACAACTGCTCATGCGAATTACGGGAAATAGTAATTGTTATTATTACCGATTCCAGGCAGGGCTTGTCAAATTGTTGCCGGGCGAGGGCGGCCGGGCGTTGCCGGCAGGCGTCAGATATGAGCGGCCGGATAGGTGGTTCTGAAACCGAGTGGCGGAATCGGTTTCAGAACCGGTGGGGCACTGGGCTATTGCGGCATGGTGCCGGCGCCGAGCGCCGCGCAGTGATCGTAGATGGCGCCCGGCCGGGTGAACCAGATCTTGTCGCGCTCGGGGTGTTCGACGATGTACTTCAGTGCACGGCGCAAGGCCCGCAGGCGGTAAGGCTGGCCGACGATCATGGTGTGCAGCGCAATGCCGCAGACCAGAGGCTGCGTGGCCGATTGCGCCAGCATTTCGTCGAACTGATCGATGATCATCTGTTCAAATTCCACGGCGGAATGGCGGCGCACCAGCATCTGCGGCGAGTCATTGATCTCCAGCGGATAGGGCACGGACATCAACGGGCCTTGTTGCGTGCTCATCCATACCGGTTGGTCGTCGGCCGGCCAATCCATGACGAATTTGTAGCCGGTTTCCACCAGCAATTCCGGTGTCTGGTGGCTTTGCGACATCCATGGTCCCATCCAGCCGCGAACATCCTGGCCGGTATGCGTCTTGATGGCATCGCGCACCTCCAGCAGCAGGCGGCGTTCGTCGGCCGGCCAGAGATGCCCTTGGGCTTCGGCATTGGTCCGGCCATGGCCGATGATCTCATCGCCACGCGCTACCAGGCGTTCGGCGATCTGCGGCGCGTAGTCAAAGACCACGGTGTTGAGCAAATGGGCGGCTGGCAGCTCAAGCTCATCGAACAGATCCAGCAGGCGCCAGACGCCGACCCGGTTCCCATAATCTCGCCATGCGAACGCGCGTACATCCGGCTGCGGCAGCTCGGCGCCGAGATTGTGTCCCCGGCCGGCGCCGAAGGCGAAATGCTCGATGTTCAGGCCCAGGTAAACCGCCAGACGTTTGCCTTGCGGCCAGTTGTAGTTGCTGCGTTCTGGAATCGCGCTATAGGGATAGCGGTCGTGATACGGAAGAAGCATGATGGTGTCCTGTGTTTAAACGCCTAGAAAGGCAGTCTGTACCTTGGGGTCTTCGAGCAGGGCATCAGAAGCGTCGTCATAGACCTTCTCGCCCAATTGCAGAATGGCGGTCCGGCTGGCGACGCGCATCGCCCAGTTGGCGTTCTGTTCCGCCAGCACAAAGCTCAGGCCTTCGCGAGCCTGGATCTCGAGCAGAATGTCGCCAATGCGCTCGACGACAATAGGCGCCAGTCCCAAAGAGGGCTCATCCAGAAGGAACAATCTTGGTCCGCTCATCAGCGCACGGCCGATGGCCAGCATTTGCTGTTCGCCACCGGACAGGCTACCCGCAGCCTGGCGGGCGCGTTCCTTCAGGCGCGGGAAATAGCCGTAAATCTCGGTCATGCGCTGCGTGGCGCGTTCACGGCCCCGGCCGAACGCGCCCATCTTCAGGTTTTCGGCCACCGTCAGCGACGGAAACACGCGCCGTCCCTCCGGCGAGAACCCAATGCCCAGCTTGACCACTTCCGAGGCAGGCAGTGTCTTGATGCTGCGGCCTTCCCAGAGAATTTCGCCCTGATATTGCCGCGCCAGGCCGGAGATGGCGCGCAAGGTGCTGCTTTTGCCGGCGCCGTTGGCGCCGATGAGCGCGACGGTTTCACCCGCGGCGATGGTCAGCGACAACCGGCGCGTGCCGACCACCTGGCCATAACGTACTTCCAGATCACGCAATTCCAGCAGTGACATTTCTCGTCCCCAGATAAGCTTCGACAACCCGGCTGTCGCGCAGCACGTCGGCCGGTTTGCCTCGGGTCAATTCCTGGCCGGCGGCAACCACCAGCAGGCGGTCGCACAGGCCGGCGATAAAGCGCATGTTGTGATCGATCACCATGACGGTGACCCCGGATTCGCGCACTTGCTGGATGACCTTGCGCACCTGGTCGGTTTCCTCGGCGCTAAGGCCGGCAACGGGTTCATCCAGCATCAATAGCCGAGGCCGAGCCGCCAGTGCAATGGCAATGCCGAGGATCTTCTGTAAGCCGTAGGGCAGACTGCCGGCGCTGGCATCGGCCACGGCGCGCAGATTCATGCTGCCGAGCAATTGTTCGACCAGCGCGTCGGACTCGGCCCGGCGCTGGCTGCTGCTGCCCATGCCGAACAGAGCCGGCAGCGCGCCGGGATAGCGCAGCAGATAACAGCCGCGCACCAGGTTTTCGCGCACGCTGGCTGCGCTGTAGACGGCTGTGGATTGAAAGGTGCGCACCAGTCCGCGTCCGCTGAGTCTGGATGGCGCCCACCCGGTCACTTTTTCGCCATCGAAGACGACCGTGCCGCGTGAGGGCATGATGACGCCGCTGATCAGGTTGACCAATGTGGTCTTGCCCGCGCCGTTGGGGCCGATGACGCCAAGAATTTCGCCAGCATAGACTTCGAAACTTACGCCATCGACCGCTTTCAGACCGCCGAAGCTGCGACCGATGTCTTGCACCTCAAGCAAGGTTTTCATGCCTGGCCTCCACGGCGGCGCGTGGCCAGCCAGCTGAACAGACCTGCCAAGCCCGAAGGGAAGGCGGCCATCACGACGATAAGGGCGATGCCGAACAGAATGCGCTGCACTTCGACATAGCCGCGCAGCAATTCGGGCAGGGCAACCAGAAAGACGGCGCCGATAATGGGGCCGATGGCGTTGTACATGCCCCCTAGCACATTCATCACAACCAGATTGAGCGAATCGACCATGCCGAACGTGGTCGGATCGATGTACCGCATGAAGAAAGCCAGCAGCCCGCCTTGCAGACCCGCCAGCGCGCAACCCAGCACGAAAATGCCGACCTTGAGCGGCAACACGCGCACGCCCGCGCATTCGGTCAGACGCGGCGCCTCACGCACGGCATCGATGGCGCGGCCGGTTTCCGACATCAGCAACCGCACGCACAGCAGGGTGCATAGCGCCGCCGCGATCAGGGACACGTAGTACTGGGCCAGCGGTGAACTCCAGGCCGGGTTGAGCGGTGGCAGATTGGACAGCCCATTGGCGCCGCCCGTCAGGCTTTCCCATTCGACCAGCACCAGACGGATGATCTCGCCCAGCAAAAAGGTCACCAGCACAAAATACTTGCCGGTCAGGCGCAGTAGCACCGGGCCGACCAGCAGGGCGAGCAAGCCGGCTGCGGCAGTACCCACGGCCAGGCCCATGGCGGGCGGCAGTTGCAGTTTCGTGACGGCCAGCGCGCAGCCATAGGCGCCGATGCCGATAAAGCCTGCGTGCGATAGCGAAATATGGCCGGTTCGGATGATGAGGTGCAGGCTCAGAGCGCCGATGATGTTGAGCAGAATCAGCGCGCCGATGGCGAGCAGGAAGGCGTTGTCGAACACCTGGGGCGCCAGTGCCAGCAGCGCAAGCACCAGCAGGCCTGCCAGACTGGCTGCCAGGCCGCGTGAGCGCCGGGGCCGTGCGGGTCGCGCCAGGGGCATGGATAGTTGAGTCATGAGTGCGCGTCCTTCAGTGTTCGGGTTTGCCCAGCAGGCCCCAGGGGCGTATCACCAGCAGGGCGATGACTACCGCAAAGGAAACAAAGGTCGAGGTGGCCGAGCCGTAAAACGTGGCGAGGAAACTCTCGGCAAAGCCGAAAATCACACCGCCGAGCGCCGCGCCAGGGATGCTGCCCATGCCGCCCAGAATGACCACGATGAAGGCGACCATCAAAGGCCGCTCTCCCATGAAGGGCGAGAGTGCATAGGTCTGGGCGTAGATGGCCCCCGCGATGGCGGTCATGAAGACGGCCAGAAAGAATGCCAGCTGGTAGATGCGGCGCGTGTTCACCCCCTGCGCTTCGGCGATCTCGATGTCTTCGGCCGAGGCGCGCACCGCCAGGCCGTAGCGGCTGCTGCTCATGAAGGCCCAGAACGCCAGCAGTACGGCGATGGCGATGCCTATCACCATCAGCTTGTCGGCGGGAATCATGACCGGGCCCAGTTGCACCATGGTGTCGAGCGCTGCGGGCACCGAACGCTCATAGACGTCCCAGATCAGCACGCTGGTGTAGACAATGGCGATGTCCAATCCCAGCAGGCCAATCATGCTCTGGAACATCTTTTGATAGAAACGGCGGTACACCAGCCATTCCAGGATAAGGCTTAGCGAGGCGACTGTCAGTGCTGCCAGCACGATGGCGACCACGTATGGCAGCTTCAATTCGCCGAAGTAGTAGAACAGGGCGTAGCCGCCCAGCATGGCGAAACTGCCATGCGCGAAGTTGACGACTTTCATGATGCCGAACAACAGCGTGAAGCCAAGCGCGATCAGCACATAGATCGCACTCAGGCTCAAGCCATTGATCAGCACCTGCATCAGCACAGGTGCGGAGAACATGAGCATTCCTCGAAACGGGACGGGCTTATTCCTTGACCGGAACCAGGGAAGTCAGGGCATGCGGCTTGCCGTTCTTGATCTCGGTGATCCAGAACTTGTTCAGCAATTGATGGTTGACGCCATAAGCGCGTTCGCCGCCCCAGACCACCGGGCCGTAAATGCCGGCGTCAAAGCCGCTGATGCTCTCCATCGCCTTGCGTACCTTATCCGTGTCGCTGACCGTTCCCGCTTCTTCGATGGCCTTGAAGAGAATCCGCGCCGAGTTGTACCAGCCGGGCGTCTGGGCATTGATGACGCCGCTCCAGCGCTTTTTGTAGTTTTCGACGAACTTCCTGGCGGCGGGTTCGTTGAAGTCGAACACGTCATAGGACATGAAGCCCTCGGCCAGGGGGCCGGCGATATCGGCGACCTCATCGATGCCAGGGCCGCCCACCTGCCAGATGATGCCCTTGTAGCCTATCTGGCGAGCCTGTTTGACCAGCAGGCCGGCCTCGCCTGGCGCGTTCAAATTCAGGTCCAGCACATCGGCATCCTGGGCCATCATGCGCATCAAGAGCGGCGTGAATTCTTTGGAGCCGCGCTCATAGCCTTCCGACCACACGCTGTAGCCGGCGTCTTTATAGGCCTGGCCCAGCGTGGGCATGACGACTTGCCCGGTGGCGTCATTGGGCACGATCAGGGCCACTTTCCTGGCTTCTGGGCGGTTCTCCTTCAGCCACTTCACCATGGCCGGGCCGAACTCGACATTGCTGTTCATGGTGCGGAAGTTGTAGCCGTCCTTGCCGTTCTGCTTGAGGATGTCCGGCGCATAGCCATTGGACAGCATGATGACGCGGCCCTGATTGACGATGGGAACTGCCGCCATGACCGAAGGCGTGCCGATGGGCCCGACGATGAACTTGACCTTGTCGTAATTGACCAGCCGTTCGGCGGCCGTGCGCCCGCCGGTGGCGCTGTACTTGTCGTCATACATCAGCAATTCGGGCTTATAGGTCTTGCCGCCCACCTTGAGGCCGCCTTGCGCGTTGACTTCGTCGATCGCCATCTGCACGCCGCGCTGCACCGCCAGGCCCCACGCGGTGCCTCCACCCGACAGTGGCCCGATGCCGCCGATCTTCAGTGTCTCCTGGGCGTGGGCGCCCACGCTCAATGCACTCAAGGCCAGTGTGGCCAGGATATGTTTTGCTTTCATTGGTATTCCCCTTGTAGTCGTACTGCGGTTGACTGGATTCACGAGGCAGGCGGCGGCTGCAGCGCCTGGGTCACAAAGCGGGCGGCGGCGAGCAGGCGCGTGTCCTGGCCATAGGGGCCAATGAGTTGCGCGCCCACTGGCAGGCCGCCGGGCCCGATCTCCAGCGGAAAGGAGATGCAGGGCAAATGCAGCAATGTCCAGATCGCGCCATATCGGGGCGAGCCGGCCGACTGGTGGCCGGCTTCTGCTTCGCCTTCGGCGGCGGGATACAGCAGCACGTCGTAATCGCTGAACAGCCGGCGCGCACGCGCCCGCAGCCGCGCGGCCTGTTGCAGCATGAGGGTGTACTCGTCCAGGCCGATTTCGGTGCTGAGCCGGGCAGCCAGGCGCGGGCTCAGGCGATCTGCGTGTTGCAGGCGTTCCTGCGCCAGGGACAGGCGAGCCTCGAAGGCAAAGATGCGCAACTGAAGCGCTTCCAGCGCTTCGAACTCGTCCGGCAGCCAGAAGCGTTCAACCGTGCAGCCCTGGCCCTGCAATACGGCGGCGGCGCGCTCGATGGCGGCCAGTGTTGCCGCTTGCGCATAGTCCCATTGGCGGGACAGGCAGAGCCCCACGCGCGGGCGAGCGCCCGTCGCGGCCATGACGTCGCGCGCGGCATGCAGGCCCAGGGTGAAGAACGCCGCGTCGGCCACATCGCGAACGATCACCCCGACCGTGTCTTGCGAGGGGCTCAAGGCCTTCATGCCAGCCGAGGCGATCAGGCCGAAGCTGGGTTTGAAGCCCACGACGCCGCAGTAAATGGCAGGCCGGACAATGGAGGCGGTGGTCTGAGTGCCGAAGGCAACCGGCACCATGCCATCCGCGACTGCGGCGGCCGACCCGCTGGAGGAACCGCCAGGCGTATGGCTCACGCGCAGCGGATTGGCGGCGCGGCTGGGCGTTTGCGTGGCGAATTCGCCGGTGGCGACTTTGCCCAGAAGCATCGCGCCATGATGGCGGGCCATGGCGATGCAGCTGGCGTCGGTGGACGGGCGATGGCCTTGATAGATGGGGGAGCCGTACTCGGTCGGATAGTCAGCCGAGTCGAAGATGTCCTTGGCGGCAAACGGCACGCCACGCAACGGCGCGCCGGCCAGGGGCGTGACACGCCGGGCTTCTGCCAGGACGCGCTCGGGGTCATGCGCCACAAAGGCCTGTATTTCGTCGTTGCGCTCGGCGATACGGTCCAGGCAGGCCCGCGCCACCGCTTCGGGGGTGGTGTCGCCGCGGGCGATGGCGGCGGCCATTTCGCAGGCCGTCCATTGATTCAAAGGCTTCACAGTGAGATCCGTTGTGGGCTACGTCACTGAGAACTTTATGGTTGGCCAATTGGTATGTCTAATACAATAAAAAACAGCAATTAAGATGAAAACTGACCTAATGTTCGGGGTAAACCATGTCCTTGGTTTCACGCGCGCTGCGTGCGTTTGTGGTGGTGGCCGAAGAGCTGCACTTTGGCCGGGCGGCAGTCAGGCTCAATCTCAGCCAGCCGCCGCTTAGCCAGTTGATACGCCAATTCGAGGCCCAGGTCGGCACCGAGCTGTTCGTGCGCTCCACCCGGTCCGTCAAGTTGACCAAGGCGGGCGAAGTGCTCTTGCTGCGCGCGCGGCGTTTGCTCGACGAGGATGAGGCCGCCGTGCATGCGGCGCGGCGTGCCGGCAGCGGTGATGCCGGGCGGCTGGCGGTGGGTTTTGTCAGCACCGCGGCTTATCAGGTCCTGCCGCGTGTGCTGGCGAAGTACCGCGCGGAGTATCCGGACGTCGAATTGGTGCTGGAAAATGCGCTGACCAGCGAGCTGACGGAACAGTTGATGGCCAATACCATCGACCTGGCGATCTTTCGCCGTTTGCCGCGCGCGGTCGAGCCCGATCTGGTGTTTGAGCGGGTGCACCGCGAGAAGATGATCCTGGCCTTGCCGCCGGGACATCCGCTGACACGTTATGAACGCGTGCCGATGGCGCGTCTTGACGGTCAGGATGTGGTCGGCTTTAAACGTGAGGCCTCGTCGTACTTCAATGCCGTGCAGACGCGATTGTTCCGGGATCACAATGTGCGGCCGCATATCGTGTACGAGAGCGTTCTGCCGACCTTGCTGGCGCTGGTGGAAGGCGGAATGGGGGTGGCCCTGGTGCCGGAATCGGCGGCGACGCTGCGCATTAACGGCGTCGAATACCGGCCGCTGACGGGGCAGCAAAATGCCTTCGATGTGGACCTTTACTGTGCTCGTCGCCCCGACAACGTCAACCCTACGGCGGAAGCCTTCGCCCGGATTCTGCGCGGATCAAAGAAGGGCTTGCCCGCCGGTTCCGAGGCTAAAACGAAGTGACCGAGATTGATGGATGCCTTGACAAGTAAGCCATCATCAGCGAGCGGTCAGATCGCAGCGGAAGGCGGCAGGTACGCGCCCTGCGTCTGCGCATACGCCTGTTGCGAGGCCAGATAGGCATCGCGCGACGGGATCAGGTGGTCGCGGCACACGGCCATCAGCGCGTCGCGGTCGCCGTCGCGCAGTGCCTGGATCATCGTCCAGTGCTCCTGACGCGCCCGTTCGCGGTGGCCGGCTGTCACCAGCGAGCCGAAGCGGATCGGGTGGGTGCGGCGCGCGTATTCCTCGATGGCCTGGCCCAGCACGGCGTTGTCCAGCAGGCCGACGAATTCACGGTGAAAGTGCTGGTTGCTGCGGAACACGCGGCGCGCGTCGCCCGCCGCCACCGCCGCATCGTGCTCGCGCTGCACCGCCACCAGCGCGGCCAGCCGCGCTTCGGGCACGGGCAGCGGCATCTGGCGGGCGGCGTGCACTTCCAGCACTTCGCGCAAGGCGTACAGCTCCATCACCTCGCGCACCGAGAACGCGCGCACCACCGCGCCGATGTTGCGCTTTTTCTCGACCACGCCCAGGAGCTCCAGGTCGACCAGCACCTGGCGCACCGCGTGCCGCTTCATGCCAAAGCGCGCCATCAGCTCGTCCTCGGTCAGGCGTTCGCGCGGATGCAGCCGGCCGAAGACGATGTCTTCCTCCAGCGCGGCCACCGCCGCCTGTACGGCGTCGGGGGCGGGTTCCTGCAAGGCGGCGGGCGTGATGGCGTTCATGGCAATGAGGGCAGGTTTACTTCTTGGGCACCGTGTCGTGCGTGACGCCGGCGCGCAGGAAGTCGAAGTCGACGCCCTGGTCGGCCTGCGTCACGGACTGCAGGAAGAGCTTGCGGTAGCCGCGGTCGGCGGCCGGCCGCGTGATGGGTTGGGCGGCGGCGCGGCGCGCCAATTCGGCGTCGTCGACCAGCAGCGCGATTTCGCGCCGGGCCACCGACAGGCGGATGCGGTCGCCGTTTTGCACATAGGCCAGCGGACCGCCGATGGCGGATTCCGGCGTGACGTGCAGCACGATGGTGCCGGCCGCGGTGCCGCTCATGCGGCCGTCAGAGATCCGGACCATGTCCTTGACGCCGGCGCGCGCCAGCTTCTTCGGGATGGGCATGTAGCCGGCTTCAGGCATGCCCGGCGCGCCGGTGGGACCGATGCGCTTGAGCACCAGGATGTCGTCGGCGGTCACGTCCAGCGCGTCGTCGTCGATGCGGCGCGCCATGTCCTCGGCGTCTTCGAACACCACCGCGCGGCCTTCGTGCTCCATCAGTTGGGGATTGGCCGCCGACTGCTTGATGATGGCGCCGCCGGGCGCCAGGTTGCCGCGCAGCACGGCCAGGCCGCCCACCGGATAGATGGGCGCGGCGGCCGTGCGGATGACGTCCTGCTTGAAGGGCGGGGGGGCGTCGTCCAGCTCTTCGCCCAGCGTGCGGCCGGACACGGTGAGCGCGTCCAGATGCAGGAAGGGACGCAGCTCGCGCAGCAGGGCGGGCATGCCGCCCGCGTCGTGGAAGTCTTCCATGTAGTGCTGGCCCGACGGCTTCAGGTCGACCAGCACGGGCGTCTCGCGGCTGATGCGGTCCAGGCCGGCCAGGTCGATGTCGATGCCCAGGCGGCCGGCGATGGCGGTCAGATGGACGATGCCGTTGGTCGACCCGCCGATGGCGAGCAGCACGCGCAACGCGTTTTCGATGGACTTGCCGGTCAGGATGCGGTCCGGGGTCAGGCGCGAAGCCGCCATGGCGACGGCGGTGGCGCCGGTGTGCTCGGCCACGCGCACGCGGTCGGCGGTGACGGCCGGGGCCGAGGCGCCGCCGGTCACCATCATGCCCAGCGCTTCGGTGATGCAGGCCATCGTGCTGGCCGTGCCCATGACGGAACAGGTGCCCACGCTGGCGACGAGCTGGTTGTTCACGTCGGCGATCTCGACGGCGTCGATTTCCTCGGCGCGGTAGCGGCCCCAGTAGCGGCGGCAGTCGGTGCATGCGCCCACGCGCTCGCCGCGGTGCGAGCCGGTCAGCATCGACCCGGTGACGAGCTGGATGGCGGGTACGCCTGCCGAGGCGGCGCCCATCAGTTGCGCCGGCACGGTCTTGTCGCAGCCGCCGATCAGCACGACGGCGTCCATCGGCTGCGCGCGGATCATCTCCTCGGTGTCCATGGACATGAGGTTGCGCAGGTACATGCTGGTGGGCTGGGAAAAGCTTTCGTGCACCGAGATGGTGGGAAAGTCCATCGGCAGGCCGCCGGCCAGCATGACGCCGCGCTTGACGGCCTCGATGAGCTGCGGGGCGTTGCCGTGGCAGGGGTTGTAGCTGCTGCCGGTGTTGACGATACCGATGATGGGACGCGCCAGGGCATCGTCCGACAGGCCGGCGCCCTTGATGAAGGCCTTGCGCAGGAACAGCGAAAAACCCTTGTCGCCGTAATTGGTCAGCCCGCGGGCGACGCCTTGCGCGGTGGCGCTGTCGCTGTCAAAGGGGCCCTTGCCGGGCTTGCCGCCCTTGGTCTCGTCCGTCATTTTCAGTCCCGATAATATTATTGATAATCCTGCGGCGACATCATATCCAGCCCCTTGCGACGCCCGCAAGCGGTATGTGCACATGCCTTCTATTGATCTGAAATAAAGATCAGTCGATAGAAAAATGTCGATTCTTCAATCAAGCACGGCCCCCTACACTGGCTCGGTTGACGAACCGGGCGTCCGTTCATTCCTATACCCATCCCGGCTTGGAGAGACCCTATGTCAGACCTGCGTCTGCGGCCGCGCCGCGCCGTGCTGTTTTCCCTGCTGGCCCTTTGCGCCGGCGTTTCCGCCCCGGCGCTTGCCGCCGACGCCTATCCGGACAAGCCCATCCGCATGATCGTGCCTTACCCGCCCGGGGGCGCCACCGACGTGATCGGCCGCGTGCTTGCGCAGGAATTGACGGGCGCGCTGGGCCAGACCGTGGTCGTGGAAAACCGCGCGGGCGCTGCGGGCAACATCGGCGCCGATCAGGTCGCCAAGGCCCAGCCCGACGGCTACACGCTGCTGATGGGCGCGCTGACCAGCCACTCCATCAATGCCGCGCTGTACCGCGGCCGCGTCACGTACGACGTGGAAAAGAGCTTCGCGCCGGTGTCCATCGTCGGCACCGTGCCGCTGGTGTTCGTGGTGAATCCGTCGGTGCAGGCCAAGACGCTGCCCGAATTCATCGCGCTGGCCAAGTCCAAGCCCGGCTACCTGACCATGGCCTCGGCCGGCAATGGCTCGCCCCAGCATCTGGCCGGCGAAATGTTCAAGCGCGCGGCGGGCGCCGACATCCTGCACGTGCCTTACAAGGGCAGCGGCCCGGCCATGACCGACCTGATGGGCGGCCAGGTGCTGAGCATGATCGAGACGGTGCCTGCGGCGCAGGCCAACATCAAGGCGGGCAAGCTGCGCGCCCTGGCGGTGACCTCGCCGCAGCGCGTGGATGCGCTGCCCGACGTGCCCACCGCCGCCGAAGCCGGCCTGAAGGACTTCGAGGTCAGCTCGATGTTCGGCATCGTGGCGCCGGCCAACACGCCGGCGCCGGTCATCGAACGCCTGAATGCCGAGCTCAAGAAGATCCTGGCCAAGCCCGAAGTGAAGGCGTCGCTCCTGAACCAGGGCGCGATCGCCACGTGGACCACGCCTGCCGACGCCGGCAAGCGCGTGTCGGCCGAAGTGGCGCGCTGGACCAAGGTCATCGATGAGGCGGGCGTGAAGGGCGAATAAGCCCATTGCCGCGGGCGCCTTGCGCGCCATCTCCGCCATGCGCCGGAAATCCGCCAGGGGTTTCCGGCGTTGTCGTTTTTGCGGGTATTGAAAGGAAGCGAAATAATCGATTCCCGTTGCACGCCGCCTGCGCCGGGAAAACACCTGTATTTCAGACAATTGCAAAGCTGCGGGAATGGCTGTGCAATAAAACGCAATAAACAGGTTTGCACCGCCGCAAAGATGGTTGACCCCAAATTCAGTAGCCCGTAATGTGTTTCGCGGGCCTTAGGACGGCGGGGGGATACCAATGACTGAGAACCAGGACGAAAAGTCGATCCTGCACACGCATTTCGGTACGCAGAGCCCATATTGGCGGTTATCCGCCGATAGCGATGCGATTGAACTCGCCGCAGTCAAGGGCGCGACCAATATTGCCATGGCCTTGCGCCCGGATCAGGCCGAGGCCGTGCGCAGCCTGACCGGCATCACGTCCAGCTTGCGCATCGACATCACGTTGTATGGCGATCTGCTGCACCTGCACCTGGTCGGCCGCAAGATCAACGCCAACGAATGGGCCGGCACCGCATCGGCTCACACCGATACCGAATCCGTCGCCAAGGACCTCGTCGAAGGCCTGTCGTTCGCCGAAACGGTGGTGTCGGAAGCCAATTCGGTCATCGCCATCGTGGACCAGAATGGCCGCGTGCAGCGCTTCAACAAGCTGTGCGAGGAATACACCGGCAAGCGCGAACAGGACATCGTGGGCCGCAGCGTCTTCGAGATGTTCATGACGCGCGAAGAAGCCATCGCCTCGCGCCGTAATATTGCCGAGTTCTACAAGCGCGGACAGTCGTATGAGGTCGAGCGCACGATCAACACCGTCAAGGGGCCGCGCCTCTTTCTGTTCCGCAACAAGTTCGTCACCAGCGGCAGCGGCGAAAAGCGCGTCTACCTGATCTGTTCGGGCACGGACATCACGGAAGAGCGTCAGGCGCAGGAACGCCTGCGGGTGCTTGCCAACACCGACATGCTGACCAACCTGCCCAACCGGCACGCGATCACGTCGCGGTTGAAGGCCGCGCTGGAAGCCGGCCGGGAAGGGCGGGGCGGGGTGCTGTTCCTGGACCTGGACAACTTCAAGCGCATCAACGACCACTACGGCCACGGCTTCGGCGACCGGCTGTTGAAAGCCGTGGCCGTCGCCATCTCGAACTGCCTTTCCGATGGACAGACGCTGGCCCGCCTGGGTGGCGACGAATTCATCGTGCTGCAGGAAGAAGCGCAGGCCTGGCAGTTGGAGGCGACCGCGCAGCGCATCATCGACCGGCTGCGCGAGCCCTTCCGCCAGGGCCTCATCGAGGTCTACACCAGTTGCTCCATCGGCATCGCCATGTATCCCGACCACGGGGCCGACCTGGACAGCGTGGTGCGCAGCGCCGACATCGCCATGTATGTGGCCAAGGAAGCGGGCCGCCATACGTACCGGGTGTTCCAGCCCGACATGGACCGCCGCAACGCGGACTACGTGTGGCTGGACACCAATCTGCGCAAGGCGCTGGCCGAGAATCATCTGATGCTGTACTACCAGCCCAAGCTGGTGGGACGCACCGGCGAGGTGGACGGCGTGGAAGCGCTGGTGCGCTGGCGCTCTCCGGAGCGCGGCATGGTCGGGCCCGACACCTTCATTCCGTATGCCGAGGAGTCGGGCCTCATCTCGCCGCTGGGTGTCTGGGTGATGCGCGAAGCCGCGCGGCAGGCGGCGGCCTGGAAGCGCGACGGCCTGAACCTGCGCATCGCCATCAATATGTCGGCCCGCCAGCTGGACGACAAGGGCGTGGTCAGCGAATTCATGCGGGCCATCAACGACGCCAGCCTCAATCCCTGCCTTCTCGATATCGAACTGACGGAAAGCTGCCTGATCGACGATGAAGACGCCGCCATCGAACTCATCAAGCAGTTCCGGCAACTGGGCGCGCGCGTGCACCTGGACGACTTCGGCACGGGCTATTCGTCGCTGTCGCAGCTGGCGCGAATTCCGCTGGACGCGATCAAGCTCGACGCCAGCTTCGTGCGCGGCGTGAACGAGAATCCGGTGTCGCAGGCGCTGGCGCGCGCCATCGTCGCGGTGGCGCGCACGCTGGAGCTCAAGGTCATCGCCGAGGGCGTGGAAACCCAGGAAGAAACGGTCTTCCTGGACACCCTGGGCGTGGACGCCAAGCAGGGCTATCTGTACGCCAAGCCCATGCCGGCGCAAGAGCTCACCGCCTGGCTGGCGCAACGCCGCCGGCTGCATCTCATTGCGTGACGCAACCGGCGGCGCGCCGCCGGGTCAGTGCATGGTGGCCACTTCGGTGGCCTCCGAGCTGCCTGCCGTGCGGCGGTTCTGCGCCATCACCAGCCGTTCCATGTAGGCGCGGTCCTTCGGATCGATGGAGAAGGCCGCCTCGACCCAATCCTCGGTGATATCCATCAGCTCGGAACGCGATAGGCTGAGCACGCGTTGGCGGGCGCGCAGCATCGCGCGCATGCCGTTGAGCTTGGGGCGCATCACGTCGATGAAAGTGCGCGTGGCCTTGTAGGCGTCGCCCGGCTCGAACAGCACGTCGACCAGGCCGCGGCCGTGATACCACTCGGCGGTGTGCGATTCGCCGGTGCCGATCAGCTCTTCGGCCAGCTTCATGCCCGAGCGGCGCGCGACCAGCGAATAGCCGCCCATGCCGGGAAACAGGTTGAACGCCATTTCGGGAAAGCCCATGCGCGCATTGTTCTGCGCCAGCACGAAGTGGTGGGCCAGCGCGGCCTCGAAGCCGCCGCCCAGCGCGGTGCCTTCGATCATCGCCAGCGAGATGGCGCCGGTATCGAAACCGCGCGTGGCGGCATGCACGCAGTCCACGCAGGCGCGGGCATAGGCCCGCAGCGCCTCGCGCTTGCCGGTGCGGATGGCCTCGGCGAAAAAGTTCAGGTCGCCGCCAACGTTGTAGATCTGGGGCACCAGCGAACCGGTGACCCAGAAGTCGATGGGCAGGCCGGAATCCTTGGCGGCGCGCGCCAGGGTCATGATCTCGTCGATGAGTTCATGGTTAAAGCACGGGCGCGGTTGCGCGCGCAGCATCATCCACATGACACGGCGACCTTCCTCGTAATACGCGGAGATCTGCTTCAGATTGCCTGCGGCGGTAAAGGGGTGGCAGTCCGGATGAATGAGTTGATTCATTGCTTTCGTCCAATCGATCAAGGTGAGTCGGAGTACTGCCGGGTCAGGCTAAACCACGGCTTAGGCACTCCGTCTCATGCAAACCTCGTCCAACTGGCCAGACTTTTCCGTAATGCAAAGTCCCGAGCGCGAGATCGGAAAATTTCAAAACCTGCAACGGCTCCTCGGTCCATCGGCCGAGGCGCGCATGGGTAGAACGGATGAGGACAGCAGCAAATATGCGGCGTTCAGCGCCGTGAAAGAAAAGCCCGGCCGACTGGCCGGGCTCGTGCGTTGGGATGAGAGCGCGCCGCAGGAAGGCGCCGGCGCCGACGAAAAAGTTTTCAGGCCACGCCGCCATTGGCGCGCACGATCTGCCCATTTACCCACCCGCTGTCCGGTCCCGCCAGGAACGAGACGATGCCCGCGATGTCATCCGGTTGGCCCAGGCGTTCCAGCGGCGGCATCTTGGCGTAGTGCTCGATCAGCTCGGGGCTCTTGCCCTTGAAGAACAGCTCGGTGGCGACGGGGCCGGGGGCGACGGCATTCACCCTGATCTGGCGGCCGCGCAGTTCCTTGGCAAAAACCTGCGTCAGGCTTTCGACGGCGGCCTTGCTGGCGATGTAGACCGAGTAGCCGGGCAAGTTGAGCGCGACGGTGGTGCTGGACACATTGACGATGCTGCCGCCATCGGCAAGGCGGGCGGCCGCCTCGCGCAAAGTGTTGAAGGTGCCCCGGGTGTTGATGTCGAACGTCCGGTCGTACAGGTCGTCGCTGGTGTCCGCCAGCGGCTGCACCTGCAGCACGCCCGCGCTGTTGACCAGCACGTCCAGGCGGCCGAATTCGGCCGTGACGGCATCGAACATCGCGCGCACCGCATCCGGCTTGGAGACGTCTGCACGCACCGCGAGGGCGCGTCCGCCGGCCTGGCGGATGTCGGCGGCCAGGGCGTCGGAGTCTGCCGCGCCGGACGCATGGTTGATGGCGACGGCAAAGCCGTCATTGGCCAGGCGGCGCACGATGGCGGCGCCGATGCCGCGCGATCCGCCCGTGACGAGGGCAACGCGTTGGGAAGCTTGGTCGGTCATGCGATCTCTCCGTGAAGGGGTGAGGCATATGATCGACTATTCCGTTCGAAAGATAATTAGCCTCCGTTTGCTAAGATAATTTCATTTGCTTTAACAATGGACCTGCGTGGCAGGTAGCCAAAGGCATGGATCGATTCCAGGAAATGCAGGTGTTCGTGCGCATTGCAGAGCGCGGCAGCTTTACCAAGGCCTCCGATGACCTGCGCATTCCGCGCGCCACGGTGACCAACCTGATCAAGCGCATGGAGGCCCGGTTGGGCGCACGCCTGCTCGAGCGCACCACGCGTCAGGTGCGGCTGACGCACGACGGCGAGGCCCACTACCGGCGGTGCGTGCGGCTGCTGGCCGACCTGGAGGAGGCCGATGGCGCGTTCCTGGATACGGCCCCCAAGGGGCTGCTCAGGGTCAATGCGCAGGGCACGCTTGCCCGCTTTTTCGTAATGCCCGGCCTGCCGGACTTTCTGAAGCGCTATCCCGACATTGCCCTGCACTTGGGCGAAGACGACCGGCTGGTTGACTTGGTGCGTGAAGGCGTGGACTGCGTGCTGCGGGCGGGCGTGCTGCAGGATTCGACGCTTGTCGGGCGGACGATCGCGCAGATGCCGCAGGTGACGGTGGCCAGCCCCGCCTACCTGGCTCGACATGGCATGCCGGACAGCGTGCAGGCGCTGGAAAAGCACCTGGCCGTGGACTACGTGTCCAGCGCCACGGGCCGCGCGGCGCCGCTGGATTTTTGGGTCGATGGCCGCATCGTGCAGGTGCGCCCGCGCGCGGTTGTCAGCGTGAGCGGCGCCGAGCTTTACACCAGCGCGGCGTTGGCGGGCCTGGGTATGGTGCAGGTGCCGCGCTATCGCGTGGAACGCGAACTGGCGGCGGGGCACTTGAAGATCGTGCTGCCCCACGCGCCGCCCGCGCCGATGCCGGTGTCGGTGTTGACGCCGCAGAACCGGCAGGTGCCGGCGCGGGTGCGCGTGTTCACGCAGTGGCTGGCGGGCGTGTTTGCCGCCGCCTTCGATCAGACGATGCCGGTCAGGTAGAACACGCCGATCACCAGGAACACCGACAGCGTCGATATCAGGGTGATGGCGAAGATATCGCCATAGGACTGGCGGTGCGTCAGGCCCGTGACGGCCAGCAGCGTGATGACCGCGCCGTTGTGCGGCAGCGTGTCCATGCCGCCGCTCGCCATCGCAGCAACCCGGTGCAGCACTTCCATGGGAATGCCGGCCGCCAGGGCGCCGTCGATGAAGGTCTGCGACATCGCGGCCAGCGCGATGCTCATGCCGCCAGAGGCCGATCCGGTGATGCCGGCCAGCGTCGTCACCGCCACGGCTTCGCCGACCAGCGGATCGGGAATGGCCTTCAGGGCCTGCGCCACCAGCAGAAAGCCCGGCAGTGCGGCGATGACGCCGCCGAACCCGTACTCGGCCGCGGTGTTCATCGAGGCCAGCAGCGCGCCCGACACGGCGCTCTTGCTGCCCTCCGCAAAATGCGACTTGATGGCGCGAAACGAGAACAGCAGGATGGTGACGATGCCCGCGATCAGCGCACCCATCACGGCCCACAGCGCCACCTGCTCGTCCGCGTTGACGGGCAGGGGCTTGGGCAGGCCGGGCAAGTTCACTTCGGAACCGGCCGGATACCAGCCCGGGATCCAGCGCGTCAGCAGAAAGTTCATCACACCCACCACCACCAGCGGCAGCAGCGCGATCAGCGGATGATGATTGCGTTCGGTGGGGGGCGTGGCGGGTTCGTTGCGCAGGTCCGTGCCGTAGGTCTCGCCGGCCGCGGCGGCGCGCTTGCGGCGCCATTCCAGGTAGGCGATGCCCGCGGTCAGCGTGAACGTGGCGCCGATGAGGCCCAGCCAGGGCGCGGCCCAGGTCGTGGTCTCGAAGAAGGTCGTCGGAATGATGTTCTGGATCTGCGGCGTGCCCGGCAGCGCCGTCATGGTGAACGTGAAGGCGCCCAGCGCAATCGCGCCCGGCATCAGACGCTTGGGGATGCCGCCCTGGCGGAACATCTCGGCGGCAAACGGGTACACCGCGAACACCACCACGAACAGCGACACGCCGCCGTAAGTCAGCACCGCGCAGACCAGCACGATGGCCACGATGGCGCGCTCGGCCCCGATCAGCCGCAGCACCGCTTGCACGATGGCGCGCGAAAAGCCCGATAGCTCGATCAGCTTGCCGAACACGGCGCCCAGGAGGAACACGGGGAAGTAGAGCTTGGCAAAGCCCGCCATGCGCTCCATGAAGATGCCCGAGAACACGGGCGCCAGCGCGGACGGGTCCGTCAGCAGCACCGCGCCCATCGCCGCAATGGGCGCGCAAAGGATGACGCTATAGCCTCGATACGCCGCCAGCATCAAGAACGCCAACGCCGCCACCACGATGAACAATCCGGTCATTCGGTACTCCAGGAATGAAGAGACAAGGGGTGTGGGGCTACACCTTAACGTATTGGGCGGTCAGCGCGCTGCCATCAAGTCGGCCGCCTTGTGCGCCAGTTCCGCCACCCCGAAGCTGGTGGCCAGCGCGTGGGCATCAAGATCGTCCAGCGACACCCAGCGCGCGTCGCGGGCATCGTCGCCGGCGACCGGTTCGCCGGACACCCAGCGGCACAGCACCGCGATCAGGATGAAGTGGCGGCGCAGGGCGCCTGCGTCGTCGCGGTCGAACACGTCGACGGCGTCGAAGACGTGCAGCGGCTCGGCCGTGACGCCCGTTTCTTCCAGCAACTCTCGCGCGGCCGCGTCGGGCAGGCGTTCGCCCGCATCGATCTTGCCGCCCGGAAACGCCCAGCGGTCCTGATCGGGCGGATTGGCGCGGCGCACCAGCAGCACGTGGCCGTCGCGCACGACGGCGGCGATGGTGGCGGCGATGGGGCGCGGGGCGGGTTGGGTCATGCGGGTCTCCAGCGGCAGTCAGGCATGCGGCAAGGATACGCTGGTCCGTTCACACTTCTTCGATGCGTTGGCTGGGGGCGAACGGCGTGCCCAGGCCGAGCAGCGCGTAGATGCGTTCGGTGATGCGCTGGCGCCGTGTCGGCCTGCCCATGCGCCACCGCATGTCGAGCCACAGAAGCGGCAGCGCAAAGCACAGCCATACCACCAGGAACATCCCCAGGATGAAGAGCGCGAGTTCCGGAAAATCGCCCTGTAGCGCGTCGGCGTCCATGAACCAGGTCAGGCCAATCAGAAACAGCCAGACCGCAAGCATCAGGCCGCCGATGGCCTTGAGCAGGGGCGCGCGCTGGTTCATGCCGACGCCGACCGGCGTGTCGCGGCCGGGAATGGCGCGGAATCGCAGATGGCACATGTAGGCGCGCCCGTCCTCCAGATTGCGCAGCGCATACACCGCATGCGGTTCGCCCGGAACCGGCTGGGCGTTGACGGCCATTTCAACGGCATCGTCCTGCGCCAGGAACGGCTGCCAGCTTCCCAGCGATTCATCGACCGTCATCAGGAACGTGCGGCCCTGGATGGAAAAGCGATAGTGGCCGTAGGTCGGGCCTTTGTGCACATGCCGCGTTTCATGCGTGATCCCGTCAAGCTGCCCCCGGATCAGGAGCAGGGGCGGATCGCCATCCTGCGTCAGCGCGGCCGGTTCCTGCCGGGGAAGCGGGGCGGCTGGCGCGGCTGAAGCGGCCGCCATGGCCGCTGGCCGCCGGGCGGGATCGAACTGCGCCTCGCTGGCGAGAATGCGTGGCCGCTCGCGGCGGTTGTGCCAGAGGACATGCAAGGCATTCGCGGCAAGTACCAGCCCCATCAACGCGATCACCAGCGCGAACACCATCAGGAATACGCGCGGCAGCGTCGCGATCCCGGACAGCCACGCTGCACCCAGCGCGGTCACGCCCACGGCGCCGCAGATCGCGGCCTCGCGCCCGCTACGCCGTTGCGCGGTCTGGTAGGTGAGCGGAGCAATGGGATCGCCCTGCGCCGGCACGGCCCAACAGAAGCGGTTCAGGCCATGCTCGGCCTCCAGCACCCCAATGCGCACGGCCGTGCCTTTGTCGTGGAAGGCGCGCAGCTGGGCGATGTGCGATGGGTCCAGCCCGGGACCCCAGATCATCTGCGCGCCGATCCGCAGGAACACATCGTCTCGCCGGACCGGCGTGGCGACCCGGATCTGGTCTATCGTGCCTTCGATGATGCGGGCGGCTTGTTGCGGCATGTCGGCGCGGCGGATGCAAAGCCGCAAGGATAACGCGGCGGGCGTTACCCGCCGCGGGTGCCATCGGCCGCGTCCGCGCGCCGCGGGAACGCCCGCCGCAGGACCGCCTGCCGCGTTACTTCTTCACCAGCGGGCACGTCGACCGGGACAGCGGCATGAAGGCCTGGTCGCCGGGCAGCGTGGCCACCAGCTTGTAGTAGTCCCACGGCCGCTTGGACTCCGACGGCTTTTTCACCTCGAACAGGTACATGTCGTGGACCATGCGGCCGTCCTCGCGGATGCGGCCGTTGGTGGCGAAGAAGTCGTTGATGGGGGTGGCCTTCATCTGCTTCATGACGGCAGTGGGCTCGTCGGTGCCCGCCGCCTGCACGGCTTTCAGGTAGTGCATCACCGACGAATACGTGCCCGCCTGGCTCATGTTGGGCATCTTCTTGAGCTTGTCGTAATAGCGCTGCGACCAGGCGCGGGTCTGGTCGTTCATGTCCCAGTAGAAGGCTTCCGTCAGCGTCAGGCCCGCGGCGGCATCCAGGCCGATGGCGTGGATGTCGTTGATGTACAGGAGCAGGCCCGCCATCTTCTGCCCGCCCTTGGTCAGCCCGAATTCGCTGGCCGCCTTGATGGCGTTGACCGTGTCGCCGCCCGCGTTGGCCAGCCCGACGATCTGCGCCTTGCTGGCCTGCGCCTGCAACAGGTACGAGGCGAAGTCGCTGGAACCCAGCGGGTGGCGCGAGGCGCCCAGCACCGTGCCGCCGTTGGCCTTCACGACGTCGGTGGCCGAGGCCTGCAGCGTGTGGCCGAACGCGTAGTCGGCCGTCAGGAAGTACCAGCTCTTGCCGCCTTGCTCGACGGTGGCGCGCGCGGTGGTGTTGGCGAGCGACCAGGTGTCGTAGGTGTAGTGCACGGAATAGGGCGAGCACAGGTCGTTGGTGATGCGCTCGGTGCCCGGTCCGCTGAAGACGACGATCTTCTTCTTTTCGCGCGCCACTTCCAGCACGGCCAGCGCGGGCGCGGAGCCGGCGACGTCCATGATGGCGTCGACCTTCTGGATGTCGTACCACTCGCGCGCCTTGGCGGCGGCGATGTCGGCCTTGTTCTGGTGGTCCACCACCAGCAGGTCCACCTTCTTGCCCAGCACGGTGCCGCCGAAATCGGCGATCGCCATCTCGGCGGCGGTGGCGCTGCCCTTGCCGGTCACGTCGGCATAGACGCCGCTCATGTCCAGGATCAGGCCCAGCCGCACCACGTCGTCAGAGACGGCGGGCGCAGGCGATTGCGCGTGTGCGCCGGCGGCGGCAGCTATCGCCGTGGCGGCGAACAATTGGATGATCTTGCTGCGGCACTGCATTGAAATCCGGGTCTTGTCGGCATGCTTCATGGTTGTCTCCCTGTATGCCGGATTCTTTTCGGATAGTGCGGGCGCGTGTCCTGGTTTTATTGATCTGGCGCCGGGTGTGGGGTTGGGACAGCGGGCGGGCGATGGGTGGGCGATGGTCTCCTTGATGCGGGTCGGCGAGGCGGTCAGCGGTTGGTGAGCAGGTCGAATTCCATCCGCACCTTGCGAAACGGAAATTCCAGCCGCGCGAAATACACCACGCGGCCGTCGATGCAGGCATAGCGGCGCAGTTCGGCCACCGGCGAGGACACGGGAATCTGCAGCGATTCGGCCGACTCCTGGCCCGCCTCGATCACGTTCAGGACCTGGCGCGCTTCGGAGATGCGCGCCCCGTAGAACTGGTCCAGCACCGGCGCGACGGTGCTCTTCTGGATGCGGGCGCGATGCTTGCGAAAAAGGCCGCTGTCCAGAAAGACCTCGCTATAGCAGAAGGGGCCGGCATCGGTCGTGTGGATGCGCCGCAGGTACTGGAAGCTGCCGCTGCGGTCGGCGCCGCACGGCATGCCCAGCGTGTCGGGCAGGGGCGAGTCGGCGTTGGACTCGACCAGCGACACGGTGCCCAGCTGGTTGCTCAGCTCGACGGTTTCGGCCCAGGTCTTGGGAATCAGCAGCGTGGGCGTTTCCGGCAGCTCGGCGTTCACGAAGGTGCCCGACCCGCGCGAGCGCCGGATGAGGCCGTCCTCTTCCAGCAGGCCGAACGCCTGGCGGATGGTCGCGCGCGAGATGCCGTAGGTTTCCATCAGCGATTCCAGCGGCGGAATCTGCTGTCCGGGCCGCCACGTCCGGTTCTGGATGTGGCTGCGAAACAGCGCGGCGGCCTGCAGATAAAGCGGCTGGGGACTGCGCGAAAAAAGCTTGCGGGCGGGCATGGCGGGCGGATGGTTATGACGCGGAACCCGAGAGCATAGCGTCCGCCATCTCGCGCAGCCGGTGCTTCTGGATCTTGACCGAGTTGGCGCTCTCGACCGACGGAAAGGCGTCCAGCACGGTAAACCCGGCGGGCGCCTTGAAACCCGCCATGGCCGCCTTGCACGCGGCGGTCCAACCGGCCGGGTCGGCCTGGGCGCCCGCGTGCAGCAGCACGAAGGCGTAGGGCACGATCTTGCCGTGGCGCGTGGCGCCCACCACCTGGCAGGCGCGCACGCCCGGCAGGGTTTCGACGACCTGCTCGATCTCCACCGGATTGACCAGAAAGCCCGAGAGCCGCAGCGAATCTCCCATCCGGGTCTGGAACACGAATTGGCGGTCGGTCAGCGTATAGCCCAGATCGCCGGTCTTGAAGTAGCCGTCGGCCGTCAGGGCTGCGCGGGTGGCGTCCGGATTGTCCAGGTAGCCCAGCATCAGGCTGGGCGACAGGATCTCGATCTCGCCGGACTGGCCGTGCGGCAGCACCTGGCCGCTTTCGGGATCGCGGGCCCGCACGCGGGCGTTCGGGTAGATCAGCGTGCCGCCGGGCTGGTGCCGCGCCGACACGTCGCCTTCGGCGGAATCGCGGGGCTGGCCGGCCACCAGCGCGATCAGTTCGCTGGAGCCGTAAAGCCCGGTGAGCGGGACGCCAGCCGCGCGGGCCAGGTCCAGCATGTTGTCCAGCGCGGGCGTGAAGCTGGCAAACCCGAACAACCGGACGGACGAGAACGTGCCGGGCGCGGCGGCCTGCATCATGCCGACCAGGGCTTCATTGTTGGCGTAGGTGTGCGTGACGGCGTGACGGGCGATGGCGCGTGCCGATTCGGCCGCATCGAAAACGGGCGCGCAGACGACCGGTACCCCGCGCGCCAGACCGCCCACGAGCGTGGCAAACCCGAAGGCGCCGCAGAATGGCGCGCTGGCCAGCACGCAGGCCCGGTCGTCGTAGCCGAACGCCTGCGCGACCATGGCGCCGTGCCGCAAGAGAGTCTTCTGGTCGTGCAGGACGAACTTGGGCTTGGAGGTGGTGCCGGATGTGGTGAAGCACAGCACGCCGGCATTGGGGTGGGCGGCGGGCGCGGGGTCGGCGCAGGCCAGCAGGGCGTCGTACCGGTGCACCGGTTTGCCGTGTAGCGATGCCGGGGGCAGTTCGTCCGGCCCGGCCAGGGCGACCGCGCCCTGCAACTGCTCCGCATCCACGGGCGCCACGCCATCCAGGATGCCCTGGAAGTCGATGCCCTTGAAGTCGGGCCAGTACACCAGCCAGTCGGCGCGGCCGCGGCCCAGGATGTCGGCCACCTCCACCGACCGGAAGCGCGTGTTGACGGCCAGCACCAGCGCGCCCAGATGGGCGCAGGCCAGAAAGGTTTCGACCCAGGCGGCGCAATTGGGCAGCCAGACGGCGACGCGGTGGCCGGGCTGCACACCGATGCGGGCAAGGCCAGCCGCCAACGCGCGGCTGCGCGCGCGCAGGTCGGCAAGGCGCAGCGGCTGGTCGCGGTCGATCAGCGCAATGGCATCGGGCTGACGGGCCGCCAGCGCATCCAGGTGTTGGGAGAACGTGGAGTGGGACAGCGGCATGGCTTACACCGTGGCAATGGGCGTCACGGGCGAACCCACCGCGCCGGGCATGCGCAAGGGCGGGGCGGTCAGCAGGAACCGGCTGCGGCCGTGCGCGTGAAGCCAGTCGGCCAGGTCCTTCAGGTACCACAGCTCGGCCAGCGGCACGCCCAGCTTGAAAAGGCAATGATGGTGCAGCGGCAGGATGGAATGGCCCGGGCCGGCGGTGCGCGCGGGATAGGCCTCCACGGCATAGTTGTCGGCGCAGATCGCCGCAATGCCGGACTGCGTGATCCAGTCGAGCAGGGCGGGGTCGGCCCCGTCCAGCACCGCGCCGGTTTCCTCCAGTTTGTGCGGATCGGGCTGGCCGTTCATGGCCACGATGGCTTCGGCGAATCCGGTCCGCAGCACCAGCATGTCGCCGGCCTCGGGCACGGCGTCCTGCTCGCGCATGGCAGCCTGTAGCTGGTCGTGGCCGACGAGAGTGCGGCCGGGGCCGAACGCGCGCGCCAGATCGACCAGCACGCCGCGGCCTTGCATGCCTTTTTCGGCGTAGCGGCTGACGCTGAGTTTGCGCGCGAAGGAGCCGCCCGGCGGGCAGCAGGGGGCTTGCGAGTTGTCGGGATCCGCGCCGCCAAACACGTCCACGCCGGCTGCGTAGCCGTTGTAGTAGACGCGGCGCGCCTGGCCGTCTCCCTGGATGTCGAACATCGCGCCCACGTGGCACAGGCCGTCCCATTGCGTGGAGTACTGCATGGACAGGGTGACCTGATCGTCCGACAGCACGTCGACCGCCTCGGGCTGCACCTGCGACATGGCGAAATTCAAATAAGGCGTGCCCTCGCGGAAGGTGGGCTTGAGCGTGGGCGCGTGGCGGCGGGGATTGAGCACGTTGCCGCCGGGCAGATCCAGCGGCAGCGACAGGCAGAAGACCTTGCCGGCTTGCACTTCGCGCACCGCCTGCAGCACCTTTTCCTCGGTCAGGAGGTTCAGGCGGCCCAGTTCGTCGTCGGGGCCGAAGTCGCCCCAGGTGGAACCTTCGGGGCGTTGCGTCCAGCGTTTCATCTGCTTGTCTCCTGTCGGTTTTCTATGTTCTTATGAATATAGTACGTATTTACGTACTTTAAAAAGAAATCCGCAATCAGCGGGTTCGATAGGAGACGAGACCATGACGCATTTGCCGCAGCCGCGCGCCGGATGGCGCATTGCCCTTGCCGCGCTGGCCGTTCTGGCGCTACCCGCAGCCCACGCAGCGGGCTATCCCGAGCATCCCGTGACCGTCGTCGTGCCGTATCCGCCCGGCGGCGGCGCGGACCTCTTTGGCCGCGCCATCGCCAACGCGCTGCAGCCCGGCCTGAAGCAGACGGTGCTGGTCGAAAACAAGCCAGGGGCGGGCGGCAATATCGGCATGGCGTACGTGGCCCGAGCCAAGCCGGACGGCTACACGCTGGGGCTGGGCACGATCGGCACGCAGACGATCAATCAATTTCTCTACAGCAACATGCCGTTCGACCCCGAACGCGACCTGGTGCCGATCGCGCTGGTGTCGACCACGCCGAACGTCATCGCGGTGAGCGCCAAGTCGCCATACAGGACGGTGGCGGACGTGATCCGGGCCGCCAAGCAGTCGCCGGACAAGAAACTGACGTACGCATCGCCGGGCATCGGCTCGTCCGTGCACCTGACCGGCGCGTACTTCGAGGCCATGGCGGGGGTGACGATGCTGCACGTGCCGTTCAAGGGCTCGTCGGCGTCGCTGCCGGCGGTGGCGGGCGGGCAGGTGGACCTGCTGTTCGACAACCTGCCGGGCGCGCTGGCGCAGATCAAGGACGGCAATCTGGTGCGTGGGGTGGCCGTGACCTCGGCCGCGCGGGATCCGTCGGTGCCGGACTTGCCCACTGTTGCCGAGTCCGGGCTGCCTGGTTTTGACGTGACGGCGTGGTTCGCGCTGTACGCGCCGCGCAATACGCCCCAGCCGGTCGTCGACCAACTGATCGCCGCCGCGCGCAGCGGGTTGCAGACGCCGGCCATCGCCGCCAACTTCGCCACCATGGGCGCCAAGCCGGGCACGCTGTTCGGGGCAGACCTTGCCGCGTTCGAAGCCGCCGAACGCAAGAAGTGGGGCGGACTCATCAAAGACCAGGGAATCAAGGCGCAATGAACCCACCCATCGCTCTCGTTACCGGCGCCAGCCGGGGAATCGGCCGCGCCATCGTGGCGCGCCTGATCGAAGACGGCTTTCAGGTCGTCAATTTCAGCCGCACCTCGCCCGAGACGCTGCTGCCGGGGGAAACGTTCCGGTCGGTGGACCTGTGCGACGCGGCCGCAACCATTGCCGCCGCCCGCGAGCTTGCGGCGCAGCAGCCGGTGCTGAATCTGGTCAACAACGCGGGCATGATCCAGGTCGCCAACATCGAGGACATCACGCAAGAGGAACTGGCGCGCACGATGGCGCTGAACCTGACCGCGCCGATCCTGCTGATGCAGGCGCTGCTGCCAGGGATGCGGCAGGCGAAGTATGGGCGCGTGGTGAACATCGGCAGCCGGGCGGCTCTGGGCAAGGGCGGGCGGTCGGTGTACGGGGCGTCCAAGGCCGGGCTGGCGGGCATGACACGGACCTGGGCGCTGGAGCTGGCGGGCGATGGCATCACGGTGAACACCGTGGCGCCGGGGCCGGTCGCGACCGAGCTGTTCAATCAATCCAATCCGCCGGGTGCGCCGAAGACGCTGGCGCTGGAGGCGGCGATTCCCGTGGGGCGGGTCGGCCAGCCGGATGAGGTGGCGCATACCGTGTCGATGTTCCTGGATCCGCGTGCTGGGTTTGTGACGGGGCAGGTGCTTTATGTTTGTGGGGGGATGTCGGTGGGGTTGGTGGGGTGACTGGGGAATAGGGCTTGGCGTTGGTGTTGCCGTTGCCGTTGCTGGTGCTGGTGCTGGTGGTCGGGTGGGGTTCTTGAGACGCCCGGTGCGGCATGGGCCTGGGGCGGACGGGGCTCCGATTGCGGTCCGGAGCCTTCGCTCCGGACTGCCCCGCGCTCAACCTCGTACGCCTTCGGCTCCCTTCGGTTTCCGCCGGGCGCATCTAAACGCCCCGCCCACCCCAGGCCCACGCCACACCGGGCTCTATGGTTGAATCTTTTCGGGCGGCGGGGGGAGTTGGGTTCTTGAGGTTCTTGCACCCAGTTGGGTGGTAGAGAATGATCTTGCGGGGGCCCGCCCACGGGCGGCCGCGCGGGCGGCCTTCGTGGGCTTACGCGGTGTCTTGCGTCGTCGCGATGGCGCTGCGCGTGTGGCTGCTTCTGCTCCTGGTGTTTGACACTCTGTCCTAGGTGTCTGACACCCTGGTGAGATTCGCTTCATACCAAGTTCATCTACCAAGGGTGTCAGACACCGGCAGCGGCGGACGATCGGCGGCCGCGCAGATGTGCTGCCCCGACCACGGGGACCGCAACGTCGGGCGGCCTACGACGATCTCACGCGGCCTTGCCGTTATTGCCGGGGCGCTTGGGCACCGGACCCACGTGTTGTTCGACGGCCTTCCTGGTCATCTTGCCGGCGCTCTCAAGGGCGCCTGCACGCTCCTCGCGCAGGCGTCGCAGGACTTCGGTGGGTGCGACGCCGAAGTGGGCCGCGAACTTGCGCTGGAAGGTGCGGCGCGACATCTGGCAGGCGTCTGCCATGTCGTCCACCGACCAGCGGGCCGATAGCCTCGCTTCCATTTTTTCGATTAGTTCGCGAAACGGCGCGGCCACGCGGTCTTGCAGCCGCAGCGTCTGGCTGTATTGGCGCTGGTCGCCGTTGCGGCGCATGAAGACGACGAGCCGGCGCGCGACCTGTTGGGACAGCGCGGCGCCGAAGTCGCGTTCGATGAGCGCCAGCGCGAGGTCGATGCCGGCCGTGACGCCCGCGGAGGTCCAGTACTTGCCGCTTTCGATGAAGATGCGGTCGTCGTCGACGCGCAGGCCGGGGTAAAGCTGGCGCAGCCGGTCGGCCGAGCGCCAGTGTGTGGTGACCGCGCGGCCGTCCAGCAGTCCGGCCGCCGCCAGTACGAACGCGCCGGTGCAGACGCTGCTGGTGCGGCGCGTGCCGGCGTCGCGCCGCCGCAGCCAGGCGCGCGTTTCGCCGTGCGCCGCGGCCCGGTCGACGCCGGGGCCGCCGGGCACGAGCAGCATGTCGATGGGCGCATCGCCGTCGGCCTCGAAGGTGCCGTCGACCTGCATGCGCAGCCCCTGTTCCCACGTGGCGACGATTGGCGTCGCCGCGATGGTGTGCAGGGCGTAGAGCTGGCGGCCCGCCTCTTCGTTGGCCGAGCTGAAGGCCTGCCACGGTCCGGCCAGGTCCAGCGGCTGGAAACCGTCGTACAGCACGAACATCACGCGTTGTGGCGCGATTGGCGCATTTGGCGCGCATTCTGGCGCGCCGTGCGTGGCGCGTTCGCCTATGCTGGGTTCTGGCGTTTCCATGGGAGCATCGTCATGAAGGTGAATATCGTCTTGTTCGAAGGGCTGACCCAGCTTGATATGACCGGGCCGTACGAAGTGCTGGCGAACGCGCCGGGATTTACGGTGGATTTTGTCGCAAAAACGATGGAACCGGTGCGTTGCGACCGGGGATTGTGTTTCGTGCCCACGCAGACGATCGCGTCGGCGCAGCCTTGCGATTTGCTGGTGGTGCCGGGCGGGCCGGGCACGGATGACGCCATCGTCGATCCGGCATGGGTCGATTTCACGCGCCGGCAAGGGCAGGGTGCCAAGTACCTGTTCGGCATCTGCACGGGTTCCCTGCTGCTGGGCGCGGCCGGGTTGCTGCGGGGCAAGCGGGCGTCCAGTCACTGGCGCGCGCGGGAACTGCTGTCCCGTTTCGGGGCCACGCCGAGCGACGAGCGCCTGTGCGTGGATGGCAACGTGTTCACCGCGGGCGGCGTGACGTCGGGGATCGACATGGGGTTGAAGGTGGTGGCGGCGCTCTGCGGCGAGGACGTCGCCAAACTGATCCAGTTGCAGATCGAGTACGACCCGAAGCCGCCGTTCCCGGGCGGCACGCCGAAGACATCGGACCCGGCGATCGTGGAACGCTATCTGGCGATGTCGCAGGCGCGTTTCGAGCGGCGCAGCGCGGCGGTGGACCGGGCGGCGGCGGCCATGCCGTGAGGTGACGAGCCTTATCGGCCCAGATGATCCAGCGGCAGGGGACTTTGCGGCTTAACCGTCTGGATCGCGAAATTGCTGCGAATATCTTTGACGCCCGGCAGTTTCAGCAGGGTATGCAGCAGGAAATGCTCATACCCCCGCAGATCGGGCACCACGACCTGCAACAGAAAGTCGGATTCGCCGGACACGAGGTGCGCGGCGATCACCTCCGGTAGCGCGCTGACCTCGTTGCGGAACATCTCGGCGTCCCGTTCGTGGTGACGCTCGACCTTCACGCCCACGAACACCGTCAATCCCAGCCCGACCTCGTGCGGATCCAGGCGCGCTTCGTAGCCCTGGATGACGCCGGCTTCCTCCATCATCCGCACGCGGCGCAGGCAGGGCGACGGAGACAGACCGATCTGGTCCGCGAGCTCCACGTTGGTGAGCCGGCCGTTCTTTTGCAATGCCTCCAGAATGCGGCGGTCGTAGGCGTCAAGTTGGCGTTTTGGCATGGATGGATGGAATTCGATTTTTGATTGGTGTGTTGTGCCAGGAATGGTATCGAAGTTGGCAAGAATGGCAAGCACATGCCAGCCCCTTTTTTCTAGAATTTCGCCATTGAAAACTTGTGGTGGAGCGCGGTCATGGCCGATATGGCGTTGTTTCTTGGGGCCCTTCTGATCGTGTACGTGGTGCCCGGGCCGGACATGATCCTGTTGTTGGAAACCGGTCTGCTGCGCGGCCGCGGGCAGGCGCTGGCGGTGGCGGCGGGCTTGGCGATCGCACGCGCGGCGCACGTGACGCTGGCTGCTCTGGGTTTGGCGGCCTTGTTCAAGACCCACCCGTGGGCGTTCGACGCGGCGCGCACGGTAGGCGGTTGCTATCTGGTGTGGCTGGGGATCCGTCTGCTGCGCGCGCCGCTGGCGATTCCGCCCTTGAACGGCGAGGTCGCGCCGCGGCATGCGGGCTGGGGACCCGCGCTGATGAGCGGGGTGCTCACCAACGTGCTCAACCCCAAGGCGCTGCTGTTCTGCTCGGTGCTCCTGCCGCAGTTCGTGTCTCCCGAGCGCGGCCCGATCGGCCAGCAGTTCGCCGTGCTGGGCGTCATCCTCGTCGGTTTGGGCCTGACGTTCGACGTGCTGTGCGCGCTGGCGGGCGGCGCGGTAGGCCGCTGGATGTCGGCAAGTCCGCGTGCGCAGAAGATTCAGGGCCTGGTCTTCGGCACCGCGCTGATCGGCTTCGGCCTGCGCCTGACATTCGCCAACCGCCCGGGCTGACGGGCGCGGCAACTTGCCAGGTGTATGACACCCGGGCGAGAGGGGATCGGCAGTTGCTAGGTGTCTGACACCCTGGGGAAGTGATCGACAGTTTGCGGCCGCATCTCAGAGGGTGTCAGACACCGGGACTGAGAGGGTGTCAGACACCGGGACTGACCAAATGAGGTGTCAGACACCACCCCAATGCGGTGAACCGCCAACAAGAAAGGCCCGGCGCGCAATTGTGCCGGGCCTGGTTGCTTCGCACCGCGCCAGCGTTACTTGCCGAAGGCGAGCGAAGCTGCGTCGACCTCGTCGGTCTTGGCGGGCGGCGGGACGGCGCCGTCTTCCAGGAGTTCGGCCGGGTCCAGACCCTTCGTCAGCTCCAACGCCTGACGCTCGAACAGGCGCCGGTACAGGCCGCCCTTCAGGCGGATCAGCGCGTCATGGCTGCCTTCCTCGATTACGCGTCCATGGTCCATGACCAAGAGGCGGTCCAGCGCGCGGACCGTCGACAGGCGGTGCGCCACGACCAGCGTCGTGCGGCCTTCCATCAGGCGGTCCATCGCGCGCTGGATCAGCACCTCGCTTTCGCTGTCCAGGCTGGACGTGGCTTCGTCCAGGATCAGGATGGGCGCGTCAGCCAGGAATGCGCGGGCAATGGCCACGCGCTGGCGTTCGCCGCCGGACAGCTTGACGCCGCGTTCGCCCACCAGCGTGTCGTAGCCCTTGGGCAGCGCCATGATGAAATCATGCGCGCTGGCCAGCCGGGCCGCCTGCTCGATGTCGGCCTGCGACGCGCCGGGTCGCGCGTACGCGATGTTCTCCGCCAGCGTCCGGTGAAACAGCACGGGCTCCTGCTGCACGATCGCGATCTGGCTGCGCAGCGACGCCTGCTTTACCTGGGCGATGTCCTGTCCGTCGAT
The DNA here is from genome assembly GCF_037039475.1 of Achromobacter sp. E1. Taxonomy (NCBI): domain Bacteria; kingdom Pseudomonadati; phylum Pseudomonadota; class Betaproteobacteria; order Burkholderiales; family Alcaligenaceae; genus Achromobacter; species Achromobacter sp. E1. The sequence continues at coordinate 2,282,426 of NZ_CP146253.1, forward strand.
GGTGATGCGCCCGCCATTCACGTCATACAGGCGCTGGATCAGCTTGATGAACGTGGTCTTGCCGGAACCCGAGTGACCGACCAGGCCCACGCGTTCGCCCGGCGCGATCCGCACGGAGAACCGGTCGTACAGCGCGGTGTGGTGCGACCCGTAGCGGAACGTCACGTCCTCGAAGCGGATCTCGCCCGCCGTCACGGCGATCGCGCCCGCGCCCGGCCGGTCTTCCACGCCAAGCGGCTGCTTTTCCAGCGACACCAGTTCCTCCATGTCGTTGACCGACCGCTGCAGGTTGCGGATGTGCATGCCGACGTCGCGCAGATAGCCCTGCAGGACGAAGAACATGGTCAGCGTGAATGTGATGTCGCCCACGCTGGCCTGGTTGCGCGACCACAGCAGCAGCGACGCGCCCAGGATGGACGCCTGCATGGCCACCAGCATCGCGCCCTGGATGCCGCCGTTGAACGTGGCGCGGATCCAGGTGCGGCGCGTGCGGCGGCGCCACTTGTCGATGACCCGGTCAAGGCGCGCTTCCTCACGCGTCTCCGCGCCAAAGGCCTTGACCACGGCGTTGCAGCTGACGGCGTCGGCCAGCGCGCCGCCCATGCGCGTGTCCCAGGCGTTGCCCAGGCGCGCCGCGGGCGCCACATAGGCCAGCGACAGTGTGGCAGTGACGGCGATGTACAACACCGAGCCCAGGCCCACCACCAGCCCCATCAGCGGCCAGTGCGCGCCCAAGAGGGCGGTGGCGCCCACCAGCATGACGACCGATGGCAGCAGCGCCACCAGCAGCGTGTCGTTCAAGAGGTCCACCGCCCACATGCCGCGCGTGATCTTGCGCACCGTCGAGCCAGCGAAGCTGTTGGCATGCCAGTCGGTGGAAAACCGCTGCACGCGATAGAACGCGTTGGAGGCGATGCCGTTCATCATCTTCAGCGTGAAGGTGATGATGTTCTGGAAGACAGCCTGGCGCAGCAGCGTGCCGCCCACGCCCAGCGCGACCAGCAGCCAGAAGGCCGTGATGGCGGCGTTCCAGGCAAGCTGGTCGCCGGCCGCGCCCGACGCCACTGCGTCGACCAGACGGCCGGCGTACATCGGCGTCAGCACGTCGGCCACGGCGGACAGCAGGGCCAGCGCCACGATGACCACGATGCGCAAGGGTTGCCGGCCCCAATAACGGAAGGTAAAGCCCAGGACATCCTTGAAGGCCTGTCCTCGAAAGTCGATTTTTTTTCTAGCCATTGCCATGGTCTGGCGGGACGAACGCGCCAGGTCCTTGTAAGGAAAGAGGGGAAAACACGCCGGGCGCCTGTTGGGCGCTGGCCACTGCGTTCAAGGGTTCAGATAGGCACGGCGGACCGGTCGCCAGATACGGAACTGGCGACGGGGCCGCGCGGGCGACGACTTAATGGCGTCGCGGGGACACGCGCGGGACGGCGTTCGGCATGGGGTACATCATGCAGCCTCCCTGTCGGTGGGTGAGGGGAAAAAAAGAATGGGCAAGGGCCCGAATTGCCGATTCTATCGAAGTGATATAGGCGAATCAACGGGCCGAGTGCAGGGACCGAATGGGCTGTCGGTTTTTTTCAACGCGACGTTAGCCGGCCTGCGACGCCGCGGCCGCGTAGCCGCCCTGATGGCTTGCCAGCCGCGCATACACGCCTTGCTTGCGCAGCAGTTGGTCATGCGTGCCGGACTCGGCCAGCGTGCCGCGGTCCAGCACCAGGATCAGATCGGCGTCGCGGATGGTGGACAGGCGGTGCGCAATCACGAGCGTCGTGCGGTGGCGCATCAGCACGTCCAGCGCGCCGCGCACCTGCATTTCCGACAGCGTGTCCAGGTGCGAGGTGGCCTCGTCCAGAATGAGCACCGGCGCGTTCTTCAGGAAGGCGCGGGCGATCGAGATGCGTTGGCGCTGGCCGCCCGACAACTGCATGCCGCGTTCGCCCACGCGCGTGGCCAGACCCTCGGGCAGGCGCTTGACGAAGTCGGCCAGCGCCGCCTGTTCCAGCGCGCGCATCAGGTCCTCGCGGCTGGCCTCGGGGCGGGCCAGCCGGATATTGCCTTCGAGCGTGTCGTTGAACAGGTAGGTGTCCTGCGTCACCAGCGCCACGCGCTCGCGCAGGCCGTCGAGCCTGAGCTGGCGCACGTCCACGCCGTCCAGCTTGACCGCGCCTTCGCGCGGGTCCCAGAAGCGCAACAGCAGACTGGCCACCGTGCTCTTGCCGGCGCCCGAGGCGCCCACGATTGCCACGGTGGCGCCGGCCGGCACGGTGAAGCTGAGGTCGTGCAGGGTGTCCTGGCGCTTGCCAGGATAGGCAAAACTGACGCGATCGAACGCGAGCGACAGGCCGTGGGCCGCCACCGGCGCGGGCAGGGGGCCGTCCACGACCGGTTCGGGTTCGTTGGCCACCACATGCAGTCGGCGCGTGGCGGCGATGGTGTCGGCCAACTGTCGGCTGACCTGCGAGATCTCCGACACCGGCAGGAACGTGGCCAGTGCAATCAGCACCAGCAGGGGCAGCATGCCGGCGGACAGCGTGCCCGCCTGCACCTGCAACGCGCCCACGACCGCCACGGCCAGGCCGCCCAGGCCCATCGCCGTTTCGAACCAGGCGGTCTGGCGCGACAGGTCGCGCAGAATGGCAAGACGCCGCTCGCGGTAGTGGTCGGCGACCTTCAGGAACTGGTCGCGGCGCCGGCCGGTGGCCTGAAAGGCGGTCAGGTCCGCCAGGCCCTGGATGGTGTCGGTGGTGTGGGCGCTCATTTCGCCCAATGCCTGGCGCGCCTTGTCGCCCAGGGCGTCCACGCGCTGGCGGCCGCGCACCGGCGACAGCAGCGCGTAGGCCAGGAAGGGCAGCAGCGCCAGCGCAACCGGCCAGCTGTAGAACCCCAGAAAGCCCAGCACGGACAGCGGCACCAGCACCGACACGATGGCCGGCGCGATGGTGTGCGCGTAGAAATATTCCACCATCTCCACGTCTTGGGTGGCCAGCGCCACCAGGTCGCCGGAGCGGCGCTGCAGCAGATAGGCGGGCGCCAGCCGTTCAAGTTTGTCGTAGAGCTTGACGCGCATGTCGGCAAGCAGCTGATAGGCCATCGCGTGCGCCAGCCACGATTCCAGCCAGTGGAAAAGGGCGGCCAGCGGCGCGGCGATCAAGAGGCCAGCGACCAGCGCGCCGGTCTCGCGGCCATCGCGGATGGCGGCCACGATGAGGGCGCTGAACACGCCCACGCCGATGAAGGCGGCCACGCGCGCCACGCCAAGCAGGATGGTCGCAATCAGCGTGCCGCGCCACGGCCGCACCACCGACAACAGCGTGCCTAGCGTGGCGCGCCAGCCGACCTGGTCGGCGTCGGCGTCCAGCGAGCGCAGGGCGGGGCCCCGGTCGTTGCCGTCGTCCGGGACAGCCGCCCGCGCCGTGTCGGGCCGCGCGGCGGGCGTCGTGCCCGCGGCGGGATTCCGATGCGCGGCGGCCTGTTCGTGCATCAGCCGGTGGTACAGCCCGCCTTGGCGCATCAGCGCGGCATGGGGTCCCGATTCCGCCACGCGGCCCTGGTCCAGGACCAGGATGCGGTCGGCGCCGATCACGCTGGCCAGGCGGTGGGCCAGGATGAGCGTCGTGCGGCCGGCCATCAGACGGTCGAGCGCCTGCTGGATCAGCGCCTCGTTCTCGGTGTCCACCGAGGACAGCGCCTCGTCCAGGATCAGGATGGGCGCATCGCGCAGCAGGGCGCGGGCGATCGCCACGCGCTGGCGCTGGCCGCCCGACAACTGCAGGCCGCGTTCGCCGATGCGCGTGGCGTAGCCGTCGGGCAGCGCCATGATGAAGTCGTCGATGTTCGCGGCGCGCGCGGCCGCGCGCACCTCGTCCTGCGTGGCGTCTGGGCGGCCCAGCCGCAGGTTGTCGTCGATGGTGCCGTGAAACAGCGTGATGTCCTGGCTGACCAGCGCAAAGTGCGACAGCAGGAACTGCGTGTCCAGCGTGTTGATGTCGTGTCCGCCGACCCGCACCACGCCGCCTTGCGGCACGCATTCGCGCAGCAGCAGCCGCACGATGGTGGACTTGCCCGCGCCGCTGGGGCCGACCACGCCAACGCGTTCGCCCGCCGCGATCCGAAACGCCAGGCCCTGATGGGCAGCGCGTTCGGGCGTATATGAAAACGCCACGTCGTCGAACTCGATGGTGGGCGCCAGGCGGGCGGCGCCCGCTCGCACGGCGTCCGCTCGCCCGGCGCTGTCCGGGGCGGGCGTCAGCGGTTGGGCGTCCATCAGCGCGTGGATGCTGGCGGCGGCCGACTGGCCCAGCATGCCCCGGTGTAGCACCGCGCGCAGGTCGCGCAGCGGCCGGAAGATCTCGGTGCCCGCCATCAGCACGATCAGCAGCGCCTCGACGCTCATGTCGCCGGCGGCGACGCGCCACGCGCCCAGCGTCAGCGCCAGCGCGGCGCCCAGCGCCACGCCCAGGTCGCTGATGCCGCGCGTCAGCAGGCTGACGGACAGGACCCAGAAGGTGTTGTCCGACAGGCTGCGCGCGCGGGCGGCCAGCCGTTCGCCCCAAGCCTTGCCCTGGCCATATGACTTGAGCGTGGGCAGGCCCTGCACGGCGTCCAGGAATTCTTCGCCAAATTCGTTCAGCGACCGGCTGCGCGCCAGGCTGGCGCGCCGGTCCAGCATGTGCACCGCCATCGGCCCGAACAGCGCGAACAGCGCCGCGGCCAGGAACACCAGGGCGGTCGGCACGTCCCAGAATGCGATGACGGCAAAGATCGCGAACGGCGCGGCCGCGGCGATGGCGACCTGCGGCAGGTACTGTCCGAAAAATGTCTGCAATTGTTCGACGCCGTCCACCACGGTGAGCATGACGCCGCCGGTGCGCTGGTTGGCAAACCATGCCGGCCCCAGCGCGACGATGCGGTCGTACAACCGAGCCCGCAGCGTGTGCTGGATGGCCGCCGACGTGCGGTTGGCCTGCACCGTGCGCCAGTCGTCCAGGAAGGCTCGCAGCAGCACCATGGCCGCCACGCACAGCGCGGGCGCCGCCCAGTCCTGCCACGGCGCACCGTCGAACACGCGGGCCAGCAACTGGCCCAGGAACACGTAGCGTGCAATCCCGGCTGCCAGGGCCATCAGGCCCAGAAAGATGCCGCCCGCCATGCCGGCGCGCAGACCCTCGGTCAGGCGCCACAGCCTCGAATCGAAATACATAGCCGTTTACTCCATCCAGAGCCTGCATGGTCCACGATCCGGCCTGCATGCGAAAGCGATGAATTTTCAATCAAGGGTTGAGATAAACTCAACCGATGTCCGACGCCTCCACCCGCACTCCGCCGCTGGCCGCCTTGCGCGCCTTCGAAGCCGTGGCCCGGCTGGGCAGCCTGAGCCGCGCCGCGGCAGAGCTGAACGTCACGAAAAGCGCCGTCAGCCATCAGTTGCGGGCGCTTGAGGCCGACCTGGGGGCGCCGCTGCTGCGTCGGGGCGGCACCGTGCGGCGCGCCGAGACCACGGAAGCGGGCGCCGCCTTGCTGGCATCCGTACAACAGGCCTTGACCCTATTGGAGACAGCCTGCCGCAATGTCCGGGCCAGCGCCCGCGGCAAGCGGCGCTATACGTTGAACGTGTCCGCCAACCCCTCGCTGGCCGCGCTGTGGCTGGCGCCGCGCATCGGGCGGTTCATCGAGTTGCATCCGGATATCGACATCCAGGTGTATCTGCATGCCAGCCAGGATCCGGCCTGGAAAACCCAGGACATCGATCTGGCCTTCCTGCATGTGCGGGCGATGGGACCGCACATCGCCGCGCCGGGCGACATCCCGCTCATGACCGAGACCGTGGTGCCGGTGTGCAGCCCGGCGCTGGTGCCCGAGGCCGAGCGCAACGATCCGGGCGTGTTCCTGCGTCATCGCTGGCTGGAGGAAAAGCACATCGACAGTCCCGAAACCGACTGGCGAACGTGGCGTCCCAGGCTGGGTCTGGCCCCGGACGACTGGCAGGACCCGATGGTGCTGAGCGGCCTGAGCACCGTGGTGGCCGCCGCGGCGGCGGGCGTCGGGATCGCGCTGGGCCGCGCGCCGCTCATCGACGAAGACCTGGCGAGCGGCCGGCTGGTGCCGTTGGCGCCCCACCTGCGCATGGCGGGTTCGTGGGGCTATGTGATGCGCATCCACGCCAACCGGCCGATGGATCCTTCGTTGCCGGCGCTGGTGGAGTTCCTGGCCGAGGAAGGCCGCCGCGCGTAGCTGGGCGTGGGGCAAGGGCGGGGCGCCCATCGGGCCCCCCCGCCATTAGTCGGCCGCCAGCTCCATGCTGCGCGTGACTTCCTCCTGCACGCGCTCCCAGATGGCGCGCTTCAGTTCCACGAAGCGGGGCGACAACTGCACGTCGGCGCTGCGCGGATGCGGCAGGTCGTTCTGGATGTCCTGCACGATGCGGCCGGGCTTGGATCCCATGACGGCCATGCGCGTCGACAGGGTCAGTGCCTCGTCGATGGAGTGCGTGATGAAGACGATGGTCTTGCCGCTCTGCTCGTAGATCGACAACAGCTGGTCTTGCAGCACCTGCCGCGTCATCGCGTCCAGCGCGGCGAAGGGCTCGTCGAACAGCATCACGTCCGGGTCGTTGGCCAGCACGCGCGCGATCGACACGCGCTGCTTCATCCCGCCCGACAACGCATGCGGATACTTGTCCGCCGCGTGCTTCAGTCCCACCATCTCGATGAAACGGCGGGCGATCGGCGCGCGTTCCTGGCGGGACATGCCCCGCATCTTCAGGCCGAACTCCACGTTTTCCTGGACCGTGCGCCACGGAAACAGCGCGTACTGCTGGAACACCATGCCGCACGCGGCGGTCACGTCGGTGACCTCTCTGCCGTTGATCTGCACCGATCCGGTGTTGGGCGTGATGAAGCCGGCCATCAGGTTCAGCAGCGTCGACTTGCCGCAGCCCGAGGCGCCCAGCAGCACCAGGAATTCCCCGCGCTTGACCTCCAGGTTCACCTTGTCCAGCACGGGCACGTCGCCGTAGGCCTTGGAGACGTCCGTCAGCCGGATCATCGTGTCGTTCATCGCTGCCATGCCAGCACCCACCGTTCAAGAAGCCGCAAACACAGATCGGTCACCAGCACGGTGAAACTGATCAGCACCATGCCCAGCACCACCGTGTCGGTCTGGAAGAATTCCTTGCCGTTCATGATCATGAACCCCAGGCCTTCCTTGGACGCCACCAGTTCCGCCGAGATCACGCAGGTCCAGGACAGGCCCAGGATGATCTTCATGCCCGACAGGATCTGCGGCAGACAGCCGGGAAACAGCACCTCGCGCATGACCTGCCAGCGGTTGGCGCCCAGGTTGCGCGCGGCGCGCACCAGCACCGGATCGATGCTGCGCGAGGCTTCCATCACGTAAAGCAGGGCGGGCACGAAGGAACCCATGAAGACGATGCTGTACTTCTGCGTTTCGGTAATGCCGAACCACAGCAGCGACAGCGGAATCCAGCTCATCGATGGCAGCGGGCGCAGGAACGAGATGATGGGATCGAAGACGGCGCGCGCCACCTTCGAGGTGCCCAGCAAAATGCCCAGCGGAATCGCGACGATCACCGCGGCCAGAAAGCCCACCATGACGCGGCGCGTCGAGGCCAGCACGTTGTAGAACAGCGTGCCCTGGTCGGACATGGACAGCGCCCGCGCCAGGACCTGGGACGGCGCGGGCAGGAAAATGGGATCGACCGCGCCGGCGCGGCACAGCCCCTCCCACAGCAACAGAAAACCGAGCAGCGAAAACACGCTGACCCAGAGCAGGCGTGTTTCGCGTGAAGAAGAACGTGCGGACATAGGCAGAATGTCCCGGGTTCAGAGATACGCGGACTGGACCCAGTCCTTGACGGCGGGCGCGCGGTCGATCTGCTTGAGCGACACCAGCATCTCGGCCAGTTTCTGCATGCCGTTCACAAAGTTGCCCGGTTCGATCATCAGGGCTTTCTGGTCCTCGGCCGAATACCACTGCGTCTGCTTGATGACCGCAAGCTGTTCGTCCTTGGACAGGCCCGTCAGCTCCAGCAGCACGCCCGCGGCCTCCTCGGGCTGGTTCGTCAGCATCGCATTGGCCTGGAACACCGCCGTGAGGAACTTGCGCACGGCCTCGGGGTTCTCCTTGCCCAGCTTGGCATGGGTCAGCAGCACATCGGGACCCGGGGTGATGGCGTACTGCTTGTAGAGCGAGAACGCCGTATCGTCCAGCAGGACATGCGTGCCCGGCACGGCCTTGATGCGGTCAAAGGCCGGCGTCCACGCCACGGCGGCGTCGATCTGCCCGCCCTGGTAGGCCGACAGCAGGTTGGTGGCCGGCAGGTTGATGATGGCCACGTCGCGATCAGGGTTCAGACCGGCCTGGCGCAGCACGTCCAGCAGCAGCACGTGGGCGCTGGAGGCGTAGGTGACGCCGATCTTCTTGCCCTTCAGGTCGGCCACCGACTTGACGTTCTCGCGCACCAGCACGCCCTCGGCGCGGCCGAAGTTGTTTGGGGTCGCGATGACCTGGAACTGGCGCGCGCCCGCGGCCATCAGCGCCAGCGACGACACCACGCCGGTGCCCGCCAGATCGATGTTGCCGGCCATCACCGCGCTCATGCGGTCGGACGACGTGGCAAAGCTCTGCCATTTGATGTCCAGGCCCTGCTTGGCGAACAGCCCCGTTTTCATGGCGATGTAGGCGGAGTAATGGCCCAGCCACGCGGAGCCGCCATAGGTGTAGGACGCGCCCGCGGCGCGGCCGATCATCGGAAAGCCCAGGGCGCTGGCGCCCGCAAGCGCGGCCGTGCGCACCAGCATGGCGCGGCGATTCATGTTCATATTTTTCCCCTACTGTCTGTAGATTGACCGATGGATTCCATGTCGCCGGCACTCTGGGGTGCGGCAGACGAGACTTTCGCCCGAGCATCCGGCCGCGGCATGAATATAAGGAGCGGCGATGGTCAACATCAGCGGCGCTTAATCGGCGCGCCGCAGGCAGCAAGGGAAAGGCCGGCGCGGCCGCAACGCGCGGCCGTGCCCGAGGCGCCCGTGTCAGATGCCCTGGCCGCCCGAGACTTCGATGCGCTGGGCGTTGACCCAGCGGTTGTCTTCGGACAACAGGCTGGCAATCATCGGCCCGATGTCGTCGGGCACGCCCACGCGTCCCAATGCGGTCATGTCCGCGAACGCCTTGTTGAACTCGGGCGTGTCGCGCACCGCGCCGCCCAGAAAGTCCGTTTCGATGGCGCCCGGCGCCACGGTGTTGACGGCGATCCCGCGGTGGCCAAGCTCCTTGGCCAGGTAGACCGTCAGCACCTCGACGGCGCCCTTGACCGCGGCATACGCCGCCCAGCCGGGCGCCGACACGCGCGTCAGGCCGCTCGACAGGTTCACGATGCGGCCGCCGTCGGCTAGCAGCGGCAGCAGGTGCTGCGTCAGAAAGAACACGCCCTTGAAGTGCACGTCGACCAGGTTGTCGAAGGCCTCGACGCTCATGTCGGCAATCTGCGCCATCTCGCCATGGCCGGCGTTGTTGACGAGATGATCGAAGCGGTCGCGCTGCCATGTCCGGGCCAGCGCCGCCTGCAGGCGGGCGGCAAAATCCGGAAACGCGGCGACGTTGCCCGCATCGAGCTGCAACGCGACGGCCTTGCCGCCCAGCTGTTCGACCTCGGCGACGACCTCGTTGGCCTGCGCCTCGCGGCTTTGGTAGGTGATGACGACATCGTTGCCGTGGCGGGCGAGTGCCAGGGCGGCGCTGCGGCCCAGGCCGCGGCTCGATCCGGTGACGAGAGAAATCTTGCTCATGGAATGGCTCCTTGGTGGCTTGCGATGAGGCTTCCATTCTGTGGCGGAAGCCGCCGATGGCCTTTGCCTGAACGTTGACGTTGTTGGCCTGATCCTCCAAATGTGCGCCCGGCTCGACGAGAACCCATTACGATGGCCCCGTGGCAACCTCTTGCGAATCCTCCATGAACGACGCCCTGCGCGCGGCCGCCAGCCGCTACGCGGCGTGCCACGCCGGGCTGGCCGGTTTGGCACAAACCCCCATCCCGGGACTCGCCGTCATCCGCGCGGTGCAGCCCAGCGGGCTGGACCACGCGATCTCGCGGCCGCTTGCGTGCCTGGTGCTGCAGGGCGCCAAGCGCGTGTCGCTGGGTGCGGACACCTTCGATTTCGGCGCGGGCGATTCGCTGCTGATCACGGCCGATGTGCCCACCGTCAGCCAGATCACGCGCGCCAGCGCGGCGCAGCCGTATCTGTCGCTGGTCCTGGATCTGGATCTGGCCGTCATCGCCGAACTGGCCCTGGAAATGAAGCTGGGGCCGGGAGAACCCGGCGCGCCGGTGCGGGTGGAGCAGACGGATGCCGAAGTCGCCGACGCCGCGCTGCGTCTGCTGCGCCTGGTCGAACGGCCGACGGCGCTGCCCATTCTGCAAGCCCAGCTGGTGCGCGAAATGCACTATTGGCTGCTGGCCGGCCGCCACGGGCAGGCGATCCGCCAGCTGGCCGGGCCGGCCAGCGCCGTCCCGCGCATCGCGCGCGCCGTCGCGCTGCTGCGGGCCGAGTTTGCGCAACCGCTGCCGGTCGAGCGGCTGGCGGCCGCGGCGGGCATGAGCGCCTCATCGTTCCATCAGCACTTTCGCGCGGCCACGTCGCTGTCGCCGCGCCAGTTCCAGAAGCAACTGCGCCTGATCGAGGCGCGCCGGCGCATGACGGCCGAGGGCGCGTCCGCCAGCAGCGCGGCATTCGGGGTGGGCTATGAAAGCGTGCAGCAGTTCACCCGTGAATACCGGCGGATGTTCGGCCTGCCGCCGGGCAGGGATGCCGAGGCGATACGCGCCGCCGCCAGCGCCGCCGCCTGACACCCGGCGCGCTTTTCCAGAACGCTTTTATTAAGTATTCGCGGCGCTTATATTGCCGCGGCTCCGAAAGGCCGGGCCCACACTCGCGGCACTTGTCCTTGGAGCCTTGTCGTGAAAAGTTATGACGTGATCGTGATTGGTGCCGGCGTGATCGGCAGTTCGGTGGCCTTTCACCTGGCCGAGCTCGGCGCGAAGAACGTGCTGGTGCTGGACCGCGAGACCATCGGGGCGGGCACCACGTCGCAGTCGTCCGGCATCCTGCGCACGCACTATTCCGTGCGCGAGAACGTGGAGCTGGCCCAACGCTCCTGGAGCGTGTTCAACAATTTCGCCAGCTATCTGGGCGACGACGAGGCCTCCTGCGGACTGGTCAAATGCGGCTACCTGATCACCGCCGCCGACGACGACAAGCTGGAACCGCTGCGCGGCGCGCTGGCGCAGCAAAAGGCGCAGGGCATCGCGCTGGAATTGCTGGATGCCGCCCAGGCCCGCGAACTGCTGCCCATCGCGTCTTTCGACAACGCCGCGCTGATCGGCTACGAGCCGGAAGCGGGCTTTGCCGACGCGTACCTGGTGGCCACCAGCTTTGCGCGCGGCGCGCGCCGCCGTGGCGTCACCATCCGCGAGAACGTCAACGTCCAGCGCCTGCTTATCGACAACGGCCGCGTGACGGGCGTTTCCACCTCGGAAGGCGACTACCACGCCCCGTTGGTCATCAGCACGCAGAACATCTGGACGCCCGAGCTTGCCGGCTGGACGGGCGTTGCCATGCCCGTCGTGCCTGAGCGCCACGCCGTGCTGGCGCTGGAATGCGACGCCGCGCCCTATACGTATTCGATGCCCGTCTTCAAGGACCTGGCGTCGCCCGGCATGCTGTACTGCCGCAGCTACGGCGGCAACCAGATGCTGGTGAGCGAGGGCATCGTGGGCGAGGCGCTGCAAAAGAGCGACGCCGAACAGGGCGACATTCCGCTGGACTACGTGGCCGAAGTCGGTGCCCAGGTCGCGGACCGCTTTCCGGCCTACGAGTCCGCCGGACTGGCGTCGTCCTGGACCGGCGTCTACGACGTGACGCCCGACTGGAATCCCGTGCTGGGCCGCGTGCCCGGCGTGCAGGGCCTGATCGTGGGCTTTGGCTTCTCGGGCCACGGCTTCAAGCTGTCGCCCACCGTGGGCCGCGTGCTGGCGCAGGAGGCGCTGGGCCTGGCGACCGACGTGTCGCTCACGCCTTATGAACTTGGCCGCTTTCAGCGCGGCGCGTTGTTGACCGGGAAGTACGGCCTTGGCGCGGTGTCCTGATTTGGCCGCGCCGCAGCGCGCCAGCTGGATGGCGCTGCCGCCCGAGCCCTGGAAAAACGGCGGCGGCGTCACGCGCACGCTGGCAGCCGACCCGGACGGGCGCTGGCGCGTCAGCATCGCCGATATCGAGCGCGACGGCCCGTACTCGCGCTTTCCCGGCTACGACCGCGTGTCGGTAGTGCTGTCCGGGGAAGGCGTGACGCTGCAAGGGGAAGGGGTTGCCGTGCCGCTGCGGCCGCGCGAACCCGCGCCGTTCGGGGGCGATGACGTGCTGCAGTCCACGCTGATCGGCGGGCCGGTGCGCGTGCTGAACCTTTTTGTCCGGCGTGGCGAGGCGGTGGCGTCGGTGACGTGCACGGGCGTGGCGGCGGGCCGATGCGACGTGGGCGGCTTGCCCGGCACGTTGGCCGGGCGCACGGTCACGCAGTTGATCGTGGCCGCGGACGCGGGTGGGACGGGCGGTCAGGGTGGTTTTCCGGGGGAGCTGGAGTCAGGCGAATACCTGTTGTGGCGGGACGTCCCCGCACCAGACGCCCGCCCGCTGCCTGCCACCCCCGCCGCCGGATTCGCCGTGATCCTCACCATCGCCGTCTCCGCTGCCAGCCCCGGCTGAACAAGCTGCATCCGTTTCCGCCGCGATGCGGTAACGGCCGTTGATTCCTTTCACTCAGGAGTGTTTCCATGAAGGTACTTGCCGCGGTCAAGCGCGTGGTTGACTACAACGTCAACGTACGCGTCAAGGCCGACCAGAGCGGCGTGGACATCGGCAACGTCAAGATGTCGATGAACCCGTTCGATGAAATCGCCGTCGAGGCCGCCGTGCGCCTGAAAGAGCAGGGCGCTGCCGCCGAGGTCGTGGCCGTGTCCTGCGGCACGGCCCAGTCGCAAGAGACGCTGCGCACCGCGATGGCCATCGGCGCCGACCGGGGCGTGCTGGTGCAGACGGATGCCGCGCTGCAGCCGCTGGAAGTGGCCAAGCTGCTGCGCGCCGTCGTGGAGCAGGAAGCGCCCGCGCTGGTGATCCTGGGCAAGCAGGCGATCGATGACGACGCCTGCCAGACCGGCCAGATGCTGGCGGCCCTGCTGGGCTGGCCGCAGGCCACCAACGCCAGCGCCATCGCCATCGGCGACGGCACGGCGCGCGTCACGCGCGAGGTCGACGGCGGGCTGGAAGTGGTGGAACTGACCCTGCCCGCGATCGTCACGGCGGACCTGCGCCTGAACGAGCCGCGCTACGTCACGCTGCCCAACATCATGAAAGCCAAGAAGAAGCCGCTGGATGTCCAGACGCCCGCCGCGCTGGGCGTGGATCCCGTATCCCGCCTGCAGACGCTGCGCGTCGAGGAACCCGCGGCGCGCGCGCCCGGCATCAAGGTGGCGGACGTGGCCGCGCTGGTCGACAAACTGAAGAACGAAGCCAAGGTGATCTGATGACGGTCCTTGTTATTGCCGAACACGACAATCGGGCGCTCACCGGCGCCACGCTCAACACCATCGCCGCGGCAACCCGGCTGGGCATGCCCGTCCACGTGCTGGTGGCGGGCGGGGACGCGCAGCCCGTGGCCGACGCCGCCGCGCGCGTTGCCGGGGTGGACAAGGTGCTGCTGGCGCAAGCGCCGCAGCTTGCCGATGGCTTGCCCGAAGCCCTGGCCGCGCAGGCGGTCGCGCGTGCCCCCGGTTACTCGCACCTGTTCCTGCCCGCGACGGCGCAGGGCAAGGGCGTGGCGCCGCGCATCGCCGCCTTGCTGGACGTGGCGCAGATATCGGATGTCATTGAAGTGCTGGCGCCCGACACGTTCAAGCGTCCCATCTACGCCGGCAATGCCATCGCAACGGTCAAGAGCGGTTACCCGGTTATCGTCGCCACCATCCGGCCCACGGCCTTCGACGCCGCGCCCGCCGAGGGCGGCAGCGCCGCGGTGGAAACGGTCGAAGCCGTCGCTGGAAGCGGGTTGGCGCGATTCGTCAGCCGCGAGATCGCGGTGTCCGAACGCCCCGACCTGGGCGGCGCCCGCGCCGTGGTCTCGGGCGGACGCGGCCTGGGCAGCGCCGAGAACTTCAAGTTGCTGGATCCGCTGGCCGAAAAGCTGGGCGCAGCTCTGGGCGCCTCGCGCGCCGCGGTGGACGCGGGCTACGCGCCGAACGACTGGCAGGTCGGCCAGACCGGCAAGATCGTCGCGCCGGAGCTGTACGTGGCGGTCGGCATCTCGGGCGCCATCCAGCATCTGGCGGGCATGAAGGATTCCAAGGTCATCGTGGCCATCAACAAGGATGGCGATGCGCCGATCTTCGGCGTGGCCGACTACGGGCTGGTCGGCGACTTGTTCGAGGCCGTGCCGGCGCTGACGGCATCGCTGCCGTAATCGCGCGTCAACGCCGCAGGCTGCGCCACAGCGTGGCCGGCGGCAGCCCCAGGGCCGGCGCAAGTTCCTTCTGGATCAGGCGTTCCATGGCCATCAGGATCACGTCGCGGGCCTCAAAGGGCAGCTTGCCCACTTCCTGCTGGCGCGCGGCCAGGAACAGCGTGCGCGACAGGCTGGGATCGTCGGCCCGCGCCGCGCCCAGATATGGCGCCAGCGGCAGCACGCGCAACTGGTCCAGAAAGTGGCGCGACTGCCAGATGCACAGCGGCGTGCTGATGCCAAAACCCAGGCCCGCCGTGACCAGGCTGAGCAGCGGGTCGGTGTTGTCGAATTCGTAGGTGCGTTCAATCGTCACGCCGTGCGACTCGACCAGCCGGTCGATCTCGGCGCCGATGAACGAACGCGCGCTGTAGCGGATGAACTGCGCGCGCTTGCCCAATTCCTTGAGCGTATCGATCCGGTCCATGTTCATCGAACGCGGAACGATCAGCACGTAGGGCTCGCTGAACAGGCTGTACTTGCGGATGTTGGGTTTGCCCGCGGACGCGCTGGTGGTGACGACGAGGTCCAGTTGCCGGTCCTCCAGCTGCTTGTCCAGCACGGGCGTGATGCCCGACCACAGCCGGATCTGACGCGACGCGCCGGACAGGCCGTGGATCAGCGTGGGGCCCAACGTGCCCGCAAAGGAATCCACGCAACCGAAACGCACGATGTTGCGCTTGGCCCGGCTAAGGTTGCGCACGCTCTCGGTCATGTCGCCGGCCTGCGCCAGCAGCCGCGCGGCGTGTTCGAACAGCAGCTCGCCGGCCGGCGTGGGCCGGGCCGGGCGGGTGCTGCGGTCCAGCAGTTCGGTCGACATGGCGGCTTCAAGCTGCTTGATCCGCTGCGACACCGCCGCCTGCGAGAACCCCAGCAGCCGCGCTGCGCCGGACACCGACGCGGCTTCCACGACCGCCACCCAAGTCAGCAGCAGGTTCCATTCCGGGTAGTTTTCCGTGGTGCTGAACGAAAAGCGGGTCATGGCGTTGGCGTCCGGCTGCGAAGGGCGGGGGGTTAGCGCTGGCGCGCGGTGGTCTGGCGCAGCGCGGCAGTCACCATGCCTTCGACCACCGGAATGACCTTGCCGGCCAGGTCGGGGCGATAGCCGTACGGGTACGTTTCGTCCATGTAGGTGGACTGGCACATCTCGAGCTGGATGGCGTGGACGTTGTCCGCCGGGGCGCCGTAGTGGCGGGTGATGTAGCCGCCCTTGAAGCGGCCGTTGACGGCCCAGGTGTAGTCGGTGCACGCGTCCAGCTGGCCTTGCACGGCGGCCAGGATATCGGGCGCGCACGACGCGCCGTCGGACGTGCCGATGTTCAGGTCCGGCAGCTTGCCGTCGAACAGGCGGGGCAGGACGCTGGCGATCGAGTGGGCTTCCCACAGCAGCACCGTGCCGTGCTCGGCCTTGATGCGGTCGAGCTCTTCGCGCAGCTTGGCGTGATACGGCTTCCAGTACGCCTCCAGCCGCTGGGCGCGTTCGGCGTCGGTGAGCACGGCCTCGTTCTGGTACAGCGCATCGCCGCGAAACGCCTGGGTGGGGCACAGGCCGGTCTTGGTCTGCCCGGGATACAGGCTTTCGTCGTTGGGCGGGCGGTTCAGGTCGACCACGTAGCGCGAATAGCGCGCGCCCAGCACGGAGGCGCCCAGCGCCTGGGCAAATTGGTACAGGGTGTCCAGGTGCCAGTCGGTGTCGCCCGACTGCAGGGCGACGGATGTCATTTGCGGCTGTTGCGCCTCGGGAATCTGGCTGCCGAGGTGGGGAATAGAGATCAGCAGCGGGGCGGTGCCGCGGCTGAAGTGATAGATGTCGCTCAAGAGAAACTCCGGGTGGCAATGGCAATGCGCCGCGGCAGAACCGCGGGCGGCGGGCGCTTGTATGCTAGGCAGCGCGGCCCGCCGCGGGAATTGCATCAGTTTAATGGATGCTGATGATTAGCCGGGGCGATGCTGAACGCCTTGACCAAGGCGCGGACGCGGGGGAACGCGCCCGCTTCGTGTCCTTGCGGCAGCAAACCGCCGGGCGGGGTGAGGTAGAGTAGATGGCTCGCACACTCTAGCGAGCCTTCATGATCGATGAACTGATTCAACTGGGCAAGCTGGTCAGCCTGGGTCTGGCGCTGATGTTGCCGCTGGCCAATCCGCTGACTTCCATGACGCTGCTGCTGTCGCTCGGAAACCAGATTCCGTTCAAGGAACGGCAGAAGCAGGTGACCCAGGCGGCGTTCTATGTCGTCGGGATCATGCTGGTGACGTACTACGCCGGCGCGCTCTTGATGCACACCTTCGGCATTTCCATCCCCGGATTGCGCATCGCGGGCGGGCTCATCGTGGTCACCATCGGCTTCAGCATGCTGTTTCCGTCGGACCATCCCCGCGCCCTGGAGGCCGAAGCCACGGCCGATGCGTTGGAGCGCGAAAGCCCGAACATCGCCTTCGTGCCGTTGGCGCTGCCGGGCACCGCCGGCCCGGGCACGATCGCGATGATCATCAGCGGCGCATCCTCGGTCGATTCCGCCATTGCGCCCGACTATGTGCGCTGGGTGGTCGCCGTCGCGCCCGTCATCGTGTTCTCGCTGCTGGGGCTGCTGTTCTGGATCTGCCTGCATTGGGCGGGCCGCATCGTGGCCGTGATCGGCAAGAGCGGCGTCGAGGCCATCTCGCGGGTCATGGGCTTTCTGCTGGTCTGCATGGGGGTGCAGTTCGTCATCAATGGCGTGCTGGAGATCGTGGGCACGTACCCCAATCTGTAGATGCCGGGCCCCGACCGCGAATTCGTGACCTGGGCCTGATCGGGCTGGCCTGCCTCGCGTGCGTGACGGGCGTCCGGCGGGTTCTGGTCCCGTTGACGGCGCGTCAGTTTGCCGCCCTTCAGTTGCCCGCCATTTGCCGTCCTGGCCGTTCCAATCCCAGATGCCCGCGCAGCGTGGCGTGTTCGTAGTCTTTACGGAACAGTCCGCGCTTTTGCAGCACCGGCACCACCTGTTCTACGAAATCGTCGATGCCGCCCGGCAGTGACGGGGGCATGAGATTGAAGCCGTCGGCGCCTTCGTTCCTGAACCAGTGTTCCATCCGGTCGGCGATCTGCTCTGGCGTTCCCACCATCGTGCAGTGCCCGCCGCCCGCGGCCAGCCTGCCCAGCAACTGGCGCACCGTGGGCTGTTCGGTTTCGATGATGCGCAGGATCGTCGCGTAACGGCCCTTGGGCCCCTTGAACTCGGACAAGGGGGGCAGGGGCGGCACGGGGGCGTCCAGTTCCCAACCCGAGCAATCCTGCAGGACGAACATCCCCAACTGTCGCAGCGAGGCGTCCGCGGGCAGCAGCTCGTCCAGTTCGCGCTGCTTGGCGCGGGCTTCGGCTTCGGTCGAGCCGACATAGGTCACCAGCCCGGGCATGATCGGCACGAAGGCGTCGCGGCCCGCGGCCCGCACCCGCTGCTTGATGTCGCGGTAATAGGATTGCGCGGCCGGCAGGTCGTAGGCCACCGCGTAGATGGCTTCCGCGCGCCGCGCCGCCAGATCGCGGCCCTGGTCCGAGGCGCCTGCCTGGAACAGCACCGGATGGCCTTGCGGAGGTCGCGGCACGGTCAACGGGCCGTCCACCAGGAAATGTTCGCCGTGGTGATCGATCTTGTGCAGGCGGTCGGGCACGCCAAAGTAACCGTTGCGGTCGATGGCCAGGGCGTCGTCGTCCCACGAGTCGAACAGCCGCAGCGCGACGTCGACAAACTCCTCGGCGCGCGCGTAGCGCCAGTCGTGGCCGGGCATGGCTTCGTAGCCGTGGTTGCGCGCTTCGGCGTCGAACATCGACGTCACCACGTTCCACCCCATGCGGCCGCCGGAGATGTGATCCAGCGAGGCCACCATGCGCGCCGCATGAAAAGGCGTGAAGAACGTGCTGGATACCGTGCTGATCAGCCCGATGTGCGTGGTGGCGCGGGCGATGGCCGCCATCGTGGTCAGCGGTTCCAGGTACCAGCGCGGACCGTCGCCGATGTTGTCCATCGACTGGCCGTCGGCAAAGAAGATGGCGTCCAGCTTGCCGCGTTCGGCCGTGCGCGCCAGGCTTTCGTAATAGGCGATGTCCCCCAGCCGCTCTGCCGCCGAGTCCGGGTGGCGCCAGGCCGCGCGGTGGTGGCCGCAGCCGAAAATGAACAGGTTCAGGTGCATTATGGCGATCAGGTCTTCTTTGGCGTCATCGGTTGCCGCGTCCGGCGCGCCCGCCGGTGCCGCAAGCGGGCGAAATTAGCATAAATCACCCGCGCGGGCGCCCGCCACCCTTGCCAGCCACCCCCGCCCGCCACACCGGCCTGCGCCGCGCGTTGACATAGCCGCGCCGCTCTCCTAACCTTGCGGCAATTCCTGGGGGAGCCCTGCATGGGCTGAGATTCCGCGGCAACGCGGTAACCCTTTGAACCTGATCCGGGTAATGCCGGCGAAGGGAAGGACTCCGCAAGTCTCGCGCGCCCTCCCTGATTCCACTCATCTTGCGGCCTTCCGACGGCGGGCCGCCGCGTTACGCGTGTGGCCGCAGGCCGCCCGCGGGAGGACCGACCTTCATGTTGACCCAAACCACCGCCCTGATATGGCTGTTGCTGTTCTCGGGCGGCTTCGCCGTGGCCAGCGTGCTGTACACCCGGCGCAAGCGCAGCACGCTCGAAGACTACATCGTCGCGCGCAACAGCCAGGGGTCGTTTGGCACGATCCTCACGCTGATGGCGTCCACGCTGGGCGCCTGGATTCTTTTCTCGCCCGCGCAGGCGGCCACCTGGGGCGGCCTGGCGGCCGTGATCGGCTACGCGCTGGGCTCGATGTCGCCGCGGCTGGTCATGATTCCGCTGGGACGCCGCATGCGCGCACTGATCCCGCACGGTCACACGCTGACGGAGTTCCTGATGGCGCGCTATGGCCGGCCCATGTATGGCCTGGCACTGTTCATCATGCTCTTTTATCTCTTCATCGCGCTGTCCGCCGAGGTCACGGCCATCGCCAAGCTGGTCGCGATGCTGGCGCCCGTGCCGCTGTGGACCACGGCCGCCATCGTGATGGGGACGACGCTGCTCTACACCACCTACGGCGGGCTGCGCTCTTCGATCTTCACCGATCAGGTGCAGATGATGATCATCGTGCCGCTGCTGCTGGTGTTGTGCGTCGTGGGCTGGCTGGCGGCCGGCGGCGCATTGCCCACCATCGAGGCGCTGCAGGCCAAGGCGCCGCAACTGCTGGATGTGACCGACCCGGTGGGCGTGAAAGCCGGCCTGACCTTCTTTGTCGCCATCCTCTTGACCGGCATCTTCCACCAGGGCAACTGGCAGCGCATCTACGCCGCGCGCGACGCGCGCACGATGCGCAACGGCTTTCTGCTGGGCGGCGTGCTGGTGGCGCCGTTCATATTCCTGATGGGCCTGTTCGGCCTGGCGTTTGTCGGCCTGGCCCCGGCGGGCGACAGTTCCATTGCGCTATTCAGCGTCATCATGCCGCACGCTCCGGTGTGGTTCGTCATCGCCCTGATCCCGCTGGGCCTGGCGCTGGTCATGAGCACCGCCGACACCGCCATCAGCGCGGTGACCAGCATCATCGCGGTCGATCTGCGCCGCCTGATGCCCAACGCCACCGCCGGCACCATGAAGCGCCTGGCGCGCTCGCTGGTGCTGCTGATGGCCATTCCCGTCATGATCGTGGCCTCGCAGGGCTACAGCGTGCTGTACCTGTTCCTGCTGGCCGACCTGCTGTGCTCGGCCGCCGCGTTCCCGGTGTTCTACGGCCTTTTCAGCCGCAAGCATGACGGTTTCACTGCCACGCTCTCGACCATTACCGGCCTCGTCGCCGGCCTGTTCTTCTTTCCCGCACCGGGCGACAAGCCTGTTTTCCTGCTGGAATCGTTCCTGCTGGCCGCGTTTGTGCCGGTGGTGACGACGGTGCTGATCCGGCTGGTGATGCGCGGGCGCAAGGAGTTTGATTTTGCGACGCTGAGCGGGGCGGTGCGCAGGTTGGATCAGGAGCGGGTTTGAGGGGAGGGGCCTAGCGGATAGGCATGGGCTTGGCAGGCGTCTTGTCCCGAACAATATTGAAGATCTCGACCTCCTCGTCACTTAGTGGGCCGGCTTCATGAGCGATGGCTGCCAGTAGCGAGCCTAGGCATGTCTGGCGGCTTGCCGGACGGCTGGGGCGGGATTGTCGAAGAGGCTCAAATCGCTACTGCGACTTTGCTCGGCTACGCGATCTCCCGCTGCGGTATACCGCGGTTCGGACGTGTGCTGAAGTTTGATGAAAGGCATAAAGAAAGTCCGCTCGGCCATTGCGGCCCGATGGCGAACATTCTGGGCCGGCCAGCGACGGCGGCCAACGCCTACACGAAGCAAATCAGACGCACAGAAACAAAAAAGCCTTGGCACACAAAAGTGTCCAAGGCTTTTCCGTCTGGAATTTGGTGGAGCGGAGGAGGATCGAACTCCCGACCTTCGCATTGCGAACGCGACGCTCTCCCAGCTGAGCTACCGCCCCAAATCAAGCAAGAGCAGAAATATACAGGAATTCGGCCTGGGTGCGCAACATGCGCCGGACCGAATTTTTTCAAACGAATTGCAGGGTGGCGATGACCGGGGCGTGGTCCGAGGGCTGCTCGTTGCGGCGGGGTTCCTTGTCGATGACGCAGGCGACGCAGCGCTTGACCAGCGGGGCGGACAGCAGCACGTGGTCGATGCGCAGGCCGGCGTTGCGGCGGAAGGCGAATTGGCGGTAGTCCCACCAGCTGAACGACTTTTCCGGCTGTTCGAACAGCCGGAACGAATCGGTCAGGCCCAGGTCCAGCAGCGAGCGCAAGGCCTGGCGTTCGGGTTCGGACACCAGGACCTGCCCTTCCCACTTTTCGGGGTTGTGCACGTCTTCGTCGGCCGGGGCGACGTTGTAGTCGCCCAGCACGGCAAGGCGGGGGAATTGCTTGATCTCTTCGGCCAGCCACTTGCGCATGGCTTCGAACCATTCCAGCTTGTAGGCATACTTGTCGGAACCGACCGACTGGCCGTTCGGGCAGTAGGCGCAGACGACGCGCACGTCGCCTTCGGGGCTGGGGAAGGTCAGGGCCAGCACGCGCTGCTGCGAATCCTCGAAGCCGGGAATGTTGCGCACCATCGTCGTGCCGGGCATGCGCGAGATGATCGCGACGCCGTTGTAGGTCTTCTGTCCGGCCCAGACGGCGTGATAGCCGGCTTCCTTGAACGCCGCCTCGGGGAATTTGTCGTCGGTGAGCTTGAGCTCCTGGATGCACAGCACGTCGACGGGATTGGCGGCGAGCCAGTCCAGGACCTGTTGCAGGCGCACGTTCAGGGAGTTGACGTTCCAGGTGGCGAGTTTCATGTTTTCTTCAGACCGTTTATTCAGGCGGTTCTTGGCGGTGGCGCCTTCCAAACCCCGGTCTAGCTACTCATCTGGCTACGCATCCGGGGCGTGGTTGGCATTCGCCGGGGATAAGGCCAGATGATACCCGCTCATGCCGTCTTCTTCTGCTTGCTGAACTCCGCAAGGTCCGCAAGGTGTCTGACACCCTGGGGAGACGATCCTCAGTTCGTGGCGGCGTCCCAACGGGTGTCAGACACCGGCCAGCGAAGCTCCGCCATTGCCGCAAGGTGTCTGACACCCTGGGGAGACGATCCTCAGTTCGTGGCGGCATCTCAACGGGTGTCAGACACCGGCCAGCGAAGCTCCACCGTCGCCGCAAGGTGTCCGACCCCTTCAAGCAAAAACCCCGATTCCTGCGAATCGGGGTTTTTCTTTTGCTACTCACTGATGTGATTGAACTCGACCGAGCCCGGTTCGATGCCGCCGCGCCGCAGTCGGCCGTCGACATCGTCCGGATTTCCGCCCGCCGCGTCTGCCGCCGGCAGGTCCAGCCAATTTGCCAGTTCCTGCTTCGCCTGCTGGCTATCGGAGATCCCGCCATTGACCAGCGCCACGCCGTCGCTGCCGTCGAGCTTTCGATAACTGATCTGTGTCTTCATCTTGCCTCCTGGGTTGCGGTGGATTGCCGGTCCACCGTAACACACGACGCGTTGGCGCCATCCGGGGGCAACCCGGAGGTGACGGTCAGCCCTTGACCAATCCGCCATCCACAATCAGGTTTTGCCCGGTCACCGCGCGCGACCACGGGCTGGCGAAGAACAGGACGGCGTCGGCGAATTGTTCCGGCGTGGTGACCTCGCGCAGCGGGGTGCCGGCGGCGATCATGTCGAAGACGGCGTCGGGGGTGGCGGCGGACGCGTCGGTGGTGCGCAGCAGGCCGCCGGACACCATGTTGACGGTGATGCCGTCGGCGCCCAGCTCGTGCGACAGCGTGCGGGTGAAGGCCAGCAGCGCGGCCTTGGCGGCGGTGTAGTCGTGGTAGGGCACGACCGGGTTCTGGACGAGGTTGGTGCCGACGTTGATGATGCGTCCGCCGCCGGCGGCGCGCATGCCGGGCAGGGCGGCTTGGGTGGTGTTCAGCGCGGCGCGCACGCTGCCTTCGAGCTGGGCGTTCATCTGCGCCCAATCCAGCGTGTCGGCGTGGGGGCGGGCATCGCCATTGAACTGGAAGGCGGGCAGCGCGTTGTTGACGATGGTGTGGACCGGCTGGCCGAAATGTTGGCTGGCGCGGGCGACCATGGCGGCGACGGCGGCGGGGTCGCGCACGTCGGCCTGCACGGCCAGGGCGCGGTCCGGGGCGGTGGCAGCAAGAGCCTGCGCGCGGTCGGCGCTGTTCAGGTAGTTGATGACGACCTTGGCGCCTTCACGCAGAAAGGCCTGCGCGATGGCGGCGCCCAGGCCGCGGCTGGCGCCGGTGACGATGACGAGTTGCTGGTCCAGGGTCGGTTGCGGGCGTTGCGATGACATGAATTGAAGCTTCCTGCTTAGTGTTCCGAGCCGCTGTTGAGCATGCGGCTGCGGGCTTTTTCGATATGGGCGCGCATGACGTTGCGGGCGCCCTCGGCATCCTGATCGCGGATCAGTTTATAGATGTGGCGATGTTCGTCGATAGCGGCGCGCGTGCGCTTCCAGGGTTCGCTGTGGACCAGGTGGCGCATGACGTTCACGGCGTGGCTGACGTCGTACTCCAGCGACTTAAGCACCTGCACGAAGCGCTGGTTGCCGGTGGCGGACGCAATGGCGCGGTGAAACCCGTAGTCGTGATGGTGGGCGATGGCGCCGGACGCGTCGGCTTCTTCGTAGCCGGTCAGCATGCGGTCCATTTCCTGCAGGTCTTCGGGCGTGCGGCGCAGCGCGGCAAGGTGGGCGCATTCGGGCTCGATCACCATGCGCAGTTCCAGGCCTTCCAGGATATGGCCCACGCGGCGCGCGGGGTCCACGGCGGGCATGCCGCCCATCAGGTCCGGTTTGGACTTGACGTAGGTGCCGGAGCCGCGGATCGAGTCCACGAGCTGGTCTTCACGCAGGCGATCCAGCGCCTGGCGCACGACCGGCCGCGACACCTCGAAGAGGGCGGCCAGTTCCAGTTCGGTCGGCAGCTTATTGCCGGGCGCGATCTTGCCGGTGGCGATCGCGTAGAACAGGCTTTCGTAGACGCGCTCGGCAAAACGCTCGGCGCGCACGTAGCCCAGGCCGGACGCCACCTCGGCCAGAACGTCCAGTTCGGGACGGGGTCGGGTGGCCGCGGCCAGCAGCGATTCCAGCTGCGGGTCACGTACGTTGCTCATCGGACGCTCCTTGAAGTGGGGACGGGTTGTCATGCGGCATGACTTCCCCGCAGGGCGCTAAGCCCCTGAAATATTAGGGATAACCCGATCATCCAGAAAAATATCCTGAACCTTGGGATAAAAGCTGTCATTCCAATTGACAAGTTACGGAGGGCTCCCGTACCTTGCCATCACACCACAACGCCCGCGCGCATGACGCGCTGGCGGCGCGGCTGGCCCTCTGCCGGCAAGCGCCTGGAGACACGCAGATTCCCCCAACCGGCCATTCGGCCGCTACTTTACTCCGCACATCGTGACTCAGAAGAACTTTATCGCCAACCAATGGGTGGCCGCGGCCACCGGTGAAACCATTCCCGTCCTGAACCCGTCCGATGGCAAGCCTTTCGAGGAACTGGCCCGCTCGAACGAGGCGGACGTGGACCGTGCCGTCAAGGCAGCCCGCCAGGCCTTCGAGGGCGAGTGGGGCCAGATGGCGCCCGCCGTGCGCAGCCGCCTGTTGATGAAGATCGCTTTTGCGCTGCTGGACCGCCAGGAGGAACTGGCGCAGCTGGAGTCGGCCGACACGGGCAAGCCCATCAAGCAGGCGCGCGCCGACGCCGCCGCGGTGGCGCGCTACTTCGAGTTCTACGCCGGCGCGGTCGACAAGCTGCACGGCGAGACCATTCCCTACACGCCCGGCTTCACGGTGCTGACCGTGCGCGAGCCCCACGGCGTGACTGGCCACATCGTGCCGTGGAACTACCCCCTGCAGATCTTCGGCCGCAGCGTCGGCGCGGCGCTGGCCGCGGGCAATGCCTGCGTGGTCAAGCCCGCCGAGGACGCCTGCCTGTCGCTCCTGAAGCTGGCCGAGATTGCCGCTGAAGTGGGCCTGCCCGCCGGCGCGCTGAACATCGTCACCGGTTACGGCCATGAGGCGGGCGCCGCGCTGTCCGCGCATCCCGGCATCGACCACATTTCGTTCACGGGCTCGCCGCAGACGGGCAAGATGGTGGCGCATGCCGCCGCCGAAAACCACGTGCCCGTCACGCTGGAGCTGGGCGGCAAGTCGCCGCAGATCGTGTTTGACGACGCCGACCTGGACGCCGCGATGCCGGTGCTGCTGGGCGCCATCATTCAGAACGCCGGCCAGACGTGCTCGGCCGGCAGCCGCGTGCTGATCCAGCGCGGCGTGTACGAGACCGTGCTCAAGCGCCTGTCCGACGCGTTCTCGGCCACGGTGACCGGCCCGGCGGCGGCCGACCTGGATGTGGGTCCGCTGATCAACGCGCGCCAGCAGGACCGCGTGCGCGGCTTCCTGGCCGAAGCCGAAGCGCAAGGGATGAAGGTCGCGGCGCGCGGCAAGCTGAAGGACGGCACGCCCGAGGCCGGCTTCTACCAGCCGCCCGTCCTGTTCCGCGACGTGCCGCCGGACAGCCGCCTCGCGCAGGAAGAAGTCTTCGGCCCGGTGCTGGCCGCCATGGTCTTCGACACCGAGGAAGAAGCGCTGGAAATCGCCAACGGCACGCTGTACGGCCTGGTGGCCGGCGTGTGGACGCGCGATGGCGGCCGCCAGATGCGCCTGGCGCGCAAGCTGCGCGCGGGCCAGGTGTTCGTCAACAACTACGGCGCGGGCGGCGGCGTGGAGCTGCCGTTCGGCGGTTCGCGCCAGTCGGGCTACGGCCGCGAGAAGGGCTTTGAGGCGCTGTACGGCTTCACGTCCTTGAAGACCATCGCGATCCGCCACTGATCGCGGGGCGGGGCGGCGGCCCTGACCCAGGACCCGGGCAAAATATCGGTTAACGTTGATGTTTTGCTTCCGGGGCCTGCCGCCCCGCATTCAGGATCCGTATGTTCACCGGTATTGTTCAAGGCACCGCGAAGATCGCAAAGATCGCGGATCGCGAAGGCCTGCGCACCTTCACGCTGGATTTTCCCCCTGGTTTCTGCACTGACCTGGCCATCGGCGCCAGCGTTTCGACGGACGGCGTCTGCCTGACCGTCACGGAAATCCTGTCCGAGAACCAGGCCACGTTCGATGTCATGCTGCAAAGCCTGGCGATCACCACGCTGGGCAGCTATGCCGAGGGCGACAGCGCGAATGTGGAGCGCGCGGCCAAGGACGGCGCCGAGATCGGCGGCCATCCGCTGTCCGGCCACGTGGACTTCACCTCGCAGGTGCTGATGGTGAAATCGTCGGACACCAATCGCCTGATGCGCTTCAGCATCCCCGAGGCCTTTCGCAAATACGTGTTCGCCAAGGGCTACATCGCCATCAACGGCGCCAGCCTCACCGTGTCGGAAGTGAACCGCGCCGAGGGCTGGTTCGAGGTCTGGCTGATTCCCGAGACGCGCCGCACGACGGTCTTCGAGGACAAGCAGGTGGGCGATGCGGTCAACATCGAGATCGAACGCAGCACGCAGGTCATCGTCGACACCGTGCGCGAAACCGTTCAGGAAAGCCTGGGCAAGCTGCAACCGCTGCTGGAAGCGATCCTGAAGGAAAAGGGACTGACGCTGGAGGACTTCGTCAGCCCACAGGGCAAGCTGAAGTAATACCGCCCAAGCGCGGCCACCGTGGCCGCCCTGGCTGCAATGGCCGGCGCCTTCGCGCCGGCCATGTCGTTTTCACGCCGTCCTGAACGGCTGCCCCTGCGGCCGCACCCGCATCCCGGGCTCAAGCCGCGTCCACGGCAGATCCGCGGGATCCGCCTGCATCGGGCCAGGCGCCTTGGCCACCAGCACCTCGTGCGCAATCGGCTGGAAGTCGGCCCGGAAATGCACCGAGCTTTTCACCACCAGGATCGCCATCTGTTCGGGCTGCACGCCGCCGACGCGGAAGAGGTTGCGGTCCAGCATCTGCGCCTTGCCGGCGCTGGCCACCACCCGCACGCCGCCAATCCGCAGCGTGGCCGTCGCGCCCAGGTCCACGTCCATGCCGTTCATCATCGGCCCGTCAAAGCGCAGCTTGCCGTCCGATAACGCCTCGACGACGAATTCGCCTTCGAAGGCGGCGTCGCCCGCGACGCCGGATTGCCCGCCCAGGCTGAGCGCCACCGTGGCGCCGACGCCAGCCTCGGTTGCCTGACGCACCGCCTCGGGGTCGTATAGCAAGCCCAGCGCCGCATTCTGCGCGTCGGCTTGCACCAGTGCGCGCAGCATGCCAGTGGTGTTGGCGTCGCCGCCAGCGCCGGGGTTGTCCTGCGTGTCGGCGATCACGACGGGCCGCGTGGCGCCGGCGGCGAGCGCCTGCGCGCGGCGCACGGCTTCGGCCGGTTCCAGGAAATCAGGCGACCACTCGGGTTCCAGTTCCAGCACGCGCGCATACAGCGATTCGGTGACGGCTTCGACCGCGGCGGCGTCCGTGCCGTAGGCCCACACCACCGGCCCGCACTCCGGGAAATCCGCCGCCGGAAAGCCCGGCGCGAAAGAGATGGAGGCAACCCCCGGCGTCTGTTCCAGTTCGCTCAGCAGCGCGTACACGCCCTGCGAGGGTTGCAGCATCGTGCACATGCCGTTGATGGGAATCAGGAAGGGCAGGCGGCGCTCGCTGCGGGTCCATTGTTCTCCGGCCTGAATGCGCGCCATCAGCAGCCGCGCGGCCAGCACGCCGGTATCGGCCATGTCCACGTGCGGATAGGTGCGAAACGCCACCAGGCCGTCCGCGCTTTGCAGCATGCGCGCAGTGACGTTGGCGTGCAGGTCCAGGCTGGCGACCACCGGCACGTCAGGCCCCACAATCTCGCGCACGCGGGCCAGGAGTTCGCCCTCGCCGTCGTCCAGGTGCTCGGTCACCATGGCGCCGTGCAGGTCCAGGTAGATGGCGTCAAAGCCGCCAGCCCGCACCGCATCCAGGATCTCGCCGGCGATGCGCTCATAGGCATCGCGCGTCACGTGGGCCGACGGGCTGGCGCCCGCCCAGATCACCGTCTGCACGGTGTGGCCTTCAGCCGCCACGGCATTGATGAATCCGCCGGCCGGGATGTTGACCTCGCGCAGCGCCAGCATGTCCGCGCCGCGCACCATCGCGGGAAAGCCTTCGCCGCGCACGAAATTGTCGTAACCCGCCTTGGAGGGCGCAAAGGTGTTGGTCTCGTGCTGGAAGCCAGCAACCAGGATGTGCATGAGCGTTTTTCCTTGCCGTGTGAGAGAGGGGGAATGCGAGCGTTCGGAAATTATTGGGGGCGGCGCCGCGATCAGCAATACCGCTGTCCACGCCCGAACGTGACAACGCATCCACAAGCTCGCCAGCGCGGGAAATCCCTGATGAATCGCGCGTTGCGTGCCTCGAAGTTGCTCGCTTAGAATATTTTTATGTACTACATAAGTATTGCTAAACAATACTTGAAACGTAGGCGATAAATCAGGGCATCGAATCGGATGCGGGCTATCGCGCCGGCCATCCAGGCGCATCAAGGTTGCAGGGAAGTCATGCGGACAGACGAGTACGAAGAGCAGGACGGTTTGGCGTTGGCGGGGCTGGTTGCACGCGGCCAAGTCACGCCGGCCGAGCTGATGGAATGCGCGTTGCAGTTGGCCGAGGAACGCGGTGCGCCATTGAACGCGCTGACCTATGTGCAGCGCGAAACGGGGCGCAAGCTGGCGCGCGACTGGACCGAACGCGGTCTGTTCCGCGGCATTCCCTTCCTGCTCAAGGATTCGGGCCTGCCGAGCATGCGATTTCCGTCCAGCCTGGGTTCGGCGCTGTTCGACGACACGGAATATGCGTTCGATGCGACGCTGGCCCAACGCTTCGAAGCGTCGGGACTGATTCCATTCGCGCGGACCACGGTATCCGAGCTGTGCATGGGGCCGTCTACGGAGGCGCGCCGCAACGGCGGCGCCACGCTGAACCCGCGTGCGCTGGACCGGTCCGTCGGCGGTTCCAGCGGCGGTGCGGCGGCAGCGGTGGCGGCGGGCATCGTGCCGGTGGCCCACGGTAGCGACGGCGGCGGATCGATCCGCATCCCGGCGGCTTGCTGCGGGGTGTTCGGGCTCAAGCCCAGCCGGGGACGAGTACCGATGGGACCTGCGCGCGGCGAGGGGTGGGGCGGCATGGCGTGCGAAGGCGTGCTGACGCGCAGCGTGCGCGATACCGCGGCGGCGATGGACGGCATCAGCGGTTATGCCGCGGGCGCGCCCTATGCCGCGCCGCCCGCGCCCGGGTCGTATCTGGATTCCGTGCGCGAACAGCGCCGCGAGCCGCTGCGCATTGCCCTGTGGCGCCAGGCATGGAACGGGATCGCCATCGCGCCGGAATGCCTGGCAGCGGTGGAGCGCACCGCCCGCTTGTGCCGGGAACTGGGGCACGACGTGGTGGAAGCGCCTTTGCCGGATCTGGACTATTCGGGATTCGTCCGCGCCCACGGCACGGTGCTGGCCACCAACATCGTGCTGGCCGTGCAGACGCGGCTCGCAATCCGCGGCCGCGAACTGCGTGACGACGACCTGGAACCGGTCATCCGCGACGGCCTGTCGGTCGGACGCGAACTGACGGCCACGCAATATGTGGATTCGATCAACCGATTCCACGCCATCGGACGCGCCATCGAGGCGGCCATGACGGATTTTGATTTGGTGCTGACGCCTACGCTGGCGCAACTGCCGGCCAAGCTGGGGGATCTGGCGCTGGAAGGCGAGTTCTGGGCGTTCCGCGAAAAAGTGTCTCGCTACGCGACATTCCTGGCGGTGATCAATGCTTCGGGCCAGCCGGCGGCCAGCCTGCCGCTGGACTGGACGGAATCGGGTGTGCCGGTGGCCAGTCAGCTCATCGGGCATTTTGGGCGCGAAGACCAGATCCTGCGCTTGGCCGCCGAGCTGGAGCGCGCGGCACCTTGGGCGGGACGGCAGATACTGCTGCCCTGATCCGCACCCCGGCCCGCGGCACGCCGCCGGCGCCGGACCAAACCATAAAAGGGGAAGAAATGAAGCGATCCTTTCTGTTTTCCGCAGCAATGTTCCTGGCCGCCGCCGCGCCGCTGGCCGCCGCGCCGGCCGCCAGCCACGCCGAAACCACGGCAAAGTTCGTGATGCATGCACCGCTGCGCGTGCTGGATCCGATCCTGACGTCGGCCTATGTCACGCGCAACCACGGCTATCTCGTGTACGACACGTTGTTTTCGATGGACGCCTCGGGCCGGCCCCAACCGCAGATGGTGGACTCGTGGACCGTGTCGGAAGACGGCATGACCTATGTTTTCAAGTTGCGCGCGGGGCTGGTGTTTCATGACGGGGCGCCTGTCACGGCCGAAGACGTCGTCGCGTCACTGCAGCGGTGGCAGGCTGGCGACGCCACGATCGGCAACCGGCTGAAAAACGCCACGGCCGAACTGGCTGCGTCCGGCCCGGACACCGTCACGCTCAAGCTCAAGTCGCCCTACGGGCTGGTGCTGGAGTCGCTGGCCAAGGAAAGCTCGCCGGTGCCGTTCATCATGCCCAAGCGCATCGCGTCCGTGCCGGCTTCACAGGCGATCAGCGAGACGATCGGCTCCGGTCCCTACAAGTTCGTGCAGGCCGATTTCCAGGCTGGCGTGAAAGCCACCTACTTGAAGTTCGACGGCTACGTGCCGCGCAAGGAACCGGCCAGCGCGTTCGCGGGCGGCAAGGTCGTTACCGTGGACCGGCTGGAACTGCTGAACATCCCCGACAGCCAGACGGCGGTGAACGCGCTGCGCAATGGCGAGATCGACTTTCTGGAAGATGTGCCGCCCGACCTGATGCCGCAGTTGAAGGACGCCAAGGGCATCTCGCTCAAGTCTTATGGCAAGAACTCCAACATGTTTACCTTGCGGATGAACTGGCTGCAGGCGCCGTTCAACAACGTGAAGGTGCGCCGTGCGGCGCTGGCCGCCTTGTACCAGGCGGACTATCTGGATGCGCAGATCGGCGATCCGGACGTCTATCAGGTCTGCGGCGCGGTCCTGACCTGCGTGTCGCCCTATGCGTCCGAGGAAGGCGCCACGCAGATCAAGACGCCGGACCTGGCGCACGCCCGCAAGCTGTTGAAGGAAAGCGGCTATGCCAACGAGAAAGTGGTGGTGCTGCATCCGACCGACCTGCCCATCTTCGCCAACATTGCGCCGGTCACGGCGCAGGCGCTGCGCAGCATCGGCATGAACGTCGAGATCCAGTCGATGGACTGGGCCACGCTGCTTAGCCGCCGCAGCAAGAAAGAGGGCGTTGATCAGGGGGGATGGAGCATCTTCCAGTCCAACATGTCCAGCCTGGACCTGATCTCGGCGGTCGGCAATCCCAATCTGGACGGGCGCGCCGACTCGACCTATCCCGGCTGGACGCACGACGCTGTCATGGACGAACTGCGCAGCCGCTTCGCTGCCGCCCGCACCGAGGACGAACGCCGCGAACTGGCCCAGGCGATCCAGCGCCGCAACTACGAACAGGTGATGTACGTGCCGCTGGGCGGGTACTCCAAATTCAAGGGCTACAACGCCAAGTTCGCTGATCTGGTCGATGCGCCGATTCCGCTGTTCTGGAACTCGCCCAAGTAGCGCAAGGGGATCTCCATCATGCTCAACCTGATCTTCAAGCGCGTGCTGGCCGCCATCCCCGTGATGCTGGTGGTGGCCACCGTGGTGTTCCTGCTGCTGCGGCTGGCGCCGGGCGATCCCGCCCGCGTCATCGCCGGCGACATGGCCAGCGAGCAGGCGGTGGCCGAGGTCCGCGCCGAAATGGGCCTGGACCGTCCGCTGGCCACGCAATATGCCCTGGCGATGGGCGCACTGCTCAAGGGCGATCTGGGCTCCTCGATCATTTCGAAGGACCCGGTCACCACGCTGATCGGCCAGCGGCTGGGGCCGACGATGGCGCTGGCGATCTGCGCGATCCTGCTCACCATCTTTGCCGCGATTCCGCTGGGCGTCTTTTCCGCCTGGTGGCACAAGGGCCTGTTCGACCGCGTGACGCTGGCGGTCACGGTGCTGGCGTTCTCCGTGCCGGCGTTCGTGGTGGGTTATCTGCTGATCCTGGTGTTCTCGGTAAAGCTGAACTGGTTTCCGGTGCAAGGCTATGCGGGACTGGCGTCGGGCTTCGGCACGTTCCTCTACCACATGGCGCTGCCCACCATCACGTTGGCGACCGTGTTCGTGGCGCTGATCACGCGCATTACGCGCGGCAGCATGCTGGAAGTGCTGGGCGAAGACTTCGTGCGCACGGCACGCGCCAAGGGCGTGCCCGAACGCTACGTGCTGTACCGGCATGCCTTGCGCAACGCCGCGGTGCCCATCGTCACCGTCATCGGACTGGCGCTCACCACGCTGATCAGCGGCGTGGTCGTCACCGAGACCATCTTCAACATCCCCGGCGTGGGCCGCCTGATCGTCGACGCCGTGCTGGCGCGCGACTATCCGGTGGTGCAGGGCACGATCCTGTTCTTCTCGTTCGTGTATGTCTTCATCAACCTGGCGATCGACCTGCTGTATGTCGTGCTCGATCCGCGCATCCGCTACTGAGGCCGGACATGACCACAACTGCTCTGGACCGTCCCCGTTCCTTCTGGCCCGCGCTCACGCGCGATCCGCTCATGTTCACCGGGCTGGCGCTGCTGGCCGCGCTGGTGGGGCTGGCCATGCTGGCGCCCCTGATCACCTGGCATGACCCGGCCGCGCTGGCGCCCCGGATGCGGCTCAAGCCGGTCAGCGCCGAATATTGGCTGGGCACCGATTCGCTGGGCCGCGACCTGTTTTCGCGCGTGCTTTACGGCGGCCGGCTGTCGATCACGCTGGCGGCGCTGGTCAGCGTGATCTCGGTGTGCGCCGGCCTGCTGCTGGGCCTCCTGGCGGGCTATTTCCGCCAGTTGGATGCGGTGGTGATGCGCATCATCGACGGCATCATGGCCATTCCCGGCCTGCTGCTGGCCATCGCCATGGTGGCGCTGGGCGGCGCGACCATTCCCACCATGGTGACGGCCATCGCCATCCCGGAGATTCCGCGTGTGGCGCGGCTGGTGCGCAGCGTGGTGCTGTCAGTGCGCGAAGAGCCCTACGTCGAGGCGTCGCTTGGCATGGGCACGCCGACATGGCGCGTGCTGTGGCGCCACGTCCTGCCCAGCACGATCAACCCGCTGGTGGTGCAGGCCACGTTCATCTGCGCCTCGGCAATCCTGATCGAAGCCGTGCTGGGTTTTCTGGGCCTGGGCTTTCCGCCCGAGATCCCCAGCCTGGGCAGCATCATTTCCGAGGGCCGTCCGTTCTTCCAGCGCGCGCCGTGGATCGTCCTGTTCCCGGGCGTCTTCCTGGCGCTGCTGATCCTGTCAGTGAACCTGTTCGGCGACGCGCTGCGCGATCGCCTGGACCCGCGCATGGCGCGTCAACGCAAGGGCTGAAAGCCAATGTCCTCTCATCCCATTCTGGAAATCCGCGACTTGAAGGTCAGCCTGCCCGGCGCCGGCGACCGGCGTTACGCCGCCGAAGGCATCGCGCTTACCGTCAGCCCGCGCGAAATCGTGTGCATCGTCGGCGAATCGGGCTCGGGCAAGTCCGTCACGGCCAGCGCCGTCATGGGCCTGCTGCCCAAGAATGTGCTCAAGCTCGAAAGCGGACAGATCCTCTTGTCGGGCCGCGACATCACGCACGCTTCCCTGGCCGAGCTGCGTGCGCTGCGCGGCGACCGGATGGCCATGATCTTCCAGGAGCCCATGACGGCCCTGAACCCGCTGATGCAGGTGGGCGACCAGATCGCCGAGATCTTCCAGTTCCATGGCCCGTCGCTGTCGCGCCGGGAAGTCGACCGGCGCGTGCTGGCGTTGCTGGCCGATATGCGGCTGCCGTCGCCCGAGACGCTGCGTCACGCCTTTCCCCACCAACTGTCGGGCGGGCAGCGCCAGCGGGTGATGATCGCGATGGCGCTGGCGATGGAACCGGCGCTGATCATCGCGGACGAGCCGACCACGGCACTGGATGTGACGTCGCAGGCCCAGGTGCTGCGCCTCTTGCACGGCCTGCGCGAGCGTCACGACACCGGCATCCTGTTCATCACGCACGACTTCGACGTGGTGGCCGAGATTGCCGATCGCGTGATCGTGATGCAGCACGGCCGCATCGTCGAGGCCGGCACGGCTGCCGAGGTGCTGGCCAATCCCCAGCATCCCTATACCCGCAAGCTGATCGACGCGGTACCCAAAGGCAGGTTCGGCGCCGGCGCGCCCTTGGCCGCAGCCGATCCCGTCATCGCGGTCGAGAACCTGGGCATGCGCTTCGTGACGTCCAGCCTGTTCCGGTCCAAGCGGCGCGAGGTCAATGCGCTGGATGGCGTGTCGCTGTCGCTGGCCCGTGGCGAAACGCTGGGCATCGTCGGCGAATCCGGGTCGGGCAAGACGACGCTGGGCCGGTGCCTGGCGCACTTTGCCCGGCCCACATCCGGCCGCATCGTGATGAACGGCCAGGACGTCTCGAACCTGTCGCGCGCGGCCTGGCGCCAGTGGTGCAAGCGCATCCAGATGGTGTTTCAGGATCCTTACCGGTCCTTCAACCCGCGCCTGACCATCGAAGCCACGCTGTCCGAGGGGCCGCTGAACTACGGCGAAGACCCGGCCCGCGTGCAGGCGCGGATGCGCGACATGCTGGCGCTGGTCAGCATCGATGTCAGCGCGCTCAAGCGCTATCCGCACGAGTTTTCCGGCGGGCAGCGTCAGCGGATTTCGATCGCGCGGGCGCTGATGATGGAGCCGGAAATCCTGATCGCGGACGAGGCGGTGTCGGCGCTGGACGTGTCCGTGCAGGCGCAGATCCTGGATCTGCTGGAGCGGATCCGCGCGCAACTGAACCTGAGCATGATCTTCATCACCCACGACCTGCGCGTGGCCGCCCGGCTATGCCACCGCATCGCCGTGATGCAGCGCGGCCGCGTCATGGAGATCGGCCCCGCCGAACAGATATTCACGCGGCCCGCCAGCCGCTACACCCAGGAACTGCTGGCCGCCATTCCCGGCAAGGACGGGCTGGGCAGCCGCGATGCGGCCGGACTGGCGTTGGCCGGCGCTTGAAGGAAACCCCCCAATGACACGCGTTGCCTTGCTGAGCCGATCCGCCAATCTTTCCTACTTTCAGCCGTTGTTGCAGGGTCTGGCGCCCGACCTGGACGTTGCCGTCTGGCCCGATCCGCGCAGTCTGCACGCCGAGGTGGCGGTCTGCTGGAATCCGCCCGTGGGCGTTTACGACGACATGCCGAACCTGAAGCTGATCCACAGCATCGCCGCCGGCGTGGACAACCTGCTGGACGGCCAGCGCACGCGCGGGCTGCCGGTCTGCCGCGTGGTGGATCCGCAGCTGGCGCAGGGGATGCTCCAGTACGTGCTGTGGTGCGTGCTGACCTTTCATCGCAAGCTGGATCTGGCGCTGTCCAACCAGCGCGCCGCGCGCTGGAACCGGCCGCCGCAGACGCCGGCGTCGCAATGCCGGATCGGGCTGATGGGCCTGGGCGAGCTGGGCGGCGCCATCGCCGCCGTGCTGCCGGGGCTGGGCTATGCGGTCAACGGCTGGTCGCGCACGCCGCGCGATCTTGACGGCGTGCGCGTCTATGCCGGGGAGGCTGCCTTTCACGAATTCCTGGCCAACACCGATGTGCTGGTGTGCCTGGTCCCGCTGACCGACGCGACCCGCGGCATCCTGAACCGGCGCACCTTCGACGCGCTGCCGCAAGGCGCGGCGGTGGTCAATTGCGGCCGGGGAGAGCACCTGGTCGCGGCGGACCTGATCGACGCGCTGGCGCGCGGGCAACTGCGCGGCGCCGTGCTGGACGTGTTCGCGCAGGAACCCCTGGATCCGGCCGATCCGCTGTGGTCGACGCCGGGCGTGATCGTCACCCCGCACATGGCGACCATGCCCGCGCCCGCCACCGTGGCCGAGCAGGTCGTGGCCAACATCCGCCGGCTGGGCCAGGGCGAGGCCCTGGCCCACACCGTGGACCTGACGCGCGGCTACTGACGCCGCCACCCGTTTTCCGATTGCCAACCCAAGACGAGACATTCCATGTATTTCGAAGATCCCGCGTTCACCATCCCGACCGGCACGCCCGCGCCCCTGGACCCGCAGATCGCCGAGTTCCTGCGGCGCATGGCGGCCGATGCGTCGCAGTATCCCCGCCGCGACACCCTGTCCATCGAACAGGGCCGCGCCAATGCCGAAAAGGTACGCCTGCCGTGGGCCCAGGGCGGCCCGCAGATGGCGCGCACAGCGGAACATCAGGTTGCGACGCGCCATGGACCGGTGCGC
This sequence comes from Achromobacter sp. E1, assembly GCF_037039475.1. NCBI lineage: Bacteria > Pseudomonadati > Pseudomonadota > Betaproteobacteria > Burkholderiales > Alcaligenaceae > Achromobacter > Achromobacter sp. E1. The sequence goes on from NZ_CP146253.1 coordinate 2,318,889, forward strand.
GTGCGCATCTACTACCCGGCCGAGCGCCGGCTGCCGGGCGCCTTCATGTACATCCATGGCGGCGGCTTTGTGCTGTTCAGCATCGACACGCATGACCGCGTGATGCGCGAATACGCCGAGCGCGCCGGAGTGGTGGTGGTTGGCGTGGACTACACCCGCGCGCCGGAGGCCAAGTTCCCGCAGCCGCTGGAGGAATGCGTGGACGTGCTGCGCTGGGTCGCCGCGTCGGCGGGCGAACTGGACATCGACGCCGCGCAGATCTTTGTGGGCGGCGATTCCGCCGGCGCCAACCTGTCCATGGGCACGGCCCTGACGCTGCGCGACGAAGGCGTGCCGCTCATCAAGGGGCTGGTGCTGAACTACGGGGGCTTCGGCAGCAATCTGTTCCGCAACTCGGTCGTGCGGTATGGCGCGGGTGAGTACGGCCTGTCGCTGCACATGATGATCTGGTTCCGCGGCATGCACATCCGCCACGGCAAGGATTTCTTCGATCCGCGCGTGGACATCCTGCGCGCCGACCTGCAAGGCCTGCCGCCGGCCTGGCTGGTGGTGACCGAATGCGATCCGCTGCATGACGACAGCATCGAGCTGGAGCGCAAGCTGCGCGAGGCCGGCGTGGATGTTGCGTCCAAGGTCTACCCGGGCACCGCGCACAGCTTTCTGGAGGCCGTTTCGATTGCCGCCGTCGCGGGCGAAGCCTTCGACGACACCGCGCGCTGGCTGCACGCGAAGGCCTAGGGGACGCCATGTACACCCCGCCGGCCTATGCCGAATCCGATATCGGTACGTTGCACGCGTTCATGCGCACCCACAGTTTCGCCACGCTGGTGACCGTGGGCGCGGCGGGCGCGAACGCCACGCACCTGCCGTTCCTGCTGCGCGAGGACGGCGCGTGCGGGACCTTGGTCACGCATCTGGCGCGCGCCAATCCGCAGTGGCGGGACCTGCAGGACGGCGCGCAGGCGCTGGTGCTGTTCCAGGGGCCGCATGCGTTCATTTCGCCCAGCTGGTACGTCAACCGGCAGACGTTCCCGACGTGGAACTACACCGCGGTCCATGCGCGAGGCACGCCACGCTTGATCGAGGCGCCCGAGGCCATTCGCGCGGTCCTGGCGGAAACGGTGGCGCGCTACGACACGCCGCTGGGTGGCGAATGGCGCTTTCCCGAGATGCCCGAGACCCTGACGGCGCCGCGCCTCACCGCGATTGCGGCGCTGGAGATCCCGATTGCCGGGCTGGAGGGAAAGATGAAGCTGAATCAGGACAAATCGGTGGCCGACCGCCTGGGCGTGATCCGCGAGCTGGAACGGTTGGGGGACGCGGGCAGCCTGGCGGTCGCCCGGCTGATCCGCGCCCAGCCGGACCTGGCGGCGGACAACGCCTGATTCCAACCGGAGCTCTCATGACGCAAGCACTCACCGAAGCGCACGTGCGCGACGAACTGGCCGCCCTGTACCGCCTCGTCGCCCACTTCCGCATGACCGATCTGATCGACACCCACATCAGCGCGCGGGTGCCGGGCACGCAGGACCATTTTCTGATTAACCGCTATGGCGTGCTGTTTCACGAAATGCGGCCGCAGGACCTCGTGAAGATCGACCTGGACGGCAATCCGGTCGATCCGGGCGACGCCGACAGCCAGCAGGTCAACGCGGCGGGCTTCACCATTCATTCGGCGGTGCATGCCGCGCGCCACGATCTGGCGTGCGTGGTGCATACGCATACTGCGGACGGCATTGCCGTGGCGTGCCAGCGCGATGGCCTCCTGCCGATCACGCAGCATGCGCTGCGCTTCTACAACAGGCTGGGCTATCACGACTACCAGGGCATCGCGCTGGACCTCGAAGAGCGCGAAAGCCTCGTCGCCAGCCTTGGCCCACACAAGGCCATGATCCTGCGCAACCACGGCCTGCTGGCGGCGGGATCGTCGGTGGCCGAGGCCTTCGTCAATATCTATTACCTGGAGCGCGCCTGCCAGGCGCAGGTCAAGGCCCAATCGGCCGGCGCGCCACTGGTGTTCCCGCCGGAGGCGGTGTGCGAGCGCACCGCGAGCCAGTTTGAACGGCCCACCGCCCCGATCTACACGCAGCGGGTATGGACCGCCGCGCGGCGCCTGCTGGAGCCGGACCTGGAGACAATCGAATGAAAGACAGCCTGACGACAGCCCGCGCCGAACTGGCCGGGCCGCAGTTCCTGCATACGCCCGGCCCGACGCACGTGCCCGATGCGGTGCGCGAGGCCATGGGCCGCCAGTGCATGGATCTGTCCGATCCGCGGCTGGCCGAATTGGTCGCGGATTGCGAGGCGGGCTTGGCCCGTCTGCTAGGTACGCGGCGCGCGGACGTGCTGATGTACGCGGCCAACGGGCATGGCGCGTGGGAAGCCGCCATTGCCAATCTGGTCCCGCCCGGCGCGCAGGTGCTGGTGGCCGGCAGCGGCCATTTCGCGGAGGCGTGGGCCGTGCATGCCGAGGCCATGGGCGCCACGGCTTTGCGCACGCCGACCCGCCCCGGACAGGCGCTGGATCCGGTCGCGATCGAAGCGGCGCTGCGGGCCGACAAGGCGCGGCGTATCGCCGCCGTGTTCGCCGTGCATACCGACACGGCCAGCGGCGTGACCAGCGACATTGCGGCCGTGCGCCGGGCCATGGACGCCAGCGGCCATCCGGCGCTGCTGGTGGCCGACGTGATCGCCTCGTTGGGCGCCACGCCCTTCCGCATGGACGAGTGGGGCGTCAACGTGGCGATCGGCGCATCGCAGAAGGCGCTGATGGGGCCGCCGGGATTGTCCTTCACCGCGGTGGACGCGCGCGCGCTGCAGGCCGCGCAAGCCAATCCCACGCCGCGTGCCTATTGGGACTGGGAGAAGCGCAAGAGCGATCTGCTTTACCGCAAGTTTTGCGGCACGCCGCCGCAGAGCCTCCTGGCGGGCATGCGCGCCGCGCTGGCGCTGATTGCCGCTGAAGGCGAGGAGGCGGTGTTCGCCCGCCACCGGCGCGTGGCGGACGCGGTGCATGCCGCGGTGGACGCGTGGTCGCGCGGCGGCGCGCTCAAGCTGTTCGTGCAAGATCCCGCCGCGCGGGCGGTCTCGGTCACCACGATTTCGGTCGCCGACGGCGTGGACGTCGAAGCCATGCGTACCGTGGCGCGCGAACGCTTCCACGTTGCCGTGGCGGGCGGGCTGGGGCCGCTTGCCGGACGGATGTTCCGCATTGGCCACCTGGGCGACGTGCATCCCGCCATGATCCTGGGCGCGCTGGGCGGCGTTGACGCCGCGTTGCGGGCCTGCGGCATACCCATTGGCGACGGAGCGCTGCTGGAGGCCGTCAAGGCGCTGCACGACTGAATCGGTTTTGCTGGCGCGGCCCTGACCCGGCCGCCATTTCTGCCGTACCTACGATAAGGACGCATGATGAGACAACGTGGATTTGCGGCGGCCGCCCTGGCTGCCCTCGCGGTGGCGGTTTCCTTTTGCCCGGCCCACGCCCAGGCCGAGCCGGTCAACGCCAAGGTGGTCATGCATGCGCCGCTGCGCGTGCTGGACCCGGTGCTGACCAATGCGTACATCACGCGCAATCACGGGTACATGGTGTACGACACGCTGTTTTCGCTGGACGCGAGTTCGCGTCCGCAGCCGCAGATGGTGGCGTCGTGGACGGTTTCGCCCGACCAGCTGACCTATGTATTCACGCTTCGGCCGGGCTTGAAATTTCATGACGGTGCGCCCGTCTCCGGTGAAGACGTGGTGGCGTCGCTCAAGCGCTGGTCGCAGCGCGACCCCGTCGGTTCGCGCCTGGCCGGCATCACGCAGCGCATGGACAGCCCGTCGGCCGACACCTTCCGCATCGTGCTCACCAAACCCTACGGGCTGCTGCTGGATGCGCTGGCCAAGCCGGGTTCGCCTGTGCCGTTCATCATGCCCCGTCGCATCGCGGCGACGCCGCCGTCCGAGGCCATCAAGGAAACTGTCGGCTCGGGTCCGTACAAGTTCGTGCAAGCCGAGTTCCAGGCCGGCGTGAAGGCCGCGTATGTGAAGAATGCGGATTACGTGCCGCGCAACGAGCCGGCCAGCCGCTTTGCCGGGGGCAAGGTCGCCATGTTCGACCGCATCGACGTGGTGAACGTGCCGGATGCGCAGACCGCGGTGAACGCACTGCGCCAGGGCGAAATCGACTTCGTCGAGAACGTGGCGCCCGACCTCTTGCCACAGCTGGACGGCGTGAAGACCGTGACGGTGCAGAGCTATGGCGACGCGTCCGAAACCTACACCTTGCGCATGAACTGGAAGCAGCCGCCCCTGGACAACGTGAAGGTGCGGCGTGCGGTACTGGCCGCGCTGTACCAGGCCGACTACCTGGATGCCTCGCTGGGCGATCCGGCCTACTACAAGCTGTGCGGCGCCATGTTGAGCTGCATCTCGGCATACCAGACCGAAGACGGCGCGACGCAGACCAAGCCCGCCAATCTGGCGCAGGCGCGGGCGTTGCTGAAGGACAGCGGCTACGCGGGCGAGAAGATCGTGGTGCTGCATCCGACCGACGTGCGCAGCCTGTCCAGCCTGGCGCCGGTGACCGCGCAGGCGCTGCGCAGCATCGGTATGAACGTGGAAGTGCAGTCGATGGACTGGGCCACGCTGCTCTCGCGGCGCAGCAAGGACGCGCCGCTGGCCGAAGGCGGCTGGAGCATCTTCCATTCCAGTCTGACCAGCATGGACCTGCTAAACCCCATCGTGAACGCCAATCTGGACGGAAGGGGCGAGGGCGGCTATCCGGGCTGGACCAAGGACGACACCATCCAGCGCCTGCGCGCCGAGTTCGAGTCGGTGAGCGGGCTGGAAGCGCAGAAGCGCGTGGCCGCCGAAATCCAGCAGCGCGCCTACGAGCAGGTGATGTTCGTGCCGCTGGGGGGCTACTCGGAATTCAAGGCGTACGACAAGAAGTTCGACGGCATGGTGCCGGCCCCATTGCCGCTGTTCTGGCGCGGCAAGTAGGAAAGGCCGTTCAGGACAGCCCCACCTTGCCGCTCAGCCCCCGCGCCGCGGTCAGCAAAAGCGGCGAATAGCGTCGCGCAAACTCCGCCGGCGACGCCCATTCGGACACCAGCCCGGCGATCTGGATGGCCGCCACCGGCCGATGCCGATGATCCAGGATGGCGGCGGCCAGGTTCAGTTCGCCCAGCATGCTTTCCTCGATGGCCGTGGCATACCCATCCTGGCGCGCCTGCTGGACCAGCCCCCGGATGCGGTCCGGGTCGTTGTCGGTCTTGGGCGTGCTGGGGATGGTGTCGAGCGGCATGTCCTTGGACCGGGAAAGGATGTCTTCGACTTCTTCCTCGGGCAGGTGGGACATGATGGCCCGTCCGCCGGCCGTCTGCACCATGGGCAGGGCGCGGCCGGCAAGCGTGCTGCTGAAGGTCTGGCGCTTGGTCTGGCGGCGCAGGGCAAAAATGATGTACAGGTCGTCGAACAGGCTCAGTTCGACGCGTTCGTTGGTTTCGCGCTGCATTTCGGCGATCAGCGGGGTGGCGCGTTCAAGCAGCGGCACGCTGCGCATGTAATCGAAGCTGCGTTGCAGGATCTTCTTGCCGGGCGTGTAGCCCTTGCCGCCCGCGCCGCGTTCCAGGTAGCCCAGCGTGACCAGCGTGTGGGTCATGCGCTGCGTGGTGCTGCGGTCAAAGCCGGTGATCTCCATGAGCTCGTTCATGCTCATGGTTGACGGGCGCTGGGCAAAGGCTTCCAGCAGTTCGAAGCCTTTGGCCAGGGATTGCACGAAGAGAGGGTCGGGACGGCTCATGGAAATCGCTTGTAGGGTGGCGGTGGGCGTCCGCGCCGGTTGGAAACTGTAGGGATTTTATAAAGATTCCAAGGTATTTCCTAGAGATACTTGCGTGCTCGCAACCGGCTCTGGTTTCCAGAAGGCGGGACGTGTGGGCTTGACATAGAATGGCCGCACATCAGCGGTCATTTCGAGGTACCCATGTCGGCCACATCCGATATCAAACTACGCCCGCTCGAACGCGGCGACCTGCACTTCGTGCACAAGATCAACAATAACGACGTCATCATGCGCTACTGGTTCGAAGAGCCGTACGAAGCCTATGACGAACTCGTCGCGCTGTACGACCGCCACCTTCACGACCAGAACGAGCGGCGCTTCATCATCGAGCACGACACGGGGCAGCCGGCCGGGCTGGTCGAGCTTGTGGAGATCGACTACATCCATCGCCGGGCCGAATTCCAGATCATCATCGCGCCCAGCTACCAGGGCAGGGGCTACGCCAAGGCCGCGACGCGCATTGCGGTGGGCTATGCGTTTCGGGTGCTGAACCTGCACAAGGTGTATCTGGTGGTGGACAAGGACAATACCGCCGCCGTGCACATCTACGAACGGTGCGGCTTCCAGATCGAAGGCCTGCTCAAGGAAGAGTTCTTTTCCAACGGCGCGTACCGCGATGCCTATCGGATGGCGCTATTGCAGCACGACCATCTGCGCGACGTGGGACCGGGCGCGCCGGACGCGCCCGTGCTGCGGGACTGGCCGCAGGAAGAGCAGGCGGGCTAGCGCCGCCTGCTGCGTGCTACATCAGGGCTTGAAGAACGCCGTCGGCGTCATCAGGCGGTTTTCCTGGCTGATCAGGTAGCCGGCTTCGGCGCTCTTGGTCAGGTAGGTCGCCCAGGCCGGATCCTTCTGCAGCGCCTGGCGCTTGGCTTCGCGGTCGGCGGCGCTGTCATACACCCAGATGTGCATGTAGGAGTTGACGTTGCCGGTTTCGGTCTGCATGTAGGCGAGCGGCTTGCCCAGATGGCGGCTCTGCACCTCGTAGCCGTGCTCGGCATAGAGCGCCAGGTGTTTCTTGATGGTGCCGGCGCGGCACGTATAGGTACGGACGTCGTAAAGCATGTTGATCCTTGATAGGGGTAGCGGAAAGCGTGTTACTCGGCCGTGGCGCCGGACTGCTTGACCAGCTCGCTCCAGCGTTCCACTTCGGCGTTCACATATTTCTGGAAGGCGGTGTGGCCGTCGCCCACGGGGTCGGCGCCCAGGCCCTTCAACTTGTCCTGCACGGCCGGGTCGGCGACGCTGTCGGTGACGGCCTTGGATAGCTTCTCGACCACCGGTGCGGGCGTGGCGGCCGGCACGAACAGGCCGAACCACGACCGCGCGTTCATGGCCGGGTAGGCCGCCTCGGAGAACGCGGGCACGTTGGGCAGCGCCGCATGGCGCTGGGTGCCGGTGACCGCGATGGGCGTCAGGCGCCCGGCCTGCACCTGCGACAGCACTTCGGGCAGGTTGGCGAACATGATCTGGACCTGTCCGCCCATGAGGTCGTTGAGCGCCTGCGCGCCGCCCTTGTACGGCACGTGCGTCATCTGCGCGCCGGCCAGCGAATTGAACTGCGCGCCGGCCAGGTGCGAAGCCGTGCCGGTGCCGCCCGAGGCGTAGTTCACGCGGTTGCCGTTGGCCTTGGCATAGGCTGCCAGTTCCTGCGGGGTCTTGGCCGGCACCGAGGGGTTCACCACCAGCAGCAGCGGCACCGACGCCAGGTTGGACAGGCCGGCAAAGTCGCGCGTCAGGCTGTAGTCGAGCTTGTGATAGAGCGTGGCGTTGATGGCGTGGCTGGACGTGGCCATCAGCAGCGTGTAGCCGTCGGGCTCGGCGCGGGCGGCCATGACGGCGCCGATGTTGCCGTTGGCGCCCGCCTTGTTTTCCACCACCACGGGCTGGCCAAGCCGCGTCGACATGGCCTGCGCCACGGTGCGCGCGATCACGTCGGTGGCGCCGCCCGCGGCGAAGGGCACGATGATGCGCAAGGGGCGCTCGGGGAAATCGGCCGCGGCGGCCGTTGCTGCCGTGCCCAGCGACGCGGCGGCCATCAGGACGGCGGCGGCCAGGCGCCGCACGGGGGTCAGGGTTTTCGTCATGTCTCTCTCCAGGGTTTTGGGTTTTTTTATGGGTTGCCGGGCCTGGTCTCTCAGGCGCCGGCGGTGCGCGCCTTTTCGCGCAGGCTCGTCAGGGTGGCCCGGGGCGTGATCACCTCCGGGTCCAGGCTGAGTTCGATCAGATATGGGGTTCCGCTGTCCAGCGCGCGTGCCAGCGCGGGCGGGAAGGCTTCATGCGTCTGTACGCGTTCGGCCGTCACGCCGAACGATTGCGCGTACGCCACGAAATCCGGGTTGCACAGGTCCGTGCCGATGGTGCGCCCGGGGTAGTGCACCTCCTGGTGCATTCGGATCGTGCCGTACATGCCGTTGTTGAACACGATGAAGACGATGCCAAGCTGGTGCTGCTTCACGGTGGCCAGCTCCTGCGAAGTCATCAGGAAGCAGCCGTCGCCCGCCAGGCAGATCACCTGGCGGTCGGGGTGGCGCAGCTTGGCCGCGATGGCCGCGGGCACGCCGTAACCCATGGCGCCGCTGGTCGGCGCCAGCTGTGTGCGCGGGTGGGTGAAACGGTAGTAACGATGCGCCCAGGCGCTGTAGTTGCCCGCGCCATTGGTCAGGATGGCGCTCGGGTCCAACTGGTCGCGCAGCGCGGCAATGACGCGCGCCGGGTCCAGGCCCGTGCGCGGGGCAGGCAGCTCGGTGTAGCGCAGGTAGTTGTCGTGCAGGCGCTGCGCCCAGGCGCGCCACGGCGATGCGTCCACGGGCTCCAGCTCCACCGCCGTCTTGGCGAAGGCGTCCATGCCGGCCTGGATCTTCACGGCCGGCTGGTACACGCGGCCCAGCTCTTCGGGGCTGGCCAGCACGTGGATCAGCGTCTGGCTGGGCACCGGCGATTGCAGCAGCGAATAGCCGCCCGTCACCATCTCGCCCAGGCGCGCGCCCACCGCCAGGATGACGTCGGCTTGGCGCACCGCCTCGGCCAGCTCGGGGTTCACGCCGATGCCGACTTCACCCACGTATTGCGCGTGGTGGTTGTCAAACAGATCCTGGCGGCGGAACGAACACGCCACGGGCAGGCCGTTCAGTTCGGCAAAGCGGGTCAGGCTTGCCAGTCCCGCGTCGGTCCAGCCCGAACCGCCGACGATCATCAGGGGGCGCTGGGCGCCCGCCAGCAGTGTGCGCATGCTGGCCAGGGCGTCGGGCGCCGGATAGGCCTGCGGCACCTGGATCGTGCCGCAGGGCAGGGCCGGGGCCACGTCGGTCAGCATGTCCTCGGGCAGCGCCAGGACGACCGGGCCGGGGCGGCCGGACGTGGCGACGGAGAACGCGCGGTTCAGGTATTCGGTGACGCGCGCGGCGCTGTCGATCTGCGCCACCCACTTCGTGAACTGGCCGAACATGCGGCGGTAGTCGATTTCCTGGAACGCCTCGCGCTCGACCATGTCGTTGCCGACCTGGCCGACCAGCACGATCAGCGGGGTGGAGTCCTGGAAGGCCGTCTGCACGCCGATGCTGGCGTTGGTGGCGCCGGGGCCGCGCGTGACCATGCAGATGCCGGGGCGGCCGGTCAGCTTGCCGTGCGCTTCGGCCATGAATGCCGCCGCGCCTTCGTGGCGGCAGGACACCAGCCGGATGCGGTCGCTGTGCGCGTACAGCGCGTCCAATACGTCCAGGTAGCTCTCGCCGGGTACGCCGAATACGGTATCCACGCCGTGGTCCAGCAGGGCTTGCACCACGTGCTGGCCGCCCGTCATCAATGTCGAAGTGTCGTTCATCGCAATTTCAATCTGGCCGCAGCGCGGCGGGTTGAGTCCGGATGAACTTTACGCAGCCCTGGTCAGGGCGCGTTAGGACAGATCAGAGCTTGTTTTGCACTTTTTTGCGGGCCGGCCTGCGCGGCCGCAGTCCGCCGGTCACTCAGCCATTACTCGATGGGGCGGTAGTACTTCTTGCGGAAGTCGCCCGGCGTGCAGCCGGTGTGCTTCTTGAAAAAGCGCGCGAAATAGGCCGGATCCTCGATGTTCAGCTGAAAGCCGATCTCTGCGATGCCCAGATCCGTGTTGCACAGAAGCCGCTTGGCCTCCAGCGCAATGCGTTCCTGCACGAGCTGGCTGGCCGTGCGTCCCACGCTGCGCTTGACCGCCTCGTTCAACTGGCGTTCGCTGATGCACAGCGCGTCGGCGTACTGGCGGATGGCCGAGAAATCCAGATAGTGCTCTTCGATCAGCATGGTGAAGCGCTTGGCCAGCGAATAGCTGGGACCCGCCGCGGTTTCACGCTCGTCAGCCGGATACAGCCGGCGCAGCTGCGTCAGGAGGATCAGCAGGTAAGAGCGCACCACGTCGAACCGGCCCGTCTGGCGGTCGCGCGTTTCGCGTTCGATTTCCGCCAGCAGCGGCAGCATGGCGTCGTGCTGCTCGCGCGTCAGGTAGATGACCGGCGATCCGCCCGCCAGGTGAAAGAACGGGAACTTGGCAATGTCGTCGGCGCGCGGAAACATCTGCGCGAAGAACTCGGTGCTGATGTTCATGACGTAGCCGCTGGGCTTGACCGACGACGTCCAGGCGTGGATCTGGCCGGGCGACAGGAAAAAGACCGAGTGGTCGCGCACCTCGTGCTGCTCAAAGTCCAGCAGGTGGGTGCCTTGCGCCTCGGTCATCCACAACAGGTGGTAATAGCGGTGCCGGTGCAGGAAACCGCGCGGGATGTCGTCGTGGTCCTGCAGGCGCACGAGGTCGAAGTAGAAGGAGCCCTCTCCTGAGAAATCCGAGGATTCGAAGGTGGGAAAGGTCTCCGGGACGGGCGAAATCGTACCTGCGGACAAGCGGGAGTCTCCTTGATGGCGCGCGGGGCGGCTCTGTTTTTCGCCATCATACGGGGATTCGCCGCCAGGGCCGCCGCGCCGCCCGCTTCGCTTACCGGCTGGCCGGCGCGGCGCGCAGCAGGCGCAGACCGTTCGCCACCACCAGCAGGCTCGCGCCCACGTCGGCAAACACCGCCATCCACAGCGTCGCGTGACCCGTCACGGCCAGCGCCAGGAACACCACCTTGATGCCCAGCGCCAGCGCAATGTTCTGCACGAGGATGCGGTGCGTGGCGCGCGACAGGCGCAGGAAGGTGCCGATCTTGCGCAGGTCGTCGTCCATGAGGGCCACGTCGGCCGTCTCGATGGCCGTGCCGGTGCCCGCCGCGCCCATGGCAAACCCGATGTCGGCCCGGGCCAGCGCGGGCGCGTCGTTGATGCCGTCGCCCACCATGCCGACCCGGACGTCCGGCGCCAGCTTGCTTTCAATGGCGGCCAGCTTGTCCTCGGGCAATTGGTCGCCGCGCGCCTCGTCGATGCCGACCTGGCGCGCGATGGCCTGGGCGGTCGGCGTGTTGTCGCCCGTCAGCATGAGCGTGCGCACGCCCAGGCCGTGCAGGTCTGCGATGGCCTGCGCGCTGGTGGGCTTGACCGTGTCGGCCACGGCGGCCACCGCCAATACGCGGCTGCCGTCCGAAAGCGCGATGACGCTCTTGCCCTGGCTTTCCAGCTCGTCAAAGCGGGCGTCGAGCGCGGCGCTGGATACGCCCAGTTCCCGCATCAGGCGGCGGTTGCCCAGATGGTAAGTCTGCCCGCCCACCTGGCCGCTGACGCCGCGGCCGGGCAGGGCGGCAAAGGCCTCGACTTCCAGCAGCGTGCTGCCGGCCTGGCGCGCCGCGTTGGCCACGGCCAGTGACACCGGGTGATCGGATCGGGCCGCCAGGCTAGCCGCGATGAGGGCGGCGGAGTGAGGGCCAGGCGCCGCCGCGTCCCAGTCCTGCAGGTCGGTTTGAACGGGCTTGCCGTGCGTCAGTGTGCCGGTCTTGTCCAGCGCCAGCCATTTCAGGTTGCGGCCTTCTTCCAGATAGACCCCGCCCTTGACGAGGATGCCGCGGCGCGAGGCGGCGGTCAGGCCGCTGACGATGCTGACCGGCGTGGAAATCACGAGCGCGCACGGGCAGGCGATGATCAGCAACGCAAGCGCGCGGTACAGGGCATCGAACCATGGCTGGCCCCACAGCAGCGGCGGCAGCACCGCCACGGCCAGCGCAATGGCCACGACCGCAGGCGTGTAGATGCGCGAGAAGCGGTCGATGAAGCGCTGCGTGGGGGCGCGCGCGCCCTGCGCCTGTTCCACCGCGTGGATGATGCGCGCCAGCGTGGTGTTGCCCGCCGCGGCGGTCACGCGGTATTCAAAGGAGCCGGAGGTGTTGATGGTGGCCGCGAAGACGTGATCGTCCTGCGTCTTTTCGACGGGCAGGCTTTCGCCCGTGATCGGCGACTGGTCCACGGCCGACGTGCCGTTCACGACGATGCCGTCGGCCGCGATGCGCTCGCCCGGCCGCACGCGCACGATCCCGCCCGGTTGCAGCGACGCTGCGGGCACTTCGACCCAGCTGCCGTCCGCCTGGCGCAGGGTCGCCGTCTCGGGCGCCAGGTCCAGCAGGCCGCGCACGGCGTTGCGGGCGCGGTCCAGCGAACGGGCTTCGATCAATTCGGCCACGTTGAACAGGAACATCACCATGGCCGCCTCGGGCCACTGGCCGATCAGCACCGCGCCGGTGACGGCGATGCTCATCAGGGCGTTGATGTTCAGGTTGCCGTTGCGCACGGCGATCCAGCCCTTGCGATAGGTGCTGACGCCGCAAGCCAGGATGGCGGCCACGGCCAGCGCGGCGGTCACCAAGAGCGGGGCGTCCAGGTAGTGCGAGACTTCCGACAGCGCGGCCAGCACGCCCGCGCCGCCGATCAGCCACCAGTTCACCGCCTTGGCGGCGGGGGCGGGCGCGGCGGCCGCGCCGTCGGCCAGGGGCTCGGGCGTCATGTCCAGCGACTTGATGGCCGCGACGATGCGATCCAGCGCGCCCTCCGCGTGGACAACGGTCAGGATGCGCTGCATCAGGTTGAAGTCCAGCGCATGCACGCCGTCCACGCCGTCCAGCTTCTTGCGGATCAGCGTTTCCTCGGTGGGGCAGTCCATCTGCCCGATGCGCAGGCGCGCCAGCAGCTGGCCGGGGCCGGCAGTGAGCGTCGCGGCAGCGGCGGCCGGCTGCAGGACCGCATCGCCGTGCGCGTGACCGCAGCAGGCATCCGCGCCATGGGCGTGGCCAGGAGCCGGGTCGGCGTGCTGGTGGGCGGGTGCGCCGTGGTCGTGGCCATCGTGATGGTGGCCGTCGTGGCCCTGCGCCGCGTGGCCGGCGTTCGCATGCGGCGACTTGCCCTCATCGTGACCGCAGCAGGAGCCGCAGGCCCCGCCCGACTGATGTTCGCGTTGTTTGACCGGAGGTAAAGACATCCGCTTGACCCTTCAAATAAGCTGGTGACGCAATTCCACACCTTGGAGTTACTATAGGGTCAACCCCTAATCATCGGATCGGATCCGGGAGGCAGCGATGCGTATCGGCGAATTGGCCACGGCGGCCGGCACCACGGTCGAAACCGTCAGGTACTACGAAAAGGAAGGACTGCTGCCCGCGCCGGAGCGGGGACTGAACAACTACCGCAGCTACGGGCAGATGCACCTGGAGCGCCTGCGCCTCATCCGCAACTGCCGGGCGCTGGACATGACGCAGGACGAGATCCGCGCCATCCTGTCCGTGGCCGACAACCACCGCACCGGTTGCGGCCCCATCAACCAGTTGTTCGACGAGCACATCTCCCACGTGGACGAGCGCATTGCCGAACTGATGCAGCTGAAATCCCAACTGAGCGAATTGCGCCAGCGCTGCGTGTCGGCGCGCCCGGACACGGACGACTGCGGCATCCTGCACGGCCTGACCGAAATGCAGGTCGAAGAGCGGCAGGAGCGCCATACCCATCTGGGGTGACCGCGCACGGCGCGATGTCCTTGTTGCAGGCCAGGGGATCGGCGATGGGGCGGCCGTCATCGCGTACTATGAGAATCTGTTTTTTTCCCATTTGCGCATCGATCAATGACCGTCACCCAGACCGCCACCCCGCTCCACGCCCTGACTTCGCGCCGCTCCTTCAAGTTCCTGCGGGCCCCGGCGCCCAAACCCGACGAACTCGAACAGATCCTGCAGGCCGCCATGGCGGCGCCCGATCATGGCGCGCTGCGCCCGTGGCGCTTCGTCGTGATCCAGGGCGAAGCCATCGGCAAGCTGGCGGACATGGCGCTGGACGCGGTCAAGCGCAGCGGTGATCCGCGCATGACGCCTGAAAAGGAAAAGTCGGTCCGCGAATGGATGGCCGGCGTGCCGCTGTTCATCGCCGTGGCCCAGAAGATCGCCCACGACAACACCAAGATCCCCGAGCAGGAACAGCTTCTGGCCACGGGCTGCTCGGTCATGAACATCCTGAACGCCGTCCACATGCTGGGCTACGCCGCGTTCTGGAGCACCGGCCTGGGCACCTACGTCGAAGACGTGCAGAACGCGCTGGGTCTGGACTCGCTGGATTACCGCTTCCTGGGCTTTCTGGCCGTGGGCACGCCCGCGTGCGCGGTGCCCCCCGCCAAGCGTCCCGACTACCGTGAATTCGTCACGGAATGGACCGGCGCCGCCTGAGGAAAACCCTCAGTCCAATGCGGCCCCAAAAGGCCGCGCGGCCCGCTCATCGGCCCTGTCCCCTGTGCTAATCTCGTCAACGGCCTTGCCCATGTATCCCCGGGCGCAGGCCGGCGACGGCAGCGTCCGAGGTCACACGCCTCTGGCAATGCCTTGGTAGGAAGAAAACGCATGACACGATCAAGCGTGGAGACAATACATGAGCCAATATGGGCCGCTGAAGTTGCACGTCCCCGAGCCGACAGGGCGACCGGGTTGCAAGACAGACTTCTCCTATCTGCATCTATCGCCGCCCGGCGAGGTGCCCAAACCCCCCATTGATGTTGCCGCGGTCGACACCGGTCCACTGGCCTACAGCCTGGTCCGGGTCATCGACAATGACGGCCATGCCGTCGGGCCGTGGGCGCCGGAGATCAGCCACGACATGCTGCGCGCCGGCATGCGGGCGATGCTCAAGACCCGCATCTTCGACGGGCGCATGCTGACCGCGCAGCGCAAGAAGAAGATCTCGTTCTACATGCAGAGCCTGGGCGAGGAGGCCATCGGCACCGCTCACGCGATGGCGCTGGAAAAGGGGGACATGTGCTTTCCCACCTATCGTCAGCAAAGCATCCTGCTCTCGCGCGATGTGTCGCTGGTGACGATGATGTGCCAGCTCATGTCCAACGAGCGTGACCCGCTCAAGGGCCGCCAGCTGCCGGTCATGTATTCCGACCGCGAAAACGGCTTTTTCACGATTTCGGGCAACCTGGCCACGCAGTTCATCCAGGCGGTGGGCTGGGCCATGGCGTCGGCCATCAAGGGCGACACCCGCATTGCCTCGGCCTGGATCGGCGACGGCGCCACCGCCGAAGCCGACTTCCACACCGCGTTGACCTTCGCGCACGTCTACCGCGCGCCCGTCATCCTGAACGTGGTCAACAACCAGTGGGCCATTTCCACCTTCCAGGCCATCGCCGGCGGCGAGGGCGCGACCTTCGCGGGCCGTGGCGTGGGCTGCGGCATTGCGTCGCTGCGGGTGGACGGCAACGATTTCCTGGCGGTCTATTCCGCCTCGCGCTGGGCGGCCGAGCGCGCCCGCCGCAACCTGGGCCCGACGCTGATCGAATGGGTGACCTACCGCGCGGGGCCTCACTCCACGTCGGACGATCCCTCCAAGTACCGGCCCGGCGACGACTGGAGCCACTTTCCCCTGGGCGACCCGATCGAGCGCTTCAAGAAACATCTCATCCTGTTGGGCATCTGGTCCGACGCCGAGCACGACGCGGTCCGCGCCGAACTCGACGCCGAGATCCTGGCGGCTCAGAAGGAAGCCGAGAGCTACGGCACACTGGTGGACGGCCACGTCCCCAGCGCCGCCAGCATTTTTGAAGACGTGTACAAGGACATGCCGGAGCATCTGCGCCGGCAGCGCCAGCAGCTCGGAGTCTGACCATGGCAATCGATAACAACGCTGGTCCGGCCTCGGCGCCGATGACCATGATCCAGGCTTTGCGCTCGGCCATGGATGTCATGCTTGAGCGCGACAACAACGTCGTGGTGTTCGGGCAGGACGTGGGTTACTTCGGCGGCGTGTTCCGCTGCACCGAAGGCCTGCAGGCCAAGTACGGCAGCTCGCGCGTGTTCGACACCCCCATTTCCGAAGGCGGGATCGTCGGCGTGGCGGTGGGCATGGGCGCGTACGGCCTGCGGCCGGTGTGCGAAATCCAGTTCGCCGACTACTTCTATCCGGCTTCGGACCAGATCGTTTCCGAGGCCGCGCGCCTGCGCTACCGGTCGGTCGGCGAATTCATTGCCCCCATGACCATCCGCATGCCTTGCGGCGGCGGCATCTACGGCGGGCAGACGCACAGCCAGAGCCCCGAGGCGATGTTCACGCAGGTCTGCGGGCTGCGCACGGTGATGCCGTCCAACCCGTACGACGCGAAGGGGCTGTTGATCGCCGCCATCGAGAACGACGATCCGGTGATTTTCCTGGAGCCCAAGCGGCTCTACAACGGCCCGTTCGACGGCCACCACGACCGCCCCGTCACGCCGTGGACTGGCCGCCCCGGCAGCGTCGTGCCCACTGGCTACTACACCGTGCCGCTGGAATCGGCGGCCATCGTGCGCCCGGGTTCGGAACTGACGGTGCTGACCTACGGCACCACGGTGCACGTGTCGCTGACCGCGGCCGAGGAAACCGGCATCGACGCCGAGATCATCGACCTGCGCAGCCTGTGGCCGCTGGACCTGGACGCCATCGTCAACTCGGTCAAGAAGACGGGGCGCTGCGTGGTCGTGCACGAGGCCACGCGCACCTGCGGCTTCGGCGCGGAACTGATTGCGCTGGTGCAGGAGCACTGCTTCCATCACCTGGAGGCGCCCGTCGAGCGCGTGACCGGTTGGGACACTCCCTATCCGCACGCGCAGGAATGGGCGTACTTCCCCGGCCCGCGCCGGGTCGGCGAAGCGTTCAAACGCGCGATGGAGGCATGACATGGGGATTCATATCATCAAGATGCCCGACATCGGCGAAGGCATCGCAGAGGTCGAGCTGGTGGGCTGGCACGTCAAGGTGGGCGACACGGTCGCCGAGGACCAGCCGCTGGCGGACGTGATGACGGACAAGGCCACGGTCGAGATCCCGTCGCCGGTGGTCGGCAAGGTGATCTCGCTGGGCGGTGATGTTGGCCAGGTGATGGCCGTGGGCGGTGAGCTGATCCGCCTGGAAGTCGAAGGCGAAGGGAATGTGAAGGCGGGCGCTGCTGCGGCGGCCGCGCCGGCGGCGAAAGCGGCTGTGCCTGCGGCTGGCGGGATTGCTGCCGACGGCGCGCAGCGCGCTGGGGGGGCGAGTCTGGTGGAAAGTGGCGTGGCGGCAACGACGCCCGGCGCAGCGACGCCCGGCGCATCGACGCCCGGCGCATCGGCGCCCGGCGCATCGGCGCCCGCAACTTCCCCGCCGGCCAAGTCATCATCATCCGCATCAACATCAACATCCGCATCTGCCTCTGGCCCCGCGTTGGCGTCGGCCAAGTCGCCAGCCGCGCGCCAATCCGGCGGCGCGCCCGCGGCAATCCGCCAGCCCGGTGAAAAGCCGCTGGCCTCGCCCGCCGTTCGCAAGCGCGCGTGGGACCTGGGCGTGGAGCTGCGCTACGTGCAGGGCAGCGGCCCGGCCGGGCGCATCCTGCACGAAGACCTGGACGCCTGGCTGCAAGGGCAGGGCACCGTCAGCAGCGCGCGCGGCGGGTCGGCCTATGTGGAACGCAACGACGAAGACGCCGTGCCCGTCATCGGCCTGCGCAGGAAGATCGCGCAGAAGATGGCCGAGTCCAAGCGCCGCATCCCGCATTTCAGCTACGTCGAGGAAATCGACGTGACCGAGCTCGAAGACCTGCGCGTGCAGTTGAACGCCAAATGGGGCGAGTCGCGCGGCAAGCTGACGCTGCTGCCGCTCCTGGCCCGCGCGATGGTGGTGGCGCTGCGCGACTTCCCGCAGATCAATGCGCGCTACGACGACGAGGCGGGGGTGGTCACGCGCTATGGCGCGGTGCACATCGGTATTGCCACGCAAAGCGACGGCGGCCTGATGGTGCCGGTGATGCGCCACGCCGAGGCGCGCGACCTGTGGTCCATGGCCGCGGAGATCAATCGGCTGGCGCAGGCGGTGCGCAGCGGGTCGGCCGGCCGCGACGAGCTGTCCGGTTCGACCATCACCATCACCAGCCTTGGTCCCTTGGGCGGCATCGTCACCACGCCGGTCATCAATCATCCCGAGGTCGGCATCGTGGGCGTGAACCGCATCGTCGAACGCCCCGCCTTCCGCAACGGCGCCGTGGTGGCGCGTAAGCTGATGAACCTGTCGTCGTCCTTCGACCACCGCGTGGTGGACGGCATGGACGCGGCGCGCTTCATCCAGGCCGTGCGCGCGCTGCTGGAACAACCCGCGTTGCTTTTCGTGGAGTGAGCATGAGCCAGATCACAAAGACAACGACATTGCTGGTGATCGGCGGCGGCCCCGGCGGCTACGTGGCCGCCATCCGCGCCGGACAACTGGGCGTGCCGACCATCCTGGTCGAGGGCGCGCAGTTGGGCGGCACCTGCCTGAACATCGGCTGCATCCCCTCCAAGGCCCTGATCCACGCGGCCGAGGAGTTCGACAAGGCGCGCCACTACGCCGGCGAATCGGCGCTCGGCATTGCCGTGGACACGCCGCGCATCGACATCGCCAAGACGGTCGCCTGGAAAGACGGCATCGTCGGCAAGCTGACGGGGGGCGTGGGCGCGCTGCTCAAGAAGAACGGCGTGGAAGTCGTACGCGGCTGGGCGACGCTTCTGGACGGCAAGACGGCGGAAGTCGAAACGCCCGACGCGGGGCGCGTGCGCATCCAGTGCGAGCACCTGCTGCTGGCGGCAGGCTCCGAACCCACGCCGCTGCCGTCAATGCCTTTCGGCGGCATGGTGGTGTCGTCCACCGAGGCGCTATCGCCCGCCAGCATCCCGAAGCAGCTCGTGGTGGTGGGCGGCGGCTACATCGGCCTGGAACTGGGCACCGTCTACCGCAAGCTGGGCGCCGAGGTCGCTGTCGTGGAGGCGCAGGACCGCATCCTGCCGACCTACGACGCCGAGCTCACCAAGCCCGTCGCGGCCGCGCTGGGCAAGATGGGCGTGGCGTTGCACCTGGGCCGCAAGGTGCTGGGGTTGAACGGCAAGGGCGACGCGGTGCGGGTGCAGGACGCCAGCGGCGCCGAAACCCTGCTGCCGGCCGACCGCGTGCTGATCTCGGTGGGACGCCGTCCGCGCACGCAGGGCTGGGGGCTGGAAAGCCTGCAGCTGGACCGCAAGGGCAACGCGCTGAGAATCGACGACCAATGCCGCACGTCCATGCGCGACGTCTGGGCCATTGGCGACATCGCCGGTGAACCGATGCTGGCGCACCGCGCCATGGCGCAGGGCGAGATGGTGGCCGAACTGGTGGCGGGCAAGCGCCGCCACTTCCAGCCGGCCTCCATCCCGGCCGTGTGCTTCACCGATCCCGAGGTCGTGGTGGCGGGCCTGTCGCCGCACGAGGCCGAAGCCGCCGGCCTGGATTGCGTGACGGCCTCCTTCCCCTTCGCCGCCAACGGCCGCGCCATGACGCTGGAATCCACCGACGGGTTCGTGCGGGTGGTGGCCCGGCGCGACAACCACCTGATCGTGGGGTGGCAGGCCGTGGGCCGTGCGGTGTCGGAGCTATCGACGGCGTTTGGCCAGTCGCTGGAAATGGGCGCGACCCTGGAGGATGTGGCGGGCACCATCCACGCGCATCCCACGCTGGGCGAGGCGGTGCAGGAGGCCGCGCTCAAGGCGCTGGGGCATGCTTTGCATATCTGACGGTCTGCAGACCTGATGCCCCCGCACGGCGCGTCGCGCAAATGCCGCGCCGTGTTTGCTTTCGTCCTGTTCATGCCGCACGCAAGACCTGTGCGGCGGTCCCATCGGACGCCTGAGGCGTTCGCCTTCAGCGGCTCCCATCGATGTAAGGCCGCGCCTGCAGGATCAGGATCTTGTCTGCCTGCACGGCCCATTCGATGTCCTGGTCTCCATTTCCCAAGCGCTTTTTCACCTGCCGTCCCACGGCGGCCAGCCGGGCGACCAGGGCATCGTTCAGCACCTGCCGGCCGCCCTCGATGGGCGCTTCGCGCACGCCGCCGCCCGCATCGGCCACGAGCTGCGTGTCCTCGGCGGAACGGCTCAGCACCTGCACCGCCTTGGACCAGCTTGAGTACATGACCTGTTCGGCCTGCCGCTTGCCTTCCACCACCTTGATGCCCAGGCCGCGCTTGGCGGACAGGTAGGTGACGTGGCGGCGCGAGGCGTCGAAGGGATCGCGCGTGATCATGACGCCCGAGCTGTCCGACGCCGCGGCCCGTTGCACCAGCACCGCCATGACGACGGCGTCCTGCCCGAAGCCAGCGGTGCGGCGCGCCTCGTAAGCCTCGAAGTTGTAGACCGAAGCCCACACCGTCTGCACGGCCCGGGCCAGCGCATCGGCCTGCGTGACGTTCGGCACGGTGGTGTACAGGCCCGCGCCGCTGAAACCCGGCAGGTCTTCGGAATTGGACGAGCTGCGCACGAAGACGCCGTGGCCACCCAACTGCTTTTCCCAGCGGGCGCGCCAGGCGGCCGACAAGGCGGGGTCGGGCGTTGCGTCGACGATGTCCTGGCGCAGCTTGGCCAGTTCGGCGCGCCGCACGTTGGCGTCGCTGGCAAAGTCGGCCCGCTGCGCCAGCGCCGCCACGCGCGCGGGCACCCCCAGCTGGTCCATGAACGCTGCGTATTGGGCAAACGGAATGCAAAATCCATCCGGCACGCTCGCCGCGGGCGGCAGCACGGCCGTCAGCGCGCCCAGGTTCGCCGCCTTGACCCCGCAATGGCGGCTGTCGCGCGTGGTCATTCCGGACAGCGGCTTGAGGGCGCGCACCGACAGGTCTGGTTTGGGTAGCGAGGGCGAGGCGGTTGGGGTTGCCGCCGTGGCTGGCGACGCGGCCGGCTGCGCGATGCGCTGCACCCGGTAGCCGTTGCTTTCAACGGTCAGTTCGACCCATTGGCCATCATGCTCGCGCAAGGCCGCCACGGCGTCGCGCACGTAGGCATTGGGAATGCGCCAGCCCTTGGCCAGCAGGTTCACGTGGGACAGCAGCGTGGACGGGCGCTGCGTGACCAGGCCCGCCACCGGCGTGAGCGCCACGGGCACCTCGTCCAGCACCACGATGTCGGTGGGCGAGAGGTCAGCCGTTTCGTCCACGGCCTTCACGATGCGCAGCCGGCCCTGCGCGCGCCCGGTATTCAGCGGCAAGAAGGTCTGCTCGCGCAGCAGCGCCTCCTGTGTGACGAAGTCCAGCCCGGCCCGCCGCGCGGTCGCTTCCTGCAGCGTGGAGTTGCTCTTGAATCTCAGCGGCTCGTAGAACGTGGCCGCAAGCCGCTGCGCCGTCAGGGTCAGCAGTTCGGGCGTCAGCAGATCGCCTTCCCAGAACTCATAGGTATAGCCAGGCAGGCTGTTCTGCCAGCTCAGCGTGCCGAACAGCAGACGACGATTGGGATCCTTGTACTGCGCCACCAGCGCGGCCCGGTCGCCGGACAGCAGCCGCCGCTCGCGCGCAAAGGTCTCGTGCAGCGCGTATCGCGGCGTGTTGACGTAATAGATGCGATCGGCGCGCTGGCGGTCGATGATGAACAGCACATGGGGGATTTCCAGCGGCGTGCCGGCGTTATAGACCCGCGCCAGTTGATCGAATTCGGCCCGGGTCTTGATCTGCGCCAGGAACCGCGGGCCTCCCCACCGCGCGTCCTCGGCCTTGCGTGCCTCGACCTCGTCGGGGCGCAGGGGGCGGCCGTTTTCGTACGGGGAGGGTTTGCGGGCGGTTTGGGCTTGGGCGGGCGGCGCGCCGGCGCCAACGAGCAGCGCGGAGACGGCCAGCACGGCCAGCGACATCCGCAGTGGAATAAGGGGCCTGAGCGGCGCGCGCGCGAGGATCATGGTCTCGGGGACAGAGCGGCAAAGGCGCCATCATATCCGGCCCGGGAGCGGGATTGCTGGCTGGGGGCGGAAACAACAAGGCCCCCAAAAAGGGGGCCTTGCATCCAACGCATCTACGGCAAGCCGAAATCAGCCTTGCGCCGTTTCCGCCAGCACGCGCTGGGCTTCTTCGGCGACGCGTTCGGGGGCGGTGCCGCCCACGTGCTTGCGCGCGGCGACCGAGCCTTCCAGCGTCAGGACCTGGTGCACGTCCTCGGTGATGCTGGGGTGGTAAGCCGTGAGTTCGGCGGTGGACAGGTCGGCCAGATCGCAGCCGCGCTGTTCGCAGTCGCGCACGGCGTGAGCCACGACTTCGTGGGCGTCGCGGAAGGGCACGCCGCGCTTGACCAGGTAGTCGGCCAGATCGGTGGCGGTGGCAAAGCCCTGCAGGGCCGCGGCGCGCATGTTGTCGGCCTTGACCTTGATGCCGCCGGCCATGTCCGCGAAGATCGTGAGCGTGTCGCGCAGCGTGTCGGCGGTGTCGAACAGGCCTTCCTTGTCTTCCTGGTTGTCCTTGTTGTAGGCCAGGGGCTGGCCCTTCATCAGGGTCAGCAGGGCGACCAGGTTGCCGTTAACGCGGCCGGTCTTGCCGCGGGCCAGTTCGGGCACGTCGGGGTTCTTCTTTTGCGGCATGATCGAGCTGCCGGTGCAGAAGCGGTCGGCCAGGTCGATGAAGCCCACGCGCGGGCTCATCCAGAGCACCAGCTCTTCGGACAGGCGCGAGACGTGCGTCATGATGAGCGCGCCGGCGGCGCAGAATTCGATGGCGAAGTCGCGGTCGGAGACGGCATCCAGCGAGTTGCGGCACACGCCCTCGAAGCCCAGCGTCTTGGCGACGCGTTCGCGGTCGATGGGGAACGACGTGCCGGCCAGGGCGGCGGCGCCCAGCGGCAGGCGGTTGACGCGGCGGCGGCAGTCGGCCAGGCGCTCGGCGTCGCGGCCGAACATTTCGGCGTAGGCGAGCAGGTGGTGCCCGAAGGTGACGGGCTGGGCGACCTGAAGGTGCGTGAAGCCGGGCATGATGGTGCCGGCGTTTTCCAGGGCGACCGTGGCCAGGGCGTGGCGCAGCTGGCGCAGCAGATCCTGCAGGGTGTCGATTTCGTCACGCAGCCACAGGCGGATGTCGGTGGCGACCTGGTCGTTGCGCGAACGGCCGGTATGCAGGCGCTTGCCCGCATCGCCCACCAGTTCCACGAGGCGCTTTTCGATGTTCAGGTGGACGTCTTCCAGGTCGAGCAGCCATTGGAACGAGCCGGCGTCGATCTCGGACAGGATCTGGGTCATGCCGTGCTGGATGTCGGCCAGATCCTGGGCGCCGATGATGCCCTGGGCGGCCAGCATGTCGGCGTGCGCGAGCGAGCCCCGGATGTCGTGGCGCGCCAGGCGCTTGTCGAAATCCACGGACGCCGTGTAGCGTTTGACGAGTTCGGAAACCGGCTCGGAGAACCGGGCGGACCAGGCCTGCGCCTTGTTGGCGAACTGGTTTTGATCGGAGGAGGGAGTGTTTGCCATGATGGGCAGGATTATAGGGCCTTGCGCCACGCCGGGCGACGGCGGCCGTTATGCGGGGCCGGAACGCGCAGATGGCGTGAGTTGTCGGATAATCCAGATCAATTTCAAGACCCTGTAAAGCGAGTACGGATCCATGCCCCTGGAATGGGAAGAGCTAGTCACCCAAATTGATACCCATATGCCCCGGGAGATCTGGGCGCAGACGCTGATCGGCATCGGCGCGCTCGTCCTGACCGCGCTGTTCGTGCAGTGGGTGGTCGCGCGGGTGGTCCTGCTGCTGGCGCACCGGCTGCTCGTGGTCAGCGGCCATGGCGACTGGGACAAGGCGCTCCAGCGCCGCCGCGCGTACCAGAACCTCTGGTACGCGGTGCCGTTTGCGGTGGTCTCCATGGGCATCGACCTGGTGCCCCATGCCGAGCGGGTGGTCACCATCGTGGGCCGGCTGGCGCACGCGGGCGCCTGGATCTGCGTGTTCATCGCGTTTTCGGGCGTGCTGAGCGCCTGGCAGGACACCTATTCGGCAACGACCCGCGCGCAGACCCGCTCCATCAAGGGCTACATCCAGATCGGCAAGCTGATCCTGATGGCGGTATGCACCGTCCTGGTGCTTTCCATCCTGATCGACCGCTCGCCGCTCTGGATGATCTCCGGCCTGGGCGCGCTGTCGGCGGTGCTGCTGCTGGTGTTCAAGGACACGCTCCTGTCGCTGGTGGCCAGCACGCAGCTCACCAGCAACGACATGCTGCGCATCGGCGACTGGATCGAGATGCCGCAATGCAATGCGGACGGCTTCGTCAAGGACATTGCGCTGCACACCGTGAAGGTGCAGAACTGGGACAACACCGTCACCACGGTGCCGACCTACAAGCTGTTCTCGGAAAGCTACCGCAACTACCGGCACATGTTCGAATCCGGCGGCCGCCGCATCAAGCGCACCATCCGCATCGACGCGGCCAGCGTGCGCTTTCTGACCGACGACGAGGCGCAGCGGCTGATGAAGTTCCGGCTGCTGCACGACTATCTGCAAAGCAAGACGCAGGACATCGTCCAGGCCAACCAGACGCTGGGCGAACTGGCCAGCGTGCCGGCCAACCGGCGCCGGCTGACCAACATCGGCACGCTGCGCGCCTATGCGCTGGCTTATCTGAAGCAGAATCCGGAAATCCGCCAGGACATGGCAATGATGGTGCGCATGATGGAGCCCACCTCCGAGGGCATTCCGGTCGAGGTCTATTGCTTTACCGCCGTGACCGCATGGGTGGAATACGAACGCATCCAGGGCGACGTGTTCGACCATCTGCTGGCGATCCTGCCCGAGCTGGGCCTGCGCCTGTACCAGCAGCCGTCCGGCGCCGACATCGGCGCGATGGGCGGATACCTGCGCGACAGCGCGATCCAGGCGGCGCTGTCGGCCGAGCGCGACCGGCAAGGATCCCCGGACGGCAGTCCGGCGCTGCCGTTCGAGCGCGGCCTGACCGACGGCAAGATGCCGCGCCAGGCGGAATAAGGCCCGTGAGATAATCCGGCCGTTGATTCCCGGGCCTCCAGCCCCCCCGGCGCAGCCCTCCACGTCGCAATCTCCAGGCGAACCTCCCAGGCGAAATCCCCGATGTCGAATCCGTTCTTCAACCTGTATTCCCACGGCTTCGCCCGGGTCGCGGTCGGCGTGCCCGAGTGCCGGGTCGCCGATCCCGCGTTCAATGCCGCCCAGACCATCGCGCTGGCGCAGCAGGCTGCCCAAGGCGGCGCGGTGCTCGCGGCGTTCCCGGAACTGGGTCTGTCGGCCTACACCTGCGACGATCTCTTTCACCAGAAGGCCCTGCTCGACGCCTGCGAGGCGGCGCTGGCTCAGGTGGTCGAGGCGACCGCCGACCTGGATATCGCAATCGTCGTGGGGGCGCCGCTGCGGGTGGCGCACCAGTTGTTCAACTGCGCGGTGGTGGCGGCCGGCGGGCGGGTGCTTGGCGTCGTGCCCAAGACGTATCTGCCGAATTACGGCGAGTTCTACGAAGCCCGACAGTTCAGCGCGGCCGACTGCGCCATCGGCACGCAGATCGACCTGTTGGGCCAGACGGTGCCGTTCGGGTCCGAGCTGCTGTTCCAGATGGAAAAGCTGCCGCTGTTCCAGTTCCACGTTGAAATCTGCGAAGACGTCTGGGTGCCCATTCCCCCGTCGTCCTATGCCGCGCTGGCCGGCGCCACGGTGCTGGTAAACCTGTCGGCCTCCAATATCGTCGTCGGCAAGTCCGCCTACCGCCACCAGCTCGTGTCGCAGCAGTCGGCGCGCTGCCTGTCGGCCTATATGTACACCTCGGCCGGCCGGGGCGAGTCGTCGACGGACCTGGCCTGGGACGGCCAGGCGCTCATCTACGAAAACGGCGAGCTGCTGGCCGAATCCGAGCGCTTCCTGAACCATTCCCACCTGCTGTTCTCGGACGTGGACCTGGAGCGCCTGTCGCGCGAACGCATGCGCCAGAGCACCTTCGGCCAGTCCGTGCGCCGCCACGCGGACGAGGTCCGCCGATTCCGCCGCGTGGCGGTGCCGGTGAATCCGCCGCTGGAGGACGCCGAACTGGCGCTGGAACGGCGCGTGGCGCGCTTTCCCTATGTGCCGGCCGACCCGCAGCGCCGCGACGCGCGCTGCAAAGAGGTCTACAACATCCAGGTGCAGGCGCTGGCGCAGCGCTTGTCGGCCAGCGGCATGAAGAAGGTCGTCATCGGCATTTCGGGCGGGCTGGATTCCACACATGCGCTGCTGGTCTGCGCCAAGGCGATGGACGCCCTGGACCTGCCGCGCTCGAACATCCTGGCGGTCACGATGCCGGGTTTTGCCACCAGCACCCGCACGCTGCAGCAGGCGCGCCGCCTGATGGCGGTGGTGGGCTGCACGGCCTCCGAAATCGACATCCGCCCCAGCTGCCTGCAGATGCTCAAGGACCTGGGCCATCCCTACGCCAACGGCGAGCCGGTCTATGACATCACCTTCGAGAACGTCCAGGCGGGCGAGCGCACCAACCACCTGTTCCGGCTGGCCAATTTCAGCAACGCCATCGTCATCGGCACGGGCGACTTGAGCGAGCTTGCACTGGGTTGGTGCACGTACGGCGTGGGCGACCATATGTCGCATTACAGCGTCAACGCCAGCGTGCCCAAGACGCTGATCACGCACCTGGTGCGCTGGGTGGCCGAGTCGGGCCGGCTGGGCGACGAGGGCGCGCAGGTGCTGCTGGACGTGCTGGGCACCGACGTCAGCCCCGAGCTGGTGCCGGGCGGCGCGGACGACAAGCCCGAGCAAAAGAGCGAGGCCTCGATCGGCCCTTACGAGCTGCAGGACTTCAACCTGTACTACACGCTGCGTTACGGCTTTGCGCCGACCAAGGTGGCCTTCCTGTCCTGGACGGCCTGGCGCGACCGCGAGGCGGGCGCCTGGCCCGAGGCCGGGCACGTCGTGCGCAACGAATACGATCTGGCCGCCATCAAGCGCAACCTGAAGATCTTCCTGGACAAGTTCTTCCGGACCAGCCAGTTCAAGCGCACCTGCATCCCGAACGCGCCCAAGGTGGGTTCCGGCGGCTCGCTGTCGCCGCGCGGAGACTGGCGCGCGCCCAGCGACTCCGAGTCCGTGGTCTGGATGCGCGAGGCCGACCAGATTCCCGACGAAGCGCCCAAAAGCTGAGGGCGGCGCCGCGCACCACATTGGGGCGGCGGCAGACAATTCGCGGGCGCCGCTTGGCGACCGCGCGGTGTTATTCTCTGTCCATTGCGCCCGGCGCCCGCCTGTGTCACAAGACAGCGGGCCGCGCGGCAGGGCGACGCACCACATCAAAAACCCAGGACGACCAACGTGAAACAAGTCACCGCCATCATCAAACCCTTCAAGCTCGACGAAGTCCGCGAGGCGCTGGCGGAAGTCGGCGTCAGCGGCCTGACGGTCACCGAAGTCAAGGGTTTCGGCCGCCAGAAGGGCCACACCGAACTCTATCGCGGCGCCGAATACGTGGTGGATTTCCTGCCCAAGATCCGCGTCGAAGTCGTGCTGCCCGACGACCAGGTCGAAGCCGCCATCGAAGCCGTCGTCAAGGCCGCCCGCACCGGCAAGATCGGCGACGGCAAGATCTTCGTGACGCCGGTGGAACAGGCCATCCGCATCCGCACCGGCGAGAGCGACGAGGAGGCGCTCTGAGCCTTGTCTCTGATCGGGCCGCACTCGCGGCCCGCATCCCTACCTGATCAACTGGTTCATCTCCAGAATCGGCATCATCACCGCCAGCACGATCAAGAGGACGAATCCCCCCATCAGCAGTATCAGCGCCGGCTCCAGCAGGGCCGTCATCGCCATCGCGCGCCGCTCCAGGTCGCGCGACAGGTTTTGCGCGCCCCGGTCCAGCAGTTCGGGCAACCGCCCGGTCTTCTCGCCGCTGGCGATCAGGTGCACCAGCAGCGACGGAAAGACCTTTTGCGCGCCCAGCGACGATGACAGCGCCGCGCCCTCGCGCACGCGCGCCGCGGCCTCGTCGACCGCCAGCCGCAGCACGTCGTTGCTGAGCGTGCGCCGTGCGGCTTCCAGCGCGGTCAGCAGGGCCACGCCGCTGCCGCTCAGGATCGCGAGGGTGGACGCAAAGCGCGCGGCGTTCACGCCCAGCACGAAGCGTCCGGCCAGCGGCAGCCGCAGCACGCGCGCGTGCCAGGCCCGCCGCGCGGCCGGCGCGCGCAGCGTGTAGCGCCACAAGGCGATGGCCGCCACCACCGCAATGCCCGTGACCGCGCCCCATTCGCGCACGTAGTCCGACAGCCCCAGCATCACGCGCGTGAGCATCGGCAATTCCTGCTTGGCCTGGCTGAAGGCGGACACCACCTGCGGCACCACATAGCCCAGCAGGAAGATCACGATGACCACCGATACGCTGGCCACCACCGCCGGGTAGATGAAGGCCGTCATGACCTTGCTGCGCAAGGTGTTGCGTTCCTCGATATAGTCGGCCAGCTTTTCCATCACCTGCGCCAGGTCGCCCGATTCCTCGCCCGCGCCGATCAGCGCGCGATAGATTTCGGGAAAGTCGCGCGGCCGCGAGGCCAGCGCCGCCGACAGGCGATGGCCGGCGCGCACATCGTCGCGCACGCCGCCCAGCGTGGCGGCAATGTGTTTTTTCTCGGCCTGTTCCAGCGTGGCGCTGAGCGCCGCATCCAATGGCAGGCGAGCGGCAAGGAGGCTGGCGAGCTGGCGCGTCAGCCACGCCAGATCGGCGTCCGACAGACGCGCGCGCAGCGCCGCGCCCATGCCTTCGGCGCGCGCCGCCAGCGAGGTCGACAGGGGCAACAAACCGCGGCCGCGCAACTGGTTCCGGGCGCCGCGTTCGGAGTCGGCATCGATCGTGCCGCGCACGATTTTTCCGAGCGCGTCGGTGGCTTCATAGCGATAGGAAGGCATGGCTGTAATAAAGCGGAAGCACCTGCCGAAATCGCCAAGAGCCCCGAATTTAAAGGGTTTCCAGCCCGTCACCTTGCCTATGAAATATGACCGGGATGTTGCAGTCACACCCCGTATACTCCGACGCGCTTTCCCGTTTTTCCAAACGATTTCACGTCTCGGGCACCTATCTCGTC
This sequence comes from Achromobacter sp. E1, assembly GCF_037039475.1. Classification (NCBI taxonomy): domain Bacteria; kingdom Pseudomonadati; phylum Pseudomonadota; class Betaproteobacteria; order Burkholderiales; family Alcaligenaceae; genus Achromobacter; species Achromobacter sp. E1. Next base: position 2,347,972 of record NZ_CP146253.1, read on the forward strand.
ATGCGTCACATCGCGCAATTCAGCCTTGCATTCCTGCTTGCCGCAAGTCAACTCGGACCCGCCGCCGGCACGGCTCACGCACAACAGGCGGACAACCGCGTCAGCCTGAACTTCGTCGACACGGACATCCCCGCCGTGTTGCGCGCGCTGTCCCTGTTCACGCAGCGCAACTTCCTGGTGGACCCTCGCGTCAAGGGCAAGCTCACCCTGGTTTCGGATCGTCCTGTCGATAGCGCGCAGGCGCTGTCCATGCTGACCGGCGCATTGCGGCTGCAAGGGTTTGCCATCGTCGACGTGGACGGCGTGACGCGCGTCGTGCCCGAGGCCGATGCCAAGCTGCAAGGCAGCGCCGTTGTGGGCGGAGCGGGGCCGGCAGGCGCCAAGCCTGCGGCTGGCGCGCCGGCCGCGGCGGGCAGGGCGCCCGTGCCCGTGTCGGCCTTTGCCAAAGGCGGGGGCAACAGCGGCGAAATGCTGACGCGGGTGTTCCCGCTGAAGTACGAGAACGCCGCGAACCTGGTGCCGGTGCTGCGCCCGATGGTGCCGCCGAACAACCCGATCAACGCGTACCCCGGCAACAACACGCTGGTCGTGACGGATTACGCGGACAACCTGGAGCGCATCGCCGCGGTCATCGCGCGCATCGACGTGCCCAGTTCGATGGACACGGACGTGGTGCCGGTGCAATCGGCCATTGCGACGGACATCGCCATCCTGGCCTCGCAGCTGCTCGACACGCAAAGCAGCGATCCCACGCAGCGCATCGCGGTCGTGGCGGATCCGCGCAGCAACAGCGTGCTGGTGCGTTCGGGCAGCCCGGCACGCACGCGCCTGGCGCGCGAACTGATCCAGAAGCTGGACGCGCAGCAGAACCGCGCGGGCAATCTGCATGTGGTGTACATGCGCAACGCGCAGGCCACGCGCATCGCCGAGGTGCTGGGCGGGCTGCTGACGGGCCAGGCAAATTCGGCGCCGGGCGCGGCCCCGGGCGCCAGCAGCAGCACCGGCGGCGCGCAGGGCGGCGCGCGCGCGCAGAACACGGCCAGCAGCTCGGGGACGCAGGCAGGCATGGGCATGTCCAGCCAGTCGGGCTCGTCGCGCAGTGGCCTGTCGGGCGAACAGGAGCGCATCGCGCGCGAAGACAATTCGACGCAGGCGGTGTCGTATTCCGCGGGCGGCGCCACCATCCAGGCAGACCCCGCGACCAACTCGCTCATCATCTCCGCGCCCGAGCCGCTGTACCGCAGCCTGCGTGAAGTGATCGACCAGCTAGACCAGCGCCGCGCGCAGGTGCTGGTGGAAAGCCTGATCGTGGAAGTCAGCGAAGAGAAGGCCGCCGAATTCGGCATCCAGTGGATGACCGGCGCGGGCAACATCAACGGCAACGGCACCAGCTTCATCGGCGGCACGAACCTGGGCGGCAGCGGCATCACCGGCAACGGGCCGACCTCGATCGACGCGCTGGGCAGCGGCTTGAGCCTGGGCGTGGTCAAGGGCACGGTCGACGTGCTGGGCAACGAGGTCATCAACCTGGGCGTGCTGGCGCGCGCCATGCAGAACACGGGCGAGGCCAACATTCTGTCCACGCCCAACCTGCTGACGCTGGACAACCAGTCGGCCAGCATCCTGGTCGGCAAGACGGTGCCGTTCGTGACGGGCCAGTACGTGACCTCGGGCAGCAATGGCAGCTCCAATCCGTTCCAGACCATCGAACGCGAGGACGTGGGCCTGAAACTGAACATCCGGCCGCAGATTTCCGAAGGCGGCGCGGTCAAGCTGGACATCTACCAGGAAGTCAGCAGCATCGACGAAAGCCGCTCGAACGCCACCACCGGCATCGTCACCAACAAGCGCGCGATCGACACCAGCGTGCTGATCGACGACGGCCAGATCATCGTGCTGGGCGGCCTGCTGGAAGACAACGTGACGCTCACGTCCAACGCGGTGCCGGGATTGAGTTCGCTGCCGGTGATCGGGTCGCTGTTCCGCTATGACACGCGCAAGCGCACCAAGACCAACCTGATGGTGTTCCTGCGCCCGTACGTGGTGCGCGACGCCAACCGCAGCGCCAGCGTCACGATGGACCGCTACGACTACATGCGGCGCGCGCAGGGCGCGGTGCAGCCTCGCGACCACTGGGCGCTGCCGGACATGCAGGCGCCGATGCTGCCGCTGCCGGGCTCGGCGCCGTCGGTGTCGAACAACGCCTACGATTTGCGGCCCGAGCAGCAGGCGGCCACGCTGCGCCGTCCGCCGCCGGCCACGGTCGAGACCTTTGCGGTGCGCCAGTATCCCGGCACGCCGCCCGCGCCCGCCCAGCAACCCATCCGCGCGCCGCGGCCGGTCATGATGACGGTGGCGGTGGACCCCGAGAAGCTGCTATGAGCGCGCACCCCTTACCGTACGCCTGGGCCCGCGCGCAGCGCGCGGTGCTGTCGCTGCGCGGGGGGCAGGCGCAGTTGACGGTCAGCCCGCGCACGCCGGAGTGGGCCGTGCGCGAGATCCGGCGCTGCCACGGCGACATCGGGCTCACGCAGATCGACGACGAGGCGCTGGAGACGCTGCTGACCGCGGCCTACAGCCACTCGGAAGACGCCGCGTCGGTCATGGGCGTGGCGGAAAACGAGATCGACCTGGACCGCCTGATGCAGGACATGCCCGAGGTGGCGGACCTGCTGGAAGCGCAGGACGATGCGCCCGTGATCCGCATGATCAACGCGCTGTTCGCGCAGGCTGCGCGCGACGGCGCCAGCGATATCCATATCGAACCCTTCGAAACGCATTCCGTGGTGCGCTACCGCGTGGACGGCACGCTGCGCGACGTGGTGTCGCCGCGCAAGGCGCTGCACGCCGCGCTGATTTCGCGCATCAAGATCATGGCGCATCTGGACATCGCCGAAAAGCGCCTGCCGCAGGATGGGCGCATTGCGCTGCGCGTGGGCGGGCGTCCCATCGACGTGCGCGTGTCCACGTTGCCGACCGGGCATGGCGAGCGCGCCGTGCTGCGCTTGCTGGACAAGGAGGCTGGCCGGCTGCAACTGGAAAAGCTCGGCATGAGCCCGGGCGTTCTGTCGCAGCTGGACCGTCTGATCCGCCAGCCGCACGGCATCGTCCTGGTGACCGGCCCGACCGGCAGCGGCAAGACCACCACGCTATATGCGGCGCTGAGCCGTCTGGACGCCTCCACCAGCAACATCCTGACGGTGGAAGATCCCATCGAATACGACCTGGCCGGCATCAGCCAGACGCAGGTCAACGCCAAGATCGACATGAGCTTTGCGCTCGCCCTGCGCGCCATTCTGCGCCAGGACCCGGACGTCATCATGATCGGCGAAATCCGCGACCTGGAAACCGCGCAGATCGCGGTGCAGGCCTCGCTGACCGGCCACCTGGTGCTGGCCACGTTGCACACCAACGATGCCGTGTCCGCCGTCACTCGCCTGACCGACATGGGTGTCGAACCCTTTCTGCTGGCGTCGTCGCTGCTGGGCGTGCTGGCGCAGCGGCTGGTGCGCAAACTATGCCCGGCGTGCAAGTCGCCGTCGATGCTGGACGGCGTGCAGGTCTTTCACCCCGTGGGCTGCGAGGCCTGCAACCACACCGGCTACAGCGGCCGCTCTGGCATCCACGAGCTCTTCACGGTGGACGACGAGGCCCGCCGCCTGATCCACGAAGGCCGCGACGAACGCGAACTGCGCCGCGCCGCGGCGGCCGCCGGCATGCGCAGCATGCGCGAGGACGGCCAGCGGTGGGTGGACGCCGGGCAGACGTCCCCCGAAGAAATCCTGCGCGTGACGCGCGACGCATAGCCCGCGGCCGTTTGCGTTGGGCCGTTGGGTGTAGGACACCTCGCTGGGTGTCTGACACCTGCCCGACGTCGCTCCTATCTCGCAGGGTGTCTGACACCCTGGTGAGTGGTCCTTCATCTGCCGCGGGCCTTCCCAGGGTGTCTGACACCTTCCCGCTCTCCGACGCCGCCCTTATCGCCCGGATTTCCCCACGCTGAACGTCACCGTATCGCCCGAGCGGCGGCCCAGTGTCGACAGCAGACCGTCCAGCGCGGCGCGATCGGCCTCGTTGGCCGATCGGGCGAACGTGGCTTCGCCCTGGAAGCTGATGCCTCGGGGGCCGTTGCCTCGGGGGCCGCTGCTGCCCTGGCCCTTGACGTCAAGCAGCCCGCTTTCCGTGCTGAGGACCAGCGTCGCGCCGGTTTTACCGCCCTGCACGCGCAGCAAATAAGTCCCCACTGGCGAGATGGGCGAGAGCGCAGTCGCGGCGTTGCGCCAGCGCACGTCCACGGCCGGGCCGGTGGGAAGCGGGGCGCCCAGGCGCAAGGGCTGCCAGTTGATCTCCAGCATGCCTTGCGGCGACAACGTATTCCAAGGCGCGCCGAGCGCAGGCAGAACCGTTGCGGGCACGCGCAGGGACGACGCGGGCAGGGCCAGACCGTTCCACCCCGGGCGCGCGCGCAACGCGCCTTGCAACCAGGGGTGCGAGATGTCGAGCGCCATCGTGTCCCAGCGCCATTGCCATTGCACCGGTTGCGGCAGCACGCGGCGCGCGCCTTCGGAGCCAAGGGCGATCCATGCGCTGCCGTGCCACAGCGTGCCGCTGGCGTCGGCCAACGTGACCGGCGCGTCGGCGGGCAAGAGCGCCAGCACCCATCGCGCAGGCAGTACGGCGGCACCCGCAGCTGCGGCGCACAACACGCCAGCCAGCCACAGGCCCGCCACGCGGCGTGAAGGAAGTTTCAGCGGCATCAGCGGCTCCCGGCCGCCTGCGGCGGCAGCAGCACGACCTTGCCGTTGACCAGGCCCGGCAGCGGCCGCCCGTTGGCGTTTGCGGCGCGCGTCAGGTCCACCTGCGAGATGGCCAGTCCCCAATCGCGCCCCGCGCCGTCCAGCCAGCGCATCAGCGCCGATGACGGCGCCTGCTCCAACGACAGCGTGACGCCGCCCGCGTCTGCGTCCGACAGTGTCCATTGCCCGGCGGGCAGGCCGGCGCGTTCCAGGCTGGCCGACAGTTCCTGCGTTCTGGGCATGGCTCCGGCGGGCACCGCGTTGCGCTGACGCAGGGCGGAGGCTTGCGCGGTCAGGTCGGCGACGGTGGCGGCCTGCGTGCGCAGGCCTGGCAGCTCGGCGTGCAGTTTGCGCACGGTGTTCAGGGCGGGCTCGATCAGCGTCACAAAGCCTATCGCCGCGCCCAGAAGCAACGCCGCGCCGGCGACGAGGCGGCGTTCGCGCGGGGCCAACGCCTGGTAGCGCGCGCGGGCGCGCGCCAGCGCCGGGTCCACGGGTTTGCGGGCGGCCTGCCACGCGGCTTGAAGTCGATGTAGCGGTGTCATGGTTGGCTGCGCACGATGCGCCAGGTGTTGTCGGTGTCGCCGCGTTCCGGCTTCAGCCCCAGGGCGGCTGCTTGCTGAATCAGCGCCGGCGTTTCAGCGACGCGTTGCGCTTGCGGGCCGGCGTCCGCCAGTTGCAGCGTGAGCGCCTGGTCGGCATATGTCAGGTGAGCGACCTTGTCGGCGGCAAAGGGCAGCGCCTGCGCGGCGGCGCGGGCCAGCGGCAGGAAGTCGCCGGCGCTGGCGGCGCCGCGATTGGCCTGCAACGCGTCCAGCCCCTGCTGCGCCTGGCGCGCGGGGTCCAGCACGACGGGCACGTTCGGAAATGCCGCCAGCACCTGGTCGTGCATGCCACGCCGCAAGGTGTCCGCTTCGCCGCGCAGTTGCGCGGCATACAGGTTCAAGCCAGCGATCCACACCACGGCCGCCAGCGCGCCCCAGCGCCACACCGGCCGCCAGCGTGACACGCTGACCGGCGCAAGATGCGGCATGGCCAGCGACCAGGCGGGCGAGGGGGCGTGCCAGCGCGGATCGGCAGGGTCGCGCAACGGCGCATCGGTGGCGGGCGCCAGCGCCTGCGGGGCGATCAGCGCGCGCACGCGCAGGCCTTGCTCGCTCAGCAGGCTCCACGCGCGGCGCACCGGTTCGCGCGGGGACCAGGCCAGCGCAACGGACCCGTCGGCGGCGCGCGCGCCGTGACCGATGGCAAGGCCATCCAGGTCGCTCAGGACCAGCGGTTCCAGCGCGCCGCGCACGGCCGCCCCGAAATGCGCGCGCGCCACGGCCGGAATCTGCACCGTGGCCGAAATGACGTCGGCCGGGTGCAGAACCGCTTCGCACGCGGCCTGGGGCCAGGCGTGCCCAAGGGCGCGTAGCGCCAGCTCGCCTTGCCGCACGCACCGGCCGCGCCGGTCGAACCAGGCGTAGGGCAGCGGCGAATCGGCGCCAAATTCCTCCAGCGCGGGCAGGGAGATGCGCAGGGTGTTCTTCAAGGTGTTTCTCTCGTCCAGAGGGTTTCGGGAGCGGCCGGCGGGGCGCTGCGCATCAGCGCCTGCATGGAGACGCGCGCCCGTTCGTAGACCACGGTGCCGCTGGCCAGGAACCAGCTGCTATTCGTGGAGACGGCGGGCGCGGGCGTCTTCACGCCCGTGCCCGCCAGCCGGTTGGCGAAGTCGCCGGTGTTGTTGAACCAGTTGCCGCGGTCGCGCTCGCCCGCCAAGGCGCGGGCCTGCGCAAGAGACAGCCCCGGCACCAGCGCGGCGATCACCTCCGCGGGCGCGGTGTTGACGTTGACCTGGGTGGCCGACGGCAGCAGCGTCATCGTGCGCCGCAACGCGTTTCGCATGGGCGGTTCAAGGTCCAGCAGCGCCGCGATTTCGTCCACGCCGCGCGGCAACGGCGCACGCGCCAGCGGGCCCGGCTGCGCCGCGGTATTGGGCGCGTCCGCCGCCAGCGCGGGCGGCTGTGCGGCCGCAACGATGTCCACGATGCGCGCGGCCAGCGTGTCGGGCAGTTCCAGCGTGCCGAGCAGGCGCCGCAGAATCTCTTCCTGCTCGGGCTGCGCCACGCCATTGCGCGCCAGGTTGTAGAGGTTGTACTTGCCCTGTTCGTCCTGCACTCCGCCCGAGAACACCGCCACGCGGTCGTCGCCGGGGCGCTCGATACGGGTGTCCAGCACCGGGGTCGCCCAGATCTGGTCGCCGCGGGTGGTGGGCTCGCGCCGGCCATGGTCGCGCACCACCAGCCGCGCCCAGTCGATGCCGCCCGCAAGCATCGCGCGCGCCTGCACGCGCGCCAGTTCATTCTCCACGCGCCGCGTGCTGGCGGCCTGCCGCTGGAACAGGCTGGTGGTCAGCGCGGCCACGATCGCAACCACAATGAGCGCGCTGACGACCGCCGCGCCGCGTTGGCGGTTGCCGCCGCCTCTCCCATGACCGCTGCACGGGGCCTGTGCGTGAACAGCCCTGCGGCTCATGGCAGCTCCAGGATGCGCGAGTAGCGCCGCAGATCGCCCGGCACGCCACGATCAAAAACAATCTCCAGGCCGCTGGGCGCCGCCGCGAACGCCGCGTTCGCGTCCACCCAGCCCACGCCCGGCACCCACGCGCGCAGTGCAAGATTGCGCACGCCCGGCAAAAGCAGCACGCCGTCAACGGCCGCCGGCAGCGGACTGCGCGGCGCGGACGGGCCACTGGTGCGCCACAGTCCGTCGTTGCGGACCTGCCATCGAACACGCTGCCACAGGCCGTTGCCATCGGGATCGGGACGCAGGACTTCCAGCGTCTGCCCGCCGGCGGCGCGTGGCAACAGCCGCAGGCCCGCCGTGAACGACACCGCGTCCAGACCCGGTGAATCGAACGCAGGGCCCGCGTAAGACAGCTCCACATCGCGCGCCATCTGGCCCAGCGTGCGTACGATGGTGTCCGTGTCCTCGGCCTGCGCGGCGATAAGGTCGCGCGCGCCCGACACGCTGGCCAGGCCGCGCCAGGCCATCAGGCTGACAAGCGCCATCAGCGCCAGGGCGACCAGCACCTCGATCAGCGTGAAGCCGGCCTGGGATTGCGGTGGGCGGCGCACGGTCATCGCAGGCTGGACAGCAGTCCGTCGAGCTGCAGCAGGATCGCGCCATCGCGCGAAGACGCGGCGTCGTGGACCTTCACCGACACCTGCCGAAAGCTTCGGTTCATCGAATTGGTGAAGACCAGTTCGCACTGCAGCGCCAGGCCGCCTTGCGGACACGGCACCGTCTGCGAGCCGGCGCGCGGCAGCGTCTGTTCCAGACGCAGCTGCGTAAGCGCGTTCTGCGCCGCCAGCAACGCCAGGGTCTTGTCCTGCAGCGCGCGGTTGTTCGCGGCCATGACGCCCGTGGCGCGCAACGCCGCGCCCATCGCCACGGCGATGATCGCCAGCGCGACCAGCACTTCAATAAGCGTGAAACCGCGTTCGCGGTTGCGCGGACGCGGCAATGCCGCGCCATCGAGGGCGGCCTGGGCGAATTCGTCAGCGGATCTCATAGCGTCCAGCGGCATCGCGTTGCAGTGTCACGCGCACGTCTGCAGCGCTCAACGTCAACGTCATGGGCGCGGCGACCCATTCCGTATTGAAGATCAGCGGCCGGTCCGGATCCAGCCGCCATTGCACCGGGCTGGCCGACCAGGCCTGCGGACGCAGCACCTCGTCGGTGTCGAGACGGTCCGGGGGCACCGGGATGTCGTCTTGCGCGGTAGGGCCGGCCGCGCGGCCGTTGCGCTCGAATGACCACCCCTGGCCGTTTGCCAGCCAGCGGATCGGGCGCCCGTCGCTGCGCGCTTCGCTCTGCGCCACGGTGAACGCGTCCGCCAGCCGCTCGGCGTCGGCGCGCAGACGATTGTCGCCGCGGCCGACCGACAGGCTCACCATGCTGGCCGCGATGGCCACGATCACCAGCACCACCAGGACTTCGACCAGCGTGAAGCCGCGTTCAGAGTTCCCAGGAACCGATGTCGGCATCGCCGCTTTCTCCGCCGGGCTTGTTGTCGGCGCCGAACGAGAAGACATCGACGTCGCCTTTGACGCCGGGGCTCAGATATTGGTAGGGGTGTCCCCACGGATCGTTGGGCAGCTTGTCCAGGTAGCCACGCCAGTTGGCAACGCCCTCCGGCTTCTGCGCCAGCGCCCGCAGGCCCTGCGCCGTGGTCGGATAGCGGCCATTGTCCAGCCGGTACAGCTTGAGCGCCTGCATGATGCCCGCAATGTCCTGCCGGGCGGCCGCCTGACGCGCCTGATCCGGGCGATCGAGCACGCGCGGCACCACCAGCGCGGCCAGAATCCCCATGATCACAATCACCACCATGATCTCGATGAGGGTGAAGCCCTGCTGGCGGGCAAGCCCGCGCGGTAACTGACGCACTTTGCAACTCCGGTCTTTCAGTAGAAGCCCGGGATTGTGGACATGAAATATGACAGTAATGCGCACGCCGGCAGGTCACCCGCCGGCATTCACTTCAAGCGCGTGATTCCGCCCGGCGCGTCCTGGGCAGCCGGCGCGGCCAGGCGGCTCGCGCGGCCCGACTGCTCGACCGTCACGGCGTCCGCCGCGATGTCGCGAAGCACGATGCCCGGCGCCACTTCAGCCCCCGCGCGCCAAGCCAGCGGAGGTCCGCCGTCCACGCTCAGCACGGCCGCACCATCGGGCCCAGCCGCGATCACCCCCAGCACCGTGATCTGCGTGCGCATGGCTTCGTCCTTGCCGAACCACAGCGCGACCGGCGTATTGTCGGCCGCACGCGGCGCAGCGGCCGAGACCGCCGGAGGCAGGGGCCCAGGCTGTGGCGCAAGCAGGATAGACGCCCACACGCCAAGCCCCGCGGCAAAAGCCAGCACGGCAAGGACACGCAGCAAGGCGGGCGCGGAGGGCAGGGGCAGGCGCAGGGACAAAGGCATGGAATTCAGGCACGGACAACACGACCCGGCCGACTATAGCGGCGATTCATGACAGCAATGTTGGGTGTCTGACACCCATGGAAGTGAATGCTGGCTTGTCGCAACGCCTCATTGGGTGTCAGACACCTTGCACCGTCGTCTTTCCCCAAAAGAAATCAATACGGGGTGTCTCAATACGGGGTGTCTGACACCCATGGAAGTGAATGCCAGTTTGTCGCAATGTCTCATCGGGTGTCAGACACCCGGCATCATCACCTCCCCCCAAAAAAATCCCGACCCAAACCTTGCCACACGCGAAGCGTCATCGCGACGACGCAAGACACCGCGTAAGTCCCCGGAGGCCGCCCGCGCGGCCGAACGGGGACGGGCACCGCAAGAAGCTCGTAGCCCGAAAAGTCCCACCCAAAAATGCCAAGCACACCCACCGCCCCAGCACCCGAAAAATTGCAATTGCCAGAGTCCGGTGCGGTGGCGGCCCGGGGTGCGCGGGGCGTCGATAAGCCCGAGGGAATCTGAAGGGAGCCGAAGGCGGACGAAGATGACGACGGGGCAGTCCGGAGCGAAGGCTCCGGACCGCAATCGTGGCCCCGCGCGCCCCGGGCCGTCGCCGTGCCGGACGTCTCAAGAACTCAACCTCAGGCAAGCCAAAACGCAAAAGCGTACAAGCCGTCAGGCAGCTCGGGGAGAAGGTCACCGGCATGTCGTGTCGACTTTCAGAGTGCCAGACCCCCGTCACCACCACAATCCGGGCCGCCGATAATCCACCCCCTGCCTTGCCTCGCACGCAATCCCCCCGCCCAGAAGTCCGACGCGCATTGCCTCATCCGCAAAAGAATCCTGATTCAGCAATCAAGGTTTCTCGCCTTTGCTTCACGGGTCTTTCACGTTCGGTCGCCACCATGTCGGCCAGCGTAAGACCCCCTTCATGAAAAAGAGAAGAGAAGCAATGCAGACATTGAATTGGAGAAGATGGTGCGCCATGTTGCTGGCGACCAGCGTGTTGGCCGGCTGTGGAGGCGGCGATGACGATGACGACGAGGCCCCCGTGGCCCCGCCGACCCAGCCGCCCGTGACAACGCCGGGCGAGGCGAGCGCCAGCAAGGTGCTGTTTGTCGGCGTGGACGGCCTGACGTATGACGCGCTGCGGCGCGGCGTGGCGGACAACACGCTGCCCAACCTGAGCCAGCTGACCGTCACCCGCGCCTGGACCGGCGGCGTGACCGGCACCGTGACCCAACAGCCCACGCTCTCCGCGCCCGGCTGGGCCACCTTGCTCACCGGGCAATGGGCCGACGTCCACGGCGTGCGCTCCAATGCCCAGAGCCAGGGCATGAAAGCCCCCAGCCTGTTCCAACGCATCAAGACCGCGCAGCCTGAAGCGCGCACCGCCGGCGCCTTCAACTCATCGCTGCTGGCCAGCCTTTTAAACATCGACCGCGACGCCGGCTACGTCCAGACGCTAACCGACTGCGCAGGCCAGGACGATTGCGTCGCCTCCCAAGCCCGCGACCGCATCGCCGAAGGCTACGACCTCGTCGTCGCGCAATTCGGCGCGCCCGAACGCGCCGCCGCAGAAAGCGGCTTCGGCACCACCTACGACGCTGTCATCCGCCAGACCGACGCCGCCCTTGGCGTCCTGGCCAAACAGCTGGTCGACCGCCGCGCCGCGCATCCCAACGAAAACTGGCTCATGGTCGTCGCCACAAGCCACGGCCTGGACAAGACCGGCGGCAGCGACGGCCTGCCGTTCTCTTCCAACAAGACCATCCTGCTCGCCGCCAATCAGCCCGCGCTGCTCGGCGGCAGCGCCGACGACGCCTCGTTCGACGGCGTATGGGACACCAACTGGTACGCGCTGCCCAGCGCTGCCGACGTGGCGCCCACCGTCCTGTCGCACCTGGACGCCTTGCCCGAGGCCGCCGCCTACGACATGGCCGGCACCGCGCTCAGCGAGCCGCTGGCGCTGCGCCGCGTTGCCACCCGCACCTCCATGGACAACAAGAGCGTCACCGTCACCTGGGTCCGCGTGGGGGAACCCGCCGGCGACATCATCGTCAGCCGCGACGGCAAGGAAGTCGCGCGCCTGCCCGGCACCGCCACCGAATACGTCGACACCGGCTTCACCTTCACTGCCGAGGGCGTGCATGAAGTGGCCTACAGCGTCTCCACCGGCCACGCGGTCAGCGCCGCGCGCGCCACGGTCGTCTACGTCAAGCCCGTGCCCCTCTTGGCCTCGCTGCGCACCGGCCTGACCATGTTCTTCCCCTTCGAGGGCGACGTGGCCGACAAGGCCGCCGGCGGCGGCGCGATCACGCCCTTCGACGGCACCCAGGCGCCCGCCTATGCCGACCCCGGCGTGTACGGCAAGAGCTTCCGGAACGAGCGCGGCTCGGCGGCCCTGGGCGCATTCAAGCTGGACTATCCGGCGGGCCTCCTGGACAGCGTGCAGGCGTTCACCATCGGCTTCTGGTTCCAGTCCGACGGCACCGCCAATGACCGCTCGATCATCGGCAATAAAGACTACAACTCCGGCGGCAACCCTGGCATCACCATCGCCCAATGGGCAGGGCCCGAACTGCGCTTCAACATCGCCGGCGGCGGCAAGCGCGCGGACATCAACGGCGTGAAGTTCACGCCCAACAAGCCCGTCTACATCGCCATGACCATCGACAAGACGGCCCGCACCATGACCGCCTACCGCTACGACAGCGAACTGGGCTTTGTGCGCAGCGTGACCTCCACCGCCACGCCCGGCGTCAACCTGGCCCAGGTCGCCGGCGTCTTCGGTCCGCACATCGGCCTGAACGAAGACGGTCGCGGCACCTACGGCATCTGCTGCGCCGGCACCAAGGGCCCGTACACGATGATTTTCGATGACCTGGCGTTCTGGTCGCGGGCGTTGACCGAGGAAGAAGTGAAGTCCCTCGCCCTGTCCGGCAAGTCCGTCCACGAACTGTTTCCCTGATGTCCCAAGGATAAATACCCCATGAGCAAGTCCATGATTTTGCGCGGTTTCCTGCGCGCCGGCGCGGTGCTGATGCTGACCGCCACCCTGGCCGCCTGCGGTGGCGACGATGGCAGCGACGACGACGCCGCCACGCCTGGCAATCCCGGTACGCCCACCCAGCCCGAAACGCCCACCACGCCGCCGCCGGCCAAGCCCGAACTGCGTTGCGCGCCCTGAGCCGCGCTTATTCCAGACACATAGGAAAATCCTCCGTGAAGTCCGATAAAGACACGATCCACGCCGGCAAGCGCCGGTTCCTGCGCAACGCCGCTGCCTCCACGGCGGGCCTGACCGCGCTGTCGATGTTCCCGCCCGCGATCCGCCGCGCGCTCGCCATTCCCGCCAATAACCGCACCGGCACCATCAACGACGTCGAGCACGTGGTCATCCTGATGCAGGAGAACCGCTCGTTCGACATGTACTTCGGCACGTTCAAGGGCGTGCGCGGGTTTGGCGACCGCATCACCATCCCGTTGCCGCAGGACCGCTCGGTCTGGGAACAGACCAACGGCACGCGCGTCGTCATGCCGTACCACCTGGACAGCACGCAGGGCAACGCCCAGCGCGTGGCCGGCACGCCCCACGACTACGTGGATGCGCAGATGGCCTGGGACGGCGGCCGCATGTATCAATGGCCCCGCTACAAGCAGAACCAGTCGATGGGCTACTACCGCCAGAAGGAAGTCGAGTTCCAGTTCGCGCTGGCCGACGCCTTCACCCTGTGCGACGCCTATCACTGTTCCACCCACGGCGGCACCAACACCAACCGCCTCTTTCACTGGACCGGCACCAACGATCCGCTGGCGCAGGGCAACGGCCCGTCGACCCGCAACCAGTGGGACAGCCTGGGCGCCTCGAACATCGGCTGGACCTGGAAGACGTATCCGGAGCGCCTGCAGGAAAACGGCGTGACGTGGAAGGTCTACCAGAACCTGCCGGAAAACTTCGGCGACAACCCGCTTGCCGGCTTCCAGCAGTACCGCCGCGCCAACGAACTGGCGGGCAACGGCAGCAACGGCGCGCCTTACCCGGCCTGGACGCCCAGCATGGACGCGGCCAATCCGCTCTACAAGGGCACCGCCAACACGATGCCGGACGGCGGCTTCCTGCAGGCGCTGCGCGACGACGCGATGAACGGCACGCTGCCGCAGGTGTCATGGATCGTGGCGCCGGCAACCTACTCCGAGCACCCCGGCCCCTCCAGCCCCGTCCAGGGCGCCTGGTACATCCAGGAAACGCTGGACGCGCTGACCGCCAATCCGGACGTCTGGAGCAAGACCGTCCTGCTCATCAACTTCGACGAGAACGACGGCTACTTCGACCACGTGCCGCCGCCCGCCGCGCCCTCGCTGAATGCCGATGGCTCGATGGCCGGCGCCTCCACCGTCAACACCGACCTGGAGCGCCACACGCACGCGTCCGCCCAGGACGCCGCCGACAACCGCGTCTACGGCCCCGGCCCCCGCGTGCCGATGTACGTCGTGTCGCCCTGGAGCCGTGGCGGCTGGGTCAATTCCCAGGCCTTCGACCACACCTCCGTGCTGCAATTCCTGGAAGCCCGCTTCGGCGTGAAGGAAGAGAACATCAGCCCGTGGCGCCGCGCCGTGCTGGGCGACCTGACCTCGGCCTTCAACTTCGCCACGCCCAACGACGAAAAACTGCCCGACCTGAACATCCTGACCCGCAGCGGATCGGACCAGGAACGCGCCGCGCAGGAAGCGCTGACCGCCGTGCCGCTGCCCGATCCGTCCACGCAGGCCAAGGGCGTGCAGGAGCCCGGCGTGCGTTATTCCCGCGCCTTGCCGTACGAGCTGCACGCGAGCGGCCGCAGCCAGCCGGGCACCGGCAACATGTGGCTGGTGTTTTCAAACACCGGTAAACAGGCCGCAGTGTTCCATGTGTATGACCGCCTGCATCTGGACCGCCTGCCGCGCCGCTACACCGTGGAACCGGGCAAGCAGCTCGAAGGCAGCTGGGACACGGCGGCCGACGGTGGCAAATATGACCTGTGGGTCCTGGGCCCCAACGGCTGGCACCGCCATTTCGCCGGCGACGTGGCGCATGACCGCACGGCGCAGCAGGATGCCGAGATCCGCGTCTGCTACGACATCGCCAATGGCGATGTGTACGTCAGCTTCATCAACGCCGGCAAGACCCCGTGCACGTTTGAAGTCACGCCCAATGCGTATTACGCCAACCACGAGCGCTGGACCTTCACGGTCGCAGCCGGCGCGCAGGTCGAGCAGCACTGGGCGCTGGCGGGCAGCCACGCGTGGTACGACTTCACGGTGCGGCTGGCCGAGGATCCGTCGTGGCTGCGCCGCTTTGCCGGCCGCGTCGAAACCGGCAAGGCGTCCGTGACCGATCCGGCCATGGCGATGTAAACGTCACGCGGCGGTCTGCGGTTCGCGTGCGCGGAAAGCCTGCGCGCACGCCTCGCAGATCGCTGCCGTGATGCCCTGGCGGGCGTGTTCGCGGCGTTCCAGCATGCCAATGGAGCGGGACAGCGGCCCCAGGTCGTCGGGCAGGTGAAAGATCCGCAACTCCGGACTGTGCTGCCAGTTCGCGCCGTTGATCAGCGGCAGCAGCGTCACGCCGACTTCCTGGCGCACCAGTTCCACCAGCGTCTCGATCGCGTTCAGTTCCAGGAAGTCATTGACCGGCACCGCCATCCGGCGCAGCAGCCGGTCGATCTGCAGTCCGGTGCGCTGGGTGCGGTCAAAGCGCAGGAACGGATTGCCCGCCAGCACCTCGCGGGCGTCCTTGCCGGCCGCCGAGCGCGGGGCGATCACCACCATCTGTTCTTCATAAAGTGCGGTCCAGCGCGTGCTGGCCATCTTGCGCCCGGCTTCCACCAGGAATGCCGCATCCAGCTCGCCGTCCTCGACCTTGCCCGCCAGCTCGCTGGCCTTGCCCGACAGGATGCGCACGTCCAGCTTGGGGTGGGCCTTTTTCAGTCCCGAGATGACCTTCGATAGCGTCCCCATGCAGGACACGATGCTGCCCACCGACACGGACCCGGCCAATTCGCCGGGCGCCGTGTTCGGCCGCCGCAGTCTGTCGTATAAATCTAGCAAGTGCTTGATTTCAGGAAGCAATTCGCGGCCGGCCGCGTTCAGGATGGCCAGACGCCCGCTGCGGTCGAAAAGTTCTCGCCCCAGCTCGGCTTCCAGCGAGCGCATCTGAAAGCTGACGGCCGCCTGCGTCAGGGCCACCTGCTCGGCTGCTTCCGAGAAGGAACCGTGGTGCGCGACGGCTAGAAACGTGCGCATGAACCGGATCGTACTCATAAAAAATTCTTTTATGACGGAACAAAAAATCAAATTGATTTAATTAAAGCACGAGAGTAACTTCGCCCGCTTAACCTTATGAGACCCGCCACATGAAAACCTTCGACTGGGCCAACCCGTATCCTTCCGTCCGCATTCCGCTGTTTGCCCGCAACGTGGTTTCCACGTCGCACCCGCTGGCTGCCCAGGCGGGGCTGCGCATGCTGCTCAAGGGCGGCAACGCCGTGGACGCCGCCATTGCGGCCGCGGCCACGATCGTCCTGGTCGAACCGGTTTCCTGCGGCCTGGGCGGCGACTGCTTTGCCATCGTCTGGGACGGCAAGGAGCTGCACGGCCTGAACTCGTCGGGCGTTGCGCCCGCCGCATGGAACACCGAATACTTCAAGCGCAAGTACGGCACCGACGCCAATGGCCTGGCCATCCAGCCCAAGCGCGGCTGGGACGCGGTCACGGTTCCCGGCGTGGTGGCCGGCTGGGCCGCGTTGCATGAAAAGCTGGGCAAGCTGCCGTTTGAACAACTGTTCGAACCCGCCATCGAGATCGCCGAACGCGGCTACGCCGTGCCGCCCGTCGTGGCGCACAAGTGGGCCGCCGCTGCCGAAGAACTGAAGTCGCAGCCCGGCTACGCCCAGGCCTTCCTGCCCGAAGGCCGCGCGCCCAAGGTCGGTGAGCACTTCCGCTTCCCCGACGCCGCCAACACGCTGCGCCGCATCGCCGAATCCAAAGGCCGCGACTTCTACGAAGGCGAACTGGCCGAGCGCATCGCCGCCTTCAGCAAGGAATGCGGCGGCGCGATGACGCTGGAAGACCTGCGCGGCTACCGTCCGGAATGGGTCAAGCCCATCTCCAAGTCCTATCGCGGCTACGAGCTGCACGAAATCCCGCCGAACGGGCAGGGCATTGCCGCGCTGATCGCGCTGGGCATCGTCGAACGCTTCGACATGGCCGACATCCCCGTGGATTCGGTGCAGTCGCAGCACATCCAGATCGAAGCCATGAAGCTGGCGTTCGCCGACCTCTACAAGTATGTCGCCGACCCGCGCGCCATGCAGGTCACGCCCGAGCAGATGCTGTCGGACGCCTACCTGGACAGCCGCGCCAAGCTGATCCGCCTGGACCAGGCCACCCACTTCGAGGCCGGCCGTCCGCACGCGGGCGGCACCATCTACCTGACCGCCGCCGACGAAAACGGCATGATGATCTCGTTCATCCAGTCCAACTACATGGGCTTCGGGTCGGGCGTGGTCGTGCCGGGCACGGGCATCAGCATGCAGAACCGCGGCGTGGGCTTCTCCATGGATCCCAAGTCGGCCAACGTGGTCGAAGGCGGCAAGCGCCCGTTCCACACCATCATCCCGGGTTTCCTCACGCGCGGCGGCAAGCCGGTCATGAGCTTTGGCGTCATGGGCGGCGACATGCAGCCCCAGGGCCACATGCAGACCGTGGTCCGCATGATCGACTACCACCAGAACCCGCAGGCTGCGTGCTGCGCCCCGCGCTGGAAGGTCAACCGCGACTTCACGCTCGACATCGAGACCAATATGAAGGCTTCTACGATTGCGGGACTGAAAGACCTGGGGCATGCTTTGAAATCCGTTGACGATCCTTACATGGATTTCGGCGCCGGCCAATTCATCTGGCGCATGTCCGAAAACGACAACGAACTGGGTTACGTCGCCGCCAGCGACAGCCGTCGTGACGGCCAGGCGGTGGGCTTCTAAAGCGCTTCCTTAAACCGGCAAATGCAGCAACAAGGGGAATAAACACAATGAAACGCTTGACCATGACCTTCGGCGCCAGCCTGCTGGCGCTGGCCGCCGGCGCCGCCAGCGCCCAGAACATCCGCATCGGCCTGCAGGAAGATCCCGATGTCCTGGATCCGCACCGCGCCCGCACCTACGTGGGCCGCATCGTGTTCACGTCGCTGTGCGACAAGCTGGTGGACATCGATCCCAAACTGCACTTCGTGCCGCAACTGGCCACCTCGTGGTCGTTCAGCGACGACAACAAGGTGCTGACCTTCAAGCTGCGCGACGACGCGTCGTTCCACGACGGCACCAAGTTCGACGCGGCCGCGGCCAAGGCCAACCTGGAACGCGCCATGAGCCTGCCGGACAGCCTGCGCAAGGGCGAGCTGCGTTCGGTCGCCAAGGTCGACGCGCCGGACGCCACCACGCTGGTGCTCACGCTGAAGGAACCGGACGCCACACTGCTCGCGCAGCTGTCCGACCGCGCCGGCATGATGCTGTCGCCCAAGACCTTCTCGGACGACGTCGCCGCCGTGGGCCGCAAGCCCATCTGCTCGGGTCCGTACAAGTTCGTCGAACGCATCCAGAACGACCGCATCGTTCTCGAAAAATTCGACCAATACTACGGCGCCAAGGATTACGCCTTCAAGCGCCTGACCTTCCTGCCCATCCCGGACACCACCGTGCGCCTGTCCAACCTGCGCGCCGGCGACCTGGACATGCTGGAACGCCTGAATCCGTCCGACGCCCCGCAGGTCAAGACCGACGCCAACCTGACGTTCGCACCGGTCGCGGGGCTGGGCTTCCAGCAGTTCATGTTCAACGTGGGCAACGGCAAGCGCGCCGAAGACAACCCGTTCAAGAACAAGCTGGTGCGCCAGGCGTTCCAGTACGCCATCGACCGCAACGCCATCAACGAAGTGGCCGGTGGCGGCATCTTTGAACCGGCCCAACAGCCGTTCCCGCCCGCCAGCCCTTACCACAGCGACAAGTTCCCCGTCACCCAGCGCGACGTGGCCAAGTCCAAGAGCCTGCTCAAGCAGGCGGGCTTTGACCGCGTGAAGGCCGAGCTGGTGTTTGGCAACAACACCACCACCTCGTCCATTGCCGAAATCGTCCAGGCGATGGCCGCCGAGGCGGGCTTTGACCTGTCGCTGCGCCCGACCGAATACGCGGCGCTGCAAAAGGAAGCCTCGGGCGGCAACTTCCAGATCGTGATGCTGGGCTGGTCCGGCCGGGTCGATCCCGACGGCAACATCCACGCCTTCGTCACCTGCAAGGGCGCGCTGAACGATGGCCACTACTGCAACCCTGAAGTCGACAAGCTGCTCAACCAGGCGCGCACCGTGCCGGACGAGGCCAAGCGCAAGGCCATCTACGACCAGGCGCAGACCATCATTCAGGACGAACTGCCCGGCGTGTACAACTACTACCAGCCGTGGCCCTTCGTCATGAGCAAGAAGGTCCAGGGTTTCACTCCCTACCCGGACGGTATGATCCGGCTCAAGGGCGTGACGTTCGCGCAGAAGTAATGTTGGGGCGGCAATCGACCGCCGCACCCGCCGGACGCGCCTTGCGCGTCCGGTTGTCGTTTGCGGCGGACGCGCATCGTCCCTTGTCCGGCCGGCGCCGTCCGTCGTTCCTGTCTTACGGTTTTCCTCATGCTTAAACTCATCTTGCGCCGCGTGATCGTCGCGATCCCGACACTGATATTGGTGTCGATGATCGTGTTCATGCTGCAGAAAATCCTGCCCGGCGATCCGGTGCTGACCCTGGCCGGCGAAGAGCGCGACCCGGCCGTGCTGGACTACCTGCGCGACAAATACCGCCTGAACGACCCGTTGCCGATGCAGTACGCGGCCTGGGCCGGGCAGGTGCTGCAAGGCGACCTGGGCAAGTCCCTGCGTACCGACGTGCCCGTCACGACGCTGATCGCGCAAAAGCTGCCCGTCACCCTGCAACTGGCCGCCATGGCGATGTTCTTTGCGCTCTTGGTGGGCATTCCCATGGGCATCATCGCCGCGGTGCGCAAGGGCAAGCCCGTCGAGATGGGCGCCAACATCGCGGCGCTCTCGGGCATGTCCATTCCCAATTTCTGGCTGGGCATCATCCTCATCATGGTGGTGTCGGTGCAGTGGAAGCTGCTGCCGGCCTCGGGCTATGTGTCGCCGTCCGAGGACTTCTGGCTGTCCATCAAGACCATGCTGATGCCATCGCTGGTGCTGTCCACCGCGATTGCCGCATACCTGATGCGCCACACCCGGTCGTCCATGCTGGAGGCGCTGTCTGCGGATTACGTGCGCACCGCCCGCGCGAAGGGCGTGTCGCCGCGCAGCGTGGTGCTGCGCCACGCGCTGCGCAATGCGCTCATGCCGATCGTCACGCTGGTCACGCTGCTGTTTGGCGAACTGCTGGCCGGCGCCGTGCTGACCGAACAGGTCTTCACAATCCCGGGCTTCGGCAAGCTGGTGGTCGACGCGGTGTTCACCCGCGACTACGCGGTGGTGCAGGGCGTGGTGCTCTGCGTGGCGGTGGGCTTCATCCTGATGAACCTGCTGGCCGACATCCTGTACATCCTGGTCAATCCCCGCCTGAGGCACTCATGAGCGCAATTCCTGCAACGGCCGCAGCCGTCACGCCGCCCCGCAGCCGCAATCGCGCGTGGGCCAAGTTCAAACGCAACCGCATCGCGATGCTCGGCTTGGGCATCGTGCTGTTCTTCGTGCTGGTGGCCATCCTGGCCCCGTTCATCGTCAGCCAGGATCCCCTGCAAACCAGCTTCACCACCATCCGCAAGGCGCCGTCGGCGGCGCATTGGCTGGGCACGGACGAGCTGGGCCGGGACATCTACAGCCGCATGGTCTACGGCGCGCGCGCCTCGCTGATGGCGGGCCTGGTGTCGGTGCTGATCGCGCTGGTCGTGGGCGTGCCCTTTGGCCTGGCTGCGGGCTACTTCGGCGGCTGGACGGACAGCGTCATCTCGCGCGCCACCGAGGCGCTGCTGGCGATCCCGTTCCTGATCCTGGCCATTGCGCTGGCCGCCTTCCTGGGGCCCAGCCTGACGAACGCAATGATCGCCATCGGTGTATCGGCGGCGCCCAAGTTCATCCGGTTGACCCGAGGGCAGGTGCTGGCGGTCAAGAACGAGGACTACGTGCAGAGCGCCCGCGCGCTGGGCGCTTCCGACCTGCGCATCATCGGCCGGCACGTGTTTCCCAACGTCATGCCGCCGCTGATCGTGCAGGCCACGATCACCATCGCCACGGCCATCATCGCCGAGGCCAGCCTGTCCTTCCTGGGCCTGGGCCTGCAACCGCCGACGCCGTCGTGGGGCTCGATGCTGAACACGGCCAAGAACTTCATGACCCAGGCGCCCTGGATGTCGATCTTCCCCGGATCGGCCATTTTCCTGGTGGTGCTGGGCTTCAATCTGCTGGGTGACGGGCTGCGCGACGCGCTCGATCCGCGTCAGGAAAAGTAATCGATATGGCAACCATGGATTCCAACCGCGTCGTGCAGGTCAATGACCTGACGGTGCGGTTCAAAACGCCCGAACGCACCGTGGAAGCGGTGCGCAATGTTTCCTTTCACGTGAACCGCGGCGAGACGCTGGCCATCGTGGGCGAGTCGGGGTCCGGCAAGTCCGTGACCTCGCTGGCGCTGATGCGTCTGGTCGAGTACGGCGGCGGACATATCGCCAACGGCGGGATGCTGCTGCGCCGGCGCAGCGGCGACGTGCTGGATCTGGTCAATGCGCCCGATTCCACGCTGCAACGCGTGCGCGGCGCGGATGTCGCCATGATCTTCCAGGAGCCGATGACCTCGCTGAACCCCAGCTTCACGGCCGGCAACCAGATCGCCGAGGCCCTGCAGCTGCATCAGGGGCTGGACGCGGCGGCCGCCCGCGCCGAGACGCTGCGCATGCTGGAGCGCGTGCGCATTCCCGAGGCGCGCGCCATTCTGGACCGCTATCCGCACCAGCTGTCGGGCGGCATGCGCCAGCGCGTGATGATCGCGATGGCGCTGTCGTGCAAGCCGCAACTCTTGATCGCCGACGAGCCGACGACGGCGCTGGATGTCACGATCCAGGCGCAGATCCTGCAGCTGATCCGCCAGCTCCAGGAAGAGATGGACATGGGCGTGATCTTCATCACGCACGACATGGGGGTGGTGGCGGAAGTGGCCGACCGCGTGCTGGTGATGTACCGGGGCGACAAGGTCGAAGAGGGCGGTTCGGACGAGATCTTTGCGCGTCCGCAGCATGCCTACACGCGGGCGCTGCTGTCGGCGGTGCCGCGCCTGGGCGCGATGCAGGGCACGGACGAGCCGGCGCCGTTTCCGCTGTTGAAGGTGGACGAGGCCGCGCGCGTGCCGGATCCGGCCAAGCTGGTGGATACGCCGGTGGCCGCGCCCTCGACGGTGCGGCGCGAGAACGGGCCGGTGCTGAAGGTGCGGGATCTGACGACCAGCTTTGACATTACCGGTGGCATTCTGGGCCGGGTGCAAAAGCGCGTGCATGCGGTCGAGAAGGTCAGCTTTGACCTGTATCCGGGCGAGACGCTGTCGCTGGTGGGCGAGTCGGGGTGCGGAAAGACGACGACTGGCCGTTCATTGCTGCAACTGGTCAAGAGCAAGAGCGGGTCGATCGAATTCGACGGCAAGAACATCGGTACTCTGCGCGGCAGCGCCATGCAGACGCTGCGTCAGCATATCCAGTTCATTTTCCAGGACCCGTTCGCATCGCTGGATCCGCGGATGACGGTGGGCTATTCGATCATGGAGCCGCTCTTGATCCACAAGGTGGCGCGCGGTAAGGCGGCGCAGGATCGGGTGCGGTGGCTGATGGACAAGTGCGGGTTGCTGCCGGAAATGATCGACCGCTATCCGCATGAGTTTTCAGGCGGGCAGCGTCAGCGGATCTGCATCGCGCGGGCGCTGGCGCTCAATCCCAAGGTGGTGATCGCGGATGAGTCGGTGTCGGCGCTGGACGTGTCGATTCAGGCGCAGATCGTGAATCTGCTGCTGGATCTGCAGCGTGAACTGGGTGTGTCGTTTTTGTTTATCTCGCACGATATGGCGGTGGTGGAGCGGGTGAGCCATCGGGTGGCCGTGATGTATCTGGGGCAGATCGTGGAGATCGGGCCTCGGCGGGCGATCTTTGAAAATCCGCAGCATCCTTATACGAAGAAGCTGATGGCGGCGGTGCCGATTGCGGATCCGCAGCGGCGGCATCGGGAGCGGTCGCTGCTGGTGGATGAGATTCCCAGCCCGATGCGTCGGGTGGGGGATGAGCCGCTGGTGGAGCCGTTGGTTGCCGTGGGAGATGGGCATTTCGTGGCGCGGCATGCCATTGGGGTTTATTGAGGCGGTGTCGGCTGGTTTGCTTGGTTGACTGGCTTTGATGTTGTTTGCTGTGTTTGCTGTGTTTGCTGTATTTGCTGTATTTGCTGGCGGTGCTGTCGATGCTGTCGATGCTGTCGATGCTGGCGGCGGTCGGGGTTCTTAGGCCGCGGCCGGCGCCGGGCCGGGTGCGAGCGCGGGGCCACGATTGCGGTCCGGAGCCTTCGCTCCGGACTTGCCCCTGCGTCATCCTCGTTGGCGCCCTTCGGCGCCTGCCTTCGGATTCCCTTGGGCGCATCGACGCCCCGCGCTCGCACCCGGCCCGTCACCAGCCGCTCCATTAGTTGCTGGCGCTGGGTGGCGGGGCGAGTTGGGTTATTGCGTTTTTGCCGCGGGTGGGGTGGGGCGGAAGATCTTGCGGGGCCGCCAAAATCGGCCGCGCGGGCGGCCTTCTTTGGCGTTTGGGTGTCTTGCGTCGTGGTGATGACGCTGCGCGCGCTGGTGACGCGGTATTTGATCGCCGTCGGGTGTCTGACGACCGCCGTCGGGTGTTTGACAACCTTATGAGATGCGCATGATCGCCGCCAGGTGTCTGACACCCTTACGAAATGCGCGTGATAGTGCAGCCGGCCTCCCCGGGTGTCTGACACCCATCCCCCGCCAGGTGTCTGACACCCTTACGAGATGCGCGTGATAGTGCGGCCGGCCTTCCCGGGTGTCTGACACCCGTCCAAGCGCGGGTGTTCAAACATCCCGCCATTCATCAGCGCTTTTCCAGCGCCAACCTAAATCCAAACGCGATAAACACCGCGCCGGTCACACGGTCCAGGCCGCGGGTGACTGCGGGCCGGGAAAGCCAGCGGGCCAGGGGGCGGGTGGCGGCTACCAGCAGGACGAACCAGAGCATGCCGACGATCGCGTGGACCGTGGCGAGCAACAGGCTGAAACGCAGGACGTCGGCGCCGGCGGGGATGAACTGGGGCAGGAACGTGATGTAGAAGACGCCGACCTTGGGATTCAAGGCGTTGGTGAGGCAGCCGCGGACGAACCAGGCGGTGGCGGTGCTGCCGGGGCGCGTTGCGGCGGCGATTCTGGAGGCGGGGGGCGCCGTACAGTTGCCGGTGGCGCTGGCGGTGCCGGTGCCAGTGCCGCTGCCAGCCACCGTGTCCGTACCACTGATCTGCTTGGCGGCCTGGCCTGAGTTCTTGCGCACGGCGCGGGTGCTCCACAGCAGCTTGATGCCCAGATAGAACAGGTAGATCGCGGCGCAGATGCGCAGGGTGTCGTAGGCGAGCGTGGACACGGCCAACAGCGAGCCGAGTCCGAAGGCGGCGATCGCGCCCCATAGCAGGCAGCCTGCGCTGATGCCCAGGCCGGCCATGAGGGCGCGGCGGCTGCCTTCGACGGCGGCGGTGCGCAGCACCAGGGCGTTGTCCAGGCCGGGGGTGATGGTCAGGATGGCGGCGGCCAGGGTGAAGGTTAGGAGGGCGGCGGTGGCTGTCATGGCGCGGGAATGTTGAGTGGCGCTGCCGGCAGGGTTGGCGCGGCGCAGGCCCGGCAAGTGTAACGCCCGGTTCTAGCCGTTGGGCTTGATCCTTGAGCCTTGACCCCTGAGCCATGGCCTGCGGCGCTTGGCACGCAGCTTAGGGCGGCGGCAATGCCTGCCGGCATGGGCGATTCACGAATGCCGAGGCGCGGGGCGCCCCGCAGCGGGCGGTTATCATGGCGGCCTTCCCGCAATTCGCTTTTGAACGGACCTACGCCATGGCCCTGCGCGCCACCATCTATAAGGCCGACCTGAACGTCGCCGATACCGATCGCCATTATTACGGCAGTCACGGGCTTACCGTGGCGCGTCATCCCTCGGAAACGGACGAGCGGATGATGGTACGGCTGGCGGCGTTTGCGTTGCATGCGCAGGAGGAGCTGTCGTTCACGAAGGGGCTGAGCGATACCGATGAGCCGGACCTGTGGGTGAAGGATCTGACGGGCGAGATCAAGCTGTGGATCGAAGTGGGCCAGGCCGAAGAGCGCCGCATCCTGCGCGCCTGTGGCCGTGCCGACGAGGTGATCGTGTACTGCTATGGCGGTTCGGCCAGCAAGATCTGGTGGGACGGCGTGCGCAACAAGCTGGAACGCACGCGCAACCTGAAGGTGATCAACCTGCCGGCCGAGCAGAGCCGGGCGCTGGGCCAACTGGCCGAACGCACGATGCAGCTGAACGCCAATATCTCGGACGGCGTGGTGTATTTTTCGGCGGCCAAGGGCGAAGTCACCCTCGAACCCGAGGTGTGGCGCTGAAATAGGGGCCGGGGCTTGCGCTTCGGAACAGGGCGGGCTTAATATGACAAGCATCATATTTTGGACGTCCCGATCATGTCTGCCTCCCGCAAGGAACAATCCCACGAACGCATCGTCGATGCGGCGGCGCGGGCCATCCGCCGCGCCGGGTATTCCGGGGTAGGCGTCGCGGACGTCATGAAGGAAGCCGGCCTGACGCACGGCGGCTTCTACGCGCATTTCCCTTCGCGCGACGCGCTGCTGGCGGCGGCGATGGAGCGTGCCGGCCAGGACGGCGCGGCGCGCCTGTCCCAGAACATGGCGCGCCGCCGCGCCGAAGGCGCCAGCCCGTTGCGCGCCTGGGTCGAAGCCTATCTCAGCGACGCGCACCTAGCCGGCTGCGAGCGGGGTTGCCCCGTCGCGGCGCTGGCCTCGGAAATTCCCCGCCAGTCGGACGACGTGCGCGAGGTGGCGGCCAGCCGGGTGCAGCGGCTGATGGAAGCCGTGCAGCAGGTGCTGCCCGCGCAGGCGGGCGAACACGCGGCCGCGGCCGTGCTCAGCACGCTGGTCGGCGCGTTGCAACTGGCGCGGGCGTTGGGCGACAACCCGCGCGGACGCGCGGTGCTGGCCTCGGCCCGACAAGCGGTGCTGGACCAGTACGACCACGAGGCTGCCGCAACGTCTCACTGATTCGATTTTCTCCGGCCGCGCTGCGCGGCCGTTTTGCTGCCTTTAAATATGATGATCATCATATTCTGATTCACCGAAGTCCCTACCTTCACATCAATTCATCCTCAGGAATGCGCATCATGGAACTGAAAAACGCCGTTGTTTTCATCACGGGCGCCAATCGCGGCCTCGGTCTGACCTTTGCCCGCAAAGCGCTGGCCCGGGGCGCGCGCAAGGTCTACGCCGCCGCGCGCGATCCGTCGGCCATCACGCTGGAGGGCGTCGTGCCTGTCAAGCTGGACGTGACGCGCGCCGAAGATGTGGCCGCCGCCGCCGAACTGGCGGGCGACGTGACGCTGGTCATCAACAATGCTGGCATTGCGGACTTCGGCGGGTTCCTCGCGCCGGGCAGCGTGGAGTCGGCGCGCCGCCATCTGGACGTCAATCTCTTCGGGCCGCTACTGGTGTCGCAGGCCTTCGCGCCGGTGCTGGCCGCCAACGGCGGCGGGGCGATCCTGAATGTCCTGTCGATCGCCAGCTGGCTCAACAGGCCGATGCTGGGCGTGTACGCGATGAGCAAATCCGCCGCGTGGGCGCTGACGAACGGGCTGCGCCAGGAGCTGCAGGCCCAGAACACGCAGGTGCTGGGCCTGCACATGGGCTTCGTGGACACCGATCTGACCAAAGACATCGATGCGCCCAAGTCCTCGCCGCAGGCCATCGTGGCCCAGGCGCTGGATGCGCTGGAGGCGGGCGAGCGCGAAGTGCTGGCCGACGAGCTGACGCGCCAGGTCAAGCAGGGCCTGACCGCCAGCCCGGCCGTCTATCTGTAAGCGGGGACCGGACAGCCATGCGTATCCCCACAACTTCCGCCGGGTCCGCGGCCGGCCTTGGCGCCAACGACCCGGCCTACGTCGCGGCGGATACCGCCGGCGACAAGGCTGCGGCGGTCAGCCTGACCGCAACCGGCGTCGCCCCGTCGCAGCCCGCCGCGCCACAAGCCTCGCCCTGGCCCGTCTTCTGGATCGCCAGCATCGCGGTCTTCCTGGTGTCGCTGGACAGCACGATGCTGTATGCCGCCTTCGGCGCGCTGCGCGAAGGATTCCCGACGGCCTCGGCCGCAGACATGTCCTGGGTCCTGAACGCCTATACGGTGGTCTTTGCCGCCATGCTGATCCCCTCGGGCGGACTGGCCGACACGCATGGCCGCAAGCGCATGTTCATGGGCGGGGTGCTGCTGTTTCTTGCGGCGTCGGCGGCCTGTGGGCTGGCTGCCACGGAACAGTGGCTTATCGCCGCGCGCGTGCTGCAGGCGGTCGGCGCGGCGCTTTTGACGCCCGCATCGCTGTCGATCGTGCTGGCGGCGTTTCCGGCGTCGCAGCGGTCCGTGGCGGTGAGCCTGTGGGGCGCGGTGGGCGGACTGGCGGCGGCCGTCGGGCCGAGCCTGGGCGCTTTTGTGGTCGACGTGGCCGGCTGGCCCTGGGCGTTTTACATCAACCTGCCGTTGGGCGCGGTGTCGTTGTGGTTCGGCGCGGGCCTGCTCAAGGAATCGGTCAAGCCCGACGCGCGCCGGCGCGTGGATGGGGTGGGCATGGCGTTGCTGATGGTGGGCGTGGGCGCGGTGGCGCTGGCCATCGTGCAGTCGGAGTCGCCAACGTGGCAGCGCGGCGAACTGGCGGTTGCGGCCGCCGTGGGTGTGATGGCGCTGATCGCGTTCGTGGTCTGGGCGCGCGTGACGCCGCACCCGCTGGTCGATCTGGCGCTCTTCAAGCACCGGACGTATCGCTACGTGAATCTGGCGACGCTCAGCTTTGGCATTGCCTTTGCCATGATGTTCTTTGCGTTCTTTTTCTACATGACGGGCGTGTGGCACTACAGCCTGCCGCGCGCGGGGCTGGCGGTCACGCCCGGTCCGCTGCTGGTGATGCCGACGGCGATCATCACCGGCCGGCTGGCGGCGCGGATGGGGCACCGGCCCTTCCTCGTGGGCGGCGCGCTGGTGTATGCGGCCAGCGGGTTGTGGTTCCTGTTGGTGCCGGGCGCGGAACCGGCCTATGTGCGCGAATGGTTGCCCGGACTGTTGCTGAGCGGCATCGGGGTGGGCATGGTGCTGCCGTCGCTGTCCGGCGCGGCGGTGAACCGGCTGCCGGCGCAGCATTACGCGGTGGGCAGCGCGGTCAACCAGGCGACGCGCCAGATCGGCGGCGTGCTGGGTGTGGCGGTCACCGTGGTGCTGCTGGGGCATGGCGCCGCCAGCCACGCGGATTTCTCGCCCATCTATCTGGCGCATGTGGGTCTGGCCCTGCTGACCGCCTTGCTGTGCCTGCCGGTGGACACCCGGCCGAAAGCGGCCTGAGCGGGTGGGCGCAAGGGCGGGGGAACGACGCCGCAGTACGGAAAACGGGGAGGCGATCTGCCTGATCAACCCGCCGAAATGATGCAATTTTGGTGCGGAACGTGACAGAATGTCAGCCACCACGCGCTGGCTGTACCGGTGAATTCCGTATTGATCAGGTTTCGAAATGCCCGCTTCCGGAGATGCGTCCCCCATCCTTCCGCCTGGCCCTGACGCGGCCGGCGCGCCACGCGAACCGGACGGTCCGCTGGACAGGTTGGCGCGGCTGGCCCGGCGCACGATAGGCGTGGACACGGTCATCATCGCGTGCACCGACGCCGATGGCGCGTGGCGGGCAGTGGCTGGCGCCGCGCCGGGGCCCGCGCCATGTCCCTGGTCCCTCGACCATCCGGTGCGCGCCGCCGATGGCCGCCTGCTCGGCACGCTGCGCCTGCTGCACAACCAGACGCGCCGGCTGTCGCCCGACGATCAGCAAACCTTGCAGGATCTGGCGGGCCTGGCGGCCACGGCCATCGAAAAGCGCCACGCGCTGGCCTGCGAGCGTGCCGACGAAGACACCTGGCGCGACGAAGCCCGCAAACTGTCGCTGGCCATTGCCGGCAGCGGTACCGGCGTGTGGGACCGCAACGTGGTGACCGGCGAGATCACCTATTCGCCGGGCTGGAAGGCCTTGCTCGGTTACAGCGAAGCCGAGCTCACGACGCGCATCGAAGACGCTTACACCCGCCTGCATCCGGACGACCGGGACTATGTCCAGGCCGCCATGCAGGCGCACTTCGATGGCAAGACCGACAGCTACGAAGTCGAGCACCGCATCCGCTGCAAGGACGGCAGCTACAAGTGGATCTGCAGCCGCGGCAAGGTGGTCAGCCGCGACGAAACGGGCCGCGCGCTGCGCATGATGGGCACGACCACGGACATCAGCACCCTGCGCGCCATGTCCGAAAGGCTCAAGCGCACCGCGGATCTGGTCGTGAACCTGACCGACGCCGTGCCCGGGCTGGTGTTCCAATGCCGGCCGGTGCCGGAGGGCGGATCGTGGTTCTCGTATGTCAGCGCGGGCATCTGGGACATGTTCGAACTGACCGCCGACGACGTGCGCGCGAGCACCACCGCCATCGAACAGCGCATCCATCCCGACGACCTGCCTGCCTACCGCGCGTCGCTGCAGGCAGCGGCCGCGGCCCAGATGCCCTGGCATCTGGAATTTCGCGTCTGCCTGCCGCTTCAGGGCATTCGCTGGCGCCAGGGCGATGCCAGCCCGCGCCGCGACGCCGACAACGGCGTGGTCTGGCACGGCTTTGTCACCGACATCACCGACCGCAAGCGGGCGGAACTTGAATTGCGCGAACTGGCCGCGACCGACGCGCTGACCACCTTGCCCAACCGCCGCCACTTCATGTCGCGCATCGCCGCGGAGCTGACGCGGATAAAGGGGCAGGGCGGGCAGGGGGCGGCCGTGCTGATGTGCGACCTGGACCACTTCAAGCACATCAACGACACCTGGGGCCACGCCATCGGCGATGGCGTGTTGCAGCATTTCGCGAACATGCTGCGCGCCCAATTGCGCGAAATCGACCTGGTGGGCCGCATCGGGGGCGAGGAGTTCGCGGTCGTCCTTCCAGACACCGACTTCGAACGCGCGCACGTGTTTGCCCGCAACGTGCAGCGGCGGATCGCCGACACGCCGTATTCCACGGGCGGGTGCCCCATCCCGCTGACGGTCAGCATTGGGATTTCCGCGCTGCACAACAACGACGACGATGCGGGGCTGGCGCTCAGCCGCAGCGATCGTGCGCTGTATTACGCCAAGCAGCGGGGACGGAATCGGATCGAGTCGGTGTTTTCCCGATAGAACAACCGCCGGGACCATTTGTTCCATTGACCGTACATTAGGACACCCCTAGAGTTCCCGTCATGGGAACCTCATTGCCACTTCCGAAATACCATCAGATCTATCTCGTCCTGCGCGAACAACTGCAGGAGGGGCGGTTCGACCAGGACGGCGTGCCTGGCGAGCATGCGCTGGCGGACCAGTTCGACGTCGCGCGCATCACGATTCGCAAGGCGATGGAAATGCTGGTCGCCGACGGCCTGGTGTCGCGGCGCCCCGGCCTGGGCACGTGGCCCCTGCGCGGCGCAGCCGCCGCGCACAGTGCGCCGGCACCCGATTCGCAGCAGAAGGCGCACCTGACCGGCCTGCTGGAAAACATCGTCAACATGGGCTTGCGCACGTCGGTGCAGGTGCTGGACAGCACGCTCGTCTATGCGCCGCCGTCCGTGGCCGACGCCTTGCATATCCCGCCCGGCACCCCCGTGCACAAAAGCCTGCGCGTGCGCAGCACCGATGCCGGGCCACTCTCGCACATCACCACCTACGTGCCGCAGTCCGTGGCCGATTTCACGCGCGAAGACCTGGAACGCGAACCCCTCCTGATGCTGCTGGAAGCCGCCGGGGTGGAGTTCGGCGGCGCCACGCAGACGATTTCCGCGCGCCTGGCCGATGCGCAGGTCGCGCGGCTGCTGGACGTCGCGGTCGGTTCGGCGTTGCTGGCCGTCACGCGTCTGGTGCGCGACGTGGGCGACCGGCCGGTGCAATTGCTGCAGGGCCTGTACCGGCCCGACCGCTACCAATATCAGTTGCAGCTATCGCGCGTCGGCAGCATCGACGCCAAGGTCTGGGTCAGCGAAGAGCTGTCGGCCCAATTTCATTGAACCCCTCGGAGATCCGCCCATGAATTCGCGCCGCACTTTCCTCTATCAATCCGCCGCCGCGGCGGCCCTCGTGTCCGCCCCGTGGGTGGCCCGGTCGCAGGGGGCCGCGCCCATCAAGGTCGGGGTGCTGCACCCGGTGACGGGCGCGCTGGCGTATTCGGGCCAGCAATGCCGCCTGGGCGCGCTGCTGGCCATCGAGGACATCAACAAGGCGGGCGGCATCAAGTCGCTGGGCGGCGCGCCGCTGCAAGCGGTGCTGGGCGATGCGCAATCGCGTCCCGAGGCGGGCTCGGCCGAAGTCGAGAAGATGAACGAGGCGGGGGTATCGGCGATCGTGGGCGCGTATGCGTCGGCGATCTGCCTGGCCACGACCCAGACGGCCGCCAAGTACAACTTGCCGCACGTCGTGGACGTGGGCGTGGCCGACCAGATCGTCGAGCGTGGCCTGAAGAATACCTTCCGTTTCGGTCCGGGCTACCGTGCCTGTAGCGAACGCGCCATCCTGGACCTGGCCGCGCTGAACGACGCCGCCGGCAAGCCGGCCAAGACCGTGATGATCGTGCACGAGGACTCGCTGTTCGGCACGGGCACCGCCGCGCTCCTGTCCAAGGCGCTGCCGGAGCACGGCTTCGAGGTCAAGGAAGTCGTCAAGCACCCGAACCCGACGCGCGACTTCAACAACATCGTGCTGCGCATGCGGTCCGTGAATCCCGACATCGTGATCCCGGCCAACTACTACAACGAATACGCCTTGCTGCTGCGCGCCATGAAGCAGCAGAAGGTGCAGCCCAAGGCCATCTACTCGGTGCTGGGCGGCGCGGCCTCCAGCTACAAGTTCCTGAAGGAATTTCCGGACATCGCCAACGGCATCATCGACTGCAACCACTGGTTCAACCCGAAGGATGCGCGCGTCGCGCCGCTGAAGGCCCGGGTGGAAGAGAAGGGCGCGTACTTCAGCTACGAGGTCTTCATGACCTACACCGCCATGCTGCTGCTGGCCGATGCGCTGGAGCGCGCCAAGTCCGCCGACCGCGCCGCGATCATCGAGGCGCTGGCGTCCAGCACCTTCCAGGACAACCTGATGCCCTATGGCCCGACCAAGTTCGTCAATGGCCAGAACACCGGCGCGCAGCCGCTGCTTACGCAGGTGATCGGCGGCGACATCAAGGTGATCTTCCCGGCCGAATACCGCCAGGCCGATGCCGTGTTCCCGCTGAAGGCCTGACAAGACCCATGCTCGATCCCGCCATCCTCTTTTCCTCGGTGCTGAACGGCCTGACGACGGGCGCGGTGTACGCGCTCATCGCCCTGGGCCTGACCCTGATCTACGGGGTGCTGCACATCATCAACTTTGCCCACGGCGCGGCGCTCATGGTGGCGCTGTACGCCGTGTACCTGCTCAAGGACCGGCTGGGCATCGACCCCTATGCCGCCTTGCCGCTGGTCGTGCCCGGCATGTTCGTGCTGGGCTACGCCTTGCAGCGCGTCGTCATCAACCGCGCAAGCCACGGCAAGGACGAGAACATCCTGCTCGTGACGCTGGGCCTGGCGATCGTGCTGGAGAACCTGGCGCTGGTCTGGTTCAAGTCTGACACGCGCAGCATCGACACCGCGTACACGCTGTCCACGGTCGAGATCGGCCCGGCCATGATCGCGCTGCCCAAGGTCATCGCCTTCTGCGGCGCGCTGGCGGTGGCGGCGGTGCTGTTCTGGATCATCCGCAGCACCGACCTGGGCCGCGCCATCCGCGCCGTCGCCCGCGAAAAGCAGGGCGCCAAGCTGATGGGCATCGACGTGGAAAAGGTCTACGCGGTGTCGTTCGGCATCGGCATGGCCTGCCTGGGCGCGGCGGCGTGCTTTCTGCTGCCGGCCTACTACGTCAATCCGCAGGTGGGCAGCGGCTTCGTGCTGGTCGCCTTCACCATCGTGGTGCTGGGCGGCATGGGCAGTTTCGTGGGGGCGCTGGTGGGCGGACTGCTCATTGGCGTGGTGGAGTCCATCGGCGGCCTGTTCCTGGGCGACTCGCTGGGACAGATGGGCATCTTCGCGATCTTCATCGCGGTGCTGCTGTTTCGCCCGCAGGGGCTGTTCGGGGCGAGGGGCTGAGCATGAAACGGGATCTTTTCGCTATCGCGCTATTCGGGGTGGTGCTCGTGGCCGTGGCCGCGCTGGCCCAGTCGGGCGTGCTGCTGACGTTCGTCATGATGTCGCTCTACGCGGCGCTGCTGTCGCAGGCCTGGAACATCCTGGGCGGGTACGGCGGCCAGCTGTCGTTCGGGCATGCGCTCTTTTTCGGCGTGGGCGCGTACGCGCAGGCGCTGGGCCAGTTGAACCTGGGCCTGAACCCGTGGCTGGTGCTGCCCATGGCGATCGCGCTGGGCGCGCTGGTCGGCGTGGCGGTGGGCGGGCTGACGTTCCGCTACGGGCTCAAGGGCTCGTATTTTGCGCTGGTGACGCTGGCATTTGCTGAAGTCTTTCGCATCCTGGCGCTGTCGGCCTCGTTTACTGGCGGCGGCGTCGGGCTGATGGTGCCGCTGCAGGAAGGCGTGGCCAACATGCAGTTCGGCTCGCGCCGCGGCTACATCTACCTGCTGCTTGCGTTCGTGCTGCTGGCCCTACTGGTGACCGCGTGGCTGCGCCATTCCCGCTTCGGCGCCTATCTGCAGGCCGTGCGCGACAACGAGGACGCGGCGCGTGCCATCGGCGTGAATCCGCTGCGCGTCAAGCTGGGCGGCATTGCGCTGTCGGCCGCCTTCATGAGCGTGGCCGGCGCCTTCTACGTGCAGGTCTTCCAGTACATCGACCCGGGCATCGCCTTTGGCTCGGCCGTGTCGGTGGAGGCCCTGGTGGGCGCCATCGTGGGCGGTATGGGCACCCTGTGGGGGCCGCTGCTGGGCGCGGTGACGCTGCATGCGCTGGCCGACCTGACCCGCAACCTCTTCGGCGAGCTGCCGGGCATCAGCATGGTGATCTACGGCGTGGTGCTGATCCTGATCGTGATGTTCATGCCGCGCGGCATCACCGGCGGCGGGCAGTCGCTTGGCCGCCTGTTTGGAATGAAGGAGCGCGCCCGTGTCTGACATCCTGCTTCAAGCGCGCAATCTGTCCATCACGTTCGGCGGCCTGAAGGCCGTGCAGGACGTGAGCCTGGACGTGCGGGAAGGCTCGCTGACCGCGCTGGTCGGGCCCAACGGCGCGGGCAAGACGACGCTGTTCGGCCTGCTGTCGGGTTTTCTGAAGCCCGGGTCGGGTTCGGTGCACTTTGCCGGCCAGGACATCACCGGGCAGGCGCCGCACGAATCCGCGCGGCTCGGCCTGACCCGCACTTTCCAGATCGTGCAGCCATTCGGCGCGCAGACCGTGCGCCAGAACATTGCCGTGGGCGCGCATCTGCGCCTGGCGGACCGCGACGAGGCGCTTGCCGCGGCCGAGGCCGTGGCCGCGCGCGTCAACCTGCAGGCCTCGCTGGACAAACCGGCGGCGGACCTGACGGTGGCCGGACGCAAGCGCCTGGAACTGGCGCGGGCGCTGGCCACGCGGCCGCGCCTCCTGCTGCTGGACGAGGTGCTGGCGGGCCTGAATCCCAGTGAGATCGACGAGATGATTCCGGTGGTGAAAAAGCTGGTGGACGATGGCGTCACCGTGCTTATGATCGAACACGTGATGCGGGCGGTGATGAGCCTGGCCGAGCATGTGTGGGTGCTGGCGCAGGGCCGCCTGATCGCCTCGGGCACGCCCGGAGAGGTCACGCGCGACCCGAAGGTCGTGGAGGCCTATCTGGGCCACGGCGCGGCGGCGCGGCTTGCCGCGCAGGGAGCGCCGGCATGAGCGCGCTGCTGGAGGTCAAAGGCTTGCGGGCGGGCTACGGGCGCATGGAAGTGCTGCGCGGCGTCGACCTGGACGTGGGCGCGGGCGAGATCGTGGTGCTGCTGGGCAGCAACGGCGCGGGCAAATCCACCCTGAACAACACGGTGTGCGGCCTGCGCCGGCCGTGGGGAGGCACGGTGCGCTTCGAAGGCCAGGACCTGACCGGCCGCCACTACCGTCAGGTGGTGCAGGCGGGCCTGATCCAGGTGCCCGAGGGCCGCCGCGTGTTCCCGAACCTGAGCGTGCGCGAGAACCTGGAACTGGGCTCGTTCACGCGGGCGCGCGAGCGCCGTGCGCAGAACCTGGACAAGGTGCTGGACATTTTTCCGCGGCTGCGCGAACGCCTGGATCAGCTGGCGGGCACGATGTCGGGCGGGGAACAGCAGATGCTGGCGATCGGCCGCGGCCTCATGGCCGAGCCGCGCCTCCTGATCCTGGACGAACCCTCGCTTGGCCTGTCGCCGTTGATGGTCGAGGAACTGTTCGGCCTCATCAAGCGGTTGCACGGCGACGGACTGGCGATTTTGCTGGTCGAGCAGAACGTGGGCCAGTCCCTCGAAACCGGGCAGCGGGCCTATGTGCTGGAAAACGGCGCCGTGCGCTACAGCGGCAGTTGTCCCGACCTTTTGGCTAGCGACGACGTGCGCCGCGCCTATCTGGGGATGTAATCATGGCCCAGCCTCAAACCCTGGCCCAGAAGCTGATCGCCGCCGCCTGCGGGCGGGAGACGGTGGCCGAGGGCGAAATCGTGACCTGTGCGGTCGACCTGGCGATGTTCCACGATTCCAGCGGTCCCCGGCGCCTGCAGCCCATGCTGCAAGAGCTGGGCGCCACGTTGTGGGACCCGTCCCGCATCGTGCTGGTCATCGACCACTACGTGCCGGATTCGGACGACGAATCGCGCCGCATCGTGCGCATCGCGCGCGACTGGGCCGCGGAGCAGCAACTGCCCAACGTGTATGACTCGGTCGGCATCTGTCACGTGGTGGTGCCGCAGCACGGCCACATCCGTCCCGGCATGTTCTGTGTGGGCGGCGATTCGCATTCGCCGACCGGCGGCGCGTTTGGCGCGTATATGTTCGGCATCGGCAGCACCGAAATGCTGGGCGTGGCGGTCACCGGCCAGATCTGGGTCAAAGTGCCCAAGACGCTGATGATGCACTGGCGCGGCCAACTGGCGGCCGGCGTCACCGCCAAGGACATGATGCTGCACATGATCGGCCGCTACGGCATGAACGGCGGACGCTACCAGGCGGTGGAATTCTGCGGCGAGGCCGTGCGCGCGCTGTCCATGCAAGAGCGCATGACGCTGTCGAACATGAGCGCCGAACTGGGCTCGCAGGTGGGCCTGATCGCCCCGGACGAGACCACCGCGGCCTATCTGCGCGAGGCCGGCGTGACGGCGGACCTGGACCTGGCGCGTTGGCAGAGCGACCCGCAGGCCGACGCCGAATGGCACGAGTTCGATGCCGCGGCGCTGGCCCCGCAGGTTGCCGCGCCGCACAGCCCGGCCAACGCGCGCGGCGTGGACGAATACAACGACGTGCCGGTGCAGGTGGCCTACATCGGCGCCTGCACCGGCGCCAAGCTGGACGACCTGCGCGCCGCGGCCAGCGTGCTGCGCGGCCGCCGGCTCGCGGACGGCATGCAGCTGATGGTGGCGCCGGCCAGCCGCGTGGATCAGGAACAGGCCGACCGCGAAGGCGTCATGCAGGTACTGCGCGACGCGGGGGCCCAGGTGCTGGCCACGTCCTGCGGCGCCTGTGCGGGCTATGGCGGGTCCATTCCGGACGGCGCCAGCGTCATTTCCACCACCGCGCGCAATTTCAAGGGGCGCATGGGCTCGGAGACCGCGCAGGTCTACCTGGCGTCGCCCTACACCGTCGCGGCGTCGGCCGTGGCGGGCCGCGTGGCCGATCCCCGGGAGTTCCTGGCATGAACGCAGACACCACGACGCACCGCGTCTGGCGCGTGGGCGCGGACATCGACACCGATGCGCTGGCGCCGGGCGCCTACATGAAATTCGGCATCGACGAGATCGCGCGCCACTGCCTGCAGCGGGTCCGGCCCGATTTTGCCGGCCAGGTCCAGCCCGGCGACGTGCTGGTGGCCGGCCCCAACTTCGGCATCGGCTCGTCGCGCGAGCAGGCGGCCGGGGCGCTCGTGCGACTGGGCGTGGCCGCCGTGATCGCGCCGTCCTTCAACGGCCTGTATTTCCGCAACGCGTTCAACGTGGGGCTGCTGCTCCTGACGTGCAGCCAGGCCGACACCCTTGCCGAGGGCGAAGGCATCACGTTCGACCCGGCCGCCGGCCGCATCGGCCGTCCCGGCGGCACACCCGCCGAATTGCACTGCGAGCCCGTGCCCGGCTTCCTGCTTGACATGGTGCAGGCCGGCGGACTGCTGAATCTGCTGAAACAGCGTCAAACCTCTTAGGAACAACATCATGCTTGACCCCGTTACCCTGGCGGTCCTGAAGGGCCGCCTGGAACAGATCGCCGACGAAATGGACGCGACGCTGTACCGCAGCGCGTTCAATCCCATCATCGCCGAGGCCCATGACGCCTGCCACGGCATGTACGACGCCGCCACCGGCGCCACGCTGATCCAGGGCAAGTCGGGCCTGCCCGTCTTCGTGGGCGCGATGGCGTTCGCGGTGAAGGCGGCGGCCAAGGCCGCGGCCGGCCGTGGCGGCATGGTGGACGGCGACGTGTGGCTGTTCAACGATCCTTACGAAGGCGGCACGCACGCCAACGACTTCAAGCTGGTCAAGCCGGTGTTCCGCGGCGGCAAGCTGTTCTGCTACCTGGCGTCGGCAGCACACTGGCATGACGTGGGCGGCGCGGTGCCCGGCAACTACAACCCGGCCGCCACCGAATGCTGGCAGGAAGCGGTGCAGATCCCGCCCGTGCGCATCGTGCGCGCGGGCGTGCTGGACCAGGACGTGCTGGCCATCCTGAAGGCCAATACTCGCCTGCCCGACAGCCTGTGGGGCGACCTGAACGGCCAGCTCGCGGCGCTGGAACTGGGCGCGCGCCGGCTGGACGGTCTGCTGGACGAATACGGCGACGCCACGGTGCTGGAGTCCCTGGACACCCTGCGCGAACGGGCGCGCCGCCTGATGCGCGATCACATCGCCCGCCTGCCGGATGGCGAATACGCCTTTGAAGACATGCTGGACAACGACGGCGTGCGCGATGCGCCGCTGCGCATCGCGCTCAAGCTCACCATCGCCGGTGACCGCCTGGGGCTGGACTTCACCGGCACGTCGCCGGCCTGCGCGGGTCCGGTCAACATCTCGCGCGCCACCGCCATCGCAGCCTGCTACGTGGCGCTCAAGCACCTGTTCCCGGATGTCCCCGCCAACGCGGGCGTGCTGGACGCGGTGGAGGTGACGCTGCCGGACGGCCTGGTGATCTCGGCCGACCGTCCGCGTCCGGTGGGCGGCTACACCGAGACCATCCTGCGCATGATCGACGTGATCTTCTGCGCGATGGCCCAGGCCGCGCCGGACCGCGCGATGGCGCAGGCCTACGGCACCATCAACGCGCTGTCGATCGCCGGCTACCGCAGCGACGCCGCCCGCAAGGGCCAGCGCTGGGTGATGTTCAGCTTCTTTGGCGGCGGCCACGGCGGGCATTCGGACGGCGACGGCCTGAGCCACGGCAATGCGCCGATCTCCACCGCGACCATTCCGCCGCTGGAAATCCTGGAGGCGGCGTATCCGGTGCGCTTCACGCAATGGGCGCTGCGTCCGGATTCGGCGGGCGACGGCGCGCATCGCGGCGGCCTGGGCGCCATCTATGAAATCGAATTGCTGGAAGACAGCGCCGAGGCGTTCATCTTCGGCGAGCGCGGCCGCAGCGCGCCCAAGGGCATCGCGGGCGGCGGCCAGGCCGCGCTCAACGTCTTTCGCTATCAGCAGGACGGCCAGTGGCTGTCCCCGCCCATGAGCTCGAAGATGCTGGGCATCCGGCTGCAACGCGGCGACCGCGTGCGCCTGGAAACGCCGGGCGGAGGCGGCTATGGCGATCCCGCGCGGCGTGACCCCGCGGCGCGCGAGCACGACCGCAAGATGGGCTATGTGAGCGACATTCAGAAGGAGCAGTCGGCATGAGCGCGGCGCAAGGTTTGGTGGTGGGCGTGGACGTGGGCGGCACGTTCACGGATCTGTTCGTGCTGGACGAGGCGGGCGGCAGCGCCCGCGTGGTCAAGGTGCCGTCGACCCGCGGCGAGGAAGCGCGCGGCTTCATGAACGGCATCGCCCGGGTGGCTGACGGCGCCGGCGACATCGCGACGATCGTGCACGGCACCACCGTGGGCACCAACGCACTGCTGGAGCGCAAGGTCGCGCGCACCGGCATCATCACGACCGAGGGCTTTCGCGACGTGCTGGAAATGCGCCGCCGCGACCGGCCGCAGACCTGGGGCCTGCGCGGCAACTATGAACCCGTCGTGCCGCGCGATCTGCGCCTGGAAGTGCGCGAGCGCGTGCTGGCCGATGGCGCGCTGCACACGCCCGTGGACCTGGACCAGGTGGAGGCCGCGGCGCGCACGCTGCTGGCGCAAGGCTGCGAGGCGGTCTGCGTGTTCTTCGTGAACGCCTACGCCAACCCCGTCAACGAAGCCCAGGCCGCCGCCCGCGTGCGGTCCATCTGGCCCAACGGCAACGTCACCGCCGCGACCGAGGTGCTGCCCGAGATCCGCGAGTTCGAGCGGTGCTCGACGGCGGTGCTGAACGCCGCGCTGCAGCCCGTGGTGGGCAGCTACCTGACGCGCCTGGAATCCGATCTGCAGCAGCACGGCTTCCAGGGCGAACTGCTGGTGGTGCAGAGCAATGGCGGCGTGATGTCGCGCCAGACGGCGTGCGACGTGCCCGTGCGCACCGCCTTGTCGGGGCCGGCGGCCGGCGTCATCGCGTGCGCGGCCATTGCCCGTGCTGCGGGCTTTCCCAATGTGGTCACGGGCGACATGGGCGGCACCTCGTTCGACGTGTCGTTGGTGGCCGAGGGCGAGGCCTCGCTGTCGGCGCAGACCGCCATCGACTTCGGCATGGTCGTGCGCGCGCCGATGATCCAGATCGAAACCATTGGCGCGGGCGGCGGCTCGATCGCCAGCGTCGATGCCGGCGGGCTGTTGCAAGTCGGCCCTGAATCCGCGGGCAGCATCCCCGGCCCGGCCTGCTATGGCCGCGGCAACACCCGGCCCACTGTCACGGACGCGAACGTGCTGCTGGGCCGCATCGCCGCGGACCGCCCGTTGGGCGGGGGTCTTCTGGCCAAGATGGACGTCGACCTGTCGCGCGCCGCCATCGAGGAACACGTGGCGCGTCCGCTGGGACTGGACGTCCATGCGGCCGCGGAAGCCATCCTGACGGTCGCCAACGCCAAGATGGCGGGCGCGATCCGCGTCGTGTCCATCGAGCGCGGCCACGATCCGCGCAAGTTTGCCTACATGCCGTTCGGCGGCGGCGGCGCGCTGCACGTCTGCGCCATGATGAACGAGGTGGACGCCGCCCACGGCATCGTGCCGCGCTACCCGGGCGTGACGTCGGCGCTGGGCTGCGTCATGGCCGACATGCGCCACGACGGCGTGCAGACCCTGAACGTGGCGCTGGATGCGCTGGACGCGGCCGACCTGCTGGCTCGCATCGACGGGCTGGCAGACGCCTGCCAGCAGCGCCTGGATTCGGCGGGCGTGTCGTTCGAGGGCATCCGCGAAAGCATCGAGCTGGACATGCTGTACGTGGGCCAGAGCCACACCGTGCGCGTCGAAGTGGGCCGCGCGGACCTCAGCCGCGAGGGCATAGCCGCCGCATTCGACCGCGCCTACCAGGCCGCCTTCGGCCGCAGCCTCACCGGCATTGCGGTGCGCATTCTGAACCTGCGCTACGCGCGGATCGGCCAGCGTCCCAAGTTCGATCTGGCCCTCCTGGCGCCCACCAGCACAGCCATGCCCGCGGCGCTGGGCACGCAGGCAGTCTTTCATGCCGGGCAATGGCACGATGCGGTGCGCTACGCGCGCCTGGACCTGCCGGTCGGCGCCGAGGTCGCGGGCCCGGCTATCCTGGAACAGCCCGACACCACCATCTGGATCGAGCCCGGCTTTGCGGGCCGGGTCGATTCCCTGGGCAATCTGCTGATCGCCCGGACTGCATCGTAGGAGCCCGCCATGCACGCCTTCGATCCCCGCACGACCGCGCTGGTCATCATCGACCTGCAGAACGACTTCCTGGCGCCGGGCGGCGCCTACGACCGCGGCGGCGCGGTCAGCCCGCAGGCCAGGGCCTTGCCCGCGCGGGTCGCGCCCGTGGCCCGCGCGCTCAAGGGGCAGGGCGGTTTCGTGGCCGCCAGCCAGTTCACGCTGTGGCCCGATGCGCATGGCGAACCGATGATCTCGCCGCACCTCAAGCAACTGCGCCCGTTCCTGCGCCGTGGCGATTTCGTGGCCGGCTCACCCGGTCAGGCCAACGTGGCCGAGCTGGACGGGCTGGTCGACGTATCGGTCTGGAAGGTCGCGTACTCCGCCTTCTTCAACACGCAGCTCGACTGGGTGCTGCGGCGCGCAGGTATTTCCAGCGTGGTGGTGGCCGGCATCGTCACCAATGGCGGGGTCGCCAGCACGGTGCGCGATGCCCATATGCGCGACTATCACGTGACGGTGCTGGCCGATGGCTGCGCCGCGCCGACCCCCGCCATGCACGAAGCCGCGCTGGCGGACCTGCGCACGGTGGTCGAGGTGGTGTCGTGCCAGGACCTGCTGGACAGGCTGGCATCGTGAGCGCACCCGTCGTCAGAAGGGGCGAGGCGCCCGGCGCGGACGCGATGCACGTGCCGGTGGCCATCATCGGCGCGGGCGCTTGCGGCCTGACCGCCGCGCTGCGCCTGGCCAGCGCCGGCATCGAGACGGTGCTGATCGAACGCGATGCCGTGCCCACCGGATCCACGGCGCTGTCTTCCGGTTTCATTCCCGCAGCCGGCTCCGCGGTGCAGCGCGCCGCAGGCATCGAGGACGACGCGCAGCGCTTTGCCGCCGACATCCAGGCCAAGGCCAACGGCACGGCCTCGCCAGCCCTGGTGGCTGCCTACACCGGCGCGGCCGCCGCCGCCATGGACGCATTGGCCGCGCACGGGCTGCGCTTCGAGGTGCTGGACGGCTTCCTGTATCCGGGACACACGGCGCGGCGCATGCACACGCTGCCCGAGCGCACCGGCGCGGCGCTGGTCGCCGC
The DNA here is from genome assembly GCF_037039475.1 of Achromobacter sp. E1. Lineage (NCBI taxonomy): Bacteria > Pseudomonadati > Pseudomonadota > Betaproteobacteria > Burkholderiales > Alcaligenaceae > Achromobacter > Achromobacter sp. E1. The sequence goes on from NZ_CP146253.1 coordinate 2,390,235, forward strand.
CCTGGAACGCGCCGCCACCGGGGCAGGCGCCTACCTACTGACGCGCGCGCTGGCCCGCGAGATCTGGACGGACGACGAAGGCCAAGGCCGAGTCTCGGCGGTGGGTTGCGAACGCCCGGACGGTTCGGTCGACGTGATCGGCTGCGATGTCCTGATCCTGGCCTGCAACGGCTTTGGCGGCAACGCCGCGATGGTGGGCGAGTACCTGCCCGCCATGCGCGAGGCCGTCTACGGCGGCCATGCGGGCAACGACGGCAGCGCCATCCAGTGGGGCACGCAGCTGGGCGCGCGCCTGGCGGACCTGGGCGGCTACCAGGGCCACGGCTCCTGGGCCACGCCGCAAGGCGCGCTGATTTCCTGGGCCGTGATGATGGACGGCGGCGTGCAGATCAACCGCGAGGGCCGGCGCTTTCACGACGAGACACACGGCTATTCCGAAGCCGCGGTCCATGTGCTGGCGCAGCCGGACTCGGTCGCCTGGAACGTCTTTGACGACCGCACGCTCGCGCTGGCGCGCGGGTTTCCCGACTTTGTGCAGGCCGAGCAAGGCCAGGCGCTCAAGACGTGCGCTAGCGTGCCCGAGCTGGCCGCGCTGATCGGCTGCGATCCGCTCGTGCTGGACCAGACGCTGGATGCGGTCCGCCCCGGCGCGCCGGATCCGCTGGGACGCCGCTTTGAACGGACCCTGCAGGCGCCGTACCACGCGGTCAAGGTGACCGGCGCACTCTTTCACACACAAGGCGGATTGGACATCGACGCGCAATGCCGCGTCCTGGACAACGCCGGCCAGGCGCTGCCCAATCTCTTGGCCGCGGGCGGCGCCGCCCGGGGCGTTTCGGGCAACGACGTGTCGGGCTATCTGTCCGGCAACGGCTTGCTCAGCGCGGTTGCGGGCGGCCATATCGCCGCGGCCACGGCGGCGGCGCTGCTCGGGCGCCGCCTGGATTAGGAACCCAAGATGCAAACACAGAACCTGAAAGCGCAATTGGCGGCCGGCACCGTTCTGGCTCCCGGCGTCTACGACGCCTTGTCGGCGCTGATCGCCGAGCAGGCGGGCTTTTCCGCGCTGTACCTGTCGGGCGCGTCCATCGCTTACTCGCGGCTGGGCCGCTCGGACATCGGCCTGACCACGTACACCGAGGTCGAGGACACGCTGGCCCGCATCGCCGAGCGCGTGTCGGCGGCGGTGATCGTGGATGCCGACACGGGATTCGGCAACGCGCTGAACACCCAGCGCACCGTGCGCGGCTTCGAGCGCGCGGGCGCGGCCATGATCCAGCTCGAAGACCAGACCTTCCCCAAGCGCTGCGGCCACCTGGACGGCAAGAGCGTGATTCCCGCTGCCGAGATGTGCGGCAAGCTACGCGCCGCCGTGGACGCACGCGTCAATGCGTCGACGCTGATCCTGGCGCGCACCGACGCGCTGGCGTCCGAGGGCCTGGATTCGGCGCTGGACCGCGCCGAATCCTATCTGGAAGCCGGTGCGGACGCGCTCTTCATCGAAGCGCTGCGCTCGCCGGAACAGATGCGCGCGGCCTGCGACCGCTTCGCGGCGCGCGTGCCGCTCTTGGCCAACATGGTGGAGGGCGGCAAGACGCCAGTGCAGGACGCCGGCGCGCTCGCCGCCGTGGGGTTTCGCATCGTGATCTTCCCGGGCGGCACCGCGCGCGCCGTCGCGCATACGCTGCAGGGCTATTACGGCAGCCTGCGCCAGCACGGCACGACGGGGCCGTGGAAGGACAGCATGCTGGATTTTGACGGGCTCAATGACGTGATCGGCACGCCGGAACTGCTGGAGCAAGGGCGGCGGTACGAAGGCTGAACCCGCTTACAGCGGGGGGCAGGGTACCTGAATCGGGGCGGTGTGCGCGGTTGTGACGGCAGCGGGGGCGCCGCGTGGGCTGAACGTTTTCGCTGTGGCCCGCACTCAGCCGCCTCAGCGCGGCGTGCGCTGGTGCGGCACGAGCGGCGGCACGGGCTGGCCGGCGATCAATTCCCAGAAGTCCGGCAGAAAGCACTCGGCCACCAGCAGCGGCTGGCCCTGGCGCCAGAACACCGAGCGGCGCGCCCAGATCCGGCGGGCCTGCAGCGCGCGGGCTTCAGGCGGCAACACGTTCGAGGCGGTGGCATGGAACGGCACGGGCGAGGCCAGGCGGCGGCACGCAAAGGGTGACCGGATCACCGTGCTGTCGTGATACAGCATGTCGGCCAGCGGCCGGGTCAGCAGGCGCCGCATACCTTGCCAGGCGCCGTGCGAAGCGGTCAACGGCGTCAGGCTGCGCGCCGGGACGCTGTCCACACCGTTCACGGACATCAATACCTCGCGGATCCACACCGGTGCGCCCGGCGCAATGCGCATCGCACGCGCCTCGTCGGCCGGCGCGCCATCGGCGTACTCGGCCAGCACCCGCAGACGCACCTGCCCGACCTGGCGCAAGCCGGCGGTAAGTGCGCCCGGCCGGAACAGCCAGTGGCGTTGGGCGGGGGACAGAATGGCCGGGGCTTGCGCCAGCCAGCCAGCGGCGAGAGGGGGGCAATGGGCTGCGGGTTTCGTCATGGCTGCGTATTATGCCAAGCCCCGCCCGAAGGCCGTCTGCGTCGCAATGCCGCAGGGCAGGGGGGCACCGGCCGTCCGCATACAATACCGCCCATGGAAAAAGTACGTATCTCCAAGCTCATGTCCGAGCGCGGACTCTGTTCCCGCCGCGAGGCGGACAGCTATATCGAGCGCGGCTGGGTCCGCGTCGACGGCGTCGTCGTGTCCGAATTGGGCGCGCGGGCCTATCCCGACCAGGAAATCACGCTGGAGCGCGCCGCGCACGCGCGCCAGACCTCCCGCGTCACCATCCTGATCAACAAGCCCGTGGGCTATGTCTCCGGCCAGGCCGAAAAAGGCTACACGCCTGCCGTGGCGCTGATCGATTCACGCTCGCGCTTTGCCGGCGACCGCGCCCCGCAGCGCTTCGAACGCGCCCACCTGGACGGGCTGGCCGTCGCTGGCCGCCTGGACATCGATTCGCAAGGGCTGCTCGTCCTGACGCAGGACGGCCGCGTCGCCAAGCAACTGATTGGCGAAGACTCCACCATCGACAAGGAATATCTTGTCCGCGTTCAGGGCGAGCTCTCCGACAACGGGTTGGCCTTGCTCAATCACGGCCTGTCGCTGGACGGCAAGCCCCTCAAGCGCGCCCAGGTGCGCTGGCAGAATCACGACCAGCTGCGGTTCGTGCTGCGCGAAGGCAAGAAACGCCAGATCCGCCGCATGTGCGAAATGGTGGGACTGAAAGTGATCGGCCTGAAACGCGTGCGCATCGGCCGCGTCGCGCTGGGCGACCTGCCGCTGGGCCAATGGCGCTACTTGCGCGACGACGAATCGTTCTGAGCTGGTGCCCGCCAGCCGGATGGCGCCCGACTTTCTTCTAAGCCGGTGTCTGACACCCTGGTGAGACAGTCTTCCTTCCAAGATCCTGCCCCAAGGGTGTCAGACACCTACCACCGCTCGACCGAGTTTCGTCTGAGCTGGTGTCTGACACCCTGGTGAGACAGTCTTCCTTCCAAGATCCTGCCCCAAGGGTGTCAGACACCTACCAGCGCTGATCAACGCAAGGGTCTGACACCCTGGTCAGAGCCTCTCCATCTTGAGACGCCGTCCAAAGGGTGTCCGACACCGTCAGCGAGACACCTCTCGCAGCATTGGTCACCGCACCCGACAACACTTGTCGGCCGCCGAAGGATTTTTCAGTCTGTTTCGGCCTTAGCCGCGTTTCATGAAAGCAGGCGTATCCTTCGCTTGCCAGTGGCTGCCCAGCCGCTCCATCAGGAACTCGATGAAGATCCGGGTCTTGGCGGGCAGCAGGCGCGTCTCGGTGACGGCGTGGACCGGAAACGGGCCAAGCTGCCAGTCGGGCAGCACGCGCTGCAACTGGCCGGACTGCTGTTCCGCCAACTGACCTCCCACCAGCACCGCAATGCCCGCGCCCAGCATGGCCAGGCGGCGGGCCATGGCGACGCCGTTGACGGAAAACCGGTTGCCCGGCGTGAACTCGATGTGCTGTTCGCCGTTGGTGAGCGGCCAGCGCGTCACGCGGCCGGCGCCTTCCGCGCGGAACTCAATGCACTCGTGCCGGGTCAAGTCGCTGGGATGCTTCGGTTCGCCGTGCTTTTCCAGGTATTCGCGCGAGGCATACAGGTAGGCAGGCAGCATGCCCAGCAATCTTGCAATCTGGGTCGAGTCGGGCAGGTCGCCGATTTCGATCGACACGTCGCAGGTCTGGAACACGCGCGATGCGTGGTCCGGGTTCGCGAGGTCCAGGAAAAACGTCACATCGGGATAGCGCCGGGAAAACTCCATGAACGATTCAGCCAGGAAGTCCGTGCCGAAGTCCGCGGGCATGTTCACCCGCAGCGGCCCGGCCGGCGTGTCCACCAGCTTCTGCAGTTCTTCATGGGCGATCTGCGCCTCGGCCACGATGCGCTGGCAGCGTTCGAAATACAGCCGCCCGGCGTCGGTCAGCTCCACCTTGCGCGTGGTGCGGCTCAGCAGCCGCAATCCCACGGACCGCTCCAATTCGGCCACCTGGCGAGACAAGGTCGACTTTGGCACGCCCAGCGTTGCCGCAGCGCGGCTAAAACTGTTTGTCTTGGCGACCTCGACGAAGAGTTCCATTCCCTGTAGGCGTTTCATGACCGAATTTTGTCACAGTGCGGATCGAACAATTGTCCCATAAATGGAATGATGTTTTCTCTTCATGCCCCTTTGTTTCTAAAGCGGGATAACTCAGAATGCGAGTTCTGCAATGCAGCAATGCGATAAACGTCCAGCCTTGCGTGTTCCACGCGAATCCACCCAGGTCGAACGCCGCGGACCGCGCCAAGACGGTCTGACGGGCTGATGTTCTTCGCAGAATCGCCCCAGGCAAACCGGCCCCTTCAGGGCCAACAGGCACGCGGCGCTTGCGCGGCGTGGGGCTACCTTTATTGAAATCGGGAATGCAATCTATGAATAAGAAAAGCGCTATGTGGCGCGGCGCGGCGGTTTTCGCGCTGACGGCATCGGCTCTCACCCTGGCCGCTTGCGGCAAGAAGCAAGAGGCGCCCCAGGCGGGCAAGCCGCAGGTCACGGTCGTCACCCTGGCGACGCAGCCCGTTTCCCTTACCACCGAGCTGCCTGGCCGCACGTCCCCGTTCCGCGTGGCCGAAGTCCGTCCGCAGGTCAACGGCATCGTCCAGAAGCGCCTCTTCACCGAGGGCGGCGAGGTCAAGGCCGGCGAACAGCTCTATCAGATCGATCCCGCCCTCTACCAGGCCAACGTCGACAGCCAGAAGGCTGCGCTGGCCCGCGCCCAGGCGCAGCAGAAGACGGCCGCGCTGCTGGCCGAGCGCTACAAACCGCTGGTCGCCACCCGCGCGGTCAGCCAGCAGACTTACGACAACGCCGTCGCCTCGCGCGATCAGGCCGCCGCCGACGTGCTGTCGGCCAAGGCGGCGCTGGACACGGCCCGCATCAACCTCGTCTACACCAAGGTGCTGTCGCCCATCGACGGCATCATCGGCCGCTCCGCGGTCACCGAAGGCGCGCTCGTGACTGCCAACCAGACCAGCGCGCTCGCCGCAGTGCAGCAGATCGACCCCATCTACGTCGACCTTACGCAGTCCAGCGTGCAATTGCTGCGCCTGCAGGATGCGCTGGCCAGCGGCCAGCTGCAAAAGGCGGACGGCGAGCAGGCCGCGCTGGTCACGCTGACGCTGGAAGACGGCTCGCAATACAAAGAGACCGGCAAGCTCCAGTTTTCGGAAGTGACCGTGGACCCGGGCACGGGCTCGATCACGCTGCGCGCGGTGTTCCCCAATCCGGACCGGCGCCTGTTGCCCGGCATGTTCGTGCGCGCGCGCCTGGCTGACGGCGTTGCGGCCGACGGCCTGCTGGTGCCGCAGCGCGGCGTGACGCGCAACCAGCGCGGCCAGCCGACCGCGCTCGTCGTCAACGCCAAGAACCAGGTCGAATTGCGTGACCTGAAGACCGACCGCGCCATCGGCGACAAGTGGCTCGTGACGGACGGCCTGTCCGCCGGCGACCGCGTGATCGTGGAAGGCCTGCAGATGGTGCGCCCCGGCGTTGAAGTCGTCGCCACCGAGGCCAGCGCCAAGGCGCCGCAGCCGCAGGAGCCGCAAGCTGCCGGCGCCGCGCCGGCCAAGCAGTAATCAGGGAGCCACGCATGGCAAAGTTTTTTATCGACAGGCCGGTATTTGCCTGGGTGATCGCGATCGTGCTGATGATGGCCGGCGCGCTGTCCATCCTGCAATTGCCGGTTGCCCAGTATCCCAACATCGCGCCGCCCGCCATCGGCATCGCGGTGACCTACCCGGGCGCGTCCGCGCAGACCGTGCAGGACACCGTCGTGCAGGTGATCGAGCAGCAGATGAACGGTCTTGACGGCCTGCAGTACATCTCCTCGGAAAGCAACTCCGACGGCAGCATGTCCATCACGCTGACCTTCAAGCAGGGCACCAACCCCGACACCGCGCAGGTGCAGGTCCAGAACAAGCTTGCGCTGGCGCAGCCGCTTCTGCCGCAGGAAGTGCAGCAGCAGGGCATCCGCGTCACCAAGGCCACCAAGAACTTCCTGATCGTGGCGGGCTTCGTGTCCACCGACGGCTCGATGACCAAGGACGACCTGGCCGACTACGTCGCCTCGTACGTGCAGGATCCCATCAGCCGCACGCAGGGCGTGGGCGACTTCCAGCTCTTCGGCTCGCAGTATGCGATGCGGATATGGCTCGACCCGGCCAAGCTCGTCAACTACGGGCTGACCACGGTCGACATCACCACCGCGATCAAGGAACAGAACGTCCAGGTGTCGTCCGGCCAGCTGGGCGGCCTGCCGTCCGTACGCGGCCAGCAGCTGAACGCCACCATCATCGGCCCGTCGCGCCTGCAGACGCCCGAGGACTTCGGCCAGATCCTGCTCAAGGTCAATTCCGACGGTTCGCAGGTGCGCCTGCGCGATGTCTCGCGCATCGAACTGGGCGGCCAGACCTACGCCATCGACAGCTTCTACAACGGCAATCCGGCATCGGGCCTGGCCATCAAGCTGGCGCCGGGCGCCAACGCGCTGGACACGGCGCAGGCGGTGCGCGACACCATCAACAACCTCAAGCCGTATTTCCCGCCGGGCATGGACGTCGTCTATCCGTACGACACGACGCCGTTCGTCAGCCTGTCGATCCATGAAGTGTTCAAGACGCTGGTCGAGGCCATCATCCTGGTGTTCCTGGTGATGTATCTCTTCCTGCAGAACTTCCGCGCCACCATCATTCCCACGCTGGCCGTGCCGGTGGTGCTGCTGGGCACGTTCGGCGTGCTGGCCGCGTTCGGTTATTCCATCAACACCTTGACCATGTTCGGCATGGTGCTGGCCATCGGCCTGCTGGTCGACGACGCCATCGTGGTCGTGGAAAACGTCGAGCGGGTGATGGCCGAAGAGGGCCTTACGCCCAAGCAGGCCACGCGCAAGTCCATGAGCCAGATCACCGGCGCGCTGATCGGCATTGCGATGGTGCTGGCCGCCGTGTTCATCCCGATGGCGTTCTTCGGCGGCTCCACGGGCGTCATCTACCGGCAGTTCTCGATCACGATCGTGTCTTCGATGGTGCTGTCCGTGATCGTGGCCATTGTCTTCACCCCGGCCCTGTGCGCGACGCTGCTCAAGCCCATTCCCAAGGGCCATCATGGCGCCAAGAGGGGCTTTTTCGGGTGGTTCAACCGCACGTTCGAACGCAGCAGCAACGGCTACGCCAACACCGTCGCGCGCGGCCTGAACCGCACCAAGCGCCTGATGGTCGTGTATCTGGCGCTGGTCATCGCGATGGGCTGGCTGTTCACCCGCATCCCCACCGCGTTCCTTCCGGCCGAGGACCAGGGCATCCTGTTCGCCCAGATCCAGACGCCCGCCGGCGCCACCGCCGAGGCCACCAAGGCCGTCATCGACGACGCCACCAAGTACCTGCTGACCGAAGAAAAGGACGCCGTCACCTCGGTGTTCGCGGTCAACGGCTTTAACTTCGGCGGCCGCGGCCAGAACGCGTCCATCCTGTTCATCAAGCTGCGCGACTGGGAAGAGCGCGGCGACGCCAGCCTGAAGGCCGCCGCCGTGGCCGGGCGCGCCAACGCGCATTTCGCCCAGACGGAACGCCGTGCGAAATTGTTCGTTGTGCCGCCGCCGTCCGTGATGGAACTGGGCAACGTCACCGGCTTTGACTTCCAGCTCATGGACCGCGCCGGCGTGGGCCACGAGAAGCTGCTTGCCGCGCGCAACCAGCTGCTGGGCGAGGCCGCTCAAAGCCCGGTGCTGGTGGGCGTGCGTCCCAACGGCATCGAGGACGCGCCGCAGTACCAGCTGGATATCGACCGCGAAAAGGCCCGCGCCCTGGGCGTGGCCGTGTCGGACATCAACAGCACGCTGGCCACCGCGTGGGGCTCGTCGTACGTCAACGACTTCATCGACCGCGGCCGCGTGAAGAAGGTGTTCGCGCAGGGCGAGGCGTCCTCGCGCATGCTGCCGGAAGACCTGAACAAGTGGTACGTGCGCAACAAGGATGGCGACATGGTGCCGTTCTCGGCGTTCTCCAGCGCCACCTGGAGCTTCGGCCCGCAGAAGCTGAACCGCTACAACGGCGTGCCGTCGTACAACATCCAGGGCCAGGCGGCGCCGGGCTACAGCTCGGGCGCAGCCATGGAAGAAATGGAGCGCCTGGCGGCCAAGCTGCCGGTGGGTGTCGGCTTTGAATGGACCGGCCTGTCGTTCGAAGAACGCCTGTCCGGCGCCCAGGCGCCCGCGCTGTACGCGATCTCGCTCATTGTGGTGTTCCTGTGTTTGGCGGCGCTGTATGAAAGCTGGACCATTCCGTCTGCGGTCATGCTGGTGGTGCCGCTGGGGATCATCGGCGCGCTGCTGGCCACGCTGATGCGCGGCCTGTCCAACGACGTGTACTTCCAGGTGGGTCTGCTGACGACAATCGGGCTGGCGGCCAAAAACGCCATCCTGATCGTGGAGTTCGCCAAGGAGCACTATGAATCGGGCGCCAGCCTGACGGAATCGGCCATCCACGCCGCCCGCCAGCGTCTGCGTCCCATCCTGATGACGTCCCTGGCGTTCATCCTGGGCGTGACCCCGCTGGCGATTTCCAGCGGCGCGGGCTCGGGCAGCCAGAACGCCATCGGCACGGGCGTGATCGGCGGCATGCTGACCGGCACGTTCCTGGCCATCTTCTTCGTACCGGCTTTCTTCGTCATCATGCTGCGCGTGTTCAAGGTCAAGCGCATGAGCGAAAACGTCGACAAGCACGACACCAGCGCCAAGGGGCCGCAGGACGTGCCGGCGGAGGGTCAACCGTAATGACATTCCCGATGAGAACCTTGCTGTCTGTATCCCTGGCGGCGGCCCTGGCGGGCTGCTCGCTGGCCCCCACCTACGAGCGTCCCGATGCGCCCGTCGACGCGGCTTACCCCACGGGGCCGGCGTACAACGCCGCCCAGACGGCTGCACCGGCCGGCATGGCCGTGGCCGACATCGGCTGGCGCGACTTCTTCGGCGATCCGCTGTTGCAACAGCTGATCGAACAGTCGCTGACCAACAACCGCGACCTGCGCGTGGCCGCGCTGAACGTCGAGGCGGCGCGCGCGCAGTACCGCATCCAGCGTGCCGACCTGGCGCCCAGCATCGGCGTGGCGGGCCAGGGCTCGGCCCAGCGCACGCCGGCCGACCTGTCGCCCAGCGGCCGTGCCACCACCAGCCACAGCTACCAGGTGGGCGCCGCCATGTCCGCCTGGGAGCTGGACCTCTTTGGCCGCATCCGCAGCCTGAGCGACAAGGCGCTGGAGTCGTATCTGGCGCTGGACGAAACTCGCACTGCCACGCAGCTCACGCTGATCGCCGAAGTTGCGAACGCTTACCTTACGCTGCGCGCGGACCAGGAGCTGCTCAGCCTGACGCGCGACACGCTCAAGAGCCAGCAAGATTCCTACAACCTGACCAAGCAGAGCTACGACCAGGGCCTGTCCACCGCGCTGGACCTTAGCCAGGCCGAAGTGTCGCTGCGCACGGCCGAGCGCAACCTGTCGCAATACACGCGCCAGGCCGCGCAGGACCGCAATGCGCTGGTGCTGCTGGTGGGCCAGCCGCTATCGCCCGAAATGGCGGCGGCGCTGGACAACGCGGTCAAGCTGGACGACAGCATGCTGCCGACCACGCTGCCCGCCGGCCTGCCATCCGATCTGCTGGCCCGCCGCCCGGACATCCGCGCGGCCGAGCATCAATTGAAGGGCGCCAACGCCAATATCGGCGCGGCGCGCGCCGCGTTCTTCCCCACCATCAGCCTGACGGGCTCGGCCGGCACCGCCAGCGCCAGCCTGGGCGGCCTGTTCGACGGCGGCTCCGGGGCCTGGAGCTTCGTGCCCCAGATCACCGTGCCGATCTTCGCGGGCGGCTCGCTGCTGGCGGGGTTGGATCTGGCGAAGGTGCAGAAGAATATCCAGGTGGCGCAGTACGAGAAATCCATCCAGACGGGATTTCGCGAAGTGGCCGATGCATTGGCCGGCCGCGGCACGCTGGACGAGCAGATCCAGGCGCAGCGGTTGCTGGTGGACGCCAACCAGCGCGCGTATGACGCGTCCGAGCAACGTTTCCGGCAGGGGATCGACGATTACCTGAGCGTGCTGGATTCGCAGCGCTCGCTGTACACCTCGCAGCAGGCGCTGGTCGATACGCGCCTGGCGCGGCTGACCAATCTGGTCACGCTGTACAAGGTGCTGGGCGGCGGCTGGACGGAGCGCACGGTGGCCGCGCCTGCCGCGCCGGCCACGACTGCGGGCTGATTGCCTGGCGCGCGTTTGGCGGTTTGCCATGTAAAACGGGCCGATCTTGCGATCCGCCCGTTTTTTTGCCTGTCGGACGCGAGGAAGTCAGGTGCGCTTTCTGGCGATCAGGCCCACCACGAACAGCACGATGATCGCGCCGACGACGGATCCGATCCATCCCGCGGGTTCGCCGGGGGCGTACCAGCCCAGCGATTGGCCCAGGAAGCCGGCCACGACGGCGCCGATGATGCCCAGAATGGTGGTCATGATGATCCCCATGTTCTGGTCCCCGGGCATGATGGCGCGGGCGATCAGGCCCACGATGAACCCGACGATGATCATGATGATGATGCTCATGCGCGTACTCCTTACTAGGGAAAAGGGGGCAATGTGGACTGATGATACCCACGGATACCCGCGCCCCGCGCGCCACCGTTGTAACAACTGGTGTGCGGACCCCGCCCGTCGGGTCAGGAGGTCAAGTCGATGAGCTGGCGCACGTCCTTGGTCAGCGCCTCGATGCTGTCGGTGTCAGATGCTAGCAGGCGCGCCTTTCCGTCCTTGTCGAAAATGTACACACCGCGGCTGTGCGTCACTTCGTACATGTCGGCGTCGTCGCCAGGACGGGGCTTTTCGATCTGGTAGGCCACGCGGTAGCGGCGGGCCAGGTCCGCGATCTGCTTTTCGTCGCCCGTCACGCCGATGGCGTTGTTGTTGAAGGCATTGACGTAGGCCTGCAGGATGTCTGGCGTATCGCGGTGCGGGTCCACGCTGACAAAGAGAATCCGCACGTCCTTGGCCTTGTCGCCCAGGTTCTGCAACACCGCGGTCAACTGCGCCATGGTGGTGGGGCAGATGTCCGGGCAGCTGGCGTACCCGAAAAAGAGCAGCACCGTCTTGCCCTTCAGGTCGTCGCTGCTGACCGTCTTGCCGCCCGCGCCCGGTAGCGAGAACTTCAGGTCCGGCAGGTGCCCCTTGACGTTGTAAAGCGTCCAGTCCACGTTCCTGTCGCCGCAGGCGGCAAGAAACACACACAAAGCCATCAGCAGTCCGCGAAAGAAGCGGCCGGTAATCGAGTGTCGCATGGGTCCAGTAGCCGGAAGGGGGTAAACCTTTCGGATTCTACCTGCTGGATCCGAGGAGAGTTTGCGCGGCCGCAATGCCTTGTGCCGGCGCAGGCTGAAATCAAAAAAATGGCCCGTTCAATGGCGGCCATCTCTCGGAGGGGCGAAATGTGCTGCAGGCGCTCAAGGTGTCAGACACCCGATGAAGGCCGCCGCAAGGTGCGGCGGTGCCTCAGGGGTGTCAGACACCGTCATCAACTGACCGTCATACCGCTATGGCGCAGCAGCGCGTCGATACGCGGCGCGCGGCCTCGGAATGCGGCAAACGAATCGGCCGCCGGGCGTGAGCCGCCCACGGCCAGCACTTCGCGGCGAAAGCGCGCGCCGGTTTCCGGATCCAGCGTGCCCAGCGCATTGCCCGCCTGTTTGGCAGCCGCTTCCTCGAAGGCCTCGTACGCGTCGGCCGACAGCACTTCGGCCCACTTGTAGCTGTAATAGCCCGCGCCGTAACCGCCCGCGAACAGGTGCGAGAAGGCATGCGGCAGGCGATGCCATTGCGGCGGGAACAGCACCGCCACTTCCTGGCGCACTTCCTGCAGCAACGCCAGCACTTCGGAAATCGACGCGCCCTTGCTGCGGTCGTGCATCAGCATGTCGAAGAGCGCAAATTCGATCTGGCGCACCGTCTGCATGCCGCTCTGGTAGTTGCGGGCGGCGACCAGGCGGTCGTAGAGTGCGCGCGGCAGGGGCTCGCCGGTGTCCACGTGCGCCGACAGCTTCTGCACCACGGCCCATTCCCAGCAGAAGTTCTCCATGAACTGCGAAGGCAGCTCGATGGCGTCCCATTCGACGCTGGCGAATGCCGCGGCGCCGGGCTCGTCGACTTCGGACAACAGCGCGTGCAGCGCGTGGCCGGTTTCATGAAAGAGGGTGATGACGTCGTCGTGCGTCAGCACGGCGGGGCGATCGCCGTTGGGGCGCGAGAAATTGCACGTCAGGTAGGCAATGGGCGTCTGCACCGTGCCGGCCACGACGCGGCGAGTACGCTCGCTGTCGACCCAGGCGCCATTCTGCTTGCCGGCGCGGGCGTACAGGTCCAGATACAGATGGCCGATCAGCGCGCCTTCCGGGCTTTCGACGCGTACGCCGCGCACGTCGCCGTGCCACGACGACACGGGCGTTTCGGTCAGGCGCACGCCGAACAGGGTCTGGATCACGTCGAACAGGCCGGCCAGCACGCGCGGTTCGGTGAAGTACTGTTTGACCTCGTCTTCCGAGTACGCATAGCGCGATTCGCGCAGGCGTTCCGAGGCGTAAGCCACGTCCCACGGCTGCAGGCTGTCCAGGCCCAGTTCGCCGGTGGCATAGGCCGTGAGTTCGGCCAGGTCACGCTGCGCGAAAGGCTTGGCGCGCGCGGCCAGGTCGCGCAGGAACCCGGTCACTTCCTTGGCGTCGCGGGCCATGCGCGTCTGCAAGCGCAGCGCGGCAAACGTGCCCAGGCCCAGCAGGCCCGATTCCTCGGCGCGCAGCGCGAGCAGTTCTTCGATCAGCGGCGAGTTGTCGAACTTGGCGTCGCCCTGCTCGGACGCCACCGTGCCGTAGCCGCGGTACAGCGCCTCGCGCAGCGAGCGGTCCTTGGCGTACTGCATGACGGGCAGGTAGCAGGGCATCTTCAGCGTGAGCTTCCAGCCGGCCTTGCCGTCTTCCTGGGCGGCTGCGCGCGCGGCGGCGATCACATCGGCCGGAATGCCGGCCAGGCGGCTTTCGTCTTCCACGATCAGCGACCAGGCGTCGATGGAATCGAGCACGTTTTCCGAGAATTTCTGCGAGGCCTGCGCTTCGCGATCGGAAATCTGGGCATAGCGTTCACGGTCCGCGCCTTGCAGTTCGACGCCGCTCAGGCGGAAATCGCGCAGGGCCATTTCCACGATGCGGCGGCGCACCGGCGTCCAGGATGCGAAGTCGGGCGCGGCAGCCAGCCGCTGATATTGCTTGTACAGGCCTTCGTGCAGGCCGACCCAGGTCGAAAACTCGGTGACCAGCGGCAGCGCGGCGTTATAGGCCTCGCGCAGCTCCGGCGTGTTGACGACTGCATTCAGGTGGCCGGCCACCGACCAGGCGCGCCACAGGCGCTCGGACGCGGTGTCCAAGGGCTCGACCACAGCCCCCCAGGTGGGCGCGAGCGCGGGATCGGCAGCCTGGTCGACGGCCTTGCGGGCGATGCCCAGCAGCTCCTCGACGGCAGGCACGATGTGCGCGGGTTTGACGGCCGCGTAATCGACCAGTTCGGACACGGGAGCGAGCAGGGGGTTCTGAGTCATGGTGTTACCGGCTTATTGAGTGGCGGACGACGCGCGCGGCGCGCCGGCGATAAGGATCAGGTGAGGGCGATCGTTCCGAACGCAAGGCCCGCCGGCGGACGGGGAGGGTGTCTGCCCCCAAGTTGCGGCAGGTGTGCGGCAGGTGTGCGGCAGGTGTCTGACACCCTTGAGGCGCCCGTTCAAGCTGAAGCGCGTCTCACACGGGTGTCAGACACCGAGGTCTACACACGGGTGTCAGACACCGGGTTTCATGCGGGGCGCCAGGCACCCATTTGCGGCAGGTGTCTGACACCCTTGAGGCGCCCGCTCAAGCTGAAGCGCCTCTCACACGGGTGTCAGACACCGAGGTCTACGCAGTCAGCCTGCAGCGCGTTCCGCTGCTTCGACCGTGTTGACCAACAGCATGGCGATGGTCATGGGGCCGACGCCGCCGGGGACCGGCGTGATGGCGCCGGCCACTTCCTTGGCGGACGCGAAATCCACGTCGCCGCACAGCTTGCCGTCGGCGCCGCGGTTGATGCCCACGTCGATGACGACGGCGCCCGGCTTGATCATCGAGCCGTCGATCATGCCCGGCTTGCCGGTGGCCACGACCAGCACGTCGGCGCGGCGGGTCTGGGCCGCCAGGTCGCGCGTCTTGGAGTTGCAGATCGTGATGGTGGCGCCGGCCTGCAGCAGCAGCATGGCCATCGGCTTGCCCACGATGTTGCTGGCGCCCACGATGACGGCCTCGGCACCGCGCAGGTTCACGCCTTCCGATTCCAGCATCTTCATCACGCCATACGGCGTGCAGGGACGGAACAGCGGCTGGCCGGTCATGAGCAGGCCCGCGTTGCTGATATGAAAGCCGTCCACGTCCTTTTCGGCCGCGATGGCCTCGATGACCTTGTGGGCGTCCATGTGCTTGGGCAGGGGCAGCTGCACCAGGATGCCGTGGATGCTGGGATCCTGGTTCAGGACCTGGATGCGGGCCAGCAGTTCGGCTTCGGTCATCTCGGCCGGGTATTGCTCTTTCACGGAATGCAGTCCGGCCTTTTCGCAGGCCGCGACCTTGTTGCGCACATACACCTGGGACGCGGGGTCCGCGCCGACAAGCACAACGGCCAGGCCGGGGCGGGTGCCCTTGGCGGCCAGGGCCGAGACACGCTCGGCGACTTCTTCGCGAATGCGCTGCGACAGCGCGGCGCCGTCAATAATCCTTGCGGTCATGCGTGTGCCTCGGGTTTGGCCAGAGCCACTTTCATCAAATCTGCAACGGTGGTCACTTCAAGTTTTTCCATGATGTTGGCGCGGTGCGCCTCGACGGTCTTGATGCTGATGCCCAGGTCGTCGGCGATCTGCTTGTTCAAGCGGCCCGCAACGATGCGCTCCAGCACCTGTTGCTCGCGCGCGGTCAGGCGCGCCAGCATGGCTTCGTGGTCCTTCTGAGCCTGGTGCTTGCTCACGCGCTGCGTGGCCTGCTCCAGCATGCGCGCCACGATCTCGCGCAGGTCGGATTCGTTGAACGGTTTTTCCAGGAAGTCGACGGCGCCTTTCTTCATGGTGGACACCGCCATGGGCACGTCGCCGTGGCCGGTGATGAACACGATGGGCAGCGGGGCATTGCGCGCGATCAGCTGTTCCTGAAGTTCCAGGCCGCTCATGCCGGGCATCCGCACGTCGGCGATCAGCACGCCGATCTGGCTGGCGTCGTAGTCTTCCAGGAACGATTCGCCGCTGGCGTAGGCGCGAACGCGGTATCCATTGGCTTCAAGCAGCCAACGCAGCGAATCGCGGACCGCTTCGTCGTCGTCGACAATGAATACCGTGCTCGACAGGTGGGGCGTGTTCATGCGTGCAACTCCTCGGACTGATCGTTCTGGGCCTGCGTCTGGGTCGCAGCGCAGGGCAGGGTGAAGCGGAAGATAGTACCGCCGGCCGGGTTGGGGTCAGCCCACAGGCGGCCGTGATGCGATTCGATAATGGTACGGCAGATATTCAGCCCCATGCCCAGGCCCTGGGACTTGGTGCTGAAGAACGGTTCGAACAGGCGCTCGGGTTCGGCCAAGCCGTGGCCGCGGTCGACGACGGCCACCTCGATATGCTGATCGTGAAGAATTACGGCAACCTTAAGCTCGTCGGACTCGCTCTTTTCCATGGCTTCCAGCCCGTTCTTGAGCAGGTTCAGCAGTACCTGTTCAATAAGGATGGGGTCGGCCAGGACGTCGGGCGCGTTGGACGGCACGAAGCTGTCGATGCGGATGCGGCGCTTGCGGGCGTCGATCTCGGCAAAACCGATGGCGTTGTCGACAATGCGGCCGATCGCCACGCGCTGGCGGCGCGGCTCGCTGCGCTTCACGAATTCGCGGATGCGGCTGATGATCTTGCCGGCGCGCTCGGCCTGCGAGGCGGCTTTTTCCAGCGCGGGCAGCAGCATGTTGGGACTGGTGTGGCCGGCCTTGACCAGGGCCACCGCGCCCATGCTGTAGTTGGCAATGGCCGTCAGCGGCTGGTTCAGTTCGTGCGCCAGCGACGAAGCCATTTCGCCCATGGTGGTCAGGCGGCTGGTGAGCTGGATCTTTTCCTGCTGCACGCGCGACGCTTCCTCGTGGCCGCGGCGCTCGGTGATGTCGCGCGCCACCTGCATGCGCACGCGGCGCCCGTCGGTCCAGGCCAGCATGCGGTGGTGCACTTCGAACCAGCGCTGCACGGACGGCGCGAACACTTCGACCGATTCGTCGGTGAAGCGGCCGCGGCGGCCGGCCAGCAGCTCGTCGTGACCGCCCGTCTGCGCACCGAACACGCGGCGATAGGTGCGGTTGGCAAACAGCAGCTCCAGCCCGTCATGCGTGTCGGCAGTGACCGAAATGGCGTCGTCCAGGCCTTCCAGCACGGTCATGAACCGTTCGTGGGCGGCGGTCAGGGCCTCGCGGATGCGCTTGGGCTCGGTGATGTCCGTCATGGACGTCATCCAGCCGATCTGGTTGCCGTTGGGGTCCAGGAGCGGCGACACGTACATGCGCGCCGTGAAGCGCGATCCGTCGCGCCGCTGGGCCTCGACTTCCAGGCCGCTGCTGGGCGTCTTGCCCGACATCAGCACGTCCAGCGTGTGCTGGTGCTGTTCGTGGCGGCCCGGCACCCAATAGGGGAAGGGCGGGCTGCGGCCGATCAGGTCGGCCTCGTTCCAGCCGATCATCCGGCAGAAGGCCGGGTTCACATAGGCGATGCGGCCCTCCATGTCGAGCACGCGCATGCCCGTGGACATGGAGTTTTCCATGGCGCGCCGGAACCCGGTCTCGGCAATGAGCGCGGCTTCAGCGGTGGACCGGAAGCGCGTATAGCGCCACAACATGAGCAGGCTGATGACGATGACGCAGGACAGGGCCAGCACGACCCAGATCAGGCGTTGCTGGCGTAATTCCTGGTCTATGGTGACAAACATGACGCTATCGTCATGGATGCGCTGCAACCAGAAGAACACCCCCATCACACAGATATAGAGGATCAGCACCATGGCGGGCGTGACCCAATACACCCCGCGCCGCCGGGTGCGGGCGTGATCGTGGAAAGGCGTAGGTATGTTGGACTTGGGCGCGCTGGACATGGAATTCGGGGCCGGTAGACCGCGCATTTTAGTGCGTGTTGGAACGGAATTGCCGGGAATCAAGTCCACCATTCGTCCTAGCCCATAAAAACGAGGGTGTTCAGCAATTCAGCTTCTGTTCAAGTTTCCGCATTATGAAATGCCGTACCGCAACATGAAATTTTCCTTGCGACCGGTTAATCTTCTTTCTTAGAATGCCGCCTGACAGGGAAACCGCCCCTGGCAGGTCCTTAGAACGCCCCGACCCCATTCATCACATGGTAGCCCGGATGATCCCGGCTACCATGCAATGTCCGCGAGCAGATCAATAAGCGGTTTGTGGTCACGAACGAACCCCAACAGGAGACACATGATGTCCTCTAACGCCCAGGCTGGCGCCGTGCAGGCCGCCAACGACGAAGACACCCTTGAAACCCAGGAGTGGCTCGAAGCCCTGGCAGCCGTCCTTGATCGCGAAGGACCGCAGCGCGCCCATTACCTGCTGGAACGCCTGATCGACGAAGCCCGTCGCTCCGGCGCTCACATTCCGTTCTCCCCCAATACCGCTTACGTCAACACGATTCCCCCCGGCCTGGAGCCGGCGCACCCGGGCAACCTGGAGCTGGAATCGCGCATCCGTTCGTACGTGCGCTGGAACGCCATGGCCATGGTGGTCAAGGCCAACAAGCACAACCCGCCCGATGGCGGCGACCTGGGCGGCCACATCGCGTCGTTCGCCTCGCTGGCCACCATGATCGGCTGCGGCCAGAACCACTTCTGGCATGCTGAAGACGAAGGCCACGGCGGCGACCTGGTCTACTTCCAGGGCCACACCTCGCCCGGCATGTATGGCCGCGCCTACCTCGAAGGCCGCCTGACCGAAGACCAGCTGAACCATTTCCGCCAGGAAGTGGACGGCAAGGGCCTGTCCTCGTACCCGCATCCGAAGCTGATGCCGGACTTCTGGCAGTTCCCGACGGTGTCGATGGGCCTGGGCCCGCTGATGGCCATCTACCAGGCCCGTTTCCTGAAGTACCTGCACGCCCGCGGCATTGCCGACACCAGCAACCGCAAGGTCTGGGTGTTCTGCGGCGACGGCGAAATGGACGAACCCGAGTCGCTGGGCGCCATCGCCCTGGCGGCCCGCGAAAAGCTCGACAACCTGATCTTCGTCATCAACTGCAACCTGCAGCGCCTGGACGGCCCGGTGCGCGGCAACGGCAAGATCATCCAGGAACTGGAAGGCGACTTCCGCGGTTCGGGCTGGAACGTCATCAAGCTGATCTGGGGCGGCTACTGGGATCCGCTGCTTGCGCACGACAAGGAAGGCATCCTGCGCCAGATCATGGAAGAAACCGTTGACGGCGAGTACCAGGCGTACAAGGCCAACGACGGCAAGTTCGTGCGCGAACACTTCTTTGGCAAGCACCCCAAGCTGCTGGAAGCCGTGTCGCGCATGAGCGACGAGGACATCTGGCGCCTGAACCGTGGCGGCCACGATCCCCACAAGGTGTACGCGGCCTTCAAGTCGGCCAGCGACCACACCGGCCAGCCCACCGTCATCCTGGCCAAGACCATCAAGGGCTACGGCATGGGCCACGTCGGCCAGGCCAAGAACCCGACCCACCAGCAAAAGAAGCTGGAACTCGACTCCATCCGCGAATTCCGCGACCGCTTCGGCATCCCCATCCCGGACGACAAGCTGGCGGACCTGCCGTACTTCAAGCCGGCCGAAGACTCGCCCGAAATGAAGTACCTGCACGAGCGCCGTGCCGCGCTGGGCGGCTACCTGCCGCGCCGCCGCGCCAAGGCCGACGAACAGCTCAAGGCCCCCGCGCTGGACGCGTTCAAGGCCGTGCTGGAGCCCACCGCCGAAGGCCGTGAAATCTCGACCACCCAGGCCTTCGTGCGCATCCTGAATCAGGTGCTGCGCGACAAGGAACTGGGCCCGCGCGTCGTGCCGATCCTGGCCGACGAATCGCGCACCTTCGGCATGGAAGGCCTGTTCCGCCAAATCGGTATTTACGCGCCGGAAGGCCAGAAGTACACCCCGGTCGACAAGGACCAGGTCATGTACTACAAGGAATCGGCCGACGGCCAGCTCCTGCAGGAAGGCATCAACGAAGCGGGCGCGATGAGCTCGTGGATTGCGGCGGCCACGTCGTACTCCTCGAACAACCGCATCATGATCCCGTTCTTCATCTACTACTCGATGTTCGGGTTCCAGCGCATCGGCGACCTGGCCTGGGCCGCCGGCGACATGCAGGCGCGCGGCTTCCTCCTGGGCGGTACCGCCGGCCGCACGACGCTGAACGGCGAAGGCCTGCAGCACGAAGACGGCCACAGCCACATCCTGGCCTCGACCATCCCGAACTGCGTCTCGTACGACCCGACGTTCGGCCACGAGCTGGCCGTGATCATCCAGCATGGCTTGAAGCGCATGGTGGAAGACCAGGAAAACGTCTACTACTACCTGACGGTGATGAACGAAAACTACCCGCAGCCCGGTCTGACCAAGGGCGACGAGGAAGGCATCATCAAGGGCATGTACAAGCTCAAGTCGCACGGCAAGGGCAAGAACCGCGTGCAGCTCATGGGTTCGGGCACCATCCTGCGCGAAGTCATGGCCGCGCAGGAACTCCTGGCCGCCGATTGGGACGTCGCCTCGGACCTCTGGAGCGTCACCAGCTTCACCGAGCTGCGCCGCAACGGTCTGGACGCCGAACGCCACAACATGCTGCACCCCGACGAGAAGAAGCCGCAGGTCGCTTACGTCACGGAACAGCTGGCCAAGACGGAAGGCCCGATCATCGCGTCGACCGACTACATGAAGCTCTTTGCGGACCAGATCCGTCCGTTCGTGCCCAAGGGCCGCGAATACAAGGTGCTGGGCACCGATGGTTTCGGCCGCTCGGATTTCCGCGCCAAGCTGCGCGAGCACTTCGAGGTGGATCGCCACTTTGTCGTCGTGGCCGCCCTGCGCGCGCTGGCCGACGAAGGCAAGGTGCCGGTCGCCAAGGTGGCCGAAGCCATCAAGAAGTACGGCATCAATCCGAACAAAGCCAACCCGCAATACGCCTGAGGGTAAAGAGACATGAGCAACATCGTGCAAATCAAGGTTCCCGACATCGGCGACTTCAAGGAAGTGGAAGTCATTGAAGTGCTGGTTGCCGTGGGCGACACGATCAAGGCGGAACAAAGCCTGATCACGGTCGAATCCGACAAGGCCTCGATGGAGATCCCCGCGTCGCAGGGCGGCGTGGTGAAGTCCATTTCCGTGAAGGTCGGCGACAAGGTCGCCGAAGGCGCGGTCGTGCTGGAAGTGGAAGCCGCCGAGTCGGACGCTGGCGCCGCCAAGGAAGAGGCCCCCAAGGCCGAGTCCAAGCCGGCTGCCAAGGAAGAACCCAAGCAGGCGGCCGCCGCCGCGCCCAAGGCCGAGGCCTCGGCCCCGGCTGCCGCCAGCGGCCCGGTCGAGATCGAAGTGCCGGACATCGGCGACTTCAAGGAAGTTGAAGTCATCGAAGTCATGGTCGCGGTCGGCGACACCATCAAGGCCGAGCAAAGCCTGATCACCGTCGAGTCCGACAAGGCCTCGATGGAGATCCCGGCCTCGCAAGGCGGCGTGGTCAAGGAAGTGAAGGTCAAGGTGGGCGACAAGGTCGCCAAGGGCTCGGTCGTGGTGGTGGTGGAAGGCGGTGCGCAAGCTGCCGCGCCGGCCGCCAGGTCCGAAGCCGCGGCCCCGGCCGCCAAGTCGGAAGCGAAGGCCGAGGCCAAGCCCGAGGCCGCCGCCTCGTCGGCGCCGGCCGCGCGCCCGGCGCCCGCCGCCGCGCTGGAAGACGCCAACCTCAAGCCCGGCCAGTTGCCCCATGCCTCGCCGTCCGTGCGCAAGTTTGCGCGCGAACTGGGCGTGAACCTCTCCAAGGTCAAGGGCACCGGCCCCAAGGAACGCATCACCGCCGACGACGTGCGCGGCTTCGTCAAGCAGGCCCTGTCGGCTGCCCCGGCGGCCGCCGCTGCCGGCGGTTCCGCCGATGGCGCCGCGCTGGGCCTCTTGCCGTGGCCGAAGGTCGACTTCACCAAGTTCGGCCCGATCGAAGCCAAGCCGCTGTCGCGCATCAAGAAGATCTCGGGCGCAAACCTGCACCGCAACTGGGTCATGATCCCGCACGTCACCAACAACGACGAAGCGGACATCACCGACCTGGAAGCGCTGCGCGTCACGCTGAACAAGGAAAACGAGAAGTCGGGCATCAAGGTCACGATGCTGGCCTTCCTGATCAAGGCCGTGGTCGCGGCCCTGAAGAAGTTCCCCGAGTTCAACGCCTCGCTGGACGGCGACAACCTGGTGCTCAAGCAGTACTACCACATCGGTTTTGCGGCCGACACGCCCAACGGGCTGGTGGTGCCGGTGATCCGCGATGCCGACAAGAAGGGCATCCTGCAGATCGCCCAGGAAATGACCGACCTGTCCAAGAAGGCGCGTGACGGCAAGATCTCGCCCGCCGAAATGCAGGGCGGTTGCTTCTCGATCTCGTCGCTGGGCGGCATCGGCGGCACCTCGTTCACGCCCATCATCAACGCGCCGGAAGTGGCGATCCTGGGCGTATCGCGTTCCTCGCACAAGCCCGTCTGGGACGGCAAGCAGTTCGTGCCGCGTCTGATGGTGCCGCTGTCGCTGTCCTACGACCACCGCGTCATCGACGGCGCGTCGGCCGCGCGCTTCAACGCCTATCTGGGTGCGTTGCTGGCCGACTTCCGCCGCATCGCGCTGTAAACGGGGAGCCCTATGAGCAATACCGTTCAAATCAAAGTGCCGGACATCGGCGACTTCAAGGAAGTGGAAGTCATCGAGGTGCTGGTGGCCGTGGGCGACACGATCAAGGCGGAACAGAGCCTGATCACGGTTGAGTCCGACAAGGCCTCGATGGAAATCCCGGCGTCGCAAGGCGGCGTGGTCAAGTCCATCGCCGTCAAGGTCGGCGACAAGGTCGCCGAAGGCGCGGTCGTGCTGGAAGTGGAAGCGGCCTCGGGTGCTGACGCTGGCGCCGCCAAAGAAGAGGCTCCCAAGGCTGAATCCAAGCCGGCCGCCAAGGACGCTTCCAAGCCGGAAGCCCCCAAGGCCGACGCGCCTGCCGCCAAGGCTGCAGCGCCCGCCGCCGCCACCTACAGCGGCTCGGCTGACGGCGAATATGACATGCTGGTGCTGGGCGCGGGCCCTGGCGGCTATTCCGCCGCCTTCCGCGCTGCCGACCTGGGTCTGTCCGTGGTCCTGGTCGAACGCTACAGCACGCTGGGCGGCGTCTGCCTGAACGTGGGCTGCATTCCGTCCAAGGCGCTGCTGCACAACGCCGCCATCATCGACGAAGCGCGCGAGCTGGCTGCCCACGGCATCAGCTTCGGCGAGCCCAAGATCGACCTGGACAAGCTGCGCGGCTACAAGGACAGCGTGGTTGCCAAGCTGACCGGCGGCCTGGCCGGCATGGCCAAGGCCCGCAAGGTCACCGTGGTGACGGGCGTGGGCGAGTTCGCCGACGCCAACCACCTGACGGTCAAGGGCGCCGACGGCAAGTCGCAGACCTTGCGCTTCAAGCAGGCCATCATCGCCGCCGGCAGCCAGTCGGTGAAGCTGCCGTTCCTGCCCCAGGACGAGCGCATCGTCGATTCCACCGGCGCCTTGCTGCTGCGTGAAGTGCCCAAGAAGATGCTCATCATCGGCGGCGGCATCATCGGCCTCGAAATGGGCACGGTGTACTCCACGCTGGGCGCGCGCCTGGATGTCGTGGAAATGCTGGACGGCCTGATGCAGGGCGCCGACCGCGACCTGGTCAAGGTGTGGCAGAAGAAGAACGCCTACCGCTTCGACAACATCATGTTGAAGACCAAGACGGTGGGCGCCGAGGCCAAGAAGGACGGCATCTACGTCTCCTTCGAAGGCGAGGGCGCGCCCAAGGAGCCGCAGCGCTACGACCTGGTGCTCCAGGCCGTGGGCCGCAGCCCCAACGGCAAGAAGATCGGCGCCGACAAGGCGGGCATCGCCGTGACCGACCGCGGTTTCATCGAGGTCGATCGCCAGATGCGCACCAACGTGCCGCACATCTTCGCCATCGGCGACATCGTCGGCCAACCCATGCTCGCCCACAAGGCCGTGCATGAAGGCCACGTCGCCGCCGAAGCCGCCGCCGGCCAGAAGTCCTTCTTCGACGCGCGCGTCATCCCGTCGGTGGCCTACACCGATCCGGAAGTGGCGTGGGTTGGCCTGACCGAAGACGAAGCCAAGAAGCAGGGCATCAAGATCGAGAAGGGCGTGTTCCCGTGGGCCGCCTCCGGCCGCGCCATCGCCAACGGCCGCGACGAGGGCTTCACCAAGCTCATCTTCGACGCCGAGACGCATCGCATCCTGGGCGGCAGCATCGTGGGCACCCACGCAGGTGACCTGATCAGCGAACTGGCCCTGGCCGTGGAAATGGGCGCCGACGTCGTCGACATCGCCAAGACCATCCACCCGCACCCGACCCTGGGCGAATCGGTGGGCATGGCCGCGGAAGTCGCCGAAGGCGTCTGCACGGATCTGCCGCCGATGAAAAAGAAGTAACGCGCCGCGGCTTGCCGCGGTCGCAACAAAAAGCGCCGCCCCTTTTTGAGGGGGCGGCGCTTTTTTTCGTGTGTTCGTTGTGGATGCGTGCGTTGGGGATGTGTGCGTTGTTTACCCGGCGTTGATCCGCCGATACGAGGCGGGCGAAAACCGCATTGCCAGCGCCAGCAACACGACCGCGCCGGCCAGCATCACGATCCATGCCTGGGTCAAACTCGCAAACCGATCGCGCAGGACGCCCGCCAGCAGCGGCATGAAGCTCGCAATCAAGTAGCCGCCGCCTTGCACGAAAGCCGCCAGCATTCCCGCTTGCGCGGGATCGTCCAGGTGGTCCATCGCCACGATCAGCGACAACGGAAAGAGCGCGCCGATGCCGATGCCCAGGAGCAGGCACGCCAGCAGCGCCAGCTTGAGGTGATGGCGCTGGTGGGGCGTCTGCTGCAAGCCACGCACCTGCTGGAGCGCAACTGGTTCCTGCCCCTGGCCGCGCAATTCGAACTGCATCAAGGCGAATTCGACGTCATCGCCACGCTGCGGCGGTCGGGTAGCCCTTACGCCATGACGCCCACCGACCTGCATGAAGGCTTGATGCTGTCGTCAGGCGCCATGACCAGCCGCCTGGACCGCCTGGAACGCAAGGGCCTCATCGAACACGTGCCATCGCCCAACGACCGGCGCAGCACGCTTGTGCGGCTTACCCCGGCGGGCCTGGCGCTCATCGACAAGCTGCTGCCGCTGCACGTGGAGAATGAGCAGCAGGCACTGGCGTCGTTGACCCAGAAGGAGCAGGCGCAGCTGGATGGGTTGCTGGCGAAGCTGCTTGTGGGGTTGGGGCGCAAGCCGGGGGATTGAGGCGGCGAACACGGTGTTGCGTTGCCAGCGGCGACTGCCGCACCAATGGCGCAAGTGTCTGACACCCAAAGCGCCGGACGCAATTTGAGCCGACGTCCCGTGGGTGTCAGACACCGGTCTTCATGCAACGGAGGTTCGTGCTCCACATAT
Source organism: Achromobacter sp. E1 (assembly GCF_037039475.1). Taxonomy (NCBI): domain Bacteria; kingdom Pseudomonadati; phylum Pseudomonadota; class Betaproteobacteria; order Burkholderiales; family Alcaligenaceae; genus Achromobacter; species Achromobacter sp. E1. Next base: position 2,415,631 of record NZ_CP146253.1, read on the forward strand.
ATCGCAGGTGTCTGACACCCTGGAAGCGCCGTCGCAATTTGAGCCGACGTCCCATGGGTGTCAGACACCGGTCTGGCTCAAGCACCATTTTTCATATTCTTTGCGCCTTGCTTGTGGGTCCGGTCCCATCGCTGCATACAGGTCATGCAAATCCAGTTGTTTGTCGCTGACGATTCCCATCCGGGCCTGATAACTCGACCATCGGTATTCCGAGGCGGATGCGGTCAGGCCGGCTCGTACCGGATTCAGTTCGATATACATGCAGCATGCAAGCAGATACTGCTCAGTATCGATCACCCGCGATTTGAATCGGGCTTCCCATAGCGAGCCGGCGACGTCCCTGCGCGCATTCCAACGTCGCGTCGCACGTTGCGCGATTCGTTGCATTAGCATCGACACCGTACGCGGGTCGTCCTGCGGCGCGAGCAATAGATGCACATGGTTCGGCATCAGGCACCACGCGTACAGCGCAACGCCCAGAGATTGGCGGTAGTCGTGGAGATCCTCAAGGTAAGCGCAATAGTCTTCGGACTCATCAAACACAGCGCGCTGCCGATGGCCGCGCTGGACCACATGGTGAGGCTGATGCGCAATAAGAATTCGAGGTCTTCTGGCCATGGCTACACGTGAATGAATGGAATAGCAGGCAGGATAGCGATAGCCAGGTCTGTGGGGCGCGTGCGAGAGATAATTTTGGCGCTGCTTATGACGGTGCGCCGGTGTCTGACACCCTTGAGACGGCGGTGAAATTCGAAGCGGATCTCTCCAGGGTGTCAGACACCTCATCAGATGATGAGCAATTTTGGCCCTGCGAATGCTGCCGCTCGGGTGTCTGACACCCATCCACTGCCGCGCCCAATAGAAAAGCCGCCCGTGGGCGGCTGTCTGGTGTGCGAGTCGTCGCGGCGTATTGCCGCGTGGTGCTGATTCAGGCGTGGGTGTTGATGCGCGAACCCAGCGTGCCGTCGATGGCCAGCACCGGCAGCGACTGCAGCAGCGTGGCGACCGAGTCGGCTTGCGCGTTGATCGCTTTTTTCGTGACCGATGCCTGCACTTCCATCATGAGATTCGCGTCGCGCAGGGCCAGAGCGGAATTGACGGTGTTGTTGACGGAAGCATCCATGGTCTAGGTGTCCTGGTGATGTGAGGCCGGGTCAACGGCCGAAGCAAGTCGCATTATGGGGCACGCCGTTCGAATGATGCAAAACATTTCGCAATGATCGCGAGCCGTGTTGCATTGTTGCGCGAATACGTGGCGGGCATGTGACATGCCAGCCTCTGCGGGTTATGGGCGCGCCGTGCCATGAGCGGCCTTGGCGCACTAAGGCTGCGCCGGACATTCCTTCACTTTGCCCCAGCCTTGATTGGGTTCGCAGAATTGCTTGCGCGCTGCCCATGCGCATTCGGGACGCTCGAAGAAACCCAGTTCCGCGCACCGTTCCAGTTCGCCATCCAGCGCGGCGACCCACGCCATCGGGTCCGGCGCGGGGATGACGGTGATGCGCAGCGACGGCTGCGGACCGGTGGCTGAGTGTTCGGCAGATGATGGGGAGGCCGCAGCGCGAGCCGGTTCGGCGGAAGCGGCCGCCGGGGCGGCATGATCCGCCGCCGAAGAAGCGCCGTCGGCATGATCCGGCGCCGAAGAAGCCCCGTCGGCATGATCCGGCGCTGAAGAAGCCGGCGCGGCCTGATTCGACGCGGAAGAAGCAGCGTCCGTCACCTGCCGGTCTGCCGCGGAAGAGGAGGCATCCGGCGCCGGCCGATCCGGCGAGGAATCAGTCGGCTTGTCTTCTTGGCGTCCTTCCGGTGACGGCGCGGCGCGCTTGTTGGCCGCATCCGATTCGGGCGGCTGGGTCGGCAGGGGAGTCAGGGGCACGCGCACCGGACTGGCGGCTGTCGAGCCCGACGTTGCCGTGTTGGGCGAATTCCACGACACGACGAGCAGCACCAGTGCGCCATAAATGGCGAGCGTATAGATTACGGTCACCGCCGCACATCCCACGCTGCGGCGCGTGACGGGTTCGCCATCGTCGCGCCCGAAGAGGCTGCGCCACCCGACCAGCGCCGCGCCGGGCGCCGAGATCAGCCACCAGCCCAGGCGCCTGAACCAGCCCGGGTCCTGCCGCGGCAGCGACGCGTGCACCTGCGCGGCCAGCAGTTCGCGCAGGGCGCGGTTTTCTTCCTGCAGTCGCTGGGTCCGCGTGTCCGCCGGCCCCTGGCCGTCTGGATCCGGAGTGCCGTCGTGCTGCGTAGCGAGTGGATCTGGAGGCGTGGCGGTCATCGGGTGAAAAATATGGATACAAAGCTGCGGAGGCAATTATGAAGCAAGTCCGCAGGGGCCAACCGGGGAATAGGACGGAAAATAGGGCGCTTCGAGAAAATATGCGCGCGGGGCGGACCGCCGGCGTCAGCCGCCCGTCGCTTCGCGTCGTCCCAATAGCTTGAGCGGATTGCCGCCTTGTATCGAATAGGCCTCGATCTCGCCGCGCACGACGCTGCCGGCTGCGATGACGCAACCCTGGCGCAGGATGGCGCCATCGAGCAGCACGCAGTTGGCGCCGATCCAGACGTCGTCCTCGATCACTATGCCGCCCTTGCTGGGCCGGAAGCCTTGTTCGCGAATGGGCAGGTCGCGGCGGCGGAACTCGTGGTTGGCTGGCGCAAAGGTGCAGTTGGCGGCCACGGCCACGCGCGCGCCCATGCGGATGCCGTTGCCGGTGTAGAGCACGCAGCCGGAATTGATGACGCATTCCGGCCCGATCTCGACATCGCCCGAACCGCCCGCGGGCTTGATTTTGACGAAGGCGTCAATCACCGCCCGCGGTCCTACCGCGATGCGGGTGCCGCGGGTCGAATCCTCGATATCCGCAAGCTTGGACACGCGCGCGGTGGGATCGATGTGGATCATGCTGTCAGACCGTGGCGCGATCAGGCCACGCGGCGCAGGAAGCCGTCCGGCGCCGACGTGACGAGCAGGCGGTCTTCGACCGAGCGGTCGATCTCGAACTCGGGGTGCTGCTTGATCCATTCCCACACGGCCGTCTTTGGGTTGTTGCCCTTGCCCCAGTGGCGGCCCGGCCATTCGTAGTCGGCCGGCATGTCTTCCACGAAGGTGTCGAACACGACGCAGTAGCTTCCCACGCTGACGAGATCCGCGTACGCGTTCAATTCAGCCAGCACGTGGTCGTGGGTGTGGTTGGAGTCCAGGCACACCATGATGTTCTTCTTGCCCTCGGCATGCGCGCGCACTTGCGCGATCGTTGCCGGGTCGATGCTGGAGCCCTCGAAGAGATGAATGCGCTTGGCCAGCGGATGGGCCTGGATGGCCTTGCGGTTGTGTTCGCGGATTTCGATATCCACGCCGACCACGTCGCCGGCGCCCAGCAGTTGCAGCATGGATGCCGACAGCATCAGCGAACCGCCGTGGGCAATGCCCGTCTCGATGATGAGGTCCGGCTTCACGGCCCAGATCAGTTCCTGCATGGCCATGGCGTCCATCGGCAGCTGGATGAGCGGCCGGCCAGCCCACGAGAAGTTGTTCATGTACTTGCGCTCCAGCGCCATCTGGCGCCAGGCGATGGACAGCTCGCGGAACTCCTGGTCTTTGGCGAAGCCGGCTATGCGGGCTTCCTTCTCCTGGCGGTATTCCGGGTGCGCGTCGGGCGTGGTTTCAAGGTAGGACATTCAGATTCCTTTGTGCAGGCGGTACTGCGCTAGAAAATTCGGGAAAAATTCGGAAAACGGACGCGGGGGGCGGCGGACAAGCGCTTGCGTGCGTTGCACGTCGATGTCGTCGAACGCCCACGCCGGCGCACCGGGCGCCACCGAGAACGGGTAGCCCAGCACGTCCCGCACGCAGGCGGCGACCTCGCGGTTCTCCACGCCGGCGCCGTGCGCGACGTTGAAGATGCCGGCCGCGTCCGACAGGGCGATGGCCATGATCTGCGACACGGCGTCGTCAATGTGCAGATAGTCCTTGCGGGATTCCAGCGCGGTGCGCAGCGTGATGCGGCCGTCGCGTGCACCTTCCTCCAGCAGTTGGTCGATGAAGCTGTCCGGCGTGTCGCGCAGGCCGACGATGTTGGACAGGCGCGCCACCTTGGCCGGCCGGCCCCCATGCAGGCAAAGCGATTCGCCCATCAGCTTGGACAGGTTGTACAGGTCGCTCGGGTCGTTCGGATTGACGCGAAGCGCCGCGTCTTCACGCGTGCTGGCGGCGCCCGAATACACGCGCGTGCTGGACAGGTAGGTCAGGCTGTCGAAATCCCCGTGCGCGAGCAGGCTGCGCAACAGGCAGACGTGGGCCTCCACGGTATCCAGTGGACGGCTGCGAAAGTCCGACGTGAGGCCGATGGCGTAGATCACGTGTCCCAGCGGGCGGCTCAACAGGTCCGCATCCTGGCGCGGCGGCGCTTCGCAGGCGACGCCATCGGCGCGCAGGCGCGCGACCAGGTGGCGGCCGATGAAGCCCGAGGCGCCCAGAACGGTGACCGGCCGGTGGTTCATGCGTGCGGACCGCTGTCGATGGAGAGCGACGGGATCGCCGTGACCAGCTTGGCGTTCCAATCATGGCGGGCGTAGGCAAGCTGCTCCGACACTTCGGTCTTCAGGTTCCAGGGCAGGATCAGGATGTACTCGGGCCGGTCCTCGCGCAGCCGGGCTTCGGCGACGATGGGAATATGGCTGCCGGGCAGGTACTTGCCCTGCTTGGCGGGGTTCAGGTCCACCACGTACGGCAAGAGGTCGGGGCGCACGCCGGCAAAGTTCAGCAGCGTGTTGCCCTTGGCCGCCGCGCCGTAGGCGGCGATGCGCTTGCCGCCGCGGCGCAGCTCGACCAGGAACGCCAGGAGGTCGTTCTTGACCCGCTCGGCCTGCTGCTGGAAGCGCGCGTAGAAATCCGGAGTGCCGACGCCAGCCCGCTGCTCTTCGTCCAGGGTGCGCGCGACTTCGGCGTTAGTCTCGTGTTTGCCCGTGTCCAGCCGCTGCGCAAAGACACGCAGGCTGCCGCCGTGCGTGCTCAGGTGCTCGACGTCGAACACAGACAGGCCGTTGGCCGTGAAGATGCGCGATACCGCCGTGAGCGACAGGTAGGAATAGTGTTCGTGATAGACCGTGTCGAACTGGCCTTCCTGCACCATGCGCAGCAGGTGCGGAAATTCGAACGTCGCCACGCCTTGCGGCTTGAGCAGCGCGGCAAAGCCCGACACGAAGTCGTTGATGTCCGGGACATGCGCCAATACGTTATTGGCGGCGATCAGGTCCGCGGCGCGTCCCGATTCGGTGAGCTCGTCGCCCAGCTCCACGCCAAAGAAGCGCTGCACGATGTCGATGCCGCGGTCGCGTGCCGCTTGCGCGGTGCTGGCCGTGGGTTCCACGCCATAGCAGGCAATGCCGGCGTCCTTGACATACTGCAGCAGATAGCCGTCGTTGGCCGCGATCTCGGCGACCATGCTGTCCTTGCCCAGGCCGAAGCGGCCGATCATCGCGGCCACGTAGCGGCGCGAATGCGCCAGCCACGACGACGAGAACGAGCTGAAGTAGGCGTAGTCGTCGGTGAACAGGGCTTCGCGGCCCGCGTGGTCTTCCGTCTGGACCAGCCAGCAGGATTCGCACACGAGAATGCGCAGGGGAAACCAGGTCTCCGGACCGCGCAGCGCCGCTTCGCTCAGGTAGGCATTGGACGGCGGCGCGTGGCCCAGATCGAGAAAGGGCAGGCGCAGTTCGGCCTGGCAATGGCGGCACTTCACAGTGCGACTCCAGAGTAAGCAGCGTCCAGGCGCGGGTGTTGCTGATCGCGCTCGGACACGAGGGTAGGGGGGGCGGGCCAGGAGATGCCGACGCGGGCCTCCTGGAAATGCAGGCCGGCCTCGGCCTGCGGGGCATAGGGGGCGGAGTGGCAGTACAGCATTTCCACGTCGTCGCTCAGTGTCTGAAAGCCGTGGGCGAAGCCTTCGGGAATCAGCAGCGCGCGGCCGTTGTCCGCTGACAGGCGTTCCGCATGCCACTGCAGGAACGTGGGCGAACCCTGCCGCAGATCGATGGCGACGTCCCAGACCACGCCCCGGATGCAGCTTACGAGCTTCATCTCTGCAAAGGGCGGCAACTGGTAGTGCATGCCACGGAGGGTGCCGGCCTGCGCGGTGTAGGTGTGGTTGACCTGGGCGACCGGCCCCGTCCAGCCGCACGCGGCCAGATCGGATGCATCGAAGAGCCGCGCCAGAAATCCGCGGGTATCGCCGCGCGGATGGCGCTGCACGACCTTCAGGCCCGAAATCGGGGTGTCGAGAACGCCCAGGCTCATGGATGCGCCTCGTACTGGTCGATATCGGCATGGCAGAGCGGCAGCGCGTCCTCGCCCGCGTCAAAGCGCCGGTACCAGTCCATGCTGCGCAAGACCGCCTGCGCCAGCGGCCATCGGGGCGCCACTTTCAGCACGGCGCGCGCCTTGGACGTGTCCAGCGTCAGCAGCCCCGCTTCATGGGGACCTTCGATCTGCTCGGCATAGACCACGCGGCCCTTGCCATACGCGGCCTGGGCCAGATCCACGACGGTGCGCACGGACGCTGCCTCGGCCGCATCGGGCCCGAAGTTGTAGGCGTCCGCTAGGTCAGGCGCGTTCCACAACGATTCCGCCAGGGTCAGGTAGCCGGCAAGCGGTTCCAGCACGTGCTGCCACGGGCGCACCGATTGGGGCCGCCGCACATGAAGATCGCCGCCGCCTTGCCAGGCGCGCACGGCATCGGGCAGCAGGCGTTCAGCCGACCAGTCGCCGCCGCCGATCACGTTGCCCGCGCGTGCGCTGGCCACGGCCAGGCCCTGCTCACGCAGGAAGGCGTCGCGATAGGACGCAATGACCAGTTCGCTGGCGGCCTTGCTGGCGCTGTAAGGGTCATGTCCGCCCAATGCGTCGTTCTCGCGGTACGGGTAGGGCCATTCGTTGTTGCGGTAGACCTTGTCGGTCGTGACCATGACCGCGACCCGGGCCGAGGGCGTGGCGCGCAGGGCATCCAGCAGATGGGCGGTGCCCATGATGTTGGCGGCAAACGTCTCCACGGGCTGCGCATAGCTCGGGCGCACCAGCGCCTGCGCGGCCAGATGCAGCACAATCTCCGGACGGGCGGCCATCACCTGCTCGCGCAGTGCAGCGGCGTCGCGGATGTCGCAATGGCGGCTGTCGATCAGGTCGCCGATGCGGGCGGCCTCGTACAAGCTGGGTTGCGTGCACGGCGGCAGGGCAATGCCCGTCACCTGCGCGCCCAGCCGCTGCAGCCAGATCGCCAGCCAGCCGCCCTTGAAGCCGGTGTGACCGGTCACAAGGACGCGCTTGCCGCGCCAGAATCCTGCGCTGGGCGTTACCAGACTTTCCATGGCGCCTTGCCCGTGCTCCAGAGGGATTCCAGCAGGTTCTTTTCGCGCAGCGTGTCCATGGGCTGCCAGAAGCCCAGGTGTTCGTACGCGTGCAGCTGGCCTTCGCGGCTCAGCGTTTCCAGCGGACCCAGTTCCCACGTGCAGTCGTCGTCCTCGATCAGCTTGAGGACGCTGGGCGACAGCACGAAGAAGCCGCCGTTGATCAGACCGCCGTCGCCGCGCGGTTTCTCCGCAAAGCCCGTGACCTGATCGCCTTCGCGGCGCAACGCGCCATAGCGCCCCGGCGGCTGCACGGCCGTGACCGTCGCGGCCTTGCCATGCTTGCGGTGAAACGCGAGCAGGGCGGTGATGTCGATATCGGCCACGCCGTCGCCGTACGTGAAGCAGAACGCCTCGTCTTCCTTCACATAGTCGGCCACGCGCTTTAAGCGGCCGCCCGTCATCGTGCTCTCGCCGGTGTCCACCAGGGTCACGCGCCACGGTTCGGCCTTGCGCTGATGCACTTCCATGCGGTTGTCGGCCATGTCGAACGTGACGTCGGACATGTGCAGGAAGTAGTTGGCGAAGTACTCCTTGATCATGTAGCCCTTGTATCCGCAGCAGATCACGAAGTCGTTCACGCCGTGGGCGGAATAGGTCTTCATGATGTGCCACAGGATGGGCCGCCCGCCGATTTCGATCATCGGCTTGGGACGCGTGTGGGTCTCTTCGGAAATCCGGGTGCCAAGGCCGCCGGCCAGGATGATTGCTTTCATGCTTGGGTTTCGCACCAGTTCTTGAACATTTCGCGCAGCGCGCCTTCGAACTTTCGCGCGAAGGCGGGTTCGTCCATCAGGGGGCTCGCTTGCATTTCGTCGCGCAGGCCGGCGCGGATGCTTGCCAGGGCGGGCAGGTCGCTGGCCAGCGCGACGACTTTCTCCACGTACTCCACTTCGGACTGCGCGACCCATTCGGGCCGTTGGATGCCATGCAGGATCGAACTGCCGATCCGTCCGACGCTGGGGCGGCTGGCGAGCGTGATGTAAGGCACACCCATGTACAGGGTCTCGACCAGGGTCACGCCTGAGTTGTGGGGGAAGCAGTCCAGGCCAATGTCCATGCTGCGCAGGATGTCCCACGGAGGGCTGTCCCAGCCGATCAGCAGACGGTCGCGCGCGATGCCGTGCGCGCCAAAGCGGCTTGCCAGCTCTTCGCGCATCGGGCCGTCCTTATAGCTTCTGCTATTGACGATCAGGCGCGACTGCGGCACGCGGCGCAGGATCTCGGCCCACACGCCGACCACCTTGTCGTTCATGCGGATCGCGCGCGTCAGACTGCCGAAGGTGATGAAACCGTTCTTCTTTGCCGGCAGGTCGTTGCAATCGCCCATGCCCGCGCCTGCGCGATAGACGAAATTGCTGTCGGGCAGCCGCCATGGCTTTTCGGAGAACAGCGCTTCGCTGCCCGTGGGCGCCATCACTTCGTCGCTCATGATGTAGTCGATGGCGGTGAGGCCCGTGGTGTAGCCAAAGCCCAGCCAGGTCAACGAGATGGGAGCCGGCTTGCGGGCGAAGACGCCCAGCCTGTTGCCGCCCGTGTGGCCCGCGACGTCGATCAGGATGTCGATGCCGTCCGCGCGGATGCGGTCGGCGAGCGCCGCATCGCTCATGCCCGCGGTGGGCGTCCAGGCGTCGAAATAGGTCTTGAAGCGGGTCGTGACCGGGTCTTCCGCGACGAATTCCGCGTAGGCGTGCAGCTCCAGGTTCTCGCGGTCGTGATGGGACAGCAGCGGCTCGATGAAATTGTTGCCCGAATGCTGGCGGAAGTCCGGAGACACGTAGCCCACGCGAATGCGGCGCCGCGCATCCCGGGGATTGGCATGCGGACGCCACGTTGAGCGCAGGCCCTCGCAATGGACCTGATTGAATTGGCGATAGGCCTCGAATACTTCCTCCGCGCTCGCGGAGGGCGAATAATTCAGCGAGAACAGCAGGTTGTTGTGCGCGATGAGTGCTTTGGGGGCCAGCGACACCGCGGCCTTCGCTGCGGCCACGGCGCCTTCGGCATCGCCCCGGTCCAGGAGGATCTTGCCCAGGTTCGTACGGGCCTTTTCCTGATAGGGATCCAGCGACAGCGCGGTCAGGCAGCTAGCCTGCGCTTCCTTGTAGCGCAGTTCCGAACACAGTGCATCGCCCAGCACGCCATGCGTGGACGCATCCCGAGGCGCAAGTTCCACGGCCCGGCGCGCGGCGCCGATGGCTTCGGACGTTCGGGTCAGCGCTGTCAGGCAGGACGACAGGACGATGTAACTTTGTGCCCGCGCAGGCGCCAGCTCAAGCATCTTCAGCGCAGGCGCAAGCGCCTGGCGGAACCGGCCGGAATTGCACAGGGTCACGGCCAGGGGCTCCCACGCGGCTGAAGCGCCCGGCACGGTCTTGGCGAGCTGCCTCGCCAAGCCTTCGGCCTTGTCATATTGGCGTTCCGTCAGCAGGTCCTGGATGCGCATCGCAAGCGACGCGGCCGCGGGCGGCAGGCCGCCCGCCATCGAGCCGGCGGCCAGAATGCGCTGATTGAGGCTGACGCGTGCGAGGGCGCCGGCGTACAGCCCAAAGAGCTGCGCGTCGCCCTGGCTTGCGGTCAGCGCCTCGTTCAGGCGCGCGGCCCACGCGGTCGCCGAACCCTGCAGCAAACCGTAGCGCTTGAGCAGCCCAAGCAGTTCCAGTAGGCCAGAGGTGTCTCGGGGAATGCCTTCAGCCGCGGACTCGGGGGCGGTGCTGACCTCAAGCAGCGGCAGGTCTTGGGCCAGCCGGTCCGCCATGGTCTGGAAGTCGGGCGTCAGGATCAGCCTGACCGGTTCGTGCCACAGGTTAAAGCGCAGCGGAACCCCGTCCGCAAACGTTTCGGAGAGCGCCACGTTCACGCAGGCAACCGGACGGACCTGTGCATTGTCTTCACGGTCGTAGGGGCCCGCATCCAGGCAGAAATGCGCCAGATCGTGCTCGATCAGTGTGGTCAGGGATTTGTCCAGCAGCTTGCGCGCCGCCCCGTCGTCCAGCCCTTCCGCGTGCATAAGCACGGCCACCAGCGTTGTATAGGGCAGGGAACCCGGCCAGGCATGGGCAAGCGTGTCCATCAGCTTGACCATGTGCGCGTCGGTAGTCACCAGGCCGCGGCCCAGGTGGTTCACATAGGTCGCGCCGACTTCCTGCCCGTTGGCGGCGAGCCGTTGCGCCCCGCACGCCCAACGCAGGTCCTTGAACCGGTTCAGGTCCGCGCGCGGCTGCGACTGTTCGGCGGCGGCCTGGGTGGTGAACAGGCTTTGGCGGAATCCCCGACCGGTCGCGAAGTCCAGATATTGCTGTCTGACGCTGGCCGGCTGGCCCATCGTGAGCAGGCTATGGGTCAGCGATACGTTCTGACCCATGTGCAGCGCGATTTCGGACAGCGGTTGGGCGTCGCCCACGTAACCCAGTCCTGCCTCGGCGGCGCGTCCCGCGAACTCGACGAAGTAGCAGGGATTGCTGGCAATGGGGGCCACCGTGTCCTGCGTCTGGCCATCAAAGGCGCGCTGGAATTGTGCGGCAGCCACCGCCAGAGGATTGCCGATCGGGTTGAATCCCGCAATTCCTTCCTTGAAGAGCGTCAGTGCGGCCAGCGCGCTGGCGCGGAACTGATCTTCGGTCTGCGCGGCATGGGCGTGCAGCAGGATGGCGTCGCGTACGACTTCCTGGGCCTTGGCGCCCGGGTAAACGTGGTAGTCCACGTACAGGATGCCATTGGGCGACAGTAGCTGGCCGCAGCGTTGCAGCAAGGCTTGCGCCGCGTCGGGCGGCAAAAAGCTGTAGAGGCCGGTGACGATGATGTAGTCGAACGGGGCGGTCCCCGGATCCAGTTCGGCATAGTCCTGCGCCAGCAACTGGAGATTCGTCAGGCCCAGCGCGGTGGCCATCTCCCTGCCTTGGGCGATGACCGCTTCGGACGCGTGGATGCCCGTGACGCGCGCCTCGGGGTAGGCCAAGGCGAAGGGAAACAGGCCCTTGCCCGTGCCGCAGCCCACGCCGAGCACCCGCGCCTTGTCCAGCGCCGGCGCTTCGACGCCATAAAGATAGGCGGTGGCCTGCAGGTTCAGGGGGGAGTGGCTGGTCGCCAGAAGTCCCGGTTCGGCGGTTGCCTGGCGGTGATGGTAGGCCGGAGTCGACATGGATGCGGGTGACGGACAGGCGCGAGGCCCGGAGTACGAGGAATCTGGCAATTCTACGAACCGCCACCTCCGTTCATTCCGCGAATCAGCGTCGGAATTCAGCGCCACTTTCCCCAAAGCGTCCCGCGTGCGGCAGACGAAAAAAAACCCGCCAGGAGCGGGTTCTTGGGGCGATCGGGCAAGGCGCGAAGGACCTTGCCCGGTCTGCAGCCAGGAAAGCCGTGGCTTTCCTGGCTGTTCGTACTGCTTGCTGAGAATTAACGCAGCAGCGACAGCACGGTTTGCGGCACTTGGTTGGCTTGCGCCAGAACCGAGGTGCCAGCCTGTTGCAGGATCTGAGCCTTGGACATGTTCGACACTTCCGTGGCGTAGTCGGCGTCTTGAATACGCGAACGAGCGTTGGAGAGGTTGTTGACCACGTTGTTCAGGTTGGCGATCGTCGATTCCAGACGGTTCTGCACAGCACCCAGTTCGCCGGTCAGCTTGTCCAGCTTCGTGAAGGCGGCGTCCAGCGTCTTCATCGGATCGGTCGTCTTCGTGCCCTTGCTGGTGTCTTCCGTGGTCAGCTTGCCGGAGCTGTTGACCTTGGCTTCCTTGCCGACTTGAGCTTCGTAGTCGCCGGTGCCCGTGCCGCTCTTGACCGTGGCCTTGCCCGTGTTGGGGTCAACGGTGTAGGTCGTGTCGTACGTCTTGGTCGTGGTGAACGTGCCCTTGTCGTCGACGTACGTGTCGGTCGACTTGCCGCTGGTGAACGTGACGTTGGCGCTGGTGATGCCTTGGCCCAGCTTGATGATCACGTTGCCGGCGGTGGCGTCGGCCTTGACGTTGGCCAGCAGCGCATCGGAAGCGATGGTGTTGGTGAACGTCAGTTGGTTGGCCGTGCCGGTGTTCTGGTACGTCTTGCCGCCGATCGAGACCGACGAGTTGCCGGCACCGCCGCTGCCGTTCGAGGCTGCAGCCATGACGGAGTCGAGCGTAGCTGCCGTGGCGCTGGAGCTGTTGGTGGTCAGGTTGCCAGCGGCGTCCAGGTAGGCGTCTTGGCCGCCGATGGTGACCTTGCCGGTCGCGTCGACGTCAAACGAGGTCGAAGCCGAGCCGTTGCTGTGCGTGTAGGTGGCCGAGACGGTGCCGGTGGCCGGGCGCAGCGAGGTGGCCAGGGCGGTAACGGCAGCAGCGTCGGAAGCCGACTTGTCGGTGAACGTGAAGTTCTTGTTGGCAGCGTCGTACGTGTAGGTGACGCCGGTGGCGCCGGTGCCCACGCTGACGGTGTTGCCGTTTTCCAGCTTGGCGAACGTTTGGTCGGCGGTAGCGGCAGCGTGCGTCGTCGTGACCGTCCAGTCGTTACCAACGGCGGTGCCGCCAGCAGCTTGCAGATCCGACACGGTGGCCGAACGGTTCTGGGTCACGCCCGAGCCGTTGACGTTGAAGCCGTCCAGGCCCAGGGTCTTGACGCTGATTTCGGTCAGGTTCAGGGTGATCGTTTCGCCGTCGTTGGCGCCGACTTGCAGCGTCAGGGGCTTGGCCGAATCCGACAGAACCTTCACGCCGTTGAAGTCGGTTTGTTGCGAGATGCGATCGATGTCCGACAGACGCTGGTTGATTTCGTCTTGCATCGAGTTCAGCTGTTCTTGCGAGTAGCTGCCGTTGGCGGCTTGCACGGACAGTTCGCGAACGCGTTGCAGGTGGGTGTTGACTTCCGAGGCGGCGCCTTCGGTCGTCTGAGCCAGCGAGATGCCGTCGTTGGCGTTACGAGCGGCTTGGGTCAGGCCCTTGACGTTCGCGGTGAAGCGGTTGGCAATCGCCATACCGGCGGCGTCGTCCTTGGCGCTGTTGATGCGCAGGCCCGACGACAGGCGTTCGATGGCGGTACCCAGGGAAGATTGCGACTTGTTCAGGTTGTTCTGAGCAACGAGCGACAAGTAGTTGGTATTGATGACTGCAGCCATGTTTAGGCTCCCAAGAGAGAAAGGCTTCTTCAAACCGGGCAGCGGGGCCGCCCATCTTTGTAACGGGAAGAATTCTTTGACTTGTGTCTTCGAATTTCTCCGTTGCCAGGATTACGGCAGTCCAAAATCAATCTTTAGGTTTTTTTTTTGCCAATCGTAAATTTGGCCGATGGACGCCTGGTTTTCCTGCCGGCGCCCTCTGGGCGAGCCGGCAGGGGGCACGGCACTCAGTTCAGCAACAGGCCGCTGCGGCGCAGTTCAGCCAGCAGGGAATTCAAGAATTCCTGGGCGACGGGCTCCAGATTGCGGGCGCCCTTATACGATTGGCCATTCGGATGCGGATGCTTTCCGGTCGTCAAAGCATCACGCACGGCGCTGCGCAGCTCGGTCGCGCTTCGGGATCCGTCCATCAGGGTCATGATGTGCCGGCTCAGCGGATCGGCCGGCGGCGTCACGCCCTGGTGCCAAAGATTGTGCAGGCTGACCTGTGTGTTCTGGCGGGTGGCTTCGGGCAGCAGATCAAGGGCGCCCGCGATGAGCGCCGGCTTGGATTGCGGGGCCTGGTATTGCGCAGGCTCAAGGCGGTAGTGCAGCGCATTCGATTGCACCAGCGCGATGACATGGGCCAGCAACGCTGCTGTCATCTCGTCCTGCGTGGCGGCGGGTGCATGCTTGCTCGCGGCCTCGCGGATGGCTTCGAACGACACCGACTGCGGCCAGGACTGGCCCAGCAGGTCCATCAGCGTATGCGCAATCGGGTCGTGCGACGTCAGTGTCGCGCCCCGCGCCGTGAGGTACTGCCGTTGCTGCGCAGGCGCCGCGGTGCCGGCCTGCAGACGCAGGTCGGCCGCCAGGTGCATGCCTGTGAAAGCGCTGCCCTCCGGCTGCTCAAGGATTGCGCCGGCCCGCTCGGCGTGAATCAGCAGGCTCTTGCGGAACGAGCGGCCGATGGCGAAGTCCAGATACTGTTCGCGCATCTCGCGGCCGGCGTTCACTGCCAGCCCATTCAGGCCCAGCGCAACCCGAGAGCCATACGTCGAGGGAAAGGACAATTGCGGTTCGGCATCCGTCAGGTAGGCCAAGCCGGCCTGCTGGGCTGCGGCGGCAAACTCCAGGAAATAGCAGGGCGTGTTGACGGCTTCCAGGTATTCGTGAAGCAGGTAGTGGTCGCTTTGCCCCCGCAACTGCTGGGCGGAATGCCGCAGCGCCGACTGCAAGGGATTATTTTCCCAAAGGCCGTTTTCAATCAGGTTCAGCATGTCCTTGGCGCGCGCCACCTTTTCTTGCGGCGTTTGCGCCCCGAAACTGTTGAGCATCATGGCGTCGCGAAGGACATCCGACGCCTTCCAGCCCGGGTAGGTGTTGTAACTGATATAGGCGATGCCCTCGGGCGCGAGGTTCTCCCTGCAGATGCGCAGAATCGCGTCGCGCACTTCCGGCGGCACCCAGCTGAAGACGCCGTGGCAGATGATGTAGTCGAACGTGCCGAACTCGGGCGTGATGTCCGTCAGGCTCATGGCGTGCAGATCGAGATTGCGTGCGCCGGCGGCCTCTGCCGCGCGCTGGCCCGCTTCGATCTGCTGGGGCGACAGGTCGACGCCGACCGCGCGGGCGTCGGGATACGCTATCGCGAACGGCAGCAGATTGCCCCCCGCCGCGCAGCCGAGTTCCAGCACGCGCGCGCGATTCAATTCAGGTGCGGAAATGCCATACAGATGCGCCACGGCGCGCAGGCTGCCGGGCGCCGTGTAGGAAAACGGCAGGGAAAGATAGGGGGTTTCGTCGTAGGCGTCAGAAATGGCCTGCGTCAAGCGGTCGGGTGCGCTCATGGCGAAATTCCGGGAGGGTCGTGGTGCACTGCGAGGCTCTCGCGGTTCGCGGCGCACAAGTTTGTGGGCTAGACCGAAAGGCTAGCAGCCCCGTTGCGACCCGGAAGGCATGAACAAGGTCCGATTTTCCCCCTGAATCCGTGCCGGCTGAAAATCGCCCCGATTCCGCCGCGGGGGAAAATCAGATGATCTGCGCGATCTGCCCTTCCTGCGGCAATTCCTGCCAGGCCTGATCTTTCAACCTTGCGCGTATCCGCGCCGTCGCCTGCGACCTCAATTGGCACACCCGCGCCTCGGTCACATTCATGATCGCGCCGATTTCCTTCAGGTTCAGCCCTTGCTCGTAACACAGCGACAGCAACAGCTTTTCGCGGTCGGGCAGGGCGTCGATGGCGTGAACCAAGGCCTGCCGGAAGTCGCCGGCCAATAGCGAGTCCAGCGGATTGCCGCTGGGCGCGCCGTGATTCAACGTGGCGGACCAGTCCGCCTGACCCGATGCCGAATCGGGCTCGGTGGTGAAGTCTTCATAGTGAACGATCTGCACGCCTTGCGCGTCGTGCAGCAGCGTCTGGTATTCGTCCAGCGGCAGTTCTAGCTGCTTGGCGATCTCGGCTTCAGTCGGCGCGCGCATCAAACGCTGTTCCAAAAACTGGATCGCCTGTTCGATCTTGCGGGCTTTCGTGCGCACGCTGCGCGGCAGCCAGTCCTGGCCGCGAAGCTCATCGAGCATCGCGCCGCGAATGCGCGTCGTGGCGTAGGTCTCGAACTGAGCGTCCGCGGTTTCCTGGTAACGGCGGACGGCGTCGAGCAGGCCGATCATGCCGGCCTGTATCAGGTCGTCGAGTTCGACGCTGGCGGGTAAACGGGCGAGCAATTGCAGGGCCAGCTTCCGAACTAGCGGCGCATATTCGACCAGGCTGTCATCTGCGTGGGGCATTGCGGGAATTCTGGCGGAGTCGATCGTGAAGCGCGGTCGATGTTGTCAATTTGCGACATTGTCGACAAGCGCGGCTACGGTAATGCGGGCGAATCTAGGGAATCGTCAAGATGGCATTGTCGGCAATGGGCGGCCGTTCATTTCAGGAAGTACGCAACGTTTTGAATGCTTATTTGGCAAATTGACCAAAATTTGTCACGAACTTGTATGTCAAGGTGTGTCTAGAAAGGCACGTTGCGCAACATCAACAAAGATTTGTCATATAAGTCATAGAAAATGACATGACCTGTGGTAAATTTTACTTAAATTGCGAACAAATGATACATTTCGCATTAAAACAGGATGCAGCGAGCGGACAGGCAACAAACGTTGCCTGCGCTATGAGTAATCAAGCCCCTCGGGTGGGATAGGGATAGGGAGTACGGCGTGCAACAAGTAGAAAATTCTTTGCTGGCAGATATTCGCGAAGTGAATCTGTCATATTTGTTACTGGCTCAGCGGATGTTGCGTGATGACTATGCCGCATCGATGTTCCGCCTGGGGTTCAGCAATGAAGTCGCTGACATTCTCATGCGCCTTTCGCCGGCGCAACTGGTAAAACTGGCCAGCTCCAGCTCGCTGCTGTGCCGCTTCCGTTTCGACGATTACAGCCTGCTGTCGGCGCTGACCCACGATGTGCTGGGTGGTGCGCTGCAACAAGCCCACGCCACCATCCTGCTCGCCAAGCAGCCTGTCGAAGAACTGGCCTGACGGCCCGCGAATCCCACTCGGACACACACCTGTCATGGCCTCCAAGAGCGTTTCCCAGGAAGCGGACGACATTCTGCTTGCCAGCTCCATGATTACGCTGGGCGCGCGCCTTCAGGTGCTTGAGGCTGAAACCAGCCTCAGCCACGATCGCCTCGCCCGCCTGTATCGCGAGATCCGCGGCTGCTCGCCACCCAAGGGCATGCTGCCTTTTTCGGTCGACTGGTTCATGACCTGGCTGCCGAATATCCATTCCTCTCTCTTCTATAACGTGTATTCGTTTCTGAATACGCGCACCACCAGCAAAGGCATACGCGCCACCATCGACGCGTATCGCCTGTATCTCGAAAACGCGGGGCAGGAAGCCGCGGATGCCGAGCCCGTCCTGAGCTTTACCCGGGCGTGGATGCTGGTGCGATTCTTCGACAGCGGCATGCTGCAGCTTTCTGCGTGCCGGCAGTGTGGCGGCCATTTCATTGCCCATGCCCATGATCCCCAGTCGGATTTTGTGTGCGCTATCTGCCGTCCGCCACCCCGCGCGGGCAAGACGCGGGCGGCCGCCAAGGCACGTGCCGGCACCCGTGCAGCCCCCATTGCGACCGCCGCTCCGACCTGATCGGGCGTCCAAATACATCAAAAGCCCTGGAAAACACCCCCTAACCCGCCTTTTTGGGGCAGGGGGGACAGGGGATCATTGACGCAAGTTATAGACTTCGTTGGCAGGGGCCCGTTGTGTTGATTGTTATCGGTTTTCTTGTGGTGATCGTGTCGGTCGTCGGCAGCTTCATGGCGCTGGGCGGACACTTGGGCGCGCTCTACCAGCCCTTCGAGCTGACGCTGATCTTCGGTGCGGCGTTCGGGGCTTTCCTGGCGGGCAACAGCAAGAAGTCGCTGATGCTGGTCAAGAAGGCGCTTCCCGACGCGCTCAAGAGCTCGCGCTACGGCAAGGATGTCTACATGGAGCTGATGGCGCTCCTGTACGTGCTGCTGAACAAGGCGCGCCGCGAAGGCCTGATGGCCATCGAATCGCACATCGAGGATCCGGGCTCCAGCCCGATCTTCAGCGAATATCCCCGTATCGCCAAAGACGAGAAGCTCATGGAGTTCATCACGGACTACCTGCGCATCATGATCAGCGGCAACATGAGCTCGTTTGAAATCGAGACGCTCATGGACGAGGAAATCGAAACCTACCGCCACGAGCGCGAAGTGCCGGCTCATGCGCTGCAGCAGATGGCCGACGGCTTGCCCGCGTTCGGTATCGTGGCCGCGGTGCTGGGCGTGATCAAGGCGCTGGCGGCCGTGGACCAGCCGCCCGCCATCCTGGGCGACCTGATTTCCAAGGCCATGGTCGGCACGTTCCTGGGTATTTTGCTGGCTTATGGTTTCGTCGGTCCGCTGGCCTCCCGCGTGGAGCGCCGCACGGACGAGGCCATGAAGGTGCTTGAGTGCATCAAGACGACGCTGCTGGCCAGCATGAACGGCTATCCGCCTCAGCTTGCGGTGGAATTCGGCCGCAAGGTGCTGTTCTCGGCGGTCCGGCCCACCTTCGGTGAGCTGGAAGAGCACGTGCGCCAGACCAAGTCGACCGGCAAGGCCTGACGGAGCGGGCCATGAGCACGGTAAATAATCACCGTGTGGTGATCCGCCGCAAGAAGGTCAAGGGCGGCGGGCACCACGGGGGCAGCTGGAAGATCGCGTACGCCGACTTCATTACGGCGATGATGGCGTTCTTCCTGGTGATGTGGCTGGTCAGCATCGTGCCGAAGGAAGAACTCAAGGGGATTGCGGAATACTTCCGCATGCCGCTGCGCGTCGCCATCACGGGCGGGCCCAGCAGCTCGGCCGAAACCAGCGCCGTGCCGGGCGGCGGGCAGGATCCGTTGCGCAGCGAAGGCGACGTCCGCCGCGGCCAGGGCAACCGGGTCGAATCCCAGCCCATGGGCGACGCCGAGCGCCGCGAGCAGCATCGCCTGGAAAATCTCAAGAAGCGCCTCGAGAACGTCATCGAGACCAGCCCCGTCCTGAAATCCTTCCGGCCGCAGCTGCTCATCGACCTGACGACCGAAGGCCTGCGCATCCAGATCATCGACAACCAGAACCGCCCGATGTTCGCGACCGGCCGCGCCGAAGTGCAGCCGTATATGCGCGACATCCTGCGCGAGCTGGGGCCGGTGCTCAATGAACTGCCCAACAAGGTCAGCATCTCGGGTCATACCGACGCGTCGCAGTATGCGCGCGGCGAGCGAGCCTACAGCAACTGGGAGCTTTCGGCCGACCGGGCGAACGCCTCGCGCCAGGAGCTGGTGGCGGGCGGCATGAACGAAAGCAAGGTCATGCGCATCCAGGGTCTGTCTTCCAGCATGAGTCTGGTTAAAGATGATCCGTATGCAGCCGTTAATAGACGCATCAGCCTGGTGGTGCTCAACCAAAGCACCCAGAAGCGCATCGAGAGCGAGAACGCCGCAGCGGCGGATTTGAGCGCCAAGGATGCGCGCGAGGTGGGGACGGCCGTGCAGGCGGTGCAAGCCGCCAGCAAGGCCGCAACGGCAACCAAGCAGGGCGAGGCGGTGAACGCCCCGCCCGCTGAAGGGGTTCGACAGCAATGACGGCAACGATACTCGTGGCGGACGATTCCACGACCATGCGGATGATCGTTCAGGCGACGCTGACCGGCGCAGGCTGGAAGGTGTTGACGGCCTGCAATGGCCAGGAAGCGCTCGAGGTGGCGATGGCCAACCCGGTGGATCTGGTCGTCAGCGACTGGAACATGCCTGTGAAGGGCGGTCTGGAGTTGATCCAGGGGTTGCGCGAAGAGGACCGGTACATGGATGTGCCGGTGCTGGTGCTGACCACCGAGGACGACGTGGACAGCAAGATGGCAGCCCGGGATCTGGGCGTTTGCGGCTGGCTTTCCAAGCCGGTGGATCCCGATGTGCTGGTGGAATTGGCGACCGAGCTGCTCGACGAGCAGGCCGGCGCGTAGCAGGTTCATTTAGAAAGGCGTACGGGTCATGAGTTCTGGTTTGGACCTCAGTCAGTTTTACGAGACCTTTTTCGACGAGGCGGACGAACTGCTTGCGCAGATGGAGCAGCTGTTGCTCGAGCTCGATGTGGGCTCGCCCGACATCGAGCAGCTCAACGCCATTTTTCGCGCGGCGCATTCGATCAAGGGTGGTGCGGCGACGTTCGGCTGTTTCAACCAGCTGGCGGGCACGACCCATCTGCTTGAGAACCTTCTGGACGCGATCCGGCGTGGCGAAATGGCGCTGCGCACGGACATGATTGATATTTTCTTGGAAACGAAAGACGTGCTCAAAAGCCAACTGGACGCCTATCGGGCCTCCGAAGAGCCCGATGACGCCGTGTTTGAGCGTATTTGCGCCGTATTGAGGCAGCTTGCGCTGGAGCATAAGGATCCCGCCGCGGCCGCCGCAGCTGCACCCGCGCCCGCTGCGCCGGCCGCTGCGCCGGCTCCGGCGCCCGCCCCGGTGCAGCAGGCGCCCCAGCCCGCGCCGGCCGCGCCCGCCGAGCCGGCGGCTCCGGCCGCGGCGTCCGGTTCGCAGGATGGCCTGCCGCTGCGCGTGCGCATCACCAAGGTGTCGGACAAGGACGCCGCGTCCCTGCTCGAAGAGATGGGCAATCTGGGCAACGTCAAGGCAAGCGAACGCGCCAACGGCGTGCTGACGGTGTGGGTGGACAGCACCTGCACGCCGGAAGACATCGAGGCCGTGTGCTGCTTCATCGTCGACGGCGACCAACTGAGCATCGCTCGTGAAGCCGCGCCGGCAGGCGGCGACGCCGCACCGGCGGCCGCCGAAGCGGCGCCCGCCGCGCCCGTAGCGCAGCCGGCCCCCGCCGCAGCGCCGGGCGTGGCCGAAGCGCCGGAAGCGCACGCCGCAGAACCCGCCGCCGCTGAAGCCGGCGCCCCGGCTGCCCGCGCCGCGCGTCCCGCTGCGTCCGCTGCCGCGCACGCCGACAAGGAATCGACTTCGATCCGCGTCGGCGTTGAGAAGGTCGACCAGGTGATCAACCTGGTGGGCGAACTGGTCATCACGCAGGCCATGCTGGCGCAGACCGCCTCCACGCTGGATCCGGTGCTGCACGATCGCCTGCTGAACGGCATGGAGCAGCTCGAGCGCAACGCGCGCGATCTGCAGGAAGCCGTCATGTCGATCCGCATGATGCCGATGGATTACGTGTTCAGCCGCTTCCCGCGCCTGGTGCGCGACATTGCCGGCAAGATGGGCAAGCAGATCGAACTGCAGACGTACGGCCGCGCGACCGAGCTGGACAAGAGCCTGATCGAGCGCATCATCGACCCGCTGACCCACCTGGTGCGCAACAGCCTGGACCACGGCATCGAAACGCCTGAAAAGCGGATCGCCGCGGGCAAGGACCCGGTCGGCCAGCTGGTGCTGTCCGCGCAGCACAACGGCGGCAACATCGTCATCGAAGTCAGCGACGACGGTGGCGGCCTGAACCGCGAGAAGATCCTGAAGAAGGCCATGGCGCAAGGCCTGGCCGTCAACGAGAATTCGCCCGACGACGAGATCTGGCAGCTTATTTTTGCGCCCGGCTTCTCCACGGCCGAAAAGGTCACGGACATTTCCGGCCGCGGTGTGGGCATGGACGTGGTGCGCCGGAACATCCAGGACATGGGCGGTCACGTGCAGCTGTCGTGCGAGCCGGGCCACGGCACCACGACGCGCATCGTGCTGCCGCTGACGCTGGCCATTCTGGACGGCATGTCGGTGCGCGTGGGTGAAGAGACCTTCATCCTGCCGCTGAACCACGTTACCGAATCGCTGCAGCCCACCAATGACCAGATCTACTCGGTCGCCGGCAACGAACGCGTCATGCACGTGCGTGGCGAATACCTGCCGCTGGTCGAGATGCACCGGGTGTTCTCGGTGGGAGAAGCCCAGACCGATCCCACCCAGGCGATCGCCGTCATCATGCAGGCCGAGGACCGCCGCTTTGCGCTGCTGGTCGATCACCTGATCGGGCAGCACCAGGTCGTGGTGAAGAATCTGGAATCGAATTACCGCAAGGTCCCGGGCATTTCCGCCGCCACCATTCTTGGCGATGGCAGCGTGGCCCTGATTGTCGACGTATTTGCGCTCGCGCGCGCCAACCGGGAACGCTGGTCGCAGCCCGAAGCCGTTCTGAATTGATGGAGCTCTAAAAATCATGGCAGCCAAACCGCAAGCGCAAGCCGCGCGCAATGAAGATGTCGGCAGCGAATTCCTGGTCTTTACGCTGGGCGACGAAGAATACGGCATCGACATCCTGAAGGTGCAGGAGATCCGCGGCTACGACGCCGACACGGTCACCCGCATCGCGAATGTCCCGCCCTTCATCAAGGGCGTGACGAACCTGCGCGGCATCATCGTGCCGATCGTCGACCTGCGCATCAAGTTCAACCTGGGCCGCGTCGAATACAACGAGCAGACCGTCGTCATCATCCTGAACCTCGACCGCCGTGTCGTGGGCATCGTGGTGGACGGCGTGTCGGACGTGCTGATGCTGAACGCCGGCCAGGTCCGTCCGGCGCCCGAGTTCGGCGCCACGCTGTCGACCGAGTACCTGACCGGTCTGGGCACCGTGGACGAGCGGATGCTGATCCTGGTGGACATTGAAAAGCTGATGACCAGCGACGAAATGGCGCTGGTGGAGAAGGTCGCCTCCTGATCGGAGTTCGGCCGGAACGCGGGGTAAAGGCGCCATATTGATCGCGAGGTGGCGCTTTCCTTTAACGATTGCAGTCAAGGGATGGTTCTTGTGATGCGCAAGTTTTTCGCGAACATGACGATACGCAGCAGCCTGTTGTGGGTGCTGGCGTTCTTCTCATTCATGTTGGTGATCGGTGCCGCGCTGGGCGTGCTGTCTTTGCGCATCAGCAACGGGACGCTGGCCGAAATCAAGCAATCGCAGGAATTGGACGACGCTGTCAGCCGCGTCGTGTCCAGCTACAAGGACACCCTGAACGGCCTGGGCCGTGCCGCGTCCTCCAACTATTCGGACATCGTGCGCAGCATCGGCCAGCCGACCTTGTTGGCGCAGGGGCTGTCCAGCGAGGCCGCCGGCCTCTTGGAGCGGGCCAAGGCGTCGCAGAACAAGGGCCAGGCCGAGTTCGATTTCTTCAAGACATTGCCGCGCCCCCCCGAGGCGGCCGAGGCGCTCAAGGAAATCGACGATTCGTATACGGCCCTCGTGCAGCAGGGCATCACGCCGCTGGTCGGCGCGCTGGAAAAGGCCGACATGCCGGCCTATCAGGCGCAGGTCCAGAAGGTGCAGGACGCGTTGGAGGGCCGCTTCTCGCGCGCCATCGAGAGCTTCGACTTCTGGCGCGCCAGCAAGATGATGGACGCCTTCGAGGTGGCGCAGGTGCGCTACCAGTTCGTGCTGATGGCGGTGAGCGCCGGCGGCGTCATCGCCGCGCTGCTGGTCTTTGCCACCTATGTCTTCCTGCGCCGCCGCGTGCTGCAGCCGCTCAAGGAAGCCGGCCATCATTTCGACCGCATTGCCAGCGGCGACCTGACCGCCCGCGTTGAGGTCGGCAACACGAATGAAATCGGCCAGCTGTTTGCGGCGCTCAAGCGCATGCAGGAAAGCCTGACGCGCACGGTGGCCTCGGTGCGCCGTGGCGTGGATGAAATCAACGTGGGCTCGCACGAGATCGCCGCGGGCAACACGGATCTGTCCAGCCGGACGGAGCAGCAGGCTGCCTCGCTGGAAGAGACCGCCGCCTCGATGGAAGAGCTGGCCTCGACCGTCAAGCAGAACGCGGACAACGCCCGCCAGGCCAACCAGCTTGCAGCCAGCGCGTCGGACGTGGCCGAGCGCGGCGGCGCGGCGGTGTCGGAAGTGGTGCACACCATGGAGGGCATCTCTGCCAGTTCGCGCAAGATTTCCGAGATTGTCTCGGTCATCGACGGCATCGCGTTCCAGACCAACATCCTGGCGCTGAACGCCGCCGTGGAAGCGGCCCGCGCGGGTGAGCAGGGCAAGGGCTTTGCGGTGGTGGCGGGCGAAGTGCGCTCGCTGGCGCAGCGCAGCGCCCAGGCCGCCAAGGAAATCAAGGGCCTGATCGAAGACTCCGTGACCAAGGTGGGCGCCGGTTCGCAGCAGGTCGAACGCGCCGGTTCCACGATGCAGGAAATCGTGGCGTCGGTGAAACGCGTGACGGACATCATGGGCGAGATCTCGGCAGCGTCCGAAGAACAGTCCAGCGGCATCGACCAGGTAAACCGCGCGGTTTCGCAGATGGATGAAGTGACGCAGCAGAACGCGGCGCTGGTGGAAGAGGCCGCGGCCGCCGCCGGCTCGCTGCAGGAGCAGGCCCAGCGCCTGGCCGAAGCGGTGGCCGTATTCAAGATCAACACGGGCGAGGTCATCGAAGTGCCGGCGCATCGGCTGTCTTCGGTGCACGCCACCTATGACGATGCCCGCCTGCATGCGCCCGATGCGCCTGCACTGGGACGCTGAGGATACGCGTGGCAACTTCGGCGAATACGGCGCCGTCCATTCCGGTGGACCGCCAGTTTGATTTCCGTGACGCGGACTTTTCCCGCGTCCGCAAGATGATCCACGCGCGGGCCGGCATTTCGCTGGGCACGCACAAGCGCGAGATGGTCTACAGCCGCCTTGCGCGCCGCCTGCGTGCGCTGGGCGGGCAGGATTTCGCCAGCTATCTGGATAGCCTGGAGAACGCGCCTGACTCGGCCGAGTGGGAAGATTTCATCAACGCGCTCACGACGAACCTGACCGCTTTTTTCCGCGAATCGCATCACTTTCCCATCCTTGCCGACTTCGCGAAGAAGCGCGGCGGGCCGGTATCGGTCTGGTGCTGCGCGGCCTCGACGGGCGAAGAACCTTACTCGATCGCCATCACACTGACCGAGGCCCTGGGGCCGCGGGGCGCGGGTTCCACCGTGCTGGCGACCGACATCGACACCAACGTGCTGCAGCGCGCGCGCACGGGCGTCTATCCGAACGAGCGCGTCGCGAAGATGGAGATCGAGCGCCTGCGCCGGTTTTTCCTGAAGGGCCGCGGCGCGAACGAAGGGCACGTGCGGGTGCGCCCCGAGATCGCCGAGATGGTGCGCTACGAGACGCTGAACCTGTTGTCGCCGTCGTGGGGGATCACCGAGAAGTTCGACGTGATCTTCTGCCGCAACATCATGATCTATTTCGACAAGCCGACGCAGGCCAAGATCCTGGAGCGGTTTGTGCCGCTCATGAAGCCGGGCGGCCTGCTGTTTGCCGGCCATTCCGAGAACTTCACGTACATCAGCCGCGATTTCCGTCTGCGCGGGCAGACGGTCTATGAATGCGCAAATAAGGCCTGACCGGGCCAGGGCAGCAAACAAGATGAAGAAAATTAGCGTTTTGTGTGTGGATGACTCCGCGCTGGTGCGCGGCCTGATGACCGAGATCATCAACAGCCAGCCGGATATGGAAGTGGTCGCGACCGCGCCCGATCCGCTGGTCGCCCGCGAGCTCATCAAGCGCCACAACCCTGACGTGCTGACGCTGGACGTGGAAATGCCCCGCATGGACGGGCTGGACTTCCTGGAAAAGCTGATGCGCCTTCGCCCCATGCCGGTGGTGATGGTGTCGTCGCTGACCGAACGTGGCGGCGAAATCACCCTGCGCGCGCTGGAGTTGGGCGCGATCGACTTCGTGACCAAGCCCAAGCTGGGCATCCGCGACGGGCTGCTCGAATACACGGAACTCATCGCCGACAAGATCCGCGCCGCGTCGCGCGCCAAGCTGCGCGCCCCGACGCCCCATACGGCGCAGGCCGCGCCGGCGCCCATGCTGCGCCGTCCGCTGTCCAGCTCGGAAAAGCTCGTGATCGTGGGCGCTTCCACAGGCGGCACCGAGGCCATCCGCGAAGTCCTGCAGCCGTTGCCGCCGGACAGCCCCGCGATCCTGATCACGCAGCACATGCCGGCCGGTTTCACGCGATCGTTCGCGCAGCGCCTGGACGCCCTGTGCGCCGTGACCGTGCGCGAGGCCGTGCATGGCGAGCGCGTGCTGCCCGGTCACGTGTACCTGGCCCCGGGCGGTGAAATGCACATGCGCCTGGGCCGCAGCGGCGCCAACTACGTCATCGAGCTGGAAGCCAGCGAACCGGTCAACCGCCACCGTCCGTCCGTGGACGTGCTGTTCAACTCCGCGGCCGTCGCAGCGGGCAAGAACGCCATCGGCGTGATCCTGACGGGCATGGGCAAGGATGGCGCCACCGGCATGCTGGCCATGCACCGGGCGGGCGCGCACACGATCGCGCAGGACGAAGCAAGCTGCGTGGTCTTCGGCATGCCCCGCGAGGCCATCGCTATCGGGGCTGCAAGTGAAGTGGTGCCGTTGTCGGCGATGAGCGAACGCATTCTGACTCGCCTGGGCGACCGTGGGCACCGCGTTTAACGCGGACTGACGCCACGATCGATCTCAAGCAAATTTTTTCTGGAGTGAAAGATGGTAGACAAGGGCCTGAAGATTCTGGTGGTGGATGACTTCCCCACCATGCGGCGGATCATCCGCAACCTGCTCAAGGAGCTGGGTTTCGAGAACGTGGATGAGGCAGAGGACGGCGCCATTGGCCTGGAGAAGCTGCGCAACGGCGGCTTCCAGTTCGTGGTGTCCGACTGGAACATGCCGAACCTGGACGGCCTGGAGATGCTCAAGCAGATCCGCGCCGACGCGTCGCTGGCATCGCTGCCGGTGCTGATGGTGACGGCGGAAGCCAAGAAGGAAAACATCGTTGCCGCCGCACAGGCGGGCGCCAACGGTTACGTGGTCAAGCCTTTCACCGCGGCGACGCTGGAGGAAAAGCTGAACAAGATCTTCGAAAAGATTGGCGGCTGAGGTGTGCGATGAGCTCCACGGAAACAGTTGACCCGACAGAGTCGCCCGACCTGATCCATCGGATCGCCTCGCTGACGCGTATGTTGCGCGACAGCATGCGCGAACTGGGCCTGGACCAGGCGATCAAGGACGCCGCCAACGCGATTCCCGACGCCCGGGACCGCTTGCGGTACGTGGCGCAGATGACCGAGCAGGCCGCCAACCGCGTGCTCAACGCCACCGAACAGGCCGGTCCGATCCAGGACAACATGGCCCGTTCGGCGCAGGCGCTGGATAGCCGCTGGCAAGAGTGGTACGACCAGCCGCTGGAAATGCCGCAAGCGCGCGAACTGGTGAAGGACACGCGTGCCTTCCTGGCCGACGTGCCCAAGCAGACCCAGCAGACGCAGTCCAAGCTCATGGAAATCATCATGGCGCAGGATTTCCAGGACCTTACGGGCCAGGTCATCATGCGCATGATGGACGTGGTGGGCGCCATCGAACGCGAACTGCTGCAGGTGCTGCTGGACAACGTGCCGCAAGAGCGCCGCGACGAAGCCAACAGCCTGCTCAACGGCCCGCAGATCAACCCGCAGGGCAAGACCGACGTGGTCACCAGCCAGGATCAGGTCGACGACCTGCTGGCCAGCCTGGGCTTCTGAGCCCACGGCCCGCGATGTCCGCCGGCGGCGGAAAGACGGCGTCTTTCCGCCCGCATGCGCCAGCGTCGTGCGCGTGTCCCTCCTTCTCATGACGTATTCCCTAAGGGCGCAAATGCCTGCTGGCCGATAGACTCCTGCCAACAATAATCGGGGCCTTGCAGCGCGAGACAGGGCGCGCCCAGCGCGCCAGACCACGGATGCCCAAAGCAGGCGGTCCGGGTCAGGGAGAGGAGGTTCATGATGGCCAGATCCGTATTCCGCTTGGGCGGCATGTGGGGATTGTTGCGTCGGCTCAACCGCGGCGATGCGGTGCTGTCCGAGCGCCCCTTGTCCTTCAGTCCGGCCGCCTGGCCGCTCTACCGGTTCCTGGCGCAGATCCGGCTTCGGATCATGACCGTGCGCCAATCCAGCATCGAGATCGCGCTGAACGCGGCGCGCACGCAATTCCAGGCGGGGCGCTGTTCATTGCTGGCGCGCGAGCAGGCGAGGGCGGCCGAGGCCCTGGCCGCCAGCGGGGCGCAGATCGCAGATCTGTCTGCGTCGACCTCCACCCACGCCCGCGACATTGCCGCGGTGTCGGGCCAGAACCTGCAGGCGGCGCGGCAGGCGCTGGCCGAGCTGACCGAGGTCAAGACGCGCGTGGACCGCATGACGCATGAGATGGCCGCCTTCACCGAAGTGGTGGGGCAACTGGCGGCGCGCGCGCAGTCGGTGGGCGACATCAGCAAGACAATCAAGGGCATTGCGCTACAGACGCAGCTGCTTGCCTTGAACGCTGGCGTGGAGGCCGCTCGGGCGGGGGACGCGGGCCGCGGCTTCGCGGTGGTGGCCAGCGAGGTCGGCCGGCTGGCCGAGCGCGTCAACACGGCCACCAGCGACGTCGGCCGCCACACGACGCAGATGCTCGACCTGGTGGGCGCGACGCAACGCCAGACGGGCACGCTACGCGAGGACGTGGACGCCTCGGGCGCGGTGCTGGACCGGACCTCCCGCGGCTTCGAGCGCTTCGTGCGCGACTTCGACAGCATGAACCGGCAGGTGAGCGACGTGGTCCAGGCCATTGGCGAGGTCGACGCCACCAACCACGGCATGAGCGAGGAGGTCGGGCGCATTGCGGCCTTGAGCGCGGACGTGCTGGAACGGGTGGGAAGCATGTCGGGCGAGATCGACCGCATCCGGCGGCAGACGGAAAGCGTGCAGGAAGTGCTGGCCGACATGCGCACGGGTGGCACCGCGTTCGACAGCCTGTCGGAATCGCTGGAGGCGTTTGCCGGTGCTGCGGCCGGTCTGCTGCAGGATGCCCGGCGGCGCGGCGTGGACGTGTTCGACCGCCACTACCAGCGCATTGCCGGCAGCGAGCCGCCGCGTTATCACACGGCTTACGACCGCGCGATCGACGAGCCGCTCACGCGGCTGCTCGACAGCGTGCTGGAGGCCGTGCCGGGCGCCATCTATACGATTCTGGTGGATGACCGGGGCTACGCGCCCGCCCACAACAGCCGGTTCTCGCTGGCGCCGACCGGCGATCCGAAGGTCGACATCGCGCGCGTGCGCAACAAGCGCATCTTCGACGACCCCGTGGGCGCCCGGCTGGCCGCCAACACCGGCGCGCAGCTGTTCCAGACGTATTCCCGCGACACCGGCGAGATCGTCAACGACATTTCCCTGCCCATTTATCTGGGGCCGGAACACTGGGGCGCCGTGCGCATCGGGCTGGATTACGCGCGCTTTCAGACCATCCTGGACGGCCACGCCGCCAGCGGCCGGGTAGCTCAGGCGGCGGGCTGAGGCGGCTGCTGCCGGGGGGCTGCCCGGCAGCCGGCGGCGCATCTGGGAATAGCGCCGCTTTCCCCCCTTTTCTTGGCATATCGCCAACCCCCGGCGCCTCCTAGAATCTCGGCGGGCGGCTTGCATTCCCACGTCAGCGAGCCGCAACAATCCCGTAGAGCATGTCCGAAGAAAGCGACCTCGAGAAAACCGAAGCCGCCTCTCCCAGGCGCCTGGAAAAGGCGCGCGAGGAGGGGCAGATTGCGCGTTCCCGGGAACTGGGCACGTTCATGATGCTGGCGGTGGGCGTTGCGGCGATCTGGGCGGGCGGAGGGTCGCTGTACCAGGGCCTGACCGGCGTGCTGCGTAGCGGGCTGGCATTCGATCAGCGCGTCGCGCTGGATCCGGGGGTGATGGTCGAGCAGGCGGTGAGCGGCTTCGGTCACGCGCTGATGGTGCTGTTACCGATCTTTGGGCTGCTGGCGGTGGTGGCCGTGCTGTCCAGCGTCGTGCTGGGCGGCCTGGTCATTTCGACCAAGCCCTTGCAACCCAATTTTTCCAAGCTCAGCCCGCTGGCGGGTTTGAAGCGCATGTTCTCGTCGCAGACGGTGGTGGAGCTGATCAAGGCGCTGGCCAAGGCCATGCTGGTCGGCGGCGTGGCCGTCTGGGTCATCTGGCGCTATCACGACGACATGCTCGGGCTGATGCACGTGGCGCCGTCCGCCGCGCTGACCAAGGCGCTCAGCCTGGTGGCGATGTGCTGCGCCTTCATCGTGGCTTCGCTCCTCATCATCGTTTTGCTGGACGTGCCCTGGCAGATCTGGAGCCATTTGAAGAAGTTGCGGATGTCCAAGGAGGACGTGCGCCAGGAACACAAGGAAAGCGAAGGCGATCCGCACGTTAAGGCGCGCATCCGGCAGCAGCAGCGCCAGGCTGCCCGCCGCCGCATGATGTCCGACGTGCCCAAGGCCGATGTCGTCGTGACGAACCCGACGCACTACGCAGTGGCGCTGAAGTACGACGAAGCCAAGGGCGGCGCGCCGCGCGTGCTGGCCAAGGGCACGGGCCTGATCGCCGCGAAGATCCGCGAACTGGCCGCCGAGAACAAGATTCCCACATTGGAAGCGCCGCCGCTGGCGCGCGCATTGCATCAACACGTCGAGCTGGGACAAGAAATCCCGGCCGAGCTGTATACCGCGGTGGCGGAAGTGCTGGCATGGGTATTCCAGCTACGATCCTGGCGCTCGGGCTGGGGGCATGAACCGATGGCCCCCACGAAACTGAACGTGCCAGCCGAACTGGACCCGCAGGCAAAAACCGCAGCACAAGGAGTTTAAGGAATGAGCGCACTGCTCACCATGTTGAAGAGTAACGGCGGCACGCACGCGCGGCTGCTGGCGGGTCCCATCCTGATCGTGATGGTGCTGGGCATGATGGTGCTGCCCCTGCCCACGTTCCTCCTGGACCTGCTGTTCACCTTCAACATCGCGTTGTCCGTGATGATCCTGCTGGTGGCCATGTTCACGCGCAAGCCGCTGGATTTTGCCGCCTTCCCGGCCGTGCTGCTGTTTGCAACGCTGCTGCGCCTGTCGCTGAACGTCGCGTCTACTCGCGTCGTGCTGCTGAATGGGCACTCGGGGCCGGACGCGGCGGGCAAGGTGATCGAAGCCTTCGGCCACTTCCTGGTGGGCGGCAACTTCGCGGTCGGGATCATCGTCTTCGTCATCCTGACCATCATCAACTTCATCGTCATCACCAAGGGTGCGGGCCGTATCGCCGAAGTCGGCGCGCGCTTCACCCTGGACGCCATGCCCGGCAAGCAGATGGCGATCGACGCGGACCTGAACGCTGGCCTGATCGGCGAGGACGAGGCGCGCAAGCGCCGCGCGGAAGTGTCGCAGGAGTCGGACTTCTTCGGCTCGATGGACGGCGCCAGCAAGTTCGTGCGCGGCGACGCCATCGCCGGCCTGCTCATCATGGTGATCAACGTCATCGGCGGCCTGGTCGTGGGCGTGGCGCAACACGACATGTCCATGGGCGAAGCCGGCCGCGTCTACACGCTGCTGACCATCGGTGACGGCCTGGTGGCCCAGATCCCGGCGCTGGTGATCTCCACCGCTGCCGGCGTGGTCGTGTCGCGCGTGTCGACGGACCAGGACATCGGCCAGCAGATCATCAGCCAGCTGTTCTCGAACCCGAGCGTGCTGTTCCTGACCGCCGGCATCATCGGCATCATGGGCCTCATCCCCAACATGCCCCACATCGCCTTCCTGACCCTGGCCGGCGCGCTGGGCTGGGGCGGCTGGGCATTGCTCAAACGCAAGCAGGCCGCCGCGGTGGCGGCCGAAGAGATACCGCCTCAGGCGATCACCCAGGCGCAGGCCGCGGCTGCCGAGGCAAGCTGGGAAGACGTGTCGATGGTGGACCAGCTGGGGCTGGAGGTCGGCTACCGCCTGATCCCGCTGGTGGACCACGCCCAGAACGGCGAGCTGCTGCACCGCATCCGCAGCCTGCGCAAGAAGTTTGCGCAGGACGTGGGCTTTCTGCCGCCGGTCGTGCACATCCGCGACAACCTGGAACTCAAGCCCAACGATTACCGCATCCTGCTGTCGGGCGTGGAAGTGGGCAACGGCGTGGCGATGCCCGGCCAGTGGCTGGCCATCGACCCGGGCGGCGTGACCATGCAGATCAAGGGCACGCCGACGACCGATCCGGCGTTCGGCCTGCCGGCGCTGTGGATCGACAGTTCGCTGCGCGACCAGGCCCAGGTGGCCGGCTATACGGTGGTGGATGCGGGCACGGTCGTGGCCACGCACCTGAATCACCTGATGCACCGCCACGGTTCGAACCTGCTGGGCCGCCAGGAAGTGCAGCAGCTGCTGGACCGCATCGGCCGCGACGCGCCCAAGCTGGTCGAGGACCTGGTGCCCAAGACGCTGTCGCTGACCGCGCTGCAGAAGGTGCTGCAGGGCCTGCTGTCCGAAGAAGTGCCGATCCGCGACATGCGCACCATCATCGACACGCTGTCCGAGCACGGTCCGCGTCTGGCGGCGCTGGCCGCCGGTTCGGGTGGCCAGCCCGACATCAACGAGCTGATCGCGCTGACGCGCCGCGCGCTGGGCCGCGCCATCACGCAGCAGTGGTTCCCGGGCGAGGGCGAGCTGCGCGTGATCGGGCTGGATGTGAAGCTGGAACGCGTGCTGTCGCAGGCCATGACGACCAGCGGCGGCCTGGAGCCGGGTCTGGCCGACACGCTGCTGCGCGAGGCGCAGGCGGCGGTCGAACGGCAGGAATCGCAGGGCAATGCGCCGGTGCTGCTGGTGTCGCCAGTGTTGCGCGCGCCGCTGTCGCGCTTCCTGCGCCATCATCTGCCGCAGTTGGGCGTCTTGTCGAATACGGAAATTCCCGATGAGCGCATCGTCCGCGTGACGGCGCTGATCGGCGGGAGCAATGGGCAATGAAGATCAGCCGCTTTTACGGCGCAAACACCCGTGACGTGATGCGCCAGGTGCGCGAGGCCCTCGGGCCGGACGCGTTGATCGTGTCGAACCGCAGCGTCGAGGGCGGCATCGAGGTGCTGGCCACCGTTGATGGCGCGTTCGACGATGCGCCGCCACCGCAGACGCCGCCGCGCGAGGCGCCGGCTCATGCGCAGCCCGCGCCGCAGCGCCCAGCCGCTGCGCCGTCGTTCGGCGCGCCTGCCGGGATGGAGCGGCCGCAAGGGGCGCCGGCCAACATGCCGGCCATGCCGCCGGGGATGACGCCTGCCATGTCGCCTGCCATGTCGCCGGCCAGCTATGCGGCGCCGGCGCGGTCCATTGCCGCCTACCAATCCGCTTATGCGGCGTCCGCGCAGCCTGCGTCGGAATCGTTGGCATCGCCGATGGACTTCGCGCCGGCTTCTTCGATACCGGGTTCGGCAACGGCTGCGCCCGCCGCCGCCGTGCCGGC
The DNA here is from genome assembly GCF_037039475.1 of Achromobacter sp. E1. NCBI lineage: Bacteria > Pseudomonadati > Pseudomonadota > Betaproteobacteria > Burkholderiales > Alcaligenaceae > Achromobacter > Achromobacter sp. E1. The sequence continues at coordinate 2,448,873 of NZ_CP146253.1, forward strand.
CGGGTCTCAGCCGGTCGGGTCTCAGCACGCCGCGCCTCAGCAGGTCGCGCCGCAGCCGGTAGCACCTCAGCCGGCCGCTCCTCAGCCGGCCGCTCCTCAGCCGGCCGCGCCCATCCGCGTCGAGTTGCCGCCGCTTGCGCCGATCCGTCCTTCGGCCGCCGCAGCCCCCGTGCCCGCGCCGGCCGCTCGCATGACGCCGGAACACGCCATGCCCGAGCGCATGGCCGCGTCCGTCGCGCCTGCAACTGCCGCAATGGCCGCCGCGCCCGCGGCCGCTTACCAGGCGCCGCGCGGTTACGCTGCGGCGCCCGTCGCACCTGCGCAGCCGCCGGCCATGCCGCCGGCGGCTGCGCCCCTGTCCGCCGCGCCACCGGCCACCTTGTCCGCCGCACCCTCCATGGGCCGCATGCCGGACGCGCCGGTCCGCCCGCCGCAGGGTTTGCCGCCCGCGCCGCTGGCGGCCGATACCGCCGCCGGTCTGCAGGATGCCATCAGCGCGTTGCGCGGAGCGCTCGAAACCCGCATGGACGGCCTGCTGTGGGGCGGACGCCAGGGTCCGGGCCGGGAGCCGGCCGCCGCCGCGCTATTCCGCAGCCTGCTGGATGCGGGGTTCAGCACCAAACTGGTCCGCACGCTGGTCGAACGCCTGCCGCAGGGCCTCTCCGCCGAGGCGGCGCAGAGCTGGGCGCGCAATGAGCTGGTGACGCACCTGCCGGTGGTTCGTTCCGAAGACGAATTCCTGGCCGGCGGCGTGTACGCGCTGGTCGGCCCCACCGGCGTGGGCAAGACCACCACGCTGGCCAAGCTGGCCGCGCGCTGCGTGGCCCGCGAGGGACGAGAGCAGGTCGCCATGCTGACGACCGACCTGTTCCGGATCGGCGCGCTGGAACAATTGCAGATCTACGGCCGCCTGATGGGCGTGCCCGCGCATTCGGTGCGCGATGCCGGCGAGCTGCGCCGCATCCTGGCCGAGCTGGGCAACCGCAAGATCGTCCTGATCGACACGACCGGCATCAGCCAGCGCGACCGCCTGGTGGCCGAGCAGGCGTCGATGCTGTGCAACGCGGGCAAGCCGGTGCGCCGGTTGCTGGTGCTCAATGCCGCCAGCCAGGGCGACACGCTGGATGAGGTCGCGCACGCCTACCGCAATGGCGTCGGCGAGGACGTCGCCGGCTGCATCATCACCAAGCTGGACGAAGCCACGCGCTTGGGCGCGGCGCTGGACACCGCCATCCGCCACCGCTTGCCGATCCATTACATGTCCGTCGGCCAGAAAGTGCCCGAGCACATGGAGCTGGCGCGCGCGGACGTGCTGATCGATCGCGCGTTCGCGATGGTGGAGCGCGCCCGCGCGCTGTACACCCCGAGCGAGGCCGATCTGGCGTCGCTGGTGTCGTCGTCGCGCGAACCGGACGCCGTGGATCCGGCGCGCCGCCGCCAACTGCTGGCCTCGGCGATCCTGCCGCAACAGGCGGGCGCGGGGTCGATCGCCGCGGCGCAAAGCCTGGACGACACGATTTCGTGGCTGGACAACGACCCCGCGTGCCTGCAGGCGCGCACCGCCTGGCGTGAATACGTCAGCGACGGCGCCGGTTCCAGCCTGGCCGCGCTGGGCGACGAGCCGCTGTCGATGGCGCGCCGTGAGTTTTCCGCCGCCTGCACCCGCAACCTGCTTGTGATGCACGGCAAGACCGCCATGAAGGGTGACGCCTTGCCCGGCGGCGCGCTGCTCGGCGCACTGCTGATGAGCGATCGCGGTGCCGCGCTTGCGGCGCCCGCGCAGCAACTGGTGCTGCCGCACGGCATGCTGAGTTCGTTTGCGCCTGCCGCGCCGGCCCAGCCGGATCCGGCGCTGGCCCTGCAATCGCGCGTGGCGTGGCTGGGCGAGCGCCTGCAGTCCGTGCCGCTGGTCCACATGCTGGAGGCAGGCACGGTCGGGCTGTGGCAACCCTTCTCCGAGCAGGGCGTGTCGTGGGTGGCTCGTTGCCCGGGCGGCCTGCGGGTGATCCAGGACGAGTGCCCGACCAACCTGAATGCTGTCGGCAAGAGCGTGGGCTATCTGCCCGTGGGCCAGCCCGGCGACATGCCGGGCCTGCGCCTCGCGGCGGGCGGCAAGACCGTGCCGCTCGCGCTGTGGGCATCGGGCACCGAAGTCGTGCTGCCGGGCAAGGGGCAGGGCGCCAGCGTGCGCTTGATCTGCGCGCGGCTGATCGACACCGTGACCGGCGAGGTCGCGGGCCAGTTGTTCGGCGCGACCAACCTGCCGGCCTCGCAGGCCGACGCCGCAACGATCGCGCGCTGGCTGGTCCTGCAAGACGAGGCCAAGGCCGCGTTCCGCTACATGGCCAATGCGTGGCAAGCGCTGCCCGCGGTCGACGGCGCCCACACGCTGGCGCGCCAGTCGCTGATGGCCGGCCAGCTGGGCGCCGCCTGCTGGCAACTGGCCCACTCGCCAGCGGCCGACGTCGTGCGCGGTCCGCTGTCGGGCATCGTGGGCACGGAACGCAAGCTATCCGGCAAGATGCTGCCGGTGGCGCTGCTGAAGATGTTTGCGCTGCTGGAGATGACGGGCGGGGCGTGAAGATCCTATCGGCGTGCTGCGACGCAGCTCACCCGTAGTTTCACGTGTTCGAGTGAAGCGGGCCAGATTTGACTCGATCGGGTCAAATTTGGCCTGCCGTGTTTTGTTAGGAATCAACGGGTTATGGCCGGCCGGGCCAATATTGGCCCGCCTCGGAGAGCAAACACGCGGGTTCTTTACGCGGCGCGCGACCATCAAAGAAGGGGAGGGACTTGGCCCTCACTCTTAGCGCGTTGATTTCATTGAGGTTTAGCCGGGCCAACCAAGCCTGGCACGGATTTCGCGTATGTCGTTCACGCCCGTATGGGGCCTCACGACACCGGAATCCCTCATGCTTTCTCCCCAGCACACGAGAATTTTCGACAAGACTAAGGACGATTCTGCAGGCGACGCTGACGGCGCACGTCTAGGATCCGTAACTCCGTCTTCTTCGTGCATATCTACAGACGTCAGACTTGCCCCAATTGGTTTTGCTGTTGAGGATACCGGGATGCCCCGTTTATCCGAGATACTGTTCGCGCCTTCCGCCTCGCCGGCAGACGAGAGTGATGAAGTAGTGGACTTCACCCCTCGACGATGCGCCGATCAAGCGCGTGCCGTCACGCTGGGTGCAGCGGGATGAGCTTCATCACCAAAACGCCACGAGAGTTGAACAACTGCACGGCCAGCGATTCCGCTGAGTCGTCTCGTCAGTGCAATAAGGTCATTCTCTTCTACCCGCTCAGATATGCCGTTGCCCCGGCGGAAAAGGCCGGTTACGCCTATACCCACAAGAATCTGGAACGCGGATTTCCTGTCCTTGCCAGCAGCCAATACGTGCTGCGCAGCTTGCGCGACGACGACGGCTTTCTCTACATCCTCGATCCGGACAATCGCGAGCAGATCCTGTGCTTCGTCTATCGCAGCCCGGATGGCGAGAAAAATGGCGGCAAGCGCAGACCCGCCAGCGTTCAGCGGCTTCAGCTCGACGAGGCGTTTCGCGCGACGGGGCTGGTGGGCGAGCTACTGCCGTTTCCCTATATTCCGGCCTATCACCATGACCCGAAGAGCGTCACGATCTGGTTCGCCGACACGCTCTTGAGTGCCCGCAAACTCACCGCTATCCATGACGGCTCTACCGCCGCGTTCGGTACATTCGGAACTTCGGTCGATTTGACGCCCTGGCTCACCGCATTTGCCCAAGACCTCAATCCGGAGCAAGCGCCTGAGGTTCCCCACACCCTGCGCCTGGAAGACATTGCGGATCAGAAGACCATCGGATTGGACGGCGCAACCGTTCCCTGGTCCGAGTATGCCGACGGCGTGCTCGCGCCCTCAGTGGCAGCAATGCGCATGGCGCAAGGCCCGGGCAGTGCAAGATTGGCAGTGGTGCTGCACGACCCCGTCGGCATGGCCAGCGAACTGAATCACCGCATCGACGGCGTGCTGCGGCAATGGAGCACATACAACGAGCATGCCGCTCGCCTGCGCTGGGTCAGTGACGCGATCGAAGCGCTTGGCAACAACGTGGCCCGCGAGGCGGAGCTCCAGACGCTCTCGAACGATGCGGTCGGCAGCGCGCTACCGCCGGGCGTGACCGGAGGCGCAGCCAACGCGGCGCGAGCGCGTGCATACGAAAAGGGCCTCGCCGCCAAGCGCAAGCTGTTCATGGAATCCGTGGACGAGAAAGCCCGGGCAGAGTTTCTGAAGAACGATGTGCCCACGGTGGGTCGTTATCAGGAGTGGCTGAATGCCGCGGCGGCGGATCTCCTGGCCTGCGGCGCATCCCACTCTGGCCCGGTAAATTTGACAACGGCGATTCGCAATCTTTACGACTGGAAAGACGCTGGAAACTTCCTCGCCGGCCGTGCTGCTGTGGTACGAACCTTGTTTGGTCTGACCTGTTGCGGTGCAGGCACACAGCAGCTGGCGCTACAGCTGACGTCAGACGGGCCAATCGAAGGCAGTTTGTTGGGCCTTGCGCTGACGGGCCATCCGCAGATTACCGCCTGGGCCGCAACCCGCAAGATCCTGGAGACCACGACGGATCAGATAGCCGATCATGCGCTGAAAGATCTCAATGCGCTTGTGGGGGAAATCCGCCCCGACGCGGCATCCAGACAACTGACGTCACTGGTCATGTTGGCCCTAATCAAAACAAGAGCGCCGGTGACGGCGGAAGGACTATGGGCAAGCCGGTACGTGGCCATGTTTGAAATCGCGGAAGGCCACCTGGTCGTCCCCGAGAAAATTGCAGCGCGCGACGTCCCGCAACTGTTGCGCCGCGAAGCCAATTTGACCGGCCAGATCGACTTTCGTATGAGCGCGGTCCCGTCAGGAGGCAACGAGCACATTACGGTAATGCGGCTCAACGTCCTGAGCAAGGTAGCGAATCCAGCTCCGGTGCGTGAATTGGCGCCGGGGCTAGCAGCCAGGCTGTCGCTTTGGCACCAGACGCGTTTGGGATTGGGAGGCCTGAATCTGCTTGCGTCAGTCACAAATACGGGTTCTCGCACCTTCACGCAAAGTTGTGGGGAGAAGGGTTATCGCGCACGGGGCAAAAGGCAGGGCTGTACATTGTGGGACGAGCGGCGTTGCCTGGCATTGTCGGAAGGACTGCCATATGGTTTGCCGGCGCTCCGGCGGCTTTGACCGTTACAGCGCTCCAGGTTGCCTATGCTTGGAACCAGGCTCGTGCCGATAGAGCAAGAATTGCTGATTGGATGCGTCACGGATGCCTGGGCATCGATCCGGAACTCGATGGTGCAACTGAGCAAAATGGGTACTACAAGCTTTTCCTCCAGCCCAGGATCGACGCGAGCTATCAGTGGGGCAACATCGTGCTCGAAAGCGTGGTGCCACGCTTTGGCCGGCCGCGTGCGCAACGGGAAGTCGCGATCCTGCTGCCGGGCTGGCAGCCACAGATCAGCGCTTACACGCTTGTCCAGCATGTCGTCTTTGGGTTGATGACGGAAAACGTCGTGGACGACCCCAGCAATGTTCAAGTGCGAAACGGAAACGGCTATCTGCTCTTGGATGCGCACAATCTGTTGGGGAATACGGCGGTTCGCTATTGGCCGAACGGTTTTACGCAGCCCGATCTGATACTGGAGATGACCCACTGATGTCCAACACGGGAAACTGCCACAGCTTCCAGCAGTTGCTGAAGAATCTTGAGAATGACCCGAATTGGCAACGCTTGCCTGACATCCGGATTGCAATGGCACCTCACCAGGCCAGGTTCTCTGATGACCTGTCCGACAGGACGTTGTTTAACGATCGCTATATTGAAAGCCGCATTCTGGTTGGCAAGATGGCCTTTGCACTGCGGTTGACATGCGCCGGTCTTTTGGCATCGCTGATCATCCTTGCGGTGGCCATAACGAATGGCGTGCAGGCCGGTAAAAGCTGGGGAGAAGCCGCTTCACCGTTGTGGGTGATTGCTCTGCTCTCGGTTCTGCTGTTTGTTTTGGCCTATCGGCTCGCCAAGGCCGAACCGGTGTTTGTCCGGTTCAATCGTCAAGCGCAACTTGTCCATGTCTACCGAGGGGAGAACCAGACGGTTTCCGCGCCGTGGCGAGAAGTCCACCCCTTTACCAAATTCAGCGCCTCCGGGGACGGCAAGTTTTCCCTCACCCTGGTATTTCGCGTCGGCCAATCGGATCTGGATGCGGTCTCGGGCGCGTTCGACATCGGCGATGAGTCGGCATTGGTCGATAACCTCGTTCGCCTGGAATTTGTGCGCCGCTACATGGCTGAAGGATTGTCTGCCGTTCAACCCGATCCGGCACGTACGCCACACAAGCCTAGCGGGTTCAGTGCGACGGCGACACGGGAAGAAGGCCTGCTCGATTATCTGATCGAAAAACTGGTGATGCGGCCTGGCTACTATCTGACGGGCGGCTGCTGGGTTGACCGCTATCTGCTCCGTCGCGCGGCAAACATCCGTTGGCCGGCGGAGGTAGAGCGCCTTTGCGCACCGGGCGCCGATTTGAGCTCTTATGACATTACGCCCGTGCAATCGCGCAAGGACGTCTATCACCGCTTCAACGGCTATGGTTTCGATCTGGTCGATATTGCAGGAGAAGTGATCGGCTGAATGGCGCCACGATTTGGCGCAGACCGTTCCTCGGATCCGTCCGGCGCAGAGGGCCGGATATGCATCGCGGCCGAGGAAGCGTTCAGCCCGCCACGATCGGCCGGCGGCCCGGCGCGCTGCGGGCGCCGCGGCCTTGCGCGTCGTAGGTCGAGGCACTGCCGACGCCGACGTTGCGCAGGGCGTCCAGCGACTGCTGGGTATAGCGCAGGTGCACGTCGATCAGGGCGCCATTGCGCATGTTGATTTCGCTGGCGGAGGCCGACTTGGACAGGAGCGCCTGCCAGACGCCGGAGAGCTGCGGATACTGCGCCGCGGCTTGTTCGGTGCCGACGTGGCCCGTGGGCAGGCCGATTTCGGTGAGCAGGGTGTCGCGGGTGTGGCTCAGGTCGACCAATTGCTGCGCGATGCCGCGCTTGCGTTCGGTGATCTGGTTCAGCGCCTCGACGCTGCCCTGGCTGACCAGGACCTCGGTTTCTTCCTCGAGGATCGAGGAGAACTCGGAGACCAGGGTGTCTTCCTGCTTCATGCAGGATTGCAGGGAATCGACGAGGCTCATGACAGACGGCTCTATATAAAGAAAGGGCAGGCTATTTCAGAAGGTCGCGGGCGCTGGCGATCAGGCTGTCGGCGATGCGGCCGGTGTCGATCTTGAGCTGCCCGGATGCGATCGCGGCGCGGATGGCGGCAACGCGCTCGACGTTGATGTCGTTCGAGCCGTCTTGCAGGGCCAGCATCTTGCGCGACGCCGAACTCAGCGCGACTTGCGAGCTGCTCGAGCCGGTGGCGCTGCCGGCGCCATAGGCCTGGCTGACCGCGGACTCGGCGCGTGCACCGACGGCGTCGGCCGCCAGGGGCCGGTTGGTGGTCGAATTGATTTTCAAGGTTTTCTCCGCAGGGCGTCCTGGGTCGGTTTGCGACGGATCCGCCTACTTATGTCTCTGTAACGACAAGGGGCGAAGGAACTTTAGGGTATATACACACCCGCCGCAACGCGATTTGTAACATTATCTAGAGCTGTATTTCCACCAGGGTGGCGTTTCGGACGATACCGCTGACCACTTGACCGCCCGCCGTCTTGACCTGGACCACCGCGCCGGGCGGGGCGTTTTCCAGGGCTTCGCCCTCGCTGCTGACCGTGAATCCCTTGCCTCGCGCGTTGATGCGCACGTTGGTGCCGCGCTGCACCGACTGGGCGTTGCGCAGCGAGGAGCTGCGGATGGGCTGGCCGGCATTGATGCGGAACGCGGCGGTCATGCCGGCCACCGCCTGCGGGTCGGTGATGGCGCCGGGGGGCAGGGCGACCAGATCGCCGTCGCGGGCGTCCAGGTCCGCCGGGGTCAGGGCCTGGCCGGCGGCAATCAGGCGCGAGGCCACGTAATAGTGGCCGGCCACGCTGACGGTCGCCTGCACGTAGGCGGTCCAGCCCTTGGCCGCATTGCAGCGCACGCCGACGGTCATGCGCGAGCGCAGCTTCATGCCGGAAGGCAGAAACGGGGACAAGGTGTCGCAGGGCGCCAGCCGGTCGGTGCGCGGCGGGTCGATGGCAATTGACGCCTGGCCGGGCAGGGAGGCCAGCTGCTCCTGCAGATAGGTCTGGGCCGCCATGACGATCGCTTCCGGCGCCTGGGTGGCCGCGGCCTGGGCCTGGGCGGCGCCCGCCGAGGCCAGAAGCAGGACAGCCAGGCCTGCGCGCGCGTGAAGGAGTCGTGCGGAGATTTTCATGATGGATGAATTGTAGAAGTGGGCAGCGTTCGGCAATACGTGAATTGGATGAGAAATGACGGGTTATTTGGCTGATTGTGTTACCAGTCCGGCCCCTATCATGCCGTCATCCAATGGGATAACGGTGTGTCCGGTGTCCCTCGGTTTATCTGATTTGCAACGTATTCAAGGCGCCACGATGCTCGACAGGCTCAACGAAGATTTCCGGTTCTACCAGCAGGCTCTGGCACTGCGCGCGCAGCGCCAGGAAGTGCTTTCCTCGAACATCGCCAACGCCGACACGCCCAACTACAAGGCGCGCGACATCGACTTCAAGGCGGCGATGCAAGCCGCCATCGAAGGCACGATGCGCCTGCCCGACACGTCGCTCAAGCTGACCTCCGCCCGTCACATTCCGGCCAAGGCCGTGTCGCAGGGCCCGACGGATCTGCTGTACCGCCTGCCGTACCAGCCCAGCATGGACGGCAACACGGTGGACATGGACATCGAGCGCGTGCAGTTCGCCGACAACACGCTGCATTACCAGAGCACGATGCAGCTCATCTCCAACCGCATCCGCGGGCTGCAGACCGCCATTCAGGATTGATCTTTAAAGGGAGCAACAGGCAATGTCCTTGTTGAGCATTTTCGATATCGCCGGCTCGGCGTTGAGCGCGCAGTCGCAGCGCATGAACGTGGCGGCCAGCAACATGGCCAACGCCGACAGCGTGGTGGGCCCGGACGGCCAGCCGTACCGCGCGCGCCAGGTCGTGTTCCAGGTCAACCCCGCCGCGGGTCAGGCGCTGGGCCAGGAGATCGGCGGCGTGCGCGTGGCCGGCGTGGTCCAGGACCAGTCGCCCCTCAAGCAGGTCTACGACCCGAAGCATCCCCTGGCCGACGCCCAGGGCTACGTCAGCATGCCCAACGTCGATCCGGTGGCCGAAACGGTCAACATGATCGCGGCATCGCGGTCTTATCAGGCCAACGTCGAAGTGCTCAACACCGCCAAGGCGTTGATGCAGAAGACGCTCACCATCGGCCAGTCCTAATTTCCAGCCAGAGTGTATCCATGACCACCGTCGATCAATCCACGAGCACCACGGCCATGGGCCTGGCGCAAACCGGCGCCAACAGCGCGAGCACCGCGCAGGGCCTGCAGGACCAGTTCCTGAAGCTGCTGGTCACGCAGCTCAAGAACCAGGATCCGCTGAACCCGATGCAGAACGCGGAGCTGACGTCGCAACTGGCGCAGATCTCCACGGTGGAAGGCATCACCAACCTGAAGAACACCATGCTGGCCATCAGCGGCCAGATCGACGTGTCCCAGTCGATGAACGCCGTGTCGATGATCGGCAAGGGCGTCCTGATCCCGGGCACGAAGGTCAAGGTCGGCGTGGACAGCGCCAACCCGGCGGACCGCGTGGTCACGCCCTACGGCCTGGACCTGCAGGGCGACGCCGCCAAGGTGCAGGTTCGCATTTCCGATTCGAACGGCGCGGTGGTTCGCACCATCGAGCTGGGCGAACAGAAGACCGGCGTGTACACGCTGGAATGGGACGGCAAGAACGACGCCGGGGTGGCGCTGGAAGCGGGCGCCTACAACGTGTCCGTGCTGGCCACCGACGCGGAAGGCGCGAAGGTGAATACGGAAGTGCTGAGCTACGGCAACGTCAAGAGCGTGGCGTACTCCACCAACGGCCTGCGACTGGATCTTGGCCTGGACGGCCAGACCAGCATGCTGGACGTGCGCAAGGTGATCGGCGCCTGAACGGGCGGATATGAATCGGTGCCGGCGCACGGGCGACGGCTTTTCCACTAAAGATTAGCGAGAGTAAACATGGGCTTCGGACAAGGATTGAGCGGCTTGAACGCCGCTGCGCAGAACCTGGACGTCATCGGCAACAACATCGCCAACTCGGGCACCGTCGGCTTCAAGTCGGCGACTGCATCGTTCGCTGACGTCTACGCCAGCTCGCGCGTGGGCCTGGGCGTCAAGGTCGCGGCCATCAACCAGCGCTTCACCGTTGGCGCGGTGACGGGCGGCGGCGGCGAATACGACATCGCCATCGATGGCGCCAAGGGCATGTTCCGCGTGACCGACCAGAGCGGCTCGGTCATGTACACGCGCAACGGCGAGTTCCTCGTCGACAAGAACAACTTCATCGTGAACGCCCAAGGCTACCGCCTGACCGGCTACCCCGCGGGCGCGATCGGCGCGAACCCGGTCGAACTGCAACTGCCGACCGCCAACGTGGCGCCGCAGGCCACCAGCACCGCCACCACCGTGGCCAACCTGGACGCCAACGCCAAGGTCATCTACCAGGTCGACACCGTGACGTCGCCGGCCGTTCCCGGTTCGGTCACGCTGGGCGGCACTGCCTACACGTTCACCAAGGCCGCCGGCGGCGCGCTGACGTGGACCCCGGCCAACCCGCCCGCCGCCACGTACGGCACGGCGCCGAACACCGTCACGATCGACGGCACGGGTCAGGTTACCGCTGGCGCGCTGGAAGACATCCCCGGCTTCGTGGACTACACCGCCGCCGTCACGGAAATCGGCAAACCGTTCGATCCGAAGATCTCCAGCACCTACACGAACGCCTCGCCCATGACGGTGTTCGACTCCCTGGGCAACTCGCACCAGGTCATGCAGTACTTCGTCAAGCGTGAAGCCGCGGCCGGCACCAGCGTGTACGACGTGTACTACACGATGGACGGCCAGGCCATGGCGCCCACGACGGAAGCCGGCGGCGTGTGGGGCAACCCCCAGCAGTTCACGTTCAACAACGCCGGCACGCTGACCAGCGCGCCGATCGTGAACCTGTCGTTCGCCCAGCCTGGCGGCACCGCCACCCCGGCCGATCCGCTGAACATCGCGGTCAACTACACCGGCACGACGCAGTACGGCAGCAACTACAAGCTGGTCGCCAAGCCCGACGGCTACACGTCCGGCGAATTCAGCGGCATCAACATCAGCAGCGACGGCAGCCTGGTCGCCAGCTACACCAACGGCGAAACCCAGGTCGTCGGCACGCTCGTCCTGGCCGACTTCTCGAACCTGCAGGGCCTGCAGCCCGTGGGCAACAACGCCTGGAAGGAAACGGCGGCCTCCGGCCAGCCGATCCTGGGGCAGCCCGGCACCAACAGCATGTCGACGGTGGTGGGCCAGGCAACGGAAGCTTCCAACGTGGACATGAGCCGCGAACTGGTCAACATGATCATTGCCCAGCGCACTTACCAGGCCAATTCGCAGACCATCAAGACTCAGGACGAAATCATGCAAGTCCTGATGAACCTGAAGTAATGCCCGCTGGGCAAGTGACGACACCGACGACACCCACGGAATAGGCAATGGATCGAATCATCTACACCGCCATGAATGGCGCAGCGCGGATCACGGAGCACCAGGCCGCGCTCTCCAACAACATGGCCAACGTGAACACGACGGGCTTTCGCGAGCAGATCGCGCTGTACCGGTCGGTTCCGGTGACGGACGGGGTGAGCCTGCCTACGCGTGTTTCGACGGTGGCGTCCACGCCCGGCAACAGCTTTCAGATGGGCACCATGCAGACCACGGGCCGCGACCTGGACGTGGCGCTGTCCAGCGAAGCCGGCTGGATCGCGGTGCAGACCCCGCAGGGCGAAGCCTATACGCGCGCCGGCAGCCTGCAGGTGGGCATCAACGGCCTGTTGCAGACGTCGCTGGGCCAGCCGGTCCTGTCGGACCAGGGCGGTCCCATCGACGTGCCCGACCAGGCCGCGCTGACCATCACGTCCGACGGCACGATCACGGCGCTGGGCGCCGGCGACGCGCCGAACAACATCCTGAACCTGGGCCGGCTCAAGCTCGTCAATCCGGACAACAAGCAGCTGGTGCACGGCGACGACGGTGTCTTCCGCATGGCGCCGGTCAATGGCCAGCCCGCGCCGCCGCTGCCTGCCGATCCCGGCCTGCGCCTGTTGTCGGGCGTGCTGGAAGGCAGCAACACCAATCCGATGGCGTCGATGGTGGGCATGATCGAAAACGCCCGCCGCTTCGAGCAGCAGATGCAGGTGATTCAGCAGTCGGACCGCAATGCGGAACGCGCCAACGGCATTCTGTCCGTAAGCGCCTGATTTAAATAAACATTTTGTTCGCGGCCAAGCCGCGGCACCGGAGTTTCTCATCATGATGCGTTCGCTGTGGATCGCCAAGACGGGCCTGGAAGGTCAGCAGACCTCCATGGACGTGATTTCCAACAACTTGGCCAACGTCTCTACCAATGGGTTCAAGCGCGGCCGTGCCGTGTTCCAGGACCTGATGTACCAGACGCTGCGCCAGCCCGGCGCCCAGGTGGGCGACGCCACGCAACTGCCGTCCGGCCTGCAACTGGGCACCGGTGCACGTGTGGCCGCGACCGAGCGCATCCACTCGACCGGCAACCTGAACAACACGGGCAGCGAAATGGACGTGGCCATCAACGGCCGCGGCTTTCTGCCGGTGGAATTGCCCGACGGCACGCAGGCCTACACCCGTGACGGCGCCCTGCAGCGCGACCAGAACGGCCAGCTCGTGACCGTCAGCGGCTACGTCATCCAGCCGCCGATCAACGTGCCGGACAACGCGCTGTCCATCACCATCGGCAACGACGGCATGGTGTCGGTGACGCAACCCGGCGCGGCCGGCGTGAACGTGCAGATCGGCCAGCTGCAGATCGCCACCTTCATCAACCCGACCGGCCTGCAAAGCATCGGCGAAAACCTGTACCTGGAAACCGACTCGTCGGGCCCGGCGAACCTGCTTCAGCCCGGTGTGGACGGCGCGGGCTCGATCATGCAAAAGTATGTCGAGACCTCCAACGTCAACGTCGCCGAGGAACTGGTCAACATGATCACGACGCAACGCGCCTACGAAATGAACAGCAAGGCCGTCAAGACGTCGGACGAAATGCTGGCCCGCCTGACCCAACTGTGATGCCCATGTCTGTCCTGCGCCTGGTATTTGCGTCTGCGCTGGCTCTGCTGGCGGCTGGCTGCGCCATCATCCCGCCCGAGCCCATCGTGACCGGGCCGACGACGGCGGCGCCGCCGCCGCCGCCGATGCCGATGGCGCAGCCCACGGGCTCGATCTACCAGCCCACGACATACGGCAATTACCCGTTGTTCGAAGACCGCCGGCCGCGCAATGTGGGCGACATCGTCACCATCGTCTTGAACGAGCGCACCAATGCGTCCAAGAACGTGGCGACGAACACCAACCGCACCGGCTCGGCCACCCTGGGCATTGCCGCCGCGCCGTCCTTCATGGACAGCTGGGCGAACGCCAACCTGAACACGGAAGCCAACGGCGGTAACGTGTCGCAGGGCAAGGGCGACAGCAGCGCCAACAACGCCTTCACCGGCACCATCACGACCACGGTGGTGGGCGTGATGTCCAACGGCAACCTGCAGGTTGCCGGCGAAAAGCAGATCGCCATCAACCGCGGCAGCGAATACGTGCGCTTTGCCGGCGTGGTCGATCCGCGCTCCATCACGGGCACGAACACCGTGTCGTCCACGCAAGTGGCCGATGCGCGCATCGAATACCGCAGCAAGGGCGTCATGGACGAAGTCCAGACCATGGGCTGGCTGCAACGCTTCTTCCTGATCGCCTCGCCGTTCTAAATCATGAAACAACCGACTCCGATATCCACCTTGCTGTCCCTGTTGGCGCGGGTGTGCGTGGCCGTCGGCCTGGCCGCGGGCGCCGGCGCGGCGCACGCCGAACGGCTCAAGGATCTGGCAAGCATCCAGGGCGTGCGCGGCAACCAGCTGATCGGCTACGGCCTGGTCGTGGGCCTGGACGGCAGCGGCGACCAGGTGCGCCAGACGCCCTTCACGCAGCAGAGCCTGACGAACATGCTGTCGCAGCTGGGCATCACGGTGCCCGCCGGCAGCAACATGCAGTTGAAGAACGTGGCGGCCGTCATGGTCACGACCACCTTGCCGGCGTTTGCGCGGCCCGGCCAGACGCTGGACGTGGTGGTGTCCTCGATGGGCAACGCCAAGAGCCTGCGCGGCGGCACGCTGCTGATGACGCCGCTCAAGGGCGCGGACAGCCAGGTCTACGCCATTGCCCAGGGCAACATCCTGGTCGGCGGCGCGGGCGCCTCCGCGGGCGGCTCCAGCGTGCAGATCAACCAGCTGAACGGCGGCCGCATCAGCGCGGGCGCCATCGTCGAGCGCGGCGTGCCCACCACGTTCACGCGCGACGGCTACGTGCATGTCGAACTGAACAACACGGACTTCGGCACGGCGCAGAACGTGGCCACCGCCCTGAACCGCAGGTTCGGGCAGGGCACGGCCACCGCGCTGGACGGCCGCGTGATCCAGGTGCGCACGCCCATGGAGCAGGGCTCGCAAGCCCGCTTCCTGTCGCAGATGGAAGACCTGCAGGTCACCCGCGCGCCCACGGTCGCCAAGGTCATCATCAACGCCCGCACGGGCTCGGTTGTCATGAACCGCACGGTCATGATCGAAGAGGCCGCCGTCGCGCACGGCAACCTGTCGGTCATCATCAACCGCCAGAACGAAGTGGTTCAACCGGACACGCCGTTCACGCAAGGCCAGACGGTGGTGGTGCCCAATACCCAGATCGAAGTGCGCCAGGACAACGGTTCGCTGCAGCGCGTCAGCACCAGCGCCAACCTGGCCGACGTGGTCAAGGGCCTGAACGCCCTGGGCGCGACGCCGCAGGACCTGCTGGCCATCCTGCAGGCGATGAAGAGCGCGGGCGCGCTGCGCGCCGAACTTGAAATCATCTGACGGACATGGCTTACACCAACGACGCGGCAGGCGCCAGCACCCGGCAGGATTCGGTCTTCGACATGGGCCGCCTGTCGGACCTGAAGCGCGACGTCAAGAAAGACCCCGCCGGCACCGAGCAGCAAAAGCAGGTCGCCAAGCAGTTCGAGGCGCTGTTCCTGCAGATGATGGTCAAGCGCATGCGCGAGGCCACCCCGAAAGAGGGGCTGTTCGACTCCCAGCAGACGCAGATGCTGCAATCCATGGCGGATGAGCAGTTGGCGCTGCACCTGGCCTCGCCCGGCATCGGCCTTTCGCAGGCCATCCTGGCGCAGATGCAGCAGGGCACGCCCGGCGAGATGTCCGACGAAGCGATCAAGCGCATCGGACAGGGCGGCGACCTGGACTTCCAGACGGGCGGATCGCGTGAAGTGTCTGCATTGCTGAACGTGATGCGCAACAACCGTCCGGCTGACCGTGCGCTGGCCGCGGCGGAAGGCGCGCCCGGGCATGTGGTCGATTTTGTCTCCAAGATGTCGCGCGCGGCCAACCTGGCGTCGCAGCAAAGCGGCGTGCCGGCCCGCCTCATCATGGGCCAGGCGGCCCTGGAATCCGGCTGGGGCAAGCGCGAGATCAAGCACGCCGACGGCAGCACCAGCTTCAACCTGTTCGGCATCAAGGCCGGTCCCAGCTGGAAGGGCAAGGTCGTCAATGTGCTGACCACCGAATACGAAGACGGCGTTGCCCGCAAGGTGACGCAGCCGTTCCGGGCCTACTCGTCGTACGAGGAATCCTTCGCCGACTACGCCCGCCTGATCGGCAACAGCCCGCGCTACGAAAGCGTGACGACGGCCCGAAACGAGATCGAGGCGGCGCGCCGGATCCAGGACGCCGGTTACGCGACGGACCCGCGTTACGCCCAGAAGCTCATCGGCATCATGGGCCAGCTGCGGGGCGCGGCATCCAACGTGGAAAATTCGCGCCGGATGCTGGAAGGACTCTAAATTTGGGTGAGCTCCTGCCGTAAACGGGGTATCCAGAGATAACAGCTGCGGTTACATACGGGGCATTGTCAGCATGAATTTGTACAAAACGGCACTGGGCGGGTTGAACGCGGCGCAAGCGGGCCTGGCGACCACCGGCCACAACATCAACAATGCCACCACGGTCGGCTACAACCGCCAGCGCGTCATGACCTCGACCGCGGGCGCCCAGGCGACCGCCAACGGCTACATCGGCCGCGGCGTCCAGGTCGACACCGTCGTGCGCAGCTACGACAGCTTCCTGTACAAGCAGCTCGTCGGCGCGAACGGCAGCGGCGCCCAGCTCCAGGCGCAGCTTGACCAGGTTTCGCAGATCAACAACCTGTTCTCCGACCGCACCGTGGGCATCGCCCCGGGTCTGACCAATTTCTTCACCAGCATGAACACGGTGGCCAGCAAGCCGGCGGATCCCGCCGCGCGCGCCGACCTGCTTGGCCAGGCCAACAGCCTGACGACGCAGATCCGCTCGGCCTACTCGGAAATGCAGAAGCAGCGTGAAGGCCTGAACTCGCAGATCAGCACCACGGTCGACCAGGTCAACAGCTACCTGACCCGCATCGACGACCTGAACCAGCAGATCTCGCTGGCGGCCGGCAAGGCCGGCGGCAGCCCCCCCAACGACCTGCTCGACCAGCGCGACCAGGCCGTCATGGAACTGAACCAGCTTATCGGCATCACGACCTACGAGCAGGGCGACAAGATCAGCATCTCGCTCACGAAGGGCGGGCAGTCGCTGCTGTCGGGCAACACCCTCTACCCGCTGCAGGCCGTGCCGTCCGCTTCGGACGCGGGCCGCACGGTCATTGCCTACACGCTGCCCGCGGGCACCGGCAAGACCATCGCGGTCGAGATGAACGACACCGAAATCTCCGGCGGCAAGCTGGGCGGCCTGTTGCAGTTCCGCGCCTCGTCGCTGGACGTCATGCAGAACCAGCTTGGCCAGATGGCCGTCGGCCTGGCGCTGTCGTTCAACGAGCAGCACAAGCAGGGTCTGGACCAGGGCGGAAATCCGGGCACGGACTTTTTCAGTATCGGTTCGCCGCAGAGCGTGCCCAATACGGCAAACAAGAGCAACGCGCAGATCTCGGGCGAATTCACCGACTTGGCAAACGTCAATGCCAAGGACTACGAGATCTCGTTCGACGGCACCAATTACCAGGTCGTGCGCATGCCGGAAGGCTCGCAGGTCTACAACGGCCCGGCCACCGGCACGCCGCCCACCGCCACGCTGAATCTCGAAAGCGAGATGGGCGTGACGCTGACCATCAATGCGCCGCCCCAGGCCGGCGACAAGTGGTCGCTGTCGCCCACGCGTAACGCGGCCCGCGACATCAACGTGCTGATCACCGATCCCGACAAGGTTGCCGCGGCGGATCTGGACGGGGGCGATGCCAACGGCAAGAACGCCTTGAAGCTGGCGCAGCTGCAGACCAGCAAGGTGCTGAGCCACGGCACGATGAGCATCAACGACATGTTTGCGCAGGTCGTGAACACGGTCGGCGTGCAGACGCAGCAGATCAAGACCGCCGCCACGGCGCAGGTCAACCTGATCAAGCAGACGACGGCCGCGCAGCAGGCGGTGTCGGGCGTGAACCTGAACGAAGAATACGTAAGCCTGTCGCTGTACCAGGAGCAATACCAGGCCAGCGCCCGCATCATCGATGTGGCGAGCACCATTTTTGACACGCTGTTGGGCCTGCGCGGCTGATCAGAACGTTGACTGTGAATACTAGAAAGCATTTCGGAGCTGCACCATGCGTCTGAGCACCACGATGATGTACACGAACGGCCTGAGCGGCGTTCTCGCCCAGGAATCCGACATGAATCGCCTGGTGGAACAGGTTGGCAGCGGCCGCAAGTTCCTCACCCCCGCGGACGATCCGCTGGCGGCTTCCCTGTCGATCGGCGTCGCGCAGACGCAGAGCATGAACACGACGTACGGCCTGAACCGCAACACGGCCAAGACCAATCTTGGCCAGGAAGCCAACGTCCTGGACTCGATCACCACCGCGCTGCAGGACGTGCGAACGCGCGTCGTGCAGGCCGGTAACGGCACGTTTGCCGACAGCGACCGCCAGGCGCTGTCCACGGCGCTCAAGAGCGCCCGCGACGCGCTGCTGGGCCTTGCCAACAGCACCGACGGCAACGGCCAGTACCTGTTCTCGGGCTATGAAGGCAGCGTGGTGCCTTACGCCCAGGACGCGACCGGCAAGATCGTCTACAGCGGCGCCACCGGCGAGCGCACCGTGCAGGTCGACCAGTCGCGCCAGTTGTCCACCAGCGACCTGGGCAGCGACGTATTCAATCGCGCCAATCCGGGTTCGACCGCGTACGTAAGCACGGCATCGCCGGCCAACGGCGGCACCGCGCAGTTCAGCACGGTCTCGGTCACGCCGGGCAGCCCCAACATCGGCAAGAATTTCAGCCTGCAGTTCGAATCGGACCCCGCCACGGGCAACATGGGCTACCGCGTCATCACGACCGACCCGTCCGCCACCCCGCCCGTGCCGCCGGTGATCACGCCCGCGCCGCCGGCCGGTCCCACGGAATACAAGGAAGGCGCCAGCATCGACTTCGGCGGCGTCGCCGTGGTGGTCAAAGGCACGCCGCAAAATGGCGACGTGATCGATGTCGAGAGCATTCAATCGGCCGATGTGGATCTGTTCAACACCCTGGACAACCTCATCAAGGTCCTGGATTCGCCCATCGCGGGCGATGAAAAGGCGCTGGCGCGTCTGAACAACGAACTGGCGACGGCGAACAAGAAACTCGCGACCAACTACGACAACGTCCTGACCGTGGGCGCGTCGGTGGGCGCCCGCCTGAACGAGCTGGAGGCGCTGGACGCCACCGGCACGCAAAAGGGCCTGTCGTACTCGAAGTCGCTGTCGGATCTGGAAGACCTGGACTACTACGCGGGCGCCAGCCAGCTCGCGCTGCGCCAGGTGGCCTTGCAGGCGGCTTCGGCTGCTTTCATGACCATTCAGGGTTCCAGCCTGTTCAGCCGCAAGTGATGCGGTAGGTTTCAGCGCGGCGCGGCGTGTCCGCACCGCGACAGGCGCACTTTTCGGACGCTGCCGGCCAAGGGCCGGGGCGTCCGTAGTGCGTATAGGGTGGGTTGTGTCGTTCTTCGTTGCTTAACGCTCGGATATTTCATGCTTGGAAATTTGAAAGTTCGCACTTGTATCATTCTGGTGCTGTTGCTCTTCACGGGCGCCATGTTCATTTCGAACGGGGTGGCGTGGATGGGGTTGAACTCCGGCAGCGACAAGCTGGCACAGGTCAACGAAGCCTATGCCAACCAGGCGGCGCAACTGCAGCGCGCCTACAGCACGTTCCTGCGCGGACGCCTGCTGCTTGCCAACTCGCTGATGGACATGCAGCAGGGCAAGACCGAACAGTCGACCTCGCAGGCCCAGCGCGCCGACGGCCTCATGGCCGATGGCCTGAAGTTGTTCGATGCCTTCCGCAAGGCGCCGCGCATGGCGGGTTCCGAAGAGATCGTGGCCAAGCTGGACGCCGCCTACAAGCAGTTCGATGACGTCTACCGCCGCCAGGCCGCCGCGCTGAAGAATCTGGCCATTCAAGACTACCTGGACCTGAACGACGCAGGCGGGGCTGCCAACACCGCGTTCCGCGAGGCCGTGAACAACGTGCTGCAGTTCACGGACACGCGCACCGACGAGCTCATCGCGCAGGCGGAAACCGATCACAACATCTCCCGCACCGTGACCATCGTGATGCTGGCCATCGCCCTGGTTCTGGCGCTGGCCTGCTGGATTTTCATCAGCCGCACCGTCCTGCGTCCGTTGCATGAAGCCGGCGACCACTTCGAGAAGATTTCGGCCGGCGATTTCACGGGCCGCATCGAAGTGCGCAGCACCAACGAAATCGGCCACCTGTTCGGCGCCATCAAGCGCATGCAGGAAAGCCTGACGCGCACGGTGGCCTCGGTGCGCCGCGGTGTCGAAGAGATCAACCTGGGCGCGCGTGAAATTTCCGCGGGCAACACCGACCTGTCCAGCCGCACGGAGCAGCAGGCCGCTTCGCTGGAAGAGACCGCCGCCTCGATGGAAGAGCTGGCCTCGACCGTCAAGCAGAACGCGGACAATGCGCGCCAGGCCAACCAGCTGGCCGCCAGCGCGTCGGACGTGGCCGAGCGCGGCGGTTCGGCGGTGTCGGAAGTGGTCAACACGATGCAGGAGATCTCCGCCAGCTCGCGCAAGATCTCGGAGATCGTGTCGGTCATCGACGGCATTGCGTTCCAGACCAACATCCTGGCGCTGAACGCCGCCGTGGAAGCGGCCCGCGCGGGTGAGCAGGGCAAGGGCTTTGCGGTGGTGGCGGGCGAAGTGCGCTCGCTGGCGCAGCGCAGCGCCCAGGCCGCCAAGGAAATCAAGGGCCTGATCGAAGACTCCGTGACCAAGGTGGGCGCCGGTTCGCAGCAGGTCGAACGCGCCGGTTCCACGATGCAGGAAATCGTGGCGTCGGTGAAGCGCGTGACGGACATCATGGGCGAGATCTCGGCAGCGTCCGAAGAACAGTCCAGCGGCATCGACCAGGTGAACCGCGCGGTGTCGCAGATGGATGAAGTGACGCAGCAGAACGCAGCGCTGGTGGAAGAGGCCGCGGCCGCCGCCGGTTCGCTGCAGGATCAGGCCCAGCGCCTGGCCGAAGCGGTGTCCGTGTTCAAGATCAACGCCGGCGAAGTGATCGAAGTGCCCGCCCGCCAGTTGGCGCAGCAACGCAGCGCGCCGCTGATGGCCGCGCCCAAGCCCGCGCAGGAAGAGCCCGCCAAGCCGGCCGCGCAGGCCGATGCAGCGCCCGCGCCTAAGGCCGCGCCCGCACCGCGTTTGACGCAAGTGGCCCGGCCCAAGCCGGCGGGCGCGACCGCCGCGCGCCCGATGCGCCGGCCGGCAGCGCGCACCGCGGACGCCGCGGACGCTCCTGCAGCCGCGCCCAAGCCCGCCACGCGCCGTCCGCCGCCCTCGGACGACGATTGGGAATCTTTCTGACGGTTGTAGTGGGCGTCAGTGCATTGAACAGGCAGTAGAGGAAAACCCCTTTTACGGCCCGGCGGCCTCGAAAGCGCCGCTGGGACGGCTACCGGAACTACGGAAATGTTTAGCAATCTGAAGGTGCGCACCGGATTGATGCTGGCCCAGTTGGCAGTTGCCCTGGCCGCGCTCGTTGCCATTGTCCTGGGTTGGAACAGCATGCAGTCCAATGCCCGGGCGATCGACGCCTTGGATTCTCTGAGCGTGCAGCAGAGCAATCTGATCAAGGATTCGTACACCCAGATGTTGCGCGCGACCGTGCGCGCCGACATTGCCGCCGCGCAACGCGCCGCTGGCGACACGAGCGGCGCCGCCGAGAACTCGCGCATCGTCCAGCAGTTGATCGCGGACTCCAAGAAGAAGATGGAGACCTTCAAGGCGATTCCGAAGGCCACCGACATTGGCCGCGCGTCGGAAGGCCAGCTGCTTTCCGCGTTCAACGGCTTTGCCGAGTCGCTGGAAAGCATGATGACCGCCCTGGACAAGGGCGATGCCGCGACCTACCTGTCGCTCAAGAACACCAAGGCGGGTGCCGCCAGCGGCGCGTTCTTCAAGCAGCTCAGCGATTTCGCCGCCAACATCAACAAGTACAGCGAAAACATGGTGAATGCGTCGCGCGCCCAGGCGTCGACGATGACCTACGTGTATATCGGCCTGGCGCTGCTGATCCTGGCCGTGTCGCTGGGCGCGTTCCTCTTCATGAACCGCGTCGTGCTGCGTCCGCTGCGCGCCGTGGGCGAGAGCTTTGACAAGATCGCCGCCGGCGACCTGACCGTGCGGGTGGACGTCAATTCCACGAACGAGGTCGGCGCGTTGATGGCGGCAGTCAAGCGCATGCAGGAAAGCCTGGCGCGGACCGTTTCCGCGGTGCGCCGTGGCGTGGACGAAATCAACGTCGGTTCGCGCGAGATCTCGGCGGGCAACACGGATCTGTCCAGCCGCACGGAAGAGCAGGCAGCCTCCCTGGAAGAGACCGCGGCATCGATGGAGCAGTTGGCGTCGACCGTCAAGCAGAATACCGACAACGCCCGCCAGGCCAACCAGCTGGCGGCCAGCGCATCGGACGTGGCCGAGCGCGGCGGTTCGGCGGTGGCGGAAGTGGTCAGCACGATGGAAGGCATTTCGGCCAGTTCGCGCAAGATTTCCGAGATTGTGTCGGTCATCGACGGCATCGCGTTCCAGACCAACATCCTGGCGCTGAACGCCGCCGTGGAAGCGGCCCGCGCGGGTGAGCAGGGCAAGGGTTTCGCGGTGGTGGCGGGCGAGGTGCGTTCGCTGGCGCAGCGCAGCGCCCAGGCGGCCAAGGAAATCAAGGGCCTGATCGAGGACTCGGTCTCCAAGGTCGGCGCCGGGTCGCAGCAGGTCGAACGCGCCGGCGCGACGATGCAGGAGATCGTGGCCTCGGTGAAACGCGTGACGGACATCATGGGCGAGATCTCGGCAGCGTCCGAAGAACAGTCCAGCGGCATCGACCAGGTGAACCGCGCGGTTTCGCAGATGGATGAAGTGACGCAGCAGAACGCAGCGCTGGTGGAAGAGGCCGCGGCCGCCGCCGGTTCGCTGCAGGATCAGGCCCAGCGCCTGGCCGAAGCGGTGGCCGTGTTCAAGATCAATGCGGGCGAAGTCATCGAAGTGCCGGCGCGCCAGTTGGCCCAACAGCATCGGCCGGCCGCCCGCGTGGCGGCGCCGGCGGCTGCCGGGACACCCGCGCGGGCGCCCGAGCCTGCGCCCGCCGAGCCGCCAGCCAGGCCGGCCGCGGTGCGGCTGGCGCACAGCACGGCCACCAAGTCCGAGCCGGCCGCAGGCGCCTCGGCGGCGCGGCCGCCACGCAGACCGGCGGCGACGCGCTCCGCGCCCGCCGCGAAGACCGACCCGAAGCCCGCATCCGCAACGGCCGCAAGCCGGCGGCAGGCGCCTTCGGACGACGATTGGGAATCTTTCTGACGCCGGGTAGACCGGCAAATAGGCAGGGTATGCGAGGTTATCTACATCTTCTGGCAGCGGCCGCGATTGTGGCCTTTGTCGCGGGTTGCGCGGCAACGGGTCATAACTTCGATCCGAGCAAGCTGTCGACCTTGACGCCCGGTCAGACGACGGTGGAAGAGGCCGCGCGCGCGCTGACCGCTCCGCCTGCCCAACAGTTCAAACAGAGCGACGGCACGGTGCTGATGCTCTGGTCCCACAAAATCACCTTTGTCGCCGACGGCCTGTACAGCCGCAAGGAAGCGCTGCTGCAGTTCGGCCCCGATGGCCGGCTGATGCGGCTCGTCGACAGCACCAATATTCTGCTGGAACCCTGGGAACGCCAGAAATTGTTGGGACCGGCCCCTGCGCCTGAGATCACTCAGGACTGGGCCCAACCCGCCGTGGCCCCCGAGGTGCAAACCATCTACATTCCGGGTCCGGGAGAACCGGCCGGTCTGGCGCCGCAGGGCAAGTAGCCCCGCAGTCCAGCAGAAGACATCGGGCCCCAAGCCCGATGTTCGTCGCCCTGAGTGCAAGCCCTGTGTAACAGGGCGTGTCCCACGGGTGGTTTTTCATTTGGTCAGAGCAGTTCCTGAGGGATGGGGAAATAAATGGAAGCGAGTCTCGAATCCGGCGCAAAGGCCGGCAAGGCGGGCAAGAAAAAAGCCGCGCGCGCACCCAAGGTCAAGCGCAAACTGAGGCTGCGCGATGCGCGCGTCGGCACGATGCTGCTGTGGGTGATGGCGTTTTTCGCGCTGCTGATCGCAGCAGTGGGGGGCTTGGCCGCCTACTTCCTGCAAAGCAACTATGAATCGATCCGAGAGGTCAATGCGCTGACCGAGCGCGCCAAGCAGGTCGAGATCATCAACAGCGACATGCTGCGTGCACGCGTTGGCCTGATGGTGGCCGCCCGTCACCTGCAGGAGTCCGGCTGGGGCAGCGGCGAGAATTCGGCGCGTGACGCGGCCGCCGCGCTCAAGGGTTCCACCGACCTGTTGACCGGCGTGCGCAGCCGCTTCGCCGATTTCCAGAAGAACATGCTCGAGGACGACACCGGCCGCCAGCTGTCGATGAACCTGGTGCGCCGCTATCGCTCGTACATCGACGACGGCGTGGACACGATGGTCGAAGCCCTGCGCAGCGAAGACTATTCGACGTTCTACATGGTGAACAACGAATACGGCACGCCGCGCAGCGCCGCCTTCATCGAGGCAATCGCTCAGTTCGACAAGTACATCGCCGATCAGCAGCGCCAGACGATCGATCAGGCCGAAGCGAACTTCAAGCTGGCCATGATCGCCGTGGGCATTGCCGTGGCGCTGGCCCTCTTGTTGATGGTGCTTGCCCGCATCCTGTTCGGCCGCCTGGTCGTGCGCCCCTTGGTCGAGGCCGGCCAGCACTTCGACAAGATCGCCGCCGGCGACCTGACGGGCCGTGTGGAAGTGCGTTCGCACAACGAAATCGGCCAGCTGTTCGCCGCCCTCAAGCGCATGCAGGAAAGCCTGACGCGCACGGTGTCGACGGTGCGCCGCGGCGTGGACGAGATCACGGTGGGCTCGCGCGAGATTTCCGCGGGCAACACGGATCTGTCCAGCCGCACGGAAGAGCAGGCCGCTTCGCTGGAAGAGACCGCTGCCTCGATGGAAGAGCTGGCCTCGACCGTGAAGCAGAACGCCGACAACGCGCGCCAGGCCAACCAGCTGGCGGCCAGCGCGTCTGATGTGGCCGAACGCGGCGGCTCCGCCGTGTCGGAAGTGGTCAACACCATGGAAGGCATTTCGGCCAGCTCGCGCAAGATTTCCGAGATCGTGTCGGTGATCGACGGCATCGCGTTCCAGACCAACATCCTGGCGCTGAACGCGGCGGTGGAAGCCGCGCGTGCCGGTGAACAGGGCAAGGGCTTTGCGGTGGTGGCGGGCGAAGTGCGCTCGCTGGCGCAGCGCAGCGCCCAGGCCGCCAAGGAAATCAAGGGTCTGATCGAGGACTCGGTCTCCAAGGTGGGCGCCGGTTCGCAGCAGGTGCAACGCGCCGGCGCGACCATGCAGGAAATCGTGGCGTCGGTGAAGCGTGTGACGGACATCATGGGCGAGATCTCGGCGGCGTCCGAGGAACAGTCCAGCGGCATTGACCAGGTGAACCGCGCGGTTTCGCAGATGGACGAAGTGACGCAGCAGAACGCGGCGCTGGTGGAAGAGGCCGCGGCCGCCGCCGGATCGCTGCAGGAACAGGCTCAGCGCCTGGCCGAAGCAGTGGCCGTGTTCAAGATCAACGCGGGCGAAGTCATTGAAGTGCCTGCGCATCAGCTCGGCGGCTATGCCGCGCCGTCGCTGAACTGATCGTTGTTGTTCCGGGCCGCGCCCGATCCCGCAAATGCGGGATCGGGCGCGGCTTTTTTACGTCCGCAATGCTCGGATCCGGCAGCCATCGCGTGACTTATTTCCAGCGGTTATAAGGACGTTGATCGCGGTCATAAGCACGTTAAGTTTTCTGCTTTATGACCGTAAACATTGGCAACGCCTGATGCGTCAGGCCGAAAACACAGTGATCGATGGTGACCGGGGGATCGGGCGCCAGACCAAGCCCGCGGGAGTGCACCGTTGCCTCGCATCGCGACCGTTGCATGCCGCTCAATCTGCTGTCGTATATGTTGTAAACCCGGAGACAAGCCGTGCGCGTCAACCTACCCGTCACCAATGTGGAAACCAAGCTGCGCGAGGATCAATACCTGATCTCGCGCACGGATACCAAGGGCCGCATCGTCTATGCCAACCCTGCGTTCGTCGATGTCAGCGGCTTCACGCGCGACGAACTCATCGGCAAGCCGCACAACATCGTGCGCCATCCCGACATGCCCCCGGAGGCCTACGCGGATCTTTGGGAAACCCTGGAGGCTGGCGAGTCCTGGCTGGGGGTCGTCAAGAACCGCCGCAAGGATGGCGGCTTTTACTGGGTGCTGGCCAACGCCACGCCGATCGTCGAGAACGGCGAGGTCGTGGCTTATTCGTCGGTGCGCGTGCGCCCGTCGGAAGAGCAGGTCGAGATGGCAGAGGAACTCTATGCGCGCATGCGCGAGGGCACGGCCAAGGGCGTGCGCATCCTGCGCGGCCGCCCCGTGCGCGCCGGCTGGCGACGCGGGCTGGACGTGCTGGCGTTTCCGTTCCGGTCCGGCGTGCGCAACCGCATGCTGCGCCACGCCACGCTGACGGCCGGCTTCGTCGCCGCGGCGGGCGCCTATGGGCTGCACGCCAATTGGGACAGCCTGTCGCCGTGGGGCGCGGGGCTGGGCTGCGGCGCGATAGCGCTGGCCGTTGCCGCCATCTACGGCATGAGCTGGAGCCTGGCGCGTTCGCTCCTGGATCCGATGCTGGACGCGGCCAACATGGCGCGCCAGGTAGCGGCCGGCAATCTCACCACGCAGATCGTGCCCGAGTCGGATGACGAGGTGGGCAGCCTGAAGTTTTCGCTGGAAGTGATGCGCAAGAGCCTGATCGGCATCGCGTACGATGTGTACCGCGGCATCGAAGGCACGACGCACGCTGCCGTGGACATTGCCCGCGGCAACCAGGAGCTGGCCGGCCGCACTCAGGGGCAGGCGGCGTCGTTGCAGCAGACCGCCGCCAGCATGCAGCAACTGACCTCGACCGTTCGTCAGAACGCCGACAACGCGCGGCAGGCGAACGACCTGGCCGCCAGCAGCATGGACGTTGCGCGGCGCGGCGGCGTGGCCGTCGGGCAGGTGGTCAACACCATGCACGGCATTTCAGACAGCTCGCGCAAGATCGCCGACATCGTCAGCATCATCGAAGGCATCGCCTTCCAGACCAACATCCTGGCGCTGAATGCGGCGGTGGAAGCGGCCCGGGCCGGCGAATCCGGCAAGGGCTTTGCGGTGGTGGCGGGCGAGGTGCGCAGCCTGGCGCAAAAGAGCGCGCAGGCGGCCAAGGAAGTGAAGTCGCTGATCGAGGACTCGGTCGATCGCGTGACGGAAGGCTCGGCACAGGCCGAACAGGCTGGCGCGACGATGCAGGAGATCGTGGACGCCGTGCACCGCGTCACGGCCATCATCAGCGAGATCTCGCGCGCCTCGCAGGAACAGTCGACCGGCATCGAGCAGGTGGACACCGCGGTCTCGCAGATGGACGTGATGACCGAGCAGAACACGGCGCTCGTGCAGGAGCTGGGCGGCGCGGTGACGCAGTTGGGCAATCAGTCGGGCGCGCTGCGCGAGACCATCCGCGTCTTCCGCGTGGTGGGCCAGCACTGAGCGGCTGGCGGCGGGGCCGCTCGCCGGCCCCGCTAGCGTCCCGCCAGGGCGTCCACGACGCGGCTCATCGCGGTCAGGCCCGATTCGAAGAGCGATTCCAGGAACGGGCCGGCGTGAGGCAGCACGATGGTCAGCACCGTGACGCCGATGATGAGCGTGACGGGAAAGCCCACCGAGAACACGGAAAGCTGCTGGGCGGCGCGGTTCAGGATGCCCATCGCCAGGTTGATGGTGAGCAGCGCGCAGATCAGCGGCAGCGCCAGCAGCAGGCCCGACACGAACACCGTCTTGCCCCATTCGACGACCGTGCCCCAGCCATTCTGGTGCAGCTGGATCGTGGCAATCGGCAAGGTATCGAAGGACCGCACCAGGGCCGCCAGGACGAGAAGGTGGCCGTCCAGCGCCAGGAAGGTCAGCATCGCGACGATGTTGAACAGGCGCGACAGCACGGCGGTGTTGGCGCCCGAGCTGGGATCGAAGAACGACGCAAACGACAGACCCATCTGCAGTCCCACGAATTCCCCCGCGGTCTGCACCGCCGCGAACACGATGCGCATGGTAAAGCCCATGGCGATGCCGATCAGCACCTGCTGCATCACCATCCAGAGGCCCGCGTACGATCCGGGCGCCACCGGCGGCATGGCATCGAGCGCGGGCCCGATCGCCACTGCCAGCACGAAAGCCAGGCCAATCTTGACCTTGACGGGAATGAGCGATTCGGAGAACAGGGGCGCGGTGGCCACGAGCGCCAGGATACGCACGAACGGCCAGAGAAACTGGCCGACCCAGCCGTTGAGCTGCTCGAGCGTGAAAGAGAACATGGCGTGGCAACCCGTGTCCGGCGGCGGGCGCCGCTCAGGACACCAGCATGGGGATCTGGCCGATGAGCTGCCGGATGTAGTCGACCATGACGCCGATCAGCCACGGGCCCAGCAGCACCAGCACGCCGCACATGGCCAGCAGCTTCGGAATGAACGACAGCGTCATTTCGTTGATCTGCGTGGCGGCCTGGAAAATGCTGATGACCAGACCCACCACCAGCGTGACCAGGAGCAGGGGACCGGCCATCGCCAGGACGACCTTCATCGCCTGGTAGGTCATGGTCATGACGGTTTCGGCAGTCATGGCGATCTCCTTGCGGCGTTACTGGTAGAAGCTCTGGGCAAGCGAGCCCATGAGCAGGTTCCAGCCGTCGGCCAGCACGAACAGCATCAGCTTGAACGGCAGCGCCACGGTGACGGGGGGCACCATCATCATGCCCAGCGCCATCAGGACGCTGGCAACCACCAGGTCGATGATGAGGAAGGGAATGAAGATCGTGAACCCGATCTGGAAGGCGGTTTTCAGTTCGCTGGTGATGAAGGCCGGGACCAGGATGCGCATCGGCACCTGCGAGGGGTCTTCCAGCGCCGGCTGTTTGGCCAGGTTGGCGAACAGCGACAGGTCGTTCTCGCGCGTCTGGTGCAGCATGAACGTGCGTAGGGGACCCGCGGCGCGTTCGACCGCAGCCTCGAACTGGATCGTCCCTTCGGACAGAGGCTTGTAGGCGTCGGTGTAGATCTTGTCGAACACCGGCGACATCGTATAGAAGGTCAGGAACAGCGCCAGGCCGATCAGCACGTGGTTGGGCGGCGACATGGCGGTGCCCATTGCGCTGCGCAGCAGGCCCAGCACGATGATGATGCGCGTGAAGCCCGTCATCATCAGCAGCGCCGCCGGCAGGAAGGACAGCGACGTCATCAGCAGCATGGTCTGCATGCTGAGCGAGTACGTCTGCGAGCCGTCCGCGCCCGGCGTGGCCGTCAGCGCGGGCAGCGTGGCCTGGGCCACGACGCCGGCCGGGAAGAAGGCCAGGCCCAGCACCGCGGCGGCGGCCAGCATGGGCAGCGCGCGCTGGCCGGCGCGTGCGAATGTCGTGCGGGTAGGCAAACTCATGGGTATCGCTTGAATCGCGCCGGGGCGTTGTGCCTTAGCGGCGCTTGAGTGCCTGGCCCAGCTTGGCCGCAAAGGCGGCCGTGGGCAAAGGCGAACCCTCCGGCAACTGGCCGGCGGGCAGGGTATGCAGGGTGGTGAGCTGGTTCGGGCCAACGCCCACCACCAGCCAGGTGTCTTCGATCTCGACGACGACGACGCTTTGGCGCGGACCGACCGGCAGGCTGGCAACCTGGCGCAGCAGATTGCCGCCGCCGCGTTGCACCAGTCCGGCGCGCTTGGCAAGCCACGCCGAGACCAGGATGGCGGCCACCACCAGCACGAGGCCGACGATGACGCGCAGCAGAGCAGGTTCGGTCATGGCGCCAGGGTTCAACGACGGTTGTTCAAGCGGTTGATCCGCTCGGACGGGGTGATGATGTCGGTCAGGCGGATGCCGTACTTTTCTTCGACGACCACGACTTCGCCCTGGGCGATCAGATAGCCGTTGACGAAGATGTCCATCGGCTCGCCGGCCAGGCCGTCGAGTTCGACCACGGAGCCCTGGCCCAGCTGGAGCAGGTTCTTGATGGTCAGCCGGGTGCGGCCCAGCTCGACCGTCAACTGGACGGGAACGTCCATGATGAGGTCGATGTCGGTGCCTTGGCCGGACGTGGCGCCAGCCAGCGGCTTGAACACCGATTGCGCCGCGGATTGCGCGGGCGCAGCCGGTGCGGCGGCCGGGGCCGGGGCGGCGGGCGCGGGGGCAGCCGCCGCCGGCGTGGCGGCCTGTTCCGCCATCGCGGCGGCCCAGTCGTCCTGCGGCTTCAGACCGTCGGCTTGCGTGGGCGGGTTGGCGCGGGATTGTTCGGCGAGCGCGTCGGCCCAGTCGTCGGCCGGGGACGAGCCAGTGCCGGGCTCGTTCTTGTCAGTCATGGTCAGAGGCCTCGTTGGGTTCTGTATCGTGGGTAAACAGGTTTTGTACGCGCAGGGCGTATTGGCCGTTGAAGACGCCGTAGCCGCATTCCATCAGCGGCACGCCGTCGACGTGGGCGATGACGGTTTCGGGCACGTCCACCGGAAGGACGTCGCCGACCTTCAGGCTCATCAGCTCGCGGATCGACGACGGGATGCGGGCAAATTCCGCGACCACGTCGATGTCGGCGCTGCGCACCTGGCGCGACAGCTGCTGCGACCAGCGCTGATCCACTTCCTCGAGCGTCGTTTCCTGCAACGGGCGCGTCAGCAGATCGCGCACCGGCTCGATCATCGAGTAAGGCAGGCAGATGTTCAGGTCGCCGCCGGTCGCGCCGAATTCAATGTGGAACGAGGAGACGACCACCACTTCGTTGTTGCCGGTGATGCTGGCGAACTTGGTGTGCATCTCCGAACGGACGTACTCGAACTCGATCGGATAGACCGGATCCCATGACTTGCCGTAGCTTTCCAGGGTCAGGTTGAGCAGGCGCCGGATGATGCGCTGTTCGGTGGTGGTGAAGTCCCGGCCCTCGACCCGCGTGTGGTAGCGGCCATCGCCGCCGAACAGGCTGTCGATGACCAGGAACACCAGATTCGGGTCGTAAGTGAAGAGCGCCGTGCCGCGCAGCGGCTTCATCTGAATCATGTTCAGATTGCTGGGAACCGGCAGGTTGCGCTCGAAGTCCGCGTACTTCTGGATCTTGATCGAGCCGACGGTGATGTCGGCGCTGCGGCGCATGAAGTTCAGCAGAACGTTTCGCATGTTGCGCGCAAAGCGTTCGTTGATGAGCTCCAGCGTCTGCATGCGGCGGCGTACGACGCGCTCGGGCGAGCTCAAGTCGTAGGCGCGCGCGCCGGCATTCTGGCCGTCGGATTCCTTTTTACTATCGCTCTCGCCGGTGACGCCGGCCAGCAGCGCATCGACTTCGTCCTGCGAAAGAAACGCCTCGTAGGCCATGCTTATTGCACCACGAACGCCGTGAACAGCACGTCGGTCACGTACTGGCCGTCAGGCAGGGGCGAGAAGGGACGGTTCACAGCCTGCTTGATGGCCGCGACCATGTCGTTCTTGCCTTGCTGCGTCTGCACGGCGGTGGGCGACTGCGACGACAGCACCATCAGGATGCGGCTGCGCACTTCGGGCATGTACTTTTCCAGGCGCGTGCGGGTCTGTTCGTCGCTTACGCGCAGGGTCAGGCCGACGTGCATGATGCGTTCCGTGTCCGCGTTCTGCAGCGTGACCGTGAAGGCTTCGATCGGCACGAAGATGGGCGCGGGCACGGCGATCGGGGTGGCGGACGGCGCGACGAAGGTCGTCGGCGTGGCCTGCGGGCCCTGGCCTGGCTGGCCTTGCACGCCGCCGGCCTGACCGGGCTGACCCGGCTGGCCGGGTTGGCCGCCAGGCACCTGGCCCACGCCAAGCTGCACCGGAGCGCCGCCTTGCGGCTGCTGCAGGCGCTGCGTGATGAACCAGGTCGCGCCGGCGCTGGCCGCGGCAACCAGCAGCAGCACCAGGATCGCCAGCAGCGGCCGAAGGATGCGGCCAATGCCGCCGGAGGACTTCGCGTCGCGCGCCGGCGCGGGAATGGGTTTGATAGTCGCCATCTGGAGTTCGATGCGTGTATGCCGCTGGTGAAAACGGATTCTTAGTGGATGAAAGCATTCTGCCCGAATTCACGCCGCCGCTTGGAGGCGAAAAACAGGGCGAAAGCCGCGTATCTCAAGCTATTGCTGCACCGCCCGCATCCGTTGCCGGGCGCGGGCTGCCGGATCATTAGGCGAACGTGTCGACCAATGCGTTGGCGTTGCGCGACACCGTCACCGCGGGCTGCGCGGACTCTGCCACGCCGTCCGCGACGACGGCATTGCCGCCTTGCTGACGCTGCGAGCCGCTGCCGTTCTGCTGCGCGAATTCCTGCTGCGCGGCCTGTTCGCCGACGCTGGTCTGGCCCAGCGAGATGCCGGCCTGGGCGAGCGCCTGCTGCAACTGCGGAATCGCCACTTCGATCGCCTGGCGCACGGAGGCGTGCGCCGACACGAACGAGGCGCTGGCCACGCCATCGGCCAGGTTCAGGCTGACGCGCAGCGGGCCCAGGTCCGGGGGATCCAGGCGCAGTTCCGCCGTCTGCATGCCCTGGCGCACGTTGTTGCTCATCATGACCATCTGCTGGCCAAGCTCGGTGCCCCAGTGGGTGGCGCCGACGGGCGTGGCCACTTGCAGCACGACGGGTACGACCGGCTGCGCGAGCGCGGCCTGGTTGACGACCGGCAGGGCCTGCCGCTGGGTGGCGGCGGCAAGCGCGGCGCCAAGCGCCTCGTGCGGCGTGGCGCCATGCTGCGGCGCCTGGAATTGCGGGGTCGTGCCGGCCAGCAGATCGGGCTGATCTTCATCGGCCACGTGGGTCTGCGGCGCGGGCGCGGCAGGGTCGGCGGGCGTCTCGCGCGCGACGCGCGGCAGAGGCAGGTCGGCAGCCGCCTTGAGCGCGTCGGCCTTGACCGTCGCCTTGGGATCGGCAGGCGCCTGGGCAACGGGCGCGGAACCCGGCTTGACCGCGGCGGTGAGGACCGGCAGCGCGGCTTCGGCGTCGCGGGCGATCTGGGCGGCGGCGTCTTGCGCCTGGCCGGCGGTCGCGGCCACCGGCGTCAGCTGCGCGGCCTGCGGCGCCAACGTGTCGGCGGCATTGAGCGCGGCCGTCAGCACGGCGGCGCCCTGGTTCATGGCGGTGACGGCCGCAGCGGCATTGCCGCGGGCAAGCTGCACCTGTTCGGCGGCCTGGGCCGCGATCTCCAGGGCCTGTTGCGGCAGGTCGGACGGGGCCACGGGCAGCTGCGCCGCGACGGCCAGCGCGCCGGCTTCGGCCTGGGCGGCGGTCTGCACCGCGTCATTGATGGCGCCGGCGGCGGCGCCTTCGGCCGTGGCGGCCGGATCGCCGGGCTTGCCGTCCCTGGACGGCGTCTTGCTGTTGCCGTTCGCGGGCCGGGCGTCGGCGGCCTGGTTGGGCCGCCGCTGCGCCGGACGCTGTTGCGCCAGGACGTCGGAGAAGGCGGGGCCTTTATCTTTCTTGTTCCCGGCAGCCGGTTTGGCGCCGCGCGCGTCGTTGACCGGCGCCGGAGAGGCCGGCGCGATCGAAGGCAAGGGCAGGGGAGCGGTCATCTAAAGCTTCCTGTGAGTATTGCTTAATGCTGCATGCCGCTGGCCTGGCGCTGGACCAGGCGGGCGGAGTATTCGTCGTTGGCGCGCTGTTCACGGCGCGACTCCACCAGCGCCTGGGCGCGCTGTTCGCGCTGCGCCAGGGCATCGTAGGAGTTGAGCTTGCGTTTTTCCTGCTGCCAATAGAGCTGCCCCTTGGACAGGTTTTCCTCGGCTTGGCGCAGCACGCCCTGCTGCTGGCCGATCGCGTCGTCCAGCGTGCCGATGAAGCGCTGATAGTTGTGGCAGTCGCTGGCGGCCATGCCGGTCGTCATCGCCGTCTGAAGGCGCTCGAGGTAGTCCTGGCGGTAGTCGTGCAGCATGGAAAGCTGGCGTTGCGCATTGCTGCGTTCGGCGGTCAGCCGGCCGAGCAGGCGCGCGGCTTCGTCCGTGCTTTCCTTGGCCAGGTTGATCAGCATGTCCAGAGGCAGTTGGCTAGGCATAAGTGTCCCGTGATTCGAAACTGGCTCGCAATTGATTGACGGCGTCTTCGTACCCGACGTTCTCGCCGATGTCCTGCTGCAGGAAGGCTTCCAGGCGCGGGTAGCGCGCGATGGCGTCGTCCAGCTGCGGGTCGTTGCCGGCGGCGTATGCGCCCACGGCGATGAGGTCGCGGTTGCGCTGGTAACGCGACAGGCTTTGCTTGAAGCGGCGCACGATGGAGAACTGCTGCGGCGTGATGAGCGAGGTCATCGCCCGCGAAATCGACGCTTCGATGTCGATGGCGGGGTAGTGGCCCGATTCGGCCAGGTGGCGCGACAGCACGACGTGGCCGTCCAGGATCGCGCGCGCCGAGTCGGCGATCGGATCCTGTTGATCGTCGCCCTCGGCCAGCACGGTGTAGAACGCCGTGATGGAGCCGGCCTTGCCGGACGGGCCGGGCGCGCCCATGCCCGCGCGTTCCACCAGCGTGGGCAGCTTGGCAAACACCGACGGCGGATAGCCCTTGGTGGCGGGCGGTTCGCCGATGGCCAGCGCGATTTCCCGTTGCGCCATCGCATAGCGGGTCAACGAGTCCATGATCAGCAGCACGTCCAGGCCCTGGTCGCGGAAATGCTCGGCCAGGCGCGTCGCGTACGCGGCGCCTTGCAGTCGCAGCAGCGCCGACACGTCGGCCGGCGCGGCCACCACGACCGAGCGCGCCAGGCCTTCCGGGCCCAGGTTGTGCTCGATGAATTCCTTGACTTCACGGCCCCGTTCGCCGATCAGGCCGACCACGATCACGTCGGCCTTGGTGTAGCGGGCCATCATGCCCAGCAGCACGGATTTACCGACGCCGGAACCGGCGAACAGGCCCATGCGCTGGCCGCGGCCGACCGTGAGCAGCCCATTGATGGCGCGCACGCCGGTGTCCAGCACCGTATCGATGGGCGCGCGCGACAGCGGGTTGATCGGTTGGGCAGACAGGGGCGCCAGTTCGGCGCCGGTCAGCGGACCCAGGCCGTCGAGCGGACGGCCCGCGCCGTCCAGCACGCGGCCGAGCAGGGCGTTGCCGACCGGCAGGTGGCGGCCAAGCTGAGGCTTGGCGTTGCCGTTCAGTTCGGCCTTGCGCGGCAGCGGAATCTGCCGCTGCACGGGCGGTTCGCCGGGCACGACGCGCGCGCCGGGCGGCAGGCCGGAAATGTCGGCCTGCGGCATCAGGTACAGCGTGTGACCGTCAAAGCCCACGACTTCGGCGTCGGCCCAGTGGTCGTGTCCGCGCGCGATCTCGATGCGGGCGGCGGCGCCGACGGGCAGGCGCAGGCCGGTGGCGTGCAGCACGAGGCCGGTCGCGCGCGTGATCTTGCCGCTGACCAGCCACGGATCGGTGGACGCCGCGCGGATCGAGCCGATCTCAAGCTGCGTCTGCCAGCGGTCGAGCACGGGCGCGGTCGGCTTGGCGGACGCGGAAACGGCCGGGGCGCCCGCGAGGGGCGCGCCGGCCTGGCCGGGTTGCTCGGAGGCCGGATTGCCGTTCACACCGGCTCCTCCCAGGAGGCGTTGCGGCCGAGCGAGGCGGCCACGCGGCGCCAGCGGGTCTGCAAGGTGGCGTCGATGTCGCCGAAAGGCGTCTCGGCGCGGCAGCCTCCACGCAGAATGGATTCATCGGCCAGCACGCGCCAATGGCCTTCCTTCAATTCGTCGGCCAGGTGCAGGCGGATCAGTTCGATATCGTCCGGATTGGCCCACAGGCGCATCTGGCCGCCGGCCGTCGGATTGATGTGCAGCACGTCGCGCACGGCGTTCACCACCGATTCGGGCTGTTCGGCGAGGGTGGTGCGCACGACTTGCTGGGCGATGTCCAGGGCCAGCGTCAACAGGCTTTGCCCCATCTTTTCTTCCAGCGCGCCGATCGACACGGCGCAGGCTTCCACCAGCGCATGCAGACGCTGCGCTTCGGCGGCGCCCTGTTCGCGGCCCTGGGCCAGGCCTTCGGCGTGGCCGGCTTCGCGGCCGGCGGCAAGACCGGCCTCATAGCCCGCCTGCTGGCCAGCTTCGAACCCGGCGGCATGACCGCGCGTGACGCCTTCCTCGTGGCCTTCCGCAATCGCCTGGGCGCGCAACTGCGCCATCACCACGGCGGGATCGGGGCCCGGATCGGGTTCCGGCTCGGGTTCGACTTCGACGGGCGCCGGCTCGTCGAACGACAGCATCTGCCAGCGCCGCCAGGCGGCGCTGCGCGAGATGAGCGTCGCCGCGCCGTTGTCCGCTTCAGACATACGCGTCGTCTCCGGAGTTGCCCAACACGATCTGGCCGCTTTCCGCCAGGCGGCGGGCGATCTGCAGGATCTTCTTCTGTTCGGTCTCGACCTTCGACATGCGGATCGGGCCCTGGGCTTCCAGGTCCTCGCGCAGCATTTCGGCCGCACGGCTGGACATGTTGCGCAGGAACTTGGCGCGCAGCTCTTCCTGGGCGCCCTTGAGCGCGACCATGAGCGTGTCGTTGTCGATTTCCTTGAGGATGAGCTGGATTGCGCGGTCCTCGACGTCGAGCAGGTTGTCGAAGACGAACATCTCGTCGATGATCTTCTGCGCCAGGTCGTTGTCGCGTTCGCGCAGGCTGGCGACCACGGTCTCTTCCTGCGTCGAGTTCATCATGTTCAGGATCTCGGCCGCGGTGCGCACGCCGCCCATCTTGCTGCGCTTGGCGCCCTGGCCGGCCAGCACGGAGTTCAGCACTTCGGTCAGCTCGGACAGCGCGGCCGGCTGCACGCCGCCGAAGGTGGCGATGCGCAGCATGACGTCGTTGCGCAGGCGGTCGGTCAACAGCGCCAGCACGCCGGCGGCGCGGTCGCGCTCCAGGTGCACCAGGATGGTCGCGATGATCTGCGGGTGCTCGTCGCCGATCAGCTCGGCCACGGTGTTCGGATCCAGCCAGTTCAGCGCGTCGATGCCGCTGCCGCCGTCGCCGGCTTCCAGGATGTCCTCGATCAGGCCGGCTGCGCGGTCGCTGCCCAGCGCCTTGGTCAGGACGCTGCGGATGTAGTCGTCCGAGCCCAGCGTCACGGCCATGAACTGGTCGGCTTCCTGGCGGAACTCTTCCAGCACGACGGCGACGTCGTTGCGCGTGACCTGCTTCAGGCTCGCCATCGCGGCGCCGACCTGCTGCACTTCACGGGCGCTCAGGTACTTGAACACTTCGGCCGCGGCGTCTTCGCCCAGCGACATCATCAGGACGGCGCTGCGCGTCATGCCGTCCATTGGCAGGGAATCATTTTTCATCTTTGGTCATCCAGGTGCGCAGGACCATCGCGACGGCGCGCGGATCCTTGTTGGCCATGGTGCGAGCGCGTTCAAGGTTGTCCTGATAGCGATCGGTTTCCTTGGCGCGGGCCAGGTCCTGCGCCTCGCGGGCGGCCTCAGCACGCTCGGCTTCGGCCTGTTCCGGATCCACCGGCGGGTACAGGTACTCGGTGACCGAGCGGCGAATCTTGCGGTACAGCCACAGGGCCAGGACGCCACCGACCAGCCAGAGCAGGATCGTCTTGAACAGCGAGATCATTTCCGGATCGCGCCACATCGGCAGCGGCGGCGGGCCGTCGTTGAACTGGCTGTTGACCAGGTTCAGCGAGTCGCCACGGCCTTCGGAATAGCCCATGGCCTCGCGCACCAGGTTGGTGAGCTTGTTCAGTTCCTCGGGCGGCAAGGCCTGAAGTTCGCCGTCCTTGTCGCGCACGTAGTTCACGACCACGGCCACCGACATGCGCTTGAGGTTGCCCACGGGCTGCTTGATGTGGCTGATGGTGCGGTCGACTTCGTAGTTCGTCGTCGCGTCGCGGCGTTCGTTCAGGTTGCCGGCGGGGGCCTGCGTGCCGGTCTGCTGCTGTTGTTGTTGCTGCGCGTTGGCCGCCTGCGGGGGCTGGCCGGGGCGGGGCGGCTGTTGCTGCGGGGGATTGGCGATGGGCGCCTGCGCGTTGGCGGGCGCCTGGTTCGACAGCGCGCCGGGCACGCCTTGGGCGGGGCCGACGCCACGCTGGGTGGAATCGCTGGTCTGCTGGCTGCGCACGGCGGCCTGGCCAGGTTCCTGGTTCGGACGGTAGACCTCGGACGTTTCCTCGCGGCGCGAGAAGTCGACGTCGGCGGTGGCCTGGGCGTGCACGTTGCCGGGGCCGACCAGGGGATTCAGGATGGTGAGGATGCGCTCGACGGTGCGCTGCTCGATCTCGCGCACGAAGCGAAGCTGGTCGGCGTCCATGCCGCGGCCTTCGCCCAGCGGGGCGGACAGCAGGCGGCCGTTCTGGTCGACGATGGACACGCTTTCGGCGGTCAGTTCCGGCACGCTGGAAGCCACCAGCCAGGAGATCGCGGACACCTGGGCATCGCTCAGGCTGCGGCCCGGGTACAGGTTCAGCAGCACGGAGGCGGTGGGCGCCTGGCGCTCGCGCACGAACAGCGACTGGCGCGGCATGGCCAGGTGGACGCGGGCGTGCTGCACCGTGTTCATGGCTTCGATCGAACGGGCCAGCTCGCCCTCCAGACCGCGCTGGTAGTTGATCTGTTCCGCAAACTGGCTGGCGCCGAAGCGGGCGTTGTCCATCAGCTCGAAGCCGACCGAGCCGCCGCGCGGCAGGCCTTGCGAGGCCAGCTGCAGCCGGGCGTCATAGACGCGGTCGGCGGGCACGAGCAGCGCGGTGCCGTTTTCGTTGTAACGGTAGGGCACGTTCATCGTGCCCAGGGCCGTCACGATGGCGCCGCCATCACGGTCGTCCAGGTTCGAGAACAGGACCTTGTACTTCGGTTCGCTGCTCCACATGGCCACGGCGACGATCGCCGCGACAAGGGCCGCGGCGGCGCCGAGCAGGACGGGCTTGGGAAGCGCGCGGACCCGTTCCAGCACGGGGAACTTGGCCAGAAGCGACGAGCTCAGGGTAGCCTGCTGATTCATTGACGGCTCCCGCTGGCTTCGCGGAGCAGGGAAAATGACTTCATGTCTGGGTAGGGCCGATTACACATGCAACGTGCTTCTGGTCTGGGGAGAGCGTGGATTATTGCCCCTGAGACACCAATCCCAATCGATGAAAACAGCCGTTTTTTGGCGTTACTTAAGCCCTATGTCGATGACGAGGCGCAAAGCGGGGCCGCATCCCCTGTGGGGGACGTTCGCATTCGTTGAAATATCGGGTTTTTTGGCGG
Organism: Achromobacter sp. E1; assembly: GCF_037039475.1. Classification (NCBI taxonomy): domain Bacteria; kingdom Pseudomonadati; phylum Pseudomonadota; class Betaproteobacteria; order Burkholderiales; family Alcaligenaceae; genus Achromobacter; species Achromobacter sp. E1. The sequence goes on from NZ_CP146253.1 coordinate 2,488,016, forward strand.
TTCTTGTCGGCTATGGACCGCCCGGATCGGCGTTACGCTGCGTCTTCAATTTGGCGTAATCCCCACCAGCAAGGAATAGGTAATGGCTGTATCAGGCTTGTCCGGCATCGAAGGCATGCTCCAGCAGATGCGCGCGGTCGTGAGCAAGGCGGAGACGGGTAATCTGTCCGCCGGCGAGGGCGTCGCGCAACCCGACGGTTTTGCCGCGGAACTGCAGCGCTCCATCCGTCGCGTGACCTCCGCCCAGAACGCCGCCAGCAACCAGGCCAAGGCCTTCGAGCTGGGCGCGCCCGACATCTCGCTCAACGACGTCATGATCGACCTGCAGAAGGCCAGCCTGGGCTTTCAGACGGCGGTTCAGGTGCGCAACAAGCTGGTTGCCGCCTACAAGGAAATCTCGTCGATGGCCGTGTAAGGCCGGCAAGCAGTTCAAAGGCCTTCCCCGCGGGGAAGGCCTTTTGCGTTGCAGCGGTGTCATCAGGGTCGCGCCATCAGGGGCACGCCACGAGCCCGCAAGACGCCGTTTCAGTTGCGCTGCGCGCCTTTCTCCAGGCGCCACACCACCTGCTGCAGCCAGTTTTCCTGGCGGGCGTTCAGGTTCATGAAGAGGGCGCCCACATGGCTGACCGGGGGTTCGCCCGTCAGCGACACGTGCTTGGGCGCTTCACCGTCGCTGCCGTCGGCGGCGGCCATCGGCTGGCCCGACACCGGATAGATGTTGCGCACTTCCAGGTCGGCGCTCAGTTTGCCCAGTTCGCCGAAATCCAGCTCCACGTCCTGCATCACCGTGCCGCGCTCGGGCAGCTCGCCCACGGCCAGTCCCACGCGCAGGCCCACGCCGTCCACTGAAATGTCGCGCACGGTGAAACCCACCGGCTTGTCCGCCGGCGCCGGTTGCCACGTTGCGAAGCACCGGTTGGCGCTGGTAATCATCGAGGCGCGGAACATCTTGCGCCGCTGGATTCGGGCCAGGCGATCGGGGAAGGGCGACATCAGCGCCGCGCTGCCGTCATCGAAGTGGATGACTTCAGGACGCTGGACGCGAAAGCGGATCTGCACGCCGCCATAGGCGGTGGCGTGGAAGTGGAAGTTCGTGCCGCTCAGGAGGCCCATGCTGTCCGACTGCTCGAAGTCCGCGCCATCGTAGTCGCGCGGGCGCCAGAAGAACTGGCGGGTCTGCTTGTCGGCCCCCAGGATCAGCACGGCAATCTCACGGTCCGCGGCATCGCGCACCAGGATGTGGCTGTCGGGGTGCGTCAGCTCGAAAAGGGCTGAGCGCATGTCTTCCGGCCGGGTCAGCAGGAATTCCGGATCGGCGGCATCCAACACGGTGATCGTCCTTAGGTAGAGATTTCGGGCCGCGCGGCCTGGGGTATGTCGCGCGATTCCAGGCGGTACAGCCAGGCGAGCAATTCTGCCACCGCGACATAGAGTTGGGGGGGAATATGCGCGTCCAGGTCGACCTGCATGAGCAAGCCCACCAGTTCGCGCGATTCGTGCACGTACAGTCCGTTTTCCTCGGCCGCGCGGACAATCGTGTCCGCCAGCTGGCCGTAGCCCTTGGCCACCACGCGGGGCGCGCCGTCGCTTTCGTCGTACGAGATGGCGACCGCCGCGTTGCGGTTGGCGTTCGGGCCGGCGTCCGCGGGGGAGGAAGGGGTGTTCATCAGAAATCGGTCGGGATGACGGGGCGGGGTTCAACCACGCTTACCGTCAGATTGCTCAGGGTCAGGCCGGCAGCCAGAAGGCGCGAGCGTAGCATGTCCGAGGAGTCGTTGATCTCGGAGGCGCTGTGCGGCGCAATGAGCTGCAGCACGATCTGGTCGCCCGCAAGGTTCAGGCGCGCGTCCACCAGGCCCAGGCGCGGCAGATCCAGCTTCACGCGCGTGGCCCAGGTGGGAACCGCGGATTCACGGTCGGCGCCGTAGGGGTCGCGTTCGACTTCCCATTCCATCTGCGTGCCGGGCCAGGCTTCGCCTTGCCAGTTCACCGTCTGATTGGCCAGCACGTCCAGCTGCTGGCGCACCAGCACCGTCAGATCCTGATGGATGCCGCTGATCGGCGCACCGGGCGTGGACGACGCCGCCGAGCCGCCCGAGGACGCCGGCGCCTCGGCGCCGCCGCCGGACCGGCTGGCGCTGGCCGCTTCGGTGCGGCCGCGCGCCTGGACGTTGGCGTGCGAGGCCGTGTCGCGAGACAGCCGGGCTTGCGGCTCGTTCTCCAGCGTGGACGGATTCTTGCGGCCGAAGACCATGTCGGTCAGATGCGATTCGTAGAACAGACCGCTGGTCTGCAATGCATTGCGCAAGGCCTGGCCGAGGGCGCGGGCAGACGGGCCGCTGGCGGCAAGCGAGGCGTGCGAGACGGCGTCGGCGCCTTTCGCGCCACCAGATTGTCCAGCCGGATGCGTGGCCGGCTTGGCGCTGGCGGCGTCTGCGGACGCAGAAAGAGAGGCGCCCGGGGTAGCGCCCGGGGTGGTGGCAGGCGTGGCGGCGGCAGCGGGCAGCGGGGTTGCCGGTGCGGTGGCGGGCTGGCCGGGCTGGCCAGCCTGCGCGGGTTGGCCGGGTTGGGCCGGGCCGGCCTGGCTGCCCGGGGCGGCGCCGCCGGGTTGCTGTCCGCCCTGCGCATCGGCGCTCCACAAGGGCGCTCGGCCTTGCACGGCCGGCGCGGCTTCGGGGTATTGGGCCAGCAGGGCCAGGATGGTGCGGGCCGTCGTGCCCAGCGTGGTCGGGGCCGAGGCGGTCGTGTCGCTGCTGGTGACCAGGCCGCGCGCGGCCAGTGCCAGCGCGGCGGCGGTTTTGGGGTCGACAACAGTATTCTGGCGGTCGCCTCGGGCGCCGCCAGTTTGTATGCCTTGCCGGGGATCGCGCGCCGAGCCGTCCGAAGGCCCGGCTTTCTCGGGGCTGTTGGGCTGGCTGACCGCGTCGGGCCGCGCGCCCGAAATCTGGTTGGCGTTGGCGGCGGACATCGTCGTGCCAAGCACGGCGTCCAACCGCTGCACCAGGACGTTGCCGAGCGCGGCGGGACCGATGCTCATTCGTCGGGCGCCTGGTTGCCGTAGGCGGACAGCAGGGTCTGCTGGCGCTTCATGCGTCCCAGCAGTTCGCCCAGCCGCGCCAACTGGGGCAGCGCCAGGTCGCGCGTCATGGCATCGTTTTCAAGAATGCGCACAAGCAAGTCGTACTTCATGCTGCGCCCGGCTTCGTCCAGCGGATTGACGGGTTCGGCATGGCGCAGGCGCTCGACCTGCTCGCAATAGAGCTGGCCGTGCATGAGTGCGGTGTCCCAGTCGCCGGCCTGGGCGGCCGTCAACATCTCGCTCGTTGAGAGCGCGATCTCCTGGTACTGTTCCAGGATGGTGGAAGACTGGGTGAGCGACGTCATAGAAATCTCGGGCGATCGATGGCTGGCAATAGCGGTTATGGGGGCCATCAAAGCGTTGCGCCCGGGGCAGGCCGATCGATGGAAGTCTGCCAGGCGTCGGCCAGGTCCGCCAGCAGGCGGTCCGCAATGTCCAACTGCTCGACGTCGGCTTTCAGGTTTGCCATGAGCAGGGTGCGGACGATGTAGTCGTAAAGCCGGCTCAGGTTGGCGGCGATGTCGCCGCCGGCTTCCATGTTCAGGCCCATCTTCAGGCCTTCGTCGACGATCTTGATGGCCTTGGTGATCGCTGCGCCGCGCTCGGCAACCCGCCCTTCCTGCAGATGCAGGCGAGCCTGTCCGATTGCCGCGCGCGCACCCTGGTAAAGCAGGGTGATCAGCCTTTCCGGGGTGGCGCTCATCACTTGGGTCTCCAGGCCGATATCGGCGTAGGAGCGGACAGAGTATGAGCCTGTGGGGCGGCGCGCGGCGTACGTCATTTAATGCATCTTCTCGGTTATCACTTCGTCGACTTGTTCATGGCCGCGAACTGCTGCGTCAGGTAGTTGGCCGTGACCGACTGCTGCGCAACGAATTTGTCCAACTGGACGAACTGCGCGCGCATCAGCTCCAGCGAAGCTTCGCCAGCGGCCTTCGCGCGCGTGTACTGATCTTTCACGTTGGCGATCGACTTGGCCAGACCGTCGGTCTTGGTCTTGATCGAGCCGGTGTCGCTCAGGATGTCCTTGGTCGCTTTTTCAAAATTGGCGGCCAGGCCGTTTTCGCCCGTCAGCATGCGCGAGACGTCCGCGCCGTTCGTGGACAGCGCCTTGTCCAGCTTGGTCTGGTCCAGCGTCAGCTGGCGCGTCTGCGGGTTGGTCGTGATGCCCAGGTCGGCCAGCGAACGCAGTGTGCCTTCGCCCGTCACGAACTGCAGGGCGCTGGCGAGCGACGACTGGATGGCGCGCGTCGTGCCGTCGCCGGTCAGCGGCTGGTTGGTGGCGGCGGCGGCGTCGAAAGCCGTCAGGTTCTTGATCGTCGTCTGCAGCGTGTTGTAGGCGGTCACGAAGCTCTGGATCGCCTTGCTGGCCACCGAAGGATCGCTTTCCAGCTTCAGCGTGATGGGCTTGCCGGCTTCGGTCTTGGACGACAGGTTGAGCGTGACGCCGTCGATGGCGGTCGAAATATTGTTCGTGCCGCTCTTGACGGTGATGCCGTTGATGTCGATTTCAGCGTCGACAGCGGCGGTGGCCGTCATCTTCGCGCTGGTGTCGGCAGCGTCGGTGTTGTAGTTCAGGACGTCCTTGAGCGACTGGTCGCCCGTCACCGTGATGGACTTGACCGACGCCTGCACGCCCGTGTCCTTGGCGGTCATCATCAGGTAGCTCTTGCCGTCGCCGTCGGTGATGACGGTGGCGCGCACGCCCAGCGAGTCGTCGGCGTTGACCGCCTTGACGATGCCGTTCAGCGAGGTGTCGTCCTTCAGGTCGACGGTCTTCTTGGTGCCGTCGGCCAGTTCGATTTCAAAGGAACCGGTGGCGCCATTGGACGCCTTGCGGTCGGCGACCGCGCCCGATTGCAGGGTCTGGGAGGTGGCAACGTTCTTCACGTTGATCGTGTACTGGCCGGCCACGGCGCCTTCGGCAGCCACGGTCGCGGTCAGGGCGTCGCCGCCGGTCACGCTGCCTTTCACGGCGCCCAGCGTCTCGGGCTTGCCCAGCGCGGCGGCAGCCTTCTGCACGGCTTCCACGGCGCTCTTGAGCTGGCCGTATGCCGTAACGCGGGTTTCGAAGCTGGTCTGCCGTACGGTGTACTGCTGCAGCTTCTTTTCCTCGGCAGCTTCCAGCTTCGAGAGGATGTCCTCCAGGGGCAAGCCTGAATTCGAACCGAGGTTGGTGATGGTGGCCATGTGAAGTTCCTTCCTAGCGATGCAATTCTGACAAAAATGTGGTCCCGGCTATCGGCCGGGTAAAGGCATAAGGCGGGCCTATTTCGACGGTTCTCGTGCCGGGCCCCGCTTCAATTTTGGCGAACGGCGTTTTAAGTGCCGGATCAGGCCGAGGTCTTGATACCGTTTCCCTGCATGTTCACGATCATTTTGGCGATCTTGAGCACCGCTTCGCTGGGGATGGTGCGCAGGACGTCACCCGACTCGGCGTCGATCACGGACACAACCACCTGGTGCACATTCGGGTCGATCTCGAACTGAAGCTGGGTCGACCAGGCCTTCATCTGTTCGTTGATCTCGTCCAGCGCCTTATCGAGCGGCATCTTCTGCGCATTGGCCTGATCCGACGTGGCGTTGCCGGAGCCGCTGCTGTTGCTGCTGGCAGGTGCGGGCGTGGCGGTGGCGGAAGGGTCGGGCGTGGCGATAACGGTCGAAACCGGTAACGACGCGAACGCTGCGGGGGCTAACGGGGTTACGGCCATGATCACTCCAACGGCGAGGGGGGCGTCTCGGAGAACGCGCTGTTTTCAGGAAATTCTCAGTTACCATAACGGCACCCTCGGGGCGAACTTTAGCCCCGCGCAACTGGATGGTTCACGTGCTAAGAGTCTGGATCGGGCAATGAGTGTCAAGACGGCGTTGCGAGTTATCGAAATCATCGAAACCTACGCCCGCGAGAAACGCGCGCTGCCCCTGTCGGAACTGGCCCGCCTGCTGGACGTGCCGGTCTCCAGCTGCCTGGCGCTGATCCGCACGCTCACCAGCCTGGGCTACCTGTATGAAACCGGAAGGCGCCAGGGCTACTACCCGACCGGCCGGCTGCTCGCCATGGCCCAGCGCATCGCGCGGGCCGATCCTGTCCTGGACCGGGTGTATCCCAGCCTGGTCGAACTGCGCGACGCCACGCGCGAAACGGTGGTCTTCGCCAAGCTGTCGGCCGACGGCCGTGTCGTGTACCTGGATGTGCTCGACTCCCCCCATACGATCCGATACGCGCCGGTTGCCGGCGAGTTCAAGGACGTTCACGCCAATTCGCTGGGTAAGGCGTTGCTGTCGCTGCTGGATGACGCGGCGCGCGATGCGTTGCTGGCGGGCATCCCCATGACGCGGTACAACGAGCGCACCCTGGTGACCCGCGAGGCGCTGCTCGCGGATCTGGACGCCTCGCGGCAGCGGGGATGGTTCATGAATAGCGGCGAGTCGATCGCCGACGTGGGCGCGATCGCCTGGCCGGTCACGCTGTCCGGCGAACACTACGCCATTTCGGTGGGTGGCCCGATCTACCGGATCGAGCCGGAGCAGGAATCGTATGCCCGGATCCTGAGGGCGGCCTGCACGGGGCTGGAGCAGCAGGCCTGAACCGCGCCCGCCTGCGGGCGGGTGTGCTTAGTACGACTTGGGCAGGCCCAGCACCTTTTCCGCAATGAAGCACATGATGAGCTGCGGGCTGACCGGCGCGATGCGGGGGATGAAGCTTTCGCGCAGCAGCCGCTCCACGTGGTACTCCTTGGCGTAGCCCATGCCACCCAGCGTCATCACCGCCGTCTGGCAGGCGTTGTAGCCCGCTTCGGCCGCCAGGTACTTGGCCGAGTTGGCGGCTGGGCCGCAGGGCTTGCCCGCGTCGTACAGGCTGGCCGCCTTGAACACCATCAGGTCCGCGGCCTCCAACTGCATCCACGCCTGGGCAAGCGGGTGCTGGATGCCCTGGTTCTTGCCGATGGGGCGGCCGAACACGGTGCGTTCGCCGGCATACTTGACCGCCCGGTCCAGCGCCGCGCGGCCGATTCCCACCGCTTCGGCGGCGATCAGGATGCGCTCGGGATTCAAGCCATGCAGGATGTATTCAAAGCCGCGGCCTTCCTCGCCGATACGATCGGCCACCGGAATACGCAGGCCATCGATGAACAGCATGTTCGAATCGACCGCCTTGCGGCCCATTTTTTCAATCTCACGCACCTCGATCTTTTCCCGGTCCAGGTCGGTGTAGAAGAGCGACAGGCCCTGCGTGGGCTTGTCCACCTCGGACAGCGGCGTGGTGCGCGCCAACAGCAGCATCTTGCTGGCCACCTGGGCCGTCGAGATCCAGATCTTGCGGCCATGCACGATGTATTCGTCGCCCTGGCGCACGGCGCGGGTGCTCAGTTTGGTCGTGTCCAGCCCTGCGTCGGGCTCGGTGACCGCAAAACAGGCCTTTTCCCGGCCGGCGATCAGCGGTTCGAGCCACCGCCCGCGCTGTTCATCGCTGCCGAACACCACGACCGGATTCAGCCCGAAGATGTTCATGTGGACGGCCGAGGCGCCGGTAAAGCCCGCACCCGACGCGGCGATGGTCTGCATCATCAGCGCCGCTTCCGTCATGCCCAGGCCCGCGCCGCCGTACTCCTGCGGCATCGCGATGCCCAGCCAGCCGTCGCGCGCCAGGTCCGCGTGCAGGGGTTCCGGAAACCCGCCCTCGCGGTCTCGTTCCAGCCAGTATTCGTCGGGGTAGCGGTCGCAGATGCGCGAAACCGCGTCGCGCAGGGCGAGTTGGTCGGGGGTGAATTCAAAGTCCATCGTTGTTTCCGTCCTGGGTAATGCCACGGGCAAGCATGGCGTCGATCTGTTCCTGGCCGTAGCCCGCCTCGGCCAGCACCTCGCGGCTGTGCTGCCCGAGGCGCGGGGCAGGGCGCCGTATCGAAGTCGGCGTGCCTTCGTAGCGGCCCAGCGTTCCGGTGGTGCGAATGCGGCCCTCCGACGGGTGGTCCATTTCCTGGATGAAGCCGGTGGCGGTCAGGTGCTCGTCCCGCAGCAGGCCGTCGATGGTGTAGAGCTGCGAGGCGGGAATGTCGGCGCGCGCCAGTTCCGTCAGCCACTCCTGGCTCGGGCGGGTGGCGATCACCTCGGCCACGAAGGCGTAGACCTCGCTGATGTGCGCCGCGCGGGCGCCGTGCGTGCAAAAGCGCGGATCCTGCGACAGCTCGGGACGCCCGATCAACGCGAAGAAGTTGCGCCAGTGCTTGTCGTTGTAAATCAGCAGGCAGATGTATCCGTCAGCGGTGGCGTACGGCCGGCGATGCGGCGCCAGCAGCCGCGCGTATCCCGTGGGGCCCATCGGCGGCTCGAAGGTCGCGCCGCCCAGATGGTCGCCCAGCACCAGGTGCGCCATGCCCTCGAACATCGGGATCTCCACCTGCTGGCCGCGGCCGAGCGTGCGGGCGCCCAGCACCGCGGACACCAGCGCGATGCCGACGTGCAGGCCGACCGCCCGGTCAGCCAGCGTCAGCGGCGCATAGCGCGGCACATCGCCGCTCTGCTGCGCGGAGAGCGCGGCAATGCCGGTCTGCCCCTGGATCAGGTCGTCGTAGGCGGGGCGGCCCGCATAGGGGCCGGCCTCGCCGAATCCATAAGCGCCGACATAGACAAGTCGCGGGTTGCGCGCGGCCACCGCTTCGTACGACAGCCCCAGCCGCGCCATCGCCTGCGGGCGGATGTTGTAGAGCAGGGCGTCGCAGCCTTCCGCCAGTTTCAGGCAGGCCTCCCGGCCCTCGGGGGTCTTCAGGTCCAGGACGATCGACCGCTTGTTGCGGTTCAGGTGCAGGTAGAGATGCCCCATGCCCGGGTTGCGCATGGGGCCGACGGCCCGCATGTTGTCCCCCGCCGGCGACTCCACCTTGATGACGTCCGCACCCAGGTCCGCCAGGACCTGGGTCGCATACGGCCCCATCACCACCGAGCTCAAGTCCAGGATGCGCACGCCGGCGAGCGGCCCGGCGGCCGGCGTGTCGGGCAGGGGCTGGTCGATCATTGCTGCTCGATCCCCGCGTCGCGGATCAGTTTGCCCCACAGGTCGCGCTGTTCGCCGACGAACTGGGCGAAGGCCTCGGGGGTGCTGGAGAACGCATCAAATCCCAGTCCCGCCAGGCGCTTTTTCGTATCGGGATTTGCCGCGATCTTGTTGATGGCCGCATTCAGCTTGGCCACGATCTCGGGCGGCATCCCGGCCGGGCCGAAGTAGCCATTCCAGGAATTCAGGTCGAAGTCGGGCACGCCCGCCTCGGCCATCGATGGCAGGTCGGGCACGATGGCGCTGCGCTCGGCCGTGGACACGGCCAGGGCGCGCAATTGCCCCGACTGCACGAACGGCAGGCCCGAGGCCAGATCGGTGAACATGAAGTCCACCTGGCCGCCCACCACGTCCGTCAGGCTCTGCGGCGTGCCTTTGTAGGGCACGTGCAGGATATCGATCTTGGCGCGGTTGGCCAGTGTTGCGCCGGCGACGATGCCCGTGCTGTTGCCGCTGGCATAGGTGATGCGGCCGGGATTCTTCTTGGCGTCGGCCACCAGGTCAGCCACCGTCTTCCAGGGACGCTTCGGGTTCACGACCAGGATGAAGGGCAGGTTGCCGCCCCGCGCGATGGGGGTGAAATCCTTCACCGGGTCGTATGGCACGTTCTTCATCAGCCATGGCGCGGCGGAATGGGACGTGTTGGTGGTGACGAAGAGCGTGTAGCCGTCCGGCTTGGCGCGCGCCACGTAGTTGGCCGCGATCGTCGCGTTGGCGCCGGGCTTGTTCTCGACCACGACCTGCTGGCCAAGGATGGTCGACAGTTCGGCCCCGAAGATGCGGCCCACGGCGTCCGTGCCGGATCCGGCGGGAAAGGGCACCACGAGGGTGATGGGCTTGGCGGGGTAATCGGCGGCGTGCGCGGGGCCAGCGGCCATCAAGGCGGCGCCGCTCACTAGCGCGGCGCCCAGCAGGCGTAGGGATTGCATGGGTGTGTCTCCTGTTTTTATGGAATGCGGCGCGGCTCTGCGGCCGCTGCCTGGGTCAAGCCGCGTCAAGCGGCCGAGGGTGACGCCGGAAAATCGCGTATTACGCGGTCGGGGGATTCTTCGTACGGGGGCGTGTAGATGACCAGCAGCCGGGCGGGCTCGTCGCTCGTCACCGTGAAGACGTGGGGGATGTCAGGCGGAAAGTAGCAGCAGTCGCCCGGGCCCATGTCGGCCCATTCGTCCTGCACCTGGGCGCGGGCGGTGCCCGAAATCAGGTAGCAGACCTGTTCAATGCCGGGATGCGCGTGCGGCAGCGCGCCCTTGCCCTTGTCGATCACGCCCAGCAGGACTTCCACCCCGCGGGCGCCCACGGTGTCCGGGCTGATCAGCCGGCGGTTGAGGGTGCCGGTGTGGTTGGCCGGGTGGTAACCGGGGACGTCGGCTTCACGCACCAGCCAGCTCGGGGTATCGCGCTGCGTCATGTCTCTTCCTTATATTTTTCATACATGAATTTATTTTTACGTATGAGAAAAACATGGGCAAGCACTTTTTGTTCCGGGATACCGGGCCGCGCCCTAGGGGATTAGGGAAAACACCGGGCGCGGACTGCTAAAATCGCAGGCTGATTTCCTTTCGCGAACCCGCCTCATGTCTTCTGTCCGCACGCCTGACGCCGCCGCCAACCTGTCTGATTGGCTGCAGTACCTGGAGTCCATCCACGCCACGGCGATCGACATGGGTCTGGACCGGGTGCGCCAGGTCGCGGACCGCATGGCGCTGTCGCTGCCCGGCGTGAAGTTCGTCGTCGGCGGCACCAACGGCAAAGGCTCCACCTGTGCCATGCTCGAGGCCATCCTGCTTGCGGCGGGCTACAAGGTGGGCCTGTACACCTCGCCGCACCTCATCGACTTCAACGAGCGCGCCCGCGTCAACGGGCAGATCGCGTCCGACCAGGACCTCATCGCCCAGTTCCAGGCCGTCGAAGCCGCGCGCGGCGACGTGTCGCTGACTTACTTTGAATTCACCACGCTGGCCATTCTGCGCCTGTTCTCGCAGTCGCGGCTCGACGCCGTCGTCCTCGAAGTCGGCCTGGGCGGACGCCTGGATGCCGTGAACATCGTCGACGCCGACTGCGCCATCGTCACCAGCGTCGACCTCGATCACACCGACTGGCTGGGCGACACGCGCGAAAAGATCGGTTTCGAAAAAGCCCATATCTACCGCAGCGGCCGGCCGGCCATCTGCAGCGACCCGGTGCCCCCGCAGTCGCTGCTGGATTACGTCCAGGAGATCGGCGCGGACCTGTGGCTTTTCGGGCGCGACTACAACTATTCGGGCGACCGCCAGCAGTGGGCCTACGGCGGGCGCGAACAGCGCCGCAGCGCGATGGCGTATCCGGCGCTGCGCGGCGCCAACCAATTGCTCAACGCCTCGGCGGCGCTGGCCGCGCTGGAATCCGTGCGCGACCGGCTGCCCGTGCAGCAGCAGGCCGTGCGCCTGGGGCTGCTGCAAGCTTCGCTGCCAGGCCGCTTCCAGATCCTGCCGGGCCAGCCCACGGTCATCCTGGACGTCGCGCACAACCCGCACGCCGCCGCCGTGCTGGCGCAGAACCTGGACAACATGGGCTTTCATCCCTACACCCACGCGGTGTTCGGCATGCTGAACGACAAGGATCTCGCCGGCGTGGTGGCCAAGCTCGGTTCCCGCATAGACTACTGGTATTGCGCGGGCCTGCCCGGACCGCGAGGCACCCCGGGCCAGGCGCTTGCGGACCAGGTCGGCGCGGCTCTCCCACCGCTGCCCGCCGGCAGCGAAAGCCCCGGCATCCAGGCCTACGCCGATCCCGCTCAAGCCTTTGCCGCAGCGCGCGAACGGGCAGGGGAGAATGATAGAATCGTCGTATTTGGATCGTTTCTCACCGTAGCCTCCGTTTTGCAGGCTCTGGGTCGCAAGGCATAGGCAAATCGGGCCATTCGCGTCATGGCGGCCGTACCGCCGCAATGCCGCAAGGCGCCGCAAGGAATTCTCTTCCATGGGTTTTTTCAAACGCAAAGATCCTGCCGAGCAGGCGCAGGCCTCCAAACGGGCTGCCGTGCCCAGCGAGGTCCAGGCGGCCGAGTTGCGCGGCCGTGCGCGGCGCAGGCTTGCGGGCGCAGTGGCGCTGGTGCTGGCCGCAGTCATCATCCTGCCCATGGTGCTGGACTCTCAGCCCGCCCCGGTCGACGACAACATCCCCATCAAGGTGCCGGAACGCACGACGCCGTTCCAGCCTCAGGTCTCCGAACCCCAGGTTGCCGCTCCCGCCGACCCCTCGGCGTCCGGGGCCACCGACCCGGCTGCGGTGCCTACGCCTCCCGCCGTGAATTCCGTGCCGCCCGTGGCCGCCGCGTCCGGCACGCCCACCACGCCCCACACCACGCAGCCGGCCACCCCGCCCGCGACGCCTGCCGTCCCGCCGGCCACGCCGCCTAAGCCCGAAACCAAGCCCAAGCCCGAGCCCGCCAAGCCGACCACGCCGGCCAAGCCTGAAACGCGTTCCGATGACGGCGCGCGCGCCCTGGCGCTGCTCGAGGGCCGCAGTGCGCCGGCATCGGCGCCCAAGCCGGAAGCGTCCAAACCCGCCGCCGCGAAGGGCAATTTCGTGCTGCAGATCGCTGCCTACACGACTTCCGAAGACGCCCAGTCGCGCCGCGGCAAATTGCATCAGGCCGGCGTCACCAACGCCTTTGTCGAGCAGGCCACGATCAATGGCAAGCAGCAGTACCGTCTGCGCGTGGGGCCGTTCCCGTCGCGCGAGGCGGCCCAGGCGGCCCAGGCGCGGTTGCGCACGCTGGGCTATGACAATGGTTTCATTGCCGCCCAATAGTGACCGGCTTCGACTTCGTCGTGCTGGCCATCCTGGTGGTATCGGGTGTGCTGGGCCTGGTGCGCGGCCTGCTCAAAGAGGTGCTGTCGCTGGTCGCCTATCTGCTGGCCTTCGTGGCCGCGATATGGTGGGGGCCCACGGTGTACACCTGGCTGGAGCCCTATATTGAAACGACGCTGCTGCGCATGGGAGTCTCCTACGCGGCGGTGTTCATCATCGTGTTGCTCGGCGTGGGGTTAGTCAATATGACGCTTGCCGCCCTGATCCGCAGCACCGGACTCAGCCCCGCCGATCACGGCCTGGGCGGAATGTTCGGGCTGGCCCGTGGTCTATTGATCGTGCTGGCGCTGGTCGCCGCCGCAGGGTATACGCCGCTGCCGCAAGAGCCGTGGTGGCAGGACGCCATGTTTTCGCATTCGGCCATCGAGGCCATCAAACATATCAAGACGTGGCTGCCGCCAACCCTGGCGACGTGGCTGCCGTACTGATTAGCTTCAAATCAACCAGGAAATCTCACCATGTGTGGAATCGTAGGGGTCATCGGGCGCGGGCCGGTCAACCAGCTGCTCTATGACAGCTTGCTGCTGTTGCAGCATCGCGGGCAGGACGCCGCGGGCATTGCGACGTCGCAAGGCAACCAGTTCAATATGTACAAGGCGCACGGCCTGGTGCGCGACGTCTTCCGCACGCGCAACATGCGCGCGCTGCCCGGCACGTCGGGCGTCGGCCAGGTCCGCTATCCCACCGCCGGCTCCAGCGCCAGCGAGGAAGAGGCCCAGCCGTTCTACGTCAATGCCCCGTTCGGCATCATGTTGTCCCACAACGGCAACCTGACCAACTGGCGTGAGCTGCGCGAGTCGCTGTATCGCGTCGACCGCCGCCACATCAACACGAACTCCGATTCCGAAGTCCTCTTGAACGTGCTGGCGCACGAGCTGCAATCGGCCGCCAACGGCGTGTCGCTCGACGAGGACGCCATGTTCCGCGCCGTGTCCGCCCTGCACAAGCGCGTGCGCGGCGCCTATGCCGTCGTGGCCCAGATTTCCGGCTACGGCCTGCTGGCCTTCCGCGATCCCAACGGCATCCGCCCGCTGTGCATTGGCCGCCAGGAAACCGAAGAGGGCGTGGAATGGATGGTTGCCTCGGAATCCGTGGCGCTTGAAGGCAGCGGATTCACGTTCGTGCGCGACGTGGAACCCGGTGAAGCCGTCTTCATCGACCTGGACGGCCGCATGGTGGCCCGCCAGTGCGCCGACAACCCCCAGCTGGTCCCCTGCATTTTCGAATACGTCTACTTCGCCCGCCCCGATTCGATGATCGACGGCGTGTCGGTGTACGACGCGCGCCTGCGCATGGGTGAGTACCTGGCCGACAAGGTCGCGCGCAACATGCGCCTGGGCGACATCGACGTCGTCATGCCGATTCCCGATTCCTCGCGCCCGGCCGCCATGCAGCTTGCCGCACGCCTGAACCTGGACTATCGCGAAGGGCTCATCAAGAACCGCTACGTGGGCCGTACGTTCATCATGCCGGGCCAGGCAGTGCGCCGGAAGTCGGTGCGCCAGAAGCTCAATGCCATCGGCATGGAATTCAAGGGCAAGAACGTGCTGCTGGTCGACGACTCCATCGTGCGCGGCACGACCAGCCGCGAGATCGTCGACATGGCCCGCGCCGCCGGCGCCAACAAGGTGTACTTCGCCTCGGCCGCGCCTCCTGTGCGCTTCCCCAACGTGTACGGCATCGACATGCCCACGCAGAGCGAGCTCATCGCCACCGGCCGCACGGACGAGGAAATCGCCCGCGCCATTGGCGCGGACAGCCTGGTCTACCAGGACCTGCACGACATGCAGCAGGCCGTGCGCGACATCAATCCCAAGCTGACGCGCTTCGAGGCCTCGTGCTTCGACGGCCAGTACATCACCGGCGACATCACGCCCGAGTACCTGGCCCGCCTGGGGCAATCGCGCTCCGAGCCCGGCAAGGACGAAGACGCGGGCGGCCTGCGCTTCAACATGGGGCACACCTCCGACGACGCCTGATCGCCGCCGGCGTTTCGCGCAGAACAAAATGCCGTCCCTCGGGACGGCATTTTTTTTGGTTCATTGAGCATTACCGGGGAAGGCCGCGCGGATTTTGAGGAAGAAGTATTCCTGGTCTCGGTAACCGTAGGCGCGCCGCTTAATGACCTTGATGGTGTTGTTGATGCCCTCAACGATGCTGGTATTTAGACGATGTCGGCATCTGGCCAGGATGCCATGCAGATAGCCTTTCAGGCGCTGAGCGAAGGTGTTCAAGGGGGCTATTCCGCTTTGCTCAGCCTGCTCGCACCAGTGGTGCCAGGCTTGTTTTGCCCAGGCAGGTCTTCGGTAGAACCAGAGCCGCTTGAGTTCGTCCCGCAGGACATAGACCGTCAGCAGCGGCTGGTTGGCGTGCAGCAATTCGTCGAGTCGGACGGCCTGCTGCCGGTCTAGCTTGTCGCGGTTGCGCAATAGCAGCCAGCGGCTCGATTTGATGACCCTGCGCGCGGGACGATCCTGGCGCAGTTGGTTGGCCTGGTCCACGCGCACCCGATCAATGACCTCTCGTCCGTACTTGGCCACGACATGGAACAAGTCATAGACGATCTCCGCCTGTGGGCAGTGGGCCTGGATCTCTAACTCGTAGGCCGTAGTCATGTCGATGGCAACGGCCTTGATGCGTTGGGCGACCCCACGCGGCAATTGCTCGAAGAACGCCCGAGCCGTCTCGCGTGAGCGTCCTGGGCCGATCCACAGCACCTGCCTGCTGATCGGATCGACGACTACCGTCGCGTACCGATGCCCTTTATGCAGGGCGAACTCGTCCATCGCTAAATACTCGATCCTGGACCAATCCGGTTCGCGCACTGATGCTCGGAGCCGGGCCTTGTCCAGCGTCTTGACGGTATGCCAACCCAGCTCGAAGAACCTAGCCACCGCCTGCACGTTGCTCGATTGCAGCAATTGGCTGCAGGCCGCCGCAAGCCGATCCGTCACCCGTTGGTAACGCCCCAGCCAAGTAAGCCGCTCCAGGCGCGGGCCACCGCATTGCTCACACAACAAGCGCCGGCGTGGCACGTGAAGAACAACCCGGTACTCAAATAACGGCAGATCTCGAACCCGTCGCACCGTGGTCTCATGGACCTGGCGACATCGTGCGCCGCACTGCTCGCACAGCATCACCTTGGCGGTCGGCTTCAAATAGATCGACAGCGTGCGCCCAGCGCCCTCGGGCCACTCCACGCGTTCGACGACATAGCCTTGCCAGCCCCCCAGCGACTCCAGCAGCTTGCGATCCAGCATCTCCACGCACTCCTGATGGCAAATTCCTGCCATCAAGAGTACGAAAACTTGCCAAATCCCTCCACGCTATTGCGCGATGAACCTTTTTTTTACCCGTTGCAGATGCGATCTAGCCTTTCGCTTCCCAAAGCGGCGTGCGCGTGGCCTCCAGGTGCGTCAGGTACAGGCGCAGGTCGAATTCGTACTGATGGTAGTGCGGCTCCATGCGCAGGCACATGTTGTAGAAGGCCTTGTTATGGTCCTTCTCCTTCAAGTGCGCCAGCTCGTGCACGGTGATCATCTTCAGGAATGGCGCGGGCACGTTCCTGAACAACGTCGCCACGCGGATCTCGTGCTTGGCCTTCAGCTTGCCGCCTTGCACCCGCGAAATGTAGGTGTGCTGGCCCAGGGCGTGCTGAATCACATGGATCTTGCTGTCGAACGCGACCTTGTTGATCTGGTCGCCATTGCGCATGTGGGCGTTCTTCAGCTCGGTCACGTACTGGTACAGCGCCTTGTCGGTGCGCACGTCGTGCGCGCCTTCCGGATAGCGCGCCAGGAGGGCCGCGCCCAGCTTGTCCTGGTCGAGCAGTTTCTGGGCCTGCGCCAGCAGCGGTTCCGGATAGCCGGCAAGGTATTTCAGGGTCTGCATGTGCACGCCGGGTTCAGGCCCGGCCGCGCCTGAACGCCACCGGCAGCGCCATGAAGAACAGGATGACAAAGAGCGCCAGGCTCCACAGGGCGTATTCAACGCCCAGCACCGGCACCTTGGCGTCCATGCAGGTGGCGTAGATGCCGAACAGCGACGGGATGGCGCTTTCCAGGCCGATGCCCGTCATGAAACGATCGGCAAAGGTCTGGTCGCACGAGAGCATGTTGGCGGCCACGCTGTACTGGTACCAGGCGGCCACGATGCCCGACAGCGACAGCAGGGCGGCCAGAAAGCCGCAGATCCGCGTCAGGGCGCGTCCGCCGCCAAAGCCGCCCACCAGGGCAACGACGCCGATCACCAGGTAGATCAGGCGCTGCAACACGCACCAGGCGCAGGGCGGCATGTCGAAGACGTGCTGGGAAACGAGGGCGATGCCCACGGCGCCGAAGGAGAAGAGGGCGATCAGGCGGAGCAGGCGTTCTGAGCGAGAGGTCATTGTTGCGTTGGAATGGGTTAGACGAGGCCGGCGCGACGGCCGGCCATGCTTAGGCCTTCGGGACGGGAATTGGTTGCATCACCTGGGTCAGTACGCCCAAAAGGAGTTCCCGGGCGCCCTCCCAGAAGATCTGCACCCCCAGGCACAGCATGATGAAGGCCGACAGCCGCATGAAGACAGCGGTGCCATTGTCTCCCAGGCGGTGCAGCATCTGGGCCGCAAAGCGCAAGCAGACATAAAGCGTGAGCGAAACGACGATGATGCCAGGAATGGAGCCGGCCAGGCGCACCAGGCTCAATGCGTGATTCTGGTCTCGCAGCGAGACGCCGACCGTGATGGCGGCCGCGATGGAGCCGGGACCGCAGCTGATGGGAAAGGTTAGCGGATAGAACGCGCGGGCCTTGGCCATTTCGGGGGTGAACGATTCGGCCATGCGGGCGACGCGTTCGGTGTCGGCATCTGGCGAGTTCACCAGCCGCCAGGCGCTGGCGATCACCAGCATGCCCCCGCCCACGCGCACGATCGACAGCGAGATTCCAAAGAAGCTGAGAAGCACGTTGCCCGCCACCATGGCCACGATCAGCATCAGGCACACGTTGGTGGCGACGCGCTTGGCCAGCACCACCCGTGTGGCGGACGAAGCGCCCTCGGTCAGCGAGAGGAAGATGGGGGCGATCGCGGGTGGGTTCAGAAACGGCAGCAGCGTGGCCAGCGCGAAGAAAAAGCTGCCACCGAAAACGCGCAGATAGTCATTGAGCTGCATGGGAGCAAGCATCGCCTGGCCGAAAACCCGGATTGTATGCGGTCCGGGCGGGGTCTGGCGATGCGGGCTCAGGCGGCGCGCTGCTGGGCCGTGTCGCCGGAAAGCGCGTCCAGGATGTCGCGTTCGAACTGCATCTGGCTGCGGGGGCGCGCCAGGGCGGATCCGTCCACGATGAACACGTCCTCGACGCGGTCTCCCAGCGTCATGATCTTGGCCATGAGCAGGTTGACCTCGTGGCGGGCAAAGACGCGCGCCAGGGCATGCAGCAGTCCCGGCCGGTCGGTCGCCGTGACGGACAGGCGCCACGATGTGCTGCGCTCGTCCGGCTGCAGCTCGGCCTGCGGCATGACCGGAAACACGCGAGACACGCGCGATTGCCGGCCGCGTCCGTACCATCCGCCGCGCCCGGGCTGGGCCTGCGCGGCTGCCTGCGGGTCCTTCAGCCGCTCGGCCAGTTCGTGCTCGACCAGCGTGGCCTGCGCCCGCAGGTCGCTGGCGCCTTCCGGCAGCAGCACGATGAAGCTGTCCAGCGCCCAGCCATGGCGGGTCGTGTGGATGCGGGCGTCCTGAATGGACAGGGACTTGGCGTCGAAATAGCCGCAGATCGCCACGAACAGGTCGGGGGCATCGCGCGTGTAGACCATGATCTGCAGGCCTTCGCCCTGCTCGGTTGGGCGCGCCTTGACCACGGCCCGCGCGGGCTCGACCTGGTGGTACAGGTGGCGCGTGTGCCAGGCGATGTCCGAGGCGTCGTGCCGCAGGAAGTACGCCACGTCCAGCTGATTCCAGAAGGCTTCGCGTGCGTCGTCGCGCAGACCGGCCAGGCGCGTCAGCCGCGCCGCTTCTTCCTTGCGTTCAGCCAGCACCGTATGGGCGTCGGCATGGGCGCCGCCCAGCGCGGCCAGCGTCAGCTTGTACAGGTCTTCCAGCAGCTTGCCCTTCCAGGCGTTCCAGACCTTGGGGCTGGTGCCGCGGATGTCGGCCACCGTCAGCAGATACAGCGCGGTCAGATGGCGTTCGTCCTTGACCGTCGCGGCAAACTCCTTCACCACGTCGGGGTCGGACAGATCCCGCTTTTGCGCCACCGCAGACATCAGCAGATGCTGGCGCACCAAGAACTCCACCAGCTTGGCGTCTTCGGGGTCCATGCCGTGGTCGGCGGCAAACTTGCGAACCTCGCGCGCGCCCAGTTCAGAATGGTCGCCGCCGCGGCCCTTGGCGATGTCGTGAAACAGCGCGGCCACGTACAGCAGCCAGTGACGGTCCAGGCCCGCGATCAGCTGGCTGGCCAACGGATATTCCTGCGCGTGCTCGGGCATGGTGAAACGGCGCAGGTTGCGCACCACCGCAAGCGTGTGCTGGTCCACCGTATAGGCGTGGAAAAGATCGTGCTGCATCTGGCCCACGATGCGGCGGAACACCGGCAGGTAGCGCGGCAGGATGTTCAGCATGGTCATGCGCCGCAATTCGTGGACGATGCCGCGCGGCTGCTGCAGGATCTGCAGGAACAGCTTGCGGTTGACCGGATTGCGGCGGAACTGCGCGTCGATGCGGTGACGCGAATGCCAGATGGCGCGCAGCGTGCGGGCAGACATGCCCGTCAGCTCGGGGTGCTGCTGCATCACCAAAAAGGCGCGCAGGAGCAGGGTGGGATTGCGCTCGAAGCCGTCGTCCCGAATGATGTCCAGGCGGTCGCGCAGGTTGCGGAAATCGTCGTCGATGTCGCGCGCGTCGCTGTCGGGACGGGGAAACAGCCGCTCCTCGATGTTCTGCACCAGGATGCCGTTCAGCTGTGTCACCAGCCGCGCCGCCCAGTAGTAGCGCTGCATCAGCAGTTCGCTGCCGCGTCGCGTGGCAGTCGCATGGATGCCGTAGACCTCGGCCAGCGCGGGCTGCAGGTCGAACAGCACCCGGTCTTCGCGCCGGTTGGCAAGCAGGTGCAGTTCGATGCGCAGGCGCTTGAAGGCTTGCTCGGCCTTGCGCAGGTCGCGCGCCTCGGACGAGGTCAGCAGACCCGCCTGCGCCACCGAGCGCCAGTTGTTGCCAAACCCGGCGGCCCGGGCCATCCACAGGATGACCTGCAGATCGCGCAGCCCGCCCGGCGATTCCTTGCAATTGGGTTCCAGCGCGTAGGGCGTGTCGTGGTAGCGCCCGTGGCGCTGCTGCATTTCGACGCGCTTGGCCAGAAAGAACGCTTGCGGATCGAGCCGCGACTTGGTGGCCGCGTCGAACTTGCGCATCAGCACGCGGCTGCCGGCCAGCCAGCGGGATTCCAGCAGGGCGGTTTCCACGGTGATGTCGGCATCCGCCTCGCGTTCGCAGTCCTCGATGGTGCGCACGCTGTGGCCCGGCTCCAGTCCCAGATCCCACAGCGACGCCACCAGCTTTTCGATCGCGCTTTCCTCGTCGGGCGTCGGCGCATGCGGCAGCAGGATCAGCAGATCGACGTCGGAGTGGGGGTAGAGCTCGCCCCGGCCATAGCCCCCCACGGCCGCCAGCGTGGCGCCGACCGGCAGCGGGCAATGCTTGACCAGATCCCGCAGGGCGGCATCCACGATGCGCCGCAGTTCGGTCAGCAGGATGTCGGGGCGTTCGTGTTCCCGGAACTGGGCCACCGCGGCCCGCCGGGATTCCTGAATGCGTTCGCGCAGCTGGGTAAGGATTTCGGCGGTCATGGGTGGCTGCGGTGCTTCAGACGGCGGGGATGACGATGGGTTCGGTGATGAACGCGGGCGGCTGGGGCATGCCGGGCGACAGGGTCAGGACCTCGTAGCCGGTCTCCGTCACGCAGACGGCGTGTTCCCATTGCGCGGACAGGCTGTGGTCGCGCGTGACCACGGTCCAGCCGTCGGCCAGTTGGCGGATTTCGCGGCGTCCGGCGTTGATCATCGGTTCGATCGTGAACAGCATGCCGGTCACCAGCTTCACGCCCGTGCCGGGCTTGCCGTAGTGCAGGACTTGGGGATCTTCGTGAAAGCGCTGCCCGATGCCGTGGCCGCAGAATTCGCGCACCACCGAAAATCCGTTGGACTCGGCGTGCTTCTGGATCGCATTGCCGATGTCGCCCAGGGTGGCGCCGTTCTTGACCTGCTGGATGCCCTTCCACATGCACTCGAACGTGATGTCGGACAGGCGCCGGGACAAAATGGACTGTTCGCCCACCGCGTACATCCGGCTCGTGTCGCCGAACCAGCCATCCTTGATGATGGTGACGTCGATGTTCAATGAGTCCCCATTTTTCAGCACCTTGTCGCCCGGGATGCCGTGGCACACCTGGTGATTCACGGAGGTACAGATGGCGCCGGGGAAGGGCGGGTAGCCGGGGGGTGCGTAGCCGACCGTGGCGGACTTCACCTTCAGTTCGTCGGTCAGGTACTCCAGGCAGAGGCGGTCGAGTTCGCCCGTGGTAACGCCCGGTTTGACGTGCGGCGTGATGAAATCGAGAACTTTGGCGGCGTCCTGGCAGGCGGCGCGCATCTTGGCCAGGTCGGCCGGATCAGTGATTGTGCCCATGGAAAGCTTGCGATGTGTCGCTTGAATGTCTGCTTGAAAGAATAGTAGAATTATAGGCTTCCCTAAAAATTTGGGGAGCAATCGGGTTACCGGCAAGAAGGGTCTGCACCGCCAGCGCCATGGCAAGAGCTTCGGCAAAAGCCACCGCTCAGGCAGTCTGACCCCCAGCCAAACCCGGCGGGTGCTGGCCTTTGGGTCCAGGGCACACCCGGCAGGATTTTTCGGTCATGCGCGGTTCTTCGTAAGATCTCGCGGCAGGCCCTGAAGTTTCACCGCAAGCGAAGGTTGTGGAGCGAATTCGGGCAAGCCGCAGGGTGTTGGGAAGCAGCCGGGCTTTGGTCGGGATCCAGCCGGATGCGTTCCGGACATGAATGCCGCCGCCAGCTGGGCGCGGTGTGCTTGCAAGCCCGGAAGTGTTTTCGAGCGGCGATGCAGGTTCGGTATGGGCGCTGGATTAAGTTCTTGGAAATGCGCTGAAAAGCGCGCCCTGAAAAGGGCATTCCTGAAAAGGATCCTGAAGAACTGCCACAGCGGCCTGATGCGCGGGCTGGCCTAGCGGCCACGTTTGCGAAGAACTGGATTTCGCCGCCAACAAAACAACTCCGGGTGCGTCTCGAAGAAACTTCCAGGAATCTCCTGGAGTGTCGGAAAGACGCAATGCAAGAATCTTGTGGTGGCGGCCGTCTGGGTTTATCGCGGCAGCGTAGTAGAAGTCGTTAAAGGCGAGCCGCTACAGGCAACGCGCCTGGAGCGTCGTAGTTATTGCGGCAGTGATCGGCCGGCCCGGTTAAAATCTTTGTCATCCCGCGTTTTGCGGGAAATCGCGCGCAACACCACCCAGGGTGTCAGCAAGATGCTGATGCAGGTGCGGCGCAAGAAACCAACCCTTGGAGAATTAAATGTCTTTGATGCGCGAAATGCTGGAAGCGGGTGTCCACTTTGGTCACCAGACCCGTTACTGGAACCCCAAGATGGCTCAGTACATCTTCGGTCACCGCAACAAGATTCACATCATCAACCTCGAAAAGACGGTTGATAAGTACCAGGAAGCCACCAAGTTCGTGAAGCAGCTGGCTGCTCGCGGCGGCAACATCCTGTTCGTCGGCACGAAGCGCGCCGCTCGCGAGCTGGTCGCTGCTGAAGCCGCCCGTTGCGGCATGCCCTACGTCGACGCCCGCTGGCTCGGCGGCATGCTGACCAACTTCAAGACGGTCAAGACCTCGGTCAAGCGCCTGAAGGACATGGAAGCCGTGGTCGCCGAAGGCGGCGCCGAGCGCATGATCAAGAAGGAAGGCCTGCTGTTCCAACGCGAACTGGACAAGCTGAACAAGTCGATCGGCGGCATCAAGGACATGAACGGTCTGCCCGATGCCATGTTCGTGATCGACGTCGGCTACCACAAGATCGCCATCGCCGAAGCCAAGACCCTGGGCATCCCCGTGGTCGCCGTGGTTGACACCAACCACTCGCCCGAAGGCATCGACTACGTCATCCCCGGCAACGACGACTCGGCCAAGGCCATCGCGCTGTACGCCAAGGGCATCGCCGACGCCGTCCTGGAAGGCCGCGAGCAAAACCTGAACGGTCTGGTCGAAGAGCTGGGCGAAGGTCAGGAAGAGTTCGTCGAAGTGCAAGACAACCAGGCCTAAGCCTGTTGTCATGTCCGGCGGGTAAGGTCTGGAAGCGGCGCCGAATCTGGTCCGCTTTCGCCCCGTCGGCGCTGCGAAGCTGGGCTCCCATCTTCCAGGCCCGACACGTGCGGGCGTCTCATCGAATCAAATCACAGCCCCGGCCCGCCGGGGCGTGTCTTAGCAAAATTTGGAGCAAACATGGCTGAAATTACCGCTGCCCTGGTCAAGGAACTGCGCGAAAAGACTGACGCGCCCATGATGGAATGCAAGAAGGCCCTGACGGAAGCCGAAGGCGACCTGGCCCGCGCCGAGGAAATCCTGCGCGTCAAGCTGGGCAACAAGGCCAGCAAGGCCGCCGCCCGCGTCACCGCCGAAGGCCTGATCGGTCTGTTCATCTCCGCCGACGCCAAGAAGGGCGCCGTCATCGAAATCAACTGCGAAACCGACTTCGTCGCCAAGAACGACGACTTCGTCGGCTTTGTGAACAAGCTGGCTGAGCTGGTCGCCACGCAGAACCCGGCCGACGTGGCCGCGCTGTCGGCGCTGCCCTTCGGCGAAGGCACCGTCGAAACCACCCGTACCGCCCTGATCGGCAAGATCGGCGAAAACATCTCGATCCGCCGCTTCGAGCGCATCGAGACCGCCAACTCGCTGGCCAGCTACGTGCACGGCGGCAAGATCGGCGTGCTGGTCGAATACACCGGCGCCGAGGAAGTGGGCAAGGACCTGGCGATGCACATCGCCGCCACCAAGCCCAAGGCCCTGAACGCCGACGGCGTGAACCCCGCCGACATCGCCGCCGAGCGCTCGGTTGCCGAGCAGAAGGCCGCCGAATCCGGCAAGCCGGCCGACATCGTCGCCAAGATGGTCGAAGGCTCGGTCGTGAAGTTCCTGAAGGAAGTGACGCTGCTGTCGCAGCCGTTCGTCAAGAGCGACAAGCACACGGTCGAACAGCACCTGAAGGAAAAGGGCGCGTCGATCAGCAAGTTCGTGCTGTTCGTCGTCGGCGAAGGTATCGAGAAGAAGACCAGCGACTTTGCCGCTGAGGTTGCCGCCGCCGCCGCTGGCGCCGCCTGACCTCTAGGTAGTGCTTAAAGGCCGGCGCTAGATTAAATTCTAGTCCGGCCTTTTTCGCCGCATGGCCCCCCCAAAGGCAGACGCCGATGGGGTAGCCAACCCGCCAGGCGGGCGCGGTGCTGGGGGTCAACCCCATTCTTGTCTTACACTTTCGTCGGATTGTTCTTCGGGATATCACCTATGAGCAGCAGGGCATACAAACGGGTTCTTCTCAAACTTTCCGGCGAGGCGCTGATGGGCGACGATGCATTTGGCATCAATCGCTCCACCATCGTCCGTATGACCGATGAGATCGCTGAAGTCGCCGCCGCAGGCGTCGAATTGGCCATCGTCATCGGCGGAGGCAACATCTTCCGTGGCGTCGCCCCGGGTGCGCAGGGCATGGACCGCGCCACCGCCGACTACATGGGCATGATGGCCACCATCATGAACGCGCTTGCGCTGCAAGACGCGCTCAAGCACAAGGGTATCGACACCCGGGTACAATCCGCGCTGAATATCGATCAGGTCGTCGAGCCCTACATCCGGCCCAAGGCCTTGCGTTACCTCGAAGAGGGCAAGGTCGTGATCTTCGCCGCGGGTACCGGCAATCCCTTCTTCACCACCGACACGGCTGCGGCACTGCGCGGCGCCGAAATCGGCGCGGAGATCGTGCTGAAGGCCACCAAGGTGGACGGCATCTACAGTGCGGATCCCAACAAGGATCCCACCGCGACGCGTTACGCGCGCATCAGCTTCGACGAGGCGATCGTTCGCCGCCTTGAAGTCATGGACGCCACCGCCTTCGCGTTGTGCCGCGACCAGAAATTGCCGATCAAGGTGTTTTCGATCAATAAGTCCGGCGCGCTCAAGCGAGTCGTGAGCGGCGAGGACGAAGGCACGTTGGTACACGTTTAAAGAAAAGGAAATTCCATGAGCGCAGCAGAAATCCGCAAATCCGCCGAAGCCAGGATGGCCAAGTCGCTTGATACGCTCAAGACCAACCTGGCCAAGATCCGCACGGGCCGCGCCCACACCGGCATCCTGGACCACGTGCAGGTCGAATACTACGGCTCGCCCGTGCCGGTCGGCCAGGTCGCCAACGTGAACCTGGTCGATGCCCGCACCATCAGCCTGCAGCCGTACGAAAAGCACATGGCCGGCCCGATCGAAAAGGCCATCCGTGAGTCGGACCTGGGCCTGAACCCCATCTCGATGGGCGACACCATCCGCGTTCCGATGCCCGCGCTGACCGAAGAACGCCGCCGCGACCTGACCAAGGTCGTGCGCAGCGAAGGCGAAGACGCCAAGATCGCGGTGCGCAACTTGCGCCGTGAGGCCAACGAAGCGCTCAAGAAGCTGGTCAAGGACAAGGAAATCTCCGAAGACGACGAACGCCGTTCGCAGGACGACGTCCAGAAGCTGACGGATCGCGCCGTCGCCGACATCGACAAGATGGTCGTCCAGAAAGAAGCCGAAATCATGACCGTATAATCCCAACACGCCGCGCGGCGCCGCTTTGTCGGCCCGCGTGGCGTCAGGATTTCGTTGCACATGCGCCGTCCTGTCCATTGCCTCGCGGTACTTCCTCGTAGCGATGGAAACGACGGCGCAGGTTTTTTCCCGTATTCGTGTCTTTCGCCGGTCCGCCGCGCGCAGCCCCCAAACTAATGGCAACAAGTTCGACTCAGGCGGTTCCCGATATCCGCGACATCCCCGAGCACGTCGCTATCATCATGGATGGCAACGGCCGCTGGGCGACGCGGCGTCTGCTGCCTCGCACGGCCGGGCATGCCAAAGGCGTGCAGGCCGTCCGCCGCGTGGTCGAGGCCTGCGGTCGCGCGGGTGTGCGCTACCTGACGCTGTTTGCGTTCAGTTCCGAGAACTGGCGCCGTCCGGCCGAAGAAGTCTCGCTCCTGATGCGCCTGTTCGTGCAGGCGCTCGAGCGCGAGGTCGGCAAGCTGCAAGAGCAGGGCGTGCGCCTGCACGTCATCGGCGACCTGAGCGCCTTCGAGCCGCGCCTGCGCGAGCTGATCGCCGCTGCGCAAGAGCGCACCGCGCATAACGACCGGCTGCACCTGACCGTCGCCGCCAACTACGGCGGCCGTTGGGACATCCTGCAAGCCACCCGCGCCATGCTTGCGGCCGAGCCCGACCTGGCCGCGCACCCAGAACGGGTGGACGAGGAGCGTCTTTCCCGGCACCTTTCCATGGCATGGGCCCCCGAGCCCGACCTGTTCATCCGCACCGGCGGTGAGCAGCGCATTTCCAATTTCCTGATCTGGCAGATGGCGTACGCGGAGTTCTACTTCACGGACCGCTACTGGCCGGATTTCGGCGCCAATGAACTCATGGCCGCCTTTGATTGGTACCGCACGCGCGAGCGCCGCTTCGGCCGCACCAGCGCACAAGTCAGCGAAGCGGCTGCAAAGTAAGCCGAACGCGACGCGCGCGTCTTTCCAGGCTGCACAAGAGGAGACCGTCACATGCTGGGCCAGCGTATCGTTACCGCCGTCGTTTTGTTGGCCATTCTGGCCGCCGCCATGGCGAGCGCCAATCCCTGGTGGTTCGTCGCGCTGCTGGCCCTTGCGGCCGCGTGCGCCAACTGGGAGTGGCTGCGCCTGACGCTGCCGCAACCGCCTTCCCCCCTGATCTCCATCGGTGTCGCCGTCCTGCTGTTCGCTGGCATGCTGGTGCTGACGTCCGCCTGGCTGGCGGGCGACCGGGCCGGCGCGGGCGATCCCGGCTGGGTGCTGCGCTATCTGGTGCCGGCCGTGTCGGCCGTCTGGCTGTTTGCGGGCGTGGCCGCCGTGGTGCGCGGGCGCGCCGACGCGCCGCCGGCCAGTCTGGCGTGGTCGGTCTTCTCCGTCCCGGCCGCCTTTGCGGCCTGGGCGGTGCTGGCGCAGATGTACGTGGCGCGCGGCGCCGTGTTCGTCGTGTCGCTGCTGGCCCTCGTCTGGGTGGCCGATATTGCCGCTTACTTTGCCGGCCGGGCCTTCGGCAAGCGTAAACTGGCTCCGCGAGTGAGTCCGGGCAAGACCATCGAAGGCGCCATTGCCGGCGTCCTGGGCGCGGTGGTGTGGATCGGGCTGTCCAGCCTGTGGGACGGCACCTTCGGTCACGCCCTGGTGGAACGCTGGACTTTCTGGCTCGCCCTGCCGATCGCTGCGGTGCTGGGCGTGCTGTCCATTGTGGGGGACCTGTTCGAGTCGCTGCTCAAGCGCCGCGCGGGCCGCAAGGATTCCAGCACACTCTTGCCTGGCCATGGCGGCGTCTATGACCGGATCGATGCGATTCTTCCCGTCGCGCCGTTCGCGCTACTTTTGTCTGGAGTCTTGTTTTGACGGCTTTTCAACGTGTCGTCGTGCTGGGATCGACCGGTTCGATTGGTGAAAGCACGCTGGACGTGATTGCCCGCCACCCGCAGCGGATGGCGGTTTACGCGCTTTCGGCCCACAGCCGGATGCAACGGCTGGCCGAGCAGGCGCTGGCCAGCCGGGCCGCGGTCGTCGTGGTGCCCGACGCCGCCGCCCGCCAGAAATTCATCGATGCCTGGACGGGCGGGCGAGCCATGCCCGAGATCCGCGTGGGCGCACAGGCGCTGGCCGACACCGCCGCGGATTCGCAGTGCGACACCGTGATGGCTGCCATCGTGGGCGCCGCAGGCCTGCCTTCGGCGCTTGCCGCCGCGCGCGCCGGCAAGCGCGTCCTGCTCGCCAACAAAGAGGCGCTGGTCGCCGCCGGCACGCTTTTCATGCAGGCCATCCGCGACAACGGCGCCGAATTGCTGCCCATCGACAGCGAACACAACGCCATCTTCCAATGTCTGCCGCACCAAGGCCGTGCCGATGCGCCGCAGCAGCCGGCCAAGGGCGTGCGCCGTTTGCTGCTGACCGCGTCGGGTGGGCCTTTCCGCGGCCGCGACCTGGAAGACCTGCACGACATCACCCCCGAACAGGCCTGCGCCCACCCCAACTGGAGCATGGGCCGCAAGATCTCTGTCGATTCGGCCACGATGCTGAACAAGGGGCTTGAGGTCATCGAAGCGCACTGGTTGTTCGCGATGCCGGCCGATCGGATCGACGTGGTCGTGCACCCGCAGAGCGTCGTGCATTCGATGGTCGAGTACGACGACGGCTCGGTGCTCGCGCAGCTGGGCCAGCCCGACATGCGCACGCCCATCGCGTACGGCCTTGGCTTTCCCGACCGCATTGAGAGCGGCGTAAGCCCGCTGGATTTGACCCGGCATGGCCGCTTGGACTTCGAAAAGCCGGATCTGACCCGCTTTCCGTGCCTGGCGCATTCCTTTGCCGCGATGCGGGCGGGGCAGGGCGCGTGCGTGGTGCTCAATGCGGCCAACGAGGTGGCGGTTGACGCATTTCTGGACGGGCGGCTGGCCTACACCTGGATTCCGCGGGTCATCGAGGCTGCGCTCGAGTGGCAGGCGCGGCAAGCATCTGTTACGCTCAGCAGTCTTGACGACGTACTTGCGCTTGACGCCGAGGCGCGCGCCTTTGCGGGCAACCTCGGACTGGCCTGATGGCGGGCCGCGATTGCCTCTGCGTTTGCCTCTGATTTCCTAGATTCCGACCCCATGCTTTTCACCTTGCTGGCCTTTGCGGTAGCGCTCGGCTCACTGATCATTTTCCATGAGCTCGGGCACTATTGGGTCGCCCGCCTTTGCGGTGTGAAGGTCCTGCGTTTCTCGGTGGGCTTTGGCAAGGTCATCCTGCGCCGCACCGACCGGCACGGCACCGAATGGGCGGTATCCGCGCTGCCGCTGGGCGGCTACGTCAAGATGCTGGACGATGCGCCGCCTGGGGCCTCGCCGGCCGTGGCGGCTTCCGCCTTCAACACCAAGCCTGTGGGCCAGCGCATCGCCATCGTGGCCGCTGGCCCCATCTTCAACCTGATCCTCGCGGTGTTCCTGTATGCGTGCCTGAACATGGCCGGCACCGAGGAACCCGTCGCCATCATCGCGCCTCCCGCGGCCGAGACCCCCGCAGCGCGGGCTGGCCTGTTGGCCGGCGACCGCATCCTGGCCATCGATGGCCAGGAAGTCGCGTCGTGGTCCGACGCCCGCTGGCGCCTGATGGACGTCATGTCCACCGGCGGGCGTGCCAGCATCGAGGTCAGCACACCCTCCGGCGCCGTCCAGCGGCGCGAACTCGATCTTCCCCCCAACACGATGGACCCGGCCGAGGGCGACCCGCTTGCCGCGGCCGGCGTGCGTCTGGCCCAGCCCAAGCCCGCGGTACGCGCGGTGATCGACGGCGGAGAAGGGCAGGCCGCTGGCCTGCGCGCGGGCGATCTGGTCGTGGCCGTCAATGGCCAGCCGGCGCCCGACACCGGCGCGCTCGTCAAGCAGATCCAGGAAAGCGCCGGCAAGCCGCTCGCCCTGACCGTGGTCCGGGATGGCGCCAACGTCACGCTGAATGTCACGCCCCGCCCTGAAGTCGTCAACGGCCAGGAAATCGGCCGATTGGGCGTGCAACTGGGCGGCAACGTGCCGATGGTGACCGTGCGCTATGGCGTCTTCGACAGCCTCTGGCGCGGCGCCGTCCGCACCTGGGACACCGCCTGGTTTTCGCTGCGCATGATGGGCCGCATGGTGACGGGCGACGTGTCGTGGCGCAATGTGAGCGGTCCGGTCACCATTGCGGACTACGCCGGCCAGACTGCCCGGATCGGAATTGTTGCGTATATCG
Organism: Achromobacter sp. E1; assembly: GCF_037039475.1. Lineage (NCBI taxonomy): Bacteria > Pseudomonadati > Pseudomonadota > Betaproteobacteria > Burkholderiales > Alcaligenaceae > Achromobacter > Achromobacter sp. E1. The sequence continues at coordinate 2,518,060 of NZ_CP146253.1, forward strand.
CCTATATCGCATTGATCAGTATCAGCCTGGGCGTTTTAAATTTGCTGCCTATTCCTATGCTGGATGGTGGCCATCTGCTGTACTATCTCGTCGAAATTGTGCGGGGCAGCCCCCCGCCCGCAAGATGGATCGACATCGGACAACGCGCCGGCATAGGCATATTGGCAAGCCTGATGGGGCTTGCGCTGTTCAACGATTTCACGCGTTTGTTCACTTGAACGCCATTTAGCATAAAATCCCCCGCCATTTGCACGACCGAGGATACTCAAGGATGTCTTTTCGCCGGATGTTTCAACACAAAAAGGGTGTACTGCCGGGTCTCGTAGCCGCGCTGATGTTGCCGGCCTTGGCCCACGCCTTCGAACCCTTTGTCGTGCGGGATATCCGCGTAGAGGGTATTCAACGAACCGACGCCGGCACCGTCTTTGGTTATCTGCCTGTCAAGGTCGGCGAGAAATTCACCGAAGAAGAAGCCACCGAAGCCATCCGCCGTTTGTATGGCACGGGCTTTTTCACCGACGTTCAGATCCAGACGGACAATAATGTCGTCGTCGTGGTCGTTCAAGAACGTCCCACCATCGCGTCCGTTAATTTCAACGGCATGCGCGAATTCGATTCCAAGGCCATCACCACCTCGCTGGCGCAGGTCGGTTTTGCGGAAGGCCGCATTTTCGACCGCTCCATGCTCGAGCGCGCCGAATACGAATTGAAGCAGCAGTATCTGTCCAAGGGCAAATACGGCGTCGAAGTCACTTCCACCGTCACGCCGCTGCCGCGTAACCGCGTCGGCGTGAGTTTCGACGTGTTCGAAGGCTCGGTTGCCCGCATTCAGGAAATCCGTTTCGTCGGCAACAAGGCCTTTTCCGAAAGCGATCTGCTGGACGAATTCAAGCTGACCACCCCCGGCTGGCTGACCTGGTACACCGATACCGACAAATACTCGCGCGAAAAGCTCGAGGGCGACCTCGAACGCCTGCGCTCGTTCTACCTGGACAAGGGTTACCTTGAGTTCTCGGTCGAGCCGCCGCAGGTCACCATTTCGCCGGATCGCCAGGACATCCGCATCACGATCACCGTCCATGAAGGCGAGCCCTACAAGGTGCGCAGCGTCAAGCTGGCCGGCAACCTGCTGGGCCTGGACAAGGAAATCAACGACCTGGTGCAGATCAAGGCAGGCGAGACCTTCTCGGCCGCCAAGACCAACGATTCCGCCAAGGCGATCACCGACTACCTGGGTGAGCTGGGCTACGCGTTCGCCAACGTCAACCCGAACCCGCAACTGGACCGCGCCAAGCACGAAGCCGACTTGACGTTCTACGTCGATCCGAGCCGCCGCGTCTACGTGCGCCGCATCCAGATCGGCGGCAACACCCGTACCCGCGACGAAGTCGTGCGCCGCGAAATGCGCCAGCAGGAAGCCGCCTGGTACGACGCCGGCGACATCAAGACCTCGCGCGACCGCGTCGACCGCCTGGGTTACTTCAGCGACGTCAACGTCAAGACCGAGCCGGTCCCGGGCTCCCCTGACCAGGTCGACGTCAACGTCGACGTGAAGGAAAAGCCCACCGGCATGATCAACCTGGGCGTGGGCTACGGCTCGTCCGAAAAGGCGATTCTGTCGGCCGGTATCAGCGAAGACAACGTCTTTGGCAGCGGCACCAACCTGACGCTGCAACTGAACACCAGCAAGACGAACCGGGCCGTGGTGCTGTCGCATACCGATCCGTACTGGACCAAGGACGGCATCAGCCGCACGACGTCGGCGTACTACCGCGTGACCGAGCCCTGGAACAACAACGACGGTGACTACCGCGTCAAGGCCTTGGGCCTGGGCATGAACTTCGGTATCCCGATCTCGGAGTACGACCGCATCTTCCTGGGCGGCAACTTCGAACGCAACCAGATCGACCTGTACAACAACTCGCCGGCGGCCTACGAAAGTTTCGTTGACCAGTATGGCGATGCGACGAACTCGGTGATCCTGAGCGCCGGCTGGTCCAAGGACACGCGTGACAGCGCGCTGGCGCCGACCAAGGGTTCGTACACGCGCTTGAAGGCTGACGTGTCGACCATCGATCTGCAGTACACGATGCTGACGGCGCAACAGCAGTATTACGTGCCGCTGGGCGGCTCGTACACCCTGGCGCTGAACGGCATGGTCGATTGGGGCCAGAGCTACGGCAGCAAGGATTACCCGGTCATCAAGAACGTCTACGCCGGCGGTATCGGCACCGTCCGCGGCTACGAAGGCTCGTCGCTGGGTCCGCGCGACGTCAAGACGGGCGATTACCTGGGCGGCACGCGCCGCATCGTGGCCAACGCCCAGCTGTACCTGCCGTTCCCGGGCGCCTCGAAGGATCGCACCCTGCGCTGGTTCATCTTCAGCGACGCCGGTCAGGTGTCGGCGGGCAGCGGCCTGTCCTGCACCCGCGGCCGCGACAACACCGAGGTCGAGGATCCGTGCGGCTGGCGTTTCTCGGCCGGTATCGGCCTGTCTTGGCAATCGCCGATGGGCCCGCTGCAGCTGTCGTATGCGCGACCGCTTAATTCCAAGCCGGGCGACGACAAGCAAAGCTTCCAGTTCCAGATCGGGACGGGATTCTAAGCGAGGCGTTACTCTTGAAAACAAGGGCGCGGCCCCCTGGTCCAGCGTCCTTGCTGTTTAGTGGCACAATACACACTTTGGCTTTGCCTTACTGGAAGGTGAGATTTTCATGATGTCTGATTTCGCACTTAAATCATCGAAGACGCTGGGCGCCAAGCGCCGTGGCAAGCTGGGCGGCTCCATTGCCCTGGTGGGTGCGCTCATTCTCGGTTCGGCTGCCGCGATCCCCGCGCAAGCGCAAGGCACCAAGATCGGTTTCGTCAATACCGAACGCATCCTGCGCGAATCGGGTCCGGCCAAGACTGCCCAAAGCAAGATCGAAGCCGAATTCAAGAAGCGCGACGACGAACTCCAGCGCCTGAACAACAGCCTGCGCTCGCAAGCCGAGAAGTTCGACAAGGACGCCCCCGTCCTGTCGGAATCCGACCGCGTCAAGCGCCAACGCGAACTGGCCAACCTGGACACCGACCTGCAGCGCAAGCGCCGCGAGTTCCAGGAAGACTTCAACCGCCGCCGCAACGAAGAATTCTCGGGCATCGTGTCCAAGGCCAATGACGCCATCAAGCGCATTGCCGAACAGGAAAACTACGACCTGATCATCCAGGACGCGGTGACGGTCAACCCGCGCATCGACATCACCGACAAGGTGATCCAGAGCCTGGGCAAGTAAAGCGATACCCGTCTAGTCATGCCGGTTTTACTGGATCTTGCCCGCGCGCCGACACTCGAAGCATTGTTGAGCGCCGCCAATACCCAGGGTATGGACTGGCGTATCAGTGCGGTTCCCGGCGCAGACCCCATCCGGGTCTGCGGCATCGGGACCCTGTCTTCGGCCGGCCGCCAGGAAATCACTTTCCTGTCCAATCCCCGTTACCAAAGCCAGCTTGGGGCAACCGGAGCGGGGGCGGTCATCGTCTCCACCGACGTCGCCGAGGCGCTCGAAGCCCAGGGCAGCGACCGCCCGCCATTCGCGCTGGTCGTCTGCAAGCATCCCTATCTGCTCTACGCGCGCGTCGCGCAGTGGTTCGACACTGCCCGCAGACCCGCCTTGCCCGCTGAAACCCATTCGTCCGCCGTGGTTGCGTCCGACGCGATCATCGAAGAAGGCGTGCGTATCGGCCCGAACTGCGTCGTCGAAGCCGGCGTGCGCATCGGACGGGGCACGGTGCTGGGTCCGGGTTGCGTCATCGGCGCCGGATCGTCCATCGGGCCCGACGGCCGGCTGCATGCCAACGTCACGCTGTACGAAGGCGTCAAGATCGGCGCCCGGGTCATCCTGCACAGCGGTTCGGTGCTGGGGGCCGATGGTTTCGGCTTCGCGCCGGATCCCTCGCTGGGCAAGGGCGCCTGGGGCAAGATCCCGCAGTTCGGCGGCGTTTCGCTGGGCGATGACGTCGAAATCGGCGCCAACACCACCGTCGACCGCGGCGCCCTTGAAGACACCGTCCTGGCGGACGGCGTGAAGCTCGACAACCAGATCATGATCGGCCACAACTGCCGCATCGGCGCGCATACCGCGATGGCGGCCTGCGTGGGTGTGGCGGGCTCGACCACCATCGGCGAGCGCTGCACCATCGGCGGCGCCGCGATGCTCTCGGGGCATCTGGTGCTGGGCGACGACGTGCATATCTCGGGCGGCACGGCAGTGACGTCCAATATTTCCAAGCCTGGCCGCTACACCGGGGTCTTCCCGTACGCGGAGCATGGCGAATGGCAGCGCAACGCCGCCGTGATACAACAGTTGGCGCAATTGCGCCGCCGCGTGCGCACGCTGGAAAAGGACTAGGGCGCGTTCGCCGCCCTGGCGCGCCAGCGCCGCCACATTATTTAATTTCGCAGGAACGCATAGAAAAATGGAACTCGACATCAAGGGGATCATGGAGAGGCTGCCGCATCGCTACCCGATGCTGCTGATTGACCGTGTCGTGGAAATGGTGCCTGGCAAGTCCATCGTCGCCATCAAGAACGTCTCGATCAACGAGCCGTTTTTCAACGGTCACTTTCCTCACCATCCGGTGATGCCGGGCGTGCTCATCGTCGAAGCCATGGCCCAGGCCTCGGCGCTGTTCTCGTTCACGGACGAAAACGGCGGCCTCAAGTGCGAAGGCGCCAAGACCGCCTATTACCTGGTCGGCATCGACGGCGCGCGCTTTCGCCGCCCCGTCGTCCCGGGCGACCAGCTGCGCATCGAGGTCGAAGCGGAACGCCTGAGCCGCAGCATCTGTAAGTATCAAGCACGCGCGACGGTCGACGGCCAGGAAGTGGCTTCCGCCAAGCTGATGTGCGCGATTCGCAGCCTGGAAGAGTAAATGGCAGGAAACATCCATCCCACCGCTGTTGTCGATCCGGCGGCAAAAATCGACCCGACCGTGGTCATCGGCCCGTTCGCAGTGGTGGGGCCTGATGTGACCATCGGTGCGGGGACCGAAATCGGCCCGTACTGCATGATCGACGGTGTGACCACCATCGGTCGCGACAACCGCTTCTATCGTTATTGCTCCATCGGCGGCATGCCGCAGGACAAGAAGTACGCGGGCGAGCCGACGCGCCTGACGATCGGCGACCGCAATACGGTGCGCGAATTCGTCACGCTCAATACCGGCACGACGCAGGATGGCGGTGAAACAACGCTGGGCAACGACAACTGGATCATGGCCTACGTTCACGTGGCCCATGACTGCCACATCGGCAGCAACACGATCCTGGCCAATTCGGTGCAGCTTGGCGGCCACGTGCATGTGGGCGACTGGGCGATCATCGGCGGCCTGACCGGCGTGCACCAGTTCTCGCGCGTGGGCGCGCATACCATGACGGGCGGCAACAGCTCCCTCATGCAGGACACCCCGCCTTTTGTGCTGGCGGCCGGCAACCCGTGCCGCCCGGTGGGCATCAACGTCGAAGGCCTGAAACGCCGCGGTTTTTCCGCGGCATCGATTTCGGCCCTGCGCGAAGCCTACAAGATCATCTACCGCCGGGGCCTGCCCCTGGACGCGGCGCGCGCCGAACTGCGCGAGCGCCAGCAATCCACACCTGAAGCCGCGGAACATCTGCAGACGCTGCTGGACTTCCTGGACGTCGCCTCCCGCGGCATCATCCGCCCATGAGCGCTCGGATCGGCATGGTGGCCGGCGAGCCTTCGGGCGACCTGCTGGCCGGACGCATCATTGCCGGTCTGCAAGCGCGCGACAGCGGCGTGCGCTGCGAGGGCATCGGCGGACCGCAGATGCAGGCGCGAGACTTCGACGCCTGGCATCCGATGCACGCGCTGACCGTGTTTGGCTACGTGGACGCGCTCAAGCGCCTGCCCAGCCTGCTGGCTACCTACCGCGACGTCAAGCGCCGCTGGCTCGCCGAGCCGCCGTCCGTCTTCGTGGGCATCGACGCACCCGACTTCAATCTGCGGCTGGAGCACCAGCTGCGCCAGGCGGGCACGCCGACGGTGCATTTCGTCGGCCCCTCGATCTGGGCCTGGCGCTACGAGCGCATTCACAAGATCCGCGAATCGGTCTCGCACATGCTGGTGCTGTTTCCGTTCGAGGAAGAGATCTACCGCAAGGAACGCATACCGGTGACGTACGTGGGCCATCCGCTGGCCGGCGCCGTGCCGATGCAGCCGGACCGCGCGGCGGCCCGCGAGCGCCTGGGCATCGATCAAGACGCCCGTGTGCTGGCGATCCTGCCCGGCAGCCGGTCCTCCGAGATCCGTCTGCTCGCGCCGCGCTTTCTGCAGGCGGCCCAGCAATTGCTGAAGAAGGATCCGGCCCTGCAGTGCATCGTGCCCATGGTCAATGACCAGCGGCGGGCCGAGTTCCTGGAAATCCTGGCCCAGTACCCGGTGCCCGGTCTGCGCTGCGTCACCGCGCACGATCTGCATGGCGAGGGCGGGGACCGCAAGGCGCCGGTGGCCTGGTCCGTCATGGAAGCCGCCACGGCCGTCCTGGTCGCAAGCGGCACCGCCACGCTGGAAACGGCGCTGTTCAAACGGCCCATGGTCATCTCCTACGTCCTGTCGCCCTGGATGCGGCGGATCATGGCGTGGAAGTCCGGTCAGCAGCGCCCGTACCTGCCCTGGGTGGGCCTGCCCAACGTGCTGCTTCGCGACTTCGTCGTTCCCGAGCTTTTGCAGGACGACGCGACGCCCGATAAACTGGCCGAAGCGACCTGGCAGGCGTTGACCGACGACGCCCTGATCGCCCGCGTGGAGGCCCGTTTCACCGCCATGCACCAAGACCTGTTGCGCGATACGCCGGCGCTGGCCGCGCAGGCGATCCTGGAGGTGGCCGATGGAGCAGCCTGAGCTTTTCGTGGCGCCGGAGCAGCCCGCGCTGCTGACCGCCGGTGTCGACGAGGCGGGCCGCGGCCCGCTTGCCGGCCAGGTCTATGCGGCGGCGGTCATTCTGGATCCGTCACGCGTCATTGACGGCCTGGCCGACTCCAAGGTCCTCACCGCCGTGCGCCGCGAGGAATTGGCGCTGCAGATCAAGGAACAGGCGCTTGCCTGGTGCATCGCCAGCGCCACGGTCTCGGAAATCGACAGCCTGAACATTCTGCGCGCCACCATGCTGGCGATGCAGCGCGCGGTGCAGGGCCTGGCCAACGAGCCGCAACTGGCGCTGGTCGACGGCAATCAGGCGCCGAAACTGCGCTGCACCGTGCAAACCGTCATCAAGGGCGATGCGCTGGTGCCGGCAATCTCGGCCGCCTCCATCCTTGCCAAGACCGCGCGCGACGCCGACCTGCTTCGCCTGCACGCCCTGTATCCGCAATACGCGTTCGACCAGCACAAGGGCTACGGCACGGCGCTGCATCTGCAACGGCTGCGCGAGCACGGTCCGTGCGCCGAACACCGGCGCAGCTTCGCGCCCATCAAGGCCTTCGGCCTGGTTTCATGAAGCACATCAGTTCCCGGGACAACCCGGCGGTCAAGGCGCTGGTCAAGCTGGCCGGCACCGCGGGCAAGCGTGGCGCTCCAGTGCTGCTCGATGGCGTGCACCTTTGCCAGGCATGGTTGCAACACCACGGCGCGCCGGATCGGGCGATTTTCGACGTGGACCGCCTTTCCCAGCCGGACATCGCGGCGCTCGCCGTGGCCGTGCCGGACAACGTCAGCCTCGCGCTGGACGCGCGCCTGATGCACGCCGTGGCCGCCGTCGAAAGCGGGCAGGGCGTCGCCTTCCTGGTCACGCCGCCGGTGCCCGCGCTGCCTGAACGGGTGGATGAAACCTGCGTGCTATTCGACCGCATCCAGGACCCTGGCAATGTTGGCACTTTGCTGCGCACGTGCGCCGCGGCCGGCGTCAAGCGGGTGTTTCTTGCCACGGGCTCGGCGGCGGCCTGGTCTCCCAAAGTGCTTCGCAGCGGCCAGGGCGCGCATTTTGTCCTGGATATCCACGAGCATGTCGATCTCCAGGCCTTGCTGCCGCGCTTGCGAGTGCCACTGGTGGCGACGGCGCTGGACGGCTCGCGCGACCTTTACGCGGACCGCCTGCCAGAGCGGTGCGCGTGGGTGTTCGGGCATGAGGGCCAGGGTGTGGCGCCCGCGTTGCTGGCCGCTGCCAGCCTGAAGGTGCGCATTGACCACGACGCCGCCGCCGTCGAGTCGCTGAATGTCGGCGCCGCCGCAGCGATCTGCCTGTTCGAGCAGCGCCGCCAGGCGACCCAGCGCCATCCCGCCTGAGCCGGCGCGGGATCCCCCCGTTTTTCCACCGATTGATCGGCGAATCTGCCCCCTATACTGCCGCGCTTGTGCAACGTGGGCGGCGCACTGACGCGGCCCGCATTTCGAGCCCGGGGAGGGGACACGTGAAACACTGGATCAAACTGAGCCTGGCCGCGCTGGGCGCCGCAACCGTGCTGGCGGGCTGCGCGGGCCCCCGGTATGGCGACGTGGCGGCCAAGATCTCCGCACTGGAGCCGGGCGAAGGGCGGATCTATTTCTACCAGCCCAAGACGTCCAACGGCGACAAGGTGCCGCATCCGGCCATCCTGGTCGACAACGCCCGCGTCGGCAAATCCAAGGCAGGCCACTTCTTTTTCGTCGACCGGTCGGCCGGGACGCTCGAAGTGATCACGGCAACGGACCGCAAGGAACGCAAGGACCCGCTGGTCGTGCCGCTAGCGGCAGGGCAGACGCAATACGTCCGGGTGGACGTCGCGGGAGGCAAGCAAGTGCTGCGCCTGGAGCAGTCGCCCGACGCCGCGCAGCAAGCGCTGGCCGACTTGCGATATTGGGGCGCGGGTCGACGCGAGCGCGAGGCGCTGCGCTATTGATTGCGGATACGTTTTGTAGATTTCTGACGCACCCCTATACTTACGCACTTCATTCGTTGCCGGGGTATCCATGGTGTCGTCGGAAGTTCCAAAAATCGCGGGCGCGGCCCGTCTGAGCAAGTTTGCCGTGTTGGCCGTCGCGGGCATGCTCTCCTTGAGCGCGTGCATGTCCGTGTCGACACAGCGGGCGAACCTGGTGCCCGTGGCGCCGGCGGACCCGGTCAACGTGATCCAGCTGTCGCGCTTGGTCACCGCCCAGCTGCCCAATGACAGCATCGCGAATCTGCCGGCGGCGTCGCAATGGCAGCGCGTGGGCGCCTTGCCGCAAGGCGACGTCTACCGGTCGCTTGGCGGCCTGTTCACGGTCCAGACGCGGCGCCAGGGAGAGGCCTATCTCGTGGCGTCCTCGGGAAAGCTCGTCGGCTTTTACCTGCCTGGTGAAATGGCCTATCTGCCGTTGAACCGTCCTGTCACCCTGCCTGTGGAAAAGCGTCAATGAAGATCTGGATGAAATTGGCGGCGACGGCCGCGACGGTGGTTGCGCTGGCCGGGTGCGCGGGTCCGCAGTACCAATCCTTGCAGGGGCGCATACCGCCAATCGCGCAAGGCGATGGGCGCATCTACTTCTACCAGCCGCAGGCGCAGGCGTCGGCCGCCGCTGTGGCGCAGCAAAAGCTGCGCGTGAACGGCGATGTCGTAGGGCGCAACAAGCCGGGCAGCTTCTTTTTCGTGGACCGCCCGGCAGGCAGTTATGTCGTGACCAACCTGTATTGGACGGGTGACGGCGTGAGTTTCAAGCTTGATCCCGGTCAGACGCGCTATGTGCGCATCAAGGCCGAATCGCTGGGCAGCACGGGCACGGTGGGCAAGCTGTCCATGGAAATGGTCGATCCGCCCGAACTCGCTGAAACCGAGCTCCTGAAGATGCGCTATTGGGGCGCGGCTTCGCCCGAGCAGGTTCCTGGCTTGCGTTAGACCCGAACCGAAGAGAAATCCATGCAGAGCAGCTTGAAGTTGATGGCCGCCGCCGCGCTGGGCGCCGCCTTGTTGGCCGGTTGCGGCGGTCCCCGCTACAAGGATGTGGCGGGCACCATTCCCGTCATGGTCCCGGATACGGGCCGAATCTATTTCTACCAGCCGCCGGCGCCGATTGGCGTGGTGTCGAATCAACCGTATCTGCGCGTCAATGGGGTGAAGGTCGGCCGGTCCAAGCCGGGCAGCTTCTTCTACGTGAACCGTCCGGCGGGCAAGTACGAGATCGATACGCTGCGCGATGGCGAGACCCTGACGTTCGACCTGGCGCCGGGCCAGACGCGGTACGTGCGCCTGAGCATCGAGGGCGCAACCGGAAATGCCGCCAGCGTGGGGCGGCAGGACATGCGCCTGGAAGAGTCCGAAAAGGTTGCCCAACAGGAGATGTCGCCGCTGAAGTACTGGGGCGCGGGATCACGAGAGCGCGTCAAGCTGCGTCCCTGAATATTCACCGTAACATTCGCCGGCTGAAATCGCCGGTCAATCAAGGGCGCGCCTGAACGCGCCCTTTTTCTTTATCCGCGATCCAGGCCGACTTCCTGCAACACGGTGGTCGCGATCTCTTCGATCGATTTCGTGGTGCTGGACAGCCACGAAATGCCTTCGCGGCGCATCATGCGTTCGGCTTCCGCCACTTCGTAGCGGCATTGCTCAAGTTGCGCGTAGCGGCTGTTGGGGCGGCGCTCGTTGCGCACTTCGGCCAGGCGCTCGGGCTGGATCGACAGGCCGAACAGCTTGCCCCGGTGAGGCGCGATGGTCGAGGGCAGGGTGCCGCGTTCGAAATCGTCGGGCGTGAGCGGGAAATTCGCGGCTTTGATGGCGTATTGCATGGCCAGGTACAGACTGGTGGGCGTCTTGCCGCAACGCGAGACCCCGACGAGGATCACGTCGGCCTGATCGAGCTGGTTCACGAACTGGCCGTCGTCATGCGCCAGGCTGAAGTTGATGGCGTCGATCCGGTTCCGGTACTTTTCCGAGTTGGCCTGCATGTGCGAGCGGCCGATGGAGTGGCTGGATTTCAGGCCCAGCGCCTGCTCGATGTGGCTGACGAACGTGCCGAACAGATCCAGAAAGATGCCGTTCGCCTGGCGAACGCGGGCCAGGATTTCAGGGTTGACCAGGGTACTGAAAACGATGGGAGGCACGCCCGCATCCTGGGCGCTGCGATCGATCCGCATGGCGACTTCCGCGGCCTTTTCAAGCGTGTCCACGAAGGGCAGGCGGATGGGCTTGAAATTGACCTCCTCGAACTGCGAAAGCACTGACTGGCTGAAGGTTTCCGCGGTGATGCCGGTACTGTCGGAAACGATGTATACCGTGCGTACGATAGGGGTAGATGTCATGTGTAAAAAATTCCAACCAGGCAGATGGCCGGACGTACTCCACCGAGTACAATCAGGCCCCTATAAGTCACCCCAAGGGCGGTCCAAGGCCAGTTTGGTCAGCGTCTGAAAGCGTGTCTGCACAAGCCGGAAAAAGCGTTTCTCCGGCACTCAGAACAGCGCATTTCATCCGTTGACCAAACTCGCTTTCATTCCATTGTAAAAGGTGACTTCAATGTCGTATGTTGTTTTGTTCGAGCAGCTCCGCATGACGGACGTGGACTCGGTAGGAGGCAAGAACGCATCTCTTGGCGAAATGATCAGCCAGCTGTCTGGCGCGGGTGTCCGCGTGCCGGGCGGCTTTGCCACGACCGCAGACGCCTTCCGCGATTTCCTGAAGGCTTCGGGCCTGGACAAGCGGATCGCTGAACGCCTGACCACGCTGAACCCCGAAGACGTGCGCGAACTGGCCACCGCCGGTGCGCAGATCCGCCAATGGATCGTCGAGGCGCCGTTCTCGCCGGAATTCGAATCGCAGATCCGCGAAGCCTTCGCCAAGCTCGACGCCGATGGCAAGGGCTCGTTCGCCGTGCGCTCGTCCGCCACGGCCGAAGACCTGCCCGACGCCTCGTTCGCCGGCCAGCAGGAAACCTTCCTGAACGTGGTGGGCATCGACGACGTGCTGGACAAGATCCGCCACGTGTTCGCGTCGCTGTACAACGACCGCGCGATTTCCTATCGCGTGCACAAGGGCTACGCCCATGCCGACGTCGCCTTGTCGGCCGGCATCCAGCGCATGGTGCGTTCCGACAAGGGCAGCGCCGGCGTCATGTTCACCATCGACACCGAATCGGGCTTCCAGGATGTGGTGTTCATCACCTCGTCGTATGGCCTGGGCGAAACCGTCGTGCAGGGCGCCGTCAACCCTGACGAGTTCTACGTCTTCAAGCCCACGCTGGAGCAAGGCCACTATCCCATCGTCGGTCGCCGCATCGGCTCCAAGCTCATCAAGATGGAGTTCGATCCCGAGCGTCCCGAAGGCCGTGCCGTGCGCACGGTGGACGTGCCCGTGTCCGAGCGCAACCGCTACTCGCTGACCGACGACGAGGTCAACGAACTGGCCCGCTACGCCGTCATCATCGAAAAGCACTACCAGCGTCCGATGGACATCGAGTGGGGCCGCGACGGCGTGGACGGCAAGATCTACATCCTGCAGGCGCGCCCCGAAACGGTGAAGTCGCAGCAGGGCGCCAACGACGTGCAGCAGCGCTACCGCCTGAAGGCGACCGGCCAGGTGCTGATCACCGGCCGTGCCATTGGCCAGAAGATCGGTTCGGGTCCGGTGCGCGTCGTGGGCGACATCTCCGACATGGACAAGGTCCAGCCGGGCGACGTGCTGGTCACCGACATGACGGATCCCAACTGGGAACCCGTGATGAAGCGCGCCTCGGCCATCGTGACGAACCGCGGCGGCCGTACGTGCCACGCCGCGATCATCGCGCGTGAACTGGGCATTCCGGCGGTGGTGGGCTGCGGCAACGCGACCGACGTGCTCAAGGAAGGCCAGGCCGTGACCGTGTCCTGCGCCGAAGGCGACGAAGGCCGCATCTATGACGGCCTGATCGAGACCGAAGTCGAGGAAGTGCGCCGTGGCGACATGCCCGCCATCGATCTGAAGATCATGATGAACGTGGGCAACCCGCAACTGGCGTTCGACTTCGCCCAGATCCCGAACGGCGGCGTCGGCCTGGCTCGCCTGGAATTCATCATCAACAACAACATCGGCATCCACCCGAAGGCAGTCCTGGACTACCCGAACGTGGACGGCGAACTGAAGAAGGCCGTGGAATCGGCCGCTCGCGGCCATGCAAGCCCGCGCGCCTTCTTCGTCGAGAAGATGGCCGAAGGCGTGGCGACGATTGCCGCCGCCTTCTACCCCAAGCCGGTCATCGTGCGCATGTCGGACTTCAAGTCCAACGAGTACCGCAAGCTGGTGGGCGGTTCGCGCTACGAGCCCGAGGAAGAGAACCCCATGCTGGGCTTCCGCGGCGCGTCGCGCTACATCGCCGAAGACTTCGCCGAGTGCTTCCGCATGGAATGCGAAGCCCTCAAGAAGGTGCGCGATGAAATGGGCCTGACGAACGTCGAGATCATGGTGCCGTTCGTGCGCACGCTGGGTCAGGCCGAGAAGGTCGTGAACCTGCTCGCCAAGCACGGCCTGGCGCGCGGCGAAAACGGCCTGAAGCTGATCATGATGTGCGAAGTGCCGTCCAACGCCATCCTGGCCGACGAGTTCCTGCAGTACTTCGACGGCTTCTCCATCGGCTCGAACGACATGACCCAGCTCACGCTGGGCCTGGACCGCGATTCGGGCATGGAGCTTTTGGCGGCGGACTTCGACGAGCGCGACGAAGCCGTCAAGTTCATGCTGCGCCGTGCGATCAAGGCTTGCCTGGCTGCCAACAAGTACGTCGGCATCTGCGGCCAAGGCCCCAGCGATCACCCGGACTTCGCGCAGTGGCTGAAGGACGAAGGCATCCTGTCGATGTCGCTGAATCCGGACACGGTTGTCGATACGTGGCAGCGCCTGGCCAAGAACTGATTGGCCGGTTGAAACGAAAAACCCCGCGTCTTTTGGGACGCGGGTTTTTTTTATTCGCTCGGGCTTTATTCGACCCGTGCCGGCTCAGGCAGCCTTGGCTTCCCGGGCAATGAGTTCGCGCTTGCGGTCGATGCCCCAGCGGTAGCCGGCCAGCGAGCCGTCGGTGCGCACCACGCGATGGCAGGGAATGGCCAGCGCGATGTTGTTGGTGGCGCAGGCGCGGGCGACGGCGCGCACGGCGGTGGGAGCGCCGATGCGCTCGGCCACCTGCGCGTAGGTGGCGGTTTCGCCCAGCGGGATTTCGCAGAGCGCCTCCCAGACCTTGCGCTGGAATGCCGTGCCGCGCACGTCCAGCGGCAGGTCCAGGCCGCGCGCCGGATCTTCGACAAAGCCGACAACGTCCGCAACCCAGCTTTCGAACTGGGGATCGGCGCCGATCAGCCTGGCGGCGCGGAAGCGGTCCTGCAGGTTCTTGACCAGCCGGTCAGGGTCCTCGTCCAGCGCGATTTCGCAGATGCCGGTGCTGCTTGCCGCCACCAGCAGCGCGCCCAATGCGCATTGCGCGACCGCGAACCGGATGTCCACGCCTTCGCCGTTTTTGCGGAACGCGGTGGGCGTCATGCCCAGGATGGCGGGGGCGGCCTCGTAGAAGCGTCCGCTGGAATTGAAGCCGGCGTCGTACATGGCGTCGGTGACGCTGGCGCTTTCTTCCAGGCGCTGGCGCGCGCGGCTGGCCCGCAGCGCGTTGGCGTAGGCCTTGGGCGTGATGCCCGTGGCGGCCTTGAAAACGCGGTGGAAATGGAAGCGGCTCATGCCGGCCTGTTCGGCCAGCGTCGACAGATCGGGCGGCTGCTCGGCTTCCAGGGCGCGGCAGGCGCGCTCGACGGCGGCGGCGTGCTGTTTGCTCAGGGGGACGGCGGCGGGGCTCATAAGGGACTCCTGACTGGCGCGTGTTGGCGTAACGCTCGACGCTATCGTCTCAAGACTGACCGGCCCCGGCACTCCGCTTGTTGCGGCGCAGCCTAGGTCTTTGGCGTACCCCCGTGGCGTCCCGGCGGGGCCGGCGGGACGCCCGCGTAACTCAGGCGCCGGGCGCGTAGGTCTCCAGGAAGCGCCGCAGCAGGCCTGCCGCCACTGGCGTCGCGCGCACGTTGGCCGACAGATCGGGCATGTCGAGGTTTTCGGCGGCGTAGCGGCGGCCATAACGCTCGAGATGAGCCAGGATGAAATCCGGCCCGAACTCGGGGTGAAACTGGGTCGAAAAGACGTTGCGGCCGATGCGGATCATCTGGTGGTCGTCCAGATCCGAACGCGCCAGCACCGCCGCGCCCGGGGGCAGCTGCAGCACGGTCTGCGCATGCAGCATCTGCGCAGGGAAGGTGGACGGCACGCCGGCCATGAGTGGATCGCCGGAGGCGGTCGGCAGCAATTCCACGGTCTGGGTGCCCACTTCCCGGCCCGAAGGGTTGTAGCCGACCTTGCCGCCCAGCGCGTGCGCCAGCAGTTGGTGCCCGTAGCAGACGCCGAACATCGGCAGGCCCGCGTCGACGGCCTCGCGCAGCCAGGCGGCGGTGTCTTCGCTCCAGGGTTCCTTGTCGGACACCATGGCGGGCGAACCGGTGATCAGGGCAGCGCGGTAGCTGGAGGGCGCCTGCGGGCGCTGGCCCTCGTATACCGCGACGATCTCGACGTTGCTGGCGGCCAGGCCGGCCGCCGTCATGATTTGTTCGGCATAGCCGCCGAACTGGCTTTTGAGCGTTTCGTCCGGATCGCCGGTGTGCAGGATCAGGACGGGAAGAGCAGAAGGAGTTGCGGCGGTCATAAAAGCTTATAGGTGGATGAGGGCGGCGCGTTGGTCCCGCGACGTGGCGCGCCAGCGCACATAGTAATCCAGCGAAAATGTTCTCGTCGGCGCACTGCGGCTCCCGCTCCGTCCCGGAAATACGTACAATCCGCTCAGATACTCATCCTTACAGACGATTCTCAATACTATGTGGATTTGGCTGGGATTGGCCGCGCTGGCGCTCATCGGAGAGCTGGCGACAGGAACCTTCTATTTGCTGCTGGTCGCATTGGGCCTGGCCGCCGGCGGCATCGCGGCCTGGATGAACGCCGGCCTGCAGTGGGAGCTGGTGGCGTGCGGCGTCGTGCTGCTGCTGGGGCTATTGGTGCTGCGCAAGACCCGGGTGCTGAAAAAGCGTGAGGTCAATTCCGCTCGCAACGCCGACGTCAACCTGGACATCGGCCAGACCGTCGTCGTAGAGGCGTGGTCCGACAGCGGGGCGGCGCGTGTCTGGTACCGGGGCGCGCATTGGCAGGCCGAGCTGGCCAAGGGACACGCCGCCCATCCCGGCGAACACATCATTACCGAATTGCGCGGCTCGATCCTCGTGCTGACTCCCAAGCGCGGCCGATCGGCATAGCAGAACGCACCCGCGCAGCGCCGCGGGCAATCGCCGGAACCCCGGCCAGCATGGCGGGGCAGGCCGGCGCATCCATCCGAAAAGAGGCTTCACACCATGATCGATTCTTCAACCGTCGTGCTGCTTGTCATCGTTGCGCTGGCGATCCTTATCGTCGTCAAGGCGATCGCCATCGTGCCGCAGCAGCATGCCTGGGTGGTCGAGCGGCTGGGCAAGTTCGACCGCGTCCTGTCGCCGGGCGCCGGGTTCGTGATTCCGTTCATCGAACGGGTGGCCTACAAGCATTCCCTGAAGGAAATCCCCCTGGATGTGCCCAGCCAGGTCTGCATCACGCGCGACAACACTCAGCTGCAGGTCGACGGCGTGCTGTATTTCCAGGTCACGGACCCGATGCGTGCCTCGTACGGTTCGTCCAACTACATTTCGGCGATCACGCAGCTTGCCCAGACCACCTTGCGTTCGGTCATCGGCAAGATGGAACTGGACCGCACCTTTGAAGAGCGCGACTCCATCAACAGCAACATCGTCTCGTCGCTGGACGAGGCGGCGCTGAACTGGGGCGTGAAGGTGCTGCGCTATGAAATCAAGGATCTGACGCCGCCCAACGAGATCCTGCGTTCGATGCAGGCCCAGATCACGGCGGAACGCGAGAAGCGCGCGCTGATCGCCGCCTCCGAGGGCCGCCGCCAGGAGCAGATCAATATCGCCACCGGCGAACGCGAAGCCGCGATCGCGCGATCCGAAGGCGAGAAGCAGGCGCAGATCAACCAGGCGCAGGGCGAGGCGGCCGCGGTGCTGGCGATTGCCGAAGCCACCGCCAAGGCCATCACGCAGGTTGCCGATGCGGTTCGCCAGCCGGGCGGCATGGAAGCGGTCAACCTGAAGGTTGCCGAGCGCTACGTCGAGGCGTTCGGTAACGTGGCCAAGGAAGGCAACACGCTGATCCTGCCGGCCAATCTGTCCGACGTTGGCGGGATGATCGCCTCCGCCATGACCATCGTGAAGTCCACGCGCAACACCTGATACCGCGCCTCGCGGCGCGCCGCCCATGATCGCTCCCGTTAATTTGCTTCTGATAGCAGCGCTGGCGGGAGTGCTTTCGCTGTGCGTGCTGGGGTCCCTGGCGCGCAGCGGCATGGCCGGCATCCGCGAGACCATACGCGCCAACCTGCTCACGCTGTTGGCGTTTTCCACATTTGCGCTGCAGAACACCGAGGCTCCGCTCTGGGCGTCCATCCTGGTGCCGAACGCGGCGATCGCGCTGGCCCTTTGTGCGTATTACGCCGGCGTGCGCCGGTTGCTCGGTCTTGCGGTGCCCCGGCATCTCATGACCCTGGGCTGCCTGGCGGCGCTGTCGGTCGTGGCCACCTACACCTACGTGGACTGGCAGGTGAGTCCGCGCGTCGTCGCGATGTCGCTGCTGCAAATGGGCTTCATGCTGGCCGTGGCCATCGTCGTCCAGCGCAACATGCCCAAGCATCGCTCGCGCTACGCCTACCGTTTCGTGTGGGCGGTGACGCTGATCTCCGCCGTGGTCTGCGCGCTTCGCGCCGGGGTCTACCTGGCGGGGCTGGGCACGGTGGCCGCCTTTCTTGAACCCACGCTGTGGGGCGTTGCGTTCCTGACGTTGGGCGTGTTGATCATGCCGTGCCTGACGCTGGGAACCATCATGATCATCCACGACCGCATGCTGGCCGACCGCGAACAAGAGGCCAATACCGACTTCCTGACGGGTCTGATGTCTCGCAAGGCGTGGTGGCTGCAGGCCGAACGGTATTGCGCACAGGCCCTGCGCATGCGCCGTCCGCTGACCTTGCTGCTGTTGGACATCGACCATTTCAAGCGCATCAACGACACGCATGGCCATGCGGCCGGCGATGCGGTGCTGCGCCATTTCGGCTTGCTGGCGACCGCGACACTACGAACCGGCGATCACGTGGGACGCGTGGGGGGCGAGGAATTCTGCGTGCTGTTTGCGGACATGCGCAGCGACGCGGTGCTGGAGGTGGCCGAGCGCCTGCTGGATTCGGTGCGGCGCACGCCTTGCGCGCACGGGGGCAGCACGATTTCGTATACGTTCAGCGCGGGCGTCGAGGACTGGATCCCGGGCGAAAACCTGCAAGTGCTGTTCGAACGGGCCGACCGCAAACTCTATGCGGCCAAATCGGCGGGACGCAACCGCGTGGTGGGCCCCGGCCACGAGGCCGAGCGCCCGGCGCTGCCGGTGGCCGCCTGAATCAATCGTCCTTGCTGCGGCGCGGGGCGCGGGTGTCGTGCTTCATGATGCGTTCCTTTTCGCGCGCCCAGTCTTTCTCGCGCGCGGTGTCGCGCTTGTCGAACAGCTTCTTGCCGCGGCCCAGCGCGAAATCAAGCTTGATGCGGCCGTTCTTGTAGTGCAGGTTCAGCGGCACGAGCGTATAGCCGCGCTGCTCGACCTTGCCGATGAGCTTGCTGATTTCCTCGGCCTTGAGCAGCAGCTTGCGCGTGCGCATCGCGTCGGGGTGAATGTGCGTGGAGGCCGTGGGCAGGGGGCTGACGTGCATGCCGAGCAGGAACAGTTCGCCATCGCGCACGATGACGTAGCTTTCCTTGAGCTGCACGCGGCCGTCGCGGATCGCCTTGACTTCCCAGCCTTGCAGAACAAGGCCGGCCTCGTAGCGGTCTTCGATGAAATAGTCGTGCGTGGCCTTGCGATTGTCGATGATGCTCATAAAGCCTTCTTGCTGGGGAATTCTGCGAATCCGGCGGATTGCGGGTTGTTGCGGGCGGCGATTGCTCGGTATCCTGGCGGCTGTCGTTTGCCGCTGCTTTGTTCACTGCTTTGTTTACTGCGCTGGCCGCTGCACTACTTTGGCCGCAGTTTTGTTCACTGTTTTGGCCTCTGTTTCGGCCCATTCAAGCCCACAAAGCGCTGTGCCGGTAAAATCTTGCCATTCTAGCCATTTGCGATAGTCGATGCACAAAGTACAACGATCCGTCCTGGTGCCTTACAGCGCCGCCCAGATGTTCGACCTGGTTGCCGACGTGGAGAAGTACCCCGAGTTCATGCCGTGGTGTGGCGGCGCCGAGGTGCAGACCCGCGACGAACACGGCATGCAGGCCTCCATCCTGATTTCCTTCGCGGGGATGAAGCAGCGCTTCACCACCCGCAACACCCACGTCTACCCCGAGCGGATCGACCTGGAGCTGGTGGATGGTCCGTTCTCCAGCCTGGTTGGTCATTGGGTGTTCCAGCCGCTGGCCGAAGACGCGTGCAAGGTCCTGTTCACCATGGAGTACGCGTTCTCGAACCGGCCGCTTGAAATGGTCGTGGGTCCGGTCTTCAACCGCATTGCGACCAGCTTCATCGATTCCTTCACCAAGCGCGCGCAGGCCAAGTATGGCGAATGAGGGGTCCGCGGGCGGGCAGATCGGCGTCATCGTCTGCTACGCCTTGCCCGGCCACGCCTGGCAGCGCGACGTGCGCTTGCCGGACGGCGCGACCGTCGAGGACGCGTTGGCGGCCAGCGGTTTTGCACAGGCATTTCCCGTCGTCAAGCCGTGGGAAGCGGGCGTGGGCATCTTCGGCCGCGCCACCGAACCCAAGGCGCGCCTGGCCGACGGAGACCGCGTGGAAATCTATCGCGGTCTGACCTTCGACCCGAAAGAGTCGCGCCGCCGCCGCGCCGAGCATCGCAGGGCCAAGACGGCCCGCAACGGGCGCATCCGGCCGGCAGGGCTGCTGTAACGGCGAACCGACGGCACCCCGGCCCAGCGTCCCGCACGCCACCGTCGACCTCCGCCGGTGGCGTTTTGCTTTCGGCCCGTCCCCGCACATTGTCATCAATAAGACAAAGCGCCCGGCCGCTTCGGGCGTAACATTGAGCCGTATTCCCGCTTACGTTTACGTCAACGTCATGTCAAAATCGACGGGCTGGCGTTCACGAGACGGCAGCAACGCCACGAGACAATACCGACTACAACAGGAGACAGGCTGTGGACTTGGAACTGACCGACGAGCAGCGCGCGTTCGCGCAGGCCGCGCGCGACTACGCTGAGGGCGAACTGGCTCCCCACGCCGCGCGCTGGGACGCCGAGGGCATCTTCCCGCGTGAAGCCTTTGCCCGGGCGGGCGAGATGGGTTTCTGCGCGATCTACGCCAGCGAGGACATCGGCGGCCTGGGCCTGCCGCGCCTGGACGCCACGCTGGTGTTCGAGGAAATGGCGGCGGTGGATCCGTCCACCACGGCGTTCCTGACCATACACAACATGGCGACCTGGATGGTCGGCAAGTGGGGCCAGCCGGCCTTGCGGCAAGCCTGGGGACCCTTGCTCGCCAGCGGTGAAAAGCTGGCCTCTTATTGCCTGACCGAGCCCGGCGCGGGCTCCGACGCGGCGTCGCTGTCCACGCGCGCGCAGCGCGATGGCGACAGCTACATCGTCAACGGCGCCAAAGCCTTCATCTCCGGGGGCGGCGACACCGACCTGCTGGTCGTGATGGCCCGGACCGGCGGCGAGGGGGCCGCGGGCATCAGCGCCTTTGCGATCCCCGCAGACAGAGAAGGCATCGGCTATGGCCGCAAGGAAGAGAAGATGGGCTGGAACAGCCAGTCCACGCGTCCCATCACCTTTGAGAACGTCCGCGTGCCGGCCGCCAACATGCTG
This sequence comes from Achromobacter sp. E1, assembly GCF_037039475.1. Lineage (NCBI taxonomy): Bacteria > Pseudomonadati > Pseudomonadota > Betaproteobacteria > Burkholderiales > Alcaligenaceae > Achromobacter > Achromobacter sp. E1. Next base: position 2,538,958 of record NZ_CP146253.1, read on the forward strand.
GGCGTGGAGGGCGAGGGCTTCAAGATCGCCATGAAGGGCCTGGATGGCGGCCGGATCAATATCGGCACCTGCTCGGTGGGCGCGGCGCAGGGCGCGCTGGACGCCGCCCGCCGCTACATGGACGAGCGCCGCCAGTTCAACCGCAGGCTGGCGGAATTCCAGGCCTTGCAGTTCAAGCTGGCCGACATGGCGACGCACCTGGTGGCGGCGCGTCAGATGGTGAGGCTGGCCGCCTGCAAGCTGGACGCCGGCGCGCCCGATGCGTCGACCTACTGCGCGATGGCCAAGCGTTTCGCCACCGACATGGGCTTCCAGATATGCCTGGACGCGCAACAGATCCATGGGGGTTATGGTTACCTGAAAGACTATCCCTTGGAGCGTTTGGTGCGCGATACTCGCGTTCATCAGATTCTGGAGGGCACCAACGAGATCATGCGCGTGATCATTGCCCGCCAATTGTTGGAAAAAGGAGCCGACATAAGATGAATGCACCGGTGTTGTTCGAAGAAAGATCCGCCGCCAATGGAATGCGTTTTGGCATTGCGACGCTGAATGCGCCGCAAACGCTGAACGGCCTGTCGCTCGAGATGGTTGACCTGCTGGCGGACCGGCTGGACGCCTGGGCGCGTGATCCCGGTGTTGCGCTGGTGGTGCTGCAGGGCGCGGGCGACAAGGCGTTCTGCGCCGGCGGCGACCTGCACGGCCTGTATCGCAGCATGACCGAGAACGCGGGCAAGCCCAGCTGGAGCAACACCTACGCGCGCACCTTCTTCGAACGCGAGTACCGGCTGGACTATCGCATCCACACGTATCCGAAGCCCGTTCTGTGCTGGGGCCATGGCATCGTCATGGGCGGCGGCATCGGCCTGATGATGGGCGCAAGCCACCGCGTCGTCAGCGAGACCTCGCGCCTGGCCATGCCGGAAGTGTCGATCGGCCTGTTCCCGGACGTGGGCGGCAGTTGGCTGCTGAACCGGATGCCGGGCCGCAGCGGCGTCTTTTTGGCGCTGACGGGCGCGCAACTGAACACGTCCGACGCCTTCTTTGCGGGGCTGGCGGATTTCCGCCTGAATAGCGCCGATTGGCCGGCGTTGCTGGCGTCGCTGGAGCAGCAGCCGTGGGCCGGCCAGGCCGCGGATGCGGCCGAGGACGCGATTCCTCCGCGCTCGATCAACGACGGCCTGCTGCGCCGCGCGCTGACCGCGCTTGAACCGCCCACGCCGCTCGAACCCGGGCCGCTGCGCCAGCACTCGTTCGTCGTCAACAACCTGTGCAACGGCAACCGGCTGGACGACATCTACGAAGAGCTGTCCTTCCTGAAGGACCACGAAGACCCCTGGCTCTCGCGCGCGGCCAAGACGATGCTGGCGGGCTCGCCGGGATCGGTGCGCCTGGCGTTTGCCTTGCAGCAGCGTACGCGTCTGCGGTCGCTGGACGACGTGTTTCGCGTCGAGTACATCGCCGCGCTGGCGTGCACGGCGCATGGCGACTTTGCCGAAGGCATCCGCGCGCTGCTGGTCGACAAGGACAAGAACCCGCGCTGGAATCCCGCCGTCATCGACATGGCGACCGACGCCTGGGTGCAGAAATTCTTTGAAGAACCCTGGCCCGAGGGCGAGCCGCATCCGCTTGCCGACCTGGGCCAGGAAGGGCGCTGATCCGCGGCCGGCCCGCCAGCCGGCCGATCCGCCACGCAGGTCACGATGAATCCATACCTACAGCAATAGCAACAGGAGACAAGACATCATGAGCAGCATCGCGTTTATCGGTTTGGGCAACATGGGTGCGCCCATGGCATTGAATCTGGTCAAGGCTGGCCACAGCCTGAAGGTGTTCGATCTGGTGCCGGCGGCCATCAAGCAGCTGACCGATACCGGCGCGACTGCGGCCGCGTCCGCGTCGGAAGCGGTCCAGGGCGCGGAGGTCGTGATCTCGATGCTGCCGGCCAGCAAGCACGTCGAGGGCCTGTACCTTGACCAGGACCTGCTGGGCAAGATTTCCTCGAGCGCGCTGGTCATCGAATGCAGCACCATTGCGCCGGATTCGGCGCGCAAGGTGGCCCAGGCGGCCGAGGCGCGCGGCATTGCCATGATCGATGCGCCGGTGTCGGGCGGCACGGGTGGCGCGGTCGCGGGCACGCTGACCTTCATCGTGGGCGGCGCGGCCGCCTCGCTGGAGCGCGCGCGGCCCGTGCTGGAAAAGATGGGCAAGAACATCTTTCACGCGGGGCCTGCCGGCGCCGGACAGGTCGCCAAGATCTGCAACAACATGCTGCTGGGCATCCTGATGGCCGGCACGTCCGAGGCCCTGGCGCTGGGCGTGGCGAACGGCCTGGATCCGAAGGTGCTGTCGGACATCATCGCCAAGAGCTCGGGCCGCAACTGGGCGACCGAACTCTACAACCCGTGGCCGGGCGTGATGGAGCATGCGCCGGCCTCCAAGGGCTATGCCGGCGGATTCGGCGTGGACCTGATGCTCAAGGACCTGGGGCTGGCCGCCGAGGCCGCCCTGTCGGCGCGGGCGTCAATTCCGTTGGGCGAACTGGCGCGCAACCTGTATTCGCTGCATAGCGCCGGTGGTTCGGGCAAGCTGGACTTTTCCAGCATCGTCAACCTGGTCAAGCGCGAGCAGGACTGACGTGGCGCACGTCAACGCCTCGGAAGACCCGGCCGCGCGGGTCCAGGCCAGCTTCGATCAGCAGAGCATCATGGCGCTGCTGGGCGCGCGGCTGCATAGCGTCGAGCCGGGCAGGGTGGAGATCGTCCTGCCGTACCGGCAGGACCTCTGCCAGCAGAACGGCTTTCTGCACGCGGGCATTTCCACCACCATTGCGGACAGTGCGGGCGGCTATGCGGCCTACACGCTGTTCGGACCGGGCGAGGATGTACTGACGTCCGAATTCAAGATGAACTTCCTGGCGCCCGCCAAAGGCGACCGGTTCGTCGCGACCGGCCGCGTGGTCAAGCCAGGCAAGCGTCTTTCGGTCTGCCAGGTGGAGATGTTTGCGCACGACGGAGAACAAGCCACGCTGTGCGTGATAGGCTTGCTCACCGCGGTGCGCGTGACGCCGCGATGAACGCTGCCGGGCATGCCGGGGCCATCGCCTCGCATGCCCGGCGCCCGTCACGCGTTGCATGGGTTTTCCGGCAATGCCAGCAAAAGAACACCACAGAATTTTCCGCAGCAACTGGCTGCGCGCCGCAGTGCTGGGCGCCAACGACGGTATCGTCTCCACGGCCAGCCTCATCACCGGCGTCGCGGCTGCCCAAGCCTCGCACGGCGCCATTCTCACTTCCGGACTGGCCGGCCTGGTGGCCGGCGCGCTGTCGATGGCAGCGGGCGAGTACGTGTCCGTGCGCACCCAGGCCGACACCGAAGCCGCCGACCTGCGGCTTGAACAGCGCTCGCTCAAGCGCAACTCCGGCGAAGAACTGGCTGAACTGGTCGACATCTACGTCGATCGGGGGCTGACCCGCGACTTGGCCGAGCAGGTGGCCCGTCAGCTCACCAGCCATGATGCGCTGGATGCGCACGCCCGCGACGAGCTGGGCATTTCGCTGCACAACCGCGCACGGCCGGTCCAGGCTGCGTTGGCGTCGGCGGCGTCGTTTGCCGGCGGGGCTGCCGTACCGCTCGCGGTGGCGGCGGTATCGCCCGGACCGCCCCTGATCGGGTGGGTGATCGGCGCATCGGTCTGTTGTCTGGCGGCCCTGGGCACCATGGCCGCAAAGGCGGGGGGCGCGCCCAAGCTGCCTGCCGCGCTGCGCGTCACGGTGCTGGGCGCGGCGGCCATGGCGGTGACGGCGGGCGTGGGTGCGCTGTTCGGCGTGGCGGTCTGAAGACGAACGCCAGATTCGTGCGCGCCACGATTGGCGCGCACGGGCGCGGCAGGGTCAGGGATTGATGGCGTAGGGCAGCGGGGCGGGCGCGATGCGCGGGCCGTCGGCGCTGGCCAGACGCAGATCGCCCTCGGGCAGTGCGGCCAGGGTGGTTTCGAACAGCACCGACACCACGCCGGCATCGCTGGCGGCCTGCACCACGCGGCCAATGGCCTCGCCCGGTTGCGTGGCATCGAACACGTCCACCCCCGTCAGCGCCGGGCCCTGCAGGCTGGCGTCGGAAACGGTGCCGAAGGCCATGCGCCGCTTGACGGTACCCCGGTAGTGGCTGCGGGCCACCACTTCCTGCCCGGGGTAACAGCCCTTGGTGAAGCTGACGCCCTGGATCAGGTCCAGGTTGACCGTCTGCGGAATGAAGACGTCCTGCGTGGCCGCGGCAATCCAGGGGATGCCAGCCGCCAGGTCTGCCGCCTGCCACTGCTGCGCCGAGGCCAGTCCCAGCGCCTGGGTCAGTGCGGCGGACTGTGCCAGCTGCTCGTCAGAGGCAATCCACCACCAGCGCAGGCGGTCGTCGGCCGACGGCGCGACGATCCAGGTGCCGGACGGCAGGTCGGCGCGCTGCCACGTGGCGCGCGGCAAGGCGCCCGTCACGGCTTCCAGCGCGGCAGCCTGTTCCGGGGTGGCCTGCACGCCGGCCACGTGCAGGGGCGCGGCGGCCAGCTTGGCCTTGGCCCGCAGGACGAACATGGACAGGCGCTTGATCAGTGCTTGGGACAGGTCCTGGCGAACCATGCCGTAGAACTGGGGGGCGTCGTCGGTATCGCCGGCGCCGCGCCACATGACCATCGTGGCCAGCAGGCGGCCCTTGGCGGTGCAGTAGCCGGCCAATCGCGCGGCGTCTTGGGGCAGACCCGTGACGTCCTGCGTGAGCTGGCCGTGCAGGAAGGACAGGGCGTCGGCGCCCGAAGCAGTGAAGACCGCCAGATCTTCCAGCGGAGCGCATTGCGCGCAACCTTCGGCGCGGACAGGAATCGAAGCGTAATAGGCGTGCATGGCGGCGGGAGTTATCGCGTCATCAAAGTGCTGATGATAGCCGTGTTCCCGGGCCGGCCCGGGCATGTCCCCGATGCGCAAAGGGGCGCGCCGCGCGATCCGGCCCCCGTTGTGCCACGGCTGCGGCCCGCGATCCATTAAACTTCCGACACTTATGAAGATGCGACTCCGAAATTTCGTCCTGTGGTTCCTGTTGCTCATCGTCCTGGCCGTGGGCGGCGCGGTGGGCGCCGCCTATACCTGGATGCACCGCCCGATGACGCTGTCGTCCGACAAGATCGACTTTGTGGTGGATCCGGGCAGCAGCCCGCGCACCGTCGCGCGCGCGCTCAACGCCGCCGGCGTGCCGATATGGGAGCCGGGTTTCGTGTGGATGGCGCGCCTGTCCGAGCGCGACAAGCTGATGAAGGCGGGCGGCTACCAGGCGCTAAATGGCGACACGCCCTGGCTGCTGCTCGAACGCCTGGCCCGCGGCGACATGACGCAGCGCCAGATCACCTTTCTTGAAGGCTGGACCTATCGCCAGATCCGCCAGGCGCTGCGCGAGAACCCCGACGTCAAGCAGACGCTGGACGGTGTCAGCGACGAAGAACTGATGGAGCGGCTGGGATCGACCATCAAACACCCGGAAGGCCTGTTCTTTCCGGATACCTACGTCTTCACGCCCGGCAGCACGGATTTCGACCTGCTGCGCCGCGCCTACCAGGAAGGGCAGCGCATCCTGAACGACACTTGGGACAAGCGCCAATCGGACGTGGCGGTGTCCACGCCCTATGAGGCGCTGGTGCTCGCCTCCATCATCGAAAAGGAAACCGGCCATGGCCCAGAGCGCCGGCGCGTGGCGGGCGTGTTCACCAACCGGCTGAAGATCGGCATGCTGCTGCAGACCGATCCCACGGTGATCTACGGCATGGGCGAGGCCTACCAGGGCCGCATCCGCAAGCGCGACCTGCAGACCGACACGCCCTGGAACACCTACACGCGTCCGGGCCTGCCGCCCACGCCGATTGCCGCGCCCGGCCGGGCGGCCCTGCTGGCCGCCGTGCAGCCCGAGCAGCACAAGTTTCTTTATTTCGTGTCCCGGGGCAACGGCACCAGCGAGTTCTCGGCCAACCTGTCCGAGCACAACCGCAACGTGGCCCGCTACATTCTCGGTCAGCGGTCCACCCCCACGCCCACCCCCGCGCCGGCGGCCCCGGCAGCGCCCGAACCCGAATCAGCACAAGGACAAGATCAATGACCTCACGCGGACGTTTCATTACGCTGGAGGGCGTGGACGGCGCGGGCAAGAGCACGCACACCGTCTGGATCGCGGATTTCCTGCGCGCGCAGGGTCTTGAGGTCGTGTCCACCCGCGAGCCCGGCGGCACGCCGCTGGGCGAGAAGCTGCGCGCGATGGTCCTGAACGATCCGATGGGGCTGGATACGGAAACCCTGCTGATGTTCGCAGCGCGATGCGAACATTCGCGCCAGGTGATCGAGCCTGCGCTGGCGCGCGGCGCGTGGGTCGTCTGCGACCGCTATACCGACGCCAGCTACGCCTACCAGGGCGGCGGCCGCGGCCTGGGCGCCGAGCGCGTGGCGGTTCTGGAAGCCTGGATGCATGCCGGCCGGCCGGACCGCACCTGGCTTTTTGACGTGCCGCTGGAAGTCGCCCGGGCGCGCCTGGCAGACGCGCGCGAACCCGATCGCTTCGAGCGCGAGGGCGCGGCGTTCTTCGAGCGCACCCGCGAGGCCTACCATGCCCGCGCAAAGGCCGATCCGGACCGCATCCGTGTCGTCGATTCGACGCGCGCCATCCCCGAGATCCGCGCCGACCTGGAAGCCGGCCTGCGCGAGCTGTTGGCCATTCCCGCATGAGCGCGCCCCAGTTTCACCCCTGGCAGATGGACACGGCCCGCGCCTGGCTGGGCAATCGCGACCGCTTTGCGCATGCCTGGCTGGTGCATGGGCTGGCCGGCATCGGCAAGCTTGATTTCGCCATCGCTGCGGCGGCCAGCCTGTTGTGCGAAACGCCTGAAAACGGGCTGGCCTGCGGCCACTGCGCCGCCTGCGCCTGGTTCGCCAGCGGCAACCATCCCGACCTGCGCCGCATCCGCCCCGAGGCAGTGGCCGTGGAAGAGGGCGCGGACGCCGCCGAACAGGCCGAAGACGCCGAGCCGGCGGCAGGCGCCGCCAAGCGCGCGCCGTCCAAGGAAATCCGCATCGACCAGATCCGTTCGCTGGAGTCCTGGTTCAACACCGCCACGCACCGCGGCGGCTGGCGCGTGGCGTTGCTGTACCCGGCCCATGCGCTCAATGTCGTGTCCTCCAACGCCTTGCTGAAGGTGCTGGAAGAACCGCCTCCCCATACGGTATTCCTGCTGGTCGCGGACGCGCCGGACCGCTTGCTGCCCACGCTGGTGTCGCGCTGCCGCCGCTTGCCGCTGCCCGCGCCCGATGCGGATACGGCGTTGCAGTGGCTGCGGGACCAAAACGTCGAGCCCGCGCGCGAATGGCTGGCCGCAGCGGGAGGCGCGCCGCTGGCGGCGCTGCGCCTGGCGCAATCCGGCGAATCCGCCTGTCCCGCGTGGCTGGGCCAGCTGGTCAACCCGCTGGCCAAGGGGCAGACGCCCGACGTGGGCACGCTGGCCGAAGCGCTGGAGAAAGTGGCCGCGCCAGAATGGATCGATGCCCTGCAACGGCTGTATACGGATCTGATGCTTGCCAGCGCCGGCGCGCCGGTGCGCTATTTTCCGTCGCTGGCGGCCGGCGTGGCGCAGGTGGCCGCCCGCATGCATCCTGCCCGCGTGGCCGAGGCCGCCCGCTGGCTGACGCGCCAGCGCGCGCTGGCCACCCACCCCTTGAACGCCAAGCTGTTCGCCCACGCCACCCTGCAGCGCGTGGTGCTATCCTGCCAGGCGTAAGTCCTTGATCCGGCGGCGCTTTGCTTCGCTTCGCGACGCGCCCCGGTTCGCAACACCAGACTCACCATGTACGTCGATTCTCACTGTCATCTGAATTTCCCCGAGCTTGCCAACGATCTGCCGGCCATTCTTGACCGCATGACGGCCAATCAGGTCACGCACGCGCTCGTCGTCAGCGTCAACATGCCGGAATGGCCCGGCCTGATGTCGCTGGTCGAGCCGCAGCCCCGCCTGTGGGCCTCGGTGGGCGTGCACCCCGACTACGAAGACACGCCGGACCCGACGCCCGAGGAATTGGTGCGGCTGGCCGAGCATCCCAAGGTCGTGGCCATCGGCGAAACCGGGCTGGACTACTACCGTCTGTCCGAACCGCTGGATTGGCAGCGCGAACGCTTCCGCCGCCATATCCGCGCCGCGCGCGACGCCGGCCTGCCGCTCATCGTGCATACGCGATCGTCCGCCGAGGACACCGTGCGCATGCTGCGCGAGGAAAAGGCGGCCGAGGCGGGCGGCGTGATGCACTGCTTCACCGAGACGTGGGAAGTGGCGCAGGCCGCGCTGGACCAGAACTTCTACATTTCGCTGTCGGGCATCGTGACGTTCAAGAATGCGCAGATCGTGCATGAAGTGGCCGCCAAGGTCCCGCTAGACCGGCTGCTGATCGAAACCGATTCGCCCTACCTGGCCCCGGTGCCGTTTCGCGGCAAGCTCAACGATCCGTCCAAGGTGATCCACGTGGCCGAAAAGATCGCGGACCTGCGCGGCATCACGGCAGCCGAGGTCGCCCGCGCTTCCACCGACAATTTCTTCAAGCTTTTCAGCAAGGTGAAGAAATAGGTCGACCCGATTTTTTGAATCTGCATCCTAGGACAGCCATGGCCATCCGCATCGCCTCCGCCCACAAAGCCCTTCTGACGTGCAGCCGCGCCGGCCTGCTTGCGCTGGCCATCGGTCTGGCCGCGCCGACCGTGCAGGCGGCCAATCCGGGAGACTGGTGGGTCTACGTCGCCAACGATTACCCCGACGACATCCGCGACCTGCTGGCGCAGGGGTCGGATCCCAACGTGCGCTACAAGAACGGCCAGCCGGCCATCATGCGCGCGGTCGTGGACAACGCCTGGAAGGTGTTCGACGTGCTCGCCGCGGACAAGCGCACCGACGTCAACGCCGAGAACCCGGCGGGCGAAACGCCGCTGATGTACCTGGCCATCGCCGGCCAGACCGAGCGCGCCAAGAAGCTGATCGCGCGTGGCGCGCAGGTCAACCGCCTGGGATGGACGCCGCTGCATTACGCGGCCTCCAAGGGGCAGATGGAAATGGCGCGACTGCTGCTCGCGAACAAGGCGATGGTCAACGCGCCGGCGCCCAATGGCGAGACGCCGCTCATGATGGCAGCGCTGTCTGGCCGCAAACCCATGGTCGAATTGCTGATCCGGGCCGGGGCCGACGTCACCACGCAGGACACGAAGGGGCAGGATGCGGCCGCGTGGGCGGCCACGGGCAAGTCGGAGTCGCTGGCCGCCGAGCTGACGGCCATGGCTCAGAAGGAAGCGGACGCCAAGCGCAAACGCCGCGCGTCGGCGCAAGGGGCGCCGCAGGAGGCGGGCGCCGCTGTCACGGGCGCGGGGCAACCCGCCGAGGCGCCTGCGCCGGTCCCGGCACCCGCGCCGGCTGCCGCCGCGCCGGCGGCTGGCGGCGGTGTGAAGGGTGTCTCTGGCGTCGGACTGTCGGATTACGAGAAGCCGCCCGCGCCCTGATCCTTGGTCTCGTTCGTGATCTGCCCCGCGGTCTGACCCAACCGCCGCAGACGCCGCCAATGCACCAAACCCGCCTCCCGGCGGGTTTTTTTGCGTCCGAATTTCGGGGTTTTCCCTTGTGATTCTCATTGAGTGGGAAAAAATAGAAGCCAAACCGCCACAAATTGATAATCTCGCGTCCATATTGCTGGGAGTTGAGTCGTTATGTCGGAAACATCTGTCGGGGCGGGCGCGGATCGCGTCCTGTATGTGCTGGCCACCTTGGCCCGGCACGACGGCCCGCTCAGCATTGCCGCGCTGGCCGACAAGACGGGCCTGGCGCAAAGCACGCTGTACCGGCAGATTGCGCTCCTCAAGCGCTGGGGTTTTGTCGCCGAACACGACGGCGAATACGGACCCGGACCGCTGTGCGTGCAGCTTGCGTGGGGCTTTGACCAGTCGTCTTTCCTGATTCATGAGGCGCAGCCCGACATGGCTGCGCTTGCCGCATCGTCCGGCGAAACCATCGGACTGCTCGTCGCCGTGAAGGACCAGGCTGTGTGCCTGGACATGGTGGAAAGCCAGCATCCGCTGCGCTGCTCGTTCACCAAGGGCCGCGGACTGCCGCTGGCGCGGGGCGCGTCGGCCAAGTCGCTGCTGGCGTTCATGCCGCAGGCCCGGCTGCAGGCGGCGCTTGCCTACCTGGCCAACGAGGCCGCCGTGGATGCCGACCGGCTGGCGAGCGAGCTAGAGGCAATTCGCGAGCAGGGCTATGCCGTGACCGACAGCGAAGTCGACGCCGGCGTCTGGGGCGTCAGCGTGCCGATCTTCCAGCGGCCGAACCAGGCCGTGGCCTCGATCACGCTGATGGCGCCGTCCACCCGCGCCGCGCAGCATCCCGACGCGCTGATCGACATGACCTTGGCAGCCGCCCGCCGCATCTCCGAACGCCTGAAGGCCGCCTGACGCTGCATTGCACACCCTCTTACCTCCCGTCGTACCCACTTCCATAGGACCCACCATGATGAATCGCCGCACTCTGCTGTCCGCCGCTCTGTCCCTGAGCCTCGCCTGCGCCGCTGGCGCCGCGCACGCCCAGGAAACGATCCGCGCCGTCACCGACGCCACCTTTCCGCCGATGGAATTCGTCAAGGACGGCAAGCGGACCGGCTTTGACATCGAACTGGTCGAGGCGCTGGCCGGCGCGATGGGCAAGAAGATCGAGTGGATCGACATCGACTTCAAGGGCCTGATTCCCGCGCTGCAAGCCGGCCGCGCCGACATCGCGGTGTCCGCCATCTACATCACGCCCGAGCGCAGCAAGGTCGTCGACTTCACCGACCCGTACTACGCGGGCGGTCTGGTGGTCCTGACCAAGGCCGACGGTCCCATCAAGACGCTCAAGGACCTGGAAGGCCGCAAGGTGTCGGTGCAGGTCGGCACGAAGTCGGTGAACTACCTGAAGGAGCATTTCCCCAAGGTCCAGCGCGTGGAAGTCGAAAAGAACCAGGAGATGTTCAACCTGGTGCAGATCGGCCGCGCCGATGCCGCGGTGACGGGCAAGCCCGCCGCCAAGTTGTTCGCGCAAAGCACCAACGGCCTGACCGTGCTGAACGAGCAGATCACGACCGAGGACTACGGCATCGCCGTGCCCAAGAACAAGCCTGAGCTCACGCGCGACCTGAACGCCGCGCTGCAGAAGTTGAAGGCTGATGGCAGCTACCAGGCCATCGTCAACAAGTGGTTCGAGGCGCCCGCGAAATGAACCTGGATTTTTCTCCCGTCTTCGCCGACTTCGACGCGCTCTTGCGGGGCGCGGTGGTCACCATCGAGGTGACCGCCGGCGCCTTGCTGCTGGGCTGCGTGATGGGACTGCTGGTCGGTATCGGCAGGCTCAACCCGCAGCGCCGCGTCATTTATCACCTGTGCAGCACCTATCTGCTGTTCTTTCGGGGCACGCCGCTGCTGGTGCAGCTTTTCATCTGGTTCTTCGGCCTGCCTCAGTTCGGCGTGACGCTGCCGGCGTTCGCCTGCGGCGTGCTGGGCCTGGGCATGTACTCCGGGGCCTACGTGTCGGAAATCGTGCGGGGCGCGATCCAGTCGGTGGATCGCGGCCAGACGGAGGCGGCGCGTTCGCTGGGCATGTCGTCCGGCCAGGCCATGCGCATCATCATCCTGCCGCAGGCAGTGGTGCGCATGATCCCGCCGCTGGGCAACGAGTTCATCGCACTGATCAAGAACTCCGCGCTGGTGTCGCTGTTGACCATTCACGATCTGATGCACGAAGGGCAGAAGATCATCAGCGTGTCTTACCGCTCGCTGGAAACCTACCTGGTGGTGGCATTGATCTATCTGGCCCTGACCACGATCGCCATGGTGATTTTGCGCAAGATCGAACATCGCCTGCGCGCTGGAGGAATGGTGCAATGAGCCTCGTCATCGAAGGGCAGGAAATGATCCGCATCCGCGGCCTGCATAAATCCTACGGCGATCACGCCGTCCTGCGCGGCATCGATTTCGATGTGCTGAAGTCGCAAGTGGTCGTGGTCATCGGACCCAGCGGGTCGGGCAAGAGCACCTTGCTGCGTTGCTGTAACGGCCTTGAAGTGGCGCAGCGCGGCACCGTGGACATCTGCGGCCAGACACTGCAGGACAACGGCGCGCTGTTGCCGGAGGCCGAGCTGAACGCGTTGCGCACGCAGGTGGGCATGGTGTTCCAGGGCTTCAATCTGTTCCCGCACCTGTCGGTGCTGGACAACGTGACGGTCGGCCCGCGCACGCTGCTCGGCATGGGCCGCGAAGAGGCCAATGGGCTGGCCGCGGACCTTCTCAACAAGGTGGGCCTGTCGCAGAAAATGGCGGCCATGCCCGCCAGCCTGTCGGGCGGCCAGAAGCAGCGCGTGGCCATCGCACGCGCGCTCGCCATGCAGCCGCAGGTCATGCTGTTTGACGAGCCGACCTCGGCGCTGGACCCGGAATTGGTGGGCGAAGTGCTGCAGGTCATGAAGCTCTTGGCCCGCGAAGGCATGACCATGATGGTCGTGACCCACGAGATGGGCTTTGCCCGCGACGTGGCCGATGTGGTGGCCGTGATGGACGGCGGCGTGATCCTGGAGTCCGGTCCGCCGGACGTGATCTTCACCCAACCACGCGAGGCCCGCACCCGCGAGTTCCTGCAGGCGGTGCTGAGCGCGAGTCCGGGGGCGGCAGCATGAACGCATCGCAACTGGACAAGAGCGTGTGGAAGGCGCGCGACGACAGCGCCGAGCAGGGCGACACCCGCCGGCTGGCGCATATCGTCGAGGCCGAAGCGGGGCAGGGCGAAATGGGCGAAGCCGTGCTGCTGGGCTTTGCCTGCGATGCGGGCGTGGCGCGCAACCAGGGGCGCGTGGGCGCCGCCGCGGGGCCGGCCGGTATCCGCAAGTACCTGGCGGGCCTGCCGGCGCACGGTCTGACGCGCCTGCTGGATGCCGGCGACGTCGAATGCCACGGCGACAAGCTGGAGGACGCACAGGAGCGCCTGGGCTTGCGTCTGGCCGAACTGATGGGCCGGGGCGCCCGGCCGGTCGTGCTGGGCGGCGGGCATGAAATCGCCTGGGGCAGTTTCCAGGGGTTGGCCCGCTGGCTGGATGCGCGCGGCGACGCCGGCGCCGTGCTGGTGCTGAATCTGGACGCGCACTTTGATCTGCGTACGGGCCGTCCCGGCAGTTCCGGCACGCCGTTCGACCAGATTGCGGCAGACAGCGAGGCGCGCGGGCGCGAGCTGCAATACGCCTGCCTGGGCGTCTCGCGGCTGGCCAATACGCCGGCGCTCTACGCCCGCGCCGCGGAAATCGGCGCCGTGTGGGTCGAGGACCGGGACATGCAGGAGCGTCATCTTGAGGCGCGGCTGGCCGACGTGGATGGGTTGCTGGCCAAGGCGCAGCACGTGTATCTGACAATCGACCTGGACGTGCTGCCCGCGGGCGTGATGCCGGGGGTGTCCGCGCCTGCGCCTTACGGGGTGCCGATGGCGGTGGTCGAGGAGATCGTTTTGCGTGTCAAAGCCAGCGGCAAGCTGCGCCTGGCCGACCTGGCGGAATTCAACCCCAAGTTCGACGTCGACGGTCACGGCGCGCGCGCGGCGGCGCGTTTGGCCTGGCAGTTGTTGTCGGCGTGATTCGATGCTGATGCGGTGTCTGACACCCTTGCTGCGATGGTGCAGGCTGCAGACCGTCTCACCAGGGTGTCAGACACCGGTGGGCATGAAGGTGTCTGACACCCTTGCTGCGATGGTGCAGGCTGTAAGACCGTCTCGCCAGGGTGTCAGACACCGGGCAGATGCAGGGCGGATCCTCTTTGCGAGGGCCGCCCTTTTTTATCGGCCGTGGCGTCTCGCGCAGGCTGGACGCGCCCGGTTTCGCGGCTTAGGATAGGTGCAGCTTCCGGCCCCGCCTGCGACCCGTTCGGTATCCGCAACATCTATACGTCCCTATTTAAAAAATTTAGACTTTAAATAGGGACGGTATTAGTTTCGTGGATAAAATGGCGCAACTTTGTCAGGAGAGCATGCTCATGTCTCAAACTCCCACCCATGCCTTGCCGTCTTATCTGAATGCCGAGGACCTCGGCCCCTGGGGTAATTACCTGCAACAAGTCGACCGGGTCACGCCGTACCTCGGTTCCCTGAGCCGGTGGGTCGAGACGCTGAAGCGTCCGAAGCGCTCGCTGATCGTCGATGTGCCGATCGAACTGGACAACGGCACCATCGCCCACTTCGAGGGCTACCGCGTGCAGCACAACGTGTCGCGCGGCCCGGGCAAGGGTGGGGTGCGTTTCCACCAGGACGTCACGCTGTCCGAAGTGATGGCGCTGGCGGCCTGGATGTCGGTCAAGAACGCCGCAGTCAACCTGCCGTACGGCGGCGCCAAGGGCGGCATCCGTGTCGATCCGCGCAAGCTCTCCGCGTCGGAACTCGAACGCATGACGCGCCGCTACACCAGCGAAATCGGCGTCATCATCGGACCGTCCAAGGACATTCCCGCGCCTGACGTGAACACCAACGCCCAGACGATGGCCTGGATGATGGACACGTATTCCATGAACGAAGGCGCCACCGCCACGGGCGTAGTCACGGGCAAGCCGATCGCGCTGGGCGGCAGCCTGGGCCGCGTCGAAGCCACGGGCCGCGGCGTTTTCGTCGTGGCGTGCGAAGCCGCGCGTGACAGGAACATCGATGTGGCCGGCGCACGCGTTGTCGTGCAAGGCTTTGGCAACGTGGGCGGCACCGCCGCCCGCCTGTTCCACGAGGCCGGTGCCAAGGTCATCGCCGCGCAGGACCACACCGGCACCGTGCACAACCCGGCCGGCCTGGACGTGCACAAGCTGCTGTCGCATGTGTCGCAAACCGGCGGCGTGGGCGGCTTCTCGGGTGGCCAGGCGCTGGACAAGAACGAGTTCTGGACGCTGGAAACCGAGTTCCTGATCCCGGCAGCCCTGGAAAGCCAGATCACGGTCGACAACGCCGCCAAGGTGCGCGCCAAGATCGTCGTGGAAGGCGCCAACGGCCCGACCACGCCGGAAGCGGACGACATCCTTGCCGAGAACGGCGTGTACGTGGTGCCCGACGTGCTGGCCAACGCCGGCGGCGTGACGGTCAGCTACTTCGAGTGGGTGCAGGACTTCTCCAGCTTCTTCTGGAGCGAGGAAGAGATCAACCAGCGCCTCGAGCGCCTGATGCGCGAAGCCTACGCGTCGGTGGCGCAGGTGTCGCGCGAGCACAAGGTGACGCTGCGTACCGCCGCGTTCATCGTGGCTTGCACGCGCATCCTGCAGGCCCGCCAGGTGCGCGGCCTGTACCCGTAAAGACTGAACCGGCATGGCGCCTTCGCGGGCGCAATGCCGGAATCGCTCCGCAAGGGGCGATTCCTATTTGTGGTGATGAAAAATGCCGGGCAGATGCCCGGCATTTTTACGTCAAGACCCGGGATGGTCGAGGCTTCACGATGCCGGCAGCAGTTCCGGCTTCAGGATGCCTCGCAGATCCTGGTACGAAATCGTCAGCTCCGGCTCGCCGTGCGAATACGGCGCGATCGAGTAGGCGTCGTACTTGACCACGATGCCATCGCGCGTGATCGCGAAGTTGTCGCTTTCCTGGAAGGGCCACATCTTGTTGTACGCGGCCGGGTCGCGCTTGGCGTCGGGATTGCCCGTCAGCCATTTCACGTGCGCGCGCTGCAACGCGGCGACGTAGTCGGCGCGGCGTCCCGGGATCAGTGCTTCGTCCAGACTCATGACGCGGCCGCGGCTGCGTTCCCAGTTCAGGTACTGGGTGGCCGGAATGCCGTGCGCGGCGCCGGTCAGGTACTGTTCCGTGTGCAGTTCGACGGCGACGATGTCGCCCACCGTGTCCTTCACGCTGGCCTTGAAGTAGGTCGCATCACGCGGGCGCGCCGTGGACCAGAAATACTGCGTGTATTCCGACAGCGTCTCGTAGGGGCCGCGGCGATTGGCGTCGGTGCCGGTCATGTAGGCAAGCACGTGGTCCACCAGCGCGGTCAGTTTCGGGATGCCCGGAAACGCCACGCTGTCGATTTCGATGCGCGGGCAGTCGCCTTCGCAGCCCGGCTTGCTGGCCGCCCATTTGATGCGTTCGGTGGACAGGTCGCCCAGCTTTTCCGGCGTGGCCGAAGATGAGGCATCGGGCGTTGCCAGGGTGATGTTCGAGGGGGGCGTGCTGCCGCAGCCGGCCAAGGCCAGCAGGGCGGCGCCCAGGATCAGACCGCGTATCGCGCCAGCCGGCGTGAAGCTGCGATTCATGCAATTACCTCCAGAAAACGCAAGGCGCCGTCAGGGCACGACGCCTGTCCACTCGTCGCGGGAGAATTTTTCGTCCGCCTGCGCCTGCGCGCGCGCCAACGTTTCCGTGCCCACGCTACCCGGGGTCAGACGATGCAGCCCGGCAAAAGTTTCCACCATGCGGTCGATGATGACCTCGCGCGCCAGCCCGGTTTGCGTGCGCAGCGGATCGACGCGTTTCTTGGCGCTGGTGGTGCCCTTGTCGGAAAGCTTCTCGCGCCCGATGCGCAGGACCTCGACCATCTTGTCGGCGTCGATATCGTAGGACATGGTGACGTGATGCAGCACAGCGCCGGCGCGGCGAGCCTGCGCGGCGCCGCCGATCTTGCCGATGTCGGAGGCGATGTCGTTGAGCGGCTGATACCAGGCCTTGATGCCCAGGCCCTGCAGCGCGGTCAGCACCCAGGCGTCCAGGAAGGCATACGACTCCTGGAAGCTCATGCCGTGGACCAGCGCCTGCGGCGCGCTCAGCGAATACGTAATGGAGTTGCCCGGCTCGATGAACATCGCGCCGCCGCCGCTCACGCGGCGCACCACTTCGATGCCGTGGCGCTTGGCGCCGTCCGGATCGACTTCGTTCTTCAGGGATTGAAAGCGGCCGATCACGACAGCCGGCGCAGACCATTCCCAGATGCGCAGGGTGGGTGGGCGCTGGCCGGCGCCGACTTCGTCGGTGATGACGGCGTCCAGCGCCATGTGCAGCGCGGGCGGCTGCGGGCCTTCGTGGATCAGCTGCCAGTCGTAATCGTTCCAGTCGGTGCGGCTCATGCCAGCGCCCTCCGCAGCACCACGGCGATGGCTTCGGCCGAGAAGCCGAACATTTCGGCGTCGGCCGGCAGGGCCGATTGCACGGCAACCGCCAGCTCCAGTTCGCCGGCGTCCGCGGGCATGCCGTTCAGGCCGCGGTTGATGGCTTCCAGCGCCTCGGGCGGTTCAAGGAAAAAGTCGCCGCTGATGCGCACGTCGGCCAGACGGCCATCGCGCACTTCCAGGTCCGCGACGACCAGCTTGCCGCCGGGGACTTTGTATTCGCCATGCAAAGGCATTGGGCGCTCCTTTTCAAATCAGAATCAGACGTTACAGGCTGAGCTTCATGCCGTCATGGCTGGCCTTGAAACCCAGGCTTTCATAGAACCGGCGCGCATCGGGGCGCGCGCGGTCGGTGGTGAGCTGGACCAGTTCGCAGCCCTGGATCCGGCATTGTTCGATGGCCCATTCGAACATGGCGTGGCCCAGTCCCGCGCCGCGAAACGCCGACGCGATGCGCACGCTTTCGATCTGGCCCCGCCACATACCCCGCCGCGACAGGCCGGGTATGAACGATAACTGCAAACAGCCCGCCAGTTGTGAATCCTGCTCAACCACGGCGAGGAATTGGTTGGAATCCTGCTCGATGGCCTCGAAGGCGGCAAGGTAGCGCGGGTTCAGCGGGACCGAGGCGTCCTCGCGGCCTGCGCCCAGGTCGTCATCGGCCAGCATGGCCACGATGGCGGGCAGATCGGCCGCGCGTGCGCGGCGAAAAACGCGTTGCGGGGCAGTCATGGCGTGCTCCTTCCTGGTCAGCGGGCGACGTTCTGGGCGGTCTGGCCGAACAGGATGCGGCGTGAGGCTTCGTCGTTGACCGACGGGGTGGTGTTGATGGTGTCGGCCAGCGCGTAGGCGCGTTGCGTCGCCGGACGCGCGCCGATGGCTTCGAACCAGCGCTTGAGGTGCGGAAATTCGTTCAGGTCCTGGCTTTGCTTGGCGTGCGGCACGATCCACGGGTAGGCCGCCATGTCGGCGATGGAATAGTCGCCCGCGACGAACTCGCGGTCGGCCAGGCGCTTGTTCAGCACGCCGTACAGGCGATTGGTTTCCTTGACGTAGCGCTCGATCGCGTAGGTGATGCGTTCCTGCGCGTAACCGGAAAAGTGGTGGTTCTGTCCGGCCATGGGGCCCAGGCCGCCCATCTGCCAGAAGAGCCACTGCGACACTTCGGCGCGCCCGCGCACGTCGGCGGGCAGGAATTTGCCGGTCTTCTCGGCCAGGTATTGCAGGATGGCGCCGGATTCAAACAAGGAGATCGGCGCGCCGCCGTCGGCGGGCGCGTGGTCCACGATGGCGGGGATGCGGTTGTTGGGCGCGATAGCCAGGAATTCGGGCTTGAATTGGTCGCCGCGGCCGATGTTGACCGGGTGGATCTTGTAGGGCAGGCCAGTTTCTTCGAGGAACAGCGTGATCTTGTGGCCGTTGGGGGTCGTCCAGTAATAGAGATCGATCATGAGTGTGTGTCCTGTGTGTCATGGCGCCGCGGGCAAGCGCCCGCGGATGGAAGGGCCATGATAGCGGCGCACACCGGACGGATGCCTGAATAACCGGGGGGCGGATGCGGGTTTCCGCGCAGGGCCCCGGGGCGCCCTAGGGTCAGACCGCGCCAGGACGCGGGCTGCGAGGCAGCCGCCACGTCCAGTTCAGGCTGACCGCGGCGGCGGCCAGGAAGATCAGCGCCACGCCCGCGATCTGCGAGGCGTCCATGCGGTGGCCGTAGACCACGAAGTCGAGCAGGATGGCGACGGCCGGATAGATGAAGCTGAGCGCCGCGGTGGACGTGGTGGGCAGCTTCTGGATGGCCGAGTACATCAGGATGTACATGAGGCACGTGTGGATGAGACCCAGCGCCACCAGGTATCCCCATTGCACAGGCTGGGCGGGCAGGGCATTGAAGTCGGCCATCGGCAGCAGCATCACCGCGCCCAGCGTCACCTGCACCAGCGCCAGCACCTGCGGGGGGATGCCCTTCAGGCGCTTTACGATGATGGCGGTGATGCCGTACAACGCGGCTGCGCCCAGGCCCAGCATCAGACCCGTCAGATAGGCGCCGCCGCCCGCCGCGCCGCCATCGCCCAGACGCAGCACCAGCAGCAGCCCGGCGAACGCGACGAGGGACCACGCGACCTTGCCGCGGGAGGGGCGCTCGCCCAGGAACAGCACGCCCAGCCCGATCAGGAAGAACGGCTGCACGTTGTAGACCGCGGTGGCCAGCGAAATGGACGCCAGCCGATAGGCCGAGAACAGCAGCACCCAGTTCAGCACCAGCGCGGCGCCGGCGGCCAGCGCCAGGGCCAGCGTTTTCGGGGTAAAAAGTCCCGGCTTGAGCAGGCCGCGCGCCCAACAGTACAGAAAGAGCGACAGGGCGCCGAACACGCAGCGAAAGAATACGACGTTCCAGGCGCTTTGCCCGGACTCCAGAACGAAGACGCCGAGCGTGCCCGACAGGGTCATGGCGGCCGCCATCTGCGCGAGGCCCGTGCGTTCGGTCGAGGGGATCATGGTGGTTCTCCAAAGGCCATCTGGCCAGGAATTCGATGGAGAAATTATCCCAGGCGGTTTCATCCGCTTATATGATGTTGCCGTGGCACTTTCGCGATTCAACCTTGCTTTGGGTGGAATTTATGCAGAACGACCTAAAAAATGAAAGTCCGGTTTTGGATGGGATCGACCGCCGTCTCGTGGAGATGCTGTCTGCCAATGCGCGCACCACCACGGCCGACCTGGCGCGGCAGGTGGGCATGTCGGCGCCCAGCGTCGCCGACCGCATGCGGCGGCTCGAGGAATCCGGCGTGATTCGCGCATACACGCTGGACGTGGATCCGGTGGCGCTGGGTTATTCGCTGGAGGCCGTTGTGCGCATCCGGCCGTTGCCCGGGCAGTTGCGCCATGTCGAGGGCCTGATCCAGCAGATTCCGGAATTCGTGGAGTGCGACAAGGTAACGGGCGATGATTGCTTCATCGCCCGCATGGTGCTCCGGTCCATCACGCACCTGGACGGCATTCTGGAGCGGGTGACCGAATTTGCCGAAACCAACACCGCCATCGTCAAGTCGCACACGGTGCGCCGGCGGCTGCCGCCGCTGCGTTAGACGGGGGCGGACAGGGCCGCGGTGATGTCGTCGCGCAGGCTGGCCGGCGTGTCGGTGGGCGCGTAGCGCTTGATCACGCGGCCGTCGCGCCCGACCAGGAACTTGGTGAAGTTCCACTTGATGCCTTCGGTGCCGAAGACGCCCGGCTTTTCGCCCTTGAGCCATTGGTACAGCGGGTGGGCGTTCGGGCCGTTGACATCGATCTTGGCAAAGAGCGGAAAGGTGATGTCGTACTGGGTGCTGCAGAAATTGCGGATCTCGGCCTCGTCGCCGGGCTCCTGGTGGCCGAACTGGTCGCACGGAAAACCGAGCACCGTCAGGCCGTCGTCGTGGAACGCGCGGTAGAGCTCTTCCAGACCGGCATACTGCGGCGTGAACCCGCATTTGGAGACAACGTTCACCACCAGCAGCACGCGGCCGCGGTACATCTCTAGGGACTGCTGCGTGCCGTCGATGGCGCGGACGGAGAAATCATGGATTGTGCTCATGCGGGCTCCTGGAATCGGGCGTCGTCCGCGCATCGGCGCGGGCGTTGGGGCAGACTTGGGAGTGTAGCGCCGCAGACGCGCGTGGGGGCTTTGCGGCATCGCGGCAGGGCCCGGCCTATGATGCGGGTTTACCGAAGACGCTGGAAAGGAGCCGCGGCATGGAAGGAATGATCGAGCGACTGGAGGCGATGCTGGCCAAGGGCACCGACAATCTGCTGCTGCGATTTTCGCTTGGCAAGGCCTACGCCGAGCAGGAAAGCTTTGCCGAGGCCGTCACCCATCTGCGCGCGGCGCTGGCTTTCGATCCCACGTATTCGGTCGCCTGGAAATGGCTGGGCAAGGCCTGCCTCGGGCTGAATGACAAGCCCGGGGCCCGCGCCGCCTGGGAGTCCGGGCTGGCGGCGGCCCAGGCGCGGGGAGATCAGCAGGTCGTCAAGGAATTGCAGGTGTTCATCAAGCGCCTGGACAAGGAAGCGGCCGCGGGCGCCTGAGACTTTCGGCGTTCCCTGGCCGTGCCGCGGCCGGAGCCGGTGCGCTGGCCACGCGGAAGACCTCGATGGCGTGACGCAGGCGGGCGCCATCCGTGCGCAGGTTGGCGACCGCCTTGGCGGCCTGTTCGACGCGCGCGGCGTTGCCCTGCGCGGCGCTGTCGGTTTCCGAGATGCTGCGGCTGACCGTGTCGATGCCCGCATGCTGGTCCGTCGACGTGGCGGCGATCTCGTTGATGATGCGCGTGACCTTTTGAACGGATTCCACGATATCGCGCATGCTGGCGCCGGCCCGCTCGACGTGCCGCACGCCTTCGCCGACGCGCGCGTCCGAGCTTTCGATCAGCGCCTTGATCTCGCGAGCGGCGGTGGCGCTTTTCTGGGCAAGGCTGCGCACCTCGCTGGCCACCACCGCGAATCCCTTGCCGGCCTCGCCGGCGCGCGCGGCTTCGACGGCGGCATTGAGCGCAAGGATGTTGGTCTGGAAGGCAATGCCGTCGATGATGCCCACGACCTCGGCAATGCGCGATGAGCTTTGGACGATGCCTTGCATGGCGTGCGCGGCCTCGTCGACCACATTGCCGCCGCGCCGGGCGAGGTCGCTGGCCTGGTTTGCCATGGCGTCGGCATCCTGCGCGTTGGCGGCATTTTGCTTCACGGTGACGGCCAATTGCGCCATGCTGGCGGCCGCCTGTTCCAGCGACGCCGCCTGGCGCCCGGTGTGGGCCGAGAGGTCGGCGTTGCCTTGCGCGATGTCGGCGGCGGACTGCAGGGCGTTCTCGATGCCGCCGTGCACGTCTCGCGTGATGCTGACCAGGCTTTTGCGCATGACTTCCAGGGAAAACTTCAGTTCGCCGATCTCGTCCCCGGTCAGGGCGCCGGGCAGCGGCGTGCTCAGGTTGCCCGCGGCGATCTGGCGCGTGAAGTCGGTGGCCGCGCCCAGCAGCCCGGCGATGGCGCGCGCAAAGCCCCAGCCCGACGCGAAGATCAGCGCGACGCCGCCCGCAGTCAGCGCCACGGCCGCGGCCAGCGCGCTGCTGCTCAGGCGGTCGTGCATGCCGTAGATGGCCGCGCCGGCGGCGCCGATGAACAGCGAGGCGGACAGCACCGCCCACGCCAGGAGGCGCGAACGCACGCCGGTCAGGCGCCAGCGTTTGAGCCGCGCCAGGACGCCGCGCACCCCGGCCGGTTTGACCCGGCCGCCGCACAGCCGGATGCCGCGCGCCGTGCCCAGACGCAGGCTGGCATAAACGGCTTCGGCTGTTTCGATCTGCTGGCGGGTGGGCTTGACCCGCACCGAGGCATAACAGACGGTGGTGCCGCGTTCCACGATGGGCGTGACGTTGGCCAGCACCCAATAGAAGCCGCCGTCCTTGCGGCGGTTCTTGACCATGCCTGTCCACGACTCACCACGCTGGATGGTGCTCCAGAGGTCTTCGAAGGCGGCTGGCGGCATGTCGGGATGGCGCACGATGTTGTGGGGCGCGCCGACCAGTTCCTCGCGTGAAAAGCCGCTTGCGTGAACAAACGCCGGATTGGCGTAGATGATCCGGCCCCGCGAGTCCGTGCGGGAGATCAGGTATTGCTCGTCGCGGAGTACGTATTCCGTGTCGTTGACCGGCTGGTTGTTGCGCATGCGTCGCTCGTCCTGTGATGGGCGAGGGCATCATCCGGGACGGGCGCGGCGGCGGCGTTGATGTACGTCAACGCCGCCACAGGTCGACGCGCTTACGCGGCGGGCAGGTTGCCAAAGGCTTCAAGCGCCCGCAGCCGGCTTTGCGCCAGATCCACGATCGGTTCCGGATAGCCCGCGGCGGCTCGTTCCATTGGATTCGGATCGTGGATGGCCTTGTCGTCCAGATGCGCCAGTTCAGGCAGCCATTCGCGCAAAAACACGCCGCGCGGGTCGAATTTGCGGGACTGCGACAGCGGATTGAAGACGCGGAAGTAGGGCACCGCATCGGCGCCCGTGGAGGCGCTCCATTGCCAGCCGCCGTTGTTGGCGGCCAGGTCGCCGTCCACAAGCTGCGACATGAACCAGGCCTCGCCCAGACGCCAGTCGATGAGCAGGTTCTTGGACAGGAACATCGCCGTCACCATGCGCAGCCGGTTGTGCATCCAGCCCAGCGCCTGCAACTGGCGCATGGCGGCGTCCACGATGGGGATGCCGGTCTTGCCCTGCTGCCAGGCCGCCAGGTCGTCGGGCGCGTCGCGCCAGGGCACGGCCGCCGTCTCCGGCTTCATGGGCTGGTGCATGGACAGGGCGGGGTAGGCCGCCAGCAGGTGCAGGTAGAACTCGCGCCACAGCAGTTCGTTGATCCACGTGGCGGCGCCGGCCTTGCCGCTGTCGATCTCGCCCTGGTTGGCAGCCAGCGCGGCGCGCAGCGCCTGGCCGGGAGACAGGACGCCCGCGGCAAAGTAAGGCGACAGGCAGCTGGTGGCGGGCAGTGAGGGGAAATCGCGTTCGTCCTTGTAGGCAAAGATGGCCTCGTCGGCAAAGGCGGCCAGCCGGTCGCTGGCGGCCGCTTCACCGGCGGGCCAGAGCGCCCGGACGGCGTCGCTGGGCGCGCCGAACCCGTCGAACGAGTCCGGCAGCGGATCGGACTTCCAGCGCGGCGGCGTCTGGGCGCGGGGCGCGGGAATGGGCCGCACCGGCGCGCTGCGCAGGCGCTCGCGGCAGGTGCGGGCATAGGGGGTGTAGACGCGATAGCAATCGCCCTTGCCGGTCAGCACGGTGCCGGGGCGCAGCAGCGTCGCGCCGTGGTGCACCGTCCACTCGATGCCGATGTCGGCCAGCGCGGCCGCGACGGCGTCGTCCCGGCGGCGTTCGTTGACACCCCACTCGGCGTTGACGTGGACCGCTTCGATGGCGTGTTCCTGGCAGAACGCGGCCACGGCCCGCGGTGCATCGCGCCAGTCGTCAACGGTCAGCAGCTTGAGCGGAATCCCGGCCTGTCCCAGGTCCTGGGACAGCTCGCGCAGGTTGCGCAGCCAGAAATCCACCTTGGCCGGGGCGTCGCCATGCTGGCGCCATTGTCCGGGCGCGGCCAGGAAAAGCGCGGTGACCGTGCCGGCCTCGGCCGCCGCGGCCAGCGCGGCGTTGTCGTGCATGCGCAGGTCGGTGCGCAGCCAGAGCAGCGTGTTCATGGGGAGGCTCCAGGGACAGGGGGCCGGGCGGCGCGCCGGCGAGGCTGCGATTCTATCCCGAGCACGCGCGCGGCCTGGGGCGAACGCGCCTGGAAGACGATGTAAAAACTACGAGGAGATGTGACCGGTGTTGCACTGCAACCCGTTGCGGCGCCTGGTTGGCAGGGGCAGGGGCCAGACGGCCCCCGCACGCCAAAACGCCCGGCATTGGCCGTCAAACCATGAAACACGCTGGCGCGTAGCGTGTATTGACGCACGTGTAGACGCCGCCATGTAATGCAAGTAAACGACTAAAGCAGGCAAACGCTATGGGAAATCTGATGGACCTCCGCCCGTCCTTTCTGAAGGGACGTACACCCGCCGGCAAGACGTCCCGCGATGTCTTGCAGAAGCTCTGGCGTTCGGTCGATTTGCCGGACGCGTCGCTTGAGCACGTCGTGCTGACCGGCGCAGACCCTGTCGTCCCTTCCTCATTTGCCGTCGGCACGGCGGCGCAGACCAGCATGGCTGCCGCGGCCCTGGCTGCCGCGGAGGTCTGGCACCTGCGGGGCGGCGCCCGGCAGCAGGTCAGCGTGGACATGCTGCATGCGGCGCAGGAGTGCCGCAGCCACTACACCATCAATGGCGTCACGCCCAATCCGTGGGATCCCATCACCGGCGTCTATCGCTGCGGCGATGGCGGCTGGGTGCGCATTCACGCCAACTTCGCGCATCACCGTGACGGGGCGCTGGCCTTGCTGGGCTGCCCGACCGGCGACGGCGCCACGCGCGAAGCCGTGGAACGCGCGCTGAGCCGCTGGAAGGCGCTGGATTTCGAGCAGGTGGCGGCCGATGCCGGCATGGTCGTGTCTGCAATGCGCTCGTTCGAGGAATGGGACCGCCATCCGCAGGGGCAGGCTGTCGCCGTGCAACCGCTGCTGACCATCGAACGCATCGGTGAAGCCGATCCTCGCCCGCTGCCGAAATACGCGCAGAATGCGCGGCCGCTGCAGGACATCCGCGTGCTGGACCTGACGCGCATCATCGCCGGGCCGGTGTGCGGCCGCGCGCTGGCCGCCTATGGCGCCGACGTGATGCTGGTCAACAGCCCGCAACTGCCCAATATCGACAACATCATCGACACCAGCCGCGGCAAGCTGTCCGTGCTGGCGGACCTGGACACGGCCGATGGCCGCATCGCGCTTGGCAACCTGCTGCGCAGCGCGCATATCTTTGTGCAGGGCTATCGGCCGGGCGGCATGTCCGCACTGGGATTCGGTCCGCAGGACGCGGCTCGCATCCGTCCGGGCATTGTCTATGTGTCTTTGTCCGCGTACGGCACGACGGGTCCGTGGGCGAACCGGCGCGGGTTCGATTCCCTGGTGCAGACGGCCACGGGTTTTAACCACGCGGAAGCGCTGGCTGCCGGTCAGGAGGCGCCCAAGGCGTTGCCGATGCAGATCCTGGATCACGCGTCGGGTTACCTGATGGCGTTTGGCGCGCAGGTGGCGTTGGCGCGCCAGGCAACCGAAGGCGGCAGCTGGCACGTGCGCGTGTCGCTCGCTCAGACCGCGCATTGGCTGCGCGGATTGGGGCGGGTGGACGGCGGGCTGGACTGTCCCATGCCGGGCTTTGACGGCCTGATGGAGACGTCGCCATCAGGTTTTGGCGAGCTGGTCGCGGTGCGCCATGCGGCGCGCTTCTCGGAGACCCCTGCGCGCTGGATCCGGCCGTCCAGTCCGCCCGGCACGCACCCGACGGTCTGGCCGTTCAACTGATCTTCGACAGGCGATCTCACCAGGGCGTTACTGCCTGGCCTTCCATTCCCGCAGCGCGCGCATCGTGTTTGCCACGTGCGACTCGGGGCTCATGTTCGTGTATTCGTACAGGATCTTGCCTTCGGGCGAGATCACGTAGGACACGCGCTGCGCATATTCCGGCCGCTTGTCGTGCACGGCGTCGTACGCCTTCATGACTTTGCCGTCACCGTCGGCCGCGACGGCGAATTTGTTGCGGCACTCGCTGACGGAAAACTTCTTGAGCGTGTCGATGTTGTCGGTCGAGACGCCGATGACCGTGGCGCCCAGCGACTTGTATTCGTCCGTGGCCTCGGCGAAATTGTGGGCTTCGATGGTGCATCCCTGCGTGAATGCCGCCGGGAAGAAATACAGCACCACCGGACCTTGCTTGAGCGCTTCCTTCAGTTTGAAGGTGTATTCGTTGCCGCCCAGCGCGGCCGGCACGCTGAAGTCCGGCGCGGCGGCGCCCACCGGCAGCGCGGCGAGGGCCGGCGTGCCGGCCATCAGGCCGCATACGAGGAACCAGGGGGCAAGGCGCTTCATGGGTGTCTCCCGTTGGAGCCGCGGAAACGCCGCGGCAAGCTGTCTACTGTAGCGGCGGGGCGCGCACCGGTCCAGTTCAACCGCCGTCAGGCCCGCCGCGGCCATTGTTGCCGCGCGGCTGGTCGCGTTGCTGCTGGCGTGACTGCTGCTGTTCCCGCTGCTGCTGTTGTTGCTGTTGCTGTTGCTGCTGTTGGCGGGCCTGCTGCGCCTGCTGGTCGCGCTGCTGTTGCTGATCGCGCTGTTGCCGCTGCTGCTGCTGTTGCTGCTGCTGCTGCTGACGGACCTGTTGCGCCTGCTGGTCGCGTTGCTGTTGCTGGCGGTTCTGGCGCGCCTGTTGTTCGTGCTCCTGACGGTCACGCGCCATTTGGCGTGCCTGGTCGTCGCGTTCCCGCTGCTGGCGCGCCTGTTGATCCTGTTGCCGGCGTTCGCGCAGATCCTGCTGGTTCTGCTGATCGCGTTGCTGCTGCTGGCGCGCCTGCTGGTCACGCATCTGCTGCTGGCGCAATTGCTGCTGGGCCTGCGCGTCGTTCTGCTGACGGTCGCGCAACTGCTGGTCACGGCTTTGCTGTTCGCGAGCCTGCTGTTGGCGCTGCTGATCGTTTCTCAACTGATCGCGCGCCTGCTGGTCGCGGACTTGCTGCTGGCGGTCCTGCGGCAGGCGATCCTGGGGCAGGCGGTCCTGCGGCAGGCGGTCCTGCGGCGCGGACGGGTTGTTGCCCTGCGGGCGGGCGTCCCGGCCGGGCCTGCCGCTGTTCGGATGATCCACATATGCCTGGGGCGGCTTGCCTTTGTTGTGTTCATAGAACTGGGCGCGGTTGCCGCCCGCATCGCGCACGTAGGCGCGCTGCGCGTCGGTGGGGCCCGCGTGGCGGTCATTGCGCGCGGCCAACTCGCGCGGGTCGGCATTGCGGCGCACGCCTTGCGGCCCGCCGTGGTAGCTGACCCGGCGGTTGTCCACGTTGTTGACGACGATGTTCCGGTTGTAGACGTTCGTCACGCGGGTGATGTTCACGTTCGTGACTGACCGGT
This sequence comes from Achromobacter sp. E1, assembly GCF_037039475.1. Taxonomy (NCBI): domain Bacteria; kingdom Pseudomonadati; phylum Pseudomonadota; class Betaproteobacteria; order Burkholderiales; family Alcaligenaceae; genus Achromobacter; species Achromobacter sp. E1. Next base: position 2,566,701 of record NZ_CP146253.1, read on the forward strand.
TGTAGTAGAAGCGGTCGCGCTTCCAGTAACCGCCCACATAACCCAGGCCCGTATAGCCGAAGCCGTAGTTGATGCCGCCGTAGAAACCCACGTGCGGCCCCCAGTAGCCCGGGTTCCAGAGGTAAACGCCATTGGAAAAGCCCCAGTAACCGGGCGTCCAGAGAGCGCCCTGATACGGCGCCAGCACCCAGGCGCCGGGCACCCAGAAAAAGCCGTAACGGTTGCGGCTCCAGTAGCCGGGCACCCACAGATAGCCGTCCGCGGGGGCGGGCGGCTGCACGTAGACCGGCAGGGGTGGCGGCGGCTCGGGACTGCGGTCAACCAGCGCAAGATTGGCGTTGGCGGGATCGCCTTCGTCGTATACGGGTTGTTGATATGCAGACGGAACCGGCACCTGCTGCGTGGAGTAGACGTTCTGCGCGGCGGCCAGCGCCGGGGCGGCGGCGGTAACTACCAGCAGGGCCGCGGTGGCCAGGGGCCGCAAGCGGGCAATCCGGAAGGAAGGGCTCATGAGAATGTCCTTGGCGCAGCAGATCCGATGTTCAATAGCCGCGATAGTAATAATGCGGGGCGGGATACGCCGGGTAGTAGTAATAATGCGGCGTGGCGTAGACCGGAGCGGGCCGGTAGTAAGCCGGCCGCGCCGGGACGACCACACAGCCGCTCAAGGCGCTTGTCATCGCCACCATCAACAACAAAGTCTTTTTCATCATCCGGCTCCCGCCTGGCGCAAGGCGCGAAATACGCCTTCACTGCGCGCATGCAAATTAGGCCATGCCGGCGAGACCAAGTTCGGGGACTGTAATGGTTCCGAAACAGCTTTCGCGTGACGGATGTTTGCGCCTGCGTGACGGTCGATGACGTTCGTATCAATGTCTGCGTAAACGCGTCATAGTCGTCGCAAAAAGAAAGGGACCGCGAATGCGCGGTCCCTTGTGGTGTTGCCTTGCAGGTCCGCCGCGTGGCGCGGCGGACGGGGCAGCCGGTCAGTTCCAGCGGCCGCCGGTGCCAGCCAGGCTGAAACGGCCAGCGCCCATGAACGCGATCGCCAGGCCGGTGAACAGGTACATGCCTTGCAGTTCCAGTGCCCAGCCGCCGTTGTTGGTCATGCTGGCAATACTGCCGCTGTGGGCGAGCAGGATGGCGACGACCATGTTGATGGCGATGATCAGACCGGCCAGACGGGTGTAGACGCCGATGATCAGCAGGACGGGAGCGACGATTTCGCCAATGTACACGCCGTAGGCCAGAAAGCCGGGCAGGCCGTGCGAGGACAGCATGCCGCTGATGCCGCCGACGCCGCCGCCGGTCAGCTTGAACAGGCCGTGGAGCAGAATCAGGATACCGAGGGTCAGGCGCAGGATCAGCTTGCCGGTGTCATCGGACTTGATCATGGTGAGTTTCTCTTGTGATGGTTAAGGGGGACAGTGGGCAGGTTGGAGCTCACTGCTTGCCTTTGGTTCCGCGCCCGCCGCGCCTTTCGAAAAAACCAGCATAGCGGCGTGCGGGCGGCGCCATTATGGCAAAGCCCGTGTGAAACCCACAAGCTTTTGCCGCCCGTGACTGCCGCCCGCCGTGCCGGATCAGAATTCTTCCAGGAAGCGCATGCGGAACCGGCGGCCCTTGATGTTGCTGTTGGAAATCCGGGAGAACGCCTGCTTGGCGATCTGGCGGTCCAGCGCCACATACGACGTGAATTCGGTGATGTTGATCTTGCCGACCTGCTCGAACGTCAGGCCGCCGTCGCCGGTCAGCGCGCCCAGCAGGTCGCCAGGGCGCAGCTTGTCCTTCTTGCCGCCCTGGATGCTCAGCGTGATCATGGGTGCGCGCAACGGGCGGTCCGCCTTGGGGCGCAGCGATTTGAGATCACCCCATTTCAGCGGCGAGCCCTGGTATTGCTCGATCAGGGTGGCCCAGCGCATTTCCTCGGGCGAACACAGGCTGAGCGCCAGCCCCTTCTGCTCGCCCCGGCCGCTGCGGCCGATGCGGTGAACGTGGACCTCGGTGTCCTTGGTGACGTCCACGTTGATGACGGCGCCCAGGTTCTGGATGTCCAGCCCGCGCGCGGCCACATCGGTGGCCACCAGCACGGCGCAGCTCTGGTTGGCAAACTGGATCAGGATTTCGTCGCGCTCGCGCTGCTCCAGGTCGCCATTGAGCGCCTGGGCGCTGATGCCCTCGGCTTGCAGGCGTTCCACCAGGTCATGGCTGCGGATCTTGGTGTTGCAGAAAGCCAGCGTGGAGGCGGGACGGAAATGCGCCAGCAGCTTGGCCACCGCGTCCAGGCGTTCGCCTTCGTCGATCTCGTAGAAGATCTGCTCGATGCGGCTGGCGTCGTGTTGCGCCTCGACCTTGACCTCGGCGGGATTGCGCAGGAAACGCGCGCTGAGCTTGCGGATGTTGTCGGGATAGGTGGCCGAAAACAGCAGCGTCTGGCGCTTGGCGGGGCAGTGCGAGGCAATGGCGACGATGTCGTCATAAAAGCCCATGTCCACCATCCGGTCGGCTTCATCCAGGACCAGCGTGTTCAGGCCCGACAGGTCCAGGCTGCCGCGTTCCAGGTGGTCCTGGATGCGGCCGGGCGTGCCGACCACAAGGTGCGTGCCGCGGGCCAGCGACTCGGCCTGCGGCCGCGCTGCGGCGCCGCCGCACAGCGTCAGGATCTTCACGTTGGGAATCAGGCGCGCCAGACGCCGCAGTTCTTGCGCGACCTGGTCGGCCAGTTCGCGGGTGGGGCAGACCACCAGACCTTGCGGAACCAGGCGATTCACGTCCAGGTTCTGAAGCACGCCCAGCCCGAACGCCGCCGTCTTGCCGCTGCCGGTCTTGGCCTGGGCGATCACGTCGCGCCGGTCCAGGATGAGCGGCAGCGCCTGCGCCTGGATCGGCGTCATCTGTTCGAAACCCAGGGTTTTCAGGTTTTCGAGCAGCGGGGGAAGGAGGGGAAGGGTGGAGAAGGCGGTGTCGGTCACGGGGGGCGGATCCGGTGAAGGATCGGAGAAAAGCTGAGTTGGGCGTAGTGTAAAGCCTGAGTCGGTATGATCTACCGACGGGTTGGCCGGCTGCGGGGCGGGTCTGTCCCGATCATCAACGCCAACTGACGTCAGGGTGGATCATGTTCGACAAGTTCAAGGCGCTGTCCGAAGGCGCGGCCGTCAAGGCGCGCGCGCTGACCAGCCGCACGGCGGGAGCGCTGGAAAGTTCAAAAGCCCAGCTGGGCGATGCCGCCGCGAATGCGCGGGCCAAGGGCCTGGCGCTGGCGGGCGCCACGGCGGTGAAAGGCCGCGAGCTGGCCGGGGCCACCGCGGAAAAGGGCCGCGAAGTGGCGGACGCGACCGCCGAAAAGGGCAGCGCGCTGGTGGACCAGCATTGGCAGACCATCGAGCGCGTGACGGTCGACGGCTTGCTCAGCGTCTCGGCCGAAAAGCTCAAGGACGACGCGATGGTCAAGGACGTGCTGGAGCGCGCCTACGAGGCGCTGCCGACCGTGGTGCGGCTCGTCCTGCCGCGCGACCGGTATCTGGAAATCGTCATTCAGAAAAAGCAGCCGCTGCTGGCCAAGATCGAAGGCGCGAGAAACCGCCGCCAGGAGCGGGCGCAGGCCGGCGCGGCCAGGAACGACCCGGACGCGTGAATCGTCCCGACTAGAATGGCGCCTCGTACGTTCCCGCCAACGCCCGGGCGGCTTCCTGCATGCGCGGCAGCCACGCCCGCGCGCCGTCGATCGACAGCCTTGCCACCGGCGCATGCAGCGCCACCGCCGCAATGGCGCGCGATCCATGCAATATGGGCACCGCCATGCAGACGATGCCCAGCAGGAATTCCTCGCGGTCGAAGCTGGCGCCTTCTTTCTTGATGGTCCGCAGTTCTTCTTCCAGCGCCGCCGCGTCGCAGAGCGTGTTCGGGGTATAGCGCGGCAACTGGGCCGCCGCCAGCATGCGCTGGCGGGTTTCGCGGCGCATGTACGCCAGGAACAGCTTGCCGCTTGCCGAACAATGCAGCGGCACGCGCGAGCCCGATTGCAGGTTGACGCGCAGCGGCCAGGCGGTTTCCACCCGATCCAGGTAGATGACCTCGTCGCCGTCGAGCATGGTGCAGTTGCAGGTCTCGCCGATTTCGTCGACCAGGCTGTCCAGGATGCGGTGGCGCTCGCCGCGTAGCGGTGAATTGAGCAAGGTGTCGCGCGCCAGCGCCCCAAGACGCGGGCCGCTGACGTAGCTTTTGCCGGCCGGTTCGCGCAGCAGCATGCCGGCGTCGACCAGGCGGGACAGGATGCGCAGGACGGACGGTTTGGGCAGGCCGGTGGCCTCGGTCAGTTCGGCCAGCGAGACGGGCTGGGACGAACGGGCAACCTGTTCCAGCAGCGTCAGCGCGCGCAGGGCGGCGGAGGATTCGTCTTTCATCTTTCAATAATTGAAGAATTGGCGATCGGCTGCCCATCGTCGCACAGAAAATGCAGAAAATGGAACGCCCGGGGGTGGGAAGGCAGGGATTTCTGGCGCAGTATCGGATCACACCGGCCAACTAGCAATCGGACGAGCGCCGGCATGCCAGGAGAGAGACCATGAGCAGCAAGCAACACATGACCCCCAGCGAAGCGTTTGTCGAAACGCTGGTCGCGCAGGGCGTCAAGGATGTTTTCGGCATCGTCGGTTCGGCCTTCATGGATGCGCTGGACCTGTTTCCCGCGGCCGGCATCCGCTTCGTGCCGACGGTGCACGAACAGGGCGCGGCGCACATGGCCGACGGCTATTCGCGCGTGACCGGCCGGCACGGCGTGTGCATTGCACAAAACGGCCCCGGCATCACCAATTTCGTGACGGGCGTGGCGGCGGCCTATTGGGCGCACAGCCCGGTGGTGGCGATCACGCCCGAGACCGGCACGTCGGGCATGGGGCTGGGCGGCTTCCAGGAGACCGAGCAGCTGCCGATCTTCTCGCGCATCACGAAGTATCAGGCGCATGTGAACCGCCCGGATCGCATGGCCGAGTTCACGGCCAAGGCGTTCGACAACGCGATGGCCGAACGCGGCCCCGCGCAGCTGAACATTCCGCGCGACTATTTCTACGGCGAAATCGACGTGGCCATCCCCGAACCGCGCCGCATCCGGCGCGGGCCGGGCTCCGAAGAGGACCTGGAAGCCGCGGCGCGCATGCTGGCCGAGGCCAAGTTCCCGGTCATCGTGGCGGGCGGCGGCGTGTTGTTCTCGGACGGGCAGGCGGAATGCGTGGCGCTGGCCGAGCTCTTGGGCGCGCCGGTGGTAACCAGCTATCTGCACAACGACGCGTTCCCGGCCAGCCATCCGCTGTGGTGCGGCCCGCTGGGCTACCAGGGCGCCAAGGCCGGCATGAAGCTGTTGTCGCAGGCGGACGTGGTGCTGGCGCTGGGCACCCGGCTGGGGCCCTTCGGCACGCTGCCGCAACACGGGCTGGAATATTGGCCGCAGAATGCCCGCATCATCCAGGTCGACGCCGACCATCGCATGCTGGGCCTGGTGCGTCCGGTATCCGTGGGCATCTGCGGCGACGCCAAGCCGGCCGCCGCCGCGCTGACGGCCAAGCTGCAGGGTCGCGACGTGGCCTGCGTGCGCACCAAGGATCAGCGCGCCAGCGAGATCTCTGCCCAGAAGGCCGAGTGGGAACAGGAACTGGACAGCTGGTCGCACGAGCGCGACGACTGGAGCCTGGACATCATCGAGCAGGGCGGCGGGCGCATGCACCCGCGCCGCATGCTGCGCGAGCTTGAACGCGCGATGCCCAAGCACGTGATGGTCTCCACCGATATCGGCAACATCTGCTCGGTGTCCAACAGCTACCTGCGTTTCGACGAGCCCAACTCCATGCTGGCAGCCATGAGCTTCGGCAACTGCGGCTACGCGCTGCCGGCGTTGATCGGCGCCAAGCTTGGCCGGCCCGACCGTCCGGCGGTGGCGTATGTGGGCGACGGCGCCTGGTGCATGAGCTTCCAGGAATTGCTGACCTGCGTGCGCGAGCAGATTCCGGTGACCGCGGTCGTGTTCCACAACGGCCAGTGGGGCGCCGAGAAAAAGAACCAGGTCGACTTCTATGGCCGCCGCTTCGTGGGCAGCAACCTGCGCAATCCCAACTTCTCGGAATTGGCGCGCGCCATGGGGGCCGAAGGCATTCGCGTGGAACACGCCGACCAGGTCGGCGCCGCGCTGCAGGCCGCGTGCCAGGCGCAGCTTGAAGGCAAGACCACCGTGCTGGAAATGATGGTCAGCCAGGAGCTGGGCGATCCGTTCCGCCGGGATGCGCTCAAGCAGCCGGTGCGGTTCCTGGACAAGTACCGCAAGTACGTGAACCAGCCGTTCCAGGCCGGCGAGGTGCCGCTGTCGATCGAGCCGGTGGGACGCTGACCGGCGCGCCCGGCGCGGGCAGGGGCAGGCCGTCACGCCCTGGCCCCGCGCCGGTCAATCACCCGGCCGCCGCACGCGCGGCCGCGGCAGGAGCGAAGACATGGCATTCGACCGTTTGTTCGAGCCGCTGCGCGTTGCCGCGCTGGCGGCGGGGCGGCTGCGCACCGCGGTGGCGTATCCGCTGTGCCCCGTCAGCCTGCGCGCCGCCGTAGAGGCGAGCGAGGCAGGCTACATCGAGCCCGTGCTGGTCGGGCCCGCGGACCGCATGGCCACGCTGATGGCGCAGGAAGGCATACGCGCGGGTTCCATGGAGATCGTCGACACGCCAGACGATGAGCTTGGGGCCGCACGCGCGGCCGCGGCGCTGGCGCGTGACGGCGCGGTCCGCATGCTGATGAAGGGCAGCCTGCACACCGATCACTTCATGTCGGCGGTGGTGACGCGCGAATCGGGCCTGCGCACGGGCCGGCGCATCAGCCACGCCTTCGTGATGGCGGTGGCGGCCTACCCGAAGCTGCTGATCCTGACCGACGCGGCCGTCAACATCGCGCCCACCTTGCAGGAAAAGGCGGACATCGCGCAGAACGCCATTGATCTGGCGCGCGCCCTCGGCGTGGAACGGCCCAAGGTTGCGGTGCTGTGCGCCACCGAATCGGTCAACCCGGCGATGCCGGCCACGCTGGATGCGGCCGCGCTGTCCAAGATGGCGGACCGCCAGCAGATCCGGGGCGGCGACATCGATGGGCCGCTGGCCTTCGACAACGCCATCTCGCGCGAAGCCGCCGACCAGAAAGGCATTGTGTCGCGCGTGGCGGGCGACGCCGACATCCTGCTGGTGCCCGACATCGAGGCCGGCAACATGCTCTACAAGGAGCTCACGTGGCTGGCGGGCGCCGGCGCGGCGGGCCTGGTGCTGGGCACGCGGGTGCCGGTGCTGTTGACGAGCCGGTCCGATTCCATGGAAGCGCGCGTGAACAGTTGCGCCGTCGCGGCGCTGCACGCGCACGCCATCGGCCGGTGACCGCAGGCAAGCCTGGCACCACCAAGTCTGGCGGTTTGGTACTAAGCGTGCATCCGGGGGATGACTACGCTAGACCGCAAGCCATCCATGAATGGTTCATGCCACAACATCAAAGGGGTAGCACATGCGCAGCGCAAGACTAGGCCTGGCCACGATTCTGTCGGTGTTTGCAATGGCGGGGGGCGCTGGAGCGGCGGACGCGCCCAAGGCCGGCGGCACGCTGGTCATCGGATCCACGCAGGTGCCGCGGCACCTGAACGGCGCGGTCCAATCGGGAACGGCCACCGCGCTGCCCAGCGCGCAGCTCTTTGCCAGCCCGCTGCGCTACGACGCCGACTGGAAGCCGCAACCCTACCTGGCCGAGTCGTGGGAACTGGCGCCGGACGGCAAGTCGCTGACGCTGCACCTGCGCGGCGACGCGGTCTTTCATGACGGCAAACCGGTGACGTCCGAGGACGTGGCGTTCTCGATCATGGCGGTCAAGCAGAACCATCCCTTCCAGACGATGTTCGCGCCCGTCGAAAGCGTGGACACGCCCGACGCGCGCACCGCCGTGCTGCGCATGAGCAAGCCGCATCCGGCAATCCTGCTGGCGCTGTCGCCGGCGCTGATGCCGGTGCTGCCCAAGCACATCTACGGCGACGGCCAGGACCTGAAGACGCACCCGCGCAACTCGGCGAACGTCGTGGGTTCGGGCCCGTTCATCTTCAAGGAATTCAAGCCGGGACAGGAGATCGTGCTGGAACGGTTCGACAAATTCTTCTTGAAGGGCAAGCCGCTGCTGGACCGCGTGGTGGTCAAGATCAATCCCGACGCTACCAATCTGCTGATCGGACTGGAGCGCGGCGATATCGGCGCGCTGCCGTTCATGACCGAGCCGACCATCCTGCGGCGCGCCAAGGACAATCCGTCCATCGTCATGACGAGCAAGGGCTATGAAGGCATCGGCGCGCTGAGCTGGCTGGCGTTCAACACGGCGCGCAAGCCGCTGGACGACGTGCGGGTGCGCCAGGCCATCGCCTACGCGACGGACAAGGGCTTCATCACGAAGGCGCTGAATGCGGGCTTTGCCGCGCCGGCGCATGGCCCGATCGTGGGCACCAGCCCCTTTGCCAGCGACGACGTGAAGAAGTATCCGCTGGATCTGAAGCGCGCCGAACAGCTGCTGGACGAGGCCGGGTTCAAGAAGGATGGCAAGGGCGAGCGCATGACGCTCACGGTGGACTACATGCCGGGCAGCGACGTGCAGGGCAAGAACGTCGCCGAGTACCTGCGCAGCCAGTTGAAGAAGGTGGGCATCAACGTGCAGGTGCGCGCGTCGCCGGACTTTCCGACGTGGGCCAAGCGCATCGCCGGCAAGGATTTCGACATGACCACCGACATCGTCTTCAACTGGGGCGATCCGGTCATCGGCGTGCACCGCACGTACATGTCGTCCAACATCCGCGACATCATCTGGACCAACACGCAGTCCTACAAGAATCCCAAGGTCGATGCGCTGCTGGAGCAGGCGGGCACCGAGACCGACGCGGACAAGCGCCGCGCGCTGTATGCGGAGTTCCAGCGCCTGGTCACCGAGGACGTGCCAATCGACTTCCTGACCGTCATTCCGTACCACACGCTCTCGTCCAAGAAGGTGCAGGGCCTGCCGTCCGGCATATGGGGACTTCTGTCGCCGCTGGATGAAACCTCCGTGCAGTAGCGGGAGCCGTCATGCTGCGATATCTCTCGCGCCGCCTGGCCTACGCCGCGATCCTGCTGCTGGCCGTGGTGACGCTGAACTTCCTGCTCATCCACATATCGCCGGGCGATCCCGTGGAGACCATCGCGGGGTCCATGGGCGGCATCAGCGAAGACCTGCGCGCCCAGCTGCGCGCGCAGTACGGGCTGGACAAACCGTTCCTCGCGCAGCTTGGCATCTATCTCGGCCAGGTCGTGCGCGGGGACCTGGGATATTCCTACTTCTTCAACGTGCCGGTCGCCCAATTGATCTGGGACCGCGTGCCGGCCACGCTGCTGCTGGTGGTGACGTCGGTGACCGTGGCGTTCCTGACGGGCACGCTGCTGGGCACGCTGGCCGCCAGAAAGCCCAACGGCCTGCTGTCGCAGGGCATCACGCTGCTGTCGGTGGTGGGCTATTCGGCGCCGGTTTTCTGGACCGGCATCATCCTCATCATCCTGTTTGCCTCGGTGCTGCCGATCTTTCCGGTGTCGGACATGCGGTCGGCGGGCGGCCCTGAAGACGGCTGGGCGGGTGTGCTGGACGTGCTGCATCACCTGGTGCTGCCCGCGTTCACGCTGGCCTTCGTGTACCTGGCGCAATACAGCCGGCTGGCGCGCGCCAGCGTCATGGACGCGCTGTCGGCCGACTACATCCGCACCGCGCGCGCCAAAGGTCTGCCGGAGAACACGGTGCTGTACAAGCACGCGCTGCGCAACGGCGTGCTGCCGGTGGTGACCATGCTGGGGCTGCAGTTCGGCAACGTGCTGGCCGGGGCGATTCTTGTGGAGACCGTCTTCAACTGGCCGGGGCTGGGACGCCTGGCCTTCGATTCCGTGCTGCGCCGTGACTATCCGACGCTGCTTGGCATCCTGCTCTTTGCCTCGTTGCTGGTCGTGGTGATGAACCAGCTTACCGATCTGGCGTACCGCCTGATCGATCCCCGGATCAAGACATCATGAGACCCGCACCCATCGCGCTGCCCGGGCAGGCCCGCGCCGACGCCCGTCCCAAACCGCCGCCCCGGCCGTCGTACGAGGCGCTGCGCGTGTTCGCGCGCAACCCCAGCGCGCTGGCTGGCGTGCTGCTGCTGGCGACGATCCTGGCGGTCACGATCTTCGGCCCGATGATGATGCAGGCCGATCCCTTCGAGATCGCCGCCGCGCCGATGGAACCGCCCGGTGGCGAACTGCTGCTGGGGTCCGACTACCTGGGCCGCGACGTGCTGACCGGCATGATCTACGGCGGCCGCGCAACGCTGCTGGTGGGCGTGGTGGCGGCGGTGCTGTCCATGGCGATCGGCATCACCGTCGGCGCGCTGGCGGGCTATTACGGCGGCTGGGTCGACGAAACCCTCATGCGCATCACGGAATTCTTCCAGGTGCTGCCCACCTTGCTCTTTGCGATGGTGCTGGTGACCCTCTTCAGCCCGTCGCTGGCCACCATTGCAGTCGCCATCGGCGTGGTCAGCTGGACGGGAACCGCGCGGCTGGCCCGCGGCGAGTTCCTGCGGTTAAAGCGCCGCGAATACGTGCTTGCCGAGCGCGTGATCGGCGCGGGCGGCGCGCGCATCATCTGGCGCGTCATCCTGCCCAATGCGCTGGCGCCGCTGATCGTGTCGGCCACGCTGGCCATCGGCACGGCGATCCTGTTCGAGGCGGGGCTGTCGTTCCTGGGCCTGGGCGACCCCAACGTGATGAGCTGGGGCCTGATGATCGGCAGCAACCGGCCCTACATCCTGACCGCGTGGTGGGCGGTGACCTTGCCGGGCGCGGCCATCTTCCTGACCGTGCTGGCCGTCAGCCTGATCGGCGATGGCCTGAACGATGCGCTCAATCCGACGTCGCGGGGCCGGGCATGAACGCGGCCGACCTGACTCCCGTGCTGCAAGTGGACGGCCTGAGCCTGGAGTTCCGCACGCGCGGCCGCGCGGCCGAAGTGCTGAGCGACGTGAGCTTTGACCTGCGTCCCGGCGAAACGCTGTGCCTGGTGGGCGAGTCCGGTTGCGGCAAGAGCATGACGGCGCTGGCGATCATGCGCCTTATCCCGCCGCTGGCCCGCATCGGCGCGGGCCACGTGCGTCTGCGCGGCGCGGACCTTGCCATGCACGACGACGAGGCCATGCGCCGGGTGCGCGGCAACAACATTTCGATGATCATCCAGGAGCCCATGACCGCGCTCAATCCGGTCTACACCGTGGGGGACCAGATCGGCGAGCCGCTGCGCCAGCACCAGGGGCTTTCCAAGCACCAGGCGCGCGAGCGCGCCATCGAGATGCTCAAGTCCGTGGGCATCCCGCTGCCCGAGCGCCGCGTGGACGACTATCCGCACCAGATGTCGGGCGGCATGCGGCAGCGGGTCATGATCGCCATTGCGCTGGCCTGCGACCCGGACGTGCTCATCGCCGACGAGCCCACGACCGCGCTGGACGTGACGGTGCAGGCGCAGATCTTCGACCTGTTGCGCGAGCAGCAGGCGCGCCGCGGCACCGCCGTGCTGCTGATCACGCATGACATGGGCGCGGTGTCCGAGATGGCGGACCGCGTGGTGGTGATGTATGGCGGGCGCGTGGTGGAGCAGGGCAGCGTCGGCCAGATCCTGGCGCAGCCCCGCCATCCGTACACGCAGGGCCTGATCGCCTGCTTGCCGGAACTGGATCGCGAGCCCGGCGACGACCGGCCCGATCTGCCTGAGATTCCTGGCGTGGTGCCCTCGGTCTGGGAGCGCGGCGCGGGCTGCCCCTTCGTTGACCGCTGCAAGCACGCGATGGCGCGGTGCAGCCGCGAGTTTCCGCCCATGACGCTGCTGGACGGCGGCCAGGGCGTGTCCTGTTGGCTATATCCGGAGGCATCGCAATGAGCCCGTCGCACGCGTCGTCCCTGCTGTCCGTGCGAGACCTGTCGGTGCATTTCCCGGTGGGCGGGCGCGGGCGCGATGGCAAGCCGGTGGTCGTGCGGGCGGTGGACGGCGTGTCGTTCGAGCTCGAGCGCGGCCGCACGCTGGCCATCGTGGGCGAGTCCGGTTCGGGCAAGACCACCACGGCGCTGTCGGTGCTGCGCCTGGCGGACCCCACCGGCGGCAGCATCCATTTCGACGGCAACGACCTGACCGCGATGCGCGGCGCGGCGCTGCGGCGAATGCGGCGCCGGTTGCAGCTGGTTTTCCAGGATCCGTACTCGTCGCTCAACCCGCGCCAGCGCGCCGAGGACATCGTGCGCACGCCGCTGGACCTGATGGGCATCGAGCCGCCGGGCGGGCGCGAGGCGCGTGTGGCGTTGATGTTTGAACTGGTGGGCCTGCGGCCCGAACAGCGCCAGCTGTTTCCGCACCAGTTCTCGGGCGGGCAGCGCCAGCGGCTGAACATTGCGCGGGCGCTGGCCAGCGCGCCGGACCTGATCGTCTGCGACGAGCCCGTGTCCGCGCTGGATATCGCCATCCGCGCGCAGATCCTGAACCTGCTGCGCCGGATCCAGCGCGAGCAGGGGCAATCGTTTCTCTTCATCTCGCACGACATGGCGGTGGTGGAGCACGTGTGCGACGACATCGCCGTCATGTATCTGGGCAAGATCATCGAACGGGCCTCGCGGCGCGCGTTTTTCTCGCGGCCGCTGCATCCGTACAGCGTGGCGCTGATGTCCGCCGTGCCCACCGTGAAGGGCGGGCGCGAGACGGCGGCGCGGCGGGTCAAGCTGTCCGGCGACCCGCCCAGCCCGGTCAACCCGCCGCCCGGCTGCCGCTTCGCAGGGCGCTGTCCAGCCGCGCAGGCGCTGTGCTCGACCCGGGAACCCGCCTTGCGCGAGGTTGCCCCGGCGCATCACGTGGCCTGCCATTTCGTCGAGACGCGCGGCGGCGTGACGGTGTCGCCGCTGCAGGGCTGATGCGCGCGTGCCGATATTTCCCGACTGACAAGGAACCCCGATGAACCAGCCTTCCGGCGCCACGACCCTCTACGTCGCGCGAACCATCCTCACCATGAACCCCGCGCAGCCGCGCGCGACCCACGTGGCCGTGCGCGATGGCCGCATTCTGGGCGTGGGAACGCGGGAGGATCTGGCCGGCTGGGGGCCGGCGCAGATCGACGACCGGTACGCAGACAGCGTGCTGATGCCGGGTCTGGTCGAAGGCCATTGCCATCTGCCCGAGGGCGGCATGTGGAAGTTCGTCTACGTGGGCTTTTATGACCGGCGCGGCCCCGACGGCAAGCTGTGGCCGGGCCTGAAAAGCTTTGCGGACGTCGCGGCCCGGCTGCGCGATGCCGAGCGGTCGCTCGCACAGGGCGAGACGCTGATCGGCTGGGGTTTCGATCCCATCTTCTTTGGCGGCGACCGCATGAGCATCCATGACCTGGATGCGGTATCGGCCGAGCGCCCGGTCGTCGTGATGCACGCCAGCATGCACCTCATGAACGTCAATTCGCCCATGTTGGCGCGTGCGGGCATCGACCGCGATACTGATATCGAAGGCGTGACGCGGCTGGCGGACGGGCGGCCCAGCGGCGAGCTCTGCGAGTTTGCGGCCATGTTTCCCGTCATGCGGCTGATCGGCAGCCCGTTCCGCACGGTGGGCCTTACCGAGGAGGGGTTGCGGATGTTCGGCAAGGTGGCGCAGTGGGCGGGCGTGACCACCGCGACGGACCTGGTCAACGAGCTGAACGACGAAGGATTGGCGACGCTGGCGCGGGTGACGGCGGAATCCGGCTATCCCGTGCGCATCGTGCCCGCGGCGTCGGCGCTGACCTACGCGGGCAACGCGGCCGGCTGCCTGGAAAAGCTGGCGGCGGCCCGCCGCCTGAATCACGCCAAGCTGCATCTGGGCATGGTCAAGCTTGTGGTGGACGGATCGATTCAGGGCTTCACGGCGCGGGTGCGCTGGCCCGGGTATTACAACGGCGCGCCCAACGGCATCTGGGTCATCGCGCCGTCCGAACTGGATGCGATGGTGCAGACCTACCACGACGCCGGCGCGCAACTGCACATCCACACCAACGGCGACGAAGCCACGCAGCTGGCCATCGAGGCCGTGGACCGCGCGCTTCGGCGCACGCCGCGGCGCGACCACCGCCACACGCTGCAGCACTGCCAGATGGCCGACGCGGCCCAGTTCCGGCAGATGGCCAGCCTGGGCATGTGCGTGAACCTCTTTGCCAACCACATCTACTACTGGGGCGACGCCCACTATGCGCTGACAATGGGCCCGGACCGCGCCAACCGCATGGACGCTTGCGCGTCGGCGGCGCGGGCGGGTGTGCCCTACGCCATCCATTCCGACGCGCCCATCACGCCGCTCGGCCCGCTCTTTACGGCCTGGTGCGCCGTGAACCGGCAGACGGCCTCGGGCCGCGTGCTGGGCGAATCCGAGCGCATCGGCGTCGACGCGGCGCTGCATGCCATCACGCTGGGCGCTGCGTATACCTTGCACATGGATCATCTGGTCGGTTCGATCGAGGTCGGCAAATACGCGGACTTCTGCGTGCTGGCCGACGACCCGTCCGCCGCTGCGCCGCAGTCGCTGAAGGACCTGAAGGTGCTGGGCACGGTCATCGGCGGGCGTCCGCTGCCGCTGGAGGCGTGACATGGCGCGTATTCCGTTGACGGTGGTCGGCGGCTTCCTGGGCGCGGGCAAGACCACCTTGCTCAATCATGTGCTGACCGCCAGCCCGCGCCGCGCGGCGGTGCTGGTCAACGACTTCGGTCCGGTCGACATCGACGCCGGCCTCGTCGCAGGGCGCGCCGACAACGTCATCCGGCTGTCCAATGGCTGCGTCTGCTGCTCGATGGCAGGCGGACTGGACGATGCGCTGGCCCGCGTGCTGGCGCTTGATCCGTTGCCCGAGTGGATCGTCATCGAGGCGAGCGGCGTGTCCGATCCGGGGCGCATTGCGCAGGTCGGCATGGCCGACCCCCTGTTGCAGCTGGAAGCCGTGGTGGTGCTGGCCGATGCAGGCGCGATCCGCGATGTGGCGGCCGATCCGCTGCTGGCCGACACGGTGCTGCGGCAGCTGCGCGCGGCCGATCTGCTGGTGCTGAACAAGACGGATCTGGCGGCGCCGGCTGACCTGGCGGCGGTGCATGACTGGCTGCGCGAGGCGAGCGGCGGGGCGCCTGTGGTGCAGACGCGCGAGGGAAAGTTGGACCTGCGGCTGCTTGGGGGCGGGGATGGCGCGGCGGCGGCCAGGCACGCGGATGACGAGGCCCACGCCTGCGGACACGGCGAGGGGCAGACCGCTGCCGCTGACTGCGGCCGCGGCGGCGCCGTCGACACCGGACACAACCGCCGGCGCGATGCGCCGCCCGACCCCGACCATCCGTTCCACAGCTGGCTGTGGCGCGCACCTGCGCTTGTCGATGCCGACATGCTGGGCGAGCGCCTGAAGCAGCTGCCGCGCCACGTGCTGCGGGCCAAGGGGTGGGTGTGCACCGGCCGGCATGGCTGGGTGCTGGTGCAGTTTGCGGGACGGCGCGTGCGCTTTGACACGCAGGCGCCCCTGCCGGCAGGGCAGCGCGAGCCGTCGCTGGTCGTGATCGGCATGCGTGGCGTCACGGACATGCCGGCCATCGCGGCGCGGCTGGACGGGGCGGCGCTGCCTGGCGCCGACAGCGCGCCGCAAGCGTTGTGGGCCGAGCCGCTGCGCTAGTTCTGGTGCAAGCGATTCCCCGGGTCTGGTCCTACCCCCGTGCATGGCCCGCACGTACCTTGAGGGTTCAGCGTGGACGCATCTCGCGCCGCGCCAGAGAAGGAGGGTAGGCAATGCAAAAGTCCGTCACCGTGGAAATGCTGGCCGAGTTTGCGGCCGCCTGGAACCGGCACGATATCGACGCCTTGATGTCGTTCATGAGCGAAGACTGCGTGTTCGAGACCGTGGGCGGGCCGGAGCAATACGGCAGCCGTCACGCGGGTCCGGAAGCGGTGCGCGCGGCCTTTGCCGCGGCCTGGAAGACCTTTCCGGACGCGCAATGGGAGAACGGACGGCACTGGGTGGCCGGAGATCGCGGCGTGTCCGAGTCCACGTTTTGCGGCACGGCGGCGGACGGCTCGCGGGTGCAGGCCGACATGGTCGACGTGTTCACCTTCAAGGACGGCAAGATCCAGGTGAAGAACGCCTTTCGCAAGCAGCGTCCGGCCTTGCCGGCAAAGGCCTAGATTCCGTCATGGATACGCAAATGTCGGTCGGCATTCCCCGCCCGGCGCCCGCGTCCGGCGCCGCCCTCAACGCCTACAACCCGGCCTACGATCCGCTGGTGTCGCCACCTGGCCAGGGCCAGGACTACGCGCCGACTTATTGGGTGGCGACGGCCGGCGCGCCGCCCGAGGACGATGGACCCATCAACGGCGACATCGACGCCGACGTGGTGATCGTCGGCTCGGGCTTTACCGGGTTGTCGGCCGCGCTGGCGCTGGCGCGCGACTTCGGCGTGAAGGCGGTCGTGCTGGAAGCCAACCGCGCGGTCTGGGGCTGCACCAGCCGCAATGGCGGACAGGGCCAGAACGCGTCCGGACGCCTGTACCGCTCGCAGTGGATCGAACGCTGGGGACTGGACACGGCCAAACGCCTGGATGCCGAGATCCGCGAAGGATTCGAATACTGGAAGAGCCTGGTGGCGCAGGTGGATTGCGATGCGCAACCCGGCGGCCACCTGTACACGGCGCATCGCCAGAAGAAAATGGCTTTCCTGCAAAACGAAGCGCGCGTGATGCGCGACGTCTTCGGCTACGACACCAGGATGCTAAGCAGCGCGGAACTGCGCGAACGATACGTCGACGACCGCGAGGCCGTGGGTGCCATGCACGAGCCGGATGGCGTCGGCGTGCATCCGCTCAAGCTGGCCTACGGCTATCTGCGGCAGGCGCGGGCGCTGGGCGTGCGCATTCATCCGTCCAGCCCTGTGCTGGGCTGGCACGTGGAAAACGGCGTGTACCGGCTGCAGACCCCCGGCGGCACGGTGCGCGCGCGTCGCGTGGCGTTCGCCACCGGCGGCTATACCGCGCAGGGCGTCAACCGGCTGCTGGACAATCGCATCATGCCGGTGCTGTCCAATTCCATGGTCACGCGCGAGCTCTCGCCGGCCGAACGCGAGGCGGCGGGACTGAAGAGCACGGTGTTCATCACCGACACGCGCACGCTGCGCTTTTACTACCGGCTGCTGCCCGACGGCCGCATGCAGATCGGCAGCCGCAGCGCGTTGCGCGGCGCGGACGCCGAGAATCCCCGGCACCTGGCGCTCCTGCGCGAAGGCCTGGCGCGCAAGTTCCCCGCGCTGCGCGGCGTGGACGTGGCCTACTCGTGGTGGGGCTGGGTGGACGTCAGCCACGACATGATGCCGCGCGTGACGCAGCCCGATCCCGCGCAGCAGGTGTATTACGCCTTCGGCTACGGCGGCAACGGCGTGGCCTTCTCGGCCCACGCCGGCAGGCGGCTGGCGCAACGCATGATGGGCAAGGACGGCATTGCGTGGAACCTGCCGATCTACGACACGCCGTTGCCAGGCCACCTGTTCGCGCCATTCCGCCGCATCGGGCAGGGGTTGCTTTATCGCTGGTACTACCTGCGTGACGAACTGCTCTAACGGTGCGAAGAAGTCAGACACCAGCAGATGAGGCAGGTGTCTGACACCCTCTGAGACGGCGTCGCAGGATGAAGGCGCTCTCACCAGGGTGTCAGACACCGTCAAGCACGAGAAGCCCGTAGATGAGGCAGGTGTCTGACACCCTCTGAGACGGCATCGCAGGATGAAGGCGCTCTCACCAGGGTGTCAGACACCGTCAAGCACGAGAAGCCCGTAGATGAGGCAGGTGTCTGACACCCTCTGAGACGGCATTGCAGGATGAAGGCGCTCTCACCGGGGTGTCAGACACCGTCAAGCACGAGGTCCTGCGCCGCGCGTCGCTGTGCGTCGACCACTTTGGCCAGCCGGGCGATGCCCGGCTCGATGTGCTCGGGGCGGATCGACGTGAACCCCACGCGCAGGAAGTTGCGGGGCGCGTTTGCGCCATCCATGAAAAACACGTCGCCCGGCTCGACCACGACGCCTTCGGCCAGCGCGGCTTCGGACAGCGCCATGGCATTGAGCCACGGCGGGCCTTGCAGCCAGCAGGACGATGAACCCGTGATGGGGATGGCCGTGAAGTCCGGCAGGTGCCGCGCCAGCGCCTGGGCCAGTTCGGCGCCGCGCTTTTGATAGGCCTGCGACTGGCGCCGCAGCAGCGAATGGTGGTGCCCCAGCGAGATGAACAGCGAGAACGCGCGCTGGATATACGCCGACGGGTGGCGCAGCATCAGGCGGCGCAGCGCGCGCAGTTCGGCCGCCAGTTCGCACGGCGCGACGATGTAGCCGATGCGCAGCCCGGGCGCGAACGACTTGGCAAGGCTTCCCACGTAGATCACGCGCCCGTCGCGGTCCAGGCTCTTTAACGCGGGTATCGCGCCTTCGCCCCAGCGGCTTTCGCTTTCGAAGTCGTCTTCGATGATCAGGCTGTCGGCCTGCCGCGCCAGCGCCAGAAGGGCCGCGCGACGCTCCATCGACAGCGTGACGGTGGTGGGGCACTGATGGCCGGGTGTGACGAACAGGTAGTCGCATCCCAGCAGCTGCGTGCCGGTGCGCAGACCCTGTTCGTCCACGGGCAGCGGCAGCAGGTGGCGGGTGTGGCTGGCAAAGATATTGCGCGCGTCCGGATAGCCGGGGTCTTCCATGCCGACCACCGTGTCTTCGTTCACCAGCAGGTCGGCAAGCAGATAAAGCGCGTGCTGCGCGCCAACCGTGATGACGATCTCTTCGGCGTCCGCCCACACGCCGCGGCGCGGCAGCACCTGCGTGCGGATCTGTTCGATGAGCGCCGGGTCGTCGTGCGTGATGAGGTCGGGCGCCCAACTACGGATGTCCAGCACCGACAGCGCCTTGATGCAGCACTCGCGCCATTCGGCGGTGGGAAATAGGTCCTGGTCGAACTGGCCGTACACAAAAGGGTAGGGCTGCTTCTGCCAGTCGCGCGGCTTGGTGATGTTGCGTTGCCGCGTGGGGCGAAAGCGCAGGCGTTCGTCCCAGCGCACGCCGCCGGCGTGGGCGGGTTGCGCGGGCGTGGCGTCGGCGGCGGGGCCCGAGTGGCCCTCCATGACGGTATCGCTGACGAAATGGCCGCTGCGTTCGCGCGAGACCAGATAGCCTTCGCACACCAGCTGCTGGTACGCAAACACGACGGTGTTGCGCGCGATGCGCAACTGGTCGGCAAGGTAGCGGCTGGACGGCACGGGCATGCCGGGCGGCAGGTGCCCGCTGAGGATCGCCGACACCAGCATCTGGCGCACGCGCCCCTGCAGGCTGAGGTTGGGCGCGCTGGCTTTTTCGAACAGGCGTTCCCACAACACAGGCTTGAGCATCGAGGCCTGGCTGGACATGGCTGGCTCCTTTTGACTCTCGGCACGGCCGGGCGCTGCGCTGCGGCGCCCGGTGGGTCCGAGTCTCAGAATAAAGGAGCCGGATGGGGGAAGGAATGCGGGATTGCCCTGTCAGATGCGTCCCTTCCACGGGATGGCGAAGCGTTCAAGGTAGCGCACCAGCAGGTCGAACGCGAAGGCAAAAAGGCCGATTACGATGATGCCCATGATGACCGTGTCGCTGGCCAGGAACTGCGCGGCGTTCAGCACCATGAAGCCCAGGCCCCGGTCGGCCGCGACCATTTCGGCGGCCACCAGCGTCGTCCAGCCCACGCCGATGCCGATGCGCATGCCCGTGAAGATCTCGGGCATCGCCGCCTTCAGGATCACGTGCCAGACGATCTGGCGGCTGGTCCCGCCCATGGCGTAGGCCGCGTGGATCTGTTCGATGGACACCGAGCGCACGCCCGCGCGCGCGGCGATCGCCATGGGCGCGAAGATCGCCAGGTAGATCAAGAGGATCTTTGGAAATTCGCCGATGCCGAACCAGATGATGATGAGCGGCAGGTAGGCCAGCGGCGGCAGCGGCCGGTAGAACTCGATGGGCGGGTCGAAGACGCCGCGCGCGTACCGGTTCACGCCCATCAGGATGCCGACCGGGATCGCGGTCACGCAGGCCAGGAAGAACGCGCCGAACACGCGGCCCAGGCTGGCAAGCGCATGCTCGGTCAGCGTAGAGTTGGCCACGCCCTCGGTCATGGCAAAGACGAACTTGTCGTACACGGCGATGGGCGAGGGCAGGAACAGCGGCCGCACCCAGCCGGCGCTGGTCACCAGGAACCACAGCGCGAGCAGCGCCAGGCTGGTCAGGAGACTGATGTGCCCGCTGTAGCCTGCGCCCGGCGCCCCGTAGACCTTGCCCGGCGCGGCGGGCGTGTGGCCGGTGCGCCGCTTAGGCATGGAGGGCGTGCGGGGCGGCGGCGCGCTCGTCCCCGTAGATGATGCCGAGGACTTGTTCGCGCATGGCGATGAAGTCGGGACTGGATTTGATGCCACGGCCATCGCGGGTCTCCAGGTAGCGCCGGTTGAACGCCGGCTCGAACGTGTGCGTGATCCGGCCCGGGCGCGGCGACATGACGATCAGCCGCGATCCCAGAAAGAGCGCTTCTTCCACGCTGTGGGTGATGAAGAAAAACATCTTGTTGGTCTGCCGCCAGATGTCCAGCAGCAGTTCCTGGATGGTTTCCCGGGTCAGCGCGTCCAGCGCGGCCATGGGCTCGTCCATCAGCAGCATGGCGGGGTCGCAGGTCAGCGCGCGCGCAATCCCCACGCGCTGCTGCATGCCGCCCGACAGCTGGTAGATCATGTGGCGGTGAAAATCCTGCAGGCCCACCAGCTCCAGGTTGCGGCGGGCGCGGGCGCGGCGGGTTTCCTTGTCCACGCCTTGCAGCTTCAGGCCGAATTCGGTGTTTTCCAGCACGTTCAGCCAGGGCAGCAGCGCGTGCTTCTGGAACACCACGCCGCGGTCCGCGCCCGGGCCGACGATGGGCTTGCCGCCCAGCGTGATCTCGCCCTCGGTCGGCGACAGAAATCCCGCCAAGAGGCTGAGCAAGGTGGTCTTGCCGCAGCCCGACGCGCCAAGCGCGACGACGAATTCGCCCGGCTGGATGGTCAGGTTGACGTCGTGCAGCGCGATCACCGGGCCGCTGTCGTGCAGGCCGGGGTAGGTGACGCTGACGCCTTCGGCGCACAGGCGCTGTGCGGCGGATGTGGACTGCTGCATGGTCATGCTGCTCCCCCTGGTCGTTGTGGCGGGGCCGGCGGCTGCCGGGTCCGCCCTGTCGCGGCGGCCGGCGCCGGGGTGGCGCCGTGCCGGGCGGGGTGATTACTTGGCCGCCGCCTTCGCGTAGTGGTCGGTGACGAACGGGCTGTAGTCGTCCAGCGCCTTGTCGATCTGCTTCTGGTCCTTCAGGAACTTGGCGCTGGCCGCGAAGGCGCGCGCGGCGCCCGAGTCCTTGCCGCCGCCGAGCCAGGTCTTGGACGCCTGCTCTTCCACGGTCGGGAACACCAGCAGGCCCAGCGCCTCGACGATGTCTTCCGGCTTGCCGCCGATGAGCTTGACGATGCCCTTGACCTGCGGCGAGTCGGCCGTCCACTTGGCGCTGTTGGCGCGGTAGTCGGCATACGACTTGGCCAGCACGCCGGTAAAGGCAGCCATGAACTTCGGATGCTTCTGCGCCCAGGCCTTGTCCACGACGATGCCGTCGAACGTCGGCACGCTGGCCGCGCCGATCTGTTCGGAGTCGGCGATGATCTTGCCGGTCTTGGCAATCTCGGTCAGGGCGGGCGGCCACACGTAGGCGGCGTCGATGTCGCCGCGCTGCCAGGCGGCCACGATCTGCGGCGGCTGCATGTTCAGGATGCGCACGTCGCGGGGCGGCACCTTCCAGACCTGCTCAAGCCCGACCAGCAGGTGAAAGTGCGACGTCGACACGAACGGCGTGGCGACGCGCTTGCCTTTCAGGTCGGCCGTGCTGTTGATGCCGGAACCGTTGCGCGCCACCAGCGCTTCGGATTTGCCGATGTTGTCCAGGATCCAGAAAAGCTGCATGTCCACGCCGCGCGTGGCGGCCGAGGTGATGCCCGTGGAACCCAGCACGCCCACCGGCACGTTGCCCGAGGCCAGCGCGGTCGAGATGTCGCCGCCCGAGGTGAACTGGCGCCAGTCCACCTGGTAGCCGGCCTCTTTGAGGGCCTTGTCGAAACTGCCGTCCGCGATCGAGGACAGGAAAGGCCCGACGATGAGCTGATAGCCCACCACGAGTTTGGTCTGCGCGTAGGCGGGCGCAGCCAGTAGCGCTGCGGCCAGGCCGGCCAGGGTGCAGCGGCGAATCAGGCGGTATATCGCGTTCATGGAGATCTCCGGGAGAGAACGGCCGCGCCCCGGCGCGACCGGCTTGCTGGTGCCAGTTTGCCCGGATGGGACCAGAACGCTAGGGCCAGATGTCCGGATCAGTAGGAGCCAAAAGCGGCCGGGCCCGCCGGCTGCGCCGGCAATGCCCGAACCGGCATCGTCGTCGCAGCGGGCGGGCCCGCGATATGCGCCAAAAGGATGAGGGACGTGGCAGTGACTGCTTGCCGGGTGTCTGACACCCTGCAGAGAGCGCCGTCAGATCACGGCCTTGCCACAAGGGTGTCAGACACCCCTCCCGGATGGCCGGTTCAGCGAATCAGGCTGAGAAACTCCGCACGCGTGGACGGGTTTTCATGGAACTCGCCCAGCATCACCGAGGTGACCATGGACGAATTCTGCTTTTCGACGCCGCGCATCATCATGCACATGTGCTGGGCCTCGATGACGACGGCCACGCCGGCCGCGCCGGTGACGCTTTGCACGGCTTCAGCGACTTGGCGGCTGAGGTTTTCCTGAATTTGCAGGCGGCGCGCATACATTTCGACGATGCGCGCGACCTTGGACAGGCCCAGGACCTTGCCGGCCGGCAGGTAGGCGACGTGCGCCTTGCCGATGAAGGGCAGCATGTGGTGTTCGCACAGCGAGTACAGCTCGATGTTCTTGACCAGGACGATCTCGCGCGTGTCCGAGGTGAACAAGGCGCCGTTGACGATCTCTTCCAGGTTCTGGTCGTAGCCCCGGCAGAGGTGACGCATGGCCTTGGCCGCGCGGGCGGGCGTGTCGGCCAGTCCCTCGCGGGACGGATCTTCCCCTAGTGCTTCGAGAATGGCGGTGTAGTGCTTTTCCAATGACATGGGGACTCCTGGCGGCGCGCCCTCTGGCGCGCGGTGATGCGTGGGTTGATGCAGGGCGGCATCGGGGATGCGTTCGTGTCGCAAGTCTACCTCAGCGGCCAAGTCGCAATGCGCGCTTGCCCGCGGCGCGTGGGGGTATTTGCGGCATTCAGACGCCCCGGTTTTCCACCGCGTACTTGATGAGCTCGGCCTGGCCGTCGATGCCCAGCTTGCGCTTGATGTTCAGGCGGTGCGTTTCGACCGTGCGCACGGACAATCCCAGCATCTGCGCGATCTGCTTGTTGGCATGGCCGTCCGCGATGTGCCGCAGCACGTCGCGCTCGCGCTGTGTGAGCAGCGTCGCCAGCGCGCTGGCCTGCGACAGCCGCACCGCCGCCGCGGCGCTGAAGTAGCTGCGGCCGGCCATGACGGCGTCGATGGCGGCGATGATCTCTTGCGCCGGTTCGTCCTTGAGCAGGTAGCCGCGGGCGCCGGCCTTCACGGCCTGCACCATATATTCGGGGTTGTCGTGCATGGACAGCACCAGCACCGCAATCTGCGGATAGCGCTCGTGCAGGAACGCCGTCAGCTCCAGGCCGCCGACCCCGGGCATGTTCAGGTCCATCAGCGCCAGATGAGGCAGGGTGCCGCCCTGTGGGTCTTCGGCCATGCAGGCGGCCAGGAACGCCTGGGCGGCGGCGGCGTTGCCGGCTTCGCCCACCACCCGCAGCTGCGGCACGGTTTCCAGGCGCAGGCGCAGGCCGTCTCGCACCAGGGGATGGTCGTCGATCAGCAGCAGGCGGATAGCGTCGGATTTGTTGGTCATGCTTGGCGAGGGGTCGAAAGCGGGGCGCCGGCGGGCGGCAGGGGAAGCCAGGCCTGCAAGGTCGTGCCTTGCGCGGTGGAATGAAAGGTCAGGGTGCCGGACAGCGCGCTCATGCGTTCGCGCATGTTGCGCAGCCCGATGCCGCGATGGGGGTCTTGCTGGACGGCGGCATCGTCAAAGCCGCAGCCGTCGTCGCTGATGGTCAGGCGCAGGTCGCGCGCCGAGTACGCCAGCGTCAGGTCCGCGCGCGTCGCGCCCGCGTGGCGCATCACGTTGGTCAGCGCTTCTTGCGTCACGCGAAACAGCGCGGTCGCGTAGGCGTCGGGCAGCTTCACCGGCTGCCCGACGGTATGCAGGTCCACGGTCAGCGGCGGCGCGCCATCCTCGGCGCGGATGGCGAATTCCCGGCCCAGGTGCTCCAGCGCCGCGGGCAGGCCCATGTCGTCCAGCAGGGTGGGGCGCAGGTTGTGCGAGATGCGGCGGACTTCGCCGACGGCCGTGTTCAGCCGGTCGAGCGCGCCGCCCAGCGGCGTGTCGATGTGCGCAAGCACGCGAGGATCGTCCGGGTGCGACTGCCGCAGCCGTTCGCGGGCGGCCTCCAGCGACAGCTTGACCGACACCAGCACCTGGCTGATGCCGTCGTGCAGCTCGCGCGACAGGCGCGCGCGCTCGTCTTCCTGCGAACGCACGATCTGGCGGGCCATCAGGCGCAGCTTGGCGTCGGACTGGCGATGGTCGCTGATATTGAGCGCCAGGCCGCAGGCCGCCACCCCCAGGATCGACACGGCCGCGATGCCCGCCACCCACGCAAACATGTCCCGGATATTGGCCTGCGCCGCGGCGTCGATCCGCACCAGCGCCTGCTGCACGTCATCCAGATAGATGCCGGTGCCCAGCATCCAGCCCCAGCGCTCCAGCACCACGACGTAGCCAAGCTTTTCGACGGTCTGGTTGGTGGACGGCTTTTCCCAGAGGTAATGCACCACCTCGCCCTGCTGCCCGCCGCGCCGCGCCGCCGTCAGCAGGTTCTGGATGACGGGCTGACCCTGCGTGTCGCGCAGGTTCCAGAGGTCTTGCCCGACCAGTTCCGGCTGCCGCGGGTGCATCAGGTTCCTGCCGTTCAGGTCGTAGACGAAAAAGTAGCCGTCGTGCCCGAACTCCATCTGCGACAGGAGTTCAAGCGCGCGCTGGCGCGTGGCCTCGTCGTCGCCCGCGGCCTGCAGGGGCGCGATGGCGCTGTAGGCCAGGTTCACGTAGTGGCGCAGTTCGCCTTCCTTGCTGGCAAGCCAGGCGGTTTCGACCACCTGCTTTTCGCGCTGCGCCAGTTGCAGTCCCTGCACGTACACGGCGACCGTGATGGCGGCGACGGCCACCAGCAGCGGGACTGCCGCAAGCAGCAATATTTTGAGACGCAGCTTCATAAGGATTTGTATCAGCCCGGGACGGCTTTGCTGCGACGCATCAACCGATGGGGCGCCGAGGCAGGAACGCGGAAAGTTCGGGGGATTTTACGATTTCCACGAAATTTTGCTGCGGCGCATGGCGTAGTAACACGTAGCCCGCTTGCGTAGTTCCGCGCTTGTTGGCGCCGTGGGCGGGCGGCAATACTGGCGCCCGCGTCGACCCGACGCAAGCGTGGACGCGTGCGTCCGCCACCCCACAACAATGAGTCTGCCTTCCGCGGGACGAAAAAAGCGTTTCACGCCAAGAGCATGGCGGGAGGCAAGAGGAGCACTTATGCACACCAGCAGTAAGGGACTGGGTCAGCACCTGGTCTGGCTGGCGGTTGCGGTACTGGGCGCGTTTGCGCTGGGCACCGTGGCGCTGGCCAGAGGGGAGACCATCAACGCGCTATGGGTGGTGATCGCCGCCGTCTGCGTCTATCTCATCGCCTACCGTTACTACAGCCGCTTCATCGCACGCAAGGTCTTCCAGCTTGACCCCACGCGCATGACGCCGGCCTGGAAGTACAACGACGGCCTGGACTACGTGCCCACCAACAAGCATGTGCTGTTCGGCCACCACTTTGCCGCCATCGCCGGCGCGGGTCCCCTGGTCGGACCGGTGCTGGCCGCGCAAATGGGCTATCTGCCCGGCATGCTGTGGATCCTGGCCGGCGTCGTGTTCGCCGGCGCCGTGCAGGACTTCACAATCCTCTTCATTTCCACCCGCCGCGACGGCCGCTCGCTGGGCGACCTGGTCAAGTCGGAACTGGGCAAGATCCCCGGCGTGATCGCGCTGTTCGGCGCGTTCATGATCATGGTCATCATCCTGGCCGTGCTGGCCCTGATCGTCGTGAAGGCGCTGACGCATTCGCCGTGGGGCACCTTCACGGTGGCCGCGACGATCCCCATCGCGCTCTTCATGGGTGTCTACCTGCGCTACATCCGCCCGGGCAAGATCGGCGAGGTGTCCATCATCGGCTTCCTGGGCCTGATGGCGGCCATCACGTTCGGTCAGGACGTGGCCGCGCATCCGGTCATCGGCCCGATGTTCGACTTCGACGGCAAGGGCCTGACCTGGATCCTGATCGTCTACGGCTTCATCGCCTCGGTGCTGCCCGTGTGGCTGCTGCTGGCGCCCCGCGACTACCTGTCGACCTTCCTGAAGATCGGCACCATCGTGGGTCTGGCGATCGGCATCGTGGTCGTGGCCCCCGAACTGAAGATGCCCGCGCTGACCCAGTTCATCGATGGCACCGGTCCGGTGTGGTCGGGCAACCTGTTCCCGTTCCTTTTCATCACCATCGCCTGCGGCGCGGTGTCCGGTTTTCACGCGTTGATCTCCTCGGGCACCACGCCCAAGCTGATCGAAAACGAAACCCAGGCCCGCTACATCGGTTACGGCGGCATGCTGATGGAATCCTTCGTGGCCATCATGGCGCTGGTGGCGGCTTGCGTGATCGAGCCCGGCATCTACTACGCCATGAACAGCCCGGCAGCCGTCATCGGCACGACGCCGGACCAGGTCGCCCAGGTGGTGTCGAGCTGGGGCTTCGTGATCACGCCGGCCGAGCTGGTGCAGACGGCCAAGGACGTGGGCGAAAGCACGATCATCTCGCGCGCCGGCGGCGCGCCGACGCTGGCCGTGGGCATGGCCCACATCCTGCATCAGGCGCTGGGCGGCCCGGGCATGATGGCATTCTGGTACCACTTCGCCATCCTGTTCGAGGCGCTCTTCATCCTGACCGCCGTGGACGCCGGCACCCGCGCGGGCCGCTTCATGCTGCAGGATCTGCTGGGCACGTTCGCCCCGTCGCTCAAGCGCACGGATTCGCTGCCCGCCAACCTGATCGCCACCGGCCTGTGCGTGGCGGCGTGGGGCTACTTCCTGTATCAGGGCGTGGTCGATCCGCTGGGCGGCATCAACACCCTGTGGCCGCTCTTCGGCATCGCCAACCAGATGCTGGCGGCGATTGCGCTGACACTGGGCACGGTCGTCCTGTTCAAGATGAAGCGCGACCGCTACGCCTGGGTCACGGTGCTGCCCACGCTCTGGCTGCTGGCATGCACGCTGACCGCCGGTCTGCAAAAGCTGTTCCACTCGGACCCGCGCGTAAGCTTCCTGGCCCACGCCGACAAGTACAACGCCGCGATCGCCGAAGGCAAGGTGCTGGCGCCGGCGAAGTCGCTGGGCGAGATGTCGCGCGTGGTGATGAACGACTACATCAACGCAGGACTGTGCGCGATCTTCATCTTCGTGGTGGTGAGCATCGTGGTGTTCGGCTTGAAGTCGGTGCAGCGCGCCCGCAATGAAAACAAGCCGACGTCCCGCGAAACGCCGTACGAGGCGCTGCCCGCAGCCGCCGGCGCCGACTGACCGCAACCCAGGAGAAGCCGCATGCTGTTCAGCAACATGACTTCCGCAGCCGGCGCCGCCGGCCGCTACCTGGGGCAAACGCTCCGGCTGATGGTCGGCGTGCCGGATTACGAGACGTATGTCGAGCATATGCGGCGCACGCATCCTGAGCAGGAGCCGATGAGCTACGAGGATTTCTTCCGGGAGCGCCAGGAGGCGCGATACGGGGGGAAGAAGCGGATTGGGTGCTGCTGATTTGGTGGATGGAAGGCCTTGCTGATGCAGGGCCTTTTTTCTTGTGAGGGTGTTGTTGCGGTTTTTGGCTGGGGGGCGGTTCTCTTAGGTGGTCGGTGCTTCGTAAGTGGTCGGTGCTTCGTAGGCGGTCGACTCTTCGTAGGCGGCAGGATCTTCGCGGGGGGGCACGATCTTCGTAGGTCGCCCGACGCCGCGGTCACCGTGGGCACGATCGCCCACGATTGCGGTCCGGAGCCTTCGCTCCGGACTGCCCCTTCGTCATCTTCGTCCGCCTTCGGCTCCCTTCAGATTCCCTCGGGCGCATCGACGGCGCTCGCGCCCACGGTGCCCGCGACGCCGTGCTGCGAGGGTCTTTGGTATGTGGCGCTGTAAGACCTGTGGTCAGGGAAGGGGATCTGCGGGGCCGCCGAATTGCTGCCGCCCGGGCGGCGGCAATCGGCATCGGGGCGGTGGGGCGTCGTGGCAGTGTGCGCTTATGCGCTGGCGGAGGGTGGTTTGCTGATGGGCGCTCCAACGCGGGGGGGGGGCGGTGATGGGCGGCGCGCGTCCACGGACAATGGCAGCCTGCCGACCTGTACGCGCGCCGCCCATCGGGCACTGGAGTTGACTTGACGATTAGTAGCGAGCGGGGCGTGTGGGCGCTTGGTATCTGAACCATCATTAGGCATGCGCTAAGCGTGATTGCCGATGGTGTCTTGCACGTCTGAAAGATGCACTTGGTATGACGGGATCTTGCCTGGGTGTCGGCCACCTGAATCAGGTTTACGAATGTGCCAGTAGTTGCTGCCGCCGGTGTCTGACACCCTCGGGAGGTGAACTTGGCATGAAGCGCATCTCACCAGGGTGTCAGACACCTTGAAGACCTTGAAGAGGAGGTCGCCACACGCGAAGCGTCATCACCTCGACGCAAGACGCCGCGTAAGCCCACGAAGGCCGCCCGCGCGGCCGCCCGGGGGCGGGCCCCGCAAGATTTTTCTCTGCCACCCAACTGTGTGCAAGAACCTCAAGAACCCGAATCCCCCCGCCGCCCGAGAAGATTCAACTGCAAAGCCCGGTGTGGCGTGGGCCTGGGGTGGGCGCGGCGTTTAGATGCGCCCGAGGGAATCCGAAGGGAGCCGAAGGCGGACGAGGATGACGACGGGGCAGTCCGGAGCGAAGGCTCCGGACCGCAATCGGAGCCCCGCCCGCCCCAGGCCCAGGGAGTGTCCGGATTTTTGTGTGCAGGCCTATGATGGTTTTCAAGGAGACCGACCATGGCACGCACCCCGAAGTCTGCGAAGCAGTCCAGCAAGCCGGCGCTGCCGGCCAGTGCTGAGCAGTTACTCGATGAGCTTGTAACCGGACCGATGACGGCTGAGGCGGTCCAGGACACGTTCATGCTGCTGAAGAAGGCGTTGATCGAACGGGCGCTGGGCGCCGAGCTGGGTCAGCACCTGGGATATCCGGCAGGACAGGCCCGTCCCGAGGCGTCCAGCAACCAGCGCAACGGCAAGAGCCGCAAGACGGTATTGACCGATGACGGGCCCCTGAAGCTCGATATCCCGCGTGATCGGGACGGCAGCTTCGCCCCGATCCTGATCCCCAAGCACGCCCGGCGTTTTACGGGGTTCGATGACAAGATCATCGCGATGTACGCCCGTGGCATGAGCGTGCGCGAGATCCGGGCATTTCTGGACGAGCAATACGGCACTGATGTGTCGCCGGAATTCATCAGCTCGGTGACTGATGAAGTCATGGAAGAGGTGCAGGCCTGGCAGAACCGGCCGCTGGATCCGATGCTGCCGGTGGTGTTCTTCGACGCACTACGGGTCAAGATCCGGGATGAAGGCCTGGTTCAGAACAAGGCGGTATATCTGGCGCTGGGCGTGCTGCCGGATGGCTCACGCGAGATTCTAGGTTTGTGGATCGAGACCACTGAAGGCGCCAAGTTCTGGATGCGGGTGTTCAACGACCTTAAAACGCGAGGCGTGCAGGACATCCTGATCGCGGTCACCGACGGTTTAAAAGGGATGCCGCAGGCGCTAGAGGTCGTGTTCCCGGCCACGAGCCTGTCCGTATTTTTGTGGGCGAGGCGTTTTAAAAGTTGTTATCCCCGGGCCGCAGTAAACCGTTCGCCGAACAGGATAGCAAACTGGTTCATGGCGACTTTCCAGTCGAAGGTCGCTCTGACGGACTTGGCCAGCACGTTGCGTAGCGCCAGCCATAGGAGCTTGATGGCGGCCTCATCCGTTGGGAAGTGGCCTCGCGTCTTGATGATCTTGCGCAATTGCATGTTCAAGCTCTCGATGGCATTGGTCGTGTAGATCACGCGCCTGATGTCCGGCGGGAACACGAAGAACGGCGTGACGTTCTCCCAGGCCCGCTGCCAGGCCGCGACGATGGTGGGGTACTTGGTTCCCCAGGGCCCATCGGCGAACGCCTGTAGCGCCTGCTCGGCTGCTTGTGCGCTGGCGGCTGCGTAGATCGGGCGCAGGGCGGCGGCTACAGCCTTGCGATCCTTCCACCCCGCGTAATCCAGGCTGTTGCGGATCAGATGCACGATGCAGGTCTGCACCGTCGTGCGCGGGAAGGCCGTGCCGATGGCGTCGGCCAGGCCCTTCAGGCCGTCGACCACGGCGATCAGGATGTCCTGGCACCCTCGGGTCTTGAGTTCATTGAAGACCTTGAGCCAGAACTTGGCCCCCTCGGTTTGCTCGACCCACAGGCCCAACACATCGCGCTGGCCGTCGGCCTGCACGCCCAGCGCCAGGTACACCGCCTTGTTGCTGACGCCGCCGTCGTCTCGGATCTTGACCCGCAACGCGTCGAAGAACACCACCGGGTACATCGCCTCCAGCGGCCGGTTCTGCCAGGCGATGGTCTCGGCCATGACCTCGTCGGTGACCGAGCTGATGAAGTCCGGCGAGACCTCGGTGCCGTAGCTCTCGGCCAGGAACGCCTGGATCTCGCGCACGCTCATGCCCCGTGCGTACATGGCGATGATCCGGTCATCGAACCCGGTGAAGCGTCGCTCGTGCTTGGGGATCAGGATCGGGGCGAAGGAGCCGTCCCGGTCACGGGGAAGCTCCACGCGCACCGGGCCATGCTCGGTCAGCACCGTCTTGCCGCTGGCGCCGTTGCGCTCGTTGGCCTGGCCTTCGGGCTTGTCCTCGCCTGGCCGATAACCCAGATGCAGGTTCATCTCCGCGGCCATCGTGCGTTCGATCACCGCCTTCTGGAACGACAGGAACAGGTCTTGGACCTCGCTGGGCGTCATCGGTCCCTTGACCAGATGATCCAGCAGTTCGGCTGGGACTTCAGGCAGCGGCCCACGGGCCGCCGCCTGAGCGGCTGCGCTGCGTCTCTTCTTCATCGGCATATCCATGGTCTTTAGTCCTCATGATATGCCTCGCACACAAAATTGCGGATAGGCCCCCGGCCACGACGCTGCAGACCTGCATCGTGCACCTGATCCGCAACAGTCTGAGCTACGCGGGCTGGAAGGAGCGGCGCACCATCGCCGCGGCACTGCGCCCGATCTACGCCGCCGTGAACGCTCAGGCCGCGCAAGAGGCGCTCGATGAGTTCGCTGCGAGCCCATGGGGACTGAAATACCCCATGATCGTTAAGGCCTGGAAGGACGCGTGGGAGCAGGTCATCCCATTCTTCGTGTTCCCGCCCGCGATCCGCCGCGTGATCTACACGACCAATGCGATAGAGAGCGTAAACGCGCAGCTTCGCAAGATCATCAAAACGCGCGGCCACTTCCCCACCGACGATGCAGCTATTAAGCTGCTCTGGCTGGCGCTCAGAAACATCGCCGTCAAATGGGGATCGGCCACACACCATTGGACCGAGGCCATGCAGCAGTTCGCCGTCCTCTATGAGGAACGATTTACCCGGCCCCGTATCGACTCACAGCCGGCTGGCTAGCTAATGATGCAACGTCAGAGCAAATGCCTAGAACACAAAAATTCTGACACTCCCCAGGCCCACGCCGCGCCGGGCGTCTCAAGAACCCCGCCCGACCACCAGCACCAGCACCAGCACCAGCATCAGCACCAGCACCAGCACCAGCACCAGCATCAGCACCAGCACCAGCACCAGCATCAGCACCAGCATCAGCACCAGCATCAGCACCAGCACCAGCACCAGCACCCGCCACCAGCAACCAGCAACCAGCTACCAGCAACCGTCAGCCACCAGCATCAGCCAACTCACAATTCAACGCCCATCTCAGGCACTTCTGCGCTCACCCTCAATCCGGCCCGCATCGCTGCCCTCAAGCGGCAACCCTTCGTCGACCCAGCCGGTGATGCCGCCAGTCATCACCTTCACGGGACGGCCCAACTGCGCCAACCGCAATGCGCCTCGTGTGGCCCCGTTGCAGTGTGGACCCGCGCAGTACGTGACAAAGAGCGTGTCGGCCGGATAGTTGACCAGCTTCGATTCGACGATCTTGCCGTGCGGCAGGTTCAGCGCGCCCGGGACATGGCTCTGGGCGAATAGCGCCGGGCTGCGTACGTCCAGCAGCACGAAGCCCGGGGTGCCCGAGGCGAGGGCGCCTGCCACGTCGGAGCAGTCGGTCTCGAATTGCAGCGATGCGTGAAAGTGGGCGAGGGCGGTTGCGCTGTCGGCGGCGGGGATGGCGGTGACGGCGTTGGTCGTGGGCATGGCGAAACTCTTAAAAGGAGGATGAGAGGCATCTGGAAGCAATATCCAGAAGCCCCATTCTGGCGTCGCGCCGCCTCGCCGATAAGTGGCGTAAATGACATTTACCGGTAACATTACGCCATGAGTAACCACCTAGTTGTCGCGCTGGCTTACGACCGGCTCTGCACCTTCGAATTCGGCTGCGTGACCGAGTTGTTCGCGCTCGAGCGTCCAGAGCTTGATGTCGATTGGTATCGCTTCGCCGTGTGCGCCAGCGAGCCTGGCCCGCTGCGCGCCGCAGGCGGCATTACCGTGGCCGCGCCTTATACCCTCAAGTTGCTTGATCGTGCCGACACCATCGTCGTGCCCGGTTGGCGTGATGCCGACGAATTGCCGCCCGCGCCGTTGCTAAAGAAGCTTCGCGCGGCGTATCAGCGTGGGGCAAGGCTCTGTTCGATCTGTTCCGGCGTTTTTGTTCTGGCCGCCGCCGGCGTGCTCGACGGGAAGACCGTGACCACCCACTGGCGATATGCCGCAAAACTGCAGCAGCGTTACCCGCAGGTGCGGGTTCAACCCGATGCGTTGTATGTGGATGACGGACAGATCATCACGTCGGCCGGGTCCGCGGCCGGGCTGGACATGCTGCTTCACCTGGTGCGCCGCGACTATGGTGGGGCGGTGGCCAATCGGGTCGCGCAGCGGCTCGTGGTGGCGCCGCACCGCGAAGGAGGGCAGGCGCAGTTCGTGCCGCGGCCCATGCCTTCCGACGAAAGCGGGCGCCTGGCCAAGTTGATGGACTGGATGCGGCAGCATTGCACGTCGCCGCATACGTTGCGGTCGCTGGCGGACCGCGCCGCGATGAGTCCGCGCACGCTGCAACGGCAATTCCAAGAGGCTACCGGCATGGCCCCCTATGAATGGCTGATCCGCGAACGCGTGGCCGCCGCCCGTGAAATGCTTGAATCGCAGGCGCGTTTGTCCGTGGGCCGCATTGCCGAGCTGGCCGGGTTTGGCTCCGAGGAGTCCATGCGCCGGCACTTCCGGCGTATCGTGCTGACCAGTCCGGCCGCCTACCGCGAAAAGTTTGGCCATAACGCGGCCGCGTTCAAGCGCGGTTCAGGTGTCAGCGGCGAATCGCGCGATGCCATCGCCGCCCCGCGCACGCGCTGAACGCCAACGCCACGTTCAGCTCGCCTCGCGCCGCCGCAGTTTTTCCGAGACCATCACCAATGGTGCGGCCGCGGCCGCGCACAGCGCCATCACCAGAAAGCCGCCCGGGGCGAAGCTGCGGTACAGCGCGCCGCCGAGCTGGATGCTGGCGAACATGAACACGCCGCCCGACAGCATGGCGTACAACGCGATTGCCGAAGTCTTGCAGGCGGCGGGCGCGCGGCGGGTGATGTACCACATGATGGCGGCATTGTTGCCGGCCAAGGTGAAGCACTGCAACAACTGCAAGCCCGCGATCAGCGCGGGGTCGGTGGTGGCGGACAGGCCCGCCCAGCGGATCGCCGTCATGACGGCCGAGGCCAGGATCAGCCACTGCGCACCCGTGCGCGCCAGGATGCGCGGCGCCAGAAAGAAGAACAGGACCTCGCTTGCCACGCCCACCACCCACAACAGCGAAATCATCGCCGTCGACAGGCCGCTCGCGGTCCAGTACAGCGTCGAATAGGAATACAGGAAGCCGTTGCTTGCCTGCACCAGCGAGGCCGCGGCGATGCACAGCAGCAACGGGCGGTCGCGCAGCACTTCGCGCATCGGCACCCGGACGCGGTCCGCCTGGGATTCTTGAGGCGCCGGCCGCGCCGCCTGCGGCAGCAGCCGCACGCAGGCCAGGCACGCGACGATCAGCAGGATCGACAGCCACATCACCCAATCCGCGTCGAACGTCTTGATCAGATAGCCGCCCGCCACCGTCACCGCGGCAAAGCCCAGCGAACCGCAGGCGCGCATCACCGTGTAGGAATTGCCCTGTCCGCGCCCGCTCGCAATGGCCATGCGGTCCATCAGCGGCAGCACGGCCGGGAACACCGCGTTCAGCAACAGCGTGATGGCCAGCAGCCAGGCTGAAGTCTGGCTGAACGGATAGCACACGAAAAGAACCAGGGACGCCGCGAGCGCCGACGCGATCAGCGCGTGGGCGCGGCCCGTCTGGTCCGCGATGTGCGCCACGATCGGCGTCGACACGATCTTGGGCAGGAACGACGTGGCGACGATCAGCCCGATCAGGGCCGGGTCCAAGCCCCGGCTGGCGAACCACAAGGGCAGGAAGGGAATGCTTGCGCCCTGCAGGCCGTAATACAGGAAATAGAACCCGTGCAACGCGATGGCGCCTTGCCTGGCGTCGGGATTGCCGCGCATGGTGGGAAGGGATCAGGGGGATGCGAAGCGGCGTAGCATACTCCTTCGCTGCGCCGGGCATTGGCAAAGCGCATCCAGAGATTTACGCTGTGCCTCGCGGGCGGTTCATGCCGCGCCGCAATCGTGTTGTCCGATTCATTTCACAAAGGTGCGATCCATGGCCAAGAAACTGAATGAGAAGACCACCAAGGCGCTGAAGGTCCGCCGCAAGGCGCCGCTGGCAACGCCCACCGACCTGGCGGCCGACGCCACCCGCGACATCTCCGCCGTGCTGAATCAGGTGCTGGCCGACGTGTTCGCCCTGTACCTGAAGACCAAGAACTTTCATTGGCACGTCAGTGGGCCCCACTTCCGGGACTACCACCTGTTGCTGGACGAGCAGGGCGACCAGCTGTTCGCCATGACGGACCCCATCGCCGAGCGCATCCGCAAGATTGGAGGCACGACGCTGCGGTCCATCGGCCACATCTCGCGCTCGCAGCGCATCTCGGACAACGACGCCGACTTCGTGCAGCCGCTGGACATGCTGGCCGAGCTGCGGGAAGACAACAAGGTGCTGGCGGCAACGCTACGCGAGGCGCACAACGTCACCGACGAGCATCGCGACATCGCCAGTTCCAGCCTGATCGAAAACTGGATCGACGAGACCGAGCGGCGCACGTGGTTCCTGTTCGAAGCCAGCCGTCAGGGCGATTCGACCGGGCACTGACCCTGTCGCCCGGCGGGGCGGTGGTTCAGTCGTACCGGTATCGTCGCGTCAATGCCGCCCGCCAGAAAGCGCGGGCGGGTAGGTTCCGCGGGATCAGGCGCGGTCGTCCAGCAGCGCGCTCAGCACGCTTAGCGCCGTATCCATTGCGTTTCGCCGCTCAGCCAACATCCGGGGGCGTCGCCGCGCCGGCGCAACTGGATTGCCGAGGGCGATCCCATGGCCACGCCCTGGCGGACCGTGTACACACCGTCCGCCGGCACGCTGCCCGTCTCGTTCAGGTAGCCCCACAAGGCGGCGGCCGCAATGCCGGTGGCCGCATCCTCGGGGTAGCCAGAAGCCTTGGGAAATTGCCGCGCGCTGGCGCCGTCCGTCATCAGCGCATAGGGGTAGAGACCGGTCGAGCCGATGGCCTCGCAGAGGTCCCGCATCGCTTCGAAGTCGGGCGCCAAGGCGTTCAGCTCGGCCACGCCCGGCAGCCGTACCAGCGTCTTCACGCGGCTGGTGCTGGCATTGATCATGTGCAGGCCGGGCAAGTCCGGATCGATGCGCAGCACCTCAGCGATCGCGCGGCATTGCGCCGGTGTGAGCGCCGAGGTGGCCACGGCAGGCTGCGACACCCAGGCGCGATTGCCAGCGTCGTCCCATTCGATATCCACGCTGCCGCTCAGGGTCTGAACACGTGCGCGCGGCGTCGTCCAGCGTCCCCACTGCCGCAGGGCCCAGAGCGTGCCCACGGTTGCGTGTCCACACATCTCCATTTCGTGGCCGGGCACGAAGAATCGCAATTGGCACAGATGATCATCGCCATCGGCCGGCACAACGAAGGACGACTCGTGGCCGTGGTGTGCGGCCAGGGCCTGCATGTCGCTGGCCGTCATGCCCTGCGCGTCAAGCACCAGCGGCACCGGGTTGCCGCCTTCGCGGGGCTGAGACGTATCGACGAATACGCGCAGCAGGATCGCCTGGCCGGGGGGCGGCTCGGCGGGCGCGGCAGGGAAGGCGGGCTTAGTCAAACTGGACTCCGGTCTTGGTGATGAGGTCGCCCCAGAAGGCAAGGTCGTGTGAGACGGCTTGCGTCAGGGCTTCGGACGTGCCCGGACGCCCGTCCACGCCCTTGGCGGCCAGGTCCGAGGCCACGGCCGGATCGCGCAGTGCCGCGTTGAGCGCGGCATTCATCTTTTGCACGATCGCATCGGGCGTCTGCTTGGGAAAGGCCAGGCCATACCACAGCACCTGCGTATAGGCCGGCATGCCTTGGGAGACAAAGGTCGGCACGCCCGGCAGGATCGGAGTGGGACTTGTGGTGGCCACGGCCACCAGCTTGCCGCTCTGCACGAACGGCGCCAGCCCCACCGGGTTGTCGAACATGATGTCCACCTGCCCGCCGATCAGGTCGGTATACGCGGGGGCCGCGCCGCGATACGGCACGTGCGTGAGGTCCAGCTTCTTGTCCTTCGTGAACATTTCGCCAAGCAGATGCGACACGGTGCCCGCGCCCACCGACGCGAACGTGCCGGTGCGGCGCGCCTTCAAGGCGTCGGTCAGCGTCTCGACCGTGGCCGCCTTCAACGCCGGTTGCACCGCCAGCACATAGGGCGAGGTGCCGATGAAGCCGATGTAGTCGAAATCCTTTTCCGGGTTGTAGGGCAGCTTCTTGTACAGGCTGGCGCTGAGCGCGGTGGTGCTGGTCGTCACCGCCAGGGCCGTGTAGCCGTCCGGCCGCGCGCGGGCAGCCTGCCCGGATCCCACCGTGCCGCCGGCGCCGCCGGTGTTCTGGATGATCACGGTCTGGCCCAGCTCGCGCGATAACGCGGGCTGCAAGGTGCGCACGACCAGGTCCGTGCCCCCGCCCGGCGGGAAAGGAACGATCAGGGTAATGGGTTTGTCGGGCCATGCGGACTCGGCCAGGGCGCTGGTGGCCGGCAAGGCCAAGACGGCGGCCGATAGCAATGCGGCGGGCAGTGCGCGGATCATCTACTTCCCCTTGTGCTGGTTTGAATGACCCAGATCGTAAGCAAGACGTCCGGACGGCAGCGAACCGCGGTGCGACATGGAATGATCCCGTACGCGACAGGGGCGGGTGTTGGCGTCCCGCCGCGCTTGCGGGAAAGCCGCCACGCGCCGATACTGGCCGGACGCCCCATTCCGCCGTTGCCAGCGTGGCCTGACTCGGCACTTGTCTTGCCCGCCGTCATGATGCGTTCCGTCCCGCTATCTTCCAAACAAGGCCTGATTGCCCAGACCGGCTTCGCGCTCGCGGCCAGCCGGCAGCCGCGCTACGCGTTTCAATGGCACGAACACGATTGCGCCATGTTGCTGTGGCCGCGCGCCGGCGCCCTGGATAGCGCCTGGCGCGACGAGGAGGGCGCGCGCCGGCGTTGCCGGCTGGTGCGCGGACAGGCCTTGCTGCTGCCATCCCACGTCCAGCACAGCACGCGCGCAGAAAGCGTGACGCAGCAGCATGGCGAGCTCTATCTGGCGCCCGAATTGCTGCGAAGCTGCGGGGCGGACGGTGTGCTGCAACTGGATGGCGCGGCGCAAGCCATGCTTGATGCGCTATGGATGCCGGCGATGTCGGCGTCAGCGCTGCCGATGCTGGTTCAGGCGCTTATTGCGCAGCTTGACGCCGGCTCCCGTCTGCAGGCCCGCACGCGCGCACCGCAGCCGCCGCTGCCGCTCGCCCGGCAATGGCTGGCGCTGCTGCGCGATCGCCTGGACGCGGGGCTGCCGCTGCCTGCGATTGCGGAGTCCGCCAGCATGCTCGGCGCGACCACGCGCAGCTTGCAGCGCGCCTGCATCGAGACCTATGGGCGCTCTCCCATCACGCTGCGCCGCTTCGTGCTGGCGCAGACGGCGCGCCGGCGGCTTGCGCTTGGCGAATCCCTCGCAAGCGTCAGCGCCGACCTGGGATTTTCCAGCAGCGGGCATCTGGGACGGCTGCTGCGCGCCGTGCAAGCCGGCGATGACGACTGGGACGGGAAAGCGGAGCAGGGCTAGCGCCGCCGTCCCGCAAGGACCGGGGTTCAGCCCTCCCGGCCAAACCCGCCCGCTGCCCAATCCGAGGCCCGCTGCACGTTCAGCTTGTACGTCGGCGGCACGCGGATCTGGGCGAGCTGCTCGCCCAGTTCGTCGTAGGCGCTGAGCGTGGCGTAGGGTTCGTCCTCGTCGGGCACGATGTCCAGCTTGACGGTTAGCCGGCCCTCGGCGGCGTCGATCTTCACGCTCTTGTGCAGCGTGGCGTGCAATTGCTGTTCGTGGCGGCGCAGGACTTCGTTGGCCGTCTTGACCAGGGTGTGGAAGGCCGGGGCGTCGAGCGGCTTGGGGTTCTTCTTGTCGCGGCCCATGGTCCAGGGCCCGACCAACGCGGGCTCGGCCTGGCCGTCCAGCGTCATTTCGACGGCCCAGCCGTCGTCGTCTTCGTTCTTGATGATGCGCGCGGTCCAGCCGTCGTCGCGCCAAAGCGTGGCTTGCTGTTCTTTGGGCGCGTCGGAAAGGTCGGTGTCCGGCGTGGAGGTGTCATTCACTGCGGTACGGCTCCTGCAAGGGGTGATGCGCAGCTTGTAGGGGGCTGCGGGCCGGGTTGGCGACCCTGCAATGTAGCCTAACGCGGCAGGCGGACCGGGACATCGGGAACAGCCTCTGGCCAAAGTGCGCCAGCGCTAGATCGCGCAGGAGGCGGCCCAGGCCCGGAACTGCGTCAGTTCGGGCGATGGCCGCCGGTAGTCTTCGGGGGGCAGGACAAAATAATAGCTTTGCGCGCCCAGATCCACGGTCAGGTCGAACGGCGCCACCAGCCGGCCTTCGTCCAGTTCCTTCTGCACCAGGGGCTTTTGCGCGATGGCCACGCCATAGCCCTCCAGCGCGGCCTCGTAGGCCAACGCGGACGATTCATAGCGCAGGCCGCGCGTGACGTCGATCCCGGTCAGGCCGGCAGCCTGCAGCCATATTTCCCAATAGTCGGGGCGGGCCAGCGTATGCAGCAGGATCTCTCCCTTCAGATCGGCGGGCGTGCGCAGCCGCGCGCATTTGCCGGGCACGCAGACCGGCAGCAGTTCATTGACCATCAGCTTGTAGCTCACCAGGCCGCGCCAGCGGCCATCGCCCATGCAGATGCCGGCGTCGACTTCCTCGCGTTCGAAGTCCGGCGCGTCCACGGCCGTGTGCAGCTTGACGTCGATATCGGGATACTGCCGGTGAAACCCCGACAGCCGGGGCAGCAGCCAGCGCATGGCGACGCTGTGCGGCGCCTTGATGACGAATTGGCGGCGTCGAGAGCGCTCGCCCAGTTCCGACGTGGCGCGCTGCAGCCCGCCAAAGCAGCGCGCGATGTCGGCGTGATACGCCGCACCCATGGAGGTGAGCACGATGCGGCGGTGCTGGCGCAGGAACAGCTTGAGCCCCAGGTGTTCCTCCAGCAGACGAATCTGGCGGCTGATGGCGGCGGGCGTCACGCTGAGTTCCTCGGCCGCGCTGGTGATGCTGCCCAGGCGGCCGGCGACCTCGAAACAGCGCAGCGCGTTGAGCGGAGGCAGGGCGGTCATCGCGGCGGTTCAGTTAACAAAAAGTTAAGTGTGCCATAGATAAAGTCGTTTGAACCCCGGCGCGCGAACGCCCAAGATGGCACGGCCGCCTGACTTTGCGGCCAAGAACAGTCATAAGGGGAAATCCATGTTCAGAACGTTGGTTCGACGGATCGGAATTGCCGCCTTCTGCGGCGCCGCGGTGTTGGCCGGAACCGCTTCGGCGGCCGACTATCCGCAGCGTCCCGTCAGCATCGTGGTGCCGACCACGCCGGGCGGCACCGCCGATATTCTTGCCCGGTTGATCGGTCCCCGGCTCGCGCAGCGCTGGGGGCAGGCCGTCGTGGTGGAGAACAAGCCGGGGGCGGGCACGCTCATCGGCGCCGACTACGTGGCCCGGGCCAAGCCCGACGGCTACACGCTGATGCTGACCTTCAATGAGCTGGCCACGCTGCCTGCCCTGAACCCCAATGCCAGGATCGATGTCGAGAACGGCCTCGCGCGCATCGGCAAGATCGGCAGCCTGCCCGTTCTGGTCCTGACCCGTCCGGGCATCGACGATGCCGATCTTTCCGCGCTGATCAAGCGCTTTCGCGCCGAGCCGGGCAAGTACACCTACGCGTCGAACGGCTCGGGATCGTCGCTGCAGCTGTTTACCGAAATCTTCAAGCGCGAGGCCCAGGTGGACGTGATGCACGTGCCGTACCGGGGCGCGCTCGAGGCCTCGATGGCGGCCATCGGCGGCGAGGTCGACCTGCTGGTGCAGTTCGCGTCGGGCAACGTCATCAACCATGTGAAGGGCGGAAAGCTCAAGGCGTATGCCCTGGCGTCGCCGCAGCGCCTGGAGGCCTTGCCCGACGTGCCGACCGCCGCCGAGGCCGGCCTGCCCGGACTGCGCCTGGAAGCCTGGTATGGCCTGTTCGCGCCCGCCGGCCTGCCGGACGATATCAAGCAGAAGATCAACCGCGACCTGAATGAGGTCCTGGCCGAGCCCGCGATCCTGGAGCGCCTGAAGGGCATCAATCTGCAGGTGCAGCCGGGCACGCCCGCTGAATTCGATACGTTCTTCCGCGCCGAATATGCCCGCTGGAGCGCGCTGATTCGCACCCTCGGCATCAAAAGCAGTGAATAAGACCACCGGAGCCATGCCTTGACCTACGATCCCAGCACCCACGCTGCCCTGACTTTTCATGACGCCCGCGCCGCGTTTGCCGACCGCCGCGACACGCCCCGCGACTATCTGGAACGCTGCCTGGAAGTGATTGCCGCGCGGGAGGGCCAGCTCAAGGGCTGGGTCGTCCTGAACGAGGCGGGCGCCCGCGCCGCCGCCGACGCCAGCGCCCAGCGCTATCGTGACGGCCGGCCGCTGTCCGCCATCGACGGCATGCCCGTCGGCATCAAGGACCTAATCGAAACGCGCGACATGCCCACGCAGATGGGCTGCGCGGCCTTTGACGGCAACTTTCCCAAGAATGACAGCGCCGTGGTCCGTGCGCTGCGCGATGCCGGCGCGATCATCCTGGGCAAGACGGTCACCACGGCGCTGGGGTTTCTGGACCCCGGCCCGACGACCAATCCGTTCGATCCGCGGCGCACGCCGGGCGGATCGTCCAGCGGGTCGGCCGCCGTGGTGGGCGCCAACATGGTGCCCATGGCCATTGGTTCGCAACTGGTGGGGTCGGTATTGCGGCCGGCCAGCTACAACGCCAACTGGGCCTTGAAGCCGACGTTCGGCGCGCTCAATCGCGGCGAGCGGTTGGGGTTGAGTCAGGCGCATATCGGCATCCATGCCAATTCCGTCGAAGACATGTGGACGGCGGCGGCGGAAATTGCCCTGCGGGCGGGCGGCGATCCCGGCCACCCCGGCCTCTATGGCCCGCTGCAGGCGCCGGCCGCACGCAAGCCGGCGCGGCTCGTTGCGCTGGAAACCGAGGGGTGGGCGCGCGCCGAACCGCAGGCCCGCGAGGCGTTCGAGGCCACCCTGGACGCGCTCTCGCGGCAAGGCGTGTCGATCATCCGGCGCGGCGATTCGGCGCTGGTCGATGCGCTGGAGCGCGCCATCTCGCAAGCCGCGCCCTTGTCGTTGCGGCTCATTTCCTGGGAACAGCGCTGGTCGCTGGCCAACCTGGTCGCCAATCATCCCGACACGCTCGGCCCCAGCCTGGTGCGGCAACTGGAAAGCGGGCGCGCCATGACGCTGGCGGACTACCGCGAATGCCTGCTGCTGCGCGAACATGCGCGCCAATGCCTGGCGGCCCTGGCCACGCAATGCGACGCGCTGGTCAGCCTGAATGCATGCGGCGCGGCGCCCATTGCGGCGGACATCCGCGACACCCGGTATCCGACGGGCGATGTCTCGTTTGCCTGCGCGTCGTCATTGCTGGGCGCGCCCGCGATCAATGTGCCGTTGATGGCCGTCGATGGCCTGCCGCTGGGACTGCAGGTGATGGGATTGCCGCATGGCGACGCCGCGATCACCGGCATCGGCACCTGGATTCTCCAGGCGTTGCGGCATCCCGGCTGACCCGCCGCGCTGGGGCGTTCAGGCGTGCCCGGCGGCCGCGCTTTCAACGCGGCCGGCGTCGGGCGCTGTCGCCGCCCGGTGACGCGCCGCATTGTCCAGGTCTGCAATCGGCGCCAGCAGGCCCCGGTCAAAGGCCTCGTGCGGCGCGCCCGCGCGCAGCCGGGCAGGCCAGTCGGCGTGCGTGAGCGCCCCGCGCCCCAGCGACACGAAATCCGCGTCCTGGCGCGCCAGCAGGGCTTCGGCCTGCCGGGGATCGTGCAGGGATCCGTTTGCCAGCACGGGTACCCGGACATGGCGGCGCGCCAATGCCGCAAGGCTCGCGCCGCTGTCGCCAAAGGCGGGTCGCCAGGCCTCGAACTCGGTGGTGTGCACGTAATCGATGGGCGCCGCGCCCAGCGCGCCGAAGATCCGCGCCGCATCGTCCTGGCCGCCTTCCCACTTGTGGGTGAAGTCATTCACCTTGCCCTGCGAGGTGCGCACGCCGACCACGAAGCTTCCCGATGTCGATTGGCGCGCCGCCAGGATCACGTCCACCGTCAGCCGCAGCCGGTTCTCCAGACTGCCGCCGTAGCCGTCCTCGCGCCGATTCGTGTGGCGCGTGAGGAACTGGTCCAGCAGGTATCCGTTGGCGCCGTGTATCTCGACGCCGTCGAACCCCGCTTCCTGCGCGCGGCGGGCCGCCTGCGCAAAGCCTTCGACCACCTCGGCGATGTCGTCCAGGTTCATCGCGTGCGGCATCCGGTACGGACCCTGGCCGCGATAGAAGGTCATCTGCTGCCCGCCCGGTAACACGGCCGATGGGCCTTTTGTCCCGGGACGATGCGGATTGCCTTGCGACAGCGCACCGGCGTGCATGAGCTGGGCAAAGATCCGCCCGCCTTGCGCATGCACGCGGTCCACCACGGGCCGCCACGCATCGCGCTGCGCGTCGTCGGCCAGGCCGGGCTGGAACAGGTACCCCTGTGCATGGGCCTTGTCCGTGTAGATGCCCTCGGTGATGACCAGCCCGAACCCGCCGCGCGCAAACGCTTCGTAGTAGCCCGCCATCTGCGCCGTGGCAAGGCCGTCGGCGGTGGCGCTGACCCGTGTCATGGGAGCGACGGCCAGCCGGTTGGGCAGGTCCACACTGCCCACCCGCAGCGGCGTGAACAGGCCGGCGGGCGCGGGCTGCGCGTCTTGCCGTGGATCGGTAGCGGCGGTCATGTCAGCGGCCCTCCGTGGGGCGGACCGCGGCGATCGCCTCGATCTCGATCATCGCGGCCGGATCGTACAGCGCCTTGATCTCGGCAATCGTGTCGGCCGGGTAGGGCGCCGAAAAGAACTTGCGGCGCAGGGCAACCACGTCGTCGAAATGCCCCATGTCGGTCACGAAGATGGTGACCTTGATGACGTCCTCCAGGCGCGAGCCGCCGGCTTCCAGCGCGCGGCGCAGATTACTGAACGCCTGTTCGCCCTGCGCCAGGAATCCGCCGTCCACGATCTTCCCATCG
Organism: Achromobacter sp. E1; assembly: GCF_037039475.1. Taxonomy (NCBI): domain Bacteria; kingdom Pseudomonadati; phylum Pseudomonadota; class Betaproteobacteria; order Burkholderiales; family Alcaligenaceae; genus Achromobacter; species Achromobacter sp. E1. The sequence goes on from NZ_CP146253.1 coordinate 2,611,052, forward strand.
TCGGCGGCGCCGGCCTGGCCCGAGATGAAAAGCAGATTGCCGAACTGGATGCCCTGCGACAGCAGGAAGGGCGCGTAGTTGTCGGGCTGGGTGATGACCTGTTTGAGCATGATGCGAATTCCTTCATCTATATCCGGGTGGGGGTTGTCGGTTGATGCGCCGCCCGGTGACTGAACTTTAGAATTCCGGCCTGACCGTGACAAAGGTTCGTTTGTCAGCTATAAGACGAGAAAAATTCATCTATGTGAGCGCCGCCCATGCAACGCCGGTCCCTCCCGCTTTCCGCGCTGCGCGCCTTCGAGGCCGCCGCGCGCCTGGGCAGCTTCAAGGCCGCCGCCGAGGAACTTGCCGTCACCCCGACGGCCGTCAGCCATCAGATCCGCGCGCTGGAAGCGGGAACGGGCCTGGCGCTGTTCGATCGCCAGGTGCGCAAGGTGACGCTGACCGACACCGGGGCGCAGCTTTACCCGGTGCTGCGCGACGGCTTCGACAAGTTCGAGTCGACACTGGCGCGCCTGACGCAGCAGCGCACGCGCGCGCAGGTCAGCATTTCCGCGACCAATGCGTTCACCGTGAAGTGGCTGGTGCCGCGCATGGCCGATTTCCGGCGCCGGCATCCGGATATCGATCTGCAGCTGCAGGCCAGCGACGACCTCGTCGACCTGCGCTCGTCCGCCGTCGACATCGCCATCCGCTATGGCCGGGGGCCGTACCCCGGGCTGGCGGTGCAGCCCTTGTTCACCGACCGGTTCGCACCGGTGGCCAATCCCCGTCTGGGCGTCGTCGCGCCCGGCGATCTGGCGCGGGTGCCGCTGATCCGCTTTGACTGGAAGCGCGCGCAACCCGACAACCCGACATGGGAGCGCTGGTTCGCGATCGCCGGGCGTCCGCTGCCGCCGGAAGCCGGGCAGTTGCGGTTCTCGGATGAAGGCCATGCGATACAGGCCGCCGTGGCCGGCCACGGGATCGCGTTGGTCAGCCTGGCGCTGGTGGATGATGAGTTGCGGGCGGGGCACCTGGCGCAGCCGTTCGGGCCCGAGATCGACGGGCACACGTATCACCTGGCGATGTTCGCCGGGCGGGAGGCGTCGGGGGCGGTTCAGGCGGTGGCGGGGTGGCTGAAGGGGCAGGCAAACCCCGTCAGCCCATGATCCGGTTCCGGCCGCCCCGCTTGGCTTGATAGAGCTTGGCGTCAGCCTCTTGATACATCGCTTCCCAGGATTCGAAGCGATCCGTGTGCGCCACGCCCGCGCTGATCGTGACCGGTGCTTCGCCGCCCGGGTCCCGCACGGCTTGCTCCACCGCGGCACGCAGGCGTTCCGCGCAGCGCAGGGCCTCGGGCAGATCGGTGTCCGGCAGGAAGATGCCGAATTCCTCGCCGCCGATGCGTCCGAGCACGTCGTGCTTACGCACCGCTTGCTCAAGAACCTTGGCCACCTGCGTGAGCGCCTTGTCCCCGCTCTGGTGCCCATGCAGATCATTGATGCGCTTGAAATTGTCCACATCGCAGACGATGAGCGCCACCGGGGCGTGTCCGTTCGATTGCAGCGCGCGCACGCGTGTTTCGAAGCCGCGCCGGTTGTAGACGCCCGTCAGCCAATCCTTGTCGCCTTCCTTGCGGACCTCGTCAATGGCGTCGGCTGCAATCGCAATCAGCAGCGTGAGCGCCAGCGCAACGCTGAATACCGCTAGAGAAAGCTGCAACGTTTGCCAGAATGCCGAGTCGGCAAACGCAAGCGCGCCCTGTGGCGCCAGCCTGCCCATGCTCAGCAATGTGCGCGGAACAAAGTGCAGGCCGAAAAGCAGCATCACAAGGAAAAGCGCCTTGTCGATCGGGCGCTGACGCGAAGCGCGCCGCAGGCGCCACGCGGCGTAGCAGAACAGCAATCCGAAGCCTGCATTAAGCACGTAAACGCGCACGAGCAGGTTGCGATCGACGTAGAAGAAGTACCAAAGCGCGGCCATGATCGCCGCGCCATAGAGGCCATACGCGGTCCAGGGCAGGCGAACGCGTGCGCGTTCAAGCACGCCCTGCACGACCAGGCAAGCCGCCGCCGTGTACAGAAAACCCGAAACCAGCGCGTTGAGTCCCGTGTCGCGGGGCACGTACAGAACTTGTGAAACCGCTCCGCACGCAAACGTCGCGCAGCCTGCGGCGAGGTGCAGCAGAAAACGTTTGCGATGGAAGAAGAACCAGATGGCGAGGAAGGTAACGCCGAAGATCAATAGCAGCGCGGGTGCGATCAGCGACAGCGTTACTCGGACTTGCGAACCTGCCATCGGGTCCTCGGGTGACGTGGCGGCGCGGCCAGGAGGCTCAGGTGGCCAGGAAGCGCGTGACCTCGTCCCAATCGTTGGTCGACAGGGCGAGGTCCTCGTAGTCGTCAGCTTCCTCGTCGTAGCGCGACACACAGAAGCGCTGGCTCCGGCCGGATTCGCGGTCGGCATAGTTGGCGTAGTCGACGTACACCTTCAGTCCACGCGCCTCGTTCGTGAATGAAGGCGCTGCGTCGATATAGCTCGACGAGTCTGAATACCCTTCGGGAAGGGGCGGCAGGGTGGTGATGTCGAAGTCGGGAAACTCGCGACGCAGGCGATCAAGGTTCATATGAGAAGCATATTGAGGCTGGAAGCCTGACATTTTACGTTGCTCGCTGTCAGGCGTCCCGACGTCCCCAATTTAATGCTTCGCACCCACCAGCACCGGCTTGTCCCGCCACCAATCCGGAAACGTCTTTGCCAGGTTCTCCACCTTGGGCACGTCATTGATCACGATGTACAGGCTGTTCGGATTGCGCACCAGATAATCCTGGTGATAGTCCTCGGCGGGATAGAACGCCTGCAGCGGTTCAATGGTGGTGGCCAGCGCTTTGGGATACACCCCCGTCTTGTTGAGCTGCGCGATGTACGCCTCGGCCACCTTGCGCTGGCTGTCATTGGCGGGAAAGACGGCGGATCGGTACTGCGTGCCGTGGTCGGGGCCCTGGCGGTTGAGCTGGGTGGGGTCGTGCGCGACCGAAAAGTAGATCTGCAACAGCTGGCCGTAGCTGATCTGCCGGGGGTCGTAGGTGATTTCCACGGCCTCCGCGTGGCCGGTGCGGCCGCTGCCGACGGCGTTGTAGTTGGCCGTGCCGGCCTGCCCGCCGGCATATCCCGATACGGCGTTGCTTACGCCCTTCACGTGCTGGAACACGGCCTGCACGCCCCAGAAGCAGCCGCCTGCGATGACGGCTTTTTCCTGCGTGGCGGTTGCCGCCGCACTGGCTGCCTGGTCCGCGGCAGGCGGCGGGATGATGAAGGCCCGTTCGGCGGCTGGCGTGGCGCTTGAAATGAGGAGGCCGCCAGCGGTGGCGAGCGCGGCGCAGAGCCGGCGCAGGGGGGGATGCTTGGACATGATGTCGGGTCCTTTCAGGAATGCAGATCGCGTATCAGGCTTGCGGGGCGAAGGTCATCGCCACGCCGTTCATGCAGTAGCGCAGGCCGGTGGGGCGCGGGCCGTCGTCGAACACGTGGCCCAGATGGCCGCCGCAGTTGGCGCAGTGGACGGCCGTGCGGACCATGCCGAAGCTGCGGTCGCGCGTTTCGCCGGCGGCGCCGGGCAGGGGCTGCCAGAAGCTGGGCCAGCCCGTGCCGCTGTCGAACTTGGTCGCGGAGGAGAACAAGGGGTGTTCGCAGCCGGCGCAGGCGAAGGTGCCCTTGCGGTGTTCGTCGTTGAGCGGGCTGGAGTAGGGGCGCTCGGTGCCGTCGCGGCGCAGCACCTGATACTGCTCGCGCGTCAGGCGTTCGCGCCATTGCGCGTCCGTCAGCGTGTAGGGAAACGATGCCGTGGCCGGGGCCGCCTGCGCGCTGCCGCCGCGCGCGGCCAGCAATGGGGCGAGGCCCGCGGCGGCGGCTGCCGCGCCGCCCAGCCCCAGGAAGTGTCTGCGTTTGAGGTTCATGGCGAATTCCGTGCGGGTTCGTTCTGGCGGGGACCGGTTCACGCGGTCCCCGCGCGGGTTTACTTCTGCATGCCGTCCTTGCCCATCGCGTCCTTGGACATTGAATTCTTGGACATGGAATCCTTGGACATCGAATTCCTGGACATCGAATCCTTCGACATGGAGTCCTTGGACATGGAGTCCTTGGACATCGAGCCCTTCGACATGCCATCGCGAGACATCGAGTCCTTCTTCATGCCGTCCTGGGACGGCGCCTCCTTGGACATGCCGCTCTTGCTCATGCCTTCCTTGCCCATGGTGTCGGCGGCGTGGGCGGCCGTGGCGCCGAAGGCCAGGCACAGTGAAAGGGCGGCGGTGGTCAGTTTGCTCATGATGCGTTCCTTTGTTCAGGGGAAAAAAGAAGGGAATTCACCTAGCTTCCGCCGAACCAGTTGTAGCCCTGGTCCTCCCAGTAACCGCCCGGGTAGGTGTTGGTGACGAAAATTGCCTGGATGTGCTTGGGGTTCTTGTAGCCAAGCTTGGTAGGCATGCGCAGCTTCATGGGGAAGCCGTACTCGGGGGGCAGCGTCCGGCCGTCGTAGGTCAGGGCCAGGATCGTCTGCGGATGCAGCGCGGTGGGCATGTCGATGCTGGTGTAGTAGTCGTCGGCGCACTTGAAGCCGACATACTTGGCCGACAGGTCGGCGCCGACGCGCTTCAAGAAATCCGCGAACGGCACGCCGCCCCATTTGCCGATGGCGCTCCAGCCTTCGACGCAGATGTGCCGGGTGACCTGATCCACCTGCGCCATCGCGCGCAGCTCGTCCAGCCGCCAGCGGCGCTTGTCGGCCACCAGGCCGGTGACTTCCAGCCGGAACGACGCCTCGTCCACCTGCGGCACCTCGTCGATGCCGTAAAAGGCATTGAAGGGAAACGGCCGGGTGATCATGGATTCCGGATAGGTCGGCGCAAGTTTGGCGGGATCGAAGATCCAGCCTTGCACGCGGTCGTTGAAGCGGGAGACGGCCGACAGCGCCTGTTCGACGCTCTCGTCGTCGGACAGCGAGCACCCCGACAGCATGGCCAGGCCGCCCAATGTCAGGCCGCGGCGCAGGAAGGCGCGGCGGGACGGCTGCTCGACGCGCTTGTCCAGCAGTTTTCCGGCTTCGCGCAGGATGGCCGGGGCGTCCAGGCCCGGCAGAAGGCGTCGTTTATCAGTCATGGCAGGCTTTCCCTATTTGCCGCGGATCATGGTGAGCAGGCTGCGGGGCACCAGCGCCACCATTGCCAGGTGCACGGCGACAAACCCGGCCAAAAGCGCCATTGCAAAAAAGTGAACGCGCCGCGCGGCCTCGTAGCCGCCCATCAGGTCGCGCAACAGGCCGAACTGCACGGACTTCCACAGCACCAGGCCGGACAACACCAGCACCGCGATGTCCACCATCACAAAGAGGTACGCCAGCCGCTGCACCTGGTTGTAGCGGCGCGGGTCGGCGTGCGAAAGACGGCCCCGCAGCGTGGCCAGCAGGTCGCCGACGACGCCGCCCGGGCTGACGGGCAGGAATTTGCGCCACAGACGGCCGCTGGCGGCGTTCAACGCCAGATAGATGAGGCCATTGGCAACCAGCAGCCACATGCCCGCAAAGTGCCACTGCAAGGCCCCGCCCAGCCAGCCGCCCAACGTGATGCCGTTGGGAAAGGTGAAATCGAAAAAGGGCGCGGCGTTGTAGATGCGCCAGCCGCTCATGGCCATGATGACCACGGCGAGGGCGTTCAGCCAATGCGTGACCCGCAACCAGCGGGGGTGTATGGCCGGCTGAGGGGCGCCCGGCGCTTGTTCGATTGCAGGTGGAGCCATCATGGCGGTCTCCGGTGAATGTCGTTGGACGCATTCTTCCCCGGCGCCAATACCGAAGTCCTCACGCAAAGTTAAATTAAATGTGAACTTTGGCCCCCGCCGATTGGCGACAATAGGCGCATCGCTCACGCCCCAGGTTGCCCCATGGATACGCCCCGCCGCGTACTGATAGTTGAAGACGACGCCCACATTGCCGAACTGCTGCGCCTGCACCTGCGCGACGAGGGCTACGCGGTCGAGCATGCGGCCGACGGCAACGAGGGCATGCGCCTGCTTGAAGAAGGCGGCTGGGATGCGCTGGTGCTGGATCTGATGCTGCCGGGCATCGACGGCCTGGAAATCTGCAAGCGGGCACGCGCGATGGCGCGCTACACCCCCATCATCATCACCAGCGCGCGCTCCAGCGAAGTGCACCGCATCCTGGGACTGGAACTGGGCGCGGACGACTACCTGGCCAAGCCATTCTCGATGCTGGAACTGGTGGCGCGCGTGCGTGCGCTGCTGCGCCGCAGCGACGCCATCGAACGCAACGCGCGCCAGGAGGCTGGCAGCCTGTCCGTTCATGGCGTGTCGATCGACCCCATCGCCAGGACGGTGGACGTGGATGCGCGCCGGCTGGATCTCACGCCGCGCGAGTTCGACCTGCTGCACTTTTTTGCGCGGCATCCGGACAAGGTGTTCTCGCGCATGGACCTGCTGAACCAGGTGTGGGGCTACCAGCACGAAGGATACGAGCACACGGTCAACACCCATATCAACCGGTTGCGCACCAAGATAGAAGCCGACCCGTCCGACCCGCAGCGCATCCTGACGGTCTGGGGCCGGGGCTACAAGTTCGCGGCCGCGCCGGGGGGACAGCCATGAAACGCTTCACCTTGACCCAGCGCCTGTCGGGCGTGTTTGCGCTGCTCTTGCTTGCCTGCTGCGGCGCGTCCGCCTGGCTGCAGATCGCGGCCAACTCGCGCTATGAACAGGAGGTCGTGCAGAGGCTGTCCAGCGGACTGGCGCAGCACATCGCCGGTTCCACCGAACTGATGGACGCCAGCGGCTGGAAGCCGGGCGCGGTCCGGTCGATGTTCGACATGCTGATGACCGTGAATCCCGCGGTTGAGGTCTACCTGCTGTCGAGCGATGGCCGCATCGTGGGCGACGCCGCGCCGCCCGGTCAGATCAAGCGCGAACGCGTGGACCTCGGCCCGGTCAAGCGTTTGCTGGCCGGGGGGATGCTGCCCATCACGGGCGATGATCCGCGCAGCGCCGATGCGCAAAAGGTGTTCAGCGCCGCGCCCGTGCGCGTGGATGGGCGCGAACAGGGCTATGTCTACGTGGTGCTGCAGGGGCAGGCGCATGATGCGCTGGCGATGGATGTGTCGCGCAGTTCGGTGCTGCGCACCACGCTCTGGTCGATCGCGCTGGTGGCCTTGCTGGGGTTGGTGGCGGGGCTGGCCGCGTTTGCGCTCATCACGCGGCCGCTTCGCGGGCTGACACGCGCGGTGCGCGCGTTCGAGGGCGACGACGGCCAGGCGCTGGCCGCGCTGGAGCAGCCGGGCGACGCGTCCGCCCGCAATGGCGACGAGATCGCGGTGCTGCGGCGCACGTTTGCGCAGATGGGGCGGCGCATCTCGGAGCAATGGCGGGAGCTGACGCGCCAGGACCAGCAGCGCCGGGACCTGGTCGCCAATATTTCGCACGATCTGCGCACCCCGCTGACGTCGCTGCACGGATATCTGGAAACGCTGCGATTCAAGGATGAGACACTTGCGCCGGCCGAGCGCCGCCGCTATCTGGACATCGCGCTGGCGCAAAGCCGCAAGGTGGGGCGGCTGGCGCAGGAACTGTTTGAACTGGCGCGGCTGGAGTCCGGACTGGTACGCCTTGAGCCCGAGACGTTTTCGCTGCCTGAACTGGTGCAGGACGTGATGCAGAAGTTCGAACTGGCCGCCGAGGCGCGCCAGCAGCGGCTGTCCACGGACATCGCGCAGGCGCTGCCGCCCGTGCGTGCGGACCTGGGCCTGATCGAGCGCGTGCTGACGAACCTGTTGGACAACGCGATCCGCCATAGCCCGCCGGGCGGCCGGATCGAATTGCAGCTGGGGCTGGCGCGCAACCGCGTGCGCGTGCAGGTCAGCGATTCCGGCGCGGGCATTCCGGACAAATTGCGTGCCGGACTATTCACGCGCGCCTCGGCGCTGAACCGGGGGCCTAGCGAGGGCGGCGGGTTGGGGCTGGTGATCGTGCAGCGCATCCTGCAACTGCACCAGAGCGAGATCCGGCTGGTCGACGACGCCGAGGGCGGGGCGGTGTTTCAGTTTGAACTGGCGGCTGCAACGCCCGCCTGAATGACATATCAGCCGGGCACTTCGCCCGTCACGCGGTGGATGATGCCGCGCACCGCGTCCACCTCCAGCACATCGCCGGTGGCGACGTCTTGCAGGATGCCGTGGACGCTGACCACGGCGGGGATGCCAAATTCGCGCGCCACGATGGCGGCGTGCGACAGATAACCGCCGACTTCCATCACCACCGCGCCCGCGCGCAAAAAGAGGGGCGTCCACGCCGGGTCGGAAGACGCCGCGACCAGGATGCCGCCGGCCGGCATCGCCAGGCCCTCGTCGGGCGTGCGCGCCACGAACGCGCGCCCGCGGGCGCGGCCCCCGGCCACCGGCGTGCCGCTCCAGGCGTTCATTGCGCCGGCCGCAGGCGCGCGCGCTTCCTGTTCGCGGGCTGGCGGGCTCGCGCCGGCGTGTTCGGTGATGACATCCAGGTCCGGCAGGGCCGACCAGGCCTGCAATTGCGCCCGCCGGGCCGTGGCGCGCCGGCCCAGCGCCGCCGCGCCGATCCGGCCGTCCGCCAGCGCGAAGATCTCGGCCGCATTCAGATGGAAGACGTCTTCGGGCGCGGCCAGTCCGTGCGGACCGGCGGTGCGGCGACCCAGTTCCAGCGCGCTTCGGCGGGCCACGGCCAGGTAAGCCACGAGCACGCTGCGCGCCGCCTCGCGCTGGTTGCCTTCCAGGCGGGAGGCGGCCAGCAGCTTGGCCGCGAGCGGCCGCTGCCAGAAGGGCAAGGCACGGCGCACGCGGCGCCATGCTTCTTGCGCGGCCTCGCGTTGCCGCGCGCGCAGGGCGGCCGGATCGGCGCCGATCAGGTTCAGCACACTATTCAGCAAATATCCCGGCGCCTCACGCCAACGCGGGTTGCGCAGGTAGGTTTCGTACACGGCGCGGTGGCCGTAGCGGTCCAGGAATTCGGCAAAGGCCGTCTTGAAGGGGCTGACGTCTGGCAGCGCCTCGGCCCACGCGGCGTCGTCGCGGTCCGGCGCGCGAAGCCAGGCAAGCGCCTGCGCGTCCTCGGCCGCCAGTTGGGCCAGCGTCATCAGGGCGTAGCCCTGCTGCGCGGTGACGCTGGGGTCGCCGCCCGCCATCAGGGCGGCGGTCAGCGCATGGCCTTCGCCCGGCACGGCTTTCTCGACCAGTTCCAGCAGCTTGGAAAGCGCGCCGCCCCCCGAGCCCTGCAAAAAGAACAGTTCATCCGCGGCCAGCACGGTTTCGAACTGCTGGCACAAGCTGGCGCCCAGCTCGGAGTTTGACGCCGGCAAGGGCGCCCTGAGCCATTGCTGCGCGCGGGCCAGCAGCCGGGGCAGGTTGGCCGCGGCGTGACGGCGCAGGGGCGCGGCACGGCGAAGATAGCGCACGATGCGCAGGCCGTGCCGCACGCGCTGACCCAGGGACAGCGGCGTCACGTGGATCTCGGGCTGTGCGCCGCCCAGCAGCGCGTTCATGTCGCGGGGCTTGACCCCCAGCGCGTCGTAGCCGACCCACTGGATGACCGAGGCATTGAGATAGGCCCGGCCTTGCAGCAACGCGGCCAGCCGCACGCCGGGCAGGGTTTGGTAGCCGCTCAGTTCGAATCCGCAGGTCAGCATGCGCTGGGCCATGACGCGCCCCGCATCCCATTCCATTGCCGACATCACCTGCGGCAAAACTTCGCGCGTGTTGCCGCGCGACCAATAGTCGGGCTGGCCTTGCAGTGCGGGATACGTGTGGCGCGCGGACGCGGTGACGGGCCGGGCCTGCACGATCCAGAATCTCTCGCCGTCCCACGCCCACTCGATGTCGTAGCCGGCGCCGCTGTAGTCCAGCGCGCGGGCAGCGTCGCGAGCCATGTCGCCCAGCGTTTCGGCCTGGGTATCCGTCAGCACGGCCTGCGCGGCGCGCGCGTCGGACGTGCCGCTGCGCTGCGTTCCTCCGTTTGCGGCCGGCGTCGTGGCGAGGCGCTTGGCGCCGATGCGCCGCAGCGCGACGGGCCATGCCTGGCGCAGGTAATCCTCGCGCAGGTGGTAGGCGTCGCCGTCCGCCTCGCCGTTCACCAGCGACTCTCCCAACCCCCAGTTCGCGTGGATGACCATCTCGTCGTGGCGGCCCGTCGCGGGATCGATGGTGAAGGCGATGCCCGAGGCCACCGCGTCGATCATCGGCATCACCACCACCGCCATGCCGCCCGCGCCGTCCGCCGGCAGGCCAAGACGCTGACGGTAAGCCTGCGCCTGGGGCGTAAACAGCGAATCCCAGATGCGCCGCAGCGCATGGCGAACCGCCTGGGGCCCCCGCACGTTCAGGCAGGACAAGTGGATGCCGGCAAACGAGGCGCGCGCGGAGTCCTCCTGCGGCGCGGACGAGCGCAGCGCCAGGGGACGATCCAGCCAGCCGCGTTGGCGCAAGGCCTCATGCAGCACGGTCAGCACGGCTTCGGGCACGTCCCGGCCCGGCTGATGGGCGTGGCTGGCCTGCGCGGCCAGCACGAAGCCGTCCGGCACCGGCACGCCGAACTGCGCCAGGCGGCCCAGTTGCCAACCCTTGCCGCCCGCGGTTTGCGGACCGGATTCGGCCGCCGCTGCCCAGTCCAGCACCAGGGCGCTCATGCCGTGCTCCCGCCGACGCCGTCCACGAAAAGCGTGATGGCGGCGTCAAATTCCTGCTTGAGCGATGCGCCGGGCTGGTCCAGCCACCGCAGCAACGCGCCCAGGTAAAGAAACTGAAGGTGGTGCGCCAGGAGGTCCGCGTCCAGGTCGGACCGGGCCTGGTTTGCCGCTTGCGCGTCCTGGATCAACGTCGCGAACACACGCTGCAGGCCGCTGCGCGGATGGCGTTCGTCGTCGCGTCCGGTGGTCTGCATGCTGGCGAATCGGTAGCGCAGGTAAGGGCCGAGATAGGCGCGGTGCGATTCGGACCAGTGTGCCGAGGCATGCAGCAAGCGCGTCAACCGCGCGGCAAGCGTGGGCAGCGCCTTAAGTGCTGGCCACAATTCGGCCAGGGACGCCGCCAGCTCGGCATGAAAGCGGTGTGCCAGCAGCGCTTCCTTGACGGGAAAGTGGTTGTAGAGCGTGCCTTTGGACACGTCGGCCTGCGCGGCGATCTGCTCCATCGTGATCGCGTCGTACCCCAGGGCCTCGAAGAGCCGCCATGCCGTCTGCGTCAGATGATCCAGCGTCTGCTGGCGCTTGCGTTCGCGGCGGCCGGCGTCGGCAGCGTCGGCGGCGGGCGAAAGAAAAGAAGAGAAGGGCATGGCGATTTAATAATTAGACGACGTCGAAAATTATACGTCGTCTAATTATTTATGCAGGCAGTCGTTTCGAGGCGTCAGGCCGCCGCCGCGGCGGGCTCGGGTTTCACGCGTACCGCCCGCAGAACGCCGACCATCAGGCAGCCGATGCCGACAAGCGTCAGCGGCGCCGGCATGGCGCCGCGCAGGATAAAGGCGTACGCCAGCGCGGCCAGCGTTTCAAACACGATGAGCTGACCGGCCAGCGCCGTGGGCAGGCGTTGGCTGGCCTCGTTCCAGCACAGCGTGCCCAGCCAGGACGCGAACAGCCCGATGGCGATCATGAGCCCCAGAAACACGTCGGGCCGCGGACCCAGCGGCATGTCGAAACGGCTGCCGGCGGCCGACATGCCGATCCACAGCAGCGCGTAGCCCGCCAGCGCCAGCGGCAGTGTGGCCACGCCCTGCGCGGTGGCCCACGTGCGAGGACTTCGGCCGGGATGGTCGCGCAGCCAGTCGGCGTTGCGCAGCGGATACCACGTCCAGCAGGCGACCGCGCCAAGCGCCAGCACGGCGCCGATCGCGTAGCGCGACAGGTCGGCGTCCGGCGCCTGGCGCAGCGCCTGCAGCTCCACCTGATTGACGCAGCCGATGCCGATCGCGATCAGGGCCAGCGACGGCGCCAGCCGCTTCCACGGCAGCCGGCCGTCGCGCCGGGCATTGCGCAGGTTGGCGCTGATGGCGATGACCACGGGCAGCGTGCCGATGATCATGGTCGGGACCGGGCCGCCGGCGCGCTGGATGGCGCTGGCCAGGCACAGGTAATACAGCAGGTTGCCGATGGCGGCGAGCTTGACCGCCTCGATCCAGTCACTGCGGGTCAGGCGGCGCAGGTTGCGCCGGTCCAGCCAGGCGAGCGGAAGGGCGATCAGGCCGAAGGCGAGATAGCGGGCCACGGATTGCAGGGCGGCGGGGTATTCCGGCAGCAGCAGCGGCCCGATGAAGACCAACCCCCACATCAGGCCCGCGGCCAGGGCGTAAAGGGTTCCAGCCCACATACATTGCTCCAGGTCGTGAATGCGGGCAGTCTAGCCAGCGGCGCGGGGCAGATCTTGTACGAGATTGCGGTGGGGCCACTCACCGTGCGCCACTAGCCGTGCGCCACTAACCGTGCGTCTGCCTTTGATAGCGTGCGGGGGTGACGCCGTAGCGGCGCGAGAACGCGCGGGTCAGATGGGCCTGGTCGGTCAGCCCGGCCGCGAGGGCGACCTGGGCCGGCGGCATGCCAGCGGCCAGCAGGCGCTTGGCTTCGTACAGGCGCAGCGCCATCAGCATCTGCTGCGGGGTGGTGTGATGCTGCGCCTGAAAGCTGCGCAGGAAATGGAAGGGGCTCAATCCGGCTTGCGCCGCCAGTTCGTCCAGCGTCAGACGCCGCGACAGGTTCGCGCGCAGGTACTCGATGACGTGGGCGAATCGCGGCGCGCCCTGGGCGGCGGCCGGGTGAGGCACGCGGGCATGCGGCCGGAACTGGACCAGCAGCGCGTGTAGCGCGCTGTCGAACGCCAGCGGCTCGGACGCGTGCCACAGCGTATCCAGCAAAGCCGTCACGCGTTGCGCTGCGGGGGCATCATGTCCCACCGCCGCGCCGAACCACCAGCCCGATTCCCCCGTGACCCGAGCGGCAACGTCCGGGTCGATGTAGACCATGCGGTAGCGCCAGCCGCCTTCCGTTTCGGCGCGCCCGGTGTGCAGCTCGTCCGGGTTCATCAGCACCAGCGAGCCGGACGGCGCCAGATGGTCGGCGCCGCGATAACGGAATCGTTCGACGCCGGATTCGATGGCGCCCAGTCCGAAGGCCTCGTGCGTATGCGGTTCGAACGCGTGACGGATGATGTGCGCGCGGTAGAGCTCGACGCCAGGCTGGTGGGCCGGCCGGCGGAATTGCGCGCGGTCATTGGGATGGTCGAACGCCGCCGGCACGCCCGTGATGGGGGGCGCGGCCATATCGGGAGGAGCGGCGTCGAGGGGTTGCATGCGTGGGATTTAAGCACGCCGCCATGTCGGCCTTCCACCCCGCGCCTCAGACTCCGCGCCACAGACCCCAGGCCTCAATTCACAGGGCCGCCGTCCGACTCCTGCGGCATCTCCTGCGCGCGCGCCAGCAGCAACTCGCGTTCGCGGGCGTTGCGCGTCATCCCCGCCGCGCGTTCGAATTCGGCCCGGGCTTCGGCGCCGCGGCCCAGTTTGGCCAGCAGGTCGGCGCGCACGCTGGGTAGCCAGTGGTAGTTCGCCAGCGACGGGTCCGAGGCCAGCTGGTCGACGAGGTCCAGCGCGGCCTGCGGGCCGAACGCCATGCCGATGGCGACCGCGCGGTTCAGTTCCACCACCGGCGACGGCGCAGCCTGGGCGAGCGCGTCGTACAAGGCCACGATGCGCGGCCAGTCAGTTTCCGCGGGCGTGCGGGCCTGGGCGTGGCAGGCGGCCAGCGCGGCCTGCAGCGCATAGGGACCGCGCGCGCCGCCCAGCGCATCGGCGCGCGCCAGCGCCGCCAGTCCGCGGCGGATCAGCAGCGGATCCCAGCGCCGCCGGTCCTGGTCCATCAACAGCACCGGCCGGCCCTGGCCATCGGTGCGCGCGTGCAGGCGAGATGCCTGCAATTCCATCAGTGCGGCCAGGCCGTGCACTTCGCCTTCGGCCGGCGTCAGTTCGGCCAGGATGCGCGCCAGCCGCAGCGCTTCGTCGCACAGGCCCGGCCGCATCCAGTCGTCGCCCGACGTCGCGGAATACCCCTCGTTGAAGATCAGGTAGATGACCTCCAGCACGGACGCCAAACGCGGCGCCCGGTCCGCCGCCGACGGCACCTCGAACGGCACGTTGGCGGCCGACAGGGTGCGTTTGGCGCGCACGATGCGCTGCGCAATCGCCGATTCCGATGCCAGGAAGGCGCGCGCAATTTCTGCCGTGGTCAGTCCGCCCAGCAGGCGTAGCGTCAGCGCCACGCGCGCCTCGGTGGACAAGAGCGGATGGCAGGCCGTGAAGACCAGGCGCAGCAGGTCGTCGCCGATGTCGTCCTGGCGCGCCGCGTCCAGCGCGTCGACGAAGTCGGGCTCCACGTCTGCCTGCAACGCCTCGAGTTCATGGCCGATCTGCTCGTGCTTGCGGGTATGCAGCGCATCGAGCCGCAGCCGGTCGCGCGCACGGTTCTTCGCGGTGGTCATCAGCCATGCTCCGGGATTGTCCGGCACACCCGTCTGGGGCCAGCGTTCCAGCGCGGCGACCAGCGCATCCTGCGCCAGTTCTTCGGCCAGTCCCACGTCGCGCACCAGGCGCGCCACGCCCGCGATGACGCTGGCGGATTCGATCCGCCAGACCGCTTCGATGGCGCGATGCGTGGCCGCGTTCGTCATGCGCCGGCCGCGTCGCCGGGAACCATGTGGACAAGTTCCCAGATATGCCCGTCCAGGTCCTCGAACCCGTGCGCGTACATGAAGCCGTGATCCTGCGGCGCCCGCGGCGCCGAGCCGCCCGCCGCCACGGCGCGCGCCACCAGGTCATCGACCTCGGCCCGGCTCTCGCACGACAGGCAGACCAGCACTTCCGTCGTCTGGGTGGCATCGGCCACCGGCTTGCCGGTAAAGCCCTTGAAGAAGTCCTTCACCAGCAGCATGACGTACAGGTTGTCGCCAACGACCATGCACGCGCCCTGGTCGTTGGTGAAATCGGGATTGAAGCTGTAGCCCAGTTTCTTGAAGAATGCCTGGGACTTCTGCATGTCGTTGATGGGAAGGTTGACGAAGATCTGCTTGTGCATGGCGTGTCTCGCTGGAATTGTCAGGGGGTTGGCGCGTCGGATTCAGAGGCTGGGAGCGGGCATCTGGCGAAAGCGCTCGACTTCCTGGCTGGGTTCGAAGTCATCCAGTTCGAACACCTGGCGCACCTCGATTTCGCAGGGTTGGCCGGGGAAGGGCGACGGAAAGCGCATCGCCCACTGCATCGCCTCTTCGCGCGAGCGCACCTGGATCATCGTGTAGCCAGCGATCAGTTCCTTGGTTTCGGCGAACGGCCCGTCGATCAGCTTGCGTTCGCCGCTGCCGTCATAGCGCACGCGCCAGCCCTTCGAGGTTGGCTGCAATCCGTTGGCATCCAGCAACACGCCCGCCTTGACCAACGCTTCGTGATAGGTCGCCATCGAGGCGAGCAGGCTGTCGTCCGGCATCATGCCGGCTTCGCTATCGGGCGTAGCCCGGACGATGATCATGAATCGCATCTGAATCTCCTGGGAAGGCAAGGCCCGAAGGGGCGCTTGTACAGGTACGACGAACGCAGATGCCTCGGATCGACATCAATACCGAAATATCAGGGATAACACTTAGGCGGCGGGCCTTCGCTGCCGTCCTAGCACCTGGTTACGAAGGTCCAGCCCTTGTTGCACGCGCCTCTCATACACTCGCTTCCGTCCCCAACCCTTTGAAGCACAACGATGAAAGTCCTGTTCAGTCTTGCCCTTGTCGCCACCCTGCTGACCGGCTGTGCCGTGTACACGCCGCAAGGTTCGGTCGTCGTCGATCCGCACGATGGCGGCGGCCGGGGCGGCTTCTGTCCGCCCGGACAGGCCAAGAAGGGCAATTGCTGATGCCGATGCCGGCCCGCGCCAGACTGCCGGGCCGGTGCTGCGTCACATGAAGCACGGCCCCAGTTCCCTGACCTCGACCGTGGCCCACTGGGCGGCCGGACACTCGGCCGCCAGCGCCAGCGCTTCTTCGCGGGTCTCGCAGGTCAGCAGGAAGAATCCGCCGATCATTTCCTTGGCTTCGGCGTAGGGACCGTCCATCAACTGGCGTTCGCCGTCGCGGATGCTCAGGCGCACGCCTTCGGCATCGGACTTCAGGGATTCGGCGCGTGTCAGCAGGCCGCGCGACTGCAGCGATTCGGCGTATCGCACCATTTGCGCGTAAGCCTCGCGGCCTTCGTCGGGCGTGCGCTGGGCGCGTTGGCCCACCGGTTCTACGATCAGCAGCAGGTAAGACATGGGGACTCCCGGAGCAAACTGCAGACGCCGCGAACGGCGGGCCTGCTAGGTTACCGCCGACCCCGCGCGCGCGCCAAGGCGGCGGGGCTCAGTCTTCCTGGAAGATCGATTCGATCGAGGCCTGAAAAACCCGGGCAATGGCGAAGGCGAGCGGCAGGCTCGGATCGTATCGCCCCGTCTCGATGGCGTTGACGGTCTGGCGCGACACGTCCAGGCGTTCGGCCAGCGCCGCCTGGCTCCAGCCGCGTTCGGCGCGCAATTCGCGGATGCGGTTTTTCATCGATGGCGCAGCGTGTCGACGATGGTCGTGAATGCCCAGACCCCGCCCATCAGCGGCCAGACCACAAACATGCTCAGTTTGGGAAAGCCCGCGATCTCCAGAAAGCCATACGTGAACGTGACCCCCGCCGTGACGGCAGCGGCGATTGCCAGGTGTTCCAGCGTGGTCTTGCGGATGAATTCGTCGGACCGGCGAACGGCGCGCACCACGGCGCGCAGCGCCAGCAGGAACGCCAGCATGGGGGTCAGCAGCACGAGGGTGCGCAGCATGCCGGACGGCATGTCCAGACTGAGCCGCAGTGCGCCCGCCAGCAGCACGACGTACAGCGCCAGCGCGATGCCCAGTTCCTTGAAATAGCGGCGCTTGGCCTGGTGTTGATTCATGAAGAGCCCTTGTGGATGTAAAGCGTGCTTGACATTCTGGCGGGGCGCGGGCGGTGTGTCAAGCGTCCTTTACATCGCTCGTCTTTTACCTCGTTCGCGAACGGCGGCGGCCCAATAAAAAACCGGCTTGCGCCGGTTTCTAAAAAAGAGGATCGCAGACGCGATCAAGAATGGGCCGGCGCGGCGGACGCCGGGGCCTTCGCGGCATTGCCCGCGGGCTTTGCGTTCGTGGCCGACGTCTTGCCGCCCGCCGTCTTGGCGACCGGCGTTGCCGGGTTAACCGCGGGCGCGGCGGCCTGGGACGTTTCGGCCGCCTTGCCTGCGGCGGGAGCCTGAGGGGCGGCGGCGGTCTTGGCCTGGGGCGGCGCGATGTCCATGATCAGCTCGACGCGGCGGTTGGCGGCGCGGCCGGCGGCCGTGTCGTTGGACTCGATCGGGCGCGTCTCCGCGTAGCCCACCGCGCGCAGCCGTTGCGGCGCCACGCCGTCGCGCACCAGTTCGCGCAACACGCTGGTCGCGCGGCTGCTGGACAGTTCCCAGTTCGAGGCGAACTGCTTGGTCAGGATGGGCACCGGGTCGCTGTGGCCTTCGACCGACACCTGGTAGTCGTTCTTGTTGAGGATGCCGGCCAGGCGCTTGATCACGTTCAGGCCCTCGTTGCTGAGGGTGGCCTGGCCCGAGGCGAACAGCAGCTCGTTGCTGATGCGAAAGCTGACCGACTGTTCATTGACGATCACATCCACCGAATTGCCCAGGTCCGCCAGGCCGAGCGATTCCTTGGACGGGGCGGTCAGCGGCTTGGCGGCTTCGGCCACCACGACCTCGTCATCGGCCGGGGCGGGCGCGGCTGCCGCGGTGGCCGTGGCGGCTGCGGGCGCTTCGGTCCAGCTGGCCGGGATCTGCACGGTCTCGAACTCGGCATACTCGCCGTCGTACTTGGGCAAGCCGCTTGCGGCCAGCGTGCCCACCAGCTCCACGGGCGCTTCGGACTTCGCGTAGCCGCCGCCGTTCAGTGCAACCGCCAGCATCACAACCAGCATCGCCAGCAGCAGCGTGATGAGGTCAAGGTAGCTCAGCAGCCAGTTCTCGGAATCCTGCTCGACGGCATCCTCGACGTGCCAGCGCGCATAGCGGTCCTGGCGATCGCTGTCGCTGGGCCGCCAGCCGCTGGCGGCGGCCGCCTTTTGCGCGCGCAACTGCGCCTGGCGGGCCTGCTCGATCCGCTGCGCAAGGGAAGGGGAAATCAGGCTCATTGACGCGCGGCAGCGGGACGGGCGATGGACACGGGGGCGGCGGCCGTGGCGCCGGGGGCGGTTGCAGCCGGCTTGACCTGGCCTTCGGTCTTGGCCTTGGCCTTGGGCTTGGCGTCGGCGCCGCCGTCATAGATTTCGTCCTCGACGTGCATGACGAAGGAATTCAGGGTCTCGCGCACCATGGCCGGGCCGCGCTTCTCGCACATCATCGAGATGCCTTGCAGCACCATGTTCATGGACTCGACGCGGCGCGCCGTGCGGCGTTCCAGCTTCAGCGCGATCGGCTTGCAGACCAGGTTGGCCAGCAGGATGCCGTAGAACGTGGTCATCAGGCCGATGGCCAGTTGCTGGCCGATGGTCTGCATGCTGCCGTCGCCCAGGACGCCCATCAGGTTGATCAGGCCGACCAGCGTGCCCAGCATGCCGAAAGCCGGGGCAAAGGTGGCCATCACGCGAAACATCTGGGCTTCGGCCTGTTCGCGGGCGCGCAGACGGGCCACGCGCCACTTCAGGAGTTCGATGATCTGGTCTTCGGGCGTGTTGTCGATGATCAGCTGCACGCCCGTGCGCAGGAAGGGGTTCGACACCTTCTTGAGCTCGTGCTCGACCTTATGCACGTCGGCGTTCATCCAGAGCTGCGCCATCGACACCAGCTCCTCGATGTCGCGCTGCTGGTCGTGCTGGTCGTTGCGGAACACCGTGCGCACCAGCTTGAAGACGCGCACGACTTCCTGCAGCGGGTAGGCGATGAACAGCGCGGCGCAGGTGCCGCCCAGCACGATCGCCAGGCCGGGCAGGTTGAAATACATGCTGGCGTCGTTGGCGGACAGCGCCACGACGATGATGAGCGTGAGCAGGCCGACAACGGCGCCGATGACGGTAGACGGATTCATGGATCTTGCCCGAGAACATGGCATTCCACGCGCGGAAAGCCGGATTGTCGGGAATTCTAGCCAGCGAACGCCCCGATCAATTGGCCGGAAAGCGGGGCGAAATAGGCGGTAAGCGCCGGCTTAATCCGCCAGTCAGGCGGGCGATTTGCTTGCGGCGCTCTGGCGGCCGTCCGACTAACCGAACGCAGCCGCCGGGCGCAAAACGGGGACGGTCTACGGCTTGGTCACGGCATCCTGCTGCGCCAGCCATTCCTCGCGGGTGATCTCCCAGATCTCGGCCAGATGGCGGCCGCTGACGAAGCCGCGCTCTTCCGTGCCCACCAGCCGCATGCCGCTGCGCGACGAGATCCGCCGCGAGGCAGTGTTGGCGATGGCCTTGGGTGCGCGCAGAACGGGTTTGCCCAGCACGCCGAACCAGTAGGCGGTGACGGCGGCGCTGGCTTCGGTCATGTAACCGCGCCCCTGGTGGGCAGGATCCAGCCAGAAGCCGCGGTTGTTGTCAGGGTCATCGTCCATCAGGCTGACGACGCCGATCAGTTCGTCCGGCTGGGCGCGCGTGCGGATCGACCAATGCCACTGCGATCCGCGGCGCATGGCCGGCAGCGCGGCGTTCACCAGAAACTGGCGTGCCCCGTCGGCCGGGTAAGGCCAGGGCACCTTGTCGGCCAGAAAGCGCACGACCTCCCACTGGGCAAACGTGCGCTGGATGGCGTCCGCGTCGTCCAGGGACAGGGGGCGCAGCACCAGGCGGTCGGTCAGGAGTTCGGCGGGCGGCAGGGCGTCTGGCATGGCGGGCAGAGGGTGGCGGACGAGAAGATCAAGCGGATATGTATATCATGGGCGGATTCTGGCGGTCGCCGAGGCCTGGCTTGGCCCTGGCGACCGTGGCATTGGAGAGAACATGAACAACCCCAACGAAAACGTCAGCATGGCGCTTTTCTGCGACTTCGAGAACGTGGCGCTGGGTGTGCGCGACACCAAATTCCAGAAGTTCGACATCCGGCCGGTGCTCGAGCGCTTGCTGCTCAAGGGCAGCATCGTCGTCAAGAAGGCCTATTGCGACTGGGAGCGCTACAAGGAATTCAAGGCGCCCATGCACGAGGCCAATTTCGAACTGATCGAAATTCCGCACGTGCGGCAGTCGGGCAAGAACTCGGCCGACATCCGCCTGGTCGTGGACGCGCTGGACTTCTGCTACACCAAGTCCCACGTCAACACCTTCGTCATCATCAGCGGCGACTCCGATTTCTCGCCGCTGGTGTCCAAGCTGCGCGAGAACAACAAGAAGGTCATCGGCGTGGGCGTCAAGCAGTCCACCTCGGACCTGCTCATCGCCAACTGCGACGAATTCATCTTCTACGACGATCTGGCCCGTGAAGGCCAGCGCACCGCCGAGGCACGGCGCGACACCCGGGGCGCCAGCGCCCAGCGCCGCTCGCCCGACGAGGAGCGCCGCCGCAAGGAAGAGCAGGACGCGCGCAAGACGCGCGCCGTCGAGATGGTGGTCGAGACCTTCGAGGCGCTGATGGCCGAACGCGGCGACAGCGGCAAGATCTGGGCGTCGGCCCTGAAAGACGCCTTGAAGCGCCGCAAGCCGGATTTCAACGAGTCCTACTATGGCTTTCGCGCGTTCGGCAACCTGCTGGAAGAAGCGCAGTCGCGCGGCTTTCTGGAAGTCGGCCGCGAAGAGAAGTCCGGCACGTACGTGTACCGCGACAGCACGGGCGACGCGCCTTCGATCCGGGGCGGTCAGGCGCACGGCGCCGGGCCGGCCGACGTTGTGACCGATAACGGGGAAGCGCCGGCCGCTGGCGGACGCAATGCCCGCAAGTCGCGCGGCGGCCGCAAGGCCGAGGGCGGCCGCGCGGCGGGTTCGCAGGGCGAGGGCGCCGATCGGGACGAGACCGGGGCGGCGCCCGAGGCGCTTGCCGAAGGCGCGGATGCCTGGAAGCAGTCCGACGCGCCGCAGCAGACCGAAGGCGGCACGGAGGTGGACGTGTCGCAGGCGCCAGGTCAGGGGGCGGGCGCAGCGCCTCTGGAAGAATCCCCGCGGGCGCGCACGGCCGGACAGAAGG
Source organism: Achromobacter sp. E1 (assembly GCF_037039475.1). Taxonomy (NCBI): domain Bacteria; kingdom Pseudomonadati; phylum Pseudomonadota; class Betaproteobacteria; order Burkholderiales; family Alcaligenaceae; genus Achromobacter; species Achromobacter sp. E1. The sequence continues at coordinate 2,632,278 of NZ_CP146253.1, forward strand.
ACAACGCGCGGCAAGGACGTTCGGGCCGCCGGGGGCGCGGCGCAAGAGGCAGCGACGATGCGCGGCAATCGGTTCAGGCCGGGCACGTCGAAGCGGGCTCGGGGCTGCAGGGTTCGACCGAAGCGCGTGCGCCATCCGCGGTGACGGAATCGTCCAGCGGGCAGGCTGCGCCTGAAAACCAAGCGGCCTCGGAAGGGCCGGCTGCGGGAGAAGGACAGGCGCCCAAGGAGAGGCCAGCCGCCGACACGGCGCCCCCCTTGATGCGGCCGATGCCCCCGCTGCCGCAATCGGCGCTTGTCTCTGGCCCGCCGCCCGTCGTGAACGTTTCCGAATGGATGTTCGTTGCGCCGCCCGCCAAAACGGAACGCGAACGCCGGGGCGAGGCCTCGGATCCCTTCGCCGGGGCGCGCCGAGGAACGGCCGGGTCCGCTTCCGAAGCTGCTTCGGACACCACTTCGGATGCCGCTTCGGATGCCGCGCCCGCCAAGCCCGCCACGAAATCCGCCGCCAAGTCTGCTGCCAAACCCGCCCGGGGCGCCCGCAAGACGGCGGCCAAGACGGAGGCGGCGGCCGAGACGCAGGGAACGTCCGAGCGCCCGAACGCCTCGGCCCCGGCGCAGTCCGCGCAGCCGGCGCCGTCATCGACGCCTGCCGCCGACATCGGCGCCGACACTGCCGCCCCTGCCAAGCCGGCGCGCAAAACGGCTCGCAAGACCGCGCCGCGCAAGGCCGCAAAGAAGGCCGATTCGGCCTGACCGCAAGGACATCCCGGACTGCCGCCCGCCACGTTTGGCTCCTATCCCAAATGCAACACGTTCTGGTCAGCTCCTGCCTTCTGGGAAACCCCGTGCGCTACGACGGTCGCGGGGTGCCGCAAGGCGGGGCGGTCCTGACCCGCTGGCTGGCAGAAGGGCGTGTCGTGGCGGTCTGTCCCGAAGTGGCCGGCGGCATGCCGATCCCCCGGCCCCCGGCGGAAATCGAGCCGGGCAGGGACGCGGCCTCGGTGCTGGCGGGCCACGCGCGCGTTGTCGCCGTGACGGGCGACGACGTGACGGCGCCTTTCGTGCACGGGGCGCGCGAAGCGTTGGCAGCCGCGCAGGCCCACGGCATCCGCATGGCCGTGCTGAAAGAGGGCAGTCCGTCTTGTGGAAGCGGCTACGTCTACGACGGCCACTTTGCAGGCCGCCGGCAGCCCGGCGTGGGCGTCACGGCGCAATTGCTGCGCGGTGCAGGCTTGTACGTGTTCAGCGAACACCAATGGGCTGAAGCGGCGGCGTTCCTGGCCGAACTGGAGGCAAGCGATGCTGGCTGAGGCGGGCGACTGGCTGGTGCTGGCCGGGGTAGCCGGATGCGGCTACCTGGCCTGGAAGGGCACCGTTCGCACCCATCGGGGCGTCGCGTTTGCCCGCGTGGCCGCGATGGCAAGCCTGATCCTGTCCGCCGTCTTCTTTTACGCCTGGTACGCGCAGTACTTGCGGTGGGAGTTCAACGAGTTGGGCCGCTACTACGATCCGATCGAACAGGTCGTCTACACGGACTCGGGGTTCGTCTGGGTGCTGCCGGCGGGTGCGCTCTTGGCCGTCGGCTTGATATTTGCCTGGCGCGGTTGGCGCCGCTGAAGCGTGCCCTTCGAGCGCGCCGGCCGGTATCCCCGACACCGCGCCTGTCAGTTTGCGCGATATCCGCGGCTAGTCATGCAAGAATCCAGCGCGCGGTTGTAGGTGTCCACCATGATCTGGGTGGTCCATTGGGTGATGGTGGCGGGATCGTAACCGCTCTGGTTCATGGCCCAACGCTGGCAGTCCGTGGTGGCGTTCGCCTGGGCGGCATTGACCGGGGGCGCGGGCTCGTATTGCACCGGCGCGTACTGCGGGACCGGCGTGGAATACGCAACCGGCGGTGCTTCGTAAACCGGGGCGGTGTAGACCGGCGCGGCTTCATAGACCGTCGTCCCATATACGGGCGCGGCATACAGCGGCGGGCTCGTATAGCCGACCCCAGAGGAATAAACCCCGGTCTGCACGTAGGAAGGCCCTGAATTGGCTGCCAGCAGCAGCCCGATCGACGCCAGCGCAAAGGCGCCGCCAATCCACCAGCCGCTGGAACTGCTGCCACCGCCGCCGTGGTGATGGTGGTAGCCGCCACCATGACCGCCGCCGTAGCCACCACCATAACCGCCCCAATTCCCGCCACGCCCGCCAGCCATTGCTGGGGCGCTGGCAACCGCCAGCGCCAATCCCACAACAACCGCCCGGCCCACAAACCGCTTCATGATCTTGCTCCAAGGCCGTCCGGCATGGGCAGATTGCCATCAGGCCGGACGATAGCCGTACTGTACTGCGCCGGCGCCTCGGCGGTATGTCCAGAATCGCTACGGGAATTTCAAGTGATTTCAGGCGTCTGACGGCGGCACGGCTGCAAGCCGAAATGGCCAGCGCGCGGCCAGTCTGCGTCGCCTTCGGTAGCGCAAAGCAGGGATCGGTAGTACTTTTCCGCGATGATCACGGCACTACCCGATTCGGCACCGCAGGACAAGCGTCTTACCAAGGGTGAACGCACGCGGCGGCAACTGTTGACCGTCGCCGCGGCGGAATTCGCCGAGCGGGGATTCCAGCACACCCGCGTCAGCGATATCGTCGCCCGCGCCGGCGTGACCCAGCCCGTGTTCTATCAATACTTCACCAGCAAGCAGGCCGCCTATGACGAGCTGGTGGGCCTGTTTGCCCAACGGCTCCGCCAGGCCATCAGCCAGGCCCGCTTGCCCGGCGACCTGCAAGGCGCGGCGCTTGTCGCGCGCATCCGGCAAGGCATCGGCACGCTGCTTGCCATCTTGCAGGAAGACCCCAACCTCACGCGAATCGGCTTTTTCCAGGCCGACGCCGCCGAAGCGCTCAAGGACGAACTGGTGGCCCTGATCGCCGACAACGTCCGCTCAGAACAGCAGGCAGGCCTGTTCCGCCCGGAAATCTCGCCCGAGTGGTTCGGCCAGTCCCTCATGGGCATCATCGAACGGTTCACCCGCCAGCTCCCCGACGCCGCCACGCAGAATGCGCTGGCCGAGTTCATGACGGATCTGCTGCTGGACGGGATGCGCAGAAGGTGAGCCTTACAGGCCATTGACAGGTGATGGGCCAGGCGTTTCGGGGGGAATGCGCGTCACGGTTCGATTTGTTCGCTGTTAACGCAAATATCCTGGGTGCGCGGATCTTCGAAGCCGCACAACCGGTCGATCTCAGCAGGGAACTGCGCGTAAGGGACGTTGTATTGAACGAAGGCCTCCACGCTGTCCGGGATAGCGTGGATCAATAACCCGCCGAGCGAAAGTGGGATAGTAATCGGCGCTTTCATTAAGCCATAGGGCTTCGCGATTCTGCGACGCAATCCTGCATACCACTCCCGGTACGGTTGGAGAGCTTCCTGTTTGCGGGTTAGCCGAGGAGGCAGCGGCGCGGGTTCAGGTAAACCTTCGGGGCCGTGGGCCATAAAGGCTTGAAGATAGGCCCACAGCGCCTTGGCCGACCGATCACCGACCGCTACCCCAAGGTTTCCACATGCCACACAGATCTCGGTGGGCGGGGTCATGGCCATATCCACGCCTAACAGGTACAGCGGATGCCTTGACGTATTGATGGTGCCTGAAAATATCGGGATGTAGCCGGCCAGAGCCTCGACTTGAGCCCAGTCGATAACGTGAAGTCGTTTACTCCTGGGGAAGACGTAATACAGCTTCTGCGTGCGCCTATTAATTCGAACATAAGCACCACGAGTTCGATGTGCTCCACTCGCGAAATAAATCAGCGTTGTGACAGCAGGCAGTGCCGGTGCAGCCATAATAATCGAAAGATAATTTTCGAAATTCGAATTCTTCTCGTTCAAGATGGCTATCATCAAGATCACCCCTGCGATCGCTACCACCGCACCGAGCCCGATATGTCTGGCGGCCCCACTTTGCGTAAAGTTTGCGTACGTTTCGAGTTCGACACATCGTTCATTGACGCGCCTCACCCCGTCCGGTTGAGGATGCTCTCCCGTGGGTCGGTGGTGGTAGAGAGGCGTACCGCCGAACCGGAGGCTTTTTGGCAGGCGTTTGGTGTCAGACATTACTTGGGCTCCGGATTGGCTCGAGTAACGCTGAACTGATCGGGTCAGACAGCCATCCGCCCGATGAGAACTGCAATGGCGTTGGCGCGTGCGGTTGCCGCAACGCTATGTCAGGGCGCGAATCAGGGTCCGGGAAATACAGATACTCGAGTGCCACCCTGGCATCTTTATGCATCTGGATTGACCAGCCGCCATAGCGCAGCGGATACAGGGGTACACCGCGTTCGCAGGGCGGTGGGGAGATGGCTTTTCCCAGGCGTTTTTCATTCGGGCGCTTGGCGCCCAGCGCTTTTTTAAAGTTCACGTTGTGGGGGGCCATCGATCCGGACGCCTCAGGCATCCGATCAGTCGTTACTCGCGCCATGAGCTTCACTCGGTGATTGAACGAAAGGACGTTCAATCTAAGGCGGTACGAACCCCTTGGACATTTGAATAGTTCGAAACTGCGAATGAGAGGGTCTGATTTGTAGAATCCTCGAGTCCGCTATCAAACCAAGTGTCATGGGCTAGGTTCGATTGATATGCATGCGCAGGCGCAGAAGTGCGCCAGTATGAAAACCCCGGCGCCGGGCCAGGGTTGCAATGCCAAACTTGTGCGTGAGCCGCTTCTACTCCACCCGAGCCCCCGACGCCGCCACCACCTTCCCGGCCGCTTCAAAATCCGCCTTCAGCAATTCCTGAAACTGCGCCGCCGACTTCGCTTCGGCTTCGACGCCCAGCGAGGCCAGGCGGGCCTGCACCTTGGGGTCGGCCAGCACCTTGTTCACGGCGGCGTTGATCTGGTCGCGGTTGGCGGCGGAGATGCCGGCCGGGGCCAGCAGGCCGAGCCAGGAGTCGAAGGCGTAGCCGGGCAGGCCGCTTTCGGCCACGGTGGGCAGGTCGGGGGCAAAGTGTGAGCGGGTTTTGCCGGTGTAAGCCAGGAACGTGACGCGCGGGTCGTTGCGGTAGGCGGTGACGCCGATGGTGGCGGCGGTGACCGCCTGGACGCGGCCGGCCAGCAGTTCGGTCACGGCGTCGCCCGTGGACTTCATGGGGATGTGCTGCATCTGCGCGCCGGCGGCCGTCAGGAACGACGCCATGCCCAGGTGCGAGGCGCTGCCGTTGCCAGCGGACGCGTAGTCGTAGGCGCCGGGCTTGGCCTTGACGGCCTGGATGAATTCGGCCGTGTTCCTGGCGTTCAGCGACGCGGACGCCAGGATGATGTAGCCGGTGTTGCCGATGTAGGCGACGCCCGTGAAGTCCTTGCCGGGGTCGTAGCTGAGGTTCTTGTACAGATACCCGGCGATGTTGTGGCTGGCGGCGGCCAGGACCAGTGTGTTGCCGTCGGGCTTGGCGCGGGCGACCTGGGCGGTGCCCACGGTGCCGCCGGCGCCGGCGCGATTTTCAATCACGATCGAGGCGTCCAGGGCCTTGCCCAGTTCATCGCCGATGGCGCGGGCGATGGTGTCCTGGACCGCGCCGGTGCCGTAGGGCACGACGATGCGGATAACGCGTTGATCGGCGTGCGCGGCGCCCATGCTGGCGGCGGCCAGGGCAAGGGCGAGCAGGGTATTGCGGCGTGTGGCTTGGAATCGTGAGGTCATGAAGCGGACTCTTGGTTGGGCGCACCGCTCGGATTGCGGCGCGGGTAGGACGGCGTTGGACTCTAATCAATGGGTCCGCCCGCACCAACGAATTAATCGCCGCTTGTTTATTGCTTGCGGCGATAAGGCCGCCGCCAAAGGGGACAGACCATGGGCTTTATCATGTGCCAGTGACCAAGCCGCGACTCCGGTCGCCGGCGCTTTTTTTTGGCCTGGCATCCATGCCCTGATCGCAGAGGAGATTTATTAGTGGTTCGATCCGCAACGACAGCATCGCACTCCATTCCGACCCGCCATCATGCCGCCGTCTCCTGGCGGCGCAGACGGGAAAGGCCATGGCTGGCGGCCTGGCTGCTGGCGGCGATGCTCAGTTGCTTGTCGTTCCTGTGGCAGGCCCCGGCGGTGGCCGCGTTCCCGCTGCTGCCGGCTGCGTCGGCACAGGAACCGGCAGCCGCGCCTTCGACGTTGACGCCCGCTGCGCTGGCGGACCTGCTGGACAACCCCGAAGCCCGCCAGGCCCTGATCGACCAGCTTCGGTCGCAGGCGGCAGGAGACAAACAGGCGCCGGCCAGCAACGCACCATCGCGCGCGGCGCCCGCCAAGCCAGTTGCCGCCACGCCGGCCGAACCCAGCCTGCAAGAGCGCATGGCCGACGGCGTGCAGCGCTTCCTGACCGGCATTGCGGCCGACATGGGGCAGGGTGCCGACGACCTGCGCGCGCTGGCGTCGGGCCAGAATCTGCGCATGGACAGCGGCCAGGCGCGTAGCGCCTTGCTGCCGCTGGCGATGGCCGTCATCGCCACCATCATCGCCTTTATCCTGCTGCGCATGATCGCCATGCGCATCTATACGCGGATCGACAATTGGGTTGCCGAGCAGGGTTGCGAAACCGGCACGCCGCCCGCGCGCGGCAAGCCGGCGTCCATGAAGGTGCTGGCGCGCCGCGCGGGCGCGATCATCGGCGCGCTGGCCATCGACGTGGCCGTCGTCCTGCTGGCCGCTATGGCGGGCGGGGCGGCGGCGCTTTGGACCACGCCGGGGCGCGGCACGCTGGACGGGCTGGCCTCGCTGTTTCTGCAGGCCTTCGTGGCGGTGGAGATCGTCAAGGTGCTGATCCGCACGGTATTCGCCGTGCGCCATCCGCATCTGCGCCTGTTGCCGATGTCTGACGAACTGGCCAAGTACTGGAACGCGTGGCTCGTGCGCATCGTGGCGGCGGCCGGTTACGGCACGCTGGTGGTCGGTCCCGTGATGGCGGCGGCGCTGTCGCCCGCGCTGGGTCGGCTGACGACGATGCTGATCATGCTGGCGGTGTACATCTACGCCGTGCGCGTCATCTGGCAGAACCGGCAGGCCGTTCGCGAACGCCTGGACCGCCGCGCGGCCGGCGCCGCCACCTTCATGGGATCGCGCCTGCGCCTGCTGTCGCGCATCTGGCACGTGCTGGGCATCGTCTACTTCACCATCCTGCTGGTGGTCAGCCAGGTCGACCCGACGGACGCGTTGCCCTTCATGGCCCGCGCCACGGCGCAGACGCTGCTGGTCATCGGCGTGGGCAGCCTGCTGATCCTGCTGCTCAATGCCATGCTGTCCAAGCCGATCCGCCTGTCGGACGACCTGCGCCGGCGGCTGCCGCTGCTGGAAGCGCGCGTCAACGCCTACGTGCCGGTCGCGCTGAAGGTGGTGGGCTGGATCATCCGCATCATCATCGTGCTGCTGATCCTGGACGCGTGGCGGGCCTTTGACCTGTCGCGCTGGCTGGCGTCGGACGCCGGCGCCGCCGCGATCAAGGTAGTGCTGAACATCGTCATCGTCCTCCTGATCGCCATGCTGGCGTGGACGGTGATCGCCAGCATCATCGAGCACCGCCTGAGCCAGAGCGAAGAGCGGGGCATGCCCAGCGCGCGCGAGCGCACGCTGCTGGCGCTGTTCCGCAACGCCGCGCTGATCGTCATCGTGACCATGACGCTGATGGTGCTGCTCTCACAGATCGGCATCGACGTCGGTCCGCTGATCGCGGGCGCTGGCGTGGTGGGCCTGGCCATCGGTTTTGGCGCGCAGAAGCTGGTGCAGGACATCATCACCGGGGTCTTCATCCAGCTTGAGAACGGAATGAACGAGAACGACGTGGTGCAGGTGGCAGGCGTTTTCGGCACGGTCGAGAAGATGACCATCCGCTCGGTCGGCATCCGCACGCTGGACGGCGGCTACCATCTGGTGCCGTTCTCGTCGGTGGACGTGGTGGCCAACCACATGCGTGACTTCTCGTATCACCTGGGCGAATACACCATTGCGCACCGCGAAAGCGTGGACGACGCGATCGAGCATCTGCGCGCGGCCTTCGCCGAACTGATGACGGATTCGGTGCTGGGACCGGAGATCCTGGAAGAAATGACCGTGGCGGGGGTCACGGCGGTCAACGACAAGGGCGTGACCATCCGCATCCTCATCAAGACCACCCCCGGCATGCAGTGGGCGGTGCAGCGCGGCTACAACCGGCTGCTCAAGAAGCATTTCGACGCCGCCGGCATCGAGCTGCCGTACCCGCACACGGTGGTGTACTTCGGGCAGGACAAGCGCGGCTTTGCGCCGCCCGCCAACGTGCACCTGCAGGCCGAACGGCCCGACGACGGCGGGGACGCGCGCGCCGCGGGCCATACGCGCCGCCGTTTGAAGCCGGAAGCGGCCAACGCCGATTCGGCAGAGGTGCTGGGCAACGAGCTGGAGGCCCGGGAAGAGGCCGAAGCCGATCCCGCGCGCACGGAGCCGGGACGCAGTTAGCGGCGACGGGAATGGCGCCTGCGCCGCAGTGGTGCAATCGGGCCTAGCGCCCGGTCTGCACGCCTGCGGCCTGCAAGCGCTCGTTGACGGCCTGGTAGCCGGCGCTCGTCATGTCGGTCTTGCGGATCGCCTGGTCGCAGGCCTTGCGGTCGTCAGGGCAGCCGGCCTTGTCCGGCATGTCGCCCGCGACGACGAAGTAGTCGACGACGAATTTCGCCACGTATTCCTTGACCGGCTTGCCTTGCAGGAATGCGGCGATGTCGGCGCGAAAGGTGGCGACGGTCTTCTCGGCGATCGGCGCCCAGTCCTGGCATTGCGAGAACGTGGCAACGCCATCGGCCCACGCCAGCTTGGTGCAATTGAGCAGCAGGGCGTCGGCGGGCTTGGCGCCGGCAGGCAGCATGGCGCGAACGGTGGCCCCGCGCGTGCCGGCGAAGGTGACGACGCCGGCTTTCGCGGCGGCTGCGTCGATCGTTGTCTTGATCACGAAGGAATCGTCGATCACGGCCGGCAGCTTGGCCGTCGGGCCGTTGGCATACAGGTCCGAGACCTGCGCGGCGCTCACATTCGTCACGTCCATCATCCGGCCCAAGAGGCGCCGATCGGCGGCGAGCAGCGCATCGTGCTCTTCGCGTATGCCGTATTCCAGCACGGCGCGTTCAATATCGGTGGGCGTGTATGCGGCGTCGGCCAGCGCCGGCAGCAGGGCGGTGGCGACGGCGGCGAATGCAAAGGGAATCGTCTTCATGAAGGGATGGCGTAAAGGAATGGTCCGCGAGGGTAACCGAGATAGGTCCCGCCTGTCCCGGTTTGACCATGCCGCTTGCGGTATAAACGAGACCCACCATGTCAGAGCAAGGGAGTCTCGTGTCCAGCAAACTCGGAGCAGGCCGCCTCGTCGCGGCGACCGTCGGCGTCATCCGGAAACAGGGCCGCACGATGTTGGCCGCGGCCCCCTGGTCGTTGGCGGTGTTCGTGCTGACGCTGCCGTTCGCGCTGGTCGTGTCTCCCTTGTATCGGTTTCAGGATTGGCTGATCCTTGCGCTGGCGCTCGTCTGCCTGATCGCCTTCGCGCGCACGACGTACGCGTGGCATCGGGTGGTATTGCTGGGCGAGACAGCGCGTACGGCCGCCTCGCGGGGCGGCAGCCCGGAGGCCCGGCACTTCGTGTTGCTGGGCGGACTGGCTGTTGGCGGCATGGCCATCGCGCGCGCCACGGGCGATCTTCCGTATGTCCTCTACATGCTGATCGGCGGTGGCAACGATGAATTGTTCTACGGCATGCTGATGGCGTTGCTGGCATTGGTGTGGCTGCCCGTGCTGTATGGATTGGCCGTGTACGGCCTGAGCCTGCCGCGCGCTGCGGTCACCGGCACGTATGGGTTTGGCGCGGTGCGCGGCGCGATGCGCTATCCGCGGTGGCCGCTGATGCTGGCCTTCTTCCTGTTGCTGGTGTTGGGCGCCCACGCGGCAAACGATCTGCGTCCGATGCTGTACGACGCCGTTGGCGTGCAGGCGCTGCAGGGCGTGTTGGGCGCCGTGGCGTGCGTCGCCATGATTTTTGTGCTGACGGCGATGACGTCAGTGGCGTATAGGGATTCGGCGCTAGCCGTTGAGTCGACGTAAGCCGTTTGGTGCGTATCGCACAACATCGTGCTTCCCACGCGGTGTCTACCGCGCCCGCCGGCCCGGTTCTACGATGCCCTCACTGTCTCTTCCCGACCTTGAGGATCCCCATGAATGACTCTTACAACGCCGCCCGGCGCACGCTGATTGCCGGCGGCGCGCTGCTGGCAGGCAGCGCCTTCGCCATCGGGGCGCAGGCGGCCCCGCAGCGCAACTCCCAACCCCAACGGGACGCTTCCATCGGCAGCAGCAGCTTCGTCACCAAGGATGGCACGACGCTGTACTACAAGGATTGGGGCTCGGGCCCGGTCGTCACGTTCTCGCACGGCTGGCCGCTCAATGCCGATGCGTGGGATGGACAACTGCACTTCCTGGCGCGCAACGGTTTTCGCGTGATTGCGCATGACCGGCGCGGCCACGGCCGCTCGTCGCAGCCGTCCGGCGGCAACGACATGGACACGTACGCCGATGACCTGGCGCAATTGATCGAAGCGCTGAACGTGAGCAACATCGCGATGGCGGGCCACTCCACCGGCGGCGGCGAAGTGGCGCGCTATATCGGCCGTCACGGCACCAAGCGCGTGTCGCGCGCCGTGCTGATTGGGGCGGTGCCGCCGGTGATGCTGAAGTCGGCGGCCAACCCGGAAGGCCTGCCGATGTCGGTGTTCGACGGCATCCGCGATGGCGTGGCGGGCGACCGCTCGCAGTTCTACAAGAATCTGGCCGTGCCGTTCTACGGCGCCAATCGCCCGGGTTCGACGGTGTCGCAGGGGCAGTTGGACCAGTTCTGGCTCTGGAGCATGCAGAGCGGGCAGAAGAACGCCTACGAATGCGTCAAGGCGTTCTCGGAAACCGACTTCACCGAAGACCTGAAGAAGATCGACGTGCCCACGCTGTTCATGCACGGCGAGGACGACCAGATCGTGCCGATCCACGACTCGGCCAAGAAGGCTGTGCGCCTGGTGATGAACGCGCAGGCGATCTACTACCCGGGCGCGCCGCACGGCCTGACGGCCACCATGCAGGACCGTATCAACGCCGATCTGCTGGCATTCCTGCGCGGCTGACACGCGCGCCGCCATTCAACTACCCGGCGCAAGGGCGCCGGCTTCCTGCGGCCGATCCGGCCGCCATCCAGGAGATAACGCCATGTTTTCCGCAGACACTTTGGACCCCATCACCCAGACCGCCATCGATCTGGTTCCTTCCCGCTATGCCGTGCAGATCGGCGACATCGATGCGCTGGTTGTCAGCGACGGGGTGCTGCCGCTGCCCACCTCGACGATGGCCACGAATGCCGATCCGGCCGATCTGGCCGACTGGCTCGACCACATGTACATGCCGCCGGACGCATTCGACTGGCCGCTGAACGTGATGGTGGCGCGCAGCGGCGAGCAGACCATTCTGATCGACGCCGGACTGGGCGGCCAGTTCCCGGGCTTTCCGCGCGCGGGGCAGTTTCCGCAACGCCTGCAATCGGCGGGCATTGCGCTCGAATCCGTGACGGACGTGATCATCACGCACATGCACATGGACCATGTGGGCGGACTGCTGGTCCCCGGCGTGAAGGAGCGCCTGCGCAAGGATGTGCGCATCCATGTCAACGCCACCGAAGTGGCGTTCTGGACATCACCGGACTTTACGCAGACGGTCATGCCCAAGCCGGTGCCCGCCGTGCTGCGCTCGACCGCGACCAGCTTCTATGAAACCTATCGCGACCAGATCCAGGTCTTCGAGGATCGCAAGGAAGTGGCGCCGGGCGTGATCGTGCGCTTGACCGGCGGCCACACGCCCGGCCACTGTGTCGTCGATCTGATCTCGGACGGCGACCGCCTGACGTTTGCGGGCGACGCCGTATTCCCGGTGGCGTTCGATCATCCCGAATGGCACAACGGCTTCGAGCACGATCCGGTGGAGTCGGCCCGGGTTCGCCTTGCCCTGTTCAACGAATTGGCCCAGAACAAGGGGCTGCTCGTGGCGGCGCATCTGCCGTTCCCGTCGGTGGGCCGGGTGGCCAAGGAAGGCGATGCGTTCCGCTGGGTGCCGGTTATCTGGGATTTCTGATCTCGGGCGTGTCGCCCGCGCCCAGGTCCCAGTACAGCCCCGTCATCAGGCTGAGCCCCTGCCGCAGCAGTTCGGGCGGCAGGTGTTCATTGGGCGCGTGCTGCGAGCAGCCGGGGTACGAGTGGGGCACCCAGATCGTCTTGAGGCCCAGCACGTCGGTGAAGATGTCGTTGGGCAGCGAGCCGCCCAGGTTGGGCAGCAGTGCGGTCTTCTGGCCGGAAGTGCGTTCCAGCGACGCAACCGCCCAGCGCACCCAGGCGTCATCCGGGTCGATGCGGGTCGCGCGGAACATGGTTTCGCGCGTCAGGGATATCTGCACCATCGGAAAGCCGTGGCTGTCCAGATGACGGCGCAGGGCCGGAATGAGGTCGTCCGGGTCCACTCCCACCACGAAGCGCAGCTGGCAGCGCGCCCACGCGCGCGGCGGGATGGCGTTGACGGGCGTGTCCGGGTTGCCGGTCTTGTAGGCCAGCACCTCGAACGAACACCAGCCGAAGACGCGTTCGGCGGGTGACAGGCCGGGCTCGCCCCAGTCGGGTTCGATCTCAGGCCCGTCCGCGCCGCCATCGACCTCGCAGTCGGCCAGCGCGCGGCGCACGACCGGCGGCAGTTCCTTGGGCACCCATTCCGGGATGCGGATCTGGCCGTTGGGCGTGGCGATGCTGGCGATCGCATGCGCCAGTTGCAGGCCGGGGTTGGAGATCAGTCCGCCCCAGTTGCCGGAATGATGGCCGCCGGCGCGCGCCTCGATGGTGAGGTCGAAGTTCAGGCTGCCGCGCGCACCGAGGAAGATGGTGGGGCGGTTGGCGCTCAGGCGCGGGCCGTCGGAGGCGATCAGCAGGTCGGCCGCCATGAGGTCGCGATGCTCGGTGCACAGTTCGCGCAGGCCCATCGAACCCGTTTCCTCGCCCATCTCGATCAGGTATTTGGCGTTGAAGCCCAGCTTGCCGCGCGTTTCCAGGACCAGCCGCAGCGCCTCCATGTTGATGCTGTGCTGACCTTTGTTGTCGGCGATGCCGCGGCCATACCAGCGGCCTTCGGCCTCGGTCAGCGCCCAGGGTGACAGGCCTTCCTTCCATTCCCGTTCCAATCCGCGGATCACGTCGCCGTGGCCGTAGCCCAGCACCGTGGGCAGGTCCGGGTCCTCGATGCGCTCGGCGTACAGGAAAGGGGCCAGCGCCTTCGGATGCGTGAGGGTGCGGCAGGTAAAGCCCAGCGCTTCGAACGCCGGCCGGATTTCCGCTTCCAGGTAGTCCGCCAGCACGGCGGCGCGCTCGGGGTTCTGGCTTTCCGTGGGCAGCGCCAGCCGGCGCGCCAGAAGCGTGCGGAAGGCGCCGGAATCAAAGCACTGCTCGGCCTGGGCGATGGCTTGTGCGCGGGTCATGGCTGGGAAGCTCCGGTGGAAGTCGAAGGATGGGTGGGGTAGAGGTGGCAGGCGACGAGCGCTCCATCGCGCAGCGTCAGCGCGGGCCGTTCGGTCTTGCATTGCGGCATGGCGTGCTGGCAACGCGGATGGAAGGGGCAACCGGACGGCGGATGCAGCGGGTCGGGAAACGACAGGCCCAGGCCCATGTCGGGGATGCCCAGCCCCGGCTCGGGGGTGAGCACCGACGCCAGCAGCGCCTGCGTGTAGGGATGGCGCGGGTCGTGAAAGAGGCGGGCGGTGGGCGCCGATTCGACGACGCGGCCCAGGTACATCACGGCCACGTGGGTGGCGATGTGTTCGACCACCGCCAGGTTGTGGCTGATGAAGACGTAGGTCAGGTTGAAGTCGCGCCGCAGGTCCATCAGCAGGTTCATGATCTGCGCCTGCACCGACACGTCCAGCGCGGAGGTCGGCTCGTCGCAGATCACGAGCTCGGGCTGCATCACCAGCGCGCGCGCGATGGCCACGCGCTGGCGCTGGCCGCCCGACAGCTGCCCGGGCGTGTTGTGGGCCAGCCGCGGCGGCAGGCCCACGCGTTCCAGCATGTCGATGGCCTTGTGCATCTTCGGGTTGGGGATGCCGTGCACCTCCAGCGGCAGCGACACGATGGACGCGATGGAGCGGCGCGGGTTCAAGGACGAATACGGGTCCTGGAAGATGGGTTGCACGCGGCGGGCGAGGGCGCGCCGGTCCATCTTTCGGATGTCCTGGCCTTCAAGGCGGATGCTGCCCTCGGTTGGCGGCGTCAGGCCCAGCAGCATGCGCGCCAGCGTGGACTTGCCGCAGCCCGACTCGCCGACGATTCCCAGCACCGCGCCCCGGTCGACGGCCAGGTCCACGCCATTGACCGCGTGCAGCGTGGCCCGCGGGCGGAACATGCCGGCACGCACCGTGAATTGGCGGCTGACGGCATCGGCTTGCAGCAGCGCGCTCATGCGGGGACTCCTTCGGCGCTGAGAATGCAGCGCCATTGCTGGCCAGCGGCCTGGCCATGGATGGGAACGGCCTGCCGGCATTGCGGTTGCGCATAACGGCAGCGATCGGCGAAGGCACAGCCGCGCAGCTCGCCCACCAGCGACGGCACGACGCCCGGGATGGTGCCGAGCGCCTCGCCCGGGGCCGTGCGGCCGGGCACGGGGATACAGCCAAGCAACCCTTGCGTGTAGGGATGGTGCGGGGTGGCGAAAATGTCGGCCACGGGGCCTTCTTCCACGATCTGGCCGGCGTACATCACCGCCACTTGGCGGGCGATGCGCGCCACCACGCCCAGGTCGTGCGTGATCAGCACCATGGCAATGCCCAGTTCGGCCCGCAGGTCCGCCAGCAGCCGCAGGATCTGCGCCTGGATCGTGACGTCCAGCGCGGTGCTGGGTTCGTCGGCAATCAGCAGCTCGGGGCCGCACATGAGCGCCATCGCGATCATCACCCGCTGGCGCAGCCCGCCGGACAACTGGTGCGGATACTGGCCCAGACGCTGGCCGGCCGACGCGATGCCGACCTTCTCCAGCAGTTCCACGGCGCGGTCGCGCGCCTGCTGGCTGCTCGCCTTGCAGTGGTGGATGTAGTGTTCGGTGAGCTGTTCGCCGATGGCGTAGGCGGGGTTGAGCGCCGTCATGGGCTCTTGAAAGATCATCGCCATCTTGCTGCCGCGCAGGGCATTGACGCGCCGGCCGCGCGCCTTGGACAGGTCCTCGCCCAGCACGGCCAGCCGGCGCGTGCTGCGCCGGGCGGCCTTGGGCAACAGGCCCATGATGGCAAGCGAGGTCATCGACTTGCCGCAGCCCGATTCCCCGACCAGGCACAGCGTTTCACCGCGCCGGACCTGGAAGGACACGTCGCGCACCGCGTGCAGCGGGCCGCGTGGCGTGGCGATGTCGACGGTCAGGCCCTGCACGTCCAGGACGATATCGGTGCCATTCATGCTCAGGCCCTCTCTTCAGGCGTCAGGAGTTGATGCAGTCCGTCGCCGGCCAGGTTGATCGCGAAGATCAGCAGCGCCAGCGCCGATCCAGGAATGGCGATCAGCCAGAACGAGAAGAACATGTAGGCCTTCGCCTCGGAGATCATCAATCCCCAGGACGGCAGCGGCGGTTGCACGCCCAGGCCCAGGAACGACAGCGAGGCCTCCAGCAGGATCGCGCTGGCGGCTTCCAGCGTGGCGATCACGATCAGTTGCGGCACGACGTTGGGCAGGACCTCGCCCCAGACGATGCGCCAGGTGCTGGCGCCGGCTGCCTGCGCCGCGGCCACGTATTCCAGCGAGCGCACCTGCTGCGTGGCGCTGCGCATCACCACCGCGTAGCGGTCCCACTTGAGCAAGCCCAGCACCAGGATCACCACCCACAGCGAGCCGCCGACAATGGCCACGGTGGCCAGCGCCACCAAGATCACCGGCATGGACAGCCGCGTGGTGATGAGGAACGACACGGCCATGTCGACCTTGCCGCCGAAGTAGCCGGCCGCCATGCCCATCGCCGTGCCGATGAGGCCGGAGATGAGCGCGACGCTGATGCCGATCAGGAGCGAAATGCGCGCGCCGTAGAACAGGCGCGACATGTAGTCGCGTCCCAGCTGGTCGGTGCCCAACGGGTGCAGCCAGGTGCCTTTCTCGTACCAGACGGGCGGCGCGGTACGGTAGGCCAGATCCTGGAAATACGGATCGTGCGGCGAGATCCACGGGGCCAGCAGGGCGATCAGCACGATGACGAGCAGAATGCCGCCGCCGGCCAAAAGCGCCTTGTTGCGCCGCAGGCGGCGCCAGCGCAGCGTGGCCGCGGACAGTTCGAGCGGCGCTGCCGCAGGCGTGGCGGGGGTGATCGTAGGCGTATTCATGTCAGGACACCCGGATGCGCGGATCGAGCCACGCGTTGGCCACGTCGGCGGCAAGCGTCAGCAGCACATACAGCACCGACAGCAGCAGCACGATCAGCTGCATGACCGGGTAGTCCTTGTACGTGATGCTCTGGTAGGCCAGGTAACCCAGCCCGTCCAGCGCGAAGATGGTCTCGATGACCACTGAGCCGCCCAGCAGGTAGCCCAGCTGTACGGCGGCCAGCGCCACCACCGGCACGATCGCGTTGCGCAGCGCGTGCTTGAAGATCACCTTGCCGGCCGGCAGCCCCTTGGCGCGCGCGGTGCGGATGTAATCGGCGCCCAGGACCTCAATCATGCCAGCGCGGATCAGCCGCATGAACGCAGGCGCCACGTAATACCCCAGCGCGATCGCGGGCATGACGAAGTGCTGCCACGTGCCGCTGCCCGACACCGGCAGGATGCGCAGGGATATCGAGAACAGCATGATCAGGATCAGCGCGAAGAAGAAGTTCGGCAGCGCCTGTCCCAGCACGGCAATCGCCAGACAGACGCGGTCGATCAGGCTGCCCTTGTACAGGGCGGCCAGCACGCCCAGCGGAATCGAGATGAACAGCGCGAAGGCCAGCGCGGCCATGCCCAGCTTGAGCGTCGTCGCCAGCTTGGACAGGATGAGTGGCCCGGCCTCGGTCTTGAAGTACACCGAGGTGCCGAAGTCGCCTTGCAGGATGTGCCAGAGCCAGTCGGCGTACTGGACGATGATCGGGCGGTCCAGCCCGTAGGTTTTGCGGATCATGTCGATGTCGGCCTGGCGCGCGCCTTCGCCGGCCAGCGCCAGCGCCGGGTCGCCCGACAGGTGCAGCAGCAGGAACGCCAGAATGGACACGGTCAGCGCCACCAGCGCCGCCAGGCCCAGGCGCCTCAGCGTGAAATAAAGCATAGGACTTCCTCTCTGTTCAGCAGCGCCGGGCGGGCCGCGGGGCCGGCCCGGCGCGGGGCGCGCCTTACTTCCAGCTCATGTCCCAGAAGCGCACCAGCTCATCCGAGTAGGGCTTGAAGTTCACGTCCTTGGTGGCGACGTAGTAGGCGGGCAGCGTCCAGAGCGGCACCGCGTAGGCCTTTTCCGCGATGATGTCCAGCGCCTCCTTGTAGGCCGCTTTGCGCTGCCCGCTGTCGATGGTGGTATCGCCCTTTTTCAGGAGGTCGCGCACCTTCGGGTCGCGCGTGATGTCGTCGCTGCCGAAGGCGAAGTACACCGGCGTGGATGCCGACACGTCGTTCACCAGGTTCGAGCCCCAGGTCTGGTGCGTGAGCGAGGCCTTGTTGGCGCGGATCATGTCGCGCATCGCGGCGTATTGCAGGAAATTGAGCTTGGCGCGGATGCCGACGGCCTGCAGGTAGTTGATGATGGCTTCGGTCTGGTTGCGTTCGCGGTACGCAACGATGTCGATGTCAAAGCCGTTGGGATAGCCTGCCTCGGCGAGCAGCTTCTTGGCCTGCGCGGGGTCGTACTTGTAGGTCGGCGCGCCTTCCTGCGTGCAGCCCACCTGCGACGGGGTGCAGATGGTGTTGATGAGCCCGCCGCCTTCGCCCACGATGTTCTTGAGCATCGCCTCGCGGTCGATTGCGTGGATGATGGCGCGGCGCACGCGCTCGTCCTTCAGTTGCGGCGCGGGCGTGCCTTCCAGGATGTTCATCTGCATGAACACGATGCGCATGGTGTTGCCGGTCACCATCTGCAGGTTCGGCATGCCGCCCAGCTGCTCGGCCTGGTCCTTGGGCACGCTCATGATCAGGTCTTCGCCGCCGGAGATCACCTCGGCCATCTGCGTCTGGCGGTCGGGGATGAAGCGGATGACCACCTTGCCGATCTTGGGCTGCGCCTTGGGCGAATCCTTGAAGTAGTCGGCGTTGCGTTCCAGCGTGATGGATTTGCCGGGCTGATAGTCCACGACCTTGTAGGGACCGGAGCCCACGGGCTTGGCGTTCATGCCCTTGGGGCCGACTTCCTGGTAGTACTTGGCGGGGTGGATGGCGGCCGTGGTGGACAGGTATTCCTTGGCGCCGGGGAAGGGCTCCTTGGTGGTCAGGCGCACCTTGTACTTGTCGATCTTCTCGACCTTGTCGATCCACGACACGTTCTGCTGCGTGACCGCCTTGTTCTTCGGGTCGGCCACGAAGTTCAGCGTGTAGACCACCGAGTCGGCGTCGAACTCTTCGCCGTTGTGGAATTTGACGCCCTCGCGCAGCTCGAATTCCATGGTCTTGTCATCGATCTGTTTCCAGCTCTTGGCGAGCTGGCCCTTGTACTCGTTGGTGACCGGGTCGCGGTAGAGCAGGGTGTCCCACACGTTGGCCGCGATGATGACGCCGATGCGCACGTTGTTGAAGTAGGGATCGACACTTTCCGGGGCCTGGTCGTAGGCCATGCGCAAGGTGTCGTCCTTTTTGCCGGCAAGCGCGGGCTGGGATGCCAGTGCGGCGCAGGCCACCAGCGCGGCGGCCAGTGCCTTCAATGGCGTGACGCGGCGCAAGGACAGCGCGGACGCGGCGGGGGTGAAGCGAGAAAGCGTGATGCAGCAAGGTGTGAAGCGACTATCAGCCATGGTGAAGGCTCCTCTTGATGACACTACATGTGTTGCGTATCTATCGTCTCGCTCCGGCTCTTGAGCGCCGCCTCGCATTTGCGCTGCAGGTGCTGCCGCATGATGGCTGCCAGCCGGTCCGCGTCGCGCGCGGCAAGGGCCTCCGCCATTTCTATGTGTTCGCGCATCGCCAGATCCCATTTCTGCCGGTTCTCGTTCGAGACGAAGCGCAGGTTCTGGATCCGCGCGTTCTGCGCGTCGTAAAGCTGCTTGAGCAGGCTGTTGTGCGCGGCCAGGCTGATGCGTTCGTGGATCTCGCGGTTGACGCGAAAGTACGTCGGCAGGTCATGCCGCGCATGGCTCGCCATCATTTCGTAGGTGAGTGCGCGGATTTCCGCGATCTCGACGTCGGTCGCGCGCTCGCAGGCAAACCGGCACGACATCGCTTCCAGCCCGCCGATCACTTCGAAGGCTTCGCGGATGTTCGCTTCGGACAGCGCCACCACCTGGGCGCCGCGGTTCGGTTCGATCTGCACCAGGCCTTCGGCGGCCAGCAGGCGGAACGCCTCGCGCAGCGGGGTGCGCGACACGCCCAGCAGGTCGCACAGCGCGCGTTCGTTCAAGCGGGTGCCGGGCGGGAATTCGCCCTGGATGATGCGTTCGCGCAGCGATCCGGCCGCCGATCCCGCCAGCGTGCGCCCGTCGCCGGCGGCGCGAACTGCCGCGGGCACTGGGACGGGCGCCAGATCGGGCGAGGCCACGGCCCCGGCGTGATCCGGCAAGAAGCTAGGATCGCTGCTCATTGGTATACAAAAATTCCCCTTGTTTTCGCAGACTATAAACCTGTCCTTGCTGCGGTTTTGATGGGTGTATACCCTAGGTTATCGACGTAAAAACAATGGGATAGAGTGGCGCAAGCCGCAAGTCCGCCAGGCTGGCGCGCGTCGCATCACGATGCGCGCAGGCCGTACTGGTATACAAACCGTCCATATTGGGGCCCCGCATGCTCACGCTGAACTCCCACCCGTCCGGCCGGCATTTCCTGCAGATTCCCGGACCAACCAACGTCCCCGACCGCGTCCTGCGCGCCATCGACCAGGCCACCATCGATCATCGGGGACCGGAATTCGGCGAGCTTGGCAAAGCGGTGCTCACGGGCATCAAGAAGGTCTTCCAGACCGAGTCGCCCGTCGTGATCTTTCCGGCTTCGGGCACCGGGGCCTGGGAAGCGGCGCTGGTCAACACGCTGTCGCCGGGCGACCGCGTGCTGATGGTCGAGACCGGCCACTTCGCCAGCTTGTGGCGCAAGCTTGCCGGGCGGCTGGGGCTGGATGTTGATTGCATCGAAGGCGACTGGCGTCGCCCCGTCGATGCCGGCGTCATCGGCGCGCGGCTGGCCGACGATGCCCAGCACCGCATCAAGGCGGTGTGCGTGGTGCACAACGAGACCTCAACCGGCGTCACCAGCGACATCGCTGCGGTGCGCGCCGCCATCGATCAGGCCGGGCACCCGGCGCTGCTGATGGTCGACACGATTTCCTCGCTGGGCTCCATCGACTACCGCCACGACGAATGGGGCGTGGATGTCACGGTGTCCGGATCGCAGAAGGGCCTGATGCTGCCGCCGGGCCTGTCTTTCAACGCGGTGGGGCCGCGCGCGCTGGCCGCGGCCGAGACCGCGCGCCTGCCGCGCTCCTATTGGGATTGGCGGGAAATGCTGGGCCCCAATGCGAAGGGCTATTTCCCGTACACCCCGTCGACCAACCTGCTGTATGGCCTTCATGAAGCGCTGGCCATGCTGGCGGCCGAAGGCCTGCCGCAGGTGTTTGCGCGCCATGAACGCCATGCGCGCGCCACGCGGCTGGCGGTGGCCGGTTGGGGGTTGGAGTTGCTGAGCCTGGACCCCGCCGCGCACAGCCCGGCGTTGACCGCGGTGCTGATGCCCGACGGCCACGGCGCCGACGCGCTGCGCAAGGTCATTCTGGATCGCTTCGATATGTCGCTTGGGCAGGGCCTGGGCAAGCTGTCAGACCGCATCTTCCGCATCGGCCATCTGGGCCACTTCAACGACCTGACGCTATGCGGCACGCTGGCGGGCGTGGAGATGGGGCTGGCCGCGGCCGGCGTCCCGCACCGCTCCGGCGGATTGCAGGCGGCCATGGAATATCTGACCCGCGCGCCCGAACGCGTGGCGGGATGAACACACAACAACGAGGGAACCGATGAATACGCTCATGCAGCAGGCGATCCAGTTCGCCAACGATCACGAATCGACCTGGGATCGCAGCGTCAAAGGCAATTTTGGCGTGCACCTGAACGACCCGCCGCCGTGGAACCGTCTGCTGGGTCCCATCCACGATCGCGGGCCGGTGTCCGGCGTGGTGGTGGTGGACGGCAAGACAGTGGCCTCGTGGGGCGAGCCTGACCGGGCCGACCTGACGTTCAGCGTCGCCAAGCTTTACCTGGCCATTTTGGCGGGCGTCGCGCATGACCGCGGCCTGCTGCCGGATGTGGACGAGCCCGTGGGCAAGCGCGTGCCGGGCATCGGCTTTGACGAAGGCCGCAACGCGTCCATCACGTGGCGCCACCTGTTGCAGCAGACAAGCGAATGGGAAGGCGAACGCTTCGGCGTGTCGGATCAGGCGGACCGCTACCGCGCCGTCACCTTCGGCGTGCCGCCGGATGGCAAGAAGGGCGATGCGCGTCCGTTGCAGGAACCCGGCACGTATTGGGAATACAACGACGTCCGCATCAATCAGTTGTCTTATGCGCTCTTGCATCTGTTCCGCAAACCGCTGCCGGAGGTATTCCGCGAGGCCGTCACGCGGCCCATCGGCTGCAGCGAGAACTGGCAGTGGGTCGGCTACGACAACGCCTGGGTCGAGATCGACGGCCAGCGCATGCCGTCGGTGCCGGGCGGTTCGCACTGGGGCGGCGGCATGTCCATCAGCGCCAACGACCAGGCGCTGATCGGCCAGATGCTGTTGAACGACGGCCAGGCGAACGGCCGCCAGATTCTGTCGCGCGAATGGCTGCAGGCCATGCGCACCCCCTGCGACATCGCGCCGTACTACGGGTATTTGATCTGGCTGAACCACGAAGGCAAGGTCTTTCCCAGCGTGCCGTCCTCCAGCTTCTTCGGCGTGGGCGCGGGCAGCTCGTTCACGTGGGTGGAGCCAGAGCGCAAGATGGTCGTGATCGTGCGCTGGCTGAATTCGGCCCATGCCGACGCGCTGTTCGGCAAGATCCTGGCGGCGGTGGATGCGGGCGACTGACACCTGCGCAACGAGGCCGGTGTCTGACACCCGTGCAGGCCGGCGTATGTTCGGGCCGGTGCGGCATGGGTGTCAGACACCTAGCAATGACGCAGGTGTCCGACACCCTTACGACGCAGGTGTCTGACACCCTTACGCGTTGGCCGTCATGCTGGCACGGCGCAGCTTGGGTGTCTGACACCGGCCTCTGCGAGCTGACCGCCATGCCGGCACGGTGCCGCCTGGATGTCTGACACCCTCATCCCATCCTGGGTTTTGCGGCATGTCAGGTTTTTTCGGGCAAGATATCGCGTTCGGCCGCGCGTTGCCGCGTGGCCTCGCCGCATCTTTTCATCCGATCAAGGAACCACGCCATGAACTACCGCCGACTGGGAACCAGCAATCTCCGGGTATCGCCGCTCTGCCTGGGCACCATGATGTTCGGAGAGCAGACGCCCGATGACGAGGCCGCGCGCATTGTTGCGTCAGCGCGCGATCATGGCGTCAATTTCATCGACACCGCGGACGTCTACAACGAGGGCCGGTCGGAAGAAGTGGTGGGCAAGCTGCTCAAGGGGCAACGCCACGACTGGGTGCTGGCCAGCAAGATCGGCAATCCGGTCGGCAAGGGACCGAACCTGGCGCATTACTCGCGCCAGTGGCTGATCCGCGGGGTGGAACAGAGCCTTTCGCGCATGGATACGGATTTCATGGACATCCTGTACCTGCACCGCGACTACCACGAAGAAAATCTGGAAGAGGCGTTGTGGGCGCTGGGCGACCTGATCCGCGCGGGCAAGCTGCGCAGCTTCGGCCTGTCGAATTTCCGCGGATGGCGCATTGCCGAGGTGATGCGCCTGTGCGAAAAGCTGGGTGTGCCGCAACCGGTGGTGTGTCAGCCGTACTACAACATGCTGAACCGCGGCCCAGAGGTCGAGATCCTGCCGGCGTGCAAGCATTACGGCCTGGGCGTCGTGCCGTACAGCCCGATCGCGCGCGGCGTGCTGACGGGCAAGTATCTGCCGGGCCAGGCGCCGGCGCCGGATACCCGTGCCGGGCGGGGCGACCGCCGCATCCTGGCCACGGAATTCCGCGAAGAATCCCTGCGGATCGCGCAGAAGCTTGTGCAGCACAGCGCCGCGCGCGGGGTTCAGCCGGGCCACTTCGCGACCGCGTGGGTGCTGGCCAATCCTGTCATCACCGCCGTCATCGCCGGTCCGCGCACGCTGGCGCAAATGGACGATTACTACGCGGCGCTGGACGTGACGATCACGCCTGAAGACGAAACGGTCGTGAACGAGTGGGTGGTGCCCGGTCACGCCTCCGCGCATGGCTACAACGATCCGAACTATCCGTTTTACGGCCGTCCGGTGACGGCGGCCTGAGCGGGCGCGGAAGTCGGGCTTGTGCCCGTTGCACCCGTGCGCGCACGGGTGCAACGATCCGGACGCCCGTTCAGCGGCTAGCGGCCGGCTCGGCCGAGATGCCGTGCAGCATCATCTGCTCGGCCACCTGCGCGATGCCCATGCGGGCAATCCGGCCGCGGCGCTCGGCATCCACCATGCTGGTGATGATCGCGATCAATAGTTCGCTCAGCGCGGCGGCGGTCATGTCCACGCGGAAGGCGCCTTCGCGCTGTCCCCGCAGAAAAAATGCGTCCAGCGTTTCCTGGTAGCCCGACCAGCTGTTCATGATGTCGGGCTCAAGCTCGGTGTCGGGCTTCCAGTTGTAGATCAGGAACGCCGTCAGTTCCTTGTGCGCCAGGTGCTGTTCGATCAGGTTGCGCAGCGCCGCGCGGGGCGGGGCAGTGTCCAGGTGCGAGTCCGCCAGCGCCTGCTTCATGACCTGCGCGCAATGCGTCATCAGGCGCAGCACCAGCTGGTCTCGCGTCTTACAGAACCGGTACAAGGTCGCCTTGCTGACGCCCACCGCCTTGGCCAGTTCCTGCAGCGTGGCGCGCGGCTGGTCCACCATCGCAAGCGCCAATGCGACAAGCAGCCGCTCGTGGCCTGCCTCTTCAGACATTGCCTCCTCCCCATTTTCGATATCCCTGGGCCGGTATTGGATCATGGCCGATTCACTTTGTACAAACTTTGGCGAATTTTTCAAGTACGGACTTGTTGGACCGCAAAATCAAGCTTCAAAGAAACAAATGAATCAATATTGATTCAAATCGGTCTTTAAGGTAGCATCGGCGTCTCTTTGAATTCAAGACGCGCGGCGCGGGGGTAGTGAATGAAGTGGAATAAAGCATGGCAGTTGCCCCTGGCGGTGTTGTCGACAGCAATCCTCTTGGCCGGTTGCGGCGGCTCTGACGGCGGTGAGCCCCAGGCGGCAGGGCCGCGTCCCGTGCAGGCGCTGGCCGTGCAGCCGCAGCGCTACACGTTGACGAGCGAACTGCCCGGGCGCGTCGAGCCCATGCGCGTGGCCGAAGTCCGCGCCCGCGTGGCCGGCATCGTGCTGAGCCGCGATTTCGTCGAAGGCGCCGACGTCAAGGCGGGCGACGTGCTGTTCCGCATCGACCCCGCGCCGTTCAAGGCCGCCTTGTCGCGCGCACAGGGCGAGCTGGCCAAGGCCCAGGCCGCCGTGGCCGATGCCCAGGCCGTCGTCAAGCGCTACACGCCGCTGGTCAAGATCGAAGCCGTCAGCCAGCAGGACTTCGACACTGCCAACACCACGCTCAAGAGCGCGCTGGCCGCCCGCCGGTCGGCCCAAGCCGACGTCGAGACCGCGCAGCTGAACCTGGACTACGCCACGGTCAAGGCGCCCATCTCGGGCCGCATCGGGCGTGCGCAGGTGACCGAAGGCGCGCTCGTGGGCCAGAACGAAGCCACCGTGATGGCGACGATCCAGCAGCTGGATCCGGTCTATGTGGACTTCAACCAGCCCGTCGCCGACATGTTGCGCATGCGCGCGGCCATGCAGGATGGCAGCCTGGGCGAAGGCGAGGGCGCGCGCATCTCCATCACGATCGATGGCACCGACAAGCAACGCGAAGGGCGCCTCCTGTTCTCGGACATCGCCGTGGACCGCAGCACCGGCCAGGTGGCCCTGCGTGGCGAATTCTCCAATCCGGACGTGCTGCTGTTGCCCGGCATGTACGTGCGGGTGCGCACGCATCAGGGCGTGGATCCGGATGCGATCCTGGTCCCGCAACGCGCCGTCACCCGCAGCACCGATGGCAAGCCGCAGGTGCTGGTGGTGGGGGCGGATGACGTTGTCCAGACCCGCGCCGTGCAGACCGGCACGATGCGCGGCGGCGATTGGCACATCACCGAGGGCCTTGCGCCGGGCGACCGGGTGATCGTGGGCGGCGTCAGCGCCGCCGTGCCCGGCCAGAAAGTCAGCGTGACGCCCGTGAACGAGCCCAAGGTGGCCGCCGCCGGCGATGCCGCCGCTGCCGCCAAGCAATAAGCGGCCCCCATGCATCGCGCGCAAATCCGAGGTTAGACCATGTCCAAGTTTTTCATTGGCCGCCCCAATTTCGCCTGGGTGGTGGCCATCTTCATCTCGCTCGCGGGGCTGCTGGCGATTCCGTCGCTGCCGGTGTCGCAGTTTCCGGTGGTCGCGCCGCCGCAGGTGACCATTGCCGCCACCTATCCGGGCGCCTCCGCGACCGTGCTGGTCGATTCGGTGACCAGCGTCATCGAGGAAGAGCTGAACGGCGCGAAGAACATGCTGTACTACGAGTCGTCCAGCAGTTCCAGCGGCAGCGCGGAAATCACCGTCACGTTCCAGCCGGGCACCGATCCCGACCTGGCGCAGGTCGACGTGCAGAACCGGATCAAGAAGGCCGAAGCGCGCCTGCCCACCGCTGTGACGCAGCAAGGTCTGCAGGTTGAGCAGGCCAGTTCGAACTTCCTGATGATCTACGCCCTGACATACAAGGGCGACGATGCGCACAAGGATGTGGTCGGGCTGTCCGACTACGCCGCGCGCCACATCAACAACGAGATCCGCCGCGTCAATGGCGTGGGCAAGGTGCAGTTCTTCGGCGCCGAAGCCGCGATGCGCGTCTGGATCGACCCGCAGAAGCTGCTGGGTCTTGGCCTGTCCGTGGCGGACGTCAACGCGGCCATTGCCGCGCAGAACGTGCAGGTGCCGGCCGGCAGCTTCGGCAGCCGTCCCGGCGCGCCCGAGCAGGAGCTGACCGCGACGCTGGCCGTCAAGGGAACGCTGGACAACCCCGAGGAATTCGGGCGCATCGTCCTGCGCGCCAATCCGGATGGCTCTTCCGTGCGCCTGGCCGACGTGGCGCGCCTGGAAGTCGGCCGCCAAAGCTATGACTTCGAAACGCGCCTGAACGGCAAGAAGGCGGTCGGCGCGGCGGTGCAGCTTGCGCCGGGCGCCAACGCCATCGACACCGTCAAGGCCGTGAATGCCCGCCTGAAGGAACTGTCGGCCTCGTTCCCCGAAGACATTGCGTACTCGGTGCCGTTCGACACCTCCAAGTTCGTCAGCGTGGCCATCACGAAGGTGGTGCACACGCTGCTGGAGGCGATGGTGCTGGTCTTCCTGGTGATGTACCTGTTCCTGCAGAACTTCCGCTACACGCTGATTCCGACCATCGTCGTGCCGGTGTGCCTGCTGGGCACGTTCGCGGTGATGTCGGTGCTGGGCTTCTCAGTCAACATGATGACCATGTTCGGCATGGTGCTGGCCATCGGCATCCTGGTCGACGACGCCATCGTGGTGGTTGAAAACGTCGAGCGCATCATGGCCGAGGAAGGCCTGTCGCCGCGCGAAGCTACCGTGAAGGCGATGGAACAGGTGTCCGGCGCCATCGTGGGCATCACGCTGGTGCTGTCGGCGGTGTTTTTGCCGCTGGCGTTCATGAGCGGTTCGGTGGGCGTCATTTACCAGCAGTTCTCGCTGTCGCTGGCGGTGTCGATCCTGTTCTCGGGCTTTTTGGCGCTGACCTTCACGCCGGCCTTGTGCGCCACGTTTCTCAAGCCCATTCCGAAGGGCCACCACGACGAAAAGAAGGGCTTTTTCGGCGGATTCAACCGCGCGTTCAACCGCCTGACGGGCCGCTTCGAGGCGCTCAATTCCCGCCTGGTGCGCCGCACCGGCCGCTACATGGTGATCTACGCGGCCATCGTTGCCGTGCTGGCCGTGCTGTACATGCGCGTGCCGGAATCCTTCGTGCCGCCGGAAGACCAGGGCTACGTCATCGTCGACGTGCAACTGCCGCCGGGCGCGACGCACGTCCGCACCGACAAGGTCGTGGCCGACGTCGAGCAGCACCTGCTGTCGCTGGACGCCATGGGCGATGCCTTCACCGTCATGGGTTTCAGCTTCTCGGGCACGGGTCAGAACGCGGGCATCGCGTTCCCGACGCTCAAGGACTGGTCCGAGCGGGGCAAGGGTCAATCGGCCGCCGACGTGGCCGACAGCGTCAACGCGCGTTTCGCGGTGATCGACGACGGCGCGGTCATGGCCGTCAACCCGCCGCCCATCGACGGATTGGGCAACTCGGGCGGCTTCGCGCTACGGCTGCAGGACCGCGGCGGCGTGGGCCGCGCGGCGCTGACCAAAGCGCGCGACCAGCTGCTGGCGCAAGCCAACAGTTCGCCCGTGATCGCTTACGCCATGATGGAAGGCCTGGCCGACGCGCCGCAGCTGCGGCTGGACATCGACCGCGAAAAGGCCGAGGCGCTGGGCGTGGGCTTTGACGTGATCAGCACGGCGATTTCGTCGGCGTATGGGTCGGCCACCGTCAACGACTTTGCCAACGCCGGCCGCCTGCAGCGCGTGGTGGTGCAGGCCGACGTGCGCGACCGCATGACGCCCGAGAGCATCCTGAAGCTGAACGTGCCGAACAAGACCGGCGGCATGGTGCCGCTCAGCGCGTTCGTGAAGACGGACTGGGAGAATGGCCCCGTGCAGATCTCCCGCTACAACGGCTATCCGGCGTTCAAGATTGCGGGCGACGCCATGCCCGGCAGCAGCACCGGCCAGGCCATGGCCGAGATCGAGCGCATCGTGGCCGGCTTGCCGGAGGGCATTGGCTACGAATGGACCGGCCTGTCGTATCAGGAGAAGTTCGCGGGGTCGCAGGCGCCGATGCTGTTCGCGCTGGCCTTCCTGGTGGTGTTCCTGCTGATGGTCGCCCTGTATGAAAGCTGGTCGATTCCGGCGTCCGTGATGCTGATCGTGCCGATTGGCGCGCTGGGGTCGGTGCTGGCGGTGACGGTGCTGGGCATGCCGAACGACGTGTACTTCAAGGTTGGCCTCATCACCATCATCGGCCTGGCGGCCAAGAACGCCATCCTGATCGTGGAGTTTGCCAAGAGCCTGCGCGAACAGGGCCACAGCCTTGCCGACGCCGCCATCCAGGCCGCCAAGCTGCGCTTCCGTCCCATCGTGATGACGTCGCTGGCGTTCATCCTGGGAGTGGTGCCGCTGGCGTTGGCCTCCGGTGCGGGCGCGGCCAGCCAGCGCGCGCTGGGCGTGGGTGTGATCGGCGGCATGCTGACCGCCACGCTGCTGGGCGTGATCTTCGTTCCCATCTTCTTCGTGTGGGTACTGTCGCTGGTGCAGCGCAAGCGGGGCAAGTCCTCGCCCGCCGCCAACGCCGCGCCGCGCACCGTGCAGGAGTAACGCCATGATGCAGACCTTGTTTCCCTTGCGGCTGTCCGCCTTGCTGCTGACGGCGGCGCTGGCGGGTTGCTCGCTCGCGCCTGTCTATGAACGTCCGGCGTCTCCCGTGGGCGACCACTGGAGCCTGGCGGCGTCCGGCCCCGGCGAGTCGGCGGCGGCGACGCTGGACTGGCAGTCCTTCATCACCGACGACGCCTTGCGCAAGCTGGTGGAATTGGCGCTGGCCAACAACCGCGACCTGCGCCAGACGCTGCTCGACATCGAGGCGGCCCGGGCGCAGTACCAGATCACCCGCGCGGACCGGCTGCCCGGCATCGACGCGCAGGGCACGGGCACGCGCCAGCGTGTGCCGGCAGACCTGAGCAGCACGGGCGCCTCGTCGGTCCAAAGCAGCTATCAGGCCGGCCTGGGCTTGACCGCCTTCGAACTGGACCTGTTCGGCCGCGTGCGCAGCCTGTCGGATGCCGCCTTGCAGGAGTACCTGGCGACCGAGGCGACCGCGCGCAGCGCGCAGATCAGCCTGGTGGCCGAGGTGATCCAGGCGTATGTGGCGCGCGATAGCGCGCAGCGGCGTCTGGATGTGACACGCCAGACGTTGGCCAGCCGCGAGGCGTCGCTGGCGCTGACCGCCAAGCGCCGGCAGGCGGGCGCGGCCACCGCGCTCGACTATCAGGAAGCGCTGGGCCTGACCGAGCAGTCACGCGCCGAGCTCGAGCGCACGGATCGCGAGGTCCGCCAGGCCGGCAACGCGCTCGGCCTGCTGGTGGGCATCAGCGACCTGTCGCCGTATCTGCCGGCGCGCACGGCCGATGCGCCGATGCTGGTGCAGGAGATCGCGGCGGGCGCGCCATCCGCGCTGCTGGAAAACCGGCCGGACATCCTGGCCGCCGAGCATGCGCTGCAGGCGCGCAACGCCAGCATCGGCGCGGCGCGGGCCGCGTTCTTTCCCAGCATTTCGCTGACCGGCCTGTTCGGCAGTTCCAGCGCGGACCTGTCGGGCCTGTTCGAAGCCGGCCAGCGCGCCTGGTCGTTCACCCCGCAGATCACGCTGCCGATCTTTGCCGGCGGGCGCAACGTGGCCAACCTGGATCTGGCCACCGTGCGCAAGGACATCGCCGTGGCCCAGTACGAACGCACGATCCAGACGGCGTTCCGCGAGGTGTCGGACGCGCTGGTGGCGACCGAGACGCTGCGGCGTGAAGAGGCGTCCCGGCTTGCGCTGGCGCAGTCCAGCCAGGTGGCCCTGCAGCTGTCGGAGGCGCGCTACCGCGGCGGCGTGGACAGCCATCTGCGCTATCTGGATGCGCAGCGCAGCGCTTACACGGACCAGATCGCCTACATCGACGTCAGCGCGCAGCGCCAGGCGGCGCTGGCGACCTTGTTCAAGGCGCTGGGCGGCGGGTGGCCGGTCCAGCAGCCGCCGCAGGCGGCACGGGACTGAGCGGCGAAAGGGGGGCGTCGGACGGACCCCCGGTTGTGACCCGTGCGGATCCGCTGCGCACGGGCCGCCCGCCGCCTACGCCTTGCGCAGCCCAGCCCGCTGCATGGACGGCTGGCTTGCGTCGTCCACTTCCACCGGCTGCCTGCCGCGCCCGATCAGCCACGCGCAGAAGGCCGACACGACCCCCGCAAACATCACGTACAGGCAGATCAGCCACGGCTGCCCGCCACCCGTCTTGAGCAATGCGGTGGCGATGATCGGCGTGATGCCGGACGCGAAGATACCCGAGAACTGGTAGACGAACGAAATGCCGGTGTAACGCACCTTGGCATCGAAAAGTTCGCAGAACAGCGCGGCCTCCGGACCGTACACGGCGGCGTACAGGATCCCGAACGGAATGATGATGGCCAGCCAGATCAGCATCACGTTGCCGCCGCTGTTGATCATCATCCAGAAGCCGGGGAAGGACGCCGCGGCGGTGATGAGCGAACCCCAGAAGTACACGCGGGTGCGGCCGATGCGGTCGGACAGCCGGCCGAAGAAGGGGATGAAGAAGCACATCACCAGCGCCGCCGCCATCACCCCGATCAGCGCCTCGGTCCGGGTGATCTGCACCGATTGCGTCAGGAACGAGATCGAGAACACGCCAAAGACGTTGAAGAACACGCCGTCGATATAGCGCGCGCCCATCCCCTTGACGACGTTGCCCGGATAGCGGCGCATCATGTCCATGAACGGGATGCGGCTTTCGGCGTTCTGCGCCTTGACCGCCGTGAACTCCGGCGTCTCCTTGATGTTGAGCCGGATGTACATGCCCACGGCCACCATCGCGGCGGACGCCAGGAAGGCGACGCGCCAGCCCCACGCCATGAACTGCTCGTCGGTCAGCAGCACGGATAGCAGCGCCACCGTGCCCGAGGCCAGGCAAAGTCCGATCGCCAGCCCGATCTGCGGCAGTGACGCGTAGAAGCCTTTCTTGTCGGGCGGGGCATATTCATAGGCCATGAGCACCGCGCCGCCCCATTCGCCGCCCAGCCCGATGCCCTGGAACACACGCAAGAGCAGCAGCAGGATGGGCGCCCAGATGCCGATCATCTCGTACGTGGGCACCAGGCCGATCAGGAAGGTGGCTATGCCCATGATCATCAGCGTCATCACCAGCATGCTCTTTCGGCCGATGCGATCGCCGAAGTGACCGAAGATCAGTCCGCCCAGCGGCCGGGTCACGAAGCCGACGGCGAACGTCGTGTAGGCCAGCATGGTCGAGACCAGCGGATCGCCGGTGGGGAAGTACAGCTTGTTGAATACGATGCCGGCGACGACGCCATACAGGAAAAAGTCGTACCACTCGATGGTGGCGCCGATCAGCGAGGCGGTGACGACTTTGCGCACCGCCGCTTCGTTTTGCTTGGCCATGTCCAGTCTCCTTTGGTGGGTCGGCCGGACAATCTGCGCTGCCGCGGCCGGGTCTGTCTGCGATATGCGTTTCCTAACCGGGGTCCGTCATCTCCATCCGCGCAGGCGTGCGCACGGTCTGCGCGCGCGCCTGCCGCACGTCCTGCAGCATGAAATCCGCCGCGCGCTCGGCCAGCATCACGACCGGCGCGTTGGTGTTGCCCGAGACCAGCGTGGGCATGATCGAGCAATCCACCACGCGCAGCGCCGACACGCCGTGCACGCGCAGGCGCTCGTCGACCACGGCCATGGGGTCGCTGCGCGGGCCCATCTTCGCGGTGCCCGAAGGGTGGAAGATGGTGGCGCCGTACTCGCGGCAGAAGTGCAGGATCTCGTCGTCTGTCTGCACGTCCGGACCGGGGCGGAATTCGCGTTTCATCAGGCCGGCCAGCGGCTCGGTCGCGGCGACCCGGCGCGCGTACCGGACAGCGGCCACGGCCATGCGGCGGTCCAGCTCCGTCGACAGGTAATTCGGCAGCATGGACGGCGCCTCGAACGGGTCCGTGCTGCGCAGCCGAACGCGGCCGCGCGAGCTGGGCCGCAGCTGGCACACCGAATAGGTGCAACCCGAGAAGGGATGCACCTTGCCGCCCGCCATGTCGGCCGACAGCGTGGCGAAATGGAACTGGGTGTCGGGCGTGCGGCTGGCCGGGTCAACCCGGCAGAACAGGCCCCCCTGGTTGATGCCCACGGCCAGCGGACCGCTGCGCAGCAGCAGCCATTGCAGTCCCATGCGCAGGCGGCCGTGCAGCGTGCGCAACTGGTCGTTGGTGGTGATCGGGCGCGTGGTCTCGTAGATCAGGCGGATCTGCAGATGGTCCTGCAGGTTTTCGCCCACGCCGGGCAGGTCGCGCACGATGCCGATGCCGAACTCGCGCAGCAGGCTGGCCGGGCCGATGCCGGACAGCTGAAGCAGTTGCGGCGATTGCAGCGCGCCCGCGCAAAGCACCACCTCGCGCCGGGCGCGCAGCGTTCGGACCTGGCCATCGCGGCGGTAGCGCACGCCGCAGGCGCGGCTGCCTTCGAACAGCACGGCCATCGCGTGCGCATCGGTTTCGATGCGCAGGTTGGGGCGGTCCTGCGCGGGCCGCAGGTAGGCGACGGCCGTGGAGCATCGTCGCCCGTTGCGCGTGGTGAGCTGGTAGTAACCCACGCCTTCCTGGTCGCCCGAATTGAAGTCACGGACGCGCGGCACCCCCAGCTTGCCGGCGGCGCCGATCAGCGCTTCCACCAGCGGATGCGGCGTCTTGATGGACGTGGCGTTCAGCGGGCCCTCGGTGCCGCGGGTGGGGCCCGGGCCCAGATCGTTGTTTTCCAGCTTGCGGAACCAGGGCAGGCAGTCGTCCCAGCCCCAACCCGGGTTGCCGGCTTCGGCCCAGGCGTCGTAGTCGTCGCGCTGGCCGCGGATGTAGATCAGGCCATTGATGGAACTGGAGCCGCCCAGCGTGCGGCCGCGCGGCCAGTAGATGCGCCGGTCCAGCATGTTGGGATCCGGGTCGGTGTAGTAGCCCCAGTTCACCACCTTGTGGAACATCGTCTTGCCGTAGCCGATGGGAATATGGATCCACGGATAGGTGTCCTTCGGACCGGCCTCCAGCAGGCAGACCGAATGCGCGCCGTCCGCGCTCAACCGGTTGGCCATCACGCATCCGGCCGAGCCGGCGCCCACCACGATGTAATCGACGGTATCGGACATTTCTGCGCGGTCTCCCTTATATTTGTTCGGCATGACCGGCCGGTGCAGACTCCGCAATGCGGACCAGGCCGGCATCTGAGGCGATTCTAGGAAGCGCGCGCACAGAACAAAGCACAACACGCGCTGGGGCGGAGAAATGGAACAGAACATGCGGCTTCGGTTTCAAAATCGCAGTGCAGCATCGCAGGAGCCGGCCGATGGCCGGTCCGATGACGCGGGCGGACAGCAGGAGGCCGCCCGTTCGTTGCGGGCGTTGCTGGTGCTGGATCATCTGGCGCGGGCGCAGCATCCGCCCACGCTGGCGCAGCTTGCGCAGCGGCTCGACATGCCCAAGACCACGTTGATGCGCCTCTTGGCGGCCATGCAGCGCGCCGGCTTCGTGGCCGCCACGCCCACCGAAAACGGTTTCGTGCCGGGGCCGCAGGCCACCTCGCTGGCGCTGGCCACGCTGCGCGCCTGCGCCTTCACCCGCGCGTGCCGCGCCGTGCTGACCCAACTGGTGGGCACGCTGGGCGAAACCTGCAACCTGACCGCGCCCGACGGCGACCGCGTCGTCTACATGGAGCGCGTCGAGACCAATGAGCCGTTGCGGCTCTTTTTTGCGGTGGGCAGCCACGTGCCCATGCACTGCACGGCAAGCGGCAAGCTGTTCCTGGCCTCGATGAACCGTCTGGAGCGCAGCCGCGTGCTGGCCCGCCTGCCGCTCACGCGCAACACGCCGCGCACGCTGACCGACCCGGCCCGGCTTGAGGCCGAGCTGGAGCGGCTGGCCGTGCGCGGCATCGGCATCGACAACGAGGAATTCGTGCGCGGCATGAGCGCGGTGGCGGTCCCGGTGCGCGACGGCGAAGACCGCGTGGTCGCGGCGGTGGCCTGCCATGCGCCCACGGCGCGCGTGATGCTGGACGATCTGCTGCGCGCCGTGCCGGTGCTGCAGCGCGCGGCGCAGTCGCTGCACGAGGTGCTGGCGGCGCACCGGCCGGGCGGTTGAACCTGGCGCCGGGCACAGCCGTCCGGGCCATCAGTGGGTCATGCGGCCCCCGCTCACCATCCAGCGCGTGCCATACCGGTCGACCAGCGCGCCGTAGGCTTCTGCCCAGAACGTCTTTTGCAGCGGCATCGTGACGCTGCCGCCTTCGGCCAGAAGGTCGAATACCCGATGCGCGTCCGACACGGTGGGATACACGAGCGCCAGCGCCACTCCCCGGTTGCCGGGGTAGGGGTGTCCGGCGGTGGCGTCGCTGCCCAGCAAGGTCTGCTCATCCAGCGTCAGGCGGGCGTACATGACGCGTCCGGCGTCCTCGTCGGACAGAATGGGCATGACGGCATCGGCGGGCGCATCGGCATAACGGACCAGCGCGTCAAGGCGGCCTCCCAGCACGCGTTCGTAAAAGCGCATGGCTTCGGCGCAATTGCCGTCGAAACTGAGATAGGCGGATAACTGGGGCATGATGGCTCCGGGCGGGGTGAGGTGCGGCGGGTCCGCATGGGCAAGGCGGGCGGCACAGGCCTATGATGGAAGTCTGATCCGATAACGGCCGGGAGACAATCCATGCAACAAGGAAGCTGCCACTGCGGACAGATCGCCTATGAAGTCGATGGCGATGTGTCCCAGGTGCTGGAATGCAATTGCTCGCACTGCAGCCGCAAGGGCTATCTGCTGTGGTTCGTGCCGCGCGCCGCGCTGCGCATCACGTCCTCGACGCAGACGCTGTCCACGTACACCTTCAACAAGCACGTGATTTCGCACCATTTCTGCGCCAATTGCGGCTGCGCGCCATTCGGTTTCGGCGTGGGCGCCGAAGGCAAGGAGACCGCGGCCGTCAACGTGCGCTGCCTGGAAAATGTGGACTTGAATGCGCTGACCCGCATTCCCTACGATGGCCGCAATACCTGATTGGCGGCCCCGGCCCCCGACGGATCGGAACAGGGCTGCCGCGAAAGGGCGGTGGCGTCACGATTTTTTCACGATGGAGCGGTGCAATGAGCACGGTAAGGCTGCTGAGCGATGACGAAATCCGTAGAAGTCCCGAGGCCTGGGCGGTGTTGGAAGACATCCGCGCCACGCGCAAATCGGACTTCGTCAACAATTTCTGGCGTGCGCTGGCCAACGATCCGCCGCGGATGCGCAGCGTCTGGGAGCAGCTCAAGACGGTAATGATGGCCGAGGGCGAGCTCTCGCCGCTGGTGCGCGAGCTGATTTACATCGCGGTGTCCACGGCCAATGGGTGCTCGTATTGTGTCCATTCCCACACGGCCTCGGCCCGCGCCAAGGGCATGACCGACGGCCAGCATGCGGAACTGCTGGGGGTGATCGCGATGGCGTCGCAGACCAACGCGCTGGCGACGGCGCTGCAGGTGCCGGTGGACGAAGCGTTCCACGTGACATGAACAGGAGGCGGCCATGTCGCTGATTCCCTTGTTTCCATTGTCCAACGCGCTGTTTCCCGACGGCGTGGTGCAACTGCGCATCTTCGAGGTGCGTTACCTGGACATGATCCGCCGCAGCATCGCCGAGAACACCGAATTCGGCATCGTGGGCCTGCTGGCCGGTAGCGAGGTCCGTTCCCCGGAAGGCGAGGAGACGCTGTCGCCTGTCGGCACGATGGCCCGGGTCGAACGCTGGGAGGCGCCCATGCCGGCCTTGCTGGAAATCCGGTGCCGCGGCGGGGAACGCTTTCGGCTGCGGTCCAGCGAGGTGGCAAAATACGGCCTTTGGATGGGCGAGGCCGAGCCCATCCCCGACGATCCGCCCACGCCCGTGCCGGCAGCCATGCAGCCCAGCGCCGATGCGCTGGGCCGGCTGGTGGCGCAGTGGCAGCGGGACGGCGTGCCCGCTGAAAGAATGCCGCTTGCGCCGCCGTTCCGGCTGGACGACTGCGGCTGGGTGGCGAACCGCTGGTGCGAACTCTTGCCCTTGCCGCCGGACGACAAGGCGACCCTGTTGGCGCTGACCGATCCGGTCTCGCGGCTGGCGGCGATCCAGGACGTGCTGCGCGGACAGGGGCTGGCGTAGCGCGCGGCCCGACTTTATTTGGACACCATGGAAATCAGAGTAGACGAAGGCCTGCGCGCCTATATAGACCCGCTGACCGAGGACGAACACGCCGCGCTGGAGCGCAGCCTGCTGGCCGAAGGGTGCCGCGACGCCCTCGTGCTGTGGGGCGATCTGCTGGTCGACGGCCACAACCGCTACGCCATCTGCGTCAAGCACGACATTCCCTTCAAGACCATCCAGCATCCGCACTTCAAGTCCATCGAGGACGTGCATCTGTGGATGATCGAGAACCACCTGGGCCGGCGCAGCGTGTCGGACTTTCAGCGGGGGGTGCTGGCGCTGCGCAAGAAGGAGATCCTGCTGGCGCGTACGGGGCCTGAAACCGGGGCGGCGACTGGCGAGGGGGCGACAGAAGGCGCTGGCTCCGACGGATCGCCGCCCGACGGATCGCCGCCCGACGACTCTCCGCCGTGGGATGAAGACGCGCCCGGGACCGCTGCCGCGCCGATGCGTGGCCACGCCAATCCGGACTGGAAGCCGGCCGTGCCCAGCCGGCAGGCGCTGGCGCGCGCCGCCCGCATCAGCAGCAACACCCTGGGCCAGATCGAAAAGATCCAGAAGTCCGCGGCGCCGGAATTGGTGCGCGCGGTCAAGGAAGGCGCCATCTCCATCAACGCCGCGGCGGCCGTGGCGTCGCTGCCGGCGGAACGGCAGGCTGCCGCGGTTGCCGGCGGCCGCAAGGAATTGCAGCAGGCCGCCCGGGAAGTGCGGCAGGCCAAGGCCCCGCCACCGCGCGAGGCGCCGCCCGAGGAGCCCATCGAGAACATCGCCGACATGCCGGCCGAGATCGCTCGCCTGCGCCAGTTGCTGGCCAAGCTGACGGACGAGCGTGACCAGCTCAAGAAGAAGGTCATGCACCTGACGGTGGCGTTGTCCGAGGCGCGCAGCGCGTCGGGCACCGGCGACGACTGAGCGCGGATGCAGGAATAAGGGATAACCCTTAAGCGGCGTAATCCACGAAAAATATTCGTGGATCGCTGGGAATTTATATCGTTTTGAGGAAAGGCTTGCGCGGCTTTGTAATGCAGGTTCGCTTCAACGCTCCTTGCATTCACACTGACTTTCCTTATGAATCCCATCGGATATCGCATTCTTTCCCGTACCGCGCCGGCCGTCGCCGCCGACGTGCTGGCCGGCTTTGCCACCATCGGCTCGGCCCAGATCAGCGACTGCATGAATCGTCTGTACGGCGTGTCGGGCCTGCGTCCGCTGCATAACGGCGCACGCCGCACGGTCGGCGTGGCGCTGACCGTCAAGACCCGTCCGGGCGACAACCTGATGATCCACAAGGCGATTTCGCTGGGCGGGGCGGGCGACGTGATCGTCGTGGACGGCGCGGGCGATACCAGCAACGCGCTGGTGGGCGAACTGATGATGATGGACGCGCAGTCGCGCGGGATCGAAGGATTCGTGATCGACGGCGCCGTGCGCGATGCCGACGTATTCGCGCAGGGCGAATTCGGCTGCTTTGCGCGTGATGTTTCGCACAAGGGGCCTTACAAGGACGGTCCGGGTGAGATCAACGTGCCCGTGTCGGTGGGCGGCCAGGTGGTCAACCCCGGCGACGTGGTCGTGGGCGACGCCGATGGCGTGGTGGTGATTCCGGCCGAGCATGCCGGCGCCGTGCTGGCGCTGGCACTCAAGAAGGAAGCCGACGAAGCCGTGGCCAAGGAAAAGCTGCGCGCGGGCACGTACACCAAGCCGTGGCTGGAAAAGACCCTGGCCGAAAAGATGGGGGCGGCCAAATGAGCATCGTCGCCGACCGCATCAAGCGCATCAAGCTTTCGCCCAGCGTCGCCGCGCGCGCCATCATCGCCGAACTGCGCGAACAGGGCCGCCGCATCATCGACCTGACCATCGGCGAACCCGATTTCTCGACGCCCGAACACATCCGGCAGGCCGCGACGGCCGCCATGAACCGCGGCGAAACCAAGTATCCGCCAGCGCAGGGCACGCTCGCCCTGCGCAAGGCCGCCGCCGCGCATCTGCTGGAAGCGACCGGCGTGACGTACCCGGCTTCGCGCGTCATTGTCAGCACCGGCGCCAAGCAGGTGATCTTCAACGGCCTGGCCGCCACGCTGAACGATGGCGACGAAGTGCTGATTCCCGCGCCGTTCTGGGTGTCCTATCCGGACATGGTCCTGGTCAACGGCGGCGTGCCGGTGACGGTGGAAACGTCGCCTGCCAGCGACTACAAGGTCACCCCCGACGCCCTGGAACGCGCCATCACGCCGCGCACCAGGTGGCTGATGATGAACGCGCCCAGCAACCCGACCGGATCGGTCTACACCGCGGAAGAACTGCGCGGCCTGACCGAGGTCCTTGCGCGTCATCCGCACGTCTGGCTGATGACCGACGACATCTACGCGCGCCTGAACTTCACCGGCGAGCCCACCGTGCATCCGCTGCAGGTGGCGCCGGAACTGGCCGAACGCACCCTCGTGGTCAACGGCGTGTCCAAGGCCTATGCCATGACGGGCTGGCGCATCGGCTACGGCGCCGGTCCCGACGAGCTCATCAAGGCAATGGCGATCCTGCAATCGCAAAGCACGTCGGGCGCCTCGTCGGTCAGCCAGGCGGCCGCGCTGCAAGCGTTGACGGGCCCGCAGGACTGCGTCGTGGAGTTTGCCAAGGTGTTTCGCGAGCGCCGTGACCTGGCGATCGCCGAATTGTCGGGCACGCCGGGCCTGGACATCGTGGTGCCGCAGGGCGCGTTCTATGTCTTTCCGGACTGCTCGGGCCTCTTGGGCAAAAAGACGCCGGCCGGCGACGTGATCGCCAGCGATACCGACCTGACGCATTACCTGCTGCGCGAAGCGGGCGTGGCGGTCATCGACGGTCACGCCTACGGCGCGCCGGGCACGTTCCGGCTGTCGTTCGCGGCCTCGCTGGACGATATCCGGCAAGGTTGCTCGGCGATCCGCGAGGCGTGCGCCAAGCTGGCCTGATACCCGATACCCGCCGGACCTCGGCGGTCCGGCGTGATCGATTCAACGCCATCGATTCAACGTCCTATTCAGTCTGTTCACCAAACAACCAATCAAGGGGAATGAACCATGAAGCGTCACACTTTCTTTGCCGCCTTGGGCCTGGCTACGCTGGCCGCGGGCGGAATCGCCCACGCCGACCAGCTTGACGACATCAAGGCGCGCGGCGAGCTGGTCTGCGGCACGTTGGGCACGTCGCAACCCTTCAGCTTCCAGGACGCCGCGACGCGCCAGCTGGTGGGCTATGACGTGGACGTTTGCAAGCTGGTCGCCGACAAGCTGGGCGTCAAGGTCAACTACAAACTGCTGTCGGTGGCGGCGCGCGTGCCCGAGCTGAACGAAGGGCGCGTGGACATCCTGGCGGCCAACCTGGGCTATTCGCCCGACCGCGCCCAGCAGATCGCTTTCAGCCACTCGTACTACGTCAGCCCGCAAAAACTGATGGTGCGCAAGGATTCCGGCCTGGATTCGATCGAGGCCCTGAACGGCCGCCGCATCGGCGCGACCAAGGGGTCCAGCTCCGAGCGCGAAATCAAGCGCATTCTGGACAAGTCGCAGGTGATCGGCTACGGCGACAGCTCGGCCACATACCTCGCCCTGCAGCAGAAGAAGGTGGACGCGCAGTTCGCCTCCGAGCTGGTGCTGGTGCGCCTGGTGCTGCAAAGCCCGCCGACCGCGCCGGTCAGCGTCATCCCGAAGGCGGTGTTCGATGAGCCCTGGGGCCTGGGCGTGCGCAAGTCCGAACCGCGTTTTCTGGAAACGGTGAACCAGGCGCTGGACGAGGCCGAAGCTTCCGGCGCGGCGGCCAAGCTGTTCAACAAGTGGTTTGGCCCCGAGACGCCGTACAAGCTGGAACGCAGCTTCAAGATCGGCCCGATCGCCGGCTGAGGCACGGATCCGGGCGCTTCGTTCGCCACTCCGTCACGGCTTCGGCGCGTCCCGCAAGGCGGCGCGCGCGAAGCCGTGATGCTTGGCGCCGCGCGCCCGATCGCAGGAGATTGACAGGTTTATGAGCTTTCTAGACGCTTCCCAATACCAGCTGCTGCTCAGCGGCATGGCGGTCACCGTGCAGCTGTTCCTGGTTGCATGGGTCATGGCGTTCACCATCGCGGTGACGCTGGTGGTGGTGCGCGCCACCAATCTGGCGCCGTGCCGCTGGCTGGTCGACGCCTATGTGGAATACCACCGCAACGTGCCCCTGCTGGTGCAGGTGCTGTTCTGGTATTTCGGCATGCCCGAATTGCTGCCCGAAGGGTTTCGCATGTGGCTGTACGCACACAACGCCGAAATGTCACTGGCGGCGATCGCGCTGGCGCTGGGGTCGGCCGCCTATATCGCCGAAGACATCCGCAGCGGCCTGCGCGCCATTCCCGGCACCCAGTTCGAGGCCGCCCGCGCGCTGGGCGCCAGCTATCTGCAATGCATGCGCTTCGTGATCGTGCCGCAGGCGCTGCGCATCTCCATCCCGCCGCTGGTCGGACGCGCGCTGCTGCTGTTCAAGAACACCAGCGTGGCCATGGCGATCGGCGTGATGGAGCTGACCTACCAGGCGCGGGAAATCGAAAACGAGACCTACCGCACCTTCGCCACCTTCGGCGCGGCGACGATCATGTACCTGCTGGGATCGTTCCTGATCATGGCTTTCGGATCGCGCATCTACGCCCGTTATCGTCTGAACCGCGGAGGCCACGGTGCTTGATCTGCTGATGCAATACTGGCCCACGCTGCTCGTGGGCCAATACCCCAACGGTCCGCTGGGCGGACTGGCGCTCACCCTGATCCTGGCCGCGCTCGGCCTGGCGATGTCCTTGCCGCTGGCGCTGTTGATCGCGCTGGCGCGTGTCAGTCCCTATGGCTGGCTGCGCACGGCCAGCAAGGCCCTGGTCAATGTGGTGCGCGGCATGCCGTTGCTCATGCTGATCTTCTGGGCTTACTTCGTCGTGCCCAAGATCACCGGGCAGGTGGTCAGCGGCTTCTGGACGCTGATCTTTGCGCTGGTGGTCTATGAAAGCGCCTACCTGTCCGAGGTGATCCGGTCGGGCATCGAGGCGGTGCCGCGCGGGCAGATCGAAGCCTCGCGCTCGCTGGGCGTGGGCTACTGGACGACGATGCGCAAGGTGGTGCTGCCGCAGGCGCTGTTCAACGTGCTGCCCAGCATGACCAGCCAGTTCGTGTCCACCATCAAGGAAACGTCGCTGGGCTATGTCATCAGCGTCAATGAACTGACTTTTGCCGCCAACCAGGTCAACAACCTCGTGCTGACGCAGCCGCTGCAGGTGTTCGGCATTCTGGCCATCATCTACTTCTTGGTGTGCTTCAGCCTGAGCCGCGGCTTGAGCTGGCTGGACCTGCGCATCCGCCGTTCGCGGGCCATGGCTTAAAGGAACAAAACATGATCAATCTCGAAAAAGTGAACAAGTGGTACGGCGAGCATCATGTGCTCAAGGACGTGGACCTGTCGGTGGCGCGCGGCGAAGTGCTGGTGGTCTGCGGCCCGTCGGGGTCGGGCAAGTCGACCATGATCCGCACGATCAACCGGCTGGAACCCATCGAGAAGGGCCGCATCCTGATCGATGGCCAGGACATCTACCAGAAGGGCGCCAACCTGAACGCCTTGCGCCAGAAGATCGGCTTCGTGTTTCAGCAGTTCAACCTGTTTCCGCACATGAGCGTGCTGGAAAACGTGATCTTCGCGCCGGTGAACATCCGCAAGCAGCCGCGCAAGCAGGCCGTGGAGCTGGCGCGCAGCCTGCTCGATCGCGTGGGGCTGGCGCACAAGATCGACGCCTATCCCGGATCGCTGTCGGGCGGCCAGCAGCAGCGGGTGGCGATTGCCCGCGCGCTGGCCCTGCAGCCGCCGGTCATGCTGTTCGATGAGCCGACCAGCGCGCTCGACCCGGAGATGGTGGGCGAGGTGCTGCAGGTGATGAAGGGGCTGGCCAAGGACGGGATGACGATGGTGTGCGTGACGCACGAAATGGGCTTTGCGCGCGACGTCTGCGACCGCGTGGTGTTCATGGACGCGGGCGAGATCCTGGAGATGGACACGCCCGAGCGCTTTTTCAGCGCGCCGGCGCATCCGCGCGCGCAGCGCTTCCTGGCGGACATCCTGCATCCGCGGGGATGAGCCGGGCCGTGCGGCCTCGGTGGTAATGTTGGGGGTTTCCATGCGCTTTTCTTCAACCGCGGCGATGTACACCCTCAAACAGCTGGAGGCCTTTTATTGGAGTTCCGAACTGGGCAGCTTCAGCGCGTCGTCGCGCAAGCTGCACACCACCCAATCGGCCGTGGCCAAGCGGGTGGGCGAACTCGAGGCCTTTGCGGGCGCGCCCCTGTTCGAGCGGCGGGCCAAGAAACTGCTGATGACCCCGCAGGGCCGCAAGCTCTTTGAGCTGGCGAGCCAGATGCTGGAGCTGAACAGCCGGATCGTCCAGAACATGGCCGATCCGGCCAGCTTCGAAGGCGTGGTGCGGCTGGGCGTGACGGAACTGGTCGGCATGACCTGGCTGGCCGGGCTGATCAAGCAGATCAGCCAGCGCTACCCGCGCGTGCAGCTGATGCCCGAGATCGACGGCGGCATTACGCTTTACGAGCGGCTGGAGCAGGACGAACTGGATCTGGCGATCATGCCGGGTCCGTTCTGGGGCTACCAGTACGACTGCACGCACCTGGGCGCGGTCACCAATGTATGGATGGCCAGCCCGGCGCTGGACCTCGATGTCGCCGCCGCGCTGACGCCGCAGGACCTGGCGCCGTACCCCGTCATTTCGCAGCCCACCAATTCGGCGTTATCGCATCTGTATGACGCGTGGTTCGCCGAGCAGGGAATGCCCGTCAAGCGGGTGTTGACGTGCAACAGCCTGGGCATGATGGCCCAGCTGACGATGCTGGGATTGGGGATCAGCTACCTGCCGGGCGCCTACTTTGCGCCACTGGTGGCGCGCGGGGCGCTGTGCCAGCTGAATGTGCAGCCGGACCTGCCGACCATCAACTACTACGCGGTGCACAAAAAGAACATCGTCAACCCGGTCGTGTCCCGGGTGATCGACATTGCGCGCGAGGAATGCGCCTTCGAGGTGGCGGGGGCGTTTCTGCCGCATGTGCCGCCGGCGGCGCGGCCGCTCGGGGTGGGTGAA
This sequence comes from Achromobacter sp. E1, assembly GCF_037039475.1. Lineage (NCBI taxonomy): Bacteria > Pseudomonadati > Pseudomonadota > Betaproteobacteria > Burkholderiales > Alcaligenaceae > Achromobacter > Achromobacter sp. E1. The sequence continues at coordinate 2,675,885 of NZ_CP146253.1, forward strand.
AAGGGCGAGTGAAAGGGCGGGTTGGCCGATCGGGAGCTGGCCGGAGATTGATTGGCAAGGCCTGCGGCCGGCGGGGGCCGCTGGCCTTGCGCTTGTCTTGTTGCGGCGCCCGGTCCTGCCGCTGAGGCGGCCGGACGCGGGCCGGCTGGCGCCGTCAACCGCAGCGGATTGCCGTCATCACGTCCTTGTCGTCCACGATGAGGTTCAGGCGGGTGTTGTTGTATTCCATGGTGACCACCTGGCCCGGGCGCAGCATGCGCGCGGTGGCGCTGCCGCTGCGCGTGCGCATGTCTTCCATGACGGAGGGCGTGGCTTTCTGGCCGATCATCGATTGCAGCGCGCCCGCGTCGCAGCTTTTGCCGCTGGTGCTGCCGGGCATGGACGAGGATGAACCGTAGGAAGCGCCAGCGCCGGTGCTCGAGGAAGAGGACGCGCTCGAGGAGCTGGATGCCGGCGCGCTGGATGTGCGCGAACCGCCAGTATTGGCGCACGCAGCCAGGCTGGCAACCAGCAGGAAGGGGATCAGCTTGCGGATCATGTAGGACTCCTTACAACGAGCGGACAAAAACCCATGATAGACCAGCGGCGATGCGCTGTGGTCAAGGTGCGGCGGCCCCTGTGCAACCGGGCAACAGCGGCAGGCGGCTGGCCGCGCAGCTTTGCATGCGGTGTCTGACACCCGTATGGACGGTCTTCAGGCTTGAAGGGTGTTTCAAGGGTGTCAGACACCTTTGGAGAGGGTGTTTCAAGGGTGTCAGACACCTGGGAGGCGGCTGGCGGCGAAGCTTCAATGGAAATCGCGGCTTTGCGCCGCCAGTCCGCCAAGCAGGTCGGACATATCCACCAGCCGCTGCGCGATCAGGTGGCGCACGCCGTCCACGCTTTGCCAGGCGCCAAAGACCCCCAGCAGGGTGGCGCCCAGCAGTTCGCGGCGCTGGCGTTCGATGAGGTCGGGGCGGACCACCACGTTGACCGGGCCGGTCTCGTCTTCGAGGGTCACGAAGATGACGCCCTTGGAGGTCTGGGGGCGCTGGCGCACGGTGACGATGCCGCAGGCGCGGGCGATGCGTTTGTTGGGATAGCCGTTCAGCACCGAGGCGGGCTGGAAATTGCGGGCGGCCAGTTGCGGGCGCAGCAGCGACACGGGATGGCTGTGCAGCGTCAGGCCCACGCTGCGGTAGTCGGCGGCCACCGTCTGGCTTTCCGACGGGGCGGACAGTTGCGGGGCCTGGGCGTCCACGATCTCGGCGTCGCGCAGCAGGTCGCGGCTTTGCACGCTGGCGGCGGCCTCCCAACTGGCCTGGCGCCGGTGGCCGGCCAGGGTGCGCAGCGCGTCGCCCGCGGCCAGCGCGTTCAGGTCGTGGCGGTTGAGTCCTGCGCGGCGGGCCAGGTCGGCGGTGTTGGCAAAGGGGGCGTCGGCCCGCGCGGCTTCGATGCGGCGGGCGGTGTCCTCGCGCATGCCCTGCAGCAGGCTGAGGCCCAGCCGCACGGCGGGCCGGGGTTCGGCGGCAGGCGGCGCGTGGTGATGCGCGCGCCGCCTGCCGCCGGGATGGCCGCCGGGCAGTATTTCCAGCACGGAATCCCAGCCGCTCACGGTGACGTCTGCGGGCAGCACGCACACGCCGTGGCGGCGCGCGTCCTGCACCAGCTGCGCGGGCGCATAGAACCCCATGGGCTGGGAATTGAGCAGGGCGGCCAGGAAGGCCTCGGGTTCGTGGCGCTTGAGCCAGGAACTGGCATATGCCAGCAGCGCGAAACTGGCCGCATGGCTTTCCGGGAAACCGTATTCGCCAAACCCTTCCACCTGACGGAACAAGGCTTCGGCGAAGTCCAGCGTGTAGCCGTGCGCCAGCAGCCCGCCCACCAGCTTGACGCGGAACTTGTCCACGCCGCCCTTGCGCCGCCAGGCTGCCATCGACCGGCGCAACTGGTCGGCTTCGCCCGGCGAGAAACCGGCGGCCACGACGGCGATCTGCATGACCTGTTCCTGGAAGATGGGCACGCCCATGGTGCGGCTGAGCACGCCGCGCACTTTTTCGCTGGGGTAGGTTTCGTCTTCCTTGCCCTGGCGGCGGCGCAGGTAGGGATGGACCATGCCGCCCTGGATCGGGCCCGGGCGCACGATGGCCACCTGCACCACCAGGTCGTAGTATTCGCGCGGCCGCAGGCGCGGCAGCATGGTCATCTGCGCGCGCGATTCGATCTGGAAGACGCCGATGGTGTCGGCATCGCAGATCATGTCGTAGGTGGGCTCGTCGCCTTCCGGGATGTCCTGCAAGGCCAGCGGCTGGCCGCGGCGCTGGCTGGCCAGTTCGAGTGTGCGGCGCAACGCCGACAGCATGCCCAGCGCCAGCACGTCCACCTTCAGCAGCTTCAGGGCATCCAGGTCGTCCTTGTCCCATTGCACGACGCTGCGGTCTTGCATGGCGGCGTTTTCAATGGGCACCAGGCGCGAGAGCTTGCCGCGTGAAATGACGAAACCGCCCGGATGCTGCGACAGATGGCGCGGAAAGCCCATCATGGTCTGCGCCAGCGACGCCCATTGGCGGGCCACCTGGGATTCGGGGTCCAGGCCGCACGCGCCCAGCGTGCGCAGCATTTCCTTCTTGCCGTCCCACCACTGGTGGGCGCGGGCCACGGCGTCGATGACGCCCGGGTCCACGCCCAGCGCACGCCCCGTGTCGCGCAGCACGCTGCGCGGCCGGTACGAGATGACCACCGCGGTCAGGGCGGCGCGTTCACGGCCGTATTTGTCGTAGATGTACTGGATGACTTCTTCGCGGCGCTGGTGTTCGAAGTCGACGTCGATGTCGGGCGGTTCGTTGCGTTCCTTGCTGATGAAGCGTTCGAACAGGTTGTTGCCGCGCTGCGGGTCCACGGCGGTGATGCCCAGGCAATAGCACACGGCGGAGTTGGCGGCCGAGCCCCGGCCCTGGCACAGGATGCCGGCGTTGCGGGCGAACTGCACGATGTCGTAGACGGTCAGGAAATAGGCCTCGTAGTTCAGGTCCGAGATGAGTTCCAGTTCCTTGTCGATCTGCGCCGTGATGCCGTCGGGAACGCCCCGCGGAAATCGCCGGGCGGCCCCGGCCAGCGTTTCCTGGCGCAGGTAGCTGGCCGGCGTGTGGCCGGGCGGCACGATCTCGTCGGGGTATTCGTAATGCAGTTCGTCCGGTGAAAACGTGCAGCGGCGCGCCACGGCCAGGGTCTGCGCCAGCGCGTCGGGCGGGTACAGACTGGCCAGCCGCATGCGGCTGCGCAGGTGTTGTTCGGCGTTGCCGGACAGCGCGTAGCCGCATTGCGACACCTGCTGGCGGGTGCGGATGCCGGTCAGCGTGTCGTGCAGCGGCTTGCGCGAACGCACATGCATCTGCACCTGGCCGACCGCCACGATCGGCAGTTGCGAGGCCTGGGCCGCGTGCTCGACGGCGGCGCGGTGCAGGTCGTCGCGCGACTGGTGCAGCAAGGTCAGCCCCACCCACGCCCGCCCCGGAAAGACGCGCGCCAGCCAGCGCGCCTGGTCGGCCATGCGGTCGGCGTCGGTGCCGTAGGCGGGCGTCAGGATGGCCAGGCATTCCGGCAGGTTGCGCAGGTGCGCGTACCCGGCGGGCGGATCGGCAATGTCTTGCGGCGCCAGCCGGTATTCGCCCTTGGGCGCCCGGGTGCGGCCCAGCGTGATGAATTCGGACAGGTTGCCGTAGCCCTCGCGGGTCTGCGCCAGCAGGGTCAGGCCCAGCGGCGCGGCGTCGGGCGCGGCGCGCAGCTGGAACGTGGCGCCGATGATGAGCGGCAGCTTGAGGGTCTTGGCCTCGGTATGGGCGCGCACCACGCCGGCCAGCGAGCATTCGTCGGTCAGGGCGAGCGCGGCATAGCCCAGTTCGGCCGCGCGGGCGGTCAGTTCCTCGGGGTGCGAGGCGCCTTGCAGGAAGGAAAAATTGGACTGGCATTGCAGCTCGGCATAGCCGGGCAACTGGGCCAGGGTCTCAGCCGGGTCCAGCGGATCGGGGGCGTCGTCGTCCATGCGCATGTCAGGCGTACAGGCCGTGCAGGAACCAGCGCGCGTCCTCGGCGTCGCGCTCGCGGTAGATCCAGTAGCGCGCGCCGGCCGAGTCTTCGGCGACGAAGTAATCGCGCACGGTCAGGGCTGGGTCCCACCACCCGCTTTCGATGCGTTCGGGGCCGCGCATCAGCCGCAGCGCCTGGCCGCCGTAGTGGGGACGATGGCCGGACAGCTTCAGGGGCTGCGGGGTTTCCAGCAGCCAGAACGGCCGGTCGAGCAGCGGCGGCAGGGGGGCGGGACGTTCTGGCGCGGCCAGCGCGTCGGTCCATGCGTTGGCGGCTTCGGGACGATGGTCGGGGGTGGGCCGGGCATGGCGCACCCGGTCGCGGCCCAGCCGCGCCACCAGCAGGTCCAGGAGCCGCGCGTGGTCGGCGGCGGTGCCGCCCGGCTCGGGGAACAGGGTGGTGCTGGCGGCGGGTTGCTCGACGGTGTCGGGCGCGTGCAGCGCCACCGCGATGACGGGGGCCTCCAGCGTGAAGTGGTTCAGTTTTTCGCGCAGCAGATGCAGAAGCTGCGAGGCCTGCCAGATGGGCTGGGCCAGCGCGACCTCCAGTTCGGTCGGCGGGCGGGCGTGGCGGCCGCGTTCGTGATCCATGCTGAGCACCACGCGCCGCACGGCCAGTTGCCGGGCGGTCAGCCAGCCGCCCAGCTGTTCGGCCAGGCGTCCCGCCACCGCCAGCACGGCGTCGGTGTGCTCCATATAGTCCATGAGCTCGATCCGCCGCGAAAACTGGTTGGGCGGTTCGAGCCAGCGGTAGAGTTCGGGCGTCTGGCCGTAGGCGGCGTCCAGCGCTTGCAGCAGATCGGGCGCGCTGCGCCGCTGCAGGCCCGCGCGGGGCAGGGCGCGCAGGTGCGCCAGCGTGTGGCAGCCGATGTCGTCCAGCCAGTTGCGGCGGCCTTGCGCCTGGGGCAGCAACGACAAGGGCAGGGCATCGAGCCGCCGCGCCAGGGTGGGCAGCTTGAGCGTGCGGCGCGGCACGCCCCGGCCGGCGCGCCGCGCCAGCAGCCAGGCGCCCGTGGCCGTGGGCGCCATGCCCAGCGACACCCGCAGATCCAGCGCGCGCAGCGTGGCGGCCACCCGCCGGCTCAGCGCCCGCGGTCCGCGAAAGAACATCAGGCTGGCGCCCACATTCAGCAGCACGGTGTCGCCGTCGGCCAGCGCGATTTCGGGGGTGTACTGCAAGAGGGCCAGCGCCGCGCCTTGCAAGGCGTCGGCTTCGGCCTGCGGCTGGCGGGGCAGCAGTTCCACGCCGGGCGCGATGGCCGCCGCGCCCGCGCGGCGCATGCCGGGCGTCACGCCGGCCTGGCGGGCGGCGGGCGTCAGGGCGGCCACACGTTCCTGGTCCAGAACGGCGAACGCCTGCTGTTCATGCGGCCAGTGCGGGCGTATGGCGTCCAGCGGCAGGCAGCGCAGGTATGCGGCGATCCAGAGGCGCATGGCGGGGAGAAGAGGGGGTAAGGGCGCCGGGCTCCAGGCCCACGTACAGCGGGGTGTCGCAGACAGGCCCCCGGCGCTTCAGTATGTGTACGGACAGGCCGCCCGGCGCGGGCGCCAGCGCCAGCCGCAAGGCGGCGGGCGTGGCGCTTTGGGCGGCGCGGGACGGGCGCACGGCGATGAACAGCAGGTCGCTGGCCTGGGCGGCCAGGTGCAGACGGCGCAGGGATTCCGGGCGCACGTGGGGCAGCCAGCAGATCAGCGCGCCGCAACTGGCGTTCTTCAGGATCTGTTCGCTGGCCCACAGCGCATCCACCGGTTTTTCCGGCGCCACCCACAGCAGTTGCCGGGGATCCAGCCGCCAGCTCATCCAGCTGGCGATGTGCGGAACATGGGGGGGCTGCACCAGGGCAATGGGCCGGCGGGTTTCCAGTTGGGCCAGCGCGGGACGCAGCAGGCGGATTTCTCCGATGCCGGGATGGGGCGTGAGCAGTTCGACGAGCGATCCCAGCGGCCAGCCGTTATCCGGCAGTTCGGCCGATAGCGCCGCATGCCCGGTTGGCAGGGTGCGTGCGGCGCCTTTGGCCAACTGCGTGGCGCGCCACAACGCGGGATGGATACGTTCGGGGGACTGCATGGAAAAAGCGCCCGGTGTTCAATACCTGGATAAATATACAGTATTGTACCGGGCTTTGCGCCGGCAGGACGTATCGAAAAGTGGCCCGGGACGGCCAGGCGCGGCGCATTTTACAATCCCGCAATCGGGGCGCATTCCACGGTCCCAGCCCAGCACGGAGCAGTTTCATGGCGTCTTCCAGTTCTATCGAATTCCTTCCCGATCCGGGCGTCGACGTGCGCCAGCTCTTCATCCTGCTGCATGGCGTGGGCGGATCGCCCGCCAACCTGGAGCCCCTGGCCCAGGCGGTACGCGCGGCCTTTCCGAGCGCGGCGGTGCTGATCCCCGAAGGCTTCGAGCCCTTCGATGGCGGCGGCGCCGGCCGGCAGTGGTTCTCGGTGCGCGGCGTTACCGACGACAACCGCGCCGACCGCGTGGCCCAGGCCCTGCCGCGCCTGGAAGCCTACGTGCACGATGCGCAGGCCCGTTTCGGCCTGCTGCAGTCCGACACCGCGCTGGCCGGCTTTTCGCAGGGCGCCATCATGGCGCTGGAGCTGGTGCAGGCCCACGACGGCATGGCCGGACGCGTGATCGCGTTTTCGGGCCGCTACGCGCAACTGCCCAAAAGCGCCCCGCAGTACACCACCATCCATCTGCTGCACGGCGCCGACGATCCGGTCATGAGCGTGTCGCAGGCCCAGGCGGCGCAGGCCCGCCTGGCCGAACTGCACGGCGATTCCACCATCGACATCGCCACCCACGTCGGCCACGAACTGCATCCCGCCCTGATCCAGCGCGCCATCGTGCGCCTGCAGACCTGCGTGCCGCTGCGCAGTTGGGAAGCGGCGCTGGGGCTGAACCAGACGCCGCCGGACGGGACGACGGTGCATTGATGGCGCCCCGCGCGAGCGACGCCGTCGGCGGCGCGCAAAGCATTTTCCGCGTGCTGCGCATCCTCAAGTACGTCGGGGCGGCCCCGGCGCGTGGCGTGGGCCTGACGGACGTGGCGCGCGATGTCGGCCTGACGCCGCCCACCGCGCATCGCATGCTCACGGCCCTGCTGCAGGAAGGCTTCCTGTCGCTCAATCCGCGCCTGAAGACCTACAGTCTTGGCCGCGAGTCCTACATCCTGGGGCTGGCGGCCGAAAGCCGGCACGGCATCAAGGCCATCGCCGAATCGGCCGTGCTGAGGCTGGCGCAGTCCACGGGCGACACCAGCTTCCTGTCGGTGCGCTCCGGGCACGAAGCGGTCTGCGTGGACCGCAAGACGGACGACTTTCCCATCAAGATTCTGACCCTGGAAGTCGGCCACCGCCGCCCGTTGGGCGTTGGCGCGGGCAGCCTGGCCTTGCTGGCGTTCCTGCCCAATGACGATATCGAACGCGTGCTGGCGCGCTACGACGCCAGCGCGGCGCCCGACCTGCCATCGACCGACATGCTGCGCGAGGACATCGCCGCCGCGCGCAGGAACGGCTACGCGCTGAACCCGGGCCGCATCATTCCGGACATGCTGGGCGTGGGGGTGCCGGTGCTCGACCGCGAGCAGCACGTGGTGGCGGCGCTGAGCGTGGCAGCCATCCGGTCGCGCCTGTCCGGCGCACGCCTGGCCGACGTGGTGGCCGCGCTGCAGCGCGCGGCGGCGGAATTGTCGGCGGACCTGGCCCCGCGCGTCTGATCGCGTCCCGGCCAGTCCGATCCCGCCGGCTTTGCGCTAGCGTCCCGCGCAGGCCTTGCCGCCATCGACCGGCAGGCACACGCCGGTGATGTACTTGGCCTCGTCGCTTGCCAGAAACAGCGCGGCGTGGGCCACGTCCCAGGCGTCGCCCATCCGCCCCATGGGGCTGGCGGCATTGCGCCGCCGCCGCATTTCCTCGACGTCATCGAACTGGCCCGCGATCTGTTTGTAGATCAACGGGGTGTCGATGACGCCGGGCAGCACCGCATTCACGCGGATATTGTCCGGCGCGTAACGCACGGCCAATGACCGCGTCAGGTGGTTCAACCCGGCTTTGGCGGCGTAGTAAGAGGTGTACGGATAGGAATTCACCTGGATCGAGGCCAGCGACGAGATGTTGACGATGCTGCCCGCGCCCTGCGCCAGCATGGCGGGCAGCACATGCTTGCAGGTCAGGAACACGCCGGTCAGGTTGGTGTCCAGCACGCGATGCCAGCTCTCTTCGGTGGCCTCGATGGGGTCGCCCATTTCCGTGATGCCCACGTTGTTGTGCAGCACGTCGATGCGCCCGGCGGCCGCCAGCACGGCGGCGACCGCCGCCTGGATCTGCCCGGAATCGGTCACGTCGGCGGTCAATGCCTGGCAGCGGCCGCCTTCGGCTTCGATGATGCCGCAGGTTTCGCGGGCGGCCTCCGGCCGCAGGTCCACGGCGAACACCCACGCGCCCTCGCGCGCGTATAGGGCCGCCGCGGCCTTGCCGTTGCCCCATCCCGGCCCGGACGAGCCCGCGCCAAACACCAGCGCCACCTTGTCTTTCAGCCGCTGACCCATGTCATTCCGCCGAGATGTGCGCAAAGTCGGCGACCTTCTTCCACTTGGCCACGTCGCCCTGGATCATCGCGGCAAATTCCTCGGGCTTGTCGGCGACCACATACGCGCCCACGCCCGCGTACTTGGCCTGCACGTCCTTGTCCGCCAGCGCCTTGCGGGATGCGTCGTTCAGCTTGGCCAGCACGTCCTTGGGCAGGCCCGCGGGCGCCAGCAGGCCATTCCACATTTCCGCGTCGTAGTCCGGCAGACCCACTTCCGCGAACGTGGGCACGTCCGGCAACTGCGGCAGGCGGGATTTGGCGGCCACCACGATCGGGCGCAGGTTGCCCGACTGGATGTGCGCCATCGATGACGCGGCCGTATCCCACAGGATGGGCACCTGGCCGGCGATGACGTCATTGAGCGCGGGACCGGTGCCGCGATAGGGCACGTGCATCATGTCCAGGCCCGACAGCGACTTGTAATACTCCATCGCCATGTGGGTGGCGCCGCCGTTGCCGGACGAGGCGTACGAATACTTGCCCGGGGCGCCCTTGATCAGGGCGGTGAACGACGCATAGTCCTTGGCCGGGAAGTTCTTGTTCACGACGATCACGCCAGGCACGCGGATGATCTGCGTGACCGGCGTGAAGTCCTTCACCGCGTCGTAGGGCAGGTTCTTGTACACGGCAGGGTTGGTGCCGTTGGTGCTGGACGTGCCCAGCAGCAGCGTGTAGCCGTCCGGGGCGGCCGAGGCCACGGCGCGGCTGCCCACGGTGCCGCCGGCGCCGCCGCGGTTCTCCACCACGACCGGCTGGCCGATCTGCTTGGCCAGCGCTTCGGCAAAGATGCGTCCGACCACGTCCGAGGTGCCGCCCGGCGGGAAGGGCACGATCAGGCGGATGGGACGGTCGGGGTAGGTGGCCTGCGCCGCGGCGGCGCCCGCCAGCGACAGGGTTGCAGCGGCGGCCGCCAGCTTGATCCAGGTTCTGCGCTTCATGAGGTTTGTCTCCTTGCTTGATATTGTTTTGTGTGTCGAACCGGGCGATGCGCGCCGCCCTCAGGCGATGCGGTCGCCCGGCTTGATCTTGGCCGCCCGGCTGTCCACGCCCGGCAACATGTGCGCGGGGTCGCGCGTGACCACCACGTCAAGAATGGTGGGACGGTCCTTGCAGGCGTAGGCCTGCGCCAGCGCGGCGGGCAATTCCGCGGGATCCTCGACGCGGATGCCATTGCAGCCCAGCGCACGCGCCACGTTGGCGTAGTTCGTGTCCACCAGATCCGACGACTGGTAGCTCCCCGCGCCGTACATCAGGTGCTGCAACGCCTTGATGTAACCCGACGCGGCGTTATTGACCACCACGAGCGTGAAGGCGAGCTTCATGCGCACCGCGGTTTCCAGTTCGCCCAGCGACATATTGCAGCCGCCGTCGCCGGTCAGGCTGACCACCTGGCGGCCGGGGGCCGCCGCAGCCGCGCCGATCGCGCCGGGGATGCCGTAGCCGATGGACGCAAAGCCGCGGTCGGGCACAAAGCCGCGGCCGGCGCGCTTGGTGTCGAACAGCAACCCGCCCCAATGCGCGGCGAAGCCACCGTCGGCCACCAGGATGCCGTCTTCGGGCAGCGAGGCATTGATCTCGTGCATCAGCCGCGCCATGCCGACGGGGCTGTCGCCGGAAGTCAGCTTTGCGTTGACCGATTCGCGCCACGCGTGCATGGCCTGGCCCACCTCGTCCACGTAGTCCTGGCGGGCATGCGCGCCGTGGGCGGCCAGGCGCGCGTCCAGGTCTTCCAGCGTGGCACGCACGTCGCCCCACAGGCGTAGGGCGGGCGTGGTGGTGCGGTCGAATTCCTCGGCCACGATATCCAGATGGATGATCGGCGCGCCCGCGGCCAGCAGGTCGTAGCGGCGGGTTGCCACTTCGCCCAGTTTGCAGCCGACGACAAAGAGGCAGTCGGATTTGGCGATCAGGTCATTGGCAATGCGGCTGTAGCGGCCGAAAAGCCCCGCGTTCAGCGGATCGCTGCAGGCGATGGCGCCCTTGCCGCTCATGGTGTGGGCGACGGGAATGCCGAATCTGCGTGCGAAGGCCTGGACGGTATCGGCGGCATCGCTGATGTGCACGCCGCCGCCGCACAGCATCAGCGGGCGGGAGGCCCCCGCGAGCATGCTTGCCGCTTGGGCCACGTCGTCGGCCGACGGACGGCAGCGCAGGGCGGGCGAGCGCCGGTAGTTGGGGCTGGAATAAAAGTCGTCGGCATCGAACGCATGGACCGCGTGCGCGATGTCTTCGGGTACGTCCAGCACCACGGGCCCCGGGCGGCCGCTGGTGGCCACGGCAAACGCGCGCCGCACCAGCTCGGGAATGCGCTCGATCATCTCCACGCGCAGCACGTCTTTCACGACCGGGCGCAGCACCTCCAGCTGCCGGGCCTCCTGCGTCATGTTCTTCCACGAGTGCATGCGATGCGAGTCGCCGACCAGCGCGACCAGCGCCGTGCCCGCGTTGTAGGCTTCGGCCAGGCCGGTCACCAGGTTGGTCGCGCCGGGGCCCAGGGTCGCGTCGCACACGCCCGGGCGGCCGCTGACCTTGGTGTAGGCGTCGGCCGCGAACACCGCGCAGCGCTCGTCGTTGATCAGGTTGTGATTCAGGTTCAGGCGGCGCGCGGCGTCGTAGAACGGCAGGAGCTGGAAGCCGCCCATGCCGAACATCAGGCCGACGTCGTGCGCGGCAAACATGCGGGCGAGGGCTTCGCCTCCGGTGATTTCCAGTTTTTCCGACATGCGGGTAAGGCTCCTAGTGGGTGTCGCGCCCGGCGAGCAGGGCGTCGATAAAGGTTTTGAGCGGTGTGCCGACGCGGCAGCCCAGGTCGCGGGCGCGGGCGTTGGCCGAGGAGATGGTCCCTTCCTCGTAGCAGGAACGGGCGTCGCCGATGCGGGCGGTGTGCGCCGAAACGGTCAATGCGGCGATGCCGCGCTGCTGCAGCAGGGGCAGGCGTCCGATGCCGGCGCTGTCCTTGCCCATGCCCGCGTCGTTGAAGGTGACCAGGCGCGGGGAGGCCCGGACGCCATCGGACTGCAGGCCGGCCAGCCGTTCTCCGTGAGAGGCGGTGACGGCGATGAGGCCGTCGTCCTGCGCATCCACGAGCGACACGGAATCGGCGCCCACCACCAGCGGGGCGCCGTCCGGGCCGGCCTTGATGACGATGCGGGATTCCTTGATGGCGGTGGGGCGGCCGGCGTTTGGCTGGGCGTGCGCGAGCCGCGCAGCGGCTTCGGAGACGGTCATGCCTGGCTCGCAGCCCAGTTCCTGGGCAAGCGCATTCACAAAGCTGATGACGCCGTGGCGCGCCATGTCTGCGCCATCGCCGATGCGGCAGCTGCGGTAGCTGGCGGTGGCGGCGGGCACGCCCCAACGTTGCAGGTCGTCCAGACCCGCAATGCCGGCGCGCTGCCAGCCCACGCCGGCGTCGTTCAGCACGACGGCCCGCACCTCGCCCCGTGCCGCGCAATAGGCGGCATACCTGCCGCCGTGCGACCCGGCGATCACGACGCGCCCGGCGTCCTCCCGCGTCAGCTTGGTGATGCTGTCCAGCACCCGCGCATCCCGGATATTTTCCGGATGTTCCATATTATGAATTGTCCCCGTCCTACAGCGCTGGCTCCGTCGGGTCGGGGCTGCGCTGTCGAATCGTTTGATGTTGTTATCGCGTTCGGGACGATTCTAGGGGCGCGGGTTTTATGGAATCAATGCGATCCCCATAATATGGAATTGATTTTGTGGCCTGCTTACGGCTCCCAGCCTCCGCCCAACGCCAGAAACACCGCGATCTGGTCGCTGGAGAGTTCCGCCTGCGAGGCCGCCAGCGCACTTTCATTGCTGGCCAGTGTGCGCTCGGCGTCCAGCACGGTCAGGTAGTCCGTCTTGCCGTACTGGAACAGGCGCCGCGCCTGCGAAGCCGCTTGCGCGCTCTGGTCGCGGGCCGCGCGAAGGGCGGTCTCGCGGTCCAGTTGGCGGGCGTAGACGACCAGCGCGCTTTCGGTTTCGCGCAAGGCATTGAGCACGGTCGCGTCAAAGCGGGCGGCGGCGGCCTTGGTGTTGGCCTGGGCCTCGGCGATGCGCGCTTGCGCGGCGCCCGTGTTGGGCACCGTCCAGGAGATCAGCGGGCCCACGCTCCAGCTGAAAGTGCCGCGGTCGCCAAACATGGCGGCCGGACCACCCGATGCGGCGGACAGGCCCAGCGTGATCTTGGGATAAAGGTCGGCCGTGGCGACCCCGATACGGGCCGTGGAGGCGGCCAGGGTGCGTTCCGCCTGGCGGATGTCGGGACGACGGCGCAGCAACTGCGCGCCATCGCCCACCGGGATGGTTTCGGTCAGCTTGGGCGCGCTGGCGCATTGCAGCAGCGTGGGCGAGATCTCGCCGGGCGTCTGGCCGGTCAGCGCGGCCAGGCGATACAGGGCCGTGCGCTGCTGGGCCTGGAACGGCGGCAGGTTGGCCTGCAATTGTTCAAGCTGGCTGCGCGCCCGCGTGACGTCAAGCGTGGTGCCCCGACCGGCACGCTGCAGGCGGCTGACGGCGTCGACCGATTCGCGCTGCACCTGCACGGAATGCTGCGCCGAGGCCAGCTGCATGCCCGCCGCGCACAAGTTGGCGTAGGCGCGCGCGGTCTCGGCTGCGACCGTCACGCGGGTGGCGTCGTACGCGGCCTGCGCGGCCTGCGCGTCGTCAGTAGAGGCTTCCACGGCGCGGCGGATCTGGCCGAACAGGTCCAGTTGATACGACACGCTGGCGCCGGTGGAGTAGGACCAGCGGTTGGGCGGATCGATGCCGGGCTGAAGCTCCTGCAAACCGGAGACGTGGCCGAACGTGGGCGAGGCATTCACGCCGATCGTTGGCTGCTGCTGGGCCTTCGTTTCCTGCACCGCGGCCTGGGCGCGTTCAAGGTTGGCGCTGGCCACGCGCAAGTCGGTGTTTGCGGCCAGGGCTTTTTCGACCAGGCCGTCCAGCACCGGGTCGTTGTACAGACGCCACCAGTGGCCAGGAACCGCCTCTTGCCGGTACACGTCTTCCTGCGCTTGCACGAAGGAGGATTGCGCGCTCGGCCGCTGGGACACGGCCTCGCGCGGCACCTGGTAGTCGGGGCCCACGGCGGCGCATCCGGCCAGCGCGAGGGCCAGCGTCAGCGGAAGGAGAAATCTGGTTTTCATGGCAGGTACGGCTTGGCGTCGATAAGGGATTCAAGGGTTTTCGGAAAGCAGGGCGGTGCGGGCCGCTCGTCAGGAAGCGTGAGGCGCGGCGGCCGCGGCCTGGGGCGGGCGGTCGTCGACCGAGACGGTGGCGGTCTGGCCGGCGACCAGCCGTACGCCCTCGGGCACGTCGTCGATCTTCACGCGCACCGGAATGCGCTGCGCGAGGCGGACCCAGTTGAAGGTCGGGTTCACGTTGGGAAGCAGGTTCGCGCCGGTGCTGCGGTCGCGGTCCGCGATGCCCATGGCAATGCTTTCCACATGGCCGCGAATGTGGCGCGATTCGCCCATCAGCGTCACGGTGACGGGATCGCCTTCGTGGATGCCGGGCAGCTTGGTTTCCTCGAAGTAGCCTTCGACGTAGAACGACCCGGCGTCAACCAGCGCCATCACGCCGTGACCGGCCGTGGCGTACGAACCGGCGCGCAGGTCCAGGTTGGTGATGCGGCCATCGCTGGCAGCCACGACGCGGCTACGCGCGAGGTTCAGGCGGGCAGTGTTCAGTTGCACCTGCGCCTGGGCGAGCGCGGCTTCGGTCTGCTGCACCTTGGTCTGGCTCTGTTCCACCGCTTCGGCCGCGACAAGCTGACCCAGCGAGCGGTTGCGCTTAGCGTCGCGCAGCGCCTGGTCGTGCGCAACCTGCTGCGAACGCACCGAGGCCTGGGCCTGGTCGTACGCCAGCTGGAAGCGGGCGCGGTCGATCTCGAACAGCAGGTCGCCGGCCTTCACGTCCTGGTTGTCGTGCACGGGCACGCTTGTCACCAGGCCGGACACGTCGGGCGCCACCTGCACCACATAGGCCTTGACGCGGCCATCGCGCGTCCAGGGCTCGACTTCATAGTGATCCCAAAGCTGCCAGCCGGCGTAAGCGGCGGCGGCGACGACAACAGCCGTCACTGCGAACTTGCCGATAGCAGCAGGGCGAAGGGCATTGGGGAGTTTCATACCTATCTCTGAAGAAAATAAGGGGAAATGAGGGAGACGCCGTACAGCAGCACCACGAAGAGCGCCAGGTCAAAGAGCGCGGGGTGCCACACCAGGCGATACAGCCCGGCGCGCGCCAGCACGCGCCGCACCGCCCAGGCCACGCCCAGGGTGACGACGCCCAGCACGAGCAGCCAGGGGAAGTAAATGCCGTAGAGATTGAATTCGCCGATCATGATGCGTGGCCCTCCAGCGTGGGATGGGCGGGTTGGAAGTCGGGCGCGTTGGGAAAGAAGGCGCGGCGGATGCCGACCAGCGCCACCACGGCGCGGTCGCGCGCGTGGGGCCCCTGCGGCGTGGCGGCCACGCTGCAGAGCGCGCGATCGATCTGCGCCAGGAACTCGGTTGTCTTGTCTTGCGTGCGCCCCGACGAACGCAGCCGGAAAAACTGCGCCAGGCTGTCGAGCACCGGCTGGATCGTGGATTCGGCCATCGGCAGATGGCGGCGCGCCCGCTGCAGTTCGGTGATGTCGCGGCCCACGCGCAAGTCTTTCAGCGCATCGGCGGCCACCAGGTCGTCGGGCCGCTTGGCCAGCGCCAAGCGCGGCTGCAAAAGGCCGATGCGGTCCAGCATGCGGGCGGCATAGGTGTGGCGCGACGGCGCGCGGGGCGCGCTGGCCAGCGTCGCCAGCTCTTTCCAGTTGGCGGCCTGGATGCGGCGCGCGCTCCAGTCGGCGCTGACCGTGCGGAAGATGGCGGCGATGATCGCGGCGGTGGCCACGCCGATGCACTGCGCGACCTGCGTGTCGATGAAGGACACGACGTCGGCCGTGTGGGTGTCTTGCAGCGCCATCGTGCCCAGGAATCCGAACAGCATGGCCATGGCCTTGCCGGTGCTGGCCGGGCGGGCAATGAAGACGCCCAGCACGAACGCGGTCGGCAGCATGGACAGCGCCAGCATCTCGAAGGAATGAATGGCCGGCATGATGCCCAGCAGATACAGCGCCGACAGCGGAATCGAATACACCGTGTAGGTCAGGAACTGCATGATGCCGGGCACGGGATTGTCCTGCGAAGCGAAAAAGCAGCTGAAGATCGCGGCCATCAGCGCGGCGGTGGCGCCGTTGCTCCATGCCGTGCCGATCCAGAAAAGGCAGCACACCGAAATGGCCAGGCCGGCGGCCAGCGCCGACAGCAGCGCCATCCCGTGGTCGCGATGCAGCGCGGCATTGGGATCGCGGGCCGTGCGCGGGGTGCGCACCGGCGCGCCCTGCAAGCCCGCACGGATGTCGCGGCGCAGGGCAAGGCATTCGTCGTACGTGTCGATCAGCTCGCGCAGGCGGGTCATCAGGCTGGCCAGCAGCACGTCGCGCCAGGTCGAGCGGCTGTCGATCCCGGGCGTCAGCCGGGTGACGGCGGCGCGCAGTTGGACGGCGGTTTCGTGCGAGGCCTGCGCGCCGGCATTGATCCATTCCGAAATATCGGCCAGCAGCGCCTGCACCGGTTCGGGCAGCGTCTGGCCGTTTGCCTGCAAGGCGCGCATGCGGTCTTCGACGGCGGACATGGCCGGCGTCAACGCCGCGATCTGGTCCTGCATGGCGCGCACGGCGCCCGCGGTCCAGCGCAGGTTGCTGGTGTCAAAGGGAACGTGGGTGGACAGCAGGCGCAATTGCGTGATGTCGTTGGCCAGCACGCGGCGGTCCTTGTCGCGCTGTTCGGCGGTCTTGCCGCTCAGCGTGTCGTGCATCCAGTTGCGTGCATCGCGCACGGCCTTGTCCAGTTGCAGCGTCAGCGCGGGCGCCAGGCCGCGGGGCAGGACGATGCTGTGGATCAGCGTGGCGCACACGATGCCCAGACTGATTTCCTCGACGCGGGCGAGCGCCGTGTCAAAGACCTGGGACGGGTCGGTGACGCTGGGAAAGCCGATCATGGCGGCGGTGTAGCCGGCCAGCATGAACAGATAGGACCGCGGCGTGCGGTCCAGTACCGACATGTACAGGCAGGCGCCCACCCACAGCACCATTGCGCCGGTCATGACGACGGGCGAGTTCGACAGGCGCGGCACCATGTAGACGGTGGCCGCCGACCCGGCGAAGGTGCCGATCAGGCGGTACAGGGCCTTGGAACGCACCGCGCCTGACCACGGCTGGGCCACGACATAGGCGGTGGTCATCGCCCAGAACGGACGCGGCAAACCAATGCTGTAAGCCAGATAGAGCGCCATGATGGCGCTCAGGTAGCTCTTGAGCGAGAAGAGGGTTTCGCGGACGTTCGGCAGTTTCATGGCCGCGCGTCCTCTTGCGCGCCGGCGCCGCTTCGGCCCAGCGACACCTTCAAGGCGTCGAAGACGCGCAGGCAGGCCTCCAGATCCGATTCGCTGACACCTTGGAAGACGCGGCGGCGCAGTTCGACCAGCACCTCTTCGACCTGCGCGCGCAGCGCATGGCCGGCGTCGGTCAGATGCAGGGTGCGTGCGCGGCGGTCGTGGGGATCTTCGCGGCGTTCCATCAGGCCGGCGGCCACCAGTTGGTCCAGCACGCGCACGAGAGAGGGGCCTTCAACGCCCAAAGCTTCGGCCAGCGCGCCTTGGCGAACACCGTCGCCAAGTCGGCCGGCCAGGATGACGGGCCACGCGGTTGCCTGGGAGAGTCCGTAGTCGGCAAGCGCCTTGTCGGCAGCGCCGCGATAGGCGCGCGACAGCACCATCAGGTTGGCGGTGGTGGCCATGAGCTGGGAGTCGGAAGGAGTAAGCATGGAATCGATTGTATCCTATCTATTAGCTTACTAATGATTGAAAATGGCGACTATCTCGATAGATTTTCTCAATTGGGAAAATAGCGGGGCGGTTTTCCAGAGGTGGAAAACTGGGGGCGCAAGGCGCTGTCTTGACGCGTCATTCGACGACAGTCCGGTGTCTGACACCCCGGAAACGCCGTTCCGATGCGAGGATTTTCTCAGCGGGTGTCAGACACCGCATGAAGCTCCCACACCCGTCCACCCCCCTCAGGGATCAACCGTTGCAGTCGGCCCAGCAGTTCGGCGTTTCGTACAGACGCACGCGCGTCAGGCGCAGTTCGGCGCCGTAGTGGCCGTGGTAATGCGGCGCCAGCGTTTCAAACACGATGGTGGCCAGGTTTTCGGCCGTGGGGATGCGGTCCAGCACGACGGTCTTGTGCCCGGGCAGCGTGTCCAGGAAGCCGCGCACGGCGGTATCGCCTTCGTAGACCAGGAACGCGTGATCCCAGACGTCCACGATGTGGGTCTTGGCGATGTGCTTGATCTCGGAGAAGTCCATGACCATGCCGTTGTCGGACTCGCCGGGCGCCTGCACCACGTCGCCCGTCAGGGTGATTTCCAGCACATAACGGTGGCCGTGCAGGTTGCGGCACTGGCTGCGGTGGTCGGGAATGCGGTGGCCGGCGTCGAACTCGAGCCTGCGGGTCACGGAAATCATCGTGCGCTCCGCGAGGCGTGGGGGTAAATCATGGAATGCCTATGTATTTGTGGGTTTGCAGGCTGAGCCGCCATTGCGGATGCTGCATACAGTACTGGACGGCCTGCTCGGTGTTGGCTGCGCGCGCCGGACCGTCCATCGGTTGCAGGAAAAAGTGCTCGAAATCCAGGTGCGCGAAGGCGCCGGGCAGGGCGTTCAGTTGCGGGTAGACCAGCTTGAGCTCGTTGCCGCGTTCGACCACGACCGGGGCCGTGCCCTTGGGGCTGACGCAGATCCAGTCCACGCCGGCGGGCGGCTTGATCGTGCCGTTGGTTTCGATGGCGACGGTGAACCCGCGGGCGTGGATGGCGTCCAGCAGCGGCGTGTCCAGTTGAAGCAGCGGTTCGCCGCCCGTGAAGACCACGTAGCGGTTGTCGGCGCCGGGGCCCCAGGCCGCGGCGATGGCGTCGGCCAGCAGATCCGCCGTGGCGAATTTGCCGCCGCCGTCGCCGTCGGTGCCGATGAAGTCGGTGTCGCAGAAGGTGCAGGCGGCGCTGGCGCGGTCGCTTTCGCGGCCGGACCACAGATTACAGCCCGCGAACCGGCAAAATACCGCCGCGCGGCCTGCATGGGCGCCTTCGCCTTGCAAGGTCTTGAAGATTTCTTTGGCGGAGTAAGTCATGGGGGGATGCGGGCGGCTGACCGCCCCGGATTCGAGCAAAAGCGCATCATTTTACTTGGCGCGGCCGATATCCGCCGAAAGACCCTGCGCCACGCGGGTTCGCCGCCGTTGACAGGCGGGTGCGCCGCGCCCGGAAAATCGCGGGATCCGCATGCGCGCCGTTCTCCGTGCCTGCTGCGCGAAGCCTGCCGGCCCTGTAGACTTGCCGCCTATGTTTCACGTCCAAGACTCGCTATTCATCGACGAGCGCGACCTGACTTTCACCATGATCCGCGCGCAGGGCGCCGGCGGGCAGAATGTCAACAAGGTCTCCAGCGCCGTCCACCTGCGCTTCGATGTGCGCGCTTCCCGCCTGCCGCTCGAGGTGCAGGATGCCGTGTGCGCGCTGAACGACCACCGCATCTCCAAGGAAGGCGTGATCGTCATCAAATCGCAGTCGTTCCGCAGCCAGGAAAAGAACCGCGCCGAGGCCATCGAGCGCCTGGTGGGCATGGTGCGGTCGGCCATCCGGGTGGACAAGCCGCGCCGCGCCACCAAGCCGACGCGCGCCTCGCAGCGCCGCCGCGTGCAGCGCAAGGTGCTGCACGGCGAGGTCAAGCGGCTGCGCGGCCGGGTGCAGGGCGATTAGCGGCCGCCATGATCGACGCACGCCGCCGTTACCTGCTTTCCCTGGCTGGGGTGTTTGCCGTCATCTGGGCGGCGCTGGCCATCGATCCGCACGACCGCTCGGCCTGGGCGCTGGAAAATGCGCTGGTGCTGGGCCTGGGCATCGTGCTTTTTGCCACGCGGCACGCATTTGTGTTCTCGCGCGTGTCGTACACGTTGATCTTCCTGTTTCTGTGCCTGCATACGATCGGGGCGCACTATACGTATTCCCTGGTCCCGTACGACGAGTGGTGGCGTGCCTTGACCGGGCGCACGCTCAACAGCCTCTTGGGCTGGGAACGCAACAACTTTGACCGCGTCGTGCATTTCTCGTACGGCCTGCTGCTCGCTTACCCGATCCGCGAGATCTTTCTGCGCGTGGCCGAAGTGCGCGGGTTCTGGGCGTACTTCCTGCCGATGGACGTCACGCTGTCGACCTCGGCCCTCTACGAACTGATCGAGTGGGGCGCTGCCGAGTTCTTTGGCGGCGACCTGGGCGCGGCTTATCTGGGGACGCAGGGCGATATCTGGGATGCGCAGAAGGACATGGCGCTGGCGGCGCTGGGCGCGGTCATCGCCATGGCCATCACCGCCCTGGTCAACCGGAAAGCGCGGCGCGACGTCGCGCGTGACTGGGCAGACAGCCTGAAGCCCGAACGCCGGCGGCCCGCCGAAAATCCTTGAAGTCCATAGGGGCATGACGATATATCGGTTAAACCCGATATATGATTCGATAAATTGCGATATACCAATATGACCGCAACTTCCTCACGCACCGGGCAGGACGCCACGCAACCCGCGATCGACGCAGACGCCATTCTCAAGGCGCTCGCCAATCCGGTCCGCCGCGACATCCTGACCTGGCTGAAGACGCCGCACGCCCATTTCGAGGAGCGCCCGGGCCACACCTTTGAACACGGGGTGTGCGCGGGCCATATCGATGATCGCTGCGGACTGTCCCAGTCGACGGTGTCGTCGCATCTGGCCGTGCTGCAGCGCGCCGGCCTGATTTCGGCGACCAAGGTGGGGCAATGGGTCTTTTTTCGTCGCAATGAACCCGTGATTGCCGCGTTTCTGCGGCAGTTGAACCAGGATATGTAGCCCGTCTGCCATACCCGCAAGCGCCCCATTGCCGGGACGAAAGGATGTTTCATGAACCCGTTGTTTGAACCGCTGAAAGTCGGCGACCTGACGCTGCGCAACCGCGTCGTGATGGCGCCGCTGACCCGACAGCGCGCCAGCGCCGGCCGCGTGCCCAATGACCTGATGGTCGAGTACTACACCCAGCGCGCCGGGGCCGGCATGATCCTCACGGAAGCCACCGCGGTCACGCCGCAGGGCGTCGGCTATGCGGATACGCCGGGGCTGTGGTCGCCCGAACAGGTCAAGGGCTGGCGCAAGGTGACGTCCGCGGTGCACGACAAGGGCAGCGTGATCGTCGCGCAGCTCTGGCACGTGGGGCGCATTTCCGACCCGATGTTCCTGGACGGCGAACTGCCGGTCGCACCCAGCGCCATCGCGGCCAAGGGCCATGTCAGCCATGTCCGTCCCAAGCGCGCCTACGTGACGCCGCGCGCCCTCGAAACCGCGGAGATCCCCGGCGTGGTCGAGGCTTACCGCCACGGCGCGCAGATGGCGATGGAAGCGGGCTTCGACGGCGTCGAAGTGCATGCCGCCAACGGCTACCTGCTGGACCAGTTCCTGCAGGACAGCACCAACCATCGCACCGACCAGTACGGCGGCTCCATTGAAAACCGCGCGCGCCTGCTGCTCGAAGTGGTCGACGCCTGCGTGGCGGTCTGGGGCGCGGGCCGCGTCGGCGTGCATCTGTCGCCGCGCGCGGACGCCCACGACATGGGCGATTCGGATCTGCCCGGCCTGTTCGGCTATGTGGCGCGTGAACTGGGCAAGCGCGGCATCGCCTTCCTGTGTGCCCGTGAACACGAAGGTCCGGACAGCCTGGCGCCGATGATGAAAGCCGAGTTCGGCGGCGTATTCATCGCCAACGAAGGCTACACGCGCGAAACCGCCGAGGCCGCCGTGGCAGCCGGCCGTGCCGATGCCGTGGCGTTTGGCGTGCCGTACATCGCCACGCCTGATCTGGCCGAGCGTCTGCAGCAAAATGCGCCGCTCAACACGCCGAACCCGGCCACGTTCTACGCCTCGGGCCCGGAAGGCTATACCGACTACCCGGCAATGGCGGCCTGATGTTCAAAGCGCGGCGCGCATCGGATAGGTAAACCATCCGAAGTGCGCCGCGTTCAGCCCCAGATGCGCCAGCACGGCGGCGGCCAGGCCGCCGTAGCGGTAGGCCACGCCGTATCCCACCCCCGCCAGCGCCGCCAGCAGCATCCACTGCCACCCGCCGGCGTAGTGCGCCAGCCCGAACAGCGCGGCCGCCACGGCCAGCGCCGCCCAGGCGCCCCACGGATGATGGCGCCACCATTGCGTCAGACGCTCCTGCACATATCCTCGAAACAACGCCTCTTCGGCCAGCGTGACGAGCAGGGCGTTGTTCAGCAGCCAGATCCAGCCGGACGCGGGCCACTTGGGCGCCCATCCCGCCACCCCCAACGCCAGCGCCAAGCCCAGGCAGGCCGTCACTGCGCCCGCGCACGCCAGCAACGCCGCCTGCAAGGTCAGCCGCGCATGCGCCGCGGCCATCGGCGGGGCCAACACCAGCACCACCCAGAACCCCACGAGCGGCTTGTCCATATTCAGGTACATGCCGAACGGCACCGCGTCTGGCGTGAGCGGCGCGGGCGCAATGACGCGCAGGTTGTGAAAACCGGGCAACAGATGGGCAAAGAGCAGCACGGCCACGACCACGAAGAGCGCATGACCGGCCGCGCGCGATACCGGCCCCGCGCTGGCGCGCACCAGCGCGGCCGCTGCAAGCAGCAGTGCCGGCCCCGCCAGCGCCACGGGATCGACGACGCCGTCGGCCAATGCCCAAGCCCACGCCACCGCCAGGGGGGCTAGCGCCCAGCGGCGCGTGCCAGGCGGCCACAAGAGGGCGGCGGCCAGGAACAGGGCAAACCACGGCATGACGTGCGGCATCGGCGGGTGGGAGGCTATCGCGAAGGCCTGAGTGTACGCGCGGGCCCGCGCCGGCTTTGCCTTGCCGGTGATTTCAGGCGACCATGCGGCAGCGGCGGCACATGCCCCGCATATCAGGCGGACATGGCGCCGCCAGCAATGGAGTCTGGAATGAAGACAATCGCGTGGTTGATGCTGGCCGCGGCGCTGCTGCCGTTCGTGTGCACGATCATCGCCAAGGCAGGCGGCAAGAAGTTCGACAACAACGATCCGCGCGCGTGGCTGGCGCGGCAGGAAGGGTGGCGGGCGCGGGCCAATGCCGCGCAGGTCAACACATTCGAAGCGCTGCCGTTTTTCTACGCCGCGGTGTTGTTCGCGCTGTACAACCAGGCCCCGCCCGCGCACGTTGCCACGCTGATGGCGTGCTGGCTGGGCACGCGGCTGGGATACCTGGCGATGTACCTGGCGAACTGGGGCGCGCTGCGCTCGCTGGTCTGGGCGGCGGGCGTGGGGTTCGTGATCGCAATTCTGTTCTCGGGCGTCTGAGCCTGCGGCGCACGACCCAATGAGACTGGCCGCGGCGTTACGCGCCGCGGCTGCCCGGCATCACTTCCACTCGAACATGGCGCGCGCGGTGCCCGTGCCTTGCACCGTGACCTCACGGTCCTGCGCCTGGCCGTCGTACGTGGCCGATATCTTGTAGCTGCCCGCAGGCAGCTTCACCAGCATGTAGGGGCCTTGCGACGTGGTCTGCAGCACGGCCTTGCCTTGGGCGTCCCGAATGGCGACGGTCACGTCGGCCACGTAATCTGCCTTGCCGCCGCGTTGGGCGGCAAAGGTCAGCGCCAGCGGATAGCTGCTGGACGCGGCCTTCATGGCTTCCGATTCGTCGATGCCGATGCCGCCGCTGACGTACTCCACCGTGCCCTGGTGCTGCACGGGCGGCATGCCTGCCTGGGCGGTGGACAGGACGCCTGCAATGGCCATGCTGCCCAGGGCCATGGCGGCGGCCATCGTGCAGCGTTCAAAACGTTTGTTCATGGAATTCTCCTGCAGGAAAACCGGCGGGGCAGCGCGTTGTGGCTGCCCCCGGCGGTAGCTTGCAACGATTCGACTTGACCGCGCAAGGCGAGTTCGCGTCCGTCCGCCTCGGAAATCAACCGTTTGTATCAGGCGCCGCGTGCGGAGACGCCGCCGGCCTGCCGCCAGCTAAACGTCAGCTGGCTCACGCCGCTGACCGAGCCATCCGGCGCGAAGCGCCGTTCCTCCAGCTGCCCGGCACCGTCGCCATGCAGCGCCATCACGCTGGAGCTGCGCGTGCCGTACGTCGGGCTGACGATGAACGGGCTGCTCAGCAGGCGTTCGCGGTCCGGCGGCAGGCCGGTGGCGGGCAGGTCTGCTTCGTCTGCCGGGCTGCGGTCGGCGAGCGCGGCGAACAGCGCGGGCAGGTCCGGCTGCGGCTGGTGGTGCAGCACGGCGGTGAACGCGGCCTTGGTTCGCGCCAGCTTGGGCCAAGGCGTGTCCAGCAGGTGATTGGACAGGGCATAGACGCCGGGGGCCAACGCGCGCGGCCCGCCGTCGCGGTTGCTCAGGTACCACGCCTGGCGGGCGTCGCCCACGATCAGGTTGAAGCCGTTATATGCCTGGTCCACGCCATGCACCGTTTCCAAATACGCCTGCGGCGTCATGGCGCCGCGCAGAAAGTCCTCGACCAGCGCGCCGCGCGACGGCGCGTCGTCCAGATGCCGGCCGGGCTCGCGAAAGTTGGTGACCAGCGCGTAGCGCCCCTCGGTCGTCGCGCCCATCCACGTGCCGCCCGCCTGGCCGTCGCGCCCGGCGTAGAGGTTCGGGGCGTCCGGCCATTGCGCGGCGGGCAGGGTGGGACGCGCGTGGAACTCGTCGCGGTTCGCGGCGATCAGGACGGGGATGCCGGGCAAGAAGTGCAGGGCCAGTACGGCAAGACACATGATTCAGACCTGATGAAGGGGGGAGGGATTGGCAGGGCGGCCGGGCGCGGCGGTGAAGTCGGGTCCGGCCAGCGTGGCGCGCAAGGCTTCGATCTGCGCGGCGACGTCGCGCAGCGCGGGCGCGGGCGTCGAGATCGCATCGCCAGGCACGGGCAGGCCCTGTTCGACGGAGGCGGCAATGCGATCCAGGGCGGCGGCCAGTTGGGCGACCTCGGCGGCGGGCGGCGCGGCCTGGCCGTCGGGCAGCGACCAGGCCGTGTCCGAGATGGCGTTGGCCACGCGTTCCAGCGCCACTTCGACCGGCCACCAGGCCAGCGCGCGGCGGCTGACCAGCCGGGGCTCGGACAGCCCGCGCTGCAGGGCGATGCGCAGGTCCGACAGGCGCGAGTAGGCGCGGGCGCGCAGGTCGTGCCGCTTGTCGGGATCGGCCTGAAAGACCGTGTTCAGGTACGCCGCCAGCGTGAACGTGGCCGAGGACACGGCATGGTCCAGATTGCTGCGTTCGATCCGGATCCAGGGCAGATAGCCCACCAGCAATACGATGGCCGCCGCGACGCCAACGTCCACCAGCCGAGCCAGCGCAATGGCCCAGCTTCCCGGTTGCAGCGCGCCGATCAGCAGCATGAGGATGGGCAGCATGATGGCCGAAAACAAGCCATAGTTGCGCCGAATCGACCACGGCAGCAGCGCGGCCAGCGCGGCAACCGTCAGCAGGCTGGCAAGGCCGCCCCGATCCAGCGCGAGGACGGTGGCGCTGATGCCGACGCCCACCACGCTGCCCGCGCAGCTTTGCAGGGCGCGCGCGAACACCGAGCCGAAGTTGGGCTTGAACACCACCACGACGACGAGCGGCACCCAGTAGGACCGCGGCAGCGCGGCCGCCAGGGCGACAGCCTCGGCGGCAAGCAGGCACAGCCCCAGACGCACGAGATACCGCACCGTCGTCGGCCCGGGCCGGTACGTGCGGACCAGCACGCGCCAAGGCGTACGCGCGGGCGCGGGCTGAAGCGTCGCGAAGGCGTCGGGCTGCGCGGCGCGGGCGCCGTTCAGCAACAGTTGCACCTGCTCCAGCGCCTCGGCCAGTTGCGGCATGCCGGCCCGGCGCAGGGCGGCAATGTCGTCGCGCGCGTCCGGTACGGCGTCGTTTTCGACCCGGTCGGCCACGAGGTTCATGACGCGGGCGCACTCGGGCGGCAATACCCGGCCGGCGCGCGCCAGCGTCAACGCGGCATTGGTGAGCGGCGTGCAGGCCTGCAACTGCGCGGCCAGGCGGGCCAGCCGCGGCGTCGGACCGGCCGACCGGCCACGCGCGGCCAGCACGGTGTCATAGGCGGCGGTCATGGCCGCTTCCATGTCGCGGCGCGCGGCCATGACCCGGGAAGTGCCGATCGCCGCGAACATCGCCGCCAGCTTGCGGTAGGCCTGCGCCACCGCGGCCCGCTCCGGCGCGATGGGGTTCACCACCCACCCGGACAGCGTCAGCGCCAGGCCGAACAGCCCGCCCGCGCCGACCAGCACCGGCGGCATCCACGCGGGCAGCGTGGACGTCAAGCTGGAGCCGACGATGACGTAGGTGGCAAATTGCAGCGTGGCGACGGCGGCGATGTTGTTGAAGGTGCCGACCAGGCTGGCCGCCAGGACCAGCACCATCATGGCCGCGGAGGTCCACAGGCCGTGCCCGGCGATCAGGTTGCCCAGCAGGTAGCCCAAGGCGCCGCCGAGCACCGTGGACCCGATCGAAAGCGCCCGGTTGCGGTAGGGGCCGCCGTTGTCGCCCGTGATGGCGGGCAGCGCGCCCAGCGCCACCAGCGCGGCCGCCGCGCCCTGGTCAAGCGCCATGCCCACCGCCGTCGGCAGGCCGATGGCCAGCGCGGCGCGCAGCATCACCCACGGATTCACCGGCGACGGCTCCATGTGCGCCAGGCTCATCAGCCAACGCATGTTCGAGGCGTGCGCGAGGCGGCTTATGGATGGGCGGGACAAGGTGGCCTCATGGGCGGCTGTCAGGCCTTGATGAGCGGCGCCACTTCAGGCGCGGCCAGGCGGAAGTAGTCGTCGGTGTTCAGCAGGATGGACGCGTCCAGGCGTCCCGCGTTGAACACGATTTCGGCGTGGCGTTCGCGCAGGCTGGGGTCCACCAGCAGCGTCAGGTCCGGATTGAAACTGAAGGGCGGAATCGCGCCGATCTCGCAGCCGGTCAATTCGCGCGCCAGGTCCTGCGACGCGAGCGAAGCCTTCTTGCCGCCGGCCGCCCGCGCAATGGCGTCAAGGTCGGCCTGCTTGTCCGCGGGAAAGACGGCCAGCACGTTCTTGCGCAGGTTGGAAGAGATCTTTACGCGGCAGACCAGCGCCTTCGCGCCCTGGCTGACCTCGGTACCGCGAATGGCGGCGACCTCGACGGAACGCCCGCCCGCGGCATGTTCAAGCAGGCGGTAACGGGCCTGGTTCTGGATGAGCAGGGCTTGCAGGCGTTCGAAGACTTCCATGGGACTCGGGGCAGAAGCGGCCGGGGGTCGGCCTTGTACGCGAAATCATACGCCCGCGGCGCGCTAGATTTCCCCGGTGAATGCGTAGCCCCAGCCCCACACTGTACGGATGGGCAATTCCACGTCGACGTCCTGGGCCTTGC
This sequence comes from Achromobacter sp. E1, assembly GCF_037039475.1. Lineage (NCBI taxonomy): Bacteria > Pseudomonadati > Pseudomonadota > Betaproteobacteria > Burkholderiales > Alcaligenaceae > Achromobacter > Achromobacter sp. E1. The sequence goes on from NZ_CP146253.1 coordinate 2,703,051, forward strand.
GCCGCAGGCGGCTGACAACGACGTCCGTGCGGCGGACGGATTCGCGGCCGGAATGCGGATCGATGCCCGGCGGGTCGCCGCGCGGCATGCGCTTGTCGGGCGAGCCGGTCAGCTTGAGCAGGAAGTCGCGTTCGGCCTGGGTCAGCGCCAGGCGCGTGCCGTGGGGGCTGACGAGCGTCCAGGCCGCGTCCAGGAATTGCCACTTGCCGGTCGGTTCGGCGGGCGCCGCGGCCATGGCCGGGCGCGGCTCGGCCTCGGGGGCGCGGCGGCCGGCGGCGGTGGGCACGCGGCGCACAAGCGCCTGCAGGGCGGCCGCGATCTCGCCCGTGGCGACGTCGGGCGAAAAGCAGGCGTCGGCGCCGCAGTGCAGGCCCAGGATGCGGTTCTCGGGGGTGTCGAAGGCGGAAATGGCGACGATGCCGGCGGTGGTGTCCATGGCGCGCAGACCTGCGACGGCCATGCAGAGATCGGTAAATTCGGCTTGCATCACGAGCAGCGGGGTGCGGCGGGCCTGGAACAGGCGGAACAGTCCGTTGGAGTCTTCGCAAGGACGCGGCGAGAACCCCATTTCGGCCAGTTCCTCGCTGCGGCGCACGCGCTGGCCGGCGTCGGGAGCGAAGACGATCAGGTCTAATAGGTCATTCATGAATCGGTGTGAACATCATGCAGCTTGAGCACAGGCATGATGCAACGGTTACACCGCTTTCCAAAAAGCGCTCAACGACACTTTCCTACCCGAATTCTCGGCCATGGGCGCGGCAATCGCCTTTTGGCGGCTCACGGAACGGCGGCAACCGCCTCATTCCACCATCCGCCGCCCAGCGCTTGTAACAAGGCGGCCGTGTCGGTGTAGCGCGCCGCGTCGGCCTCGATGCGCGAAATCCGCGTCTGTAACACCTGCCGCTGGCTGTCCAGCAGGCTCAGGTGGCTGATGCCGCCGGCCTGGTAGCGGCCCGCGGCGATGCGGCCGGCGTCGGCCGCGCGGCGCCAGGCGTCGTCATAGGCCGCGAAGGCCTCGCCGTCCGTCTGTAGCGCCCGCAGCGCATCGGCCACCTGGCGCAAACCATCCAGCACGGTCTGGCGGTAGGCCGCGGCGGCCGCGTCATACGCGGCTTCGGCCGAGCGCTTGCGCGCGCGCAGCTCGCCGCCGTGAAAGAGCGGCTGGACAAGGCCCAGGCCAAGATTCCAGACATTCACGCCATTGGCCAGCTCGTTCGCGCCCGTGCGCTGGGAACCGAAGCTGGCGGTCAGCGTGAACTGCGGATACAGGTTGGCCGTGGCCACGCCCACGTCGGCCGATGCCTTGTGCCACAGGGCTTCGGCGGCCAGGATGTCGGGCCGCTGGCGCGTCAGTGCCGAGGGCACGCCCGTGGGCACATCCGGCGGCAGCGTCAGGTCCGCCAGGCGCAGCGGGGGCGACTGCAGACTGGCGGGCGGCATGCCCAGGTAGGTCGCAAGCTGATGGGTCACCTGTGCCAGCTGGTATTCCAGCGGCGGCAGGGTGGCGCGCGTCTGCGCGACCAGCAGCTCCTGGTTGCGCAGGTCGGCCAGGGCGATGCCGCCCGCCTCCAGCCGTTTCTGCATGATGTCCTGCTGGTTCACCTGCGCGGCCAGCAGATCGCGCGTGGCCGCCACCCGCTCGGCCAGGTCCGCCTGGCGGATGGCGGCGGTGACGACGTTGGCCGCCAGCGACATGCGTGCCGCCTGCAGTTCGTGGGCTTGGTAATCGACTTGCGCGGCCAGGCTTTCCAGCGCGCGGCGGTTGGCGCCGAACACGTCCAGGGTGTAGGACACGTCGATGGAGGCGTTGTAGAGCGTGAAGGGCGGGGGCGGCTCGGCGACCGGCACGCCATAGGCCGCCGGATCCACCTTCTTGCGAGCTGCCGACAGGTTGCCGTCCACTGCGGGCAGCATGCGCCCGCCGGTGTCGGCGGCCAGGTCTTCCTGCGCTTGCCGCAACCGCGCGCGCGCCTCATCCAGCGTGGGGCTGGCGTCGAGCGCCTGGCGCACCAGCCGGTCCAGCGGCTCCGACTGAAACAACCGCCACCACTGCCCGGGGATGTCGGCGCCCGCCTGCAGGCGTTGCTGTCCCGGCGGCAGCGCGTCTTGTCCGGGCGTATAGGACGACACGGCGGGCGCGGCCGGCTTGTCGAAGTCGGGACCGACCGCGCAGGCGGTCAACAAGGCGCAGAGCGCCGAGATGGCCAGGGGGCGGGAAGCGGGCAGGTAGCGGGCGCGGAGCATGGGATCAATCCAGGGTGCGGCGGTAGAACTTCACGGCGGCGGTCATCACGATGACGGTGAACAGCATCAGCGGCCAGATGTTGGGCCACAGGTCCCACCAGCCGTTGCCCTTGAGCAGGATGCCGCGGATCAGCCGGTTGAAGTATGTCAGCGGCAGCAGGTTGCCCAGGTGCTGCGCCCACAGCGGCATGCCCTGGAACGGAAACATGAAGCCGGACAGCAGCATGTTCGGCAGGAAATAGAACATGGTCAGCTGCATGGCCTGAAGCTGGTTCTGCGCCAGGGACGACAGCGTGATCCCGACCGTCAGGTTGGCCGCGACGAAGAGCAGCGCGGCCAGGTAGACGGACAGCAGGCTGCCCATGACGGGCACGTGGAACACGAAATGCGCCGCCGCGAGAATGATGGTGGCCTGGATGAGACCGATGGCGATGTAGGGCACGATCTTGCCGGTCATCACCTCGATCGGCCGCACCGGCATCGCCAGCAGGTTTTCCATGGTGCCGCGTTCTCGCTCGCGGGTCATCGCCAGCCCGGTCATCATCACCAGCGTCATGGTCAGGATCACGCCCATCAACCCCGGCACCGTGTTGTATTGCGAGATCTGTTCTTCGTTGTAGAGCTGGTGGATGCGCACGTCGAAGGGCGGCTGGCCGCCCGCCAGGCTTGCCAGCGGCCCGGTCAGATCCTTCTGCGCGACCGCCTGGGTGAGCTGGGTGGCCGCGCCCAGCGCCATGCCGGTGGCCATGGGGTCGGTGGCGTCCGCCTCGATCAGCAGGGCGGGGCGTTCGCCGCGCAACAGGCTGCGGGTGAAGTCGGGCGGAATGGTCACGACGAACAGCACGCGGCCCTGCGCCAGGGCGGCGCGTCCCGCTTCCTCGGTGTCCAGTTCCTCGACGATGTGAAAGTAGTCCGACGAACGCATCGCCGCGATGAAGCTGCGCGTGAACGGGCTGTGGTCAGAGGCGATGATGGCGGTGGGCATCTGGCGCGGGTCGGTATTGATGGCGTACCCGAAGAGCGCCAGCTGCATGATGGGCAGGCCGACGATCATGCCGAAGGTGATGCGGTCGCGGCGCAGCTGCAGGAATTCCTTGAGCACCATGCTCCACCAGCGCGACCACGAAAAACCGTTCAGGCGCGCGGTCATGGCTGGCTCGCAAAGTTGTCGGTGGACCGGTTCATCAGGTAGATGAAGACGTCTTCCAGGCTGGTGTCCACGCGTTCCAGCCGCAGGTTCTGGCCCGCGATGGCCGCGCGCAGCGTGCTTTCCAGCTGCGCCGCGTCCTTGCCGCTGACATGCAGCGCCGACCCGAACGCGACCGTCTGGTCAACGCCGGGCGCGCCGCGCAACTGCTGGCCGAGCGGAACCAGGTTGGCGCCGTGGATTGCCCAGGTGGTCAGGTCCTGTTCGGCGATGACTTCGTCGGCGGTGCCCTGCGTGAGCAGCTTGCCGTACGAAATGTAGGCCAGCTTGTGGCAGCGTTCGGCCTCGTCCATGTAGTGGGTGCTGACCAGCACCGAGATGCCGCGCGCCGCCAGTTCATGCAGCTGCTCCCAGAAATCGCGCCGGGCCGTCGGGTCCACGCCGGCGGTGGGCTCGTCCAGCAGCAGCAGCCTTGGCTGGTGCAGCAGGCAGGCGGCCAGCGCCAGCCGCTGCTTCCAGCCGCCGGACAAGGATCCCGTCAACTGCCCCGCGCGGCTTTGCAGCCCCAGATCCTGCAGCGCGCGGTCCACGGCCTCCTTGCGCTGGTCCATGCCGTACATGCGCGCCACGAAATCCAGGTTCTCGCGGATGGTCAGGTCTTCCCAGTACGAGAACTTCTGCGTCATGTAGCCCACGTTGCGCTTGATCTGGGCGCTGTCGCGCAGGATGTCGTAGCCCAGGCAGGTGCCGCTGCCCGAATCCGGCGTGAGCAGGCCGCACATGAGGCGGATGCAGGTTGTCTTGCCGCTGCCGTTGGGGCCCAGGAAGCCGAAGATTTCGCCCTCGCGCACCTGTAGCGTCACGTCATTCACGACGTGCTTGTTGCCGAAGTGCTTGTTCAGGCCGTGAACGTCGATGACGTTGGTGGCGGAGCCGGGGGCGCTCATGGCAGGGTGGCCTCCACCGGCTGGCCCGGATGCAGCCGCGCCGCCACGTCGGCAGCGGGGCGCGCTTCCACCATGTACACGAGCTTGCTGCGGCTTTCGCGGCTGTAGATCACGGGCGGGGTGTATTCGGCCTGATCCGATACGTAATCGATGCGCGCGGGTATCGGATCGCCGCAGCCATCGCAGCGCAGCGTGGCCTGTTGCCCGATCTTCAGCGACCCGACGACCGTCTCCGGCACAAAAAAGCGCACCTTGATGTTGCCGGGCGGCAGCAGGCTGACGACCGGGCTGCCGGCGGGCACCCATTCGCCCACCCGGTACATCGTGTCGAACACCCGGCCCGCGGACGGCGCGGCCAGCTGCTTCTGGGCCAGCGTCCATTCGGCTTGCGCCAGCGCGGCGTCGGCCGCCTCCACTTGCGAGGCCTGCGCGCGCCGCGCGTCGTCGCGGCCCGGCAGCCGGTTCACCTCGACTTGCGCCTGCAGTTCGCGCACGCGCGCCGCGTCCGACTGCGCCTGCTCGCGGCTATCGTCCAGCTGCGAACGCGGAATGCCGCCGATGCGGAATTGCGCATTGTCGCGGGCAAGCTGCGCGGCGGACCGCCGGCTTGCCGCCTGCGCCTGCGCCAATTGCGCCAGGCTGACGTCGACTTCGGGGGGCCGCTTTCCGGTGGCGATGTCCTCCAGCTGGGCGCGCGCCGCCGAAAGCTCGGCCTGGGCCTGATCGCGCGCGGCGGCTTCGCGCGTGGCGTCCAGTGTGTAGAGCGGCTGGTTGGCGTCGACCTGCTGGCCGCGCCGCACCGCCAGCGTGTCCAGGCGCCCCGGCTCGGACGAGGCCACATAGACGTAGTCGCCCTCCACGTAGCCCTGATAGAAGGCCTGGTCGTTGTTGCCGCAGCCGAAAAGCGTCAGCAAGGCCAGGGAAGCGGGCAGAAGGCGGAGGGTGCGCATGGTCAGCGTCCTGAAGACGAGGAGGTTGGCGGCGTGGTTGGCGCAAAGAGGCCGCCGGTCAGCATGGCGATCGCGTGGCGCGCGATCGCTTCGTTGTCGATGGTCTGCGCCACCGGGTCGTTCTGCCAGATGCGGCGCCATAAATTCGACGTTGCCAGCGGCAGCAGCGTCATGCCCAGAATGGACAGGAACACCAGGCGCGGTTCCACGCCCGGCGTGATGGCGCCGCGCCGCTGGCATTCGGCAATCAGGCCAGCGAATGCCTGAAGCCGGTCCGAGGGCAGATGGCGCAGCACGCGATCGCGCAGCTGGCCGCCTTCGTTGACGACTTCGTGCATCCACAGCGACGGCAGCCAGGGCTTATCAGTCGCGCTCTGGACCACGCGGCCCACGATTTGCGTGATGAAGCCTCGCGCCGCCGACGCCGGATCGGGCAGGGGAGCCGCGGGCGTGCCGTCAGCAGGTGGGCCATCAGCAGCCGGGCCACCGGCGGCTCCACCCGGCTCAAGCGGCACGGGCGCCCAGACATAGCCGATGACGGGCACGATCCGCTCCAGCACCACGGCGTCGATCAATTGGTCGCGGCTCTTGAAGTAGTAATGCAGCATCGCCGGCGTGACGCCCGCGCGCTGCGCGATGTTGGCGATCGTGGTGGCGGCCACGCCCTGCGCGGCGAACAGCTGCGTGGCCAGATCCAGCAGATTGGCGCGCGCGGTGGCGGTGTCCGGACGCGGCGGACGCCCGGGACGGCGAGGGGGCGAAGGAGGGGATGCGGAAGCCATGCGGCAGATTCTAATTAAAGAATTAATTAATTAAAAGAGGGTTCGATCATCAGGGTTTCAGCGGCTGCCGGCGGCGTGCGATGGTGTAATGGTCCGGTTCCCCACCACGCCGCCCGGGCGTGTAGCGAGGCCCGGCCGGCTCCATGAAGGAGGCCGCACACCATGCCCCAATCCGCTTCAACCAACCGCCGTATCGTGCTTGCCGCGCGGCCGCACGGCGAGCCCGCTGATACCGACTTCCGCCTGGAAACGGGCGAAGTCCCCCAACCGGGGCCGGGCCAGGTGCTGCTGCGCACGGTCTACCTGTCGCTCGACCCCTACATGCGCGGCCGGATGAGCGATGCCCCGTCCTACGCCGAGCCCGTGCAGATTGGCGAACCGATGGTCGGCGGTACCGTCACGCGCGTTCAGGCCTCGAATAATCCGCAGTTTCCGGTCGGCGAATGGGTGCTGGCGCAGACCGGGTGGCAGGACTACGCCGTGTCCGACGGCGCGGGCCTGCTGCGCCTGGGCGCCAATCCCGAAAACCCGTCCTGGTCGCTGGGCGTGCTGGGCATGCCCGGCTTTACCGGCTACATGGGGCTGCTGGACATCGGCCAGCCCAAGGCGGGCGAAACCGTCGTCGTGGCCGCGGCCAGCGGGGCGGTGGGCGCGGTGGTGGGCCAGATCGCCAAGATCCACGGTTGCAAGGTCGTGGGCATTGCGGGCGGACCGGACAAGTGCCGCTACGTGGTCCAGGAGCTGGGCTTTGACGAATGCCTGGACCATCGGCAGCCGGACCTGGCGGGCCGCCTTGCCGCGGCCGTGCCCCAAGGCATCGACGTGTATTTCGAAAACGTCGGCGGCGCGGTCTTCGATGCCGTGCTGCCGCTGTTGAACCCGCGCGCCCGCGTGCCGGTCTGCGGACTGATCTCGGCCTATAACGCGACCACCCAGCCCGAGGGCCCGGACCGGCTTGCGCTGCTCATGCGCACCATCCTGACGAAGCGGCTGAAAATGCAGGGGTTCATCATTTTCAATGAGTACGCGCACCGCTACGGTGAATTCCGCGACGCCATGCTGGACCTCATCAAGCAAGGCCGCATCAAGTATCGTGAAGACGTGGTCGACGGCCTGGAGAACGCCCCGCGCGGGCTGATCGGGCTGCTCAAGGGCGAAAATGCCGGCAAACGCATTGTGCGGGTCGGCCCTGACGAATGGAGCGCTACATGAACATCCTGATCGTGCTGACTTCCCACGACACGCTGGGCAACACGGGACGCAAGACGGGCTTCTGGCTTGAAGAGTTTGCGGCGCCGTATTACGCGTTTCTGGACGCCGGCGCCAAGCTCACGCTGGCCTCGCCGCTGGGCGGCCAGCCGCCCCTCGATCCCAAGAGCGACGATCCCGACGCGCAGACGGACGACACGCGCCGCTTCAAGCAGGACAGCGACGCGCAGCGCGTGCTGGCATCCACGCGCCGGCTGTCCGAGGTGCAGGCCTCGGACTACGACGCGGTCTTCTATCCCGGCGGCCACGGCCCGCTGTGGGATCTGGCCGAAGACAACAATTCGGTGGCGCTGATCGAAACCATGCTGGCCGCCGGCAAGCCGGTATCGGCCGTGTGCCATGCGCCCGGCGTGTTGCGCCACGCCAAGACCGCCGACGGCAAGCCGCTGGTGCAGGGCAGGCAGGTCACGGGCTTTTCCAACGCGGAGGAAGCGGCCGTGCAGTTGACCGACGTCGTGCCGTTTTTGGTCGAGGACGAACTGAAGAAGCTGGGCGGGCTGTACAGCAGCGGGCCGGACTGGCAGCCGCACGTGGTCAGCGATGGCCTGCTCATCACGGGGCAGAATCCCGGCTCGTCGGTGGGCGTGGCGCGCGCGCTGCTGGAGCGCCTGAAGGACTGACCGCCGCCGGGCTCGCAGGGCAGGACACGGACCGGGCCGCAAGGCCAGCGCGATGCGGCCCGGCATTGTGGCGGATTGTGTCAGAATCCCGCCTTTCTGAACTGAGCGCGCCGTCTTGCTGTTGCGGCGCGCGTGCTTTCCAATGCCCCCCGACGTCCCCGATCTTCCAGCAGGAACTTATGAAGCGGCGCTTTTCGCCGCCATGCAGGCGCGCGACCCGGCCACCGGCCGGCATTGCAAAAGGGTGGTTGCGCTAAGCGTTGCGCTGGCCCGGGCCTGCGGGCTGCCGCAGGATGAGCTGGATGTCGTCTCCGTGGCGGCACGGCTGCACGACGTGGGCAAGATCGGCACGCCCGACCGCGTGCTGCATAGCCCGCATCGGCTGGAAAAGGAAGACTGGGAAATCATGAAGGCGCACGCCGCGGCGGGCGCCTTCATCATCCTGCAGACCGCGATGCCGCAGCGCGAAGCCATTGCGCTGGCGGTGCGGCACCACCACGAACACTTCGACGGCTCCGGTTATCCGGATGGCCTGTCGGGCCATGCCATTCCGCTGCATGCGCGCATCATTTCGGTGGCCGATTCCTACGACGCGCTGGGCGATGCGCGGCCATACCATCCGGCGCGCACCCACACGCAGATCATGCGGATCCTGAACCAGGAGGCGGGATCGAAATGCGATCCCGACCTGCTGCGCGTCTTCGAATCGATTATCGGGGGCAGCCCGCTGCGCGTGCCGTAGCGGTTTACTTCAAGCGGTAGTTCGCCGCGACGGTGGCCAGGTCCTGCAGCGTGCGCTGCTGCCAGGCCGCGTCGTGGCCCAGTTCCTCGGCCAGGATGCGCGCGACCTCGGGCGCGGCCAGCATGGCGGCCTCGGCGTCCAGGAACAGCGCGCGGTTGCGGCGCGCCAACACGTCTTCCGCGCTGCGCGCCAATTCGTAGCGGGCGGCAAAGCGCACATGCGCCTCGGACAGGCCGCTGGCCTTGACCAGCATGCGCCCGGCGCCGGGCAGGGCTTGCAGGGTCGCCAGATCGTTGCCGTAGTAGCTGTCAGGCGTGCCGGCGTGTTCCTGCGACGGCGCCAGGCCGCCGGCGCCGTGCAGCGGCAGCGACTCGGTGCGGCACGAGGCCTGCGTCAGCAGCTGGTGCTGGATCGCGGTGTCCACCACGTCCTGCGCCATGCGCCGGTACGTCGTCCATTTGCCGCCCGTCACCGTCACCAGGCCGGCCTTGGACACCAGGATCGTGTGCTCGCGCGACAGCTTCTTCGTGGAGGCTTCGCCGGTCGCCTTGACCAGCGGGCGCAGGCCGGCCCAGACGCTGGTCACATCGTCGCGCGTCGGCTTGCGGCTCAGATACCGCGCCGCGGTGTTCAGAATGAAATCCACGTCTTGCGCGCCCGCGTCGGGATCCAGCGGCAGGTCCTGGCGCGGCGTGTCGGTGGTGCCGACGATGGTGTGGCCGTTCCAGGGCACCACGAACAGCACGCGGCCGTCGTCGGTCTTCGGGATGAGGACGGCGCGCTTGCCGGGCAGGAAGTCTTGCGGCAGCGTCAGGTGCACGCCCTGGCTGGGCGCCACCATCGTCTGTGCGTTCTTGTCCTCCATGCGGCGCACTGCATCGACCCACACGCCGGTGGCGTTGACGACGCAGCGCGCGCGCAACGTGAAGGTCAATCCGCCGACCACATCCGTGGCCGTGACGCCGTCCACCTTGCCATTCGTCATGGTCAGTCCGGTGGCGCGCACGTAGTTCACCGCCGTGCCGCCCAGGTCAAAGAGCGTGCGCATCAGGCTGATCGCCAGGCGCGCGTCGTCGAACTGGCCGTCGTAGTACAGGACGCCGCCTTTCAGGCTGCGTCCGTTGACGGTCTCGGCCAGGGTGGGGGCGTTGGCCAGCGTCTCGCGGCGTGACAGCCAGCGGCTGGGCGCCAGGTTCAGCTTGCCCGCCAGCATGTCGTACATCTTCAGGCCGATGCCGTAGAAGGGCTGGTCCATCATCGTGTAGGCCGGCACCACGAAACCCAGGGGCCAGACCAGATGCGGGGCGTTGCGGTTGAGCAGGCCGCGCTCGTGCAGGGCTTCGCGCACCAGGCTGACATTGCCTTGCGCCAGATATCGCACGCCGCCGTGGACGAGCTTGGTGGCCTTGCTGGACGTGCCCTTGGCAAAGTCGGCGCCTTCGATCAGCAGCGTCCGGTAGCCGCGCGCAGCGGCATCCACCGCCGTGCCCAGGCCGGTCGCGCCGCCGCCGATGACGATGACGTCCCAGGAATGCGTGTTGTCCAGCGTGTTGAGTAAGCGGCTGCGTTCGGGCGGGGTGACGGAGGCGAGGGGTTGGTTCATGTTCTTTGGGGGCGGCGTCGCCGCGAGGTAAATGCTTCGATATTCGTGCCGGCAGCGCGCAAGCGGGGGGTGGGCCCGCTGCGGCGCACGGGTCAGGGTGTCGGTTCGGGCAGGTTCGGCGCCGCGGCGACGTCACAGCGCACGCCCGAATCCAGCAACACTTGTGCCAGCGGCTCCTGGGGATGCGCGTCGGTGAAGAACCGGTCGATCTGCGAGATATGCGCCAGTTCCACCATGGCCTGGCGCTTGAACTTGCTGCTGTCGGCGGCCAGCCAGACTTCACGCGATTGCTCGATGATCGTGCGGGCCACGCGCACTTCGCGAAAGTCGTAATCGCGCAGCGTGCCGTCGGCCTCGATGCCGGAAATGCCGATCAGTCCGATGTCGACCTTGAACTGGCGGATGAAATCCATCGTGGCTTCGCCGACGATGCCGCGGTCGCGCGAACGCACCACGCCGCCGGCCACGATGACTTCGCAATCCGGGTTGTCGGACAGGATGTCGGCCACGTGCAGGTTGTTGGTGATGACGCGCAGACCGCGATGGCGCAGCAGCGCGCGCGCAATGGCTTCGGTGGTGGTGCCGATGTTCAGGATCAGCGAACAGCCATCCGGCACCGCGCGGGCCACGGCCTCGGCGATGCGTTGCTTGCCTGCGGCATGCAGGCCTTGGCGCTTGCGGTACGCGATGTTCTCGATGGTGGACGCTTCGATGCGCACGCCGCCATGAAAGCGCGACAAGAGGCCGGCTTCGGAAAGGATGTTGACGTCCCGCCGCACGGTCTGCAGCGTCACGTCGAAGCGTTTGGCGAGCTCTTCGATCGAGGCGGAGCCCTGGGCCCGCACCATTTCGATCAGCGCGCTCTGTCGAGGATTCAGTGTCATGTTCGAATGATAAAACAACAAAAGCGAAAAATAATGACGCACCGCAAGATTGTTTTTTGTTCGCTTCTTCGGTAAAACGCACAAAAAACGAAAGCCATCTGAAAGAGTATGCTCATCCTGTTGCGTCGGCGCGTGATCGCGCCGACGTAAAGGGCGGGACGCTGTGCCGAATACCGAAGTCCGTAGAAAACAGGGACGTATAAGTAGGTTGAGGAGACTAGATGCAGCTGACCTTGGACGGGATAGCTTTGCGGGCCGGCTCGCAGACGCACCTGTATCCCATGAGCCTGGCCCCGGTTCCCGGCGCCATGACCGTCCTGCTGGGGGCCACCCTGGCCGGCAAGACCTCCCTGATGCGCATCATGGCCGGGCTGGACCGGCCCACCGAAGGCCGCGTGCGGGTTGACGGCGCCGATGTCACCGGCGTGCCGGTCCGCCAGCGCAATGTGGCCATGGTCTACCAGCAGTTCATCAACTATCCATCCATGTCGGTCTACGACAACATCGCCTCGCCGCTCAAGCTGCGCGGGGAGGCCAATACCCGCGACAAAGTCCACGCGATGGCGGCGCGTCTGCACATCGATCATCTGCTGGACCGTTACCCGTCCGAGCTGTCTGGCGGCCAGCAGCAGCGGGTGGCGCTGGCCCGGGCGCTGGCCAAGGACGCCCCGCTGATCCTGCTGGACGAGCCGCTGGTCAACCTGGACTACAAGCTGCGCGAGGAATTGCGCGACGAACTGTCGGAATTGTTCGCGCAGGGCCGATCGACCGTGGTCTACGCCACGACCGAACCCGGCGAGGCGCTGTTGCTGGGCGGCCACACCGCCGTGCTCGACGCGGGCGAACTGCTGCAGTACGGCCCCACGGCCGACGTCTTTCACCGGCCCAATTCGATCCGCGTGGCGCGCGCGTTCAGCGATCCGCCGATGAACCTGTTCGCCGCCCGCCGCGAGAACGGCGGCTTCGTCCTCCAGGGAGACGTGGCGGTGGCGCGCGCGCTGCCGCCGGGCGCCGAGGCCGGCATCACGGCCGGCCTGCGGGCCGGGGCGCTGGACGTGGAGGCGCGGCCCGGCCACGTGGCGCTGCCCGGCCGGGTCACGCTGGCTGAAATCTCGGGTTCCGACACCTTCGTGCACGCCGAGACGGCCGCAGGCGACGTCGTGGCCCAGCTGCCCGGCGTGCACCGCTACAAGCTGGACGAGCGGGTGCAGCTGTACTTCGATCCGGCCCAGACCTATGCCTTCGGCGCGGACGGCGCGCTGCTGGCCGCACCGCGCCAGCCGGCCGGCGCGGGGGAGGTGGCCTGATGGCGCAGATCGAGCTGGACCTGTCCCATTCCTACGTCGCCCATCCCCAGTCCGATGACGACTATGCGCTGCTGCCGCTGCAATTTACTTTCCGCGACGGCGGCGCCTACGCGTTGCTGGGGCCCTCCGGCTGCGGCAAGACCACGCTGCTCAATTGCGTGTCGGGCCTGCTGCGGCCGTCACACGGGCGCATCGTGTTCGACGGCCAGGACGTCACCAACAAGACCCCGCAGGCGCGCAACATCGCCCAGGTGTTCCAGTTTCCGGTGGTGTACGACACCATGACGGTCGCCGAGAACCTGGCGTTTCCGCTGCGCAACCGCGGCGTGCCGCCCGAACGCATCCGCGAGCGCGTGGGCCGCATCGCCGAAATGCTGGAAATGTCCAACGTTCTGGATCGCCGGGCCAGCGGCCTGACGGCGGACGCCAAGCAGAAGATTTCGCTGGGCCGCGGGCTGGTGCGCAGCGACGTGTCGGCCATCCTGTTCGACGAACCGCTCACCGTCATCGACCCGCAGCTCAAGTGGGAGCTGCGGCGCAAGCTCAAGGAAATTCACCACGAATTCAAGCTGACGCTGATCTACGTGACCCACGACCAGACCGAGGCGCTGACCTTTGCCGACCAGGTGATGGTGATGGCGCGGGGCCGCGCGGTGCAGGTGGGCAGCGCGGACGACCTCTTTGAGCGGCCCGCGCACACCTTCGTCGGCCATTTCATCGGCTCGCCCGGCATGAACTTCCTGCCCGCGCAGTGGCGCGATAGCGCGCTGATGGTGGGTGAGCGCCGCATGGACGGCGTGCCCGAGGCCGTGGCCGCCAAACTGCGGGACGCGGGGCCGGTCAAGCTGGGCGTGCGTCCCGAATACCTGCGGCTGGCCGAGGCCGGGGCGCCCGGCGCCGTGCCCATGCGCGTGGAGCGCGTGCAGGACGTGGGCACCTACACGCTGCTGGTCGCCGACTTCGAGGGCACGGCCGTGCGCGCCCGGCTGGGCAGCAACATCGTCACCGAAGGCAAGGGGGCTACGGTGTGGCTGTCCGTGCTCAACCCGCATACCTGCTTCTACCGCGACGAGGTGCTGATCCCATGAAACCCACCGATCACCGGGCCTGGTTCCTGGTCATGCCGGTCGTGCTGTGCGTGGCGTTCTCGGCCATTCTGCCGCTGATGACCATCGTCAATTATTCGGTGCAGGACATCATCTCGCCGGAGCGCCGCGTGTTCGTCGGCACCGAGTGGTTCGCCGCGGTGCTGCAGGACGAGGAGCTGCACGGCGCGCTCTTTCGGCAGATCGGGTTCTCGTTCGCGGTGCTGCTGATCCAGATCCCGCTGGGCATCCTGCTGGCGCTGTCGATGCCCGCCAGCGGCTGGCGCGCGTCGGCCGTGCTGGTCATCATCGCGCTGTCGCTGCTGATTCCATGGAATGTCGTCGGCACGATCTGGCAGGTGTTCGGCCGAACCGACATCGGCCTGCTGGGCGCCACGCTGTCGTGGCTGGGCGTGGACTACAACTACACGGGTAACGACGTCGACGCCTGGGTCACCGTGCTGGTCATGGACGTGTGGCACTGGACGCCGCTGGTGGCGCTGCTGTGCTACGCGGGGCTGCGCGCCATCCCCGATGCGTACTACCAGGCCGCGCGGATCGACGGCGCCTCGCGCTTTGCCGTCTTCCGCTATATCCAGCTGCCCAAGATGCGCGGCGTGCTGATGATCGCGGTGCTGCTGCGCTTCATGGACAGCTTCATGATCTACACCGAGCCATTCGTGCTGACCGGCGGCGGCCCGGGCAACGCCACCACCTTCCTGTCGCAATACCTGACGCAGAAGGCCGTGGGCCAGTTCGACCTGGGCCCGGCGGCGGCGTTTTCGATCATCTATTTCCTGATCATCCTGCTGCTGTGCTTCATCCTCTACAACTGGATGCAGCGCGCGGGCACCACGGGCGGCTTCGACGAGGAGCGGGCAAATGCATGAGAAATCCTCCTGGTGGCGCGGCGCCTTCCTGACGCTGTATCTGGTGTTTGCCATCCTGCCGCTGTACTGGATGCTGAACATGTCGTTCAAGTCCAACACGGAGATCGTCAGCACGCTGACGCTGTGGCCGCGCGACTTCACCTTCGAGCACTACCGCACCATCTTCACGGACCCGGCCTGGTATTCGGGCTACATCAATTCGCTGATCTACGTCGTCATCAACACGGTCGTCTCGCTGGGCGTGGCGCTGCCGGCCGCCTACGCGTTCTCGCGCTATCGCTTCATCGGCGACAAGCACGTGTTCTTCTGGCTGCTCACCAACCGCATGACGCCGCCCGCCGTGTTCCTCTTGCCGTTCTTCCAGCTCTACAGCTCGTTCGGCCTGATGGACACGCACCTGGCGGTGGCGTTGGCGCACCTGGTCTTCAACGTGCCGCTGGCGGTGTGGATCCTGGAAGGCTTCATGTCGGGCGTGCCGCGCGAGATCGACGAGACCGCCTACGTGGACGGCTATTCGTTCCCGCGCTTTTTCCTGACGATCTTTCTGCCGCTCATCAAGTCGGGCGTCGGCGTGGCGGCGTTTTTCTGCTTCATGTTCAGCTGGGTGGAACTGCTGCTGGCGCGCACGCTGACCTCGGTCAACGCCAAGCCCATTGTCGCGACCATGACGCGCACCGTGTCGGCCTCCGGCATGGATTGGGGCGTGCTGGCCGCGGCGGGCGTGCTGACCATCGTGCCCGGCGGCATCGTCATCTGGTTCGTTCGGCACTACATCGCGAAGGGCTTCGCGATGGGCCGCGTGTAGGCATCTGGACAACAGGAGGGCGCAGCCATGTTCAGCTGGATGGTGTGGACCACCCCGGTCGCCGTGTTCTTCAGCTGCATCGTCCTGATGCTGGTCGGCATGACGATCTGGGAGTTGAAGTCGCCCACGCAGGAGCGCAAGGGCTTTCTGCCCCTGCGCACCACGCGCGGCGACCGGCTGTTCATCGGCCTGATGGCCGCGGCGTGGCTGAACCTGGCGTTCCTGGGATTCGGCCAGAAAGCGGTCGAGTGGTTTTCGCTGGATCAGCCGCCGTCGGTGTGGATCAGCTTCGTGCTGTCCATGCTGCTGCTGGCCTTCATCATGAAAAAAGGGTGAGAGAAGGGCGCCAGACCCTTCGTTGGTTTCGGGCAGTCAGGTAAAGGACTATCGGCCAGCGTCTTCCCCGGCCAGCGGTCCGCAGCACGATAGGGGAAGACTTATCGAGGAGACAGGTCATGAAATTGCGCATGCACGCCATGGCGGCCGCTATCGCCCTGATCGGAACGTCAGGGGCTTGGGCCGGCGAGCCGGAGGCGAAGAAGTGGGTCGATTCGGAGTTCCAGCCGTCGTCGCTGTCCAAGGAACAGCAGATGGCCGAAATGAAATGGTTCATCGATGCCGCGGCCAAGCTCAAGGCCAAGGGCATCAATGAGGTCAACGTGGTGTCCGAAACCATCACCACGCACGAGTACGAATCCAAGGTGCTGGCCAAGGCTTTTGCCGACATCACCGGCATCAAGGTCAATCACGACCTCATCCAGGAAGGCGACGTCGTCGAAAAGCTGCAGACGTCCATGCAATCGGGCAAGTCCATCTACGACGGCTGGATCTCCGATTCCGACCTGATCGGCACCCACTACCGCTATGGCGCCATCCTGCCGCTGTCCGACTACATGGCCGGGGCGGGCAAGGAATGGACCAATCCCGGATTGGACCTGAAGGATTTCATCGGCACCAAGTTCACGACGGCGCCCGACGGCAAGCTGTATCAGCTGCCGGACCAGCAATTTGCCAATGTGTATTGGTTCCGCGCCGACTGGTTCGCCCGCCCGGATTTGAAAGAAAAATTCAAGGCGAAGTACGGCTATGAACTGGGCGTGCCCACCAACTGGTCCGCGTACGAGGACATCGCCACGTTCTTCTCCAACGACGTCAAGGAGATCGACGGCAAGCGCGTCTACGGCCACATGGACTACGGCAAGAAGGATCCGTCGCTGGGCTGGCGCTTCACCGATGCGTGGCTGTCCATGGCGGGCGCGGCCGACAAGGGCCTGCCCAACGGCATGCCGGTGGACGAGTGGGGCATCCGCGTCGCGGACGACAAATGCACGCCGGTCGGCGCGTCGGTCTCGCGAGGTGGGGCCACCAACAGTCCGGCCGCCGTGTACGCGCTGACCAAGTACATCGACTGGATGAAGAAGTTCGCGCCGCAGCAGGCCATGGGCATGACCTTCTCGGAGGCGGGGCCCGTGCCGGCGCAGGGCCAGATCGCGCAGCAGATCTTCTGGTACACGGCCTTTACCGCCGACATGACCAAGAAGGGCCTGCCGGTCGTGAACGACGACGGCACGCCGAAGTGGCGCATGGCCCCGTCGCCCTACGGTCCGTACTGGAAGGACGGCATGCAGAACGGCTACCAGGACGTGGGATCGTGGACATTCTTCAAGTCCACCAACCCCGACAAGATGGCGGCCGCGTGGCTGTATGCGCAGTTCGTCACGTCCAAGTCGGTGTCGCTGAAAAAGTCGATCACGGGCCTGACCTTCATCCGCGACAGTGACATCAACAGCGAGTTCTTCACCAAGAACGCGGCCAACTACGGCGGCCTGATCGAGTTCTACCGCAGCCCGGCGCGCGTGGCCTGGACGCCGACCGGCACCAACGTGCCGGATTATCCGAAGC
The DNA here is from genome assembly GCF_037039475.1 of Achromobacter sp. E1. NCBI lineage: Bacteria > Pseudomonadati > Pseudomonadota > Betaproteobacteria > Burkholderiales > Alcaligenaceae > Achromobacter > Achromobacter sp. E1. Next base: position 2,720,228 of record NZ_CP146253.1, read on the forward strand.
TGGCGCAGCTGTGGTGGAAGAACGTCGCCACTGCGGTCACGGGCGAAAAGACCCCGCAGGCGGCCATGGACAATCTGGCGAACGAAATGGATCAGGTGATGGCGCGGCTTGAACGGGCCGGGATGGCCCAATGCGCGCCCAAGCTCAATCCCAAGAGCGATCCCAGCAAGTGGCTGTCCGACCAGCACGCGCCGTGGAAGAAGCTGGCCAATGAAAAGCCCAAGGGCGAAACGATCCCGTACGACCAACTGCTGTCGGCGTGGAAGGCCGGCAAGGTGCGGTAAGCGCCTGACTTTCCGTTAACGCATTTGCCGTCAACGCATTTGCCGTCAACGCATGAACGCCACAGGCTGCCTGTGGCGTTCTTTTTTTCACCCCCAGGCCTCGCGCACCGGGGAATCGCGCATGTCACAATCTCGCCATCCGCGCCCCGCGCGTCTCTCAGAATTCTGTCCTGCATGCCCGTTCCCAAGCTCGCCGTCTCCCTGGTTTCTGCTGCGCTGGCCCTGTCCGCCGGCATGGCGCACGCCGCCGGTTTTCAACGCCTGAACCTGCCCATGGACCAGAACGGTCCCGGCCTGCAAGGCGCGGTCTGGACGCCCTGCGCCGAACCTGCCGGTGAAATCAAGGTGGGCCGCGTCACCATCCAGGGCGTGCAGGGCTGCAAGCTGCCCGATGGCCGCTACCCGCTCATTGTCATGTCGCATGGCTCGGCGGGTTCGTATCTCAGCCACCATGACACCGCCGCCGCGCTGGCCGATGCTGGCTTCGTGGTGGCGGCGGTCAATCACGTGGGCGACAACGCGCAGGACAAGTCGCGCCAGGGCTATCTGTCCAATTTTTCCACCCGGCCGCGCGAAGTGCGCCGTCTGATCGACTACATGACCGGCACGTGGCCCGGCAAGGCAAGGCTGGATCCCGAAAAAATCGGCTTCTTTGGTTTTTCACGGGGCGGCTATACGGGCCTGGTGCTGGCGGGTGCGGCGCCGGACCTGGCGGCGGGGCTGGCAATCTGCGCCAGCCAGGCATCGCTGCCCATGTGCCGCGACATCGCGGCGGGCCGGGTGCCGCAGCAACCGTATCCGCAGGACGCGCGCATCAAGGCGGCGGTCATTGCCGATCCGCTCAATGTCTTTCCGCAAGAGGCGCTCAAGCGCGTGTCGCTGCCGATCCAGCTTTGGGCTTCAGCGCAGGGCGGCGATGGCGTCAGCCCCGCCAGCGTGCAAGCGGTGCGCGAGGGCCTGGGCGCCGCGCCCGACTATCAGGTGGCCGCCGGCGCCGGACATTTCGCGTTCCTGGCGCCGTGCGGCGCCGAACAGGCCGAGGCATCGCCCGGCATCTGCCGCGATGAGGCAGGCTTTGACCGCACCGCATTCCACCAGGACCTGAACGCCCGCGTGGCGGCGTTCTTTAAGGCGCAACTGCAATAGGTGCGCGTCCGTGCGTCAACGCGTCTTTGCGCGCCGGCGCATCGAAGGCCGATGCGCCGCGCGGCCAATCAGTGAATGATGCGCGCCGCGCGGCGCGCCTGCTTGATTTCATACATCCGCGAATCGGCCAGCCGGACGGCCGCTTCGGCGTCCAGTCCGGCCGGGTCCAGCGCCACCACACCGGCGCTGGCGCCCTCATAGGCCACCGTGGTTTCGCCCAGCGGATAGCGACCCATCGTGGCGGCCAGGATGCGCTCTTCCATGGCGCGCGCCGCTTCTTCCGCTTCGGCTTGTTGCGCCACGCCGCCCGAGTCGGACCGTTTGCGAATGAGCGCGGGGCCGGGCCCGATCAGAACGAACTCGTCACCGCCCACGCGTCCCAGCATGTCCGATCCGCGCAGCGCCGCGGTCATGCGCCGCGATACTTCCTGCAGAAAGGTGTCGCCCGCCTGGTGGCCGTACGTGTCGTTGATGCTTTTGAACCCGTCCAGGTCGATGACGCCCACCAGCACGCTGCCGTGTTCGCGCACGGCCCGCGCCAGCAGCCGGTCCAGCGCTTCGTAAAGCGCGCGCCGGTTGGGCAGGCCCGTCAGCATGTCGGTCAGCGCATACGACAGGAGCTGCACGTTGGCCGCATGCAGTTGCTCAACCAGCATTTCGCGCTCTATGAAACTGGCGATCACGCTGGAAAACAGTTTCAGCACCGCTTCGGCCTCGGTAGTGATTTCGTGGCGGCGGGCGCTGGCGGCGCACAGCGTTCCGTACAAGGCGCCATCGTCGGCGCGCACCGGTGTGCTGACGTAGGTCTGTATGCCCAGTTGCCGGGCCGCGTCCGAGTCGGGCCAGCACTGCGCGACATTGCTGGTGCTCATGCGGCCTTCGTCCAGCGCGCGCTTGCACAGCGTGTCGTCCCAGGGCACCGACAGGCCTTCCGGGATCTGCAGGTGCCCCACGTTGCGCGCGTAGCGTACGCGTTGCAGCTCGGCCTTCAGGTCGATCGAGGTGAGGTAAGTCGATTCAAGCCCGGTCACGGCGCCCAGCATGTCCAGCAGCGGGCGGGTCAACTGCTCGACCGACTTGGCGGCGGGCAGGGTAGTGGAAAGTTCGGCGAGGATGGGATCCAGCACGGCTGCTCCTGGATGCATGGTCGGATGAACATGCGGCCCGTGCTCCATGCGCAGAGCCGGCCGGCAATGCCTCCATTATGCATGGGCCGGGGCCTCGCCTGCATGACGTCATGACATCACGAGCGAGCGGTGCGCGCACACGCCCGCCATGACGCCGGAGGCGCTGGCCAGCGTGGCGTTGGACATCGGGGTCGACGCGTCGCCCGCGGCGAACACGCCGGGCACGGTCGTTTGCTTCATGTCGTCCACGCGAATGACGGGCCCCAGCGGCCCCTCGTCGAATTCGCAGCCCAGCTGTCCGGCCAGCGGGCTGGCCATGTGGACGCGGCTGGCGACAAACAGCGCGCGTAGCGGCACCTCGCGGCCGTCGTCCAGCGCCACGCCGGTCAGGGCTGGCGCGTCGCCCAGCAGCGCCACGACGGGCGTGCGTTCGACGCGGACGCCGCGCGCGGCAAGATGGCGGGCGTCCTCGGGCGACGGTTCGAACTGGCCCTGCGTGAAGTAGGTGGTCGGCCCCCAATCGGGCAGCAACATCGCCTGGTGAACCGACATCGGATGCGCGGCCACCACGCCCAGCGGTTCGTCCGCCACTTCAAAGCCATGGCAGTACGGGCAGTGCAGCACGGTCTGGCCCCAGCGCGCCTGCAATCCGGGCAGTGGCGGCAGTTCGTCGCGCATGCCGGTCGCCAGGATCAGGCGCGCGCCGCGCACCTGCTCGCCGCCCGCCATGACGACGGCAAAGCCGCCGTCCTGCGCCAGCGCCTGGATTGCTTCGCCGTCCAGGAACGACACCGTCGGATAGCGCGCAAGCTGCGCGCGGGCGTTGGCCACGATCTCCTGCGGCGGCACGCCGTCTTGGCCCAGAAATCCGTGTGCGTGCGCGGCGTAGCGGTTGCGGGGCCGGGCGGCATCCACAAGCAGCACCTGCCGGCGGGCTCGCGCCAATTGCATGGCGGCGGACAGGCCGGCAAAGCTGCCGCCGATGATGATGACGTCGTAGTGCATGAAGGATCCTCCGGAACGGGCCGAACTCAAGGGGCTGAGATTCGAGATTTCGATACTTTGAAAGTTGCATGATAGAAGCCGGCGGCATCTTATGCAACTTATGGTGTTTCATTATTGCGTTGCCGGCTTGAGGAATGCCGCTTGCTGTCCGCCGCTCCAAAGCGGCCGGGTTGCGCCGGCCCCTTGCGCGGGACTACCCTGGATTCCTCTACACCGGCGGCCGGCCCACGCCGACCGCCAAGGAGACTGGCATGCAGCACACGACTGACCTGGACGGCCGCGTGGCCGTGGTGACGGGCGCGTCTTCCGGTATCGGGCGCGCCGTGGCAATCGGCCTCGCGCAAGCGGGTGCGCGCGTGGTGGTGAACCACCGGGCCGGTGGCGATTCGCAGGCCCGCGGCGCGGCGGTGGTGGAATCCATTCAGCGCAGCGGCGGCACGGCGGTGGCCGCGGCCGCCGACATCAGCCGCGAAGCCGACGTCGACCATCTGTTCGAGCAGGCGATGCAGCATTTCGGCCGGGTGGACATCCTGGTCAACAATGCGGGCGTCGAGCACCCGTCTCCCATCGCCGACATGACGCTCGCGGACTGGCAGCGGGTGATCGACGTCAATCTGACCGGGCATTTCCTCTGCGCCCGCGCGGCGGCCCGGGCTTTCAAGTCGCAGCCTCCGGATCCCGCCCGCCAGAAGCTGTCCGTGGGCAACATCCTGTTCATCAGTTCGGTCCACGAAGTGATCCCTTGGGCGTTTCAGGTGAACTACGCGGCCTCCAAGGGCGGCATTTCGCTGCTGATGAAATCGCTGGCCCAGGAACTGGCGCCGGACCGGATCCGGGTCAACTCCATTGCGCCCGGCGCCATTCGCACCGCGATCAACCAGCCCGCGTGGGACACGCCGCAGGCGCTGGCCAAGCTGCTCGAACTCATCCCCTACGGCCGGATCGGCGAGCCCGAGGACATTGCGCAGGCCGCCGTCTGGCTGGCGGGCGATGCGTCGGATTACGTCACCGGCACCACGCTCTTCGTGGATGGCGGCATGACGCTGTATCCCGAATTCCGCGGCGCGGGTTGAGGACCGGCATGTCCAAACCGCTCGAGGATTACGGCCTCATCGGCAACATGCTGTCCGCGGCGCTGGTCGCGCGGGACGGTTCGATCGACTGGTTGTGCCTGCCGCACTTCGATTCGCCCGCGTGCTTTGCCGCGTTGCTGGGCGACCAGAGGCATGGGCGTTGGCTCATTGCGCCGCACGGCAAGGTCCGCGCGACGTCGCGCCGCTACGTGCCCGACACGGCGGTGCTGGAAACCCGTTTCGAGACCCGCACGGGATCGGTGCTGGTGCAAGACTTCATGCCGCTCAGCGACGACGACGAGCGGGTCGATGTCGTGCGCATCGTGCGCGGCGAGTCCGGCCACGTGCAGATGGACATGGAGCTGATCCTGCGCTTTAACTACGGCCAGAGCGTGCCGTGGGTGCGGCGGCGCGACTACGGGCTCAACGCCATCGCCGGGCCGGACGCGGTCGAGCTGCACACGCCCATCGAGCTGGAAGGCCACGACATGAAGACGACGGCGCGCTTTGCGGTGCATCCCGGGCGCGTCGTGCCGTTCACCCTGTCGTATCACCGTTCGCACCGCACGCCCCGGTTCGTGCCCGACCGGGTCGAAAGCATGGACCGCACCGTCTCGTGGTGGCAGGAGTGGTCCAAGCGCTGCCATTGGGACGGACCGGGCGACGGCGCCCGCGACGCGGTGGTGCGCTCGCTGATCACGCTGAAGCTGCTGACATTCCAGCCCACCGGCGGGATCATCGCCGCGCCGACGACCTCGCTGCCCGAACAGCTGGGCGGCGGCCGCAATTGGGATTACCGGCATTGCTGGCTGCGCGACTCGGCGCTGACGCTGTACGCCTTGCTCAACGCCGGGTATCGCGAGGAAGCCGAGGCATGGCGGCAATGGCTGCTGCGCGCGGTGGCCGGCCACCCCGACCAGTTGCAGATCATGTACGGCATTGCCGGGGAGCGCTGGTTGCCGGAGCTGGAAATCCCCTGGCTGCCCGGCTACGAGGGCAGCCGGCCCGTGCGCCGGGGCAACGGTGCGGCCGGGCAGAGCCAACTCGACATCTACGGCGAACTCATCGACACCTTGTATGCGGCCCGCGTCGCGGACCTGGCGCCGCTGGCCGAGGCCTGGCGACTGCAGAACGTGCTGCTCAAGCCGCTGGAGCAGCGCTGGCGCGAACTGGACCACGGCATCTGGGAGGTGCGGGGCGAACGCCGCGCCTTCACGCATTCGCGGGTGATGTGCTGGGTGGCGTTCGACCGGGCGGTCAAGGCCTGCGAGCGCTGGGGATTGAAAGGGCCGGTGGATGTCTGGCGCCGGCTTCGCGAACGCATCCACAAGGACATCTGCGAAAACGGTTTTGACCGCACTCGCGGCTGCTTCGTGCAGAGCTACGGCTCGCGAGCGCTGGATGCCAGCCTGCTGCTGATCCCGCAGGTGGGCTTTCTGCCGCCCAACGACCCGCGCGTGACGGGCACCGTGCACGCGATCGAGCGCGAGCTCATGCACGGCGGGCTGGTTCGCCGATACGCCGTTCAGGATACCGATGATGGCCTGGAAGGCGAGGAGGGCGTGTTCCTGGCCTGCAGCTTCTGGCTGGCGGATGCCTACGTGATGCAAGGACGGCTGGGCGATGCGCAGCGGCTTTTCGACCTCCTGCTGTCGCTGCGCAACGACCTTGGGCTGCTGTCCGAGGAATACGACGTGGTTCGGCGCCGGCTGGTGGGCAATTTTCCGCAGGGCTTCTCGCACATCGGGCTGGTGAACACGGCCTACAACCTGAGCCGCGCGATGGGACCGGCGCAGCAGCGCGCGGAACAGGATGCGCCCCGGGCCTAGCCTGCGCCGGTGTATTCTCGCAATCACGCGGCGCGTTCCGTCATGCGCCGTGCTGGCACACCACAAGAATCGCGCGCCGCGGCTTGCCCGCCGGCTGCCGCAGGAGAGACAAGCATGCTTTTGACCGACGAACAGCAAAGCGTCCAGGGGATGGCGCGCCGGTTTGCCCAGGAGCGCCTGGCGCCCAACGCCGAGCGGTGGGATCGCGAGCATCACTATCCCGCCGATGCCATCGCCGAGATGGCGCAACTGGGCTTTTTCGGCATGCTGGTCCCGGAAGCGTGGGATGGCAACGACAGCGGCTACATCGCGTACGCGGTGGCACTGGAGGAAATCGCTGCGGGCAGCGGCGCCTGCTCCACCATCATGAGCGTGCACAACTCGGTCGGTTGCATGCCCATCCTGAAATTCGGCAACGACGAACAGAAGGAGCAGTTCCTGCGTCCGCTGGCGCGCGGCGAACACATCGGCGCGTTCGCGCTGACCGAGCCGCAGGCCGGGTCCGACGCCAGCAGCCTGCATACCCGCGCGCGGCGCGACGGCGGCGACTACATCCTGAATGGCGCCAAGCAGTTCATCACGTCGGGCCGCAACGGGCAGACCGTCATCGTGTTCGCGGTCACCGACCCGGACGCGGGCAAGCGCGGCATCTCCGCGTTCATCGTGCCCACCAGCACGCCCGGCTACAAAGTGCTGCGGGTGGAAGACAAGCTCGGGCAGCACGCGTCCGACACCTGCCAGATTGCCTTTGAGGACATGCGCATTCCGGCCGCCTGGCGGCTGGGCGAGGAAGGCGAGGGCTACAAGATCGCGCTGTCCAACCTGGAGGGCGGCCGCATCGGCATCGCGGCGCAATCGGTCGGCATGGCGCGCGCCGCCTTCGAATGCGCGCGCGACTACGCTCGCGACCGCCAGGCCTTCGGCAAACCGATCATCGAGCACCAGGCCGTGTCGTTCCGGCTGGCGGACATGGCGACCCAGATCCACGCCGCGCGCCAGATGGTACTGCACGCCGCGGCTTTGCGCGAAGCGGGCCGGCCGGCGCTGACCGAGGCCTCCATGGCCAAGCTGTTTGCGTCCGAGATGGCCGAGAAGGTCTGCTCGGCGGCGATCCAGACGCTGGGCGGCTATGGCTACCTGAAGGATTTTCCCGTCGAGCGCATCTATCGCGACGTGCGCGTCTGCCAGATCTACGAAGGCACCAGCGACATCCAGCGCCTGGTGATCGCGCGTAGCCTGTAGCGCAACGGGAAGCGCCGCGGCGACCCTTATCTGCAAGCCGCCGCGGCCTCACGGCGCGCGCCCGCCCGGCGCCGCGCCCACACGGTGTAGATGACAAGGTTGCCCACGATGAGCAGCGCCGCCAGCAGCATCTGCGTGGTCCGGGTGATGCCTTCGGGGTAGATGATGCCCAGGATGTAGTGTTCGATGAAGCCGCCTGCGTAGCCCTCTTGGCCGGCCCGTTCGCGCAGCGACACCTCCAGCGGCGTCAGCGGGCAGATCCAGCCCATGCCGATCACCAGCGCGCCCCAGGCCAGCGCCGGCAGATGCCAGAACGCCATGCGCGGTTTCCACAACGCCAGAAGACCGCCAAAGACCACGAACGCGACGAACAGTCCGTGGATGAGCAGCACGAGGTCGGCAAGGAGGCGATAGGTCATCTTGAAAAATCGTAGGTATAGTTCGGGCCGAAAATCGTGTTTTCATCCCAAGATACTCCCGGAACCCCCGCCATGCACGCTTCGATCACCGCCGCAATCCAGGCCGCCGAGGAACGGCTGCGCCAAGCCATGCTGTCCTCGGACATCGCCGCGCTGGAGGCGCTGCTGGATCCGGATCTGCTGTTCGTCAATCACATGGGCTGGACGGTCACGCGCGAGGACGACCTGGACGCGCACCGCGGCGGACTGCTCAAGATTCACGCGTTGGACCTGTCCGAGCAGTGCATCCTGCCGCGGACCGATTGCGCGGTGGTGTCGGTGCTGGCCCGCATCTCGGGCAGCTACAACGGCGTGCCGGCCAACGGCACGTTCCGCTTCATGCGGACCTGGGCGCCCGATTCGGCATCCGGCGCGTGGCGCGTCGTGGCGGCTACGTCGGTGATGGTGGTGTAGGCCGCGCCGGGCGGCATTCGGGGTTTCAGGCTTTCAGGTCGCGCAGCAGCTTGGACAGTTCCGGCGCCGTCATCAGGGAGACGCCCTGCGCCTTCGCGTACTGCAGCGCGTTGTCGGATACGTCGCCCAGCGCGATGTAGATGGCTTCGCGGGCGCCGCGCTTTTCGCGCACGGCCTGCAGCTCGCGCAGCGGCTCCACGCCATTCCTGGCGGCCTTCCAGCGTTTGGCGCTGACAATCGCCACGTGGCCGTCCTTGCTCAGCGCGAAATCGGCGCCGGGCGTCTGCAGGCGCTCGACCTCGCAGCCGTCGCGACGGAACCCGGCTTCAACGGTCCGGGAAAAGTCGGCCCACGACATCGCGGCCACCGCTTCGGTGACCGCCTGCACGCGCGCGCCGGACGGGGCGCGCAGTTGCTTGTAGGCCGCCATCAGGGAAATCACGGCGAACGGCACCGCGGCAAAGACGCCCATTGCGGCATACTCCAGCGGCAGCGCGGCAAAGCCGCCGGCGCTGAGCAGCACGGCCACGCCGGCGCTCATCCACCACGGCGAGCGCAGCAGCACGGCAAAAATGGAGTTCTGGGACATCTTGAGTTTCATGAGGGCTCGCGGCGAATAGGGATCAACAGGAAATCAGGCGCTGTCGCCCGCGTCGTCATGCGGGCCGGCAAAGGCACGAACCACGATGCGCACGCCGCCGCAGGTCACGATCTGGCCATCGCGGATCTTGGCCGTCTTGCGTGTTTCGACCACGCCGCCGACGCTGACCTGGCCGTCCGCCACCAGCATCTTGCCGGCGCCGCCGCTGTCGCACAGGCCGGTCGCCTTCAGCAACTGGTTGATCTCGATATAGGGGCTGCCTTCGGCGAGCGTGAATTCGATGATGGACATGATGGGGCTTTGAAACGGCGGGGTCAGGCCGGGCCGTTGCCGGGGTTGCCGGGATTGGCCGGGGCGGCGGGGTTGGCGGGCGAAGTGGCAGCCGGGGCAGCGGCGGGGGCTTCCGCGGGCGCTTCAACGGGCGCCTGCGGGCCGGCGGGAGGCACGGGGCGGTTGTTGCCGGTCTCGGCGCGCGCCATCCAGGCGATCAGCGACGAGCGCATGGCTTCCTCGACCGACATCTGGATGGGCTGCACCCATTCCTGCGGCACGAAGACGGTGTACCCGCCGATCATGTAGCCCATCGGCAGGTAGACCGCGACGCGGTCGCCCTGGGTAAAGCCTTCGGGCAGGCCGTCCGTGCCGCGGCGGGTCACCAGGCCCACCAATTCCAGTTGCTGGCCCGGGATGCGCAGGACGACGACCTGCTGGGCGGTGTTCTTGGAACTGGGCGAAAAGTAGTCGGCAAAGCTCTTGAGCGACGAATAGATGCTCTTGACCACCGGCAGGTTGGTAAATGGCATCTCGACCAGCGTCAAAACGCGCTGCACGCGCTGCTTGGACACGAGATAGCCGATGGCCAGGATGCCCAGGATCCCCAGCGCCAGACCCATGCCCGGCACGTAGAAGCCGCCGATGAAGGGACGCAGGAAGGTCAGCGCCACGCCTTCCGTCCAGGCCAGAAAGAGATAGAGCAGGTAGATCGTCAGCGCCAGCGGCAGGACGGTGATCAGGCCGCGAAAGAAGTATTTATAAAGACGGGTCATAGGCAAGAGCAAAAATAGGGTCGGACGAACGCATTGGTTCGCCGGGAGGGCCGCAGCATAGCAGCCGCCAACGGTTTTTTCGGTAACAAGCCCGCGGCCGCAGGTGGCCGGGGCAGGGCGCATCCCTTCTTTTAGTGTGAACAGGCCCTAGCGGTCCACCGGCAGAAAGAGCGTCTCCTTGATTTCCTCCATCACGATGTAGCTGTGCGATTCGGCGGAGGCGGGCAGGCGCTTGAGGATTTCGCCCAAGAGACGGCGGTACTCGTTCATTTCGGTCAGGCGGGCCTTGACCAGATAGTCGAAGTCCCCGGACACCAGGTGGCACTCCATGACTTCCGGGACGTACAGCAGCTCTTTCTTGACCTTGTCGAAGACGTCGCCCGATTTGGCCGACAGCTTGATCTCCAGGAAGACGAGCAGGTTCTTGCCCAGCGCCGCCGGATTGACGCGCGCATGGTAACCCGTGATGACGCCCTCGCGCTCCATGCGCTTGACGCGGTCGGAGCAGGGGGTGGCCGACAGGCTGACGCGCTCTGCCAATTCGGTGACCGAAATCCGGCCTTCGCGCTGCAGGATATCGAGGATTTTGAGGTCGATTCGGTCGAGGTCGCGCATTTCACTTTTGCGGGTCAAAAAAACGGGGCGGCCCGAGAAAAAGCACTGGTAAAGCAAAATCTTCAGTGTTTTTCACTGCCGAAGGGGTCATAGACTACCGAAATTCCCAGACAAAACCAACTATCGGAAAGAATCATGCATGTGATCGTCCTTGGCAGCGGCGTCATCGGCACCACCACTGCCTATTACCTGGCCCGGCAGGGCGCCAAAGTGACCGTGCTGGACCGCCAGCCCGCAGCTGCGCAGGAAACCAGCTACGCCAACGCCGGACAGGTCTCGCCTGGCTATTCCACCCCGTGGGCGGCGCCCGGCATTCCGCTCAAGGCGATCAAATGGCTGTTTCAAAAGCACGCGCCCTTGGCGATCCGCCTGGACGGCAGCCTGTACCAGCTGAAATGGATGGCCGCCATGCTGGCCAACTGCTCGGCCGACCGCTATGCCGTCAACAAGGAACGCATGCTGCGCCTGTCCGAGTACAGCCGCGACTGCCTGCGCGAACTGCGCGCTTCCACCGGCATCCACTATGAAGAACGCACGCGGGGCACGCTGCAGCTGTTTCGCACCGATGCCCAGATGGAGGCCGCGCGCCGCGACATCGCCGTGCTCGAAGAGGTGGGTGTCCCCTACGAACTCCTGGACCGCCACCGCCTCGTGACGGCCGAACCCGCGCTGGCCAATTCCGCCCACAAGCTTTCCGGCGGTCTGCGCCTGCCCAACGACGAAACCGGCGACTGCCAGCTCTTTACCCGCCGGCTGGCCGACATGGCGGCCGAACTGGGCGTGGATTTCCGCTTTGGCCAAAGCGTCACGGGGCTGAACACGGCCGGCGGCCAGATTACCGGCGTGCGCGTGGGCAACGAGGTCCTGACGGCCGACCGCTACGTGGCGGCCTTCGGCAGCTACACCCGCGGTTTCCTGGAACCCCTGGGACTGGACCTGCCGGTGTATCCGGTCAAGGGCTATTCGCTGACCATCCCCATGAAGGACGAGGCCGCCGCGCCCGTGTCGACCGTTCTGGACGAAACCTACAAGGTCGCCGTCACGCGTTTTGACCAGCGGATCCGCGTGGGCGGCATGGCGGAACTGTCGGGCTTTGACCTGCGCCTGAAGGACGCCCGCCGCAAGACGCTGGAACTGGTCGTCAACGACCTGTTCCCGGGCAGCGGTCACGTGGCCCAGGCCGAGTTCTGGACGGGCCTGCGTCCCATGACGCCGGACAGCACGCCGGTTGTCGGCGCCACGCGCTACGGCAACCTCTATCTGAATACCGGCCACGGCACGCTGGGTTGGACCATGGCTTGCGGTTCCGGCAAGCTGGTCGCCGACCTCGTCATGGGCCAGCGTCCCGCGATCAGCACCGACGGGCTTGGCCTGTCGCGCTACGACCGTCGCGCCGCTTCCCGTCAGCAACTGGTGCTGGACGGCAAGGGCGCCTGATCCGCCCACCGCGCCGCTGGCGGCGCACCCCCCGACGGGCCGCTTCGATGCGGCCCGCGTCTTTTTGCGCGTGCTGAATTGAGCACGGCGAGGGCCCGGAAGGCCCGCCGCTTTATGCCAAAATCGCCGCATGACCCATTTCCTGCACACTGCCGACTGGCAGATCGGCCGTCAGTACGGCCAGTTTGAAACCGACGATGCCGCCATGCTGGCCGAGGCCCGCTTCGAGGTCGTGGCCCGCATCGCCACCCTGGCCGCTGAGCGCCGCGTGGACGCCGTGCTGGTCGCCGGAGACGTCTTCGACACGCAAGCGGTGTCGGATCGCACCATCCGCCGGCTTTTTGCCGCCATGTCCGCCTACACCGGGCCGTGGGTCATGATCGCCGGCAACCACGATGCCGCGCTGGCCGACAGCGTCTGGAGCCGCGCCATGCAGCTGGGCTGCATTCCCGCCAACGTGCATGTCCCGCTTGTCACCGGCGTGGTGGATCTGCCGCAGGCCAACCTCGCCGTGCTGGCGGCCCCGCTCACGCAGCGCCATACCTACGACGACGTCACGCAGTCCTTCGACACGCTGGAAACGCCAGCCGGGCGCATCCGCGTGGGCCTGGCGCACGGCAGCGTTGCCGGCCGCCTGCCCGACACGATCGACGCCACCAACCCCATCGCGCCCGATCGCGCGGACCGCGCCAGTCTGGATTACCTGGCGCTGGGCGATTGGCACGGCTGCCTGTCCATCGACGCCCGCACCTGGTATGCCGGCACGCCCGAACAGGACCGCTTCCGGGGCAACGAGCCCGGCTACGTGCTTGACGTGCAGATCGGCGCGCCCGGCATGGCGCCCGCGGTTGAACGCATCGCCACGGGCCGGTATCGCTGGTCGGCCTGGACAGAGACGCTCAGTCTCTCGTCGGACGCGCAGGCGCTGGCAGAGCGCATGGCAGCGCTGCGCGCCGATGATGTGTTGCGCCTGGATGTGCAGGGCCACGTCAACCTTGAAACCTGGGACGCGCTGCAAAAGGCGGTGGGAGAAGCCGCCGCGCAGGTGCGGGCCTTGCTGCCGGATCTGTCGGGCGTGCGGCTCGAACCCGACGAGGCCGACCTGGCGCAATTGCGCGCCAGCGGCTATGTGGGCGAGGTCGCCGCGCAACTGCAGGCGCTGCAGGCAACACAGGCAACGCATGCCGAAGACGACCAGTCCGCCGTGGCCAGCGAGGCCTTGCGCCTGCTGCTGCGCTTCCAGCGTGAAACCGCTGCGCCGGGAGCCGCCAAATGAAGATCTCCCGCGTCGCCCTCGAAGAATTCCGTAAGTTCCGCCAGCCGTTGTCGCTGGACAATCTGCAAGACGGCCTGAACCTCTTTGTCGGTCCCAATGAGGCCGGCAAGAGCACGATTGCCGCCGCCATCCGTGCCGCGTTCCTTGAACGCTACAGCACCAGCAAGGTCGCCGACCTGGCGCCGCACGGCGAATCGGGCGCGCGCCCCAGCGTGGAGCTGGCCTTCACGCACGCGGATCACTCGTATGTCCTGAAAAAGCAGTTCCTGTCCAAGGCCCGCTGCGAACTCGTCGTCGACGACGGCGCGCAGCGGCTGGACGGCGAAGAGGCCGAAAACGCGCTGGCGGTCTTGCTGGGCTTTGAACTTCCCGGACGCGGCCAGAGCAAACCCGACCTGGCCGGCGTGCCGGGCCTGCTCTGGATACGCCAGGGCGACGGCCAGAACCTGCACGAAGCCGCGGGCTACGCGGGCTCGCATCTGCGCGATGCCTTGACGCAGCTCTCCGGCGAGCTGGCGTCCAGCGACGGCGATCGCCTGTTCGACCGCGTCTCGGCTGAGCGCGCCGCGTTGCTGGACGCGCGCAACGGCCGGCCCAAGGGCAGCTACAAGGAAGCCGAAGACGCGCTTGCGCGCGCCACGTCCGAGCGCGACGCGTGCGCGCAGGCCATGGCGCAACTGAACGCCGACGTCGACCGCCTGGCCGAGTTGCGGCGGGATCATGAACGCGCGCAGGCCGAGCAGCCCTGGAAGGATTTCGAGACCAAGGCCGTGCAGGCCCGCGCACGGCTGGCCGAGCTGGCCAAGGAACGTGGAGCCTTCGACGGGCTGCAACGCGAGCAGGCGCAGGCAGCACAGACGCTTGCGCTGCTGCAGGATCAGGTCCGGCGCGATCAGCAGGACGAAGCCGATTACCAGTTGCTGCTGCGCGATGCACGCGCCGCGCACGCGCATGTGCAGGCAATGCAGGAGCCGCTGGTGCGCGCCCAGCAGCAGCGGCAGTCGCATGCGGCCGCCCTCGAGGCCGCGCGCCGTCGCGTGGCGCAGCTGCAGGCGCAAGCCGACCGCCGGGATCTGGACCGCCAGCTGGCGCAGCTCACGCCCGAGATCGAACGCCTGGACGCCGCCCTGATCGCGGTCACCCACCTCATCGAACAAGGATCCGCGCTCAAGACCGAGGCCGTGCGCCTGGAGATCTCCGACGCCGAAATCGAAGCCCTGCGCAAGGCCAGCCGCGAACTGGGCAATCTGCAATTGCAGCAACAGGCCGTGGCCACCCGCCTGCGCTACCGGCTCGATGCCGGCGCGCAAGCTTTGCTCGATGGCAAGGCGGTCAGCGGCTCTGGCGAGGTCCTGCTGACGGCCGCGGCCGAACTCGACCTGCCCGGCGTGGGCCGCCTGCAGATCGAACCCGGCGGGCAGGATCTGCCGGCCCTGCAGCGCGACCTGGCGCGCGCGGAGTCGGCATGTGCCGCGTTGCTCAAGCGGGCGGGCGTCGACACCCTGGCTGACGCCGAGCAACGCCACGCCCGCTACACCGCGTTGCAGCGCGAGCTGGACGGCATGCGCAAAACCCTGGGCATTCACGCGCCGCGCGGCGTGGATGCGCTGCGCACGCAGCGCGACGAAGCGCTGGCGCGTCTTGCCCAGTTGCAGGAAAGGCTGTCCAAACTGCCCCCCGCGCAGGACCTGAACGACGATGTGGCCGGTGATGTCGCGGACGCAGACGACGACGGCTTGCCGGACGCCATCCAGGCCCTGCGCGAAGCCGAAGCGGTGGCCGCCCAGGCGGAAAAGGCGGTTGCCGATGCGCAGCGCGCGCTGGACGCCGACACGGCCCGCGCCCAGTTGCTGGAAGGGCAGGCGACTGCGCGGGGCGCCGAATTGCAGTCCGCTGAACGCGTGGCCCAACGGCAGGCGCGCGCCGGCCGGCTCGCTGAAGTGCGCAGCGCCCACGACCAGCTCGACGCCCGTGTTCGCGAGGCCCGTGCCGCGCTGGCCGAACACCGGCCCGAACTGGCCGAGCAGGACGTGCAGCGGTTCGAGAAATCCGCCGCCATCGAACGCGATGCGCAGCACAAGCGCCACGGCGACATCCTGCAGTTGCAGGGCAAGCTGGATCAGGCCGGGGCGCAGGGGCTGGGCGAACGCCTGTCCGAAATGCAGGCGGCCTGCGAACGCCTGCAACGGCGCCGCGACGAGTTCGCGCGGCGCGCGGCCGCGCTGGACCTGCTGCAAAAGCTGCTGGCCGACAAACGCGCCGCGGCCACGCAGCGCCTGCAGGCGCCGCTCGCCCGGCGGCTCAACCACTATCTGGCGCTGCTCTTTCCCGACGCCGCGCTGCGACTGGACGATGCGCTGCTGCCCACGGCGCTGCGCCGCGGCGACGGCGAGGATCTGCTGGAGGCGCTCAGCTTCGGCACGCGCGAGCAACTTGGCATCCTGGCGCGCTTTGCCTACGCGGATCTGCTGCGCGAGGCCGGCCGGCCCACGTTGCTGCTGCTGGACGACGCGCTGGTGCACACCGACGACGCGCGTCGCGACTTCATGAAGCGGGCGCTCTTTGACGCCGCCACCCGGCACCAGATCCTCATGTTCACCTGCCACGGCGAGGCATGGCGGGACATGGGCGTGGAGCAGCGCCGGATCGGATAGCGGCGGGGCGCGTTGGCGTTGATTCCGACGCCAACGCCAACGCCAACGCCAACGCTTGACGCTTGACGCTTCGGCCCGCGGCCGGTAGGCTGCCCCGATGCCTGATCACACGCCTCTCGCCATGCTTGCCCGCGCCGTCCGCGCCGGTCTTGCCTGCGCGCGCGT
Source organism: Achromobacter sp. E1 (assembly GCF_037039475.1). Classification (NCBI taxonomy): domain Bacteria; kingdom Pseudomonadati; phylum Pseudomonadota; class Betaproteobacteria; order Burkholderiales; family Alcaligenaceae; genus Achromobacter; species Achromobacter sp. E1. The sequence continues at coordinate 2,736,600 of NZ_CP146253.1, forward strand.
GCCGGCTTTCTTCTCTGCCGGTTCTCCGCCGGCAGTCTCTCCTGGCAAGAACGCGGCGCCGCCGCCGCCCGCCTCGCCGCCCAGCGGTGTCGTGCCGGGCGTGTGCCCGCCAGGGTTGGCTTTGCGCCGTCCCGTGCCGGCCGTCGTCGGCTGACCTGCCGCTTTCCCTTCTCCCGCCTGACCCCTCGCGCCGCGCCGCAAGCCGCATGACGTCTGCCGTCTGAGCAGCGCGCGCCCGAGAGCGCGCGTCATCGCGCGCCGGGCTGGAGTCTGTTGCCATTCAGACAGGTGATTTCTCATGTCCATCAACCGAAGCGCTTGGACTGCCCGCGCGTCCACCACCTTGTTCGTGCTGCTGTGGAGCGGCGGCGCGATCTTCGCAAAATGGGGGCTGTCGCACGCCTCCGCCTTTGGATTTTTGTTGTGCCGCTTCCTGCTCGCGTTGGCGGCGCTGCTCCTGATCTGCGCACCCCGCCGGCGATGGCTGCCCCAGCCCGGCACGCGCATTCAGGTGGCCGCGACGGGCGCGCTGCTGATCGGCAGTTACTCCATCTGCTATCTGCTCGCGCTGGATCATGGCGTGACGCCGGGCGTGCTGGCCACGTTGCTTGGCGCGCAACCCATCCTGACGCTGGCGCTGACCGAGCGCCGCTATGCCCCGGCGCGTCTGGCAGGGCTTTGCCTGGCGCTGGCCGGCCTGGTGCTGGTGGTGTATCAAAGCATCGCGCTGACCCGCTTGTCCGTGGCTGGCATCGCCTACGCCTGCGCCGCGCTGGCCAGCATGACGGGCGGCGCCTTGCTGCAAAAGCGCGTCCGGCAGGCGCCAATGGAAGTGATGCCATTGCAGTACGCGGTCAGCCTCGTGCTGTGCCTGCTGTTTGCGCCATTCCAGCCGCTGCATGCCGACTGGAGCGTCGGCTTTATCGTGCCGCTGATCTGGATGGGCCTTGTGATCTCGGTGGGTGCCACGCTGCTTTTTTACCGCATGATCCAGGCGGGCAATCTCGTCAACGTGACCAGCTTGTTCTACCTGGTGCCGGTGGGCACGGCCGCGCTGGACTACGTGATCCTGGGCAATCGCCTGCCGGCGCTCAGCCTGGCGGGCATGGCCGCGATCCTGACGGGGCTGATGCTCGTCCTGCGCCATCCGGCGTCGGGGAACGATCAGGGGCAGCAGCAGTGATAGCGCCCTCGGCAGACGCTGGCACGGCTTTCAGGCGCGCGGGCCGCCGCCCGGGACCGTGCCGTTTGCCGCGCCGACGTCCATCCAGCCGCTCCATGGCGGTGTGGCGTCCGTCGGGGGCGCGTCAAGCGCGCCGTCCGGCCCCGCCCAATGACCGCTCACGAGCTGAGCAGGCCGCGTCTGCGCCACGACCCGCGCGCACAGGTCCCACGCGTCCAGCCGCACGCTCAGGCCGGCATAGACGCCGTGTCCCGGGCCGGCCGCGATGATGCCCGCCGCGTGCACGCCTTCGCCCGCCCGGATGGCACCTTCCGCGCGGATGTCCTCGCCGGCGATCAAGCCCCACCCGCAGGCAAGGTGATCGCCGCACTGGATGGATCCGCCTGCCTGTATTCCGCAGGCGGCATGGATTTCCTGTTCCGCGCGCACGCTGCCGCCCGCCTTGATGCCTTGCCCGCATTTGATGGCGCCTTGCGCGCTGATGTCCTGCCCGGCATGCAGGTGGCCGGTCACGGCCAGATCCTGGCCCGCGCAGATGTCCCACTTGGCGCGCACGTTGCCGGCGCAGTCCAGGCGGGCGGTCGTCTCGATGCCCCAGTCGGCCGCCACGTCGCCGCCCGCCCGCAGGTTGCCGGCGCTGGCGATGTTGCCGCCGGCCGTGATGTTCTCGCCCGCGACGATCGATTCGCCCGCCCGGATGCCGCCGCCCGTGACAATGCTGCGTCCGGCGCGCACCACGGTGTCCACGTTGATGCCCATTCGCACTTCCAGCGTCCCCGCGAACACGATGGCGTTCGCGTCCAGCGTGTCCAGGCGCAGCACGGCGTCGGTCGGGCCGAACTGATCCAGCAGCCAGCAGGCATCGCCGACGCGGCCGTCGGCGACGAGCGCGTCGAGCACGGCCTGGTAGTCCCCCTGGCCGTTGTGGTCGCGAAGGAACCATTTGTAGCCGCCCGCGCAGGGGTTCTTGGCTTTGACGAATTTCTTGGTGAGTTGCATGGCGCTGAATCGAAGACGGTGCGTGGCCGCCGCGCCAGCTCTCGTGAAGGCGTGCGCAGGCGAAATGGGGACGGGCGCTCGCCACGCGGCAGTGCGCCCGCCGGCCGGTTTCAGGCTGCGGCGCGCGTGGATGTGCGCAGGCAGCCGGCAACGGGCCGGAGCAAGGAAATCAGAAAGGGGAAAGGCGGGCGATTAGCCGGGCTTGGACCGCGCGTAAGCGGAACGCGCGGCGACCTCCTGCGAACTCAACAGCGTTGAGCGCAGGGCGCAGAGGGCGCAGGTGACGCAGGGAAGGGAGGATATATCGGATTGCACGGGGCAGATGCTACCACCCGGGCAATTGCCGTCAAGCGGCGCAGGAGGAGAAAAGGGCGCCAACCGGCGTTGGCGCCCTTCATGTCGAACTGGGGTATCAGTTCGTCAGGACGATGTTGCGGTCCTTGGCGATGCGCTGGCGCAGTTCAAGTTCGCGCTTGATCTGCGCGGCGTATTCGGCCGGCGTGTTGCCGTCCACCAGCGAGCCGCCGTCGGCCAGGCGCTGGGCGATCTTCGGATCCTTCAGCGCCTTGACCGCCGCGGCGTGGACGCGATCGATCACCGCTTGCGGCGTGCCGGCGGGCGCCACCAGGCCGTACCACGCCATGTTGTCCATGTCGGGCAGGCCGCCTTCGGCGAACGTCGGCACGTCGGGCAGGGCGGGCAGGCGCTTGGGCGCCGCCACGGCCAGCGCGCGCAGCTTGCCCGCCTGGATGTGCGGCATCGAGGAGGGCAGGTTGTCGAACTGCACATTGACCTGGCCGGCGATGACGTCGTTCAGCGCCGGGCCCGATCCGCGGTAAGGCACGTGGACCATGTCGGTCTTGGTCAGCGACTTGAACAGTTCGCCGTCCAGGTGGCTGATGCCGCCCGCGCCCGACGAGGCATAGCTGTACTTGCCGGGGTTGTTCTTCAGGAGGGTGATGAATTCAGCCAGCGTCTTGGCGGGCACGCTGGGGTTGACCGTCATGACGTTGGGCACGTTCACCATGTTGGTGATCGGCGCAAAGTCCTTGAGCGGGTTGTACGGGTTCTTGGGATTGGTGGCCGGATTGGTGGCCATGGTGCTCACCGTGGCCACGCCCAGCGTGTAGCCGTCGGGCGCGGCGCGCACCACCGCGTCGGCGCCGATGGAGCCGCCACCGCCGCCCCGGTTCTCAACGACCACGGGCTGGCCGAGCTCACGGCCCAGGCCTTCAGCCACCACGCGGGCCACGATATCGGTCGTGCCGCCCGCTGCGAACGGAACGATCAGCCGGATGGGTTTATTGGGGTAGGGATCGGCGGCCTGAGCGGCGGAGGTCAAGCAGACGCCAGCGATGGCAAGGGCCAGGGCGGCTTTGGCATGTGACAACACGTTCAAGAGTCTTCTCCATATTGTTGTTCCGAGCCGGCCGGCTTCTTGGACCGGCTTCGGTGAAGCGCGCATTGCCGGGGGTGCCGGCAAGCCAACGCCTCGTGGCCGCAATTCCACACAGGTATGTCCCCACGGTCAACTTGGGATTGTCCCTGTCATGATGAAAGGCAAAAATTTTCAGACGCTTTCCATTTCCGCGAAGATGGCGGAAGTTAAAGGAAAAAGTGTGTCTGACAGCCAGTTGAACGCCTTTCGATACGCTTTCAGTGCGCAAACGCTGCGCAGTCATCATGCTGTCATTAGCTGATTACTCACATAAATCTCTGCATAACTTACAAGAATCTGATATTTTTCGGCTGAGATTCTTGCCCGGTCTTGCAAGAAAGCTATTGCGTTTGTTTCTGTCTGCGCCGTTCAATTGGCGTTGGTTGATGTCCCCACGGGGCAACGTGTAGTGCAGCGGCGCACCGGGCCAGGGTTCCGTCCGTTTTTCAATCCCCGGTCTGTTTCGTCTCTCGCTGCCTTGCGCTGGCGGGAGGGGGCCCGGACATTTTCGGAACGCCATGTCGCTGATCCTGATCCTCGCTCTGCCGTTCGCCGGCAGCCTGTGCGCCGCGCTGCTGCCTTCCAACGCCCGCAACGCCGAGGCGTGGCTGGCTGGCCTCATCGCCCTCGTCTGCGTGGTTCTGATCGCGACCCTGTATCCCGACGTCGCCAACGGCGGCGTCATACGGGCCGACATACCTTGGGCGCCCGCCCTCGGACTGCAATTCACCCTGCGCATGGACGGCTACGCCTGGCTGTTCGCGCTGATCGTCTCGGGCATGGGCGCGCTGGTGGTGCTGTATGCGCGCTACTACATGTCGCCCGAAGACCCGGTGCCGCGTTTCTTTTCCTTCTTTCAAGCCTTCATGGCCGCCATGCTGGGCGTGGTGCTCTCGGGCAACCTGATCCAGCTTGTGCTGTTCTGGGAAATGACCAGCCTGGCGTCCTTCATGCTGATCGCCTACTGGCACCACCGCCTGGACGCGCGCCGGGGCGCCCGCATGGCGCTGACGGTCACCGGGGCGGGCGGGCTCTGTTTGCTGGCCGGGGTGCTGATCCTGGGCCACATCGTCGGCAGCTACGACATGGACCGCGTCCTGGCGTCGGGCGACCTCGTCCGGGCCGACCCCTGGTATCCGGCCGTGCTGGTGCTGGTGGCGCTGGGTGCGCTGACCAAAAGCGCGCAGTTCCCGTTCCATTTCTGGCTGCCCAACGCCATGGCCGCGCCCACGCCGGTCTCGGCCTATCTGCATTCGGCAACGATGGTCAAGGCGGGCGTCTTCCTGCTGGCGCGCTTCTGGCCCGTGCTGTCGGGCACGGACGAATGGTTCTGGATCATCGGCGGCCTTGGGCTCATCACCCTGGTGCTGGGCGCTTACGCAGCCATTTTCCAGCAGGACATGAAAGGGGTGCTGGCCTATTCCACGATCAGCCACCTGGGCCTCATCACGCTGCTGCTGGGCCTGAACAGCACCCTGGCGCTGGTGGCGGCCATCTTCCACATGATCAACCACGCCACGTTCAAGGCGTCGCTCTTCATGGCGGCGGGGGTGGTCGACCACGAAACCGGCACCCGCGACCTGGGCAGGCTGTCCGGCCTGTACAAGGCGATGCCCATCACCGCCACGCTGGCGATGGTGGCCGCCGCCTCGATGGCGGGCGTGCCGCTGCTGAACGGCTTCCTGTCCAAGGAAATGTTCTTTGCCGAGACCACCTTCGTCAGCGCCGACCGCTACGTGCAGCTTGGCCTGCCGCTCTTGGCCACGATTGCCGGCGCGTTCAGCGTGGCGTACTCGCTGCGCTTCATCCTGCAGGTGTTCTTCGGCCCGCCGGCCACCGACCTGCCGCGCGAGCCGCACGAACCGCCGCGCTGGATGCTGCTGCCCAGCGCGCTGCTGGTCCTTATGTGCCTGCTGGTCGGCATCGTCCCCAGCCTGACCGTGGGTCCGTTCCTGGCCACCGCGGCGCAAAGCATCCTGGGCGAGAACATGCCTGACTACAGCCTGGCCGTCTGGCATGGCTTCAATCTGCCGCTCGCCATGAGCCTGGTCGCCACCACTGCAGGCGTGCTGCTGTACCTGGCCCTGCGTGCCCATCAGCGCGCCAATCCCGGCCGCGTGCCGTTCATCTACCGCCTGGACGGCCGCCGCACATTCGAGGCGCTGCTGGACGGTTCCAGCGTTGCCGCCGCGTGGCTGTTGCGCTGGGTGTCGTCCACGCGCCTGCAGGTGCAGATGGTGCTTATCGTGGTCGGCACGCTGTTCGTCGCGTGGCTGCCGCTGCGCGCGGGCGGCTGGCTGGACGGCGCCGTCCGCCTGACGCCCGTCGACCCGGTGTTCGCATTGCTGTGGATCGTGGGCGGCACGTGCGCGCTGGCCGCCGCGTTCCAGGCCAAGTACCACCGCCTGGCCTCGCTGGCGCTGGCCGGCGGGGCAGGGCTCATCACTTGCCTGACCTTTGTCTGGTTCTCGGCGCCCGATCTGGCCCTGACCCAGTTGTCCGTCGAAGTCGTGACGCTGGTGCTGCTGCTCCTGGGCCTGCGCTGGCTGCCGCGGCGCATCGTGCAGGACGACGAAGAAAGCCTGAAGGCCACGCTGATGGCGCGCGGGCGCCGCCTGCGCGACCTGCTGCTGGCGGTGGCGGCCGGCACGGGCATGTCGGCGCTGGCCTATTCGGTGCTGGCGCGGCCCCAGACCAATCCCATTTCGTCCTACTTCGTGGACCGGGCGCTGCCCGACGGCGGCGGCACCAACGTGGTCAACGTGATCCTCGTGGACTTCCGCGGTTTCGATACGTTTGGCGAAATCACGGTGCTGGGCATCGTGGCGCTGACCGTCTACGCGCTGCTGCGCCGGTTCCGCCCGGCCGCCGAGAGCGCGGACATTCCGCGCCAGCAGATGGACCAGGACGGCGGCATCCCCGACGCGCCCGACATCAAGTCGGTGGTGCCCGCCGGCTCGATGATGGTGCCGGCCGTGCTGGTGCGCCTGCTGCTACCGGTTGCCGCGCTGATTTCCGTGTACTTCCTCTTGCGCGGCCACAACCAGCCGGGCGGCGGCTTCGTCGGCGGCCTCATCTTCGCCACATCCGTCATCCTGCAGTACATGGTGGGCGGGGTGTACTGGGTCGAATCCCGCAGCCGCCTGAATCCCCAGAACTGGATCGGCATCGGGCTGCTGTCCGCAGGCATCGCCGCCGTGAGCGCGTGGCTGGCCTACAAGCCGTTCCTCGCCGCGCTGGCCTGGGACGTCGCGCTGCCGTTGATCGGCCATGTCCACGTGTCCAGCGTGCTGCTGTTCGACCTGGGCGTCTACATGCTGGTCGTGGGATCCACCGTGCTGGTGCTGGTGGCGCTTGCCCACCAATCGCTGCGCGCGCAACGCAAGGCCGCCGCCGAACTCCAGGCGGCCGCCGCTCAAACAGGAGAAGCCTGATGGAATTGATATACGCAGCCGCGATCGGCGTGCTGGCGGGCTCGGGCGTGTGGCTGCTGCTGCGGCCCCGGACGTTCCAGTTCATCATGGGCCTGTCGCTGGTCTCCTATGCGGTCAACCTTTTCATCTTCGGCATGGGCCGGCTCACGTCCGGCAAGCCGCCGGTGGTGGATCCCGCCATGGCGCATGATCCTTCCTGGTATGCGGATCCGCTGCCGCAGGCGCTGGTGCTGACCGCCATCGTCATCGGCTTTGCCACCACCGCGCTGTTCCTGGTTGTGCTGCTCGCCTCGCGGGGCCTTACGGGTACCGACCACGTTGATGGACGGGAGTCCCAATCTTGAGTTTCTGGCTTCAACATCTTCCGGTCCTGCCCATCATCATTCCGCTGGTCGCGGGCGCGGCGATGCTGCTGCTCGCCGACACCAGCCGCTACGCGCGCGGCGGCATCGCGCTTGTGTCCACGCTTGCCCAATTGGCGGCCGCGATTTCCCTGTTGTTCGTCGCAGGCGGGGGCGTGCCCGGCGTCTGGGAAAACGGGGTAGGGGCCTACCTCGTGGGCGATTGGCCGGCGCCGTTCGGCATCGTGCTGGTGGTCGACCGCCTGGCCGCAGTCATGCTGACGCTGACGGCGGTGCTGGGACTGGCCACGCTGGTCTACGCGCTGGCGCGGTGGGACCGCGCGGGCGTGCATTTCCACTCGCTCTTCCAGTTCCTGCTGATGGGCCTGAATGGCGCCTTCCTGACCGGCGACCTGTTCAACCTGTTTGTGTTCTTCGAGGTGCTGCTGGCCGCGTCGTACGGCTTGCTGCTGCATGGGTCCGGCGTGGCGCGCGTCAGCGCCGGCCTGCAGTACATCGCCGTGAATCTGGTGGCTTCGTTCCTGCTGCTCATTAGCATTGCGCTGATCTACGGCGTGACCGGCACGCTCAACATGGCCGACCTGGCCTTGCGCGCGGGCAATCTGACGGGCGCCGAGCGCATGCTGTTCGAAGCGGGCGCCGCCATCCTGGGCGTGGCGTTCCTCGTGAAGGCGGGCGCCTGGCCGCTCAACTTCTGGCTGGTCAAAGGCTATGGGTCGGCTGGCGCACCCATAGCGGCCATGTTCTCCATCATGACCAAGGTCGGCATCTACGCCTTGCTGCGCATCGGCTCGCTGCTGTTGCCCACGGGCGCGCCCGCCGCCTTCAGCCTGGACTGGATGTTTGCCGCCGGACTGGCCACGCTGCTGTTCGGCGCCCTGGGGCTGCTGGCCACCCAGCAACTGGAAAAAATGGTCGGCTACTGCGTCATCGTGTCGGCCGGCACGCTGCTGACCGCGCTGGGCATGCCGGGCGTCACGCTCACCGGTCCCGCGCTGTTCTACCTGATCAGTTCGGTGCTGACGACGGGCGCGTTCTTCCTCTTGGCCGAGCTGATCGAACGCACCCGCAGCTTCGGCGCGAACGTGCTCGCAGTTACGCTCGACGCCTTCGATCTGGATGATCCGACCTCTGTGAACCGGTCCGACGACGTGGTCGGCGTGGCGATCCCCGCCGCGATGGCGTTCCTGGGCTTGGCCTTCATTTCGTGCGCCTTGCTGGTGACCGGCTTGCCGCCGCTGTCCGGCTTTGTCGCGAAGTTCTCGCTGTTGTCGGCGGCCGTCTCGGCGGCCACCGAATCGGCGCCGCCCATGGACGCCTGGATTCTCGTGGCGGCCGTGCTGGTGTCGGGTCTGGCTGGCCTGATCGGCCTGGGCCGCACCGGCATCCGTATTTTCTGGGCCAGCGACGACCGCAGCACGCCGCGCCTTCGCGTGATCGAGGCGGGCCCGGTCGCGGCGCTGGTGTTGCTTTGCGTGGCCCTGGCCGCGGGCGCCGGTCCAGTGTCGGCCTACCTGGACGACGCGGCCCGGTCGCTTGACCAGCCCGCGTCCTACATCGACGCCGTCATGTCCGCGCAGACCGTGCGCGGCGTCAAGGGAGGAAGCTGATGCGCCGTCTTTACTTCCTAATCCTGCCCACGCTGCTGTTTGTTCTGTGGCTGGTGCTCAACGAAAGCATGTCCGCGGGGCAGATCGCGCTGGGCATCGCGCTGGCGCTGTGGTTCACGTGGGCCGCCTCGCGCCTGCGACCGCTGAGGGCGCGTCCGCGCCGCCTCTGGAAAGCGATACCGCTTTTGCTGCGCGTGACGAAAGACATCATCAAGTCCAACATCGCGGTGGCGCGGCTGATCCTGAATCCGCGCCGCAATGAATTCTCACCCGGGTTCATCCTGATCCCGCTCACCATGCGCGACCCGCATGGCCTGGCGATGCTGGCCTGCATCGTCACCTATACGCCCGGCACCGTCTGGGTGGACCTGACCGACGACCACAGCCTGAAACTGCATGTGCTTGACCTGCAGCACGAACATGAGTGGGTCGAACTGGTGCAGCAGCGCTACGAGCGCCCGTTGATGGAGATGTTCGAATGAATTCAGTACTTTATTGGGCGGCATCCTTTGCCTTGCTTTGCTTTGCGCTGGGCATGGTGTTTGCCACCATCCGCCTGTTGCGCGGCCCCACCGCCCAGGACCGCGTCCTGGCCCTGGACACGCTGTACATCAACGGCATGCTGACGATGCTGGTGTTCGGCATCCGGTCCGGCACGTCCGTGTACTTCGACATTGCGCTGCTGATCGCGCTGTTCGGTTTCGTGGGCTCCACCGCAATGGCGCGCTTTCTCCTGCGCGGCGAGGTCATCGAGCCATGATGGACGTCGATATCCCGCTGTGGGCCGGCATTCCGGCCTGCATCCTGCTGGTGCTGGGAGGGTTGCTGGCGGTGACCGGCTCGGCCGGCCTGCTGCGCTTTCGCACGTTCCAGTCGCGCATCCATGCGCCCACGCTGGGCAACACGATGGGTTGCGCCTGCGTGCTGGCGTCTTCCATTCTCGTCTTCTCGGCGCTGTCGGCGCGGCCCGTGTTTCACGAGGTCATCATCACGTTGCTGTTGATTGTGTCGTCGCCCGTCACGGCCATGCTGCTGATGCGCGCCGCAACCTATCGCAACCGCCTCACCAAGGCCGAAGCGGACAAAGACGCGCGTTGAATTTGGGGCGCGACCCCGATTGGCTTTGAAACGTAACCTTACGAATTCACGTCGCTGGTTATGTCCCCCATCGCCAGGTCATGGGATAGTGATGTCAGTGGGCGACACGGCGCAAGACCGAGCCGCCCGGGTTCAATCTCTTCTAAAGGAGCTGACCATGACTTCTGTTTCCCTGCCTACGAAGCGCCTCGCCGCCATGCTGTGCACGACCGGACTGATGCTTGCCGCCGGCGCCGCGCATGCGCAATCCGGCAACGCCGATTCGTCGCAGTCGCGCTACCAGCAGGACGTCGCGGCTTGCAAGAGCGGCACGACAGGCCAACCACTGGACACCTGCCTGCGCGAAGCCGGCGCGGCGCGCCAGGAGCGCAACCGCCAGAATCTGCGGGACGACAGCCCTGAACAACTTCAGCAGAACATGCTTGCCCGCTGCAATCGGCTGCCCGAAGCCCAGCGCCAGAGTTGCGTCACTCAGATGACCTCGCCCAGCAATGTGCGCGGTAGCGTCCAGGGCGGCGGCGTGCTGCGCGAAACCGTGATTCAAGTGCCCGCCGGCACCGCCCCGGGCATGGCCCCGGCCCCTGGCATGGCACCCGCACCTGGAATGGCTCCCGCCCCGGGCATGGCGCCGGCTCCCGGCATGGCCCCCGCGCCTGGCACGGGAACCATGAGCGCGCCGATCCGCCAGTAAGTCGCCGGCGACATATCGGGCATGGCGTGAGGGCGCAGCCGCCGCAGCAATCAGGCAAAATGGCGGCTGTCGCCTTTTCTCACGCATATTCATGTCCGACGTCATCGCCCTGATTTTCGACTTCGACGACACGCTGGCTTCGGACAGCACGTCCGGCTTTCTGGACAGCATCGGCGTGGACACGGCCTCGTTCTGGAAGGAAGAGGTCGATCCCTTGCTGTTCCAGCAGGACTGGGATCCCGTCCCCGCCTATCTCTACAAGATGATCGAACTGTCCCGCCAGGGACGGCACGGTCTCATCACGCAGCAGCGCCTGAAAGACTGGGGCGCGCGCCTCGATCTGCACGACGGCGTATCCACGCTGTTCCAGCGGCTGCGCGCGGCGGTGCGCGCCGAGCATCCGCAGGTGCAGCTTGAGTTCTACCTGATTTCCAGCGGCATCGGCGACGTGGTGCGCGCCACGCCCATCGCGCATGAGTTCACCGAGATCTGGGCCTCGGAATTCGTCTACGGCGACGACGGCGGCATTGCGTTCCCGCGGCGCGTCGTCAGTTTCACCGACAAAACCCGCTACCTTTTCCATATCCAGAAGGGCATCATCGGGCGCGATTTCCGCAACAAGCCGTTCGAGGTCAACCGCAAGGTTCCCGAGGACCGGCTGCGCATCCCGTTCGACCAGATGGTGTTCGTGGGCGATGGCTACACGGACATCCCGTGCTTTTCGCTGATCCGCCGCGCGGGCGGCTTCGCTTTCGGGGTCTGGGACCCCAAGCACCGCGACAAGCGCAGCCGCGCCTGGGGCTTCATCGAGGAAGGGCGCGTGTCCAACCTGAATCAGGCCCGCTACGACGAGCAGGCCGAGCTTTATCAGTGGCTCGAAGAGGCCGTCACCAGCCTGGCCGGCCGCGTTGCGCTGAAGTCGCGGGTGTACCGTGGCTGACCCGGCCGTGCTGGCCGCGCCCGCCGTGGTCCTGCCCTGGACCGAGCAGGACGCCCGATTCATGACCCTGGCGCTGGAACAGGCCCAGGCGGCGTACGACGTCGGCGAGGTGCCGGTGGGCGCGCTGGTTGTTTCCGCCCAGGGCGACATCCTGGGGCGCGGCTACAACCGCACCATCATCGACCACGACCCGACCGCGCACGCCGAGATCGTCGCCTTGCGCGGGGCCGCGCGCCAGCTTGAAAACTACCGGCTGCCCGGCATCACCGTCTACGTCACGCTCGAGCCCTGCGTCATGTGCATCGGCGCCATGCTGCACGCGCGCCTGGCCCGTGTCGTGTTCGGCGCCTACGATCCCAAGACCGGCGCCTGCGGCAGCGTGCTGGACGTCGGATCCGTGCCCAAGCTCAATCATCACACTTCAGTCACCGGCGGCGTGCTGGCCGAACCTTGCGGCGATCTGCTGCGCCGGTTCTTCCGCGAACGCCGCGCCAAGGAATCCATCGCATGAGTACCCCCAAAGCCGCCCAGCCTGCCGCCAAGCCCGCCACCAAGGCGCGCCGCGCAAAGGCCGATGTCCCCGCGGCCCACGATCATCCGCACGATCACGGCCCGGACTGCGGCGACGCATGCGGCCATGATCACGACCACGACCACCATCACGGCCCGCAGCCGGACGCCCGCGGCATCTACCTGATTTCCCCGTCGTCCGCCGTGCGCGATCCCGCCACCGTGACGCTGGCGCGCGAACGGCTGGCGCAGCAGGGCTTCAAGACGGCGCTGGACCGCACGGCGCTGGCCGAACATCAGCGGTTTGCCGGCACCGACGCGCAGCGGCTGGCCAGCCTGACGCGCGCGGCCAAGCAGAAGCTGCCGATCGTCATGGTGACCCGCGGGGGTTACGGTCTGGGCCGGCTGCTGCACGCCATCGACTGGAAGGCGATGGCCGACAGCGGCAAGCGTTTCGTCGGCATGAGCGATTTCACCGCCTTCAACCTGGGCCTGCTGGCGCAGACCGGGGCGGTCAGCTACACCGGCGCCACCGCAGTCCAGGACTTCGGCGGCAAGAAGGTCGATGATCTGACCGAGGCGCTGTTCGGCGAGCTGATGCGCGGCGAACTTGAGATCCTCAGCTTCGAAACACCGGACGCCGACCCGGTGGACGCGCGCGGCATCCTGTGGGGCGGCAACCTGGCCATGCTGACGTCGCTGCTGGGCACGCCCTACATGCCGAAGATCCGCGGCGGCATCCTGTTCCTTGAAGACGTGGCCGAGCATCCGTACCGCGTCGAACGCATGCTGATCCAGCTGTGGCAGGCCGGCATCCTGGCGCGCCAGAAGGCGATCGTGCTGGGACGTTTTACGGAATACAAGCTGGCGCCGCACGACAAGGGTTACGATCTGCACGAGGTCGTGGCCTGGCTGCGCAAGACGGTGAAGGTGCCGGTGATTACCGGGCTGCCGTACGGCCACGTCGCCACCAAGGCCACGTTGCCGATCGGCCAGAAGGTCGGGATCGCCACCGAGAAGGGCCTGGCTCACCTGGTGCTGGACGAACATCATCACTGATCGGCGGTTCGCAGCGCGTTTGCTACACTAGCAGGTTTTCCCGCATGCGCCTTCGGGCGCCTTCAAACGTACATACACCGTGATATCCACCGCCAATCTCACCATCCAGTTCGGTCCCAAGCCCCTTTTCGAGAACGTCAGCGTCAAGTTCGGGGAAGGCAACCGGTACGGGCTGATCGGGGCCAATGGGTCCGGCAAGTCTACGTTCATGAAGATCATCGGCGGCGATCTCGAACCCTCCGGCGGCAACGTCGCGCTTGAGCCGGGCGTGCGCCTGGGCAAGCTGCGCCAGGACCAGTTCGCCTTTGAAGACGTGCGCGTGCTTGATGTGGTGATGATGGGCCACACCGAAATGTGGCAGGCCATGTCCGAGCGCGACGCGATCTACGCGAACCCGGAGGCGACCGAAGACGACTACATGCGCGCCGCCGATCTGGAAGCCAAGTTCGCCGAGTACGACGGCTACACCGCCGAAGCCCGCGCAGGCGAACTGCTGCTGGGCCTGGAAATCGCCGTCGACCAGCACAACCTGCCGATGCGCGAAGTGGCGCCGGGCTGGAAGCTGCGCGTGCTGCTGGCGCAGGCGCTGTTCTCGAACCCCGACGTCCTGCTGCTGGACGAACCCACCAACAACCTGGACATCAACACGATCCGCTGGCTGGAAAACGTGCTCAACGGTTACCAGAGCACGATGATCATCATCAGCCACGATCGTCACTTCCTGAACCAGGTGTGCACGCACATGGCCGACGTGGACTACGGTGAAATCCGCATCTACGCCGGCAACTACGACGACTACATGCTGGCTAGCACCCAGGCCCGCGAACGCCTGGTCGCCAACAACGCCAAGGCCAAGGAACGCGTCGCTGAACTGCAGGACTTCGTGCGCCGCTTTGCCGCCAACAAGTCCAAGTCGCGCCAGGCCACGTCCCGCCTGAAGCAGATCGACCGCATCAAGGCCGACCAGGTAGTGGTCAAGCCCTCGTCGCGCCAGAATCCGTACATCCGCTTCGAGCAGAACAAGGTCATGCACCGCCTGGCCGTCACCGTCGAAAACCTGACCAAGGCCTACGATGCGCCGGTCATCACCAAGTTCTCGGCCATGGTCGACGCCGGCGAGAAGATCGCGATCATCGGCGCCAACGGCGTGGGCAAGACCACGCTGCTGCGCCTGCTGGCGCAGGACCTGCAGCCCGATTCGGGCACGGTCAAATGGTCGGACAATGCCGACCTCGGCTACATGGCCCAGGACGTTTCCGACCAATTCCTGCAGACCGACATCAACCTGCTGGACTGGATGGGCGACCACCGCCAGCCGGGCGACGACGACCAGTCGATCCGTTCGGTGCTGGGCCGCCTGCTGTTCTCGGCGGATGACCTGCCCAAGGCGCCCAAGGTGCTGTCCGGCGGCGAAAAGAACCGCATGACCTTCGGCCGCCTGATGCTTGGCCGGCATAACGTCATGCTGCTCGACGAGCCGACCAACCACCTGGACATGGAATCGATCGAATCGCTGCAGTTCGCGCTGGAAAAGTACGAAGGCACGCTGGTGTTCGTGTCGCATGACCGCGAATTCGTGTCGGGCCTGGCCACGCGCGTGATCGAGATCCTGCCTTCGGGCGAGATCGTCGACTACCGAGGCGGCTACGAAGACTACCTGTCCTCGCGCGGCATCGAGGCCTGATTCCCGGACGGTTCGCCTGAAGCGGCGCACGGACTCGTGCGCCGCTTCTGCATTTGAGCCCGCCTGCCGCGGCCCAGCGCGCCAGCCACGGCGCGGCGCGCGCATTCAGCCGGCCGCAAACCGCGCTGCGCTATCATCCGCCCCGATCCTGGCGCCTGTCCGGCCAGGCCTGCCTTTGTCCCCAAATGTCTCCCTCTCAGCATGCCGCGCCCGATGGCGCGCAGATCGGCACGTTCACCCTGACGGCCCGCATCGTAGCCATCGCCTTCTTCACCTTCATCTGCTATCTGGCCATCGGCCTGCCGCTGGCCGTGCTGCCGGGCTACGTGCACGGCAACCTGGGCTATGGCTCCGTGCTGGCGGGCCTGGCGATCAGCGTGCAGTACGTGGCGACCTTGCTCAGCCGCTCGCACGCCGGCCGGATGGCCGACATGGTCGGCCCCAAGCAGACCGTCGTCATCGGCATGGCCGCCTGCGCGATCAGTGGCGTCTTCCTGCTGCTGGCTTATGCCTTCGAGCGCACCGCCTGGCTGAGTCTGGCGGCCATCATTCTGAGCCGTCTGGCGCTGGGCTTCGGCGAGAGCTGGGTGGGCACCGGTTCGGCCACCTGGGCCATTGCGCGGGTAGGGCCGCTGCACACGGCACGCGTCATTTCGTGGAATGGCATCGCCACCTATGGCGCGCTGGCGCTCGGCGCCCCGCTCGGCGTGCAGCTTGAAAAGCACTGGAGCATGGGCGCGCTGGGCGGTGCGGTGCTGCTGCTGGGTCTGGCGGGTTTGGGACTGGCGATGCTGCGGCCCGCCGTCGCCATCGTGGGCGGCCACCGGATGGCCTTCAAGAGCGTGGTGCTGCGGGTGTTTCCGCATGGCATGGCGCTGGGCCTGGGGTCGGTGGGTTTTGGCACGTTGGCGGCATTCGTTGCGCTGTATTACGCCAGCGCCTCCTGGGAGGGCGCCGCGAATGCGCTCAGCGCGTTCGGCGGCGCCTTCATCGGCGTGCGGCTGCTGTTTGCCGGCACGATCACCCGTTTTGGCGGCTTCCGGGTCGCGCAGGTGTCGTTCGTGGTGGAGGCTGCCGGTCTGTTGCTGCTGTGGCTGGCGCCCAACCCAGGCATGGCGCTGCTGGGCGCCGCGCTTACCGGCAGCGGCTTTGCGCTGGTGTTTCCGGCCATCGGCGTCGAAGCCGTGGCGCGCGTGCCGGCCGGCAGCCGCGGCGCCGCGCTGGGCGCCTATTCGGCCTTCCTGGATCTCGCCTTGGGCGTGACCGGTCCCATCGCCGGCTACATCTCCAGCGGATTCGGCTATCCGGCGATCTTCCTGGCGGCCTCCCTGTCGGTCACGATGGGCTTGCTGATTGCGTTCGGATTGCAGCGGGCCGCCACGCGTGGACAGGCGACGGCCTCGTCAGCCTGATCTTTATTACTGGAAGAAGTTAAGACATGCGATATTGATCGTTTGGATTCATATAACGAATTGTTAGATTTGAGGCTCGTTTTCTCGCGCCCTGACGATTCGTCCATGAACCTTATTTTCGACAACGTCCACAAGCAGTTCGGCGACTTGCCTGTCGTCGACGGCTTTACCAGTGAATTCAAGACCGGCGAGCTGGTCGCGCTGGTCGGCCCGTCCGGTTGCGGCAAGTCCACTTTGCTGCATCTGGCGGCAGGGCTTGAAATGCCCACGCAGGGCAGCGTGCTGGCCGACGGCACTAAGGTCGCCGGTCCCCATCCCAGCCGCACGCTGGTGTTCCAGGAACACGCCCTGTATCCCTGGCTGACCCTGGAAGACAACGTGGCGCTGGCGTTGGAATTCCAGAACACGCCCAAGAAGCGCGCCCGCGAGGCGGCGCGCGAATGGCTGGCGCGCGTCAGCCTGGCGGGCTTCGAACACTACTATCCCCATCAGGTGTCCGGCGGCATGCGCCAGCGCGCCGCGCTGGCCCGCGCGTTCATCGCGCAGCCGCAGACCATGCTGATGGACGAACCCTTCGGCGCGCTGGACGCGCTGACCCGCCTGGCCCTGCAGGACGTGCTGCGCCAGCTTATCGCGCAGGAAAAGCCCACCGTGCTGCTGGTGACCCACGACGTCGACGAGGCCTTGTTCCTGGCCGATCGCATCGTCGTCTTCAGCCCGCGCCCGGCGCGGGTGCTGCGCGAGTTCAACCTGGCGCATCGCGCCAAGACGCACGACCTGTCCGACCTGGCCGCTGAAAAGCGCGAGATCCTGCGCCTCTTGGGCATCGGGGTCGGTGGCGCGGACGCGCACTCGGACATCGCGCTGGCGGCTTGATCCTTCATACCAATACCCTGCGGCCACGCCCGGGCGCGGCCGCTTCCTGAATTTCCTGGAGCTCCTGATGAAATTGAAGCAATGGTTGTCCCTGCCGCTGGCCGCGGCGCTGCTGGCGGCTGCCCCCGCGATGGCCGCCGAAAAGTTCCGCGTGGGTTACCTGCGCGTGATGGATGATGCGCAGGCCATCGTCGCGCAAGAGGGCGGCTATTACAAAAAGGCCGGCCTGGATTCCGAACTCATCGAATTCAAATCGGGCACCGACCTCATCAAGGCCATCGTCGGCGGCCAGCTCGACATCGGCGTGCTGGGCTTTACCAACGCGGTCGCCTGGGCGTCCAAGGGCGCGGACCTGAAGGTGGTGGGCGGCGCGCAACAGGGCTATCACTCGCTGATCGTGCGCGACGATTCGGGCATCAAGGACATCGCCGGCCTGAAGGGCAAGACGCTGGCCTCGCAGGCCGAAGGCAGCACCGCTGACGTGGTGCTCAAGGGCGTCGTGCTCAAGTCGGGCAACCTGACGGCCGACGACGTCAACGTCATGGGTGTGAGCCCGGCCGTGGCCGTGCAGTCGCTGGTGGGCAAGCGCGTGGACGCCGCCTTCCTGTTCGAACCCTACGACCGCATCGCGCAGCTGATCGCGCCGGTCAAGCAGATCTATGAAGTGGGCGAGGCGTGGCCGTTCCCGTGCATGGTCGTGATCACGTCCGGCGAAACGCTGGCCAAGCGCAAGGACGACGTCTGGAAGGCGCTGGACGCGCAGAATCAGGCCATCACGCTGCTGCAGAAGGAACCCGCGCAGGCTTCCAAGCTGATCGCGTCCTACTTCATTGCCGAGCCCACGCTCAAGACGCTGAACCGTGGCGAGCTGCCGCGCGAAACGGTCATTTCCGAGGCCATCAGCACGCAGGTGTTCACGCCCAAGCTGACCGAGAAAGACACGGCGCGCATGCAGGAAATCGCTGACATCCTGCAAGCCCAGGGATCGCTCAAGACGCGCGACGGCAAGCCGTACGACGTCTCCAGCATCGTCGACCTGTCCTGGCAAGAGGCTCGCAAGCTTTGAGCGCGTCTACCCGAGTGACCGGCGCCCGCAAGCATCTTGCGGGCGTTTTGGGCGTCCTGTTCATTCTGGCCATCTGGCAATTGGCGGCCTTCGCGCTGCCTGACTTCCTGATGCCCGGCGTGCCCGCCGTGGTCGAACGTCTGTTCGAAGACCTGGGCAAGCAGTCGTTCCACCAAAGCCTCCTGGGCACGCTGGGACGCCTGGGCGCAGGTTACGGGCTGGCCCTGGCCGCTGGTGTCGGCTTCGGCCTCGTGGCAGCCGTGCTGTTCTTCTTTCGCGAAGTGCTGCGCAGCGCCATCGTCATCCTGCAGTCGATTCCGTCCATCGCGTGGGTGCCGCTGTTTCTCATCGTGATGGGCTTTGGCAATACGCCCATCATCGTGGTCGTGGCGCTGGCGGCGTTTTTCCCGGCCGCGCTCAGCGTGATGAACGCGACCGAATCCGTTCAGCGCGTGCACGTCTCGGCGGCGCGCGTCATGGGCGCGACCCGCTGGGGGCTGATCAAGCGGGTGTATCTGCCCGCGGTCATGCCCGAGCTCATCACCGGCGCGCAACTGGCGTTCGGCAATGCCTGGCGGGCGCTGATCTCGGCTGAAATGCTGATCGGCTTCGGCAAGGGGCTGGGCCGGTCGCTGGCGTATTCGGGCGAAATCGCCGACATGACCGGGGTCATGACCAACATCCTCGTCATCGCCGTGCTGGCCGCCCTGATCGACCAGTTCGTGCTTGAAAACCTCAAGCATCGCCTGCTGCGTTACCAGTACGTCTAAGGTCGCAAAGCCCGTCATGTTGTCCTGCATCCGCCCATTCGTCCTTGCCGCCGGCCTTCTGGCCGCGGGCTTGGCGCAAGCTCAGCCCGCGGTGCAGTCCAATGTCTTCGCGGCGGCCAGCACGCGCGGCGAACTGGTCGTGGGCGTGCCGTACCTGGCTGCGCCGCCCGTCGCGGGCGCCAAGATCCGCACGCCGGAAGGGCTGGATGCGGCCATCACCGAAAGGCTGGGCGCAAGCCTGAAACTGCCCGTGCGTCTGGTGCAGGTGCCGGCGCGCGACGCCGCCCGGGCGCTCGCCGCCGGCGAAGTGGATCTGGTGCTGGCCGACAATGCCGACGGACAGCCGCAGGCCGTCGCGGTGCAAGCCACCGGCTATGCTGCGCGGCCCAAGGCGGTGATCCGCAGCGACACGCGGCTGCGCAAGCCCGCCGACGTGCAGGGCCGCAGCGTGTGCATGGCCGAGGCGGCCACGCAGGCCAAAGCCCTGGCGCAAAGCTGGGGCGCGGCCGTCAAGACCTATCGCGTGCCGTCGGACGCGCTCGTTGCCGTGCGCGAAGGCGAGTGCGACATCGGCCTGGTCGACGACGCCGTGTGGGAGCCCCTCATGCGTTTTCCGGAATGGAAGAAGTTTTCCTCGACACTGGCCGCGGATGGCGCCCGCCAGGAGCGCGTGTGGCTTGTGCCTGCGCGGGACGAAGCCTCGCGCGCCTGGCTCGGCCAGGAGATGCGCGCCTGGGACCGCGCCGGCGCGTGGAAGGCCATGACCACGAAATGGGCGCGCGACGTCGCCTTCGACGTCTATCTGGATCAGGAAGTCCCCGACTGCCACGGCTGATGCGGCCTCATGGCCACTGCGCGCGGCCACGCCGCCCGGGCATGCGGACACGCGATCCGCGCACTTACAATGCCGGGCATGACGCACACGTTGACCGCTCCCTGCACCTACCAGGAAGACATCAAGAAAAGCCGCTTTGCCGCGTATGCCGCGCCGGTCGCCACGATCGACGACGCCATGCGCTTCTTTGCCGAGCATAGCGATCCCGAGGCCACGCACAACTGCTGGGCGTACCGCATCGGACAGGAATACCGCTTCAATGACGATGGCGAGCCCGGCGGCACGGCCGGCCGGCCGATCCTGCAGGCCATCGAAGGCCAGGACATGGACCGCGTCGCGGTGCTGGTGGTCCGCTGGTATGGCGGAATCAAGCTCGGTGCGGGTGGACTGGTGCGGGCATACGGCGGATGCGCGGCCAATTGCCTGCGGTTGGGAGAGCGCACCGAAATCGTCGATCTTGCGACCGTGCGCTGCGCCTGCGGCTTTGCGGAAATGGCGCTGCTGAAATCGCGGCTGGCGCAGGCAGGCGCCGCCATCGGGCAGGAAGACTACAACGCCGATGGCGTCGTGCTCACGTTCACGGTGCCGCGCGCGGCCGTGCCGGACCTGGAAGTCACCGCGGCCAACATCACGCGCGGCCGGTCCGGGTGGGAAGTGGTGTCCTAGCCCGGCCGCGCGCGTGGGCGCAGGCCGGGATGCGCCACGGCTTGCGCAACGGTGGGGCTGCACTGACCTAGTGCAAAAGGAAGGGGCCCGGTGAGGGCCCCTTGGTGTTTACGCGTCCTGGCTGTCTTGCGCCGCGGCGATTTCTTGGTGGACCTTTTCCATGTCCACTTCCTTGATCTTGGCGAGCAGCTCATTGAGCTGGCCGCCGGACAAGGCGCCCGGTTGCGAGAACAGCAGAACCTTTTCGCGGAAAACCATCAGCGTGGGAATCGAGCGGATGCCCAGCGCGCCGGCCAGTTCCTGCTCCACATCGGTGTTCACCTTGGCGAACGTGACGTCCGGATGCTCGGTGGCAGCCTGTTCGAAGACCGGGGCAAAGCCGCGGCACGGGCCGCACCAGGGCGCCCAGAAATCGACGATCAGGGTGCCGTCGGGCGTGATGGCTTCCTGGAAGCTGTCTTTGGTGAGTTCAACAATACTCATGTGGAATCCTTGCCGCGGGGCGGCGAAAAGCAGTGGCTGAAAACGCCGGTTTCCGTCCCGGCGTATTGCGGCGACGCGTAGTTGCCAGGTGCTTGTTAGGCAATAGTAGAACCGGTGAAGGCTGCGTCGCAATGGTTGGCGCTGTGCAAAGCGCGGTTTGCGGCCCTCAGGCCGCGGATTGAGTCGAGACGCCCGCGCCGTTTTTCAAGGACGCGACGATCTCGAAAGAGCGCAGGCGGTCTGCGATGTCGTAGAAGTCGGACACGATCATGACCTCGTCGGCTTGCGTTTCCGCGACCAGCGCTTCGAGTTTGCGCTTGACGGTGTCCGGGCCGCCCACGATCGCAGCGCCCAATCTTTGATTGACCGCTTCACGCTCCCATTCGTTCCACAAGCCGTCCATGCTTTCGACGGGCGGCTGCAACTGCAGACGATGGCCGCGCACCAGCGACAGGAACTTCAATTGCTGCGTGGTGGACTGGAAGCGGGCGGCTTCGTCGGATTCCGCGGCAATGACCGGCACGCCGATCATGGCGTAAGGGCGCGACAGCGTCTTGGAAGGCTTGAACAAGTGACGGTACAAGCGCATCGCGGCCATGCCTTCCGGCGAGAAATGGCCCGCGAACGAGAAGGGCAGACCCAACTCGGCCGCCATGCGCGCGCTGAAGTCGCTAGACCCGAGCAACCAGATCGGGATGTCCAGGCCTTCGCCGGGAATCGCACGCACGGGCTGGCCGGGCCGCGACGGCGCAAGGAATGCGCGCAGTTCCTCGACCAGCGCGGGAAACTCCAGGCCGCTGCGCGGGCTGCGGCGCAGCGCCTGCTGCGTGGCGCCATCGCTGCCCGGCGCGCGGCCCAGGCCCAGGTCGATGCGTCCGGGGTACAGGGTTTCAAGCGTGCCGAATTGTTCGGCAATGATCAGCGGCGCGTGGTTGGGCAGCATGACGCCACCCGAACCGACGCGCAGCGTGCGGGTGTGGCCGGCCACGTGTCCGATCAGGACGGCCGTGGCGCTGCTGGCCACGCCGTTGATGTTGTGGTGCTCGGCAAGCCAGAAACGGTTGTAGCCCAGCTGCTCGACATGCTGCGCCAGCGCAACCGTATTGCGGAAGGCGTCCGCGGCATCGCGGCCCTGCACAATCGGGGCCAGGTCCAGCACGGAAAAGGGGACGTTCGCCAGGGCGCTCATGCGGGCGCCTTTACCGGGTCAATACAGGCGTGCAGCGCGGGGAAGGGGGAAGGGCGCAAAATGAACTCCATATGCTGATCTACATGGGGAGTGTATCGGCGAATTCAACGGCGCCTGCCAGCAACCATGCCCTTGGCCGGGTTGATTGAATTTTCCGATCCCTACAATAGCCAAAGAAAAAACGCGGCTTTTCGGCCGCGTTTTGGGTCGCATGCCACACGGACACAGGAGGCTCGGATGGGCGCAAGAGGCAAGAACAACCAGATCGACAACATCGAGTTCAACGTCGCGGACATTGCCCGCAGCAAGCGCTTTTATGGCGACGTCTTCGGCTGGACCTTCACGGATTACGGTCCTGCCTACACCGAGTTTTCCGATGGCCGTCTGACGGGCGGCTTCACGACCGGCGAAGCGGTGCGCCCCGGCGGTCCGCTTGTCATCCTGTACGGCGACGACCTGGCCGCAATCCGGCAGCGCATTTTGGCCGCGGGCGGGCGCATCAGCCGCGACGAATTCACTTTTCCGGGCGGCAGCCGCTTCCATTTCACAGACCTGGACGGCTACGAATTGGCGGTGTGGACCGCACAATGAGGTGTCAGACACCTGCCCAAGGTGTCTGACACCCTGCCAGACGTGACTGCCAGGTTGGCAAGGCGCCGCCAGGGTGTCTGACACCTTGCCAAGCCTCTGCGCTTATTCCGGGAAGAACGCGTAGCGGATCACGAACAGCACGGCCACGAGCCACGTGGCCGGGTGCACGTCGCGCATCTTGCCCGTGGCGGTCTTGAGCACCACGTAGCTGATGAAACCGAAGGCGATGCCGTTGGCGATGGAATACGTGAACGGCATGACCAGCGCGGTCAGCGCGGCCGGCGTGGCCTCGCAGACGTCGTTCCAGTCGATGTCGATGAGCTCGCGCATCATCAGCCCGGCGACGTAGAGCAGGGCGGGGGCGGTGGCGTAAGCCGGCACGGCGCCCGCCAGCGGCGAAATGAACAGCGCGGCCAGGAACAGCAGGCCCACGATCAGCGCGGTCATGCCGGTGCGGCCGCCGGCCTGCACGCCGGACGCGCTCTCGACATACGCCGTGGTGCTGCTGGTGCCCAGCATCGAGCCGGCAACGATGGCCGTGCTGTCCGCGAACAGCGCGCGGCCCAGGCGGTTGGGCCGGTCTTCGGGCACCAGTCCCGCGCGCTTGGCCACGCCCACCAGCGTGCCGGTCGCATCGAACACCTCGACCAGCACGAACACCAGGATCACGTGCACGAACCCGGAGTGCAGGGCGCCCATGATGTCCAGCTTGAAAAGCGTGGGCGACAGGCTGGGCGGCGCCGAGAAGATGCCCTTGAACTCGTTGTAGCCCAGCACCATCGACAGCACGGTGACGACGATGATGCCGATCAGGATGGCGCCGCGCACGCGCAGCGCGTCCAGGGATGCGATCACGAAAAAGCCCAGGATGGCAAAGAGCGGGCCGTGCGTCGTGAGGTTGCCCAGCGTGACCTTCGTGGCCGGATGCGCGACCACGATTCCGGCGCTCGATAGCGCGATAATGGCCAGGAACAACCCGATGCCCGCGGCAATCGCGCTGCGTAGTGAATGCGGGATGCCCTTGACCAGCCAGACCCGGATGCCGGATATCGTCAGGAAAAGGAAGATGACACCCGAGATGAACACGGCGCCCAGTGCCTGCTCCCAGGTGTATCCCATGGTCTTGACCACGGTGAAGGCGAAAAACGCGTTCAGGCCCATGCCGGGCGCCATGCCGATCGGCCAGTTGGCAATGAACGCCATCACCAGCGACCCCAGCGCGGCGGCCAGGCACGTGGCCACGAACACGGCGTCGCGGTCCATGCCGGTCGAGGACAGGATGTCCGGATTGACGAAGATGATGTACGACATCGTCAGGAATGTCGTCAGGCCGGCAACGACTTCCGTTCTTGCGGTCGTGCCGTGCTCACGCAGCTTGAATAGCTTCTCCAGCATTCGAGTCCCCAGGGTTTTTGCAGGATTTTCAGGTTGTGTCGGGCGGGGGCGCATCCCCCGTCCCATTCAAGAACAGGCGTATTTTCGCATCAGTTGTAAACTCTGCCGCCATGATCATTCTCGGCTTTGAAAGCTCCTGCGACGAAACCGGCGTCGCAGCCGTCTGTACGGAACGCGGCCTGCTCGCGCACGCGCTGCACACCCAGATCGCCATGCACCAGGAATACGGGGGCGTGGTGCCGGAACTTGCCTCGCGCGACCACATCCGGCGCGTGATTCCGCTGACCCGCCAGGTGCTGGAAGAGGCGGGCATTCAGATGTCCGATGTCGGGGCGGTGGCCTATACGGCCGGCCCCGGCCTGGCCGGCGCCTTGCTGGTCGGCGCGAGCGTGGCGCAGGCGTTCGCCTGGTCCCGCGGCCTGCCGGCCATCGGCATCCATCACCTTGAAGGCCATCTGCTGTCGCCGATGCTGGCCGATCCCCGGCCCGAATTTCCCTTCATCGCCTTGCTGGTGTCTGGCGGGCATACCCAGCTCATGCGGGTGGACGGGGTGGGGCGCTACGAACTCCTGGGCGAAACGCTGGACGACGCCGCGGGCGAGGCCTTCGACAAATCCGCCAAGCTGATGGGCCTGGGCTATCCGGGCGGACCGGCGCTGTCCCGGCTGGCCGCCAGCGGCGATGCGTCGCGCTTTGACCTGCCGCGGCCCATGCTGCACAGCGGCGACCTGGATTTCAGTTTCAGCGGTCTGAAAACGGCCGTCCTGACCCGGGTCAAGGCGGCCGAACAGAACGGCGGCCTGGACGATCAGACCCGCGCGGACCTGGCCGCGGCCACGCAGGCGGCCATCGTGGAAGTGCTGGCGGCCAAGTCCATCCGCGCCTTGAAGCAGACCGGCCTGCGGCGGCTGGTGGTGGCCGGCGGCGTGGGGGCCAACCAGCTCCTGCGCGCCAAACTGGATGCCGCGCTCAAGCCGCTCAAGGCGCGCGCGTACTTTCCGCCCCTGGAGCTGTGCACCGACAACGGGGCGATGATCGCGTTCGCGGCGGCCGAGCGGGTCAAGGCGGGATTGGCGACGCTGGACGCCAGCGCGCACAGCTTCACGGTCAAGCCCCGCTGGGATCTGGCTGATATCGCCTGAAATGAAACGGGCGGCCAAGGCCGCCCGTTCTATCAATACCCGTTCGGGGAATTATTTCTTCTTGCTGCCAATGCGGCTTTCGGTCCCCTGGATCAGGCGGGCGATGTTGGCGCGATGGCGGTAGAAGAGCAGGATGCCGATGACCGCCAGGGCCACGCCCAGCGCGGGCTGCGCCTGCCAGGCCAGGCCCGACCCAAACACGTAGTACACCGGGGCAAAAAATGCGGCGACCAGCGACGCCAGCGACGAATACCGGAAGAAAATGGCGACGATCAGCCAGGTCGCGGCGGTAGCCACGGCCAGCCAGGGCTGGATCGCCACCAGCACGCCCAGCGCGGTGGCCACGCCCTTGCCGCCCTTGAACCCCAGGAACACGGGGTACAGGTGGCCGATGAAGGCCGCCAGCGCCACGCAGGCCAGGGCGACGGGACCGATGCCCGGCGCCAGCTTTTCGGCCAGCCAGATCGCAAACCATCCCTTGGCGGCGTCCCCCAGCAGCGTCAGCGCGGCGGCGGTCTTGTTGCCGGTGCGCAGCACGTTGGTGGCGCCGGGGTTCTTGGACCCGTAGCTGCGCGGGTCCTGAAGGCCCATCAGCTTGCTGACGACCACGGCGAACGGCACGGAGCCGATCAGGTAGGCCAGCACGACGAGCGCAATGGTAAACGCCAGGGAAGGTTCGGTTATCGCCATGGAAAGGGAGTCCGTTGTTGTAGTAATGGCTGCGGATTCTACCGCGGGTACAATCCGCAGCGTCACCCGCGTTTTATTTTCTTTCGGATGCACAATGCGAATTCTGGTTTCGAACGATGATGGCTATTCGGCCCCCGGCCTAGAGGCGCTGGTGGCGGCGCTGGAAGGGCTGGGCGATTTGACCGTCGTCGCCCCCGAGACCAACCACAGCGGCGCCTCCAACTCGCTCACGCTGAACCGGCCGCTGTCGGTGCGCACGGCCTCCAACGGCTTCATCGCGGTCAACGGCACGCCGTCCGATTGCGTCCACGTCGCGCTGACGGGTCTCATGGACGCGCGTCCCGACCTCGTCGTGTCGGGCATCAACAACGGCGCCAACATGGGCGACGACACCCTCTATTCGGGCACCGTCGCCGCGGCCAGCGAAGGCTATCTGTTCGGCATTCCCGCCATCGCGTTCTCGCTGGCGGAAAAAGGCTGGGAGCACATCGAATCGGCCGCGCGCGCAGCCCGCCTGGTGGTCGAGCGCCATCTGGCCCAGCCCCTCGCGGCGCCGGTGCTGCTCAACGTCAACATCCCCAACCGCCGCTTCGAAGACATGCACGGTTTTGCGGTCACGCGGCTGGGCAAGCGGCATCCGTCGCAGCCCGTCGTGCGCACGACCACGCCCTACGGCGACACGGTCTATTGGATCGGGCCGGTCGGCCTGGCCGCGGACGCCACGCCCGGCACGGACTTTCATGCCGTCGAGCAGGGCATCGTGTCGGTCACGCCCTTGCGCCTGGACCTGACGCAGCACAGCCAGCTTGACGAGATCCGCACCTGGGCGGAGCCGCTATGCGCAAACGGATAAGCCAGCCGGACCTCACCCCCGGCGCGGCCAGCCGCGCCAGCGCTGCCCGCCACGACGCCGGCCGGCTCGGTCCGGGCTACACGCCGGCCAACAGCAACACGCGAATTTCCGCCGCCACGCTGCCCCGGCAAGCGCAGGCGCCGCTGCCGCAGGCGGGCAGCAATCTGGGTCTGAACTCCGAACGGTTGCGCCAGGCCATGGTCCAGCGTCTGCGCACCCAAGGCATCACGGACGAGCGCGTCCTGAACGCCATGGCCGCGGTGCCGCGCCACCTGTTCGTTGACGAGGCGCTTGCCAGCCGCGCCTACGAAGACGCGGCCTTGCCCATCGGCCACTCGCAAACCATTTCCCAGCCGTGGGTCGTCGCGCGTATGATCGCGGCTGCTTGCGAAGACCGCGCGCCCACCCGTGTGCTCGAGGTCGGAGCCGGTTGCGGGTATCAGGCCGCAGTGCTCGCGCAGTTCGTGCGCGACGTCCACACCATCGAACGCATCCGCGGTTTGTACGAGCTGGCGCGCGAGCATTTACGCGCCTTGCGGCTCACCACAAGGATCCGCCTCGTCTATGGCGACGGCACCTTGGGGCTGCCCGGCGTGGCGCCGTTCGATGCTATCGTTGTGGCTGCCGCAGGTCTGGCCATCCCGCAAGCGCTGCTGACGCAGCTTGCTCCGGGAGGCCGTCTCATCGCTCCCGAAGGGGGCTCGAACCAGCGCCTGGTTCTGATCGAACGCACGGGCGCGGCAAGCTGGAAACGAACCGAACTAGAGGCCGTGCGCTTTGTGCCGCTACGGTCCGGAATACAATCTTGAGCAACAGGAGAAACGTATGCTCAACGGGCAGTTGCAACTGACCGATATGAATTTGGGCGCGTCCATGACGCGCCTGCGCCGCCCGCTCTTTGCAGTGGGGGTCCTCAGCCTCGCCATCCTGGCCGGCTGCGCATCCAAAGGTACTCGTGCCCCGGTGGTCGACATGACCGGCGGGCAACCCGCGCCGACGGCGACGTCCGGCAGCTATGTGGTCAAGCCGGGCGACACGCTCTACAAGATCGCCCGCGCCAACAACGTCGACATCGAAAACATCAAGCGCTGGAACAACATCAGCGATCCCAACCAGATCTCGGTGGGGCAGGTGCTGCGCATGTCCGGCGGCGCCACCGGTGGCGCGCAAACCGCGCCGATTTCCGGCGCCAAGCCGCAGCCGCGTCCGCTGGACCAGCCCGAAACACCCGCGGCCACCACGCCCGCGCCCGACGCCACCCCCACTGCGCCTCCGGCGCCCGTGGACACCAAGCCGGCGCCTCGCGCGGCCGATGCGGGCGTCATCAACTGGGCCTGGCCGGCCAACGGCCAGATCGTGCAGGGCTTTAACAGCAGCAGCAAGGGCATCGATATCGCCGGTGCGCTGGGCGACCCGATCACCGCCGCGGCCGATGGGCTGGTCAAGTACAGCGGCAACGGCGTGCGCGGCCTGGGCAACCTCATCATCGTCGAACACCAGAACGGCTTCATCACGGCGTACGCGCACAACCGCGCGCTGCTCGTGAAGACCGGCCAGACGGTCAAGCGCGGCGCCAAGATCGCCGAGCTGGGCCAAAGCGACACCACCTCGCCGCGCCTGCACTTCGAGATCCGCCGCCAGGGTACGCCGGTGGACCCGATGCAATACCTGCCGCCCAAATGACGCCCACCCTGGTATTCGACCTCGAAACCATCCCCGACGCCGACGGGCTGCGCAAGCTCAACGGCTGGGGCGCCGACGTGCCCGACCAGGAAGTGGTCGAGCGTGCGCTGACGGCCCGGCGTGAGGCCGTGGGTCATGACTTCCTGCCCTTGCACCTGCACAAGGTGGCGGTGGTGGGCTGCGTGTTCCGCGACGACCAGGGATTTCGCGTCAAGACGCTGGGCCAGCCGGACGATCCCGAGGCGGCGCTGCTTGCGGGTTTTTTCAAGACCATCGAACGCTATACGCCTCGCCTGGTCAGCTGGAACGGGTCGGGCTTCGACCTGCCCGTGCTGCATTACCGCAGCCTGATCCAGGGCGTGCCCGCGCCGCGCTACTGGGACATGGGCGAAGAAGACCGCGACTTCAAGTTCAACAACTACATCTCCCGCTACCACACGCGGCATGTCGATCTGATGGACGTGCTGGCCAAGTACAACGGCCGCGCCAACGCGCCGCTCGACGAACTGGCCAAGCTGTGCGGCTTTCCCGGCAAGCTGGGCATGGATGGCAGCAAGGTGTGGGAGGCCTGGAGCACAGGCCGCGCCGACGAAGTGCGGGCGTATTGCGAAACCGACGTCGTCAATACGTGGCTGGTGTACTGCCGCTTCCGCTTCCTGCGCGGCGAACTGGACCGCACGGCCTACGAGGCCGAAATTGCGCTGGTGCGCGACACGCTTGGCGCCAGCGATGCCCCGCACTGGAAGGAATACATGGCGGCCTGGGACGCGGGCTGACCCGCGCCAGCTGCTCACTGATGCCGACCCATTGCGTGGATGGGACAGCATGCGGACGGGGCCTTCGAGGGCCCCGTTCTCGCGTCTGCGGGGCAAGCAATCGACTGAAACAAGACGGCCGCAAACGAAACCTGGATGAAACCAGCGGGATCGCACAATGGCCTCGCTTTCTTCACTTTCAGGAGACCTACATGTCCCGATTCGCTATCCGCTCCAATCTGGCCGTCCTTGCAATCGTCGCCGCGTCGAGCGGTTTCGCGGCTGGCTCCGCCATGGCCGCGCCGCCTCCGCCCGCTGACGGCGGACCGGCCGCCATGCACGAAGGCCATCGCGGCGGTGGTTTCCACAAGGGCATGCGCGACGGCCTGCTCATCCCCGGACTCGGCCCCGTGTCCAAGGCACAGGTTGCCGAGCTGAAACTCGACGCCAAGCAGGAGGCCCTTTTCAAGACCGCCCAGGACAGCCAGCGCAGCCTGCACGAAGCCATGCGTGCCGCCGGCGGCAAGCGCCACGACTTGCTCAAGGCGCAGCTGGACAGCGGCAAGCTCGATCCTCGCGCCCTCATCGACCAGTCGGAAAAGCGCCGCGACGCGTTTGAGCCGCAGGCCAAGCAGGTTCGCGACCAATGGCTGGCCGTCTGGGATAGCCTGAACGACACGCAACGCGCCCAGGTAACCAAGATCGTCAAGGAGCGCGAAGCGCGCATGGCCGAACGCCACGCCAAGATGGAAGGCCGTGCGGCCGGCAAGGGCCGCCCTGGCATGCCGCCGCCCCCGCCGGCCGCTGGCGACGTGCCGCCGCCTCCGCCGCCTGTCGCACCCCAGGCCAACTGAGCAGCAACGCCCCAGGCCATCACTGGCCGCAACACGGGGCAACGCTCCGCTTGAACGCACCCCGGCACGCTTCACGCGTGCCGGGGTGTTTGTTTTGCCCGCAAGCCAGGCCAGGCCGGGCCGGATTTCCCCGTTTTGACGCATGGGCCCTGGCTGCGCCCCATAAGAGGGCACCAGCATGGTGCATTGCCAGGTCCGAAGGACGCTGCGGCGGGTTGCGCAATGGAGCCGAAACCTGGCACGGACATTGCTTGAAGGGATTTGAGCCGGTTTTACCTGCACAGGCCGGCCAGCTGGACGCGCCGCGCGCCGTCCGCTCTCCCGACTATCCGATCAGGACCTTCGCACCATGAATAAGACGTTGCTAGCCTTGCCCCTCGCGCTTGCCGCTTGTTTTGCAGGTGTGGCGCAAGCCGAACCCACCGACCTGGGTGGCGGCTTTTCGCTCAGCGGTAACGCCACCATAGTCAGCGATTACCGCTTCCGCGGCTATTCGCAGACCGACTTCCGTCCCGCCGTGCAGTTGGGCTTTGACCTGAACCACAGCTCGGGCTTCTACCTGGGCAACTGGAACTCCAACGTCTCCGACTTCGTGTTCACCGACGGCAACCTGGAAATGGACTTCTACGGCGGCTGGAAGGGCGATGTCGGCGGCGGGTTCACCCTGGATGCGGGCGTGCTGCATTACTACTATCCCGGCTCCAGCTCTCCCAAGGGCGGCAACTACAACAACACCGACCTGTACCTGGGCGCGTCCTACGGCAACTACAGCCTCAAGTATTCGTACACGCCCAGCGACTTTTTCAGCACGCCGGACAGCAAGGGAACCTGGTACCTGGACGGCACGGCCACGTTCGACCTGGGCGACGGCTGGGGATTGCTGGGCCACCTGGGCTACCAGAAGCTCAAGAACCAGACCAACATGGACGGCGACTCGATCGGCCATTACGTCGACTACAAGCTGGGCGTGACCAAGGACCTGAAGGGCTGGATCCTCGGCCTGGCCGCCGTCGGCGCCACCAAGGACAACTGGCTGCCCACCAAGTACGGCCATCCGTCCGGCCGCATCGGCGCCGTCTTCTCGGTGGCCCGCGCATTCTGATATCCGTGGCGGCGCCGTCAAAAGCGCCGGCCTTTGGGGTTGCTCCGGAACGCCGCCGGGTCTGGCGGCATTCCGGAACAGCCCCTTTTTTTGCGCGTGCGATGTGCGGCGCGACGCCGGGCAGGGCGGGGTGGGCCTCGCCGCTCCGGCCCCGTCACACCCGATTTCCGGGAATACGCGAAGTCCTTCTACAATCACGGGTTGCGTGCAATTCTGGACTGCGTGAGATGTCTGACGTTTTGAATATCGAATCCCTGGACCTGGAAGCCAGGGGGATCGCCCGCCGCGACGGGAAGGTCATTTTCGTGGAAGGCGCCTTGCCGGGCGAACGGGTCACCGCGGTCACGCTGCGCCGCAAGCCCTCCTACGAGACGGCCCGGGTGGACGAGGTACTGCATCCCTCGTCGCAACGCGTGGTGCCACGCTGCCCGCATTTCGGCGTCTGTGGCGGCTGTGCCATGCAGCACCTGGAACCCACCACGCAGGTGGCCATCAAGCAGCGCGCGCTTGAAGACACCTTCTGGCATGTCGGCAAGCTGCGTCCGGCGCTCATCCTGGCGCCGCTGCAGGGCCCGACCTGGGGTTACCGCTACCGCGCGCGCCTGTCCGTGCGCGTGGTGCCCAAGAAGGGCGGGGTGCTCGTGGGCTTTCACGAACGCAAGAGCAGCTACGTGGCCGACATGCGCGAATGCCATGTGCTGCCCCGCCACGTCAGCGATCTGCTGATCCCGCTGCGCGAAATGATCGCCTCGATGTCTGCGCCCGACCGCATGCCGCAGATCGAAGTGGCGCTCGGCGAGGGCGTGACGGCGCTGGTGCTGCGGCATCTGCTGCCGCTGACCGACGGCGACATCGCGATCCTGCGCGCCTTTGCGGCCAAGCACAACGTGCAATGGTGGTTGCAGGCCAAGGGCCCGGACACGGTGCACCCGCTGGAGCGCGAGCACAATGACACGCTGTCCTACAGCATGCCGGAATTCGGCCTGCGCATGCCTTACCGTCCGACCGACTTCACGCAGGTGAACCACGCCATCAACCGGGCGATGGTGTCGCGGGCGCTGAAGCTGCTGGAAGTGCAGCCCACCGACCGCGTGGCCGACCTGTTCTGTGGCCTGGGCAACTTCACGTTGCCGCTGGCCACGCAAGGCCGCGAGGCCGTCGGCGTAGAAGGCAGCAAGGCGCTGACCGATCGCGCGTTTGACGCGGCGTCGCGCCACGGCCTGGGCGATCGCACCAGCTTCGCCACCCTGAACCTCTTCGAAGTCGACGCCGCCTGGCTGCGCAGCCTGGGCTACTTCGACCGCATGTTGATCGACCCGCCGCGTGAAGGCGCGCACGCGGTGTCGCAGGCGCTGTCCGACCTGTCGTACGAAGAACGTCCGCGCCGGATTGTCTACGTGTCCTGTAACCCGGCCACGCTGGCGCGGGACGCGGCCATCCTGGTTCACGAGGGCGGCTACGTGCTCAAGAGCGCGGGCGTGATCAACATGTTCCCGCACACCGGCCATGTGGAATCCATCGCCGTGTTCGAGACGCTTGACGCGCAGGGCGTGCTGGAAGCGAAAGCGCGCGCCCGTGAGCGTGCGGCCACCGCGGCAGCCGAAGCGGCGGCTGCCGAGCAAGCCAGGCTAGCCGCGGCGGCCGAAAAGGCGGCGGCCAAGCAGGCCGCCACCGAGGCCTACGAGGCGCGCGTCGCCGCCGAGGCGCAGCCGGGTCAGTAAGGCGCGGCGGCGGGTAACGCCCCGCCGCCTGGCATCATCAGTGCGAGCAGCCCAGGTTCTCCAGGATGGGGCAATCGGGCCGCTCGTCCCCGTGGCAGTGCTGCGCCAGATGCTTGAGCGTGGCCGCCATCTCCCGCAGGGACTCGGCCTTGCGCTCCAGTTCGTCCACGTGTTCAAGCGCAATGCGCTTCACATCCGCGCTTGCCCGGCTGCGATCCTTCCAGAGCGCCAGCAATTCGTTCATCTGCTCCACCGAAAACCCCAGGTCGCGTGCGCGGCGCACGAAGCGCAGCGTGTTCAGGTCCTGGTCGCTGTAGACGCGATAGCCCGAGTCCGTGCGCACCGCGGGTCCGATCAGGCCGATGCTCTCGTAGTAGCGGATCATCTTGGCCGAAATGCCGGACTGCTTGGCGGCTTGTCCGATGTTCATGCTTGCCTCCAGCGGGGGCGGAAGGCCTTCAGACGCAGCGCATTGCCCAGGACGAATACGCTGGACAGCGCCATCGCGCCCGCCGCAAAGATGGGCGAGAGCGACAGCCCGAAAGCCGGGTACAGGGCGCCCGCGGCCAGCGGGATCAGCGCCGCGTTGTAGGCAAATGCCCAGAACAGGTTCTGCCGGATATTGGCCAGCGTGGCGCGGCTGAGCGCGATGGCGTTCGGCACGCCGTGCAGGTCATCGGCCATCAGCACCACGGACGCCGCCTCGATCGCCACATCCGTGCCCGTGCCGATCGCAATGCCGGTATCGGCCGCGGCCAGCGCCGGCGCATCGTTGATGCCATCGCCCACGAACGCCACCTTGCGCCCACCCTCGCGCAGCGCCGCAATCGCCTGCACCTTGCCGTCGGGCAGGACCTCGGCGCGAACTTCGTCGATGCCAAGCTGGCGCGCGACCGCCTGTGCGGTGTGGCGGTTGTCGCCGGTAATCATGGCGGTCTTCAGGCCTTGCGCATGCAGCGCGGCAATCGCGGACACCGCCGATGGCTTGACCGGATCTGTCACGGCCATCATGGCGGCTGCCTGACCGTCGATGGCGACGTAAATCGGCGTCTTGCCTTCGTTGCCCCAATCCGTGGCGCGTGCGCCGAACGCGCTGACATCGATGCCGCGTTCGGCCATCAGGCGCGCCGCTCCCGCCAGCACCTTGCGGTCCGCCACGGTAGCCTCCACGCCCGCGCCAGTGATCGCCGCAAAGCCCTCGGCGGGGAGCAGTTCCAGCTTGCGTTCGGCGGCGGCCGCCACGATGGCCAGCGCGATCGGATGCTCGGAGCGCGCCTGCACGGATGCCACCCACTGCAAGACCTGCTGGGCGTCATGGCCCGGCGCGGGTTCCAGTTCGGTCAGCGTGGGCTTGCCCAGCGTGAGGGTGCCGGTCTTGTCGAAGGCCACCACATCGACGTCGCGCAATGTCTGCAAGGCGTCGCCCTGGCGGAACAGGACGCCCATCTCGGCCGCGCGGCCCGTGCCCACCATGATGGAGGTGGGCGTCGCCAGACCCATGGCGCACGGGCAGGCGATGATCAGCACGGCGACCGCATTGACCAGCGCGTGCGAGAGCGCGGGCTCCGGTCCCAGGAAGAACCAGACCAGGAAGGTGAGCAGGGCGGCCGCCATGACCGCCGGGACGAACCAGGCGGTCACCTGGTCCACCATCGCCTGGATCGGCAGGCGCGCGCCCTGGGCTGCTTCGACCATGCGGATGATCCGGGCCAGCATGGTGTCTGCACCCGTGTGCGTGACGCGCAAGGTGAAACTGCCCGCGGTGTTCAGCGTGCCGCCCGTTGCCTGCATCCCGGGCCGCTTTTCGACTGGCACGGGCTCGCCCGTCAACATGGACTCGTCGACGTAGGAATTGCCTTCGACGATGTCGCCGTCCAGCGGAATTTTCTCGCCGGGCCGCACCATCACGATGTCGCCGGTGCGCACGCGCTCGATCGCAATATCCTGCGCCTGGCCGTCGCGCAGCACGCGTGCGGTGCGCGGCTGCAGGCCGATCAGCCGCTTGATGGCCGCGCCGGTCTTGCCCTTGGCGCGCGCTTCGAGCATGCGGCCCAGAAGGATGAGCGTGACGATGACGGCGGCCGCCTCGAAGTACACGTTGCGGGCGGCCTGCGGCAGCAGGCCGGGCGCAAACGTGGCGACGACCGAATAGCCCCACGCGGCGCCGGCGCCCAGCGCCACCAGCGAATTCATTTCGGGCGCGCGGCGCCACAGCGCGACCAGCCCCTTGGTAAAAAACTGCCTGCCTGGCCACACCAGCACGGCGGTGGTCAGCACGAATTGAAGCAGCCAGCTGTTCTGCTGGCCGATCGTGCCGAGCACCCAATGATGCATGGCGGGAACCAGGTGCGATCCCATCTCCAGCGCGAACACCGGCAGCGTCAGCGCGAGCGCCACGAAGAACGCCTGCTGCAGGCGGTGCGCCTCGGCGTCGCGGGCCTGCGACTGCCGCTCGGCGTGGTCGTCCTGCGCGGCGATGGGATGGGCCTCGTAACCCATCTTCTCCACGGCGGCGACCAGCGCTTGCGGCTGGGCAGCAGCGGGGTCGAATGAGACCCGCGCGCGCTCGGTGGCGAGGTTGACTTGCGCCTGCGCAACCCCGGGGACATTCGTCAGGGCTTTTTCCACGCGCTTGACGCAAGATGCGCAGGTCATGCCTTCAATGGCAAGTTCCAATTCGGAGATGGGGGGTGGGTTTGCTGCGCGCATGGCTGTCTCTGTCTGAATGGGAGCACTCAGTTTCATCCTTCCCATCATGGCAAGGTCAAGCGCCATTCTACGCTTGACCTTGCCATAATGGGAACGTTTAACCTGCCCGTCATGGTGGCCGTGCGCCACCTTTGAACCTTCCGGAGAAAAACCATGACCATCGCTTTCCAAGTGCCTGACATGACCTGCGGCCATTGCGTCAAGACGATCACCAGCGCCGTCAACCAAGCCGTCCCGGGCGCCGTTGTCGCCGTCGACCTGCCCGCGCATCGCGTAACGATCACAGGAACCGACCAGTCTGACAAGGTTGAGACGGCCATCCGCGACGCCGGGTACGAGCCCGCGCGAGTTTGACGCGATCCAACGCGTCTTTGTGATAGTTTTCGTATTTCTTTGGAGGTGCAATCATTGTCTATAACTATCAATCAATTGAATTAATTAAATTGGATTGTTTGATAGCTCAGATTTATGATTCTTCTCATGGCGGATCGAAACCGCCAATTTATTTAGCTACCAAGGAGAAATTCGAATGCTGCAAAACCGCGAAGGCCAACGTGTTCCCAATGTGACGTTCCCCGTTCGTGAGGACAACACGTGGAAGAAGGTCACGACCGACGACCTGTTCAAGAACAAGACGGTCGTGGTTTTCTCGCTTCCCGGCGCGTTCACGCCGACCTGCTCGTCCACCCACCTGCCGCGGTACAACGAACTGGCCCCCGCGTTCTTTGCCTCGGGCGTGGACAGCATCGTCTGCGTTTCGGTCAACGACACCTTCGTCATGAACGAATGGGCCAAGGATCAGGAATCGGCCAACATCACGCTGCTGCCCGACGGCAACGGCGCCTTCACCGAAGGCATGGGCATGCTCGTCGACAAGAGCGACCTGGGCTTTGGCAAGCGCAGCTGGCGCTATTCCATGCTGGTCAAGGACGGTGTCGTCGAAAAGATGTTCATCGAGCCGGAAAAGGAAGGCGACCCGTTTGAAGTCTCGGACGCCGACACCATGCTGGCTCACGTCGCGCCGTCGGCCAAGAAGCCGGACCAGGTGGTCGTGTTCTCCAAGCCGGGCTGCCCGTTCTGCGTCGAAGCCAAGGCGCTGCTGGACAGCAAGGGCTACGCCCCGATCGAGATCCCCCTCGAAAACAAGGTCCGCGGCCGTGTGATCGGCGCGGTGTCGGGCAAGGGCACGGCGCCCCAGGTGTTCATCAACGGCGCCCTCATCGGCGGCCTGGAAGACCTGAAGGCGCACCTCGCCTGATCACCTGGCGATGGGGCCGGGCAGGGGGCGTACCCCCCTCCCGGCGCAAAGCGCGGCGCACGTCGCCGCGCTTTGCTCGACACTGAAAAACTTGCATCACAGGGGGTTCCCAATCATGAAGACGCTGCACACCGACATTGCCGTCATCGGCGCCGGCACCGCAGGCTTGGCTGCCTATCGCGCCGCCAAGGCAGCGGGCAAGCGCGCGCTGCTCATCGAAGGCGGCCCATACGGCACGACGTGCGCCCGCGTGGGCTGCATGCCGTCAAAGCTCTTGATCGCCGCCGCCGAGGCCGCGCATGCGGCGGCGCACACGGAAGCTTTCGGTGTGCATGTCGGCGGAGAGATCACGGTTCACGGCGCCGAGGTCATGGACCGCGTCAAGCGCGAACGTGACCGTTTCGTGGGCTTCGTGGTCGATGGCGTCGAGAACATTCCCGCCGAGGACAAGGTACGCGGCTACGCGAAGTTCGTGTCCGACACGGTGCTGCGGGTGGACGACCATACCGAAATCCAGGCCTCGCGCGTGGTGATCGCCACCGGCTCGCGCCCGTCGGTGCCGCCGCCGTTTCGCGCACTGGGCGACCGGCTCGTCGTCAACGATGACGTGTTTGCGTGGGACGATCTGCCGAACCGCGTCGCGGTTTTCGGCCCCGGCGTGATCGGGCTGGAACTGGGGCAGGCGCTCGCCCGTCTTGGGGTGGAAGTTCGGGTCTTCGGCATGAGCGGCAGCCTGGGCGGCATCAGCGATCCGCAGGTGCGCCAGACCGCGCGCAAGATCTTCCAACGCGAGTTCTACCTGGACACGGACGCCCGCGTCCTGGAAACGACCCGCGTCGGCGACGAAGTCGAAGTGCGTTACGTGGCGCTGGACAACAGCGAGCGCACCGAGCGCTTCGACTACGCGCTGGTCGCCACGGGCCGCCGCCCCAACGTCGATGGCTTGGGCCTTGAAAACACGTCGCTGGCGCTGAATGCGCAGGGCGTGCCGCAGTTCGACCGGTTGACGATGCAGGCCGGCAGCTCGCCGATATTCATCGCGGGCGACGCCAACGCCGACGCGCCGTTGCTGCACGAGGCCGCCGACGAGGGCCGCATCGCCGGCGAAAACGCGGCGCGCTTTCCCGATGTGCGCCAGGGCCTGCGGCGTGCGCCGCTGGGCGTGGTGTTCTCGGATCCGCAGATCGCGCTGGTGGGCGCGGGCCATGCGAAGCTGGTGCCGGGCACGTTCGTCATCGGCGCGGTCGATTTCAGCGACCAGGGCCGTTCGCGCGTGATGCTCAAGAACCGCGGCATGCTGCACGTGTATGCCGACATCGAAACGGGCCGTTTCCTGGGCGCCGAAATGATCGGCCCCAGCGCGGAACACATCGGTCACCTGTTGGCGTGGGCCGTGCAGCAAGAGCTCACGGTGGCGCGCATGCTGGAAATGCCGTTCTACCATCCCGTGATCGAGGAAGGCCTTCGCACCGCGCTGCGCGATGCGGCTTCGAAGCTGGCGCTGGCGCAGGAAGCCTTGCGCGATGCCAACGTCGAAACGGTCTGAACCGCCGCAAGCCCGCAAGTAAAAAGGGCCGCGCCATGATGGCGCGGCCCTTGTGCCGTCTGTGCGATCGCAATGCCGCAAGCGGGCGGCCCGTCAGTCGTCCGATTGCTTTTTGGGAACGGGGAACGGGTTCTCGCGGTACTGCAACGTGAAGCCAGCCCGCTCGTCCTGCGCCAGTTCGCGCGCCAGGTACGGCATGGCCTGTTTCAGCGCGTCGTGCAGCGTCCAGGGCGGATTGATCAGGAACATGCCGCTGCCGTGCAGGCCATAGCCGTCGATGGTTGCCTTCTTGACCGTCAGCGTGGCGTGAAGCCAGCTCTTGACCTTCAGGTTCTCGAAGTGGCGCGCCATTTCGCTGGCTTCGCGGCGTTGCACCAGCGGATACCAGATGGCATACGTGCCGGTGGCAAAGCGCTTGATGCACTCTTTGACCGTGACGAGCGTGCGGCGGTAGTCGTGCTTGTCTTCATACGAGGGATCGATCAGCACCAGGCCGCGCCGCGTGGGCGGCGGCAGCAGCGCCTTGACGCCTTCGAAGCCATCGTCGCCATAGATGGTGGTCTGGCGCTGCGCGGCGCGGCCCTGGTGTTCCAGGTTGCCGACCAGCGTGTCGATTTCGGTGGGGTGCATCTCGAACAGGCGCAGGCGGTCGGACGGACGCAGCGCGTCCAGCGCCAGCCAGGGCGATCCCGGGTAACGGCGCAGCCGGCCGTTGGTGTTGTAGTCGCGGATGCGCGCAACGTAATCGGCCAGCAGTGGCGGCAGGTCCTGGGCTTCCCACAGGCGGCCGATGCCGTCCGCAAACTCGGACGTCTTGGCGGCCCAGTCGCTGTCCAGGCTGTAAAGGCCGGCGCCCGCGTGGGTGTCGACGACCCAATACGGAGCGTCTTTCTTGTTGAAGTAGTCCAGGGTGTGGACCAGGATGGCGTGCTTGAGCACGTCGGCGTGGTTGCCGGCGTGAAAGGCGTGGCGGTAGCTGAACACGGGGCTGTCTGCCTCAGGCGGCGGGCCGGATGGCGGCCAGCTCGTCGGTGAAAATGCCGTCGATGCCCCAATCGAGCAGCAGGCGCGCGCGCTCGGGGTCATTGACGGTCCAGGCCGCGATGCGGTAGCCGGCGGCGTGCACGGCGTCGATCAGTTCGCGGGTGGCGTCCTTCTGGTTGATGTTCAGGGCGACGCACTGGTACTTGGCAAGCCGTTCACGCCAGTCGGCCGGCACCTTTTCCACAAGCAGCGCGCGCGGCAGTTCGGGCGCGGCCTCAAGGGCGGCTTGCAAGGCTTCCTCGGCAAACGAGGACAGCAGCGGCGCCGTCTCGGCGCCTTGCCACCATTGGCGGGCCGCCAGGGCGACGGCGCGGCCGGTCTCGGCCTCGCGGCCGGGGCAGGGCTTGATCTCGACGTTGCTGGCAATGCCGTTGGCCAGCGTGTAGCGCGCGACGGCGGCAAAGGTGGGCAGCGGTTCGCCCGCGTAGGCGGGCGAATGCCAGCTGCCGAAGTCCAGCTGGGCCAGCTCGGCGAACGTCTTGGCGGCCGCGGGGCCGGTGCCGTTGGAGGTGCGGTCGACGTCGTCGTCGTGCATCAGCACCGGCACGTTGTCGCGGCTGAGCTTCACGTCGTATTCGAACATGGTGAAGCCGTTTTCGGCGCCCACGCGCATGGCGGCCAGCGTGTTCTCCGGGGCCAGGCGGCCGCCGCCGCGGTGCGCGATGTAACGGGAGTAGGGCCAGGAGGGAAGGGTTGCGGTCATTTCGGTGCTGCTTCGGGGTTCTTTTGGGACAGGTTGCAAGGATACCTTGTCTTGGCCCGCACCTACTTCAGCGGCGACTTGTCCTCGGAGACGTCCATGATCATGCGCGTGGCCAGATACAGGCGCGGCACGATGCTGCCGATCAGGACATACTCGGCGTCATTCGAATGCGCGCCGAAGCCGCTCAGCCCCATGCCCTCGATGACGGGGCCGCGGGCCTTGAGCGCCGCAAAGGCGGCGTCCGTGCCACCGCCGCTGGCGCGGTCCACCACTTTCAGCGGCAGGTCCAGTTCCTGGTAGATCTTCACGCCGTGCTGGGCAAGCGCGCGCGATGCGGCCGTCGCTTCCAGCGGCGGCCGGCGGACTTCGAATTTGACGCTGACCTTGGACTCGGGCAGCAGCTTTTTCTGGACCCGTTCCTCCAGCGTGCGCGCCAGCGCGTCGAAATCCGACACGCGCAGGGCGCGGGCGTCGCCCTGCGCGGTTGCCAGGCCAGGAATGACGTTGCGGTTGGTGCCGGCCTGGGCGACCGTCCAGTTCAGTTTCAGTCCCTCGTCGGGCTTGGACAGGTCGTCCAGCTGCAGCAGTTGATGGGACAGCTCATAGAGCGCATTGACGCCGCCCTCTGGCCGCGCGCCTGCATGCGAGGTCTTGCCTTGCACCGTCAGATACGCCGCCCCGATGCCGCTGGTGGCCAGCGTCAGGCGCGGCTCCATGCCGCCGCCCTCGAACGAAAAGACGGCATCCTGCTCGGCGCCCAGACGGGTGATGGTGCTGCGAGCCCCCGGCGAGCTGATCTCCTCGTCCCCGTTGATCAGCACGGTCAGGGTGCCGTAGTCGGAAAACTTCAGTGTCTTGAGCAGGGCGATGGTGTGCAGGATGGCCGCCACGCCGTGCTTGTCGTCGGCGATGCCCAGGCCGTAGGCCTTGTCGCCGTCGATCCGGAAGGGCTGATCCTTCAGCATGCCGTTGCGGTACACGGTATCCATATGGGCGATCAGCATGATCTTCTTGCTGCCGCTGCCCTTGAACTGGGCGTGGACCATCGGACCGACCTTGTCAGGCGTGTCGTCCAGCCGGAAGACATCCGTCGGCGCGATGATCTCCACGGTGCCGCCCAGCGCTTGAAGCCGGTCACGGATCAGTCCAGCGATGCGTTCGACGCCCTCGACGTCCTTGCTGCCCGACTCGATGTTCACCAGATCGCGCATCGTGTCCAGCACCGCCTGCTGCTGGCCCTTGGCCGCGTCCAGCACCTCGGCGACGGGAGCGGCCTGCGCGGCCTGGGCGCAGCCCAGGAACGCCAGGGCGACGCAGGATTTCAGAAAAGTCAGGCGGGAAGGCATGAATGGCATCGTGAGTGCCCTTTTAGCGCGCGGGTGGGAGACCGGCCTTGCGCCGGCCTGGCAGTTGGGGCCCGATTGGCGGGACAGCCCCAGCCCACAATACGAGCGCCCGGCGGGGCGGGTAATGGGGGTTTCCCGGGTTGACGGGGGCGAGACGGGCGGGGACGGAGCAGCCGCCGCCATGGCCGTCGCGGGGCGGGAGAACCGCGGGCCTCCGTAATGAATGAGAAATGGTAAAATCCGCCCGCTGATCCCGGTAATAACCGGTATGGGAATAGGGGCGAATCCACTTCGCCTTTTTTTATGCGTTTTCGTGCGGCCCCGGGCATCCATCCCGGAGCGCGGCAACAGGGATTCCATGTTCGAATTTATTCGCAGCCATCGGCGCTGGATGCAGTTCATCCTGCTGATCTTGATCGTGCCTTCCTTCTTCCTGGTCGGGATTCAAGGCTATGACAGCTTCATGAACCGGGAGCCCGAGCTCGCGACGGTGGCTGGCCAGCCGATTTCCCGCGCCGAGTTCGACCAGGCGCACCGCAACCAGCTCGACCAGTTCCGCCAGCGCCTGGGCACGCAGTTCGACCCGGCCGTGATCGACACGCCCGCGTTGCGTGAAGGCCTGCTGAACCAGCTCATCAACCAGCGTCTGCTTGCCAATGTGGCCGCCGACAACCGTTTCTCGGTGTCCGACGAGACCCTGCGCAACACGATCGCCGCCATCCCGGAAGTCCAGGACAACGGCCGTTTCTCGCCCGAGCGCTATCGCCAGGTGCTGGCCGCGCAGGGCATGTCGCCGACCTCGTTCGAAGCCGGCCTGCGCCGTGACCTGGCCATCGCCCGGGTGCTCGAGCCCGTGGGCCAATCGGCCCGCGCGCCGGCCGAAGTGGTGGCCGCGCTGGAGTCGGCGCTGACGCAGACGCGCACGGTGCAGTTGCGCAATTTCTCGGCAGCCGACTTCCGTTCGCAGGTCACCGTCACCCCGGCCGACATCCAGGCCTGGTACGACGCCAACAAGCAGCAGCTGCAGGTGCCGGAACAGGTGCAGGTCCAATACCTGGTGCTGGACGAAGCGGCCGCCACGCAGGGCGTGCAGGTCAAGGACGAAGACCTGGCTGCGTACTACGAACAGAACAAGAACCGCTTTGGCCAGCCCGAGCGCCGCCGCGCCAGCCACATCTTCATCGAACTGCCGTCCGGCGGCTCCGAAGATGCCCGCAAGGCTG
Organism: Achromobacter sp. E1; assembly: GCF_037039475.1. NCBI lineage: Bacteria > Pseudomonadati > Pseudomonadota > Betaproteobacteria > Burkholderiales > Alcaligenaceae > Achromobacter > Achromobacter sp. E1. Next base: position 2,779,520 of record NZ_CP146253.1, read on the forward strand.
CACGTGCCAAGGCCGAAGACATTGCCAAGCAAGCCGCCGCCGACCCCAGCAAGTTCGCTGAACTGGCCGCCAAGTACTCGCAGGATTCGGGTTCGGCCGCCAAGGGCGGCGACCTGGGCTGGATCGCGCCGGGTTCGCAGGCGGGCCCGTTGGACAAGGCCATCTTCGGCCTTGCCGCCAATCAGGTGTCCGGCGTGGTCGAAAGCCCGTTTGGCCTTCACATCCTGAAGGTCACGGAAATCAGCCCGGCTGCCATCAAGCCGCTGGCCGAGGTCAAGGACCAGATCACCGCCGAAGTCCGCAAGCAGATCGCCGCGCAACGCTTCTCGGAAATGGCCAGCCAGCTGAACAAGCAGGTCTACGACCAGCGCGACAGCCTGCAACCGGCTGCCGACGCCGTGGGCCTTAAGCTGCGCACCGCCTCCGGCGTGACCCGCGAAGGTCTGCTGCCCGCCGCGAAGGCCGGCCCGGGTTCCGCCGCCGACAGCCCGGACGCCGCGCTGCTGGACAACCCGCGCGTGCGCCAGGTGCTGTTCTCGCCCGACGTGCTGCGTGAAAAGCAGAACTCCGGCGTGATCGAACTTGCCCCCGACACGATGCTGGCCGTGCGCGTCGCCGCTGTCGAGCCGGCACACGTGCCGCCGCTGGACAAGGTCAGCGACGTCATCCGCGCCAAGCTGCTGGACGAGCGCTCGGCCGAAGCCGCCAAGAAGGCAGGCGAGGCTGCGCTGGCCGCCAACAAGGCCAATCCTGCCGGGGCGCCTGAAGGCTTTGGTCCCGCCGTCACGGTGTCGCGCCAGAATCCGCAGGATCTGTCGCGCCCGGTGCTGGATGCCGTGATGCGCCTGCCGTCGGCCGCGCTGCCGGCCTTCACGGGCGTGCAGTCCGGCGTGGATTACACGCTGGTTCGTCTGGAAAAGGTGGAAGCGGGCCAGACCGAAGCCGCCGACAAGGAGCGCCTGGCGCAACAACTGTCGGGCGCCTGGGGCCAGGCCGAAAACGAAGCCATGATCCGCATGCTGCGCGAGCAGTACAAGGTGAATGTGCTGCCGGCCGCCGCCGACGTCATTCGCGGCGATCAGGCCCAGGCCGCGGGCTGATCGCCGCAGGCAACGCTCAGTTCAACAGGGGCCGCAGCGTCGGCCAAACGTTGTCGAGCAATTGAGGCTGGGCATCCTCGTTCGGATGGATGCCGTCAGCCTGGAACATCGCCCGGTTCGTTGCGATACCTTCCATCAGGAAGGGCACGAGCCGGGCGTTTTCGTCTTTGGCGACCTTGCTGAACACCGCGGCAAAGCGTTGCGCGTAATCCCGGCCATAGTTCGGCGGGATCTGCATTCCGACGATCAGCACGTCGGCATCGGCCTTGCGGGCCGCCTGAGCCATCGTTCGCAGGTTCTGCTCGGTCATGTTCAGGGGCAGACCGCGCAGCGCGTCATTGGCGCCCAGCTCCAGCACGACGACGGCGGGGGCGTGCTGGCGCAGCAGCGCGGGCAGGCGGGCCACGCCGCCGCTAGTCGTGTCGCCGCTGATGCTGGCATTGACGACCTTGAACTTCGGGTATTGTTCGGAAACCCTTTCGGACAGCAGGGGCACCCAGCCGGTGCCGCGCTTGATGCCATACTCGGCCGACAGGCTGTCGCCCACCACCAGTACGGTGCGCGGCGAGGAACCCTGGGCCGCGGCGGCGGTCTGAGCGTGGGCGGGCGCCGCCGCGGCGGTCGCAAAGGCAGTCACGAGAAGCAGACGGGAAAATAGGCGCATGGATAGCAATAACTCAATCGTGGTGAAAGGGCTGGGCAAGCGGGTGGCCGATGCCGGCGGGTCGCTTTCTATCCTGGAAGGAATCGATTTTACGGTCGCCGCGGGCAGTGCCGTGGCCATCACCGGCAGTTCCGGTTCGGGCAAGTCGACTCTGCTGGGACTGCTGGCCGGCCTGGATGTTCCCAGTGCGGGCAGCGTACACCTTGCGGGGCAGGACCTGTTTGCCTTGGACGAGGACGGCCGCGCGCGCCTGCGGGCCAATCATGTGGGCTTCGTGTTCCAGTCGTTCCAGCTGCTGCCCAATCTGACCGCACTGGAAAACGTGATGTTGCCGCTGGAATTGGCGGGCCAGTCCGCGCGCGAGGCCGCGCAGGCCATGCTGGAGCGCGTCGGGCTGGGCGCGCGCCTGCACCACTATCCGCGCACGCTGTCGGGCGGCGAGCAGCAACGGGTGTCGCTGGCCCGGGCCTTCGTGGTGCAGCCGGACCTGCTGTTCGCCGACGAACCCACCGGCAGCCTGGATGCCGCCACTGGCGTGACGGTCATCGACCTGATGTTCGACCTGCACCGCGAACAAGGCACGACGCTCGTGCTGGTCACGCATGACCCGCAACTGGCGGCGCGCTGCGGGCGGCAACTGGTGCTGGCGGCCGGCCGCATGGTGCCGGCTGATTGAGGCGCTAGGCCAGTTCGCGGATCGGCACCACCGGATCGACGTCTGCGTCGTAATCGACGCCGTCGATTTCAAAGCCGAACAGCCGCAGGAAGTCGCGCTTGTAGCCGGCAAAATCGGTCAGCGTATACAGGCTGGCCGTGTCGACCTGATCCCATAGCGCCTGCACCCGCGCCTGAACCTTGGGATCCAGTTCCTTGTAGTCGGCGCGCAACCGGCCCTCGTCGTCCAGGATGGGGGAAGGGCCGCACAGGCTGTCGCGATACAGTCCATACACCTGTTCGATGCAGCCTTCGTGCGTGCCGTCTTCCTTCATGACCTTAAAGAGCAGCGACAGGTACAGCGGCATCATGGGGATCGCCGAACTGGCCTGCGTCACCACGGCCTTGAGCACCGACACGCGGGCATCGCCGCCGCGCGCGGCCAGCTTGGCGCGGATGTCCAGCACGCGCTGGTCCAGGTCTTTCTTGGCCGCGCCGATGGACCCGTTCCAATAGACGTCGTGCGTGATCTTTTCGCCCAGATAGGTGAACGCGGTGGTGGTGGCGCCTTCGGCCAGCACCCCGGCTTGCAGCAGCGCATCGATCCACATCTGCCAGTCTTCCCCGCCCATCACGGCGACGGTGGCGTCAATCTCGTCTTGCGAGGCCGGCTCCAGCACGCCGTCCTTGATGAGTTCCTTGTCGGTGTCCAGGCCGCGCAAGGTCACGGACTTGCCGATGGGCTTGAGCGTGGAGGTGTGGACCTGCCCCGTCTTCGGGTGCGTGCGGCGCGGCGCGGCCAGGCTGTAGATGACCTGGTCGACCTGGCCCATGTCTGCCTTGATGGCGTCGATGGTGCGCTGCTTGATCTCATCGGAAAACGCGTCGCCGTTGATGCTCTTGGCGTACAGCCCCTCGGCTTGGGCGAACTTGTGGAACGCGGCGCTGTTGTACCAGCCCGGCGTGCCCGCCTTGCCGGCGTCGCCCGGCCGCTCAAAGAATACGCCCAGCGTCTGCGCGCCACAGGCGAAGGCCGCGCTGATGCGCGCGGCCAGGCCGTATCCCGTCGACGCGCCCAGGACCAGCACGCGCTTCGGTCCCCCGGGCACCGGTCCTTGCGCCTTCACGTAGTCGATCTGTTGCTTCACGTTGGCTTCGCAGCCGGCAGGATGGGTGGTGACGCAGATGAAACCGCGCACGCGGGGCTTGATGATCATGGGAGCCTCTTGTTGGGGATACGCCAGGGGCAGATGCCGGATCGGGCATCAGGCGAAGCGCATTGTACGGGAGGCGGCCGGCCGGTGACGGGGACAGCGCCGCCGCTCAGCGCCGGGCCGTCGTTCCGGCGGCCGCCTGGGCCAGCGCGGCGCCCAGCGCGCGGCTGCGCCGCCATTCGATCATGCCGATGCCCACGCCGCTGGCGCAGATGATCGCAATGCCCAGCCAGGTGAGCGGGTCGGGAAAATGCCCCCACACCAGCCAGCCGACCGACGTGGCGCTGATGATCTGCAGGTAGATGAATGGCGCCAGCGTGGAGGCCGGGGCGCGGCGGTAGGCGGCAATCTGGAACAGGTGGCCCACGCAGCCGGTGATGCCGGTCGAGATCAGCACGATCCAGTCGAACGCCGACAAGGCCTGGAGCACGGGCAGGGCGGGCGGAAGGATGAAGGGCAAAGCGAGCGTCAGGCAGATCGTGCCCACGGCGCCGCTCCAGATCAGCGAGGTGAACGGATCGTCGCCGGCCACGCGGCGCGTGGCGATGAATTGCGCGGTAAAGCAACAGGCGGTCAGCAGGCCGAAGATCGTGCCCACCGGGTGCAGGCCGCCGCCGGGGCGGATGACGATCAGGACGCCGACGAAGGCGATGCCGGCGGCGACGAAGCGCGACATGCGCGCCGGTTCCTTAAGGATCCAGGGCGCCAGCGACAGCACGAGCAGCGGCGCCAGGAAATTGATCGAGGTGGCTTCGGCCTGGGGGATGTAGCTGAGGGTCGTGAAGAACATCAGCGTGGCCAGGAACATCGAGCCGCCGCGGATGAGCTGTTCGCGCGGCTTGGTGCTGCGCAGCACCCGCACGCCGCGCGCGGGCAGCACCAGCGCCAGGACGAGCACCAGATGGATGGCGTAACGGACCCACGACAGCACCAGCAGGGGCACGCCCGCGTTCATGACCCATTTTCCGCTCGCGTCCAGGCACGACAGGGTCCACATCGACAGCACGAGCAGCAGCACGCCGATCATCGGGCCGCGCGCGGTGGACGCGCCGGAGCGCGGGCGACCGTTATCGGCCGGGGACATGGCGGGTACTCCTTTCAGCGTACACAGGGCATGGCGCCTTTGGGGCGATGAGCGGCTGACATGATACGCTCATCCCGCCGGGGGAAAAGGCCAATGATAGAACTACGCAACGTCGAAACTTTTTTTTGGGTCGCCACACTGGGCAGCTTCCGGGCCGCATCGGACAAGCTCAACACCACGCAGCCCGCCGTCTCGCAGCGCATTGCTTCGCTTGAGGCGGATCTGGGCGTCAAGCTGTTCGAGCGCGACGCGCGCGGGGTCAAGCTGACCGCCAAAGGGCACGAACTCCTGTCGCATGCCGAACGCATGCTGCAGGTGCGGCGCGACATGTTCGAGGCTGCGCGCGAGCAGAACGTCATGTCCGGCACCGTGCGGATCGGCGTGGCCGAGACCATTGTGCAGACCTGGCTGCCCGCGCTCATCGAACTGATCCATGCGACTTATCCGGCGCTCGTGCTGGAGATCGAAGTGGACACCACGCACGTGCTGCGTTCGCACCTGATGTCGCGCCAGATCGATCTGGCCTTCTTGATGGGGCCGGTGCTGGAGGCGCGCGTGGAGAACCTGCCGCTCTGCACGTATCCGTTGGCGTGGGTGGCCAGCCCGCTGCTGGATCTGGGGCCGGAGCCCTTGACGCTGGCCACGATCGGCAAGCTGCCGATCATCACGTATCCCTCCAACAGCTCGCCTTACCGCGTGGTGCGCGACATGCTGACCCGGGCCGGCGTGACCTCGCCGCGCATGTACGGCAGCGCTTCAATGTCCATGGTGGTCCGCATGACGCAGGACGCGATCGGCACCAGCGTCATCGCGCCTGTGTTCCTGGGCAAGGAGCTGGCCCGCGGCGAATTGCGGATCCTGCAGGTGCAGGCCGACCCGCTGCCTGAGCTGAGCTTTACCGCCACATGGGTGCAGGGCCCCGACAGTCATGCCGTGCGCGTCATTGCGCAGATGGCGCAAAAGGTCGCCGCGCAGGCCTGAGCGGGCAAAACAGCCGTAGGTGTTTTCCCGAGCCAGCGGCGTTGCCTGGTTGCCCGCGACATGCCCGCCAAGTCTCTCGCCGTACGTGCCCGATGCCCGCAAGGCCGCGCCAATGCGTCGTTTGCGGCAAATGGCATTGCTTGGCGCCGCGAGACCCAAGAAAAATTTATACCCCCACATCGGAACATACGATTGGACGCTTGCCGCCCCTGGCGATGCAATGGCGCTCATAACGACGTAGGGCCTGGATATATCCATCCTTGACCACCGATTCCTACCGGCGCGCGACCAGGACAACGGGATCCCGCGCGCGACAGACGATCCCGCCAGCCAGGAGTTTTTCCATGAAGAAGTCTCTTGTTTTTGCCGCCGTCGCCGTCAGCTTGCTGGCCGGCGCCGTCCAGGCCCAGGACCTGCCCAAGACCCATCTGAAGATCGTGGGTGGCCTGTCGAACCTCACCGCCTACAACGACTACGAAAAGCCGTTCTGGACCAAGACCATTCCCGAGCAGTCCAAGGGGCAGGTCACGGCGGAGATCAAGGGCTTCAACGAAATGGGCTTGAAAGGGCCCGAGCTGCTGCGCCTGATGTCGCAGGGCGTGATCGAATTCGGCACCGCCACGCTGTCTTACTTTGCCAGCGACAATCCGATCAACGAGGCCATCGACCTGGCTGGCCTGGCGCCCGACGTCAAGACCGCTCGCGCCGTCACCCAAGCTTTCGAACCGGTCTACGCCAAGCTTTACGGCGAAGGCAACAACGTCAAGCTGCTGGGCATCTCCACGTATCCCGCGCAAGTGCTGTTCTGCAATGCCGAGATCAAGGGCCTGGCGGACATCAAGGGCAAGAAGGTCCGCACCAGCAGCCGCACCACGGCCGAGTTCGTCGAGGCGCTGGGCGGCTCGAGCGTGACGATGGCCTTCGGCGAAGTCGTTCCCGCGCTGCAGAACAAGGTTGTCGATTGCGCCATCACGGGTTCGCTGTCGGGTTACTCGGCCAAGTGGTACGAAGTGTCCACCCACCTGGTCGCGCTGCCGATCAACTGGAACCAGCAGATCCACGCCGTCAACCAGAAGGCCTGGGACAAGCTGGATCCGAAGGTCCGCACGTTCTTGCAAGCCCAGATCACGACGCTGGTCGACAACATCTGGGATGCCGCCGCCCGCCAGACGCAGGAAGGCTATGACTGCAACACCGGCGCGGCCGCATGCCCGTTCCCGGTCAAGGGCAAGATGGTCCTGGTGCAGCCGTCCGAGGCCGATCAGGCGCTGCTCAAGAAGGTGGCGCAAGAGGCCGTCCTGCCCAAGTGGGCCGCCCGCTGCTCGGCGCAGTGCGTCAAGGACTGGAACGCCACCGTCGGCAAGACGCTGAACCTGACCGCCAGCAAGTAAGCGCCAGAAGGCGCCGGCCTTTGGGGCCGGCGCCAATTCCGGCCTGTGCGGCGCGCGGCAACCGTGACCCTGCATTCGGGTCGGCGGTGGCCGCCCGCGACGCCGGGTCGAGCCACCAGAGGTTCCCTTCATGACACAAACCGAACACTTCCGCCTGCTCGGCGGCCTGTTGCGGCGCGCCGAGAGCTTCTCCCGCGCGGCCGTGTGGGCCGGCGGCGCCCTGACGGTGGCTAGCGTGCTGCTGATCTCGTTCGACGTGCTGGCCCGCAAATTCCTGGGCTTCACGACCGGGGGCGCGGACGAGTTGTCCAGCTACGCCTTTGCCATCAGCACATCCTGGGCGCTGGCCTTTGCCACGCTGCAACGCGCGAACGTGCGCGTCGACGTGCTTTATCAATTTCTGCCGGTGCGCCTGTCGGCGGTGCTGGACTGGATCTCCATGGTGGCGCTGGCCGTCTTCATGGTGTTCCTCACGTATTACGCCTACGACGTGGTGGTGACCTCGTGGACCCAGAAGTCGGCAGCCAACACGCCGCTCGCCACGCCGCTTTGGATACCGCAAGGCCTGTGGTTGCTGGGCCTGGGTTGGATGTGCATCACGGTCGCGCTGATGCTGGCGCGCGCGTCGGCCGCGCTGGTCACGGGCGACATCGAACTGGTCAAGCAGATCTGCGGCGTGCGTTCGGCGCAGGAAGAGGCTGAAGAAGAAGCCGCCGCTGGCGAGCGCATGGTGAAGGGAGAAGCCGCATGATTGCCACCGCCTTGACACTGCTGCTGGTCCTGATCGGCCTGTCGATCCCCGTGGGCGCAGCCCTGGGGGTGCTGGGCTTGATCCTGGACCCGATGTTTTCGATGCTGCCGCTGACGCGGGCGATCGGCGAAATTTCGTGGAGTTCGAACAACGAGTTCCTGCTGGTCGCGATTCCGCTTTTCATCATGCTGGGCGAGGTGCTGCTGCGCGCGGGCTTTGCCGAACGCATGTACAGCGCGATGAGCCTGTGGCTGTCGTGGCTGCCGGGCGGGTTGATGCACGCCAACATTGGCGCCTCGACCCTGTTCTCGGCAACCTCCGGCTCCAGCGTGGCAACGGCCGCCACCGTGGGTACTGTCGCCATTCCGCAGATCCGCAAGTACGGCTACAACGAGCCGCTGTTCCTGGGCAGCCTTGCCGCGGGCGGCACGCTGGGCATCCTGATCCCGCCGTCGATCAACCTGGTCATCTATGGCGTGCTGACCAATTCGTCGGTGCCCAAGCTGTACCTGGCCGGCATCATTCCGGGCTTCGCCATGGCGGCGCTCTTCATGCTGACGGTCGTGATCGCCTGCGTGGCCAAGCCCTCGTGGGGCGGCAAGAAAATCCGCGCGACCTGGGGCGAACGCATCGCCAGCCTGGTGCACCTGGCCCCGCCGCTCGGCATCTTCTTCCTGGTGGTCGGATCGATCTACGCCGGCCTGGCGACGCCAACCGAGGCGGCCGCGCTGGGCGTGCTGGGCGCCTTCATCCTGGCAGCGTGGTTCCGCCGCCTGACGTGGTCGATGCTGCGCGAGGTGCTGGAGGGCACGATGCGGTCCACCGCGATGATCATGCTGATCGTCATCGCCGCCAGCTTCCTGAACTTCATCATGTCCGCCACCGGTTTGACCGACGCGCTGACCAAGTCCATCACCGGACTGGGCCTGTCGCCCGGCTGGATGCTGCTGATCGTGGTGATCTTCTACCTGGTGCTGGGCTGCTTCATGGAAACGCTGTCCATGATGATCACGACCATCCCCATCGTGGCGCCCATCATGATCGCGCTGGGTTACGACCCGATCTGGCTCGGCATCGTGATCATCATCCTGGTTGAGGCCGCGCTCATCACGCCGCCCGTCGGGTTGAACCTGTTCGTGGTGCAAAGCCTGCGCAAAAGCGGCGCCATGAGCGCGGTCATTGTCGGCAGCTTGCCGTTCGTGGCCGCCATGTTCGTGATGCTGGCGCTGCTGGCCTTCTGGCCTGACCTCGCCCTGTGGCTGCCGCGCGCCTTCGGTTGATGCGCCCTTGATACCGGCGCGGCCCAGCGGCCGCGCCATTCCCCATCCCCTTATTCGCAGGACTGATATGAAAGCCGTATTCCAGATCGACGACGCCAATCCCCGCCAGGTGGAAGTGACCTTCAACAGCGTGATCGTGGCCGGGTGGGCCGGTCGCGACATGGCCGCCATCGAGCATCACATCGAAGAGCTGGCCGCCATCGGCGTGCCGCGGCCCAGCAGCGTCCCGCTGTACTACCGCATCGCGGAAAACCAGCTCACGCAGGCATCCAACGTGCAGGCGCTGGGCGAGGAATCGTCGGGCGAAGTCGAGACCTTTGTGTTCGCGGTCGATGGCGAGATGTACGTCAGCATCGCGTCCGACCACACCGACCGCAAGCTGGAGACCGTCAGCGTCGCGATGTCCAAGCAGGTCTGCGTCAAGCCTGTGGGCGCGCATGCCTGGCGGCTGGCGGACGTGGCAGGGCACTGGGACGAACTCATCATCCGTGCCTACATCGTGGAAAACGGCGAGCAGGTGCTGTATCAGGAAGGCCCGCTGTCCACCCTGCGCACGCCCCAGGATCTGATTGCCGGCTACACGGGCGGCGGCGCCGTCCTGCCGGAAGGCGCGGGCATGACCTGCGGCACCGTCGCTGCCATTGGCGGCATCCGCCCGGCCGCCGACTTCACGATGGAGCTGCACGATCCGCGCCTGAACCGCACGCTGCGCCACCGCTATCATGTCGAGTCGCTGCCCGTGGTGGCCTGATCGCCAGCTTGCCGGGCATTGAACCCGGGCGCATTCCCTGCGAAGGCGCCCGTCCGAACATTTACGCCGCCAGGCGGCATTAGGACAATGATGGTTTCGACCTTGAATGATCTGACCACGGCCCTGCGCGAGGGCCGCAGCACCTCCGTCGCGTTGACCGAAGCCGCACTGGCGCGCGCGCAGGATCCGGCGGGCGAGGGCGCCCGCGCGTTCACCAAGCTTTATGCCGAGTCCGCGCTGGCGCAGGCGCGCGCGTCCGACACGCTGCGCGCGGCCGGCATCGTCCGGTCCGCAATCGAGGGGCTGCCCATCAGCATCAAGGACCTGTTCGACGTCCAGGGCGAAACCACGATGGCCGGTTCCGTGGCGCGCGAAGGCGAGCCCGCCGCCGAAGAGAGTGCCGAGGTCGTGCAGCGTTTGATCGCAGCCGGCGCCGTCATCATCGGCCGCACCAACATGACGGAGTTCGCGTACTCGGGCCTGGGCATCAATCCGCACTACGGCACGCCGCTCAATCCGTATGACCGCGCCACCGGCCGCATTCCGGGCGGCTCGTCGTCCGGGGCTGCCGTTTCGGTTGCCGACGGCATGGCCGTTGCCGGGATCGGATCGGACACGGGCGGTTCCGTGCGCATCCCCGCCGCGCTGTGCGGCCTGACCGGCTTCAAGCCCAGCGCGTGGCGCGTGTCCATGCAAGGCGTGCTGCCGTTGTCGGCAAACCTGGACTCCATCGGTCCCATCGCCGCCAGCGTCCGTTGCTGCGCTGAGCTGGACGCCATTTTGTCGGGCGATGCGGGGCCGTTGCCGCAGGCGCTGCCGGTGCGCGGCCTGCGCCTGGCCATCCCGACGACCTTGGCGCTGGATGCCATGGACAAGCACGTGTCGGACACCTTTGCGGCGGCCGTGCAACGCCTGGAAGCGGCCGGGGCCTTGGTCGACCGGATCGAGATTCCGGAGTTCGCCGCGCTGGCTTCCATCAACAGCAAGGGCGGCTTCACGGCCGCCGAGGCCTGGGCCTGGCACCAGGACCTGATCGCGCGTGCGGGCAAGCGTTACGATCCGCGCGTGGTGTCGCGGATCATGCGCGGGCAGGACATGTCCGCGGCCGATTACATCGCGCTGCTCGATGCGCGCGAGGCCTGGGTCGCGGCGGTGGACCACCGTATCGCCGGTTACGACGCGCTCATCATGCCCACCACGCCCATCGTGGCGCCGCCGGTGGCGGACCTGCAGGCCTCCGACGAGGCTTACTACGCCGCCAATGGCCTCATCCTGCGCAATCCCACCCTCATCAACTTCCTGGATGGCTGCGCGCTGTCCCTGCCGTGCCACGCACCGGGCACCGCGCCCGTGGGCCTGATGATCTCTGCCAGCAATGGCGCGGACCGCCGCGTCCTGGGCATCGGCTTGTCCGTGGAAGACCTGTTCGCCGGCCGCTGACCGGCAATCTTTTCGCATCGAGAGAATGCATGCCTGACGTAGATAACGTTAGAACCAGCCTGGCGCTTGCGCGCCAGGCGCGGCTGGACGCCCGCAGCGGACGCCTGACGGGCCCCACGGCGAATCTGGCGCCGGGACACGTGCAGGCCAACCTGGCGATCCTGCCGCGCGCCCTGGCGGCGGACTTCCTGCATTTTTGCCAGCGCAACCCTAAACCTTGCCCCTTGCTGGCGATGTCCGAGCCCGGCGACCCCGCGTTGCCGGAGCTGGGCGCGGACATCGACATCCGCACCGACATTCCGCGATACCGGGTCTGGAAGGACGGCGAGCTGGTGGCCGAGCCGACGGACGTGCGCGACCTGTGGCGCGACGATCTCGTGTCGTTCCTCATCGGCTGCTCGTTCTCGTTCGAAGAGGCGATGCTGGACAACGGCTTGCCCGTGCGCCACATCGAGCAGGGCAGCAATGTGCCCATGTACCGCACCAACATCGCGACGCAGCCCGCAGGCGTATTCGGCGGTCCGCTGGTGGTGTCGATGCGGCCCTTGAAAGCCGCCGACGCCATCCGTGCCATTCAGGTCACGTCGCGGTTCCCGTCGGTGCATGGCGCGCCCGTGCACATCGGCGACCCCGCGCTGATCGGCATCGCGGATATCGGCAGCCCCGATTACGGCGATCCCGTCGAGATCCGGCCGGGCGAGATGCCGGTCTTCTGGGCCTGCGGCGTGACGCCGCAGTCCGTGGTCGCGGCGGTGCGCCCCGAGTTCTGCATCACGCATGCGCCCGGGCACATGCTGGTCACCGACCTGATCAACAGCCGCATGGCGGTGTTCTGATCCGAGCCGGTCGCAGGGGTCCGATACCGGCCGTCCCTCCTTCAGCGCGTGAGCATCAAGGCTTTGACGCGCTGGTCGTAATCGGGCGGAAACGTCCAGAACCGCATTCCTTGCTGCGTATAGCCCTCTTGCAGGCCGCGTTCGGCCGGGGCTTTGTGCCACAGGAACTGCATCAGCACGTCGCTGCTGACCCAGGCGTTGCCGAACCAGAAACTGTGCGCGCGGCGGTTCAGGTCGGGAATCGCGCGGGGATCCACCCAGATCATGTCGAAGTTCAACTGCTGCGAGGCGGCGTTGATGAACTGGACCTGCTCCTCGGTCAGGTCGTCGGCGCTGGGCCGGCCCGCGCGGGACGCGCGCTGGTGGCGCGCCGCAAATCGCAGGGCACGGTCGTCCAGGTTGGCGCCCAGGCTGACGCGTTCGGTCAGGTCGATGTATTGGCGCAGGTCGGTGACGAAGCGGTACGTGTCTTCATCCGGGGCCGCGAAATAGATCTGCCCCAGCCGCAAGCGTGCCCGCAGCGCCTCGCGGGTTTCGCCGTTCTTCGGCTGGGCCAGCGTCGCGAGTCCTTCACTGGCAATGCGCGCACCGGCGCTGAAGGCAAGCACGTTGATGTGCTCGGCATTTGTGTTGCGTGCAAGCAGCTCGATCAGACGGGCAAACGCGGGCACGGACTGCCGCGCCGCGCGCACGTCCGTGGCATAGGCAAGCAGGCTGGCCGCCGAAGGCCACAGAAACACCAGCACGACGGCCTGCCGTCCCGTGAAGTGATGGAACTGCGCGGCCTGCGCGGTGCCGCGCCATACGGCGTTATTGAAGCCATGCACGTAGACGATCAGGTCGCGGTGCCGGCTGACAGCCAAGGCGTCGTTGATGAGCGCGAAGTAAGCCTGCGCCTCGGGCGAGCTTTCCGCGTCGCTTTGCGGGCCTAGCGCAACCAGCTCTTCCATGCGCTCCAGGCTGAGTACGGGCCGGCCGCGCTGGCTGTCCGACGTGGACAATTGGCGCAACTGGTCCCAGTCCAATGTGCCGTCGCCGATCTGCACCTTGGCCACGCCCAGGCGCAGCGTGTCGCTCGGAAAGATCGAATAAAAGGGTTGGCGCGATTCGAGAAAGACGGCGCGGTTGGTGGCGTACAGCAGGGGAATGGCGGTGGTGTCGGCTGCCGCCTTGTGCGCGAACGGATCGACCTGACCGGTCGTGAACTTGACCGGCGTGGGCATCAGCTGCACTGGTGATGAACAGGCCGCCAGCAGCACGCTGACCGTCACCGCCATGGCCGTCCATGCCGTCCGCCGCAGGCGGTCAAGCGGGGCAAGCGCGCAGGCATCGAGAAGACTCATACGGCGGGCCCGGTTCATGGTGAGGAAGCGGCGCCGCGGGGGGATGGCGATGAACGCGCGGGGCCGGGGACGTTCCACGGAAAACGGCAAGGCACGCGTGGGATTGTCGCCGTGGTCCACGCGGCGATCAAGGGGGAGGGGGGTGTCTGACACCCTTGGAAGACGGCGTTACATGGGTGTCAGACACGTCGGGGGTTAAAAGATGTGCCTGAACCCCACGGCTGCGCCAAGCTGGTTGCTCTTGCCTGCGATTTCGCCGCTGGCGGCGTCGCTGACCTTGTTCCAGTCGACGGTGCCGTACAGTTGCGACCGCTTGGACAGCGAGTATTCGGCCACGGCGACCAGCGCGTAGCGTTTGCCCTTGTCGCCTTCCACGACCACGTTCTCGCTGCGGTCGTAGTACGCCGCGCCCGTGATGGCCCAACGCGGGGTGGCTTGCCAGGTCACGCCGGCGAAGTAGCCGTTGTCCTTGCGGTCCAGGCTGGCGGTGGTGGTGCCGCCCATGACGCCATTGACCCAGCCGGTTTCGTCGCGGCCGTTGAAGTAGCCCGCGAAGACCTTGGCCGATTCGAATTGGTAGGACGCGTTCAGGTTCCAGGCGCGCTGGCGTTCGTCGGAATCGGTGGCGGCGTACGTCTGCTGCCAGGCCGCGCCCAGGCCGAGCTGGCCGATCGTGTAGCGCAGGCTGGCGCCGTACTGCTGGCCGGCCTTGCGATCGTCCCAGTCTTCGCCGTTGGCCCACGACGCCACGACGGACAGGTTGCCGAACGTGTTGGCGTACTTGGTCATGTTGTTGGTGCGCACGCGCGACATGGCGGCGGGCAGCCAGGCGTTCTGCTCGTAGTTGCCGACGGTCAGCGGGTCGAAGTAGTCGGCCAGCAGGTCGAACATGGGCGTGTTCTGCAGGCCCAGCGTCAGCGTGCCGATGCTGCCGCCGTCCAGGCCAACGTACGCCAGGCGGCTGAACGCCTTGGACGGATCGGAACCATTGCCGTTCTGCAGATTGATGCCGTTCTCCAGGCGGAAGAAGGCGCGGTTGCCATTGCCCAGGTCTTCGGAGCCGCGCAGGCCCCAACGGCTGTTGGAGATGGCGCCGTTTTCCATGCTGATGCGGCTGCCGTCTTGCCCAACGGCGCCGGAACTGGTGCTCAGGTAGCGGATGCTGACGTCGGCGATGCCGTACAGCGTGACGCTGGTTTCCGCGTTGGCCGCGCCGGCGGCCAGGCCCAGGCTGGCTGTCGCCAGCGAGAGGGTGATGCGTTTCATGTTGGACTCCTCCAGGTGTAGCTGATTTATGGTTGCGCCGCGCTTGTGGCGTGGCTTGCCGCGCCCGGCGAATTGCCGGGCGCCTGGCCGCAGCACCGACGCCATGAATGGGCGCGGGTCCGGAGCAGCAGCCAGCTTTGCAGTGTTGCGTCCTGCCGGTGCCGCACAGGAACGCCTGGGGATTCTAAGTAAGTTGACGTGCGCGGAATATCGAAAAGATTCGGCGTTTTCCCGGGTTTACAGGCCGGCAAGCGTGCGCCGCCTGGATAACGGACGATCGGAAGAGAAAAACCCCGTTCGCGGAACGGGGTTTTTGTGGCGCTGGCGCGACGTTACAGCGTCATGTGCAGCGGCAGCCAGGTGGCGATGCCAGGCACCAGATAGAGCAGCAGCACGGCCAGGATCATCAGGATGAACATGGGCATTGACGCGCGTGCGATGTAGGGCAGTTCGCGCCCGCTCATGCCGGACAGCACGAACAGGTTGAACCCCACTGGCGGCGTGATCTGGGCCATTTCCACCACGAACACGACAAAAATCCCGAACCAGATCAGGTCGATGTTTGCGGCCTGCACGGTCGGCAGCAGCACGCCCATGGTCAGCACCACGATCGAGATGCCGTCCAGGAAGCAGCCGAGCACGACGAAAAACACCATCAGCGCCATGATGAGGCCGAACTGCGACAGGCCGAGTCCGCCGATCCACTCCGCCAGGGCGCGCGGCAGGCCGATGTAGCCCATCGCCAGCGTGAGGAACTGGGCCCCCGCCAGGATCAGGGCGATCATGCAGTACAGGCGCGTGGCGCCAAGCAGCGACTGCTTGAAGGTGGATCCGTTCAACGATCCCTGCAACGCCGACAGGATCAGCGCGCCCACCACACCCACCGCTGCCGCTTCCGTGGCCGTGGCGATACCGGTGTAGATTGATCCCAGGACCGCGCCGATCAGCACCAGCACGGGAATCAGATGGCGCGAGCGCGACAGCTTCTCCATGAAGCTCAGGCCGGGATCAGCCGCCGGCACTTGACCGGGATTGCGGATGGCCCACCAGGCGATGTAGCCGCTGAACAGCAGCGCGAGCAGGATGCCCGGAAGGATGCCGGCGATGAACAGCTTGGCGATGGACACGTCGGCTGCCACGCCGTACACGATCATGATGATCGAGGGCGGTATCAGCAGGCCCAGCGTGCCAGCGCCGGACAGCGTGCCAAGAATCTTCTCCTCGGGGTAGCCGCGGCGGGTCAGCTCGGGGATGGTCATTTTGCCCACCGTCGCGCACGTGGCGGCCGACGAGCCCGACACGGCCGCGAAAATCGCGCAGCCGATCACGTTCGTGTGCAAAAGGCGCCCCGGCAACCGGTTCAGCCAGGGCGCAAGCCCCTTGAACAGGTCTTCGGAAAGCCGTGTGCGAAACAGGATTTCACCCATCCACAGAAAGAGCGGCAGGGCGGTCAGCGTCCAGCTGGACGAGGCGCCCCAGATCGTGACGGCCATGGCGTCGCCGGCCGGGCGGCTGGAGAAGATCTCCATGCCGATCCAGGCAGTGCCCGCCAGGGTCAGCCCGACCCAGACCCCGCAGCCGAGCAGGACGAAGATCGAGACGACCAATAAGGTAATGACGAGAAGTTCATTCATGGGTTTGCTGCGAGCTTGCGGCGGCGACGCCGCGCGACCGGCGGACCAGTTCGTCGACCAGTGCGATAAAGAACAGGATCGTGCCGACGGCCATGGTCGTTTGCGGGATCCAGAGTGGCGTGGCGTCGTTCGACGTGGAAATATCGTTGAACAGCCAGGAGTCGTATGTGAGCTTGACGCTGAAAAAGGCGAAGGTGGCAGCCAGCAGGCAACCCACGGCCAGGGCAAAGATGTCCAGCCGGCGGCTGCCAGCGGGATTCAGCGAATTGAGCAGCAGCGTCACACGGATGTGCTCGCCGTGCTTGAACGTGCTGGCCAGCGCAAGAAAGCCCGCGGCGGCCATGAAATAGCCGGCATAGGCGTCAGTGCCGGGAATGTTGAAGCTGAGCTGGCGGGCGATGATCGCCGCCAGCACCGAGACGAGCACACCTATCGTGCACAGGCCGGCCAGAAGGCCGGCCGCGCCGTACAGGTTATCCAGAAAACGGCGCATGGCGATATCACTGCTTCTTGTAGGCGTCGATCATGGCCTGGCCGTCCGCGCCAGCCTTCTTGAGCCAGTCTTCCAGCATGCGCTTGCCGATCACGCTCAGGCCTTCCTTGAGCTCAACCGTGGGCTGGATGGTTTCCATGCCGTTCTTGGCCAGTTCGGCCTGATACCACTTGTTCTTTTCCTGCGACAGCTTCCAGCCGCGCTCTTCGGCTTGCGCAGCCGCCTTCTTGAGCGCTTCCTGCGTGGCGGGCTCCAGCGCGTCAAAGGCCTTCTTGTTGACGATGATGGCGTTCTTGGGCAACCAGGCCTGCGTGTCGTAGAACTTCTTGATGTACTCGTACGTCTTGGTGTCGTAGCCGGTGGACGCCGACGACATGTACGAATCGATCACTCCGGTGGCCAGCGCCTGGGCCAGTTCGGCCTGCTGCACGGTGACGGGCTGGGCGCCGACGAGTTCGGCGATCTTGGCCGTGACCGGGCTGTAGGCGCGCCACTTCAGGCCCTTCATGTCGCTGATCTGCTTGATGTCCTTGTTGGCGAAGATGCCTTGGGGCGGCCATGCCACCGCATACAGCAAGGTCATGCCTTGCGAGGCCAGCTTCTTTTCCAGGAACGGCTTCTGGGCCTGGTACAGCTTGAACGATGCGTCGTAGCCGGTGGCCAGGAAGGGCAGGCCATCCAGTTCGTAAACCGGGTCTTCGTTGGCGAAGTTGGTCAGCAGGATTTCGCCGATCTGCGCCTGGTTGCCTTGCACCGCGCGCTTGATCTCGGGCGCCTTGTACAGCGAGGCATTGTTGTGCAGCGTGATCTTGAGCTTGCCTTCCGACAGCGAGTCGACGTCCTTGATGAAGTTCGTCAGGTTTTCGACGTGGAAGTTGCTCGCCGGGTAGGCGCTGGGGAGGTCCCACTTGGTCTGGGCCTGTGCGCCCGCGCTGAATGCCAGGACGATGCTGCCGGTCAGCAGCGAGATTTTCTTGTACATGGTGGTCCTTCTTTGCGAATGGTGAGGTCGGGTCTGACCCGATAGGCATTGCGAAAAAAAGCATGCGCGGCGCGGCGTCGCGCCGCCCGAGCGCCGTGCCATTCTATGTTGCTGTGCAGTAACAAAGGGCGGTAAATCGGCGTTTTACGGGTAATTCCTAGGAAGGGAATGTTGTTCATTGGTTGAAGGTTCAATGACGCCGCGAGGTCCGCGCCCGGTGCGGCGCGCAGACCGGCTGTCAGCGCGTTTTTCTTCTAAGATTGCGGGATCGATGACGCGCCGAAGAGGGTCGTGTGAATTTCGTTTTCCGCCGTGATGAATTGCTGGTCGAGGTGTCGTCCAGCGTGTTGCCGGATTCGGCGTTGTGTGAACGCATCGGGCTTGTCGCCTCGGCCTTGCAGCCGGTCTGGATGCAGGCGGGGTCGCCGTATCGCACGGTCTGTGTCGACCCCGGCCTCGAAGCGCCCGAGGGTTACGCCTTCAAGAAACTGCGCTCGCTGTTCGGCGTGTTCGATGACGAAGGCATGGCGCTGGCCGGCCGCGCCTATCAAATCGCCGAATGGGCGCGAACCCACCGGTTCTGTGGCGCTTGCGGCACGCCTGCCGAGCGTGTCGCGCACGAATTCTGTTTGCGATGCCCCGCGTGCGGGCTGTCCGCATACCCGCGCATCTCGCCGGCGATGATGGTGCTGATCCGCAAAGGCGACAGCATTCTGCTGGCGCGTCACGCCAACGCGCCGACTGCCCGCTACACCGCGCTGGCCGGCTTCGTCGAGCCCGGCGAAAGCATCGAGCAGACTGTCCATCGCGAGGTCTTCGAAGAGGTCGGGCTGAAAGTCGGCAACCTGCAGTACTTCGGCAGCCAGCCGTGGCCGTTTCCGCATTCGCTGATGGTCGCGTTCACCGCGGACTACGTCTCCGGCGACATCCGGGTCCAGGAAGACGAAATTGCAGACGCGCGCTGGTTCGGGCCGGGCGATGCCATGCCCGACATTGCAGCGCGCATTTCGATTGCAGGCTGGCTGATCCGGGCCAATCTGCCCATGGGGTGGAACGCGCCCTGACGGCTTCACTACAGCCTTGATCGGTAGGGGTATTCCCTCGAAACGAGGGATTTTTTGCGGCCATCTCCTATTTTTTATTGATGAAATATAGATAAATTATTAGTATTTCATCCAGTTAATCTTCGCTTGCGCCCTTTATGAGCCCCACCTTGATAGCGTCGTCGGCACATCTTGCCGGCGGCAGCGCGCCCGACCTGTCCGAAGTGGAATTCGGGCTCATGATCGCCAGCCACGCCTTCGACCGCTGGACGGTGCGATGCATGGCTGCGGCGGGTCTGCCCGACCTGACGCCTACCGACGTGATGGTGTTCCACCATGTCTACCATCGTGAGCGCCCGAAGAAGCTGGCCGATATCTGCTTCACGCTCAATGTCGAAGACACCCATATCGTCAGCTATGCGCTCAAGAAGCTGGAACGTCTTGGCGTGGTGCGCGGCGAGCGCAGCAGCAAGGAAGTCTTCTACAGCGTCACCCCCGAAGGCGCGGCGATCCTCAAGCGCTACGGCGAAATCCGCGAGCAATGCCTGACCGCCGGCCTGGACGGCCCGGGCGGGGGCGGCCTTGATTTCAGCCGGCAACTGGCGCACACGCTGCGCGCGCTGTCCGGCCTGTATGACCAGGCGGCCAGGGCCGCCACCTCTCTCTGAATCCAACATCCGGGGCAGGGCCCCGATCCATCCGCAACCCGACCGCGGCCGAACGCGCTGCGGCGGTCTCTTGTTTTCGAGGACACCTATGAAGTGGCAATTCTGGATTGACCGTGGGGGCACCTTCACCGACATCGTGGCGCGACGCCCCGATGGCTCGACCACCACGGCGAAGATGCTGTCGGAAAACCCCGAGCAATACCGCGATGCGGCCGTGGCCGGCATCCGCAAGCTGCTGGGCATCGCGCCCGGACAGCCGGTGCCCGCCGACCAGGTCGAGTGCGTGAAGATGGGCACCACGGTGGCCACCAATGCGCTGCTCGAGCGCAAGGGCGAGCGCACCTTGCTCGTCACCACGCGCGGATTCCGCGATGCCTTGCGCATCGCCTACCAGAATCGTCCGCGGCTCTTTGACCGCAACGTGCTGCTGCCCGAGATGCTGTACGAATCCGTCGTCGAGGCGGACGAGCGCGTGGCGGCCGACGGCGAAGTGATTCGTCCGCTGGACGAAGCCGGCCTTCGCCGTGACATGCAGGCTGCGTTCGACAGCGGCATCCGCGCGGTGGCCATTGTGTTCATGCACGCGTGGCACGCCACCGGCCACGAGCAGCAGGCTGCGCGCATCGCCGCCGAGATCGGATTCACGCAGGTGTCCGTGTCGCACGAGGTCAGCCCGCTGATCAAGTTCGTCTCGCGCGGCGACACGACCGTGGTGGACGCGTATCTGTCGCCCATCCTGAAGCGCTACGTGGACCAGGTGGCCGGCGAACTGCCCGGCATCCGTCTCATGTTTATGCAGTCCAGCGGCGGCCTGACCGATGCCCACCGTTTCCGCGGCAAGGACGCGATCCTGTCCGGGCCGGCCGGCGGCATCGTCGGCATGGTTCGGACCAGCGAAATTGCAGGCTTTCCGAAGGTGATCGGCTTTGACATGGGCGGCACGTCCACCGATGTGTCGCACTACGCGGGCGAGTTCGAACGCGAATTCGAAACCCAGGTGGCCGGCGTGCGCATGCGCGCGCCCATGATGAGCATTCACACGGTCGCGGCCGGCGGCGGCTCCATCCTGCATTTTGACGGCGCGCGACTGCGCGTCGGGCCCGATTCCGCGGGCGCCAATCCGGGCCCGGCGTGCTATCGCCGCGGCGGCCCGCTGGCCGTCACGGACTGCAACGTGCTGCTGGGCAAGATTCAACCCGAATTCTTCCCGAACGTGTTTGGCCCCGAGGCAAACGAGCCCCTGGACCGCGACGCCGTGGTCGAACGCTTTTCCGCCATGGCCGCCGAAGTGCTTGCGGCCACCGGCCGCGAGATGTCGCCGGAGCAGCTGGCCGAAGGCTTTTTGCAGATCGCGGTGGGCAACATGGCCGAAGCCATCAAGCGCATCTCGGTGCAGCGCGGCCACGACGTGACCGAATACGCGCTGACCGTGTTCGGCGGCGCGGGCGGGCAGCACGCCTGCCTGGTGGCGGACGCGCTGGGCATGACGACCGTGTTTGCGCACCCGCTGGGCGGCGTGTTGTCGGCCTATGGCATGGGCCTGGCGGATCAGACGGACATGCGCCAGAAGACCGTCGAAAAAGTGCTGGACGCGTCCCTGATGGGCGAACTGCAAGCGGAGCTGGATGTCCTGGCGGACCAGGCGGTCGGCGAACTGCGCCGCCAGCATGTGGCCGAGGCCGACATCTCCGTGCAACGCCGCCTGCACCTGAAATATCGCGGCACCGACACCGCGCTGGAAGTGGCGTTCTCCAATCTGGAACAGGCGCGCAGCGACTTCGAGGCAGCCTATCGCCAGCGCTATTCGTTCCTGATGCCCAACCGCGAGCTGGTGGTCGAGACCATTTCGGTCGAGGCCACGGGTGGCGGCGAGCGCGTGGGCGAAGCGGCTACGTCGCGCACCCGCGAAGGCGCGCTGGCCGCGCGCCGAGTGGTCAGCATGTACAGCGCGGGTGCCTGGCGCGATACGCCGCTGTACGTGCGTGAAGACATGGCTGGCGGCGACGTAGTCGCGGGCCCGGCCATCATTTCCGAGCCCAACCAGACCACGATCGTGGAACCCGGCTGGCAGGCCGAGCTGACGTCGCAGGACCACTTCGTGATCCGCCGCGTCGAGGCGCGTCCGGAGCAGCGCAAGGTGGGCACGCAGGCCGACCCCGTGATGCTCGAAGTATTCAACAACCTGTTCATGTCGATCGCCGAACAGATGGGCTACCGCCTGCAGAACACGGCGTACTCGGTCAACATCAAGGAGCGGCTGGACTTCTCCTGCGCCATCTTCGACGCGCAGGCGCGCTTGATCGCCAACGCGCCGCACATGCCCGTGCATCTGGGTTCCATGGGCGAATCGGTGCGCACGGTCATGAACGCCAATGCCGGCAAGATGCAGCCGGGCGACGCGTACGTGGTGAACGACCCGTACCACGGCGGCACGCACCTGCCTGACGTCACGGTGATCACGCCGGTGTTCGACAAGGCGGGGCGCGAGATCCTGTTCTACGTGGGATCGCGCGGCCACCATGCCGATATCGGCGGGACCACGCCGGGCTCCATGCCGCCGGACTCCAAGACGGTCGAAGACGAAGGCGTGCTGTTCACGAACTTCCAGCTCGTCAAGAACGGCGAGTTCCGTGAAGAAGCCGCGCGCCAGATCCTGGGGTCGGGCCGCTGGCCGGCGCGCAATCCGGACCAGAACATCGCCGACATGCACGCGCAGATCGCCGCCAACGAAAAGGGCGTGCAAGAGCTGCTGCGCATGTGCGACCACTTCGGCCTGGAGGTTGTGCGCGCCTACATGGGCCACGTGCAGGACAACGCCGAAGAGGCGGTGCGCCGAGTGATCTCGGTGCTCAAGGACGGCAGCTACGAGTACCCGCTGGACAACGGCGCGGTCATCCGCGTGGCGGTGCGTGTGGATACCGAGGCGCGCAGCGCCGTGGTGGATTTCACGGGCACGTCGCCGCAGCTGGACAACAACTTCAACGCGCCCGGTGCGATTGCCGTGGCCGCGGTGCTGTATGTGTTCCGCACGATGGTCAATGACGACATCCCGCTGAACGACGGCTGCCTCGTGCCGCTGACCATCATCCTGCCCGAAGGATCGATGCTGCGCCCGAACCCGCCCGCTTCGGTGGTCGCGGGCAATGTGGAGACCTCCATGTGCATCGTCAACGCACTGTACGGGGCGTTGGGGGTGCTGGCCGCCAGCCAGGGCACGATGAACAACTTCACGTTCGGCAATGCGCGTCATCAGTACTACGAGACTATTTCGGGCGGCACTGGCGCCGGTCCGGTCCGTATCGACGCGGCCGGTCCGCACGACGAGGGCTTTGCCGGTACATCGGTGGTGCAGGCGCACATGACCAACTCGCGCCTGACCGATCCGGAAGTGCTGGAGTTCCGATTCCCGGTGCGTCTGGAGTCCTACGAGATCCGCAAGGGCTCGGGCGGCGCCGGCCGGTATCCGGGCGGCGACGGCGGCGTGCGCCGCATCCGCTTCCTGGAAGACATGACCGCGGCCATCCTGTCGAACAACCGGCGTTACGCGCCGTTCGGCCTGGCCGGCGGCCAGCCGGGCGCCATGGGCCGCAATATGGTTGAGCGCGCGGACGGCACCATCGAGGAACTCGGTCCCCAGGACAGCGCGCAACTGCGGCCGGGCGATGTGTTCGTCGTGGAAACGCCGGGAGGCGGCGGCTACGGCGCGCAGTAATGCCCGCCGCGATGTCCGGTCCCGTTCATTCGGGATCGGACATCACGTCCAGCGCGATATCCGCGCGCGCCTTGCGGTCGTAAACACGCAGGACGACGGCCTCATCGGTGATTTCGAACATCGCCGTGGCCAGCGTGTTCTCGTCGTCGGGGTCGTCCTTTGCCGTGCGCAGGATCGGCAGCTTGCCCTGGGTATCGAGCAGGGCGGCAAGCATGTCGGCGTGGGTCGATTCCGGCAACCACCCATCCACCAGGCCTTCGATCCGGTTCTGCCGCGCCCGCGACGAGTCGGTGACGAGCTGCGCCTGGCCTCGCGTGGCGGCGTGCACCATGTGATTGGCATGGCCGTAGCGCCGGCCGACTTCCTGGATGGACACCGATCCCGGCGTCACCTCGGCGCTGAGCACGCGCGCATCTCCGGCCGCGCCCAACAGATGGTGAAATCCGCCCGCGTGGGGCTGCTCGCGCAATAGCGTCACGGCCTCGTCCAGCGTCGTGCAGTCCAGCACGGCCCGTGCCAGGAACATGCGGGGCATGCCCGCATGCCGCTGCCGGGTACGCAGGTTGTTGATGGTTTGCACGAGGCCCGCGCGATTGGCGGCAAACGTGTGGCCGGGCAGGGAGCCCGGGTAATAGAAGCTCAGATAGCCGGGCGCATCGTCCAGCGCGACATCCACCAGATGGCAGCGGCCATACAGAAAGGGATCGCCGTCCTCGTTGTGGCCGATCCAGCGCGATCCGTCTGCCGCCCGCATGGCGACCGACGTGCAGCCATCCGTGGTGCTGTGCAGCAGATCTCCGCGGCAATGCCATAGCAGCACGTCGTTGACCGGCATGCGCAAGCCTTCGGCCAAACCTTCAAGTTCTTCCCAGATCTGCGGCAGGGCGGCCTGCGCCTGTTGGGCCAGTTCATCGACGAACGGGTGGCCGCGCCACGGGCGCAGGGCGCTCCAGGTGCCGCTCTGGTCCAGATAGGTCCCCATGATGGGGCGGGCCAGCTTGCCCAGCGCCAGGCCGACCTGGCGGCGGTTTCCAGCGATGCGCACATATTTGTAGGCCATCGAAAACCTCCGGATGTCTCGCGGATTGTAAGGGGTCCGCCACCCGCCGGGGCGTGGATTGTTGCGTTAAGATCGTCGGTAAGTTGCGCTGGCGATCCCGGCGCGACCCAGGAATCATGCCCTTACAACAAGCCCGGGGTGCCCTGCGCTCCCCAAGAGGAGAGTTTCATGATCAAACGTAAAGTCGCCGCCGCAATGGTGGGCCTGTCCCTGACTCTGTTCGGCGCCACTTCCGCCGTCCAGGCCCAGGGCAAGGAATTGGTGGTGGCCACCGATACCGCTTTCGTGCCGTTCGAATTCAAGCAGGGCAACACTTACGTCGGGTTCGACGTGGACCTGTGGGCGGCCATCGCGAAGGAACTCAACCTCAAGTACAAGCTGCAGCCGATGGACTTCGCCGGCATCATTCCCGGCCTGCAAACGAAGAACATCGACGCCGCGCTGGCCGGTATCACGATACGCGACGATCGCAAGAAGGTCATCGATTTCTCGGATCCCTACTACGAAAGCGGCTTGGCCATCCTGGTCGGCGAAAAGAACACCGACATCAAGGACGCCAAGTCCCTGTCCGGCAAGACCGTTGCGGTCAAGACCGGCACGGCGACGGTGGACTTCCTGAAGGCGCAGGTGCCCGATGCCAAGCTCAAGCTGTTCCCGAACATCGACAACGCCTATCTCGAACTGGCAACCGGCCGCGTCGACGCCGCCGTGCACGATACGCCCAACGTCCAGTATTACGCCAATACCGCGGGCAAGGGCCGCGTGAAGGTGGTCGGCTCGGTCAAGAGCGGCGACTTCTACGGCATTGCGTTCCCCAAGGGCAGCGAATTGGTGCCCGAGGTCAACAAGGCGCTCGCCACGCTGAAGGCCAACGGCGAGTACGACAAGATCTACACCAAGTGGTTCGGCAAGAAGCCCTGACCGGCTGGGCAAGCGGCATTTTCTACGGACGCGCCGCCTGAAGCGCGGTCAAGGGCGCGGCGACAGCCGCCACACTTGCCGCGGGCGCGTCCGCCATGATGTGGGCGCGCCCGCGCGCGCCATTGGGGGAAGATCGTGGAGTTTGACTGGGCTGTCATCGAGGACGCGTTACCCAATCTGCTGACGGGTACGCTCATGACCATCAAGATCACCTTCTGGGGCCTGGCGGGCGGTTTCCTGCTCGGCGCGCTTTCGGGCGTGACGCGGGCCTACGGAAACGCGGTGCTCTCGGGCATCACGCAGGTGTATGTCGCTGTGATCCGCGGCACGCCGATCGTGGTGCAGGTCATGTTCATCTACTTTGCGCTGCCGCTGCTGGCGGACATCCGGGTGGACGCCGAATTCGCGGCGATCGCCACCCTCATCATCAACTCGGGGGCGTACATCTCGGAAATCGTGCGCGGATCGCTGCTGTCGGTCCACAAGGGGCTGAAGGAAGCAGGGCAGGCAATGGGCCTGCCCTTTTACAAGATCCTGCTGCACATCATCGGGCCGGTTGCCTTCCGGCGCATGATTCCGCCGCTGGGCAACCAGTGCATCATCAGCCTGAAGGATTCTTCGCTGTTCATCGTGATCGGCGTGGCGGAGCTGACCCGGCAAGGGCAGGAAATCATGGCCAGCAATTTCCGGGCGGTCGAAATCTGGTCCGCGGTGGCGATCATCTACCTGATCCTCACGGGCCTGATGGCGTTGACCCTGCATCTGGTCGAAAAGAGGATGCGCATCATATGAGCATGGTTGAATTTCATAACGTCACCAAGCGCTTTGGCGATTCGACGGTGCTGAACGACATCTCGCTCAACATCGACGCTGGCGAGGTCGTGGTGGTGGTCGGGCCGTCCGGGTCGGGCAAGTCCACTTTCCTGCGCTGCATCAACGTGCTGGAGACGATCAACGACGGCGATCTGCTGGTGGACGGTCTGAGCGTCAAGGGCGATGCGGCGACGGTGCGCGAGATCCGGCGCGAAGCCGGCATGGTGTTCCAGCAGTTCAATCTGTTCCCGCAGATGACGGCGCTGGAAAATGTCATGTTCGGACCCATCCATACCCGCGGCCAGAGCCGCGCCGAGGCGCGCGAGCTGGCCGAGAGCCTGTTGGCCAAGGTGGGCCTGGCCGAACGCATGAAGCACTATCCGGCCGAACTCTCCGGCGGGCAGCAGCAGCGCGTGGCCATCGCCCGCGCGCTGGCCATCATGCCCAAACTGATGCTGTTCGATGAGCCCACGTCCGCGCTGGACCCCGAGCTGCGCCACGAGGTGCTCAAGGTCATGCGCGATCTGGCCGAGGAGGGCATGACGATGGTGGTCGTCACGCACGAGATGGAATTCGCGCGCAAGGTCGGCAGCCGGCTGATCTTCATCGACGGAGGCAAGATCGCGCACGACGGTCCGCCGGAAGAATTGCTGAGCAATCCGCCCAGCCAGCGTCTGAAGGACTTCCTGCAGCACGTGACCTGAAAAGAAAAAGGCGTCCGGTTTGTGGCCGGACGCCTTTTTTCTTGGGGCTGACCCGTCCTGGAATTGGTTGACACCTTTTTGAGAGAAAAAAGGAGAGTCAATTGGAATCAAGGATCAAGCGAACCCAGCGGGACTACAGTCTGGCTTTTAAACTGTCGGTGGTCGAGCAGGTGGAAAAAGGCGAGCTGACGTACAAAGAGGCTCAGCGCCGCTATGGAATCCAAGGCCGGTCGACAGTGCTGGTGTGGCTGCGCAAACATGGCCGCCCGGGCTGGAGCGGCTGGAGCCTGCCGACGGTCAGAGGAGTGGATATGGATCGTCAGGGCAAGGAGGTCACACCCGAGCAGCGGATCAAGGAGCTGGAGGTGCAGCTCAAGGAGGCCCGCGAGAAGGCGCAGTTGTTCGAGGCGGTGGTCAACGTGTTGGAGAAGGATTACGGGGTGCGTGTCGTAAAAAAGCCTTTGGGCAAGTCCTCACGCAAAAGCTCGTCCAAGGGTTGAGCGTGGCAAGGGCTTGCCGTTACATGGGCCATAGCCGCCAGGCGTATTACAAGAGCAGGCATAAAGAGAACGAGCGCCAGCAGCAGGCATACCAAGTGGTATCCATGGTCACCGCGCTGCGGGTACGCCAACCGAAGTTGGGTACGCGCAAGCTGCATCACGTGCTGGGCCAGCCGCTGCGCGAGGCGGGGATCAAGGCCGGGCGCGATGCGCTGTTCGACATTCTGCGCAGCGCCCGGATGCTGGTGCGGCCGCGCCGGGCGTATCACAAGACCACAGATAGCCATCACCGCTTCCGACGCCACCCGAACCTGCTCAAGGCAGGCGAAGGCCAAGTGGTGCCGACGGGCCCGGAGCAGGTCTGGGTAGCCGACATCACCTACCTGCCGACCGCCCAGCGGTGCACCTACTTGAGCCTGGTGACCGACGCCTACTCGCGCAAGATCGTGGGCTACCACGTGGCAGAGAATCTGCAGACCGAAGGGGTGCGCCGCGCACTGGAGATGGCGTTGCGCTCGCGGCGCTCGAGCCAACCGCTGGTGCATCACTCGGATCGAGGCATCCAGTATTGCTCAACGTACTACCAGCGCCTGCACGCGCGGCACGGCATCCGTTGCTCGATGACTGACGGCTACGACTGCTACCAGAATGCCTTGGCTGAGCGGGTCAACGGCATCCTGAAGGGAGAGCTATTGCTCCACAAGCCCGCCGATCTGGCCCAAGCCCGGCTCATGGTCAAGCAGTCCGTCGAAATCTACAACACCGAGCGTCCGCACCTGTCCCTACAATGCAAAACACCCGATGAAGTTCACCGGGTGTTCAGTCCGTAGCCTGCTACGGATACCGTGCCGTAGGTGTCAACCTATGGCAGGACGGGTCAGGCCGCGCCTCAACCCTTCACGCGGACGATCTTCTGCACTTGCGGCACGTGCCGGATGGCTCGGATGACTTGCGCCAGGTGCTTGCGGCTGTCGACCTGGATGGTCAAGTGCAGCGACACGGTGGCGACGGCGTCGTCGTGCATCGTGACATGCACGATGTTGGCATCGGCCGCGGTCACTTCCGCCGCCAGCCGGCCCAGCACGCCGCGTTCGTTGCGGGTGACGATGTCGAGGCGCGTGGCCAGGTGCTTGGCCGTTTGCGCATCCCAACCCACGTTGATCCAGCGCTCGGGTTCGCGTAGGCGCTGGCGCAACGCGACGGGGCAGTCGGCCGTGTGCACCACCAGCCCATGACCCATGCGCATGCCGGCGACGATCGGGTCGCCCGGCAGCGGGCCGCAGCAAGGCGCAAGTTGCACCGCCTGGCCTTCGTTGCCCTGGATCAGGATGGGGGCGCTGCGTGCCGAGGTCAGTTCGTCCACCGCGGCAGCCGTGGTGGCGACAAGCTGGTGTTCCGGCGCGAAGCGGCGGGCAACCACCGCGGCCAGCCGCTTGCCCAGGCCGATGTCGGCCAGGATTTCTTCGCGCGAGCTGGCGCCGGTGCTGCGCGCCAGCTTTTGCCAGCCGGGGTCGTCGGTGGCGGGCAGCGGCATGTGCAGTTCCTGCATGGCCTGGGCCAGCAACCGCTCGCCGAAGGCCACGGACTCTTCGTACTTGACCGTGCGCAGGTAGTGACGGATTTCCGAGCGCGCGCGGCCCGTGCGCACATAGTTCAGCCATTGCGCATTGGGGCGCGAGGCTGGCGACGTGACGATTTCGACGGTGTCGCCGCTGCTCAGTTCGGTGCGCAGCGGCACGAATTCGCCGTTGACCTTGGCCGCGACCGCCTGGTTGCCGATGTCGGTGTGGATGGCGTAGGCAAAGTCGACGGGTGTGGCGCCGCGGGGCAGGGAAATGATCTTGCCGCGGGGCGTGAACACGTACACCGCGTCCGGGAACAGGTCGACCTTGACGTGCTCGAGGAATTCGCCGGAATCGCCGGTCTGGCTCTGGATGTCCAGCAGCGACTGCAGCCACTGGTGCGTGCGCTTTTGCAGGTCATTGAGCGTCAGGTCCGCGCCCTTGTACAGCCAGTGGGACGCCACGCCTTCCTCGGCGACATGGTGCATATCGCGCGTGCGGAACTGGAATTCCACCGGGGTGCCGTAGGGGCCGACCAGCGTCGTGTGCAGGGACTGGTAGCCGTTCACCTTGGGGATGGCGATGTAGTCCTTGAACTTGCCGGGCACCGGGCGGAACAGCTGATGCAGCGTGCCCAGCGCCAGATAGCACTCGGGCAGCGTATGGACCACGATGCGGAACCCGTAGATGTCCAGCACGTCCGAGAAAGACTTTTTCTGGTCGACCATCTTGCGGTAGATGCCGAACAGGGTTTTTTCGCGGCCGCTGACCTCGGCTTCGATCCCGGCGGCCGGCAGGGCGGCGCGCACGGAATCGGCGATCTTGGTGATGACCTCGCGGCGGTTGCCGCGCGCCGCCAGGACCGCCTTGTACAGCACCTGGTAGCGATTCGGGTACATCGCGGCAAAGCACAGGTCCTGCAGCTCGCGGAACAGCAGGTTCAGGCCAAGCCGATGCGCGATGGGCGCATAGATGTCCAGCGTTTCGCGCGCGATGCGGCGGCGCTTTTCGGGATTGACCGCGTCCAGCGTGCGCATGTTGTGCAGGCGGTCGGCCAGCTTGATGAGGATGACGCGCACGTCGCGCGCCATCGCCAACAGCATTTTCCGGAAGCTCTCGGCCTGTTGCTCGGCCTTGGTGGCGAAATCCAGGCGATCAAGCTTGGACAGGCCATCGACCAGCTCGGCGACTTCCGGCCCGAATTTCTCGGCCAGCTCGTGCTTGGCGATGCCCTGGTCTTCCATCACGTCGTGCAGCAGGGCGGCAGACAGCGCGTTGACGTCTAGTTTCCAGCCCGCGCAGATTTCGGTGACGGCGATGGGATGAGAGATGTAGGGCGAACCGCTGGCGCGGAATTGCCCAAGATGCGCCTGGTCCGCGAAGCGATAGGCTTCGCGCACGCGCTCAACATCGTTCTTGTCGAGATAGCTGCCGATGATTTCGGTCAGCGGCGCCAGCGAGGCGACCGGAGATCCGGTCACGTCCGCCGCTTCTTGCGCGGCGACGGACGGTGGCGTAGGGGAATTCTTGTCTTTCTTGCCCGTGCGGCGCCCGAGACGGGAGCCGGCACGCAGTGCGGCAAGCAGACCAGATGAAGCGTACTTCAGCCCGGGAAAAGCCATGCTTGCAGCCCCCCGGAGCGTGTCAGGTGGGAACTTTACGCAGCATTTCAACGCCGGTGAGGCCGCCAGCGATTTCGCGCAAGGCAGTGACCGTGGGCTTGTCTTTGCTGTCCAGGCGCGGGGCGTGGCCTTGCGCCAATTCACGGGCGCGGTACGTCGCGGCCAGCGTGAGCTTGAAACGATTAGGGATTTGATTCAGACAGTCTTCGACAGTGATGCGAGCCATTAGGACACCTGGTGCTGATGGATGATGGAAAGAATGCGTTCGGCTCAGTGCTCGGCCGGGATGCCAAGTTGCGCAAACAACTCGGCGTGGCGGGCGGCCTGAGACGAAAAGCGTAGCCGTGCGGCGCTGACGATTTGGGTCAGCTCCGACAGGGCTACGCTAAATTCTTGATTAATAATAACATATTCGCATTCAGGCGCGTGGGCGATTTCGCCGCCTGCCGCCATGAGCCGGCGGGCGATCACGTGCGGCTCATCCTGGCCGCGCGCCTTCAGGCGGCTTTCGAGCTCGTCGATGGACGGCGGCAGCACGAAAATGCCGATCGCGCGGGGAAAACGCTGCTTGACCTGGCGCGCGCCTTGCCAGTCGATTTCCAGGAGCACGTCGCGTCCCTGGGCGGTGGCCTCGTCGATGCGGTCGCGCGGCGTGCCGTAGAAATTGCCGTGGACCTCGGCCCATTCCAGCAGGTTCTGGCCTTCACGCATGCGCTTGAAATCGTCCAGCGACACAAACCGGTATTCGCGGCCGTCTTCCTCGCCGGGGCGGGGAGCACGCGTGGTGCAGGAGATGGAAAGCAGGATGGAGGGGTCTTGGGCAAGCAGGGCCTTCACGAGGCTGGACTTGCCGGCGCCGCTGGGCGCGACGACCATGAAGACGTTTCCGGGAGTGGCGTGCATGAATGAATGTGACCGGCGTGTGATGCTGAGACTCGAAGAATAGCAAATCGCGCGGGTGGCCGCGCGCGCCGGAATGTTGAAAGTGTGTCGCGCTTGGAACCTTCGCTTGCAGCATCCGTAAAGCGATTCGGGTAGGATTTCGCGCATTCATAAGACGGAGAATCCGATGAACACGAACGAGATCGATCCGCCCCGCGTCGCCCTGGTCACGGGCGCCGGTACCGGCATAGGCCGCGCAGTCGCGCTGGAATTCCTGGCGCAGGGTTACCGGGTCGTGCTGGCTGGCCGCCGGCGCGAGCCGCTGGAGGCCACCCGCACGGCGGCGGGCGAGGACGGGCTGCGGGCGCTGGTCGTGCCCACGGACGTGTCCGACGAGCAGGCGGTCCGCGATCTCTTCGATACCGCCCAGCGCGAATACGGCCGCCTGGACGTGCTGTTCAATAACGCCGGGCGGGGCGCGCCGGCCGTGCCGATCGAGGAATTGCCGGTTGCCGTGTGGCGCGAGGTCGTGGATACCAACCTGACCGGCATGTTCCTGTGCGCGCAGGCGGCCATCCGCATCATGAAGGCGCAGCATCCGCGGGGCGGCCGCATCATCAATAACGGCTCGATTTCGTCGCATGCGCCCCGGCCGTTCTCCATCGCCTATACCGCCACCAAGCATGCGGTGACGGGGCTGACCAAGTCGATTTCCCTGGATTGCCGCCCGTACAACATCGCGTGCGGCCAGATCGACATCGGCAACGCCGCCACTGAAATGACCGAGCGCATGGCCGCCGGCATCCTGCAGGCGGACGGCAGCACCAAGGTGGAACCGCGCATGGACGTCGCTCACGTGGCGCAGGCGGTCGCCGCGATGGCCCGTCTGCCGCTGGATGCCAACGTGCAGTTCATGACGCTCATGGCCACCAACATGCCGTTCGTGGGCCGGGGCTGAACCGGCTGGGCGGCACGCTTGGCCAGGACGGCCAGGCACGAGAACGCCGGCATGCGTATGCCGGCGTTTTTTTGATCTCCCCCGGCGCCGGTCAGACGCCGTCCAACGGCCCCGCGCTTAGCGGGACGCTTGGGCCAGCAATTGCTTGGGCGGGGTATCCAGGTAGGCGCGGGCGCCCAGGTAGCG
The DNA here is from genome assembly GCF_037039475.1 of Achromobacter sp. E1. NCBI lineage: Bacteria > Pseudomonadati > Pseudomonadota > Betaproteobacteria > Burkholderiales > Alcaligenaceae > Achromobacter > Achromobacter sp. E1. The sequence goes on from NZ_CP146253.1 coordinate 2,812,015, forward strand.
CTTGGACCAGTAGGCGGTCTTCATGTCGTCCACCCGGACTTTCGTGCCGCGGCGCGGCGCGTGGACGAACTTGTTCTGACCAATATAGATGCCGACGTGGGACGTCACGCCGCGTCCGCGGGTGGCAAAGAACACCAGGTCGCCGGGGCGCAATTCCTTCTTGGCCGAGACGGTCTTGCCTTCGCTGCGCTGGGCGCGCGCGGTGCGGGGCAGCTCCAGGCCGGCGATTTCACGGAAGACATACAGGACGAGGCCGCTGCAATCGAAGCCGTCGGCATCGTCGCCGCCCCAGCTGTAGGGCGTGCCGATCGCCTCCAGGCCGGCCTGCACGACGCGTTCGCGCAGCGTCAGGACCGTGGGCTCTTGCGCCAGGCGCAGGCCGCTGAGGGTGGGGCGGGCTTGTTCGGCGGCCAGCGAGGCGTGGGCGGCGCCAGGAATCCAGGACAGGGTCAGGGCCAAGAGGGGCGCTGACAGAAATGCGGGAGTGCGGAATTGGGTAAAGCGAAACTTTCGCGTGGGCGGCGTCATTACGTCACTTCAAAAATCGGAGTGGGCGGCATGGCTTTGCCTTGACAGGCAAGCCGGCGGAAAGGGGAGCGGTTTACAGGCGGAACGCAAGAAACGCCTCATGATTATAGTGTAATAATGTTTCATTACATTTGTAGTGCAATGCAGCAAAATCCGCCGTCCGCTGTTACGGCGTGCCCACCGCGCGGCGTAACAGCGACGACATTTTTGGTGCGGGCGCGGCGTGGCGGCAACGACGCGATCGCCAATAACGCCGCATGACATTTGAATGCCCATCGCCTCGGGCATAATCGACCGCATCGGCCCGGCGGCGTTGCCGCCGCGCGCGGCCGAGGATGCAGGCAAGACAGATAAGAAGGCGGAGTAAAGCTCAATGATGAACGCAGTGCACCCTTTGTCCTCCATGAACCGGCCCGAGGACTTGCCCTTCGAACCCTTCCAGGACGCCGTGTCCGCCGTCGACCGGCTGGTTGAAATCTATGCGCGCAACACCGCATTCCTGCGTACTGCGTTCCGCGAGGTCCTGAAGGGCACCGGCAACGGCAGCGCGCGATTCCGCGCCTACTATCCGGCCATCCGAATCGTGGTGGAAACCTACGACCCCATCGACACCCGGCTTTCGTATGGCCACGTGGCCGAACCGGGCTACTACCAAACTACTGTCACCCAGCCGGCGCTGTTCCGCGACTATCTGATCGAGCAGGTCGGCCAGTTGTTGCAGAACCATCGGGTCGCGGTCGAAGTGGGCGAGTCCGATTCGCCGATTCCGCTGCATTTCGCCTTTCCCGAGGGCGCCTATGTGGAGGGCGAGCACCTCGAGGCGCTCAAGCGCCCGCTGCGCGACCTGTTCGACGTGCCGGACCTGGCGGTCACGGACGATGCCATCGTCAATGGCTCGTGGCGCGGCAAGGACGGCGAGCCCAAGCCGCTCGCGCCGTTCACCGCGCAGCGCGTGGACTATTCGCTGCACCGGCTGCAGCACTACACCTCGACCGCGCCGACGCACTTCCAGAATTTCGTGCTGTTCACCAATTACCAGTTCTACGTGGATGAGTTCTGCGCCCGGGCCCGCGCCCTGATGGCCAGCGGCAACGAAGACTATGAAATGCTGGTCGAGCCCGGCAACCGCATCACGCGGCGCGGCGAAAGCGGTCCCGGCGACGAAGTCCAGCCGGTGCGCCTGCCGCAGATGCCCGCCTATCACCTGGTGCGCGGCGATCATTCCGGCATCACGCTGGTCAATATCGGCGTGGGGCCGTCCAACGCCAAGACAATCACCGACCACATCGCCGTGCTGCGCCCGCACGCCTGGCTGATGCTGGGCCATTGCGCGGGCCTGCGGGATTCCCAGCGGCTGGGCGACTATGTCCTGGCGCACGGCTACGTCCGGGAAGACCATGTCCTGGACGACGATCTGCCCACCTGGGTGCCGGTCCCGGCCCTGGCGGAGGTGCAGGTGGCGCTGGAGCAGGCGGTCGAAGAAGTGGCCGGGCTGTCCGGGTGGGACCTGAAGCGCATCATGCGCACGGGCACCGTCGCCACAATCGACAACCGCAACTGGGAGTTGCGCGACCACGTCGATCTGGTGGAACGCTTTGCGCAGTCGCGCGCGATTGCGCTGGACATGGAATCGGCCACCATCGCGGCCAACGGCTTTCGTTTCCGGGTGCCTTACGGCACCTTGCTGTGCGTGTCCGACAAGCCTTTGCACGGCGAACTGAAATTGCCGGGCATGGCCAGCGCCTTCTACCGGCGTCAGGTCAACCAGCATCTGGAGATTGGCATCCGGGCGCTGGAGCGCCTGCGCGACATGCCGCCCGAACGGCTGCATTCGCGCAAGTTGCGCACGTTCATGGAAACAGCGTTTCAATGAAGGGGCCTCTGCCGCAAGGCTGAACGGCTGATCCGTCCCCCGCAGCCCGCGATTTTTCATGTCGGGGCCGATTGCGCTATTCTCGCGCGTTGCCCGGTAATCCCAGGGCGTTCGCGCGGCGTTGCGCGAGCGCCATCCAGACGTGAAGGAACGCATTTTGGCTCCATCGGAACACGATGACCGCCGCTCCGGCGGCACGCGCAACGCGCAGGCGGGCAGGCCGTCCGAATTGCGGCGCACGCTGTCCGCGCGCCACCTGACCATGATCGCGGTGGGCGGGTCGATCGGCACCGGCCTGTTCGTCGCGTCGGGTGCGACCATCGCCAAGGCCGGGCCCGGCGGCGCGCTGCTGGGCTACGTGCTGATCGGCATCATGGTGTATTTCCTGATGACCAGCCTGGGCGAACTGGCGGCCGCCATGCCCGTGTCGGGCTCGTTTTCAACCTACGGCGCGCGCTATGTCGAGGATGGGTTTGGCTTCGCGCTGGGGTGGAACTATTGGTACAACTGGGCGGTGACTGTCGCGGTCGACCTGGTGGCGGCGCAGCTCGTCATGGCGTACTGGTTTCCCGACGTGCCCGGCTTTTACTGGAGCGCGTTGTTCCTGGCGATCACATTTGGTCTGAACGCCATGTCCGCCCGCGGCTTTGGCGAGGCGGAATTCTGGTTCGCGCTCATCAAGGTGATCGCCGTGCTGGCCTTTGTCACGATGGGCGTGATGATGCTGCTGGGCATTATCCGTGGCGGCGAGACGGGCGGCGTGGCCAATTGGACGGTGGGCGACGCGCCGTTCGCCGGCGGCTTCGCCGCGCTGATCGGCGTGGCCATGGTGGTGGGGTTTTCCTTCCAGGGCACCGAACTGATCGGCATCGCCGCGGGCGAATCGAAGGATCCGGCGCGCAATCTGCCGCGCGCGGTGCGCCAGGTATTCTGGCGCATTTTGCTGTTCTACGTGGCGGCCATCCTGGTCATCGGCCTCTTGATTCCCTATACCGATCCGCACCTGCTGCGCAACGACGTCGAGGACATCAGCGTCAGCCCGTTCGCGCTGATCTTCGAGCGCGCCGGCTTGTTGGGGGCCGCCTCCGTCATGAACGCCGTGGTGCTGACCTCGGTGCTGTCCGCGGGCAATTCCGGCATGTACGCGGCCACGCGCATGCTCTACAGCCTGGCGCGGGAAGGCAAGGCGCCGCGCATCTTTGGCCGCATTTCGCGCGGCGGCGTGCCGCTGTGGGCGCTGCTGGCCACCACCGTCGTGGCGGCGCTGTGCTTTTTCACCTTCATCTTCAGCCCCAACGCCGTCTATATCTGGCTGCTCAATACCTCGGGGATGACGGGATTCATCGCGTGGCTGGGCATCGCCATCAGCCACTACCGTTTCCGCCGCGGCTACGTGAAGCAGGGCAACAGCCTCGCGGATCTGCCTTATGTGTCCCCGTTCTTTCCCTTCGGACCGATTTTCGCGTTCGTGCTGTGCCTGATCATCACGCTGGGGCAGAACTACCAGGCGTTCCTGCAGGACAAGATCGATTGGGGCGGCGTGGTCGCCACCTACATCGGCATTCCGCTCTTCCTGCTGATCTGGGCCGGCTACCGGCTGACGCGCGGTTCGCGGTTCGTCAATTACCGCGACATGCGTTTTCCGGATGCTCGCGCCCGCAGCCAATACCTGGATTCGGCGTTGCGGGGCGAACCGGCTATTGGCGAGAGCCGGTAAAGCGGGGGGGCGTGGCGCCCCTTACTCGATGTTCTGCGCCTGCTCGCGCATCTGCTCGATCAGCAGCTTCAGGTCCATGGCGGCGCGGGTGACTTCCATGCTGCCTGCCTTGGAGCCCAGCGTGTTGGCTTCGCGGTTCATTTCCTGGAACAGGAAGTCCAGCCGCTTGCCCGCGCTGCCGGCGCTCTTCTTGCCGGCCGCCGCCTTGCCGCCGCCGTCCGAGAGCAGATGACGCAGTTCTTCCAGGTGCGAACGCAGGCGTGAGAGTTCCTCGGCCACGTCGATGCGCAGGGCAAAGAGGTTGGCCTCCTGGGACAGGCGCTCGGACAGTTCGGCGCCGGAAATATGCGTGAATCCGCCGGGGAACGCGGATTCCACGCTTTCACGCAGCTTGGCGGCCTGCCGGTCGCGGTGGTCGGCCAGCAGTTGCGGCAGATGCGCCTGCACGATGTCCACCACGCGCGCGACGCCGTCGGCGCATTCGCGCATCATGCCGGCCAGGCGCTCGCCTTCGCGCTCGCGGCCTTCCTGAAGCTGGGTCAGCGCTTGCTGGGCGGCCTGCAGGCAGGCGGCGCCCCAGATCTGCGGATCCAGCGCATCGTTGCCGCGCTGGCCGGGCCAGTTGAAGAGTTCGGCAAGGCGCGGGGAGGCGATGTCCGGGATGATGCGGCGCGCGGCCTGCAGCTGTTCGGCCAAGCTGTCGAGCCAGGCGGGATCCAGCTTGGACAGATCGGTATTGGCCGCACGGGTAAAGGACACGCGGATTTCGACCTTGCCGCGCGCCAGATTGGCCGTCAGCAGTTCGCGCAGCGGCGTTTCCACGTGGCGCAGCTCGTCGGGCAGGCGGAAATACAGGTCGAGAAAACGGCTGTTGACGCTGCGCAGTTCTATGGCGAGAGTGCCTTGTTCTAAGTCTGCTCGGGCGTTGCCGAAGGCGGTCATGCTGCGGATCATGGTGTGCGAGTCCTGATAATTCCTGAGGTGGGAGCCGGTTGCGCCGGGGCCCGCGGCGCCCAGGGTCTGGGCTGCGGGTCTGTGTATTCAACCGGATACATCGCGGCAGGATACTCCAAGCGCGATTGTCCCGGCGCGCCTGCCCGTACAATGCCGCGAATCGAAGCCAAGTCTGGAGCCCGTTGTGACCACCATCCCCACCATTGCCCGGCCGTCGGGCCGCGCCGCCGACCAACTGCGTCCGTTCAGCCTGGAGCGCGGGTTCACGCGTTACGCCGAAGGCTCCGTGCTGGTGAAGGCGGGCGACACCCACGTGCTGTGTACGGCAAGCGTCCTGGACAAGGTACCGCCTTTTCTGAAGGGCAAGGGCGAAGGCTGGGTAACGGCTGAATACGGCATGTTGCCGCGGGCCACGCACACGCGCGGCGACCGCGAGGCCGCGCGCGGCAAGCAAAGCGGCCGCACGCAGGAAATCCAGCGCCTCATCGGACGCAGCCTGCGCGCCGTGTTCGACATGAAGGCGCTGGGCGAACGCACCCTGCACCTGGACTGCGATGTGCTGCAGGCCGACGGCGGCACGCGCTGCGCCAGCATTACCGGGGCCTGGGTGGCGGCAGCCGACGCGGTGGCGCTGCTGATGAAGCGCGGCGACCTGGCCGCCAGCCCGATCCGCGACGCGGTGGCCGCGGTGTCCGTGGGCCTGGTGCGCGGGCAGGTGGTGCTGGACCTGGACTACCTGGAAGACTCGGCTTGCGACGCTGATGTGAATGTCATCATGACGGGCAGCGGCGCCTTCGTGGAAGTGCAGGGCACCGGCGAAGGCGCCACGTTCACGCGCGGGGAGCTGGACACGATGCTGGTGCTGGCGGAAAACGGCATCGCCAATCTGGTGAAGGCGCAACGCGCCGCGCTGGCGTAAGCCACGCGAATTGTGCGCCGTGTGAACACGGTGTGTCGTGCGGACACGGTGTCTGACACCCTGGTGAGATAACCGGCAACTGACGGTTGTGCCCGCAGGGTGTCAGACACCTTGCAGCGTCGCCCACAATCACGACACGGTGTCTGACACCCTGGTGAGACAGCCGGCAACTGACGGTTGTGCCCGCAGGGTGTCAGACACCTTGCAGAGACGCCCGCATTACCGCGGCAGCAGCGTCTCAACCTTGCTCAGCTTCTCCAGCCCCCAGATCGTCGCGATCAGGCCGCGCAGTTCCTGCTCTGTCGCCGCGTCGGCGTAGCGGCCCAGACTGAGCGTCTTGTCCTCGATTTCGGGGCGGCTGAGCGTGTTGCCGGGATCGCCCTTGGGTTCGTCCACGCGGCCATGCAGCACGCGGCCGTCGCGGGTGTAGACCGTGACCTTGCCGATCCAACGTTGCGGATAGGCGCCGTCGACTTCCGGGTCGAGGGCCATTTCGACCTTGCCGCGGAAGGCAGCCACGCCGGGGTCGTCGAGGCCCGCGTCGAACTCCGCGAGCCCGGCGCGGCCCTGGCGCGCGATCAGCGCCAGCACCGTGCCCATCGAAAACTTGGACTGGTGCACCGTCTGCGGATTGACGACGGGGCCAAGGACGTCGATGGCGCCCTGGTGGACATGCGCCACGACGCGCTCGACGTCGGCCTCGGTGAGGTCGTTGTCGCGCAGCGCCTGTTGCAGCGCGTCCGCCGCCGGATGCGTGTGCCGGCAAGAGGCATGGAACTTGAATGAGGTCTCGGCCAGCGCCCAGCGCTGTCCCAGACGGTCGCACAGGCGGCTGGGATCGGCGTCCGTGGACATGCCGGCGGCCATGCCTTGCGGGCCTTCCAGGATGTGGCGGGCGCCCGTGAAGCCTTCGCGCGCCAGGTAGGCCGCGGTAATGCCGTCGGCGGCGGCCTTGGCGGTGTGCAACTGCTTGGAGTCGGCGGCGTCGCGCAGGAATTCCCACAGGCCTGCGGCTTGCGTGCCCGCCGAGCCCAGCGCGTGCAGCATCTGTTCAGGGGACAGGCCCAGCAGCCGCCCCGTGGTGACGGCGGCAGCCAGGGTGCCCGCCGTGCCCGTGGTGTGGAAGATCTTGTAGTGCGAGCGCCCGAGGAACTCGCCCACGCGAATGCCGACCTCATAGCCGGCCACGGCGGCGGTAAGCAGATCGCGCCCCGACGACCCCAGCGCCTGCGCAACGGCCAGCGCGGGAGGGAACACCACGGCGGCGGGGTGAAAGACCGAGCCGTTGTGCACGTCGTCCTGTTCGACTACATGCGCGGCCGCCGCGTTGACCATGGCGGCAAAAAGCGGCGTGGTGCGGCGGCGGGTGATCAGGACTTCGCTGGGGCCATCGGCCGGACCCATTGCGGCGGCATAGCGGTCTATCGCCTGGACCGCGCGGGCCGACGCGCCGGCAAGGATGGACGCCAGGCAATCGAGGAGCAGGTCTTCGGCGCGGCGCAGCACCGGGGCGGGGATGTCTTCGTAGCGCAGGTTGGCGGCAAAGGCGGCGAGTTCGGCGCTCAGGTGCGGGGTGTCTTTGTCTGCGGTCATGTCGGAAGTTGGCATGTCAGAAGGAGCGGGGCAGGCCCAGGATGTGTTCGGCGACGTACGACAGGATCAGGTTGGTGGAAATGGGGGCCACCTGATAGAGGCGCGTCTCGCGGAACTTGCGCTCGACGTCGTATTCGGTGGCAAAGCCGAAGCCGCCGTGGAATTGCAGGCACGCGTTGGCTGCTTCCCAGGATGCGTCGGCGGCCAGCAGCTTGGCCATGTTGGCCTGGGCGCCGCAGGGTTCGTGGGCGTCGAACAGGCGGCAGGCTTCATAGCGCATCAGGCTGGCTGCCTCGACGTTGATGTGCGCGCGCGCGATGGGGAACTGCACGCCCTGGTTCTGGCCGATCGGGCGGCCGAAGACCATGCGTTCCTTGGCGTACGCGGTGACCTTGTCGACGAACCAGTAGCCGTCGCCGATGCATTCGGCGGCGATCAGGGTGCGTTCGGCGTTCAGGCCGTCCAGGATGTACTTGAAGCCCTTGCCTTCTTCGCCGATCAGGTTTTCTTCCGGGATTTCCAGGTTGTCGAAGAAGAGCTCGTTGGTCTCGTGGTTGACCATGTTGGGGATCGGGCGGATCGACATGCCGTGCTTGACCGCATGGTGCAGGTCAACGAGGAAGATCGACATGCCTTCGGACTTGCGCGTGACCTGATCGAGCGGCGTGGTGCGCGCCAGGAGGATCATCAGGTCCGAGTGCTGCACGCGCGAGATCCACACCTTTTGGCCATTGATGACGTAGCGGTCGCCGCGCTTGACGGCGGTGGTCTTGATCTTGGTGGTGTCGGTGCCGGTGGTGGGCTCGGTGACGCCCATCGACTGCAGCCGCAGTTCCCCGGCGGCGATGCGGGGCAGGTATTCGCGCTTCTGGGCCTCGGATCCGTGGCGCAGAAGCGTGCCCATGTTGTACATCTGGCCGTGGCACGCGCCGGAGTTGCCGCCGCTTCGGTTGATCTCTTCCATGATGACCGAGGCTTCGGTCAGGCCCAGGCCCGAGCCGCCGTATTCCTGGGGGATCAGGGCGGCCAGCCAGCCGGCTTCGGTGAGGGCGCGCACGAAGTCCTCGGGGTAGCCGCGTTCTTCGTCGACCTTGCGGAAATACTCGGAGGGAAACTGCGCGCAGAGGTCGCGGACGGCTTCGCGAATGTCCTGGTAGGCGTGGGAGGCTTGGAGCATGTGACTGGCTTTTCTGATTGAAGGAATGGTTCGGGACAGGATCGAATGTGCCGCAAGGCCGCGCATGTGCCAATTCACAAATCATTAATACAGGGTTCCTGATCGCAAAAGCGCCGCTTCATGACGGCAGTGCGACACGTCCCAACCGAGGTTGTGTCAAGAAATTGCCAAACTGGGTGTCCATAATCCGTTGCACTGCCGCACGGGCGGCCACGCAACACACGGATGGATATGCGAAAAAATCTGAGGGTAACGACGGCGCTGTCGGCCATTCTTGCCTTGTTCGTTGTGCTGTTCGCGCTTGCCGCGGCAGCGGGCATCACGGTCCTGCGCGACAATCGCGCGGATATCGAGGCCCTGGGGCGGGGCAGCATCGAAAGGGCGAGCGATCTGGCCGACATGACCAGCCGTCTGTTCCAGGCGCGCGCGGCGCTCACGGATGCCAAGACGGCGATGGAAGGCGGGCTGGAAGACGCGCGCAACGCGTCGCTGGCCCAGGCCGATGGACTGCTCAAACAGGCCGCTGCCAGCCTGGCGCGCCTGCGCGCCAACCCGGACGACAGCGCCCAGGGCGCGCCGCTGTTTGCCCAGGTCCTGACGGCGTATGCCGCCTTTGCCGACCAGACGCTCGTGCCGATGCGCACCGCGATCCAGGGGTGGAACGGCATCGAGGTCAACCGGCTGACGGACAAGGCGCTGCCGGCCAGCGGAGCTGCGTATGTGAAGCAGGCCGAGGCCTACCAGGCCTACGCCCGCGAACAGGGGCAGGAGGCGGTGGCCGGCGCAAGCCGCACGCTTGAACGGGTGATCGTGGTGGCGGCGGCCGTGCTGGGTTTCGTCCTGGTGCTGGCAGTGCTGATCCGGCTGGGATTCCGCCGCAGCATCGTGCGGCCGCTGAATGAGGCGGGGGCGCACTTTGACCGCATTGCGGACGGCGACCTGACAGGCGTGATCACGCAACGCGGCGACAACGAAATCGGTGTTCTGTATTCGGCCATGCGCCGCATGCAGACGGGGCTGTCGGCCGCCGTGGCCTCGGTCCGCCTGGGGGTGGAAGAGATCCACACCGGCTCGGGCGAGATTGCGGCGGGCGGCGCAGATATGTCGGACCGCGCGGCGCGCCAGGCTGGCTCGCTGCAGGAAGCGGCGGCGAACATGACGCAGTTGGCCCATACCGTTCAGATGACCGCCGGCAACGCGGACCTGGCGAGCCGCCAGGCGGTGAGCGCCACACAGCTGGCGCAGCGCGGCGGCCAGGCCGTCGATGAAGTGGTGCACAGCATGCAGGGCATCGCCGATAGCGCGCGGCGCATCGGGGAGATCGTGGGCGTGGTGGACAGCATTGCGTTCCAGACGAACATCCTTGCGCTCAACGCAGCCGTGGAAGCGGCCCGCGCGGGCGAGCAGGGCAAGGGGTTCGCCGTGGTGGCGGGCGAAGTGCGGTCGCTGGCGCAACGCAGCGCCCAGGCCGCGCGCGAGATCAAGGGCCTGATCGAGGATTCGGCCGCGCGCGTGGATGCCGGCGTGCGTCATGTGAATCTGGCGGGCGACACCATGCGCGACATGGTGGCCTCGGTCGATCGCGTGACGCAGATCGTGACCGAGATTTCCAATGCCACCGCCGAGCAGGCCGCCGGCATTGCGTCGGTCAACCATGCGGTGGCCGATATCGAACGTGCCACGCAGGAAACCGCCGCAATGGTCGAGCAGACGGCGGCTGCCGCGGCGGCGCTGGAATCCCAGGCGCAAGGACTGCGCCGGGCCGTGGCCAAATTCCAGATCGCGCAGGGTGCGCAGGCCGCGGCGCGCGAGGCCTCAGCCGGTGAGTTGCGGCAGGGCGGCGCCGGTGTAGCGCTCGGCCACGAGCGACAGATTCCCGTGTTTGACCTTGTGCTTGACATGGGCGGCCGCCGAGGCGATGTCCTCAGGGCGGATGCGCTCGCATAACGAGGGCGTGACGGTCAGGGCGCCCACGCCCAGCGTCACGAACGGAAAGAAGCGCGGCACGCCGTAACGGTCTTCGGCCTCGATGCCGCCGTTGCGGCGGCCCTGTTCGTCATACAGGGCCACGGCTTCCTCGTTGAATTCGGCAATGATGCGCTCGATGCGCGCCATCCAGTCGGGGCTGCGCAGCAGCACCACGAAGTCGTCGCCGCCCACGTGTCCCACGAAATCGCGCTGCGGATCGCAGTGCCGCTTGATGACGTCGGCGGTCAGCATGATCATGTCGTCGCCGCGCCAATAGCCGTACACGTCGTTGAAGGGCTTGAAGTTGTTCAGGTCGCCGTAGCAGATGGTGAAGTCGGCGGCGTCTTCGAGCAGCGTGGCGATGTGCCGGCTGATGGGGATGTTGCCGGGCAGGGACGTCAGCGGATTGGCGTAGCGCGCCGCCTCGATCCGCATCTCGGTCACCGAGCGCACCAGCGTTTCGCCGGTGGCCAGGCCGTCGTAGCGGCCGTCGCGCGTGATGATGAGCCCGTCCATCAGGTAGCGCTGGTCTTCGGAAATCAGCACGTGGCTCAGCTGGTCGATGGACACGTTGACATCCACCAGCACCGGCTCGGCGTTCATGAAGGTCGAGCAGGCGTCGCGGCCGAAGAGCTCGCGCGTGTAGCGCTGGGCGTAGTGTTCCGAGAAGTCGCGCCGGTTGATGATGCCGACCGGCCGGTTGTCGGCGTCGATCACTGCCACGGCGTGCAGATTCTTGTGCTCGATGAAAAGACGATGCACGTCATCGTTGGTGTGCTTGGTCAGCAGCGCGGCCGGCGCTTCGACGCGCAGGCTGACGGCGGTGCCGCCGGCGGCGCGTTGCGACACCGGCGCCGACGTGCGGGAACGCAGCGAATCCCGCAGCGGCGGCGTCAGTTCGGTCAGCAGGATTTCCTCGGGCATGCCCAGGAACCAGCCCTGCGCGTAGCGGATATCCAGCTCGCGCACGACGGCCAGGTCTTCGGCGGTTTCGATGCCTTCGGCGATGACCGACGTGCCCAGATGCTGTGCCACCTTCAGGATGGCCCGCACCATGTTCTGCTTGCGCTCGTCGTGGCCGATGCCGTCAAAGAAGTAACGGTCGATCTTGACCAGCTCGGGCTGGGTTTCGGCCCAGAGCTGCAGGTTGGAATTGCCGACCCCGTAATCGTCCAGCGCGATGCGCATGCCGGCTTCGCGCAGGCACGCGAACGCGTTGTGCAGGTCCGCCATGCGGTCGGACAGGGGATCCTGTTCGGTAAGTTCGACAACGATGCTGGCGGGCTCGAGGGCGCAATCCTTGAGCAGCCGGGCGGGCATGTCGTAGCCCCAGAGGGTCCAGTAATGGAGCAGGGCAGAGCCGGACAGGTTCAGGAACAACTTGCCGGCGGCGTCGTTCTGTTCAAACCCCCGCGCGCCCGCGCGAAAACTGGCCAGTTCAAGCTGCGGGTGCAAGCCTTGACGGCGCGCCTCGGCGAACAGGGCATCGGGATAGTGCAGGGGCGTGTCGGCGGGACCTCGGATCAGGCTTTCGTGCCCATAGATCCGGCTGTGGGACAGGTCGATCACCGGCTGGAAGCGCGGACGCAACAATCTTTCGCGCAGGATGCCAGCCAGGCTGGCGTGGGCGGGCGCTCCGCCGGGATGGTGACGGGGAGCACGGGCCGCCGCAGGCCGTGGCAAAGCGTGAATGGAGTTCATCGCCGGGGCATTGAGAAACGATCAGTGACAAGATGGGTCATATTGACAACAAAATATGTCTGCGTTGTTGCGCCGAATCGTTGACGTGCAATCTTCGGGCGCTGTTACAAAAGTGTCAACAAGCAATTCACCCGGGGCGTGGTACCCGCGCCATCATCGTGGAATGCACGCCCGCCGCAGGCGCGCCCCTATACAATCCGCCCTATGACATCCCCCAAGATTCCCGACTCCCTGCGCCGCGTCGTCCTGGCGTCCAACAATGCCGGCAAGCTGCGCGAGTTCTCCGCCTTGTTCGCGCCGCTGGGCATCGAGCTGGTGCCCCAGGGCGAACTGGGCGTGCCGGAAGCCGAAGAGCCGCACGTCACCTTCGTCGAAAACGCGCTGGCCAAGGCGCGCCACGCCAGCCGCTTGACGGGGCTGCCCGCGCTGGCGGACGACTCGGGCCTGTGCGTGGCCTCGTTGGATGGCGCACCCGGTGTTTATTCGGCCCGCTATGCCAAGATGCACGGCGGCGAAAAGTCCGATGCGGCCAACAATGCGTTGCTGGTGCGCAACCTGGCATCGGTCGAAGACCGCAGCGCCTGGTACGTGGCGGTCCTGGCGCTGGTGCGTTCCGAGAACGATCCCCGCCCGCTCATCGGCGAGGGCCTGTGGCATGGCGAGATCATCGATGTGCCCGAAGGCGCCAACGGTTTCGGCTACGATCCGCACTTTTACCTGCCCGACATGGCGCTGACCGCCGCGTCGCTGGATCCCGACGAAAAGAACCGGGTCAGCCACCGCGCCCGGGCGCTGCGCGAGCTGCTCAGCAAGCTGGGCAACGCTTGAACACGGCGCCGGCAAGGCGCCAGGAATTTTCCGCATGTCCATCACCATTCCCATCCGCAACGACATGGGCGCGCCGAAGTCGCGCCTCGTCGTGCCTGCTGGCGCCACGCTGACCAGCCTGCCGCCGTTGTCCGTCTACGTCCACGTGCCCTGGTGCGTGCGCAAATGCCCTTACTGCGATTTCAATTCGCATGCCGCGCCGGGCGAAATTCCCGAGCGCGCCTATCTGGACGCGCTGCGCAGCGACCTGGAACAGTCGCTGCCGTCCATCTGGGGCCGGCAGGTGATTTCCGTCTTCATCGGCGGCGGCACGCCCAGTCTGCTGTCGGCCGCCGGCCTGGACGAGCTGCTGGCGATGTTGCGGGCGTACCTGAACCTGTGGCCCGACGCCGAGATCACGATGGAGGCCAATCCGGGCACGGCCGAGGCCGGCCGTTTCAGGGACTACGCGGCCAGCGGGGTCACGCGCTTTTCGTTGGGCATTCAGAGCTTTGACGACGCCCAGTTGAAAAAGCTGGGTCGCATCCACGATGCCGCGCAGGCGCGCGCGGCGATCGACATGGCGCAGCGGGCGGCGCCCCGCGTCAATCTGGACGTGATGTTTGCCTTGCCCGGCCAGACGCTCCAGGCCTGTACGGCCGATCTGCGCGAGGCCATATCGTTCGGCACCGAGCATCTGTCGCTGTACCACCTGACGATGGAACCGAACACGGTCTTCGCGAAGTTTCCGCCCGAGGACCTGCCCGACGATGACACCAGCGCCGCCATGCAGGACGCGGTGGAGGCCGAGCTGGCCGCGGCGGGGCTGGCGCGCTACGAGGTCTCGGCCTACGCCAAGCCCGGCGCCCGGAGCCGCCACAACATGAATTACTGGGAATTCGGCGACTACCTGGGGATCGGTCCGGGCGCGCACGGCAAGCTGTCGTTCCATGACCGCATCGTGCGCGAGGCGCGTCTGAAGAACCCCGATTCCTGGATGCAGGCCGCGATGGCCCGCGATGGCAGCCACCTGGCCGAAAGCCGCCACGTCGGTGCGGACGAACTGCCGTTCGAGTTCATGCTGAATGCCTTGCGCCTGAAAGACGGCGTGGCGGCGACGGCGTTCAACGAACGCACCGGTTTGTCGCTGGCCGTCATTGCGCACCAATTGGAGGCAGCCTCGAAACGGGGCTTGCTGGACGCCGATCCCACCCGCCTGCGGGCAACCCCGCTGGGCTGGCGCTTCCTCAATGACCTTCAGGAAATGTTCCTGTAAGGTGCAAGCACCAAGATGGGGCGATCGTGCCCCACCTTTTGCACCATAGTGGTGCTACATTTCCCCAAGACCGTCCTGCCTCCCCCCGGGAATACCGGGGTTAAACCTGGCACGCTTATTGCTTCCTTCTTTTATGCCAGTCGACGGGCAAAGCCCTCGACCCTTTTATCTAATGGAGATGACATGGCAAGCCCGAAAGACGTCCTGAAACAGATCGCCGATAACGAAGTGAAATTCGTGGATTTCCGCTTTACCGATACGGTTGGCCGTGAGCACCACGTTTCCGTGCCCACCACTGCTATCGATGAAGACAAGCTGGAAAGCGGGCAGGCTTTCGACGGTTCGTCGATTCCGGGCTGGAAGGGCATCGAAGCCTCCGACATGCTCCTCATCCCCGACTGCTCCACCGCCAACCTGGATCCGTTCCGCGAAGAGCCGACCCTGATCCTGTCGTGCGACGTGGTCGAACCGTCGGACCTGAAGGGCTATGACCGTGACCCGCGTTCGCTGGCCAAGCGCGCCGAAGCCTACCTGAAGTCCTCCGGCCTGGGCGACACCGCCTACTTCGGTCCGGAACCCGAATTCTTCGTGTTCGACGGCGTGACCTGGAACACCGACATGTCGGGCACGTTCGTCAAGATCAAGTCCGAAGAAGCGCCGTGGTCCACGGGCCTGGAATTCGAAGGCGGCAACACCGGCCACCGTCCGGGCGTGAAGGGCGGCTACTTCCCCGTTCCGCCGGTCGATTCGTTCCAGGACATGCGTTCGGAAATGTGCCTGCTGATGGAACAGATGGGCGTGCCGGTCGAAGTGCACCACCACGAAGTGGCAGCGCCCGGCCAGCTCGAAATCGGCACCAAGTTCAGCACGCTGGTCCAGCGCGCCGATTGGACGCAGATCGTCAAGTACATCGTGCACAACGTGGCCCACGCCTACGGCAAGACCGCCACGTTCATGCCCAAGCCCATCGTTGGCGACAACGGCTCCGGCATGCACGTCCACCAGTCCATCTGGAAGGACGGCCAGAACCTGTTCGCCGGCAACGGCTACGCCGGCCTGTCCGAATTCGCCCTGTACTACATCGGCGGCATCATCAAGCACGCCCGTGCCCTGAATGCCATCACCAACCCCGGCACGAACTCGTACAAGCGTCTGGTCCCGCACTTCGAAGCGCCCGTGAAGCTGGCTTACTCGGCCCGCAACCGCTCGGCTTCGATCCGCATTCCGTACGTTGGCAACCCGAAGGGCCGCCGCATCGAAACGCGCTTCCCGGATCCCCTGGCCAACCCGTACCTGGCTTTCTCGGCCCTGATGATGGCCGGCCTGGACGGCGTCCAGAACAAGATCCACCCGGGCGATCCGGCCGACAAGAACCTGTACGACCTGCCGCCGGAAGAAGACGCGAAGATCCCGACCGTCTGCGCCTCGCTGGAAGAAGCGCTGGAAGCCCTGGACAAGGATCGCGAGTTCCTGACCCGTGGCGGCGTGTTCAGCAACGACATGCTCAACGCCTACATCGACCTGAAGATGGCCGATGTGACGCGTCTGCGCATGACGACGCACCCGGTCGAATTCGACATGTACTACAGCCTCTGATGTCTTGAGGCCGTGGCTGGGGGGAGCGCGATGATGTAGGCAGAAACCAGGGCCCACACCACGCGCACCACCAGGTAGCCGCCCGATGAATTGCCCGCCCGGCGCCGCGCCGGCGGGCAGGGCGTCGGGCCGGCTCGCCCGTCGCGGACGCGTTCCGCTTTCCCCTGTCCATTCGGGTACGTTGAAAATGAATGTTGAAGCTCTCGATCTGCTAGCCACGTCAGTTTTCCTGGTCAACGAGCGCGGCCACATCGAATACGCCAACGCAGCCGCCGAGGACCTTTTCGGCCGTTCGCGCAAGCAACTTGGCGGGCACTCAGCCGCCACCCTGTACGACAACCCTGAGAATATCCAGTCATCGATCGACCGCGCCGCGGGCGGCAGGTACGCCGACGTGAGGCAACTGGCCTCGTTGCGCCGCGCCACCGAATCCGTGGAAGTCTCGGTGACCACCGTGGGACTGACCGGCCAGCGCTGGCCGGTACTGATCGAAACGCGCGAAATCGAGCAACGCGTGCTGGCCGACCGCAACCACCGGCTGGTTGATGAGATCGAAGCCCACCGCGAATTGCTGCGCAACCTGGCACATGAAGTCAAGAATCCCCTGGGCGGACTGCGCGGCGCCGCGCAGTTGCTGGAGGCTGAGCTGCCCAGCGCGGCCCTGGCCGAGTACACCCAGGTCATCATTTCCGAAGCCGACCGCCTGCAGGCGCTGGTGGACCGCCTGAGCGGTCCGCAACGTGTGCCGCTCAATGCGCGGCCGGTGAACATCCATGAAATCTGCGAGCGTGTCTGCGCGCTGATCCAGGCCGAGTTCCGCAACGACGTCACGATCCAGCGCGACTACGACGCTTCGGTGCCGGACCTGAAGGGCGACGCCGCCCGCCTGATGCAGGCCGTGCTCAACGTTGCGCGCAATGCCGCGCAGGAGCTGGTGGCGCGCCCGCAAGGTCCACAGACCGAACCCGGCGTGGTGACGCTGCGCACGCGTGTCGCGCGGCAGGTCATGCTGGCGCACCGTCAGCACCGCCTGGCGCTGGTGCTGTCTATCATCGACAACGGTCCTGGCGTGCCGGAACACATCCGCGACCGCATCTTCCACCCGCTGGTCACGGCCAGGGCGGGCGGCACCGGCCTGGGCCTGAGCCTGGCGCAGGACTTCGTGCAACAGCACGGCGGCATCATCGAATTTGAATCCCGACCGGGGCGCACTGAGTTTCGCCTGGTCCTCCCGATGGAGCCCGCAAACTGATGAAACCCGTATGGATCGTCGACGACGACCAGGCCATCCGCTGGGTCCTCGAAAAGGCCCTGGCCCGCGCTGGCGTCCCCACCCGCAGTTTTTCCCAATCGGCCGACGTGCTGGAGGCGCTTTCGCGTGAAACGCCCGTGGCGCTGGTGTCCGACATCCGCATGCCCGGCGGCAACGGCCTGGAGCTGTTGCGCCAATTGAAAGAGCGGCATCCCGGCCTGCCGGTCATCGTGATGACGGCGTTCGCCGACCTGGACAGCACCGTGTCCGCGTTCCAGGGCGGCGCGTTCGATTACCTGGCCAAGCCGTTCGACGTGAACGAGGCGGTCGCGCTGATCCAGCGCGCCATGCAGGAATCGGCGCAGCCCGAAAGCCCGGAGGGGCAGGGCGAGGCGGCCCAGAACAACGAGCGCTGGATGATGACCCAATCGTCGTCCACCGCCATGCAGGAAGTCTTTCGCGCGATCGGCCGGCTGGCCCAGTCCAAGGTCACCGTCCTGATCACCGGCGAGTCCGGCACCGGCAAAGAGCTGGTGGCCCGCGCGCTGCACGGCCACGGCGTGCGTGCCAGCGGACCGTTCGTGGCGCTGAACGCCGCGGCCATCCCGCGCGACCTGCTTGAAGCCGAACTCTTCGGCCACGAGCGCGGCGCCTTCACCGGCGCCAACAATCTGCGCCGCGGCCGCTTCGAAGAAGCGCACGGCGGCACCTTGTTCCTGGACGAAATCGGCGACATGCCGATCGAACTGCAGACGCGCCTGCTCCGCGTGCTGGCCGAGGGCAGCTTCTACCGCGTCGGTGGCGCGCAACCCGTGCGCGTGGACGTGCGCATCGTGGCCGCCACGCACCAGCCGCTGGAGCAGCGGGTCGAGCAGGGGTTGTTTCGCGAAGACCTGTTTCACCGCTTGAACGTGATCCGGCTGCGGCTGCCGCCGCTGCGCGAGCGCGTCGAGGACATTCCCGCGCTGGCCCAGCACTTCCTGACCGCCAGCGCGCGCACGCTGGGCGTGCCCGTCAAGCGGCTGACGCCCGAGGCGCTGGCCGTGCTGACCAAGTTCGACTTTCCCGGCAACGTGCGCCAGCTTGAAAACTTCTGCCATTGGCTGACGGTGATGGCGCCGGGCCAGACGGTGGACCGCGTGGACCTGCCGCCCGAGATCCGGGCCATGGAACACCAGCCGCCGCCGGGCGCGGCGCCCTTGCGGGCTGCTCCGCCCGTCGCGGGAGTGGGCACCGTGGTGCAAGCCGGCGCGTACGCCGAGCAGGCCGCAGGCGACGCCGCGCCGCGCAATTGGCAGGATTCGCTGCTGCGCGACGCGCAGTACCGGCTGGAGCGCGGCGAACCGGCCGTCATGGCGACGCTGACCCGCCAGTTCGAGAAGATCCTTTTGCAAAGCGCGCTGGACGCCAGCCGCGGGCGCCGGGTGGAAGCGGCCTCCCGTCTGGGGATCGGCCGCAACACCATCACGCGCAAGCTGCGCGAGCTGGGCATCGAAGACGAATAGCCGTGCGATGGGCCGGTCCGGTGGACCGGTCTATAGCCCCAGCAGGCTCTCGCACAGACGCGGGGACTTCAGCTTCTGCAGCCACCACTTCATGGCCTCGCCCGGCGGCTCCGCCCGCCAGGCGTAGGCAACGTGTTCCGTCAGGGACATGCCCTCATCCGTCTCACACACCACCAGCAGACCCTGCGCCAGGTAGGGCGCGGCCAGCGTCAGCGGCAGATAGCCGCAGCCCAGGCCGCGCACCTGCGCCTCGATCTTGGCCTGCATCGACGGCATCACCAGCGTCGGCTGATCCGACAGAATGCCGCGCGACTGCACGGGCAGGTTGCGTGAGGTGTCGGCAATAACGACCGCGCAGTAGCGCGTGATGTCGGCGCGGCTAAGCGGCTGGGGCAGGGCGGCCAGCGGATGGTTCGCCGCCACGCAGAACCCGAATTGCATCACGCCGATCGCCTGCGAGCGATAAGGGCCCGTCGGCTCGCCCGCCGCGCCCGCACCGATCACCAGGTCCGCGCGCCCTGAGGTCAGCGCATCCCAGTTGCCGCTCAGGACTTCGGTGGAGAAACGCAGCGTCGTGGCGCTGCCCACCGCATGGAACTCATCGATCAGGTCATAGATGGGCCGCCACGGCAGCACCGCGCTGACCGCAATGCGTAGCTGCACCTCCCACCCCGTCGCGATGCGCTTGACCCGGCTGGCCAGTTCGTCCAGCGACTGCAGCAGATGCCGGCCGTCCTTGAGCAGCGCCTCGCCCGCTGGCGTCAAGAGCGCCCGATGCCCCGATCGGTCGAACAGCAGCACGTCCAGGCCGTCTTCGAGCTTGCGGATGGAATACGTCACGGCGGAAGGCACCTTGCCCAGTTCGCGCGCGGCCTTGGCGAAGCTGCCGTGGCGTGCGATGGCGTCAACGAGGACGAGGAGTTCGGGCGTGATGGGCTGCATGGAAGGGCGGCAAAAGTGGGGATTCAAGAAATTTGAACGAAGTCATCAAAATATAGCGCCAAAACCGGCGGTCAGGGCGCGCAGAATATCACTCATGCCGGGGTTGCAGACAAACGGCGAGGCAGAAGGCCCAGCCAAGACGCAGCCCTAACCATTCATATTATTGAAACAGGAGTTCACCATGCTTACGATCCGCCGCGCTGCTGAACGGGGTCACGCCAACCACGGATGGCTCGATTCGTTCCATACCTTCTCCTTTGCCAACTACTACGATCCGGCTCACATGGGCTTTGGCGCGCTGCGCGTCATCAACGACGACCGCATCGCGGCGGGCCGCGGCTTCGGCACGCACGGTCACCGGGACATGGAGATCATCACGTATGTGCTGGATGGCGCGATCGCTCACAAGGACAGCATGGGCAGCGGCTCGGAAATCCAGCCCGGCAACGTCCAGCGCATGAGCGCCGGCCGCGGCGTGATGCACTCGGAGTTCAATCCCCGCCCCGATGCCGAAACGCACATGCTGCAGATCTGGATCGAGCCCAACGTGACTGGCATTGCGCCGGAATACGAAGAGCGCGCCTTCAGCGATGCGCAAAAGCGTGGCCGTCTGCAGGCCCTGGTGTCGGGCGACGGCATCGACGGATCGATGAAGATCCATCAGGACGCGCGTCTGTACGCTGGCCTGTTCGATGGCGACGAGTCGGCTTCGCTGCCGCTGGCCGCCGGCCGCCGCGCCTGGGTGCATGTGGCCCGCGGCAGCGTGACCGTCAACGGCGCCGCGCTCAATGCCGGTGACGCCGCGGCGATCACCGACACCGGCAGCGTCGAGCTGTCGGACGGCAAGGACGCTGAAGTGCTGGTGTTCGACCTGGCCTGACGCCAACCGCCGGGCGGATCCTGGAATCCGCCCGGCTTACCCGATTACCCCCATTACCGGCCCTGAGGCCATTAAGATGGCCCCAGGCCAATCCATTGCGGAGCATTGCACCATGTCGACCCTGTCCCAAGCCGGCGAAAGCCAGATCGAAACCGTCGTGGTGCCGCGCACCAGCGACCTGGGCGGATTTTCCGTCCGCCGCGCCATCCCTTCCATGCAGCGCCGCAGCGTCGGTCCGTTCGTCTTCCTGGACCAGATGGGTCCGGCGGACTTCGACATCGGCGCCGGCATCGACGTGCGGCCGCATCCGCATATCGGGCTGTCCACCGTCACCTACCTGTACGAAGGCTCCATGGTCCACCGCGACGGGGCAGGCAACACGCAAACCATCCTGCCCGGTGAAGTGAACTGGATGACCGCCGGCCGGGGGATCGTCCACTCCGAACGCTCCTCGCCGGAAAGCCGCCTTGCGTCGCAGCGGCTCTCAGGGCTGCAGATCTGGGTTGGCCTGCCCAAGGCGCACGAAGAAACCGATCCGGGTTTCGTCCATTACGGCCTGGATGCGCAGCCGGTGGTCGAAGGCGAGGGCGTGCGCGCCCAGGTCGTCGCCGGTTCGATGTTCGGCAAGACCTCGTCGGTCAAGACGCTGTCGCCGCTTTTCTACGGCGACTTGCAACTGCAGCCGGGCGCCACGACGGTGCTGCCGGCCGAGCACGAAGAGCGCGCGGCCTATCTGGCCAGTGGCACGGTGGAAATCGACGGCCAGGAATACGAGAGCGGTCGCCTGGTGGTGTTTGCCCCGGGCAAGCCGGTGCAGATCCGGGCCAAGACCGCCGCGCGCTTCGCGCTGCTGGGCGGCGAGCCGCTCGACGGTCCGCGCTTCGTGTGGTGGAACTTCGTATCCAGCAGCAAGGACCGGATCGAACAGGCCAAGCAGGATTGGCAACGCACGCGCTTCGATCAGATCGTGCCCGGCGACGAGACCGAATACATTCCGCTGCCGGAACCGCGCAACTGAGCGGGGCGGGATGACAATGCGTGATGGGCGGCGTAATGCCGCCCTATGATCGTGTAACTTTTATCGTTTATTTTTAAGGGTTACACTGTCGCCGGAGATCACCATGAACACCAGCCACGCACCCGAATTCCGACAACTGGGCGACCACGTCGCCCTGGACATGATAAACACCGTCGAGCAGAGCAGCGCCGGCCCCGTCGACCGATGGCAGTCGGATGCGGACGTGGCGGGCTGGCTGTCGCTTGCGGGTGTCGCCGCCGCGCAGGGCGCCGCGCCGTCCGGTTTGCTGGAAAGCGCGCGCGGCCTGCGCGAAACCGTCCGAGAGCTGGTCGCCCAGCGCAAGGCGCACGCACCGCTGGCGCTTTCCGCGCTGAATCGCGCACTGGCGGCGGGCGGCAGTCACCTCGAGCTTGCGCCGGCAGACGATGGCAGCCTGATGGTGTGGCGCCGTTATCCCTCGCAGACGGCGGCGCAATGGCTGCTGCCGGTGGCCGAAGCGGCCGCCGATCTGCTGGCGCATGGCGACTTCGGCCTGGTACGCAAATGCGAAAGCGATGCGTGCTCGCTCTGGTTCTACGACCGAACGCGCTCGCACAAGCGGCGCTGGTGCAGCATGGCGTTGTGCGGCAACCGGCACAAGGTGGCGGCGTTCCGGCAGCGCGAGGCGGCGGACGCCAGCGCCAAGGCGAAATGACAACGATCGATGGTTTCCAGCCCGGCTCATGCCGGGCTTTTTCATGGCCGCGCCAAATCATTTTTAAGTAACCGGTAAAAGTAATATTGACAGGTTACGCAAAATGCGTAGACTGTGCCGTGAAGCTTCGAAACCCCATCGTCATTCCTTGCCCGAATACCGGAGATCCTCATGAATGCCCAGCCCGACCACACCGTCCACTACCGCCATGCGCAAGCCGACGGCCTGCGCTTTTTCTATCGCGAAGCCGGCGACCCGCAAGCGCCCGTGCTCCTGCTGCTGCATGGCTTTCCCACGTCGTCGCATCAGTTCCGCAATGTCATCCCGCAACTGGCCGCGCACTTTCGCGTCATCGCGCCCGATCTGCCCGGCTTTGGCTTCACCGAAGTCCCGGCCGCGCGCGGCTACCGCTACACCTTCGATAACCTGGCCAAATCGCTGGAAGCGTTCGTGGACGAACTGGGGCTGACCCGCTACGCGATGTATTTCTTCGACTACGGCGCGCCGACCGGCTTGCGGCTTGCGGTGGCGCACCCCGAGCGCGTGACCGGCCTCGTTTCGCAGAACGGGAACGCGTATCTCGACGGCCTGGGCGACGCGTGGGCGCCCATCCGCGCCTACTGGAACGACCCGTCGCCCGCCAACCGCCAGACCATTCACGACGCCATCCTGAACTTCGAAGGCACTAAGTGGCAGTACGTGCACGGCGTGGCGGATCCGGACAGCGTCGCACCCGAAGGCTATACGCTGGACGCGGCCCTGCTTGAACGGCCGGGCAACAAGGACATCCAGCTCGACCTGTTTCTGGACTATGCGAACAACCTGACGCAATACCCCGCGTTCCAGGCGTTCTTCCGTCAGGCCCAGGTGCCGACGCTGGCAATCTGGGGGCGCAACGATCCGTTCTTCATTCCGCCGGGTGCCGAGGCCTATCGTCGCGACAATCCGGATGCCGTGGTTGAACTGCTGGACACCGGCCACTTCGCGCTGGAAACTCACGGCCAGTACATCGCCCAGCGCATCATCGATGTGTTGGGGCGGTGACCGGCAAGGGCGGCACTATGGTTTCCCCGGCCGGATGTCACGGCAGGAGCCCGAATGACGCGCCACTTTGACGACCTGCAGCTGGGCAGCATCGAGATGTTCTGCCTGGCGGCGGAACTCAGCAGTTTTACCGCGGCCGCCAACGCCGCGGGTGTGACGCCGGCGGCCGTCAGCCGCAGCGTCTCGCGGCTGGAGGCGCGGTTGGGCATCCGGCTGTTCGTGCGCAGCACCCGGCATATCCGCCTGAGCGATGAAGGACGCGCCTACTTCGAGCAGGTGCGCCCGGCCATTGCGCAACTGGTCGACGCCGAACGCCAGGTGGGCGGGCAGGGCGCGGCGGGGCGCCTTCGCATCAGCTTGCCCACGCCCTATGCGCATTACCGCGTCCTGCCGCTGCTGCCCGCGTTTCGCGGCAAGTATCCCAACGTGGACGTGCACGTTCACATCAGCAACCGCAATGTCGATTTTGCCGATGACGGCTATGACCTGTCGGTGCGCGGGCGCGCGCCCGACGACTCGGCGCTGATCGCGCGCAAGCTGGAGGATGCGGAGCTGGTGGTGGTCGGCGCGCCCGAGTACCTGCGCCGGCGCGGCACGCCGCAAGCGCTGGCGGATCTGGCCGCGCACGATTGCATCCAGTTCGACCGGCCCAGCAGCGGGCGCCGCATTCCGTGGACGTTTCAGGTGGACGGTGAAGCGGTCGATATCGTGACCGACGGCGCCTATGGCACGGGCGAGGATGTGCTGGGCGGCGTGACATTGGCCCGGGCGGGCGCCGGGCTATTCCAGACGTATCGCTTCGTGGTCGAGGATGACCTGCGCAAGGGCAGGCTGACCGAAGTGCTGCAGCAACATGGCGGCAGCACCCGGCCGTTCGTGTTGCTGTACCCGCATGCCCGGCACGTATCTCGCCGGGTCCGGGCGTTTGTCGATTTTCTGGTCGACAAGCTGGCGGACTGAGCGAGGTCAGCGGCCTTTCAACTGCGCGATCACCACCAGGATCACTGCCGCGTTGCCCGGCTGCTGCGCAACCGAATTGGCGGTGCGCGCGTGGCCGGCCTTATCGCCGAGCACGCGCGCGAACAGGCCGGATGCGCCATCCAGCACGGTGGGCTGATCCAGAAAGCCCGGCGCGCTGGCCACATAGCCTTCGACACGGACAAGGTGGTCCAGCCGGTCGAAGCTGCCGGTGTGCTGGCGAATCTGCGCCAGCACGTTCAGCGCGGCAAGTTCGGCGGCCTGCCGCCCCTGATCGACAGTAAGCTCCGCGCCCACGCGGCCCTGCCACACCACGCGCCCGTCGCGCAGGGGCAATTGGCCCGAGATGAACAGCAGGTCGCCCGCCTGGCTGGCGGCGGTGTATTGGCCCAGTGGCTGGGGGGCGGGCGGAAGGGTCAGGCCTAGGTCGGCCAGTCTGGCTTCAATGGTCATGGTGCTCTCTTGGCATTGGGACACCCGCCGCTCGGCGGGCGTCCGCTGGGGTTTGCTACCAGTGGCCGGCGGCGGCGCCGCCATCGACCGGAAGGATCGCGCCGGTGGTGTAGGCCGAATCGGTCAGGTAGGTCACCGCCCCGACAATGTCCTCCACCTTGCCCATGCGGCCGGCCGGCTGCAACGAATTCAGGAAGCCGAACGTGGCCGGATCGTGCATCGGCGTCTCGATGATGCCGGGCGCCACCGCATTGACGCGGATGTTCCTGTCCGACAATTCGATCGCCAAGGCCCGTGTGGCGTGATTCAGGCCGCCCTTGATCAGCACGGGCAGCAGCGCGGGGACCCGGCTGCTGGGCTGCATGGCGATGCTGGCCGTGATGTTGACGATGTGGCCCTCGCGGTTTTCGGACATATGCACCGCCGCCTGCTGGGTGATGTGAAAGAAGCCCTTCAGGTTGGTGTCGATGATGCGGTCCAGGTCTTCGTCGGTGTACTCGCTCAGCGGCTTGGGAATGAAGATCCCGGCGTTGTTGACCAGCACGTCGATGCGGCCGAACCGCTCGGTGGCCTGGCGCACGATGGCGCGGGCGGTGCTGGCCAGGGCGATGTCGCCGGCGACAGCCAGGAAGCGGTCGGGCAGGCCCAGTCCTTCGTGCGCCAGCCGCTCGGCGGCCGCATCCAATCCCTGCTGGCTGCGGGCGTTGCCCACCACGTTGTCGCCGCGGCGCAGGTATGCCTGCGCCAGGGCAAATCCGATTCCGCTGGACGCGCCCGTGATCACTACAGTCTTGTTCGACATTTCAATACTCCGGTTTGGCTTTTGGGATGCCTGCGCGCTCAGACAGTGAGACGAACTATAGGAGCGGGCGGCCAGGCAATAAACGCCCGTGGCGGAACATGAATTGATACGTGGCGGAACAAGCGCGGGCGTCGCCGCTGGGCGGCGGCGCCGTCCGGCGATAAGATGCGCTACCCGTGCATCAACAACAAACGGGAGGGAGACATCATGCGTTGCAATACCCATAATGCGCTGCGCGGATTGGCCGCGCTGGCGTTGATCCAATGCGCCATGCCGGCGCACGCCGCCGGCTATCCGGCCAAGCCCATCACGTTCATCGTGCCGTATACCGCCGGCGGGACGACCGATCTCGTCGCGCGCACGGCGGGACAGAAGGTGGCCGAGAAACTCGGGCAGCCTGTCATCGTCGAGAACCGTCCCGGGGCGGGCGGCAACATCGGGATGGATGCCGTGGCCAAGGCGGCGCCGGACGGCTACGTCATCGGCTTTGGCGCGATCTCGACGAATGCGCTCAATCCCTTCGTGTACCCGAAGATGCCGTTCGATCCGACCAAGGATTTCACGGGAATCAGCATGCTGGGCGCCTCGTCCGTGGTGCTGGAGGTGGGGCCGTCCGTGAAGGTGGACAGCGTCAAGGATCTGGTGGCCTACGCCAAGGCAAATCCCAACACGTCGTACGGCACGCCCGGCACGGGCACGTCCATGCACCTTGCGGGGGTGATGTTCGACCAGGTAACCGGGGCTGGCATGCAGCACGTGCCGTACAAGGGCAGCGCCCAGGCCTTGAACGATCTGCTGGGCGGACACCTGCCCGTGATGTTCGACAATCTGCCCGCGTCGCTGCCGCACATCAACGCGGGCAAGATCCGCGCGCTGGCGGTGACGGGCAGCAAGCGTGCGCCGGCGTTGCCAAACGTGCCGACGCTGGCCGAACTGGGCTATTCAGGGGCGGTGGTGAATCCGTGGTTTGCGGTGTATGGGCCGGCCGGCATGTCGCCCGAGGTGACGCGCGCGTTGAGCGAAGCCTTCCAGGCGGCGCTCGCCATGCCGGACGTCAAGGACAAGCTTGAGAAAGCCGGCTTCATGCCCTATGGCTCGACCCCGCAGGAAGTCGAGCGTCTGACGCAAAGCCAGCATGAGGCCTTCAAGGCCTTGTCGCAGAAGGTGAAGCTGTCGGCGGACTGAACCGCCAGGCGCGGTCCCGGCACGGCTGGCGCCGGGGGCGCCGGGGGCGCGGCTAGCGGCCGCGCGCCAGCGCCTGTTCGCGTTGCTCTTCAAGCGCCTCGCGGCGGATGAAGTCGCGCACGAAGGCGTCGGCCGGGTGATGGTGCAGGTTGTAGGGCGTGTCCCACTGCGCGATACGCCCCTTCGCCATCACCCCGATGCGGTCGGCGATCGCGAAGGCTTCGGCCTGGTTGTGCGTGACCAGGATCGCGGTGTGGCCCGTGGTCTTCAGGATCTCGCGCACCTCGAAGGCCAGGCGCTCGCGCGTGTCCACGTCCAGGTTCGAGAACGGTTCGTCCAGCAGCAGCAGGTCAGGCGACGGCGCCAGCGCGCGCGCCAACGCCACGCGTTGCTGCTGGCCGCCAGAGATCTCGTGGGGATAGCTGCTGGCGGCATGCGCCAGGCCGACGAGTTCCAGCATTTCCTCGACGCGGCGGGCGCGATCCTGCCGCGACAGCTTGCGCAGTCCGAACGCCACGTTCAGGCCAACGGTCAGATGGGGAAAGAGCGCGTAGTCCTGGAACATCATGCCCACGCGGCGCAGTTCGGGCGCAACCTGTTCGGTGGGCGATGAGATGACCGTGCCGTCCAGCAGGATTCGGCCGGCTCGCACCGGCTCGAAGCCGGCAATGGCGCGCAGCACGGTGGTCTTGCCGCAGCCGGATTCGCCCAGCAGGCAGCCGATGTGGCCGGCGGGCAGGCCCAGCGACAAGTCCTGCACGATCGGCTTCAGGCCAGCGGGCGTCTCGTAGGCGAGGGAAATATGGTCGATTTCTAACAGATCGGGCACGATGATCAATGTCCCATTTTCAGATTGGTGCGCGCCAGCAGGATGACCGGCAGCAGGCCGGCCAGGACGATGGCCAGCGCGGCCACGGCGCCTTCTTCGTACGTCCCGCGCGCGGCTTCCGCGTACAGCCACGTGGCAAGGGTGTCGAAATTCATGGGGCGCAGCAGCAGGGTGGCGGGCAGTTCCTTCATGGCGTCCACGAACACCAGCAGCGCGCTGGCGGCCAGCGCCGGACGCAGCAGGGGCAGATGCACGCGGCGCAACGTGCCGGCCGACGTCTCGCCCAGAAGGCGCGACGCCTGCTCGAGCGACGGCGGGATGCGCGCCAGCCCGGCTTCCACCGCCCCGGTCGAAATCGCCAAAAAGCGGATGGCGTAGGCGCAGACCAGCGCGCCCATCGAGCCCATCAGGAACAGGCCCGTGCCGCCGAAGACGCGCGCGACGGCGGTGTCGATCCACACGAACGGGGTGAGAAGACCAATGGCCAGCACGGTGCCGGGCACCGCGTAGCCCAGGCTGGCGACGCGGGCGCACGCGCGGCCCGGGTTGAACCCGGCGCTTTCGCGAAGGCTGCGGCCCGCCCACGCAACGATCAGGCCGCACAGCAGGGTGACGACCGTGGCGCTGGACGCGACGATGAGGGTGTTGGTCAGGCCGCCGATCAACTGGTCCGAGACGCCGCCCACCAGATGCAGGCGCTTGTAGGTTTCCACGACCAGATACAGCGCCGGCGCGGCGAAGCCCACCAGCACCGGAATCCAGCCCAGCACGGCCGCCACACCCGCAGCGGCGCCGCGCAGCCGGCGCGGCTGCATCGGACGCATGCGCTGCGTGTTGGCATAGCGCTGCCGCTTGCGGCCGTGGCGTTCCAGCAGGATCAGCCCGATAACGATCGCCAGCATGGTCAGCGCAATCTGCGCCGCGCCGGCCAGGTCCGAACGGGTCACCCAGGTGGTGTAGACGGAGACGGTCAGCGTTTGCACGCCGAGAAATTCGGAGGCCCCGATATCGTTCAGCGTTTCGAGCAGCGCCAGGCTCACGCCCACCACGATCGCCGGACGGGCAAGGGGCAGGGCGACGCGGCAGAACACCGCCACACGGCCCGCGCCCAACGTCCGGGCCGCTTCAAGCAGGCCGGCCGCCTGCGTCATGAACATGACGCGGGTGCTCAGGTAGACGTAGGGATACAGCACGAAGCCCAGCACGAAGATGGCGCCGTAGATGGAGCGCAAATCGGGCAGGCGGAACTCGCGCGGGCTGTCGTAGCCCAGCACGGCGCGGATCGCCGACTGGATGGGGCCGATGGGATGCAGCAGGTCCAGGTAGGCGAACGCGATGATGTAGGTCGGCACGGCCAGGGGCAGCAACAGCGCCCAGGTCAGCATCCGGCGCGTCGGAAATTCGTAAGCGGTCACCAGCCAGGCGGCCCCGGTGCCCAGGAACGTCACGACGATACCCACGCCGGCCAGCAGCATCACCGTGTTCGCCATCGCCTGCGGCAGCACATAGCTGGCCAGGTGCTGCCAGTGTCCAAGGCTGCCGCCCAGCGCCCACCAGCCCAGCGTCAAGACCGGCGCAAGCACCGCCAACGCGATCAGGCCGGCGCCAACCAGCCAGCCGGTTCCGCGTTCAGACCAGCGCAGCCGCAGCGGCCTGGGCAAGGATTCTGTATACATGCTTCAAAGTCGGTTGCATCAAAGGCAAGGCCTGTTCCCCCCAAAAAGCGGGAACAGGCCCTACGCGCGGCCCCGGTTCAGGGGCACGCGCGTGTCGTTGCCGTGGTCACGCGCTGCACGCTGGCAGCGCGGTGCGGCAGCTTATCAGTTATCGAAGCCGACCTTGTCCACCAATTCGCTGGCTTGCTTGCGATGCTTGGCGATCTCGGTCAGGGGCAGGGGATCGACCTTCAGTTCACCGAAGCTTGCGATCACCGGGTCCAGCTTCACGCCCTTGCGGACGGGGTACTCGTAATTGGCCTGGGCGTACATGGCCTGGGCGGGTTCGGACACCAGGAAGTCCAGCAGCTTGACGGCGTTGGCCTTGTTGGGGGCGTGCGCCGCGACCGCCGCGCCGCTGACGTTCACGTGCGTGCCGCCGCTCTTGGCGTTGGCGAACGTCGGGCGGATGACCTTGATGGCGTCGCCCCACTTGCGGGCGTCGGTGCCGGGCTCGGCGTTCTTCATGTGGCCCACGTAGTAGGCGTTGGCCAGGCCGATGTCGCAGATGCCGCCAAGGATGTCGCGCGCCACGTCGCGATCGCCGCCGGCGGCCTTGCGGGCCAGGTTGGCCTTGACGCCGCGCAGCCACTTTTCGGTGGCTTCGGCGCCGTCATGCGCGATCATGGAGGCGACCAGCGCGGTGTTGTAGGGGTGCTGGCCCGAGCGGATGCAGACCTTGCCCTTCCACTTGGGGTCGGCCAGGTCTTCGTAGCGGAAGGCTTCGAGCTTCAGGTCCTTTTCCACGTACAGCACGCGGTCGCGCAACGACAGGGCATACCATTTGCCATCGGCGCCGCGCAGGTTGGCGGGAATGACCGAATTGAGCGTGTCGGACTTGACGGCTTGCGTCACGCCGCCGTCCACCAGGTCGAGCAGGTTGCCGATGTCCACGGTCATCAGCACGTCGGCGGGCGACTTGGCGCCTTCAGCCTTCACGCGCTCGAGCAGGCCGTCCTTGACGAAGACGGTGTTCACCTTGATGCCGCTTTCCTTGGTGAAGGCATCCAGCAGCGGCTGGATCAGCTTGGGTTCCCGGGTGGTGTACAGGCTGACTTCCTCGGCGGCGTTGGCCGACACGGTGAAGGCGGCGGCGCCAGCCAGCGCGAGCGCGCGCAGCAGCGAATTCAATTGGGGACGATTGATCATTAGGGGAACTCCAGCTAGGGCCGAAACGAATTTTTTGCCGCGGGCTTGCCGCGCTCAGGGGGCGCCGCCACGCAAAGCAGTCTGCTAACGAAAATGATTATCAAAAGAGAGAGCGACAATAACAGGAAGCATTGCGCCGTTCAACTGCTCGTAAGCCGTCCCTGCAAGACGTTGATCCCCGTCAACTTGGAATAAGGGTATTACGGAATAATGAGAGCAGTTATCAACGAGACCTTGTAGAATAGGGACAACCCTAATGCCGACCGCGGCCTTTTTTTGCGGCTCGGAATGACCTTCGCGGCGCAGCCGGGCCCCGTCCGACCACCGTCCGCCCTTACTGAATACGACATGGCTGCTTTCAACACAGAGCGCGTACTTAGCGTGCACCACTGGAACGACACCCTGTTTTCCTTCACCACGACGCGTGACGCGGCCTTGCGGTTCCACAATGGCCACTTCGTGATGATCGGCCTCGAAGTCGAAGGCAAGCCGCTGCTGCGGGCCTACAGCATCGCCAGCGCCAACTACGAAGAAAACCTCGAATTCCTCAGCATCAAGGTGCAGAACGGCCCGCTCACCTCGCGTCTGCAGCACCTGAAAGAGGGCGACACCATCCTCGTCAGCCGCAAGCCCGTCGGCACGCTGGTCGTCGACGACCTCAAGCCCGGCAAGCATCTGTTCCTGTTCGGCACCGGCACCGGCCTGGCTCCCTTCATGAGCATCATCAAGGACCCGGACGTCTACGAACGCTTCGACAAGGTCATTCTGGTGCACGGCGTGCGCTGGGTCAGCGAGCTGGCCTACGCCGACTACATCGAGAACGAACTGCCGAACAACGAATTCTTCGGCGATATCGTGCGCGACAAGCTGGTGTACTACCCCACCGTCACGCGCGAGCCTTTCCGCAATCAAGGCCGCATCACCGAACTGCTTGAAAACGGCAAGCTCTGCGCCGACATCGGCATTCCGCAGATCAACCCCGAAACCGATCGCGCCATGATCTGCGGCAGCCCGCACATGCTGGCCGACATCAGCGCCATGCTCGACAGCCGCGGCTTCACGGTGTCGCCGGGCGTGGGCCAGCCAGGCGACTACGTCGTCGAACGCGCCTTCGTGGACAAATAAGCCAGACCGCTTCCGTTCGCGGCTTCAACAAACAACCCATCGCACATCGCGATGGGTTTTTTGTTTTGGCGTGAAGCGGCAACGCCACGCCTGGCGTGAATCATTCGGGCTGAATGCCTGCCTTCTTGATGATCTCGCCCCACTTCTTGGACTCGGCTTGCTGGAACGTGGCCAGTTCCTCGGGCGACGAACTGGCGGCGTCCGTGCCGGTCTGTGCGTAGAACTGTTGGGCGGCCTTGGCCTTGGTGGCATTGACCAGCAGTTCGTTCAGGCGCTTGACCACGTCGGGCGGCGTGCCGGCCGGCGCGTAGGCAGCAAACCAGTAGCCCATTTCGTAGCCGGGCACGCCGGCTTCCGCGATGGTGGGCACGTCGGGCGCCAGCGGCGAGCGGGCCTTGCCCGTGACGCCCAGCGCGCGAAGCTTGCCGGACTTGACCTGCGGCAGACCCGTGGCCGTGTCGGTAATCATCATGTCGATCTGGCCGCCCAGCAGGTCGGTAACCGCGAGCGGGTTGCTCTTGTACGGCACGTGCAGCAGTTGCACATTGGCCATCTGCTGCAACAGCTCGCCGGCGATGCGGCTGCTGGAGCTGCCGCTGCCAAAGCTCAGCTTGCCCGGCGACTGCTTGGCCTGCGCCAGGAAGTCGCCCACGGTCTTGGCGGGCGAACTGGGGTTGACCACCATGATCTGCCCGCCCTTGCCCAGCAGCGTGAGGGGCGCGAAATCCTTGACGGGATCGTAGGTCAGCGACTTGTACAGGTGCTCGTTGGCCGCGTGCGTGGTGTTGGTGGTGATGAGCACGGTATAGCCATCGGGCGTGGCGCGGGCGCCGGCGGCCGCGCCGATCATGGCGCTGGCGCCGGGCTTGTTCTCGATCACGACCGCCTGGCCGGTCTGCTCGGTGACGCCCTGGCCGATGGCCCGGCCGATCTGGTCGGTCGCGCTGCCGGCCGCGAACGGCACGATGAAAGTGATGGGCTTGGCGGGAAATTGCGCCATGGCCGAAAAGGGCAGGGCGGCGGCCAGCAGCAGGGCCAGCCGGCCCTTGGTAGCGATGCGCATGTATGTCTCCTGTGGTGTTTTTTTATCGGAACTGAAATCAGGCGGCCGCGGGACGGTCGCCGGGTATGTCTGGCAGCCGGCTCGCCAGCTCGGGGCTGACCTCCACCGTCATGTCCAGCAATCTGAAAGACAGGCTCTTGCCATGGGTGTCCAGGTTCAGCGCGTCGTTGACGCCGCCATCCAGCACACCCTCCAGCACAAAGTTCATGGCATTGAGCATCGGCAGCGCATAACGCGTCACGCGTTTCGGGTGGCGGTAGGCGAACCATTGCGCCACGCGCGATTCAGTCACTTGCGCGGTCAGCACGTCAAAGCATTCGGGGTCCCAGGCGATGAGGCTCAGGTTCGAGATATCGCCCTTGTCCCCGGAGCGGCTGTGAGCCAGCCGGTACAGCGGCACGGCGAGCAGGGTCTGGTTCATGGCGCGATCTCCTCCAGGAAGGTCCAGCCGCTCTTTACGGCCTCGCGGGGAATGGTGCAGGACATCATGTTCAGGCGCGGGCGCAGGGCGGTGCGCACGCCGCCGCCGCCCGCCGGTCCGCAGGTATAAAGCGCGGTTACTTCGCGCAGCACGCGTTCGGCTTGTGCGCGGTCGGCGTTTTCAGTGGCCAGCCGCAGCCGCACGTCGCGGGAATGGCTATCGGCAAGCGCGCGGCGCATTTCCCCGGCGTCGTCGCCCAAGATGCTGATGGCGCCAATCAGGTCCGCCCGCAGCTTGAAGTCCGCGCCCAGGCGCTTCTGGACGATGTCGGCCGCCAAGCGGGCGCGCGCCTCGGCCTGCACGCCTGCATACGAGATTTCCGCTTCGGCCAGCCAGCCGCCGCGATAGCAGACGTTCACCTTCAGTTCCGGCGGCCGCGCGTGGCCGGTAATGCCGTGAACCGCGACCCGATTGCCGCCCAGCTCGACCACGTGCGCCTGGCTCAGGTCCGCCACCACGTCGGGCGTCAGGTAGCGCGCCGGATCGTGCACTTCATAAAGCAGTTGTTCCTTGACCGTGCGCGCATCGACCGCGCCGCCCGTGCCGTCGGCCTTGCCGATCACGAACTCGCCGTCGGCCTGGATCTCCGCGATCGGGAAACCGGCCGCGTGCACGTCGGGAACCTCTTTCAGGCCCGGGACGCAAAAGTAGCCGCCGGTGACCTGAAGGCCGCATTCCAGCATGTGGCCCGCCATGGTGGCGCGGCCCAACCGCGGCCAGTCGGCCGGATCCCAGCCGAAATGCGCCAGCGCCGGGCCGAGCGTCAGCGAAGGGTCCGCCACGCGGCCGGCCACCACGATCTGCGCGCCGGCGGCCAGCGCCTCGGCGATCTCGGTGGCGCCCAGGTAAGCGGTGGCGCTCACGATGTCCAGGCCGTCCAGCGCCGCACCCAGGCGTTGCGCCAGCAGGTCGCGGTGTTCGGCACCGTTTAGCGCGTCGCCGTGCACGACGGCGATACGCGGCACGGGCAGGCCCTGTTCGCGCGCCAGTTCGGCGATGCGCCGCGCCGCGGCGGGCGGATTGGCCGCGCCGAAATTGCTGACGATGTTGATGCCGTGGCGCAGGCAATCGGCCAGGATCGGCCCCACCAGCTCGTCCAGCAGCGGTTCATAGCCGCGGTTCGGGTCGTCGTTGCGAGCCAGCTGCGCCAGCGCCAGCGTGCGTTCGGCCAGCGTCTCGAAGATCAGCGTGCCGCCGCCTTGGGCGGCCAGGGTGCGGACCACGGCCGCGGCGCCATCGCTGCGGTCGCCGGAAAATCCGGAGGCGCAGCCGATGAGCAAGGGAGTTTGAGACATGAGCAGTCCAGGCGCGTTCAGGGTTGGGACGACTATAGGCAAGGCGCGATCATCCGTAAAATAGAAAAATCGGATCGATTAATACAAGAAACCCATGAATCTATCGTCCCGCCAATTGCGCGCCTTCGTGGCCCTGGCCGATGAACGGCACTTCACGCGCGCCGCGCAGCGCTGCCACCTGACGCAGCCGGCGTTCAGCGCGCTGATCCGGTCGCTGGAAGACGCCGCCGGCGTGCGGCTCTTTGACCGCAACACGCGGCACGTGGAGCTGACTGCCGAAGGCCGCGTGTTGGATGCGACCGCGCGCCGCCTGCTGGCGGACATGGACCTGGCAATGGGAGACCTGCGCGACCTGGCGGACCGGCGCCGGGGCAGGGTGACGCTGGCCGCGCTGCCGTCGCTGGCGGCGGGTTGGCTGCCCGATCTGCTGGCGCGGTTTCAGCTGGATCACCCGGGCATCGTGCTGGATCTGCGCGACGCCTTGCTCGATCCTTGCCTGGACATGGTGCAAAGCGGCGTGGCCGATTTTGCCGTGGCCTCGCGGCGGCCGGACATGACGGATCTGGACAGCGAATTCCTGCACGCGGACCGCTACTTTCTGGTGTGCCGCGCAGACCATCCCTTGGCTGGCCAGCCGCGCGTGCGGCTGCGCGACGTGCTGCGCCATCCCATCATCCAGCTTGCGCGCGGCAGCAGTGTGCGCAAACATCTGGACGAAGCGTTGGGCGCCGAGGCGCCGTTGCCGGTTTTCGAGGTCGAACATCTGGCCACCGTCACGGGCCTGGTGCGCGCAGGACTTGGCGTATCGGTCGTGCCTGCCATGACGCTTTTTCATTTCCGCAGCGCCGATCTGCGTATCGTGCCGCTGGCGGGCCGCGCGTTGACGCGGCCGCTTTATCTAGTGCGCCGCAAGGGCCGCAGCCTGTCGGTGGCGGCGCACGCGCTGGCCGATCTGCTGATCGCGCATCGGGGCGATATCGGCGGCGCCGGCCATCCGGCGGGTGCGCTGGATCAGACCTAGGCCATCTTTACGGCAATCCGCCACTTTCGCAAACGTCTATTGCTGATTAAACTTCGATAGTTGTAGCTTCTATCCGTCACCAGAAGGATTCCGCCCATGAGCAAGCAAATCATCCATACCGACAGCGCGCCTGCCGCCGTTGGCCCTTACTCGCAAGCGGTTGCCGTCAGCGGCACCAAGACTGTCTACCTCTCGGGCCAGATCGGCCTGGAGCCCGGCACCGGCGACCTGGTCTCTGAAAACTTCGACGCGCAGGTGCGTCAGGCGTTTGCCAACATGCAGGAAGTCATCAAGGCTGCAGGCGGCACGCTGGACAACGTGGTCAAGCTCACGCTGTTTCTGACCGACCTGGGCAAGTTCACGGCGGCCAACGCCATCATGGCCGAGATCATCCCGCAGCCGTTCCCGGCGCGTTCGACGATCGGCGTGGCCAGCCTGCCCAAGGGCGCCCAGTTCGAAGTCGAAGCGATCATGGTCCTGTAAGGCGCGCCCGGACGTTTCATACCAGGGGTTCGTTCCTACATGCCGGCCGCAGCCGTGGCCTCCAAACGTACCGGCGCCGACAAGAACGGCGCCGGCAAAGCGATGACGGATACGGAGCGCAAGCTTCGTAACCTGGGCTTGGTGCTGCCCGAGGATTTCGTGCTGCACCTGCCGCTGCGCTACGAAGACGAAACGCGCGTCATCCCGATCAGTTCGCTTCGGCCGGGCTTTGCCGGCCAGGTCGAAGGCGAGATCACCAAATCCGAGGTCCTGTACCGGCCGCGGCGCCAACTGACCGCCACCTTGGCGGACGACAGTGGCGAACTGCAATTGCGCTGGCTGAACTTCTATCCCAGCCAACAGAAACAAGTCACAGTCGGCAAGCGGCTGCGCGCCCGTGGCGAAGTGCGCGGCGGGTTGTTCGGACGCGAGATGGTGCATCCGCGGCTGACCAACGCCGATTCGCCCCTTCCGACCGCCCTGACGCCCGTCTACCCCACCACTGAAGGATTGCCTCAGCCGGCGTTGCGACGCGCCATCGCGCAGGCGCTCAATACCGCGGACCTGTCCGACACGCTTCCGGACGAGGCGCGCGCCCGCTACGACCTGCCGCCCTTCGAGCCCTCCATCCGTGCGCTGCACACGCCTGCGCAGGGCGAATCCGAACAGGCCTTGCTGGATCGCGTGCACCCGGCGTGGCGGCGGATCAAATTCGACGAACTGCTGGCGCAGCAGCTGTCGCTTGCCGCCGCCCGCGCGGCGCGCCGCATCAAGGAAGCCGAGTCGCTGCCGGCGCAGAACGGGGCAGGGGGGCTGGTCGCCCGGTTGTACGAAACGCTGCCGTTCAAGCTGACCGGCGCGCAGCAGCGTGTCGTGCAGGAGATCTCGGCGGACCTTGCCAAGCCGTATCCCATGCACCGTCTGTTGCAGGGCGACGTGGGCAGCGGCAAGACCGTCGTGGCCGCCATCGCGGCCGCGCAGGCCATTGCGGGCGGCGCGCAGGTGGCGCTGATGGCGCCCACGGAAATCCTGGCCGAGCAGCACTTTCGCAAACTGGTGTCCTGGCTGCAGCCGCTGGGCGTGAATGTCGCGTGGCTGAGCGGCAGCCTTTCGGCCAAGGCCCGCCGGGAAGCCGCCGCTGCGGCGGCCGACGGCAGCGTGCAGCTTGTCGTCGGCACGCAGGCGCTGATCCAGGACCATGTCGAATTCCACCGGTTGGGCCTGTCCATCGTCGACGAACAGCATCGCTTCGGCGTCGGCCAGCGCCTTGCCCTCACGCGCAAGGGCGAGACCGTGCGCGGCCGCATCGTGCCGCATCAGCTCAACATGAGCGCCACCCCCATTCCCCGCACGCTGGCCATGACTTTCTTCGCGGATCTGGACGTGTCCGTGATCGACGAGCTGCCGCCCGGACGCAGTCCCGTGGTGACCAAGCTGGTCTCCGACGCGCGCCGGGAAGAGGTCATTGCCCATATCGCGCAGGCGGCGCGCGGCGGCCAGCAGGCCTATTGGGTCTGTCCGCTGGTCGAGGAAAGCGAGGCCCTTGAACTGCAGACCGCCGTCGACACCTACGAGGGCATGCGCGCCGATCTGCCGGACCTGCGGATCGGACTGGTGCACGGCCGCCTGCCGCAGGCCGAGAAGGCGTCGGTGATGCAGGCTTTCCGCGACGGCGAGATCGATCTGCTGGTCGCCACCACCGTCATCGAAGTCGGGGTCGACGTGCCCAATGCGTCGTTGATGGTGATCGAACACGCCGAGCGATTCGGCCTTGCCCAGCTGCATCAGCTGCGCGGGCGGGTGGGGCGCGGCACGGCCGAGTCCGTTTGCGTATTGCTCTACCAGACGCCGCTGTCCCAGGTTGCGCGAGAACGCCTGCGCGCCATGTTCGAGACCTCCGACGGCTTTGAGATCGCGCGGCGCGACCTTGAACAGCGCGGTCCCGGCGAATTTCTGGGAACGCGCCAGTCCGGCATGGCGCTCCTGCGCTTTGCGGATCTGGAAACCGACGCCGCGATTGCCGAAGACGCGCGCGATGCCGCCGTGTGGCTGCGCACCGAGCATCCAGACGCCGTCCAGGCCCATCTGGCCCGCTGGATGCGCGGCCGCGAAGACTTCCTGCGGACCTGACATGCGGCCCGACATTCACCTTGAATCCTCTACCGCCGGCCTCGGAGCCGGCGCATAACCCCGGGGGCGTAGTCCACCATGACTCTCACCGAACTGAAGTACATCG
Organism: Achromobacter sp. E1; assembly: GCF_037039475.1. Classification (NCBI taxonomy): domain Bacteria; kingdom Pseudomonadati; phylum Pseudomonadota; class Betaproteobacteria; order Burkholderiales; family Alcaligenaceae; genus Achromobacter; species Achromobacter sp. E1. The sequence goes on from NZ_CP146253.1 coordinate 2,850,274, forward strand.
TCGCCGTCGCCCGCGAGCGGCACTTTGGCCGCGCGGCCGAGGCCTGTTTCGTCAGCCAGCCGACGCTGTCCGTGGCCATCCGCAAGCTGGAAGACGAATTGGGCGTGACCCTGTTCGAGCGCGGCGGCTCCGAGGTCGGGGTGACGCCCATCGGCCAGCGCATCGTCGCGCAGGCGCAGAAGGTGCTGGAAGAAAGCGCCAGCATCAAGGAGATCGCCCGGCAAGGCCACGACCCGCTGGCAGGCCCGCTGCGCGTTGGCGTCATCCACACCATCGGTCCGTACCTGCTGCCCAAGCTGGTGCCCGTGCAGATCGGCCGCACGCCGCAGATGCCGCTGCTGCTGCAGGAGAACTTCACGGTGCGGCTGGTGGAACTGCTGCGCCAGGGCGAAATCGATTGCGCCATCATGGCCTTGCCGCTGCCCGAAGCCGGTCTGGTCATGCAGCCGCTCTACGACGAGCCCTTCGTCGTGGCGGTGCCCAACGATCACGAACTGGCCAAGCGCAAGGCCATCGACGCCCAGGATCTGAAGCAGCAGACCATGCTGCTTTTGGGTAGCGGCCATTGCTTCCGCGATCAGGTGCTTGAAGTCTGTCCCGAACTGTCGCGCTTCTCGGCGGCCAGCGACGGCATTCAGCGCACCTTCGAGGGCTCTTCGCTCGAAACCATCCGCCACATGGTCGCGGCCGGGATCGGCGTCACCGTGCTGCCCGTGACCGCCGTGCCCGAGAACCCGCCCGCCAACAGCCTGTTGCGCTACCTGCCGTTCGAAGGTCATGTGCCCGAACGCCGTGTGGTGCTTGCCTGGCGGCGCAGCTTCCCGCGTCTGGCGGCGATCGAGGCGCTGGCGCAGGCCGTCTATGAATGCGATCTGCCGGGCGTGAAGATGCTGGCCGGCGAAGCGGCTGCGGTGCAGGATTGAGCGGCGGCGGCCGCCAGTGCGCGGCGCGTCTTTGCGCCGCGTCAATCGGTCGCAGGCCATATTGAGAACGGCTCTGCCACAACACCCGTTCTGTCGTGTTTGCAGTGGTATTCTTATTTCCGCCTTTTTCCCTAGGAGCTAGCAATGGCCAAGTCCACCAAGAAGACCTCGAGCGTTCCGCGCATCAACATCGGTATTTCGGACAAGGACCGCGCCGCGGTTGCCGGTGAACTGTCCAAGTTGCTGGCCGATTCGTACACGCTGTACCTGATGACGCACAACTTCCACTGGAACGTCACGGGGCCCATGTTCAACACGCTGCACCAGATGTTCATGACGCAGTACACCGAAGAATGGACCGCGCTGGACAGTATCGCCGAGCGCATCCGCGCGCTGGGCCACTACGCGCCGGGCACGTACCGCGAATACGCCAAGCTGTCCTCGATCGCCGAGCCGGACTCGGTGCCGGACGCGCTGGAAATGGTGCGCCTGCTGGTCGACGGCAACGAATCGGTCGCCAAGACCGCGCGCGCTGCCTTTGAAAAGGCCGACGCCGCCAACGACCAGCCCACGGCCGACCTGCTGACGCAGCGTCTGGACGTGCACGAAAAGAATGCGTGGATGCTGCGCAGCCTGCTGCAGTGATCCGATGGCCGTCTTCCCATCACGGGGAGGCGCCCGGCGCGATACGCGCCAACCTATTGGCCGCCCTGATCGGGCGGCCATTTTTTTGCTTGCGCGGTTTGCGTCAGAAGTCGTACAGCGGCACGGGCGGAATGCGCTTGGGCGGCGGGGGAATCCGCCAGGATGCCCGGCGTCGAAGCGCCCCGAGCAGCTTCAGGCCCTGCGGCCAGTCGGCAAGTCCGCTATCGGCATTGATATGGCCCGCGCCAGCCAGCACGACGATGCGGCTGCCCCAGTCCGCGGCGAACGCATGCGCGCGTTCCAGCGTGCAATAGGGGTCGTTGTCGCTGGCCACGACCACGCTTTGAAAAGAGAGCGGCTGGCGCGCGATGGGCGCGAAGCCGCGCAGGCACGCCGGGGTGTCGGGGCGTTCCACGTCGGCGGGCGCGACCAGCAGCGCGCCGGCAACCTTGGCGCGCAGCGGCACCGGCAGCGAAGCGCTGATCAGGCAGCCAAGGCTGTGGGCCACGAGCAGGACCGGGCTGCGCGCTTCGTCCACCTCGGCCGTCAGACGGGATATCCAATCGGCCGCGCAGGGGTTTTCCCAGTCGTGCTGCTCGATCCGCCGGGCGTTTGGCAACAGGGCCTGCCACCGGGATTGCCAGTGATCGGGACCGGAGTTTTTCCAGCCCGGGACGATTATCGGTTGGAGTCTCATGCGGCACATGATGCCGCCGCGCGTTAGTAACTCAAACGAATTAATGGTCTTTTGCATATACGGCGTTTGGAATAAGCCGAGGTGCCCCGCAGCATGCCGCAGTGCATCACAAAACCGCGGAAAACCCTGCGCAAACCCGGCCAAAAGCCGCGATATTTCAGTGTATGCTTGCCGTGCAAATGCACCCGCCAACGGGCACGACATCTACGTTATCCGGCCGTCAGCCCGTTGATGGATCAACGATTACAAGTCATTCGAGGAGTCCACTCATGAAGCCAGTATTCCGTCTGACCCCGGTCATCGCAGCGCTGGGCGTCGCCGCTGGTTTGACGTTTGGCGCGGCCGCGCACGCGCAGACCATCAAGATCGGCGTCGTCGGCCCCACCACCGGTGCGGTCACGCAGTATGGCGATATGGTCCGTGAAGGGGTAGATACCGCGGTCGAGCGCATCAACGCCGCCGGCGGCGTCAACGGCAAGAAGCTGGAAACCGTGGTGATCGACGACGGCTGCGAACCCAAGCAGGGTCCTAACGCCGCCAACCGCGTCGTCAACAGCAAGATCGGTTTTGTCGTGGGCCACGTGTGCTCGGGCGCCACCATCGCCGCTGCCGACATCTACAACAACGAAGGCGTGGTCATGGTCACCCCGTCGGCCACGTCGCCGGCCCTGACCGACGGCAAGAACTACGAGTTCATCTTCCGCACCATCGGCCGCGACGACCAGCAGGGCCCCGCCGCCGCCAAGTTCATCCTGGACAAGATCAAGCCCAAGAAGGTCGCCGTGCTGCACGACAAGCAGTCGTATGGCCAGGGCATCGCCACCGCGGTCAAGAACGACCTGGAAAAGGGCGGCGTGACCGTCGCCGTGTTTGAAGGCATCAACGCCGGCGACAGCGACTACTCGGCCGTCATCACCAAGCTCAAGAGCCAGGGCGTGGACTTCGTCTATTACGGCGGCTACCACCCCGAAATGGGCCTGCTGCTGCGCCAGGCGGCCGAGCAGGGCGTGAAGGCCAAGTGGATGGGTCCGGAAGGCACGGGCAACCCGGACATCAATGCCATCGCGGGCGACGCCGTCGAAGGCATGCTGCTGACGCTGCCGGCCGACTTCACGCAGAACGCCGCCAACGCCGACATCGTCAAGGCGTTCCAGGCGAAAAAGCGCAATCCCAGCGGCGCTTTCCAGATGACGGCCTACGCCGCCACGCAGGTCATCGCGGACGGCATCAAGGGCGCGGGTTCCGACGATCCGACCAAGGTCGCCAAGTACCTGCACGCCAATTCCTTCGATACGCCGATCGGCAAGGTGTCGTGGAACAAGCAGGGTGACCTGACGAACTTCGAGTTCGACGTGTTCACCTGGCACAAGGACGGCTCCAAGACCGTCTACAAGTAAATCGCAGTGCGGCGGGCCGCTACCGGCCCGCTGTCACGCGAACGGCACGTGCAGCGTGTGGGGCATCAGGCCGCACGCATCAGACGCCGCAAAAAAAACCGGGCCGCAAGCGATCAGCTTGCGGCCCGGTTTGTTATTGCGCCATTACGGGGCAGGGGCAGAGGCCGCCGCTTACAGGCCCTGGACGCGGCGGCCGGTGTCGGCCTCGAACCAGTGCAGCGGATGGCGGCCGTCCGGGCCCACGTTGACCTGCATGCCGACCTTGGCGGACGACTCGGACAGCTGGCGCGTCGTGCAGCGCACGACCAGCGTGCTCTTGCCGCAGCGGCAGTGCACAAGCTGTTCCGAACCCAGCGTCTCGACCATTTCGACTTCGGCGGGGATGCCCTGCGTGTTCAGCAGCATGTGCTCGGGGCGCATGCCCATGATGACCTTGCGGCCGCGAACCTGCGAAGGCACCTGCAGCGGCGAGATCTCGAGCTGGTTGCCGTCGGCGGTCTGCACGGTGCCGTCGCCGGACACCTGGACTTCCATGAGGTTCATGGGCGGCGAGCCGATGAAGCCGGCCACGAACGTCGAAGCGGGCTTCTCGAAGACTTCCATCGGGGTGCCGATCTGCTCGGGCACGCCCTGGTACATGACGATCATGCGGTGCGCCAGCGTCATGGCCTCGACCTGATCGTGCGTCACGTACAGGCTGGTGGTGCCCAGGCGGCGGTGCAGCTTCATGATCTCAAGGCGCATCGCCACGCGCAGCTTGGCGTCCAGGTTGGACAGCGGCTCGTCGAATAGGAACACCTTGGGTTCGCGCACGATGGCGCGGCCCATGGCCACGCGCTGGCGCTGGCCGCCCGAGAGGGCGCGCGGACGGCGGTCCAAGAGGTGTCCCAGTTCCAGGATCTGCGCGGCGGCGTCGACGCGCTTCTTGATTTCGTCCTTGGAGAACTTGCGGATCTTCAAGCCGTAGGCCATGTTCTCGAACACGGTCATGTGCGGGTAGAGCGCGTAGTTCTGGAACACCATCGCGATGTCGCGCTCGGCGGGTTCCAGCGTGTTGACGACCTTGTCGTCAATGACGATGTCGCCGCTGGTCACGGTTTCCAGGCCGGCGACCATGCGCATCAGCGTGGACTTGCCGCAGCCCGAGGGGCCGACGATGACGATGAATTCGCCATCCTTGACATCCATGTCGATGCCATGGATGACCGGCACGTTGCCGGCGTAGGTTTTCTTGACGTTGCGGAAGCTGAGAGTAGCCATGAGTTATTCGTGTTCAGAGTCGTGTTCGGGTGGGCGCGGGTGGGGCGGCGTTACTTCTCAGTGTCGACCAGACCCTTGACGAACCATTTCTGCATCAGGATGACGACCAGCGCCGGCGGGATCATCGCGAGCATGGCGGTGGCCATGGTGATGTTCCATTCGGTCACGCTGTCGCCGCCGCTGATCATCCGCTTGATGCCGATGACGACGGGATACATGTCTTCCTGCGTGGTGACCAGCAGCGGCCACAGGTATTGGTTCCAGCCGTAGATGAACTGGATCACGAACAGTGCGGCGATGCTGGTCTTGGACAGGGGCAGCAGCACGTCGCGGAAGAACCGCACGGGCCCCGCGCCGTCGATGCGGGCAGCCTCGATGAGCTCGTCCGGCACCGTCAGGAAGAACTGGCGGAACAGGAACGTGGCCGTGGCCGACGCGATCAGCGGCAAGGTCAGGCCCGCGTAGCTGTTGAGCAGGCCCAGATCGGCCACGACCTTGTAGGTGGGCGCGATGCGGACTTCGACCGGCAGCATGAGCGTGACGAAGATCATCCAGAAAAAGAACATGCGGCCGGGGAAGCGGAAGTACACGACCGCGAATGCCGATAGCAGCGAGATCGCGATCTTGCCGATCGAGATTGCCAGCGCCATGATCAGGCTCACGTACATCATGCGGCCCACGGGCGCGCCGGACGACCCGCCCGACGAGCCGCCGAAGAGGGCCTTCATGTAGTTGTCCACGAAGTGCGGACCGGGAATCAGGGACATCGGCGCTTGAGCGACTTCCTGCGCGGTCTGGGTGGACGCGACGAAAGTGACGTAGAGCGGAAATGCCACCATCGCCACGCCGCAGAGCAGAATGACGTGGGCCAGAATATCCAGCCAGGGACGGCGTTCAACCATTGTTATCAGCCTCGAACAAAATCAATACTGCACTTTGCGGTCGACGTAGCGGAACTGCACGACCGTCAAGGCAATCACAATGAACATCAGGACGACGGATTGGGCGGCGGACGAACCGAGGTCCAGGCCGCGGAAGCCGTCGCTGTACACCTTGTAGACCAGGATCGAGGTCGACGTGCCGGGCCCGCCCTGCGTCGTGGTGTCGATCACTGCGAAGGTGTCGAAGAATGCATAGATGATGTTGACCACCAGCAGGAAGAACGTGGTGGGCGACAGCAGCGGGAAGACGATGGTCCAGAAGCGGCGCGCGGGGCTGGCGCCGTCGATGGCGGCGGCTTCGATCAGCGAGCGCGGGATCGATTGCAGGCCGGCCAGGAAGAACAGGAAGTTGTACGACACCTGCTTCCAGACCGCGGCGACGATCACCAGGACCATGGCCTGGTTGCCGTCAAGGCGCGGGTTCCAGTCCACGCCCGACTTGCGCAGGGCCACGGCCAGGATGCCGACGGAAGGCGAAAACAGGAACAGCCACAGCACGCCGACGACGGCGGGCGCCACGGCATACGGCCAGATGAGCAGGGTCTTGTAGAGCCCGGCGCCGCGGATCACGCGATCGGCCATCACGGCCAGCACGAGCGACACGCCAAGGCCCACGCCGGCCACCAGCACCGAGAACACGGCGGTGACGCGGAACGAATCCAGGTAGGCCTGTTGCGAGAACAGGTCCATGAAATTGTCCAGGCCGACGAATTGCGAGGACAGACCGAAGGGATCTTCAAGGCGCATGGACTGCCACATGGCTTGTCCGGCGGGCAGGAAGAAGAACACCACGGTAATGATCAGCTGCGGCAGGAGCAGCAGATAGGGCAAGGTCTTGTGCCCGAATACAACGCGTTTTTCCATAGGGGGAACCCAAGGTACAGAAAAGCGGCGGTTGAAATAACCGCCGCCTGAAACCGCCAGCACGCATGCCGCGCGTGGCGCCCGGAGCCCGAAAGCACCGGCACTCATAAAAACACGATAGGCTTAAAGCCCCTTAAAAACCAGGGCTTTAAGCCTCGTTTGTCCTTGTCGCAACAGGGTCCTTGTCACGGCATGGAAAATGCCGATTGACAAGGCGGCGGTCAAGCCGCGCGAAAGGGCGTTACTTTACACTCTTCTCGAACTTTTCCAGCAGCTCGTTGCCGCGCTTGACGATGTTCTCGGCGCCGTCCTTGGGGGCAACCTTGCCCGAGACGATGCGTTCGATTTCAGCGTCCTCGATCTCGCGGATCTGGGGCAGGAAGCCCAGGCGCAGACCGCGCGATTGGGCGGTGGTTTCGACGTTCAATTGCTTGACGCCCACTTCGGTGCCCGGGTTCTTGTCGTAGAAGCCTTCCTTCTTGGTCAGCTCGTACGCGGCCTTGGTGACAGGCACGTAGCCGGTCTGCTGGTGCCAACGGGCGGCGATTTCGGGGCTGGCCAGGAACTTGAAGAACGCGGTCACGCCCTTGTAGGTTTCGGGCTTCTTGTTGGCGAAGACCCACAGCGAGGCGCCGCCAATGATGGTGTTCTGCGGCGCGCCTTTCACGTCGGCGTAGTAGGGCAGCGTGGAGGTGCCGAACTCGAACTTGGCGTTCTTGGCGATGTTGGCGCGCAGGCCGGACGAACCGGTGATCATGGCGCACTTGCCGCTGATGAACAGCGAGTTGGGTTCGTCGCCGCGGCCGCCGTACATGAAGATGCCTTCCTTGCCCAGCTTGGCGAGGTTCTCGAGGTGGCGCACGTGCAGCGGGGTGTTGATGGCGATGCGCGCATCCAGGCCGCCGAAGCCGTTGTCCTTGGTGGCGTACGGCACGTTATGCCAGGCCGAGAAGGTCTCGAGCTGGGTCCAGGACGGCCACGACGTGGTGTAGCCGCATTCCTGACCAGCGGCCTTCAGCTTCTGGCCGGCTGCGGCCAGTTCTTCCCAGGTCTTGGGGGGATTGTCGGCGTCCAGGCCAGCCTTCTTGAAGGCGTCCTTGTTGTAGTAGAAGACGACGGTCGAGCTGTTGAACGGCATCGACACCAGCTTGCCGTCGGCCGACGAGTAATAGCCGGCCACGGCGCCGATGAATTCCTTGGGATCGATCGGGTTGCCGGCTTCTTCGGACATCTGCTGCACCGGCTTGATGGCGCCCTTGGCGTACATCATGGTGGCGGTGCCGACTTCAAAGACCTGCAGGATGTCCGGGGCGTTGCCGGCGCGGAACGCGGCGATGCCGGCGTTCATGGATTCACCGTAGTTGCCCTTGTAGATGGCCTTGACCTGGTAGTCGGGGTTCTTCTTGTTGAATTCGTCGACCAGGCCGTTGACGCGGTCGCCCAGAGCGCCTTCCATCGAATGCCAGAACTGGATCTCGGTGGCTGCTTGCGCGGAAGCGCCGGCGAAAGCCGTCATGATGGCGGCAAAGGTCAGTGCAATACGATGGGATCGCATAAAGGGTTCTCCAGTTGGGCGTGTTGCGAACGGGTTGTCCGGCCGCATGAAACACGACACCTTATGAATTGTTTGTGACAAAACCGTGACTTTCACATCCCTACAAACGCCTGTCAAATTGCGCGTTTTAGGCGCGAACGAACATTTTGCGATTCCTTGTGCAGGGAGCCGACCGTTTACAATCGCCGCCTATGGAAAACGAACTTTCGATTGCGTTCATTGGCGATGGCTGCGGGACGGCCGCGCGGGCCTCGCGGCAGGCCCGCAGAGTATGCGCCGCCAGGGGCGTTCATGTCATTGACATTAACCAGGATGCGCGGGCGCCGCGGCCATGCGGGACGCGCATCGCGCGCGCCTTTGCCAGCGGGTCCGCACGCATCGCGCGTGGCGTGTTCGCGGCCGCGACTCGGAACATGCCAGGTGTTGTGGCCAGGACACGTCAATGTGGGCAAGAAGGGGCCGTGAACGGCCGTTCGGCGGGCGGTCGCCGTCAGCCGCGGTGGGCGCCGGAGTGCGCGCGATGACCACGGCCGCCGCGCGCTTTCCCGCCATGACCCGCCTGCAGTTCGGCATCTCGGTGCTGTGCATGCTGGCCGTGGTGGTCGGCTCCAACATCCTGGTGCAGGTGCCGCTTAACGATTGGCTCACGTGGGGCGGGCTGTCTTACCCTGTGGCGTTCCTGGTCACCGACGTCCTGAACCGCCGCTTTGGTCCGGTCGCGGCCCGGCGTGTTGTGTGGTTCGGCTTTGCCGCCGCGCTCGCGGTGTCGGTGTGGGTGGCGTCTCCCCGCATCGCGCTGGCCTCGGGAATGGCCTATATATGTGCGCAGCTCGTCGACATTCAGGTGTTCGACCGCCTGCGCGACCAGCGTTGGTGGCGGGCGCCGCTGGCGTCGGGCGTGCTGGGCGCCATCCTGGATACGGCCGTGTTCTTCAGCGTGGCGTTCGCGGCCACCGGCGCGCCCTGGGTAACGTGGATGCTGGGCGACCTGGCCATCAAGCTGGTCGTCAATATCAGCATGCTGGCGCCGTTCCGGGCATTGATGTGGAATCTGGCACGGCCCGCGAACGCCTGATTCCCCCTGTTTTTGCTCTTGAAGCCGCGCGTGCCTCGCTGCCTGCAGCGCAGGACGCGCGGCTTTTTATTAATGGCCGCGAGTATTAATTGATGCGGTTGTAGTAAGTCCTGCGTAAGGACTGTATTTAAATATGCGATTAAACGCCGTATTAATGATTTTTCATATAAACCGGCAAGCATAAATCCCAGCGAAACGCCAGCCAACTTTGCGGCCGGAATTGCGATTTCTCCATTGATTTCACGCCTTTACGCGGCCTATGCGTCACGATTAAATGCCGCGCGTGAAATATTGGGGATTACACGCAGTGACAGTATGACGGCTTGCTTTCAGAATACCGGCCACACCGTGTTTTTGCCCAAGAAGCCGGCGACGGGCAATGCGGACAAAGGGGTACTCTCCCGATAAACCGTGTTGGACAGAGCCGCTCAAAACCTCGCTGGAGAACTCCGCATGAAGTTTCTGAATCGCCTTACCCCGGTAGCCATGGCGCTTGGGGCACTTGCCTTGGCTGGCGCCGCGCACGCCGCCGACACGATCAAGATCGGCATTCCCCAGCCCATGACCGGTCCCAACACGCAATACGGCGACCAGATCCAGGCCGGCGCGCTGACCGCCATCGAAACCATCAATGCCAAGGGCGGCGTCAAGGGCAAGAAGCTCGAACCCATCCTGATCGACGACGGCTGCGAACCCAAGCAGGCCGTGCCTGCCGCCAACCGCGTGGTCAACTCCGGCGCCAAGTTCGCCGTGGCCCATGCGTGCTCGGGCGTCACGGTTGCCGCCGTGAAGGTGTATGAAGAAGAGGGCATCGTCGGCATCACCCCGGGCGCCACGTCGCCCCTGGTCACCGACACCATCAAGCCGCATTTCTTCTTCCGCACGATCGGCCGCGACGACCAGCAAGGTCCGTACGCCGCCAACTACATCGCCAAGACGCTCAAGCCCCAGAAGGTCGCCGTGCTGCACGACAAGCAGACCTACGGTTCGGGCGTGGCCACCCAGGTCAAGGACGCGCTGGCCAAGCAAAACGTCAACGTCGCGCTCTTCGAAGGCATCAACGTCGGCGACAGCGACTACTCGGCCATCATCACCAAGCTCAAGTCGGCTGGCGTCGATCTGGTGTATTTCGGCGGCTACCACCCCGAGCTTGGCCTGCTGCTGCGCCAGTCGCGCGAACAGGGCCTGAAGGTCCAGTTCATGGGTCCGGAAGGCACGGCCAACCAGGATCTGGTGGCAATCGCCGGCCCGGCCATCGAAGGCCTGCTCGTGACGCTGCCCGCCGACTTTACCAAGCTGCCGGGCAACGAAAGCATCGTCAAGGCCTTCAAGGACGCCAAGCGCGATCCGGACGGCGCCTTCCAGATGCCGGCGTACGCCGCGGTCCAGATCCTGGCCGACAGCATCAACGCCGTCGGCGAAGATCCCGCCAAGGTTGCCGACTACATGCACAAGACCACCTTCAATACCGGCATCGGCAAGGTCGAATACGATGCCAAGGGCGATCTGAAGGACTTCGAGTTCGCTGTCTATAAATGGGACAAGGACGGAAAGAAGACCCAGCTGTAAACTCGCGATCCCGCCGGCGTGTTGCCGGCGTGTAGGGCCTGCCGTCTCCGTCTTGCCGAAATCCGCGTAGCGATGCGCCAAAAGCGCTGTGCGGCCGGCAAGGCGGCGACGACAGGCCCTTATAAAATACGCCCAGGTTTCCGGCTCCGGGTCTCTCTACCGGGGCCGGAACCATTTGGAGCAATAGAATCATGTCTGATCTCATACCCCAACTGACCCAGCAATTCTTCAACGGATTGTCCCTGGGAGCGATCTATGCGTTGATCGCCATCGGCTACACAATGGTCTACGGCATCATCGGTATGATCAACTTCGCCCACGGCGAAATCTATATGATCGGCGCCTATGTGGGCCTGGTCACCTTGACGGCCATCGGCACCAATAGCGGATTGCCGACCCCCTTCATCATTGCGGCCATGCTGCTTGTGGCCATCACGGTCACCGGCATCTACGGCTTTTCGGTCGAGCGCGTGGCGTATCGTCCGGTGCGCGGCAGCCCCCGGCTGGTGGCGCTGATCTCCGCCATCGGGATGTCGATCTTCCTGCAGAACTGGGTGGCCCTCGGGCAGGGCGCGCGCGACATGGCCGTGCCTTCGCTGGTGTCGGGCGCCGTGCAGTTCCACATGGGATCGGACTTCGACGTGACGGTGCCGTATTCGCGCATCATGATCATCGTGGTCACCGTGGTGCTGATGATCGGGCTGACGCTGTTCATCAAGTACTCCCGCATGGGCCGTGCCTCTCGCGCCTGCTCGCAGGACATGCACATGGCCAATCTGCTGGGCATCGACACCAACCGCGTGATCTCGTTCACGTTCGTGATGGGCGCGATCCTGGCGGCGGTGGGCGGCGTGCTGATCGCCATCACCATCGGCAAGCTCAATCCCTTCATCGGCTTTCTGGCGGGCATCAAGGCCTTTACGGCGGCGGTGCTGGGCGGTATCGGCAGCATTCCTGGCGCGATGCTGGGCGGTGTGCTGCTGGGCCTGGCCGAGACCTTCGCGGCCGCGTACATCTCGTCGCAGTACAAGGACATCGTGGCGTTCTCGCTGCTGGTGCTGATTCTGCTGTTCCGTCCCACCGGGCTGCTGGGCAAACCTGAGGTGGAAAAAGTCTGATGTCGACCAACAATCTCAAAAACGCCACGATGGCGGCCGTGCTGACGGCGGTCATCGTCACCCCGGTCTTTGGCCTGCAGCTCATCCGCCAGGGTGCGCGCACGTCGATGGAGTCGAACTGGTCGCTGGTGGCGCTGGCCGCCGCCGTGGTGTTCGTCTTCCAGCTGCTGCGGCCCTGGCTGGCCATTCCGTTCAAAAAGCTCAAGACCGGCCTGCCGACGCTGTCCTCCGCGCCGGCCAGGAACCACAAGCCGCTGATGATCCTGCTGCTGGCCATTGCGGTGATCTGGCCGTTCTTCGCGGGACGCAGTTCCGTGGATATCGCCACGCTGGTGCTGATCTACGTCATGCTGGGCCTGGGCCTGAACATCGTGGTGGGCTTTGCGGGGCTGCTGGACCTGGGCTTCGTGGGCTTTTACGCGGTGGGCGCCTATACGTACGCGCTGCTCTACCACTGGGGCGGCTGGAGCTTCTGGGAAGCGCTGCCGTTTGCCGGCGCCATGTCCGCGCTGTTCGGCTTTGTGCTGGGCTTTCCCGTGTTGCGGCTGCGCGGCGACTACCTGGCCATCGTGACGCTGGGCTTCGGTGAAATCATCCGTCTGCTGCTGATCAACCTGAATACGGTCACCGGCGGTCCGGACGGGATTTCCGGTATCCCGAAGCCCACGTTCTTCGGCCTGGAAATGACGCGCCGCGCCAGCACCGAGGGCGATACGACGTTCCACGATTTCTTCGGGCTGACATTCCAGAACCAGGACATGGTTATCTATCTGTACATGATGGCGCTGCTGCTGGCGCTGGTGACGCTGTTCGTGTCCACGCGCCTGATCCGCATGCCGGTCGGCCGCGCCTGGGAGGCGCTGCGCGAGGACGAGATCGCCTGCCGTTCGCTGGGCCTGAACCCCACGCGCATCAAGCTGTCCGCGTTCACGCTGGGCGCCATGTTTGCCGGCTTTGGCGGCGCGTTCTTCGCTGCGCGGCAGGGCATGGTGAATCCGGAGTCCTTCACGTTCATCGAATCCGCGCTGATCCTGGCGATCGTGGTGCTGGGGGGCATGGGTTCTCAGGTAGGCGTGATCCTCGCTGCCATCCTGCTGACCGTGCTGCCCGAGCTGGCGCGCGAGTTCGCCGAATACCGGATGCTGATGTTCGGTCTGGTGATGGTGTTGATGATGATGTGGCGTCCGCAGGGGTTGTTGCCCATGAAGCGTCCCCACGTGGAGCTGGCTAAATGAGCGAGGCATTGCTGAAAGTATCCGGCCTGACCATGCGGTTCGGCGGTCTCCTGGCCGTCGATAGCGTGGGTTTCGAGGTCATGACCGACGAGGTCTTTGCGATCATCGGCCCGAACGGCGCCGGCAAGACCACTGTCTTCAACTGCGTGGGCGGGTTCTATGCGCCCACCGCCGGCGAGATCATCATGGACGGCAAGCCCATCACGGGTCTTGCCAGCCACAAGGTGGCGCGCCACGGCCTGGTGCGCACGTTCCAGAACGTGCGTCTGTTCAAGCAGCTCACGGTGCTGGAAAACCTGCTGGTTGCGCAGCACACGCAGGTCGAATCGCGCCTGTTGCCGGGGCTGCTCAAGACCAAGGGCTATCGCCAGTCCGAATCCGAGGCGCTGTCCCGCGCGGCGCAGTGGCTGGACTTCATGGGCTTGCGGGAATTCGCCAACCGCGAAGCCGGCAATCTGGCCTACGGCCACCAGCGGCGCCTGGAGATCGCGCGTTGCATGATCACCAAGCCGCGCCTTTTGATGCTGGACGAACCCGCGGCGGGTCTGAATCCGCAGGAAAAGCGCGATCTGCAATCGCTCATCGACCAGCTGCGGCGCGAATTCGGCGTCGCGGTGCTGCTGATCGAGCACGACATGAGCCTCATCATGGGCATTTCGGACCGGATTCTGGTCATGGAACACGGCAAGCCCATCACGACCGGCACCCCGGATCAGGTGCGCAACGACGAGCGCGTCATCAAGGCGTATCTGGGGGAGGAATGATGCTCAAGCTGGAAAACATACACACCTTCTACGGCGCCATTCAGGCATTGAACGGCGTGTCGGTCGACGTGAACCAGGGCGAGATCGTCACGCTGATCGGCGCCAACGGCGCGGGCAAGACGACGCTGCTGATGACGGTCTGCGGCAATCCGCGTGCGCGCGAAGGCAAGATCACGTTCGAAGGCGAAGACATCACGAACAAGGACACGCACCACATCATGCGCAGTGGCATCGCCATTTCGCCTGAGGGCCGCCGCGTGTTCAAGGACCTGACGGTCGCCGAGAACCTGATGATGGGCGGCTTCTTTTCCAAGCGCGACGAGATCGAGGCGGGCATCGACCACGTCTACGGCTTGTTCCCGCGCTTGAAAGAGCGCGCCAGCCAGCGCGCCGGCCTGATGTCGGGCGGCGAGCAGCAGATGCTGGCCATCGGCCGCGCGCTGATGACCCGGCCGCGCCTGCTGTTGCTGGACGAACCGACGCTGGGCCTGGCCCCGCTGGTGATCGCCCAGATCTTCGACATCATTCGCGAGATCCGGGAGCAGGGCGTGACCGTGTTCCTGGTCGAGCAGAATGCGAACAAGGCGCTGGGCGTGGCGGACCGCGGCTACGTGCTGGAAAACGGCCGCGTGGTCCTGCAGGACACCGGCGCCAATCTGCTGGTCAACGATCAGGTCCGCAAGGCTTACCTGGGCGGTTGACCTCTTCCCCGCGAAGGAAGTGGGCGCATCGAAAGATGCGCCTTTTTTTTGCATCTGACGGGGGATTTATTGCGGCCGGTGTCTGACACCCTTGAGACATTGCGGCTAACTCGAGGTCATCTCCGCAGGGTGTCAGACACCTTATGCAACTTACGCCGCGATCCGTTCCGCGGGCTGGTCGGCCTGGTAGTGCGCTATAGCGGCGCGGGCCAGGGCGTCGATGGAGTCGGTGAGGGTCACGCCCAGGCTGGGGCGCAGGGCGTGCGGCACGGCCAGGGGCAGTTCCGTGCAGCCCAGGACGACGGCGTCGGCGCCGCGCGCCTTCAAACGGGCGATGCACTCGGCGGCGGGGGCGAAGGCGTCTTCGAGCTGGTTGCCCTTGACCGCGCGGATCGAGCCCATGCAGAAGCGTTCGACTTCGTCCTCGTCAGGCACGATGCACTCGTAGCCCTGGGCTTCGAGGTGCCGTTGGTACAGGCCAAGCTTTAGCGTGGCGGCGGTGCCCATCAGGCCGATACGGCCGCGGGGCAGGCCCAGACGGCGCAGGTCTTCGATGACCGCCTCGATGATGTGCAGCACCGGCACGCCGGTGGACGCGGCGATCTCGTCGAACCACAGGTGGGCGGTGTTGCACGGGATGGCGATGAGCCGGGCGCCGGCCTGTTCCAGGAAGCGCACGCCGTCGACCATGTGGGGCAGCGGATTTTCGCCGCCGGCCATGTAGGCGCTGGACCGGTCGGGAATGCGCGGATCGTTGCGCAGCAGGGTGGGGATGTGTTGCTGGTCAACCGTGGCGGGCGTCAGCGCCGCCAGGCGGAGGGCAAAGGCCGCGCCGGCCATGGGCCCCATTCCGCCCAATACACCCAGGTAGCAGCCCTGGGAAAACTTCTTCACTTTATGTACTCCGTGCTCATGCTTGACCGGGCGACAGGACCTGACCCGGGCGTTCGGCGCCCGTCCGTTCCCCGTCCCAGACCTGCCTGCCGTTGACCCACACGGCGTGGATGCCCCGGCTTGCCTGAATGGGCGCTGAAAAAGTGGCCACGTCGGTGACGGTGGCGGGATCGAACAGCACCAGGTCAGCATGATACCCCTCCCGGAGCAGGCCGCGCCCGGCCACGCCGTATTGGTGGG
This sequence comes from Achromobacter sp. E1, assembly GCF_037039475.1. Classification (NCBI taxonomy): domain Bacteria; kingdom Pseudomonadati; phylum Pseudomonadota; class Betaproteobacteria; order Burkholderiales; family Alcaligenaceae; genus Achromobacter; species Achromobacter sp. E1. Next base: position 2,866,152 of record NZ_CP146253.1, read on the forward strand.
CCGCCAACCCCGTCATCTTGTGGATGGCCGATTCCAGGGACAACAGGTTCTGCTCGCGCACCATCGTGCGCAGGACGTTGGTGAAGGTGCCCCACTGGCGGGGGTGCGGATGGGGATCGAAGGGCAGCCCGTCCGAGCCGACCATGGTCAGCGGATGGGCAAAGATGCGGTTGACGTCGGCGGGATCCATCAGGAAGTAGATGGCGCCGGCCGGGGCCAGGCGGGCCACGGCGGCCTCGTCGTCCAGGCCCAGTTCGGCCATCACTTCGCTGAAGTCGCGGCCCGTTGCTTCGGGGTAGCCCTTGGACCAGGTGATCATCGTCCGGCTGGCAAGCCGCGCGCGATCGAGCCGCAGCATGGTGGAGGTGGCGGGGTAGGGGTGGCAGTCCAGGCAGACGGGCTGCGAGGCCGCGGCGCGGCTGATGAGGTCCAGCGTTTCGCGGGTGCGCCCGTGGTTGCGCTCGCCCGCCAGCTTGTGATGCGAAAACACGACGCGGCAATCGATTTCGCGTCCTATGTGCAGCGCCTCTTCGATGGCCGGCACGATGTGATCGGCCTCGTCGCGCAGGTGGGTGGCATAGATGCCGGCGCGGCCGCGCAGCGGCTGGCACACGTCGACGATCTCGTCCGTGGGCGCGGCGCTGGCCGGCGGATAGAAGGTGCCGGTGGACACACCGAAGGCGCCGGCGTCCAGCGCTTCCTGCATGAGTTCGCGCATGGCGGCGCGTTCCGCGTCGTTGGCAGCGCGCGATGTGTCGTCCATGACGGCGACGCGCAAGGTGGTGTGCCCCACCAGCGGAATCACGTTGACCGCGGCGGGCGTGTCGCGCAGCGCGTCCATCCAGGACCGGAAGGTGCCAAAGCGAAAGAGCGACGGCGGGCCCAGCAGGTCCAGCGGCTGCGGGATCTGCGTGCGCGCCAGCGGCGCCAGGCTGATCCCGCAGTTGCCGGTGACGACCGTCGTGATGCCTTGCGACACCTTGGGCAGCATGTCGGGATGGGCCAGCAGATACCCGTCGTCGTGGGTATGCGAGTCGATGAAGCCCGGCGCCAGGACCAGGCCCCGGCCATCGACGACCGGCACGCCGGCGGGATGGGCAAAGCTGCCCACTGCCGCGATGCGCCCGCCGCGCACGGCCAGGTCGCCGGCGGTGGCGGACCCGCCCGATCCGTCGATGAGCGTGGCGCCCGCGACGATGAAGTCAGCCTGCAAGGTGTCTGCCGTCATGAAGAATGCTCAGTCGAGTTTTTCGATGCCGGCGGTGTCGATGATCTGCTGCCACTTGGCGGTTTCGCGATCGATCAGCTGCTTGAACTCGGCGGGCGAGCCGGATGCCGGTTCGGCGCCCAGCGTGGCCAGGCCCTGGCGCACTTCCGGCGCCTGCAGCGCCTTCTGGATGGCGGCGTTCAGCGTGGCGACCACGTCATCGGGCGTGCCCTTGGGCGCCACGACGCCACCCCATGCGACCGTCTCGTAACCCTTCAGGCCGGTTTCGTCCAGCGTCGGCACGTCGGGCATCAGCGACAGGCGCTTCAGGCTGCTGACGCCGATGGCGCGGACCTTGCCGCTCTTGACGAGCGGTGCGGCTTCCGAGGTGTTGACGAACAGGTAGTCCAGGCGGCCGCCGAGCAGATCCTGGATGGCGGCGGGGCCGCCGTTATAGGGGATGAACATCACGTCCAGCTTGGCCATGCTCTTGAAGAGCTCGCCGCCCATGTGGCCGGTGGTGCCCACGCCCGAGGCGCCGTACGACAGGCGGCCCGGCTCATTGCGGGCGCGGTCGATCAGGTCCTGCACGCTCTTGATGGGCGATTCGGCCGGCACGATCAGCGCGTTGTAGAGGTCGAACATGTGCGCGACGGGCGTCAGGTCCTTGTCCACGTCGTACGGCAGGCGCTTGAAGAGCGAGCGGTTGACCGCCAGCGTGTTGATGTTGCCGTAGCCGACGGTATAGCCGTCGGGGGCGGCGCGCTTGATGAGCGCGATGCCGATGTTGCCGGCCGCGCCGGGGCGGTTCTCGACGACCATCGTGGCGCCGGTGTCGCGGGCCATCTGGGTCGTGATCAGGCGCGACAGGACGTCGGGCGATCCGCCGGCGGCGGACGGGACCACGAAGGTGATGGGCTTGTCGGGATAGCCGGCGGCCGAGGCGGCGCCGATGAAGGCGACGCTGAGCGCCGCCATGGAAAGACTGCGAAGGAGCGTGCTGCGCATGATGGATTTCCCCTGGTTTTGTTTTGTGGAGCGGGCAGATTACACCTGGGCATGCGGCACTGCGTCATCGAAAAATGTCTCAAACCTATAATCCCCCGTTATCGGAATAGGGGAAAAAAATGGATGCGGATGCGTATGCCGACGAAGTCGGTCCCAGCGCCGGAAGGCCACTGAACCTGCGTCAGATCGAGGTGTTCCGGGCGATCATGATGGCCGGGTCGATCAGCGGGGCGGGGCGCATGCTGCATGTGTCGCAGCCGGCGGTGAGCCGGGTGCTGGCGCTGACGGAAAGCCGCCTGGGCTACCGGCTGTTCGAGCGGGTCAAGAGTAGGCTGTCGCCCACCGCCGAAGCCCGGCGCCTGTATGCCGAGGTCGAGCAGGTGTATGGCGGCATTCAGCGGGTGAACGACCTGGCCGCCAGCCTCGGCCAGTCGGGCGCGGGGATGCTGAAGATCGTGGCCAGCGCCAGTTTCGGGCAGCGCCTGATCCCGATGGCGCTGGAGCGGTTTCGCGGCCGCAATGCAGGCGCGCGCGTGGATTACCGCAGCGTGACTTTCGACGAACTGGCGGCGTATTTCCTGTCGGGGCAGGCCGACATCGGCATTTCCATGCAGCCGCCGGATCACCCCAACCTGACGTCCGTGCGGCTGGCGCGCGTGCCGGTGGTTTGCGTGCTGCCGCCCGGGCATCCGCTGGCCAGTCATGAGGTGGTGCAGCCGGAAGACTTTTCGTCGGCGGCGTGGATCGGCTATCCGCGCGACACGCCGTTGGGCCGCGCGCTGCAGCCATTTTTTGGAGACGGCCCGCGCTGCGCGGCGGCGGTCGAGGTGCATTCGCCCGTGACGGCCTGTTCGTTCGTGCAGCAGGGGCTGGGACCGGCGCTGGTCGACGCGTGGTGCGTCACGCCGGATCAGGCCGCCCACATGGCGCTTCGCCCGATCGAGCCCGAGGCCAGCGTGGAAATCTGGGCGACGCATTCCAACCTGAGCGCGCCGCCCTTGCTGGCGCGGCGCTTCCTGGCCGCCGTGAAAAAGATCCTGGAAAGCGAGACGCTGCCCGGCGCAGCGCCTGCGTAGGCGAGCCGGGCAGCGACAGCCGTTACAGGCCTTCGGCCTTCAGCGCGGCCTGCACGCCCGCGTCGGCCTGCATGCGTTCGAAGAACGCTTGCAGATGGTTCAGGCCGGACAGGTCGATTTCCTTTGCGTGGGCCCAGCGCAGCACGACAAACAGATACGCGTCCGCCAAAGACGGCGCGGCGCCGGCCAGATAGGACTTGCCCGCCAGTTGCGCATCCAGTTGCCCGAACAGCTTGGTCAGAAGCGCCGACGCGGAGGCCGCCAATTCCTTTTGCGCGCCTTCGTCCTTCAGGTAGCGCTGCGCGCCGAACAGCAGCGAGAAGGTCTTGTGGACGTCGGAATTGATAAAGCCGACCCAGCGGCGCACTTCGGCGCGCGAACGCGCGGTGCCGTCGCCCAGCAGGGGGATTTCCGGGGCCTGTTCGGCCAGGTATTCCAGGATGGCGACATTCTGCGTGAGGGTCCAGTCGCCATCGGTCAGCGCAGGCACGGCGCCCAGCGGATTGATCCGCAGAAACTCCGGCTCCTTCAGCGCTTCACGGCTGAGTTTGTGCGTCTCGTACGGTTTGCCGATCCACTCGAGGACGATGTGGGAAGCGAGCGAGCACGCGCCGGGCATGTAGTACAGTTTCATCTGGTCGAGTCTCCTGAGAGCAAGAACGGGAGAGCTCCCGTCCGTGGGCGCTATGGTACGCCAACCGGGTGTGCCAATTGCGAGCGGCCCCCGCGTCTCACTGTCATGCCTTGCGCGCCTGCTTTTCAATCTGTCGCCGCCGGAGATGTCCATGCAGTCACGCACCGCCGCGAGCACGCGCGCAATTCCCCTGATCCTGTCCTTGGCCGTGGCCTTTGCGGCCGCGCCCGCCGTTGCACAAGCCTCGCAGGAACCGCCGTCGGCGCCCGCCCGCGTGACACCCGTCGTCGGCGGCCTGGATCACCCCTGGTCCATGGCGTTCCTGCCCGATGGCGGCATCCTGATCACCGAACGGCCCGGGAACCTGCGGCTGCTGCGTACGCCCGGCGGGCTGTCCAAGCCGCTCTCTGGCGTGCCGCAGGTTGCCGCGCGCGGCCAAGGGGGACTGCTGGACGTGGCGCTGTCGCCTGACTTTGCGACCGACCGCTACGTGTACCTGGCGTATGCGGAATCGGATGGCGACAAGAGCGGCACGGCCGTGGGGCGTGGACGGCTGGCCGACGACGCCAGCGGCCTTGAGGGATTCAAGGTGCTGTTCCGCCAGGAGCCCAAGCTGTCGTCCGGCCAGCACTTCGGATCGCGCCTGGTGTTCGATGGCAAGGGCTACCTCTACATCGCGCTGGGCGAGAACAATCAGCGCCCGACGGCACAAGACCTGGACAAGCTGCAAGGCAAGGTTGTGCGGCTCAAGACGGATGGCTCCGTGCCGGCGGACAACCCCTTTGTGGGTAAGCAGGGCGCGCGCCCCGAGATCTGGTCGTACGGCCATCGCAATCCGCAGGGCATGGCGCTCAATCCCTGGACTGGCGAGCTCTGGGAAAACGAACACGGGCCGCGTGGCGGCGACGAGATCAATGTCGTGAAGCCGGGCAAGAATTACGGCTGGCCGCTGGCCACCTACGGCATCAACTATTCGGGCTTCGCCATTCCGGAAGCCAAGGGCGAAACCCTGCCGGGCATGGAGCCGCCGATCTTCTGGTGGCCGAAATCGCCCGCCATCAGCGGCATGGCGTTCTACGACGCGGACCGGTTTCCGGCCTGGCGCAATTCGCTATTCATCGGCGCGCTGGGCAATCAGAACCTCATCCGCCTGACCGTTGACGGCAATCGCGTGGTCGAGAAGGAACGGCTGCTGGTCGACCGCAAGCGGCGGATCCGGGACGTGCGGCAGGGGCCGGACGGTTATGTGTATGTGCTGACGGACGCCTCGCCTGGCGAATTGCTGCGGGTGGCGCCGGCCGAAACGGGAGGGTGACGGCCATGAAATCCTACGAGCTCATCGGGTCCGCGGGTTGCGGCTCGGCCATTGTCGAGATGGCGCTGGTGCTGGCCAATGTGCCGCACACGCTGACGGATGTGCCATATCTGAAGCCGGGTCCCGAGCGGGACCGGCTTTTGCATCTGAATCCGCTGGGGCAGGTGCCCACGCTCATCCTGCCCGACGGCGAGGTGATGACCGAAAGCGCGGCGATGATTCTGCACCTGAACGATGTGGCGCCGCAGGCCGGGCTGGCGCCCGCGCCGGACAAGCCGGAGCGGGCGCGTTTTCTTAACCTGCTGATGCGGCTGGTGGCGGCGGTGTATCCCACCTTCACCTACGGCGATGAGCCCGCGCAATGGACGACGCCTGGCGCGGGGGCCGACCTGCTGCGTGAGCGCGTGCACACGCGCCGCGCCGAGCTGTGGCAGGAGCTGGAACGCCAGGCTGGCGCGCCGCACATGCTGGGGCGGCGCTTTTCGGCATTGGACCTGTACGTGACGGTCATGACGCACTGGCGTCCGGGACCGTCGTGGTTCGGCGCCATGTGCCCGACGCTGACGGCGGTGGCGCGCGAGGCCGAACAAGAGCCGAACGTCGCAAAGGTGTTGCAGCGGCACTTTCCGCCGCCCACCGAATAGTGCTGGCGGGCAGGGCGGCCGTCAGTGCGCGGCGCGGCGGCGCGACTTGCCCCGCGCCTCGCGAACGGCGATGTACACGCCGCTGCCTGCAATGAAGACGGCGCCCAGGTACGCGTAGGCGTCGGGCGCCTCACGCCAGAAGATCCATCCGAGGATCGTGGCCCAGACGAGACCCGTGTAGTCAAAGGGGGCGACGACGGACGCCGGTCCGATACGGAATCCCTGCGTGATCAGTGTCAGTCCCAATGTGCTGAACAAGGCCACCGCGCCGAAGTACGGCAGGTCTTCGGCGGCCGGCGCGCGCCAAACCCACGCCAGCCCCAGCGAGCTCCACACCAGTTGGCCCAGCACGATGTAGAAGGTGATGGTCAGCATGCCTTCGGCGCGGTTGATGCCGCGCGCCGTAATCATCATGACTGCGTAAAGCAGGGCGGTGGTCAGCGGCAGCAATGTGGCCACCTGAAAGGCCTGCGTGCCGGGACGCACCACGATCAGCACGCCCGCAAAACCCGCCAGCACGGCCAGCCAGCGCTTGCCGTCCACGCGTTCCTTCAGGATCAGCACGGAAAGCGCCGTGACGAACAGCGGCGCGGCAAACGCGATGGCGGTGGCCTCGGCCAGCGGCAGCGCCTGCAATCCCAGGTAGAAGCAACTGGCCGAGATAACGTTGATGGCGCCGCGCGTCAGGTGCAGTCCGGGATGCATCGTGCGCAGCACGCGGCGGCCGCCCAGCCACAACGCCAGCGCGGTCACGAAAGGCAGCGCGATCAGCGCGCGCATGAAGAGGATCTGCAGCGGGTTGTACGTTGCGCCCAGCCATTTGGCGCTGGCGTCGCTGAGGGTCAGAAAGAAGATGCCGCCCGCCACACAGGCGATGCCTGCGGCGGCGGAGTGTTCACGGACGGCGGGTAATGCGGTGGTTGGGGACATCAGAGACCTGCAAGAGCGGCGGTTCCTGCCGCCGGGGATGAATCACGGGAAGTATCGGTTCAGGGCTGCGCGCGGTAGGCAGCCCAGGCGACCATGGCCCACGCGGCCAGGAATGCCGTTCCGCCGAACGGCGTGACGGCGCCCAGCCAGCCTTTGCCGGTCAGCGTCAGCACATACAGGCTGCCCGAAAACAGCACGATGCCGACAAACATCACGACGCCTGCCGCCGACAGCAGAGGCGAGCCGAAACGCGCGCCGAGCAGCGCGATGACGAAAAGGCCCAGGGCGTGGACCAGGTGGTACATCACCCCGGTCTGCCAGACGGCCAGCATTTCTGGCGTCAGGATGCGTTTGAGGCCATGCGCGCCGAAGGCACCGGCGCCCACCGCCACCATGAGATTGAGCGCCGCGAGTATCGTGAGCTGCCGGTCCGTCATTGCCTGTCCTTGAGAGAAATGCGAGGGGGTAAATTTGCCGCCGCCTATGATAGGCCGAAACAGGGGCCGTGACGGGCGGCGCAGCGCGTCCAACGGGAGCGCCGCCGCCTGGCACTGCGATGCCGGGTTTGTCCCGTGGAGGCGGCCGGCAGAGCCTTGCGCGGGAATTTCCAAATGGGATATTATAAATTCAATTTGGTAATTCAGCTGCTCATGGCGTGGCCGGTCCCCCGGTTTGGCGCCCGTGCGCGGCGCCCGGAGCAGACCATGACCATCGCCCTTGCCGATAAATCGCCAACCAAGCGCGGCGCCACCGCCAAGCGTCCGCCGCGCGCCCGGCAGCTGTTCCGCGGCCTGGTCGACAGCCCCCTGACCGACATCGCGCGCGATGTGCATCGCGGCCTTCCTGCGCAGATGGTCGACGATGCGGCCGATTATCTGCAGGTGCCCAAGTCCGAGATAATGGCCATCACGGAGGTCAAGGCGGCGTCGCTGTCGCGGTGGACGCGTGAAGGGCAGGCGCTCCCGCTGGGCGAATCCGACCGGCTTGCCCGCGTCGCCCGCGTGGTGCGCGTTGCGCGCCAGGTGCTGGGCAGCGACGAGGAAGCGGTGCTGTGGCTGAATACGCCCGTGCCCGCGCTGGGCAACGTCAAGCCGCTGTCGCTTCTGACCTCGGACGCCAGCAGCCGCATCGTCGAAGACACGCTTGCCCGTGCCGCAGCGGGCGTCTACGCATGACGGACTACGTTTCGCTCTGGCGCATCGGCACCACGGCGGGCAAATACCGGGCGGACGACCTGAGCGGCGCGGGCGCAGCCGCCGTGGGCGGACGCTACAACAGCCCGGGCACGCCCGTCGTGTATGCCTCGGCCAGCGTCGCGCTGTCGGTGCTGGAAACGGTGGTGCACTTTGCCGCGCGCGCGTCCCAGCAGGCGAACCGCTACCTGATCGAACTGGCCGTGCCCGCTGCCGTCTTCGAAGCGCGTCAGTCGCTGTCGCTGGCGCAGCTTCAGGACGACTATCCGTTCTGGGATGCGGTGCCTTTCGCGGAGGCCTCGCAGGCCGTGGGCGATAACTGGGTGGCGTCGGGCGTGTCGGCGCTGCTGGAACTGCCCAGCGCCATCGTCCCGTATCGCGGCGTGCCGGACTGCAATTTTCTCGTCAACCCGGCGCATCCGGATGCCGAGCACATCGTGGTGGTGCGGCGCGAACGCTTCATCTACGATCCGCGCCTGCGGCCCGCATAGCTTTCAACACACGACGCGCCCGATGCCGGGCGCGCCGCATGGGAATGACCGCGGATGGGTCAATCGACCGTCAGCACGGCGCGTCCCACGACCTTGCCTTCGCGCAGCGAGGCCAGCACGCTGTCCGCCTCGGCCAGCGCATGGCGGTGGACTGGCATGGGCGGCACCTTGCCCGCCCGCACCAGTTCCATCAGTTCCTTCAGTTCGGTCAGGTTGCCCACGTAGCTGCCGATGATCGACAGCGCCTTCATCGGAATCAGCGCGATCGGCCAGGTCGAGCCGCCGCCGAACAGGCCCACGATGATGAGCTTGCCGCCCTTGGTCAGGAAGTCGAACGCGAGCGAGGTGGTGGCGGGCGCGCCGACCAGGTCGATCGCGGCCTGCACCGGCTTGCCGCCCGCGGCCTTCATGATCTGCTGCGCGGCGTCGGGCGCGGCGCCGTCGATGGCCGCCAGCGCGCCCGCGTCCAGCGCCGCCTGCCGCTTGGCCGGATCGATATCGACGACGATGGCGCCCGCGCCGCCCAGTGCCTTGATGAGGGTCAGGCTCATCAGTCCGAGTCCGCCCGCGCCGAAAATTACGACGGGATGTTCGCGGTAGACGTCTGCGCCGATCTTCTTCAATGCGGAATACGTCGTCAGGCCCGAGCACGCGTAGGGCGCGATCTGCGCGGGATCGAGGTCGCCGATGTCGATGAGGTAGCGGGGATGCGGCACCAGGATGTGGTCGGCGTATCCGCCGGCGCGATGCACACCCAGGCAGGCCGGCGCGGTGCAGTGGTTTTCCATGCCGGCCGCGCACGAGGCGCACTTGCCGCAACCGATCCACGGATAGACGAGGTAGTTGCGGTCGGTGGCAAGCCCTTGCGCATCGGGCCCGACCGCCACGACGGCGCCGACCGTTTCGTGGCCCATCGTCAGCGGCAGCGACACGCCGCGGTCCTTGAGCGACAGGGTGCGTCCCTGGCCGAGGTCGTAGCCGCCTTCCCACAGGTGGATATCGCTGTGGCATACGCCGGCCGCGCGCACCTTTAGCAGCACCTGCGTCCCTTGCGGGGTGGGCGTGGGCTGATCCATTTCCTGCAGGGGCTCGCGGAAATTGACGACGCAATAGCACTTCATGGTTGTCTCCTTTCTATTTCTTGACCAGGGGGCATTCGCTGTCGGCGAGCGACACGAAGACCTTTTCGCCGGGCACCGTGGACAGGATGCGGTAGTAGTCGTTCGGGTATTTGGACTCGGCGGGCTTTTTCACCTCGACCAGATACAGGTCCATGATGACGCGACCGTCTTCGGGGCGCACACGGGCATTCTTTATCAATTTGGTCGTGATGGGCAATTCCCGCATCTTCTGGTTGACCGCCGCGCCATCGAAGCTGCCCGCAGCCTGCGCGGCCTGCAGGTAGTGGGTGGTGGCCACGTAGCTCAGGGCCTGGACGATGGACGGCGCGCGCGTGACGCCCATCTTCTTCTGCCAGCGCTGCGTCCACGCGCGGGTGTCCTCGTCCGCGTCCCAGTAGAAGCCGGTGGGAAAGGTGAGGCCCTGCGCGACCGGCAGGCCCATCGCGTGGACGTCGTTGATGAACGTCAGGAACGTCAGCATGCGCTGCTTGCCGCCCGCCAGCCCGAACTCCTGCGCCTGCTTGATGAGGTTGACCAGGTCGCCGCCGGCGCTGGCCAGGCCCACGACGTCGGCCTTGGACGACTGGGCCTGGACCAGGAACGAGGCAAAGTCCATGGCGCCCAGCGGGTGGCGCGTGCTGCCCACGACCTTGCCGCCCGCGCGCTCGACAAAGCGCGAGGCATTGCTTTCCAGCGATTTGCCGAACACGTAGTCGGTGGTGATGAAATACCAGCTCTTGCCGCCGCCCTCGACCACGCTCTTGACCACGGCGTTGGCCAGCGCGTAGGTGTCCGGCGCCCATTGCGTGCTGAGGTTGCTGCATTGCTTGCCGCTGAAATCGCCGGCAAAGCCGCCGCTGATGAGCGCGGTGCCGCCTTTTTCCCGGGCGACGCCCTGGGCCGCGAGTCCGGCCGAGCTGGCGCCGCCGTCAACCACCGCGACCAGGTTCTGGGTGTCGAACCAGCGGCGCACCAGGGCGGAGGCCACGTCGGCCTTGTTCTGGTTGTCCGCGCCGACCACCTCGACGGTCTTGCCTGCGACCTTGCCGCCAAAGTCTTCCACGGCCATGCGTACGGCCATCTCGGACCCGAGCCCGCCCAGGTCGGAATAGATGCCGGAACGGTCGTTGGATACGCCCAGCCGCACGACGTCGGACTGGGCCTGCGCCGCGCAGGCGGCCAAAGTGGCGGCCAAGGCCGCCAACACGGGTTTGATACGCATCTGTCTGTCTCCCAACCCTGGAATGGGCCGTTTTATTGATCTGTCGGATGACGCGGTAACTCGGGAAGGCGGCGCCGGTGCTCCAGCCGGCTAAAATTTATTTCATATTGGTGAATGTAAATTCCTGTGCAAGAATTTAGGTACCTGTCCATGAAAAGTCAACACGGTGGAACACCCTAGTCCGCGTGGACAGAATCCGTTGCCGCGAAGGAGGGAGACGTCGTGGAAGTCAAGCTGGTTGCCCGCACGCTGGAGCTGCTGGAGCTGTTTGCGCAGACCCGGCGTCCCATGCCGCTCACCGAACTGGCGCAGGGCCTGGGCGCGCCGATGTCCAGCTGTCTGGCCCTTGTGCGCACGCTGGTGGCCCGAGGCTATCTGTACGAGGTCCGGCGCCGCGCCGGGTATTACCCGACGGCCAAGCTGCACGGACTGGCCGCGCAGATCCTCACGGGCGATCCGTGGCTGGACCTGGTGCGTCCGCGTCTTGCCGCGCTGCGCGACGCCGCGAACGAGACCGTGATGCTGGGCAAGATCCAGGATGGCGCCGTCGTGTTCCTGGACGTCGTGGAATCCACCCAGCCGGTGCACTATGCCGCGCGTGCGGGCGAGCGGCGGCCGCTGCACACCAGCTCGGTCGCCAAGGCCATTCTGGCGCGCTTGCCCGCCGCCGAGCGCGAGCAGGTGCTGGCCGCGGCGCAATACACCCGCTACACGGACCACACGCTGACCACGCGCGAAACCCTGCTGGCCGATGTGGAGCGCGCGGCCGCGCAAGGCTGGGCGTCGAACGTGGGCGAGAGCGTCGTCGACCTGACCGGTCTGGCGGTGGCGCTGGATCTTGGGGGCGAATGGTATGCGCTATGCGTGGCGGGCCCCACGCCGCGCGTGTGGACGCAGCGCGAGGAAAACCTGCTGCATCTGCGCGAGGCGGCAGAGGCCATCCGCCGCGACCGCGAGGGTTAGCGCGCCGGTCCAGCGCGCTCGCGGCCCTTCAGGGCCCCCGGCGCACCAGCGTGGATTTGCCGAACAGGCTTTCGATGAGGTCCACCGCCAGCTCGGCCGTCCGGTTGCGCACGTCGAGCGCGGGATTCAGTTCCACTACGTCCAGCGAACGCATGAGACCGGTGTCGGCAATCATCTCCATGCACAGCTGCGCTTCGCGATAGGTGGGACCGCCCATGACCGTGGTGCCCACGCCCGGCGCGATCTCGGGGTCCAGAAAGTCCACGTCGAAGCTCACGTGCAGGTGCGTATCGGCGTCCAGGCCGGCCAATGCGGCCTGCATGGTGGCGCGCATGCCCATCTCGTCCAGGTAGCGCATGTCGAAGACCTCGAGGCCGGCCTCGTGCAGCAGGCGCTTTTCGCCCGGGTCGACGCTGCGGATGCCGATCTGGCGCACGCAGGACGGCTCGATGTCCGGGCATTCGCCGGACATGCCGATCAGCGGCGCCGGCCCGTTGCCGCACAGGCAGGCCACGGGCATGCCATGCAGGTTGCCGGTGGGCGTGAGGGCATGGGTGTTGAAGTCGGCGTGGGCGTCCAGCCACAGCACGCGCAGTTTTTTGCCCGCGGCGCGGCAATGGCGCGCGACGGCGCTGACCGAACCGATTCCCAGGCTGTGGTCGCCACCCAGCAGCACCGGCAGGCGGCCCGCCGCCAGTTCCTCGTGGACCGCATCGTGCACGGCGCGGTTCCACGCCGTCACTTCCTCCAGATGCCGGTAGCCATCCTCGGGCGGCAGCCAGGGGTTGGCGGGTCCGTACAGGTTGCCGCGGTCGCGGACCTGAAAACCCAGCGCTTCGATGACCGGGCCCAGGTCCGCGACACGCAGCGCTTCCGGGCCCATTGAGGCGCCGCGGGCGCCGGCGCCGATGTCGGTCGGCGCGCCGATCAGGGTGACGTCGGTGGGCAGGGTGGGGGTGTTCGTCAATTCGCGTGCTCCGTGTTGCGGTTCAAGACTTGCCGTGCGCGGGCGTGAACGTCAGGCGGCCGACAGCACCGCCGCCAGTTGATCGCACGCCCAGTCCACTTCGTCACGCGTGACGATGAGCGGCGGCGACAGGCGCAGGGTATGGCCGTGGGTGTCCTTGACCAGCAAGCCCCGCGCCTGCAAGCGTTCGCACCACAGGCGTGCGCCGCCCGCGTCCGGCTCCAGTTCGACGGCCAGCATCAGGCCGCGTCCGCGGACCTCGCGTACCGGACCGGGGAGGGCGTGCAGGCGCTCCAGGAAGTGGGCGCCGACCACGGCCGCGTTCTCGATCATGCCTTCCTCGGTCAGCACCCGCAACGCGGCGCGCGCGATGGCGCACGCCAGCGGATTGCCGCCGAAGGTGCTGCCGTGCTGGCCGGGCTGGAACACGCCAAGCACGTCTGCGTTGGACAGCACGGCGGATACGGGATAGAAGCCGCCCGACAGCGCCTTGCCGATGAGCGTGACGTCGGCCTCGATGCCCTCGTGTTCCTCGGCCAGCAATTTGCCCGTGCGCCCCAGACCGGTCTGGATCTCGTCCAGGATCAACGTGATCCCGCGCTCCGTGCAGCGCTGGCGCACGCGGCTGAAATAACCCGGCGGCGGCAGGACGACGCCGGCTTCGCCCTGGATCGGCTCGACCAGGAAAGCGACGGTGCGGTCGCTGATGGCGGCGTCAAAGGCCTCAAAATCGCCGAACGGCACGACCTTGAAGCCGGGCGCGAACGGCCCGTAATGGCCATAGGCGTCGGGATCGGTCGAAAACCCCACGATGCCCAGCGTGCGCCCATGGAAATTGTTGGCGCACACGATGATCTCGGCCTGGTCCTCGGGCACGCCTCGTACCTCGTAGCCCCACTTGCGCACCGCCTTGATGGCGGTTTCGACGGCCTCGGCGCCGCTGTTCATCGGCAGGATCTTGTGGGCGCCCGTCAGGCGCGCCAGGTCTTCGTAGAAGCCCGCCATCTGGTCATGGCGGAACGCGCGTGAGGTCAGTGTGAGCTTTTGCGCCTGCTCGGTCATGGCGGCCAGGATGCGCGGATGGCAGTGGCCCTGGTTGACGGCGGAGTACGCGGCCAGGCAGTCCATATAACGGCGGCCGTCGACGTCATGGACCCAGACGCCGCTGCCGCGCGCCAGCACGACATCCAGCGGATGGTAGTTGTGCGCGCCCAACTGGTCTTCGATGCGGTCGCGGCGGCTGGCCGCTGACTGCGCGCTGGGCTGGGGGGTCATCAAGGCACTCATGAACGTCTCCCAAGGGCGTACTCAGGCCATCTTAGCGCCGCCGGGGTTGCTTGGCATTGCCATTGCGTGACAAAGGCCTTTCCTGGGTGCGGGGCGCCAGGTGCTGCACAATAGCGCCTGTGCCGGACCGTCGTCCGGCGTTCCGAATCTGTGGATGGCTGACATGCTTGTGCACCAATTGCTTAAGAAATTGACGCGGGGGGCCGCGGTGGCGGCGCTGGGATTGGCTGTGATTGCGCCCGCAGCCGCGCAGGAACAGCCCCTGCGCATCGGCGTCATCGCCAGCGTGGCCAACGAAGCCACCGAATTGGCCATTGCCGAGGCTAAGCAGCAGGGTCTGGACGTCAAGCTGGTGGAATTCAACGACTGGGTGCTGCCCAACATCGCGGTGGCCGATGGTTCGGTGGACGCCAACTTCTTTCAGCACGCGCCGTTTCTTGAACTCTTCAACCAGCGGCGCGGCGCCAACCTGCAACCCATTGCGTACGGCTATTCCACGACCATCGGGCTCTTTTCGAAGAAGCTGAAAAAGGGCGATCCGGTGCCCGAGGGCGCCACGATCGCCGTGCCCAACGACCCGGTCAACACCGGCCGCGCCTTGCTGCTGCTGCAGTCGATGGGGCTCATCACGCTCAAGCCGGGTGTGGCGCATCAGGCCAGCCTGGAGGACGTGGTGGCCAATCCGAAGAAGCTCAAGTTCGTGCAGATCGAAGGTTCGCAGTCGGCCCGCACGTTCGACGATGTGACCGCGTCGGTCACCTACACGACCTTCGCCAAGCAGGCGGGCCTGAACGAAAAGGACGGCCTGGCCTTTGACAATACCGACCCGGACAGCATCCGGCGCTACGCCATCCGCTGGGTGGCCAAGCCCGAAAAAGCGCAGGATCCGCGCCTTTTGAAGTTCATTGCCATTTATCAGAACTCGCCCGAAGTGAAGGCCACGCTCAAGCGTCTTTACGGCGACCTCATTTCCTTCCCCTGGTAAGGGGGCATTCCCATGTCTGACCTCGATGACCGCGACCGGAAACTCTTGACGCTGTTGGCCGACGACGCCACGCCCAGCTATGCGGAGCTGGGCAAGCTGCTCAACCTGTCGGCGCCCGCCGTGCACGAACGGGTCAAGCGGCTCAAGCGCGACGGCCTCATCAAGGGCATTGCCGCCAAGCTCGATGGCGCGAAGATGGGCCGGCCGCTGCTGGCCTTCGTGCATGTGGACACGATCAACTGGACCATCACCCAGCAGGTGCTGGGTCTGGCCGAACTGAACGAAGTCGAAGAGATCCACACCATCACGGGCAAGAGCGCCATGCTGCTGAAGGTAAGGGTGCGCGACACCCAGGCGCTGGAACTGCTGCTGGCCCGTATCCATCAGATCGAAGGCATCAGCAACACCACCAGCGACATCGCGCTGACCAGTTATCTGGAACGCGGACCGCTGCCCGAGGCGGCCTGAGCCGCCGCCCTGCTGTCAGCGCGGCGAAGCGGTGCGCAGCCGCAGCCGCGTTATTTCGGACGGCGCCCACAGGCGCTTTGGCGGCCCCCAGTAACCGGTGCCGCGGCTCGTGTAGACCCACATCTTTCCCAGCCGGTGCAGCCCGGCGGTGAAGGGCTGCTGGAACCGCACGAAGAATCCCCACGGAAAGAACTGCCCGCCATGGGTATGGCCGGAGAGCTGCAGCGTGTAGCCCGCCGGCTCGGCCGCGGGCGCGCTGCGCGGCTGGTGCGCAAGCAGGATCCGGACCGCGGCGTCGGCGGGCGCGCCGGCCAGCGCAGCCGTGGGATTGCTGCGCTGATGTGGATCGTAGGCCCCGGCGCTGTAATCCGTGACGCCCGCCACCACCACGGGCAGGCCCGACGGATGGATCACGGCATGTTCGTTCAGCAGGACGCGCAGGCCGAGGCGGCGGAATTCCGCAATCCACGGGGCTGCGCCCGAATAGTATTCATGGTTGCCGGTGACCAGGTACACGCCGAAAGGCGCGCGCAGTTCGCCCAGGGGCCGGGACTGGGCGGCAAGCTGTTCGACGCTGCCGTCGACCACGTCGCCCGTGATGGCGATCATGTCGGGCAACTGCTCGTTGACCGCGTCGACGATGGCCTGGACATAGCGGCGCTTGATGGTCGGACCGACGTGGATGTCGCTGATCTGCACGATGGTGAAACCGTCAAGATCCTGCGGCAGGCCGGCAATGGGCACGTCCACGTCGACCACGCGTGCGCGCCGCCGCGCGTTGTAGAAGCCCGCCAGTGTGCCGGCAAGCGCAAGCCCGATGACCGTCCAAGCGCTGGCGCGCCGCAGTTCGGTCCAGGGCAGGCTGGCGCCCGCCGCAAGGTTGCCCAGCCACAGGATCAGTAGAAGCGCGTCGCGCAGCACCGTCAGCACGAACAGCGACGAGAACAGACCCATTGCCAAAAGGCCGACCCAGGCGATGCGGTCCCCCCATGGCGGATTGACGGACGAACGCGCCAGCATGCCCATCGGGATCAGCACGCACGACAGCACCAGGAAAAGAATGGCGGCGGCGTCGCCTTCGCGGCCAAGCAGCAGATCGGGAATCAGGCGGGCGCCGACGTACACATGGGCGAGGGCGCCCAGGGTCAGGAACCGCAGGAAGAATGAGGATTGGCGCAGGGACACGGCAGCGGGCAGGCGCGCCGCGGAACGACGCGCAGAAAACCAGGGAACCGCCATTCTATGCCCCGCCGGCGCGTGGCGCGTTGCACCGCGCGCCGGTCTGGTCAGGCCGGCAGCTCGCCTTCCCGGCAGATGAGGCTGGCGTCCATCTCATCAAGCCGGTTGATGCCCAGCATCGCCATGTTGCGGTCGACCTCGGCGCGCAGCAATCCGATGGCGTGCGCGACGCCCGCCTGTCCGCCCACCGCCGCGGCGTAGTTGAACGGGCGTCCGACGAACACGCAGCGCGCGCCTAGCGCCAGCGCCTTGAGCACATCCGTGCCGCGCCGCACGCCGCTGTCCATCATCACCGTCATCGCGCCTGCTTGCGCCACCACGCCCGGCAGCGCGCGCAGCGGCGAGATCGCGCCATCAAGCTGGCGCGCGCCGTGGTTGGACACGATGATGCCGTCCGCGCCGTGCTGGCGGGCCAGCGCCGCATCGCGCGGATGCAGGATGCCCTTGATGATGAGCGTGCCCGGCCATTGCCTGCGGATGCGCGCGACATGCTCCCAACTGAGGTGGTCGCGCGCCGTGAAGTCGCGCAGCACCGACGCGGAGACGATGGGCGCGCCGCGCGTGGCAAAGGAATTTTCAAAGTGCGGCATGCCGTGCGCCAGCAGCGTGCGCAGGAACGTGCCGGCCAGCCAGCGCGGGCGCGCCAGGCCGTCCAGCGCCAGGCGCAGGCTGGGCTTGAGCGGCGTGGAAAACCCCGTGCGCACGTTGTTCTCGCGGTTGGCGGACACGGGGATGTCGACGGTCAGCACCAGCGTCTCGAAGCCCGCTCGCCGCGCGCGTTCGATCAGCGCATCTATCTTGGCGGGATCGCCGGGCAGATAGGCCTGGAACCAGGTGCCGGGCGCTTCTTCAATGACGGCTTCAAGCGGGATCAGCGACGTGCCGCTCAGGATTGCCGGCACATTCTGCTCGCGAGCGGCGCGGGCCAGCACGATGTCGCCCCGGTAGGCCGACAGCGCGCTGATGCCCATGGGCGCGATGCCAAACGGCGACGCGTAGGTGCGCCCGAACAGTTCGGTCTGTTGCGTGCGGCGCGAGACATCGACCAGGACGCGCGGGGTGAACGCGTACTGGGCGAACGCGTCGCGGTTGCCCTTGAGGGATTGGTTGTCTTCGGCCGCGCCGGCGATGTAGCCGAAGATGGGGCGTGGCAGCCGGCGGCGCGCGGCGGTCTCGAAATCGTCCAGGGAGAGCATGCGCCCCAGCGCGCGGGACAGCGGACGGGCAGTGGCGCGAGGCGCGGCGGCGGGCAGGGCGGATGTGGTCATGGCGGGCCGGTAAAAGCCCGTAATCTAACAACGCCCGTTTGCGGCTGAAAGCGAATAAAACAAAAGCCGCTTGTTCGCTTTTGGTGAACAAGCGGCGTTGGTGTGATTTACACCGGTGCGGGCAGCGCCAGCAGTTCGCCCATGCGCACCGGACCCAGCACGGACGGCGTATCGGCCCAGCGGATCTTGCCCGGCCCAAACAGCACGATGGCCGTCGAGCCCAGCTTGAAGCGGCCCATCTCGGCGCCTTTTTCAAGGTGGATGGGCGCGCGGGCGGCCGCGTCGTAGCGCACGGACTTGATGCGGCGCTTGTGCGGGGTGACCAGACCTGCCCACACGGTTTCGATGGACGCCACGATCATCGCGCCCACCAGCACGACCGCCATGGGACCGTGTTCGGTGTCGAAGATGCACACCACACGCTCGTTTCGCGCGAACAGTCGCGGCACGTTGCGAGCGGTCAGCGGATTGACGGAAAACAGACGGCCCGGCACATGGATCATTTCGCGCAGCGTGCCGGCGACGGGCATGTGGACGCGGTGATAGTCCTTGGGCGACAGGTAGATGGTGGCGAACTGTCCGCCCTGAAAGGGCGCGGCGCGCTCGGTGTCGCCGCCCAGCAGGTCGGCAAGCCCGTAGCTGTGACCCTTGGCCTGAAAAATGCGGCCCTGTTCGATGGCGCCCATCTGGCTGATGGCGCCGTCGGCCGGGCAGACCACCGCGCCCGGCTCTTCGTCCAGCGGCCGCGCGCCGTCTTTCAGCGCACGCGTGAAGAAGTCATTGAAGCAGTCGTAGGCCAACGGGTCTTCTTGCAGCGCCTCGCTCATGTTCACGCCGTACTTACGGACGAAACGCGAGATCATCCAGTTCTTCACCGCGGGTTCGCGGCAGTCCGATGCGTATCCAAAGAAGCGCGACACCAGGTGGTGCGGCGCGAGATACTGGCTGGCAAGAAAAAGTTGGTCTTTGATAGGCATCTAGGGCGCTAAAAAACGCGTCCCGCATGCAGCGGGACGTGGTTGAAGGTGCCGCGCGGGCCAGGTTGAAGCTGGAGTCCGGCAATTCGGCGCGATTGTAACGCGGTTGGCCGGGCGCGGCGCGCAAAAACGCTCAGGCGGCCTTGGCGGCCAGCTTGGTCTTGTAGAGCCAGTCCTTGTAGTCGTCCAGGTCGCCATCGAACGGGTTGACCTTGCCGTCGGCCACGATGATGAACTGGTCGGTGGTGGCGCGCAGCAGGTGGCGGTCGTGCGAGACAAGCACCAGCGTGCCTTCGAACTGCGCCAGCGCGTCGGTGAGGGCCTCGCGGGTTTCCAGGTCCAGGTGGTTGGTCGGTTCGTCCAGCAACAGCAGGTTGGGGCGTTGCCACACGATGAGCGCGAGCGCCAGGCGCGCTTTTTCGCCGCCGGAGAAGGGGGCGATGGAACTGGTGGCCATCGTGCCGTTGAAGTTGAAGCTGCCCAGGAAGTTGCGCAGTTCCTGTTCGCGCACGGTGGGTGCGATCTTGGTCATGTGCCATAGCGGCGATTCATCGTGGCGCAGCATCTCGACCTGATGCTGGGCGAAGTAGCCGATGGACAGACCTTTGTTGAACTGCGTCTCGCCGGCAAGCGATTCGATCTCGCCGGCAATGGTCTTGATGAAGGTCGACTTGCCCGCGCCGTTGATGCCCAAGAGACCGATGCGCTGGCCCGCCTGCAGCGAAAAGTTGATGCCCGACACGATGATCTTGTCGGACACGGCTTCGGTGGCTTCGTCCTCGATGCGGTAGCCCGCGCTGACCTTGTCCATCGTCAGCAGCGGATTGGGAGCGCGCAGCGGCTCGCGGAACTCGAACGAGAATTCGGCGGCGGCGCGCAGCGGCGCCACTTCTTCCATGCGCGCCAGGGCCTTGATCCGGCTCTGCGCCTGCCGCGCCTTGCTGGCCTGCGCCTTGAAACGGTCGATGAACGATTGCAGGTGCGCGCGCTGGCGCATCTGCTTTTCCATCATGCCTTGCGCCAGTTCAAGCTGCGCGGCGCGCTGGCGCTCGAACGACGAGTAATGGCCGGAGTAGCGCTTGAGCTTGCGTTCGTCGATGTGGACGATCACATTCACCACGCCGTCCAGGAAGTCCCGGTCGTGCGAAATGACGATGAGCGTGCCGGGATAGCGCTTGAGCCAGTCTTCCAGCCAGATGATGGCGTCCAGGTCCAAGTGGTTGGTGGGCTCGTCGAGCAGCAGCAGGTCGGACGGACACATCAGCGCCTGCGCGAGGTTCAGGCGCATGCGCCAGCCGCCTGAAAAACTCGTGAGCGGCAGGTGCATCTGCGCCTGCGTGAAGCCCAGGCCGGTCAGCAACTGCTCGGCGCGTGAATGTACCGTGTAGGCATCGGCGTCGGCCAGCGCGGCATAGATCTCGCCCATGCGCAGACCGTTCTCCGCGCTTTCCGGCTCGGCTTCCAGCGCGGCCAGTTCCGTTTCCAGCTTGCGCAGCGTGGTGTCGCCGTCAATGGCGTATTCGATGGCGGGGCGATCCAGCGCGGGCGTCTCCTGCGCGACGTGCGCCACACGCCACGACGCGGGATAGTCCAGGTCGCCCTGGTCGGCGTGCAGCGTGCCGCGCAACAGGCCGAACAGGCTCGACTTGCCCGCGCCATTGGCGCCGATGAGGCCGATCTTGTCGCCGGGGTTCAGAAGCAGGTCGACCTTGTCGAGCAACGGCTTGACGCCGCGCATGAGTGAAACTTGTTGGAAGCGGATCATGACTACGAAACGGGATGGCGCGACGGGCGCGCGGCAAGGCGCCGGCCAGCGGCGCGGTGCAAAGGGCGGAAAGCGGGGCGGGAGGGCGCGCGCAACATGCGCGCCGGCGCGAAGCATGAACGGAATGGAAGCAACCCAACTCCGAACGCGAGGGGGGGATTGTACCCGGGCGGGCAGCTCTGGGCGGGAAGCTCCGGGCGGGAAGCTCTGGGCGGGTAGCTCTGGGCGGGTAGCTCCGGGCGGGTAGCTCCGGGCGGGCAGCCTCGGACGGGCGCCTCCCGCCGCGTCTTGCCCTTAAGCCGCGCCGATCGCCTGCGCCAGTGCCAGCACGCGCTCGGCCTCTTGCGCGTGCAGGTTCTCGACCAATGCGCCGTCCACGACCGCGACGCCCTTGCCCTCGGCCTGCGCCGCAGTCCATGCCTCGAGGCGCCGGCGTGCGGTGTCCAGTTCCTCGGGCGTCGGCGCGAAGGCCGCGTTCGCGGCGGCGATTTGCCGTGGATGGATCAGCGTCTTGCCGTCAAAGCCTTGATCGCGGCCTTGCCGGCATGCGTCTTGCAGCCCGGCGTCGTCGTTCAGGTCCAGGTGCACGCCGTCCAGCACGGCCAGGCCGTGCGCGCGGGCGGCCATGACGGCAAGCGAGCGTGCCAACAGCGTCTCGTCGCGCGAAGGCGTGTGACGCGCGTGCAGGTCCTTGACCAGATCCGATGTGCCGACGACGATGGCGGCCAGCCGTGCGTGGCCGCCCGCAATGGCGTCCAGACGCAGAAAGCCAAGCGGCGTTTCGGCCATGGCCCACAGCGGCAGGCCGGCGGGAGCGCCAGCCGCGTCCAGCGCCTGCGCCAGCGCCGCCAACTGGGCCGGACTCTCGACCTTGGGCAGCAGCACGGCATCGGCGCCGGCCTGCGCAATGGCGCGCACGTCGTCCAGGCCCCAGGGCGTATCCAGTGCGTTGACGCGCACGATGCACTCGCGCCGCCCGTAGCCGCCTTCCCGGAGCGCCGCGGCAACTTGTGTCCGGGCCTGCGCCTTGGCATCGGGCGCCACCGCGTCCTCCAGGTCCAGGATGAGCGCGTCCGCATCGAGCGTGCGCGCCTTGTCGAGCGCGCGCGCGTTGGCGCCGGGCATGTAAAGAACGGAACGGCGGGGGCGGAGCGGGGCGGTCATTGCGGTCTCAGGATTTGGGCAGGCTGCCCACGATGGTGACGGGCGTGGTGCAAACATAGCCCACGCCATAGACGGTGCGTATGCCCAGGTCGCCGCCGGCCAGCGCGCGCAGCTTGCGCCGCAGCCGGTGCATGTGGGCATCGAGCCGATGCGTGTCGTAGGCCTCGACGCTTGCGCCCAGCGCTTCGACGAGGCGCGCGCGCGTCAGCGGCAGCGGCGCGGCCTGGATCAGCGCGCCGATCAGCCGGCTTTCGGTGTCGGTGATGTCGACGCTGATCTGGCTGGGCGTGGTCAACGTGCGGCGCGCCGGGTCAAAACGCCAGGCGTCCGACTGCGCGTCCTCGGTGTCGGCCGCCGGCACGACGCGCAGGCGCCGCGACAGCGCCACCAGGGTGGCCCCCAGCTCGGCCAGGTTCACGGGCTTGGTCAGGTAGTGGTCGGCGCCCAGGCTCAGGCCCGATACCTTGTCTTCGCTCAAGAGGCGCCCGGTGAGCATGATGATGCCCATCGACGGATACGTGGTGCGCAGGTGCGATACCCGCGCGAGCCCGTCGCCGTCCGGCAGCATGGCGTCCAGCACGAGGATGGCGGGGGTGACGGTAAGCAACAGGCTGTCCAGCTCGGCCAGCGAACCCGCGGTGAGGATGGCTTTGTCCAGGCCCAGGTCCTGGATGTACTCGGCGATGGAATCGCGCCAATCTCCGTGGTCGTCGACGACGATGATCGTCACGGCGCGGCGCGCTTGCGCGCTCCTCGGGCGAACAGGGATGTTCTCGTCATGCTTTGAATTCGATAGGGGGCCGCGTGCGCGCGGAAATCAGGGGATGACGGTGTGCGTATCCCGCGTGCTTGCGCGCAGAATATCATCCCCGCCGTTGCGGCGGCGCGTCATGGATCAAGGATGCGATCCAGACCGAGGGCAAAAAGGGCCTGGTCAAAAATTGCGCAGCCCGGTGCGGATCGCCCGAAAGGCCATCAGCCGTGCGTTTGCGTTTTTCTTATCCACAAGTTCTGTGGATAAGAAAAACAGCGCGGATACCGTCCTGGCCGACTAAGGGAGTAATTCGACCGGCACGCCATCGGGCACTTTGCGCATCCGATCGCGTTCGATCCGGCCCGGTGCAAAGCGCGTTTTGCGCGCAGCAGCATTTTGCAGCAGCACCGACAGCACCGAACCCTTGTCCTGGATCCATCGCGTCTTGCCGCGCAACAGCTTCACCGCGTTCTCGGCCGTTCCCAGGCGGTAGGACATGGCGTTGATCTCGATCGAGGATTTGCCGTTGAACAGCGATTCGTCGATTTCGGTGATGGCGGCCGCGTCGAGATTGTTGCTTTCGTGGTCGATCCGGTAGACGTACTTGAAGCCGTGAAACGGATCCTGCACGACGATGAGTTTTTCCGATCCGGAAACGTCGGACATCATGCCGAGGATGCGCGACTCAACCATCTGGTTGCCGCGTTGTTCTTCGGTGTAGATGAAAATGCTGTGGCGCACGGGGGGCGATGCGGCCGGCGCGGCCGCGACAAGGCGAGAACGATCCATACCTGAGCGAAGAGAAGCGGGGAGGGGTCGAGAGACCCCGAAGCCCCGCATGATACCAATTGTTTCAGGAATGTGCTGTAACAGCGGCGGCCGGCCGCTGCCCGGCAACAGGATCAGCCGCGGGCGGCCAGCTTTTCGCGGCGTTGGCGCACAGCCAGCGCCAGCGCCGCCAGCACGGGCTCGGTCTGGGTCCAGCCCAGGCATGCGTCGGTAATGGAGACCCCGTGACGCAGCGGTTCGCCGGGCTTGAGGTCCTGGCGGCCTTCCTCGAGGTGGCTTTCGATCATGACGCCGGTGATGCGGCTGTCGCCCTGGGCGACCTGGGCGGCGATGTCGTTGGCCACGTCGATCTGGCGCACGTGCGACTTGTTGGAGTTGGCGTGCGAACAGTCGATCATGACCTGTTCGCGCTGGCCCGCCTTGCGCAGGGCGGCGCAACAGGCGTCCACGCTGGCGGCATCGTAGTTGGGGCCTTGCTTGCCGCCGCGCAGGATCACGTGGGTGTCCTGATTGCCGCGGGTTTCGAAGATGGCGGCCATGCCCATCTTGGTCATGCCCATGAACGCATGCTTGGCGCTGGCGGCGACCATGGCGTCGGCTGCGATCTGCACGCCGCCGTCGGTGCCGTTCTTGAAGCCCAGCGGGCAGCTCAGGCCGGAGCTGAGCTGGCGATGGCTGGGGCTTTCGGTCGTGCGCGCGCCGATGGCGCCCCACGCGATCAGGTCGGCGATGTACTGCGGGCTGAGCAGGTCGAGGAATTCGGTGGCAATCGGCAGACCCAGGCCGCCGATGTCCAGCAGCAGCTCGCGGGCGCGGCGCAGGCCTTCATTGATGCGGAAGCTGCCGTCCAGGCGCGGGTCGTTGATGTAGCCCTTCCAGCCGACGGTGGTGCGGGGCTTTTCGAAATACACCCGCATGACGATCAGCAGATCCTTCTTGTGCTCATCGGCGGCGGCGCGCAGCTTGCGCGCGTACTCCATGGCCTGCGCGTGATCGTGGATGGAACATGGGCCCACCACCAGCACCAGGCGGTCGTCCCGGCCGTGCAGCACGTCCGCGATCTCGGCGCGGCTTTGCTCGACGAGGTTCTGGATGCTGGGCGACACCGGCAGTTCGTCCTGCAGCAGCGCAGGCGAGATCAGCGGGCGCACCGCGCTGATGCGGGTGTCGTCGGTGCGGGTGTTGTCCTGGGTGGCGTCGGCGGCGCCGACCTCGCGGTCGTGCAGGGGGTCGTCAATGCGGGTCAAGGGAAAGCTCCGTGCCGTAGATGCGGGAAAGTCCGCCATTATCGCACCCGCGGACGGTGGAGGCGGATGGGTGGCATCGCCGCGCCCGCTTGCGGGGACAGGCCCCAATGTATGGAGCCGGACGGCGGATAATCCGGCGGCTACGTCTATCGGCGGCGAACTGAATTAACCCGTTATCGATAAGGACACTTTTCGCGCGGATGCCTTAGCATTGATGCACGCTCTCAGCAGGCCGGCGCTGCCGGCCAGCGGCAGGCGCAGGCGGGGGCCGCGCACGGCTTCTTTCCGTAGGCACAGTTCAGGACGGTCAGCAATGCCAAAACCCGATGCCGGATCGTCCCGACGGATTCTTCTTGTAGAAGACCATCCCGTCGAACGCGCCTATCTGCAGAACATGTTGCTGGCATTGGGCTACCGCCGCGTGGCGGGCTTGGGAAGCAGCATCGAGGCGGTGGGCGCGATCACGCGTCAATACCATGACGTGCTCATCAGCGACATCGTGATGGGCGAGGGCGACGGCACGCGCCTTCCCAACGACCTGCGGCGGCTGGTGGACGCCGGGCGCTTGAAGAGCATGCCGCCTATCATCTGGATCAGCAGCCTGAGCGACGAATTGCTCCAGTCGCATGTGCGGTTGGCCCTGCAGGCAGGTTGCCCCTCCGCGCAGGCGCTTTCAAAGCCCGTGTCGCGCGTGGCGATGCAGCAGGCCATCAAGAACGCGCTGCGCAGCATCGACGACGAGTCCGCCTCGCCGGACAAACCCAAGTCCGTGCGGCGCGAGGTGATGGAGGCGGCGCTGAGCCAGGCGCTGCTCTCGGGCACCAACATGAGCGTGGTGCTGCAACCCCAGATCAGCCTGTCGACCGGGCGTGTGGTGGCGGCCGAAGCGTTGTCGCGCTGGGTGGATCCGAAGCTGGGCGCGATCTCCGCGGCGGACTTCGTGCCTGCGGCGCATCGGCTGGGCATGGACCGCATGTTGTTCAGCCGCGTCACCGACCGCGTGCTGGAGGTGTTGCGCCGGCTGCAGGACGCCGATGTCGCGGTGCCGATCGCGATCAACGCGTCGGCCTCCACGCTGTGCTCGCGCGACCTGCCCGGCCTGCTGGAGCAGAAGGTGGGGCAGGCGGGGCTGCCGGCCCGTCTGATCAAGGTCGAACTTACCGAAGACGAGCCCGTGACCGACTGGCTGGCGCTGTCGTCCACGCTGAACCTGTTGCGCGTGCGCGGCTTCGAGCTGGCGATGGACGACTTTGGCGCGGGCATCGCCTCCATGCGCCTGTTCTCGGCAATGCCCTTCAACGAACTGAAGATCGACCGGGACTTCATCGTCCACATGCACCGCGAGCCTGCCTCGCGTGCCGTCGTGGCGGCGGCGATCGAAATGGGGCGGGTGCTGGGGCGGCGCGTGGTTGCCGAAGGGGTGGAGCAGGAGCGCGACGTGCAACTGCTTCGCGAACTGGGATGCGACCTGGCGCAGGGCTATGGGATTTCCATGCCGTTGTCCCCGGACGAATTCATCGCGTATTGCCGGGCGCATTGAGCGCGGGCGGCGCGGCATTTTTTGCCGGGTTGGGCTTGATTCGCGTCAAAGGACGGTCCAGGTACCCGAAATGGCGGCCCTGGGCGAAACTACCATTATGTCTGCGGCCTGTCTCGGTTCGGCACGGCCGCCGATTTACTGGGAGCGATGCCAATGCGCCGAATCCTTTTCACGGTCCTCGCCGTCAGCGTCCTGGCCTGGGCGCTTGCCTTGCGGCTGCAGCCGCCCGCCGCCTTCAACGTATGGACGTGGCGCGACCAACTGATTTTGCTGACCGGTCTGGCGGCTTATGTGCTGATGGCGCTCATCATGCTGCTGTCGGTCAGGCCGGTCTGGCTGGAAAAGCGGCTGGATGGCCTGGACAAGATGTACCGGCTGCACAAGTGGTGCGGCATCCTGGCCACCGCGCTGGCGGCGGCGCACTACTTCATCAAGCTCGCCAAGCCGCTGCTGCTGGCCATCTTCGATCCGGTTCCCAAGACGCCCCGCGCCGCGGCCATGCTGGACATGTTCCGGGGATCGGCCAAGGATCTGGGCGAATACGCCGTCTGGATCCTGGTGGCGATGGTGCTATTGACGCTGTGGCGGCGGTTCCCGTACCACGTGTGGCGCCAGGTCCATCGCATTGCCGCCGTGATCTTCCTGGTGGCGGCGTTTCATGGCGTCGTGCTCACGCCCGCCGCGTGGTGGTCGCAGCCGGCGGGGTGGCTGGTTGGCCTTGCGACCGCGGTCGGATCTGTCTGCGCGGTCATGGCGCTGACGGGCCGCATCGGGCGGGCGCGCCGCTACAAGGGCACCGTGCTGGACGTGCAGCATCTGTCGGATGACATCCTGCGCGTGACCTGTCTAGTCCAGGGCGATTGGCATCACCGCGCCGGCCAGTTCGCCTTCCTGACCGCGGATCGCAAGGAAGGTGCGCACCCCTTCACGGTGTCGGGCGCCTATGATGGCTCGGGCAGGGTGCAGTTTTCGATCAAGGCGCTCGGCGATTACACGCGGCGCCTGCAGAAGAGCCTGGCGGCGGGGCAGGCGGTGACCATTGAAGGGCCATACGGCTGTTTCGACTTTCGCCGGGACGAGGGCCGCCGTCAGATCTGGGTCGGCGCGGGCATTGGCGTGACGCCCTTCATTTCATGGCTTGAGGCCTTGCAGACGCGGCCCGCGAACGCGCCCGACGCCACCTTGTATTACTGCGCCCGCAATGCAGACGATGCGCCTTTCGCCGACCGGTTGCGCCAGTTGTGCGCACGCGTCCCAAGCGTGAAATTGGACGTCCGCTACAGCGACGAGCACCGGCCCTTGACGGCCGCCGAGCTGGCGCAGGCCAGACAGGAAGGGACGCCGTGGCCAAGTGTCTGGTTCTGCGGTCCCACGGGCTTTGCCGACGCGCTGAAAGACGGCTTGCACCGGCGGGGCATGCCGGTGCGGCAGCTGTTCCACCAGGAAGCCTTCCAGATGCGCTAGCGCGTCAGAGGCCGGACACGTCGATATCACCCGGGTAGTCCACCGAGAACTTCAACGTCGTCTCGCGCGACTTGCCCGGCTCGAGCTCCCAGTCCCACACCAGCTTGCCGTCCTCTTCGCGCTTGATGTCGCGGTCGGCGGGCGACAGCAGCTTGACCACGATTTTCTCGTTACGCGAGATGGGCAGGTGATCCTTGAAGGTCACCTGTTCCTTGGTTGACTTGTTGTTCTTGACGGTGATCTTGTACTCGTAGGTGACACGCTTGCCGCTGCCCGAAAAGCCGGTGCTCTCGGTGTAGCGGTTGACCAGCTGGCGCTTGATGGAGATGCCCTCGTCCGCGCCCAGCGCCAGCTCCAGCTTTTCGCCGGGCATGACCGCTTTCATGGCGCCCGTGGCGACAAAGGCATCGTCCAGGAAGGTATTGAGCGGCCCCGCCAGGAACGGAAAGTCTGTGTTGTTGCTGGCTTGCGCGGTCAGGTAGACGGTTTCGCGCAATGCGGGCGTGGATTGGTATTGCAAGGTGGCCGGCAGTTTGGCCGTGGCGATGGCGACGCGCTGCGTGGTGTTGTCCGACAGCAGCGTTGCCGGGTTCTGGATCTGGAACGACGCGCTGGTTGCCGCATTCTGGACCTGAGCCGTGGACAGCTCGATGGCCTCGGGTTGCGGCTCGGGCAGCATGGCGCTGTCTTCCATCGCGCGGGCGCGCGGCGCGCGCTTGGCGTGCATCTCGGCCTGGACGGCAGCAGGGGCCGGCGCGGCGGCGGGCCGGGGCGGCGGGGGCGGGGGAGGGGCAGCCACGTCGATGATCCACGGGCGCAGCTTGGGCGCGCCGCCGCCCAGCGACGGCCGGGCCGTGGACAGCGTCAGCTTCACGTTGGTCCAGTCTTCGCCCGTGTTCTGGCGGATGACACCGAAGTAACCAAGGTCCACCTGACGATCGGCCGGACGCAGCCGCGCATCATAGGCGGGCGTCCAGCGTGCGCCCGCCACGGCATACGACAGCGCGAGGTCCAGCTTGCCGGCGCGCGCCATGCCGACGCGCAAGGCCACCTTCTTGGTGCGCCGGCCCGCCTCGCCACGGACCTGGCCAAGCTGGGTTTGCAGTGCCGTCATTTCGCGCTCCAGCGCGGTCTTCTGTTCGGCGACGCGGCGCAGGCCCGCCAGCGTCGTGGCCAGCGATTCGGCGCTGAGCGTCTGGATAGCCTTGAGTTCATCCACGGTGATTCTGGCTCCGTCCTTGGCCGGTTCCGTGGCGCCGCGCTGCATCATCAGGATGAGCTCGCGCTGGTTGTCCAGCACCGCGGCCTCGTCGTCGAGCGCCGCCTGCCGGGCAGTTAATTTGTCGAGTTGCGCTTCGATCGACCTCACCCGTTCGTTAGCGGTGTCGGTCTGGTAGACGTCGCTGACCTTGACGTCCAGCAGGGTCGCCTGACCGGTGCTCTTGGCGGACACCTGCAGCGAGTTTTCCTGCAGCGAGGCCGGCAGGTTGTCCAGGATCAGTTCGTGTTCGCCGGCGGCCAGGTCGCTGCTGGCAGCGCGGGTGACGACGGCGCGGTCCTGATAAACCGTGACCGCGCCGATGGCGGAGGGCAGCGCGGCAGCAGCGGCGAAGCCGGGAATCGTTGCAAAGGCCAGGGCCAGAAGGGTACGTCGCACGGGGTCACCTTTGAAAAGTTGGGCGCGGCCGGCATCGCGGATTCCAGGGGACGCATCGCCAGCAAGCGCGAGAGTCTAGTCCCAGCCCCGCGCCGCAGGTTTACAGAAAATGACAAACGCGACAGGCCGATACGGCCACGCCCGGAGTCCGGCTTCACTCCCGTTCTGGATGCGCCAGCCGGCGCAGCATGCCGACGGCGTTTTCGGCGGCCACCGAGCGGTCATGGCGGCGGTAGGCCATGTCCAGCAGCGCATGGGGCGCATCGCCCTTGATGGGACGGTACTCGATGCCCTGCGCGCCCATGTGCCGCATCGCGGCGGGCACGATGGAGATACCCACGCCAGCCGCCACCAGGCTCACGATCGACGCCATCTGCGGCGCTTCCTGGATGACGCGCGGGGCAAAGCCGGCGCGCTGGCAGGCCGACTGGATGGCGTCGTACAGGCCCGCGCCGATGGGCCGCGGATAAAGCACGAAGTCCTCCTCGGCCAGCGCGGCGATCGGGACCGCGCGCTTCCGGCTGAGCGGATGGTCCGGCGGCAGGGCGATCAGCATGGGCTCATCGAGCACCCGCTCCGATTCGAATTCGGCGTCCAGCACATAGGGCGGGCGGACAAAGGCCACGTCCACGTCGCCCGCGCGCAGGCCTCGCAGCAGCGTGACGGTATTGCTTTCGGTGAGCGTGATGCGCACGTCCGGATAGCGGTCGCGAAAAGCGCGGATGGCCCGGGGCAGGTAGGGATGAAAGACGGCCGACGCGGTAAAGCCGACCGTGATGGCGCCGCGTTCGCCGCGCCCCAGCCGCCTGGCCATATCGACGGCGCGGTCGGCGCTGGCCAGGATGGCGCGGGCGTCGTCCAGAAATTGCACGCCGGCTTCGGTCAGCGCGATGCCGCGGGGCAGGCGCAGAAAGAGCGGCGTGCCGATCTCGCGCTCCAATTGCTGGATCTGCTGGCTGAGCGGCGGCTGGCCGATGCCCAGACGGGCGGCCGCGCGCGTGAAGTGCAGTTCCTCGGCGACGGCGGTGAAATACCGCAAGTGACGCAGTTCCATCGGTTTTAAATATAGACAGGAGCGGTTTCATATATTGGACATATGCAGGGGAAATGTCTACCTTGTTCTCCACGGGCTCCTGCCCGGGTGTTTTTCGAGAATTCTGATGGCTACCCCTTCTGCAAGTCACGCAACAGACTCCGGCGTTTCGGCGCCGGCTTATCTGGCGCGCGGCACGCCGGGTCTGCGCCGCGCCCAATGGGCGCTCTTCGCCGCCGGCTTTTCCACGTTTTCGCTGTTGTATTGCGTGCAGCCGCTGATGCCGCTGTTCACCCAGGCTTTCCACGTTTCGCCCGCGCAGAGCAGCCTGGTGCTGTCGCTGTGCACGGGTTTGCTAGCTATCGCCATTTTCTTTGTCGGCCTGTTTTCGGCCGCGCTGCCGCGCAAGCGCGTCATGGCGTGGTCGCTGTTCGCGTCCGCCATTCTTGGCACCATCGCGGCGGTCGCGCCGGACTGGCAGAGCCTGCTGGCCCTGCGCGCCTTGCAAGGGGTGGCGATGGGCGGGGTGCCGGCTGTCGCCATGGCCTATCTGGCCGAGGAGGTCGAACCGGGCACGCTGGGCTTCGCGATGGGGCTTTACATCAGCGGCAGCGCGTTTGGCGGGCTGTCGGGACGGGTGATCACCGGCCTGGTGTCCGATCACTTCGGGTGGCGCGCAGCGATGGGAACGCTGGGACTGCTGGGCATCGTCGCGGCCGTGCTGTTCCTGTGGCTCCTGCCGGCCTCGCGCCGCTTCACGCCGCGGCGCGGCCAAGGGTGGGCAGGCGTCTGGTCGGACGTGCGGGCCGGCGCCGGCGCGCACTTGAAGAATGGGCCGCTGTGCGCACTGTTCGCCATGGGCGGGCTGCTGATGGGCGCTTTCGTGGCCGTCTACAACTATGTCGGCTTCCGGCTGTTGCTCCCGCCGTTCTCGCTTAGCCAAACCTTCATCGGCTTCATCTTCGTCGTCTACCTGGTGGGCATCTTCGCATCCACGTGGTTTGGCCGACTGGCCGACCGTCATGGGCGCGGCGCGATGCTGTCCGCGGCGTCGGGGCTTGCGCTGGCCGGCCTGGTGCTGACGCTCTCGGATTCGCTGCCTGTGCTAGTCGCGGGCATCGTGATCTTCACGTTCGGCTTTTTTGCCGCCCATGCCGTCGCAAGCGGCTGGGTGGGTCAGATGGCACGGGGCTACAAGGCGCTGGCCGCCTCGTTGTACCTGCTGGTCTATTACGTGGGGTCCAGCGTCCTGGGCGCGCTGGGCGGCCAATTCTGGACGGTTGGCGGTTGGCACGGCGTGGCGGCGATGGCCGGCGGCCTGCTGGCGGCCGCACTGACGATCAGCGCGGGCCTTGCCTGGCGCACGGGGCGCCGTGACCCGGCGGCAGGGGTGGCGGGGCCCGCCTGACCGCCTCTTTTTTCCAGGAAGGGTAGCCTCGCGTTACGCAGGGTTGCCCCACGCGCGCCCCTATCGCGTACATTCTGTATTGCGATAGGGGGAAACATGCTGACCAAGCAAGACCGCGTGTCCCTGCCATGGACCGACACGCTAGCTCGTCTTGAAGACGAACGTATCATGCTGGAGCGAATCGCTGCCGGCGTGCCGCTCCCGCAGGTGCTAGAACATGTGCTTCACGCCATCGAGGCCCAATCGAGCGTGAAACTTCGCGCGTCCATCGCGCTGGTGGACGACAAGGGGGGCAGGCTGGAGCATGGCGCCGCGCCCAGCCTGCCGGATGAATTCAACGCTGCGGTAAGCGGGATGATGATCGAGCCCGAGGCCGGCCCCTGGGGCGCTGCGGCGCATTCGGGCAGCCCGGTCTACGTGGAAGACATTTCCCGGGATCCTCGCTGGGCCGCATGGCGCGACGTGGCGGCGGCGCACGGCCTGCGTGCCTGTTGGTCGACCCCGATCAAGGCGCCGGACGGGCGGCTGCTTGGCGTGTTCTCCAACTATTACGACGAAAGCCGCCTGCCGTCGGCGCACGACATCGACGCCATTGCGCTCGTCACGCGTAGCGCCGCCCTGGCCATCGAACGGCATCTGCTCGATGTGGCCTTGCGCCGCAGCGGCGACCGCTGGCGCGCCATGTTCGAGGGCATGCAGGAGGCATTCTTCCTGGCCGAGGCCTTGCGCGGCGAGGATGGCCGCATTGCCGACTTCCGCTTTCTTGAAGTGAACCCGGCATTTGAACGCCAGAGCGGCATGCGGGAAGGCGACACGCTGGGTCATACCCTGCGTGAAATGATTCCGGGCGTGCCCAGCCAGATCCTGGATACGTTCGCCCAGGTCGTGGAAACAGGCGAGCCGACCCAGTTCGAATTTGCCGTTCCCGCGCCCAACGATGCGTGGTACGAAGCGCGGGCGCGCAAGGAAGGGCCCGACCGCATCATGGCGCTTTTCCTGGACGTCTCCGCGCGCAAGGCGGCCGAGACCGAGCTTTGGGAAGGCCAGCATCGCAAGAATTTCCTGCTGGCGCTGGGCGACCGCATGCGAGAACTGCACCTGCAGGCCGCGATCGAGGAGACCGCCTGCGCGGGGCTGGGGCAGCACCTGTCGCTGGGCCTGGTGGCAGTTCTGGATTGGGCCGGCGACGGCGCGGCGCCCGTCGTGTCCACGGCCTGGCAGTCCGAGGTGTACGTGGCGCGCCAGGAGCCCCTGGCGACAGAGCAATTGGGCGACGACTTTTTCGAGGCGGTGCGCAATGGGCGCACAACCTACCTGCAGCCGCTCGTGGCGCAAGAGGGCGGCGACGTCCGGCCGTCCGCCATCGTGGTGCCGATGCGCCGATGGGCGCGGCAGGGCGGCGCGCTGGTGGTCCGCCCCCTGTCCAGCAGCCGGCTCAAGCCCGCGGATCTGGCCTTCATCGAGGAAGTGGCCGAACGGATGTGCGATGCCGTCGAGCGGTCTCAGTATGCGCGCATGCTGGAGCAGCGGGTCGAACACGCCATCGCCGAGCGGGACCGCATCTGGCGGATGTCGCCCGAGTTGCTCGCGGTCATCGATGGCCGCGGCAGGTTTGCCAGCGTGAATCCCGCGGTGCAGACCATCCTGGGCTGGAACCCCGACCAGTTCCTGTCGATGGGACTGTCAGAACTGATCCACCCGGATGACCTGGAGGCGACCCGCGCCGCCTGGTCGCCGCACGCCAAGGCGAATGGTGCGCAACCTGCCCGGCACGTTGAAAACCGGGTATTGCGGCGCGAGGGGGGCTACAGCTGGATCACATGGAGCATGTCGTGGTCCGAGGACAGCCTGTATGTGGCCGGGCGCGACGATTCGGACCTGAAGGCGCAGGCTGAAGCCCTGGCCGACACCGAGAATGCGCTGCGCCAGGCGCAGAAGATGGAAGCGGTGGGTCGCTTGACGGGCGGTATCGCGCACGATTTCAACAACATGCTCCAAGGGATCACGGGCGCGCTGTATCTGGTGCAGCGCAAGCTGACGGCCGGCGTGCCGGAACAGGCGCAGCGTTTCATCACCGTGGCCATGGATTCCGCGAACCGGGCCGCGCATCTGACGCAGCGGCTGCTGACGTTCTCGCGGCGCCAGCCGATCGACCCCAAGCCGTTCAGTGTGGAAGCCACGCTGCATTCCATGACGGACCTGTTCCATCGCTACACCGGCGAGCGTGTGAACCTGGTCTTCGATCTGGAGCCGGGTCTGTGGCCTGTGAACTGCGACCGGAACCAGTTCGAGAACGCAATGCTCAACCTGGTGATCAATGCCTGCGACTCGATGCCGAACGGCGGCGTATTGACCATTGCCGCGGCGAATACGCACCTGGACGCCGCGTCACTGCGCCAGAACCCGGGCGTCAATCCCGGCGCGTTCGTCGAGGTCACGGTGTCGGACGTGGGGTGCGGCATGTCGCCCGACGTGCTGGCGCACGCCTTCGATCCGTTCTTCACGACCAAGCCGCTCGGCGAGGGCACGGGTCTGGGTCTGTCGATGACCTACGGTTTTGCCAAGCAGGCGGGCGGCAGTGCCGTGCTGGAAAGCGCCGAAGGCGTCGGCACGTCGGTTCGCCTCTATCTGCCGCGCCATCAGGGCGTGCCGGAAATGGCGGCCGAAACGCCGCGGGCGACGGGCGCGAAGGCGGCGTCGGCGGGCCAGGCCTTCGTTATCGTCGTGGAAGACGATATGAACGTGCGGGAAATGGTGCGGGAGTCGCTGGTGGACATGGGGCTGCATGTGTTGACGGCCGGCGATGGCGAAGCCGGCCTTGAGCTGGTGACCGCCACGCGCAACCTGAGCCTGCTGGTGACCGACGTGGGCCTGCCCAATTTGAACGGCCGCCAACTGGCCGACGCCGCGCGCGTCGCGCATCCTGGCCTGCGGGTTCTGCTCATGACGGGTTACGCCGAAAGCGCGGCCAGCGCGGGCGGGTTCCTGCAAGAAGGCATGGAACTCATCGTCAAGCCGTTCTCACTGGATGCTCTGGGCGAGCGCGTGCAGCGCATGCTGGAAGAGGGCGCGGCGCCGCAACGGGCACGTTGAGGGTCAAGTGTTGCAAACGCAGGTAAAAAATGCCCCGCATGGAGGACTACCAGTAGGGCAGAAGGCGGGCAGGGGGTCAGGCACGGGGCTTGCGACTAGGCCGGTGCATTTCAACCAAGGAAGGAGCTACGCTATGAAATACCGTGCCATGACCTGCGCGCTTGCTTTGATTGCCGGCGTTGCGACCGCTGGCGGCGCTTATGCCCAGTCTACGGGCCGCAGCACGCCCGCGACTTCGCCGTCCACGACGCCGAATGACGGGACTGCCGTGCCGCCCAATACCAAGGTGCCTCCGGGCCAGATTCCCCCCGCCCCGAACGCCGCGCCCAATACGGGCACGACGCCGCCGAACCTGGACAAGAGCGGTCACATGAAGTCGGACAAGCATGGGTCGGAAATGCCCAATCGCAAGCGCGAGGCCAATGACAACGTGCCGAAGACCCCGGCCGCTGGCGCTACGCCTCCTCCGGGATATCCGAACACGGGCGGCAGCAAGTAAGCAGCCCAACAAAAAGGCTTCCGCGAGGAAGCCTTTTTTTATGGGCACAAGGCTGGTCAGTGCTGGCGGCGCAGCTCGGCGGGCGGTACGCGCAGTTGGCCGCGGTATTTCGACACGGTGCGGCGGGCCAGCAGGATGCCGTTGGAGGCCAGTTGCTGCGTCAGCGCAACGTCGGACAGGGGCATTGCCGGATCTTCGGCGTCCACCATCTCCTTGATGAGCGCGCGCACCGCGGCCGCTGAACACGAGCCGCCCGACTCCGTGGCCAGTTCGCGCGAGAAGAAGTGGCGAAATTCGAAAACGCCGCGCGGCGTGGTCATGTACTTGCTCACGGTCGCGCGCGAGACAGTGGACTCGTGCATGTTCAGATCGTCAGCCACTTCGCGCAGCATGAGCGGGCGCAGCGCCACTTCGCCATATTCGAAGAACATCTGCTGGCGCTTGACGATGGCCTCGGCGACTCGCTGGATCGTCGTGTAGCGCTGTTCGACATTGCGCACGAGCCAACGCGCTTCCTGGAGTTCCTGCGCCATCGGGCTGCGGTCGTCCAGGCGGGCACGGCGAAAGAGATCCGCGTAGGCGCTGTGCAACCGCGCGCGGGGCATCGCGCTGCGGTTGGGCAACACGCGCCAGCGTCCCTGCCATTTGTCCACGAAGACATCCGGCACCACGTACACCGGCGCGTCTCCGCTGTAGCGGCCGCCAGGCTTGGGATCCAGCCGGCGGATCAGCGCGCAGGCGTCGCGCAGAGCGTCATCGCCGCATCCCAGCGCGCGGCGCAGACCGACGTAATCGTTCTTGCCCAGCCGCTCCAGATGTTCCTGGACGATTTTCTGGGCCAGTGAGCGTGTGTCGTCGTCTTCATCCGGCAGCGCGGCAAGCTGCAGGATCAGGCACTCGCGCAAGTCGCGCGCGGCGATGCCGGGGGCGTCCAGCTGCTGCACCAGGCGCAACGCC
The DNA here is from genome assembly GCF_037039475.1 of Achromobacter sp. E1. Classification (NCBI taxonomy): domain Bacteria; kingdom Pseudomonadati; phylum Pseudomonadota; class Betaproteobacteria; order Burkholderiales; family Alcaligenaceae; genus Achromobacter; species Achromobacter sp. E1. The sequence continues at coordinate 2,902,517 of NZ_CP146253.1, forward strand.
GCCATCCATTCGGATTCCTCCGGAAGCGGGCTGATGTCCGCATCCGCGGAGGTGCACAGCGCGGAGAGCGGGGTGCGCAGGTAGCCATCGTCGTCCAGCGCGTCGATGATGAACTCCGCCAGCAGGCGGTCACGCGGCTGCAGGTGATAGTTGCCCAGTTCGAAGGACAGGCGATCGCGCATAGACACGTTGGCGCAGGCCCATTGGCCCAGATCGCTGTCGCCCCCCGAGGACGTGTGGGTGGGGTAGTCGCCGGAATAGGCGGGCGCGTCGGGCGGGGGCTCGTCGCCTTCCGGGCTGTCCGAGGCCGCAACGGGCTCCGGGGCGGGCTGTCCTTCGATGTCCGCCGTCTCGCCGCGGACGCCAGGCGCAGCCGGGGCCGCCGACTCGAGCTCCGAATCGTCCGGATCTTCGAGAAAAGGGTTTGAGGCCAGCGCGTGCTGCACGGCCGTGGTGAATTCAAGCGCCGACATCTGAAGCAGCTTGACGGACTGTTGCAGACGCGGCGCGAGCGTCATTTGCTGGCGCAGGCGAAGTTCTTGCATGGGGTGGCCCAATCGAGTCTCCTGAAGGGGCAGCCGCCGGAAGGCGGCTCATTCTCCTTCTATATGCAAAGATCGTGCCAACCCCGTTCAAGGGGGCGAAGGCGCCCCGGGAACGGGGCATGCTGAGCCAGTATTACAAACGCGGTGGTAAGAACTGCTCAGGCAGCTTTTTCAGGCTCGTCCTTTTCGTAGACGTCCAGCCTGTTGTAGAGCGTTTTCAGGCTGACCCCGAGCGTCTCGGCGGCCAGGCGTTTGTCCCCCGCATGGTGGGCCAGCGTGGCCAGGATGAATTCGCGTTGGGCGCGGCCCAGCGGCATGCCCACCGGGAAGTTCAGCGAGCCGTCGCGAACCTGTGCCTGGCTGGGCCCGCGGTTGCGCGTCGCCAAGTCGGCGTCCAGCTGGGTATCGGCCATGATGTACGCGCGCTGGACCACGTTGCGCAGTTCGCGCACATTGCCCGGCCAGTCGTGCGCCTTGATCGCCTCGAGCATGGCCGGCGAAAACGTCTTTTGCGTGCCGTGCTGCGCATTGAGGATATCGAGGAATTGGTGTGCCAGCAGCAGGGCGTCGTCGCCGCGCTCGCGCAGTGGCGGCACGCGTAGCGGAATCACCAGCAGACGGTGCAGGAAGTCCTGGCGCAGCCGGCCGTCCGCCACCGAGGCGGCCGGGTCCCGGTTGCTGGCGCAGATGACGCGCACATTGGCGCGCAGCAGGTCAGTGCCGCCCACGCGCTGATACGTGCCCACTTCAAGCACGCGCAGGAAATGCACCTGCATGTCCGGCGGCATTTCCGTCACTTCATCCAGGAACAGCGTGCCGCCGCTTGCGTACTCGAAGTACCCGGCGTTTTGCGACACAGCGCCCGTGAAGCTGCCTTTCTCATGGCCGAACAACTCGGCGTGCGCCAGCGATCCGCTGATCGCGCCGCAATTGACGGCAACGAAGGGCTGATCGCGGCGATCGCTCGCCTCGTGGATGGCGCGCGCAACGATTTCCTTGCCGGCCCCACTTTCGCCGATAATGAACACGCTTGCATCGGTAGCCGCGGCAAGTGCGATCTGGTTTCCCAGCTTGCGCATTTGCGGCGACATGCCGCTGGTGTCCGCAAAAACGGAAGTGGGGGAAGGCGCGGTGGCGCGCGTAGCGGTATTTCGACTGGCCATGCTGATTCCTAGTCCCGAAAGCGGGCCTGCAATAATCGCATCGTAGAGGGCGGTCCGCTGTCTGATTGCGACGAGTTGCAAGTATTGGAAAACGTTGTTGGAAACTGGCAGATATTTGCGCCGGCCGACCTCATAGTGACTATTCTGACGGTTATGGAAGGGATACGGAGATAGCATGCCTCACCTGCTTATCGTCGACGACGACGATGCAATACGGGAAACACTGGCCGAGATAGGCCGAGAAAGCGGGTTTTCGGTGGCCCTGGCGGCCAGCGTCAAGGACGCCCTCATCCAGCTCGAACGGCAAGCGCCCGACCTGGTGTTGACGGACGTCCGGCTGCCGGGCGGCAGCGGCATGGACATTTTCAAGAACGTTGCCGTGCACAGCGCAGAAGTGGTGGTGATGACCGGCCACGGTACTGTCGACAACGCCGTGCAGGCCCTGCGCCTGGGTGCGACCGACTATCTGGTCAAGCCGATCTGCATGGAACGCCTCGAAGAGATCCTGAAGCGGATCATGACCAATTCGGGCGGCGAAATGCCCGGCACCCCGTTCGAAGAACCGGGCCGCTTCGGCAAGCTGTATGGCAAGTCCGAACGCATGCAGACGCTTTATCGTCAAATCGGGCGCGTGGCGCCCACCACGGTCACCACCTTGCTGATCGGCGAAAGCGGCACCGGCAAGGAGCTGGCCGCTCACGCCATCCACGAACTCAGCCCACGCCGGCAGCGTCCGTTCATCGCGGTCAATTGCGGCGCGATATCGCCCAACCTGATCGAAAGTGAAATGTTCGGGCACGAGCGCGGCAGTTTCACCGGCGCGGACCGCCAGCACAAGGGGTACTTCGAGCGCGCCGACGGCGGCACGTTGTTCCTGGACGAAGTCACCGAAATGCCGCTTGACCTGCAGGTCAAGCTGCTCCGTGTGCTGGAAACCGGCCAATTCATGCGCGTGGGCACCAACCGGGAAATTGCCTGCGACATTCGCGTGGTTGCGGCGACCAACCGGAATCCGGAGCAGGCCGTGCAAGAGGGCAAGCTGCGTGAAGACCTGTATTACCGGCTGAGCGTTTTTCCCATCGAGCTGCCGGCGCTACGCGACCGCGGCAGCGACATCCTATTTCTGGCGCAGCGCTTTCTGCAGGCGCTCAACGAAGAATCCGGCAAGAACAAGGATTTTTCCCCCGAGGCGGCCGCCGCGCTCGCGCAATATGAATGGCCAGGCAACGTCCGCGAACTGAAGAACTTCGTGCGGCGCGCGTTCATCATGGCCGATGGGGATGTGCTGGATCTGGATATGCTTGTGCCGCAGGTATCGCCGGCGGGCGAGCCGGCCGGCGGGCAAGTCAGCGTGCCGGTTGGAGAGACCTTGGCCGAAGCCGATCGTCGTCTGATCCTGGCCACCCTTGAGCGATGCAATGGGGTCAAGAAACAGGCGGCCGCAGTGTTGGGGATCAGTCCCAAGACGCTCTACAACCGTCTTGAGGAATACGCGGCAGCAGGCTACGTGCTGCCCGGCGAAAATTCCCGGACGGGCGGACCGTCCCGGGAATCCGCCTGACGCCGCTTACTTGTTGAAGCGGGTCTTCAGGTCAGCCATGCAGGCGTCCTTGGCGTTGCCGGACATGGCATCGCACTTTTCCTTGCCGACCTTGTAGTCGGCATCGTTGCGCGTCTTGGCCGCGTCGTGGGAGGCTTCGGCCTTCTCCTTCGCGGCCTTGGCGTCGGCCTTGGCCTTGTCGCGCGTGGCTTCGGCCTGCTTCTGGCAGACGTCCTTGGCATTGCCCTTCATGCCGTCGCATTGCTTTTTGTCCATTTTGTATTGGTTGTCGATCTGATCGTTCGTGCGAACGCCGGTCGTGCCCGTTTGCGCGGAGGCCTGGAAAGCCAGGACGGAAAAGCACAGGGCAAAAGCGGGGCAAATCGTTTTGGACAGATTCATGACTGACTCCTTGGGTAAGTGATCCGGTAGTTGGCGGACCCGGCTACCCCTAGAGCAAGTAACGTGCCCAGGTTTTCCAGGCATGCCACTTGCGCAGTAGGGGCGAGGCCATTCGCGATTCACGGATGGCGCGTATCAAGGAGATGATTCATGACGACCCCACACGATCAGCAGCCCGCCAAGTCCAAGGCCAACACTCCCAAGGACGATACGGAGGCGGCGAACCAGAGCGGTCAGTTTGGCGCGGATAAACCGACCGAGAACGATCAGCCTTACAAGCGGCGTTCGGATAAAACGCCGAACCGCAAGGGGCCGGAATTTGAAGAGGGCGGCCAGTATCCGGGCAAGCGGCCTGACGGCAATTAATGCGAATGGCGGGCGAAACGGCTTGCTGTCAGCGGGCCGGTTCGCCCAATTCGTCGGCCAGACGAAATAGCATCACCACGCAATACAACGCCGCGATGCCGATCACGCCGTAGACGGTGCGCGCCGCCGCCATATGCGGAAAAATTTTCGCGATCACATCCAGATTGACGGCGGCGATCAAGCCGCTATTCAGACCGCCGACCACGACGACGATCAGCGCCATCCAATCCAGCACGGACAGGCAACGCCGGGCTTCGCCGCGGGCAGGCTCGGACACCGGCAGGCCCTCGTCGGTCTCGGACCCGGGTAGCAATTCCTCAGTACGGGATATTTCCATCGTCGTTCCTCAGGGAGTGCGGCGCCGGGGCCGGTTTGGGATGGCCTTAGCCACCGTTGCGGACCGGATCGGGCGCGTCGTGCGAGAGGCCGGCCTCGTCCGCGTCGGTGACGCGGTCGGTCGCCACGTCCGCGCCGTCGTCGTCCTGGAAGTCCGGTTCGACGCTCTCGCGGTCGCCCGTGGCCTGGGAGTCGCTATCGGTATGCCTGAGGTCGCGCGGCAGGTCGCTGGCCGAGTCTGAAGAATCGCTGGGACCCAGATCGGGACGGCCGCTTTCGTCAAGGTTTATATCGGTGTCGGGTACACGGGGCATGGGCATTCTCCGGTTAAGGGCGCGCGCGGGATCGGAACAGGCGGTGCGCGCGGCAGCGGGTGCGGAGCAGGCAGCAAGCGCCATGCCGAGGTCGCGAGGGGCAGGGCGGTTTCGGCAGCGCAGGTATGGAAGTTGCTCCTTGATTGAAAATTTTTCCCCGGGAGATTGTCATGTCCTTGATTGTCGCTGCACGGTTCCAGACCTTCGATGAAGCCACGCTGGCCGCCCAGAAGTTGTTCGCCGAGGGCTATACCGAGGATGACATCCACACTTTTTACGTCAGCATTGCCGGCGAGCACGGGCGCTTTCCGCTGGGGGGCGACCGGATCGCGGACCCCGATGCCAAAGGCGGGCATTTTGGCGCGGTGGCCGGCGCGTCGTTGCTGGGGCTGGTGTTTGCGCTGGTGGCGGGGCTGATTGCCGCGCAACTGGCCGCCTCGATCTTCATCACCATTGCCGCCGCCGGGGTGGGCGCCTACATCGGGGCGTTGGCGGGCGCCATGTGGGTGGTCGGCCGCAAGAAGCGGGTGCGCACCGCGCCGGGCGAGCCCGAGAAATCGCACCCGCCCGTGCGCCAGGCCGGTGTCATGCTGGCGCTGCACGTGGACCTTGGGCGCGAGCAGCAAGCCCGCCAGATCTTGCGCGCCGCGGGCGGCACCGACATCGAACGAGCCAATGGCCGATGGCAAGACGGCAAGTGGCAGGATTTTGATCCGCTGGATCCGCCGCGCCGGGTGGAAGCGCCGACCACCGCCAATTGACCCCCGCCCAGTCACGCACGGAGACAGCAACATGAAGCCATTCACTAAAACGTCATTTGCCGCGCTTGCCGCGGCGGTTGTGCTCGCGGGCGCGGGCCCGCTATCGCACGCCGCGGAACTGGACGCCTCGGACGCTCGCTTCCTGCAGGCTGCCTCGGGTTCGGGCATTTTCGAAGTGCAGGCCGCCGAGCTGGCAGGCAAGCGCGCCAAGGACGCACAGGTGCGCGCGTTTGCGGCCAAGATGCTTGAACAGCACACGGCGGTGAACAAGGAGATCCGCGCGTTGGCGGCCGCCAAGAACATCTCGCTGCCCGATCAGCCGGCCGAGCCCGACCGCGCCACGCTGCATGAATTGCGGGAAAAGACTGGCGCCGAGTTCGACCAGGTGTATATCAAGAAGGCTGCCGTGGACGCGCACGCGACAGCCAATCGCCTTTTCGAAACAGCCGCCAAGGAGTCGGAGGATGCGCAGGTGCGCGACTTTGCGACGCGCACCTTGCCGATGTTGAGCGATCACTACGCGATGAGCCGCGCGTTGGGTCGCGAGCCCGCCGTCAATGGCGACAAGATCGATCCGGCGCCCAAGGGCGAAGCGCCGCCGGTTTCCCCGGCGTCGCGCGCCGCGCCGGCGTCGGTGGTGCCGGAGAAGTGAGGATTGCTCAGTCGCCCGCGCTGCCCGTAATGGGCAGCACGATGCCCGTGATATAGCTCGAGCATTCGGGCGATGCCAGAAAGACGTAGGCGGGTGAGATTTCCTCGGGCTGAGCGGGGCGTCCCAGATCGGTCTTTTCACCAAATGACTTGATGTCTTCGGCGCTTCTGTCGGCCGGATTGAGCGGCGTCCAGACGGGACCGGGCGCGACCGCGTTCACACGAATACCCTTTTCGGCCAGGTTCGAGGCCAGCGACCGGGTGAACGCGTGGATGGCGCCTTTGGTCGATGAGTAGTCCAGAAGCTTGCCGCTGCCATTCAGACCCGTAACGGATCCCGTATTGATGATGGCGCTACCGGGCTTCAAATGTTCCAGCGCGGCGCGCGCCATGTAGAAATACGCGCTGATGTTGGTGCGCAGCGTCTTGTCCCATTTTTCGTCGCTGATTTCCGGCAGCGTCTCGGTGTGTTGCTGGTAGGCCGCGTTGTTGACCAGGATGTCGAGCCTGCCGAAGTGCTTGACCACCTGCGCCACGGCTTCATTGCAGAAGGCGGAATCCTGGACGTCGCCCGGGATCAGCAGGCACTGTCGGCCTTCTGCTTGAACGGCGCGGCTGGTCTCCCTGGCATCCTCGTGTTCATCGAGGTACATCACGGCGACGTCCGCGCCTTCGCGGGCAAACAGGACGGCGACGGCCCGGCCGATGCCGGAGTCGGCGCCGGTGATGATCGCAACCTTGTCTTGCAGCTTGCCGCTGCCTTTGTAGCCGGGCGCCTGATACTGGGGCTTGAGCACCATGTCGGCTTCAACGCCTGGCTGTTCGTCCAGGTGCTGCGCCGGCATGGGCGGGGTGGGGTGAGGGCGGTCGCCGGTCTGGGCGCTTTTGGGGGTGCTCATGTGTTCTCCCATTGGGCGGCGCGGGATGCGCCTTGCAATGGAAGTCGAGCAAACGCCGTTCCCGGCGACCGCACGGGAACGGCTTACTGGCGGCCGACAATAACGCCCAGCAGAAAGGCCGCGCCCGCCACCAGCCCGACTGCCTGCCAGGGACGCGCGTGGATGTAGTCCTCGGTGCAGTCCAGGGTCTCGCGCATGAGGTCATGGGCGTTGTCGGACGCCTCGCGCAGGCTCTGGCGCGTGGCTTGCAGCTGGTCGTTCAAGCGCGCCTTCAGGGCTTCAAGGTCCGTTGCCGAAGTGTCGCTGAGCGTGGCTTCCAGCTCGTCGATCCAGCTTTCCGGATGCCGCGAGCGCCTGTAGGCGCCACGATTGTCGGGGCCGTTCTCGGGGAAGTCGGAAGGCATGGGGGTATTCGTGGTGGCCATCGAAAGCTCCTGACTGTCGGGCGGAAAAATGCGCCGTTGCGGCCGGCCCGGGCGGCCGCGCGGCGGGGCGAGGCTTACGCCTCGACCATGTCTCGGCATGCCAGCGTGCAGGCGATGCAGGCGCCCGCGCAGATCTGGCAATGCTCGGCGTCGTGCGTGGAACATTGCCGGGCACAGGCATCGCAGACCAGCGCGCACAACGTGCAGAGCGCCTGGGCGAATTCGCCGCCGCGGGCCAGCATGGCCGCGCACAAGCGGCAGACCTCGGCGCAATCGGTGCACAAGGCGATGCTTGCGCGCATCTGCGCCGGATTCTGCCGCAGGCACGCGGCTGCGCATTGATCGCACGCTACCGCGCATTCATAGCAGGCTTGCACACATTGTTCGAAGTTTGGGTCTCGCATTGCATCTCCTTGTGAGCGGCCGCGGCCGCCCGGCCACACAGGCGCGGCTGGCGCGGCGGCACATCCGCTTGCAATTTGAAGGTCTTGACAGTTTTTCCTGCGGGCGAGGGGCCGTAGGATGAAGGTTCGCAACTGGCGGGAGAACACCGTGAAACCTTCGTCCACATCCAAAACCACCTCGCCGGCGCGCGCCGGCAATTCCGCGCAGGACAACGCTAAGATACTGCCGCCGAGCGGTCCCGTCGACGTGCCAAATCTACCGGATAAACCCGATGCCGATACGCCCGACGAGGCCGCGCGCGACAAGCGCGAGGTGGTCGACAACAAGACCGAATCGAATTGGGCCGACGGCTCCGCCCCGCAGCCCCGCGCCAAGAACGCGCGCTCCTCGATTTTCTGATCACGCATCGCCGGCGTCCTGCTCATGAAGAAAGGCGAGGAGGCGCCGCTCGTCGGCGCTGAGCCCGCGGGGCCCTGCTGGGGCGGCCGTGCGCGCGGGCAGCGTGCCGGTCAGGTAGGCCTCCATAATGGCCGGGTGCACGTAGCACGCGCGGCACACGGCGGGCGTATTCGCCAGCCGTTTTGACACGGCTTTGATCACATCCACCGCCTCCTGCTTGGCGCGGCGCTCGTCTTCGAACGGGCGCGCCTGCAGCGCGGCAAAGGCCATCACGGAGCCCGCCCAGGTGCGATAGTGCTTGGCGGTGTATTCGCCGCCGCCGGCGTTACGCAGGTAGGCGTTGACCGCGCCCGAATCGACAGGGCGCTTGTCGCCGTCGGCGTCCAGATACTGAAACAGCTGCTGGCCCGGAATATCCAGGCATTGCTTGATGATGCGCGCCACGCGCCGGTCCGTGACCGTGACGTCGTGGGCCACGCCGCTCTTGCCCTGGAATCTGAACCGGAAACGGCTGCCCGCCACGGTCGTGTGCCGGCGCTTGAGCGTTGTCAGGCCGTACGACTTGTTGGCACGCGCATATTCGCGCCCGCCAACGCGGATCAGAGTGATCTCCAGCAGGCGGACCAGGGTCGCGACCACCTTGTCCTGCGTGAGGCCCGGTATCTTCATGTCGCGCTCGACCTGGCGCCGGATTCGGGGTAACGCGTGCCCGAAGGACAGCAAATTTTTGTATTTGGTGGCGTCGCGTACTGCCGTCCAGTCGGGGTGATACCGATATTGCTTGCGGCCGCGCGCATCGCGCGCCGTGGCCTGAAGATGCCCGTCCGCCAGCGGGCAGATCCATACGTTTTCGTATGCGGGCGGGATGGCCAGGGCGTTGATGCGCTGGATCTGCGCCTCGTCGGTAATGCGCGCGCCTTTCTCGTCCAGATAGTGAAACGTATGGGCATTGACGCGCACGCGGGTGTAGCCGGGCTGCGTATCGTCCACATAGGTCAGCGATGCCTCTTCGACGGGCAACGGATCCGGGTCCTTTTGCGTGCGGGTGCTCATTCAATCTCCGGGTGCGCGCGGTAGCGCCGGGCTACAGCATGCCGCGTTCCCGGCGGCGGCGATCGCGGGCGTGGACGGCTTTGGGCACGCCGCTTGCTGAATGCCTTGTCGGCAATCGCGCCGCCGGAAACGCCCGCCGACCGGCCGCGCTGCCCGCGAGAGAATCTTCAGAGGAGAGTGCAATGCAAACCGTCCTGCAACTACATGTGCCGCCGAAGCCGGATCCGATCCCGCCCGGCTCGCCGCCGGGGGACTTGCCGGTAGACCCGGATACCGATGAGCCGGACGTGGACTTGCCGCCGCTGTCCCCGCCCGTCAAGGAAATCGTGCCGCCGAAAGACGCCTGATCCTTCGCCCCTTCCACAACTCAAATCAATAAATCCAAGGAGTCATTATGTCGACCATCCTGCTGATCATCCTGATCCTGTTGCTCATCGGCGCCGTTCCCGCCTGGCCTCACAGCCGTAGTTGGGGCTACTACCCGAGCGGCCTCTTGGGCATCGTTGTGATCGTGCTCATCGTGCTGCTGTTGATGGGACGCATATAGCGCCATGACACGCTGATGGCCGCCGGACGCCAGCGCGTCTGGCGGGCCGCCAGCAGGGCCCGGGGCGGCCCTGCCGTCCTGGCGCGCGCGTCGCGTCGGGCGTAAGATCTGCGGGTTTCAGCAGCAACCCACCTAGATCCCGCAGCCCCATGAGCATCCCCTTACTCATCCTGATCGACAGCGTTCAGGACTATCTTCCCGTCATCGAATCCCAGGGCTTTCGCCCGGTTCTCGCCACCACCGACCAGACCCGCGCGCAGGCCATTCAGGCGCATGGCGGGCAGATCCGCGCCGTCCTGACGCGTGGCGCCACTGGCCTGCGGGCCGACGAAATGGCCGCGCTGCCGAACCTGAGCATCGTTTGTTCGCTGGGCGTCGGCTATGAAAATATCGATCTCTTGGCGGCGCATGCGCGTGGCATTGTCGTGACGAACGGGCCGGGCGCCAATGCGGTTTCTGTCGCCGATCACGCAATGGCGCTGCTGCTGGGCGCGGCGCGCCGGCTGCCGCAGGCGGACGCCTGGGTCCGGCAGGGCCACTGGAGCGGCTTCATGGGGCCGCAGGTCAGCGGTAAGCGTCTGGGTATTTTGGGCCTGGGCACCATCGGCCTGGAAATCGCCCGCCGGGGCGCGAATGGGTTCGGCATGAGCGTCGGGTATTACAACCGCCGCGCCCGGCCAGAGTCGGGCTACACCTATTTCAACAACCCCCGCGCGCTGGCAGCGGAATCGGACTTTCTGGTGGTGGCCACCCCGGGCGGCGCCGGCACGCATCACCTGGTTGACGCCAGCGTGCTGGAGGCGCTGGGTCCGGATGGGTATCTGATCAATATCGCGCGGGGCAGCGTGGTCGATACCGACGCGCTGATCGCGGCGCTGGCCGAGCGGCGCATCGCGGGCGCGGGCCTGGACGTGGTGGACGGCGAGCCGTTCATACCCGATGCGCTCAAGCAACTGGACAACGTGGTGCTGACGCCGCACAGCGCGGGCCGCTCGCCCGAAGCCGTGGCCGCCACGGTGGCGCTGTTTCTGGAAAACGCCACGGCGCATTTTGCGGGCAAGCCGGTGTTGACGCCGGTTCGCGACGCGCAGCCCGAGGCGGCCTGATACTGCTCCGCTCCGGAATGCACCGAAGCCGCGCCCGGTGAGGGGCGCGGCTTCGTGTGGACGGGCAGGGGATGCGCGTTAGTGCGAGAACATGATGGGCACGGTCATGCTTTTAAGGATGGAAGCGGTGGCGCCGCCCATTGCCCATTCCCGGAACTTGCTGTGGCCGTACGCGCCCATGACGATCAGGTCCGCGCTGTAGTCCGCGGCGGCATTCAGGATGGTGCTGCCCACGCCGACGCCCTTGATGTCGCGGCGCACGTGATCGGGCGCGGCGATGCCATGCGCGACGCAATAGGTGGCCAGGTCTTCGAAGGGGATGGATTCGACATTGCGCGTGGCGGCCCCTTCGTCCATGGTCAGCACGACCACATGCGACGCGCCCTGTAGCAGCGGTGCCGCATCGGCCAGCGCGCGGGCGGCTTCGCGGCTGCCGTCCCAGCACAAGAGGACCCGATCGCCGACCACCGGAAAATCACCGCTGGACGGCAGCACCATGACGGGGCGGCCGGCGGTCAGCAAGGTTTGTTCAACGAATTCGTTTTCGTGCGCGGCTTCGACGTCGTCGCGGTTTTGCTGGCTGACGATGATGAGGTCGCTTGCCCGGCCGTGCAGGGCAACGGTGGCGCTGGGCGAGGATTCGCCGGCCCGGACGACGGCCGGCACGTCGGCGGCCGCTGCCGCTTCCAGAAAGGCGTTTTGTACCGCACCCCGATTCTGTGCCTGCAGGTTCTTCATGATGTTCAGCGTGCGCGACATCATGACGGATTCGCCGTAGTAGTACTGCGGCGGCGCGGAGCTGGCGTAGACCCCCACCAGTTCGGCCTTGTGGCGCTTGGCCAGTCCCAGCGCCAGCGCGGTGCGGCGGGTGCAGTCAAACCCGTGGTCCAGGTGGACGGTAATGCGGCGGTACATGGTGGGCCTCCTTGGTTAAAAGCGTGCCACCGTATGGTTGCCGTTTCGCCCGCGGGCTCCATTGATGTGCGTCAAACCTGTCTGAGTTTGGTCTCGCCGGCGCAATGAGAGGCCGTTATTGCGCCGTTTCGTCGCGCTGCACGCGTTCGCGCAGTTGCCGGATCTGGCGCGCCTGCTGGGCGATGCGGTCCAGCGGGGCGGCGAGCGCCGGTTCGGCGTCGGCGATGACCGCCGGCACGCCGATGCGTCGTGCGTCTGCGGGTGGGGTGGGGCCTTCGGGGTGCAGCACGTGCGCAAGCCTGGCGCCGTAGTCGCGCAGCGCGGCGGCCGCCGCTGACGCCGGAGGCAGCGCTGGCTGGATTTCCAGCACCGTACCCGCCGCCGTGATGCGGCGCATGGCGTTGAGCAGGTTCACGGCGGTGTCCACGTTGCGCTCGCGATGCACCGGATTCTGCTGAAGCCGCTGTAGGGAAGCCTCGGCATTGTCGGCCGACAGGCAGGCAAGCCTGCGCAGGCCGACGATGTCCTGCGAAGACGCGTCGCCGCTCTTTTCCTGCGTGAGGGCCAGCGCGTAGTCCGCGTGCCGCTGCAGCGCGCGGGCCAGGGCGCCCGCAAGCTGCCGCGGTTCCTTCTCGGGCCAGACCAGAAAGCCCACCAGCAGCGCCAGGATGCCGCCCAGCACGCTATTGAAAGCGCGTAGCGCGGCCAGCATGGGCTCGTAGATCTCGGGCTGCTGGATGTGGCTGACCAGCACGAACTGCGAGGTGAGGAAGAAGGTGAAGAGCGCGTAATGGATGGTGCGGGCGGCAAACGTGCCCAGCGCGATCGGCAGCACCGCCAGCGCCACCGACAGCGGCGTGCTGAGCAGAAGTCCCAGCAATGAGGCGCCGATGGCGCCCGCCACGCTGCCGATCACGCGCTCGACGGTGCGTTGCCAGGTCGTCGCGAAATACGGCTGCAGGATGAAGACCAGCGTCAGCGACATCCAGTAGCCGTGGTTGACGGCAAAGGTCTTGGACAGGGCGACGGCAATGGTGGCGCCCACGCCGACGCGAAACGCATGGCGGAAGGCATCGGATTCGAACCGCAGGTTCTGGCGCAACGTTTGCCAGGCCTGGCGCGCGCCGCTTGCGTCGCGGGCGCGTTGGGCGGGCGCGGCGGGCGCGGCGCCCTGGTCGAAAAGGGTGTGGGAGACCGCCTGAGCGGTGTGCAGCAGGCGGTCCAGCACCGGCACCACGGTGGCCAGGTCGGGCGCGTAGGCCATGGCGCCGCCGCGCAGATCGCGCAGCCCGGCGTTGTAGTGGGCCAGGCGCTCGCGCAGGCAATCGGCCTGCTTGGCATCGCTGACATCGGAGGTGCTGGCGATGGCGTTGCAGACGCTGGCGTAGCGGTGCAGGGCGTGCGACAAGTGGGCGCCGGCGCTACGGCCTAGCCAGCGCGGCGCGTTCGATTCCAGCAGGTCGGCGGCCGCGACCAGTGCGATGAAACTGTCCTCGGCGCTGTCCAGCAGGTACATCAATTGATGCGCGCGGGCCCGGCGCGACGGCCGGGCATCGAGCACTTCGCGGATGCGGACGCGGGCGGCTTCCAGCGCGGCGCGCTGGGCGCTGCGCTGGGGCTTGACGACGGCGGTCCAGGCTTGTTGCCCCGCGGCGGGTGCGAGGCCCGAATACATGCGAGCCAGCGCGTCGGAAAAATCGGCCAGCCCCCGGTAGCAGTGCGCGACCGCATGGGTCGCGTCCTTCCAGGGACGGCGGCGCCAGACGAGCGCCGTCATCAGGATGGCCCAGACCGCGCCCGCCAGGAAGAAGAGCGTGTACCAGAGGCTTTCCATCAGCGTCGGCGCGGGCAGCTCGGCGGCCACGACGAAGCCGGCCGACAGCAGGGTTCCCACGATGGCGGCGGCCGGTCCCAGCACGCGGAGCAGCCCGCCGAACGTGCAGCAGACAAACGTAAGAGGCAACAGCAGCCAGAGGTGCGCCGCGCTGGCGCTGGCCAGCAGGCAGAACAAGGCGCCGATCAGGCCCAGCGCCAGCATCGATCCCGCGCGCTTGCGCAAGGGGCCGCCGGGGTCGCCGAAGCAGGCCCAGAACGCCGCGATGGCGGTCCAGCCCAACCGGGGTTCGTGCACCAGCACGGCAAGGATGACGGGGGCCGCGCTGATGGCGGCGGCTTGCAGGGCGTCGAGCCACAGCACATTGCGCAGGGAGGCGCGCCAACGGGTAAGCAGACTAGTCACGCGGAGAGGGAAATACAGCGGAAATGGAACGTGGGCCGGGCCCGAAGACGGCAACCCTACCATGTCGACAAGACACCGTCAGGCGCGTGTTGCAGGGGGGCCCGCAAGCCGCGTGAAACATGAATTTCCGCACCTTAACACCTCTGGTTACATGTGTGTGACTTTATGGCGGAGTGAGCGCAGAATGCCCGAATATCGTGTCCCGATCTGCGCCCGGACAGCGCAGGCATCACGTCGGAGCGCATCTGGAGCAAGCCATGATCAACACTGAGCCTTGCCAAAATTCCGTGGTCAGCGATGCGGAAATTACCGCCATGATCACCAGCCGGGAAGGGCTGCGCGTGCTCCTGCAGCCGCAAGTGGACCTGCTGACGGGCAGGATCGTATCGGCCGAAGCATTGGTCCGATGGCAGCATCCGCAACTGGGCATCGTGATGCCGTCGGACTTCATCCCGGCCGTGAACCGGCTAGGGCTGGACTGCGTGCTGTTCGAGCGCGTCTGCGTGCGGGTCATCGATGCGCTCCAGACACTGCGCCGCCTGGGGTTGGCGGTGCCGCTGGCGATCAATGCGCCGGCCACCACGCTTTCCGAGGCGCGCTGCATCGATTTCCTGCTGGATCGCGTGCGGTCCGCTGAATTGCCACCCTCGCTGGTGCGCGTGGAATTGACCGAAGACCAACCCATCCATGATCTGGACGTGCTGCGCGCGTCGCTGCTTCGGCTGGAAGAGGCGGGTTGCGAAGTCAGCCTGGACGATTTCGGCACCGGCCATGCGTCGCTCAAGCTGCTGTCGGCGCTTCCGCTGTCGGAGGTGAAGATCGATCAGTATTTCGTGACTCGGATGCGCCGCAGCGCCGTGGCTTTTGAGGTGCTGCGCACCGCCGCGGAGCTGGCTACCCGGCTGGGCTGGCGCGTGGTTGCCGAAGGGGTGGAAAACGTGGCCGACATTCCCGCGCTGCGTGCGGCCGGATGCCGCTACGGGCAGGGCTTTTCGCTGGGCCGGCCCATGCCGCTGGACGAACTGATCTTGCGCCTGCGCACGCAACGCGACGGCGGCGAGCCGCTGGCCGCGCCCGCCGCTTATGCGTCGTCGTGGCTGGATGCTTTCGATGGTCCCAGCCAGGAAAGTGAGTCCACACGGCCCGTTGTCATGCGCACGGTGGCGTAGTCGCCGCCTGCCGTCGTTCTGCGCGAGCGTAGTTTTTACCGACCGGCGCGGGAATTGCCCAGCCCGGGCCCCGTCCCCTGAAAATGCTTGCCCTGGACCCGCCCGCCGCGCCTGCGCTGGGCACGCCGGTTGCTCTGGTATCTGGGCGGAATATCTCCGCTTACTAGGAGACTTGTAATGGCCAACCAGAACCAACCCGACCAGCAGAAGCAACAGCAAAAGCAACAGTCCCAGGAAAATCCGCGGGACCGCAATCAGTCGCCGGGTCAACAGCCCGGACAATCGGGTCAGCAAATGGAGAAAGACCGGAATCAACAAGGTCAGACTTCAGGCCAGCAGAACAGGACCCAGCGCTAAACGCGTTGGCTACGCCTGCCGCGTCACCAGCGCGCGGTTGTCTGCGTAGCGCCTGACGGCCCCGGCCGCGCCTCCTCCGTGGCGTATCCGGGGCCGAATTGCGTTTGAAGGGCCGTCGCGCGCTCACGCAGACAGGCACAACGCCGCCGGGCCATCGCGCAGCACTTCCGATACCGGCAGCAGGCCATCGGCGCCCGCGCGCACCCGGCGCCCGGTTAGCGCGTCGTGCCAGGACAACGCCGTCCTTGCCGCAGGCAGCCGCAGTGCCGTATCGCCCCAGAACGCCCGCGCCGCGCCCGGATCCCCGTTTACATAGCCGGTCAGCTGCAATGCGCAGGTGCGCGTCCCGACGATAAGGGCCGTCTGACCCTCATGTTGGCGCATGTAGGCCAGCACGTGGTCCGCCTGGCTGCCTTCGGCTTGCAGGGCGTGCAAGGTGCCTGCCGCAAACGGCGCGGGGGTACGCTGGCGGGCAAGGAGCAGGCGGTGAATCAGGGCCTGCTTGACCGCGCCCATGCGCCAAGCCGATTCCGACAGGTCCATTGCCACGTCGCGCGACCCTTCGGCCAGCAGCCGGGCGCGCAGGCCGTAGTCGACCGGCCTGCGATTGTCCGGGTCGACGAGGCTGAAATCCCAGAGTTCCGTACCCTGATAGAGGTCCGGCACGCCCGGCAACGTGCAGCGCAGCAGCGTCTGGGTAAAGCTGTTCACCATGCCGGCGGGTGCGATTTCCAGCGCAAAGGCCGCAATGCTGGCCAGCACGGCGCGGCCGTCAGCGTCGTGGCCCAGCCAGGTCAGGCACGCCTTTGCGGCCGCTTCGTACGCCGGGTCCTGGTCGGTCCAGCTGGTGTGCAGCTTGGCTTCGCGCAGCGCCTTTTCCTGCCATTGGGCGACACGGTCCAGCCAGGGTTGCAGGCGGTCGGCCGGCCAATCGGATGGGTCGGCGCGCCAGTCGCAGGGCCAGGCGCCGACCAGGGTCTGGATGAGCATGTAGCGGTCCGCACGCGTCATGCCGGCAGGCATGGCGTCGATCCAGCCACGCGCCGCTTCCAGCCAGCGCTGCGGCATCTCCGTCAGGACGGCCAGACGGGCCCGCGTGTCTTCGCCGCGCTTGTGATCATGCGTGGCGGTGGCCAGCATGGCGCGGGGATGCGTGCGGGCTCGGGCGGCACAGGCCTGAAAGAACTCGTCGCCGGACAGGCAGAAGCGCGCGGGCGACGCGCCGACCTCGTTGCGAGACAGCAGCGGCCCGTAACGGTAGAAAAGGGTGTCCTCCAGCGCCTTCGCGGCCAGGGGCGGCGTCAGTTGCTGAAAGCGTCGTAGTGCAGTGGCGTGCTCCGGCTGGCCATTGAACCATTCGGCGATCTGCGCCAGCAGCGTGGCGTCCGCCGAACCTTCACGAGCCGCCAGTGCCAACGCGGCGCCCTGGACGGCCGTGTTGCGCCGATGCGCGTCCGCCGGGTTGCTGCCCTCGTCCTCGGCGTAAGTGCGGTAGACGGGGAAGGCCGCCAGCAGGGCGCTCAGCGCGCGGTCGATCGCTGTTGCGGTCCAGTCGCGCGTGCGCACGTCCTGGCTGGCGATCTGTTCAAGGCAGCCGACCAGCGCCTGCCGTTCGGCGGGGAAGTGCCGCACCAGCATGCGCACGCGCGCCGCGCGCAGCTGCTCGGCAGCGTCGCGGTCGTCGCCTGTCAATTCTTGCCAGAATGTGCGCAGCGGCGCTTCGCCCTGCGGGTCATGCAGCACGGCGCTCACCTGGTCCATGAAGTCGTAGCCCGTGGTGCCGTCCGTCTGCCAGCGAGGATCCAGCGCCTCGTCATGCGCCAGGATCTTCTCCACGACCAGATACGGTTGATCCTGGCGCAGCGCAGCGGGCCGGCTGGCGTTGGCTTGAGCCAGACGCGCCGACAGCCGCCGCAAGTAGCCGCCGGGCGACGCCAGCCCGTCGATGTGGTCGATGCGCAGGCCGTCCAGCACGCCTTGCGCGTACAGGCGCAGGACAAGCGCGTGGACGGCGTCAAAGACCGCCTCGTCCTCGACACGCACGCCGACCAGTTCGCTGATTTCGAAGAAGCGCCGCCAGTTGATCTGGTCGGGCGCGGTGCGCCACCACGCAAGGCGGTAGTGCTGGCGTTCCAGGAGTTCATGCAGACGCTGGCGGCCGGGCGCCTCGGCGGGGTCGTGTTCGCGCAGCCACGCTTCGCGTGCAGCGCCGCGCGGCACGGACGACGGGGTCAGCGGATAGCGCTGGCCATGCACGTCCAGCTCGGGGGCGGCGGCATCCGGGTCCCATTGCGGCGTGATCGCGCCGCGTTCCAGGGACGCGCCGTACGGGTCGCCCAGCACGGGCAGCAGGACCTTGTTGCGCAGCGCCGGCGCGGGACGATTCCAGTCGATATCGAAGTAGGCGGACCACGCGCTTGCCGCGCCGTTGGCGAGCACGTCGCGCCACCACGCGTTGGTGGGATGGGCCGCCATGTGGTTGGGCACGATATCCGCGATGAGGCCCAGGCCGCGTGCCCTCGCGGCGCTGGCCAGCCGGAGCAGGGCGGGTTCGCCGCCCAGTTCCGGGCTGACTACGGCGTGGTCGATGACATCGTAGCCGTGCGTGGAGCCCGCTCGCGCGCGGGTGATGGGCGACAGATACAGATGGCTGACCCCCAGGTCCGCGTAGTAATCCACCTGGGCGCACGCGTCGTCGAGCGTGAAGCCTGCGTGCAGTTGCAGCCGGGCGGTGGCTTGCGGTGTGCTCAAGATTGTCTCCTTCCGGCGCGCGCGGCATCCAGGCGGGCCTGCGTGTCGGGATCGGCAAAGGTCGCGCGGATGCTTAGCGGCAACCTTTGGCACCAATTGGGGTGGGTGTCGATGGTGCCGGGCAGGTTTGGCTGGTCCAGCACGCCGGCAACGTCTTCCATCGGAATCAACATCAGGGGACACGGGCTGGAGGACACGAACTGCAGAAGCGCGGGCACCGGCGCTTCGGCGGGCGGCGTTGCCAGGCTTGGGTCCAGCGCCCGCGAGAGCAGTTCGCGGTCCAACGCCCGTCCGGCGCGAAGACTTTCCTCGCTGTCGTCGGCGCCGAGCAGACCCAGTTTCACGCGCCAGTCGATGTCGCGCTCGTCCCACCAGCCGCGTAGGGTGGGCAAGTCGTGCGTCGTCGTCATGGCGACGGCGTTGCGCGGCCACTCGGCGGGCGCAGTGAAACCGGCCGGGGCGTCGGGACCCGGCTGGGCGTCCGGCGCCTGACGCATGAACCAGAGCACGTTCATGCCGAGCACGCCGTTGTCCTTGAGCCGGTCATCAAAGCCCTCCGGCACGGTGCCCAGGTTTTCGCCGATGGCGCAGGCGCGGTGGCGCCAGGCCTCCAGCGAGATCAGCGCAAGCATGTCGTCCAGCGGATAGCGCAGGTAGGCGCCATCGGCGGGCGACGCGCCCTCGGGCACAAGCCACAGACGCGCCATCCCGAGGATGTGGTCAATGCGCACGCCGCCGGTATGCGCCAGCACGGCGCGCAGCATGTCGATGAAGGCGGCGTAGCCCTGGGTGTGCAGCGCGCGCGGCGACAAGGCGGTCAGGCCCCAGTACTGTCCGAGGGGGTTGTAGATGTCGGGCGGCGCGCCCACGGACATGCCGCGCATGAGGTCGGCCTGGCGGCTCCAGGCGTGGCTGCCGTCCGGACTGGCGCCCACGGCCAGATCGGCGAGCAGGCCGAGCCGCATGCCGGCCTCGCGGCCCGCGGCGTGCGCCGCCACCAGGCTCTCTGCCGCCAGCCACTGCGCGAATTGGTGAAAGTCCACGTCCAGCGCATGGTCCTCGGCAAAGCGTTGCACCTGCGACGAGGCGGGATCGCGCAGGGCGGCAGGCCAGCGCTGCCACGCGGGGATCGACCCGCCGGGCGCGCGTTGCGCCGCATGCAGCGCTTCAAAGATCGCGTGGTCGCGCAGGGCCTGGCCGCGCTCGGTGCAAAATTTCGCATAGCGCGCCCGCTCACTGACGCCGCCATGGACGGCAAATTCGGCATGCAGGGACCGCAGCCCTTGCAAGCGGATCGCCGCAGCGGCCGGCCAGTCGATGCGCGCCAATTCGTCCAGCGCGGTCAACGCCGCGGGGGCGACGCCGGCCAGCGCGCGCTGCAGCGCATCCTGGCCCAGCACGGGGGCGGGATCGGCGTACAGCACGTTCAGGAACAGGCGGTTGGACGGCGAATACGGGCTGGATCGCTCGGGTTGCGCGGCGTACATCGCGTGAACCGGGCTGATGGCAAGCATGTCCGCGCCTTGCTCGGCAGCGGCCACCGCCAGTTCGCGCAGCGCGCCAAAATCGCCGAAACCGTGCGTGCGCGGCGTGTCGGCGCGCGCGTCCTGGCGCAGGCTGTAGACCTGTGCGGCCAGACCCCAACAGCGCGGGCTGGCCGCGCCGGTCAGATCGGCCAGGCTCGGGGCCTCCCGCGGCGCCACTGCCAGCGTGGCCTGCGCCGACGTCAACAGCAGCCGGTGGTAGCCGGGCTCGTCGGGTGCGACCAGGAAGGGGATACCGTCCGCGCCCGCCTGAATATGGCCGTTCAGGATGTGGCCGGATTCGCACAGGATGCGATAGGGGCCGCGCGCAGTCTTGGGCAGCGGCGTGCGGGCGTTGCACCGCGTCACCAGCATGGGCGGCAGCGCGTCCGCCGCCTGTTCCGCCAAGCGCTGGCGGCTGTCGGCGATGTCCCGGGACGTCTCTGCCGGCAGGTCCATCGCAGCCAGCAGCGCGCGCAAGGTTTCCGGCGCGACGCGCTGCGGGCGCTGGCGCGCATCGGTCCAATGCTCCGCGATGCCGGCCTCGGCGGCCAGCGCGGACAGGCCATCCGGCTCGGCACTGGTGCGCTTCATGCCGCGTCCTCCAGCAGCCAGACGGTGCTGTCCGGGCACAGTTCGCCTTGCGCGAGCCGGTCCCGACCGCCCGCGGGCGATTCGAACAGCAGGGTCGCGAACACGTCCGGACCGGGCATGAGCGAATCGGGCACGGTCTGAGGATTGGGGCCCAGGTTCGCGTAGACCGTCAGGCGGGCGCCATCGGCCAATTCCCAGCGCGCAAACACGCTACGGTCGCCCACCGCCGCGGCGCCCAGGCTGACCGCGCCCGCCAGCCGCGGCGCGATCATGCGCGCGCGCAATTGCAGGAGCGCCGTATAGTCGCGCATCCACTGCCCCGCATCTGGCTCGTCCTGCCAGGGATAGCTGGCGTGGTAGGTGGACTCGTCGTTCGGATCGGGCAACTGCGCGGTAGGAGTATCGCCGGCGAATTCGGGAAAGGCCGAAAATTCGCGTTGCCGGCCGTCGCGCACCGCCTGCGCCAGCTCGGGATCGGTGTGGCTCGTGAAATACAGGAACGGCGCGCGCGATCCGCGTTCCTCGCCCATGAAGATCAACGGGATCTGCGGCGCCAGCAATTGCAGTGCGACGGCCGCACGCAGACGCTGGGGGTTGTCCACCAGCTCGGTCAGGCGTTCGCCGCGCGCGCGGTTGCCGGTCTGGTCATGGTTCTGCAGGAACAGAACGAAGGCCGTGGGAGGCAGGTCGGCGCTGCGCTCGCCACGCGGCTGGTTGCCCCGGTAGGCGGAGGGTTGGCCTTGATACACCCAGCCTTCGGCCAGGCAGCGCGCCAGCGCCTGCGCGGGCGCTTCGGCGTAGTCGGAATAGTAACCGCGCGATTCGCCGGTCAGCAGATGGTGCAGCACATGGTGCGCATCGTCGTTCCATTGCGCCTCGAAATCGCCGCGCAGCAGACTGGCGCGGTTGTCGTCGTTTTCGACGACGAGATGCACGTGGCGCTCGGCCGAGACGTTGTCGCGCACGAAGCCGGCCAGCTCGTGCAGCCACTCGTGTCCGGCGATGGCATGGACAGCGTCCAGGCGCAGGCCGTCAAAGCGGTATTCGGTCAGCCAGTACAGCGCGTTTTCCTTGAAGAAGGCGCTGACGGCCTCCTGCCGGAAGTCGATGGCGGCCCCCCACGGCGTGTCGATATCGGTGCGAAAGAAGGGCGCGGCATAGGCCGACAGGTAATTGCCGTCCGGGCCGAAGTGGTTGTAGACCACGTCCAGCATCACGCCCATGCCCAATCCATGCGCGGTGTCGATCAGGTTCTTCAGATCGTCGGGCGAACCGTACGCGGTGTCGGGCGCATAGGCCAGCACGCCGTCATAGCCCCAGTTCCGCTCTCCCGGAAAATCGGCGATGGGCATGAGCTCCAGCATGGTGATGCCCATGTCGGCCAATTCGGGCAACCGCGCGATCAGGCCCGCGTAGCCGCCGGCCAGTCCCGCGTGGACTTCGTAGATGACGGTGTCTTCCCACGGGCGGCCGGTCCATTGCGGGTGGCGCCAGCGGTACGCGCCGGGCGCCACGACAATGCTGTCGCCATGCACGTCGCCGTCCTGCAGACGCGAGGCGGGATCGGGCATGACGGTGCCGTCGTCCAGCCGATAGTGGTAGCGGGCGCCCGCCGGGCAGTCCACGTCGGCTTGCGCAAAGCCGTCCGGGCCGGGCCGCATCGGAATCGGGGGATGGCCCTCGACCTCCAGCACGAGACCCGGCGGGGCGCTCGGCGCCCACAGCCGAAAGCGGGTGACGCCGCTTTCCAGCGGCAAGGCGCCGAATGAGTACGGATGCGTCATGTCGCCTCTCCAGATTCCGCTCGCTGTCCCATCAAGACAAGACTATGAGGCGCAACCGTCACCGTTGGCTCGTCCCATGGCGCGGGCGCGGCTGGCTTGTCCGAGTCCAGTTCCAAAGACCAGGCGAAGCCGGCTTCGGGCAGCGTGAAGGTCACGGCTTCGTGCGTGGGGTTCATCAGCAACAGCGTCACGTCGGCGCCGCCCTCGGGGCGCAGCGCGGCACGGCGCAAGCCCATGACGCGCTCCTGTTCGGCGTCCCACGCCGGGCCCTCAAGCGGCGCGCCCGATGCGTCGAACCAGGAAATGGCCGGGACGCCCGGCAGGACCTCCTGGCCCGCATCGCCATAGCGGGCGCTGCGCACGCTGGGATGCGCGCGGCGCAGGGCCGTCAAACGGCCAACATAGCGGCTGAGCGCCCGGCCGGCATCGCTTTGGGCCTGCGTCCAGTCCAGCCAGGAAATGGCGTTGTCCTGGCAGTAGGCGTTGTTGTTGCCTTCCTGGCTGTTGCCGAATTCATCTCCCGCCAGCAGCATCGGCGTGCCGTCGGACAGCATGGCCGATCCCAGCAGCGCACGTTGGACGCGGCCGCGCGTCTCCAGGATTTGCGGATCCTCGGTCGGCCCTTCGGCGCCCCAGTTGTGGCTGAAGTTCTCGGAATGGCCGTCGTTGCCGTCCTCGCCATTGGCCTCGTTGTGACGGCCGTCGTAGCTGACGATGTCGGCCAGCGTGAAGCCGTCGTGCGAGGCCACGTAGTTGACGCTGGACCAGGGGCGGCGATGGCGGCGGTCGAAGATGTCGCGCGACCCGCACAGCCGCGCCGCCATCTCGCCGCGCATGCCTTCATCCCCGCGCCAGAAGCGGCGCGTGGTGTCGCGGAACTTGTCGTTCCATTCCGCGAACCCGGGCGGGTGGTTGCCCAGCTGGTAGCCGTCCGGGCCGATGTCCCACGGTTCGGAGATGAGCTTGAGCCTGGACAGCACCGGATCCTGCAGGATCACGTCGAAGAATCCCGAGCCGGGGTCGTAGCCGTTGCCCTCGCGGCCCAGCGTCACGCCCAGGTCGAAGCGAAAGCCGTCCACCCCGTAAGAGGTGGCCCAGTACCGCAGCGAGTCGGTCACCATCTGCAGCACCCGCGGATGCGACATGTTGACCGTGTTGCCGCAGCCCGTGTCGTTGATGTAGTAGCGCTCTTGCCCCGGCATGAGGCGGTAGTAGCTGGCGTTGTCCAGGCCGCGCCAGGAGAGCGTCGGGCCCATTTCGTTGCCTTCGCAGGTGTGGTTGTAGACCACGTCCAGGATCACCTCGATGCCCGCCGCGTGCAGACGGCGGATCGCCAGCCGCAGTTCGTTGGGGTGCTGCATCAGGTACGCCGGTTCCGGCGCGAAGTAGGACAGGGTGCTGTAGCCCCAGTAGTTGCGCAGCCCGCGCTCGGTCAGGAAGTGGTCCTGCAGGAAGGCATACACCGGCAAGAGTTCCACCGCCGTCACGCCCAGACGCTGCAGATGCTCGATGAAATGCGGATCGGCCAGGGCCGCGCAGGTGCCCCGCAGCGGCTGGCGCAGGTCCTCGCGCTGCATCGACACGCCGCGCAAGTGAACTTCGTAGATCGTCGTGTCGTTCCAGGGCGTGTCCGGGGCCTTGCTGTTGCCCCAGTTGAACGGCACCTCATCGGCCACGATGGCCTTGGGCATGGCGGGGGCGCTGTCGCGGCGGTCGAAGCTCAGGTCCTGCCGCGAGTGATTCATGCGGTAGCCAAAGAGCGCATTGCTCCAGTGCAGCGGGCCGCTCAGCTGGCGCGCATAAGGGTCCAGCAGAAGCTTGTTCGGGTTGAAGCGGTGCCCATTTTGCGGATCGTACGGGCCGTGGGCGCGGTAGCCGTACAGCAGGCCGGGCTGGGCATCCGGCAGATAGCCGTGCCAGATTTCGTCCGTGCACTCCGGCAGGTCGAAGCGGCGCAATTCCTTGCGCCCCTTCGGATCGAAGATGCACAGCTCGATACGGGTGGCGTGCGCGGAGAACACCGCGAAATTCACGCCCAGGCCATCGCTGGTGGCGCCCAGCGGGTGGGGCTGGCCGCCGGTGATTCGGGTCAGTTGGGACGGATCCATGGATTCAGCCTTCGTGCATCAGGAAGAGAGTCGAGAGGGGCGGCAGGGTAAGCGACAGGGCCTGCGGCTGCCCGTGGGCAGCCATGTCGCCGGTGTTGGCCCCGCCCTGGTTGCCCTGGCCGGACCCGCCGTAGTGGGACGCGTCGGTGTTCAGCAGTTCAGCCCAGCGGCCGGCCCGAGGAACCCCGATGCGGTAATCGTGCCGGGTGACCGGCGTGAAATTCGACACGGCCAGCACGTGCTGCTGGCCGTCGGTGCGAATGAAGGCGACGACGCTGTTGTCCTGGTCGTCCATGATCGTCCATGCGAACCCCGAGGGGTCCGCGTCTCGCGCGTGGAGGGCCGGGAGGTCGCGATACAGGCGGTTCAGGTCCGCCACGAGACGCTGCATGCCCAGATGGCCCGCGTCGTCCAGCAGGTTCCAGTCCAGCGTGGCGTCGTGGTTCCATTCGGTGGGCTGGGCCAGCTCGCCGCCCATGAACAGCAGCTTCTTGCCGGGATGCGCCCACATGAAGCCGAAGTACGCGCGCAGGTTGGCCAGCCGCGCCTGCTTGTCGCCGGGCATCTTGCCCAGCAACGACCCCTTGCCGTGCACCACCTCGTCGTGCGACAGCGGCAGGATGAAGCGCTCGCTGTACGCGTACACCATGCCGAACGTGATGTCGTGGTGGTGGTAACGGCGATGGATCGGATCCTGCGCCAGATAGTGCAGGGTGTCGTGCATCCAGCCCATGTTCCATTTGTAGTGAAACCCGAGACCGCCTTCGGACACGGGCGCGGTCACGCCCGGCCACGCGGTGGACTCTTCGGCAACCATGATGGCGTCCGGCACCTCGTGGCGCACGGTGTCGTTCAGCTCTTGCAGAAACTGGACGGCCTCAAGGTTCTCGCGGCCGCCATAGCGGTTGGGTATCCATTCACCGGGCCGGCGGCTGTAGTCGCGGTAAAGCATCGACGCCACCGCGTCCACACGCAACCCGTCGACGTGGAACCGGCGTAGCCAGTGCATGGCGCTCGCGATCATGAACGCCTTCACCTCGTTGCGCCCCAGGTTGTAGACCATGGTGTGCCAGTCGGGGTGATAGCCCTCGCGCGGATCCTCGTATTCGTACAGCGAGGTTCCGTCGAAGGTGGCCAGGCCATGCGCGTCGTCGGGAAAGTGCGCGGGCACCCAATCCAGGATGACGCCGATGCCGGCGGCGTGGCAGCGGTCGACAAAGCGGGCGAAGGCCTCGGGCGGCCCGTAGCGCGCCGTGGGCGCGAACATGCCAAGCGGCTGGTAGCCCCACGAGCCGCCGAACGGATGCTCCATGATCGGCATCAATTCCAGATGCGTGAAGCCCATGGCGCGGGCATAGCCCGGCAGCTTGTCCGCCATCTGGTCCCAGGCGCAGGGGCCCGCTTCGACACTGCTCCACGATCCGGCGTGGACCTCGTAGATCGACACGGGCGCGCCGGGAGACTGGCGGGCCCCGCGCGACTGCATCCAGTCGTCGTCGGACCAGGCGTAGGGCGCGGGGTCGTCCACGATCGAGGCCGTGGCCGGCGCCATCTCGCTGCGGCGCGCCATCGGATCGGCCTTCATGAACTGATTGCCGTTGCGGTCGGTGATGGCGAATTTGTAGCGGTCGCCGGGGCGTACGCCGGGAATGAAGATTTCCCACACCCCGGCAGCGTGGCGCAGACGCATGCCGTGGCGGCGCGCATCCCAGCCATTGAAATCGCCCGCCACCGCAACCCGCCGGGCGTTGGGCGCCCAGACTGCGCAGCGCAGGCCGCTGACGCCGTCCACCTCGACCAGGTGCGCGCCCAGGGCCTCGCCGGCCTCACGCCACGCGCCTTGGGCCAGGCGTTGCAGCGTGGCGTCATCCAGCAGGGCGCCGAAGGCATACGGATCGGCGGTGACCTGTTCGGCGGCAGGCCAGCGGATCGCCAGCCGGTAGGAAGCCCCGTCGCCGGCCTGCGCGTACGTCACGCGGCCGACGTACAGGCCCTGCGCCTGTTCCTCCAGGGGCGTGCGATCGCCATCCTGATCCAGGACTGCCACGGCCGAAGCCCCGGGAACGAAGACGCGCACCCAGCCGTCGTGCGGCCCCAGCACCCCGAAAGGGTTGTCGTGCAGCCCGTGGGCCAGCGCGGTCAGCTCCTGCGCGTCGATGTGGCCGTTGGTGGCAGCGGCGGGAGAGGCAAAGCCTGCGGTCATGACGTTTTTCCTTCGGCATCGATGGCGGCCGACAGCAGGACGCCGCGCGCCAGTTCGGTCAGGGCGCACAGGGGAATCGAAATCCAGTCTGGCCGGTGGGCCGCTTCGTAGCTGACCTCGTAGGCGGCTTTCTCCAGTTGTGCCAGGATCAGCAGCGTATCCTCGCGATCCTCCGTGGCGGCAAGGTCGCCGCCGCGCACGCCGGTGTACCCCTGCAGAAACGCGTCCGAGGCCCGCTGGCGGAAACGCGCCAGCAGGGCGTCGCGCTGTTCGGCCGGCGCGACGGGCGGCGCGGGCACGTCGTCCGCTCCCGCATTGGCGTCCAGATGCGCGCCGCCGATCAGGTCCGTCCGCGCAATCGACGCCGCCGCATAGTCAAACGAGCGCAACATGCCGGCCACGTCCTTGTACGGAGAAGCGAGCGATCGCCGCACTTCCAGGCTGCTGATCGGCTCACCTTCGAAATCGATCAGGTATGCGTCGGTCTGCGCGACCAGCACCTGGCCCAGGTGGAAGTCGCCGTGTATGCGCAGCCACGGCGCGCCCACCTCGGCCTGCGCCATCTCGGTGACGCGCTTGGCCAGGCGCTCGTGATGCTCGAAGAACCACTCCGCGCAGGCATGCGACGGCTCTTCAAGCTTGTCCAGCGTCGCGCGCAGGTTCTTTTCGGCGCGGTCCAGCAGCGCGAGCACCTGCTCGGCCCGCTTGTCCGCATCCGTCTGGCTGGCGGCTCGCGACTGGAAGTCCGCATCATCGGTTGGCGCGGCCAGCAGCGTGTGCATCTGGCCCAGCCGTTCTCCGATGGTGCCGGCCATGACGGCGTAGCCTTCCAGGGTTTCCTCGAACTCCTCGGGCGAGCTGCCAACCAGCAGGGCGTTGGCCAGCGTGCGCTTCAGGTAGTCCAGCGTCCAGCTCCAGGCATCGCCCTCATTGGAGACGTAGCCGTGCGCGACCGCCAGCGTGTGCACGACGCCCTCGGCGTCGACGCGTTGCACCTCGCCCAGCAGCGGCGGAATGTTCCCGTAGCCGGCCCGCGTCAGGTAGCGGGTCATCTCGGCTTCAGGCGACAGGCCCGGCTGCACGCTGCGGATCAGCTTCAGGATGACGGCATTGCCGACGATGACCGAGCTGTTGGACTGTTCGCCCGACAGCCAGTGCATGTCGAGGTCGCCGTCGAA
This sequence comes from Achromobacter sp. E1, assembly GCF_037039475.1. Classification (NCBI taxonomy): domain Bacteria; kingdom Pseudomonadati; phylum Pseudomonadota; class Betaproteobacteria; order Burkholderiales; family Alcaligenaceae; genus Achromobacter; species Achromobacter sp. E1. The sequence goes on from NZ_CP146253.1 coordinate 2,930,250, forward strand.
ATCCATGCCGGCCAGCCCCGCCTCGGGCAGAAAGCGGATCACGCCCGGCTTGTCGCCCGGCTTGCCGCTGCTGCGTCCGTCAAGTTCCGCGCTCGCCTGCATCGCGCGGAGCGTACTGCGCACGAAGCCCGGCTGCAGGAAGGCGTCGGCCAGGACGCCCACTTCGGCGCCGCGGCGCACACGGGCGATGGCGTACTGGATGACGGCGGTCTCGTCCCAGACCAGGACAAAGGGCGCTTGCGCGCGCATGCCCGTCGTGCCGTCCTCCGGCTCGATCTCGGCCCAATAGAATTCCCCCTCGGCCGAGGCGAACGGCGTGGCGTAGGCCAGACGTGCGCGGGCTGGCGCCTCCGACCCCGGATACCAGCGCTGGCGCGCCAGATACTGCGGCAGGATCTCGCGCTCCAGCGTGGCGCGGGACGCGTCGGTCAGCGCCGCGCCGCCCCGGTTCTTGAGCACCAGGGTAATCAGTTCGGGCATCTGGGCGGGCGCCGTCGCGTGCCATCCGGGCGGCGCGGCGTCCTGGCTCAGGTCCATCCAGTAAAAGCCGTAGGGCGGCAGCGTCAGCAGATAGGGCAGTTCGCCGATCGCGGGGAAGGGCGTGCCGCCCAGCATTTCGACGGGCACCCGGCCCGAGAACTCCTGCATGTGCAGCTCGACCGGTTGGGCCGCATTCGACAGGTTCGCCACGCACAGGATCGTGGTGCTTTCGAACTGCCGCAGATAGGCCAGTATTTTGCGGTTGCCGGCGTAGATGAAGCGCAGCGTGCCGCGCCCAAAGGCTCGGCTCTGTCCGCGTTGGGCCAGCATGCGCCGCGTCCAGTTCAGCAGCGAATGCGGGTCGCGCTGCTGCGCCTCGACGTTGACGGCCTCGTAGCCGTACAGCGGGCCCATCAGCACGGGCAATGGCAGCCGCTCGGGATCGGCGCGCGAAAAGCCGCCATTGCGGTCGGGCGACCATTGCATCGGCGTGCGCACCCCATCGCGGTCGCCCAGGTGGACGTTGTCGCCCATGCCCAGTTCGTCGCCGTAGTAAAGAACCGGCGTGCCGGGCATCGACAGCAGCAGGCTGTTCATCAGCTCGACGCGGCGCCGGTCGCGTTCCAGCAGCGGCGCCAGCCGGCGGCGGATGCCGAGGTTGATGCGGGCGCGCGGCTCGGCCGCGTAGACGTTCCACAGGTAGTCGCGCTCGCGGCTCGTCACCATCTCCAGCGTCAGCTCATCATGATTGCGCAGGAAGATGGCCCACTGGCAGGTCGGCGGAATATCGGGCGTCTGGCGGATGATGTCGGTGATCGGAAAGCGGTCTTCCTGCGCGATGGCCATGTACATCCGCGGCATCAGCGGGAAGTGAAAGGACATGTGGCATTCGTCGCCCGCGCCGAAATACTCCTGCGCGTCCTCGGGCCATTGGTTGGCTTCGGCCAGCAGCAGGCGGCCGGGGTACTCGGCCTCGATCACTGCCCGGATCTGCTTGAGCACGTCATGCGTCTCGGGCAGGTTCTCGTTGTTGGTGCCTTCGCGCTCCACCAGGTAGGGCACCGCGTCCAGGCGCAGCCCGTCCACGCCCATGTCCAGCCAATAGCGCATGACGGACAGCACTTCCTTGAGCACTTGCGGATTGTCGTAGTTCAGGTCGGGCTGGTGCGAATAGAAGCGGTGCCAGAAGTAGGCGTTGGCCACTGGATCCCACGTCCAGTTCGACTTTTCGGTATCGCAGAAGATGATGCGCGTACCGGCGTACGCCTTGTCGTTGTCGGACCAGACATAGAAGTTGCGCGCCGCCGATCCGGGCTTGGCCGCACGGGCGCGCTGGAACCACGGGTGCTGGTCCGACGTGTGGTTGACCACCAGTTCGGTGATGATGCGCAGGCCCCGGGCATGCGCGGCCCGGATCAGCTTGCGCACGTCGGCGATGGTGCCGTAGTCCGAGTGCACGCCGCGGTAGTCCGCGATGTCGTAGCCGTCGTCGCGGCGGGGCGACGGATAGAAGGGCAGCAGCCAGATGGTGTTCACGCCCAGGCTGGCGATGTAGTCCAGCTTGGAAATCAGGCCGGGCAGGTCGCCAACGCCGTCGCCGTTCGAGTCGAAGAACGACTTGACGTGAAGCTGGTAAATGACGGCGTCCTTGTACCAGAGGGGATCATCGTGAATGGGTTGGGCTTTACTCATCATGGCGTCGGGCGCGGGCTTCATCCATGCAGCGAAAGCCGCCACACGCGATAGGGTTGGTCGGGGGTCAGCGTCAGGCTGCGGTGCTTCTGATGCCAGGTCTCGCAGGTTTCGGTCAGCAGGTCTTCGGCGGACAGCTGACCGGCGTCCGATTCGCCGAACAGCCAGAATGGCGCCTCGACGCGCGTCTCCTGCGCCTGGAACGGATCCAGGCTGATGACGGCCAGCACCACGTTGCCGTGGCCGGGCGTGGACTTGTAGAAAGCCAGCACCCGGTTGTTGCTGCTGGCGGCCAGCGTCAGGCCGCGATGCGTCTGCAACGCCGGGTTGGCGCGCCGGATCTGGTTCAGCCGTGTGATCTCGGCCCGGATGTTGCCCGGGGCGTGCCAGTCGCGCTGGCGCAATTCGTACTTCTCGGAGTCCAGGTACTCTTCCTTGCCCGGCAGTGGCGCGCCTTCGCAGAGTTCAAACCCGCTGTACACGCCCCACAGTCCCGAGCCCAACGCGGCCAGCGCCGAGCGGATCAGAAAGCCCGGGCGTCCCGAGGTCTGCAGGAAGAACGGGTTGATGTCCGGGGTGTTCACAAAGAAGTGCGGACGGAAGAAGTCGGCCGCCGGCGGCGACGAAATCTCTTGCAGGTAGGCTTCCAGCTCGGCCCGCTCGTTGCGCCACGTGAAGTACGTGTACGACTGCGTGAAGCCGATCTTGGCCAGCCGGTACATCATCTTGGGGCGCGTGAAGGCCTCGGACAGGAAGATCACGTCCGGATGCTGCGCGTGGACTTCGCAGATCAGCCACTGCCAGAACGGCAGGGGCTTGGTGTGGGGATTGTCCACGCGAAAGATGCGCACGCCGTGGTTCACCCAGAACAGCACCACGTCGCGCAGCGCGCGCCACAAGCCCAGCTTGCGGCCGCGGCGGTTCTGGCCGCCGTAGAAGGACACGTTGACGATGTCCTCGTACTTTTTCGGCGGATTCTCGGCGTAGCGCATCGACCCGTCCGGCCTCCACGAGAACCAGTCCGGATGCTGCGTCAGCCACGGATGATCCGGCGAACACTGGATGGCAAAGTCCAGCGCAATCTCCATGCCATGCTGAGCGGCAGCATCCACCAGGTTCAGGAAGTCGGACAGGGTGCCCAGCGCGGGCTCGATGGCGTCGTGGCCGCCGCTCTGCGCCCCGATGGCGTAGGGACTGCCCACGTCGCCGGGCTCGGCGCGCAGGCTGTTGTTGCGGCCTTTGCGGTTGCGCTGGCCGATCGGGTGGATGGGCGGCATGTACAACACGTCAAAGCCCATCTCGCGGATGTCCGGCAGCCGCGCGACCACGTCGTCGAAGGTGCCGTGGCGGCCGGGTTCGGCCGCCTGCGACCGCGGGAAAAGCTCGTACCAGCTGGAATGGACGGCCTGGCTGCGGTCCACCCAGACCGGGTAGGCCGTGGCGGTGACCGCTTCGAACGGGTGGTCGTCAAGCGCGTGCATGGCATGCGCCAACGCCGGGTCCAGCAGCACGTCGACCTGCGCTTGCGTCGGCGGGACGGGATGGGCCAGGTCGGCGTCCGCGAAGGCCGCCAGCGCACGGCGCACGGGCTCGGCGTCCGCGCCGGCGGGCGAGCCGGCGTCGGCGCGCGCCAGGGCGTCGCGCAGCAGTGCGAGGCCTTCGTGGATCTCCAGGCTGATATCGCGGCCCGCCTGGTGCTTGACCTCGATGTCATGGGCAAACGTATGCCAGGCGTCGAACCAGGCGGCCACCACGAATTCATGGGCCCCAATGCGGCGAGGGCGGAATGCGCCTTCCCAGCGGTCGTTCAGGCCGCGCGTCATCGGGACGGTGTGCCAGCGCGCCTCGTCCTTGGCCCGCCAGCGCACCTCGGCGGCGAGTTGGTCGTGCCCGTCCATGAAGATGTCGGCCTGCACGGCGATGCGCGCGTGCGGGATGGTCTTGACCGGATAGAGGCCGCCATCGACGGCAGGGCTGATGTTCTCCAGCGCGACGCGCTGGTTGGCCAGGTCGTCGGCGCGCGTCCGATGATGACGCACGGCGTCGCGGACCGGCTGGGTGGGTTGGAACATCAGCAGCGCGCAGTCGCCCGCGGACAGGGAATCGGCCTGCCTCTGCAAACCGGCCGGTGGAGTAAAGGGGACGAGATCGGCCGGCGGCAACATCGGCGCCAGGGCATCCCAATCCACGCCCGCGTGCTGCGTGGGCGACGGATTGATGGCAAGCGCCAGTGTCGCGCCATCGCCCGCATCGCGCAGCATCACGGTGCAGCTGCCGTCCCGGCCGCCCAGCAGGCACAACGGGCCCTTGAGCCGGGAGCCGTCGAACCAGGCGTTCACGGCTTGCACGTCCGGCAGGCGGTGTTCGTCCTCGTCCGTCAGCATGAGTCCATCGCCCGACACCGCCGCGCTCCAGAGCGCGCTGAGCCCGTATTCAGACGGCCACTGCGCGCCGGATTGCGGCGGCGCCGCAATGACGTCGCCAATGGCGCGCAGGCGCGCGTCCTCTTCCGCCAGCCACGACGACTTGAAGTCCCACCAGGGCAGGGAAGAAAACGCGGCGTCGAACGCCGCGTCCCGCAGGCCCGCCAGGTCGGCGGGCGACAGGCCGGGTGTCCAGGCCAACAGGCGCACATCCGGATTCTGCGCGCGCAACGCGGCCCCCAGTTCCCGCCACGCCTCTGCCGGCAGCCGGTGAGGCGCCTGGAACACGAGGCCCTTGACCCCGCTGCGGGTCCAGTCGAGCAGACGCGCCGTCCACGCCGGCAGAAAGCCGGGCGGCAGGGGGCCTTCAGGCAGGTGCATCACCCCGCGCTCCTGCGGCGTCAGTCGCGGATCGCGCGCGGGTTCTTCATGCAGTGACCGGTACCACCCGGGTTCGGCGGTGGTCGCCACGGCATGGCGCGCACTGCGGTCCAGGATCACGTCGACGAACAGCGACAACCCGTGGGCCGTCAACTGCGCCGCGACCTCGGTGTACCACTGAGTAATTGGCGTGTCCTTGCCGTCCACGCGCGCAGTGTCCGCATCGCGCGCGGCATTCGAGCCCGGTTCTGGCCCGGTCAGCCACGGCGCCGGCACCAGCACGGCATTGAACCCGCGTTGCGCGAGGCGCTCGCACAGGGCCTGACGGTCGGATGAACCCTCCGGCAGGCCAGAGCGGGCGTGATAAAGACGTAGCGGGGCGCGGGACGGCGCGAGGGCGGTGGAACGGGGCACCGGGCTGGCTCCTTAGATGGCGGCTGGCAGTGCGCCGCCCGCTCGCGGCTGGCGGCGGCTGACGGCGGCAACGTCGGCGGGTTGCAGGGCCGAGGCGGGCGCCGCATCGCGATACTCGGGTTCCACCAGCGACCGGTACAGGCTGGCGTATAGGCTGACCGCGGCGCGCCAGCCGAAATCGCTGCTCATCGCGTTGCGCTGCATCAGCCGCCAGAGAATGCCGTGGCCGCGCAGGTCGATGGCGCGATCGATCGCGGCGCTCATGGCCTGCGGCGTGTCGCCTTCAAAAAGCACGCCGGTGGCCGATGCCATGGCCGACAGCGGGGCGCGCGGACCGGGATCCTGGATCGTATCGGCCATGCCGCCGACCCGCGAGCCGATCGGCAGGGTGCCGTAGCGCATCGCATAGAGCGGGGTCAGGCCGAACGGCTCGAAGCGGCTGGCATGCAGCAGGATGTCGGAGCCGGCGTGCAGACGGTGGGCGATGCCCTCGTCGTAGCCGATATGCGTGGCGCAGCGTCCCGGATAGCGGCGCGCGATGTCCTGCAAGGCTTCTTCCAGCCGGTGATCGCCTTGACCCAGGATGGCGATCTGCAGATTGGGGTGACGGTCCAGCGCTTCGGGAAGCGCGTGCACCGCGACGTCCGCCATCTTCTGTTCGGTCAGGCGGTTGCCCATCCCCATCACCGTCGCGCCCAGATCCGGGCGCAAGCCGAACTCGCGTTGCAATGCCGCCTTGCAATGAATCTTGTTGGTCAGGTCTCGGACCGAATAGCGGTGGCTGCGCAGGTACGGATCGTGGGCAGGGTTCCACAGCACGTCGTCGATGCCGTTCGGGATCGGCAGCAGGTCGTCCGCACGGCTGCGCAGCAGCGCTTCCAGGCCGCACCCGAACTGCGGCGTCATGATTTCGCGGGCGTAGGTGTGGCTGACCGTGGTGACGCGGTCCGCGTAGCGGATGCCGGCCTTCAGGAAGTTGAGCTGCCCCCAGGCCTGGGCGCCGTCGTCGGTGCGGGCCCATTCGGGCACGCCAAACTCGTCGGCGCATGCCATCGGGAACAGCCCCTGGAATGCCAGGTTGTGAATGGTCATCACGCTTTTCACGTCGGCGAGGTCGGCCGCGCGCAGCAGCAGCGGCACCAGGCCGGCATGCCAGTCGTGCGCGTGCACCAGCGTGGGGCGTGCAACGCCCGGCAAGCCCGCCGCCACGCGCACGGCGGCGTGCGCAAGCGCTGCATAGCGCAAGCCGTTGTCGGGGTGCTCGCGCCCGTTCTCGTCGGCGTAGAGGCCGCCACGGTCGTACAGGGCATCGTTCTCAAGCACCAGATAGTCGATGCCGGATTGGGGGCATTTGCCTTCCAGCAGGACGGCCGGACCGCCAGGCAGATCATCAAGCGTGGCCCCTTCGCGCACGCGGTTCAGCTTGGCGCGCACGCCCCGATAGGCAGGCAGCAGCACGCTCAGAGGCATTCGCGCCTCCATCAACGCGCGGGCCATGCCGGTAATGGCATCTCCCAGTCCGCCCGTTTTGGCCAGCGGAAAAGCTTCTCCCGCCACAATCAGGGTTCTTGTCTTCGCCATGCTTGCTCCAGTTGATAGGCCGAGGCTTCCCCTTACGCAAGCCGTGTGCCCAAAACCGCTGGCGCCAGAAAAATTGCGCAATGCAGCACAAATGCGGGTCATCCAAACGATGGAGCGACGACGCAGGCCTGGCGCCCGCCACGGCCGGTTTGTAATTTTTATCTGCGCCCCTGCGCCCAAATTCCAATCGGGGGCAGGAACGGCGGTTGCTGCATGGAGACGCTTTCAACGACGACCGCATGGAGAAACGTATGGAAACAGTGTCGGACTTCGTGTTGAAGCGGCTGTCGCAGTGGGGCGTGCGCACGGTGTACGGGTATCCCGGCGACGGCATCAACGGGCTCATCGGCGCCTTTGGCCGCACGCAGGAGCCGCTGGAATTCGTACAGGCCCGCCACGAAGAAAGCGCCGCTTTCATGGCGTGCGCCCATGCCAAATTCACGGGGCAGGTCGGGGTATGCCTGGCGACCTCGGGGCCCGGCGCCATCCATCTGCTCAACGGTCTGTATGACGCCAAGCTGGATCATCAGCCGGTCGTGGCGCTGGTGGGCCAACAGGCCCGCAGCGCGCTGGGCGGCGACTACCAGCAGGAAGTGGACCTGATCAGCCTGTTCAAGGACGTCGCGCACGATTACGTGCAGATGGCGACGACGGCCGAGCAAGCGCGCCATATGGTGGACCGCGCCATGCGCATTGCCCTGGAGCGCCGCAGCGTGACCTGCGTCATCTTTCCCAACGACGTGCAGGATTTGCCGGCCGTGCCGGCGCCGCCCCGCGAGCATGGCACGGTGCACACAGGCATCGGCGTGACCTCCCACGCCGCCGTGCCCGGCCCGGACGCGCTGCGCAACGCCGCCGACATCCTGAATCGCGGCGAGAAGGTGGCAATCCTGGTGGGCGCGGGCGCGCTGCAGGCGGGCGAACAGGTCGGCCAGGTCGCCGAGCTGCTGGGCGCGGGCGTGGCCAAGGCGCTGCTGGGCAAGGCGGTGCTGCCGGACAGCCTGCCTTACGTGACGGGCGCCATCGGACTGCTCGGCACGCAGCCAAGCTGGGACATGATGAACGAGTGCGACACGCTGCTGATGGTGGGCACCTCGTTCCCGTATGCGGAATTCCTGCCGCAGGAAGGCCAGGCGCGCGCCGTGCAGATCGACCGCGACGGCCGCAAGCTCAGCCTGCGCTATCCCGTGGAGATCGGGCTGGTGGGCGACAGCCGATTGACGCTGGAAGCGCTGATACCGCTGCTGGAACCCAAGAAAACGCGGCGCTGGCGCGAGCGTATCGAGAAGCAGGTTTCCGCCTGGCGCGAAACGGTGCATGCCCGTGCGATGGTCGATGCCAAGCCGATCAATCCTCAGCGCCCGTTCCTGGAGTTGTCCAAGCGGTTGCCTGCGCGGACCATCCTGACCTGCGACTCGGGCTCGGCCGCCAACTGGTATGCGCGCAACGTCGACATTCAGGCCGGCATGATGGGTTCGGTGTCGGGCGGGCTGGCCACGATGGGTTGCGGCGTGCCCTATGCGGTGGCGGCAAAGCTTGCCTACCCGGATCGCCCTGTCATCGCCTTGGTAGGCGACGGCGCGATGCAGATGCTGGGCATCAACGAGCTCATCACCATTGCCCACCGGTGGCAGGACTGGAGCAATCCCACTCTGATCGTCATGGTGCTGAACAACGGCGATTTGAACCTGGTGACGTGGGAACAGCGAGTGATGGGCGGGGACCCGCGTTTTCCGGACTCGCAGTGGTTGCCGAAGTTTTCTTACGCGGAATACGGCCGGATGCTGGGCCTGGAGGGCATCCGGGTGGACAGTCCCGACGACGTCGGACCGGCGTGGGACCGCGCCTTGGCGGCGGGACGTCCTGTCGTGCTGGAGATGGTGACCGATCCCGAGATGCCGCCGTTGCCGCCCCACATCCCGGCCAAGCAGATCGGCGCGTATTTCAAGGCGCTGCGCCAGGAAGACGCCGCCACGGGCGGCGCGGCGCTGCGCGCGACGATCAAGCAATGGTGGGCAAGTTGACAGCCGATTGCATCAGTCTTTTCATTTCAGGAGCACATCATGGCAAACACCGAGGGGACGCGTTCCCCACCGCCCGGACAGGGCGGGCAGAAGACCCCGGACCAGGCGCCAGCCGAACAACCTCAGCCCGACGCGCCCGGCGCGGGCAAGGATGAGAAGGGGCGTTGGCCTCCGGACAGCATTCCCAATCCCATGCCGGGCGTAGACCCCCAGCAGACGCCGGGTATCGACCGGCTGTGACCGGTCTCGCACGGCTTGCGGCTTGCGGGCCGCGCCTCGCGTGCGCCGTGCCGCGGGGGGAGCGATCCGCACTTTTCAAAGGAGTACACATGAACAAACGAGATAGGCTGCGCGACATGTTCCACACCTCGGACTCGTCTTCGCGGACGATGCGCGACTTGATATCAGGCACCGAGGATTTGCTGCGAAGCACCGCCAGCTACAGCGGGTCGGAGATCGAATCCGCCCGTGACAAGCTCAAGCACCAGCTGGATGCCGCACGCGATCAGGCCCGCGGATGGGAGCGCGCGGCCTGGGACCGGGCGCGCGTGGTGTCGCACGCCACGGACGAATACGTGCATGAGAACGCCTGGAAGAGCATCGCAGGCGCCGTGCTGCTGGGCGTGCTGGCCGGCATCTGCATGATGTCGGACCGCGGCAACCGGCGCTGACGCCAACCCGCGCCGTCCGACCCGCGCGCCGGCCGGGGCCGATCCTGTACACGCAGGGCCGGCCCCGGCATTTTTGTGGGGCCGCATGTAAGAACTGCCATCCTGCCCGGGCCGGGCCTGCGCAAGGCCGGGGCACCGGCCGCATCGTGGTGTGGCACAGGGCTTGCTTTGAAGGTGACCTGCATGCCGAACCGTTCGCCATGCAAGACGCTTCACTGAAGGAGACTCACCATGAACCATCCGTTGACAGGCGCCGGCCAGGCGCAAAGCGAAACCAAGATCGTGGGCGGTCCGAAAAACGATCCCAGCGGCCCCGGTCCGCAGATCATGGCGGCCAGCACACTTGAAGGGAACGACGTCTACAACCCGGCCGGCGAATCGCTGGGCAGCATCCAGGAAATCATGCTGGACGTGCCGCACGGGCGCGTGGCGTATGCCGTCCTTTCGCGTGGCGGCATTCTCGGCATTGGCGACAAGCTGTACGCCATTCCGTGGAGCGCGCTGACGCTGGATACCGACCGCAAGTGCTTCGTGCTGAACGTGGACAAGGAGGTGCTCAAGAACGCCGACGGGTTCGACAAGGACAATTGGCCCAGCATGGCGGACGAAACCTGGGCCAGAGGCATTCATCAGTATTACAACCAGCCCCCGTATTGGTAAGCCGTCGTCCCAGAGGAAACCATGCTCCGGGAAGGCAGACTGATTGCGGTTTCTCCCTGCTTTAACGACGCCGTCTGCGGCTGCGCAGGCCTGTTGGCGGCGCGTGCGGACAGCACCGTGCTCACGGTGTATTCGGGCCTGCCGCTGCCCGCTGGTTGCGCCAACGGCAAGGATAGCGCCGACCGTCTTGCAAGCGTCCGCGACGCCGTCCTTGCCCGCCAGGCCAGCAGCGCGCGGGCGCTGTCGCTGCTGGGCGTGCGCGGCGTGCAGATGGATATGGTGGAAGATCCGCACCCGGACAGCGGCAGGGCCGGGCGGTTGACGGGCGCCCTGGCATCGGCGCTGTCCGCGCTGCGGCCGCGGGTGATCCTGATGCCGCTGGGGCTTTGCGGGCCGGCGCAGCTGCAAGTGTCGGATGCATGCCTGACCGCGCGCGCGCTGTTTCTGCGCGTGGAGTGGATCGCCTATGAAGAGGTCGCGGACGCCGAGCCGGGCGCGGTCCAGGAGCGGCTGGCCAGTCTGCTGCGCCATCGGATCCTGGCCTCGCCGTTCGACGCCGGCGCCGAGGGCGACGTCACGCGTGGTCGTCAGCGCGCCCTGGTCGCGCGCAACAGCCTGGCGGCAGACGTGCAGGCGGGGCAGCTTGGCGCTTTGCCATCCCGTCCCGAACGCTACTGGCGCCTGTCCTGGCGGCGTGAGCTCGTTTGACCAGCATCGAGACGGCGAGGCCAGGCGCCGTCTCATCCTTTTCGAGCATTGATGAATGATTGCGCATCCCGGACGATGCTCTAGGTTGCGCAGGCCGCCGCGCCTCGCTATGGTGCAAGGGGTGTGGCGCCGGCGGCGCCGGTGATTTGTACAACTTCGGAAACCAAGATGAGTTCGAACGCAGCCGACGCGCGTGGCCGGTCAGGCTGGGGCACAGCCCTGGCGATACTGCTTCTGATCGGAGCCGTCCTTGCGGTGCTGGCGCTGGCCGCCACCCGCGTGGTCGAACAGCGCATCGCCAGCATTCTGGGCCCCCGCAGCCAGGTCGGCAACGTGCAGGTCGGCCTGCGGCAGGTAGTGCTGACCGACGTCACCGTACCCGGCGCATCTGGCCAGCCCGGCGCGCGCGCCCAGCGCGTTGAACTTGAACCGGAGTGGACCGCCTTTCTGCGCCGCGAAGCCGTGTTCAAGCGCATCATCATTGACGGGTTCGATTTCGCCGTGGTGCGCAGTCCGGACGGCGACATGCAGATCTCTCCCGCGCTGCAGGCGGCGCTGCGGGCGGGCGTGGGGGATGGCAAGACGCGGCGCAACGGGCCGATCCGCGTCGCCGAGCTGATCCTGCGCGATGGCCGGCTGGAATACCTGGACGGGGCTGTCTCAAAGCCGCCGCATCGCATTCCCTTCAAGGACGTGCAGGCGCGGCTGCAGCCGGTGGTCATTCCTGGCGATGGCACGTCCAGCGACATGGAATTTACCGGCAAGGTCGAGGACAACCGCAATGGCGAGTCGACGGTGCGCGCGCGGGGCAAAGTGGTGATCGGCGGCACGGACGCCGACATCACGGTCGCGGCGCGCAACATGGACGTGCGCCATGCCGCGCCTTATCTGGCCGAGAACGGCGCCGGCTCGCTGTCGGGCGGTTCGATGGACCTGGACATGAAGACGTCGATTGCCCGCCATGAGCTGAAGGCCTCGGGTGCCGTGGCCTTGCACAACCTGAAGTTCAGCGGCGACGGCAGCCTGTTCTCGTTGCCGCGCAAGGCAGTGCTGGCGGCCATGAAGGACAAGAGCGGCACGGTCCGGTTCGACTTCGCGTTGGCGGGGAGCCTGGATAATCCGAAGTTCTCGGTCACGCGCGGCTTTGCGGCGCAGGTGGCGCAAGGCTTCGGACACGCCATTGGGGTGGGCGCCGAAGGCGCCGCGGAAGGGGTCGCGGGCGCCGTCAAGGAATTGGGCAACGCGTTGTCGGACCTGCTCAGCCCCGCCAAGCCCTGAGCCGTCGCCGGGTAGCCGCCTAAGGCAGCGGGCGCGGCCGGCCGACCCGCGCGCCCATGACCATTTCGGTCACCCAATTCACCAGGATCGACGTATAGGCCTGCTGCGAGGCCTTGTCGCTGAGGGCGTGATCCGCGCCATCCAGGATGCGGTGCGTCATCGAATGGGACCGCCGGAAGGCCGAACGGTAGTTCATGATCGTCGAGTGCGGAATGTACACGTCGTGCTCGGCTTCCACGATCAGCACGTCGCCGGTGAAGGTGGCGCAAGAGGCCAGCGCGCGGTTGCTTTCGGGCTCGATATGGGTGTTGCGATACGCCCGCAGGGTTTCCCGGTTGAGCTGGTTCTTGGGCAGCATCCATTCGTCGTCGCGGTACAGCGCGGGCACGTGCAGGGCCAGCCAGCGCACGCGGCGCAGTCCGCTCAGAATGGCGGCCAGGTAGCCGCCGTAGCTGCTGCCCACTACCGCGACCGAGCCGCTGTCCAGCGACGGGTGCGCCGCAAGCCGGTCGTAGGCCGCCATGACGTCGCGCAGGTTGTCGTCGCGCGACACCTGCATCTGCTGCGCCTGCGTGGCGGCATGGCCGCGCAGGTCGAACGTCAGGCACACGCATCCCAGCGCGGCGATGCCCTTGGCGCGGGCCAGGTCGAACTTCTGGTCGCCGCCCCAGCCGTGAATGAACAGCACGCCCGGCACCTTGCTCTCGGGCGTCAGAAACGTGCCGGCCAGCTGCTGGTCCGCCACGTCGATTTCGATTGGGTCGCTAAAGGCGGCCATCGTCGTCCTCCAGAATGCCCCCGGATTTGGTGATCATACCCACGGCGGAGTCTTCGCCCCGGTACACGTATTGTTCTGACGTCGGCGGCGGTTCGTCCGCGCCATAGCGCTCGCGCGTGAAGGCGGACACGGATTTAAGCGATGGCGACAGCATGAACGCCTGCAGCGCGGACAGTTCCGCAATGCTGGCGCCGCCCGCCCGCCACGATTGCTCCAGCACGCCGGCGCGGGGTTCGCCTTGGGCGTTGCGGCCCACGCCCACGTCGTAGTTGCGCCGGGACGCGAAGAAATCAGGATAGGCGGTGGAGACCGCCGTGTCATAGCGGCAGCTCAAGTCCACCGCCTGCCGTTCTTCGCCGGTCAGGTTAAGCGCCCGCAACTCGTCGAAGCCCCCACGGGCGACGGTGAGATTGGAGCCGCCGTACACCGGCACGCCGTTGTTGTCGGGCGTCAGGCACTGCGTGCCCACATACGACGCTTCCAGCTTGCCCACGCGCACCCAGCCCACGCTGTAGGTCTCGATCTGCGCCAGGTCTTCCTCCAGCACGAGGCCCAGGCGGCGCACGGATGCAGCGTCCTGTTCGCTCAGCGCGGCCCGCAATTCCTGCGCGTTGCGAACGACGATCTGCCCGCGGCCCGCAGTGGCGTCGGCTGGCTTGACGCGGAATGCGCCTTCCTGCAGCAGCCGTTCCCCGGCCCGGTAGGCGTCCTCCAGCGTGAAGGCGGTGAAGCCGCGAAGCACGACCTCCTCGAGCGCGCCGGCCAATGATCGCGCCCACCCCTGCGGCACCCGCGCCTGGGCGTCGACGACGCCATGGGTGATGGATTTGGTGGCGACGAAGGCATGCGGCGTCACGCCGCCGAACAGGTCGGCCGCGCGCGTGATGCCCAACTTTGCCGCGCGGGCCAGGCTGGTGATGCTGCGATCCGGCACGTAGTAGGGCGGTGGTTCGCCGCGATTGCGGGTCGGCCGGAAGTCCGGGGCGAACCGCCGTCCCAGCAAGGCGGCAACGCGCAACGCCAGCGCCTCCTGCGAGGCGATATCGTGTTCGGACGCAGCGGCGCGCCGCGGATAGGCGGCGACGGTTCCTGCGGAGTCGGGTCGGGGTCTACTCATGGCGGTCCTCATTGCACGCGGCTTGCTTGGCCTGGGGGAGCGGCGTCCGCCTTGCGCCGACGCATGCCCAATTTCAGCTCGATCAGGGGATACGCGATCAGCGCCAGGCACAGCGGCGCCAACGCATAGACGGCCCGGTAGGCCAAGGCCGCGCCCAGCACTTCGGTGGGCGGAATCTGGGATCCCAGCGCGGCCACGAAGATGGCCTCGGTGGTGCCCAACCCGCCGGGCACGCGGGTGATGACCGACGCGAAGCTCGTGCAAAGCAGGATGCCCAGCACCGCCGGGTAGCTTGCCTTGCCCTGCAGCAGCACGTAGCAGATGGCGCCCATCAGGGACCAGGACAGCGCCGCCAGGGCGCATTGCGCCACGGCCATGCGGGCGCGCGGCAGCGTGATGTGGTGGCCCATCCACGTGACGCTGCGGCGCCGGGCCCGTGCGCACGTCACGACGTACGCAATGCCCAACGCCAGCAGCGCAAGTCCCAGGATGCGCAGCATGCCGGAGCCGATTTCCCAGCCCGCCGGCACCGGCACCACGCCCAATGCGAACACGATGCCCGCCAGCCACGCATAGCCGATCCAGTTCGATGCCGCCGCAAACAAGGCGACGCGGGTCGCGACAGACTTGCGGCAGCCCAGCCGCGTGTAAAGCCGCAGCCGTGCTCCCAGGCCGCCCACCAGCACGCCCAGGTTCAGGTTCAGCGCGTAGCTGAGCATCGCCACGCCCAGCGCCTTGGGCGCGGGCAGGTGGTGGCGCGTGTATTTCTTGCCCAGGAGGTCCAGGCTGCCGTACGCAAGGTAGCCCGCAACCACCAGTCCGGCCGCGATGGCGATGGTCTGGCCCGGAATCTTGCGCATGGCGACCCACACCTGCGGCCAGTCCACGGAGCGGCCGAAGTAGTACAGCAGCCCGGCGACCACGATCAGCACCAGCACGGGCAGGACGCGCTTGATACGGGGCCAGCGGCGCCTCAACGCCCGCATGGGTGACGAATGCAGGATCTTCATGCGGTCTCCCTTCCGGTATCCGCCGTCATGGATTGCAGGCGCGGCTTGTGGGCCGGCAAGCTGCCCGCCCACGCGGGAAACCGCCGCAGAAAGTGGAACACCACCACGCCCAGCCACAGGCGGCGCAACCGGCGCCGCGAGTTCTTGGCCATCTCGACCGGCCGGCAGTCTTCGGCAATCAGCCGGTCCAGGCTCTTGCGCAGGGCTGCGTTCAGCGACGCGTCCCGCACCACGACGTTGGCCTCCAGGTTCAGCGCCAGACTCAGCGGATCCAGGTTGCTCGAACCAATCGTCGACCAGTCATCGTCCACGCACGCGACCTTGCCGTGCAGCGGTTGCTTGCAGTACTCATGGATCTCCACGCCCGAATCGATCAGGTAGTCGTACAGCATCGACGCGGCCAGGCGGGCGACCAGGACATCCGGCTCGCCCTGCAGCAGCAGCCGCACGCGCACGCCGCGGCGGGCGGCCTTCACCAGGTCGCGCAGCAGGTGGTATCCCGGAAAGAAGTAGGCATTGGCGATCAGCACGTCCGAGCGCGCCGAGCGCACGCCCGCCCGGTAGTAGCGTTCGATGTCGCTGCGATGGCTGATGTTGTCGCGCACCACCAGCCGCCCGCCGCCGTCGCCGGCGGGCAGGGGATCCATCCGGGCGGGGCGGCGCCGCAGCCGCCGCTTGCCGTTGCCCAGCTGCGCGCGCGCGTAGTCGGCAATGTCGGCCGCCAGCGGCCCTTCAACCAGAACGGCGTAGTCCTGCTTCGCTTCCGGCCCATAGTCGGGCAAATGGTCCGCGGAAAAATTGATGCCGCCGATGAACGCGCGCTCGCGGTCGATGCCCACGATCTTGCGGTGCATGCGCCGGAACACGTTCGTACGCACGCCCAGAAAGCGCGGGCGCGGATCGAATACGTGAAAGCGCACGCCGGCCTCGGTCATCGCGCCGATGAATTCTTCGCTCAGCTCGTCGGAGCCGTAGCCGTCGACCAGCAGGTCCACGCTGACGCCGCGCTTGGCGGCGCGGATCAGAACCTGCTGGATATCCCGGCCGACGGTGTCGTCGAACAGGATGAAGGTTTCCACCAGCACTTCGCTCTTGGCCGCGTCGATGGCCTCGACGACGGCGGGAAAGTATTCCGTGCCGTTTTCCAGCAGGGTATATCGGTTGTTTTCGCGCCAGCCCAGGTTCATAGCGCAATCTCCGCGCAAATCGGCACATGATCGGAAAGGCGCGACCAGACGCGCGATGCCAGCGGCACCGGCTTCCAGTCGCGCACACTGCGTACATAAATGCGGTCCAGCCGCAGCAGCGGCCAGCGCGCCGGGAAGGTGCGCGCGGGCCGGCCCAGACGCGACGTGAAAACCTCCTGCGTGCCGCAATCGCGCATCAGCGTATCCGCGCGCAGCCGCCAGTCGTTGAAGTCGCCTGCAATCAGCAGCGGCTCGTCCGCGGGCACGCCGTGGGACACCAGCTCGCACAGCCGGCGCAATTGCTCGCCCCGGTGGCGCTCGAGCAGCCCCAGATGCACGCAGATGGCGTGCACGGGCGACGCAAGGGAAGGGGGCCGCAAGACGCAGTGCAACAGGCCCCGTCCTTCATGGCCATCGACGCTCACGTCATGGTTCTCGTGGCTTTCGATCGGGTAGCGCGACAGGATCGCGTTGCCATGATGTCCCTCGGGGTAGACCGCGTTGCGGCCATAGGCGAAGTCCGTCCACAACGTGTCGGCAAGAAATTCATACTGCGACTGCGCCGGCCAGGAATCGTGGCGCCCGGCGTGCGTCTGGTGTTCGCCCAGGACTTCCTGCAGAAAGACCACGTCCGGGGAGGCGGTGCGCAGCGCCTCACGCAGGTCGTGCAGCATGAAGCGGCGGTTGAAACTGGTAAAGCCCTTATGGGTGTTGACCGTCAACACCGTCAGCGTCGTGGCGTCGAGGGAATGCGAAGCGGGCATGAAAACTCCGGCAGATGCGATCTGGCGGAGTGAGCAAGCGGCGTGCCCGGGAAGTAACCAAACGTGTTGATCCGCAGCCGAGGCCGTGAAGGCATCGGCCGCGACGGCGCGCTAGTGGCCCGACTGCGCCCCTGGTTGGGCATAACGCCCGACCAGCGTGGCGCTGGCCTCGTTCAGTCCCACGACCTCGACCTGAATGCCCGCGCGGCGCAGCTTGAGCGTCACCTTGTCCAGTTCGCCAACGGCCGAAATGTCCCAGAAGTGCGCGGCCGTCAGATCGATCACCACGCGCTCCACGGCTTCATGAAAGTCGACCGCCGCCGAAAACCGCGACGCCGAGGCGAAAAAGATCTGCCCCGAATAGCGGTAGGTACGCGTGCGCCCATCCTCGGACAACAACGTGGCCACGTGCAGCAGCCCTTTGACCTTGCCGGCAAAGAACAGACCGCTCAGCACCACGCCCACCAGCACGCCGCGTGCCAGGTCGTGCGTCCAGACCACCACGGCGACCGTCGCCAGCATGACGACCGACGACTGCCAGGGATGCGAGCCGAGGTTGCGCAAGGAGCGCCAGTTGAAGGTGCCAATCGACACCATGATCATCACGGCCACCAGGGCCGGCATTGGGATCTGCGCCACCAGGGGGCCCAGCGCCACGATCAGGAACAGGAGGAAGACGCCCGCCACGCAGGTGGACAGACGCGTGCGGCCGCCGGCGCGCACGTTGATGACGGACTGGCCGATCATGGCGCAGCCGCCCATGCCGCCCAGAAAGCCCGTGACCAGGTTGGCAATGCCCTGGCCCTTGCATTCGCGGCGCTTGTCGCTGGCGGTGTCGGTCATGTCGTCCACGATCTGCGCCGTCATCATAGATTCCAGCAGTCCCACCGCGGCCATCGTCAGCGAGTACGGCAGGATGATGCGCAGGGTCTCCAGCGTGAAGGGCACATCGGGAACCATGAACGACGGCAGGGCAGAGGGCAGCGCGCCCATGTCGCCCACCGTGTTGACGTCCAGCCCCGCCTGGATGGAGACGGCCGTCATGACGATGATGGCGATCAGCGGCGATGGGATGACCGTGGTGAGCCGGGGCAGCAGATAGATGATGGCAAGCGCGGCGGCCACCATGGCATACGTGACCCATGTCACCCCGATCAATTGCGGCAGCTGCGCCATGAAGATCAGGATGGCCAGCGCATTGACGAAGCCAGTCACGACCGAACGCGACACATACTGCATCAGCAGGTCCAGCCGCAGGAATCCGGCCGCGATCTGCAGCAGGCCCATCAACACGGTCGCGGCGAACAGGTAGCTGACGCCGTGCTCGCGCACCAGCGGCGCGACCAGGACCGCGACCGCGGCGGTCGCGGCGGAGATCATGCCCGGCCGCCCGCCCATGAACGCAATGATGAACGCGATGGAAAACGAGGCATACAGGCCAACGCTGGGGTCGACCCCGGCGATGATGGAAAAGCCGATGGCTTCGGGAATCAGGGCAAGGGCGACGAGCACCCCCGACAGAACGTCCGCGCGCGGATTGGCCATCCAGTCGCGGCGAAGCTTGGAAAGAACTGACATTGATTGGCTAAGCAGATTTGAGCAAGCGCCGGGCGTGGGTCGCGCCGCAGCGTGTGCGGCAGGTCAAGGGCGAACGCCCGTTGGGCTTGCAGGTTGTCCGAGGGATAGGCGCCCGGCCGAGCCACCCGGCAAGCCGGGTCCATCTGGGATCGCGACAGCGTCGCGGCCGCGCACCCGTTGCGGGTGCGGCGGACGCGATTGTACTGCCTAACCGGCGCCTACCGCGGCGCTGGCGCCGGGCCGGCGTAGTATTGCGCCAGCGCCTGGATCTCCGCGTCGGTCAGGCGCCGCGAAAACGCCCGCATCACGCCGACATCGTCGTTCTGGCGCGATCCATTGCGAAACGCGTTCATCTGGTCGGTGAAATATTCCCGAGACTGCCCGGCCAGCCGCGGCAGCAACGGGCCTTCGCCCATGCCGCGCAGACCATGGCAATTGGCGCAGGCGGGCAGGGCGCGCGCGCCGTCGCCTTCAACATCCAGCTTGCGCGCCGCCTCGCCGCCGAACTCGCCCACGTGCAGCGGCGGGCCGGCCAACGTGCCGTAATAGGCCGCCACCTGTCCGATTTCTTCCTCTGTCAGCGCGCGCGCGATGGTGTTCATCAGGGGTTGCACCCGCGTGCCGGACCGGAAGTCGGCCAACTGCTTGGCGAGATACTCGCTGCGCAGCCCCGCCAGGTTGGGGAAAATGCCGCCCGTGGGCGTGATGCCGGCCGGGCCATGGCAGGCCACGCAGGCCTGCACCCCCGCGCCGGGCTTGCCGTTCGCGGCCAGCTGTTTGCCGACTTCGGGATCGGCCTCACGCAGCCACTTTTCCCAATCCGGGCGCGACGCGGTGAAATCGTTGGCGCTGCGTCCCGGCACGGGTTTCAGGGGGGCAGGCGGCTGGGCGCCCGATGGGGCGGCAGGCGCCGCTGCGCCCGATACGGCGGCAGGCGCCGCCGCGCCCGATCCAGCGGCGGGACCCGTCGCGGCCGGCGTGGCACCCGAAGCCGCCGGGGCCGCCCCTTGCCCCGCCGGCGCGGCCGCCTGCGGCGCCGGACTCGCGGCGGGCGGTGGCGGTTGCGGCACGGCCGAGGCCCGGATCGCCTCGTCGCCGCCCGCGCCCATCATCTGGTGCACGGTCGCGACCAGCGTGATGGCCGGCACCGCGACCATCAACCCGACAGTGAAGATGATGCCTTTGCGATGTTCGATCATGATGACACCAGCGGGCCCGGCGAACGCAGATAGTCCGCCTTGATTTTCTCTACGATCCAGTAGGCGGTGGCGCCCACGGTGCCTGTCGGGTTGTAGCCCGAGTTCTGCGGAAAGAGCGCGGCGCCCGTGACGAACACGTTGGGGACGTCCCACGACTGACCGTAGCGGTTAACGACGCTGGTGTTGGGATCGTCGCCCATCGCCGCGCCGCCCGTCAGGTGGGTCGACTGATACGCGGTCGCCGAAAACGGCCGCTTGCGCGGGCCCGGTTCGGTGCGGACGATGCCCTTCATGGCGCGTGCGATCTCGTCGCCTTTTTCCGTCAGAAAGGCCGACATGCGGATGTCGTTGTCCGGAAAATCGTAAGTCACCCGCAACAGCGGCAGGCCCCACGCATCCTTGTAGGTGGGATCCAGGCTCAGGTAGCCGCCGCGCCAGGGCTGCGCCGAGCCGGTGATGGTGATGTTGGCCGCATGGTTGTAGTAGCGCGCGACCGCCTTCTTCCATTCAGAGCCCCACGACGGCGTGCCCTTGGGCGTGGGATGAAAGCCGATCGGCGCGCCGCTGACGACCTGAATCTGCAGATAGCCGCCGCCGACGAAGCCCACGGGCCCATGGTCGAAGTTGTCGGCGCTGAAGTCGTCCATCGTCACCGCCACCGCGCCGGCGCCCATGAACGGGTTGATGTTGACCGACTCGTCGAAAAACAGGTTCACGCCCGAGGTGGTCTGGTGTGTGTAGTTGCGGCCCACGACGCCGGTGTTGGTTGCCGGATCGAAGGGCTTGCCGATTCCCGAGAGCAACAGCAGCCGCACGTTGTTGATGCCGAACGCGGACAGCACGACGATTTCGGCCGGCTGGAAGACTTCTTCGCCGCCCGCATCCACGTACGTCACGCCCCGGGCGCGCTTCTTGTCCGGCGTCAGCTCCACGCGCAGCACGTGCGCGCCGGTGCGGATCTCGAAATTCTCCATCTTCATGGCCACCGGCAGGATGCACACCTGCGGCGAGGCCTTGGCGAAGTGCTCGCAACCAAAGTTGGAACAGAATCCGCAGTACACGCACGCGCTCATGTGCAGGCCTTCGGTGTTCACATAGGGCCGCGTACAAAGCGCGGACGGCTGCACGTAAGGGTGATAGCCCAGCTTGCGTGCGGCTTCGCCAAAGAGCGCCGGCGCGTAGGGCACCTTCATGGGCGGGTTGGGGTAGGGGCGCGAGCGCCACGGCTCGAACGGGTTGCCGCCTTCCTGTTTCTCGCCCTTGATGTTGCCCGCCTGGCCGGAAGCGCCGATCAGGTAATCGAAGCGATCAAAGTACGGCTCCAGCTCGTCATAGGTGATGCCCCAGTCCTGACAGGTCAGTTCCTTGTCGAAGATGTCCTTGCCATAGCGCTCGTTGTAATGGCTGCGCATGACGAAGTCGGTGGGATCGAAGCGGTAGTAGGCGCCCGACCAATGATTGCCCGCGCCGCCCAGATGCGTGCCGGGGTAGGCAAATTGCCACCGGCGCATCGGCAGCGCCTTCTGGTCCGCGTTGTTGCGGAACGTGTAGGTTTCGGTCGCGGCGTCCTGGTGCAGTTCGTGGCGGCGCGTGTACTTGAGTTCGTCGTGGACGTTGGGCCCCTGAAAGTCAGGCGACGGCCACCGTGCCTCGCCGCGTTCCAGCACCACGACCCGTTGCTTGGCGGCGGCAAGCTCCTTGCCGATGATGGAACCGGTCCATCCGCCTCCAATGATTGCCACGTCGACCGCCGGTAGCGTTTTAGCCATGCTTGCCTCCGGGCGTCATCTTGTGGCTCGTGGCGTTGGCAATGGACACCGGCTGGCCGGCCCAGATCACGCCGTGGCGCTCGATGTCGTTGGAAAACGAGGCAAACGCGCCCGGAAACCCCACGAGCTTCCACCCCACCATGTCCGCATTGCCGCCATAGAGCGGGTCCGAAAAGAACCCTTCGATCGTGCCTTCCAGTAGCGCCTGGAAGAACACACCAGAGGGCAGCGGCGAGAAGTCGGGCTTGCCTTCCTGCATGTCGCGCAGCCAGGCGTCCTGGCGCGACGCATCCAATTCCGCGAACGGCTTGCCGTCCGCTTTGCGCGCCGCCGCGTCCAGCGCGGCCAGACCGCGCCGGAACATTTCGGCCGGTGTGAACGAAAGCTGGTAGCCCTGTTCCGGCGTGCCCGGTTCGAAAGGACCCTGGCGGTAGAGCTGTCTGCCCGCGCCCCAGGCGCCGGCAAGCTGGCCGTCAAGGAACAGCGTCACCCCCGCTTCCTTGGCGCCCGGACCCAGATCGTCGGCCGGAATCAGCCGCGCGGCGATGGCGTCCATCGTCAAGGCTTCCTGCGCATTGAAAAATTTGAGCGTCCGGTTGGGCGCGGCGCCGGTCGCGGCAGCGTCCGGCTGGGGGGCAGAAGGGGGATGGTCCGGTGCGCTGATTGCGCGGGGCGCCCAGGCGGCGCCGGGGACGCCGACGGCAAGGGCCTTGAGCAGCCCCCGCCGGCCGGGTACTGGTTGATCACGCATGTATCGCTCCCTCGGTGGGGCAGGCACGCCACTTGCCCCTGGATGAACAGAGATCCCGCGTCAGCTTATTGGCCTGGGGCTCAGTGTGTCACCGCTGTCGACCAAGGAGCAACCATGAAACACCCGATTCTGTATCTGTGCGCTACCGTCATGAGCGGCTTGCTTGCCACCGGCGCGTCGGCGCAGCGCGTTGAAAAAACGTTGGTTGCGCAGGCGCAGATGACGACGCCCGGCATGAGCGCCACCGGCCAGTCCAAGCGGGACCAGCCGTCCGGCGCGCAACAGCCGCCCGCGCAAACGCAGGGCGCGCAAGACAAGGGCGCAAACCATAAGGACGCAAAACAGAAACAGCGCGACCCCAGCCGGGACGAGCCCGCGCGGGCCGGAACGAGTCCGCGGCAAGACGACGCCGGCGCGGACACGCGAGGCGCCAAGGGCACGCCGGGCAGCAACACCGGCTCGACAGGGCACGGCGGCATGCCGGGCTCCGGCGCGTCGTCGGGCTCTGGCGGCACGGCTGACCTGCGCGGCCAATGAGCGTAGTAGTGGCCCCCATTCGCGCAATGCCGTGTTTCAGGTAAGATTCAGGATCCTGTAAGAAAGAGAGCCCGGCGGATATTCCGATGCGTCGCTGCCCCGGCAGCCTGGAGCCATCCGCCTTCTATGAACGAAGACCCTCCTCCTAGCAGGGCGCCGCACTTCTGCCGGCGCCCGACATCTTCTCCTCACACTGCCGCGGCAAGGCTTGTCTGCCCGCGCGCCGCCTCCCTGATCGCCACCGCGGCAACGCCGCGTTTGGGCGGCCGCGCGCCGCCTCGCCGGGTCACGTCCATTCGCGCACCTCTGCAACGATGGCTGCGCGCACCTGATGCACTCCCTTCCCGCCGGCGCGCCCCGAACGCGCGCTCGCTTACGCTTTCCGTGGAAACCTGATGATTTTCGACTGGATGTCCGACCCCACCGCCTGGCTTGGCCTGGCGACGCTGGTCATTCTTGAAATTGTGCTGGGCATCGACAACCTGGTGTTCATTGCCATCCTGGCGGACAAGTTGCCGCCCGAACAGCGCAACCGCGCACGCCTCATTGGCCTGACGCTCGCGCTGGTGATGCGTTTGGGCCTGCTGGCCAGTATTGCCTGGGTGGTCACGCTGACCGCGCCGCTTTTCACCGTGCTGGGCGCCGAAATCTCCGGACGCGACCTGATATTGATCCTGGGCGGCCTGTTCCTGCTGTTCAAAGGCACGATGGAACTGCACGAACGCGTGGAAGGCAGCGCCAGCCACGACCAGGGGCAAAAGCCGCAGCACGCCGTCTTCTGGCAGGTCATTCTGCAGATCGTGGTGCTGGACGCCGTGTTCTCGCTGGACTCCGTCATCACCGCCGTGGGCATGGTGCAGGAACTGAGCATCATGATGATCGCCGTGGTGCTCGCAATGGCCGTCATGATGATCGCCAGCCGCCCGCTGATGGCATTCGTTGGGCGTCACCCGACGGTCGTCATCCTGTGTCTGGGCCTGTTGCTGATGATCGGTTTCAGTCTGGTCGCCGAAGGCCTGGGCTTCCACGTTCCCAAGGGTTACCTGTATGCGGCCATCGGCTTCTCGATCCTGATCGAGCTGTGCAACCAGCTGGCCCGCCGCAACCGCGCCCGAGGCACGCATGCGCTTGGCCGCCGGCAGCGCACGGCGCAGGCCGTGCTGCGCCTCTTGCGCGGCGGCCGTGCCGGCCAGCCGGTGTCTCAAGCCGATGAAGTGGTCGCGCTGGTGGACGGCGCCGGGGACGAGCCGGCCTTCGCGCCCGAGGAAAGCTCGATGATCGAGCGCGTGCTGTCCATCGGCACGCGCGACATCCGCTCCATCATGGTCCCGCGCGGCGACATGACGTGGCTGGATGTGTCCGACACGCCCGACGTGATCATTCGCAAGTTCGCCACCGGTCACTCGCGCTTGCCGCTGTGCGCGGGGGATCCGGCCAATGTACTGGGCGTGCTTCACTTCAAGGAGGTCCTGCCGCTGCTGCAGAACCCCGGCCCGATCGACCTGGTGGAACTGGCGCGCGAACCGCGCTACGTGATGGAAACCACGCCGGTGCTGAAGGTGCTGGATGAACTGCGCGCCTCGCGCGATCACATGCTGATCGTCGTCGATGAACACGGCGTGTGCGAAGGCCTGGTCACGCCGCTGGACGTGCTGGAAGCGGTGGCGGGCGACTTGCCTGAACACCAGGAAGACCACCCGGACGCCCTGCAGCTTTCCGATGGCTCGTGGCTGCTGGGCGGCCGCTTGTCCGTCGACGAAGCCGCACGTCTCCTGGAAGCGCCGGCGCTTGCCGACGACTATCCCGATGCAACGCTGGCCGGATGCCTGCTGCGCGCGGGCGGCCGGATCCCCGAAACGGGCGACACCGTAATGCTGCGTGACTGGGGGTTCGAAGTGACGCGGCGGGACGGCCTGCGTATCGACCAGGTGCATGCGCGTCCGCACCAGCCCGAAGTCAGCGCGGCCGACTGACGCACAGGGCGGCTCGCCACCGCCTCAACTGCAGATGCGGCGCCATGGCGACCGGTTCACCGGGCAATAGCCCGGACACCGCGTCGCCACGGCCTTGCCGCTCACGCATTGCGCGTTCGGCTCTGTGAAGCCGTATTCCATGCTGCCGTAGCATCCGCACAGTTCCAGGATGGTGCCCGGCGGATGTTTTGGCGGGTCGGCGGGCGCCTTGGCCGGCTTGGCGGTCTTTGAGGTGTTGGTGGCGGCTGTCGCGGCTGTCGCGGCCGGGGAAGCCTCGGATGCGGCTTCGGCTGCCCCAGCGGCCGCTGGCGCAGCGGCCGCGGGCGGCGCGCGGTTCGATTTCGTTTCGCCCGCGCCCAGGCGTTCCTTCACCGCTGCCGCGCTCATCCCGCAGCGTTTGGCAATCGTCGCCACGCTGCGTCCCGCGTCCGACATCCCGCGCAAGGTCTTGTCGCTGCATGCCGCCTGCGCGCCGGCTGGCGCGAGGACACTCAGCCACAGCAGCACGCATGCGATTGCTCCAGGCCTGCATAGCGTCATGTTGCGCCTCCCGCACCTTGGTGCGCCGGGGCAGGACCACGCCCAAGTTGGACCACAAGTGCGGGCTAGCGTAGAGCGGCTAAATCAAGCGTGTCAATGCGGCCCGATCGGATCGCCCGAAGGGATTGCGCCACCGGCCGCCGGCGGGCCGGACAGGCGCCATCCGGCTGGTATCCGGCTGGAGCCGCATGCGGAGGCTGAGAAAGAAATGGCATCGACTGCGCGTTCGGCCTGCTTGCGAGCAGCAGCAAGATAAGCCGGCCCACGGGCCGTTCCCTCCACCGATACAAACGTCACCTGTTTCAACCCGATGGTCGCCAGCACGTGCCGCAGGTATGGCGTCAGGAAGTCCGGCTGACGGGCCTCTTCGCCGCTGAAGGTCCCGCCCGACGAGATCGCGACAAACACGGGGCGGTCCGCCAGCAATCCGACCTTGCCCTGCGGCGTGATGTGAAACGTATTGCGCACCCGGACGACAAGGTCCAGCCATGCCTTCAACGCGGAGGGGACGGTGAAGTTGTGCATGGGCGTGGCCAGCACGACGTGGCTGGCGTTTTCCAGCATCCGGATCAGCGCGCCCGACGCGTGCAGCGAACCGCGCCCGAGCACGTCGGCGGCAGGATCCGCCGGCGCGGCCAGCGCCGCGGCATAGTCGCTGTCCGCATGGGTGAGGGTGGTGGCGTCGAACTCCACGACCTCCAGGCCGCCGGCCGGCGCCGAACGCACGAGGCGGTCGACGATGCGCTGGGACAGGCGATAGCTCTCGGAATCGAGCCCCCGCGGGCTGCAGCGGATACGAAGAATGCTCATTGGGTGTTTCCTTTCAAGGATTTGCTGAACCGGATGGCGCTGGTCAACAGGCCCTGCCGGAAGTAGAAGCGTTGCGCCAGCGCGTTGCCCAGCCCGGTGTCCAGCACCAGCTTGTCGCAGTCCGCGCCGCGCGCCAGGTGATCCAGCTCGGCGATCAGCCGGGCGCCCCAGCGGCTGCCGCGCGCCGACGGCGCCACCACCAGGTCGTCCACGTACAGGAACCGCCCGTAGATCAGGTTTTCCTGATACCGGTATCCCGCCAGCGCCAGCGCCTCGCCGTCGCGCATGACGGCGAGCAGGCGATAGTTCTGCTGGTGCATGCGGGCCAGTCGTTCGACAAACGCGTCGTCGTGGGCAAGATGGGGTCGCAGCTCGCGCATCAGCGGCAGGCAGGCCTGCCATTCTTCCGGGGTCTCCAGATGGCGCAAGGACGGTTCCGTGGATGTGTGCATGGGATCAGTAGTTCGAAGTTCAGGGCGCGAAGCGTACGCCCACCGTGAGTAAGAATCTTAAAAACCACATGCCATAATTTGAAGGGCCATAAATGCGCTTACGGACTATGCCATGATTCCTGCAACCCCCGACGGTCTGCAAACCGTCTCTGACGCCGCCGGTCATCCGCTCTACCGCCAGATCTATGAGCGGTTCCGGGGCGCCATCGCCGAGGGCACCCTCAAACCCGGCGACCGCATCCCATCGGCACGCGCGCTAGCCAAGGAAATCGGCGTGGCGCGCGGCACCATCGAGGTCGCCTATTCGCTGCTGGCGTCCGAGGGCTACATCCAGGCGCGCGGCCAGGCCGGCACCGTGGTCGCTCCCAACCTGCAACCGGTTGCGCGCTCCGCGCCCGCCGCAAAGGCCCGGCCCGCTGAGGCGCCGGAAGACGGCTGGCAACGTCCGGCCGCACCGTTGCCTTTTCAGATGGGGCTGCCCGCGCTCGACGCCTTTCCGCGCAAGATCTGGGCGCGTCTGGGCGCGCGCCATCTGCGCGGCATGCAGCCGCCGGACCTTGCATACCCCGATCCCTCGGGCTTGCTCGCGCTCAGGACCGCGACGGCCGCCTACCTGCAGGTGGCGCGCGGCATCCAGTGCACGCCCAGCCAGGTGTTCATCACGTCGGGCTACAACAACACCCTGCAGCTCATCATGCAGGCGTTGTTCAAGCCCGGCGATTCGGTCTGGGTGGAAGACCCCGGCTATCCGCCCACGCGGGCGCTGCTGGCGCAGGCAAGGATGCAGGCAGTGCCGGTGCGGGTGGACGGGGAAGGGCTGGTCGTGGAGGCGGGCATTGCGCAGGAGCCGCGGGCCAGGGCGGCGGTCGTGACGCCCGCGCACCAAAGTCCGCTATGCCTGTCGCTTTCGCTGCCGCGGCGCCAGGCGCTGCTGGACTGGGCTGAACGCAGCAGCGCGTGGATCGTGGAGGACGATTACGACGGCGAATACCGCTACGTCGGCCGTCCGCTGCCGGCCCTGAAAAGCCTGGACCGCCAGGGTCGCGTGCTGTATTCGGGCACCTTCAGCAAGGTGCTGTTTCCCGGCATGCGGCTCGCCTACCTGGTGGTGCCCGAGGAGCAGGCGCCGCGCTTCGAGCGTCTGTGCATGCTGCTGGCGGGCGGCGCGCCGGCGTTGACGCAGGCCGTGCTGGCCTCGTTCATCAACGAAGGACACTTCGCGCGCCATATCCAGCGCATGCGCCGGCTGTACAGCGAACGGCGCGAGGCCACGGCCGCGGCGCTGTCCAGCGTGCTGGGCAACCGGTTGCGCATCGATCCGCAGCCGGGCGGCATGCACCTGGTGGCGCGGCTGGACGGCCATCAGACCGATCGCGAACTTGCGGCGCGCATGCTGCGGCAGGGCCTGTACGCCCATGCCTTGTCGCACTGGTCGGCGGCGCCGGACGCACGCGCCGGCCTGCTCATGAGCTTCACCAATATCGTCTCGGCCGAGCAGGCGGAGCAACTGGCGCGCCGCATCCTGCAGCTCATGTGAGTCGCGGCAGGAGAGCGCCGGTCAGTTCAAGCCGGCCTTGTCCAGGCCATAGGCCTTGTCCGCGGACCCGGGCTCGGTGCGAAATGCGACGTTCAGCCGGTTCCAGCCATTGATGCCGACCACCAGGAAGGTCAGGTCCGACAGTTCGGTTTCCGTGAACTGCGCCCGCACGGCATCGTAGATCTCGTCCGGCACGCCGTGCGGCGGCAGCGTCGTAAGCGCCTCGGTCCATTCCAGCGCGGCGCGTTCGCGCGGCGAGAAAAGGGGCGATTCGCGCCAGATGGCGACGTGATGCAGGCGCAGCGCTCGCTCGCCCTTGATCGTGGCTTCCTTGACGTGCATGTCCAGGCAGAATCCGCAGCCGTTGATCTGCGAGGCACGGATATCGACCAGCGAGCCAAGCTCCTGGACCACAGGCGTCTTCTTCAGCGCCATGCTGAAGTCCAGATACTTCTTCGACAGGACTTCGGACACCTGGAAATAATTCAACCGTTGGCTCATGTTCAGACCTTTCTATTGCAATGGGATGGGGGAATGACCGGCAAATGATGGCGCCGATTGGCCTACCGCTGAAGTGCCAAGAACCCATTTTTGATATGGGCCATGATGCGTTGGGCGGTGCGCCCGCCAAGCGCCAATTCCTGACATTTATCCGATTGAATCCCGGCCGTGGCCCGGCTATAAGCTTGGTGCTGGGGCCTTTTATAAAATCGCCGCCCCGATTCCCCACGAAGCCCGAGCCCATGCCGCACCCATCCCCCCATGACGAACATGTCGACAGCAAGCCGGCCACCGGCGCGCGCGCCCAGACGGACCGAGGGTCCTGTCTTGAAGTGTTTCTGGTGTTCCTGCGCCTGGGCCTGACGTCCTTTGGCGGACCGGTCGCGCATCTGGGTTACTTCCGCACCGAATTTGTCGATCGGCGCCGATGGCTCGACGATTACACCTTTTCGGACCTGGTCGCGCTGTGCCAGTTTCTGCCGGGCCCGGCCAGCAGTCAGGTCGGCATGGCGATCGGCCTGCGCCGCGCCGGGTGGGCCGGCATGCTGGCCGCTTGGGTCGCCTTTACGCTGCCTTCGGCGCTCGCCCTGATCGGATTTGCGATGGGGCTTGCCCACTACGGCTGGCTTTCCGGGTCGGCGGCCATTCATGGGCTGAAAGTGGCGGCCGTGGCCATCGTTGCGCAGGCGGTTTGGGGAATGGGCCGTTCGCTGTGCCCGGACCGATCCCGCGCCGCGCTGGCGGTCGCCGCCGCATTACTCACGGTGGTGCTGCCGGCCGCGCTGGCGCAGATCGGCGCCGTGGTGCTGGGCGCGGTGATCGGTGCGGCCTTCCTGCAATTGCCGGCCCGTCCCGTCCTGTCCCACGCGCCTTCCGGCGTATCGCGCGCGGCGGGCGTGGCCTCGCTGGTGCTCTTTGCCGTGCTGATGGCGGGGCTGCCGCTCTGGGCGCTCATCTCCAGCGGCGCGCTGGCGGGCCAGATCGACGGCTTCTATCGCGCCGGCGCGCTGGTCTTTGGCGGCGGGCACGTGGTGCTGCCGCTGCTGGAGACGGCGTCGGTCTCCACCGGCATGGTGTCCAGCGCGGATTTCCTGGCCGGTTACGGTGCGGCCCAGGCCATGCCCGGGCCCTTGTTCACCTTCGCGGCCTTCCTGGGCGCGATGTCGTCCGGCCCCTTGTCCGGATGGGCGGGCGGCTTGCTGCTTCTCTGTGTCATCTTCGTGCCGGGCGCCTTGCTGCTTACCGCGGCGCTGCCGTTCTGGGACACGCTGCGGCGCCGGCCAGGTGTGCGCAACATGGTGGCCGGCGTCAATGCCAGCGTCGTCGGCATCCTGCTCGGCGCGCTGTATGACCCCGTCTGGACCAGCGCAATCCTGGGCAAGGCCGACTTTGGCCTCGCGCTGTTGCTGTTCGCGTTGCTGGTCTATGCCCGCTGGTCGCCGTTATGGGTGGTGCTGCTGGCGGCCGTCAGCGGCTGGTCGCTGGGCTGGCTGGTCTAACGCCCGGCCCCAGCCGACGGCTCGTCGTCACGACGTCACGACGTCCAGCGCGGCGGGCGTTTCTGCAGGAAGGCGTCGATGCCTTCGCACGCGTCCGCCTCCATCATGTTGCGGGCCATCACGTCGCCCGCGTAATCATAGGCATCGGCCAGGTCCATCTGCCGCTGCTTGTAGAACATCCGCTTGCCGTAACGCACGGCCGCCGGGCTCTTGGCCAGGATGTCGTCCACCAGCGTGCGCACCCGCGCATCCAATTCGCTCTCGGGCGCCGCCGCGTTGATCAGCCCCCAGTCCACAGCCTGGGAAGCATCGATAAAGCGCGCAGTCATCAGCATCTCGAAGGCGCGCTTGGCAGACACGTTGCGGGTCAGGGCCACTGCAGGCGTGGCGCAGAACAGACCGACATTGATGCCGGACACGGCGAACTTCGCCGTGTCGGCGGCCACCGCCAGATCGCAGCTCGCGACCAGTTGGCATCCCGCGGCGGTTGCAATGCCGCGCACCTTG
This sequence comes from Achromobacter sp. E1, assembly GCF_037039475.1. Lineage (NCBI taxonomy): Bacteria > Pseudomonadati > Pseudomonadota > Betaproteobacteria > Burkholderiales > Alcaligenaceae > Achromobacter > Achromobacter sp. E1. Next base: position 2,961,071 of record NZ_CP146253.1, read on the forward strand.
GCAATCACCGGGACGGGCAGCGCCTGCAAGCCTTGCATGACGCTGCCGCATCGGGCAAAGAGCGCCCGGTAGTAATCAAGGCCCGGCTGGCTGCGCATCTCGCGCAAGTCATGGCCCGCGCAGAACGCGCGGCCGGCCGACTCCAGCACCACGCAGCGGACGTCGGCATCGCATGCCAGTGTGTCGATTTCCTGTTGCAACGCGGCCAGCATCGCCTCGGACAAGGCGTTGAACTGGGATGGGCGGTTCAGGCGCAGCGTGACGACGCCGCCTTCGGCGCTGCGCCGCAGCACCGGTTCGTCCGCGGGTTTTTCGATGGACATGTCGCCTCCAGGTGGTTGTTCCTGGATACTAGCGCACGCCCCGCGCCCACTGGCTCAGGAACCAGCGGCAAGGCGCCGGCCCAACGCCGGCGAGAGCAGCAGCAGCGGCGCCACGATGACCGCGCCGACCAGCGCCATGGCCGCCTGAGGCGCCATGCCGCTGTCCAGCAGCAGGGTGGCGATCACCGCCGACCCGCTCATCTGGAAGAGGCCATACACGGCGGCGGCAGTGCCCGCCCGGTCGGCAAAAGGCTCGAGCGCCAGGCTCAGCCCCGATCCCAGCGCCAGCGAGAATCCGACGGTAAACACCGTGACCGGCAGCATGAAGACCCAGGCCGACAGGGGCATCCACAGCCACGCGCTGACCTGCAGGACCGACGCCAGCAGGAGGGCGGCCATGCCGACGCGCACCATGGTGTAGCGGCCATGGCGCGCGATGAAGGCGGGCGCCAGGAAAAACGCCGCGATGTTGATGGTTGCATTCGCCCCAAACCATGCCGAAAAGCCCAGCTCGCTGTACCCAAGCTGCTCGACCAGCACGACGGGCGCAGCCGACACGAACACCAGGATCATCGCCATGCCCGCCATGCCGAAGCACGCAAAGTAGAGGAACCGTCCGCTGGTGACGATGGACGCATAGCGGGGCAGGCTGTACAGCGCGCCTGGCCGGTGCGCCAGCTTGGCCCGGGTTTCCTCGAAGCGCACGGCCAGCAGCGCCGCCAATGCCAGCGCGAACACCGTCATGAAGACGAACGTGCTGCGCCAGCCTGCATGCAGGGCCAGCACGCCGCCCACCATCGGCGCCAGCGCGGGCACGGAACATAGCGCGCCGTTCAGATAGCTGTAGACGCGCGCGCCGACGGCCGGGGTAAAGCAATCCCGCACGGCGGCAAACGCGACCAGCGATGCCGAACACGCGCCCAGGCCCTGGATGACGCGCGCCGCGTAAAACACCTCGAGGGACGTTGCCGACGCGCCCAGCGCCGAGCCTGCCAGATATGCCACGGCGCCGCACAGGGCCACGGGCCGGCGGCCATAGCGGTCGGCCAGCGGGCCGATCAGCACCTGGCCCACGCCCACCGCAAAAATGAACAGGGTGATGCTGGATTGCAAGGCGCCGATGGGCTCGCCAAACGCCAATGCCATGGCGGGCAGGGAAGGCAGGTAGATGTCGATGGCCATCGGCGTGAGCGTGACCAGTCCCATCAAAAGACCGATCAGCCAGCGCTGGCCTCGGGGCGTCAAGGCAGACTTCATACGAGGCTCTGGGCCCATTGCAGACCCGGGAAAACCCGACATTATCCATGATCGCCTCCGCCCGCGCAGGCGTAGAATGCCGTACCCATGAACCCGTCTGCCTTGCGCCCTCGCATCGTCATCCTGTATTGCACGCAGTGCCAATGGCTGCTGCGCGCGGGCTGGATGGCGCAGGAATTGCTTTCCACGTTTTCGACGGATCTGGGCGAGGTGGCGCTGCAGCCCGGCACCGGCGGGATTTTCCAGATCACCTACGACGGCGATCTGATCTGGGACCGCAAGCGCGACGGCGGCTTCCCCGACGCCAAGGTGCTGAAGCAGCGCGTGCGCGACCGCCTGGATCCGGGCCGCCCGCTTGGCCACATCGACGGCCACACCGCCGCGCCGGAAAGCTGACCCGGAACGCGTGCACGCATCGCTGAGCCGCATCGCTGACCGGGCAGCCAGGCAAAAAAAGGGTTCATCGCGCAATAGCGTGGAGGGATTTGGCAAGTTTTCGTACTCTTGATGGCAGGAATTTGCCATCAGGAGTGCGTGGAGATGCTGGATCGCAAGCTGCTGGAGTCGCTGGGGGGCTGGCAAGGCTATGTCGTCGAACGCGTGGAGTGGCCCGAGGGCGCTGGGCGCACGCTGTCGATCTATTTGAAGCCGACCGCCAAGGTGATGCTGTGCGAGCAGTGCGGCGCACGATGTCGCCAGGTCCATGAGACCACGGTGCGACGGGTTCGAGATCTGCCGTTATTTGAGTACCGGGTTGTTCTTCACGTGCCACGCCGGCGCTTGTTGTGTGAGCAATGCGGTGGCCCGCGCCTGGAGCGGCTTACTTGGCTGGGGCGTTACCAACGGGTGACGGATCGGCTTGCGGCGGCCTGCAGCCAATTGCTGCAATCGAGCAACGTGCAGGCGGTGGCTAGGTTCTTCGAGCTGGGTTGGCATACCGTCAAGACGCTGGACAAGGCCCGGCTCCGAGCATCAGTGCGCGAACCGGATTGGTCCAGGATCGAGTATTTAGCGATGGACGAGTTCGCCCTGCATAAAGGGCATCGGTACGCGACGGTAGTCGTCGATCCGATCAGCAGGCAGGTGCTGTGGATCGGCCCAGGACGCTCACGCGAGACGGCTCGGGCGTTCTTCGAGCAATTGCCGCGTGGGGTCGCCCAACGCATCAAGGCCGTTGCCATCGACATGACTACGGCCTACGAGTTAGAGATCCAGGCCCACTGCCCACAGGCGGAGATCGTCTATGACTTGTTCCATGTCGTGGCCAAGTACGGACGAGAGGTCATTGATCGGGTGCGCGTGGACCAGGCCAACCAACTGCGCCAGGATCGTCCCGCGCGCAGGGTCATCAAATCGAGCCGCTGGCTGCTATTGCGCAACCGCGACAAGCTAGACCGGCAGCAGGCCGTCCGACTCGACGAATTGCTGCACGCCAACCAGCCGCTGCTGACGGTCTATGTCCTGCGGGACGAACTCAAGCGGCTCTGGTTCTACCGAAGACCTGCCTGGGCAAAACAAGCCTGGCACCACTGGTGCGAGCAGGCTGAGCAAAGCGGAATAGCCCCCTTGAACACCTTCGCTCAGCGCCTGAAAGGCTATCTGCATGGCATCCTGGCCAGATGCCGACATCGTCTAAATACCAGCATCGTTGAGGGCATCAACAACACCATCAAGGTCATTAAGCGGCGCGCCTACGGTTACCGAGACCAGGAATACTTCTTCCTCAAAATCCGCGCGGCCTTCCCCGGTAATGCTCAATGAACCAAAAAAAGGCCGGTCCTTTTGAGACCGGCCAAAGCAGCACTACCCCGATTCTTGATTTGCGTCTACGCGGCAGACTCCGCGTGCCTGAGCGCTTCGCGCGCCTTGCGCTGGCGCAGCGCCGACACGGCCAGCAGGGCGATCAGCCCCACGCAGGCCAGGATGAAGCCCAGGCTGATGGGCCGCGTCACGAAGATCGACAGCTCACCGCGCGACAGCAGCAGGGCGCGGCGGAAATTCTCTTCCACCATGGGCCCGAGCACGAAGCCAAGCAGCAGCGGCGCCGGTTCGAACCGCAGCCGGATCAACGCGTAGCCCGCGGCGCCGAACAAGGTCACCATCCCCACGTCGAAGAGGTTGTTGTTCGTGCTGTACACCCCCACGCAGACGAAGAATAGTGCGGCAGGGAACAGATAGCGGAAGGGAACCGTCAACAGACGCACCCACATGCCGATGAGCGGCAGGTTCAGGAGCAGCAGCAGCACGTTGCCGACCCAGAAGCTGGCGATCAGCCCCCAGAACATGTCGGCGTGCTCGACCATCATCTGCGGACCCGGCTGGATGCCGTGAATGATCAGCGCGCCCAGCATCAGCGCCATGACGGGATCGCCAGGGATGCCCAGGCTCATCGTCGGGATGAAGCTGGTCTGCGTCGAAGCGCTGGTTGCGGCTTCCGGACCGGCGATGCCTTCGATGGCCCCGCGGCCAAAGCGGCGCGGTTCACGGGCAACCTTCTTTTCCGTGGCGTACGAGATGAACGACGCGATGGTCGGACCCGTGCCCGGCAGGATGCCGAACGCCGCACCGATCGCCGTACCGCGCACCAGCGCGCCGCGCGACTGCTTGATGTCGCCGGCTTCCGGACGCATGGACTTCATGCTCACCTTCGTCGAGGTGACCTTGCTGTCGCCGCCGATGCGATTGATGTTCTTCAGGAAATCCGCCACGCCGAACAGCCCCATGGCCAGCGCCACGATCTGCAGCCCGTCGGACAGTTCCAGAATGCCGAAGTGAAAGCGCATTGTGCCGGTGTTCACGTCCGTGCCCACCACGCCCAGCAGCAGGCCGACCACCACCATCGCCACGCCCTTGATCGCCGAACCCTTGGCCAGCGTTGCGCCGGCCAGCAGGCCCAGCATCATCATCGAGAAGTACTCGGCGGGACCGAACTTGAACGCGACGTCGACCAGCAGCGGCGAGAACAGGATCATTGCCAGGATGCCGACAGACGCGCCGCAGAACGACGAGAACATCAGCATGAAAAGGGCCGAGCCCGCCTTGCCGTTGCGCGCGAGCGGATTGCCGTCCAGGCAGGCCACCGCGTGCGACGCCGTGCCGGGCAGGTTCAACATGATCGACGTGATGCCGCCGCCGTACTGCGAGCCGTAGTAGATGCCGGACAGCATCACCAGCGCCGCGGTGGGCGTCATCGTGTAGGTCAGGGGCAGCAGAATCGAAATGGCGGCCAGCACGCCCATGCCCGGCAGCACGCCGATCAGGTTGCCCATGAACACGCCAAAGATGGCCCACATCAGGTTGTCCAGCGCGAAAGCGACCGAAAACCCGTGCATCAGGTTATTGAAGATTTCCATGGATCAACCCCAGCGGAACAACGGAAACTGCAGTTGCAGCGCCCAGGAGAACACGGCCACGCCAAGCACCGTGACGCCGGCGGCAAGGATGGCTGCGGAGCGCCAGGTATGCTGGCGGTCGCCCATGGCAGAGATGAAGACCAGCACGAACGTCGCCGGCACCAGGCCGCCGAACTTGCCGATGAGGATGAAGGAAAGCAGGCCGCCGATGATGCAGCCCCAGCCGCGCCACTCGGGCGGCGCGACTTCTTCGGCATCTTCCTCGGCGGCCACGGGCGAAGCCGCCATCTTGGCGATGGCCAAGCCAAGAAGCACCAGCAGCACGCCCAGAATGGCCGGGAACATGCCCGGGCCCATGCGGTCCAGGGTTCCCAATGTGTAGGTTGACGCCTGCGCGATGGCGCCCAGGCCCAGCACGATCATCGTGCCCGCAGCCCACGCCTCGCGCCGCACGGCGCTGCGTTTTGATTGCATGGTCTTTTCCTCCCGTTGTTGTGCTTTTGCCTGACTGAGGTCTGAACAAAAGCTGACACTGCAATGAATGCGGGAGTCTAAAAATCCAAACTTCCGTTCACCTTTCAAGGCGTGCGAAAGTTGCGCGCGGGTGTCGCGATAGCCACGAAAACGGGGGAAATCCCTAGGCTTTCTTGAAGGGAAATGCGCGCGTCAAGCGCCTGCGCGGCACGCGGGCCGCCCAGGCGCTGCAGGCCCGCGCGAGAGCCGTGCAGGGCGTTTACATGCCCAGGTCGGACAGGCTGGGATGATCGTCCGGACGGCGTCCCAGCGGCCAGTGAAATTTGCGGTCGGCTTCCTTGATGGGAAGGTCGTTGATGCTGGAATGGCGGTGGATCATCAAGCCGTCCTCGCCGAATTCCCAGTTCTCGTTGCCGTACGAGCGGAACCAGTTTCGCGAGTCGTCGCGCCACTCGTATGCATAGCGCACCGCGATGCGATTGCCGGTGTAGGCCCACAGTTCCTTGATCAACCGGTACTCAAGCTCGCGCGCCCATTTGCGCGAAAGAAATTCGCGCGCTTCGTCGCGGCCATGCACGAACTCGGCGCGGTTGCGCCAGCGGGTGTCCAGGCTGTAGGCCTGCGCAACTTTGTCCGCGTCGCGGGTGTTCCAGCCGTCTTCGGCCAGGCGCACTTTCAGGATGGCGCTTTCGAGCGTAAAGGGAGGAAGGGGCGGGCGGACTTCAGGGGACGATGTCATGGCGGGAGCCTCATGGTCGGGGGGGAGGGAATCAGGAAGAAACGTGAATGGGGTCAGGCGTTGGGCTGAAGAAGCGCTGCGGCCGCGCGCTCGGCGCTGTCCGTGATCGATGCGTCGCCCGTGACCATGGCCACGGCAATCGCGCCGTCGATCAGCACCAGCAACTGGCGCGCGCACTCCTCGGGCTGCGCCACGCCAGCCGCTTGCACCAGCGATTGCACATGCGCAAGCAGACGCTCCTTGTGGCGCTGCGCCACCGCGCGGATGGGGCTGTCCGGGTCGCCGATTTCGCCGGCGGCATTGATGAAGGCGCAGCCGTGAAAGCCTTCCGAGGCGAACCACTCGCGCAATGCATCGAAGATCGACAGCACGCGATCGCGCGGCGAGGCCGCGCGCGTCGTCGCATCGATGAACCACTGCATCCAGCGCTCGTCGCGGGCCGACAGTGCCGCAGCCACCAGGACTTCCTTGGTGCCGTAGTGCTTGTAGATGCTCTTGCGTGCCACGCCGGAGGTCTTGACGATGAGGTCCATGCCGGTGGCGTTGATGCCCCCGGCATAGATCAGGGACTCGGTGGCGCGCAACAATTTTTCCTGCACGTCGGCGCGGGGTTCGGTATGGGAATCGATATGAGCTTCAGTCATGGAGAATGATCGTTCTATCTGCAATGGGCAAATAGTAGAACGGTCATTCTCCAGCGTCAACGCGATTTTTCGGTCCCAGTTCCAAAAGCCAAACGCGCTCCCAGGGCGACGCCCCGCAATTTAGCTTGCTATTTCTGCCAAAAGTCTGCTAAAATCTTTTATCTATCGGCAAAATTATAAGAACAAGCCAGTAGTTTCGAATCCCGGCGACGCCTGCTCCTGAATGCTCCCCCGCACCCGCGGCATTCATGGCCCGCCTGAATCTGTGCGCAATGCTCGGCGGGGGAAGCCATGCGCCTGTCCAGGAGCATGCTTATGTCTCATCAATTGACTGCCAAGAAGGGAAGCTTCGAGATCCCCCCGTTGAATTGGAAGGCCCCCGAGTCCAACAAGCAGTCCGACCGGCACGACACGCCGTCCCACGCCGACACGCCCAAAAAGGCCGACGTCTCGCGCGTGAAGAACTAAGCCTGTAAGCCCGGACCCTGCTTTCACCCCAGGGTGCGTTGCTGGACTTGATCGCGCCCGTTCAATTTCGCCAGATAAAGCAGTTCGTCAGCGGCCCGAAAAAGGCCGCTGACGCTTTCTGCATGGCTCCACGAAATACACGCCACCCCAAAACTGGCCGTCAGCCCGAACGGGACGCCGGTCGCCGACGTGACTGAGCAGGTCCGGATGCGGTCTCGCATCCGCTGCGCCATCTCCATCGCCTGCTGTGCGCTACGCGTGCGGCAGAGCACCGCGAATTCCTCCCCGCCCACCCGCGCAACGACATCCGACTGACGCCACGTCGTGTGGCACAGCTGCGCCACGGCCTTGAGCGCCAGGTCGCCGCTGGCATGCCCGTGCGTGTCGTTGATGGTCTTGAAGTGGTCTATGTCGAACAGGATGAAAGCCAGTATCGGCTGGCTCTCGTCCCAATGCGCGCGCGCCGCCTCGAAGCGCTTTTCAAAGGCTCGCCGATTCAGCAGCCCGGTCAGATAGTCCGTTTCGGCGGAGTGCGCCAGATCCGCAATCAACCGGTCGCGCTCGGCTTCAAGCTGCTTCTGCGCGGCGGACTTTTCCTTGAGCACGCGCAGCGCATTGAACATGTCTTGCACTTCGCCATGATGATTGCCGTGCGCAATGTTGGCGGGCGCCGAGCCGCTGGCAATGGATCCGATGATGCGCGTGGCCTGCGCAAAGGGCTGTATCACGCGCGTGCGAAATTGCACCAGCGCCACGGCAAGGGCGGCCACCAGCAGCGCGGTGGCCGCCAGCGTCACGGCAAGCAGCCGCGCAGCGGCCATGCGATGCGCCTCGATATGGCGTCCCATCTCGTCCAGCAGCACGTCGCGAAATTCCGTGATGGCGCCCATCAGCGGCACATAGGCTGCCGCCAGCGCGGCGGTCGACACGGCCGGCTCGTCGGACTGGCGCGATGCCTGCCCGCGCACACGCGCCAGATAGGCCAGGCCGTCGCCGAAGTAGCGCTGCTGCATGCGGGCATAGACCTCGGAGGCCCGCACATCGGGCTGCGTCGCCATGCGGGCTTCAATGAGCGCGCGCAACTCGTCGATCCGGCCCAGGACGCGTTCAATGCGGAACTGCTCCTCGGCCGTCAGCTTCCGGTGACGGCTCAGCGCGGGCGTATAGGTGGATCCCAGCAGTCCTGCCTGTTCGCGCAGCTCGCTGGCAAGCAGCGCCAGCGTCAGCAAACTGGGTGCATTGGCTTCACTGCGCATGACGCATCCCGCGTTGGCGGCCAGGCTGGCCTGCCACTGCGGAATGATGCGAACCATGCCGCTGACCGCGTCCCACAACAATTGTCCCGACAGTTGATCGCGCGGCGTGGCGATGAGCTGGTCGATGTCCAGCCGCGCGCTGGCCAGCGCCTGGCGAATCTGCTGAATCTCGCCGCGCTTTGCGGCGCCGTCGGCGCCGGCATGCAGCGCCAGCAGCGCGTCAATCAGGGCGTCCGTGCGCGCGCGGGCCGCCGACAGAGAATCCATGACGTGCTGCGGCACGGGCAGGGCGGACCCCAGCGCTGCGTTCATGGGGCCGCGCTCCGCCGAGGCATGCTCCATGACGCGGATCGTCGCGCGCACCGACGAGAATGCCTGCCGCGCGTGCGCAGCCGCCCCATACGATCGCCAATTCTGATAGAGCAGGATGCCGGCAAGCACCGACACCAGCAACAGCACGCCGACGGCCAGCGCGATGAAATGACATTCCAGGGATTTTGGCGCGACGGCGGGGCGCAACATCTCGGCGTGCAGGTCCAGGCAAAGTGGAAGCTGCGCAGGATACTGTAATTGCCCCTTTGAAGACCCGGGTTTTGGCAGGAGATGGCTTATTTCAGTTTATGGGGGCAAGATTATTTCGTTCCAACGCAGTTAATTGCGTTTATCTGCGAAAACTTGCGCCATCGACTTTCGGGGCGCCGTGCCGCGTGCAGACAGGGCACGCGTGCCGGCGACCTGCCTCCTCGCATTCCCAGGCATCACGCCTCGTGCATCACCACCCGGTTGCGGCCCTGCTGTTTGGCCACATACAGCGCGGCATCGGCGGCACGGAACGCTTCGTCCACATCCGGCCCGCTCGATGGCCATTGCGCCACGCCGGCCGACACGGTGACGCGATTGTCGCCGTGCAGGGGGCGCTCGGCGATATGCGTGCGCAGCCGTTCGGCGACATGGACAGCTTCCCGCGCGGCCACGCCCGGCAACAGGATCAGGAACTCCTCGCCGCCGTTACGGCACAGCACGTCGGACGGGCGCGAGCACTCGCGCATGATCTGCGCCATGTCGCGAATCACCTCGTCGCCCACGTTGTGGCCGTAGGTATCGTTGATCCGCTTGAAATGGTCGATATCCAGCGCCACCACCGAAAAAGGCGTGCCCCCGGCCTGCATCTGGTCCACCGCATCCTGGGTGCCGCGGCGGTTGCGCAGGCCGGTCAACGGATCGGTGATGCTGGCCAGGTTCAGCTTGCCAATTTTGTCCTGCAGACTGGTGAAACTGGCGATCACGGCGCGCTTGAGGCGCTCTGCCTCGAAGTACCACGCCTTGACGGAATGCACTCGCTGCATCGCCTCGCTGACGTCCTGATGCTCCACGTTCGTCGCCAGTTGCGACAGCGGTAGCGAAATCATGCGGGCGCACCACCAGATGGCCAGCAGGAACGCCACCGCCAGCGGCGCGGCATAGCCCAACAGCGCCCAGATAAGGTCGTGGATCGGCTCCAATGTGACCTGAGCGGGGCGCTGCGCCACCACGCCCCAGCCGCTGATGGGCACCGGCGCATACCCGGCCAGCATATCCACGCCCTTGGTATTGATGACGCGCATTGCCCCGGCGTTGCCTTTGACCACCGATGCCACCACCGGATTGGACAACACTGTCTCGCCCACGCGAGAGGCATCGGTGTGATAGATAAGCTGGCCATCGCCATCGACCACGTACAGATACGATCCATCGTGGTAATGGTGATTGCCCAGCAGCTCATGCAAGGCGCTTTCATTGCGCAGGTAAATCGTGCCCCCCACGTACCCCAGGTACTGGCCGTCGTTCGAAAAGATGGGATGCGACACATTGACGAGCAGATTGCCCGCAACCGACACATAGGGCTTGCTGATCATGGGCTGGCGGGCCCGCAGGGCGGCGCGGCTGCCCGGACTGTCGATCTGCACGCCCAGAAAGCTCCGGAAGGTCTGCGTGGTCGCCAGTACAGTACCGTCCACCCCCACGACACCCACCGAATTGAAGCTATCGGTCTGTTGCTGCACGCGCATCACTTCGGCGGCAAGGCGATCTGGCGATCCCATCAGCTCGGGCATGTGCCGGGCGCTGTAGCCCAACTGCTGCTGTGCGGACCGCAGGAAGCTTGCCGCGCTTTCCGCCAGCTTCGTGGCGTAGACGCGGTTCGATTCGAGGGTGTTCTCGATCAACTGCTCACGCTGCACCAGATAGCTTGCATACAGGGCATTGGCCGTGGCCGCGATGGCGCTGAAGACGGTAAGCGCAAGCACAAGCCCGCGAAGATTGATTTGCATGGGGGTCTGGGACGGGCAGGGGACAAGCCGGTGCCTTGGGCGGTTGCATCCGATCCGATGGGCATCGATCGGCGTAAAGGCCGGGGCGCGGTGATTGTACGGTCACTCCCACCATTACGGCAGGCCGGGGGGATCCTGTAGGTCTGGCCCCTGCGGGTCGTCCAGCAGGCGTGCGGCCGGAGATTGCGCCGCGGCGCCAGCCCGGAAATATCCCATCACCGTCGCCACGCTGGCGTGGCCGGTCATCGCCATCGTGTCGCCCAACGGCACGTTGCGCCGCCCGGCCTCCGTGACAAACCCGGACCGCAGGCTGTGTGCCGAATACGCGCCGTCCAGTCCGGCCAGCCGGCTGCGTTCCAGAACAATGTCGCGCACCGCCGCGGCGGCCAGCGGCTCGCCCACCACATCGCCGCGCCGCACGCGCCGGAAGATCGGCCCTTGGCGGATGCCGCTTGCGGCCAGCCAGTCCGCCAGCGCCTGCGCGGCCTTGCCCAATATCGGCTTCTGGTCCTGCGCCCGAAGGGCGCCCGTCTGGTTCGTCTTGGAATGCGCCATCGTATACAGATAGCCATCGCCCGCGCGGCGCGTGTTCTCCACGGTGGCCTGCACCACTTCGGACCGGCGCCGGCCGCCGCTTGCCCAGGCAAAAAGGAGCAGGGCGCGGTCGCGTTTGCCGCGCAACGAGTCGTCGCAGGTGTCCAGCATGGCTTGAAGCGGCTCGCGCGTCAGGGCTTCCTTGCGCGCGGGCGCGACGCCGCGGCGGGCGTACGCGCGGCGCGTCTTGGACACCAGCTCGCGCACGGCGGCGGCGCGGCAGGGGTTCGGGTGGCCCAGCAACTCATGCGCCTTGGACAACACCGACAGGCGTTGCAGCAGCGTGTTCAGGCTGGGCGCGCCCAACCGTCCCTTTGCCTTCAGGCGCACCAGTTCCCGGTCAAGCTCCAGCGGCAATTCCCATTCAAGACCGTCCCCGGAAGACCGCTGCGCGTGGTCCACCACAAATTGAATGACCGCGGCCTCTGACACGGGCAAGGCGAACGACCGGCCATAACGCAGCCCGAACCAGGCCGACCAGTAACGGATCGCCGTGCGATAGCTGGCAGCCGTGTTGGGGGAACTGCCTTCGCGCAACAGATCGCGCACCGCGGCGTCCGCGTGGCGGTCAAGGCTATCCGGATCCAACCGCGCCAGGGCGCGTGTCAACGCCGGCGCCGCGCCTGGCAAGTCATTCATGTTTCCGCGCGCACGGCAGATGCCGTCTCCTGAGTGATGAATCAGTTGAACAATCCCGTCATGTTAGCCGGTGGAGGCGCCTGCGGCCGCCATCGGCTAGGCATGGCGGGCGGTGCTACGATTTCCCGCACGCAAGTCAACTTCCGGCGCTGAGGGCAGTCAGTAGCGGTAGCGTTCCCGGCGGCGGTTCTTCAAGGAGCCTTCCATGGCCGCAACCGTCGCAGATTTTCTTGTCAAAGTGCTTACCGACGTCGGGGTACGCCGCATTTGGGGCGTGACTGGCGACAGTCTCAATGGACTGAACGACAGTCTTCGGCGGCTTGGCGGAATCGAATGGATGCACACCCGGCACGAAGAGACCGCCGCATTCGCCGCAGGCGCGGAAGCAGCCGTCACCGGATCGCTGGCCGTATGCGCAGGCAGTTGCGGACCGGGCAATCTGCATCTGATCAACGGATTGTTTGACTGCCAACGCAGCCGCCTTCCCGTCCTGGCCATTGCAGCCCACATTCCGTCCTCTGAAATCGGGTTGGGGTATTTCCAGGAGACGCATCCCCAGGAACTCTTCAAGGAATGCGCCGACTTCGTCGAACTGGTGTCGAACCCTGCGCAATTGCCAGGGGTACTGGCACGCGCCATCAACACGGCGGTCGGCAGGCAGGGCGTGGCGGTCCTTGTGATCCCGGGCGATGTGGCGCTTGCTGCGGCGCCCGCGGATGCGCCCGCGTTCTGGCCCGCGCCGCCCGCGCGTGCGCGCTTGCGTCCAGACGCGGCGGCCGTGCAGCAACTGGCCGGTCTGTTGAACGGGGCGCGAAAGGTGTCGATTCTGGCGGGCAGCGGCTGCGCCGGCAGCCACGACGCCGTGATCGCGCTGGCGCAGCGCCTCAAAGCGCCCATCATTCACGCGTTGCGCGGCAAGGAACACGTCGAGTGGAACAACCCGTTCGATGTCGGCATGACCGGATTCATCGGCTTTTCGTCCGGCTACCAAGCCATGGAAAACGCCGAGCTTCTGCTGATGCTGGGCACGGACTTTCCGTACCGGCCTTTCTATCCCAAGCACGCAAAGATCGTCCAGATCGATCGCGACCCCGCTGCCCTCGGCCGGCGCGCACCGCTGTCGTTGGGCATTGCCGCCGACGTCGGCGAAACCATTGCCGCGCTGCTCGATCAGCTTGACGAGCGTCAGGACCAGACATTCCTTGACGCTGCCCTCGATCATTACCGGCATGCACGCAAAGACCTCGATAGCCTCGCCGTGCCCGCGCCGGCTGGCAGGCCGCTCCATCCGCAATACCTGGCGCACCGCGTCAACGCGCTCGCAAACGAGGACGCGATCTTCGCGGTGGATGTCGGCACGCCCACCGTGTGGGCTGCGCGATATCTCTCCATGAACGGCAAGCGCCGGTTGCTGGGCTCGTTCAACCACGGCTCGATGGCCAACGCCATGCTGCAGGCCATCGGCGCCCAGGCGGCCGCGCCAGGCAGGCAGGTCATCTCGCTATCGGGCGACGGCGGATTCACCATGATGATGGGAGATTTCCTGTCCCTGTCCCAGTTGCAGCTGCCTGTGAAGATCGTCGTCTTCAACAACGGCGCGCTCGGCTTTGTTTCCATGGAAATGAAAGCGGAGGGCTTCCTGGATACCGGCACAGACCTCAAGAACCCCAATTTCGCGGCGATGGCAGAAGCCGTCGGCGTCCGGGGCATCCGGGTCGAGTCGTCGGAAATGCTGGACGCCGCGCTGACGGAAGCGCTGGCGCACCCCGGTCCCGCGCTGGTCGACGTCGTGGTTTCGGCGCAAGAGCTGATCGTGCCACCCAAGATCAAGCTCGAGCAAGCCAAGGGATTTGGCCTGTACATGCTCAAAGCCATCATGAACGGCCGCGGCGATGAGGTCGTTGAGCTTGCCCGGACGAATCTTGGACGTTGAGGGAAGGGCGGAGGCCGCAAATCGCGTTATGTATTAAATAATACGTATGCTGTAAGATATATAACGTATATGCAAGTTAAATCACGATAAGGTTCCATTATCGTGACTAATCCAACCCACCTCGGCGACGCAAATCATCATGGCCACTGGCATTACGGAATCGGACGTCTGGAGCGCTGCGGATGCGCTGTTGCTGGAGGGCGCCCGGCCCACCATCGAGCGAGTTCGCCAGAAAATTGGCCGGGGCTCGCCCAATACCGTCAGTCCGCATCTGGAAACCTGGTTCCGCGCACTGGGCGCTCGCATCCAGGATCCGCGTGCGTTTGCCGCACCCACCGCGGTACCGGACCCCATCGCCCAGGCGGCCACGCATTTCTGGGAAGCCGCGCTGGCGGCGGCCAGGGCTGAACAGGCTCGGGCGTATGAGGAACGATGGGAGGAATTGGCCAGGGAAGGGGAGCGGTTTGCCGCGCAGGCCGAACAGCTTGAACTGCGCGAGGCGCAGCTGATCGAGCGGGAAAAGCATCTGCAGGAAGCGCTGGAGGTCGCCAGGGCGCAATTGGCCACCACCGAAAACCGTCTGCAAGCCGCCGAAGCGCAATTGCGCCAGCGTGACGCGGCGCTGGCCGCGACGCAAACCCGTCTGGAGGACGTCCGCGCCGCCAACAAGGCCTTGCTGGCCGACGCCGAGCAGGACCGCGACCGGCACGCGCAGGCAATTGCCGCCCTGGATGCGCGCCACGCTGCCCACGAGCGCCGCTGGCTGAACGAGCTGGATGCGGAGCGGGGCGCGGTTAAGCGCTTGCAGACTCGTCTGGACGCATCCCTGGTTGCCGCCCAACAGCAGGCAGACCAGCTACGCGACGCGCTTGCCGCCGTCCAGGAGCAACAACGTGCGGCCGAGCAGCGAGCTGCCGCCCTTCAGGCGCAGGCGCTGGCCGACCAGCGCGAACGGCATGCCGAGACCGTGGCGGCGGCCCAAGCGCTTCAAGCCAGCCAGGCGCGGGAATCGGATTTGGCGCAACGCCTGGCGGGCGCATCCGCGCAGGTGGATAGTCTGATGGCGCAGCTGAAATCCCGGGACGTCCAGTTCGGCGAACTGACGACGCGTTTGCTGGCGATGCAAGCGTCGTCACACCCCACGCAGCCGGCGCACACACCTGAGCCGGCTCAACCCAAGTGATTCATGGCGCGCCGTTTGACGCGACTACATCAAGAGAACCCTTGTTCGTCCGCGTACCTGAGCAGTTCGGCGTTGGTCTCGATGTTCAGCTTGCGCATGGCCGATTGCTTTTGCGTGCCGATGGTGGCTACCGACCGGTGAAGGCGCTTTGCGATCTCTGTCACGGACAGGCCTTGCGCAAACATTCGGACCACTTCGAGCTCTTTGGGCGACAGCCCTTTTGTTCTGCCGGCGCGTCCCATCGTCACGTCATTCTGGCTGAGCCGCTGGCCGATGCTGTTGGACAGGATGGGGCCGCTTTCAGTCAGCGCGCGGATGCATATCGACACCAGCTCGTCGATGGGCTCTTCCTTGCTGACGATGCCCGTTACGCCCACCTGGCGAAGCTGGTTCAGGATGCCGCTGTTGGACAGCATCGTGAAGACGACGATGGGAATTTCCGGAAACAGGCGTTGCAGACGTTCGATGAGCCGCAATCCGTCTTCATCGCCGGACCGGGCGGCCATTGAAAAGTCGGTGACGATCAGATGGCAGGGATGGTCCTGCACCGCAGTGACCAGTTCGAGTCCCGAGCGCGCGGTGGCGACGACCGTGAAACCGGGCACCTCGTTCAGGGAATCCGCAAGCGCAAGAGAAATGATGGGATGATCGTCGGCGACGATGATTCGCACATCCTGGTCAGACGAAAGCTTCATCATGGACCCGCCATCGCGTTGATGTTCGAATGCACCTGGTGATTCCTCGTGTCCGGCTTGCGATGCCGCAGGGGGAAGCCGTTCCTTGGCTGGCCCCACCAGGCTAAGGGCGCCAGGACTTTCGATACTTCCGTCGGTGACCATTTTATGTTCAAACTCCACTGAAAAGGCGAGCAGAAGCGGTTGGGCTGCAGGCTGAATGGGCGTGAGGCAGGCGGGCGGGGAAAGAGATAAAGCCGCTGAATCTACCTTCGGATCGTCAACCGATACATCGATAAGCTTCGAAAGCAAGCCGGCGCAAGGCCAATAAGCGGACCGAATGAAGGCTAGATTTCCGCCAAGGTGTTGCGCAGCAGTTGCACCACCGCGTGACCCTCGGCCTGCGCCACGGCATCCAGACCCGTGCCGCGCAGCAAGTCTTCCAGTGCCTCCAGCCGTTCCGTGATCGCCGTCATCTGCATGACGCTCAGCGCGCCTCGCATGCGGTGCAAGGTGCGGCCCAGCAGACGCTGGTCGTTGATTTCAAGGGCCCGCACCATCTGCGTGACGTCCGCTTCCATCGTGCTGATGAACAATGCGCGGTACTTTTCCGGCACGGCAGGCTCGGGTTCGGGTTGGCGCGTGGCGCGCGGCTGCGCTGCGGCTTCGGCCGCGTCGGCCGGCTGCGCGCCGCTTCCCTGCAGATGCCGCCTAAGCGTGGAAAGGCTGATGGGCTTGACCAGCCACGACGTCATGCCGGCCGCGAGGCACCGTTCCTCTTCTTCGCGCATGGCATTGGCGGTCACGCCGATGACGGGAACGGTGGCGCCCTGGGCCCGCAACGCCTGGACGAGCTCATAGCCATTCATGCGCGGCATGTTCACGTCGGTCAGCACGACGTCGTAGCGGGCAAGCCCCCACAGCATCAGCGCCTCGGCGCCGTCGGACGCCAGCGTGACCTCGCAGCCCAGTTGCTCCAGCTGATGTTGCAGGGTGGCCTGGTTGATCGGGTTGTCTTCGGCGACGAGAATGGACAATCCAAGCGGGGTATACGCGCTACTGTCGGCGTCCCCGGGCAAGGCGACTTCACCGCGAACCGCCGCCAACATGCCGGCGGCGATGTGCTCGACGCTGGCGATCACCTTGACGGTCCGCGCGGTGGGCGGCTTGCCGCTTGCGCTGGCCAGCACATGGTGGCCGGGCCAGTCCGCCAGGTTGGCGCCTCCGGTGTAAAGCACGTCGACCAGGATGTCGTCCGGCGTGCCAGCGGGCAGGGGAGCGCTCGCGGGGGCTGCGGCGGCGCCCCAGCGCTTGAGCCATTGGCAGACGTTGTCGGACAGTTCGTGATGCGGGCTGCGAACGTACACGTTCATGCCGCTCAGGTCGGGCGGGCTGGCATCCGGACCGGGTGCTACAGACAGCGGCAGGTCCAGCGAAAAGCTGCTGCCCAGGCCAAGTTCGCTGGTGACGCGGATGCTGGTGCCCATCAGACCGGCCAGCCGCGCGCATATCGACAGGCCGATGCCGGCGCCGCGCACCGTGTGCGAGCCGCTGTCGATCTGATAGAAGGGAACAAACAGCTGTGCCTGGCCCTCCTTGGGAATTCCGATGCCCGTGTCGACCACTTGCAGCCGCAGATGCGTCTTGCCGTCCAGCACTTGACCCACCGTCAGGCGGACGATCACGTGTCCGGAATCGCTGAACTTGATGGCGTTGCTGAGCAGGTTGCTAAGGATCTGGCGGATGCGCACGGGGTCGCCGGTCATCCAGTCGGGCACGTCAACGTCCACGCTGCAAAACAGCAGCAGCCCCTTCTGTTCGGCCATCGCCGCGTAGGCGTTGGTGCATTCCTCGACCAGCTCGCGCGGGTTGAAGTCCGAATACTCCAGCGCGAGCTGCCCGGCTTCGATCTTGGTGATGTCCAGGACATCGCTGATGAGCTGCAAGAGAATCGCGGACGAGCTTTGCATGCGCTCCAGGTGCTGCCGCTGTTCCTCGTCCAGCGCGGTAAGGCTCATGAGCTGCAACGTGCCCAGCACGCCATACAGTGGTGTCCGGATCTCGTGGCTCATGGTGGCCAGGAAAGTCGATTTGGCTTCGTTGGCCTTGTCCGCCTCGCGCTTGGCTTCCGTCAGGGCCTGCTCGATCACGGCCCGGGCGCTGATGTCGGAAAAGGCGCACAGCACGACGTCCTGGTGGTTGTAGCGCGTGGGTGCGTAGGCGACGTACAGCGGACGTCCGTCCGTCGCCTCGAAACTGGCGATGGTGCCCGGTCCCGTCGCGCCCAGGACTTGCCGCAGGAAGAGGTTGGTCTTGGGTGAATTGTCCAGTTCGCGGCCGGGCTCGGCGCCCAGCCATTGAAGCGCGAGACTATTGCCGAACACCACCTGTCCCATCGGCCGCGCCAGCACGCACAGCGCCACGGGTGCGGTTTCAATCAATGTACGGCTGAATTCTTCCTTTTCGACGATGTCGCGCTGCGCATTGGACGCCGGCGTAATGACATGACGGCTGTACCAGCGCGAGGACACGATGCCGGCGCCAAGACTGAGCAGAAGCAGCAGGCCCGCGATGGCCGGCAGCCACAAGTTGTCCTGGAAAAACGCGCCATAGCTGATGCGGTACGTGCCCGTCCACACGCCGGAAGGATCCGTAACGCGCAGCACGATGCCGTCCGCTGTGTATTCGAGGCCATCCCTGGACGCCGCCGGGCCCGGCGCCTCGCCCAGCAGCAGACCTTCATCGCGGTGGGTCAGCCAGAATCCCCCATGCAGCGGCTTGCGCAGCGTCTTTTCAAAGATGTTGATCCGCTGGTGGTTGAATTGCGTGGTGGCATACACGGCCGATGTCCTGCCTTGTGCCGTGGACCAGACCGACTGCGGCATGTCGGCATAAATGATGCCCAGCATGCTGCCAGGCAGCGCTTCCGAGCGGAACCAATGCACGCGGCCGGTTCCTGGCAGTTCGCGGTGGCTCGGAAGGTCCTGGTCGATAAGGCGTTGTCGCACTGTCTGCAGGCGGCGCAATTCCGTCCTGACCGCGTCCGTCACCGCCAGGAATGCGGCGGCGTTCAGCCGGTCATACCCCGACACGGCATCCACGGCAGGCACGCTCATGCTGATGCTGTCCGCCTGGTTGACCAGAAATACCGTGGAAGCCGGGTAGTAGGATGCGGCCCAGAAGCTGGAGTAGAAGTCGGCCAGGAATTCGCCCAGGTTGGCGAGCCGGCGGCCCGCCGTGGGACAGTCCGTGGCCTGCTCGCACGCTAGCGAAAACGCCATTTCCGCATAGGTGCGCCGGCCTTCGAAGATCTGCATGCCGAAGCGTTCCGGTACCTCGGTCGCGTGCAGATTGATGGTCGTCGACAGACTTTCTTCGGGAAGGGATGCGTTATGCGCGCGCAGCCTGCCCAGGAATTGTTCCTGCGCCTGGATGTACCCGACCAGTATGGAGAAATCGAGCTTCAGGCGGTCACGCTCTTGGTCGACGATGCGATTCAAACCCCAATAGAGCGCGCCGATCAAGATCAGCGCAAAGGGAAGGATGCCGAAGAGCGCGAAGTTCAACCAGCGCGAGGTGCGGGTGATTCGGGCAAACGGAGTGTCCGGCTTACGCATGGTCGGCCTTACCGCGCGGGCGGAGTCATGGCGCGCTGCTCTCGGGCGAGAAGCTGGCTGAAGCCGTCGGTGTCCACCGCGGCCGAAATGAGGAATCCTTGGGCGCAGTGGCAACCGATCTGGCGCAGGAACTCGAGGTCGGAGGCCGCTTCGACGCCCTCGGCCGTGACCTGAAGCCCCAATTGCCGGCCCAACTGCACGGACGACCTGAGGGCCGCCGCCTGGTTTTCGTCGCTGGCGGCGCCGCTGACAAAGGCGCGATCGATCTTCAGTTCGGTGAACGGCGTCGAAATCAGGCTGTACATGGAGCTGTAACCTCGGCCAAAGTCGTCTTGTGCCAACCCGAAACCTTTCAGGCGTAACCGGCTGGCGCCCATATAGTATTGGCCTTGTGCCGTGGTTGTCTCGTCCTCGAGCAATTCGAATGTGACTTCCGACGGCGCCACCCCGCGGGTCAACACCATTTCCTCTAGTTCGTCGGGTAGATCCGGGTCGTCGAGGAACTGCGTGGGCAGGTTGACCGAGACCGGGACGCGAAAGCCTTGCTGCCCCCACTGCAAGTGCGCGCGCAGCGAGTCTTGCAGGATTTGCCGCAGCAGCGCCTTGTCCAGCCCCAGGCGGCGGATGGCGGGAAGAAAGGCGCCGGGCGACAGGCATCCCAGTTCGGGGTGCAGCCATCGCGCCAGCGCCTCGGCCCCGACGAAGCGTCCGGTGGCCAGCGACTGTTTCGGCTGAAACCACGCCTGCAACTGTCCGTGGTGCAGCGCCTGTTCCAGGGCAGAGCGGTCCGAAGCAGGCCCGGTCCCGGGGCGGCCCGGCATGGACTGCTGACGGTCCCGGCACAGCTGGCTGGCCAATTGGCTGGCGTCTTGCGCGGTGAAAGGCTTGCAAAAGGTGCCCAGCACGTCCAGACCCTTTTCCCGTGCCATCAAGGCGACGCTTTCGATGATGCGCCGCACGCAGGCCGATACGATTGCCAGCGCGGGCGAGCGGCGCTGCCTGGCGAGCCGGTCTATGAATTGCACGCCATCCATGCCGGCCATGTTCAGGTCGATCAGGACCAGGTGGTACGCCTGCAGCTCGGTCTTGGCCAGGGCAGTCTCGGCACACGATGCGACGTCCGCCTGCCCAAATCCGGCCGCTGCCAACTGATCTGCCAGATGGACGCATTGCAGCGGATGGTCGTCCACGATCAGGACCCTGTACTCGGACAGCGGTTTGGTCATGCGGCTTCCTTGAGGGTCATCAACGCCTTGCACAGCGCCGAAATGGGCAGCGGCTTGAGCAGCACGGTCGTCATGCCGGCTTCAGCGCTGCGCCGCAGGTCTTCGGTGAATGCGCTGGCGGTGATGCCCACGATCGGCCGGGTGTAACCCTGGCTGCGCAGTGTGCGGGTGAGCGCGTAGCCGTCCAGTTCGGGCATCTGCAGGTCCGTCAGGATGGCGTCGAAATCAGGAAGTTCGGGCAGCGCCAATGCGTCGTTGCCGTCTGCCGCCAGGACGACGGTGCAGCCCAGATGTTCCAGCTGTTCTCGAAGGATCTGCCGGCTGACCGGGTTGTCCTCGACGACCAGCAGGTGCATGTCGAGCGAATCGCAGGATGCCGGGGGGGCAGGGGGCGCCTTCGTGGCGGCGCTGTCCTGTGCAAGGCGGACCGCGCCGACGATGCTGGCCAGACTATGACTGTCGGCGGTCCAGCTGTTAATCGCCGGCTGCGGCTTGATGCCCGGCGGATGCGCAATGACCCGGGCTCCGCGCCAGGCTGCTGGAATGAAGTCCCGGGACCATGTTTCCACCAGCACGCTGCCTTCGCGCCGGCCATGCAGCGCGTCCTTGAACGGCATGGCCAGGGCGCCGCAATGCCGCAGCCACTGGCACAGATTGGTGACGACCTCGTTGTTGGCGCCCCGCACGAATACGGGCCGGGGGTCCAGCCGGACGCCCATTTCCGGTTGCGCGCCGCTGACGCGCGGAAGCGTCAGGACGAGCGACATGCTGGTGCCCAGGCCTGGCTCGCTGACGGCGGTGAGCGTGCCGTTCATCATCTCTGAAAGCCGCCGGCAAATGGCAAGTCCAAGGCCGGTGCCGGGTACGTTCTGGTTGGGTCCGCCTTCGGCGCGGAAGTAGGGTTCGAAGAGCCGCGCGTGGTGCTTTGCAGAGATGCCCATGCCGGTATCGGCCACCTGGAACTTCAGCGTCGCACCATGCGCGTCCTGGCTGAGCGTCTGAAGGCGCAACACCACCTGACCCGAACTGGTGTACTTGATGGCGTTGTTAACGAGGTTGTTCAGGATCTGGCGTACGCGCATCGCGTCGCCCAGGACCAGCGGCGGCGATGTCACGTCGGCCAGGGCATACAGCTGCAGACCCTTGGCTTCGGCGCGCGCCCCGTAGGTGCCGATGACGCTGTCCAGCATCTGAACGGGCGAGAACTCCGCGGTTTCGAGCGTGAGGTAGCCGGCCTCGATGCGCGACAGGTCGAGCGTGTCGTTGATGGAGCTCAGCAGGCTTGCCGAGGACTGCTGCATGGTTTCCAGGTATTGCTGCTGCTGTCTGTCCATGGCGGTCAGGCCCAGCAGTTCGAGGGTGCCGAGAATGCCGAACAGGGGCGTTCGGATCTCGTGGCTCATGGTGGTCAGGAACACCGTCTTGGCGTGATTGGCGGCGTCCGAGTGCAGCTTGGCCTGGGTGATGGATTGCTCGACCCGCTTGAACGCGGTGACATCGTTGATGCCGCAGAGGATGACGTCCTCGGCGTGATAAGTGATTGGCGCGAAGGTCAGGTACAAGCATCGCCCGTCGTTCAGGACGTATTCCCGGTCTGCGCTGAAGTCGTTTTCTGAGAGCAGCCGGGACAGCAGCCCGGCATCGCCCAGCAGCCAGTCCTTGGCAAGTTCGTTCGCCAGTAGCGGCACGCCATCGGCGCGGCGCAACAGGCACAGCCCCACGGGCGCGACTTCGACCAGCTTGCGGTTCAGGGACACGCTATCGGCCAGGGCTTCGTACTGCCGCAGGGCCGGGGCGACGAGTTTCTTGCGGATGTGCCGAATGCCAAAAATGACGGCCGCAAAGAGCAGGCAGGTGCCGCCGAGTATTGCCTGGATAGCGAACGCCATGTCGCCGAGGATGCGGCTGATGGGCGTGTAGTAGACAAGCCGCCAGCCCGCTTCACCCACGGATTTGCTGAGGACGACGAAGCGGGGCATCAGACCCGGCCCCCACCAGCCGAATGCGTCTTCCCGGCCGCCGTAACGGCTAAGGCCCGCCAGCACCTGCGGGTCGGCGGGACTGTGCAGGACAGGCGCGTCGTGCTGGTCGTGCAGGATGTAGTTGCCCCCACGAAGCGAGGACAGGTCGATGGCCTCGTCGAGGTCGCCGAGCTCCAGGCCGATCCATCCGGCGCGTGGCGTGTTGGGGTCGATGGGGGTGTACAGGTAGAGCGGGTTGGCGTTGTGCGTGGATGGCTTCAACCAGGTGATGGCGGTGCGCCGGTCGTGCGCCGCGCCTGGATCGGCCGCCGCCAGCGCCCGGGCGATCCAGGTTTGTTCGTCGGCGCCCAGCTGGGGGATGCGGGCAGGCCCGCGCGCCGGGGGCCGGGGAGGGCGCGGCGCGACGTACGTGGTTTGGCCGCTGCGGCCGGAGGTGAACAGCAGACGGGTGTGCGCGAAGGCGATGTCGTCAAGGACGCGGGGCGTGAGGATCAGCGCCCAATCGTAGACGTTCGGGTCTTCGTGTAGCGGAAAGACCTTGATCTGACGCGTGTTGCCGAAGTGCGATGGGGTGTCGGAGGCGGGCGCGGCATCGGTGTTGCGCACCAGACTGGAAGCCAGCGACCGGAGCAGCGCCTCGCGCTGGTCGAAGAAGATCTGCGCGTTATACGCGGCGGCGTTCATTTGCCGGCGGTACGTGGAAGCCGTGCTGGTAAAGGACCAATACAGCAGAAACACGGCCGCCGCCGCGATGCAGGCCAGCAGCGCGGCGGCGAAGAGATGCAAGAGCAGCGTGGGAGCTCGGGGGACTGGCTGGACGTCTGGCGCGGGGGTCTTTGGATCCTTGATTGGCATGCGGCCATCGTAGGCATCGCGCTAGACGGCGGATATAAGAATATTTTGAAAATGCACCACGCCTGGGGCGCAATCGCCGCCTGAATCGTACTTTTTCGATTGGTTTATGAATTTGCCATCCATAGACTCATCGACTTATGAACGCTATCAACCTGGCCGAATCCGCCACCCTCGTCAGCGAGCCGCTACGTATCCAACCCGTCCTGGACGCCAAAGGCGTCGTACGCGAAATGGCCCTGGTCGGCGGCCAAAGCTGGCACGGTCCCGCGCTGCTTGCCAACGCCGCCTCGGCCGACGCCCTGCGCCGCGCAGGTCGGGTCTTCCGGGCTGCAGGCTGCATGGCGCCACTGTCGATGGACCATCCGCTGAACGTCAACTCGGAAATCCTGCTGCCCCGCCAGCTATGCGAAGACCTGCGCATTGGCGCCGTCGCGGGCGATCAACTGCGCGAAACCCCACAAGAATCCCATCCCAGCCTGCCGATCTACCCCTGCGGCAAAGTCACCTACAACGTTCCCCTTAGCGACCGCCTGGCGCACGGCGCCACGCTTTTTCATGGTTACCAGGAACTGCGGCCCGCGCTGCGGGTGCGTTTGCTGCCGTCGGCGCAAGCATCATTCGGCACGCTTCGCGCCACGGGGCTGCGCGTCGGCATTCCCGAAGGCATCTGCACCCGCCGTCCTCTGCAAGAGCGCTTCTTCAGCCTGCTTGGGCAAGCGTCCCGCCAAGGCCTGAAGGTCCTGGCGCAGGACATTCGCAGGATCGAAGACTTCAACTGGCTGCGCGCGCAGCCCGACGTGCTGTTCCAGGGAGAGGCGCTATCCATCGCGCTCAGCCTGCAGTACGTGCAGGATTGGCTGACCAGCGCCGGTTCCAACTGGCGCGAATTCCAATTGGGGACATAGTCGCGCCCCATAGCTCCGCCGTAGTAGGGCAGGGGCCTCAAGCCCGCGCGGATTCGAGCCCAAGCCCCCGGCGGTACCCATCTCAAGCCCCCGGCGGATCCGATAAAATCCGCGCATGCTTCCCACTCAAGTCATTCTGGCGCTGCTGGTGCTACAGCTTGCGCTACTCATTCCCCTGGTTGCCGTGGCCATCCAGTTCGCGCGCTGGATTCATTGGTGCTTTCTTGCCGCTCCCGACACACGGGGAGAGCGCCCCCGGTTTACCGGACCCGTGCTGGCGCTTGTCTTCAGCACCCTGGCCGCCACCGACTTCATCGGCTTCGAGCCATTCCCCACGCTGTCGCAACTGAATCCCGTGCCCGAGGGCGCTCGCGCCTACTTTACGGTGGCGATGCTGGCCCTCGCGGTTTGGTGCTGGGCATACGCCGGCGCAATCCGCAGCCGGTTTCGCGCGATGCTAGGCGCCTCGTAGCGTCTACCCACGTTTCCATTCAGATTCTGCGCGTTTTCGAATACATTCGATTCAGCGCGTTGGCTGGCACGGACGGGCGCCGCCGGTCCTCATCCACCGCAACCGGGGCGGCAGCCTCGCCAGGAGGTTCGGGTGATACCACGCCAGTCCGTCGACATAGCCCGCATCCTGCTCGTCATCGTCATGCTGCTGGCTTTGATGATCGGCAGCCTGTACGTCCTTAGGCCCTTCCTGCCGGGCCTCATCTGGGCCACCACCATCGTGGTCGCCACCTGGCCGGTGCTGCTCTCGATCCAGCGGCATTGCGGCGGCCGGCGCTGGCTGGCAACGGTGGCGATGCTTCTCATCCTGCTGTTCGTGATCGTGCTGCCGTTGTACCAGGCGATCTCGACCCTGGCCCTGCACGGCGGCACCATCATGGCGGCGGTCAAGCGCCTGCCCGATTATGCGTTGCTGGCGCCTCCGTCGTGGGTACGCGGCATTCCGCTGGCAGGCCCCCGGATCGCCCAGGAGTGGCAGGCGCTTTCCGACGCCGGCGCCGGCGGCTTGCTGGCGCGCATCGAACCCTACCTGACCACCGCGGCGCACTGGTTGCTGGGCCACGCGGCGATCGTCGGCGTGTTCGTGATGCACATGCTGATCACGGTGATCATCGCCGGCATTCTGTACAGCAAGGGCGACGCCGCAGCGGACTTTGCGCTGCGGTTTTCGAACCGTCTGGCCGGCCCGCGCGGCGTGGCGGCGATCAAGCTGGCCGCGTCCGCGATCCGCGCCGTGGCGCTGGGCATCGTGGTCACGGCGGTGGTGCAATCGGCGCTGGGCGGCATTGGCCTGTGGATTGCCGGGGTGCCGGCGGCGGGGATCCTGACTGCCCTCATGGTGATGCTGTGCCTGGCCCAACTGGGACCTTTCCTGCCGATGCTGGGCGGCGTCGCCTGGCTGTTCCAGAACGATATGAAGCTGGCTGCCGCCGTGCTGCTGGTCTGGGCCATCGTGGTGGGCACCTTGGACAACCTGCTGCGGCCGCTGCTCATCAAGCGCGGCGTGAATCTGTCGATGCTGCTTATCCTGTCCGGCGTGCTGGGGGGCATGTTCGCCTTCGGCATCGTCGGGTTGTTCATTGGCCCGGTCATCCTGGCGGTGACGTCGACGCTGTTGAAGGCCTGGATCGACGAGGTGCCGCCGCCCGTGCAGGCCGCTTCGCAGGCGGCAGACTTGGAGCCGGAGCCGCCCGAGGGACTTGGGCAGAAAAGAGCGTAACATCCGTCTCAAGGTGCGGGCCATGTGGCCCGCTTTTCGCAATACCCGGCAATACCGATGACCAAGCTTCTGATCGCGGCGCCCAAAGGCGCTTCTGACCCATTCCTTTACCGCTTCAATCCGCTGTGCCAGGAGGAGGGACGATGAGCAGCACCTTGCGTCCCACCAAACCCGGCACGCTCAGCCTGTCGTCCCGTCCGGCCAAGCGCGCCACGGGAACCCGCAGTGCTCGTCCGCCCAGGTCCGGGCCTTCCGCCCCCGCGGCGGGAACACCCCGCCGCGAGCCTTCCGCCCCAAGCCCAAGCGAGGCCAAATCCGGCGTGAAACGCGCCGCCGATCGGCCCGTCCGTCCGGCGGCGTCGACGCGGCCAGCGCGTTCCGCAAGCAACGCACCGGCCCGTCCTGCCCAAAGCGGCACAACCGGACGCGCCAGCCCGCAGGCCAAGCCGGCTCGTTCTGCCCCAAGCGGCGGGACCGGCCGATCGCAACCGGCGGTCAAGCCAGGGATCAAGAGCCGCGCCGCAAAGCCCGGCACCGGCGGCGCGGGTAGCCGGCCAGGCAGCCGACCGGATCGTGCGCCTCAAAATCGTGCGCCTAAAGATCGCGCGCCTCAAGCCAGCGCGAGGCCATCGCGTGGCCAGCGTCCCGCCCAAGCCCCCGCTGCCGCGAACACCGAGCGGTTGGCCAAGCGGCTGGCCACAGAGCTGCCGTGTTCACGCGCAGATGCCGAGCGCTACATCGAAGGAGGCTGGGTCACGGTCAACGGCAAGGTGCAGGAAGAGCCCGGTTTGCGGGTCACGGCCTCGCAGACGGTCAGCCTGCTGCCCGGCGCCCGGCTGGAAGAGGGCCGTCCGGTCACCATCCTGATCCACAAGCCAGCGGGCATGTACGCTGACGACCAGCCCGGTTCGGCACGCGACCTGATCCTGCCCGAGAACCTGATGTCCGGCGACCGTTCCGGCCAGCGCTACTTGAAGCGCATGTTCAATGGACTGAAGCTGGTGACGCCGCTTGAGCGCGCGGCAAGCGGTCTGGTCGTGTACACGCAGGAGTTCGCGGTGGCGCGCAAGCTGGTTGACGAAGGCCGACACGTCGAGCAGGAGTACGTCGCCCAGGTCGAAGGCCAGCTCAGCGAGGCCGATCTGGCCCGCATGCAGCGCGGCATGGCCTATGAGGGCCGCCCGGCCACCCCGATGAAGGTGAGCTGGCAAAACGAAACCCATCTGCGCTTTGCGCTGAAGTCGCCGATGCCCGGATTTATTGAAGCGGTGTGCGAAGCGGCAGGCCTGCGCCTGCTGGCCCTGCGGCGGCTGCGGATCGGGCGCTTGCCGATGGCAGGCCTTGCAGCCGGGCAATGGCGCTACCGGCTGGAGTACGAGCGATTCTGATGCGCGGACCGACCAGCCCCCCGTTCGCCAATCTCCTGAACCGGCCCAGTCCGGAATCCGGCTCGCACCAGGATGCCGGTCTGCCGGACGCCAGACGCCGGCGGATGCTGTTGAATGCTGGCGCCCTGTGCCTGTCGGGGCTTGGCCTGGCGGGCTGCGCCGGCGGCCGGAAGACGTCGTCACCCGGTGCCCTGAACCGCCCCCCCGTGCCGCCGCCGTCGCACGCGAAACCCTCGGCCGCCCCCGTGCCGGCGTTGCGGCCGGGTGCGAAGGTCGCCATCGTGGCGCCTGCATCGACCGCGCCCAACGCCAGCGACCTTGCCGCGCAATGGCTCGAAGACCGGGGTTATTTTCCGGTGATCATGCCGGCATCGCGGACCCGGCTCGACGCTCCGTATGAATACCTGGCGGGCACCGACGTGCAGCGCCTGGATGATCTGCATGCAGCGTTCGCCGCGCCGGACATCGGCGCGGTGTGGTGCCTGCAAGGCGGTTTTGGCTCATGGCGCTTGCTGGACAGGCTCGATTACGGACTGCTGCGTCAACACCCCAAGCCCTTCATCGGTTACAGCGACATCACCGCCTTGCATCTGGCCATGCAGCGCCACGCCGGTTTTGTCACGTTTCATGGGCCGATGCTGGCGCAGGATCTGGTGGCAGGCAAGGGCGAACCCACCGAGTCGCATCTGCTGGCGATGCTGAGCGGCCAGATCGGGGAGGGCGCGTGGATCCAGCCGCCGCCGGACAGCCGGGCCATGGAACTGGTGGCTGGCACCGCAAGCGGGCGGCTGGTGGGCGGCAACCTGGCGCTTATTGCCGCGCTGATCGGTTCCCGGCACGAGATCGACACGCGCGATTCGATTCTGTTTTTCGAAGACGTCAACGAGGCGCTGCCGCGCGTGGACCGGCTCTTGAGCCAACTGGCGGCCGCAGGCAAGTTCGACGGCGTCCAAGGTGTGATCGTGGGCAATTTCACCCGCATCATCGGGACAAATCTGGACGACGCGCAGGCGCAGAGCCTGCTTTATCCGCTGATACTCGAACAGTTCGGCGCGCGAGGCATTCCGGTGCTGGCTGGCTGGCCCAGTGGACACGGCGATCCGAACCTGACCCTGCCGCTCGGGGCGCGCGTCACGTTGGACACC
This sequence comes from Achromobacter sp. E1, assembly GCF_037039475.1. Classification (NCBI taxonomy): domain Bacteria; kingdom Pseudomonadati; phylum Pseudomonadota; class Betaproteobacteria; order Burkholderiales; family Alcaligenaceae; genus Achromobacter; species Achromobacter sp. E1. The sequence goes on from NZ_CP146253.1 coordinate 2,989,767, forward strand.
GCACGGGCAGGGTTGCGGCTGGATCAGGCGGTGATCCGTGCAGCCACCGGCTGATGTGATGAAATGTCTCATTAATAGCGCATAAGTCAAAATTATGCGCTATTAATGGCTCACAAAGCAGCATCGGTTTGCCTCATTAATAGTGCATAAAGCCAATCATGGCGCTATTATTGCGTCATGAAAAAGAAAATCGAACCCAGTTTCGAGGCCGCCGAGGCGTTGGCTCGCCTGGGCGCGCACATCCGCACCGCGCGCCTTCGCCGCAATGAAACCGAAGCCATGCTGGCCAGCCGCATGGGCGTGTCGCGCGCCACCATCAACCGGCTGGAACGCGGCGATGGCGGCGTTTCCCTGGCGCTCGCCGTTGAAGCGTTGTTGCTATACGGCTATGGAGACCAGGTGTTCGCATTGGGCGACCCGGACCTCGATGGGGTGGGCAAACGGCTTGACGCCATGCGCCGTCCCGCTCGGGGCAGCGGCAAGGCGCAGCATTCGCATCGCGCCGATCCGTCCAGCCTGTAACCCGGCGGTCGACATCGTGCCTGCCAAGAAAACCAAAACCGTCGAAAGCGAGCTTTTCGTCTATGTGGACATCCGGGGCGAAGCCGTGCTCGCTGGCGTCCTGACCCTGGATGACAGCGACGAGAATCACTTCTTCGCCGAATTCACCTACGTGCAGTCCTACGTGAACGATCCGCGGGCGTTTTCGCTGGATCCGCTCAATCTGCCACTGACCGACTCCGCCACCACTTACCGGACCGAAAGCCGGTACCAGACGCTGGGGGCGATTTTCGACGCCGCGCCGGATGCCTGGGGCCGCAACGTAATGCGCGTGGACAACGCGGGCGCCCGCGTGACAGAGAACGAAGTGCTGCTCAAGGGGCGGGGCATGGGCGTGGGAGCGCTTTTTTTTAGCGCCCGGCAATTGACACCCAACATGCGCAAGACCTATCGGCTGCCCGAAGTCAGCCAGCTGGATTCGTTGGCGGACCTTCTGACCGACATCGACCAGGGCATCAAGCCCAAGGGGCTGTATCGCGACATCCTGGGCAGCTCATGGGATATCGGCGGGGCGCGGCCCAAGACGATCGTGCGGGACGAGGCGGGCGAAATGTGGATTGCCAAGTTTCCGCGCAAGGGCGAATCCTACGACCGCCAGCGCGTGGAATACGCGAACCTGCAGATGGCCAAGGCCATCGGCCTGAACGTGCCGCAGATCCGCCTGGCGCAAACGCATCTGGGCGCCGTGCTGCTGACGCACCGGTTCGATCGCGAGCTGCTGCCGGTCCGGCAGGGCGCGGACCCGGTCATCGCGCGGCGGCACTTCCTTAGCGGCGCTTCGCTCATCAGCCCGTCAGTGAATATCGGCAAACGCGAGCTTGATGGCCCGCGCGGCAAGGCCACGTATTCCTACGCACGCCTGGCCGACGTGGCGCGCCGTATCTCGTCCAATCCCGTGCAGGATCTGCTCGAACTGTACGCGCGCATGATCCTGAACGTCGCGGTCCACAACACCGACGACCATCTAAAGAATGTCGGATTTCTGAAAGACGAAGATGCGCGCACCTACCGGCTGTCGCCGCTTTTTGATGTGGTGACCCAGGAAGGCTCGGCGCGGCACTACCTTCACATTGGCTCCGCCGGCCGCGACAGCACGTTTGCCAATTGCCTGACCGAGTACCGGCGTTTCGGACTCCGCTCGGAAGCGGCCGCCAGGTCGATCATCGACCGCGTGCGGGGCGTGGTCGGCGAGCGCAGGCGGTTCTACGAAGAAGCTGGCATGTCACAGGCCGAAATCGAACACGTCGAGGCCTCATTGATGGCGTGGCGCCAGCCGTGGGAATAGGGGCGCTCAAACCTCGTGCACGGCGTGCGGGTCGTAAGCCTGACCGCGCTCGACCATGCGCGCGTGAAAATCCCGGCTCAGTTCGGCTAGCGTGACCTTGCCGAGCCGGTCCAGAAGCAGCTGCTGGGCCTGTTCGAACACGTCGTCCAGCGAGGCATTGACCGCCTCTTCGACCAGGCATCCGGGCGATTCGCTGCGGTTGCCCATGGCGAAGATCTCTGGCGCGCCCAGCGCTTCGTAGATATCGCGCAGCGTGACCGCTTTGAAATCGCACGAAATCGTCCACCCGCCGCCATGACCTTTTTCGGATCGGACCAGGCCCTGTTGCCGCAGGCCGCCCATGATGCGGCGGATGACGACAGGATTGGTCTGCATGACGCGGCCCAGGTCATCGGAGGTCATGGGACCGGGGCGCTCGGCCATATGCAGCAGAACGTGCAATACGCCGGAAAGCTTGCTGTCTCTTCTCATGCAACAGATGCTATTGCATGACGGCAGCCATGGTCAACGCGGCGCGGCACCCGAACAGCCGCGCCCCGTGGCAAGGGCATCGATCAGAGCCGCTTGGCCTGCCATTCCCCTTTGCCGGCCGCGCTTCCGCTCATGCTGCGGCCGTTCACTTCGCCCGCGTAGCGCACGCCATTGGCGGTGAAGGTGATCGACTTGCCGTCCATCCGGGCGTCGGAGATCGGCACGGACCCCAGCTTGCCCGAGAGCATCTGGTAGTGCTGGTCAAGCTGCAGCGTCTGCCCGCCCAGATCCCATTTGCCCTGCACCTTGGCCGGCACGATCCACAGGAGCGCCGTGCAATAGGTCTGGCAGTTCTCGGTGACGGTTTCCGAGGCATCCGGCTCCCAGTCGCCCATGCGGAAGGTGTTTGACACCACGCGCGTGCCGGCCGGTAGCTCCAGCAGTTTGGGGCGCAGTTTCTCGTTGATGGTCGAGAGCAGGAACATCGTGATCACATCGGCCTGGGACAGATCTGTGGTGAACAGGTCTTGCGCCACGAACGTGGCGCGGTCGGCCACGCCCGCGCGCTTGGCATTTTGGCGCGACAGCTCGACCAGGTCGGGGTTGTACTCGATGCCTTGCGCGGTCAGTCCGCGCTGTGCGGCCGTGATGACCGTGCGGCCGTCGCCCGAGCCCAGGTCCATCAGCCGGTCCTTGGGGGTGACCTTGGCCATGTCCAGCATCTTGTCCACCAGGGTCTGCGGGGTAGGCACCCAAATGACGTCCTTGCCTTCCTGGCCGACGTCGGGCACGTAGGCTTTCTGGGCGCCGGCCTTGGCGGGCGCGGCGGCAGTCTGCGCCATGGCGGCGCCCGCGCTCAGCAGCGTGAAGGCCATCGCCGAGGCCAGCATCGCAAGGCGCAGGCGCGGGGTGAATACCTGGGACGCGGTTTTCGAATGGTCGAGGGAGCGTGGCATGGTGAGGGTTCCTTGGACGGTGGAGGACAGGGGAAGAGCCAGTCAGCTTGCGGCCTGGGCGGACTTGAGCAGGCGCATCAGTGGCGCGCCGGCCGCCAGCACCGCCAGCCCGATCAGGGCGCCCGCGCCGGCATACATGGCGCTGGACACGACCAGTCCGGCGCAGGTCAGCGCCAGCAGCAAGGGGGGCAGCGGAAAGAGCGGAACGCGAAAAGGACGAGGGCGGTCGGGGTCCAGGCGGCGCAGGCGCCAGACGGAGGCGGCGACCAGCATCATGAAAAGCCAGAACACCGGCGCCGTGTAGGCCACCATGGTCTGCACGCTGTTCTGGCTGAACGCGCCCAGCGCCACCAGCGCAAGGGTGATCACGCCCTGAACGACTAGCGCGCTGACAGGCGTCTCGTTGCGCGCGCTCCAGCCCGCCAGCGCCTGCAGCCGGGGCACGTCGCGGCCCAGCGCGTAGTACACCCGCGCGCCGGTAATGATGGTGCCGTTGATGGTGCTGAGCGCCGTGGCGCAGATGGTCAGGCTGAGCAGCGCCGCCGCATAGGGTCCTGCGGCCAGCTGCATGACCTCGGCACCCAGGGCGGGCGTGTCCCGCAGTCCCTGTAGTCCGAAGATCTCAAGCAGCGCGATGTTGGTCAGGACATAGGCGCTGGTGACCACCGCCGTGCCGATGAGCAGCACCCGGCTCATGTTGCGCGCGGGATCGCGCAGTTCGCCGCTAAGATACGCGGCCTCGTTCCAGCCGCCATAGGTCAGCAGCACGAAGACCATCCCCATGCCGAGCAGCCCGGCGGTATTGCCCGACAGCGGGGCCGGTGAAGCAGCAGTGACAGACTCGCCGCCCGACGCGGTCAGGCTGGCGATCAGCACCGCGGCCAGAGCAATCAGGGTCAGCACCGTGAAAACCCATTGCAGCCGTTTGGAATAACGTGTGCCGATCATGTTCAGGCCCGTCAGAACGACGACGGAGATGGCCGCGTGCACAGCGGGGCCCTGGGATCCCAGCGGCAGGAGCCGCTGTGCGTAATCCCCGTAGATGAATGCCACGACTGCGATCGCGCCGGTCTGGATGACGGAGCAGCGCGCCCAGGCGAACATCAGCCCGACGCGCCGTCCCCAAGCGCGGGTCAGATAAAGATATTCGCCGCCCGCGCCGGGATACGCCGAGCCGAGTTCGGCGTAGCAAAGCGCCCCGACCAGCATGACGAGTCCGCCCGCGCACCAGAGACCGATATAGACCGCTTCCGAATGCGCGTGCTGCGCGACCAGAGGGGGAAAACCGAAGATGCCGATCCCGATGACCACACCGACAAGCACCACGGTCGCGTCCATGACCGACAGGCCAGTGGGCGCGCGGCCGTTTACCGTATCAGGGACGGCGCTCATGGGAGAGCGCGCCGCAGACATGGATTGGCGCGTAGCGGCAGGCGGGGAACAAGCGGGAAATCCGGGGGGCGCGTGGTGAGAGTGTTGGACAAATTCGCGGGCAAACGCGAGCGGAGCGATGACATGCAATTCTCCCGGGGTGGACGCGCGGACGGATGCTCACGGCAGATGTCGGCATATGCTGACAATTGCCTGAACATAAAGCGACCGTGACCGGCGGCGGAAAGTTCCGCAGGGTTTTCCTGGGTCCTGGCGTCATCCAAAAACAGAGATCAGCAGATTTCGATATTCATGCAATGTCTTATATTAGGTGTCCAACCTATTGAGTTTTAAGGAAAATACACCCGATTAAAAATTCATAGTTGAAGTTGAATATCTAAAGTAATTTCTTAAGTACTGCCGACGTTTTTCTGTCCGCGCGCGTTCAATAAATTCCCCCGCACGTTGGAAACGCGCTGCTATCCTGCTTTTTCGTGCGCTCAACCCTGCGTCGCGGCGCGGGGAATGGCATGCCACCGCAACCACAGGAGCATCGACATGTAGCTTTCCCGACACGCGTTATTTGCCGCCTTGGCGCTGTCCGCCATGACCGGCGCTGCCCCGTCGGCCTTGGCGCATCACGGCTGGTCGTGGGCCGAATCCGAACAGATGACGCTGCAGGGCACGGTCGAGCAGGTGCAGATCGCGCCACCGCATCCCTCGCTCAAGGTGCGGGCCAAGGACGGCGTCTGGACCGTCGAGCTTGGCAATCCAAGTCAGACGAAGGAAGCCGGTTTCGTCGACGGCTCGGCCAAGCCCGGAGATGCCATCACCGCCGTCGGCAACCGAGACCAGGACGCCGCCGCCAAGCGCATGAAGGCGGTCCAGGTGACCGTTGGCGGCAAGACCTACGATATCTATCCCAGCCGCATCAAGAAGCCCTGACCGCGGGCCGTAGATGCCTGACCTGCTACGACTTGCGCTTGAACAGCTTCAATCCGTACCCCCAGCGCTGTGGCTGCGCCGGTCCGGCGTTCTCTATCTGCTCGTCAACGCCACCCATATCGTCGCCATTGGTCTACTGATCGGGTCGATCATTCCGCTGGATCTGCGCCTGCTCGGCGTACTCAAGCCGGGTGCGCTGGCCGTCCTGGCGCCCGTCTTGGCGCGCACGGCCGCAACGGGCTTGGCATTGGCGGTGTTGACGGGGGCGCTGCTGTTTTCGGTGCGGCCGCTCGACTACCTGTACAACCCGGCATTCCTGGCCAAGATGGGCTTGCTGGCGGCGGGCGCGGTCAACGCCTGGCTGGTGAATCGGGGCAGGGCTTGGGCAAGCGTAGCAAATGGAAGTCCGCCGTCGCCCGCGCTGCGCATTCAGGCGGCGGCCTCTCTGGTGCTGTGGCTGGGTTGTCTCGTGGCGGGGCGCTGGATCGGCTTTCTGTAGGCCGGCATCAGCAGTACCCGACCCCCTGCGCATTCACATACAGCGCGAAGAGACATTGCCCGGTGACCATGAACAGCCGGTTGCGGCGCGCCCCGCCAAAACACAGGTTGGCGCACCGATCGGGCAGGGCGATGCGGCCGATGGCCGTGGCGTCGGGCGCAAATACCATCACCCCGCTCAAGGCCGGGCCCGGGCCCCAGCCCGCCCAGACATTGCCGTCGGTGTCGCAGCGTATGCCGTCGGGAATCGCGCCGGTGTTTGCCTCGACAAACGTGCGGCCGTCGTCCAGCGACCCGTCCTGTCCCACCGCGTAGACCAGGATGCGATTCGGCGTCGAACCGTTGTCCACGACATACAGCAGTCGCTCGTCCGGCGAAAAACACAAGCCGTTGGGGTTGTGGATGCCGCTTACCACGACGTCCAGCCGGCCGGAGTCCGGATCCAGGCGGTAAACATGCGTCGGCAGCTCGGGTTGCGCCTGAAAGCCTTCGTAGTTGGAGAGAATCCCGAATAGCGGGTCGGAGAACCAGACCGACCCATCGCTGTGCACGACGACGTCGTTCGGCGCGTTCAAGCGCTTGCCCTCGAAACGGTCGGCCAGCACGGTCTGCGAGCCATCGTATTCGGTGCGGACCACGCGTCGACCGCCATGTTCGCAGCTGACCAGCCGGCCTTGACGGTCGCGCGTGTTGCCGTTGATGTACCCGGACGGCTTGCGGTGCACCGATACGGCGCCCGTTTCTTCGTCCCAGCGCATCAAGCGGTTATTGGGGATGTCGCTCCAGACCAGGCACCTCGCGTCACCGAACCACACCGGGCCTTCGCCGTACCGGATGCCGCTCGCCAATCGTTCGACGCCGGCGTTGGTGAGCCGGATCGTCTGGAATCGGGGATCCAGGACCTCAATGGCGGGATCGGGATAGCGCTCGGTGGGTTCCCACATATAGCCTCCTGTATAGGCAGGCGGCAGCTTGCCGGGGTGGCGCCGCCGTGCCCATCCACCGTCAGCAGCAAGCCGCCTGCCTGGACTGCCCATCGTCCCGGCGCGGGAGGCGCCGGGCGTCAGTTCATTTTCGGGTGCCGCGCAGCACATGGCCAAGTCTGTATGAGCGCCATGTCGCGAAATGTGGCCGCTCGCGCCGGAATCGCGGCGTACGTGTTCCTGGGGTTTCTGGCGCTGACGGCGCATTCCTCGCGGGCGTGAAATCGGGCAGCGGCGGCCCGCGCGTCCGGTGCAACCGCACTAGCGCAACTGCGTTTTGCCGAAACGCCGCAACCATGCTTATATTTTTGAAGATTTTCCAAGCCCGTCGCGGGCCGGCCTCTGGGAGACCACCATGGCGCTGAGCGATGTACGGGGCAACCCGGTTTCCAGCGATGAACCGGCATCAATGGCCGCCTACGAGCGGGCGCAAAGCCTGTTTCACGGCTACTACGGCGATCCGCTGGGCGTCATTGACGAGGCCTTGGCCGATGACCCCGTTTTCGTGATGGGCCATCTGCTGCGCGCGGGAATGATGATCACCGCCAGCGACAAATGCGTCGAACCGCTGCTGCGTGAAAGCGTGCAAGCCGCCGAAGCGCTCTACGACATTGCCAACGATCGCGAACGCCGCCACACCGCCGCGGCCCGCGCCTGGCTCGACGGGGAATGCTCCCGATCCTTGCGGCGCTATGCCGACATCCTTGCCGACTATCCGCACGACACGCTGGCGCTGCAGGTTGGCCACATTGGCGATTTCCTGCTTGGCCGCTCGACCATGCTGCGCGACCGCGTCGCCGGCATCCTGCCCGCCTGGGACCGCTCGATGCCCGACTACGGCTACGTCTTGGGCATGCACGCGTTCGGGTTGGAAGAGACGAACCTGTACGGGCCAGCCGAGGCGCAAGGGCGCCGCGCGCTGGAGCTCAACCCGCGCGATCCCTGGGCCGTGCACGCCGTCGCTCACGTCCTGGAAATGCAGGGCCGGATCGACGAGGGTATCGCCTGGCTGAACGGAAGACGGGGCGACTGGTCCGAGGACAACATGCTGGCCATCCACAACTGGTGGCATCTGGCTCTGTTTCAGCTGGATCGCGACGAGATTGGCGACGTGCTGGCGTTGTACGACAGCAGGCTGCGGGAAGCTTCCACGGACCAGGTGCTGGATCTGATTGACGCCTCCGCCATGCTGTGGCGTCTGCATTTGCGAGGCGTGGATGCCGGCTCGCGATGGCGCCAACTTGCCGATGTCTGGCAGACGCGTGGCGGCGCGGGGTTCTACGCCTTCAATGACGTGCATGCGCTGATGGCCTATCTGGGCGCGGGCGACGGCGCTGCCGCCCAGGCGCTCATCGAGTCGATGGAAACGGCGGCGGACGGCACGGGCACGAACGCGATGATGACCCGGGATGTGGGATTGCCCGTGGCGCACGCGCTGGCCGCGTTCGCCCGGCAAGACTACGCGCTTGCCGTCAACCTGCTGCGGGACGTGCGCCTAATTGCGCATCGATTCGGCGGCAGCCACGCGCAGCGCGACGTGCTGGCGCTGACATTGGTGGAAGCGGCGTTGCGCGACGGCGCGCGCTCCCTGGCCAAGGTGCTGACTGCCGAACGCATGGCCCTCAAGCCCGGCAGCGCGGGCAACCGCGCGCTTGCCGCGCGGGCCGCGGCGCTGTAGGCGCGCAACCGTGGCCTTGAGACGCGTCATTTCTGCATGACATAGCTGCCCGGCGCGGCCATCGGCGCGGCAGGATCGTCGTCGGGCCGCCGCCCGGCAACGCCGGATGGTGCGGGCCGCAAGGGCCCTGAGCGATGGGCCAGCCACTCGGTCCATGTCGGCCACCACGATCCGCCGCATTGCATGGTTGCGGCCAGCCATTCGTCCGGACCCGCGCGCAGATCATCCTTCGGCCCCGCGGAAAGCCGGTGCCAGCGGCCCGGATGCCCCGGCTCGCTCACGACGCCGGCATTATGGCCGCCGCTGGTCAAGACGTAGCGTATGTCCGCGTCCGTCAGGTAATGGATCTTGAATACGGAACGCCAGGGCGCGATGTGATCGTTGACCGCACCCAGCGCGAAGATGGGCGTGCGGATGTTGCGCAAGGCAATCGTGCGGCCGTTCACCTCGAATCGACCGGCCGCCAGTTCGTTGTTCAGAAACAGTTTGCGCAGATACTCCGCATGCATCCGGTACGGCATGCGCGTCGAGTCCGCATTCCACGCGACGAGGTCGTTCGGAAGAATGCGCTGACCCAGAAAATAGGTCTGCACGGCTCGGCTGGCGACATCCTCGATGGGCCGCAAGGACTGGAAGGCCGCAGCCATTTGTCCGGCGGACAGGTAGCCCTGCGCCCACATGACGCTTTCCAGCATATGCACCTCGCTCGCGTCGATGTACAAGCCCAGGCCACCGGGCTCGGTGAAGTCGGTCTGCGCCGCCAGCAGGGAGATCGTGGCAAGGCGGTCGTCCGCGTCGCCTGCCATGGTCGCGGCCGCAATGGCCAGCAGCGTGCCGCCCAGGCAGTACCCCACGGCATGCACGCGCTGGCCGGGCACGCATCGATTGACCGCCGCCATTGCCGCCATGAAGCCCAGGCGGCGGTAGTCGTCCAGGCAGAGGTCGCGGTCGCGCGCATCGACGTTGCGCCACGAGATGCAGAACACCGTGAACCCTTGCGCCACCAGGTAGCGGATCAGGGAGTTGCCGGGTGAAAGATCCAGCACGTAGTACTTCATGATCCACGCCGGCGTGATCAAAATGGGCTCCGGGCGGACCTGCGGCGTGGAGGGCGCGTACTGGATCAGTTCGATCAAGTGATTGCGGTACACCACCGTGCCCGGGGTCACCGCCACGTTGACGCCCACCTCGAACCGTTCCAGGCCGGGCTCCGGCAGGCCCAACAACCTGTGCCGCATGTCCTCTGCCAGATGGCCCATCCCTTGAACCAGGTTCAGGCCCCTGTCGGTCACCGTACGCTGAATCACTTCGGGGTTGGACCAGGGAAAGTTGGCAGGCGCAAAGACGTCGCACCATTGGCTTGCGCAGAAGGAAACGACGTCGGCGTGATGGGCGGAGACTCCCGGCACACGCGTCGTGGCCTCGGCCCACCACTTGCGCGCTTCGGAAAAGCAATGCTGCCAATATTGGAAGGGTTCAGCCCGCCAGGCCGGCGCGGCGCACCTGCGGTCAAGGGCAGCCTCGGGACAGACGTGAGGGCGGCCCGCCAGGGCCATCGCGGCATGCGCGCTGAGCGCCTGGATGGCGTTTCCCGCCTGCAGCGCCAATCCGATCTGCTTGCCAGGCGCGGCCCCCAGGTGGATCAGCCAGTCGGCCATCGCGAGCGCGAGGGCGCTTGGTGAAATGCCGCCCGTCAGCTGCGCGATGAGCGCCGCGCTGAAATAGTCCAGCGCCGCCAGCGCGTTGTCCGCGACAGGCGGCGCCGATGCCGAAGAGTCGGTAACGGGTTCCGCGACCGGATGCGCCTTCGCGACCCTCACATGCGTCATTGGCTGGCGCGCGTCATTGCGGCCACGGCATTGCCGTCGGCAAGGAATTTGGCCGTGCTTTCCGCGATCTGCGACATTCTTTCTTGCCAGGGATTCTTGCTCTCACGCAGGGCTGCGGCGGTCATGGTGGACGTCTCGCGCGCGATCTTCTCCATTTCCTTCATATAGCTGAACTCGCGGCCCATCAGATCCGTCATCAATTTTTGGTGCAGGGCGCACATGGCGGTCAGAGAGGTCGCAGCGTTGACCTGGGCATTGGCTTCCTGGGCGAATGCCAGCATTTCCTTGTCGGTCTTGAGCTGCAGCGAGCGGAGCTGCCGCGCGAATTCGAAATAACCGGTGGCCGCGGCCAGCGCAGAATGAATTCCGTATTTGTATAGCGCCACGTAGGGTTCATAGTCGGGTTGCATAAGGTCATCCTCCAGGTCACGCGTAACCGCTCGACGCGGCACTTCGGCGGCCGACCGGCTTGCTTCAACCAGAATAGGCCTGCCCGAGACCGGCATGTTGACCAAACTCAAGTTCCGAACGACATCCTGCAAGGCGCAGGCATGCCTACCCGCTGCTCATCTGCCGCAGCGCATCGACGTCGCGGATCTGGAGCTGTCGCCGGGATACGTTGACCAGCGAGGCCTCCTGCAGGCGGCCCAGCACGCGGCAGACCGTCTCGACTTTCATGCCCAGATGATTGGCGATGTCCTCGCGCGTCATCTTCAAGGTGAAGGAGAGGGGAGAGTAGCCATTGGCCGACATCTGATCCGACATTCCCACCAGGAAATCGGCGACCCGCTGCTCGGTCTTCATGCACCCCAGGGTCAGCAAAAGCCGCCGGTACTGATCGATATCGTGAGCGATCAAGCGGTGGAACTGCTGCGCGCACGAGAAATCATCCCGGCATCTGCCCATGATGTCCGAGAACGGCAGTACGCAGACGAGCGAGTCCTCGAGCGCGATGGCATCGCAGCGATGGGTGCCGCTCTCAATGGCATCCAGGCCCAGCAACGCGCCCGCGGACGGAAAGCCCATGATCTGCTCGAGGCCGGCCCGGTTGGTCGCGCGCAGCTTCACCGACCCTGACCGCAGCACATACAGGTTCTGCAACGCGTCTCCCGCGCGGTAGACAGATTCGCCGCGGTGAATCAGCCGCCGGCAGCGAACCGTGTCGCTCAGGGGGGGCCTGGCCGCGTCCGATCCTGCGCGGCAGATCCGGGCCAGGGCGCAACGGTCGCAATCGGCGGACACGCCTGTCGCACTGTCCGTGTAGTTCGTGACAACGATGGGTGAGTCCATGGCCGCGGCTCCTCGGGGGGAATGTGGCGGTGACACGGCAGCAGGCCGATCGCCTTGCCCGTATCGCCTTGTCGGTATCGCTTTGGGGGCTAGTATCGGATGCCGCGCTGCCGTGCGCTATCAGCGCAGATCGCCAGGTTTTGGCCGACGACGCCTACAGATGTAGGCAAATTCCTACAGCTTGCTTAGCGCGAAGGGGCGTCGTCATCGTCGACGAGCCGGTGCCGTATCGCGTAACGGACCAGATCCGCCTGATTGCGCAAGTGCAGCTTGATCAATATCCGGCTTTTATACGTGCTGACCGTCTTGACGCTCACGAACAGCAATTGTGCGATGTCCGAATTGTTCATGCCCGACGCCAGATGGCGGAAAACCGACAATTCCCGGTCGGACAGCAGGGCGTGGGGCAGCGATTCCGCATGGCCGTACCGGTCAAATGCAATGCTCTCGGCCAGCGACTGGCTCAGATACCGCCCGCCACCGGCCACCTTGCGCACCGCCTGCACCAGCTCTTCGCTGGCGCTGTCCTTGGTCAGGTAGCCCGCCGCTCCCGCCTTGATCGCCTGGACGGCGTATTGCTGCTCGCCGTGCATCGTGAGCACCAGGATGGGAACGTCCGGGTGGGAATTTTTGATGTGCCGGATCAGATCGACGCCGTCGCGCCCGGGCATCGACATGTCCAGCACCAGAAGATCCCATTGCCCCTCGGCCAGAAGGTTCAGCGCTTCGTTGCCGTTGCCGGCTTCGCCGCCGACGCGGATGTCTGCGGCCTGCTCGAGCAGCCGCCTCAGGCCTTCGCGCAGCAATGTATGGTCGTCGGCAAGCATGACGTTGATCATGTCGCCTCCCATTGCGAGTCGGGCGGGCGGACCGGGATGCGCACTTCCAGGCGAAACCCGCCTTTCCTGCGGGTGTGAACGGAAACATCGCCGCCCAGCAGGCGGACCCGTTCGCGAATGCCCTGCAGGCCGAGCGAAAGCGGCAGCTTCTTGGCCAGACTCTCCGGCGTGGCTCCGACGCCGTTGTCGGAAACGGTCAGCGCGCAATGCGAGTCGTCACAGACAAGGCGCACCTGGACGGCGCTGGCCTGCGCATGCTTGGCGATATTGGTCAGCGCCTCCTGCACGACGCGGAACAGGGTGGTGGCGACTTGCTTTGCCGGTTCGGCGGGGCCGATCCGGATGTCCGATTCCGTATCGACGCCATAGCGGGAAACGAAATTGGCCACCAGCCATTCGACCGCCGCCGCCAGTCCAAGATCGTCGAGCATGACGGGCCGCAGGTCCGAGGCGATGCGCCGCAGCGACTTGAACGTGGCCTTGATGAGCTGCCGCATGGACCGCACGCGCTCGCGCGCCTCGACGTTGTCGGACGCCAGGATCGGTTCAAGTTGGGACAGCTCCATCGTCAGCGCCGTCAGGCTTTGGCCCAGGTCGTCATGGAGCTCGCGCGCAATGTGCTTCTTTTCCTGCTCGCGCACGTGGAGCAGGGCATTGGACAGGCGGGTCAGCTCGTCTCGGGATGCCCTCAAGGCCTGATCGATACGCTGGCGCTCCGTGATGTCGCGCAGAAAGATCGACAGGTACACGCCGGCGCTGGTGCAGGTCTGCGAGATCGAAGCTTCCATCGGAAACTCTTCGCCGTTGGACCGAAGGCCCCATAACGGCGCGCCCAGGCCCATCTGGCGATCGGAAATTCCGGTGGTCATGAAGCGGCCAACATGCTTGGCATGAACGGCGCGAAAGCGCAGCGGGATCAGGATGTCCACGCTGGCGCCGATGGCCTGGTCGGCGGAAAGCATGAACACGCGTTCCGCCGCAGCGTTGAACATCACGATGTGTTGCAACGCGTCGATCGTGATGATCGGTTCTGTGGCGGACTGAATGATATCGAGCAGCGGAGGCGCGCCAGAGGAGAGCTTCATTGCTGGATATGTGGGTGCCGGGATCGCCCTTCCAGGGGGAACTTGTCCATTGCAACACACAATTCCGCAAGCGGCGAGGGCCGCGCGTGGGCTACCGCCACGTGCACTAGTGCAGGCGGCGGATCTGGTCAGCCGGGCTTGGACTTGTGCCCGAGCGCCGCTCAGTCAACGGCCGACAGCAGCGAGTCGCTCCCGCCCGATTCCCAGGCCGCGAGCGTCCTTTCCTTGAACCGGCAAAGGGACGCGTCGCACTCTTCGGCCAACACGTCGTACTGCTTGAGCAGAAGAATGCCGCGGGGCTTTGCGCCCACGACGGCGGCGATGTCATCGACAGCCCGGAATCCGCCATAGCCCGACATCACGCAAATGACGGAGTAGGTCTTGATCAGCCGCCCCTGCGTCGTCAGGAACGAGCGCATGGGGGCCGCGAGCGATCGAAGCCAGACTGGCGTGATCAAAATCACGTGGTCGAACTGGTCCAGGGCAGGGCCGGCATAGCGAATCTCGGGTTGGCGCTTGAAGAGGCAATCGGTGACGCAGCGAAGGTCGCCGGCCAGCCCGATGCGTGACGATGCGTCCCGCACTTCGTGGACCTCCCATCCCGTGATCGATGCCAGCCGCTCGGCCACGGTGCGTCCTGTGCCGGTGCGTGAATAAAAGACGATGCCGATCCGCATGGCGTTCACTCCTGGCCGCAACGACGGCCTCAGACTTCCTGGGCCAGCAGCGCCTGAAGAATGTCCCGGCGGCTGACCACGCCGACCAGTTTTCCCTGCCGGACTACGGGAACCCGCTTGATCCCGCGCTTGAGCAGCACGTCTGCAATTTCGGACAGGTCGGCGGACTCATCCACCGTGATGGCAGGGCTGCTCATCACGGCCGATGCCGTCTGCTCGCCCAGTTGAAGGCTGTGCAGAAACTCCAGATTCAGTGCCTCGCCTTCTGCCAGGAGCGACAGCCAGTGGTTCACCTTTCTCTGATGCGCGCTGTCCTGGCGCCGCACCAGATCGCCTTCGCTGACCACGCCGATCAACGCGCCGTCATCGCCCGTCACCATCACGGCGCTGATGTCTCGATCCAGCATGGCACGCATAATCTGCGAGACCGGGGTACGCGGGGATACGCAGTATGGGGTCGCGGTCATGAGGTCGCGCGCTTTCATGGCATTTCTCCTGGGTGGCGGGGGCACGCCCCTCGCCTGTTTGCTTGTCGGTCCTATGTTGATCTCGCGCCCGGCGGTTATCTTGACATTGGTCAAGCAAGGATGGGCCTGCCACATCAATGCTGCTTATTAGCGAAAACTTGGTCAGACAGTCAGGAGTCGATCCATGACACAGAAGCTGCGCATACACTTTTGCGGGGCCGCCGGCACCGTGACCGGCTCGCGTCATCTGCTGGATGCGTCCGGGCGGCTGATCCTGATGGATTGCGGGTTGTTCCAGGGGCTCAAGCCGCTACGGCTGCTCAACTGGGCGCCGTTTCCCGTGGCGCCCTCGAAAATCGAAGCCGTGCTGCTGTCGCACGCGCACCTGGACCATTCGGGATATCTGCCCAGGCTCGTGCGGGAGGGTTTCGCCGGCCCGATCTATTGCTCCGAAGCGACGCGCGACCTGTGCGAATTGCTTTTGCTGGATAGCGCGCACTTGCAGGAAGCCGATGCCGATTACCTGAACCGCCACGGCCTGTCGCGCCATCGTCCCGCGCTGCCCCTGTACACGGTCGCCGACGCGCGTAGAGCGATCGCCGCGCTCCGCCCGGTGCCGTTCGATGCGCCGATGCCGCTTCCGGGGGGAATGCAGGTCAGGTTGTCGCGCGCCGGCCACATCCTGGGCGCCGCCATCGTCGAACTCGATTACCCGGGCGGACGACTGGTTTTTTCCGGCGACCTGGGTCGCTATGACGACCCGCTGATGCCGCCGCCCGCGGCCGTGACGCAGGCGGATCATCTGATTGTCGAATCCACCTACGGCAATCGCAGCCACGGCACGCAAAGCGTGCCGGACACGCTGGCCGGCATCATCCAGCGCACCATCCGGCGGGGGGGCTCTCTTGTGATTCCGGCGTTTGCCGTCGGCCGCGCCCAGCTCCTGTTGTTTCACCTGTGGCGGCTCAGGCTGGCCGGAGGCATTCCTCGCGACCTGCCCATTTACCTGGATAGTCCGATGGCCAGCAGCGCGGTCGACGTCTATCTACGGCACACGGCTGATCAGCGATTGCCGCGCGCGGATGCCAGGGCCGCGTTCGGCGTTGCCACCTGCATCACTGACGTCGAACAATCCAAGGCGCTGGACCGCTCGCCGATGCCCAAGATCATTCTTTCGGCCAGTGGCATGGCCACGGGCGGACGGGTCATTCACCATCTCAAGCACTATGCCAGAGACCCTCGTAACACGATCCTCTTTGCCGGCTTCCAGGCGATGGGAACGCGCGGGGCCGCCATGCTGGATGGCGCCCGTCAAGTCAAGATACATGGAGAATATGTGCCGGTGCGCGCCGAGGTCGACAACCTGTCGATGTTGTCGGCGCATGCGGACGCCGACGAAATCCTGCGCTGGCTTCGTGGATTCTCAAGCGCGCCCCGGCATACGTACATCGTGCACGGAGAACCCGCGGCAGCCGACGCGCTGCGCCTGCGCATCAAGGACGAACTTGGCTGGCGCTGCCATCCTGTCGAGCCGTCCGAAACCGCCGTGTTGAACTGATCCGGCGTGGCGCCCGCCTGGTCAATTGATCATGACGACCGGTATGTGGGCGGTGTGCAGCACTTTCAGCGCCACCGACCCGAGCAGCAGGCTGCCTGCGGCTCCCAGCCCCCGCGAACCCATGACGATGTGGTCGCAGTGCTGTTCGGAGGCATAGGCGGTGATCGTTGCGGCCACCGGCCCCACGCGCATCTGCGTTTGATAGCTGACCCCGGCGGCATCCAGGACCGACCGCGCCTCGGCGAGCGCGGCGCTGGATTCATCCTCGTAGTAGTCCCGGATCATTTCCGGCGTGACGAACGCGCGGACGGCGCCCGACACAATGGGTATTTGCACGTTCAGCAGGTGGATCGCGCAGTCGCCATGCTCACGGATGTGATCGATCATGTACTTCACGGCACGCAAGGCGTTTTCGGAGCCGTCGATGGGAATGAGTACGTTCTTCACAGTGGCCTCAACATTTGGGGGTAGGAAAGGCGCAGCCTCGGCTGCCTGCAACCATCATGACGCGAATGATGCCCCGGCCATTGACTGGAATCAAGGTTTGGGCCCCACCCCGACCGCGGCGTCCCCGCTCGCGCGTTGACGAAGGTCAATATTTGCCAGGCGCACCCGCGCAAGATGAAGCCTATGCAAGAGGACGTTGCCGCGCCAGGCAGTCAAGGGAGCGCCGCAGGGTGCGAGACGCGTGCAGGCAGTCCTCAGCCACTTACTGCCACCGGAGGTCACCATGTTCCGTCGAATCGCGGTCCATCTGGACCAGGGCGCCAATTGTTCGCGCCGGCTCGATTTCTGTCTGCGTCTGGCCAAGGCCCATGACGCCCACCTGACAGGGATATACGCCAGCTACGTCGCGCCGGGCTATTTCTATGACGAAGCCGGCTTGTGGGTGAGGGGGATGGATCGGGCGGTCCAGATCCACGAAAAGGCGCGCACCGCTGTCCAGAAGGCGTTCAGCGAGGCTGCCGAGCACGCCGGCGTTGCGGCGGCATGGCGGCAAGGCGAGTGGGGCACGCCCGCGGAGTGCGTTTCCCGGCACGCGCGTTCCTCGGATGTCGTCGTGGTGGGGCAGAACAACCTGAAGGATCTCGAAGCGGCCACGGGCAACGATTTCGTCGAGCAGGTGATCCTCACCGCGGGCCGGCCGGTCATCGTGCTGCCCATCGCCGGGACGTTCAGCACGATCGGCGGCCGGGTGCTGTACTGCTGGGACCGCGGCCGCGAGGCGGCGCGGGCCATCGCCGACGCCGCGCCGCTGCTGCGCAATGCCGCGGCACTGCAGGTGTTGTCCCTGGACGAGGGATTCCCCTTGCAGCAGCCTTCGGACGTTCCCTTCGAGGACCTCGTCGCCTACTGCATCTGCCACGGCTTTCCCCAGCCCGTCCATCAGACGCGCGACGTCCGTCACGGAGACATCGGCGATGCAATTCTGACGGCGGCCGCGGATTTCAGTGCGGATCTCATCGTGATGGGCGGATATGGGCACAGCCGGATGCGGCAGCTGGTGATGGGCGGGGCGACGCGGTCGCTGCTCAGCGCAATGACGGTTCCCGTCCTTCTGTCCCATTAGGCGATTGCTGCGTCGCCGATCTGGATAGCCCATGTACCGCCGTATCCTTGCCGCCATCGACGGCTCGCACGCATCCGACCGGGCAATGGAGGAGGCGATCCGGATCAGTCGGGAAGCCGGCGCCTCGCTCCTTGTCGTGCATGCGCTGGAGAATCCGCCGGCAGTCCTGGAGGACAACCCCTACGCCGAGGAGGCCCTGCGCACGCTGAAGGCCAGCCGAAAAGAAGCGGGCGCCAACCTGCTGAAGCGCGCCAAGGCTGACGCCGCGGCGGCCGGCGTCAACGTAGAGGCGACGCTTCTGGATGAGGACGCCATGCCGACGCCCGCGCGCATCTTGCGGGCCGTGCAGGCCTTCAACGCGGACCTGATCGTGATGGGCACGCATGGCCACCATGGCCTGCGCCACGCGATGCTGGGCAGCAGCGCGGAAGGCGTCGTGCGGATGGCGCCAGTCCCCGTCTTGCTGGTCCGCACCCCATGAAGGCGATGGTCCTGCAAGCGCCGGGGCTGCCCCTGACGCTGGAAACACGCGAGACGCCGCAGCCCGGCGCCGGCCAGGTCAGACTGCGCGTGTTGGCATGCGCGGTCTGCCGCACGGATCTGCATGTCCTGGACGGCGAGCTGCCCAGCCTCAGGTATCCCATCATTCCGGGCCATGAAGTCGTAGGCGTCGTGGAATCGGTCGGGGCTGGCGTCGACACCGCGATGCTGGGGCGCCGCATGGGTGCGGCCTGGCTGGCGCGCACGTGCGGAAATTGCACCTTCTGCCGCGCCGGTCAGGAAAATCTATGCAGCGAGGCGCTGTTCACCGGCTACACACAGGACGGCGGCTTTGCGACGCACATGCTGGCGCATGCAGACTATCTGTTTCCCTTGCCAGCGGCCAGAGCCCCGGCTCGGATGGCGCCATGGCTCTGCGCGGGCCTGATTGGCTGGCGGGCACTGCGGGCAACCGGCGATGCCCGGCGGCTGGGGCTTTACGGATTCGGTTCTGCGGCGCGGCTCCTGACACAGGCCTGCCGCCACCTGAACCGCGAGGTGTACGCCTTTACCCGCGCCGGCGATGTGGCTGCGCAAGCGCACGCGCTTGCGCTGGGCGCGACTTGGGCCGGCAGCAGCAGCGCACCCGCGCCGGTGCCTCTGGATGGGGCGATACTGTTCGCGCCGGTCGGCGCGCTGGTGCCGTCTGCGCTGAGCGCGGTGCGCCCGAGCGGATGCGTGGTGTGTGCGGGCATCCACATGTCGGACATCCCGGCATTTCCCTACCGGCTGCTTTGGGGAGAACGTTCGCTTTCGTCCGTCGCCAACCTGACGCGTGAGGACGGAAGGGAGTTTCTAGGCAAGGCGCACGCGTGGGATCTGGGTGCCGATGTCCGCACGTATCGGCTTGAAGACGCAAATCGCGCGCTGGACGACCTGCGGGCGGGGCGCATCCAGGCGACGGCCGTGCTGCTGCCCTGAGGCGCGGCGGATCCCCGGGGCCGGGCGGTTTCTCATGCGCACCCTTCGCAGACGCTTGGCGTTGCCAGGGCGTCAGCCCCCGAGGTTGCCGTGCCCAGCACCGCCGCAAGCCCGGGGTCTGGCCGAAAGAGGGTAATCCCCTTGAGCCCGAGCTTGAACGCTGACATGAACAACGCCTGCGCGCGTTCGACGCTGCAGTCGGACGGCACGGGCACCGTCTTGGAAATGGAGGCATCCACGAAGGGTTGCAAGACGCCCACCATCGCCACGTGGTCTTCAGGCGCTACCTGCTGCGCGGTGCGGAAATAGTCGGGCAAGGGTTCGCCGGGAAAATGCAGGTTCCATTGGCGCCACGCATGGTTCTCGACCGGCACGTCAACCGCAGCGGCGCCCAGCATCACGCGGCGGCGGTAAGTCCAGCCGAAAGCCGGTTCGATCCCGCTGGAGCAATTGTCCGCAAAGGCAAGGCTGACGCTGCCGGTGGGCGCATACGAAACCAGATGGCTGTTTCGCAACCCATGCCGGCGCACGGCAACGCGTACCTCGGCGGCAAGCGCATCGCCGATGGCGCCGTCCGACAGGTAGTCTGCTGCGCGGTAAAGGGGAAACGGCCCGCGTTCCCGGGCCAGTGCCGCCGACGCCGCGTAGGCGCTGTCCCGGATGCACCGGGCCACTTCGCTTGCGGCCTGGCGGCCGGCGTCGCTGTCGTACCGCAATTGCAGCATCGCAAGCATGTCCGCCAGCCCGGTCACACCCACGCCTATCCTGCGCGTGGACAATGCCTGCGCCTGTTGAGCGGGCAGGGGCCAATGCGTCAACGCGAGCACGTTATCGAGCATGCGCACCTGTATGCGGACCATGCCGGCCAGCTTTGCCAGGTTCACGTTGGCGGCGCCGCCCAGTCCAAATGGGTGCTCGACCAAGCGTGTCAGGTTGATGGGGCCGAGCACGCAGCATCCATAGTCGGGCAGCGGCTGCTCGCCACACGGATTGGTGGCCCGGATCGTCTCGAGTGCGCGCAGGTTGTTGGCGCGCGCGATGGTGTCAATGAACAGCAACCCCGGTTCGGCGCTGTGGACGGCCTCGCGCGCGATGGCATCCCATAAGCGCCGTGCGGAATCCTGGCGATACTGCCAAAGGCCGTCGGTTCGCTGGAATGCGCCCGCGTCGATCGCCGCTTGGCCGGGCGGGGTGTGATGAACCAGCGGCCAGGGCTCGTCGCGCTGCACCGCGGCAAGAAACGCGTCGCTGACCGCGACCGAAATATTGAAGGTGCGCCAGCGCCGGCGGCCGTGCTTGGCCTGGACAAAGTCGAGGATGTCGGGATGCGCACAGGATAGAACCGCCATTTGGGCGCCGCGGCGGCTGCCCTCGAATGCCAGGCGGGCGCACGCCGCGTCGTACTGGTCGATGGCTTCGCAGACCGTCGGGGCGTCTGCCCGCCCACGGGACCCAGCCGCCAGCGGGGGCAGCGATGAAAAATCGTACCCGACCCCGCCGCCCATGGCCAATGTCTCGAGCGCCTGCTGCAGACCGGCCGGGAATGAGAGTGAGGCATCGGGGCCTCCCACCGGCTGCACGAAACAATTGACCATGGTCGCGTGTGCCTGCGTGCCGGCGTTTGCCATGATCCGCCCCGCACCGATCGCGCCGTCCCGCATGTTCTGAAGAAACGCCGCAGCGGCGGACGCCCGCCGTGCCGGCGTCTCCGCCTGGGCGAGCGCCAGGGCGACGCGCGCGTACACCTGCGCGGCATCGCGCTCTGCGCAGGCCGCGTACCGGTCAAGCAGCACATTCGCGCACGCCGGCTGCGGCAGGAGCATGAAACGCCCCGGATCAGGAAACGCCTTCGGGAGCCCGCAGCAGCAAGACCGGCACCGATGCCCCGCGAAGGATGCCTTCGGCGCTGCTGCCCAGAAGAAGACGCCGCGCGCCGCGGCGGCCGTGCGTGCCGATCACGATCAGATCGGCTTTCCAGGCTGCCGCCTCATCCAGCACCCGCTGCTGGACGGTCCGGTCCAGATTCTCGTAGAGCGCGGTATCCGCTTCGATGCCTGCATCGCGGACGGTGCCTTGCGCCGTCTCCAGCATCTTCGCGCCGTTGCGGCGCATCAGATCCAGGAGTTCGCCCGCGCGATAACTGTAGGCATCGGTGGTCAGGGCAAAGGACAGCTCGTCGATGACGTGAATCAGGCGGATGCGCGCCCCGGTCAGCTTGGCCAACCGGATGGCCTCGTTCAAGCCGAGCTTCGAGGTGTCGCTGCCATCAATGGGAACAAGGATTCGCTCGTACATGCTGGTCTCCGTGAAAATTGGGCACGAAACCAGTATCAGCGGACGCGCGGCGAAAATATTGATTCCGGTCAAGTTGTGGGCGACAGCGCCGCGGCAGTCTCCTTGCGTTCGCTGTAGCGATCCAGCAGATAGGGGCTGGCATCCCGGGTAAGCAACGTGAACTTCATCAGCTCTTCGACCACGTCGACGATCCGATCGTAGTAGGGGGAGGCCTTCATGCGCCCGCGATCGTCGAACTCCTGGTAGGCCTTGGCGACGGACGATTGATTGGGAATGGTCAACATCCGCATCCAACGGCCCAGGATACGCATCTGGTTCACCGCGTTGAACGACTGCGATCCGCCCGAAACCTGCATGACCGCCAGCGTCTTGCCCTGGGTGGGCCGCACGGCGCCCACCGACAACGGGATCCAGTCGATCTGCGTCTTCATCAATCCCGTCATCGCGCCGTGACGCTCGGGCGAGCTCCAGATCATGCCTTCCGCCCACTGGACAAGCTCGTGAAGCTCTCGGACCTTGGGATGGTTCTCGGTGGCGTCATCGACCAGCGGCAGCCCGGTGGGGTTGAAGAGCCGGGTTTCGCCGCCCAGGGCTTCGAGCAGGCGTGCCGCTTCTTCGGCGACCAACCGGCTGTACGAGCGCTCGCGTAGCGATCCATACAAGAGCAGGAACCGCGGCGCATGCGTGGCCCGCGCCGGCGGGAACAGCGCGGCCGGAACCGGCGCCTTGAAGTACGCGGGATCGATATTCGGCAGATCCGCAAACACGTCAGACACGGTTGCCCTCCGCATCGATCAGCGGTTCTCCATCCTCTTTGTTGAAGGCGCCGCGTTGAGCCTGAGGCAGAATGTCCAGCACGGCCTCCGACGGCCGGCACAGCCGCGTACCCAGCGGGCTCACGACGATCGGCCGATTTATCAGGATCGGGTGCTCAAGCATGAAGCCGATCAGTTGGTCGTCTGTCCACTTCGGATCTGACAGTCCCAATTCGTCGTAAGGCGTGCCTTTCTGGCGCAGCAGTTCTCGAACGGGGATGCCCATATCGGCAATCAACGACCGCAGCGTGGCGGCGTCCGGCGGCGTCTTCAGGTACTCAATGATCGTGGGCGTTTCGCCGCTGTTGCGAATCAACCCGAGGACGTTGCGAGACGTGCCGCAGGCCGGGTTGTGATAAATCGTGATGGAACTCATGAAAACCTCTATCTAAGGAATGTCGTGCAGGCCGGCGGCCACCACTCAGCGCCGGATGGCGCCGGCCTCATACCAACCCTTGGTCCGATTGACGATCCGCACGACTAGCAGCATTACGGGCACCTCGATGAGCACGCCGACCACCGTGGCCAATGCCGCGCCAGAGTGGAACCCGAACAGGCTGATCGCGGCCGCCACGGCCAGTTCGAAGAAGTTGGATGCGCCGATCAGCGCGGAAGGGCAGGCAATGCTGTGCTTTTCTCCCGCGCGGCGGTTAAGCCAGTACGCCAGGCCCGAATTGAAAAACACCTGGATGAGAATCGGCACCGCCAACATCGCAATGATCAAAGGTTGGCCAATGATGGCTTCGCCCTGAAAAGCGAACAGCAGAACCAGCGTCAGCAGCAGCGCCGCCATCGAGAACGGCCCGATGCGCGCCAGGGCGGCGTCGAATACCGCCTGACCGCGGCGAAGCAGGGCGCGGCGCCAGAGCTGGGCAAGCACCACCGGAATCACGATGTACAACCCGACGGACACCAGCAGCGTGTCCCAAGGCACAGTGATGGCCGACAGCCCGAGCAGCAGGCCCACCATGGGCGCGAAGGCAAACACCATGATGGTGTCGTTCAATGCGACCTGGGACAACGTGAACACCGGATCGCCTCCGGTCAGGCGGCTCCAGACGAACACCATGGCAGTGCATGGCGCCGCCGCCAGCAGGATCAAGCCGGCAATGTAGCTATCCAGCTGGTCGGCGGGTAACCAGGCCGAAAAAATCTGGCGTATGAAAAGCCAGCCCAGAAAGGCCATCGAAAACGGCTTGACGGCCCAGTTGATGAACAGCGTCACGCCAATGCCGCGCCAGTGCTGCTTGACCTGGCCGAGCGCACCGAAGTCCACCTTGAGCAGCATGGGAATGATCATCACCCAGATCAAAAAGCCCACCGGCAAGTTGACCTGCGCGACTTCGAGGCGCCCGATTGTTTGAAATAGGGCGGGCATGAGTTGGCCCAGGACGATGCCGATCACGATGCAGAGAAACACCCAGAGCGTCAGATAACGCTCGAAAACGCTCATCCCACCGCGCGTCTGCGGCATCGGCGCCGCGGCCTGTGTACTGGATGACATCGACTTACTCCTGCGTTTTGCCAATCCCGCGCAACCCAGTCTGAAGCGACATTGCATCCAGGCGGTCGATGGGCAAAGAAAGGAAAAGCTCGATACGGCGCTTGAGCACTCGCGCGGCGTCCTGAAATGCCTTGCGACGTTCTTCTTCGGTTCCTTCAAGGGCTGCCGGGTCAGCAACGCCCCAGTGAGCCGTCATTGGCTGCCCAGGCCAGACGGGGCACACTTCGCCCGCGGCGTTATCGCAGACGGTAATGATGAAGTCCATTCTTGGAGCCCCCGGCACCGCGAACTCGTCCCAACTCTTGCTCCGATAACCCTCGGTGGGTAATGAAAATGAACTTAGCGCGTCGAGCGCCAACGGGTGGACCTCACCCTTTGGGGTACTGCCAGCGGAGTAAGCCTGGAAGCGATCGCCACCGATTCCTCGGAGTAGACCTTCAGCCAGGATGGAGCGTGCAGAGTTGCCCGTACAGAGAAACAGCATGTTGAAAGGGGAGTGCGACATGGGAATTCCTAGCAGCAGTGCGTGGAGGTTTTGGTATTCGGAACACAGCGGTTGTCTTGCATGGCTGATTCCGCTCATCGACATGGAGATGGAGGTAAAGGCATCTCATAGGCAATTTCTGATCAGGTGGGAGTGCAGGCACCGGAATTTAAGGCCTCGCACGTGGCACCTTCGCAACAGTGTTCGGTGAGGTAGCCCAGCAGCCCATTCATCTGCGAGAAGTCCGCGCGATAGATCAGATTTCGACCTTGTTGCTCAAAGGTGACAAGGCCGGCATGCGACAACTCCTTCAAGTGGAAGGACAACGTGTTGCGCGCGACGCCGAGTTGATCGGCCATGACGCTGGGCATGAGACCGCCGAGGCCGGCAACCACGAGGGCGCGAAATACGCGCAGACGTTGGGGATGGGCCAGGGCGCCGAGGGCGAGAACTGCTTGAGATTCATGCATTGTTCGATCATACAACGATTGTTGAATTATTAGGTCACTTGAATTCTTTGTTCTAGGTGATGCCCCCGGGTCTATTACTTTACATAATACACATTATGCGAACTTCGTCTGGAGCGAGCGCCACATCGGTTACGGACCTCCGCAGCTCGGAGCCATCATCGTCGCCAACCCATCCAGAACAACCACCCGCTATTCCTTTTTCAGCCCATTGGCGCTTGCCGCGAACTCATCGGCCAACCCCTTGAGCTCTCGCTTGTAGTCGTCCAACGACCCCTCATATCCCTCCAAATACAAATCCCGCCGCGCCTTTTCCATCGCCGCTGACGTGGCAGCCTGCCGCACAAACTCCGCCAGCTTCGTCCTGACGGGCTCTGGCGTTCCGCTGCGCACGGCAACGCTGTAGCTGCTGTGGAACACCATGTTCGGCACGCCGAGCTCGGCAAACGTCTTCACCCCGGGCAAATGACTGACGCTTCCTTCGCGTCCGGTATAGGCCAGCACCTTGACGTGGGGATTGTCCTTGACGCTTTGGGTGGTGCCGATCGTGGTGAAGTAGCCGTCGATCTGCCCGCCAAGAATCGCCGTCAGCCCTTCCGCGCCACCTTTGAACGGAATCGGACGGTACTGCGTCCTCAGTCCTGAAGCCAGCCTCGCCGCAAGCGTGGAGTATGTGCCCACGCCGAGGTCGGCGACGCCAATGTCCAATTCCCGGTTAATGCCCTTCAAGTCTTCCAGGCGGTTCCAGCCTCGGTCGGACGGCACGATGAAGGCGTAGCTGCTCTGGCCCAGCGGCGCCAGGATTTCAAAGTCGGAGAACTCATAATCCGCGGCGGGTGTCGTGATCTTTGCGCTGTAGAAGCCTTCGGCGTGGACCAGCAAGGTGTATCCGTCCGCGGGCCTGTTCCTGACGGCCATGATGCCGATGGCAGAGCCAGCGCCTGGCCGGTTTTCGACGACGACCGGTTGGCCCATGATCGTGCCCAGTTGTTGGGCGAACGCGCGCGAGATGGCGTCGGTGGCGGCCCCCGGTGGATACGGGACGACGAGGCGAACAGGTTTCGACGGATAAGCGGTTTGCGCGGCAGCCCCGAACGAAAACAGTGCGCAGAGGACTGCGCTGCCCAGTAGTATGCGGCGGCGTGTGACGATAGGCATGTGTTGCTCTTTTTCAGTTGTCTCCGCCTGAAAGTGTATCGATCGCCCCGCCGCCGATCTCCGCGATATTCCGCAGAACTCTTCTGCAAGAAATGAAGGAAAAAGGCGTCGCCATTGCCCACGGCGATGCCGGCGACTCCTGCGATTCATGCCGTTTTGATCTGCGGGTTCAGCTTTGGGCAGTCCGATTGCGCTGGTCGCGCCCTCGTCCCCGATCCTGCTGAATCCCGTGGTGCTCCCTTCCCTGCCCTACGATCCGGACAAGGATCTGCTGCCCATCGCGCAAGTCGGCGCAGCGGGCGGCACCGGCGTGGCCATATGCCGGCCATTGCGTTCGATGGGCGTTTGGTTCCAGGTTTCGCCATGAACGCCCTGAAGCAGTGCGGCCGAACTACCGCCTTTAGCTCTTCTTGGCGATTCGCTTCCCGGCTAAGATTTTTCCTCGCCGGTCGCTGATCCAGTCTGTGCAGGATCGGCTGACCCCATAGCCGCCCACCGCGCACGCGCCCGCCGGCTGGACTTTGCGGCCAATGTGCACATCACCAAGGCCCGGGAAATGACCACAACCTATTTTGGCTTGCCTGTCGTGAAAGACCGTTTGGTGCGTCTCGAAGACATCCGTCGCCTCCCGTTCTACACATTCTGGGAAGAAAGCAGCCGAGGGTCGGCGATGTGTGAAGGCGATGAGGGAGAGCTTTTCGTCTATCTGAACGACTGGGAGGCATTCTCCGACTTGTTCATCAAGACCGGCAAGCATCGCCACAGCGGTTAGATTGCAAAAAAATGGGCGCTCCGCGGAGCGCCCAGATCCTTGCGTTGCCGCGCGGCTTACACCTTGCCGGGCAATGCGTAGGCGATCACGTCGTCGCCACGGTCGGGCGAATTGCGCGCCCCGCCGGCGTGCGGCCCAACGACCGGCCCAGAGTATAAGGGTTTCTCCTTATGCCGGGAGGGGCTGCCGGGCGTATCGCTTCGTCATTCCTCGGTCTGACCGAGTTCGATGCGGTGCTGCGTGCGCAGCGCCTTGGCCAGCAGATAGCCTTTGTTGTGCTCGTTCGGAAATACGCCCGTCAGGCGGCAACCGCTGACCCGGATTCCCATGCGTTCGAGCTGGGTGCGCTTGTCGGGATTGTTTGTCAGCAGTTCAAGATTGTCGACGCCCAATGCTCGCAGCATCTGGGCGGCCGGCGTGTAGTCTCGGTCGTCCAGGCCGTGGCCCAGTTCCAGGTTGGCGGTGTAGGTGTCGTAGCCCAGTTCCTGCAGCCGGTAGGCGTCAAGCTTGGAATACAGGCCGATGCCGCGCCCTTCCTGGCGCAGGTACAGCAGATAGCCGCCCTCCTGGCTCATGAGGCGCAACGCTTCCTGAAGCTGGGGACCGCAGTCGCAGCGCAGCGATCCGAAGACATCGCCCGTCATGCACTCGGAGTGCAGCCGGACGAGCGGTTGCGGGCCGGGTTGCCCGAATTTTAGGGCTAGATGATCGCGCGCGTCGGCCAGGCCATGAAAGCTGTAAGCCAGCGCCAGCGCCTCGGTGCCATCGGCAAGGCGGATGGGCAACCGGACGGTGGCGCGGATGGAGGCTTCGGGCAGTTGGACCGCGGCGGGGGACGTTACGGGATTCACGACAAACTGGCACGGGTATCGAAACGGAGGTCGACAGGATAACGTATGCGCCCGCCGCGCGCGCTTTACATCACGCGGACGCTGTCGACGTCGAACTCGACGTTGTTGCGGTCACGGTCCAGTTCGCCACGCAACTCGACCTGGGTCTTGTCGTCGATCTTCTGGCCCGCCGGGAAGTCCTCGTGATCGATTTCGACCCGAATCTGGCCCGTGCCGTCGTCAAAGGTGTAGTGATCGTCACCGTCGTGCGACACGATGCGGCCGCGCAGGATGGCGTTCTGGTCGTCCCGGCCATTGGCCAGGAGTTCCTTGACTGTCGTGACGGCAACCGTGCTGGGGCCGCTGTAGCCTTGGGCAGCGGGTTTGCCGGTGCTGGGGCCCGTGTAGCCCTGGGCGTGTGCCACGCCCGCCACGGTGGCACCAGCGAGGACGGCGCTGGCCAGGAACGTGCGGATGAATGAGGAACGACGAGAGATCTGGGTCATGGTGCGGCTCCTTGCGCGGATTGCGCTTCGCTGTTGAACATGGCGCCATTTGACGCCCCGAAGATGAAGCAGACCTTATCCCTGCACGGGGACGCGGATTCTTGCGTCACCCGTTCATGTCTAGCGGCAGCAGCAGCGTGACGCCCAACCCCCGGCCATCCAGGCCCGGACCGAAGCGTAGTTCTGCGCGATGCATGGTGGCCACGCGCGCCACAATGGACAGACCCAGGCCGTTGCCCGGCACGTTTGTGCCCAGGACGCGGTAAAAGCGCTGCGTCAGCCGCTCCAGATCGGCTTGGGCCACGCCCTCCCCGTCGTCCTTCACGCTGAGCGCGACGTGCTGCCCGGCGCGTTCGGCGGCGACCCGCACCTGTCCGCCCTCGCGGCCGTACGACACCGCGTTATGGATGAGGTTGCGCAAGGCGGTAAAGAGCGCGTCCCGGTTGCCGACCAGTTCCTTTTCGCGCGCCGCAATCGTGATCGTAGCGCCGCGCGCGGCCGCCGCGGGCGCGCAGGCGTCCACCGCATCCTGCAGCAGGCTGGGGACGTCGATGCGCTCGCGCGGCATGGCGTCGGCCGATTGCGGATCCAGCCGGGCAAGTTGCAGCAGGTTTTCCACCAGGCTCGTCGTGCGCATCATGTCGGCGCGCAGGCGCTGCAATTGCGCGGCCAGCGCCGGCGCCTCGCCGGCCGGATGGCTGCGTTGCAGGACCTGGATCCGCGACGCCAGGGCCGCGAGCGGCGTGCGCAGCTCATGCGCGGCATCCGCCGTGAAGCGCCTTTCGGCTTCAAGCGCGCGGTCCAACCGGCCCAGCAGACGGTTCAGGGCTGCCGTGATGGACTGCACTTCATGCGCCCTGCTCTCCTCGGCCACCGGCGACAGGTCGGACGGCGATTTGGTCTCGATGCCGCGCGCCATGCGCGCAAGCGGCCTGAGCAGACGCCAGATCAGGAACCAGTTGATCAGTCCAAGCAGGACCCACAGGCCGACCAACGGCCACGCCAAGGACTCGAGCATGTCCCAGATGAGATCGGTGCGTTCGTCCATCTCCTGACCGACCTGCGCCGAAAAACCCAGGGAGTCATGATGGCGCACGTAGACGCGCCAGTCCTCGCCGTCGGCACGTACGTCGTAATAGCGGTCGCCGCGCCGGTCCGGCGGCACGAACGGCCGGTTGGGCGCGTCTTCACCCCGCAGCAGCACGTCGCCCGTGCGCGAGACCAGCTGATAGTCCAGCCGAAGCGCCGGCTGCGTGTCGCCAGCGGCGGGTTGGCCCGCCGTCCGGCCGATGCTGCCCTCGCCCAGTGCCAGGACCAGCCGCGCGCCCTCTTCCAGCCAGTCGTCATAGGCGTCGTTGACCTCCTTGCGCGCGATGGCCAGCACGATCACGGTGCTGACCAGCCCCACCAGGATGCTGGACCCGAGCGTCGTGCCGATCAGTCGCCGGCGCAGGGAATAGCCGCGCTGGGCCCGGGGAGTCTTGTTGCGCCAGCGCATCTCAGTCCGCCAGCCGATAGCCCTGGCGGCGCACCGTCTTGATCAGGTCCGAAGACAGCTTGCGCCGCAGGTTGTAGATGTGGACTTCGATCGTGTTGCTTTCGACTTCGTCGCCCCAGCCATACAGCGCCTCTTCCAGCTGCGCGCGGGACACGATATGGCCCGGGCGCCGGATGAGCGCGTGCAGGATGGCGAATTCGCGCGCCGTCAGCTCGACCGGCGTCCCATTGAAGCGCACCTGCTTGGCCGCCACGTCCAGCAAGACGCCACCATGCTCGAGCGCAGGGGTGGCGTGGCCGTCGCGGCGGCGCAGCGCAGCGCGGATGCGCGCCGACAGTTCGTCCAGGTCGAAAGGCTTGACGAGGTAGTCGTCCGCGCCGAGGTCCAGGCCTTCGATACGGTCGGGCACCGCGTCGCGGGCGGTGATCATGATGGCCGGCACGTTGTCGCGACGCGCGCGCAGCCGCCGCAGCAGGTCGTCCCCCGAGATGCCGGGCAGCCCGCGGTCGATCAACACGCAGTGGTAGTCGTGGGCGGCCAGCGCCGTTTCGGCAAGATCGCCGCGTGTCACGCGGTCGACCACATAGCCGTCGAGCTCCAGCCAGGATTCGATCGACTCGCCCAGGGATACATCGTCTTCGGCCAGTAGGATACGCATGCGCCGACTATACGCGACAGGATGAAGAGAATCTTAAGACGCTCACGGCGCGCTTTCTCGGCACGCGCAATTAATCTCCGCATGCCATGCGGAGATTCGATGCCCTATTCTCCGCATCCGGCCCGCATCGCGGTCCGGATGCGGATCCCGGGCGGTTTCAGATGCCGCCGACGCGGCTGACGCCGCCCTGGGTGACCACCTGGACGCGCTGGCCGGTCGAGATTGGCACGTCCGCTTCCTGTGTGATGACGCGCACGTCGCCTGAATCCAGGCGCACGGTGATTTCCAGGCCCGCGCGGCGCATGCTGGCGTTTTCGACTGCGTTGCCCGCCATGGCGCCGCCGACTGCGCCGCCGACGGTGGTGATGCGCCGTCCGGAGCCGCCGCCCACGGCGTTGCCGGCGACGGCGCCCAGCGCGCCACCCGCGATCATGCCCATGCCCGAGGTCTGGCTGGCCTGGATGGTGACGGGCCGCACGCCAATGACGTAGCCGAGGGTGACGGTCTGGGCGCGCTGCGCCTGGTCGAAGGTGTAGACGCGTGAGGACGCGGAGGGATTGGCGCAGCCGGCAAGGATGGCGGCAAGGCCAAGAATGCCGCCTGCGGCGAGAAGGGTCAGGCGGCTATGCGGGGCGGCCTGCTGAGGCTTTTGCATGATGGGGTCTCCGGAACGGCGGAAATGGGAAATCCAGGCCTAGCGCGGACGCGCCGGCGGGGCCGCGGGCGCAGGCGCCGGTGCGGGCGCAGGCGCAGCCGCGGATGGCTGGGCGCTGGCGCGCATGAACTTCCCATTCGCATCGAAGCCGCCTATGGCGCGGCCATTGAAGAACACGACGCGGCGCGCGGTCCACTGCGGCTGGTCGGGGCCAAGCTGGTCGTAGGCAGCCACGTCAAAGTCGTACTCCCAACCCGACATGGGCTTGCCGTCCTCGCCCGCAAACGTGGTCTTCTTCACGGATTCCGCATATCCCTTGTCGCGATAGCTGACATACCGGGTGGGCGGCATGGAATCGCGCAGCGTCGACATGTACTGGTACAGGTCTTCATCGCTGGGCGGCGTGCCGTACTTGGCCAGATCGTTCTTCGTCGCGACCGTGCCGGCGCAACCGGCCAGCACGCACGTGGACAAGACAAGGAATAGCCTTTTCATCGGGATTGCTCCTAAGTACGCGTTCGCGCCCTGACTGCGGACGCACGGCGGCTAGCCGGGTAGCGCTTGGGGAAGCTTCAGGGGGTGGGACCGGCGGGACGGCTGGCCGCGCCCCGGAAGGCGGTGCGCAACAGGCTGAGCAGAAAGCCGCCCGTCAGCATGCCCAGGATGTAGACGCCGACGACGAGAACCGACGTCGGCAAGGTGATGGTGGATGTCCAGAGCGTCAGGGTGACGGAATCGAAATTCTGGACCTTGAACGACAGAACCATCGCCGTGAGCAACACAATCAATACGATGTACAGGTATCTCATGGGGCACCTTTCGTATTCGCTGTCTTAACCGCCCCGAACCCGCCCGGGGGCCTGTCGTGCGAAAAACTATGCCACTCATCGGCCGGGAAAACAAGAAACATTGTTCACCGCCGCAAACAGGAACAGAATGGCTGTCGCCGTGAAAACGGCAAGTGTGGCCGGCCCATCATCGAATAGCCGCGTCCCGCGGTCTATCGTTTTGGGCTGTTTTTTGGGGACACCTCATGGAAGCGATCAAGGATTGTTGCATGGCTGGGCACCCTCTGAACCTGGACCGGCGCGGCTGGTTGAAGGCGGGCGTTGCCGCCGGAACGGCCGCGGTGATGGCAGGCGTGGCAGTCGCCCCGAACGACGCGCAGGCGGCGTCGTTATCGCAGGCACAGCGCGACGCAATGACGCCGGACCAGGTGATTGACATGATGAAACGGGGCAATGCGCGCTTTCGCGCGGGCAAGCCCCAGAAGCACGATTACCTTGCGCAGAAGCGGTCCAGCGCCCTGGGCCAATACCCGGCGGCGGTCATCCTGAGCTGCATCGACTCGCGCGCGCCCGCCGAGATCATTCTGGACACGGGCATCGGCGAAACCTTCAACGGGCGGATCGCCGGCAACATTTCCAACAACGACCTGCTCGGCAGCATGGAGTTTGCCTGCGCGGCGGCGGGCGCCAAGGTGATCCTCGTCATGGGGCATACGGCTTGCGGCGCGGTGGCCGGCGCGATCGACAATGTTCAGCTCGGCCATCTGACCGGATTGCTTGACGTGATCAAGCCGGCGGTCGAGGCCACCAAGTACACGGGCGACCGCAGCGGCAAGAATGCGCAATTCGTGGACGCGGTGGCGCGGACCAATGTTCAGCTCACCGTCGAGGCCATCCGCAAGAACAGCCCCATTCTTGCGGGGCTGGAAAAGGAAGGAAAGATCAAGATCGTCGGGTCGATGTACGACCTCACCAACGGCATGCTGACCTTCATGGCATAGCCCTTTCCCCACGTCGCCGTACCGCGGGCGCGCGCGCCTCTCAATCGGCCGCGCCCGTCCCGCCCGTGCCCTCAGGGCGTCCGGCTCAGGCTGTAAACAGAGGCAGGCGGCAGGTTCATCGGCACGAATCGCACGCGCCGGGCGTGGAGTCCGCAGTCATCGAGCACGCGCGCCGAGATCGGGCATTTCACGCCATACGTGAAGAAGTGCATGGATGCGCCCGGCGGCATTGCCTCAAACACGGCGGTAAGCAGCTTGTGGTGATGCGCGCCGCTCATGTTGCGCAGCGGCAGGCCGCAAATCGCCGCGCCGATCCCGTTCAATTCAGGATGGCTGTCGCGCGACAGGTCCTGGGCAGGCACCTGCAACACGGCCGCCTCCGGAAACTGGCTGCGCAGGCTGGAGCTCATGTCCGAGTCCTGCTCCACCAGCACCAGATTGGATGGCGCAACGCCCCGGCGCAGCATTTCTCGGGTGAACACGCCAGTCCCGCATCCCAGTTCAAGGACCTTGCCGGCGCGTGGCGGGATCGATTCGGTGATCGCCGCGGCCAGCGCCGCGCTTGAAGGCGCTACCGCGCCGACCGCCGAGGGGTTGGAAAGCAGCGCCTTGACGAACTGCTTGCGCTCCAAAAGCCAATTCATGGCCGAGCCGGCCGGCTTGTGCCGGGCAAGGGTCTTGATGGGCGGCAAGGAAAACATCGTCGCGTCTATCTCCGGGGTACGTCACTGTCGGTCAGACCTTACCTTCGGCCGGCGGCCCGGACCGGCAACGTTGCGTAAGCGCGCCTTTCATTTGGAGAACGTCGAATCCGGAAACGAACAGGCCGTATCCGATTTCTCGGATACGGCCTGTTGCCAAACCAGCCGGGTCAGACGCCGGGCTTAGACCCCCACGACCGACACGGCCTTGGTGACCAGATACGCCTCAAGCGCTTCGGGACCGCCTTCGGAACCGTAGCCGGAATCCTTCACGCCGCCAAAGGGCAGCTCGGCCGAGGGCGTTGCAGGCTGGTTGACCCAGAGCATGCCCACTTCGAGGCGGCGCGACAGCTCGTGCACCGTCTTGATCGACCGGGTGAAGCCATAAGCCGCCAGGCCGAACGGCAGGCGGTTGGCTTCGCGGATGGCTTCGTCCAGGGTTTCGAAGCTGCGGATCGCCGCGATGGGACCAAACGGCTCTTCGTTGAAAATATCGGCCTCGAGCGGCACGTCGGTCAGGATCGTCGGGGCGAAGAAATTACCGGCGCCACCCACGCGCTGCCCACCGGTGGCCACGCGTGCGCCCTTCTCTGCCGCGTTCTTGACGATCTTGTCCATCGCCGCCAGGCGGCGGTCGTTGGCCAGCGGGCCCAGTGTCGTGCCTTCGGTCAGGCCGTCGCCCAGCTTGAGCTTTTCGGCGTGTGCGATGAAAGCCTGCTCGAAAGCCGCCTTGACGTTCTTGTGCACCAGGAAACGGGTCGGCGAAATGCAGACCTGGCCGGCGTTGCGGAATTTCGCACCGCCCGAGGCCTTGACGGCCAGTTCGACGTCGGCGTCCTCGGCCACGATGACCGGGGCGTGACCGCCCAGTTCCATCGTGACGCGCTTCATGTGGCGGCCAGCCAGCGCGGCCAGTTCCTTGCCGACCGGCGTGGAGCCGGTGAAGGTGACCTTGCGGATGATCGGGTGCGGAATCAGGTAGCTGGAGATCTCGGCCGGCGAGCCGAACACCAGGCCCAGCACGCCCTTCGGGATGCCGGCGTCGACAAAGCAGTTGAGCAGCGCGGCAGGCGACGCCGGGGTTTCCTCGGGCGCCTTCACCAGGAAGGAGCAGCCCGTGGCCAGCGCGGCGCCCAGCTTGCGCACGATCTGGTTGACCGGGAAATTCCAAGGCGTGAACGCGGCGACGGGGCCGACGGGTTCCTTGATGACCAATTGCTGGGCCGCCGGGTTGCGCGACGGCACGATGCGGCCATAGACGCGCAGGGCTTCGTTGGCGAACCAGTCGATGATGTCGGCGCCCGCCAGCACTTCGCCGCGCGCCTCGGCCAGCGGCTTGCCCTGCTCTTGCGTCAACAGGCGCGCCACGTTGTCCGCGCGCTCGCGCAGCAGGACGGCCGCTTTGCGCATGACCGCGCAACGCTCGTGCGCGGACGTGTCGCGCCACGTCTCGAAACCGCGTTGCGCTGCCGCCAGCGCCGCGTCCAGGTCCTCGCGGGAGGCGCTGGCCACCTGGCCGATCTTCTGGCCGGTGGCGGGGTTCACGACGTCGATGCGCGCGCCGCCTCGGGCCTCGCGCCATTCGTTGTCGATCAGGAGAAGAGTATCTGGGTAACCGTTCATGAATGCTCCGTGGTTGAAATGCGGCCGTCACGTGTCAGTCGATTCGGGCAAGCGGGGCGGAAACGCCCGGCGCCTGCCGTATCGTAAGTGTTTGGGAGGGAGACGGGAAGTGGGCCGGCTTCGGACCGTCCGGCTGGCGGTCCGGCGCGCAAGGCCGGGCATGGGCACGCCGCTTGCTGTAGGCGTTTCGCCTTTCGTCACTTAACCCTGATTGCGGAGGCTCCCATGAGCTCACCGGAACCCGTTCTCTCGCCGACGCCGGTCGGCAACACCTTGATTTCCTTGGGGCTTGCGCGCGCCGCCCAACCCGCCCACGTCGCGGATGGCCGACTGCCCTGCCCCACGGCCGCCAATGATGAAATTCCGCCCGAGGCGCAATCGGCGGGTCAGGCCGAAGCGCCGGCGCGCGTGCCGCTGAGCGCCTGGTTGTCGCTGGCGTTCTATGCCATTGGCACAGCGCTTCTGTTCAGTCTGGGCGTGGCCTACCGCCTGTTCGCATGACCGTTCAGGCCGCCTGGGCAAGCGCTTCGCGTGGGGCCTGTACCAGTTTGCGGTCGGAGAGCCGGTAGGCAGTCAGCGGCCCGCCCGTCACGCAGCCCGTGTCCAGGCACACGGCGTCCGTGCGCGCGAGCAGCCCCAGCGTCGCCCAGTGGCCGAACACGATGGTGTTGCCGGCGTCCGCGCGCCGTGGCAGGTCGTACCACGGCAACGTACCGCGAGGCCAGCGCCCTGGGGTGGACTTGGCGCCGGGCGCCAGGGCCGCATTGCGGGTGCAAAGCCGCATACGCGTAAATGCGGTGGCGATGAAGCGCAGGCGTTGCTGCGTATCCAGGTTGGCGCTCCACGCCAGCGGTGCGGTGCCGGTCAGCGTGCGCATGTGGCGGCGCCAATCATCGTCGCGAAGCATGTCCTGGACCTCGCCGGCCAGCGCCACTGCTTGGGCCACGTCCCATCCGGGAAAGAGCCCGGCATGCACGAGCACATGCCTGTCCTGGACGTGAATCAGCGGTTGCGCGCGCAGCCAATCCAGCAGTTCGTCCGCATCCGGCGCGTCGAACAGATCATTCAATGTGTCGCGGGGGTCTGGGCGCAGGCAACCTGCAGCCACGCCCAGGGCGCGCAGGTCGTGATTACCCAGCACCACGGTCGCGCGGTCGCCCAGGGCCATGACCCGGCGCAAGACCTCGGCATTGGCAGGCCCGCGGTTGATCAGGTCGCCCACGAACCAGAACCGGCAGGTTGGGTCCCCCGCAATATCGGGGCTGGCCAGCAGCGCGTCCAGCGACGCGCAGCAGCCATGCACGTCGCCGATCGCCCAGATGGCGGGCAGCCGTCCTTGCGGTGCGTCATCCGCCAATGTGAAGTTCGCGTCAACGGTCGTGGGTGTCGTGATGGTGGGTCGGCTTGATGGTTGTCTTACCGGTCTGCGTCGCATGTGTCGTCCTTGCCGCTGGCCATTTCCTGGCACGAATGGATGAATTTCGTGCCAGAACGGCCAGCAAGCCCCGTACCCATGCAAACGTTTACATTCGAGGCGGCCGGATGCCGCAAGCGAAGCGCCCCCGGGGTTGGCGTGCCCGGTCGTGGCTATCCTTCCTTTTTGCGCCGCCCCCACACGGATTCCTGCCGATAGGAGTCCGCCTGGCACAGCGTGCGGTAGAACATGGCGCCCGCGCCAATGAAATTGCCCAGCTCTTTCTCCGACAGCTTGGGTGCGACGCCTTCCAGGTATCCGGCGTAGATGGAAAGCACCCGGTCCCATTCGTCCAGCCGGGGCGCCGGCGCGGAAACCGAGATCATCAGTGCCAAGAGCTCATCGCGCTGCATGATTGCCTCCTGTGCAGGCCGGCGCGCCGGCCGTCATTGCCCTCGGGTCATGCGCGTCAATACGCGCCGGCCGTCCCTGCCGCGGTGCAGGAAGGCCATCAGGACGTGGCCCGCCGCCGCCGCGAGAAGCGTCCAG
Source organism: Achromobacter sp. E1 (assembly GCF_037039475.1). Taxonomy (NCBI): domain Bacteria; kingdom Pseudomonadati; phylum Pseudomonadota; class Betaproteobacteria; order Burkholderiales; family Alcaligenaceae; genus Achromobacter; species Achromobacter sp. E1. The sequence goes on from NZ_CP146253.1 coordinate 3,027,009, forward strand.
CCCAGCAGTCCGTGCCAGGCATTGGCCAACTCGACCAGCGCTTCGATTTCCTGGTCGCGGGGGCTGAAAACCGGGATGCCGAAAGCCGAATATCCCCTGCCCCGGCCATACGCCCGCAACAATCCCAATGTGGGAATGGCGATCATCATGAGGTACAGGAGCAAGTGACCGAAGCCCGCCGTCAGGCCGCTGTTCGGGCGGCGTCCCAGGTTGGCGAGGGCCCACGCGCCGCGTACGACGACCAGGATCAGCAGCAACAGCCCCAGCGACGTGTGCGACGCCCAGAAGAAGTCCTCGATGGGGGTGTCGGGAAAAAATTGCCGCGCCGCCGCGCTGGTGAACTGCCACGCCAGCAGCACCGCCATTAGCCAATGCAGGACACGGCTGACGATTCCATACCCGTCCGGGCGGTCCATCACGCTGGATTTGGCGACAGGGTGTGGCATAGGGCGACTCCTTGGGAGATCCGCACAGCACAAGGGAGATCCTGCTCATGGCTCGAACTCCATGGCGGACATGGCGGGCGCCAGGGACTGCGGCGCGTAATCGTCCCATGGGGCGTTGCCCGCGTCCAGCCGGGCGTGGATATCCTGGATCGTCCAGTGCGCCCCGCCCGTCAGCTTGTCCAGCTCTTCCCACTTGACCGGCACCGACACGCCCAGACCGGGACGCGCCCGCGCCGACCAGGCGCAAACGGTGGTCGCGCCAAATCCATTGCGCAAGTAGTCCGCAAAAATCTTGCCGACCCGGTTCTTCGGCCCGCTCTTGGCCACAAACAGTTGCGGCAGCGTCCGCGCCAGATGCTGCACGATCACCTGGGAAAAGCGCTTCACCGTGTCCCAGTCGTACTGTTTGCGCAGCGGCACGACCACATGCAGGCCCTTGCCGCCGCTGGTCTTGAGCCACGCTTTCAGCCCGATTTCTTCCAGCAGCACACGCACGAGGTTCGCGGCCTGCTGCATCGCGGGCCACTGCACGCCCTCGCCCGGGTCCAGGTCGAACAGCATCCGGTCCGGCTTGCCGATGGACGTCTTGACCGCGTTCCAGGTGTGGAACTCGACCACGTTCATCTGCACCGCGGACATGATGGCCTCGGCCGTGGGCACTTCGAGCAGCGGCGGATGGTCCGGGTCGAGCTTGGCCGGCAGGGATTTGACGCCCGGCATTGCGGCTTCCAGGTGCTTCTGGAAGAAGAATTCGCCCTGGATGCCGGCCGGCGCACGCAGAAACGACACCGGACGCCCCTTCAGGTGTTCCAGCATCAGCGGCGCCACCAGCGCGTAATAGCGTGCCAGGTCCAGCTTGGTGAGCTTGGTGGACGGATCGATGACGCGATCCGGATTGGTGAGCTTGCCGCCCTTGGCGCGGCTGGCCTTGGTGGCGGGCGCGGCTTTGCTGGCCGGTTTGGTCGCGCCCGCATCGCCCTCGATGTCTTTGACTGGCACCGCCTTCTCCCTGGAAATGGCCCGCACCGGCTTGTCCTGCCGCAGTCCTCTAAAGACAGAATGACGGATGTGTCCGCCCCCCGTCCACTCGCCAAACGACACCTCTGCAATCAGTTCGGGCTTGACCCAGCGTACGCCACCGGCGGCGGGCGCGTTCGCGACAGGCTTCTTGCCGGTCTCGATGGACGCCAGACTCTTTTGCAGCGACACCAGGCTGGCGTCATCGAACCCCGTGCCCACCTTGCCGGCATAGCGCAGGCTGCCATCCTGCTCGGTCACGGCAAGCAGCAGCGCGCCCAACCCCGCGCGGCTGCCCTTCGGCGCCGTGTAGCCGACGATGGCAAATTCCTGGCGCCGGGCGCATTTGACCTTGACCCAGGTATTTGTGCGGCGCGACACATAGGGGGAGGACAGGCGCTTGGCCATGATGCCTTCCAGCCCCATCTTGCAGGCAGTCGCCACCAGATCCGACGGCGCGGCCTCCAGGGCCTCGCTGAATCGCAGATGGTCGTCTTCGGTGGTGTCCATCAGTTGCTGCAGCAGCGCCCGGCGCACCGTCAGGGGTTCCTGGCGCAGATCCCGTTGCCCGATGAAAGGAAGATCAAAGGCATAGAAGACGATATCTTGCGTGCGCTCGCCGTCGAAGGCGTTCTGCAGCGCCTGGAAACTCGGAATGCCCTCGCGGTCGAGCATCACGATTTCGCCGTCCACCCAGGCCCATTTGGCAGGCAGGGCCCGAAACGCGTCGACCAGGTGGGGCAGCTTGGCGCTCCAGTCGTGGCCGTTGCGGGTAAAAAGGCGCACGTCGTCGCCTTCGATCCGCACCACCAGCCGGTAGCCGTCGAATTTCATTTCATACAGCCAGTCCGGGGCGTGGTGGGGCACGCCGTCCACCAGCGTGGCAAGCTGGGGTTTCAGATGCGCCGGCAAATCGGCGGCCACGCCGGGCAAGGCGCGTTGGCCGTCGGCCGAAGGTTCAGGTTGGTCTTCGGACCGATCTGGGGATGGCGCTTTGGCCGCGCGCAGCGGGACCACGCTGTCGGGCATTTCGTCCACCACGCTGAACTCCCGCTCCGGCCGGGCGAACGCGTCGCGATCCTTGATGAGCAACCAGGGCGGCTGCTTGTCGCTTTCCTTGCCCTTCAAGCGGATCAACGCCCACCTGCCCTGCATCTTGACGCCCTGCAGGTCGAACTTCAGATGACCGTCCCGATAGCCCTTGCGCGGGTCGCCCACGGGCATCCACTTGCCTTCGTCCCAGATGATGACCTTGCCCGCGCCGTACTGGCCTTCGGGAATCTGCCCCTCGAACTGGTTGTAGGCAATGGGATGGTCCTCGACCTGGACCGCCATGCGCTTGACGGCCGGGTCGTAGCAAGGCCCCTTGGGCACCGCCCAGCTCTTCATGGCGCCGTCCAATTCCAGACGGAAGTCGTAGTGCAGCCGGCTCGCCCAGTGCTTCTGGATGACGAAGGCGCGCGCGTCCTCGTTCGCCTCGCCGCCGCCAGCCGGTTCCGAGGTAACTTGAAAGTTGCGCTTTTCGCGGTACTTCTTGAGCGAATCGGCCATGATCAAGCCGCCTTGCGCGCTTTGCTCGCGGTCTTGGCAGCGGTCTTACCGGACGCCTTGCTGGCGCTGCCCGTGGTTTTGGCCGTTGTCTTCTTTGCAGCCGTCTTTTTGGCCGCGGATTTGGCCGCCTTTCTTGCGGCGCCATTGCCGGCCTTGCCCGCCGATGACGCGGCCTTGGACGCGCCCTTGCCGCCCTTCAGGCTGCGTTGCAGCAGCTCCGTCAGGTCGATGACGTTATCGGCGTAGGTGGGCGACTCTTCCTGCGGCTCGATGACCGTCTCCGTCTTGCCGGCGCGCGCCTTCTTCTCCACCAACTCCATCACCGCGGCCTTGAATTCGTCCTGGTACTGTTCGGGATCCCATTGGCCGGACATGTCCTCCACCAGCATCTTGGCCATCTTCAACTCGCTGGCGCTGGGCGTCATGTTCTTGGCGCCAGCCTTGGGAAGATCCAACCCTTCGACAGACTTGACCTCATCGCCCCAACGCATCAGGTTCAGCACCAGCGCATCGCCCGACGGGATCAGCGCGGCCAGGTGCTGTTTGGTCTGGATCACCACCTTGGCAATACCGATCTTGCCGGTCTTGGCCAGGGTGTCGCGCAGCAAGGCATACACCTTGTGCCCCTTGTTGATGGGCGCAACGTAATACGGCCGCTCAAGATAGACGAAGGATACGTCCGTGGCGTCCACGAACTGCTGGATCTCGATGGTCTGCGTGGTCCGGGGATACGCATCGGCGATTTCGTCGGGCGACACGATGACGTACTTGCCGTCCTCGTACTCGACGCCCTTCACGATGTTGTCCTTGTCGATTTCCTTGCCGGTCCGCTTGTTGATGCGCTTGTAGCCCACCGGGTCCATCGAGCGCTTGTCCAGCCAGTCGAAATCCACGCCCGACTCGGTGGTGGCCGTGTGCAGGCCCACCGGGATGTGAACCAGACCGAAGGAAATGGCCCCTTTCCATATGGTTCTTGCTGCCATGACGGTTCTCCTGCGCCGCAATCAGCCCAAGCGCTTGACGATCCGGGCGACGCGGGCAACGCCCCCGGTTCCGCTTGCCGCGCGACCGATCAGGGCGGTCCCGGCTGCCGTGATCAGGGTGCGCCGCAGGATGGTGCGGCTGCGCATGCCCGACAGCATGAGCAGAACGCCCACGCCCAGCACGATCAGATGCTCGCCAGGAAAATCCGGCCGGCGGGCGTCGATATCCTTAAGCTGCGCGACCAATGACCGCGAGCGCGGCGCGGGGCGGCGGGTGTCGGGGACGGGTTCAATCTGCATGGAGCCTCCTCGTGGCATGGATGGTCATGCGGTGCGGGGCGGCAAGCCCCGCGCCGTCTACTTCGCGTACTTGAATTCGGGCAGCGCCTTGAGAGTATCTTTAGTGGCCGCCGGCAACTGGAACTGATCGCCCGCGACCTGCATCTGTGACAGCGGAACCGTCACCAGGTGGTTGCCCACGCCCAGCAGGCCACCCACCGACAACACCGCATAAGGCGCCCAGTCGGGCGGTCCGAGGATCAGATCATCCACGGTGCCGAGCTTTTCTTTCTTGCCGTTGTAGACCGTCGCCCCGATCATCTTCGAGGCGCGGTAGCCGGCGTCAACCTTGGCGACATCGACCCGGACTTCGGTCACGGACTGCGGCGCGCCCTGCGCCTGCGCCACGCAAGCACCGCCCGCGGCGCCCAGGAGTACGGCCAAACCCAACACAGTGGTCTTTACGGTCATGATCGGTTCTCCTTGGGGGTCAGGACGAGCGCTGCGAGCCGGCGGGGTCGGGATTGGATTCGGACGCATCCGACGGCTCCATGTCCTCATTGCGGATTTCATTGCCCTGCGCGTTCTCGCTAGCGTCGGAAGGCTTGACCGGCGGGCCGCCGGGCTTGCCGTCAGAAGGCTTGACGGGCAGATCGTCCGGCGTCGACGTCGCTTCCACGGCGTTGTCCTGGGAAGATGCCTGCCCAACGGAATGTCTTGGTTCCATTTTTGTCACCTTGGGATGTGCTGGGCCAGCAAAGCGTGGCCAAGGATGCAGGCAGCAAATGCCGTGCCCGGGCTGTGCCTGAATTCGCATGCCCCCCATAAGGGAGTGCTTTGCGGCACCATAAAACCATTGGTAACGCGTTCCCAAATGGCATCGAATCGGCAATATATTCACTTCACGGGCGGCGCCGCGATGCGCCTTGATTCGTGGCGGAACTTTTCGGAGTGCGACGATGGCCGGCAAAAAAAAGCAGAAGGACACCTCCGAGGCCGCCGAAGAGGCCGGATTGTCCAGGAAGCAGTACGAAAAGGAATTGGCGCAATTGCACGCCGAACTGGTCAAGCTGCAGCAATGGGTGCAGGAGTCCGGCGCCAAGGTGTGCATCGTGTTCGAAGGCCGTGACGGCGCAGGCAAAGGCGGCACGATCAAGGCCCTGACCGAGCGCGTCAGCCCCCGCGTTTTTCGCATCGTGGCCCTGCCCGCGCCCACCGAGCGCGAGAAGTCCCAGATGTACATCCAGCGTTATCTTCCCCATCTGCCCGCCGCTGGCGAAGTCGTGATCTTCGACCGCAGTTGGTACAACCGGGCGGGCGTGGAACGCGTCATGGGGTTCTGCTCTCAGGCGCAGGTCGACACTTTTCTGAAGGCCGTGCCGCTGGTGGAGCGGGTGATGATCGACTCCGGCATCCTGCTCTTCAAGTATTGGCTGGAAGTGAGCGAGGCGGAGCAGACGCGCCGGCTGCAGTCGCGCATCAATGACCCGCGCAAGACCTGGAAGCTGACCAAGATGGACCTGGATTCGTACAGCCGCTGGTACGACTATTCACGGGCGCGGGATGACATGTTCAAGGCCTCGGACACGGCCATCTCGCCTTGGTATGTGTGCGGATCCGATGACAAGAAGCGGGCGCGGCTCAATATCATCAGCCATCTGCTGGAACACATTCCCTACAAGGTCGGCCCGAGGGAAAAGATTGCGCTACCCAAGCGGCAAAAGGCCAAGGGATACGAGCAGCCGGAGCATCCGTTCCGGTTCGTGCCCGAAAAGTTCTGACGCGTCCCCAGCGAAGGCGACCGGCCGGCAGTGCAGGTGACCTTTAAAGGCGCGACGGAACCGGAGCTGCAAGCCTTGCTGCCCCGGATCCATCAGGTGTTCTGGAAAAACCATACCGTTTCGGCGCTGGTCATGCGGGCGCCGATCGAGTGACGGGCGCCCGAGGGCAGCGGCGCCCTGCCCCCGCGGCTCACCACACCGTGCGCGGACGGTAAGTCTCTTTTACATATTTCGCCAGCTCGGCCTCGACCGTCGACATCATGACGGCGGGCGGACGTTCCGGGTGCAAAAGTTGCTGCGCGGCGGCCAGGGTGCGCAGCGCGCAGCGTTCGCCGTTGGTCATCGGCTGGGGAGTGGACAGGGTGGGCGTGTACTTGAAAGCTTCCATGATGCTTCTCCATAAGACAAGGAATAACCCTCAGCCCTCTTTCAGCAAGTAGCGTGCCCAACCCGTTTCCGTTGTCAGTAACGGATACTGACCCGCGCCCAGACGCTGCGTCCGGGTTCGTTCACGGCCGTCCCTGCTGGATACCCGAAACCCGCGTTTCCGGCCAGGTTCAGGTGTTCGCTGTAGGTCTTGTCGAACAGGTTGTCCACGCCCAGGGACAGCCGGACCTCCCGGTTGACCACATACCCCGCGTTGACGGAGAAGACGCCAAAACCGGCGCTGGGGCCGAAATCCTTGCCGACGACGTTGCCCTCGTTGAACGCGTAGCGCTTTTGCGGCGCGACGATGCGCCACAAGGCGCCGGCCGACCAGGTGCCGTCGTCATAGGCGGCGCTGAGCTTGGCTTCCAGCGGGGGAATCTGCGGCAGCGCCCTGCCGTCGCTGCGGTTCTGGCCCCAGGCGTAGGCCAGCGTCGCACCCAGTTTCCAGCGCGGCGACACGGCGTACGTGGCCCCGAACTCCCCGCCGAAGATGCGAGCATCCACGTTGGTCGCCTGTGAGGTGGCGCCCATCATCCCGCCGGACGTGTAGTTGAAAAGTATGAAGTCGTCCACGTATCCCGCGTACCCGGAGAACCAGGCATCGAGCGACTCGGTCTTGTACTGCGCGCCGAAGTCCAGCTGGGTGGTCTTTTCCGGTTTGACGCCCTGGAAGGCGTTGACCGAACCGGCGGGCCCGCGCTTGGGCGAGAACAATTCCCAGTAGTCGGGAAACCGCTCGACGTGGCCCAGGCCGATGTACACCGTGGCAGGCAGCGACGCCAGATCCCTTTCATAGCGCAGAAAGCCGCTGGGCAGCGTGTCGTCGCGGCGCTCGCCCGCCGTCGGGTTGGGCATGGGTATCATCTGGCCGCCCGTGGTCTGGCGGAAATCCTTGGCCGACGCCCAATCCACGCGGGCTCCGCCAATCACGCGGCTGTCCGGCGCGGCGCGCCAGGTCAGTTCGCCAAAAACACCCGTGTTGGAAAAATCTGCATCCTTGACCCACGGTTGGCTACGGTACGACACCGTGCCCGTGCCGCTGCGGGCGCGGTGGCGGCTTTGCTGGAAGTCCACCCCGGCCTCCAGATTCACGTCCGGCGACAGGGTCCAGGTGCTCGCGAAGCGCCCGCCCCAGGTGGCCCGGTCCACGTCCGACGCCATGGGCATCGCCATGGAACTTGAGGGGTCGGGCGCGCGCAGGGTGTAGTTGTCCATGACGTGGTCGGCGTAGTTGTAATAGAGCTGCGCCTGCACCTGGTTCAGCACCTCGCCGAGGTTACGTTTTTCAAACCGCAGTCCAAAGCTTTCCCGTTTGAACTGCGAACCGTCCATGCCGCGGCCGGCATAGCGGGCCTCGCCATCGCCGGTGCCGGCGGTCAATTCATAGAGGGTGTCCGCGTCCGGCGTGAATCCCAGCGCCACATCCGCGTTCCATTTGTCCCAGCGCGACGGCACGGTGTTGCCGTCGCCGTCCTTATAGTCCTGCGAATGCGAGTGGTTGGCGGTGAATCGGGTGTAGACCTTCTCGTTGCCGGCGGTCAGGTCCGCCGTCTGGTCGTTGCGTCCAAACGAGCCGCCCGTCAGGCTGCCGTCAAAGCGCACGCCCGGCTCGGTGAATGGAGGCGTATCCCGGTCGAAGCGGACGGTGCCGGCCGACGCGCCCGGCCCCCACAGCACGGTCTGCGGTCCCTTGATGACGGTGAGCTGGTCGAAGTTCTCGGGCGAAATATAGGAACTGGGCGCGTCCATGCGCGAGGGGCAGGCGCCGGGCATGGCGGTGCCGTTGGTCAGGATGTTCAGGCGCGAACCGAACATGCCGCGCAGCACCGGATCTCCGTTGGTGCCGCCGTTGCGGATGGCCGAAAACCCCGGAATGGTCTTGAGATAGTCGGTGCCGTCGCTGGCCGGCAGCGGTTGGCGCGGCAGCTTGGGATCGGTCGTGAATGTCAGGGGCGCGCTGGGCGCAACGCCCGTAATGACGACGGGATCAAGCGTGGTCACGCCTTCTGAAGCGGATTGTGCCCCGGCTGAGAACGTGGCGGCCATGGCGGCGGCCAGGCAGGTCATGCGTAGAAATTGCTGTTGCTTGCACATATCGGAATCGGGTCCAACGTGGAATGGGGAGGTCGTGGCTTGCCGTCTTGTGCGCCAAGGCCGCGCGCAGGCACGCCCCGGCGCCTGACCCCACGGATCGGGGGCCAGGCCACGAGCGGACAGGCGGACAGGCGTCAGCGGTCGGCACCGCGCCCGCTAGCGGAGGGCGGCGCGATGCAAGCCGAAAATGCAGGGAGGAAAGCCGTCAGGCGGCGGAGGGCGGCGCACGCGGCTGCTGCGGGAGCCGCGCGAGCGCACTGGAGAAGTGAGGATCGTGGGTGGCGGGCGGCGCGTCAGGCTGGGCCAAGGTGGGCAGCAGCCATGCAAGCAGCCACAAGGCCGGCAGCGAGGCGCCGCCCAGCATGGCGCACCCCGCGACGCAGCAGTGCGGCATGGCGCCGCTATGTTGCGCGGCGTCCGGGGTGGCGTCTTGATGCGCGCCTGGGATGTCGCCTGGGATGGCGCCTTCCTGGCCAATGGTGACCACGCGCGGCCCGCTGGCCGTGCAGATGATGGTGGTGGCACCGAAGACTGGGGATCCCCCTGCCCCGCCGGCGCCACCGGATCCGGCGAGCGCCGCCGAGGCAATCAGCGCCTGAAAGACGAACAGGGCCGCTGCCAACAGCGAAACCCATCGTCTTGCAGCAGTGGCGCATCGGTACATCGGATCCCCTTGACGGCGCAGATGGTAGCGCGGATCCGGCCCCGAATCCGGCCCGTCTCCCGCGATCTGCACCGCCCGTTGACGCATATCAACCGCGTTTGGCCACCATCCACCGCAACACGTCGATCACGAGGAACACGGCGAGGCTCACGCCCATCACCGGCAGGCACCAGCCCAGCGCGAGCGCGACAGCCGCAGTCGCGATGCGGCCCGGCCAGGACAGATCGCGCCACGCCTGCGTCAGCGTCTGCCCTGCCGGGGCTGCCGGCCGGCGCAGCCACCACATCCGGTAACCCAGGACGATCATCGCCGTCAGCGCGATGCCCATCGCGGCCATCAAGAGCTGATTGGGCCAGCCGAACAGGATGCCCATGTGCATGTCCACGCCCCACCGGATCAGCTTGGCGATGAGCGGAAAGGTGTCGAAGTCGGCGCGGCTCGTGATGGTGTAGGTCGACGGATCCACCGCAATGGTGTCGACTTGCGTGGGCCAGGAGCGGTCCACCTCGCGCACCATCCAGGCTTGGCCTTCACCGCGCGGCGGGCGGATCTCTAGCTGGCTGCTGTCGATGCCGCCCTGCCGGGCCGCCTGCAGCACCCGGTCAAAGCCGGAGGCCACGTTGTCCGGCGCCATCATCATGGCGGCGTGGTCATGCTGGCCGCCATGATGATGCGCGTGCTCGCCGCCCTCGGGCACGGCTGGAGAACCGGCGGCCGGCGAACCGGCGGCCGGCAGTTTCAGCGACACCGCCGGAGTAATCCATCCCAATTGGGCCCGCAGTTGGTCCACGCGCGCGCCCGCCCAGTTCGACCAGGTCAGCCCCGTGGCCGAGAAGAACACCAGGCCGATCCCGATCCACAGCCCCAACAGCCCGTGCCAGCGCCGCGCGCGCAGGCGCGGGCTGCGCGCTGCCGCCGCCTTGTCGCGGCTCCGGCGTGCAAACCACAGCACAAGGCCCCCAAGCGTGGCCACCCACAACCACGACGCCGCCAGCTCGCTGTAGTTGCGGCCCAGGTTGCCCAGCATCAGATTGCGGTGCAGGTAGTCCAGTTTGGTCCGGAAAGGCAGCGTGCCGCTGGTCCCGTAGACCACCATGTCGCCCTTGATGGCCAGGGTGATCGGATCAACAAACAGCGCACGGGATTCGGAGTCGCCCATGCCGGGCTGCGTGAACATGACGCGCGTGGTCTCGCCCGGTCCGGGTGCGGGCCGGACGGCAAAGAGGCGCGGACCCGGGCCGATGCGCGCCCGGGCCGCCTCGACCTGCGCGGCCAAGGGCTGCGCGGTGCCGGTGGAGTCCGTACGCAATTGGTCGGCGTAGATGACGCTTTCCAGTTGCGGCGTCAGAACGAACAGGGTGCCGGTCACTGCCGCCACCAGGATGAAGGGGCCGACGAACAGGCCTATATAGAAATGCAGCCGGGTGAGCAGCGCGAGAAACGCGCTGCCGCTCGCGGTCCGCGCCCGCGCGGACGCGGCGGGGCTAACCAGAGTATCAGTGGTCATAAGGGTCTCGACAACAACGGACGCCGCCCGCAAGGGGCGGCCAGCGTGCGCGCAAGGCGCACGGCGACGAATGTCATCCGGTGATTCGAGGCGGCGCGCGCTGGCCCAGCGGCGGGCCGGCGGCCGGCATGGGGGGCCGCGGACTGTCGGCTTGCGGCGCTGGCTGCACCCGCCAGCCGAGCAGCATGGGGATCAGCGCCAAGGCTGGCGGCGACAGCAGTGCCGGGTGCGCGCTCAGCCCAAACGGACATTCCTGACCGGCGCCGACGTGCCCGGAGGAATCCGGGTGCCCGTGATGGCCATGCGAGTCGCCGGCATGCGCGTGCGGGTCGGCCAGACCCGGCATGCCGGGAAAAACGCCGCCCCCCGCCGCGCAGAAGCCCAGCGCGAAACGGCCCTGCTTGAGCGCCTGCACATCCGGCATGTAGCCGGTGGGCACCAGCGCCCGCGCGGCCAGCAACACCAGTAGCAACAGCCGCGCAAGGGCGGCTGCAGCGGCTGGACGCAAGGACGGCGAGGACGGAAAGGCGTGCATGCGGGGGTTCCGGACGGCGGCCGGTTTCGGTGTCAAGGGGGCATTTTAAACACCGGTGGCGTCATTACGCCGCGAGAGCGGCTGAGGGTGCAGGACGGATCCAAAGCCAGTCGCTAAGACAATTGAGAACGATTATTGCTAGAATTCCGCCTGACACCTCCCTTAAATGGGACCAGATCCACTTCTCACGTTCTTCGGACAGTTCTCGAATGGCCAAGCCATCGCGCTCCAAATTATGGTTTCTCGTCCACAGTTGGCTGGCCTTGCCGATCTGGATTTTCCTTTTCTTCATCTGTGCGACCGGAACCATCGCCGTCATCAGCCAGGAAATCGTCTGGCTCATCAATCCTGCCGTTCGCGCCCAGGCGCCCGATGCCGATACCCCTCGCATGGGCTACCAGGATTTGATGGACGCCATCGCCAAGCAGGAGCCGGACGCTTCCGTGCAGCGGCTGTCCTGGCCCGAGGAATCCCAATTCGCCCTGACGGCCTCGGTCGGATATCCGGGTGCGCGATTCACCTCCATTTACGTCAATCCCTATACCGGCGATGTTCAAGGCCCTGCCCTGAACTTTGACCTGCGCCAGTTCATGCGCGCGTTGCACGGCTGGCTGTTGATTCCGTTCACGAATGGCTATAGCTGGGGCTGGTACCTGGTGTCGCTGCTGTCCGTGCCGATGCTGCTCTCGCTCATCACGGGTCTCGTCGTCTACAAACGGTTCTGGCGCGCGTATTTCCAGAAGCCGCGCCTGCGCGTCGGCCAGGGCGCCCGGATTTTCTGGGGCGACTTCCACCGTTTGTCGGGGTTGTGGTCCGTCTGGTTCATCCTGCTGATCTCGGTCAGCGCGATCTGGTTCCTGGTGCAGGCCGTGCTGTTCGATACGGCCACCACGATCTCAACGCAGGGCGTCCCCGCCGTCGTGGCGCGCGACCAGGTGCCGACCGTCGCGCCCGGCGACACCGTCAAACGCCTGCCGCTCGACCAGATCGTCGGCATTGCCGAGCGCGAGCTGCCCGGCCTGGAGACGCAGCAGGTGTTTTTCCCCGGCAATGCCTATGACCCGATCACCATCTCGGGCCGCGGCGCCTATCCGCTGATGTACCAATACGCCAAGATCAATCCGTACAACGGCGCCGTCGAGGAAGTGCGCCGCCTGTCCGATCGCAGCGGCCTGGAATTCTTCACCGAATCCATGCGGCCGCTGCACACCGGCGACTTCGGCGGATTCTGGCTGAAGCTGGTGTGGTTCCTGTTTGGCCTGCTGCTGACGATGATGTCGCTGAGCGGCCTGCTGATCTGGACCAAGCGCACCGCGCAAGCCACCGCCAAGGCGCTGCGCCCTGCCCGCGCAGCCCGCACCGACGCCCGTGAGGTGACCGAATGAGCAAGACCGCCACCCTCGCCGCCGCGCCCAAGCCCAGCCTCTGGCGCCGCTGGCGCTTTCACCTGAGCGCGCTGCTGCTCATCCTGCCGATCCTCTACGTCCCGAAGTACTTCGATGACCTGGCGCTGTCGCGCGGGTCGATGGGCCTGGGCCAGCGCCCCGCCGGCGACCTGCAGGTCGGCCCATGGAAGCTGCAGCTTGCCGAATGGCAGGTCGAACCACCCAAGTCCGATCCGGCTGGCATGGTCAAGACCTTCACCATGGCGCAATGCGAAGGCTGCAAGGACCAGATCCGTGCGGTCTACGTGCGCGTGGGCAAGCCGCGCAGCCTGCGCGCCGCGGGCTCGATCTTCTTTGGCAGCCCGCACCGGGCCTTTGCCACCGTGCCGATTCCTCCGCGCACCACCCCGGACGCCGATCTCTGGATCACGGCGGAGGGCTGGGACGGCTCGGTGCACCAGGCGGCGTGGCCCATCGCCACCGCCTCCCCCGCCACCGTCGAGTGGCTGAAGAAACAAGGAGCATCCCGATGAACGCAGTTTTTGCGAACCGCTTTCGCGCCGCCCTGCTTGGCGCGCTGTTGACCGCCAGCGCTTCGGCCCTGGCACACAATCCGATGGCCGAATGCAAGGCCGAGGGCAAGGAACAGATCCAGTGCACCGGCGGATTCTCCGACGGCAGCGGCGCGGCCGGCGTCACCATGGACGTCATCTCCTACGACGAACAGATCCTCGTGCCGGGCAAGCTGGATGCGGATTCCAAGATGTCGTTCAAGCGGCCGAACGGCGAGTTCTACGTCCTGTTTGACGCGGGTCCCGGCCACGTGGTCGAGATCGACCACGTCGACATCCAGTAAGCCCCGGCCAACCGCAGCATGCACACACAAGTCATCCGCCCCGCGGGCGCCGGCCACGAAACCCTAGCGGTGCTGGGCGCCTGCGTGGTCATCGTCGCGGCCGCCGCAGGGTATATCGGCCTGCGCGAAGCGCCGCCCGAAAGCGCGCCGCTCGCCGCCACCCAGATCGACGCACGACGCGACCTGACGCCCGCCGAACAGGGCATCTATGCCGACCTGCGCGTCGCCTACGAGGAAATCGGATTTGCCCTGCAAGGCGGCGAGCCGCTGCCCTCGGTCGCCGATCTGGCCGCGCAGGGACTGCCGCCTTTCGTCACCGACAACAGCACCGCCGCGCGCGGCGGCCACGTGTGGCGCTTGGAGCGTCAGGCGGGTAAAGCCCTGTATGTGGGGCAGACGGCGGATGCCAAGCTGGCCGGATCGTTCCTGATGCGCGCCGAAGACGGCCACGCCAAGGACGGCCATGGCCACGACGGCAGTGCGCCCGCCCAGGCCGATGTCTGGCTGGCCCGGAATGCGGCGACCCGCGTCCCGGAAAGCGCCGACGATGCCGCGTTGGCGGCGGCGGGCTGGCTGCAGGTCGCCGCCCAGTTCGATGCCGGCGTCACACGCCAGAACAAGCCCTGACCGGGCCCTCCCCTTCGCCTTCCGACACGAGCCTACGGATTTATGTCTGCCTTTTCGTCTTTCTCCCAGATCCTGCGCCGCTGCGCCGCGCCGCTCGCCGCGCTGGCGCTGCTGGCCGGCGCGTTCACCGCGCCCGCCCACGCCGAAGACGCCAAGCGTCTGAAGATCGGCGTGACGCTGCATCCCTATTACAGCTACGTGGCCAACATCGTGGGAGACAAGGCCGAGGTCGTGCCGCTGATTCCGGAGGGCTTCAATCCGCATGCCTACGAACCACGCGCCGAGGACATCAAGCGCATCGGCACGTTGGACGTGGTCGTGCTCAACGGAATTGGCCACGATGACTTCGCGGACCGCATGATCGCCGCCAGCGAAAAGCCCAAGATCCCGGTGATCGAGGCAAACGCGCAGGTGCCGCTGCTGGCTGCGGTAGGCATGGCCGCGCGCGGGGGCGGCGATTCGGGCAAAGTCGTCAATCCGCACACCTTCCTGTCGATCACCGCCTCGATCGCGCAGATCAACACCATCGCCCGCGAACTGGGCCGTATCGATCCCGCAAACGCGCAGGCGTACACCGCCAACGCGCGCGCCTATGGCCAGCGCCTGCGCAAGCTGCGCGCCGATGCGTTGGGCAAGTTGGCTTCCGCGCCCAACGCCGACCTGCGCGTGGCCACCATCCACGGCGCGTACGACTACCTGCTGCGCGAATTCGGCCTGGAAGTCACGGCCGTCGTGGAGCCGGCGCATGGCATCGAGCCCAGCCCGGCCCAGCTCAAGGGCACCATCGAGCAATTGCGCGCGGCCGACGTCAAGGTGATCTTTTCGGAACTGAACTTCCCGTCCGCGTACGTCGAAACGATCCAGCGTGAAACCGGCGTGAAGCTGTACGCGCTGTCGCACATCTCGTACGGCGAATACAGCGCCGAGCAGTTCGAGAAGGAGATGACGCAAAACCTGGCTACCGTCGTGCGCGCCATTGAAGAGGCTGGCGCGTGACCGGCCCGGTGAGCCCGCACCCGGCTGGCGCGCCCGGCCCCACGCTGACCTGCGAGCAGATCTCGCTGACGCTGGGCCGCACCGAGATCCTCAGCGATGTCGCCTTCAGCGTGACGGCGGGCAGCGTGCACGCGCTGGTGGGCCCCAACGGCGGCGGCAAGAGTTCCCTGGTCAAGACGCTGCTGGGCCAGATGCCGCATCGCGGCAAGCTCAGCGTGACGTGGCCCGGCGATCGGCCGGGCGTCATCGGCTACATCCCGCAGGCGTTGGAGTTCGATCGCGGCCTGCCCATGACCGTCAACGATTTCATGGCCGCGATGTGCCAGCGCAAGCCGGCATTCCTGGGCTTGTCGCGCGCAAAGTCCGCAGAGATTTCCGCCGCGCTGGAACGCGTAGGCATGCAGGACAAGCGCAACCGCCGCATGGGCGCGCTGTCGGGTGGCGAGCGCCAGCGCGTGCTGCTGGCCCAGGGTCTGGTGCCCAGCCCATCGATGGTGGTGCTGGACGAGCCCATGTCGGCGCTGGACGAAGCCGGCGTGCGCGTGTTCGAACAATTGCTGGACAGCTGGCGCGCGCAGCGCGTGACCGTGCTCTGGATCGAGCATGACCTGGAGGCCGTCGGCCGCCTGGCCGACCGCGTCACCGGGCTGAACCGCCAGGTGCTTTGCGACGGTCCTCCTAAGCAAGTGCTGACGCCCGACCGGCTGCTGACGCTCTTTTCCACCCGCCCGCGCGTGGGCGGCCAGCCGCAGGAGCGCGCCGCATGAACGCCTTTTTCGATAACCTGCGCCAACTCATCCAGCGCGCGGCGGAATCCGGCGCGCTGCCCGATTCGCTGGCCTATGGCTTCGTCATCAACGCCCTGCTCGCCGGCCTGATCATCGGGCCGGTGTTGGGCGGCCTGGGCACGCTGGTCGTGGTCAAGCGCTTTGCGTTCTTCTCGGAAGCGGTGGGCCATGCCGCGCTGACCGGCGTGGCGATCGGCATTCTGCTGGGCGAGCCCTACACCGGCCCGTATGGCAGCCTGTTCAGCTATTGCCTCATCTTCGGCATCCTGCTCAATTTCCTGAGCAACCGCACGCGTCTCACGCCGGACACCTTGATAGGCGTGTTCCTGTCGGTGTCGCTGGCGCTGGGTGCAAGCCTGCTGCTGCTGCTGGCCGGGCGCATCAACATCCACATCCTGGAGAACGTGCTGTTCGGCTCGGTGCTCACCGTCAACAGCAACGACCTGTCGGTGCTGACGTGCGTGGCGGTGCTGGCGTTGGCGCTGGCGCTACCCAACTACAACCGGCTGATGCTGGCCAGCTTCAATCCGCAGCTTGCCGCCGTGCGCGGAGTACCCGTCAAGGCGATGGACTACCTGTTCGTGATTTTGGTGACGCTGGTCACCGTGGCTTCGGTCAAGGTGATCGGCGCCATCCTGGTCGGCGCGCTGCTGGTGATTCCGGCCGCCGCGGCGCGGATGCTGGCGCAATCGCTCAAGGGGTTTTTCACGATGTCGGTGCTGTTTGCGATGTTCGCCACGCTCGCCGGCATCATGTTGCCCATCGAACTGGAACTGCCGGTGCCCTCCGGCGCGGCCATCATTCTGGTCGCGGGAATCTTGTTTGCGATCGCGGCCCTGGCGCGCAGCCTGGTCCCCGGTCTGAAAGGAAACGCAGCATGAGTCTGAAGTCAGGTTATGTCACCTTGCGCCGCGCCGCCCGGGCGGTGGCGATGGCATCCGCCCTGGGCGCCGCCGTCACGGCGCATGCCCAGGAAGCCGCCAAGTCCGGCCGCGCAGCCCGCGCCGCGCAACCCGAAACCGCCAGCACCGCGCCTGCAGCAGTCACCGTGCTGGCCGCCCACCCCGTCGTGTTCGCCCTGACCGACAGCCTGGCCAAGGACAGCAGCATCCGCGTCGAACGTGCGGCGCCCGCCAACCTGCCGGCCACGCGGCTGACGTCCTACTTCAGCGGCCGCGGCGGCGCGGCGCTGAAAAAGGCTGCCGCCTCCGCCGACGCGGCGGTGGGCCTGCGCTCCATCTGGCCAGACGATCCGCTCTTTGCCAACGCGCGCCGCACCAATATCCGCATCGTCGAGATCGACGCGGCGCGTCCGCTCGACGGCGCGCTGAACGGCATCGCGCTGCAAAGCGACACGCGCCCCGGCGGCCAGTTCGCCGCCTATCCGTGGCTCAGCATCGTCAACCTGGGCCGCATGGCCGACATCGTGGCCGCCGACCTGGGCCGCCTGTCCCCGTCCGACGAAAAGCGCATCGGCGACAACCTGGCGCACATCAAGCGCACGCTGGTCGAACTGAATGCAAAAAGCCAGGCGGGGCTGGCGCAGGCCGAGAACGTCGCGGTCGTCAGCCTGTCCGAACGCCTGCCCTACCTGATTTCGGAATTCAATCTGGATCTGGTCGACACGATGGCACGTGACGACAAGGACTGGACGCCCGAGGCGCTGGCTGCGCTGACCGCCACGCTGAAGGACAACGGCGTGGCCGCCGCACTTTTGCACCGCGAGCCGACCCCAGCACTTTCGCAGGCCATTGAAGCCGGCGGCGCCAAGGCCGTCGTGCTGGCCACGGATGGCGCCGACCCGGTCGCGGACCTGCAGGGCAACGCGCAGCGCCTGCTGCAAGCGCTGGCGCCCGCCGCTGCCACGGCGGCCAAGTAAATCGCCACCGGCAATGCCATCACGGACGCGCGCCGGCTTATCCGGCGCCGTCTGCCGCTTCAGCCGACAGCGCCGTTGCAGCCGCTTTCAAACAATCGATCAGATGCGCGCTGGTGGCCGGCAGGCCGGCTTCGCGCAAGGTAATGATGCCGACGGGCGGCAACGGCAACGCGAGCGGCACCGCAAGAATCCGGCAAAGCCCCTGGGCTTGGAAGCTTCTCGCCGCCGAGCGGGCTAGAAACCCCACGCCGTGGCGTTCGCGGATGAAAGTCAACGTCGCCAGGTAGGACGACGTTTCCATCAGATCGGACGACGGTTCCAGCCCGTGCTGGTGGAACTGCTGCTCCAGCTTGACGCGCAATGACGCCCACGGCGGCGGCATGACGCACGGCAATGCCGCCAGATCTTCCCACCCGGGATCCGCCAGTCCCGCGACCTTGCTGCCCGGCGCGGCCACCACCACCATCGGCTCCTCGAACAACGCTTCGGTCTGCAGATCCGGCGCGGCATAGCCCGGCTCCAACCTGCCCACGAAAAGGTCCAGCTCGCCCAGCCGAAGCTTGGGCAGCAGGTGCGTCAGGTCGCCCTCTTCGATCAGCACGGTCGCGCGCGCGGCCCGCGCCTTCAAGGCGTGCACCGCCCGCGCCAGCAGCACCGGCAGCGCGACGGCCATCGCGCCGACTCGCGTCTTGCCCGCCGCGCCGCTTGCGGCGGCGTCGATCTCGTCGCGGGTGCGCGCGTATTGCGCCAGCACGCCGCGCGCAAAGCGCACGACCGAGGCGCCGGCCTCCGTGGGTTCCGTGCCGCGCACGGACCGCGCAAACAGCGCCAGACCCAGCATCGATTCGACCTCCGACAGCATGCGCGACACCGCCGGCTGGCTGACGGCCATGAATTCGGCCGTGCGTCCCAAATGCCGGAATTCATCCAGCGCCACGACCAGTTGGAGGTGACGCAGCTTCAGGTTTGAGCGGAAAACGCGATCCAAATGCGCCATCGAGGACTCCGATACCAAGGCGCCGATACATATCACCGGCGTTATCTAACGATGCGCCAATTCTATTGGATAGTTATGGTTAAGCTCACGAGAATAAGTCCGGGCCCCACGTAGCCTTATCGGCGCCCGAATATAAAAGCGAGACCCATAAGAACGACATCCGGAGACAAATCATGAGGCACATCCCTACCCCCGATCTGGACAGGCGCAGGTTCCTGGCCGGCGCCGCCTGTCTGGGCGCGGCCGCCGGCGCTGGCGCAGTCGGCCTGCTGGCGCCCGCCACGGCCCGCGCGGCCGACTATCCCCAGCGTCCCATCACCTTCATCTGCCCCTGGCCCGTGGGCGGCACGGCGGACCAATCCATGCGCGCGCTTTGCCAGGTGGCCTCGGGCGTGCTGGGCCAGTCCATCGTGGTCGAGAACCGCGCCGGCGCGTCAGGAATGATCGGCACGAAGTCGCTGTCGCAGGCGCAACCGGACGGCTACACCATCGGTCAGATTCCCATCTCGGTCGCGCGCTTTTCGCAACTTGGCCTGTTGCAGCTGGACCCGCGCAGCGAGCTGACCTACCTGGCGCGCACGTCGGGCCAGACGTTCGGCATTGCCGTGCTGGCCTCCTCGCCATTCAAGACGCTCAAGGAAGTCGTGGCGTATGCCAAGGCCAACCCGGGCAAACTGACATACGGGCACGCCGGCATCGGCGGCGCGACGCACGTGGGCATGGAAGAGTTCGCCATGGCGGCCGGCGTGCGGTTCAACGCCATCGCGTACAAGGGCGGCGCGGCCGCGCTGCAGGATGTGCTGGGCGGCCAGGTCGATCTCCTGGCCGATTCCAGCTCGTGGGCGCCGCATGTCGAGGCAGGCAAACTGCGCCTGCTGGCGACCTGGGGCGAATCGCGCGCCTCGCGCTTCAAGGACGCGCCAACCTTGAAGGAATTGGGTTACGACGTCGTGGTCGAGGCGCCCAACGGCATCGGCGCGCCCAAGGGCCTGGACCCCGCCGTCGAGCGCAAGCTGCGCGATGCGTTTCGCACCGCCGTCAAGAGCGACGCCTTCAAGCAGGTTGCCGACCGCATCGACGCGCCGGTGATGTACCTGGACGGCCCGGACTACCAGGCGTATGTCGCCTCGGTCTATCAACAGGAGACCGCATTGATCGCGCGCCTGAAATTGAAAGAAATGCTGCAGAAAGGCTGATTCACGGTGAACTCCAACCCCTTGATACGGCTTCACCCCAACGACAATGTCCTCGTCGCGCGGGAAGCCCTGGCCCTGGGCATGGTCGTGCCCGACCTGGGCCTGCGTGTGCGCGCGCAGGTGCCGGGCGGGCACAAGATTGCCGCCTGCCGCATTGCCGCGGGCAAACCGGTGCGCAAGTACGACGCCGTCATCGGCGTGGCTGCCCGCGACATCGAGGCGGGCGACCATGTGCACGCCCACAACCTTGCGCTGGCCGACTTCGAGCGGGACCCGGCGTTCTGCCGCGACGTTCGCCCCGTCGCGATGGTGCCCGAGGCGCAACGCGCCACGTTTCAGGGCTATGTGCGCGCCGACGGCCGGGTGGGCACGCGCAATTTCGTGGGCATCATCGCGTCGGTGAACTGTTCCGCCACGGTCATCCACCACATTGCGCAGCATTTCACGCCCGAGCGGCTTGCCGCCTATCCCAACGTGGATGGCGTGGCCGCGTTTGCACAGACCAGCGGTTGCGGGATGTCCTCGCCCAGCGAGCATTTCGACGTCCTGCGGCGCACGCTTGCCGGCTATGCACGGCACCCGAACCTGGCCGGAGTGCTGATCGTGGGTCTCGGATGCGAGCGCAATCAGGTGTCCGCCTTGATCGACTCGCAGAACCTGGCCGGCGATCCGCGGGTACGCACCCTGGTGATGCAGGACACGGGCGGCACGCGCGCCACCATCGACGCGGGCATCCGCGCCGTGGAGGAAATGCTGCCGCACACGAACGCCGCGCGCCGCAGCAGCGTGCCGGCCAGCCACCTGAAGATCGGCCTGGAATGCGGCGGGTCCGACGGCTATTCGGCGATCACGGCCAATCCGGCGCTGGGCGCGGCCATGGACATTCTGGTGCGTCATGGCGGCACGGCGATCCTGTCGGAAACGCCCGAAATCCACGGCGTGGAATACCTGCTGACGCGCCGCGCCGTCACGCCGGAAGTGGGACAGAAGCTGCTGGACCGGCTGGCCTGGTGGGAAACCTACACGGCCGGCCACAACGCGCAGTTCAATGGCGTCGTCGGCCACGGCAACCAGCAAGGCGGTCTGGCCAACATCTTCGAAAAATCGCTGGGTTCCGCCATGAAGGGCGGCACGACGCCGCTGCAAGCCGTGTACGAATACGCCGAACCCATCGACCGCGCGGGCCTGGTGTTCATGGATTCGCCCGGCTACGACCCGGTCGCCGTCACCGGCCAGATCGCCAGCGGGGCCAACCTGATCTGCTTCACGACGGGGCGCGGGTCGATGTTCGGTTCCAAGCCGGCGCCCACCCTCAAGCTTGCCAGCAACAGCAGCATGTACGCGCGGCTCGAGCAGGACATGGACATCAACTGCGGCGCGGTGCTGGACGGCGAGGTGGACATCGCGCAGATGGGCCAGCGCATCTTCGACCACATCCTGCGCGCGGCCTCGGGCGCACCCACCAAGAGCGAAGCCCTGGGCCTGGGCAACCACGAATTCGTGCCCTGGCACCTGGGCATCGTCAGCTGATCCGCCCCCTTTCTGGAGTCTTTACGCATGCCCGCACACAACCCCTTCAAGGGCGCCCTCGCGGCGCGCCAGGCCCAGGTCGGGCTATGGCTCTCCATGGCCGATCCCTATCTGGCCGAGGTATCCGCCACCGCCGGCTTTGACTGGCTGCTGATCGACGGCGAGCACGCCCCGAACGACTTGCGCGGAACACTTGCCGCGTTGCAGACCGTGGCGCCCTACCGTTCGCAGCCTGTGGTGCGCGTGGTGGCGGCTGACACGGCCCTCATCAAGCAGATGCTGGATATCGGCGCGAAAACCCTGCTGGTGCCGATGGTGGACACGGCCGAACAGGCGCGCGCCCTGGTCGCCGCCACGCGCTATCCGCCGCACGGCATCCGCGGGGTCGGCAGTGCCGTGGGACGCGCGTCGCGCTGGAGCGCCCGCGAGGACTACCTGGAAGTCGCCGACGATGAAGTCTGCCTGCTCGTGCAGGCAGAAACCGTTCAAGCGCTGTCGAACCTGGAGGCAATCTGCGAGGTGCCGGGCGTGGACGGGGTCTTCATCGGGCCGGCGGATCTGGCTGCGTCGATGGGTTATCGCGGCCGGCCCGGCCACCCGGATGTGCAGGCCGCGATCGAACGCGCCATGCAGGTCATCATCGCGCGCAGCAAAGCCGCCGGCACCTTGACCTCGGACCCCGTCCTGGCGCGCCGCTACCTGGAGCTGGGCTGCACGTTCGTGGCCGTTGGCGTGGACGTCCTGCTCTATGCCAGCAGCGCCCGCCGGCTGGCGGCCAGCTTTGACCGCGGCGCGCCCAGCGCTGCCGCCGCAGCGCCATCGGCCGCTTATTGAAGCCGCAAATCGGTCCGATCCACCCGCCAATCTGATCTTGCGTGCCCACGCATTCAGGCATAAATTGATCGGTACGCTTTTCGATCGGCCATCACGGTTCGTCCGCCCGAATCGCGCGCGAAGGTTGTTTTCTATCTTTTGTTCCCCAAAGGAGCGATGCGATGCGAGTAAAACACCTGCTTGGCCCAGCGACCGTAGCCCTCTCGATGCTGTTCGGGTCGGCTGTCACGGCCGCACCCGCGGAGCCTGCCCCGATCGTCACGGGCAAGCACTGGACCGAATCCGACGCCAATCTCAAGAAGGCCTATCTGCTGGGCATGGCCAACGTCCTTGAGGTCGAAAGGGCCTATCAACAACGCCGTGCCGTGCCGGATACCCAGACCCTGGTGCCCAAGTTCTCCATGGGTCTTCAGAACCAGACGCTGGACTCCGTGCGCGATACCGTCGACCGCTGGTACGCCGCCAATCCGAGCCGATTGGATCGCCCTGTCGTGGAGACGATCTGGTTTGAGATCGTCATGCCCGCCACGAAGACGAAACGCACCCCCTAGGAGCCGCCATGAAGACGATCCGCACGATAGGTCTGGCCATTGCGATGGCATCGCTGGCCGCATGCACCAATATGACCAAGGAACAGCAAGGCACCGTCACGGGCGGCTTGATGGGCGCCGCGGCGGGCGCCGGCATTGCCGCCATCGCGGGCGGCAGTGCCTGGACCGGCGCCGCCATCGGCGGCGCGGCTGGCGGCATCGCGGGCAACATCCGCGGCGCGAACCAGTAATCCGAGCGTCGCCGGCCTGATCTTCCAGGCCCCGAACGCCGGCTCGCGTGCAAGCGCCAGCCGGCGTTCCTGCGTTTGGGCGCCGCGTCCTCTCCCCCTCCTCGTCCCCGTCCGCCGCGCGCATGGCTACCGGCGGCGGCCAGAGGCTGCTACGCTTTGCGCCGCGACTTCACCCGGGCGATGCGGATGTTCCCTCAATGATGTACCTGCTGTGGTCCCTGCCGGCGCTGACCGTGATCGCCGCGATCGCGAGCGGGCGCGTCAACACCACCGTTGCGGCGGCGCTGGGCCTGTTGGGGGCCCTGCCCATCGCGCTGTTTGCGGCGCCAGCCCCTTTTGCGCCTTCGGAACTGGCCATTGCGCTGGAACGCGGGCTCTGGATCGGATGGATCATCACCCCCTACATCCTGGGCGGCCTGCTGTTCTGGCAGATGGCGGCGCAGGGGCACGCATCCGTTGACATGCCGGGCGCGGCACCCGGCGGCACGGCTCGCGGCGCGCCGGACGTGGGGCGCCGCGATGCGCTGGCGAAGCGCCGGCTGCTGTTCTTTGCCTGTTTCCTGATCGGCCCTTTCGCCGAATCGGCAACGGGTTTCGGCGTGGGCATGCTGGGTACCGTGATGCTGATCCGTCCGCTCGGCCTCAGAGCCCGCGAGGTCATGGTGTTTGCGCTGCTCAGCCAGACGCTGATTCCGTGGGGCGCGATGGGCAGCGGCACGCTGCTGGCTTCGGCCTATGCGCGCGTGCCGCCCACGCAACTTGCGCTTTACAGCATGGTGCCCGTCGCGCTGCTGTTGGGCGTGTGGCTGGCGCTGTACTGGCGCACCGCCACGCGCGCGGGGTTGTCTGCGCCGGCCGCCGAGCGGGTCCGCGAGGCTGGCTGGATGGCCGCGAGCCTGGCCTTGCTGGCCGCTGCGACGGCGCTATTGGGACCAGAAACGGCACTGCTCGCCGCGTACGGACCGCTGATCGTGCTGCGCTTCCTGGCGGACCGCCGGCCCGGCCGCAGCGAGGCGCTGCGGGCAGCACGCCGCGCGTTGCCCTACATCGCCCTTATCGCCTGGCTGGTCGCCACGCGGCTCGTGCCCGGCCTGAATCGCGGCCTTGCAGGCTTGGCGGCTTTGCGCCCGTATGCGGACCTGCCGCCGTGGATGCCGTTTCTGCACGCCGGAAGCTGGCTGATCGCCGGCGCCCTGGTCCTGGCCGCCTGGCAGCGGCATCCGGGCGCCGTGCGGACGCAGGCGCGCGCCGCCTGGATGACCGGACGGCACGCCGTCATGTCCGTATTCCTGTTTGCCATGATGGCCGAGGTGCTGGCTGGCGCGGGCATATCGCGGGCCTACGCCGACGGCCTCTTTGCGAGCCTGCGCGACTGGACTATCCTGATCACGCCGCTACTGGCCGGCGCGTTCGGCATCCTGGCCAACAGCGGCAACGCGCCAAACAGCCTGTTCATGCCATCCCAGCTATCATTAGCGCTTCAGGCTGGCCTGAGCGTGCCCGCAGCTGCCGCGCTGCTGCACGTTTCGGGCACGTCGATGGGGATTTTTTCGCCGGTTCGGATGTCGATTGCGGCCGGTTTGGCGCATGGCCGGGGGCAGGAACGCGGCGTGTATGTTCTACTACTGCCGTTTGCCCTGGCCGCGTTCGGCATCCTGCTGTCGCTGGCGCTGCTCGTGGTCGTCTCCGGGTAGCGGATTTCACGGCGCAGGGACACGCTCGCCGCCTCAACCTTTTTTTTGTGTAGCACATGGGACTAGAACAATTAGCCGCGATCCGGGAATTGCTTATCAAGCAGTCGCCTGACAAGGCAGGCTCGAAAAACGAATCGCGTCCGCAAGGCACCGACAAGCCGCGCCGCCCGCAGGGCGCCGCCAAGGGTCCGCGTCCGCAGACCGGCGACAAGGCCAAGCGCGCGCAAGGCGGTGACAAGGGCCAGCGTGCGCCGCGTCCGGAAAAGCGCGAGACGCCGGTCGATCCCGTGGTCGTCGCCATTTCGCGCCTGCAACGGCACTTTCCCAAGGCCTTTCCCAAGAACCCCGCGCCCAAGCTGCCGCTCAAGCTGGGCGTGCTGGCGGACCTGGTGCAACACGCCGAGCAATTGCAGCTCGACGAGGCGCAGATCAAGGAAGCCGTCAAGACGTGGTGCGATGGGCGCCGCTACTGGGCCAGCATGGTCGAAGACGCGCCGCGCGTGGACCTGAACGGCGAACCCGCCGGCGCCGTGACGGCCAACGAAGCGCGCCACGCCAAGCGCATGGCATCGCGCAACGCGTCCCGCAACGCCGCGCGCGCCCGCGCCGAGAAAAAGGCCCAGGCTTCCGCCGAACAGACGCCAGCACCCGCTGCTGACGCCGCGCCTGCCGACGTGAAGCCTGCCGACGTGCAATCCGCCGACGCGACCTCTATGGACACGAAGGCCGCAGATACGAAGGCCGCAGGCGCGACGCCCGCGGACGTCGCGTCCTCCGACGTCACGCCCCAAGCGTCCGAGTAAGCCCGCCAAACGCGATACAGGCCTGGGGGGGGGGGGGGGGGGGGGGGGGGGGGGGGCGGGGGGGGGGGGGGGGGGGGGGGGGGGGGGGGGGGGGGGGGGGGGGGGGGGGGGGGGGGGGGGAAATCCATTCCCGGCCTGCCGCAGGCCTGTTTGCATCTGGCTAAAGGCTGCTAGGCCGCCGCTTCCAGCGCGGCGAGCGCCTGCTTGATGTATCCCATGCCCTGGTCCGAATAGGTCAGCGTCATGGCCTGTTGATGCCCCGCGCCATCCATCTTCAGCAGCGACTTGCGCAGGATCTCGACGATCTTGTCTTCGTGAGCGGGATAAAACGACTCGTACTGGTATTGCAAAAACACCAGGCACAGCGCGTTCTCCATCACCTGCACGTCCGGGTCCTGCTTGATTCCCTGCTTCATCAGGATCGCCGCCACGCGGTCGCAGTCCTCTTGCGGATAGCCGGCTTCCTGCATGATCTGTTGCGCGATTGCCGCGTGATGCCTGGCCAACGCCTTGCGCCACGTCAGGTAACCGATGCGGCCTTCAGGATAGCTGGCGCGCGCGATTTCCCAACGGCCGATGTGCTGGCACCGGGACGCCAGGACCAGCGGCTCGGACGCGTGAGGCGCCAGCTTCATCACCCATTCGTGCAGCTTCTGCGCAAGAAACAGCTCCTGTGGACAGGATTGGCCTTCCCACGTGAACACATTGGGATCGGCGGCGTTGTACTCGTCGAAGCGGCGCAGGGTTTGCTGCAGGCGGTCGTTCATGGGATGTCGTTGTCAGGAAGCCCGGCGTGCGTTGGCCAAGGCGAAGTGGATCAGGTGCAAGGAAGCCATCATACCTGCGGCGTGTGGCCTATTCGGATCTATCGAGGCAATGCCGGCGCGGGCGTCAGCGGGCCCACGGGGGCTTGGCCAGGCCGCGGCGGCATGGGCGGCAGCCATGTCCGCGTGGGAGGTTTAAGCCCCGGTTGATTCTGAGGCCGCACCGGCGTTTCCGTCGCGGGAGGGTAGCGAGAGCCCGGGCATGAGCTGCCCAGGCAGTCCCGATTGAGTTTGCCCGGGTCCACGATGCGCGGGCAGTCGGTGCCCAGACACGTGTCTGGTATGGTGCGCGCCGATGCGGGCGGCTTTGGCGCCGTGGGCAGCGGATCGCGCGCGTTTGCGGGCGCGCTTGCCAAGGCGGACAACGCCGTCAGCGCCCCCAAGGCCGCCGCGGCGAACAGGGATTTCATCGGTAGGCTCCACGGGAATCGGTCCAGACCGAAGCCCGGACACGATCCCAGTGTGCCCCGAACGCCCGCCCCTAGCAAGGCGCGGGCCGGGCCGATCAATCCAGGCGGATGTCGGTGCTGGCAACGACCTTGGCCCAGCGGGCGCGCTCGCTGCCGAAGAACTGCGCAAGCTCTGCGGGGCTCTTGGTGACGATCTCGGCGCCCTGCTCGTTCAACTGCGCCGTGACGTCCGGCTGGGTGACGATCTGCGCCATCAGCGTCTGCAGTTGCGCGGCCACCGGGTCGGTCATGTTGGACGGGGCCATCACGCCCTGCCACGTGCCCGACTCGAAGCCCTTCACGCCCTGCTCGGAAATGGTCGGGATGTCCGGCACCAGCTTCATGCGCTCGCTCTTGGAAATCGCGATCGCGCGCAGCTTGCCGGACTTGATGTGCGGCAGCGTGGCCAGAAGACCGTTCATGATGATCTGCGTCTGGCCGCCGATGGTGTCGGTGACCGCCTGCGAACCGCCCTTGTACGGCACGTATTCCCACTGCGCGCCGGTCGCCTGCTGAACCGCGACAGCCGCCAGGTGCGGCGCGCTGCCGATTGCGGTGACGGCAAAGTTGATGCGTTCTTTCTTGGACAGCTCGACCAGATCCTGCACGGTGTTGGCCTTCACGTCGGGATGCACGGCCAGCACGTGCGGCGAATACGCCAGCATGCCCACCGCGCGCAGGTCCTTGGACGGATCAAAGGTCAGCTTGGTGTAGACGGACGGGCTGATCGCCAGCGCGCCGACGTCGCACAGCAGCACGGTATGGCCTTCCTGCGCCGACTGCACCACGAGACCGGCGCCCAGGTTGCCGTTGGCGCCGGGCTTGTTCTCGACGACCACGGTCTGCTTGAGCACTTCGGCCAGCCGGGGCGCCAGGATGCGCGCGATGATGTCCGACGAGCCGCCGGGCGGGTAAGGCACCACGATGCGCACGGGGCGCGTCGGCCATTGCGCCGATTGGGCCCACGCCGGCACCAGCGGCGTCAGGCAAAGCGCCGCGGCGCTGCCCAGGAACTGTCTTTTGCTCGGGTTCATGCTGTCTCCACACTGATTGGTATGTGTGTTGAAGTGTCCCGCGGCCAGGTGAGGCCGCGGTGGGGATATGCCTACGCCGCGCCGCGGGTCTCCACGTACAGGGCATAGAGCGAATGGCTGCTCGCCATGAAAAGGCGGTTGCGCTTGGCGCCGCCAAAACACAAGTTGGCGCACCGCTCGGGCAGCCGGATGTGCCCAATGGGTTTGCCGGCGGGGTTAAAGACCATCACGCCGTCCAGCTCCTCGGCCTTGGCGTCGGCCGAGCCGTTGCTGCCCCAGCCGCACCACAGGTTGCCGGCCTCGTCGCACTTGATGCCGTCGATGGCGCCGGGGCCCTGCGCATCGACGTGCAGGCGCTTGTTCGTCAGCGCGCCGTCCGTGCCCACATCGAAAGCCCAGATCACGCGGTTGGGCTGGTGGCGGGACTCCACGATGTAGAGCACCTTTTCGTCGGGCGAGAAGCACAGGCCATTGGGCCCGGCCAGATCCGCCAGCGCCAGCGTCACACGGCCATTGGCCGGATCGATGCGATAGACCGAATGCGGGAGCTCAGGCGTGGCCTTGTCGCCCTCCCAGTGCCCGCCGATCCCAAACGGCGGATCCGTGAACCAGATGGCGCCATTGCGCTGGCACACGATGTCGTTTGGCGAATTGAACGGCTTGCCGTCGAAGCGGTCGGCCAGCACCGTGATGCTGCCGTCGTACTCCGTGCGCGTGACGCGGCGCGTCAGATGCTCGCAGGTCAGCAGGCGGCCCTGGCGGTCGCGGGCAAGCCCGTTGCTGAAATTGGACGGGTGGCGGAACACGCTGATCTCGCCCGTGGTCTCGTCCCAGCGCAGGATGCGGTTGTTGGGAATGTCCGAAACCAGCAGATAACGCCCGTCCCCAAACCACACCGGCCCTTCCAGCCAGCGGAACCCGGTTGCAAGCTGCTCCACGCTGCTGCTGTAGATGCGGTACTTGGAGAATTCCGGGTCCAGGATCCGGACCGAGGGATCCGGATAGCGCTGCTGCGGGGTGAAACTGAATGACTGTGCGTGCACGAGGCTGGCGGGCCCCAGTGCGAGCGCGGCGCCCAGCAGCCGGCGCCGGCCGGCCTGGACTTGCGGGTCAATTTCCATCGGCTGTCTCCTCTCGGTGGTTTTTTTTGTGATGGCGCTACGGACGGGACGGATCCGCGATCAGGTCACGGGGCCCGGATTGAACAGCGCCAGGGCGTTGTGCAGCTTGAGTTTTTCAGCACAGGTCTGCTTCTTGCCGCTGGCGACGTCCAGCATCATCTGAAAGAGCTGCCAGCCCACCTCCTCGATCGAGGCCTGGCCGGTGGCGATCACGCCGGCATCCACGTCCATCAGGTCATGCCAGCGGCGCGCCAGCGCGGAGCGCGTGGCGACCTTGATGACCGGCACCTGCGCCAGCCCGTAAGGCGTGCCGCGGCCGGTGGTGAAGATGTGAAGGTTCATGCCCGCGGCCAGTTGCAGCGTGCCGCAGATGAAGTCGCTGGCAGGCGTGGCCGCAAAGATCAGGCCCTTGCGTGTCAGGCGGTCGCCGGGCGACAACACACCGTGGATGGGCGAGGAACCGGACTTGACGATCGACCCCATCGCCTTTTCGACGATGTTGGACAGACCGCCCTTCTTGTTGCCCGGACTGGTGTTGGCGCTGCGGTCGGCCATGCCGCGCTGCAGGTACGCGTCATACCAGGCCATCTCCCGGATCAGCGCGTCGGCGACTTCGGGCGTTTCGGCGCGGGCGGTGAGCTGGTCGATGCCATCGCGCACTTCGGTGTTTTCGGAGAACATCACGGTGCCGCCGGCGCGCACCAGCAGGTCGGTCGCAAAACCCACGGCCGGGTTGGCGGTCACGCCGGAGAACGCATCGCTGCCGCCGCACTGCACGCCGACGGTCAGGTCGGATACCGGGCAGGTTTCGCGCTGGCGGGCGTTGAGCTTTTGCAGGTGGCGCTCGGCGGTGCGCATGATGAGCTGGATCATCGAATCGAAGCCGATGTTCTCTTCGTCCTGCAGCACGATCGTCTCCACGCCGTTGCCGCCCATGCCTTCGCCGGCGCGGATCGGAATGGCGGTGGGCGCCAAGAGGCGTTCAGGCTGCAGCTTTTCACAGCCCAGGCTGACCACCATGGACGTGCCGCCGAAATTCGGGTTGCGGGCGATGTTGTGCAGCGTGCGGATCGGAATCGCGGCGCCAGGCGCGTCGATGGCCACGCCGCAGCCGTAGGTGTGCTCGATGCCCACCACGTCGTCCACGTTCGGGTACAGCGGCAGCAGTTCCCGGCGAATACGCGCGACCGCATGTTCGACCACGCCCTGCACGCACTGCACCGTGGTGCTGATGGCCAGGATGTTGCGCGTGCCCACGGTGCCGTCCGCGTTGCGGTAGCCCTGGAACGTATAGCCCTCCAGCGGCGGCAGGGGCGTCACGCGCGTGGACACCGGCAGGTCTTCCAGCGTGCGCGCGGTCGGCATCGTCGTGACACGCTCGTTGATCCAGCTGCCGCGCGGCAAGGACTTGGCGGCGTAGCCCACCACCACGTTGTAGCGTCTGACCTCATCGCCCTCTGCCAGATCGGTCAGGGCCACCTTGTGGCCTTGCGGCACGGCGTCCACCAACTGAAGCCCGTCGGGCAGAACGGTTCCGGCCGGTAAGCCGCCGTCGTTGGCCACGATGGCGACGTTGTCGTCGGGATGAATCTTGATGAGAACGGGCGTCTGCTCGACTGCAACCTGCATGCTGAATCCTTTTGCCTGATGGATGCCCCGCTGCGGGCACCGTACGTTATCGTACAACCAAGAGAATATCGCTGAAAGGCATCGGAAAGGAATTTCGGGTTTCCCCTTGTAAATGCCGCTTCAGCTGGGTGGACACCTTGAATCCAGCAAAATCATGTTGTACGATGACTCACCTTTTACCACCGCATCCCGTTCGCAAGCACCCTCTCCGCCTGCGACGGCCATTTTGGGATGAGCGCAACATGACGACTCCGCAGGAACTCAAGGCCATTGTTTCGGAAGGATTGCTTTCCTTCCCCGTGACCGACTTCGACCAGAACGGCGATTTCAACGCCAAGAGCTACGCGGCTCGTCTGGAATGGCTGGCCCCCTACGGCGCCACCGCCCTGTTCGCGGCCGGCGGCACCGGTGAGTTCTTCTCGCTGGCCCCCGAGGAATACTCGGACGTCATCCGCACCGCCGTGCAAACCTGCAAGGGCAAGGTCCCCATCCTGGCCGGCGCCGGCGGCCCCACCCGCACTGCCATCGCCTACGCCCAGGAGGCCGAGCGCCAAGGCGCCAAGGGCGTCCTGCTGCTGCCGCACTACCTGACCGAAGCCTCGCAGGACGGCATTGCCGCCCACGTCGAGCAGGTCTGCAAGTCCGTCAACATCGGCGTCATCGTCTACAACCGCGCCCAATCGCGCCTGTCGGCCGACAGCCTGGCCCGCCTGGCGGACCGCTGCCCCAACCTGGTCGGCTTCAAGGACGGCATCGGCGACATCGAGTCCATGGTCCGCATCCGCCGCAAGATGGGCGACCGCTTCTCGTACCTGGGCGGCCTGCCCACCGCCGAAGTCTACGCCGCCGCCTACCGCGCGCTGGGCGTGCCGGTCTACTCGTCGGCCGTCTTCAACTTCGTGCCCAAGATGGCCATGGAGTTCTACAACGCCATCGCCGCCGGCGACAGCGACACCACCAACCGCCTGCTCGACGACTTCTTCCTGCCGTACCTGGAAATCCGCAACCGCAAGGCCGGCTACGCCGTCAGCATCGTCAAGGCCGGCGCCAAGCTGGTGGGCCACGACGCGGGCCCCGTGCGCGCGCCGCTGACCGACCTGACCGGCGAAGAAATGGAAATGCTCGCCGACCTGATCAAGAAGTCCGGCGCCGAATAATCGGTCTGCACCGACGCCTTCTGTCTGCCCCCGGTCCGGGGGCATTTTTTTCCCCGGACCCGTCGGGCGCGAAACCGCCCATCCGCTGGATCGGCGCCTATGAATTTTTGGAGATGACCATGAACCTGACCGGCCAGATGTTGATCGGCTCGACCGCCGTACTGGGCGCGGGCGCTGCCCAGCACGCCATCAACCCCGCCACCGGCGAACGCCTGGACCCCGCCTACCCCGCCGGCTCCGCCGACGACGTGTCCCGCGCGGCCGAATTGGCCCGCGCCGCGTTCGATCCGTATCGCGCGCTGCCGCTGGAGACGCGCGCCCAATTCCTCGAAAGCATCGCCGAAGGCATCCTGGCGCTGGGTGACGCGCTGATCGAGCGCGCGCACCTGGAAACCGGCCTGCCCGTCGCCCGCCTGCAGGGCGAGCGCGGCCGCACCGTCGGCCAGCTTCGCCTGTTCGCCCGCGTGGTGCGCGACGGCTACTTCCTGGACGCGACCATCGATCCGGCCCAGCCCGAGCGCCAGCCCCTGCCGCGCGCCGACCTGCGCCTGGCCAACGTTCCGCTCGGCCCGGTGGCCGTGTTCGGCGCCAGCAACTTCCCGCTGGCCTTCTCGGTGGCGGGCGGCGACACCGCCTCGGCACTGGCTGCCGGTTGCCCGGTAATCGTCAAGGCGCATAACGCGCACCCCGGGACGTCCGAACTGGTCGGCCGTGCCATCCAGCAGGCAGTGGCCAAGCACGGCTTGCCCGAAGGCACCTTCTCGCTGCTGTTCGGCGCCGGCAATGAAATCGGCACCGCGCTGGCAACGCATCCGGCCATCACGGCCATCGGCTTCACCGGCTCGCGCCGCGGCGGCCTGGCGCTCGTGGCCGCCGCCAACGCCCGCCCCGTGCCGATTCCCGTCTACGCCGAAATGTCCAGCATCAACCCGGTGTTCCTGTTGCCCGCCGCGCTGGAAGCCCGTGCGGAGACCATCGCCAAGGGCTTCGTGGATTCGCTGTCGATGGGCGTGGGCCAGTTCTGCACCAACCCGGGTCTGGTGATCGGCATCGAAGGCCCGGCACTGGATCGTTTCCGCCAGGCCGCCGCCGAAGCCGTGAAAGCCAAGGGCGCCGCCACCATGCTGACGCCGGGCATCTTCTCGGCCTACGAGCAAGGCGCGGACGCGCTGGCGCGCCACGCCAGCGTGTCGACCGTCGGGCGCGGCGAGCCGTCCAACCCGGCGTGCAACGCCGCGGGCGCCGTGGTGTTTGGCGCCAGCGCGGACCAGTTCCTGGCTTCGCACGAACTGGAAGCCGAAGTGTTCGGCCCCGCCTCGCTGGTGGTCGCGTGCAAGGACGCAGCGCAGGTCCGCGCCGTGGCCGAGCATCTTGAGGGCCAACTTACCGCGACGCTGTTCGTGGACGATGCAGACGTGGACGCCGCCCGCGCGCTGCTGCCCGTGCTGGAACGCAAGGCCGGCCGCATCCTGGCCAACGGCTACCCGACCGGCGTGGAAGTCAGCCACGCCATGGTTCACGGCGGCCCGTTCCCGGCCACCTCGAACCCGGCCTCGACCTCGGTGGGCGCCACGGCCATCCGCCGCTTCCTGCGTCCGGTCTGCTATCAGGATCTGCCCGACGCCCTGCTGCCCGACGGCATCAAGCGCGCCAACCCGCTGGGCCTGACGCGCATGGTCGACGGCAAGCTGGCCAACGCCTGATCGCGTGAGGCCGTAAAGCTGGGCCGGACCGCGAGCTCCGGCTGACAACACTGGCCCGAGGGGGACGTCCGGTTTTCGGACGTCCCCCTCGGACCTTTCCCCATTCCCTGCCCCTTCGGCACTACGCGGCCTTGCGCAGCCAGTCCAGCAGCGCCGCCTGCGGACTGCCCGGCGGCAGCGGCTGCGGGGCAAACAGACAATAGCGCGATCCATCCTCGACGAACCCCATGGGCGCGGCCAGCACGCCGCTTTCCAGATCGTCGCGCACCAGCCGCCACGGGCCGATGGCCACGCCCAGGCCCGCGACCGCCGCCTGCAGGCTGAAATAGAAATGATCGAATGTCTGGCCGGGCGCATCTGGCGCCGGTTTACCGGCCGCGGCCGCCCATTCGCGCCATGCGTCTGGCCGCGTGCGTGTGTGCAGCAGCGGCGCGCCAGACTTCAACGAGCCGCCGGCTGTGTTGTCGTCGAACCAGTCCGCCAGCTTGCCGGGATGGCACACCGGGCCGACCTTTTCCGCAAACAGGGGCTCGACGTGGTGGCTGTCCGGCCAGGTGAAGTCGTCGCGGCGGATAGCCAGGTCGATGCCGCTTGCAAATGAGAACGGCCCGCCGCCCGCGACCAGGTGCACTTCCATGTCCGGATGCCGGGCCTGGAAATCGGGCCAGCGCGGGATCAGCCATCGCATCAGCAAGGTCGGCTCGCATGACAGCACCCAACGACGCCCGCTGCGGGCGCGGGCGCGCAAGTCGCCCACCGCCTGCCGCATCAGGTCCAGGCCGCTGCCCACTGCGCCGGACAGGGTGCGCCCGGCGTCCGTCAGGAACACGCG
Organism: Achromobacter sp. E1; assembly: GCF_037039475.1. Classification (NCBI taxonomy): domain Bacteria; kingdom Pseudomonadati; phylum Pseudomonadota; class Betaproteobacteria; order Burkholderiales; family Alcaligenaceae; genus Achromobacter; species Achromobacter sp. E1. Next base: position 3,061,410 of record NZ_CP146253.1, read on the forward strand.
GCGGCTACGCCGCTCGAACAGCGCCACGCCCAGGTCGTCCTCCAGCAACCGCACCGCCCGGCTGACCGCGCCATGCGTCAGATACAGCTCCGCGGCCGCACGGCTGAAGTTTTCGTGGCGCGCCGCGGCCTCAAAGCAACGCAGCGCCAGCAGCGACGGCAGGCGCGCGTCCGAGGATGGTGATTGCAGCTCACCATTGCTGTCAGAAACCATCGTTATACGTCCTTGAGTCCCGTTGCTAGGATGCTCGCCATTGATATTTCGCGACAGGATACGCCATGACCGAACTGATAGCTGTCATCACAATCACGGTGCTTGCCGTCATCAGTCCGGGGCCGGACTTTGCGATGGTCACCCGCAACAGCCTGATGCTGTCCCGGCGCGCCGGCGTGCTGACGGCGCTGGGCATCGGCATGGGCGTGCTGGTGCACGTCGGCTACACACTGGTCGGCGTGGGGCTGCTGATCCAGCAATCGCTGTGGTTGTTCAACGCCATCAAACTGGCAGGTGCAGCCTATCTGGTGTATCTGGGCTTGAAAATGCTGCGCACGCAGCCGGGCAGCGGCAACAGTCGCCGTCCCGCGGCGGCAATGTCGGACTTGGCGGCGCTGCGCACGGGCTTTCTGACCAACGCGCTGAATCCCAAGACCACGGTTTTCATCGTGAGTCTCTTCATGCAAGTCGTGCGGCCCGATACACCGCTGGCGGTGCAGGTTGGCTATGGCGCCTTCATTTCGCTGGCGCACGTGACGTGGTTCTGCCTGGTGGCGATGTGCTTTTCGTCGGACGGCGTGCGCCAACGGCTGCTGGCCGTGCGCCATTGGATAGACCGGATCTTTGGCGGGCTGCTGGTCGCGTTTGGCGTGCTGCTGGCGGCGGCCAGCGGGTCTCGGTAAGTGCGCAGCGCAAAGGCGGTGTCTGACACCCTGTGGAGATCGCCTGCGGTTTGCGGCAGACGTTCAACGGGTGTCAGACACCGCGCAAAGCGATGATGCCGCGCGATCACTGCGGCTTGAGTTTTCCGTCGGCGATGATCTTTGCCCACTTGGCCTGCTCGGCCGACTGGAACGCGGTGAACTCGGCGGGCGTGTTCGGCGTGTAGGCCAGGCCCAGTCCTTGCATCTTGGCAGCCACTTCCGGCTTGGCCACGATCTCGGCGATGGTCTTGTTCAGCTTCTCGACCACGGCGGGCGGCGTGTTGGCCGGGGCGTAGATGGCCTGCCAGCTGCTCACGTCGAAGCCCGGCACCCCGGCTTCCTGCATGGTGGGCACATCGGGCAGCACGGCGGTGCGCCTGGCCGACGTCACGGCCAGCGCGCGCACCTTGCCGCTTTGCACGTAAGGCAGCGCGACCAGGGCGGTTTCAAACGAGCTGGGGATCTGGCCGCCGATCAGGTCCGAAATGGCCGGCGCGCTACCGCGGTACGGCACGTGCGTCAGGTGCGCGCCCGTCAACTGCTTGAACACTTCGCCCGACAGATGCTGCGACGTGCCCTGCCCGGCCGAGCCGAACGCGATCGTGTCGGGATTCGCCTTGGCGGCCGCAACCACGTCCTGCACGGACTTATACGGCTGGTTGGCGCCCACCAGCAGCACATTGGAAATGCTGCCCAGCAGAATGACCGGCGAGAAATCCTTGGCGGCGTTGTAGTTGATGCTGGGCAGCAGCGACGGGTTGATTGCATGCGTGGCGATCGTGCCCAACAGCAGGGTGTAGCCGTCCGGCTTTGCCCGCGCCACGGCGTCGGCGCCCAGCACGCCGCCGGCGCCACCCTTGTTTTCAACGACGACGGTCTGCTTGAGCGTCGTGCCCAGTTCCTGCGCGATCAGGCGGCCCAGGATGTCGGACGTGCCCCCGGCCGCAAACGGAACGACCAGCGTGATGGCCTTGGCGGACGGCCAGTCATCGGCGGCGTGGACGGGTGCGGCAAACGCGGTGGCGACGGCCAGGACGGCCGACAGGCGGCTCAACAGGGGAAATGCCTTCAAACTTGTCTCCTAGAGATATGGAATTGTCGTCTTTCTTGTACGTTGTCGTACGACAATGAATCGCGAGGATAGCTTGGCAGCTTTTCGCGATCAATATAGGGAAATTCCTATATCCAGTGTGAACGGCAGACTTGTTGTACGACAACATCTTCTCCACGAAGCCGTTGTAGTGCGACCTTGTATGTTGTACGATGACATACATCGCGGGTTCGATAACGCCGCGGCCACGGCATCACCGCCTTTTCATACCCCTTTCTCTTATTTGGAAGACAGCCATGACGACTCCCCAGGAACTCAAAGCCATCGTCTCGGAAGGATTGCTTTCCTTCCCCGTGACCGACTTCGACCAGAACGGCGATTTCAACGCCAAGAGCTACGCGGCTCGTCTGGAATGGCTGGCCCCCTACGGCGCCACCGCCCTGTTCGCGGCCGGCGGCACCGGTGAGTTCTTCTCGCTGGCCCCCGAGGAATACTCGGACGTCATCCGCACCGCCGTCCAGACCTGCAAGGGCAAGGTGCCCATCCTGGCCGGCGCCGGCGGCCCCACCCGCACCGCCATCGCCTACGCCCAGGAAGCCGAGCGCCAAGGCGCCAAGGGCGTGCTGCTGCTGCCGCACTACCTGACCGAAGCCTCGCAGGACGGCATTGCCGCCCACGTCGAGCAGGTCTGCAAATCGGTCAACATCGGCGTCATCGTCTACAACCGTGCCCAATCGCGCCTGTCGGCCGACAGCCTGGCCCGCCTGGCGGACCGCTGCCCCAACCTGGTCGGCTTCAAGGACGGCATCGGCGACATCGAATCCACGGTCCGCATCCGCCGCAAGATGGGCGACCGCTTCTCGTACCTGGGCGGCCTGCCCACCGCCGAAGTCTACGCCGCCGCCTACCGCGCGCTGGGCGTGCCGGTCTACTCGTCGGCCGTCTTCAATTTCGTGCCCAAGATGGCCATGGAGTTCTACAACGCCATCGCCGCCGGCGACAGCGACACCACCAACCGCCTGCTCGACGATTTCTTCCTGCCGTACCTGGAAATCCGTAACCGCAAGGCCGGCTACGCCGTCAGCATCGTCAAGGCCGGCGCCAAGCTGGTGGGCCACGACGCGGGCCCCGTGCGCGCGCCGCTGACCGACCTGACCGGCGAAGAAATGGAAATGCTGGACGCCCTGATCAAGAAGTCCGGCGCCGAGTAAGGCCCATGCTTGCCTGATTGCCCGAACGCCCTCCCATGGAGGGCGTTTTGCTTATTGATGCAAAGAAAAGTTGGCGGAATCCGCCCCGTATGTTGTCATATGGCCCTCTCGCTTCCTGCGGCCGCGACCTTTGCGCGCGGCCAAACCCGATGGGCCGGACACCCGCGAGGCATTCCAGGAACGCGTAAACTTGCGGCTGCGCCAAGGCTGCCACGCCTAGCCCGCAGCGATTTCCCATAAGAGAGACAATGCAAACTCCCGCCCGGCCTCCCCGCTCGCGCCTGACCGATTTCGTCATCGAGGAACTGACCAAGCGCCTTGATGCGCGCCAGTACCGCGCCGGCGACAAGCTGCCTTCAGAGCACGCGCTCTGCGACGAATTCGAAGTCAGCCGCACCGTCATTCGTGAAGCCGTGGCCTCCATGCGCCTGAGCGGGCGCCTGGTCAGCAAACCCGGCATCGGCGTCTTCGTCACCGAAGACCGCGAAAAACCCATCGATTTCGTCGTCGAACCCGCGACGGATCCGCGCTGGGCACTGCACATCATGGAATTGCGCGCGGGTCTCGAAGTGGAAGCCTGTGGCCTGGCGGCCGAGCGCCGCAGCGCCTCGGACCTGAGCAGCATCGTCGAAGCCTTCGACGCCTTCAACCGCGCCACGCGCGACATGGAAGCGGCCGTGAAGGCCGACTACGAATTTCACCTGTCGATCGCCCGCGCGTCGAACAACCCGCACTTTCCGGCGCTGCTGAAGGCCGCGGTGCGCGACGTGATGCTGGATCTGAACATCAAGCACGGCGGCAAGACGCCCGAAGAACTTGAAACGTACGAAACCCGCAACGTGCGCGAGCACGAAGCCATCCTGACCGCCATCATGCGCCGCGATCCCGGGGCCGCACGGGCCGCCATGGCCCGCCATCTGGGCGACAGCATTGCGCGCTACCGCAAGCTGCTGTCGCATCCGCCGGCGGCTTAAGCCCGACGTTTACCCCCTGCCCGTAATGCCAATTACGGGAATCCCCTTACTTGTTTACTTGTATGACGGCTGCCATCATACGTCTTATTGCATAACGTAATACGACGTTGGCCGCGTGACCGCCGGCGTCTTCCGCGACTGTAAGACCTGCCGTACCAGTGCCGCCGATGAGCCCGATTCCTACCCTCCGCAGTACGTATCTCCCCTACGCCACGCGCATCCACCGGCGCACCGCCTGACCGGCCCCGTCGGCCACCCCTCCTCCTTATTGCCTTACCCCGTCCGAATGCGCGACGCGCCCTCCCCGGCCTGCCGGGGCGGCCCCGCACGCTTGGCCGTTTCCGTCCCTTCCGCTTTTCCTAACTTTTTTCGATCTCCAGGAGAAATCTCCATGCGCAAGTTTCTGAGCTCCGCCATTGCGGCGACCCTGCTGTGCGTTGCTTCCGGCGCGCAAGCCGGCGTGACCTTTGACGCCGTCAAGAAAAAGGGCTTCCTGCAGTGCGGCTTTGCCGGCATCCCCGGATTCTCGGTGCTCGACAGCAAGGGCGAATGGACCGGCCTGGACGTGGACATGTGCCGCGCCGTCGCCGCCGCCATGTTCGGCGACGCCTCCAAGGTGAAGGGCAATGTGCTGACCGCCCAGGCGAAGTTCACGGCGCTGCAGTCCGGCGAGATCGACATGCTGTCGCGCAACACCACGCAGACGCTGACCCGCGACACCACGCTGGGCCTGATCGGCGTGGGCGTGAATTTCTATGACGCCCAGGGCCTGATCGTGAAGAAGGCAATGAACGTCAAGAGCGTGAAGGAACTAGACGGCGCGACCATCTGCGTGCAGCCCGGCACCACCACCGAATTGAACCTGGCCGACTACTTCCGCAGCCGCGGCCTGACCTTCAAGCCGGTGCTGGTCGAGAACTACGACGAAAACTTCCGTCTGCTGGAATCGGGCCGCTGCGATGCCTACACCAACGACAAGTCCAACACCGCCGCCAACATGCGCACGCGCCTGGCCAACCCCGACGACTGGGAAATCCTGACCGAGAACCTGTCCAAGGAACCGCTGGGCCCCATGGTCCGTCAGGGCGACGAGCAGTGGTTCAACGTCGTGCGCTGGTCGCTGAACGCGATGCTGGAAGCCGAGGAATACGGCATCACGTCCAAGAACGTCGATGAAATGTTGAAGAGCACCAACCCCAACGTCCAACGCATCCTGGGCGTGACGCCCGGCATGGGCAAGAACCTGGGCCTGGACGACAAGTGGGCCTACAACATCATCAAGCAGGTCGGCAACTACGGCGAAAGCTATGACCGTGCGATGGGCAAGGAAAGCCCGCTCAAGCTGGACCGCGGCCTGAACAAGCTGTGGACGCAAGGCGGCCTGATGTACGGCTGGCCGGTGCGCTAACCCGCGGCCTACACGGCTCCGCCTTGCGCGGAGCCGTCTTTCATTTCCCCGGCGCGCGGGCCCGCCCCGCGCCAGATCACTCTTTACGCAGCATCACCATGAACAGCATCGTCAACGCCCGACTCAAACAGATCAAACCCTCGCCCAGCATGGCCGCCAAGATCGTCGTGGACGAACTCCGCCGCCAGGGCCGCGAGATCGCCGACTTCACGCTGGGCGAGCCCGACATGCCCACGCCCGCGCATATCGCGCGCGCCGGCCAGGAAGCCATCGCGGGCGGCGACATCCGCTACACCAGCCCGAACGGCACCGTGGGCCTGCGCACCGCCATTGCCAACAGCCTCGAACAGACCCTGGGCGTGCGCTACGGCATGGACCAGATCACCGTGGGCGCGGGCGCCAAGCAGATCATCGCGGCCGCGCTGACGGCCAGCCTGGAACCGGGCGACGAAGTCATCGTCTGCGCGCCGTATTGGGTGTCCTACCCGGACATGGTGCTACTGGGCGAAGGCAAGCCGGTCGTGGTGACCGGCCCCGAATCGCAAGGCTTCAAGCTGGACGCGGCCACGCTGGAAGCGGCCATCACGCCGCGCACGCGCTGGCTGATCCTGAATTCGCCCAGCAACCCCAGCGGCGCCGTCTACAGCGCGGACGAACTGCGCGCGCTGACCGACGTGCTGGTGCGCCATCCCCAAGTGTGGATCCTGAGCGACGAGATCTACGCGCCCTTCACCTACAGCGGCCAGGCGCACGCCTCGCCCGTTCAGGTCGAACCGCAGCTCACCGGCCGCACGCTCATCGTGAACGGCATGTCCAAGTCCTACGCCATGACCGGCTGGCGCGTCGGCTACGGCGCCGGCCCGGCCGATCTCATCAAGGCCATGAGCACCGTCATGTCGCAAAGCACGTCGTGCCCCAGCGCAATTTCGCAGGCGGCCGCGCAGGCAGCCCTGGAAGGCGACCAGTCCAGCGTCACGGAAATGGTCGAGATCTTCAAGAAGCGCCGGGATCTCATCGTGAGCCGGCTGAATGCCATCCCCGGCATCTCGTGCGCCATGCCGGACGGCGCGTTCTACGTGTACGCCAACGTGCAGGGCCTGATCGGCCGTCAAGGCCCCGATGGCGAGCTGAAGACCGACCTGGACGTCAGCCTGTTCTTCCTGCGCGAGGCCGGCGTGGCCGTGATCGACGGCGGTTCGTATGGGCTGTCGCCGTACGTGCGCTTCTCGTTCGCGACCTCCACCGAGGTCATCGAACAGGGCATGGACCGCCTGGCCGCTGCCGTCGGCGCGTTGATGGCGGGCTGAGCCGTGGCGCAGCATTCAGCTCAACGCCCGGCGCCGCGGCCGCCGCGCCGGGTTTCGTGGAATGACCCGGCCACGCGCGCGGTGGTCTACCAGGCGCTGGCCCTTGCGCTGGTCGGGGCCGCCGTCTGGTTCCTGGTGCACAACACGCTGCACAACCTGTCGCTGCGCAACATCGCGACGGGTTTCGGCTTTCTGAAACGCGAGGCCGGTTTTGCCATCGGCGAAACCGTCATCGCCTATTCGCCTGCCGATACCTACGGGCGCGCCATCTTCGCCGGCATCCTGAACACGCTGCGCGTGGGGCTGCTGGCGCTGGTGGCCGCGACCATCCTGGGCGTGTTCATTGGCATCGGACGCCTGTCCAAGAACTGGCTGGTCAACAAAATCACCTCGGTCTATGTCGAGGTGATGCGCAACGTGCCGCTCTTGCTGCAGCTCTTCTTCTGGTATGCGCTCATCACCGAGAACATGCCCGGACCGCGCCAGGCGCACAACCCGCTGCCGGGCGTCTTCATCTCCAACCGCGGCCTGAAGGTGCCGGGGCTGGAAGGCGCGTCGCTGGACTGGGTGCTGGGCGGACTGGCGCTGGCCATCGTGGCAATCATCGCCGTGGGGCATTGGGCCACGAAGCGCCAGGAAGCGACGGGGCAGCCTTTCCGGCTGGGCCGCGTGGCCATCGGTCTCTTGATCGGGTTTCCCGTCATCGGGTGGCTGGCCAGCGGCGCATCGCTGACGCTGGACATGCCGGCGCTCAAGGGCTTCAACTTTGTCGGCGGCCTGACGCTGACGCCGGAGTTCGTCGCCCTCTTCCTGGGCCTGACCGTTTATACGTCCGCCTTCATCGCCGAAGTCGTGCGTTCCGGCATCCAGGCCGTCAACAACGGCCAGTGGGAAGCCGCCGGTTCGCTGGGCCTGCCGCGCCGGCTGGTGCTGCGCCTGGTGATCCTGCCGCAGGCGCTGCGCGTCATCATCCCCCCGATGACGAGCCAGTACCTGAACCTGTTGAAGAACAGTTCGCTGGCGGTGGCCATCGGCTATCCGGACATCGTGTCTGTCGTGAACACCACGCTGAACCAGACCGGTCAGGCCATCGAAGGCATCCTCATCATCATGGCCGCCTACCTCACGGTCAGCCTGTCGATCTCGATATTCATGAATTGGTACAACAAGCGCATCGCGCTGGTGGAGCGTTGAGATGAGCAGCACTACGCAAACCCTGGGCGCCGACATCGCCCCGCCCGGCGCGCAAAGCGGCGCCTGGGCCTGGATGCGGTCGCGCCTGTTCTCCTCGCCGCTCAACATCCTGATCACCGTGCTGCTGGCATGGTGCCTCTTGATGGCGCTGCCGGCGCTGGTGGAATGGGCCTTCATCAAGGCCAGTTTTGACGCCGCCAATGCGCAGGAATGCCGCGCGGCCGGCGGCGCGTGCTGGGCGTTCATCATCGAAAAGCACCGGCTCATCCTGTTCGGCACCTATCCATTCGACGAGCAATGGCGGCCGTTGATCGCCACCGGCATCCTGACCGCGGTGATCGTGGCAAGCGGCATGCGCCGTTTCTGGAACGGCAAGCTGGCGCTCATCTGGACGCTGGGCCTGGCGGCCGTCGCCGTGCTGATGTGGGGCGGCGTGTTTGGCCTGACCTACGTCGAAAACGCCCGCTGGGGCGGCCTGCCGCTGACCCTGATCCTGGCCACCTTCGGCATCGCCTTCGCGTTTCCGGTCGGCGTGCTGCTGGCCCTGGGCCGCCGGTCCAAGATGCCGGCGATCAAGGCGCTGTGCGTCGTGTACATCGAGCTGATCCGCGGCGTGCCGCTCATCAGCCTGCTGTTCATGTCGTCGGTCATGCTGCCGCTTTTTCTGCCGGAAGGCTTCACCATCGACAAGCTTTTGCGCGCGCAGATCGCGATCATCATGTTCGCCGCGGCCTACATCGCGGAAACGGTGCGCGGCGGCCTGCAGGCCATCCCGAAGGGCCAGTACGAAGGCGCGGATTCGCTGGGCCTGAACTACTGGCAGCAGATGCGCAAGATCATCCTGCCGCAGGCGCTCAAGATCGTGATCCCGCCGCTGGTGGGCATCTTCATCAGCCTGTTCAAGGACACGTCGCTGGTCGTCATCATTGGCATTTTCGACCTGACGCTGGCGGCCAAGGCGGCCCTGTCCGACGCGGCATGGCGAGGTTTCGGGGTGGAGGCCTATCTCTTTATCTCGCTCATCTACTTCGTCTTCTGCTATTCCATGTCCAAATACAGCCGCGCGCTCGAGCAGCGCCTGGCCACCGGGCACGCCCGGTAAACCCGAAGGAGAACAGGCATGTCCGATGCCATCATTCGTCTGCAGGACGTGAACAAGTGGTACGGCCAGTTCCACGTGCTGCGCAACATCAACCTGAACGTCGCCCAGGGCGAGCGCATCGTGGTGTGCGGCCCGTCGGGCTCGGGCAAGTCCACGATGATCCGCTGCATCAACCGGCTGGAAGAACACCAGAAGGGGCAGATCATCGTCGACGGCACGGAGCTGACCAGCGATCTGAAGCACATCGAGACCATCCGCCGCGAGGTCGGCATGGTGTTCCAGCACTTCAACCTGTTCCCGCACCTGACCGTGCTGGAAAACCTGACGCTGGGGCCCATGTGGGTGCTCAAGCAGTCGCGCGTCCAGGCCGAGGCCACCGCCATGAAGTATCTGGAGCGCGTGCGCATCCCGGATCAGGCCGCCAAGTTCCCCGGCCAGCTCTCGGGCGGCCAGCAGCAGCGCGTGGCGATCGCCCGGTCGCTGTGCATGAACCCGAAGGTCATGCTGTTTGACGAGCCCACGTCGGCGCTGGACCCGGAAATGGTCAAGGAAGTGCTGGACGTGATGGTGACGCTGGCGCAGGAGAGCGGCATGACAATGATCTGCGTGACGCACGAAATGGGCTTTGCGCGCAAGGTTGCCAACCGCGTCATCTTCATGGACCGCGGCGAGATCATCGAAGAGAACAACCCCGACGACTTCTTCGATCATCCGCAGAGCGAGCGGACCAAGCTGTTCCTGAGTCAGATCCTGCACTGAGGCGACGGATAGTCGCCCCGCCGGATCCTCAAGCCGCCTTCATCAGGCGGCTTTTTTGTGGACGTGCGCCGGGCGCGGTCAGAAGCGGTGGCGCATGCCCACCGCGTACTGGGACTGATGCCAGGACGGATCGTCCCAGGCGCCGCGCATGTAGCCGTAGATGGCGTACACGTTCGTACGCTTGGACAGGTCGTAGACGTAGCCCGCCGAATAGATCTGCTGGGTATGCGTGGCGCCATCGCGCTCGAGCGACCCGCCGCCCGGCAGGCTGCCCTGCCACGACGCCATCACGGTGCTCGCGCCATTGCGCCAGGCAGCGCCCGCCATTACGCCGTGCACCGTGCTGCCCGGGAAGTACACCCGCTGACCGGGTGACTGGACCGCCGGGATGGTTGAGCCGTTGCGCATCACCGACCAGCCGGCATAAAGCGTGAACGCATCCACCGTGGCGCGGCCGGCCAGCGTGTAGGCGTAGGGCCGGCGGTCGGTGCCTGCCCGGGTCATGGCGGCTGATTGCGCCGTGCCGTCCGCCCAGCTTGCGCCTTCGTAGGTGGCGGCGATCGAATAGCCCGGCTGGTCGAACACCACGGCGGCGCTGTATAGCTTGTTGGTGGACGCGGTCTGGAACCCGCCCCCGCCGTCGTAGTCCAGGCTGGCATCGACGCCCGCGCGCAGCCCGCCGACAGAGGGGCTCCAGTAGGCCACCATGTTGTCTGCGCGATTGGCGTTGTACGGCAGCAGCGCGGTCTGCGCGCCGGTGATCAGGTAGGACGCCAGGAACGCATCGTAGTCGGCCAGCGTGGCTGACGACACCGACGTCTGCCGGCCAAGCCGAAGATCGCCAAAACCGCCGGACACGCCCATCCACGCCGCACGCCCGAACAGGCGCCTGCCCTGCGCCGAGTTGCCGTTGTTGGCAAGAAAGCCGCTTTCAAGCTGGAAGTTGGCCCGCAGGCCATTGCCCAGGTCTTCGCTGCCGCGCAGGCCCCAGCGCGATCCGGACTGCACGCCGGACTGCATGTTGATGGCCGTGCCGCGCTCCTGCGTGGAAAAGCCCGCGATGCTCAGGTCCACGACGCCATACAGCGTCACGGCGTTCTGCTGGGCGTGCGCAGCCCACGGCGCCATCAATGCCACGATGCCCGCAGCCCACTTGCGTACCGCCATCGCCGGCCTCACAGGTACTTGAGCCAGGCGATATCGCGGCGCGCCGCCTTCAGGCGTCCGAACCAGCGCACGGGCCAGAACAGCGCCACCGCCAGCAGGATCGCGATCAGCCACACCGCGCCCATGCCATCCACGCCGAAATACTTGCCCTGGTTCAGGCCCCAGATGGCTTCGCCGCCCAGATACAGCGCCTTGAGCACATACAGGTGCAGCAGATAGAAAAACATGGGCGCCGCGCCAAAGACGCACAGCGCGCGAACCCACGCCGCCGACTGCGCGCGCTCGATCAGCACCAGCAGGCACAGTCCCAGCCCCAGCGTCAACAGCAGGAACATCAGCGACGGCGGGTACTTGGTGATGTTCAGGAAGCTCATGGCCGTATGCAACGCGTCGTCATGCACCGCCCATTTCTGCGACTGCCCATACCCGTTGATTGCCCGCAGGACCACGAAACCCGCCACGGCCGCCAGCCCCGCCGCCCACAAACGGCGCTGACGAACGGCCGCATCGGCGCCCGGCTGGAACCACGGGCCGGCGGCATAGCCCAGCGCAATCACGCCGATCCACGGCAGCAACGGGTACGACGTGCGCAGGCGCAGCGTGTCGCTTGCCTCGATCCAGCCGCGGTCATGCAGCACCGCCCACGGCACGTGCAGGGCGTGACCTGCCGCGAAGTGAACGGCATCGAGCGCGTTATGGCCGGCAACCAGCGCCACGCCGGTCAACACCAGCGCCCTGCGCGGCAGCCACAGCAAGGCCGCCAGCGACAGCATGGACAGGCCGATCACCCAGATCACCTGCAGGTACACAACGGAGGGCGGAAACTGAAAGGTCCACGCGAAGTTCACGACGATGACTTCAAGCGCAATGAGGAACGCGCCCCGCTTGGCCAGAAACGCCGCGGTGGCGCTTCGGTTGCCGGCCTTGGCGCCATACAGCCAGGCCGAAAGGCCCGTCAGAAAGACGAACACCGGCGCGCACAGATGCGCAAGCAGGCGCGAGAAGAACAGGTCGGGCGGCGTGGCGGATACGTCCATCGGGTCGCCGACCTGGTGGTGCAGGAAGAACGTCTCGCGCACGTGGTCGAGCAGCATGATGACGATGACCAGGCCGCGTAGCGCGTCGATGGAGCGCAGCCGGGCGGCCGCGGGTTGGGAAATGAGAGAAGTCATGGGGAATGCGGAACTCCCGGCGACGCGCGCCGGGCGAAAAAAGCGAAAATAGTAATGTAATAACATTACTATTCCAAGACATTTTGTCCCTATTTGGCGCGCTGGCGTGTTGCCCGCCCCCTCGCGCAGGCCGGCGCCGCCGTTTAGCGGGCCGGGGTGGGTGCGGGTCCTGCCAGGTCCACGCGGAATTGGCTACCCTGCCCGGGCCGCGAATGCAGCGACACGCGCCAGCCCTGGTGCTCGCAGATGCGTTGGACGAGCGACAACCCCAGCCCCAAATTGCCATCGTCAGGCTGTCCGCCGCGCACGAATGGCTGGAAGAGCGACGCCTGCCGTTCCACGGGAATCCCCGGACCGTCGTCCTTGACTTGCACGAAATCAGGCCCCGCCATAATGGCGACGCGTGCCTGCGGCCCGGCATATTGCAGCGAATTGCGGATCAGATTGGACAGCACGGCGCGCAAGAGCGGCGCCGGAAACAGCAAGGCGGGCTCGTCGCCGCCGGCGGTCTCCAGCGTCAACTGCATGCCGCGCCGCAGCGCCACGGGCGACCAGGCTGCCAATTGGCAGCGCGCGGTGTCCGCGGCGCTTTCGCGCGGAAAAAGGCCGGCGGCATCGCCCCCGCGCGCCAGCATCAGATACGTGTCCAGCCGTTCACCCATGTCGGCCGCGGCCGCTTCGATGCGCGCCAGCCGCGCCTGGCCCGCCGCGTCCAGGCCATGTTCCTCGCGCAGCAGCTCGCACGAACTGGAAATCACCATCAGCGGCGTGCGCAACTCATGCCCCACATCGGCGGTAAAGAGCTGCTCGCGCCGCAGCGCCTGCTCAAGCTGGTTGTAGGTCGAGTCGAACGCGGCCGCGAGCTGGCCGATCTCGTCCGGCGGATAGTCTTCGGCCAGCCGGGTCTGCGGCGGCTGCGCGCCGCGTGTGTTGACCTGCGCGGCCAGCCGCGCAAGCGGGCGCAGCAGGCGGCGGGTGGCCACGATGCCCAGCACGAACGCCAGCGCAAGACTGGCCGCCAGCCCCGTCACCGCGGTCAGGTGCGAGGCCGACTGGTTCTGCTCGTACTCGGTGTAGTCGCGCAGCAGCATGTAGCGCTGTCCCTCCAGGTCGTCGACCATCACGTGCCACACGCGGCCATTGCGCTCGATCTTGTGAAAGCCCGGCGCCAGCGGCTGCAGCCAGTCGGGAAACGCCGCGCCGCCCGGATCGCCATGAAAGAACCGGTTGGGCCGGCCCGGGTCGATTCCGGCCAGGAAATCGCCCCGCACCCGCTCCACCGCCATGCCCATGTCGATGCGTTGCAGGTGGGCCTCCAGCTTGCCCACGCTCCAGACCGACAGCCAGGTCAACAGTCCCGCCACCAGCAGCGCCAGCGCAAGGTACGTCAGGACGAGGTGGCGGGCCAGTCCGCGCCGCACCGGGCGTGCGCCGCGGCTAGCCATCGCTGGGGGGCCGCAACTGATAGCCGATGCCATGCACGGTGTGCAGCAGCGGCGTGTCGTAGGGCTTGTCGACCACGTGGCGGATCTGGTGGATGTGGGTGCGCAGGCTGTCGCTGTCCGGTGGCGAATCTCGCCACAGCGCCTCTTCGAGCCGGGAGCGATGGACCACCGCCGGGCTGGCGCGCATCAGCAAGGTCAGCAATTGCAGCGGCGATGGCGGCAGGCGCAGCGGCTGACCTGCCCGCGCCAGCGCCAGGGTGCCCGTGTCCAGCGTCAGGTCGCCCACGCGCAGGACTCGCGCCGCGCCCGCCCCGCTGGCGCGATGCAGCAGCGCCTTGATCCGGGCGGCCAGTTCGGCCAGCGCAAAGGGCTTGACCAGGTAATCGTCGGCCCCCGCGTCGAATCCCGTCAGGCGGTTGTCCAGCGTGTCGCGCGCGGTGACCATGATGACGGGCGTGTTGCACGCCGCCTCGGTGCGCAACCGGCGGCAAAGCGCGTAACCGTCCAGCCGCGGCAGCATCAGGTCCAGCACGATCAGGTCGAATTCGCCGGTGGCCGCCATCGCATAGCCGCGCTGGCCGTCCTCGGCGCAATCCACGATGTAGCCGCGGCGCGTCAGGTGATGCGTGATATTGGCAAGAATGTCGGGGTCGTCTTCGATGACGAGAACGCGCATGGCGAGACAGCTCGGAGAACAACAATCAATCTCACATTGTAGAGGCCGAGGCGCGGGATGCCGGGTGTCGGATGCCCGGTGTGCAGCGCCTGCACCACAGGCTGGGCGCGTCTTAACGAATTCTTGAGACAGGTTGTCGGACACTGCCCGGCGATAAGAATGGTTCGCGTTACCCGGAACGCGCGGCCAACGCCCCATAAGGATTCGCCATGCGCCCGATTGCCCTCTTCCGTGCGGCCGTGACCGCCGCCGCCCTGTTCTGCGCCCTGCCCGGCGCCCACGCTCGCGAGGTCACCGACCTGGCCGGCCGCGTCGTGACGGTGCCCGACCACCCGAAGCGCATTTTGCTGGGTGAAGGCCGCTTTGCCTTCGCCATGGCGCTGCTGGACCGGCACGATCCCGTGGCGCGCGTGGTCGGCTGGCAAGGCGAGCTCAAGCAGCAGGATCCCTATTCCTGGGACCAGCTCGTCAAACGCTTCCCGCAAGCAGCCCAGGTTCCCTTGATCGGCAAGACGTCGGAAGCCAGCGTCAGCCCGGAAAAAATCGTTTCGCTGCGGCCCGACGTGGCAATCTTCAGCGTCAGCGGTCACGGTCCGGGCCGCAACAATCCCATGATTCCCGCGTTGCAGGAAGCCGGCATTCCGATCGTGTTCATCGATTTCCGCCAGCACCCGGTACGCAACACGGTGCCCAGCCTGCGCGTCCTGGGCCAGGCCCTCGACCGGCAAGCCCAGGCCGAGGCCTACATTGCGTTCTACGAGGAGCGCCTGGCCCGCGTGCGCAAGCTGGTGGACGCGGTGCCGCAGGCGCAGCGGCCGCGCGTCTTCGTGGAAATGCTGGCGGGCGTGTGGCCCGCGTGCTGCCACACCACCGGCAACGGCAGCTTTGGCGACCTGCTGGAAGCGGCCGGCGGCGTCAATGTGGCCGCGCCCGTGCTGCCCGGCGCCATCGGCGACGTCAGCCTGGAATTCGTCATCGATGCCAAGCCCGACGTCTACATCGCCACGGGCAGCCGGTCGGAGCCGGGCCGGCCAGGCCTCTTGGCCGGGCCCGGCGCAGATCCCAAGGTCTCTGCCGGCAGCCTGTCCACACTGCTCGCCCGCGACGGCATCCGCGACCTGGATGCCGTCACGCAACATCGCGCCTTCGGCATCTGGCACGCCTTCTACAACTCGCCCTACAACATCGCCGCCATCGAGGCGATGGCCAAGTGGCTCTACCCCGAGCGCGCGGCGGCGCTCGATCCGCAAGGCACGCTGGACGCGCTGTATAGACAGTTCCTGGACCTGGACAGCACCGGTGCCTTCTGGACGACCCCGGCCGCGCCTGCGAAGTAGACCGACATGACCGATCTCGTCACTGCGACGCCGCTACGCGCGGCGTCCGTTCCCGGCGACCCCATCGCCGCATACCGGTGCGCGGTGCGCAAGCGCCTCTTGTTGACCGCTGCGCTGGGGGTGGCCATCGTGGCCAGCCTGCTCGCCGACATCGCGAGCGGACCCGCATCGCTGTCCCTGCCTGAGTTGCTACGCACCCTGTTGCACCCCGATGTGTCGGACACCGGCACGCGCGTCATCGTCTGGCAGTTCCGGTTGCCCTATGCGCTGATGGCGCTGCTGGTCGGCGTTGCGCTGGGCCTGGGCGGCGCCGAGATGCAGACCATGCTGGACAATCCGCTCGCCAGTCCCTACACCCTGGGCGTCTCGGCCGCGGCAGCGTTCGGCGCGTCGCTCGCCATCACGCTGGACTGGCATCTGCCGGCGCTGCCGGCCGGCATGACCGTGTCCGTGTCGGCTTTCGCCTGCACCCTGCTGTCGGTGCTGGTGCTGGAGCGCGTGGCGCGCTGGCGCGGCGGGTCCACGCTGGGCGTGGTGCTCTTTGGCATCGCGCTGGTGTATTCGTTTCAGGCGCTGGTGATGCTGCTGCAGTTCGTCGCCAGCGAAGAGGCCTTGCAGGGCATCGTGTTCTGGACCATGGGCAGCCTTGCGCGCGCCAACTGGACGACGGTCGGCGTCATGGCGGCGGCCCTGGCGCTGGCCATCCCGTTTTCGATGCGCGACGCCTGGAAGCTCACCGCGGTGCGGCTGGGCGAGGAACGCGCGGCCAGCTTCGGCATCGACGTCAAGCGCCTGCGCCTGGTCAGCCTGCTGCGCGTCAGCGCGCTGGCGGCGCTGGCCGTGTCGTTCGTGGGCACGATCGGCTTCGTCGGCCTGGTTGCGCCGCACATCGCTCGGCTGCTGCTGGGCGAAGACCATCGCTATTACCTGCCGGGCAGCGCCCTGGCCGGCGCGCTGATCCTGTCGCTGGCGTCCGTCGCCTCCAAGACCGTGCTGCCCGGCGCGCTCATTCCGGTGGGCATCGTCACGTCGCTGGTCGGCATTCCCTTCTTTCTCACCATCGTCGTGCGGGCGCTCAAGCGCGCCTGACGGCATCCCATCGCACAAGGAGACATCCCGATGAAATTCCGCCTGACGCTGACCCTCGCGGCCCTGATGATCGCCGGCACGGCCCATGCCGCGCCCGCAGAGTGCAGCATCGACGTCGAAGGCCGGCCCGGCAAGCAGTTCGGCCCTGACCACATCGTCGTGCCGGCAAGCTGCCAGGAATTCACCGTGCGGCTCATTCACACGGGCAAGAACAGCAAGGAAAAGGCCGGCCACAACTGGGTGCTGGCCAAGACCGGGGACATCGACGCCGTCATGACGGACGGCATCCAGGCGGGCGCGAACAACGACTTCCTGAAGCCGCGAGACGGGCGCATCCTGGCCAAGACGCCGATGCTGGGCGGCGGGGAGACGGCCTCCGTCACCTTCCCCGTCAGCCGCCTGCGCGCCGGCCAGTCGTACACCTACTATTGCTCGTTTCCCGCGCACGCGCAGCACATGCGCGGCACGCTGGTGCTGCAACCCTGACGATGGCGCAGCTACGCATCCAGGCGCTGTCCGCGGGCTACGGCGGACGGCCGGTGCTACGCCACGCCAGCGCCGGCCCCATGACCGAAGGCGCCGTCACCGCGCTGCTGGGCCCCAACGGCAGCGGCAAGTCCACGCTGCTCAAGACGCTGGCGGGCCTGCATCCGGTGATGGACGGCGCCCTCTGGCTGGACGGCGAAGACCTGGCGCAGGCCAGCGCCGCCCGCCGCGCCGAATGCGCGATGTACATGCCGCAGGCCCTGCCCAAGGGCGTGCACATGACCGTCTTCGAATCGGTGCTGGTGGCGGCGCGTTCCGGAAGGCACGGGCAACCCGAGCACGCGCTGATGGAGGACGCCATGGCGGTCATCACCGAGCTGGGCATTGCGCACCTGGCCAGCCGCCATCTGGACGAACTGTCAGGCGGACAGAAGCAGCTTGCCTCGCTGGCCCAGGCGCTGGTGCGGCGCCCGCGCCTCTTGCTGCTCGACGAACCGCTGTCCGCGCTGGATCTGAATTATCAGTTCCACGTGATGGACGTGCTGCGCCGCCAGACGCGCCTGCACCGTCTCATTACGCTGGTGGTGCTGCACGACCTGAACATCGCGCTGCGCCACGCGGACCATGCGTTGCTGCTGCACGCGGGCGCGATCGAGGCCGAAGGGCTGCCAGGCGATGTGGTAACGCCCGACACGCTGCGCCGCGTATACCGGGTGCGGGCACGCGTGGAGCATTGTCCGCAGGGACAGGCGCAGATCCACGTCGACGGGCTGGCCGAACGCTGAACCGGACCGGCGCGGCTTCAGCGGTATATATTCACCCCTCCCGCCATCCTCTGAGTCCGCCCATGACGAGCCGCCGCGCCCTCGTGTTTCTGCTCAGCCTGCTGGCCGCGCCCTCGGGCGCCGCGGTGGTCTATGACAATCACGGCCTTGTCGTCGACGTGGCAGCCGGCAGCCGCAGCGACTGGAACACCGGTCAGCGCCAGACGACGCGCGCCACCACCATCACGTTCCAGGGCAAAAGCCTGTGCGGCGCGGACGTCGGCGCCCTGCTCTTTCCTGGTAGCAATGCGCCGCAAGCCCGCGCGTTCTTCTGCCCCGGTCCCGTCGCCATTCTGGAAACCGACGCGGTGCTGGCATTCTTCAACAGTTCCAGCGCCAGCACCGTGCTCGCGCATCTGCAAGTGGTCAACGGCGCGCTGCGCGTGCAGCGTCTACCCATCTCCGACAAGCCAGACCGCGACCGGATCCACGGCACGCGGTTCGAGGACGCCCGCCTGCCCGGATGGACGCGCGTGAATTCCGCCTGGAACGAAACCGTGATGATCCGGCATGCGCCGCTCAAGGCCATGAACCTCGGCCCGGGCAAGCTGCTGGATGTGGCGGGCGATGTGGCCTACCTGGCTGTCCCTCCAGGCCGCGACGTCGTCGTGCTGCAGCCGGCCACGCACGTCAAGGACGCCCACGGTTACCTGCAGTACGTCCCGGAAGTCAGCAAATTCGTCGATACGCCCCTGGCGTTTCGCGCGGTGCGCCTGAGCGACGGGCGTGAACTGGCGCACCTGGATTTCAAGGACACGTGCGTGGGCCTGCCTGCGCTGCAATTCGAACGGCCCGGCGCGAAGGCCGCTGCCGGCTCGTCGCCGGTCATCGCATTCGATGACGTGCCCGCGTGGCGCGCAAACGCGCTGGAACTGACCCAGGCGCAGGGCCGCGCGACGCTGCGTTTGAAGCCGGGCGTGGCATTGCCGCGCAAGGCCGGTTGCAACGCTAGCTAAACGCCCGGCCGCTCACTCAGATCAGGAACTGGCGGTAGGCCTCGTTCCCCGTTTCCTCGGCGTGCGCATAACCCAGTTGCCGCAGGAACGCATCCAGCGCCGCATCGTCGGCCACTGGCGCCTGGATGCCCACCAGCGCCGAGCTGAAGTCCGTGCCCTGGTTGCGGTAATGGAACAGGCTGATGTTCCAGTTGGGCGCCATCGCCGACAGGAACTTCATCAGCGCGCCCGGGCGCTCGGGAAATTCAAAGCGGAACAGCCGTTCGCCGCCTGCCAGCGGCGAGCGTCCGCCAACCATATAGCGGATGTGCTGCTTGGAGACTTCATTGTTCGTCAGGTCGGTGGCCGAGAAGCCCTCGGCCTGCAACGCCGCCAGAATGTCGGCCGATTCACCGCGGCGCGCGATCTGCACACTGACGAAAATATGCGCGGTGCGCGCGTCGGCGATGCGGTAGTTGAATTCGGTCACGCTGCGTTGCCCGATCACCTTGCAAAAGCGCCGGAAGCTGCCGCGTTCCTCGGGGATGGTCACCGCGAACACCGCCTCGCGCGCCTCGCCCACCTCGGCGCGGTCCGCCACGAACCGCATGCGGTCAAAGTTCATGTTGGCGCCCGAAGTAATCGCCACCAGCGATTGCCCGCGAGCGCCTTCGCGCTCGACGTATTTCTTCAGCCCCGCCACCGCCAACGCGCCCGCTGGTTCGAGCACGCTGCGCGTGTCCAGGAACACGTCCTTGATGGCCGCGCATACCGAATCGGTGTCGACCAGGATCACTTCGTCCAGATGCTCGCGGCACAAACGAAAGGTCTCTTCGCCCACCAGCTTGACGGCCGTGCCATCCGAAAACAGGCCCACGTCGGCCAGGATGACGCGTTCGCCCACGCACAGCGACTGCGCCATCGCGCAAGAGTCCTCTGTCTGGACGCCGATGACCTTCACGCCGGGATGCACCGCCTTCACGTAGGTCGATACGCCCGCTGCCAGGCTACCGCCGCCGATCGGCACGAAGATGGCGTGCAGCGGTTCGGGGTGCTGGCGCAGGATCTCCATTCCCACCGTGCCCTGACCGGCGATCACATACGGATCGTCGAACGCGGGGACGAACGTCAGTCCCTGTTCCTGCGCCAGCATCTGGGCATGGGCGTAGGCGTCGCTATACGAATCGCCGGCCTGCACCACGGTGACGGTCGGACCGCCGTGGGCGCGCACGGCGTCCACCTTCACTTGCGGTGCGGTCTGCGGCACCACGATGATGGCCCGCACGCCCAGCTTGGCCGCCGAAATGGCGACGCCCTGCGCATGATTGCCGGCCGACGCGGTGATCACGCCGCGCTCCAGCGCCGCCCGCGGCGTGTTGCGCATCTTGTTATAGGCGCCGCGCACCTTGAACGAGAACACCGGCTGGTTGTCTTCGCGCTTGTAGTGGACAGTGTTGCCGAGCCGGGCGGACAGGCCGCGCGCCAAGTCCAGTTCGGTTTCCCGGGCAATGTCATAGACCCGGGCGGTCAGGATCTGCCGCAGGTACTCCATGGGCGTGGCGGCGCCAGCCTGGAATTCCGAGGGTGCGTTGGGGGGGGTAGCGGACATGGTTTCTCTGCTTGGGTAGGCTTGCCCGGCAGAGGCGGCCACAAAAAACCCGCCTCGTGGGGCGGGTGGCTGTGACTGTTGCGGTCGCGCGCTAACCCACCATTCCAGGAATGATGGTAATAATCAGCGAAATGCGGACGGCGCGGAAATTCATGGGCGCTACTTTCCTCTCATCGCGGCGCTTTGTCAAACGCGCAAGTTGGGCTCGATCCGCAGCAAGTTGGCCCGCCGCAAGCGATCCGTCCCTGAAACCTTGGGCATATGCATATTGCGTCGCCATCATGAAATGGAACCATTTCCCGGCGCAATGCGTAGCACGGTATTACAATGGAAAGTTCGTGGCGGTCGCACCTTCCAAGGCGGACCCGGATACGGCCCTTTCAATCGGGCCGGCCGGTCCAGTCAAACAATAGGACGGGCGGCGGTCATGTTGGGTGGACGGCTTGCCTGCGCGTCCCTCCATACGAACCCACTCTCGACAACATCTACCGGCGTACGCCGCATAGCATGTTCGGGTTTGCGCGTTAATCGCCTGAGCCGAACAGATTCAAGGATCATGTCTCTTACTCCGAAGATTATCTATACCCTCACCGACGAAGCTCCGGCACTTGCAACCCGTTCGTTGCTGCCCATCGTCCAGGCATTCGCCAAACCCGCAGGCATCACGGTCGAAACCCGCGACATTTCGCTGGCAGGCCGCATCATCGCCCTGTTCCCGGATTACCTCGAAGACGGCCAGAAGCTGTCCGACGCCCTGGCTGAGCTGGGCGCCCTCGCGGTCAAGCCCGAAGCCAACATCATCAAGCTGCCCAACATCAGCGCCTCGATGCCCCAACTGAAGGCGGCCATCAAGGAACTGCAAGACCAGGGCTACAAGCTGCCGGATTACCCGGATGCCCCCGCCAACGACACCGAGCGTGAGGTCAAGGCCCGCTATGACAAGGTCAAGGGCAGCGCCGTCAACCCGGTCCTGCGCGAAGGCAACTCCGACCGCCGCGCCCCGCTGTCGGTCAAGAACTACGCCCGCAAGCACCCGCACAAGATGGGCGCCTGGTCGGCTGACTCCAAGTCGCACGTCGCGCACATGAGCGAAGGCGACTTCTACGGCACCGAGAAGTCGGCCCTGATCGCCGAAGCCGGCGACGTCAAGATCGAATTGACGGCTGCCGACGGCACCAAGACCGTCCTGAAGGAAAAGACCCCGGTCAACGCCGGCGAGATCATCGACGCCGCCGTGCTGTCGACCGCCAAGCTGAAGTCCTTCCTGCAGGCGCAGATCGACGACGCGCGCGCCAACGGCGTGCTGTTCTCGGTCCACCTGAAAGCCACCATGATGAAGGTCTCGGACCCCGTCATCTTCGGCCACGTGGTCTCCGTGTTCTACAAGGACGTCCTGGCCAAGCACGCCGACGTCCTCAAGCAGGCCGGCTTTGACCCCAACAACGGCATTGGCGACCTGTACGCCAAGATCCAGTCGCTGCCCGCCGACCAGCAGGCCGCCATCACCGCCGACATCGACGCCGCCTACAAGACCCTGCCGCAGCTGGCCATGGTGAACTCCGACAAGGGCATCACCAACCTGCACGTGCCCAGCGACGTCATCGTCGACGCGTCCATGCCCGCCATGATCCGCGACTCGGGCAAGATGTGGAACGCCGAAGGCAAGCTGCAGGACACCAAGGCCGTCATCCCCGACCGCAGCTACGCCGGCGTCTACCAGGCCGTCATCGACGACTGCAAGCGCAATGGCGCGTTCAATCCGGTCACGATGGGCAGCGTGCCCAACGTCGGCCTGATGGCCCAGGCTGCCGAAGAATACGGTTCGCACAACAAGACCTTCGTCATCCCGGCCGCCGGCACCGTGCGCGTCACCGACGCCTCCGGCGCTGTGCTGCTGGAGCAGGCCGTCGAGGCCGGCGACCTCTGGCGCATGTGCCAGACCAAGGACGCCGCGATCCAGGACTGGGTCAAGCTGGCCGTCACGCGCGCCCGCGCCACCAAGACGCCCGCCGTCTTCTGGCTGGACGAAAAGCGCGCCCACGACGCCCAGGTTATCGCCAAGGTCAAGCAGTACCTGAAGGACCACGACACCAGCGGCCTGGACCTGCGCATCCTCGACCCCGTCGAAGCCACCAAGTTCTCGGTCAAGCGCATCCGCGAAGGCCTGGACACCATCTCGGTCACCGGCAACGTGCTGCGCGACTACCTGACCGACCTGTTCCCCATCATGGAACTGGGCACCAGCGCCAAGATGCTGTCGATCGTGCCGCTGGTCGCTGGCGGCGGCCTGTTTGAAACCGGCGCGGGCGGTTCGGCGCCCAAGCACGTGCAGCAGTTCCTGGAAGAAGGCTTCCTGCGCTGGGATTCTCTGGGCGAATTCATGGCGCTGGCCGAGTCGCTGGACCACCTGGGCCGCACGTACAAGAACCCGACCGCCCAGATCCTGGCCAAGACGCTGGATCAGGCCACGGCCAAGTTCCTGGACGAAAACAAGTCGCCCGAGCGCAAGGTCGGCGGCCTGGACAACCGCGGCAGCCACTTCTACCTGGCGATGTACTGGGCCCAAGCCCTGGCCGCCCAGACCGAAGACCGCGCCCTGGCCGCCCAGTTCGCGCCCGCCGCGACCGCGTTCTCGGAAGGCGAGAACAAGATCCTGGACGAGCTTAAGGCCGCCCAAGGCAAGCCCGTGGACATCGGCGGCTACTACCAGCCGAACGAAGCCAAGGCCAGCCAGGCCATGCGCCCCAGCGCCACGCTGAACAAGGTGCTGGCCTCCATCGGCTAAGCGTCCCCTGCTTTGCCGGCCTGCGCAAGCAGGCTGGCAGACAAGAAACCGGCAGTCCCGTTGGGGCTGCCGGTTTTTCTTTGGGCGCGCCGGATGCCTGCATTCGTGGGGTGATTTCAGGTCGGTGCCTGACAGCCGTTGAGCCGCGGCTGCAGGCTGCTGATTGTCTTGCTAGGGTGCCTGACACCTTGCAGCGCAATGTTGTCGATATCCAAAATCCGACTGACTTACGGGGGCTGCCCCGACCTCCTACTACGAATGCGCGAGTAAATTCATCCCAGACCGGCGTAATACTCGAGGTGAACTGTGAGCAAACTCATTGAATCTCTGCGCGAAGATCTCGCCGCGCTCTACCATGCGGGGTCGATAGACAAAGTCACGATGCGGGACTTTGACGCTATCTGTCCTGCCCCCGTCCGGGATTTCAGTCCGGGCGATATTAAACGGCTGCGTGAAGATTTACGGTTCAGCCAACCTGTATTCGCGCTGCACCTGCACACCAGCACTTCGACCGTCAAGAAATGGGAACAAGGCGACACGCGCCCTACCGGCCCTGCATTGAAGCTTCTCAATCTCCTGGCTGACAAAGGGCTGCACGCCATCCTTTGACGGCCGCCACCGCATCACACCCGCCCCGGCATCAACCTGTCCAGCCGCAGCCTTCCACGCTCATCGGTCAATCGGCGCATGGCGCCATAGGCTGCGCCCATCGCTGCCATGCCGCTTGCGCCGCACAGCAGGAACATCAGCAGGATCTGGTATTTGGCCGCGTCCACCGGGTCCATGCCCGCGATGATCTGGCCGGTCATGATGCCGGGTAAGGTGATGATGCCCGCGGCCGACATCTGGTTGATGCTCGGCACGATGCCGCGCCGCACGGATTCTCGCAGCAGCGATGCGAACGCCTGGTGGACCGTGGCGCCCAGCGCCAGGCGCGCCTCGATGCCCAGCCGTTCGCGGCGCACGCCTGACAGCATGCCGTCCAGCGCCAGACTGGCGGCATTGAGCACGCTGCCTAGCACGATGCCCACCAGCGCGATGGTGTAGCGCGGGTCGTACCAGGGGTCTGGGCGCAACGCCGTGCTTAGGATGAACAGCGCCGTAATGAGCGTGGTGCTGGCCACCGCCAGCGTGCCGACCCAGCCGTTGCCGTGTCCGGCCAGGCGCGCCTTGGGCCGGGCGGCCACCTCGCGCGCGGCCAGCGCCATCATCACGGCCACCACCAGTGCCGTCAGCCATGGGGCGGCGTGGGCGAAAACGATGCGCAGGATCTGGCCGACCAGGAGCAGCTGCACCACCGTGCGTACCGCCGCCCACAGCACCTGCCTTTGCAGGTCCAGGCGCAGCGCGAAGGAAATGCCGGCGCTCAGCAGCACCAGCAGCGACGCGATCACCAGATCCGGCGCCTGCAGTTGGATCACGTCCATAGGGGCTCCATGCGGCCCTGCGTCATCCGCCAGCTTCGGCGCGCCAGACGGCCGGCCTGCTCGGCACTGTGCGTGACGATCAGGATGCCGCCACCGCGAGTCAGAAACCGCGCCAGTTCGGCCTCGACCAGCGCCGTCGCGACCTCGTCCAATGCCGCGGTCGGCTCGTCCAGCAGCAGCACGCGCGGCTCTTGCAGCAGCGCGCGCGCGAGACCCATGCGTTGGCGCTCGCCCGTGGACAGTTCGTGGACCAGCGCATCGAACTTGTCCTCGGCCAGCCCCAGCCGGCTCATTACACCGACCGCCTCCGCGCGGTCCGCGTAATGCGAGGACACATGGTCATCCCACCAGCCGGCCTCGGCCTGGCAATACACCACCTGGCGCCGCCATTCAAAACCGCGCATGGCCGACCGGCGGCGGCCATCCAGCTCGGCCTCGCCGTGGCCGGGATCCAGATCGGCAATCTGGCGCAGCAGCAGCGACTTGCCCGACCCCGACGCGCCGACCACGGCCGCGCACTCGCCAGCGGCCAGATCCAGGCTCACGGGCGCCAGGCGCGCGCTGTACAGGCCGCGCAGTTTGAGCAGCGGCGGAGCGTCAGAAGCGGAGTGCGTGGAAACCGGCATGGGGGACATGGGTATGCATCATATCGAATAGCCGTCGATCATCGAGCGTCCAAGCCCTATAACGGCATACGCAAGTCGACTGATCATCTCAACGTGCAGGTATCATCAGTTCCGTTCACGCTTCTTACCCACGCGCGACGAACTCTCGGGGGCCCGCCCCGGCCGCAATTTCCAGCGGTGCGCATTGGCCAGCAACTGTGACTGAACGTCCGGCGGATAGTCAGCGACGGTAGTGAAAGCGGGCGCCGGCTTTCCCGGCTGGCCTGCCTCGAGAATGACGCGCGGCCAGCGCGGCCGCCAGCACAGCAACAACGAAGCCCAATGCGAGAGCCCGACGATAACGAATGCAGGCGAGATCAGCACGCAACCCAACCACGTCAACGGGCCGCTGTTGCGCAGAAACGGACCTAGCGCCTCGAACTGCGCCGTGAAGGCTGGCCAGGGCAAAGGCAGCTGCGAGCTGATGCGCGGTCTCTCGACAGCTTGCAGACCGCCCTCGTCCATGTACCGGCGGATGAATTCCCACTCAGCTTGCAGGTCGTACACGCGACTGCTTGGCTTTCCCACCAACGCAAAGTTCGGAAACGGCAACGGCGTATCGTCTGGAAACCATCCGAGCATAAGGCGCTGACCCGCCATCTCCATCGAGGTTGTGCCGTTCCAGGGCAAGACAAGGACACCGCCACAATGCGAAGGTCGATGAAGATAGACTTGACGAGTAATCCGATTAAACCGAACCAGCAAGTGACGGGACGTCAACACCTCTAGACGACTGAAGCGGAATGCGTGCCTGAAGTAGAGCCAAAGCGGCACGCCAAAAATAATGACGTCGAACGCCAAATCAAAGTACTGCTGCCACCCGATTGAACTGTCATACCACTTCATCGAGCCGAGCAGCACTGCAAAGAGAATTGGTCCCGAACTAACGGCCCACGCATATAAAATCATGCCTACAAAAATTGCAGTGGCGAGCGTGATAAGCCCCCGCTTGTCTTCCATTCCCCCGCAACGCATCTCCATATATATATCGTTAGCGGCGTACACTGGGCCGCGACTGACAGCGCGATCGCAACGTTTTGCCTGTTGGGCCGCTCGCTCTTGCGCGACATCTTCTAAGTAAGACACAGCTCGTGGCGAGGGCCGTGCGCCTCCGGAATGGCTCCCTAATTCCTCATCAGATTTCAAGCAGCCCCACCACATCATCCACTCGGTCGCGTACATCAAGCCACCTCATTCAGGGCGCCATAGACGCTCGCCAATTCTTGCGCTGCGTCTTCAAACGGCTTCTCGTTCTGAAACTTTGGTCCGCGATACGAAGTACGTTTGCACCATTTTTGCAGAGCGTCATCATCGAAAATTGCAATTGCCACACTGGCTACGACCAAAATTCCCGTCCCACGGAGTAGCAGGCGGCGCAAAAATAGCGCCACCGCCTCCTTGGCAAAGAAGGCTGAGATGTCTGCCAACAAGCCCAACGAGACGCTCCAGCGTGAAAGCACAGCCCGCTCAGCAACAATGCGTAGCATCGGTGCAGCCGCTCCCAAGGTTAAGCTTGCTTGCCCTGTCGCCATCAAGAGAGCCGTGACAAACCGGACCCGAAATGCTCGGGATAGCGATGTTTTCTTCTCCTTCGCCGCGTTCTGCATATCAATCAGATCATACGTAGCGGCGATCGCACCTCCCATGATCGCCAACGCCCCACCCCACAGCCGCAGCCTCCCCAAGAACACTGTCGCCCCCACCCCGGTCGTGCTTCCCGGATTGAAGTGCCTCAACACCAGCTCCGCCCCGCAGGCCAGCATTTCGATCCCCGCCGCGCCGGCGGTCAGCACGGCGGCCGCCAGCTCGGCTCTCTGCCTGTCGTCCTGAGGCAGGCTGTGCATTCTTAATCCGAGCAGTCCGGCCTCAAGCAAGAGCAGCCACCCGCTGGCCCTTACCTTGTAGAACTCGCTGGAGCGCGCATCCACCAGTTCCGTCGCGAAGGCGAATTGGACGTTCTGCTTGATCTGGCCTCGCATGACCGTCCGGTCCGCGCTGTGGCCGATGGCCTGCAGGTCCTCTAGCCTGAGGTTGACGGCGCGCTCGCCGATGCTGGCGGCGAGCCAGCTGCGGGTGGCCCTGTGGACGAACCATTCGTTGCCTCGCGAGGCGTGGCGCAAGGTCTGGCGGCCCAGGCTGGCGTACCAGGCCAGGACTCCGCCTGACAGTCCCGCATTGCTCGATTTGTCCATCGCTTCGTACACGCTATTGGCCTTGTCAAAGAGCTGCCCTAGCGTCTTTGCCATTTCCAAGTCGGGTGTACGAGAGTGTTCGAGGAACATTTTGCAAGGGGGCGGGGAATCACAGCGGGTTAGGAGCCGCGAGTCGCCCTCACCCATGGCGCTTTCCCGAGCGCGACGAATTCGCAGGGGCCCGCCCGGGCCGCAATTTCCAGCGGTGCGCATTGGCCAGCAACTGTGACTGAACGTCCGGCGGATAGTCAGCGACGGTAGTGAAAGCGGGCGCCGGCTTTCCCGGCTGGCCTGCCTCACGAATGACGCGCGGCCAACGTGGCCGCCAGCACAGCAACAACGAAGCCCAATGCGAGAGCCCGACGATAACGAATGCAGGCGAGATCAGCACGCAACCCAACCACGTCAACGGGCCGCTGTTGCGCAGAAACGGACCTAGCGCCTCGAACTGCGCCGTGAAGGCTGGCCAGGGCAAAGGCAGCTGCGAGCTGATGCGCGGTCTCTCGACAGCTTGCAGACCGCCCTCGTCCATGTACCGGCGGATGAATTCCCACTCGGACTGCAGGTCGGATAGTCGGCTGCTTTGCCTTCCGATAAACACCGCGGTTGGAAAGGGCAGATCCGTGTTGTCACCGGGGTACCAGCCCATCACCAACCTCAACCCGGGAATTTCCTCTGTATGCACACCCTCCCAAGGCAGAACCAGAATCCCCCCGCAGCTTGCCGGCCGGTGAAGAAAGACTTGACGGGTGATTCGGTTGAAGCGAATCAGGAGGTGGCGTGACGTGAGCATTTCAAGGCGAGTGAAGCGAAATGCATACTTGAAATACAGCCAGAGCGCTCCAGCCGTCACCGTGGTCCCCAAAAGAAAAGTGAACAGATCACCGATATATAGCTCTCGGCCAAAGGCGACTCCAGAGCCGGATAGGACTGCCCAAAGCAATCTTCCGTCTATGTCTATCCATGAACCCACCATGAAGTACATGAAGACGATCGTGAGCAGAGAGATGAATCCTCTCTTGTCTTCTAAACCACCGCAGCGCATTTCAAGGTATGCGTCGGTGCATGCATAGACCGGCCCCTTCGTTCTGGCCTGGCCGAACCGCTTCGCAGATTGGCGCGCGCGGTCCTCCACAAGGCAATCTTCATATGCCGGCTGAATGATTGGGATCGCCTGATTCTGGTATTCCTCGAGATTTTTCCTTAACCACGCGTCCGGTTTCAGACATACGAACCAAGAGATCCACTCAGCGATGTACATCAGATGATTTCCAAAAGCGCGCTATACAAGGCGGCCAACTCTTCTTCGGCATCCTTATAAGTCTTCTCATACTTGAACTTCGGACCACGGTAGAGGGAACGCTTGCACCACTTTTCGAGGGCATCGTCATCAAATATCGTAATGACCACCGTAAAGGCGACTGTAATTAAGGTCCCACGAAGCAACACGCGCCGCACGAAAAGGATGACCGCTTGTCGAGCCAAAACTGCGGAGACGCGAGAAAACAAATTCCACCAGGCAGCGTATTTCGTCGTTATCGCGCGCTCGGCCAGCATCTTGATCATTGGGCGCGCCGCCGCAACCGCCAGACCTGCTTGGCTGACGGTCATGGCAGCGGCCGCCCAGAATCGAATTCGATATGCAGTCCCAAGCACTGTTCGACGTTCCCCAATGGCGGCCGTGCCATCCTGCCATTCGTAGATCATGAGCACGACGCTCCCCGCCGTCGCCAACGCCCCACCCCACAGCCGCAACCTCCCCAAGAACACCGTGGCCCCGACCCCGGTCGTGCTTCCGGCGTTAAAGTGCCTCAACACCAGCTCCGTCCCGCAGGCCAGCATTTCGATCCCCGCCGCGCCGGCGGTCAGCACGGCGGCCGCCAGCTCGGCTCTCTGCCTGTCGTCCTGAGGCAGGCTGTGCATTCTTAATCCGAGCAGTCCGGCCTCAAGCAAGAGCAGCCACCCGCTGGCCCTTACCTTGTAGAACTCGCTGGAGCGCGCATCCACCAGTTCCGTCGCGAAGGCGAATTGGACGTTCTGCTTGATCTGGCCTCGCATGACCGTCCGGTCCGCGCTGTGGCCGATGGCCTGCAGGTCCTCTAGCCTGAGGTTGACGGCGCGCTCGCCGATGCTGGCGGCGAGCCAGCTGCGGGTGGCCCTGTGGACGAACCATTCGTTGCCTCGCGAGGCGTGGCGCAAGGTCTGGCGGCCCAGGCTGGCGTACCAGGCCAGGACTCCGCCTGACAGTCCCGCATTGCTCGATTTGTCCATCGCTTCGTACACGCTATTGGCCTTGTCAAAGAGCTGCCCTAGCGTCTTTGCCATTTCGAGGCCCGTGCGCGTGTACTGGTAAATGGTTTCGCCGGCAGCGAGCGCCGGCTCGGATTTCGCGGATTCGCGGATGCGATCCATTTCCGCCAGGATGGCATCCTGATTCAGTCCAAAGCTTCGCAGCGCGAGGTTCTTGCGGTCTTGCGCCCCACCCTGCCACCACTCTTGGATGACGTTGGCACTGCTTTCGCATCCTTCCGCACCGAAGACGCACAGTCCTGTCTGACCCGCAAATCGCCAGCCGCTGGCAAAGTCGGCATTGTCATAGACGTCCAACCCATCCAGCAATTGCTCGCTCTGCAACCAGACTTCGTATGGCAGTGCCCGACGCGCCGCTTCCTGTTCCGCAATTCGACACTGGGTCTCGAAACCCGCGAGCGCCTGTTTCATGGCGTAGATCTGCAACGCCGCTTTCGGGTCCGGCGGAGTTACGTACTTGCTTTCGAAGCGGGCGCGGTATTCGCCGCTGTCCAGTTTGGCTTGCACCCGCGCCCTTATCGTGGCTTCGTAGTTGCGCACGTGTTCCTGGGCTGCCGCTTCCCAGCGCTTCTGCTGCGCCTCGTCGAGGATCCAGTTGCGCCCCCGCGCCATCTCGGGATTGAACACCTTGTCCCGTTCGATCTCGATGTAATGCTGCGCCTCCAAGGCAGCGGACCTCTCTTCAAACTGATTCCGAACATCGCCGAACGCCTGCGCGACCAAAATCTTGCGTTCGTTGCTGATGCCGTTGTTGGCCCCATCCCTGTTCAAGTAGTCCTTCAGCGTCTCGACGGCCTCGTTTCGCCAGGCGTTGAGTTGCTGAGTAATGCCGATGGGGTCGCGCAGCACGATAGCGGCGCCACGGGCTCGGGTGACCGTCGGCCTCAAATCCGACGCGACCAATTGCGGGGCGTGGTGATAATCCGGGTCGGAATGGAGCTGATTGGCAAGCGTGGGCGCCAGGCGGGTATGGGCCGCGGCGATGCTCTCGGCAATGCCATTGTCCGTGGAAGACATGTCGAGCACGTCGGGAGCAAACGAGCAGCTGCTGGCGATTTCCTTGATGTCGAATGCCTGCAGCTTGTTGCGCAACGAATCGGTATCGCGCAGCTTATCGAGCATGCGCTCGGTAAGCACGTCCGGAGTGAACAGCAGGCGCGCTTCCTGGATGTCTTCCGGGGCCTTGAACAGGATGGTCCAGCCGCCATATCCGAGCAGGCGGCGCGGTTCGGGCGCGTACTGCGAATCTGGCGAGTAAGGCCAGAATGGGGAGAACACCCCTGTCCCTGTCGCGCGCCAAGCGTTTTCGCAATTCCACTTTCCGAAGCGCTTGATGAACGCGTACAGGTAACCCTGGCGCATGGCGCGCACGGCGTAGCGGACGCCTTCGGCTTGCAACGCGGGCAACCCCAGGCCGAGATTGCGAGGCAGATCCGGCGCCAGCGCGGCAAGCGCTTCCGGATCTTCGCTGGTCACCACGGCATAGCGCAGCGGAAGAATGGCAACTTCGGACTTGCAGTCGACGCACGGGCTGGGCGCCTCGTCCCGTCGAGTACTGCGCGCGACGTCGACTGCCTGCGTTAGCAGCTCTTCCAATGACACCTGGTTCATGACCGCGGCCCAGAACGACGTGATGCTGAAATGTCGTGCTGAAGTGCGCTGGCTTCCCCATCATTGGCGCCAACGATAAACAGAAAAATCGGACGAGATTGGGCGGGCACGCGGCGCTCCGGTGGCTGCGGCCCGGCTCGAAAGACGTTATTGCTGAGGCGGCCGCTATGGGGTGGGCGTCCGCCGCGTACCCTGACCGGAAGCGCCCTAGCTTCCCACCTGATGCACCCGAGGACGATCGCCGTGATCGTGCTCGCGCATCTGAAACGTGTACATCAAAAGCTTCTTAAATATGCCCGTCGTCCCAACCTTGTGCATGGCACACGGAGGATACGCTCGGGTTCTCTGGCGCAACGCCCCACCCAGGCCGCTTACTCAGAGCATATGCGCCAGGAACTCCCGGCTGCGCGCATGCCGGGGCGCGGCAAAGAACGCGGCGGAAGGCGCTTCCTCGACGATGCGGCCGTCGTCCATGAAGATGACGCGATGCGCCACTTCGCGCGCGAAGCCCATTTCGTGGGTCACGACCAGCATGGTCATGCGTTCGTCCGCCAACTGCTTCATGGTGCGCAGCACTTCGCCGGTCAGTTCCGGGTCCAGCGCCGAGGTGGGCTCGTCGAACAGCATGATGTCGGGCTCCATGGCCAGCGCGCGGGCAATGGCAACGCGCTGCTTCTGGCCGCCGGACAGGCGTGTGGGATAGTTGTCGCGCTTGTTCAGAAGGCCGACCTTGCGCAGCAGTTCTTCTGCCTTGGGCACGATCTGGGCGCGGGTCATGCCCTTTACGGTGATGGGCGCCTCGATGATGTTCTGCAACACCGTCATGTGCGGGAACAGGTTGAACGACTGGAACACCATGCCCATCTTGCGGCAGATGCGGCGCACGTCGGCGTCGCTGGCGTATTGGCTGCGCGCGCCGGTGACGGCGGCCGCCATGGTTTCGCCTTCCACCACGATGCTGCCTTCGTCGATGGTCTCAAGGTGATTCAGGCAGCGCAGGAACGTGCTCTTGCCCGAGCCCGACGGGCCGATCACCGCGACCACCTCGCCCTGCTCCAGGGTCAGCGAGACGTCGTCGAGTACCCGGTTCGCGCCGAAGGATTTGACGATGTGGCGGGCTTCGATCATGACCGGGCGCGTGTTCAGCCCGGCCGGGGAATTACTGGTCATATTTGGCATAGCGCTTTTCCATGTGCTGGAAGAACCACGTCAGGAGCAGCGTCATCAACAGGTAGAAAGCCGCGGCGACGAGGAACGGCGTGGTCGTGAAGTCGCGCTGCACGATGCCGCGCGCGGTGCGCAGGATGTCATTGAGGGCCAGCACGTAGATGAGCGAGGTGTCTTTGACCAGCGTGATGGTCTCGTTGCTCATGGGGGGCAACACGCGCTGCACCATCTGCGGCAGGACGATGCGGCGTAGCGTCTGCAGGTAGGTCATGCCCAGCACCTTGCTGCCTTCGTACTGGCCACGGTCCACCGACTGGATGCCTGCGCGGAAGATCTCGGCGAAATATGCGGCGTAGTTCAGGGCAAACGCCACGACGGCCGCCGGAAAGTCGGGCAGCCGGATGCCGATCACCGGCACGAACGGCAGCGCGAAATAGATGAACAGCATCTGGAGCATCAGCGGCGTGCCGCGCATCAGCCAGATATAGCCATTGACGGCGCGGCTCAGCAGCGGCCACTTCGAGATGCGCGCCAAGGCCAGCACCAGGCCCAGCGGCACGGCGAGCGCCAGCGTGATGAAAAACAGCGTCAAGGTCACTTTCGCGCCTTGCGCCATGGGCCCCAGAAGGGAAAGTACGTAGTCCATGCAGTGGGTTCGCGCCGCGCGGGCGAGAGAGAATCATGGGCGAGCC
Source organism: Achromobacter sp. E1 (assembly GCF_037039475.1). Taxonomy (NCBI): domain Bacteria; kingdom Pseudomonadati; phylum Pseudomonadota; class Betaproteobacteria; order Burkholderiales; family Alcaligenaceae; genus Achromobacter; species Achromobacter sp. E1. Next base: position 3,094,922 of record NZ_CP146253.1, read on the forward strand.
CGCCTGGCCTTGCGGCGCCGCGGCGGGCTGCGAACTGCAACGGCAAAGGCGCCCCGGCCGGTTGGGCCGCGGGCGCCTTTCTCGTTTACTTGATGATGTTGGCGCCGAACCACTGCGTGGCGATGCGGCCGGCGGTGCCGTCCTGCTTCATCGAGTCCAGCGTCTTGTCCAGCTTGCCCAGGAGTTCGGTGTCGTCCTTGCGCACGCCGACGCCGTAGTCTTCCGTGCCGAAGTTCTCTTCCAGCACGCGGTATTCGCCGGCGCGCTTGCTAATGAGGTAGCGGCCCACGACCTCGTCGACGACGATGGCGTCCAGACGGCCCGCGGCCAGGTCCATCAGCGCGGTGACGTTGTCGCCGAACTTCTTCACTTCCTTGATCTGGGCGGCAACCGGATCCTTGGCGATGGCGTCGGTGGCGCTGCTGCCGTCCTGCGCGCCGACGACCTTGCCGGCCAGATCATTCTTGACCTTCACGGGCGAGGTGTTGCCCACGATGATGATCTGGTGGTTGGCCATGTAGGGCGCGGTGAAGCTGATGTTCTTCTTGCGCTCTTCCGTGATGGTCAGGCCGTTCCACAGCACGTCGACGCGCTTGCCGTTCAGCTCGGCTTCCTTGGCGCTCCAGTCGATGGGCTTGAACTCCACTTCAATGCCCAGGCGCTTGCTGGCTTCCTTGGCCATGTCGATGTCAAAACCGACGATCTGGTTGCTGGCGTCGCGAAATCCCATGGGCGGGAAATTGTCGTCCAGGCCCACGACAACCTTCTTGGGCGTGGCCTGCGCCTGGGCGCTCGCGGCGGGCGCGTTGTCGCCAGGACCGCAGGCCGTGAGCAGCGAGGTTGCGGACACAAGAAGTACAGCAGTCAGTTTTTTCATCGTTGTGGGGTGCGCCAGGCGCAGGATTGAAGAATGCCGGATTGGCTGGCTTTGAGCCGCGAGGCGCTATTTTAGCGTCCCCGCCAGGATGTGCCGGCGCGATTCGGAGCCGGATCGCGTCAGCCTGCCGGCTGGCCGCGCCGTGCTAGGCTGGCGGGCTTCTCCCATCAGGAACCTGCATGCCGCCCGCCATCCGTCTTGGCCCGCTTGTTTTCCCCGCCGAACTCGCCGTGCTGGCCGCCGCCGCCCTTGTTGGACTGCTCGCGGCGCACCTGCTGAACCGCACCGGCCGGGATGGCCGCCGCGCCGACGTCTCCGGCGTGCTGTGGGGCGCCCTGATCGTGGGTCTGCTGGCCGCGCGGCTGGGCTTTGTCTGGCAGTACCGGGATCCGTTCCTGCAGAACCCCTTGGCCGTGCTGGACGTGCGCGACGGCGGCTGGGCCGGCACGTGGGGTCTGGCGGCCGCCTGGATCTATGCCGTGGCGGCCATGCTGCGCCGCGGCGTGCCAAGGCCGGCCGTCATCGGCGCCCTGGCGTTGGCCACGGCCACCTGGCTTGCTGGGGGCCGCCTGCTGGCGCCGCCGGATCAACCGCCGCCGGCGCTCGCGCAGCTTCGCCTGCAGGACCTGAACGCCGTCCCCGTGACGTTATCCGCCTATCAAGGCAAGCCCACTGTCGTCAATCTGTGGGCAAGCTGGTGCCCGCCGTGCCGGCGCGAGATGCCTGCCTTCGAAGCTGCACAAGCTGCTCACCCGGACGTGCATTTCGTGTTCTTGAACCAGGGCGAAGCCCCGCCCGAGATCACGCAATACCTGCGCCAGCATGCGCCGGCGCTGCAAAACGTGCTGATGGACCCGGCCAGCGACGCGTCCCGCCAGCTCAGCAACCGCGGCCTGCCGGCAACGCTATTCCTGGATGCCAGTGGACGGATGGTGGACCTGCGCGTGGGCGAATTGTCGGCCGCGACGCTGGCCCAGCGTCTGGATGCCTTACGCGCCGCGTCCAGCAAGCCGTGAAGCGTGTTGCAGGCATTCGGCGTTCAACTCCCTGACATCCACGACGCCCAGCAGGCCCATGTCGCGCTTGACTTCCTCGGCGATCAGCGCGATTGCGTGCGCCACGCCGCGCTGCCCCGCGACCGTCGCCGCATAGTTGAACGGGCGCCCCACGAACACGCAGCGCGCGCCCAGCGCCAACGCCTTGATCACGTCCGTTCCGCGGCGCACGCCGCTGTCCAGCATCACCTCCATGCGGCCGCCCACCGCGTCCACGATGGCGGGCAAGGCGTGCAGCGGCGGCACGCTGCCGTCCAGCTGCCGGCCACCGTGGTTGGACACGATGATGCCGTCCATGCCCAGCGCGAGCGCCGTCCGCGCGTCGTCGGGATGCAAGACGCCCTTGAGCACCATCTGCCCCCGCCAGCGCCGGCGGATGGCGGCTACGTGCTCCCAGTTCAGGTGGCCGCGGTCGGAGAAGTCGCGCAGCACGCTGGCCGACAGGATGGGTGCGCCCCGTGTCGCATAGTTGTTCTCGAAGTGCGGCATGCCGTGACGCAACAACGTGCGCAGGAACGTGCCAAATAGCCACCGGGGATGCGTCAGCCCCTGCCACGCAAGGCCCAGGCTTGGCCGCAGCGGCGTCGAGAACCCGGCGCGCACGTTGTTCTCGCGATTCGCGGCCACCGGCGTGTCGACCGTCAGGACGAGCGTGCCGACGCCGGCCGCCGCCACGCGATCGATGAGCGCGGCGATCTGGGCGTCGTCGCCCGGCAGATAGGCCTGAAACCAGGTGCCCGGCGCCTGCTCCATCACGGTTTCCAGCCGGATCAGCGACGAACCGCTCATGATGCAGGGCACGCCGGCATCCGCGGCCGCCTTGGCCATCACGACATCGCCGCGGTAACCGGATATCGCCGAAATGCCCATGGGCGCCACACCCACGGGCGCGGCGAACTCCCGGCCCAGCACCATGCACCGGGTGCTTCGCGCGGACACGTTCACCAGCACCTTGGGCAGAAAACCATATTCGGCGAACGCGTCGCGGTTGCCGCGTTCCGAATGGCCGTCCTCGACCGCGCCTGACACGTACGCGTAGATGGGCTTGGGCAGCCGCTTTCTGGCGGCGGCTTCGAAGTCGTGCAGACTGAGCATGCGGCGCAGCGGATCGGGCATGTGGGCTCCTCGGGGCGCTCGCGTGGCGAGCGGCCGTCCTGTCGTTGTCGGTGTTGGCGGGGACTATAGGCGCGACAGCAGTTTGAATAAAGTGACTTTATCGATCTTGTTCACTACACTTTTATTCGCCCTCACCAGCCGGCTCCGCCGGATTGCATCCTCTCATGACGCTCAAGCAACTCGAAGCCTTCTACTGGGCCGCCACCTGCAAGAACTTCGCCATCGCCGCGAACCGGCTGAATATTTCGGTTTCGTCGTTGTCCAAGCGGATTGGCGAACTGGAATCGTCCATCGGGGCCGAACTCTTCAGCCGCAGCGCCCGCAGCGCCACGTTGACCGCGCTGGGCGAACAGCTGGTGCCGCACGCCAAGGATCTGCTGCGCAACGCCGACCAGTTCATGCAGCAGGCCAGCAACAACCTCAGCTATTCGGGCCGCTGCCGGTTTGGCGCGGGCGAGCTGACGTCACTGACCTGGATGGCCCGCCTGATTGAAGTGATTCAACTCGACCACCCCGATCTGCTGGTCGAGCCCTTCGTGGGCGTTGGCGAACTGGTCGAGCGCGGCCTGGAAGAAGGCGAGCTCGACTTCGCCGTCATTGCGGGCCCCTCTTCCCAGCCGTCGATCGCGTCGCGCGTAATCGGCAGCGCCCACTTCGAATGGGTGGCCGCGGCCGGCGCCGTCCCCAATCCCCAGACGCTCACCCCCGCGGACCTGCCCGGCCTGACGCTCATCACCCTGCCGCAAAGTTCGGGCGCCATCCGGATCCTGGACGACTGGCTGACCGAGCAACGCGTGTCGCCGGGCCGCAACCAGTGCTGCAACGGTTGGGGCGGCATCGCGGCCATGCTCCGCCAAGGGCTGGGGCTGGGCTTCCTGCCATCGGCCTGGGCACGCATCCTGATCGACCGGGGCGACTTGCACCCCCTGCCCGGATTCGCGCCCCTGCGCCCGCTTACCTACACCTTCCAATGGCGCCGGGACGACACGCGGCCCATGCTGGAAACGCTGCGCGCGCACGCCGAGGCCTGCCTGGATTTTCATGCGCCCTCGGGGATGGTGTAAGGGCAACTGTCCCTCCGCGAATCTCTCGACAGTTTCACAAAAGCGTTCTATTGAGCAGAAAATTATTCGCTTTATCTCCCCTTTTGGCGGGCGTAGAGTCCAGTCGGACTGACTTGGAGATAATGCCACATGCCGGATTCCGGATTTACCCCGCAAGACCGCCCCGCCCGGCTTGTCCGCCTGGACCTGTGGCTGAACCCCGTATTTGACGAAATCATCGGCGCCACGCCCGGCATCGCGTTGTCGGTGCTGCCCGCGAAGGGCGATGACGCCCGCACGCTTGCCGGATTGAAATCCGCTCATGCCTACCATGTGTCCGCCGCCAAGGACGAGCTGCCGCGCCAGTGGTTTGTCGGCGAATCATTGATCGCGCAGTGCCCGGACCTCGTGTGCGTGTCGTCGGGCGGCGCGGGCTACGACACCATCGATGTGCCAGCCTGCACAGCCGCCGGCATCGCCGTCGTGAACCAGGCCGGCGGCAACGCCGAGTCCGTGGCCGAACACACCTACGCGCTGCTGCTGGCCGTGCAACGCCGGATCGTCGAATCCCATAACCGCCTGCGCCAGGACACCGGCTTTTCGCGCGAAGACCTGATGGGCCACGAGATCCACGGCGCGGTCATCGGCCTGGTGGGCATTGGCAAGATCGGCACCTGCGTGGCCCGCATTGCCCAAGGCTTTGGTCTGCGCGTCATCGCCCACGATCCGCTGCTGGATGCCGCGGCCATCCGCGCCCGCGGCGCTGAACCGGTTGGGCTGGACGAACTGCTGTCGCAGTCCGACATCGTCTCGCTGCATTGCCCGCTGGACGCCACCACGCGCGGTCTGTTCGGCGCGCGCGCCTTTGCGGCGATGAAACCCGGCGCGGTGTTCATCTCGACGGCCCGCGGCGGCATCCATGACGAAAGCGCGCTGCATGACGCGTTGCGGGGCGGACACCTGCGAGGCGCCGGGCTGGACGTGTGGGAGCAGGAACCGCCCGACCGGTCGGCCCCGCTGCTGGCATTGGACAACGTCGTGGCCACCTTCCACACGGCGGGCGTCACGCACGAAGCGCGCCGCAGCGTCGCCCGTTCCTCGGCAACGCAGCTTGCCGCCATGCTGCGCGGCAAGCGGCCGCCGCAACTCGTCAACCCGGAGGTCTGGCCCCGCGCCGCCGAACGTATTGCCAACCTGACATAACAACGCGGCATTCGTGCCTGCCGGCGCCGAGAGGCACGCGACAGGCCGTGACCGCCAAAACATCCAAAGGAGACAACCATGCAACAACAGACCAAGCGCCGCACGCTGCGCACCCTGGCTACCCTGCTTGCAGGCGCCGCCCTGTTTTCCGGCGCCGCGCAGGCGGCCGGCTATCCCGAACGGCCGATCAACCTGATCGTGTCTTACGGACCGGGCGGCGGCACCGACCTGGTCGCCCGGATGATGGCCCCCTTCCTGCAAAAGTACCTGGGCGGCGACGCGCGCATCGTGGTGCTGAACCGGCCGGGCGCGGGCGGCGCCATCGGCTTTGCGGAACTGGCGCGCGCTCAGCCGGACGGCTACACCATCGGCTTCATCAACACGCCGAATCTGCTGACGATTCCCATCGAGCGCAAGACGGACTTCACCTGGCAAAGCTACGATCTGCTCGGCAACCTGATCGATGACCCGGGCGCGTTCTCGGTGCTGAACGACAACCCGATCAAGAATCTGGCGGAATTGGCTGCCTATGCAAAGCAGAACCCCGGCAAGGTCACCGTCGGCACCACGGGCACCGGCTCGGACGACCACCTGGCCATGCTCCGCTTCGAACGCACGTCAGGCACCAAACTGAGCCACATCCCGTACAAGGGCGCCGGCGAAGTGCGCGGCGCATTGGCAAGCGGCGAGATCACGATCGGCGCCATCAACGTGGGCGAGGCGCTTCAGTACCGGAAAGGCGGCACGCCGCTGCGCTTTTTAGGACAGATGGGCAATACCCGGTCTGCCGCGCTGCCCGACGTGCCCACCTTCAAGGAACAGGGGTTCGACTTCGAACTGGCTTCGCTGCGCGGCCTGGCCGCGCCCAAGGGCTTGCCGGACGAGGTCCGCACGAAGCTGGTATCGGCCGTCCAGCACACGGTGCAAGACCCGCAATTCCAGGCCAAGGCCCGGGAGATGTTTGCGCCGCTGCGCTACCTGCCGCCCGCGGAGTACGCCAAGGAACTGTCGGCCGGCGAAGCGCAATTCCGCCAGCTCTGGAAGGAAGCGCCCTGGCTCGACAAGTAAACCGGCCGGGCAAAGGCCGCGTGGCCTTGCCCGGCTTGCACGGGCCCCATCACCGCATCGCGGCCAGCATCAGATCCAGATTCTGCACTGCCGCGCCCGATGCGCCCTTACCCAGGTTGTCGAACACGGCGGTCAGCAGCACCTGACCGTGCGCGCCATTGCCATACACGCCCAGCCGCAGGTCGTTCGTGCCGTTCAGCGCCTGGGGATCCAGGTTCGCGTGCGTGGCGGCCTCGTCGCGCGGCACGACCTGAACGTGGGCGGCGCCCGCGTAGTGCTGTTGCAGACAATCGTGCAGCGCCGCGGCGTCCACGCCGGCGGGCAAGAGGCGCAGGTGCAGCGGCACGGTCAGGACGATGCCCTGGCGGAAAGCGCCGTAAGACGGCACGAACACCGGACGCTGCGAGAGGCCCGCATGCCGCTCGATCTCGGGCGTGTGCTTGTGAGCCAGATCCAGGCCGTAGACCTGAAACGCGGGCCCGCGCGCGCCTTCCGCGCCTTCGTAGGCATCGACGCTGGCGCGGCCGCCTCCCGAATAGCCGGACACGGCGTTGATGACCGCCGGATAGTCGGCGGGCACCAGCCCGGCCTGCACCAGCGGCCCAAGCAGCGCGATTGCGCCGGTGGGATAGCAGCCCGGGTTGCTGACCCGCAGCGCGTGCGCAATCCGCTCGGCCTGGCCCGCGCGCATTTCCGGAAAACCATAGACCCAACCCGCGTCCGTGCGATGCGCGGAACTGGCATCGATGATGCGGACCTTGGGATTGACGACCGAGGCGGCGGCCTGCCGCGCCGGTTCGTCGGGCAGGCAGAGAATCGCGATGTCGCTGGCGTTGATCGCCTCGGCGCGGCGCTGAGGGTTCTTGCGGTCGGTCTCGGGCAGCGTCAGCAGCCGCAGGTCGGTGCGGCCATGCAGCCGCTCGTGGATCTGCAGGCCTGTCGTGCCCTGGTCGCCGTCGATGAAAACTAGAGGTTTGGTCATGATGCGGTCCGGATGTTTCGGCGTTGCCTGATCTCTTCAGGAATGAACATCATCTTCGATCCCGCCGCCAGATAAGAAAAGTCGAATATCATGACCGTTTAATTCAGGTTCTCTGAACGACGTGGGCGCGCCGGCGCCAACACCGAAACCCAACCCGGAAAACCCCCATGCGCGAAATCAGCCTGGACCGTCTGCGCACCCTCGTGGCCATCGCCGACCTGGGGTCGTTTGCCGACGCCGCGCGTGCGCTGCATCTGGCGCCGCCCACCGTGAGCCTGCACGTGTCAGACCTGGAAGCCCGTGTCGGCGCGCCACTGCTGACGCGAAAACGCGGTCAGGTCAGGCCCACGCCCATCGGCGAAACGTTGCTGGAACGGGCTCGCCGCCTGCTCGCCGAGGCGGACCAGGCGCTGGACGACGTGCAGCGGCAGGTGCAAGGGCTGGCCGGCCGCGTGAGGCTCGGAGCCTCGACCGGGGCCATCGCGCATCTGCTGCCGCAAGCGCTGGAAACGCTGGGCCGCGATCATCCCGGCATCGACGTGCAGGTGGCGGTGCTGACTTCGCAGGAAACGCTGCTGAGGCTGGCCGAAGGGACACTGGACGTGGGACTTGTCGCGCTGCCACAGCCGCCCATGACGGGACTCGTGCTGCGACCGTGGCGCCGCGATCCGGTGATGGCCTTTCTGCCCGCGTCCTGGAAAGCGCCCGCGCGCCTCACGCCCGCGTGGCTGGCCGAGCGGCCGCTGATCCTGAACGACGCCAGCACGCGCCTGTCGCGGCTGACGGGCGAATGGTTCATGGCCGCCGGCCTGAACCCACGCGCGCGCATCCAGTTGAACTACAACGACGCCATCAAGAGCCTCGTGGCTGCCGGTTATGGCGCGACCTTGTTGCCGCATGAGGCGACCGCGCCGCAACCCGATCCGCGCGTCATCATGCGGCCGGTGCGGCCCGCCTTGTGGCGGCCGCTGGGCATCGCGCATCGGGCCGGGCAAGTGGAAGCGGCCACGCAGCACGTGCTGGACGTGTTGTGGGAATTGCGCGCATCGGGCGGCAAAGCAGCGGCGGCGTAATCGAACCGCCTCAGCCCGTCTTGCGCAGCGCGCCCGGCGCAGACGCCGCCCGACGGAAAAACGCCGTCCGCTGGCTTTCCTCGCGCAACCGGCGCGCGCGCGAGCGGAACAGGTCCTTACGGCCCACGATGCCCAGCAACCGGCCGGAATCGCGGTCGATGATCGGAACGCGCCCCGCCCCGGACAACGCCATGCGGTCGGCGATCTGGCTGGCCAGTTCATCGGGATGGCCGAACACCAGTTCGCGCCCGTCCAGCGCCTGCGCCAGCGTCCGGTCGTCCGGCTCACGTTGCAATGCCCACGCCAGCGTGTCGGCGCGCGTCACCTCGCCCACCACGACACCTTGCGCGTCCAGCACCGGATAGCTCGTGTGGACGGGCTGCGCGGTGGTGAAATGCGTCACGGCCTGCGCCACCGTCATCGTGTCGGGCAGCGTCTGCACCGGGCTGGTCATCACGTCGGCGACGCGCAAGAGGTCAAAGGGATCCACACGGTACTCGCGGCTGATATGGTGGCCGCGGCGTGCGATCTTCTCGGTCAGGATCGACCGCTTGAGCAGCAGCACGGTCACGCCATAGGCAAACACGCACGCCGACAGCACCGGCAAGAGCGCCTGCAGGTTGCCGGTCAGCTCCACGGCAAAAAGCGTTGCCGTCAGCGGCGCGCGCATCGTGCCGCCCATCATCGCCGCCATGCCCACCAGGGCCCAGAACCCCGGGTCGGCCTGCGGCAGCACGGGCGACGCCAGCGCGCCCAACGCGCCGCCAAAGATCAGCAGCGGGGCCAGCACGCCGCCGGACGTGCCCGACCCAAGCGCAATAGACCAGATCGCAACCTTGACCACCAGCAGCACCAGCACCGCCTGGAACGCCAGATCGCCCGCCAGCATGTGGCGGATGTTGTCATAGCCCACGCCCAGCGCGGCGGGCTCGATCAGGCCGCCGATGCCGATGGCCAGTCCGCCGATGGCCGGCCACCACATCCAGTGGATGGGCAGCTTCTCGAACAGGTCTTCGGCCGCATACACCAGCGACGTGAGCACGCCGGACCCAAGGCCCGCCAGCACGCCGACCGCGGCGCACGCCACCAGATGCCAAGGCGTGAAGGCAAACGTGCCGGCATACGCAAAGATCGGGCCGGGCTCCATGACGAAGGCGCGTGTTGCCGCCGCCACCAGCGCGGCCACGGCCACGGGCAGGAAACTGCGCGGCTTCCATTCGAAGAGCAGCAGTTCGACCGCCAGCAACACCGCGGCCAGCGGCGTTCCAAAGATGGCCGTCATGCCGGCCGCCGCGCCGGCGACCAGGAGCGTCTTGCGTTCGCCGTCGTCCAGGTGGATGGTCTGCGCCAGCAGCGACCCGATCGCGCCGCCCGTCATGATGATGGGTCCTTCGGCGCCGAACGGGCCGCCGGTGCCGATGGACACCGCCGACGACACGGGCTTTAGCACCGCCACCTTCGGCTGGATGCGGCTCTTGCCGATCAGGATGGCTTCCATGGCTTCGGGGATGCCGTGGCCGCGGATCTTTTCTGAGCCGTAGCGCGCCATGAGGCCGATGATGAGGCAGCCGATCACCGGGATGGCCACCGATCCCCACCCGAGACGGCCGGTGGTGATGGGCAGGTCGGCAAAGGAAAACAGGCCGTGATAGGCCAGATTCGTGCAAAGTGCGATCAGGCGCAGCAGGATCCAGGCGGCCGCGACGCTGGCCAGGCCGACGGGCATGGCAAGACCCATCAGCAGGACGACGCGCCGGTCCGTGGTGAAGTCGCCGAGCCGCAGTCCGGGCCGGGCGGAAGAGGAAATGGGAGGCATGGTCAAAGCAACTTGGGAAGTATTCGCACGGAATTTGAGAAAAGTCATATATATCGTATCACGACATATATTAGAATCGCGCGGTGAACGCCTCCAAGACACCCTCTCGCCTGTCTCCCGCAGACTACGAACTGCTCGCGGACTTTCGCTATGCGTTGCGAAAATTCGCGGCGTTCAGTGAAAGCGCGGCCGCGGGCCTGGACCTGATGCCGCAGCAGCATCAGGCGTTGCTGGCCATCAAGGGCACGCGCAAAGGCGCTCCCGGACGCCGGGGCCTCTACGTTGGCGAAATCGCCGACCGCTTGCTGATCCGCCCGCACACGGCGGCTGAACTGGTGGGCCGTCTGGCGCGGCTGGATCTGGTCAGCCGCGAAGCCGACCCCGAAGACGGACGCCGCGTCGAGGTCGTGCTGACCGCCAAGGGCGAGCGCATGCTGGAAAACCTCTCCGCCTCGCATCTCGAAGAACTGCACGCCATGCGTCCGCTTCTGACGCGATTGCTGGCGCGCATGGGCGCCGACAACGGCAAGGACTGATCCCCTCTCCTTTACACCTGTTTGGCATAAGCTCATGCCGTCAGGTAATGCGCCTCGTGATAAATTGTCGCCCCGCGACATATCAATGCGTCGCGAGGAGAGATTGTCTTGGGTGTTGCAATAAAGCGCTGGCTGGGCTCGTTCGCGCCAGCGCCCGTGGGCGTCAACGGACGCGAAAAACTGTACGGCGCGGTCGGCGCCCTGCTCGGCCTGTTCTGCACCGAGTGGGTGGGTCGTCACGCGCTGGGCGCGGACAATCCGTGGTTCATCGCGCCGATGGGCGCATCGGCGGTGCTGCTGTTCGCCGCGCCTGCCAGTCCGCTCGCCCAGCCCTGGTCGTTGATGGCCGGCAACCTCGTGTCGGCCCTGATCGGGGTGTTCTGCGCGCAGTTCATTCCCCTGCCCAGCGTTGCCGCCGCCGTCGCCGTGGCCCTGGCCATCGGGGCCATGTTTTCCCTGCGCTGCCTGCATCCGCCCAGCGGCGCCGTCGCGCTGACCGCCGTGCTGGGAGGACCGGCCGTCGCCAAGCTCGGCTACGGTTTCGCGCTGTGGCCCGTGGCGCTGAATTCGGTCATTCTGCTTGCCATCGCCGTGGTCTTCAACGGCGCGCTCAAACGCAACTACCCCCGCCGCCACGCCGAACCGGCCGCCGGACACCACACGCGCGACCCCATCCCCAGCGCGCGCCTGGGCTTTTCGCGCGCCGACCTTGACGAAGCGCTGAGCCAGCGCGGCGAGTTGCTGGACATCAGCAAGGAAGATCTGGAAGACATCGTGCTCGCCGCCGAACTGCGCGCCAGCGTGCGCCGCTTTGGCGACGTGCGATGCGCCGACATCATGTCGCGCGACGTGGTGACCGTCTTGGAAAAGGACCCGCTGGACTACGCGGTGCGGCTCTTTGACAAGCACCGTTTGCAGGCGCTGCCGGTGCTGGATTCGGCGGGCCGCTACGCGGGCATGATTGCCCAGGGCGATGTGCTAGCGCGCAAGAGCCGCCCTGCGCCCGTCGCCACGGATGCCGCCTTCACCCCAGATCTGCTGGTGGCCGACTGCATGCGCAGCGAAGTGCCTTTCGCCACGCCGGGCCTGCCCGTGATCGAGCTGGCGCGTCCGATGTCGGACAGTCTGCATTGCGTGCCCGTATTGGACGAGGGCCGCCATCTGCAGGGGCTGGTGACGCAGTCCGACCTGGTGGCCGCGCTGTATCAGATGGCCGTTTCGGCCAACTCCCAGCCCGCCGGCACGCACAAGCTGGCTGCCTGAGCCTCCGTAGCCCTACGGATTCCGGCGCGGGTTTGCCGCAAGGCATAATGGCCGGCGTGAATCCCCTATCCCGCGCGCGCGCCTTTCTCTGCTGGCTGGTCCTCTTCTGTCTGGGCGCAATCTGGATCGCGCGCCAGGAGTACGCGGATCAGTACGAGCGCTTCTTCCAGAGCACCAGCATCGCCCAGCGCATGCTGAGCCAGAAGACGGTGCAGCACGAAGCCGTCCTCGCCACGCTCGCCGCGCTGTCGCATCCGCCCGCTCCCGAGCGCCTTTTTCCCAGCCTGCAGCCCGCCATGCCCCAGCTTCTGGGCCTGGGCTATTTGCCAGGCGGCATGTGGTCGGGCAGCCTGCCCGAGCCCGCCGGCCTGACCGCCGCGGTGCAACGCGCGCGCCAACTGGACCGGCCCGTCACCATCGCCGTGGACGACGCGCGCTACTGGCTGGTGTCCCCATCGGGGTGGAGCCTGCTGATCGACGCGCGCCACCTCGTGCCGGCCGCTGACTTTCCCCCGGGCCTGGGCAATCTGACCCTCACGGTGGACCGTAAGCCGCTACCCCTTCTGGACAAGCAACCCGGCGCGTCTCCGGCCGGCTGGACGCTGGCGCTGCAAAAGCCGCTGGGCGCGGCCAGCCAGCCCTTCCAGATGCGCAGCACGCGCTCGCTGACGCCCGCATCCTGGCCCTGGGCCGTCTGGCTTGGGTGGGCCGCGGCCAGCGGCCTGCTGGTGGCCGGCGCAGCAGCGTGGCAACGCTCGCGCGCCGAAGCGCGCCGGCAGCAGGAGCAAGTGCGGCTTTCAGCGATGGCGCGCCTGAGCACGCTGGGTGAAATGGCCGCCGGCATCGCCCATGAACTCAATCAGCCGCTGACCGCCATCCTGGCGCAAACCCGTGCCGCCCAGCGCCTGCTCGATGACGAAGACGAGCGCCCCGCCGTGCGCCATGCGCTGCTGGCCAGCGCCGAACAAGCCAAGCGCGCCGCCGACATCATCAGCCGCATGCGCGCGCTGGTGCAGCCCAGTTCCCCCGCCCGGCGCGAAGCCATCGATCCGGATGCGATGATCGCGTCGCTGCGCTTCCTGCGCGAACCGGAGCTGGCTAGACAAGGCATCCGGCTGGCCTGGACCAACGCCAGTCCCGGCGCGCGCCCGCTGGGTGACCGCGTGGCCCTCGAACAGATCCTGCACAATCTGGTGCAGAACGCGGCGGACGCGCTGGAAGGCGCCACCGGCGCGCGCAAGATCGCGCTTGAAGGCCGCGTGGCGGACGGCCATTACCAGTTCAGCGTCAGCGACACGGGCCCCGGCATCGCCGCGGATGCAATGCCGCGCCTGTTCACGCCGTTCTACACCACCCGCGACCAGGGCATGGGCCTGGGTCTTGCCCTGTGCGATACCTTGGCCGGGTCGATGGACGGCCGCATCGCCGCGCGCAACCTCAGTCCCGCGGGCGCCTGCTTCACCGTCAGCCTGCCGCAGGCCGGAGCCGCCGCATGAATCCCAACGACCATTCCCCGCTCGTGTACCTGGTGGATGACGACGATGCGGTTCGCGATGGCCTTGGACTGCTGCTGCGCAGCGTCGGCTTGCGCAGCGCGGGCTACGCCGACCCGATGGCGTTCCTGGATGCCCTGGCGCAGCCCGTGATCGGTTGCGTTGTGCTGGACATCCGCATGCCCGGCATCAGCGGCCTGGACGTGCTTGCCCAGCTTGCCGACCGGTCCGACCTGCCCGTCGTCATGCTGACCGGGCACGCCAATGTGGACCTGTGCCGCCGTGCATTCAAGGGCGGCGCCATGGAATTCCTGCAAAAGCCGGTCGACGACGATGTCTTTCTGGATGCGGTGCAGGCGGCCGTGCGCACGCACATCGCCAGCCGTGAACGCCTGGCCGTCACGCAGGCGGCGGCGGACCGCCTGGCGCGTCTATCGGCGCGCGAACACGAGGTCCTGGCGCGCATCGTGCGCGGCATGAGCAACAAGGAAATCGCGCGCGAGTTCGACCTGTCGCCGCGCACGGTCGAAACCTACCGCGCCAACGTCTTTGCGAAGCTGGAAGCCGAATCGCTCGCGCAGCTGATCCGCCAGTACGCGACCCTGCTCGACTGATGCGCCTCCGTAGCGCTACGGAGGCGTGCGCGTAGTCGGGCGTATACCGGGTTTTCGGCCTTTTGGCCACACTGTCTGCTCCTACCGCAACACCTCACAAAGGATGCAGACCATGAAGAAGCTTTCGCTTGCCGCCCTGATTTCCACGCTGGCTTTTGCCGGCGCCGCCCATGCCGCCGTGCTGAGCGAGAGCAACCTGTCGATGGCCGACGCACAGAAGCTGGCGACTGGCACTGTCGCCGCCTGCCAGGCCAAGGGCTACAACGTCAGCGCCGCCGTCGTGGACCGCGCCGGCCTGCTCAAGGCGTTTGCGCGCGCCGACAACGCTGGCCCGCACACCATCGAAGCCAGCCGCGCCAAGGCCTTCACGGCCGTGTCGGCCAAGACGCCCACGCTCACCATGATGGAAAACGCGCAGAAGAATCCCGGCGCCGCCAACCTGACCGACATTCCCGGCTTCCTGCTGCTGGGCGGCGGCGTGCCGATCAAGGCTGGCAACAGTGTGATCGGCGCCATTGGCGTGGCCGGGGCACCGGGCGGCAATCTGGACGCGCAATGCGCCGATGCCGTGCTGGAAGAAAACGCCGCGCTGTTCAAGTAAGCGCGCGGCTACGCCCTGGATTAAGGTTGCCGGTCCCTGGCCACGGCACGCGCCAGCGCCAGGTGCTTGCTCAGCAGCAACGCGTCCGCGGCGGCCGGATCGCGGCGTTGCAGCCGCTCGCTTTCGGACGGCTCCAGCTCCGCGGCGCGCACCAGCGACATCAGGTCGCGCGTGGTGGTCTCAAGCACCGGCGTCAGGGTGTCTTCGATCAGCTCGCCCTTAACGTAGGCCTGCATGCGGGTCGACAGATTGCGCGTGTGCGTCAGGTTCGCCTCGGCCAGCATGCCCGCTTCGTAGCGGATGCTGGTCTGGCTCCTGACCTCGTCCCGGATCTGGAAGAACCGGTAGTTCTGCGAATCCTTGTCGCGCGTCAAGTCCAGCGTCTGCTGCGGCGCCAGCGCGGTGTGATAACTGGCGGACAGATTGGCGCGCTGCTCCTGGCTGACGCCCAGATCGAACAACGGCCGGCCGCTCACGCTGCTGCTTTGCGAGACCTGATACGAGAATTGGTCGACTTCACCGGTCTTGTACGGATTGCTCGCTTCACCATTCTGCGAGATCGAGGCCGAGAAGTCCGCCACGCCCGACAGCAGGCTGCGGTACGTGTAGCCGGCCGCAGCGATGCGCGGCGCCTGGCTGGAGGGCGCGGCGCCCGCTTCGTAGCTCTGGTGCAGTTCGGCGAAGGCGTCCTTGAACAGCGACATCATTGCCTCGTTGCCCCGGCCACGCGTGCGCGCGGCGTCGAACTGCTGCAGGTAGTCGCTGACAGCCGCGGCGCGCTGCTGGGCGTTGCCAAATAGCGCCGACTTGCTCACGTCGACGTCGACCTTCACCACGCCGTCGGCGCTCTTGATGGCCAGCGAGCGCTGCTTGCTGTCTGCGGAAAACTCGACGGATTGCGAGATGACGCCATTGGCCGTGGTCGTGGCTTGCAGCGTGACCGACGACAGCACGGCAGTGTCGAACTTGGCCAGGCTGGACCACGCCATGCGCGGCGGCACCGAGGCCAGGCCATCCACCGCGTCCTGGAACGCCTTGGACAGACCCGCAATCGCCTTGCGCTCGGTTTCCGAAAGCTCGCCCTCGGTCACGTCGATCTGCACTTCCAGACCGTCCGCACTGTTGCGCAGGCCCACCTCCACTTTCACGCCGCTGGCGGTGGTGATGCGCAGCGTGTACGCGTCTTCGGGTTGGCCGGCCGAACCGGTCTGCACTGCGCCCAGGGCGCCTACCTGTCCGGCACCCGGCAGCATCCGCGCCGATTGCAGGTAATTGCCGCCATCGGTCGTGAAGCGCTCCAGCAGCGCCGAGGCCACGCCCTCAAGCCGGCCAGCCAGCGTGCGGGCCGAGAGTGTTTCGGCCATGACGGCGGACACCTTGTCCGACGCCTCGTGCTCCCAGACGACGCCCGTCGCAGCCGGCTGCGGCGTGTAGGTCAACGCGGGGGCCGTGCCCTGCCCCAGCGTCACCGTCGTGGACGCGGGCGCCGCGGCGATCTCGGGCGGATCGCCCGCACGGGTCACGCCCGTGGCAGGCGGCGTCAGGCCGATCGTGGTGACGGCTCCTACGGAGGCAACGGATGTCATGGCGTGTCTTCCTCTTGGCGGCCGCGCGGCATGTTCGCCCGCCCGGCCGGGGTTTCCTTGAGAAATGTAACGGCACGGAAACGCCAGACTTAAGCCCCGGGCGGGCAGCCCCGGGCGGGCAACTAGACCGCCGGATGCGGGGCCTTGCTTCACTCACGCGTGGACCGCAGCCTCTCGCGCCGCCGCAGTCAGCGCCGCGACAAGCGTGTCGGCATCCCTTGCCCCGTCATAGCGCACGCCGTTGATGAACAGAGTCGGCGTGCCGTTCACGCCGCTGCGCACGCCGCCGCTGAAGTCCACCTCGATCTTGGAATCGAACGCGCCGCCGAAGGCGCGGTAAAGCACCTGGGCCGACAGGCCTATTTCCGCACCGTAGGCGAACAGGTCGTTTTGCGTCAGGGCATTCTGGCGCTCGTACAGCAGGTCGTGCGCCTGCCAGAACTTGCCCGCCTGCGCGGCCGCCTCGGCAAACTCAGCGGCCGCGACGGCGTCCGGATGCAATTCCGAAATCGGGAAATTGCGGAACACGAAGCGCATCTGGTCCCCCAGCGCGCGCTGCACGGCCTTTAAAACCGGATAGGCTTCGCCGCAATACGGGCATTCGTAATCGCCATACTCCACCAGCGTCACGGGCGCGCTGTCCGGCCCCTGGATGTGGTCCTGCGCATTCACGGGAATGAACAAGCGGCTCATGATTGCACTCCTTGCAAAGCGGGGGCCAGTTTGTCGAGCGCGTCCAGGATGCCGTCGGCGCCCGGGTTGATGCCCAGCGGCGACACGTAGCTCCACCGGATGACACCCTCGGCATCGATCACGAAGAGCGCGCGCTCGGCGATGCCCTCCGGTTCGCGGTAGACCCCGTAGCGCCGGGCAACCTCGCCCTTAGGTTCGAAATCGGCCAGCAGCGGGAAATGAAGCTTGCGATCGGCCGCGAACGCAGCGTGGCACCAGACGCCGTCCACCGAGATGCCGACGAGCTGCGCGCCCGCCTTGTGGAATTCGGGAAGGATCTGGTTGTAAAGCGCCATCTGGTCGCCGCAGACCGGGCTCCAGTCCGCGGGGTAGAACGCCAGGATCAGCGGCCGGCCGCGCAGTTCTTCCAGCGCAACCGTCTGGTCCGGCGTGGCCGGCAAGGCGAAGGACGGGGCGGCCGTGCCGGCTGGCAAGGCGGCCGCGGGGTAGTCGTGTGACATGGAAACGTCTCCTGGACGCGCCGCGCGCGGCGCAAGGGTCTGGACGGCAGCCGACCGGCTGGGGATCAGCGTTGAGCGCGCGTCGACTCGTACAGGAACCACGTGCGGCGCTCGGCCTCGTCGATCCAGTTCTCGATCAGGCTGGTCGAGGCGACGTCGTTGTGGGCCTCGCACACGGCGTGCGTTGCGCGCAGAAAGCCCGTCAGGCGGCGGTTGTCGTCGGCCAGTTCAGCCAGCATGTCCTCGGGGGTCACGTAGTCGGCGTCGTTGTCGGCAAGGCGCTGCAGGCGCTGAATGTGGCCGATCGAACGCAGCGTGGTGCCGCCCACCTTGCGGGCGCGTTCGGCAATGACGTCCGTCGTGGCGTAGATCTCGTCGCCCTGCTCGTCGAGCATCAGGTGATAGTCGCGAAAGTGCGGGCCTGACATATGCCAGTGAAAGTTCTTGGTCTTCAGATACAACGCGAACATGTCTGCCAGCAGGCCCGTCAGGGCGGCGGCGATGTCGACCCTGGCCTCGGCGCCCAGATCGGTGGGCGTGCGCAGGGGAGCGGTGATGCGGGTTTGAAGCGAAAGATCGTTCATGGAATTCTCCGGGTTGGCTTCACGAATCGGGTATCGATTCCCGATGGAAACCAGAATAGCCACGGCGACGCGCCGGCAAAATCGGCTCATCGTTTTCTCCAGTCATACGAAGGTTTACCCAGGAAATACGGGTGTTTTCTTTCAAAGATGGCTGATAATGTGCGGGTCTCATTGCGCGCCCCTGGATTTCCGCCCGACCCGCGCGCCCCTACCCAGAGGTTGATCTTGCTCACGTCGACACTCGGCAGCGCGTCAGGCCAGCCGCCGCAACCGGTGCGTCCCGGCGCGCCGCAGACCACGGGCATGCGCCGCATGCAGTTCCTGTTCCGTGCCGCCGCCCTGCTGCTGGCGCTGGCCATTGCGCTGGTGGATACCTTCACCGACTTTGACGGCGCCGTGGCCGTGCTTTATGTGGTGGTCGTGCTGCTTGCCGCGCGCACCTCGCGGCGCCTGGACATCATCGTGGCGGGCGCGGGCGGCATCCTGCTCACCATCGCGGCCTATCTGAATTCCCACGGCCTGAACCACGTGGGCTCGCCCACCGCCCGCGCGCTGGTCAGCCTGGCCGCCATCGGCATCACCGCGCTGCTGGCGCTGCAGAACCAAAGCGCCACCCGCAGGCTTGCCTCGCAGGCGCGGCTGCTCAACCTGTCGCACGACATGATCTTCGTGCGCGATCACCAGGGTGTGATCACCTTCTGGAACCGCACCGCCGAAGACACCTACGGCTGGCCCGCCAGCATGGCCCTGGGCCGCGTCGCCGATGCGCTGCTGCAGACGCGTTATCCGGACCGGCGCGAAGCCATCGAGGCCGAACTGCTTGCCACCGGCAGCTGGGACGGCACGCTTGAACAGAAGACGCAGGCAGGCGCCACGCTGGTGCTGGAAAGCCGCTGGGTCCTTCAGCGCGATCATCATGGGCGCGTCACGGGCGTCATGGAAACGCACCGCGACGTCACCGACCGCAAGGCCGCCTACACCGCGCTGGTCAGCAGCGAACGGCGCTACCGCCGCATGTTCGACGCCAGCCGCATTGGCGTCATCCAGGAAGACTGGCGCGCCGTACGCGCCGAACTGACCGCCTTGGGCCTCATGGACGGACCCGCCCTCACCGCCCATCTGGCGCGCCATCCCGAATTCATCGGCCAGGTCCGCAAGCTGACCAAGGTGGACGACATGAACCCCGCCTTCCTGGCGATGGTGGGCCGCCCGGCCAGTGAGCCCGGACCGTATTCAGTCGACGACATTCTCTGCGAGGACGACCGCATGTTCGCGCGGTCGCTGACGGCGTTTGCTCAGGGCGACGCCTTTCACGAAGGCGAAACCGAAGTCGTGCATGCGGACGGCGCGCGCGTACCGGTGCTGTTCACCATCACGTTTCCGCCCGCCGACGACGTCAACGGCGCCGTGCTGGTTTTTGTGGTGGACATCACGGAACGCCGGCAGGCGCAGGACGCGCTGCTGTTGGCCCAGACCGAACTCGCGCACGCCGCGCGCGTTGCCACGCTGGGCGAGCTCACCGCGTCCATCGCGCACGAGGTCAACCAGCCGCTGATGGCGGTCGTCACCAGCGGCGACGCGGGCATGCGATGGCTGCGCCGTCCGCAGCCCGACTTGCACGAAGTCGAGCTGGCGATGGAGCGCATCATCTCCGAAGGCCGGCGCGCCAGCGAAATCGTCAAGCGCATCCGCGCGTTCCTCAGCAAGGCGCCGGTGCAGCAGGCCGCGCTGGACATCGGCGCCGTCATCGAGGAAGCCACGCGCCTGGTCGCGCACGAGCTCAGCCGCGAGCGCGTGGCGCTGAATGTCGACATCGAACCGGGCCTGCCGCCCGTCCTGGGCGACCGGATCCAGCTGCAGCAGGTGCTGGTCAATCTGATGGTCAACGCCAGCCAGGCCATGGCCGGCCAGTTTCAGGCCCGCCAGCTATCCGTCGGCGCGCGCCGCCACGAGGACGGGCGCGTCGCGGTCACGGTGCGCGACACCGGCCCCGGCATCGCGCCCGGCGACCTGGAGCGTCTGTTCGATCCATTTTTCACCACCAAACCGCAAGGCATGGGCATGGGCCTGCCCATCTGCCGCACCACGGCGCAGGCCCATGGCGGCAGCCTTACCGTCGACAACACGCCCGGCGCGGGCGCCGCATTTACGCTGACACTCGCCGCCACCCAGGGGGAACCTTCCGCATGAACACCCGCACCGCCAGCGGCGCCGCAAGCGCCGCCCCGCAGTCGCAAGTCATCGTCGTCGACGACGAGGCCAGCGTCCGCGCCTCGCTCGACAGCCTGTTCCGCTCGATCGGCCTGCGCACCACCTTGTGCGCCTCGCCCGCCGAACTGCTGCAGACCCAGATTCCCGACGCGCCCGGCTGCATCGTCCTGGACGTGCGCCTGCCGGGCATCAGCGGCCTGGATTTCCAGGATCAGCTGGTGCGCCAAGGCATCGATCTGCCCATCGTGTTCATCACCGGGCACGGCGACATCCCCATGACCGTGCGCGCCATGAAGGCGGGCGCGGTGGACTTTCTGTCCAAGCCCTTTCGCGAACAGGACATGCTGGACGCCGTCTCCGCCGCCATCGAACGCGACACGCAGCGCCGTTCGCGCGATGCGGCCATGGACGGCCTGCGCGCCCGTTACGAGACGCTGACCCCGCGCGAACGCGAGGTGATGGCGCATGTGGTGTCCGGGCTGATGAACAAACAGGTGGCGGGCCTGATCGGCCTGAGCGAGATCACGGTCAAGATTCACCGTGGCCACGTCATGCGCAAAATGGGGGTCCGGTCGCTGGCCGACCTGGTCCGCCACGCCGAGGCGCTGGGCATTTCCGCACCCTGACCCGCGCTTGGGACAAACCTCTGTATGATTTCCGCGGCAGGCGCAAAGGTTCATAACGGAACATGCCGGACATCGGATGCGTATCGTGACCCGACCGGCCCGAAGGATTTTCTGATATGAACCACATTCCCACTATCGCGGTTGTCGACGACGACGAGGGGGTCAGGATCGCGCTCTCCAGCCTGCTGCGCTCGCTCGGTTACGAGGTTCGGGCCTACGGGTCGGGCCCCGAATTCCTGAACGACGCGCAAGCCCAAGAGCCGGATTGCATGATCACCGATGTCCAGATGTCGCCCATGACGGGCGATCAGCTCCAGGCCGAGCTCATCGCGACCGGGCGCCGGTTCCCGTTGATCTTCATGACCGCCTTTCCCACCGAGGCGGCCAAGCAACGGCTGCTCGCGCTGGGCGCGTGTGCCTACCTGGACAAGCCGGTTGACGGCGAAGCGATGGCGCGGTGCGTGGCGCACGCATTGCAGGGCTGCCCGCCCGCCCGATAGCCGGTGGTGGCGGTTTGGACACATCCGGCGCCAAACCCCGCCTATACCTTCGTATGACGCGCCAAGCCCAGCGTAGGATTTCCCGGCAGCGCATAAGGCCCTAGTCTATCCCTGCGGTCCAACTAACCCCGGAGAACCCGACATGAGCACGATCACCACCCCCGACGGCGTTGAAATCTTCTTCAAGGATTGGGGCCCCAAGACGGCCCAGCCCATCATGTTCCACCATGGCTGGCCGCTGTCCGGCGATGATTGGGACGCCCAGATGCTGTTCTTCCTCGCCCAGGGCTTTCGTGTCATTGCGCACGACCGCCGCGGCCACGGCCGCTCGGCCCAGGTCAGCGATGGCCACGACATGGATCACTACGCGGCCGACGCTGCCGCCGTCGCCCAGCATCTGGACCTGCGCAACGCCGTGCATATCGGGCACTCCACCGGCGGCGGCGAAGTCGCCCGCTACGTCGCCCGCCACGGCGAGCCGCAGGGCCGCGTCGCCAAGGCCGTACTGGTCAGCGCCGTCCCCCCGCTCATGGTCAAGACCGAGTCCAATCCCGGCGGCACGCCCATCGAAGTATTCGACGGCTTCCGCAAGGCCCTGGCCGACAACCGCGCGCAGTTCTTCCTGGACGTGGCCGCCGGCCCGTTCTACGGCTTCAACCGGGAAGGCGCCAAGGTCTCGCAGGGCGTGATCAACAACTGGTGGCGCCAAGGCATGAACGGCGGCGCCAAGGCGCATTACGAAGGCATCAAGGCCTTCTCCGAGACCGACCAGACCGAAGACCTGAAGGCCATCACGGTGCCCACGCTGGTGCTGCATGGCGACGACGACCAGATCGTGCCCATCGACGACTCGTCGCGCCTGGCGGTCAAGCTGCTCAAGAATGGCACGCTGAAGGTCTATCCCGGCTTTCCGCACGGCATGCTGACGACCCACGCGGATGTGATCAACGCCGACCTCCTGGCATTCATCAAGGGCTGATCGTCCGGTGAAAACAAAAAAAGGAAGGCGCCGCCTTCCTTTTTTTTCGCCTGTCGCTTCGGGCTGCCTGGCCGCCAGCAGCCTTGGCCAAGGCGCCTAGTTCGGCTTTTCGTCCAGGCCGGCATAGCCGTCGATATACGCGCGGCCCGAACAACGCACCATGGCGACGCAGGCCGGGCTGCCGGTCTTGGCCGTGCACGTCGCGCGCGACTCGTCGCGGGCGGCCTTCGGATCGGGGTTGAGCGCCGTGAAGCTGGTGCCGCGGCCCTTGGCCCCCTTGGCCCAGGCCATCCCCACGCAGCTGTCCGTGTACGTCAGCACCTTGCGGCAGTCCTTGCAGTCTTCCCAATCCAGCAGTTTGGACAGGGCGTCCTTTTCGTTGGGATAGCCATCCGAGTACACCAGTCCGCCGGTGTCGTTTTCGGCGATGGCGCCCCAGTATTCTCGTTGGTTCAACTTCGCGGACAGACTTTCCAGCTCGGCCTTCGAGGCCCGCAGGGGCGCCCGCATGTCCGCCGCGCTGTAACCCGGGCCCACGCACAGCGGCATGGTGGTCAATCGGCACTTCCCATCGGGGCTGCCGGCCGTGCAGCGGCGCATCGCCTTCTTGGCCGCCATCTCCGGCGAAATGCTGTTGCCCGGAAACAGATCCTGGACGGAATTGCGGGCGTACACCATGCAGCTGTCGGAAAACCAGCTCAGCACCTTGCACTCCTTGCCGCCCGCCTTGCGGCATTCGGCAAGCGCGGCCGCTTCTGCCGACTTGCCCCCGGTTTCGGGCAACACCCAGTAAATCCGCGAATGCTTGCCGTCGGTGGCAATACCGCCGTAGAGCTTTTCGGCATGCGCCGTCGGTGAGGCCAGCCCCGCCACCAGGGCCAGGGCGGCAAATGCGGCGCGGATCAGGAATTGAAAGCGAGCGAGCATGATCGTCACGAAGTCCAGTGGATTGGGCGGGGACGATCTTAGCGCAGCCTGCACCGGTTCTGTCCCTGTATGCAGCGACGTTGCGGCATATTAGGTAACAAAATTCACACATGGCCTGACGAAATCCGGCCCCTTTTTTCGGTAAAAATGTCGCACTTCACGACGCGGGGGATCGATGGCTCGACCTGCGTCACCCTGCGCAGCGGGCGCCCCTTCATCGGCGCTCCGTCACGAACAGAAACAAGCGGCCCACCCCTCATCCGATCGAGGCCGGTCGGCTCGGGAACCTGGACAACACACATGAAGTCGCCTCAGCATTCCAACCGAAACCGCAGACCGATTCTCCTGTTCACGGGCATGCTTGCCGCGATGGGTCTGGCCGGCTGCGCGCCGATGCCGACAGGCGGAAGCTCCACCCTGCCCTCGCTCAGCCAGGTGTTCAAGTCCGGGCTGTCGTTCTCGCCCAGCGTGAACGTGGCCAAGAACATGGAAGGCCGCTCCATCGACGACGCGATCGCGGCGCTGGGCGAGCCCTCCAAGGTCCATGCGGTCGGTAACACCATGGAGCTGGAATGGTCCGACTTCCAGTCGGCTCCGTACACGGAATGGGTCGTGGACAGCAGCAGCCAGCAGGTCGTGGGCATGATCCCCGGCAACAGAAATGCGGCGCCCACGCCGGTGTTCCAGACCAACACCACGGGCCACTATGCCAACCGCACGCGCATCTACGAATGCAAGGTGCTGATGCGCATGAAAGACAGCGTCATCGTCGACACCAGCGTGGACGGCAATGTTTGCCCGGAATTCATTTCGGCCCTGCGCAAATGGGCCGGCGAGGCCGAAGCCAAGAATTACGTGGTGAATTAAGTTCCGGGCGTGTTGATCCTGAATCGCTAGAAAATGATCTTGATCCCGGCGTTGAGGTTGTAGCTGCTGGACTTACGGCTGCCGATACCTTGCTCGGTGCCGGCTTGAACGTTCAGGAACGTGTTTCCGCCCAGCAGGCTGTCGTATCCCAGCGTCAGACCCGCTCGCGGCCCGCCAAGTTTGTTCTTGAAGGTGATGTCCCCCTGCGTGGCGGTGGCATAGCGGCTTGACGAGTGGCCGGCGGTGGTCAGCAGATTGACCGTCGCCCACGCCGTACTGACCTTGGCGGAATCGTCGTCCCATGTCTTGGACAGACGCATGCCCAGCCGGCCGGTCAAGCTGTTCACACCGGGAAACTCCACCGCGCTTGCCACGTCCTGGCTGTCCGAGAACCTGATCCGTTGATAGATCACCTGCGCCTGGGGCTCCAGCCGGAGGTTGCTGGCTTCGTCGCCAACGGCGAACGATTTTCCAGCTTCCGCCGAGATCAGGCCGCCCCAACCCGTGGTGTTCAACTGGCCTGCGCCGGCCGCCGAGTTTGCCTTGACGTCGTAGCGGCTGACCTGCGTGACCAGATCCAGATAACCGCCCTTTCCGTCCAGCAGCGTGTAGTAGCCGCCCAGGCTGTATGCCGACTGATCGCTACGCCCCGCATCGACGGTTTCCCTGCTGACGTTCAGATAATGGTCCACGTCGGTCTTCATGGTGCTGGCAGATGCAAACACCCCCGCACTGCGGCGCGACAAGCCTTGGAAATTCACATACACGTCGATTCCAAGCTGGACGCCCGCCAGGCTGGAGCGCGTCGCGATGTCCTGCGCGGCCAGTCCGGTGCTATTGCCGCGATTGCGCCCAGTGTCGGCCAGGGCGCGCGCCCACACAAAGGGGTAAACCTTGCGGGCCAGGCTCTCGGTGGATCCCATCCGTTCGTTCAGCGTGCCGACGGTCAGTTCGCCATGGCGCGCGGCCTGATTGCCCAGTTGGGAATACAGCGAAACCTCGGGCCGCGCTTCGGTGCGCACATACCAATTATGCGGAGACGCCTGTACGCCATTGACGACACTTGATCCGTGTTGCAACCGATAAAGAAAAGCCCCTCTGCGGTTAGCGCCCGGCGTTTCCTCCCGTTGCACGAACGCGTTGTCGGTCGGGCCATTTGCCTCGACCACCATCACGCCGTCGCCCGTAAGCGCGTCCCCAACGGAGGATTCACCCATTTGCAGAACCAGATGCGTCGTTCCGACGGCGCCGCCGTTGAGCCGAATGAGATCCGTGAACCCGGTTTCCGTCGACTGCACATGCAGCTGAACGATACCGCCCTGGCCGTTCAGATTGTTGGCGACCAGCACGGTGCCGCCAGATGGGTCAATGGCCGTGCCGGGCGGCATGAAGTTGATGCGGCCGGCAAGGTTGATCTCGCCAGCGAAGCTGATTGCGGTCCCGTGACTGGTGGTCGCGTATGCGGGGTTGAATGCGGGATTGTCCGGGTCCGTGAACATGTTCCAGCGGCTGGGAGCCTGTCCGTATTTTTGTGGGCGAGGCGTTTTAAAAGTTGTTATCCCCGGGCCGCAGTAAACCGTTCGCCGAACAGGATAGCAAACTGGTTCATGGCGACTTTCCAGTCGAAGGTCGCTCTGACGGACTTGGCCAGCACGTTGCGTAGCGCCAGCCATAGGAGCTTGATGGCGGCCTCATCCGTTGGGAAGTGGCCTCGCGTCTTGATGATCTTGCGCAATTGCATGTTCAAGCTCTCGATGGCATTGGTCGTGTAGATCACGCGCCTGATGTCCGGCGGGAACACGAAGAACGGCGTGACGTTCTCCCAGGCCCGCTGCCAGGCCGCGACGATGGTGGGGTACTTGGTTCCCCAGGGCCCATCGGCGAACGCCTGTAGCGCCTGCTCGGCTGCTTGTGCGCTGGCGGCTGCGTAGATCGGGCGCAGGGCGGCGGCTACAGCCTTGCGATCCTTCCACCCCGCGTAATCCAGGCTGTTGCGGATCAGATGCACGATGCAGGTCTGCACCGTCGTGCGCGGGAAGGCCGTGCCGATGGCGTCGGCCAGGCCCTTCAGGCCGTCGACCACGGCGATCAGGATGTCCTGGCACCCTCGGGTCTTGAGTTCATTGAAGACCTTGAGCCAGAACTTGGCCCCCTCGGTTTGCTCGACCCACAGGCCCAACACATCGCGCTGGCCGTCGGCCTGCACGCCCAGCGCCAGGTACACCGCCTTGTTGCTGACGCCGCCGTCGTCTCGGATCTTGACCCGCAACGCGTCGAAGAACACCACCGGGTACATCGCCTCCAGCGGCCGGTTCTGCCAGGCGATGGTCTCGGCCATGACCTCGTCGGTGACCGAGCTGATGAAGTCCGGCGAGACCTCGGTGCCGTAGCTCTCGGCCAGGAACGCCTGGATCTCGCGCACGCTCATGCCCCGTGCGTACATGGCGATGATCCGGTCATCGAACCCGGTGAAGCGTCGCTCGTGCTTGGGGATCAGGATCGGGGCGAAGGAGCCGTCCCGGTCACGGGGAAGCTCCACGCGCACCGGGCCATGCTCGGTCAGCACCGTCTTGCCGCTGGCGCCGTTGCGCTCGTTGGCCTGGCCTTCGGGCTTGTCCTCGCCTGGCCGATAACCCAGATGCAGGTTCATCTCCGCGGCCATCGTGCGTTCGATCACCGCCTTCTGGAACGACAGGAACAGGTCTTGGACCTCGCTGGGCGTCATCGGTCCCTTGACCAGATGATCCAGCAGTTCGGCTGGGACTTCAGGCAGCGGCCCACGGGCCGCCGCCTGAGCGGCTGCGCTGCGTCTCTTCTTCATCGGCATATCCATGGTCTTTAGTCCTCATGATATGCCTCGCACACAAAATTGCGGATAGGCCCGCGGCTGGAGGCATCCACATTCAACGTGTCCGGCAAATACATCCAGCCGTTCAACTCTGCATTGCGCAAGGTCAGCGTGTGTTGCGGCGGGAACTTTGCCATGACGCCCGCCACGCTAGACATCGAGCCCAGCGTCGTACCGTCAATGGCCAGTTCGCCCTGGTACAGGTGTGTCATGCCGGTGTAAGTCAGCGGACCCGTCAGCGTCGTCGAGCCCGAGCCCGCTTGCACCACGTCCCCCGTGCCCGCGATCGCGTTGCCGATCACAACGTCATCCGTGCGGTTGAAGACCAGCCTGCCGTGGTTGATGACGGCGCCGCTTCCGATGCCGCCGCTTGTGCCGCCCGCGCCGAGTTGCAGCGTGCCGGCGTCAATCTGCGTGACCCCGTGGAAGTTGCCGTCTCCTGCGATGGCCAGGGACCCGCCGCCCGTCTTGGCAAAGCCGCTGCCGTCTCCGGTCAGCACGCCATGCAGCACCGACTGCTGTCCGTCGCCGACGCTGATCGCGCCCGTGCTGTTGACGACCACGTCATGATGGAGGACCGCATCGTCCTGGAGTTGCAGCGTTCCGCCGTCCAGCGTCACGGCATCGAGCGTGCTGCCTAGACTGTCGCCGTTGGCGATGGCCAACGTGCCGCCCGTGATGCGCCAGGGTGTACGTGCCTGCGTGGGCGCATTGATCAATTGCCAAGTGCCTTCGGAGGTTTTCTCGAAAGCAGAGAAGCCCTGGTAGACGTCGTTGGTGGCGCCAACGCCCCCTGCGCCGCCCAGCTTCGACACGTCGAAGGCCATTGACGCGCCCGTGATCGGGTCAACGCCCGCCTCGCCATCGAGCACGAGCGTGTTGTTGGTGGATCGGGTGGCGTCCACCGTGCCTTGGATTTCGCTGCCGGCCTGCAACCGCAGCACCGAATTGTGGGCCGTGTCGGCGTACAGGATCGCCACCGATTGCCCCGACCCCGTGCCCGGGACAATGCGGCCGGCGTTCGTGATCACGGTGTTGGCGCCCAGGACGTGCATGCCATAGCCGCCCAACGACGTGCCGCCAGCGCTTGACCCATTAGGTCCGCCCACAGCGCCGCCGCCTCTGCCCCCCAAGCCGCCGGGTGCGCCCCCACCGCCGCCTCCGGCGCCGGTCTGGTTCGACACCGTGTGCTCGGCGTCTTTGCCATTCAGGTTGCTGGACGCGCCGGGCTGCCCGCCGGCCGCGCCCAGGTCCGTACCGCCGCCGTCCCCGGCCGCCCCCCCGCAACCACTATCGGCGCCGGGGCCGCTTCCGCAACCAAAGGGATTGATGCTGCCTCCCGCCCCACCGCCGCCCCCGCCATACCGATAGTTGCCCGCGGTCCCATCCAACCCTGGCTGACCGCCGTTGCCACCGTCGCCTGGCAGCATGGGCACTGATACTCCTTGTTCGTTGTTCCAGGGAATATCGCCGCCACCGCCGCCGCCGCCGCCCGCGCCGCCCACGCCATCGCCGCCTCGCCCTCCTGCGGCCGACCCCCGGTTGTACGAGCTGCCGCCGCCGCCGCCTCCTCCGCCTCCGGCCCCCCCTTGCAGCAGGTCGCGGTTTGTCAGCACCGCGCCGTCCGCGGCCAGCTCGACACCATGTCCGCCCTGGCCGCCATTGCCTCCGGCTCCGCCGCTGCCGCTTACCTGGCCCCCGCCCCCGCCGCCGCCGCCGCCCCCGCCACCGGCGCCGCCGATCAGGCGTTCCGCGTTCTCGAACGGCGTGGTGTCCGTGATCACGACCGCGGTATGCCCGGCGCCGCCATCGCCGCCCCGCATGCCGGTCGCGCCGCCCAGGCCGGCCACACCGCTTTCACCGATGATGTCCGCCAGCGCCGAGACCGGCGCCAGCAACGCCACGCCGGCGATAAAACACGTTGCGCGGCGGCGCTTGAACACACTTGGGCCAGCGGTTCCGGGATCGGTGAATAGCGATGTCGTTGTCTTGACGCGGCCGATTCCGGCTGAAACCGAATGCACACCATTTTCCACAAATTCGTACCGTGAACGCATTTGCCCCCCATGCACAGATTGGCTGATAAAACTGCATCGGAATCGCGTCGAAAGCCGGGAATGAAACCGCAATGTCCGCATTCTTCGGACGTGAACGACGCAAGACGTTTGCAACAGGGGCAAATACTAGGTAGCTGTTCGAATTAAATATTGAGCACAATTACTCTTATTTAATCGAGTTACCGATAAATTCACGTTTTTGTATATGGATCTTTTGATTGGCGCGGGCCGAAAATAATAATCCGTGATAACAGGCGATCTTTTTAAGATTTTTATTAATAGCATCACGTCAATCGAAATACTCGGACGCGGCCTGGACCAACGACAGCATGGATTTAGTGCATGGCGGCATGCCGTGACGACAGCCCCTACTGCAGTGTGGAAAGCTGTTCCGCCAGGAAATCAATGAATAGCCGCGCCCGCATGGGCGCATGCCGGCCAAAGGCGTGGAGGACGGAAACCGGCACCCGGGGAAGCGGCGCGCCGGGCAGCACCTCGGTCAGCCGACCCGCCGCGATATCCTCCGCTACCGCCAGGCGCAGGATCTGAATGATGCCCAAACCACCCAACGCGGCCGCGCGCAGCGCCGTCCCGTCGTCGGTGTCGAACACCCCTTCAGGCCGCACCACCTCTCCCGATGCAAACGTTATGGGAAATGCGCTTCCGGCCAGCAGGTAGCGCACGTGGGCGTGTCGGGTCAAATCGGCAATGCTGTGAGGCGTGCCGCGCCGCGACAGATACGCGGGCGAGGCCACCAGCGTGAGCGGCAGTTGCGCCAACTCGCGCACGTTGAGTTCCGAGTCCGCGACGCGGCCTGCGCGGATCGCCAGATCAAAACCCTCGCGGATGAGGTCGACATGCCGGTCGGCCAGACTCATTTCCAGGTTCAGCGTCGGATATGCGGGCAGGAAACGATCGACGATGGGCGTCATCAGCAGGCGTCCCAGCTCGCCAGGCGCGGTGATCCGCAGGCGGCCTTGCGCCGTCGCTTCCGGTCGCATGACCTCGCTGGCGTCGTCCAGTGCGCGCAGCAGCGGCGCGATGCGCTCGTAATAGGCCGCGCCCTCCGGTGTCAGCGACAGCACCCGCGTCGACCGCTGGAACAGTCGCGCGCCGAAGCGCTGTTCCAGCCGGGCAATGGCCTTGGACACGGCCGAGGGGGATGTTCCCAGAATGCGGCCCGCGGCGCTGAAGGAACCGGCTTCGGCCGCAGTGGAAAAGGCGACCAGGGCTGCGGCATGAGGCAGTACGTTCATTGAAGACATTTAGGCACAGGTGATTGTAGAAATAGCGTCTATTTAACTCCCGTTGGAATAGCTAGAGTGAACGTTCCTTCAATTTCGTGGAAACACTATGACTTCGCTAATGGGAAAAATCGCCCTCGTGACCGGCGGCAGCAGCGGCATCGGGCTCGCGTCCGCCAGCGCGTTCGCGCAGGCCGGCGCACAGGTCGTCATCGTCGGCCGCCGTCAGGACGCGGTGGACGCCGCCGTGCGCGCCATTGGCCTTGGAGCTGTGGGCCTGACCGGCGACGTGGCTGACCTGGACATGCACGGCGGGGTCGCGGAGGAAGTCCGGCAGCGTTTCGGAGGACTGGACATCTACATGGCCAACGCGGGCGTCGCCATCCTGGAGCCCTCGCCACAGGTATCCGTGGAACACTACGATCATCAGTTCGCCACCAATACGCGTGGCATGTTCTTCGGCGTGACAAAAACCCTGCCCATTCTGAACGACGGCGCGTCCATCATCCTTGTCAGTTCGATCGCCAGTGCCAAGGTGCTGCCAGGCCACGCCGTGTACGCGGCCAGCAAGGCCGCCGTCGAGGCGCTCGCACGCAGTTGGGCGCTCGAACTGCGAGCACGGCGCATCCGCGTCAATGTCATCAGTCCAGGTCCGGTCGATACTCCCATCCTGGAGAAACTCGGACTGGACGCGGAGGCACGCGCGGGTCTTGACGATGCCATGGCCGCCGCCATTCCGCTGGGCCGCATGGGTCGCCCCGACGAACTCGCGCGCGCCGCGTTGTTTCTTGCCAGCGAGGAAAGCAGCTTTGTCACCGGCGCCAACCTGCGCGTGGACGGCGCCATGGCGCTGACCTAGTCCTGCGCGCGCCATATCGGCCTGCGCCGCAGGCGTCCTGCAGTTCACGCCCATGTGGCCAGCCGGGCGCCCGCGGGCGCCTGGCAATCGGCGCTACAATCCGCGCCGGATTCCCGCCGCGTGCGCCTTGCGCCACCCGGTCCGCGCCCAAGCGCATGGCATTGCCCCCACAGGCCAGGCGAACCATGTCGCACTTTCCCCTACCCCATTGATCGTTTGTCCGGTCGCACCGGATGCTTT
The DNA here is from genome assembly GCF_037039475.1 of Achromobacter sp. E1. NCBI lineage: Bacteria > Pseudomonadati > Pseudomonadota > Betaproteobacteria > Burkholderiales > Alcaligenaceae > Achromobacter > Achromobacter sp. E1. The sequence goes on from NZ_CP146253.1 coordinate 3,126,383, forward strand.
GTGCTGTTCTGGAAATCGAGGATTTCATGTCTCGGCAGTTGTTGGGCTTGGTGCTCGGGCCCCTTCTTGGCTTGTTCGTTGTCTGTATCGGCAACGCCTTCATCTCTTCCCTTACGACCTTGCAGTTGGACGCGGCCGGCGAGTCGGCCACCGTCATCGGCATCATTTCGTCGTCGTACTTCATCGGCCTGACGCTGGGCGCAATCTTCAATGACCGCCTGATCCTGCGCATCGGCCATATCCGCGCCTACAGCAGCTTTGCCTCGCTCATCGCCGTGACGGTGCTGCTGCAGGGACTGATCTTCAACCGCGAAGCCTGGTTCGTGCTGCGTCTGATCAACGGCTGGGCGAGCGTGGGCGTCTTCCTGGTCGTGGAAAGCTGGCTGCTGCTGGCGGGCGACGCGAAGGTGCGCGGGCGGCTGCTGGCGCTGTACATGATCGCGCTGTATGGCTCGGGCATGTTGGGCCAGCTGGAACTGGGCGCCATCACCCAGTTGGGCCCCATGGCGCCGTTCATGGTGGCCGGCCTGCTGGCGTCGCTGTCCGTGATGCCCATGGTCATCATTCCGCGCGTCTCGCCGCTGGTGGAACGCGTCGAGCCGTTGCTGCCGCAGCATCTGGCGCGCATGACGCCCACGGGCGTGATGGGCTGCTTCGGGTCGGGCGTCGCGATTGCCGCCGTCTACACGCTGCTGCCGCTGTATCTGCAGCGTATTGGGCTGGACGTTGCCGAGGTCGGCAAGATGATGGGCGCCGTGATCCTGGGCGCCATGGTCCTTCAGTATCCGGTGGGACGCTGGTCGGACCGGCGCGACCGGCAGGTGGTGCTGATCGCGTTGGCCGTGTTCTGCGCCGTTCTCAGCGTGCTGATCCTGTTGCTGCCGTCCGCCTCGCCGCTGCTGATGCCGCTGTTGTTCCTGCTGGGCGGTGGCGTCTTCGCGATTTATCCGGTGGCCGTCAGCCATGCGGCGGATCGCGCGCCCGCCGACGCGCTGGTGCGCATGATCCAGGGCTTGCTGCTCATCAACTCGCTGGGCTCGGCGCTCAGCCCCCTGGCCATCTCGCCCGTGATGACGAAGTTCGGCGAAGCGGGTCTGTTCTGGTGCTTTGCGGTGCTCAACCTTGGGCTGGTCACCTTTTTCGTCTGGCGCCGCAACGAGCGCCCTGCGCCGGCGCCGGTGGCACCTTTTGCAGCGGCCGCGCAGATGTCGCCGGTGGGGGTGGAACTGCGCGTGACCGAAGACCTGTTCCAGGGCGCGCTGGACCACGAGATGACCGAGGACCTGACCCACGCGGTGCCCGGCGCCGAGGCGGCCGAGCCCGTGCTTTCCACGGTGCAGGAGGCCCCGCCGGCGGCCTGACCGGCGGCTGCATCAGCCGCGCTGGTTCAACGCGCGCGCAATGCGGTTCCGCGCCACCGTCGTGCGTGGCACCTTGAACGGGAACCAGCTGCGCACGTCCTCTTCCAGCCCGATGCCGTGCATGAAGTTGTAGATGGCCTTCTTCAGGCCCTTGCCCAGCGCGTCGTGATCCACGCCCGTGGGGTCATGAAAGCCCACGTCGTTCTTGGCAAACGTGACCTCGGGCAAGGGTTTGAGCTTGATGCCGTATTCGTCCGGATTCTGGCCCACCGGCGAATGCACCGTACAGGCGAAGCGGTGAAAGAACCCGCTCTGGATGCAGTCGTTTTCGAATAGCTGGCGCACGTACTCCAGCGCATCGACAGTGTCCTGCACGGTTTGCGTCGGAAAACCGTACATCAGGTAGGCGTGCACCAACACCCCGGCATCGCTGAACGCACGCGTCACGCGCGCCACCTGGTCGATCGACACGCCCTTTTTCATCAGGTTCAGCAGCCGGTCCGAGGCGACCTCCAGGCCGCCGGAAACCGCAATGCAGCCGCTATCGGCCAGCAGTTCGCACAGTTCCGGGCTGAAGGTCTTTTCGAAGCGGATGTTGCCCCACCAGGAAATCCCGGTGTTGCGTTCGATCAGCTCGGCGGCCAGGGCCTTGAGCGCCTTGGGCGGCGCGGCTTCGTCGACGAAATGAAAACCCGTCTGCCCGGTCTCGGCCACGATGGTTTCGATGCGATCGGCCAGCACGGAGGCCGACGCGCCCTCATAGCGGCCGATATAGTCCAGCCCCACGTCGCAGAAGCTGCACTTTTTCCAGTAGCAGCCGTGCGCGACGGTCAGCTTGTTCCAGCGGCCGTCGCTCCAGAGCCGGTGCATCGGGTTCAGCATGTCCAGCAGCGACAGATAGCGGTCCAGCGGCAGGCCGTCCCACGTGGGCGTGCCCACTTCGGCAAATGCGACGTCGGGCTCGACCAGGTTGATGTAGCGCACTGCGCCGCTGTCGGCATCGCGCACGAAGGTGCGCACAAGGCGCTGGCGCGACCGCTTGCCCTGCACGTGCTCCAGCAGCGCCAGCAGCGGCCGCTCGCCCGCGTCCAGCGTGACGAAATCGAAGTAATCGAACACGCGCGGGTCTTTCAGTTCGCGCAATTCGGTGTTGACAAAGCCGCCGCCCAACACGGTGACGATGCCGGGGTCCTGCGCCTTGATGGCCTGCGCGATACGGAAAGCGGCGTACACCGCGCCCGGAAACGGCACCGATAGCAGGACCATCGTCGGCGTATGGCGTGCCAGGGCGGCCTCGGTCAGTTCACGAAGCGTCTCGTCCACCAGGTTCAGCGGGGCATCCAGCGCCTCGGCCAGCGGGTCGAACGTGGGCTGGCTGCCCGCAAGCGATTCGGCATAGCGCACGAACTCGAAGCGCGGATCGATCGCGTCGCGCAGCACGTCGGCCAGGTCATTCAGGTACAGGGTGGCCAGGTGTTTGGCCCGGTCCTGCAACCCCAGCGCGCCAAACGCCCAGCCCAGCGGATCGCCGCCGTCCTCGTCCATGTACACGTCCAGCGTCGCAAAGCGCGGCCCCTCGGGCAGGTAGTTGCGCCCCGCAATGCGATGCGCCAGCGTGGGATCGCGGCCTTGCAGAAAGGCGATCACCGGGCCGATGGTCGCCAGATAACGCGCCTGCATGGCGACGAATGCCTGAATGGGCTGCGTGTGCTTTTCAAGGGGCAGCGCGTCGATGCGGCTTGCCACGGCCCGCAGGCCGTCGGCCGAGAGCAGGCGCAGCACCAGGGCCAGCGCCAGGTCTTCCTGGAACGCAGTGACGTCGCGCGACCGCAGAAAGCCGGTCAGGTAGGCGGTGGACGGATAGGGAGTGTTCAGCTGCGTCATCGGTGGAATCACCGACAGCACGCGCAATGGCAAGGTCGACATGAGGCACGGCAGGGCTGCCGTCAGAAAGCGGGGATCGGATGCAATTATAGGCAGCCCGCCTTCGCGCCCTATAAGACGCCGTCCAGCCAGTCGAGCACGCGGCGGTTCAAGAGCGACCGGTTCGCCGATTCGCAATGATCGCCGGCGCCCTCTTGCGCCGTGAAGCGCAGCAGGGTCTTGGGGCAGCGCAACTGATCGAAGAACTGCTGCGTGCCGGCTGCAAGCGGGTCGTTTTCGGCCAGTGTTACAAGGGTGGGACACGTGATGCCCTGGATACGGCCGTCCAGGGTGAATAGCTCCACCGCGCGCAGGTAGTCGCGCAGATTATCCACGCCGTGCACCCAGAAGCCGCGCTGCACCACCTTCCACGTGAGCGCTGGACTGGACAAGACGAACTGCCAAAGGCGGTCCATCACGGGCGCTTCCAGTTCACCCATGTTCGCCGCGCTTTCCGGGCTGGCGCCGAGCTCGACCGCCAGCGGCCGGAACAGGCCCGCGACGCTCCATTGCCCGGGGTCCGCAATGCAGGCCGCAAGCCGCGGTTCGCCCGACGCCGCGCGTGGCGCCAGATGCCCGCCCAGGCTCCAGCCGCTGAGGGCAATGCGGCTTGCGTCGACGATGGGCAGCGCGACGGCGCAGTCGACCACCGCACTCACCACCGTCTCCCAATCGGCACGCATGGGCACGCCCTGTTCGTAAAGCATGCCGCCCTGCCCGGGGCCGTCGAACACCAGCGCGTGGTAGCCCCGGCGCGCGGCGGCCACGGCGCTCGCGAAGTACATGTCGGTCACCGTGGCGTCATAGCCGTTGGTGAAGATGACGAGCGGCCTGATGTCGGCCTCCTGAGCCGCAGCCGGCACCAGATAGGCAGGCATGTACGCGCCGTCCAGCGCAATGCGCATCGGCCTGACCGGTTGCGCGGACAGCGCCAGTCCCCGGTCGAACGCCGCCATCTGCTTGCGAAAGGCCGCAAGCAGCCGCGCGTCCGTGGGCGCGCCGTACAAGGGCCGGTAAGCCGTCGAATAGAAGGCGCTGGCGCGCAGATGCAGTTCACGCGCGCTGGCAAGCAGGTTACGGCGTTCAGCGTCTTGCGCCTCGGCGGCCAGCCGGTCGCCCGCCGCCATCCAGGCCTCGAAGAACGCAGTGTCGTCGCCGCTACCCACCGCGCGGCCCACCGCCAGGATTTCTCCCAGATCCGCCCCGCCGTAGGACATGTAAGCGACCGGCCGCGTGCCGAAATCGTCATGCAGTTCGTTCTGGAAAGCCAGGCCCATGGGTTTCTCCTGAGTCGGGACGGCAACGCCGCCGCAATCACAATCTACAAACCGGCGGACTATCGTTCAATACGGCAGGCCGGCCGGCTGGCACATTGCGCGGGTCCTCCATTATGGCAACCGAAGGAGTCATCCATGCCCATCAATGCGACCCCCACGCCCGGCGCCAGGCTGCTGTCCCCGCACGACCACACGCTCATCATGATCGACTTCCAGTCGCAGATGGCGTTTGCCACCCATTCGATCGATGCCGTCACGCTGCGCAGCAACGCCGCGCTGGTGGCCCAAGCCGCCGCCGGCTTTGGCGTGTCCACCATCCTGACGACCGTTGCCGAGAAGCGCTTTTCCGGCCCCATGTTCGAGGAAGTCACCGTCCCGTTCCCCGGCCGGCCGCTGATGGACCGCACCTCCATGAACGCCTGGGAAGACGCCGCCGTCATCAAGCAGATTAACGAAATCGGCAAGAAGCGCATTGTGCTGGCGGGCCTGTGGACCAGCGTGTGCATCGTCGGCCCGGCCCTGTCCGCGCTGGACCAGGGCTTCGAGGTCTATGTCACAGCCGACGCCTGCGGCGACGTGTCCGCCGAAGCCCACAACCGCGCCATTGAGCGTATCGTTCAGGCAGGCGGCCAGCCCATCACGGCATTGCAATACCTGCTGGAGATGCAGCGCGACTGGGCGCGCATCGATACCTACGACATGACGACTGGCATCGCCAGCAAGTTCGGCGGCGCCTACGGCCTGGGCATCCTCTACGCCAAGTCCATGTTCAACGCCCACGAAGGCTGACAGGAGCATACCCATGAAGGTCTACCTTGTATCGTTGGGACTCGGCCTGCTGGTCGGTATCATCTATGCCCTGTTCAATGTGCGATCGCCGGCGCCGCCCGTCATCGCGCTGGTTGGCCTGCTGGGCATCCTGGCGGGGGAGCAAATTCCCCCGCTGGTCAAGCGCCTGCTGGCGGACGAGCCCGCCCGCACGTCCTTCATCCATGAACAGGTAAAACCGCATATGTTCGGCGAACTGCCAAGCTGCCCCAAACCGTCCGCCGACACTTCCCGCCAACCCGCCGACGCATGTGGAGACAAGCGCAATGGCTGATACCCTGGACCCCGCGCCTCAAGGCGCCCCCGACCTCATCCTGCATCAGGGCCGGTTCACCACCCTGGACCCCGCCAATCCCATCGCCGACGCGGTCGCCATCAAGGACGGCCGGTTCACGCGTGTGGGCGCCGCTGGCGACATTCTGCCGCTGGCCGGTCCGGCCACCCGCATCATCGCGCTGGGCGGACGCGGCGTGTTGCCCGGACTGATCGACAACCACCTGCACATCATCCGCGGCGGCCTGAACTACAACATGGAACTGCGCTGGGACGGCGTGACCAGCCTGGCCGACGCCATGGCCATGCTGCGCCGCCAGGTGGCCATCACGCCCGCGCCGCAGTGGGTGCGCGTGGTCGGCGGCTTCACCGAACACCAGTTCGCGGAAAAGCGCCTGCCCACCATTGAAGAACTGAACGCCGTGGCGCCCGATACGCCCGTGTTCATCCTGCACTTGTACGACCGGGCGCTGCTGAATGCCGCCGCCCTGCGCGCGGTCGGCTACGACAAGAACACCCCCGCGCCCCCCGGCGGCGAGATCGTACGTGACTCGGCCGGCAACCCGACCGGGCTGCTGCTTGCCAAGCCCAACGCGTCGATCCTGTACGCCACGCTGGCCAAGGGTCCCAAGCTGCCCTTCGAATACCAGCTCAATTCCACGCGCCACTTCATGCGCGACCTGAACCGCCTGGGCGTCACCGGCGCCATCGATGCGGGCGGTGGCAACCAGAACTACCCCGAGGACTATCAGGTCATCCAGCAACTGGCCGACGCCGGCCAACTGACGATCCGCCTGGCCTACAACCTGTTCACGCAAAAGCCCAAGCAGGAAAAGGAAGACTTCCTGAACTGGACGGCCACTTCGCAGTACAAGCAAGGCACCGATTATTTCCGCCACAACGGCGCGGGCGAAATGCTGGTCTTTTCCGCCGCCGACTTCGAAGACTTCCGCCAACCGCGTCCCGAGATGGGTCCCGAGATGGAAGGCGAACTCGAGGAAGTGGTGCGCATCCTGGCGCAGAACCGCTGGCCCTGGCGCATGCACGCCACCTACGACGAGACCATCTCGCGCTCGCTGGATGTATTCGAACGCGTGAACAAGGACGTGCCGCTGGCGGGGCTGAACTGGTTCTTCGACCACGCCGAGACCATCTCCGAACGCTCCATCGACCGCATTGCCGCCCTGGGCGGCGGCGTGGCCGTGCAGCATCGCATGGCCTACCAGGGCGAATACTTCGTCGAACGCTACGGCCCGGGCGCCGCCGAAGCGACGCCCCCCGTCAAGCGCATGCTCGAAAAAGGCGTCAACGTGTCGGCCGGCACCGATGCCACGCGCGTGGCTTCCTACAACCCGTGGGTGTCGCTGTCGTGGCTCATCACCGGCAAGACGGTGGGCGGCCTGCGCCTGACGCCGCAACGCAACTGCCTGGACCGCGATGCTGCCCTGCGCATGTGGACCGAGAACGTCACCTGGTTTTCCAACGAGCAAGGCAAAAAGGGCCGCATCGCCGTCGGCCAGCTGGCCGATCTGGTTGTGCCGGATCGCGACTTCTTCTCGTGCCCCGAGTCCGATATTGCGGACACCAGCAGCCTGCTCACCGTCGTGGGCGGCAAAGTGGTCTGGGGCGCAGGCGAATTCGCGGCGCACGACGAGGCCGCGCCGCCGCCCGCCATGCCCGACTGGTCGCCCACACGCCTGTTCGGCGGCTACGGCGCCTGGGGCGACAGCGAAGGCAAGCCCCTGCAGGCCACCCTGCGCGAAGCCGCGGCCGCCTGCGCTTGCGACAACGACTGCAATGTCCACGGCCACCAGCACGCTGGCGCCTGGGCCAGCAAACTGCCCGTCTCCGACCTGAAAGGATTCTGGGGCGCCCTGGGCTGCGCCTGCTGGGCGGTCTAGAGGCGCATCACGCGGCCGAGGCATCCCCCCCTCGGCCGTGCGTGTTACGCCTGAACCGTCACTTGGCGGTGATTCCCCCTTCGCGGATGACCTTTGCCCATTGCTCGATTTCGGCGTTCAGGCGCGCCTTGGAAGCATCCACATCCAGCGGGTCCGCGTAAACACCTTGCTGCAGCATCTGGGCCTTGGCGTCGTCCTTTGCCAGCGCGGTGGTCAGCGCCTTGTTGATCTTGGCCACGATGGGCGCCGGCGTGCCGGCAGGCGCCATCACCCCGAAGAGCGAACTGACGTTGAAGCCGCTGAAGCCTTGCTCTTCGGCCGTGGGAATGTCCGGCAACATCGAGATGCGCTGCGGCGTAAGCACCGCCAACGGACGCAGCTGGCCCGACTTGATGAAGGAGATCGCGGCGGGCACCGTCTCGGTCATCGTCTCGACCTGCCCACCGACCAGATCGGTCATGGCCGGCCCGCTGCCGCGATAGGCCACATGCACAATGTTGACACCGGCGATCTGCTTGAACAGCTCCATGGCCATGCGCTGCGGCGCGCCGGCGCCCGAAGAGGCAAAGTTGAGCTTGCCCGGATTGGCCTTGGCGTAGGTCACCAGTTCGGCCAGCGACTTGATGGGCAGCTTGGGATTGACCACGGCCACCAGCGGCACGAACCCCACCACCCCCGCGGGCACCAAATCCTTGCGCAGGTCGTACGCAATGCTGTCTTTCTCCAGGGTCGCCATGACCGAATGCGAGGTCAAGGCGCCCATCAGGAGCGTATAGCCGTCCGGCTGCGCGCGCGCGACCTCGGCGGCGCCGATGTTGCCGCCTGCCCCGCCCCGGTTTTCGATGACGACCTGGCCGCCGATCTCTTCGCTCAGGCGCTGGCCCACGATGCGCCCGATCACGTCGGTCGCGCCGCCCGGCGGGTAAGGGATGATCAGACGGATGGGTTTGCTGGGGTAGCTGTCGGCGGCCTGCGCGCAAGCCTGACCGGGCAAGGCGAACGCGGCAACCGCGATAAAGCCGGCCGCGACGATATGGACGCGCTTGCGCGCGGCGTGCTTACAGATCATGGTTGTCTCCCGATGCGCTCTTCTGGCTTGAAAGCTTTAAGCGCATGTTCGCAAACTACCGGCTGCGAAAAGGGAAAAATAATTATGGTCTGACTAAAAAATCCTTGCGGGTATTAGGGCTTCTGGATGAGGGACCGGCGGTCAATGCGCCGACGCATCCAGAAACCGATGCACAATCCGCACTGCGGCGGCGCCCTCTGCGATGCTTGCCAACACGTGTTTCACCGACCCCGCGCGCGCCGCGCCCACCGCAAATACGCCCGGCTGCGAACTTTCGTAATCGCGCGCCTGCATCGACCCCGCTGCGGCCAGGCCCGTATGGATATAGCCCTGGTCGTCCGTATCAAGCCACCCATCCAGCCAGGCCGTATTCGCTTGAACGCTCGTCCCTGCGCCATCGCCAGCCTGCGTTCCCGTCGCCACGATCAGGCTGCGCGCCTCGATCATCCGGCCGTCGTCCAGCCACACGCGGTAGGGATAACTCCCGCCGTCAAAGCGGCTGACGGTGCGTAGCGGCAGCAGGTGTGCGCCAAAGCGCCTGCTCTGGTCCTCGGCGCGGCGCAGCAGCGGCCCGTCGCACAATCCGGTGATCGTGCCGGGAAACCCGTTCAGTATGTCCAGCCCGGGCGCGTCGCCGCAGGACAGCGAGCCGCCCACCAACAGGGTCTGCAAGCCCTCGGACGCGGCGTAGGCCGCAGCGGCCAGGCCTGCGGGGCCGCCTCCGATCACCGCCAGATCCATCACGGGGTCTTCCTGCCCTGCCCGCGCTGTCGAGCGCAGGATCGCGCCGCCATAGGGCCGCTGGCGCAGGTAGCCGATGCGGCGCAGCACGAATGCGCGCAGGATGATTTCCGCCATCGGCCGGTCTTCCAATATCAGCGACTCGAGCGCCGCGCGACTCAGGCGCAGCAGCCGGCTTGGGGTGCTGGCGCGCACGGTGACCGAGTTCGGCCTGTCCGTGAAGAGGTCCAGGCTGCCCGTGAACTCGCCGTCACGATGCACAAGGAGACTGCGCAGGATGCCGCCCGTTTGCGCTTCCAGCACCTCGATGTACCCGTGCAGCAGGATGTAGAAGGCGGCTTCGCGGTCGCCGCTGTTGAGCAGCACGCAGCCCGGCTCGGCTGAAACCTCGTCGCCGTACGCCGCGGCGCGCTCGATCATGGCGCTGGGCAGCATGGGAAAGGCCTGTGCATGCAAGGCGGCAAGATCGGCGGGCGGCGTGGCCGGTGCGGCGCCGGCGGGAAGTCGACTCATGGGGACGCTATCGGATCATCCGGGAGAATGGGCGGGATATCGCGATGACGTTACCGCCGGGCAGTGCCCGCGTCTTGCGCACTTGCGTCCTGATTTGTATGAAAGCGCCATGCGCGTTGCATGGCCTGTCGCGGGCCGGCTAAAGGGTCAACCGCCGTGTTCCCTGCGCCAGGCGCCGGGCGCCACGCCCACCACGCTGGTGAACACGCGGGTCATGTGCGCCTGGTCGGCAAAGCCGCACAAAAGCGCGATGTCGGTGATCGACCGGCCCGGTACGCGCAGCAACGCCTGCGCTTTTTGCACCCGCTGCTCCAGGAGCCACCGATGCGGCGTGGTGCCGACCGTTTGCCGGAACGCCTTGATGAAATAGCTGCGCGACAGATTGCAGGCCTCTGCGATATCCGCAATCGACGCGTCTTCCCGCAGCGACGCCAGCAGCATGTCCTTGGCGCGCGCCTCCAGTTTGCGCGACAGCACGCGGGCGCCGCCCGACGCTGCCCATCCGCTGGTGGCCCCCGCCCCGTATTGCGCCAGCAGGTGCGTGCCAAGGGGATGCTCGACGAACAGGCTGCTGGTCTGCGCGGGATTTGCCACGACGCTCGCCAGCACCTGCGAAAGATGGCCCAGCACCGGATCGGGCTGCCCGGCGCGCGGCGTCAGACTGCTGACGCGCGTCCCGCCCTTCTCGTCGTTGATCCGCTCGATGAAGGCGCGAGACAGCTCGACCAGCAGGAAGTCGAAACCGGCCAGCATGTCGGCGCGGTAATCGTCGGTGAAGTCACGGATGTAGATCGAACCCGCATCGAAATCATGCGTGGACGCGTGCTGACCGTGCAGGATGCGACGGCGATGACCGCCCTGCAGCGCCACGCCCACGAGAAAGCCGCGATCGGACGCGGGCGTCTGCACGCTGCCGAAGTAATCGTGGTGGGTGCGCTTGCGATAGAGCGTCAGCCCGCCGCCATGAAATTCCTGGTCCAACGCCAATTGGCTGGCCGAGCAACCCAGCGTGTCGGTGGGCCGCGCCGGTTGCGAGCCGGAAATCAGGGGTTGGGTGGCGGGCATCGGATATGTCCAGATCAGGGCGAACGCGCTAACGGCCTCGAAGATAGCAGGCGATGCTGCTTCGCAACAAGCAACATTTGGCAAGCATCCCCGGCGCGCCCGGGCCCGTCAGCGGGCGACGGCGCTGTCCACAAACGCCGCCAGGTCCCGGTTGAACCTGTCCGCTTCCTCCATGAACGGCGCGTGCCCCGATGCCGCGTATACGGTGCTCGTGACGCGGGGGTTCAGTTGCCGCGCCCGCTCGATCGACGGACGAGGCTGGACCAAGGCGTCGTTTGCTCCGTAGATCAGCAGCAGAGGCTTGCGCGCCGAGCCAAGCCCGCGCGCCGCCGCGACCGTCATGCCTTGCACGGCGGCCTGCATGTCGAAGGACGCCATGGCGGCATTGGCCAGCAGCCGTTGGAATGTGACGGCGCCGGGCGGCTGCGCAAAGCACAAACCGATGAATTCGCGCTCCGCGTCCAGGTGGGTTTTCAGGTCGGGGGACACCATATCGCGGTACAGCGCAGGATGCTGCACGATCTGCTTCGGGTCCAGCTCGATCACACCACCTACATAGACGGCGCCCGCGATTCCCGCATCGCCGTACGCGGCGAGGTAGTTGGTTGTCACTGCGGCGCCAAGCGACCATCCGACAACCACGGGCTCCATGGCCCCCGTCGCCTTCATCACTGCAGCCAGATCGTCGGCCCAGCGCCGGCCGTCTGTATACGCCGCCGCGTCCGCCGGCTTGCCCGATAAGCCATGGCCGCGCAGGTCGTACGTGATCAGCCGATATCGTTGCAGCGCTGGGCTGGCAAGCTGGGCCTCCCAGTTGAGGTGGCTGCCCAGCAACCCGTGCACGAAGATGACGGGCGGGCCATCGGCATTGCCGGCCTCCTGGACGGCGAGCGTTACGCCATCGGGCGCCTTGACGGTGTATTGCCGGGGCTGCGCGTGCGCGGCCGCCGAGGCCACGATGACCAAGACCGCCGCCGCCACCCGGCGGAAAAAAGTGCTGCGTTGCATGCTGATGCATCCGAAAGATTGAAGGACGGTCAGTCTCAACCCTCACACCCATGTCAAGGTCAAGCCCCCATCTGCTAATCTTTCCCGCATGAAAACGCCCGCGCCTTCCCCCCCCATGTCGATCGGCGAGCTTGCCCGCAGAACGGGCGCAAGCCTGCGTTCGCTGCGCCACTACGACGACCAGGGTCTGCTTGTCTCGGCCCGGGCGGACAATGGCTACCGCACCTTTCCCGCAGCCGCCGTCACGCAAGTCAGGCAAATCCAGCGCCTCATCGCTGCCGGCTTCTCGTTGGCGGAAATCCGCGGGTTTCCCGATTGCATGCGGCTGATCGAGGGCGCTGCGGCATGCCCGGAGACGTCCGAGGTGCAGCGCCGGCGGCTGGCATCCGTCGAACGCCAGATCGCCGACCTGGAGCGCCGCCGCGCCCGGCTGCGCCAGATGCTGGAAGATTCCGCCCCCCCTTGCCCGCAATGAAACGGGGATAAGTCCCCAACCTGTAGCGCACGCTTTCCTACCGGAATTCCATGGCTACCGAATCGCCCCGCCGCTCCGTCCAGCATGCGCCGCGCTGGTTGCGCTGGCTGCCCGGTCTGGCGTTGTTGCAGTCCTATCAGGCGGCGTGGCTGCCCAAGGACATTGCCGCCGGCCTCGTCCTGACGACCATGCTGGTGCCGGTGGGCATCGCCTACGCCGAAGCCTCGGGCGTGCCCGGCGTGTACGGTCTGTACGCCACCATCATCCCGCTCCTGGCGTATGCGCTGTTCGGTCCAAGCCGGATCCTGGTGTTGGGACCCGATTCCGCGTTGGCGGCGCCCATCCTGGCTGTCGTGCTCAGCGTCTCCAACGGCGACCCCATGCGCGCCATCGCCGCGGCAAGCATGATGGCCGTTGTCTCGGGGCTGTTCTGCATCGTGATGGGCTTGATGCGCCTGGGGTTCATCACCGAGCTGTTGTCCAAACCCATCCGCTACGGCTACATGAACGGCATCGCGCTGACCGTGCTGGTCAGCCAGTTGCCCAAGCTGTTCGACATCTCCATCGACGACGCCGGCCCGCTGCGCGAGATGCAACAGCTGGCGCTGGCCGTGGCCGATGGCCAGGCCCATTGGCCAAGCTTGGCAGTCGGCGCGGCAAGCCTGGCCGTGATTCTCTTGCTCAAGCGCTTCGATCGCGTGCCGGGCATCCTGATTGCCGTGATCCTTGCCACGCTGGCGGTCAAGCTTTTCGGACTGGACGCCCAGGGCGTCAAGGTGCTGGGCGAGATTCCGCAAGGATTGCCAAGCTTTGCGTGGCCGTGGCTCAGCAACGCCGACCTCGTCAAGATCGTGCTGGGGGGCTGCGCGGTGGCGCTGATTGCCTTTGCCGACACCAGCGTGCTGTCGCGCACCTACGCCGCGCGCACGAACACGCGTGTGGATCCGAATCAGGAGATGGTGGGACTGGGGGTGGCGAATCTGGCAGCCGGTTTCTTCCAGGGCTTTCCGATCAGCAGCAGCGCATCGCGCACCCCGGTGGCCGAGGCGGCGGGGTCGCGCACGCAACTGACCGGCGTGGTCGGCGCGGTGGCCGTCGCCGCGCTTCTGATCGCCGCGCCGAATCTGCTGCGCCACCTGCCCAACAGCGCGCTGGCCGCGGTCGTGATCGCCGCCGCCATCGGTCTCTTCGAATTCAGGGATCTGCGGCGCATCTACCGCATCCAGCAATGGGAATTCTGGCTTTCGATGCTGTGTTTTGCGGGTGTTGCCGTCTTCGGCGCGATCCCCGGCATCTGCCTGGCGGTCGTCATCGCCGTCATCGAGTTCCTGTGGGACGGCTGGCGTCCGCACTTCGCGGTGCTGGGCCGCGTACCGAACCTGCGCGGCTATCACGACCTGAAGCGTTATCCGCATGCCACGCTGATCGACGGACTGGTCCTGTTCCGCTGGGACGCCCCGCTCTTTTTCGCCAACGCCGAACTTTTCCAGCAGCGCCTGCTTGAAGCCGTGGAGGCCTCGCCCACGCCCGTACGGCGCGTCGTGGTGGCCGCCGAACCCGTCACCAGCGTGGACGTCACCTCAGCCGACATGCTGCGCGAACTGTGCGAAACCCTGTCGCGCGAAGGGATCGCGCTGCATTTCGCGGAAATGAAGGATCCCGTGCGCGACAAGCTCAAGCGTTTCGAGCTGTCGCGGCTATTCAGCGCCGACCGCTTTCATCCGACCGTTGGCAGCGCGGTGGACGATTACCTGCAAGGCGAACACGCATCGTAGATCCGGCTCCCTTTTGCCGCGGCGCGGTACTCACGCGGATCCTGCCCCTGCCAAGACCGATGCGCAATATCCAAAACTCTTATATCTGAAATGTCCACAAACCTATAGTTCTTTAGAACCCGTTGACATAAAGAGGGGCATTGCCGATGATGCGGAAGGCCGCAAGCGCTGGGCCGCCCATAAGCACAACACCGCGCCTGTTCCGCGGGACGCGGCAACCAGAGAGGCAAGCCATGGAGACAACCCCACGCAACCCCGCACGGCGCCGCATGCTGGCCGGCAGCGCCAGCGCCCTGGCCGCGGCCGGGCTGGGCGCCGCCGGCATCGCGCGCGCCAGCGATGCGCCCGCCAAGCCCGCCGCTGCGCCCGCCGCTGCGCCCGCCGCTACCCCCGCTACCCCCGCCGCGCCCGCCGCCAAGCCGCTGCCGCCTTACGCGGCGTGGAAAGACGCCGACAGCGTCATCGTGCACAGCGCCAACACCATCGAGACCCGCCGCAGCGCGTTCGGCGACGGCGTCATCACGCCGTCGCGCCAACTGTACGTGCGCAATAACCTGCCGCCGCCCGACGCCGCGATCCTGAACGACCGCGATGCATGGAAGGTCGAGATCGAAGGCGTCAAGCAGCCCCGCACGTATACCGTGGGCGAACTGAAGACGCTGGGCATGGAAACGCTGGCGACCGTGTTGCAGTGCTCGGGCAATGGCCGCGGGTTCTTTCCCCACAAGCCCAGCGGCACGCCGTGGGAAGTGGGCGCGGCCGGCTGCGTGATGTGGACGGGCGTGCCGGTGCGCACCCTTGTCGAACACCTGGGCGGCCTGGCGGGCACGCCTGCCTTCATGACAGGCACCGGCGGCGAAGTGCTGCCCGAGGGGCTTGATCCCAAATCGCTGCTGGTGGAACGCTCGGTGCCGCGCGAGGCGATGCAGGACGCCCTGTTGGCCTGGGAGATGAACGGCGAGCCGCTGTCGCTGGCGCACGGTGGGCCGTTGCGCCTGATCGTGCCGGGCTACACCGGCGTGAACAACGTCAAGTACATCAAGCGGCTGGCGTTCACCGCCGAACAGAGCCCCGCGAAGATCCAGCAGACCGGCTATCGCCTGACGCCCATGAATGCCAAGCCCAGCCCCGACCAACCGTCGGTCTGGGCCATGGAGCCCAAATCCTGGATCAACGCGCCGGGCGCAAACGGCCAGCCGGTGAAGGCCGGGCGGGTGGTGGTGCGCGGCGTGGCCTTTGGCGGCATGCATGCGGTCAAGCGCGTGGACGTGTCCATCGACGGCGGCAAGACCTGGAAACAGGCCGCGTTGATCGGACCGGATCTCGGCAAGTACGCCTGGCGCCAGTTTGCGCTGCCGGTGGAACTGTCCGCCGGCCAGCACATGCTGGTCAGCCGCGTCGAAGACACGGAAGGCAATGTGCAAGTGGAAAACCGGTTCGAAAACGCGCCGGGCTATATCAACAGCAGTTGGCGCGACCACGGTCTGGCCATCAACGTGTCCTGATCGAGGCTGCATCGATGCACAACAGTCAAGTCATGCAGCATGCAGCAACCCGCCGCCCGATCGGGTGGCGGGCTTCCTTTGGGCTCGCGGCAGGTGTCTGGCTGCTGACGGGCGCGCAGGCGTGGGCGGCCGAACCGCCCAATGCCGAAGCGGGCCGGGCCTTGTTCCTGAAAGCGACCACCCCGGCCTGTGCCGTCTGTCACACGCTGGCCGACGCCGGCGCGGCAGGCACCATTGGTCCCAACCTGGACGAGTTCAAGCCCGATGCCAACCGCGTCACGCAGGCCGTGCGCAACGGCATCGGCGTGATGCCGGCCTTCGATGCCTTGAGCGATGAGCAGGTGCAGGCGTTGGCGAAGTACGTGTCGGGCGTGACCGGGGCACAGTAGCCGGCCCGTGCATCGCGGACAGCGTCATCATGGTAGGCTTTCCGCCAGCCGGATTGCCTATCCATCCTCACGTTCACGACGACATCGTCCGAAACCACCTGCGACATGCGCTCGGTCGACCGGTAATCCGCGCTACCGGCGCTCAAGCGGCCACACTTCCACCACGCCGTGCGCCACGGCGCAGGGCGTGCGGGACACCTTTTCGATGGCCTCGGCCATATCGGCCGCTTCGATGACGGCAAAGCCGGCAATGGGCAGCGGCGCATTCATGAACGGCCCCTTCGCCGTCACCACACCGGACGCGTCCGGATTGCGCACCTGAACCGGCGTGCCCGCGATCCCCATCAGCACGCCCGCATGCTGCAATGCCGCGTCGTGCGCATGCGCAGCCTCGCGCACGGACACCGGGGTGCTGTCGTAGCCCGCCTGATCGCCGTAGCCGATTGTGATGAACATGGGCATGGTCTTCTCCTTGAGATTGGCGCCGCGCCTTGTGGCGAGACGCGTGGCGCGCTCATGCGCTATCCGCGCACCCGCGCCGGATTGCCCACGACCTTGGCGCCCGCGGGCACGTCCCGCGTCACCACGCTGCCCGCGCCGATGATGGCGCCGTCCCCCACCGTCACACCGGGCAGGATGATCGCCCCGCCGCCGATCCACACCTGCCTGCCGATGTGCACGGGCCGCCCGAACTCCAGCATCGCGCGACGCTGCTCGGGGTCGTGCGGGTGGTCTGCCGTGTAGATCTGCACGGCCGGGCCGATCTGCGTGCCTTCGCCGATGGTGACCTGCACGACGTCCAGGATCACGCAATTGAAGTTCATGAAGACGTTGGCGCCCAACGAGATGTTGTAGCCGTAGTCGCAATGAAACGGCGGGCGGATCAGCGCGCCCTCGCCGACACTGGCCAGGCGCTCGCAAAGCAGCGCATGCCAGTGTTCGGGCGGCTCGCCCAGCAGCGCGTTGTACCGCTTCATCCAGGCGCTGGCGGCAAGCTGGTCCGCCTGGATCTCGGCGTCGGCGGCCGTGTACAGCTCTCCGGCCAACATCCTCTCTTTCTGCGTGCGTGTCATGGCAGTCTCCTGTCCGGTACGTTGCAGCATACCGAACATTGCCGTGCCGCTATGCCGCCTGCGGCAAGACCCCGACGTAACGGCCGCGCGGCCGGATGACCTGCGCCACGCTGAGTTGTTCCAGACCGTGCGCCAGAAGGCCAATGCTGCGCGCCGTGGCGAATAGCCCGAATGCCGCATCGTCCGGCAGGCCGCAATGCGCCGCCATCGCGGCCAGGGCGACGTCGATGTTGGGATGCAGACCCGTCAGTTGCGTGGCCTTGCCAATGAAGCGCGTGATGACCTCGGCCGGTTCGAAGCGCGCCAGCAATGCGGCTGCGCGCGGATCTCCGTCGGGATACAGGTGATGGCCAAAGCCCGCCAGCGGCAGGCCCGTGGACAGGTAATGCGCGATCACGTGGTCCTCACCCTGGCGCGCCACGTCGTCGAACAGCGCCTTGACGCGGCCGGACGCGTCGCCGTGAAGCGGTCCGGACAAGGTGGTGAGGCCGGACAGCAGGCACGCCGGCAGCGATGCGCCCGTTGACGCCGCGATGCGCGTGGCGAATGCCGAGCTGGTCAGTTCGTGGTCCACCAGCAGGACCATGGCGGTGCGCAAAAGCTCAGCGGATTGCGGCGATAGCTTCCACGCCTGCGCAAAACGCAGGTGCAGCGGGCGCTTGCCGTGCTGCGCGCCAAATGCATTGGCCAGTTGGCCGACAAGGCTCTGGCACTCGGTGTGCAGCACGCGCGTCATGCGGCCGCGGGTGGAATGCCCGGTGGCCGCCAGCGCGGCCAGCGACGTGAAGGCCGCGACCCGGCCGGGCGAGGACACGCGCGCGGCGCACGAAAAGTCTGCCAGCTGATCGGAATTCCACAGCAATTGGGCCACCTCCTCCAGGCTGGCCGACGCGGCCAGCGCGACGGCATCCTCCCCGCGGTAGTACAGGCGTTGCCGGTGAAAGGTGGAGATGGCCGTGGGAATGCTGGGCTCGGCGCCGAAGAGCGTGTTGGTCGCCAGGGTTTCGTGCTTGCGGCCCGCCTGCTTGCGCTTGGCCAGCCCGGCAACGTCTTCGGCACGGTACAGGCTGCGGCGCGTATCGGCTGGATCGGGCATCACTTCCAGCTTGCCGCGGCTGACGTAGGCGTAGATGGTTTGCGGCCGCACGCCAAGCTGGCTGCACGCTTCGGCCATCGATATCCAGGTGCCCATGATCTTCTGTAGCAAAGTTTATATGTTGATTTTATAGATCAATATTGCTTTACAAATCAATCATTAAATACCATGAGATCCATGTTCAACGCGGACCCGCAGCCGGTCCCCCAACAGAGCCGAACCGACATGAAGCCCCAGGTCCTGCAACTCAATCCCATCCTGATCCCGGCGGTCAACGACGAACTGGCCTCGCTGTATCAGGTGCACAAGTTCTTCGAGATTCCGGATCAGGCTGCCTGGCTGCGCGAGCACGGCGCCGGCATCGAGGCCGTCATCACCGGCGGCCACACCGGCATCTCGCGCGCCATGCTGGAACAGCTGCCGGGCGTTAAGGTGGTGGCGGTCAATGGCGTGGGCACCGACGCGGTGGACCTGGCCTATTGCCGCGGCCGCGGCCTGCCGGTCACCGCCACGCTGGGCGCGCTGACCGAGGACGTGGCCGACCTGGCGATCGGCCTCTTGATCGCCGCCTGCCGCAACCTGTGCGCGGGTGACCGTTTTGTGCGGGAAGGCCTGTGGGAACAATTCCCCTCGCCGAGCGCCATCCCGCTCGCGCGCCGCTTCAGCGGCATGCGCGTCGGCATTGTCGGCATGGGCCGTGTGGGCCGCGCCGTCGCCACGCGCGCCGCGGCCTTCGGATGCCAGATCCGCTACACCGACTTGCGCGCCATGGACGACCTGCCGCATGAATTTGTGCCCGACCTGATCGAACTGGCACGCAGCTCAGACGCGCTGGTGCTGAGCGCCGCGGCCGACAAGGCCGAGGGCATCGTCAATGCCCAGGTGCTGGATGCGCTCGGCCCGCGCGGGTTCCTGGTCAACGTAGCGCGCGGGCGTCTGGTCAACGAGGTCGACCTGACCGAGGCGCTGGTGGCCGGACGCATTGCGGGCGCGGGGCTGGACGTCTTTGTCGATGAGCCCCGCGTGCCGGCGGCCCTGCGCCAGTCGGATCGCACCACGCTGCAGGCGCACCGCGCCAGCGCCACCTGGGAGACGCGTGCCGCGATGGGCCAGATGGTGCTGGACAGCATCGCGCAGGCCTTGGCCGGCGAGCGTCCGTCGATGAGCCTGACGACCTGAGCCGCAAGGCACGCATTGAGAACTGTCATGACGGACCTGGTCTTTCCCGCGTTCGCACCCACCCTGCTTCCAACCGCCGGCAGCGCGGCCCGCTTTCCGGTCGCGCGCGTCTTCTGCATCGGACGCAACTACCGCTGGCTGCCCGACGAGCCGCGTCCAACCGACATGCCGGCGTGGTTCATGAAGCCTGCCAGCGCGGTGTTTCCGGCCAGCGGCGCGTTGCCTTATCCCGCGGACACGGCGGACTTCTGCCACGAGATCGAACTGGTCGTGGCGATTGGACGCGGCGGAAAAGACATCGAACCCAAAGACGTCGAAGCGCGGCACATCTGGGGCTATGCGGCAGGGCTGGACATGACCCGGCGCGACGCGCAGCAGCACGCCAAGCGCGCGGGCGGTCCTTGGGAGCCGGCCAAGGCCTTCGATCATTCCGCGCCTTGCACGCCGATCGTGCCGGCCACCGTGTGCGGCCATCCTCGCCGAGGCGCGGTGTGGCTTGCGGTCAATGGGCAAGACCGCCAGCGTGCTGACCTGTCCGGCCTGCTGTGGTCCGTGCCCGAACTGGTGGCAATGCTGTCGCGGTCGGTGACGCTGGCGCCCGGCGATCTCGTCTACACCGGCACGCCAGCGGGCGTTGGCCCGTTGACGCCCGGCGATATCGTCAGCGCGGGTGTGGCCGATATCGGGGCTTTGACCATGACCGTTGCCCGCCATCGCGCCGCCTGACGGCACACGCAGATTCCTTCCATCTCCAATCGCTATTCCATCCGCCCCAGGAGTCACGCTTTGAACGAAAGCACCACCCAAAAGATTGCGCTTGTCACCGGCGCCGGCAGCGGCGTCGGCCGCGTCACCGCCGTCGCGCTACTGGACGACGGCTGGACCGTCGTGCTGGCCGGCCGGCGCGCAGACCCTTTGCAGACCCTGCAGGCAGAGGCCACCGCACGCGGCCAGACCGCGCTGGCCGTGCCCACCGACGTCACCCGTCCGGAAAGCGTCGAAGCCCTGTTCAACACCATTGAAAGCCGCTTCGGCCGGCTGGACCTGCTGTTCAACAACGCCGGCGTCAACGCGCCCGCCGTGCCCATGGACGAACTGCCGCTGGAAAAGTGGTTCAACGCCATCAACACCAATGTGACGGGCGTCTACCTTTGCGCGCGCGCGGCTTTCGGGTTGATGCGACGCCAGTCGCCGCAGGGTGGCCGCATCATCAACAACGGGTCGATCTCCGCGCATACCCCGCGCCCCTTCACCGCGCCCTACACCGCCAGCAAGCATGCGGTGACGGGCCTGACCAAGTCGCTGGCCCTGGATGGCCGCGCCTTCAACATCGTGGCCGGGCAGATCGACATCGGCAACGCGATGACGGAACTGTCCGAACGCATGACGCGAGGCGTGCTGCAAGCCAATGGCACGGTCGCGCCCGAGCCCATGATGGACGCCGTGCACGTTGCAAAGGCGGTACGCCACATGGCGTCGCTGCCGCTGGACGCCAACGTCCTGACCATGACCGTCATGGCCAGCGCCATGCCCTTTACCGGGCGCGGCTAAGGCCCTGACTGCGCCCCCAACCCGCGCCCCGGGTGCAGCACGCCGGGGCGCTTCACAGAGTTGACAGAAGTTGACCACCCCGAGGAGACAAGCATGACCTTCACCACGCTGGCCAAGACCCTGGCCTTTTCGGCAGTCCTTGCCGCCGTGCCCGGCCTGGCCGCGGCGCAGAACTATCCCGCCCGTCCCATCAGCATCATCGTGCCCGCGCCGCCGGGCGGCGGCATCGACATGATTGCGCGCGTCGTCGGCGAAAAGCTGTCGCAGTCGCTAGGCCAGCCCGTCATCGTCGACAACCGGCCGGGCGCCTCCAACAACCTGGGCACCGCGCTGCTCGCCAACGCCAAGCCCGATGGCTACACCATCGGCATCGTGGGCGGCAGCCACAACATCAACAAGTACCTATTCAAGAACCTGGGCTGGGATCCGCAAAAGAGCTTCGAGCCAATCGTCTACACCCACGAAATTCCGCTGGTGTTCGCGGTCTATCCGAAGATCCCGCCCAAAACCCTGCCCGAACTCGTCGATTGGATGAAGGCGCATCCCGACGACGCCAAGGTCGCCACGTCCGGCCGCGGCAGCGCGCAGGAAATGGCGGCCGAAATGTTCCGCATGGTCAGCGGCGCGCCCATGCTGCTGATCCCGTACAAAGGTTCGTCCGCCGCGCACCCCGATCTGCTGGCGGGCCGCACGGTGCTGTACATCGACACGCTGAGCGCGATGCAGGAGCAGGTCAAGGCCGGCAATGTGCGCGCGGTCGCCGTGTCCACCGCGAATCGCACCAAGGCGCTGCCGGACGTGCCGACCGCGCAGGAACAAGGCTTGAAGGGCTACGACGCCAACACCAACGGCGGCTTCCTTGCACCAGCCGGCACGCCAAAGGAAATCGTCGCCAAGCTCAACGCCGAAATCAACGCGGTGCTCAAACAGCCGGCCGTGCGCGCCAAGCTGGAAGCCGCGGGCATCGAAGTCCAGGGCGGCACGCCGCAGGAATACGCGGCGGTGATCCAGTCGGACCTGGACAAGTGGGGAAAGGTCGTTAAAGAGGCGAAGATCGAGGCCGAGTGACCTTTGGCCGGCACGCAAGAGACTGAAGCGCCGCCGCAGCCTCTTGCACGCGCGCAGCGCGATCCGATGGAGCCCGGATCGCGCTACGCCGGCCGGCGCAAACCCATCAGCGACCGCGACAGCCGGCTGGCGGCCGCCAGCACAGGCTCCTTCAGGTCGAGCAACACGCTCTCGGTCAACCGCGAGATCGGTCCCGAAATGCAGATGGCGCCCTGCAACGTCCAGTTGATGCCGTAGACCGGCGCGGAGATGCTGGAGACCTCGGCGTCGCGCTCCCCCAGTGAAATCATGTAGCCCGCACGGCGCACGGATTCATAGGGCTCGCCAGGCTCGCCCGCGAAAGCGAGCAGCACCCGTCCCGGACTGCCCAGCTCAAGCGGCAGCGCCGCGCCCACCCGCACGTGATGGCGAATCGACTTCGGGCCTTCGACCCGCGCCATGCAGATGCGCTGCTTGCCCTCGCGCACGTAGAACGTGGCGCTTTCTCCGGTGGCGGCAGACAGCTCGCGCAGCACCGGCTGCACCACCTCCGCGATATTGAACGTGGCCTGGTAACAGGCCCCCAGCCAGCCGGCCGCCCGTGCCAGCCGCCACGTGCCGTCCTCGCGTTGCGCCAGGTAATCGTCCATGGCCAGGGTGCGCGCCAGGCGCAATACGGTAGAGCGATGGCAACCGGTGCGGCGGCTCAGTTCCGCCAGCGACAGATGCGTGTCTTCCACGCCAAAGGCCGCCAGGATGCTCATGGCGCGGCGCACGGCCACCACGCCTTCTTCGGCAGGCGCGTCTTCCGGCATGTCATCCGGGATTGGGTGCTTAGGATCGTCCATTCTACGCAACGTGTTTCGCTATACGAACCTGCATTGTATTGGGTGGAACACGGATCCACAATGTCTCCACCAAAACAACGATTCGGAGACAAACGATGAAGCCGTTCGCGCGCGTCCTCTCGGGCCTGGCCCTCGTGTGCATGACCAGCCTGAGCGCGGCTCAGGACTACCCCAACAAGCCCATCCGCCTGATCGTCCCGTTCCCGCCCGGCGGCGGCACCGACGTGCTGGCACGCGAGGCGGCGATCAAGGTGGGCGCCAATACCGGCTGGAACATCGTCACCGAGAACCGGCCAGGTTCAGGCGGCAACATTGGGGTGGACACGGTGGCCAAGGCCGCGCCGGACGGCTACACGCTGGTGCTGGGCCAGACCAGCAACCTGGCGATCAACCCGACGCTGTACGCCAAGCTGCCCTACGACCCCGAAAAAGACCTTGCCGCCATCGGCCTGGTCGCGGACGCGCCGCTGGTGATCGTCGTGCCGGCCACCTCGCCGCTCAAGTCGTTCGAGGACATGATCGCTGCCGCCAAGGCAAAGCCGGGCGCGCTTAACTTCGCAAGCTCTGGCAACGGGACCGTGGCCCACCTGGCGGCCGTGCAACTGCAGAACGCGGCCGGCATCCAGCTCACCCACATTCCGTACAAAGGGGCCGCGCAGGCCTCGAACGACCTGATCGGCGGGCAGATCGACATGTACCTGTCGTCGGTGCCCACACTGATCGGCCACGTGCGCAACGGCAAGATGCGGGCGCTGGCGGTGACGTCGGCGCAGCGCGTGCCGGACATGCCCGATGTGCCCACCATCGCCGAGCGCGGCTTTCCGGGCTTCGAGGCCGTGACCTGGTTCGGCCTGGCCGCACCCGCCGGCACGCCCGCGGACATCGTGCAGCGCCTGAACGCCGAATTCAACAAGGCGTTGCAGGCTCAGGACCTGAGCCTGAAGTATCAGGACCAAGGGGCACGCGTCTTGACCAGCACGCCGGATGCGTTCGCCAAGCTGATTCATGACGACCGCATCCGTTGGGGCAAGATCGTCAAGGACTCGGGCGCCAAGGTCGAGTGATCCGCCATGCAGGCCCGCTATCCCTATTCCAGCGGCGACGCCCGCCCCGCCATCGCGATGCCGGCCGGCGCGTGCGACTGCCACCTCCACGCCTACGACGCGCGTTACCCGGCGGTTGCCGGCGCAAAGCTGACGCCGCCGGACGCCACGATGGCGCAGTACCGCGAGATCCAGTCGCGCTTGGGCATGCAGCGGGCCGTGCTGGTGACGCCTTCCACCTATGGCGCGGATAACCGTCCCATGCTGGACGCGTTGGCGCAGTTGCGGGAACAGGCGCGCGGCGTTGCCGTGATCGATGGCAGCGAAACCGATGCGCAGCTCCAAGCCATGCACGACGCGGGCGTGCGCGGCATCCGTCTGAATCTGTCCCTGGGCGTGACCAGCTCCGCCCGTCAGATCCTGCCGCTGGCGCAGCGCGTCGCGCCGTGGGGCTGGCACCTGCAACTGCTGATGGCGCCCGACCGGCTGGCCGAATTGGCCCCGGTGCTGGCGGAATTGCCCGTGCCCGTCGTGTTCGACCACATGGCGCGGCTTGCGCCGCACGACGCTGGTGCGCATCCGGCCCACGCCCTGGTGCTGCAGTTGCTTGCGCGCGGCCGCGCCTGGGTGAAGCTGTCCGGCGGCTATCTCGTCAGCGCGCGGCAGAGCGTTGAAGACCCGGCGCTGGACGCCCTGGCCCGCAGTTTTCTGGATGCCAATCCCGAACGCATCGTGTGGGGCAGCGACTGGCCGCATGCCTCCGCCTCGACGGGCATGCAGCCCATGCCCGACGACGCCCGCCAGCTCGACCGTCTGGCCGAGTGGACCGGCCCCGACCGGCTGAACCAGGTCCTCGTGCATAACCCGGCAGCCTTGTACGGCTTTGCCGCATGAAAAACAGATCCCTCGGAGACAAACCATGCAAGACCCGCACACCCTTTCCCGCCGCAGTTTCCTGGCCGCCGCTACCGCGCTGACGGCAAGCGCCGCCTTCGGCGTGCGCGCCGCGCAAGAATGGCCGGGCGGCAAGACCATCACCTGGGTGGTGCCGTACCCCGCCGGCGGCAGCACCGACGTGCTGGGCCGCGCCATTGCGCAGCAGCTCGATGCGCTGCTGGCCACGCGCGTCATCGTGGACAACCGCCCGGGCGCCACCGGCACCATCGGCGCCGCCCGCGTGGCACGCGCCGAGCCGGACGGCCTGACCTTGCTGGGCACATCAATCGGGCCGCAGGCCATCGCGCCGCACGTGTTGGGCAAGCTGACCTATGACCCGGTGGCCGACTTCGCGCCCGTCATCCTGATCGGCACCATTCCCCACCTGCTCGTCGTGGGCAAGGCGCAGCCCTTCAAGACCGTGGCCGAACTGATCGCCGCGGCCAAGCGGGCGCCCGAGAGCCTGGCGTATGCGTCGGGCGGCACCGGCACCATCCTGCACATGCAGGGCGAACTGCTGCAACAGAAGACGGGCGCCCGCTTCCTGCACGTGCCCTACAAGGGCGACACCCCTGCCCTGCAGGACACGCTGGCAGGCCAGGTGCAGTTCGCATTCATTCCCGCCGCCGCAGCGCTGCCGCACGTGCAGACGGGCGCGCTGCGCGCCCTGGCCACCACGTCCGCGCAGCGCCTGCCCGCGCTGGCGGACGTGCCGACCATGGCCGAGGCCGGCTTTACCGATTTTGTCGTGGAGCAATGGCAGGCCGTGTTCGCCCCGGCCGCCACTCCCGCCCCCGTGATCGAACGGCTCAACGCGGACATCGGCCGCGCGCTGAAAAGCCCCGCCCTGCTTGCCCTGTCCGAACAGCTTGGCATCACGCTGGCCGGCGGCACGCCGCAGGCCCTGGACCAGACCCGCAGAGCGGACTTCGACAAGTGGGGCAAGGTCATCCGCGAGGCCGGCATCAAGCCCGCCTGACCCGCCCTTTGCATTCCCTTCACTACCTTCAGACAGGAACACTCATGGCCACTCAGGACATCATCAAGGACTTTCCGCGCGTCGGCGCCGACATCGTGCGCCGCGCCGCCGAACTGCAGCCTGCCATTCTGGCCGACGTCGCCGGACGCCGCGGCGCGCTGAACGGCCGCATCCGTCCGCTGCACCCCGGCATGAAGGTCGCCGGCGCGGCCCTCACGGTCGAGGTGCGGCCCGGCGACAACCTCATGATCCACGCCGCCATTTCCCTGGCCAAGCCGGGCGACGTGCTGGTGATCGACGGCAAGGGCGACCTCAGCTCGGCGCTGATGGGCACCATCATGATGAACGCCTGCCGCAAGCTGGGCATCGCCGGCGTGGTGATGGACGGCGCCGCGCGCGACACGGTCGAGATCATCGAAATGGATTACCCCGTGTTTGCCGCCGGCACCAATCCGAACGGCCCGACCAAGAACGTGCCCGGCCGCATCGGGCACCCCGTCTCCGTGGGCGGCGTGACCGTTCATCCGGGCGACTTCATCATCGGCGACGCCGACGGCGTGGTGGTGGTCGAGCGCGAGAAGATCGAAGGCCTGCTGCCCGCCGCAGAAAAGAAGGTGCGCGACGAAGCCGCGCGCATCGCCGCCATCCAGGCGGGCGACACCGAAGCGAAGTGGCTGAGCGCCGCCTTGCGCGCGGCGGGCGTCCTGAAGGAAGGGGAATCGCTGTGAGTGCCGCCGCGCAGGACAAGCCCAAACTGCTCGTGACCGCGGCGGACCTGGCGCCTGAGGCGCTTGCGCTGCTGCAGGACTTCGAGTTGGTCTTCGCGGGCAAGACCCCGACCGAAGACGACATCGTGGCGCTGTGCCGCGATCACAACCCCGTGGCAATCATCGTGCGCTACAGCAAGGTGGGCGCCGCGGCGATGGATGCCGCCCCTGCCCTGCGCGTGATCTCCAAGCACGGCAGCGGCACCGACACCATCGACAAGACGGCAGCCGCCGAACGCGGCATCCAGGTCGTGGCCGCCGTGGGCGTGAACGCGGCCGCCGTCGCCGAACAGGCGCTGGCGCTGATGCTGGCGTGCGCCAAGTCGGTCGTCGGATTGGACGAACGCATGCGCGCCGGCCACTGGGACAAGTCCACGCACAAGAGCCTGGAACTGGGCGGCAAGACCATTGGCCTGGTCGGCCTGGGCGCGATCGGGCGCCGCATGGCAGCCATGGCGAACGGGCTGGACATGCGGGTGATCGGGTTCGACCCGTACGCGAAGGACTTGCCCGGCTACATTCGCAGCGTGCCGCTGGATGCGATCTGGCGCGACGCCGACGTGGTGTCACTGCACTGCCCGCTCACCGACGAGAACCGCGGCATGGTCAACGCCCAGACATTGGCGCAGTGCAAGCCCGGGGTGATCCTGGTGAACACGGCGCGCGGCGGCCTGGTGGACGAGGACGCGCTGCTGGCGGCCGTGCGTTCGGGGCACGTGCGGGCCGCGGGCCTGGACAGCTTTGCGGTCGAGCCCATGACGGCCGGTCATCCGTTCCAGCAGGAACCGCGCATCATCCTCAGCCCGCATATCGGCGGCGTGACCAGCGCCGCCTACGTCAACATGGGCGTGGCCGCCGCGCAAAACGTGCTGAGCGTGCTGGACGTCCTGGCACGCGCCGGCTCGCCCGCCTGAGGAGCCGCGCCATGCCGCAACGATGGAAACACGCACCCGGCGGCAGCAACTGGGGCGAATTCGGTCCGGACGACCAGCGCGGCCGGATGAACCTGGTCGATCGCGCCAAGGTGCTGCAAGGCATCGCAGAGGTTCGCGAAGGCCTGACGTTCTGCCTGTCGCTGCCGCTGGATATGCCGGGTGGCATGGCGCTCAACCCGCGCCGCCTGCCGCCGCAGCGGTTCTCGACGCTACGCGACGGCAAGAGCGCCGGCGCGCAGGGATTTTGCTGGTCATACGCGTCCGAGGATCCGCAACTGACGGATGTGGTCTGCGACGACGTGCTGCTGATGAACACGCAGTACTCGACGCAGTGGGACAGCCTTGCGCACATGGGCAGCCGGTTCGACGCCGACGGCGACGGCCAGGCCGAGGCGGTGTTCTACAACGGCTTTCGCGCCGGCGTGGAGATCGTCGCCGCTTCGGAGGACGCTGCCGCGCCGGCGGATTGGGCGCGCTTTCCGGGTCCGTCGGCCGGCGCGCTCGGCATCGACAATCTGGCAGAGCACGGCGTGCAGGGCCGCGCGGTGCTCATCGATCTGGAAGCGCATGTCGGGCGCACGCGCACCGCGGTGGGCTATGACACGCTGATGCGAATCCTCGATGCCGATGGCGTGACCGTCGAGCCTGGCGACATGGTGTGCCTGCATACGGGTTTTGGCGACACGCTGATGGCCATGAACCGGCAACCCGACGTCGCGCGGCTTCACGCCACGGGCAGCGGCCTCGATGGCCACGACGCGCGGCTGCTGCAATGGATCGTCGACGCGCGGCTGGCCTGCCTGATCGCCGACAACCCTGCGGTCGAGCTGGTGCAGCCGGTCAGCCTGAGCGGCGCCGCGACGCCGCTGCGCCGTCCGCGCCTGCCCTTGCACGAGCACTGCCTGTTCAAGAACGGCATTCACCTCGGAGAACTCTGGTGGCTGACCCCGCTGGCGCGCTGGCTGCGCGCGAACGGGCGCCACCGGTTCCTCTTGACCGCGCCGCCGTTGCGGCTACCGGGCGCCGCGGGATCCCCCGCCACGCCCATCGCCACGGTCTGATTCCCAACCCTTCATCAATTCAACGGGCACAGCGGCCGACACAGGCCGCGCCCTTTTCCAACCCGGAGACACTTCGTGAAACCGATTCAAATCCTGCCCTTGATGCTGGCGCTGGCCGCCGGCGCGGCACACGCCGCATATCCCGATCATCCCGTGCGCGTGGTCGTCGGATTTTCGCCGGGAGGCCCGACCGACGTCGTCGCGCGCGCCTTCGCGTCGTATGCATCCCAGGCATTGGGGCAGACCTTTGTCGTGGAAAACCGCCCCGGCGCCAACACCATTCTTGCCGCCGAGGCCGTCGCCAAGGCCGCGCCCGATGGCTACACGCTGTTGATCGGCGCCACGAACCACACCATGATCCCGGCGCTGTATGCGGACCGGGTCAAGTTCGACGCGCTCAAATCCTTCACGCCGATCTGCGCCGTGGCGGTCAGCCCGACGGTGCTGGTCACGGGCCCCGCCCTGAACGTGAAGTCGCTGGACGCCTTTCTGGCGCGCGCCCGGGCCGAACCGGGGCGCCTGACCTTTGCCACGCCCGGCACCGGCAGCTCCGGCCATTTCGCGACCGAACAGTTTCTGCGGCAGACCGGCATCAAGATGAACCACATCCCTTACAAGGGAGCGGCGCAGGCCGTCTCGGACCTGATGGGCGGCCAGGTCGATAGTTCGCTGGCGACGCTAGGTTCGGTGCTGCCGCAGGTGCAGGCCGGCAAGCTGACCGCCCTGGCCGTCGCCGCACCCAAGCGCCTGGCCCAACTGCCGCAGGTGCCGACCTTCGACGAGGCCGGCGTCTCCGGGTACACGGCCGACGCCTGGTATGGCGTACTGGCGCCCGCGGGACTGCCGCAGGACGTGCGTGACCGGCTGCAAGAAGTGGCTCAAGGCTTTTCCCAGGCGGACACCACCGCCAAGAGCCTGGACGCCCTAGGCATGCAGCCGCGTCAGGTGTGCGGCGACGCGTTCGGCGCCCAGCTTTCAGAAGAAATCGATACGTACCGCAAACTGGCCCAGGACCTGGGCCTGAAAGCGGAATAATCCTTGCACCCCAAAGAGGAAGACAAATGACACAACGACTTCACACGCCTTTCCGCCTGCGCCGCGCGGCCCTGGCGCTTGCCGCCGCCCTGCCGCTGCTTGCCAGCGGTCTGGCCCAGGCCGCGGACGCCGCGGACGCCTGGCCCAGCCGCCCGGTGCGCGTCGTGGTGCCGTACGGCCCCGGCGGCGCGGTCGACGTGGCAACGCGCAAGATGGCGCAGATGCTCTCGACGCAGACGGGCCAGAGCTTCATCGTTGAGAACAAGCCCGGCGCCACCGGCACCATCGGCGTGAGCCAGGTGGCGCGCGCGGCCCCCGACGGCTACACCCTGGTCGCCAACGACACCACTTATTCGCTGCTGCCGCACATCTTCAAGCAACTGCCCTTCGATCCGGCCAAGGACCTGCAGCCGGTCTCGGCCTTTGTGTTTGCGCCGATGGCGCTGGCGGTGTCCAGCGACAGCCCCTACCGCAAGCTCGATGACCTGATCGCGCAGGCCCGCGCCAAACCCGACCTCATCACCTACGGCTCCGGCGGCCCGGGCACGACGCCGCACTTCGCGGCCGAAGGGCTGGCGCTGGCGACCCAGGTCAAGTTCATGCACGTGCCGTTCAAGGGTGCGGCAGAGGCCACGCAGGCGGTGCTGGGCAAGGTGATCGACTTCCAGTTCGCCTCCACGACCGGCGTGATGGGCGCCGTGCAAGGCGGCCAATTGCGCCTGCTGGCGGTCAGCGGCGACAAGCGGCTGGCCGTGCTGCCCGACGTGCCCACCTTTACCGAAGCTGGCGTGAAGGATTTTGGCGTGGTCAACTGGACCGGTTTGTGGGCGCCCAAGGGCACCCCGGCGGCGGTCACGCAGCGGCTGCAAAGCGAGATCGCCAAGGCCATGGCGTCCGAGGAAATGCAGACCTTCGCCACCAAGATGGGCGCCGAGCCGCGCGCGGCCGGCACCGCCGAGTTCAGCCGCATCCTGGCCGACAGCGGCGTGATGTGGGGCAACGTGGCGCGCAACATCGGCTACGACGCCAAGTAAGGGTCAAGGAGACGCCATGTTTTTTCTGCAAACGCCCCAGGTGGAATCGTTCGAGGTCTGGTCGCCCATGCCCGAGCGCTTTCGCCGCGCCAAACGCAGCGACTGGGCCGACGCCAACCGCGGCGGCGCCGTGGCCGACTCGTTCCTGGAAGGCCCGGTGTTCGACCGCGATGGCAACCTCTACGTGACCGACATCCCGTGGGGCCGCGTCTTTTGCATCGGCCCAAACCGGGAATGGTCACTGGTGGCGGAGTACGACGGCGAGCCCAACGGCATGAAGTTCCTGGACGATGGACGGCTTCTCATCACCGACTACAAGAACGGTCTGATGGCGCTGGACGTCGCCAGCGGCACGGTCACGCCCTATCTGGCGCGCCGCAACAGCGAGCGCTTCAAGGGTGTGAACGATCTGATCTTCGACGCCCAGGGCAATCTTTATTTCACGGATCAGGGCCAGAGCGGCCTGCATGATCCTTCCGGACGCCTGTACCGCCTGCGCCCGGATGGCCAGCTCGATTGCCTCTTGGACAACGTGCCCAGTCCCAACGGCGTGGCTCTTTCGCCCGACGGCAAGGTGCTCTATCTGGCCGTCACGCGCGGCAACTGCGTGTGGCGCGTGCCGCTGATGGCCGACGGCAGTGTCAGCAAGGTGAGCCAGTTCTTCACCTCGTACGGCCCGAGCGGGCCGGACGGGTTGGCCGTGGACCGCGAAGGCAATCTGCTCGTCTGCAATCCCGGCTTGGGCTATGTCTGGCTGCTCAATCACCGGGCCGAGCCGGTGACGGTGTGGCGCAGTCCCAAAGGCATGTCCACCACCAACCTCGCGTTTGGCGGCGAAGACGGGCGCAGCCTGTTCTGCACCGAGTCGGTGACCGGGACGATCCTCTCTGCCCGCGCGCCCCATCCGGGCACGGCGCTGTTCCGGCCGGTCCGCCGCTGACGTAAGCGCTCCCGCCGCACGCCCGCCTGCCTGCCGAGCGCGCGCCGCCTCCGCCGCCTTTCCGGTAACCCTGAGTATTGCCAAGGTAACAGGGCGTTAAGGGCCTTGTGCCCCTGCGTGGCGCGTCCCTTCCGTCGCGAATACCCCGCAATTCCTGGGCATACGCACGCCGGCGCCCGCCCTGGCCGCGGGCGCCGGCGGCATGCGCCGCCCTTCATGCCGCGCAAGAGTTGCCTTGACACCCTTCTCGCCCCCCTTCTATGGTCGAGCCCGCCGGTCGATTTGGCACTATTAATTCCCCATGCAGCCCGTCTTGCGGCGCCCACCCGCACCGCGACCCGATGGCGCGCGGGCGGCGACCGGCGATGGCTGCATATTGCGATAGAGAGAGAGAAGAAGGACATGGCGTCTACACGCAAGTCGGAAGGAAAGGGTTTGCGAACGGGCAACGCGGCAGCGGCCGCCCTCCTGGTGGCGGCGATCACTGCCGCATTCGCGGCGATGAGCCCGACGCCGGGCAACGCGGCGCAAGAGAAACCGGCAGCACCGGCTGCCGCAGCACCGGCTGCCGCAGTATCCGCTGGCTCGGCATCGGCTGCCGCGGAACCGGCTAACCCAGCCTCGGCCGCGTCCGCGCCCACGCCTTCCGTTGCCGCCAACGCGCAGGCTTCACTGCCCGACCCCGCATCGGTCCTCTACGCGATCCACCAGGTCGACAGCAAGGGCGCCGACTCCGCCGACGTGGCCAACGGCAGCGTGGCCACCTATTGGTTCGGCCACGCATTCGAACTGGATGGCACGCCGTACTACACGGGCTTCGTATGGGAAACCGCCGAACGCTATGGCAAGCCGGGAGAGGACGATGTCGGTCCGATGACGACGGTGAATCTTGCCGAGGCGACCTTCATCCGCGATCCCGCGTCGCCAACGAGCCCCTGGAAGTTCCGTGGCATGGAACCGACCATCGGCGAGTTCGGCGCGTACGAGCGGCCGCCGGAAGTCGACACGCGGCGCAAGCCGCGGGAATACCGCACGGCAGCCGGCAAGCTGCTGTTGGCGGTACCCACCGAGACGTTCGACAACGGCATCACGATCAGCGGCTACACGCTGCTCGTCTTCACGCCGCCGGAAAAGCGCCAGGACGAAGCCAAGGACAAGGTGTGGGCGTATGCGGGCGAGGTGATTGCCGGCGAGGACAACGGCCCGGCCTGTGCGGACGGCGACGTCATGCCGTGTACGCGCAGCGAAGGCGAACTGGTCTTTAGCGCCACCGGCACCGCCGACCTGCCGCGCGTGACCGTGCAGTTCTCCGGCAACACCATCTCCGGCCCGGGCAAGACCCGCAAGCTGGGCCCGGCCGACGCCGTCATCTACGCCTACGACGCAACGCGCAAGGCCTACGTGGCGCAGCAATGACCCCTGGGGCCTTGCCGCCAATCAAGCCGTGACCGGCGCGGGCTCGCCAGCCAGTTCCAGCCGGTTGCCGCCCATTTTCTTGGCCCGGTAGAGCGCCTGGTCCGCGATGGCCAGTGCGTCCATGATGGTGGGCGTGTCGCCCTCGAAGCGGGCCAACCCGATGCTCACCGTGGCGGCAATGCCGATGCCGTCCATCCGGTTCGAGACGGTGACCGCGAAACGCTCGGCCATGGCCTTGCCCAACGTGTGGGCGCCCTTCGCGTCATCCCCCCAGAGCAGCGCGGCAAATTCCTCGCCGCCGATGCGCGCAAGAATGGTGTCGTCACCCAGGACCTCGCGCGCGGTTTCGGCAAATGATTTCAGCACCTGATCGCCCGCCTGGTGTCCATAGCGGTCATTGACGGACTTGAAGTGATCCAGGTCGAACGCCAGCACCGCCACCGTGCCCCGCCCTTCCTTGCCGTTCAGGATGCGCGCGCCTTGTTCGACGAACCAGCGCCGGTTTCCCAACCGCGTCAGGTAATCGGTCTGCGATTCCATCAGCAGCTGGCTGTGGGTTTCGTCGCGGATGAGCTTGAGCAGCATCATCGGCAGCACCACGGAATACAGCACGCCTTCATAAATGGTGAGCTTGCCGGCCAGCGCCAGAACCTGGCCGCCGGACTCGGTTGCGAACCACGGCAGGACAAGCGCACGTGCCGCATACACGGCGGTATGCACCCCGGCAACCGCAACCACGATGTACCGCGAGCGCCGTGGCTTGAGCGCCTGGCAGCGCAACAGCTCCCAGGCCGTCAGTCCGCTGACGAGCGCAATCGGCACCGAGCTTACGTGCGTCCACATGACGTCCAGCCAGCGCACGCCGCCGATCACCCAGGTCAGCCCCATCCCGACCAGCACACAGACGGCGGTGCGCACATATCGCCGTCCGCTCAGCGCGGCAACGCCATTGAGCACCAGCAGGTAGCCACCCAGGATGACCAGATTGCTGATCGCCGCGCCGCTGACACCAGGCAGGTCGCGGCGGTACAGCGCTGCCGCGCAGCCGACAGCCAGCGTGGCGAATCCGGATGCCAGAATGCGCAGTTCCTTGCTGCGTTTGGGATTGGCCCGCTGCTCCCAGAACATCAGGCCGGCGCTGACAAGCAGTGTTCCGACTGCCAACAGGTAAAGAGTGAGAAGATCGACGTACATCTCGAAAGTCAGGAGATTTCGCCGAAATATCGCGGCGGCTGCGGGATTTTACGGGGCTTTCCCACGCGTGCAACATCCTTACCGGGGCCTGTCATCCGACCCCGGATTTTTGTTCTATCGACAGGTCATTCAGGCTGATACGGCCCCCAAAACCGGGGATTCCAATCCACGGAACTGGCCTGACGTTTCGGCGCACCCGCCGCCAGCGCTTGCAAACCGCGGCATCATCCCCGGCGCGCGGCTTCGATGGTCGCAATGTCGATCTTCTTCATCGTCATCATCGCCTCGAATGCACGCTTGGCAGCTGCCTGGTCAAGATCCGTGACTGCCGCGAGCAGCGCCCGTGGCGTGATCTGCCAGGACACGCCCCATTTGTCCTTGCACCAGCCGCAATCGCTCTCCTGACCGCCATTCGAGACGATCGCGTCCCACAGGCGGTCGGTTTCGGCCTGATCGTCGGTCGCGACCTGAAAGGAAAACGATTCGTTGTGCTGAAATGCGTCGCCGCCGTTGAGCCCCACGCAGGGAATGCCCATGACGGTGAAGTTGACCATCAGGATGTCGCCCTGCTGACCCGACGGGTAGTCGCCGGGCGCGCGATGGACGGCGCCCACCTCGCTGTCCGGAAACGTCCGGGCGTAGAAATTCGCCGCGTCCAGCGCGTCGCCGTCGTACCACAGGCAAATCGTGTTTTTGCTGGCCATCTTGCTCCTCCTTGGCAGGAAAGTGATGCGCTCAACCCTTGCTGCAATGCGCGACGTTCAAGCATAGTGCACGCGGCGCCGGCCGAAAACCGGGCACGGATCGCGCCTGAGCCGGACGCGTCAACGCCCGCCGCACCGATGCCGGCCGCCCCGCATGCCGGCGCACGTTCACAAGGCAATGCGGCCGTCGATGCACGTCACGGATTGCCCACCCACGCGAATGGCCCCGTCCGCACCGAACACGATGTTCAGCCTGCCCGACCGCCCCACCGCCGCGCCCTGCGTGCTGAGGTATTCCGTCCCAAACTGCTGCATTTGCCCCGCATCGCGGATGAACGCCGCCACCGATCCGTTGCCGCTGCCGCACACCGGGTCTTCGTTTGCGCCCAGGCTGGGCGCAAAGGCGCGCACTTCGATGGCGCTTTCCGCGCCTTCGCCGTACGCCCCATACACCACGATGCCGGCGGCCTGGTTGCGGCGGTCGAACTCGGCCATGCGGGCAAAGTCAGGGCGCAGCGTCAGCACGGCCTGCGCGCTGGGCAACTGCGCGATCGTCCACACCGGGCCCACATTGACGAGCTTGGGCGCGGGATCGTGCAGCACCGCCGAACCCAATATCCCTTCCATCTCATCGACAAGGTCCGCGCCAAGCTCGGTCAACTGGGCCGCGGGAAGCGTGAAGGCAATGCGCGGACTGCCGCCGGTGATCTCGGTAACCGACAGGTCGATCAGGCCCGCGGCGCATTCCTGCACCAGCCTGCCGCCGCGCGCCTGGACGATGCCGGCTTCCAGCAGCGCGTGCGCCGTTCCCAGCGTGGGGTGCCCCGCAAAGGGCAGCTCGGCCTGCGGCGTGAAGATCCGGACCAGATAGTCTGCCCCGGGCTGCGTTGGCGGCAGCACAAAGGTGGTTTCCGACAGATTCGTCCAGTTGGCGATGCGCCGCATCTGCTCGTCGGTCATGCCTTGCGCCTGCAGCACAACCGCGACCGGATTACCGCGATAGGGTTCGCTGGTAAATACATCCACCTGCTTGAATGGCATGCTCATGACCTGCTCCTTAACTTGAAGCGCCGCCCGGGCGCGTGCCGGGCGGCAATGGTGGTTCCGGTGATTGCCGCGTGCCGGACCGACACGGGTCCGGCACGCCGTTCATTCGATCCCTGGATGCCTGTCCGCCAGCCGTTGGCGGCGCACACGCAGCGCATCCAGCTTTTCTTCCAGCGCCGCGATCTCGGCATCGACGTCCTGCACGCTCTGTTCGATGTGCTCGTACGCCTGCTGCAACAGCACCTTGGCTTCCTTGCGGCTGGAGGCAGTCGGTGTCTCGCCCCGCAGCGGCCGGTTGGCGGTCTCGGGCAGGAAGAACGAGGTGATCAGCCCGATGAGCGACGCCGCCATCAGGTAATACGCCGGCATCATCAGGTTGTCGGTCTCTTCGACCAGCCACGCGGCCACGGTGGGCGTAAGCCCGGCGAAGATGATGGCCACATTGAACGAACTGGCCAACGCGCTGTAGCGGATGCGCGTCGGAAACAGCGCCGGCAGCGTGGAGGCCATGATGCCGATCAGGCAGTTCAGGAAAATGGCGATCAGCAGCAGTCCCAGGAAGATAAGGGCGGTGTTGTCGCTGCCGATCAGGAAGAACGACGGGATCGCGGTGACCAGGAGCCCCAGGCTGCCGACCAGCAAAAACGGCTTGCGCCCGACCTTGTCGCTGACGAAACCCACCACCGGCTGCACGAACAGCATGCCCACCATCACCACGACGATGATGAGCACCCCGTGGCCTTCGGTGTAGCCCAGGCTGCCCGACAGGTAAGTCGGCATATAGGTCAGCAGCATGTAATAGGTGATGTTGGTCACCAGCACCATGCCGATGCTGACCAGCAAGGCGCGGCGGTATTTGGCGAAGATCTCGCGGAACGACACCGACGGCTTTTCCTGCACGGCGTCGCGATCTTCCTTTTCCATCCGTTCGAGCTGCTGCGTGAAGGCCGGGGTTTCTTCGGCCGCATGCCGCAGATACAAGCCCAACAGGCCCAGCGGCCCCGCCACGAAGAACGGAATGCGCCAGCCCCAGTCCAGAAACGTCTGCTCGCCCAGCATGGTCTGGAGCAGCACGACCATGCCCGCGCCCACGACAAAGCCGGCTATCGAGCCGAAGTCCAGCCAGCTGCCCAGGAAACCGCGCTGCCTGTCCGGCGCGTACTCCGCCACGAAAACCGCCGCGCCGGTATATTCGCCCCCGACGGAAAAACCCTGCGCCAGCTTGCACAGCAGCAGCAGGATCGGCGCCCACAGGCCGATCGTGGCATATGCGGGGATGAGGCCAATGCAGAACGTGCTGATGGCCATGATGATGATGGTGAGCGACAGCACCTTCTGTCGCCCGAAGCGATCGCCCATGACGCCGAAGAACACGCCTCCCAACGGTCGCACCAGAAACGGCACGGAAAACGTACCGAGCGCGGCGATGGTTTGCACGGCAGGCGAAGCGTCCGGGAAGAACACCTTGCCCAGTGCGAACGCCACGAAACCGTAGACGCCAAAGTCAAACCATTCCATTGCATTGCCAAGCGCCGCCGCCGTGACGGCTTTCTTGAGCTTGGTGTTGTCGATGACCGTGATGTCGCCGATTTCCAGCGGACGGATCTCTTGCGACGACGTGGGGGTTTCTGCCATGGTGCGACATCCATAAAACTAGACATGCCGATTATGGACCCGATTTCAGCGATGGTCATCGATGCCAGAGCCCCCCAAGCCGCCGTGATCAGCATCACGCCATCGCGCTCCAAGCCCGATCGCGCCATCGTGGTCGTGGAATCGATCACATCGAATCAGCGCGACGAGGCGCTGCAGAAGCTGACGCGCAAGGTCGTCGTCTTCCGCAAGCCTTGATAAGACGCAGCCCCGCCCGATCAAGCAGCCGCGGCGTCGGGCACTTTGGCGATGACCTTGATCTCGAACTGGAATCCGTACAGCCAGGTGACGCCCACCGCCGTAATGTTCGGATACGGCGCCTCGCCCCAGAATTCGGGCACCACTTCCCACATGGTTTCGAACTGCGACTGCGGATCGACCATGAAGACCGTCACGTCGACGACGTCGTCAAACGACGCACCCGCCGCATGCAGGATGGCGTTCAGATTCCGGAAGGCCATCCGCACCTGCTCGCGCAGGTCGGGCTCGGGTGAGCCGTCGTCATGGCTGCCGACCTGGCCGGACACGAACAGAAAGCCGTTGGAGCGAACCGCCGGCGAATAACGGTTGCGCTCGTAGAGCGCATGGCGATCGGGAGGAAAAACAACGTCGCGTTTGGTCATGGCGTTCTCCTGGTGGTGGGCTGTCCGACAGCCCGCGTTGACATTGGGCAAACTGTAAAAGCGCCCGCCCCGCGGATAAACGGTCAACTGCAGCCATCACTATTTGTAGAATCCAAACAATCCCAATTCTCTTCGAGCAGCCATGGACAGATTCGACGCAATGACCGCGTTTGCGCGCGTGGTGGAAACCGGCAGCTTCACCAAGGCCGCCGAAACCCTGCACATGAGCAAGACGAGCGTGACGCAGCTGGTCCAGCAGCTTGAGGCACGCCTGCGGGTGCGCCTGTTGAACCGCACCACGCGCAAGGTCAATGTCACGGCCGATGGCGCGGCGTACTACGAGCGCGTGATCAAACTGCTGGCCGACATGGACGATGCCGAAACCAGCCTGTCCAGCGCCGCGGAAGCGCCGCGCGGCCGGCTGCGCGTGGACGTGCCCAGCCCGCTGGCGCGCATGGTGCTCGTGCCCGCCTTGCCGGACTTTCACGCGCGCTATCCCGACATCCAGCTCGACATGGGCGTCAGCGATCGCATCGTCGACCTGATCGGCGAAAACATCGATTGTGTCGTGCGCGGCGGCGAGCTGACCGACCAGTCCCTGATGGCCCGCCGCATTGGCGACCTGCAACTGGGTGTCTACGCCGCGCCCTCGTACCTGAAGCTGGCCGGCAAGCCCGCGCACCCGCGCGAGCTTGAAGACACCCACCACCGCATCGTGGGTTTTCTGTGGCAACGCACCGGGCGCGCGCTGCCTTATGCCATGCGGCGCGGCAAGGAGGTCGTCAATGTGCACGGCCGCTACGTGCTGGCGGTGGACGACGGCAATGCCTACCTGGCGGCGGGGCTTGCCGGCATGGGCGTGATGTGGCTGCCGGACTACATGTCCGCGCCGCACCTGGCCAAGGGTGAGCTGGTCCCGGTCTTCGAGGACTGGCGCCTGGACCCGATGCCGATGTACGTGGCGTTCCCGCCCAACCGCCACGTCAGCGCCAAGCTGCGCGCCTTCATTGACTGGATCGTCGAGGTGGTGGGCGCGTATTCGCCCGCGGGCCGAAGGTAATTCGCACCGCGCTGCTGCCTCGATCCTTCCCGCAACGCGTCAGCGCGGCGGGCGCTGCGGGAAGCTGCGCTCGAAGATTCCCTCGGCGATCCGGTTCTTCAGGATTTCGATGGATCCGCCCGCAATCATCCAGCCCCGGCATCGGCGCACGCAGTATTCGACCAGGGATTCACGGCTGTAGCCCAGCCCTCCCAGCACCTGCAGGGCGTCGTTGGCCACATCGAATCCCACCTGGTTGCAGTACGCCTTGGCGATGGCGGTCTCGGTCGCAGACGGAAAGCCGGTGTCCGCGCCGGTGGCGGCCCGATACAGCAGGAGCTGGGCCGCGTCCAGCTTGATGCGCATGTCGGCGAACTTCCACTGCAGTCCCTGGAATTCACACAACAGCCGGCCGAACTGCTTGCGTTGCATTGCCCAACTGCGCGCTTCTTCGTATGCGTAGCGGCCCAATGCAAGAGAGCGCGCCGTATTGCCGATGCGCTCGACGTTGAAGCCCGCGATCTGCTTCTTGAATCCGCCTTCGCCCAACACAACCATGTCATCCGGCACGAAAACATTGTCAAAGAAGATCTCGACCCACTCCTCGCCCGACATGAAGGCCGACCGCTTGCCGAGTTTCACGCCCTCGTCGCGCGTCCCGATCAGCACGGACCCGATGCCACCCGTGCCCGGCCCGAACCGCACATAGGCCAGGATGACACTGGCGTGCGGGCCGTGCGTCGTAAAGATCTTCGTGCCATTGATGCGCCAACCGCCCTCCGCGCGCGTCGCGCTGGTCTTCAGTTCCGTGACGGCCGATCCAGCATCGGGCTCGGTCATGCCCACGGAGATCAGCCCTTCGCCGGCCAAAAGTCCTGTCAGGTACTTCTGCTTTTGCAAGGGACTGCCATATTCGGCCAGCACGCGGATGGCACCGAAGTTGCCCGCCTGCACCACGTCCGCGCTGCGCGGGCACACGGACGCCACGGTCTCGATGGCGATGACGGCATCCATCAGCGACCCGCCGATGCCGCCATCATCCTGTGCCACGGTGATTCCCAGCAGCCCCTGCCCCGCCATCAAGCGGGCGATATCCCACGGATAGTCATCGGAATGGGCCCTTTCCACTGCGCCGGACCGCAACTCGCGGTCGGCGAAACGGCGCACGGCGGATTGGAATTCTTGTTGTTCGGGAGTGAGTTTGAAATCCATCTTGGAGTTCCTGAGGCAAGAGTTGAAATGCGGGCGGCCGATCAGCCAAGGCGGACCAGACCGTCGACGGCGATCACGCCGTCGGCGCGGACGAACAAGGGGTTGATTTCGGCTTCGTCGATGCGCACGCCTGCGCACAGCGCCAGGCGCGAAAACGCGGCGATGGCGCGGGCCAACGCCTCGCAATCGCCTTCGGGCAGGCCGCGAAAGCCGGAGATCAGGCGCGTCTGGCGGACCTCGAGAATCATGCGCCGGGCCTCGTCCACGTCGACGGGCGCCAGGCGCAACGAGTAGTCAGGCGTGAGTTCCGCGGTGATGCCCCCCGCGCCCAGCAGCACCGTCGGGCCCACCAGGGGATCGTGGCGGTAGCCCAGGATCAGCTCGATCAGGCGGTCTTCCATGGGCTGCACGAGAATGCCGTCGACATCGGCGTGCGGCGCGTGCCGCTCGACCGCTTCCAGCATCTGGCGTACGGCGGATTCCAGCGATTCGCCGTCGCGGATTCCGACGCGAACTGCACCCAATTCCGTCTTGTGCGCCAGGTCGCGCGAGCAGACCTTGGCAACGACCGGATACGGCACGCCGTGTTCGATTTTCTCCGGCGTGAGCAGGCTTGCTTGCACCACCGGGACGCCCACGGCACGAAAGAGCGTTCCGGCTTCGTACTCGTTGAGCATGCCGCTGCGGGGCAGCCCCTCGGGCCACGGCAGCGCCTCGCCCGACGCAGGCGGGCAGCCTGGCGGCGCAAAGAACACAGCCAGCGCGTCTGCGCAGGCCTCGGGACTGCGGAAGGCCGCGATGCCGCCTTCCTGCAGCAACGCCAGCGACGCAGGAGCCTCGGGCGCCAGAAACACGGCCAGCGGCTTGCCCGGCGGCTTGTCGGCCTGTAGCAGCGGTTGCACCGCCAGGCCGGGATGAAACTGCGCGGATGACCCGACGACGCTCAGCACGGCGTCGCACCAGTCGGCACGCAGCAACGCCTCGAGCAGCATCTTGTACTGGTCGCTGGTCGCCGCCAAGGTCAGGTCGATGACGGGCGTTTCACGGATCGTCAAACCGCCTTCCGCGATCTCGCGCACGAACTGGGCCGGCGGCGCAACGGCCGCCAGGCCGCGCAGCCCCAGGTTGTCGACCACGGTCGCCGCGCCGCCACCCGTGGTGGTAATGACCGCCACCCGCGCCACCGCCTCGCCCGGCGACGTGACAACAGCAGGACGGGCATGGCGCGCCACCAACGGCGCGATCTCGAACAAGGTTTCCAACTGGTGCACGCGGAGCACGCCGTGCGCCTTCAAGAATGCGTCCACCGCCACGTCGTTGCCCGCCATGGCGCCGGTATGGGATTGCGCCAGCGCATCGCCCTGTTCGGACCGGCCCAGCTTGTACGCCACGACGGGCTTGCCCGCAGCCTTTGCGCGCGCCAAGGCGCTGGCCATCGTCGGGGCGGCGCGCAGCGTTTCCAGGAACAGCAGGATGACCTGGGTCTGCCGGTCGTCCACCAGCGCGTCCACCACTTCTCCAACCGTGATATCGCTCTCATTACCCACGGATACCGATTTGGCGAAACCGAAGCCGCGCGCGGCGGCGCGCGATAGAAGCGAACCCATCATCGACCCGCTTTGCGACACCAGGCTGATGCCGCCGGACAGCAGCGTATCGGCCTCGAAGGCGGCGTTCACGGAAAGGATGCCGCCACTGTGCAGGTCCGCCAGGCCGATGCTGTTGGGCCCGAGCAGACGCAGCCCCAGCGCGCGCGCCTGGCGCACCAACTCGGCCTGGCGCGCCTGTCCGTCGGCCCCCGCTTCGCCGAAGCCGTCGGAATAGATCGTCACCACGCGTGCGCCGGCCCGCGCGCAATCGGGCAGCAAGGCCGCGACGCCATCACCCGGAATCATGATGAAGACGTGGTCCACGGGGCCCGGCAATGCGCCCAGCGAAGGATAGGCGCGCTCGCCCAGGATCTCCGCCCGGGCTGCATTGATCGGATAGATTGCGCCGGCATAGCCATGCTTGCGCATGAAGCGCAGCGGGCGCGCCGTGTTCTTGCGCGAGTCGCCCGAGGCGCCCACCAGGGCGACAGCGCGCGGGGACAGGAGCGCCTCGGCGAACGTGGAAGCAGAGCGGGAATGGGTTGGAGTCATGGAAGCAGAAGAAGGGAAAGGTTCATTGCAGGGGCATGTCGGCCGCCAGGCGCAGCGCGCGCACCGGCATGGCGTCCAGGCGCCAAATGGCGTCGCGTAGCGCATGCATGCGGGCGCTGCCCAGGACGGGCCCGGCCAGTTCGCCGAACTTGTCATTCAGGTCCGCGTCTGACAGCGGCGCTTCGGGGTCGCCCTTGCGGTACGGGCAATGGTGTTCCAGCAAATGGCCACCGCGCGAGGTGACGCGTAGCCGAGCCGCGCGCATCTTGGGAAAACCTGCCGTCAGGTCCGGGGCTGCACGCAGGTCCATGCATTGCATCAGCGCGCGCACGCGCGGATCGCGCAGCCGGCCTTCGCCGAAGGCATCCAGCCTGACGGATCCATGCACCAGCGCATGCGCCACCACGTAGGGCAGGCTGAACTTGGCTTCGAACGCCGTGGCAGGCTGGAAATTGCCCGTTACGTCGAGCGCGGTCTGGTAAGTCTCGACACGCAAGACG
The DNA here is from genome assembly GCF_037039475.1 of Achromobacter sp. E1. Taxonomy (NCBI): domain Bacteria; kingdom Pseudomonadati; phylum Pseudomonadota; class Betaproteobacteria; order Burkholderiales; family Alcaligenaceae; genus Achromobacter; species Achromobacter sp. E1. The sequence continues at coordinate 3,169,539 of NZ_CP146253.1, forward strand.
GCGATGTCGTCCGGCCGCAAGCCCTGCTCGCGCAACGTGAGCGCCGCGTCGATCGCTGCGAAGGTATGGCCGCAGCAACCGTGGTTCTTCTGCGTGATCGAGAGAATGTTGTAGCGCTCGCCCAGCCCCGCCAATGCCACATCCCAGTCCGGGTCGCGCGCCAGCGCGGCGCCAAATCCGACCTCGCCCTCAAGGATGTCCGGCACGCCAGTGATGCCGTGCGCTGCGCCCTGCCCGGCCCGCACGCCCACCGCGGCGGCATGGCCCGCGTGCAGCGCCTTGCTCATGGCGTCGGAGCGGAACGCCTGTTGCAGACCGCTCGCCAGCGTGCCGGCGGTGGCCAACGCGTGCAACATGACTGCCGCGTCTCCTGGCGCACACAACGCCGCGGCGGCAGCCGCGCCGCCGAAACAACCCACGGTGCCCGTGGTGTGGAAGTAGCGGTAGTGCGAGGGCTGCACCGCCGCGCCGATGCGGGTCGAGATCTCGTAGCCCACCACGATCGCCTGCAGCAGCGCGAGGCCGCTCACGTCATGCTCTTCGGCCAACGCCAAGGCGGCGGCGATAGTGGGGCAGCCCGGGTGATAGATCGCATCGCGGAAGATGTCGTCGAACTCCACCGCATGCGACACGCTGCCGTTGATCCAGGCCGCGGTGGCGGCAAACGCGGTGGTCGCGCAGCCAGGCAGGCTGGACGCGCCCGAGCCTAATTCCGCGCCATGCGCGCCCAGCAGTTGCTGGCACGGCGCGGCGCGGGTGCCGGGATACAGCGCCGACAGCCAGTCCAGGAACGCGCGCTTGGCGTAATGGATGACCTCCTCGGGCAGTCGACCTACGGCGTCTCGCGCGCCATAGCCCGCAATGGTGTCCAGCAGCATTCGTCCCTCCGCAGATTATTGCGGCGCAGCAGCCGCGCCGTTCGCTTCTGCCGATCACTCTAGGCGGCCCGGCTGCCCAAGGATTGATAAAAAGGAAAACGAGCGTTCTTGATCGGGAGGGGCCGGAATTGGTGAAAGTTGCTTTGCCAATTTTTCATACCGCCGCGCCGGCGCCGTCCGTAAGCTGCATGGCAAGACGAGAAAAACAACGCATGACCAAGGAGGAAACAATGAGCGAGACCAAAACCCCGCTGGGCTTCATCGGCCTGGGCGTGATGGGGGAACCCATGTGCGCCAACCTGGTCCGGAAGTCCGGGCATCCGGTATATGTGACCGATCTCAGCGCGGACCCCGTGGCCCGCATCGGCGCATTGGGCGCCCATGCCTGCGCGTCGGTGATTGAAGTTGCGCAGAGCGCCGAGATCGTCTTCCTGTCCTTGCCCAGCATCGTGCAGGTGGAGCAGGTTTGCACCGGGCCGGGCGGCCTGGTCGAGGCGGCCGGCCGCGTGCGCATCGTGGTGGACATGAGCACCAGCGACGTCACGCGCACCCGGCAGTTGGCCGAGGTGCTGCGCGGACACGGCATTCTGCTGATTGACGCGCCGGTGGCGCGCATGCGCGAGGCGGCCCGCCTCGGTACGCTGATGATCACCGTGGGCGCCACCCCGCAAGACTACGACACCGTGCTGCCCTACCTGTCCTGCATGGGCACCGACGTGCTCTTGTGCGGCGGCATCGGCAACGGCCAGGTGGTCAAGATCATGAACAACATGGTGGTCTTCATGACCGTGCACGCGCTGGCCGAAGCCGTGACCATCGGCCGCCGCGCGGGCGTGGACGGGGCCCTCTTGCTGGACGCGTTGAGCAAGGGCTCGGCAGACAGCTTCGTGCTGCGCAATCCAGGCCAGAAGGCGCTGGCGCCGCAGACCTTCCCGGAAAAGACCTTTCCGACCGAATACGCGATCAAGGACATCCTTCTGGCACTGGAGCTTGCGAACCAGGGCGAGGTCGATGCCCGCGCGGCCAAGCTGACGCACGACCTGCTGGAGCGCACGCGCGCCGCCGGCTACGTCAAGGAGTACTACCCGGTCATGGTCAAACTGATCGAGCGCGGCTACGCGTAATACGCCCCCGGCGCCTGGCGCCGCCCCTTTCCTACCCGAGACTCCCATGACACCCATGCTACGCAGGTGGGCCCTGCCCCTGCTCGCCGCCACGATCGGTTTCAATGCCGCCGCCGCGGACTATCCGGCCAAGCCGATCACCCTGATCATCGGCTTTACCGCCGGCGGACCCACGGATGCGGTCGGCCGCTACCTGGCGCGCCAATTGGAGGCCGAACTGGGCCAACCCGTCGTTGTCGAAAACCGTGCCGGGGCCAATGGCGTCGTGGCCGTGCAGGCGGTCAAGCGCGCGCCCGCCGACGGCTACACCCTGATGCTGGGCAGCAGCGGCACCCTTTCGATCGAACCCGTCTACAAGCAGAAGGTCGACTATCAGGTCCTCAAGGACTTCCAGCCGGTCGCCCTGGTCGCCAGCTATCCATACCTGCTGGTCGTGCCGGCGGGCTCGCCATTCGACAGCGTGCAGGCGTTGATTGCCGGCGCGCGCAGCAAGCCGGGCGCGCTGACCTTTGCGTCGGCCGGCAGCGGCGCGGTAAACCACCTGGCCGGTGAATGGTTCAAGAGCGCCACCAAGGCCGACATCACCCATGTCCCCTACAAAGGCGATTCGGCCGCGATTGCCGACCTGGTGGCAGGACGCGTGGACATGGCCTTCCTGAGCTCCATTGCCGCCATGCCGCAGGTGCAGGCCGGCAAACTGCGCGCGTTGGGGATCGCTGCCGCCCAACCGTCCTCGGTGGCGCCGGGCGTGCCCACCGTGGCACAGGCCGCGGATATCCCCGGCTTCACGGCGGAGCCCTGGAACGGGGTGCTCGCGCCAGCCGGCGTCCCGCCCGCGGTCACGCAGCGCCTGAACGCGGCGATCAACAAAGTGATGAGCGCCAGCGAAGCGCGCGACGCACTGCTCAAGCTGGGTCAGTATCCGATGACGGGCAGTCCCGAGGACTTCTCCCGACACATCAGCACGCAAACCGAACGTTGGGCGCAGGTCATGCAGGCCAGCCACATTGCAAAGGCGGACTAGATGGAATATCCCGAACTGACACTTCTCATCGGCGGACGCGCCGTCGCAGCCGGCCAGCGGCCAAGCCTGGACGTGATCGACCCCGCCACGCAAACGGTGCTCGGCCGGCAGCCGGTAGCCTCGCCCGACGATATCGACGAGGCGCTGGAGTCCGCGCAACGCAGCTTTCCCGGATGGCGCGACACGCCTGCGCTGGACCGGGCCGCGATCCTGCGCCGCACCGCCACGCTGATGCGCGAACGCACGCCGCGGCTGGCGTGGCTGATCACCCGCGAACTCGGCAAGCCCCTCGCGGAATCCGAAAAGGAAGTGGCGACAGCCGCCGAGATGTTCGAATGGGGCGCCGAAGAAGCGCGGCGCACTTATGGCCGCCTGATTCCCGGCCGCGTGGGCAGCATCCGGCAGATGGCGATCCCCGAACCCATCGGGCCGGTCGCCGCCTTCGCGGGCTGGAATGCGCCGGCCATCACCCCCTCCCGAAAGATTGCCGGCGCGCTGGCGGCGGGCTGCTCCATCGTCATCAAGCCATCCGAGGAAACACCCGCCATCGCCTTGGAGATCGGCCGTGCGCTCGCCGACGCCGGACTGCCGGCAGGCGTGCTCAGCATGGTGTTCGGCGATCCGGGGGAGATTTCCAGGCGGCTGATCGAATCGCCCGTCATCCGGATGGTGACCTTTACCGGCTCGACCGCCATCGGCCGGGAACTGGCAACGATGGCTGCGGCAGGGCTCAAGCGCGCCACGCTGGAACTGGGCGGTCACGCGCCCGTGCTGGTTTTCGGCGACGCCGATCCCATCCAGGCGGCTGACACCGTTCTGGCTGCCAAGCTGCGCAATTCTGGCCAGATCTGCACATCGCCGACGCGCATGGTCGTGCATGAAAGCGTGTATGACCGCTTTGTCGAGCGGCTGGCTGAGCGCGCGCGCGGCTGGCGCGTGGGCAACGGCCTGGAGGCCGGGGTGCAGATGGGACCGCTCGCCAACCCCCGCCGGCTCGCGGCGATGGAGACGATGGTGGCCGATGCCCTTGACCGCGGTGCGCGGCTGGCCGCCGGGGGCCAGCGCCTGGACCTGCCCGGCTGGTTCTGGGCGCCCACTGTGCTGAGCGGCGTGAGCGCGGACTGCCGCGCCGCGAACACCGAGCCGTTCGGCCCGCTGGCACTGGTGCAACCGTTCAAGAGCATGGACGAGGCGCTACACGAAGCCAACCGTTTGCCCTTCGGACTGGCGTCCTACGTATTCACCCGCGACGCCGCTACGGCGCGCATCGCGTCTGAGCGCATCGAAAGCGGCGTTGTGTGCATCAATCACTGCCAGGCCTCGCTGCCCGAGACGCCGTTTGGCGGCTTCAAGGATAGCGGGCTTGGCAAGGAAGGCGGCGTGGAAGGTCTTCAGGAATTCATGCAGGTCAAGTACGTGAGCCAGATGTAGCCCACTGCCATCACCCGAGCGGTGCGGCAACTGACCGCGCCGCCACCCCATCCAAAGGAGAACACCATGCACAAGAAGATCACAGCCGCGCTCGCGATGGCTGCCCTTGCCGGCGCGGCGCAGGCGCAGCCGGCCGACGGCATTTCCGACGGCGTCGTGCGGATCGGCGTGCTGACAGACATGTCGGGCGCCTATTCCGGCAACGTTGGACCGGGCTCGGTGCTCGCGACGCGCCTCGCCATCGAGGAATTCGGCGGCAAGGTTCGGGGCAAGCCCGTCGAAATGTTGTCCGCCGACCACCTGAACAAGACCGATGTGGCCGCCAGTCGCGCACGTGAATGGATGGACCGGGAGAAAGTCGACGTGGTCACGGAGCTGGGCAACAGCGCCGTCGCGCTGGCGGTGATGAACATTGCCCGCGAGAAAGGCCGGATGACCATGGTGACCGGCGCTGGCGCCACCCGGATCACGGGCGAGGACTGCTCGCCCAACAATGTCCAGTGGGTCTACGACACCTATGCGCTTGCAAAGGTAGGCACGCTCCCCCTCGTCGAAGCCGGCGCCAAGAAGTGGTTCTTCGTGACCGCCGACTACGCCTTCGGCCATTCGCTGGAGACCGACGGCATGCGCTTCGTGAAGGAAGGCGGCGGCACGGTGGCCGGATCGGCGCGCTACCCATTTCCAGGCAACGATTTCGCCTCGTTCCTGCTGTCGGCGCAATCCAGCAAGGCCGACGCCGTCGCCTTTGCCAGCGCCGGCGCAGACCTGCAGAACGAAATCAAGCAGGCGCGCGAGTTCGGTCTGGCGGCCAAGCAGAAGCTCGTGGCGATGCTGATGAGCATTACCGACGTGCACGGCGTGGGCCTGGACGCCGGCCAGGGCATGATCTTCGCCGAAACCTTCTATTGGGACATGGACGACGAGACACGCGCCTTTGCCCAGCGGTTCTTCAAGGCGTCCGGCAAGATGCCCACGGCGCTGCAGGCCGGCCAGTATTCGGCAGTACTCAACTATTTGCGGGCGGTCGAGAAATCGGGATCGGACAACGTTGACGTGGTCATGAAGACGCTGCGCGGCATGCCCATCCGGGACGCCTTCGCGCGCAACGCCCGCCTGCGCGAAGACGGCAAGCTCATCCACGACACCTACGTGGTGGAGGTCAAGTCGCCGGCGCAGTCCAAGGCCCCGTGGGACTACTACAAGATCATGCGCACCGTGCCGGGCGACCAGGCCTTCATGCCCTTGTCGGAAAGCCAATGCAGGCTGGTCAAGCAATGATCCCGGCGCCGCAGGCCGAAGGCGGCATGCCGGCCTACGAGGTCTACGCGATCCGCTATGCCAGCGTGACACGCCGCGCCGCCGACAACTTCCTCTCGCGCGCAGACGTGCACGACGGACCGATGCCGCTGGACTTCTATTGCTGGCTGCTGCGTGGGCCGGCGGGCAACGTGCTGGTCGACACCGGCTTCAGCGCCTGCTCCGCGCGGGCCCGCAACCGCACATTCACGCTGCAACCGGAGGCGGCGCTGGCAAGGCTCGGCGTGGCGCCGGCCGATATCGGCGACCTCATCCTCACCCACCTGCACTATGACCACGCAGGCAACGTGGAGGCGTATGCGAACGCGCGGGTGCATTTGCAGGACGCCGAGATGCAATACGCCACCGGCCGCTACATGTGCTTTGAATCGATGCGGCATTTCTTCTCGGTCGATGACGTGCAGGCGGTCGTGCGTCAGGTGTATGCCGGCCGGGTGCAGTTTCACGATGGCGATGCGCAGCTGGCGCCCGGGCTTGAGGTCTATCGCGTCGGGGGGCACACGCAGGGCCTGCAGGTCGTGCGCGTGCACACGGCGCGCGGCTGGGTCGTGCTGGCATCGGACGCCCTGCACTACTACCGCAATTACCGCGACAACAACCCGTTTCCCGCGATCTTCCATCTAGGCGATATGCTCGAGGGCTATGCGCGCATCCGGACCCTGGCGGATTCCGAGGCGCACATCGTGCCGGGCCACGATCCCGCCGTTGCCGAGCGCTATCCCCGTGCCGATGGCGACGACGGCATTTACCGCCTGGACGTCCCGCCCCTGTGACAAGGACCACGCAATGCAAGAAGACGATTTCATCCTTCACCGCCTGGCGGACGCCGTGAACCGCCAGGAGCGGCTGGTGTGGCGCGGCCGCCATCTGGACACGGTATTTCTGCTGGAATGCGGCGATGCCGCCTATCTGATCACCGTGCAGGCGGGCCGCATCGCCGCCGTGAAACGGGGCCCGTTCGTCATGCCGCGCTGGCAATTCGCGTTGCGCGCGGCGGCGGCCGACTGGGCGCAGTTCTGGCGCGCCACCCCGCCCCCAGGCTTTCACGACCTGATGGCGTTGGTGAAATTCCGCCGCCTGCGCGTCGAGGGAGACCTGTATCCCCTGATGTCCCATCTACTGTATTTCAAGGACGTGCTGGCCTGCCCGCGCGCCCAAGGAGCGCCTCTGTGAACGCCAGCCCAGCCGTCTTCGAGCCGATCGTCGGCCGCTATCTGCAGTTGCCCCTGGGCGGACGCCAGCACCGCATCTACGTCGAGGAAGCGGGCCACGGCACGCCGCTGCTGTGCCTGCACACCGCGGGCGCTGACGCACGCCAATACCGCGCGGTGATGAACGACCCGGCCATCCTGGAGTCGTTCCGGGTCATCGCCTTTGACCTGCCATGGCACGGCAAATCCTCGCCGCCCGAGGGCTGGCACGAAGAAACCTACCGCCTGACCTCGCAGGATTACACGCGCGCGATCATCGCGGTCGCCGACGCGCTGGACCTTGACCGGCCGCTGGTGATGGGTTGCTCCATCGGCGGGCGCATCGTGCTGCATCTGGCGCTGGAACACGCGGACCGCTTTGGCGGCGCCATCGGGCTGCAATCGGGCGCGCATGCCGATCCCTACTACGACCTGGAATGGCTGAACCGGCCCGACGTGCATGGCGGCGAAGTCTGCGCAGGCATCGTGTCGGGACTGATCGGACCAGGCAGCCCGGACAAGCACCGCTGGGAGACTTTGTGGCATTACATGCAGGGCGGGCCGGGCGTGTTCAAGGGCGACCTGCACTTCTACACCGCCGATGGCGACGTCCGGGACCGCGTGGCCGGCATCGACACGCAGCGCTGTCCGCTGTGGCTGCTGACCGGTGAGTACGACTATTCGTGCACGCCGCAGGACACGGAATTCCTGGCGAGCCGCATCGCCGGATCGCAGTGGCAGGTCATGAAAGGCATGGGTCACTTCCCCATGAGCGAGGATCCCGAGCGGTTCCTCGCGTATCTGCGACCGGTGCTGGCGCAGGCGGCCGAGAAGCGGCAGGCAAGGTAGCCATTGACGCGAAGCGCCCCGCGCGCCGGAATGCGCCGGGGGCTGGCGGACCGATCATTCCGCCTGCGTCAGCGCCCTGAGCAATTCCTCCACGGGCCGCGCCAATTGGTTCGTATCACGGACGCACACGTAGAACTGGCGCTCGGCCCAGTCATCGCGCAGCCGCAGCAGCGCAAGTCCCATCGACGCCAGGTAGTGGCGCGCAATGCCTTCCGGCACCACGCCGATGCCCAGCCCCTCGCGAATCATGCGGCAGCGTGTTTCGAAGTTCGACACCTGCAGCTTCACCGTGGGCGGGCGCGAGAGCGTCTGTCCCGCATACGCCAGGAACTGGTCGAGCGAATGACGCGGAAAATATCCAAGCAGGTCGTAGTCCAGCGCCTCTTCCAGGTACAACTCGGTGCGGTCCGCCAGCGCGTGCCCCACCGGCACCACCAGCCCCACGCGATCGCGCCGGAACGGAAACGAGGCCACCCCCGGCACCGGATGGTCGGCGTGATAGATGCCGATGTCCACGGAGGACTCGGCGACCAGTCGCGGAATGTCGTAGCTGTGCCCTTCGAGCAGATCGACGCTGACGTCGCTGCGCCCGGCAAGAAACCGGCCCATCACCCCCGGCAAAAATTGCAGGATGGTCGACGGATTGGACGCCAGCCGTATCTTGGCCTGGCCGTTCAGCGAATAGCCATTGATGGCCTGCTCGGTCAGTTGCACGCTGCGCAGGATGGCCTTGGCACGCTGATACAGCAAGGCGCCCGCCGACGTGGGCTCGACGCCGCGTCCATGGCGGTGCAACAGCGTGCGCCCCAGATGCCGCTCCAGTTCGGCCACGCGTTTGCTCGCGGCCGAGGTCACCAGATTCTCTCGCTCGGCCGCTCGGGACAGACTCTTTTCCTCGACGGCCGCGACGAAGATTTCCAACGCTGGGATATCTAGCTTTTTCATGGGGGCAATATACCGTGGAGCACAAGGTTGGTCGCGAGCTGTCTGGCGCTGCCGCCACTACCCTTTGGCAAGCTCCCCAGCCAGTTCCAGGGCCCGCGCCAGAAACGCCGACGCATCGTCCTTGCGATAGCTGACGATCACGGGCGACACGAAGGCATCGGCCTCGATGCGCACGTGGGCCACATCCTGGCGCTGCAGGCGCTGCACGGAGGCGGGCACCACGGTCACCCCCAAGCCCGCCGCGACCAGCCCGATCGCGGTCTGCAGTTCGTTGGCCTCTTGCACCACCTGCAGCGAGTAGCCGGCCGCGCGAAACAGGCCCAGCACATGATCCGCGTAGTTCGGGCGCGGACGCGCCGGATACAGCACGAAAGGCTCGCGCGCCAGGCGGCTGACGGCGACGCTGCCCTGGCCGGCCAGCGGATGATGCAAGGGCACCGCGGCCATCAGCGGCTCGGTCATCAACACGCGCCGCTCGATCGCGGGGTCGTCCAGCAGGATGCGGCCAATGCCCAGATCGATGCGCCCTGCCTTCAGCGCCTCGAGCTGCGGCAACGTGTTCATTTCCATCAGGCCCACTTCGACCCGCTCATCCGCGCCGCGCAGCAGCCGGATCAATTCCGGCACGAAACCGTAAAGCGTCGACGGCACGAAGCCGATGCCGAACCAGCGCCGCTCGGTCTGGCCCAACCGGCGCGTGCCTTCCAGCACTTCGTCCAGACGGGCGGTCAGCAGGCGCGATTGCTCCAGCAGGAAACGGCCCGCCTCGGTCAGGCGCAGCGCCCGCGTGGTGCGTTCGAACAGCTGCACGCCCAGCTCTTCCTCCAGCTGCTTGATCTGGCGGCTGAGCGGCGGCTGCGCAATATGCAGCCGCGAGGCTGCCAGCGTGAAACTGCCTGCGTCGGCCACCGCCTGGAAGTACCGCAAATGCCTGAGCTCCATGCCGATTAAGACCCTGAAGGTATGAATTGAAACCCATATAGTCTTGGACACTTGAAAAAAAGGCAAGCGATACTGCGCCCATCGGGCAGGCTCCGTCGATCAGAGTATTAATCGCGCGCGGACCTCGCCACCAATAAATCAAGCGTTACGGAGACAACCATGCGCATGCGCCATGTATTCAGACCCTTTGCCCGCGCATTGCTGGCCGCCTCGCTGCTGGCCGGCGCAACCGCCGCGCAGGCCGATGCCTATCCGGATCACCCGGTGAAGTGGATCGTGCCCTTCCCGCCCGGCGGCGCGATGGACAGCATCGCGCGCACGCTGGGCGAATCGATGGGCAAGCAGCTGAACACGTCCTTCATCGTCGAGAACCGCGCCGGCGCGGGCGGCAACATTGGCGCGGCGGCCGTGGCGCGCGCCAAGCCCGACGGCTACACCATCCTGATCGTCGCCAACGGCATGGCCGTCAATCCGGCGCTGTACCAGGACCTGAACTACGACCCCATCAAGGACTTCGCGCCCATCTCGCTGCTGGCGGTCGTGCCCAATGTGCTGGTCACCAATCCGGCACGTACCGGCGCGACCAGCGTCGCGGACGTGATTGCAAAGGCCAAGGCGCAGCCCAAGCACTACACGTACGCCTCCGCCGGCGTTGGCACCTCCATTCACCTGGCCGGTGAGATGTTCGTGTCGATGACCGGGGTGGACATGCTGCACGTGCCTTACAAGGGCAGCGGCCCCGCCGTCGCCGACCTGCTGGGCGGCCAGGTGGATTACATGTTCGACAGCATCACGTCCGCCAAGCCCCACATCGCGAGCGGCAAGCTGCGCGCGCTGGGCGTCACCACCACCAAGCGGTCGGCTGCCCTGCCCGACGTGCCGACGATGCAGGAGGCCGGCGTGCCCGGTTATGAACTGATGCCCTGGTTCGCTGCCTTTGCGCCCGCCGGCACGCCGCCGGAAGCGGTAGCCAAGCTGAATGAAGCCATGCGCACCGCGCTGGCCGATCCCAAGGTGAAGGCAACGCTGGATTCGATCGGCGCCGAGCCGATCGGCAGCACGCCGGACGCGCTGCGCGACCATCTGGCCAAGGAAACGGCGCAGTGGAAGGATCTGGTCAAGGAACGCGGCATCAAGATCAATTGACCGCAGGCCGCGGCGCCGCCGTGGGGATGGGGTATCGTTGACAGCTCCCCTCCCTGCGAAGGATGCATCATGGCCCTCAAACATGCGGATCCCGGGCAAGTCATCGATCTCAAGCCCTATGGCGCCGAGCTAGCGCAAAAGCAGTCGATCGCGCTTTTCAAGTCCGAAGACCTTGAGGTCATGCGCCTCGTGCTGCTCGCCGGCAAAACCATGCCCTCGCATGACGTCGCTGGCGAGATCACCCTGCAGTGCCTGGAGGGCAGCATCGAGGTCACCGCCGAAGGCGCCACGCACGTCCTCTACCCCGGCCACCTGACGTACCTGCCGGGCCGCGCGCCGCACGCGCTGTTCGCGCTGGAAAACGCGTCGGTGCTGGTGACCGTGGCGCTCAAGCGCGCGTAGCGCATGCGGCCGGGGTGAGGCGCTGACCGGCTTTGCTCGATGCGCCGGGCCCTACTTCGCCGCGCGCCCCTTGACCGCCTTGCCCAGCACCTGAACGAAGGCGTCATTGAACGCGGGAATATCGTCCGGCTTGCGGCTGGACACCAGCACGCCGTCCACGACCACTTCCTCATCCACCCACTGCACGCCCGCATTGCGCAGGTCATCCTGCAGCGACGGCCAACTGGTCATCTTGCGCCCCTTGACCACGCCGGCCGAAATCAGCAGCCAGGCGCCGTGGCAGATGACGGCCACGGGCTTGCCCGCGTCCATGCAGGCGCCCACCAGTTCCTGGGCCTTGGGCTGCATCCGGATCTCGTCGGCATTGACCACACCGCCGGGCAGCAGCAAGGCGTCAAAGACGTCCGGCTCGGACGCAGCCTGCAGAAACGTGAGATCCACGGGGAACTTGTCGCCGAGCTTGTCGTGGTGCATGCCCTGGATCGGGTCAGTGCGCGCCGATACCACCACGGTGCGGGCGCCTTCTTCGTGCAGACGGTCGCGCGGCCCCGTGAGTTCGACCTGCTCGAATCCGTCGACCGCCAGAATTGCGATGTTGATGTCTTGAAGTGTTGCCATGTTTGCTCCTGTGCGGGGCCTGCGAACACTGCGGCGCAACGCAACGCGCACGCTCGGCAGGCCCTCTGTAAATAAGATTTAAGGCCGCACCGCTGCGACCGGCTTGGGCGCCTGCGCGGGCGTGATGCGCCAGATCGTGTTCGACAGGTCGTCGGCCACGATGAGCGCGCCCTTCGGATCGACCGTCACGCCCACCGGACGGCCGCGTGTCGTGCCGTCGTCGTCGCGAAAGCCCGCGACGAAATCAACGGGCGGCCCGGACGGGCGCCCATCCGTGAAAGGCACGAAGACCACCTTGTAGCCCACCGGATCGGCGCGGTTCCAGCTGCCGTGCTCGCCGACGAACACACCGTTGGCAAACCGGTCGCCCATCGTCGCGGTCGAGAAGTCCACGCCCAGCGCCGCCACGTGCGAACCCAGGCTGTAATCCGGCGCAATGGCCGAGGCGACCTTGGCGGGATCCTGCGGCCGCACGCGTTCGTCCACGTTCTTGCCCCAATAGCTGTAAGGCCAGCCGTAGAACGCGCCCTCCTTGACGGTCGTGAGGTAGTCGGGCACCAGATCCGGACCCAGCTCATCGCGTTCGTTGACCACGGCCCACAACTGGCCCGTGTCCGGCTGAATCGTGAGCGCGGTCGGATTGCGCAGGCCCGTGGCATAGGTCTTGTATTCGCCCGTGCTGGCGTTGATGCGCCAGATACGCGCCCGATCCACTTCGGCCGTCATGCCGCGTTCGGTGATATTGCTGTTCGAACCGATGCCCACGTACAGATACTGCCCGTCGGCGCTTGCCGTCAGCGCCTTGGTCCAGTGGTGGTTGATCTCGGCGGGCAGCGGCGTGACCATTTCCGGCGGTCCGCTTGCCTTGGTCTGCCCCGGTTCGTATGCGAACCGCACCAGCGCGTCCTGATTGGCCACATACAGCTGGTTGCCGATGAGGGCCAGACCATAAGGCGCGTTAAGGTTTTCCGCAAAGACGGAGGCCTCGTAGGTGCCATCGCCCTTGGTGTCGCGCAGCAGCGTCAGCCGGTTGCCGCCCTTCACCGGACTGGTGCCCCGGGCCTTGATGATGCCCGCGATCACGTCCTTGGGTTTGAGGTCGGGCGCACTGCCGCCACGCCCCTCGGCGACCAGAATGTCGCCGTTGGGCAGCACGAGCGTCTGACGCGGAATCTTCAGGTCCGTGGCAATGGCCGAGATCTTGTAGCCCTCGGGCACCGTCGGCACTTTGTCGCCCCATTTGGCGGGCTTGGCGATCACCATGTCCGGCAACAGCCCTCGCTCGGGCTTGGGCAGATCGGGCGACGGTCCATACTGGCCTGCTGTCTGCGCACCGCACACGCCCGCCACCACCAGCATCGAAACGCCGGCAAGCAATTTCGTCTTCTTCATAGCGGCCCCCGGATGTGCGGCGTGCGAAAGCCCAGCCAGAGGGCAACGAGGGCCAGCACCGCGCCCACGACAGACAGGATCAAACCGTTGGGCATGCTGGCCCACGCGTCGCGCGCATGAACGAACGCATTGAACAGCCCCACCAGCCAAGCTGCCAGCAGCACCACGGCATAGGGAACCGCACCGCGCGCCCGCTGCGTGACCCTGAACAGGTCGACGATGGCAAACAGCAGCGCCACCGCCCCAAATATCAGCCCGCCAACGAGCAGCCAGGATGCGAAATTATTCCATTGGATGTGAAAAGTCTGCGCATACGCCGCGTCCGCGAGCGCCGCGCCAAGAAACAACGGGAACATCCCGGCAAGGAACACCGCAGGGAAGCGGCGCACGGTAAGGGCATACCGGTTTTCAATGAGTGTGGTCACGGGAATCGCCTCGTGGGTTGCGGGCACAACCTGCTGCCCGTGGTGGGCGGCGCAGCAAGTGGCATGCCTATAACGCCTTCCGGAGGGTGCTACACGCCGAACTGGACGGATAGATCCCCCAGCCACGCGCTGGCCATCGGTTGGCGCCCTGCCAGAAAGCGCAGCGGCCCATCAGGCGCGATGCGCCAACTTGCGGACCCGAAGCGCGCCATGCCCCGCAGAGCGCAACGTGTGCGGATCAGTCCCGCTTTGCCACCTTGAACCGTCCACACGGCAAGGCGCAACGGCACCGCGAGGCGCAGGCCCGGCCGAAATTCAACGCTTGCGACGGCCGTCCCGCCGGTCGCCATGGACGCCTGCTCTTCGGCGACTAAAGACGCGAACGTTCCATCTGCCGGCAAAGGCACGAAGTGGCCCATCTGTTTCGGAATGCCCCACAACTGCCTACCGCCCGCAGCAGCCGCCTCGTCGTCGACCCAGATCGGACCCACGATGCACGCCGGCGCCAGCAGCCCCGCGTGCCGCACTGCCGTAGCGAAGAGCAACTCGTTGTAGGCCAGCGTGCCGCCCGATTCGTAGGCCGTCCAGACCGTGGCGCAAATTGCGTGGCGTCCCAGAGTGACCAGGCGCGCATCGCCGGGAGGAAGCATGGGCAGGTCGGCAAGCGGCACCCGCCACATGCTGAGGAGTGCATGGCCGCTCAGTTTCCACGGCGCCTGCGGATACGAAGATGGCGCATCCGTGGGCGTTGCGTCGTCCGCCAAGCCCTGCGTCATGCCGCTCGAAGGAGGCATCATGCTGGCAATCTCCTGTTCGGAAGCGATGGTGCAAAGACAACACCGCGCACGTTGCACTCGATCTTAAACGTCCCTGCGACAGAACGCCGCACGCGATTCAGTTCGGTCAGAATGCGTGAAGTTCTGTAATAGAATCTCGCCCATGCCTACTCACCGGGACTCTGCGCAAAAGCCCTGCGGCCTGCCTTGGCGGTTTCTCGTCTGCCTGGCAATGGCCGCTTTCGTGCTGCGCGCCCTGATCCCAAGCGGCTTCATGGCGGCGCCGTCCACGACGTCGCTGATGCTCTCGTTGTGCGAAGCCGGTGGCGCGATCAGCGTGACCTTCGACCTGCCGGCCGAGCCGAAGTCCAAGCATGCGGCAAGCGATGCCTGCGCCTTCGGCGCCCTGGCCGCGCATGCAATTCTGCCGGAGACGGGTCTTGCGCCCGTGCTGACAGCGCAGGCGGCCTACGCAGCCTCAGCAATTCCCGTCCATCGTGCCACGCCGCCCCTGCCCGCGCTGGGGCCGCCCCTCGGTTCACGCGCCCCGCCTTCCCTGTCTTCCTGATCCGCCGCGCCCACGCCTAGCGCCGGGCCCGGCCGCGCCTTGCCGACCGGCTTTTCCGCGGTCGGCAGATCTTGTCGAAGACATCGAAGAAGAGGGATCCTCTTGACCATCGCTCGTTCGCACGCGTGCCTCGGCACGTCTCTGCTCCTGGCCGCTTTCAACGCCGCCGCCCAAACCTCCCCCGCCACCCTCGCCCCCATCACCGTGATGGGCGGCGCCGAAACCGCCCTGACGACCGAAGCGTCCACGGGCTCCAATCTGGGCCTGACGCCCATGCAGACGCCGGCCAGCGTCGATATCATTTCGCGGGAACAGATCGAGTCCCGCGGCGATGCCAGCGTGATCGAGGCTATCACCCGCGCGCCGGGCTTTTCGGCCGCGCCCCATCCGGGCAACGGCAACAGCGCCTTGTCGGTGCGCGGTTTCACCGACAGCACGTCGGTCATGCGCCTGTACGACGGGCTGCGACAGTACGGCGGCGTCGGTCTGACGTTTCCGTTCGATACGTGGTCGGTCGAGCGCATCGAGGTGCTGCGCGGGCCCGCGTCCGTAATCTATGGCGACGGCGCGATCGGCGGCGTCGTCAACGTGATCCCCAAGCGTCCGACGCGCGGGCCCATCCAGAACGAGGTGCAGGCCACCATCGGCACGCAGGACACGGCGCGGCTGGGCCTGGGCAGCGGCGGCGCGCTCAGCGATACGTTGTCGTATCGCCTGGACGTCAGCGGCAACTACACCGACGGCTACGTGGACCGGGGCCAGGCGGGCGATGCCACGTTCTCCGGTGCGCTGCGCTGGGACGCGACGCCGGACCTGAACATGACGCTCAGCTACGCCTACGGCTACCAGCGCCCGATGCGGTATTTCGGCACGCCGCTCATCAACGGCGAGCAGGACGACGCGGTGCGCAAGCAGAACTACAACGTGTCCGACAGCTTCATGCGCTTTCGCGATCAGTGGACGCAACTGGACACGGTCTGGACGCCCAACGACGCGACCACGGTGCGCGCGCGCCTGTACCACGTGCAAAGCGACCGCGACTGGCGCAATGCCGAGCGGTACGTGTACAACCCCGCAACCGGCCTCATCGACCGCTCGGACAACACGCAGATCACGCACGACCAGACCCAGACCGGCCTGACAACCAGCGCCGTGTTCAAGGGCCGGCTGGCCGGCCTGGACAACACGGTATCCGTGGGCTTTGACGTCAACCACGCCACCTTCAAGCACATCAACAACACGTACACCGGCAGTTCGGGCCCCGTGGATCCTTATGATCCGGCACATGGCCACTATCAGAGCACCGTGCCGTTCATCCCGCGTTACCGCAACGAGGCCGACCAGTTTGCCCTCTTCGTGGAAGACCGCCTCGCGCTGACGAGCAAGTGGTCCCTCATCGGCGGCCTGCGCTATGACCACGCGAAAGTGACGCGCGACGATCTGGTCACCGGTCAGCGCGCCCTGTCCAGCACGTATGCCGACGCGGGTTGGCGCGTGGGCACCGTGTACGACCTGACGCCGGATCTGGCTGTCTACGCACAGTACGCGGAAGCGGCCGATCCGGTCAGCGGCCTGTTGATGCTCAGCCCGGCCAACGCGGGGTTCGACATGTCGCGCGGCAAGCAGATCGAAATCGGCTTGAAGCAGAATTTTCTGGACGGCCGTGGCGAGTGGACGCTGGCGGCCTACGAGATTCGCAAGACCAACCTGTTGTCGCGCGACGCCGATGATCCCAGCTTGCGGGTGCAGGTGGGCGAGCAATCGTCTCGGGGGCTGGAGGCATCGCTGTCGCTGGCGCTGGCGCCCGGCTGGACAATCGACGCCAACGCCACCATGCTGCGGGCCAAATACGACGACTTTTCCGAGTCCGTCGGCGGCGCGGCCGTGTCGCGCGCGGGCAATGTGCCGCCCAATGTGCCGCAACGCCTGGCTAACCTGTGGCTGAGCTGGAACTTTCAACCGGGCTGGACGGCAATGGGCGGGCTGCGGTATGTGGGCAAGCGCTATGCGGACAGCGCCAACACCGTCGAGTTGCCCTCCTATACGACCACCGACCTCGCGCTGCGCTGGGACGTCAACAAGGACACCGCCATCACGGCCCGGGGTTTCAACGTCTTTGACCGCGCTTACTTCACCACCGCGTACTACACCAATACGCAGTGGTTCTACGGGCCTAGCCGCCGGTTCGAGCTGACGTTGAACCACCGGTTCTAAGGGGCGCCGACCATGGACGCCAAGGCGCGCCTGCGCAGGCTCACCTACCTGGCTCACCGCTGGCTGGGCGTGGCCGGCTGCCTGCTGATGTTTGGGTGGTTTCTCAGCGGGATTGTCATGCTGTATGTCGGCTACCCGAAGCTGACGCCTGAAGAGCGTTTCGCCAGCCTGCCCGAGCTGGCAGTGGACGCTTACCGTATGCCCGACGCGGCGCAGGCCGCGTCCGGCCCCGCCGTGCTGACGTCGGTGCGCGGCGAGGCGACGTTCATCCTGCCGACCCCGGATGGTCCGCGCGCATGGTCCGCGTCGACAGGCAATCCTGACGGGACGGTGACGGCGGACATGGCGGTAGCCGCCGCCCGCGCGTTCTGGCCGGCGGGCACCGCGCGCCATGCGGGCCTGATCGACGAGGACCGCTGGACGCATTCGCGCGGGCTGGACCGCCATCGACCGCTGCATAAGGTAAGCATGTCGGGAGATACGGCCGGCACGCTGTATGTCTCGTCGGCAACGGGCGAGGTCGTGCTGGACGCTCCGCTTGCGCAACAACGCTGGAACTACGTGGGCGCGTGGCTGCATTGGCTGTACATGGCGCGCGACCGGTCCGTGGATCCGGTCTGGAGCTGGACAGTGATCGCGCTGTCCGCCCTGTGCACCGTGCTGGCGATCAGCGGCGCGGTGGTCGGCGTGTGGCGCTGGCGCTTTCGCGGGCGCTACAAATCCGGCGCACGCACGCCGTACCGCGAGGCCTGGATGCGCTGGCACCACATCGCCGGCCTTCTATTTAGCGCGTTCGTGTGCACGTGGATCTTCAGCGGCCTCATGTCGATGAATCCCGGCGGGATTTTCTCCGCGCCCCACGCGGGGCCAGACAGGAAAGCCATGACGGGCGTGCAGCCAGGCACCGCGGCAGGCACGGCGGTAGGCACCGCGGTAGGCACGGGGGTAGGCACGGGGGTAGGCACCCCAAACATGGCGCCGTTGCCGGTGCTGCAAGCGCTGCATGACGCGGGCTTTCAAGCTGTCCAGCTCGAGTGGCGGTGGATGGCCGGGCACCCCTACGTGCTGGCGCGCGACGCATCGGCTGACAGCCGAATCATCCGCCGGCAGGACAACGCGCTCATCGTGCAGGCAGCCTGGCAGCCGCAAGCCGTCATCGATGCCGCCCGCGCGCTGTTTCCCGACGCGGCAATGCAGGCGCAGGTGCTTGACCACTACGATGCGTACTACTACGCCCGCCACGCCGAAGCCATGAACGGCGGCGCGCCGCGTGGCCTGCCCGTGCTGCAATTGGACTTCGATAACGTAGCGGGGGATCGCGTTTACGTAGACTTGCGCACCGGCGAACCCGCGCTCAGTTTGTCGCGCGCGCAGCGCGCCGGACGGTGGCTCTTTTACTTCCTGCACAGCTGGGACATGCCCGCCTTGTTGAATGCCGGCGTGGGCCGCGACCTGGCAATCATTCTATTGAGCCTGGGCGGCCTGGTTATATCCGCCACCGGCATCGTGGTGGGCGTGCGGCGGCTAAGAAACACGGTCGGTGGGAACGGCGCGCGCTGACCTCACGGCCCGACCAAGCAGGCCATGTGCAAGCGATGCGGGCAGACGGGCCATATTGACGCACCGTGCGTCAATCCGAATGTGGCTGCGGCGGGGTGTCCATCGACGCGTCGACCTCGGAGATCGTCTCGCCCGGATATGCGGCACGCGCCGCGGCCGCGGCGGCATCGCGCGTCGGATAAGCGCCCGCATTCTCCTGGACGCCCAGCAACGCAATGCCCCGGAAGCCCCACTGGCCATCCGCGCGTTGAAAGACTTCGACGATCATTGCGGTTCCTCTTCGCCGCTGGGCGCGGGTCGATTGCCGCTCCCGCCGGTCGGCGCGCCGCTGCGCGCCTCGGCTTCCTCTTGGGCAACGGCCTGATCGAAGCCCGGCTGGTCGTGGCTGCGCGCGCTCGGCGGATGGTCGATATCGGGCACGCGTTCCGGGGGGGTTGCGGGACCGGACGGGCGCAGCGCGCCCGCGTTGACATCGGGCTGGCCCGGAATGGAATCACGCGCGCTGCCGGATTTGGATTGCGTCATGGACGGCTCCTGTGCATCAAGGGTAGTGAACGGGCGAGCAAGTGCTGTTCCTGAGGGGCATGCGGCGATGGCCTGCGCGAGCAGCCCGCCCCGGCGGGCCGCTCAAGGCCCGTCGGGCAACGTGCGTAGAAACGCGGCAATGTCTCGGGCATCCTGTTCGCTGACCCCGAGGTCGGGCATCGCCGTGCCGGGCTTGACGGCGGCGGGGTCGCGCAACCAGCGCTCCATGTTTTCGGGTGTGTTGGGCAGGACACCCGCGATATACGCCCGCTCGCCCATCTGGTCCAGCGCCGGTCCTACATAGTTCCATGCCCCCGGCACGCCCGGAATCGCGTGGCACGTGACGCAAAGGTACTGCTGAATCGCGATGCGGCCCGCCATGGCGTCTGCCTCCCGGACCGGGGGCTGCGCCGATGCACGTGGCGCGGCGGCCGCTTGTGCGGCGCCGTCCCGCTGGTAGTCCTGGGCGGACATCGCGGGCAAGACGCGCAAAAATGCCACCACGTCCCAGATCTCGTCGTCGGTCAGCCGGTACTGCCACGCCGGCATGCCGGTCATCTTGATGCCTTGGCGGGTCAGCCAGAAGATCTCTGCCGCGGTACGGGTGCGTGCAGACCCCACAAGCGCGGCGGGCGCCGGATTCAAGCCCAGCGCGTACGGTTGCGGCGCGACGCCGGGCCCGCCGTGGCACTGGGCGCAATTGGCGCGATAAAGGCGCGAGCCATTCTGGATGCGCGCGGGCACGTCCAGATCGGGCGCCGTGATGTCCGCCGATCGCATCTTCACGGCCCGCGTCAGCGCGACGTCCAGTAGATGGTGCACCGGCGTGGTGTGCGGCGACGTGGCGGTCACGTCGTACGCGCCGAAATACACCACCGCGCCACCCAGCACGCCCGCAACGGCGGCAGCGACCGCAAGCGTCAGTGAGACGGTTCGCTTCCAACGCTTCATGGCGCCCTCGCGTTGCCGCGGCCGGCATCTCGCAGCAGATAGGCCGCGATCGCTTCAGCGTCCGCCTGGCGCAGGCCCGTGTCGGGCATGGCCGTCCTGGGATTGACGGCGGGCGGGTCCATCAGCCAGCGCACCATGTTCTGTGGCGTATTGGGCAACAGCCCGGCAATGTAAGCCTGCCGCGCCATGTCGCCCAGCGGCGGGCCAACGCGAGACGCCGGGCCGCTGACGCCCGGTACCGTATGACAGGCCGTGCAGCCGCGTTCGGCGATCAGCCGCCGTCCCCGGTCGGCGTCGGCCCCGCCCAGCAGCCCGTCCGCCGCACCCGGGAAAAAGAGCGGTGCGTGCCCATCCTGACAGGCGACCAGCGCAAGACTTGCCAGCAACGTGGGCAAGAGGCGGTTGGGTCGGGCAATCCGGCGCAAGGCGGTCTCCTGATTCGCGCGGAACCACGCTAAACGCGCACCCGCCAGCAAACCGCGTGCCCAGTGCCCGCATGCGCACCCGGGAATGGAAAGTGCTGATCCCGCGTCTCGCGGGGCCGGCGGTATCCCGCCCGCCGGGCCACCGCCGCGCCGGCCCGCCGGCTCGCGGCGGGGGATCATCCACCAAAAGAACATGGCGAAACTCCTTCTCTTCCTGATCGCCGGATTGCCGACCGCCGCATGGGCGCAGCCCAGCGGCGAGGACGCCGCGCGGATCGCCGACATCGGCTGGGTGCTGTACGTGGGCGCGGCGGCGATCTTCGTGGGGGTGGCCGCACTGATCGCGCTGTCGATGTTTGGCCCGGCGCCGCTGCGCCACAGGATTTCGCGTCCCGCCCTTATCGTGGGCGCGGGCATCGTGTTTCCGGTCGTGGCGCTGACCGCGTTGCTGGTCTACGTGTTGACGCCATCACCGACCGCGGCACGCGAAGCGACGTACGCGGCGCGCATCGAGGTCACGGGTGAGCTGTGGTGGTGGCGCGTGCGCTATCTGGACGCGCAAGGCGGGCTGCTCTTCGAGACGGCTAACGAGATCCGCATTCCGACCGGCAAGCCGGTGCAATTCCTGCTCAAGTCGGGCAACGTGATCCACAGCTTCTGGATCCCTGAGCTGGGCGGGAAGCTCGACATGATCCCGGGCCGCGTGAACACGATGCGCGCGCTGGCGCGCACGCCCGGCACGTTTCGGGGCCATTGCGCCGAGTATTGCGGCGCACAGCACGCCCAGATGCGGTTCGACGTGCAGGCGGTGGACGCCGCAGCGTTCGACGCGTGGGTGCAGGCGCAACGCCAGCCTGCCCGGGCCGCCGAACCAGCGCTGCGGCAAGGCGAGCGGCTATTCGTCCAGGCCTGCGCGCAATGCCACACCGTGCGCGGCACGGCGGCTGGCGGAATGCTGGGACCGGACCTCACCCATATAGGCAGCCGGCCTACCCTGGCGGCCGGCATCCTGCCCAACAACGTGGGCGCGATGGGCGGCTGGATCGCCGGCAGCCAGCAGATCAAGCCCGGCAATGCGATGCCGTCCTTTGACCGATGGCCGGGCGAGGATCTGCGCGCCGTGGCCCATTACCTGGAAAGCCTGAAGTGACGCCCCCAACCACCCCGCCTCCGCTTCCCAACGCGCTGCCGCGGCCAGCGGACGAATTCGCGCAGCTCGAGCGCGCCTGGCAGCGGCCAACGGGATGGCGATCGCTGACGGTCGTCAACAACACGTCCATCGGCCTGCTGTACATCGGCACCGCGTTGCTGTTTTTCATCCTGGCCGGCGTGCTGGGGCTGATGATGCGCACGCAGCTGGCCGCGCCCGACAGCAACCTGATCGGTCACGCGCTATACAACCAGCTCTTCACCATGCACGGCACGGTGATGATGTTTCTCTTCGCCGTGCCCGCGGTGGAAGCGGTGGCGGTGCTGCTGCTGCCCAACATGCTGGGCGCGCGCGACCTGCCGTTTCCCAGGTTGTCGGCCTACGCCTACTGGGCCTATGCCATTGGCGGACTGGTCTTTTTCTGCAGCATCTTCGTGGGGCTGGCGCCCGATGGCGGCTGGTTCATGTACCCGCCGCTGACCAGCGCGCAATACTCGCCCGCCGTGAACGCCGACCTGTGGCTGCTGGGCATTGGCTTCATCGAGATCTCCGCCATCGCCGGCGCGATCGAGCTTGCCGTGGGCATCCTGCGCACGCGCGCCCCGGGCATGACGCTGGACAAAATTCCTGTGTTCGCCTGGGTCATGTTGGTGTTCTGCGGCATGGTGATCGTCGCCTTTCCGGCCGTGATCGTCGCCACCACGCTGCTCGAACTGGAACGCGCCTTCGACATGCCGTTCTTCATCACCGGACGCGGCGGCGACCCGCTGCTCTGGCAGCATCTGTTCTGGTTTTTTGGCCATCCCGAGGTCTACATCATCTTCCTGCCCGCCGCCGGCATGGTGTCGATGATGATTCCCGCAATGACGGGCACGCCGCTGGTGGGCTACCGGCTGGTGGTGCTGGCGGTCATCTCGACGGGGTTTCTGAGCTTTGGCCTGTGGGTGCATCATATGTTCGCCACCGGCATCCCGCAGTTGTCGCTCAGCTTCGCGTCGGCCGCGAGCATGGCGGTGTCGGTGCCGACGGCGATACAGATATTTGCCTGGATCGCGACCCTTGCCGCGGCGGTGCGGTTAAGGCCGCTCAAGACGCCGATGCTGTACATCCTGGGGTTCTTCTTCGTGTTCGTCATCGGCGGCCTGACCGGCGTCATGGTCGCCGTGATCCCGTTCGACCTGCAGGCGCACGACACCTACTTCGTCGTGGCGCATCTGCATTACGTGCTGTTCGGCGGCATGGTGTTTCCGCTGTTCGCGGCCTTCTATTACTGGACACCGTTCATCAGCAAGCGGCCCCTGTCCGAGCGGCTGGGCCGCTGGGGTTTCTGGCTGATGTTCGTGGGCTTTAACGTGGCCTTCTTCCCGATGCACTTCACCGGCCTGGCCGGCATGCCGCGCCGGGTGTACACCTATGCGGAAAGCCAGGGGCTTGGCCCGCTCAACCTGCTCTCGACCGGGGGCGCGTACCTGATCGCCGCGGGCGTGCTGGTGTTCCTGATCGACCTGGCGCGCAATTTCCGGCCGACCATCGACAACAACGCGGGCAACGTCTGGCGCGCGGGCACCTTGGAATGGCTGCCCAGCGGCAGTTACGGGCTGCGCAGCGTGCCTGCGGTAACCAGCCGCGAGCCGCTGTGGGACCAACCGGGCCTGGCGCAGCAGGTGGACGACGGCCAGCATTATCTGCCCAACGCACCGGCAGGCCTGCGAACCACGCTCGTGACCAGCGCCCTGGAGGCCCGGCCCGACTACGTGCTGCCGCTGCCCGGCCCCGCCTGGTCGCCCCTGCTGGCAGCCGTGGGCACGGCCGGCTTCTTCCTGCTGCTGACCTTCAAGCTGCTGCCGCTGGCGGCGGCGTTTGGCGTGCTGGCCGTTGTCTCGCTATGGCGCTGGCTGTGGGACGCGGACACCGGCCCCGACCACCCGCCGGTGGACATTGGCGGCGGCCTGCGGCTGCCCATGATGTGCTCGGGCAGCGCGTCGCACGCGTCGTGGGCGATGGTGCTGCTGCTGATTGTCTGCACCAGCATCTTTGGATCGCTGATGTTCAGCTACCTGTTCCTGTGGACCACGAACCCGCAGGCCTGGCCCGATTCCGGCGACTTGCCCTCACCGGTCCGGCCAATGCTGTCGGCCATGATGTTGCTTGCGGCCGCCGCCCTTGCCCTGGCCGCCGGGCGGATGATGACGCAGAACCGCCAAACGGCGCTGCGCGGCTGCGTGGCCGGGGCCGCGCTGTTGCTGGCCGCCGCGCCGGCGCTCGATCTGGTCACGCATTGGCAGGCCGGACTTCGGCCGCAGGCCAGCGCCTACACCGCAGCCACCTACGCTGTCGCGGGCCTGCAGGCGTTTTTTGGCGGCCTGGCTGTGGTGATGGCCGCCTTTACCGTGGCGCGGTCGATCGCAGGGCGGCTGCGCCCCACGCGCCGCGCCGCGCTCGACGCCACGCGGGCGATGTTGCTATACGCCGCGGCGCAAGGGCTCATCGCATTGGCGCTGCTGCACGCCTTTACGCGGCTGACGGGATGACCATGAAAACGCGCTTTTCGGTCGAACTGCTGTACCTCATCGCCGGCCCGCTGATATGGCTGGCGCACTTCCTCTTCATCTACATCGTGAACGCGCTGGCCTGCGCCCGATCAGTGCTGGCCGGGTTGTGGCTGGGCCTGCCCATCTCGTCATGGATCATCGTTGCGGGCAGCGCCGCGGCGTTGGCGGCGATGGCGGTGGCTGCCTGGCGCCAGCGGGCGCGGGTGCGGGCCCGGAACGCACCGCCGTTTCACGCCTGGCTTGCCGCCACGCTATGCGGCCTGTCCGCGGTGGCGGTCGTGTGGGAAACGCTGCCGGTTTTCCTGCTGCCGGCATGCCGGTAGAAAGGCGCGCCGGTCGCCCCTGCGGCAATACTATTCCGCCCATTCCGGGTCTCCGGTAAACACCACCGTCAACCAGCGATCCGGGCTGTCGGCGCCCAGCGCGTTGCCGATCTCGTCGCGCAGACTGTCCCATGCCGCGACGGTGCGCGCGGGCATATCGGCCGGAACGATGAAATACAGTTCGATTTCCTGCGAACGCCCCACCTTGGCGACATACGCGCGATAGGACGCGAAGCGATAGCGTTCCACGAACGCCTGCGCCACCGAGTCCACGTGCTGTTTCAGGTCAGCGGGCGTGACCAGCAGCATCTCGGACAACGCCTGGCGGATGACCGACAGCGGCAAGGGGATGATCACCGCGCACACGACCGCCAGCACGGCCGGGTCGATATAGGGCGAAATCCACGCGTACCGGGTGCCCTGCACGCCGTATCCGATGCAAAAGGCCACCAGCAGCGCGGCCGTGATGCTGGCCGACATGATCCAGCCCTTCAGGTCCATGTGCAGGAATGCCGAGCGGATCCGGCGATTGGCGCGCGCCTCGGCCAGCGCAATCGCCACACAGGCGGTCAGGGTCAGCACGGCATAGATCAGCGCCAGGCCGAACTCCAGCTCGCGGCCTCCCTTGAGCAGACTGCTCACCGCGTTGATGAGGGCGTAGACGGCCACCCCGCTTAGCAGTATCCCGTTCAGCGCCAGCACCATGGGCTCCAGATGCCAGAAGCCCATCGTGAAGCGTTCGCGAAGCTTGCGCGGCAGCCCGCGGGCCGTGGCGTACGACGTGATCAGCCGCACCACCACCAGCGACAGCGCGCTCATGCTGGCGTCCACCAGCGAATAAACGCCGTCGAACACGATGGAGAACGATCCGGAAGCCACCCCGAAGCCGATACCGATGACGGCGATGCAAAGCGTGACCGCAATCGAGATCCGCAACACGCCCTGCTCCGTGCGCAGGTCGAACAATGCCGTGCCTGAGGTCATGGTTCCTCCGAGGGGACTGCCGTGGCGCTCACGATAACCGTATTGCCCCTGATTAGGGGGACAACGACGCCATGATGGGATACCCCTCGACCGCGAAGGTCTTTTACCACAACCTACTTAAGGTAAGTTACGATTGGTAGGTTACTCGCTTGCGAACAGGACTTTCACCATGCACGCCCTCATCGTCGTTGCCCATCCCGACCCCGCGTCCCTCACGCACGCCATTGCCGATCATGTCGCCCAAGGCGTTGCGGATGCAGGTCCCCAACATTCCTACGAGCTCGCGGATCTGGCAGCGGAAGGCTTCGATCCCCGGTTCTCCCAAGCCGACGCCGCCCTGCACCTGACCCAATCCAACCCGCCCGCTGACGTAGCCGCCGAACACGCGCGCATCGACCGGGCCGACGCGCTGGTGCTGGTGTATCCCGTGCATTGGTGGTCGTTTCCCGCGCTGCTCAAGGGATGGATCGACCGCGTGTTCACCAACGGCTGGGCTTACGATGCCAATCCCGACGGCAAGGTCATCAAGCGGCTGCAACGCCTGCAGGTGCACCTGATCGCGAGCGGCGGCGCGGATATGCGCACCTATGCCCGTCACGGCTACTTCGGCGCGATGAAAACCCAGATCGATCACGGGATCTTCGGCTATTGCGGCGCGCGCGTGGCAACATCCGACTTGCTGGTGGCGTCCGACGCCGGCTATCCCGAAGGGCACCTGGCCACCGCCCGGGCCATCGGCCAACGCATCTTTGCCCCGCAACCCTGAAACCGACCTCGATAGCCGCCCTGATGACGTCCCACCCTGCCCCTCCTCCCCGCCGCCGGCTGTCCAAGGACGCGCGGCAACGCCAGCTCATCGAGGTGTCCTGGGCGCTCATCCGCGACGAAGGCACGGACGCCCTGACCCTGGGCCGGCTTGCCG
Source organism: Achromobacter sp. E1 (assembly GCF_037039475.1). Classification (NCBI taxonomy): domain Bacteria; kingdom Pseudomonadati; phylum Pseudomonadota; class Betaproteobacteria; order Burkholderiales; family Alcaligenaceae; genus Achromobacter; species Achromobacter sp. E1. Next base: position 3,196,172 of record NZ_CP146253.1, read on the forward strand.
AGAAAGCGGGCATTTCAAAGCCCGTCGTCTACGACCACTTCGGCACCCGCAACGGGTTGCTGGCGGCGCTTTACCAGGATTTCGACCTGCGCCAGACCGCGATCATCGACAGCGCCATCGCCGCCAGCAAGCCGACCCTCGCCGGCAAGGCAGACGCCATCGCCACGCAGTATGTGGAATGCGTGTCGGTGCAGGGGCGCGAGATTCCCGGGGTGCTCGCGGCGCTGAACGGCTCGCCGGAACTGGCCGCCGTCAAACGGCAGTATCAGCACGCCTTCATCACGAAATGCCAGGCCATCCTCGCCCCGTTCGCCGGCCAGCAAGGCGTGTCCCTGGCCGGCATGTGGGGCATGCTCGGCGCGGCCGACGCGCTCTCGCAAGCTGCCGTTGCGGGCGAAATCACCCAGCAAGCCGCGCGAGCCGAGTTGTTCCGGATCATCGTGGACCTGGTCAAACGCGCTCCCGCCAGCTAGCGTCCCGATCCGGCCTTACTTTGTTGCGACGATCACGTGCGCCTGGATCCGGCCCGTGATCGGGCCCGCGCCGTAGCGGTCGGCCAACGCCTCAGCCGCCCGTTCCGTGGCCAGCTGCATGAGGCCCGCGTCGCGCGCTTCGATCTCGTTGCGCAGCGGCGTGCCCTGGCAGTAGGCGGTGGCCGCCTCCAATGGCCCCGCCGCGCGGCTGACGTCCGCACGGCTGTCCATCCGAATATCGTCAAAGCCTGCGCGGCGAAGGTCGTCGCGGATCTTTTCCACGTCGTGGTAGCCGTGCGGCGTGCGCGCCAGAAAGCGTGGCGGGTCCTGCGGAAACACGGCCGCCATCGCACGCGTCACGTCATCGGCGAAGTCATTTTCCTCGATGCGGTCCCACACGCTGAAGACGAAGCGCCCCCCGGACTTCAGCACCCGGCGCGCTTCGGCAAAGCCCGCGGCCCGGTCCGAGAAGAACATGACGCCGAACTGGCAGCACACCACGTCAAACGACGCGCAGTCGAACGGCAGATCCAGCGCATCCGCCCAGCGCCATTGCACCGCGCAACCAGCACCCTGCCGGGCGGCCGCGTAATTGAGCATCGGTTGATTCAAGTCGGTCGCCACATAACGCGCCCCGGGGTCCAGCAGAGGCGCAAGCGCCCGCGTCACTGCCCCGCTGCCTGCCGCGGTCTCCAGCACGTCCTGAGGCGCAAACCCCGCGACCAGCGCCGCCATGTGGTCGGCGTAACCCTGGAAGATCAGCGGCACCATGAGCGTGTCGTAAAGCGCCGGAATCGATCCCGCAAACACCTTGTCGAAGTCGGCCATGATGCGGCTCCTTTAACGGCGTTGCCGATGCCCGACATCAACACGAGGCGAGTCGGGCAAGGACGCACAGACGTCCACAGCCCCCAGCTTAGCGCCGACCCGCCTCGCCTACACTAGCCGCGCCCCCTCATTCCACCGACGCGCCCGACTTCTTCACGACTTCCGCCCAGCGCGGAATCTCGGTGGCCATCAGGTCGCGCAGCTGATCGGGCGTGCTGCCCACCAGCTCCATGCCCATGGTCTTGCCCAGCTTTTCCTGCACGTCGGGCTCTTTCAGGATCAGGGCGATCTCGGCGGCCAGTTTGTCCAGGATGGGCTTGGGCGTGCCCTTGGGCGCGTAAACCGCCTGCCAGGACGCCATCTGGAAGCCGGGCACGCCCGCTTCCTGCATGGTCGGCACCTCGGGCGCGAGCGCAATGCGGTCCTTGGTGGTGACGGCCAGCAGCTTGAGCTTGCCGGTCTGCAGGAGCGGCAGCGCCGCCGTCATCTGGTCGAACATGAAGGTCACCGCGCCGGACGATACGTCCACCATCGCGGGCGGCGTGCCCTTGTAGGGCACGTGCGTGAGGGGCACGCCGATCATGCCGGAAAAGAGCTCGCCGGCCAGGTGCGTCGAGGTGCCCGCCCCCGAGGACGCGAACGTGCGTTTGGTGGGGTCGCGCTTGAGCAGCGCGATCAGGTCCGCCACCGAATTGACGCCCAGGTTCGGATCCACCAGCAGCACGTTGGGCAGGAACGCGATCAGCGACACCGGCTCGAAGTCCTTGACCGGGTCGTACTTCAGGTTCTTGTAGAGGCTGGCGTTGATGGCGTGCGTGCTGATCGTGCCGCCAAACAAGGTGTAGCCGTCGGGCGGCGCCTTGGCCACGTAGGTGGCGCCGATGCCGCCCGCGGCGCCCGGCTTGTTCTCGACGATGACGTTCTGATGCAGGCGGTCGCCCAGCTTCTGCGCCAGCACCCGGCCGACCACGTCGGTCGAGCCGCCCACGGTAAACGGGACGACGTAGGAAATGGGCTTCTGCGTCGGCCAGTCGGCGGCGCTGGCGGGCAAGGCCAGCGTGCCAAGGACGGCGCCGGCCAGTAGCGCGGCAAGCGCGCCGCGTCGTTGCGTGTTCATCATGTGTCTCCTGCCTTGTTTTGTAGGTATGCGTATGGGGGTGCCGGCAGCGCCGGCGGCAAGGCTCAGCGGCCTTGTTCTTTGCGCCAGGCGGCGAACTTGTCCTTGGTGCCCGGGTCGGTCGGCGGATACAGGCCAAGAATGGAAGCGCCGCCTTGCACCTGACTGGTCACGAAGTCCTCGAAGGCCGTCATTTCCACGGCCTCGATGGCGATCTCATCGGCCAGGTGCGCAGGGATGACCACCACGCCCTCGCGGTCGCCCACGACGATATCGCCCGGCCACACCGCCACGTCGCCGCAGCCGATGGGCGCGTTGATGTCCAGCGCCTGGTGCAAGGTCAGATTGGTGGGCGCGGACGGACGCTGGTGATAGGCGGGAAAACCCATCTCGGCGATTTCGGGCGAGTCGCGAAAGCCCCCGTCCGTCACCACGCCCGCCACGCCGCGCTTCATCAGCCGGGTGACCAGGATGGAGCCCGCGGACGCGGCGCGCGCATCCTTGCGGCTGTCGATGACGAAGACCGCGCCTTCCGGGCAGGTCTCGACCGCGGCGCGCTGCGGATGCGCGCGATCCTCGAAGACCTTGATGGTGTTCAGGTCCTCGCGGGCCGGGATGTAGCGCAGCGTGAAGGCCGGGCCCACCATGTTAGGCAGATTGGCGTTCAGCGGCCGCACGTCCTGGATGAACTGGTTGCGCAGGCCGCGCTTGAAGAGCGCCGTGCACAGCGTGGCGGTGCTGACACCGGCCAGCCTGGCGCGGGTTTCGGGATTCATTTGGGACACGATGGCTCCGGGAGTTTGGGGCGGATGTTGGGTGATGAAGGGAATCAGAAGATCGCGGGCTCGGGCACGGGCGCGCCGAATTCCGTTTCCAGGAAATCGAAGTCGCAGCCGTCGTTGGCCTGCAGGATGTGCCGGGAGTACATCCAGCCGTAGCCGCGCTCGTAGCGCTTGGGCGGCGGCGTCCAGGCGGCGCGGCGCGCGGCCAGTTCCTCGTCGCTGATGTTCAGGTTGATGCTGCGGGCGGGCACATCCACGGTGATCGTGTCGCCCGTCTTCACCAGCGCCAACGGGCCGCCGATGTAGCTTTCGGGCGCGACGTGCAGGATGCAGGCGCCGTAGCTGGTGCCGCTCATGCGCGCATCGGACAGGCGCAGCATGTCGCGCACGCCCTGCTTGACCAGCTTGGTCGGGATGGGCAGCATGCCCCATTCCGGCATGCCCGGACCGCCCTGCGGGCCGGCATTGCGCAGGATCATGATGTGGTCCGCGGTCACGTCCAGGTTTTCGTCCTCGACGGCGGCCTTCATGCTGGGATAGTCGTCAAATACCAGCGCCGGGCCCGTGTGGCGCAGGTATTGCGGCGCGCACGCGCTGGGCTTGATGACGCAGCCGTCCGGCGCGATGTTGCCGCGCAGCACGGCCAGCGCGCCCTCGTCGTAGATCGCCTCGTCCAGCTTGCGGATCACGTCGTCGTTGTAGACCTCGGCGCCCGCGATGTTCTCGCCCAGCGTCTTGCCCGTGACCGTCATGGCCGACAGGTCCAGGTGATCATCCTGCAGCCGGGTCATCAGCGCGGGCAGCCCGCCCGCGTAGTAGAAATCTTCCATCAGGTAGGTGTCGCCGCTGGGCCGGATATTGGCGATCACGGGCACCTTGCGGCTCGCCGCATCGAAGTCGTCCAACCCCACCGCACAGCCCGCGCGGCGCGACATGGCGACCAGATGAACGATGGCATTGGTGGAACAGCCCATCGCCATGGCGACGTTGATGGCGTTCTTGAACGAGGCCACGCTCAGGATGCGCTGCGGCGTCAGGTCGTCCCAGACCATCTCGACCACGCGCCGGCCGCATTCGGCCGACATGCGCATGTGGTTCACATCCGCCGCCGGGATCGACGAGGCGCCAGGCAGCGTCATGCCGATGGCTTCGGCGATGGCGGTCATGGTGCTGGCCGTGCCCATCGTCATGCAGGTGCCGTAGCTGCGGGCAATGCCGCCTTCCACTTCCGTCCATTGCTCCTGCGTGATCTTGCCGGCGCGGCGTTCATCCCAGAGCTTCCAGGCATCCGATCCGGACCCCAGGATCTTGCCCTTCCAATTGCCGCGCAGCATGGGGCCCGCAGGCACGTAGACGCATGGCAGGCCGGCGCTGATGGCGCCCATGATGAGGCCCGGCGTCGTCTTGTCGCAGCCGCCCATCAGCACCGCGCCGTCCACGGGGTGGCTGCGCAGCAGCTCCTCGGTCTCCATCGCCAGGAAGTTGCGGTACAGCATGGTGGTGGGCTTGACGAAGGATTCGGACACCGAAATGGCGGGCAACTCCACCGGAAAGCCGCCGGCCTGGAACACGCCGCGCTTGACGTCTTCGACGCGCTGCTTGAAATGGCTGTGACAGGGATTCAGGTCAGACCAGGTATTGATGATGGCAATGACCGGGCGTCCGGCCCAATCGTCCGGGCCGTAGCCCATCTGCATCATGCGGGAGCGGTGGCCGAATGAACGCAGGTCGTCCTTGGCCATCCAGGCGGCGCTGCGCAAGCTTTCGTAGGTGCGTTTCATGGGAGATACGAGGGATGCGGAAGTCGGAGTGAAAGCATTTAAACACTAATACATTAGTGCGTCAGCTAGGTGAAAACCCGCTATACTGCGACATTCGTTATCAGCCTTTCCCCACGCGGGACCCCGACACGCTTACCTGATGCAAAGCCAAAAGCTCAGACTGGATCGCTCCCGCCATGCGGCCCCCCAGGTTTTCGACCATCTGCGGCGCCAGATCATCTCGCTGGAGCTCGCGCCCGGCGCGCCGCTGTCGCGCGTCACGCTGGCGGACTGCTACGGCCTGAGCCAGACGCCCATCCGCGACGCGCTCATGCGTCTGGCCGAGGAAGCGCTGGTCGAAATCTATCCGCAGCACACCACGGTGGTCAGCCGTATCGACATCGCCGCCGCGCGCCAGGCGCATTTCCTGCGCCGCTCGCTGGAGCTGGAAATCGTCCACCTGCTGGCCCAGCGGGCCGACCCGCTGCTGCTCCAGCGCCTGCAGTCTTCCATCGACCTGCAGCGCGCCGCCCATGCCAGCGGGCAATACCAGCAGTTCATCAACGCGGACCAGGCATTTCACCGCGACATGCACGAAGCCGCCGGTGTGGCCAACCTGTGGGAGATGGCGCAACGCTACAGCGGCCATCTGGACCGGTTGCGCCGGCTGCATCTGCCCGAAACCGGCAAGGCCGAACGCATCCTGGACGATCATCAGCGCCTGCTGGATGCCATCGCCGCGCAGGACCCGGCGCGGGCGCAGCAAGTGCTGCGCGAGCACCTGTCCGGCACGCTCAGCCAGGTCGCGGAAATCTGCAAGCGCTATCCCGAGTACGTGGTGGCCGACTAACCGCCGGCGCGGGACCCGCGTTTCGACTCAGTCCAGCGGATAGCGCTGGATGACGGTCTTGCCGCCGCGCTCGGCAAGCGTCAATAGCGCGTCGCCCGTCTGGTCCAGGCCCAGCAGCCCGCGCTCCTGCGCATGCGACAACTGGAACGGCCGCCAGGAGCGGCCCTTGTCGCGGCTGTAGAAGTAGGTCTTGGTGTAGTCGGCGCCCGAGAACAGATGCTCGGCATAGGTCTTGATGACCCACGCATTGCGGCCGAACCACGCCTGCCCGATCCAGGACGAGGCGCCGCGCACATCGGGCGACCGCGACCGCTTCACCCAGGCCATCCCCGGCTTGTCCAGCTGGTAGATGCTGTCGCCCTCGGTCTCGAACACGGGCTGGTCACGCGTCAAAAGCGCATGGGCATCCTGCGACGGAACCCGGGGCACCTCCGGGGTAATGCGGAACGCAGGCGAGGCGCCCTCCTGGAATTGCACCTCGAAGCGCCGCGTTTCGACCAGTTGGGGCGCCTCCTGGCCTTCGGGACGCACGCGCGTGCGCCAGCTCCAGCCCACCGCGCGCGTCTCGTCCAGCGGGTACAACGACCAGCCGTAGCCAAGCTGCTCGACGCCGTAGGCCTTGCGGTCCCGCTCCGCCGTCTCGGCAAACTTGCGTTCGAAAGCGGCCGAATCCGGCCAGACCTGTTCCTTGAGGCGCGTGGCCGCCCAACGCTTGGCGCCGTCGCAGCTATAGAGCAGGCGCACGCCGGTCTCGTGGTGCTCCAGCGCAATCGCCAGCCGGTCGGTCAGAAAGGCGGTGTGCTGCTGCGGCACGCCCAGCGTCACGTCGGGATCATAGGTCCAGGTCGCGCCCAGGTCGTCCGAACGCAGGGTGTCCCAGGCGGGCGGCTGGTCGCCTTCGCCCGAACTGCGCAGCGTGCTGGTGATGAGGTACAGCGGCTGGCCGCCCGGCGCGCCGATCAGGGTCACGCCGGTATCGCCGCTGATGGAGCCCAGCAGCTCGAACACACCCGTGCCGTGGCCCCCATAAATGAGGTTGCGGGCATCGGTGGTGGTGCGGCCGGTCTGCAGCATGGTCAGGGCCAGATCGCCCTGGCCGTGGGCCAGTGTGGTGATCGCCCCGGCCTGCGCCAGCCGGATCCGCTGCTTCTGAAGGCGTTCCTTCAGCGCCGGAACCTGCGTATCCAGCACGGGCGCCTGCGCCAGACCCTCGATGTCCTTGGCCGTGACCAGAAGTTGGCCGGTCAGCAATTGGCGCTCGCCGAAACGCTGGATGGCAACCCGCGAGTATGAAGCCAGCGCGGGCCCGTTCAGCTCTCCTACGAACTCGCTGCGCGGCAGCGGATCGCCCATTGGGATGATCTGATAGATGCCCCGGGCCAGCACGGCGGCGGTGATGACCGCTAGGCCGGCCGCCACGAGTCTGATGGTCTTGGGTCCAGGCATGCTGGGCATAATGCCAGCCCCCCGCGCCGCCAGCCATTTATCGAACGGACGAAACTATAGCGCGTTGCGCCCGGTTCTCTATACTGGCGTAACGCATGCTCACGTCTTGCCGGACGCGCGCCCCTGCCCCGACACCACGGAACCGCCCATGACCGCAAGGCCTCCCTCTGCCCTATTCGCCCTGGCCCTTTTTGTCGCGGCAAGCGGCAGCCCGATCGCGCACGGCGCCGCCGCCAACGATCCGGCCTGGGTGCCGGTCGACCCGCAGGCGATGCCGGGGGTGTTCTACGACAGCCATTCGATCCGCGCCGTGTCGGAGAATCCGGCTGTCAGGGCAGTGACCGTGGGCTGGTTCTACGCCCAGCCCCGGATTTCCGAGGCCAACGGGCAGCCCTACGGCTCGGTCACCCAGCCGGTGACCATGAACTGCAGCGCCAACACGTATACGGTCACCCAGGTCTTGCACCACGCGGGCAACGACGCCACCGGGGCGATCGTCGAATCGATTCCGGTGGCGGGCATCCGCAACGCCCCCGTCACGCGCGACCCGGTGCAGCGCCGGCTGCGCGACCTGGTCTGCGCGGCCAACGGAAAAAGCGCGCGAAAATAGCGCGCTTTTCCTGTCGAAACCGCCCGGGGTCAGACCTGCGCCAGCGCCTGGTCCAGATCGGCGATCAGGTCGTCGATGTGCTCGATCCCGATGGACAGGCGCACGGTTTCCTCGCGCACGCCGGCCTTTTTCAGTTCCTCGGCATTGAGCTGGCGGTGCGTGGTGGACGCCGGATGCGTCGCCAGCGACTTGGAATCGCCAATGTTGACCAGGCGCGTGAACAGCTGCAACGCATCCTGGAAGCGCGCGCCGGCCTCGCGGCCGCCCTTCACGCCAAACGTGAAAAGCCCCGGCACCTTGCCGCCCAGGTACTTCTTGGCGAGCGCATGGTCGGGATGGTCCGGCAGGCCCGCGTAGTTCACCCATTCCACCTTTGCATGCTCGCGCAGGTAGCTGGCGACCTTGACCGCGTTCTCCACGATGCGGTCCACGCGCAGGGCCAGGGTCTCGATCCCCTGCAGGATCTGGAACGAGTTGAACGGCGAGATCGCGGCGCCGGTGTTGCGCAGCGGCACCACCCGGGCGCGGCCGATGTACGCGGCCGGGCCGAAGGCCGCGGTGTACACCACCCCGTGGTAGCTCACATCCGGTTCGTTCAGACGCTTGAAGCGCTCCTTGTGCTCAGCCCACGGAAACTTGCCCGAGTCGATGATGGCGCCGCCCAGGCTGGTGCCGTGTCCGCCCAGATACTTGGTCAGCGACTGCACCACGATGTCGGCGCCATGCTCGATGGGACGCAGGAGGTACGGCGATGGCACGGTGTTGTCGACAATCAGCGGCAGGCCGTGGCGATGCGCCAACTCGGCCAGCGCGGCGATGTCGGTGATGTTGCCCAGCGGGTTGCCAACCGATTCCGCGAAGATGGCCTTGGTGCGGTCGTCGATCTGCGCCTCGAAGGCGGCCAGGTCGGACGGATCGGCAAAGCGCGTGGTGATGCCGTACTGCGGCAGCGTGTGCGCAAACAGGTTGTAGGTGCCGCCATACAGCGTGCTGGACGACACGATGTTGTCGCCGGCTTCGGCAATGGTCAGGATCGCGTAGGTGACGGCGGACTGGCCCGAGGCCAGCGCCAGCGCGGCGATGCCGCCTTCCAGGGCCGCCACGCGCTGCTCCAGCACGTCGGTGGTCGGATTCATGATGCGGGTGTAGATGTTGCCCGCGACCTTCAGGTCGAAGAGGTCCGCGCCGTGCTGCGTGTCGTCGAACGCGTAGGCCACCGTCTGGTAGATGGGCACGGCCACCGCGCGCGTGGTCGGATCGGGCCGGTAGCCGCCGTGGACAGCCACGGTTTCCAGGCGCCAGTTGGGCTTCTTCGCTTCAGTCATCAGTCTCTCCGGTAAATGCGTGATTGAAAATTCAGATCAGGCGGCAAACGCGCGCGCGGCGCGCAGAATGCGTTCGATGTCTTCATGGTTGTTGTAAGCGCCGACAGACAGGCGCACGTAACCATACTCCACGATGCTCGCCACGACACCTGCCTGCGCCAGGTGCGCAAGCGCCGCGGCGGGGTTGGCGACGCGCAGCGCCGTGGTAGTGCTGCGCACCTCGCCGCCCGGCGGCGACACCACCTGCGCGCCCAGACTCCGCAGTCCATCGCTCAGGGCCTGCGACAGCGCCAGCACCCAGGGTTCGATGCGCTCGGGCCGCGCCTGTTCGATAAGGTCCAGCGCGCCCGCCCAGCCCGCAAGGCCGGGATAGTTCAGGTTGCCCGTTTCCAGCCGGCGGGCATCCGTCGCGTCAGACACCGCCACCTGCCATTGCAGGCCAGACTTGTCCAGCGTGGTCACGCCGGACGGGCCGACGTAGCGCGGATCCAGCGCCGCCAGCAGCCGCGGCGACACGTGCAGCAGCCCCACCCCCAGCGGTCCCAGCATGCCCTTGTGCGCGCCGCACGCAAACGCATCGACGTGCCAGTCGTCCACCTGGGCGCGCAGCAGGCCCGCACCCTGGATGCCGTCGACCACCAGCCAGATGCCGCGTTCGGCGCAGCGGCGTCCCAGCTCCCGGATGTCGGTCCGCAGTCCGGTGCCGTACTGCACCCAGGACACCGCGATCAAACGCGTGCGGGCGTCGACGTGCTGCCACAGGTCGTCCACCGTAAAGCGATGCGCGCGCGCCTGCGCCACACGCACCTGCACGCCGCGCCGGCGCAGATTCAGCCATGGCAAGGCGTTCGACGGATGCTCCTGGTCGTCGACGATGAGGTTGTCGCCTTCCTGCCAGGCCAGTCCTTGCGCGACCGTGTTCAATCCCTCGGTGGTGTTCTTGGTGAACGCCAGCCGGCGCGCGTCGCCGCCGATCAGCCGCGCCAGCCGCACACGCAACGTGTCGGCATCGCGCAGCCATTGCGGCTTGTCGCTACGCGCATGCGTGATGCTGTCAAAGAAGCCAGCCACCGCGTCCGACACCCGCGGCGACAACGGGCTGGTATACGCAATGTTGGCGTATGCCTTGTCGCGCGTGATGGGAAACCACTGTCTGAATTCGTCATGCCAAGCCATGCGCAACCTTCGTCGCCGGACCACCCGGCATGCGGGCATTCTAGGTATCTGGCGCGCATCTGGATAAGGCTTAGTTTTCATATTGATATGCGTATTAAGTCGCTCGGCAAGCCACGCCCCACCCATAGAATTCGTGCCTCTCTTGCACACAACAACCTTGGGAACAGCATGCGTTTGATTCATCTATTCAAGGCCGCGGGCGTGGCCGCCGCGATGACGCTTGCGGGCACATCGCAAGCCGGCACGGTGGACACCATCAAGAAGCGCGGAGAATTGGTCTGCGGCGTCAGCCAGGGCTCGGCAGGCTTGTCGATCGCGGACAAGCAAGGCCGCTGGACCGGCCTTGACGCGGACCTGTGCCGCGCGCTGGCGGCGGCCGTACTGGGCGATCCGGAAAAGACCCGCTTCGTGCCACTGAGTTCGCAGCAGCGCTTTCCGGCCCTGCAGTCCGGCGAGATCGACGTGCTGAACCGCAACACCACGATCACCTCGGGCCGCGACGCGGGGTTGGGTATCGTGTCCGCCGGCATCGTGTTCTACGACGGACAGGGCTTTTTGGTGCCGCGCAAATTGGGCGTCAAGAGCGCCACCGAACTGGAAGGCGCGCAGGTTTGCGTGCAGCCGGGCACGGTGAACGAACAGAACCTGGTCGACTACTTCAAGAAAAACAAACTCACCTATCGGCCCGTCGTCATCGAGAATCTGGTCGAGCTTGAACAGGCCTTCTATGTAGGACGCTGCGACGTCTACCTGTCGGATGCGTCCACGCTGGCCGCCAGCCGCGCGGCGCGCGCCAGCCAGCCGGACGAGTTCGTCATCCTGCCCGAGCGCATCAACAAGTCGCCGCTCGGCCCCTTCGTACGCCAGGACGACCCGAACTGGGCCGCCATCGTGCGCTGGACGGTCAACGCGCTGGTCGCCGCCGAGGAGCTGGGCATCACCGCCCAGAACGCCGACAGCCAGGCGCAAAGCAGCGACGCGCAGGTGCGGCGGCTGCTGGGCGTGGATCCCGGCATTGGCAAAAGCTTTGGCCTGGACGAAACCTGGGCACGAAACGCCATCAAGGCCGTGGGCAATTATGGCCAGGTGTGGGATCGCAACCTGGGCGCTGCCACGCCGCTCAAGCTGGAGCGTGGCCTGAATGCGCAGTGGAACAAGGGCGGCCTGCTGTATTCGCCGCCGTTCCAGTGACGCGTGTCGCTTGATGCGTATCGCGCGATGCACATCGCTTGATGCATATCGCTTGATGCGCATTGCTTGATGCGCACTTCATGATGATTCGCGGGCGGGCCGCCGGGTCCGCCCTTCTTGTTCTTTCCTTTGCCGCACGACCCGCCATGACCGCCATCACGCTCCCCTATCCGTTGACTGCGCCCTGGCGCCGCTGGCTGCCTGCATTGGCGTGGGGTTTGGGACTGGGCGCAATCGCCGCCATTCTGGTGCTGCACATCGAATCGGTGCAGGCCGCACGCGGTATCCAGGGTGGGTTCGGCTTCCTGCTTCAGCCAGCGGGATTCCGCATCTCGGAAAGCCTGCTCGATGTCACACCCGAAGATCCTTACTGGATGTCCCTTGCGGCGGGACTTGTCAATACGCTGACCGTCGCCTTCGTGGCAATACCGCTGGCGACCGTCTTGGGCGCGGGCCTGGGATTCATGGGGTTGTCGTCCAACCCGATGGCGGCGCGCGTCGCCGCCCTTGTCATTGCCCCCTTGCGGAATACGCCTGTGTTGTTGCAGCTCTTCGTCTGGTACGGGTTGCTGCTGCGCCTGCCTGACTTGCGGCAGGCATGGTCGCCGCTGCCTTCCGTGCTGCTGTCCAATCGCGGGTTGGCCTTGCCCGCGCTGCATGGCTGGCTGCCTTATGCGGCCGTGGCATTGGCCACGCTGGCGCTGGGATGGCAAGCTCGCCACCGGTGGACCCATGCTGCGTTCACCGCCGCATTGACCGCAATACTGACCGCCGCCGGAACCGCATGGGCACTATTGCCGCCCATGCAGATCGACCTGCCCGTCAAGCGCGGGCTCGGCTTGCAGGGCGGCTGGCAACCCAGCATCGAGTTTGCCGCCTTGATCATCGGCCTCGTGGTGTTTCACGCCGCCTACATCGCCGACATCGTGCGCGGCGCGGTGCGCGCGGTTCCCGTTGGCCTGGTCGAAGCCGGTCAGGCCATGGGTCTCACGCCCTACAAGGTGCTGCGGCTGGTGATCGCGCCCTACGCCACGCGCGTCGCGCTGCCGCCCTATGCCAACCAATGCCTGGCGCTCGTCAAGAACAGCACGCTCGCCATCGCAATCGGCTACCAGGAGCTGATGGCCGTCATCAACACGGCCATCACGCAAACCGGACTGGCGCTGGAAGGCATAGCGCTCGCCATGGCCATTTACCTGACGTTGGCGGTCTGCCTGGGCGGCGGGCTCTCCGCCTGGAATGCGCGCAATACCCGACACGGCCCGGGCGACACGCACGGGGCGCGCCTGGGTGACAGGGCATTTTGGGATGGCGCTGGGGGCAAGACCAGGACGCTTCGACGCAACGCGATGTCGACCGTTCTGACATTGCTGCTGGCCACCGTGGCCTGGTTGCTGCTCGACTGGGCAGTGCTGCGCGCTGTGTGGTCGGGCGATCCGGCGACCTGCGCAAAGGCGGCAGGCGCCTGCTGGGCCGCCGTGGGCGAAAACCTGCCGCTGTTGTTCTACGGCACCATGTCCGAAGCGCACCGGGGGCCGGCGCTGATCGCGTGCCTGGCGCTTTTGGCTGCCATTGCCGTCTTCCTGGGCGCACGTCGCGTGCCGGCGCGCGTACGCATTGCCCTGTTGACTGCGCTGTCAGGCATTACCGTGGCAGCGCTGACGGGCTGGCCGTGGGGCGGCGACCTCATCGGCCCGCAACGCTGGGGCGGACTGCTCGTCACGTTGATCCTGGCGATAGCAGCGCTGGTTACGGCCGTGCCGCTCGCCTTCGCGCTCGCCCTGCTTCGCCGGTCGGGCAGCCCGGCCGGTTCACTGGCCGCCGCCGGTCTGATCGAAGCGGTACGCGGTGTGCCGCTGGTGACCCAGCTGCTGTTCGCGTCCTTTGTGTTGCCCATGCTGCTGGGTGGTGGCGTGTCGAAGTTCAGCATGGCGCTGGCGGCGCTGACCCTGCATACCGCTTGTGTGCTGGCCGAAGTGCTGCGCGGCGCGCTGCAGGCGATTCCGCCCGGTCAGTTGATGGCTGCACGCGCCTTGGGCATGCGGCCCGCGCTGGCCTATGCGTGCGTGATCTGGCCACAGGCCCGCCGCATCGCCTCGCCCGCCGCGCTGGGTGTGTTTGTGGGCGCGGTCAAGGACACGTCGCTGGTCAGCATTATTGGTGTGTTTGACGTGTTGGGCGCGGCCAAGGCAGTGGTGGCGGGCACCGACTGGCGCCCGTATCACGTCGAGGTTTATCTGGCCGTGGCGCTGCTGTATCTGGCCGCCAGCCTGGCGCTATCGCGCGTGGCACGCCGCATGGAAGACCGGCGTGCTTGAACAGCGGGGCGATCAGCCGCCTGCCCCGCTCGCCATGCCGCTGTTTGCGGCAGTCATGCGTTGCAGCCACGCCGGCCGGGGCGCCGCGTCCAGCCAGTTCTTGACGATCAACCCCAGTTCGGTGTCGCCGGCGATACGCAGGCGGCGCTGGAAGAACAAGGTGTCGGCATCGGTTTCTTCGCGCATGAGCGCCAGGAAGTCCGCCAGCTTCGCGCCCAGTTCAAGCTCCGCGGCGCCGGTGGACCCGCGGTTCCAGAGGGGCCGGAATGCACCATCGCGCACGACAAAGCTGCTGCGCAGACCCAGGTCTTCGACGGTGATGGCAAAGCTGCGGCCGTTCAGTTCCGCAGGCGGCTCCAGCCACTTGAGCCGGCGCGCCAGCTCAAGCCCCGCCACGAAATGCAGCGACACAAACGGGCCTGGCACGCGGCGGCCCAGCTTGGCGAACACAGGCGGCAAATTCAGGGCGGCGCTCATGCGACGGCCTCCTCGAGGCCAATGCCGGCCTTGCCGTAGTAGTAACCGTTGCAGCGGCCGATGCCCGCGGGCGGCGACACCGGCTCGGGCTTGGCGCCTTGACGCATCGCATCCAGTGCTGCAATGGCCTCAAGCGTGCCCGCCGATTGCGGGCTGACGCGCAGTACATCGACGCCCATGCCCGCCAGTTCGGGCGCTTCGGCCAGCAGGTCCAGGCAGGCGGCCGATTGAACCTGGATGCCGTTGATGCCCAGGAACTCGCGCGATTCGCGCGTGCGCATGTCCAGGCCATCGGGATGCTCGATGCAGCGAAAGCCGCAATCGTCCTTTTTCAGTCGGAAGTGGCGGGCCGTGAAGCAGCGGGCGGAGAACGCCAGCGCCATCCTGCCCCACACCATCACTTCGGCCTGCATGCCAGCGGGACGCTCTTGCAGCAGGCGTTCGAGCGTGGTGCCGTCCATTTCAAGCGGCGCGACGAAGCGCACAGCGCCGCGATTGGCCAGCCAGGTCAGCGTGCCCCCGTGGTACGCATTGATGTGCGGACCGGCAACAAAGCCGCGGCCGCTCAGGTGGCGCACCGCGCCCAACTCGCCTGCCTCGACCATGAAGTCCTGCTGGTCGCAAAGCTTCTTCAAGGCGTTGGCCTCGGCGCCCGTCTCGATCAAGGTGCGGCCAGACAGGACCACCGTCTTGCCCACTGCGCGCAGGTCGCGCGCCAGTTCAAGCCAATCGTCGGCGCGCAGTTCGTGACGCCGGCTACAGACGGTCTCGCCCACGTAGATGATGTCCGCAGGACTTTCGGCCAGCGCGGCGTAGAAATCCATGGTGCGTTGGCGCGGCCAGTAGTACAGCAAGGGGCCGACAGAAATCTGAAATCGGATGGGGGTCATTTCCATGGACGTTCGAAAGCGCCTTGTGTGACTTGGGAACCCTCGGCATGGCGCGCCAGCATGGCGTTCCACTCGGGGCGCGGAGAAAATCGCGATGCGTCCGCATGCACGCTGTCCAGCGCGGCACGCAGCGTGGACACCACCTGCGTGACATAGGCCGGGCTGCGCTGGCGCCCTTCGATCTTGATGGCCGATACGCCCATCTCCGCCAGCTTGGGCAACAGGCCGATGGCGTTCAGGCTGGTGGGTTCTTCGAGGGCGTGATCGGCTTGCCCGTCCACTTCGAAGCGCCCCTTGCACAACGTGGGATACGCGGCGGGCTCGCCCGGTTCGTAGCGGTCGATGAGAATGCCCGACAGGCGCGCATCCATGCGGCCGTCTTCTTCGACCCAGCGCACCGCGTGCGCGGGCGAACAGACACCCTTGTTGTTGGGGGAATCGCCGGTGGCGTACGACGACAAGAGGCAGCGGCCCTCGGCCATGACGCACAGGCTGCCGAAGCCGAAGACCTCGACTTCGACGCTGACGTTGGCGCAGATGCGGGCAATCTCCGTCAGCGTCAGGACGCGCGGCAGGACCACGCGGCGGATGCCGAACTGCTCTTTCATGAGTTCAATGGCGTCCGCGTGGGTGGCCGAGCCCTGCACCGACAGATGCAGCCGCAGGTCCGGATAGCGGTCGCTTGCGTAGGCCAGCAGTCCCGGGTCGGCCATGATGACGGCGTCGGCGCCCAGGTCGTGGGCGGCATCGACGGCGGCCTGCCATTCGGCCATGCGGCCTGCCTGCACAAAGGTGTTGATGGCAAAGAGCACATGCCGGTTGTGGCGATGCGCCAGTTCGACGCCGGCGCGGATGTCGGCTTCGGTGAAATTGAGCCCGGCAAAGTTGCGGGCGTTCGTGGCGTTCTTGAGCCCGAGATAGACGGTGTCGGCGCCCGCTTCGATCGCCGCTTTCAAGGCGGCCAGACTGCCTGCCGGGGCCACGAGCTCTATGGGAGAGGTTCGAGTTTGCATGACGGCCAGTCTATGGGCCGCCCGTCCCCCGGGCCTTGTCGAAAATCAAACGGCGTGGCGCGCGCGGCGCCTTTTTGTGCGGCCTATTCCTCGGTGTACAGGCCGCGCTCCACGGCATAGACAGCGACCTGCACACGGCTCGTCAGATTGAGCTTCTTCAGCACGTTCTGCACATGGATCTTCACGGTGCTTTCGCTCACGTCCAGTTCGCGCGCGATGACCTTGTTGCTGGCTCCGCGCGCCAGCCATTGCACGATCTGGGTTTCGCGCGCGGTAAGACGATGGCGCTCGGCCGAGCCGGGCGGCGGCGGCGTCTGGCTGGCCTGGCCGCGGAATTGTTCGACGAGCTTGGCCGTCATGCTGTCGGCAATGACGGCTTCGCCGTTGGCGGCGCGGCGGATGGCGGACACCAGCGCGTCCGCGTCGATGTTCTTGACGAGATAGCCGCGAGCGCCGTCGCGAAGCGCCTGGCCCAGCTCGTCGGCCTCCTCCGAGACGGTCAGGATGATGACCGCGCAATTGGGCAGGTCCTGCGTCAGCAGCTGCAGTGTTTCCAGCCCCGAAAGGCCAGGCAGGTTCAGGTCAAGCAGCACGACGTCGGGCTTGAGCTCCTTGGCGCGCTTTATGCCTTCGACGCCGTCGCCCGCCTCGGCCACGACCTCGAAGTCGGGCTGGCGCTGCAACAGCAGGCGGACACCGGAGCGGAACAGGGTGTGGTCGTCGATGAGCAGGATGCGGATGGTCATGATGGGCAAGGATGTCAGGCTGCCTGGCGTTCGGCGCCAGGCAAGGTGAGCGCCACGCGCGTGCCGGCGCCGGGCTGCGATTCGAGTTTTATCACGGCGCGCATGCGGGCGGCGCGCTCGCGCATGATGTGCAGGCCGACATGGGATTCGCCCCGTTCGGCGACGTCGGCCGGGTCGTAGCCCTGGCCGTCGTCCGAAATCAGCAAGGTGAAATCCCGGCCGTTCTCAACGGCGATCCGCACGCGGCTGGCTTCCGAGTGCTTGCGCACATTGGACAGCGCTTCCTGCAGGATGAACAGCACCTGCAACTGCTGCTCGGGCTGCAACGGCGCGCCCTCGCCCTGGGTAAACGTCAGGTCGGTGTCGATGGCGGTCTGGCGGCGAAAACGCGAAACCGTGTCCTCGATGGCGGCTTGCAGGTCGCCCTGCGACAACTTGCTGCGGAAGTTGGTCAACAGTTCGCGCACGTCTTGATAGCTTTCGTCCACGCCGGTGCGCAAGAGCGGCAGGATCTCGCTGACTTCTTCTTCGTCGCCGCGCTTGATGGCGGCATCGAGCATCTGCAATTGCAGGTTCAGGAAATTCAGGCCTTGGGCAAGGCTGTCGTGCAGGCCCTGCGCCACCAGCCCGCGCTCCTGCACGACGGCCAATTGGCGCGCCTGCGCGCTCAGGCGCCGGTTGTCCAGCGCAACGCCCAGGTGCTGGCCCAGCGTTTCCAGCAGCTGCGACTCGGACGCGGCCAGCCGGCGGTGGGAGCGGAAATGCAGCGAGTACGAACCCAGCACTTCGTCGCGCGTCACGATACGGAACACCGCCACGCTGGCAAAGCCCTCGCGCTGGCAGTTCAGATCCAGCTCGGGTGGCGACTGGCGGAAGTCCTGGATAACGATCACGCCCGCCTTGCGCGTGGCGACACCGCAATAGCAGTCGTCGACCTTCATGCAGTGTTCGGACTCGACCAATTCTTCGGACAGGCCGACGGACACCACGAGGTTGAGTTTTTCGTTGTTGGGATCCAGCGCCCGGATGCTGCCTGCTTCGGCATCGAACTGCAGCATCACGCGGCGTAGAAAGCCATCGCACATGGCTTCGATTTCATTGGGCTGGTTCAGGAACGCCGCCATGTCGTACAGCGCCCCGATGTCGCGATTCTGCGCGGCCAGCTGCGCCGTCTTCTGTTCCACCCGCTGCTCCAGGCTGGTGTACAGGTCCTGCAGTTCGTCCGCCATGCGGTTGTAGCCGCGGGCCAGCACGCCGAACTCGTCCTGGCTTTCGACCGGCAGTCGCGTGCTGAACTCGCGGTCGGCCATGCGCTGCAGGCCGTCGCGCAGGCGCAGCACCGGCGAAATGATCCACAGATACAGCAGGTAGATCATGGCAAGTGTGCCCGCGCTGGCAATTGCCGCCAACACGCCCTGCGACAGCCGCAGCGACGTGGTCTTGCCGGCGTTGTCCTGTTCGATCATCCGGACCAGTGTATCGGCGCGCGCCACGAACTCGGGCAGCGTTTCCAGGTAGCTCGATGCGTCCGGCTGGCCAATGGCGCGCAGCGCAGCCGGCTTCATGATGTCGCGCCAGTACGCGGCCACGTCGTGCCATTGGGCGCGGATCGCGTTGTCGTTGGGAATGAAGAGCGGCCGCGCGGGATTGCCCCGCGCCAGGCGCGCAATGGTGTCGTCCAGAATCGCAACCTGTTCAGTGGTGCGCACTTCGCGCCCGGCCTGCGGCCGCATCAGTTCGACGGCGACGCGATTGGCCCGCATCCGCAGGCTGCCGGTATCGTTGATGGCAGCGCCCGCGCCTTCCAGTTGCCAAGACAGCCACAGCGTCCAGCTAACCATGGACAGCACCACGACCAACGCCAGCAGCGAGCTTGCCACGATGCGCGTGGACAGCCGGTGCCGGGGCGACGGCAGCACGTCGGAGGGAGTGGCAGTATTCGAGGACTTCATGGGTGTCGGGGCGAAAAGCGCGGATCGGGTATCAGTGTAGTCGCTTCCCGCCCGCCTTCCGGCGGGATTGCGCGCGTTTTAGCCCCATGCGATCAGGCCAAACCGAGGGTGCGGCACAGAAAATCCGCAACCTGGGCGGGGTCGTTCATCGGCAGGCAGGGCAAGGCGATTTCAAGCGGCGCATCCGTCACGACGGCCAGGAATGAAGGATCTTCGGTGTGCAGCGGCGGCTTGCCAAGCGCGGGACGGTAGACCTCGATACGCGGAATCGCGGCCTGCTTGAAGCCCTCGACCAGCACCAGATCGGCGGGCGACAAGCGCGCCAGTTGCGCCTCAAGCGTGGGTTCCGGCGTGTCGCGCAGTTCATGCACGATGGCATACCGGTATGGCGAGGCAATCATGACTTCCTGCGCGCCCGCGGTCCGAAAGCGCGCGCTGTCCTTGCCGGGGGGCTCCATCTGAAAATCATGATGGCTGTGTTTGATGACGTTCACCCGCAGGCCGCGCGCGCCAAGCAGCGGCAGCATGGCCTCGATCAGGGTGGTCTTGCCGCTGCCGGAGCGGCCGGCGATACCGAATACGGGAGTCATACGAGTGCGGGTTCCGTCAGCAAGGGGCATACGATGGGCAAAAACGTGTCCGCCCGCGGGGAGTATGCCAGCAAAGCGCCCGCCACCAGGTCGAAATACCACCCATGCAGGGACAGGCTTCCCGCGTCGACCGCCCGCCGCACGAACGGCAGGTCCTCCAGGTTGCGCAGCGAGATCAGGATGGAAGCCTGTTCGCAGGCGCGCCGGCGCTCTTCCTTGGTGGCATCCGGCATCTGCCGCAGCACCTGTTCGCGCGCGGGTTCGGCGATGTCCATCCAGCGCCCAAGATAGTCGGTCTCGCCGTCGCGGCGGATGCCGCGCTCCATCAGTGCGCGGATTCCGCCGCACTGGGCGTGTCCCAGCACGATGATGCGGCTGACCTGCAATTGTTCGACGGCAAACTGGATTGCCGCCAGGACGCCTTGAAGGCCGCGGTCCTTGCTGCACGGCGGCACCAGATTGGCCACATTGCGCACGGTAAAGATGTCGCCGGGATCACAACCGAGCAGCATGGCCGGGTCCACGCGGGAATCGCAACAGCCGATCAGCAATGTGCTGGGATGCTGGCCGTCGCGCAGGTTGCGATACAGCGACGGCGCGTCTTCGTAATACTGTTGCTGAAAGCGCTGGAAGCCGCCCACCAGTCGTTCAAGATCCTGCATGTCAGCCTCCCGTTTGCGACATGAAGCGCACGATGCGTTCGGGCCGGGCGTTGAATTCGTGGCGCTCCGGCTTGGCGGCGATGCCCGCCCGGATGGCCTGGATGAGATCGGCGTCGCTGGCGCCCGCGCGCAGCAAGCGTCCGAGCGGCACCTGGTCTTCCTGGCCAAGGCACAGATACAAGGTGCCATCCACGCCCAGCCGCACGCGGTTGCAGGTGGCGCAGAAATGACGCGACATGGGGGTGATGACGCCCAGCACGGGCGCGCCCTGCCCGCTGGTCCAGTAGCGCGCCGGGCCGTTGCGTGATTCGGCCAGCGACGGCACCAGCCCGGCGTCGGCGGCCAGGCGCGCGCCCATCGCGTTCAGGTCGGTGTGCGTAAAGCCGCGGCCGCACTCGCCCATCGGCATCGGTTCGATCAGCCGCAGCACGAAGCCCTGTTCCACCGCATAGGACAGCAGGCGGCGAACTTCGGATTCCGGCGTGGCCGCATGCACCACGCTGTTGAGCTTGATGGGGGAAAAGCCAGCCTGCCGCGCGGCCGACAATCCGGCCAGCACGGCGTCCAGGCAATCGCGTCCCGTGATCTGCGAGAACGCTGCCGCGTCCAGCGTGTCCAGGCTGATGTTCAGACGGTCCACCCCCGCTGCCCGCAGCGACTGCGCATGGCGCGATAGCTGCGTGGCGTTGGTGGACACGGACAGGTCGCGCAGCCCGGGCATGGCGGCGATGGTGGCGGCCAGCCCGGCAACGCCCTTGCGCAGCAGCGGCTCGCCGCCCGTAAGCCTGACCTTGGCCACGCCCAGGCGCACGAACAGCCCGACCAGCCGGGCCATTTCGTCGTGGGTCATCCAGTTAGCCGGCATTTCGAAACCCTTGAAATCCTTGGGCAGGCAGTAGCTGCACCGCAGGTCGCAACGGTCGGTGACCGAAACGCGCAGATAGTCGATGCGGCGGCCGAAGCCGTCCGCCAAAACAGCGGGGGCTGGCTCGTCCATCATGCGGCGCTCCCGGCGAAGACCCGTTCGGGTTCGCCGTCGTCCAGATCGATGCCCGAGATCTTGGCGCGCCCGACCAGCAGCTTGGTGTACTGCCGCCAGGCGGTATCGCGGCTCATGGACGTGAGCGCCGTGGCAATCTGCTTGGCCACGTGCTCGTAGGGCAAGAGCCGCCCTTCGACACGCCGCACGACGCGCACAATGTGCAGGCCGTGCCGCGTCTGCAGCAGCTGCGGCAGCAACCCGCCCGAAGGCAGCGCGAACACCGCGCGTTCGAATTCCGGCACGGTGTCGCCGCGCCCCAGTTGACCCAGGTTGCCGCCGACGGCCGCGGACGGGCAATTGGATTGTTCGCGGGCCACCTCGGCGAACCGGGACGGGTCGGCCAGCAGCTCGGCCAGCACCACGTTGGCATGCGCCTTCAGCATGTCCAGGTTCACGTCGGGCGTGACCTGGAACAGGATGTGGTCGGCCTCGACCAGTTCACCCACCATGAAGCGCTCGGGGTGCATCTGGTAGAAGCGCCGGCAAGCGGCGTCGTCGGCTTCGGGCGCCGGGGCCTGACTGGCGAGCAAGGCGCCGATGGCGCTTTCCTCGTCGGACACATCCAGGCCCTGCCGGCCGGCCTCGTCCAGCAGGACGCGCCGCAGCACCAGGGCCGTGACGGCCTCGCGCATGGGATTGCCCGCTTCTGCGTGCAAGGGCAGTTCACGTTCCAGATCCGCGTCGTTCAGTTCGACGCCGTTGACGATGACAGGCATGTTCGGCTCCTAAGACAGGGAATCAGCGCGGACGGACCAGCTGCCAGGCGCGGCCCAGGTAGCCCACCGACGCGAAACCGCTCCAGACGTGCACCAGACGGGTGAACGGGAAGATCACGAAAAGCGTGAGGCCCATGAAGAGGTGCGCCTTGAACAGCAGCGGCACGCCGGCGATGTAGCTGGCGGCGTCGCCCTGGAACGTGACGATGTGCTGCGCCCAGGTCATCAGGTGCACCATCATTTCGCCGTCCATGTGGCCAGCCGACAGTACGATCGTGGACAGCCCAAGCAGCAGCGTCACCAGGATCCACAGCAGCAGGATCTTGTCGCCGGGCCGCGTGGCGTGGGCGATGCGGGGGTCGGTCAGGCGGCGGTGGATCAGGATCAAGAGGCCGATCAGGCACAGCCCGCCCATCACGCCACCCGCCACCATCGCAACCATCTGCTTGAGCGAGTGCGAAACGCCCAGCGTGTCCCACACGATGACGGGGGTGAGCAGGCCGACCAGATGCCCGAAGAACAGGCCCAGGATGCCGATGTGGAACAGGATGTTCCCCAGCCGCAACTGGCCGCGATGCAGCAGTTGCGAGCTGTCGGATTTCCAGGTGTATTGCTCGCGCTCAAAACGCGCCAGGCTGCCGAGCAGAAAGATCGTCAGTGCGATGTACGGATAGATGCCGAAAAGAAACTGGTTCAGGGAGTTCATGATGCGTCGTCCTGGGCATTAATGAGTCGCGGCGGAACGGGGGTGGAAGTGCACGGTCTGCACCCCGCCTCCCGCAAACGGCCGCAGCAGCGGTTCCACGCCGTCGGGGCCGGCCCCGAAGGCCTCCATCGCCTCGTCCATGTCGCGCACCGGCGCCTCGGTCTGCACGCGCGGAATCACGCGGGACTGGGCGCGCAGCACGGCAAAGACGCAGGCGTAGGAGCTTTCGCTTTTGGCCAGGCGCGCGCCGATGGCCGCCAGCACGTGGATGGCTTCGTCCAGCAGCTCCTGGGCCGTGTCGGGGTCGATGACTCCCAGGAATTCCAGGAACAGCGGCACGTGGTCCGGCAGTTCCGACACCATCGGCTCGAAGCCGTGCGCGCGGTAGGT
Organism: Achromobacter sp. E1; assembly: GCF_037039475.1. Lineage (NCBI taxonomy): Bacteria > Pseudomonadati > Pseudomonadota > Betaproteobacteria > Burkholderiales > Alcaligenaceae > Achromobacter > Achromobacter sp. E1. The sequence continues at coordinate 3,219,232 of NZ_CP146253.1, forward strand.
TTCCAGCAGGTCCACCATCGCCTGGCCACGGTCGCGGCTTTCGCCGTGGACGTGTTCGAACAGGTGCAGCGAGTGCGAGCGGTTGCGGTCAAAGGTGGCGACGTAGTTCTCTTGCAGGGGAATCAGGTCGTTCGAGGCCAGGTAGCTGACCAGGGGTTGCAGGGTTTCCTCGGCGTCCGGATAGGCCGCCAGGGCCTCTTCCAGTTCGCCCAGGTAGTCCAGCAGCTCCGGCTCGGGGTAGCACAGCATGGCGGAAAGCAGTCGGTACAGGCTCATGTTGTTCTCCTTTCCTCAGGCCGAAACGGCCTTCTTGCGCGACTTGGGCATTTCGATGAAGATCTCGCTGCCCTGCGGCTTGCGGCCGAACAGGGTGCCTTCCGACACGCCGCCCGAGCAGCCGTTGCCAAAGGTGAAGCCGCAGCTTCCCTTCTCGTTGAAGCTGTCTTCGACCACTTCCTTGTGGCTGCTGGGCACGACGAAGCGGTCTTCGTAGTTGGCGATGGCCATGATGCGGTACATGTCCTGCACCGTTTCCTCGGTCAGGCCAACCTGGTCCAGCAGGGCCGTGTCGCGTTCGCCGTGGACGGTCTCGGACCGCTTGAACGCGCGCATGGCCAGCATGCGTTCCAGGGCTTGCAGCACCGGCGCTTCCTTGCCGGCGGTCAGCAGGTTGGCCAGGTAGCGCACGGGGATGCGCAGCGTCGACACGTCGGGGATCATGCCGCTCTTGCCCACGGTGCGCTGGGGCATCTTGCCGGACTCGGCGGCCGTCTGGATGGGCGACAGCGGCGGGATGTACCAGACCATCGGCAGCGTGCGGTATTCCGGGTGCAGCGGGAAGGCCACCTTCCATTCGACGGCCATCTTGTAGACGGGCGAATTGCGCGCGGCTTCCAGCCACGATTCCGGGATGCCCTGCTCGCGCGCCGCGGCGATCACTTCGGGCGAATGCGGGTCCAGGAACAGGTCGAGCTGCGACTGATACAGATCCTGCTCGTTCGCGGTGGCGGCGGCATTTTCAATCTGGTCGGCGTCATACAGCAGCACGCCCAGGTAGCGGATGCGGCCCACGCAGGTTTCCGAGCACACGGTCGGCTGGCCGGCCTCGATGCGCGGATAGCAGAACGTGCACTTTTCGGCCTTGCCGCTGTTCCAGTTGTAGTAGATCTTCTTGTAGGGGCAGCCCGAGATGCACATGCGCCATCCGCGGCACTTGTCCTGATCGACCAGGACGATGCCGTCGTCTTCGCGCTTGTAGATGGAACCGGACGGGCAGCTGGCGACACAGGCCGGGTTCAGGCAGTGTTCGCACAAGCGCGGCAGGTACATCATGAAGGTGTTCTCGAACGTCGAGTACATCTCTTTCTGGACGCCTTCGAAGAGCGCATCGCGGCTGCGCGAGCTGAACTCGCCGCCCAGGTCGTCTTCCCAGTTCGGGCCCCAATGGATCTTGTCCATCTTCTTGCCCGTCAGCACCGACACCGGGCGCGCGGTGGGCGGCGTCTGCGACAGCGGCGCGTTCTTCAGGTGCTCGTAGTCGTAGGTGAACGGCTCGTAGTAGTCGTCGATGGCGGGCAGGTTCGGGTTGGCGAACAGGTTGGCCAGGATGCGCAGCTTGCCGCCTTGGCGCGGTTCCAGCTTGCCGGCGGCCGTGCGGCTCCAGCCGCCCTTCCACTTTTCCTGGTTTTCCCATTCCTTCGGATAGCCGATGCCGGGCTTGGTTTCAACGTTGTTGAACCATGCGTACTCGACACCGTCGCGGCTGGTCCAGACGTTCTTGCAGGTGACCGAGCAAGTGTGGCAGCCAATGCACTTGTCCAGGTTCAGCACCATGCCGATTTGGGCGCGTATCCTCATGATTGCTTCTCTTCTTGTTGCAGTTCTTCGACGAGCGGGCCTTCCAGCCAGTCCACCTTCTTCATCTTGCGCACGACCACGAACTCGTCGCGGTTGGCGCCCACGGTGCCGTAGTAGTTGAAACCGTAGGCCTGCTGCGCGTATCCGCCGATCATGTGCGTGGGCTTGAGCACCGTGCGCGTGACCGAGTTATGGATGCCGCCGCGCTTGCCGCTGGTTTCAGCGCCCGGCACGTTCACGATCTTTTCCTGTGCGTGGTACATCAGGCACATGCCAACCGGCACGCGCTGGCTCACCACCACCCGGGCGGTCAGCGTGCCGTTCACGTTGAACACTTCCACCCAGTCGTTGTCGACCAGTCCGGCCTGCTTGGCCTCGGCTTCGGACACCCACACGTGGGGGCCGCCGCGGCTGAGGGTCAGCATGCGCAGGTTGTCCGAGTACGTGCTGTGGATGCCCCACTTCTGGTGCGGCGTGATCCAGTTCAGGACCAGTTCCTTTTCGCCATTCGGGTACTTGCCCAGCATGGGCGCAACCGTCTTGGTGTCGATGGCGGGCTTGTACACGCAGGAGCCTTCGCCAAAGTCCAGCATCCAGCGGTGATCCTGGTAGAACTGCTGGCGGCCGGTCAGGGTGCGCCATGGGATCAGTTCATGGACGTTGGTATAGCCGGCGTTGTAGCTGACCTCTTCGCTTTCCAGACCGGACCAGGTAGGCGCCGAAATGATCTTGCGCGGCTGCGCCTGGATGTCGCGGAAGCGGATCTTGTCGTGTTCGCGTCCGACCGCCAGGTGCGTGTGGTCGCGTCCGGTGATCTTGCCCAGCGCTTCCCAGGCCTTGACCGACACATGGCCGTTGGTCTCTGGTGCGAAGGTCAGGATCATCTCGGCCGCGTCGATCGCCGTGTCCAGACGCGGACGGCCCTGGCTGACGCCGGTTTCGGTGACGCTGTCGTTGATGCCGGCCAGCTCGTGGACCTCGTGCTGGGTGTTCCAGTTGATGCCCTTTCCGCCGTTGCCCAGCTTGTCCAGCAGCGGACCCACCGACGTGAACTTGCGGTAGATGTCGTTGTAGTCGCGTTCGACCACCGTCATGGACGGCGCCGTCTTGCCCGGAATCAGGTCGCATTCGCCGAGCTTCCAGTCCTTGGGTTCGAAGGCCTGGCCCAGTTCTCCCGGGGTGTCGTGCATCAGCGGGGTCAGCACCAGGTCGCGGCGCTTGCCCAGGTACGGACCGCCGATTTCGCTGAATTTCTTGGCCAGCAGCTTGTAGATTTCCCAGTCGGTCTTGCTTTCCCAGAGCGGCTGCACGGCTTCGCTGAGCGGGTGGATGAAGGGGTGCATGTCGGACGTGTTGAGGTCGTCCTTTTCGTACCAGGTGGCCGTGGGCAGCACGATGTCGCCGTACAGGCACGTGGTGCTCATGCGGAAGTCCAGCACGGTCAGGAGGTCCAGCTTGCCTTCGGCGGCGTCGTCCTCAAAGGTGACTTCGGACGGCTTGATGGCGTCGGCTTCGTCGCCGAACACGGCGTTCTGGGTGCCCAGGAGGTACTTCAGGAAGTACTCGTGGCCCTTGCCGCTGGAGCCCAGGATGTTGGAGCGCCACACGAACATGTTGCGCGGGAAATTGGCGGGATCGTCCGGGTTTTCGCAGGACATGCGCAACTCGCCCGACTTCATCTGTTCGACGGCGTGTGCGACGGGATCCTTGCCCAGGCTGTCGGCCTGCGCCACGACGTCCAGCGGATTGGTGCGAAGCTGCGGCGCCGACGGCAGCCAGCCCATGCGCTCGGCGCGGGCGTTCAGATCGATCATGCTGAGTTCGCTGTACTTGGCGCGGTCGGCGGTGGGGCCGAGCACTTCCTGCACGTTCAGCTTTTCGTGGCGCCATTGGCTGGTGTGGGCGTAGAAGAACGAGGTGCCGTTCATCTGGCGCGGCGGGCGCACCCAGTCGGCGGCAAACGCCAGCGGGGCCCAGCCGAACTGCGGGCGCAGCTTTTCCTGGCCCACATAGTGCGCCCAGCCGCCGCCGCTCTTGCCCACGCAACCGCACATCATCAGCATGTTGATGATGCCGCGGTAGATCATGTCCATGTGGTACCAGTGGTTCAGACCGGCGCCGACGATGACCATGGACTTGCCTTCGGTGTCGTGCGCGTTCTGGGCGAACTCGCGCGCCACCTGGATGACCTGCGCGCGCGGCACGCTGGTGTGCTTTTCCTGCCAGGCGGGCGTATAGGGAACGTCGTCATCGTAAGAGGACGCGACGTTGCCGCCGCCCAGGCCGCGGTCCAGGCCGTAGTTGGCCATCTGCAGGTCATACACGGTGGCGACCAGCGCGTCGGTGCCGTCAGCCAGGCGGATGCGGCGGGCGGGCACGTTGCGCACCAGCAGCTCATCGTGTTCGCTGCCGAAGTACGGGAAGCCCACGCCGACCACGTCGTCGGACTTGCCCAGAAGGCTGAGCGTGGGGAGGATTTCGCGGCCCGAGCCGCCATCCTTGGATTCGAGGTTCCAGCGGCCGACCTTTTCGCCGCCGTTGACGGCGCCCTCGCCCCAGCGAAAGCCGATGCTGCCGTTGGGCGCCACCAGATCGCCGGTGGACTCGTCCAGCACCAGCGTCTTCCAGTCGGGGTTGTTCTGCTCGCCAAGCGCGTTGTCCAGCTGCGAGGCGCGCAGGAAGTGGTCAGGGGCGTAGAAGCCGTCGCGTTCCTTGAGCTGCACCAGCATCGGCATGTCGGTGTAGCGGCGCACGTAATCCGTGAAGTAGGCCGACTTGCCCGACAGGTGGAATTCCTTGAGGATGACGTGGCCCATGGCCATGGCGAGCGCGGCGTCGGTGCCCTGCTTGGGCGCCAGCCAGATGTCGCCGAACTTGACCATTTCGCCGAAGTCGCTGGACACGGCCACGGTCTTGGTGCCCTTGTAGCGGACTTCGGTGTAGAAGTGCGCGTCCGGGGTGCGGGTCTGCGGGACGTTCGAGCCCCAGACCATCAGGTAGGTGGAGTTGTACCAGTCGGCCGATTCGGGCACGTCGGTCTGTTCGCCCCAGATCTGGGGGCTGGCGGGGGGAAGATCGCAGTACCAGTCGTAGAAGCTGAGGCAGGCGCCGCCCAAAAGGCTAAGGTAGCGGGCGCCGGCGGCGTAGCTGACCATCGACATGGCGGGAATCGGCGAGAACCCGATCACGCGGTCCGGGCCGTACTTCTTGATGGTGAGCGCGTTGGCCGCGGCAATGATCTCCGTGGCGGTGTCCCAATCGGCGCGGACGAAGCCGCCCAGGCCGCGCACCGACTTGTAGCGCTTGGCGCGCTTGGGATCCTGGCTGATCCATTCCCAGGCCGCGATCGGGTCCATCGTCTTGCGGGCGTCGCGCCACATTTCGATCAGGCGGCCGCGGATCATGGGGTACTTCACGCGCTGCGCCGAATACACATACCAGCTGTACGACGCGCCACGAGGACAGCCGCGGGGCTCGTGGTTGGGCAGGTCGGGACGGGTGCGGGGGTAGTCGGTCTGCTGGGTTTCCCAGGTGATCAGGCCGTTCTTGACATACACCTTCCAGGAGCAGGAGCCGGTGCAGTTCACGCCGTGGGTGGAACGCACCACCTTGTCGTGCTGCCAGCGGGCGCGGTAGGCGTTCTCCCACTTGCGGTCCTCGTTGACGGTTTCGCCGTGACCGTTCGCGAAGGTGGACTTCACCCGCGACATGAACTTCAACCGGTCCAGAAAATGACTCATTGTGTTTCTCCAAGAACGCCGGCCTGGCCGGCGCGTACTGCGATCAATGCTGATGAAACAACTTTAGGGCTGGGCTGTCTGGCCGACCATTCGCCGGTGGCACAACCCGGGTTCGGCAGAGTGACTAGTTACCCGGGTAGACCGAACTAGTCGGGCCGCGCAAGGCCGCCGGGGCCCGGCCACGCAACGTGTGCGCGACCGGGCCCCGGCGAACGCTCCTTAGCAGGGAATGGGCGCGTTGCGGCGTGCGTAGTACCACCATGTGATCAGCATGCAGGTGGCATAGAAGCCGATGAAGCAGAACAGCGCGGTCTGGACGCTGCCCGTCATTTCGAGCGACGTGCCGAAGCTGCGCGGGATGAAAAAGCCGCCGTAGGCCCCGATGGCGCCGGAAAAGCCCAGCACCGCGGCCGATTCCTTGGCTGCCTCGGACATGGCCTGCTTTTGCGCGGCCGGACCCTTGCCCTGCGCCGCCTGCGTGCGTTCGCGCAGGAAGATCACCGGAATCATGCGGAACGTGGAACCGTTGCCCAGGCCGGTCAGCGCGAAGAGCACGATGAACATGGCCAAGAAGCCGTTGAAGTCGCCCAGGCGGCCCTCACCCGGCAGGAACGTCACGACGCCGGCCACCGCGGCGATCATGGCCGCGAAGGTGAAGAGCGTGACCCGGGCGCCGCCCAGCTTGTCGGAGATCCAGCCGCCCACGGGACGCGTCAGCGATCCGACCAGCGGCCCCAGGAATGCGTATGCCATGGGATTGACGGTGGGAAACAGCGTCTTGGTCAGCATTGCGAAGCCCGCCGAGAAGCCGATGAACGACCCGAACGTGCCCACGTACAGCCAGCACATCAGCCAGTTGTGCTTGCGCTTGAAGATGACCGCCTGGTCGGCGAACGAGGCGCGCGCATCGGCGATGTCGTTCATGCCGAACCATGCGGCGATGGACGCCAGCGCGATGGGAATCACCCAGATGAAGCCCGCGTTCTGCAGCCACAGATTTTGCTGCGCGCCATTGGCGTTGATGACTTGAGGTTCGCCGCCGGCAACGCCGAAGACGCCCATGGTGATGACGACCGGCACGACGAACTGCACCAGCGACACACCCAGGTTGCCAATGCCGGCGTTCAGGCCCGTTGCCAGCCCCTTCTTTTCCTTGGGAAAGAAAAAGCTGATATTGGCCATGCTGGAGCTGAAGTTGCCGCCGCCCAGGCCGCACAGCAGCGCCAGCACCAGAAGGGTCGGAAACGAGGTGGTGGGGTCGCGCAGCGCGAAACCCATGCCCAGCGCCGGAATCAGCAGCGAGGCGGTGGAGATGGCCGTCCATTTGCGCCCGCCGAAGACGGGCACGAGGAACGAGTAGAAGATGCGCAGCGTCGCGCCCGACAGCGCGGGCAGCGCCGTCAGCCAGAAGAGCTGGTTCTTGGACAGCATGAAGCCGGCGCGGTCAAGGTTGACGACGACCACGCTCCAGAGCATCCAGATGCTGAACGCCAGCATCAGCGCCGGGATCGAGATCCACAGATTGCGGTTGGCGACGCGCGCGCCCGTCTGTTTCCAGAAACCGGGATTATCCGGCTCCCAGCGCGCAAGGACTTGAGTGGACATGAGGTTCTCTCAGGATGGTGGGTGGGTCAGGCGGCTTGCTGCCGGGCGATGGCCGCGCTTTCGGGCCGGAAACTGAAGTGCATGAAGATCAGCGAGACGCAGACCGTGCCGTACAGCAGCATGAAGGCGCTGGAGCGGATGCCGGTCAGGTCGAGCAGGACGCCGAACATGATGGGAAGCACGAAGCCGCCCAGGCCGCCAGCCAGTCCGACGATGCCGGACACGGCGCCGATGTTGTCGCTGAATTCATCGGAGATGAACTTGAAGACCGAGGCCTTGCCGATCGCCATGGCGATGCCGACGACGAACAGCAGGATGGTGAAGGTGACCGGGCCGAGCGCGATGCCGAAGGAACGCGGGCCGCCGGCGGTCATGACGGTGAATTCGGTTTGCGGATAGCTCAGGAGGAAGAACGCAACCCAGCACACCCACATCACCCACCACGTGGTCTTGTAGGCTCCGTAGCGGTCGGAGATCCAGCCGCCGACGGCGCGCAGCACGCCGCCGGGCAACGAGAAGCACGCGGCCAGCAGCGCGGCCAGCTTCATGTCGAAGCCGTATTCGCCGATGTAGTACTTGGTCATCCACAGGGCCAGCGCCACATAGCCGCCGAACACGACCGAGTAATACTGGCAGTAGCGCCACACACGCGGATCCTTCAGCATGGCGAACTGGGCCGACAACGAGGCGCCGCCCGCGACGCGGTGAGACGGATCGGACGACGAGAACATCCAGAACAGGATGGCGGTGACCAGCAGCGCCACGGCGTAGACCTGCGGCACGATGACCCAGGCGCCGCCGGCAGCCGCGATGAGCGCGGGGGCCACGAACTTGGTGATGGCCGAACCCGAGTTGCCGGCGCCGAAGACGCCCATGGCCAGGCCTTGCTTGTTGCGCGGGAACCAGCGGGCGACATAGGGCGTGCCCACGGAGAACGAGCCGCCGGTCAGGCCGACGAACAGCGCCAGCACCAGGAACTGCCAATATTCCGTGGCGTAGGACAGCAGCCAGATCGGCACCACCGCCAGCAGCATCAGCACGAAGAACACGGGACGGCCGCCGTAGCGATCGGTCCAGATGCCGAGCGGCACGCGCACGAGGGAGCCGGTCAGGACCGGCATGGCGGCCAGCAGGCCGAATTGCGTTTCGGACAGGCCGAGCTGCGCCTTGATTGGGATCCCCAGCACGGCAAAGATCATCCACACCGCAAAACAGATGGTGAAGGCAAACGTGCTGGATATCAGGACCCGCATCGGCGCACCGGCCGAGGATTGATGTGCTGCCATGGTTAGTCTCGCTTTTTGCTGACAAATACGTATGTCGGTAGCCTAAGCAGCCCTCCCGTTTGCAACCATTCCCCAGCCGACCAAAGGGCTATTTCCGAAGTGCCTAGTCATGCGGGTGTTCCGGACAGCCTTGCGCTGGATCAAGTGCCCGGATCGCGTCCCGATGCGGCCAGATGTAATATGTATTTCAAATACACGTTCAAAACCGCAACGGCGCGCGCCCCGCGCGCACGGGCCACACCATGACCACCCTGCTTTCCATCGACGAACCCGCAAAGAAGCCGCGCCCCGCCCCGCCCGAGTGGGGCGCGTTCACTGAAATGGGTTTCCGCCCGCTGTATCTGGCGGGCTGCTTCTGGGCGCTTTTCTCGGTGTTGCTATGGGTGCACGCGCCCGCGCGGCTGACTGGCGTGCTGAACGGCATGTTCTGGCATGCGCATGAAATGCTGTGGGGCTTCGTGGCCACGATCGCCGTGGGCTTCCTGCTGACGGCGGGCGCCAACTGGACGGGCAAGAATCCCCTGAAAGGCAATCCGCTTGCCGCGCTGTGCGGGCTGTGGATCGTGGCGCGTGTGGGGTATCTGGTCCCCGGGCGCACTGCCTTCGTCGTCGCGGCGGCGGCGGACCTGCTGTTTTTGCTGTGGGCGGCCGGGGCACTGGGACGCGCCGTCGTGGTCACCCGGAACCAGCGCAACTATGGCGTCCCGTTCCTTCTGCTGGCGCTGGGCGCAACCAACGGGCTGTACCTGTGGGCGACGGTCCAGGGCGACTACGTGACGCTGATGCGCTATTTCAATGCCGGGCTGCTGTCGATGGCCGTGCTGACCTTGCTGATCGCCCGGCGGGTCATGCCCTTCTTCGCCAAGCGCGCCGTTGCGGGCCTGGACATTCCTCCCCATACCAAGAGCGGTCATTGGCAGCTTGGCTTTGGCGTCGTCGCCATCGCCTGCCTGCTTGCCGGCGTGCAGCAGGCCGCCGCGCTGGCGCTTGCGGCAAGCGGCGCGATTGCGCTGGTGCAGTGGGTGTCCTGGAAGCCGTGGGCCGTGCGGCGCGTGCCGCTCCTGTGGATTCTCTATGCGGGGTATCTGGGTCTGGGGATCGGCCTGCTGGTGGGCGCGGCGCAACTGGCGGGCATTGTGGTCCGGCAGGCTTGGCCCGCGCACGTCATCGGCGTGGCCGGGTTCTCGGTGTTGATTTTGGGCATGGTGACCCGCACCGCACTCGGCCATCTGGGCCGTCCGCTGTACACGGACCGCAGCATGGTCCTGAGCTACGCGCTGATGATCCTGGCGGCGTTGCTGCGGTTGGCGGCCCTGCTGCCAACCGCGGCAACGCTGGGCCTGCTGCATGCGTCGGCCACCGCGTGGGCGCTGGCGCTGGGACTGTACCTGTGGCGGTTCTTCCCCATGATGATCCGCCCACGCGCGGACGCTGCGGCCAAGCAGGCGGCGCCCGTCATGCGGGTGATGCCGGTGTCGCGGCCCAAGAGCTGATGGGGCCGCGTCAAAGACCTCGCCGGCCCCCGCCCTAACGCTTCACGACCGGCCTTCGCGCCGCTCCATCGCGGCAACTTCACGCCGCATGGCTTTGAGCCAAGCCTTGAGCAGCGATTCGTCCGAGAATTGCATGACCTCGTGTTCAAGTTCCTGGATGTACTCCTGGATGTCCTTGATGTCGTCGTCCAGCTCTTGCATCACCGTTTCCGGATCGAAGGTGGCGAACGGGTCCAGCTCATAACGCAGCGTGAAGCCTTCCTCGGCAAACTGAACCTGGGTAAGGATCTCGTCGAGCTGCGCGGCCAGCACCGCATTGGCCGCTTCCAGCTGATCGTCGGGGATGTCGGAGGCGGCCTGCACGGTGGCGCGCAGGTTGGGATCCTGGGCGGCCTGGGCCAGCCGCTCCCGCTCGGCGGCATGCAATGCGTCCCAGGCGACGGCGTTCGTCACTGTCGGCATGCGGACCACGCGAGCGTATTCCAGCAGCTCTTCCGCGTCTTCGTCGTCGTATTGATCCTGGATGACCTGCAGCAACTGCATGGGCGACATCGAGTCCAGGTCGGCAACGTCCAGGTCCAGCGCATCGGCCAGTTCTTGCCGCGCGCTTCCGGTCAATTCGGCAAGATTGGCGTCGTAATCGGCCCCGCGGTGCTTCTTGTAAAGCGTCTTGAGCCGCGCGGTGTCGCAACCGGCCGGTAGCGCCGACTTGGCCGACAGCACCAGCAGTTCTTCCGAGAACTCCGTGACCAGTTCGGACACGAACTCGCGTTCGGCCTTGGACAGACCCATTACCTTGTAGGCGTGGTCAAAGCACAGCACCAGCTTGTAGCGCAGCTGGTTGAGCTTGTCTTCGAGCGGCCGCAGCGTCTCGGTGTATTTGTGGTGGTAATCCGCCTCGATCGACTGCCATTGCGCCAGCCGGGCCCGTTCGGCCGTCAGTCGTTCCTGCAGGCGTTCGCATAATTCACGCGGACTTTCGAGGGATTTTTCGCTCATGGACCCACTCCTGTTGCAAACCGGGGTATTGAAAACAGCCGCCACTCTAAACGATACGCGCAAACCCTTCTTGAATATCGGCGTCAATAACGCTAATCATTATTATTAATATAGAATCTCGGCTGTCCGCTATCCCCTTGCCTGGCAGCCCTGATGTCCCTGCGCTTCCTTGCGGGCCCCACCCCCTCACGCAAACGCCTGATCCTGATCGCGGCCGCCCTGGCGCTGGCCCTGCTGATTGGTGTGGCGCTTTGGCTGGCGGGCAATAAAGGTCCGGCCGCTCCGCCTCCCCCGAACTACGGGAAGCTTCCCGTCGCGGTGAGCGTCGCCGCTGCGCGCGTCGGTCCGCTGCAGCGAGACCTGCACGCGCTGGGCACCATCACGCCGCTGGCGCAGGTGACCGTGCGCAGCCAGGTCGATGGCGAACTGGTCAAGCTGCACTACCGGGAAGGCCAGGCCGTCACGCAAGGCCAGTTGCTGGCCGAGATCGATCCGCGCCCCTTTGTGGCCGCGCTGGCGCTGGCCGAAGGCGAACTGGCGCAGACACAGGCGCTGCTGGACAACGCCGAAGCAGACCTGCGGCGCTATCGCAGGCTGGCGCGGCAGGAGGCGGTGGCGGGCCAGCAGCTCGATACCGCCGAGGCCCAGGTGCGGGCCTACGCCGCGCGGCGTCAACGAAACCTGGCGCAAGTCGCGGATGCCCAGCGCCTGCTCGGTCACACGCGCATCGTGGCGCCGCATGCCGGCCGGGTGGGATTGCGGCGCGTCGACGCCGGCAACCACGTACGCGCGACGGACGCGGAGGGCTTGACCACCGTGGTTCAGATGGCCCCCATCTCGGCCCTTTTCAGCATCCCGGAAACGCGCCTGGCTCTTATGCGGCAGGCGCAGGCGAAGACCGCCGTGCTGCGCGTGCAGGCCTGGGATGCCGACGATCGCCGCTTGCTTGCCGAAGGCACGCTTGAGGCGCTGGACAACCGCATCCAGGCCGCCAGCGGCACGGTGCGGCTGCGCGCCCGTTTCGACAATGCCGACGAATCGCTGTTTCCCAATCAATTCGTGAACATCCGGCTGGCCGTGGTGCAGGAAGATGACGTGGTGACCATTCCGGCCGCGGCCGTGCAATACGGCTCGCAAGGCGCGTTCGTGTTCGTCATCGGCGACGACAACCGCGCCACCCGCCGGGTGCTGACGCTGGGCCCCGCCAACGCCGGCCGCATCGTGGTGCTGACGGGCCTGGCCGCGAACGAGCGCGTGGTCGTCGAAGGCGTGGACCGCCTGCACGACGGACGCGACGTGCAGATCGTTGACCCGCCCGGCCACGACGAGGAGTCCGCATGAGCCTGTCACGTCCATTCATCCTGCGTCCGGTCGCGACGTCTTTCCTGATGATTGCCCTGCTGCTGTCGGGCATCCTGGCCTGGCGCATGCTGCCCGTGGCCGCGTTGCCGCAGGTGGACTACCCGATCATCCAGGTGACCACGCAATATCCGGGCGCCAGCCCCAATGTGACGGCGCGCGCGGTCACCGCGCCGCTGGAGCGGCGCTTTGGGCAGATACCGGGACTGAAGCAGATGTCGTCCACCAGCGGCAGCGGCATCTCGGTCATCACGTTGCAGTTCGCCCTGGACGTCCCGCTGGGCGTGGCCGAACAGGAAGTGCAGGCAGCCATCAGCGCCAGCGATTCGCTGCTGCCGGGCGATCTGCCCACTCCGCCCGTGTACCGCAAGGTCAACCCCGCCGACGTGCCGATCCTGACGCTGGCCGTCACGTCGAATTCGCTGCCCCTGCCCAAGGTCTACGATCTGGTGGACACGCGCATGACGCAGCGGCTGTCGCAGTTGTCGGGCGTGGGCATGGTCAGCCTGGCCGGCGGACAGCGCCCCGCCGTGCGCGTGCAGGTCAATCCGATGGCGCTGGCCGCGCGCGGCCTGAAGCTGTCGGACGTGCAGGAGGCGATCGCCAAGGCCAATTCCAATCAGCCCAAGGGCAGCTTCGACGGCCCCGTGCGGTCCGTCATCATGGACGCCAATGATCAGCTGCAGAGCGCGCAGGAGTACCGCGACCTGATCGTCGCCTGGAAGAACGGCGCGCCGGTGCGGCTGGGCCAGATCGCGACGGTGGAGGACGGCGCCGAGGACCGCTACCTGGCGGCGTGGGTCGACAGGCAGCCCGCCGTGCTGGTGAACATCCAGCGCCAGCCCGGCGCCAACGTCATAGCCGTGGCCGACCAGGTCAAGGCATTGCTGCCCCAATTGACCGCCAGCCTGCCCGCCGCCGTGGAGGTGCGCATCCTGACCGACCGCACCGAAAGCATCCGCGCGTCCGTGCGCGGCGTGCAGTGGGAACTGGGGTTCGCGGTGGGGCTGGTGGTGCTGGTGACGTTCCTCTTTCTGCGCAACCTGCCCGCCACGCTGATCCCCAGCCTGGCCGTGCCGCTGTCGCTGATCGGGACCTTTGGCTTCATGTATCTGGCCGGCTTTTCCACCAACAACCTCACGCTGATGGCATTGACGATCGGCGCGGGCTTCGTGGTGGACGACGCCATCGTCATGCTGGAGAACATCGCACGCTACCGGGAACAGGGGCACAGCCCGATGGCGGCCGCGTTGAAGGGCGCCGGGCAAATCGGCTTCACGCTCGTTTCGCTGACGCTGTCGCTGATCGCGGTGCTGATCCCGCTGCTGTTCATGGAAGACGTGGTGGGCCGGCTGTTCCGCGAATTTGCCATCACGCTGGCCGTTGCCATCCTGATATCGCTGGCCGTATCGCTGACCCTCACGCCCATGATGTGCGCCCGGCTGCTGCCGCCGCACGCGCCGTCCAAGCCTGGACTGCTGGATCGCCTGCAGGCGCGCTATGCAGGCTGGCTGGACGTGACGCTGCGTCATCAGCGGCTGACGCTGCTGGCGATGCTGGCGACCGTGGCGCTCACCGGGCTCTTGTATTTCGCGGTGCCGAAGGGTTTCTTCCCGGCGCAGGACGGCGGGGTGCTGCAAGGCGTGACGCAGTCGTCGCAAAGCACCTCGTTCGACGCCATGTCGCGCCGCCAGCAGGCGGTGGCGGAAAGCCTGCTGGCGGACCCCGACGTCGCCACGCTGTCCTCGTTCATCGGCATCGACGGCATGAACGCCACGCTGAACACGGGGCGGCTTCTGATCAACCTGAAACCCTGGAACGAGCGCACAGCCCCGCTGGCCGACATCATGGCGCGGCTGGACGCGCGGGCCCGCGAGGTGCACGGCATCTCGCTCTATCTGCAGCCTGTGCAGGAATTGAACATCGAGGATCGCGTCAGCCGAGGCCAGTATCAGTTCAGCCTGACCTCGCCGGATAGCGCGCTGCTGTCGCGCTGGACCCGCGCCCTCATGGAGCGCCTGGCGCAAGCGCCCGAACTGGCCGACGTCTCGTCCGACCTGCAAGGCGACGGCCGCCAGGCCTATCTGGAGGTCTCGCGCGACGCCGCCGCGCGTCTGGGCCTCACGATGGACGATGTGGCGCAAGCCTTGTACAACGCATTCGGCCAGCGTCAGGTCGCCACGCTCTTTACGCAGTCGAACCAATATCGCGTCGTGCTGGAAGTTGACCGCAAGATGGCGGCCAGCCCCGAAGCGCTGGAACGCATCCATCTGCAAACGGACACCGGCCAGCCCATCCCCTTGTCAGCGCTCGCCACCGTCAGCGAGCGCGCCGTCCCGCTGGCGGTCAATCACCTGTCGCAGTTCCCCGCAGTGAACCTGTCCTTCAACCTGCCGCCCGGCGGATCCCTGGGACAGGCCATCGCCGCCATCGAGTCGGCGCGCCAGGAGATCGGCATGCCCGAGAGCGTCGAGCTCCGGCTGCAGGGCGCGGCGTCCGCCTTTGAGGCGTCGCTGTCGAACACGTTTTGGCTGATGCTGGCCGCGGTGGTGACCATGTACCTGGTGCTGGGCATGCTGTACGAAAGCGCCATCCACCCGGTCACCATCCTGTCCACCCTGCCCTCGGCCACCGTGGGTGCGCTGCTGGCGCTGCTGTTGACCGGCCGGCCGCTGGACCTGATCGCGGTCATCGGCATCATTCTCTTGATCGGATTGGTCAAGAAGAACGGCATCATGATGGTCGACTTTGCGCTGGAGGCCGAGCGCACGCGCGGCGTGGCGCCGCAGGCCGCCATCCGCGAGGCCGCGCTGCTGCGCCTGCGTCCCATCCTGATGACGACGTTGGCCGCGCTGTTTGGCGCGCTGCCGCTGATGCTGGCGACGGGTTCGGGCGCTGAATTGCGCCAGCCGCTGGGCTGGGTCATGGTTGGCGGACTGCTGGTCAGCCAGGTGCTGACGCTGTTCACCACGCCCGCCGTCTACCTGTTCTTTCACCGTCTGGGCCACCGGCGCGCTCAAGCCGCACCGGCGCCCAACGCCGAAGGCCCGGTGAAATGATCCGCGCGTTGCTGCACCGTCCGGTCGCCTGCATTTTCCTGGCGCTGGCGCTGACGCTGCTGGGTGCCGTGGCATGGCGGCTCTTGCCGGTGGCGCCGCTGCCGCAGGTCGATTTTCCGACCATCGAAGTGCGAGCCGACCTGCCCGGCGCCAGTCCCGAAAGCATGGCCAGCACGGTCGCGGCGCCGCTGGAGCGGGCGCTCGGCAGCATCGCCGGCGTCAGTTCCATGAGCTCGTCCAGCAATCAGGGCGCAACGCGCGTTCAACTGCAGTTCGACCTGGACCGCGACATCGACGAGGCCGCGCGCGACGTGCAGGCCGCAATCAACGCCGCGCGGGCCGAACTGCCCTCGGGCATGCCGGGCAATCCCAGCTACCGCAAGGTCAATCCGTCGCAGGCGCCCATCATGGCGCTGGCCCTCAGTTCCGCCACCCGGCCCGCGGGCCAGCTCTACGACCTGGGTTCCACCGTGCTGGCGCAAAAGCTATCGCAGATCAGCGGCGTGGGCGAAGTCACGATGGGCGGCAGCTCGCTGCCCGCCGTGCGGGTCCAGGTGAACCCCAACGCGCTGGCGCACTACGGCGTGGCCCTGGACGACGTGCGCGAGGCCATCTCCAACGCGGCGCCGATGGGTCCGCAAGGCCAGCTAGATTCAGCCGCGCGGCGCTGGGAAGTCGGCGCCCCCGAGCAGCCGCGCCGCGCCCAGGACTACGACAGCCTGATCGTGCGCTACCAGGACGGCGCGGTGATCCGGCTGTCGCAGGTGGCTCGCGTCAGCGATTCGGTCGAGAACCGCTACAGCAGCGGCTTTCACAACCGCAATCCGGCCGTGGTGCTGACCATCAGCCGGCAGCCCGGCTCCAACATCATCGAAACCATCGACGCCATCAACCAGGCGCTGCCGGGCCTGCGCCAGCTGATGCCCGCCGACGTGGACCTGACGGTGGCGCTGGACCGCTCGCCCGGCATCAAGGCGACGCTGCGCGAAGCCCACATCACCCTGGCGCTGGCAGCCGGGCTGGTCATCCTGGTGGTGTGGCTGTTCCTGGGCAACGCGCGCGCCGCCGCGATTCCCAGCGTGGCCATTCCCGTCTGCCTGATCGCCACCTTTGCCGTCATGTACGCGTGGGGCTTTTCACTGAACAACCTGTCGCTGATGGCGCTGATCGTGGCGGCCGGCCTGGTCGTGGACGACGCCATCGTCGTGCTGGAGAACATTTCGCGCCACCTGGAGCGCGGGCTGACGCCGGTCAAGGCCGCCCTGCGTGGGGTGCGGGAAGTGGGATTCACCTTGGTGGCGATGACGGTCGCGCTGAGCGTGGTCTTCGTGTCGATCCTCTTCATGGGCGGGCTGGTGGAACGGCTGTTCCGCGAGTTCTCGATCACGCTGGTGGCCGCAACGGTGATTTCGCTGGTTGTCTCGGTGGCCATCATTCCGGCGCTATGCGCGCGGTGGCTGCGGCCCGTCAGCTCCGCCGCGGCCAAGCCGTCGCGCATGCAGGCCGTGTTTGCCCGCCTGCACGACTGGTATGGCGTGTCGCTGGCGCGCGTACTTGGCCATGCACGCCTGACATTGCTGCTGCTGGCCGGCGTCGTGGGGCTGAACGTCTACCTGTACGTGCAGGCGCCGAAGGGCTTTTTGCCCGTGCAGGACACCGGCCAGCTCATGGGCTTCGTACGGGGCGACGACGGGTTTTCGTTCCAGGTGATGCAACCCAAGATCGACCAATACCGGCAACTGGTCCTGAAGCACCCCGCCGTCGAGGACGTCATCGGCTACAACGGCGGCGGCCTGGGCATCAGCAATTCGCTGTTCCTCATCCGCTTGAAGCCTGCCGCCGAACGCAACGAGTCCTCGACCGAAGTCATCAACTGGATGCGCACCCACGCCCCGGCGGTGCCGGGCGGCATGTTCTTTCTGAACGTGGACCAGGACCTGCGCATGCCCGGCGGCTTCGGCAATTCCGGCGACCACGAGCTGGCCATCATGGCCAGCGACGTGCCCGCGCTGCGCGAATGGTCGCGCAAGATTTCCAAGGCCATGCAAGAGATCCCCGAGCTGCGCGACGTCGACGCCCAGGGCGACGGCGCCACGCAGCAGGTGGTGATCGACATCGACCGCAGCGCGGCGCAGCGGCTGGGCGTGGACATGGAGACCATCAGCAGCGTGCTGAGCAATTCGTTCAGCCAGCGCCAGGTCGCCACGCTGTACGACGCCATGAACCAGTACCGCGTCGTGCTGGAACTGGACCCCCGCTACACCGAAGACCCCGAGGTCCTGGAGCGGGTGCACGTGGTGGCCGCTGACGGCAACCGCGTGCCGCTGACCGCGTTCGCCACCTACGACAATGGCCTGGTCAACGACCGCGTCTTTCACGACGGGCTGTTCGCCGCCGTGTGGGTCGGGTTCTCGCTGGCGCCCGGTGTATCGCTGGAACAAGGCCTGGCCGCCATCGACGCGGCCACGGCAAAGCTGATGGTGCCTTCGCACATCCAGACCCGGCTGGGCGGCGATGCGCGCAACTTCCAGCAGAGCCTGCAGGACCAGCCCTGGCTGATCCTGGGCGTCTTGGTCGCCATCTATCTGGTGCTGGGCATCCTGTACGAAAGCCCGCTGCATCCGCTGACGATCCTGTCCACGCTGCCTTCGGCGGGCGTCGGCGCCCTGCTGGCGCTGCGGCTGGCGGGCATCGAGTTCACCCTCATTGCGCTGCTGGGGCTGTTCCTTCTGGTGGGCATTGTCATGAAGAACGCCATCCTGATGATCGACTTTGCCCTCAGCCTGGAGCGGCGCGAAAACCTGACGCCCGAACAGGCCATCCACCGCGCCGCCATGCTGCGCTTGCGGCCCATCGTCATGACCAATCTGGCGGGCCTGCTGGGCGCCCTGCCCCTGGTGCTGGGCATGGGCGAAGGGTCGGAACTGCGCCGCCCGCTCGGCGTGGCGATCGTCGGCGGACTGATGATCAGCCAGTTCCTGACGCTGTACACCACCCCGATCGTCTATCTGGCGCTGGAACGCCTGCGCCGTCTGGCCTGGCGAAAGCGCCGCACGGCCTGACCGCGCATCCTGCGGGCCCGCCATCTTCCCGCTAGCCGGAAAAGCTTCCCGGAGTCCGCATGAGCCTGTTGAACACGGTCTCGCTGTAGGCGCATTCCTGGATCACGCGTCGCCCTTGTCCGCATCCGGCGCGCGGGGCGTGGCGGTGAGCCGTTGCGCCATGAACTCCAGGAACTCCTTGGCCAGGGGCGGCAAGGTGCGCCCCTGCAGCGTCACCGCCTGAATGCTGCGCTGGCGCATCTCGGGGTTGCTGAACGGCACCGCGGCCAGCGCTGCCCCCTGCGGGTCGCCCATCAGCGTCAGGTAGCCCGTCAGCGCCACGATGCGGCTGCCCGGCAGCATGGGCAGGAAGGCCGCCGAATTGTTCGATACGTAGGCCGGCTCGATGTGCAGCCCGGCGTTGGCGCACGCGCTATCGAATAACTGCCGGACGGTCGTGCCGGTATCGCCCACCGACACCGGCACCTCCGCCAGGTCGCGAAGGCTGACCGTGCGGCGGCTGGCAAGCGGATGCCGCCGGCACATCACCGCGTACACCGGGGCCCGGGTCAGCAGCTCGGTCTTGAGCCGATCGTCCTGCGCCACCGTGTAGTGCAGCGCGATCTGAGACAGTCCCTCCAGAATCCGGCGAATCACCTCTTCCGGCCGATCCACCTGCAGATGAAAGCGCGCCTCGGGCCGCATCTGTTTGAAGTCGGCCATGCACATCGGCATGAAACGGTGCGCGAAGCCCTCGCTGCAGGCCAGCCGGATGGTGACGTCGCCCAGCGCACTGCGCCGCCGGATCTCGGTGGTGACGCGTTCGGCCTCCAGGGCGGCGGCCCGGGCGTAGGCGGCCAGTTGCAAGCCTGCCTCGCTGAGCTCCATGCCGCGCGCCTGACGCTCGAACAGCACGATGCCCAAGCTGTCCTCCAGCTTGGCGATCTGCCGGCTCACGGCGGAGGCCGCTACGTGCAGCGCCGCCGCCGCGCCCGCGATGGATCCGCAGCGCGCGACTTCCAGGAAATATCTGAGGCCTAGTGAAATCATGTCGGGCTCCCGAAGACATGCCATTTAAGCAACGCAAAAGTGCGAAATATCTAATTGTGGCACGTTAAGAAGCGCAATAAATTTGTGCTTCCAACCCGCACCGAGAACCGCCATGACCCGCGAACAAGCCATTCTCCACGCCGTACAAGCGTATGACAGCGGCGTCCTTCTGGACACCCTGGCGCGCCGGGTCGCATTTGCGACCGAAAGCGAAGTGCCCACGCAGGCCGCGGCGCAGCATGCCTACCTGAAGGACGAACTGGTTCCGCGCCTGTCGGCGCTGGGCTTTTCCTGTGAGGTGCACGCGAATCCGGCCGGGGTGGACCTGCCGATCCTGGTCGCGCGCCGCATCGAAGCGGCCGAATTGCCCACGGTCCTCATGTACGGCCACGGCGACGTGGTGCGGGGCAACGCTGCCAAATGGGAATCCGGCCGCGACCCCTGGCAGCTCAAGGTCGAAGGCGACCGCTGGTACGGGCGCGGCACGGCCGACAACAAGGGTCAGCATTCGATCAACCTTGAAGCGCTGTCCCGCGTCATTGATGCGCGCGGCGAGGCGCTCGGTTTCAATACCATCTGGCTCATCGAAACCGGCGAGGAAGCCGGCTCGCCGGGCCTGTCCGACTTCTGCAAGACGCACCGCAATCTCCTGGCCGCCGACGTCTTCATCGCCAGCGACGGACCGCGCCTGAACGCCGCCCGGCCCACGCTGTTCATGGGCTCGCGCGGGGCGATCAATTTCGAACTCAGGGTGCGGTCACGGGACCGCGGCTACCACTCCGGCAACTGGGGCGGACTGCTCGCCAATCCGGCCATCCGCCTGTCGCACGCCATCAGCTCGCTCGTGGACGCCAACGGCCGCATCGCCGTCCCCGGGCTGCGTCCCCCGCCCATCCCCGCTGCGGTCGCCCAGGCCCTGGCCGACCTTGAAGTCGGCGGCGGGCAAGACGATCCGGCCATCAACGCGTGGTGGGGCGAACCCGGCCTGACATCGCCTGAAAAGGTGTTCGGCTGGAACAGCCTGGACGTGCTGACCTTCGGCGCGGGCGACCCGGCCAAGCCCGTGAACGCCATCCCCCCCGAAGCCGTGGCCTGGTGCCAGTTGCGATTCGTGGTGGGCACCGACTGGCGCGGCCTGCAGGATCACGTGGTCGATCATCTGCGCCAGCGCGGCTTTGACGACGTGGACGTGCGCATCGGCATGCAGGCCGGGGCAACGCGCCTGTCGCCAGACACCCCGTGGGTACGCTGGGCCGCCGCCTCGCTGGAACACACCACCGGCAAGCGCCCGGCGCTCCTGCCCAACCTGGGCGGCTCCCTGCCCAACGACATCTTTGCCGACCAGCTTGGCCTGCCCACCCTGTGGGTCCCGCATTCCTACCCCGCCTGCGCGCAGCACGCGCCCAACGAGCATCTGCTGGGCAGCGTCGCCCGCGAAGGCCTGGCCATCATGGCCGGCCTGTTCTGGGACCTGGGATCCCAGGGCGCCGACGTCCTCGAACAAGCCTGCGCCCAATCGTCCACTTACGCCTGACAAGACCGAGCCCCGCCATGACCGCCAGATTTCGCACCGCCCTGTTGGCGTTGACCCTTGCCGCCACCGCCTCCCACGCCCAAGACGCCCACGCGGCCTATCCGGACCAGGCCATCAAGATCGTTGTCCCCTTCACACCCGGCGGCGCCACCGATGCGGTGGCGCGCCTGCTTGCCACCAAGCTGTCGGGAAAGTTCGGCCAGCCCGTCATCGTTGAAAACCGCCCCGGCGCCTCGACGCTCATCGGCGCCGAAGCGGTCGCCCGCGCCAAGCCGGACGGCTACACGTTGATGCTGTCGGGCAGCACAACCTACAGCGTCCTGCCGGCACTCAAGCCCGCATTGCCCTACGATCCCGTGCGCAGCTTCGAGCACGTGGGCATCGTCGCGATGGCCCCTGTCGTGCTGCTGGCGCAGAATTCGCTGCCCGCGGCCACGCCTCACGAGGCGGCCGAACTCGCGCGCCAGCAGACCGCCAAGGGCGGCCTGATGTACGGCACGTTCGGACCCGGATCCGCCCCCCACCTGACCGGCGAGATGTTTGCCCAGGCAGCCGGCGCCAAAATGGTGCCGGTGCCCTACAAGGGAAGCGCGCAGCTCATCACCGCGCTGATCGGCGGCGAGATCGCCCTGGCCGTAGACACGGTGTCGGCGTCGGCGGCCCAGGCGCGCGCGGGCAAGGTCCGTGCGCTGGCCGTTACCGGCGATCAGCGCATGCCGCAATTGCCGGACGTGCCGACCTTCGCGGAAGCCGGCATGGCGGATGTGTCGTTCGTGGGCTGGTACGGCCTGGTCGCGCCGGCCCAGACGCCATCCACCGTCATGCACACGCTGAACCGGGCCATGACGGAAATCATGCACGACGAACAAGTGCGCAAGAGCGTATCGGACCTGTCGCTCAATCCCGTCTTCCTGCCCGGCCAGGCCTTCAGGGACCAGATCACGATCGAGATCGCCAGATTCAGCGCCGTCGCCCAGCGCGCAGGCATTACGCTTGAGTGACCGCAACACGGGACGCCCACCGGCGTCCCGCCTGCTTTGCGTGCCACGTCATCAATCCGGCACCATGCTGCTGATCTTGGAACCTTCCAGGCCCATCCCCGCCATCAGGCCCTGCTCGCCAAACGGCACCGCGTACACGTCCTGCGTCAGGGTCGTGGTCGAGATGCTGGCAGCGTAGCCCTGGTCGACCACGACCAGGCTCGGGCCCGCGCCCAGCGCCCAGCCGTCGCTCTGGTTCAGATACGCCAGCGCGGGCTCGTTCATGAAGAACAGCGCGTACGAGAACTGTTGCGCCCCCGCCTGCAGTCCGAACGACAGCGCCGAGATCGAATAAAAGCCCTCGACCTGACCGCGCCGGATCAAGGCGCCCGAGCCGCGCTCGCCCCCCACCAGGAAACCGCCCTTGATGATGTTGGGAAACACCAGCACCGCAACGGCCTTGTCGCCCAGTTGGCGGATGCGGGGGTCCTGCGTATAAAGCTGCTCCAGCGCCGCCGTTGCGTCGGCGCTTATCTCCGCCGCCGACGCCGCCCACGCGGACGGCGCGACGCTGATCAGGGCGGAAAAAGACAAAAGGCTGGCACAAAGCCAGCCAACGAATTTCACAGGCAACACGGACGCTCGGTTCATACGGCCTCCCCGGTTAGACAGGGCGAGCGCCCGATGCGCTCGCCCGACCTGCCGGCTCAGTATTCGAGAGGCGTCCCGCGGGTGTCAATGGTCCTTGCTTACCCGTGCTGCCGCGCCCCTCATACCTTGGGCGGCGTCGTCTCCCGTTCCGGATGGCGATGTTTGCCCAAGGCGGCAATGAACGCTTGCGGATCCTCGCCGCCCAGCAGCAGTCCGCCATCGTTCGGATCGGGGTCGATGCCCGCCGCGGCGTACACCTGAACGCCGTCGCCGACACCCATCAGCGTCTTGCCGTGGCGATAGGCGTCGCGCAGGAACTCCAGCGCCCGTCCGTCAGCCGCCAGGCGTTGCACGGCGCCGGCGCCACCGACAACCACCGCGCCGTCAAACACCACGGACGGATGGTTGTCCAGCGACGCATCCGCATCGAACGCGCCGCCCTCGCCCGTCTGCATCGGACCAATGCGCTGGCCCACCAGCCGCACGACGGCGCCTGCCTGCATGAGCGCGTCGGCCACGGCGGACAGCGCCTTGCCGTCGACGCCTTCCGCCGCCAGGATGGCGACCTTGCGCGTCGCCACGCCGCCGTCGCCAGGGCGGGCGGTCAGCGACAGCGAGGGCGACACCTGCACTTCGGGCTTGGGCGGATTCTTCGTCGCGCGCGGCAACGGATCCGGCAAGGGCATGCCGATTTCATCGGCCACGCCCTGCGCCAGTTCGTCCGACACATTGCGCAGGGAAGCGACCATGCGCTCACGGATCTGCGGCACGGTCACCTTGCTGAGCTCGAACGCGAAGGCGTCGATGATGTGCTTGCGTTCCCAGGCGGTCTGGCTGTCGTAGAACAGCGTGGCCTGGTTGTAGTGCTCGGCGAACTTTTCCGGATGTCCGCGCAGTTCGTCGCTTGTCACCGGCTCCGGAAACGACACGAACCCGTCCATTCCCGCCTGGAACGGACAGCCACCGGCAAGGGAATTGGGCTCATAGGACACGCGGCCGCGATGAATGGTCTGGCGATGCATGCCGTCGCGCTGGTTGTTGTGCACCGGCGCCAGCGGCGCGTTGATGGGGATCTCGTGGAAGTTCGGGCCGCCCAGGCGCGAGATCTGCGTGTCGACGTAGGAATGGATGCGGCCAGCCAGCAGCGGGTCATTCGTGAAGTCCACGCCGGGCACCACGTGCGCGGCGCAGAAGGCCACCTGCTCGGTCTCGGCAAAGAAGTTGTCGGGGTTGCGATCCAGCACCATGCGGCCGATGGGCACGACCGGCACCAGTTCCTCGGGCACGATCTTGGTGGCGTCCAGCACGTCGAAGCTGAAGCCTTCGGCCTGGTCTTCCGTGAAGACCTGCACGCCCAGCTCCCATTGCGGACCATGACCTGCGTCGATGGCCTCCCAGAGGTCGCGGCGGTGATAGTCAGGGTCTGCGCCCGACACCTTGACCGCCTCGTTCCACACTTGCGAATGCGTCCCCAGGATGGGATTCCAGTGGAATTTCACCAGGCGCGATTCACCCTGCGCGTTGACGAACCGGAACGTGTGCACGCCAAAGCCCTGCATCATGCGGTAGCTGCGCGGGATCGCGCGGTCCGACATCACCCACATCAGCATGTGGGTGGACTCGGGCATGAGCGACACGAAGTCCCAGAAGGTATCGTGCGCGGACGCGGCCTGTGGCATGCCATGGTGCGGCTCGGGCTTGACCGCGTGGACCAGGTCCGGGAATTTCATCGCATCCTGGATGAAGAACACCGGCATGTTGTTGCCCACCAGGTCCCAGTTGCCCTCGTCGGTATAGAACTTGACGGCAAAGCCGCGCACGTCGCGCGCCGTGTCTTTGGAGCCACGCTCGCCCGCCACCGTCGAAAAGCGCACGAACACCGGCGTGCGCTTGCCGGCCTCGGCAAACAGCGACGCGGCGGTCAGGTCGGTCAGCGGCTTGTAGCACTCGAAGTAGCCGTGCGCCGCAGAGCCGCGGGCGTGCACGATGCGCTCGGGAATCCGCTCATGGTCGAAGTGCGTGATCTTCTCGCGAAGGATGAAATCCTTCAGCAGCGCCGGCCCGCGCAGGCCAGCCTTCAGCGAATGCTGGTTGTCGCTGACGCGCACGCCCTGGTTGGTGGTCAGTTCCTGGCCGCCGCCGTCCGCGCGCACGCGCGGCAGTTGCCCGTCGACACGATTCACGCCCGGGGTCGCGGCGTCGCCGGTCTTGTCCGACACTTCCTTTTCGGACAGCGAGCTTGCGCCGACGGCGGGGTCCACGGCGCCCACGTGCGCGCCGGCATACGGGCAACGCGCGGCCTGCTCGCCGTACTCGGCTTCCTTGTTGGTGTTATGGGGCATGGCGCCCACGGTGGCGCCCACCGCTGCCGCGCGCTTGAGCGCGGGGTGGCTCGGCTTGCCGGCCGGTCCGCTAGCGGGACCGCTGTCGGTGTTCATGTAGGCGGTATCCAGTGCACCGCCCTGGCCGGCCTTGGCTGGCTTTTTGCTTGCCATGAGTCTTTCTCCTTAATGGGTCAGCATCGAGTCGCGCGCCTGTTCGGCGCGGGAGGCGCCAATGGCGGTCTCGACCTTCTTCACTTCTTCGGGCGGCGGCAGCACGGCGGGGAAGCCGAGCGACTCGATCCACAGTTCGCGCGACCAGCCCTGCGTGTGATAAAGGTGGTGGTCCTCGTCGGTCGCCACCGCGTCGTAGGCTTGCTTGAGGATCTTGGCCTGCTCGCCCGGCTGCTGCTCGGCAATCAACCCGATCAGCGACCAATTGGCGTGATCCTTGGTTTCGGCCAGCACCACGCATTCGGTGGCTACGAGCTGCGCAGCTTCGGGATCGCCGGCCGAAATGGCCATCTTCATGGCCTTCACCAACGATTCGCCCAAGTGCCGCACCACGTCGCGGCCCGGCGACTTGGCCTGCGGGTCGAGCTTCAGTTGCTCGAAGACGGTCAGCAGCACGCGGCGATGCGTGCGCGTTTCTTCCAGATAGCCCAGCCATTCCTTCTTCAGGTCTTCATTGATGGCACACGACACCGCGGTCTCGTAGATGGCGAGGCCGCCAATTTCGGTTTCCAGGGCCTGGTACAGCAGTTCCTTGATCTGATCGGCGTTTCCGGCTTTGCGCTTCATGGTTGGGCTCCTTGTGGTAGGTCATCAACGATCCGCACGCGGCGATCGTTCCGGATGGAGGCGCAACCCAGCAATTGCCGTTCCTGCAATGGAAAAGCGCCTGCAGACGTCGCGCAGACGGGCCTTGCGGGGCATCGCGGGGGCCGGCCGATCGGCACACGTTCCGCATCGCTCGGAAGAAAATACAAAGCCCCGCGCGCAGGACGGGCCGCCGATTCCCGTAGAATCAGGGTCGTTACCCATCAAAGCGCTAGCGCGCCGCGCCCTCACACAGGGTCGGCAACTTGCGAAAGACGTGCAGCCGCATGACCCTGAATGACCTCTGCGCCATCGCGATGGCCTTGCTGCTGACTTACGCCGGCATGGCTTGCCTGGCCCTGGCCACCCCCCGCCACTACCACCAGGTCTGGACGCGCAATCCCCGCGCGGCCCACACGCGCGTGCTGCGCGGCGCTGGCGCACTGCTGATGGGACTGGCGATCCTGCCTTGCGTCGGACTCTGGGGCGATGCGCTGGGCATGATGGTCTGGCTGGGCTGGCTCTGCGCGGGCGCGCTGCTGTGGTTTGGCAAACTGTCCTGGACGCCACGGCCTGCCGCAGGCGCCGCCGCCCTGGCGGTGGCGATATCCCTGGTGGGTGTCGGCATCGGGTTTTGACGGCGTTTTACTGAGCACCTGGCCGCGGCCCATCGCCGCATTGCGCAATTTCGCAGACCATTTTGCCTGTTTGACGCCGGTCAACCTGCGCCCAGATGCCGACCGTTCAGCACCATATGTGGTGGTAGAGTTTTCGAACTCCACTACATATGGTGCCAACAATGGAAATCCAACACATCCTCAAGCGCGACGGCCGCGTCGTTGCATTCGATAGCGAGAAGATCGCGCAAGCCATGGCGGCAGCGGGCCAAAGCACCGGGGAGTTGGACCTGCAAGGCGCACGCGCCCTGACCGGCACCGTCATCGCAAAGCTGGACGGCAATGTCTGCCCCGGCGTCGAAACCATCCAGAACCGCGTCGAGCAAGCCCTGGTCCAGGCGGGCCACTGGCGCACGGCGCGCGCCTACATCGTCCACCGCGAGCAGCACGCCCGCCTGCGTTCCCTGCGCCACACGCTGGTCGACGTGGAAAGCGCCATGGAAGAGTATCTGGAACAGCGCGACTGGCGCGTGAATGCCAACGCCAACCAGGGATACAGCCTGGGCGGCCTGATCCTGAACGTGGCCGGCAAGGTCACCGCCAACTACTGGCTGTCCAACGTCTTCACGCCCGAAGCCGGCCACGCCCACCGCGAAGGCGACATCCACATCCACGACCTGGACATGCTCAGCGGTTACTGCGCCGGCTGGTCGCTGCGCCAGTTGCTGACCGAAGGCTTCAACGGCATCCCGGGCAAGGTCGAATCCACGCCTCCGAAGCATATGTCGGCCGCCATCGGCCAGATCGTCAACTTCCTGGGCACGCTGCAGAACGAATGGGCCGGCGCGCAGGCATTCAGTTCGTTCGACACCTACATGGCGCCCTTCATCCGCCGCGACGCGATGACCTACGCGGACGTCAAGCAATCCATCCAGGAACTGATCTTCAACCTGAACGTGCCCAGCCGCTGGGGCACACAGACGCCCTTCACCAACCTGACCTTCGACTGGACCTGCCCGGCCGACCTGAAGGACCAGATTCCGTACGTTGGCGGCGAGGAAATGCCGTTCTCCTACGGCGACCTGCAAGCCGAAATGGACATGATCAACCGCGCCTACATCGAGGTCATGATGGCCGGCGACGCGAAGGGCCGCGTGTTCACGTTCCCCATCCCCACCTACAACATCACGCCGGATTTCGACTGGGACCACCCGAACACCGAGCGCCTCTTTGAAATGACGGCGCGCTATGGGCTGCCCTACTTCCAGAACTTCCTGAATTCCGACCTCGAGCCGCACATGGTGCGCTCGATGTGCTGCCGCCTGCAGCTCGATCTGCGCGAACTCTTGAAGCGCGGCAACGGGCTCTTCGGCTCGGCCGAGCAGACCGGGTCGGTCGGCGTGGTGACCGTGAACTGCGCCCGCCTGGGCCATACGTGCCGCGGCGACGAGGCTCGGCTCATGGAACGCCTGGACTATCTGCTGGCGCTGGGCCGAGATGTCCTGGAAACCAAGCGCAAGGTGGTGCAGCGCTATATCGACCAGGGGCTCTACCCCTACACCCGCCGCTACCTGGGCACGCTGCGCAACCACTTCAGCACGCTGGGCGTGAACGGCATCAACGAGATGATCCGCAACTTCACCGACGACGCCGAAGACGTGACCACGCCCGCCGGCCACGCCTTTGCCGTGCGCCTGCTGGATCGCGTGCGCCAGCGCATGACCGAATTCCAGGAAGAGACCGGCCATCTCTACAACCTGGAAGCCACGCCCGCCGAAGGCACCACATACCGCTTTGCCCGCGAAGACCGCAAGCGTTATCCCGGCATCCTGCAAGCGGGCACGGACGCCCAGCCTTACTACACCAACTCCAGCCAGTTGCCGGTGGGCTACACGGACGATCCCTTCCACGCGCTGGAACTGCAGGAAACGCTGCAAAGCAAGTACACGGGCGGCACGGTGCTGCACCTGTACATGAACGAAGCCGTGTCCACCGCCGAGGCCTGCAAACAGCTCGTGCGCCGCGCGCTCAGCAATTTCCGCCTGCCCTACATCACCGTCACGCCCACGTTCTCGATCTGCCCGAATCACGGTTATCTGGCCGGGCACCACGAGTTCTGCCCCAAGTGCGACGCGGAGCTGCTGGCCAAGCAATCGGCCTGCTGCACGCCGGCGTAGCGTTTCCGGACCCGGACCGGCGCGTGGCCTCCCGGCGCGCGCGGTCCTTCACCCGCCGGGCATGCGTCCGGCATTCACTCCCGAGGAAATCTCATGCAAACCTTGACCGCCCCCGCCGCCACGTCCGCTCCGGCCGTCCAACTGGACGACAGCCAGCGCGTGCGCTGCGAAGTCTGGACCCGGGTGATGGGCTACCACCGCCCGGTTTCTTCCTTCAACACCGGCAAACAGGGCGAATTCAATGAGCGCCGCTTCTTCGTCGAACGCAGTGCCTGAAGGCGGCTCGCCCGTGGGCGCTTCGCAGGCCGGCGGCGCCGGCCGGCCCGCCAGCCAGGCCGTGCGCCTGCTGACAGACCGGCCAGCCTATGCCTCGCCGCCCCAACCCGTCATCCAGCCCCTGCCCCGGCATTCGCCCGCGGTCGGGGGGCTGGTGCCCTTTTCCACCGTGGACTGGCCGGGCCAGCTGGCGGCGGTCGTCTTCATCTCGGGGTGTCCGTGGCGGTGCCACTATTGCCACAACACCGAGCTGCAGACGCGCGCCGCCCGCTATGACTGGCGTGAAGTCCGTGCCTTCCTTGAAACCCGCAAGGGCCTCCTGGATGCGGTCGTGTTCTCCGGCGGCGAGCCCTTGAGCGAACCGCGCCTGCCCGCCATGATCCGCGACATCAAACGCATGGGCTACCGCGTGGGCCTGCACACCGCAGGCATCTATCCGTTGCGGCTGGCCGACGTGCTGCGCCATCTGGACTGGGTGGGCATGGATATCAAGGCGGACGCCAAGGGGTATGACGACATCACGGGCCGCCGCGACTCGCAGCGCCCGGCGCTCGCGTGCCTGACGCAGTTGCTATCGGCAGGCACGGACTTCGAATGCCGCATCACCTGGCATCCGGACTGGCTGGACGAACCGCGCCTGATGACGCTGGCGCGTGAACTCTCGCGCCGCGGCGTGCGCCAGTTTGCGGTGCAGGCGGCACGCGCCGCGCCCGGCGCCCCGGTCGCGCGCGCGCTCAGCAACCAGGCGCAGGCCGAACTGCGGCAGACCTTCGAGGAATTTGCCTATCGGTGAGCCAGGTGCGCGGCCAGGGTGGCATGAAACCGCGGCGACACCACGGCGCCTACATTGCAGCGGGACCACGGCGAAACCGCCTTGGGGTCCACGCTGAACACGCGGCCCGGCGCCATGATGACCTTTGCGGGCATAAGCGCCTCGGCCAGCGTCAGCGAGTCCGGCACGCCCGGAAACGCCGCCCACAGGTACAGCGAGCTGGTCGGACGCGTAAACACGTGCGCGCCCAGCGCCTCCAGCACCTGCAAGGCCTGTCCGGTCGCGGCCTCCAGCCGTTGCCGCAGCCGCACCAGATGCCGCTCGTAATGGCCCTCGCGCAGCATCACGTCCACCATGCGTTCGCAGTATTCGGAACTGCTGACATGCACCAGCGCTTTCAGGTCGGCCAGATCGCTGGCCAGTGCCGCATTACAGGCGATGAAACCCACGCGCAGCGCCGCCGAGAAAGACTTGGAGAAGCTGCCGATGTACAGCGTGCGCTCAAGCTGATCCAGCGCCGACAGCCGGACCGAGGATGTGGGCTTGAAGTCCGCCAGCGGATCGTTCTCGACCACCATCAGGTTGTAGCGCTCTGCCAACTGCAGGATCTTGTAGGCCTTGGCCGGCGACATGTCCGAGCCTGTCGGGTTGTGCGCGATCGATTGCGTGAAGAAAAGCCGCGGCTTTTCGCGCTGCAGCAATGCTTCCAACGCCACCACGTCCGGCCCGTCGGGCAGGCGCGGCACGCCCACCATCCGCACCCCGGCCAGCTTCAGCTTGCCAAAGAGCGGGTAGTAGCCTGGGTCGTCCACCAGCGCCGTCGACCCCGGCGGCAGGAAGTACCGGATCACCAGGTCCATGGCCTCGTTGGCGCCATGAGTCAGCACCAGTTGCGACGGCGCGGCGTTGATGCCCACATCGCCCAGCTTGCGCACCAGGCTTTCGCGCAGCGGCGCGTAGCCGAAACGGCTGCCATAGCGGAATAACGCGCCAAGCCCCGTGCGCACCACCTTCTGGTGGTAGCGGTCCATGCGCATGTCCGCCAGCCACTCCACCGGCGGAAATCCATCGCCCACGGCAACCGCGTCCGGCTGGGTCTTGAGCTGCTCGCGCATGAGCCACACGATATCCATCGCCCGGCTCAGTTGCCCCGGTTCCTCGTCCGCCGCGGGCCGCGCGTGGTCGACGTCCAACACGTAAAAGCCAGAGCCGCGCCGCGGCTCGACCAGTCCGCGCGCCACCAGCATTTCAAATGCCACGACGACCGTGTTCTTGGCATAGCGATGCAATTGCGCCAGCTCGCGCAAGGACGGCAACTTGTCGCCGGCGCGATAGACGCCGTCTGCGATCTGCTGGCCGATCAGGTTGGCCAGACTTTCGGCGATGGGCGCCGGGCGCTGCGGCCTGCCAGGCGGATTGGCGTCTGCCACGTTGGAATCCCCGCGAATGCGTTGCTGAAAATTGGTGCAGTGCAATGGTACTGTTTGCCCAAACTGTACCTCTGAATAGCGGTACAGTTTACCTAGAATCAGGCCACTCGATTCTTATACGGAGACACGCCATCGTGGCCGATTCACGCCTGCCCAACTTCCGGGCCCTCACGCCCGCCCAACGCCTCGCTGCCATTGCCGACGCCGCCTCGCTTACGGCAGAAGAGCGCCGCCAGCTCGCCGAGCCCGGCGCCCTGGGCCTTGCCCGCGCCGACGGCATGATCGAAAACGTGCTGGGCACTTTCGAGCTGCCGCTGGGCGTGGCTGGCAACTTCCAGGTCAATGGCCGCGACGTGCTGGTGCCGATGGCGGTGGAAGAACCATCCGTCGTGGCTGCCGCTTCGTTCATGGCCAAGCTGGCGCGCGAGTGCGGCGGCTTCGAGACATCCAGCACCCGGCCCCTCATGCGTGCGCAGGTGCAGGTGCTTGGCCTGACCGACCCGCATGGCGCGCGCCTGGCCCTGCTGCGCGAGCGGGAGCGCATCCTGACGCTGGCCAACAGCCGCGACAAGGTGCTGATCGAACTGGGCGGCGGCTGCCAGGACATCGAAGTGCACGTCTTTCCCGACACGCCGCGCGGCCCGATGATCGTGATGCACCTGATCGTCGACGTGCGCGATGCCATGGGCGCCAACACCGTCAACACCATGGCCGAGGCCGTGGCGCCGCTGGTCGAGGAGATCGTCGGCGGGTCGGTGCGGCTGCGCATCCTGTCCAACCTGGCCGACCTGCGGCTGGCCCGCGCCCGCGTGCGTCTGACCCCGCAGACGTTGGACACCAAGGAGCGCAGCGGGGCCCAGATCATCGAAGGCGTGCTGGATGCCTACACGTTCGCCGCAATCGACCCGTACCGCGCCGCCACGCATAACAAGGGCATCATGAACGGCATCGACCCGGTGATCGTGGCCACGGGCAATGACTGGCGCGCGGTCGAGGCCGGCGCGCACGCCTACGCCAGCCGCTCGGGCCGCTACACGTCGCTGACGCACTGGGAAAAGGACACCTCCGGCGCCCTGGTCGGCACCATCGAAATGCCCATGCCCGTGGGCCTGGTCGGCGGCGCCACCAAGACCCATCCGCTGGCGCGCCTAGCGCTGAAGATCATGGACGTGCGCTCGGCGCAGGAGCTGGGCGAAGTCGCCGTCGCGGTCGGCCTGGCGCAGAATCTGGGCGCGCTGCGCGCGCTTGCCACCGAAGGCATCCAGCGCGGCCACATGGCGCTGCATGCCCGCAACATTGCCCTGGTGGCCGGCGCAACCGGCGCGGAGATCGACGAGGTCGCCAAGCGCATGGCGGCGGAAAAGGATGTTCGCACCGATCGCGCGCTGGCGTTGCTGGAGGAACTGCGCGCAGCCCGATAACCCGCAAGGCAGGTATCCGAGACGGCGCCGGCCCCCAACGCGCGCCGTCCGATAAACACAGGAGAGAGACATGAAACAAAGCCTCCCGGCGCCCTCCACGCGCCTGGCTGAAGTCTGGAGCGACACCGTGGATCTCAGGCATCTGGCCTGGGCCATCGGCATCGGCATCACGATCAGCGTGGCGGGCTTCTTTGCCGCCAGCCGCTGGTTGCGCGGCATGGTCGCCTCGCCCGAGCTGGCGCACGCCTACGCCATGCTGGCCGGGCTGGCGGGCTGCGTGCTGGCCGGCGTGATCTGCGCACGGCTGTTTCCGCCCAAGCGCGAGGTCATCGAGCGCAGCGCCACGCACGATCCCGCCTGGCGCGCCGAGGTGCTGGCCGAACTGGCCGAGCAGCCGGGCGGCCTGGGCACGCTGGCGGACCTGCCCGAGCCGGTGGTGCGCGAACTGAAGGAACTGGATCTGTACGACCTGTTCGCACAGCCTGCTGCCGCAGCCGGCTCTGGCGCCGGTGATGGCGTCAACGATGGCGTCACAGACAGCGCCGCCAACGCCGCCGCCGCGCGGCGCGGCGCCGCCAAGGAGGCATTGGCATGAGCGACCCCGCACTGCTTGAACAAATCATGGTGGCCGCCGGCATGGGCCTGTTGGGCGCGGTGGTGTTCGCCGCCATCGGCCTGGTGTCCGGCACCGACGAAACCACCACGCTGGCCCCGCTGACCCTCCTGGTGGTGCTGCTGGGCGTGCCGCCCGCCGGCGTCTTCACGTTTTTCCTGGCGGGCGCGGTGGCCAAGCACATGACGCACGCCGTGCCCACCGCGCTCTTGGGCATCCCCGGCGACACGATGGCCACGCCATTGCTGCAGGATGCAAACATGCTGCGCAAGCTGGGCGTGCCGCACATTGCGCTGCGCAAGATGGTGTCCGGCGCCATCGTGGCGGCCTTTGTCGCGGTGCCGCTGGCGGTGCTGTTTGCCGTGCTGCTTGCGCCGTTCGGCGCCGCCATCACCAAGTCGGCCCCCTGGATCTTCCTGGCGGCCGCATTGCTGATCGCATATTTTTCCGCGGGACGCTGGGCCGCCGTGGCGCTGCTGGTGCCGTTCGTCATGGTCATCATTGCGCTGCAAAGCCTGACCGCCAAGTACGGCGTCAAGCTGAGCATCAGCTATTTCCTGGGCATTGCGATCGGCCCGCTGATCGCCGACCTGTTCACTGTCCTCTCGCCGCAAGGCCGCGGCAAGATGATGCGCGACAAGGTGCGCACGTTCTCGCTGGCGCCCGATGTGAAGGGCTGGTCGGGCTACTTTCCGAACCCGCTGAAGGTCATGGACCGCGTGCAGACCCGCTGGACGCTTGCCACCGCGGCCGTCTCAAGCGCCACGTTCGTGTTCAGTCCGGTCGCCATGACCGTCGTGCTGGGCGAACTGGTGGGCTCGCGCATCAAGCACGCCTATCACCGCCTGACCACGGTGCTGAGCGCGCGCAACGGCGTGACCGAAGCCACCTACATTGCCGAGGCCCTGATTCCGCTGATCGCGTTCGGGCTGCCCCTGAGCCCCGTGGCCGCGGGACCGGCGGCGCCGCTCTTTAACGCACCGCCGCGCTTTACGGTGGATGCGGCAACGGGCCAGACGCACAACCTGCACAACCTGCTGAACCACTGGGAATTCCTGGGCTACGGCATGCTGGCGGTGCTGCTGGCGGCGGTGGTGTCCTACCCCTTCGCCATGAACTTCGCGCGCCGCGCCGCGCTGTTCGTCTCGCGCCGTGTCAGCCACGAAGCCATCATCGCCACGTTCGTGGGATTGATCATCGTGATCAGCGTCTGGGAAGGCCAATTCCTGGGCCTGCTCGTCATCCTGACCATGGGCCTCATCGGCGGCCTGCTGTCGCGCCTGTTCGGTTTCAACACCGGCGTGCAGTTCATGGGCTACTACACCGCCGTGCTCTCGGTGCCGGCGATCGTCAAGCTGCTGGGATAAAGCGTGACGGATGGGCGGGCATTTAGCCCCGCCCATTGCCGCGCCACTTGATCCTTCGCAAGGCGGGGCTCCCCACCTTGCTCTAGCCTCTGTTCTCTTGACCAGAGGAAAGACTCATATCATGACGTGGTTCAAATCACTCACCCTCGCCGGACGCGAGTTGCTGCCCATCGTGCAGGGCGGCATGGGCGTTGGCGTATCCGCCCATCGCCTGGCCGGCGCGGTTGCCAGCCAGAACGCCGTGGGCACCATTGCCAGCGTCGATTTGCGCCATCACCACGCCGATCTCGTGGAAAAAACTGAAAAATGCAATGACCGCGACACGATCGACACGGCCAACCGCGAAGCCCTGCATCGTGAAGTGCGCGCCGCGCTAGACACCGCGCAAGGCCGCGGCCTGGTGGCGGTGAACGTCATGAAGGCAGTGCGCGACCACCCCGCGCTGGTGCGCCAGGCCTGCGAAAGCGGCGCCGAGGCCATCGTCATGGGCGCCGGCCTGCCGCTGGACCTGCCCGAAATGACCGCCGACTTCCCCAAAGTGGCGCTGGTGCCCATTCTGTCCGAGGCCCGGGGCGTCGCCGCCGTCCTGAAGAAATGGATGAAAAAGGGGCGCCTGGCCGACGCAGTCGTCATCGAACACCCCGGCTATGCGGGCGGCCACCTGGGCGCGGCCCGGCTCGACGACCTGCACAGCGAACGTTTCGATTTCAAGAAGGTGCTGGCCGAATGTCACGCCCTCTTCAGTGAATTGCAGTTGGGCCGCGATGCGCCCCGCCTGATCGTCGCGGGCGGCGTGGGCAGCCACGAACAGGTCCGGCACTGGCTCAGCAACGGCGCCGACGGCGTGCAGGTCGGCACCGCGTTCGCCGTCACCCACGAAGGCGACGCCCACGAGAACTTCAAGCGCGTGCTGATCGACGCCGATCCCACCCAACTGGCGGAATTCACCAGCGTGGCCGGCCTGCCGGCCCGCGCGGTCGCCACGCCGTGGCTCACGCGCTACCTGCGCCAGGAAGGCACGCTTCAGGCCAACACCCGCGCCGATCCGCGCCGCTGCAGCCAGCGCATGGACTGCCTGACGCAATGCGGCCTGCGCGACGGCATCGCCAAGTTTGGCCAGTTCTGCATCGACCTGAAACTTGCGGCCGCCATGCGCGGCGAAGTCAGCCGCGGCCTGTTCTTCCGCGGCGCATCCAAGCTGCCGTTCGGCAACGCGATGCGCTCGGTGCGCGAGCTGATGGATTACCTGCTGCACGGCGAAATGCCCGCCGCGGCATAAGGCCTCAGCAACCCTCAGATGATCTCCGGCAGGCGCCGCAGATCATCGATCACTTCAAAGGCGCCCTCGTCCAGCAACCGCTGCCGCTGCTGCGGCCCGTTGTGCGAGGCGCCGACGAATCCCACCGCCCGCATGCGCGCCGCGCGGGCGGCGCGTACTCCCGGCACGCTGTCCTCGACCACGACGCAGTCCAGCACCGCGGCACGCATCTGCCGCGCTGCATACAGGAATATGTCGGGCGCCGGCTTGCCCTTGGCGACCTGCGCCGTGCTGAACACGTGAGGCGCAAACATCTCCCACAGACCCACCATCTTCAATGCCGCCTCAAGCTTGGCGGGCATGCTGCTGGACGCCACGCACAGGTCCAGGCCGCGTTCGCGCAAGACCCTCAAGGTTTCATGCACGTGCGGCAGCGCGCGCAGCTCGGTGCGGAACGTGCGCTCCAGCCGGTCGGCATACTGCCGGGCAAATTCGTCGGGCAGCGAGCAGGCGCTTTCGGCCTGCAACGTGCGCCACATGTCCGCATCGGGAATGCCGGCAAACCGCTGCGCTGCCTCTTCAGGCGTAATCGCGATGCCGTGTTCGGCCAGCGCGCGGGACTGGGCGCGCGCGGCAATGATTTCGCTGTCGATCAGGACGCCATCGCAATCGAAGATCACCAGGCGTGGAGCGGACGTGTGCATGCAACCTCCATCGTGTCGTGCGCTCCATGATAGGCCAGCCGGGTTACCGCGCCGACCCGGCCGGATGACCTGCGCCTGGCGGCGCACGCAGGCGAGGCCCCGCGCGCACGTGCCGGCCAGCGCACGTCAAAGACGGACGCCTTTCACGCGCCGCAGACGCCAGGCAACCGCCACGCCCGCCAGACCCGCGGCCGCGACGATGAACGAGGCGGACGTCCAGCCAAAGCGGTCGATTGCACCGCCTACGGCCACCGGTCCAATCACCTGCCCGAGGTTGCTGCCCTGCATGACCAGTCCCACGGATGCGGCGGTCAGCGCCGGACGCGGGGCGACCAGCGGCGCGGTGCCCAGCAGCGTGGCCGGGATCAGTCCGCCCACGGCCGAGAACAGCACGCACAGCAGAAAGGTGGTCATGGCGGGCAGCGCCGATCCGAAGATCAGGAGCGCCACGGCCGACATCACCGAACTGGCCAGCGCAATCAATGTGGACCGGCGCCATCCGCGCGCCAGCAGCACGCCCGCGCCCAGGTTGCCCACCACATTGGCGGCGCTGGCGATGGCGCTATACAGGCCGGCTTTGGCAAGCGTCAGCCCCAATTGCTCCATCAGCAGCACCGGCAGGAACGTGAACAGCGCGAAGAACATCAGGCTGTAGAGCGTGAAGGACAGCGCCAGCAGCACCGGGCCGGCCGCGCCCATGGTGTCGGCGGTGTCCTGGCGCAGGCCCTGCCACGACAGGCTGGTTCCCCGGGGCGTAGGCGGCGCGAGCACGGCGATGCTGACCAGCGCCACGCCGGCGGCAATGCCCGCACACCACCAATAGGCATGCCAATCGTCAAACGCCTGCGAGGCAAGCATGGCAATCGCCATCCGGGCCGGCATGTAGCAGCTCCAGAGCGCGAAGGCGAAGTCGCGCCTGCCGCCCGCGACGATGCGCTGCAACGCCGCGGGGCCGGCTACCGTGACGAGCAGGAAACCCAGTCCCTCGACGATCCGCGACCCGAGCAGCAGGCCGTACGTCGTCGCCAGCGCACCGGCCGCGGTGCCGGCGGCCGTGGCCGCCAGGCCCAGAATCAGCATGCGCCGCGCGCCAAAGCGTGCAATCACGCCGCCCGCGGCGATGCCGCCCACCATGCCCAGCACCGAGAACACCGCCGTCAATGTGCCGATAGAGGCCAGATCCAGTCCCATGTCCTTGCGCAGGAGCGGCGCGGCAATGATGACCTTACCCACCTGCAACGCCGCCACCACGCCCGCGCCGACGATGGCCAGCACCGCGCCCCAATGATGTCCCGCTGCGCGGCTGTCTGCCGCGACCCCATCAACCTTGTCCATCCTGCCCTCGTTTTTGCCGGAATTCCGGCATCATGCCGCGCAAAGCCGATCCCGCGAAGTGATAACCTTTTGACGTTTTTGATCGAAAAAATAGATCAACATGATTGACGCCCTGACCCTGGACCAACTGCGCGTATTCGCCGCCGTGGCGGACACGGGCAGCTTTCGTGCGGCCGCCCGCCGCCTGGCGCGGGTGCAGTCCGCCGTCAGCCACGCCATCGCCAACATGGAGGCGCAATTGGGCGTGCCGCTGTTCGACCGCACCGGCCATCGTCCCGTCATGACGCCGCAGGGGCAAGCCCTGCTTGCCAACGCCCGCGACATCCTCTTGCGGGTCGATGCGATGCGCGCCCGCGCCCAGGGGCTGGGCGAAGGCGTGGAACTGGAACTGTCGCTGGTCATCGATACGCTCTTTCCCATCGAACAGGCGGGCGCGGCGCTCAACCGGATGCGCGCCACGTATCCCTCGGTGTCGCTGCGCGTGTCGGTGCTGCCGCTGGGCGGGCCGGTAGAGGCGCTGCTGGCCGGCACGCACACGCTGGGGATCCTGGCCGGAGAGCATTTCAGGCATCCGCGCATCGCCGTGCAGGCATTGGGCGCCGTACAGATGGTGGCCGTCGTCGGCGCCTCGCACCCCTTGGCGCAGAACGCGCGTGCCGGGCAGGCGCTTGCGGCAGCGGACCTGGCGGATCACCTGCAGATCGTGCAATCCGATCCGTCGCCCCTGTCCGAAGGCCGCGACTTCGCCGTCCTGTCGCCGCAGACATGCCGCGTCAGCGGACAGGACACCAAGCATGCGCTGATCCTGTCCGGACTCGGTTGGGGTCGCCTGCCGCTTTGGCAGGTGGCGCGCGATCTGGCCGAAGGCCGTCTGCTGCGCGTGCCCGCCGCCAGCCTGGGCCGCGACAGCCAGATCGCCATGGAAACCTATCTTGCGCACCGCATCGACCGGCCGCTGGGGCCGGCCGCGCGCGCGCTGGCAGCGGCGCTGCAAGCCGGCGTTCAACCCTGAGCCTTGGGCGGTTGGGCGTAGCTTACGCCCATGCCTGCACGCACGTCGTTCTGAATGCCATACGGCGCAATGGGATAGCGCAGGCCGTTGGCCGACAACGCCTTCATACCTTCTATGGCAATGGGCAGATAGCGCGGCGGCAGGGCCATGAGCATTTCTTCATCGGGCACCCCGCCATATCTGCGCTCTGCAAAACAAGGCAGCGACAGGCTGGGTTCGCCCGTGGCAAGCGCCCTGCCCCAGGAATCCGCACAGGCCGTCTCGCCCACGACGCTCCAGTCAAAGCGCCGGTAGTTTTTCCATTGCAGGCCGTTGATCAGGATGATCATCTGGCCCGGCGTGGCATACACCAGACAGATGTCGGGCGGGTCCAGGCGTCCGGATGCCAGCGGCGACACCACCATCGCCCGGTACTTGCCGGCCGGCACACAGGACAGGGCCTCCTGGCGCGCCCGAGCGTCCGCTTCGGTCGCGTGCCAGACGCCCACGTATTCCTTGCCCTGCTT
This sequence comes from Achromobacter sp. E1, assembly GCF_037039475.1. Classification (NCBI taxonomy): domain Bacteria; kingdom Pseudomonadati; phylum Pseudomonadota; class Betaproteobacteria; order Burkholderiales; family Alcaligenaceae; genus Achromobacter; species Achromobacter sp. E1. The sequence goes on from NZ_CP146253.1 coordinate 3,258,514, forward strand.
CCATGCCTCGTCCTGCGGGCCCAGCCCGATGACGGCGCGGCATTGCGCGCCGACCAGATCGTCACCCGTGATACCCACCGTCCAGCCCAGCCGCGCGGCCATGCCCACGATCTGGTCCGTGGTGTGGGTGGCCTGGGGCCGGCGCAGGCCTTTCACGCCTGCCATGTCCGCCTCGTGCTCGTACAGCTTCATGCCGATGACCGTAGTCTTCAGGCGCAGCAGCCGGTTCAGGTCGTCGACCAGCGACGCCCAATCGAGCGGGGGTTCCTGTCTTGTCTCTTCCATGTTCGTCCTTGGGACTGTTGTACGCGGTCTGGCCGGCCGGGCGCCGGGGCTGCCGCACGCGGCTAAGACTACAACGCGTCAGGCGAACCCGTCGATGCCCCGCATCAGCGCCGCGGCCACCCGCGGCTGGCGCAATTGGTCCAGCCACCAGCGCAGGGCGCGTCCATCGTGATCGCTGCGCCACGCCAGGTACAGCAGGTTCGGTTCGCGCGGGGTTTCCGTGGCCATTTCCACGAGTTCGCCTCGCGCCAGCAACGAGGCCGCGCGGTGCCGCGGCACCCAGCCCACCCCCAGTCCGGCGCGCTGCGCCAGGATCTTGGCCCGCATGCTGGGCACCGCCAGCGTGGCCTGCCCGCCCACCCCACCGTAGCCGCGAGCCGCCGCGCCCCGCGCCGTGTCGGCGACGACGACGGCACGATGCTGCTGGATCTGGTCCTGGCGCAGCGGCGCCTTGGCGCGCGCAAGCGGATGGCGCGGCGACACGGCGAACAGCCACTCTATTTCGCCCAGCGCCGCCCACTGCAGGTTCGGCATGGTTTGCGGTTCGTTGGTGGCGCCCACGATCAGGTCCGCGCGGCCCTCGCGCAGCGCCTCCCACGTGCCGCCCAGCACCTCGTGCGTGAACCGCAGCCGCACGCCCGAGCCCAGCTTGTCGAATGCCTGGATGAGCGGCGCCATGAGCTCGAATTCCAGGATTTCGTCGCTGACGATGCGCAGCCGGTCCTCCCAACCGCTGGCGACCTGCCGCACCCGCTGCGTCAGCCGGCTGACGTCCTGGGCCAGCCGCCCGGCTTCGTCGGCCAGCAACTGCCCCGCAGGCGTGAGTTGCATCCGGTAGCTCCGGCGGTCGAACAACAGGGCGTCAAAGCGCTCCTCAAGCTGGCGGGCGGCGTGCGACACCGATGATGGGGCCTTACCCAGCTTCGCGGCTGCCCGGGACAGACTGCCGCTGTCGCGGATGGCTTCCAGCAGCGCCAGTTCATTCGGGCTCAACATGTGCGATTCCTTCGAACGTGTTTATGCGCCAGATCGTACGACAAAGCACCGGGCGAGGCGCAACATGGCTACACCTCTTCCCCACTTCCCAAGGAATCCATCATGAACCGTTTTGAACAAAAGACCGTCCTGGTCACTGGCGGCACCAGCGGCATCGGCCTTGCGGCCGCCCAAGCCTTTGCCGCCGAAGGCGCCCGCGTCATCGTCACCGGGCGCGATGCAGCCGCCCTGGAAAAGACCCGCGCCGCCTTGGGCGCAAACGCGCTGGCCATCCAGAACACGGCCGGAGCGCCCGGAGCTGCTGCCGCACTGGTCCACGCCCTGGCATCGGCAGGCGTGCGCCTGGATGCCGTCTTCGCCAACGCCGGCATCGCCAAGTTCGCGACGCTGACCGACGCCACGGAAGACCTCTGGGATCAGACGTTCAATACCAACGTCAAGGGCGTCTACTTCCAGCTCCAGGCGCTGGACCCCTTGCTCAACTCGGGCGCGTCCATCGTGCTCAACGGGTCCATCAACGCCCACATCGGCATGCCGGCATCGTCGATCTACGCCGCCAGCAAGGCCGCCCTGATCTCCCTGGCCAAGACGCTGTCGGCCGAATGGCTGCCGCGCGGCATCCGGGTCAACGTCGTCAGCCCCGGACCGGTCGCCACCCCCATCTACAACAAGCTGGGGCTGGCTCCCGCCACGCTGGAAAAGACCGCCGCCAGCATCCAGGCGCAGGTGCCGCTGGGCCGCTTCGGCACACCCCAGGAGATCGCGGCGACCGTGCTGCACCTGGCCGCGCGCGAGTCGGCCTTCATCGTGGGCACGGAGATCATCGCGGACGGCGGCATGAGCCAGCTGTAAGCCGGGCGGCCAGGGCGATGGCCGCGTTCAGGACGGGCGTATCAGGCATTCATGCCCCCTATGGGCCGACTGAACGCAGGGCGCGCTTGCAGATCCGCTCGGTGGCGGCTTTGGCGCCGGCAGTAGCGGCCCCAGCTGACCATCGCGCGCAGAGCTCACGCACCCAATCTGGCTGATCCTTACTGGCATCGTTGAGCCAGTTGGCCACGGAGTCCTGCACATAAGTGGCTGGATCCGCCCGCAACGGTTCGAGCAGCGGCAACGCGATGGCCGGATTGGCCTTCAGCGCCGGAACGTGGGCGCATCAGACGCCACGTGGCCGCAGCGACTCGCTGGCAAAACGCCGCACGCGCTCGGACGAGTGGATTGTCCACGGCGCCAGACAGGCCACCGACGTCTCGAGTTCGGCCGTCAACGGCGGCCGGACGGCCAGCCAGGCCCATTCCCGCACACCAAAATGCGCATCGTCGGCGAAAGGACGGATCATATCCAGCCGTGCTCGCACCGGCAGCCCAGGCAACGCGCCCACCATGAAGCAGGCCCAGCCACGGACGGTGTCCGAGGCATGTGCTTGCAGCCGGTCGATCGCTTGCGGCCCCAGCGTGTCCAGCAAGATCAACGCCGCCCGCTGCATCCGCTTGGATATTCCCGCCATCGCATCCGCACGCATCACGGCCAGCGCCTGCGCACCCACTTCGGGTACGGCTGCCTGCATCAAACGCGCGTAGTCCACCGCCAGGCACTCTGTCAGCGTCGTGGCCGGCGCGCCCGCATTCAATTGGGCCAGCCTTGCCGGCGCGAGGTCCTTCACGCCTCGCCCGGCCGACTTGTTCCGTGCCGGCGCAACGCCATTGGCCGCGCCTTCCTCCGCCTTGTCTGTTCTCTTGTTCATAGCCCGGCATCCTGCCGTGCGACCCTACCGGCATCCGTGCCGCGCCACACTTTCGTCAGCAACCGGCTCAACTGATCCTGCTCGGCAGCACTCAACCCGCCAAAGAGCGAACCGATCCACGTCGCATGCTCCTTGAACAGCCTGCCCGCGATCCGCGTGCCTTTGGCAGTCAGCTTCACTGCAATTGTGCGACGGTCGGCCTGCCCACCTTCGCGCGTGACGAACCCGTCCCGCTCCAGCCCGTCCACCAAGCCGGTAATCGTCGCGCGCGTCACGCCGGCGCGCGTCGCCAGTTCGTGGGGCGACAGCCCGTCCGGCTGGCCTTGCAGCAGGAACAACAACACGAATTTGGCTTCGGACAATTGCTTGGGGGCCAACCTCATGGCGCAGTCCCGGTCGATGGCGCTGGCCAACGCCAGTACCTGGAAACACAGGCGCACGCCGTCTGCGGACGGCAGCCCTCGTCGGGACACCTCGTCCAGCAAGGCGTGATGTTTGAGTTCGAGCATGTTCGGATGAAAGCCAGAGGGAATTGATTTTGTGCCATATAGTATGGCGGCTAATCAATTGAGGCAAATGCAACGTGAAGCGCCGCATGAACAACGGTTTGCGTGCCTGCGGACCTCGAGACGCACTACCCACGCGACACCGAGGTACTCAGGCTCGCGACTCCTGGGAACCAGACTGGCTTATCATGCTGACCCTTCACCCATCAAGGAATCCCGCAGCATGTCCGACATCCCCACGCCCTTCGACGTCCAGGCCTTCATCGCCCAAAGCATGGAAGGCATGCAGGCCGCCACGGCGGCGCATTGCGTGACCTGGCATCTGGATGAGGCGGAGCAGTGGTCAGTGGACATGGACAGCGAGCGCATCGTGTTCCAGCTTCCCGGCGGCGCTGTCGCTAGCGCGCCGGTGCAGATCATCGGCACGTCCAACAGCGACGACGGCAGTTTCCTGTGGGGCTGGGATCACCCGTCCGTCCCGGCCGAGCTGGCTGAACACGCCCAACTGGCGCTGGCCTTCGGGCGCGCGCACGGCCTGACCGCCTACACCACGCGCAAGATCATCTGCGATGACGCCCAGGCCTGGGAGTTCGCCGCCGTCGCAATGCGTCTGGGCGAAGCCTCCGGCACGTATCGCGCGCAGGCATCGGATACCGCGCAGGTGTGGATGACGTTCGGCCAGGTGTCGCTGTCGGCGGCGTCCGGGCAGTAAAAATTCAAGGCGTCTGACACCCGTTGAGACGCTGTTGCAGGCTGACGATCATCTCCCCAGGGTGTCAGACACCGGTGCGGCATCGCTGAAAAAGTCGGTGTCTGACACCCAGGCAAGCGCGTCGTCAATGTGCGACGACGTCTCGCGGGTGTCAGACACCGTATCGCGTCTTACCGGTACAGCACCGTCGGCAGCCACATGCCGATCCCCGGGAACATGTACAACAGGAAGATGGCGACGACCTGGATTCCCATGAACGGCATCATGCCCAGGAAAATCTGGTTCAGCGTCACGTGCGGCGGTGACACCCCTTTCAGGTAGAAGGCCGACATGGCCACCGGTGGCGACAGGAACGCGGTCTGCAGATTCAACGCCACGAGCAGGCCGAAGAACAGCGGGTCGATGCCGAACGTATTGAGCAGCGGCACGAAGATCGGCATGAAGATCACGATGATCTCGGTCCATTCCAGCGGCCAGCCGAGCAGGAAGATGATGATCTGCGCCAGCAGCAGGAACTGGATCGGCGTCAGGCCCAGGGACAACACCCATTCCTCGATGATGCGCTGTCCGCCCAACAGGGCGAACGCCGCCGAGAAGATGGACGAGCCCACGAACAGCCAGCAGACCATGGCGCTGGTCTTGGCCGTCAGGAATACCGCTTCGCGCAGCACCGGCAGGTTCAATCTGCGATAGGCCAGCGCCAGCAAGGCCCCGCCCATCGCGCCCATCGCGGCGGCCTCGCTGGGGGTGGCCAGGCCAAAGCCGATCGACCCCAGCACGGCCGCGATCATGACCGCCAGCGGGAAGAACGAGCCCATCAGCATCTTGAAGATTTCCAGCCGCGCCCACGTCAGCGCGGCGTAGAACACCGCCAGAATCACCGCGCATATGCCGGCAAAGATCCAGAAGCCCGTGGGCGCAGCGATCCGGGGTTCGGCCTCGGCGGCAGCGCCGGATTGCGCGGGTGCTGCGGCGCCGGCCGGCGGTTGGGCGGCGGGCGTGCCGGGCGGCTCGCTCAGCCCGGACGCCGCGGGCGCGCTGCCAGGGGGCTCGGCCAGCTCGTTCGACGGCGGTTCGGGCAGGTCGTTGGAGGGCGGCTCGGCCAGCCCATCGACGGGCGGCTCGCTCAACCCCGATCCGGAATCGAAGTCGCTGGAGCCCAGGCGCAATTCAGCGGGAATCTCGTAGACCTCGGGCGGCTTGGTCAGTGCGTGGTGCACCACCGCCAGCATCAACACGGTGACGACCAGCGGCGTCAACGCCATGGCCATGTTGCGCGTCAGGTACCCGAACGACACCGCGCTGTTGCGCCGGCCCTTGAACATTGCGGCCAGCATGCCGGACACGGCGCGCGTGTAGGGCCCGGCCGCCAGCGCCGCCGTCCCGGGCGGCAGCGGCACGCCGCGTTCGTTCTCGGGCAGCGGCGGCGCCATGTCGGGCCGCAGCTTGGCCACGATGATGACGTAGACCATGTACAGGATGGCCAGCATGATGCCGGGAAACAGCGCGCCCGCGTACAGCTGCACCACCGACACGCCGGTGGTCGCGCCATACACGATCAGCATCACCGATGGCGGCAGCAGGATGCCCAGGCATCCGCCCGCCGTGATGGAACCGGCCGTCAGGCGCACGCTGTAGCCGGCCTTGAGCATCGCGGGCATCGCCAGCAGCCCCATCAGCGTGACCACCGCCCCGACAATCCCCGTGGCCGTCGCGAAGATGGCGCAGGTGGCCAGCGTTGCGACCGCCAGCGCGCCCGGCAGCCGCGCCAGCGCCAGGTGCATCGACCGGAAGAGCTTTTCAATGAGATTGGCGCGCTCGACCAGATAGCCCATGAACACGAAGAGCGGGATCGAGATCAGCGAGTCGTTGGTCATGGTGGCGTACGTGCGCTGTACCATCAGATCCAGCGTCTGCCCCAGGGACCGCCCCGGGTCCGAACTCTGCATGTAATACGCCAGGAACGTGAACAGCACGCCCATGCCCATCAGCGTGAACGCGGTCGGAAAGCCCAGCATGATCGCCACCACGATCAGGGCCAGCATCAGCAGCCCGATATGACCGGTGGTGAGGTTGTCCCACGGGGTGAGGAACGCGATCATCAGGAGCACCAGCGCGATGCACGACAGGCCGAACCACAAAGCCTTGTGGACTTTCATCGCTTTGACTCCCCGGGTGTGACGTAACGATCAAGCTGGGCGATGTCTTCGTCCTTCACGTGCACCATCTGCTTGAGCTTGTCGACGTCCACTTCCTCGACGTCCTCTTCGCGCGACGGCCAGGCGCCCTGCTTCAGGCACAGGATGCAGCGCATGACCTCGGCCACGCCCTGCAGCAGCAGGACCGCGCCGGCGGCGGGGATGAAGGCCTTGAAGGGATAGATGGGCGGACCGTTGGCCATCAGCGACGAATGTTCGCGGATGGCGATGGAATAGCCGGCGTAATACCAGCCGGCCCACACCAGGGCGATCACACCGGGAAAGAAAAAGACGATGAACAGCAGCAGGTCCAGGCCGGCCTGCACGCGCGGCGGCAGAAAGCCGTACAGGATGTCGCCGCGCACATGCCCGTTCTTGGCCAGCGTGTAGGCGCCCGCCATCATGAACAGGATCCCGTAATACATCATCTGCAGGTCGAAGGCCCAGGCGCTGGGCTGGTTCAGGATGTAGCGTGCGGCAACTTCCCAGCACACGTGCAGCGTCAGCACCACGATCAGCCAGGCAAAAGTCTTGCCCACCAGGGTGGAAATGCTGTCTATGAAACGTACGATTCGGATCATCGAGGGTCCTGGAGTCGGGCCCGCTCACGCAGCGGCTATCCTGCCGCCGACGCGCACGGGCCCTGGACACGCATGGCGAGGCGCCGCGCGCCGGCTCGGCGGCGCGCTTGGCCTGCGTGAAACCGCGTCAGGCTGGCTTGGTGCTGCGCGAGAAGTAGTGGTTGTAAGCCATGCGGTAATTGACCGTGGTGTCGCCGTGCCAGCGCCCCACCCGCTCGGCGAACGCGCGCTGCGAATCCAGGACCTTCTTGAAGAGCGGGTTCTCGGCCGACCGCTTGGCGATCATCTCGTCCCAGATCTTGAGCTGCTGCTGCAGGATCGCGTCCGGCGTCTTGTAGAACTTGACGTTGTGATCCTTCTGCAGCTTGATGTAGTCCTGCGAGTAGCGGTTCGCCGCCTTCCAGGACATGTCCGCGCTGGAGGCCTGCGCGGCATAGCTCAGGATGTGCTTCAGGTGTTCCGGCAAGGCGTCGTACTTTGCCTTGTTGAACAGCACCTCGAACTGTTCGGCGCTTTGGTGAAAGCTCTGCAGCATGCAGATCTTGGACACGTCCTGAAAGCCCAGCGCCAAGTCCGACGAGGCATTGTTGAATTCCGCCCCATCCAGAAGCCCCCGGTCCAGCGCCGGCACGATTTCACCGCCCGGCAGCGCGTTCACGGCCGCGCCCATCGCCGTGTACATGTCGATGGCCAGGCCCACGGTGCGGAACTTCACGCCCTTGACGTCCTCGACCTTCGTGACAGGCCGCTTGAACCATCCGAACGGCTGGGTCGGCATCGGTCCGTACATCAGCGACTGCACGTTCACGCCCATCGCCTTCTGGATCTCGACCAGCAGCTCCTTGCCGCCGCCGTATTCGTGCCAGGCCAGCAGCATGTTGGCATCCATCCCGAACGACGGACCCGACCCCCACAGCGCCACGGCCGTGTTCTTGCCGTACCAGTACGCCACCACGCCGTGGCCGCCGTCCAGCGTGCCCGCCGAAACCGCGTCCAGCAGATCGAACGCCTTGACCACGGCGCCCGCGGGCAGCACTTCGATCTTCAACTGGCCGCCGGCCATCTCGTTGACCTTGTTGGCGTAGTCGCGGGCGAATTCGTGAAAGATGTCGTTCGCGGGCCAGGTGCTCTGGAACCTGAAGGAAATGGGCGCGTTCTGCGCCTTGGTGACGGCGGGAAATCCTAGCGCCACGGCGCCGGCGGCGGCGGCGCCGGAGATGAACTTGCGGCGGCGGGGCTTTGTAACGTGTTGCATGGCTTGTTGTCTCCTGGGGTGGACTACATGGACCAGCGTGTAGTTACTACGGCTGCAAGGGTGCGGCGCGAACGGCCTGCGGTGGGCTTTCGTCTGCCGTCTGATGCGTCTGATGCGCAACTTTGGAGTGATTAAACCTGCCTGACAAACGGCTGACAATCAGCTTTTAGTCAGGAATAACCCTAGAAGACGGACTAGGCCGTAATAGCGAAAGGCCAGCAAACCGCGTGTTGCGGCGTGCTGGCCTTGTTGCTGACTAGGCGCGGCCCCGTGCGAGGCCCGCAGCGTGACGACGGTGCGCTACACCGCCGACACCGACCCCGCCTCACCGCCGCCATCGAGGAGCGGCGGGGCCTTCACGATCGACGTCAGCGCCGGTTCGGCCGGGCGCAGCGCGGCCAGGTCGGGGCGCGGACGACGCAGCGCGTCCGTGCCCGCGAAGGCCTGCTCCATCGCCTGCGCCGCGGCCAGCACCTGAAGGTCGCCACGGAAGCGGCCCACGATCTGCAGGCCGAACGGCATGCCGTTCGCATCGCGCCCGCAAGGCAACGTGAGCGCCGGGTGCGTGGTCAGCGTGACGACGTAGGTCAGCGCCAGCCAGCGGTAATAGTTCTCCTGGGCGACGCCGTTGATCTTGTCCGCGTACAACTGCGTCCACGGGAAGGGCGACACGGGCGTCGTGGGCGAAAGGATGAGGTCGTAATCGTCGTAAGCGCGTTGAAAACGCTTGATCAGGCGTGTCTGCTCGGCCTGCGCCCATGCGCAGTCCTTCAGGCTCATCGCAGCGCCCATCTCGAAGTTGGCGCGGGTGTTGGGGCCGAGGCTGGACGGATCCTTCTCGTACGCGTCGCGCATGCCGGCCACGAAGGCCTCGGCGCGCAGCACGTCAAAGCATCGATGGGCCTCACCGACATCCAGGTCGATCGGATCGCAGGCCGCGAACAGATGACGCATGGCCGCGATCTTTTCGCGGAAGGTGGCGCGGATGCCGTCGTCCACGTCGCACGCGCCGAAGTCTTCGGTGTAGGCCACGCGCAGCGAGCCGAGGTCGGCGATGCCGGGGTTCAAAAATTGCAGCGGATCCAGCGGATAGCTGAGCGGATCGCCAGCGTGCGGTCCGGCGGAGGCCGCCATCTGCAGGCAGGCGTCAGCCACGGTGCGGCCCATCGGTCCCACCACCGAGATCGGCGTCCAGCCCAGCGGTTTGCGCACGCTGGGCACGATGCCCGGGGACGGCCGGAATCCGACCACGCCGCACTTGGACGCAGGAATGCGCAGCGAGCCGCCCGTGTCCGAGCCCGTGCAGACCGGCAGCATGTCGCTGGCCAGGGCGGCGGCCGAACCGCCCGACGAGCCGCCCGCATTCAGGTTGGGATTGAAGGGGTTGCCGGTGGCGCCCCACACCGTGTTGCGCGAGTTGGCGCCCGCGCCCATCTCGGGCACGTTGGTCTTGGCGGCGACGATGGCCCCGGCGCGGCGCAGGCGCGCGACCAGCTCGATGTCCTCGTCCGGCACGTGGCCGCGATACAGAGGCGAACCGTAGGTGGTCAGCACGCCGGCCGTGGGCTCCAGATCCTTCACCCCCATCGGCAAACCGTGCAGCAGGCCCAACGGCTCGCCCGCCATCACCGCACGCTCGGCCGCGCGGGCCTCCGCCCTCGCCCGCTCAAAGGCGGTGGCGGTGACGGCGTTGATGTACGGGTTCACGGCCTGGATGCGCGCGATGCATGCTTCCAGCAGTTCCACCGGCGAAAGCTGGCGGGCGCCGATCATGCGCCGCAATTCAACGGCGGTCAGCGATACCAGGGAGTCGTCCAAAGCCATCGTCGTCTTCCTTCAGTCGATCTTGATGTTGGCCCGTTGCGCGACTTCGCGCATGATGGGCAGTTCCTTCTGGATCAGCGCCTCGCCTTCCGCGGCGCTGGCGAAGGCGGCCTCAAAGCCTTGCGCCTCCAGGCTCTTGACCACTTCGGGCGATTCCACCGTGGCCTTGAGCGCCTGCTCCAGACGCGTCTTCACGTCGGCGGGCAATCCGCGCGGCGCGGCGACCATCAGCCACGTGTCCATCGCGACCGAGGGATAGCCTTGTTCGGCGAACGTGGGCACGTCGGGCTGGAAGGCCGAACGCTTGGGACTGGACACCGCCAGCACGCGGACCTTGCCCTGCTTGCTTTGCGGCAACGCTGCGGCCACGGTGTCGACCGAGAAAGGAATCTGGCCGCCGATCAGGTCGGTCATCGCGGGCGCGCTGCCCTTGTACGGCACGTGCGTCATTTTCAGCTTGGCGGCGGAGATGAACGCCTCGCCCACGAAATGCGCGGTCGTGCCCGTGCCGAACGAGCCGTACGGGGGCTGGTCATGCGCCGGGTCCTTCACGTACGCGACGAACTCCTTCAGGTCCTTGACCGGCACCTTGGGGTTGGCCAGCAGGGCCAGGCCGGTGCGGCCGACGATGCCGATGGGCTCGAAACTCTTGACCGGGTCATACGGCAGGTGGGCCTGGATGGCCGGGTTGACCGTGAAGGTCGTGCCCGAGCTCACCAGCAGCGTATAGCCGTCGGGCGCGGCCTTGGCCACGTAGCTGGCGCCGATCACCGTGCCCGCGCCGGCGCGGTTTTCCACCACGACCGTGCGTCCCAGTTCCTGTCCCAGCTTCTGGGCCACCACGCGGCCCAGCACGTCCGTGGCGCCCCCCGGCGGAAACGGGACGATCATCGTGAGCGGACGCGAGGGATAGGCGTCCTGGGCCGCGGCGGGCGCGGCCGCGCCGAGGGTGCTGGCAAAAGCGAGACTGACTGCAAGAAACGAGGTTTTCATGGCGGTGCTCGATGGTAGGTGGTGGAGATGCGGCGCGTCTGCCGGCGCCTAGTTGCCGGCCGTGAGCGAACGCCCACGGCTCAGGAATCGGTCATATTCTTCGTCGGGCACGAACAGCCCGCCCGTCGTCCAGGCCAGATGCGTGGCCTGCGGCAGGTGCGCCTGCAGGCCCTGCGCCCGCAGCCACGCCCGGCCGGCATCGGTGCCGCACAGATGGCGGGGGCCGCTGAAGCCCGCGGCGGCGGACGGTTCGATGCGCAGGCCTTCGCTGTCCTTTACGCGCGCCAGGTCCGCGTACAAGGTGTCGTCTTCCACCGTGTAGACCCCACGCAGTTGCGCGCCCACGGCCGCGTAGGCCAGTTCGGAGGCCGTCGGCACCGCCAGGCCGTCGGCCTCGGTCACGTTGGTCAGACCCACGTCGTACACCGATGCGGACGCCGGCGCGCCAGGCAGTTCGCCGCGGCCCGCCATCATTCGCACCAGGAAGCACGGCGACTGCACCGGCTCGGCAAAGAAGCAATGCACGTGGGGGCCGAAAAGCTGCGTCAGGCCGAACGCGATGCCGCCCGGCGCCCCGCCCACGCCGCAAGGCAGGTAGACAAAAAGCGGATGCTCGGCATCCACACGCACGCCAGCTTCGCCCAATTGCACGCGCAGGTGCAGCGCGGCGGCGGCGTAGCCCATGAACAGGGACGCCGACCGCTCGTCGTCCACGAAATAACCGAACGGATCCGCTTCGACCTGCGCCCGGCCCGCGGCCACGGCCTTTTCGTAGTCGCCCGCGTGCTCGACGACCTCGACCCCGCGCGCGCGCAGCCGCGCCTTTTTCCATTCCTTCGCGTCGGCCGACATATGCACCGCCGAACGGAAACCCAGCGCCGACGCGATCACGCCGATCGACAGCCCCAGGTTGCCCGTGGACCCCACGGCGACCTGATAACGGCCGAACACGGCGCGGGCCTCGGGGCCGGCCAGCTTGCGGTAGTCGTCGCCTTGGCGCAGTACACCCTCACGCATGGCCAAGGATTCGGCAAATTCCAGCACCTCGTGGATCCCGCCCCGCGCCTTGATCGACCCGGCCACCGGCAGCGCGTGGTCTGCCTTGATCCACAACCGGCCCGCGTCCTGCGGCAGGCCCATGGCCGCCTGCATGGCGGCGGCGGGCAAAAGCGGCGACTCGATCACGCCGCCCGTTGCGGCCAGCTCGGGAAACAATTCCGCCAACAGCGGCGCGAACCGCGCAAAGCGCTCTTGCGCGGACAGCACCTGGTCCATCAGGAAGTGCGCGCCCGGCCCAGCAGCCGCACGCGTTTCAGGGCCGGTCCACAGCACCGGCTTTGCTTGACGGAGCGAATCCAGAACGGGGGATTTGGAGGGAGCGTCGGATTGAAACATGGCTGTGCTAGCGAATGAGAGCGCAAGGAATGCCCACATCCTAGAGGCGGCCGACGCTTTGCAGCAATATCAATGGTTAGAATTCTTCTTTGCGCTTTCCGCAAACCTTGGATCCCACCATGAACCCTCGCGTCCTGCAGGAGATTTCCCTGCGCTATTTCCTGGAAGTCGTGCGCACCGGCTCGGTCAGCGAAGCCGCCGCCCGCCTGGATGTCGCCCCGTCGGCCGTCAGCCGGCAGATTGCCCGCGTCGAACGCGAACTGGGCACGCTGCTGTTCGAGCGCCGTGCGCGCGGCATGGTCCCGAACGCCGCCGGCGAACTGCTGGCCGCGCACGCCAAGCGCATGCAGCAGGACGTGGAGCGCGTGGCGGGCGACATCCTGGCGCTGCGCGGGCTGCGCCAGGGTCATGTGCGCATCGTCAGCACCGAGGGCTATGCGTCGGAATTCGTCCCCGCCGCCATCGCGGCGTTCCGGCAGCATTACGCCGGTATCCGGTTCTCGCTGGATGTCTGCTCGCAGCAGGAGATTCCCCAGCGCATCCGGGACGGCTCGGCGGACATCGGCGTCACGCTCAGCCTGACGTCGCAGCGCGATATCCGGGTGGAAGCGCGCGTGCCCGCGCCGGTGCGCGCGATCCTTTCGGCCGGACATCCGCTGGCCGACCGCCGCGAGTTGGCGCTGGCGCAATTGATGGCGTATCCGCTTGCGCTGCCCACGCCCGATTCCACGCTGCGCCAGCTGATCGACATCAGCTGCAGCCGCCAGCAGTTGCATTGCGAGCCGGCGTTCACCAGCCGCAGCATCGACGCGCTGGTCGGCTTTGCCAGCGCGGGCGGCGGGGTCGCCTTCTGCGGCGAACTGGCGATCCGCAACCGCCTGGCGTGGGGAAAAATCGTCGCCGTGCCCCTGCGCGACCGCGAGATGAACGAGCGCCACTTCGAGGTGCAGACACTGGCCGGGCGCATCATGCCGGAAGCCGCCAAGGCCTTCATTGCCAGCATCGCCGAGGCCGCGCGGGCGGCGTCGGGGCCGATCGGCCCCGCCTAGGCGCGCGTGCGATCAGTACTGGTAGCGCATCGTCAGCATCGCGCTGCGACCCGCGGCCCACGCGCCCTGGCTGTAGAAGCCGATCTGGCTGTAGTACTTGCGGTCGAACACGTTGTTCACGTTCAGTTGCGCCGACAGATTGCGGTTGAAACGGTAGCGCGCCATGAGGTTGGTCACGGCATAGCTGCCCTGCCCCACGCGCTCGTCGCCGTTGGGGCCGCTGGCGATGGTGTAAACGTGGCTTTGCCAGTTCACGCCCCCGCCCACCGTCAGGCGGTTCCAGTCACCCGGCAGTTGGTAGGTCGTGAAGACGCGCACCAGGCTGCGCGGCTGGTCGGTCTGGATCGCGTTGCCGTCGCCATCGCGCGCGGTCCAGTGCGACCACCCGGCCGCCACGTTCCAGCCCGGCGTCACTTCGCCTGACAGTTCCAGATCGAACCCGCGGCTGCGCGTGCCTTGCGCCGCCGTGTACGCCTGGTTGGTCGTGCCCGGCACCATCTGACCGGGATCCGCCTGCGCCACGTTGTCCTGGTCGATCTGGAAGACGGCGGCGCTGGCATTCAAGCGGCCGTCCAGCCATTCGCCCTTGATGCCGGCTTCGTACGACTTGCCTTCCAGCGGGTCCAGCCAGTTGCCGTTGCGGTCCTGATAGGTCTGCGGATTGAAGATGCCTGTGTAGCTGACGTACGCCGTGTAGGTGTCATTGATGTCGTACAGCAGGCCAGCGTATGGCGTGAAGTCGTTCTTGTCGAACTCGGTGCGCCCTTCGCCGCCAAACCCGACCGAATTGGTCTTCCAGGTGCTGTAGCGCCCGCCCACGATCAGCTTGAGCGGGTCGGCCAGGTTCAGGCGCAGCGCGCCGTACCAGCCGGTCTGCGTGGTGGTGTAGCGGTTGGCAATGATCGAATCGTTCCAGCCGGGTTCAGGATACGAGCCGTCCCAGTCCAGGAAATTGCCCACGGCGGCGGCGCCGATGGCAGACCGGTAGTTGAAGTCGCCCTTCTGCCGGTTGAAGCTTGCGCCCACCACGGCTTCGTGGCGGCGGCCAAACAGCGTGAACGGGCCGTTTGCCTTCAAGTCCAGCGCGTTCTGCTTGCGATCGCCTAGATACCAGGCGGGCGAGGCGCCCATGCCCAGTCCGGTTTCCCGGTCCGGCCAGCCGTACAGGTACAAGAGCTTGCCGTCCATTTCATTCTTGGAATACGACCCCACGGCCTGCACGCGCCAATCGTTGTCGAAGCGATGCTCCAGGCTGGCAAACGCGCCCTGCGTGGTGCTGCCCCACGAGGACCAGCGCGCGCCGGTGTTCAGCGACCGGCGCCAATCGGTGCGCCCGCCGTCCGCGTACCAGAGCGGAAAGCCGCCCCACGTGCTGCCCTTTGGCTCGTTGTCCTGGTAGTTGTAGCCCACGCTGAGCGTCGTGCGCGAGGTCAGGTCGGCGTCCACCACGCCGTAGAAAACCTTCTTCTTGTTCTGGTAGTAGTCCAGGAACGAATGGTTGTCCTGGTACGCCGCCACGATGCGGCCGCGCACGCTGCCCTCGGCATTGAGCGGCGTGGACAGGTCTGCCGTGGCGCGATAGGTGTCCCACGTGCCCACGCTCGCGCTCAGGTCCGCCTTGAACTCGCGGCTGTCGGCGTGCTTGCGCACCAGGTTGATCGAGGCCGACGGATTGCCCGCGCCCGTCATCAGGCCCGTGGCGCCGCGCACGACTTCCACACGGTCGTAGATGATCGGGTCGACGGACGACTCGCCCGCCGAATAGCCCACGTCGAACGCCGTGGGCACGCCGTCGTACATGTAGTTGGTGATGCTGAAGCCGCGCGAATTGAAGGTGTAGCGCTCGCTATCGAAGTTCTGCACCGAAATGCCGGGCGTGCTGGCCATCACGTCCGCCAGCGAGCGCATGTCCTCGTCGTCCATGCGCTGGCGCGTCATGACGGTGACCGACTGCGGCGTCTCGCGCAGCGACAGCGACAGCCCGGTGCTGGCCGCCGTGGCGCGCGGCGTGTAGGAACCGGTTCCCTCGGTCGTGTTCGCGTTGGCGGTGTCGCCCACCACCTGCACCGACGGCAGCGTGGCGACAGCGGCCTCCTGCGCGACCGCGCCTGCCGAGGCCAACGCCAGAAAAACCATCGCCGACGTGCGGCGCAGCACAAAACGAGGGTGAACGAGGGGGCCGCGCGCGACGCGTCTCTGATCTTGCATTGTGGCTTCCTACCGAATTGGAATAAGAGTGACAAATCGGCACGAAGTTTAAATGCAAATACTTCTCATATCCACTAATGTTGTATTTTTCCCATTGTTGAGGGTCAACTGGACGCTTTTGCGGGGCGCTGCACCGCCCGCACCTTGCCGCTCTCGCCGCCTCCGCAATAAAACGTGCCGCGGCCGTCGGATTCCAGTCCTGACACGCCCACGCCCGCCGGCATCTCCACGGCCTCCAGCACTTGCCCGGTGCGCGGTTCCAGGCGCCGCAGCTCGCTTTCTTCCGCTTCCCAGGTGCCATGCCACAGCTCGCCGTCCACCCACGTCACGCCCGTCACGTAGCGGTTGGAATCAATCGTGCGCAGCACCTTGCCGGTGGCGGGATCGACCTGGTGAATCTTGCGGTCGCGGTAGGCGCCCACCCACAGACTGCCTTCGGCCCACGCCATGCCGGACACGCATTCGCCGCCCGGCGCGGGGATCGTGGACAGGATTTCCCCGCTCGAGGGGTCCACCTTCTGGATGTGGCCATCGGCAATCTGATAGAGATAGGTGCCGTCGAAGGCCGTGCCCGCGTTGGCCGTGATGTCGAGCGCGCGGGAGGTCTGTCCGGTCACGGGGTCCATGGCGACGAGGCGGTCGCCCGTGGCAAACCACACCTGTTCGCAGTCGTACGTCAGCCCGTGGACCGCATCGACACCGGGGAACGGACCATATTCACGCAGGATTTCGGCTTGAGATCGATTCATGTCGGCTTCCTTTTGTAGGGGTCCGTTCATGCTAATGGCCCGGCAGAATCACCGGAAGTAACAAGCTTGTCGTGAATCCCGGCACGGGCGGCAGCATCCAGCGCCGCGCGCGCCCCTGGCCGAAGGCCTGCACCTTACCGGCCGCAGCCAGCGTCTCAAGCGCGCGCTGCACGGTGCGCTGGCTGGACCCGACGACCAGCGCCAGCGCCGAACTCGACCAGCCCTCGCCGTCGGCCAGAAAGGCAAGCAGTGCGCCCGCCTCCGGATCCGATTCCTCGCCCGCGGGCGCCAGCAGCGCCACGTCGCTCGCCACACGGGGCTTGAGCGCGTAGCCGTGCCGGGTGGCCTGCACGCCGGCCAGTGGGCCGATCACGGCACGCAGACGGCCCATTTCGACGCGCAGGCGCGCGCGGTGCGTGTCGTCGAAATAGCGCGTGCGAAAGGCCTGGGCGATGAGCGCCTCGCGCGTCGCCTCGCCGGGCCAGTTTTGCGCCAGCACCCGCAACAGCGCAAACAGCACGGGGCGGCCGGCCAGCGCGACGGTCCCTTGCGCTGCGCGCACGGCGTGCCGGCAGGCATCCACGACCAGCGCGCCGGACGCGAGCAACGCCTCGACCTCGTCCAGCGACAGGGTCCTTTCGCCGTCGGGTGCGATGCGCCGCGCCGCCGGCGTGTCCAGCGCCTGTGCGGCGTGTTCCACTTCCGCCATCAGCGCCGGGATGCTTGCCTGGCCGGCGCACTGCGCCGCGCGCGTGAGTGCGGCCCGGCCTGCCGCAGCCTGCTGGCGGCGGATGGCGATGCCCGCGACGATGAGTTCATGAATGGCCCGCGACGCCCACGGCAACGCGGCCACGTCCAATCCGGCGAGCGTGCGCTCGGCTTCGTCAAGACGCCCCAGCAGCAACTGGCGGCGAGCCGCCAGGTGG
This sequence comes from Achromobacter sp. E1, assembly GCF_037039475.1. Taxonomy (NCBI): domain Bacteria; kingdom Pseudomonadati; phylum Pseudomonadota; class Betaproteobacteria; order Burkholderiales; family Alcaligenaceae; genus Achromobacter; species Achromobacter sp. E1. The sequence continues at coordinate 3,275,935 of NZ_CP146253.1, forward strand.
CCGGCATGCGCCGCATTGACCACATCGCCGTGCGCCTGCAGCGTGGCGCGCGCGGCATCCAGCGCTTTCTCGCCATTGCCCAGGTCGCGCGAAGCCAGCGCGATTTCGGCCCCGGCGACGACGCAGCGGGCCCGCGCCACAGCCTGTCGCGGCCCAAAAGCGCGGGCGGCGCCTTGCAGCAGGCTACGCGCGCGCGCCAGGTCGCCCAGCTGCGCCATGGCGATGCCGCGCAAGGCCAGCGCGGGCGCGTCGCCACGCAGCGCCACGTGGTTCAACGCGCCCAGCGGGTCGCCCGCCGCCAGCGCGCGCGCCGCAGCCGAGATCAGAAAGTCCATGGAAAGTGCGCCACGCCGTGCCCCCTTGTTCTGGCCAGGACACAAATCTACACCGGCGCGCCGCGCGGTTATTGCGGGGACGACACCGGCATGGGGGAACCGCCGGGCGAGATCAGTAGCGGATAGGGATTGAGCGCCCCGCCCCCGGCATAGATGCCGTAGTGCAAATGCGGCGGCGTGCCTTTGGCGTTGCCCGTATTGCCGACAAAGCCCAGCACGTCGCCCGGCGCGACAAGCTGGCCGCGGCGGATATCCGCATATCCGTCCAGGTGCGCGTAATAGTGCATCTGCCGGCCCGGCCCCATCACCCAGACCACCTGGCCGCCCAGTGTGTTCTCGCCGATGCGCGTGACCACGCCTTCGGTTGCCGACAGCACGGGCGTGCCGCGCTTGGCGAAGATGTCGATGCCCTGATGCGTGCGCCCGCCCGACCGCGCGGCGCCCCAGGTGTCGGCCAGCCGACGGGGCGCGACGCCCTGCACGGGTACGGGCAACGACAGCGGCGCGTCCTGCCAGGAAAGCCGCGCCATGTGCCAGGGTGCGCGCGCCGCTTCGGGCAGGCGCGGCCAGGCCCAAACCGCCAAGGCGGCCAGCGCGGCAAGCATGAGGAGTCGTCGGGTAAATCGCCAGGGGGTGCGGGCATCCATGCAGGGTTCGACGGACGGGCGGGCCGAGGGTTCCTGCCCGCCGGGTGGCGACACAGTGTTGCGGAAGCGGCGACGCGCCGGCCATGATGCGACCCCATTTTGTGCCTTGTCCCCGGTCCGGGCGTCCCGACAGGGCCTCCGGGGCCGTCGCAGCGTGTAAACTCCCCCCTTTTTGACTCTGGTGGTATGTTGCAAGCCCCCCAGCGCACAGGTTTAAGCGGCCCGACGCTCATTCGCTTGCTGACTCGCCTGACGGACGCGGAAGTCCAGCAGTCCAGGCAGTCGCTATCCGACCATCTGAGCCAATGGCTTGGCTGGACGGACGCGATCGCCCTGTCGGCGGCGCTCAATACCGCTCCGCCCGTGATTGCGCCCGGCGCCCGCATGTTCAGCAGCGCCGAAGAACGCGAATGCGTGCGGGTGCGCACCACGCTTGCCGACGCCATCGCCAGCGACACGGCGGCCACGGCCGCCAAGCGGGTTGCCCCGGCTCGGGCGCCCGCCAAGAAGCTGGCGGCCGTCCTGGCCGAGCATGAGTTCGATTATTCGAGCTTTCGCCAGCGGTATCTGTCGTTGCAGCACACGATGGAAACCAGCATTGGCAACCTGCGCAGCCGGCTGCGCGGAATGGTGGCCGCCCGCAACGGGGAATGGACGCGTCTGGCCGTCGTGGACGCGATTATGGACCGCGCGCTGCTGCCCAAGGAGCGGGCCCTGCTGGGCGCAATCCCGAAACTGCTGCAGGCGCACTTCGACCGCCTGCGCAAGGCCGAGGAAGCGGCGCTGGCGCAGGCTGCGGAGCATGCCGTGGCTGAACCGGGCGCGCCGGCCGATGCGGCGGCCAACGTGCAAGGCGATACCGAGGCGCCCGCCGTTGACGCCGCGCAGGCCGGGACGTCGCCGCCCGCCCCGGCCATTACCGCCGGCGCGTGGCTGGACACGTTCCGCGCCGACATGCGCGCCGTTCTGCTGGCCGAATTGGATGTTCGTTTACAACCGGTCGAAGGGCTGCTCGCCGCCCTTCGCACCAGCTAATTAGGACACTATGTCCAAGAATCTGATCAATATCGTGGTTTTCCTGGCCGGACTGGCCGTTGTGGGCTGGATCGGCGCGGGTTACGCGGGTACGAACCCGCTGGCGCTGACCGTAACGCTGTTGATCGGCGTCTGTTACCTGGCGGGCGCGCTTGAACTGCTGCGCTACCAGCAGGCAACGTCGTCGCTGACGCGCGCCGTATCAGACCTGAACGAAGCGCCGGGCAGCCTTGGCGCCTGGCTGGACAAGCTTCCGGCCGGACTGCGCAACGCCGTGCGCCTGCGCATCGAAGGCGAGCGCCTGGGCCTGCCCGGCCCGTCGCTCACGCCGTATCTGGTGGGCCTGCTGGTCCTTCTGGGCATGCTGGGCACCTTTCTTGGCATGGTCGTCACGCTGCGCGGCACTGGCCTTGCGCTTGAAAGCTCGACCGATCTGGCCGCGATCCGCGCGTCGCTGGCTGCCCCCGTCAAGGGTCTGGGCTTTGCCTTCGGCACCTCGATCGCCGGCGTTGCCGCGTCCGCCATGCTGGGCCTGTTGGCCGCGCTGTCGCGGCGCGACCGCGTCCACGCAGCGCAGCTTCTCGATACCAAGACCGCGACCACGCTGCGCGTGTACTCGCAAGGCTACCAGCGCGAAGAATCCTTCAAGCTGCTCCAGCGCCAGGCCGAGATCATGCAGCGGCAGGCCGAAGCCATGCCCGCCATCGTCGGCCAGCTGGAATCCATGATGAAGAGCATGGAACAGCAGAACCAGGCGCTGAACGAACGCCAGATCGCCAGCCAGACAGCATTCCAGGGCAAGGCCGAAGCCGCCTACGCCCGGCTGGCGTCCGTCATGGAACAGTCCATGAAAGACAGCGTGGCGCAAAGCGCGCGCTCTGCCGGCGAGGCCCTGCAGCCTGTCGTGCAGGCCACGATGGACAGCCTGTCCCGCGAAACCGCCACCCTGCAGGACACCGTCGCCCAAGCCGTGCGCCAGCAGCTCGAAGGCCTGACGGCAGGCCTGCAAGCCGCAACGACGGACGTCGCCGGCATCTGGAGCCAGGCGGTCGCTGGCCAGCAACGCGCCAGCGAGGCCATGGCCCAAGACCTGCGCGCATCGCTCGACCGCTTTGCCCAGACCTTCGAACAACGCTCGGCCAGCCTGCTGGACAGCGTGTCGGCACGTCTGGAGGCATCGTCGGGCGACATGTCGCAAGCCTGGACCGAAGCGCTGTCGCGCCAGCAGCAGGCCGGCGAAAAACTGGCCGGCGACAACCTTCAGGCCCTCACCGCCGCAGCCGCCAGCTTCGAGCAGCATTCGGCGTCGCTCCTGCGCACCCTGAACGCATCGCACGCCGCGCTGCAAACCGACCTTGCCTCGCGCGACCAGCAGCGTCTGGCCGCCTGGACCGAAACGCTGGGCGCGATGGGCGCCACGCTGCGCCAGGAATGGGAGCAGTCCGGCGCGCAGGCCGCCGTCCGCCAGCAGGAAATCAACGACACCCTGGCTCAGACCGTGCGCGACGTTGCCGAACAAGCCGCCGCGCAGGCTGCCCTGCTTGAAGGCGTGTCGGCCCGCATGGAGGCCGCCGCCAACGGCGTGTCGGACCAATGGACCCGCGCGCTTGCCCGCCAGGAAGAAGCCAGCAGCAAGCTGGCCGCCGGCAATCAGGCCGCGCTGGAAGCCGCCACGGCAGCATTCGAGCAACACGCCGCATCGCTCCTGCGCACGCTGGACCAGTCGCACACCGAATTGCAGGCCGCCCTGGCCGCGCGCGACGAAGAACGCCTTGCTGTGTGGAGCAACACGCTGGGCGCCATGACCGCCAAGCTGGGCCAGGACTGGGAACAGGCCGGCGCGAACACCGTCGCCCGCCAGCAGGAAATCAACGACGCGCTCGCCCAGACCGCCCGCGGCATCGCCGGCCAGACCGAAGCGCAGGCCCGGCTGCTGCAAGACGTGTCGACCCGCCTGGAAACGGCGGCCGGCAGCGTCACGCAGGCCTGGACGGACGCCCAGACCCGCCAGGAAGACCTGGGCAAGCAACTGGCCGCCGACAACCAGCGCGCCCTCGAAACGGCGGCGGCCGCCTTCGGCCAGCATGCCGACGCGCTGCTGCGCACGCTGGACCAGTCGCACGCCGACCTGCAGGCCGCGCTGGCTTCGCGCGACGAAGAACGCCTGACCGCCTGGACCGGCTCGCTGACGGCGATGGCCGCCAAGCTGGGCGAAGAATGGGAACAGGCCGGCACGCAGGCCGCCCTGCGCCAGCTGGAAATCAGCGACGCGCTCAGCCAGACCGCCCGCGACATCACCGCCCAGACGCAGCAACAGGCCGCGCTTCTGGAAACCGTATCCTCTCGCCTGGAGACGGCCGCCGGCGGCGTCACGCAAGCCTGGCTAGACGCGCAGACCCGCCAGGAAACGGTCGGCAAGCAACTGGCCGACGACAACCGCGACGCGCTGCAAACCGCGTCCGCTGCCTTCGGCGCGCATTCGGCCGAGCTGCTGCAGACGCTGGAACAATCGCATGCCGCCCTGCAAGCAGCATTGGCCGCCAACGACGAGGAACGCCTGACCGCCTGGACGGCCAAGCTGGCGGACATGGCCAATGCGCTGCGCGCCGAATGGCAGCAGGCAGGCGCGCAGGCAGCCGGCCTGCAACAAGAGATCTGCGACACCCTCAGCCTCACTGCGCAGGACATCACCGCGCAAACGCAGGCCCACGCCAGCGAAACCATCGCCGAGATCGGCCGTCTGGTCCAGGCCGCGTCCGAGGCGCCGCGCGCCGCCGCCGAAGTCATCGGCGAGCTGCGCCAGAAGCTGTCGGACAGCATGGTGCGCGACAACGACATGCTCGAAGAGCGCAACCGCCTGCTCGAGACGCTCGGCACGCTGCTGGACGCCGTCAACCACACCGCGGCCGAGCAGCGCACGGCCGTCGATGCCCTGGTGGCGTCGTCGGCGGACATGCTGGAACGCGTGGGCGCGCAGTTCACCGACAAGGTCGAGTCCGAAACCGGCAAGCTGACCGAAGTGGCCTCGCTGGTCACCAGCAGCGCGGTCGAGGTCGCCAGCCTGGGCGAATCCTTCGGCGCCGCCGTGCAGGCCTTCGGCGAATCGAACGAAAAGCTCACGGCGCAGCTGCAACGCATCGAGGCGGCGCTGGACAAATCCATCGCGCGCGGCGACGAGCAACTGTCCTACTACGTGGCGCAGGCCCGTGAGGTCGTCGACCTGAGCCTCATGTCGCAAAAGCAGATCATCGAGAACCTGCAGCAGCTCGCCGCCCAGCGCGCCGCGGCCGGAGCGGAAACGGCATGAGCGAGGATATCGACGGCGGCGTGGAGCCGACGGCGCCGGCCTGGGCCGTCTTTGGCGACCTGATGTCGGTGCTGCTGGGCGCCTTCGTCCTCATCCTGGTCAGCGTCGTCGCGGTGCAGTTGCAGTTGTCGACGCAGCTTGAGGAAGAGGTCAAGCAGCGCCAGGAAGAAACGCAGCGCCGCGAGACGCTGGAACAGGCACTGGCCGGCCCGCTTGCCGCTGGCCGCGTGACGCTCGTGAACGGCCGCATCGGCATCAGCGGCAGCGTGCTCTTCGCCCTGAACTCCGATCAGCTTCAACCCGAAGGCCGCGAGATCCTGAAAAGCCTGATCGAACCGCTGTCCGCCTACCTGAAGACCCACAACGAAATCCTGATGGTCAGCGGCTTCACCGACGACCAGCAGGTACGCGAGGGCAACCGCCGCTTTGCCGACAACTGGGATCTTTCCGCGCAGCGCGCCCTCACCGTGACGCGGGCCCTCATTGACGAAGGCGTATCGTCGTCAATGGTCTTTGCCGCGGCCTTCGGCGCCGAGCAGCCGGTTGCGTCCAACGCGGACGAGGAAGGCCGCGCCAAGAACCGGCGCGTCGAAATCACGCCCATCCCCAAACCCTCGAACGAAGCGGGTAAGCCCGGTGAGCAGTGACGGCAGCCGCGGGGCGGACCTGGACCCGCGCGCCGTGCTGGACGGCTGGCGCGCCAGCGGCGCCGACCGCGCCGACCCGCTGCGTTTTCATCTGATCAACGCGCTGGCACGCCGCGCGGCCGCGTATGACGGCCCCGTCCGCGAGCGGCTTGATGGGCGGCTGGCCGAACTGATCCAGGCGTACGAATCGGCTCTGACGGACGCGGGCGCCGCCGAGGCCCCCCCTGGCCCACCGCCTGCCCCCGAATGCGGCCCCCTCGCCGGCCTGGTCGCCTACCTGGACAACCCCGGTGCAGCCGGCCAACCGCAAGCTGCGGACGCGCAAGGCGACCGCGCGTGCGCCGGGCGGTTCGACCCGCTAAACCTGCGCGCCGCCTATCCCGAGCTGCCCCTTCTCGACGAATTCCAGACGCTCTGGTCGCGCTTCAGCGCCGACCGGCAAGTCCGCCAGTCGCAGGAACAGGTCCACAAGAACGCCGGCCCGCTCAACTCCAATCAGCTCGTGCACCGCGCGCTCTCCCTGATGCGCGAAATGTCGCCCGGTTACCTGCAGCAGTTCCTGTCGTACACGGACGCGCTGATGTGGATGGAGCAGATGACCGCGGCAGCCGCCCCGGCGCCCAAGGAAGCGCCCCGAGCCGGCGCCGCCAAGAAGTCCGCGCGCAGTAAGCCCCGCAAGCCAGCCAAGGAAAGCAAGGAATCCGCCTGAGGCCGATTTGCACGCGGCGGCTCGACGCAGTACGATACGTTCCATATACGAAACATATATGGAACACATCCACCATGGGTATCGTCAAAATTTCCGAGCAGATGCACGAGAACCTGCGCGTCGCCAGCGGCGCCCTCAGCCGCTCCATCAATTCGCAGGCCGAACACTGGATGCGCATCGGCATGCTCTCCGAGCTCTATCCCGAACTGCGCCATGCCGACATCTGCCAATTGCTGATCCGCATCGACCAGGCCGAAGGCTTCACCATCGCCTCCCTCTCGCAAGGGTTGCCGCAGCCCGCGCAGCAGGAGGCCGCATAAATGGCCAAGAAGGTTTCCATCAAATCGGCCGCCGACATCGAAATGGCCCGCAAGGCGGGCGCCATGGCGGCCGAAGTGCTGCACATGATCGGCGAACACGTTCGCCCCGGCGTCACCACCGACGAGCTTGACCGCGTCTGTCACGACTACATCGTCAACGTGCTGAAAGCCACGCCCGCCAACGTGGGCTACCACGGCTTTCCCAAGACCATCTGTGCGTCGGTCAATCACGTAATCTGCCACGGCATTCCGTCGGCCAAGGTGCTCAAGAACGGGGACATCCTGAACATTGACGTCGCGGTCATCAAGGACGGCTGGTTCGGCGACACCAGCCGCATGTATTACGTCGGCCAGCCCAGCCCGCTGGCGCGCCGCCTGGTCAACACCACGTATGAAGCCATGCGCGCCGGCATCATGGCCGTCAAGCCCGGCGCCACGCTGGGCGATATCGGCCACGCCATCCAGACCGTCGCGCACCGCGAGCACTTCAGCATCGTGCGCGAATACTGTGGCCACGGCATTGGCCAGATCTACCACGACGATCCGCAGGTGCTGCACTATGGCCGGCCTGGAGAAGGCCTGGTATTGCAGCCCGGCATGATGTTCACGATCGAGCCCATGATCAATGCCGGCAAGCCGCAGACCAAGCAGTTGCCCGACGGCTGGACCGTCGTCACCAAGGACCGCTCGCTGTCGGCCCAATGGGAACACATGGTCGTCGTCACCGAGACAGGCTACGACGTGCTGACCACCTGGCCTGACGGCTTCGGCGACTACCCGCCCATTCCCTGACCGAAGCGCGTCCTTGCCGCACAGCAAGGACCGGAGTGCGGGGCCGCAAGGGTACGATCAACATCGTGCCCTTGCCGTTTGCGCGGCGCCCGCCGCTCCCTTCCCATGCCCGCCCTGCCCTCCGCCTTCCGCCGCCTTGCGGCGTCGAACCTTGCCGCGCAATTCTCCGAGCAGATCGCGCTGGCGGCTGCGCCCTTGTATGCCGTGCTGACCCTGGGCGCCACCGCGGCGCAGACCGGCTATCTGCAGACCGCGCAAACGCTGCCGTTCCTGTTGCTTTCCCTGCCCGCCGGTGTGTTGGCCGACCGGATGTCGCGCCGGTCCCTCATGACTGGCGCCGAATGCGTGCGCGCGGCAAGCCTGATCGCACTGCTGGCGCTTTTGTGGACGGGCGGCCTCAGCCTGCAATGGCTGGCGGCGCTGGGCTTTGCCGGGGCGGTGGGCACCGTCGCCTACAACGTCGCGGCCCCCGCGTTGGTGCCCAGGCTGGTTCCACCTGCCGAACTGTCCAACGCCAACCGCTGGCTGGAGCTGGCGCGCAGCGCCGCCTTTTCTGCCGGTCCGGCCGCGGGCGGCGCGCTGGTCGGGTGGATGGGCGCATCCACCGCTTACGTGCTTGCCACCACGCTGTCGCTGCTGGCCGCCGTGTTTCTTGCCGGCCTGCCGCAAGATGCGCCCAAGCCCGCCATGCGGCGCCATCCGCTGACCGAACTGCGCGAAGGCGCGGCATTCGTCGCCACGCATCCCTTGTTGCGACCGGTTCTCTTGACCGCCCTCTTCTTCAATACCGCGTGGTTTGTCCTGCTGGCCATCTACGTTGCCTACGCCGTGGATCGGCTTGGTTTGTCGGCCGCGGGCGTCGGCATCACGCTGGGCATCTACGGCGCGGGGATGCTGGCCGGCGCGCTGGCTGCACCGTGGCTCGCGCGCCGGCTGTCGTTCGGCGCGATGATCGGCGCGGGACCGCTATCCGCATTGCTGGCCAGCAGCATCCTGCTGACGACGCTGGCCTTTCCGTCGGGCGCCTGCGCGGCCGCGGGCTTCTTCCTGTTCGGCGCAGGGCCCATCCTGTGGACCATCACCACGACCACCCTGCGCCAATCGGTCACGCCCAACGCCTTGCTGGGCCGAGTGTCATCCGTCATCGTGACGGCCAACTTCGGCGCGCGGCCCATTGGCGCGCTGATCGGCGCCACCCTGGCTGCGAAGTTCGGCGTAGAAGCCTGCCTCTGGGTATCGACCGCCGGCTTCTTCATCCAGTTCGCCGTGCTGTTCACGTCGCCGGTGCTGCGGTTGAAAAGGCAGCCGGAGCCGGTGGCGTCCTGAGGCCGGGGGAAGTCTTGAGGTTGCGCCCGTCATCGGCGCTTCAGGACGGCATGTCCCCCCAGGCTGATGCAGCACATGACAAGGCAATACGCCACCAAAGGCCAGACCGTGTCGCCATCCAGTATCAGCACCACCAACGTCCCCAAGCCGCCGACGATCACGCTCTGGATGCCGTAGTACAACGCCACCGCCATCCCGGCCACGTCCGAGAAGCCTTCGAGTGCGCCGTTGGCCGTTACGCCGGCCACCATCACAATGCCCACGGCGATCAGCCACATGGGTAGGACGACGGCGGTGAACCCGGGTGGGACCGGCCCCGATGACAGCGCCAGCACACCCGCCCCGCCTGCGATGACCCAGACGCCACGGACGAAGCAGCCGGCAATGCCCCACCGGTTGACCAACGTCCCGATAAAGCGTGTCGCGAAAATCATGACCAGCGCGACTGACGAGAAGGCCAGGCTGAATGCCAGTTGGCCCCACCCCGCTCTGCCGATCAATATGCGCGGCGCAATCGAGAAGAACACGAAAAACGCGCCCATCGCGGTTGCAAACCCGCCGGTATAGACCCAGAAGGAGAGGCTGCCGAGAATGGTCAGGACACGCCGGCCTTGCGGCGCGCCAGCCGCCGGCCGGGTCTCCGGCCATCGCAGCCAGGCATGGATAAGCGCAAGCGACGCCAATACGCCCAGCGAGAGAAAGATCGCGCGCCATCCCCACGCAAGCGCGACGACCGCCCCAAGTATCGGACCGACAGCCGGCACGAACGCCAGCATCGCGCTGAACAATCCATAGATGCTGGCGCCTTCCGGCCGGTCCGCGTACACATCGCGGACCGTGGCAAACACGGCCACCAGCGCTGCCGATGCGCCCAGCGCCTGCAGGATCCGCAGGCCGAGAAACGCGTGGCCCCCACTAGCGCCCGCCAGCAGGAAGGACGCCACGGCAAACGTCGCCGCGCCGCCCAGCACGACCGGCCGCCGACCAACCCTGTCCGACAGCGGCCCGAATATCAACTGGCCCACACCCAGCACCAGCATGTAAAGGGTCAGCGTCAATTGAATGAGCGCGGGAACGGCGCCCAACGCGGCCGGCATCGACGGCACTACCGGCAAATAAATGTCCATGGCCAACGATGCGAGCAGATCGAAGGGGGCCATCAGGACCAGGGAATATGGCAGGGAATGCGCCCACGCAGGCGCAGATTTGACAGGCATGAGAAAGCCTCCGCACAGAAAAAAGATCTGGCGGCGATCTGCCTGTTTTGACCTGAATGAAGATCGAGGAATGACCGCCGCAACAACGATTGATGACGTCGTTGCGGCTCAGCGATCCGTGGAGGGGCCTGCTCCCATGTGCGTGCTTCTTAAATGGTTACGGGCAACATTCTATCTTTCTTCAGTTGCGCAACATGTCGGATGCTGCGCAACCCGCGATCAAGGCCAAGCAATCCCGCTGACGAACGCCGTGGCCCGCGAGACGACATCGCCGCATCCGCGGCCCATCGTGATCACATGCTCGCGGTCTGCCAGCAGTTGCAAGTGCACATTCGTGTTGCGCGCCGCTTTCGCGATCTCGAACGCGCCGGATACGGTCGCGACGTCGTCGTGCCGTGCATGGATGACGAGGCACGGCGCTCGCACCATGTCCATCCGGCGCCGTACTGCGGCCGCCAGCTTACGCATCTGGCCCAGCGCCCCCCACGGCGTGCCCGGCAAGCCCGCGCGGCGCAGCCGTCCCGGCAGCGCGCGATGCCGGGCGATGCCGAGCACACGCAACACCGGCAGCAGGAAGGCCGTGCTTGCCCGGCGCGGACCCGCACGGCCGTCATGACGGAGCACGGGCGATAGCGCCAGGACGCCAGCCACGTGGAACGGCCGTTCCTGCGCCAGGGCAAGGGCCAGCACGGCGCCCGTGGCGATTCCGCCGACGACGATGCGATCGGTCCGGCTGGCCAGCATATCTGCGCCCCGGCGCACGCTGGCCAGCCAATCCATCCACCCTGCGCCGGCCAATTCTTGGAGCGATCCGCAATGGCCCGCCAGCTTGACCGCCATGACGCTGAAGCCCTGTTCATTCAGACCGCGCGCCAGTTCGTGCATTTCCCAGGGTGCGCCGCCCAGACGGTGGATCAGCAGGATTCCCGTGCGCGCGCGCTCGCCCTTGCCCACAAGCAACTGCTCGCCGGCCTGGGGCGCCAACGGCGACAGTGGGCCATCGCATGCCGCCGCCGTCCCGATGACGGACGTCGCGCACGGGTCCGGACGCGCCGCCACCTTGCAGACCCTGTCGATCGTGGTCAAGCCGACGCCCCCCCGCGCTGATAGCGTTCGGGCGGCAAGCGTGCGCCCACGGCCACGCGATACGCCTCGAGCGTGCGGAACATCTTTTCTCCCAGGCGCAGATGCGCATCTGCGAACGCCCGCGCGTTGGCCACAATGGCCTGGGCATGCCAAGGCCGGTTCCGGATCTGCAGGATGCAGTCGGCATACGCCGCGACGTCACCCCGCGCGGCAAGCCACCCGGTACGGCCCGGCACGACGATCTCCGGCAGGCCACCCACATTGCTGGCGACGACGGGCCGCTCGCCGGCGAAGGACTCGGGCACGATGCGCGACCAGGCTTCGGTCGCGGACGGAACCAGCACCACGTCCGCGGCGCGGATCATGTCGGGCACGTCGGTCCGATGACCTGCAAACACGACATGCTCTGCGATACCCAGATCCACGGCCAGGCGGTACAGCGAATACGCATACGGTTGTGTGCGCGCGGTTGCCATGCCCACGACCAGGGCCACCGCGGGCACGCCTTGAATGCGCAGGCGTTGCACCACGTGAAGCAGATCGGCCTGGCCTTTCTCCGGGCGCAGCATCCCCACGGTGGCGATGACGTAAGACGCCTTGGGCGCCGGTATCCCCAAGCCGCGACGGATCCGCAGGACGGCATCCGTCGCGTCACCGGACTGAAAGAACGCGTCGCCGGCCCACTCCCCGACCACGCTGATCCGGTCCTCCGGCACCAGCCGGGCCGCCAGCAGTTCTTGTTTGCCGACGTCGCTGGTGGCGATGACGTGGTCGCAGCCGAGCTTCCATTCCAGCCGGCGGCGCAGGGACGAACGCATGGGCTTGGCAAAATGACGCGTGCGCACGACCGCGCACAGATCCCGGCACAGCGCGGCCGTCTTGGCGTCTGCGCGGCTATGGCTATCGATGACCTGGATGCGCATTGCCTGGACGGCCCGGCGCAGCGCCAGGACGGTCCTGGGCGAATAGGCAGGGTTGAAGTCAATATCCACGGTCGTCAGCTTGCGCTCGCGCGCGGCGTGGCTCACGGCGCTGCCCGAGGGCGACGCAATGGCCACTTCGTAGCCGTGATTGAGCAGCCAGCTCGCCTGCTCCAGCGTGCGGAACTCCAATCCGCCCAGACTGCGCTCAGCCAGCGTGTGCAGTATGCGCATGATGATCCAATACATCCAGACAGGCCGCCAGCACTTCGCCGGGCGTGATCGAATTGATGCCGCTTGGCGGATGCCGCGGCACCACGAACGCCGACCCGCGCCGGCGCCAGAACCACTCGGGATTTGCTTCGTTGAAAACGCCCACATACGGCACGCAAGCGCCTTGCGCGATGTGCGAAGGGCCGCAATCGTTGGCCACCACCAGCCGCGCGCGCAGCATGATGGCACTCAGCTCGGCGATGGGCCGGCAATAGGCAATGGAGAAGTCGGGCCGCTGCATCGCGCGCAGGGCATCCCGCTCCGCGGCTTCCTGCTGGCCCAGCACGAAGAGAAAACGGGTGCCGGCGCCCAGCAGCGGTTTCAGCCTGTCGGCCAGCCGCAGGTAGTTCGATAGGCTCCAACGCTTGAAGTCGCCGGCGCCGCCCCCGGGAATCATCACCACGTCGCCGCCCAACGGCACGCGCAGGTGCGGACGCGCCAGCGTATAGAAACATGCGCGCGTCGCCCCTTCCAGGTCGAATGGCCGGTACGACGCCAGCAAGCGCAGATTGGCCTGGCCGATGTATTCGGTGATGTCCTTGCGATGGCAATGCGTCCAGGCAACGTCGCTGAAGCGCGCATTGCGAAACCCCAACCGGATCGCCGGGCGGCGCAGCAGATTGACCACGCCGAATCGCTCGCTGCTGTGATGCAGGCTGACGGACATGCGGGTCTCGGATTTCAGGCTGCGCAGGTAATCGATGAATGTCGAGGCACGCACGAACTCGTCGACCCAGGGCAGCGCCCGGTAGAAATTGCCCACGTCGTCACGGGCGACCACCTTGAGCCGGCGCGATGGCCACCATGTCTTGAGCTGATACAGCGTTGGCATGGCGACGATCTGGTCGCCCAGCTGCGGCTGGCTTCTGACATACACAACGATCTCCGACACCTGCGGCCTCCGTATTGACGGCCAGTTGGCCGATGGCCGGCAATGTATCGGGAGACGTCAGGCAAATTTCCCTGATCTCTTTAACAATTGTGAAGAAGCATTAAGCGGCCCGGCATACCACTGCACAACGACGGCGGCCGCGCGGCGTGCGGGTCAGATCAGGCCGCTTGCCAGCGGATCACGAAACGGGCGCCGCCCAGCGGGCTCTCGGACACCAGCGCCTCGCCGTTGTGCCATCGCGCCACGCGGCGCACAATCGCCAGGCCCAGCCCGGTTCCGCCAGTGCCGCGCGCACGGCTTTCGTCTAGCCGGATGAAGGGATCGAACACGCGCTCGCGATCGGCGGGCGGCACGCCCGGTCCATCGTCGTCCACCGTCAGCACGTACTGCCGTGGCGCGGGGCTGGCAAGTCCGACCTGCACCTGCCGGCCGGCGTGGCGGATGGCGTTCTGCAGCAGGTTGAGCAAGGCGCGCGTCATGTAGCGCGGGTGCAGCCGCACGTCGCCTGCATCGCAGTGCGTCACCACGCACTGCACCCCCGACAAGTCGGCCTCAAACGACGCATGCTGCACGACCGAATCGAGCCACCCGCGGGCGTCCTGGGCTTGAAGCGGAATGTCGTCACTCTTGTGTTCCAGACGGGCGTACATCAGCAATTCCGACGCCATGCTGTCCAGCTCGGCGACGTCGTTCTTCATGTCTTCGACCAGTCGCCGGCGCGCGGCGGGATCGGCCTCTTGCTCGATCATGTCCAGCTCGAACGACAAGCGGGCGATGGGCGTGCGCAGTTCGTGCGATACCGCGTTGGTCAGTTCGCGCTGATTGCTGATCAGCGCGCTGATGCGTTCGGACATCTGGTTGAAGGTGTCGCCCAGCCCGCGGATGCTGGAAAACCGCGACAGCTGCGCGCGCACCCGCAGGTCGCCCTGCCCCATCCGCTGCGCGGCGGTCTTCAGCGCCTCCAGGTCGCGCCAGACCGGCAGCGCCCACACCAGCATGAAGGCGCACAACAGCACGCCCAGGGCAGCGTAGATCGCGACGATCACCCACGTGCCGACGAGCGGCTCGGGCGGCAGCTTGACCATCAGCCACTGTGCGCCCGGGCCCGGTATGGCGGCCACGAAGCTCATCAGGTTGTCGCGCAGGAAGAACCCGCCCGCGTCGATGGTGCGCCGCTCGTCAGCGGTCAGCGCGAAATCCGGCGCGTTGTAGTCAGCCGGCTCCAGGACCTGCAACGTCAGTCCGTAATGCGGCGCCAGCGTGTTGCGCACGTAGTCGGGGCGCGCGTCCGGCGGCACGTGGGCCAGCTCCTGCTTCAGGCTGTGCAACTGGCCTCGCACGGCTTCGCGCGTGTAATTGGCCGTCTCCGACTCAAAAAGATAGTTTGCCGCCCGGTCGACGACTTCGTTGGACAGCACGAAGCCAATGGCCAGCACCACGAAGATGCGCAGGACGAACTTAAGCATCGTCCAGCTCGTGACCCTTGGGCGAGAACAGGTAGCCCTTGCCCCAGATGGTCTTGATGCGGGACGGATCCCGCGGATCGTCATCGAGCTTGCGGCGCAATTTGCTGATGCACACATCCACGGTGCGATCCAGCCCATTGAATTCGATGCCGCGCACCGCGTTCAGCAGATCGTCGCGCGTCAACACCTGCCCAGCCTGGCTGGCAAGCGCCCAGAGCATTTCAAATTCCAGTGTCGTCAGGTCGACCTCGACCTCAGACAGCATCACCGCGCGCGTCTGGCGGTCGATGGACAACGCGCCGAAATCCAGGCGTTCAGGCTGCAGCTCGGTCTGGTTGTGGCGCCGCATCAAGGCGCGGATCCGCGCCAGCAGGACGCGCGGTTCCACGGGCTTGATGACGTAATCGTCCGCGCCGGACTCCAGGCCCAGGATGTGATCCAGATCGTCTTCGCGCGCCGTCAGCATCAGGATCGGCGCAGACGAGAACGCACGCAGGTCGCGGCAGACCTGCAAGCCGTCGCGGCCCGGCAACATCAGGTCCAGGATGGTGATGGCCGGCTCGTGGCGGCGGAACGCATCCACCGCGTGATCGCCGCGATAAGCCTGGGCAACATTGAATCCGTGTTGTTCCAGAAACTGCGCGATCAGGCGCGCCAGCTTCGTATCGTCTTCGACTAACAGGGCCTTGGTCATGGTGGGCAGACAGAGGTTCATGCACCGTCGCAGTGCAATGGCGCGGCAAGCATACACCGAAGCCCGCCCGGGGCCGCGTGCGCGACGCCGGCTACCCACGCTTACCGGCGCAGCCGGCCACGTGTGGTTTGACGGGCTTCTGTTCTGGCTGCGCATTCCCCGATCTGTATCTGGCGGTGGCCCTTGCCGCCCGCTAGACTGCGGCGATCCTGTACTTCCGAACGCCCCGCCGGGCTGGCTGCCATGCTGAAAATTCTAGGTAAGGCCTCGTCCATCAACGTGCGCAAAGTGCTGTGGACGTGTGCCGAACTGAACCTGCCCTTCGATCGCGAAGACTGGGGCAGCGGTTTCCGGCCGACGTCCGATCCGCAATTTTTGGCGCGCAATCCGAATGCGATGGTGCCGGTTATCCAGGATGGCGACTTCGTCCTGTGGGAGTCCAACACCATCATCCGCTATCTGGCGGGCCAGTATGACGGGCGGCATCTTTATCCGGCCGAGCCCAAGGCGCGGGCCCGGGTGGATCAGTGGATGGATTGGCAGGCAACGGACCTGAACCGGTCCTGGAGCTACGCGTTCATGGCGTTGGCCCGGCAGTCGCCCGCGCACCAGGACGCCGCTGCCATCGAGGCGTCGTGCAAGGAATGGGCGCGATTCATGGGAATCCTGGATCAACGCCTGGCCGGCACCCGGGCGTACGTGGCGGGCGACACCTTCACGTTGGCCGACATTCCCGTTGGGCTGTCCGTGAACCGGTGGTTCCAGACGCCTTTCGGTAAGCCCGCGCTGCCATCGGTGGCTGCGTATTACGACCGCCTGGCCGAGCGCGACGGCTACCGGCAATACGGCCGCAACGGGACGGCCTGAGAACGGAACGCGACCGGCGCCGTCATCCTTCCTACTTCACGACGCCGCAAACCAGGCGTCCGCCCCCGCCGCCCAGCGGCTCGGGCTTATCGCTGTAGTTGTCGCCGCCCGCGTGGATCATCAGCGCGCGCCCCTTCACGTCGGCCAGTTTCAAGTGCGGGGCAAGCACCGTCTTCGTCGCGCTGCCGTCCGACGCAACGGTAAGGAACGGCAGGTCGCCCTGGTGCCCGTCGGTCGCCATCGGTCCCTTGTGGGCCTTGGTGCCCTTCGGGTCCAGATGGCCGCCCGCGCCACCGCCCGGCGCGGTCTTGCCATTCACCATGCCCGGCTCGCAGGAGCCTTTCTCGTGGACGTGGAAACCCCGCTCGCCCGGCGGCAGGCCTTTGAGGTGCGGCGTAAACTGCAGCCCCTCCTTGGTGTCTTTCAAGGTGATGGTGCCGGCGCTCTTGCCCACGCCTTCTGGCGTCAGGAACGACATCGAGACGTCTTCGGCCAGCGCCGCGCTGGACGCGCCCGCCAAAGCCAGCGCCGTGACAAGCATCGAGAATTTCTTCATGAATTGCCTCCTGGAAAGATGCCCGCGAACTGCGGGCGGCCAACGGAGCGAGACGCGCGCCTCGCGCGATGGGTGGCGCCAATGAAGATAGCACCGGCGCCGGGCGGTTCGCCAGCAAACTTCATTCCTGATACAAGGTTTGACACGGCGTAGGACACCGCGCCGTTTATCCGTTCACCAGCAGGATCACCGCGTGCAGCAGCACGCCGATCAGCCCCCCGACCAGCGTGCCGTTAAAGCGGATGTATTGCAGGTCGCGCCCCACGCTGAGCTCAAGCTCATCGACCAGATGGCGCTCGTCCCAATTCTTGACGGTGCGTGAAATGTGCTCGGTGACGCCCACGCGCAGCCGGCCGGTCAGCCGCCGCGCGCCGCCCAGGATGTGGTTGTTGATGGCCTCGCGCAGCCTGGGGTCTTCGCCCAGCTTGCGGGCCAGCGCCAGCAGCGCGCTTTCCAGGTGCGCGGCCAGCGCGGAGTGTTCGTCCGCCAGGTCACGCCGCAGCGCCGCATGGATGTCGTCCCACAGACCCTGGACATACTCCTGGACCTTGGGATGGTCGATGGCCCGCTGCTTCAGCGCTTCAACCTGGCCGGCCAGGGCGGGATCCGTCTTCAGGCGTTCGATGTAGTTCATCACCCAGGCCTCGTAGTCCCGGCGCACCGGATGATCGGGCTGGGACAGCACATCGCGCAGCTCTTCCACCAGCGCGCGAGCCAGGCGGTCGGCCAGGTTGTCGGCGATGTTGTCGACGGACTTGACCACGTCGACGGCGGCGATGATGCGCGGCCATTCCTTGCGGGCGAACTTCACGAGCAGCGTCGACGCCCGTTCCTTGACGTCTTCCTCGGCCAGATAGCCGCCCAGGCGTTCCAGCGCGGCGTCCAGCAATTCCTGGTGCCGCCCGTCGCGGGTCAAGAGGCCCAGGACCTCGCCCGCGGTGGCGGCCGCGTCCCAGCGGCGCAGATTGCTGACTACGAACTCCTGAATGACGCCCCGCACGGGGCGGTCATCCAGCAGGTCCAGCGTTTGCAACGCCACCCGGCGCGCGCCGTCGCTCAGGGCGCGGGCCTGGGCGGGCCGCGCCAGCCAGCGGCTGAGCCGCGCGGCGGGGTCGAAGACGCGCAGCTTCTCGATCAGGGTATCGGGGTCCAGGAAGTGATCGCGCACGAACACCGCCAGGCTGTCGCCGATACGGTCCTTGTTGCTGGGGATGATGGCGGTGTGCGGAATGGGCAGGCCCATGGGCCGCCGGAACAGCGCGACGACGGCGAACCAGTCGGCCAGCGCGCCCACGGTGGCGGCCTCGCAAAAGGCCCGCACCCATGCCCACGCGCCCTGCCCGCCCATGACATGGCTGGTGATGAAGCCGCTGACCATGGCCACCAGCAGCGCCAGCGCCGCGATCTTCATGCGGCGCAATTGCGTGCGCCGCGCATCCAGGGATGGCGCGGCGCGCACGCCGGATAGCCGGTCGGAACGGAAAGTGTCGGTCATGGAGGATCCGGTGATTCGAGGTGCAAGCATACCAATCGCACGCCGTCCGGCCATTGCGGCCGGGCCTGCCCGCAACGCCTACTCGCTCAGGAACTCGGACAATGCCTCCAGCCCTTCGATGTGGTCGGAAACCACCTTTGCGATGAACGCAATGGGCAGCGACAGCAGCGTGCCCCAGATGCCCCACAGCCACGTGAAGAGAAGCAGCACGATGAACACGGCGACGGCGTTCATGCGGGCGATCCGCCCCGACATCCAGGTGGTGACGAGCACGCCGATCAAGAGCGCGATCGCAACCGAACTCATCGAGATCGCCAGCGCCGGGCCAAGTTCTCCGAACTGGATCAGGCCGGCAATGCCCGTGCCAACCGCCGTCATCAGCGGACCGAAGTACGGGATGATGTGCAGCGCACCGGCCACCACCGCCCACGTCGCGGCGTTTTCCAGCCCAAGCCAGCGGAACGCCACCCACGACAGCAGACCCAGCGCCACGTTGGTCACCAGCATCATCGCCATGTACATGTGGATGGAGTTGTTGATCTGGTCCAGCATATGCACGCTGATCTTCTTCTGCGACAGCGTGTTGCCCGCCATCTTCACGAACTTGCGCTTGAACGCGTTGCCCGACAGCAGCAGGAAAAAGACCAGGAACACGCACATGGTCGCCTGCCCCACGAAGGTCGCCAGGCCTTTCGAGCCCCACACCAAGATGTCGCTCAGGCCCGTGTCCGGTTTCGCGACGACGACCCGCCCGCCCGCCTTGGGCGCGCCGGATTCCTGCAGGATGCTTGCTGCGTTGCGCAATTTTTCCAGGAACGACCCGTCCCCGCTCAACAGGCCGCCCAGCGTGCGGGACAGCTTGCTCGATATCTCGGGCAACGCATTGATGATGCCGGTGACCTGGTCCTGCGTGAAATAGATCACACAGCCAATTCCGACCGCGATGGCGCCCATGACGACCACCGTGCCCAGCGACCGGGGCACGCGGTACCTTTCAAGCATTGCCACCACGGGGTCCAGGGTGTAGGCGACCACGATCGCCATCACCACCGGCACGATGAATTCTTGCGCAGCCTTCAGGCCGAACAGCACCGCCAGCACCGTCAGCGTCACGAGGCAAAAGCCGCTGACGCGCACGAGCGGCGTCGGCGCGGGCGGCTTGATGAGGCCGGCGTCCTGGGCCGTGACCTTTTCTTCTGGCGGTTCGGGTTTATCCTCGGCCGGCGGGGCCGTCACCGGCTCCGGGCCCTGCCTCGGCGTCGAGGCGTCCACTGGCGTCGCGCTGTCCATCATTCCCCTCACATCCAATTTGCGAAGGCCTTCAGCAAGTTCCGTGCCTGCCGGTTCTACCCGGCGCTTACCGCCAGCAGACCGGGTTCGCCGTCATGCCGCCGCTGCGCGCGTTCGAGGATGAATTCGATCATCATTGCCAGCGCGCGCGGATGATGGCGGTTTGGCATGTACAGCATATACATGCCGCGCCCGAAAATGCTCAACCGCCAGTCCGTCAGCGCCGGTAACAGTTCGCCGCGCGCGATGTCTTCATGCACCACGTAGTCCGGCACCACGCCCACGCCCAACCCCGCGCGGATGGCGTCGCGCAGGAAGGCGTAGTTGCGGGAAATGACGGTGGGTTCCAGTACCACATGCTGGCGGGGCTGGCCGCCGTAGTAGGCCGACAGGCGCAGCGGCCGCCCGATCACGGCGGCGCTGATGACGGGCGTGCCGGCCAGGTCTTCCGGCCGCTGCGGCAGGCCGCGGTTAGCCGCATAGTCGGGGGACGCGCAGGCCACGTAGCGCACCTGCCCCAGTTCGCGCGCGACCAGGTGCTGTGGCGGGTCGGACATGATGCGCACGGCGATGTCGACCTCGTCGCGCAGCAGGTCTTCGACGCTGTTCTCGAACAGCACGTCCAGCACGATGTCGGGGTAGGTCTTCTTGAATTCCAGCAGCCAGGGCGTCATCACGAACTGCCCGTAGCCGCTGGGCACGCTCAGGCGCACCTTTCCCTGCGGCGTCTTGCCCAGCGTTTCAATTGACTCGCGCGCGGCCGCCAGTTCGTCCTGAATGCTGCGGCCGTGCTTGTACAGCTTCAGGCCGATCTCGGTGGGTTCCACGCGCCGGGTCGTGCGCCGCACGAGCTGCATGCCCACCGATCGCTCGAGCTGGCTCAGGTGATAGCTGACGTTGGCCCGCGTCATTTTCAGGCGGCGCGCGGCTTCACTGAGATTGCCCGCGTCCAGGATTTCGACCAGCAGGGTGAGGGATTTGGTGTCCATGACGGCGCTCCTTGCCGTGCATTGTCAAATTTTCTTATCCGGAGTGTCAATTATCGATGCCATTGTCAAGACATCTTTGCTGGGAAAGAATAAAGCCATAACAGACGGGCCACGCCTGGCCCGCCCCAGGCTCCGCTCGCGCAGCCGTCGGCGCTCCGGCATGCCGGCGCGGCGCGCGAGCAGGAAGCCATTAAGGAGACACTGTCCATGACAGACAGCGCAAGCACCGGCGCGGCCCAGACGCGCCGCCATGAAGACATTATGGTCGTCGTCATCGACCATCCTCCCGTCAACGCCCTGAGCGCCACCGTACGCCGCACGTTGTCCGAGGCCATCGCGCAGGCGCAGACCGACACGGGGGTGCGCGCGATCCTGCTGATTGGCGCCGGCAAGAATTTCATCGCGGGCGCCGACATCCGCGAATTCGGCAAGCCGCCGCAACCGCCCCTGCTGCCGGACCTGTGCAACCAGATCGAAGCCAGCGCCAAGCCGGTTATTGCCGCATTGCATGGCGCGGCGCTGGGTGGCGGGCTGGAGATTGCGCTGGCGGCGCACTACCGGGTGGCGCTGGCCAGCGCCAAGCTGGGCCTGCCCGAAGTGAACCTGGGCCTTTTGCCCGGCGCGGGCGGCACGCAGCGCGCGCCCCGTTTGATGGGTGCCGCCGCGGCCCTGGACCTGATGCTGAGCGGCAAGCCCCTGTCCGCCGATGCAGCGCTGGCAGCGGGGCTGGTCGACGCCCTGGCCGCCGAGGACGATCCATTGGACGCCGGCCTGGCTTACACGCGCCAGCTGCTGGCGCTGAACGCAGGCCCGCGCCGCACGCGCGACGCGGGTCATGCGCTGGCGGACCAGACGGCGCAACGCGCGGCGGTGGACGCGGCGGCCGAACGCGTGGCAGCCACCACCCGTGGCCTGTTTTCCCCCGCCAAGATCGTGCAAGCCGTGCGCGCCGCGATCGACCTGCCCTTCGACGAGGGCCTGCGCACCGAACGCGCCCTGTTCCTGCAATGCCTGGACAGCCCGCAACGCGCCGCGCTCATCCACGCGTTCTTCGCCGAGCGCGACAGCGCCAAGATTCCCGAGCTTAAGGAAGCCCGTGCCCGCCGTCTGGAACGCGTGGGCATCGTGGGCGGCGGCACGATGGGCGCGGGCATCGCCGTGGCGGTGCTGGATGCCGGCCTGCCGGTGGTAATGGTCGAACAGGACGATGCGGCCCTGGCGCGCGGCCGCAACCGCGTCGAACAGGTGTACGACCTGCTGGTCAAGAAAGGCCGCATCACCGCTGACGAACGCGCGGCCCGCCTGGCGCGCTTTACCGGCGCAACGGATTACGACGCGCTCGGCGAGGCCGATCTCATCATCGAAGCCGTGTTCGAGGACATGGCCGTCAAGCAGGCCGTCTTTGCGCAGCTGGACCGCGTGGCCAAGCCCGGCGCGGTGCTGGCCACCAACACCTCCTATCTGGACGTGGACCGGATCGCCGAAGCGACGCGCGGGCCCGCCGACGTGCTGGGGCTGCACTTCTTTTCGCCCGCCAACATCATGAAGCTGCTGGAAGTGGTGGTCGGCCGTCACACCGCGCCGGATACCGTGGCCACCGGCTTCGAGCTGGCGCGGCGGTTGCGCAAGATTCCCGTGCGCGCGGGCGTCTGCGACGGCTTCATCGGCAACCGCATCCTGGCCGTGCACCGGCAGGCGGCCGACATGATGATGGAGGACGGCGCCTCGCCGTACGACATCGACGCCGCCGTGCGCGCGTTCGGCTATCCGATGGGTCCCTACCAGATGGCCGACCTGGCGGGCGGCGACATCGGCTGGGCCACCCGCAAGCGCCGCGCCGCCACGCGCGATCCCGCGCTGCGCTATGTGCAGATTCCCGACCGCCTCTGCGAGCGCGGCTGGTTCGGGCAGAAGACCGGCCGCGGGTTCTACCTGTATCCCGACGGCGCCCGCCAGGGCACGCCCGACCCCGAGGTGCTGGCCATCATCGACGAAGAACGCCGCCGCGCCGGCGTCACGCCCCGCCCATTTACGCAGGAAGACATTTTGCGGCGCTATCTGGCCGCCATGGTCAATGAAGCCGCCAACGTGCTGCATCAGGGCATCGCGCTGCGTCCGTCCGACATCGACGTGGTGTTCCTGTCCGGCTACGGCTTTCCGCGCCATCGCGGCGGCCCTATGCACTACGCCGACAGCGTGGGCCTGGCGCAAATCCTGGCCGACATCCGCGGCTACGCGGCCGAAGACCCCGCGTTCTGGAAGCCATCGCCGCTGCTCGTGCAGCTGGCCGAATCCGGCCGCACCTTTGGCAGCCTGAACGCCGCCTGATCCAAACACCTTTTAGGAACCCCAATGCGCGAAGCCGTCATCGTCTCCACTGCCCGCACCCCCATCACCAAGGCGGGGCGCGGCGAATTCAACCTGATCGCCGGGCCCACGCTGGCCGCGCACGCCGTGCGCGCCGCCGTGGACCGCGCCGGCATCGACCCCGCCCTGATCGAAGACGCGTTCATCGGCTGCGGCTATCCGGAAGGCGCGACCGGGCGCAACATCGGCAGGCAGGCCGTCATCCGTGCCGAGCTGCCTGTCAGCGTCGGCGGCGCCACGATCAACCGCTATTGCGCGTCCGGCCTGCAGGCGATCGCCTCGGCCGCGAGCCGCATCGTGATGGATGGCGCGCCCGCCGTGATCGCCGGCGGCGTGGAACTGGTATCGCAGATCCGCACGCGCGACGACGGCGTCAGCGGCATGGACCCGTGGATCGTGGCCAACAAGCCCGAGTTGTATCTGCCCATGATCGAGACCGCCGACATCGTGGCCGCGCGTTACGGCATCAGCCGCGAGGCGCAGGACCGCTTTGCCGCGCAAAGCCAGGCGCGCACCGAGGCCGCGCAAGCCGCCGGCCGCTATCGCGAGGAGATCGTTCCGGTCACGACCACCATGTCCGTCACGGACCGCGCGACAGGCGCCCTCACCGAGCGCGAAGTGACGGTGGACAAGGACACCTGCAACCGCCCCGGCACCACCTACGAGGCGCTGGCCGGCCTGGCCCCCGTCCGGGGCGAGGGCCAGTTCGTCACGGCGGGCAATGCCTCGCAGCTGTCGGACGGCGCGGCGGCCTGCGTGCTGATGGAAGCCGCCGAAGCCCAGCGCGCCGGCATCCGGCCGCTGGGCGCGTTCCGCGGCTTGGCCATTGCCGGCTGCGAGCCCGACGAAATGGGCATCGGCCCGGTGTACGCGGTGCCCAAGCTGCTGGCCCGCCACGGCTTGAAGGTGCAGGACATCGACCTGTGGGAACTGAATGAGGCATTCGCATCGCAGGCGCTGTATTGCCAGGAAAAGCTCGGCATCCCCATGGATCGCCTGAATGTCGACGGCGGCTCCATCGCCCTGGGCCATCCCTTCGGCGTCACGGGCGCGCGGCTGGCTGGCCATGTCCTGATCGAGGGCCGCCGCCGCGGCGCCCGCTACGCCGTCGTCACGATGTGCATCGGCGGCGGCATGGGCGCGGCCGGCCTGTTTGAAATCTACTGAGAGACCCGCATGGATCTGGAATTCACCCCCGAAGAAATCGCCTTCCGCGACGAGGTGCGCGCCTTCCTGGACGCGAAGCTGCCGCCCCGGCTGTCGGACAAGGTCAGCGAAGGCAAACTGCTGACACGCGACGACATGACCGAGTGGCATGCCATCCTGAACGCGCAAGGCTGGCTGGCCACGCATTGGCCCGTGGAATACGGCGGCACGGGCTGGAGCGCATCGCAGAAGTACATCTTCGATAACGAATGCGCGCTGGCCAACGCGCCGCGCATCGTCCCCTTCGGCCTGAGCATGCTGGGACCCGTGCTGATCAAATACGGCACCGAGGCGCAGCGCCGTTACTGGCTGCCCCGCATCTTGGACGGGTCGGACTGGTGGTGCCAGGGCTACTCGGAACCCGGCGCGGGTTCGGACCTGGCGTCGCTCAAGACCACGGCCGTGCGCGACGGCGACAGCTATGTCGTCAACGGCCAGAAGACGTGGACCACGCTGGGCCAGTACGCCAACATGATCTTCTGCCTGGTGCGCACCTCGCAGGAAGGCCGGCGCCAGGAAGGCATCAGTTTCCTCTTGATCGACATGAACAGCCCGGGCATCGAAGTGCGCCCGATCATCACCCTGGACGGCGAGCACGAGGTCAACGAGGTGTTCTTCTCGGACGTGCGGGTTCCTGCCGAAAACCTGGTGGGCGAGGAAAACCGCGGCTGGACCTGCGCCAAGTACCTGCTGACCTATGAACGCACCAACATTGCGGGCGTCGGCCAGTCCACGGCCGCGTTGGAACGCCTGAAGGCCGTGGCCGCGCGCCAGAAGCGGCACGGCCGCCCGCTGGCCGAAGACCCGGATTTTGCCGCGCGCCTGGCGCGCGTGGAGATCGAGCTGGCCAACATGCGCACGACCAACCTGCGCGTGGTCGCGGCGGTGGCTGGCGGCGGCGCGCCCGGCGCGGAGAGCTCGATGCTGAAGATCCGCGGCACGCAGATCCGCCAGGAGATCAGCGCCTTGAACCGCCGCGCCATGGGCCCGTACGCGCGCCCCTTCGTGCCTGAGGCCTTGCACGACGGTTACGACGCGCCCGCCATCGGCCCGGACGGCGCAAACAGCGCCGCGGCGCAGTACTTCAACAACCGCAAGCTGTCGATCTTCGGCGGCTCCAATGAAATCCAGAAGAACATCATCTCCAAGATGATCCTGGGACTGTAAGGGCTGGCCATGAATTTCGAACACACCGAAGACCGGCGCATGCTCTCGGACATGCTGCGCCGCTTTGTCGCCGAGCAATACGACTTCACCACGCGCATGCGCCACGCCGAATCGCGCGAGGGCTACAGCCCCGAGTTCTGGCGCCGCTACGCCGAGCTGGGCGCCATCGGCGCACTGTTCACCGAGGCCGATGGCGGCCTGGGCGGCGCGGGCTTCGATATCTCCGTCGTCTTCGAAGCCCTGGGACGGGGCCTGGTGGTCGAGCCCTTCCTGGACGCCGTGATGGTCGGCAGCGCCATCGCCGCGGCGGGCTCGCCGGCGCAGCGCGAGGCGCTTGACGGCCTGATCGCCGGCAGCCTGACCGCCGCATTCGCCCACGCCGAACCGGCGTCGGGCTACGACCTGAATCAGGTGGCCACGCGCGCCGAACCCAGCCCCGACGGCTGGGTGTTGAACGGCGCCAAGGCCGTCGTCTACGCGGGCGAACATGCCGACCTGTTCCTGGTGTCGGCGCGCACGGCGGGCAATGTTGACGACGAATCGGGCATCGGCCTGTTCCTGGTGACCCGGGGCACGCCGGGCCTGGCGCTGCGGGGCTACGGACTGATCGATGGCGGGCGCGCCGCCGAACTGGTGCTGGACAACGTCAAGCTCGCCCCCGACGCCCTGCTGGGCGAGGCGCACGCCGGTCACGCGCTGCTGGAACGCGCCGTGGGCCGCGGCATCCTGGCGCTGTGCGCGGAAGCCGTGGGCGCCATGGACTGCGCGCGCGACGCCACGCTGGAATACCTGCGCACGCGCCGCCAGTTCGGCGCGCCGCTCGGCAGCTTCCAGGCCTTGCAGCACCGCATGGCCGACGTGCTGCTGGAAATCGAGCAGGCCCGCTCGGCCGTCATCAACGCGGCGGCCGCCGTGGACCATCCGGATCGCGCCACGCGCGAACGCGCGCTGTCCGCGGCCAAGGTCACGATCGGCCG
The DNA here is from genome assembly GCF_037039475.1 of Achromobacter sp. E1. Classification (NCBI taxonomy): domain Bacteria; kingdom Pseudomonadati; phylum Pseudomonadota; class Betaproteobacteria; order Burkholderiales; family Alcaligenaceae; genus Achromobacter; species Achromobacter sp. E1. The sequence goes on from NZ_CP146253.1 coordinate 3,302,515, forward strand.
CATCGGCACGCTGGTGGCCGAGGAATGCATCCAGTTGCATGGCGGCATCGGCATGACGTGGGAACTGCCGCTGGCGCACTACGCCAAGCGCCTGGTCATGATCGACCACCAGCTGGGCGACGAAGACCACCACCTGCGGCGCTACATCGCGCTGGGTCAGGCATGAGCGCGCAGGCACGGCCATGATCGACTCCCCTACCTCGACCCGCGCCCGCCCCATTGCCGCACCCTTTGCCGCGCCGTTTCCGGTACGCACGGCGCAGGACGTCCAGCGGTTGCAGGCCCGGCCGCTGGCGGACACGCTGACGGTACAAAGCACCTACGAGATCTTCTGCAACTCCGCGGCTGCATTCGGCGACAGGCGGGCGCTGACCTTCCTGCGCAGCGCCGACCCGGCTGACGATGCCACCAGCTGGACCTACCGTGAACTGCTGGCAGGCATCCACCAGACCGCCAACCTCTTGCACAGCCTGGGCATCCGCGAAGGCGACGCCGTGGGCGTGCTGCTGCCCGGCTGCCTGGAATACCACCTGGCGCTGTGGGGCGGCGAGGCGGCAGGCATCGTGCAGCCGCTCAATCCCCTTCTGACCGACGACAAGCTGGCGTCCTTGATGACGACGGCGGGCGCCAAGGCGCTGATCGCCTATGGGTCCGACGTGGAATGCGGCTCGTGGTCCAAGGCGCTGCGCCTGATGGAACGCGTGCCGACCCTGAAAACGCTGCTCCGCGTGGCGCCTTGGCACGAGGCCGAAGCCGACCGCCCCGCGCTGCCGGACTTCGCGCGCGATTTCAACGCGGCGCGCGCGGCCCAGCCCGCCGACCGCCTGGTCAGCGAACGCGTCATCCGCGCCAGCGATGTGGCTGCCTACTTCCACACCGGCGGCACCACGGGCGCGCCCAAGCTGGCCATCCACACGCACGCCAACCAGGTGTTCTCCGCGTGGGCGGCCGTTCAGCTGCAAAACGCGGGGCCGGGCGACGTGGTCATCAACGGCTATCCGCTCTTTCACGTGGCGGGAGTGCTGCCGGCGTCGCTGGCAGCGTTGTCGGCTGGCGTCGAAACCGTCATCCCGACCACCCTGCTGCTGCGCAACCGCGATGTGCTGCGCAACTACTGGCGTCTGGTCGAAAAGCACCGCGCCACCTCGCTGCAAGGCGTGCCGACCATCCTGGCCGCGCTGGCCGAGGTGCCGCTGGACGGCGCCGACATCTCATCGCTGCGCTACTGCCGCACGGGCGCGGCGCCCCTGCCCGCCGAGCTCGCCGCGCGCTTCAAGCGCCTGTTTGGCCTGCATGTCAGCGAAAGCCTGGGCATGACCGAGATGGCCGGCATCACGTCGATCTCGCCGCCGGGCTGCGAATTTCCGGTCAACTGCGTGGGGTTTCCGCTGCCCTATGTACAGGTGCGCATCGTGGGGCTGGACATGCCCGCGGGCCAGCCCGCGCGCGACCTGCCCGCCGGCACGCCCGGCATGGTGCTCATCAAGGCGCCCAACGTCATCCCGGGCTTTCTGGATCCCGCGGACACCGCGCACGCCTTCACCGAAGATGGCTGGCTGATCAGCGGCGACGTCGGCTTCATGGACGCCGAGGGCCGCCTGCATCTGCAAGGGCGCGCCAAGGACCTGATCATCCGCGGCGGCCACAACATCGATCCCAAGACCATCGAAGACGCCCTGGCCACGCATCCGGCCGTGCAGCTGTGCGCGGCGGTCGGCGCCCCCGACGCCTACGCGGGGGAATTGCCGATCGCGTTCGTCACGCTGGCCGAAGGCCGCGAGGCGACCGAGGCCGAATTGGTGGCCTATGCCGCCGCGCACGTGGACGAAGGGCCGGCACGGCCCAAGCGCGTGGTGATTCTGGACAGCATGCCCATGACCAACGTGGGCAAGATCTACAAACCCGATTTGCGCCGCCTGGCGACCGCCGTGTCGGTCGAGGCCGTGGTGGCGCGCACCCTGCAAGCGGCTGGCCGCGCCCAAGACGATCCCGTCTTTCGCGTGCTGGCCGATGCGCAACCGGATGTCGCCGTAGAAGCCGGCGCCGGTGCGCCCGCGCCGCTGATCGCCAGCCTGCGCGAGGCGCTGTCCCGGCTGCCTGTCAAAGTCGACGTACGCGATTGACTGGCATCCCATAACAACACCCACCAGGAGACAACACCCATGGCCCGACTGCCCCTGCGACGCGCTTGCCTCGCCGCCCTTACGCTCACCCTGGCAAGCGCCGCCTTGCCGTTTTCCGCCAGTGCGCAGACCGACTTTCCCACCAAATCCATCACGCTGATCGTGCCCTTCCCGGCCGGCGGCTCGACCGACCGGCATCTGCGCATCGTGGCGCAGGATGCCTCGAAGTATCTGGGCCAGCCCGTCATCGTGGAGAACCGTCCCGGCGCGGGCGGCACGCTGGGCACCGCCACCATGGCCAAGACGGCCAAACCGGACGGCTACACCATCGCCCTGTACACGCTGGCAATGCTGCGCATGCCTTACATGCAGAAAAGCAGCTGGGATCCGATCAACGACTTCACTTTCATCCTGGGGCTGTCGGGCTATACGTTCGGCTTCACCGTCCGCTCGGACTCGCCCTACAAGACGTTCAACGAGTACATCGAGGCCGCGCGCAAGGCGCCCGGCAAGATCGACTACGGCTCGACCGGCATCGGCTCGTCGCCGCATCTGATCATCGAAGAGATCGCCATCAACGCGAACGTCAAGCTGAACCATGTGCCGTTCAAGGGCAACGCCGACATGCAGCAGGCGCTGCTGGGCGGCCACGTCATGGCGCAGAGCGACGCCACGGGCTGGGACCAGTTCGTCGATTCCGGCAAGATGCGCCTGCTGGTCACCTTTGGCGACAAGCGCACGACCCGCTGGCCCGACGTGCCCACCGCGCAGGAGCTGGGCTACAAGGTCGTGTCCACTTCCCCCTACGGTCTGGCCGGTCCCAAGGGCATGGACCCGGCGGTCGTGAAGATCCTGCATGACGCGTTCAAGAAGGCCCTCTTCGATCAGGCCAGCATGGACGTCATGAAGCAGCTCAATCAGGAGCCGGCCTATCGCAGCAGCGAGGACTACAAGGCGTGGGCGCAGGCGACCTTCGTCAAGGAAAAGGACCTGATCGAGCATTTGGGGCTGATGGCCAAATAACAGTGGCCCGGCCGGGCGCCGGGGTTGGCGCCCGTTTGGGCCCGGAAGCCGGCGCGGGGTGCGGACAGATTTTGCATGCAAGAAATGTCCACCGCCGCGCCTGCCTTTTGTTAGACTGGCTGCCCGATGATTTTCCGCACCGGCAGCCCCTGCCGCGCCTCATGATCCAGGACGTCCAGCCAGACCCCAGCGCCGACGACATCGCAAGGGAAGTTTCCGCCGCCATCGTGGCGCACAAGCTTCCGCCCGGCACCCGGTTGCGCGAAGAGGCCCTGGCCCGGGTCTACAAGGTCAGCCGCACCAAGATCCGCGCGGCGCTTCTGATGCTGTCCAAGGACAAGCTCATCAACATCGTGCCGGACAAGGGCGCCTTCGTCAGCAAACCGGATGCGAACGAGGCGCGCGAGGTCTATGCGGTGCGCCGCATCCTGGAGGCCGCGCTGGCCCGCGAATTCGTGGCGCGCGCCGGACCTGACGATTACAAGCGCATCGACGACCACCTGGCCGAGGAACGCCGCGCGCTCGACAGCGGCGACGTGCAGACGCGCAACCGCCTGCTCAGCCATTTCCACATCCTGCTCGCCGAAGCCGTCGGCAATTCCGTCCTGACCGGCATGCTGCGCGAACTGTCGGCGCGCAGCGCGGTGATCACCGTGCTGTATCAGACCTCGCACGACGCCCATTGCTCGTCGCGCGAGCATCACGCCTTCATCGAGGCGGCGCGCGCGGGCGATGTCGAGCGGGCCTGCGCCCTGATGGACGAACACCTGGAGCACGTGCTGACCGCGCTGGACTTCAACGGGGACAAGCAGGCGGGCAGCGACCTCGTCGCCGCGCTGCTGAGCTGAGGCCCCTTCCGTGCCGCTAGCCGGCGCGCAGCAATTGCTCCATGCGGTGCTGCAACCAGCGCTCGGTCTCGTTGAGCACCGCCCCCTGCATCCATAGCGTGCGCACGGACAGCATGGGCAACGCCAGTTCCGCGCAGGGCAGCGGCCTGAGCGTCGTGCGAAAACTCTCGTACTCCGCAATGTTCAGGGGCAGGATCGCAAAGCCCAGCCCGTCGGCCACCATGCCCGCAATGCTGTAGAAGCTGTCGGTGCGCCAGACCGTCGGGCTCAGCACCATGTCCTCCACGCCTTCCATCTGCATGACCAGCTGGCGGTGACGCGCCAGGTCCTCGCGCGACACCTGCGGCAAGCCCGCCAGCGGATGGCCGGACGCCACGAAAATCCCTTGCGCCACGTTGCCCAGGGATTGGTGCGCGAAGTCACTGCCGGGATCGCCCCGGTCGAAGTGGAACGCGATGCTTGCCCGGCCCTGGCGCACATAATCGGCGACCTCGGTCGCGGTGCCGTTCAGTTGCGTCAGCTCCAGCGCCGGAAACCGCTCGGCCAGTTCCACCACCAGCGCGCCCAGCACGAGATAAGGCAAGGCTTCATCCAGCGCAATGGACAGGCGCGCCTCCTGTCCGCCGGCGAACGCCAGCGCCCGCTGCGACAACCCGCCGGCCTGGCGCAGCAGTTCCTTGGCTTCCAGCAGCATCACCTCGCCGGCCGGCGTCAGCACCGCGTTGCGGCGCGACCGGTCAAACAGCTCCACCCCAAGATCCGCCTCCAGCAGCCCCACCGCCGTGCTGACCGCCGACTGCGCGCGCCCGATGCGCCGCCCCGCCGCCGAAAACGAACCCGCTTCGGCGGCTGCCACGAATTGCCGTAATTGATCCAACGTCCACTGCATGGTCCGCTCCTGATTAGCCATCTATTTTATAGATGGAATCCAACTTTTTATGGCCAATATCTAGATGGATAATGCGATCCGTGATCCCGAGCGCGCCCGCCGCGCCGGGATCATGGTTATCAATAAGGAGTAGAACCATGCAGCGGACTCATTCGAACGCTGTCGCCGCGGCCCCCGGCCGCTGGCTCGTGCTGGCCATCGTGTCCAGCGCCTTGCTGCTGATCGTCGTGGACATGACGGTCCTGTATACCGCCCTGCCCCGGCTCACCCACGAACTGGGCGTCACGGCCTCCGCCAAGCTGTGGATCGTGAACGTCTACGCGCTTGTCGTGTCCGGCCTGCTGCTGGGCATGGGCACGCTGGGCGACCGGCTGGGGCACAAGCGCCTGTTCATGATGGGGCTGGCCGTGTTCGGCGCGGCCTCGCTGGCCGCCGCCTACTCGCCCGGCGCAATCGTCCTGATCGCCGCGCGCGCGTTGCTGGGCGTGGGTGCCGCGATGATGATGCCCGCCACCCTGTCCATCCTTCGTCTTGCGTTTGCCGACGAGCGCGAGCGCGCTGTCGCGATCGGCGTCTGGGCGTCGGTCGCCTCGGGCGGCGCGGCGCTGGGACCCGTCGTGGGTGGCCTGCTGCTGGAGCATTTCTGGTGGGGTTCCGTGTTTCTCATCAACGTGCCCATCGTCCTGCTGGCGCTGCCGCTGGCATGGCGCTTCATTCCGGCCAGCCGGCCTGACGCGTCGCGCCCCTGGGATCTGGCCGGCTCGCTGCAAGTGATGGCAGGCATGGTGCTTTGCGCCTACGCGCTCAAGGAGCTGGGCCGCGCGTCGCCTTCCTGGCTGCACGCCGCGCTGGCCTGCGCGGCAGGCGCCACCATGCTCGCCATCTTCGTGCGGCGGCAGCGGCGGCGTCCCTACCCGCTGATCGACTTCTCGATCTTCCGCAATGCGTCCTTCAGCTCTGCCGTGGCGGCGGCGCTGTTTGCCGCGGCGGCGCTATTGGGCATGGAACTCGTGTTCAGCCAGCGGCTGCAACTGGTGCTGGGCATGTCGCCGATCCAGTCCGCGCTCTTCATCCTGCCGCTACCGCTGGCCGCGTTCGTGGCCGGGCCGCTGGCCGGCCTGCTGCTGGGGCGCATCGGCAGCCGGCGCCTGCTGTTCCTGGCGCTGCTGGTGTCGGGTCTGGGCATGGGCGGCTATCTGCTGACCTACGACGGGGCCGTGATGCCGCAACTGATCAGCCTGTGCGTGCTGGGCCTGGGCATTGGCGCCACCATGACAGCCGCCTCCAGCACCATCATGCAAAGCGCCACCCCCGAACGCGCCGGCATGGCCGCGTCGATCGAGGAAGTCTCGTACGAGCTGGGCGGCGCGCTGGGCGTGACCTTGATGGGTTCGATCCTGTCCGGCGTCTACGCGCAGTCGCTTTCCGTGCCGGCAGGCGTGACGGCCACCGGTGCGGCGCGCGACAGCCTGGACGAAGCGCTCATCGTGGCCGGCAGCCTGCCCGCGGACTTGGCGGCGACGCTGACCTCGCTGGCCCGAAGCGCCTTCGAGACCGGCTACGCCGCGGTGATCGCGACCGCCACGATCATGCTGCTGGGCACGGCCGCGTTCGTGCTGCTGAACCGCACCCGGCGGACAGCGCAACCGGGTTGAGGGCGCGCGGGCCCGGCCGCCCGGCCCGCGCCGCTCAGCCGTTGCGGAACGCGTGATCCAGGTCCGCGATCAGGTCTTCCTCGTGTTCCAGGCCAATCGACACCCGGATCAGCCCTTCGGACACCCCCGCCGCATCGCGTTCCTCGGCGGGCACGCCGGAATGCGTCGTCGATGCAGGGTGGCAGACCAGCGTTTCCGTGCCGCCCAGGCTGACGGCCGAGCGGAACAGATGCAGGGCATTGATGAAGCGGAACGCGCGCTCGCGGCCACCTTCCAGCACGAAGGCGAAGGTCGAACCCGGTCCGGTGCACTGGCGCTTGTAGACCTCTTGATAGGCGCGGTCCGCAATCAGTTCAGGGTGGAACACCTGCACCTTTTCGTACGGGTTTTCCGCCAGCCACTGCGCGACGCGCGTCGCCGTGCGCGCCGCCTGCTTCATGCGAAGCACCACCGTTTCCATCGACCGCGTGATCATCCAGCATGAATGCGGGTCCAGTTGCGAGCCGAAGGCGCTGCGGATGGCGCGCACCTTCTTGATCAGCGCCTTGCTGCCGGTGACCGCCCCCGCCACCAGATCGCTGTGGCCGCCGACGTACTTGGTCAGCGAGTACACCGACAGGTCCACCCCATGTTCCGCCGGCTTCTGAAAGATGGGTCCCAACAGCGTGTTGTCGCATACCGAGATCGGCCGGTAACCATGCCGCGTCTCGAACGCATCCAGCTCGTTCTTCATTGCCTCAAAATCGAACAGCGCATTGGTCGGATTGGCGGGCGTCTCGACATAAAATAGCTTGACCGGCCCCTTCTCGGCCGCCGCGTCCAGCGCCGAGCGCATGCTGCGGGGCGACAACCCGTCCGCGACAGGATGCGAACCAATGCCCCACTCCGGAAAGATCTTGCCGATCAGCGTCTCGGTGCCGCCATAAAGCGGCACGGACTGCACCAACTGGTCGCCCGGCCGCAAAAAGGCCATCAACACCGCGCTGATCGCGGACATGCCGCTGGACGTCACCGCCGCGTCCTGCGAGCCGTCCAGCAGCGACAGCCGGTCCTCCACGATCTCCAGGTTCGGGTGATTGAACCGGCTGTACACCAGCCCCGCCGTCTCGCCCTGCGGCAAGGGCTTGCGGCCCGACACCAGGTCAAAGAACGCCGCGCCGTCCTCGGCCGTGCGGAACGCAAACGTGGACGTCAGAAACACCGGCGGCTTGACCGCCCCCTCGGACAGATAGGGATCGTAGCCATAGGACATCATCTGGGTTTCGGCATGCAGGGGACGGCCGAAGATGTCCTTCTTGTGGTAGCTCGAGTACGTCATGGTGTGCCTCTTTCTGGTGTTCCAGCCAAGCGGGCAGGCGCGTCACGCATCTTCAGACGATAACGCCGGGCCGCGAGCGAAACATTGCAGGTTGTGACCCGCACCAGATCAGAGGCGCCCCGGCGCCGCGAGCGGCGCCGAGGTGGCATTCAACCAAGCACCCGCAGTCAGAACGGCTGCAGGCCAAGCGCGGCTCGGAACCGGTTCTTCACGTGCACGCCGTCGCGGGACGGTAGCGCGCGGGGCGGCTCGTCGGGGCTGATGAACGCCTGCACGAACGTAACGCCGCGCCGCGCCCGCACGCGCTCGGCGACTTCCCCCGCCTGGCCGGTTTCGCGGACGCTGAACGCATCCCGGATGCCGAACCCGCGCGCCACCGCCACGAGGTCCGTGCCCAGGCTGGTGTGGCTGCGCTGCATGCCGGTCTCGCCAAAATGCCCGTTATCCAGCACCAGGATGGTCAGGTTTGGGGGCTGCTTGGCACCGATGGTGCCCAAGGTGCCAACGCCCATTAACTGTTCGCCGTCGCCGGTGATGACGAGCACCGCGCGCTCGGGTTGCGCCAGCGCCAATCCGAGCCCCAGGGCCGCCGCTCCGCCCATCGCGCCCCATAGATAGAAGTTATGGTCGCGGTCGCCCGCGGCGAACACGTCGTAGGACGGCGATCCCAGCCCCGAGATGACGAGCGCATCGGGCGTGGCGGCGATCAGTTGCGACACGAAGGCGCGGCGCTGGACGGCGCCTTGTGGATTCAGGTTCGTCGACATCAGTTGCGCTCCCACTTCTTACGTCCGATCAAGGTCTGCGACAGCAGCACGGCCACCTGTTCGCCCGCGAGAAACGCCGAATCCAGCGCTGCGCCAACGGTCTCTCCCACCTCGTCGGGATCGGATGCCCGCAGCACCGTGATGCCCATCAATTCCAGTGCCTGCTGCGTGGTCCGGCCCATCGGCCCTTGCCACGGATTGAACTCGGCGTATTCGCCGCGCATCGTCACCAGCGTCAGGAACGGGAAGTTGCAACTGCGCAGCAGCGAGAACATGTTCACGCAGTTGCCCACGCCGCTGCTCTGCATCAGCAGCGCGGCGCGCTGGCCGCCCAGCCAGGCGCCGCTGACGACCGCGACTCCCTCTTCTTCCGTGGTCAGGACCACGTCGTTGATGTCCGGATCCTGCTGCGCCTGCCGGATCGCGTAGGCATGGCCCGCGTCGGGGACGTAGGCGATCTGGCGGATGCCGCCGGCTTTCAGCGCGTCGAACACGGCTTGTTGCCAGGCGGGCGCCTCGGTGGTCGTTGAAGTCATGGTGGGTTTCCCTGTGGCTGAAGTGCTGCGAGCCATCTTATATCGCTATAGAATTGCGAACTAAATAGAATTTGCTGATGGATTTAATCACTCATCCGCATACCTGGAGCGCCAATGGACTTGAAGCAACTGAAGGCGTTAGTAACCGTGGCCGAGACCGGCAGCGTGACCAGCGCCGCCCGCCTGCTGAACATCGTGCAGCCTGCGGTTTCCCGGCAATTGAAGCTGTTGGAAGACGATATCGGCACGCCGCTCTTCACCCGCGGCCGCCTCGGCATGGAACTGACCGACGCCGGCAAGACGCTGGAGGACTACGCGCGGCGCGCCTTGAACGAGCTAGACCGCGCTCGCGCTGAGATCCGGCCATCCAGCGGCACAGTGGGCGGCATTGTCACCGTGGGCCTTTTGCCCAGCACGGCTGACATGCTGTCCAGCGCGCTGCTGTCTGCCGTTGCGTCCCACTATCCCGGCATCCGCTTGCGGTTGACGGCGGGATATGCCGGGCACTTGCAGTCGTGGCTGGAAACCGGCGACGTGGACATCGCGCTGCTGTACGAGTCCAAGCCGAATCCCGCGCTTAAATTCCGCACCTTGCTGGAAGAGAGCCTGTGGTTCGTCGGCCCGCCGGGCAGCGGGCTCGACACCCACACGCCTGTCCGCATGGCCGACATCATCGGGCGGCCTCTGGTGTTGCCGGGCGCGCCGCATGGCCTGCGCTCGCTGGTCGAGCAGGCCGCGCGCACGCAAGAGACCGAACTGCAGATCGTGGCCGAGACCAATGCGATGAGCGTGCAGAAGCGCCTGGTGCTGGACGGCCACGGCTACACCATCCTGCCTTCGATCGCTGTGGCCGACGACGTGGATCGTGCAATCCTGGCCGCTGCGCCGGTCGTGGATCCGTTGCTGGTGCGGCGCATCGTGCTGGCGCAGCCCGCCACCCGTCCCATCGCCAATTCCGTGCATTGCGTCATGAACGAGCTGATCCAATGCGCGCGCGATGCGGTGCGCAATGCACGCTGGCCGTCCGCCCGCTGGTTGTCCAAGTAGCCCCGCGCGCCGGCCGCGCCATCTCCCGCCGTGATGAATTCCATCACGAAATTCTATTTATTCGGCCTTTTCATAACGGATTAACCTGGGACACCTGACAGCGCTTTCTGGCCGACATGTCCCACCTGATTGATACCGAACTCCCCGCCGGCGCAAGGACGGAAACACGGCTGATCCCCGGTCCGGCCGATCCGCTGGAGTTGCTGATTGACCGCCCCTCTACGCCGCACGTTGGGGTGGCCATCGTTACTCATCCGCAACCGCTGTTGGGCGGCACGCCTCGCCACAAGATCCCGCACAGACTGGCGCACGGCGTCCGGGATGCAGGATGGATCGCGATACGGCCCAGCTTTCGGGGCGTGGGCGCCAGCGCCGGCGTGTATGACCATGGCCGGGGCGAATCAGAAGACATTCTCGCCGTCGTACATGCCGTGCGTGCCGAGTCCCCAAATACGCCGCTGGCGCTGATTGGCTTTTCATTTGGCGCGTATGCCCTGGCCCGCGCGATTCGCGCGCTAACTGAGCAGGACGCCGCGCCTGCCGCCGCCATCCTGGCTGGTCTGCCGGTTGGCGCCGTCGAGGGCGACCGGGTCTACGACACGCCGCCCTTGCCCGCCGGCGTGGTGCTGATCCATGGCGAATCGGACACGCAGGCGCCCTTGCAGCCGCTGCTGGCGTGGGCGCGGCCGACCTCCCATCCGATCATCGTCGTCCCGGGCGCGGATCACTTTTTCAACCAGTCGCAGGACCTGCTGCTTTCCCTCGTCCTTGCGCATCTTCCCAAGGAGGCCGCCAAGGCTCGTACAGATTGATCGCGGCGCCCTTTCACACCTCCCCGATACGCCATCGAGCAAGAGGGAGGGTTCAACAAGGAGACAGACATGCGATTTCCAATCAAGCGTTGGGCGTGCGGCGCCCTCGCGTCCGCATTCAGTGCGGCCGTCATGGCGGCCGCGCCGTATCCGGATAAACCGATACGCCTCATCGTGCCGTGGCCCGCGGGCGGCTCGGCGGACACGATCGGCCGCTCGCTGGGCGATGCCTTGGGCAGGCGCCTGAATGCGACGGTCGTGGTCGAAAACGTGGCGGGCGCTTCCGGCACCATCGCAACCACCCAATTCGCCCGCGCCGCGCCGGACGGCTACACCCTCCTGCTGGCCAGCAGCTCGGCCAACGTCTCGGCGCCCAATCTGTACACCAAGGTGCATTTCGACCCGATCAAGGACTTCGCGCCGATCGGTGAAGTCGCGCTGGTGCCCAGCGTGCTCATCGTCTCCGAGAACTCGCCGTTCAAGCGTCCGATCGACATCGTCGCCGCGGCACGCAAGCAGCCCGGCAAACTGACCTACGGCTCTGGGGGCACCGGCAACTCGGGGCACCTGTCCGGCGAACTCTTCCGCACGATCAACAAGATCGAGGTTACGCATGTGCCCTACAAGGGCAACAACCCCGCGCTGACCGACCTGATGGGCGGGCGGCTCGACTACATGTTCGACAACGGCGCGATCGGGCACATCCAGAGCCAGCGCGTCCGCGCGTTGGCCGTTGCCGCCGACGCCCGGCTCAAGGCCATTCCCAACGTGCCGACGTTCGAGGAACTGGGCATGGCGGGCATGCAACTGACGACGTGGTTCGGCCTGGCGGCGCCGGCCGGCACGCCCGCGCCCATTGTGGACAAGCTGAGCAGCGCCCTGAACGCCGTGATGACCGATCCCGCCTATTCGCAACGGCTCATCGCAATGGGTGCCGAATTGCACCAAAGCACGCCTGCGGCATTCACGGCCTTCTGGGCAGAGGAACTGGACCGCTACCGCCAGCTCATCCAGTCCGCCGGCATCCAGGTCAATTGAGGCGCAAAAGCGCACGACAGCCCATCAAGGAGACAAGCATGAAGGCAACTGCATTTCAACGGATGCTCGTGGCCGGGGCGCTGGCCCTGACAGCCAGCGTGGCTCATGCGGCGTGGCCCGACGATCGTCCGATCGAACTGGTGGTGGGATTCGCGCCCGGCGGCGGCACGGACGTCATGGCGCGGCTGGTGGCCCAGCACATGGAAAAGCGCCTGAGCGGCAAGGCGCGGATCATCGTCATCAACAAGCCGGGCGCGGGCGGAGAAATTGCGGTGCGCTACGTTGCCGCCGCCAAGCCGGACGGCTACACGCTGGGCATGATCAACGCCCCCGGCTTCGTGTATCTGCCGGTCAGCAAGGGCGCGAAGTACAAACCCGAGGACATCCGGCTCATCGCCCGTCTGGTCGACGACCCGCTGCTTTTCATCAAGCGGCGCGGGTCGAAAGCGCCGAACGACCTGCAGGCACTCGTAACAAAGCTGAAGCAGTCGCCCGAATCGCTGTCCTTCGGCCACAGCGGCGACGGCACGACCGGACATCTGGCCTTGATGGACATGGAGCGCAGCCAGAACGTGCGCGGCACGAGCGTGCCGTTCAAGGGCGGCGGCGACATCCATCTGGGGATTCTGGGCGATCACATCGACTACGGCTTGATCACCGTGAGCGAAGTGCCGGAACTGGTTGACCCGAAAGGCCCCTTCGAGGCCATCGCCATCGCCAGCGACAAGCGCCACAACACCATCCCCACCGCGGCGGAGTCCGGGGTGACGTTGCGATATTCGTCCGAGCGCGGCATGGGCGGCCCGGCGACCTTGCCGGACGCCATCCGCGACAAGCTGGAGCTCGCGCTTCAAGACACGCTGAAGGATCCTGCTTTCCTGGCGGCATCGGGACGCGATGCCGCCGTGCTGGCCTTTCAGCCGGGCGAGGAATGGAGGGCCAGCCTGGCCCGGCAGACTCGCGCCTTTCAGGAAGAGGCGGCCACGAAAAAGTAGGCGCCTGATGCCGGGCAGCGCTTGCGCCGCTGCCTGGCATCCACCTTCCGGACGCCGTTTGCGATGTGTGTTTTAGCCCTGATTGTTTTTTTTGTGTACTTTAATTAAACAAAACCTAGGGTAAACGCCCCCTTTATCTCCGGAAACAGCCGATCTATAAACACATATTGTTTTTTTTATGTGTTTTTCCAAGATGAAAATTGCACTCATTGGATGCGGCGAAGTCGGACATTGCTACGCCCGCGCCTGGACGGCCGCCGGACATCGCATCGTCGGCATCTGCGACCTGCGTTCGGACGCCGACATGGCGGACCGCGCAAAGGCCGCAGGGGCAGCCTTGCATGCCGAACCGGGGGCCTGGCTCGCGGAAGCGGACGTCGTGGTTTCCGCCGTGTACGGCTACAACGCCGCCGAGGTCGCGGCCCAGGCGCTACCGCATATGCGCGCCGATGCGGTGTACGCCGACTTCACCACCGCCAGCGCCCCCAACATGCAGAAGGCCGCCGCCGCGGCTGCCGCACACAACATTCCCTTCATGGACGTCGCCATCATGGGCGCCATCGCCCTGCTGGGCGAGAAGACGCCGCTGCTGTGCGCCGGCGATGGCGCGGCGGTTGTGACGGCGCTGGGCGAAAGCGCGGGCGCGACGGTCCGGATCATCGAAGGAAAGCCCGGCGATGCGGTGCGCCTGAAGCTTCTGCGCAGCATCATGACCAAGGGCATGGAAAGCCTGGCGGTCGAATGCCTGGTGGCGGCCGAACGCATGGGCCTGCGCGATTCGCTGTACGAAGTGCTGGCCGACATCGACCGCACGCCGCTGACGGCGTTCATGGATTCGTTCGTGCGCTCGCACGTGCTGCATGCGCCGCGCCGTCTGGCCGAGGTGCGCGAAGCGCGCGACCAGCTGCACGAAGCGGGCCTGGAGCCGCTGGCGCTCAATGGTGTGGAAGCGCTCTTTGCCCGGTCCGCCCGCGGCATCGAGGCCGCGCGCGCGAACGGCGAGGCCCCGGCCGCCGACACGGTCCAGGCGCGCCTTGCCTGGCTCACCACGCTGGCCCGTCAGTCCTGACACCCCACCGCGCCCCAGAGCGCGGACCGAATCCGCAATAACACTTAGTGAGGAAGACAATGAAACTGTTCAAGAAACTGCTGGCCGCATCCCTGGTGCTGGGCTGCGCCGCGGCACAGGCCGCCGACCTGGGCTCGGCGCCGATCACCCTGATCTCGCCGTTCCCGCCCGGCGGCGGCACCGACACGCTGACGCGCATGATCGGCAGCGCGATCAGCCAGGACGCCGGCTGGAACATCGTGGTCGAGAACAAGCCCGGCGCCGGCGGCAACCTGGCGCTGGACGCCACGGCCCGCGCCCGCCCGGACGGCCACACGCTCGTCATGGCGCAGACCGACAACATCGTGCTGAACCCGTGGCTCTACAGCAAGCTCAGCTACGACACCTTCAAGGACTTCAAGCCGGTGGGCCCCGTGGCCTCTTCGCCCAGCGTCTTCGTCGTGCTGCCCGACTCGCCCTTCAAGTCGCTCGGCGACGTCGTGAAGGCCGCCCAGGCCAAACCCAACCTGGTTTCGCTGGGAATCCCCGGCATCGGCGGCACCGGTGACCTGACCGGCTATCTGTGGCGCAAGGCGGCCAAGATGGAGCTGATGCACGTGCCCTACCGTGGCTGGAGCCAGGCCTTCCCCGATCTGGCCAGCGGCCGGATCGACATGTACGTCGGCTCGGTGGCGTCGCTGCTGCCGCAGATCCGCGGCGGCAAGGTGCGCGCGCTGGGCGTGGTCGCCAATGAGCGCTCGCCCGCCCTGCCGGACGTGCCCACGTTCCCGGAAAGCGGCTTTCCGACCATCAACCAATCGATCTGGTGGGGCCTGATGGCGCCTGGCAAGACGCCCGACGATGTCGTCGCCGCGCTGAACACCGAATTGCAGAAGGTGCAATCCAACCCCGAATTGATCAAGAAGCTTGAAGAGGCCGGCTACAGCGTCCTGAAGGGCTCGCCCGAGGACCTGGCGCGCCGCCATCGCGCCGATCACGACGCCTTCGGCAAGGTCGTGCAAGAAGCCGGCATTCCCAAGCAGTAAGCCCCACACATATCCATCCAGCGATCAGGAGCAGAGATGACAGGTTTTGAAATCCACGCCCGCCAACGCGCGGTCAGCAAGGAACTCGTCGAGAAATTCCGTCAGGTGCCGGTGGCCAACGTCAGCGACTGCATGTCGCGCATGACGGCCGGCGGCGCTCGCCTGCGGCCCATGCACGACGGCACGCCCCTGGCCGGGCCGGCCCTCACGGTGCGCACACGTCCCGGCGACAACCTGCTGGTGCACAAGGCGCTCAGCCTCGCGCAGCCGGGCGACGTCATCGTGGTCGATGCCGGCGGCGACCTGACCAACGCGATCATCGGCGAGATCATGACCACCTATGCCGAGTCGCGCGGCATCGCGGGCATCATCATCAATGGCGCCATCCGCGACTGCGGCACCATCCGCCGCAGCGCCTTCCCCGTCTATGCGGCGGGCGTCACCCACCGCGGGCCGTACAAGGACGGACCGGGCGAGATCAACTGCGTCGTCGCGCTGGACGGCATGACCATCGCGCCGGGCGACCTGATCCTTGGTGACGACGACGGGCTGCTCGCCGTGCCGTACGAACAGGCCGAAGCCATCTATCAGGCGGCAGCGGCAAAGCACGACGTGGAAACCAAGATGCTGGCCGATATCGCCGCCGGCACGCTGGACACGTCGTGGATCGACGCCCGCCTGCGCTCGCTGGGTTGCACGGGAGTCTAGCCATGCGCGATGCGGCAGTCAGCAGGCCCGATCTGCGCGTCGTGCGCCTGGATCTGTGGATCGATCCCGCGTTCGACGAGGCGATCGCGCGGGACGCCACGCTGGACCTGCGCGTGCTGCCGGCGCAAGGTGACGCGGTGACCGCGGCCGGCTTGGCCGGCGCCCACGCCTACCACGTCAGCGCGGCCAAGGACGAAGTCCCCGCGCGGTGGCAGGTGTCCGCCGACCTCTTGGCCCAGTGCCCCCAGCTGCTGTGCGTATCGTCCGGCGGCGCCGGTTACGACACGGTCGACGTGGCCGCCTGCACCCGCGCGGGCGTGGCCGTGGTGAACCAGGCCGGCGCCAACGCCGCGTCGGTGGCCGAGATGACCTTCGCCTTGCTGTTGTCGCTGGTCAAGCGGTTGGGCGAGTCGGAAGCCGCGCTCAGGGCGGGCACCGCTGTCAGCCGCGAGGCGCTGATGGGCCGCGAGATCGAAGGCCGCGTGATCGGCATCGTCGGCATCGGCGAGATCGGGCGTCGCGTCGCCCGTATCGCGGCGGGATTCGGGTTGAAGGTCATTGCCTACGATCCGCTGTTGGCCGACGCGCAGATCGCCGAACGCGGCGCCGCGCCTGTCGGCTTCGATGCGCTGCTGGAACAGGCCGACATCGTCAGCCTGCACTGCCCGCTGAACGCCGTTACGCGCGGGATGTTCGGCGCGGCCACGCTGCGCCGGATGAAACGCGGCGCGCTGTTCGTCTCCACCGCGCGCGGCGGCATTCATGACGAGGACGCGCTGCTTGCCGCGCTTGAGTCCGGCCATCTTGCCGGCGCGGGCCTGGACGTCTGGCAGGTGGAGCCGCCCCCGCCTGGCAGCGGCCTTTTGCATCGCCACGACGTGGCCGCCGCCTTTCACACGGGCGGCGTCACGCACGAAGGCCGCCGCAAGGTGGCGCAGGGTTCGGCCACGCAGATCATCGACATGCTGGCCGGACGCAAGCCCGCGCGCCTCGTCAACCCCGAGGTCTGGCCGCGCTTTCTGGCGCGTCTGGCCGAGCACGGGGTGAAGGTGTAGCGTCCGCCGTTGGTATAGTCGCAGCTTTGAAAACCGGGAAGAGCCAGCCTCCTCATGTCGAGCGCCAGTGATTACGTCTACGGCGAATTGCGCCGCCGCCTGATGGCCGGATCGTTCCTGCCCGGCGAGCCGCTGCGCGAGGAACACATCGCCACCCAGCTCTCGGTCAGCCGCACGCCCGTGCGCAACGCGATCGAACGCCTGATCGCGGACGGCCTGGTCACCCGCGAAGGCCGGCGCGGCGCGGTCGTGCTGGGCTGGCAGGACCGCGACATCGACGAAGCCTTCGAGCTGCGCATGCTGCTCGAACCCTACGCCGCCAAGACCGCCGCCGAACGCGCCACGCCCGAACAGATCGCCGAGCTGGAACGCATCAACCAGTGCATGCTCGACGCGGTCAACTCCGGCGCGCCCGACCACGTCGCCCAGGTCCAGCACTACAACAACCTGTTCCACCACGCCCTGCTCGAGGCCGCGCAGTCCGCACGCGTGCGCTCCCTGGTCGAGAACCTGCTGGACATGCCGATCATCATCGGCTCTTTCTATTTCTACGGCCGCGAAGACATGCTGCGCAGCGTGGAACACCACCGCCAGATCATCGCCGCGATCCGCGCGCGCGACCCCGAATGCGCGCAGATCGCGGTGCGCTTTCACCTGGCGTCAACGCATCTTCTGTTCCGCTCGCACCGGAAGGATGGGAAGACGGGCGGGTAGGCTCGCGCAGGCCGGCGGCCAGACGCCTCAGATCTGTCCCGGCACCACCCGGTTGCGGCCCTGCCGCTTTGCTTCATACAGGCCCCGGTCGGCCGCCTGGATCAGCTCCGTGCACGGTTGCCCATCCAGCGGCACGGCGGTCGCCAGGCCGATGCTCACCGTCAGCCACGGCCCGAAGCCCGCGTCGCGTTGGGGAATCTGCATGGCCTCCACTGCGCGGCGCAGCTTTTCGGCGGCCAGTCGTGCGCTGCCGCCGGGCGTGCCCGGCAGCACCAGCGCAAACTCCTCGCCGCCGAAACGCGCCGCCAGGTCGGTGGACCGGTCGCAACTGGCGAAGATGGTGTTGGCGACGCGCTTGAGGGCTTCGTCGCCCGCAATGTGGCCGTAGGTGTCGTTGTAGGACTTGAAGTGATCCACGTCGATCATCAGCATGCTGATCTCTCGGCTGTCCCGGCCCGCGCGCTGCCACTCGGCATTCAGGTACTCATCGAAATAGCGCCGGTTGCCCAGCCCGGTCAGGCCGTCCGAGTTGGTGAGCCGGCGCAGTTCCATGTTGCTTTCCAGCAGTTGCTGCTGGCTCTGGCGCAATGCCTGATAGGCTTCGTCGCGCTGCACCAGCGCCATGTAGGAACGCGAGTGGTAGCGGATGCGCGCAATCAGCTCGATCGAATCCGGCAATTTCACCAGGTAGTCGTTGGCCCCCGCCGCGAAGGCCGCGCTCTTGATGGCGGGATCTTCCTTGGTGGACAGGACGATGATCGGGATGTCGCGCGTCACGGGATGGCCGCGATATTCGCGCACCAGGGAAAGGCCGTCCACGCCGGGCAGCACCAGATCCTGCAGGATGACCGTGGGCCGCGTCTGGATCGCCACGCTCAGCGCCTTGTAGGGATCCGAGCAATAGTGGAAATCGATGTTGGCTTCGGGCACCAGCGCACGCCGGATGGCTTCTCCCACCATGACCTGGTCATCGACGAGCAACACCATCGCCCCGTGCGAATTGAGATCCGCGGAAACCGTGTCTTCAGGGGATGGCAGCATAGTGGGTCCTTGATGTCCTACGTTGTGCCGCGCCTCAGGCAAACGCCCGGATGACGCGAGACGCAATTTGATCGAGCGGCCGAATCTCGACCGCGGCCTTCATGGCGGCAGCCGCTTTCGGCATGCCATAGACTGCGCTGGTGGCCTGGTCCTGCGCGATGGTGAGGCATCCGCGTTCGCGCAGCGCCTTCAGGCCGCGCGCCCCGTCCTGGCCCATGCCGGTCAGCAGCACGCCGACCGCAATGCCGCGCCAGTGCTGCGCCACGCTATGGAAGAAAACATCGATGGAAGGCCGATACAGGCTTTCCCGGGGGCAGTCGGTGTACCGCAGGGTACCATCCTCGCAAAGCGCCAGATGATCATCCGTGCCCGCGAGCAGCACCTGGCCTGGCAGCGGCGATTCGCCTTCGCGCGCCAGCCTGACCGGCAGCGGCACCTGGTCGTTGAGCCAGTCAGCCATGCCCGCTGCGAACGAGGCGTCCACATGCTGCACCAGCACGATGCCGGCCGGAAAATCCAGGGGAAGATCGCGCAGCAGCTGCGCCAGCGTGGCCGGGCCGCCGGCCGATGCGCCGATGGCAAGGAGGCGCCGGGCGCCGGCGGACGCGGCGGGCTTGCTGACCGGGCTGAGCGCCGGCCGGTTGCCGTAGCGGCCGATCAGCCAGCCGATGTTGCGGATCTTGCGCAACAGCGGCGCCGCCGCCGTGCGCATGTCCGTCGCGCCCACCATGGGCGTGTCCACGGCATCCAGTGCGCCGTGCCCCATGGCATCGAAGACGCGCGAGGTGTGGCCCGCCACGTCGGAGGTCACCACGACGATGGCGCACGGCGTTTCCGCCATGATGCGGCGCGTGGCCTCGACGCCGTCCATGACGGGCATGATGAGGTCCATCAGCACGACATCGGGACGGTCGCGCGCGCATTGCTGCACGGCCTCCAGGCCGTCGGACGCCGTCCAGGCAATCTCCAGCCCGGGTTCCAGCGCGATGACGCGCCGCAGGACTTCGACGGCAAGCGGCATATCGTTGACGATCCCGATTCTCACGTCCGAGCCTTCCCGATGAGGTCTTCCACGGCGTCGAGCAGCGCATCATCGTGAAAGCTGCCCTTGGCCAGATAATAGTCGGCGCCGGCGTCCAGCCCGCGCTGCCGGTCCTCTTCCCGGTCCTTGTACGACACCACCATGACGGGCAGCGCCTGCAGCCTGGGGTCGGCCTTGATGCGCGTCACCAGTTCGATGCCGTCCATCCGCGGCATGTCGACATCGGTCACGATCAGGTCGAAGTCCTCGTTGCGCAACATGTTCCAGCCATCCATGCCGTCCACGGCGACTGCCACATCGAACCCGCGGTTCAGCAGCAGCTTGCGCTCAAGCTCGCGAACCGTCAACGAATCGTCCACTACCAGCACGCGCTTGCGGCGGCGCGCGGCCGCCGCGCCCGACCCGCTGTCGACCCGCGACAGGCGCCCGCCCTCGATAAGCTTCTGGACGGAAACCAGCATGTCCTCGACGTCCAGAATCAGGAGCGGCGTGCCGTCGTCCATCAGCGAGCCGGCCATGACGTCCTGCACCTTGCCCAGCCGGGGGTCCAGCGGCTGCACGACCAGCGTGCGCTCGCCCACGTACCGGTCGACGGCGATGCCGTAGAGGCGGTCATGATCGCCCACCACCACCACGGACAAGGTATCGGCGGCCGGGGCGGCCTCGCCGGCGCGCAGGATCTGCCGCGCCGACACCAGGCCGATCTGCCGCCCCTGGAATCGGAAGTGCTGCTGGCCTTCCAGCTGCTCGATGTCGGTGGCGTCCACCTGCAACGCGTGGCTGACGTAGGCCAGCGGAAATGCGTAGATCTCGTCCTGCACCTCGACCAGCAGGCTGCGCACCACCGACAGCGACAGCGGCATCTCCAGCACGAAACGCGTGCCCCGGCCCTGCTGCTGGTGGACCCGCACGGCGCCGCGCAACTGGCGCACCATCGTCTGCACCACATCCAGCCCCACGCCGCGCCCGGAGATTTCAGTCACCTCGTCGCGCGTGCTGAAGCCCGAGAGGAACAGGAATTCCAGCAGTTCGGCTTCGCTCAGGCGTGCCGCGGTCTCGGCATTGGTCAGCTTGCGTTCGACCACTTCCTCGCGCAGGTGATCCAGCGATATGCCGGAGCCGTCGTCGGCCAGTTCGACCAGCAGCATGCCCGCCGAATGGCGCGCCGACAGTGTGATCAAGCCCTCGGCCGGTTTGCCCGCCTGTTCGCGCTGCGCAGGCGACTCGATGCCGTGGTCCACGGCGTTGCGCAACAGGTGCATGAGCGGCGCATCCAGTTTTTCCAGGATGTCCCGGTCCACCTGCGTGTCTTCGCCCTCGATCTCCAGGCGGACCTGCTTTCCCAGCGAGCGGCCCAGGTCGCGCACCATCCGCGCCATGCCGCCCACGCCGTCGCCAAAGGGCCGCATGCGGCACGCGAGCGCGGTGTCGTACAGCCGCCGCGTCAGGTGGTTCATGCGCCAGCCGAATTCGTCGACTTCGCTAGCGCGCAGCGTCAATTCCCGCTGGCATTGTTCGAGGATGCGGTGGGCATCGTCCAGCGCCGCCTGGCCGCGCGCATCGAGCTGCTGTTCGGCCAGCACGGCGCGTACCCCGTCCAGCGCGTGCGCCGCGCCCGCCTGCAGCCGCCGCAGCCGCAGCATGGCGGCGCTGAAAGGCCCTACCCATTGCGACTCGACCAGCGTTTCGCTGGATAAGCCCAGCAGCTTGTTCAGCGTATCGGCCGTGACTCGCAGCACCCGCTCGCCCTCGCCCGCGCCGCGGTCCGAACTGCGGCGCGCGGGCGGGACCGCGGCGGCCGCGTCCAACACTTGGGGCTTGTCTGCGGGCGCCGGGGCTGCCGGGACGGGCGCGTCTTCCGTCAGAACTATCGGCGGCAGATGGCCGGCCGGCCGGGAAGAACGTGCCACCGCGGCCGGCGTGGCGGGCAGATTGGGCGCGCTGCTCAGCCGCGCCACCAGGTCGCCGATCTCGGCATCCAGCTCCACGCCAGGCGTGGCCACGCGCTGCAGCAAGTCCGTGCCCAGCAGCAAGGCGTCGATGTCGCCGGCCTGCAAACGCAGACGGCCCTCCTGGGCGGCCACAAGGCAGTCTTCCATGGCGTGCGCGATACGCACGGCCGGATGCAGGTCCACGATGCGCGCGGCGCCCTTGAGCGAGTGGGCGGCACGCATGCAGGCCTCGAGCTGCGGCGCGGACGTGGGATTTTTCTCCAGGGCGAGCAGCCCGTCGTTGAGCACCTGCACCTGGGTGCGGGTCTCGATCTGGAACAGTTCGAGCAGCGAGGCATCGCGCATCTGATTGGGATTCACGCGAGGCTCCGTTCCAATGCCTGCATCAGCAGGGTTTCGTCCAGCACGCCCACCGCGCGGCCGCCGCAGCGCGCCACGCCGCGCGAGTACTTCAGGCTGGCGCCCTGCACCGTCGAGGGCAGCGGCTCAAGCGCGTCCAGGTCCACCTCGTGCATGCCCTCCACCTCGTCCACCGGCAGCACCACGGCGCGGCCCGCGCCGCCGAATATCAGCATGCGCGCGGTGGCAGGCCGCTCGCGGGCCTGCGGCGCAGCGGCGTCCAGACCCAACAGGCGCGTCAGCGATACGCAGACGGTCAGCGTGCCGCGCACGTTGGTCATGCCAAGCACGGCGGGATCACGCCGGTGCGGCAGGCTGATGATGCCCCGCGTGCCGGCAACCTCGTCCAGCGATCGCGTCGGCAGGCCTATCCATTCACGATGCAGCCTGAACACCAGAAGCGACGACAGGTTGGCCGCGTGCTTTGGCGGCGCGGCTTCCTCGTCTTCCTGCATGGCGGGCGGCAGACGGTCAAGGATGCGCTTGGCCGCCGCGGCATACACCGGACAGTTGCGGCAATGCACGTGTTCGGCCAGCTGCCCGCAGCTTTTGTCGCCACGGATGCCGATGCGGTTCCAGCAGTCGTCCACGCCAGAAAGCGATGCCATTGCGTCAGTCACGTCGCGCCTCCCCGCGCGCCGCGCGCGCCTGCAGGCGGCGGGCGCCCTCTTGATCCCCGTCCGACGCCACCAGCGCGGCCAGATGCAGCAACGCCTCGCGGTGGTTCGGATCCAGGTAGAGCGCTTTGCGGTAGGCAGCCTGCGCCTGCCGCGACTGACCTTGCGCATCCAGCAGCAAGCCCTGCAGATGCAGGGCCTCGGCGCTGGCGCCATGAATGTCCAGATGCGCCTGGCACTGCGCCATCGCGTCGCGCACCCTGCCCAGGTCGGCCAGCGCGGCGATCTCGCGCAGCGACGCCTGGGCCGCCTGTCCCGCGCCTTGCGCGGACGGCGCGTCGGCCATCGCGGCATGCGGCACGGGTAGCCGGGGCGCGGGCGCCTGCGCCACCGGACGGCGCGGCGGCGTCCAGGCATGCACGAGCGGCCGTTGGCCGGCCAGCGGCGCGCGCGCGGGGGTGGGCAACTCGGCCGGCGCCGGCGCGGGCGTGGCGCGAAATGCAAAGGACCGCGCCAGCGGCACCGCCGGCAGGCGGCGGCCCGTCAGAAGACTGGTTTCGGCGGGGCCCACGAACAGCAAGCCGTCCTCGCGCGCGAACCGGCGGAGCACTTGCACGGCGCGTTCCTGCGTGGCCATGTCGAAGTAGATCAGCAGGTTGCGGCAGAACACGAAGTCATACGGCGCGGCCCCTGCCAGCAGGTTGGGATCGAACAGGTTGCCGGGCTGGAACCGGACCTGCCCGCGCACCCGCCCCGCCAGTTGATGGCCTTCCGGCACTTCGGAAAAATGGCGGTCGCGGAACGCCAGATCGCCCCCGCGAAACGAATTGCGGCCATACACGGCGCGCTGCGCAAATTCGACCATGCGCACGCTGATGTCCACCGCATCCACCTGAAACCGATGCGCCGGCACGCCCGCATCCAGCAGCGCCATCGCAATGGAATACGGCTCTTCGCCGCTGGAACACGGCACGCTCAACACGCGAAGCACGCGGTTCTCGCAGCCCGGCGCAAACAGGCGCTCGCGCGCCAGCGCCGCCATGGCGACTTGGGATTCCGGATAGCGGAAGAACCAGGTCTCCGGAACGATCACGGCTTCGATCAGCTGTTGCATCTCGTCGGGCCAGGCCTGCACGCGCATCAGGTAGTCCTGCTCGTCCTCCACGCCGGCCGCGTGCATGCGATGCCGCACGGCGCGCTCGACGGCCGCCTGGCCGATGGAACCGCTGTCCAGCCCCATGCGGCGCTTGAGCAGCCCGCTGAATTCCTCGATCAGGCTCATGGCTGCGCCTCAGTCATCGAAGCCTCGCCACCAGACGGAAACAACATTGCCCGCACGAAATCGGGCAACAGGTCATCCACGCTGACGGCTTGCACCATGCCGTGCGCGTCGGACAGAACGGGACCCAGATAGCGCGCCTCGGCATTGTCCAGCGCATGCGGCTGAAACGCCGCCGGGTCGTAGTGGACGGTTTCGGTGGCCTGCTCCAGGATCAGGCCAAGCAGGCGCTCGGCGCTGGCGGGACCAGCGCGGTAGCGCACCAGCGCAAGCCGCGTGCTGGTCACCGCGGCGCACGCCCCTGCACCGGCCAGCGCGCTCATGTCGATGACCGGCACCGCCGTGCCGCGGCGCGCCATCATGCCCGCGACCCAGTGCGGCGCGCCCGGCACCTGCTTGAAGACGCGCAGCCCCAGCACTTCGGCGATGTCGGCGGCGTCCAGCGCATAGCGGTCCGCGCCGATCCGGAAAAGCAGATACAGCCGGCGCGCCGGGCCGGCATGGCCCGCGGCGGCACGTGGGCGGACGGCGGAAGCAGTCATGGACGCAATCACACCTTGAAGCGCGACACGCCACTGCGCAGGTCATTGGCCACCAGCGTCAGTTCTTCGATGGCAAGGCTGGACTGCCGCAGCGACTCAACCGTCTGCTGGGCCGCGTCGCTGAGCTGCTGCAAGGCCTGGTTGATCTGTTCGGCGCCGGTGGCCTGGGCCTGCATGCCTTCGTTGACCATCTGCACGCGCGGCGCCAGCGTCTGCACCTGCTGGATGATCTGCGACAGCTGGTCGCCCACCTGCTGCATGTCGGCCATGCCGCGGCGCACTTCCTCGGAAAACTTGTCCATGCCCATCACGCCGGCCGACACCGACGACTGGATCTCGCGCACCATCTGCTCGATGTCGTAGGTGGCCACGGCCGTCTGGTCCGCAAGCCGGCGGATCTCGGTGGCCACCACGACAAACCCGCGGCCGTACTCGCCGGCCTTCTCGGCCTCGATCGCCGCGTTCAGCGACAACAGATTGGTCTGGTCCGCAACCTTGGTGATCGTGGTCACCACCTGCGTGATATTGCCGGCCTTTTCATTCAGCACCGCCAGCTTGGCGTTGACCGAGCCCGCTGCCCCGACGACATTGCGCATCGTGTCTTCCATGCGCGCCAGACCCACCTGGCCGCTGCCCGCCAGCGTGGCCGTCTGCTCGGCCGCACTGGAGACTTCGGTCATGGTGCGCACCAGTTCGCGCGACGTTGCCGAGATCTCCCGCGAGGTGGCGCCGATTTCCGTCGTGGTGGCGGCCACTTCCGACGCGGTGGCCTGCTGCTGCTTGGACGTCGCGGCAATTTCCGTCACCGACGTGGCCACCTGCACGGCCGACCGCTGCGTCCTGCCCACCAGGCCGGTCAGTTCGTCGACCATGCCGTTGAAACCCGTTTCGATGGCGTTGAACTCGTCCTTGCGCGCCAGCTTCAGGCGCCGGGTCAGGTCGCCGCTGCCGGTGGCTTCCAGCGTCTTGACGATGTCGCGCATGGGGTTGGCGATGGCGCGCATGAGCAGGTAGCCGCACACGATCGACGCGGCAATGGCCATCACCAGCGACACCAGCATCCCGGTTTCGGCCGCTTCGACGGATTGCTGAATGCTGACCGCGGCATCGTCCGCCTGCTTCTTGTTTTCGCTCACCATCCTTGCCAGGACGTCGCGCCCCCGGTAGAACGACGGGCGCAGTTCGCTCACGATTCGCGCCTGGGCTCTCGCCGCGTCCGCCGCCACCGCGGGCGACAGGATCTCGGTGCGGATGCGCTTGTACTCCTGCAACTCTTTCTGGAACGCGTCGAACATCTGTTGGTCGTCCTGCCGGGAAATCGTGCGCCGGTAGAACTCGATGTTCTCTTCAAGCTGCTGGTCGTTACGCGGCAGGGTTTCCAGCGCGACACGGCGGTCGGCCTCGGTCGGCGCATTGAACGCGTCCTGCACCACGACGAAGCCGGCGAACCACGACGCCCGGATCGACGTGCTGTAGTAGATGCCCGGCACCGCGTCGTTGTTGATCATCTGGGCTTCTGCTTCGACATGCAGAAGCCGCCGGTAGTCCACCACCACCATCAGCGTCATGATGGCCAGAATGGCCAGGAAACTGACCAGAATTCTTTGGCGGAGCGTCACATTCTTCATACCGGGAGACCTTTGTCCTAAATCGACTCGTCGACGCCCTGCCGGGACGCCCCTGGGTTATTCCCGCGCCGGCCAAGCCGCACCCGGCGCTTTTTACGGGAATATGGGAAATTTCGACAATTATTACAAAGGTGCCGCGCCGCAGCCATGAAAAACGCGGGAAAACGCCAAACATGGCTGTCATGTCGGAAAAAAGCAAAGGTCTCTTACATAAAATCAACCGCGCGTTTGTCTGGACGGTTACATCTGCAGTCAGCCAGCGGCGCGCCACAGCGCGACCGGCGGCCGGTCCTGGACCCAGTCGCGTGCCTTTTCATAGGCGTGCGCCAGTTGCAGCACAGCCAGGTCGCCCTGGGGCGGACCGATCAGCTGCATGCCCATCGGCAGCCCATCGGCATTGAAACCCACCGGCACGCTGATGACGGGACAACCGGCCAGCGTCCAGGGCGTAACGGTTTCCATCCAGCGGTGATACGTGTCCATGGGCCGCCCCGCGATCTCCTTGGGCCAATCCAGATTGACGTCGAACGGAAAGACTTGCGCGGACGGCACCGCCAAAAAGTCCACGTCTTCAAACATGCGCAGCACGGCCTGATACCACGCACTGCGTTCTTCCGTGGCCTGATAGACCTGCCGGGCCGTCATGCCTTCCAACCCCTCGACCTCCCAGATCAGCGCGGGCTTGACCAGCTTTCGCGTGTCGGGATTGTGGACCAGGTCGTGGAACTGCCCGCCCACCATCAGGTGACGGTGCGCCAGCCAGATGCGCCACAGGCGGTCGCCCGCGAACGGCACCCGGTAGGCGTCGACCTGGCAGCCGGCCGTCTCCAGATCCTTCAGCGCCTGCTCGCACAGATCCAGGATGCCCGGCTCCATCGCCAGGTAGCCGTCCCAATCGCCCAGCCAGCCGACCCGCTTGCCCGCAAGGTCCGCGTCCAGCGGCTGCGCGTACTGAGCCGGATCGTCCGTCAGCGACAGCGGCGCGCGCTTGTCGTGGCCGGCGATCACCGACAGCAGCAGGGCCACGTCGCGCGGCGTGCGGCCCATGGGGCCTTCGTAGGAGAGTTGCTTGAGAAAGACTTCGGGCGACGGGCCGGACGGCACTCGGCCGGCGGACGGGCGCATGCCGTACACGTTGCAAAAGGCCGCCGGGTTGCGCAGCGAACCGCCAAAGTCGCTGCCGTCCGCCACGGGCAGCATGCGCGCGGCCAGTGCCGCCGCCGCTCCGCCGCTGCTGCCGCCCGCCGTCTTGGTGGCGTCGTAGGGATTGCCGGTGGCGCCATACACGCGGTTGTAGGTGTGCGAGCCCAGGCCGAACTCCGGCACATTGCTGCGGCCGATGAAGATCGCGCCCGCGGCGCGCATGCGCTCGACCAGGATCGAGTCATGCTGCGTCACCGTGTCCTTGTAGACCAACGAGCCCATCGACGTGACCATGCCGCGCACGGCGGTCAGGTCCTTGGGCGCCTGCGGCATGCCGTGCAGCCACCCCTGCCACTGCCCCGCCGCCAGCTGCGCATCGCGCGCATCGGCTTCGCGCAGCAGCTCGTCGCTGTCGCGGCGCGCGACGATGGCGTTCAGCTTGGGATTGACCTGGTCGATATGCGCCAGATACGCCTGCATCACTTCGCGGCAGGACACCCGGCGGCCACGGATGGCGTCCGACAGCGCATGCGCGGGCATGGCCACGATGTCATTGAGCGGGGCGGAAGTCGGCATGGCTATTCGTCTCCTGGGCGCGCGCCGCGGATCCGCGGGGCGCGCATATTGTCATGGGGCGCGGCGCGGCGGCCGGCCGCGCGCATCGCGACAATACTACGCAAATCGACGGCGCCGCGCCTGGGAAAAGCGCCGGATGTCAGGCGCGGCGCACGCCGCCAAGGTGCCAGCCCGCACGGCTCCATCCTGGCAATTTCCGTCAGGCGGGTCTTAACGATTGGCTCAAGCAACCCTGCCGACAATTGCGCCAGGTCAAACCGCGCGATTCGCCCCCCGTCCTAACATCGCCTCCTGCCATCCCGCCCGGAGATCCTCTTGACCACCACCGCCCCCGACGACATCTGCACCGAAGCCGAAATCCAGGACATGGTCCACACCTTTTACGGCAAGGCGCGCGCCGACGAAGCCCTGGGCCCCATCTTCAATGGCATGGTCCACGACTGGGACGAACACCTGTCCACGCTCTCGGATTTCTGGTCCGCCGTGATTCTGGGCACCCGGCGCTTCACGGGCATGCCCATGCCCAAGCACGCGGCCATGCCCAACCTGAAGGCTGAACTCTTCGAACGCTGGCTGGTCCTTTTTGGCGAAACCACCGACGCCCTGCCCAATCGCGCCCTGGCCGACGCCGCACAGGAAATGGCCAGGCGCATGGCCCGCAGCCTGTGGTACGGCTACCAGTTGTCGCGCGACCCCAACCAGCCGCTGACCGAACTGCGCCCCGCCTGACGCCCTGGAAGGTCAGTCCACCCGCCACCACCCCGGCAACAGCCCGCGCACCTTGGCGCGCCGATAGCGGTCATCGATGAGGTGCACGGTGCCCTCATCGTGTTCGGTCCGGATGACCCGGCCGGCCGCCTGCACCACCTTCTGCATGCCCGGGTACAGGTACGTGTAGTCGTACCCGTTCTCCTCGCCATAGCGCATGTCCATGGCGCGCTTCATGTTCTCGTTCACCGGATTGACCTGCGGCAGGCCCAGCGTCGCAATGAAGGCGCCGATGAGCCGCTTGCCCGGCAGGTCCACGCCTTCCGAGAACGCGCCGCCCAGCACCGCAAACCCCACCCCCTGCCCTGTTTCCGTAAACCGCGCCAGGAAGGCCGCCCGCCCCGGCTCGTCCATGCCCGGCGTCTGCAACCAGATCGGTACCTGCGGATGGCGCTCCCGCATCAGGTCGGCCACGCGCTTCAGGTAATCGAAGCTGCTCAGAAAACCCAGGTAATTGCCGGGCCGCTCGGCGTACTGCCGGGCGATCAGGTCCGCGATGGGCGCCAACGAACGTTCGCGATCGCGAAAGCGCGTGGAGACGTTGCCCACGACGCGCACCGCCAGCTGGTTGGCCTTGAACGGCGCGGCCACATCGATCCACGGGGTGTCCTTGGGCAGGCCCAGCGTGTCCCGGTAGAACTGCTGCGGACTCAGCGTGCCGGAAAACAGCACCGTCGCGTGCGCCGCGGCATGCCGGGCGGCCAGGTACGGCGCGGGAATCACATTGCGCACGCACAGCGTCGAAGGCGGGGTCTTGGCGCTGCTGACGCCGGCGTCGCCAAGCGTCACATCGAATAGCGCGTGCGAGCCGAACTGCTCGGCCAACCGCATGAAATGCAGCGCCTCGAAATAAAACCCCAGCAAGGGGTCGTCCTGTGGCAGCGGCGTCTGGCCGATGAATTCGGTAATGGCGGCCACCGCCTTCTGCACCGCCGTCAGCACGCCGGCCGGCGCGGCATCGTACGCCTGATAGCGTTCGGCCTGCTTCTTGTTCAGCGCGTTCCAGGAACGATGCAGCCCGTCCAGCGACTTCTTGAGCGCCTTGGGCGCCGCGAACCGCGCGGCGGTCAGCCGGTTCTGGTCGAGTTCGCCGGTGTACATGCGCCGCGCACGATCCACCAGGTTATGGGCCTCGTCGACCAGCACGGCCACCTTCCATTGATGCGCCTGCGTCAGCGCGTGCAGCATGGCCGTGGCGTCGTAGTAGTAGTTGTAGTCGCCCACCACCACGTCGCTCCAGCGGATCAGTTCCTGCGACAGGTAGTAGGGACACACGTCGTGCGCAAGCGCGGTGGCGCGTACGGCGGGCGCGTCCAGCCGCGTGTACTCAAGCGCGGCGGCGCGAGCCTGCGGCAGGCGGTCGTAGAAGCCGCGCGCCAGCGGGCAGGAATCGCCATGGCAAGCCAGATCCGGATGCACGCAGCTTTTATCGCGCGCTTGCAGATCCAGAATGCGCAGGCCGGGCGCGGCCGGCTGGGCATTAACGGTTTCCAGCGCCTCTACCGCCAGCCCCCGGCCCGACCCCTTTGCCGCCAGGAAGAACACCTTGTCCAGGCCCGTGCCCGGACTGGCCTTGAGCAGAGGAAAGATCGTGCCCAGCGTCTTGCCGATGCCCGTGGGCGCCTGCGCCATCAGGCAGCGCCCATCGCGCGCCGTGCGGTACACGGCCACCGCCAGATCGCGCTGCCCGGCGCGGAACTCGCCATGCGGAAACGCCAACGTCTCCAGCGCTGCGTCACGCGCCTGCCGGTGCGCGAGTTCGGTCTTGGCCCACGCCAGGAAACGCTCGCATTGCAGCTGGAAGAACGCGGCCAGGTCCGCCGCCTGGTGGGTCTCCACCAGCACGGTCTCTTCCTCGGTCGCCACGTTGTAGTACACCAGCGCCACCCGCACGTCGGCCAGGCCACGCGCCTGGCACAGCAGATGGCCGTACACCTTTGCCTGCGCCCAATGCACCACGCGGTGGTTTTCGCGCACGCTGTCGAACTGCCCGCGGTAGGTCTTGATCTCTTCGAGCTGGTTGGCGGCAGGGTCGTAGCCATCAGCACGCCCGCGCACCAGCAGGTCACCGAACACGCCCGACAGCGACACTTCGGTTTCGTAGTCCGGCCCGCGCCGCCCTGTCACGGCCGCATGGCCAGCCATGCCTTCCAGGCCGCTGGGCACGGGCGTGAAACGCAAGTCCAGATCCCCCGCCCGCGCCGTGAATTCGCACAACGCCCGCACCGCCACCGCATAGCTCATGCGGCCTCCTGCAACCAGCTCACGTGACACACGCGCACCGGCATGCCGTGCGCGACGCAATATTGCAGCCAGCGGATCTGGTTGTCCTGTAGCTTGTCGCCCGGCCCCTTCACCTCGATCAGTTCATAGCGGCGCTCGGCGGGCCAGAAGCGCACCAGATCGGGCAGACCGGTGCGGTTGCCCTTCACGTCGCGCAGCAGCCGCGTGAAGAAAAGCTTCAGGTGCGCGGCCGGCAGGCAATCCAGCGCCTGCGCCAGCAACGCTTCGGACAAGGCGCCCCAGAACACGAACGGCGACTGCAGGCCGGCCTTATCCGCATAACGCTGCAGAATCACGTCCCGGTAAGCCGGCGTGTCAAGGAGGGCCAGGCAGGCCTCGAACTGCGCCTGACGACGGGCATGAAAGTCCGGCGCTTCCAGATCCGCCGGACCGCGTTGGAACGGGTGAAAGAACGCGCCCGGCAGCGGTGCGAACACTGCCGGCCAGCACAGCAATCCGAATAGCGAATTGATCAGCGCGTTCTCGACATAGTGCACCGGCGCGTCGTCGTGATGCAGGTGATCGCGCGTCACGTATTCGACCGCGGACGGCTGCGCCGGGCGGGCCAGCGCCAGCTCCGTGCGCGGCAGGATGGGTGCCGCGGCGCGTGCCGCCGCGCCCTGCCCCAGCCCGCGCCGCAGCCGCGGCATCATGCGTGCCACGCGCTGGCTTTCTTCCTCGCTTTCGGGCGCGCTGGCGGCTTGCTGGGCCAACGCCATGGCGTCTTCGAAGCGCTGCATCCTTTCGTACACGCGGATGCGCCGATGCCGCGCGCCGGGATAGCCGCAGGCCGCGTACACGCGCTGGGCGGCTTCCCAGTCCTGTGCGCGTTCGCAGGCTTGACCAATGCGCAGCAACACCTTGGCGCGGCGCTTTTCCAGCCATGCGTTGCCGCTGATGCACGCCTGCGCCGCCTGCAACAGATCGTCCACCGCCGCGCCCTCGTCCAGCGCCTGGCGGCAGGCGTGCAGCGCCAGATAGCAATCCACGTCAGCCCGCGTCTGGAAGGCCCGCGACGCCGCATCGAACGGCACGGTCTCGTAATGGAACACGCCCAGGTCCGCCAGCACGAACTCCGACCAATCCTGATGCAGATTGCCGAAGAACATGAGGCGCAGGCGTTCGCAACGTTCCGCCACCATCACACGCCAGACGGCTTCAGCGGATTGCGGCGCCCAATCGCAGAATGGCCGGGCTTGCGTCAGATCGGCGCGCAGCGCTTCAAGCATGTCGGCCTTGCGCACGCCCGGCCTGGCCGCCGTGTGCGAGGCGAACACCCGGCAGAGTTCGGGCTTGGTCAACAGCGCGAACAGTTCATCCAGCGACATGGGTGCCCGCGCATCCAGCCACCCCAACGTTTCGAGCGGCCGGGCGGCTGCCTCGACGGCCGGAATCTCTTCGTACACCAGCCGGCTGGCCCGAAACCACGGTCCACGCCGCATCAGCATGCGCACCATCAACGCCTGCGACGCCTGCGGCAACGCCGCGAAGTCCGCCAGAAAGCGGCAATCGTCCTCGTCCAGCAGATCGGCGTAACGGTCCGAGACCCACGCCAGCGCGCGCTGGAAATTGTGCAGATAGTAGTAACGGTGCGGGGGCAACATCGGCGGCGGCCGGTTGGACTGTTTATTTATCCAGTAATCATAGCAGGCCGGCAGTCTTCGCTGAACCGCAGGCCCGGGGCCGTCCGGCATCCCGCCGCCGTCCCAAACTGCCCGCACCGCCTTTCGCGCAGGAAAAACTCGGCAGGTCGGCGGGTCATCAACTCACGCATGAAAAACGGCGCCGGAAAGCCTGAGCTCTCCAGCGCCGTTTGCGTCCCGCCCATCACAAGGCGGGACAGTCCATCACGACATCGTCACATCACTGCGCGCGCACCGGTTGCGGCGCCGCGCCGATCTCCTTGCGGACCTTGGCCACGTCGGACGCGCTGACCGCCGCGCCCTTGTTGCCCCAGCTCGACCGCACGAAGCTCACGACATCGGCAACTTCCTTGTCGGTCATGCGCCAGTCGAAGCCCGGCATCGCGTACGCGGTGGGCGCCGAGGCCGTGCCCGGCATCTGCGCGCCCTTGAGCACGATGTGGATCAGCGAGGCCGGATCGGCCGAGTTGACCGTCGAGCTCAATGCCAGCTGCGGGAACGTTTCGGTATAGCCCTTGCCCGTGCTGCGATGGCAGGCCGCGCAGTTGTTCAGGAAGGCCATCGCGCCGTCGCTCTTGTCCTTGCCGGACCGCAGCGCTTGCGCCACGGTTTCGTCATAGGCCAGCGGCTTGGTCGCGTCCTTGTTCACGGGCGGCAGGCTCTTCAGGTACACCGCGATGGCGTTCAGGTCGTCATCGGTCAGGTGCTGGGTGCTGTCCTCCACCACCTGGGCCATGCCGCCAAACGCCGCCGAATGGCCGTTGCGGCCGGACTTCAGGAAGGTCGCAATGTCCTCCTTGCTCCAGCTGCCCAGGCCGTCGGTCGCGTCGCCGCGCAGGTTCTTGGCCAACCAGCCTTCCACCACGCCGCCCGACAGGAAGGCCGAGCCGTCCGCGTCGGTCAGCGCCTTTTCCTGCAAGGCCACGCCGCGCGGCGTGTGGCAGGTGCTGCAATGGCCCAGGCCCTCGACGAGGTACTGGCCGCGCAGCAGCGCCTGCTTGTCCGCGCCGCTCGTGTTCACCGTGACAGGCGCCGTCGCAACGTCAGGCGCGAACATCCAGCGCCACACCGTCAGCGGCCAGCGCATGGACATCGGCCAGACGATGTCGGTGTCCTTGTTCTCCTGCTTCACGGGCTCGACGCCGTGCATGAAGTAGGCATACAGGGCCTTCACATCCTCGGGCGTGACGTTGGCGTACGCGGTGTACGGCATGGCCGGGTACAGCGAATGTCCGTCTTTGGCCACGCCGTGGCGCACGGCCCGGTCGAAGTCCTCGTACGAATAATTGCCGATGCCCGTTTCCTTGTCCGGCGTGATGTTCGTCGAATAGATCATGCCCAGCGGCGAATCGATGCCCAGGCCGCCGGCAAAGGGCTTGCCGCCCTTGGCCGTGTGGCAGGCGATACAGTCGCCGGCGCGCGACAGGTATTCGCCCTGCTTGATCATCTGCGCGTCGCTGGACGCCGGCGTGCCGTCGGCCGCGAACGCGGCGCTGGCAACGAGGGCCGAGAAGGCCGCAACAATGGTGTGCTTGATCATTGTTCCGTCTCCTTAAGCCTGGACCAGCGGGCCGGGGTTCTTCAGGTACTGGTCGCGAATCGCCTGCGCCGCCCAGTAGGCCAGCGCGCCGACCAGACCGGTCGGGTTGTAGCCCATGTTCTGCGGGAACACGCAGGCGCCCATCACGAACACGTTCGGCACGTCCCAGCTCTGCAGGTACTTGTTGACGACGCTTTCCTTCGGGTTGCTGCCCATGATGGCGCCGCCCGTGTTGTGCGTGCTCTGGTAGACCCGCGTGTCGTAGTGCGAACCCTTCTTGCGCACGCCCACGAAATACTTCTCGGGGTTCATCGCCTTGGCCACGGTCTCCATGCGCTTGCCCATGTAGCCCAGCATGTCGAACTCGTTGTCGTGCCAATCGAACGTCATGCGCAAGAGCGGCTGGCCGTAGGCATCTTTGTAGGTCGGATCCAGCGACAGGTAGGCGTCCCGGTACGACATCACCGAACCCGAAATGCCGATCGTCATGTAACGCTGGTACGCATCCTGCACGCCGGCCTTCCAGGCCGTGCCCCAGGTCGCGGTGCCCGGCGGCGTGGGCGTCTGCTTGATGGGACGGCCCCCCGTGCGCACATGGCGAATGCTGGCGCCGCCCAGGAAACCCAGCGGCCCGTGGTCGAACTGGTCGCCGTTCAGGTCGTCCATGCCCACGCCGCCCGCGCCCGTGCCGACGAAAGGATTGAGCTGCGTGCCCTTGGGCAACAGCACGTTGATCCCACCGTTCATCTGGTAGGCGTAGTTCTTGCCCACCACGCCTTCGTTGGTCTTCGGATCATACGGCTTGCCGATGCCCGACAACAGCAACAGGCGCACGTTGTGCATCTGGTAGGCCGACAGGATCACCAGATCCGCGGGCTGATCGATTTCGTTGCCGTCCGCGTCGATGTACGTTACGCCCACGGCCTTCTTGCCGGTCGAATCCAGATTGACCTTGATGACCTGCGAACGCGTGCGCAGCTCGAAATTCGGCTTCTTCAGCAGCACCGGCAGAATCGTCGTCTGCGGCGAAGCCTTCGAATACATGTAGCAGCCGTAGTTCTCGCAGAACCCGCAGAAATTGCAGGGGCCAAGACGCACGCCGTACGGGTTGGTGTACGGGCCCGACGCGTTGGCGGCCGGCGTGGGATACGGGTTGAAGCCGACTTCGCGCGCGGCCTTCT
The DNA here is from genome assembly GCF_037039475.1 of Achromobacter sp. E1. Classification (NCBI taxonomy): domain Bacteria; kingdom Pseudomonadati; phylum Pseudomonadota; class Betaproteobacteria; order Burkholderiales; family Alcaligenaceae; genus Achromobacter; species Achromobacter sp. E1. The sequence goes on from NZ_CP146253.1 coordinate 3,337,771, forward strand.
CGAACAGCGATGCGCCGTGGGTCGTGGCCAGCGGCGGCAGCGGATATTCCTTGCTGCGCTTGCCTTCCAGCGGGTTGCCGCCTTCGACGATCTTGCCGTTCAGGTTGCCGGCCTTGCCCGACGTGCCGCAGACGTATTCGAACTTCGAGAAGTACGGTTCCAGTTCGTCGTACGTCACGCCGAAGTCCTGGATCGTCATGCCTTCCGGAATGAACTTCTTGCCGTAGCGCGTTTCGTAGCGCGTGCGCAGTTCCAGCTCTTCGGGCAGCACGCGGTAGTGCATGCCGTTCCAGTGAAAGCCGGCGCCGCCCACGCCCGTTCCCAGCAGGAACGAACCGTTCTGGCGATACGGCACGGCCACGTCGTCCACGTTGTGGCGGATCGTCACGGTTTCCTTGGACAGGTCCTGGAACAGATAACCGCGCACCGAATACTTCAGCTCGTCGATCACCTTGGGATACTCGGCATCCTTGGGCGTGTCCTGCATGCCGCCGCGCTCCAGCGCCAGCACCTGCAAGCCCGCTTCGGTCAGCTCCTGCCCCAGGATCGCGCCGGTCCAGCCGAACCCGACCAGTACCGCATCCACTTTGTCTTTCTTGATCGCCATGATTTAACCCTTCTCCCCAGAGATCGACACGGGGCCATAGGGGTACTTGACGTTGGGCTGGTCCGCCCAGTCCATGAAGTCGGCGCGCGCGCCGGGAAAGCCCACCATCTTCCAGCCCACCATGCCCTTGTTGCCGCCATAGATCGGGTCGGCGAAAAAGCCTTCCTTCGTGTTGGCAAGCAGGAAGCTGAAGAACGTCTTGGACGGCACGGACTCGAACGCGATCTTGCCGGCCTGCAGGTCCTTCAGGATCTGCTCCTGCAAGGCCTTGTCCAGGTCGGCATACGCCTTGCCGTGCGTCTTCACGCAGAAGGCGTCACAGGCCTTGATGCCGTTGCGATAGACCTGACGGGGATTCTGGTCGAGCTGATAGCCCAGTTCCGGCGCCTGGTCGGTGTGGAACGGCCCGTCCATGTACCACAGCTTGCCGTGGCCAAAGGGCGTATCCATCTGACGATCGATGAACTCGGGCACGCCCGCCGCGATGGCGCCAGGACCGTATTCGTCGGCGGGAATCAGATGATCCACCGCGGCAACGATGAAGGCCCATTCGGCCTTGGTGAAATAGGTGGGCTCGTACGGCTTGGCCGCCTTTGCGGCATTGCCGTCGGCGGCGTTGGTACAGCCGACGGTCAGGCCGCCGACCGCCAGCGTCGACGCTGGCACAATGGCCATCGCCTGCAGAAACCGCCGGCGCGGTTGTGCGTCATCAGTCATGGACATCTCCGTGAATATTCCAAGTTGTCCTAGCGCGCTACCGAACATGCAACCTGGAAACACGAACTGCCCGAGCTAGTGACAACACGCTCTTTTCTTGCTCAAGATCAAGACTGCTCTCTGAAAAGGGACGTAAGAGCAGGTGCGGGCATTATGCGCTTCTGATCCGCTCGTTCGACCGTATCAGATGGAATTTCTTGACGTGGAAAAGTCTTTTGCATTAAGGACAACGTAAGAACATCGAAAATGCATTGCTTTCTGACAGCAAGGTGAACAAAAACCGTCGTCGGCCGTCCAGTACAATCCGCGTTTGGCGACGTTGTGATCGCCCATCTGTCTGGACCCCAAGCATGTTGCGTCTGTCTGAAATCAAGCTGCCGTTGAACCACACGCCCGAGGAACTGCCCGCGGCAATCCTCAAGAAACTGGGCATTCCGGCCAGCGACCTGAACGGCTTCACCATCTTCCTGCGCAGCTACGACGCGCGCAAGAAGCACAACATCCTGCTCATCTATGCGCTGGATGTCGACGTGGCCAACGAAGCCGCAATCCTTGAGCGCTTTCACGACGACCGCAACGTCAAGCCCTCTCCCGACACCGAATACAAATTCGTCGCCCAGGCACCCACCACCCTCGCCAAGCGCCCCATCGTCATCGGCACCGGTCCCTGTGGCCTCTTTGCCGGCCTGGTCCTGGCGCAGATGGGGTTCAAGCCCATCATCCTGGAACGCGGCAAGGCCGTGCGCGAACGCACCAAGGACACCTGGGGCCTGTGGCGCAAGCGCATCCTGAATCCCGATTCCAACGTTCAATTCGGCGAAGGCGGCGCGGGCACGTTCTCGGACGGCAAGCTCTACAGCCAGATCAAGGATCCCAAGCACTACGGCGAGAAGGTCCTGAAGGAATTCGTTCTGGCCGGCGCGCCCGAGGAAATCCTTTACGTCAGCAAGCCCCACATCGGCACATTCCGCCTGGTCGGCATGGTCGAAGTCATGCGCGACACCATCACCAAGCTGGGCGGCGAAGTCCGCTTCTCCAGCCGGGTTGAAACCCTGCACCGCGAGAACGGCAAGGTCACCGGCGTCACGTTGGCGAGCGGCGAACACATCGAAGCCGACCACGTCGTCCTGGCCATCGGCCACAGTGCCCGCGACACCTTCCAGATGCTGCTGGACCAGGGCGTCTTCATGGAAGCCAAGCCCTTCTCCATCGGCTTTCGGATCGAACACCCGCAATCGCTCATCGACCGCGCGCGCTTCGGCCCCAACGCCGGCCATCCGATCCTGGGCGCCGCCGACTACAAGCTGGTGCATCACGCCAGCAACGGCCGCTCCGTCTACAGCTTCTGCATGTGCCCCGGCGGCACCGTCGTCGCGGCCACGTCAGAGCCCAACCGCGTCGTCACCAACGGCATGAGCCAGTATTCGCGCAACGAGCGCAATGCGAACGCCGGCATCGTCGTGGGGATTTCGCCTGAGGTCGACTATCCGGAGCACGTGCTGGCTGGCGTCGACTTTCAGCGCAAGTGGGAATCGCAGGCATTTGAGCTGGGCGGCCGCGACTACAGCGCGCCGGGGCAGTTGGTGGGCGACTTTCTGGAAGGCCGGGCCTCGACGGAATTCGGTAAGGTGGTGCCCTCTTACACGCCTGGCGTTCATTTGACCGACCTGGCCACCGCCCTGCCCGACTTCGCCATCACCGCCATTCGCGAGGCGTTGCCGGCGTTCGACAAGACCATCAAGGGCTTCAACATGCCCGACGCCGTGCTGACGGGCGTCGAAACCCGCACGTCTTCGCCTATCCGCATCAAGCGCGATAACGACACGCTGCAGAGCATCAACACGCAGGGCTTGTTCCCGGCCGGTGAGGGCGCGGGTTACGCGGGCGGGATTCTGTCGGCAGGGGTCGATGGGATCAAGATCGCCGAGGCGGTGGCGTTGAGCATCATGGGCCGTCAGGGATAAAGGTCCAGGGATAAACGCAGATAGCCACTGACGCCCAGCGCACTCGCCGGGCGTCAGTGGCGATCACAAATCCGCCGCGTCCCGCAGATCCACCCCATCCAGGTCCGCTGCGCATAGCGCGTCGTACATCACGCGGTCGCAAACCGGGTCGATCGACATCCGCGTCTGGCAAAAAATGTGCGCATCGCCGATTTGCTCCTTTCGAAAGACAAGATTGGCGCCGCCCACGATGCTGTAGTACAGCTCGTCTTTGCCCGTCAGGAAGTTCCGGTCGTACTTCTTCTTGACCCGCGACGCTTCCACATCCAGCGCATCAAGCGTTCGCATCACATTGCAAAAATAATATTGCGGGCCCGGCGAGCCGTCGGCCTGCGTGTAGTCGCAAGCGCTGAATACAAAGGCCTCGGGATCGACCGATTCGAATACCCGCCTCAACGGCCCCGAGACGATCCAGATGCCGGCCCACTGCTCGAATTGCCGAGGCGCCCCGCCCTGCTCCGGCACATGGACGATGTGCGGCCGTTCGCAGTATTGGGAAGGATCGCCGTTGGGCGGATCCATCGTGTACATGCCGGGCCGAATCAGCTTTTCCTCGTTGGCGATCAGAAGGCCCGGGCCAATGCCATCACGCCAAAGGCCCGCGCCAAGGACGAAGTATTTCCCCTTCTGCGATTCAAACGTCATCACTTGAGCATTCTCCGGGGCAGATCCAAGGCTCACCATCGTAACGCCAACGCACTCATTCAGATGGCCGCGTCTGCGTCAGCCCCGTGGGCGGCCCATCAATTGCCGTCCACCCTGCATCCACCGCCAGGCTACTACCAGAGATATAGCTCGCGGCATCCGACGCCAGAAACGCCACCGCAGCGCCCACCTCGGACGGCTGTCCCCAGCGGTTCAGCACCGTATGGCCGGCGTACGTGTTGTAGATGTCGGGACGTTCCTTCAGCGGCTCGGTCAGACGGGTCTCGATGATGCTGGGCATCACTGCGTTGACGCGCACGCCGTGGGGGCCGACCTCCGCCGCGAACGCCTTGACCATCTGCTCGATGCCTGCCTTCGTGGCAGCGTAAATGCCCAGGCCGGGCTCGATCGTCACGGCACGCATCGACGAACACAGGATCATGCTGCCCGCGCCCTGCTTCATCATCGGCCGTCCGAAGTGGCGCATGAAGTGAAACGCGCCGCGAAGATTCAGGTTCACCACCTGATCGAACTCGTCTTCCGTGTAATCGACGATGAGCGTGCGGATGTTCAGCGCGGGCGTTGCCACCGCGATGTCGACCCTCTTTTGCTCGTCCACAACCCTGGCGGCCAACTGCGCGATGGACCCGCCGTTGGCCGCATCGGTCTGCATCCAACCGGCCGCGCCGCCGCCGTCGATGATCTGCTGCGCGGTGGCTTGCGCGCCAAGTTCGTCGCGGTCCGCGCACATCACATAGGCTCCCATCGCGCCCAGCGCGTGCGCCGACGCCTGACCGATGCCGGAAGCGGCGCCCAGGACGACGGCGATTTTTCCTTGAAGACTGAAGAGTTGCGGATAGTTGGTCATGAACGCTTTGAAAACGGTTTAAATGGCAACCCGTCTAGCTGCGGGCGCTTGGCGATTATCCTGGCATGACTGAACCGCTGACTATCGCAACCATATGACAGATCACTGCGAGGCCACGCGAACCGCGCTGCCTCGAGGATTTGCGCCACCGATAAACGTCGAGGCGTAAAAAAACCGGCGTCTGCCGGTTTGGTTGGAATTAGCGCGCCATACCGATCTGCAGCACCGACGGGTCGCGCTGCATGTACCGGTTCATGATCTGGCTCAGAATCGGGTTGCCCGCGTTCTCCGCCTTCGGCGCCGTCAGGCTGATCACGGCCGCGCACAGCTTGCCCGCCTGAACGGTGCGCCCCTTCACATCGGCCTGTACCGTCGCCGCCATGGCCTTTTTCCAGGCCGCGGCAACCCCATCGACCGCCTGCTGCGCAACGCCGCAATCCGAGTAGGACAGCGAAAGCACCACCGCAGGCACGTCCTTGACCTGCACGTCCGCAATGATGCCGCCAAAGTAAGGCGGAATGCCTTCGTTGCTGGATGCCGCAGCCGCTTGAAGCTTCTGCTTTGCACCCTCCAAGTCGGCCGGCGATGCCATCAGCACCTTTGCCGGATCCACCCCTTGCAAGCCAAAGACCGGCGAGATGACAGCCGCCTGCACGATCCGCCCGCCATCCGAAGGTACGGATTCCTTCAGGCCGGCAATGGAAGCCGCCACGATCTCGCTGTCCGCAACGGAAGGCTTGGGCTGAGACAACGCCTTCATTCCCGAGGGCGCCGCTGCCTGCACCAACGCCGTATCCAGCGGCAAGACAAACGTCGGCATACCCATCGTGCCCCGCCAAGGCTGCTGCCCCGTGGCTTTGGTCAGATCGGGTTTATTGGGCTCGCCGTTTGCCATCAGGCCGGCCACATCGCCCTCCACGGGCTTGAAGTCTGCCTGCTTCAGACGATCGGCAAACTTTGCCGCCGATTGTTTGTCCTTCAGCCCCCAGTAGGTGACATTGCTGGGCGACTGGCCGAAGCTTGCAAAATAGGACAAATCATTGAGAGGTATATGCGCGCTGTCGGACCATTTATCCAGACCGTAGCCAATGGATTGCAGCGGCGTGATCGCCTGCGCGATGGACAACCGGCGCATCGCATCGGCGGTGGGCCCATCTTTTTCAAGGCCGCGCCACGCCTGCACATCAAGGAAGGATATCTGTATCGCTTCAGGGGCACTCAACACCACCTGCGGTACTTGCTTCAAGGCCTGTTGCAAGGTTTGCGTGCTGTCCTGTGCTGCCAACGACGTACCGCAAACAGTCATCAAGCCAAATGCAAGGGCCTTTAAGCGCATCCGATATCTCCTGTGGGGTGGTGCTCAACTAAGCTCGGGGAGTATATCAATGGTCGGTCACCAATAAAAAAGCATACGTTGGCACAGCCCTGCAAGGGACGGTTGACTTCTCTAGAAACCGAGCACAAGCCGAATTCCTGCATCTATCGGTGAAAAGCGTTGTCGCGAATCTGCTACCAACGCCGGAATAGACCACGATAAAAAACAGATCCTGCCCGTTAATGATCGTTACCCATTGTAGTATTTAGGTTCGCGGCGGCGTTGCGGCCGCCCCTTACGTGCAGATGGACCACCGGCATGGGTTTGGTTCATGTTTCCGAAACAGAGCGCGCTTGATGCGAGCCATATCATCCTGAGCCAACACCGTTATGTCAGTAATTGATGGAACCACCGCAGACATCCATACGAAGTTGCTGCAAAGCCGCCAAGAATTATTAGACATTGGGCTGCGCAATAATCTGATCAGCGCCAGAAAAACAAGCAAAACAATTACTGTTCAGTCGGCAGTGGCAGAGTCCCTACTAGTTGCTCTGGTGGATAACCAAAAGTCACTCACGTTCCGAGCAATTGGATCCAGCCGAAACAGCGCCCAAGACGCCGCAGATTCTCAAGCAAAGACGAAGGCGGAAACGCCTGCTCCGCGTGCCTGCTCCCGCGACGAGGCTACCGACAGCAATGTTGAACGTCTAGAGGCGAAACCGTCCGGCAGCTCCCCCGCACTTGAAGACGCACAACCCTTCCCGAACCACCAAACCAAAACCGTTGGTCAGCGCGCTCACGAGCTGCAAGTGGCCAGCACCGAAGATTCGCTTTCTCTTCAACTCTTGAAAATCCGCGCTGACGCGCAGGCGTTCGTCGAAGAGCAAGGCGCAAATCTTCTGTTCCTTGCTATCGGATTTCTTCATTGGTACGAGAGCGATTCTTCCAAAGATCCGAGGCGCGCGCCCCTGGTCTTGGTACCGTGCAACTTAGTGCGTAAGTCTGCCCAAGAGACGTTCCACCTAGAGCCTACCGGTGATGACATTCAAGTGAATATGTCACTAGCCGCCAAGCTCCGTACGGATTTCGGCATCACCTTGCCAACACCCGATGCCGAGGCCGAATCGGATGCCGCTGCATGGCTGGAGTATTTCGGAGCCGTAGAGCGCGCTGTTACCCGTCAGCCGCGCTGGCGCGTGTGCGCAAACGAAGTGATGCTCGGGTTCTTTTCTTTCGGCAAATTTCTCATGTACAAGGACCTGGATCCCGAAACATGGCCTAAAGAAAAGCAACCAAGCGACCACCCCGTGGTTCGCCGCCTGATCGGCGAGGGATTTGCAGGAGAATCCGCGGCGTATCACGAGGACGTGCACATTGACGAGGTGATTACCCCAGGTGAAGTGCATTTCGTCAAGGATGCGGACAGCAGTCAAACTCAGGCCATTCTCGAGGTGCGTGCGGGGCGCAATCTTGTGATTCAAGGTCCGCCCGGGACAGGAAAATCTCAGACTATCACCAACCTCATCGCCGAACTCGTTGGACAAGACAAGACAGTATTGTTCGTCGCTGAGAAGATGGCGGCTCTTGAGGTGGTAAAGCGCAGACTAGACGAATGCCATCTTGGCGATGCCGTACTTGAGCTGCACAGCCACCGTGCCACCAAAACCGCCGTACTTCGTGATCTGGCCAACGCACTGGAACAAGGGCGGCCCGTCGTGGAGAGCGGTGAGCGCGAAATGCAGCAGTTGCGAAAGGTCCAAACTGAGCTGAACGCTTACTGTGAAGCAGTGGCAGCGCCTGTGGGCAAAACAAAAATGCCATTTTCTGTAGTGCTGGGGCGGCTGCTGTCACTGAAGCGGCAGTTTCCCGACCTGATGGCGCTAGCGATGCCTGCCATGGCCAAGTGGCAAGAGAAAGATCATATCGACGCCCGAGAGCTCGTAGACAGCATGGCATTGGTGCTGGGCGCACTGGGTCGTCCAACAGCTAGCGCATTGTGGGGGAGCCAGCACACAGTCTTCACACCAATCGAAGAGAGCCGAGCGAGCGAAGCGCTGACCCGGGGCGGCGCGGCGCTCCAGTCATTGCTGCAATCTTCGAACGACCTATCTCAACGACTGCAGCTTACCGAGCCGGCGAGCCTGCATGATATCGACGTCGTCTGCAGAGCCGCGAGGCGCGCAGCCGAGGCACCCAAGCTTTCTGGTATCCGCCTGTCGACAGGAGACTGGCAAGCGCGCCGCGACGCATTAAAAGCGTTGACCGATGCTGGATCCGGAATGAGCTCGGCACGGCTGCACTGGTCCACGAGTTTGATAGATGCGGCTGAGAACGAGGATCTGCTTTCCACCCGTCAAAGCCTCGCCCGATATGGGAGCAAGTGGTGGCGATCCTTCGCGGGCGAATGGCGTGCGGCAAAGAAAAAAATGCAGGGCCTTGCGAAATCCGACTTGCCCAGCGATCCTCAGCATCTAGTTGAGCTGGCGGATAGCGTGCTCGCGTATCAACAGCATAAGAGGACGTACGTTTCTCACGCGGCTCTAGGAGAAGCGCTATTCGGCGCGCAATGGCAATTCGAAAAGTCTGATTGGGACGTCCTCGACCGAATTTCGCGTTGGGTGATTACCTTGCACGATGAGGTTGGCAAGGGCGACATGCCTCAGGGCATCGTAGACTTCTTGTCGGGACATCAAGATGCAAGTGGTCTTGGAGAATTGGCAGCTTCCACTGAAGCCAACGTTAGTGCTCTCAAAACCGCTGTGGAGGCCGCAACCACTTCGCTGGCACTGAAGCCAATCCCCTGGACCGAACACCCTCTGCAGGAGCTCGGTGAGCGCCTTAACACGTGGCTTAAGCAGTTGCCTCAACTTCACCAGATGGCGAGATTCAACACCCTGACCGGGCGATTCAATGCGGCAGGGTTGGAGCCTATCCGGGATGTTGCCCAGAATTGCGACCAACCCGACACTCTGCGTCCGCTGCTCGATATCAGTTGGTACGACTTTCTGGTGCAAAAGGCCTATACCGATCACCCGGAGTTAGCGGGGTTTGATCGCCTGGAACATGAGCACAGAATTGAACGCTTCAAGAGCCTAGACCTCGCGTCGATTGAACATGCGCAGACCAAACTCGCTACGGACATTTGGAGACGAAAACCTCAGATAAATCAGCCTGGTGAAATGGCCGTACTGAGAGGAGAGATCAATAAAAAGCGGAAACATCTGCCAATTCGCCAATTGATCGACCGTGCGGGACGCGCGATCCAGCAGTTAAAGCCTGTGTTCATGATGAGCCCGATGTCAATTGCCAACTTCCTGCCTCCGGCCAAAGTGGCCTTCGATGTAGTGATCTTCGACGAGGCGTCGCAGGTCAAAGCGGTGGACGCACTGGGCGCGATTTTGCGCGGCCGGCAAGTCATCGTGGTCGGCGACACGCGGCAGATGCCGCCCACCGATTTCTTCAGTCGAGACGCTGAGCAGGAAGAAGACACGGAAACTGCCGACATCGAGAGCATTCTCAGTCTGTTTAAGGCCAAAGGCTGCAACGAACGGTACCTGCGCTGGCATTACCGCAGCCGCCACGAGTCACTAATCGCAGTATCCAATGTCGAGTTTTACGACAGCAGGCTGGTCGTGTTTCCCGCCGCTGGTCAAAACCGATATGCAACGGGTATTGCCTTCAGACACAACCCCAATGCGCTATATGATCGCGGCAAGACTCGTAGCAATTCCGGCGAGGCTCAAGCAGTCGCAAATGCAGTTCTTGAGCACGCTCGCATTACCCCACATCTTTCGTTGGGCGTTGCAGCCTTCAGCGTCGCGCAGCGCGATCGTATCGAAGAAGAGCTGGAGCGTCTGCGCAAGGCGCATCCTGAAACCGAGGAATTTTTCGCTTCGCATCCCAATGAACCATTCTTCGTAAAAAATTTGGAGAATATTCAGGGTGACGAACGAGACGTCATGTTTATTAGCATCGGCTATGGCCGCAATGAGTCCGGTCGCATCGCGAAGGAGTTCGGGCCGCTGAATCGAGACGGTGGACATCGTCGACTTAACGTACTTATTACGCGTGCCAAAATGGCCATGACTGTGTTTAGCAACTTCCGTGCTGACGAGCTCGAACTCGACGCAGGCGCCAAACATGGCGTGCGCGCATTGAAGAATTTGCTCAAGTACGCCGAAACTCGTGAACTGGAATGCACCGTAGAAACCGGGAAAGCGACGGATTCCCCCTTTGAAGATCAGGTTATGCGCGCCCTGCAGGAACGGGGCTACAGTGTCGAACCCCAGGTTGGCACCGCCGGTTACTTCATCGACCTTGCTGTGCGCGACCCTGAGCTTCCCGGGCGTTATTTGCTAGCAATTGAGTGCGATGGCGCGGCTTATCACAGCGCGAAATCAGCTCGAGACCGAGATCGCCTTCGCCAAGGAGTCCTCGAGGGCCTGGGATGGCGCTTCCATCGTATTTGGAGTACGGACTGGTTCCGAAATGCAGGGCACGAGACTGACCGCGTCATCGACGCAATCAAAGCGGCACAAGAATCGTTTCAAGCAGCGGCTGAATCTACCCAATTGTCTAAGGCCTCGTCGCCCGAGCGGACTGAAGCGTCTGCAAGGATTGAACTCGATCGAGAAGCTGCTGACCCGTCAGAAGAGAGCCTCCGCGCCACTCGGTACGTCTCGATCGAACTGCCTGTGCAAAAAAACGGCAGCGACATCGCCTCCGCGCCGCTGCACACCCTTCGTGAATTGGTATCGGCCGTTGTTGATGGCGAGGCGCCTGTAAGCATAGAAATCATCGGTCGTCGGCTCATGGCTGCATTCGGCGTCAGCAGGGCCGGGGCTAGAGTTGTTGCCCGCATCAAGGAAGCGGTGGATGCCTCGATGAACGAGCATGCTTACGTGCTACAGGACGAAGGATTCATCATCCGGCCCGAGCAGTTGGATGGAAGTGCCCCGATTACGGTCCGAGATAGATCATCATTGCCGACAGCTGAGCGGAAGATTGAACTGATTGCTCCTGAGGAAATTCGAACTGCGTTGGTTCAGACGACATCGCTTGCGTTTTCGATATCGTCCACACAGCTGATCGCTGAAGTGGCTCGGCAGCTAGGATTTAACCGCGCAAGTGCGAATATCTCGGCCCGGATCGAAGCACAGTTAGGTGTGCTTTTGGCAACTCAGACGCTAAGCCCCATCGACGACGGACGAATAGCCATTGCACAACCGGGATGAGCGCGGAGTGCTTTTTTCCAGGCCCGACTTTCGCGCGACGATCAATAACATATGGGTAGCGCTAGGCCTTCGTTCATGCACTCAAGCATCAAGGGTTAACGCAGAATGCAATAGAAAAAAGGCGCCGGAAGCGCCTCTTTTGCCCTCGCGAAACCCGCTATCGCAGGATCACTCCCACTCAATCGTCGCCGGCGGCTTGCTCGACACGTCGTACACCACCCGATTGATCCCGCGCACTTCATTGATGATCCGCGACGAAACACGAGCCAGCAGCGGATGCGGCAGCGGGGCCCAATCAGCGGTCATGAAGTCGAACGTCTGAACCGCACGCAGCGCAACCACGTACTCATACGTGCGGCCATCGCCCATGACGCCCACCGACTTCACCGGCAGGAACACGGCAAACGCTTGCGAGGTCAGCTCGTACCAAGTCAGGCCGCTGGCCTCGTCCTTGGTGTTGCGCAGCTCTTCGATGAAGATCGCGTCGGCACGGCGCAGCAGTTCGGCGTATTCATGCTTGACTTCGCCCAGGATGCGCACGCCCAGACCCGGACCGGGGAACGGGTGGCGGTAGACCATCTGCGGCGGCAGGCCGAGGGCAACGCCCAGTTCGCGGACTTCGTCCTTGAAGAGTTCGCGCAGGGGTTCCAAGAGTTGCAGGTTCAGCGTGTCCGGCAGGCCGCCCACGTTGTGGTGCGACTTGATGGAGGTGGCCTTGCCCGTCTTGGCGCCAGCGGATTCGATGACGTCGGGGTAGATCGTGCCCTGGGCCAGCCACTTGGCGCTCTTTTGCTTGCCGGCTTGTTCCTGGAAGACTTCGACGAATTCGCGGCCGATGATCTTGCGCTTGGCTTCGGGGTCGGCGACGCCGGCCAGCTTGCCCATGAATTGCGCGGTGGCGTCAACGTGAATGATCTTCACGCCCATGTTTTCGGCGAAGGTCTGCATGACCTGCTTGCCTTCGTCCAGGCGCAAGAGGCCGTGGTCGACGAAGACGCAGGTGAGCTGGTCGCCGATGGCCTTGTGGATCAACGCGGCGGCAACGGAGGAATCCACGCCGCCGGACAGGCCGAGGATGACTTCGTCGGTGCCGACTTGCTCGCGGATGCGGGCGACGGCCTCCGACACGTAGTCGGGCATGTTCCAGTCGCCCGAGCACTCGCAGATCTCGTTCACGAAGCGGGCCAGCATGGCCTTGCCTTGAACGGTGTGCGTGACTTCGGGGTGGAACTGGACGGCGTAGAAGCGGCGGTCTTCGTCGGCCATGCCGGCGATCGGGCAGGACGGCGTGGACGCCATCAGCTTGAAGCCCGGGGGCAGCTCGGTGACCTTGTCGCCGTGGCTCATCCAGACCTTGAGCATGCCGTGGCCTTCGGGCGTGCTGAAGTCTTCCAAGCCTTCCAGCAGCTTGGTGTGGCCGTGGGCGCGGACCTCGGCGTAGCCGAATTCGCGGTGGTCGGAGAAGCTGACCACGCCGCCCAGTTGCTGCGCCATGGACTGCATGCCGTAGCAGATGCCCAGCACGGGCACGCCCAGCTCGAACACCGCGTGCGGGACGCGCATGGAGCCCTCTTCGTAGGCCGAAGCGTGGCTGCCGGACAAGATGATGCCCTTCAGACCCTGCGCCATCTGTTCGCGCACGAAGGCATCGTCGACGTCGCCAGGGTGGACTTCGGAATAGACGCCGGCCTCGCGGACGCGGCGGGCGATCAGCTGCGTGACTTGCGAACCGTAGTCGAGGATAAGAATGCGCTGGTGCATGGAGACTCTACCCGTTGGAAATAAAACCGCACCGGCAGACCCGCTGATCGTTGCGGTTCTGCCGGTGCGTGATGCATGACATTGTAGTTGACTGTGCGGATCAGTCGGCGCGGTAGTTGGGCGCTTCCTTGGTGATCTGCACGTCGTGCACGTGGGACTCGCGAACGCCCGCGGAGGTGATCTCCACGAACTCGGCCTTGGTGCGCATGTCGTCGATGGTGGCGGCGCCGCAGTAGCCCATGGAGGCGCGGATGCCGCCGACCAGTTGGTAAATGATGGCGAGCACGCTGCCCTTGTAGGGGACGCGGCCTTCGATGCCTTCGGGGACCAGCTTGTCGGCGTTGTTGGCCGGGTCCTGGAAGTACCGGTCGGCCGAGCCTTCCGTCATGGCGCCCAGGCTGCCCATGCCGCGGTACGACTTGTACGACCGGCCTTGGAACAGCACGACTTCGCCGGGGGCTTCTTCGGTGCCGGCGAACATGCCGCCCATCATGCACGAGAACGCGCCGGCGGCCAGCGCCTTGGCGACGTCGCCCGAGTAGCGGATGCCGCCGTCGGCGATGAGCGGAACGCCCGTGCCTTCCAGCGCCTTGGCGACTTGCGAGATGGCATGGATTTGCGGCACGCCAACGCCGGCCACGATACGCGTGGTGCAGATGGAGCCGGGGCCGATGCCGACCTTGACGCCGTCGGCGCCGTATTCGACCAGCGCGCGCGCGGCGGCTGCCGTGGCGATATTGCCGCCGATGACTTCAACCTTGGGGTAGTTCTGCTTGACCCAGCGCACGCCTTCGAGCACGCCCTTGGAGTGGCCGTGCGCGGTGTCGACGATAAGGACGTCGACGCCGGCGGCGACCAGCTTTTCCACGCGTTCTTCGGTGTTGCCGCCCACGCCCACGGCCGCGCCAACGCGCAGCTGGCCTTGGCCGTCCTTGCTGGCCATCGGGTGCTCGGTGTTCTTGACGATGTCCTTGACGGTGGCCAGGCCACGCAGTTCAAAGCCGTCGTTCACGATCAGCACGCGTTCCAAACGGTGCTTGTGCATCAGGGCCTGCGCTTCTTCGAGCGTGGCGCCTTCCTTCATGGTGACCAGGCGTTCCTGCGGCGTCATGATGTTGCGCAGGGGCTGATCCAGGTTTTCTTCGAAGCGCAGATCGCGGTTGGTAACGATGCCGACCAGCTTGCGGCCTTCGACGACCGGCAGGCCCGAGATGCCATGCTGGCGCTGCAACGCAATGGCGTCGCGCACTTTCATCTGGGGGGTGACGGTGACCGGATCGATCACGATGCCGAACTCGTGGCGCTTGACGCGAGCCACTTCACGCGCTTGGGCGTCGGCGGAGAGATTCTTGTGGATGATCCCGATGCCACCCTCTTGCGCCATGGCGATGGCCAGACGCGATTCGGTGACGGTGTCCATGGCGGCGGACACGAGGGGGATATTCAGGCTGATGTTGCGAGTCAGGCGCGTGGCCAGGGAGGTGTCGCGCGGCAACACCTCGGAATACGCAGGCACCAACAACACATCGTCGAAGGTGAGCGCTTTTTGTACGAGACGCATGGGTAACTCCGGGCGCAAAGCGAGATTATACGCCGCCAGTCTGATTTGACTAGGTGTTAACCATAGGTCGAGGTGGATATTTATGACACCGCAACGACACGACAACCTGAGTGACTTATTTTTACCCGGACCATATTGACAGGGAATTTTGACGGGGTAATAATCCAATCCATAAATTTACCCGGACAAAAAAATGATTCCATACCCTTCCGACTCTCATACCGCCTTCGAAGGCCATCGGCTGTTGGCGGCAGGCTCGCTGGCCGACGTGGCGCAGGCGGTCAAGCAGGCGCTGGCCGCGCGCCGTAACGACGCCGTGCTGGTGTTCCAGGATTCGACCGGCAAGCAGGTCGATCTGGACTTAAGCGGAGATGATGCGCAGATCGCTGACCGTTATGCCCGGACGGACACTGCCGCCCCCGTGGTTCAAGACACGCCCCCCGACGAGGCGCCGCGCGGCCGGGGCCGACCGAAACTGGGCGTGGTGCCGCGCGAGGTGACCCTCTTGCCGCGCCATTGGGATTGGCTGGCCGCCCAGCCAGGCGGCGCTTCGGTGGCACTGCGCAAACTGGTGGAGCAGGCCCGCCGCGACAACGAGGCGCAGGACGCGCGACGCCATCGCCAGGAGGCGGCGTACCGCTTCATGACCAGCGTCGCGGGCAACCTGCCTGGTTTCGAGGAAGCCACGCGCGCGCTCTACGCGAACGATCGCGACGCCTACGCGCGGCATGTGGGGCATTGGCCGCATGACGTGCGGCGCTATGCAATGGCGCTGGCGTGGGACGCTGCCCAAGCGCCGGCCGAAGATGTTTGAATCCGGCCGCGCGCGGCAAACTACAGAGCAAGCCGAAGGCGTGCCCCGCAACCACCCCGCCGGATTTATGAGGTATGTTCCCGGAGTACCCGACGGATCCCGACGATGCAGCCCGACGAAAACTACCTACTCTACGACGGCGATTGCCCCTTCTGCTCAAACTACGTGCGGATGATGCGGCTACGCAAGGCCGCCGGGCCCATTGCCATGCTGAACATGCGCGACCATCCCGAGCTGGCCGCGCACCATCGCGCGCAAGGCTATGACTTGAATCAGGGCATGCTCTTGCACCTGGACGGCCGCGATTATTGGGGCGCCGACGCGATCCACCGGCTGGCGTTACTCAGTACCGGCAGCGATGTGTTCAACCGCCTGAACGCCACCATCTTCAGCAACGCCTGCCTGTCCAAGACGCTATATCCGTTCATGCGCACGGGCCGCAGCCTGACGTTGGCCTTGCTGGGAAAGAAGAAGATGCCTTGATGCGCACGCCGCGCAACCCAGGCAACTCGTGCAATTCGCACACGCTACGCGCCCGAAAGTCCACGCCTGCTGGCCGCGGGCCTCGCAACCGCGCCCTGCTGGCAGGGCGCTTGCCCGCCCCGCCTTTTTATCCAATCAATCCGGAACTGACCTGATGATGTACTTTGTTGGCGCCCTGCTTCTCGCATGCACGCTGGCTGCGGCCGTCTATCGCCGCATGCAGCGCCGGCCCGCGGACTCGGGCCGCGCCATGTCCCGCGACATGCTGGCGGGCGCGGCAATCTTTGCATTTATGGGGCCGGCCGTCGGCATGCTGGTCATGGCCGTCGTCATATCCATCGGTGCGCAGGATCCGGAGATGCTCTTGTTCGGTCTCTATGGGCTGCCGTGGGCCTATCTTTTCGGCGGCATCCCGGCGCTGCTTTGCGGGATGACCGCGGGCGCGCTCAAGCCTGCCGCGCCGTCCTGGCTGGCAATCCTGCGCATGGGTTTGATCGGCGCGGCGTATGCCTTCGTCTTCCTGCTGACGTTCGGCACGCGCGACCGGTCCCTTGCGGCCCTGGGGTTCCCGTTATTCATGGGCGCCCTGCCCGCTGCGGTGGCCGGCCTGGCGTGCGCGCGGGTGCTCTACGGCAAGCCGGTGACGGTTCGCCAGCCGGCTTAGCGCCGGCAGCCAGGATTGCACGTCACTGCTTTGCGGTGCGCACGAAGAAGAATCGCAGCATCTCGGCCGTGGCGTCCGGACCGGACCGATCCGTGTAGGACCCTTGCTCCGATCCGCCCGCCCAGGCATGTCCGGCGCCGTGAACGTCCCAACGTTCGGCGACGATGTTGCCCGTGGCGTCGCGGTACAGATGCCGCGTGCTGTGCCGCTTATTGGCGGCGCCAGGAACGCGCACGGTTTCAACGCGCGCGCCGGGACCCACGCTGGCCGCGATCACGTTTTCGGCATTGCCGGGGTGCACGGTGGCATCGCGGTCGCCGTGAAGGACGATGACCGGCACGCCGGCATTGGCCGGCACGGCCGTTTTCAGCCCCTCGCCCTTCATGGCGGACAGCGCCGACGGAAGATCCGACGCCACGCCAGCAGCCAGCCCCGAATGCACGCCTGCCGCCGCATACAGGTCGGGATAGGCGCCGGCCAAGATCGCGGCCATGGCCCCGCCCGCCGACAGTCCGGCGACATACACGCGCGACGGATCGATGTTGTGGGTGGCCATGACCTCGCGCGTCATGCCCGCCAGGATGGCGGGTTCCCCGCGCCCTTGCTGCTGGTGGTTGTGCTTGAACCAGTTCCAGCACTTCTGGGGATTGGCATCGCGCGCTTGCACGGGATACAGCACGTAGAAACCCTGTTCGCGGGCGGCGTCGTTCATGGCGGTGCCCGCCGCGAAATCGTCGGCGTCCTGGGTGCAGCCGTGCAGCATGACCACCAGAGGACGCGGCGCGCCCTCCGGGTTGGGCGGCACATACAGCTTGTAGCCGCGCTGTCCGGACGCATTGCGAAATGATCCCGACGTGAACGTATCGCCCGGGACAGCGGCGGTGTGCGTGGGCGGGACGGCTTCGTCGAACGCGGGGCGGGCCGCACCAGAGGCCCGGCCGGAATCGGGAACCTCCCAGGCCTCAACGTCGATGACGTCGGCATCGTCGTTGCTCGGCGCGGCAGCGGCCGGCAAGCCGCGCAGCGCGGCCTGGATCGCGGCGGTGGCAGCCGACAGATCACCGGCTTGCGTGAGCTGGGTGGCGCGGTTCATGAGGTGCTGGAATTCAGGGTGCATTGAGTGACCTTTTTGCGGCGTGGACGATCAGCGGATGCGCTGACGCAAGGCGGCTTTGACGGCGGGGCTGGCATGCAGCGCCCCCAATACCGTTAGAGATTCGATCGTGGCAAGCGCGAGCTCGGGCGTGACATCGGAGGCGATGGTCGCCAGGCCCAGCACCCGTATCTGAAGCATTTCGCCCGCGGCTTGAACCGCCAGCAGCTCCTGGGCGGTGTAGTGCTGGATGCCAAGCACCAGCGTTTTACGGCTGACGGCCTGACGCACCGCGTCGCCATGGGTGGCAAGTTGATTGCGGATCGCCGTTCGGATCAGGTCCGTACGGTTTGCATAAAACCCTTCCTGGACGAGCAGATCGATCTGGCCAAGGTCGACATAACCCAGGTTGATCGTGATCTTCTCGTCCGCAGGTTTGGGGGTGGAGGCGAGTTGTGAGGTGCGAGGCGGCATGGATCGAATCATAGACCATCCACTTGGATGGTCCATGGATGTTTCAACTTGATATATCCGCGCCAGCCCGGTTGATGCTGGCAAGGCGCGCGCCGCTCCGCTACTGTGGTCTTGAACCCCAGGGGATTCCTATGCCGCGACGGCTTGTTTCGGGCTTGCTCATGTCTGCTGCGTGCGCCACCGCGGCCAGCGCACAGCCGGTCCCGCCCGATCTGCATGGCGCCCTGATCGTCTCGTCAACGTATCGCTACTACGCGTCGATCCTGTACGGCTCCGCCGCAGCGGCTCGCGGTGGCGCGCTCGCCGCTTGCCGCGAAGACGAGCCCCACGCCACCTGCGCGGTGTATGCCAGCTTCAAGAACCAATGCGTGGCGGTGGCTGCGAACGGCGCGCAGCACGTCGTCGCCATTGGCGAGCATGCATGGGACGGGCAGCGGACCGGGGATTACGTTCTGGGCCTGTGCCGTGACAAGACGGGATCCGAATGCAGGCTGGTGCTGACCGCGTGCTCGACCCAGGCGCAGCAGTTGCAGGATCAAGGCGCCCGTGCCGACGGGGCGATGCAGCAGGACTTCCAGGCCCAGTACACCGGCCCGCTTGACCAATGAACTACAGTCGGTCCCATCAACGTTCACCCAAAAGGAACACATCATGGAAAATCCGTTCGGCGATGCCGACGAGCCGGCCGGCGACCACAGGCAGTATCTGGTCCTGATCGCGGCATCCAAAGACAACGCCGCGCTGGCGCAGAAGATCCTGGAAAACATCAAGACCCATGTGGATGAACGCGCCGCGCCGTTGTGGATCGATGCGAAGGGAATCGGCGTGCTGGTGACGACGGAACTGGTCGCCTCCGAAATCTGGCGCGAGATGTTCCAGAAGGCGCCGGGCCAGGATTACGGTGACACCCGCAACCTGCTGATCCTGGAAATCGGCAAGGACTGGGCCGCCCGCCGGGACGACAAGATCGAACACTGGCTGGCCAGCCACGTCGGCGCGCCGCTGCCTGCGCCGAACCGCGCGAAGCGCCGATAGCAACCAGACAGGCCCCCGCCCGTCCGCCGCCGCGGACGGGTTGCGGGGTATCCAGTTTTGCCACGCGCTGCAGGAACGCATCCAGCGCCGGGTTGTCGTGCTGCGCGTGCCACGCCAGGTACATGTCCGCATACAGATTGCGCTGGTCGATGGGCCGGAACACCACGCCTTCAAAGCGCAGTTCCCGCGCCGAATCCGGCACGATGCCCACGCCCAGTCCCGCGCGCACCAGCGCCAGCAGCGTATGCGTCTGCCCGGCGCGCTGCACGTACTGCGGCTGCACGTCCGCCAGCCCGAAGGCGCCCACGATGCGGTCATAGAAATACTTTCCTTCCCGCGGCGAATACAGCACGAATGGCTGGCCTTGAAGCAATTTCAGGGGCACGGTCGCGTGTTCGCACAACGGCGAATCGGCAGGCAGCGCCAGGACCAGCGGTTCGCGTTCGACCAGGCGCGATTCAATGCCGGCCTGCTGCGGCACGCTGCGCGCCAGGATGGCGTCCAGCTCGTGGGCCAGCAGCAGACGGGCGAGTTCGGTGGTGACGGTTTCTCGAAGCTGGATCTCCACGCCCGCCAGCAGCTTGCGCGCCTGCACGATGAGCGACGGCATCAGGCGGTACGACGCCACGGCAGTAAAGCCCAGCGTAATGTGGCCGGCCTCGCCACCCGATGTGCGGCGCGCGGTGGCGGCGGCCTGCGCTGAAAACTCCAGCAGGTGGCGAGCATCGCGCAGAAAGCGCCGGCCCGCGGCGCTTAGCACCACTTGACGACTGTTGCGCTCGAACAGCGTGACGCCCAGATCCTGCTCCAGCAACTGGATCTGGCGCGACAGCGGCGGCTGCGTCATGCACAGCCGTTCGGCGGCGCGGCCGAAATGCAGTTCCTCGGCAACCGCAATGAAGCATTCGAGCTGGCGGAATTCCATCGATTCAATCCTTGAATTGATTGATGCTATTTATAGCTCGAACGGATATCCATGGACAGGCCTCCCTATACTCGCCTGCAGGGCCGCGAATCCGGTCCGCCAAGCATCAGGAGCCTTACCCGCAGCACCATTTTTTGCGGCCTCGCCGCCATCAACGCCATAAAAGAGAAAATCCATGGAGACAAAGAACCCCGCCCGGATCCGCGTCCGGCTCCTCGCCGCGGCGCTGGCCCTGGCCGCCACCGCGGCCGTGCCCCACGCAGCCAGCGCCGCCGGCTATCCGGAACGCCCGATCAATCTCATCGTTCCCTTCTCGCCCGGCGGAGGCACCGACATCTCGGCGCGGTTGCTGGCCGCGGCCCTGGGCGAAAAATTCTCGTCGTCGGTGGTGGTGGACAACCGGCCGGGCGCAGGCGGCCAGATCGCCGCCGACCTGGTGGCCCGTTCGCAGCCCGACGGCTACACGCTGCTGTTCGCGAACTCGGGAATGCTGGCGATCAACCCCTGGATCTACAAGCTGCATTCCGACCCGGTCAAGGCGTTTGCGCCCGTATCGCTGTTTTCGGACCTGCCTTTCGTGCTGGTGGTGCCCGCCAGCCTGCCAGCCAAGAACGTCGCGGAACTGGTCACACTGACCAAGTCCCAGCCGGGCAAGCACACGTTTGCCAGCTCGGGCACGGGCGGCGCGCCCCATCTGTCCGGCGAAATCTTCCAACAAGCCACGGGCGTGGACCTGGTGCACGTGCCCTACAAGGGCGGCGGCCCGGCGATGACCGACCTGATGGCCGGCCGCGTCGACATGCTGTTCGCGTCGGTCCTGGAAACCATGCCGTACGTGACGGCCGGCAAGCTGCGCGCGCTGGCTGTCACGGGTGCGACGCGCTCGCCCGCCATGCCGGACGTGCCCACCATCGAGGAAGCCGGCGTGAAGAACGCGCAAAGCGGCTCGTGGACGGCGGTGCTGGCGCCTGCCGGCACGCCGCAGGCCGTGATCGACAAGCTTTCCGAGGCCATACGCGCCGTCGCGGCCGATCCGGCCGTCAAGGCCAAGCTGGAATCGCAGGGCGCCGTGGCGCACGGCTCGACGCCAAAGGAACTGCAGGATCTGGCCGCCAGCGAGCGCGAACGTTATGGGCAGATAATCAAGTCCCGCAACATCCAGACCAACTGATTCCGGTCCCGGCCCGCTTCGGCGGGCCTTTTCCTCTAATTAGATAAGCCGTATCCATGACTGCATCCCTTCCCGCTTCCGCCGCCGATCTGCTGATGGTCGGTCCCCTGCTGCCCGAACTGGTGGCCGACCTGGAATCGCGCTACCGCGTCCATCGCCTCTGGGAGGCCCAGGACAAGGCGGCGCTGCTGCGTGAGCACGGCGCCGCCATCCGCGGCATCGCCACCAGCGGCCGGTTTGGCGCGACGAAGGAACTGATCGACGCCCTGCCCGCGCTGGAAGGCATCTTCAGCTTTGGGGTGGGTTACGACACCATCGACATCGCGGCTGCCAAGGCACGCAACGTCGTCGTCACCAACACGCCCGGCGTGCTGGACGCCTGCGTGGCCGATACCGCGTTGGCCCTGATGCTGGCCGTCACGCGCCGTATCGCCGAAGCCGACCGCTTCGTGCGCGCGGGCCGCTGGCCCACCGAAGGATTTGGCCTGGGTTCGCGCATGACCGGCAAGCGCTGCGGCATCGTCGGCCTGGGCAACATCGGCCTTCAGATCGCGCGCCGCGCGCAGGCCTTCGACATGGAAATTCTTTACACCAACCGCAAGCCGCGCCCCGACGCGCCCGAGGCGTATCGCTATTGCCCGACCATCGTGGACCTGGCCTCGCAATGCGATTACCTGGTGCTGGCCGTGCCGGGCGGCAGCGCCACCCGGCACATGGTGAATGCGCAGGTGCTGGATGCGCTGGGCGCCGACGGCTGGCTGATCAACATTGCGCGCGGCACGGTGGTCGACGAGGCCGCGTTGGTGGCGGCGCTGCAGGATAAGCGCATCGCCGGCGCGGGGCTGGACGTGTTCGAACATGAGCCCGCCACGCCCCCGGGATTGAACGCCATGGATAACGTGGTGATGCTGCCGCACATCGCCAGCGGCACCCACGAAACGCGCCGCGCGATGGCGGATCTGATGCGCGCGAATCTGGATTCGTGGTTCCGCGAAGGCCAGGTGCATACGCGGGTGGTGTGAACGCAGCGCGACCTGCGCTACCTCCCTGTGGCAGGTTCTGGGCGCAGTTGGGAAAACACCCACTCGCTCCTTCGACGCTGGCGGACTATACTGGATATATAAACAGTATTTTCCGCCATGCCGTTCAAAACCCCGCTCTCCCACGCCGACCTGCGCATCATCCGCGAGCGTCAGCCCTGGAATCCCGATGTGATCGCCCTGCTCTGGGAGGTCAAACGTCTGCGCTCGATTCTTTTGCGCGCGTACCAGTTGTCCGGCGATTTCAAGCGTCCGGCCGGCATCACCGGCGAGCTCTACGACGATTTCATGCGGGACCTGCACCACGAACCCTGTGTGCTGGAGCGCGACGACATGAAGGACGCGCTCATGGAACCCGCCAACAGATTGCGCAAGGGGATGGCGCCCAGATAGGACTGGAGCGCGAGCGGGCACGAGAGTATCGTCAAGACGCATCCCTGATCCAGGAACGGAGGCGCCCATGACTGAAAAACCCGAAATAGACATCGAGGCCGGCGCGTCCCAGATGGGCAACCTGATGCAGTTCCTTCTGTGGATCGCCGCCCGGCCGCGCACGTATGCCGAGACGATGGAGGCCTGGCGCACCAATTGCCCCCGGCTGTCGGCCTGGGAAGACGCCACGGCGAATGGCCTGATCGACATGTCGCCGGGCGAAAGCACGGTGCGCGGGGAAGCGGTGGTGGTGCTGACGGAAAAGGGGCGCGGCGTCCTCCGTTTGGGCAGCCGAGATTGACAAGGCCAACTGCGCCTACAAGGGGATCCCCCTGTACGGCAAAGTGAAGATCGTCAAATCGTTTCCTGACATCGAAGTCAAAGTGGCCACCGCATTCCCCGATTTGCTGGTAGAGAAAGTCAGCTCATTCCCCGACCGCTGCGGCAGATGGCAAATCGTCGACAACTTCCCGGACTTCACGATCAGATTGGTCGATTCGTTTGGCGACTTATCGATTAAATGGGTCGACCACTTTCCCGGTCTGCCGTGACATGCCGGGATCGCGCTTCTGGACCCAGCGCACCCGCCAGGCGCGCAGCAATAAGCTAAGCAATTGAAATAACGCGAAGTTATCAACTTCCCTAAGGAAAACCCCATTAGGGAATTTGCTTATGCGCTTTTATTATTTGCAAAGCGCATACTCGAGCGGCCAGAATTCGTCCTTGGCATAAATCAAGACCAATGGAACTTCGTCAACTCGAGGCCTTCGCGGCCGTCATGTCCACCGGCAGCGTCACCGCGGCCGGACGGCTGCTGGGACGCTCGCAGCCTGCGATCAGCCGGTTGCTGCAGGAACTGGAGGCCGAAATCGGCTATCCCCTGTTCAACCGCAGCGGTCCGCGCGTGACGCCCACCGAACAGGGCTTCCTGCTTTACGACGACGTTGAACGCGCGTTATCCAGCCTGCAGCAGATCCGGAGCCGGGCCGACGAAATTGCGCGCGGTCAGGCGCAGCCGCTGTTGATGGCTGCCACTTCCGCCCTTGCCGCTGGCCTGGTGCCGGCCGCCCTCAAACGCATCGAAGACCGGCTTGGGCCCGCCCGCGTGCAGTTGCGCAGCGCCTCGCCCGAGCGCGTGGTGCATGCCGTGCTGTCGGGCGCCGCGCAGTTGGGCGCGACCAGCCTGCCGCTGGAGCACCGCGGCCTGACCGTGCACTGGATTGCGCAGGCGCCTTGCGTGGCCGCCCTGCCCGAAGACGATCCGGCCGCGCGCCACGCCGTGGTGCCGGTGTCGGCGCTGGCCGGACGCCGCCTCATCACCATGGCCAACCCCTATCGCCTGCGCCGCCGGCTGGACGCGGCGCTCGCGCACAACGTGCAGGCGCTGGGCACCATCGAAACCAATTCGTCCGTCAACGCCCTGGCCGCGGTCCGCGCGGGCCTGGGCGTATCGGTGCTGGAACCCGTGACCGCCTATGGTTCGCCGATGGCGGGCGTGGCGATCCGTCCCATCGATCTGGACATCCCTTTCTTCTTTGGGGTCATCACCCCGCAGTCGCAAACGCTGTCGCCCGCCTGCCAGGCGATGGCCGACGCGTTGGCCGAAGCCGCCGCAGACCTGCTACCCGGCTTTGTCCTGCACGACGCGTCCGAGCATTCGGCGCTGCTGCAGTCGATCTACGGCGATGACGCCCCTGTCATGGAAACACCCGCATCATGAATCTGCCCCTCGCCGCCCCGCCGCAAGGCCTGCCCGCCCTGGAGGCGCGCCTTCGGCAAGACCTCTCCTGGCTGGAAATTCCCGCCAAGAACTGGGTGACGCCCCGGCTGGTCGACGGCCAGCAGGTGTTGGATGTGGCGATCATCGGCGGCGGCATGGCCGGCCTGGCCGCAGCGGCGTCTCTGAAGCACCTGGGCATCGATGCGCCGATCTTCGATCAGGCGCCTGAAGGCTACGAAGGCCCGTGGGCCACGACGGCCCGCATGGAAACGCTGCGCTCGCCCAAGCAACTGACCGGTCCCGCGCTTGGCCTGCCCGCACTGACCTTCCGCGCCTGGTTCGAGGCGCAATTCGGCCAGGAGGCCTGGGAAGCGCTGGACAAGATCCCCCGCCTGCAATGGATGGACTATCTGCGCTGGTACCGCCGCGTGCTGAACCTGGACGTGCGCAACGAACACCGCATCCTGTCCGTGCAGCCGCGCGCCGATCAGCTAGTTGAGCTGGACATCCAGTCGCCGGCCGGACGCACGACCGTCCTGGCTCGCCGCGTCGTGCTCGCCACCGGCCGCGACGGCCTGGGCGGCGCATACGTGCCCGACTTTGCAAAGAAGCTGCCGCGCGACCGCTGGGCGCATTCGTCCGACGTGATGGACTACAACACCTTGGCCGGCAAGCGCGTTGGCGTCGTGGGCGCGGGCGCGTCCGCCATGGACAGCGCGGCGACCGCGCTGGAAGCCGGCGCCGCCAGCGTCGATCTGCTGATCCGCCGCAACGACATCCCGCGCATCAACAAGGGCAAGGGCGCGGGCAACCCGGGCCTGACCCACGGCCATCTGACGCTGCCGGACGAATGGAAGTGGAAGATCCGCCACTACATCAACGCCGCGCAAGTGCCACCCCCGCGCGGCAGCACGCTGCGCGTGTCGCGCCATCCCAATGCGTTCTTCAACCTGGGCTGTGGCGTGCTGGACCTGGCCCTGGTCGATGACGAAATCCATGTCACCACGCCCAAGGGCGTGTTCGTGCTGGACTTCCTGATCTTCTCCACGGGCTTTCGCATCGATTGGACCGTGCGGCCGGAGTTCGCGCCGCTGGCGCCCCACGTGCGCGCCTGGGGCGACCGCTACACGCCGCCGCCCGGCGAGGAAGACCAGGAACTGCATGACTCGCCCGATCTGGGACCGGTGTTCGAACTGCAGGAGAAAGTCC
Source organism: Achromobacter sp. E1 (assembly GCF_037039475.1). Lineage (NCBI taxonomy): Bacteria > Pseudomonadati > Pseudomonadota > Betaproteobacteria > Burkholderiales > Alcaligenaceae > Achromobacter > Achromobacter sp. E1. The sequence continues at coordinate 3,363,542 of NZ_CP146253.1, forward strand.
CCGGCGCCTGCCCGGGCCTGGACCGCGTGCACTGTTTTTCGTACCCCGCCGCGCTGACGCACGGCACGATCTCGGGCGACATCCCCGCGATCAGCGAAGGCGCCAAGCGCCTGGCGCAAGGCATCGCCGGCCTGTTCTACCGCGAAGACGTGGTCACGCACTACGCCAACATGGAAGCGTTCTCGGAACCCGAAGTGTTCGGTGACGAGTGGACGCAGGCCGCCGCGCCGGCCACGGCTTCGCAGGCGGAGACCGCGCAATGACCGCATGGCTGCTACGCCGCGTGGCGCAGGCTGCGGTGGTCGTGTTCCTGATGACGCTGATCGTCTTCGTGGGCCTGCACGCCATCGGCAACCCCGTGGACATCCTGATCGGCCAGGACGTGGACCAAGTGGACCGCGCGCGCATCATCGCCGAACTGGGGCTGGACAAGCCGCTTTGGCAGCAATACCTGGCCTTCCTGAACGGCGCGCTGCACGGCAACCTGGGCAACAGCTTCGTCTACAACATCCCGGCGATCGAACTGGTGATCCAGCGCCTGCCGGCCACGCTTGAACTGGCCATCACCGCCCTGTCCTTTGCCGTCATCATCGGCCTGCCGCTGGGTCTGTTTGCGGGTTTGTATCCGGACAGCCGCGCGGCCAAGATGATCATGGCGGGCAGCATCGTGGGCTTTTCGCTGCCTACCTTCTGGGTGGCGCTGATGCTCATCATGGCGTTCAGCGTGTCACTGGGCTGGCTGCCCGCCAGCGGCCGCGGCCAGACGGTGGAGTTCCTGGGCTTTCAATGGTCGTGGCTCACGGCCGACGGCTGGCGTCACTTGATCCTGCCGGCGTTCAACCTGTCGCTCTTCAAGATCTCGCTGGTGATCCGCCTGACCCGCGCCGGCGTGCGCGACGTGATGCCGCTGGACTTCGTGAAGTTCGCGCGCGCCAAGGGCCTGTCGCCGTTTCGCGTGGTCTGTGTGCACGTGCTGCGCAACACCATGATTCCGCTGGTGACGGTGCTGGGCCTGGAGCTGGGCTCGACCATCGCATTTGCCGTCATCACCGAGAGCATCTTTGCGTGGCCCGGCGCCGGCAAGCTGATCCTGGACAGCCTTAACGCGCTGGACCGCCCCGTGATCGTGGCCTATCTGATCGTGGTGGTGTGCCTGTTCGTGACGCTGAACCTGATCGTCGACATTCTGTACAAAGTGCTGGACCCCCGGGTGCGGCTGGAGGCCACGGCATGAGTTCCGTATCCCAAACCGCGCAGGCGCCCGCCCTGCGCCGCGAGTCGCCGTGGCGCCGCAACCTTGCCGAGTTCATGTCGTCCAAGACGGCCGTGCTGGGCCTGGTTGTCGCCACCCTGCTGATCCTGGCCGCCGTGCTGGCGCCGTGGATCTCGCCGCAGAATCCCTATGACCTGCTGCAGATCGACGTGCTGGATTCGCGCCTGCCGCCGGGTTCCATGAATGGCCTGGACACGTTCCACTACTGGCTGGGCACCGACGGCCAGGGCCGCGACCTGCTGTCGGGCATCCTGTATGGCCTGCGCATCAGCCTGATGGTGGGCGTGGGCTCGGCGTTGATCGCCGGCATCATCGGCACACTGCTGGGCCTTCTGGCCGCCTACGCCGGCGGCAAGGTCGACGCCTTCATCATGCGCCTCGTGGACCTGATCCTGTCGTTCCCGTCGATCCTGGTCGCGATGATGATCCTGGCCTATCTGGGCAAGGGCGTGGGCAACGTGGTGCTGACGCTGGTGATCCTGGAATGGGCCTACTACGCCCGCACCGCGCGCGGCCAGGCCCTGGTCGAGCGCCGCCGCGAATACGTGGAGGCCGCCCGCTGCCTGGACATTCCCAATTGGCGGATCATGTTGAAGCACATCCTGCCCAACTGCCTGCCGCCGCTGATCGTCATCGGCACGCTGCAGATTGCGCGCGCCATCACGCTGGAAGCCACGCTGAGCTTCCTGGGACTGGGCGTGCCCGTGACCGAGCCGTCGCTGGGCCTGCTGATTTCCAACGGCTTCCAATACATGCTGTCCGGCGAATACTGGATCAGCTTCTACCCCGGCATCGCGCTGCTCATCACCATCGTGGCAATCAACCTGGTGGGCGACCGCCTGCGCGACGTGCTGAACCCGAGGACTCACAAATGACCGACCGCTCTGCCTCGGCTGGCGCGCCGGCCACGCTTGAAGTGCGCAACCTGCGCACGCACTTCCACACCCGCGCGGGCGTGTTGCCCGCCGTGGACGACGTCTCTTTCACCTTGCCGCGCGGCAAGATCCTGGGCCTGGTCGGCGAATCCGGCTCGGGCAAGTCCGTGACGGGCTTTTCCATCATGGGTCTGGTCGACGCGCCGGGCCGCATCGTGGGCGGCCAGGTCCTGTTTCAGGGCCGCGACCTGACCACGCTGCCCCCGCGCGAACTGCGCCGCCTGCAGGGCAACCGCATCGCCATGATCTTCCAGGATCCGATGATGACGCTGAACCCCGTGCTGCGGGTGGACGTGCAGATGATCGAGACGGTGCGCGCGCATAACAAGATGAGCAGCGCCCAGGCCCGCATCCTGGCGCGCGACACGCTGGGCATGATGGGCATCCCCAGCCCCGAGGAACGCCTGCTCGCCTATCCGCATCAACTGTCGGGCGGCATGCGCCAGCGCGTGGCCATCGCCATTGCCATGCTGCACCGGCCGGACCTCATCATTGCCGACGAACCGACCACCGCGCTGGACGTCACCATCCAGGCGCAGATCCTGTCCGAAGTGCAGAAGCTGGCCCAACAGCACGGCACCAGCCTTATCTGGATCACCCACGACCTGTCGGTGGTGGCGGGCCTTGCCGACGAAGTGGCCGTCATGTATGCCGGGCGCATCGTCGAACACGGCAAGGTCGACGACGTGCTGGACCGCCCGCAGCACCCCTACACCGTGGGCCTGATCGACAGCCTGCCCAGCAACAATGCGCGCGGCCAGCGCCTGCGCCAGATTCCCGGCATGACGCCGAACCTGCTGCACCTGCCGGCTGGCTGTGCGTTCGCCGCGCGCTGCGCGCGCGCCACCGCCGCCTGCGGCCAGCAACCCGGCATCACCCAAGCCTTACCCGAACACGACGTGCGCTGCTTTCATCCTTCCATCCAGATCCACCGCGAGGTGGCGGCATGAGCGCCACCTCCACCGCCAACGCCCCGACGCCGCTGATCGACCTGCGTCAGGTCAGCAAGCGCTTTGGCGAACGCAAGGTTGGCGCCGCCGGCCGCGCCATGCAGTCGCTGGGCCTGTCCAAGCCGCCCGCCATCACGCGCGCCGTGGACCACGTCGATCTGATCGTGAATCCCGGCGAGGTCGTCGGCCTGGTCGGTGAATCCGGCTGCGGCAAGTCCACGCTGGGCCGCATCGCGGCAGGCCTGCTCACGCCCTCGGGCGGCGAGGTCCGCATCAATGGCGTGCGCCCCGCCGACATGAATCCGGCCCAGGCCCACGCCGCGCGCCTGAAGGTGCAGATGATCTTCCAGGATCCCTACGCCAGTCTCAACCCGCGCCTGCGCGTGGATGAGATCGTGGGCGAAGCGGCGCGCATCCACGGCCTGGTCGGCAACGGCGACTTCGACGATTACGTCAGCGCGCAACTGGAGCGTGCGGGCCTGGACCCGTCGCTGCGCCAGCGCTACCCGCACCAGTTCAGCGGCGGCCAGCGCCAGCGCATCGGCATCGCCCGCGCGCTGGCGGTGCAGCCGTCCATGCTGGTCTGCGACGAAGCCGTGGCCGCGCTGGACGTCTCGATCCAGGCGCAGATCCTGAACCTGTTCATGGACCTGCGCGAAGAACTGAACCTGACGTACCTTTTCATCAGCCATGACCTGGGCGTGGTCGAACACCTGTCCGATCGCGTGGTCATCATGTACCTGGGCCGAGTCGTGGAAACGGCGACGGTGGAAGAAGTCTTCCGGCGTCCCAACCACCCTTACACGCAAGCCCTGCTGGCCGAAATCCCCAGCCTGAAATCGCGCCACAAGACCTTCACCGCGATCAAGGGCGAGATTCCCAGCCCGCTCAACCCGCCCACCGGCTGCCATTTCCATCCGCGATGTCCGCACGCGATGCCGCGCTGCAAGACCGAGGTTCCCACACTGAAGGGAATCGCCATCAACCACCTGAGCGCCTGTCACCTGAACGACATGGCCTGACGATCACTGGCCGCGGCACGACCGCCGCGGCCGCTGGACCCACACCGTTCCCCCTTCACCAAGGATCCCGGACAATGAAACGCCTGATTCTCTCGACCCTCACCGCCGCCATCCTGGGCGCCTCGGCCGCCGCCTCCGCGGACAACCTGTCGATCGGCTTTGCCGACCCGCTGTCGTCGCTGGACCCGCAGCTGAACAACCACGCTGGCGACCGTTCGGTGGCCCTGCACTTCTGGGACCTCCTGATCGAGAACAAGTGGAACAAGCTGCAGCCGGGCCTGGCCGTGAGCTGGAAGCCGCTGGACAACACCACCTGGGAATTCAAGCTGCGTGAAGGCGTCAAGTGGCAGGACGGCACGCCGTTCACCGCCGACGACCTGATCTACTCCTACACCCGCGCCCGCGGCGTGCCGGGCAGCGTCGCCACCTACGCCGGCTACCTGCGCACCATCGACACGATGACCGCCAAGGATCCGCTGACCCTCATCATCAAGACCAAGGCCCCCAACCCCGACCTGCCGCTGAACCTGGCGTCCATCCACGTCGTCAGCAAGCACGTCGGTGAAAAGTCCTCGACCGAGGACTACAACTCGGGCAAGGCCATGGTCGGCACTGGCCCCTACAAGTTTGTCTCCTACACGCCCGGCGACCGCGTCCTGATGGAACGCAACGACGCCTACTGGGGCGACAAGCAGATCTGGGAGAAGGTCAACTACCGCTACATCAACAACGCCGCCGCCCGCACCGCCGCCCTCTTGGCCGGCGACGTGGACGTGATCGACAAGGTGTCGGTGTCCGATCTGGCCAAGCTGGAGAAGGCCGCCAACATCTCGGTCTACCCGTACGACGGCCTGCGCGTCATGCTGCTGCAACCGAGCTTCAACCCCGCGCCCAACCAGTACATCACCGACAACAACGGCAAGCCGCTCGACAAGAACCCGCTCCTGGACGTGCGCGTGCGCCAGGCGCTGAACCTGGCCATCAACCGCAAGGCCATCGCCGACCGCATCCTGCAAGGCGCCGCCACCGAGGCCAACCAGTGGATGCCCAAGGGCACCTTCGGCTACAACCCCGAGATCAAGGACATCCCCAACGACGTCGCGCAAGCCAAGAAGCTGCTGGCCGAAGCGGGCTTTCCCGACGGCTTCAAGCTGACCATGCACGTGCCCAACGACCGCTACCCGCAAGGCCCGGAAACGGCCCAGGCGGTGGCGCAGTTCTGGACCCGCGTGGGCGTGAAGACCCAGGTGGAAGTCGTGCCGTGGGCCGTCTATTCGGGCCGCGCCAACAAGAACGAATTCGCCGTCAGCATGCTGGCGTGGGGCAACGGCACGGGCGAAGCCAGCTACGCGCTGGTCAACATCCTGGCCACCGTCGACGCCAAGAAGGGCCTGGGCGCCTCCAACTGGGGCCACTACAGCAACCCCAAGGTCGACACCGCGCTGGAGCAATCCACCTCGGAATTCGACGTGGCCAAGCGTGAAGCCATCCTGCGCGACTCCGTCAAGCTCGTGTCCGACGACGTCGGCATCATCCCGCTGTTCCACTACAAGAACATCTGGGCCACCAAGAAGGGTCTGAAGGTCACCCCGATGACCAGCGACCGCACGGCCGCCATGATGGTCACCAAGGTCTCGGACAAGTAAGCCATGGCGCCGACCCTGCACATCAGCCCCGCGGACGCCCTCATCGACGTCCCGCGCCAGATCCGCGTCGAACACGTCGCGCCGGGCGCCACCGTCGAGATCACCGCCCTCACCCGCCGCAACGGCGTGCTCTGGCAAGCCCAGGCCGCCTACACGGCAGGCGAGGACGGCGCCGTCGATCTGACCCGCGACGCGCCCGTCTCGGGCGACTACACCGGCCTGGCCCCGATGGGCCTGATCTGGGCGCAGTCTCCCGATGACGGCAAGAGCCGCGAGTACTTCAACCAGCCGGTGACCGATGCCCTCGTCACCGAGGTGGTGGTCCGCGTCGAAGGCGCCGAGGCGCGCGGCAGCTTCACGCAACGCCTGGCGGCCGACGGCGTCACGCGTGTCGAGGTCCGCGAGGACGGCCTAGTCGGCACCCTGTACCTGCCCGCCGGCAGCGCCCCGGGATCGCATCCCGCCGTCATGATCCTGAACGGGTCCGGCGGCGGCATCAACGAACCGCGCGCCGCCCTGTACGCCTCGCGCGGCTACGCCGCCTTCGCGCTGGCGTACTTCAAGGCGCCCGGCCTGTCGGACTACATTTCCAACACCCCGCTGGAGTACTTCCAGACGGGCCTGCGCTGGTTGCGCAAGAAGGTCCAGCCCCTGCACGACTTCGTCGCCATCAGCGGCCAGTCGCGCGGCGGCGAGCTGGTGCTGCTGCTGGGCGCCACCTTCCCGAAGGAAGTGTCGGCAGTGGTGGCCTACGTGCCCGGCGCCGTCGTGCACAGCGGCCAGAACGCCTGCGACCCCAAGATCGGCCGCGAAGGCCCGACCTGGCTGCTGGGCGGCAAGCCCATCCCCCACGTCTGGGAAAACAACCGCACGGCCACCTGGGCCCCGTTCGATGAAGGCCCCGCGCCCCATCGCCACGAGAAAGCCATTTTGACGGCCTTGCAGGACCCGGACGCCGTGGCGCGCGCGCGCATCCGCGTGGAGGACATCGAAGGCCCGGTCATGCTGCTGTCCGGCACCGACGACGGCTCGTGGCCGTCCAGCCTGTACTCGAAGATGGTGCAGGACAAGCTGACCGAAGTGCGGCACCCGTACCCGGTCCAGTGGCTGGACTACGAAAACGGCGGCCACTCGATCCTGTTCCCCTACGTACCCACCACCCAGCTCGTGTATGCCCACCCCGTGTCGGGCAAGATCAGCACCAGCGGCGGCAACCCCAAGGACAACGCCCGCGCCGACCAGGAATCCTGGGAAGGCGTGAAGACGTTCCTGGACGCGGCGGTAAAGGCCAAGGGCGCGGCGGCTGGCATGCCGGTAGCGACCGCGAACGATGCCTCGGGCAACGTCCGCTGAACGAAACTTTAGGAGACCTCCTCAATGGCACAACAACCGATCGTCTACGACATCAGCAAAGACATCGTCGACCAGCTCGTGGGCCTGGCGCCCGGCACCCAGACTTTTGACGTGCGCCACAAGCGCGACAAGGTCGCCGCCGCCACGCAAGGCAGCTACGACGCCCTCTTCGACCCCGCCCTGCCCGGCCTGCCGCTGGCCGACCGCCTGCTGGTCGCGCTGTACGCCACGCGCATCACGCCGTCGCCGCTGTTGGCCGCGCACTATCGCGCCCGTGCGGTCGAGGCCGGCGTGCCGGCCGCGGACATCGCCCTCGCCGAATCCGGCAAGCCGGCCGATGCCGCCGACCCCCGCCTGGCCGCCATCCTGGAATTCACCCGCAAGCTGATCGAAAAGCCGGTCGAAGGCGACGAAGCCGCGTTGAAGACGCTGCCGGCTGCGGGGGTTTCCACCCCGGCTGTCGTCACGCTGTCGCAGCTGATCGCCTTCCTGTCGTATCAGACGCGCCTGGTGGCCGGATTGGTCGCGATGAAAGCGGCTGAAGGGCTTGAGGCGGGTGCTGGCGCCGCGGATGCCACGGCCGTCATCAACCCTGGCAACACCGAACCCGGCGCCGTCATCAAGGCCCATGGCTTCACCAACGAAGTCCTGGAATGGAAGGCATGGCTGGACGTCGTCAACGTCGACACCGCCACCCCCGAACAGATCGCCGTCCTGGAAGAAAGCCACCCCAAGGCCAAGGTCTCGGACTATTACCTGTTCCTGGTCCACCAGCCCGAAATCCTGCGCCAACGCTCCACGGCCTTCAACGCCATCATGTACGCACCGGGCGGCCTGTCGCGCGCCGAGCGCGAACTGGGCGCCACCGTGGTGTCGCGCGTGAACGGCTGCGTGTACTGCGCGTCGGTGCACGCGCAGCGGTTCGAGCAACTGGCCAAGCGCAATGACGTGATTGGGCAGGTGTTCGAGAATCCGGTCACGGCTGGCACGACCAAGCGTGAACAGGCGATCGGCAAGTTCTCGATCCAGATCACCGAGGCGCAGGCCGACGTCAACGCGGCCAGCATTCAGGCGCTGAAGGATGTGGGTCTGAATGACGGCGAGATCCTGGATCTGCTGCATTCGGACGCGATCTTTGCGTGGGCGAACCGGTTGATGCTGAATTTGGGTGAGCCGGAGCTGGTGACGGTCTGACGCAGCTACATTTAGCCGGTGTCTGACACCCGCATACGCTCGCTTGGGTTCCCTTGCCTGCGCATACGGGTGTCAGACACGCGGAAGGATCGGCTGGTGTCAGACACTCGGAAGGATCGGCTTGTTACACTGTCCTTCCCGCACATACCCGCGCCCCGCCTCAGCGGGGCGCTTTGCCTTTCCCATGTCCGAAAAAACCCACGACATCCGCCCCGGCCAGTCGATCGAACTGCTCAAGGCCCTGCACATCCTGACCCGCGACGGCAAGATGAACCAGGACAGCCGCCGCAAACTGAAGCAGGTCTATCACCTGTTCCAGTTCATCGAGCCGCTGCTCAAGGATGTCCAAGACCAACGCGGCGCCGTCACCCTGGCCGACCACGGCGCGGGCAAGTCGTATCTGGGCTTCATCCTGTATGACCTGTTTTTCAAGGATCAGCCCGAGGCGCTGAAGAACGGCTCCCATATCTACGGGATCGAAACCCGCGAAGAACTGGTGAAGTCGTCGGAAGATCTGGCCAAGCGGCTGGGCTTTGGCGGCATGTCGTTCCTGAACCTGTCGGTGGCGGAGTCGATTACCTCGGACAAACTGCCCGCGTCGATAGACGTGGTGACCGCCCTGCACGCCTGCAATACGGCTACCGACGACGCGATTCACTTTGCGTTGGAGAAGAAAGCCAAATACATCGTGGTCGTGCCGTGCTGCCAGGCCGAGGTGGCTTCGGTGCTGCGCAAGAACAAAGCGAAGGCGCTGGCGGATCCGTTGGCTGAGATCTGGCGGCATCCGCTGCACACGCGGGAGTTTGGTAGCCAGATTACGAATGTGCTGCGATGCCTGCAGCTTGAGGCGCACGGATATCAGGTCAGCGTGACCGAACTGGTCGGCTGGGAGCATTCGATGAAGAATGAGCTGATCATCGCGCAATATAAAAACCTGCCGACGCGCAAGCCCGCGCAGCGTTTGACCGAGATGCTGGATCGGATCGGGCTGCAGGAATTGAAGGATCGGTTTTTCTTGCCGCAAGCTGCGTAACACTGAAAAGGACCGCCTGCGGCGATGAATTTTTCCCATTATCTTGATCGGCTACGTGCGGTGTGCGATGCGCATGGCCACGCGCTACACCTCAACCCGGGTGCGGCGGAATCGAGGCTTGAAGCGGTCGAGGCGGAACTTGGTTTTCCCATCACTGCGGACACCAGGCAGGCTTGGCTTCTGGCCAATGGGGCCGAGCGCGATGTGCCGGTATTCATGCGGCCAGGCTATCTGACGGCCTATGATTTTCTGCCGCTGGAAAAGGCGATTGCGGGACGAGCACGGATGGCGGACCGCGCGCCGCGATATGCCGGATATATGGAGCCAGAACCGCGCGATGCGCGCATCAGGGACGGCTGGTTTCACAAGGGCTGGCTCCCCTTCGCCAGCTTTGGCGGCGCAACGATGCTGCTGATGGTCGACCACTCCCCGAGCGAATCCGGCACACCGGGGCAGATCATCGCATTCACCCATGACCCAGATCAGATCACGTGGGTGGCGCCGAGCTTCACCGCGCTACTGACGGGATCAATCGCTGAGGTCGAAGCCGACCCCGAGGAATTTCTGGGGGATTTTTAAGGTTGGGGATCAGACGCCCCCAGCCCATTCCCACGACCGAAGTAAAATCCGCTCCCCATGCGCTTCTCTGACTTCGACCAACGCCTCGCCGCCCTCGGCGCGCTGCCCGTTCACCGCGGGCGGGTCATGCGCGTCTGGCTGCAAGGACAAGCGCTCGACACCGGCACGCGGCGCCGTAGCGCGGAGCATTTTCTGCCCCTCGCGGTTCGCGATGCCGTGCCCGCGTTGACGGCAGAACTGGACGGCCTTGCGCGCATCCGTTCCGAACATGCCGGCAGCGACGGTTCGCGCTTGCTTGTCGAACTGGCCGACGGGCAGATGGTGGAAAGCGTGCTGTTGCCGCGCGACGGATTGTGCGTGTCAACCCAGGTCGGTTGTGCGGTCGGCTGCCGCTTCTGCATGACCGGCAAGAGCGGCTTGATTCGTCAGGTCACCAGCATGGAAATCCTTGCCCAGGTCGTGCTGGCGCGGCGTCAGCGTGCGGTGAAGAAAGTCGTCTTCATGGGCATGGGTGAACCGGCGCACAACCTCGACAACGTGCTCGAAGCCATCGACCTGCTGGGCAACGAAGGCAATATCGGGCACAAGAATCTTGTGTTCTCCACCGTGGGAGACCAGCGCGTGTTCGACGCGCTGCCGCGGCAACGCGTCAAGCCTGCGCTGGCGCTGTCGCTGCACACGACCAAAGCCGAGTTGCGAGAGCACCTGCTGCCGCGCGCGCCCAGGATTTCGCCAGAAGAGCTGATCGAACTTGGCGAGCGATATGCTCGCGACACCGACTATCCGATCCAGTATCAATGGACGCTGCTCAAGGGCGTCAACGACGGCGACGACGAACTCGATGCGGTCGCGGATTTGCTCAAGGGCAAGTACGGCGTGCTCAACGTTATTCCGTTCAATAGTCTTGAAGGCGATACCTACCAGCGCCCCGATGCCGAGCGCACCCGCGAAATCGTCCGCTATCTGCACAGCCGTGGCGTGCTGACCAAAGTCAGGAATAGCGCGGGGCAGGATGTGGACGGCGGCTGTGGCCAGCTGCGCGCGCGTGCCGTAGGCGCCGAGCAAGTGGTCGAGCTGCGCCGCACGCGCACAGCCAGACCGGCCGCCGCCTAGCCTGCGTTGCGGGCGGGCCCGTCACGCCCGAGTCGAGACCTGTCCCCACCTTGCCGCAATCCCGGCCACCGCCTGCCTCATCCGGTCCACGACCTCCCCGAATCTCCCGGCCCCCAACCGCTCCGCCATTGCCGTCACCGTAATCGCCCCGAGCGCTTCCCCTTTAGCCGACATGATCGGCACGGCCACCGCACTGGTCCCTGGCATCAGGCCCACCGGCGCATGCGCCAAGCCCTCGCGGCGCGCCGCATCGACCCGAGCGATCACATCCTCTACCCGCTCGCCCAACACCTCCAACCGCGCCGCATTACTGCGGACCAGCCGCGTGCTTTCGTCTGCGTCCAGGCTGGCCAACAACGCCACTCCGGAGACCCCCACCCCAAGCGGTCGTCGAACGCCCACCTCAATCGATAACACCTGTATCGGATGCCTTCCCGTGCGGCGCCCAATGCAGATCGAGTCATGCCCATGCCGGATGCTTAGAAACACGGTATCCCCGACTTGATCCGCAAGCTCCGCCATATACGGATCGGCCAACGTCAGTAACGGGAACCGCCGCGTTCGCGCCAGCCCGAGCAAGGTGATTTCCTGGCCAATCAAATACCGGCGCGTTTCCGGGTCCTGTTCTACCGCCTCTTCCTGCACCAAGGTCTTGAGCAGCCGATGCACGGTCGGCCGGTTCAGGCCGGACATGCGCTCCAGGTCCACCAAGCGCACGCCCCGTTCCTGCCCGCACGCGATCAACCGCAGTAAAGCCAATGCGCGCCGGACGGTCTGGGCGCCGGTCGCGCTTTTATCCTCGGAGCCGCTCATGCGGCCTCCGGTTTCATGACGGACTTTGCCGTTTGGGCGATGCCGCGCTTGGTGATGATTTCGCCCAGCGATGCATAGTTTGGCCCGCCGATGCGGCAGATCGGGCGCAGTGTTGCGGTGTCGATCTTGCCGTCTTGCATCAGGCCCTCGCGGATGTGGAACATCACCACTTCACCCACAAAGAACTCGGCGCCGGTGTTGCCAAACGGCGTGACGCTGTGCAGCCGGCATTCCAGGCTGATGGGCGCGGCGGCCAGGCGGGGGGTGGCGACCACCACGCCGGGGATGACGGGCAGGCCCAGCAAATCGGCTTCGCTGACTTCGGGCGGATGTTCCTGAGCGCTTTCGTGCAAGGGGTCCAGCAGCGTTTCGTCGGCAATGTTCACGACGAAATGACCGTTGTCCATGATGTTGCGGCCGGTGTCTTTGCGCTGGCCGGCCTTTCTGCCGATGTTCACGCCAATCATGGGCGGCTGGTTGGAGACGAAGGTGTAGCAACTGAAGGGGGCCAGGTTGACGACACCGTGGGCGTTGACGCTGCTGATCCAGGCGATCGGCCGGGGCACGATGATGCCGCTCATCAGGCGGTAGGTCTGCTCGGGGTTCAGGTCACTGGCGGGAAAGTGCATGGTCGTCTCGCTCCGTAGTCCGGATATTGAACATCAGTTTAAGGGCGCGTCCATGCGGACTTCGTGCGCCGAGCGTCATTTTCCCGTGAAGCAGGGGCCGATCGAAAGGAGCGCCTGACCCAGCGTTCCAAAAGAGTCCAATATCCGGACCTTTTTGAAAAATTGCCGTTGTTCAGCGCGGCGCAAATTCCTAGAGTGTCAACAAACAAACAAAACGCGATGACACGCACAGGAGACTCACCATGAACCGCACCGCGCTCCGCGCCTGCGCCACAGTGGCGCTGACCGTACTTACCTCGATGGCGCACGGCGCCTGGCCCGACAAACCCGTGAAGATCGTTGTGCCCTACCCGCCCGGCGGGAATGTGGATGTGGCGGCGCGGCTGATCGCGCCGGGGTTGCAGGCGGCGCTGGGACAGCCGTTCATCGTGGAGAACAAGCCGGGCGCGGGCGGCATGATTGCCGGCGAGCAGGTGGCGCGGTCGGAACCGGATGGCTACACGCTGTTCATGGCGGCCAACGGTCCCCTGCTGTTTTCGCCGCTGATCTTCAAGCGCGACGCCTACAAATGGGACCGGGACTTTGCGCCGATCAGTTCGGTGTCCTATACGCCGCTGGTGTTGCAGGTGCGGCCGGAGCTCAAGGCCAAGAATCTGGAAGAGCTGCTGGCGCTGGCCAAGAAGGAGCCGGGCAAGCTGAACATGGCATCGCCCGGCGCGGGGACGACGAATCACCTGGTGAGCGAACTGCTGCAGTCGCTGACCGGGGCGCGCTGGACGACGGCGCAATACAAGGGCAATGCTCCCGCGACGACGGATCTGCTGGGCGGCCAGGTGGATTTCAATTTCGACCAGATTTCCGTGGCGTTGCCTTACGTCAAGGAAGGCCGGTTGCGCGCGCTGGCCGTGACCACGGCCAAGCGCGTGCCATCGATGCCGGACGTGCCAACGTTTGCGGAAGCCGGCGTGCCGGGCATGGAAGCGGCGACGTTCACTGGATTGCTGGCCCCGAAGGGCACGCCGCCCGAGGTGCTGAACAAGCTGAGCGAGGCGTTGACCAAGATCCTGGCGCAGCCGACGATCATCCAGCGCTTTGACGATCTGGGCGCACAAGCGCGCGGCAGCTCTCCGGAGGAATTCACGCGCTATCTGGCCGCGGAAGATGCGCGCTGGACGCCGATCATCAAGCGCGCCGGCATCACGGCGAACTGAGCGGCCGCCTGAGCCGACAACTGACCCGACAACTGAGCAGCCAGCCCGGCAGCCCACTGAATCCCGGGGCGCGGCAACGCCGGGCTCCTTCCCCGACACTTCGACTGAGACGGAAAACGCCATGAGCAGACGCAGCATCTATGCCGAAGGCTTCAGCCACAAGAACCCCATTCCCGCCGCCTGCCGGATCGGGCCCATGCTGTACTCCGGCAGCATCCAGGGCACGGACCCCGCGACGGGCGCCTACGGCGACTCGCTGGAACGCCAGTGCGAGCTGATGTTCGACCACGTGCGCCGCATCGTGCAGGCGGGCGGCGGCTCGCTGGATCACATCGCCAAGATGACGGTGTGGATGCGCGACCGCAGCCAGCGCGCGGCACTGAACGCGGTGTGGATGCAAGCCTTTCCGGATGCGCAGAATCGTCCGGCGCGTCACACCATGCAGGCGGACCTGGATGGCGACAAGCTCATCGAGTGCGACTTCGTGGCCGTGATCGAATAAAGGAGCCGGACGATGCCGCAATATCAAGCCTTCAATCCCAACCCGACCGCGCCGGCCTATCGCCTGCCGCCCGGATCGTGCGATAGCCAATTCCACGTATTCGGCCCCGCCGACCGCTACCCGGTGCGCCCGGGCGCGGCCTATGAGATGCCTAGTGCGACCATCGAGACGGCGCTGGGCCTGCACCGGCTGCTGGGTATCCAGCGCGGCGTGATCGTGCAAGCCACCACGTACGGTGCCGATCACCAGGTGGTGCTGGACGGCCTGGCCGCGGCGGGCCCGTCGTATCGCGGCTGCGCAAATGCCGTGGTGCTGGCCGAATGCGACGATGCCTATATCCAGAAGCTGCACGACGCCGGTGTGCGCGGCGCGCGGTTCACGCGCCAGGGGCTGGGCATCAGCATGGCGCCCGAGGTCTTCGACCGCGCCATCGCCCGCATCCGCGAGCTGGGCTGGTACGCCAAGTTCCAGCCGGAACCCGACGGGATGATGGCGCAGGCAGCACAGTTCGAGAACCTGGACATCCCTGTGCTGCTGGACCACATGGGCCGGGCGGACCCGGGCGCGGGCGCCGCCGACCCCACGCGACACTTACTGGAGTCGCTGCTCTCGCGCGGCAACTTCTGGGTGATGCTGTCGTTGACGGAGAAGATCTCGCGCACGGGCGAGCCCTGGGACGATGTGATCCCGCTGGCCCAGGCGCTGATCGCCGCGAACCCGGACCGCGTGGTGTGGGGCAGCGACTGGCCGCATCCGGTATCGATGAAAGCCACGCCCAACGAAGGCCGGCTGCTCGATCAGTTGGCGCGCTATGCCGGCGATCAGGCCACGCTCAAGAAGATCCTGGTCGACAACCCCGCGCACCTTTTTGGATTCGACGAATGAAACTGCTCAGTTTTACGCATGATGGCCGGGCGCGCTTTGGCGCGCTGCGCGGCCAGGACGAGATCGTAGCGCTGGACGGCCACGGCCACGACAGCTTGCGGGCCGCGCTGGAAGCCGGCGACCTGCCCGCGCTGGCGCGCCTGGCCGAGTCGCTGCCCGCGACGCACCAGCTGGACCAGGTCCGTCTGCTGCCCCCCATTCCCGCACCCGAGAAGATCATCTGCGTGGGCGTGAACTACGGCAAGCGCAACGAGGAATACCGGGACGGCAGCGCGCCGCCGGCCTATCCCAGCGTATTCCCGCGCTTTCCGGGATCTTTCGTGGGACATGGCGAACCCTTGCTGCGTCCGCCGGAGTCCGAACAGCTGGACTACGAGGGCGAGATCGCCATCGTGATCGGCAAGGCCGGCCGCCGCATTGCTGCGGCCGATGCCTGGAACCACGTGGCTGGCCTGACGTGTTTGAACGAAGGCACGGTGCGAGATTGGCTCAAGCACGGCAAGTTCAACGTGACCCAGGGCAAGAACTTCGACGCCAGCGGTTCGATGGGACCGTGGCTGGTAACCGCGGATGAATTCGATCCGGCCGCCCCGCTCACGGTCAGCACGCGCGTGAACGGCGAACTGCGCCAGCAGGACACGACCGAGAACCTGATGTTCCCGTTCGCCGAACTGATCCGCTACATCTCCATCTGGACCACGCTCAAGCCAGGGGACGTGATCTCGACCGGCACGCCGATTGGCGCGGGCGTGCGCTTCACGCCGCCGCGCTTCCTGAAACCCGGCGACGTCGTCGAAGTGGAAGTCGCCGGCATCGGCGTCCTGTCCAATCCCGTGGCCGATGAACCGGCCGTGTCCGCATAAGGAGCCGACATGCTGAATGAAAAAGACCGCGACCGCGCCGCGAGCCTGCTGCTGGAAGCAGAGCGCAGCGGCGTGCCCACCACGCAACTGGACCAGGTCTTTCCGGACATCGAAATCGCGGATGCCTACGCGATCCAGAAGCGGATCATCGACGAGAAGCTGGCTGCCGGCGCCAAACTGCGCGGCCACAAGATCGGCCTCACTTCCAAGGCGATGCAAAGCACCGTCGGCATCGACGAACCCGATTACGGCCATCTACTGGACACGATGTTCTATCAGGACGGCGAGACGATCCCGACCGACAAGCTCATCGTGCCGCGCGTCGAGGTGGAGCTGGCCTTCGTACTGGGCAAACCGCTGCGCGGGCCGGACGTAAGCCTGTTTGATGTACTGGATGCCACGGATTACGTGGTGCCGGCGCTGGAGCTGATCGACGGACGCAGCAAGTATCCGCGCCGCATCGTCGACAACATTGCCGACAACGCCGCATGCGCCGGCATCGTGTTGGGCGGCCGGCCCGTGCGTCCGATGGACGTGGATCTGCGTTGGGTGGGCGCCCTGCTCTTGAAGAACGGCGTGATCGAGGAATCGGGCGTATCCGCCGCGGTCCTGGGGCATCCGGCGCTGGGGATTGCGTGGCTGGCCAACAAGCTGGCCCTGCACGACACGGGCCTGGCTGCGGGGCAGATCGTGCTGGCGGGATCGTTCACCCGCACGGTCGCGGTCAAGCGGGGCGATACGCTGCATGCCGACTACGGCAAGCTCGGCAGCATTTCGGTGCACTTTTCATAGGACCAGACGTGGAACTTCCCATCAATACGTTCAAGCGCGCGCTGCGCGAGCAGCGTCACCAGACGGGGCTTTGGGTCACGCTTGCCCATCCGAACAGCACCGAGCTGGTGGCGGCCAGCGGCTTCGATTGGCTGCTTCTCGACACTGAGCACACGCCGGCGCTGTTGCCCACCGTCATGGCGCAGCTGCAGGCCGCGGCGGCATATGGCAGCCATCCGGTCGTGCGCCCGTCGTGGAACGACAAGGTGCAGATCAAGCAATACCTGGACATTGGCGCGCAGACGCTCTTGCTGCCGTACGTGCAAAATGCGGCGGAAGCCGAAAGCGCCGTGGCCGGCATGCGTTATGCGCCACGCGGCGTGCGCGGCGTAAGCGGCACCATGCGCGCCACGCGTTACGGACGCGTGCCCGACTACATGCGCCGCTGCGAGGAAGAGCTTTGCCTCCTGGTTCAGGCCGAGACCGGCGAAGCCCTGGAAAATCTTGACGCCATCATTGCGGTGGACGGCGTGGACGGTGTGTTCATCGGGCCAGCCGACCTGGCGGCCAGCCTGGGATATCCCGGCGAGCCGCAGCATCCCAACGTGGTGGCGGCCGTTGAACAATCCATCCGCCGGGTGCGGGCGGCGGGCAAGGCGCCGGGCGTGCTGACCACGGATGAGACGTTGGCACGGCGCTACATGGCTGCGGGAAGCCTGTATACGGCGGTGGGCGTGGACGCGGCGATCCTGGCGCGCCACTGCGATCAACTGGCCGCGCGGTTCGCGGCCACGGCGCCTGAATAGGGTCGTTTCAAATTCGCGGGCCTCTGGCGTGACGCGCGCACGCCAATCGCCTGCCCATCAAGCGCCTGCCCGTCGACCGCCTGCCCATCAATTGCTTCCAATCAATCGCCCGAGCTTCGGCGCAGCCGATCCGTCGACTCCTTGTTCAAGCGCTTCGCTTCGTCTTCCGCGTAGCCTTCCTCGCCTGACTCGTACTGACCTTCGTACATGCAGCTGCTGCGCAGCATTCCGCACTCGCCAACGACCGAGGAACAGCCCGCATTCAACGCCGCGAGAAACAACAAGACACTGCAACGGCCTAACGTTTGAATCGACATATCGCTCCTTGAGAATGGGTCTGTAGCGCCGGGGTCTATAGTGCCGGTGGGTCCGGCGCAGCAATGCCGTTCAGCATGGACGAAGAAACCAGGGTCTGCAACACGTTGCGTATCGAATTGTCTCTGGCCGCGGGCAGGTGACCGCGAGCCGATTCGCCGTCAAAGATGCCGGTGACTGCAGCCCATCACCTGCCCTGTCAGCTCGCCAATCAACCGCGCCAGGCCTTCTGCGCTTTCCCGGTCCAGCCCTTCACAGCGCACCATTCGAAACCCCATGGCCAGGCTGTAGTGCCAGTCCAGCTCAAGAATGCGGTAGCTGCGTCCGGTCTGTTCGCAGTGCCATTGCACGGCCGGGTTCTCGTAGGCTTGGCCGATGAAGTCCACATGCGAGTCGGCCGGCATCGGAGAGGCGGGCTCGTTCGATCCCGGGGGGCTGGGTGCGCATAGATTCTCGCCGACCATGACGCGCGGGTTTTCGCCGTCAAATGCCAGCAGCAGGATCGGGAAGTTCCGGGGATCGGCGTCGTAATCGTCCCTGACCGCGGCGCTGAGGTAGGGCCGGGCCGCCGGGCCCAGACAGTACTGGACGCTATGCCAAGCCGCGTCGGCTTCGTCGAAGCTGTCGCGGCTGGCGCTGTAGGGAATGCTGTCGCCTTGCGCGGGCAGGACGTAACCGCCTTCCAGCAGCCGCGCTTGCAGGGCGGGCCAGTCGGGCGGCGCAAGATGGAAATCGCGGGGGAAGATGAATTGATGGTGTTCAGACATGACCGGTCATCCAGGCGCTGGGAGGGATGGCGCGAAACCGGATGAGGACCGATTCACGCCAAAGCGACGAAGCCGCAGTATTACAGAAACTGCCCGCGCCACGGCGTGTTCGTCATCACTTGACCGCCGCGTTTCCCCCGTCTGCGAACAGCGCGGAGCCGGTGACGAAGCTTGCCATCGGGCTGGCCAGGAACAAGGCGGCCGACGCAATTTCTTCTGGCCGCGCAATCCGCTTCATGGCGTGTAATCCCGCCGCCCATTCCTTTTGCGCAGCGTCTCCGGCCATCGCCGTGTCCACACCGCCCGGCATCAGCGCATTTGCCCGGATGCCTTGGCCGCCGTAGTCCGCGGCGATACCCTTGACCAGCCCCATCAGCCCCGCCTTGGCTGCGCCGTACGCCGCCATGCCGGGCAATCCGACGCTGGTGCCCACGAAGCTGGACGTGAAGATGATGGCGCCACCGCCTCGGGCCAGCATGGCCGGGATCTGATGGGCGCTGCCCAGGAAGGCAGCGGTGAGATTCACGTCGATCGTGGCTTGCCAATCGGCAAAGCTGATGTCGGCCAGCGGGCCGATCGGGCCGGTGGCGCCGGCGTTGTTGAAGGCGATGTCCAGGCCGCCGAAGGCGTCATTCGCCTCGGCAATCAACCGCGCGTGCGTGTCAGGCTGGCTGGCGTCGCCCGCGACGGTACGCACCCGCCCGCCCCGGTCGCGGATGCTGGCGGCCACGGCTTCGAGCGCCGCAGCGCCCCGGGCATTGAGCACGACGTCGGCGCCCTCGGCACTGAATAGCAATGCGGCGGCGCGTCCGATGCCGGACGATGCGCCGGTGATGAGGGCGACTTTTCCTTGCAAGAGGGGCATGTTGTTTGTCCTGAGTGAATAGCGTGCCGCCATTGTCAGAACAGCACGCCGCAGCGGCTATCCGGTTCTTGCGCTCTCTTGTTGGCAGACGGTGCGCGCGCCCTGGAAAAGGCGCACAATAATCGGCGTTGCCCGCCTGAGATCGCACCCCTGCCGGGCCCAACACCGCATGTTGAATTCCCGGCTTTCAACAGGCCGAACGAAAGGAGCGACCTCATGCGCGCTTTCGTACAGAAGCCCAAAGCGGCTTTTCACCCCGCACCGGCCGAACGGCGCGCACGAACCGCAGCGGCGCATCCCCCCGATGCCCGCCTTGCCATGTCACGGTCAGGCGATGCATCGGAGCAGGAGGCGCAGCGGGCGTCCGAACAGGTGATGCGCATCCCGCGGCTCGACCCCGCGCAGGGCTTTTCGCCGATCCCCCTGCACCCGGTCGACGCGCGCAACGCGGCATCGATGACCGACCCGTTGCCGCTTGCCAACGTGCTGGCGGCCGGCGGCCATCCCCTCGACGCCGATACCCGCGCGTTCATGGAGCCGCGTTTCCAAAAAGATTTCAGCCACGTCCGGCTGCATTCGGACTCGCGGGCTGGCGCATCAGCCCGCGCCGTCCAAGCCCGCGCATTCACCGTCGGCCATCACATCGTCCTAGGACCAGGCGAGTACGCGCCCGGCACTGCCGCGGGCCAAGCGCTGTTGGCGCACGAACTCGCGCATGTGGTCCAGCAGTCGTCGATCAGCCCGCAAGGCCCTCGCCTGTTGCAGCGCGAGCCCAGCGGGCCGACGTACGGCAATCTGCCGCGGGACGCGCCCGCGTTCGGGTCGTCGCGCAACGTCATCAAGCTGCAGAACGTGAACGGCACATGGCGGGAGGTCGGCGGAAAATATGGCAGGACCGCGCGCGGTAACTATGACTTCGTCGTCAAAGACGGAGAAATCTACGCGGTCAAGGCCAAAAACACGATGAACCCGCTGGGCCACACCGAAGCGGCGCGCGGCGGCCGTGTCAACTGGGCGGGACAGGTGGAATTCGAGGCGGGCAAGGTCAAATCCTGGAACGACGGATCGGGTCACTACCGGTCGTTGTCCAGCATGCGCCAGCCCGCCGTGCAGGCCGGATTGCCCGACGAAAAGTTCATCCAGCATCCCGAAACCGCCGTGCGGCCTCGCCCCAAATCGTCCTTGCCGCAACTGCCTGTCGAACAGCCCGCCACCAAGCCTCGCGTGCCCGGCGAAGCGCCGAAGGTCGGCTCGGGACCGCCCCGCATGGCGGAATTGGAAGCGCGGTATGGAAAGGCGCCCACCGCGGTGCCCGCCACCGCCGCCAGTACGGTCGTGGCCGAGGAAGCCGGTTCACTTCTGAAGGTTTCGGGCCGTACCGCTTCGGCGCTCGGCAAGATCGGCAGCGCCGCGGGCTGGGTCGCCGACTTCCTGATGCCGGGGCCGCAGGACGCGATCATGCTGATGGTGCAGTTCGCTATGACGTATGCCGAGGCGCAGGAAGCGGCGCGCGCGGAAGGGATGCGCACGGGCTTTGGCCATGGTCTGGCAGCCGGGTTGCTGCGGTTGAGCCGCAGCTGGATACGCGAGAACCTGGCGCCGAAAGTCATCAGCCGCAGCGTCGCGAGCGAGGTGGCAGCCACCACCGGGTATCGAGAGAAAGGGGTGGTGCAAGGGCTGGTGGCGGGCATTTCGTTTGCCGAGCGGCTCAATGCCGATCAACGCAAGGCGATGCTGAAGGAAGGCACGCGCGCCATGCGCGCCAAAGGCGACGATGTGACCCTGCGTGCCCGCTGGGAGCGCGGTTATACCGCTTACGACATCATCGACCTGTCCGTGGCGCTGGCGCCGCGCATCGATGAAATCCTGGAGGAAGCGCGCAAGAACGAGGAGCTGCGCCAGGCTGCCGAGAACTGGGAAAAACTGAAGAAATATGGCCCGCTGATGCCTTTGGCGCCCTTGTTCGAGCAATAGCGGCTGTGGCATATTTGCCGTGCCCTGCCCGCCCGGTTTCCCTTCATGCGCAGCCCACCCGATCCCTTCGCCCCGCCCCGCAAGCAGCGCGCCGCGAAAACCAATTCACTGCTCTGGATCCTGGAGCCCTTGGCGCGCGACGCCGGCTACATGCATCGCAAGATGTTCGGCGCCGACGCGGCCTACCTGGACGGCTTGCTCTATCTGATCGTCGCCGACCGCGACGATCCCTGGAACGGGGTGATGGTCAGCACATCGCAGGACCGCCATGCGGCGCTGCTGGCAGATATTCCCGAGCTGCTGCCGCATCCGGTGCTGGGAAAGTGGCTGTATCTGCCGCAGTCGAGCGAATCCTTCGAATCGACCGCGGCCACGCTGGCGGCGTTGGCGCTGGCGCGGGATCCGCGGATGGGGGTGGCGCCCAAACCCAGGGCGCGGCGCAGCAAGGCGCGCACCATCGGCCAGTAAAGCATCCCCCCCGGCGCCTGCGCCAGGCGCCGCGGGTCAGTCACCCACCCGCACCACCAGCTTCCCGAAGTTCTTTCCTTCAAGCAGACCGATCAGCGCTTCGGGCGCCTGTTCCAGCCCGTCGACAACATCCTCGCGCCAGCGCAGCTTGCCTTCGCGGATCCACTGCCCTGCCACGCACAGGAATTCGTCTTCCTGTTCCTTCGGAAAGTCGAACACGATGAATCCTTGCATCGTGATGCGGCGCGACAGGATCTCGCGCATGGTGGCGGGCAGGCGGTCCGGGCCGCGGCGGTCGGCGGGGCCGTCGTTGTAGTTGGCGATCAGGCCGCACACCGGCACGCGGGCAAAGTCGTTCAGCAGCGGAAGCACGGCGTCCCACACATGGCCGCTGACGTTTTCGAAGTAGACGTCGATGCCGTCGGGGCAGGCCTCGGCCAGCTTCTGCGCAAAGTCGGGCGCGTGGTGGTCCACGACCACGTCAAAGCCCAGTTCCTCTTTGACGAAGGCGCACTTTTCCGGGCCGCCCGCGATGCCCACGACGCGCGCGCCCTTGATCCGCGCGATCTGGCCGACCACCGAGCCAACGGCGCCGCTAGCAGCCGCAACGACCACGGTTTCGCCCGGTTTGGGCTGGCCGATGTTGAGCAGCCCGACGTACGCCGTGAGGCCGGGCATGCCCAACACGCCCAGCGCCGTCGACGGCGGCGCCATCTCCGGATCAAGTCGGCGCAGACCGCTGCCGTCGGACAGCGCGTAGCGTTGCCAGCCGGCAGACGACAGCACGATGTCGCCCTCACGCCAGTCGGGATGGCGGGACGTTTTCACCCGGGCGACCGTGCCACCGACCATGACGTCCCCGATTTGCATGGGCTCAGCATAGGATTTTTCGTCGCTGACGCGCCAGCGCATGTACGGGTCCAGCGACAGGGTCTGGACTTCCAGCAGCACCTGGCCGTCGGCCGGTTCGGGAATGGGCGCGTGCTCGACGCGGAAATCGGTGGCCTTGGGGCGGCCAACCGGCCGGGATGCTAGGACGACGCGCAGATTCTGGGGATGTGTCATGGTGGATGGCTCCTTGAGTTGAGTCGGACATTTCGCGACAAGGGTCATCCTAGGGACGCCGTAGAGTTACAGATAGACTGATAGCTCGTAAACCAGATTTCATGGATTGATAATGTCAACCGACTTCGACCCCGCCCTGCTCCGCACCTTTGTCGCGGTCTGCCGATACGGCAGCCTGAGCCGCGCAGCCGAAATGTCGGGCCGTGCGCAGTCGGCGCTTAGCACGCAGATCCGCCGGCTGGAGGAAATGGTCGGCAAGCGGCTGCTGCATCGCACCGGCCGCGGCATGGCGCCCACCACCGAAGGCGAGTTGCTGCTGAGCTACGCCAACCGGATCCTTGCGCTGGGCGAGGCGGCCGCGGCGCGGCTGCGCGAACGGGCGGTGGCGGGCAGCGTGCGCATCGGGCTGTCCGAGGACGTGGCAGTGGCCGCGTTGCCGGCGGCGCTGGGCCGGCTGCGGCGCGCGTGTCCCAACCTGCATCTGGAGGTCGTCATCGACGACGGCGAGCGGCTGGCCGCGCGCTGGCAGGACGGCACGCTGGACGTGGCCGTGGGCGCCTGCGTGGGATTCACCGAAGAACCCATCGATACGTGGACGGTGGATTTGCACTGGGCCTGCGGGATCGACGAAACCCTGGACCCGGACCAGCCGCTTGACGTGATCGTGTACGCCGAGCCGTGCTCATGGCGCCGGCTGGCGTTCGATGCGCTGACGGCGTCGGGGCGCGATTTCCGGGTGTCGCTGACCAGCCACAACGTGGGCGCCACGATCGCCGCCGTCGAGAACGGCCTGGGCGTGGCCTTGCTGACGACCGAGTGCCTGCGGCCCGACACCATGCGCGTGATTTCCATCGGGGACGAAGGCGCGCTGCCGCTGACCGCGCAATTCGGCTTGTACGCGGCGCACCGTCTGAATGAAAGCGGCCAGGCCGCCGTAACGCTGTTGCGTGAAAGCCTGCGGGGGTGGACTGCACAGGCCATGCCGCGAGAGGCCGTGCTGCTTACCGCCTGAGCCGCCAGACACGCGCCAGATTTGTTACTCCTGGCCGCCGCCTCCCGGTGCCACACTATTCCCGTACCCGCGCCGCTCGCTTGGCGCCTTTGGCACCGAACCCCTCAGGAGGATCCAGTCATGACCACGCCCCCCGAATCCCCCGGCAATGGCGCCCGCCCCGCCATGCTGACGCCCCCGGTCGTTTCCGGCAAAGACTGGGAAGCCGCCCGCCAGCAACTGCTCATCAAGGAAAAGGCCCACACCCGCGCCCGCGACGCGCTCGCTGCGGAGCGCCGCCGCATGCCCTGGACGCCGGTGGACAAGGAATATGTTTTTGAAGGCCCGACGGGCAAGGTGACGCTGCGCGACCTGTTCGACGGCCGCCGGCAGCTCATCGTCTATCGCGCGTTTCACGAGCCGGGGGTGTTCGGCTGGCCGGATCATGCGTGCCGCGGCTGCTCGATGGTGGCGGACCAGGTGGCCCACCTTTCGCACCTGAATGCCCGCGACACGACGCTGGTCTTCGTGTCGCGCGCGCCGCAGGCGGACATCGACCGGCTGAAGGCGCGCATGGGCTGGACGATGCCGTGGTTCACGCTGACCGACAGTTTCGACGCCGATTTCGGCGTGGACGAATGGCACGGCACCAACGTGTTCTTTCGCGACGGCGACCGCATCTATCGCACGTACTTCCTGAACAACCGGGGCGACGAGCAGATGGGCGGCACGTGGAACTACCTGGACATCACGCCGCTGGGGCGACAGGAAACCTGGGAGGATTCTCCGGCCGGCTATCCGCAGACGCCGCCCTACAAATGGTGGAACTGGCACGACAGCTACGCACCGGACGCGCCGCCAGACCAGAAATGGGTCGAGGTGTCCGACGCGGGCGAAAAGGCGTTTCGCAATCACTGCGACCCGAAGTAGCCTGCGTCGCGGCAAGCGGCTGTTTTAAGATACGCGCTGGCAAATTCCGCAGCGCGCCTCATGAACATCGATACTGGTTCCCGCAATCGTCGCCATCGTTTCCGAGTCAGCCTGCATGCCGGGTGAACTGGCTGACTGGAAAAGCGCCTTCCAGCCTTGCCGCATTCCCGCGATTGCCGCACTTGTGCTCCTGGGCATTGCCATCTACTGCTTCAATGCGGCAAAAGACATCCGCCTGCCCTATGACCCCGCCAAGCTGAACACGATCCAGCTTCGTGTCAACAAGGTCGCCAGCTGCGATGCCCAGGCGCGCATACGCGGACGGTTGGAGCGTTACACCGTGCCTTGCGTCTATTCGGGCAACTATCCCTACATGGTGTTCAAGTTCTTCAAGGCGACCTACAACGTCCGGTACACCGAGGGCGAGCACGTCGAATTCTTGGTGCTTGAAGACCAACAGCAGCTTACCGACGGCACGATTGCGCGCCAATACAACATGGCCATTCCCGTGCGGGTCTATGGCGTGCGCAAGAACGGCGAAACGCTGGTCGATGCCAAGCAGATCCATGACGAAAGCCATTCGCGCAAAGTGCAATTCAACATGAACGGTTGGATCGCGTTGGTGCTGGCTGGCTGGGCGGCGGTGATTACCTTCAGGCGGGCCCGAAAGATCCTGAACGAAGCAATGTGGTGACGCTCAGGCGCGCTGGCTGGCCCCATCCAGAACGCGGGTCCAGGCCTGCGTCAAGGTCAGCGCGTCTGCTTCGGTCACGTACTTCGGCGCCCCCCGCGCCATGGCGGCAAACAGCAACGCATCGCAAGCGGCTTGCCACAACGGGTTCAACACCTGTTCGGTCTCGCCATCTTCCTCGACCAGGATGAAGGCGCCGCCGCCATCCACTTGTTCGGCGCGCTTGCGCAGTTGGTCATGGATCAGCAGAAAGCCGGCATGGACCGGCGAACGCGCCTTGTCGTCCCGCCGCGCGGCGGCCAGCGTGCCGCGCCAGTCGTCCTCGCCGTTCGAGGTTGGCTCGCCACCCTGTTGGGACCAACGCATCCAGGCCCGGCTGTACGCCCGCCAGGCGTCTTCAGGCAGGTTGTCCGCCAACGCCTGCGCCTGGCTGCGCGACAACGTCCCGATCAGCTCAACGATCTCCAGCACGCCCTCGCCAGTCGGCCCGAACAGGGCGGAGAGCGGCAATTCTTCCAGCAAAGCGATCGCACTGGCGCGCCAATAGCCGGGTTGGGCGACCAGATCGGACATGTCGCCCTGCTTTTCGACCCGCACGCGCCACAGCCGGCCCGGCCAGCGGCTTCCGATGACGATGGAGTCAAGCGTCTGGTCCACCACGATCCATGGCGGAACGGGCTTGACGAGCGACACGCGGTCCGCGGATCGAATCAGCTTGAAGGCGGGATCGGGAAGATCGAACCAGTACCCGACAGGCATTGCCTGACGCACCGGCGCAAGCCCGCTTTCCGTCACGTCGCCGCCGCAATGCCGGCACACGCGCGCCTCGCGCAGGATGGGCTTGCCGCAGTGCAGGCAATCGACATGCGATGACAGAATCGGCTGGCCGGCCAGCGGCGAACGATTGGCGATGTTTGCCAGAAAAACGGCCGCCACCGGCGGACTGATCAGACAAGCCAACACCGTCCACCCCACCCCATTGCGGCCACGTTTACGCGCCATGAAGCCCACCACGATGGCCAGCGCGATCCAGAGAAAGATGATGAATAGCATGGCGCGATGTTAAACCGAGGGAAAGCGCGATTTCCTTTCCTACGATCAACCCCGTCGCCTGCGCGCGCAAGCCAGAGTAATCTCCAGCCAGGAAATGATTCGAAGTGCACAGTGGTCCCCTACAAAAAGGAAGCGCAAATGCTTGATATCAATTCAAAATTCCGCAGAACCGCTCTGGCGGCCGTCACATTCGGCATGGCCGGGCTGCTCTTTGCGGGCTGCACCACGACAGACTCGCGCGCCACGGCAACCGCCGCTGAAAAGCGTCAGGAGTTGGATACCGCTGCGGCGGCCACGCTGTCCAAGCTGTATGAGTCCGCGCCGCAGTCCAAGCAGTTGGTGGAACGTGCCCGCGGCGTGCTTGTGTTTCCGGCCGTGCTGAGCGCCAGCTTCATCGTGGGCGCCCAGCATGGCTCGGGCGTGCTGCAGATCGGCGGGCAGGACAAGGGCTACTACAGCATCACGGGCGGCTCCATCGGCTTTCAGGCGGGCGCGCAGTCCAAGGCGATGGTGCTGCTTTTCATGACGGACGACGCGCTGGCAAAGTTCCGCGCCAGCAGCGGCTGGACCATCGGCGCGGACGCCACCGTCGCCGTGGCCAACGTTGGCGTGAACGGCAGCATCGATTCCTATACCGCGCAGCAGCCCATCGTGGGGTTCGTGATGAACAACGGCGGCCTGATGGCGGGCGTCTCGGTGGACGGCAGCAAGATTTCGCCGCTGCTGCTGTAGGACAAAACGGCCGGCGCGCACATCGCGCGCCGGCTCAATCTTTACAAGGAGATCACGCGTGATTACCGCAGAGGACAAGAAGCACCTAGCACGCTGCGTCGAGCTGGCCCGGCAGGCGCTCGATGCGGGAGACCAGCCGTTTGGATCGGTGCTGGTGTCGGGCGACGGACGGGTGCTGTTTGAAGACCATAACCATGTCTCCAGCGGCGACCGCACGCGGCATCCGGAATTCGAGATCGCGCGCTGGGCGGCGAACAACGTGCCGCCCGCGGACCGCGCGGCCTGCACGGTGTACACGTCCGGCGAGCATTGCGCCATGTGTTCGGCGGCGCACGGCTGGGTGGGACTCGGCCGGATCGTGTACGCCGTGTCGTCCGCTCAATACGCCGAATGGATGCGCGAATGGGGCGTGCCACCCTCGCCCGTGCGGTCCCTGCCCATTGCCGAGGTGGTCAGCGGGATCGAGGCGGAGGGGCCGGTCCCGGAATTCGTGGAACCCGTGCGATTGCTCCACGAAGAGAACGTGCGGCGGCGAGCCTGATGGGATTGCACGGGCGAGACGGTGAAGCATTCTGTTTTCCGCTTAACGAATGGATACAGCTACGCTAAACACCGCAATTATTTGCGCGCACGGGCGTGATAAGTTGGCGCCCGTGCCGTAATCGGGGTCAGGTTTGTACGGCACATCCCTTTCCTCTCTTGATACAGACCATGCACACTCACGTTGCCCGCGCCTCGGGAATCAAACGCAAATCCGGTAATCTGCTTCTTGCTCTGGGACTGGCTTTCGCAGCCGCCGCTCCCGCCTTCGCGCAAAAGGATCCCGGCGCAGCCATCCTGCCTCCGCGCGCCAATTCGGGCAGCCAGGCGCCGGCGCCGCAGCAGGCCCCCGCTGCGCAACCCCAGGTTCAACAGGCGCCCGCCCGTCAAGCGCCCGCGCAGCAGGCCCCCGCCGGCGGCGCCCTTGCGCCGGTGCAAAAAACACAGATCAACGACCAGGCCGCTTACGAGCGGCTGCTGAACAACAGCGGCGTGACGCTGCAATGGCTGTGGTCCGCCAAGCGCGGCAAGATGAATGCGATCGACGACAACGACGTGGTGCGTCTTGACGGCACGCAGGCCAACCATGAAGGCACCTTGAAGGTCAAAGGCGTGGTGGTCTCCATTGGCCGCGACAGCTTCGTGCTGCGCGGCACGATCCTGATCCTGGACGCGCCCGACAAGGGCCGCCGCTGCGAGCGTACCGGCGACTACGAATTCAAGGCGACCGGCAAGCGCAAGTACTGGCGTCTGCAGCAGATGGAAGCGTGCGGCGGCCTGACCGATTACGTCGACATCTACTACTGATCCACAAGAAGCGACCCGCCGCCCCCATGCCCCCGACCGCGATCAAATGGCTGGCCAGCATTGTCCTGGGTCTGCTGATCGGCAGCGCCAGTTTTGGCGTCACCAATCCGCTGCTGCAAGCCCTGTTCGGCCTGAACCAGCCCGCTGGCGGCACCTACGTGCCGCTGGACGACACCGCGCTGCAGCGGATGCAGATCGCCAGCGCCGTGCTTTACGCGGTGATCGCGGTGATTGCCGCCGTATTGCTGGCGCGCATCGGGAATCTGCGCCGGCTGATCGGCTGGGGGTGCCTCGCGCTGGGCGTGACGCTGCTGCTGACCGTGCCGATTGCGCTGCTGCAGATGGACCCGGCCATGCACACGGGCGGCGGCGCGGACGCGCGGGATGCAAACACCGCGCTGTTCTTCTTCCTGCTCATCTTTGGCCTGCCGTATCTGGGCGGCGGCTTGCTGCTGACGATTGGCGGCGCGGTGCTGATTCGCAAGAATCGGGATAAGCCCGCGTAAGCCGTAACTCTTTCACCCCCTTACCCAGCTTGCGGCGCAGCAGCGTCCGCAATGTCGCGCCGTCCTCATAACCCACCTCTGTGGCAATCGCATCGATGTTCAGGTGGCTGGTTCGCAGCAGATGGACCGCCCGCTCGACGCGCAAGTCCTGGAAGTAAGACAGCGGCGACTTGCCCAGCACCGCCTCGATACGGCGTTGCAACGTGCGGGTACTGGTCGCAAGCGCGTCCGCGGCGTCGGCCACCGAGAACCCCTGCGCCAAGCGTTGGCGGGCCCAACGCTCGAAACGCTCGACCAGCGGGTCGGCGCGCGCGAGGTGATCGGGGATCATGTACGGCGCCTGCGACGGCCGCGCGTCCACGAGCAGATAACGCACGACCACGGCGGCCAGCGCCGGACTGGCCTGGCCCACCAGCCACAGGGCCAGATCCAGATGACCCATCGCCGCACCCGCGGTCGTGAAGCTGCCGGACGGCACCATCATACGTGCGCTGTCCAGTTCAATTTCCGGATACCGCTGGCGAAACAGCGGCGCCAGCCACCATGAGGTCGTAGCCTCGTGTCCATCGAGCAACCCGGACTCGGCCAGCACGAAGGTGCCAATACACGCGGCCGCGATCCTGGCGCCGCCAGCATGGGAATCCCGCAGCACCCCTAGCGCGTCCTTGACGTCCCGGCGTTCCAGCGCCGGCAGCAGTTGCTCCGGCATCTTGGTGGCGATGGCTGGCAGCACGACCCAATCGGGATTGCCCATTGCGCTGACAGGCTTGACCGGAACGCGCATGCCTAGACCCGTGCGCACCTCGCGCCGCACACCGATGATGTCGATGTCAAACCGCGGCCCTTCGCCGGGCTGTTGGAGGTCGGCCAGCTCGTTGGCCGTCGTGAATGCGTCCAGGATGGCCGACAGCCCTGTGTCGAAGCAGCCGTCCAGCGCCAGCACGGAAATCTTCATGGCGGAAACAACTCCAAAAATGTCATTTGCGACCATAGAACGGCGCCCCGTTCCTGTCTACATTGACGCCACGCGCCCATGGCGCGGATCAATGGGAGCCCGCATGGACCAACAAGCACACAGTCTGGACAACCCGATCTGGACGGCCCTCGTCACGGAGCAGGCGCATCTGAGCGCCGGCGAGCACCTTGCCCGCCGCTATCACCCGGATGTCGCGCCGTTTGCCGCGATGGCGTCCGATGACTCACCCGAGGCATGGGCCGCGCTTGCGCAGCTAGTGCCGCCGGGCGAGCAGGTGGCGCTGCTTTCGTTCGACCCGCTCAAGCCCCCCGCCCGGCTACGCGCCCATCCGGTCGGCGAGATCCATCAGATGGTTGCGACGCGGCGCGGGACCTGTGTCGCCGACACCGCCGACATGGTCGCGCTCACCGCGGCCGATGCTGCCGAAATGCAGGCGCTGGCCGCCAAAACCAAGCCTGGCCCGTTCTGCCCGCGCACCCACGAGATGGGCCGCTACATCGGAATTCGATGGCAAGGCCGCCTGGTCGCGATGGCGGGCGAACGGATGCGCCCGGCAGGCCACATCGAAATCAGCGCCGTCTGTGTCGACGAGCAATGGCGCGGCAAGGGACTGGCCCAACAGCTGGTGCAAAACCTGCAAGCGCAGATCTGGCGGCAGGGCCAATCGCCGTTCCTGCACGTGCTTGGCCAGAACGCCGGTGCGATTGCGTTGTATGAGCGCCTGGGGTTTCGGCTGCGGCAGCCATTTCATTTGACGATGGTGGGACGCGCACCGATAGAAGGTGACCAGAATTAGAACGGCGTCTGCGTTAGAACATTGCAGTCTGAAACGTTTAGCCGCCTTTCGTCAAAATGACCCCTTGAAGGACCCCGGTACAATCCCCGCGCTCTCCCCTATTTCTTTCCCGGCTGTCCCATCCCCATGTCCAACCTCATCGTCCACGGCGGCACGCCCTTGCGCGGCCGCGTCATTCCCTCGGCCAACAAGAACGCGGTGCTGCCGATCCTGTGCGCCACGCTGCTGACCGACCAGCCGTTGCGGCTGCACGGGGTGCCGGACATCACCGACGTGCGCAAGATCCTGGATATCTTCCGCACGTTGGGCAGCGACGTGCGGTTGGACGATGCGACGCGCACGCTGGAACTGCATCACAAGAACACCATGTTCGACGCGGCGGCGCACCGGCTGCCGGAGGAGATGCGTTCGTCGATCATGCTGGTGCCGCCGCTTCTGGCCCGCTTTGGCGTGGCGCGGCTGGAAGACAACGTCAAGGGATGCACGCTGGGGGTGCGCGAGATCGATCCGCACGTGGACATCTTCCGCTCGTTCGGCGGCGAGGTGGAGCGCGCCAGCGGATCGCTGCTGGTGCGCGCGGGCGGTCCGCTCAAGCCCACGCATCATTGGCTGGACTACGCGTCGGTGACCACGACCGAGAATTTCGTGTTGTGCGCCGCCGCCGCAGAAGGCGAGTCGTCGCTGACTAATGCGGCGTCCGAGCCGCACGTGCAGGAGTTCTGCCGCTTCATGGCCATGATGGGCGCCGACATCGACGGCATCGGCACGTCGCGGCTGGTGGTGCGCGGCGGCAAGCGCCTGGGCGGTGGGGAGTTCACGTTCGAAGAGGACTTCCACGAAATCACCACGTTCCTCGCGCTGGGCGCGATCACCGGCGGCGACGTGGTCGTGCGCAACCGCACGCCGGGCAACTTCCCGCTGATCGACCGCACGTTCGCCAAGTTCGGCGTGCGGATCGAGCACAAGGACGGCTGGTCGCGCGCGCTGCGCGAGGGTCCGCTGAAGGTGCAGACGCCGTTCACCAGCAACGTGCTGACCAAGGTGGAAGCGGCGCCCTGGCCGTACTTTCCGGTGGACCTGCTGCCGATCTTCATTGCGCTGGGCGTATGCGCCGAAGGCAATGCGATGTTCTGGAACAAGGTCTACGACGGCGCGCTGGGCTGGACGGGCGAACTGTCCAAGTTCGGCGCGCATGTGTTCTCGTCGGACCCGCACCGCGTGGTGACATTCGGCGGCAATCCGCTGACGCCGGGCGTGGTCGAAAGCCCCTACATCATCCGCGTGGCGATCGCGCTGTTCATGGTGGCCAGCAGCATCAAGGGCCGTTCCGAGATCCGCAACGCCACGCCGATCCGCCGGGCGCACCCGCGGTTTGTCGAAAACCTGCGCAGCCTGGGCGTGCAGGTCGAGTGGGCGAACGACGAGTAAACAAACAGCCCGGTCAACTTGCCGGCGGCGCCGCAACTGCCGGCGCCGGCGCGATCGGGGTCAGGCCGAATCGCTTCATCGTTTCCATCATCCGGGCTTTGTCCGGCGGACCGCCGCCATTGATCAGCGCCGCCATCTCGCGGAAATAATCCGCGCTGATTTCAGGCGTGTTCATGACAAGAGCCCGGGCCATGACGCTGTGCGGATTGCTGAACGCGTGGGCCACGCCGGTGGGCGTGGTCATCGAGTCGCCCGGCCCCAAGTCCCGCGTTTGCCCGCCGACCGTAAAGCGCAGCGTCCCCTCCAGCACGTAGATCAGCTCTTCATTGTCGTGACTGTGGGGCGGCGGCACGTTCGAGCCCGGCGGCACCCGCAATTCAAACGCCCCCATGTGATTTCCTTGCCCGCTGGGCTGAAGATAGCGGATCTCCAGTTGGCCTATCCGGATCACTTCGTCTGCATCGAATACGGCGTCTTCGTTCATGGCATACTCCGCGTAAAGTTCCTTTACTCCGCAGTGTACAAATTTTTTACGCGATGTCCAGCAGAAAAAATAGCGCCGCATCCGAACCGCACGCTGGCCTGCCGATGATCGGTTCCTTGCTGCGGCTGCCGCGCGAGCATGTCGTCGCGCGCATGCTGTCCACCGTCAACGCGCAGGGCTTTGACGTGTCATTGACCGAACTCGGCGTCTTCATGTACCCCGGCCCGCACGGCCGCCGGCCGATAGAGTTGGCCCGCCAATGCAATATGTCGCGCCAGGCGATGAACTACGTGCTGGCGGAACTGGAGCGGCGCGGCTATCTGCTGCGACGGCCTGGCCCGGCCTCCAATTCGACCGAGCTGCAGCTTACGGCGCGCGGCCAGGAGATGTATGCGCTGATGCGCACCTGCGTGGCCGACGTCGAACAGGAATGGAAGGAACACCTGGGCGAACAGCGCTTCAACGCGCTGCGGGAGACCTTGCAGGACCTGTCGGCGTGGCTGGGCAAAGTGGATTGATGCCATCGGACGGTGCGCAATGCAGGACCGCGAGTTTTTGATTTAAGCCACGCTGCTGACACGGAACTGAATGTTATTGTCTTGCCTTCCCTGCACGCTTGCGGCCTGCCGCAGCCGTGACGTGAACGCCATATTCAAGGAGCCGCAATGAAGTTGATCCCGACCCTGCTGCTGGGCGCAAGCGCGCTATCGCTGACCGTGGGCGCCACTGCCGCGCCGGTCACCTATGATCTTGATCCCTCGCATACGTATCCCAGCTTCGAGGCCGATCATTTTGGCGGCCTGTCGACCTGGCGCGGCAAATTCAACCAGTCCAGCGGCGTGGTCGTGCTGGACCGCCAGGCGCGCACCGGCACGCTGGAAGTCACCGTGGACATCAAATCGGTCGACTTCGGCCACGACGAGATGAACCAGCACGCGATCGCGCCCGACATCTTCGATGCGGCCAAGTACCCCACCGCCACGTTCAAGGGCAAGTTCACCAAATTCGACGGCGACAAGCCGGAAGAAGCGACGGGCGACCTGACGCTGCGCGGCGTCACACGCCAGGTCAAGCTAGAGATCGACGACTTCAAGTGCATCGACCACCCGATGGTCAAGCGCGAGGTCTGCGGCGCCGATGCCTCCACGGAATTCAGCCGCAAGGATTTCGGCATGAACTTCGGGCTGGACATGGGCTTCAAGCCGGAAGTGAAACTGAAGATCCAGGTCGAGGCGATCCGCCGGCAGTGAGGGTGGTGCGGGCACAATGCCGGTCTCTTTTTGTTGGGGATGACCCGCCTTCGCTTAGCACGGTGTCAGACACCCTTGTGGCGGCTGATCAACTTGGTGGTCAATTCTGACGGGTGTCAGACACCTTGTATCTTGGCCACTGTCAAACCGAGGTGTCTGACACCCGCGGAGCCGCTGTCACATGCTGACGCCCCCCTCGCCCGGGTGTCTGACACCGGCCCAGCTGAGCCGCCGGCCCGCGCGGGATGTCCTACCCTTCCCCAGACCGAACCTGCGCCAGAAAGTCCAGCACCGCCCGGTACGATCCTTCGTTGCCGGCCGCATTGGCGGACGGCGTGCCGCCCGCGTCCAGCAGCAGCCCGGACATCGCGTGCGGCTTGTTGATCAGCGTGGCTGGCAGACAAGGATAGTGGACGTGGTGCCCTGCCCCCGCGCAGACGTAATGGCGCGTCGGCAAGTCATGCGCCTGGCGCTGGCGCACCACCATTTCGGAATACGCGGTGCTGGGCCAGAAGCCATCGTCCGATGCGCTTACCAGCATGACCGGGCCGGGATAGTTTTCGACGGGAATGCGCGCGCGCTCGACGGCCGCGGCATCGCGCGTGGCGCTCAGGAACGCCAGGGTCTGGCGGTACGGCGGATCCGAGGCATAGGCGGCGTCCCAGTCGGCCGTGGCGTTGTCCTGCCACAAGTGCGGCAAGGGCTCGCCATGCCGGGTCCAGACCTGGGCGTTGCGTCCCGTGCCCGGCGCGCCCGCGCTAACCACGCCGTGCGTCACGGGCGATGGCACATAGGCGACAACGGCGCTTACCAGGTCGGGGAAATGCGAGGCCACGAGCAATGAGGTCTCGCCGCCCCGGCTGATGCCGGACACCGCCACGAAGCCGTCGCGCGGTTGCAGCGATTTTCGGACCCACTTCAACGCCGCCTCGAAGTATTCCAGCGGCATGTCGTTCAGGTATTTCGGCCGGCCATCGTAGTTGAAGATCGCCAGCGCCAGGCATTGGTAGCCGCGGGCGGCGAACAGCGCGGCGCGGGGCGCATTGACGCCGCCCGACGAACCATTCATGTAGATCACGACGGGATGCGGACCGGGACCGGCGGGCATGTAGAGTTCGCCGGACACCATCATGCCGTCCACCGTTTCACGCACGGGCCGGTGCGTGACGCCGTCGGCCAGGAAGTCCTGGACCATCGTGGCGTCGGCCGTGAGCGTGCCGCTGGCGGCGTGGATATGCACGGTCAGCGCCTGGGTGTTGTCGGGCGGGAACACCACGCGGTCCATGTCCTGGCACACCATGGACCAGACAAGTCCCATGGCCGAAGGCTCGGCATACGAGCCGGACACCGGGCAATCGCGCCGCAGGTCCAGCCGTCCGTCATGGCCAGCCATGAACACGGCTTCCGAGCGCCACGTCGCGCCGCACATGCTCATGCTGGCGGTGACGGTGATGAAGGCATACGCCGGAAAGCCATCGATGTGGATGTCGCGCTCGACGTCGATGAGCGCGCGTTCGGGCGTTACGGTGATACGGGGCTGCGTCACGGTCGTCTCCATGGCAGTCGCGGCCTCATGCCTTCAGATCGGTCTTGGGCACGCCGTTGGCCCTGATGACCTGCGCCCACATCGCCGATTCGTCGGCGATGACCTTGTCCAGGTCGGCGGATGACGTGAACTCCACGGCCACGCCCTGCTCGGCAAACTGCTGGATCAGGCTGGGGTCGCGCGTGCCTTCGCGCACGGCGTGTTCCAGCGTTTTCACCACGTCGGCAGGCATTGCGGCGGGGCCCGAGATCATCATGCGGGTGTAGAGCTCGAAGTCGTCCACGCCCGCTTCCTTCATGGTCGGGACATCGGGCAGACTGGACAGCCGCTTGTCCGCGGTCACGGCCAGGACCTTAAGCTTGCCGGATTTGATGTTGGGCAGCGCCGAGGTCGGGAAGTCGAACGTACTTTGCACGGTGCCGGCCATCAGATCCAGCAGCGCCGGGCCGCTGCCCTTGTAGGGCACGTCCTGGAACTGCGTGCCGGTCTTGGACTGGAAATGCAGCAGCGCGAGGTGGTTGATGACACCCCGGCCCGCGTGCGCGCACGTGATGTCGTCGGGCTTTTTCTTGGCCAGGGCAATGAATTCCTGCACGGTGTTCACGCCAAGGTCGGGATGCACGATCAGCAGCATGGGCGACTTGCCCATGGATCCAAGCTGCTTGAAGTCCGACGGCTGGTACGGCAGGTTGTTGTACAGCAAGGGGTTCAGGATCATGCCGTTGGTGCCGGCAAAGCCCAGCGTGTAGCCGTCCGGCTCGGCACGCGCCACCGCGACGGTGGCAATGATGGCCTGCCCGCCCGGCCGGTTCTCGACGACGACGTTCTGCTTGAGCGTCTTGCCCATGCGATCGGCCAGCGCGCGCGCGGCGATGTCGGTCAACCCGCCGGGCGCAAAGCCTACCAAGAGGCGCACGGGCCGCGTCGGAAAGGCGTTCTGCTGGGCCCAGGCCGGGCGCGAGATCAACGGCAAGGCGGCAAGCGCGCCCAGGGCATGACGGCGGGTGAATCGCATACGGCTCTCCAGACAAAGGCAAAGGCCAACGCGCGGCCGACAAGGGCCGCGAGGCAAGACAATGAAAAGGGGAAGGACGTACAGGCCGCCGCCGAACGGCGACGGTCACAATGATCGTATGTTGTATGCAATACAACCGACGGGCTATCTAGGGATATCCCGCAAGCGTTGGCGCCAAGGCCCGCCGGTCAGGGCTTGGTCATCAATTTCTTCCAGCCTTCCAGACCCAGCTTGTTCATCGTGTCGATGTTCTTTTCGTAGATCTCGGCGGCGTCCGGGAACGATTCGACGGCGCGGTCGATGCTGTCTTCGCGCAGCAGGTGCAGGATGGGATACGGCGAGCGGTTGGTGTAGTTCTCGATATCGTCCGGCTGCGTGTCGGCGAATTGGAACTGCGGGTGGAAAGTGGCGACCTGCAGCTCTCCCACCAGACGCATGCGCTTGAGCAGACGGTCCGACAGGTCTTCGAATTCGTTGAACTCCAGGAAGTCGTCCAGCGCATCGGGAAGGATCAGCAGCGTCGTGTCGATCTTGTCGGGATCGGTGTCGGCCAGCAGCGCCAGTTCGTCCTGCAGATCGGTCAGCACGCCCTCGGCGTCGGTGGCGTCGCTGACGGCAAAGCGGATCTGGTCCTTGACCTGCACCGCCTTGGCGAAGGGACAGAGGTTCAGGCCGATCACGGCCTGGTTCAGCCAATGGCGGGTTTCTGCGACCACGTTGGCGTAGGCGTCGGAAGTGGAAATCATGGAATCAGTCCTGGAAAAAGAAAGAGCGCAAGGCCCCGGGCCCCGCGCTCTGCATGGCACGCGTGTGTATCAGGCGGCCGGCATGGCGGCCATGGTCTGGGCCACGGCGGCCGTCAGCTTCTTGCCGTACGGCACGTGCAGGAATTCGTTGGGACCGTGCGCGTTGGACTTGGGACCCAGCACGCCGCAGACCATGAATTGCGCCTGCGGGAACCCCTTTTGCAGGATGCTCATCAGCGGAATGGTGCCGCCCTGCCCGATATAGCCGCAAGGTGCGCCGTAGTACTGCTGCGAGGCCGCGTCCAGCGCCTGCGTCAGCCAGGGCACCGTGGCGGGCGCGTTCCAGCCGGTGGCGGCGCCTTCGTTGGCCTTGAAGATCACCTTGGCGTTGTAGGGCGCATCGGCTTCGAGCAGTTCCTTGATTTCCTGCGAGGCGGCCACGGCGTCGACCAGCGGCGGCAGGCGCAGCGACAGCTTGAACGCGGTGCGCGGACGCAGCACGTTGCCGGCGCTGGACAGCGGCGGCAAGCCTTCCGCGCCCGTGACCGACAGCGTGGGACGCCAGGTGCGGTTCAGCAGCGCCTGCTCGGGTTCGGTGGTCATGGGCAGCACGAAGCCGCCGTCAGCGCCGCAGCTCCAGGGGAAACGGCGCCACACTTCGTCGCCCAGGATGCGGGCAGTGGCAGAAACCTGTTCGATGCGTTCGGCGGGAATTTCGCAGTGCAGGCTTTGCGGCAGCAGGCGGCCGGTGCCGCTGTCTTCGAGGCGGTCCAGCAGATGGCGCAGGATGCGGAACGAGGACGGCACGACGCCGCTGGAGTCGCCCGAATGGACGCCTTCGTCCAGGACCTGGACTTCCAGCGTGCCGGACACCATGCCGCGCAGCGACGTGGTCATCCAGAGCTGATCGTAATTGCCCGCGCCCGAGTCCAGGCACACCACCAGCGCCACGTTGCCCAGGCGGTCGCGCAGCGCGTCCACGTACGGCAAGAGGTCATAGCTGCCCGATTCTTCACAGGTTTCGACGATGCCCACGCAGCGCGGACGCGGAATGCCTTGCTTGTCCAGCGCCATGATGGCGGTGAGCGACGCGTACACCGCGTAGCCGTCGTCGGCGCCGCCGCGGCCGTAAAGTTTGCCGTCTTCGTATTTGGGCGTCCACGGCCCGAGGCCGGCGCGCCAGCCCGAGAACTCGGGTTGCTTGTCCAGGTGGCCGTAGAGCAGCACGGTGTCGCCGTTGTCGCTGCGGGTGGCGGGCGCGTCAAAGAAGATGACGGGCGTGCGGCCCGGCAGGCGCACCACTTCCAGCTTCAGGCCGGAAACCTTCTGCGCTTCGACCCACTGCGCCGCGTCGCGCACCACACGCTCGATGAACGCGTTCTTTTCCCAGTCGGCATCGAAGGCCGGGCTCTTGGCGGGAATGGCGATGTAATCGGTCAGCGCGGGGATGATCTCGTTGTCCCACTTGTCGTCCACAAAGTCCTGAAGGGCTTTGGGATCAAGGGTGGGCGGCAATGCGTCTTCGGGGATGCGTGCGTTCATGGCGCTGGCTTCCTGTGTGCGGAAAAGGGGCAAACCGCTATTTTATGCCCGAGCGGCAGGGATGTTTGGGCGGGGGTGGCATTTTTATGACGGTGTCAGACACCCCGTGGGGGGGCGCCGGCAGTTGCCAGGTAGCTTTCCGGGGTGTCAGACACCTGGGCACAAGGACGGCCCGCGACGGCGGCCGGGACTATTTGGCTGCGTAGGCCTCGATCCGGCTCCAGACCTCGCGGGCCAGGGGTTTGGCGTTGCCGACCGACTGGTACAGGCGGATTTCCATGTGGATGTCGTTGCGGGCGCCGTCGGCCCGCACGAGGCTGCCGTTACGCAGGTCGGGTTCGACCAGCGTGTGCGGCAGCCAGGCCAGGCCGAAGCCCTGGCGCGCCATCGCGTGCAAGGCGTCGGCCAGGTCGGACTCGTACGTGGTCTGCAAGAGCGGCACCTCGCACAGGCCGCGCAGCTTGTCGTGCAGGATGCGCCCCAGCGACATGCTGTCGGCGTAGGCCAGAAACGGCACGGGCGGGTCCGAGGCCAGCTTGGGCACGGCATGGCGGGGATGGCGGCCGCCCGGCGCGACCGGCGCGCTGACCGCCACCAGCTTGTCCGCGCCCACACGGCGGCAGCGGTAATTGGGATTGTCGATCTTGGCGTACAGCGGTTCGTGGGCATGGCACAGCAGGAAATCGACCTCGCCGTCCTCCAGCATGTCCACGCCGTAATTCAGCGTTGTCGTGATCACCTTCAGTTGAAAGGCCGGCAGGCTGCGCTGCACGCCCGCCATCAGCCCGGGCAGGACGGAATGCGCCAGCGTCTTGCCGGACGCAATCGTGATCTTGCGGGCGCGTTCCTGCTCCGGCTTTTGCAGCGCCTCGCGCGTCTCTTGCAGGATGTCCAGCACGTCGATGGCGGCGGCCAGCACGCTGCGGCCGGCGGCGTTCAGCGTGGACACCTGGTGGCCGCGCTCGATGAGCGGCACGCCCGCCCATTCCTCCAGCGCCTTGATGCGGCGCCCAAAGGCCGGGTGCGTCACGTTGCGCGACTCGGCGGCCTGAAACAGGTTGCGTGACTTAGACAACGCGACGAAGTCCTCGAGCCATTTGATGTCCATGTGTCCTCCTCCATCCCCTGCCCGCCCCATGTCTGCCCGGGGCTGGGCGTGTGTTTTACAGCGGCTCAGCAGCTGTGCCGATCCGGCACAACGCTTGCGCATTTTGCACAAGACAGAAACACCTTGCAACTAACATCCCTTCGACCACTCCTGGAAAACCCTATGCCCGACTCCCCCGTCCTGCTCAAGTCCATCCGCAGCCATTACGTTGGCGGCGCCGAAGTGGTGGCCGGCGGACTGCCGATGCAGCAGCAAAAAGTGGTCGGCAACGCGTCGCCCCGGCTGATCGACATGAATGGCGGCTACAGCGTCGGTCAACTGTATGTGCAGGAGTACCGGCTGGCCCAACCGACCCGCCCCTACCCCGTGCTGCTGTGGCACGGCGGCGGCATGACGGGCGCGCAGTGGGAAAGCACGCCGGACGGGCGCGATGGCTGGCTGTGGCGGCTGCTGCAGGCCGGTTACGACGTCTTCGTGTCCGACGCGCCGGAACGCGGCCGCGCTTCCTGGGCGATGTTTCCCGAGATCTACGACTCGGCCCCGATCTTCCGCTCGAAGGAAGAAGCATGGCGGCTGTTTCGCATTGGCCCGGCCTCGGGCTATGCGCGCGCGGGCGAGCCGCGGCAGGCGTATCCCGAACAGCAATTTCCCGTCGACGCGTTCGACACCTTTTCCAAGCAGTTCGTGCCGCGCTGGCTGACACATGGCGACATGGCGCTGGACGCGTACCGCGCGCTGCTGGACCTGGCGGGCCCTTGCATCGTGATCGGCCACAGCCAGGGCGGCGGCTTTGCCACGCAACTGGCCCAGGAATACGCGGCGACCGTGCGCGCCGTCGTGGCGGTCGAGCCAACCGGCACCCCGGCCCAGGCCAGCTGCCAATTGCCCCCGCAGCTA
Source organism: Achromobacter sp. E1 (assembly GCF_037039475.1). Classification (NCBI taxonomy): domain Bacteria; kingdom Pseudomonadati; phylum Pseudomonadota; class Betaproteobacteria; order Burkholderiales; family Alcaligenaceae; genus Achromobacter; species Achromobacter sp. E1. The sequence goes on from NZ_CP146253.1 coordinate 3,404,612, forward strand.
TTGATCTGGGGCGATCACTTCAACGCGGACGACACCTGGCAGCGCTACCGCGCCCAGACGGACGCCTACTGGAACGCCCTGCGCGCGGCCGGCCAACGCGCCGACGTGCTGGACCTGCCCGCTGCCGGCATTGCCGGCAACTCGCACTTCTGCATGCTGGATCGCAACAGCGACCACATTGCCGGATTGATCGTCGATTGGCTCGACCGCAGCCTCGACTAACCTTCTCGTGGAGACACCGATGACCTTGAAGAAAACCACCATTGCCCTGGCGCTCCTGACCGGAGCCACGCTGGCAGCCGGCGCGTCGGCCCAGCAGTCCGACTACCCGAGCAAGCCCATCCGCATGATCGTGCCGTTCGCCCCGGGCGGCACCGCCGACATCATCGGCCGCGTCTTTGCCGCGCAACTGGGCACCGAGCTGGGCGTGACGGTGGTGGTCGAGAACAAGGCCGGCGCGGGCGGCTCCATCGGCACGCGCTACGTCGCCGACGCCGCGCCCGACGGCTACACGATCCTCCTGGCTTCCTCCAGCACCCACGGCACCAACCCGGCCGTCTACAAGAACCTGACCTACGATGCGTCGCAGGATTTCACGGCCATCACGCAACTGGTCACCGTGCCCGGCGTGCTGAGCGTCACCAAGGACTTCCCGGCGGCCGACCTGAACGCGCTGATCGCGCAATCGAAGGCCAATCCGGACAAGTACACCTACGCCTCGTCCGGCGCGGGCGGCCTGGGCAACCTGGCGATGGAACTGATGAAGTCGATGACGGGCGCGCATCTGATGCACATCGCCTACCGCGGCGCCGGTCCCGCCTTCACCGACGTGATCAGCGGCCAGGTGTCGATGATCTGGGAACCCGTGCCGGCCTCGCTGCCCTACATCAAGAGCGGCCAGATCCGCCCGATCGCCATCGCCGCCGACGCGCGTTCGCCGGAACTGCCCGACACGCCGACATTCAAGGAAGCCGGCCTGGCGCGCTACGAAGCGAATGCGTGGAACGGCCTGCTGGCCCCGAAGAACCTGCCGGAAGCCGTGAAGACGAAGCTGCACGACGCCTCGGTCAAGGCGCTGAACACGCCCGAAGTGAAGGCCAAGATGGCCAGCCTGGGCGGGACCGTGGTGGCCGGTTCGTCGGACGCCTTCCAGCAAGTGATCGCCAGCGACGTGAAGAAGTGGAAGAACGTCGCCAACGACGCCAAGATCCAGCTCGACCAATAAGCGCCAAACAAAAGACCCCGGCGCGTTGCGCGGCGGGGTCTTTGCAGGGAGCTTGCAAGCCGGCCTTTAAGGCCGGCTTTTTGTTGGCGCTTAACGCTGCAGGGCGGGATCAGGCGCCGATGAGCGCCGGCTCGCCGCCGCGGCTGTCCAGCGCCGGCGCATCGGCCTCGATCACCCGGCCGGATTGCAGCTTGAACACCGCCACGGCTTCGCGCAGGCGCTGGGCCTGCGTTTCCAGCGATGCCGCCGAAGCCGCCGCCTCTTCGACCAGCGCGGCGTTCTGCTGCGTCACGCTGTCCATCTGCGACACGGCCTGGTTCACCTGCTCGATGCCCTGCGACTGTTCCTCGGAAGCGCTGGAGATCTCGTTGATGATGTCCGCCACGCGGCGCACCGACGTGACGATCTCCTGCATGGTGGCGCCGGCGGCCTCCACCTGATCAGAGCCCACCGACACCTTCTGCACGGAATCGTCGATCAGGCCCTTGATCTCCTTGGCGGCCGCCGCGCTGCGCTGCGCCAGCGCGCGCACTTCGCTTGCGACCACGGCAAAACCCTTGCCCTGCTCGCCCGCGCGGGCGGCTTCCACCGCGGCGTTCAGCGCCAGGATGTTGGTCTGGAACGCAATGCCGTCGATCACGCCGACGATATCGGAGATGCGGTGCGAGCTGTCGGCAATGCCGCGCATCGTGCCCACCACGTCGCCCACGGCCTGGCCGCCGCGCGTGGCCACTTCGGACGCGGCCATCGCCAGTTGTGCCGCGCTGCGCGAGCTGTCGGCGTTGTTCTTCACGGTGGAGGACAGTTCGTCCATGCTGGCGGCCGTTTCTTCCAGCGACGCAGCCTGCTGCTCGGTGCGCGAGGACAGGTCGATGTTGCCCGCGGCAATTTCGCGCGAGCCGGTGTGGATCTCTTCAACCCCCAGGCGCACGGCCGACACGGTGCGGGCCAGGCTGTCCTGCATGCGCTTGACGGCGGCGTACAGCACGCCGATTTCGTTGTTGCCGCGCTGCTCGATGCGGTTGGTCAGGTCGCCGCTGGCGATGCGGTCGAACAGGCGTCCGGCTTCATGCAGCGGACGGAAGACCGCCCGGCCGAAGACCACATACAGCCCCACGACCAGCGCCGCCACGACGACCAGCAGACAGATCAGGAAGACGATGGCGGTATTGATGCGCGCGGCCGAATCGTGGGCCACGCGCTGGCCGATTTCGTCGGCAAAGTCCACGTACTGCTGGTTGGCCTGGGTGAACTTGGTGCCCAGCGGGCTCACCTTCTCCTGGTTGATGCGGCCGGCCTCCTTGGCGTCGCCGGCCCGGATCGCGGCGATCAGGGGGAAGATGGCTTCGCGCACGTAGACGTCGTAGGCGGCCAGCGCAGCCTCGAACAGCGGCTTGCCCTGCGGCGAGGTTTCGGGCAGCTTGCGCGCGCTCTCGATCTGGCTGGTGGCCTTGGCGACATAGCTGTCCATGCGCTGCATGTTGCTGGCGGCGGTGTCCAGGCTCTTGCCTTCCAGCAGCGCGCTGTGCGCGGCCAGCAGCACCACGCGGGCGCGCAGCAGGTCCGATGCTGCGTCGTCCAGCGAATTGGCGCGGACCAGGTTGGTGTCCAGCATCACCTCGATCGAGGTGCGGTTGGACGTCAGTTGGTGATAGACCGCGATGCCGGTCACCAGAAAAAGGGCAAAGAAGACGGCCAGGGCGGTCGTCAGGATTGCGCGGATACTTAAATTCTTGAACATTGAAAGCCACTCCGGGGGTTGCGTAACGCTCTCCCCTTAACGGCGCAATGCAATGAAAAGTTAAATATCTCATTGGGTTACATGCGGGCGGCGCCCGGACCCGGGCCTTAAGCAAGCGCGCAACGCAAAACCGCCGCGGACGTGCCGCGGCGGTTTCTGTGGCTACGGTTCGGGGGTTCACCCCCCGGACGCTTACTTCAGCCAGGCGCGCGCGTTGCGGAAGATGCGCATCCACGGGCTGAACGCGCCGCCCGAATCGGCGGTGCCCCACTTCTCGGGCGCCCACGACATCATGACGTTGCGGGTCACGCGTTCCGGGTGCGGCATCATGACCGTGAAACGGCCGTCGGCAGTGGTCACCGAGGTCAGGCCGCCGGGGCTGCCGTTCGGGTTGAACGGATAGGCTTCGGTGGCTTGGCCGTAGTTGTCGATGAAACGGGCGGCGGCCAGCACGCGGCCGGCGTCGCCCTGCTGGGAGAAGTCGGCAAAGCCTTCGCCGTGGGCCACGGCGACCGGGACGCGGGCGCCTTCCATGCCGGCAAAGAAGATGGACGGCGACTTGGCCACTTCCACCATCGACAGGCGGGCTTCGTACTTTTCGGACTGGTTGCGCGTGAAGCGCGGCCAGTGCTCGGCGCCCGGGATCATCGGCGCCAGCGCAGCCATCATCTGGCAGCCGTTGCACACGCCCAGCGCAAAGGTGTCGGGACGCGCAAAGTACGCGGCGAACTGGTCCGACAGCTTGCTGTTGAAGCGGATGGTGCGCGCCCAGCCTTCGCCGGCGCCCAGCACGTCGCCGTAGCTGAAGCCGCCCACCGCGACCAGCCCCTGCATTTCCGCCAGGTCCAGCCGGCCGGACAGCAGGTCGGTCATGTGGACGTCGATGGCCTCGAAGCCCGAGGTGTCGAAGGCCCAGGCCATTTCGACCTGGCTGTTGCAGCCTTGCTCGCGCAGGATGGCCACGCGCGGACGCTTGCCGGTGTTGATGAACGGCGCGGCCACGTTCTCTTGCGGGTCGAAGGCCACGTTCGGGCTCATGCCCGGATCCTTGGTGTCGTTCCAGACGTCCAGTTCCGCCTGGGCGCACGCGGGGTTGTCGCGGCGCGCCATGATGCGGTGCGAGACTTCGGACCAGGCGCGGCCGAGGTCGGCGCGCGGCTGGCCCCAGACCTTGCGGCCGTCGCGGTAGAACTCAACCTCGTCGGCGGCATTCAGGCCGCCGATGACGTGCGAGTGCGCCGACAGGCCCGCGCCGCGCAGCACCTGCATCACGGCGTCGCGTTGCGAGGCCGGCACCTGGATGACGGCGCCCGCTTCTTCCGAGAACAGGGCCTTCAGGGTCAGTTCGTCGCGCTGCACGGCGACCTGTTCCGGACGGATCTTGTAGTCGCCCCAATCCGCCGATTGCGGATCGAAGGTCAGCATGTCCAGGTTCACCGAGATGCCCGTGCGGCCGGCGAAGGCCATTTCGACCAGCGTGGCGAACAGGCCGCCGTCGGAGCGGTCGTGGTAGGACAGGATGGTGCCGGCTTCGGCCAGCGTGCGGATGGTGACAAAGAACGCGCGCAGGTCTTGCGGCGAATCGATGTCCGGCACGGTCTGGCCGACCTGGTTATACGTCTGCGCCAGGATCGAGCCGCCCATGCGATGGCGGCCGCGGCCCAGGTCGATCAGGATCAGGACGCTGTCGCCCGCGTCGGTGCGCAGCTGCGGCGTCAGGCTGGCGCGCACATCGGCGACCGGCGCAAACGCGGTAATGATCAAGGACACCGGCGCGACGACCTGGCGCTGCTCGCCGTCCTGTTCCCAGGAGGTCTTCATGGACAGGGAGTCCTTGCCGACCGGAATGGACAGGCCGGTGGCCTGGCACAGTTCGCTGACGGCGGACACGGTGTCGTACAGCGCGGCGTCTTGCCCGGCCACGCCGCAAGCGGCCATCCAGTTGGCCGACAGCTTGATGTCTTCAAGGCGCGCCACGTCGGCGGCGGCCAGGTTGGTCAGGGCTTCGGCAACGGCCATGCGCCCCGAGGCCGGGGCGTCCAGCATGGCGATGGGGGTGCGCTCGCCCATCGACATGGCTTCGCCGCGGAAACCTTCGTAGTCGGCCAGCGTGACGGCGCAGTCGGCCACCGGCACCTGCCACGGACCGACCATCTGGTCGCGGCTGGAGAGGCCGCCGACGGTGCGGTCGCCAATGGTGATGAGGAACGACTTGTTGGCCACCGTGGGGTGGCGCAGCACGCGGTAGGCGGCTTCGGTCAGGTCGATGCCGGCCAGGTCCAGCGGCTCGGACACGCCGGGCAGGCGGGTGACGTCGCGCGTCATGCGCGGCGGCTTGCCCAGGATGACGTCGATGGGCACGTCCACGGGGCGCACTTCGGCGTCGCCTTGCGGACGGATCGTGTCCAGGCCGGGCAGGCCCTCGCCGTCCACCACGCGCAGCTGGCGCTCTTCGGTGGCCACGCCCACCACCGCGTACGGGCAGCGTTCGCGGCGGGCGATGGCGTCAAAGCGTTCCAGGTCCTGGGGCAGGATCGACAGAACGTAGCGTTCCTGCGATTCGTTGCTCCAGATTTCGGCGGGCGACAGGCCCGATTCTTCGAGGGGCACGCGCTTCAGATCGAAGATCGCGCCGCGGCCGGCGTCGTTGACCAGCTCGGGGAATGCGTTGGACAGGCCGCCCGCGCCCACGTCGTGGATCGCGATGATGGGGTTGTTTTCGGCCTGCTGCCAGCAGCGGTCGATGACCTCCTGCGCGCGGCGTTCGATTTCGGGGTTGCCGCGCTGGACGGAGTCGAAGTCCAGCTCAGCCGAGTTGCTGCCCATGCTGATGCTGGAGGCGGCGCCGCCGCCCATGCCGATGCGGAAACCCGGGCCGCCCAATTGAATCAGCAGCGCGCCGGGAGGAATGACTTCCTTGTGCGTGAGGCCGGCGTCGATGCTGCCCAGGCCGCCCGCGATCATGATGGGCTTGTGATAGCCCCAGCGCGTGCCGCCGGCGGTCTGCTCGAACGAACGGAAGTAACCCAGCAGGTTGGGACGGCCGAATTCGTTGTTGAACGCCGCGCCCCCGATGGGGCCGTCGATCATGATGGACAGCGGCGAGGCGATGCGATCGGGCAGGCCGTGGTGGTCGGCTTCCCAGGGTTGCAGCGCGTCGTCAAAGCGCAGGTGCGACACGGTGAAGCCCGTGAGGCCCGCCTTGGGCTTGGAGCCGCGGCCGGTCGCGCCTTCGTCGCGGATTTCACCGCCGTTGCCGGTGGAGGCGCCGGGGAATGGCGCGATCGCGGTCGGGTGGTTGTGGGTTTCCACCTTCATGAGCGTGTGCACGGTGGTGTCGCGGCGAATGTACTTGGCGCTGGCGGCGCCCTCGCCCGCCAGCCCCGGCACGCCGGCCTGGAAGCGCTGCGCGGGGCCGCCTTCCATGATGGCGGCGTTGTCCGAGTAAGCGACAACGGTGCCTTGCGGCTGCGCCTTGTGCGTGGCGCGGATCATGCCAAACAGCGTGTTGGGCTGCGACTGGCCATCGATGACCCATTCGGCGTTGAAGATCTTGTGGCGGCAGTGTTCGCTGTTGGCCTGCGCGAACATCATCAGTTCGACGTCGGTGGGATCGCGGCCCAGGTCGGTGAAGGACTTGGCCAGGTATTCGATCTCGTCGTCGGACAGGGCCAGGCCCAGCGTGGTGTTGGCTTCGACCAGGGCATCGGCGCCGCGCGTCTGGACGTCGACCGTGCGCATGGGCTTGCCCGCCAGCGGCTGGAACAACGCCTGGCCGTCGAAGCTGGCGTCCACCACGGTTTCGGTCATGCGATCGTGCAGGCAGTCGGCCGCGCGCGCCAGCATGGCTTCGTCGAGCGACTTGGCGCCGAGCAGGCCGCGTTCGGGCGTGATGACGTAGCGCACGCCGCGTTCGATGCGATGCACCGACGACAGCCCGCAGTTGTGAGCGATGTCGGTGGCCTTGCTGGCCCAGGGGGAAATCGTGCCCAGGCGTGGGATCACCAGCAGGGACACGCTCTTGGCGGGCGCGTCGGCGGTGCTGGGCGTGCCGTAGTCCAGCAGTTGGGTGAGTTGCTGCTGCTGTTCGGCCGTCAGGGCGGCGTCGGTGCTGACGAAGTGCTCGTAGCGGGCGGATATGTCGGCCACCGGCAGGCCGGCTTCCTTCAATTGCGCCAGAAGGCGATCACGTCGAAAGGAGGACAGGACGGAGGAACCAGGCAGATGCTGAACTAGGGACACGATGCGGGCGCCGTATAAAGAGGGGTGCAAAGCAGGGATTTTACCCGTTTAAGGGGTTTTCCCGGAGCCGAAGTTCAATGGGGGTTTTGCCGCCCTCATCCGGCCATTGTTACAAAAGAATTCCGCGTGGTGTCTGGCGTGGATGGTGCACAGCAATATCGGTCCGCCACCGCTAGGGGCAATGGCGGTTTTCCCCTCGCGGGCCCTGTCCGTCGGCTGACGCTTTGCGCAATGCAGCATGTTGCGGCCGCCCCGCATTGCGGGAAAACACGAACACCCTCGCTCGCGGTGCGACGGTAGGATGCAGCGACCCCATCCAACAAGAAAAGCGGCGCCCCACGCCCGCTGGCCGTTGCCTCACATGTCCCGCCCCGACGCCCCCGCCGAGCCTGTAGAACCGATCATCCCCGTAGAAGCAGATCCCGCCGTGAAGGTGCCGCTGGCCGTCGAGGACTGGCTGGCCGTGATCCTGCTGGCGACCCTGGCCATCATCACTTTCCTGAATGTGCTGGTGCGCTATTTCACCGATCAGTCGTTTGCGTGGACGGAAGAAATTTCCGTGTTCCTGCTGATCGTGCTGACGATGGCGGGCGGCAGTGTGGCCTTCGTGCGCAACCATCACATCCGGATCGAAATCCTGGCGGACTCGGGTTCGCCGCGCCGCCAGCGCATCATGGCGCTGATTGCGAACAGCTGCGTGCTGGCGTTCTTCGTCTTGCTGACCGTGCTGTCGGTGAAGCTGGTGTACGACGAATTCATCTACGAGGAAACGTCACCGGCCATCGGCGTGCCGACGTGGTGGTATTCGATCTGGCTGCCGGTCATGGCCGCGGCCATTTCGCTGCGCACCCTGGGCACCCTGCGCCGACTGGCGCGCGCCCCGGTTCAGGATGCCCAGCGATGATCGCCGTCATCCTCTTTACGGTTTTCATCGTCCTGATGGTGATCGGCGTGCCGGTCGGCGTGGCGCTGGGCATCGGCGGCACGGTCGCGATCGTGCTGACCAACCTGGACACGCCGTGGTACGGCCTTCTGACCGTTCCGCAGAATTTCTACGCCGGCCTGGCCAAGTACCCGCTACTGGCGATTCCGATGTTCGTGCTGGTGGGGTCGATCTTTGACCGGTCCGGCGTGGCCAAGCGGCTGGTGGACTTTGCGATCGCCATCGTCGGACGCGGTCCCGGCATGCTGCCGCTGGTGTCGATCGCGGTGGCGATGTTCCTGGGCGGCATTTCGGGGTCGGGGCCGGCCTGCGCCGCGGCCGTGGGCGCGGTGATGATCACCGCGATGTCGCGCGCGGGCTATCCGGGGTCGTTCTCGGCATCCGTGGTGGCCGCCGGCGCAGCCACCGACATCCTGATCCCGCCCTCCGTGGCCTTCATCATCTACTCCGTGCTGGTGCCGGGCGCCTCGGTGCCCGCGCTGTTTGCCGCCGGCATGATCCCTGGCATCCTGGCCGGTTTCGCGCTGATCGTTCCAGCCGTGTGGCTGTCGCGTAAATACAAGATGGGCGCGCTGGAAGCGCACTTGCCCCGCCCGCCCTTCTGGAAGAGCCTGCGCGAGGCGTCCTGGGGCCTGGCCGCGCCGGTGCTGATCCTGGGCGGCATGCGGTTGGGGTGGTTCACGCCCACCGAGGCGGCGGTCGTTGCCGTGTTCTATGGCCTCTTCGTGGGCGGCTTCATCCATCGCACCATCAAGTTCCGGGACCTGTACACGATCCTGCGCGAAGCCGCCGAGCTGTCCGCCGTGATCATGCTGGTGGTGACGCTGGCCGGGATCTTTGCGTGGGCGCTGTCCACGCTCAGCGTGATCGACCCGATCACCCACGCCATCGTCAATTCGGGCCTGGGCGAATGGGGCGTGCTGGCGCTGCTGATCCTGCTGCTGATGACCGTGGGCATGTTCCTGGACGGCATCTCGATCTTCCTGATCTTCGTGCCGCTGCTCATGCCGATCGCCAATGCCTACGGCTGGGATCCGGTGTGGTTCGGCGTGATCCTGACCTTGAAGGTGGCGCTGGGCCAGTTCACCCCGCCGCTGGCCGTGAACCTGATGGTGTCGTGCCGCATCGCGCGCGTGCCGATGGAGTCGACCGTGCGCTGGGTGGTGTGGCTGCTGGGCGCGATGTTCCTGGTGCTGGTCGCGGTGCTGGTGTTTCCCGAACTGGCGCTGTGGCTGCCGCGCAAGCTGGGTTATTGAGAGAGGCTGGACGGGGCCGGCCCGACTGGGTGCCCGGCCGTGGATGACAACAACAGAAAGACTCGCATAGAGAGGAGACGCAACATGAAATTCCGCAACCTGATCGGCGCGGCGCTGTGCGCGGCGGCCGTGGTGGGCATGGCGCCCGCGCATGCGCAGAACTACAAGCCCGAGTACAAGCTCTCCATCGTCGTGGGCACCACCTTCCCGTGGGGCCAGGGCGCCGAGATCTGGTCGAACCTGGTGCGCGAGCGCACCGATGGCCGCATCAACATCAAGGTCTACCCCGGCACCTCGCTGGTCCAGGGCGACCAGACCCGCGAGTTCACCGCCATCCGCCAGGGCGTGATCGACATGGCCGTCGGGTCGACCATCAACTGGTCGCCGCAGGTCAAGCAGCTGAACCTGTTCTCGCTGCCCTTCCTGATGCCCGACTACGCCGCCATCGACGCGCTGGTGCAGGGCGACGTGGGCAAGGACATGTTCAAGCTCATCGAAAAGGCAGGCGTGGTGCCGCTTGCCTGGGGCGAGAACGGCTACCGCCAGGTCAGCAACTCCAAGCGCGAAATCAAGCGGCCCGAGGACATGAAGGGCATGAAGCTGCGCGTGGTGGGGTCGCCGCTGTACATCGACACCTTCACCGCGCTGGGCGCCAACCCCACGCAGATGAGCTGGGCCGATGCGCAGCCTGCGCTGGCCAGCGGCGCGGTCGACGGGCAGGAGAACCCGCTGTCGATCTACACCGGCTCCAAGCTCTACACCGTGGGCCAGAAGTACCTGACACTCTGGAACTACGTGGCCGATCCGCTGATCTTCGTGGTCAACCGCGAAGTCTGGAATTCCTGGTCGGAAAAGGACCGCGACATCGTGCGCCAGGCCGCGCTGGACGCCGGCAAGCAGCAGATAGTGATCGCGCGCAAGGGCGTAACGCCCGAAGACCCGTCGCTCCTCAAGGAAATCGCCGGCCACGGCGTCACCGTGACCACCTTGTCGCCAGCCGACCACGACGCCTTCGTGAAGGCCACCAAGCCCGTCTACGTAAAGTGGAAGAAGCAGATCGGCGAGGATCTGGTCAACAAGGCCGAAAAGTCGATCGCCGAGCGCAAGAAGTAACCCGCGAAAGTTTCGCAGCAAGCCCCAGGGGAACCGGCGGCGCAAGCCGCCAACCGAGGCAGGGACGCTAGAATCCCGCCCACCAGACGGGCGCCGGCCACAAACCGGCGCCCGTTATTTTTTTGGGGTGTCAGACACCAATGTTCTGTTGGGTGTCTGACACCCAACAGGCACTCGTGCAGATTCGAGACCATCGCTTCAGGGTGTCAGACACCTGGGCCGGCTTGATATGGCGAAAGGCGTAAAACACCCGGACAGACTTGACGCAGCCTAGGTGTCTGACACCCGGACGCATTCGCGCCAACTTGAGACCGTCTCACCCGGGTGTCTGACACCGGGGATGATCGGTGTCAGACACCCGCCCTATTCCGGGTAGCTGACTTCCAGAATATCCAGCTCATCGATGCCGGCCGGTGTGCGCAGCACGACCGTGTCGCCTTCACGCGCCTTGATGAGCGCGCGGGCCACCGGCGAGATCCAGCTGATCTTGCCGGCCAGGGGTTCGGCTTCATCCACGCCCACGATGGTGACGGTGTGCTCTTCGCCCGCCTTGTCGACATAGACGACGGTGGCACCGAAGAAAGCCTGATCGCGGTTGGGTTGGGCCTTGGGGTCCACGACCTCGGCAATGTCCAGCCGCTTGGTCAGAAAGCGCATGCGCCGGTCGATCTCGCGCAGACGCTTCTTGCCGTAGAGGTAGTCGCCGTTTTCCGAACGGTCGCCGTTGGACGCGGCCCACGACACGACCTGCACGACGGCCGGTCGCTCCACGTTCATGAGCTGCGTCAGCTCGCCGCGCAGGCGTTCGTAGCCCTCGGGCGTCATGTAGTTCTTGGTGCCGGCTGGCAGCGCCTGGGCCTGCGGCAGGTCGTCGTCGTCCTCGTGGTCGGACTCTTTAACAAAGGCTTTGTTCATGGCGGTTGCATCGCGATGGCGCGATCACGGTCGAAGCTTGTGAAAATGGGCGGCGCGGGCCGCCCGCGTCAGAACCAGTCGTGCCAGACCGGCTTCAGGTCGGGAGGCAGCGGCGGCAGTTGGCCCAGATCCATCCGGCTTTCCTTGGGACTGTGAAAGTCCGAGCCGCGCGAGGCCAGGAAGCCGTAGCGGCGCGCCACCTCGGCGTACTGCCGCGCTTCTTCCACGGTATGGCTGCCCGTGTTGACCTCGATGCCCACGCCACCCAGTTGCAGGAATTCGTCGAACAGCGCGGCGAACTGCAGCGGGGTGTACTTGTAGCGCCCCGGATGCGCAATGACGGCCTGACCGCCCGCGCCGCGGATCCAGGCCACCGCGTCGGCCAGCGTGGCCCACTGCATGGGCACGTGACCGGGGCAGTCGTCGCCCAGGTGCTTGTTGAACACGGTCTGCACATCCGGGCAATAGCCGGCCTGCACCAGATAGCGCGCAAAGTGCGTGCGGCTGATCAGTTCGGGATTGCCGGCAAACGGCAGCGCGCCTTCATACGCGCCGGGCATGCCCATGTCCGCCAGACGGTCGCCGATGCGCTTGGCGCGGGCGGCGCGTCCCGAGCGGGTCTTGCGCAGGCCTTCGATCAAATCCGCATTGTTGGGATCGAACCGCAGGCCGACGATGTGCACCGTAAGGCCGGCCCAGGTGACCGAGATCTCGACGCCGGTGGCAAACCGCATGCCCAGTTCCTGGGCCGCCGCCGAGGCTTCGGCGATGCCGCCCACTTCGTCGTGGTCGGTCAGCGCCCAGACGTCGACGCCATTGGCGAACGCGCGCTGCGCCACGTCGCGGGGCGCGAGCGCGCCGTCCGAGACGGTGGAATGGCAGTGCAGGTCGATGTTCAGCGTGGGCGATTTCATGGGGCTATTGTAGAGAAGGCCCGGCGGCGCGCCTAGCGCCAGCCTGTCCCCACAATGCCGCCCGCCCGTTCAGGCCAAGAGGAAGTCCGCCACCGGATTGACCTGGTCGTCCACGATGAGCGTGGGGGCATGGCCCACACCGGGCACTTCAAGCGCCCGGGCACGCGGATTGCGCTTGCACATTTCTTCAACAGTGGCGGGCGTCAGCAGGTCGGACAGCTCGCCACGCACGATCAGGACCGGGCAATCGAGCGCGTCATACGATCGCCACAGGATCTGTTCGCCCGCCGCCAGTTCCTCGGGCGTCTGGGCCCCCAAAGCCTGGGCAATCGCCAGGTCGTAGTGCTTGACCCACTTGCCGCCCTGTTCCGGATACAGGTATTTGGCCAGCTCCGCCCACTGCGCATCGGTGTGCGGACCGAAGGTTTCCGAATTGGCGCGCATGGTCGCCACGGCCTCTTCGAACGTGGCGAATTCACCGGGCGCGCCCACGTACTGGCCGATGCGCGACAGGGCGCCGTTCTCCAGGCGCGGCCCCACATCGTTGAGCACCATTTTGTCCAGACGCAGTCCCTGGGCAGGCGGCAACATCCCGGCATGCGGGCGCATCGCGGCCATGGCCTTGGCGAACGCGGCGGCGCCCGACAGCGCCATGCCGACCAACCCGCCCATGGACGTGCCGACCCACGACAGGCTGGCCGGGCGCAGGCGCGCGATCAGCGTCACCATGTCGGACACGTACTGCGGCACCGTGTAGAACGCAGGATTGACCAGCCAATCCGAGCGGCCGCGCCCCACGACGTCGGGGCAGACCACCCGGTAGTGGCCGGCCAGCCGGCGCGCCAGCACATCGAAGTCGCGCCCGCTGCGGGTCAGGCCGTGCACGCAGAGCAGCACCCGGTCATTGGCGGGATCGCCCCACTCCCAATAGGCCATGCGGTGCAGACCCGCCGGGCTGGCGCAGGTGACGAATTCCAAACGGGGTTCCAGGCTGGCTTGCACTTTCGGTACGCTCCACGGGTTGCGCGCGGCCGGCACGGCGGCGCCGCTTTGGCCGCTATCTTATCGGTTATGAAAGGCCGGTGCGGCCGGCTCTGGACTATCGCGCACTTCGTGGCTACGATCCCTGCATCTCCAAGTCACCGCTGCCGCCTGGCGCCCGTCCGACATTGCCGATAGCTATCGGCGCGATGCATTCATTAAATTGGAGTTGCACACCTTTCAAGGCGCACAGTAAAAAGCTTCAGGCATTGCCAGATCAGTCTTCCCAAAATTGATATGGAGTCCGTATGCAGCAAAGCAGTCCCGTCCCCCCGCTGACCGAACAGCCCGCCGCTCAAACCGGCGGCGTCGTCTCCCCTCCCCCCGCCCCCCCCAAGATCCTGCAGGACCTGATGGCCCGCGCCGACGTGCAGATCAATGGGTCGCGCCCCTGGGACATGCAGGTGCACGACAAGCACATGTACGATCGGGTGTTCGCCAGCTGGTCGTTGGGGCTGGGCGAGTCGTACATGGACGGCGAATGGGACTGCGAGCAACTGGACGAACTTTTCACCCGGCTGCTGCGCGCCGACATGGGATCCGCGGCGCTGGGCGTGGCCCGCATCAAACTGATCGCCGAGCACCTGCGCCACAAGCTGTTCAACCTGCAATCCAAGCACCGCGCATTCGAGGTCGGCGAGCAGCACTACGATGCGGGCAACGACGTGTTCGAGGCCATGCTCGACAGCCGGATGATTTACTCCTGCGCCTATTGGGAACACGCCCAGACGCTGGAGGAGGCGCAAGTCGCCAAGCTGGACATGATCTGCCGCAAGCTGCAGCTGAAGGAAGGCGAGACCTTGCTGGACATCGGCTGCGGCTGGGGCGGGCTGGCCAAGTTCGCGGCCGAACGCTATGGGGTGAAAGTCACGGGCGTGACGGTGTCCAAGGAGCAACTCGCGCTGGCGCAGGAACGGGTAAAAGGCCTGCCGGTCGAGCTGCTGCTGCAGGACTACCGCGACCTGCAGGGCCGCTTCGACAAGGTCGTCTCGGTCGGCATGTTCGAGCACGTCGGCCCCAAGAACTACGACACCTACTTCACCAACGTGCAGCGGCTGATGGCACCGGAAGGCATTTTCCTGCTGCACACGATCGGCATCGCCGCGACAAGTCAGAGCACCGATCCGTGGATCGACCGTTACGTGTTCCCCAACGGCAAGCTGCCGTCGGCGCGCGAGGTCGCCACCGCCGTCGAGGGCCGCTTCATCATCGAAGACTGGCACAACTTCGGCGCCGACTACGACCGCACGCTGATGGCATGGTGGGAACGCTTCGAGCGCGCCTGGCCGACGCTGGAATCGCGCTACGGCACCCGGTTCTACCGGATGTGGAAGTACTACCTGATGTGTTGCGCGGGCTTTTTCCGGTCGCGCGAGGGCCAGCTTTGGCAGGTGATCCTGACGCATCCGCAGCGGCAGGACACCTACCGGTCGCTGCGCTGAAGCCGGCGCGGCCCGCTTGCATCGGCAAGCCGCCCCGTACCGGGCGGCTTGTTTTCATTGGCGCGCTGCTATGCGCCCGCCTCTTCCCGAATCATGTCTGCCGCGCGCTCCGCGATCATGATGGTCGGCGAATTGGTGTTACCCGACGTGATGCGCGGCATGATGGATGCATCCGCGATGCGCAGTCCTTGCAGGCCATGCACGCGCAGCCGCGCGTCGACCACCGCGCCGTGGTCGGCGTTGCGGCCCATCGCGCAGGTGCCCACCGGGTGGAAGATCGTGGTGCCGATCTTGCCGGCCGCCTGGCGCAGTTCGTCCTCGGTCTGGAAGGCCGGACCCGGCAGCCATTCCTGAGGCTGGTAACGCTGCAGGGCGGGCGCGGCGGCGATGCGGCGCACGAGGCGGATCGAATCGGCGGCGACTTGCAGGTCTTCTTCGGTGCTGAGGTAGTTGGGGCGGATGACAGGGGCCTCGCTGCCCTTCTGCCCCGCCGGGCCTTGCGCATGCACGCTGCCGCGCGACGTGGGGCGCAGGTTGCAGACGCTGGCGGTGAAGGCGTCGAAGCCATGCAGGGGTTCGCCGAAGGCGCCCAGCGACAGCGGCTGCACGTGGAACTCGACGTTGGCGCGATCCTGGCCGGGATCGGATTTTGCAAACGCGCCCAACTGCGAGGGCGCCATGCTCATCGGGCCGCTGCGGCTCATCAGGTATTCCAGCCCGATGCCCGCGCGGCCCAGCCACGTGGAGGCGATGCGGTTCAATGTCTTGACGCCGTTCACCTTGATGATGACCCGCAGTTGCAGATGGTCCTGCAGGTTCTCGCCTACGCCCGGCAAGGCATGACGCAGCGTAATGCCGCTTTCGCGCAGGCGCGCGGGCTCGCCGATGCCCGAGACTTCCAGCAGGTGCGGCGAGTTCACGGCGCCCGCGGCCAGCACGACCTCGCGCCGCGCCCGCTGCGACATCGCGCGCCCCGCGCGGTTGACGCGCACACCCACGCAACGCTTCGCGTCAAATTCAAGCTGCTCGGCAAGCGCACCCGTCATCACATGCAGGTTCGGGCGTTTTTGAACGGGGCGCAGGAATGCCTTGGACGTGTTCCAGCGCCAGCCGCTGCGCTGGTTGACCTCGAAATAGCCGCTGCCGAAGTTGTCGCCGCGGTTGAAGTCCTGCACCCGTGGAATGCCTTCCTGTTCGGCTGCTGTGGCAAACGCTTCCAGAATGTCCCAGCGCAGCCGCTGCTGCTCGACGCGCCATTCGCCGCCCGCGCCATGAAATTCATCAGCGCCCCGGTGGTAGTCCTCGCTGCGCTTGAAGACCGGCAGCACCTGATCCCAGCTCCAGGCCGCGTCGCCGGACAAGGCGGCCCAGTCCTCATAGTCCTGTCTCTGGCCGCGCATATAGATCATGCCGTTGATCGACGAGCAGCCGCCCAGCACACGGCCGCGCGGATAGATGAGCGAGCGCCCGCCCAACCCGGGTTCCTCGGCCGTGCGGTACATCCAGTCGGTGCGCGGGTTACCGATGCAGTGCAGGTATCCGACAGGGATGTGAATCCAGTGATAGTTGTCGCGTCCGCCGGCCTCCAGCAGCAGGACCTGCACGGCAGGATCGCGGCTCAGGCGGTTGGCCAGCACGCAGCCGGCCGAGCCCGCACCCACGATGATGTAGTCGTATGTCTCCATAAGCTCTTCTTATCAAGTCCGGGGCCGATGCGGACGCCGGCACGGTGAGCCGCCCCGGCTGCGACGCGGTGCGCGCGCCGGGAATCTGCCGAGACTCTGGCGCACGGCGAGGCGGCTGTCCAATGAAATGTTGAAAAGGGCTTTATTAGTGTCTCTAATAATGCTCGGCAGTTCCACGGTGCGTCAGGTGTCAGACGCCCCCACATTTTCTGGAAGCAATCATGGATCTGAAGCACATCCGCACTTTCGCCGCCGTCGCGCGGGAGGGCAATCTGACCCGGGCGGCCGAGCATCTGCACCTGACGCAGCCCGCGCTGAGCCTGCAGCTCAAGAACTTCCAGGAATCGCTGGACCTGACGCTTTTCACTCGCACCGCGCAAGGGCTAGCGCCGAATGCAGACGGCCGGGCGTTGCTGGCGCCGGCGCAGCGCGTGCTGGATGCGCTGGACGACTTCCAGCGTGCCATCGGCGCGTTGCGCGACACCGTCCAGGGCGAACTGCGGATCGGCACGATCCTGGATCCGGAGTTCCTGCGCCTGGGCGCCACGCTGCAATACCTGGTCGAGCATTACCCGAAGATCCGCCCCACCCTGCGGCACGGCATGTCGGGATCGGTCGGCCGGCAGGTGCGCGCAGGCGACCTGGACGTGGGCTTCTACCTGGGCCCCCCGCACCCAGCCGGCCTGCATGCCCAACCGCTCGCTTCGTTTTCCTATTACGTCGTCGCACCCAAGGGCTGGAGCGCGCAGCTCGCCGGCCGGGGCTGGGCCGAGATCGCAGCGCTGCCCTGGATCTGGACCCCGCCGGATTCCGTCCATCACCGGCTGCTGTCCGACAAGTTCGACGCGTTGGGCATCACGCCCCACGCGGTGGCCGAGGTGGACCAGGAGGCCTCGATGCTGGATCTGGTTCGCTCGGGCGTTGGGCTGTCGCTCGCCCGCGATTCGATCGCCCTGCGCGAATCGCAGTCCAGCGGCCTGCAACTGGTCAAGGGCTTGTCGATCCAGGCCGAGCTGTCGTTCATCACACAGACGGCGCGCCGCGACGATCCCCTGGTCGCGGCTGCCTTTGCCGCGGTGCAGGCGGCGTTCGCCTGACACCGGCAGCGCCGCAGCCTTAATCCCGATCAAGCGCCGGTACGTCATGTTGCGCTGCGCCAAACAAGTGCAGGCCGCACACGGATATGCACCGATCCGAGGCATGCCTGCCCACGACCGCAACAGCCGCGACTTCCTCCGCGAGGCCGCCGGCGCGCCCGCTTTCCCTATGAACCGCAAGGAAATTCCCGCCGTCTGCACGGCATTCAACATACCTGGCATGGACTTTGCTTGATAGCTCTTGTGCGGGTGCAAACCCGGCAAGACAACGTGAGCATTACCGGCAATGGCGCCCCGACCGAAAGGTCCAGGGCGCCGTTTGCCTTTTGAAATCCGAAAATCCAAGCCTGGGGAAATCCCATGAATGCAGCGGCCACATCCGATTCCTTGCAGACGCTGGTTGTCATCGGCAACGGCATGGTGGGCCATCATTGCGTTGAGCAATTGATCGCCCGCGGCGCC
Source organism: Achromobacter sp. E1 (assembly GCF_037039475.1). NCBI lineage: Bacteria > Pseudomonadati > Pseudomonadota > Betaproteobacteria > Burkholderiales > Alcaligenaceae > Achromobacter > Achromobacter sp. E1. Next base: position 3,422,688 of record NZ_CP146253.1, read on the forward strand.
CTTGAGCGTTATCGCATCACCATCTTCGGCGAGGAAACCCGCCGCGCCTACGACCGCGTCCATCTGTCCGAATACCTGAACGGCCGCGACGCCGAGTCCATGGCGCTGGGCGACGCCGCGCTTTATGCGCAGGAAGGCGTGACCCTGCGCCTGGGCGAGCCCGTGGTGGATATCGACCGCCGCGCCCGGGAAGTCGTCACCGCCAATGGCCGCTTCGCCTACGACAAGCTGGTGCTGGCAACCGGCTCCTATCCCTTCGTGCCGCCCATCGCGGGCGCCGAAGGCCATTCGCGGCTGGTGTACCGCAGCATCGACGACCTGGACCTGATCCGCGAGGCGGCCAGCGGCGCGCGGCGCGGCGTCGTGGTGGGCGGCGGCCTGCTGGGCCTGGAAGCGGCCAATGCGCTCAAGTCGCTGAATCTGGAAGCCCACGTCGTCGAGTTCGCACCGCGCCTGATGCCGGTGCAGCTGGACGAGGCCGGCGGCGCCGCGCTCAAGGCGCGCATCGAGGCGTTGGGGGTGGGCGTGCACCTGTCGCGCGCCACGCAGGACATCAAGCCCGGCACGCAATACCGCTACCGCATGCGCTTTGCCGAAGGCGCGCCGCTGGAAACCGACCTGATCGTATTTTCCGCAGGCATCCGTCCGCAGGTGTTCCTGGCGCGCAAGGCCGGACTGGCGCTGGCCGAGCGCGGCGGCGTCGCCATCGACGACCACTGCCGCAGCAGCGACGAACACATCTACGCGATCGGCGAATGCGCGTCCTGGAACGGCACGGTCTTCGGCCTGGTGGCGCCCGGCTACCAGATGGCGCGCATCGTTGCCGCCGAACTGTGCGGCGCGCCCGAAGCGGCCTTTTCGGGCGCCGACATGTCCACCAAGCTCAAGCTCCTGGGCGTGGACGTGGGCTCGATCGGCGATGCCCACGGCGCCACGCCGGGTTCGCGCAGCTACCGGTACATCGACGAAGCGGGCGCCAGCTACCGGCGCCTGGTCGTGTCCGCCGACGGCAAACGCGTGCTGGGCGCTGTTCTGGTGGGCGACAACAGCTACTACGACACCCTGCTTCAATACGCGCAGAACGGCATCGCGCCGCCCGCGGATCCGTCCAGCCTGATCCTGCCGCAAGGCCAGGCCGCGCCGCTGCTGGGTGTGGACGCCCTGCCCGCCACCGCCACGATCTGCTCGTGCCACAACGTCAACAAGGGCGCGATCTGCGACGCCATTGACGGCGGCTGTACGGACCTGGCCGGCGTCAAGGCCTGCACCAAGGCGGCCTCGGGCTGCGGCGGCTGCGCGGGCCTGCTCAAGCAGGTGGTCGAGCACGAACTGGCCAGCCGCGGCGTTGTGGTCGACAAGAGCCTGTGCGAGCACTTTGCCTACACCCGCCAGGAGCTGTACGCGATCGTGCGGGTGAACGGCATCGAAACCTTCGACGAACTGCTGGCCAGCCACGGCCGCGGCCACGTGGGTTGCGAGATCTGCAAGCCCGCGGTGGGTTCGATCCTGGCGTCCTGCTGGAACCGCCCCATCCAGGACCCGCACCTGGTGCCGCTGCAGGACACCAACGACACCTTCATGGCGAACATGCAGAAGAACGGCACCTACTCCGTGGTGCCGCGCATGCCCGCCGGCGAGGTCACGCCCGACGGCCTGATCGCCGTCGGCGCCGTCGCCAAGAAATACAACCTGTACGTCAAGGTGACGGGCGGCCAGCGCATCGATCTGTTCGGCGCGCAACTGCACGAGCTGCCCGGCATCTGGTCGGAACTGATCGCCGCCGGCTTCGAGACGGGACACGCCTACGGCAAGTCCACGCGCACGGTGAAGTCCTGCGTGGGCAGCACCTGGTGCCGCTTCGGCGTGCAGGACAGCGTGAAGATGGCGCTGGACATCGAGCACCGCTACAAAGGCCTGCGCGCCCCGCACAAGCTGAAGTTCGCCGTGTCGGGCTGCACCCGCGAATGCGCCGAGGCCCAGAGCAAGGACATCGGCGTGATCGCCACCGAGAACGGCTGGAACCTGTATGTGTGCGGCAACGGCGGCATGCGTCCGCGCCACGCGGAACTGTTTGCGACCGACCTGGACGATGCCACCCTCATCCGCTACATCGACCGCCTGCTCATGTTCTACATCCGCACGGCCGACAAGCTGCAGCGCACGTCCGTGTGGCGCGAATCCCTGGAAGGCGGGCTGGACTATCTGAAGCAGGTCGTCATCGAGGACAGCCTGGGCCTCGCCGCCGAGCTGGAAGCGCAGATGCAGCTGGTGGTGGACCGCTACGAATGCGAATGGGCCAACGCGCTGGGCGATCCCGAAAAGCTCAAGCGCTTTCGCACCTTCGTCAACGACAGCCAGGGCGATCCCGACATCAAGTTCGTGCAGGAACGCGGCCAACCCCGGCCCGCGCCGGCGCCCGCCGCGCAACGCGTCATTCCCATTGCCGAGGAGATCGTCTGATGGCCGCCCAACCTGCTCAACACCCTGTCTGGCGCCACGCCTGCGACCGCCGCGACCTCGTGGCCAATTCCGGCGTCGTGGCGCTGGTGGACGGCGCGCAAGTGGCGCTGTTCTACCTGCCGGACGCCGGGGGCCAGACGCTGTACGCCGTGTCGAACCGCGACCCGAAATCGGGCGCCAACGTCATTGGCCGAGGCATCGTCGGCCAGCTGGCTGGCGACCTGGTGGTGGCCTCTCCGCTCTACAAGCAGCACTTCCGGCTGGCAGATGGCAGCTGCGTGCAATTCCCGGAACAACGCCTGCAGACCTGGCAGGCGCGCTTTAACGGCGACGCGGTGGAAATCGCCTGACGGGCGCCGCCGGATTCATTCATACCCGGATTCATTCATACCTTCAGCAAAGCAACAGGAAACATCATGTCCTACCTAGCTCCTTCCGAGTTCGTCACCAAGATGGTGGACGCGGGCGAATCCAAGCTCTACATGGCGACGCGCGACGTCCTCATCCGCGCCTTCATGGCCGGCGCCATCCTGGCGATTGCCGCGGTCTTTGCCGTCACCGTCACGGTGCAGACCGACTCGCCCATCCTGGGCGCCGCGCTCTTTCCGGTGGGATTCTGCATCCTGTACCTGATGGGCTTCGACCTTTTGACCGGCGTGTTCGTGCTGACGCCGCTGGCGCTCTTTGACAAACGGCCGGGCGTCACGATGGGCGGCATTCTCAAGCACTGGGGCCTGGTGTTCATCGGCAACTTCCTCGGCGCGCTGACGGTGGCCGTGCTGATGGCCATCGTCTTCACGTACGGCTTTTCGGTGCCGCCCAACAAGGTCGGCCAGGTCATCTCGCACATCGGCGAGAACCGTACGCTGGGCTACAAGGAATACGGCGCGGGCGGCATGCTGACCATCTTCATCCGCGGCGTGCTGTGCAACTGGATGGTGTCGCTGGGCGTCGTGGGCGCCATGATCTCGACCACCGTCAGCGGCAAGGTCATCGCCATGTGGATGCCCGTCATGCTGTTCTTTGCAATGGGCTTTGAGCACTCCATCGTCAACATGTTCCTGTTCCCGTCGGCGATGATCATGGGCGGCAATTTCTCGATCATGGACTACATGATCTGGAACGAAATCCCCGTGGTGCTGGGCAATCTGATCGGCGGCATCTCGCTGACGGGCCTGACCCTCTACACCACCCACATGAAGACCGCGCCCAAGCGCCGCTTCAGCTGAATCCCGCCCAGCATGGACAGCTACACGCCCGGCGTGCCCGCCGCCTCGCTCAAGGTGGCGGTGGGCCAGCACACCGATCCCGGCGTCAAGTCCGTCAACCAGGACTTTCACGGGCTGTGCGTGCCGGACGAACCGCTGCTGGGCGCCAAGGGCATCGCCATCGCGCTGGCCGACGGCATCAGCAGCAGCAACGTCAGCCACATTGCCAGCGAAACGGCCGTGGCCAGCTTCCTGGAAGACTATTACTGCACCTCCGAAACCTGGTCGGTGAAAAAGTCCGCGCAAAAGGTGCTGAGCGCGGCCAATGCGTGGCTGCACGCGCAGAGCCGCCAGCGCCACGGGCAGGACCAGGACAGCGGCTATGTCTGCACGCTGACCGTGATGGTGCTCAAGGGCGCCACCGCGCACATCCTGCACATTGGCGACGCACGCATCTATCGCCTGCGGGACGGCGCGGTGGAGCAGCTGACCGAAGACCATCGCGTCTGGGTCGCGCACGACAAAAGCTATCTGGGCCGCGCGCTGGGCCTGGCGCCCCACCTTGAGATCGACTATCACACCCAAGCCGTCGAGCCGGGCGACGTGTTCGTGCTCGCCACCGACGGCGTCTACGAACACGTGACGGACGACGACCTGCGCCACGCCGTCGCGGCGCACGCGGACAATCTGGACGACGCCGCCCGAGGGCTGGTCGGCCAGGCGCTTGCGCGCGGCAGCGACGACAACCTGACCGTGCAGATCGTGCGCGTGGACGCCCTGCCCGCGCGGCAGGCGGGCGAGATCGCCCAGTACTCGGGCAGCCTGCCCTGCCCCCCGCTTCTGGAGGTCGGCCAGTCCTTCGAAGGCTTTCGCATCAAGGACGAACTGCGCGCCAGCAGCCGCAGCCACGTCTACCTGGCCGAAGACCTGGACAGCGGCGACACAGTGGTCATCAAGATCCCGTCGCTGGACCTGCGCCATGACCCGGCGTATCTGGAGCGCCTGCTGACCGAGGAATGGCTGGCGCGCCGCATCGACAGCCGCCACGTCGTGCGAGCCTGGCCGCGCACGCGCCAGCGCCGCTCGCTCTACACCGTCAGCGAATACCTCGAAGGCCGCACGCTGACACAGTGGATGGCCGCCAACCCGCGCCCCGAACTGGAACCGGCAATCACCATCATCGAGCAGGTCGCGCGCGGCCTGCAGGCCTTTCACCGGCTGGAGATCGTGCATCAGGACCTGCGGCCGGACAACATCATCATCACGCCGGACGGCACGGCAAAAATCATCGACCTGGGCTCGGCGCGCACGGCCGGCATTCAAGAGCTCGGCGCCGATGGCGACGACGCCATGCCCGTGCTGGGCACCGCCCAGTACGCCGCGCCCGAATATTTTCTGGGCGAAGCCGGCACCGCGCGGTCCGACATCTATTCGCTGGCGGCGATCCTGTACCAGATGCTGTCGGGCCGGCTGCCCTACGGCGCCGAGGTCGCGCGCTCGCGCAGCCGCGCCGCGCAATTGCGCCTGACGTATGTGTCCGTGCTGGACCGCGAGCGCGAGATTCCGGCATGGGTCGACGGGGTGCTCAGCCGTGCCCTGCACCCCGATCCGCAGCACCGCACGCCCGAACTGTCCGAATTCACGCACGCCCTGCGCCACCCGGGCGACATGCGCGGAGCCGAGCGCCTGCCCCTTCTGGAACGCAATCCGGTCGCCTTCTGGAAGGGCCTCTGCCTGATCCTGGCCATCGTGATCGTGATACTTGCCTTCAACCGTTGAACCGAGGCCACCATGTCCGCCCACCTTCCCACCGTATCCCTGATCGGCGCCGGCCCTGGCGATCCCGAGCTGCTGACGCTCAAGGCCGTCAAGGCCCTGGGCCGCGCGGACGTGGTCCTGGTCGATGACCTGGTCAATCCCGAAGTCCTGCAGCACTGCCCGCGCGCCCGCATCGTGCACGTGGGCAAGCGCGGGGGCTGCCGCTCGACGCCGCAGGAGTTCATCCAGCGCCTGATGCTGCGCTACGCCCGCCAAGGCCTGCGCGTGGCGCGCCTGAAAGGCGGCGACCCCTGCATCTTCGGCCGCGGCGGCGAAGAAGCGCAGTGGCTCAGCGACCACGGCGTCGCCTGTGACATCGTCAACGGCATCACGGCCGGGCTGGCCGCTGCCACGTCCGCCGGCATCCCGCTGACGCAGCGCGGCATGGCCCAGGGCGTTACACTCATCACCGCGCATTCGCAGGACGGCGCGACGCCCGATTGGTCTGGTTTGGCGCGCAGCGGCACGACGCTGGTCGTCTACATGGGCGTGGCCAAGGTGCACGACATGCGCAGCCAGTTGCTGGCTGCCGGCATGGCCCCGGACACGCCCGTCGCAATGATCGAGCGCGCATCGCTGCCCGGCCAGCGGGTCTGCGCCTCGACGCTGACCGCCATGGCGGCCGACGCCCAGGCCTTCCGGCTGCGCAGCCCGGCCGTGCTGGTCATTGGCGACGTTGCGGCTTGCCGGATGTTCGGCGTGCTGGACGACGCGGCCGGCGCGACGATCCCGCAACGCCGCATGGCCTGAGGTTTGCGCGGTGCCCCGCGCATTGATAACGCATAGAGATTCCGATGGCCGAACGCCACATGCCGCCGCCGCTGCGCTTTCTGCTCGCCGCCCGCCGCAGCGAGCTCCAGGGCCTCGAAGCCCTGGCCGCCACCTGCGATCTGGTGCTGCGCATCAGCGCGCTGGTGCACGCGCTGCAAAAAGAGCGCGGCTATTCCAACCTGACCCTGTGCAGCCTCTCCGACCGGCTTGAGCCGGTGCTGGCGGGCCTGTCCAGCGATGCTCAAGCGGTTGAGACCGACGTGCGCGCCTTTCTGGACGGTCTGGAAGCCGACCCGGCAGGCGCCAGCGGCCGGGCGCGCCTGCTCAATTGCATCGCGTATGCCCTATTCCGGCTGGACGAACTGCCAGCCTTGCGCCGCGAGGTCCGCGACCGGCGCGTGCCGGTCGAAGACGCCGACGCCCGTTTCACCCAGGTGATCGGCAGCCTGCTGGCGGTGGTCTTCGAGGCCGCCGACGCATCGCTCGATCCCGGTGTGACGCGCATCCTGGTGGCGCTGTTGAATTTCATGCAGGGCAAGGAACTGAGCGGCCAGGAGCGCGCCTGCGGCGTCATGGGCTTTACCGCCGGCTGGTTCGACGACGCGCGCAAGGCGCGGATGCTGGGTCTGGCGGCGAACCAGGCGCGCAGCTTCGGCGTCTACACGCAGTACGCGCAAGGCGCGCCGCTACAGGCGTGGGATCAGGTTCAGCAGCAGGCGCAGCCGGTGCAACGCATGCGCGACATGGCGCAACACACCAGCGACGCGCAGCGCGTGGACACCGGTCTGGCCGAACTGTGGTTCGACCTGTGCACCGCGCGCATCGACGCCATGCGCACGGTCGAGACGCAACTGGCGCAGGAGCTGGCGCAACAGTGCGCGCGCCGCATTGCCGACACCCGCCAGGAACTGGACGACCGACGCCTGCTGCTCAGCCGGTACACGGATCACGCCAGCGGCCGCGCGCCCAGCATGGTGTTCAGCGTGCAAAGCCGCATCCTGGACCTGCCCCCCGAAGACGGCGTGGGCAACGAAATGGAACGCTCGATCCTCGACATGATGCGCGAGCAGACCCTGCGCATGCAGCGCGCCGACGACGCGCTTAGCAGCGTGCGTGGCGCGCTGGACGAAAGAAAGCGCATCGACCGCGCCAAGCTGCTTCTGATCAGCCGCTACGGCCTGACCGAGCAGGCCGCGCACGAGCGCCTGCAACGCGCGGCAATGGACGGCGGCTTGTCGCTGGCGGACGTGGCACGGCAGATCATCGCCCAGCTCGGGGGCAACTGAATCTTCGCGGTTTGCGGCAGCCGGCCCTGCTGAATACGGCTCAGCGGAACACCCGCTGCACCAGGCTGACGGCCGCTGCCGCCAGCGCCACGCCCGCCACCACCCGGAAATGGTCCAGGCTGGCCAGCAGGACCGCCTGCTCGATCAGCAATTGTGCGATCCGCGCCGTGGCAAGCTGCTGCGCCTGCCCCGGCCCCGCCGCCGCCGCAAAATGGGCGGATAGCTGCGCCATCACGGCTTCGAAATGCGCGTTGCCGGCCGCGATGCCCGTCTGCAGCACCGTGTAGTGCCGCGACGTGAACCACTGCTGGCCGACGGTGGCCAACATGATGCCCAGCGCCTGCCCAACCTGCGCCAGCATGTTCTTGACCTGCTGGGCATGGGCGAACACCGCGGGATCGCCCGTCAAGCCGGTAAAGGTCTGCATCGCGGTCGTGGGCATGAGCATCATGATGAAGACGCCATAGCAGGCCAGCGCCGGCAGCACATCGGTCCACAGGTTGGCCGTGGGAGTCAGGCGCGACATCAACACGCCGAACGCCGCCAGCGCCAGAAAGCCGGTCACGAAGAACTTGCGCGGCGACGGCCAGCGCGGCAGCAATTGCGACATCACGGCCCAGGTCATGACCCCCGCCCCCAGTCCCATCGCAAAGAACTCGCCCGCCGTCATCCAGGCCTGACCCAGCCCGCGTTGCAGCATCAGCGGCACCAGATAGCCATTGGCGCCCAGCATCACATAGCAGGCCATAAACAGGCCCAGCCCGCAAAGGAAACGCACTTCCTTCATGCCGCCCAGCCGCAGCAGCGGCGCGCCGTTGCGCGTTTCGGACCACACGAAGTAGCCCAGCGCGGCCACGCCCGCCGCCGCGGACAGCGCCAACCACGCGAACTCGCTGAAGAAGTCGTAGTAGGCGCGCTGCAAGGCATGCAGCACCAGGAAACTGCCCGCGCCAAGCGCGGCGATAGGCGCGAGGCGCACGTTGCCGGACAGCACCGACCCCGCCTCGCGGCCCGGCATGACCAGCATCACCGGCGCCATCGCCAGCAACGACAGCGCCGCGATCAGCCAGAACATCAACGGCCAGCCGTCGTGCTCGACCGCCATCGCGGCCAGCCAGGGCGCCAGCGCCGTGCCCACGCACAGCCCGGTCGCCAGGGCCTTGATGCCCAGGAATCGAGCCGGACTGGGTGGAATCAGGTTGACCGTCAGCCGCGACGACGTGAGCATCGCCGCGCAGCCCGCCGCCATCAGGACGCGGCCCAGCAGAAATTGCCCCGGATCCTGCGATAGCGCGCACACCGCCGCCCCCACGCCGGCGGCGGCCAATGACGCCAGCAGGTAGGCGCGCAGGCCCAGCCGATGCGTGAGCCACCCCTGCAAGGCGATCATCATCACCGCCACGCAGGCGTAGATGAGCGCGATATGCGTGTATTCCTCGGGACTGGCGCCGATTTCGCCCATGATGGGCGCCGCGCCAAACGTCGCCATGCCGTTCTGCAGGAAATCGATGAACGTCAGGGCGCCGATGACCAGCAGCAGCGCGACCGGGGGTTTCGGTGGGGACATGATGCGCGGGCTCAGCGGTTGGCGTCGATGATGGCGCGCACCTGCGCGTCGGCCTGGGCCAGCTCGTCGGCATACACGGCCGTCGTGTACACCTGCGGCAGTCCTTGCGCCGCGACCAGCCGTTTGCCTTCGCGCGCTTCGGTGTCCACCTCGACCCGCATCGACAGGCCCAGTTGCAGCGGTTGCGCCGCCACCTCCGCCGGGTCCAGCGCGATCCGCACCGGCACGCGCTGCACCACCTTGATCCAGTTGCCGGTGGCATTTTGCGCGGGCAGCAGCGAGAAGGCGCTGCCGGTGCCGGCGTCCTGGCCGAGCACGCGGCCGTGATAGACCACGCCATCGCCATACAGGTCGGTCGTCAGCCGGACAGGCTGGCCAATACGCACATTGCGCAGTTGCGATTCCTTCAGGTTGGCCGTGACCCACAGTTGGTCCAGCGGCACCACCGACATCAGCGGCGCGCCAGCAGCCACGCGCTGTCCGACCTGCACGCCACGCTTGGTCACCACCCCGCCCACCGGCGCGACGACTTTCGTGCGCGCAAGGGCCACGCTGGCGTTGCGCAACTGCACGGCGGCGGCCTGCACGTCCGGATGCGATTCGACCGTGGTGCCGTCGATCAGCGCATGGTTGCGCTTGAGCTGTTCGCTGGCGACCGCCAGCGCGGCGCGCGCGGTGCGCACGGCCTGCTGCGCGTGCACCAGTTCCTCTCCCGGAATGGCGCCGATCCTGGCCAGCGCCGACCGGCGCGCCACGTCTTCCTCGGCGCGGGCCAGGTCCACCTTGCGCAGCGCCACGGTGGCGCCGTCCTGCCCGGCCATCGCGAACTGGCCGCGCACCTGCCGCACGCTGCGCGCCAGATTGGCGCGCGCCGCGTCCAGCGCCAGTTGCGCGTCCACCCCGTTCAGCTCGATCAGCACCGCCCCCGGTTCGACCCTGTCGGTGTTGTCCGCACGGATTGCCGTCACCACCCCGCCCACCTGCGGCGTCACCTGCACGACATTGCCTTCGACATACGCGTCTTCCGTCGACACCCAGCGGCCGTCTGCCTGCGCGGCATACGCGCCGGCCAGCACCGCGACCGCCAGGATTGCCGCTCCGCCGGCGGCCACCGTGCGCGCGAAGGTTTTGCGCGGCCGGGATGAGGGGGATGGAGATTTTGGGGCGGCTTCGGTGTTCATGGCTTGCAAGTGTTGAGAGAAGGATGATCGGGCGGGATGGCGGCTTATGACCGGGTTTGAGTCACAGCGCCGAGATCGGCGGTCGCGGGTGTCTCGGATGCGCCGGGCAGATAGCCGCCGCCCAACGCGCGGATGAGTTCCAGATGCAGCGTGCGGTTGCGCGTGTCCAGTTCGATTAGCAACTGCTTTTGCTGCAGCACCTGACCTTCGGCGGACAGCACCTGCAGATAGCTGCCCACGCCGCTCCGGTAGCGCGCGGACGCCATGTCGTAGGCCTGCTGCGTCAGCCGCAACGCCTCGCGCTGCTGGGCCGAGCGTTCAGCCTGCCACCGCAGGGACACCAGCTGATCCACCACGTCATGCAGCGCCGTGACCAGCGTGCCGTTGTACTGTTCAACCGCCGCGTCGTATTCCGCCTGGCGCGCGCCCAGGTTGCCGCGCAGCCGGCCACCGTCGAAGACCGGCAACGACACCGCCGGGCCAATGCCCAACACGCGGCTGCCGGCGTTCAGCAGGTCCGATAGCCCCAGGCTCTGCAAGCCGGCAAACGCGGTCAGGCTGACGTTGGGATAGAACTGCGCGCGAGCGGCCTTGATCTCGGCGCCGGCTGCTTCGGCGCGCCAGCGCTGCGCCACCACGTCGGGCCGGCGGCCGATCAATTCTGCCGGCACCGTCGTCGGGATCGCCTCGGCAAAACGCCCGCGCAGCGCTGGCCGCCCCAGCTGAATGCCCGCATCGGGGCCCCGGCCCACCAGGGCGGCGACCTGATTGCGCGTCAGCGCAATCTGTTCGTTCAACGCGGCAATGCGCTCGCGCGTGGCGGGCAGCGCAGCTTCGGCCTGTGTCATGTCCAGACGTGAATCCAGCTGCGCGTCGACGCGGCGCTGCGTCAACGTTAGCGTGGTCTCGCGTTGGCGCAGCGTCTCTTCGGCCAGATCGCGCAGTTGGTAGGCGGCGTCAAGTTTCAGATACGCGCGGACCAGCGAGGTCGTGAGCATCAGCTCGGCGGCATGCAGGTCCACCTCGGCAGCCTGCGCGCGTTGCAGCGCCGCGTCCAGCGCCGCCCGGTTCTTGCCCCAGAAATCGATCTCGTAACCCACGCCCGCCTGCAGGTCGGCCGTCCAATCCCACGCGCCGGCCAGCGGCTGCGGCGTGGTGCTGTGCTCGCTGAACCGCTGGCGCGTCGCGCGGCCGCTCAAGTTTCCTTGCGGAGACAGCGGCGCCCCCGCGACGCTGGCCAGCGCGTCGGCCTGCCGCACCCGCGCCGCCGCCGCCCGCAGGCTGGGCTGTTCGGCCAGCGCAGCCTGCACAAACTGGTTCAACTGCGCGTCGCCAAAGCTCTCCCACCACGCCTGCGTTGGCCACGCGGCCGGCGAGACGGTCGATCCTTGCAAGGATGCGCTGACTGCCAGCCCGTTCGCGCTGCCGATCGACGATTGGGTGTGCAGACCGCCCGTGCTTGCACATCCCGCCAGAACAGACGCAATCAGGACGAGGCCTGCACTGCGGCATAGGCGCGGGAGGCAATGAAGAAACAAGATAGGCGCGTGCATGGTCGAGAGAGCTTTAATGTGCCCAGGCTGTATATGCCTAGGCAGATAAATGGATAAAAAAAATCGCCGGCGGAAAACCTACTCCGCCCGCGCGTTGATCAGGATGCGAGACAGCAGCTTGTGCAGCACCTGCGCTTCGGCTTCCGAAAAGCCGTCCAGCAACTGGCGAAACGCGATTTCGGTGGCCTGGCGCGCCTGCGGAAACGCCGCCTTGCCCTGCTCGGTCAGCTCGATCAGCGAGCTGCGGCGGTCGGCTTCATTTTCGACGCGGCGGATAAAGCCCTTGGCCACGATCCGATCCAGCAGCCGGGTCATCGCGCCCGAGTCATACGACAGCACGCGGCAGAAGTCGCTGAGCGTGCGGCCCCACCCCTTGACGATGCAATTGAGCACGACGTACTGCTGAACCGTGATCTGCAGCGGGGCCAGTTCGCGGTCCAGCGCATCCAGAATGCCGTTGCGCACAGAGGTCACCAGGAAACCCAGTTCGCCGGTGCACAGTTCGTCCAGCACGGAAGGCGTTGCGTTGCTCATGATGGGTCTGGCGCGTCGCAGATGAAATCAATGAACAGGATATTAGCTGCCTAGGCAGTTACTTAGCAAGGGGAATCTTTTGAGGCGTGGTGAATCCGGAACGCCGCGTCGACGTTATCCGATACCGATCCGCCGCGCGCCCTCTCGGAAAAGAGCCTGCGTGTCGGGCTCCAGCCGGAACGAGGCCAGAAAGTCTTCTACGCGGTACGACGGCTGCGCTTTGCGGATCGCCGGCAGAAATCCCAGCGCCTCGTCCGTCCTGCCGGCCAGCGCCAAGCAGCACGCCGCAATTGCCAGGATGTGCACGTGCGCGTTGGGCCGGGCGGCCGCCTTGACCGCCCATCCCGCCGCCTCGTCGATCCGGCCCAGCCGCACCAACGCCAGCGCACGCACGGCCAGCATGCCGAAGAGCAGCGGATCGAAGGGGCTGAGGTGACGCGAATGGTCTGAGGCGCCGATGGCCGCTTCGGCATCGCCCATCTGGCAATCGACAAAACCCAACGTGTAATGCGCCAGCGCGAAATTCGGACTCAGGTCCACGGCGATCCGCAACTCGCTCACCGACTGGTCCTGGCTGCCGCGCAGCCACAGCGCACGCCCCATCGCCCAATGCGCCGCCGGATCCCGGTCATCGGCGATCAGGCTTTGCCCGGCCGACTCGAATGCCTGATCGATGGCCGCCTCCTGCTCGCCCCAGCGCTGGAACGCCGTTTGCCAATGCGTGAAGGACAAGCCCGCGTAGGCGCGCGAGAACGTCGGGTCCAGCCGCACCGCCATCTCGAAGAAGTGCCGCGCCTGTTCGTTGTCAGTGCGATTGAACCGGTACATATGCCACAGGCCGCGATGATGCGCCTGCCAGGCGTCCAGCGAATTGGGCGGCGTCAGGATGGCGCGGTTGCGCTCGGCGGCCTCGATCTCGATGTCGACCGATGCCACGATCCGGTTGCCGATCTCGTCCAGCGCCAGCAAGGCGTCGTCGAACGGATGGTCAAGCACGTCCGCCCAGACGATACGCGCGGTGCGGGATTCGACGAGCTGCACGTCGACCGCCAGGCGGTGCCCTTGGCGCCGCAGCGAGCCGCTGACCACGTAGTCCACGTTGAGCGTGCGCCCGGCCTCCTCCGGTCCCACGCTGCGTTGGTCCAGCACAAACACGGTGCCCTGCGCGATGACGAACAGGCTGCGCAGCTTTGCCAGCCGCGCGATGACGTCAAAGGCCAGCCCGTCCGCCAGCCCGCCCCGGACGCCCGCTTGCGCCGACCTATCCACGAACGGCATGACGGCGATCGATGCCCGTCCGCGCCGGTACGGCAGCGCGTCGGCCGCACGCGTTGGCAAATCCGTGTCGGCCACGTCCTGCGGCGCGATCCCGGCCGCAAACGCTTCCGGCAATGGGGCAGGTTTCATCGGCGCTGCGGCGCCTGCCGGGGCCGGACTCAACGCTTGAACCGATGACGGGCTGCCGCCTGCCCGCCGGGCGCGCACATCGCGCCACGCCTCGCGCAGCGGCCGCCCATCCAGCCCCTCGGCTTCGAAGGCGCGCACGGCCGCGGCCAGATGCTCCTCGCCTTCACGCCATTGCCCGCGCAGTCCCAAGGCGTCCAGCTTCAGTTCATGGGCTTGCGGATCGAACGGCACGAGCGCGAGCCACGTGTCCAGGCACGCAAACCGTTCCTCCGACCCCTCGGGCAGGAGAACGGCCTGATGCGCCAGCACGGCCGTGTGACAGGCCCGCAGCCGCCGCCGCTGCGCGGTCAGCCAGCTGTGAAAGAACGGGCTGCGGCCAATCTCCAACCCTTCCAGAAAGTCGCCCGCGAACATGGCCGCAAGCGCGCGCAGACGCTCCGGGCTGGCCTTGCGTATACCCGCCTGCATGGCCGCCCCGATGTCGATGACGTCCACACGGCAGTCGGACAGGTCCAGGCGCACGGCGTCCTGCATCGTCTCGACCCGGCGGCGGCCGGGCTCGTCCAGCAGGCCCCGCGCCTTGCTCAGGCACCAGCGCAGTTCGCCGCGCGGATCGTTCGGAATGTCCCACAGCAGTTCGCACAGGTGCGAGCGCATCACGGCGTTCGGGGCCAGCGCCAGGTACGCGATCAGCGCCCGCAGCTTGCGCGACGGCGGCAGCGCAAGCGGGACGCCGCCCCGGCTGATGCGCATCGGCCCCAGCATGTGCATGTGAATGCCAGCGCCGGACGAATCCACGCCGGACGAATCCACGCCGGATTCCACGCCCGCTACCACGCCCGCCTCCACGTCCCGTTCCTATCGTTGTTTCCGGGGCGCACGGCACGCGAACATCGTCGCGGCGCTGGTTGCATCACCCCGGCGCGCTGGCCACGGATGCCGTCGCGCACCCCACGCACTAACGGAGACTCACCATGTCCATTTCCTCCCTTGCCACCAGTGACGTGCGCGAAACCGCACAGCCCGACCTGGCTGCCTTGAAGACCCGCCAGCAAGGCACCTGGTCCTCCGGGGACTACGCCGTCGTCGGCACCACGCTGCAGATCGTAGGAGAACAGCTTTGCGAAGCCCTTGATGTCCGCGCCGGCCAGAAAGTGCTGGACGTCGCCGCCGGCAACGGCAATGCGACACTGGCCGCCGCCCGCCGCTGGTGCGACGTGACCTCGACCGACTATGTGCCCGCGCTGCTGAGCCGCGGCCGCGAACGCGCCGCCGCGGAGCGCCTGAAGGTCGAATTCCAGGAGGCCGACGCCGAGGCGCTGCCGTTCCCGGACGCGTCGTTCGATGTGGTGATGTCGACCTTCGGCGTCATGTTCACGCCCGACCAGGACAAGGCCGCCGCCGAGCTGATGCGCGTGTGCAAGCACGGCGGCAAGATCGGCCTCGCAAACTGGACGCCCGACGGCTTCATCGGCCAGATCTTCAAGACCATCGGCAAGCACCTGCCCCCGCCCGCCGGCGTCAAATCCCCCGCGTTGTGGGGCACCAAGGCGCGCATCGAAGAAATGTTCGGGCCGCAGGCCGCATCGATCGCGTGCGAACCACGTCACTTCGTGTTCCGCTACCGCTCGCCCGAGCACTGGATGCAGGTCTTCAAGACCTACTACGGCCCGTTGCTCAAGGCGTTCGGCGCGCCGGACCCCGCGGCGCAGACGGCGCTGACGGCCGACATCACCGCCCAGATCGACCGCTTCAACCGGTCCGGCGATTCGGCGGTGGTGGTGCCCAGCGAATACATGGAAATCGTGATTACCCGCCGGTAAGCGCATGGCAAACCCCGCCTCGCAAGAGGCGGGAGCTTCCCGGCGGCCGGCTGTGTGGTCCATGGCGCAGCGCCCTCCCGGCTGTCGTCCGGCGGGCGCCGGGCAACCGTTGTAGAGGAACCTTCCGTTGAAGTAGGCAGCGGCATGCCCCGCCGCTGCCGCACTGGGTGCGAGCCCATAGCCGAAATCATACGCCCGCGACTCGACGATCGGCGCAAATGCAGGCGCGCGTGAATCTGACGTGTAAAGACTAGGTGTAAAGACTAGGTGTAAAGACTAGGTGTCTGACACCCTGGAGAGACGGCCGCCGCACCACGGATGTGCCCCAAGGGTGTCAGACACCGGCCCACCTGCCAAGGGTGTCAGACACCGGCGCACCTGAGATACCCGCCGACCCGCGCCGCAGCCCCTACGGCAAGTTTTCCCGGAATATCACCTGGCTGCGCGCCAATTCCACCCCGTTCATCGCACTGCGCTTATCCCGCAAATTGCTGAAAATGCGCACGCAGCTCATCAGCGCTTCCATGGGGCTTTGCGTGATGACGGCGTCCATCGTGCCGTCGATCAGGAGCGCACGCGTGTCGGGCGTCAACCCGTGCCCGATGAAAACCACGCGGTGCTGCTGCCCAGCCTCTTTCAACGCCCGGGCCACGCCGTCCGACGCGCCGCCGATGTTGTAGATGCCGGCGAGCTGCGGATACTGCTCCAGCAACTGGCGCGTCTGCTCGTAGTTGCGCTGCGCATCGTCGTAGCCTTCGCGCAGGTCCACCACCTGCATCGCCTGAAACTGCTCGGCATACAGCTGCAGAAATCCGCTTTCGCGCTCTTCATGGGCGCGGTAGTGCCGCGATCCCGCGATCAGCGCGACGTGTGCCGCGCGCAGGCCGATGAAGCGCGCGATCAGGTAGCCGGCCGTCCGCCCCGCCGCGCGGTTGTCCAACCCCACGTACGCCGTGCGGGCGCTGTTGGCGATGTCGGAAATCAGCGTCACCGTGGGCACGCCCTGCTGCGCCAGCGTGTTGACGGCCTCGCGCACCACCGGATGTTCCAGCGCCATGAATGCGATTCCGTCGGCGCGCTTGCCATGCTTGGCCAGCGCCTGCGCCAGCGCATCGGGATTGAAGCTTTCCACGTACTCGACGTGGCACTTGGCGTTCAGCGGCGCAAAGTGCTCGTGCGCAAAGTTGACAGTGTCGCCCAGCATGCGCAAGTAACGGTTGCTGCCGCGCGGCAGCAGGAACACCAGCCGCATGGGCTCGGGCGCGGCGGCGGCGTACGCGGCCTCGTCCGGCAGATAGTCCAGATCGATGGCCGCCTTGAAGACCTTTTGCGCGGTGGCCGGGCGCACGCCCGGACGGCGATTGAGCACGCGGTCGGCGGTGGCGGTGGACACGCCGGCGCGGGCCGCGACATCGGCCAGGCGGGCAAGTCCACGGGAGGAGGCGGTTTTATTCACATCAAAAACCATCATGAATAAGATTTGACGATGATACCGCCTATTCACTATTGTCCCTTCTGCCGCACGGCTTAGGCGGTTTTGTGGCACATCAAAAAACATCATAAGCACGACAACGGAGACAACCATGAAGCTGCTTACACGCCGCAGTGCCCTGCGCCGCCTTTGCGCGGTCCCCGCCCTTGCCGTCGCCGGCACCGGCTTTCCGCTGATCGCCCGCGCCGCCGATTACTCGCTCAAGTACGGCAACAACCTGCCGGTGACGCATCCGCTGAACATCCGCGCGCAGGAAGCGGCCGAACGCATCCTCAAGGAAAGCAACGGCCGCGTCGACATCAAGATCTTCCCGAACAACCAGCTTGGCGGCGACACCGACATGCTGGCCCAGGTGCGTTCCGGCGGCATCGACTTCTTCACGCCGTCCGCCCTGGTGATTGCCACGCTGGTGCCGGTGGCCGCCATCAACGCGGTCGGCTTCGCGTTCAAGGACTACGACCAAGTCTGGAATGCCATGGACGGCGCGCTGGGCGCCCACGTGCGCGCGGCCATCGCGCAGCGCAAGCTCTATGCCTTTGAAAAGATGTGGGACAACGGCTTTCGCCAGACCACCAGCAGCAAGGGCCCGGTCAATACCGCCGCCGACATGGACGGCCTGAAGATCCGCGTGCCGGTGAGCTCGCTGCCGATCTCCATGTTCAAGGGCCTGGGCGCCGCGCCTGCCAGCCTGCAGTTCAGCGAGGTCTATTCGTCGCTGCAGACCAAGGTGGTGGACGCGCAGGAAAACCCGCTGCCGATCATCCAGGTCGCCAAGCTGTACGAAGTGCAAAAGTACTGCTCGCTGACCAAGCACATCTGGGACGGCTACTGGTTCATCGCCAACGGCCGCATGTGGGAAGGCCTGCCCGCCGACCTGAAGACGGTCGTCGCGCGCGGCATCAACGAAGCCGGCCTCGCGCAGCGCGAAGACATCAAGAAGCTCAACGCCTCGGTGCAGTCCGACCTGGAATCCAAGGGCCTGGTGTTCAACCAGCCGTCGGCCGACAGCTTCCGCGAGCAACTGCGCACCGCGGGCTTCTACAAGGAATGGCAGGGCCGCTTCGGCAATGAGGCCTGGGGCCTCCTGGAGCAGTCCGTCGGCAAGCTGGCCTGAGGTCGCGCGTCATGGCCTCCCTGTCCGCTCCTCACGCCGCGGCGCCCGCGCTGCCGGCCAATCCCCTGCGCCGGGCGGCCGGCGCGCTCGACACCGTGCTGGGCACCGTGGTCGAACACGTTGCCGCAGCCATCGTGCTGGTCGAGATCATCGTCCTGTTTGCTGGCGTGGTGTCGCGCTACGTGTTCCATAGTCCGCTGGTCTGGTCCGATGAACTTGCCTCCATCCTGTTCCTCTGGCTGTCCATGCTGGGCGCCGTCGTGGCCCTGCGGCGCGGCGAACACATGCGCATGACGGCGCTGGTGAACAACGTCAGCCCGGCACGCCGGGCGCAGCTGGAAACCGCGGCGCTGGCGGCATCGCTGGCCTTTCTGGTGCTGATCCTGGCGCCCGCCATCGAGTATGCGCACGAAGAGCATTTCATCATCACCCCCGCGCTGGAGCTGAGCAACGCCTGGCGCGCCGCCGCCATCCCGGTCGGCATGGGGCTGATGGGCATCATCGCGCTGCTGCGCCTGTTGCGCACGCAGCCGCTGCCGCAGGTCGCGATGGCGCTGGCCGGCGTGGCCGCCGTCGTCGGCATCTTCTGGATGGCGCAGCCGCTGTTCTCGGGGCTGGGCAAGCTGAACCTGGTGATCTTCTTCGTAGGCATCGTCGCCGCCACCGTGTTCTCGGGCGTGCCGATCGCGTTTTCCTTCGCGCTTGCCACGTTCTCGTATCTGGCGCTGACCACCAACACGCCGATGGTCGTCATGGTGGGCCGGCTGGACGAAGGCATGTCGCACCTGATGCTGCTGGCGGTGCCGCTCTTCATCTTCCTGGGTTCGCTCATCGAAATGACGGGCATGGCGCGCGCCATGATCCAGTTCCTGGCCAGCCTGCTCGGCCACGTGCGCGGCGGGCTGTCCTACGTGCTGATCGGCGCCATGTACCTGGTGTCCGGCATCTCGGGTTCCAAGATCGCCGACATGGCGGCGATCGCGCCCGTGCTGTTCCCCGAAATGAAAAAGCGCGGCGCCAAGCCCGGTGACCTGGTCGCCCTGCTGTCGGCCACCGGCGCGCAGACCGAAACAATTCCGCCGTCCATCGTGCTCATCACCATCGGTTCGGTGACGGGCGTGTCGATTGCCGCGCTGTTCACGGGCGGCCTGCTGCCCGCCGTGGTGCTGGGACTGGCCCTGTGCACCGTGGTCTGGTGGCGCTACCGCAAGGAAGACCTGAGCCTGGTGCAGCGCTTCACCTTCAAGGAGATCGGCCGCTTCTTCATGATCGCGCTGCCCGCAGTGGCCCTGCCCTTCGTGATCCGCGCCGCCGTCGTTGAAGGCGTGGCGACCGCCACCGAGGTCTCCACCATCGGCATCGTGTACTCCGCCGTCGTGGGCCTGTTGATCTACCGCTGCTTCGACTGGGCGCGCGTCAAGCCCATGCTGATCGAGACCGCTTCGCTGTCCGGCGCCATCATGCTGATCGTGGGCTGCGCGACCGCCATGGCGTGGGCGCTGACCCAATCGGGCTTCTCGGGCGACCTGGCCAAGCTGATGGCGGGCATGCCCGGCGGCAGCTACGGCTTCCTGGCGGTGTCCATCGTGGCCTTCATCATCCTGGGCAGCGTGCTGGAAGGCATCCCCGCCATCGTGCTGTTCGGTCCGCTGCTGTTCCCGATCGCGGTGCAGGCCGGCGTGCACGAGGTCCACTACGCGATGGTCGTGATCTTTGCGATGGGCATTGGCCTGTTCGCCCCGCCCTTCGGTGTCGGCTACTACGGCGCCTGCGCCATCAGCCGCGTCGATCCCAACGAAGGCATCCGCCCGATCTGGGGCTACATCGGCGCGCTGCTGATCGGCCTGATCGTCGTGGCCGCCTTCCCCTGGTTCTCCATCGGTTTCCTGTGACGCGACGCGGCCCCTCGCGGGCCGCGCCCTTCCCGTCCCTCAGCCACCCCTTTTAAAAAGATCCATCATGAGTCGTTTCCTGGGCGAGATCCGCCAACTCGGTTATGTCGTGCACGACATCGAAGCCGCCATGGACTACTGGAGCACCAAGCTCGGCGTGGGCCCCTGGTACTACAACCCCCGCGTGCCGATCGTGAACTATGAATACGACGGCCAACGCCACGACCCCCACAATTCCGTCGCGCTGGCCAACTCCGGCTACGTGCAGGTCGAACTGATCCAGACCCGCAACGACGTGCCGTCCATGTACCGCGACTTCCTGCAGGCCGGCCGCACCGGTCTGCAACACGTCGCCTACTGGACCGAAAGCTACGACGCCGATCTGGAGCGCCTCTTGGCGCAGGGCTTCAAGCCCAAGATGAGCGGCGAAGTCGGCGAAAAGGGCCGCTTCATCTATTTCGACACCGAATATCACCCCGGCACCGTCATCGAGCTCTCCGAAGTCGCCGGCCCCAAGGGCCGCCTCTTCGACCTGATCCGCGAAAGCTCGGTCAATTGGGACGGTAAGGACCCCGTCCGCGCCTTCCCCGACTTGAGCCGCCTCTGATACGCCCCTGCCGCACACCGCCACCATGAATTCCCAATCGTTTACCGCCACCTACCTGATTGAAACCCCCGTCGACCCCGCCAAGGTCGCGGAAGTCATGGCCGGCGAGCAGTCCTGCGGCACCTTCACGCGCGTTCAGGGCGAAACCGACGAGCTGCGCGCCCGCGCGCGCGCCCGCATCGAATCCATCGAAACGCTGGAAACCGTCGACGCGCCCAGCCTGCCCAACGCCTATCTGGCGCGCCAGCCCGGCGGCATGCCCGGCAAATTCCAGCGCGCGCGGATTCGCATCGCATTTCCCGTCGCCAACGTGGGCGCCAACCTGCCCACGCTGGCGGCCACCGTCGGCGGCAATCTGTACGACCTGGGCGAGGTCACCGGCTTGCGGCTCGAAAGCATGGAACTGCCCGCCAACTACCGCGCCCAGTTCGACCTGCCGCAGGTCGGCATTGCCGGCACGCGCGCGCTGACCGGCGTGGACAAGGGCCCGCTGGTCGGCACCATCATCAAGCCCAACGTCGGCCTTTCGCCCGAGCAGACCGCGCATCTGGTGGCCCAGCTTTGCGCGGCTGGCGTGGACTTCATCAAGGACGACGAGGTGTGCGCCAACCCGGCCCACGCCCCGCTCGCCCAACGCGTCGCGGCCGTGATGGCCGTCGTGCGCGCGCACCGCGAACGCACCGGCCGCAACGTGATGGTGGCTTTCAACATCACCGACGAAACCGACGCCATGCGCCGCCACGCCGACCTGATCGAACGCGAAGGCGGCACCTGCATCATGGCCAGCCTGAACTGGTGCGGCTATTCGGCCATCCAGACCCTGCGCCGCAGCACGCCGCTGGCGCTGCACGGCCACCGCAACGGTTTCGGCGCGCTGTCGCGCCATCCGCTGCTGGGCATCGGGTTTCAGGCCTACCAGACGCTGTGGCGGCTGGCGGGCGTGGACCACATGCACGTGCACGGCCTGCAAGGCAAGTTCTCGCAGGAAGACAGCGAGGTCGTCGACTCGGCCCGCGACTGCCTGGCATCGCTGACGCCGGGCATCGACGACGCCGTCATGCCCGCCTTCTCGTCGGGTCAATGGGCCGGCACTGTGCCCGCCACCTGGGCCGCCGTGCGCAGCGACGACCTGCTCTTCATGTCAGGCGGCGGCATCCTGGCCCACCCCGACGGCCCCGCCGCCGGCGTGCAAAGCATCCGCCAGGCCTGGCACGCCGTGCGCGACAACCAGACCTTGCAAGACTACGCCCGCAACGCACCCGAACTGCAGCGCGCGCTGGAATTTTTTGGAAGCCGCGCATGATTGGCGGCACCGCGCCGCAGGTGTGCTGGTATGGCGACGACTTCACCGGCGCCACCGACACGTTGGCCGAGGTTGCTCGCGCCGGGCTGCGCAGCCTGCTTTTTCTGAGCGTGCCTTCCACCGCGCAACTGGAACGTGCCGGGCCCTTGGATGCCATCGGCATCGCGGGCGCGGCGCGCGGCATGACGCCAGCGGAGATGACGGACGAGCTGCGCGCCGTCGGCGCATTCATGGCAGGCACGGGCGCGCGCGTGCTGCATTACAAATGCTGTTCCACCTTTGACAGCGCGCCGCACGTCGGCAGCATCGGGGTGGCGGTGCGCGAATTGCGTCGGCATTTTGCGAATCCCATCGTGCCGATCGTGGGTGGGCAGCCCAGCATCGGCCGGTATTGCAGTTTTGGAAACCTCTTTGCGCGTGCGGGGTCCGCGCCGGAGGTTCATCGCATTGACCGGCATCCGGTGATGAGTGTGCATCCCGTCACACCCATGCACGAGGCAGATTTGCGGTTGCACCTGGAGGCCCAGGGGCTGGCGGGCATCCGCTCGGTGCCGCAAACGGCCTACCCTCCGGCCGTGGAACCGGGCGCGAAGACGGCTGCAGCCACCGCTGAGGACACCGCCGCGCACTCAGCCGTGCTCGATGCCTGGATCGATCAGGTCATCGAAAGCACCGACGGTCCGCTGCTGCTGGATCTGGTGGACGAATCGCAGCTCCCCGCCATCGGCCGTTTGATTCAACGCGCCGCTTCCCGCGCCCCCCTCTTGGCCGTCGGCCCCAGCAGCGTGCAACAGGCGCTGGCCCGGGCTCGGCCCGCGGGACACTCGGGTGCCACACCGGCGACGCCACTGGGCCCGTCCAATGGCCCGGTGCTGGTCGTGGCGGGCAGCCTGTCGCCCGTCACCGCCCGGCAGATCGCCGCATGCGAAACCTATACGCGCCAACCGCTGCACGTCGATCGGCTGCTGGCGGATGACGACTACGCCGCGCAACAGGTCGCATTGGCCGCCTCCACGCTGGCCCAGGGCCGCAACGTGCTGGTGCATACGGATAAGCCTGCCGGCGCCGTCAACGCAGACCAGACCGCCGCCACCGCCCGCGCCACGGCGCGGCTGGCCGCGGACATCGTGCGCGCCAGCGCCCATGCCGGTCACCGGCTGAACCGCATTGGGATTGCCGGTGGCGATACGTCCAGCCAGGCAACGCTTGCTTTGGGACTGTGGGGATTGGCGTTTCGCTGCGTGCTGGCGCCGGGGGTGACCGTCAGCGTCGCACGCAGCGACGATCCGGTGACGGATGGCGTTGAACTGATGCTCAAGGGCGGGCAGATGGGTGGGGATCGGCTATTTGACGAGTTGGCGGCCGGCACGGTCTGCCCCCCGGCCCACGCGTTCTGACGTGCCGGGGGGGCTAACGACCATGCCAATACCGTCTCGCACGCTCGCGCTGTCCCCACACTTCCAACACATCCGGCCGAGACGCCGCCATCACGGCGCCGTCCCGGTCGCTGCGCCAGAAACTGCTGCCCGCGCGGGTCCAGCGCAGCTCCACCGCCCGTGCCGGGTGGCGAAACCGGTTCAGGTGCCCAGCCTGCGCAATGGCATGGACGGCCTGCGTCGTGTTCACCAGGTCATGCCCCGACGACGACCCTGACCCGTGATGCGGCGCCAGCACCACATCGGCACTGGCAAGCCCCTGCGCCACCATGTCCCGCTCCTGCGCCACGCCGACATCCCCTGTCAGCAACAGCGAATGGCTTGCCCCCTCCACGCGCAGCACGCAACTGTCGGCATTGCGGTCATCTGCCTTCGCGCTGCGTTCTGACGGACCCGGATGCAGGAAGGTGAACACCACCCCGTCCGCTTCCCATCCCAGCCCTCGTTGGCACCGCGCCATCGTATCGGGCAACACCGGTTCGGCATTACCGACTTCGGGCCACAACCTTGCGTCGCGCCGTAGATAGGCGGGCAGATCGAAGGATGTATAACTTCGCCCCACCGGCACCGCCCCCAGCACCGCGCGCGTGCCGCCCACATGATCCATGTCGGCATGCGACAGCACCAGCACATCCAGCCGCCCGATTCCCCGTGCTTGCAGAAATGGCGCGAGGACCCGTTCGCCCGCATCGCTGCCGCCGTAGCTGCGCGGGCCCGCGTCGAACAGCAACGACTGAGTCGCCGTTTCCACCAGGATGGCGCTGCCCTGCCCCACGTCCATCGCGCTCATGCGCCAATGGCCCGGCTCAGGCTTGTCGGGCCGCCAGAACAGCAACGGCAGCATGAAGAACCAACCCAGGTGTCGTCCTGGCCAGCCTTTCGCCTGCAGGGCCCAGATCATGCCCGCCACCGCCAGCAGCAGCCAGGGCCAGCCGGCCGCGGCAACCGGCACGCTCGACCAGTTTGCATTGCCGATCCAGGCAACCGGCGTCATGGTCAGGTCAAACGCGGCCAGCCCGGCTTGCCCGGCCAATGCCGCCAGCGCCTCGGCGCCAGGCACGGACGACAGCGCCGCGCACAGCAACGCCAGCGGCGTGACGATGAACGTCACTGACGGAATGGCGACGGCGTTGGCAAACGGCGAACCCAGCGACACCTGATGCACCAGAAAGGCCAACAGCGGCATCAGCCCTACCGTGACCATCAGTTGCACGTGCGCAGCCTGCCCCAGCCGGGCCGCGCATCGCGCGCGCCAGCTGGCATCCACATCGATCGGCGCGGCCACGATGCGCAACAGCACCGCCACCGCGCCAAACGACAACCAGAAGCCCGCAGACATCGGCGCCCATGGGTCCAGCGCCACCACGGCGGCCGCCGCGCAGGCCAGGACCCGATCACCCGACAAGGGCAGCCGCGACAACGCCGCCCCCAACACCACCAGCAGCATGAAAAACGTGCGGCGTGCGGGCACGCCCCAGCCCGCCAGCAGGCAATACAGCAACGCGACCACCGCCGCTACCGCCCCGCCGGCAACGCGCGCAGGCATCCGCTCGGCAAGTCCCACGCCCCGCCACCGCACGCGCCGCCAGAGCGAAGACGCCAGCAAGCCCGCGATACCGGCAATCGATGTCACGTGCATGCCGCTGATCGACACCAGATGCGTGATGCCGCTGCGGTTGAAGATCCGCCAGTCGTCGCGCGCCACGCCTGCCTGATCCCCAATCGCCAACGCAATCAGCACAGGCGCGTAGCGATGCTCGCCCAACGCCGCGCGCATGCCCTCGCGCACGAGATGCCGGGCGCGTTCGATGGCAACGCCGGGCGTGGCCCACGGCCGGTCGTCCAGCAGGACGGGCTGCCCGCGCACGGTTCCCGTGGCGCGAATGCCGTTGGCAAACATGCGCCCCTCCACATCCGGCCCCGCGGGATTGAGCAAACCGCGCGGCCGCCGCAGCACCAGCGCCATTCGCCACACTTGCCCGGGCAGCACCTGCGGCACGGCCTGGTTGGACCCCGCCCCCGCCTGCCAGGTGACCTGGACGTGCGAGGGGATGCCGGGACGAGCGGGCGGCAGCACCTCGGCCAGGAAGCGCTGGCGCTTCGCGTCGCCATCGGGCAATGCGGCCACGCGCAGAACCAACCGCGACACCTGATCCTGATGCGCGTCGGCAAGCCCATCGTGCAACCGTTGCTGCGCTTGCAGTGCCGCATTCAAGAAGCCGGCCGACAGTCCCAACGCCAGCGCCGCCAGTACCCGCCATCGAGAATTCCCGACGCGAACCCACACGGCGCAGGACGCAGCGCCCCCGGCCGCCGCTAGCCACAGCCCAATCGAACCCGGCAGAGACGGCAGCATCTGCACCAGCGCCGCGCCCGCGACGAACGCAATACAGAACGAGCGGCCCGTGATGGCGTTCTCCGCAAAAAAGAGAAAGCGTAGGTCCTGGCCACACGGGTCACGCGAGCAAGTGAACGAATTGATCCACCTCGGCCTGCCGCCACCGCCCGGGCACACGCAGTACAGTAGCGCCACCCTACTCTCACGCCCCGCTTCCCCATGAAAGGCTCCCGCAACTCCCTGTCTTCGCTGCGCATCTTCCTCACGGCCGCCGAAACGCTGAACTTCAGCCGCGCGGCCGAAGCGCTTAGCCTGACGCAAAGCGCGGTCAGCAAACACGTGGCGGCGTTGGAGGGCCGATTGGGCACCGCGCTCTTCAAGCGCATGCCCGCGGGGCTGCGGCTGACGTACGCGGGCGCCCTCTACCTGGAACGCATCAGCGCAGCGGTGCGGCTCATCGACGAGGCCGACGCGCTGGTCGCCAACCCCGCGTCGCGCGTCGCCCTGAACGTGGCGGTCTCGCCGTCGTTTGCGCAATTTTTCCTGCTGCCCAGGCTGGCCGAGTTCTTTGAATTGCACCCTGAAATCCGCGTCAACATCCGCCCTCGCCTGCTGCATGGCCGCGACCGCTCCGAACGGTTCGACGCGGAGATCCAGCTTCACACGGGATATGTGTCGGGCATGAGCGCGCAGTATCTGTGCGGCCGCGAAATGGCGCTGGTGGCAGCGCCCTCTGTGATCAAACGCCATCCCGTCAAATCGGTGGACGACATCGCCCGATTGCCCTTGCTCAAGCGCGCCCAGCGTGGCTATGGCTGGGACGAGTGGCGGGCCGACGTCGCCCCGTTGTGGTCCGGTCCCGCCGCCACCGCGGCGGAATACGAAGGCTTTTCGATCCTGCTGCCAGCGGTGCTCAATGGCTTGGGCGCGGGCATCATGCCGCTGTGCATGGTGCTGGAGCATCTGAAGTCGGGACGCCTGGTGCGGCCCTTCGGCGAGGCCATCGAAGGCCGCTACGGCTATCACCTGATGCAGCCCCGTCCCAACGTCGGCGGCCCCTACTGCGAAGCGTTCTGCGAGTGGGTCATCGCCCAGGGCCAGGCGTTGAATTGGCAAACGCGGCAATATGCGGGCATCGCCTAGAACCTGACTGCTTTCAAGCCGCCGGCCCCGCAAAAGCACCTATTCCAGTTTGGAATATCCTATGCGCATACTTCCTTTGCGGGGGGGCAGCGCGCGCACCACAATGACGTGAATAATTCATGGATCACCATAAAAATCATGTTCAAGTGGAAAAAACTGCTGGCCGCCATGGCCGTTCCCGCGTGCTTCGCAAGCGTGCAATCCGCCTCGGCCGCCTATCCCGATAAACCCGTCAAGATCGTCGTGCCGTATTCGGCGGGCGGCAGCTCGGACGTGGTGGCCCGGGCGATCAGCGATCAATTGAGTGCCGAGCTTGGGCAGTCTGTCGTTGTCGAAAACCGCGCCGGTGCGGGATCGATGCTGGGCACCGCCTACGTGGCGACCGAAGCGCCCGATGGCTACACGCTGTTGCTGGCCGACGTGCCGTTCACCATCGTGCCGGCGCTGTACAAGGACCGGGTGAAATACGACGCGAAAAAGGATTTCGCGCCGATCACGCTGTTGGGCTTGTCGCCCATGTACCTGTTCGTGAATCCCGGGTTCGAGGCGCAGGACGTGCCGTCCCTGGTCAAGATCGCTTCGGCCAAGCCGGACACCGTCTCCATCGGTTCGGGCGGCAATGGCTCGCTGACCCATCTGATGGCCGAACTGTTCATGCAGAACACCGGCACCAAGCTCGCGCATATCCCCTATAAGGGCGCGTCGGCATCCGTCAATGACCTGGCCGGCCGCCAGATCGACGCCAGCTTTACGACGATGGCCTCGGCCGTTGCCCTGTTCCAGAGCGGCAAGATCAAGCCGATTGGCGTGTCCTCGCCCGCCCGTCAGGCCGGCACGCCGGACGTGCCGACTTTCCAGGAACTGGGCTATCCGGGCCTGACCGTGCAAAGCTGGTGGGGACTGGTCGCGCCGGCCGGCACGCCTGAGCCCGTCCAGAAAAAACTGTCGGAAGCGATGGCCAAGGTCATGCAGTCCGAGCCCGTCAAGCAGCGGCTCGCCAGCGTGGGCATGAACCTGCCGCCCGACACCAGCGCCGCAGCCCTCAAGGCGTTGCTGACGCAGGACTTCGCCCGCTGGGCCGATCTGGTGCAGCGCGCCAATATCACCTTCGAATAACACGCACGCAGCGCCGCGCGGCATGCGCGCGGCGCCGGAGACATTGATGACGACAAGCTGGCAACAGCAGGCCGCCGACGACGCGGCCTTGATGCACGATTTCCAGACTCTTTGCAGTTTTGGCGGTCGCCTGTCCGGCACCGGGCAGGACGATGCAGCCATGGACTGGGCGCTGGACCGGCTCCGGGAAATCGGACCCGACGTGCGGCGCGTACCGGTGCCCTACGATGGCTGGCGCTGCCTGTCCAGCCGCCTGACGCTGCTGGGCGACGCGCCCGAGGATCTGGAGTGCGTGCCCCTGCTGCGCTCGGCCTCCACCCCCGCGCAAGGCCTGGAAGGCGAAATCCTGGATGTCGGCGCGGGCCGCCCAGAGGACTTCGAGCGTGCCGGCGTTGCTGTGCGCGGCCGGATCGTGCTGGTGCGCCATGAATATCCGTTCTCGCAAACGCACGTACACCGCCGCCGCAAGTACGACATGGCGGTCGCTCAGGGCGCCGCCGCCTTCCTCATTGCCAACACGCTGCCCGGCGCGGGCCCCTTGTCCGGCTCCTCCGGCCGCCCCCGCGACGGCGCGGGCATTCCCGCGGCCTATATTGGCCACGAAGCCGCATCCGCATTGACCGCCCGGCCCGGCGCCCGTGTCCGCTTGCAGATCCAGGGCGATGAGTTGCGCGATTCGATGGCCTGCGCGGGCGTTCTGGATCTGCCCGGCGGCCGGGACAGCCGGATCGTGATCAGCGCCCACATGGACGGCCACGACCTCGGCCAGAGCGCACTGGACAATGCCACGGGCGTTGCCGTCGCGCTGGCTGCCGCGCGGTTGCTGGCTAAACGGCTGGGGCCCGGCACGCCCGGACTGCGCATTTGCTTCTTCACCGCTGAAGAATGGGCGCTGGCCGGGTCTGCCCGCTACCTGGCCGACATGCCGGCCGCCGAGCGTCAACGGCTGAAGTTCGACATCAACCTGGACACCGTTGCGGGCGACGACACGCTCTGCGCGCTGATCAGCGACTATCCGGCGCTGGCGGACGTGGTCCAGGACACCGCCGCGCGCGCCGGGGTGCCCGTGTCGCACTGGCTGCCTTTCATGCCGAACTCCGACCACGCCAATTTCGCCAAGCAAGGCATTCCTGCCCTGCGTCTGGTTGCGGGCTTCGAGAAGCCCGAATCCCGCGTGCGCCACATCCTTTCTCGCGGCGATTTGCCGGACATCATCCGGGAAGACGAACTGCGCAACGCCTTGGCCGTCACCTGCGCGATGGCGTCGCTGGCTCTGGAGATGACCGATCCGGAACTGGATGCGCTGAAAGCCGGTTCCACGTGCCCGCGCGTCTAGCGCGACCTCGGCGACCTCGATTGCCTGGCCGCGATGCGGGCCGGGCACGCCGCTTGCTGAATATCGGGTTCCACAGGCAGCGCCCCGCTGCCTGATCCTTCCAAACCAAGGAGACCGATATGGCCGATCATGTGATCAAGGTGCTGAACAACCTCATCGAAACGTCGAAGAACGGCGAGAAGGGCTTCGCTTCGGCGGCCGAGGACGCGAAGGCTCCCGAGTTGCAGGAACTCTTTCGCAACCGCTCCCGCGATTGCGCCGCCGGCGCCGCGGAATTGCAAGCGCTCGTGGCGCAAATGGGCGGCGAGCCCGAAGACAGCGGCACGGTGGCTGGCGCCATGCACCGTGGCTGGACCAATATCAAGGCAGCGGTTTCCAGCCGCACCGACCTGACGCTGCTCGAGGAATGCGAGAAGGGCGAGGACGTGGCCAAGGCGGACTACGACAAGGCGCTGAAGGAAACGCTGCCGGAAAACGTGCGCGCCATCGTCGAACGCCAATACCAGGGCGTGCTGCACAACCACGACCAGATCCGCGACCTGCGCAACCGCTACCGCGCCACGACGTAAGCGTCGCGCTGCGAACCAAGCAGTACATGAAACGCCGCCTGCCCGATGCAACATGCGCCGGGCAGGCGGCGCGGTGCCGCCGGGCTATCGCATCAGTTCGGCATAGACGCGCTTGAACAAGGCAAAGCGTTCCTTCAGCCCTGCGAGTCCCCCGTTGATGCGCCGCGTAATCCGGGCAAAGTCTTCCAGATCGTCATCATGGGTCCGGTCATCGGCCAACTCGTTCAACCCGCGCGACTGCCAATACCAACCCGCGCTCAGCGCCGCCCATTTCGGATCGGCCAACAACTCGGGCATGTTGACCAGGTCCACACCCATCGCGTCGCCCGCCGAATCGTAATTGCTGCGTCCCGTCAGTTGGATGATGCCTCGTCCGCGATATCGGTAACCATCGTTGCTGAGCGCATCGCCATTGCCCATCCGGTTTGCATAAACCAGATTCGCGAGTCCCTGCGGATTATTCACGTAGGGCATCGCGGACGCTTCATCCGGAAATCGTTTTGGCCACACCTTGGTCAACCGCGCGGCGGTTGAGTAATTAAGGTTTTCCTCGATCCGGTTGTATTGGCTGGATTCATAGCCCGTCTGCGCCAGAAAACTCGCCATGCGGTCAGGAGTTTCAATTTCGTATTTCTGAAACGCGGGCGCCAACGCTTGCGCCCACTCGGCTGGGGCTCTGCAGTTGGGAAACACGCGTTGAAGTTGTTCGGAACTCAGCATGGCGGTTCCTCTGCTTGGCTTCAGGGGTCATGGCGCCCGGACGATATCGTCGTGCGCCCAATCATCACGACGATCCGGGGCCGGTCAATGATTGTGAGCCTGCCGGGAAAACCGTCTATACCTCAAATTGGGTATGGCCGGCGTGCTGTTGCGCAACGCGAGCTTGACACCTCCCGCGTTCCCCCGGGAACATACGCCATTCACCCGGGGAGCGCGTCCCCGCGCAACATCCGCCCGGCATGCCCCATTCCCATCTGACTCCCCTCGCCCAACACGCCCAGGACCTTCTGTCCGCCGTCCGCCGCGACGCGCCGCTGGTGCAGTGCCTGACCAACTTCGTTTCCATGAACTACGCGGCCAACGCCGTGCTGGCGATCGGGGCGTCGCCCGCCATGGTCCATGCTGAAGAAGAGGCCCCCGAGTTCGCCGGATTCGCCGGCGCGGTCGTCATCAATATCGGCACGCTTTCCTCGCCCTGGCTGCAAAGCATGCTGCTGACGGCCAAGGCCGCCGCGCACGCGGGTACGCCCTGGGTGCTTGATCCGGTCGCACACCACGCCACCGCCTTTCGCCGTGACGCCATCCAGCGGCTGCTGGACCTCAAGCCCGCCATCATCCGCGGCAACGCATCCGAGATCATTGCGCTGGCCGGCGGCCTCAGCTCGGGCAAAGGCGTGGATGCGCGCGACGCCGTGGCGCATGCCGAGCAGTCTGCCCGGGACATCGCCACGCAGCGCCAGACGGTGGTGGCAGTGACGGGAGAAACCGATTACGTGACGGACGGCGCACGCGCCGTACACATCACGGGCGGCTCGCCGCTGATGCCGCGCGTGACCGCCACCGGGTGCGCGCTTAGCGCGGTGGTCGGGGCGTTTGCCGCGGTATCGCGCAACGATGCGTTTGCCGCGGCCGTGGCCGCGCTGTCGTGCTTCGGCATTGCGGGCCAGCGCGCCGCGTTACATGCCGACGGACCGGGATCATTCGCATGGCGGTTCCTGGATGCGCTAGCCGCGCTGGAAGCGGATTGCCTGACGCGCGAGTCTCCCCTGCGTTGATTTGGCCCCGTGCATGTCACGGGTAGGTCACACACCGTCCCCAAAATTCTTTCCTTCAACACGAAGGAAAGACGGTGAAGCCACACCTACGCAAGATCTATGCAGTCACCGCCAGCGTTGCGCTGGTAGCCGGTCTGTCCGCCTGCGGCGGCGATGACGATGACGACGACACTGCCGCGCCCGAGACGCCGCCGCAGGCCAGCGTGCCGCAAGGCGCCACGCTGGATGTCGCGATTCTGGGCACCACGGACCTGCATGCGAACGTGCTCGGTTATGACTATTACAAGCTTGCCGAAGACAAGAGCTACGGCATGGACCGCACGGCCACGCTGATCGCCAATGCGCGCAAGCAGCACCCGAACACGCTGCTGTTCGACAACGGCGACACGGTGCAGGGCACGGCGCTGTCGGACTATCAGGCGCTGGTGTCGCCGGTGCAGTGTTCCGACATGATCGCGATCTACAAGCAGATGAAGCTGCTGTCGTACGACGCGGCCACGATGGGCAACCACGAGTTCAACTACGGCCTGCCCTATCTGTCGCAGATCACCAATGTGGACTTCGGGCTGGCCGGCATCGGCAAGGGCACGGCGCAGACGAACCCGGCGGGCGCCAAGGATTGCGCCGCCCCGGCATTTCCGTTCGTGTCGGCCAACGTTGTCTCGGCCGCCTCCAAGCAGCCGATCTTCAAGCCGTACGTGCTGCTGGAAAAGACCTTCAAGGCGACCGACACCACCGGCAAGTCCATCGACGTGCCCCTCAAGGTGGGCGTGATCGGCTTTGCGCCGCCGCCCATCATGCAATGGGACAAGGCCAATCTGGAAGGCCACGTGGAAGTCACGGGCTGGAAGGAGACCGCGGCGCGCTACGTGCCGGAGATGAAGGCCGCGGGCGCGGACCTGGTGGTGGCGCTGGCGCATGGCGGCATCGACCTGGCCACGGCCTACAGCCCCGACATGGAAAACGGCGCGGGCTATCTCAGCCAGGTGGCGGGCATCGATGCCCTCATCACGGGCCACCAGCATCTGCTCTTTCCCGACACGAACGCCAAGTCGCAGTTTGCCGGGCAGCCGGGCGTCGAACTGGAAAAGGGCTTGATCAACGGCGTGCCCACCGTGCAAGCCGGCCAATGGGGCAACAACCTGGGTCAGATCACGCTCAAGCTGGCGTATGACCAGGGCTGGAAGGTGCAGAAGGATGCCACGCAGGTGCAACGCATCTCGACAAGGCTGACCGCGCAAAGCGGATCCACGCCCGCGACCTACGTCGCGCCTGACTCGGCCGCGCAGCAGCTGGTGCAGGCCGAGCACGCCGCGACCATCGGCTACGTGAAGACGCCGATCGGCCAAAGCCAGTTCGACATGGCCACGTACTACGCGCTGGCGGGCGACGTGTCCGCGCTGCAGATCGTGAACATGGCGCAGATCGACTACCTGTCCGACTACATCGCCAAGAACAGTCCGCCGTACGCGGGCTTGCCGATCCTGTCGGCTGCAGCGCCGTTCAAGGGCGGCCGCAACGGTCCCGGCGACTTCACGTATGTGAAGCAAGGCAACGTCGCCATCAACAACGCGGCCGATCTGTACCTGTACCCGAACACGCTGCAAGTGGTGCGAGTCAGCGGCGACATCGTGCGCCAGTGGCTGGAGAAGACGGCCGAGCAGTTCAAGCAGATCGACCCCGCACAGGTCGCGCCGCAGGACCTGATCGACACCGGCTTTCCCACGTTCAATTTCGACGTGCTGTATGCGGCGGGCAACGCGCTGCGGTATGAAATCGACGTGACGCAGCCGAAGGGCTCGCGCATCAGGGCGCTGACGTACAACGGCGCGCCGCTGGACCTGACCGCGCAGTTCCTGGTGGTGACCAACAATTACCGCGCCAGCGGTGGCGGCGATTTCCCGGGTTTGGCCGGCGGCAAGGGCGACATCGTGCTGCAAGCCCCGGATGCCAGCCGCGACGTGTTGATCGCCTACATCAAGAAGAACCCCACGCTCGACCTGGCCACCTTCGGCCTGGATCGCAGCTGGCGCTTCACGCAGGTGAGCGGGCTTGCCGGACCGGTGGTGTTTTCGTCGGTGCCGGGCACGCTGGCGATGGCCACGGCGCACGGCGTGACCAACGTCTCGGTGTACGACGCGACGCCGGACCCGGTGACGCAGCTGTCGCGTTACGCGATTGATCTGACCCAGTAAGCGGTCCGCCGCCTTACCGGTAGTACACGCAGATGCGCTTGCCGCCGATTTCGTGCACGTCAATCGGCAGCTCGTACAGATCGCTCAGCACGTCCGGCCGGATCAGTTCGGCCGGCGTGCCGTGCCGGGCGATCCGCCCCTGACGCATCGCCACGATGCGGTCCGCGTAACTGGAGGCGAAATTGATGTCGTGCAGCACCAGCACCACCGTCTTGCCCAGTTCATCGGCTGCCCGGCGCAGCGTGCCCATCATGGCGACGGCGTGCTTCATGTCCAGGCTGTTCAGCGGCTCGTCAAGCAACACGTAGCGCGTGTCCTGGCACAGCACCATCGCCACGAACGCGCGCTGGCGCTGGCCGCCGGACATCTCGTCCAGGTAGCGGCCGGCCAGCGGCTCCAGATTCAGATACGCGATCGCCTGGTCGATATAAACCTTGTCATCCATCGTCAGCCGCCCGCCCGTGTGCGGGTACCGGCCAAACGCCACCAGATCCCTGACCGTCAACCGCAGCGGCAAGTGGTTGTCCTGACGCAGGATGGCCAGGCGCCGGGCCAGCTCGCGGCTGTCGGCGCGCGTCACGTCCAGGCCTTCGACCAGCACCCGCCCCGCGCTCATCGGCAACAGCCGGCTCACCATGGACAGCAAGGTGGACTTGCCCGCGCCGTTGGGCCCGATGATGGCGGTGACGCCGCCAGCCGGCAGATCCAGGCTGACATCGTCGATGACGACGATGTCGCCGTATTGCTTGCTGACCTTCTGGATTTCTATCATCGGCGCCCCCTGCGCAGGATCAGGACGAGGAACATCACGCCGCCCACGAATTCAATCACCACGCTGACGGTGGTGTTCAGCCCCAGCACGCGCTCCAGCAGCGTCTGACCGCCGACCAGGAATATGACGCTCAGCAGCATCGCGGCCGGCACGGTGTGGCGGTGCCGGTCCGACCCCATGGCGTGATACGCAAGGTTGCTGACCAGCAGGCCGAAGAACGTGACGGGCCCGACCAGCGCCGTCGACACGGACACCAGCACCGCAATGGCCGCCAAAGTCAGCATGAGCGTGCGGCGATAGTCCACGCCCAGGTTCAACGCAATATCGCGCCCCAGCGCCAGCACGTCGTAGCGCCGGCGCATGCGCCAGATAAGGAGCGAAGCCGCGCAGACGGCCGCCAGCGCGATCGGCAGCAATTCGATGCGCACCGAATTGAAGCTGGCGAACATGCGGTCCTGCAGCACCAGGAATTCATTCGGATCGATCAGCCGGACGACGAAACTGGACAGGCTGCGAAACAGCAGTCCGAAGACGATGCCAACCAGCATCATCAGATGCAGGCTGCGCACGGCATCGGAGAACAGCCAGCGGAACAGCAGGCACGCGAACGCCGTCATCGCGCACACTTCCAGGAGAAAGGCCGCGACCGGATGACTGGCGGTGGCCGCCGCCTGACCAAAGCCAAACACCACAACCGCCTGGATCAGCAGGTACATCGCATCGAAGCCCATGATGGCGGGCGTCAGGATGCGGTTGTGGGTGATCGTCTGGAACAGCACCGACGACACGGCGACCGCATAGGCCACCAGCAACATCGCCAGCAGCTTGCCGCCGCGAAAAGGAATGACGAATGACCACTGGCCATTGGCGCCCAGCGTCATGAAGGCCACGATGCAGAGCAGCGCAAAAGCGCCCAGCGCCGCAAGGCGCCACGTCTGCGGCGCGCGCGCGGCCAAGGGCGGTACAGGGATATCAGCCAACACGATTCCTCCGCGTGCGCAGCAGCCACAAGAACAGAATGCTGCCCAGCACGCCCACCACCGTCCCGATCGGGATTTCGTAGGGATGGATGACCAGTCGGCCAATGATGTCGCAGGCCAGCACGAACACGCCGCCCAGCAGCGCCACCCACGGAATGGCGCGGCGCATGTTGTCGCCCAGCACCAGACTGACGGCATTGGGCACGATGAGGCCCAGGAACGGGATGCTGCCGGCCGTCACGACCACCACCGCTGAAATGGCGGAAACGATCAACAGGCCCACCAGCGTCAGCCGTGCATGATTCAGCCCCAGGTTGGACGCGAACTCGCGGCCCATGCCGGCAACCGTGTACCGGTCGGCGGCGGCATAGGCCGCGCAGGCCAGCGCAAAACCGATCCACAACAGTTCGTAGCGGCCGCGCAGCACGCCGGAGAAGTCGCCGGTCGTCCACGCATGCAGGGATTGCAGCAGATCGAAGCGGTACGCCACGAAGGTTGTGACCGCCTGGATCACGCCGCCCAGGATCAGCCCGATCAGCGGCACGATGAACGGCGTGCGCAGCGGCACGCGGCGCAAGAGGGCCAAGAACAGCAAGGTGCCCGCCAGCGCGAAGCCCGTGGCCGTCAGCATCTTGCCGATGACGGGCGTATTGGGCGCCAGCAGCGTGATGGCCAGAATGCCGAGGGTCGCGGACTCCACGGTGCCGGCCGTCGTGGGCTCGACGAAGCGGTTGCGCACGAGCATCTGCATGATAAGGCCGGCCACGGCCAGCGCCATGCCCGCCAGCAGCAGCGCAAGCGTGCGCGGAATGCGGCTGACCATCAGCAGGCGCCACGCGCGCTCGCCCGCCTCGCCGCCGTCCCACAGCGCGGTCCACGGCATCTGGCCCGCGCCCACGCTGACGCTGGCCACGCACAACAGCAGCAATACCACCACCACGGCGGCCAGGCCGCCCCACCCGCCGATTGCGCGCCGCCAGTTCACCAGCCGCCCTTCCCGTCTTGCATGCTGCTTACTTTCCCTGCGCCAACGCCGCCGCGATCTGGTCCACGTTCTGCTGCATCGCGGTAAGGCCCGCGCTGCCCAGCAGGTACCAGTTAAAGCCGTTCAGGTACACCACGCGCTGGTTCTTCCAGGCCTTGGTCGGACGCACCAGTTCGTTGTCCAGCATGCGCTCGGCCGACACGCCCTCGCGGCCGATGGCGGCGTCGCGGTCGATGACGAACAGCCAGTCCGGATCGGTCTGGGCGATGAACTCGAACGAGATCGCCTGGCCGTGGTTCGACACGTTCAGACCCGTCGCGGCAGGCTTGACGCCGAAGGCGTCGTGGATCACGCCAAACCGCGAGCCCGGGCCGTAGGCGCTCATCTTGCCGCCGGTGGTCAGCACGATCAGCGCCGTGCCGGCGTTGGCCGCCTTGCCCTTCAGCGATGCAATGGACGCGTCCAGCGCCGCCAGCTTTGTCTTCGCCTCGTCTTGTTTGCCGTACAGCGCGGCCAGCATTTCGGTGTTGCGCTTGACGCTGCCGACCAGATCCTTGGCATCAACCGTCAGGTCGACCGTGGGCGCAATCCTGGAGAGCTCGTCGTACTTGGGCGCCGAGCGGCCCGCCACGAAAATGACCTGCGGCGCGGCAGCGTGGATGACCTCGTACTTGGGCTCGAACATCGTGCCCGCCTTGAGGTAACGCTTGTCCGCGAACTGGCCGAGGTGCGGCGGCAGCTTGGCGGCGCTGGGCACGCCCACGGGGTCTACGCCGAGCGTGTGCAGGGTATCGAGCACGGCCAGATCCAGCACGATGGCCTTGGTTGGGTTCGACGGCACCGCGGTCTCGCCACGCGCGTGCTTGACCGGCGTGGTGGACTGCGCGGCGCAAACCGCTGCCGCCGCGCTCAGCGCCAAGGCCATGCCGGTGCGCGTTGCCCAGCGGCGGGCAGCGCCCGCCTGTTTTCCATTGTTCATGCAAACCTCTCTCTAATGGGGCGCTCTCGCGCCCCGTCAATCTCAGAACTTC
The DNA here is from genome assembly GCF_037039475.1 of Achromobacter sp. E1. Lineage (NCBI taxonomy): Bacteria > Pseudomonadati > Pseudomonadota > Betaproteobacteria > Burkholderiales > Alcaligenaceae > Achromobacter > Achromobacter sp. E1. Next base: position 3,460,380 of record NZ_CP146253.1, read on the forward strand.
ACGCCCATGCCCAGCCAGTAGCGGCGGCCGTCCTCGACATAGCCGAAGTCGTCGTAGGCGACCTGCTTGTCGAACAGGTTGTAGATGCCGGCGTAGACCGACACGGTCTTGTTCACGGCGTACGAACCGCCCAGGTCCACGAAGGTGTAGGACGGGGCCACCAGCGCGTCCGAAGACGGGCCGGTCACCGGCTGGCTCTCGCGGCCGCGGAAGTTCACGCGCGCCCAGGCCTGCAGCGCGTCGGACGGCTGCCAGTTCACCGTGGTGGTGAACAGGTGCTTGGGCAACTGGTTCAGCGGCTCGCCCTTGTATTGGCCCGACTTCTGCTCGGACTTCGTGAAGGTGTAGCTGCTGGTCATCGACCAGTCGGCCGCCAGCGGCAACTTGAGGCTGGCTTCGACGCCGCGCGACACGGCCTTGTCCACGTTCATGTAGGTGGTGGGATTCGAGCCGAACTGGTTGGGGCCGTCCGTGCACTGCGTCAAGGGGCAAGCCACCCGGGTGATCTTGTCCTTGAAGTCGTTGTTGAACAGCGTGACGCCGGCGCTCACGCCTTGGCCGTCGTCATACAGCAGGCCGATTTCCTGGGTCACGGACTTTTCAGGCGTCAGGTCCGGGTTGCCGTACATGTTGCCGCCACGGCTCGTCTGGCCCCAGCCGGCCACGGTCTGGCGCAGGTCGGGCGCGCGAAAGCCCGTGGAGACGCCGCCCTTCAGGGTCCAGCGTTCGGCCATGTGCCACACGCCGTACAGACGCGGGCTGAAATGGCTGCCGAAGTTCTCGTCCTGGTCCATGCGCAGGCCGGTCGTGACGGCAAAGCTTTCGGTCAGGCGCCATTCGTCTTCGGCGAACAATGCCCATTGATACCGTTCGACCTTGCTCGGGCCGCCGGCAAGCTGGTTGCCCGTCTGATCGTTCAGGCGCTGGTTCAGGTAACTGCCGCCCAGCGTCAGCATGTGCGAACCCAGCGGCAGCGACCAGCTGGTCTGCAGGTCCAGGTTCTTGATCTTCATCTGGCGCGAGCGGTTGTCGAACTCTTCCTGCTGCACGTAGCTGTCGGACACCCCCCAGCCCCAGCGGCCTGTGTGCGACAGCGCCCACTTGCTGCTGCGGTAATCGGTTTCCGAGGACGCCGGGCAGCCCGTTCGCGGGCACGCGGTGCCGGGCGGCAGCGGCTCGACCGTCTTGCCCAGGGTGTCCTGGAACTTCTGGCGCATCGTGGTCGCTTCCAGCACGATGTCGTGATCGCGGTTGGGCGTGAGCGCCAGTTTGGCGGTCACGCTTTCGGCATTGCGCTTGCGGTAACCGTTGTAGATGTCGTCTTCGTCGCGCTGGGTGGCCTGGCCGTAGATCTGCAGGCCCAGCAGGTCGTTCTTGATCGGTCCGGCCAGGTAGAAGTTGCCCTGGTAGATGTCGCCCGAATTGCTGCTTTCCTGGATGGTCGTATCCATGCGGATTTCGCCATGCCATTGGTCCGGTACCTTGCGCGTGATGATGTTGATCACCCCGCCCATCGCGTCCGAGCCGTACAGCGACGACATCGGCCCGCGCACGACTTCAATGCGCTCGATGGCCGACAGCGGCGGCGTCCAGCCGCCTTCGACGCCCGTCGAATCCGAATTGGTGCGGGTTTCGCGCGAGTTCTGGCGCTTGCCGTCGATCAGGATCAGCGTGTACTTCGGTCCCATGCCGCGCAGGCTGATGTCCTGGCGGTCGCCGCCGCCCGTGACGATGACGCCGGGCACTTCCACCAGCGCATCGTTCAGGTCGCGGTAGAACTTCTTGTCCAGGTCTTCGCGCGTGATCACGCTGATCGAAGCGGGCGCATCCTGGATGCGCTGCTCGAAACCGCTGGCGGTCACGACCACCGTGTCCATCGTCGTGGTGGCGTCCGCGGCCTGGGCCCAGACCGCTTGCGGCGCAATGCCGAAACCCGCGGCGCACAAGGCGGCGGCCAGTTGCGTGCGCGACGCGGCGATGCGCTGGCCCGTGGCCACTTCTTTCCTGCTCATGATTCCAACTTCTCCCGTCCCCGGTTTGCACCGCACCCCACGCGCGGCGTTACGCCGGCTCCCACTTATTAATGAAAACCATTCTCATATTAGAATTGGGGCTTGCAGGACGCGGCAACACGCTTTCCGCAACTTTTATCTTCTTTGCACTTCTTGACACTGCGCCGTGCACCCTTCGGCCAAACTGCCGGATGCACGACGCCCAACACGCATGCTCTTGAATCATTCAGCGGTGGCGCGCCGCATCCTGCTCATCGACGACGACGTCGAACTGGCGCAGATGCTGCGTGAATACCTGGAACCGAATCAGTGCCAGCTCACGCTGGCGCACACCCGCTCGCAAGGCCAGACCCTGCTGGCGCAGGACGACTTTGACCTCGTGCTGCTGGACCTCATGCTGCCCGACGGCAATGGTCTGGACCTGCTCAAGCACTACCGCCAGCGCTCCCGCCGCCCCGTCATCATGTTCACGGCCCACGGCGGCGAGACCGACCGCGTATTGGGGCTGGAATTCGGCGCCGACGATTACCTGGCCAAGCCGTTCAGCCCACGCGAACTGAAGGCCCGCATCACGGCCGTGCTGCGCCGCTTCGAGCACGCCCCCGCCCCCGCCAGCCCGTCCCTCAGCCTGGGCGCGCTCTCGCTGGACCCGGCGACGGGCCGCGCGCGCCTGGGCGGGGACGAGGTCATGCTGACCGGCGCCGAACAGCGAATCCTGGAAATCCTCATGCGCACGCCCGGCCAGGTGATCGCGCGCGACCAGATCGGCCTGTATGCGCTGGGCCGCGCCCCGGACCGGTACGATCGCAGCATCGACACGCACATCAGCAGCCTGCGCAAGAAGCTGCGCCTGGATCAACACGCCGACATGCTGTCCATCCGGAATCTGCGCGGGCTGGGCTACGTGCTGGCGGGCGCCGCGTGATGACGCTGCTGCCCGCCCGCTCGCTCTTCTGGCGCGCATTCTTGACGTTCTGGGGCGCCATGGCGGTCATCCTGGTCTGCGGCATGGTGCTGACCGCCAGCGTGGCCTGGTACCGCTTCAATTCTCTGGATGGCCTGAACCCGGGCAACCTCACGCGCGACGCCGCCCAGGTGGCGCGCACGCAGGGCGAAGGAGGCCTGGCGCGCTGGGTCCGCGCCATGGACGACAACTACTCGGCGCTAAAGATCTACATCATGGATGCAGAGGACCGGGACATCCTGGGCAGGCGCCTGCCCACGCGGCTGCATGACTGGCTGGTCGCGTACCGCGCGGGACCCGACCGGGCGACGCAGTCCGACTACGCGCCGGCCGATCCCGCCGGCGAGCGCGTCTCCTGGTGGGAGCCCCAGACGCTGATGCTGCCGGACGGCTCGGAAATGCTGATGCTGTTCCTGCCCTTTGACTCGTCGCGCTGGGAGGTGCTGGCGTTGTCGCCCGTCGCGCTCGCGCTGCTGCTGTTCGCGCTGGCGGTCACCGCTCCCTTTTGCTGGGCGCTGACCCGCCACATCACCGCGCCGCTCGCGCAACTGCGCCAGGCCACGCATGCCCTGGCCGCGGGACGCCTGGACACGCACACCCCCGCCAAGCTCGCCACGCGCAAGGACGAACTCGGCCTCTTGGCGCGTGACTTCGACGCCATGGCCGTGCGCCTGAAGGCGCTGGTCGATACGCGCGAGCAGCTCCTGCACAACGTCGCGCACGAACTGCGGTCGCCGCTTGCGCGCCTGCGCCTGGCCTCGGAACTGGCGCGGCGCAACGACGAACGGCGCGACCTGCAGCTGGACCGCATCGAACGCGAATGCGAACGCCTGGACGCGCTGGTGGGCAACACGTTGCGGCTTGCCCGTGTGGGCGCGCTACCCGTGCCCACCGAACCGCTGGATCTGTCGGAAGTCGTATCGGGCGTGGTGGACGACGCGCGCTACGAGGCGGAGGGCCGGCGCCTGCGCATCGATTGGGAAACGCCGGCGCCCATCCTGATCGCCGGCGACCGCGCCAGCCTGGCCAGCGCGATCGAGAACGTGCTGCGCAACGCCCTGCGCTACGCGCCCGCCGAAAGCGTCATCCGCGTACGCTTGCTGACCAGCGCCACCGAGGCCAGCCTTGAAATCGAAGACCGCGGTCCGGGCGTCGCCACGCAGGAACTTGCGTCGTTGTTCGAGCCCTTCTATCGCGCGGGATCGGCCGCCGCCCACACGCCAGGCGGCGGCGCGGGGCTGGGCCTGTCGATTGCGCAAGCCGCGATCGCCGCGCACAAGGGAACGATATCCGCCCGCAACGTGGCGCCGCAGGGACTGAGCGTGCGCATGGACCTGCCGCTGCTGACAACGCCAGCGTAAGACGGCGGGCACGGCGCCCGGGTCGAAGACGTGGCGGTCAGTCCGCGTCGGCCAGGATGGCTGCGGGCAGCCTGGGCAGCACCCGCATGGCATTCGCGGTCGTCGCGTGCGCCACCTGCCCCGGCGTGATGCCGCGCAGGTCCGCCAGCACCTCGGCAATACGTGCCAGTTCGCCGGGACGATTGCGGCGGTTCGGCTCGTGCAGCCAGGCGGGCGGAATGTCGGGCGCGTCGGTCTCAAGCACCAGATGCTCCAGCCCGACGTCCACCGCGTGCCGGCGAATCTGCAGCGCGCGCTCGAACGTCATCGCGCCGCCCATTCCCAGGGCAAATCCATGATCGATGAAGGCCTGCGCCTGCTGGGCGCTGCCATTGAACGCGTGCGCAATGCCGCCGATGCGCGGATGGCGGCGCAGGTATTTCAGCAGGATGTCCTGGGATTTGCGCACGTGCAGCAGCACCGGCAGGCCAAATTCGACGGCCATGTCCAGCTGCGCGGCGTAGAAGCGCTCCTGGCGCTCGCGCGGCGCGCCGGAGGCAATTTCCGGCACGAAGAAATCCAGTCCGATCTCTCCGATGGCGACAAAGCGCGGATCGCCAAGCGACGCCTTGATCGCCTCGCGCAACGCGTTCAGATCGGCGTCGTCGGCGCGTTGGACGTACAAGGGATGAATGCCCAGCGCGTAGGCGCCGCCGACGATGCTGGCAGCCAGGTCACGCACGATGGCGAAGTTGGCCCGTTCGATGGCCGGGATCACGATGGCCTGGACGTCGGCGCGGGCGGCGTGATCCGCGACCTCGGTGCGGTCGGCATCGAATTCAGCGGCGTCCAGGTGGCAATGGGTGTCGATGAGCATGGGCGTGTCCTCCGAATGCGGATTATCCGCCCGCGGCCGCCGCGCGGACCAGCGACCGGCGGCTTTCGCTGCGGACCGGGCTAGCCGGACACCAGGCGGCCGTTTTCCATCAGCAACTGACGGTCGGCGCGGGCGGCAAGCTCGGGATCGTGCGTCACGATCGCAAACGCCGTGCCCGATTCCTGGTTCACCCGGGTCAGCAATTCGAACATATTGTGGGCGGTGTGCCGGTCCAGGTTGCCCGTGGGCTCGTCGGCCAGCACGCACACCGGTCGCGTCACCAGGGCACGCGCCAGCGCCACGCGCTGGCGTTCGCCGCCCGACAACTGCCCCGGAAAGTGGCCTTCACGGGCCGACAGGCCCACCAGGCCCAGGACCTCGCGCGCGGCCTCGCGCGCCTTGTCGCGGTTCTCGCGGCGCACGATCAGCGGCATCGCCACGTTGTCCAGCGCCGAAAACTCCGCCAGCAGATGGTGGAATTGGTAGACAAAGCCCAGGCTGCGGTTGCGAACCGCGCTTTTCCGCGATTCGGACAGCCCCACGCCCAACTGGCCATCCACTGTGACCGAACCGCTGGTGGGCACGTCGAGCAGTCCAAGGATATGCAGCAAGGTGCTCTTGCCGGATCCCGAGGCGCCCACGATGGCGACCATCTCGCCGCGCGCGACGGACAGGCTGACATTGCTGAGCACTTCGATGCGGGCGGGGCCTTCGTCGTAGACCTTGACGATGTTCTCGGCCTGCAGCGCCGGGGTGGCGCCGGCCTGGGGCGTGTGCGTCGGGGAATCAATCATGGCGCAGCACCTGTGCGGGTTGCAGACGCGAGGCGCGCCAGCTCGGATACAAGGTCGCCAGCAGGGACAGCACCAGCGAGGTCACGCCGATGGTGACGATGTCGCCCACCTGGGGATCGGACGGCAGCGCGCTGATGAAATAGATCTCGCGCGGCAGGAAGTGGACGCCCAGCATGCGCTCGATGAACGGCACGATCACATCGACGTTGTAGGCGATGGCAATGCCGCCGGCCACGCCCAGCAAGGTGCCGATCACGCCGATCAGCGCGCCTTGCACCAGGAAGATGCGGGCCACTTCGCCCGGCCCCGCGCCCAGCGTGCGCAGGATGGCGATGTCCGATTGCTTGTCCTTGACGGCCATGACCAGCGAGGACAGCAGGTTGAACGCGGCCACGGCCACGATCAGCGCCAGGATCAGGAACATCATCCGCTTTTCGGTCTGGACCGCGGCAAACCAGGTGCGGTTATTGCGCGACCAGTCGCTGGCCATGACATAGGGCGGCAGGACGTTGCGCAACTCGGCCGCCACCTCGGGCGCCTTCTGCATGTCGGCGATGCGCAGGCGCACGCCGGCGGTGCCGCTTTCGCGGAAAACGCGGGCGGCGTCTTCGTTGTCGACGAATGCCAGCGAGGAATCGTATTCATAGTGGCCGGACGAGAACACGCCCACCACGGTGAACTGACGCATGCGCGGCGCGAAACCGGCCGGGCTGATCGAGCCCTGGGGCGCCATCATCAGCAGCGTGTCGCCCACCTTGACGCCCATGCCGTCGGCCAGTTCATTGCCCAGCACCACGCCGAAGCCGCCGGGTTTCAGGTCTGTCAGCTTGCCCGACACCATTTGCCGGGGCAGGTCCGACACATTGCCCTCGGTGGCCGGATCGATGCCGCGCACCTGAACGCCGCGTAGCGCCTGGCCCCTGACCAGCATGCCCTGCGCCGCGACGAAGGGCGCGCCCGCCTTGACCTCGGGGTTGCGCTCGGCGGCGGTGGCAAACTGTTGCCACTGCTCCAGCACCCGTTCGGGTGACGCGCCGGGAAGATAGAGTTCGATGTGCGGCAGCACCGACAGCATGCGGTCGCGCACTTCTTTCTGAAAGCCGTTCATCACGGACAGCACCACGATCAGGGCGGCGACGCCCAGCGCGATGCCCGCCATGGAGCTGGCGGCGATGAAGGAGATAAAGCGATCGCGGCGGCCGCGTCGCTGGCGGATACGGGCAAGACCCGCGTAGCGGGCGCCGATCCAGAGTTCGTAGGGTATTTTCAGCACGTGCGCATTATTGCATTAACCGTCCGCAAATCGCCGCGCGGATGTGCGGATCCTAGACCAGCCGTGACAACGTATGGCAGTTCCGGACGGCGTGAAGTTCCCCATGCCGCCGCGGACTACAATCGCGGCCATGCTGATCGTCATTCCGGGCGCGTTGCCCGCCCTTCCCGTCGCCGCCGAACTGGCCAAGCTCCTGCCCGAGCGCGCGCCCACCCTGCACGGCTGGCTGCAGGCCGCAACCGCCCGTCCGCAGGCTTACGACCTGCGCGCCCACGGCTGCACGGCCTTCGAATCCTGGCAACTTGCACGCGCGGGGTACGCCGCCGAGCCCGGCCTGCTGCAAAGCGCGGGCCTCGGCCCGCTGCTGGCCGCAGAACAGTCCAGTGCCTCGCCGCAAGAGCCCGTCTGGCTCTGCGAACTGGTTCATCTTGCCCTGGGCGCGGATCAGGCCTCGTTGCTGGATCCCGCCTTGATGGACCTGACGGAATCCGAAACGGCCGCCCTGCTGGAGACCGCGCGCCCCCTCTTTGACGGCACCGGCTTCTCGGTCGAGCCGCTTTCGCCCCAGCGGTGGCGGCTGCGCCTGCCGGTGGACCTGCGCCCCCAGACGGCCAGCCCGGCGGCGGTGGCGGGAAAGCGCCTGAATGACTGGTGGCGCCAGGATGCGCAAACGCGTCCGTGGCGGCGCCTGCTCAATGAAATCCAGATGGCGTGGCACGAGCACCCCGTCAACGACGACCGGGCCGCGCGCGGCCTGCCGCCCGTGAACGCCCTGTGGCTGTATGGCGGCGGCACGCCCTGGACGGCGGCGCCAGCCACCCCGGCCCAGGTGCTGACGGAACTGGACGCGCCGCAACGCGCCGGCGACTGGGCCGCCTGGCTCGACGCGCTGGCTGACCTGGACGCGCGCCATCTGCGCCCGCTGGCGGCCGCCAAAGGCCTGCCCGCCACGCACATCGAACTGTTGCTGCTGGGCGATGACCGCCAGGCCGCCCTTGACCTGAAACCGCGCGGGGGCCTGCTTGGCTTGCTGCCCGCGCCCAAGAAGAACTGGAGCGCCTGGTGGTCTCACCCCGCTTAACGATCCGTCCGGCCGACCTGGCCGCCTGCCAAATCCTCGAATCCTCCGGCATCCATCCGCTGCTGGCTCGCCTATGGGCCGCACGCGGCGTGACCCATCCCGACCAGACCCGCCTCGCCTGGCCGTCCCTGCTGCCGCCGGCGGGTCTAACGCACTCGGCGCATGCCGCCGCCGTCTTGGCCGACGCCATCCAGGCAGGCAAGAAGCTGCTGATCGTGGCCGACTACGATTGCGACGGCGCCACCGCCTGCGCGGTCGGCCTGCGCGCGCTGTCGGCCATGGGCGCCGATGTCGACTTCCTGGTGCCCAACCGATTCGAAACCGGCTACGGCTTGTCGCCCGCCGTGGTCGAGCTGGCCTGCCGCCACCGCGCCGGCAAGCCCGACATCATCATCACCGTGGACAATGGCATCGCCAGCGTCGACGGCGTGGCCGCCGCCAATGCCGCCGGCATCGGCGTCGTCATCACCGATCACCACCTGCCGGGCGACACCCTGCCCGACGCGCTGGCCATCGTGAATCCCAACCAGCCGGGCTGCGGCTTTCCGTCCAAGAACCTGGCCGGCGTGGGCGTCATCTTCTACATGATGCTGGCGCTGCGCGCCGAACTACGCCGCCGCGGCGTGTATGCCCCCGACGGCGGCCCGCGCCTGGACGCGCTGTCCGACCTGGTTGCGCTGGGCACCGTGGCCGACGTGGTCAAGCTCGATGCCAACAACCGCCTGCTGGTCACGCAAGGTCTGCAGCGCATGCGCAGCGGCCGCCTGCAGCCGGGACTGCGCGCGCTCTTCGCCGTCGCCGGCCGCGAGCCGCGTAGCGCCAACGGCTTCGACCTGGGTTTCGCGCTGGGTCCGCGCATCAACGCCGCGGGCCGCCTGGCCGACATGAGCCTGGGCATCGCCTGCCTGACCACGGACGACGAGGCGCAGGCGCTGGAAATCGCGCGTGAATTGGACAACATCAACCGCGAACGCCGCACGATCGAAGCCGAGATGCGCGAGCAGGCGTTGGCCGCCATGGAAGCGCCCGACGCCGCCGCAGGCGCGACCGTCTGTGTGTTCGACCCCGGTTGGCACCAGGGCGTCGTGGGGCTGGTCGCCTCGCGCCTGAAGGAGAAATTCTGGCGCCCCACCCTCGCCTTCGCGCCCGCAGGCGACGACGAGATCCGCGGCTCCGGCCGGTCGATCCCCGACGTGCACCTGCGCGACGCGCTGGACCTGGTGTCCAAGCGCCATCCCAACCTGATCCGCAAGTTCGGCGGCCACGCGATGGCAGCCGGATTAACGCTGGGCAAGGCCGATTTCCCGGCCTTCGCCCCCGCCTTCGACGCCGCGGTGCGCGAACTCACCGGCCGCGACACCTTCGAACCCATCATCGAAACCGACGGCTCGCTGGAAACCGGCTACGCCAACGCCGACGTGGCCGGCATGTTGCAACAGCAGGTCTGGGGTGCGGGCTTTGCCGCCCCCCTGTTCCTGGACGAATTCACCGTGCGCAACCAGCGGCTCGTCGGCGAAAAGCACCTGAAGCTGTCTTTGGAACGCGGCCACCAACGCTTTGACGCCATCTGGTTCGGCCACGACCAATCGCTGCCGGAACATATCCAGGCGGCGTACCGCCTGGAACAAAACGTCTGGAATGGCATGGTGTCGGTGCAACTGGTGATCGAACACGCAGGGTAGTGCGCGGCGGTGTCTCGCACCACGTGAGGCACCGTCGGCGCTCGCAGGTGCGCACAAGGTGTCTGACACCCTCTGAGCCGCCGGCCCAAGCCGACGCGCCTCTCCCCAGGGTGTCAGACACCGCCTCCCAGCGGCGCTACTTATTCACCAGCTTCGCCGGCTGCGCCAGCGCCACCAGCGCGCCCACCACCAGGCAGCCGGCCAGCATGTAAAGCCCCGTATTCGTCGTGCCGGTCATGTCCTTCAGCCAGCCCACCAGATACGGGCTGACAAAGCCGGCCAGGTTCCCCACCGAGTTGATCAGCGCAATGCCCGCGGCGGCCGCCGTGCCGCCGAGCAGCGCTGTCGGCAGGCTCCAGAACAACGGAAGCACCGTGCAAATGCCGATGTTGGCCACGGTCAGCGCGAAAATCGCCAGCACCGTGTTGCCGCTCCACACGGCCGACAGGAACAGACCCACGGCGCCAAACAATGCCGGCAGCGCCACGTGCCAGCGACGCTCGCGCTGCCTGTCCGAATTGCGCGAAATCAGGATCATGCCGATCACGGCGAACAGATTGGGCACCGCCGTCAGCAGACCGATCGCCAGCGGGCTCTGCACGCCGGTGCTCTTGATGAGGCTAGGCATCCAGAAGCCCACCCCATACAGCCCCATCACGAACGAAAAGTAGATCAGCGCCATCGCCCAGACCCGCGGCTTGGTCAGCGCGGCGCGGATCGGCGGATCTTCCTTTTGCTGTTCCTCGGCCGCGATGTTGCGGATCAGCACGGCCTTTTCCATGGCCGTCAGCCACTTGGCCTTGTTGATGCGGTCATCCAGATAGATCAGCACCAACACGCCGATCACCACCGACGGAATCCCTTCCAGCAGGAACAGCCATTGCCAGCCCGACAGGCCGTGGTCGCCGTGGAACGTCGCCATGATCCACCCGGATATCGGGCCGCCGATGAGGCCGGACATGGGCACGGCGGTCATGAAGAACGTCGTGATGCGTCCGCGCCGGGCGGCCGGGTACCAATACGTCAGGTACAGAATGATGCCCGGGAAGAAGCCCGCCTCGGCCGCGCCCAGCAGGAATCGCAGCAGGTAGAACATATGCGCGCTGGTCACGAACATCATGCAGGCGGAGATGATGCCCCACGTGATCATGATCCGGGCGATCCAGATCCGCGCCCCCACCTTGTGCAGGATGATGTTGCTGGGAATCTCGAAGAGAAAGTAGCCGATGAAGAAAATACCGGCGCCCAGTCCATACACCGTCTCGCTGAATTGCAGTTCCTGCAGCATCTGCAGCTTGGCGAACCCCACGTTCACGCGGTCCAGGTACGCCACCACATAGCAGACCACCAACAGCGGCACCAGCCGCCAGCCCACCTTGCGGTAGATCCGGTCCTCTTCGCTGGCGCCGAGCGCCGGCGAGACCCCGGGGGGCATCGTGTTTTCCATCACTGTCTCCATTCCTCTGGCGGGATAGGCCGGCGCGGGGCCGGCGTCGTCGCGGTCCGCGCCCCAAATGGGGACATCACGGCCACCGGCCAAGGCTAGAGCCGTCGGGTTGACAAAAAACTGAACAACTGGATCTGCCCCCGCGCCACCCGGGAAATAGGACCCGCCGCCCGTGCCCGCGACGCACGCCCGCGAACAGGCTCCATCCACGGTAAAATGCCAGGTTTCGCACAAAGTCATCAGGACAGGATCATCATGGAAGCCGAACGTCAGAACCAGCTCGCAGCCCGCCTCGCCGACTACGCGGAGCGCGAACAGGCTCTACGGAGGTATCTTTGACTACGATGCCAAAGCTGAACGCCTCCAAGTCGTAAACGCCGAACTCGAAGACCCGGCCGTCTGGAACGACCCCAAGCACGCCCAGGATCTGGGCCGTGAAAAGAAATCGCTCGAGGACGTGGTGGAAACGCTCACGAGCCTGGGCGCCGGCGTGGCCGATTCCCAGGAACTCTTCGAAATGGCCGCCGCCGACGATGACGGCGACACCCTCGAAGCGATCGAACAGGACGCCGACGCCTTCCAGGAAAAGCTCGAAGCCCTGGAATTCCGCCGCATGTTCTCCAACCCGGCCGATCCCCTGAACTGCTTCCTGGACATCCAGGCGGGGGCGGGCGGCACGGAAGCGCAGGACTGGGCGTCGATGCTGCTGCGCCAGTACCTCAAGTACGCCGAACGCAAGGGTTTCAAGGCCGAGATCCTTGAAGAATCCGACGGCGAAGTCGCGGGCATCAAGTCGGCCACGATCAAGATCGAGGGCGACTACGCCTTCGGCTACCTGCGCACCGAAACCGGCGTGCACCGCCTGGTCCGCAAGAGCCCCTTCGACTCGTCGGGCGGCCGTCACACGTCGTTCGCCAGCGTCTTCGTGTATCCGGAAGTCGACGATTCCTTCGAGGTCGAAGTGAACCCCGCCGACCTGCGCGTGGACACCTACCGTGCCTCGGGCGCGGGCGGCCAGCACATCAACAAGACCGACTCGGCCGTGCGCCTGACGCACATCCCGACGGGCATCGTTGTGCAGTGCCAGAACGACCGTTCGCAGCACCGCAACCGCGCCGAAGCCATGCAGATGCTGAAGTCCAAGCTCTACGAACTCGAAATGCGCAACCGCATGGCCGAGCAGCAGAAGCTGGAAGACTCCAAGACCGACGTGGGCTGGGGCCACCAGATCCGTTCGTACGTGCTGGACCAGAGCCGCATCAAGGACCTGCGCACGAACGTCGAAATCTCCAACACGCAGAAAGTGCTGGACGGCGACCTGGATCCCTTCATCCAGGCCAGCCTGAAGCAAAACGTCTAAGTTCCGCGATTCTTCCCGCTTTCACGCACCCAAAGGTCCACGAATGTCCGACACCATTGCTATTCTCACCGGCGCTTCGCGCGGCATCGGCGCCGCCATGGCGCGCGGCCTGGTCAAACCCGGCACCCGCCTGATTACCCTGGCGCGCCGCGAAGACCCCGAACTCGCCGCCCACGCGCGCTCGCAGGATGTGCAGCTGGAACAACTGTCCGTGGACCTCTCGGACCTGAAAGCGGCCGAATCCGCAGCCGAACGCATCTGCGCCGCGCTGCCGCGCGACGCCAAACGCTATCTGCTGATCAACAACGCGGGCACGGTGCATCCGGTGGCGCGCACCGACGAACTCACCGACGGCGCGGCCATCACCGCCGCCTTCAACCTGAACGTCACGGCCGTCATGCTGCTCACGGCGCGGTTCCTCGCCGCCGTCGCTGACATCAAGGCCGACCGCCGCATCCTGAACATCTCCTCCGGCGCGGGCCGCAATCCCAACGCCGGCTGGGGCGTGTACTGCGCCACCAAGGCCGCGCTCGACATGCACGCCCGCGTCGTCAAGCAGGAACAAGGCGCCGACGGCGCCCGCATCGTCGCGCTGGCCCCCGGCATCGTCGACACCGACATGCAGGCCGCCATCCGCGCAAGCGACCCCGAAAGCTTCCCCGCGCTGGCCAAGTTCCAGGACTTCCATGCCACCGGCAAGCTGTCCTCGCCCGCCAACGTAGCCTCCCGCATCCTCGCCTACCTGGATCGCGAAGATTTCGGCACGACCGAAATCGACGACATCCGCAATTACGACTGATCCCCCGACCATGACCGACCACTCGACCACTCCGGCACCCGCCCAGGATGAAAACCGCTTGATCGCCGAACGGCGCGCCAAGCTGGCCAAACTGCGCGAAGCCGGGGTCGCGTACCCCAACGATTTCGTCCCGGACGCCCGCGCCGCGGCCCTGCATGACAAGTACGACGGCCAGGAGCAGGAAGCCCTGGCCGCCGCCGCGGTCAACGTCAAGGTCGCCGGCCGCATGATGCTCAAGCGCGTCATGGGCAAGGCCAGCTTCGCCACGCTGCAGGACAGCACCGGCCGCATCCAGATCTACCTGGACCGCGGCACGCTCGGCGAAGACGTCTACGCCGCGTTCAAGCAGTGGGACATCGGCGACATCATCGCAATCGAAGGGTCGGTCTTCAAGACCAACAAGGGCGAACTGTCGGTGCACGCCGCCTCGGCGCGCCTCTTGTCCAAGTCGCTGCGCCCCCTGCCCGACAAGTTCCACGGCGTCGCCGACCAGGAACTGCGCTACCGCCAGCGCTATGTCGACCTCATCATGACCGACGCCACGCGCCGCACCTTCGAGGCGCGCAGCAAGGCCGTGGGCAGCATCCGCCAATTCATGCTGAACGCGGGCTTCCTTGAAGTCGAAACGCCCATGCTGCACCCGATCCCGGGCGGCGCGGCGGCCAAGCCGTTCATCACGCACCACAACGCGCTGGACATGGAAATGTTCCTGCGCATCGCGCCCGAGCTCTACCTCAAGCGCCTGATCGTCGGCGGCTTCGAACGTGTATTTGAAGTCAACCGCAACTTCCGCAACGAAGGCGTGAGCCCGCGGCACAACCCCGAATTCACGATGATGGAGTTCTACGCAGCCTTCGCGGACTACCGCTGGCTCATGGACTTCACCGAAGAACTTATCCGCCAGGCCGCCATCTCGGCCACCGGCAGCGCCGTCCTGACCTACCAGGAACGCGAGCTGGACCTGTCCAAGCCCTTCGACCGCCTGACCATCTGCGAAGCCATCCTCAAGTACACCGACGGCTACACCCAGGCCCAGCTCGATGATCCGGCCTTCCTGCGCGCCGAACTGAAAAAGCTGGGCGCCGACGCAGACGGCCCCGTGCTGTCGCGCGCCGGCCTGGGCGCGCTGCAACTGGCGCTCTTCGAAGAGACCGCCGAAGCCAAGCTCTGGAACCCCACCTACATCATCGACTACCCGGTCGAAGTCTCGCCGCTGGCGCGCGCCTCCGACACCCGCGAAGGCATCACCGAGCGCTTCGAGCTCTTCATGACCGGCCGCGAGATCGCCAACGGCTTCTCCGAGCTGAACGACCCCGAAGACCAGGCCGAGCGCTTCCGCTCGCAGGTCGAAGCCAAGGACGCCGGCGACGAGGAAGCCATGTTCTACGACGCGGACTACATCCGCGCCCTGGAATACGGCATGCCCCCGACGGGCGGCTGCGGCATCGGCATCGACCGCCTGGTCATGCTGCTGACCGACAGCCCCAGCATCCGCGACGTCATCCTCTTCCCGCACCTGCGCCGTGAAGACTGATCGTCGGCGCGCGTCATGATCTTCAAGATCCTGATGCTGCTGCTGGTCGTGGCGGGGCTGGTCTACTGGATCAAACAACCCCGCCGCGTCCAGCCGGGCACGCCCTACCGGTCCGCCCCCGCGCGCCGGCCGGCATTCATTGCCTTGTGCGTGGCCACCGCCATCTCGCTCATCGCCGCGATCCTGACCGCCTTGCTCTGGATGGGCGGCGTGGCTGGCGGCGTCACGGGCGGCGGTTATCACGGCGAAGCCGATTTCCTCTTGCCCGTCGCGGCCTCGCTGCTGGCGCTGTCGGTCGCCTGCGCCGTCGGCGCCTTCATCAAGCGGCGCGGCTAGGCTCCACGGGCCACCTGCCCGCCCCCGCGGGCAGCGCCGGCAACGCCGCCTGCAACATGGCGTCGATGAACGCGGCGGGGGCCAGCCGCCCGCCCGGCTTGTACCATTGCACCGTCAAGTTCATCGCGCCCAGCACGCATCGCTTGATGACGCGCGCATCGCCCCGCAGCAAACCCGCCTGTACCGCCCCCGCCACCACGGACTGCCACATCGCCTCGTAGCGGTCGCTCAGCACCTTGACTGACGCCTGGCTCGGCGCCGACAGGCTGCGCCATTCGTACACCAGCGCGTTCATCGCATCCCCGCCCGCGCCGTGCAGCATGCTCCACATATGCACGCGAAACAGCGCCGCCAGCCGGTCTGCCGGCACGGCATAGCAGTCCAGCGCCTTCTCGCCCAGGTCGATCACTTCCTGGATGCCGTTGTTCATCACGGCGACCAGAATCTCTTCCTTGCTGCGGAAATGGTGGAACAGGCTGCCCGACTGCAACCCCACCGCCTTGGCCAGCTCACGCACCGTCGTGCGCTCATACCCGCGCTTGCTAAAGAGCCGGCCGGCCGCCAGGACCAATTCCTGGCGCCGCTGCGTCTCCGCGCCCTCGTCCCGCGACACAGCGGTCCCGGTCTTGTCCATGCAGGTCAAACCCTCTGGATGATGGTCGCGGTCGCCATGCCGTGGCCGATGCACATGAGCTGCATTCCCAGCTCGCCTTCGGTCGCCTCCAGCCCCGCCAGCATCTTGGCCATCAGGCCCGCGCCCGTGGCGCCCAACGGATGGCCGTGCGCAATCGCGCCGCCCCACGGATTCACGCGCGTCAGGTCCGCGCCCAGTTCGCGCTGCCAGGCCAGCACCACGCTTGCAAAGGCCTCGTTGATCTCGATCCAGTCGATGTCCTCCAGCGCCAGGCCCGCGCGCGCCAACGCCTGCTGCGCCGCGGGGACCACGCCCGTCAGCTGCATCACGGGGTCCGAACCCGCCACCACCCGCGCCAGGAAGCGCGCCCGGGGCCGCAAGCCATCGGCCAGCGCCGCGTCCTTGTCGCCCAGCAGCACCGCCGCCGCGCCATCGGCGAGCTGGCTGGCGTTGGCCGCCGTCACGCCGCCCTCTCCCGGCGCGCGCATCGCGGGCGCCATGGCCGCCATCCGGGCGGCGTCCGTCGTTTCGCGGATGCCTTCGTCGCGGCGCGCGGCTTGCGCCGGGCCCGGCAGCAGCTCGGCATGCAGCCCAGCGCTGGCCGCCGCCCACGCGCGCGCGTGACTCTCGCGCGCCCATGCGTCCATGTCGGCCTGCGACAGTCCCCATTGGCTGGCGATGCGCTCGGCGCTCTCGATCTGGTGAATCAGCGGATAACGCGCTAGCAACGCCGGGTTCAGCGATTCGAATCCCCGGAATTCGCTTTGGCCCAGCGTCACGTCCAGGAACATCGGCACGCGGCTCATGCTCTCGACGCCGCCCGCGACCACATAACGCATGTCGCCCGCCGCGATGGCCTGCGCGCCAAAATGCACGGCCTGCTGGCTGGATCCGCACATGCGGTTCAGCGCCACCCCCGGCACGCACTCGGGCAGCCCGGCAAGCATGGCGGCCAGTCTGCCGATGTTGGCGCCCTGCTCGCCCGCCTGGCTGACGCAGCCCGCGATCAGGTCCTCAACCTTGTCGCCCGGCAGGCCCGCGCGCGCCAGCAGCGCGTGCACGGTGTCCGCCAGCAGCGAGTCGGGCCGGGTCTCGGCCCACCATCCCCCGCGACGCCCGAACGGCGTGCGCACGGCTTCCAGGATCACGGCTTGGTTCATGCCGTCGTCTCCTCAACATAGAGCGATTCGATTTCGTTGGCGTAGGCGCGGTAGATGCTGGCGCGCCGCACCTTCATCGTTGCAGTCACTTCGCCATCGTCGTGGTCCAGTTCCTTGGTCAGCAGATGGAAACGCTTGATCTGCGAGACGGGCGCCAGCCCGGCGTTGGCGCGCGTGACCTCCTGCTGGACCAGTTCGCGCACCTGCGCGCATTCCGCCAGCGACCGGAAATGCGTGAAGGCGATGCGGCGCGATTCGGCCCATTTGCCCACGGTGTCGAATTCCAGCTGGATCAACGCCGTCACGTACTTCCTGCCGTCGGCGATGACGATGCACTCTTTCACATACGGACTGCCCTTGACCGCGTTCTCGATCTCGGACGGCGTCAGGTTCTTGCCCCCCGCCGTGATCATGATGTCCTTGAGCCGGTCCACAATGCGCACGCGCCCGTCTTCCTGCGCCACGACGTCGCCCGTGTGCAACCAGCCGTCACGCACGGTGTCCGCGGTCGCCTCCGGGTTCTTGTAGTAGCCCTGGAACACCATGTCGCCACGCACCAGCAGTTCGCCGGATTCGCCGATGCGCCATTCCACGCCCAGGATCGCCTCGCCCACCGTGCCCACCTTCACGCGGTCCGGATGCTGTCCGAAGATCATGCCCGCCGACTCCGTCAGGCCATACACCTCGATCAGCGGCACGCCCAGCGTGCGAAAGTAGCGCACCACGTCCGGCGGAATCGGCGCGGCGCCTGTCATCGCCACCCGCACACGACGCAGGCCAATAAAATTCTGCAGCGCGCGCAGCACCAGCCAGTACCACAGCCAATGCGTCAGCCGCTCGCCCACGCGATACTGCGCGGGGGATTTCTCCAGAAACGGCGCACACTGTGCCAGCGCCTTGCGGTACAGCCACTGCTGCAACCGGCCGGCCTCCTGCATCTTGATCGAGATCGCGGCGTGCAGTTTTTCCCAGATACGGGGCACGCCCAGGAAAATCGTCGGCGCGACTTCGCGCAGGTCCTCCTGCACGGTGCGCAGCGACTCGCCAAAATTCACCTGCGTGCCCAGGTAGATGGGCACGAACGTGGACAGCATCTGCTCGGCAACGTGACACAGCGGCAGGTACGACAGGTGCACGCTGGACGCATCCATCGACAGGCGATCGGCGATGCCCGGCGCCACGCCGCGCATGTTGCGGTAGCTCAGCATCGCGCCCTTGGGCTTGCCGGTGGAGCCCGACGTGTAGATCATCAGCCCGGTGTCGTCCAGGCGCTGCCCGTCCAGCATCGTGTTCAGCGCGGCCAGCTCCACGGTTTCGCGCTGGCCGCCATCGGCCTCGACTTCGGCAAAGGTCACGATGCGCGCCCGATCCGCCGCGCCATACGCGCGCAGACCCTTCGTTTCAATGACCACGATGCGGCGCAAATTCGGCAGCCGGTCCGCCACGTGCAGCACCTTGTCGGTCTGCTCCTGGTCTTCGCAGACCACCAGTTCGACGTCCGCATGCGCCAGCACGTAGCCCATTTCTTCGGCCGGGCTGGTCGAATAGACGCCCACCGCCACGCCGCCGGCCGCGCACGCCCCCATCTGCGTCAGCAGCCACTCCACCCTGTTGTCCGAGACGATCGCAACCCGGCCGCCCGCGCTGAGCCCCAGCGCGCGCAGTCCCAGCCCCACGCGGCATGCGCGCTGCCAGTACTGGTCCCAGGTCAGCGGCTTCCAGATGCCAAAGTCCTTTTGCCGGATGGCAACCGCCGATGGCTGGCGGCGCGCCTGCTCGCGCAGCATCTGCGGCAGCGTCAGTTCAGGCCAGGCGCCCGGATCCCTGTGCGCGTCCATCATGACAGCCAGCGCTTGCGGCGCTTGTAGTGCTTGATGTCGCGAAAGCCCCTGGCCTCGCCCGTTCCGCCCACGCCCAGATAGAACTCGCGCACGTCGGGGTCCGCCGCCAGCTTGTCGGCCGAACCGTCGATCACCACCTTGCCGGTCTCCATGATGTAGCCGTAATGCGCCACCGCCAGGGCAACCGAAGCGTTCTGCTCCACCAGCAGCATCGACACCCCCTGTTCGATATTGATGCGCGCGATGATCGAAAAAATGCTCTCGACCAGCATGGGCGACAGGCCCAGCGATGGCTCGTCCAGCAGCATCAGCGTGGGCTGCGCAATCAGCGCGCGTCCGATGGCCAGCATCTGTTGTTCCCCGCCGGACAGATAGCCGGCCAGTCCGCGCCGCCGCTCGAAAAGCCGCGGAAAGTAGCCGTAGACCAGATCGAAGTCCGCGCGCGCGGCGGGCCTTCCGGTCAGCGCATAGGTTGCCGCCACCAGGTTTTCTTCGACGGTCAGGTCTTCGAACACGCGGCGCCCTTCCATCACGTGCGCCAGGCCCGACCGCACCAGGTTCTGCGGCTTGACGCCCGCCGTGTCGCCGCCAGCGAACACGATCTGGCCGCGCACCAGTTCCCCATCCTCCAGGTCCAGCAGACCGGATACCGCCTTGAGCGTGGTGGATTTGCCAGCCCCGTTGCTGCCCAGCAGCGCGACGATGCTGCCGGCCGGCACCGACAGGGACAAGCCGCGCAGCACCTGCACCGCCTTGTTGTAGACGACCTCGATGTTGTTGATGTCGAGCACCGCCTTGGGCGGCGCGGCGGCGTTCATGCCTGAACGAACGCCCTGTCCTGCCACGTCCTGTCCCTGGTTCACGGCAGCCTCACTTGAGCACGATCCAGTCGGACGCCGGCACCATCTGCTTTTGCTTGACGTCCGCGCGATAGATCCGGCCCACCGGGATGGAGTTGCCCTTGATGGTGATCGGCACGCCGATCAGCCCGCCCGTATCGAAATCCTTGATGCCATCCAGAGAGGCCTTCATGTTGGCGGCGGTCAGCTCCTTGCCCGCGTCCAGCGTGCGCTTGGCGACTTCCGAAAACAGCATGGCAGCCAGGAATCCCTGCATGTAGCCCGTGCTCTGGTACTGCGGCCGCATTTCGCGGATCTTCTTGAGCATCGGCGCGTCGGCGGCCTGATCGTAGTAGTAGCGGTACGGCATCACGCCCATGAAGCCTTCGGCGTCCTCGCCCATCTGCATCACGGTCGAGTTGTCCATCGTCCAGAACGTACCCATGTAGCGCGTCTTCAGGCCCATGCGCTTGCCCTGCCCCACAAACTCGGGAATTGGCGCCAGCACGTAGCCATGGAAGATGGTGAAGTCAGGGTCGGCGCGGCGCAGCTTGATGACCTCGGTCGACACGTCCACGCTGCCCGGCGGCGTCATGATCTCGGTAGCCACCTTCAGGCCCAGCTTTTCGGCCACCGCACGCGAACTGGCGATCGGATCGCGTCCGAACTCCGTGTCCGAATACACGAACGCCACCTTGGCGCCCGGCTGTTCCTTGGCGATGTAGCGCAGCAGGATCCCGAACATCTCGGTGTAGTCGGGCCCCAGCATGAACTGCGCGGGATACTTGGCCGGATCGTTCAGCTCGGTCGCGAAGGACGCGCCCGTCATCAGGATGTCGCCCGTGCGGTTCAGCTCGGCATTGATGGTCTTGGAAAAGCCGGTCGAATCGCCGTAGTAGAAGTTGACCTTGTTCTGGCTGGTGATCTTCTTGAACGCCGCCACCGACGCATCCACCTTGTAGGCCGTGTCCTCGGGCACATAGCGCAGCTTGCGGCCCTTGATACCGCCCTGGTCGTTGATGATCTTCACGTAGTCCGTGATCCCGGCGTGGATGCCCTGCCCGGCAAAGGCAAACACGCCACTCAAGGGAATCGAGCCGCCCAGCACCAGGTCCTCGGCCGCCTGCGCCGCGGGCGCCGCCGCCAATGCCGCCGCCAGGCCCAACGGGGCCAACAACCTCGATAAACCGCTGCCTATCCGGATGCGCTTCATGGTTTGTCTCCTGGGTCTTATGGGTGGCCGCCGTCACGCCGCACGCATCGCGCTACGTACGGAAAGGCCAGAGGTGAAAGAATCGGCGCACGCGCCGCCAGATTTCCGCGAGCCCGTGCGGCTCGAAGATCAGAAAGCCCACGATCAGCAGGCCGAAAACGATGGTGCGCACCGGTGAGATCAGCCGCAGCGCATCGCCGCCCACGGGCAGCCAGCCGACAACAAGCTTCAGAAACTCCGGCACCATCGTCATGAAAAGCGCGCCCAGGATGGATCCCAGGATCGAGCCCATGCCGCCCACGATGATCGCCGCCAGAAAGAAGATCGACATGATGAGCGGAAAGCTCTCGGGCGTGACCACCCGGAAAAAATACGCCCACAGACCGCCCGCCACGCCGGCATAGAACGAGGACAGCCCGAACGACAGCAGCTTGTAGCGCAACAGGCGGATGCCCAGCACCTCGGCGGAAATGTCGCGGTCGCGGATCGCGATGAACGCGCGGCCGATGCGGGTGCGAAACAGATTCGCCGCGCCCAGCACCATCAACACGGTCACGGGCACGATCAGCCAATAGATCTTGAAGGACGTATCCAGGTCCAGCCCCAGGATGCGCGCCGGCGGCACCTGCAATCCCGAGGTGCCGCCCGTGAATTGCCAGTTCGCAAAGATGAAGTGCGCGATGAACGACGCGGCAATCGTCGAGATCGCCAGGTACAGTCCCTTCACCCGCAGCGAGGGAATACCCACCAGCAGGCCGCCCAACATCGCCACCACGCCACCCGCCAGCAGATTCACCAGGACCGGCGTGCCCAGGTGCAGCTCCATGACTGCGACCGTGTACGCGCCAAGGCCCATGAACGCCGCCTGCCCCAGGCTGACCAATCCGGTATAGCCGGTCAGGATGTTTAGCCCCGTCGCGCTGGCGATGTTGATCGCGACCAGGCACGCAAGATAAAGCCAATAGGCATTCGCCACGAAGGGAAACAGAACAAGCGAGGCCGCCAGCAGCGCCAGCCACACATGCTGCGTGCGCGTGTCGAAAAGCGCCTCGTCGGCCAGGTACGTCTGTTTGGCGGTCGCGATACGCATGGATCAGAGCCTCTCGATTTCACGGGTGCCGAACAGGCCGTAGGGCCTGGCCATCAGCACCACGACCAACACCACGAACGTGGCCAGCAGCTTGTACTCGCCGCCCAGATACGCGCCCGCCCAGGCCTCCAGCAGGCCGATGAAGATGCCGCCGACCAGCGCGCCCGCGACGCTGTCCAGGCCGCCGACGATCACCACCACCAGCACCGACAGCCCGAACACGCCCATCGACGACGAGATCCCGCCGATCGCGCCCACGATCACGCCGGACACCGCGGCGATGGCGCCCGCCGTCACCCACGCCAGCGAAAACACGCGCGGCACATTGATGCCCATTGCATAGGCCGCGCCCTGGTCCGACGCCGTCGCACGCAGCGCCACGCCGCCGCGCCAGTAGCGAAACACCACCAGCACCAAAAGCGCCAGCACCACCGCCACCCAGAAGCCGTAGAACACCTTGGGCGCCACGAACGCCTCGCCCACCATGACTGGCGCGCGCGGCATGAATTCCGGCAGGCGCCGCTGGTCCGCCGTCCAGATAAGCTCGACTGCGCCGACCAGTATCGACGCCAGACCCACGGTAATCATGAAGACAGAGATCGGCGATTCGCCCAGCATCGGACGTATGGTCAGCCGCTCGACGACGGCGCCCAGCGCGCCCGACACCACGACCGCGCCCGCGATGGCCAGCCAGATCGGCCACTCCATCCCCGATGCGAACGCATAGAACACGTATGCGCCGAGCATCAGGAATTCGCCAATGGCGATGTTCACCACGCGGGTCGCCTTGTAGACGATCACGAACGCCAGCGCGGCCAACGCATACAGGCCGCCGCTGCCCAGTCCCGCCAGCGACACCTCCAGGAAGAACAGCCAGTCCATCAGGCCGCCTCCCGCAGCCGCCGCCGCAAATCGCCCACGTCGCCCGCGCCCAGATACGCCTTGATGACTTCCGGATTGGACTGCACCTGCGCCGGCGTGCCGTGGGCAATCACCTGCCCGAAGTTCAGCACCACGACGTGATCGGACAGGTCCATCACCATGCCCATGTCGTGCTCCACCATCAGCACCGTCACGCCCCACTCGGCGCGCGCATCCAGGATGAAGCGCGCCATGTCGTCGGTCTCTTCGCGGTTCATGCCCGCCACGGGCTCGTCCAGCATCAGCACCTTGGGCTGCATCGCCAGCGCCCGCGCCAGCTCAACCCGCTTTTGCAGCCCATACGACAGCGCCGCGACCGGCGCGTGGCGGATGTGATCGATCTCCAGGAAATCGATGATGCGTTCTTCGATGTCCGCCCGCAGCGCCATCTCCTCGCGGCGCGCGCGGCCCAGGTAAAAAAGCGCATCCAGCACATTGGTGCGCAGGTGCGCGTGGCGGCCCAGCTTGATGTTGTCCAGCACTGTCATGCCGCGAAACAGCGCAATGTTCTGGAAGCTGCGCGCCAGACCCAGCTTGGCGCGATCGGGCGCGTGCATGCGTGTGATGTCGCGGCCCTCGAAGTGGATCCGTCCCGCCGCGGGCTTGTAGAAACCGGAGATCGTGTTGAACAGCGAGGTCTTGCCGGCGCCATTCGGACCGATGACCGTGGTGATGGAGCCCTGCTCCACGCGAAAGCCCACGTCGGTAAGCGCCTTGACGCCGCCAAACGCCAACGTCACCCCATCGGCCTGCAACAAGGCAGGCCTGTCGGACTGATCCACCATTTGTCTCCCCGCTTTGATGCGAAGTTATTTTGCCGCCTGGGGCGGACATTTTTTTCGACGGTGAACCTGGCGGCCCTGCGAGGCAGGAGATGCAACGAACCTGTCTTTACCTTCGCCAGTACAGCGCCGGAAAATCGTTCTATGCGTTACGCTAAGCGTGCTCAAAACCCAACCAAGCAAGCGCTTGGTTCAGAACATAGCATCGCGGTTTTTTGATCGACAGTTGGTATTTACCCGACAACGGAGACTCGCCATGACCCAGGAACCACCGAAGTTCCAGACGCTGTTGCTCGAGACCGACGGCCCCGTCGCCACGCTCACCCTCAATCGCGCGGACGCGCTCAACGCCATCGACGTGGCCATGGCGGGCGACCTGTTGCGCGCCGCGCAGTGGATCGAAACGTGCGACGTGGTGCGCGTCGTGCTGCTGCGCGGCACGGGCAAGGCATTCTGCGCGGGCGGAGACATCGGCATGTTCACCGGAGAGCCCGACAAGGTGCGCGCCACGCTGTCGGAACTGTTCACGCCGCTCAATGCATTCGTTGCGCGCATCCCGCGCATGGACAAAGTCTGGCTCGCGCAGGTTCACGGCGTGGCGGCGGGCGCGGGCTTGTCGCTCGTCCTGGCATGCGACCTCGCAGTCGCCGATGCGGGCGCGCGCTTCATGACGGCCTACCTGAAGCTCGGCGCGACGCCCGATGCCGGCATGACGCATGGCCTCATGCGCGCCGCCGGCCCCAAGCGCGCACTCGATCTCCTCTTGCGTCATGACGCCTTCACGGCCGACGAGGCGCAGGCCTGGGGCATCATCACGCGCACCGCGCCTGCCAGCGAACTTGCTGCCGCGGGGCAAGCTTATGCCCAAGACATCGCCCGCCACGCGCCGCACGGCATTGCGGGCGCCAAGGCATTGCTGCGCAGCGCCGCGCACGCGCCGCTGGAAGCCCAGTTGGCCGAGGAAACGTCGCGCTTCCTGCAGTCGGCCGCACGCGCCGATTTCGCCGAAGGCGTGGCGGCGTTCCGCGAAAAGCGGCCGCCCCGTTTTACCGGCCAATAGCGTTAGCGCGTTTCGCCGACGCTTGCCCAGTCAGGCGCCCGCTTCTGCACGAAGGCGCTCAAGCCTTCGCGCGCCTCGGGCGTGGCCGCGGCGTTGCAGAACACTTCCACCGCCGTGGCCACCCGGCGCCGATACTCGTTGTCGTTGCTGTACACGAACGCGCGCCGGCCCATCGCCAGGACCTCCGGCGGCTTCTGCGCCAGCGACCGAGCCAGCGTGCGCGCCTCGTCCAGCAGTTCGGCTTCGGCGGCGACACGCGACACCAGCCCCATCGCCTGCGCCTCGCCGGCACTGAACGTGCGGCCGGTAAAGAGCAGATCGAACGCCCGATGCTTGCCCACCACCGCCGGCAGATGCACGTAATGAATGGCGGGCAGCACGCCCACGTCGATCTCCGGGTAGCCAAACGTCGCGCTGTCGGCGGCCACGGTCATGTCGCTGGAAATCGCCACCGTCATGCCGCCGCCGCGCACGGCGCCAGATACCACCGAAATCGATGGTTTGGTCAGGTTGAACTGCGCGTCATACAGCTTGATGTAGAGCCGGGTCAGCAACTCCCGCACGCGCGCGGGCGTGCTTTGCAGCAGCTGCTTCATGTCCAGTCCGGCGCAGAATCGCCCGGGCAGGCTGCTGGCCAGCAGCACCGCCCGCACGCCCGCATCCGCATTCGCCTTTTCCAGCGCACTAATCAGCGCGTCCAGCACACCCACGTCCAGCGCGTTGACGGGCGCATGGCATAGATGGATTTCGGCGATGCCATCGCGGACTTCGTAACGCACCGGATTCATGCCGTTCCTTTATCGAAGGGGTGCTGCTGCACGCTGCCACTAACCAGCATCGCGGCAATCTCGCTTGCCTCAAAGCCCAGCTCCGCCAGGATTTCACGGCTGTGCTCGCCCAACATCGGCGCGGGCCGCGCGGCCTTGCGCGGCTGCCGCCCAAAACGCACGGGCAGACCTATATTGCGCACTTCGCCTAGCGCCGGATGCTCGGTCGTCACGATCAGTTCGCGCGCCGCGACCTGCGGATGCGCCAACGCCTGGTCCAGCGTATGGATCGCCGAACACGCGATTCCCTTTGGCTTTAGCAATGCCAGCCATTGCGCCACCGACCGCGTTTCGATGCGCGACTGCACCAGGGCGACGGTCGCGTCAAAGTTGCGGACTCGCTCGGCATTGGTCGCAAACGCCGGATCGTTCACATATTCCTGCAACCCCGCCGCCGCGCAGAAGCGCTGCCACTGCGCGTCATTGCCCACACCCAGCATGAGGTCGCCATCGGACGCGCGAAACGCCTGGTACGGACACATGGCGGGATGGCCCGTGCCCATCCGGCGCGGCACCTTCCCCGTGCGCCAATAATTCTGCGCCATGTAAGACATCAGCCCCAGCGACGTATCCAGCAGCGACACATCCAGGTATTGCCCCTTGCCCGTCTGCCCGCGCTCGAGCAGCGCTGCCAGAATGCCGCTCAGCGCAAACGATCCCGTGCCCAGATCCACCGGCGAAAAGCTGGCGCGCGCAAAATTGCCATCCGGCTCGCCCATCGTGCTGATCATGCCGCTGAAGGCCTGCAGCATGACGTCGTAGCCCGGCTCGTCGCCCATCGGCCCTTCACGGCCGTAGCCCGAGATCTCGCAATACACGAGACGCGGATTGAGGCGGCTCAGCGTCTCGTAATCCACGCCCAGGCGCGCCGCGGTCTTGCCGCCAAACCCCTGCAGCACGACATCGGCCTGGCCGGCCAGTCGATGAACCACCGCCCGCCCCGCTTCGGTCTTCAGGTCCACCGCGAGGCTGCGCTTGTTGTGATTGACGGCCAGGAACGTCGCGGACTCGCCGGCCTCCTGCGGCAGCCACGCGCGCGTGTCGTCGCCGGTGCCCACCGGCTCGACCTTGATCACGCGCGCCCCCAGTTCGCCCAGATACTGCCCGCACAACGGTCCGGCCAGCACCTTGCTCAGATCCAGGACCGTGATGTTCTTCAATGGCGTCATGCGATGCCTGCCTTCCATGTTCACTGCTCCGCCTTCAGCCCGATCGTCTTCGCCGCCTGCGTCCATTGCGCGGTTTCCTGCTTGAAGAACTCGTCAAGCTTGGCCGGCGCCACCTGGAAAGCCTCGGCGCCCCGCTCCTGCATGGCCTGGCGGTAAGCGTCGCTGGCCACCACCTTCGCGACCGCGGCACGCAGTTTCTGCACCACGTCATCGGGCGTGCCCGCGGGCGTCTGCAGCGCGAACCAGAATTTCAGATCCAGGGCGGGATAGCCCGCCTCCTTCAGCGTCGGCACATCCGGCAACAGCGGCGAACGCGCCGCCGACGTGATCGCCAACGCCTTGAGCCGGCCGCCTTGCACCTGGCCGATGCTGGTGGACATGCTGTCGAACAGAAAGTCGACCTGACCGCCGATCACGTCCGTCACGGCGTTGGCGCTGCCTTTGTAAGCCACGCCCACGGCCTGAAAATTAGCCAGTTTCTGCAGCGAGGCGCCATACACGTGCGGCGAGCTGCCCGGACCAAACGTGGCGTAGCTCAAGCCCTGCGGCGCGCTGCGCCCGCGCTCCACCAGTTCAGCCAGCGTCTTGACGGGCGTGCGCTCGGGGTTGACGACCAGCAGGTTCGGCATGGCGCCCGTCGTGCCAACCGGCACGAAATCCTTGGCCGGATGCATCTTTGCGCTGGGGTAAATCAACGGACTGATGGCCTGCATGGCCACCGTGTTGTGCATGAGCGTGTAGCCGTCGGCCGGGCCATTGAGCACGCTTTGATAGCCCACGTTCCCGCTCGCGCCCGGCTTGTTCTGCACGATGACCTGCTGGCCCAGTTCGCGCGCCAGCGGCTCGGCCACCAGGCGCGCGATGAAATCGGTCGGCCCGCCCGCGGAAAACGGCACGACCAGCGTGATGGGCTTGGCGGGCCAGGCATCTGCAAACGCGGGGGCCGACACCGCCGCCGAAGCAAGGCAGGCAGCGAATAGTTTGTTGAGCATCATGTTGTCTCCCGTGATTTTTCTTGGATGACGCTCATTATGGAAAGCGGATTGATATATTAGAAATACCGTTTAAATATGCAGGCCATAACAAAATTATGATGGCCCGCACCGTCCGGAGCCCTCTCATGTCCATGTCCATCCGTGCGATGCAGTGCTTTGTCGCCGTGGTTTCAACGGGTTCGATCAGCCGTGCGGCCACCGCGCTGCACGTGGCCCAACCGGCGCTCAGCCTGCTGATCCGCAACCTCGAGGAAGATCTGGGCGTCGTGCTGCTGCATCGCAGCGCGCGTGGCGTCACGCCCACCGCCGCCGGTTCACGGCTGCTGGCGCATGCGCGCGAGATCCTTGGCCGCATCGACGCGGCGCGCGCGGACGTGCGCGAAGACATCAACGCCCCGCGCGGAACGGTATCGCTGGCAATGTCGATGTCGATGGCCAAGCTGCTGACCGTGCCGCTCCTGCGCTTTTCCCTCGCCCAATGGCCGGGCGTCTATCTGAAGATCATCGAATCCAGCACCGGCTACATTCCCGGCTTTGTCAGCTCGGGGCACGCCGACCTGGGGCTCACGTTCAGCGACGAGGCGTCGGTCGACCTTCGATTTCAGCATCTGATCGACGAAGAGCTGGTGGTGGTGTCGCCGCCCGCGGCAAAGCCCAGCAAGCGCGCGGCATCGGATGTCGCTGGGCTACCGTCCATCAGCCTGCGCGCGTTGTCGGCGCTGCCGCTGGTGTTGCCAGGCAATCCGCATAGCCTGCGCCGGCTGCTAGACCAATACCAGCAGCGCGAACAGGTGCAATTTCGCATCATTGCCGAGGCCAACGCCATTCCGCAGCTCATCGAGCTGGCGCAGGCCGGCGTTGCCAGTACGATCCTATCCTACGAGGCCGTCCGCCAGGAAGCCGCGCGCGGCCTGGTCGTGCTCCGCCGGATCGCTAGGCCCAGGCTGACGCGTCCCGTCTTTCTGTGCCGTTCGGATGTCTTGCCGCTATCGATGGCGGCAGCGGCCGTCGCGGACCGCGTCGCTCGCATCATCACCGGCGCTGGCCCGGCCGCGACGCGCGCGTAGCGGTCAGATGCCGCGCTTTTCGACGGCTTGCGCCCAGCGGCGCGCGACGGTGGGAGACGTGGCGCAGGTGGCGGACTCGGTCACCACGCGCACCGCGCGTTCCAGCAACTGGATGTCGGCCTCGTGCTGGCGCGCGACGTGGGGGTCTTCGAAGAAGATGACGCGCTGGCATTGGTGCTCCAGCACCAATTCGGCAATCTGCGCATCGCCGCCCAGCGGGCCGCTGAGGTAACGGTGAACCCACGGCGTATCCTTGGGCCAGCCGCGCGACCAGGCCAGCTCGTTCAGGCGGCCGCCCGTCGTGCCCGTGGCCACGCGCCGCGCAAACCGGGACAGCACATCGAAGTGCTCGCTGGCAAAGGCCACCATTTCGTCCTTGAGCGCATCGTGGGCGATCATCGCCAGCGTCTGGCCCGAGAAATTGAAATGGCGCGACACGGACGCGTCCGGCGCCAGCCCCGCATGGATGCGTTCGACCTCCATCCACTCGATGGCGCCGGCCAACGTCGAAATGAAAGGCCGGCCGTGCGTGATGCACTGCCGCTTGAGCGCAAGCGCTTCCGGAAAAATCGAGGACGGATCCACGGGATCGATCAGGTAGATCGCGCCATCGAACGGCGCCTGGCCATCGCGGCCTTCGGTCACGCGCGCCACCAGCTTCATCAGACCACCCTCGCGGCCGTACGGGTAGCGAATCAGGCCGGAGTAACCCTGCAGCATGCCCTCGCGCACGATCGCATCATGCGTGCGCCCCACCGTGTGCAACTGCACGCCCAGCTCGCGGATGGTGGACGAGCACGAACGCAGCCAGGTGAACAAGGCAGCGTCGGGGGTTTCGTGGTGCAAACGATTGGCGGCCAGGCCAAAACGCAGTTGGGCAGCGGGCATCGGTAGACTCGGCTGGAAAGGACAACAAACGGATCCCCGATGATACCGTGGCCTGCGCGACGCCGGCATGTCAAACACGGCGGCAGACCATCGCCGGCCAACGGCACGACGCGGCCGCGCCCAAAAAAAACGCTCCCGGAAAGGGAGCGCTCTAGGCAAATCACGTTCAGTCGGCTTCGTCGATCCAGGCCATCTGGATGGCCTCCAGGATCTTCTCGCCGCAGTGCGCGGGATCGTCGGTAAAGCCCGGCAAAGCCATGACCCAGTCGCGCAACTGCGTGAAGCGCAGCGCCTTGGGGTCGACGTCAGGGTGCGCGTCGTACAGCGCGGTGGCAATCTCGTAGGTGTCGGTCCACTTCATCAATGGCCCTCTTTGGCGTGATTGATCGTGTACTTCGGAATCTCGACCGTCAGGTCGGCGTCGCTTACCAGCGCCTGGCACGACAGCCGCGAAGTCGGGGTCAGGCCCCAGGCCTTGTCCAGCAGGTCTTCCTCGTCGTCCGTTGCGTCTTCCAGCGACGAATACCCTTGCTTGACCACCACATGACAGGTCGTGCAGGCGCACGACAGTTCGCACGCGTGCTCGATATCGATGTGGTTATCCAGCAGCACACGGCAGATCGACACACCCTTGGGCGCGTCTTCGATCACCGCGCCTTCGGGACAGTAGTCGGGATGAGGCAATACAGTCAGTTTCGGCATAACTTCTTATCAGGCGATTTCGTCAAGTTTGCGGCCGGCAAGCGCGGCGCGGATACTGCGGTCCATGCGGCGCGCGGCGAACTCATCCGTCGCGGCCGACAGGGCCTGCACGGCTTGGGTCACGGTGTCCACGTCCTGCGCCTGCTGCGCAGCAATGGCCCCTTGCAGGCATTCATCCACGCGCTTGCGTTCATCCGGGTCCAGCAGGTCGCCGTCGACGGCCAATGCGGCCTGCACCGATTCCACCAGCTGACGCGCATCCACCTGCTGCTCCCGCAACATGCGCGCCTTCGCATCGGTGTCGGCCTGCGCCACACTGTCGGCCAGCATCTTGGCGATCTCGTCGTCGGACAGTCCGTACGACGGTTTGACCGACACCATCGCCTCGACGCCCTGGCTTTGCTCGCGCGCGGTGACGCTCAGCAGGCCGTCCGCGTCCACCTGGAAAGTCACACGGATACGCGCCGCGCCGGCCACCATGGGCGGAATGCCGCGCAGTTCAAAGCGCGCCAACGAACGGGAATCCGACACCAGATCGCGTTCGCCCTGCACCACGTGGATGCTCATGGCCGTCTGGCCATCCTTGAAGGTCGTGAATTCCTGCGCGCGCGCGACCGGAATGGTGCTGTTGCGCGGGATGATGCGTTCGACCAGGCCGCCCATCGTTTCCAGACCCAGCGACAGCGGGATCACGTCCAGCAGCAGCCAGTCCTCGCCAGGCGCGCGGTTGCCCGCCAGCAGATTGGCCTGCAGCGCGGCGCCCAGCGCCACCACTTGGTCGGGATCGAGATCGGTCAGCGGCTCCGTGCCAAACACCTTGGCCACGGCAGCGCGCACGACGGGCATGCGCGTGGCCCCGCCAACCATCACCACGCCGCGCACGTCGGCGGGCTTGAGCGCCGCGTCGCGCAGCGCGCGACGCGCCGTGTCCAGCGTGCGCTCGATCAGCGGCTGGGCCAGGGATTCGAATTCGTCACGGGTCAGCGTCAGCGCGACCTCGCGTCCGCCCGACAGCGTCAGCTTCAGGCTCGTCACGTCGGAATCCGACAGCGTTTCACGCGCGGCGCGCGCGGCCATCAGCAGGCCCCGGCGCTCGGCGGGCGACAGCTCGCCCAAGCCCAGCTTCGCCACGGCATGGTCCGCGATCAGCACATCGAAGTCGTCGCCGCCAAGCGCCGTATCGCCGCCCGTGGAGATCACCTCAAACACACCCTGCGTCAGGCGCAGGATGGAGATATCGAATGTGCCGCCGCCCAGGTCATAAACTGCGTAAACACCCTCGGCAGCATTGTCCAGCCCGTAGGCAATCGCGGCCGCGGTCGGCTCATTCAAGAGGCGAAGAACGTTCAGGCCCGCCAAGCGCGCGGCGTCGCGCGTGGCCTGACGCTGTGCGTCATCAAAATACGCGGGCACGGTAATGACCGCACCCACCAGTTCGTCGCCGAGCACGTCTTCGGCGCGCTGGCGCAGCACCGCCAGGATCTGCGCGGACACCTCGACCGGGCTCAGATCGCCCTGCGCCGTGCGGATCCGCACCATGCCGGGGGCATCAACGAATTCATACGGCGCACGCGTCGCGCGCGCCTCTTCCAGCGACCGGCCCATGAAACGCTTCACGGACACGACCGTGTTCAGCGGATCCTCGGCTTGCTGCGCCAGCGGCTCACGGCCGGTCGTGACCTTGCCGCCAGGAAAATAACGCACTGCCGACGGCAGCAAGGCATGGCCTTGCGCGTCGGGCAGCACTTCGGCAACGCTGCTGCGCACGGCAGCAACCAGCGAATTGGTGGTACCCAGGTCAATCCCGACCGCCAGCTTGCGCTGGTGCGGCGCGGGCGATTCGCCGGGCTCGGATATCTGCAATAAGGCCATGATTCTTTTTTCTGGTCAGTTGGCCGCGCCGTGCAGGCGCCCGTGTCGGGCACGCCCCAGCGCGCCGTTGGCTATCCCGCGGGCTGCACGTTGGCCAGCTCCTGCGCCAGCTTTTCCACGAACATCCATTCCCGCACCTTGCGCCCGGCGGCCGCGTAATCGCGTTCCTCATCCAAGAGGCGCGTCAGCGTGGCTCGCATCTCGGCGCGCGCCGCTTCCAGCTCGGCTTGCAGCGTGTCCAGCACGCCGGCGTCATCGCGCGCATCGTCCAGCATCTCGCGCCAGGTCATCTGCTGCATCAGAAAGGCCGCGTCCATGGACGTGTTGCTTTCCGTCTGAAGGTCCACGCCCGCCTGCTCGCACAGGTAGCGCGCCCGCAGCAGCGGATCCTTCAGTTCACGATATGCCTCGTTGGCGCGGGCGGCCCACTGCATCGCCACGCGGCGCTCGGCAGGGCTGGCCGTCGCGAACCGGTCGGGGTGAACCTTCGCGGCGACGCTGCGCCAGGCGTGTTCAAGCGCCTGGCCGTCCAGGTCGAATCGTGCCGGCAAGCCAAACAGGCTGAAGTGATCGTCACCAGCCAAGGCTTACACCGTGAAAGACTCGCCGCAGCCGCAGGTCGCCTTCTCGTTGGGGTTGCGGAACTTGAAGCCTTCGTTCAGGCCCTCGCGGGCGTAGTCCAGCTCCGTGCCATCGAGATAGGAAAGGCTCTTGGGGTCAATGAAGACCTTCACGCCAAAACTCTCGAAGACGACATCTTCCGCCTCGACCTCGTCGACATACTCCAACTTGTAGGCCATGCCGGAACAGCCCGTCGTCCTAACGCCGAGCCGCAAGCCGATACCCTTTCCGCGCTTCTGCAAGTAGCGGCCGATATGGGTGGCAGCCTGTTGGGTCAGGGTAACGGACATGATCAGCCCGCCACAGCTTCGGCCGTGGCCGAATGCTTTTCTTTGTAGTTCTGCACCGCGGCCTTGATCGCGTCTTCGGCCAGGATGGAACAGTGCACCTTCACCGGCGGCAAGGCCAGCTCTTCGGCGATCTGCGTGTTGCGGATGCTCATCGCTTGATCCAGCGTCTTGCCCTTGACCCACTCGGTCACGAGCGAGCTGGAAGCGATGGCCGAGCCACAACCGTAGGTCTTGAAGCGCGCGTCTTCGATCACGCCAGCTTCGTTCACCTTGATCTGCAGCTTCATGACGTCGCCACAGGCTGGCGCGCCGACCATGCCGGTGCCCACCGACTCGTCCGACTTGTCGAACGAACCGACGTTGCGGGGATTTTCGTAGTGATCCAGAACTTTGGTGCTGTAAGACATGTTAATTCTCCACGTATTTCGAGGCGCGGGCGCTTAGTGCGCGGCCCACTGCACGGTGTTCAAGTCGATGCCTTCCTTGGCCATTTCCCACAGCGGCGACATATCGCGCAGCTTGCCAACCCGGCTCTTGATCAGTTCGACCGCAAAGTCCACTTCCTTTTCGGTCGTGAAACGACCCAGCGTGAAGCGGATCGAGCTGTGCGCCAACTCATCGTTGCGGCCCAGGGCGCGCAGCACGTACGAGGGCTCCAGGCTGGCGGACGTGCACGCCGAACCGCTAGACACAGCCAATTCCTTGATCGCCATGATCAGGGACTCGCCTTCGACGTAATTGAAACTGACGTTCAGGTTGTGCGGCACGCGCTGGTCCATGTCGCCGTTGAGGTAGACCTCTTCGATTTCCGACAGCCCCTTCCAGAGGCGGTCGCGCAGCATGCGGATGCGCTCGTTCTCGGTGCCCATTTCTTCGCGGGCCAGGCGGAATGCCTCGCCCATGCCGACGATCTGGTGCGTGGCCAGCGTGCCCGAGCGGAAACCGCGCTCATGGCCACCGCCATGCATCTGCGCTTCGATGCGGATACGCGGCTTGCGGCGCACATACAGCGCACCGATGCCCTTCGGGCCGTAAGTCTTGTGGGCCGAGAACGACATCAGGTCGACCTTCAGCTTTTGCAGATCGATTTCCACCTTGCCGGTCGCCTGAGCGGCGTCCACATGGAAGATGATGCCCTTTTCGCGGCAGATTTCGCCCAGCGTTTCCACGTCCTGGATCACGCCGATTTCGTTGTTCACCATCATCACCGACACGAGCACGGTGTCGGGACGCAGCGCAGCCTTGAAGACATCCAGGTCGATCAGGCCGTTGTCCTTGACGTTCAGGTACGTGACTTCGAAGCCTTGGCGCTCCAGTTCTCGACAGGTGTCGAGCACAGCCTTGTGCTCGGTCTTGACCGTGATGATGTGCTTGCCGCGTTCGGCGTAGAAGTTGGCTGCGCCCTTGATGGCCAGGTTATCGGATTCGGTGGCGCCAGAGGTCCAGACGATTTCGCGCGGGTCGGCATTGACCAGCTTGGCGACTTCTTCGCGGGCACGTTCGACGGCCTCTTCGGACTCCCAGCCAAACGCGTGGCTGCGCGAGGCGGGGTTGCCAAAGTTTTCGTACAGCCAGGGCACCATGGCGTCGACGACACGGGGGTCGACAGGCGTCGTGGCCGAATAATCCAGATAGATCGGACGGGTGGTCATTTCTACAACTCCTGATGCTTCTTATACGGTGGCGTTGGCAGCCACAGTCGTGGTCGGGGCGTTGGCGGCGGTCGCGCCTCCCACCCGGTTCACACGCACTGCGCAGGCCTGCGCTTGATTGGTGGCTTCCTGCAGTTGGCGCACACGCTGCTGATCAACGAGATCCTGCAGGGACACCGAATCCAGGTAATCCACCATCTTGCGATTCAACGTCGCCCAGAGTTCGTGCGTCATGCACTTGCCCGGCTTGCCGTCGTTGCCGCTCGTACAGTCCCGCTTGCCACCACAGCTGGTCGCATCCAGCGGTTCGTCGACGGCGAAGATGATGTCCGCGACCGTCACGTTGCGCGCCAGACGCGCAAGCGAATAACCGCCGCCCGGGCCGCGGACACTGTCCACGAGCTCGTGACGGCGGAGCTTGCCGAAAAGCTGTTCAAGATACGAAAGCGAGATGTTCTGACGCTGGCTGATGGCCGCAAGAGTGACCGGACCGCTATGCTGCCGCATAGCCAGGTCGATCATGGCAGTCACGGCGAAACGCCCTTTGGTAGTTAGCCGCATGGTGAATTCCCTGTGATTCCGGCAGTGGCCGCCAGCGAATCCAGCGGTCAATACCCGAGTAATTGGCTCAAGTATAGCCTATTCCCGACTAATTTGGTATGGCTCCGGGCTACAAAAAACCGCGCATCTGCGCGGTTTTTCACTGCCTTGTAGCTGAAGAGCCGCTCTGCGAGCGGCTCCACGACCATGCAATCAGGCAGCCTGGTACTGGGTAGCGCGCTTGCGGACCAATTCGAGGACGCCCTGACAGGCATCTTCCAGGTAATCCAGAACCTTGCCGAAGCCGTCGGCGCCGCCATAGTAAGGATCGGGCACGGTGGCTTCTTCGAATTCATTGGCGAAGCGCATCAGCAGCATCAGCTTGTGCTGGTATGCCTTGGGGCATTGCTGCTGCATGGCGGACAGATTGTCCCAGTCCATGGCGAGGATCAGATCGAAGTCACGGAAGTCTTCCGCGGTGACCTGACGCGCCTCGCAGTGAGTGATCTCGTAGCCGCGCTTGCGAGCTGCAGCCTGCGCCCGGGCATCAGGCGCCTCGCCAATGTGAAACGCGTGCGTACCCGCGGAGTCGATGCGAACGACATCGCCCAAACCCGCGTCATTCACCAAATGGCGAAACACGCCCTCTGCGCTCGGCGAGCGACAGATATTGCCCATGCAAACGAAAAGTACCTTGGTCATCATGGAAGCAAGTGTGCGGGAAAACCCGAGATAAGGCAAGCTTTTTTTGCGCCCGCGCAATTGACGCAGCGCAAATCGGAGGCCGGCATAACCACAACAAAATCATGGGGTTGCAAGCTTATACTCAGGTAACCATTGAGATGCAAACCGCGCAAAATTCCCGAATGGTTACACCATGATTGCAACGCACCACTTTTTGCGGCTATTCAGGAAACGGTAAGCGCGCAGACATGAATTGAAACATCCATAGCCCGCTACACCGCCCCGTCGAGCAGCACCCGCTGCTTGAGCGCATTGAGCGAATCCCGAGCCGCGGCCGCCTGCTCGAATTCGAGGTTGCGCGCGTGATCCATCATCAGCTTTTCCAGGCGCTTGATCTCGCGCGCCAGCGCCTTTTCGTCCTTCAGCAGTTCGGCGGGAACTGCGGCCTCCAACGTGTCGTGCTGGGCGGGCGCCACGATGCCGTCGATCAGCTCGCGCACGGCCTTCTGCACACCGCGAGCGGTGATGCCGTTGTCGAGGTTGAATTGCAGCTGTTTGGTGCGCCGGCGGGCAGTTTCATCCATGGCGCGCTTCATCGAGTCCGTGATCCGATCGGCATAGAGGATCGCGTGACCATTGAGGTTGCGCGCCGCGCGGCCGATGGTCTGGATGAGGCTGCGCTCCGAACGCAGGAAGCCTTCCTTGTCGGCGTCCAGAATGGCCACGAGCGACACTTCGGGAATGTCCAGCCCTTCGCGCAGCAGGTTGATGCCCACCAGCACGTCGAACGCACCCAGGCGCAAGTCGCGCAGGATTTCGACGCGCTCGACCGTATCGATGTCCGAGTGCAGGTAGCGCACCTTCACGCCATGCTCGCTCAGGAAGTCGGTCAGGTCTTCGGCCATGCGCTTGGTCAGCGTCGTGACCAGCACGCGATCTCCTTGCGCGACACGCGCCTTGATCTGTCCCAGCAGATCGTCCACCTGCGTCCGGGCGGGCAGCACCTGCACGAGCGGATCGACCAGCCCCGTGGGGCGCACCACCTGCTCCACGACGTTGTCCGCATGTTCTTGTTCGTACGCGGCCGGTGTTGCCGAAACGAACACGCATTGGCGCATCCGCGCCTCGAACTCTTCGAGCTTGAGCGGGCGGTTGTCCAACGCGGACGGCAGACGAAAACCGTACTGCACCAACGTCTCCTTGCGCGACCGGTCTCCGCGATACATGGCGCTGAGCTGGCCGATGGTCACGTGGCTTTCGTCGATGAACATCAGCGCATCGGATGGCAGGTAGTCGATCAGGGTCGGCGGCGGCTCGCCCGGCGCGGCGCCGGACAGATGGCGCGAGTAGTTCTCGATGCCCTTGCAGAATCCCAGCTCCTGCAGCATTTCCAGATCGAAGCGGGTACGCTGCTCCAGACGCTGCGCCTCGACCAGATGGCCGTCGTCAACGAAGCGCTTGACGCGCTCGCGCAGTTCTTCCTTGATGGTTTCGATGGCGCGCAGCACGGTGTCGCGCGGCGTCACATAGTGCGAACCGGGATAGACAGTGAAGCGCGGCAGTTTCTGGCGGATACGGCCAGTCAGCGGGTCAAACAATTCCAGGCTTTCGATTTCGTCGTCGAACAGCGTCACGCGCAACGCGAGCTCGGCGCTTTCCGCCGGGAAGATATCGATGGTTTCGCCCCGCACGCGAAACACCCCGCGCGTGAACTCCGCATCGTTGCGGGTGTACTGCATGGCGACCAGGCGCGCGAGAATCTCGCGCCGGGCGATCTGGTCCCCCGCACGCAGGATCAGCACCATCGCGTGATAGTCGCCGGGGTTACCGATACCGTAGATGCAGGACACGGTGCCCACGATGATCGTGTCGCGGCGCTCTAGCAGGCTCTTGGTGGCCGACAGCCGCATCTGCTCGATGTGTTCGTTGATGGACGAATCCTTCTCAATGAACAGGTCGCGCGTCGGCACGTAGGCCTCGGGCTGATAGTAGTCGTAGTAAGAAACGAAGTACTCGACCGCGTTCTTCGGGAAGAACTCGCGCATTTCGGCGTAGAGCTGCGCGGCCAGCGTCTTGTTGGGCGCAAGTACCAGCGCCGGACGGCCCATACGCGCAATGACGTTGGCCATGGTGTAGGTCTTGCCCGACCCGGTCACCCCCAGAAGCGTCTGGTACATGAGGCCGTCTTCGACACCCTGGGTCAGCCCTGCGATGGCCGTGGGCTGGTCTCCCGCCGGCGGATAGGGTTGGTAGAGATGAAACGGGCTGTCAGGGAAATCGACGAATCCCGGACCTGCGGCGGGAGCCCCCGCGCTCGGGTCTATTGCGCTCTTAGGCATGCTAGACTGTTCCAGGGTAAACCCCCCATTATCCACAGCACCTCGTACTGCGTCCACCCACCTCATCAGAGTCCCATGAGCACCCTTTTCGATTCCGTCGAGCTCGCGCCGCGCGACCCCATCCTTGGTCTGAACGAACAATACAACGCGGATACCCGCCCCGGTAAAGTGAACCTGGGCGTGGGCGTGTATTACGATGATCAGGGACGGATCCCGCTCCTGGGCGCAGTGCGCAAGGCCGAAACCGCCCGCATCGAAGCCGCTGCCGCCCGCGGCTATCTGCCGATCGAAGGCATTGCCGGCTACAACGCCGGTGCGCAGGCCCTGCTCCTGGGCAAGGACTCCGCGCTGGCCGCCGCCGGCCGCGTGCTGACCACGCAAGCGCTGGGCGGCACCGGCGCCCTGAAGATCGGCGCCGACTTCCTGCGCCAGCTGTTGCCGGGCTCGAAGGTGCTGATCAGCGATCCCAGCTGGGAAAACCACCGCGCGCTGTTCGAACGCGCCGGCTTTGAAGTCGGCACGTACGCCTACTACGACGCCGCCACCCGTGGCCTGAACTTCGAAGCCATGCTGGCCGACCTGAAGGCCGCGCCCGCCAAGACCATCGTCGTGCTGCACGCATGCTGCCACAACCCCACCGGCGCTGACCCCACCGCCGACCAGTGGAAGCAGATCGCCGCCGTCGTGAAGGAAAACAACCTGGTCCCGTTCCTGGACATCGCCTACCAAGGGTTCGGCGACGGCCTCAAGGAAGACGCCGCAGTCGTGCGCCTGTTCGCCGACATGGACATGACCATGTTCATCAGCTCGTCGTTCTCGAAGTCGTTCTCGCTGTACGGCGAGCGCGTCGGCGCGCTGACCGTTGTCGCCGGCAGCAAGGACGAAGCCACGCGCGTGCTGAGCCAGCTCAAGCGCGTCATCCGCACCAACTACTCCAACCCGCCCACGCACGGCGGCACGGTCGTCTCGACGGTGCTGAACACGCCCGAGCTGTTTGCTCTCTGGGAAGAAGAACTGGCCGGCATGCGTGATCGCATCCGCCTGATGCGTGCTCAACTGGTCGACAAGATCAAGGAACACGGCGGCAAGCAGGACTTCAGCTTCGTGCTCAAGCAACGCGGCATGTTCTCGTACTCGGGCCTGTCCTCCGCCCAAGTGGACCGCCTGCGCGAAGAACACGGCGTCTACGCCGTGTCCAGCGGCCGCATCTGCGTGGCCGCGCTGAACAGCGGCAACATCGACAAGGTGGCAGCCGGCATCGCAGCCGTGCTGTAAATCACGTCGGCGGTACGCCGTCAGCAGTCAAAACGGGACCTTCGGGTCCCGTTCTTGTTGGCATCGTGCCCCGCTTGCTTTTTTGCGCTACGTCCCCCAGAATGGCGCTGTATATATGTACAGTCCGCTCACACCGGATCATCGCCATGGCCAGCAAACTCACGGATCGCCAACAACAAATCCTGGACCTCATCAGGCAAACGGTCGCGCGCACCGGCTTTCCGCCGACCCGCGCCGAAATTGCCCAGGCCTTGGGTTTTCGCTCTCCCAACGCCGCAGAAGACCACCTCAAGGCATTGGCACGCAAGGGGGCCATCGAACTCACGGCTGGCGCCTCACGCGGCATCCGGCTCAAAGATGCCGCCACCGCGCCGGCGCAATCGTCGCTTCCCATCCCCGCCCTCGCCCAGCTTCTCCTGCCACTGGTCGGCCGCGTCGCAGCTGGCAGCCCCATTCTTGCAGCCGAGCACGTAGAGCGCGAAGTTGGCGTGGATCCCAGCCTTTTCGCACAAGCCCCCGACTACCTGCTGAAGGTGCGCGGCATGAGCATGCGCGACGCGGGTATCCTCGAAGGCGATCTGCTGGCCGTCAAGAAGGCGTCTGAAGCGCGCAACGGCCAGATCGTGGTGGCCCGTCTGGGTGACGACGTCACGGTCAAGCGCCTCCAACGCCAGAACGGCCATATCGAACTGCTGCCTGAAAACCCCGACTTCGAAACGATCGTGGTCAAGGCCGATCAGGAATTTGCGCTGGAAGGCATTGCGGTGGGTCTCATCCGCACTCAAGCGCTGCACTAGGCTGCAGTCCTCTGGCGGGCACTCCCACCCCACCCGGCCAAACTGGCAGGCAAGCCCACCAAAAAGAAAACCCCGCTCATGAACTGACCCCCGAAAGTTGGACTTTGATCCATCCTTCGGGGGTTTTTTGCATGGCAAAGTACGACGAGCAGTTCAAGCTGGACGCTGTACGGCGGTATCTGTCTGAACAGCATAGTTATGCGGAAGTGGCGCGGGAGGTCGGCGTGGACTATGC
Source organism: Achromobacter sp. E1 (assembly GCF_037039475.1). NCBI lineage: Bacteria > Pseudomonadati > Pseudomonadota > Betaproteobacteria > Burkholderiales > Alcaligenaceae > Achromobacter > Achromobacter sp. E1. The sequence goes on from NZ_CP146253.1 coordinate 3,501,372, forward strand.
GTTGCTGCGGCGATGGGTGGCTGTCTACCAACTGCATGGACGGGCTGGTTTAGTCAGGCCGCGCAAGCGGTATTCGGCGCAATTCAAATTTGAGGTGTTGAAGCGCATCGAGCAGGACGGCTTATCGGACAGGCAGGCTGTGGCGGTTTACAACTTGGGCGATTCCGGGACCATCGGCAAATGGCGTCGTGGGTATGATGAGGGCGGAATGGGCGCATTGGAGCCCAGACGTCGAGATAGCCCCGCCATGCCACACAAGTATCCACCCGAGCCAACACCCAAGGACATGACAGAGAAGCAGTTGCGCGAAGAGAACGCGTACCTGCGAGCGGAGCTCGATTACCTAAAAAAACTCGATGCCTTGATCCAAGCGGAACGGACCGAAGCGCTGGTGAAAAAGCGCAAATGGTCCAAGGGTTGAGGCATCGTCATCCGCTGGCGCTATTGCTGAGAGCAGCCAAGCTGTCGCGCAGCACGTTCTATTACCACCTGAAGGCGCTTGGCGCCGTGGACCCGTACGCCGAGCTCAAGCAGCACATCAACGCGGTTTATGCGCAGCACAAGGGCCGCTATGGTTACCGCCGGATCACGGCGGTGCTGCGCCAGGCAGGTGAGCTGGTGAATCACAAGACGGTGCAGAAGCTGATGCAGGCGCTGGGCTTGAAGTCGCTCGTGCGCGCCAAGAAGTACCGGTCCTACCGAGGTCAGTCGCATCATGTGGCGGCCAACGTGTTGGCGCGTCGCTTCGAGGCCGAGCGTCCGAACGAGAAGTGGGTCACCGACGTGACCGAGTTCAACGTGCGTGGCGAGAAGCTGTACCTGTCGCCGGTGATGGACCTGTACAACGGCGAGATCGTGGCCTACGAGACCGCTCGGCGGCCAGTGTTCAAGCTCGTGGGCAGCATGCTGAAGAAGGCGCTGGCGCGGCTGCGGCCGACGGAGCGCCCCGTGCTGCACTCCGACCAGGGCTGGCAATACCAGCAGCCCATCTACCGGCGCATGCTGGCCGCCCGGTCCGTCACGCAGAGCATGTCACGCAAGGGCAACTGCCTGGACAATGCCGCCATGGAAAGCTTCTTCGGCACGCTCAAAGCAGAGTTCTTCCACCTCAACCGCTTCGAGAGCATCGAGCAGTTGCTGGCCGGCATCCGGCAGTACATCCATTACTACAATCACAACCGCATCAAGCTCAAGCTAAAAGGCCTGAGCCCGGTGCAATACCGAGCTCAGGCCTACGGGCTTTAGTTGACCGTCCAACTTCTGGGGGTCAGTTCATCATGAGAGCGGGGTTTTTTGCTTTCGGGCGTCAACAAGGCCTGGTGACGCCTTCCGGCTTCGGGCACCCTCTTTCGAGGGCGCCCCGGCGTTCAAGACGCCATCAGTGCTTCATCACCGGGTCGGTCGAGCCAGGTTCCGCAGGTTTGGCAACCAGCGGCTCCTTGACGGCTTCGTCCTCGGCCAGGGGCTCTGGCAGACGCTCCAAGGCCAGTTCCAGCACCTTGTCGATCCAGCGGACTGGCACGATCTCAAGGTGGTTCTTGACGTTATCCGGGATCTCCGCCAAGTCCTTGACGTTTTCTTCCGGGATCAAAACCGTCTTGATACCGCCGCGGTGGGCCGCCAGCAGCTTTTCCTTCAGACCGCCGATCGGCAGGACTTCACCACGCAGCGTGATCTCGCCCGTCATGGCGACATCGGCGCGCACCGGGATGCGCGACAGCGCCGAGACCATGGCGGTGGTGATCGCAATACCCGCGGACGGACCGTCCTTGGGCGTTGCGCCTTCCGGCACGTGCACGTGCATGTCGTGCTTTTCGAAGACGCTATCGGCAAAGCCCAGACGGCGAGCCCGCGAACGCACAACCGTGCGAGCCGCCTCGACCGACTCTTTCATCACATCGCCGAGCGAACCCGTGCGCTGGATGACGCCCTTGCCGGGCATGTCCGCGACTTCGATCGTCAGCAGGTCGCCGCCGACTTCCGTCCACGCCAGGCCGGTCACCTGACCGATCTGGTTTTCCTTTTCGGCCATGCCGAACGCGTAGCGGCGCACACCCAGGTAATCGCTGAGGTTGTCGGCCGTGACGTTGACTGCCTTGACCTCCGGCGTCTTGCCCTCGGCCTTGGCGCGATCACTTTGGGTCAGCAATTGCTTGATGACCTTGCGGCAGATCTTGCCGACTTCGCGCTCGAGCGCACGGACACCGGCTTCGCGGGTGTAGTAGCGCACGATATCGCGCAGCGCGCTGTCGTCCACGGTCAGCTCGGTATCCTTCACGCCGTTGTTCTTCATCAGCTTGGGCAGCAGATGGTCGCGGGCGATGTGGATCTTTTCTTCCTCGGTGTAACCCGACAGGCGGATCACTTCCATGCGGTCCAGCAGCGCCGGCGGAATGTTCAGCGTGTTGCTGGTCGCCACGAACATGACGTCCGACAAATCGAAATCGACCTCGATGTAGTGGTCCTGGAACGTATGGTTCTGTTCCGGATCCAGCACTTCGAGCAAGGCCGACGAGGGATCGCCGCGGAAATCCATGCCCAGCTTGTCGATTTCATCAAGCAGGAACAGGGGATTGCGCACGCCGACCTTCGACATGTTCTGCACGATCTTGCCGGGCATGGAACCGATATACGTACGGCGGTGGCCGCGGATCTCGGCCTCGTCACGGACGCCGCCCAGGGCCATGCGCACGAACTTGCGGTTCGTGGCCTTGGCGATCGACTGACCCAGCGAGGTCTTGCCGACGCCCGGGGGGCCGACCAGGCACAGGATTGGCGCCTTCACCTTGTCCACGCGCTGTTGCACGGCAAGATACTCGAGGATCCGTTCCTTGACCTTTTCGAGACCGTAGTGGTCGTTGTCCAGCACCGTTTCGGCGTTGCTGATCGAGTTGTTGATCTTGCTCTTCTTTCTCCAGGGGAGATTGATGAGCGTATCGATGTAGTTGCGCACCACCGTGGCTTCGGCCGACATGGGCGACATGAGCTTGAGCTTCTTGAGCTCGGCATCGGCCTTCTTGCGCGCCTCTTTGGGCATGTGGGCAGCGATGATCTTCTTTTCAAGCTCTTCGATGTCCGCGCCCTCTTCGCCTTCGCCCAGCTCTTTCTGAATGGCCTTGACCTGCTCATTCAGGTAGTAGTCGCGCTGGCTCTTTTCCATCTGCTTCTTCACGCGGCCGCGAATCCGCTTCTCGACCTGGAGGATGTCGATTTCGGTTTCGAGTTGCGTGAGCAGACCTTCGAGGCGTTCGGAGGTGCCCGTGATCTCGAGCATCTTTTGTTTCTGCTCGAGCTTCAGGGGAAGATGCGCGGCGATCGTGTCAGCCAGGCGGCCAGCATCGTCGATGCCAGCCAGCGAGGTGAGGATCTCGGGCGGGATCTTCTTGTTGAGTTTTACGTATTGCTCGAACTGCGCAACGATGGCGCGGCGCAAGGCTTCGGTTTCGGAGCCCTGCATGGCGTCCGGTTCGATGGGCGACACCTGGCAGGTGAAGTGCGAATCGGCGTCTTCGATGGAATTGATGCGGGCGCGCTGCGTACCCTCGACCAGCACCTTTACGGTGCCGTCAGGCAGCTTGAGCATCTGCAGGATGCCGGCGACGCAGCCGATCTCGTAGACGTCTTCAGGCGTGGGGTCATCTTTGCCGGCGGACTTTTGGGCCACCAGCATGATGCTTTTGCCCGCTTCCATCGCGACCTCGAGCGCGCGGATGGAGCGCGGTCGGCCGACGAACAGCGGGATGACCATGTGCGGGAACACTACGACATCGCGCAGCGGCAGCAGGGGAAGGTCGATCGGGTCGGAAGGCAGGGTCTGGCTGGCAGACATATGAGGTTCCTCGGTATGACTCGGCGTATGGGGACGGGGCACCCGGGTAATACCCGAGCAAACTCGTCAATTACGTCTGTTATGGGAACAATAGCCGAAAATTCAAGATCTCGGCCGCCTGGATCACCAAAAGGCCCCAAAAAGGCCCTGGAACCGCCTTCAGTATGCGGCCATGACGGGCGGCTGAAAAGTGCGATCGGGGATGTAGGCGCGCCCTAGGTAAAAAAACCCGTTACGAGAACGGGCTTTTTTGAAATATCAGGCGGCGGCGTCGCGGACTTCTCCGCGCTCCGGCTTCTCTGGCGCGGCATTTTCATCCGCGTAGATCAGCAGGGGCTTGCCCTCGCCCTCGATGGCGTTTTCGTCGAGGACCACGCGCTTGACGTTGCCCTGGGAAGGCAGGTCATACATGGTGTCGAGCAGTGCCTGTTCGATGATGGAACGCAGGCCGCGGGCCCCCGTCTTGCGGCGCAGCGCCTTGCGGGCGATGGCCTTGAGCGCAGCCGGGCGCACGTCGAGCTCGGCGCCTTCCATGGCGAACAGCTTTTGGAACTGCTTGAGCAAGGCGTTCTTGGGTTCGGTCAGGATCTGGACCAGTGCGGCTTCGTCCAGCTCGTCCAGCGTCGCGACCACGGGCAGACGACCGACCAGTTCGGGAATGAGACCGAACTTGATGAGATCTTCGGGTTCCACTTCGGAGAAGAGTTCGCCCACGCCGCGTTCGGACTTGGCACGTACCGACGCCGAAAAGCCGATACCCGACTTTTCAGTACGGTCACGGATGACCTTTTCCAGCCCGTCGAAGGCGCCGCCGACGATGAACAGGATGTTGGTGGTGTCGACCTGGACGAAGTCCTGGTTCGGATGCTTGCGGCCACCCTGCGGGGGAACCGATGCCACCGTGCCTTCGATCAGCTTGAGCAGGGCCTGTTGCACGCCCTCGCCCGACACGTCGCGCGTGATGGACGGGTTGTCGGACTTGCGCGAGATCTTGTCGATCTCGTCAATGTAGATGATGGCGCGCTGAGCCTTTTCGACTTCATAGTTGCAGTTCTGCAGCAACTTCTGAATGATGTTTTCGACGTCTTCACCCACGTAGCCCGCTTCGGTCAGCGTGGTGGCGTCGGCCATGACGAAAGGCACGTTCAGCATGCGAGCCAGCGTCTGGGCCAGGAGCGTCTTGCCGGAGCCGGTGGGCCCGATCAGCATGATGTTGCTCTTGGAGAGCTCGACTTCGTCGCCCTTGATCTCGCCGTGGCGAATGCGCTTGTAGTGGTTGTAGACGGCCACGGCCAGCATGCGCTTGGGCGACGTTTGCCCAATGACGTACTGGTCGAGGAAAGTCTTGATTTCAGCCGGAGTGGGCAGCTCGGAACGAATCGCCGCGCGCGCGGTGGCCTGCGCCTCTTCGCGGATGATGTCGTTGCACAAGTCGATGCATTCATCGCAGATGAATACCGACGGACCCGCGATCAGCTTGCGGACTTCGTGCTGGCTTTTATTGCAAAACGAGCAATGCAGCACCTTAGCGTCTGCCGATCCCTTTTTTTCAGGCATATTTCTTTCGTATCTCAGGTAAAGATGCGCCAGGCCGGGTACATGGCCTAGCGCATGCGCTTACTCAAACATGATGGCAGCGGGTCTGGATCAACCGGGAAGTCAGCCTTCGGACCGGGAGGCCATGACCTTGTCCACCAGTCCATACGATACCGCATCTTCGGCCGACATGAAGTTGTCACGTTCCGTATCCAGCTCGATGCGCTCCATGCTCTGCCCGGTGTTGTGGGCCAGGATGCGGTTCAAGCGCTCGCGCAGGTCCAGGATTTCGCGAGCCTGGATCTGGATGTCGGAGGCCTGCCCTTGGGCGCCGCCCGAGGGCTGGTGGATCATGATGCGCGAGTTGGGCAGGGTGAAACGCTTGCCCTTCTTGCCAGCCGCCAAGAGGAACGCGCCCATGCTGGCCGCAAGGCCGGTGCACAGGGTGGACACGTCCGGCTTGACGAACTGCATGGTGTCAAAAATGGCCATTCCCGCGTACACCGACCCGCCAGGCGAGTTGATGTACAGGGAAATGTCCTTGTCAGGATTCTCCGATTCCAGGAACAGCAACTGAGCCACGACCAGGTTGGCCGTGGCGTCGTTCACCGGCCCCACCAGGAAAATGAGCCGTTCGCGGAGCAGACGCGAATAGATGTCGTAGGCGCGCTCGCCGCGCCCCGACTGCTCGATCACCATGGGAATGTAGCCCAGGCCGGTGGGGGTCACCGAAGACCCGCCATTCATTGCCGCATAGAAATCGGTGAATCTCTGCATAGTGTTACGCCATCCCCATCAACTGATCGAAAGGCACCTTTTCGTCGGTGACCTTGGCCTTTTCCAACACGTGCGCGACGACGTTGTCTTCCAGCACGATAGCCTCGATTTCAGCACGACGCTGGCGGTCTGCCAGGTAATAGCTGACAACCTGGGCGGGTTGTTCGTAGTTCTGGGCGAATTCTTCGATGCGCGCGCGGACCTGTTCCGGCTTGGCTTGCAGCTGAGCTTGCTTGACCAGTTCGGAGACCAGCAGGCCCAGGCGGACACGGCGCTCGGATTCGGTCGAGAAGGCTTCGGCCGGGATCGGCACGGATTCGGCATTGGGCACGCCGCGCTGCTTCAGTTCTTCGCGGGCAGCGGAGATACGGCCTTGCACGTCGTTGTCGACCAGGGCCTTCGGCACGTCGAACTTGCCGGCTTCGACCAGGGCGTCCATGACGCTGGACTTGGTGCGGCCTTGCGAACGGACCTTCACTTCGCGCTCGATGTTGCTGCGGATGTCGGCCTTGAGCTTTTCGACGTCGCCTTCGGCTTGGCCGAGCGACTTGGCGAATTCGCTGTTCAGTTCGGGCAGGACGCCTTCAGCCACTTCCTTGACGGTGATGGTGAATTCGGCGGTCTTGCCGGCAACTTCCACGCCTTGGTAGTCATCGGGGAACTTGAGCTGGAAAACCTTGGTTTCGCCAGCCTTCAGGCCACGCGCGGCTTCTTCGAATTCCGGCAGCATGCGGCCTTGGCCGAGCACAAACGGGAAGTCTTCGGCCTTGCCGCCTTCGAACGGCACGCCGTCAATGGTGCCGGCAAAATCCAGCGTCACGCGGTCGCCGTCGGCGCTCGCGCGGCCTTCACGGGCTTCGAACGTGGCGCGTTGCTTGCGCAGCACGTCCAGCGTCTGCTGAACTTCAGCGTCGGTGACGGCGGTTTCGTAGCGGGTGACGGCCAGGGCGGACAGGTCCGGCACGGCGACTTCCGGGTAGACCTCGAACGTGGCGGTGAACGCCAGCGTGTCGTCGGAAACGCCTTCCGTCTTGGGCTCGAGGTTCGGGGCGCCGGCGACGCGCAGCTTGGCGCCGTCGATGGCTTGTTCAAAGGCACGGCCAACTTGGCTATTGATCACGTCGTAGCGGATGCTGGGACCATGGCTGCGCTCGAGCATGGCGAGCGGCGCCTTGCCCGGACGGAAGCCGGGGACCTTGGCGGTCCGAGCCACGCGCTTCAATTGCGCCTGGACTTCCTTTTCGACGTCGGCCACCGAGACGGCCAGATCAACACGGCGCTCCAGGCCGGAGAGGGTTTCAACCACAGGCTGCATTAAAAGACCTATTTTCCGAGAGATGAGATTACGGGCGGATAAACGCGGCATTTTACCGGAAACTTCCGGAACCCTGACGCAAAGGGGCGCGAGCCCCGGATTTGCCCGGATGCTCGCGCCCCGTTTATCGCCCAAAAAGCGAGGATCGACGCCTGGCTCAGAGGTTACTTGGCCTTGGCGATGCGGTCTTCGATGTGCTGCGCGCGCTTGGTCGAGGACGGGTGGGAGCTCATCATATCGCTCTTGCCGCCATCCAGCTCGGCCAGCTTCTGGAACGCGGTCACAAGGCCGCGCGTATTCTGCTTCTTGGACTGCAGCAGGTCGAACGAATAATCGTCCGCCGCGCTTTCCTGCGATTGCGAGAACTGCGCATTGATGAACTTCTCGGTCAGGTCGCCCAGTTGCGAGGAGCTCAGTTGGGAGACGGTCGCGCCGCCCGCCGCGCCAGCCGCGTCACGCGCAGCCGACACCGTGTAGGCGGTCTGCATTGCCTTCTTGGTGTGGCCCAGCGCCACGTGACCGATTTCGTGGCCGACCACGCCCATCACTTCGTCGTCCGTCATCATGTCCATGAGGCCGCTATAGACGCGGATGCAGCCGTTGGCCATTGCCCAGGCGTTCACGTCCTTGGTGACATAGACCTTGTAGCTGGCTTTCTGGCCATTGACCGTGCTGCCCAGCGACTTGGCGATCTTCTGCAGACGAGCGTCGTATTTGCTGCCCGGCGCGGCGATCTTTTCCTGCGAATCGCTCTGTGCGCATGCCTTGTCCGACAGGGTCTTGATCTCGGCATCGCTCAGCGTGGCCGCCTGGACGACCTTGGCGCCGGCGCCTACGAGCCCACCGATATCCAACGCATGTGCGGCCGAGTAAGGGGCGAGCGCAATGGCCAACGCGGCGACGGTGTAGCGGATCTTCATGGGAACAAACTCCTATTGACTTGTTCTATGCAAACGAGGCGGCAATTCTATATACGCCTCCAGCTTTCGACGTATTTCGGCACAGAGTTTCGCAAATGCGAATTTCGCTTACCAAAAAGCCGAGCGCATCGAAGGGCGCCATGCTAGGTATCCTGCCAGCGGCAAGCCGCCGGTCGAAAGAGATGTCCGCGGTCTCATGGCGTTGATAGAATTGCCGCCGCGCTTTTTTTCGCAAAACCACAACGGCTCGCACCCATCATGATCCCGAATCCCCCTCCTCGCCTCGGGCTGCTGCCCAATCTCATCTTCAGTTCGCGCTGGCTGCAGCTTCCGCTTTACCTGGGGCTTATCGTCGCGCAGGGCGTCTACGTCATGCTGTTCCTCAAGGAACTGTGGCACCTCGTCACCCACGCCACCAGCTTCGGCGAAATGGAGATCATGCTGATCGTGCTGGGCCTGATCGACGTGGTCATGATCTCCAACCTGCTGGTGATGGTGATCGTTGGCGGCTACGAGACGTTCGTGTCGCGCCTGCGCCTTCAGAACCATCCCGATCAACCGGAATGGCTGAGCCACGTCAACGCCAGCGTGCTGAAAGTGAAGCTGGCCATGGCCATCATCGGCATCTCCTCGATCCACCTGCTGCGCACCTTTATCGAAGCAGGCACGATCGGCACGCCGAATGCGCGCTTCACCGAAGCCGGCGTGATGTGGCAGACCATCATCCACGCCATCTTCATTCTTTCGGCACTGGGGATCGCACTGGTGGACAAGCTCTCGACCGGCAGCAACGCCAAGCACTGAGCGTCCGCGCAAAAAAAGCCCCCACGCGACAAACGTGGGGGCTTTTTTATGGATAGTGACCCGTCCTGGAATTGGTTGACACCTTTTTGAGAGAAAAAAGGAGAGTCAATTGGAATCAAGGATCAAGCGCACCCAGCGGGACTACAGCCTGGCTTTTAAACTGTCCGTTGTCGAGCAGGTGGAAAAAGGCGAGCTGACGTACAAAGAGGCTCAGCGCCGCTATGGAATCCAAGGTCGGTCGACGGTGCTGGTGTGGCTGCGCAAGCATGGTCGACCGGGGCTGAGCGGCTGGAGCCTGCCGACGGTCAGAGGAGTGGACATGGATCGTCAAGGCAAAGTGCTTACCCCCGAGCAGCGGATCAAGGAACTGGAGATTCAGCTCAAGGAAGCCCGCGAGAAGGCGCAGTTGTTTGAGGCCGTGGTCAATGTGTTGGAGAAGGATTACGGGGTACGCGTCGTAAAAAAGCCTTTGGGCAAGTCCTCACGCAAAAGCTCGTCCAAGGGCTGAGCGTGGCAAGGGCTTGCCGTTACATGGGCCATAGCCGCCAGGCGTATTACAAGAGCAGGCACAGAGAGCGCGAGCGCCAGCAGCAGGCATGCCAAGTAGTATCGATGGTCACCGCGCTGCGGGTACGTCAACCGACGTTGGGTACGCGCAAGCTGCATCACATGCTGGGCCAGCCGCTACGCGAGGCGGGGATCAAGGCCGGGCGCGATGCGCTGTTCGACATCCTGCGCAGCGCCCGGATGCTGGTGCGGCCGCGCCGGGCGTATCACAAGACCACAGATAGCCATCACCGCTTCCGACGCCACCCTAACCTGCTCAAGGCAGGCGAAGGCCAAGTGGTGCCGACGGGCCCGGAGCAGGTCTGGGTAGCCGACATCACCTACCTGCCGACCGCCCAGCGGTGCACCTACTTGAGCTTGGTGACCGACGCCTACTCGCGCAAGATCGTGGGCTACCACGTGGCAGAGAATCTGCAGACCGAAGGGGTGCGCCGCGCACTGGAGATGGCGTTGCGCTCGCGGCGCTCGAGCCAACCGCTGGTGCATCACTCGGATCGAGGCATCCAGTATTGCTCAACGTACTACCAGCGCCTGCACGCGCGGCACGGCATCCGTTGCTCGATGACTGACGGCTACGACTGCTACCAGAATGCCTTGGCTGAGCGGGTCAACGGCATCCTGAAGGGAGAGCTATTGCTCCACAAGCCCGCCGATCTGGCCCAAGCCCGGCTCATGGTCAAGCAGTCCGTCGAAATCTACAACACCGAGCGTCCGCACCTGTCCCTACAATGCAAAACACCCGATGAAGTTCACCGGGTGTTCAGTCCGTAGCCTGCTACGGATACCGTGCCGTAGGTGTCAACCTATGGCAGGACGGGTCATAGAACACCGGGCGCACCCGGCGCGCTACCCGAGAGGTCTCAGGCCGCTACCTTGATGTTCTTGGCGCTGGGGCCCTTGGGGCCGGTTCCAACGTCGAAAGTGACCCGCTGGTTTTCCTGCAGCGACTTATAGCCCTCGCTGCGGATTTCGGAGTAATGAGCGAAAAGATCCTTGCTGCCGTCGTCGGGCATGATGAAGCCATAACCCTTTTCGGCGTTGAACCACTTGACGATGCCGGTTGCCATGGGATGTCCTTGACCTAAAAAGCGATTGCTCGCGGGACGCCAGATCTTCAAGGATGGGAGAGGATAGCAACCGCGGCACCACTAACGGCGACCAAGGAGAACGCAGACCGCGTCGCTTGAGAATCTCGCTGAAACCAGTTTATTGGCGAATCTGGAAAAACGTCAAATGTCCGAAAGGCCTGTTTTTGATCCCCAAAACGGGCTCTACACCCGCTAAAAAGCGCAAGCCAGGCCGCTGGGCAGGTTGAACATTTTCAACTTGCCACGCACCGATACACGTGGAAACCGTCACGCTGGGGCGCGCCTCGCGAGGTTCCGCGCCCTACCCGGCGAATCCTCCGGATTCCAGAAACTCGCGTTCGGCCTGGCTCGTCTGCCGCCCCAGCGCCGCGTTGCGGTGCGGAAAGCGTCCGAAGCGCTTGATGATGTCGCGATGCAGGACCGCCCACTTCACGGCTTCCGCACCCAGCGGTTCCATCAGGGCGACAGCGCGGTTCTGCGCAGCCAGGCTCTCGGCGTGCTCGAACGGCATGTAGAAGAACTGGCGCAGCGACGCATCGACTTCCAGATCATGGCCCGCGGCGATTGCGCGTTCCGCGAAATGCAGCGCCAGCGCGTCGGTGGCGAACATATGCGCCGTGTCCCGGTAGGCATTGCGAGGAAACTGGTCCAACAGGATCATGAGCGCGATCGCGCCCGAGGGGTCATCCAGCCAGTCATCGAGCCGGCGCGCGGCTGCTGCCATATGCGCCGCTTCGAAGCGCTGGCGAAAGCTGGCGTCAAACTGTGCATTCTTGCTGAACCATTGGGGTGGCCCGGCTTGCAGCCAGAAGGCGACCACATCCTGAGGTTGCGTGACAAACGGCGTGGGGGTGGTTGCGGTCATGGCGATACGTGCGTAAGGGTGAGTGCGTTGCCATTCCCAAAAGAACGGATAGCGCGACGGAAAATCAGCCGCCCAGCATAACGCGCAGAAAACAAAAAAGGCCCCGCTAGGGGGCCTTCTTGCGAAAATTCAGAGCCTTACAGGACCTGGATCTTCGTGGCTTGCGGGCCCTTGGGGCCATTGGCCGTCACAAAGCTGACGCGCTGGTTCTCTTCCAGAGACTTGAAGCCCGAGCCCTGAATTTCGGAGAAGTGAGCGAACAGATCCTTGCCACCTGCTTCCGGGGTGATGAAGCCATAACCCTTTTCCGAATTGAACCACTTAACGACGCCGGTTTCCATACTGTATTTCCTAGAGATAATGGGCAAATGCCCGGAGGTCACGAATCAATCAAGGAGGGGACAGTAGAACAATAACGCTGAGCCGGAAACGGCACCGCACTGATCGAAAATCGCAACGCTTGTGATCGTGTGCCGACACTATCGTTATATTCCCCTCACAAGTCAACATAATCCTAAAAAACACGTGCCAATAATGCAACAAAGAGAAACTGCGCGGTTATTCTGCACGTTTTTAAAGGGTAAACGAGTCCCTGCATAGGTGTTAACACCCATACATCATAAAAAAACAAACAAGGCTTATATAAATGCCATCAAAAGCGCGTACGACCTGCAATACGCCGTTCGGATGACACTATGGTTTGCCGCCAGGCTTACTCGTCGATAGGTAAACCCAACAAGTCGAGCGCCGCGCCAAAAGCATCGGGGCCCGAGCAAAGGAAAACCGCCACGTCGCCGGGGTTCATATTTTCCAGCACTTGGTCGATCTGTTCTTGAGCATTATCAACATTGTCGACATTGGCGGCGTGTATATCCGCTCCGGCATCGACTTTTTCGCGAGGCACGATGTCTGCGATTGCATTGAGATCAGCCACGCCCATGACGACATAAGCGCTGATGCTCTCGCCGTCCAGGGTGGTGTGCAGCTCGACGCCGCCCGCTACGTCGGCAACGTGCCGACTGAGTATTTCCATTTCCATCTTCCTTGATTTGCGGGCTGAACCCGCCTGGGCACGCACCTCACAGGTGCACACGCACGCCCAGGCGCGACTATAACAGCCTTAGGCTAACGTTTCTTGACACTGGGGCCAAGCGACTGGCGAGCAGCCCCGGAAGTGGCCGCCACGGTACGCCAACGCACCCCGGCTTCGGCCAGCACCCGGGCCAGCGGCTTCTGCGCGGCGAGGAACGCCGTCTTTTCGTCGGCGGCCAGCTTGCAGATGAACAACTGAGCCTGGAGTTGCGTGCGGCGCGCCTTGCGGTTGTCGGCTTCCTTGGCGAGCCATTCGCCCACCCAGGCCGCGGCAGCCTCGGCATCGCCTTGCTGCTTGACGTGCCCGAGCAGGTCGTAGACGGTCACGCCGTCGATGCGCTCATCCTCGCCGCGGGAGAGGAACAGCTTGGCGGACTGGCCCGTGTAGCCTGGAACGACCGCCAGACAATCCCGTTCTGCGGGTTTTTTCATGGTGTTTTCGAATGTGGTTTAGCAAGAACCCCGGACTGTAACGCAGGCGCGCCCGCCGTCCTATTGCCGTTGCGGAAGTCTGCTATCGTCAACGTGTTCTTTCATCCCAACATGGTGGACATCATGCAACGCGATTTCGATCTGGTCGTCACGATTCTGGGCGCCCTGCGCGACGCCCCCGGCCCCAACCTGAGCACGCACGACATCAAGAACGCCGCCCTGGCGCCGCACCCCGAAGAGCAAGGCCTGCAGCTCATCGCGCATCATCTGGACCTGCTGGAAGATGCCGGCCTGGTCAAGCAGATCAGCGAGACCGCGGCGACCGCTGGCGCCGCGCGCTGGCGCATCACTTGGAAGGGCTACGACGCCCTGGAGCAGGATGAGGACGACGAAGACGACGACGACGAGGACTTCGACGCCGAAGAATGAGACGCTGCGCCGAAAGGCGCAACCGGACGATTCGCGCGGCTTAGCGCAATGATTGATCCGTTTGCCGGCGTTGCCGGATGCGCCGCGTCAACAGCGCCGCCGCGGCGCCGATCACCAGGCTGAACATGAATGCGGCGATCGACAGCATCGCCGCCAGCTCATCGAATCCCCCCTGCCGCGCCAACACCAGCACGGCCACGAATATCGCCACCGACCACGCCACAAGGCCGATCAGCAGCTGCTTGACCGTCCGCAGGCGGCCGCACAAGGCGCCGCCTGCAAGTGCGGCGGCCACCATGGCAGCCATGGACCAGAACAGATACTCGTAGTGCATGGGGACGGTCTCCGCCAAGGGCATTGAGGCGCACGCATTATAGGCGGCGCCTGCCTGCCGCCCTTTGCTCTCCTGTCCGGCCGTGAACCCCGATCAGGCCAACGCCACCACGCTGATTTCCACCAAAGCGCCGTAGTGCAGTTCTCGGGTGGGCACCATGGCGCGGGCTGGCCGGTGGCTGCCAAAGCATTCCTCGTACACCGCGTTGACCTCATCCCACAGGCTGACGTCCGGGATGTACACGGTCACGTTGACCACCGACGACAGCGAGGAACCGGCAGCGTCCAGGATTGCGCGCACGCTGCGCAGCGCCTGCCGCGTCTGGCCTGCCGCATCCGCCGCCAGAACGGGGCGCACGCCAGGCGCGGCTGGCGGCAAAAAGCCCAACTGCCCCGAGACGAAGACGAACCCGTTGGCGCGAATCGCCTGAGAATAATGGCCCGCGGGCGGGGTGGCGTCGGGCGTTTGGATGAGGTCCATGCGAGCGTCCTTGATGATGCGCGGCTCACCAGCCACGGAAGCGTTCCCAGCGCGCCACCACGCCCGGCTCGCCGGTACGCACGACCTCGTAGGCGTCGTGCTGAGCGCACGTTGCGCACGCGTGGTTCGGCACGATACGCACTTTGGCGCCGATCGGCAGGTCGGGCAACACCGCGTTGCTGCCGGGGCGTACCTTGATGATGCCTTGCTCCTGGTTGGTTTCGGCAAGCAGCACGTCCGGGTAGACCGCGCCGTCCACGTCGCACACCAAGCCGTACAACTGGTCCACCGGCTGTTTTGCCGTGCCACGGTCCCGCGACATGGCCATCCACCCAGCGTCCACCAGGATCCAGCCCTTATCGGGCTGATGGCCGATAACGGTGGTCAGCACCGTGGCGGCGATGTCGTCCACGCTGCACACGCCCAGGCCGGCCATCACGAGATCAAAAAAGACGTACACGCCGGCACGGACTTCCGTGACGCCTTCGAGGTTGCGGGCAAAGTGCGCGGTGGGCGTTGAGCCGACGCTGACCACCGCGCACGGCAACCCCGCGTCGCGAATCACCTGCGCGCAACTTACGGCGGCCCACCGCTCCTGTTCGGCCATATCCGCGATCGCCTCGACGCTACGGCAGCCATACGATTCGCCCGCGTGCGTCATGACGCCGCGCAGGCAGGCGCCCTCTTCGTGCAGCACGCGCGCAATGGCCAGCAACTGGCCGGTGTCCTTGGGCTGCACACCGGCGCGGTGCCCGTCGCAATCGATTTCGATCAGCGCCGGGATGGCATCGCCGGCAGCCTTGGAACGCGCCGACACCGCGCGCGCGGCCTCGATGCTGTCGACCACCACCGTCAGATCGATGCCGCGCTGGCGCAAGGCCAGCACGCGATCAAGCTTCGACGGAGACACGCCGACGGCATACAACAGATCCGTGACGCCAGCGGCCGCGAATTGCTCGGCCTCCTGCAGCGTCGAGACGGCGGCTGGCCCTTGCGGGGTCGTCATGAGACGGCGCGCGACCTCGATGGATTTGGGCGTTTTCAGATGGGGACGCAACCTGACGCCGTGGCCGGCGATCAGCGCGTTCAGCCGGTCGATGTTTCGCGTCATGCGCGTTTCGTCCAGCAGCAGGCAGGGCGTTTCCAGCGAATCCAGGGTGGGCGCGGGGCTTTCCAGGGTCATGGGAATCTCTTGAGGGATGAGGGGCACGGGCACGGCTGGCCCGTTGGGATCAGGACGAAGTATGGCGCGCTCGCCACTTCCCATGTTTAATTCGAAATTAATATCCCATTAAGACTGGCCTGAATGATTACGACCGACGACCTGCGCTTTTTCCTGAGTCTTTCCACTGCCGGATCGCTGGCGCAGGCGGCGCGCTCGCTGGACGTGACGCCCCCAGCGGTAACGCAGCGGCTCAATGCGCTGGAAAAGCGGTTGGGCGTGAGACTGGTGAACCGATCGGCCCGCGGCATCGCACTGACCGACGAGGGCCGCCTGCTGGCCATGCGAGCGGGGCAGATAAGTCATGACCTGACGGTGCTGGCCGATGAACTTGCGGGCAGGCGCGGCGTTGTGGCGGGGCATCTGCGGGTGGTGGCGCCGCTGGGCTTTGGCCAGCGCTACATCGCCCCGCTGGTGGCCGACTTCCGAGCGCGCAGCGAGAACGTAACGGCCAGCCTGACGCTGTCGGACGGCCCTCCCCGCCTGGCGTCGGACAACTGGGACGTCATGGTGCACATTGGCGAACTGCGCGACTCCACCCTTGTCGCGCACCCGCTGGCGCCGAACCGGCGCATGCTGTGCGCGTCGCCCGCGTACCTGAAGCGGCGCGGCACGCCGGCCATGCCAGAAGACCTGCGCAACCATGACTGCATCGCTCTGCGCGAGAACGACGAAGACGTGACCCTGTGGCGGTTCAGGCGCGCCCGGGGCGCAGCAGTCGGGGTTCGCATCGCGCCCGTGTTGTCGTGCAACGCGGGGGCCACTGCGCTGGAGTGGGCGTTGGGCGGACACGGCATCGTCGCGCGTTCGGAGTGGGACGTGGCCACGCACGTCCGTACGGGCGCGCTGGTCCCGTTGCTGGCCGGCTGGAGCCTGCCCGATGCGAATGTGGTGGCGCTGGTGAAATCGCGGCAGGAACTGTCCGCGCGCACGGCAGGGTTTCTGGCGGCGCTGCGCTCGGCCTTCGCCGCGCCGCCCTGGCGCGGCGGGGCGTCCTAGGCGGAAGGACAGCTCAATCGAGCATCGCTTCCGCTTCGATCTCGATCAGCCATTCGGGCAACGACAACCCGCTGACGATGATCCACGACGATGGCGGCGGATCGACCTTGAAGCGGTCGCGAAGGGCCTGCGCCACGACCTCCTGTTCGGTGCTGACCGTCTCGCAAATGTAGATCCGCAGCATGATGACCTGCGACAGATTGCCGCCTGCGGCCGCCAGGACACGTTCCACGTTGTCCAGCGCCGCTTCGGTCTGCACTTGCAGCCCGGGTCCGACCGTGCGCTCGTTGGCATCGACGCCGACCTGACCGGACAGCAGCATGCGGCGTTGTCCGGTAACGATCACCGCCTGGCTGAAACCGTACTGCACGGAATTGAACACCGTATCGGGATTGACGACGACTCGGGACATGGGCTTCTCCTGTGCGGTCCGGCGTGGGACGGCTGGTCATTCTAGCAACCGCGCTGCGGGCGACGAAGCGCCAGCCGCACCGCGCGTCGAGTCGACCAAACGCGGTATGGAGCCGCGGCACGGCGTTTGCTACGCTGAACTGGTCTGTTCAGCCAGGGTCACGGCCATGAGCGAGAAGATCCGAGTTCTATGCATCCAGCCCGCCACGACGTCCGCGCGTTTCGCGTTCCTGGTGATTGCCCTGAAATGGTCATTGGGCGCCACGCCCCGGCCGTCGCGCCTGCAGATCGGCCCGCATGATCTGGCGCCCCAAGGATCGGAAGGCGCTTTCTGGCAGTTTGCCCTGCGGCACGCCTTTTCCAACCAGTCCATTCTGGTCACACGCGGTGAGCATTGGGATGTGTCGGCGTCGGTGGACGGCGACGAAGTCCGCGCCTTCGGGCGGACTTTTGCGCTGAGGCAGTGTCTTTTCTGACCCCGCGGTGCGCTACGCCTGCGTCTCAGGCGTCGACAGGCCCCTTGCGGTGATACGCCGCAAGCTCTTCGGCCGTCCAGCGCTGGCGCGCTTCGTCCTGACAGCAGGTGCGATATACCAGCGCGCCGACGTCCAGAAAACGCTTCACGTCGGCGTCCGACAGCTTTCCCTGCACGTGCAACAGGCAGTCGGCCAAGGTGGAAAGCACGCCGTCCCAGCCGTCAAACCTGCCAGGCGCCACCGGCAACGTGATCATGCGCGCCATCATTTCACTATGGTCCATGATGAGTCTCCCCTCTGTCGCGGCGCCGCTCGATCCGCTATCGCCTGGCGCCCCCAGGATGGCTTGCAGCAAGTGTCGTTCCTGAGGGGCAACGTAGGGTTCAACGCGTTGGCGCCCGCCCGGTCACCGGATCCGGCGCGCGTCCCCGCAACAGCGACCCCGGGTGCGCTTGCAAGTAGTCGGCCAGTTCGCGCAACGACCGCGCGGTGCGGGCCAGTTCCTGCAGCAGCGTGCTTGTGTTGACCGGCAAGCCCGCATCGGGACTCAGCAACCCGCCCACGGCGCCCAGCGATCGGCTGGCTTGGCGCAGCATCGCGGACGCCTCGGGCGCAAGCTGCGTGTCCAGCCGCTTGACCAGTCTGGAGGTGCCCTGAAGCAGGTTGCCCAGTTCCGCGCCCAGGCCCTCCAGCGGGATCTTCTCGATCTTCGTCAGAATGGAGTTCAGTTGCAGTTGCAGCTGATCGAGGTTGTTTGGCACCGTGGGGATGAAAGGCGCCTCTTCCATCTTGAACGTGACGGGCTTGGCATCAGGAAACACCGCCATCGCAATGTACAGCTGGCCCGTCAGCAGGTTGCCGATGCGCAATTGCGCACGCAGGCCCTGTTCGATCATGGCCGCCATCAGCTTGCCGCTGGGATGCTCCAGCGACGATCCGGAATACTCCCGGATCTCTTCGAAGGTCTTTGCGCCCAGCCGCTCCGGGTACAGCGTGGCATCCACCAGCGCGTAGAACTGGTTGGTCGTGCGGTCCAATTCCAGCCCGATGGCGTCGACCTGCCCGACCGAGGCGCCGAACGCGTCGATCGGGGCGCCGACGGAAAGGCCGCGCACCGACTGGTCAAACCGCATGCGGATATGCAACGGCATGCCATCCGGCTGCGCCCGCGCAGCGGTTTCTGAGGAGTAGATGACGAACGTGGCCTCCGGCTCGGCCGCGGCATGATGGCGGGTCTCTATCGAATCGAAGGCGACGCCCCCCACGATCACGGACAGCAGGGATTGCGAGCGCACGTCAAGCCCCCGCGCATCCACCGAAAAATCCACGCCGCTCGCATTCCAGAAGCGCGTGCCTTCGTTCACGTATGCATCGTTCGGCGCATCCACGAACACCTGGATGTCCACCCCCTTGCCGGTGCTGTCCAGGCGGTAGCTCACAACCTGTCCCACCGCGATGCGCCGATAATAGACCGGCGAGCCGATATCCAGCGATCCCAGGTCGTGTCCCTTGAGCGTGAAGCGCTTGCCCGGCCGGTCCTGCGTCACTTCGGGCGGGACCTCCAGGCCAACGAACGCGAATTTGGTTGCCTTGCCGGGATCGACGCCGCCGCGCAGGCCAGCCGGATCCAGGCCGATGTAGGCGCCGGACAGCAAGGTGCTCAGGCCGGAGACGCCGCTAAGCGTGAGCCGGGGCCGCACCACCCAGAACAAGGTGCCCTCTTGCAAAAGGCCTGCCGCATCCTTGTTGAGCCGCACCGTCGCGATCACGCCTGTTCTGTCTGCGTTGAGCGCCACGCGCTCCACAAGGCCGACATTCACTTCCTTGTATCGGACCTGCGTCTTGCCCGCCTCCAGCCCTTCTGCCGTCTGGAAACTGATCGTGGCCTGCGGGCCGGCGTCCATCCAGACCTTCAACACCAGCAGCAAGCCACCCAGCGCCGCGACGATCGGCACCAGCCAGATCCAGGAAAACCGGCGGCCACGGCGGGCCGGCGGGCGCTTTTGAGCGGCAGCAGGAGCAGTCTCGGGCATTGAAGGCATCCTTCGTGAGCACGCGTCCGGACTCTGGGTGCAATCCCGGTAAAGCGTCGCGCCAGCGGGGCCGCCGCGCAACAAGGGTAATCCCGACGTTTGCGCATGCCCGCTGCACAAAGAAAGAGTAGGATAGCCATCCCAGTAAACAGGAAACTTCCGTGAATATCGAAATCCGTCCTGCCGTGCCTTCGGACGCGGCCCAGATCCATGCCTTCATCACCGAACTGGCGGTCTACGAGCGCGCCGCCCATGAGGTGATCGCCAGCGCAGAAGACGTCGAGCGCACCTTGTTCGCGCAAGGCGCTCCAGCCCGCGCGTTGATGTGCCTGGTCGAGGGCAAGGCCATCGGCTACGCCGTCTATTTCTACAGCTACTCAACCTGGCTTGGAAAGAACGGCATCTACCTGGAGGATCTGTACGTCACGCCCGAGCATCGAGGCATCGGTGCGGGACGCGATCTGCTGCGCCATCTGGCGCGCGAGGCGGTGGCAAACGATTGCGGGCGGCTTGAATGGAGCGTGCTGGACTGGAACCAGCCCGCGATCGATTTCTATCAATCCATTGGCGCCCTGCCTCAGGACGAATGGGTGCGCTATCGGATGGCCGGCGACGCATTGCGCAATTTCGCCGAAGGCCGCCGCTGAGGCGGCCACTACGGCAGCCACTTAGGCAGCCACTAAGGCAGCCAGACCGATCAGAACTCCGGCAGGTCGAAAAGCGTGTGCAAGGTGGAGCTGGGCACCGGGACGGATGCGAGATGCTCGCGGCCCCGCGCATCCACCAGCACGCGCACCGCGCGCGATGCGACGGTCAGGCCGTCCACGCTGATTGCGGTCTCGACCTCGGCGCCTTCCTTGAGAAGTTCAATGACTTCGGAGGCTGCCGCCGTCGTGGGCTCCGAGATCCACCCGGGAACGCCGCGCACGGCCTGCCCCCAGCGCACGTAGGCGATATGGCCACTCATGGCCTCCTTGCGCACGGCGACGATCACATACAAAGACATCCAGGCCTCCCTAACGTGTGGCCTGGATCGTATAACAGCTTGGCGTCCGCGGCATGACCGCGCGAGTGTCAGGGCTCGATGTCGATGGGCGCAAAAGACTTCACCAGGTCGTCAAGCTGCTTGAGTTGCGTCAGGAAGGGCTCCAGCTTGTCCAGCGGCAAGGCGCTGGGTCCGTCGCACTTTGCGTTCTTGGGATCGGGATGGGCTTCCAGGAAGAGGCCCGCCAGACCGACCGCCATGCCCGCGCGCGCCAGTTCGGCCACCTGTTCGCGGCGCCCGCCGGATGCGGCGTCCAGGGCCGATCGCTGCTGCAGCGCGTGGGTCACGTCAAAGATCAGCGGACGGTTGCCGGATACGTTTTTCATCACGCCAAAGCCCAGCATGTCGACGACCAAGTTGTCGTAGCCGAAGCTCGTGCCGCGGTCGCAGAGAATCAGCTTGTCGTTGCCGGCCTCGGTGAACTTCTCGACGATGTTGAGCATCTGCGTGGGACTGAGGAACTGCGGCTTCTTGATGTTGACCACGCGTTGCGTCTTGGCCATCGCGACGACCAGGTCGGTCTGGCGGGCCAGGAATGCAGGCAGTTGCAGGATGTCGGCGACTTCTGCGACCGGCGCGGCCTGCCACGGCTCGTGCACGTCGGTGATGACCGGCACGCCGAACTCCTTTTTCACGGCTTCGAAGATCTTCATGCCCTCTTCCAGTCCGGGACCGCGATACGAATGGATGGACGAGCGGTTGGCCTTGTCGAACGACGCCTTGAACACGTAGGGGATGCCCAGTTTGCGCGTCACGCGCTGGTATTCCTCGCAGGCGCGCAGCGCCAATTCCTTGGATTCCAGGACATTGATGCCGCCGAACAGCACGAAAGGCCGATCGTTCGCGCAGGCGATCGAGGAGGAAATTACGACTTCTGGGGCGGTCATGATGGGAATCCTGTAAAGGTAAGGCAGGTGATAGTGCGTAATGTACAACCTGCCTCACCGCCGCATCATCTGGCTGGCCCCATTTTCGTGCCCGCGGTAGCCCTGAATCACGCGCGCGATGCGGATCGGACGTATCATGCGCGCTCGAGCGCCGGATCGCTGACCAGCCGGTAGGCCACCGCCCCGATGATCGCGCCCACGATGGGCGCCACCCAGAACAGCCACAACTGCTCCAGCGCCCAGCCGCCCACAAAAAGTGCCGGCCCGGTCGACCGCGCCGGATTCACGGACGTGTTGGTGACCGGGATGCTGATGAGGTGGATGAGGGTCAGCGCGAAGCCGATGGGAATGGCAGCAAAGCCCGCCGGCGCGCGCCGGCTGGTCGCGCCAAGAATCACGAAGATAAAGCCGGCCGTCAGCACCAATTCGGTCACCAGTGCGGACAGCAATGTGTATTTGCCGGGTGAATACGCGCCATAGCCATTGGCGGCAAAGTGGCTTGCCCGCAGGTCAAACCCCAGCTTGCCGTTTGCAATACATGCCAGGACCGCCGCCGCCGCAATCGCGCCCAGCACCTGCACGATCACGTACGGCAGGATTTCCTTGGCGGGAAAGCGTCCGCCCGCCACCAGCCCCACCGTGACCGCAGGATTGAAGTGCCCGCCGGAGATGTGGCCCACTGCGAAGACCATCGTCAGGACGGTCAGGCCAAACGCCAGCGCCACGCCCAAGAATCCGATGCCCAACTGGGGAAATCCGGCGGCGAGCACCGCCGCGCCGCACCCGCCCAGCACCAGCCAGAACGTGCCGAAGAACTCCGCGCCGCAACGCTTGGGTAATGAATACATGACCACTCCTCGATATCGGAAGCCCTAAGGTAGGGGCGGGCGCGAAGGTAACGGTCAAAATAGCCGGGTGGCGGGCGCCCTGGGATCGGACAGATGGGGGATGCGGGGGGACGACATTCAATGTCCAATTCACCCAGCCTCGTTGACGTCAAAAAACGGCGAGTGCCATGTTTTCAGCGGCCCGCCTTCGCCGGAGGAACACCGTGAAACTGCTACTCGCATTCGCTCCCTTCATCGCCTCCGCGTTGCTGGAGCACCGGATCGGCACGCACGCGGCCCTGGTGGCGGCGACCGCGGCTGAGAACGCCATCCCGACGCCCAAGAAGCGTCAAGCCGCCTGAACGCGCTCGGGCCACCGCACGTCGGGCACTGCATTCAGGGCGGGCTTTGCGAACAGATAGCCCTGAAAGCGTTCGAAACCGGCGGCCTGGAGCCAGCACCATTCCTCGACCCGCTCCACGCCCTCCGCGACGGGCGTGATGCCCATGGCGCTGCAAGCGCGCGCAATGCCGCAAACGATCGCCTGGCGGGGGCCGTCCAGATGAATGTTCTGGATGAGCTGCCGGTCGATCTTGAGCTTGTCCGGCTGAAATTCGGCCAGCAACGACAGGCCCGCGAACCCTGCCCCGAAATCATCGATCGCGACCCCGATGCCTGCCCGGCGCAGGCGTGCGATCGCGTCCCTGAAGGCGAACGGGCGCTCAATGGCTTCCTGTTCGGTGATTTCCACGATCACGTGCTGCGGCAAGAGGTCGCAGGCCGCAATCTGATCCACCAGGCGGCTGACCGCCGACGGGTCTTCGATCAGCGACATCGGCAGCAGGTTGACCGACAGCTTCACATTGTCCAGACCCAACCGCCGCGCCAGTTCGAAAGCCGCGGCTTTCGATTCCAGATCGACGCGGTAACGCTGAGCGGGATCGAGACTGGCGAACATCTGCTCGGGGGATTCTCCGGATCTGCCGCGGATCAGGAACTCGAAGGATGTGACCTCGCGCCGCATGGGATCGACGATCGGTTGCAGCGCAAAGGGATACGCGCGGGCGGGCGCGGCGGGGTCTTCCTGGATCGCAGCCGCGCCGCTCGCCGCAAACCGCCAGCGGGCAGCATCCTCGCCCTCGACGATATGATCGGTCCCCCGCGCGGCGGCATACCAGCCCAGGATCTTCACGACCCGGTCGTCTCCACGCGCCAGACGGGCGGAAACTGTCATTTTGGCAAGAATGCGTGAGGACACCTCTTGCGGGCCGAGCTCGCGCAGATCAAGCAAGGCCATCGCATCGCCACCGAACCGGCGGGCCGGCCCCTGGTCCTGCATCAGCAGCACGACGTTCTTGTGGGCGTCGTCACGCCGTATCGAATCGAAAAGGCGCGATACCGCTTCATCGGGCCCTTCCAGCAACTGCACGAAGTGCACACCGTCAAAGAGCATGATGCCGGTCACGTCCAATGCGGCGTTGCGCGCCCGGGCGGGCGTCAACAGATCGGTCAGATCCTGCGCATTCATGGTGTCGACAGCACGGCTGCGGTATATCAGTGTGGAAATCATGTCGTGCTCTTTCACGAACGGGTCGGACGTTGGACGAGTGCGGCGGCGTTGCCAAGCCGCGCCAGGGTCGGGCACGCGAAGATTGGGCGCGGGGCAAGGAGGCCATGGCGTCCGGGCCCGTTTCAGTGGCGTGGAAGGCGCGTCCGCGGCGGATGCGGATTCGCGGCCAACGGCAAGATGAAGGACGGCGTGGAAAAAGGGAAAATGTTCCCGTCCAGCCATTCCTTCCTAATTCCCGAAATGGTTAGCTCGAAACCTGATAGGTCTGAAACCTAACTCACGGAAAAACATGGGAAGTTTGGTGGTGCGAAGGAGGGGACTCGAACCCCTACACCTGTTACGGCGTCAGGACCTAAACCTGGTGCGTCTACCAATTTCGCCACCTTCGCAATAGGCCAAGCCCGCTATTGTAGCTTGCTTGTTAAAATCTTGCGTCATGAATCCGCGCCTCGATGCCCTGCACCCCTACCCGTTCGAAAAATTGCGCGCGTTGCTGGCTTCTGCCAGCTCGCAGCCGGACGGCATTACGCCCATCAACCTGTCGATCGGCGAGCCCAAGCACGCCGCGCCTGAACGCGTGGCGCAAGCCATCCGCGACGGCATGGCCGGGCTTTCCGTCTACCCGTCGACGAAGGGCGATCCGGCCCTGCGCCGGGCGATTTCGGAGTGGCTGGCGCGCCGCTACAGCATTCCGGCGCCCGATGCCGAAACGCAAGTGCTGCCGGCCCTGGGGTCGCGCGAGGCGCTGTTTGCGTTCACACAGACCGTAATCGATCCCGCGGCCGGTTCCGTCGTGATCTGCCCTAACCCGTTCTATCAGATCTACGAAGGCGCCACGCTGCTGGCGGGCGCGACGCCCTACTTCGTCAACGCCGATCCGGTACGCAATTTCGGCAGCGACTGGAACCAGGTGCCCGAAGACATCTGGAAGAAGACGCGCCTGGTGTTCGTGTGCTCGCCGGGCAACCCTGCCGGCAACGTGATGTCGCTGCAAGAATGGGAAACACTGTTCAAGCTGTCGGACCGCCATGGTTTCGTGATTGCGTCGGATGAATGCTATTCCGAGATCTATCTGGACGAGGGCGATCCCCCGCTGGGCGGATTGCAGGCGGCGCGGCGTCTGGGGCGGGACGACTACCGCAACCTGGTGGTGTTCTCCAGCCTGTCCAAGCGGTCCAATGTGCCGGGCCTGCGGTCGGGCTTCGTGGCGGGCGACGCGGCGCTGATCGGCCGGTTTCTGCTGTATCGCACGTATCATGGCAGTGCGATGAGCCCCATCGTGTCCGCAGCCAGCATTGCCGCGTGGACGGACGAGGCGCACGTGAAGGAAAACCGCCGCCAGTACCGCGAGAAATTCGACGCGGTGCTGCCCATCCTGCAAAAGGTGCTGGATGTGTCGCGGCCTCAGGCTTCGTTTTATTTGTGGGCGGCAACGCCCGGTTCCGATACGGCGTTCGTGCGCGACCTCTATGGCCGTACCGGTGTTACCGTGCTGCCAGGCAGCTTCCTCGCGCGCGAGGCGCACGGCATGAATCCGGGCCAGGGGCGCATCCGCATCGCCCTGGTGGCGCCCTTGGCCGACTGCGTGCAGGCGGCCGAGCGCATCGCCCATTTTGTACATACTTCTGTTTGACCAACCTTTAAAAGCTGAGCCGCTATGACTCTCGACCTGCAGACCACCATTGAACAAGCCTGGGAAAACCGGGCCAACCTGTCGCCTATCGACGCCAGCGCCGAAGTGCGCGAAGCCGTTGAACACACCATCGACGGGCTGGATCTGGGCCGCCTGCGCGTGGCCGAGAAGATCAATGACGACTGGGTCGTGCACCAGTGGATCAAGAAGGCGGTGCTGCTGTCCTTCCGCCTGAACGACAACGCCATCATGGGCCAGGCGCCGCTGCAGTTCTACGACAAGGTGCCGCTCAAGTTCTCGGAATTCGGCGACAACGCATTCAAGCAAGGCGGCTATCGCGTGGTGCCGCCGGCAGTGGCCCGCCGCGGCTCGTTCATCGCCCGCAACGTGGTGCTGATGCCCTCGTACGTGAACATCGGCGCCTACGTCGACGAAGGCACCATGGTCGACACCTGGGCCACCGTCGGCTCGTGCGCCCAGATCGGCAAGAACGTCCACCTGTCGGGTGGCGTGGGCATTGGCGGCGTGCTTGAGCCGCTGCAGGCCAACCCCACCATCATCGAAGACAACTGCTTCATTGGCGCGCGCTCCGAAGTCGTGGAAGGCGTGGTGGTCGAAGAGAACTCGGTGCTGGCCATGGGCGTGTTCCTGTCGCAAAGCACCAAGATCTACGATCGCGCGACCGGCAAGATCACCTACGGCCGCGTGCCCTCGGGTTCGGTCGTGGTGCCGGGCTCCCTGCCCTCGGCCGACGGCACGCACAGCCTGGCCTGCGCCGTGATCGTCAAGCGTGTCGACGCGCAGACCCGCGCCAAGACCAGCATCAACGACCTGCTGAGGGCTTGATGAGCAATTCGGCCGTACTGGATCTGGTCAAGGACCTGATCGCCCGTCCCTCCGTCACGCCCGCGGACGAAGACTGCCAGGCGGCGATTGCCGCCCGGGTCGAACGCATCGGCTTTACCTGCGAAACCATCGCGCAGGGCGGC
This sequence comes from Achromobacter sp. E1, assembly GCF_037039475.1. Taxonomy (NCBI): domain Bacteria; kingdom Pseudomonadati; phylum Pseudomonadota; class Betaproteobacteria; order Burkholderiales; family Alcaligenaceae; genus Achromobacter; species Achromobacter sp. E1. Next base: position 3,527,932 of record NZ_CP146253.1, read on the forward strand.
GTGACGAATCTGTGGGCCCGGCGCGGCAGCGCCGCGCCGCTGACGGTCTTCGCCGGCCACACCGACGTGGTGCCCCCGGGCCCGCGCGAGAAGTGGAACAGCGATCCCTTCGTTCCCACGGAACGCGACGGCTGGCTGTACGGCCGCGGCGCGGCCGACATGAAGAGCTCGATCGCCGCCTTTGTGGTGGCGGCCGAAGAATTCGTGGCGGCTCACCCGCAGCATGACGGCTCGATTGCCCTGTTGATCACCTCCGACGAGGAAGGCCCCTCCATCGATGGCACCGCCATCGTGTGCGACGCGCTCAAGGCGCGGGGCGAGCAGCTGGATTACTGCATCGTGGGCGAGCCCACGTCGGGCGATGTGCTGGGCGACACCTGCAAGAACGGCCGCCGCGGCTCCTTGTCGGGCAAGCTCACGGTCAAGGGCATCCAGGGGCACGTGGCCTACCCGCACCTGGCGCGCAACCCCGTGCACCAGCTTGCGCCGGCGCTGGCCGAGATCGTCAGCATTGAATGGGACCAGGGCAACGAGTATTTCCCGCCCACGACGTTCCAAGTGTCCAACCTGAACTCGGGCACGGGCGCGACCAACGTGGTACCCGGCGAGGCCGTGGCGTTGTTCAACTTCCGCTTTTCCACGGCCAGCACGCCTGAAGGCCTGAAGCAGCAGGTTCACGCCGTGCTGGACAAGCACGGCCTGGAGTACGAGCTGGATTGGGAATTGGGCGGCGAGCCCTTCCTGACCCCGCGCGGATCCTTGACCGATGCGCTGGTGCAGGCGATCCACGCGGAAACCGGCGTGACCGCCGAGCTGTCAACCACCGGCGGCACGTCGGACGGCCGCTTCATCGCCAAGATCTGCCCGCAAGTCATCGAGTTCGGCCCCGGCAACGCCACGATCCACAAGGTCAATGAGCGCATCGAGGTCGCCTCGCTGGAACCGCTCAAGAACATCTATCGGCGCACGCTGGAAAACCTGCTGCTGCCCGCATGATGCCCGCGCCGGCGGGACGCCAGTCCCGCCGCGCACGCTTTCCAGCCCCCTTTCTGGGGGCGTTTTTCCGTTTTCCCCCTGGGACGGTGATTTGAATGCCTGATACGAACGCAACCTCCCGCGACGAACTGCAGACCGTGCGCGACTTGATCCGCTACGGCGTCTCGCGCCTGAACGGCGCCCAGGTGTCGCTGGGACATGGCAGCGACAATGCCTGGGACGAAGCGGTCTACCTGACCCTGCACGCGCTGCACCTGCCGCTGGACACGCTGGATCCGTTCCTGGATGCGCGCGTCGTGCGCGAAGAGCGCGAGCGTGTGCTGGACCTGCTGGACCGTCGCGTGGCCGAGCGCGTGCCCGCCGCGTACCTGACGAATGAAGCCTGGCTTCGCGGCCACAGGTTCTACGTGGACAAGCGCGTGATCGTGCCGCGCTCGCCCATCGCCGAGCTACTGGACGAGGGGCTGTCGCCGTGGGTGCAGGATGCGCTGGCCGTGGAGAACGTGCTGGACATGTGTACCGGCTCCGGCTGCCTGGCGATCCTGGCGGCGCTGGCCTTCCCGTACGCGCACGTGGACGCCGTGGACGTGTCCGCCGACGCCCTGGAAGTCGCGCGCCGCAACGTCGACGACTACGGGCTTGCCGACCGCCTGGATTTGCACGAAAGCAACCTCTTTGATGCCCTGCCCGCGCGCGAATACGACGTGATCGTCTGCAATCCGCCCTACGTGAACAGCGGCTCGATGCGCGCGCTGCCGCAGGAATACCTGCACGAACCGCAGCTGGCGCTTGCCGGCGGCGACGACGGCATGGACCTCGTGCGCCGCATCCTGCAAGCCGCCCCGCAGTACCTGTCGGAGAACGGCGTGCTCGTGCTGGAAATCGGCCATGAGCGCGATTTCTTCGAGGCCGCCTTCCCGCAGCTGTCGCCTGTCTGGCTGGATACCGAGGAAGCCTCGGACCAGCTTCTGCTGCTTACCCGCGAGCAACTGAGCCTGTGATACGCGCCAACGGATTGACCCTGCGCCGCGGCACGAAAGTGCTGCTGGACGGCGCCGAATTTGTCGTGAACCCGGGCGAGCGGGTAGGCATCGTGGGCAAGAACGGCGCGGGCAAGTCCTCGCTGTTCGCGCTGCTGACCGGCGCGCTGGACGCAGACGCCGGCACCTTGTCGCTGCCCGCCGGTTGGCGCATCGCCAGCGTCGAGCAGGAACTGCACGCGGACGACCGCCCTGCCCGCGAGTTCGTGATCGACGGCGACACGCATCTGCGCGCATTGCAGGCGCAGCGCGCGGCGCTGTCCGACGACCAGGGCACGCAGATCGCCGAAGCGGAAGCCGCGCTGGTGGAAGCCGGCGCCTGGAGCGCGGCCTCCCGTGCCGAGCAACTCCTGGCCGGCCTGGGCTTCAAGCCCGCCGAATGGACGCAACCGGTCGAGAGCTTTTCGGGCGGCTGGCGCATGCGCCTTGCGCTGGCCCGCGCGCTGATGGCTCCGTCCGAGCTGCTGCTGCTGGACGAACCCACCAACCACCTGGATCTGGACGCGATGCTGTGGCTGGAGAAATGGCTGGCCGCCTACGAAGGCACCGTCATGCTGATCTCCCACGACACCGAGTTCCTGGACGCGGTCGCGCGGTCGATCCTGCATTTCGACCATGCCAAGCTGACGCGGTATCGCGGCGGCTATGGCGACTTCCTGACGCAGCGCGCCGAGCGCCTGCGCCAGTCCAGCATCGCCTATGACCGCCAGACGCGCGAGGCCGCCCGCCTGCAAGGCTTCATCGACCGCTTCAAGGCCAAGGCGTCCAAGGCCAAGCAGGCACAGAGCCGCGTGAAGGCGTTGGCGCGCATGCAGGTGCTGGCGCCGCTGCAAGCGGAAGCCGGCATCGACATTCGCATCCCCTCCCCCGACCAGGTGCCGGATCCGCTGCTGACGCTTGAGCATCTGTCGGCGGGCTACACGGACGCCGAGGGCAATGCCGTGCCCATCCTGCGCGATGTGACGCTGATGGTTCGCGCGGGCAGCCGCGTGGGCGTGCTGGGCGCCAACGGCGCCGGCAAGAGCACACTGATCAAGACCCTGGCCGAGGAACTGCCCGTGCAGGCCGGCGAACGCCGCGCCTCGCGCGGTCTGGCGATCGGATACTTCCACCAGCATCAGCTCGACATGCTGGACGTGGACAGCACGCCAATCGCGCACCTGGCCCGCCTGGCGCCCGAGGCGCGAGAGCAGGAACTGCGCAATTACCTGGGGGGTTTCGGTTTCTCGGGCGATACCGTCACCAGCAAGGTGGGCCCGATGTCGGGCGGCGAAAAGGCGCGCCTGGCGCTGTCGCTCATCGTTTGGCAGAAGCCCAATCTGCTGCTGCTGGACGAGCCCAGCAACCACTTGGACGTCGAGACGCGCGAGGCCTTGGCCACCGCCCTGGCAGACTTCGGCGGCAGCATGCTGCTCGTGTCGCACGATCGCCATCTGCTGCGCACTACCGTGGACAGTTTCTGGATCGTGGCGGATGGCGCGGTGCGCGAGTTCGACGGCGACCTGGAGGACTATCGCGACTGGCTGGCCGCGCGCAATGCGGACGAACGCGCCGAGGCGCGGGAAAGCGCCGAAAACGGCAGTGACCCCGTCGTCGATCGCAAGGCGCAGCGCCGCGCCGAAGCCGAACAGCGGCAACGCCTGTCCGCCCTGCGCAAGCCGCTGGAGTCCAAGCTGGCCAAGGTGGAATCCGAAATGGAAAAGTTGCGGGGCAAGCTCGCGGCCCTGGACGCGGTGATTGCCGATCCGGACCTGTATTCCGACGCGCGTCGCGCCGAACGCCAGAAGGTCATGGCGGACCACGGCGAACACGGCAAGCGCATGGGGGAACTGGAAGAGCAGTGGCTGGAGCTGCAGGGCTCGCTGGAAGAGATCGACCAGAGCGAAGCCTGAACTAAAAGAAGCAGGCCCACCTATAAGCGGGCTTCAAATAGAAACCGGCCCCGAATTGGGGCCGGTTTTTTTGGGCTAGCTGTTTTCGGCTGGCCTATACCCGCGCACTTGCCTGACAGGCCTCGGGCGCGCGCCTGCGGTCACGAGTAAGGACGCTCGCGCAGGCGGGTGTGGTTGTCGATCACGGTGTCGATCACTTCGCGCAGGATGGTCTCGGCCAGATCGGGCGGCACGCCGGCTTCCAGTGCCAGGCGCCGGATGCGCTCGACCTGCTGGGCCTCGCGCCTGGGGTCCACCAGATCCATCCCGTGGTTGGTTTTCAGTTCGCCGATCATGTCCGTGCAACGGAACCGCACACCCAGCAGCAGCATGATCTGCTGATCGATCTCGTCGACTTCGGCGCGCAGGGACGCCAGCTCGGCTTTGGGGGAATCGTTGTTGGCCATATGTGTCAACCCTGAACAATGTCGAGCTTGGCGATACCAAGCGCCAAGGTTTTGGCGCCGACATCGCGGAAGTGGATTTCCGCCTGGGCGTCCTGTCCCGCGCCGCTCAGGCCGATGATCGTGCCGTCGCCGAAACGCGCGTGACGCACACCCTGCCCCACACGATACTGCTTGTCGCCCACCGTGACGCCGGTAGCGACACCGCGGGGTTGACGCGGCGCAATGGTGTTGGTCGGCTTGCGGCCAAAGGCATCGCCGCGGTTGCCGCCGCCCCACCCCGCGCCGGTCGCGCTGACCGGGGCCAGTCCGGCCTTGGGGGTCAGCCACTTCAGGTGCTGCTCGGGAATTTCATCCAGAAAGCGCGAGCGCATGGCGTATCGCGTCTGGCCATGCAGCATCCGGCTTTGCGCCAGGCTGATGTACAGGCGCTGCCGTGCGCGCGTGATCGCCACGTACATGAGGCGGCGTTCTTCTTCCAGGCCGGCCGGCTCGAGGATGCTGTTCTCGTGTGGGAACAGCCCTTCCTCCAGGCCGGTGATGAACACGGCGTCGAATTCCAGGCCCTTGGCGGCATGCACCGTCATGAGCTGGACGGCATCCTGGCCTTGCTGGGCCTGGTTGTCGCCGGCCTCGAGCGCCGCATGCGACAGGAACGCAGCCAGGGGCGTCAGGTTGTCGCCTGCAACCGCAGGCGCGTCCACCACACCCGGCATGAGCGTGGAGGACGTGTCACCGTCGGGCACCTGGCCGGCGGGCATGCCGTCGTAGTTTTCCTCGGACGCAAACACCGCCGCGGCCGTGATGAGTTCGTTCAGGTTTTCCAGCCGTTCGGCGCCTTCGCGCTCGGCCTTGTAGTGGGCGTTCAGGCCGCTGGCCTCGAGCATGTGCTCGACCATTTCGGGCAGCGGCAGCTCGCGGGTTTCTTCGATGAGCCGATGAATCAGCTGCGCGAACTGGGCCAGATTGGATCCGCCCTTGCCCGCAACCCGCGCTACCGCGCCATACAGGCTGGTGTCGTGCTCGCGCGCGGCATCGGCCAGCTGTTCGAGCGTGCGTGCCCCGATCCCGCGCGTCGGGAAATTGACCACCCGCATCCACGACGTATCGTCGTGCGGATTGGCCATCAGGCGCAGGTAAGCCAGCGCGTGCTTGATTTCCTGGCGTTCGAAAAAGCGCAGGCCGCCATACACCTTGTACGGGATGCCGGCCGAGAAAATGGCGTGCTCGATGACGCGCGACTGCGCGTTGCTGCGATACAGCACGGCGATTTCGCGGCGGTCGCTGCCCTCATGGATGAGGGAACGGATCTCGTCCACGATCCACTGCGCTTCCATGCCATCGGACGGCTGCTCGATGACGCGCACCGGTTCGCCCTCGCCCTGGTCGGTCCAGAGATTCTTGCCCAGGCGTCCCGAGTTGTGGCCGATGAGCGCGTTGGCCGAATCCAGGATATGACCGTACGAGCGGTAATTCTGCTCCAGGCGGATCACGGTGCCATGGGCATAGTCGCGCTCGAAGTCAGCCATGTTGCCGACGTTGGCGCCGCGGAAGGCGTAGATGGACTGGTCGTCGTCGCCCACGGCGAAGATGGCCGCGCCACCGCCCGCCAGCAGGCGAAGCCACTTGTACTGCAGCGTGTTGGTGTCCTGGAACTCGTCGACGAGGATGTGGCGGAACCGGCGCTGGTAGTGCTCGCGCACGGGCGCGTTGCGCGACAGCAGCTCATAGGCGCGCAGCAGCAACTCGGCAAAGTCGACCACGCCTTCGCGTTGGCACTGCGCTTCGTAGAGCTGGTAGATCTCGATCAGGCGGCGGCGGTGCGCGTCGTAGGCTTCGACGTCGGCGGGGCGCAGGCCCTCTTCCTTGGCGCCGTTGATGAAGCGCTGCACATCGCGGGGCGGGTACTTTTCGTCGTCCACGCCGTTGGCCTTCATGAGGCGCTTGATGGCCGCAAGCTGGTCCGTGACGTCCAGGATCTGAAAGCTCTGCGGCAGGCCGGCGTCGCGGTGATGCGCGCGCAGCATGCGGTTGCAAAGGCCGTGGAACGTGCCGATCCAGAGGCCGCGCGTATCGATCGGCAGGATGGCCGACATGCGCGCCAGCATCTCGCGGGCTGCCTTGTTGGTGAACGTGACCGCCAGAAGCCCAAAAGGCGAAGCCTGGCCGGTTTGAATCAGCCAGGCCATGCGGGTGGTGAGCACCCGGGTCTTGCCGCTGCCCGCCCCGGCCAAGACCAGGGCGTGCTGCGGTTCTAACGTTACTGCGGCGCGTTGTTCAGGATTGAGCTTCTCTAGCATCATGCCGCGTAGCGGCGCAGATGTTGAGCGAACTGCTCAAGCCCAGCGATGCCGCTTTGCTGGGCGCGCTGGCACCAGGCCTGCAGGTCATGAAGAAGTTGTTCGCTGCTGGCGCTGGAGCTTTCCCAGATGCGGCCGAGTTCACGGCGCATCTGCACCAGCGTCGACAGCGACTTGTTCTGGGCAATGGCCTTGTCCACGGCAGCCAGTTGCTCGGGCTGCAGGATTTCTTCGTTGCGGTGGATGGCACGGCGCACGCTGTGCAACTTGGTGTAGCCGCATTCGGCGTTGCCTTCCTGGCGCGAGGCCTTCAGCTTGGCCAGCTCTTCGCGGGCGGCGCTCTTGATCACGTCCGCATAGCGGGCCATGACTTCGTAGCGGTGCGTGATCACGCCTTGCAGCGTGCGCAGGTCGATGCCCGTGCGGGAGTCGTCCAGCTTGAGCTTGGGCGCAACCTTCTTGATCTTGGCCAGGCCGAAGAACTTCAGGATGTTGATGTAGCACCAGCCGATGTCGAACTCATACCACTTGGCCGAGAACTTGGCGGACGTACCGTGGGCATGGTGGTTGTTGTGCAGCTCTTCGCCGCCGATCACGATGCCCCACGGGAACACGTTGGTGCTGGTGTCCGGGCTGTTGTAGTTGCGATAGCCCCAGAAGTGGCCGATGCCGTTGACGACGCCGGCGGCCCAGAAGGGAATCCAGGCCATCTGGACAGCCCAGACGGTGACGCCGATGGCGCCGAACAGGGCGATGTCGATGGCGAGCATGGTCAGCACGCCCCACAGGCTGTGCTTGCTGTAGACGTTGCGCTCGAGCCAGTCGTCCGGCGTGCCGTGGCCGAACTTGGCCATGGTTTCCTTGTTGTTCGACTCTTCGCGGTACAGCTCCGCGCCGCGGAACAGCACCTTCCAGATACCGAACAGCATGGGCGAGTGCGGGTCACCTTCTTTTTCGCATTTGGCGTGATGCTTGCGGTGAATGGCCACCCATTCCTTGGTGACCATGCCGGTCGTCATCCAGAGCCAGAAGCGGAAGAAGTGCATGACAGCCGGATGAAGATCCAGACCGCGGTGCGCTTGGCTGCGATGGAGAAAAACCGTGACCGCAACAATCGTGATGTGCGTCACGACCAAAGTGAAAACGACGATCTGCCACCAAGTCGCTTGGGTCAGGCCGCCGGCAATGAAGGAGAGGATGTAATCCATAAAGCTGTTATGAGCCTCGCATGAGAAGTGGCTGAAAGTTTAGCTTACCTTAGCCGTCTGATGACAATCTAGTTTCAAAATAGTTATTGAGAGAAATCAAGGACTAAGCCGCGGTTTTGACCAAAAAAGCCGCGCTCGCGGCGCTTTGGGCGCACGCAGAGCCTTCAACGGCGCCATTCCGGTGTCCACGCCCCTCGGCAGGGAGAGCTGCGACTTTCGCAACGGCACCGGGTTTTGGCTACATTTGGCGATTAAAGTTCCAGTCAGGCAAGCCCGCCGTCTTGAAGACGCCACGATAGCCGGGCACACTGCCCGCCGTCTCGCCCCAAAAACTGTCTCTTTTGTCCCACTAATGTCCCTGAATCTAATGCGTCACCGTTTTTGCATCGCCCTCGCCACGCTTGGCGTGGGGTTTTCGGCCTCTGCCCAGGCGCAAACCCTGAAGTCCGGGGACGTTGCCGTCCTGGCCTCTTACTATGAGATTCGTGGGTCGGACTGCCTGGCGTTGCGGGCGCCGCGCGTCGCGATCACCCAGATGCCGACGCTGGGCAAGGCCAGCATCCTGCAGACGCGCGGACAATCCAACGATTCCGGGCGCTGCGCCTACAAATCGGTGCCGGTGGCGCAGGTGGTCTACCAGGCCGACCGGCCGGGCTCCGACACCCTGTCCTGGGAAGTGAAGTACCAGAACAAGACGATCGGAACCCGCCGCTACAGCGCGACGGTAGGCGTCACGCCGGGTCCTTGACGCCGGCTTCTTCCTGCAAGGGCGTTTCGGCGCTAGCTTCCTCGGCGGCAACCGGCTCGGCAAATTCCGCATCCTTGGCGTCTTCGGCGCTTTCCGAAGCTTCAGCGGCACCGGAAGCCGCTGCCTTCTTCTTGCGCTCGAACACGGCGGCAAAGAACCCGTCGGTGCCGTGCACGTCCGGTCGCAACTGCACGTAAGGACCTTCCAGCTTCAGGGTCTCGCACCGGGCGCCCAGGATTTCGGCGGCGTCCACGCGTTCGAAATCCGGGTGGCTGGCGAGGAACCGGTCGGCCTGGGCTTCGTTCTCTTCGGCCAGCAGGCTGCACGTGGCGTAGACCAGGCGCCCGCCGGGCGCAACGCAGCGCGCCGCGCTGTTCAGGATGCGCTCTTGAAGCTGACCCAGTTCAGCCAGCGCCTCGGGGTGCTGACGCCATTTCAGGTCCGGATTGCGGCGCAGCGTGCCGATGCCGCTGCAGGGCGCATCGACCAGCACGCGTTGCGCCTTGCCTGCCAGGCGCTTCACGCGCGCATCGTTTTCATTGTCGATCACCACCGGCACGACATTCGACAGGCCGCTGCGCGCAAAACGCGGCTTGGCGCGCGCCAGCCGGGCCGCCGAGACGTCAAAGGCGTACAGACGGCCGGTCGAACGCATCAGCGCGCCCAGAAGCAACGTCTTGCCGCCCGCGCCCGCGCAGAAATCGATGATCATCTCACCGCGCCGGGGAGCGACCAGGAGCGCGAGCAACTGGCTGCCTTCGTCCTGGACTTCGATGCTGCCGTTCTCGAATTGGGGCCACCGGTTGATGGCGGGCCGCCCTTGCATGCGGATGCCCCACGGCGAAAAAGGCATCGCCGTCGGCTCATAGCGGCCCGCGCTTTGCTGCAGTTCGGCCAGCATGGCATCGCGCTCGGTCTTGAGCGGGTTCACGCGCAAGTCCAGGCTGGCCTGGCGGTTCAAGGCCTCGACCAGCGTGTCCGGGCTTTCCATGGCGCTCAGGCGCTCGTCCAGCCAATCGGGAATGCTGCCGCGCACGGCGCGGGGCAAGGTTGCCACGTCGATGCGCGACACGCGCTGCAGCCATTCGGCTTCGGCCGCGTCCATGCCCTCTTGCAGGGGTTCTGCGCCCACCGTGGCATTCAGACCCAGGATGGCCAGGCGGCGCGAAGCGGGGCCGACGCCGCTTTCCGCGTATTGGCGGTAGCGGCGAAGGTGACGCAGCACGTCATAAACGGCCTCTGCGACTTCGGAGCGGTCGCGCGCGCCCAGGTTCGGGTGGTGGCGCAGCCAGTGCGACAGCGCAGCGTCGGCCGGATAGGTCCATTGCAGGATCTCGCCCAGCACGCGCTGGACCTGGTCGATGCGGATGGCGCCGTGCGAGAGGCGCGGGCGGTTGGATTGGGGCTTTTGCGGGGCGTGATCGCCGCCACGGTGTTCGCCACGTTGACCGCTGGAGGCACGGGAATCGAAGGAACGGGAATCCGGGCGGCCCTGCCCTTCGCGGCGGTCCTGGCCATACGAATTGCGGTCACCGCCACGGGCTTCGCCGCGCTGCCCGCCAAAGGACGAGCGCGAATCTGGGCGGCCCTGGCCTTCGCCGCGGTCCTGTCCATACGAACCGCGGTCGCCACCGCGGCCTTCGCCGCGCTGTCCGCCGAAGGACGAGCGCGAATCCGGGCGGCCCTGGCCTTCGCGGCGGTCCTGGCCGTACGAATTGCGGTCGCCACCGCGGCCTTCGCCGCGCGGGCTGCCGAAGGACGAGCGCGAATCTGGGCGGCCCTGGCCTTCGCGCCGATCTTGGCCATACGAATTGCGGTCGCCGCCGCGGCCGTCGCCACGCGGCCCGCCGAAGGACGAGCGCGAATCCGGGCGTCCCTGGCCTTCTCGGCGATCCTGGCCGTACGAATTGCGGTCGCCACCGCGGCCTTCGCCACGCTGCCGGCCAAAGGACGAGCGCGAATCCGGGCGTCCCTGGCCTTCACGGCGATCCTGGCCATACGAATTGCGGTCGCCACCGCGGGCTTCGCCGCGCTCCTGGCCGTAGCCGCCGCGATCGCCACCGCGATCGTCACGGGCGCGGTCGCCGGATTCGGACCGGTCGCGGGGCGCCGGTTTGCGGGCGTCGCCCTTGGGGCGGGAGAAGAAGGATCGGCCGTCGCGGCCCTCCGTGGCGGCGCCGAAGGAGCCGGCCAGCCGGGAACGCGGGGATTGGGGTTTGGTCATGGTGTAGTCCAGTGGGGCGCAGGCGCTCGCGCCCGATAAATGCTTTTCAGGCCGTTCAGACGGCCGGCGTCCAGGAAAAAAGGCGCACGGGGTCGCCCTGGACGGCCACGCGGTGATCGTTTGTCAGGGTAACCCGGCCTTCGGCCAGCCAGCGAACGGCAGCCGGAAATGCCTGGTGTTCGACGGCCAGCACGCGCTCGGCCAGCAACTCCGGCGTGTCGCCGGCCAGAACCGGCACGCACCCCTGGGCAATGATGGGGCCGTGGTCCAGGACCGGGGTCACGAAGTGCACGGTACAGCCATGCACGCGCACGCCCGTGGCCAGGGCCTGGGCGTGCGTATGCAGCCCCGGAAACGCGGGCAGCAGGGACGGATGGATATTGACCAGGCGGCCGGCGTAGTGATTCACGAAGCCGGGCGTGAGCACCCGCATGAATCCGGCCAGGATGACGTAGTCGGGCTCGTACCGGTCGATTTCGGCGGCCAGCGCGGTGTCGAAGGCTTCGCGGCTGGCGTAGTCCTTGTGATACAAGGCGGCCGTGGGGATACCCTGGCCGGCAGCCCATTCGAGGCCCGCGGCGTCGGGACGGCTGGCGATCACAGCGGCAATTTCCGCTGGCCAGGATTCGTCGCGGCAGGCCTGGGCCAGCGCCTGCATGTTGCTGCCCCGTCCCGAGATCAGGATGACGAGGCGGCGCTTGATAGAAGATATTTCCGGCAAGATGAAGAATTCCAAGGGAAATCGGGCGGGTCCGCCCCCGTGATCCGGCATCGGAAAACGACCCGCGCGCGCAGCGCGGAAGCGCCGGCGCGAGAGGACGCTGGCGGGATACGAACAAACCCGTAATCCAAAATTGTAAACTCTCGCTCGTGAAACCATCGCTGCGTATCTACCGATCCCTGCCCCCGCCCGACCGGCGCGCCCCTTGCGCGCTGACGATCGGCAATTTCGACGGCGTCCATCGCGGCCATCAGGCCATGCTTGCCCGCGTCTGCCAGGTGGCCCGCGAACGCGGTCTCACCCCGGCCGTGATGACCTTCGAGCCGCACCCGCGGGAGTATTTCGCCACCCTGAACCAGCGTCCGGAGCTGGCGCCGACCCGCATTTCCGGGCTGCGCGACAAGCTGGCCGCGCTGGCACGCTACGGCATCACGCAGGTCGTGGTCGAGCGCTTCAATGCCCGGCTGGCCGAAATGTCGGCCAATGCCTTCATCGAACACCTGCTGGTGCAGGGCTTGCAGACCAAATGGCTGCTGGTGGGCGAGGACTTCCGTTTTGGGCACAAGCGCAGCGGCGACATCGATCTGCTGCGCGAGGCCGGCATGGTGCATGGTTTCGAGGTCCAGACGCTGGCCGATGTCACGGACCGCCAAGGCCACCGCATTTCCAGCTCCGAGGTGCGCACCGCGCTGGCGGTGGGCGACCTGGAGCGCGCCCGTCATCTGCTGGGACACCCCTTCCATATCAGCGGTCACGTCATCCATGGTCAGAAGCTTGGCCGGACCCTGGGCTATCCCACGATGAACCTGCGGGTGGCCGAAAGATGCGCCGCGCGTTCGGGCATCTACGTGGTGCAGGTTCACGGGTTGGCCGACCGCGCGCTGCCTGCGGTGGCAAGCCTGGGCGTGCGGCCGACGGTCGAGGACCGCGGCAGAGTGCTGCTTGAGTCACACTTGCTCGATGAGACCGTCAACGCATACGGTAAACTCGTACGCGTCGAATTCCTGCAAAAGCTGCGGGACGAAGAAAAATTTCCTGATCTCCCTTCCCTGACTGCCGCCATCGCCGAAGACGCGCGAAACGCGCGCGCCTATTTTGCCGTTCATGGACTATAAAAAGACCCTCAACCTGCCCGATACTCCCTTCCCCATGCGGGGCGACCTCGCCAAGCGCGAGCCCGCCTGGATTGCGCAATGGGAGGAAAACCACGTCTACCAGGCGATCCGTGCGGCCAGCCGCGGCCGGCCCCGCTTCGCCCTGCATGACGGCCCGCCCTATGCGAACGGCGACATTCACATCGGCCACGCGGTCAACAAGATCCTGAAGGACATCATCGTCAAGAGCCGCAACATGGCCGGCTACGACGCGCACTACGTGCCGGGCTGGGACTGCCACGGCATGCCCATCGAGATCCAGATCGAAAAGAAGTACGGCAAGCACCTGCCCGTGGCGGAAGTGCAGTCCAAGGCACGGGCCTACGCGCTCGAGCAGATCGACCGCCAGCGCAAGGACTTCAAGCGCCTGGGCGTGCTGGGCGAATGGGATCGTCCGTACATGACGATGAACTACAGCAACGAGGCCGACGAGATCCGCGCCTTGGGCCGTATCCTGGACAAGGGCTACGTATTTCGCGGCCTGAAACCCGTGAACTGGTGTTTCGACTGCGGTTCGGCGCTTGCCGAAGCCGAGGTGGAGTACGCCGATCGCGTGGACCCGGCTGTCGACGTGGCCTTCCCGTTTGCCGAACCCGCCAAACTGGCCAAGGCCTTCGGCCTGGAATCGGTCGAAGACGGCGCCATCGTGATCTGGACGACCACGCCCTGGACCATCCCGTCCAACCAGGCGCTGAACGTGCATCCGGAAATCGAATACGCGCTGGTGCGGGTCACGTCCGAAATCACGCCCAAGTTCGGCCCCCTGCTGCTCATCGCCAAGGAACGCGTCGAAGACTGCCTGAAGTCCTGGGCGCTCGAAGGCGAAGTCATCGCCACGGCGCCCGGCCAGGCGCTGTCCGGCATTGAGTTCCGCCACCCGCTGGCGCAGTTCAACGCCGCCTACGACCGCAAGGCGCCCGTCTACCTGGGCGACTACGTCACGGCCGACTCCGGCACTGGCGTGGTGCATTCGGCGCCTGCCTACGGTATCGAAGACTTCATGTCATGCAAAGAGCACGGCATGAAGGACACCGACTTCATCAGCCCGGTCATGGGCGACGGCAAGTACGTCGAGAGCCTGGCGCTCTTTGGCGGCCTGTCGATCTGGGACGCGAATCCCAAGATCGTCGAAGCCCTCAAGGAAGCCGGCGCGCTGATGCACGTCGAAAAGCACAAGCACAGCTACATGCACTGCTGGCGCCACAAGACGCCCATCATCTACCGCGCGACCAGCCAATGGTTCGCCGGCATGGACGTCGCGCCCAAGGATGGCAACCCGACCCTGCGCGAAACGGCGCTGGCCGGCATCGACGCCACGGCGTTCTACCCTGCCTGGGGCCGCGCCCGCCTGCATGCCATGATCGCCAACCGCCCGGACTGGACCCTGTCGCGTCAGCGCCAGTGGGGCGTGCCGATGGCGTTCTTCGTCCACAAGGAAACCGGCGAGCTGCATCCGCGCACGTCCGAGCTGCTTGAACAGGTGGCGCAGCGCGTCGAACAAGGCGGCATCGAGGCCTGGCAGGCGCTCGATCCCCGCGAGCTTCTGGGCGACGAAGCCGACCAGTACGAAAAGAACCGCGACACGCTCGACGTGTGGTTCGATTCGGGCAGCACGCACGCCACGGTGCTGGGCGGCAAGGACGGAGAATTCGCCGGCTCGCACGGCGCCGAACTCGGCTGGCCCGCCGACCTCTACCTGGAAGGCTCGGACCAGCATCGCGGCTGGTTCCATTCGTCGCTGCTGACTGGCTGCATGCTCTACGGCCAGCCGCCCTACAAGGCCCTGCTCACGCACGGCTTCGTGGTGGACGGCCAGGGACGCAAGATGAGCAAGTCGGTCGGCAACGTGATTGCCCCGCAGAAGGTGTCCGATTCCCTGGGCGCCGAAATCCTGCGCCTGTGGGTTGCGTCCACCGATTATTCCGGCGAGCTCTCCATCTCGGACGAAATCCTCAAGCGCGTGGTGGAAGGCTATCGCCGCATCCGCAACACGCTTCGCTTCCTGCTGGCCAACCTGGCCGACTTCGACGCCGTGTCGCAATCGGTGCCCTACGGCGAGCTTTTCGAGATCGACCGCTACGCGCTCGCCATGACGGCGCAGATGCAGGCGGAAGTCCAAGCGAACTACGAGCGCTACGATTTCCATCCGGCCGTCTCGCGCCTGCAGACCTTCTGCTCCGAAGACCTGGGCGCGTTCTATCTGGACATCCTGAAGGACCGCCTGTACACATCCGCGCCGGACAGCCGCGCGCGCCGCTCGGCGCAGACGGCCCTGCTGGATGTGACGCAGACGCTGCTCAAGCTGATGGCGCCCATCCTGTCGTTCACGGCCGAAGAGGCCTGGAAGGAATTGGCGGCTTCGGCCCTGAAGAACCAGGCCGATGCGGCCCGCACGACGATCTTCACCGAGGTCTATCACGTGCTGCCGCCGTTTGCCGACGCCGAGACGCTGACGGCCAAGTGGGCGCGCCTGCGCGCCATCCGCGCCGAGGTCCAGCGCAAGCTGGAAGAAGTGCGCACGGCGGGCGACATCGGTTCGTCGCTGCAAGCCGAGGTCGACCTGTACGCCAACGGCGAAGACCAGCAATTGCTGGCCAGCCTGGGCGACGACCTGCGTTTCGTGCTGATCGTCTCGCGCGCCACCGTGCACGCTGGCGAAGGCGAAACCCGCATCGAGGTAACGCCGTCGGCTCACAAGAAGTGCGAACGCTGCTGGCACTGGCGCCTTGATGTGGGCCAGGACGCCGATCATCCCGAGATCTGCGGCCGCTGCGTGTCCAACCTGTTCGGCTCGGGCGAAGCCCGCGACAAGGCTTGAACATGGCCCGCCCCTCCGAACACGGGGTGACGGACGCCGCCCCCGCCCGCGCCGCGCCGGCGCGCGTGGGCGGCTGGCTGGCGCTGGCCTTGCTGATCATCGTGCTGGACCAGTTGACCAAGATCTACTTCAACACGGCCTTCCAGTACGGCGAGCGCGTCAACATCCTGCCTTTCTTTGACTTCACGCTGGTGTTCAACCGCGGGGCAGCCTTCAGCTTCCTGGCCTCCGAAGAAGGCTGGCAGCGCTGGCTCTTCACCGGCCTGGGTTGCGTGGCAGCGGTGGTCATCGTCTGGATGCTGCGCCGCACGCACGGCCAGCCGCGCTTTTGCCTGGCGCTGACGCTGATCCTGGGCGGCGCTATCGGCAACGTCATCGACCGCGTGGTGTATGGCCACGTGGTGGACTTTCTGCTCTTCTACTGGAACGACTGGCAGTTCCCCGCCTTCAATCTGGCCGACGTCGGCATCACCTGCGGCGCGGTGCTGCTGGTGCTGGACGAACTGCTGCGCGCCCGCAAGCCGCAAGCATGACAAAAGGGGGGCATGTTGCCCCCCTTTCGTTTCCAGCGGTTTTCGTCTGCATTGATGCCCCCTCTAATCCATGACGAACGGCGCGTTGCGGCAATGCAGAATAAAATCCCTTCCAATTCCTCGATTACACGGCGCTGAACCCGCCGCCACGCCCTCATGCTCGATCTCGCCCGCAAACGCATCGTCCTCGGCCTGACCGGGGGCATCGCCTGCTACAAAATCGCCGAGCTGGTGCGGCGCCTGACCGAACAAGGCGCCACGGTGGACGTGGTGATGACCGAGGCGGCCACGCACTTCATCACGCCCGTCACCATGCAGGCGCTGTCGGGCCGCCCCGTGTTCGTGGACGCCTGGGACGCGCGGGTGCCCAACAACATGGCGCACATCGACCTGACGCGCGGCGCGGACGCCGTGCTGATCGCCCCCGCCAGCGCCGACTTCATGGCAAAGGTGGCGCACGGACTGGCCGACGACCTGCTGTCCACGCTATGTCTGGCGCGTGCCTGTCCGCTGCTGGTGGCGCCAGCCATGAATCGCGAGATGTGGGCCAACCCGGCCACGCAGCGCAACGTCGAAACCCTTCGCGGCGACGGCGTCACGGTGCTGGGACCCGCTGCGGGCGAACAGGCCTGCGGCGAGACCGGCGATGGCCGGATGCTGGAAGCGCATGAGCTCCTGACCGACCTGATCGCCTTCTTTCAGCCCAAGCTGCTTGCCGGCCGCCACGTGCTGCTGACCGCCGGCCCCACGTCCGAACCCGTGGACCCGGTGCGCGTGCTGAGCAACCGGTCATCCGGCAAGACGGGCTACGCGCTGGCGCGCGCCGCGCGCGAAGCCGGCGCCCGCGTCACGCTGATCACTGGCGCGACCTTCCTGCCCATTCCTCGCGGCGTGACCGCCCTGCCCGTCATGACCGCCCGCCAGATGCACGACGCCGTCATGGCCAGCGTGGGCGACGCGGACATCTTCATTGCCGTGGCCGCCGTGGCTGACTGGCGCGTGAAAAACGTCAGCACGCAAAAGCTCAAGAAAACCAGCGAAGGCGGCGGCGCGCCGGTGATGGAATTCGAACCCAATCCGGACATCCTGGCCGAAGTGGCCAAGCTTGAGAACGGCCCGTGGTGCGTCGGCTTTGCCGCCGAAACCGAAAAACTGGCCGAGCATGCTGAAGCCAAGCGCACGCGCAAGGGCATTCCGTTGCTGGTGGGCAATCTGGCGCACAAGGTGATGGACGCCGACACCACCGAGCTGGTGCTGTTCGATGCCCAAGGCACCCACCCGCTGCCGGCCGGCAACAAGCTGGACGCCGCGCGCCGTCTCATCGCCGAAATCGCGGCGCGCATGCCAGCCTGACCGGGGCATCTCGGATACCCCGGCTTGCATCAAGGCGCGCCGGCTTATCCGGCGCCACGCATCAAAAAAAAACGCCAGTCCCGAAAGGGTCTGGCGTTTTGCTTTATGGCGACTATCGCGACCATGGCGGCTATGGAGACTGAAGCCGCCACCCGCGCGTTACTGCTCCAGGCTGATGTTCGCGGCCTTGACGATGTCCGCCCATTGCTTGCGGTCATTGTCCAGGAATGCGCTGAACTTCTCGGGCGTCATGCCGGTGACGGGCTCCGACCCCAGGCCAGCCATCTTCTCGACCAGTGCCGGTTGCTTCAGCACGTCCTGCAACGCGGCGTAATAGGCGGCCAGCACGTCCGCGGGCAGACCGGCAGGCGCGAAGACACCTTGCCACGTCGGCATGTCAAAGCCCTTCAGGCCTTGCTCGTCCAGCGTCGGCACGTTGGGCAACTGAGCGGCGCGCTTGATCGAGGCGACGGCAATCGCCTTGACCTTGCCTTGCGAAGCCAGCGGCGCGGCGGTCGAGATGTTGTCCATCGTCATGGCGATGTGGCCGCCGAGCAGGTCGGTGATGACCGGCGCGGCGCCGCGGTAGGCGGCGTGCGGCACTTTCACGCCCAGCTTGTACAGCATGGTCTCGGCGATCAGGTGGTTCGAGATGCCCACGCCCGCGGTGCCGTAAGTGGCCGTCGGCGTCTTCTGGAAGTATTCCTTCAGTTCGGCCAGGTTATTGGCGGGCACGTCCTTGTTGACGATGACCACATTGGGCTGCACGGCAGCCAGCGTGATGGGCGTGAAGTCGGTGGGCTTGTAGTTCGTGCCCTTGGGGTTCAGGACATGGGTGATGGCCATGGAACCGGCGGCGGCGATGCCGATGGTGTAGCCGTCGGCGGGGGCCTGGCTCAGGCGGTACGCCATGATGTTGCCGCCGGCGCCGGCCAGGTTCTCGACCACGACGGGTTGGCCCAGGCGGGCCGACAGCGGCTCGGCCAGCAGGCGGGCCAGCGTGTCGGCCGAACCGCCCGGCGCAAAGCCCACGAGCAGGCGCACGGGTTTGGCAGGCTTCCAGGCGTCGGCGGCATGGGCCGGGGCAGCCGAGAGCGCGGCAACGGCGAACAGTGCGCCAGCGGCGCGGTGCAGGGTACGGCTGATCATGAAAAAAACTCCCAACAGTTGATTGACGAAGTCGGCTTCGTCTCCTCTCGCCGCTCGCCCGAAGCGGCCGCGCGAGTCCGTGCGGCCAGGGTTTCGGGATTGCGTCCGGCGGCGTTATTCCAGTATTTGAGCCAGGGCCTGGGCCACCAGGCGGTTGGACAGCAGCACGGGGCGCCCCGACGCCTGCGCCACGGCATCGCGCATGCGCTGCGCGTAGCCCATGCAGTGCATGACGATCAGGTCGCAGGACGCCAGTTCGCGCCCGGCCGCCTCGAAGTTGCGGGCGGCCTGCTGCGCGTCGGGCTCGTAGGGCGTGGCGTGCACGACCTGCGTTTCGCATTCCAGCGGCACGGCCATGTGAAAGGCGTCGACCTGGGCCTCAAGCGGAACGACCAGCCCGACCGTGCGGCAGTGCTGCGCAAGGCCGGCGACAAGGTGGTCCACGACTTGCTGCGGCTCCACCACCAGCGTGCGCATGGGCGCGATGGCCGTGCCGGTGCACAGCGGCACCAGCACGTCGTACCCCTGCCCGTCGGCCTCTCGCATCACGTGCGCCAGCCGGGCCTCGGCGGCCGCGGCGTCCAGTTCGATCTGGGAACCGTCTCGCAGGCGCGTGGCAAAGCGGTATTCGCGGGGCCGCGGCGCCAGCGCGGCCAGCCCTGCGGCATCCAGGCCGTCCAGCGCGCCGAATTCGTCGATGCGAACGTGGGCGCCCAGCACGGGTGCCATCTCGGGCACGACGTCGCTGCGCGGCGATTGACCGATGGTGAAGAACGCGACGCGGCGCGGCGTGCGGGCGCTCATTGCGAGACTCCGTCTTCGCGGCCCACGGTCTGCAAGTGCGCCATCGAGCCGTAACGGGCCTGCAGCGCAGCCCACTCGGCGTCGTCGAAGAAAGTCATGGCGCGCTGGCCGTACAACTTGGCGATCTCGATGCAGAAGCGCATGGCGACGTCCGCGTCCACGGCGTTGGTGACACCGGTGGCGCAACCGGGCACGGTGGTCTGCGCGGTCAACGCCACGCCGACGACCGGCGCGTCCGTGACGATAGCCGGCTGCATCAGCGAATTGACGTGCCACAGGCCGTTTTCGTAGGGCGTGATGTCCTGGGTGGTCAACGGCAGCGTGACCGGCAGCTCACCGCTGACCCAGCCCATGACATCCAGCATGGTTTCGGGGATGCGCAGGAGGTAGCCCTGCTTGGCCACCGGGGTCAGCGCCACGCCGCGCTTGTTGACCAGGCGGTTGCCGCGGGTGGTGTCCACCGACAGGATCGCGTCCATGCGCGGATCCACCTCGTGGGACATCATCTCGCGCATGGGGAACGGCGAGCGCATCATCGGCACCGGATGATGCGGCCGCGTGCCGGCGCGCGGGCAGATGTGCGTGCGGATGCGGACCGTGCCGGGCAGCACGTCGCCCTGCTGCGCCATCGCCATCAGCTTGAGCGCGGCGGCGATTGCGACGACGGCGCCGTCGCTGTCGGACACCAGGCCCGTCACCGCGGGGCGCGCGCCGATGCCGCCCAAGCGGCCCACGATGCCCAATTGCGGGGCCGAGGCATCCGCGCCGGGAATCACGATGGACAGGAAGTCGGTGGCAAGACCGTCACGCTCCAGGTGCGTGACCTGCACTTCGCAACGGCCGGCGTCGCGCAGCACCTGCGCCACGGACTCGCCGGTGACGTGCGCGGACGACAGCAATTCGATAACGTCGATGACCTGCTTCATGCCGGGATTTCCACGGGGCCGGGACGGAACATGCGCGGTTCCTCGCGTCCCAGGAAGAGCGGCGCATCGTGCGGACCGACCAGCGCGATCTTGTGGCCACGCACGCGCAGACCGGCGCCTTCGGGCAGGCCGAGCACCGGCATGGCCGGATTCAGCGTGCAGAACTCGGCCAGACGCTGGGCACGCGTTTCACCGCGGTGACCGGGGGGGTGTGCGTTGGTGTAGTGCGGATTGATCTGGAAGGACAACAGGCCCAATGCATCAAAGCCTTGCGGGTCGGTGATGGGCATGTCGTTCGTCGTGCAGATGGTGGGACACGTCAGGTTGGAGCCCGCGCTCCAGCCCAGATAGGCCGCACCCGCGCGCACACGCCGCGTCACGACCTCGAGCAGGCCCTGGCGGCGCAGCTGGCCCAGCAGATTGAACGTGTTGCCGCCGCCGACGATGATGACCGACGCGGCCTCCAGCGCGGCAACGGGATCCTCGGCCGTATGCAGGCCCTGGATGGCCAGCCCCGTGTCGGCCAGCGCGGACGAGACCAGCGCCGTGTAGTCGTCCCAGTTGCGCGTGACCCCGGCGTACGGCACGAACACGGCCGGCGCGCCTTGCGGCAGGGATTCGATCAGTTCGCGGATGTCCGGCATGGCGTGCACCAGATAGCCGGCGTCGCTGCTGGAATTGCTGAGGAGCAGAAGGTTCATGGAAGTCAGAGTCCGAAGGGGTAAGGGTTCCGGGCGCGGCGCATTGCGGCCGGCGCCGTGAATTCAGGCGGTCAGGTCAGCCAGTAGGGATCGTTCAACTCGCGGCCCAGCGCGCCCACCTGCTGCAGGACCGATTCGCGCAGCACGGCCACGCGCGCCGCGTCGGCCTGGAAGGAGACGAACGACAGGCATAGCCCGCGCAGCTCGCCGGTGGCCGGGTCGCGCACGGCGGCGGCCACGGCGCCGATGCCAGGCATGGCCTGGTCGATGGCGACCCCGCAATGGTCGGCGCGCGTCTGCGCCACCAGGCGTGCCAGGTCGCCCACGGTGGCCGGGCAGTCGCGCCCTTCGACGGGCAGTGGCTGGGCGGGGTCGGCGCCATACAGCGCCTCGAATTCGGCATCGGTCAGGCGCGACAGCAGTGCGCGCCCCATCGCGGTGCCGGACGCGGCACGGCGCGAGCCGGGCGGCGACAGCACCTGCACCGGGTGCGAGCCATTCAAGCGTTGCAGCACGACGGTTTCGCGCTGGTTGAGCGTGGAGAGATAGGCGGTCAACCCGCTGTCGTCGGACAAGCGGGCCAGCACACCGCGGCAGGCTTCGTCCAGCGGCGTGGCGGCCATGCCGGCGCGCACCGCCTGCGCCAGCAGCGCGCCGGGGCGGTAGCGGCGCGTGGCCGCGTCCTGGTCGAGCAGGCCGTAGTTCTGCATCTGGTTCAACAGGCGCGACGCCGTGCTTTTGGGCATGGACAGCCGCGCCGCGACCTCCGTGAAGCTCAATTCGGCCGCGCCTTCCGCGTAGAGCGAGAGCACGCGCTGGACGCCGTCAAGAATACTCATACTTGTTCCATAAAACGGAACCTAAGTTCCTTATTAGAGAACAAGAATAATGCAAGCGATGGAAACAGGTCAATACGGCCCCGGAAAGTGAAAGGCCCCCGCATTCGCGGAGGCCTTCAAAATGCGGACAAGTATCCGGGGGGCCTACTTCGTGGCCAGCTCGGACCATTGCACCAACGGCAAGGGCGGGTGCGCATCCAGGATGCGGCCGAGCACCAGCTTCATTTCATCCCAGCCGCCGCGGTTGGTGGGCCAGATTGACGGTGTGATGGCGTTCCATGCGCCGTCCGGCGCACGCTCGGCCATCTTGAAGCGGAACGTGTAATGCCCTGCCATGCCCATGCGCAGATCCGACACCACCAGCGCATCGTCGATGACGTCGTAGCGTAGCCAGTCGTCCGTGAACCAGCGCAAACGTTCATGCAGCGGCACACCGGCCAGGACGCGACCCGCCTCCAGGTTGAGCGGCAGCCGCACCCATTCCGGCGGATGGCGATCAAAGATGCTGCTGACCGATTCGTAATAGCTGCCATCGCCACTCTTGGCGATCACGCGCCACACCAGCGTGTTGAACGGCATGGGGATGGCCCGCACCTGTGTAACTGCAATGCCCTGCGCCTGCATCACCTCGTGCACGCGCTGCTCGGCCGCCATCCTGCCTGCCAGCCCGAAGCCCAGATAAGCGGTGCTGAACACCAGCGCCGCCACCAGCACGCGCCGCGCGATGCGGGTCATACCGGCGATGACCGCAAACACGACGGCAATGAGCAGCGGCACGGTGTACACCGGGTCAATGATGAAGACGGACGACCAGCTCTCCGGCGTCAGCGCGAGCGGCCAGAACAGTTGGGTGCCGTATACCGTGAAGGCATCCAGGATGGGATGGGTGATCAGCACCAGCCAAATCGTCAGAAAGAGCCGCCGCCCGCTATAGGGCACATTGGGCCAGAACTTGCGAATCAGCCACGCCAGCAGCATCGCCAGTCCGGTCAGTACGAACACGGAATGCGAAAAGCCCCGGTGATACGTCATGAGCGACACCGGATCCGGATAGCGCATCAGGACGTCCAGATCCGGCAGGGTGGCCAGCGCCGCGCCATAGACAAGGGCGCGTCTGCCCTGCACGCGCCCCAGCATGGCGCCCTGGATGCCGGCGCCCAGCACCGCTTGTGTAACTGAATCCATGTTTCTCCAACGTCGAGCGTTCCACCAAAAGGCCTACCCGCGATACGGCTGGCCTCGCAGGCGTTAACATACCCGATTGCGTTCAGCTAATTTTCAACTTTGCATTCATGGATGAATACATCACTCAGATCGGCCAATTCATCGAGGCCAACCAGGCGTGGGCCGGACCGATCACATTCCTCCTCACGATGGGCGAGTCCATGGTGCTCCTGGGACTGTTCATTCCCGCCACCGCGCTGCTGCTGCTCACGGGCGGCCTCATCGGCTCCGGCACGCTCGCGCCCTGGGGCGTGATCGCCTGGGGCATCGCGGGCGCCATCGTGGGCGACGCGCTGTCGTACTACTTGGGGCGCTGGGCGGGCCCGAGCGTGTTGCGGCGCTGGCCGCTCAAGCAGCAGCGCACCGGCGTGGCCCGGGCGCGCCTGTTCTTTTACCGCTACGGCTTTGCGTCCGTGCTGATCGGCCGGTTCCTGGGTCCCATCCGCTCCACTATTCCCACCGTGGCCGGCGTGATGGGCATGGCGCACAGCCGCTTCCAGATGGCCAACGTGCTGTCGGCCGTGCTGTGGATGCCGCTGATGCTGGCGCCCGGCTACATCACCGCGCGCAGCCTGGGCACGGCGGAAAACGCCCAGCAGATCGCCATGATGATCGGCGCGGGGCTGTCGGTTTTGCTAGGATGCGGGCTTCTCCTCGCCATGGTGCGCAAGCGCCGCCAACCGGTGCGCGTGCGGCGGGGCAATTGATCCGGAGAGCGTCATGGCCATCGATGCCGAGCCCAAGAACGGCGATTTCGCGCGCTATATCGAAGAGTTGACCAGCGCCGGCGGCACCTCGCCCGGCCGCATCGCAAGCCGTCGCGACGCCCGCAGGCAGACGTCCCCGGTGACTGTGCCCATCCCCGTGGCGGCGCCTCCCTCTCCCACTTCGGGCTCGCTGTCGGAAGCGCCGTGGGGCAACACGGCGTCGTCCACCCCGCAGTCGCGCTCCGCATCGCAAGCGCCTCTGGCAACCATGCCGGGCCAGCCCGACGAAGCCAACGTCACGCTTGCCCGTCAGGCGGGACGGCGCAAGCTCGGCGTCGTGTTGACCGTGGCCGGCATCATGGCGGGCTGGGCCGCCGCCAACATCGCCTTCCGTGCGCTGCACAGCCCCCAGTTCGAACTGGATGCGCTGATGCCCGCCCTATTCCTGGCGTTCTTTGCCTTCATGCTGTTCAAGGCAGCCCGAGGCGCCCGCAATCCCCGCAAGACGCCCCTGAACAAGTTGCCGCCCCTGACGCCTTCCTCGTATCGCAAGGACGGCGCCTGACGCGCCCGCGGGCGTTGGTGCTAACATTTCCGGCCATTGAACCTGCCCCACCCCGGAGTGAAAGTGAACAACGTAGTCGGATTGAACCAGGCCCAGGCGGCCACGATGCTGAAGCTGCAAGGCCACCTGAACAGCATGATCAATCCGGACTGGGTCAATGGCGGCGCCCGCTTCCTGCGCGCCGCCTTCGTCGAGTCGGCCGAAGCGCTGGAACACTACGGCTGGAAGTGGTGGAAGAAGCAGACCATCGACCTGCCGCAGGTCCAGATGGAACTGGTCGACATCCTGCACTTTTACCTGTCGCACACGATCGTTCAAGCGGCGGGCGACGTCGAGGCCGCCGCGCGCGCGCTGGTCGCTGACCTGGCCTCGCCCGCCACCGTCACGCTGGACGGCAAGTCCCATGACCTCGCCGCCCTGAACGTGCCGGAATTGCTCGAGCTGATCGGCGGCTTGGCGGTATGCGGCCGCGCCAGCTTCAAGGTCCTGGAGCAGACCATGACCGCGTGCGACATGACCTGGAACGACGCCTACACGCAGTACGTGTCCAAGAACGTGCTCAACATCTTCCGCCAGCAGCACGGCTACAAGGAAGGCACCTACATCAAAGTCTGGAAAGGCGAGGAAGACAACGTCGTGCTCGCGCGCCTGCTGTCGCAGCAGGATCCGGCCAGCGCGGACTTTGCCGAGATCCTGCGTCGCGAACTGGAAGCGGCCTACGCGCGGCTGTAAGCCGCTGCTGCCCTCTTGAACACCCCGCGGCCAAGCTTTAGCCAAATGCCGCCTTCCTGCGCCGAAGAATAGTAGGCGCCTAGCGCCGTACATGGCCCCCTCGCACTCGGCACTTCCCCATTACTTCGAACCTTGGGGAAGCGTCGCGCCTGGCCTGCCTCGGTGTGGGAATAAAAAAACGAACCGATGTCAGCCTCCGACCTCTACGTGGGAGGCCGGGAGCTCCAGGCACGGCCGAATCCAAAGCCCCCGCATTTGAGCGCAGTTTAGATATCCTCTGATTTCCTTCCATGGTCCCTGGCAATACAAGTGACGTTTGACACTTGATTGACTCCCATGGAAGACAAGGATGGCCCACCAGAGTGACTTGCGCTTCACCTTCCGCGTGGTCGACGGGATGGAATTCGACGTCATCGAATTTACCCTGGACGAAGCGCTGTCCGAGACCTTCCGCCTTGAACTGGACCTGGCCAGCCCCGATCCCGCGGTCGACTTCGGCCAAGTGCTGGACCGGCCCGCGCTGTTCACACTGTGGCACGGCGAACAGCCGGTGCGCTACGTCCACGGCCTGGTCAGCGCGCTGGAACAGGGCGAGACTGGTTTCCGCCGCACCCGCTACCGTGCCGTCATCGAGCCCGAACTGGCACGGCTCAAACTGTCCTCGGATTGGCGCGTCTTCCAAACCCAGAGCGTCCCGGAGATCATCGAGGGTGCGCTCAAGCGCCATGGCATTCTCAACCATGACTTGATCGTCACCAATCAGCACCTGCCTCGCGAGTACTGCGTGCAGGCTGGCGACACCGATTACCAATTCCTGGAGCGCATTGCACGCGAGGAAGGTTTTTACTACACCTTCCTGCATAACGCCGATGGCCACCGGCTGATTCACAGCGACCGGCTGGCTGTCCAGGGCAGCATCGGCGACGCCCCGGTGCTGTACAACCCCAACGCCGGCGGCGACGCGGCCGCCCCAGCGCTGCGCCGCTTTCGCTACGTCGAGAACGTACGCACCGCGCAACAAACCCAGCGCGACTACGTGTTCACCAACCCCGGCTACGACCAGCAACACAGCCTGCGCGGCCGTGATCTTGCGCAGGACGCTCGTCGGCCTTACGAGCGCTACGATTACCCCGGCCGCTACAAGAGAAACGAGGCTGGCAAACCCTTCACCGAGAACCGCTTGCGCGGCCACCGCCGCGACGCGCGCATTGCCCGGGTCGAAGGCGACGACCCACGGCTGCTACCCGGCATCTCCTTCGAGCTGGCAGGCCACCCCCGAGATGAGTGGAACAGCGCCTGGCGCCCGGTGCGCATCCAGCACCACGGCATTCAGCACACCAGCCAGGCCGAGGACGGCGCCGATTCCGAGCAGGGCACCCGATACAGCTATGCTGCCGAACTGGTCACCGACTGCACCGAATGGCGCGCCGAGCCGCTACCCAAGCCGCGCATTGACGGCAGTCAGCCGGCCACCGTCGTCGGCCCGCCCGGCGAAGAGATTTACTGTGATGAATGGGGCCGGGTGAAGATTCAATTCCCCTGGGACCGCCTGGGCAACTTTGACGGCCAAAGCTCCTGCTGGGTACGTGCGGTGCAGAACTGGGCTGGCGCGGCATGGGGGCACATGGCCATCCCGCGCATCGGACAGGAGGTGTTGGTCAACTTCATGAATGGCGATCCCGACCAACCCATCATCGTTGGCCGCACCTACATGGCCACCCAGCCACCGCCCTACGACCTGCCCCGGCACAAGACCCGGATGACGATCAAAAGCCAGACCCACAAGGGCCAGGGCTTTAACGAGATGCGCTTCGAGGACGAGGCCGGGCTGGAAGAAATCTACTTCCATGCCCAGAAGGATCAGAACAACCACGTCAACAACGACGAAACCACCTTCATCGGGCATGACCGCGTGGAGCGCGTCGAAAACGACGAGACCATCCATATCGCCGGCAACCGCGCCCTGAGCGTCGCCGGCACCGACACGACCCAGGTGCAGGCAACCTCGACGCTATTGGTGCAGGGGAAACGCACGGTAAATGCTCAAGCCGACGACGTCCTGCATGTCGGGGGGGACCAAACCACGAGCATAGGCGGCAGTTATCTCATCCGTGCCGGCAGACGCATGCAACTTAACGCGGGCGACGAACTCGTCCTTGATGGCGGGATCAGTCTCACCCTTCAGGCCGGGGGGCAGGCAATTCGCCTGGACCCAAGCGGAATCCACAGCAGCGTGCCCATCCGCTTAGGCGCCGCGCCGCGTCCGCTGACTTCATGGGACTCCGAACCCTTGACGCTAGCACCGCACGAGTACCTGCGCGCCGCGCAGGAAGGCGCACTGCTTGTTTCCCCAACCTGCGAGTTCGATGCTGATGGACGCTGCAAAATTCACCTACGCCACTGACCGGTTACCCGGGTTGATCCAGCAGGCGGAAATTCCGTTGCCGCCGGACCTGGATCGCCATTGTGTGCTTCTGGATGCCGCAATTGACAACAACTTGCTCGCATCCCTTTATGCGGAACGCGATGCCGAGGGGTGGGCGGTCGAGCCGCTCTTTCTGGGCACCCCGCTTCAACCTTTGAGCAACGTGGGACCACATCTCATCCAGACATGGCGCGGCAGCCGTGTCATCGGCGACATCCTCAGCCGCATGGAACACGAACCGATGGGCATCACCTTGTTCCCCAAGGACGGCGCAACCTGGGAGCAACTCTGCAATCACTGCCGAACATGGCTCAGCGTCACGGGAGAAGGTGAAAGGCCCATGCAGCTGCGCTGGTTTGACCCGCGCTGGACTCGCGCCTTGCTGACGGTGCTGACGCCGGTGCAACGCCAAGCCCTGGCCGGTCCGTGGCAGGCGTTGTCGTGGCACGACATGGGGCGCTGGAACCATTGGGCGTCTGACCCACTCGATGCCGAGGAAGAATGGACACGTCCCGTCTTCGACAAGGCACTGTTGGCCCACCTGGATGATGAACGCCGTTGGGATACCGCCGCCGCGCTGACGCTGGACTACGAGCAATGCTTTCCGCGCGGAGACAGTGATGCGGATCATCGATGGAGCTACCGGACACTAACGGATGCCGCCTGTTATGGCATCACGCAGCTCGCAAGGCTGGAACGCTGGTTTCGCCTTGCCTTGGTCCATGGCCAGGACTTCCATCGTCGCCATCCGCACGTCGAGTCCCTGCTGCGCGACGCTACCCGCCTGCAGTCGGAGCGCCTCTCCTTGCTGGAAGACCTCTTTGAAGAAGGAAAGGCCTCATGACAAGCGCCGCGACGCTCCCTCCCCCCAAACATGCCGACAGCGATCTCGACAGCAAGGCCGAATGCGCACCGCGGTGTTCGGAACCCATGGCCGACATCGTCCACATCACGGGCGAAGGCAACATCTACTACGTGCTGACGGAAAAACAGCAGGCTGCGCTTCGCAAGCAAATCGAAACAGTCGATGCGCTCATGAAGCGGTTCCGGGAAATAATCGCCGACGCCGTCAAGCCGACTCCTTGCGCCGCCTCCAGCGGAAAGGCAAGTGTAGACACCTGTCCCTGCCAGGGCTGCCGCAAGCTGCGTTGGGCCAGGCAAGCCGAAGCCGCGGGCTTGATGGCACTCGACGACATCACGCCAACAGCCGAGCTGGAAAGAATCGAATCCGCCGAAGACATCCGAGGGCGCCTGTCTCAGCTGCGCGAACAGCGCAAAGAATTTGCCGATATGTGCAATTGGTGGAACCGGGAACTCACCTGCAAGATTGGTCAGCACATGCCGACAGCCATCGATGGCATCATCGCCGACCTCGAAAAACAACTGCCTGCCGCCGTCAAAGACACCGAAACCACCGCCAGCGCCACCATGCCATCGGTTTCGGAAGGTGGCCGAGAGCAGCGGCAACGTCAAGTCACCGTCGCCGCCGACAGAAACGGCATTGTCGAAATCATCGTCGTCAGCCGTCCCGACAAGCACTACTACATCCCGCAGCGCTACCTCACCGTGCTTCGCGAGCACTTCCGCGTGGATGTCAGCGTGCTTAATGCAAAATCCCCGCTAAACGACGACGACTTGCGGATTCGCGGCAAGCAGCTGATCACCCGAATCCGCGAACGGGTGGCCCGCGGGCTAAACGAAGACAGCGCCAAACCGCTTGGCAACCTGGAAGCCAAGCTTGTGACATGGACTGCCAAGGACGACTGCGCGCTCAATGCGTTGCACTTGGAAGCGATCAACTTGAGCTCGAACAAGCACGACAGCGCCCCTTACGCTGCCAACGCAGAAGCGCATTTGCTGCGATTTGCCGCGCAGGCCAGTGTGGGGTTCACGGGCTTTGACCCCAAGAACGGGGAGATATCCGTTGGCATGAAGGCGCAGGCAAGCTTTTCGCTTGCCGAGGGCAAGATCAGCCTGGAGCGATACCTTCCCAGCCAAGGCGGATACGATTGCTTCTTTGCCTATCGCAATGCCGACCGTCAAATGATTTACCACCGCTTCGGCGCCTTCCGCATCAAGGGCGCGCTGGAGCTGAGCTGCTTTGTCGGGGCAGTGGCCTCGGGGTCCGCAACTCCGGGCGTCAAGTGGAAAAGCAGCCCCGCAGGTGGCAGCGCCCTGCTGACATCGCCTGAGCTCAGCAGCCGCGGCGGTGCGGTCAGACTGCAGGGAAGCGCCTTCGCCGGCGCACAAGCGGGCGGTTCATTGATGGGTGCATTTGAATGGATGTCCCCCGAAAACCAGCATCACCCCGCCGCCACCTGGCAGGCGTTGCTTGAGGTAAAGGGCGAAGGCAACGTGGCCTTCGGCGCGGGCGCGGAGCTGGACTTCAAAATCGTGATGACCGGCCTTCGGCTGTATTTCCACGTCAAGGCGCAGGTGGTGCTCGGGCCTGGCGCAGCAGGCGGCTTCGCGACCATGGTCAACCTGGAACACATCGGCAACCTCATCATGGTGGTCTACCGCAACCTGAGCAGCATCGATTATCGGCACCTTCTGAGCATTGATGAGAAGGCCTTTACGTTGTTCGCTCAAGTCGTGATGAAGACGTTGAGCACCCCCGGCGCCACCATCGAATCGATACTCAAGGGAGGGCTAGCGTCGATTGAAAAATGGTGGGATGACCGCAACGATCGTATCGGCGCAGCCCAGGGACTCGCCAAACGCATTCTCGAAGGTAAACCGCTGGAAGTTCATGGTCAAAGTATTGCACTCAATGAACTCCCGCCCGAAGTCATGGGGCCGGCAATCTACACGTTGGGGGTCGACTATGTGCTGACCTACAGCGAGGACCGCGAACGAGCAATCATCAAGTTGCTGCGCGCCGTGCGGACCTGGCGGCACTTCTACTTGACGCTGGAGCGCGTGAACGAAAGCGGAACGCGCGAATCGGCCGAGGATGGACTCAAACACATCAGAAGCTTCCTGAATGATCAGCAGACAAGGGAGTTATCGCGGTTCCTTGATGCGCTGGCTGCTTACACCGGTCAAGCCCCGGTCAATACCCTGTTGGCGATGTCGCCCTGGAATCCTGTCCTTCCTCATAACAAACATGGAGTGCTGGTGACGGCGCACAACAAAGAACTTCTTCGCCGCGGCTCAAGCATGAAAGCCTGAACTTAGGGAATTTTATCGATGCACCGTCTTCTATTGCCCGTGGCAGGGGCGTTTGCGCTGAGCGCCTGTCACGCCCCACCAGTCGACAGCCAGAGCCTGTCCGCGACTCACGTCACCGCCATCGCCAAGCGCATCGAACAGCGCTACCGCCAGCATCCTGCCGAAGAACGCTTGGCCTTGCTCAAGCAGGTCGTCACCGCCATCGACAATATGGTCTTTATCGAAGGCGGCACCTTCGAGATGGGCGATTTTGGCTGGGTGAGCGAATACGACCCCACCAACATGTGCGAATGGCCATGCGGGCAGGAGCTCGACGCGTTGTTGCCGCTGGTGCCCGAAGCCGATGCCCGTCCCTTGCACAAGGTCCGCCTCGACAGTTTCTACATGGCCAAGCACCACACCACCGTTGGCGAGGATGATCGCTATCGTCTGATGAATGGTAAGCCTCTCGGCGACATGGAGCTCCTCGAAGAAGAGAGGGCGCGTGGTTTGACCGAGCCCTACCGCGTCCGCGAAGCAAGGCAGTTCAAGCCGGACTTCCCGGCGCGTGCTCATTGGCAGGACGGTAAGGATTACTGCCTGTGGCTCGGCGAGATGAGCGGCCTGCCCGTGGATCTGCCCACCGAAGCGCAGTACGAGTATGCCGCCCGCTCCGGAGGCCGCTATGTCGTCTATCCCACCGATACCGGCAGCCTGGACTATGGCCGAAATGTGCACAGCACGGTGTTCGGCACTTTCCGTTTGGTCGCCGTCGGTTCATTCCCCCCGAACCCGATCGGCCTCTACGAAATGGGCGAGAACGCCAGATCATGGATGAACGATTGGTACGACCCCCAGTACTACCAACACTCGCCGGTCGACAATCCGCGCGGCCCGGAAAGCGGCACAGAGAAAGTCATGCGAGGCGGCATCTACAACGAAACCACTCAGTTCTCAGCCATGACCACGTTCCGCTTTGCTGAGACGCCGACAATGAAAGACTACTACTCCGGAATCAGCTATCGCTGTTCCATCCAGCAAGCCGAGCCATTGAAAAAATGAAGCTCGCGATGCACCGTCTTCTATTGCCCGTGGCAGGGACGTTTGCGCTGAGCGCCTGTCACGCCCCCCCTGTCGACAGCCAAAGCCTGTCCGCGACTCACGTCATCGCCATCGCCAAGCGCATCGAACAGCGCTACCACCAGCATCCTGCCCAAGAGCGCCTGGCCTTGCTCAAGCAGGTCGTCACCGCCATCGACAACATGGTCTTTATCGAAGGCGGCACCTTCGAGATGGGTGATTTTGGCTGGGTGAGCGAATACGACCCCACCAACATGTGCGAATGGCCATGCGGGCAGGAGCTCGACGCGTTGTTGCCGCTGGTGCCCGAAGCCGATGCCCGTCCCTTGCACAAGGTCCGCCTCGACAGCTTCTACATGGCCAAGTACCACACCACCATCGGCGAGGATGATCGCTATCGACTGATGAACGGCAAGCCCCTGTACCGTTCGGAACTCACTGACGAGGAGAGAGCCCTCGGCTTGACCATCCCGTATCGCATCAGCGAGGCCCGCCAGTTCAAACCTGATTTTCCAGCGCGCAGCCAATGGCAAGACGGCAAGGACTACTGCCTGTGGCTGGGCGAGATGAGCGGCCTGCCCGTGGACCTGCCCACCGAAGCGCAATACGAGTATGCCGCCCGCTCCGGCGGCCGATATGTCGTCTATCCCACCGACACCGGCAGCCTGGACTATGGCCAAAATGTGCACAGCGGGGAGTTCGGTACCCACCGTTTGATCGCCGTCGGTTCATTCCCGGCGAACCCGATTGGCCTCTACGAAATGGGTGAGAACGCCAGATCATGGGTGAACGACTGGTACGACCCCCAGTACTACCAACACTCGCCGGTCGACAATCCGCGCGGCCCGGAAAGCGGCACAGAGAAAGTCATGCGGGGTGGCATCTACTACGAAACCCCTCAGTTCTCAGCCATGACCACGTTCCGCTTTCCTGCGACGCCAACATTGAAAGACTACTACTCCGGAATCAGCTATCGCTGTTCCATCCAGCAAGCCGAGCCATTGAAAAAATGAAGCTCGCGATGCACCGTCTTCTATTGCCCGTGGCAGGGACGTTTGCGCTGAGCGCCTGTCACGCCCCCCCTGTCGACAGCCAAAGCCTGTCCGCGACTCACGTCATCGCCATCGCCAAGCGCATCGAACAGCGCTACCGCCAGCATCCTGCCCAAGAGCGCTTGGCCTTGCTCAAGCAAGTCGTCACCGCCATCGACAACATGGTCTTTATCGAAGGCGGCACCTTCGACATGGGCGATTTCGGCTGGGTGAGCGAATACGACCCCACCAACATGTGCGAATGGCCATGCGGGCAGGACCTCGACGCGTTGTTGCCGCTGGTGCCCGAAGCCGATGCCCGTCCCTTGCACAAGGTCCGCCTCGACAGCTTCCACATGGCCAAGTACCACACCACCGTTGGCGAGGATGATCGCTATCGTCTGATGAATGGTAAGCCTCTCGGCGACATGGAGCTCCTCGAAGAAGAGAGGGCGCGTGGTTTGACCGAGCCCTACCGTGTCCGCGAAGCAAGGCAGTTCAAGCCGGACTTCCCGGCGCGTGCTCATTGGCAGGACGGCAAAGATTACTGCCTGTGGCTGGGCGAGATGAGCGGCCTGCCCGTGGACCTGCCCACCGAAGCGCAATACGAATATGCCGCCCGCTCCGGCGGCCGATATGTCGTCTATTCCACCGACACCGGCAGCCTGGACTATGGCCGAAATGTGCACACTGGGGAGTTCGGTACCCGCCGTTTGATCGCCGTCGGTTCGTACCCGCCGAACCCGCTTGGTCTCTACGAAATGGGCGAGAACGCCAGATCATGGATGAACGATTGGTACGACCCCCAGTACTACCAGCACTCGCCGGTGGACAATCCGCGAGGCCCAGAAAGCGGCACAGAGAAAGTCATGCGGGGCGGCATCTACAACGAAACCCCTCGGCTCTCAGCCATGACCATGTTCCGCTTTCCTGAGACGCCGACAATGAAAGACTACTACTCCGGAATCAGCTATCGCTGTTCCATCCAGCAAGCCGAGCCATTGAAAAAATGAAGCTCGCGATGCACCGTCTTCTATTGCCCGTGGCAGGGACGTTTGCGCTGAGCGCCTGTCACGCCCCCCCTGTCGACAGCCAAAGCCTGTCCGCGACTCACGTCATCGCCATCGCCAAGCGCATCGAACAGCGCTACCACCAGCATCCTGCCCAAGAGCGCCTGGCCTTGCTCAAGCAGGTCGTCACCGCCATCGACAACATGGTCTTTATCGAAGGCGGCACCTTCGAGATGGGTGATTTTGGCTGGGTGAGCGAATACGACCCCACCAACATGTGCGAATGGCCATGCGGGCAGGAGCTCGACGCGTTGTTGCCGCTGGTGCCCGAAGCCGATGCCCGTCCCTTGCACAAGGTCCGCCTCGACAGCTTCTACATGGCCAAGTACCACACCACCATCGGCGAGGATGATCGCTATCGACTGATGAACGGCAAGCCCCTGTACCGTTCGGAACTCACTGACGAGGAGAGAGCCCTCGGCTTGACCATCCCGTATCGCATCAGCGAGGCCCGCCAGTTCAAACCTGATTTTCCTGCGCGCAGCCAATGGCAGGACGGCAAGGACTACTGCCTGTGGCTGGGCGAGATGAGCGGCCTGCCCGTGGACCTGCCCACCGAAGCGCAGTACGAGTATGCCGCCCGCTCCGGCGGCCGCTATGTCGTCTATCCCACCGACACCGGCAGCCTGGACTATGGCCGAAATGTGCACAGCACGGAGTTCGGCACCTTCCGTTTGGTCGACGTCGGTTCATTCCCCCCGAACCCGATTGGCCTTTACGAAATGGGAGAGAATGCCAGATCATGGGTGAACGACTGGTACGACCCCCAGTACTACCAGCACTCGCCGGTCGACAATCCGCGCGGCCCGGAAAGCGGCACAGAGAAAGTCATGCGGGGTGGCATCTATTACGAAACCACTCAGTTCTCTGCCATGACCACGTTCCGCTTTCCTGAGACGCCGACAATGAAAGACTACTACGCCGGCATCAGTTATCGCTGTTCCGTCCAGCAAGCCGAGCCATTGAAAAAATGAAGCTCGCGATGTGCCGTCTTCTATTGCCCGTGGCAGGGCTGCTCGCCCTGAGCGCCTGTCACGCCCCACCAGTCGACAGCCAAAGCCTGTCCGCGACTCACGTCACCGCCATCGCCAAGCGCATCGAACAGCGCTACCGCCAGCATCCTGCCGAAGAACGCTTGGCCTTGCTCAAGCAGGTCGTCACCGCAATCGACAACATGGTCTTTATCGAAGGCGGCACCTTCGAGATGGGCGATTTTGGCTGGGTGAGCGAATACGACCCCACCAACATGTGCGAATGGCCATGCGGGCAGGATCTCGACGCGTTGTTGCCGCTGGTGCCCGAAGCCGATGCCCGTCCCCTGCACAAGGTCCGCCTCGACAGTTTCTACATGGCCAAGTACCACACCACCATCGGCGAGGATGATCGCTATCGACTGATGAATGGTAAGCCTCTCGGCGACATGGAGCTCCTCGAAGAAGAGAGGGCGCGTGGTTTGACCGAGCCCTACCGTGTCCGCGAAGCAAGGCAGTTCAAGCCGGACTTCCCGGCGCGTGCTCATTGGCAAGACGGCAAAGATTACTGCCTGTGGCTGGGCGAGATGAGCGGCCTGCCCGTGGACCTGCCCACCGAAGCGCAATACGAATATGCCGCCCGCTCCGGCGGCCGATATGTCGTCTATCCCACCGACACCGGCAGCCTGGACTATGGCCGAAATGTGCACAGCGGGGAGTTCGGTACACACCGTTTGATTGCCGTCGGTTCATACCCCCCGAACCCGATTGGCCTCTACGAAATGGGTGAGAACGCCAGATCATGGGTGAACGACTGGTACGACCCCCAGTACTACCAACACTCGCCGGTCGACAATCCACGAGGCCCGGAAAGCGGCACAGAAAAAGTCATGCGAGGTGGCATCTACTACGAGACCCCTCAGTTCTCAGCCATGACCACGTTCCGCTTTGCTGAGATGCCGACAATGAAAGAGTACTACTCCGGAATCAGTTATCGCTGTTCCATCCAGCAAGCCGAGCCATTGAAAAAATGAAGCTCGCGATGCCCTATCGGCGCTAGCGCTGGCCGAAGCGCGTCTCGCCGAACAACGCCTTCAACTCGCGCGGCTGCGACCGCCAGTATTGCTTTGGCGCGCTGACCTGGCCGCCCAGCTGGGCGGCCGCGTGCCACGGCCAGCGGGGGTCGTAAAGCATGCCGCGCGCCAGCGCGACCATGTCGGCCTGGCCCTGGGCAATGATGTCCTCGGCCTGCTGGGCCTCGGTGATCAGGCCCACCGTGATCGTAGGCATGCCGATCCGGCGCTTGATTTCCTCGGCGAAGGGAACCTGGTAGTTCGGCCCGACCGGGATCTTCTGCTGCGGCGACACGCCGCCGCTCGAGACGTCGATGAACTCACAGCCGCGCGCCTTCAGCGCTTCGGCGAAGGTCAACGTCTGCTCCAGGTCCCAGCCGCCCTCGACCCAGTCGGTCGCGGACACGCGCACACCCAGCGCCACCGATTGCGGCACGATCTCGCGCAGGGCCTGGAAGACTTCCAGCGGAAAGCGCATGCGGTTCTCCAGCGATCCGCCGTAGGCGTCGTCGCGCTGATTCGACAGCGGCGACAGGAACTGGTGCAGCAGATAGCCATGCGCGGCATGCACTTCGATGGCGTCAAAGCCCAGGCGTAGCGCGCGCCGGGCGCTGTCGACGAACGCATGGCGGATGCGCTCGAGGCCCGCCGCGTCCAGCGCATGCGGCGCGGGCTCGTGGGCGTTGTGCGGCACGGCGGACGGCGCCCATCCCTGCCAGCCGCCAGCGCTTTCGGGAACAAGCTGGCCGCCGTTCCAAGGCGCGTCGCTGGAAGCCTTGCGGCCGGCATGGCCCAGCTGGATGCCCAGCTTGATGGGCGAGTAACGGCGCACGGCGGCAACCACCTTGCCCAGTGCGGCTTCGGTCTCGTCGGACCACAGGCCCAGGTCTCCGGGAGAGATGCGGCCGTCGGCCTCGACCGCGGTAGCCTCGGTAAAGAGCAGCGCGGCGCCCGACAGCGCCAGGTGCCCCAGGTGAATCATGTGCCAATCCGTGGCGCAGCCCACTTCGGCGGAGTATTCGCACATGGGTGCGATGACGATGCGGTTGGCTAAGGCGACATTGCCGATTGACGTGGGGCTGAACAGATGGCTCATGCAGAAAGGCTCCGGGTGCGTTGGACGACACAGCATAGCGCCCGGCCGGGCAAACGCCGTCAATCCCAACGCCCCCGGCAGGGTTACCGCATCGCCTACTGCCCTTCGATCACCGAATCCAGGAACTGGCGCGTGCGCGCTTCCTTGGGCTGGCTGAACAGCACGGACGACTCGGCATCCTCGACGATGTTGCCCTGGTCGAAGAACAGCGTGCGGTCCGAACTGCGTTCGGCGAACTTCATCTGGTGCGTGACGATGATCATCGTCATGCTGCGTCGGGCGGACAGGTCGCGCAGGATCTGCAGGATTCCGCCGACCAGCTCGGGGTCGAGCGCGGACGTGACTTCATCGAACAGCATCACCTGCGGGCACATCGCCAGCGCGCGCGCGATGCCCACCCGCTGCTTCTGCCCGCCCGATAGCTGCGCGGGATAAACGTCGAGCTTGTCGCCCAAGCCCACCATTTCCAGATACTCGACGGCGCGATCGCGCGCCTGGTCGCGCGGCATGCCCAGCACGTGCAGCGGCGCTTCCATGGCGTTGCCCAGCGCCGTCATGTGCGGGAACAGGTTGAAGTGCTGAAACACCATGCCGATCTTGCCGCGCACCTGGCGCAGGTGCGCGGAGTTGACGCCGGCAGGCCGGCCCTGCGCATCCGTCCACATCGGCTCGCCATTGATCTCGATGTCGCCGCTGGTGGGCGGGTCCAGCGTCATCAGCACGCGCAGCAACGTGGACTTGCCCGAACCCGACGGACCGATGACAGCCACGGTCTGCCCCGCCGGGATCTCGAGGTTGATGCCTCGCAGGACTTCCACGTCTCCAAAACGCTTGTGCAGATTCTTGATGCTCACGCTGGCGCTCATCGCTTTCCTCCATATCGTTGCAGGCGGGCCTCCAGGCCGCGCACGCCCCAGGCCGCGACCAGGCTCAGCGCCAGGAACAGCAGGCCCACCAGGGTCAGGGGTTCGGTGTACCGGAACGTCGCGGATCCGATCATCTTGCTTTGCTGCAGCAGTTCGACCACGGTGATGGCCGACAGCAGCGGCGTGTCCTTGAACATCGCCACCAGATAGTTGCCCAGCGCGGGCACCACCGGCGGGATCGCCTGCGGCAACACCACGCCCACCGCCGTGCGCCAGCGCGACATGTTCAGGGCCGTGGCCGCTTCCCACTGGCCGCGTGGCACAGCTTCAATGCCGGCGCGGTACACCTCGGCGCAATAGGTGGCGTAGTGCAGGCCCAGCGCCACGATACCCGTCATGAGCGGGGACATCTGCGCGCCGGTCAGCGGCAAGACATAGAACAGGAAATACATCTGCACCAGCAGCGGCGTGCTGCGCACGAACTCGATGAAAAACGCCGTGGGCATCGACACGATGCGCAGCCGCGACCGCCGGAGCATGGCAAGCACCAGCCCCAACGTCACCGCCACCAGCATGCCGAGCACCGTGGCCTGGATCGTGATGACGAGCGCCGACCCCAGCGTGGGCAGGATTTCCAGGGCGAAAGACCAGTCGAATATCGGTGTCATCGGACTCGGACCCTCCGCTCAAGCAGGCGCACGCCCGCGGTGATCAACAGGGCCACGGCAAAGTACATCAGCAACATCAGCGTGAAGATCTCGGTCGTGCGCAGGGTTTCGCTGCGCAGCAGCTGGCCGCGGAACGTCAGGTCGGTGATGGTGATCAGCGACACCAGGGCCGTGTTCTTCAGGAGCTCGATCAGCAGGTTGCCCGCGGGCGGCAGCATGGCCGGCACGGCTTGCGGCAGCACGATGCGCTGCATGATCTGACGGCGCGTGAGGTTCAACGCCACGCCGGCTTCACGCTGCCCGGGCGGCACGGCCCGGATGGCGCCGCGCACCACTTCCGCCCCATAGGCGCCCGCATTCAGCGCCAGCACCACGATGCCGACCAGCATGGCCGGCAGCTGCACGCCAAAGAGCGGCAGCACGAAGTAGAACCAGAAGAGCTGCACCAGGGCCGACGTGCCGCGAAAGACCTCGACGTAGATCGACGCCGCCCAACGCACGGGCCGCAGGGACGACAGGCGGCCCAGCCCCGACAGCAGCGCAAGCGGCACCGCCAGGACCACGGCGCCCGCCATGATCTGCAGCGTGACGACCAGCCCCTCGAGCAGGGGCGGCACAAGCTGCGCGATATGTTCAGACATCAACTGCATCGGCGCCCCTTACTGTCCGCTGCAGAGCTTGTCCGCGGTCACCCCTTGGGGGAGTTCGTCGGCCGTAAAGCCGAACGGCTCGACGAGCTTCTTGTGTTCGTCGGTGCCGATGAACTTGGCGAGCTCGGCGTTGAAGGCGTCCGCGAAGGCCTTGTCGTCCGTGCGGAAGGCATAGGCGCCGTAACCGCGCACGCCCTTGCCGTCGATGACCGGGTCCGTGAACGGCTCGGCCTTTTCCAGCCCGCTGCCCGCCTGCGTCTTGCCCATCAGGTCGTTGATGGTGAGCGCGGTCGCGGCATAGGCATCGGCGCGGCCGGCCTGCACCCCGGACAGCGCGCTGACCGCATCCGGAAACACGACCACCTGCCCTGCCGGGATGTTGACCTTCTGCGCGTAATCGCCCTCGATCGCGCCCACCACCACGCCAAGCTTGGCATCGGGGTTCTTGGCCACGTCTTCGTAACTGTGCAGGTTCTTGGGATTGCCGTCCTTGACGAGGAACGCTTCGCCCACGCCATAGGTGGGGTTGGAGAACGCCACCTGCTGGCAGCGCTCGGGCGTGATGTACATGCCTGCCGCAATGATGTCGAAACGCTTGGCCGCAAGCCCCGGGATGAGCGAACCGAATTCGGTCAGGACCCCTTCCACCTCGTTGATGCCCATGCGCTTGAGCACCACCCGGGCGATTTCCACCGACTCGCCGGTGACCTTGGCCTCTTTGCTGTCCATGTAGGCAAACGGCGCCTCGTTGGCGTAGCCGATACGGATCTTTCCGGCCGACTTGGCGGCTTCCAGCGTGCTGGCGCTGCTGGCTGGCGCATCGCCTGCTGCCGCGGTCTTGTCGCCGCCCGAGTCCGAACACGCCGCGAGAACGCCCAGGCCAAGGGCCAACAGCAGTCGTCTGGATTGGATGAGGGTCATGAATCTTTCTCCCGAATTTATTTCTAGGTACATGGCTTCGCTAAAAATAATACGCTAAGAAATGATTTCGACACGAATGATATAGATGTGAAAAAGCAGGCCTAAGCCTGCTTTTGACGTTCGTTGCCCTATGACGCGTTAGGACACGTTACGAACGGTAGATAGATATGGCACCGTTTATTGGGCGTAGGAAAAGCGTCCATTCTTGACCGTGCCCATCACCCGGGCGCGCTCATCGAATCCCTGGTGGTTTTCCTTGGTGATGTTCAGCACGCCATTGGGAACGACCAGGTCACGGGTGTTTTCCAGCGCGTCGCGCAGCGCCAGGCGGAACTCGGGCGTGCCGGGCTTGGCGCCCGTCTTGAGCGCCCGAGACACCGCCGAATCCAGCAGCATCCAGGCGCCATAGGCGTCCCCGGCGAACTGGGTCAGCGTATTCGGGCCGTATTGCTGCTCGTACTTGTCCGCGAAGGCGACCGCGACCTTTTTGACCGGGTTGGAATCGGGCAACTCGCGCGCCACCACACCTGGGCCGGTGGGGAACAGGGTGCCCTCCACGTCCTTGCCGCCGACCTGCAGGAATTCAAGCGTGCCGATGCCGTGCGTCTGGTAGACGGCGCCGGTGTAGCCGCGTTCGAGCAGCGTCTTCTGGGGCAGCGCGGCTGGCGTGCCGGAGCCGGCGATGAGCACCGCGTCCGGCTTGGCGGCAATGACCTTGAGCACCTGGCCGACCACCGACGCGTCGGTGCGCTGAAAGCGCTCTTGCGCGACGAGTTTCAGGTCGGACCCGGCCGCGGCCGTGAACTCCTTCAGCCAGCTGTCGCCATACGAATCGGCAAAGCCGATGAAGGCCACGTTCTTCAGGCCCTTCTTCTTCATGTCTTCGACCAGCACCGTGGCCATCAGCGAGTCGTTCTGCGGCATCTTGAAGGCCCAGGTGCGCTTGGGATCCGACTGCGGTTCCACGATGACGCTGGACGCGGCCAACGCGATCATCGGGGTCTTGGTTTCGGCCAGCACGTCCAGGGCGGCCAGCGCGGAGGCTGTGATGTTGGGGCCGACGATGGCGTCCACCTTGTCCTCGGAGGTCAGCTTGCGCATGTTCTTGACCGCCCGGCTGACGTCCGTGCCGTCGTCCAGCACCACGTACCGCGCGGGTTCGCCCCCTAGCGTGTTGGGCCACAGGCGGATCGCGTTGTTGGTCTGGATGCCGATGGCGGCGGCGGGGCCCGTGGTGGACACGTCCACGCCGATCACGATTTCAGCTTGGGCGGACAGGGCGGGAACGGCCAGCGCGACGGCGCAGGCGTAGCGGGCAAGGATGCGAGGCATGACTACGGCTCTTGGATGGGAGTGAAGGAGATGCCGCTATTTTGCCTGATGCGCCAGCGGCGGTTATTGACGCGGCCAACCCTTGTTGCGCGGTAAGTGCCCCGCCAGGCCATCGTTACATCGGCTTGCCGTTGCGTACCGGCCTTTTACGCGGTGGGCGGGGTGGCGGGACGTATCATCGACGGTGCCGCCTGAGGCAAGGCGCGCCGCCCCTGCGGCGGCGCCTCTCCCCACCCCGGACGCGCCGCCCGCGGCTGCGTTCCCACACAGGAGTCACGTATGAAGAAAACCGCAACCGCCGCCTGGTCGGGCGATCTGAAGACTGGCAAAGGCACGATTTCCACGCAGAGCGGCGCGCTCAAGAGCCAACCCTACGGCTTTAACACCCGCTTCGGCGACACGCCGGGCACCAACCCCGAAGAACTGCTGGGCGCGGCGCACGCCGGATGCTTCACCATGGCGCTGTCTAACATCCTGGGCGAAGCGGGCATGGTCGCGCAAAGCCTGGACACCAAGGCCGAAGTCACGCTGGACAAGGTCGATGACGGCTTTTCCATCACCGCCGTGCATCTGACCGTGGAGGCCGTCATTCCCGGCGCCTCCGCCGAAGCGTTCGAGGAAGCCGCCCGCAAGGCCGAAAAGGGCTGCCCGGTTTCCAAGGTGCTGAACGCCAAGATCTCGATGGACGCCAAGCTGAAGTCCTGACCGGCGCGAAGATAATCCGGCTCTGGACGGGGCCGGATCATTGGCCCGCCCTATCCCGGGCGTGGCCAAAATCAATTTGACGGTGCAGGTGCGCTCCTGAAAAATGAGAACCATTCTCAGG
Organism: Achromobacter sp. E1; assembly: GCF_037039475.1. Taxonomy (NCBI): domain Bacteria; kingdom Pseudomonadati; phylum Pseudomonadota; class Betaproteobacteria; order Burkholderiales; family Alcaligenaceae; genus Achromobacter; species Achromobacter sp. E1. The sequence goes on from NZ_CP146253.1 coordinate 3,570,171, forward strand.
AGCAGCACATGACCGGATTCATCTACGCAATATCAGGCGGCAATGCCGCCCTGGCGCAGGACGCGCGGGTTTCCGCGAACCTGCGCCGCATGGTCGGGTCGGGCATCCTGGTCGCCGTCGGCTACATCGATCCGGGCAACTGGGCGACCGACATCGCCGGCGGCAGCGGCTTTGGCTACGGCCTGCTGATGGTCGTCATCACGTCGGCCTTCCTGGCGCTGGGTTTTCAGGTGCTCGTGTCGCGCCTGGCGCTTGCCACGGGTCACGATCTGGCCACCCTCACCGCCCGCCACCTTTCCCCGCGTTTGGCCAAGGCAGCCTGGCTGGCCGGCGAGGCCGCCATTCTGGCGACCGCGTTGGCCGAACTGATCGGCGGCGCGATCGCGCTTCGGCTGCTGTTCGGACTGCCGCTCATCGCGGGCGTCGCGGTGACGGGGATCGGCACCTTTGCCGTGCTGGCGATGACGCGCGGCAATGCCGACCGGCATGAACGCGTGATCGCCCTGCTGCTGTCCGTGGTCGCGCTGTCGTTCGTCTTCCTGCTGTTCAAGGCCAATCCGGCCTGGACGGAAGTGGCGCATGGCGTCACCGAAACCGGCCGCGCGCTTCGCGATCCGCAAGGCTTTTTGATCGCGCTGGGGATTCTGGGCGCGACCCTCATGCCGCACAACCTCTATCTGCATTCGGGCTCGCTTGCGCAGCGGGCGCGGGACCTGCCGCCGCAGGCGCTGGGCATGGCGATGCGGGTGGCGCGCAACGACACGATCGTGTCGCTGGGCGTGGCCATGCTCATCAATTCGGCCATCATGATCGTGGCGGCCGCCTCGCTGTCGGGATCCGGCATGACGGTGTCCAGTTTGGACGATGCGCATGCGGTGATCGGCCACACGCTGGGCATCGGGGCGGCGGTCGTGTTTGCCGTGGCGCTGTACGCCGCGGGCCAAAGCTCCACCATCACGGGCGTGTTGGCCGGACGCATCCTGTCCAAGGGATTCCAGGTCGGCAGCAACTGGTCCGACCGCCGCCGCGCATTGATGACGCGCTTGGTGGCGGGCGCTGCCGCCGTCGGCCTGCTGGCGTTCACGGGCGGCAACGATCCGGACGGGTTGCTGGTGCTGAGCCAGGTCATCCTGAGTCTTGCCCTGCCCTTCGCCCTGGGTCCCCTGGTCGTGCTGGCCTGCCGCAAGAGCCTGATGGGCCGCTACGTGCTGAAAGGCGCGTGGGCCTGGGCCGCCATCGGCGCCACCGTCGGCATCATCGTGCTGGACGCCTATCTGCTGCTGGATATCGTGGCCTGAGGGGGGCCAGCGCCGCCTGCCAGGGGCAGGCAAAAAAAAACGCCAGCGATCAAAGCTGGCGTTTTTTCTGGCGGGGTGCTTCAGTGGTACGCGGACACGACCGGGTGTTGACGGCGGCCGGCGTCCATATTGTGCAGGACCTCGCCGACAGCGCCGCCCAGTGCAGCCATGCGCAGCTTCAGGCGCAACCAGCGCGAGCGAGCGGTGGGACCGGACAGGGTTTCCGCCTTGATGGCCTCGCGGATCAGGGACCGCTCCAGCGCATCCGACATACGGGCATTTTTCAACGCGGTATCGCTCATGATTCTCTCCTTGAGAAAGCGCGATGTGGAACAACGTGAATCCATCTTAGATCCGCGTATGCTGCGTTGCAATAAAAATCACAAACATTTTTTTCGGCGTTGCGCAATGGGTACAAACACCACCACAACGGTGCATGCCGCACACGGTTACGCACCGAGTTTGTGCGGCGGCCTAGGCCGTTCGGCCGGGCAGGTGCGCCTGAATCAGCTTGTCGGCCATCGAAGCCACCCGCCCGGCGGGCCCACCCGCCCCGAAAAGCTGGCTGGATACGAACGCGCCTTCGATCAATAGCAGCAGTCCATCGGCCAGGGCTTCGGGATCTTCCGCGCCCATCCCGGCGGCCATGGCGTTCAGCCGGCGGCGCAATTCGCGTTTGTGTTCAACGGCCACGGCGCGGGCCGGATGATTGGGTTCGGGGTATTCGACCGCGGCGTTCGTCAGCCCGCATCCCCGGTAGCCGTTCTGCACCGCACGTCCTGCCATGCCGGTCAGGTAGTCGAGCAATTGGGCGCGCGGATCGCCCGGATGGGCGGCGCACGCGGCGTCAAAGCGCGCCCAGAATTCGGCGTCGTAATCGCGCAGGTACGCAGCCGCCAATTCGTCCTTCGAGGAAAAACTGCGGTACAGGCTGGGTTTCGTCACGCCAGCCTGGTTGACGATGGCGTCCACGCCCACGGCGCGGATGCCGTCGCGGTAGAACATCTCGCGCGCGGTCTTGCGGATTCGGTCGGCCGCCAGGAGCGGCTTGGATGGCGTGGCGCCGGGGGTGGCGGACGCGGGGGAACTCTTGCTGGCCATACGAGGCTCCTTTTCTGCGAAACAGCGCGAGCGGCCATCTGCGAAAACAGGGTCGCCAAAAATCGCTTGACGATGTTACTGACCGGTACGTACTATCCGCAAACCTTAATACGTACCGGTCAGTAACATGAGTATAGCCCAGCCTCCATTCCCCTTCCGCCGCGCCGGTCAGAAGTACGCGTTCGTGGTGGTTGCCGTGATTTTCCTGTCGCTGCTGGTCGCGGCCGGCCTGCGATCTTCGCCCAGTGTGCTGCTGGTGCCGCTGGAAGAAGCGTTCGGATGGAGCCGAAGTTCGATCTCGTTTGCCGCCGCGCTGGGCATTTTTCTGTACGGACTGGTTGGCCCCTTCGCAGCCGCCGCGATGGAGCGCTTTGGATTGCGGCGCGTGCTGATCACGGCGCTGATCCTGATGTCGGCCTCCAGCGCCGTCAGCGCCTACATGACCGAACCCTGGCATCTGATCATGACCTGGGGCGTGTTCTCGGGCATCAGTTCGGGCGCCGTGGCGATCGTGATGGGCGCGACCGTGGTGAACCGCTGGTTCGTCAAGCACCGCGGACTGATGATGGGCCTTCTGACCGCCAGCGCTGCCACCGGCACGCTGGTGTTCCTGCCGGTGCTGGCCGCGCTGGCCTCGTCGGGCGACTGGACGCGCGTGGTCTGGACGGTGGCCGGCGCCGCGGCCGCGCTCGTGCCGCTGGCCTGGTGGCTGGTGCCCGACCGCCCGTCCAGCGTGGGTCTCGTGCCCTTTGGCAGCGATCCGCACGCGACGCCCGCCCCCGCCGCGCCGCGCACCGGCATGGTGGCCGCCACCTTCGGCACGCTGGCGCGCGCGGCCCGCACGCGTACGTTCTGGTATCTGTTCGCCACGTTTTTCGTGTGCGGGTTCACGACCAATGGCCTGGTGGGCACGCACCTGATCGCACTGTGCGGCGACCACGGCATGCCCGAAGTGCAGGCGGCCGGCTTGTTGGCCATGATGGGCATCTTCGACCTGCTCGGGACCACGGCCTCCGGCTGGCTGACCGACCGCTACGATCCGCGCAAGCTGCTCTTCGTGTACTACGCGCTGCGCGGCCTGTCCCTGATGTACCTGCCCTATTCCGATTTCTCGTTCTACAGCCTGTCGATCTTCGCGATCTTTTTTGGTCTGGACTGGATTGCCACGGTACCGCCCACGCTGCGCCTGACGACGGAAGCCTTCGGCGAACGCGACGCCTCGATCGTCTTCGGGTGGATCGTGGCGGGCCACCAGATGGGCGCGGCAAGCGCCGCCTGGATGGCGGGCGCGCTGCGCGAAGCCCAGGGCAGCTACCTGATGGCTTTTGTGATCTCGGGCTCGACCGGCATCATCGCCGCCGTGCTGGCGCTCATGATTGGTAGAAAGCGCGTGGTGGCGCAACCTGCCTGAACTCGCCCGTCCGCTTGCAGGCAGGCGCCTGCATTCGGAAGGGCCGCGGCGGTCCGCCCTGCCCTCAGGCCGCGCCGCCGGTGCGCCCGCGCAGGTTGTAGGCCTTCTTGCCGCCCACGTGTTTGCGGATGAGGGCTTCGGCGCGTTCGCCGTCGCGCGCCATCAACGCCTGCACAAAGGCCTCGTGGTCGGCCACCGCCGTCGTCCATTCGTCCAGGTCGAAATTGGACTTGTAGCGCAGCGCCTGCACCTGCAGGTTCAGCCGGTCGTAGGAGTGTGACAACGCCGGGTTGTGCGCGGCGCGATTGATCGCGATGTGCGTGCCCATGCTGGCCGCAAAATACGCGCGGATGTCCCGTTTTTCATAGTTTTCAAGCATCTGCGCATGCAGCCGCCCGATCTGGGCCAGCTCCGCGTCGGACGCGCGCTCGGCGGCGCTGCGCACCGCCAGCCCTTCCAGCACCGACAACACGTCGAAGATGTTCTCGATGTCCTCGGCGGACAGCTCGATCACCATTGCGCCGCGCTTGGGCTGCAGCGACACCAGGCCATCCGAGGCCAGCATCCGGTACGCCTCGCGCAGCGGCGTGCGGGAGATCTTCAGCTGATCGCACAGATCCCGTTCGTTCAGCCACGTGCCGGGCTTCAGCGTGCCATCGATGATGAGCTGGCGCAGCCGTTCCGCCACGACCGCCGGCAGCGTGGGATGGTGGATGGCCAAATCGGGGACGGAGACATCGGCAATCAAGGGTTCAGGGTTAGCCATGGGTTGTTCATGCTCGCAACATCGACTATTTTTGTATCTGGTATACCAAACACCAACGGCATACCAACCTGACCCAATCATAGAGCAAGCAGCCCCTGGGCAGGACTCATCCACCAAAGGAGACCCTATGAACAAGCATGCTCGCGCCTGGACCGGCGTATTGATACTGGCCGCCGGCCTCGCGGCGGCCAGCCCCGTTGTGGCGCAGGATCCGGTCAAGTGGCCGGAACGTCCCATCCGGCTGGTCGTCGGCTTCGTGCCCGGCGGCGGCACCGACGTGTCGGCCCGCATCCTGTCGGCGCGCCTGTCCACCCTGCTGGGCCAGCAGGTCGTGGTCGAGAACAAGCCGGGGGCTTCCGGCCTGATTGCGGCCGACTATGTGGTCAAGGCGGATCCGGACGGCTACACGCTGCTGCTGGCCAATATGCAGTCCACCGTGGCCGCGCCTTACGTCGTGCAGTCCAACATCGATCCCAACAAGGATTTCACGGCGGTTCGGTACATCGGGTCGGTGCCGAACGTGCTGGTCGTCAATCCCGCCAAGCACGCGTACACCACGGTGCAGAACCTGGTGGACGACGCCCGCGCCAAGCCCAAGCAACTCCTGTACGCGTCGTCCGGCATGGGCAGCCCGCAGCATCTGAGCGCCGCGCGTTTCTCGCAGATTGCCGGGGTGCAGATGGAGCACGTGCCGTACAAGGGCAGCGGCCAGGCCATGACCGACCTGCTGGGCGGCAGCGTGGACCTGAACTTCGACACGCTGCCGGGCGCGATCAACCAGATCCAGGCCGGCAAGCTGCGGCCGCTGGCCGTGACCAGTCCGCAGCGCAGCAAGCGGCTGCCCGATGTGCCGACGCTGGCCGAATCCGGCATCAAGGGCCTGGACGTCGTGCAGTGGTACGCGGTCCTTGCTCCGGCCAAGCTGCCCCACCCGATCATGGAAAAGCTCGACCGGGCGCTTGCCCAGACGCTGGCCGACGCCGAGGTCGCCGCCAAACTCGCCGACCAGGGCATGGACCTGGGCGGCGGTCCGCAATCCCCCGCCGCCTTCGCCTCGTACGTGCGGGACGAATGGAGCAAGTACGGCAAGCTCACCGCAAGCCTGGGCCTGACGAAGCAGTAAGGCCCGCAAAAAGCCCCGCAGTAAGCCCCAACACCGGGCACGACTCACCTGGCGGGGGACGCCCCCCCGCGCATGCAAAAGGAATCCCATGACCGCTACTTCCACCCCGGGCTCCGCGCCCATCCTGCTGCACCGCGACGGCGACATCGCAACCGTGGTGCTGAACCGGCCGGAAAAGCTCAACGCCTTCACCATCGACGGCTGGCGCTTGCTGGGCGACACGTTTCTCGACCTGGACCGCGACGACGGCGTGCGCTGCGTGCTGCTGCGCGGGGCGGGCGAGAAAGCATTCTCGCCGGGCAACGACATCGGAGAGTTCGAGACGGCCCGCAGCAACAAGCGGCAGGCCGTGGAGTACGGCGCCGTCATGCGCCGCACGATCGAGGCGATCGGCGGGTGCCGCCACCCCGTGGTGGCGCAGATCCATGGCATCTGCGTGGGCGGCGGGCTGGAGATCGCCAGCCTGGCCGACGTGCGCATCTGCGGGGAAAGCTCACGGTTCGGCGTGCCCATCAAGAACCTGGGGCTGGTGATGTCGTATTCGGAGCTGGCCCCGCTGGTTCGGCTGGTCGGCCCCACCGTGGCGCTGCAGGTGCTGCTGGAAGGCAACATCTTCGACGCCGCCGAGGCCTTGCGACTGGGCGTGGTCTCGCGCGTGGTGGCCGATGACCAGGTGGCGGCTGACGCCCAGGCAACGGCCCGCCGGATCGCGGACGGCGCGCCGCTGGTGGCCCGCTGGCACAAGAAGTTCGTGCGCAACCTGGTGCAGGGCAAGGCGCTGACCGATGCCGACCGCGACGAAGCTTTCGACTGCTTCGACACCGAGGATTTCCGCGCCGGCTACCGCGCCTTCCTGGCCAAGGCCAAACCGCAATTCAGCGGCCGCTGAACGAACGATCGAGGAACACGCATGCACAACGACAACCGCGGCTCCGGCCGCCCGCCCTTCCCCGCTTCCGATGCCCCCGCCGCCGGCGCGCTGGCCGGCATGCGCGTCATCGAGCTGTCGCAGATCATGGCCGGCCCCACCTGCGGCATGATGCTCGCGGACCTGGGCGCCGATGTCATCAAGGTCGAGAAGATCGACGGCGGCGACGATTCGCGCCAATACCGCGATCCGCAGATCAACGGCATCTCGGCGCCTTTCCTGATGCTCAACCGCAACAAGCGCGCCATCGCGCTGGACCTGAAGCATCCCGACGGCAAGAAGGTGCTATTGCGCATGATCCGCGACGCCGACGTGGTGACCGAGAACTTCCGCAAGGGCACGATGGAGAAACTGGGCCTGGGCTACGACACGCTGCGCAAGGAGAACCCGGGTCTCATCTATTGCGCCGTCTCGGGCTATGGCACGACGGGCCCCTACGCCGACAAGGGCGGATTCGATCTTGTGGCGCAAGGCTTCTCGGGGTTGATGGCCATCACCGGTGAGCCCGGCGGGCCGCCGCTGCGCACCGGCAACTCGGTGGCCGACATCAACGCGGGCCTGCTCGCGGCGTTCGGCGTGCTGGCAGCCTACCAGCACAAGCAGCGCACCGGCGAAGGCCAGATCGTGGAGACCTCATTGCTGGAGGCCAGCCTGCAGCAGCTCTACTGGCATGCCGCCATCTACTTTGGCAGCGGCGTCTCGCCCGGTCCCACGGGGTCGGCGCACGTGCTGAGCGCGCCCTATCAGGCGTTTCCCACGCGCACCGACTGGATCATCATCGGCGGCGCCAACGAAAAGAACTGGCAGCGCATCGCGCAGGCGCTGGGCAAGCCCGAATGGGCCGACGATCCGCGCTTTGCGCGCAACCGCGACCGCATGCAGAACCGCGACGCGCTGGTCGAGGAGATTTCCGCCATCCTGAAAACCCGCGACGCGCAGGAATGGCTAGACATCTTCGATGCGGCCGGCGTGCCCGCCGGTCCGGTGCACTCGATCGCGCAGGCCTTGTCGCACCCGCAGACGCTGGCCCGTGAAATGGTGGTCGAACAGGAGCATCCGGTAGCGGGCAAGGTCCGCACGGTAGGCATGCCCGTGAAACTGTCCGCCACGCCTGCCCGCTATCATCGCGCCGCGCCGCGGCTGGGCGAGGATTCCATTGCGATCCTGGGGGAGTTCGGCTATGACAGGCAGGAGATCGACGCGCTGATCGACGCCGGTGTGGTCGCGGCCGTGGACCGCGAGCCGGTGCAGGCTTGAGCCAGCAGAACGCAAGGCGGGAGACCGCCTTGCGTCAGGTCTTGCTTACTCCACTTCGCCCAGGTACGCCGCGCGCACCTTGGGATCGTGCAGCATGTCGCGCGCAGGTCCCGACAGGGTGATCTCGCCCGACTCCATCACGTAGCCGCGATGGCTGTTTTCCAGGGCGAGGCGCGCGTTCTGCTCGATGAGCAGGATCGTCACGCCTTCGCTGGCGATGGTGCGCACCACTTCAAATACCTTTTCCACCATCAGCGGCGCAAGCCCCATCGACGGCTCGTCCAGCAGCAGCAGCTTGGGTCGCGCAATCATCGCGCGACCCATCGCCACCATCTGCTGCTCGCCGCCCGACAACGTGCCGGCGGCCTGCTTGCGGCGTTCGGCCAGGCGCGGGAACAGCGTGAATACGCGGTCCGTGTCCTGGCGGATCTGGGCGGCGTCGCGGCGGATGTAGCCGCCCATCGCCAGGTTTTCCTCGATGGTGAGCTGCCCGAAGATGCCGCGGCCCTCGGGCACCATGACCAGGCCCTTGCGGACCAGTTCGTGCGACTTCTGGCCGCCGATGGATTGGCCGGCATAGACGACCTCGCCGCCGGCCAGCGGCACCAGGCCGCAGATGGCGCGCAGCGTCGTGCTCTTGCCCGCGCCGTTGGCGCCGATCAGGCAGACCAGTTCACCGTCGTCCACGCGCAGATCGATGCCGCGCACCGCACGAATGCCGCCGTAGGACACTTGCAGGCCCCGCAGCTCGAGCAGGGGTTGGGATGCCGTCATGTTGCCTGGCCCTCGTTGTGGATGAGCGGATCCTGCGCAGCCCCGGCGCCCAGATACGCTTCAATGACCTTGGGATCGCGCTGCACCTGGGCAGGCTTGCCCATCGCCAGCACCTTCCCGTATTCCAGCACCAGCACGCGATCGCACAGGCCCATGACGAGCTTCATGTCGTGTTCGATCAGCAGCACGGTGACCCCGTCGGCGCGGATCTTTTCCACCAGCTTGCGCAGCACGACCGTTTCCGAGGCGTTCATGCCCGCGGCAGGTTCGTCCAGCGCCAGCAGCTTCGGATCCGTCGCGAGCGCGCGGGCGATCTCCAGACGCCGCTGGTCGCCGTAAGGCAGCGACCGCGCGACGTCGTTCGCGCGATGGCCGATGCCCACGTAGTCCAGCAGCTCCTGGGCGCGCGCCTCGATGGCGGCTTCTTCGGCACGGGTCGCGCGGGTGCGCAGCACCGCACCCAGCACGCCCGCGCGGGTGCGCATGTGGCGGCCGATCATCACGTTCTCAATCGCGCTCAGGTTCGCAAAAAGGCGGATGTTCTGGAAGGTGCGCGCCAGGCCCGCATACGCGACCTCGTGCGGCTTCTTGCCCGACATGGATTCGCCGTTGAACGTGCAGGTGCCTTCCTCGGGGATGTAGAGGCCGGTCAGCACGTTGAACAGCGTCGTCTTGCCCGCGCCGTTCGGGCCGATCAGGCCATAGATCTCGCCCTGTTCGATGTCGAAACTGACGCCCGACAGGGCCTGCAGCCCGCCGAAGCGCTTGCCCAGTCCCTGGGCTTGCAACAGCTTGCTCATGCCGCGCCTCCTTGCGTCTTGGTGGCAAGTTCGCGCCTGCGCACCGCCGACGGCCACAGGCCGGCCGGACGGAACAGCATCACGCACACCATCGCCAAGCCGAACAGCAGCATGCGGATGCCTTCCGGATCCAGCACCACGGCGCCGAACAGCATGTGCTGGACGGGTTCCACAACGGCGCGCAGGAATTCCGGCAACGCGGCCAGGATCAGCGCGCCCAGGATGACGCCCGGAATGTGGCCCATGCCGCCAAGCACCACCATGCACAGGATCGAGATCGACTCCATGAGCGAGAAGCTCTCGGGGCTGACGAAGCCCTGCATCGATGCGAAGAGCGCGCCCGCGACGCCCCCGAACGATGCGCCCATCGCAAAGGCCAGCAGCTTGATGTTGCGGGTGTTGATGCCCATCGCCTTGGCGGCGACTTCGTCTTCGCGGATGGCTTCCCACGCGCGGCCGATGCGCGAGTTCTGCAGGCGCACGCACACCACGACGATGATCAGCGTCAGCGCGAGCAGCAGGTAGTAGTACTTTTCCGGCCCGGTGAACCGGATGCCCATCAGGTTCTGCGTTCGGCCAAAGACAAACTCGCCCACCTTGAAGGTGTCGATGCGGTTGATGCCTTGCGGCCCGTTGGTAACGTTGATCGGCGCATTCAGGTTGTTCAGGAAGATGCGGATGATCTCGCCAAACCCGAGCGTCACGATGGCCAGGTAGTCGCCTCGCAACTTCAATGTCGGCGCGCCCAGCAGCACCCCGAACAGGCACGCGACCGCCAGCGCGATCGGCAGGATCGCCCAGAACGGCAGGTGCAGCCCGAAATGCGGCGAGGCAAGCAGCGCCCACGTGTAGGCCCCCACCGCGTAGAACGCGATATAGCCCAGGTCCAGGAGACCGGCGAAGCCCACCACGATGTTCAGGCCCAGCGACAGCATCACGTACAGCAGCGCGAAGTTCAGGATGCGGACCCAGCTCTGGCCGGCCATGCCGATGACGAACGGCAGCACGGCCAGCACGACGCCGATCAGGGCGATGCCGATCAGGTTGCGGGTGGAGAACCCGCTTTTCTTCAGATGGGCGTTCATGCGCGATCCCCCACCCGTTCACCCAGGAGACCCGAGGGACGGAAGATCAGCACCAGCACCAGCACGAAGAACGCAAACACGTCCTGATAATGGCTGCCCAAAAAGCCGCCGGTCAGGTCGCCGATGTAGCCCGCGCCCAGCGATTCGATGATGCCCAGCAGCAAGCCGCCGGCCATGGCGCCGACCAGGTTGCCGATCCCGCCCAGCACGGCGGCGGTGAACGCCTTCAGGCCCAGCATGAAGCCCATCGTGTATTGCGACACGCCGTAATACGTGGCGACCATCATGCCGGCCACGGCAGCAAGCGCCGACCCGATCAGGAAGGCTGCCGAAATCACCGTATTGATGTTCACGCCCATCAGGCCCGCGACCTCGCGGTTCTGTGCGGTGGCGCGCATCGCGGTGCCCAGCCGGGTCTTGTGCACGACAGCCAGCAAGCCGCCCATGATGAGCGCGGCGATCACCACGATGGCAATCTGCAGCGTGCTCATGCGCGCGCCGGCAAACTCGAACACCTGCGGCGACAGCACTTGCGGGAAGTTCAGGTAGTTGCGGCCCCAGCCCATCATCGCCACGTTCTGCAGGATGATGGACACGCCGATGGCCGTGATGAGAGCCGCCAGGCGGGGCGCGCGGCGCAGCGGCCGGTAGGCCACGCGTTCGGCCGTCCAGCCCACCGCCATGCACAGGGGCACCGAGACCAGCAGGCCCACGCCCAGGACCACAAAGGCCGAGACGCCGGGATCGCCGCCCACCAGCGAAATGGCGATCGTGGTGGCCGCCATCGCGCCGATCATGACGACGTCGCCATGCGCGAAGTTAATCAGCCCGATGATGCCGTACACCATGGTGTAGCCAAGGGCGACCAGGGCGTACACGCTGCCAAGCGTGACGCCGTTAATCAGTTGTTGAATGAAGATATCCATAGGGGCCGCTGAATAAGCCTGGAAGAATCGCGCGGGGCGGCCAGGGCGCAAAGGCCTGGCCGCGCGTCGCGCGCCGCAGCGCCGGACGGCGCGTGCGGAAAAAAGCGGGCGGATCGTGGCGCGTGGCCTGCGCCGCCCTGGTTTCGGGCCGGCTTAGTTGGCCTGGCTGACCATCGTTTCAACCATCTCCCACTTGCCGTTCTTGACTTCGTAGATGGTGACCGAGATTTCCTTCAGATCGCCCTTGTCGTCGTAGGAAATGTGCTCGCTCGTCGCGCCCTTGCGGTTCAGCTTGGCCAGCTTGGGCAGATACTTTTCGGGTTCGGCGGAACCGGCCTGTTCGATGGCCGTGATCATGTTCCAGGCGCCGTCGTAGGCGTACGGCGCGTACACGCCGGGGGCCTTCTTGAAGCGGGCCTGGTAACGCTGTTCGAAGTCCTTGCCCGCGGCCATCTTGTCCAGCGGCACGCCGGCCAGCGAGGCGTAGGTGCCGTCGGCGGCGTCGCCCGCCAGCTTGATGAACGTGTCGCTGCGAGTCATTTCGCCCGACACCAGCGGCGCCTTCAGACCCAGCGTGGCGAGCTGGCGCTTCATGGGGCCAGACTGCGCGTCCAGGCCGCCGTAGAAGATGGCGTCAGGCGCGGAACCCTTGATGTTGGTCAGGATGGCCGTGAAGTCGTTGGCCTTGTCGGTGGTGTACTCGCGGCGCACGACCTGGCCGCCAGCGGCCTTGACGGCCTTCTCGACCTCGTCGGCCAGACCCTGGCCGTAGGCGGTGCGGTCGTCGATGATCGCAACCTTCTTGGCCTTCAGGTTTTGCACGATGAACTTGCCGACCGCGGCGCCCTGCTGGGTGTCGCTGGTCATCATGCGGAACGTGGTTTCGTAGCCCTGCTTGGTGTACTCGGGCGAGGTCGCCATGGCGATCTGCGGCAGGCCGGCCTCATGGTAGACACGCGATGCCGGGATGGTGGTGCCCGAGTTGAAGTGTCCCAGGATGCCCACGACGTCCTGATCGACGAGCTGCTGGGCCACCTGCACGCCCACGCGCGGGTCAGCCTGGTCATCGCGCGAAACCAGCACAAACTTGGCCGTCTCGCCGTCAACCTTGATGCCCTTCTTGTTGGCTTCTTCGAGCGCCAGGTTCAGACCGTTCTGCATGTCCTCGCCGTAGTGCGATTGCGGACCGGTCAGCGGGGCGGCAAAGCCGAACTTGATGTCGGCGGCCTGCGCGGCGGCGGTCATGCCAGCGGCGGCGATGCTGGCGGCGAGGAGCTTCAAAGTGGTGCGCAACTTCATGGGGAATCCTCCGAGGTATCGGACTAAGGCCTTGTTATACCTGAGCTTTTAGCCAGGCTTTTGGTTTTTTACTACCGCGGGCCCAGTGATCTCCGGGTCCCGCGCATGCATTTTCTGCAGAGTCTGAATGCCGGATTGCGGCAGCCAGACCAGAGGTGCGACCGGATTTTCGTTCCAGTGCAACCTAGCCCGATATTGGAGATAACCCTTGGATACCCAAGGGTTACCCCTGGTGACGTTTAACCGATCGTCATGAGGCTGGCGTTGCCGCCCGCCGCGGCAGTGTTGACGCTGACGGAACGCTCGGTCAGGAGGCGCTCCGGCACGTAGCTGGCGCCGGCCGCCAGCGCGTCGGACGTCAGGCCGTGCACCGCCAGAATGGCGCCCGGGCGCCGCGCGATGCGCTGATTCAGCGCCTTGAGCGCATCGCCATCGCCTTCGAACAGCACCGCCTGGTAGTCGGCGTCGTCGACGTCGGTATCAGCCAGAATGCCCGCCTGACCCTGCTGCTCGGCGTCCAGCGTCGCCAGCAGCGCCTGTGCGGCCGGCGTGTCGGCAAACCAGGCGTGGTTGCCGGTCAGGCGCGCCACGGACCACTGCGCGCGCGCGCCCGCCTCGGTGGCGGCCACGCAGTACACGGCGCCGCGCGGCTCGACCATGTAGGTATTGGTCTCGCCGGTCGGACCCGGCAAGGCGATGCGCTGCGGCAGCGGCGCCGCGGCGTCCAGCGCCGGCGGCAGACCTGCGGGGCGCGTGCCGAGCAGGCGGTACATGTACAGCGGACCGCCCGCCTTCGGACCCGTGCCCGACAGGGCTTCGCCGCCGAACGGCTGCACGCCCACCACGGCGCCCACGATGTTGCGGTTGACGTAGACGTTGCCGGCGTGAACCTGGCCCGTCACATGCGCGATGGTTTCATCGATGCGGGTGTGCACGCCGAACGTCAGCCCGTACCCCGTGCCGTTGATGGCATCGAGCAGCGCGTCCAGCTCGTCGCGCTTGTAGCGGACCACGTGCAGGACCGGCCCGAAGACTTCGCGGGTCAGCTCGCTGACGTTGTCGATTTCGATGATGGTCGGCGGCACGAACGTGCCATGACGGCATTCGCCGTTCAGCTCGACCTGGTCGATGCGATGACCGGCCGTGCGCATGGCTTCGATGTGACGCTGGATGCCGTTGCGCGCCTCCGTGTCGATGACGGGACCGACATCGACGGACAAGCGGTCGGGGTTGCCGACGGCGAGTTCGCGCATCGCGCCGCGGAGCATGGTCAGCACGTGGTCCGCGTTGTCTTCCTGCACGCATAGCACGCGCAGCGCCGAGCAGCGCTGGCCCGCCGAATCGAACGCGGAACTGAGCACATCAAACACCACCTGCTCGGACAGCGCCGACGAATCCACCACCATGGCGTTCTGGCCGCCGGTTTCGGCGATGAGGGGAATGGTGTGTCCGTTATCGTCCAGGCGATCGGCGAGCGTGCGGGCAATGATGCGCGCCACGTCGGTTGAGCCGGTGAACATCACGCCGCGCACGCCAGGGTTGGCCACCAGTTGCGCGCCCACGGTCTCGCCGCGGCCCGGCAACAACTGCACGGCGCCGGCGGGCACGCCGGCCGCGCGCAGGATGGCCACGGCTTGCGCGGCGATCAGCGGCGTCTGCTCGGCCGGCTTGGCCAGCACGGTATTGCCCGCCGCAAGCGCTGCCGCCACCTGGCCGGTAAAGATTGCCAACGGGAAATTCCACGGGCTGATGCACAGCACGGTGCCCAGCGGACGGTGCGTGTCGTTGCTGAATTCCTGCTCGGCCTGATCGGCGTAGTAGCGCAGGAAATCGACGGCCTCGCGCACTTCGGCGATGGCGTTGGGCAGCGACTTGCCGGCTTCGCGCACGATCAGGCCCAACAGGGTCTGCATCTGCTCTTCCAGCAATTGCGCCGCGCGGCGCAGGCACTGGGCGCGCTCGGCCACGGGCGTGGACTGCCAGATCGGCGCGGCGTTGGCGGCCGCGCGCAGGGCGATGTCCGCATCGGCGGAATCGGCCTCGATGACATGACCCACCACGTCGCGCAGGTTGGCGGGGTTGCGCACCTCGATGGCCTTGGCGGCATCCCAGTGTTCGCCGCCTTCTCCCAGCATGGGACCGGCGCGCCACGGCGTGCCGGCGCTGGCCAAGAGCGCCGCCGACAGCGATCCCAGGCGGTGTTCGTTGCTCAGGTCAAGACCCGCCGAATTGGCGCGCGCGCCGTCTTGGGGATTGCCGTAGAGCTCGCGCGGCAGCGGGATCTTCTCGTGCGGCGCGCCCAGAGGCGTGATGCGCGAAGCGGCTTCCACCGGATCGGCGACCAGCGTCTCGACGGCGATGGAATCATCGCCAATCAGGTTCACGAACGACGTGTTGGCGCCGTTCTCCAGCAGGCGGCGCACCAGGTACGCCAGCAGCGTTTCGTGCGTGCCGACCGGCGCGTAGATCCGGCAGGGGCGGTTGAGCTTGCCCTGCGCCAGTGGGCCGACGACTTCTTCGTACAGCGGTTCGCCCATGCCGTGCAGGCACTGGAACTCGTACTGGCCGGGGTAGTAGTTCTGGCCGGCAAGCTGATAGATCGCCGCCAGCGTGTATGCGTTGTGCGTGGCGAACTGCGGGTACACGGCTTCGGGCGCGGCCAGCAGTTTGCGGGCGCAGGCAATGTAGGCCACGTCCGTGTACAGCTTGCGGGTGTAGACCGGATAGCCTTCCAGGCCATCGACCTGCGCGCGCTTGATTTCGCTATCCCAATAGGCGCCCTTCACCAGGCGCACCATCACGCGGTGACGGCTGCGGCGGGCCAGGTCGATGACGTAATCGATGACGAACGGCGCACGCTTCTGATAGGCCTGGATGACGAAACCGATGCCGCTCCAGCCTTCGAGTTCGGGTGTGAAGCAAAGCGCTTCCAGCAGATCCAGCGAGATTTCCAGACGGTCGGCTTCTTCGGCGTCGATGTTCAGGCCGATGTCGTAGCTGCGCGCCAGGATGGTCAGAGCCTTCACGCGCGGCAGCAGCTCGGCCATGACGCGCTCGCGCTGGGCGCGCGAATAACGCGGGTGCAGCGCGGACAGCTTGATGGAGATGCCGGGGCCTTCGTAGATGCCGCGTCCCGCGGCGGCCTTGCCGATGGCGTGAATGGCCTGCTCATACGACGCGTAGTAACGCTCGGCGTCTTCGGCCGTGGTGGCCGCTTCGCCCAGCATGTCGTACGAATAGCGGAAACCGCGCGATTCCATCTTGCGGTTGTTGGCCAGCGCCTCGGAGATCGTCTGGCCCGACACGAACTGTTCGCCCATCATGCGCATGGCCATGTTCACGCCCTTGCGCACCAGCGGCTCGCCGCCCTTGCCGATCAGGCGCGTCAGCGCCTTGGACAGCGACTGCTCGCTGCTCACGGCCACCAGCTTGCCGGTGATCATCAGGCCCCACGTGGCGGCGTTGACGAACAGCGACTGCGAGCCGCCCATGTGCGACTTCCAGTCGCCGCGGGCCACCTTGTCGCGAATCAGCGCATCGCGCGTGGCGCGGTCGGGAATGCGCAGCAGCGCTTCGGCCAGGCACATCAGCGCCACGCCTTCCTGGCTGGACAGCGAGAATTCCTGGATCAGGCCTTCCACCCCGCCGCCGGTGCGCTTGCCGCGGAGCTTCTTGACCAGGCCGGCTGCCATCGCATGCACCTTTTCCAGGTTGGGCACGCGGGCCTGGCCCAGCAGCAGCGGCACGCACTCGGGCTCGGGCCGGCGGTAGGCCGCCGTGATAGCGGCGCGCAGCACGGATTGCGGTTGCACGTCCTGGCCGAATTCGTAGAACGGCGGCGTCGGTGCGGAATGGGTGTCGGCCGCGTCGTCCTCGCCAGCGGCGTCCGCGCTCAGGTGCGACATCTCGGCGGGCAGATGGCCGCGCTCGATCTTGTCCAGATAGGAAAGGATCGCCTGCTTGTGCAGCCAGTGAGGCGTGCAGTTGAGCTTGTGGGCGGCGGCTTTCAGGCGGTCGCGGAGTGCGTCATCGACTTTGACGCCGAGGGTCGTGCTGGCCATAAGAGATTGCTTCCTGTCGCATGGCAAAGGTGTAACTGGGCCCGATCGGAACCCAGTAGGGGTAGGACCGTATGCTAGACAGGTTGCAACCGCGTTTGTATTAAGGTTAACCCTAGGTTAAACCCTAGTTAACCGATTGAGATCGCGGAGGTTATCCGGATCCCCGGCAGATCATTCCTTGAGCGCGGAACATCCCATCATCTGGACCGAGCCCGATCCCGCGGGCGTCTGGCCGCGGATTGCCGCCGCCATCACGCCGGCCAGGCTCACCACCGCGCGCTGCTGCGCGGCGATCAGGCTGGGGATCGCGTCGTCAGGCACCGCTTCGGTGACGACGCTGCGGCACAACAGGCCCGTGCCCTTGGCATCCACGGGGCGCACGCGCCAGGTGGCGTCCAGCTGTGCCATGCGCCCGGACACCATCTCAAAGCGCTGGACGTCGGTCTGAATGCGCCAGATCGGCGCGCCCGGCCCGGGCTTGACCATCTGCACGTCCAGCGCGCCCAGCTCGCGCTTGAGCGCGTCGGACAAGGCATTGCGCAACTCGTCGCCCAGCGGCGAACTCCAGCGCTCGGAATACAGGGCGGAAATGCTGCCGTCGCCGGTGCGGACCATGAGTTGGGGTTGGTCGGCCTGCGTGGCAAGCGTGACGGGCTGCACCTCGATCAGGAACGAGGCGGAGCCGGGCGCCGCGCCCGGTGCCCCTGCCCGCTCGGGCGTCTGCAGGGTGTAGTAGTGGACGGGCGGCGACGAGCCGCAGGCCGCCAGTGCGCCGGACAGCGCCAGCACGGCCAGCGCGGCGCGGCTGCGTCCGCGGGCAAACGGGGTTGCGAGGCAAGAGAGTCGGCTGTTCATGAGCGTCTAGTTCCTGACTGGGCCGGCGCCCGGGATGGGGTCGTCGCCTCTGCCGCGCAGCAGGGCTTCAGGGTTGGATTGCAGGAAGTCGGCCAGCGCCCGCAGCGAACGGGCGGCGCGGCTCAGTTCCTGCATCGCCCGTTCCGCATTGACCGGCAGCGAAGCGTCGGTGGCAAGCAGCGAGTTGATGTTCGCCATCGAGTCCTTGGCCGCCTTGAGCGCCTTCTGCGCTTCGGGCGCCACCTGCTTGTCCAGGCGGTTCATCAGCTTGGACGTGCTGGCCAGCGTGGCGCGCAGGTCCTCGCCGATCTTGTCGAACGGAATCTTCTCGATCTTGGTGACGATGTTGGTGACCTGCTGCTGGAGCTGATCCAGATTGCCGGGCACCGTCGGGATGATCGCCGGTTCAGACATCTGGAACTCGACCGGCTTGGCGTTCGGGACGTTGTCCAGCACCACGTAAAGCTGGCCGGTCAGCAGGTTGGCCGTGCGCAGCTGCGCACGCAGGCCATGCTTGACCATTACCCCCAGCAAGCGGCCGCCGGCCACGTCGCCGTCCTTGATCGCGCGCTCGCGCACCTCTTCGTATACGCGGCCAAGGCGTTCGGGATACAGCGTGGCGTCCACCAGCGAATAGAAGCGCTTGGTCTCGGGGTCGAAGTCCAGCGTGATCTGCGTGACATCGCCCAGCGTGATGCCGTTGAAGTCGATCGGTGCCCCCACGGCCAGCCCACGTATCGACTGGTCAAAGCGCATGCGGATGGCGAAGGCTTCGCCGTCCGGGTTGGCCTTGGCGGCGGCCTCGGTGGCGTACAGGTCGAACTCGGAGTCAGCCTGGGCAGGCGTGTCGCCGTCGCGCGCGGTCTGCACGGTTGCGAAGGCCACACCGCCCACCGCCATCGACACGAGCGACTGGGTGCGCACCTTCAGGCCGTCGGCATTGACGCTGAAGTCCACGCCGCTGGCGTTCCAGAAGCGCGTGCCGCTGGTCACAAATTTGTCGTTGGGCGCATCGACGAATACTTCGACGTTCACGGCGCGGCCGTTCTCGTCCAACGCATAACCGATCACGCGGCCCACGTTGATGCGGCGGAAATAGACGGGCGACCCGATATCCAGTGAGCCCAGGTCCGACGCCTTGAGCATGAAGCGCTTGCCCGCGCGGTCGTGGGTCACGGCGGGCGGGGTTTCCAGGCCTTCGAAAGACAGCTTGGTGGCGCGTTCGGTGCCGTCCTTGC
The DNA here is from genome assembly GCF_037039475.1 of Achromobacter sp. E1. Lineage (NCBI taxonomy): Bacteria > Pseudomonadati > Pseudomonadota > Betaproteobacteria > Burkholderiales > Alcaligenaceae > Achromobacter > Achromobacter sp. E1. The sequence goes on from NZ_CP146253.1 coordinate 3,589,093, forward strand.
CCTCTTCCGCGTCCACGCCGATATAGGCGCCCGACAGCAACGTGCCCAGGCCCGATACGCCGCTGACGTCCAGCCGCGGCCGCACCACCCAGAAGTTGGTGCCCTCGCGCGCCAGGTCGGAAACGTCCTTGGCCAGCTCGGCCTTCACGACGACCTTGCTGCGGTCCGAATTGAAGCCGATGGATTTGACCGTGCCGATGTTCACGTCCTTGTAGCGAAGCTGGGTCTTGCCCACCTCCAGCCCTTCGGCGGTATTGAACGAAATCGAAATGTCGGGGCCGGCCTGCATCCAGGTCCGCACGACCAGCGACAGGCCCATCAATGCGGCCACTACAGGCACCAGCCAGATCCAGGAGATCCGGCTCTTCTTCTTGCGCGAGATCGCGGGTGACGCGAACTTCTCTTCACCGGATCCGGGTGCTTGCTCGGACATCTACTTTTTCCTTGTTCTGAGCGGAAAACAACGGCGTGAGGCCTTTCCTAGCCCGCTTGCTTGCCGGCGGCAGACGCCGGCGCATACCGGCCCTCCACCGGCGCTGATTCGATTTCGGCCTGACCTTCCAGGTCCCAGCTACGGCGCAGGTCAAAGCTCATGGCCGCGAGCATGGTCAGGATGACGACCACGCCAAACGCGGCGGCACCCGCGCCAGCGCTGATTTCCATCAGGCCTTTGAAGTCTGCCAGAGCCGCCAGCAATATAACGACAAAAACATCCAGCATTGACCACTGGCCAATGAATTCAACCATCTGATACAACCGCGTACGCGCCCCCAGATTGGTTGTGCTACGCCACTGTTCGGTCAGCAACAGCAGGATCAGCGCCATCAGCTTGGTCAGCGGCACGGCCACGCTGGCAATGAAGACGATAAGCGCGATGTCCCAGGAACCCATCTGCCACAGCTCGACGACGCCGCCCAGGATGGTGTGCGCGCTGTCGCCAAGCAGCGAGTTGACGTTCATCACCGGCAGCACGTTCGCCGGGATGTAGAACACCACGGCCGCCAAGAGCAACGCCCACGTGCGCGCCAGATGATCGGGCTTGCGGTAATGCACCACGGCGTCGCAACGCACGCAGTGATGGTGCGCTTCGGGATCGGCATCGCGCGGCAGGGCCTGCACCTGGCCGCAGACGTGGCAACCGGTCAGGACGACGTCCGGCCCGGCCTCGGGCACATGCACGGGCACGACGTCGACGGATTCTGCATACCGCCACAGCACGTGCGGCGACAGCCTGCCCAACATGGTGAGCAGCACGGTCAGGATGCCGAACGCGGCCAGCCCGATGCCCGGCGACACCGCGGCCATCCCGGCCAGCTTGACCACCGCGACCAGCACGCCCAGAAGAAACACCGGCACCATGCACCACGGCCGCAGCAGGCCCAACAAGCGCATCGCGCCGTGAAACCCGGCGGGCTCGCGGTGTTGCGACAGCGGCCCCAACACCCACAGCAGCACGGTCAGCTGCAGCAGCGGCAGCGCGAAACCGGCCAGGCCGGTCATGATGGAGACCACCCAATGGCCTTGGCGCCAGGTGATGGAAATGGCGTCCAGCAGCGAGGCCTGCTGGACCATGCCTTGCACGGACATCGACGCGACCGGATAGGCGTTGGCCACCCCGAAGACGATCAGGGCAGTGATGGCGAGCGCCAGCCAATTGGACAAAGTAAGCCCGCTGTAGCGCCAGAGCACGGCGCCGCAGCGGGCACAATTGGCGGTCTCGCCAGGTTCAAGCTGATGTCGGCGATAGATGCTTGCGCAGTGTTCGCACTCGATCAGCGGCTGGCGGTCCGCGGTCATCAGTCGACGAGTTCGACTTCCTGCTTGTCCGGCGCGTCCGACGAAGGCGGCTTGCCGCTTTCGTCAAAATCCAGCGTGACCTTGCCCGACTCGTCCAGATCCACCGTGACCGAACCGCCGTCGACCAGCTTGCCGAACAGCAGCTCGTCGGCCAGCGCGCGCCGGATGGTGTCCTGAATGAGGCGTTGCATGGGACGCGCGCCCATGAGCGGATCGAACCCCTCCTTGGCAAGGTGTTCACGCAGGCGCGTGGTAAAGACTGCTTCCACGCGGCGCTCGTGCAGCTGGTCTTCCAGCTGCATGAGGAACTTGTCGACCACGCGCATGATGACCTCGTGGTCCAGCGCGGCGAACGGGATGATCGCGTCCAGGCGGTTGCGGAATTCAGGCGTGAACATGCGGCGGATTTCCGCCATTTCGTCGCCCACCATCCGCGAATTCGCAAAACCGATCGACGGACGGTTCAAGGTCTCGGCGCCCGCGTTGGTCGTCATGATGAGGATGACGTTGCGGAAGTCTGCCTTGCGGCCGTTGTTGTCGGTCAGCGTGCCGTGGTCCATGACCTGCAGCAGGATGTTGAACACATCCGGGTGCGCCTTTTCGATTTCATCGAGCAGCAGCACGCAATGCGGCTGCTTGGTGATGGCCTCGGTGAGCAGGCCGCCCTGGTCGAAGCCCACGTACCCCGGCGGCGCGCCGATCAGGCGCGACACCGCATGACGTTCCATGTACTCGGACATGTCAAAGCGCAGCAGTTCGACGCCCAGCGTGAAGGCCAACTGGCGCGCCACTTCGGTCTTGCCCACCCCGGTGGGGCCGGACAACAGGAAGGCGCCAATCGGCTTTTCCGGCTTGCCCAGGCCCGAACGCGCCATCTTGATGGCGGCGGACAGCGCATCGATGGCGCCGTCCTGGCCGAACACCACCGTCTTCAGGTCGCGGTCCAGCGTGGCGAGCTTGCTGCGGTCGTCGTTGGAGACGGACTGCGGCGGAATGCGCGCGATCTTGGAAACGATGTTTTCGATGTCGACCTTGCCGATCACCTTCTTCTGGCGCGAACGCGGCAGCATGCGCTGAGCGGCGCCGGCCTCGTCGATCACGTCGATGGCCTTGTCGGGCAGGTGACGGTCGTTGATGAAGCGGGCCGACAATTCAGCGGCAGCCGACAGGGCCGCGGCCGAATAGCGCACGCTGTGGTGCTCTTCGAAGCGGCTCTTCAGGCCGCGCAGGATCTGCACGGTCTGCTCGATGCTGGGCTCCGCCACGTCGATCTTCTGGAACCGGCGCGACAGCGCGTGATCCTTTTCGAAGACGCCGCGGTATTCGGTATAGGTGGTGGCGCCAATGCACTTCAACTGCCCGGACGACAGGGCCGGCTTGAGCAGGTTGGAGGCATCCAGCGTGCCGCCCGATGCAGAACCCGCGCCGATCAGCGTATGAATTTCGTCGATGAACAGAATGGCGTCGGGGTTGCCTCGGATCTGCTTGAGCACGCCCTTCAGACGCTGCTCGAAATCGCCGCGGTACTTGGTGCCGGCCAGCAGCGCGCCCATGTCCAGCGAATAGACCTGAGCAGCCTGCAGGATTTCAGGCACTTCGCCGCGCGTGATGCGCCAGGCCAGGCCCTCGGCGATGGCGGTCTTGCCAACGCCGGCCTCGCCCACCAGCAACGGGTTGTTCTTGCGGCGGCGGCACAGCACCTGGATGACGCGCTCGACTTCGTGCTCGCGGCCGATCAGGGGATCGATCCGGCCCGCAAGCGCGGCGGCATTCAGGTCGGTGGCGTACTGATCCAGCGGCGACTGACGCGAATCGCCCTGCTCTTCACCATTGGGCTGTTGCTCTTTCTGCACGGCGGCGGACTCCACCTGCGGCTGTTTGGTAATGCCATGAGACAGGAAATTGACCACGTCCAGACGGGTGACACCCTGCTGTTGCAGGTAGTACACGGCATGCGAGTCTTTTTCGCCAAAAATGGCCACCAGCACGTTCGCGCCCGTGACGGGCTTCTTGCCCGTGCCGCCGGCCGAAACATGCATGATCGCGCGCTGAATGACGCGCTGGAAACCTAGCGTGGGTTGCGTGTCGACTTCGGCGCCGCTGGGGATCACCGGGGTGTTTTCCGAGACGAACTGGCGCAGGTTGCGGCGCAGGTCATCCAGGTTGGCCGCGCACGCGCGCAGGACCTCGACCGCCGAAGCGTTGTCGAGCAGGGCGAGCAGCAGGTGCTCGACGGTAATAAATTCGTGCCGGGCCGAACGGGCCTCGACGAAAGCCATATGCAGGCTGACTTCAAGCTCTTGAGAAATCACGCTTCCTCCGTAACGCATCGAAGCGGGCTAATACACGATTCATATTCTATGCCGATCATGGCGTAACGCCAGCGATTTCAAAAACCACGCTGTCGTGCCGGCCATGTGTATCCATGACGGTTAGCGTATACCGGCCGTCGTGCGCCAGCACCAAATTAAACGGATGACCCGCGGCGCCATGACTTGCGACACGACCATCGAGCATCCACCATACTTCGCCTTCAGCGCCCTGGACGTCGACGTCCAGCGCGACTTGCCGCATGCCGGGCACGGGCCGCAGCACCGAACCGTTGGCCACGCCGCCGAGCCGCAGCGGTCCCTGGGTGGCATCGGCATAGCCCGCAAACGAGGGCGGCGCCGTTTCATTGAGCATCCAGGCGGCCCGCTGCTCGGGACACGCGCCCGAGGGCTCGCTGCCCAGCCTGTAACCCACGGGCCAGCATGTCACCACCGCCTGCACCGTTTCGGGCCTGACGCGGACCTGCTGGGCGCCTTCCGGCAACGCCGCCACAATGTCTTGCAGTAGCGGCGCCGCCACATTCGCCCCGAAAAATCCCGGGTTCGGCGTACCGTCGGGTCTGCCGACCCATACGCCGATCGTCCATCTGTCGGTCACTCCGACCGCCCAGGCGTCCCGGAAGCCAAAACTGGTTCCGGTTTTCCAGGCCAGTTGCCGTCCGGGGCTGCCGGACTGGTAGAACGGCCGGTCCGGGTGTCCACCGCCTTCGAGGATGTCCCGCACGATCCAGGCCGCGCCAGGACTCATCATACGGGACTCGACAAGGGGTTGCTCCGCCGTCAGGCGGGGCCGCCCCGAGACGCCGCCCCGGGCCAACGCGCGATAAGCGCCGACCAGTTCTTCCAATGTGGTGCCGCCCCCGCCCAAAATCAAGCTCAGATTCGGCTCCGCCCCTGCGGGCATACGTAATTTCACGCCTCCCGCCAGCATAACCGAGGCGAAACTGACCGGTCCGACCCGGTCCAGCAGGTCCACCGCCGGCACGTTGAGCGACCGCTGCAAGGCCTGCGCCACGCTCACCGGCCCCGCGAACGCCGCCTGGAAATTGCCGGGCGCGTACCCGCCAAACGACATGGGCGCGTCCATCAGCAGGCTTTCCGAGTGGATCAGCCCCTCGTCCAATGCCTGCGCATACAGGAACGGTTTCAGCGTGGAACCCGGCGAACGCACGCCGCGCACCATGTCCACATGCGAGTAACGGGAATTGTCGGAAAAATCTGCCGATCCCGCGTAAGCCTTGACCTCCAGCGAGTCGTTGTCCATGACCAGCACCGCCATCGACACCTTCGGCGGAAGGTTATCGACCCGATCCAGCAACATTTGTTCCACCGACGCCTGCATGTCGGCATCGAGCGTGGACGTGACGAGTGGCGGCCGTCCGCCGGCGCGGCGCGGGCCGCCCGCCTCCAGCAGCAGGCGCTGCGCGGCCAGGGGCGCCAGCCAGCGCGCCCTGAGCGGCGGCGCTATCACGGTCTCGATCTTGGCGTCGGCCACCTCGGCCGGCGTCCAGCGGCCCAGTTCGGCCATGCGGTCCAGCACCTTGTCGCGCGCGGCTTGAGCGGCTTCGGGGTGGCGGTCGGGGCGCAGCCGCGACGGCGCCTGCGGCAAGGCAGTCAGCATGGCGGCTTCGGCGGGCCCCAGGTCGCGGGCGGGCTTGCCCAGCCACAGCCGCGAACCCATCTCGACGCCCTCGACGATGCCGCCCATGGGCGCATGCGTCAGGTACAGGGACAGGATCTCGTCCTTGCTGTAGTGCATTTCAAGCTGCACGGCGCGCCAGGCCTGCCGCAGCTTGGCCGACATCGTGCGCGACGGCTTGCCGGCAAGCTGCGGATCGATCAGCCGCGCCACCTGCATGGTCAGCGTCGATCCGCCCGACACGATGCGGCGGTTGGTGGCCCACTGCCACCCGGCACGCGCAAGGGCCACGGGGTTCACCCCCGGATGCCAGTAGAACCAGCGGTCCTCATAGGTGAGCAAGGTTTCCAGGTAGCGGGGCGACACCTGGCCGGGCTGGACCGGATAACGCCAGATGCCGTCGCGGCTGGGATAGTTGCGCAGCGGCGTGCCATCGGCCGCAACGACGACGGCTGCCCCGCCCGAGTCGATGGGGGGCAGCGGATACAGGCGGTCCAGCGCGAATAACAACGCGGCCAGCGCTGACAACGCGCTGGCCGCGAAGATGCCGCGCCGCCGCCAGCGGCGGGCGCGCGATGCGCCCGCCCCGGGTGCGGCGGCGGCGTTCAAGGACGCTTGGCGCCGCGATCGCGGATTTCGACCGTGCTCCATTGCTCACCCACGCCGCGGATTTCGGGGCGGTACATATCCTCGGCCACCGTCGACGGCACCGCATAGCGGCCCGGCGTCACGACGCGCACCAGATAGAACACGTCCACCTTGCCACGGCCCAGCGATACCGCCGCCACATAGCGGTCGTCGCGGAACTCGCGATGCTTGATGTTGGAATCCGACATGGCGTCGGCCACGCGGCGTCCGCCGATCTTCCAGTCCTGCATCTCGGGGCTTTGCGACAGGTTCAGGTTTTCGACCTCGAAGCCCGCCGGCACGCGATCAACCAGCAGCCCGTCCGGGATGTTCTGGTTGGCGCTGGCCTGGACCCACACCACCAGCATGTCGCCGGTCTGCAGCGTGCCGCCATCCCACGGGCGGCCATCCGGACGGTACCAGCCGCGCTTGAGCTGGATGATGTCGTTGCGCGGCGCGGGGGTCGCGGTCGGGCTGCCCTGGATGTCGTACTCGACAAACAGAGACTGGCTGCCGGTGTTCTGGATCTGCGTGCCCGCCAGATCCGCGGCCGACAGCGAGACCGTCTGGTCGCTCTTGCCGCCGGACAGCGGCTTGCGCTCGCCATTGACGGTCAGCACGGCTTCCCACGGCGTGTTCTTGCTGCCGCCCGCGGCGCGCGCGGCCAACAGGAGCGCCATCTGTTCCTGGGTGGACAGGTACGAACGATTGCCCAGGCGGCTGGAGAGCTGGTTCAGCAGGTTTTCGCTGCGCTCGTGACGCAACTCGTACTGCGAAACCAGCGCATAGGACAGCGCGTAGTCGCGCACGCTGCTGCCGTAATCGCCCATCCATTCGTCGTAGTAGGCGCTGCTGCGGTTGTTGATGTTGATGCCATAGGCGCGCGTCATGGCCAGGTCGAGCGCCTGCTTCATGCGCCCTTCGTCGCCCATCAGCTTGAAGGCGGCAGCCAGTTGCACCAGCGGCAGCGGCGAACGCGCGCGTTCCTGGTAGTTGTCAAAGAGCTGGCGCACGGTCGACAGCGGGGCCTTCTTGTCGCGCGCCAGCACGAGCGCGGCGGTGGCCAGGCCGGCGAAGCGGCGATGGTCTTCGCGCAGCACGTTGGCGTCGCTGCTGTCGATGCGGTTGGCCTCGACGTTGCGGCGCAGGTTGGCCGACCACGTGCCGAACGCGCCCGTACTCTGCTGCACCTGTTCCAGCAGCCAGGTGCGGGAACGGTCCAGCGACGATTCGGGCACGTCGAAACCGCGGTCCCGGGCGTCCTGCATGAAGCCCACGGCATAGGCCGTCAGCCACACATCGCGCGAGGACGAGCCGCTCCAGAGGTTGTACGAACCCACCGAGTTGCGCATGCCGGACAGGCGGCCAATGGCGCCCGCCACCTTGGCGGCGCGCTCGGCCTGGGTGCGCGGCTTCAGGCCGAACTGCTTGGCCGAATCCTCATCGAGCATCACCCACGGCATGGTTGCGCTGATGGTCTGCTCGGTGCATCCGTACGGATAGTTGAGCAGGTCCTCGACCAGGCGGTTGACGTTGAACGGCGGACGGTTGGACACCGTGAGGCTGACGGTGGTGGAGTCCGGGTAGTAGGACGCGACCCACGAGGCCTGCGCCGGCTGCGATTCGCCCGGATTCAGGCGCAGACGCCGGACCTGGCGTTCGGGCGCGTGCGCCGGCTGCACCTGCAGCACGGACTCGCGCACGATGTGCACCGGCTTGGCGCCGCCCTGCCCGTCCACCGTCAGGCGCATCAGGCCAAGGCCGTACGAACCGGTGGTGGTGGCCGTGAAGCGCAGGGTCGTGCGCTGCTTGTCCTTCAGCGTGACGGTGCGCACGCCATCGACGATGGCCAGCGGATCCAGGGCTTCGAGCTTGACCGAGATCTTCTGCTCGGCGCCGCTCAGGTTGGTGACGTCCAGCGCAATGGCGGCCTGGTCGCCCGGCGTGATGAAACGCGGGGTGTTCAGTTCGGCCACGATCGGCGCGGCCACCACCATTTCGGCGTCGGTGCTGCCGTAGTTGTCGGGCGTGAACGCAACGGCCATCAGGCGCAGGGTGCCGTTGAAGTCGGGCAGGTCCAGCGGGATGTCGGCCTCGCCCTGCGCGTTCAGCGCAACAGGCCCCGAGAACAGGTCCACCAGCTTGACCTTCTTGGGCAGGCTCTTGCTGTCGCCGCGCATCGCGGCGTCGCCGCCCCACTTCAGCTTGCCCTTGGTGCCGTCCATCTTTTCGATGAGCTTGCCGTACATGTCCAGCAACTCGGGCGCGTAGCGGTGCTTGCCGAAGAAGTAATCCAGCGGGTCGGGCGTGGCGTACTGGTTGATGTTGAGGATGCCCACGTCGACCGCGGACAGCGTCACCATCGCCTGCTTGCCCTGCGCGCCGTCGACCTTCACGCGCACGGTCGTCTTCGTCTCCGGCACGACCTTGGGCGCGGCGGTGAGCTTGACGTCCAGCTTGCGGTCGGCGCTGGCGATCGGCAGGAATGCCAGGCCCAGCGCACGGGCCGGCGTGACACGGTCGCCTTCGCTGCCCGGGCGGAATACCGCGGCCGCCACGTACAGGTCGTGACGCTTCCATTCCTTGTCGACCGGAATCTCGACCTCGGTGCCGGTCGCCTTCACCGCCACCCACTTGGACCACAACATGCGGTCGCCTTCGACGGTGATGAGCGCCTGGCCGTCATGCGGCGGCGTGAGCGTCAGCTTGACGGTGTCGCCCGGCTTGGCCGGCACGCCTTCCAGCTTCATCTGCACGCGGTCGGGACGGTTGCCCATCGCGTCGGCGTCCTGCGCATTCCAGCCGGCATAGAAGCGATAGCGCATCGTTTCGCCGGTTTCCGGATCCGTGATTTCCAGGCGGTAACGGCCCCACTTGACCGGCACCGTCAGCTGGGTGCGATCTTTCAGCGCAATTTCGCGCGAATCGACCAGTTCCTCGGTTTCGGTATAGCCGCTGTTCCAGCCGCGCTGGTCGTCGAAGCGCCAATAGTATTGGCGCTCTTCGCGGAACAGGCGCATTTGCGCCTGCGCAAGCGGTTCGACCTTGCCCTGCGCGTTGGCGCGGATCACTTCAAAGCCTGCCGGCGCGTTCTCGCGGGCCACGTCGCTGTCGAACTGCGGACGCACGGCGATCAGCTTGTCGGCGGGCCAGACGGTGCGTTCGATGGAACGCACCACGGGGCGGCCGCCGGATTCCAGCAGGCTGGCCGACACGCGTACCTTCATCGGCGAATGCGTGCCGGAGGCGTTCGGGTTCACGTCCAGTTGCGCGCGGCCCTTGTCGTCCAGCGCGGTTTCCGGCAATTCGCCAAAGCTGCGCCGCGTATCGTCGGCCACGTCGCCGAAGATGAAGCCGGGCCATTGCTGGGCCAGCGCGAAGCGGTCACGCTTGACCTGGTAGGTGGCCAACAGGCGGTTGCCCGCCGCAGGCGCGCCGTACAGGTAATCGCCCTGCACATCGACGGTCAGTTCCTCGTCGGGGGACAACACGTCCTGGCCCGAGGTCAGCGCCATCTTCATGCGCTCGGGCAGGAATTCCTCGACCTGGAATTTCCAGGAGGCATCCGGGGCGCGCGAGGCCGGATCGACGCGCAATTCCAGCATCCACGTGCCGGTCTGCGCATCCAGCGGCAGATCGATTGCCCGCTCGACGTAGCCGGGCAAGTCTTTCTGCGGCTGCCACAGTGCGGTCTGCACCGTGCGGCCATCGGGGCGCTTGATGGTGGCGGTCAGCGGCGACGGGGTCAGCACGCGGCCGTCCAGGTCGCGCGGCAGCACCGACACATGGAACGTTTCGCCAGGGCGGTACAGGTTGCGGCCCGCATAGACGAACAGATTGTTGGCGCGCGACGCGTGGCCGCCCGTGTCGAACTCGGACAGGTCCAGCGCCGGTTCGCCCAGCGCCAGCACGGTCATTTCCTTGTCGCGCGAGGCGCGGATGACGCGCGCGTTGGCAAAGCTGCCGTCAAAGCGGACATGGCCCTGCGCATCGGCAGCCGCCTTGGCAAGCGGCTTGCCGGCGCCGTCCACCAGTTCGAACACGGCGCCCGAAATGGCCTGGCCGGACTTCAGCGACACCGAATACGCTTCGATGCGATCGCTGTAACGGCGCGCGTGCAGCCCGATGTCGCTGACGTAGAAATAGGTGACCTGATATTCGTAACGGAACCGGCCCGGCTGGCTCATGACCGCGACATAGATGCCCGGCTCCTGCAGTTCCTTGATGCCTTCGACCGGCAGGAACGTGACGTGGCGGCGGTTCGGCTTGTCGTCGGTGACGAAGCGGCCCTGATAAACGCTGGTCGTCAGCGAATTCAGCCGGTCCAGGTCCCAGTTGCTGACCGAGCCCTTCAGGCTGCGGTTGCCGGCATAGCGCCAGTCGTTCTCGTCGTAACCGTTGTCGTCCTCGTCGTCCGAGGCGGCCGGCGTGCGGCCCACGCCCAACACGGTGTCGAAGAGTTCGGGCACACGTTCGGGCGATACGCGCAGGAATTGCACGTCGACCTCGGGCACGTTGACCGTGGCCACCGGCAGGCCGCCGTTCTGGCCGGCGGGCAGTACCACGCCGCGGCTGGCGAAGTAGAACGAAGGCGGCATGGCCTGCGTGCTGACTTCGCAATGCGAGGCCTCGGCCAGCGCGACCTTCTCGCCCGCGCCCGGCAGGCCCGAGCGGACCGTGATGGCGTACGAGCGCTGCGGCTGCACGTAGGGGAAGTACACGACACGCGGGTTGTCGCCGACGACCCAGTTGCCCTTGACGATCTTGCCCTTGGGCGCGGAATCGCCAGGACGCACGGAGGCCGGCTGCTGGCCGGTTGCGGCCGCCGATTCGCTGTCCTCGTCGGCCTTGCCCGCAGTCGAACCCGTGTCGGTCACCTGAAGGAAGGCATCCAGATTGCTCTTGGCATCCACTGGCTGCGTGAAGGTCACGGCCAGCGACAAGGCATCGTTGTATTGGCGAGGCTGGCAGTTCAACGCGGCGAACGGATCCGCGGCACCCACCGTTGCAGTGGCCGGCAGCGCTGGCGCACCGCCGTTCGCCGCCTGCGGGGCAGCGGCAGTTGCCGTCTGCGCCGCCGGAACCGCGGCCGGCGTTGCCGGCTGCTGTCCCTTGCCCATCCACCAGCCCACGCCAAGGGCGCCGGCCAAGACCGCGACCCCGGCTACTGCCAGCCAGGTCTTGTTGAACTTTCCACTCACGGCGAAACCCTCCCCGCCCACTAGAATGCAACGCTCCTTAGCGGCGGAGCTGCCGACCCGCATGCGCCGCGCGCTTCCCGTTACGCGGCAAAACCGTTCATCCCGTCATCCGGGATGTAACCGGCAGCACAACGCCGCCATTGCTGGCGGCGCTGTCTTTTTTCGTTTTCAAACCGGTTCCATCACGCACTGCAACGGGTGCTGGCGCGCCCGCGCATATTGACCGACCTGCGCGATGCGCGTGGCCGCGAGGTCGCGCGGGTAAACGCCGCAGACGCCTCGACCTTCGTGATGGACCTGCAGCATGATCCGCGTCGCCTCTTCCTGATTCTTATTGAAGAATTTCTGCAGCACTTTCACGACGAACTCCATCGGGGTGTAGTCGTCATTGAGCAGCAGCACCTGGTACATCGGTGGCGGCGCAGCGCGAGCCGGCGCCTTTTCGACGACCAAGTCATGCTGGGAATCCAAGGTAGAACTCATAGGGCGGGTATTCTATTTAAACTGGGGACGGCAACCACTCAACTTACTGAAAATTACACGCAGAAATACGTAGTATCCATACTTGACTAGGTCAAGAAAAGCGGCGCATTATCCACGCATTCTGGGGTTTTCAATTCACCGAAAATCTGCCAGGAAGCCGGAGGGGGGACAGGGGTCTAGACCACAATGCCCTTCTGTCAACATACGATTCAATGAGGCAGGCCGCATGTCTGATACGACCGCAACCGCCGTCCAAGGGGACAATCCCAAATCGACGGGCACCGTCAAATGGTTCAACGATGCAAAGGGGTTTGGCTTCATTACGCCCGACGATGGCGGTGAAGATCTGTTCGCCCATTTCTCGTCCATCCAGATGAATGGTTTTAAAACCCTGAAAGAAGGCCAGAAAGTGGCCTTCGAGATTATTCAGGGGCCTAAAGGCAAACAGGCGCTCAATATTACGGCAGCCTGAGTTACCCTTTAAAGCGCAACGGTAAGGTTGCGCCATTATCCAGGCGGGGCTTTCGGGCCCCGCCTTGTTATTTTCTAATTACTCCGCCGGACCATGCTGAAGATTGCAGTTTTGTTTCCCATTGTGCGCTCACTGTTCAAAACAACGTTCACCAAGGCATCGTCAGCGGGAACTGCGGCGGGGCGCAAGGGTTCGGTGATTGCCGCCGCAGCCATCGCGTTCGCAACCGCCGCCCTGCCCTTGCCGGCCAGCGCCCAGCAACAGACCGGTCCGCAACCCAAGCTGCCGACCACCCAGCTGTCGGCAGGCATCCATATTATCCGCGCGGAAGTCGCAGACACGGACGCCACGCGGCGCGACGGCCTGATGTTCCGCAGGGAATTGCCCGGCAACGACGGCATGCTGTTCGTCTTTGACCGCCCGGACGTGCAGTGCTTCTGGATGCGCAACACGCTGCTGCCCCTGTCGATTGCCTTTATCGCCGACGACGGCACGATCGTCAACATCGAGGACATGGCGCCGCAGACCGAAGATCCCCATTGCGCGAAAAAGCCCGTGCGCTACGCGCTGGAGATGGCGCAGGGGTGGTTCGACGCCCACGGCATCTCCGCGGGCAAGAAGCTGGACGGGCTGCCCTGATTCGGCCGGCATCTGTCAGCACCGATACATGACAAAGGGAGCCCGAGGGCTCCCTTGTCGTTGGGGCGGCAGGTACTGTCCGCCCGGGGTCGTTGCCTTACACGCGTTCGACGATCAGCGCGATGCCTTGGCCGACACCGATGCACATCGTGCACAGGGCATAGCGGCCACCGGTGCGATGAAGCTGGTTGATGGCCGTGGTGGCCAGACGCGCGCCGCTGGCGCCGAGCGGATGGCCCAGGGCGATGGCGCCGCCGTTCGGGTTCACACGCGGGTCGTTGTCGGCGATGCCGAGCTGACGCAGCACGGCCAGGCCCTGCGCGGCAAACGCTTCGTTCAGTTCGATCACGTCCATCTGATCCAGCGTCAGGCCGGTCTGGGCCAGCACCTTTTGCGTGGCGGGCGCCGGGCCGATACCCATGATGCGCGGCGCGACGCCGGCGGTCGCCATGCCGACCACGCGGGCGCGCGGGGTCAGGCCATGACGGGCGGCGGCCTTTTCGTCGGCCAGCAGCAGCGCGGCGGCGCCGTCGTTCACGCCCGACGCATTGCCGGCGGTGACGCTGCCGCCTTCGCGGACCACACCCTTCAACTTGGCCAGCGACTCCAGCGACGTTTCACGCGGGTGCTCGTCCTTGGACACGACGATGGGATCGCCCTTCTTCTGGGCGATCGACACGGGCACTATCTCGGCGTCGAAGACGCCTTCCTTCTGTGCGCGAGCGGTCTTTTGCTGGCTGGCCAGCGCGAACTGATCCTGGTCGGCGCGGCTGATGTTGAAGTCGTCGGCGACGTTTTCGGCGGTCTCGGGCATCGAGTCCACGCCGTACTGCGCCTTCATCAGCTTGTTGATGAAGCGCCAGCCGATGGTGGTGTCGTAGATGGCGGCGCTGCGCGAGAAGGCGCTGTCGGCCTTGCCCATGACGAACGGGGCGCGGCTCATGCTTTCCACGCCACCGGCCAGCATCAGGCCGGCTTCACCGGCGCGGATGGCGCGCGCGGCGGTGCCGATGGCGTCCAGGCCAGAACCGCACAGGCGGTTGACGGTAGCGCCGGGCACTTCGATCGGCAGGCCGGCCAGCAGCGTAGCCATGCGGGCCACGTTACGGTTGTCTTCGCCCGCCTGGTTGGCGCAGCCCATGATGGCGTCGTCGAGTTCTTCCCAGCGCACGCCGGGATTGCGCGCCACGAGGGCCTTGATGGCTACGGCAGCCAGATCGTCGGGGCGCACCGAAGCCAGCGCACCGCCATAGCGGCCGAAGGGGGTACGGATCGCATCACAGATAAAGGCATTCACGGTCATGGGAAGCTCGGAGTGAAGTGAAAGAACTCGGGATCGGACGATCTTAACGCAGCGGTTTCGCGCCAAGTTGGTGCGTTGCACGGATGTCCGCTGCACGGACAGTGTCCAATGGACGTTCACATTAGTCGGCCGCGCTGCGCCCGAAAGCAGGCGCCCGTGCACGCAATCAGGGCGTCCCGGCCTTGGCTGCGCGGCCCGCCTCGACGATGGCTTGCCGGCGGAAACGGCCGGCCGCCAGATGGTAGAACGGTTGCGGGCAGAATTGGCGCGACACGCCGGACGCCAGCAGCGACGCCACCAGCAGCCAGAACAGCATGGGCTGGCTGCCCGTCATTTCCATCACCACCACGCTGGCCGTCAACGGTGCCTGCGTGGCGGCCGCCAGAAAGGCGGCCATTGACACCAATACCAGCACGCGCTGGTCGACGCCGTTGCCCGCGAGCTCCCAGATGTGGTGGCCGATGCCCGCGCCCGTGGTCAGCGCCGGCGTGAAGATGCCGCCGGGAATGCCCGCCCAGTACGACGCCACGGTCGCGAACAGCTTGGCGATGCCAAAGCCGTCCGGCACCGAGTCCTTCCCGTTGAGCAGATCGGCGGCGGCGGCGTAGCCGGTGCCGTAGACACTGCCCGCGGTGCACAGGCCGATGACCGCCAGGGCCAGGCCCATGATGAACGCCGTCCAGATCGGATGCGCCCGGATCCAGCCGCGCCACGATTGCGGCGCCGCCAGGACGGGGCCCTTGCCCAGCAGGCGGGCGAAGATGCCGCCCAGCGCGCCGTTGAGCGCGCCGCAGATGACGATCCACATCAGCATGTTCTGGGACAGCGGCGCACCGCCGAACACGCCGAAATAGGGATTGTTGCCTTCAACGGCCACGACCAGAAAGCCGGCGGCCAATACGCCGATCAGCACCAGGCGCTGCCAGCGCAGCACCGTGCCGCGGCCCAGTTCCTCGATCGCGAAGATGACCCCGGCCAGCGGCGCGTTGAACGCCGCCGCCAGGCCGCCCGCGGCGCCCGCGGCGATCAGTTCGTTGGCGTGAAAGCCGCGCAACTGCAGGCCGCGCCGCTTCCAGAAGTCGCCCCATGCCAGCATCAGCGCTGCGCCGACCTGCACCGAAGGCCCCTCGCGGCCAATCGACGCGCCCGCCAGCATGCCAAAGAACGCCAACGGAATTTTCCAAAGGCTTTGCGCCAAGGACACCAGACTGCTTTGGCTGGGCCCCGGCGGCAGCGACAACGCGCCAATGACCTGGGGAATGCCGCTGCCCGAGGCATTGGGCGCGAAGCGCAACGTGAGCCAGCGCAAGGCGGCAAGGCCGAACGGCATCACCAGCAGCGCGAGCCATCCGTTGTAAGCCACCCACTGCCGGTTCCAGGCCAGCGCCTTGTCGGCAAGATAGGCAAAACCCAGCGACATGAGCGCCACCAGCGCGGCGCCACCCAGCAGCAGCCCCAGTTGCACGCTTTTGCGTGACAGCCGGTTGACCTGACGCACTTTGCGGCGCGTGAGCCGGCGTGTTCGGGCAATGACGCGGCGGACGGGGTCGGGCAGGGGCATGGACGAGAAATGGGTGGTGTGGCGGGTTGCCAACCATACCATCCCCGCCTGACCCGTAACCGAACGGCCGCCGCCTGTCGCGGGGCCGGCCGCCTTAGAAGGAAGACCAGTCGTCGTCCTGCGAGGCGTTGGCCAGCGCGGGCCGGGCCTGCACCGGTCGCGCGGCCTGCGCGGCGGCGGCGGGCTTGCGCGCCGCGGTGCGTTCCGACGGCAGCAACCGGGCTTGCGCCTGAACCGCCGTCGCGCCGCCCGCATCGACCTTGAAGCGGCGCACTTCCTGCGCCAGGCGGGTGGCCTGCTCCTGCATGCTGGCTGCGGCCGCTGCCGCTTCCTCGACCAGCGCGGCGTTCTGCTGGGTCACGGCGTCCATCTGCGACACGGCCTGATTCACCTGGCCGATGCCGGCCGATTGCTCTTCCGAGGCGCCCGAGATCTCGCGCACCAGGGTGGCAACCTGGCGCACGCTGTCGACCACTTCACGCATCGTGCGTCCGGCTTCGTCGACCTGACGCGTGCCGCCTTCGACGCGGGTCACCGATTCATCGATCAAGGCCTTGATCTCCTTGGCGGCCACGGCGGAACGCTGGGCCAGCGTGCGCACCTCGCCCGCCACGACGGCAAAGCCGCGGCCCTGCTCGCCCGCACGCGCGGCTTCCACCGCGGCGTTGAGCGCCAGGATGTTGGTCTGGAATGCAATGCCGTCGATCACGCCCGTGATGTCGGCGATGCGGCGCGAGCTGTCGGAAATTGCGCTCATGGTCTGCACCACGCCTTCGACCACTTCGCCGCCGCGCACGGCAACGCTGGACGCCTGGCTGACCAGACGGTCGGCTTCCCCGGCGTTGTTGGCGTTTTGCTGCACCGTGCTGGTCAGTTGCTCCATCGACGCCGCGGTCTCTTCCAGCGAGGACGCCTGCTCTTCCGTGCGCTGCGACAGGTCGGAGTTGCCCTGCGCGATCTGGGACGACGCCGAAGCGATGTTCTCGCAGCCGTCGCGCACATCCTTGACGATGCGAGCCAGGCTTTCGTTCATGGCCTTGAGCGCCGCCATCAGGTCGCCGGTTTCGTCGCGCGTGGCGACGCGGATATCGGCAGTCAGGTCGCCCGCGGCCACCTGGCGCGCCGCCGACACGGCCTCGCTCAGCGGACGCACGATGCCTCGCGTCACCAGCCATCCCAGCAGCATGCCGATGGCCACGCCGGCGATCGCAAGCGCGATCATGACAGCGCGAACCGTGTTGTAGAGATCCGTCCCATCCTGCACGGACAGCTCGGCGGACTTTTCCTTGTTGACCGCCAGGTCGGTCATCAGATCGTCGAGCTTTTGCGACGTCGCGATGAAGCGCCTTTCGGTCTCGGCCACGCGCGCGTCGGTCTGCGTCAATGGCTGCGACTTGGCCGCCTCGAAGAACGCCATGGCCTCGCGCTTCCACGCCTGCTCGGTTTCATTGAACTGCGCCAGCAGACGCTTGGCCGGTTCGCCATAGAAATTCTCGGCCGCCTTGTCCCGCAGGCCGTCCATGGTCTTGACCGCATCGTCGAACTGCTTGCGCAGCGCCAGCCGCGCGTCCTCGGAGGAGGCGGCCAGGTACGCGTTACGCGCACGCCCCGCGTAGATGAGGTTGAGGTTGGCTTCCTTCAGATCCGAAATGCCGCGCAGTTCGGTGTCGTAAAGCCTGTCATTCATTTCATTGATGCGCGACAGCCCCCATACGCCGAACGCCCCGATCGCACCGCCTATCACCGCCACCAGCAAAAACGCGCCCGTCAGGCGTGCCCCGATGCGCATTCCCGAAAATAACCGCAACATGCTTCCCTTCCCTGTGAGTGCCCCGGCTTGTGGCGGCGCTGCCGCAGCCCTGCGCTCCGGGGTAGAGGCGCAGGCCGGAGGAAACGATAGCGACGTTTGGCCTAGGGCTTACCCTGAAGAGAAGCCAGTTCCCGTGTCAGTTTCGTGTAATGAAATCGACAGTCGACACCGGTTTTCGAAACTGAATTTTTCCTGAACAAAAGAAAACCCCTCGCCGGGGCGAGGGGTCGTTTTCACGGGGTGCGGCGCGGAGGCCGCACGGCGCCCGGGAACGGAAAT
Source organism: Achromobacter sp. E1 (assembly GCF_037039475.1). Classification (NCBI taxonomy): domain Bacteria; kingdom Pseudomonadati; phylum Pseudomonadota; class Betaproteobacteria; order Burkholderiales; family Alcaligenaceae; genus Achromobacter; species Achromobacter sp. E1. The sequence continues at coordinate 3,607,234 of NZ_CP146253.1, forward strand.
CAGGCGAAGTTCTTGGCCGCGAAATCCCAGTTTGCCAGTGCCCAGAAATTCTCCAGATACTTGGGACGCGCGTTGCGGTAGTCGATGTAGTACGCGTGTTCCCAGACATCACAGGTGAGCAGCGGCTTGTCGGCCGTCGTGAGCGGGGTGGCGGCGTTGCTGGTGTTGACGATGTCGACCGAGCCGTCGGCCTTCTTGACCAGCCAGGTCCAGCCCGAACCGAAGTTGCCGGCAGCCGACTTGTTGAAGGCTTCCTTGAAGGCGTCGAAGCTGCCCCACTTGGCGTTGATGGCGTCAGCCAGCGCGCCGGTGGGAGCGCCGCCGGCCTTGGGAGCCAGGCTGTTCCAGTAGAAGGTGTGGTTCCAGACCTGAGCGGCGTTGTTGAAAATGCCACCCGAGGACTTCTTCACGATGTCTTCCAGCGACAGCGTTTCGAATTCCGTGCCCGGGATCAGGTTGTTCAGATTCGTGACGTACGTCTGGTGATGCTTGCCGTAGTGGAACTCCAGCGTTTCCTTGGAGATGTGCGGCGCCAGGGCGTCGAGTTCGTAAGGCAGGGGGGGAAGAGTATGTGCCATGTGATGGTTCCTTCTGTTGAGAGCACGATCAAGCCGGTCAATTGTATCGGCAACTCCTGAGGATACCGTGTTAACCCCGCGCTGGCGCGGGGTTAACAGGCACATGCTTATTACCGGGCCGTCCCAGCGCCCGCGCGCGACCGCGGGCATCGCGTCACTTCGTGTAGCGCAGTTCCCTGCCGCCGGACGTCTCGACCAAGGCGCCGTCGTCGGCCACGGCCAGGACTTTGTGCAGCGGCGCGCTGGCCGCGGCGTCGGGCACGTCGATATCGATGCGAATGGACCGGGTGGCCGGATCGATGCGGCTCACGTCCACCTCATGCCAGCGTTCGCCAGCCGGCAACGGCACGAATACGGCCAGGGACTTCAGCGTGCCTTCGGCGATGGGCACGCTGACGCCGTCCGCGCCTTCCGATCGGCGCGGCCCGCCGCCGTAATCGGCATCAGCCGACGACGCCGCCACATCGATGCTGACCGGCCTGCCGCGGTGATACACCCGCACTGTCAGCATGCCGGGCTCGGCGGGCAGACTGTCGGCGCGCACGCTGGCGATGGCTGAAAACGGCCGCAGCGGCGGCGTGTCCAGGAAAATCCGCTTGCCGTCGGCGCGCCAGGCTCCGCGCGCGTTGATGTCGACGGCGCCATAGCTCAGGAAGTATTCGAAGCTGCCGTCCTCGCGCAGCAGCAATTCGCTGCCGACCTCCCGAACACCGCTCAGAAAATAGTGTCCTGGAACGCGGATGGCTTCGGTGGATTTGTTCGCGGCCTTCGCGCCCAGGCGCCGGCCTTGCGCGGCCGGTGGCGCGCACTCCGCCTGCAGCGTGACGCCCGCGTCCTGCAGCGTCTTCGCGAAGACCGGATCGGACTGGCAGACGAGCGCCATGCGAAACGACTGCCCGGACGGCGCGACAGCCGCATCGAACCGCGCGCGATGCTGCGCCAGCAAGGCCAGCATCCCGGGCTGGCCAGTTTCTAGCGCAACCCATGCAGGCCCACGGCCCGAGGCGGCGCCGGCGTCAGGGCTCGCGCCCGCCTCCAGCAGCGCATCCGCCAGGTCTTGGCGGCCCAGTTGTATCGCAGCCGTCAGCGGCGTGTCGTCGCAGGCCACCGGCGCATCCAGGTCGGTTCCCGCGTCCTTGAACTGGCGCAGCACCTGGACCACGGTGTCGTGCCGCGCGGTGATCAGTTGCCGGCTTTGCAACAGCGTCGACACGACGCGCTCGGGCAAGCGGCGTCCATCACGCGCGCATGCCGATTCGTGGCCGGTGAACCCGGCCGCATGCAGTTGCGCAAAGTAGCCGGGCTTGTCGACCAGCACGAACTCGGCGTTGTCCGGCAGGCAGGCCTGCGCGATCGCCTGGCCATTCGCGGCACTCACGCGGCGCACCGTGCCGATGTCGCCTGACACCACGGCGGCGTTGAGCAGCGCGTACGGATTGGGCGCTGCCGGTAGCCGCGGGTCGTCGAAGCGGGCGCCGGCGCGCAGCAGCCGATCCAGCATGGCGGCGTCCTGACGGCCGATCAGCCAATACAAGGCGCTCTCGCCGTCCGGTGCGATGGCGGCCGGGTCCGCGCCCTTGGCGAGCAGCGCATCGACGACGGCGACGTGGCCGGACGTGGCCGCCAGCAACAGGGGCGGCGTGCCGCCCGCATCCTCCGGCCCGGCTGGCGCGGCATTCCGCCCGGCCGCCGGCGCCGGCGGATTCACCGGCACGCCAGCGTTGATCAGCATCAGGGCGAGCGCCGTATCGCTGTTTTCCAGCGCCTGGCGGATGGCGCCCGCGTCCAGGGTTTTCATGTCGAACCCCGCGTCCGCGAACATGCGCAGGACCGCCGCGCCCTGCCCGCCCGGTTGCCGCAACAGCTGCGCCACCGGCGAGTTGCCGGGATCCTGCAACGCCGCGCGCAAGGCGTCGGGCGTCATCGCGGACAAGAGGGTGCGCAGCAGCGTCGTGTCCCCGGCCCGCGCCGCGGCATCCAGCGCCGACTGGCGGTCGTAGCCGTCGCGCCGCAAGCCGGGATCGGCGCCCCCAGCGAGCAGCGTCTTAACGACGTCAGGCTTGCCGGCTTGCACGGCATCGGCCAGCGGGGTGTTGCCGTGCGGCTCCGCCAGGTCGCCATCGACCGGCGCCCCCAGGGCCAGCAGGCGCCGCACCGTCTGCGCGTCGCCGCGCTGTGCGGCCAAGTTCATGATGGGCCGGTTGCCCATCTCGGGTTTGGCGAAGAGCAGACCGCCTGAGCCCACCTGCGGGCCGCGTTGCGCAAAGGGCATGTCCGCGCGCAGCAGCAACCCGGCGGCTTCGGGGTGCCCGCCTTCGACCGCCGCCTGCGCCGCGTCCAGCCACACATCGCGTTCCCCGCTCTCGCCCCACCCCGTGGCGGGGATCGTGCGCGGACCCTGCTCCATCAAGAACGACACTGCCTGCGCATCCCCCTGGTAGGCGGCGAACGCCAGCGCGGTCAGCTCCTCTTCATAAGCGGGGCGGCTGCCCGAGGCGGCCAACGCGCGCAGCGCTTCTGCCCCCTCGGTCAATTCCACCAACGGGAGCCAGCACAGGAAGTCGGCCGCCGGCCGCACCCGGCCTTGTCCGTCCGTTATCGCGCTCGACGCGGCGGCCTTGTCCGCGGCGTCCAGCGCCGCATAGGGACGGCTGGCGCCGGCGCCGAACAAGGCAACCACCATCCGCGTCATGTTCTTGCGATCGACAAGGCGCGGCAGGTAGGTCATGCGCACCGCATATTCGAAATCGCGGTTCAGCAGGAATTCCAGGGGCGTTTCGTTGGCGTCGCCGCGTTGGTCCGGGTTGGCGCCCGCGGCCAGCAGCGCCTCGATCGTCTCCGGCGAGCCGTACAGCAGGGCCAGGTGCAGCGGCGGGCGCCGCGACTCGTACGTGATGTCATCCAGCGCGGGGTTGGTGGCCAGCAATGCCGCCAGCATCCGCGCGCGGGCCGGCAGGCCGGCCTCGTGGGCCTGGCGCAGCCGCGCGGAATCTTCCGGCGTCAGGTCCCAATACACGTACTGCGATCGCAGGCCGCGGGGCGGCATCAGCAAAGCGTGCAGCAACGGCACGCCGTTCAAGGCATAGTCGCCAGGGCGATCCACCTGCGCCAGCGCGGCCAGAAACGCCGCCTCATCGTTGCGGCTGACCGCCGCGAACAACGCCTCGGTCTGCGGGGTGTCGGCGTTTTTGTATTCGCGGTACGGCGACGCACAGTTGCAATCGGCGGCTGCGGCTGCGGTCGGCGTGACCGAGGGCGCGGTGGCTGCGGGCGCTGCCGCCGCCGCCACGGAGCCAACCCCCGTTGCCCATATCGCCGCGGCCAGACCGGTCGCCGCCCATTTCAGATTTCTGTCTTGGAACATCCTGCCGCCAGGGTTTGGGTGGAAAGGATTTGCGGCGCGGAAAGATCAGCTTGGGTCGCGCGTGGAACGCGTGGATTGCACCTGGACCTGCGCGCCGCCCTGCGCGAAGCTCAGGTCCAGCGGCTGGCCCGCCGATAGCGCGGCCGCGTCGCGAACAATGCGGCCCTGCTCGTCGCGCGCGATCGCGTAACCGCGCGCCAGCGTGTTCCCCGGATCCAACGCGCGCAACTGCGCGGATGCGGCGGCAAGCCGGTTGCGACGCTCGACGAGCAATCGCGCCTGGGCCTGGCCCAGACGGCGCACGGCGCCGGCCAGGCGTTCCGCGGCCCGACCCGTGTCGGGCACGCGATGACTGAGGCGCTGGGCCAGCAGATTGACCCGCGCGGTGCGCCGTCCTTGCGGCGCCGACCAGGCCGAGGCCAGGCGGTACTGCAGGCTGTTCAAGCGTTCGCGCTGGTGCTGCAAGCGCTGCGCCGGGGAAACGAGCTGCGCGGTGGCGCGATCCAGGCGCTGCGCCGCCCGCTCAAGCCGCCGTTGCTGGCCCCGCACCATGGTCTGCAGGGTCTGCATGACGCGGCCGAGCAATTCGGCGCGCGGCGCGCATGCCAGTTCTGCAGCGGCAGTGGGCGTGGGCGCCCGCAGGTCGGATACGAAGTCCACGATGGTGAAGTCGGTTTCGTGGCCCACGCCGCTGATGACGGGGATCTCGCTGACCGCCACCTGGCGCGCCAGGTCCTCGTCGTTGAAGCTCCAGAGGTCTTCGATGCTGCCGCCGCCGCGCACGAGCAGCAGCGTGTCCACTTCGGCTCGTTCATTGGCCAGACGCAATTGGGCGGCCAGCTTGCTCGCGGCGTCCGCACCCTGAACCGGGGCCGGATAGATGATGACCGGAACCTGCGGCGCCCGCCGGGCCAGCGCCGACAGCACGTCGCGCAGCGCCGCCGCATGCAGCGAGGTGATCACGCCGATTGCGCGGGGCAGCCGGACCGGCTCGCGCTTGCGGGCCGCATCGAACAGCCCCTCGGAAGCAAGCTGCTCTTTCAGTCGCAGAAAGGCCTCGTACAGATTGCCTAATCCTGCCCGTCGCATGGCGTCAGCCTGCAGCTGATAGTCGCCCCGCGGCTCGTACAGGGAAACCCGGGCGCGGATCTCGACCTGGTCGCCCGCCCGGGGCACGAAACCCACGGCGCTGGCGCGGCTGCGGAACATGACCGCCCGCACGGCGGCCCGGCTGTCCTTGAGCGTGAAGTACCAATGCCCGGATGCCGCCTGCGTGAAGTTGGAAATTTCTCCACGCACCCACAGCGCCGGGATGCTGCGCTCCAACAACTGCCCCACTGCTTGGTTCAACTGGGCAACTGTAAGGATTTCCCGCGCAAATGCGTTGTTTGTGACTGGGAGTTCAATTGTCATGGGGCTTTCCGATGCGAACCTGTCCACAGGGCAGGCGGAGCGGGCCGCAATGATACCGCGTCCCCAGGAATTTGCAGCAACGGCCCAGAAACGCAGCAAATTCGGTGTAAGTGCATGATTTATATATTCTTTATGCGATAAGGCGCTGCGCTCAATTGAAGCAAACAAGCGCAAGCCCTGTGCCCATAAGCCTTCTGGCTGAGTTCTACACAGAATTATCCACAGATTCTGTGGATAGCTTGGGATCGCCCCGCCTTGCCACATGCGCGCCGCGCCGTTACAGTTTCGGCTTGTTCAGACGCCACGACGCGCCCCCTCCGGCGCCTTCGGCTTCTCAGGAGTTGACGCTTTGCTTTCCATTCTGCGCGAGGCCGGCTGGCCCATCTGGCCCCTGCTGGCGACATCCGTGCTGGGCTTGGCGCTGATCTTCGAGCGCTTCCTGTCCCTGCGCCGAAGCCTGGTGATGCCGCGCGGCCTGAACGATCAGGTCGCCGATATGCTGCGCAATCACCAGGACACACCCGAATCGATCCACCGGCTGGAACGCAATTCGCCGCTGGGCCGCGTGCTGGCCGAAGTGATGCGTCACCGTCACCTGCCCCGCGAAGAGCTGCGCAACGTGGTCGAAGACACTGGCCGCGCCGTCGCACATGATCTCTCCCGCTACATTTCCGCCATCGGCACCATCGCCGTGGTCGCGCCGCTGATGGGCCTGTTCGGCACCGTCGTCGGCATGATCGAAATCTTCGGCTCCTACACCCCCGGCGGCGGCGATCCGGCCCAATTGGCGCGCGGCATCTCGATCGCTCTGTACAACACGGGTTTCGGCATTCTTATCGCCATTCCCGCCATGATCGCGCACCGCTACCTGCGCGGCCGCGTCGACAACTACCTCAATGCGATGGAACAGGCCGCCTCGCGCCTGATCCGCGCCCTCGCGCCGGCGCGCGCCCCCCGCGAGGCCCGTCCATGAATTTCCGCGGATCCCGGGGCGAACGCGATGAGCTGGACATCAACCTGATCCCGCTCATCGACGTCCTGCTGGTCATCCTGATCTTCCTGGCGGCCACCACTTCGTTCACGCGCTTCACGCAGTTGAAGGTAACGCTGCCGCAGGCGTCCTCCGAACAGGACACGCCGCCCGCGCTGGAAGTCGCGGTCAGCCAGGATGGCCGCTACGCCCTGAATGGCACCCTGATCGACGTCTCGACCCCGCCCGAAATCGCCGAGGCCCTGCGCCAGGCCGCGGCCGGCAAGACCGAGCCGCTCATCATCATCAACGCCGACGCCCAGGCCACCCACCAGTCCGTGATCAACATCATGGAAGCCGCCCGCCTCGCCGGCATCGGCCGCGTCAACTTCGCTGCCCAGACCAACCGTTGAAAAACAGACGCGCATCACTGCTGGCCCGCCAATGGCAGCGCGGCGGCTGGCTGTCCACCGCCCTGCGCCCCCTGTCCGCGCTGACCGCCTGGGCGGTGGCGCGCAAGCGCGAACGCTACACCAGCGGCGCCAAGGTGGCGTACCGCGCCCCTGTGCCGGTGGTCGTGATCGGCAACATCTACGTCGGCGGCACGGGCAAGACGCCGATGGTGATCGCCACGGTCGAGAACCTGCGGGCGCGCGGCTACACGCCGGGCGTGGTCAGCCGGGGCTACGGGGTCAAGGTCGGCCCACACCCCCGCGTGGGACTGGGCGACCTGGAAGCCGCCCGCTTCGGCGACGAACCGGCGTTGATCGCCCGCGCCACGGGTGCGCCGGTGTCCATCCACCCCAGGCGCGCCCTCGCCGCCCAGGCCTTGCTTGACGCCCATCCCCGGGTGGACGTCATTGTCTCGGACGACGGCCTGCAACACCTGGCGCTGGCGCGCGACATCGAAATCGTGGTGCAGGACCAGCGCGGGGTGGGCAACCGGCGCCTGCTGCCCGCCGGCCCGCTGCGCGAGCCCGCCAGCCGGCTGGCCGACGTGGACGCCGTGGTGACCAACATCGGCACGCCCGGCGCCGCTCCTGCGGTGTCCCTTTCGGTGTCTGACACCCTTGCGGCACGTTCGCAGCCTGACGGCCGTCTCCCCAGGGTGTCAGACACCGAAAGCGCCCCTCCGCGCCAGGTCCATATGTGGCTCGAACCCGGTCTGGCGCGCCATATCGGGGGACGCGACACGCAGCCGCTGTCCGCCTTTGCCGGCCAGCCCCGCATCGCGGCCGCGGCCGGTATCGGCAATCCGGAACGCTTTTTCACCACGCTGCGGGCAGCCGGCATCACGCTGTCCGCCACGCTCCCGCTACCCGACCACCACGACTACGCCACGTCGCCGTTCCAGGCGCTGGATGCCGACGTCATCCTGGTGACCGCCAAGGACGCCATCAAATGCGGCGCCCTGAACGATCCCCGGCTGTGGGAAGTACCCGTGCAAGCCGCGTTCTCCGACCCGGCGCTCTTTGACTGGCTGGCCGACGCGCTGCGCGCCCGAAAAGCGCGCCCGGGCCGAGGCCCGAACGGCGGCGCCAAAAACCGGGGTCACAACCCAACGGCGTAGCCGGCGGCTTGCCGCAAGCCCGACGAGCCGCGCGCTGTCCGGCGGCAAAACTGTTTTAGAATCCCGGTCATGGAATCCCGCCTTCTCGACATCCTCGTTTGCCCCTTGTGCAAGGGCCGCCTCGAACACGACCGCCAGCAGGCCGAGCTGATCTGCCGTGCGGATCGCCTGGCCTTCCCGATCCGCGACGGCATTCCGGTCATGCTGGAGTCCGAAGCGCGCGCGCTGGACGACGCCGCAGCCCCCCGCTGACCGCCGCATCGTGAGCTTCATCGCCATCATTCCGGCGCGCACCGCCTCGACCCGCCTGCCCGACAAGCCGCTTGCCGACATCGCCGGCAAACCCATGGTCGTGCGCACCGCGGATCGCGCCGCGCTGTCGGGCGCCTCGCAGATCTTCATCGCGACCGATGACCTGCGCGTGCAGCAGGCGGTGCAGGCGCACGGGCTGCGCGCCCTGATGACCCGCGGCGACCACCCCACCGGCACGGACCGATTGGCCGAGGCGGTCGAGCAACTGGGCCTGCCCGACGACGCGATCGTCGTGAACGTGCAAGGCGACGAGCCCCTCATCGAACCCGAACTCATCGACGCAGTCGCCGCCAAGCTGCAGGCCTATCCGCAGGCGGACATCGCCACCTGCGCGTGCCCGCTGGCCGACGCCGAGGCGCTGTTCAATCCCAACGTCGTCAAGCTCGTCTGCGCCGCGGACGATCGCGCGCTGTACTTTTCGCGCGCCCCCATTCCGTGGGCGCGCGACGCGCTGGCGGGCGGCGCACGCGTGCTGGCCGACGGCCTGCCCGCGTGGCATCACATCGGCCTGTACGCCTACCGCGCCTCGTTCCTGCGCCGGTTCCCCACGCTGCCGCAAGGCACGCTGGAACGCTTCGAATCACTGGAACAACTGCGCGCCATGGAGCATGGCCACACGATCGTCGTCCATCGGGCGTCGACGCCTCCTGCAGGCGGGGTAGATACCCCGGCCGACCTGGAGCGCGTCCGCTTGATCTACAGCAAACCGATATAAGGGTTATTTCGCATGGCGCAGCCCCGCATTGGCTGCTGCGTTGCGGCATAATCCCCCGGATCACAAAAAATAAACCCCTTCAGGAGCACTCATGCGTCTCATCTTGCTCGGACCCCCCGGCGCCGGCAAAGGCACCCAGGCTGCGTTTCTAACGCAGCACTTCGGCATTCCCCAAATCTCCACCGGCGACATGCTGCGCGCCGCCGTGAAAGCGGGCACCCCGCTGGGTATTGAAGCCAAGAAGGTCATGGACGCCGGCGGCCTGGTTTCCGACGAGATCATCATCGGCCTGGTGCAAGACCGCCTGACGCAGCCCGACTGCGCCAACGGTTATCTGTTCGACGGTTTCCCCCGCACGATCCCGCAGGCCGACGCGCTCAAGAGCGCCGGCGTCAAGCTGGACTACGTCGTGGAAATCGCCGTTCCCGAAGAAGACATCATTGAACGCATGAGCGGCCGCCGCGTGCACCAGCCCAGCGGCCGCAGCTACCACGTGCGCTTCAACCCGCCCAAGACCGAAGGCAAGGACGACGTCACCGGTGAAGACCTGGTCCAGCGCGACGACGACCGCGAGGAAACCGTGCGCCATCGCCTGTCGGTCTATCGCGAACAGACCCGTCCCCTGGTCGACTACTACTCGGCCTGGGCGCAGCAGGATCCCGCCGCCGCCCCCAAGTACCGCAAGATCTCCGGCGTGGGCGCGGTCGACGAAATCAAGTCGCGCCTGTTCGAAGCCGTTCAAAGCTGATCGGCGCCTCGACGGCCCAAAGGCCTTCGGCGCCGGCCGGACGCACCGCGTTCCGGCCCTGGCCCGAAGGCCTTGTCGCATCCGGCGCCCGGCGCGCCGCCTTCCTTCCCTTGAACTGATCTGGTGGTACACACATGGAAATCGCGAACAAGGTATTCATCGTTACCGGCGGCGCATCCGGCCTGGGCGCCGGCACCGCCCGCATGCTGGTTGAAAACGGCGCCAAGGTCGTCATTGCCGACCTGCAGGACGAGCCCGGCGAAGCCCTCGCCAAGGAACTCGGCCAGCGCTACGTGCACTGCGACGTGACGCAGGAAGCCGACGGCAAGAAGGTCGTGGCCGCCGCGCTGGAACTGGGCTCGCTGTTCGGCCTGGTGAACTGCGCGGGCGTTGCCCCCGCCGCCAAGATCGTCGGCAAGAACGGCGCGCATCCGCTGGCCCTGTTCCAGAAGGTCGTGTCGATCAACCTGATCGGCAGCTTCAACATGATGCGCCTGGCCGCCGAGGCCATGAGCGCCAATACGCCCGAGCCCACCGGCGAGCGCGGCGTGATGATCAACACGGCGTCGGTCGCCGCGTTTGACGGCCAGATCGGTCAGGCGGCCTATGCCGCCTCCAAGGCGGGCGTGGCCGGCATGACGCTGCCCATCGCGCGCGACCTGGCCAAGACCGGCATCCGCTGCATGACCATCGCCCCGGGCATTTTCGGCACCCCGATGATCTTTGGCATGCCGCAGGAAGTGCAGGATTCGCTGGCCGCCAGCATCCCCTTCCCCGCACGCCTGGGCCGGCCCGAAGACTACGCCAAGCTGGTCCACAGCATCATCACCAACGACATGCTCAACGGCGAAACGATCCGTCTGGACGGCGCCATCCGCATGCCGCCGAAGTAATCCAGCGCAATGGCCGGCCCGCCTGGGCCGGCCGTGCTGGCGGCCGGCATTCCGTCCCCATCCTCCGCGGCGATCCGGCCCGCATTCTCTTCAGTAGTCATCCATGAGCCTGTTCCGTTCGGCCGCCACGGTCAGCAGTTTCACGTTGCTGTCCCGTATTTCCGGCCTGGTCCGCGACATCCTGGTGGCCCGCGCCTTTGGCGCCGGCCCCATTACCGACGCGTTCTGGGTTGCCTTCCGCATTCCCAACCTGCTGCGCCGCCTGTTCGCCGAAGGCGCCTTCGCCCAGGCTTTCGTGCCCATCCTGGGCGCCGCGCGCAACAACCGCTCCGAGGACGAAGTCCGCACGCTGCTGGACCGCGTCGCCCTGCTGCTGACCGCCGCATTGATGCTGGTCACGCTGATCGGCATCATCGCGGCGCCCTGGGTGGTGTCGGCGATGGCCAGCGGCCTGCGCGGCGCGGCGCGCGACACCGAATTCGGCGCGGCGGTCTGGATGACGCGGATGATGTTCCCCTACATCCTCTGCATGTCCCTGATCGCCTTCGCGTCCGGCGTGCTCAACACGTGGCGCCGCTTCGCGGTTCCGGCCTTCACGCCCGTGCTGCTGAATCTGTCCATGATCGGCGCCTGCATCTGGCTTGCGCCGCGCATGGACGTGCCGGTGTATGCGCTGGCGGTCGGCGTCATGATCGGCGGCGTGGCGCAACTGGCAGTTCAGTGGGTCGCGCTGGCGCGCCTGGGCCTCACGCCGCGGTTTTCGCTGCGCTTTGGCCAGGCCTGGGCCGATCCCACCGTGCAGCGCATCCTCAAGCAGATGGCGCCCGCCACGCTGGGCGTATCCGTCGCGCAGATCTCGCTGCTCATCAACACCAATATCGCGACGTGGCTGACGCCCGGCAGCGTGACGTGGCTGTCGTTCGCCGACCGCCTGATGGAATTTCCCACGGCGCTCCTGGGCGTGGCGTTGGGTACCGTTCTGCTGCCAAGCCTGTCCGCCGCGCACGCCCGCGACGATCACGGCGGCTACAGCGCACTGCTCGACTGGGGACTGCGCCTGGTCCTGCTCTTGGGCCTGCCCGCCGCCGTCGGCATGGCGCTGCTGTCCGATGGGCTGGTCGCCACGCTGTTCCATTACGGCGCCTTTGACGCGCAGGACGTGTTGCAGACGCGCTTGGCAGTGATCTCCTACTCGGCGGGATTGATCGGCCTGCTTGCGGTCAAGATCCTGGCCCCCGGGTTTTACGCCAAACAGGACATCCGAACGCCCGTGAAGATCGCCATTGCCGTGCTGGTGGTGACGCAGCTGCTGAACGTGGCGCTGGTCCCCACGCTGGCGCATGCCGGACTTGCCCTGGCGATCGGCCTGGGCGCGTGCCTGAATGCCCTGGCGCTGTTGATCGGCCTTCGCCGCCGCGGCGTCTACCAGCCGGGCGCCGGCTGGACGGCGTTTGCCTTGCGCCTGGTGCCCGCCCTGGCCGGACTGGCCGCGCTGCTCTGGTATGCGGACACCCGCATCGATTGGATCGCCCTGCAGGCGCATGCCGGCCAGCGCGCGCTCCTTTTGGCCGGCGTTCTGGCCGCCAGCGGCGTGGTGTATTTCGGCATGTTGTTACTGTTTGGATTTCGTCCCAGGGACTTCGGACGACGCCCGAAGCCGTAATTCCCCCTGTTTGGGCTACATTGCCATCCAAAAGCCGGCCAAACGCCGGCTTTTCGCACTAAATTCGTCAAGAATTGACAAGCGGGCCGTAATCTTTGGTAAAAAACCTTTATGATTTAAAAATTGCGACTGAGAGGACCCCCTGCTGGCCCCGGCTGGCGGGAATATGAAGTGAAGTACGCCCAAGGACAACCCATGGCGGACCAGGTGATCAATTGGCTGTTACTGCTGCGCTCCGGCAAAGCAACGGCCCAGGACTACAACGACTTCCTGGCGTGGCGAGCGGCCGACCCTGTCCATGAGAACGCCTGGCAGCAATTGACGGGCACCCTGGCGGGATCGTCTTTCGGCCGGCTTGGCGATGTTTACGCCACCGGCAGCGGCGGCGGCGCCTCGGGCGCGGCCCCCTCGCTGATCCCTCCCCCGCCCGCGGCCATCATGCCGCCCCGCCGCCGATTCCTGACTGGTGCGCTTGCGCTCGCCGGTACGGGCGCGGCCGCCGCTTACGTCGGCAACGCCTTCTACCCGCTGAACAACGTCGCCGCCGACGCAGCCACGGCAACCGGCGAACGCCGCCGCTACCTGCTGTCCGACGGCAGCCAGCTTCTGCTCGACGCCCGCAGCCGCGTCGACCTGGATTTCACAGCCGCGTACCGCCAGGTCCGTCTTCTCGATGGCGCGGTCACGGTGTCGGTCGCGCCGGACGCCCGCCGTCCGTTCCTGGTCCAGACGGCGCAGGGTACGGTCCGCGCACTGGGCACCCGCTACATGGTGCGCCAGCAGGCGCAGCGCACGGTCGTGGTCGTGCACGAGCACGAAGTCGAAGTCGAGACCATGTCGGGCGCTCACGGCACCATCCGCGCCGGCACCGGCGCCCGCTTCGACAATGCCCGCATGGACACCCCCCGCGCAGAACTGATGGCCGAAGCCGCCTGGGAGTCCGGGTGGGTCGAAGCGCGCGGCCGCCCGCTGGCGGAAGTCATCGCCGCGCTGCGCCCCTATCGCAGCGGCACCCTGCGCGTGTCGATGGCCGCCGGAGGCCTGCCCGTGTCGGGCCACTTCCCCCTGGACGACACCGACGCCGCGCTGGACAGCCTGCAGGACCTGATGCCGATCCAGGTGCGCCGGTTCACGCCCTGGTTCGTGTCCATCAGCGTCGCGGCCTGACAACGACGGCCACGAAGGTCTGCCGGGCGCGGCGCTTTCCGTTGTATACTACGCACCGTGTTTTTATCCAGTAGGCGCCGCGAATTTTCCTCGCGTTTTCAAGAGGATCACTCGCAAGGGTTCTCCAACCCGGGGATTCTTCCCAGCAGCGCCCTCCCGCCCGGTTGACGGGCGCTCCATCGGTTGAAGCGACATTAAAAGCTTGCATTCCCCACGGGGCTTGCTACAATGTTCGACTTTGCCGAATTCAACTTACAAAGCAACATGGCCAATACCGCCCAAGCCCGCAAGCGCGCTCGCCAATCCGTTGAGCGCAACAAGCACAATTCCAGCCTGCGCTCGATGCTGCGCACCGCCATCAAGCGCGTTCGCCAATCCATCGCCGCTGGCGACAAGGCTGCGGCTGGCGAAGTGTTCCAGAAGGCCACCAGCGTGATCGATCGCGTGGCTGACAAGAACATCATCCACAAGAACAAGGCCGCTCGCCACAAGAGCCGCCTGGCTGCCGCCATCAAGGCGCTGGCCTAAGCCATTCTGCCGCCCCGGTTTTCGGGGCGTCACGAATACGGCAAATGAAGAAGGATGCCCGCGGGCATCCTTTTTTTGTTGGATGCCGGTTTTCGCGGCGGCAAGACGCCACAGGCCATCTTGCCTGCTACGTGCCCTGCGCGGCCGCCAGCTTGGCCTCGATGGCGGCCGCGGCGTCGCGCAGCGATTCCATGAAGGCGCCGACCAGCGGGTTGCCGGGTCGATGTTCCGGAAACACCACGTTGACGCGAAACGGGAACGAGCGCGTCAGCGGCCGGATGTGCAGCCCCCGGCCCACGAAGTCCAGCGCCGTCAGCGGATTGACGATGGCCACGCCCAGCCCCTGACGCACGAACGTGCAAACCGACACCGCCGTGGGCGTTTCCACGATGGACCGGGGCAGCACGCCCGCCTGGGCGAATGCTTCGTCGATCTGGAGGCGGTAGGGATCGTTGGCGGAAAGGCTGACGAACGCCTGCCCTTCGAAATCGGCCAGGCCGAGAGCCGCGCGGGCCAGCAGCGGATGGCCGTCAGGCAGCACGCAAACCTCATCGACCTGAGTCAGCAATTCCAGCCGGGTGCCGGCGGGGGCCGAATCCTGCTCGGTCAGGCCCAGATCGTAGCGCTGCGCGGTCAGCCATTCTTCCAGCAGCGGCGACTCCTGCGTTTCGACCGACAGGCTCACCCCGGGGTGGCGGCCGTGAAAGCGCAGAAACGCATTGGGCAGGATCGAATGCGAGAACGCCGGCAGGGAGATCACCGAGAGCTGCCCTTCCCGGAACGCGCGCAGACGCGCGGCGGCGGACGCCACGCGCTCCAGGCCGGCGTAGGACTGCCGCACCTCTTCAAAGAGCGCCAGCGCGGGCCTGGTGGCCCGCAGACGCCCTGCGACGCGTTCAAACAGCGCGAAGCCGATGGTCTGTTCCATGCGCGCCAGCTCGCGGCTGACGGTTGGCTGCGACGTATTCAGAAATTCCGCCGCGCGGGTCACGCTACCGGCGATCATCACGGCACGAAAGACTTCGATGTGGCGATGCGTCAGCATCCCAACTCCATATCAGGAATGAATCGATCCCGAAAATCAAAGCATTTTACTGGATGACTTAGGGCAGGCATCATGCCGCCTTCGATTCACTTTCCTCACGGTTCCGCTTCCATCATGACCTTCGATCCGCGCCAGCTCACCCAACTTGCCGCCGAACACGGCACGCCGCTCTGGGTGTACGACGCCGCCGTCATCCGCGAGCGCATTGCGCAATTGCGCCGCTTCGATACGATCCGCTACGCCCAGAAGGCGTGCTCCAACCTGCACATCCTGCGCCTCATGCGCGAGCAAGGCGTGGTGGTGGACGCGGTGTCCCTGGGCGAGATCGAGCGCAGCCTGGCGGCCGGCTTTGATCCGCGAAGCGAACCCGAAGGCATCGTCTTCACGGCGGACCTCATCGACCACGCCACGCTGGCCACCGCGCTCAAGCACGGCATCACGGTCAACGCCGGGTCGCTGGACATGCTGGACCGCGTGGGCAAGGCGTCGCCGGGCCATCGCGTCTGGCTGCGCATCAACCCCGGCTTTGGCCACGGCCATAGCAACAAGACCAATACCGGCGGCCCGCAAAGCAAGCACGGCATCTGGATCGGCGACGTGGCCGAGGCTATTTCCATCGTGCGCCGCCACGGCCTGAAGCTGGTGGGCGTGCACATGCACATCGGCTCGGGTGTCGACTACGGCCATCTGTCCAGCGTGTGCGATGCCATGGTGGACGTGGTGAAGTCGCTGGATCACGACATCGAGGCCATCTCGGCGGGCGGCGGGCTGTCGATCCCCTACCGCGATGGCGAGCCGCGCATCGACTGCGACCACTACTTCTCGCAATGGGATGCGGCGCGCCAGCGGATCGCAGCGTACCTGGGGCATGAGATCCGCCTGGAGATCGAACCCGGGCGCTTCCTGATCGCCGAATCCGGCGTGCTGGTCGCCGAGGTGCACGCGATCAACCGCCGTCCCGAGCGTGATTTCGCGCTGGTCGACGCGGGCTTTAACGACCTGATGCGCCCGGCCATGTACGGCAGCTATCACCGGATCTCGGTGCATGCGCCGGATGGCACGCCCCCGCAGGACGCGCCCGAAACGCGCATCGCGGTGGCCGGTCCGCTATGCGAATCGGGCGATGTGTTCACGCAGAACGAAGGCGGCGTCATGTCCGACCAGTTGCTGCCGCGTCCGCGCATCGGCGACTTCATGGTCTTTCACAACGCCGGCGCGTACGGCTCGTCGATGTCCTCGAACTACAACAGCCGCCCGCTGGCGCCCGAAGTCCTGCTGGACAAGGGCGAGGCGCGTCTGATCCGCCGGCGCCAGACCGTCGCGGAGCTGCTGGCGCTGGAGGCTTGAACGAACCTGGGCCTCAGGTGGGGAACGCCTCGCGCAACGCGAAGGTCGCCTGCTTGAACACGCCCAGGTCGGTGCCCACGGCCACGAAGTGCATGCCCATGTCCAGGTAGCGCCGCGCGTCGGCATGCACGGGGGCCAGAATGCCCACGGCCTTGCCCTGCGCGGTCACCCGCTGGTACAGATGGCGGATCGCCTCCTGCACTTCGGGGTGGCCGGGATTGCCCAGATGGCCAAGCGCCGCCGCCAGGTCCGACGGGCCGATGAACACGCCGTCCACGCCCTCGACGGCGGCGATCTCATCCACGGCCTCGATGCCGGGACGGCTTTCGATCTGCAACAGCACGCAGATGTTGTCGTTGATCGTGTGCAGGTAGTCGGGCACCGTGCCATACCGGTTGCTGCGCTGCGCGCCCGCCACGCCGCGCATGCCTTGCGGCGGATAACGCGTGGCGGCCACCGCGCGGCGCGCATCCTCTTCGGATTCGATGAAGGGAATCAGCAGGTTGTAGAAGCCGATATCCAGCAGGCGCTTGATCTCGACCGGATCGTTCCAGGACGGACGTCCGACGGCCGCGCTGGCGCTGCCCTGCAGGGCCTGCAACTGCTGCAGGAACATCGGCACCTCGTTGGGCGAATGCTCGCCATCCAGAAGCAGCCAGTCGAAATCGGCCAGGCCGACGAGCTCGGCGGTGATGTGGCTGGACATGCACATCCAGAATCCGATAAGCCGTTCGCGGGCCAGGATGCGCTGCCGGAACCGATTGGGAAGAGGTGAGTTCATTGCCGCCTTCATGTCAGAAAAAAATGCCGTGTCTCCCGGACGATCGGCATCAATGGATCTCGGGCTCGCCCGCGGGTGCGGCGCGCTCCTCGGACTGCAGAAAATCGAAGTCGCACCCGGTGTCGGCCTGGCCGATGTGCTTGAGATACAGCACGCCATAGCCGCGCTCGAAGCGGGGTGGCGGCGCTTGCCAGGCCGCACGCCGCGCGGCCAGTTCCGCGTCCGGAATCAAGAGGTCCAGCCGGCGGTTCGGCACGTCCAGCGTAATGCGGTCGCCGTCCTTGACCAGCGCGAGCGGTCCGCCCACATACGATTCGGGTGCGACGTGCAACACACAGGCGCCATAGCTGGTGCCGCTCATGCGCGCATCGGAAATGCGCACCATGTCGCGCACGCCTTGCTTGAGCAGCTTTTGCGGGATGGGAAGCTGCCCCCATTCCGGCATGCCCGGCGCGCCTTGCGGCCCGGCGTTCTGCAGCACGATGACGCTATCGGCGTCCACGTCCAGATCCGGATCGTCGATGCGCGCGGCCATGTCGTTGTAGTCCTTGAAGACGACGGCGCGGCCGGTGTGCACCTGCAGGCGCGCCTCCATCGCGGGCGGCTTGATCACCGCGCCATCCGGCGCAAGATTGCCGCGCAGCACCGCCAGGCCATCGCGTTCGATGAGCGCCTGCGCCCGCGGACGGATCACGTCTTCATTGAAGATGCGCGCCCCCGCGATGTTCTCGCCCAGCGTGCGGCCGTCCACCGTGCGCTGCGCGGTGTCCAGCAGGTCGCCCAGCTGCACCAGCATCGCGCGCAGGCCCCCGGCGTAGTAGAAGTCTTCCATCAGGTACTTGCCCGCCGGCCGCAGATTGGCCAGGACGGGCGTGGTGCGCGCCAGGTAATCGAAGCGGTCCAGGTCCAGCCCGAAGCCGCTGCGGCGCGCCATGGCGATCAGGTGCACCACGGCATTGGTCGAGCCCGACAACGCCAGCACGGTGCGCACGGCGTTGTCATAAGAGGCCGCGGTCAGCAGGTCCGAGGGCTTCAGGTCTTCCCAGACCATGTCGACGATGCGCTTGCCCGTCAGACTGGCCATCTGCGCATGGCGTGAATCCGGGGCGGGGATTGACGATGCGCCCGACAGGCACAAGCCCAGGGCCTCGACCGCGCCCGTCATGGTGGACGCCGTGCCCATCGTCATGCAATGGCCGGGCGAACGCGCGATGCCGTCTTCCACGCCCTGCCAGTCTTCCTCGGTGATGTTGCCCGCGCGCAGTTCCGCCCAATACTTCCAGGTGTCGGACCCCGAACCCAGCGTGTTGCCATTCCAGTTGCCGCGCAGCATCGGCCCGGCCGGCACGAAGATGGTGGGCAGGTCCATCGACACCGCGCCCATGATGAGCGCCGGCGTGGTCTTGTCGCAGCCGCCCATCAGCACGCAGCCATCGGCGGGATACGAGCGCAGCAGCTCCTCGGTCTCCATCGCCAGCAGGTTGCGGTAGAGCATCGTCGTGGGCTTCTGGAAAGGCTCGGACAGGCTCATGGCCGGCATCTCCACCGGAAATCCGCCCGCCTGCCAGATGCCGCGCTTGACCTCTTCGACGCGCTGCTTGAAGTGGCTGTGACAGGGGTTGATGTCGCTCCAGGTGTTGATGATGGCAATCACCGGCTTGCCGGCGTAATCGGAGCGGTGATAGCCCATCTGCGCGGTCCGCGACCGGTGGCCGAAGGACCGCAGGTCCTTCACACCGTACCAGCGGTGGCTGCGCAGGTCTTCGGGTTTCTTGCGATTGTTGGAATGGCTCATGTCTCGCTTCCTCTGCTCTGTGGCGGGGTCAATGCGTGTTCATACCATAAGACGCCCCGTCGGGGCGCGACCGCCAAGACGGACTCAGGCGGGATCCAGCAGGTACGGCGTGCCGGCGCGCTCGCAGATGCCGCGCAGGCGTTCGGCCAGCGCAGCGGGAATCGGAATGCCTTCGCGCAACCGGCGCACGCGCTCGGCCGCTTCGGGCTCGCCGGCCACCAGCACCGGTTCTGACGCATTGGCAGGCGGCGTGTCGTGCATGGCGTCGATCATGTCGTCCATGTCCGACTCGAACGACCCTGCCGCGCGGAAGGCGTCGGGATTGAGCGCGAGAAAGAAGTGCCCGACGTCGTCGGGCTCACCAGGACCGCGCGTGGCGGCGCGACGGGCCGCGAACGCGCTGCCGCTGAGCGTGCCGCCCAGGATCTGCGCCATCATCGCCAGGCCATAGCCTTTGTGGCTGCTCATGGCGGTTGTGCCACCCAACGGCGTGAGGCCGCCTTCCGGGCGCTTGAAGATGAATTGCATCGCGGCGTCCGCGTCCGTGACCGGCGCGCCCTGCCCGTCTATCGCCCAGCCCGGCGGCAAGGGCTTGTCCAGGAAGTCGTAGACCTTGACCTTGTTGGCCGCCACGGTGGTCGTGGCCATGTCGAGCACGAAGGGCTCGTTGTAGGCCGCGGGCGCGCCGAACGCGATGGGATTGGTGCCCAGCATCGGCATCGCGCCGCGCGTGGGGACCATGATGACGCCGTTGGCGCTGCTGGTGACCAGCCCGACCACGCCGCGTTCGACCGCGATGCGCGCGTAGACGCCCGCCGCGCCGAAGTGATGCGAGTTGCAGACCGAGACGGCACCCACGCCATGTTCCAGGGCCTTGTCCACGGCCAGGTTCATAGCCTGCGCCGCCACCGGATAGCCCAGCCCGCCCATGCCATCGATCAGCGCGCTGGCTCCGCTGTCGCGCACGACGCGCGCGCGAGCGTCCAGCCGCAGCGTGCCGGCACGCCATTTTTCCTCGTAGGCGGGCAGCATGGAGATGCCGTGCGAATCGATGCCGAAGAGGTCCGTGCGCGCCATCAAGCCCGCCGTCGTGTGGGCCAGATCCTCGGCCATGCCCCACGCCATCAGCACCTGCAAGATCTGCTCACGCACCTCTTCCACCGGCACGGCCGTGGCGTTTGCTCCGTTCCCTGACACTGTCTGTCTCCTGTTGTCTTGTTGTGTGGCGGGCGGCGTTGGCGGCGTCAATCCCGGTCCCGGTCGACCAACCGGTGACGGGCCTGGCCCAGATGGAACTGCATCGCGACGCGCGCGCGTTCGCCATCCTGTTCGCGGATCGCATCCAGGATGGTCGCGTGCTCGTCCACGACGCGCTGCGCGCGCTGGCGCGAACCCGTGCGCGTCAGATTGAGCGTCAGGCGCATGAAGCCGCTGATGGATTCATGGATGCTTTCCAGCACGCCCAGATAGAAGTCGTTGCCGCTGGCCTCGGCGATGCTGGCGTGAAACGCCAGGTCCGCTTCCGCCGAGACCTGGCCCTTGGCAAGCGTATCGGCAAATGCCGCATGCGCGTCGGCGATCTTGCCCAGCTGCTCGTCGGTGCGCCGCAAGGCCGCCAGGCGCGCGGCGTCGCCTTCAAGCGCCACGCGCACCTCTTGCGCGCGCAGATAGGCGCCGACATTCTGCACGTCGTTGAACGCCTTCAGGCGCGGCGCGGGCTGGTGGCTCACGAAGGTGCCCAGACCCTGGTGGGCGGTGATGAGGCCGTCGGCGCGCAGCCGCAGCAAGGCTTCGCGCACGACCGGCCGCGACACGCCGTAGCGTTCGGAAATTTCGTTTTCGGAGGGCAGCTTGTCGCCGACGTTCAGTCCGCCGGAGACGATCTGTTCGAAGATCTGGCCGTAAAGCTGGTCCGCCAGCCGTACCCGGTGCCCGCGTTCCAGCACCGGCGCGGCGGACGCCTCCGGTTCGCCGGACGCAGTCGGCGCGGGTTGGGGGGATGCTTTGGGTCGAGCCACGTAACCTCCTGGTAGTAGGGCCTGTCCACGCGCGGGGAACAGGCCCTGACAGACTGCTGCGACACGCGGACGGCGCTCATCGTACCCGCAATGCGGGTCCGGCGCGCCGCGGCCGTCACGCCGTGGCGGTCTCGCGGTCCCAGGCGGCCAGCGCGCGGGCCACCGGTGCCACGCGTTCGCGCTCGGCGCTGGAGATGCCGGTCAAGAGCGGCAGCATGGGACCCATGTCCGCCACGCCCGACAGCGTCACGGCATCGTGCAGCACGCGGATGGGGCTGATGCTGTCACGGCAATCTTCCAGCCCGAGGTACTGTTCGCGCACGGCTTCGGCCTCGTCGTAGCGGCCTTCCTGCAGCAGATGCAGCAGGCGCATCGACCCGCGCGGCGCCACGCAGACCGATCCGGACGTAAAGCTCTTGAGCCCGAATTCGCGGTAGTGGACGATGGCCGGGCGCTCGCCGATGCCGCTGACGACCCAGCGCGAATCCACGGCCTGCAGCAGCGCCGACAGGTAGGCGTCTTCGGACGGATCGTCGCGCACGACGGCGTACTTGAAGGCGACCAGGCGGCCTTCCTCGATCAGGCGCGCCGCGGTTTCCGGCGCCAGGTAGTCCGCCGACTTGATGTAGACCACCGCCGGCTTGCCCAGCGCATCCGTGAAACGGCGCACGCCGTCGGCAAGCCCCGCGTCGGTGTACGGAAAGGACATGGGCAGCAGCATCGCCGTCGGGAAGGCGCGCGAACGCAGGATGGCGGCCTGGTCCATCATCTTGCCGTAGTCGGGGCCCACCGACGGCAGGATCCAGGTGTCAGGGCCCGCCAGGCTTGCCAGCATGTCCACGATGCGGGCATATTCGCTCACACCCACGTTGTAGAAGTTGGCGTTGCCGCCATACATGACGTTGCGCACGCCGCCCGCTTCCAGGTGGCCGAGCAACGCCTTGTTGGCCGATTCGTTGAGCGACAGATCGGCATTGCGGGCCAGCGGCGGCACGGCGATGACCGAGCGCTGCAGATCCTGGGCGGTGACCGGGGTGGTTTTCATGGAAGGGCTCCTGGCGGGTGCAGTTGTCAGAGAAGTAGGGTCGAAAAAGTATACTTGGTTGACAAGCTATAGCTCAATACCTATATTTGTTTTACAAGTTGAACGGCAGCACGCAAGGCGCATGAGGCGCGGGCCGCATGCGTCTTCGAGTTCCCGGCTCGCCGGGAGCGGAATACCCCCACAAACGATGCGCGGCCACGCGCACACCGAGGAGACGAATTCCATGTATGCAGCCCCTGCGCGAGGCCGGCTTCTTGCCGCCGCCCTCCTGACGGCCACCGCCTTTGCCCTGCCGGCCTCGCCGGCCTTCGCCGACTACCCCGAGCGGGAAGTCAAGATCATCGTCCCCTTCCCCGCCGGCGGCACCGCCGACATCGCCGCGCGCGTGGTGGCGGCCGAGTTGGGCAAAAGCTGGAACAAGCCCGTGGTGGTGGACAACAAGGCGGGCGCCGGCGGCAACGTCGGCTCGGCCGAAGCCGCGCGCGCCACGCCCGACGGCTACACCTTTTTGATGGGCACCGTCAGCACGCACGCCATCAACCAGTCCGTGTACGCCAAGCTGCCGTATGACCCGGTCAAGGACTTCGTGCCCGTCACGCTGGTGATTCCGGTGCCCAATATCCTAGAGCTCAACCCCAAGTTCGCCGACAAGCACGGCATCCGTACCGTGGCCGACCTGATCAAGTACCTGAAGGCCAATCCCGACAGCGTCAACATGGCGTCCACGGGCAACGGCACTTCCACGCACCTGTCAGGCGAACTCTTCCAGAGCATGACCGGCACGCGCATGACGCACGTGCCCTACAAGGGCAGCAGCCCCGCGCTGACGGACGTGATGGCCGGATCGGCGGACCTGATCTTCGACAACCTGCCCTCGTCCATGGGATTTCTGAAGGCCGGCAAGCTTCGCCCCCTGGCCGTTACGACGGCCAACCGCTCGCCCGCCCTGCCCGACGTGCCCACGATGGCCGAAGCCGGCGTGAAGGGGTACGAGGCGTCGAGCTGGTTCGGGCTGCTGGCGCCGGCCGGCACACCGCCCGAGATCGTCGAGAAGGTCCAGCGCGACGTGGCCGCCGCCTTGCAGCAGGAGCCCGTGCGCGCGCAGCTTCAGGCGCAAGGCGCGACGCCGTCCGGCAACACGCCCGCCCAGTTCAAGCAGTTCATGGCCCAGGAAACCGTCAAGTGGGCCGACGTTGTGAAGAAATCCGGCGCCAAGGTCGACTGACCCTGCACCGATCCGGGGCCTGCCCGCAACGCGTGAGCGGCGGGCTCTTCATCATCACGCGAACCAGGAGACACCATGAACAAACTGATCAGCGCCGTATTCGCGGCGGGCGCCGTCGTGCTTGGGTCGCCGGCGGCCCATGCCGCCGGTTACCCCGAAAAGCCCGTCACCATGATCGTGCCCTTCGTGCCCGGCGGGTCCTCCGACATCACCGCGCGTTCGGTCACGCCGGCGCTGTCCAAGACCCTGGGACAGACCTTCGTCGTCGAGAACAAGCCGGGCGCGAACAGCGCCATCGGCGCCCAGGCGTTGGCCCGGTCCACGCCGGACGGCTACACCATGATGGTCGGCTCCATCGGCACCTTCGCCATCAACGAAGCCCTTTACAAGAACCTGTCGTACAACCCCAGCAAGGATTTCACCTACCTGACGCAGGCAGTGCGCAATCCCAACGTGCTGGTCGCGGCGCCTTCGTTCCCGGCCAGCACGGTCGCCGAGCTGGTCGACTACGCGAAGAAGAATCCGAATCGCGTGTCGTACGCCTCGTCGGGCACGGGCTCGTCGGATCACCTGTCGGCCGTGCTGTTCCGCCAGCGCACGCAAAGCACCGGCGTGGACGTGCCTTACAAGGGCGGCGGCGCGGCCATCGCGGACCTCATCGGCGGACAGGTCAACGTGTCCTTCCAGAACCTGGGCGCGGTGCAGAACCACATCAAGGCAGGCAAGCTCAAGGCGCTAGCCATCACGGGCGACGCCCGCACGCCGGACCTGCCCGATGTGCCGACGCTGACGGAGGCCGGCATCAAGGACATGGTGGTGTATTCCTGGCAGGGGTTTGCCGTGCCCAAGGGCACGCCGCAGCCCGTCGTCGACAAGCTGGCCGAGGCGCTGCGCACCGCACTGCGAGAGCCCCAGACCCAGAAAACGCTGCAAGGCATGGGCTTCGAAGTCGTCGCCAACACGCCGCAACAGTTCGCCGATTTCCAGCAGGCTGAAGTCAAGCGCTGGAAGGACGTGATCCAGAAGGCCAACATCCAGCTGGAGTAACGCTTCGCGGGATGCCTGCGTGCGGGCGTCCCGCAGCGGGTGCGCAGCCGCCTTGGCTGCGCACCCGGCTCGCAAGGTCCCCGCTTGAATCAAGTAGCATGAAACCTTCGCCACCCAACCGTACGACAACATGACCACCAAGCAACGCATCATCCAGGTCGGCTCGCTGGCCGGCTCCCCTTCCGCCAACCAGCGCCTGGCCGATGGCTATGACGTCATCGAATTGTGGAAGTACCCGGACCGCAAGGCTGCGCTGGCCGAACACGGCAAGGGCGTCACCGCAGTCGTCACGTCCGCCAATTTCGGCGCCAACGCCGAGCTCATCGACGCGCTGCCGGACCTGAAGGCCATCTGCAGCTGGGGCGTGGGCTACGAGACGATCGACGTCGAGGCCGCGCGCAAGCGTGGCGTGCTGGTCAGCAATACGCCCGACGTGCTGACCGATTGCGTGGCGGACCTGGCCTGGGGCCTGCTCATCGCCGGCGCGCGCCGCATGGGTCAGGGCGAACGCTTCGTGCGGGCCGGCCAATGGGGCCAGGTGCATGGCAGCATCCCGCTGGGCCTGCGCGTCAGCGGCAAAAAACTGGGCATCGTCGGGCTGGGCCGCATCGGCGAAGCGATTGCCAGGCGCGGCACGGGCTTTGACATGGACGTGCGGTATCACAACCGCAGAAAGCGCGACGGCGTGGCCTACGGCTACGAAGCGTCGCTGACGGACCTGGCCAAGTGGGCCGATTTCCTGATCGTGGCCACCGTGGGCGGTCCAAGCACGCGCCACCTTGTGAATCGCGACGTGCTGCAAGCCCTGGGCCCGAAGGGCATCATCGTCAACATCGCGCGGGGCCCGGTCATCGACGAAACCGCGCTGGTCGCGGCCCTGGAAGACGGCAAGCTGGGCTGCGCGGCGCTGGACGTCTTCGAGCACGAACCCAAGGTGCCCGAAGCGCTGATGAAGAGCGACAAGGCCGTGCTGCTGCCGCACATCGGCAGCGCCACCGAGGAAACGCGCCTGGCCATGGAAAACATGATGCTGGAAAACCTGCAGTCGTTCTTTGAGACCGGCCGCGTGATCACGCCGGTGGAATAACCGGCTTTGTTCGTCCGGGCCGCCTGCGCGGCGCCCGGCCGGGCATCAGACACAAAAAAGCCTCTCGGCGCCCATACCGAGAGGCTTTCGACTTTCCGGCCCCCGCGTGTCCGGTCAGTCTTTGTCGCGCAAAGGAACGTGGGCGTTGCCGCCCGGCGCGGTTACTTCGTCGGCGTCGTGGCGCCAGACTTGTGCGTGTTTGCTGCGCCTGCCGAATGCTTGGCGGACGACTTGTCAGCCTTGTGATGCTTGTGATGCGCCTGGGTCTTGGTGTCGCCGGTCTTGCTGGCGCCGGCCGCAAACGCCGACGGTGCGGCGGCGAGGCCCAGGCACAGGGCCGAGGTGGAAAGAAACGCAGCAATGCGGGAGTGAGTCGTCATTTGTGGTACTCCTGGTTGGTGAAGGCCAAAGGCCTTTTGCCGTTACGGGGCGGCACGATGCCGCAAGTCCCGTATGCGGTTTGAAGCCTGCCCCTTCAGAAGGTTCACTTCCGAACCACAATTTTTCTGTCACTCAAGAATTGTTGCCCCCACGCCGCACTCGCTTTGCTCGCTTGCTGCCCCCCGAGGGGGCTGCCCCGCCTTCGGGCGGCCGGGCGGCGGGGCGGCTGTTCTACTGCAGGCGTTACGCCGCACTCACTTTGCTATCCCTCGAACGCCAGCAACGCCACGGTGGCGAACAGCATCAGCGCGAAGCAGGCTCTCAGCTTGCGTTCAGGAAGCCGGTAGGCCAGCCGCACGCCGATGGGCACGAAGATCAGGCTGCCGATGGCTAGCGGCGCGCCGACCATCCAGTTCGCCTGTCCCGCCCACGTATAGGTGATGAGTGCGATGGTGGAACCCGGGATCACCATGCTGAGCGCGAGCGCCTGTGCGGTGGTCTGCGGCAGGCGAAAGACCGTTGTGATGATGGGCACGGCCAGCACCGCGCCGCCGACGCCAAAGAATCCGCCCAGCGTTCCGCACAGGATGCCCAGGACGCTTGCGCGGCGCGGCGTGAAGACCGGCGCCGGGCGCTTGGGCGGCGGCGCGCGGCGCGCCGCCGGACGCGAGGCGCGCCAGGTCTGCCATACGTAGAACAGCGCGATGAAGAACAGGAACACCGCGAAGCTCTGGCGCAGCAAGGCCGAGTCGATGCCCAGCGCCATCCGCGCGCCCACCCACGTGAACACCACGGCGCCCGCCGCGCCCGCCAGCGCGACGCGCTTGTCGATGCGGGTCTGCTGGTTGTACTTGCGCACCGCCATCATGATGGTCGGCAACACCATGATGAGCGCCGTGCCCTGCGCAAGCTGTTGGGACATTCCCATCAGGAGGACGAGGGCTGGAATGGCGATCAGTCCGCCCCCGATGCCCAGCACGCCGCCCATGAAACCGATCAGACCGCCGGCTGCCAGGCAGGCGGCGATGACGAACAGACTCACTTGTTGCTCCAACAGACGTCGCGACGCATCAACGCAGCTTTTCCAATGCCGCGTCCAGGCGATCGACCGCCCAGATCTCCAGGCCCTCGATGGGCTGGCGCGGCGCGTTGGCCTTGGGGATGAGCGCCACCGAGAAACCCAGCTTGGCGGCTTCGCGCAGACGTTCCTGGCCGCGCGGGGCGGGCCGGATCTCGCCGGCCAGGCCCACTTCGCCGAATGCGATCAACCCGCGCGGCAGCGGCCGATCGCGCAGCGACGACATGATGGCCAGCAGCACCGGCAGGTCGGCCGCGGGTTCGGTGATGCGCACGCCGCCAACCGCATTGACGAAGACGTCCTGGTCGAAGGTCGACACGCCCGCGTGCCGGTGCAGCACGGCCAGCAGCATGGCCAGACGGTTGCCTTCCAGGCCGACCGTCAGCCGGCGCGGATTGGGCGCGTGGGAACTATCGACCAGCGCCTGGATCTCGACGAGGAGCGGACGCGTGCCTTCCTGCGTGGCCATGACGCACGAACCGGCGACCTGCTGTTCGTGCTGCGACAGGAACAGTGCGGAAGGATTGGCCACGCCGCGCAGGCCGCGGTCGGTCATGGCGAACACGCCAAGCTCGTTGACGGCGCCGAAGCGGTTCTTGAATGCGCGCACCAGGCGGAACGACGAATGCGTGTCGCCCTCGAAATAAAGCACGGTATCCACGATGTGTTCGAGCACGCGCGGTCCGGCCAGCGCGCCGTCCTTGGTGACGTGGCCGATCATGACGATGGCGATGCCCGTCTGCTTGGCCAGCCGCGTGAGCTGCGCCGCGCATTCGCGCACCTGCGACACCGATCCCGGCGCCGCTGTGAGTTCGCCGCTGTAGAGCGTCTGGATGGAATCGATGACGGCGACGGTGGGCTTTTGTTCCGACACCGCGGCCTGGATGGCTTCGAGGCGGATTTCGGCCAGCAGGTTGACGTTGCCGGTTTGCAGTCCCAGCCGGCGCGCGCGCAACGCGACCTGTTCGGCGGACTCTTCGCCCGTCACGTACAGCACGTTGGTGGTTTCGGACAGCGAGGCCAGCGCCTGCAAGAGCAGCGTCGACTTGCCGATGCCGGGATCGCCGCCGATCAGCACCACGGCGCCGGCCACCAGGCCGCCGCCGAGCACGCGATCAAATTCGTCCAGGCCGGTGGGCTGGCGCGGCGTTTCGCGGGCCTCGATTTCGGACAGGCTGCGCACCGGGCTGGACGAGGCCAGCGGCGCATAGCGGTGCGCCGCGGCCGCAGGCGCGGACGACTCCACCGTTTCTTCAAGCGTGTTCCAGGCGTTGCAATGCGGGCATTTGCCCTGCCACTTCGGGGTGGTGCCGCCACAGTCGGCGCACACATAGACGGTACGGGTTTTTGCCATGCGCGAAAGTGTACCCGGCAACGTGCCCGCGCCGCGCGGGAACAATGACCGGAATATCACGCGCCGAGACGTCGCGCGAAGGTCATTTCTTTCAGGCAGCTTTCACAAAAAGGGACGCACAGCAGTTACATGATGCAAACACAAGAAATTTACTGCCCGATCCGTTTCAAATCGCGCATAATCGCCAAGTGCAGCGCATCTTGTCGAACCGTCCAGACCGGACGGCACCCGGCACGATGGACGTCCTCTGGACGCACTTCGTGGCCAATCGCGGCGCAATCACCCGCAGCCTCCCCAGAGGCCGCTCAAACCGGAACATGACCCCAGCACGACTAGACGCCGGACCACCGGCGCGGCGCACGCAAAGGTCAAACGCGGATACGTCGTGCCACCCGGCGTATATGCGAGGAGTACGCGCATGAGCATTACCTATCGCCCCCCATTTGACGAAGACGATGAACGGGATCTGCGCGCCCTGTACCGCAAGCCGGGTCCCGGCGCCAATCCGGAACTGGATGCGGCGGTACGACGCAGATGGCACCCTGGCCATAGCTGGCACCCCGGTTGGGGCGCAGCCGCTTGCGCCGTGATGGTGGCGGGCCTCTTCGCCTGGACCGACATGCGCGAGGCCATCGACGACACCGAACCCCAGATGCAGCTGGTCGCCGTGCAGGCCAACGAGGCAACGCAAGACGCCGCCTCGGCGTCGGCCGCGCCGGCCAGCGATGCGCCGCCCCTGCGCCGCGTCGTCGCCTTGCAACAGGAACCGGCGGTTCCCGCCCAACCTGCCGCGGCGCAGCCCGCCATGGCCGTGACTGCCGCGACACCCGCCGCGCCCGCCCCGGCAGCGGCTGAAACGGCGGCAGCGGAGACTGCGGCCCAGGAAGCGGCGCCGGCCGCTGCCCAGGAAGCCCCCGCGGAATCGCAACAGGTCGCCGCCTTCACCGAGCAGGACATCGAGGCCCGGGTGGCCCAGATTCGGGGCCTGATCGTGGACGACCGCGAAGAAGACGCCGTTCACGCATTGCGCGAGTTGCAGCGCGGCGCGCCCGATTTCGCGCTGCCGGACGACCTGCAGGAGCTGTCCCGCCAGAACCCGGCGTGACCCACCGGGCCGGCCCCTGCGCCGGCCCGCCCCCCCGCCGGCGCGGGCCACCCCCAGGCCCGAAGAATTGAGCAATTTTTGGGCGGCTTCTTGCTAACATAGCCGCCATGAGTCCGAGCTTCCACCACCGCAATCTTCCCCATTTGCTGCTCTATGCGCGCGAAACGCTGATGGCGCATTTCCGTCCCGTGCTGCACGCGGCGGGCGTCACCGAACAGCAATGGAGGGTATTGCGCACGCTGAGCGAGGTGGGCTCGCTGGAACCCAACCAGATCGCCCGCGCCTGTCAGATCCTGAGCCCCAGCCTGACGCGCATGCTGGCCGGC
Source organism: Achromobacter sp. E1 (assembly GCF_037039475.1). Taxonomy (NCBI): domain Bacteria; kingdom Pseudomonadati; phylum Pseudomonadota; class Betaproteobacteria; order Burkholderiales; family Alcaligenaceae; genus Achromobacter; species Achromobacter sp. E1. Next base: position 3,636,789 of record NZ_CP146253.1, read on the forward strand.
ATGGAAGAGCAAGGACTCATCAAGCGCACGCGCTCCAGCGCCGACCAGCGCCGTCAGGAAATTTCCCTGACCGTCAAAAGCAACAAGCTCATCGACCGCATGCGTCCCATGGTTGACGCCAAGTACCAGGAAATCGAAGAAAGGATCGGCAAGGAATTGCTCGATCGCCTGTACCGCGACGTAGACGCCATGGTCGATCTCATCAAGCGCGACGGCCCCACGCGCGATGCCGGCACGCCCTGACGCCGTTCCCCCTTCCCTCTTAGGCAATTCAACGTCCATGGACCTTCTGACGAATTCGTTCAAGCAAGCCCTGCGCGACCGCAAACCTCAGATCGGCCTGTGGGCCGGCCTGGCCAGCGCGTACACCTCGGAAATTCTTGCGGGCGCCGGCTTCGACTGGCTGCTGATCGACGGCGAACACGCGCCCAACACGCTGGACTCCACCTTGGCCCAACTGCAATCCGTGGCGGCCTACCCGGTGGCGCCCGTGGTGCGCCCGGCCTGGAACGACCCGGTCCAGATCAAGCAGATCCTGGACACCGGCGCGCAGACGGTGCTGGTGCCCATGATCCAATCCGCCGAGGAAGCCGCCGACGCGGTGGCCGCCGTGCGCTATCCGCCGCAAGGCATCCGCGGCGTGGGCAGCGCGCTGGCGCGCGCGTCGCGCTGGAACCGCATCCCGAACTACCTTGAACGCGCCAACGACGAAATGTGCGTGCTGGTTCAGATCGAGACGCCCGCCGGCATCGAGGCGCTGGACTCCATCCTTGCCGTGGACGGCGTGGATGGCGTCTTCATCGGACCAGCCGATCTGTCGGCCAGCATGGGATATCTGGGCCAGCCCGAGCATCCGGAAGTCGAAAAGACCATCGATGACGCGATTGCGCGCATCGTGCGGTCCGGCAAGGCCGCGGGCATCCTGCACAGCGGGGTGACACAGGCCAAGCATTATCTGTCCTTGGGCGCCACGTTCGTGGCGGTGGGCGTGGACGCGGTGCTGCTGGCACGCGCGGCCGAAGCGCTCGCGGGCGAGTTCAAGGAAGTGGCGGCAGTGGCCGCAGGCAAGGGGCCGTACTGACGGGCGCGGCGGCGCGTCCACCACAACCAGACGCCGGTCAGGCTAAGCACCAGCGTGACGACGCCGACCAGCGCCACCGCCACCTGCAAGGGCCAGCCCCATAGCGCCGCCATGTGCAGGCTGGTCAGCCAATGCTTGACCGTGTCGCCCGCCGCCCGGCCCGTCGGCAGATGGCTGCCCACCAGTTGTCCATTCACGGCATCGAACACCACCGACGTGGCCCCGCTTCGCGTGCGCAGATCGCGGCTGCTGCGCACACTGTAGCGGTACAGGTTGCGGCGCGCATCCAGCGCCAACCAGTGTTCGCCCAGCACCGCAAACCCCTCGCGGGCGGCCAGCTGCGCCATCAATTGCCGGCCCGCGTCGCGCGCGCGCTCGGGGGGCATCGGGTCGCCGGCCGTGGCGGTTGCGCCGCGCCGGGGATCGGGTTGATAACTCAAGCCAGCGCGCATCACCGGATCGTAGACCGCCGGCAGATTGAGCGCGACGCTGCTCCATGCCATCAGCGTCAAGGCCGCCCACAGCCACAGCCCACCGGCGCGGTGCAGATCGAAATTGCGTTTGTGGGGACCACCCTGCCAACGGATTCGCCAGGCGGGCGCCCAGCGCTGCCGCATGGATGAGGACGGGGCCTGCCTGCGCGAGCGGTTCCGCGGCGGCAGCGTGAGCCAGGCGCCGACAAAACCATCGAGCGTCCAGGCCAATGCGACGATGCCGAGCAACAGTTCGCCGATGCCCTCGAACAGCAGCGCCGTGTGGATGCGATGCAGAAACGGCATCAGGTTGCGCAGCCCTTCGCGCAGATCGCCCCAGCGGCGCTGGCCCAGAATGGCGCCATCGTACGGGTCGACAAATATCTCGTGCAGCACGGGTCCTGCGGCGCCGTCCTCGTGCAGCCACACCGGAAACGCCACGCTGCGTCCGGCCTGCCCGCCAAGCGGCGTGGCGGGCATTACTGCCGCCGGCACAAAGCGGGCCACGCGCTCGCGCAGCGCCAAGGCGTCAAGCCGCGCGGCGCCGTCCGATGGCGGCGGCACGCGGTGCAACGCGGGAGCTGCCGCGGCGTCCAGCGCGTCATACCACGCAAGCGGAATGCCAGTCAGCGCGACCAGGCAGAGAAAGCCGGCCAGCACCAGGCCGGTCCAGCGATGCAGGCTTAGCAGCGCCGCGCGCACGTTCACCAGCGGTAGCTCACCGTGCCGATGATGCGGCGCGGCTCGCCGTAGTTGCACGCGCCGTTGTAGCAAATGGACGGGATGTAGGTCTTGTCCGTCAGGTTGGTGACGTTGAGCGCATACAGCCACGGGCCACTTTCATAACTGACCCGCGCATCGATCAAGGTGTAGCCCGCGCCCCCCAGCGAACCGCTGGACGGCCGGTCGGGACGCGCCGACACATAGCGCAGGCCGGCGCCCGCCTTCAGGCCCATCAACACCCATTCCGACAGGTTCACGTCGGTCCATAGGGACGCGGCATGCAACGGCGTGTTGAAGCGCTCGCCCTCCTCGCCCGGCAGATTGCTCTGGACCACACGGGCGTCGGTCCAGGTGTAGGCGGCGATCACGTCGACCTGCGGCGTGACGCGCGCACGCGCTTCGAGTTCCAGGCCGCGCGAGCGCACCTTGCCGGTCTGCACCAGAAAGGTCGGATCGACCGGATCCGGCGTGAGCACGTTCTTGCGCTCCAGGTTGAAAAGCGCGGCGCTCAGCATCACGTCTTCGCCCGCGGGCTGGTATCGGATGCCGACTTCGTACTGCGTCCCGCGGCTGGGCTCGAAGCTGCCGTCGTTGCGATCGCGGCCGCTGGTGGGTTCGAACGACTGGCTGAAACTGGCATACGGCGCCAGGCCGTTGTCGGCCAGGTACACGACACCCGCACGGCCCGTGAAGGCCGAGTCCTTGTCGTTCGAATTGGTGGACGGCGCATGCAAGGCGCGATTTTCCGCGCGCACGTTGTCATGCCGCCCGCCCAGCAGCACCACGACCTTGTCCGCAATCTTGATCTGGTCTTGCAGGTAAATGCCAAGGCGATGCTCGGTGTTGCGGCGCTGCTGCCAGGGCAAGGCCACGACGTCGCCGGGCAGGTACACCGGATCGAAGACATCGATGGGCGGCAGATTGCCGCGCAGGCGGTCGCTGTTGTAGGTCGAGCGAGTGTAGTCGAAGCCTGCAAGAAACGTCTGCGTGACGGGGCCGGTCTCGAACCGCTTCTCGATGTTGGTGTCGATCGTCTGCACCGTGGTGCGGTCGTTAAAGCCGCGTGCGGAGCGGGTCACCCGGCGCTGCGTCGCCGCATCCACGTCGCCCTGCAACAGCACATAGCGCATGTTCAGGTCTGCGTCGTAATAGCGCATCGACTGGCGGAACTTCAGCGTGTCGTCGAACGCGTGCTCGATCAGCACGGCCAGCGAGGTCGATTCGATATCGAAGCGATTGTGGTTGGGCTCGCCCAGAAAGCGCGACCGCGGGATCTGGCCGTTCGGGTTGGTCCAGAGCGAGCCGGTGACCGGCACTTCCGGCGGATTGAACGTCTTGCTGCGCTGATAGTTGGCCAGCAGCGTGACCGAGGTGGCCGTCGTCGGACGCCACGTCAGGGCGGGCGCGAAGTAGGTGCGATCGTCGGAGCCGTAATCGACGAACTGCTTGCTTTCGCGGAACAGGCCGGTCAGACGATAGGACCACACGCCAGCCTCATCGATGGGGCCGCCGATGTCCGCCGATATCTGCCTGCGGTCGAAACTGCCGCCGTCCACATTGATTTCGCCCATCGATTCGCCGGGCGGGCGCTTGGTCACGGTATTGACGATGCCGCCCGGCGCCGCGGCGCCGTACAGCACCGACGACGGCCCCCGCAGCACCTCCACACGTTCCAGGCCGTACGGCTCCTGCTTGCCGTTGTACTGATTGATCATGTAGCGCATGCCGTCGCGGTAATAGCTGCCGGTCTGCGGGTTGGCCTCGAAGCCGCGGATGAACATCGTGTCTTCGAAGATCGAACTCTTGGCGACGAGGCCGGGCATGATGCCGGGGGTGTAACCCAGGGCCTCTTGCAGGCTCTGCGCCTTTTGATCGCTGATCTGCGCCGCGCTCACCACGGAAATCGATTGCGGCGTTTCGATGATGGGCGTGTCGGTCTTGGTGGCCGTCGCGCTGCGTGTGGCCGCGATGCCCAGCACCGGGCCGTCCGGGCGTTCGATCTGCGCGGTGACCGCGATGGGTTCCAGCAACGTCACGTCCTGGCGCCCCTGCCGCAACACGAAACCGCCATCCGGCAAGCGTTCGGCCACGAGACCCGTGCCGGTCAGCAGCGCCGCCATGCCGGCTTCGGGCGAATAGCGGCCGCGCACGCCGGGGCTATGGCGGCCGGCGCTCAGGTCGCCGTGGCCGCTGACGAACAGACCGGCTTCGGCGGAGTACAGATTGAGCACCTGGCTCAATGGGCCGGGTGGAATGTCGAACTGGCGGACCTGGGTTTCGGCCGCCTGCGCGTGGACGGCGCTGACGGGCGCCGCGACGCCCAGCGCCACGTCGATCGCCAGCGCCAGCGGAAGGATGCGCGCACGGCGGATCGGACGGAGGGAAAAAACAATCAGGGGGTTGGTCATGCCACGAATCCGCGATATGGGTGTTGAATTGCCCATAGGCCGGATGAGCGCGGCAAAAGCGGCAAACTAATTTGTAACGGCGGGATCTCAGCGTGGCTGCAGGGTCGTCCACCACGGCATCGGCTGACTGATCCGCAGCGGCAAGGCCTCGCTCAGCAGGCGCAGCGCGCGATCGCTGTCATGCAGAGGGAACGTGCCCGTCACGCGCAGCGCGGCCACGTCGTCTGCGCAGCCCAGATGCCCGCGGCGGTATCGCGCCAGTTCCGCCACGACCTGCGCCAGCGGCGCCTCTTCGAATTGCACGATGCCGCGCGTCCAGTTGTGGTCGGCGGCTCGCAGCGCCGCGGGCGCCTCGATGCCTTGCGCGCCGCCGCGCATGCGCATGCCGGCGTCGACCCGATAGCCCGCCGGCGGCGCGCCCGTGAAATGCGCCTGCACCGCGCCCTCCAGCACCGCCAGCGTGGTTTCTCCATCAAGGCTGCGCACGTTGAACCGCGTGCCAAGCGCCTGCATCCGGCCTTCGGGCGTGTCCACCACGAAGGTGCGCCCCGGGTCGGCTGCGGTGGCGATCATGATCTCGCCGCGCAGCAGCACCAGGCGGCGCTGGTCGCGGGTGTAGTCCACCTTCAAAGCGGTATCGGTATTGAGCCGGACCCGGGTGCCGTCGGCAAGCTGGGCCTCATGTGAGCCGCCCACCGGCGTGACCAGGTCAGCCTGCCAGGCCGCCCACGTGCGGCGCCCCACTGGCGACTGCGCGACGCCCAATCCCAACAATCCTGCTGCGCCGCCGATCAGCGCAACCGTCAACAACCTGCGGCGCTCACGCCGGCCCTGCGCCGCGGCGTTCAGGCTTGCCACGCTGGCTTCACGGCCCATCGGCTGCGCGATCAACGCATCGAAGTGCGCGCCAACGTCCTCGACGCGCTGCCAAGCCCGGCGATGCGCCGTATCGGCGTCCAGCCAAGCCTGCCAGCGCTCGCGTTCTTCTGCGCTGGAAGCGCCCGAGGTAAGCAGCGCATACCAATGGGCGGCCGCTTCCAGGATGCGTGAGTCGACGGCGGCGGCGCTCATCGGCTACTCGCCGTGCCGCGGCACAAGCCGTCCGGCTGCAGATCGGTGTCGAGCAGAAAGCACAGCATGGCCTGTGCAATGTCGTTGCGGACGGTCCGTTCGGACACCCGCAATTGCGCCGCGATCGCCTCGTGCGTCATGCCGTGGATGCGATGCATCAGGAAGGCTGCGCGCGCGCGCACGCCCAGGCGATGAAGCTTGCGATCGATCTCGACCAGCGCCTGGAGCGCCTGGACCTGCACTTCGGGGGATGGGTGGGTGACTTCAGGACGCGCCGCCAGGGTCTCGGCCCATGCGTGCTCGATGTCGCGGCGGCGCCAGAAATCGACCAGCAGGCCACGCGCGATGGTGGTCAGAAACGCGCGCGGCTCGCGCACGTCGGCCAGCGCATGGCGTCGCACCAGCAAGGTCACGAAGGTGTCTTGCGTCAGGTCGGCGGCCTGATGATTGTCCTGAAGACGGCGATTCAGCCACTTCTGCAACCAGCCGCAATGCGCGGTGTACAGGGCAGAAAGCGATGCGGCAACTGCGTGCTCTCGGTCCGTCACGGCGAGCATCCAAAATGGAAATGATAGTTATTATTATACAAACAACGGCTGGGCGGGTTGGCCGGGTTCTCCCTTTGCTCCAGGCAAAAAAAACGCACCCGAAGGTGCGTGGGTTCATGCGGACAGTGCCGGGTTCATGAACGGCCGGCCAAGCTGCCGCCGCCGTCCACACCCAGCACCTGGCCGGTAATGAAGCCGGCGTCGTCCGACAGCAGGAAAGCAATGGCAGCCGCCACTTCGGCGGGGGTGCCCAGCCGCTTCATGGGCACCGATGCCAGCGCCCGCTTTTCGTTGTCGCTGCCGGCGGGCCGGGTGGCGCGGAACATTTCGGTTTCGATGGGGCCCGGCGCAACCGCATTGGCGGTGATGCCGTATTCGGCCAGTTCCAGCGCCCAGGTGCGCGTGCAGCCCACCAGCGCGCTCTTGGCGGCGGAATAGGCGGTGCGGTCCAGTGCGCCGTGGATGGAACGGCTGACCACGTTGACGATGCGCCCGGCGCGGCGGGCCTTCATGGATTCGATGAACGCCTGCGTCACCTGCACCGCCACGCGCACGTTCAAGTCCAGCACGTTGTACAGCGTGGCCAGGTCGATTTCGCCCAGGGGCTGCGGCGACACGATGCCCACATTGTTGACGACGGCGTCGACCGGGAATTTTTCGCGGATTTCGCGCAGGACTTCTTCGGTACGGCCGGCGTCGGCCAGATCACAGGCGTACAGGTACCCCGGAAAATCGACGTCAGCCGTGTTGCGCGCGATGCCCACCACATGACAGCCCATGTCGGACAACCGCTGAGTAAGCGCCCAGCCTATGCCTTTGGTGGCGCCCGTAATGAGCACACATTTGTCCTTCATGGGATGAAACCTCGCAGTCTGTTTTCTTGGTCAAAAACGGGCGCCTGAGCGCCCGGTTTTCAAAGTAGACACCATCCGGCGTCGTGTGTCTTGTAATTTGCGTAGCAATTCTTGCCCACCGGACGCGTCAGGCATCCCGGGTGACCGGCACCCGCGGGGCCAGGGCGCAGAGCAATTCGTAGCCGATGGTGCCGGCCGCGCTGGCGACTTCATCCACCGAGGGGCCGTCTTCGCCCCATAGGCAAACCGGCGAGCCGACGCCTGCGGACGGCACGGGCCCCAGATCCACGACCAGCATGTCCATCGACACCCGGCCCAGCAATTGGGTGCGGATGCCGGCGACCACGACCGGCGTGCCGGTGGAGGCGTGGCGCGGGTAGCCGTCGGCGTAGCCGCAGGCCACGATGCCGATGCGCATGGCGCGTTCCGCGCGGAACAAGGCGCCATAGCCCACCGAGTCCCCGGCCTTGATTTCCTGGACGGCGATGATTTCCGAATTGAGCGACATGGCGGGCTTGAGCCCGAACGACGCGGCTTCGGCGTCCGCAAAGGGCGACGCGCCGTAAAGGCAGATGCCAGGGCGCACCCAGTGCGATTGGCTCTCGGAGCCGACGGCGATGTCGGCAAAGCGCAAGGCGGCGGCCGAGTTGCACACGCTGATCGCGCCCGGCAGCTTATGTGTCACCGAATTGAAGACGCTGAGTTGTTCGTTCACGCCCTGCGGCCCGTCCGCGCAGGCGAAATGGGTCATCTTACCGACCGAGCCCAGCGTGCCCTGCTGTTGAAGCAGCATGGCGCGCTCGAAGGCGGCGGGAAAGGCCGCCGGGGTGAAACCGAGGCGGTTCATGCCGCTGTTGAGCTTGACCATGATGTCCACGCGGCGCGACAGGCGGGCGCGCGCCAGCATGTCGAGCTGATCGCGTTGATGGACGGTGGTGCTGAGGTGGTAGCGGTCGACGATGTCCAGGTCGGAGGGGTTGAAGAACCCTTCGAGCAGCAGGATCGGCCCGCCCCAGCCGGCCTCGCGGCAGCGCACGGCCTCTTCGAGGTCCAGCATGGCCAGGCCCTGCGCCTTGGAAAAGCCGGCCACTGCCTGTTCGATGCCGTGTCCGTAGGCGTTGGCCTTGATGACGGCCCAGATCGATGGCGGCACCCCGCCGGCAGCGGCGGCGGTCTGGTCCAGGTGGCGGCGCACGGCGTCAAGGTTGTGCGCAAGGGCAGAAACGGAAACGGTAGCGGAGATTGGGCGCGGCATGGTGTGAGATCCTGTGGCGTCCAAGTCTAACTGATCCGGCGCCCCCGACGGCAGGCGGTCAGATCAAGCGCGGGCGACTACTCTAAAATGAGACCGTTTTCCGCTTTGCGCCGTCTTTGCAGACCTGGTCTGTTCACAGGCTACTTTCCATGTCCATCGATCACTACGAGAATTTTCCCGTTGCCTCGCTGCTGCTGCCGCGCAGGCTTCGCGGCGCCGTGACCGATATCTACCGGTTCGCCCGCGCCGCGGACGACATTGCCGACGAAGGCAGCGCGACCGACGAGGAGCGCCTGGCCCAACTGGCCGCGTTCCGCACCGAGCTGCACCGCATCGGTGCCGAACCCGGCACGCCCCCGGCGCCCGGCCTGCCGCCCCTGTCCGACATCTTCGCGCCGCTGGCGCAGACGATCGCCCGGAACCAATTGCCGATCACGCCCTTCTACGACCTGCTGTCCGCCTTCGAGCAGGACCTGACCGTCAAGCGCTACGACGACTACCCTGCCCTCATGGACTACTGCAGCCGCTCGGCCAATCCGGTCGGGCGCCTGATGCTGCACCTTTTTGAAGCCAGCACGCCGCAGAACATCACCGAGTCCGACGCCATCTGCACGGGCCTGCAGCAGGTGAACTTCTGGCAGGACGTGCGGGTGGACTGGCACAAGCACCGCGTCTATCTGCCGCAGGAAGATCTGCGCCGCCACGGCGTCTCGGACGAAGACCTGGCCGCCTGCCGCCTTACGCCCGCCTGGCGCGAGCTGATGGCTTTCCAGGTCGAACGCACGCGGGCGCTGCTACACTTCGGCGCTCCGCTGGCGCGCCGCCTGCCCGGCCGCATCGGCCTGGAGCTGCGCCTGGTGGTGCAAGGCGGGCTGCGCGTCCTGGAGCGGATCGAGGCGAGCGGCTACGATGTTTTCATGAATCGCCCCGAATTGGGCGCCAAAGACTGGGCCATCATGTTGTGGCGCTCCATCAAGTAACAGGCCGTGCCTAATGACCCCTGACGAGTATTGCCAGGAAAAAGCCGCCAAAAGCGGTTCCAGCTTCTACTATTCCTTCCTGTTCCTGCCTCCCGAGCGCCGGCGCGCCATCACGGCCCTGTACGCGTACTGCCGCGAGGTGGACGACGTGGTCGACGAATGCACCGATCCGTCGCTGGCGCGCATCAAGCTCGCCTGGTGGCGCACGCAGGTCGACCAGATGTTCGACGGCAAGCCCGATCACCCCGTGACGCGCGCGCTGCAGCCGCATCTGGAGACCTGTTCGATCACCCGCGCCCGCCTGCTGGCCGTGATCGACGGCATGGAAATGGACCTGGACCAGACCCGCTACCTGGACTGGCCCGGCCTGCGCAAGTATTGCTGGCATGCCGCCGGCGTGGTGGGCGAGCTGTCCGCCGGCGTGTTCGGCTATTCCGACCCCAAGACGCTGGTGTACGCCGAAAAGCTGGGCCTGGCGTTCCAGATGACCAACATCATCCGCGACGTGGGCGACGACGCCCGCCGCGGCCGCATCTATATCCCGGTCAACGACATGCAGCAGTTCGAGGTCAAGGCCTCGGACATCCTGAATGGCGAGTATTCCGACCGCTTCAGCGCGCTGATGAAATTCCAGGCCGACCGCGCCCGTGAGCTGTACCGCGAGGCGATGACCAACCTGCCCGAGGCGGACCGCCGCGCGCAGCGGCCCGGACTCATGATGGCCGCCATCTACCACGCGCTGCTCGACGAAATCGAACGCGACAACTGGCAGGTGCTGCACCAGCGCATTTCGCTCACGCCCCTGCGCAAACTCTGGCTTGCCTGGAAAACCTGGGTGGGCGGCGGACGCGGCCTGGTCCGCCGGTTGGCGCGGTGAAGGCGGCAGTCATTGGCGCAGGCTGGGCCGGGCTGGCGGCCAGCGTCGCCCTGCGTGAAGCCGGCGCGAAAGTCACGGTGTTCGAGGCCGGGCACACCCCGGGCGGACGCGCGCGGCGCGTCTTTCACGGAGAATTCGAAGCACCGCTGGACAACGGCCAGCACCTTTTGTGCGGCGCCTACAAGGAAACCCTGGCGCTGATGCGCCGCGTGGGCCGCAACCCGGACGCCCTGCTGATGCGGCGTCCCTTGCGGCTTGCCAGCCTGGATGGGCGCTTTAACCTGTCCGCTCCCCGCATTCCGGCGCCGCTGAACATGGCCGTGGCCGTGTTGCGTGCGCGCGGCCTTTCGTGGGGCGACCGGTTTGCGATGCTGCGCCTGATGCGCGGCTTGAAGACCATGTCCTGGATGCCGCCGCGCGACTGGACGGTGCTGCATCTCTTGCACTATCACGCGCAGTCCGACGTGCTGATCCAGCAGGTATGGGAACCGCTATGCCTGGCCGCGCTGAACACGCCGATCGCCACGGCCAGCGCCGTGCTGTTCGCCCGGGTGCTGCGCGACAGCCTGGCTGGCGCGCGCGAAGACAGCGATCTGCTTTTGCCCTGCACCGACCTGTCGGCGCTGTGGCCGGACGCCGCCGCCCGCCAGGTCACCATGCGGTATGGCAGCACGGTGCGCCAGCTGCATCCGTCAGCCGATGGCATCGACATCAACCAGGAACGCTTTGACGCCGCCGTGCTGGCCGTGCCGCCCACCTTCGCCGCGCGGCTGCTGGACGGCCCGCTGCGCAAGGCCGGCGCCACCGGGCTGCTCGATGCGCTCAAGGCCTTCGACTACCTGCCCATCGCGACGCTGAACATCCGCCTGGCAAGCCCGTGGCGCTTGCCCGAGCCGATGATGATGCTGCGTGAGGACGCGGCCCGCGGTCATGCCGGCCAGTGGGTGTTCGACCGTGCCCAGCTTGCCGGCGACACCAAGGCCGGCGAACTGGCGCTCGTGGCCAGCGCCGCGGTCGGCATGGGCGAACGCAACCGGCGGCAGGTGATCGAAGCCCTGATCGACCAAGTGGCCGAACAGGCCGCCGCGCATCCGCTCAGGCTGCCGCCAATGCCGGACGTGTCGGCCGCCGAACTCTTCATTGAAAAGCGCGCGACGTTCGCCGCGGTGCCGGGACTTATCCGCCCGCTGAACTCCACGCCGTGGCCCACGCTGGCGCTGGCCGGCGACTGGACCGACACGGGCTACCCCGGGGTGCTGGAAGGCGCCGTGCGCAGCGGCTTGCTGGCTGCCCGCGTGCTCAACCCCCGCGCGGACTGAAAAGGCCGGGCGAATCGCGCGTCGCCCTTGCCTTGAAAGGGCCGGTCAGCCGGCCTGCTGGTCGAACAGGTCGGCTTGGCGCGGGTCCGCCGGGGCCAGTTCATAGCCGATCTGCGCGGCGACCTCGCGCAGGATGTTCTGCGCAAGATTGAAGGCGGTATTGGCCGCCGGCACGCCTGCATAGATGGCGTTCTGCAGCAGCACTTCCTTGAGCTCGTCGGGCGTCAGGCGCGAGGCATCCTGCGCCGTCAGCGCGGCGCGCACGTGCAGCTCGAATTCTTCCCAGCGGCCCAGCGACAACGTCACCGCCAGCACCATCATGCGCCGCGCCTTGTGCGGCAGGCCGGGGCGGCTCCAGATGTCGTGCCAGGCGTAGCGCGTGATCATGTTCTGGTAGTCGGCGGTGAACGTGGTGGCGCGATCGAGCGATCGCTGCACCCATTCATCGCCCAGCACGGCGCGGCGGTTCGCCAGGCCGCGTTCGAAATCGTCTTGCCGGCTCATCGGGTCAATCTCCATTCGGGTCGGGGGCTGGCGCGTGCAAACGATGCCGCGCCGCCCCCGGAGGATCAATTCACCTGGATGTTATTGGTTTTCACGACCTCGGCCCAGCGGGTCTGTTCCGCGTCGATAAACTTGGCGAAGTCGGCGGCGCTGCTGCCGACCGGCGTCAGGCCCAGCTTGGCGAGCTTCTCGCGGGTATCGGGACGCGTCAGCGCCTTTTGCACGAGCTCCTGCAGCTTGGCCACCACTTCCGGGCTGGTGCCGGCCGGCAGGAAGAAGCCGTTCCACTCGACCACGTTGAAGTTCTTGATGCCGGCTTCGCCCACCGTTGCCACATTGGGCAGTTCGGGCATGCGCTTGTCCGACGAGACCGCCAGCGCCTTCAACTTGCCGCCGCTGACGTAGTTCAGGCTGGACGCGGCGTTGGCGAAGTAGACGTCGACCTGACCGCCCATGACGTCCACGATGGCCGGTGCGCCGCCCTTGTAGGGCACGTGCACCATATCCAGGCCCGCATCCTTCTTGAGCAGCTCGGCAGCCATCTGCGCAAGGCTTCCCGGTCCATAGGACGCGAACGTCAGACGGCCGGGCTTGGCGCGCGCGGCATCAATGAAGTCCTGCAGGTTGTTGAAGCTGGAGCCCGGCGCGGCCACCAGGATGTTGGGCACGCTGATGGCCTGCGAGACCGGAATGAAGTCCTTCTTGGCGTCGTAAGGCAGCTTACGCAGCACCGGATTGATCGCGAAGGACGACGCGTCGAACAGCACCGTGTAGCCGTCCGGTTTGGCCCGCGCCACGAACGCCGCGCCGATGGAGCCGCTGGCGCCGCCCTTGTTCTCGATCACCACGCTCTGGCCGGCGACCTCGCCCATGCCTTGCGCGATGATGCGCGCGGCGTTGTCCGCGCCGCCACCGGCGGAATACGGCACCACCACGGTGATGGGCTGCTCCGGATAACCGGCGGCGTTCGCGGTGCCAAACGTGGCGCCAAACGCGGTGGCCAGGCCGATGGCGGCTGCCAGCGGGCGAATGGCGGCCAGGGCCGTGCGACGGGTTTTCTTCATGTGTGCTCCTCGGATCTCCCCTGCGGGGATGTTCAATCGTTCAAGGGTCGTGGCGCGATCCGTCGTCAGACGGTCGCGATGGGGTTGACCGGCGCGCCCACCAGACCGGGCACGTACATGGGCGCCGCGGTCAGGAAAAAGGCATGCCGGCCGTGCTGGCGCAACCATTGCGCCAGCGGGGTCAGGTGCCAGAGCTCGCCCAAGGGCAGGCCCAGCTTGAAAAGACATTGCTCGTGCAGGGGCAGCAGCGCGCCCTTGCCCGTGTCCAGATGATGGTTGCGCAGTTCGACCGCGTGGTTGTCGGCGGCAATGGCCGCGATGCGGCTGTCCTTGATCCACGCCAGCAGGTCCGCATCGGCGCCGTCCAGCACGCAGCAGCTCGTCTTCAGGCGCTCCTGCTCGTCATCGCCCAGCGTCAATGCCAGGTCGGCCAGGCCGGTATGCAGGCACAGCACATCGCCGGGCCGGACCTCGACGCCATCGGCGCGCATCACGTCCATCAGTTCGCGGTGGGATACCTTGCGCTGCGCATCGCCAAAATGCGCGCGCAGGTCCACCATGACGCCGCGCCCCTGGATGCCGTGGCGCGCCATCGGCGCAATCGACAGGTCGCGCGTGCCGGTAAAGCCTTCGGCGGCGGGCTCGCTGACCGCGAAGCCGTTGTAGCCGGTGGGCTGCGGCTGGCCCGTGCCGTGGGCGTCATACATGGAACCCACGTGGCCCAGCGCGTCCCATTGCGTGGAATATTGCGGCGACAGCGTGACGCGGTCATCGCTGATGACGTCGGTGGCGCCCCGCACGTCACGGTCCAGCGGATAGCGGTAGACCGGCACGCCGTTCTTTTCGGCCGGCTGGATCACCGGCCCCTTGCGGCGCGGATTGAGCACCGGCGCGCGCGGCACGGTCAGCGGCAGGCTCAGCGAAAACGACATTCCCGTGCGGATCTCGGCGACGGCAGCCAGGCGCGCCTGGCTGTCCAGATGGTTCAGCGTGCCCAGCTGGTCTTCGCTGCCAAAATCGCCCCAGTTCGATCCATCCGGACGGCGCAGATACCGTTGCGCTGCATTCATGATTTGTGTCTCCTCGCCCTTTTCGCCGGACGATGCCTGTCTTGTTTGTTACGGCTTATTGCACCACGGAGGCGTGCAGCAAGTGGTCGATTTCGTCCGCGGTGTATCCCAGGGCGGACAGAATTGTGCGGCTGTGCTCGCCCAACGCCGGCGCGGCGCGTCCGGCGGCATCTTGTCCGGCTTCATGGGCGGCTGCTTGCGCGCCCTCCTGCACGGCGCCGCCGAAGTGCGCCCATTGCGCCAGCCCGAGATAGTTGCCCGCCTGCTCGCTGCGATAGGGGCGCATGAATCCCATCGCCTCCACCTGCGGGTGGTCGAACATGTCTTCAACAGGCCGGACCTCCGCGCACGGTACGCTCTGGCCGAAGCGCTCGGCCCACTCGCGGGCCGAGGCCCGCGCCAAGGCCTGGCGCACCAGCGGCACCAGCACCGCCGCCTGCGCGGCGCGCTTTTTCACCGTGTCGTAATCGGGGTGGTCGGCCAGATCGGGCAGGTCCAGGTGGCCGCACAGCGCGCGCCAGAAATGCGGCGTATTGGCCGAGATGTAGAGATGGCCTTCGCGCGTGGGATGGATGCCCGTGATCCCGCCCGAGCGCATGTCGCGTTCGATGTGGCGCGGTTCGCCCTCGGCCCACACCAGACGAGCCGACTGCATCGCCAGCGCGCTGCCCAGCAGCGACACTTCGATGGCCTGCCCCCGCCCGGTTTTCTCGCGCTGATAGAGCGCGGCGGACACACTGTTGGAGATCAGCGCGGCGCCGTAGTAGTCGACCACCGATCCGTACAGCACTTCTGGCGGGCCGTCAGGCTTGGCTTGGGCCGCGCACATCCCCGTCATGGACTGCAGCACCTGGTCGTAGCCGGCGTGGCGCGCCATCGGACCGGCCGCGCCATAGCCCGTCATCGCGCAGTAGATCAGGCGCGGGTTGATGGCGGCCAGCGTCGCGAAGTCGATGCGCAGACGTTCCGGAACGCCGGGCCGGAAGTTATGGACGAGCACGTCGGCCTCGCGCACCAGCCTGACCAGCACCTCGTAGCCTGCCGGGTCCTTCAGGTTCAGGCACAGGCCGCGCTTGTTGCGGTTGATGCCCAGAAACGCCCGGCTCTCGGCCGGCAGCGTCGACGGGTACTTGCGCAGATTGTCGCCTTCGGGCGGCTCGACCTTGATGACGTCCGCGCCCATGTCGCCCAGCAGCGCGCAACCGTAGGGGCCCGCGATGTAGGCGCTCAAATCCAGGACCTTGACGCCGGCCAGCGGCAGTTGACCCGGGGTTTCAAATTCCATCATGCAATTCATCCGATAAATGGCTCGGCCGCGCGTCGCGCAGACCGGTTCAGGCGGCCCGCCCGGCCGCCAGCAATACGTCGCGGGCGCGGCGCACGAAAGGCGCATCGATCATCTTGCCGTCCAGCAAAAAGGCGCCCACGCCCGCCTGGGCCTCGCTCGCCGCAACGATCCGTTCGGCCGCGCCGATCTCTTCGGCGCTGAATCCGAACACCTCGTTGGCGATGGCGACCTGGCTGGGATGCACGCAGGATTTGCCGAGGAAACCGAGGGATCGCGCCAGCTGCGCTTCAGCGCGAAAGCCTTCGCCGTCGCGCACCCGGGCGTAGGCGGCGTCCATGGCGTACTTGCCCGCGCAGCCGGCGCCAAGGCGCAACGCCAGCATCACCGCGCGCAGCGTTTCGGGCTGGTAGCGGTCGATGCCCAGCGGTTCGAACAGATCGGCCAACCCCAACTGCAGGCCGGCGACGCGCGGATGCGCCCCTGCCAGCTCGGCCGCGCACGCCAGCGCCCGCGGCGTTTCAACGGTGACCAGCAGTTCGCCCTCGAAACCGGCTTGCGCGGCGCGCGCCGCGGCCTCGCGGAGCGCATCGGCGGACTCGACCTTGGGCAGATTCACCATGTCGATCGGCAAGCCGCCCAGCGCATCCACGTCTTCGGGAAAATACGACGTGTCTGCGGCATTGACACGGACGATAATTTTCTTGGGATGTTCCGCTTGCGCCGCCCGGAAGGCCGGTGAGGCCAGCCAGTCGGCCAGCGCTTGGCGCGCCGCGGGCTTGCGCGAGGGCGCGACGGCATCTTCCAGATCGAAAGACAGCGCATCCGCTTCGCTGGCCAGGGCTTTGTCGAATAGTTCCGGACGCGACGCCGGCACAAAAAGCTTGCTTCTCATTGTGGTCTCCTGGGCGCATTGTGATCGCGCGGGCGCTCGCCAGGGGAAAGCGGGCATACGATAAAAAGATAGAATTCCTATCATCATGAATACCGATTTCCTGCACACGCTATCCGCCGTCGCCCAGCACGGCTCCATGGCCGAGGCCGCGCGCCGGCTTGGCTTGACGCACGGCGCCGTGGCGCAGCAGGTGCGGAAACTGGAACAGGAACTGGGGGTGCCGCTGGTCGCCCGCGCCGGGCGCACCGTGCACCTGACGGCCAAGGCGATCGAGCTGATCGGACCGATGCGCGAGGTCCTGGAGCGGATCGAAAAGATCCGGTACCTGGCGCGGTCCGGCGAGATGATGGGCGAGCTTAGGCTGGGCGCCGGCAACACGGCGCTGAACTCCATGGTGCCGGCGATTCTGGAACACCTGGTCGGACGCCATCCGCTCATCAGCGTGGAGATCCAGCCCGGGCATTCCGCCCGCTTCTATCCGGCCATCGAAAGCGGCGAACTGGACGCCGCCATCGCACTGGAGGCCCCCTACCCCCTATCCAAGAGCCTGGGCTGGCAGTTGCTGCGCGAAGAACCCTATGTCCTGGCGGCCGCCCCGCGCCATGCGGGCCGGCACCCGCACAGCCTGCTGACCGCGGAGCCGTTCATCCGCTACCAGCGCAGCGACTGGAGCGGACGCCATGTCGACGACTACCTGCGCCGCGTCGGCATCACGCCGCGCGACCGGTTCGAATTGAACGCGATCGAATCGATCGCGGTCATGGTGAGCCGGGATCTTGGTGTGGCGATCCTGCCCCAATCGACCAATGGCACGATCGAACGGTTGGGCCTGTTGGCCTTGCCGCTGCCCGAGCACTGCGAGCCGCGCCGCTTTGGCCTGATCTGGTCGCGCGTGTCGCCGCGCCTGGCGCTGATCCAGGCTTTCCGGGACATTGCCATCATGGAATACGCCAAGGCGCCAGGAACGGGTAACGCGCCACCGCAATGACCGCAGGTAGGGCAAACGCGCTGGCGCGCCTCGGGCGGCCTCCCTATACTTGTATTGTCCTCAATACAACATATCAGGAGACAACTCATGCCGGGACTGCACCGAATCGCCGCGGGCTGCGCGCTATTGGCCGCATGCGCCATGCCGCTGGCCCCCGCCCTTGCGCAAAACGACGCCATCAGGCTGGTGGTGGGCGCGCCGCCGGGGGGCACCACTGACACCGTGGCGCGCAGCATTGCACAGCACATGGCGCTGGACCTGAAACGCCCCGTGGTGGTCGAAAACAAACCGGGCGCAGGCGGCAACATTGCCGCGGACTACGTGGCCAAGAGCAATCCCGACGGGAACACCTTGCTGGTCACGTTCACCAGCTTCTCCATCAACGCGACGCTCTACCGGAACCTGCCCTTCGACCCCGTGGCCGATTTCACGCCCATCAGCATGCTGGCCAACGTGCCCAGCGTGCTGGTCGTACGCAAGGACTTCCCGGCGCGCACCATGCCGGAGTTCGTCACGCTAGTGAAGGCCAGCCCCGGCAAGTACACGATGGCGCTGGGCGCGATCGGGTCGTCTCTGCACATGGCCGGCGAGCGCATGAAGATGATGGCGGGCCTGGACATCCTGAACGTGCCGTACAAGGGCACGGCGCCCGCCATCACCGACCTCTTGGGCGGGCAGGTGGACATGATGTTCGCCAGTTCGCTCAATGCGCTGCCGCACATGAAGAGCGGTGCATTGCGCGCGCTGGGGGTATCCAGCCCGAAGCCGCTGCCGCAGTTTCCCGGCGTCCCGCCCATCGGCGATACCATCACGGGTTTCGAATCGAACGCGTGGTTCGCGCTCTTCGGTCCCGCGAAGCTCCCGGCCGGCAAGCTGGCGGCGCTGAACGCGGCCGCGCGCAAGGCCGTCGATACGCCGTCGTTCCGCAAACTGCTTGAGGGCGAGGCCGCCACTGCCGTGAGCAGCAGCCCGCAGGAACTGGACAAGTTCGTGCGCCAGGACATCGCGCGCTACGCCGAGATCGTCAAGTTCACCGGCGCGACCGTCGACTGAACCTCAACCAGGAGCCCCCTCGTGCCCGCCAGCCCGTTGCCGCTTTATCACAAGGTCTATCTGCTGCTGAAGCAACGGCTGGAAGCGGGCGGATTCGCCACGGACAGCGCCATGCCGGGCGAAAACGCGCTGGCAGCCGAATACGGCGTGTCGCGCCTGACGATCCGGCGCTCGCTCGACGCGCTGGCGTCCGATGGCCTCATCGAGCGGCGCCAGGGGCGCGGCACCTTTGCCCTCGCGCCCGCCACGTTCGGGGCGCCGCAGCACGGCGCGGGCATCGACGCGCTGATGGCACACCTGGCCCGCATGGGCATGCACACCCAGGTGCGCCTTTTGGAACTGGACACCGCGCCGGCCACGCCGCTGGTGGCCACGCGCCTGGAACTGCCGCCGGGCGCGCTTGTGCAGCGCGCCGTGCGCGTGCGCAGCCACGAAGGACAGCCGTTCTCGTACCTGACTACGTTCGTGCCGGACGACATCGGCCGGCGCATCCACCGCAAGGACCTGGGCGCCAAACCCCTGCTCGCCATCTTCCGCGATCTGGGCGTGCACGTGGCGCGGGCCGAGCAATCGATTTCGGCCGTGCTGGCCGAGCCCGGCATCGCCGAGCTTCTGGACGTGCCGGTGGGGTCGGCCCTGCTCAGCCTGCATCGCGTGGTGCGCGATGCGTCCGGCCGGCCGGTGGAATGGCTGCATGCCCGCTATCGGCCGGACCGCTACGAATACCGCATGGACATGCAGGCGCACGACATGCCCGGCCAGCCCACGTGGCTGCCCGCGCCCGCCGCCACGCCCTCGGACGGCGCCTGACCGACGCAGGCGGTGCCGGCTAACGCAGCAGGCTGACCGTGGCCAGGCCTGCCGCCGTCAGCGCCAGCGACCCGGCCAGGCTGAATCCGGCGTAGCTCAGCGCGCTGACGTACGCCCCGCGTTCCAGCATCGCCACGGTTTCCGCCGAAAAGGTCGAGAACGTGGTCAGTCCGCCCATGAAACCCGTGATGGCCCCCAGCCGCACCCAGGCCGGCCATTCCGGGTGCCCGGCCACCAGCGCCAGCGCCACGCCCACCAGGTAGCCGCCCGCAAGATTCACCGCCATCGTGCCCCACGGCCAGGAGCCGGCATTGAGCCACAGGCCCGTCAGCCAGCGGACCCAGGCGCCCAACATGGCGCCCAGGCCCACGGCCAGGAAATTCAGGGGGACCAGCGTTTGATAAGCGGACATGGAGTTCAGGCGTTGCCGTGTTGTTTGAGACGTAGGGAAAAGACCAGCAGCAGTATGCCGAAGAATACGGCGTAGATGCCGATGACCCACACCAGCGCCAGCGCCCCGGCGCCCGGCTGCATGATCAGCATGGCGCCGAAGATCACCGATACCAGCCCGGCCAGGCCCAGCAGCCATTCGTTGCGGATGGCCTTGCGAAAGCGCACGGCGGCGATGATCTGGAACACGCCCGCCACGATCGCCCAGATGGCGATGATGTAGAGCAGGATCAGCGCGGTGAGGCCCGGCCACAGAAAGGTGACGATGCCTGCCGCCACGCCCAGCAGGCCCACGACGATCAACGCCCACAACGGCTTGCCGTTGTCCCGGATGCGCAATCCCGCGATCAGCGCCAGCACGCCGTCCACCAGCGCGAAGGCGCCCCACACCAGCACCAGCGCCGACAAGGTGATGGCCGGCATGAACATGGCCATGAACCCGAACAGGATGGCGACGACGCCGCGAAGCGCCACCCACCCCCAATGACGACCGATTTGATCCACGACTTGCTGTTGCAGCATGACGACCTCCGGTGTTTGCAAAGGGTGGCCTATCTTAGCCCCGCCGGGCAGCGTGCGCACCCGGCGGCCCGAATTCAGCTGTTGTTCAGACTCGGCGCGGCGCGCGTTTCCGGCCGAAATCGATTGAAATTTTCGCGCGCGCAAAGGCCGGGCTTTTTTAAGAGTAATTCTCATTAAATGTTAGAATCCGCCCGCTTCCCGCCTCATATTCCATGGACACCCAACCCGTTCCCCGACGCCGCGCCTACTGGCTCAAGACCCTGCATCAGTGGCACTGGATCAGCGCTGCGCTGTGCATGGTGGCCATGCTGCTCTTCGCCGTGACGGGGCTGACCCTGAACAACGCGTCGCACATCGAATCGAAGGCCGTCGTGACCAGCCGCGAGGTCCGCCTGCCCGACACCGCGCTCCAGCAGCTTGCCGCCACGCCCACGCAAAAAAAGGCGCCCCTGCCCGCCGCCGTCGCCGCCTGGCTGGACGACGCGCTGGACGCCTCGACGGCCGGCAGGCCCGCCGAATGGTCGGATGGCGAGGTCTATCTGTCGCTGCCCCGCGCGGGCGGCGATGCCTGGCTGTCCATCGACCGCGCCAGCGGCGACGTGGAATACGAGCGCACCGACCGCGGCTGGATCTCGTACCTGAACGACCTGCACAAGGGCCGCAACACGGGCCTTGCCTGGAGCTGGTTCCTGGACATCTTTGCCGTCGCCTGTCTGGTGTTTTCGCTCACCGGGCTGGTGCTGCTCAAGATGCACGCCGGCAACCGCAGCGCGACCTGGCCGATGGTGGGCCTGGGTCTCGTGATTCCGCTGGTGCTGGCGCTGCTTTTCATCCATTGATTCCATCGATACGCCCTGGAGATTTCCATGCGCAAGTTGCTGTTGCCGGCGCTGCTCGCCGGCCTGATCGCCCGAACGGCCCACGCGGCAGACATCGGCCTGTCCATCGAGGTGCCGCGTCTGGACGTGGCCGAATACCACCGCCCTTACGTGGCGATCTGGATCGAGAACCCCGACCAGAGCGTGGCGGCCGACCTGGCGGTCTGGTACGACGTGGCCAAGAAGAACAACGAGGGCACCGAGTGGCTCAAGGACATGCGCCAGTGGTGGCGCCGCAGCGGCCGCAACCAGCAGTTCCCGGTGGACGGTGTCAGCGGCGCGACCAAGCCCGTGGGCAAGCACGCGCTGTCCTTTGATGCGGCCAGCAAGCCCCTGGCGCAGCTCAAGCCGGGACAGTACGCCGTGGTGGTCGAAGCCGCGCGCGAAGTGGGCGGCCGCGAACTGGTGCGCATCCCCTTCCAGTGGCCGCCGCAAAAGGCCGAGCAACTGGCCGCGCGCGGCGAACACGAACTGGGCGCCATCGCGCTCGACCTCAAACCCTGACCCCGTCCTAAAGGAACGCAACGATGAAAACCGCCGCCAAACTGGCCGCCGCGCTGGCGCTGTGCCTGCCCTTTGCCGCCCACGCGCATGACGTCTGGATCGTGCCGTCCTCCACCGTGCTGTCGGGCACCGATAGCTGGATCACCGTGGACGCCGCGGTCGGCAACGACAAGTTCTACTTCAATCACGCGCCGCTGCGCCTGGACGGCCTGACCGTGACCGCGCCGGACGGCAATGCCGCCGAAGCCGAGAACATCAACCGCGGCAAGCTGCGCAGCACCTTCGATCTGCAGCTCAAGCAGGCCGGCACCTACCGCGTGGCCGTGGTCAACGATGGCGTGTTCGCACGCTGGAAGGAAGACGGCAAGAACAAGCGCTATTTCGGCAAGGCCGACGGACTGGCGCAGGCCGTCCCGGCCAAAGCCGATGAGCTTGAAGTGTCGCAAAGCCTGGGCCGCGTCGAAACCTTCGTGACCGCGGGCAAGCCGTCGGCAGTCAAGCCCGTGGGCCGCGGCCTGGAGCTGGCGCCGGTGACGCACCCGAACGACCTCTTCACGGACGAAGCCGCCACGTTCCAGATGCTGCTGGACGGCCAGCCCGCCGCAGACCTGGACGTGACCGTCGTGCCCGGCGGCAGCCGCTATCGCGACAAGGTCGGCGAGATCGCGGTCAAGACCGGCAAGGACGGCAAGTTCTCGATCAAGTGGCCGCAGCCCGGTCTGTACTGGATCGAAGCCGGCATGGAAGACGCCAAGGTCACCGTGCCGCAGGCCAAGAAGCGCCGCCTGTCGTACGCGGGCACCGTCGAAGTCCTGCAACCGTAAGGCAGCGGCGCGCGTGGCCAACGCCCCTTCCTATGCGCCGCGCGGCGCGGCGGCGCCCGCCGTTCGCATCGCCTATGGCGCGATGCCCGCGCGCCCGGCCGCATTGGCCGGCGCCACCATGGGCACCACGTGGTCCGCGCGCATGGCGTTGCCCGCAGGCGTGGCCGACGCGGCGGCGCGGCAAGCCATCCAGGCCGCGCTGGACGAAGTGGTCGCGCAGATGAGCACATGGGAGGCGGACTCTGACATCAGCCGCTACAACCGCGCCGCGCCTGGCTGGCAGACGCTGCCGGCCGAGTTCTTCCATGTGCTGCGCCATGCGCTGATGCTGGCCCAAGACAGCGGCGGTGCCTACGACCCCACCGTGGGACCGCTGGTCAATGCGTGGGGCTTCGGTCCGCACCAGCGCGCCTTTGAACCGCCCTCGCCCGCCGCCATCCAGGCGGCGCGCGAGCGCTGCGGCTGGCAACGTGTGCAGCTGGACGATGACCGCCGCGCGGCGTGGCAGCCCGGCGGCGTGTATCTGGACCTGTCGTCCATCGCCAAAGGGTTCGGCGTGGACCGCGCCGCGATGGCGCTCGATGCCTTGGGCATCACCGATTACCTGGTCGAAGTCGGCGGCGAATTGCGCGCGCGCGGCAAACGCCCCGACGGACAGCCGTGGCGCGTGGCCATCGAGGTGCCCGACGCCAGCGACGACCATGCGCTGGCCTTGCCGCTGGAGAACTGCAGCATCGCCACATCCGGCGACTACCGGCGCCACGCGGGCGACGGCGATGCGCGCTACGCCCATACGATCGACCCGCGCACCGGCCGGCCGGTGCGCAATGCGGTGGCGTCCGTGACGGTGCTGCATCCTGTCTGCATGCAGGCCGACGCGCTGGCCACCGTGCTGACGGTGCTGGGCGACACCGACGGGCTGGCCTACGCGCGCCGCCATGGTCTCGCGGCGCTTTTCATTCTGCGCGGGGAAGACGCCTGGCGCGTCGTGGCCACGCCGCAGTTCGAGGCTCTGGCCCTTGCGCCCTGAATGCTCATGTTTTATACCCGGTTGATTGCAGCGGCGTGCGTGGTGCTGGGCTGGCTGCTGCTGTGCCTGTGGGCCTGGCGGCGCGCCCGCCGCCAAGACGCCCAACATGCGCTTGCGCTGCAGGCCCTTGGCGCCCCCGCGCCCGAAGACGCCCTGCTG
This sequence comes from Achromobacter sp. E1, assembly GCF_037039475.1. Classification (NCBI taxonomy): domain Bacteria; kingdom Pseudomonadati; phylum Pseudomonadota; class Betaproteobacteria; order Burkholderiales; family Alcaligenaceae; genus Achromobacter; species Achromobacter sp. E1. The sequence continues at coordinate 3,660,414 of NZ_CP146253.1, forward strand.
GTCGCCTATGCCAGCCAGACCGGCTATGCCGAGTCCCTGGCCACGCAGACCGCGGAATCGCTGCGCGCCGGCGGCCTGACCGTGCGCGTCGCCTCGCTGGACCAATTGGACATTGCACGGCTGGCGGCGTACCGGCGCATGCTGTTCATCGTCAGCACCTACGGCGAAGGCGATCCGCCCGACGCGGCGGCGGCCTTTGCCGGCATGATGCAAGCAACGCCGCAAGGCGCCGCGCTTGCGGGCGCGCACTACGCCGTGCTGGCGCTGGGCGACAGTGAATACGCGCATTTCTGCGGCTTCGGCCACCGGCTGGACGACTGGCTGCAAGCGCACGGCGCGGCGCCGCTCTTCGACCTGGTCGAGGTGGACAACGACGACGCCGCCGCGCTGCGTCATTGGCAGCATCACCTGGGCTTGCTGGCGGGCCGCAACGACCTGCCCGACTGGGAAGCGCCGGTCTACGACACCTGGCGCCTCGCCGGCCGGACGATGCTCAATCCCGATAGCCAGGGCGGGCCCTGCTACCTGCTGACGCTGACGCCGCCTGCTGGCCGCCCCGCGTCATGGCAGGCGGGCGACATCGCCGAGATCGGCCCCCGGCGGGAACGCGGCGGCGACTTGCAGGCGCATCGCGAATACTCCATCGCTTCATTGCCCGCTGACGGCGCCATTGAACTGCTGGTGCGCCAGATGCGCGGCTCGGACGGCGTGCTGGGGCTGGGCAGCGGATGGCTCACGCACATTGCGCAGCCCGGCGACGACATCGCGCTGCGCGTGCGCGCCAACCGCAATTTCCATCCGCCCGAGGACGGCCGTCCGCTGATCCTGATCGGCAATGGCACGGGTCTAGCCGGCCTGCGCGCGCTCATTAAGGCGCGCCGCGCGGCCGGGCACCTTCGCAATTGGCTGGTTTTTGGCGAGCGCAATGCCGCCCATGACCGGTTCTGCGGCGATGAAATCGACGCGTGGCGGCAAGACGGCACGTTGGCGCGCGTGGATTGGGTGTTCTCACGCGACCAGGCCGAACGCCGCTACGTGCAGCATTGCCTGCGCGAACAGGCCGGCGCCCTGCGCGACTGGGTGGACGCAGGGGCCGCGGTGTACGTCTGCGGCAGCCTGCAAGGCATGGCGGGCGGCGTGGATGCCGCGCTGCGCGAGATCCTGGGCGAGGACCGCCTGCAGGCGCTGCAGCATGCCGGGGGCTACCGGCGCGACGTGTATTGAACGCGCGCCGGGTTGCCCGGACCGGTTACTGCAGCTTGATCTGCGCGCGGTCGATCACCGTCTTCCAGCGATCGCGTTCGGTGCTGATCTGCTCGCCAAACTGCGCCGGCGTGTTGCCCAGCGGAAACGCGCCCGTCTCTTCCATCTTTGCGGCCGTGGCCGGGTCGCGCACCGCGCGGGCAAAGGCATCGGCCAGCTTGTCGCGCACGTCGGCCGGCATGTTGGCCGGACCCACCACGCCGTACCACGCCGTCACGTCGTAATCCTTGTAGCCTTGCTCGGCAAAGGTCGGCACGTCCGGCAGGCGCGGGTTGCGCGCCGTGCCGGTGATCGCCAGCGCCTTTAGGTGATTGCTCTTGACGTAGGGCAGCGACGACGGGAAATTGTCGAAGATCACCGGCACCACGCCGCCCACCGTGTCGGTCAGCGCAGGCGCCGAACCGCGGTACGAAATGCTGTTCATCTTGCCGCCGATGATCTGCAGGAACCAGATCATGCCCAGGTCGTTCACGCCGCCCGCGCCCGCATTGGCGTAGCCGTCCTTGCCGGGATTGGCGCGCACGTGAGTCACGAATTCGGCCAGCGTCTTGGCCGGAAAATTCGGATTCACGCTGAGGATGTTGGGGCTGGTCACCAGGTTGCTGATGGGCGTGAAGTCCTTGACCGGGTCATAGGCCAGGTTGGGAAACAGGTGCGGCGCCGTGCCGTGCGTGCTGACGGTGGCCAGCCCCACGGTGTAGCCGTCCGGCTTGGCGCGCGCCGTGGCCGTCATGCCGATGGTGCCGGACGCGCCGGTGCGGTTTTCGACCACGATCTGCTGGCCCAGGATCTCGCCCGCCTTGGCGGCGGCCACGCGGCCGACGATATCCGTGGGGCCGCCGGCCGGGAACGGCACGATCAGGGTAATCGGGCGGTCGGGAAAGGCGGCGTGTGCGGCCGGCAGCGCGGCGGCCAGCGCCAGGGCGGCGCAAGTCTTGCGGAACATGATGGTGGATCTCCTGGAACGGCTGTTGTTATGAAAGGGGTTGCGCCGCGGCCGGATCGCGGCGAAGGATGCGGCCAGGCCGCGGCATGTTTGCCGCGGCCGGATATACCGGTGTGCCATTGACCAGCACGTGTGCCACGCCATCGGATGCCAGCGTCGGCGCCTCCCACGTGGCGCGGTCGATCACCGTCTCGGCATCGAACACCACGATGTCGGCCCATGCGCCCACGGCGATCCGGCCGCGGTCCGTCAGGCCGAAGACGCGTGCGGGTAATGCGGTCATCTTGGCCACGGCCGCCTCCAGCGTCACCAGCCGGGCCTCGCGCACATATCTGCCCAAGACGCGCGTGAAGCTGCCCCACAGCCGGGGATGCGGATGCGCGTCGTTCGGCAGGCCGTCGGAGCCCACCATGCAGCACTCATGCTGGAAGATGCGGCGCACTTCGTCCTCGTCCATTGCGAAATAGATCGCGCCCGCCGGGCACAAGCGTTCGGCCGCCGTCGTCTTGTCGCACCCCCAGCGCGCCGCGATATCGCTCAGATATTCGCCGTTGCACTCGGGGTGGGGGGTCGACCACGTGATGCGAATGTCGTCGATGGTGTCGGCGCGCTCGGGGATCAGGATGGTCGAGCTGCCGGGATACGGGTAGATGTCCAGCGCCACGTCCACGCCCTCGGCACGGGCGCGGTCGATGTTGGCAAGCGTGGCGGCGCTTTTGCCCCAATTGCGCGGCATCATGCACTTGTGATGCGACAGCACGGTGGCGCAACCGGTGTTGCGGCCGATGCTCAGCACCTCGTCCACGGCGGCCTCGACCGCATCGCCTTCGTTGCGGATATGGCTGGTGTGCATCGCGCCCCGTGCCGCCGCCACCCGCGCCAGACCTTCCAGTTCGGGCGGTTGCGCCACGCCCCCTGGCTGATAGGCCAGGCCGGTGCTGAAGCCCACCGCGCCGGCGTCCAGCGCGTCGGCCAGCATGCGCTGCATGGATTCCTGTTCGGCGGGGGTCGGTTGCGCCGCCGGGTCGCGCATCGCCGCAAGGCGCAGATTCGCGTGCCCCACCAGCGCGGCCACATTGATCACCGGCTGGCGCTCGCGCAATTCGTCGAAGTAGGCCTGCATGCTGGCGAATAGCGGTGTCTCGCCCAGCAGCGCCAGCGCGGCCGCGGTATTGCCGGGCAACGGTGCGGGCGCGCCGCTGACGCCACAGTTGCCCACCACCACCGACGTGACGCCCTGGCTGGTTTTCCAGGCAAGGTCCGGCTTTTCCACGAACATCAGGTCGTCATGACCATGCACGTCGATGAAGCCGGGCGCCACGATCTTACCGGCAGCGTCCACGCGCCGGGCGGCCTTGACTGCCGACAGGTCGCCGATGGCCGCGATGCGCTCACCCGCCACGCCCACGTCGGCGCGCTGGCGCGGACCGCCCAGCCCGTCGATGAGCCAGCCGCCTTCGATGATCAGATCCAGAGTGCCCTGCATGGTGTTCCTGCCTTGATGAAGGCCCTAGTATCGTCGGGGCGATCAATCTGGAAAAATTGTTTTTATTGATCCATCTATCACGTTTTGAAATGCATCGTCTGCCCAAGCACGTCACGTTGAAGCACCTGACCGCGTTCGTCGCGGTGGCGCAGGAATCCAGTTTCACGCACGCCGCCAAACGCCTGTTCCAGACGCAGTCGTCGGTTACCAGCCTGGTGCGCCAGCTTGAGGACGCGCTTGGCACGCAGCTCTTCGCGCGCACCAGCCGGCGCGTGCTGCTGACCCCGGCCGGCGAGGAATTCCTGCCGCGCGTCATGCGGCTGCTGGCCGACTTTGACGGCGTGATCGAGGACGTGGTGCGTTTTGGCGCGCTGGAACGCGGGCGGGTAGGCGTGGCGGCGGCGCCGTCCGCCATCACGCAGCTCATCGCACCGGCGGCCGCCGTGTTCGCCGCGCAGTATCCGGCGGTGCGCGTGTATCTCAGCGACGACAACTCCGGCCGCATCCAGCGCAAAGTGGCCGCGCGCGAGGTCGATTTTGGCCTGACCAGCCGCTGGGCCGACGCCCCCGGCCTGCAGTTCGACGCCTTGCTGGAGGACCGCTTTGGCGTGCTCTACCGGCAGGACGACGCCAGTCTGCACCCGGGCCGCGACGGCGCGATGCGCTGGTCCGATCTGGCCGGCCGCAAGCTGGTGGGCGTGGTGGATGAAACAGGGATCATGGCGCTGCTGCGCGCCCGCGCGGACCTGCCGATCGAGGCCGCGGCGCCGTTCTATGAAGCGTCCAGCACCACGTCGCAGGCGGCGCTGGTCAAGGCGGGCATGGGCGTGGCGCTGCTGCCGGCATTGGCTGCGCAGCGCGTCATGGAACCGGGCCTGGCCTACGCACTGCTGGCGCGGCCAACCGTGGTGCGCACGCTGTGCATCATCCGCAACAAGGAATACCCGCTGAGCCCGGCGGCACAGGCATTGATCGCGGCCATCCACGGCTACCTGCGAACGGCTCAGCTACCCCCGGGCTGCCGCCGACTATCTGCGGGGCGGCAGAAGCACTAATCGCACCAATAGGTGTCTGACACCCTCACTTACCGCGCAGCTTTTCATCCAGCGCAGCCAATCCCGCCGCGAACACGTTCTGTCCCACGGCCTCAGCCACATCGCTGAGCGGCGCGCCTTCCACGCGGAAGTCGGCCCACCACTGCACCAGCGTGCCGCCCCCCTCGGTGATGGGATGCAGCGATATGCCCGCGACGTAGTCGCGCATGGGCAGGTCGGTGTCGATGATCGAGTACCGCAGTGCGGTATTGGGATCGTCCAGCATCAGCAGCTGTTCGCGCACGAAGCCGGACGGCTTGAGCGTCAGGTGCCGCACCGAGCCCACGGCGTCGTGGCGGCCGCCCTCTTCCAGGCGGCTTTGCGCCACGCCGGGATGCCAGCCCCCAAGACCATTGAAGTCGCGGAACAACGGCCAGACCTTGTCCAGCGGCGCGTTGACGATGGCGGTGATGTGTACGGTGTGCGGCATACGGGCTCCGGCGGACGCGATGCGCGTCGAATCAGGGGGAAACTGCGGCAATGCGGATCAGAAGGTCAGGTTCTTGAATTCACGCGTGGCGGCCGTCAGGGCCTGTTCGGTCGGCAGGCGCTCCATCGAGCTGGCGCCGTAGAAGCCGTGGCAATGCTTGCAGGCGCGCAGCACGTACGCCGCATCCTCGGGCATTGCAATCGGACCGCCATGGCAAAGCACGATGATATCCGGGCGCACGGCCAACGCGGCCTCGGCGATACGGTCGATGGCGCCCACGCAATCGTCCAGGGTCAGGGCAGTCTCGGCGCCGATTGACCCGCCGGTGGTCAGGCCCATGTGCGCCACGATGATGTCCGCGCCCGCGCGGGCCATCGCCACCGCATCGTCCTCGTTAAAGACATACGGCGTGGTCAGCATTCCCTTCTGGTGCGCCAGGCGGATCATGTCCACTTCCAGCGCGTACCCCATGCCTGTCTCTTCAAGATTGGCGCGGAAGTTGCCGTCGATGAGGCCGACGGTGGGAAAGTTCTGCACACCGGCAAAGCCCTGGCGCTTCAGGTCGTCCAGGAAGACATCGAAATCGCAGAAGGGGTCGGTGCCGTTCACGCCGGCCAGCACCGGCGTCTTCTTGACCACCGGCAGCACTTCGCGGCCCATGTCCACGACGATCTCGTTGGCGTTGCCGTAGGCCAGGAGGCCGGCGAGCGAGCCGCGGCCGGCCATGCGGTAGCGGCCCGAGTTGTAGATCACGATAAGGTCGATGCCGCCCGCTTCCTCGCACTTGGCCGACAGCCCGGTGCCCGCGCCTCCGCCCACGATGGGCGTGCGGGCGCGCACCATGGCGCGGAACTTGTCCAGCAGTTCGTGACGGTCAAAACGCGGCATGGCGGCAATCCTTAATTTGCGGCAATTTCAAGAAAGTGGTCGACCGCCGTTTTCGCGAACAGCGGATCGTTGATGTGGCAAGGCACGCGGATCAGCCGGCGGTCTGCCGTCTGCCGCAGATTGGCTTCAAGTGCGGCAAACAGCGCGGCATCGGCCTCGGGGTCCCAGAATGCCTGGCCCGGCGCGTCCAGCGCGGATACGCCGCCCTCGGGGATCAGGAAGCGCACCGGCCCGTCGCAGCGGTTCAGCCGGTCGGCGATCCATTCGCCCTGCCGGGTGTTTTCCTCGGCGGTCGTGCGCATCAGCGTGACCTGCGGGTTATGCGGGTAAAACAGCCGGCCGCGGTAGCGCTCGGGCACCGTGTCCATCGCGCCGAAATTGACCATATCCAGCGCACCGCACGAACCGACATACGGCGCGCCCGTGCGCGCGACGGCGCCGAAGCGGTCTTGCGTGCAGGCCAGCACGCCGCCGAACAACAGGTCGCAGACCTCGGTGGTGGTCAGGTCCAGCACGCCCGCCAGCAGGCGGCTGTCCAGCAGCTTTTCCATCGACTGGCCGCCCGTGCCCGTGGCATGGAACACCAGGCAGTCGAACTGCGATTCCAGCAGCGGCGTGACCTGTTGCACGCAGGCGGTGGTGACGCCGAACATGGTGATGCCCACGGCGGGCCGGCCGTCGTCGGCGGCCGCATTCGCCGCCTGGCGGAACGCGCCGCCGATCGCCCCGGCCGCATTGGCCAGCACGCGGCGCGAGATTCGGTTCAGGCCCGCCACGTCGGTCACGGAATACATCATCGCGATGTCGGACGGGCCCACATAGGGTGCGACATTGCCCGAGGCCATCGTGGACACCATCACTTTGGGCGTGCCGATGGGCAGCGCGCGCATCGCGGGCGTGATGAGCGCGGTGCCGCCCGATCCGCCCAGGCCCAGCAGCGCGCCGATCTCGGCGTTGCCGGCGGCATAACGCTCGAACGCCAACGCCATGGCCGCGATGGCCGAGCCCCGGTCGCCGGTGAAGACCGCACCCGCGCCCTCCGGATGGCTGCGCGCGATCTCCTGCGCCGAGACGTTGGCGGCGCTGGGCGCGCCCGAGGTCGACACGTCCACCGACACCACGTCCAGGCCTTCACGCCGGAGTAAGTCCACCACGTACTCGGCCTCGTGGCCCTTGGTGTCGTAGGTCGCGGCCACAAACACCCGCTGCTTGGTATGCGTCATGACTCCTCCGCGGGCGGCTACACTCCGTGCGCGCCTCGATATGTGAGGCCAAAGGCCTGTAGAATCCAGAAATGAGACGAAAGAATCATACTGAGACACCTGTCTCACGTCAATCCGACTCCCCTGTTCGCAAGGGGTCCGCGCTTGCAAGCGGCGCCAAGCTGATCGCCCCGGCCAGCCCGCAGGCGGCCGCCAGCGGCGAACCGCCCCACGGGCCGCGCGCCCGGATGCGCAAGACGCTGCTCGAGGCCGCCCAGCAATTGATGGCGCAAGGCGTCACGCCGTCCGTCGCCGAACTGGCCGAGCACGCCCGCGTCTCGCGTGCCACCGCCTACCGCTATTTCCCCAGCCAGAGCGCGCTGATCGCGGCCGTGGTCGACGAGAGCCTGGGCCCCATCCTCGCCTGGAATTCCGACGCGCCCGACGCCGCGGCCCGTGTCGACGAGCTGCTGCAATTCGCCTATCCGCGGCTGGAAGCGCACGAAGCGCCCTTGCGCGCCGCCATCCTGGTGTCGCTGCAACAGCACGCGCAAGCCAGCGCCGGCAAGGCCGACGCCGAGCCCCGGCTAGTGCGCGGCCATCGGGTCGACATCCTGAAGCGCGCCATCGCCCCGCTTGCCGCCGACCTGACGCCGGCACAACAGGAGCGCGTCGCGCAGGCGCTGTCGCTGGTGTACGGCACCGAGGTGTTCCTGGTGCTCAAGGACATCTGGAAACTCGACCTGCCCGGCGTCACCGACGTCGTGCGCTGGACCGCCAACGCCATCATCACCCAGGCCCTGGCCGAAGCCAAAGCCGGCAAGAAATAGACCGGCCCGGACAGCGGGCCAGATCCGCGTCCGCGCTCGCCGCTGTCATTCCCACGTCATTCCCCGCCCGCATAGTGGCGCGCTTCGCGGCAGTGCGTGTTGCACGCCGCCATGACGTTGGAGTGTTGTAGATGCAGTTCGAAGTATCCCGCCTGCGGCGAGCCCTCATGCCTTTGTCGCTGGCTTGCGTGACCCTGTTGAGCGCTTGCGGCGGCAGCGATGACGATGACGAAGTCACCCCCGAACCGGCGCCTCCGGTCGTGACCGATCCCACGCCGCCCGCCGAGCAGCCCAAGCCGGTCGAGACCGGCGCGTGGTCCACGGGCGACCTGCACGTGCATACGTTCCAGTCGGACGACGCCCAGGTCAGCCTGGAAAGCGCGCTGGACCAGGCGTTCGACCGCTACAAGCTGGATTGGGCCGCGATCTCGAATCACCTGCGTCTGTCCGCGCGCGACCATACGGGCGTGAACCTGGCGGGCGGCTCGATCCCGTTTTCGCAAGGCATGGCGCAATACGAGGTGCCCTTCATCAAGCAGGCGCAAGCCGCGGGCCGCTACGCCGGCAAGATCATCTTCTCGTCGTTCGAATGGGACATGCCCACGCACGACCACGTCAACATCGGCATCGGCTACAACGATCCGCAGTCGGCCAAGTCGCTGGAGGCGGTCGCCGAGTTCGAATACCTGTTCACCAACCGCGATCCGAACAAATTCGACCCGCTGCTGGTCTCGCGCCTGTCCGGCCAGACGCGCGCCTACACCACGCACGCCGACGCGCTGGCCGCGCTGAAGTGGCTGCGCGACAAGCACCCCGACAGCTACATGCTGCTGAACCACCCCTCGCGTTACGCGGGCAAGTACACCATCGCCCAACTGCGCGAGATGAACGACCTGGCGCCCACCGTCTTCTTCGCCATCGAAGGCATGGTCGGCAACCAGATGGAACCGGACCGCGGCGGCTACGCCACCGCGTACACCACGCCCTTCCTGCCCAACCGCACTTATGGCGGCACGGACTACCTGGTCGCGCACCTGGGCGGCACATGGGACGCGCTGCTGGGCGAAGGCCGGCGCATCTGGAACGTGGCGGATTCGGACTATCACTTCCGCACGGCCTCGGGCCTGTACAGCAGCGGCTACGCGCCCGGCGAATACAGCAAGACGCACGTCTGGAAAGACGGTGACGACATGGCGGCGGTGGTGGCCGGCCTGAAGAGCGGCCGCATGTTCGGCGTCTTTGGCGACCTGATCGACGCGCTGGACTTCCAGGCCAAGGGCTTGGCCGGCGCCGCGCACATGGGCGGCGAGCTGAAGGCGGCCAAGGGCGAAAAGGTGGAAGTCACCATCCGCTTTCGCAGCCCCGACAGCAACAACTACGAGTACCCGATCGAAAGCGGCAATCCGACCTACGTGAAGCCCACCGTGCATCACGTGGACCTCATCGTGGGCGACGTGACCGGACGCGCCCAGGCAGGCACGCCGGAATACGACGCCGACACCAATCCCACGACGCGCGTGCTGGCTCGCTTCACCAAGGCGGACTGGAAAGTGGACGACGAAGGCTACAACGTCATCACCACCACGATCACCGCCGACAAGAGCCAGTACCTGCGCCTGCGCGGCACCAATCTTGGCGTGGACGTGGCCGGCGAAACCGCAGCGGGCGAACCGCTGCCGGACGCCAAGATCGACCTGGCCGACAACGCGGCGCGCTTTAACGCGATCAACGCGCGCAACTACAACGACCTGTGGTTCTATTCGAACCCGGTGTTCGTGACCGTCGCGAACTGATCTGATCGACTCGCCTACGCCACCCTATTCGGCGGCGCGGCGCAGGCAAAAAAATGCCCGGCTCGCGCCGGGCATTCTGTTTGATGCAGCAGGCTTACTGCAAGGTGCGGGTGAAGACGAACTTGCCGTCCTGCCAGTCGACCGGCACCACGTCGCGCGGGCCGAACCTGCCTTCCAGGATCAGGCGCGCCACCGGGTTCTCGATCTGCTGCTGGATCGCGCGCTTCAAGGGGCGCGCGCCAAACACCGGATCGAAGCCGGAGCGGGCCAGTTCCGCCAGCGCCGGTTCGGTCACTTCCAGCCGCATCTCCTGCTTTTCCAGGCGTTCGCCAAGGCGGCGAAGCTGGATGCGGGCGATGGACTCGATGTGCTGCGCTTCCAGGCCATGGAACACCACCACTTCGTCGATGCGGTTCAGGAATTCCGGCCGCAGCGTCTGCTTCAGCTCGTCCCACACCACTTCCTTGACCACGTCGTACGGCTGGCCGGCCAGCGTCTGGATATGCTGCGAACCCAGGTTGGACGTCATCACGATGACGGTGTTGCGGAAGTCCACGGTGCGACCCTGCCCGTCGGTCAGGCGGCCGTCATCCAGCACTTGCAGCAGCACGTTGAACACATCCGGATGCGCCTTTTCGACTTCGTCCAGCAGCACCACGCTATAGGGCTTGCGCCGCACGGCTTCGGTCAGGTAGCCGCCCTCTTCGTAACCCACGTATCCGGGCGGCGCGCCGATCAGCCGCGCCACCGAATGCTTCTCCATGAACTCGCTCATGTCGATGCGGATCATGTGCTCTTCGGAGTCGAACAGGAACTCGGCCAGCGCACGGGTCAGTTCGGTCTTGCCGACGCCGGTCGGCCCCAGGAAGAGGAACGACCCATACGGACGCGCCGGATCGGCCAGCCCTGCACGAGAGCGGCGGATGGCATCGGACACCAGGCGCACGGCCTCGTCCTGGCCCACCACGCGCTTGTGCAGGAATTCTTCCATGTGCAGCAGCTTTTCGCGTTCGCCCTGCATCATCTTGGACACCGGAATGCCGGTGGCGCGCGAGACGACTTCGGCGATTTCCTCGGCGCCGACGCGGGTGCGCAAGAGGCGCGGACGGGTTTCGTCGCCTTCAGCGTTTTCAGCGGCCTCGGCGGCGCCTACCTCGGCGGCCTTCAGGCGCGCCTCAAGGTCCGGCAACTTGCCATACTGCAGCTCGGCCAGCTTGTCGAACTGGCCCTTACGCTGCAATTCCGCCATCTCGGCGCGAACGTTGTCGATCTCTTCCTTGATGGCCTGCGTGCCCTGCACGGCGGCCTTCTCGGCCTTCCAGATCTCCTCGAAGTCGTTGTATTCGCGCTGCAGCTTTTGCAGCTCGTCCTCGATGACGCCCAGGCGGCGCTTGGACGCGTCGTCCGTTTCCTTCTTGACGGCCTCGCGCTCGATCTTGAGCTGGATGATGCGGCGGTCCAGCTTGTCCATCACTTCCGGCTTGGAGTCGATCTCCATGCGGATGCGCGCACCGGCCTCGTCGATGAGGTCGATGGCCTTGTCGGGCAGGAAGCGGTCGGTGATGTAGCGATGCGACAGCTCGGCCGCCGCCACGATCGCCGGGTCGGTGATCTCGACGCCGTGGTGGATTTCATAGCGTTCCTGCAGACCGCGCAGGATGGCGATGGTGGACTCCACGTCGGGCTCGTCGACCAGCACCTTCTGGAAGCGCCGCTCCAGCGCCGCGTCCTTTTCGATGTACTTGCGGTATTCGTCGAGCGTGGTCGCGCCGATGCAGTGCAGCTCGCCGCGCGCCAGCGCCGGCTTGAGCATGTTGCCCGCGTCCATCGCGCCTTCGGCCTTGCCCGCGCCCACCATGGTGTGCAGTTCGTCGATGAACACGATGTTGCGGCCGTCGTCCTGGCCCAGCTCTTTCAGCACGGCTTTCAGACGTTCTTCGAACTCGCCGCGGAACTTGGCGCCCGCCAGCAGCGCCGCCAGGTCCAGCGACAACACGCGCTTGCCGCGCAGGGTCTCGGGCACCTCGTCGTTGACGATGCGCTGCGCCAGGCCTTCGACGATGGCGGTCTTGCCGACGCCGGGTTCGCCGATCAGCACGGGGTTGTTCTTGGTGCGGCGCTGCAGGATCTGGATGGTGCGGCGGATTTCGTCGTCTCGGCCGATGACCGGGTCAAGCTTGCCCTGGCGGGCGCGCTCGGTCAGATCAAGCGTGTACTTGGACAGGGCTTCGCGGTTGGCCTCGCCTTCCGCGCCGGAGACGTTCTCGCCGCCGCGCACGGCGTCGATCGCGGCTTCAAGGGCCTTTTTCTGCAGGCCCGCCTCGCGCAGGAAGCGGCCGGCCTCACCCTTGTCGTCGGCCAGCGCAAGCAGGAACAGTTCGCTGGCGATGTAGGTGTCGCCGCGGCGGGCGGCTTCCTTGTCGGTGCGCGTCAGCACGCCTTGCAGGTCGCGGCCCACCTGAACGTTGTCATCGCCCTGCACTTGCGGCAGGGACTTGAGCGCCGTCTCCAGGGCGGGGCCCAGACGGTTTACCGCAACGCCCGCCCGCGCCAACAGGCTGCCGGCGCCGCTGTCAGGGTCTGACAACAGGGCGGACAGCACGTGAACGGGTTCGATGTAGGGATGATCGTTGCGGGCGGCCAGACTTTGCGCGTCGGCCAGCGCTTGTTGGAACTTGGTCGTAAGTTTGTCGAATCGCATAATGGTCGTATTGGCTTGTGGGGAGCCTGACCGATACGTGCCGGCTGGCTCGATAACCTGAATATGTGGCCGGATGAGACAATTTCAACACCCGGCGCCCCTCATGGTCGTTTTCGACGTGCAGCAGCAAACTTAGCGATGAGCATATACGTTTTTGTGTACGGAACCCTACGGGCAGGCGAAATCAACGACCTCGCCCGGGCCGCCGCACGGCGCGGCCTGCCCCCGGCCAGCCATGTCGGCGCCGCCAGCGTGCCCGGCATGCTGGTCGATTTTGGCGACTGGCCCGGACTCATCCCCGTGGACGACGGCCGGCGGGTCCGCGGCGACGTCTTCCGGGTGGGCCCGGCGCTGCTCGCCCTGATGGACGAGATCGAGGAATACGAGCCCGGCAAGCCTTGCTGCTTCGTGCGCAGGACGGTCTGCGCCCGCCTTGAAGGCCCCGGCGAACCCCTATTGCTGCACTGCGAGTACTACCCGATCGATCCCGCGTGGCGGGCCACGGCGGTCGATATCGCCGGGGACGACTGGATCGTCCACCGCGCTTCCCGGACAACGCCGGACGACCGGAAGGGCCCCTCGTAAGACGTCCGTAGTAACAACGGACTACAATAGACGCCTGTCTCGTGCTTCACACCCGTTCCGGCGCCCGCCGCGCAATGGGCACTCTAAAGGTCATCGTATGCAAAAACGGGTCCCCATTGCCCCTGACGCCGCCCACTGTTCCACGTGCATGCTGGGCCATGTCTGCGTCCCCGTGGGCATGGCAGCCGCTGAAGTCGAAAAGCTGGACGAGCTGGTGAAAGAACGCGTCCGCGTCGAAAAAGGCAAGACGCTCTACTCGCTGGATCATCCGCTGGACGCCGTATACGGCGTGCGCTTCGGCAGCCTCAAGACGCAACTTGAAGACGCTACCGGCCAGATCCAGATCACGGGCTTTCACCTGCCCGGCGAGATCGTCGGCATGGACGGCATGCTGGACGGCAAGCACGTGTCGGCCGCCGTGGCGCTCGAAGACTCCGAGGTCTGCGTCATCCGCCTGAACGAAGTCGATCGCGTGGCCTCGCACCTGCCCTCGCTGCAGCAGCAGTTCCGCCGCCTCATGAGCCGAGAAATCACGCGTTCGCACCAGATGCTCGCGTCGCTGGGCTCCATGCGTTCGGAACAGCGCCTGGCCGCTTTCCTCCTGAACCTGTCGCAGCGTTATGCCTCGCTGGGCTATTCCTCGACCGAGTTCGTGCTGCGCATGAGCCGCGAAGAAATCGGCAATTACCTGGGCCTGACGCTGGAAACGGTGAGCCGGCTGTTCTCGCGTTTTGCGCGCGACGGTCTCATCAAGATCAACCAGCGCGAAGTCCGCATCCTGGACCTGCCGGCGCTCAAGCAACTGCTGGGACACGAGAGCTGCTGAGCAGTCGCCGCGCCATGCGTCGGGCGCCTGCCCTCTTGCCTGCCGCGCTGGCGGTGGCCGCCGTGCTGGCATTTGCCAGCGCGCACGCCCAGACGCCGCTGCCGGACCCTTACGACTACGACGAAGCCACACCCGCGCCCAAGCGCGCGGCGCCGCTGCGCTGGCAGACCGTTGAACTGGGCCGGCCCGGCCACCGGTACAAGATGCCGGTCTACGCCAACCGCGACCTGACCAAGGACGATCTGCGCGGCATCAAGCAGGTGCTCATCGTCATCCACGGCGTCAAGCGCGACGCCGACCAATACTTTGAGACCGCCGCGGCCCTGGTCGCCGCCGACCCGGCGCGCGCCCGCGACACGCTGGTGCTCGCTCCCCGGTTTTCCGGCTCCATCGACTCCGGGTTTGCCGGCATGGCCGCCTGGCGCAAGGCCAGCTGGGAAGACGGCCAGGAAAGCGTCCAGGCCGCCGGCCGCCCCGCCCCTGTCGCCTCGTTCCAGGTCCTGGATGATTTGCTGCGCAGCCTGAACGACCGCAAACGGCTGCCGTCGCTGACCGGGCTGGTGCTGGCCGGCCATTCCGCCGGCGCGCAACTGGTGCACCGGTACGCGGTGCTGAACAATCTGGATGGCGCACTGCGCCGCGACGGCCTCACGCTGCGCTACGTGATTGCCAATCCGTCGTCCTACCTGTACCTGACCAACGAACGGCCCCGCGCCGACGGCAAGGGCTATGCGCCGTACGAGCGCGGCATCTGCCCGACCTACAACCAGTACAAGTACGGCACCGACAAGCTGCCCGCTTACGCCCGCGAAACCGACGATGCCACGCTCTTCGTGCGCTACGCCGCGCGCGATGTGGTCTACCTGCTGGGCGGCGCCGACAACAACCCCGAACACCGCCTGCTGGATAAGGCCTGCGGCGCCGAAGCCCAGGGTGCCACCCGGCTGGCCCGCGGCACGGGCTACGTCCAGTACGAACACGTACTGGCCGCGCGCGGCGGCAAGCCCGTCACGCTGCGACACTCCGCCTTCGAAGTCGGCGGCGTCGGCCACGACGGCAAGCGCATGTTCGGGTCGATCTGTGGCGTGCGGGCGCTGCTGGGCAGCGACGCCCAGGCTAGCCGCACCGCCGCAGCCTGCGACATCATCAAGCCTCGCGCCAAATAAGCGCCCCCCCTAGGGAAATTCCGCAGCCTCCCGCCTTGACAGGCGTTCGTGGCAGGCCTAAAACTTAACCTTATGGTTAAGTTAAATGATGACGCGCTGGATGCCATCTTTTCCGCGCTGGCCGATGGCACGCGGCGCCGGGTGCTGGCCGACCTGGAAAACGGCGCGGCCTCGGTCAGCACGCTGGCCCAGCCGCATGCCATGTCCCTGCCCGCTTTCATGAAACACCTGCGGGTACTGGAAGACGCCGGGCTCATCGCGCGCGCCAAGGACGGCCGGGTCGTGAGCTGCACGCTGTCGGCCAAGCCCCTGGGCGCCGCCGCCAACTGGCTGGCGCGCTACGAGAAGTTCTGGACGGGCCAACTGGATTCGCTGGCGCGATACCTGTATCACGAAGAGGAAATCCATCCATGGAAAACCGACTCTCCCCCATCGAGTTGCGGCTCCAGCGACGCTTTGACGCCCCCGTCGAACGTGTCTGGCGAGCCTGGACGGACCCGCAAGCGCTGATGCGCTGGTTTGGCCCGGCAGGCACGCAGCGCGTGCTGCTGGCCGAAACCGACGTGCGGGCGGGCGGCGCCTATCAGGTGGGCTTCGTCACCGCCGACGGCGCCGAGCACTACGCCAGCGGCCGCTATCAGGAAGTCGCGCCGCATCGCCGCCTGGTGTTCACCTGGGCGTGGCGCGACACCCCGCAGGAAGTCTCGTTGATCACCCTGGAATTCGCGGCGGCGGGCGCCGGCACCGATCTTGCCTTCCTGCAGACGCCCTTCGTCGACGAAGCGACGCGCGACGGCCACGAAGACGGCTGGTCGGGCGCCCTGGACCGGCTGGCCAATCACCTGGCCGGCGCGGCCTGACGCTGAACCCCAGCCCGGGCGAACGCGCCCGGCACGAAGAGGAGACGTAAGATGCAAACCGATCATCCCGTCGTATCCCGCAACGAATGGCATATAGCGCGCGAGGCGCTCTTGCGGCGCGAAAAGGAACTAACCCGCGCCACCGACGCCCTGACGCGCGACCGCATGGCCTTGCCGTGGGTGCAGGTGGACAAGCCCTACCTGTTCGAAGGCGCGCTGGGGCCGCAGCGCCTGCAGACCCTCTTTCACGGCAAGCGCCAGCTCATCGTCTATCACTTCATGTTTGATCCCGACTGGGAAGAAGGCTGCGTGGGTTGCTCGCTGCTGGCCGACCACCTGGACAGCGCGCTCATGCATCTGCGGCACCACGACGTGTCGGTGGTGGCCGTCTCGCGCGCGCCGTATGCCCGGCTGGCCGCGTTCAAGGTCCGCATGGGCTGGGCGTTTGACTGGTATTCCTCGGCGGAAAGCGACTTCAACTTCGATTTCGGCGCGTCCGTGCCGCAGGCGGATGGCGCGGTCGAGGAACGTCCTGGAGCCAGCGCCTTCTTCCGTGATCCCGACGGCGAGATCTTCCACACCTACTCGGCCTTCGAACGCGGCGTGGAGCGGCTGGCGGGCGCGTACAACTATCTGGACATCGCGCCGCTGGGCCGCAACGAAAACGGCCCATATTTCGACGTACGCGACTGGGTGCGCCACCATGACCAATACGGCGACGCCCCCCGCCACGCCTGCCACGGCCAGCGCTAAGCCGCCGGCCACGGCCGGCATGGCGGGCCTCTGGCTGGCCTGCCTGGCGGCCATGGGCGCCGGACTGGTCGTGGACACATGGCGCACGCCCGCCGCGCTGCTGGCCAGCGAATGCGGTGCGCCGGGCACGCTGGCGCAACTGGCCTGGCGGCACGCGGCGCTGATGCCCGCCAGTTCCGCCGCGATGGCGCTGGCAGCGCTGCTGCCTTGGTCCCGGCTTCCCTGGTCCCGGCGTCCGGGGGCAAAAACGCCGCTGGCAAGCCGCGTACTCTGCCTGATCCTGATGGCGATCGGAATGGTGCTGGGCGCGCGCCTGGGCGTTCAAACGGCGCAGGCGCTGGGAACCGCACCTTTTTGGGGAATGGTGTGGGGCATGACCGCCGGCATGGCCGCCGCCCTGCTGCCGGTGGCCGCGCTCAGCGCCTGGCGCCGGTAAGCGGGCGGACGGCGGGCGGCCGCGCCTCGATTGGCGCCGCGCCAGGCGCCTGGATCTCCAGCGCGGACGTCGCCTGCGCCACGCAAGGCAGGATCCAGCCCTCTTCTTTTTCGTCTCGCGACAGGCCAGGCCATTCAACGCCATACACGACCGATCCCTCGACCAGCAGGCACATGCAGGCACGGCACGTGCCATTGCGGCACGAACTGGGCAGCTTGATGCCCGAAGCCTGCGCGGCTAGCAGCACGGACGTGCCGGCGGGCGCCTCAAAGCGCAGACCTGACGGCTGGACGAGAACGGGGTACGAAGACATGGGCGTCGGGACGGCGACCGCCGTTCAGGCGGCGTTGTCCTGCCAGTCCAGCTTCCAGGCGCCGGACAGCACGTTCTGCATCCACAGCACGCAGGTCAGGGTCTTGGCGTCCGTGACCTCGCCCTGGCTGCAGGCGGTGATCAGGTCTTCGGGGCGCGTGCTGATCACGTCCAGGAATTCATCCTGGTCGAGCTGGCGTTCCCCAGCCTGCAGGCCGCGCGCAAAGAAGATGTGAATGATCTCGGTGGAATAGGCGATGGCCAGATGCAAGGCGCCCGCGTGGGCCCATTGGGCGGCCGTATAACCGGTTTCCTCGAGCAATTCGCGCTTGGCGCACACCAGCGGATCCTCGCCCGGATCGAGCTTGCCCGCCGGAAACTCCGTCATCACGCGCCCGATGGGATAACGGAACTGGCGCTCCAGCAGCACCCGGCCGTCGTCCAGCAGCGGAATCACCACCACCGCGCCCGGGTGCACCACGTATTCACGGATGCCGGTGTGGCCGTTGGGCAGACTGACGGTGTCGCGGCGGATCTTCAGGAAGCTGCCGTCGTACGGCGCCTCGCTCGCGAGCAGCGTTTCGACGAGATGGGTATCGGCGGGTCGGGTCATGAGGACGTCTGGATCATGGACAGGAAGGGGCGGATGGCCGTGCGAGGCACGCCTGGCAGCTTACCATCGCCCCGCCGGCCGCCGGTCAGCCGAACTTGCGCGCCGCGTCCAGCGCGAGGCCCGCCCCGATGCTGCCAAACAAGTCGCCTTCCACGCTGCGCGCCTCGGGCACCAGCCGGGACACGCTTTCGCGCAGGCGCGGCACGCGGCTGGAGCCCCCGGTGAAGAACACGGTGTCCACGTCCGCCGTGGACACGCCTGCATCGCGCAGCAGCTGGCCCACGGTGGTCTCGACCTTGTCGATCAACCGCCCCACGCATGCGTCGAACGACGGGCGCGTCACCTCGACGCCCAGGTCCGGCGCGACGCGCGACAGGTCGATACGCGTGGCGGGCGCATCCGACAGCGCGATCTTGGCTTCCTCGACCTGCACCGCCACCCAGTGGCCCGCACGCTCCTTGACCAGGTTCAGCAACAGGTCGATCTTCTGGCGGTCGCCGGCCTCGGCGCGGATGTAGGCGAAGTGCTCGGCCGCCTTGCGCGTGTAGGCCTGGTTGATGGTGTGCCAGCAGGCCAGATTGCCGTACTGCGTCGACGGCACGTCCTTGCCGCTGCGCAGCTGGCTGCCCAGGCCCAGCAGCGGCATCACATGCGCCAGGCTCAATTGCTTGTCGAAATCGACCCCGCCGATGTGCACGCCGCCATAGGCCAGAATATCGTCGCGGCGGTCGGGCTTGGCTGCGCGGTCCGGTCCCAGCCGGATCAGCGAAAAGTCCGACGTACCGCCGCCAATGTCGATCACCAGCACCAGCTCTTCACGGCTGATCTGCGACTCGTAGTCAAACGCGGCCGCCAGCGGCTCGAACTGAAACTCGATGTCGGTAAAACCCACGCTGCGCGCGATCTCTTCCAGCGTGTCCTGCGCCGTCTGGTCGGCGGCGGGATGGTCGTCCACGAAGAACACGGGACGGCCCAGCACGGCGCGGGTAAAGCCGCGCCCGGCGGCCGTTTCGGCGCGCGCCTTCAATTCGGCGATAAAGCGCGTCAACAGCACACGGAACGGAATGGAGCGGCCCTGCACTTCGGTCGAGCCGTCGATGAGCGAGCTGCCCAGCAGGCTCTTCATCGAGCGCATCAGGCGCCCGTCATAGCCGGCCAGGTAGTCGGAGATGGCCGCCCGGCCATAGCTGACGTCGGCGTCCTCGTCATGAAAGAAGATGGCCGACGGCAAGGTGGTCTTGCCGTCTTCCAGCGTCAGGAGCGCATGTTGGTCGGGACGGCTCCAGCCGACGGTGGAATTGGAGGTGCCGAAGTCGACGCCGCAGGCGGTGGAAATCATGGGAATTCAGGCGCTTAGAGCAAAACGGCGCACAAGTGTACCCGCTCTGGCTCCGGCCCTGGACTCCCACCCGCTTCTATTGCTGCTGGCGGCGCTGCTCCAGTTCGCGCAGGCACTGCTCCAGGCCGGCCTGCATCTGCGTGCGCGACGTGGCGGCACGGTCAGACACCGTGCGGCAGCGTTGGAATTCGGCCTGGCTTTGCGGCGTATCGCGGATCACCACCGGCGGCGTCTCGGGCGTGACCGTCATGCGCAGCGTCGACGGCGGCGACAGGCTGCCCGGGCTGGACGGAAACTGCATTTCCTGCGCCGTGCCGGGCACGGCGTTCTGGGCTTGGGCGGCGCCCGCCGCGCACAGGGCAGCAAGCAGGAAGGCAGAGACGTGGTGTTTGTTCATGGAAACCTCTTCGATAAGTCAGCGTCCGGTCCGATGGCCGGCTGCGACCCTATCGTATTACGCGGCGTGGCGCCCGCGTCGTGCCAAGACGCTACACGGAAGCCGCCAGTTGTTTCCTGGCATTTCCGGTCAGCCCCGCTTGCCGGATTGCCCTCAAGATGGGCGCCGCGATTGGCGCAACGGGTCCAGCAGCGACGACAGCCCGTTATGGTCCAGTTCGTGCATCAGCGCCAACAGGCGCCCCAGCTCTCCAGGCGGAAAACCCTTGCGCGCGAACCACGCCAGATAAGGCCCCGGCAGATCGGCAATCAGCCGCCCCTTGTATTTGCCGAAGGGCATGTCGCGCGTGACCAGCAGCGACAGCAGTGCCGGGTCCATCACGTTCATCGCGGCCCGCCGCCGGCAAAGAGTTCGGCGGACGGCGCCGCGGCGATCTTCACGCCAAAGCTCGAAATGTCCGGCAGCGTCGCGTTGTGGTGCGCCCGGATCTGCGCGCCATCCGCGTGCGGCTTGTCGTGCGTGGTGTGCGCATCGGCCGCCAGAGTCACGGGCAATCCCAGCCCCGCCGCGCGCCGCACGGTGGTGTCCACGCAGAACTCCGTGGCGTAGCCGCACAAGACCAGTTGCGTCACGCCCCGGTCCGCCAGCACCTGCGCCAGATCCGTGCGCAGAAACGAATCCGGCGTCGTCTTGCGGATGCGGATGTCTTGCGCGGAAGTCGCCAGGCGCGTGTCCAGATCCCATCCCGGCGCGCCATGCGCAAGGTCCGAGCCGGGGCTTTCATGCTGAACATAGATGACCTGCGCGCCGGCCGCGCGGGCGCGTTCGGCCAGCGCGTTGATGCGCGACAGCACCTGCGCGGCCTCGAACGGCGGCGGCGAGGTTTCGAACAACGCGCGCTGCACGTCGATCACGACAAGAGCGGTATTCATGGAATGTCGTCAGGAGGCGGACTGGATCACGATGCGTGGCTCGCACCGTACCGGAAAATTCACGGAATTGGCAATGAAGCAGAAATGGTGCGCGCGCTCGTGCAGCGCTTGCGCCAACGCGGCGTCGCCGCCCGCCGCGATCGTGACCTGGGGTTTGAGCGTGACCGAGGCAAACGCGCCGCCGCGCTTCGGGTCCTCCACCATGACGCCTTCGGCCTCGTCCCGGTAGGCCTGCACGGTCACGCCTTCGACCGCGCACAAGTGCAGATACCAGAGCTTGTGGCAGGCCGACAACGAGGCCACCAGCATGTCCTCGGGATTCCAGCGCGCGGGGTCGCCGCGAAAGGCCGGGTCCGACGATCCCGGCACGTCGGGCTTGCCTGCGGCCTGGATCAGGTGGTCACGCGAATAAGCTGCGTAGCCGGCCGTGCCGGCGCCGGTGTTGCCGGTCCATTCGACGGAAACTTTGTAATGGTGTTCGCCTTTCATGCCTGTCGCCCTATCGCCGCGCCGGCAGCCCGATGCCGCCTCCCGCGCAAGGAACGCCGAGCTTAGCGCACGCCTGCTTGTCCCGGTTGGCCAAATTGGCGGCGTTGCGGTCTTACATCCCGTTTCAGCATCGGACAGTTACTGTCCGTATCGTGAAAACGCGTCTGGCCCTCAGTCAGGCCGTCACACAGGAGCTCGCCATGATGAAAACCACCCTGACCTGCACCCTGAGTCTCGCGCTGCTTGCGGGCTGCGCCCCGTCCAAGCCGATCACCGCCCGCTCCGTGCCGGTGGACAACCACACCGCCCGCAATTCCCTGGATTGGCCTGGCAGCTATGAAGGCGTGCTGCCCTGCGCCGATTGCCCGGGTATCCGCACGCGCCTGACGCTGATGAAGGACGGCCGCTACGAAAAGCTGACCCAGTACCTGGACCGTCAGCCCCAACCCGAAGTCGTGGCCGGCACCTTCAGTTGGGAGTCCGACGGCAGCACGATCCGTCTGGACGCCGCGGGCGACAGCCAGCGTTACTTCGTCGGCGAGAACCAGGTAACGATGCTGTACCGCGACGGCACGCGTCCCACCGGACCGCTCGCGGGTCATTACGTGCTGCGCCGCGCGCAATAAGGCATCGCGCCGCTGCGGGCTTTGGGGCTATCCTCTGGCATCGACCGCGCCCGGCGGCGCGTCCCCTCCCGCAAGGAAGCCATGAAGACCGATCACGAACTGCTGTCTGCCTTCGCCCCCACGGGCGTGCTGCGCGCGTCCATCAACCTGGGCAATCCCATTCTCGCGAACGCCGACCCCGCCACTGGCCAACCCGGCGGCGTGTCGGTGGATCTGGCGACCGAACTTGCGCGCCGGCTGGGCGTGACACTGGAACTCGTCGTCTTCAAATCGGCGGGCGAATCCGTCAGTGCGGTGGCTGCCGAACAGGCCGACGTCGGCTTTTTCGCGATCGACCCGCTGCGTGGCGAGCAGATCGCCTTCACGGCGCCGTATGTCGTCATCGAAGGCGCGTACCTCGTCCGCCAGGACTCGCCCGTCGCCAGCATGGACGAAGTCGACCGCCCGGGCCAGCGCGTCGTCGTCGGCAAGGGCAGCGCCTATGACCTGTATCTGACACGCGAACTCAAGCAGGCCGAAATCTTTCGCGCCCCCACCTCGCCCGCCGTCGTCGACACCTTCTTGAAGGAAAACATGGAAGTCGCCGCGGGCGTCAAACAGCAGCTGGAAGCTGACGCGCAACGCCTGGGCGGCTTGCGCCTTCTGGACGGCCATTTCATGCTGATCCGCCAGGCCATGGGCGTGCCCAAGCGGCGCGGCGACAAGGCCAGCGCCTACCTCTCGGCCTTCGTCGAAGCCATGAAGAAATCGGGCTTCGTCGCCGAGGCGCTGGCGCGGCACAAGATCCAGGGCGCCGCCGTGGCGCCGCTGGAACCGGCAGTGCAGTCGTAGACGTAGTCTTAGACGCGGGAACGCCGCACGGCCGGGCGTCTTCAATCAGCGGCCCGGCCGGCAGGGATCGGACTAGTGACTGATCATCCAGGGCCTCGCGCCCGCGAATGACTTGGCGCCATCGCCCGACGTGCGCGTCCGGCCCCGCGACCGCCCGCCGCTGCAGCACCCGCAGTTCATGCCGTGCCCCGCCCGCGTGCTGCGCGGCTCGTTGGCGCTGCGTTCATTGGCCGCATGCGCCCGGTTCATCGCCGAGGACAGCGCAGACACCGCCGGTGCACCCGCCACGATGCGGCCTGACAGCACTCCGCACTGCGGGCATGCGGCCGGATCCCGCCACTGCGCCAAGGGCCGCAACACCGCAAACTCGCCGCAATCCGCGCAGGCATAGTCATACATCGGCATCGTCGTCTCCTACAAATCGCGCGACAGCGGCATGTCGACGTCGCCCTTGATGTGCTTGACCGGTCCGCTGGCCGACGGCTGGATGTCGAAATCGAAAATCTCCGTCGGCAACCAGAGCGTCGCGCACGAATTGGGAATGTCGACCACGCCGCTGATGTGCCCCTGCACCGGCGCGCAACCCAGCAGCGAATAGGCCTGCGCCCCCGAATAGCCGAACTTCTTCAGGTATTCGATGGCGTTCAGGCACGCTTGCCGGTAGGCCACGTTCACGTCCAGGTAATGCTGCTTGCCGGCCTCATCGACCGAAATGCCTTCAAAAATCAGGAAGTCCTTGTAGGCCGGCGTTATCGGACTGGGCTTGAAGATCGGATTGCGGATCGCATACTTGTCCATGCCGCCCTTGATCAGCGACACGCGCATGTGCACCCAGCCGGCCATTTCGATCGCGCCGCAGAACGTGATCTCGCCGTCGCCCTGCGAAAAATGCAGATCGCCCACCGACAACCCGCCGCCCTTCACATACACCGGAAAAAACACCCGCGCCCCGCGCGACAGGTCCTTGATGTCGCAATTGCCGCCATGCTCGCGCGGTGGAACCGTGCGCGCCCCCTCGCCCGCCGCGCGATCGCGGTCCGCGCCCTGCAACGCGCCCATGTGCGCGGTCTTGGGCGCAGGCGGATTGGCCAACGGCGGCACGCGATTCGGATTGGTATCGATCAACGCCTGCTCACGCCGGTTCCATTCGTCCAGCAGCTTGCGGTCCGGCAGGCACCCGATCAGTCCCGGATGAATCAGACCCGCGAAGCTCACGCCCGGAATATGCCGCGACGACGTGAACATGCCGTGAAAATCCCAAATGGATTTCTGCGCATGCGGAAAATGATCCGTCAGAAACCCGCCGCCATTGTTGCGGCTGAAAAACCCATTGAATCCCCACAGGCTGTCGGGCTTGGCGCCGATATCCAGCAGGTCCACCACCAGCAGGTCCCCCGGCTCCGCGCCCTCCACGCCCACGGGCCCGGACAGAAAGTGCACGGTGGACAGATCCACATCCCGCACATCGTCGGCGCTGTCGTCGTTCTTGATCGCGCCGCCCGTCCAGTCATAGGTTTCCAGAATGAAATCGTCCCCGGGCTTGACCCACACCGCCATCGGAATATCCGGATGCCAGCGGTTATGGATCTGCTTGTTATCGTAGGGGGATTGTTCCAGATCGACACTGATAAGCGTGTTGGTCATTCTCTTTCATCTCCGTCGTAAAGCGTTGATAAAACAGAAGATTTGACCTCTGGCTGTCTAAAATGAAGCGGCAAGTTAGGCTTCGTAAGCCATTGATCTGTAAGGGACGGTAGGACAGTTTTAGACAGCGGTAAACTGGCTTTTTGCACAGTGCGTCAAATCCTTCTTCATCCCACTATCCGAGAGTCCAGTAGGCTGCCGGGCATATGCTGCAGCAAGCAGAAAATGAGGGCGCGCCCTAGAATAGAATTTCTTTCCGCTGGCTACTCACGTACTGAACAATGTCCCCGCCGCCATCTCCCGAGCAGTTTGCAGCCGCCGCAACGTTGACGCAGACAGCTAGACACATGGCGCCAGCATCCTTGTCCTTTTTGAACGGTATTCTGACGTTGACGGGTGCAGCCGTCGCCCTGCTTATCTCCCAGGCCAATGTGCTGCTTGGATTAGTGTCGCCGGCGGCGATGAAGTATGGACTCGCCGTTCTCATCTTCAGCGGCCTATTCGGATTGATGGCCAAATACAACGCCTCCATCGTCGAAATGGCATTACGTCTTGAGAGCGAAGGTGAGCAGTTCGGTAAGGCCTTAGAAGCTCGATTGGCGAGCCAAGGCGTGACAGAGCTTGACACTCAGAAATATGAGGATGAAGTTCTTCGAGGGCTTTTTTGGCCGACGAAGATTCTTGTCGCACGAAGCTTCGCGAAGAACCGACGTGGCGACTACACAGCTCAAGCTCGGACTGTTGCCAAACTTAGTCAGGCAACAGGGCTTTTGGTCCTGCTTCAATTCCTATGTGTAGCGATAGGGCCACTCATAATGGTCGTTGGCATCAGAGGATAGTTATCTGATGTGCAGTCATTACCAAACCCTGAAAGACGCTGAGCTGCTGCTGAAGAAGTTCGGCGTGACGAGGCCGGGCGTCCTTGGCAAGTACGACATGTGGCCGCGCTATCAGGGCATCTTCGTCCGCCGGCCGCCCGAGCATGACGCTGGCGACGAGGCCGTGCCCGGCATCGAAGCCGTGACGGGCCGCTGGGGCCTGATATCCGGTTCCACCCGGCCGGACGCGCTGGCCGGCGCCGAGAAGCTGTCGACCTTCAACGCCCGCGATGACCGCGTCGCCAACGCCTTTACCTTCCGCAATGCCTGGCGCCGGGCTCAGCACTGCGTCATCCCGGCCGACGCAATCTTCGAACCGGACTGGCGATCCGGCAAGGCGGTGGCCACCCGGTTCACCCGGGCGGACGGCGCGCCGCTGGGCATCGCCGGGCTTTGGGATCGATACCGGGACGCGGCCGGCCAGTGGCATGAGAGCTACACGATGCTCACCATCAACGCCGACCAGGATCCTCTGTTCCGCGACTACCACCAGCCCAACAAAGAAAAACGCATGGTGGTGATTCTGCCCGAGGGCGCCTACCGTGACTGGCTGACGGTCAGCGCCGACCAAAGTCGCGACTTCCTCGTGCCCTTCCCCTCCGACAAACTCGTCGCCACACCGATGGCCTGACCCCGATTCTGCCGCAATATACTGTATATCCATACAGCCTTATCGCAGCAGAATCATGCTTTGCTCCGTCGTCCGCACCCACTACCTTGGCCAGAAGCGCCGGGACAACGACCCGGCCCCGGCCGTCACCGGCACGGTGCGGATGTACTCGATCACGCGCGAGGACATGCGCCGTCAGGTGCGCGTCATGACGATGGATGGCCTGGCCAAGTTCGGCGCGACGGCGAAGGGTCCGATCCCCGACCTACTTGAACCCGAACTGCTCACCTTCTGCTCTGACAGGGGGATGATGGTCTGCGGCTTCGAGGAGATCGACGGGCGGCGCTACTACCAGGGATGGTGGATGCAATGGCTGGTCGAGTGAAATACTTTGACCCAGCATCAACTTTTTTGTTGACCGTATAAACGTTTTTGTTTATAATGTTTTCACTGTCAACAAACAAAGGAGGTGCGGTGAAGCAAAGCGAGTTCAAACGGTGGCTCGCTTCCAAAGGAGTGACTTTCGCAGAGGGTAGCAACCACACGAAAGCCTACTACAACGGAAAACAGACCACCCTGCCTAGGCACCCTTCCAAGGAATTGAGAGACGGCACTAGGCAGAACATCCTGAAGAAACTAGGACTGAAATAGGAGGAGGCCCCGAAAGGGGCTTCCCCACTCGCTACGCAACACCGCACAGCAAATTATATGGCTCGATATCCTGCATTTCTCGACCCCGAGGGCGACGGCTTCAACGTCACGTTCCGCGATATCCCGGAGGCGATCACCTGCGGCGACAACCGCGATGACGCGCTCGAAATGGCCGCCGGCGCTCTGGTGACTGCCATGGAGTTCTATTTTGAGGACCGTCGGCCCGTGCCTCTTCCGTCCGATCCAAAAGACGGGGAGGTTCTTATCGCCCTTCCCGCAAGCGTATGGGCGAAGGTTCTATTGCTGAACGAGATGATCGCTCAGCGTGTCACGCCTGCGGAGTTGGCCCGCAGGATGAACACACGCCCGCAAGAGGTGACCCGCATCATTAATCTGGGTCACGCCACGAAGATCGACACCATCGCGGCGGCCCTGCGCACGATGGGAAAGGATCTCGAGATTTCCGTCCGAGAAGCCTAGCGCAACGGCTGCGGCCAGGCGCCGACCATCGCACCATGCCGGGCCGCGCATTCCCCATACTGCATAGTCAGCGCCATGTAGCTGCGCGCGAAGTCATCCCAGCTATCGCTCGTCACTTCCGGCACCGGCGGGCACGGCTGCGCCAGGTTGGCTGGCAGCATTGGCCAGGCGGCCGGCCTCGTTGATGTGCTGCAACCGCTCAGCGTCAATGCGGCAGCCAGCAGGCAGAGGGCTTTGAACTTCGACACGGGTATACCTCTCGATGGTCTTGGGCTTAGCGTCGCGCAGCGCCACCAAGGCGCCCTCCAGGGTGTCGGAGATTCCGCCCAGGCGTGCAGCCTGGGTCTTGAACTCGGTCAGCTCAGCCAGCGTGTGGTCGGCATTCGCCTTGGCGACCCCGGCCTGATATTGGCTCGTACCGTACCAGCGCACACCGAGTACGATGGCCACCACCAGGGCGCCGCCCATCAGGTACGGCACCGCGGCGCGCAGCAGGGGGTTCATCGCGTCACCTCGGCTACCGCCCGCGCGTACAGGGCCGGCCACGTCTGCGCATGCGGCTTGCCCGGCCGCCAGGTGCGCAGGTAGAGGTTCCAGGCGCCCTGCTCATCGCCGACCGCAGGCAGCCGGCCGGGATCACTCCACAGCAGCAGTCGCGCCAGGCCGGCCGCCAGCACGTCGTCGTGCTCGATGGCATCCCAGATGGCAGCGTCGCGCGCCGCCACGCCTCGGGCCTGATAAAGGTGCGCGGCCGCGGCGCTGGTGGCGACGTGCCGGCGGACGCCGTGCACCATGCCGCCGCCCTGCTCTGCCTGCCAGAAGCTCTTCGCCGGTCCGGTCGGGCGCGGCGGGTTGCCCACGAGCTGGCGGCGATGCTCGAAGCGCGATTCTTGCAGCCCGATCGCCAGCAGCATGACGCGCGCTTCGGGCGTGTCCATGCCGGCGGGCAGCAGCGCCAGCGCGGGGTCGATGCCAGCGGCGACGATTTCGGATAGCGTCATTGCTTGGGGCTCCTGATGTGCTTGGCCGTCACCGCGGCCACGTAAAAGGCGGCAGAGGCCGCGAGCGCCGCGTCTCCCGCGCTGGCCCAGCCCGCCACGAAAATGCGGCAGGCCGCTCCGGTCGCCGTCAGGCCGATGGCCGACAGGCCGATCCGCTCGAACGTCGTGTCCTTGATGCCGCGCGAGAACACCGCCAGCGCCGCGCCGCCGGCCACCACCAGCCAGCAAACGAAAGCCAGCACCGCCCACAGTGTGAGAATGATGGTGCTGTCCATGTCACGCCCCTTTGCCGCGCACGCGGTCGATGACGGCCTGCCAGAGAGCGCCCACCGGTGCGGCCTGCACTGCCTCCCAGGCGCGCGACACGATGGCCATGCCGAACATGCCGGTCAGGAAGCCCGCCAGTCCCTCAGGGATACCCAACATGAGCGAGAGGTACGGCGACGCGTAATAGGCCACCAGCGACCCGCTGACGGCCATGCTCAGACGCGCCGGCCAGGACCCTTGCAGGTATCGCATGGACACCGCCGCGCCAAGCACGCCGGCGAACTTGGCCGCGAAGGCGTCGAAGTCTTGGATATTCAATCCCGTCCCCTATAGACGTAAAAAAACCCGCCGTGGCGGGTAAAATTCGAGGTTATGCACTGGCGCTGCCCTGAAGCGCCGCGCTCGGCCGCTCAAGTGACACTGCGGCTTCCCGATCAATTATCAGACGCACCAAAAAGTGCGGCGACACATCGCCCCAGAATGAGAAATGATTAAAACCGAGCGCTTCCCAGGAGCTGACGGAATACGCGGGTTGGCTTGCGTCGTCGTTTTGCTCACGCATGCGTTCGCTATGTTCTTCATGACCACCGCGGGCCTTTACCTCGCTGGTACGGGAAAAATTGGCGTTTGGCTGTTCTTCGTCCTCAGCGCATTCCTCCTGACTCACAAGTTTCAGACTTCCGGTTTTTCAGTTTCCGTACTGGCCTCGTATGCTCTCGGCCGGGTGCTGCGAATTCTGCCGCTGTTCGCCATCGCTGTTGGCGTGTACTTCGTGCTGGGCACGGCCGGCATAGATTCCGCGCGAGACGTGTGGCTCTCTCTGACGTTTCAGAAAGGCTACGCGCATCTCTGGACCATCCCCGTCGAGTTCACCTTCTACGCATGGCTCCCCCTTGTTGCAGCCCTGCTCATAGCGGCGCGCAAGCACAGCATCCGAACCGTGACGGGTGCCGCCGTCGCTCTGATAGCGATCCAGCAAGCGCTGTGGCCCTACTGGCGCACAGAAATCAACGCCATCGGGACACAGTGGTATCTGTCGAGCTTCACGATCGGCTGCTACCTTGCCACCATCATCAACGACGTGCGCGGCCGCATTTCCGATCGGACCTCGAATGTCATCTGCGTTCTGGTCACTGCAGGGTTGGTGATGGGAAGCCCCGGCGCACGCCACGCACTTTTCGGCGTTCCCTACGACACGGCGCTGGCTGACAAATTCGTCTATATCAGCGCCGCCTGGGCATTGTTCATTGTCGCGACGATCGACCTTAAGGGCGTCTTCGGTCGCTTGGTCGATTCGGCGTTCATGCGCAAGATGGGCGCCTGGAGCTATTCCGTCTACCTGTTCCACTGGCTGGTGTTCATGCACCTGCAGACGAGATTCCAGGGCAGCCCGCTCGCCATGATCGCTGCCGTGGTCATCTCAATCTTCGTTGGTGCGGCTGCCTATCGTTACTTGGAAATGCCGCTTGAACGCTTCCGCCACCGACTGCAAGCGCGGTTCCTCGCGCGCGGCGAACAGCCCGAGGGAATCGGTGCCCTAAAGCGCACGCCGCGCGCGTAGCCCCTCGTGTAGTCGCCTGGAGTCAGGCAAGAATCTCCGCACCAGCCCGGAACAAGTCGTCGAGCTGCTCGCTCGTCCAACCCAACGCCTCGGCACCCGCATTCAACGCCGGGCTGGTGCGGGAAAACTCGGCAGCTGTTTCAAATGCGAGCCGATGCAGAGGATGGGTGTTCGGGTCAGCGGCCCACGCTTCCACGTCGTGCAGCAAACCCGCTTGCATTAACGCTGCCAATGCTTGGAAGCGAGAAATGATTCGCGGTGCGGTCGAAGCCGAAGGTGGATCAATCAAGACGGGTTGCCCATTCTCGTCCGCGGTTATCAACTTCCCGGACTCTTGTCCGGACAGAAGTTCGATGTACCTTTCTTCACTGATCCCAACCGCATTTGCCGGGATGTCGGCGCCGTGGATGTCTTCTCGGTAGAACCCAACGGGACTCGCAGAGAAATAAATCATGTTCAATACCCCAAAGCAATCCAGCGAACCGTGCCGTTCTGTCCGACGCCGGAAGGGTTATGCAAGTAAATTTCGCACTGTGACTTGCTCACCGATCGGTAAGCAGTGCACATCGCGGCAGCATCCGTGTCCGTAACACCGGTAAAGTTCGCAGTGGGAAACGCGATGGGAAATGTCACGATCACAGATCCGTTGACCGCGTTGGCGTTGCCCCATTGCATAATCAAGCCGCCCGGCAGCTTTTGGAATCCAGTTGCTCCGAGAGTCTGGTTCGCTCCCTTAAAAGCTTCCGCAAGCTTTTTCGGCGTCAGCGAACGCGTATCGTCAGTCTGCGCCTGTGCTTGTGCCGTAGTCGCGACGCCAGTTGCCACTCTTGTCCAGTTGGCGCCCACGGCGCCCGGTGTAGTCAGGTTGTTGTCGATGTCGGACACATAAACGACCTCGCCGACCATCACCTGCGCGCCCGCCGGCCACCCGCCGTCAATGGCTTGCCAGATGGCGAAGCCACGCAACTGCATTTCGCCAATCCCCTCGGTGACCTCGCTCAGAATGCCGTTCATCTCCGCCCGGCCCACCGGGCGATAGTTGGGGTTGTCGTTGGGCAGTTCGTAGTCGGGCGTCCAGCCGGCCTGCAGCGACACCTTGCCGTCGGGTTGATCCGCAGTGGCCAATGCCTCTTTGTCGCCCGTCGCCGCGAACGGCGTCTTGTAGATCCTGGTAGCCATTTACGCTCCGAAGTTTCCGTTTTCAAAATTGAGGTGGTTCGGGCCGAAGCCCCAAGAGGGCCGAACTTGCACCGCCCACTTGATCCCGACCGTAGAGGGCCGGGGCAGGATGTCCGTCTTTTCCAGCAGGCGCCGCAGCCTGTAATCGGGCGTACTCGAGAACATGAACGTGATGGTCGTCATGTCGTAGTTGTCGAACACAGAGGCCTTCCCGGCCCCGAAGACGCTTTCCAGCGCGCGATTGATGTTCGGCGCGGTCGGCCGCATGGTCAGCTGGAACCAGCGCAGCTTCAGCAGCTTGCGCGCAGACTCGATGTCGAGGCTCACCTGGCCATCGGCGGCGCGGCCGAAGTTCCCGTTTTCGAAGTTGGCGTTGCTGACTCCGAACCCGAACACGCCTTCAACGCGCCGCGGCGCGCCGATCTCAAGCGACACGCCCAGAATGCGCGCCCAGACCGAGAGTCCGAACTCGTTGGCCGTGTCCAAGTCGAAAACGTCCCGATTCCAGTTGCGCCAGAACTCCGCGTGGTGATCGTCGAGCCAGGCCTGATCGTTCCGCGCCAGCGCGACGGCGCGCGGGGCGCCCTCGTACTGCCATAGGATCGACCGCATCAGATCGACGGAGAAGTCGAATTGCTGCGTGCCGCTCATGTGATCACCACCTGGATGGAGCTGCGCTGCGTGCGCGCGATCTGATTGGGCGCGATCTCCATCGTGTCGGCCGACCAGGTGCCGGAACCGACAACCGAAAGCTCAACCTTCTTGACGAAGATCGTCGGCTCTTGCTGGTTGACGGCGCTGGCGAGCTCGAAGGTCGACACATCGCTGCCCACCACAAAACTGACGTCTCCCTCGATGTCCCCGTTGACGTAGTTCATGATCAGGTCCGGGACGAGCTGCTGGACGTCCAGCGAACTCGCCTTGACCGTCACGCGGATGAGGAGAGCAATCTCCTCCGGCCGGTCGAACTTCACTTCGTACAGCCGGCCGTTCACCGGATCCGGGACCGGGACAACCACCGCGCCGTTGTATCCGCCGCCGACGGTCTTGGTCTCGAAGAGCGCCTGGGCCACTTCCTGATCGGTGCCGCCCTCAACGCATGCCCAGATGCTGTGCTTGCGCATTGGGATGCCGTCGATCACCTGGTCGACGTCGGCGTAGTTCTCCAGGTAGTAGCACGAGCGAACGGCCTCGATGTCATACAGCCGTGAAACGATCGCCTCGTTGATCGACGTCGTCTGCAGCGCCAGAGTCTGCGCGCGCCGCCGGCGCAAGAGGACGTCGTTCTCTTCCACCTGCCCAGGGATAGCCGCGGCCGGGTTGGTGATCGTCTCCCACCCCAGGACGCTGGAGGCTACCGAATCCAGGCCGCCCGGCGGCACGACAATTTCGCCGTCTTGCAGCGCCCGCAGATTGCCCGTGGCAGTGCCGGCCGAACTCAGTACGACCGTGGTCACAAGTTCGAACTGCTCGCCCAGCGCCGTCTCCGCGATCGAACCGGCGGGGACATTTGTGCCGGGCACGCCGCCCAAAATGGCTCCCACGATCAGCGATCGCACGCTGCTGCGGCGCCGGCCGCCCGTCAGTGCCATGAGCGAGTCGAGGAACACGCCGCCGGCGAGCGCCGGATTGATCTGGTTGGCCAGCTCGGCGTTGTTGCGCGCGATCGCGTCGCGCTCTTCGGTGATCCGCGTGATCAGCATGCCTTGCGGCGTTGCCGGGTCGGTGGGCATGTCGTCGCCGAAAACGGCCCGGAATTCTGCTTCCACCTGCGCGCGCGTCGTGGCCGTATCCGCGACGATGACGCCGCGATTGGCGATGAAACTGTAATCAGCCATTGATCGTTACCGTGCCGTATGTGGTTTGGAGCGTCGCCGTGTACTTCAACGCCTCGCCCTCGATATGCGTGACGAGACTCACGATGCCAGTGACGTCCGGGGTATCCAGCAGGCGCCGGCGCAAGGACGCCTCGAACTGCGCCATGTTGGGCTGCTTGCTGAACGCCTCGCGCAGGAACGGGATGCCCTCGTCATAGGCATGGATCATCTCCGCGCGCGCCGTGGCCGCGAAGTGCTTGGCCTCCTGCGCCACTGCCTGAGCATCCGAAACCATCGCCAAGTTGCCATTGGGCAGCGTCACGAAGTCGTTGTCGTCGTCGGTCTGGAACGTGATCAATTGGGGGCTCCCGAGTTGCCGCTACCCGGCTGCACCCCGCTGTGGTTGTGGGTGCCTCCGATGTTCTTGCCGTTGTGGGTGAGCGTGCCGCCGGACATCGCCACATTCCCGCCGCTGGTGGCGACGTTGCCCTTGAACTCAATGTCCCCAATCCATTCCGACTCAGGAATTTCCACCTTCGCTTTGGGCGCCTTGATCCGCACCTCGCCAGCGTGCAAAGAGATGCAGACCGCACCGTCCAGAGATTGCAGCACCAGGGCGTCGGCGTTATCGCCAGCGATCGCCCAGTCCTTGATCGTGTCGGGAAAGAACATCGCATCCGAGAACGAATGAAGCCGCTCCGTGTTCGGCCAGTCTTCGCGGCCGCCGCGCTGGAACATCAGGGACACGTCCCGGTCGTTCGCTTTCAGCCACCCGAAGTCTCCCGGCTTGATCGGAAACCGCATGAAGAATCCCCCGCCACCGAACCGAAACACCGGGATGTTCGGTATGCTGCCGCGGGAGATCTTCTGCCCGTCCGTCGTGCCGACCATTATCAGCGGCTTGACGACTGCCCGGTTCGACGCGTCGTCATAGGACACGACTTGGGCCGGCAGCATGTCGTCCAGGTTCTCGCGTATGAACGAGCGGATCCAGGACTTCAAGACGCCCGATAGGCTTCCATCGTCGGCGCCGTCGATATCGGGGGCTACAGTCGGCTGCATGTCGCTTGGTAGAAGAATGGGTCTTCGTGGCTGGCCACGTCGAACTTGAGTTGATCGATCTTGTAGTCGCCATTGAGCGACCGGTTGAACTTGCTCTCAAGGCGCAAGGTGCCGCCCAGGACCGACTCGCCGTCGATCAGATAGGTCACCTCCACGCCCTTC
Source organism: Achromobacter sp. E1 (assembly GCF_037039475.1). Classification (NCBI taxonomy): domain Bacteria; kingdom Pseudomonadati; phylum Pseudomonadota; class Betaproteobacteria; order Burkholderiales; family Alcaligenaceae; genus Achromobacter; species Achromobacter sp. E1. The sequence continues at coordinate 3,694,524 of NZ_CP146253.1, forward strand.
TCCGTGGCCTTCGGGATGCCCACCATGCCGCTGTTCATGTTCAGGATCTTGACCCGGCCGCGCACGGCCTTGTCGAAGTCCTGCACGATCAGCCGGGCGTCATCCACGAAGGCGCGAACTCCGCCGGCCTCCGCCAGGCGGTTCACCTGCCCCAGCGCCCCGCCGGTGTAGGTGTAGTTCGCGATCAGCTTGTCCATGGCCTGGAAATCGAGCGTGGCGCCAATGTCGGTAGCCACCGCCGAGGCGATGGCTGAGAGCTTCGACGTCGCCTGCGCGCTCTTTGACACGACCGTGCCGTTCGCTGCGTTGCCGGTCTTGGACTTCAAGACGATGTCCACGTCCGGCGGGCTGCTGGGCTCCGCGCTGATGATGTCGCCCGTGTAGACCTTGAACAGGCCGGTGGATACGCGCCCCACTTCCACAACCAGGCGCTTCGGCGTCCGATTCTTGTTGAACGGGCTCGTCTCGGTCAGCAGGAAGTCACGCGTCTCGCGCCGCAGATTCGAGATGGTCACGCTGCACTCGTTCTGCGTCGCGTTGGCGTACTTCGTGCCGCTCGCCTTGATCCGCATCCCGTCCGCGGCGCTGTAGTAGTTCATGCGGCCGGATACCTCGACCCCGATCCGGATGGCGCGTAGGTCAATCATCGATGCCAACCTCCGTCGGCTCCAGGTAGATCAGTGATTGCGACCGCCCGAACTCCTCCCACCATGGCAGTTCGCCGTCCCGGGTTAGGATGGCGAAGTTGCCCTGGTGGCTCAGGTAGCGGTACGGCAGGATGGGGAATTCAGCGACGATCCGCTGGCCACGGATCAGGTCGACGCCGTCGCGGCGCACGTCAGCCAGCATGGTTCCGATCGCAACCTTGATCGTCAGCTCCCACAGGACGCCGTTGATCGTGGTCGAGAACGTCTGATTCGGCACCGCCAATAGGCTGATGTCTCTCAATTAAACACCCCGCTCAAAACGCTGCCCTTCCGCTCGGTCGCGGTTCCAGATTCTTGGGACGTCTGCTGACCGCGCTTCACGGTGCTTGACTGGCTTTTGTCCTCCACCTTCGCCGGCGGCAGCTCGCCGAACTCGGGCTTGACTTCGATCCACTCCTGCAACCGGATTGGGACATTGATCGCCATGCCCAGCTCGGGCGTCTCGTCGTGCGGCATGTCCACGATCAGCATGCTCTCGTAGGACTTGACCTTCGTCTGGACGGTCAGAAGCTTGTTCTGGTCGAACGCCTGACGCAGCGATTCGAACTGATTGCGCGTGTCATCGACCACCAGGAAGTCGATCTGGATCTCAGTCAACTCTCGCACAACATGGTCGGATCGCTCTGTTCCATCCTCGACCGCAAACTTGGTGGCCCGCTTCGTCTCCCTCACCGCGACGCGCATTGGATGGGCGGACGCAAAGAGGGTTTCGAAGCTCTCAGCATCAAGGATCGTCACCTGCTGCTGAGTGGACGTCGAAAGGGTGTCTGATAGCTGCATTACCGCCCCATCCCCGTGGCCGAATCTGCCTGCACGTTCTTTAATTGGTCCTTCAGCTCGCTGCCGATCGACTGGCTTATGCCCTGCGCGTCAGTCGCTTGCGTCTGAACCGTGACCTGGCCAACCTGCACGTTTGTCTCGTTGTGCGTGTTGCTGGCGTTCGAGATCGCGTTGGATGTGATCGAGTTCACGGGGTTGGCCGCGGCGGTATCCAACGAAACCCGCGCCGCATTCACGCTCTCTGCCATCTGCCCTTCCGCATGGATGGGGTTCGCTTCGACCTGGCGCATCGGCTCCCTGCTCTGCGCAGCGGGTTGAGGCGGTGCGAACTCCGTACGAGACGACTCTGCCTTCGGACGAGCGCCCCGACGCCAGCGCGGATCGTTTTGTACGGCAGGGAGGTCCGCCTCCTCCGGACTTTCAGCGACGCGCTTGCCCTCAACGGCGGCCGCCTCGGCGCTCTCCGCCGCCCGCTTGTTCTCGGCGGCGGTCGCCTCAGCATTGGCTACGCCTTTAGACACGCTGGTGGTCGTGATCTGAACGTCGTCGTCACCGCCAAAGCCTAGCCACTTCCCGATTTTCTTGATGACCGCCGACACACTGTCGAACACGCTCCCCACGTACTCCCATGCTCCCCGCACAACCTTGACGATCCCATCGAAGATGTCGCGAATGCTGGCGCCCATAGAAGAGAACGCACCCACCACCTTGTCGGGAAAGCCCTTGATAACCTCCCACGATGTCGAGATGGCATCGACCACCCACTTGAACGCAGCTTTCACCGCCTCGGCCATTGCCTTGACCGTTTCGCCGACGATCGGATACTTCTCCGAGATCTGCCCGATGAGTGAATCATTCCCGTCCAGGAAGTTCATCACGTCGTCGTACAGCAGCGCGAAGAGCGCCACCACTGCAGCGATCGGCGCCGCCACCGCCAGGAACGGGGCGATCAGGGCCCAAACCGCCGCAGTAGCCGAGACCACCGCAGGCAGGAACATGGCCGTCAGGATCGTCGTCAGACCGATGAAGAAGCCCTTCACGAATGTGTCGTGACGGTTCATCCAGGACACCACCGAATCCAGCTTTTGTATGAACCAGGTGATGGCCGGCAGGATCCAGTCCACGATGCCGCTCGTCGCAACGCCGGCGCTCTGCTTCAGCTTGGCCAGGGTTTCGGAGTAGACCCGGACCCGCTCAGCCGATTCCTTGGTGACGACGCCCTGCTCTTTCTGCACGCGCAGCATGCGCTCGACTTCTTGGCGCCCCTTCAGCAGTAGCTCGACCGACCGGTTGTCGGTAATGCCGAGCTCCTTGATTCGGAAGACGGCCTGCTCGCGGCCCATCCCTTCGACCGCGCCCGCCAGCTCGACCATGCCCTGCACGGCGTTCTTCGCGTTGCCGTTGACGTCCTTCAGGCTGATGCCCAGCGCCTTGAATGTCTTGGCGCGGCCCGATTCCACATCTTGAAGCGCCTCGCCGATGGACTCGGCCATGTCGGTCAGCGAATCACGCGCGCCCTGGGCGTCGCCGCCCATCCGCTCAATGGCCTTGCCGAACGCGTCCACGTCCTCGATCGCCACGCCCAGCGCGTCGCTGGTGTTGCGGATCTGCTCGACCGTCTGGACGTGGTTGTTGAACGTCTCCAGCGCTTTGGAAGCGGCGACCGTGGCCAGGATGGCGGCGCCGATCCGGGTGAATGCCCCCTTGATCTTCTCCTCCATCAGGCCGGCGCGCCCCTCGGCGGTCAGCATCGACTTCCCGAACTCGTCGGTCTTCTTCTCCGACTTGTCGATCTCCTTGTTCAGCTTGGAGTTGTCGGCGTCGATGATGTACGTCAGGGCGTCCAGCAAGGCCATGTCACTTCCTCTTTTCCGCTTCCATCGCGCGGATTTCGTTGACCTTGTTGGTCGTGGCGATTTCCCAAAGGTCCATCGCCTCTTCCAGGTCTATTTCGGTTTTGAGCTCGACGAGTCGGGCGAGGCCTGAGCTGACAATTGATCCAATAAAGGGGTCAGCATTGGCATAATCGAGTGGAGACACTTTTCCAGCAGGCAGTCGAGGAAACCGCGCTGCCCGCCGAGTCCGAAAAAACCGGTGTTCTCCTCGATCATTTCGATCTCCAGCTTCATCAGCTGGATCCCGTCATCGACGTGGTTGTCGATCAGCGCCGCGGTGTGCAGCCGCTGCTCGCGCCCGTCCAGATCCACCGCCACATAGGCCATGAGCTTTTTCATGACCTCTTCGGAGGTCTGGTAGTCGCCCAACTTGGGGATGTTCGAGAGCGGGTACTTGGCGATCACCTCCCGCGCCACCGTGGCCGGCAGGCGGGAAATGGTGAATGCCTTCTCCACGCCGTCACGGTTCTTGACCATGACGACGCGGGGTTTGATCAGGTCTGCCATGGCGGGCCCTTACGCGCGGGTGCGGGAGAGGTTTTGGAAGGCGAAGGTGTAGGACTTCGACTTGATGCGGCCGGCCGACGCCGGCGAATTGCCGGGCATGCCGTTGGTCATCTTGCCTTCGCTCAGCGTCAGGCTGGCGCCGTCCGGATAGGTGGCCACCAGGGTGATCTCGTCGCGCGCGTGCCGCTTGTTCTTGGCGGCCCGGTTTGCTTCGAAAATCACGGCGAGGTTGTTGTCCTCTTCGCTGCCCGGGATGACGTTCAGCGTGATCGTGATCGGCGTCGGGGCGCTGAAGACCACCAGATCGCCATTCACGTTCATGGCCGGCGTGGCGATGTCGATCGCCGGGATGTCGAACGGATCCGCGTCATCTGCGAACGCGGTGATGGTGAACCCGGACGGGAAGGACTCGCTGGCCACGCAGCGCACGGCTACGCCGATAGCGGAAGTATCGTACATGTCTGATCCTCAAAAGAAAGGCGGCCCGCAGGCCGCCCGAAGTGTTGTTTTGCCCGGTCAGACCAGGTTGTGCGAACCGTCGACCTTGCGGACCATGTCGCCCTTCGAATAGACCAGCGTGTACTTGGCCGTGAACTCGGTGACGCCGGACTCGCCCGTCTCCTGCTCGATGCTGACGTCGTACCAGTAGCCGTTGTCCTGCACGTCGTGCCAGGCCAGCGGATCATTGGTGAGCTGGGTGACAGCCACCTTCTGCAGTTCCGTCAGCGTCTTGCCGATGAGGATCGTGCCGTTGTTCAGCGCCTTGTTGACCCCGCCCTGGATGATCGCCATGACCATGCCGCGGCCGTCGTTGTTGGCCGGGATCTTGTTCGTGGTGAGCAGCAGGCTCATGAGCTGGGCCGTCATGTACGCCTTGAGCCATTGCTCGTTGGCATGCACCGACATGTCCAGGGGCGCCGTCGCGCCGCCCATCAGGTAGCCGCGCTGGAAGAACGAGATTTTCTGTCCGGCGCTGGCCGTCTGGCCGTAGTAGTTGACCCGGCGCGCGTCGTAGAAGTCGGCCATCTGGTCGTCAGTCACGTCGGACGTGAGCGTCACGCCGGACTGCCGGAACATGTAGTTGATGGTGGCGTTGGTCCGGTCGTAGTCCGTGGCCGCCATCACCGCCATCGGCAGGGCTTCCTTGTATTCGCCGGCCGTGCCGTTCAGGATCAGGCCGTTGGATGCGGTGCCGATCATGGCCGCATTCCAGGCGTCAGCCGTCACCGAATCCACCGACCAGAACATCTGATACTTCACGTTCTCGCCGGAGACGTACTCGGCCAGCGGAATCGCGTCTTCCAGGTCCACCGCAACGCCGAACGACGCCGAGCCGAACGAGTCGGTCACATTCTCAGCCGCGCGGAAGGCCTCGAGGGGCGACATAGCGACCGATCCCGGGGAACTGATCGCCTGGGCGCCCTGCAGCGCCAGCATCGCGCCGATATCGCTGCCGGTGGCCGGCGACACCACGATTGCGCCCGGGCCCGTCACGGCGGACTCCACCGTGAAGGAACCGGCGATGGCGTCATAGGAGACGGTCGCGGCGGAGCCGGTTTGGGCCGTGGCGGCAGTGGCGATGGCGGTCGTGACCAGCTGCGCGACGTTCGTCAGGCTGGTTGCGCCGGACAGGTCCACGTCCGTCAGGGCATAGGCGAACTCTCCCACCTTGATGTTCATGGCGCCGGCGGACACCGCCTGAAAGTCCGCCAGGTTGGCCGAGATGCGGTATCCGTACACGCGGCCGGGACGGGCGACGTCGGGATAGGCCGCGAACTGTAGCTCGGGCGCCTGCGAGGCGGGCGCCGGGCTGACGTAGGAGAAGTACTGGCGGGCGAACGCCGCTTCGGGCGAGTCCGAGCCGAAGTAATCGTCGGCGCCGCCCGGGCGCACAGAGACGATCTGGCCGACGGGCACGCGCGGGTCGGTGGTGAAGCGCCGGCCGGTCAGCTGCTGCTGGGCGACGGCATTGGCGCCGATCACCGCACTGATGATCCGGACGTAGCGAGTCATCTTGATGGACATGTCTTTTCCTCAAATGCGATGGATGCCCGGCGCAACCTGTTGGATGTGTGCCGTGGCCTGGGTGATGTTGCGGTGGTGGGTAAAGATGACGGTGAAGTTCGGGTTGAAGTCGAAGTTGTCCCGGTCGTTCACGAACGACGGCGTCACGATGTCTGACGCGCGCTGCACGCCGATACCGGCGGCCGTCATGGCCTGCGTGAACTTCATGGACTGCAGCAGACCTCGGACCACCGACAGGACGTCGGAGGCCAACAGCTGCTCGGGCGCCGCCAGGTCATCCTCAACGAACGCCTGAAACTGGTACATCGACTCGTTGATCTGGGATTCCGTCGCCGTCAGCGCCGCGCCGTCATCGTGGTACTTGCGCGACTGCCAGCCACGCTTGCCGCGGCCGACCGGAAAGAAGTAGATGCCGTCGTCGACGCGGCCCTGCTTGGTGGGCTGAAACGCAGAGAGGACGGGTAGCGTCACCCCCTGCTCCGGCAGCAACGCCAGCAGCGCAGCGCGTACTGTGGCCTCGAGTTGCTTCTGCTTCATGCCGGCCCCACGTCAACGCATAGGATGCCGCGCCAGCCGTCCTGGGTATACCAGTCGGCACTACCCACAACGTCATGCCGGCGTCCGCCATAGATCAGCAGGTCTGGCGCCGCGCCGCGCTGCACGTTCTCCACCGGGTGGGACGTGTACAGGTTGAAGTAGCGCTTGGCGGTGTCCAGGCCCAGGTCGCGGATCGTCGACTCACCGACCGGTTGCCAGGAACCCTGGATAGGCTTCGGCGGCTCATACTCGTTGACAAACTGCCCCCGCGCGTTCTCGGTGCGCCCCTTGAACTTGAGCCAGACTGGCGCCTGTTGCGCAATCACGCTGGCGGCCAAGCCCAGCAGGTTGATGCCTGGAATCACGATTTATCCTCCACGACGTGGCTGACGGACTGGATCATCTGGCCGGTGTCGACCAGGGGCTTCTTCGATACGCCAGGCGTTTTCTTTCGGGCCTGCCTGGCTTCCAGCGTCGTCTGCTTCAAGGGCGGCGTCGTCAGCAGCGAGATCGTCCGGGCAATATCGCCAGCCGACCGCGCGCCCAGCGCCTCGAAGGCTTGGCCGACGTCGACCTTCCCGTCGATGGCTCCGTGCACCGCCCCGGCGATCTGCCGGCCCCACTCCGCCTTCTTCTGTTCGGCTGTGGGGCGCATGAACGGCCGGGCCGGGATGTTTCCCTGGGGATAGCCGTATTCCTGGATGGCGGCCACGTAGGCGACGGGCGTGCCGTCCGGGTATTTGGCCTCGGGGAAGAAGCCGACCCGGATCTGCTTGCCGCCGACGTTCTTCAACGTCGCCTGCAGCTTGTCCGTGCCGCCCCTGCGCACCACCTTCATCGGAACCTTCCCCCGCGGATGGACAGGCCACCCACGTTGCGAAACGCCGCGCGCTCGGGCAGGCCACCCACGTAAACCCCGCCAGCCGCGCAGCTTTTGGACAGCGCCAGGAACTGCTGGCCGTAGGGCGTCAGGTTCAGCCAGTGCGACCAGGAGTCGGTCGCGGGCGGCGCCTGGAATGACACGCTCACCTTGTCGATGGTGGCCGAGGCCAGCGCGCCGGGCGCGCCGCCATTGCCCGACTCGGCATTCAGCCGCAGTTGCAGCAGGTGCGCCGTGATCAGCATCCACAGCTGCTCGTTGCACTGACAGCCGCGCCCGCTGGTGTAGCACTGCGCCCATTCCGCCACCACCAGCACCACGTCATCCGGAACCGCGCCGAACATGGGGAACAGGATCCGGAACTTGTCCAGCGGGAGGTCCATGTTAGGCCTCGGCGTCTTTGACCTTGGCGCCGCCGGCGTTGCGGCGACGAGCCGTTTCCGGCGTGTCCTGGGCCGCCTTGTCCGCGGGAGCCAAGTTGCGCGCAGCGAAGGTTTCCGCGTCCTGCTTGTCGTGGCTGGCCGACACGAAGCCGTTCTTCGAATGCGCCTTGAACACGATGTTCTCCTGCAGCAGGTTGAACTCGTCTTCCGAGACGGCGGTGACCATGCCCTTGGGCGTCACCAGTTGCTTGTTGGCCACGTTGGCCTTGCCCGTGACCAGGACCGACTTGCCGTTCTTGAGCTGGTAGCGCTGGTCGTTGCTGAGCGTGCTGTAGATATAGATGCGAGACATTTCGACTCCAGAAATGACAAAGGCCGGGTTTCCCCGGCCCTCTGTTCAGAGCGCGACGATCAGGACGCGCTGATGGTCCGGCGGGCAAACGCCCAGGGGCGCAGCACAAAGATGCCCGCCGTGGCGTTGATGGCGTCTTCGATGTAGCCCTTGATGCGGTTCTCGCTGCCCAGCACCTGGTAGCGCACCGGCACGGCCTGGATCAGGCTGGCGCCGGTGATGTCCGACTCGTCCTGATCCGCCGCGTTCTCGACGAACAGATAGGCCACGTCCAGGCCGCCGTTGGCGTCCTTGAACTCGGCCGTCGTCACCACGCGCACGTTCGGGAAGTTCTCGTTCAGCCATTGGCGGAACGTCATGCCCGAGGCCGCCGGGCTATACACGCTGAAGATCGAGCGGTAGCCAGTGGGCAGGACCAGCACCAGGCGGGCGGTGTCCTTGAGCTCGCCGCCCATCTGGGTTTCGAGCTGGTTGTACATGCCCGTGAACTCGGCGACCAGCTGGTCGAAGTTCGCGGTCAGCCAGGGCGTGGTCGCGGACACGAAGGCCGGCAGGCTGGGATCGTTCAGCAGGCCGTACACGTTCGTGTCGGGCTGGTTGAAGCCGTAGAAGCCGACCTGGTTGCGGCTGATGTCCAGCGACTCGGTCGCCGCGCGGCGCTTTTCGTCCGCCGCTTGGTAGCCGATGGCGGCCTGGCGGGCGTCTTCCAGCTTGCCCACCTGGAAGCCCTGCTCGAAACGCACGATGCCGCGCGATTCGATGGACTGGCGGTAGTCGGCCAGCGGGATGTTGGTCGTGTCGCCGTACAGCTCGGCCTTGGCGGCCGGCTCAGCGACGCGCAGGCTGATCAGCTCGTCTTCCCAGCGACCGACCGTGGTGATGCCCGCGATCTCGTCGATGTTGCGCACCTGCGTGACGACGCGCAGCGTGCCGGGCAGCCAGGTCTGGAGCATGTGCGACAGCATCGCGCCATTCGTGACGGCCGGGCCGGTCAGGGCCGAGTCCATCGCGCGCAGGCCGACGCCCAGGTTCTCCAGGTCTTCGAAGCCGATCTTGGCATCGCTGCCCAGCCTGACGGCGCCGCGCGAGAGGGCCAGACGGCCGCTCATGTGCATGTGCACCTTGGATTGAGTTTTTGCCATGATTTCTGGTTCCTTTCCGATCAGGCACCGGCCGGGGTGGGCAGCACCACCAGGCCATTGAGGGCGATCACCGCCAGACGCGGGGTCTCGGCGCTGGGTTCGTGGCGGGCGATGTGCGCGCCGGGGATGACGGTTCCAGTTTCGCCGGCCGAGATGATGCCGGTGGCCGGGTCGAACGACACCGGATCGCCGATGTTGCCGTCGTTGCCCAGCTGAACGAAGACCTCGCCCATGGTCAGAAACTCGCCGACCGTGGCGTTGCGCGCGTAAGCGACATCGATCGCGTACGCCTTGGGGTTGATCAGAATGCCGGCGAAAGCGCCATCGCCGCCGGCCTGCACCTGCTCGAACGTGCCGCGGCCGGAAGGCTGGCCGGCCACGTACGTAAAGGCGCGGCCGAAGACGTTGTTCGCCTCGGTCGCCGAGTCGATGATCGCCGAGGCGGCGCGAGTCGGGCCGTCATGGCTGATATTGCCCGGGATGCCGGACAGCAGGTAGGTTCGTGCGGTGTTCGGGATCATTTCTTTTCGCCCCAGACTTTGGCGGCCGTGTCTTCGGCGCGCACGGTTTTGGAATCGCCGACGATCTTGTCGGCGTCGGATTTGGCAGCCTGCAGGTAGCCTTGCAGCACCGCGAGCTCAGCGCCGTCCTGCGCCTTCAGGCCCAGCTTCTTGACGGCGTACTTGGCGACGTGGTCGGCCGAGACCAACAACGCGCTGTCGAAGGCGCCGATGAACGGCGTCACGCGCTTGGCCAGGGCGTCGCGCTCAGCGATCTGCTTGATCACCGCGTTGGCGTCATTGGCCTTCACCTGGGTCTGCAGCGTGCCGATCATGCCCATGACCTGGGCATCCGCAGCGCGCGCGGCGATCTTGTTCTTTGCGGCGCCCAGCTTGGCCAGGGCGGCGTCCAAGGCCTTCTTGCTGTCGGCCGTGGGGGCTGCCTTCACTTCTTCGGCGGCGGCCTGCACTTCCTCGAGCGCGGCCGTCACTTCTTCGATGGCAGCCGTGGCGGATTCGACCGCACTGGTCGCCTGCTCGGCGGCCGCTGCCGTTTCTTCGACGGCGTCCTTCTCTTCCGTCGTGACGGCGCCGGGGGCCGCCGGCGCTTCCGCGTCCGTGACAGCCTCCTTCGTGGGATCGTTGTCCGAGACAGCGGCAGCTTGTTCCGCCAAGATTTTCTCGATCAACGCCCGCAATGCTTGTTCCATTTCGGGGGTGATTTCCATATTGATGAACTCCGCTGAGTCGTATGTGATGGTGAGGCAGTCCTGTACAGCCACGTCCGGCCCCGTCCTGCCCTCTTTCACGGATGCCAGATGATTGAATCGAATGTCGCGCTGGATGGCGTCGTACTGCTGGCCATCGAACACGCCTTCGCTGAATTCGTATCGACAGCGGTAGCTGGGCGACAACTCCACCTTGCCGCGGTCGATGAGGTTCTTCATGAAATCCGAGTAGGCCCGGATGCTGTTGCGCAGGTACGGATACTCGAAGCGCGCCGACTCGCCCGTGGTGCCCTGGACACCCTTCTTCTCGGCGGGCGTCCCGTCCACCCCGAGGAACTCGTGTTCGTCGATCCACGGCACCAGGTTGGCTGAGGCGATCGTTTCCGGGTTCTCCAGCTCTTCCTGCGGCCGATACACCCGGTAGACACGGTCCGCATCAGGCGCGCCGATCTCGCTACCCAAGTACGAGAACACCCCCACCTTCGTGATCGGGTTGTCGCGCACCAGTAGGTAGCCGTTGACGTCAGTTTGTCGCTTGCTCATCGAGATACTCGTTAAAGTCGATGACCGGGCGCATGCGGCACCGGCAATTGATCAGCTCGCCAGGGAAGCCGCGCTGCCCGGTCCGCTTGTCGATGATGGGCGGGTTGTCCATGCTGAACGTCTGCCCGTCGTACTGGACGTGAAGCGATCGCGGTTCGGCGCCGCCTCCGCTGTGGATCCATTCGAACTGCTTGACGCCGGCGGCCCTCATCCGCTCCTCGTTCATGGCGGACGTGATCTTGCGCGTCTGATCGACCGCGATCAGCTTGGCGCGATTCCGGGTGACCTGGTTGAGATTCTTTATCTCATCGAAGATCTGCCCGCTGCCCTGGCCGCCTGACTGGATCGACCGCATGACGATGCCCTGGATCCGGTCCTGGAACTGCGCCGGGATGCTCTTGATCAGCCCGACGTTCTCCGCCGTGCTGGCCAGGACCTTGTCGTACAGGCCGGCCGGCATCTGAAACGTCTTGATGGTCAGCCCGCCGGACATGTCCCGCAGCGACGCGCCCAGGTTCTGCTTGGAAAACCTGTCAACCTGGCCGATTGTGCGGTTCGCGAGCGGGCCCGCCTTCTCGGCAAACGCCTTGCTCCACTTGCGCCCTAGCTCGGCCAGGATGCGGCGCGCCTGGGTGGTCACGCTCTCGTCCTGCGTGATCTCGGGATTGCCGCGGTACAGTCGGCGCAGCGCCGCGTCGTAGTCCGCCAGCATGCCGTCAATCAGCGACTCCATGCTGGCGCGGTACCGGCCTTCAACGGCGACCGGGTACGCCAGCGCCGAGCCCTTGAACTGGCTGGCCTGTTGCTGCTGCCCCCACGCCTGGCGCCGCTTCGTGACCATTTTCTTCGGCATCTACGAACTCGGCGTCTTCAAGGTTGTGGTAATCGCCCTCGCGGTCTTCGCGCAGGCGGTTGCGGATGTCCTCCGCGTCGATGGCGCCGGTGTTGAACAGCGCGGCGTCCCGGTCGGCCTTGATCTTGTCGATCTCGGCCCACTCCTTGGCGGTCGGACTGTCCACCGGCATCCACTGGATGGCGATCTCGGCAGGCAGCGCAATCCCTTCGGACTTAGCCAGCAGGCGGTAATGCGTCTCCAGCAGCGGCGTCATGTCGTTGGACTGGATGCTCTCCAGGTCTTCCCGGTACACCGACTGCTCATAGTCGCCCGTGGCGTTGAAGCCCTTGGGCTGCGTGCCCAGCAGCTTCGTGGCCGGCACGTTCGCCACCGACGCCGCCAGCTGGTACTGGGTCATGATGACCGTGTCCACATCGCCCAGCGCGGTGTCGAACTGCTGGATGGTCTCCTCGGCGCCGCCGACGCGCACGCCGTAGTTGTCCCGGTAAGCGACCCACTCCGCCAGGTTCTTCTCCAGCTCCTCGCGGTTGGCCAGGGCCGCATCGCCCACGTTCAGCGACGTCAGTCGCTTGGTCATCAGCAGCTGCGGGCCTTCGTTCGCGCTGCGCTCGGCCGCGTAGGCTCGCTCCATCATGCGCTGGGGCACGCTCACGCCCAGGTAGCGGTAGTGCGGCTTCAGGTAGTCCGGCACCGGGTAAGGTACGAAGATGCGCAGGTGGGACTTGTGATAGACCCGCTCCTTGATCTTCCAGAACGTCGGCTCGTAGTAGCTCTGGCTGGCCGGGTCGTTCAGGTTGTCCTCAGTCAGCACCGGCGTCACCCAGTTCGGGTCGATCTGGGACATGCCGCGGTAGGTGCCCGCCTGCACGCCGTCCAGGTTGAACGGCGCCTTGTAGTACTCCTCGGGGTTGGCTGCCTCGACATCGAACAGCACAATCCGCCCGCCGTACACGCGCCCGAAGTGCACCAGCTCGCGCAGGTGGCGCTTGACCGCGTACTTCTTGTCGCCTGCCATCAGGCGGGCCGAAATATCGTCCGAGCCGCACGTCAGCAGGTAGCCATTGCGCACCGCGTCGCGCGCCGGCATGTTGCATGCCTTATCGATCAGCCAGTTCGTCGCGAGCATCGCGCAGGCCTGGTAGCCGATGAAGGTGCTGCCTGCGGCGTAGAAGCCGAGTTGCGCCTCGTTGACCGGCGTGAAGCTGGCGGTCTTGGGCGTCGGGCGCTCGCCGATGTAGCCGTTGTCGGATGCGACCGTGGGCGCGCCCTGGGGCTGCTCGAAGGTCGGCATCTCGAAACGAGCCTGCACCTTGTCGCCCAGGGGATGCGTGGAGAACAGGCCGCGCCGCTTGGGCGCCGGCGAGGTCTCTGGGCTCCGTCGGAACAGATTGCGAAGGTATTTCATCCGAAGAATCCGCGCTTGCGCTCAATTAGGTGCGGGCAGGCGCCCATGATGAAAGAGTCGGCCAGGTTGGGCGACGGAATGCCGCGCCTTGCCATTTCGTCCTTGGTCTCGATCATGTCCAGACCTCGCTTGCTGTATCGCTTCCGCGGTGCCGACAGCTCAACCTTCAGCTGCTCGATCTTTGCGATGCCGCTGCTGATACTGATCAGTTCGCTGGCCGGGTAGACCATGCCCTTCGTGACGGCGTTGTAGGTGTTCCGGAGGCGGTCCGCCACGTCCTGCCATGCCTGCGCCTTCAGGTTCTCGAACTTTTCCTTGTTCTTAATCTTCGGCGCGTATTCCCTCTCAGGACTGATGACAGCCCCGCCGGCATTGAACTTGTGATAGCCCGCCTTGATCCCCGCGTCCGCCAGCGTCGAGCCAACGTGGGCGCCGACGCCGATGGAGTCGTATATCAGGATGCCGTTGCCAACGTGGGCCCAGGCGCGCTTTGTGGATTGGTTCAGCTCGTCTTCCGGCGCGGCCCATTCGTCAAGCTCGTTGCAGATAGCGCCATCGAATACCGAGCAGGCATTCTTGTCGGCGCCAGAGTCGGCAACGTCGTAGCCCACCGTGCGCGCCCCGCCCAGTTCGATCCCGAGCTTCAGATGCGCGTCAATCGCAGCTTCGACCCAGTGGAACTTGACCACCGAAGCGTCGTCGCTCGAAAGCGGCTGGCCCAGGTATATATGCCGGTACGCGTCCGGGTCCGCCTCTTTCAGCCGCTCCGCCTTTCTCTTGGCGGTCGCCGACAGGAATGGGTTGTCCAGGTAGTTGATGTGCCTGATGATGCAGTCGTCGCCGAGCAGGGTCGGCAGCTTCGCCTGCACGAAGTCGGTGATCAGATGCGGATTCCACAGCACCCAGACCTCGGCGCCCTCCTTCCGGATGGTCGGGTCGATGATCGACCACTGCTCCTCGGTCAGGCCCTCGCCCTCCTCGATCCAGCAGACGTCGACGCCTTCGGTGCCCTTGATTTCCTCAATGTTCCGGGCCAAGCCGTAAAACAGGAACTCCGAGCCGGTCAGCCGGTGTCGAATGGTCGACACTCCGATATCAAACTCATCGCGCCAGCCGGCCGCCTCGATCTTCTCTTTGACAACCGTGTAGACGGAATCAGCAATCCGGTTCTGCAATTGGCGCAGACACAGAAATCGCACCGAGTAGTTCCGAGCCAGGAAGGCAGCCATCCCGCCCGCGTCCTGAGTCTTGGACGAGAACCGGCCGCCCTTCAGCAACTTGTATGGCTTTTGCGTCCGCCAAAAGTCACTCAGCGCCGGGTTGAGCTGAAACACTGATGTCCCTGTAGAAGTCGGCCAGACTTCGGCCCCTCTGCGCGAGGCTTCCGTCCGGGTTGCTCAGTTCGAGCTTCGTAGCCTCGGCGATCCCGTAGGCCTCCCGCTCGATGCCGACCAGATTCTTCAGCGTCTCGGCCAGCTTCTTCATGCTGTCGATGCGGCCGGCGCTAGAGATGACCTTCTGATAGACGTCATTGCGCTTGTCCTGGCCCTTGTCGTCCTCGCTGCGGAGGATGTCCCCAAGCTCGCGGAAAAGGTCGACGTCGCCCGTTTCCGTTTCCAGCTCATCGAGCAGGGACATGCAGAGAGTGCGCGCGCGGCGGATGTCGCTGCGGTGCCCCAGTCGGATGTTGGCGATCACCTCGGCGTTCGCATCAACGATCGCACGGTCGGTTACCGCCTGCTCGCTGGTAACTTCCTTGGTAACCGTGCGACTGGTAACCAGCGCTTCAGCCTTCGCGGCGATCTTCGCCTTCAGGTCCCGCTCCCATCCTTCCTTCTTCGCGCGCTTGGAGATCGCGACGTGCGACACGCCCTGCGATGCTGCGATTTCACGAATGGACAGCAGGCCGGCGCGGAAGTCGGATTCGATCCGCTCCCAGTCGGGCTTCGTCTTTGCTTGGGTCATAGGTATCTTGGGGTCGCGCCCATCCGGCTACCCTTCAGGGCTGGGCGCCGCGGTTCTCGTCATGCCGGCCACCGGCGACAAGACCGGTAGAAGTGTCCCGCGCATTTGCCCCTGCGCGGACGCCAGGCCGGCTGCGGCGACTCATGGGGGTATTGTGGTTTGTGGGGCCTGCCCCTTGGCGCACCCGTGGTGTGCGCTGGTCGGACCGTTACGGGAAGCGGCGCTGTTTGTCTGTCAGCGCCATATTGAATATATTCCTGCGGTGTTATCGACTAACGATCAGCCAATGACTTCCACTATTGACCGACACCAAGCGCGAGCCGCGAAAACACGCCGGCTGATTCTGCTCTTTGTCGCATGGCCCGCGTCTGTCGCAGTCATCGCAGTGGGCTTATTCATCTACAAGTTTCATAGCAACCCCCTATCTTCAGAGACAGGAGACTGGGGGACGTTTGGCGATTTTCTTGGAGGGATTGTCAATCCCGTGGCCGGTCTCGTGACGATCGTTCTGCTCGTGCTCACATTGCGCTCGCAACAAGACGAGCTGGAGGAGCAGCGCCGCCAACTGGCCAAGCAATCCTTTGATCAATCGTTCTTTGGCTGGACGAGCAGCTACCGTGAATTAATAACCGAACTGCAACTCGGTGATGGGTCCGATAGTGATCCACGGCTTATGGGCGTCGTTGCGCTCGACGCGATGACGAGATCCGAATTGATCTCCACCAATTTGGAAACATCGCTCTTACTGAAGGAATACGAGCGCTCCGACGCTCAAGTGCGCGAGCGCCTTTGTGCAAGGAAGAAAAATCTCGTTCACGCTTGGTGGGAGCGGCAGTTCGCCGCCAATGAGCCGCAACTAGGTGCTTTGATCAGGACTCTTTACTCGTTGCTCAGATGGGTAGACTCCAACCCCCACGTCAGTTGGCTAGAAAAGTGGGATGCGGTATCAATCCTGCGCGCCCGGCTCTCTGGGCCAGAGCTGCGCATGATTTTTTTCAACGGATTTTTGCCAGAAGGGCAGAAATTTAACGAATACGTTCGTCGGTATGCGTTGTTCGACAACCTTCGACTGAACGGTCACAACTTCGTGATTTTGGCGTATCGGCTAAATTTTCATCCGTTCGAACCGGAGAGCTTCAACTCTGACCTTGCTAGGCAATCGCTTCTCGAAGCATCGGACGTTACGCCCATCTCTGCCAGCAACCAGCCACCGTCGAACGTCCGATAGACATAGCCCTGAATCCATTTAACGCGCAACAGCCGCGCTTTTTGTCCTGCTTCTTGACTGGCCTAGTGGCATGGAGCATGCGGTTCCTCCAGAGCAGACGCCGGAGCGTAACGTTTACCATCCGATGTCCATGCGGCCCGGCGGACGGTTCTCTCTGGCCCCTGCTCTCCGAGGATGTAACAATACTTACTTCAATGTAAGCGCCCAATGCTACGGTCGAGTTCCCTTCCCTACAGGAGACAAAGAATGGCCGTTTACATCATCGGCTACGACTTGAGGAAAGCCGGCCAGAACTATTCAGGCTTGCATGAGCAAATCAAGTCATACGGCACGTGGCAACACACGCTTGATTCAACCTGGATCATCCGGACGTCGAAGACCTCTGCTCAGATTCGCGACCATCTCATCAACTACATTGATGCCAATGACTCGCTCGTAGTCTTCGAGCTAACTGGCAATGGGGCTTGGTATGGAATCGGGCAAGTCGGAGATAAGTGGTTGCTCGATGTGTTGAACAACCGCGGATAAAAAAAGGTTCATTGAGCATTACCGGGGAAGGCCGCGCGGATTTTGAGGAAGAAGTATTCCTGGTCTCGGTAACCGTAGGCGCGCCGCTTAATGACCTTGATGGTGTTGTTGATGCCCTCAACGATGCTGGTATTTAGACGATGTCGGCATCTGGCCAGGATGCCATGCAGATAGCCTTTCAGGCGCTGAGCGAAGGTGTTCAAGGGGGCTATTCCGCTTTGCTCAGCCTGCTCGCACCAGTGGTGCCAGGCTTGTTTTGCCCAGGCAGGTCTTCGGTAGAACCAGAGCCGCTTGAGTTCGTCCCGCAGGACATAGACCGTCAGCAGCGGCTGGTTGGCGTGCAGCAATTCGTCGAGTCGGACGGCCTGCTGCCGGTCTAGCTTGTCGCGGTTGCGCAATAGCAGCCAGCGGCTCGATTTGATGACCCTGCGCGCGGGACGATCCTGGCGCAGTTGGTTGGCCTGGTCCACGCGCACCCGATCAATGACCTCTCGTCCGTACTTGGCCACGACATGGAACAAGTCATAGACGATCTCCGCCTGTGGGCAGTGGGCCTGGATCTCTAACTCGTAGGCCGTAGTCATGTCGATGGCAACGGCCTTGATGCGTTGGGCGACCCCACGCGGCAATTGCTCGAAGAACGCCCGAGCCGTCTCGCGTGAGCGTCCTGGGCCGATCCACAGCACCTGCCTGCTGATCGGATCGACGACTACCGTCGCGTACCGATGCCCTTTATGCAGGGCGAACTCGTCCATCGCTAAATACTCGATCCTGGACCAATCCGGTTCGCGCACTGATGCTCGGAGCCGGGCCTTGTCCAGCGTCTTGACGGTATGCCAACCCAGCTCGAAGAACCTAGCCACCGCCTGCACGTTGCTCGATTGCAGCAATTGGCTGCAGGCCGCCGCAAGCCGATCCGTCACCCGTTGGTAACGCCCCAGCCAAGTAAGCCGCTCCAGGCGCGGGCCACCGCATTGCTCACACAACAAGCGCCGGCGTGGCACGTGAAGAACAACCCGGTACTCAAATAACGGCAGATCTCGAACCCGTCGCACCGTGGTCTCATGGACCTGGCGACATCGTGCGCCGCACTGCTCGCACAGCATCACCTTGGCGGTCGGCTTCAAATAGATCGACAGCGTGCGCCCAGCGCCCTCGGGCCACTCCACGCGTTCGACGACATAGCCTTGCCAGCCCCCCAGCGACTCCAGCAGCTTGCGATCCAGCATCTCCACGCACTCCTGATGGCAAATTCCTGCCATCAAGAGTACGAAAACTTGCCAAATCCCTCCACGCTATTGCGCGATGAACCTAAAAAAAGCCCCGGGCTAGTCCGGGGCTTCGTTTCTTCAGGGCGCAAGAGCCCGCACGTATTGTCCCGCTTCTTGTCCCGCTTTTGGGGGCATCATGTCCCGGAAGCGGGACACGGAGTACTCCGCGGATGCGCCTGATACCTCTGCCGGCTGGGTGATCGACACCGCGCCGGTCGCGATCAGCGCGTCCAGCACGCGCTTCACGGCCTTCCGGGCGGCTTCACGCTCCGCGGCGGCCAACTGCCTGCCGCGCGTCGCGTGGCGCACCAACTCCCCTACCCTGAACGACCGCGCCGGGTACGCTTGCATCAACTCCATCACCTCGTGCGCGTACTTCACGCCAGCCTCCTTTCGACCTGGCCGCGGAACAGGCCCAGGTACAGCTTGTATTCGGCTTCCGTCAGCGCCACGCCCGTCGTAGTGGCGATCCATGCGCGCGCCGCCTTGCGCCGGCCCGTCGGGTCCAGGCCGCCGAACTTGGCGTTCTTCTGCGGGTATTCGGCGATGATCACCATGCGCTCATGCCACGGCAACGCCGCGTGCATAGCCTCCACCATCAGGGCGTGGTCATGGAGGATCGGCCGGGGGTCATCCTCCCAGGACACGTAGGCCTCCATGTTGCCCACCGTGGCGCCGGACCAGGTCCAACGCGCCCAGTTCCACAGCAGGTCGTCGCCCGTCAGCCTACTCATCGGCCACCTCGTATCGGTTGCACTTCTTGCCGTAGGGCTTGCCCTTCAGGCAGCGGGTGACCGTATCGCCGAACGGGGTTTCGATGGCCTTGGCGTGGGCGCAGCCCTCGCACGACCGATTCAGCGCCGCCTGCTGCCGGCTCATGACGACCAGCATCGGGTCGCGGAATTCCCACTTCTGCAGGTCAGCAGTCATCGTCCAATCTCCACGAGCACAAAGCCCTTCTTGTCTGCGTCCAGCGCACCGTCCAGCGTAAGGGGCCTGAACTGGCTGTCATCGATGCCCAGCGCGGCGGCGATGCCGTCCAGCCGCGGCTTTTCCGCCGACAGCAGGCCATCCAGGTCGCGGCGGATGCGGTTGGGCGCCACCCATGTAATCGACACCGGCAACTGGCCGGCGGGCGCCAGGCTGTTCTGGCCCAGCGCCTCCTTGGCGGCGAAAAACGCAGACTCGCGCGCGCGGACCTTTGCGGCATGGGTGGTGCCCCAGTGCTTGCCGCCCTTGCGGTTCGCCATCAGGCTGGTGTCCGGCCAAGGCAGGCGGATGGTCAGTCGATCCAGGTTCATGCCGACACCTCGGTGGCTTCGCCCTTGGCGCGCTTCAGCATCGTCGCGATGGCTGGCGTGGGCTGCTCGCCCTTAGCAATGCGTTCGTCCCACTTCTCGACCCAGCGCCGCGCGTTTCGTCCGCTCTGGTCCAGAGCCTTGTCCGCTCCCATCTTCTTCAGCGCCGCGGCCGCTTCCGCCTTGGTGGCCAGGGTTTGACCCGGGGCCGGCAAAGCTTGACGCGGCTCGGGGATGTCCGGCCACGCGCCTTTCGCCAGCTCGTCGCTCAACGTCTTCTCCCAACGCGCCTTGATCGACCCGTAGGTGCTGGAGAGCAGATCGACGGTACTGACGCCGACTGCGGCCCAGTACACGGCGGGATGCGACCAGATACCCAACTCGCCACGCTTGCGTGCGGACATGCCGCGCACCGCCTCGTGGTACGCCACCTCCGGCGCCATCCAAGGGCAGCACAGTTTCACGAACTCCGGCAGCGTGGGAGGCCATTCACGGGTCATGCAGGCGACGAGCCCGCGGCGCACCTGGGCCTCATCGAGGCCGGCCAGCTTCTGATTCCAGGAGTCCTTCAGCTCGCGGGGCGTCAGGCCTTCCCACTGCTGGGCGAACTTGGCGCCGTACAGCAGGTGCATCTCGTTCACCACGAGCGCGCCCAGGCCGGTCTGTGCGTTAGCTACTTGCATCAATCACCCCCATGTCAATTTCCCTTCGTTCCTGGCCCTCAGCCAGCACATCCCGCAACTCGGATGACCACGCGGCCCGCCGCTGTGCCGCAGTTGGCGGGCTGGCCCGCGCCTGGGCCCTTGGCGGGAATAGCCCCTGGTATCCGCCGGCGATGCTGTTGGCAATCACGGCGCGCGGCTGATGGCCTTCGTCCAGGTAGCAAGCGAGCTGCTGCAGCTGGCGCTTGGCGCCCTCCTCCGTCACCGGCTTCTTGCGGGCCTTCCGATCGGCAACCCAGCTTTCCCAGTCCTCGCGGTCGAGCCAGTCCGGCAGATCGATCGCCGAGGCGTCGAATCCTTGCCCCCGCTTGCGGGGGGTAGGGGGGATATCTTTCTCTTGGTTCTTGGTTATTGGTTCTTGGTTAGGTGGCGCGTCGTTCACGCCTTGTGCACGTTTCGTGCTCGATTGCTCGCGAGCATTGCGACGCTTCGCCTCGCGCTCTTCCGCAATCTCTTTGTTCTTCAACGACTTGGCGTGATATGCGTCGATCTCTTCCTGAATGCGGGCCTGCACATACCGACCCTCAACGAGATCGAAGAACTTTCCCAGAACGAACCGCACCGCCGCGATTTCTTCGTCAGTGCGCGCCCAACACCAGTCGATTGCCTCGTCCATGGTCGGGAAACGTTCACGGTCGTAGCACGAGTCGATAAGAAGCGTGTACGCTCCGTGCTCAAGCATGGACAGACGGCCGGCCTTCTTGTGATAGTCGCCAATGTTGCGTTTAAAGTAGTGCACGGACCGCCTCCCTTACGTTGAGGTTAGTCTCGTGAAAGAAGGCCGAGATCAGATCAAGATCCTGTTCCGCGGGCGAAAACCATTCGCCCCGCGTGCGGCAATGGGCGAGCAGGTCCAATGCTGCTCGTTCGACCTCCGCGGCTTTTGGCGTCCGGATCGTCAACCAAAGGGAAAGGTCGAACGGACAGCCGCTCTGAATGTTGATGAGGCGCTGCTTGATGGATACCGTCTTGCCAATCTTGATGAATGCCATGTCCGACGTGGCCAGCGCGTAGACGGCAGGCAGCCGGCTGATCTTCACGCCAGGCGCGAAATCGTCTTTTGCGTGCGGGTAGTAATTCATGCGTGCTCCAGCATCCCCGCGGCGCGCAATGCGCCATCAGGGACTTCAAATCCTTGTGCCTGTAGCTGCTCGATGCACCAGACCAGCAAATCCCGCTGGCGGCCGTAGCGAGCCTCGAAGCGCGCCTTCCATGGGTGCACAGCAATGCGACCGGGCGCGCCCGTTCCATCCTGGTGGTTGCCGGCAGACAGCGGCAGCACGAGCCAGTGCGCGTCCGGTTTCGTGCGCCCGTCGATGTGATGGATCGAACACTGGCTGTCGAAGAAGCCATCCATGCGCGAGGCGACGCAGCCGATGTTCGTGGCCAGCAGATCCCAGAATCGCTTCTGCTCGGCGGTGGGGTTGCGGCCTTTCATTCGCCGAAGCCTCGCAATACGATCTCCAGCATTTCGCTGGCGCGCGCGGGCGGCAGGTGCGGCCACATGGTCTTCTGCGCGTGCGCGGTGCGCAGGAACGTCACGGCGTCATCGTGGAACTGCTCCATGTCGGCCTGCTCCAGCTTCGCGTAGCTGATCGACCGCGGCACAGGAATCACACCGCCCTTGGGGCCCGGGTACCAGTCCACAAAGCCGCTGCCCGTCTTGAGCCAGGCGCGGAACGCCTCGAATTCCTCGAAGCGGTCCTGAGCCTCAAACAGCGCCGACTCCAGCGCCATGTGCTTGCGGTGGTACCAGCCTGTGCGTTCTTTGTGCGTCGTGATTGACAGCATCTCGCCCGGCTCCAGGCGCACGAGCTGATTCCAAAGCCGGCGCCATTGCTTGCGGCCGCGTTCACCCAGGCCGTCGACCACGCCGAAGATCAACCGCCGCGCAGCTTCCTTTTCCTGCTCCGAGGCTTGGACGGGCTGCTGACGAACCAGGGTGATATCGGCCATGTCAGCCACGCCTCCGCGCTTCAACCTTCGGACGCAGGTATTCGTAGGCGAATTCTTCGTATGCCTCGAGCTGCGCCTTACTCACCACCATGGAATCCAGCGGGGCGAACTGCCACCCGATGGCGGCCATCAGATGGCACACCTTGTCCAAGTCGTCCGCGACGATGCGGTTCACGGTGCTGGCTGATGTGCCCATGAAATCCGCTGCACGGGCCTGGGTGAACAGTGAAATCGCGCTGCCAATCTCGCTGCGCAGTCTTTCAGCGATCTTGCGTGTGCTTTCAATCTCATCGGGAGAAACTGATTGGGTGCTCATCGAGTACTTCCTTATGAACAAAGAGCGAGGTGTGTTTCGTGACCGAAACGGAGAAGTTGTTGATCAGCGCCCAGGACTTGGCCCGCCGGATCTTTGAAGATCCCAGCGAAAAGGCAGTCATGGACTTGTTTCAGGAGCTGTGCGCCGAGCGTGACCGCATGGCGTGGGCGACCGATGGGCGCGAATACGCCACGGTGCATTGAATGGGCGCCCTGCTCCTGCGGGCTATGCTTTCGGCTCTCACACACGAAACCCTCACGGGAGGAGCAAGGCATGGACTGGAAATTCTTTCTCGGGCTGATGATCCCGGCAGTCGGCGCAGCGTTCGTTTGGCTGACGAAGGTCGCCCGCGAAGATCCGCCACTGTTCGCCGAAATCGACGGGGTGTTGTCCAGGTGGGTACCCACGGCACTATTCACCGTCGCGTTCATGGCCATCTTCTCGATGATCGTGTGGGACGAGGGTCGGAAAGATGTGCTGATCATTTCGGTGATCCTGGCGTTTGCGCTGCTTCAACTGCGCAGCGCATTTCCGTTCTTTCGGCGCGTAGCCGCGCTTCCTCGGACACGTCCCGAAACACCATCAAAAGCATGAAGCAGCCAAGCACGACTTTCAGCGGGCTATCCCACATGGCCCGCCTCCTGCTGCGCCGGCGCGGGGTCGGGCAGGCCGACAAGCTCAGGCCAAATGCGGTTGCAGTCTTCGGGGCGCAGATCTCGCCTCGTGACGGCGCCGCAGGTTGCTTGCTCAATGGAGGCGCAATGCTCGACCGGTACCGGCCGGCGGCCTGTGCGCCACTGATATACGAGCGCTGGGGATACGCCCACGCATCGAGCGAGCGCCGCTGCGCTGATCGCCCCTTCCCGGCTGAGGTAGATGTTCAGGTCCATGGCTCAAACTATAGCGTTGCTACAGTTTATTCGCAAGCCATGCTATAGATTTATTTGAATAGCATCGCTATATGAAAATTTGGACGATCGAAGAGGAAGCCTCCGCCCTGCGCGCGCGCTTTGATGGCGTGAATCGCGCGGCGTTCGCGCGCGATCACCAAGTGAAGGGTGGCCAGGCGATGATCTACCAGCACATCACGGGTAGGCGTCCACTAAACCTAGAGGCGGCCATGGCGTACGCCGAGGGGTTTGGATGCTCGCTGGCAGACATTAGTCCACGGCTTGCAGCCGAAGCGCAGAAGGCTGCAGCATTGGCTCCCGAATCCGTCCCGGTTGAATCGACGCCGGCAGCGCCGTGGCCATTCCGCACAATTCCCGAGGACCAACTCCGAGCGCTCCCCGAGTCACAGCTCAATGCGCTCGAGGGTGCTATTGCCCTTGCGATCGCCCAAATGAAGCTTGGCATCCAGGTGTCGCCGCTACCCGCGGCGACTGACAGCCCCGCCCCGCCGCGGACGTACACGCTGGGCGGACTCGTCGATATGGACGCGGCCGACGATCCTTTCCCCATGCGCATACGCGACATGGATCCTGCTCCGTGGGACGGCGGAAAGACGACGTACCAGACGGAGCGCGAACGGCCGCTCAAGCTCAGCACGGCGGGCGGCGTCATTGCGAACGTCGGTCCCGGCGAGCCTCACGCCGCCAATGACAAATTCGAGAAAGTGCCCGAGCTGGCCGACGTGCGCCTGGCCGCGGGCGACGGCATCGAGAACCATAGCGAGGATCAGACCGGCATGATCCAGTTCCGCCGCTCATTCCTCAAGGCGGTGGGTGCCGACAATGGGAAGGCGCGCGTTGTGTATGCAAAGGGCGACAGCATGGAGCCGGTCATTCGTGACGGCGCCGCCCTGCTTGTCGTCCCCAACGAAAACCTGACGCTGCAGGACGTGGCCAGCGGCGGCGTGTACGCCATCAACTACGACGGGAAGATGCTCGTCAAGACTGTGACCCGAGACAAGCTCACGGGGCGCTGGGTCGCGCGTTCGTTTAACCCAGCCTACTCTGATATCCCGATGGAAAATGGCCATCCCGTGCGCGTGCTTGGCCAGGTCGTCTGGGCCGGCGCCAGGCTACGTGATGACGAGGCGGGTCAGTGGGTGCGATCGTGATATGAAAATGCCGCCTGATAGGCGGCGTTCAAAAGTGGTGCTTGATGCCAGCTTCTTTCATGATCGCGTTGGCGGTGTGACGGGATTTGCATCCGGTGGAAACGGCGACGTGGACGTCGCCCTTCCCCCAGATTTGGTGGGCGCCTTTCCCCTGACGCACCAAAGAAAAGCCGTGCTCTCTAAGCACGGCTATGATCTTTTCGTAGTATCCGTTCACGCGCTAGCCACCGCCGCTCCGATGTGGTGGTAGATGGGTTCGGCCTTCGCCTTATTGCTGTGCAGCTTGGCTTCCATCAGCATGCAAACGACTTCATTCGCCTCGCGCGCCAACTCGTCCATTGAGGGCGCCTCGACGACGAAGCCCTTCAGGTCCGGACTGGTGGCTAGATAGACTTGCGCTTCTTTATCGTATGAAACGTCCACGCGAAAAGAAACCCGAAGACCGGCTCGCGCGACATGCTTCCAAAATGGTAATCCGACTCGATACATACGTTCTCTCCCTGAGCATTGAGCCGATCTCCGGATGACTGCGTATCGTAGGGGCGAGCGAAGACATCAATCGGCACAGATGGAGGGTTTGTGAGGTGAACTTGCCGCCTCTACGGCTACTTCGAAATCTGAACTAAATTTCCAGCCAAGATTTGCGGGAACTAGTTAGATCTTAGATAGACAACTAAGTTGCTTACTGACGCAGCGTCAACAAGCAACTGAAGTATAGGAAAAAAGCGAGAAATTAGCTATCTGCCCGAGGTAAGTCGGATGTTTAGTCAAAGATGTTAGTAATTAAGCTAAGTACTTGAAAAATAATAACTAAATAAAAGTGACGCACTTAGGCAGCGCTCAAAAATTTGAAGTCAAAAAAGCAACTTTCCTATGCTGGAAATGTGTTGACCATTCCGAGCGGAGCCGTTCCCCGCCGCACTTCGGCGGCAAATAGTCCGCTCCGCTCTTGAACAGCCCGCCCCGCGCGGGCTTTTTTTCGTCCGTTACAAATTATCTATAGCATCGCTATTGCTTCAAATCTGTAGCGTTGCTATAGTTCTTTCAACGCAGTACCGCTCTTTAACAACCAGCACAGCGATAGAACAGGCCGATGACCGCAAGGTGACTAGGCCCAGGGCGCAACCCGTTACCCCTGACCAAAGATCGACGGCTACCAGGTCGCGCCTGGCTCCGGGAGTGGAGCTATAGAACGCGGCTTGGTTGAAGAGGCAGCGCACTACCTGGAGCCGCGATGAGCGGGAGTAGCCAGGCGGTGCGTTGCCCCGGAATTTATCCGTCAGCCCGTTCCTTGAGCGCCGGCTGACGAATGAATCCTCACCACCCGCCTCGGGTTTCGGGGCCTGGAGACTTCCATGAACGAAAGCCGCATCAAACGCCGCGCCGCGCGCATCGGCGCAGTTGGACAGGAATATCTGCTGAACGTGTCGAAGCTGCGAGCCGTGGTGCGCGACTACTCGAGGGACCGCCTGCCCGGGTATCGCGTGAACCCAGCGAACCGCCGGAGCGCGCAGGACGCGCTGTTCAAAGAGCGCCGGTTCTGGTTCGGCGACCGCTACAGCGCGCCGGTCAGCCCTGCCGCCCGCGCCGCGTTGCGCGTCGCCTGCAATGTGGGCACGGACTTCATGGCGCTGCGCGCGGCGCTGATCCCGGACTACTTCGTCCGCCTGCTGGCGGCCCGCCGAATGCCCACCGCGCCGCGCGCCGGTGTCCTGGCTGCGGCATACGACAACGAATCGCGGAACTGACCATGGCCAACCTCGCCTACCCCACCCCGTGCGGCACGGCAACGATCATCCCCGCGCTGACCGAAGCGCAACGCCGCGCGATGGCGCTGCGCGAAATGGATGCAGACGTGCATGCCGCGCTCGTGCGCGACATGACTGTGCTGCGCCAGCACGAGCCCAATCAGCGCGCAGCCGAGGCGCTGTACGCGGCCAGCATTGGACAGCAGAACGCCGAGACGGCATTCGCTATGGCGGTGACTTCGTCGGTGCGCGGCGACGAGCTGGCCATTGTCGGCGCGCACTTCCGCCAGTGGGTGCTGCTGGCACAGGGCCATCTGGTTTCGGATCTGGTCGACCTGACCACCGACCGCCAACGCGTGACGTTCGGGCGGCGCAAATGATCGGCTTCCTCATCCTGGGTTTTGTCCTGCTCATGCAGGCCGTTGCCGACGCCTGGAGGTCGCGCAAATGATGACCGCCTACACCGCGTGGGGCGCGGCCGCCCTTTATGCAATCGCACTGATCGGCGACATCTGGATGTCGCGCTGCTGGAGAGACGAATGACGACGAAACACACGCCCGGGCCGTGGGCACCGCACCTTGTGGACGAAACCATC
The DNA here is from genome assembly GCF_037039475.1 of Achromobacter sp. E1. NCBI lineage: Bacteria > Pseudomonadati > Pseudomonadota > Betaproteobacteria > Burkholderiales > Alcaligenaceae > Achromobacter > Achromobacter sp. E1. The sequence goes on from NZ_CP146253.1 coordinate 3,721,454, forward strand.
GTGGTGATTCCTCGCCGCCCTCTTCCCCAACATATCAGCACGCTTGGGCACTCCGAAGTCGCGGATGACGAAGATTACGCCAACGCCCGCCTGATCGCCGCCGCGCCGGAGCTTTACGAGGCTCTGGATGCCCTGTTTACCGACATGCTCATTGCGCAAGGAAACATGCGTGATGCTGCGAAGCGCGACCACCGATGGGAAGGTTGCGCGGATGAGATACAGCCGCGCATCGATGCGGCCCGTGCAGCGCTTGCCAAAGCCCGAGGTGCCCAATGATCCGCCGCCTCCTGGGCGCCCTGCCCCGCCTTGACCGCTACGAATGGGTCGGCATCGCCGGCGGCGTCGTGGTGCTGGCCGCCGTCCTCGGCGTGCTGGGCCCGACGCTCGACGCTCAATCCACCCTCACCGCCTGCGAAGGCTGCGGCAAGACCGCAGTCGCCGCGAAGGACTGACATGACCGAAGCAACCCAACTTGCCGAGCTGCCGCCGGCGGAGACCGCGCTGGAGGTTTACTCCAAGCCCGGCGGCCTGGACCCCTGGCTGGACAAGATCCGCGCCGAGGTGACCGGCCACGTGCCGGACCTGAAGACCAAGAGGGGCCGCGACGCGATCGCCAGCCTGGCCTTCAAGGTCCGCAAGGTGAAGACCGCTCTGGACGGCATCGGCAAGGAACAGGTCGATCGCCTGAAGGAAATCCCGAAGAAGATCGACGCCGAGCGCAAGCGCATGCGCGAAACCCTGGATGCGCTGGCCGATGAGGTCCGCGCGCCGCTGGACCAGTGGGAGCAGGCCGAGGAAGCGCGCAAGCAGCGGCATCAACAGGGTGTCGAGTGGTTCCGGCTGCGCGCCGATGAGAACCGCGACCTGGACGCGGACGAGCTGCGCGCCACCATCGCCGATGTGCAGGCCCGCGCGGTCGATGGATCCTGGGAAGAATTCGAACCCGAGGCGCATCGCGTCAAATCCCGCGCGCTGGAATCGCTGCAGCAGGCGCTAGCCGCCCGCGAGAAGTACGACGCGGAACAGGCCGAACTGGCGCACCTTCGCGCTGAAGCGGCGGCGCGCGAACAGAAGGACCGCGAAGAGCGCATCGCCCGGGAAGCAGAGGAAAAGGCGCGACGTGATGCAGAAGCTGCAGCCCAGGCAGAGCGCGACGCTTCCGCGCGCCGTGAAGCTGAGGCGCGCGCCGCCGCGGACAACGCCCGCCGCGACGCCGAATTGGCGGAGCAGCGTCGGATCGCTGCAGAGAAGCAGGCCGAACTGGATCGCCTAGCGGCCCTGGAGCGTGAGCGCGTGGCGTCTGAGCAGGCCGAGCGGGACCGAATCCAGGCAGCCGAAGACGCGCGCCAGGCGGAAATCAAGCGCCAGGCGGACGCGAAAGCAGCAGAGGAAGCCGAAGCCGTCCGACGTGAAGCCGACAAGGCCCACAAGGGCAAGGTCAACCGCGCCGCCCTGGATGCGCTGGTCGCCGGCGGCATGCCCGAAGACTGCGCCCGGCAGGCGGTCACGCTGATCGCCAAAGGCCTGATCCCCAACATCCGAATCACCTACTGAGGACACCATGACCGAAGTTATCGACGCCCCGGCCCGCGCAGTGGCCATGCAACCCGAGCAGGCCGCCGGCCAGGTCGCAGGCCCGGCCGCCAACTCCCCCATCGGCATGATGATGGCCGCAGTTCAGCAGGGCATCCCCCTGGATCAGATCAAGGAAATGATGGCGATCCAGCGCGAATGGGAAGCAGGCGAAGCGCGCAAGGCGTTCAACGACGCCTTCGCCGCCTTCAAGTCCGAGGCAGTGGAGATCATCAAGCGCAAACAGGTCGAATTCAAGACCGACCGCGGCACCACCAGCTACAAGCACGCCGAGCTGTCCGACGTGGTCACGGCCGTGGGCCCTGCCCTGTCCAAGCACGGCTTTGCCTGGGGCTGGGACGTCGAACAGAAAGACGGCCGGATCCACGTCACCTGCACGCTGGTGCATCGCCTGGGCCATGAGAAGTCTGTGACCCTGAGCGCGCCCCCGGACGAAAGCGGGAAGAAAAACACGATCCAGGCCATCGCGTCGACGACCACCTATCTTGAGCGCCACACCCTGAAGGCGGTCTGCGGCATCTCCGAGAAGGGCGACGACAACGACGGCACCGGCGCGGATGACGCCGCACTTGGTCTCCGGGACGAATGGATCAGCAAGCTGGCGCAGGCAGACAGCATGGATGCCGCCGCAGTGATCTGGCAGGACGGCTGCAAGGCCATCGAAGCGACCAACAACCTTGCGGCGTTTGCCGCGTTCAAAAAGGCCTACGCCGACAAGCGGGCCATGCTCAAGCAGGAGAAACAGTAATGGGCCTGATCATCCACACCGCGCCGCAGGGCTCGCAGGAATGGCTGGACGCACGCCGCGGCGTCATCACGGGCAGCCGATTTAAGGACTGCCGCGACAAACTGAAGAGTGGCGGCCCGTCGAAAGACTGCCGCAAGTATGCAATGGATGTCGCCCGGGAGCGTGTTGGAGGCCGCCCGCCGGAGGTTTACGTAAACGGTGCCATGCGAACCGGCACTGAACAGGAGCCCTTCGCCCGAGCCGCTTATGAGGCGAAGACCGGCAACTTCGTCGAGGAGGCAGGGTTCATCACGACGGACGACGGTCTGTTCGGCGTGAGCGTGGACGGTCTTGTCGACGACGACGGGGTCATCGAGATCAAGACGATGGTCTCTTCCGACACCCTGTTCACCGCTGTGGTCGACGGCGACATCAGCGCCTACATCGACCAATGCAACGGCGCCATGTGGCTGCTGGGACGCAAGTGGGTGGACCTGATTCTGTGGGCACCCGACCTGGAACCCATCGGCCGGCAGCTCACGACCATCCGCATCGAGCGCGACGACGATGCCATCGAAGAACTGGAAGACGACCTGATGGAATTCGAGCGCCTGGTCTCCAAATACGAACACCTGCTGCGCAAGGAAGCCGCGTAATGGCCAGCGTCAATAAAGTCATCCTGGTGGGCAACCTGGGCCGCGACCCGGAGGTCCGTTACAGCCCAGACGGTGCGGCCGTCTGCAACCTCTCCCTCGCGACGACGTTCAGTTGGAAAGACAAGGCCAGCGGCGAAAAGCGCGAAGAGACCGAATGGCACCGGGTCGTGTTGTACAGCCGCCTGGCGGAGATCGCCGGGGAGTACCTGAAGAAGGGCCGATCGGTCTACATCGAAGGCCGACTCAAGACGCGCAAGTGGCAGGATAAAGACACCGGCGCAGACCGCTACAGCACTGAGATCATCGCAGACCAGATGCAGATGCTGGGCGGTCGCGAAGAAGGCGGCAGCGGCGGCAGTGGATATGACGACGCGCCGCGCCAGCAGCGCGCGCCGGCGCAACGCCAAGCGCCCCAACGCAACGAGTACGCGAACCAACGCGGCGCCGCCGCGCCTCAGTCGACCCCGGCGGCCAGCCTCGCCGACATGGACGACGACATTCCGTTCTAAAACCTACTAAGACAATTACTCAATGTCGTCCACTGTGATTGGAAGGTGAGCCCGTCCGTCGTAGTCTTTCCTAAGGTGCTCGAATGCTTGTTGCACAGTCTTGACTAACTTGCGAGACCTGAGAATCCTCTTCAACTCCGCATCGCTCATATCGTCATTACCTGGGCGACGGGCACTTCTCATATCCGCGGTCAACTGCAGATATTGGTCGGCGCAAATGGCAAGAGTCATTAGCTCCCTACCGACCACGGTGTAGGGGATCTCGTGGGCAGGAATTCGCGTTATGGCTTCAGCGCCTCTTCGGACCGCGAAAACGGGCAAAGCCCCATCGAAGCTACGTCTTTTCAGACGATCCTCCAGTGCGTCATAACCCTTGAGCAGCGCATCGCAAACGGATTCTGCTACTAAGCAAGCAGCCTGGACCTGGGACTTTCTATCCAGCTGCCGGCCTTCCGCGGCTGATGCGGCCGCCCTCTCTCGGACGGCGTCTTCGCGTTCCGCTGACGATCGAGCCAAGTAGATTGCTAAGGCAATTGCCAATAATGCACCTATCGCTTGGACCCAGGACGCCATTTCGGCAGAAGTCAGCCCCTTTGCGTACCAGACATAAATCAGCACGACCAGAGAACAAGCGATCGATACCCTAACCCACAGACTCCTCAACCAAGCCCTTGCATTCATCTTTATCACCGAAATCCTGTATGCCCATGACACGCCCTTCCGAAGGGCGCCCGCCCAGCGCTCGATCAACAAATCCCACTCACGACCGCCCCCGGAGCAACCACGACTCAGGAATGAGATCGCCGTAGCCCCAAAGAAGTGTCCCAGCCAATGTGAACAAAATGGAAATTCCGTTCATAGCGGCAAAAACTGGCTCGTATTTGTTGAGCGTTGGTATTAACTCCAAGGAAGCAAAGGTGCCTGGCTTCCATAGTCGACGCAGTGCAAAGTTACTAAGAACCGGCACCAACAGCGAAAAAATCGCAGTTATCGAAGCACTCCGCTGCACCCACGCAGCGCTCTCCATTCCGCTCGGCTTCATAACCCCACATGCAGCAAGCACTGGCGCCGCGACTGCCAGACCAAGAAGCAGTGCGCCGCACGATGCCAGCAGGCATGTCGATCTCCCTTTTTTGCCGACAACCTCATCGTTTGAAATCATTTTGGCTCCTTGATTTGGGGAGCATCCTACCTTATCGCCGCAGGAGTACGAGTATGCACACGATCCCAGGCTGGAAGACAGTGCCGGTCGAGCGCAGTTATGAAATGCGTGTGAATGCGCTTGTTGCTTTCAACAGATTAGAAAACGGCGGGCAAAACCGCGATGACGCCTTAGACGCAGCATTCCAAGCCATGCTGGCCGCTGCTCCCACCCCTCCCGCCAGCGCACAGGACGATGCGAGGGACGAGCGGCAGCCCCTGTTCTGGTATCGCCCGCGCTCCGATGACAGCTATGAGGGGCCGATCCACAATGACCACATCGAAGATGTGCGCAAGCAGTCCGGCGCGTGGGTCCCGCTCTATGCCGGTTTCTCGGCGTTGCCCAAGCCGCTCTATGACTTGCGATACCACGGTGAATTCATCCGAGGCTGGAACCAGTGCCTGCGGGAGGTCAGCGCCTCCGTTGCCGCTCCCGCTGCTGGCGATGCGCGGCTGCCGGCCCTCAACATCGAGGCTGCTGCGAAAGCGATGGCCGAGTGCATGGACTATCCCTGGGCGCATATGCCCGAACAGGGCCGCGCGACCATGCGTGAGCACGCTCAGACCGTGACCCGTGCAGCCTCTCAGCAGCAGGAGGGGTGATGTGCCGGGCGCCTACTACAACGAAATCGACCCATATGCGGCCGACTGGCTCCGCAACCTGATCGCGGCCGGCCACATAGCCCCGGGCGACGTGGACGAACGCAGTATTGAGGACGTGCACCCCGATGACCTTCGCAGCTACACACAGTGCCATTTCTTCGCCGGCATCGGCGTCTGGTCGTATGCCCTTCGGCGCGCCGGATGGCCCGATGATCGACCTGTTTGGACCGGTTCCTGCCCCTGCCAACCTTTCTCCGCGGCAGGCAAAGGAACTGCGTTTGATGACGAGCGGCACCTCTGGCCGGCTTGGCACTGGCTCATCCAAGAGTGCCGCCCTCCAATCGTCTTTGGCGAACAGGTTGCAAGCAAGGACGCAGAGCCTTGGCTCGACCTTGTTTCGACTGACCTGGAAGCCCTGGCCTTTGCCGTCGCGGCGTGCGCTTTCCCGTCTGCGAGCATCGGTGCTCCGCACATCCGGGACCGAACCTACTTCTTGGCCCACGCCGCAGGCCCGGGACCACAAGGGCGCCAACTCTGCCGGCAAAGACATGACGCACAACAGCCGGCCCTTGAACGAGATAGTCGTCCTGGCGGGCTGGCCAACGCCGCAAGCGCAGGACGCGAGCGGCGGCGGCCAAGCGAAGCGCGCGATGGGCGAGACGCGTCATGGGTCGAACCTAAACGATTTCACGATGCTGGCCGGATGGCCGACGCCGATGGCGGGCACCCCGGCGCAGAACGGCAACAACGCGGCGGGGAACAACGACAGCAGCCGTCGGACGGTAGAAATGGCGACGAGGCCGACACCGCGCGCGGCGGACGGCGAGAAGAATGTGCGGACGTTGGACGGCGCCATGTCGGAGATCTCGCGCAAGGGCTCGCCACAGGACCTGGCCATGGCGGCGGCGATATGCGGCCCGGCCCGGTTAACGGCTTCTGGCGAGCTGCTGACTGGCTCTTGTGCCGGGATGGAAAGTGGCGGCCAGTTGAACCCGGCACATTCCCGCTGGCTCATGGGGCTCCCGCCCGAGTGGGACGCCTGCGCGCCTACGGCAACGCGATCAACGCGCAGCAAGCGCAAATATTCATCGAGGAAAGCATGAAATGTCTCTGACCAACACCGCCGTTCCAGCTTTGCAAGAAGCCGCCAGCTTAATCAAGCCCGCCGGTGGCGAGTTGCATTCGCAGAGCTCTTTCGACCATGGCTCTAGTTCCTTCCAGACTCTCGATCTGACCGATGGCGCTCCGAATATCAAGCTGATCTTGAGTATCCAGTGCCGTCTGCACCGCAACAAGTGCATGCTGAAGGTCGGACTCGGCCATCTTGAGCCAGTTTCTCAGATAGGTGACAGCATCCTCATGCGTATACATGTCCGGTATCCCAGGGAAAATAATGTGGCACGAGTTTATATGGGCTTGAAGGGGTGCCGCAATCAATATGCTCAGCGTGGAAGTCTGAGATGAGCGACGCTGCCCACGCCATGCTTTCTGGACGCATCGTTTGCCAATTCTCCTGCGGCGCCGCATCTGCTGTGGCCACAAAGCTGGCGCTGGCCCACCCCGACCACAAGGACGGAGGCGCGGCATGAATGAAACGATGATCTTGGACCCGTGCTGCGGCGGCCGCATGATGTGGTTTGACCGGCAGGACCAGCGCGCCCTGTTCGGCGATATCCGCAGCGAGGAACACACGCTGTGCGACGGCCGCGCCTTCAGGATCACGCCCGACCTGAACATGGACTTCCGTGCCATGCCGTTCCCGGACGAATCGTTCCGGCTGGTGGCATTTGACCCGCCGCACCTTCGGCATGCCGGGCGCGATTCCTGGCTACGCGCCAAGTACGGCATCCTCGGGGACGATTGGCAGGAGGATCTGCGGCGGGGCTTCGCGGAGTGCTTCCGCGTCCTGAAGCCGGAAGGCGTCCTGATTTTCAAGTGGAACGCCATCCAGATTCGCACGCCACAGATTCTGGCGCTCACGCCGCACAAGCCGCTGTTCGGCCATCCCAGCGGGAAGCGCGCAGACACGCATTGGATGACGTTCATGAAGCCGCCCCATCCCAAGCAGCACAACGACGGAGGCACCGTTTATGAATGACCTCATCGAGCGCCTGGCCGCCCAGCTCCGCGAGTGCGCCGAAACCCTCGGGGCCGACAAGATCGACGAGCAGCGCGCCATGCGGGCCTATGCCGATGCAAAGGCGCTGCTGGCTCAATTGCCACATTTATGACGCACAAAAGGCGTCAATGACTCATTACTGATTCAGCCCGCTTCGTGCGGGTTTTGTTTTGGAGGCGATATGCTCACGCTTTCCCAAGAGGAGCTGATCGAACTTACCGGGAAGGCCAGGAAGAACGGGCAGGTTGACGCCCTGAAATTCCTTGGCATCCCGTTCAAAATCCGCCCTGATGGAACCCCCGTGGTTCTCCGGGCCGCTATGGAGGCAGCATTAGGCCATGCGACCAAGAACCAAGGACCGTCATCTCCCAGCTTGCGTTTACCAGAAGCACGGGGCGTTCTGGTACGTCAAGGGCGGTAAATGGCGCAAGATTGGGACGGACCTGCATAGTGCACTGGTTGAATACGCACGTATCGTCTCAGTCCCCCAAGAAGGCATGACGGCGCTGATAGATGCCGCGCTGCCCCACCTTCTCAAGGACATTTCCCCCGCTACTCAACGTCTCTATAGGCCTGCGGCGGAGACCCTCAAGGAGGTCTTTGCCAACTTCCTACCCGACCAGATCAAGCACGGACACGTCGTTCAGATGATGGATGCGTTCGCCCACACGTACGGGCGCGCCAACCGGCTTCTCACCGTCCTGAATTTGACGTTCCAGTGGGCGCTAGACCGCGGCAAGGTAGAGTCGAACCCATGCGTCAGCGTCAAGCGCTTCGCGACGAAGTCTCGAGATCGGCTGCTTAGCCGTGAGGAGTACGGCGCAATCCACGCCCAAGCCCAGGACTGGATGCAATGCGTCATGGACATCTGCTACCTGACCGGCCAGCGCATTGGAGATGTTCTGGAGATCGAGGAAGACCACATCCTGGACCGCGGCATCTTCTTCCAACAGCAGAAGACTGGAAAACAGCTGATCGTCGGCTGGACGCCGGAATTGGAAGCTGCGGTGCAGCGAGCGCGAGAGGTGGTTGGGAACAAGCGCTACCTGCTTGGCTCCCGCGACGACAAACCACGCATACATACCAACGTCTGGCGCGAATTCAAACGGGCGGCGTCGAAGGCAAAGGTCGAGGATGCGACGCTACACGACATCCGGGCGATGTCTGGCACACATGCTGACGAGCAAGGGGCTGATCCAATGGCATTGTTGGGACACTCAGACCGAAAGACGACCGAGATTTACTTGCGCGACAAGCGTGTGAAGGTGGTGCGTGGGCCGACCAAAAACGGTAGCTAGTTTTAGACGTCTAATTGACCGGTGCATCAAGACGCAGCATTTATGCGCCTCTCCAGGCATGTATTAATCTTGGTCATTCTCTTTCATCTCCGTCGTAAAGCGTTGATAAAACAGAAGGGTTGACCGCTGGCTGCTTACATGGAAGCGATAAGCGCACACCCGGGCTTCGTGAGCCAATGATCTGGAAACGACGGTAGGACAGTTTGAGACATCGGTAAACTGGCGTTTTGCACAGTGCACGACGCCTGTGCCGCAAGTGGCTGGGGCTGCGCGCCAGGAATGCCGATCAAGCAACAGTTATGATGCAAGCCGATCATCGCGCTACATCAAGGTTATCCAGCATGGCCGTACTCCATCGCCCGTCACTCGGCATCGCACTACTCATCGCCGCGTGCGCCAGCGCGCCCGCCTTGGCCGACGACGGCTGCATCGCGCGCGTCGATGCGGAGCTGGCCCGCATCAAACAGGCGCAAGACGTCCAACGCACGCGCGAGGCCGCCAATAATCTGGAATTGAATCGGGAGCTTTGCCAAGGCCGGCTGGACCTGCTGGACGCGCGCTTTGCGCTCAGCGACGACTTTGAAGCATGCCGCCGCGACGGCGTGCAGTTTTCGGATCAGGTCACGCGCACGCTGACGGGCGCGTCCGACGACCTCACGGATATGAAGGCGTCGTGGATCCGGACCTGCGGCCTGCACATGAAGAATTGAACGCGCGCCTGCGATTGCGGCCGTTCAAGCGCCGCAACCGCAGTCGTTCGCTAGCGCACGTCAAGCCGCCTTCTTTTGCGCGTCATGCGGAAAGAAAATGGCGCGGCTGGGATCAAAGCCATAAAGGTGCGCGTATTCCGTGGCATCGGCCGCCAGCGCCAACACCGATTCCAGAATGAAATCCGCCTTCGCGTCCGACAGCAACGCACTGAAGTTCAAGCGCACAAAGCCGGGTTTTTCGATTTCCCGGCCATCCAGAATGGCCTGACGCATCTGCAAAGACTGCGCGTCATCGATTTCCAGCAGACGATGCACGTACGGACCCGCGCACGCACATCCGCCACGAGCCTGAATGCCAAAACGGTCGCTCAGCATCCGCGTCACCAACTGCTGATGCACGAACCCGCCCTTACCGTCGCGCACCCGGAAAGAAAAAATCGGCAGGCGATTCGCTGTCAGCGACCCCAGCAGTTCCAGGCGCTCGGCGCCCTTCCACGCCGCCAGCGCGCGCTGCACGAAATGCGCGTGGCGCTGCTGCATGAAATCCGCGCCCATTGCTTCCTTGACCAGCACCACCAACGCGGCGCGGATGTCCCCCACCACGTTCGGCGTACCCGCTTCCTCACGCGACTCCAGGCTGCCGCTGTAGTCATGGCCCACGGGCGACACGAACTTCACCGTGCCGCCACCCGGCCACGTCGGCGTCGTATCCAGCACCGCATCGCGGCGCACGATCAGGACGCCCGAGGCACCCGGACCACCAATGAACTTGTGCGGCGAAAACACGATGGCGTCGATCTGCGCATCAGGCGCCGGCGACATGCGAATCGGCAGGTACGGCGCGCCGCCTGCATAGTCCCACAGCATCTTCGCGCCGGCTGCCTTCACCCGCCGCGTGATGCCTTCGACGTCCGCGACGATACCCGTCACATTCGACGCCGCCGACAGCGCGCACACGACCAGCGCGCCCGCCGGCGCGTCCAGTGCTTGCGCCAGTTGCGCCAGATCCGGCCCGCCTTCGGGGCTTTCTTCCAGTTCGACGATGTCAGCGCCGCATTCGCGCCACGGCAGGATGTTCGAATGATGCTCGTAGGGTCCGATAATGACCCGGACCTTCCGGCCAGCCGCCACCGCCGCCTTCACGCCAAACAGATTCACCAGCCGGTTGATGCCGGCCGTAGCGCCCGAGCCCGAGAAAATCACCGCGTGTTCGTCGCCCGCCCCGCAACCGCGGCCAATCGCCGCACGCGCCTCGCGCCGCAGACGCGTAATGAAGCCGCCGCAGAACGAGGCTTCCGTGTGCGAATTGGCGTAATAAGGAAGCACCTGTTCCAGCACAAAGCGCTCGACCTGCATCAGTGCACGGCCCGACGCCACGTAATCGGCGTAAACAAGCGGCTTGGAGCCAAAAGGTCCATCAATGCTGGCGTCCTTTCCGATAAGCCCGTCGGCAAGCGCGGCCGCAATATCGGAAGTCTTCAAGCTGTCCTGGAACTGCTGCAAAGGCGAAGCCGGGGCGCCTGCGGGCGCACCGGCGAGGGTCGTGTTCATGAGGCAATAGATCCGAAAAGTTCGGAAATATCATACGATGGATGCCGAGATGAAACATCACCGTTTTTTTTGCTGTTTTTTCGCACAAACGGGTCATATGATCGAATCCATGGAAAAAATAGACGAGCTTGATCTAAGCATCATCAACTGCCTGCAAAAAGACGGTTCCTTGTCGCAGCGCGAGCTAGCCGATCGGGTCGGCCTGTCCCAGAACGCATGCTGGCGCAGGCTTCAACGCCTGAACGCCTGCGGCATCATCCGCGGCACGCGCGCAGAGGTCAGCCTTGTCGCCCTGGGCCTGGATCTGACCGTCTTTGTCATGATCCGCACCAGCCACCATGCCAAGGCCTGGGCTGACGGATTCCGCCAGCACGTCGAACGACTACCCGAAGTCACCGAGTTCTATCGCATCGGCGGCGATTGGGACTACCTGATCAAAGTCGTCTGCCGCGGCATGGCAGGGTACGACCGCTTCTATCAGAAGCTGATCACGGATTTTGAGCTCTCCACGGTGACGGGGTTCTTCAGCATGGAAGCCATTATCGAAAACCGACCGCCTGATTTGCGGCTGCTGGAGGATTGAGGACGATCGGGCGGCGTCGCTGATGACCGCATGGTTCTTTTACCGGCTGCTTGAGCCTTAACGGTCATGTGTTTCAATGCCGGCGGCATATGCCCTACCGTTCACAGGTTTAAATGTCAGCCGCCCTTTCAAAACGGCCCAGCATTTCGCTTGCCAGTTGCCGGTGTAAAAACGGAAATGCGTCTACGGTGCCGCCAGCCCGTTAAAATGCTTCGCACCGTGCAGCCCGGAACTTTCCCGCGGCACACTGCTCGAATCTCACTTATTCCCTCATCGCGGAGACTCGTCCGGCCATGACCCTCTAAGCCCTCCCCCAGATCACCGCTTGCGCTTCGCGCAACGCGCCTTGTCGATTCCGGAGAGCTTTCCATGGCCCAGTCTTCTCACGCGCCCGCATCGGCGCATCCTCAGCCGCCCGCGTCGGCGCCTTTCCTCAGCCTGCGTCACGTCAGCCATGCGCTGCCAGACGGCCGCGTCCTGCTCCGCGACGTCAGCCACGACTTCGCCCCCATCCGCCACGGCCTCATCGGCCGCAACGGCGCGGGCAAGTCCGTGCTGCTGCAATTGGCGCACGGCGTTATCGCCACACAAAGCGGCCGCATCGTGCGTCACGGCCGCATCGCCTACGTCCCGCAGGAACAACCACGATCCGCCCTCGCCACCTTGGCCCAAGTCGCCGGCATCGCGCCGATTCTTGACGCCTTGTCCAACATCGAATCCGGCAGCACCCGCCAATCGGATTACGACCTTGCCGAAGGCCATTGGCGCATTCGAGATGAATGGACCCGCATGCTTGCCGACGCAGGTTTACCTGCGTGGCAGCCCGAACATCCCGCATCGGCCGCCAGTGGAGGCGAACTGACCCGCGTCGCGCTCGCAGGCGCCCTGATGCAAACCCCGGACGCCTTGCTGCTGGACGAACCCAGCAACCACCTGGACGCAGGCGCCCGCCGCTGGCTCATGGACCACATCGCCGCCTGGCGCGGCGGCTTGATTGTCGTCAGCCATGACAGGACGCTGCTCGATGCCATGTCCTCCATCGTCGAACTGGATCGCGGCAACCTCAATTTCCATTCCGGCAACTATTCCGCCTACCGCGACCACCGCGATCGCTTGACCGCCGCCAACGAAGCGTCCCTCGCACACGCCCGCAACGAACGGGCCGCCACCCTGCGCGCGCTGCGCCGGCAACACGACGCCCAACGACAACGCACCGCCCGCGACACCCGCAAGGCCCAGGATGCGAACCAGGCGCCGATCCTGCTGGGGATGAAGAAGGAGAATGCCCAAGCTCATGCGGGCAGAGAGAACGTGCGGCGGCAGGATGCGGTTGCCGCGCTGGATGACGCGGTAAGGCAGGCAGCCGCACAGATTGATCAATCGGCCAACGTCGCACTGGCTTTGCCCGAAACCGCGGTGCCGCAGGGCCGCCGCGTACTGCATCTGGAGCATGCGAGACCGCCCTATCCAGCGGACGCTTGCGCGCTGACGATGACCCTGTCCGGCCCTTTCCGTTTGGCAATTCGCGGGCCGAATGGCTGCGGGAAGAGCGCGTTGCTATCGATGTTGGCGGGGGAGTTGATTCCGCACGAAGGCCTCTGCGACGTCCGCGTGCCGACCGCCATGCTGGACCAGCGGGCGTCCGTCATTCCGGAAGATAAGTCCCTGCTGGAGACGCTTCATGCGCTGGGCGCCACGTTATCGGAAGGTGAACTTCGCAGTCGGTTGGCGTTGCTGGGCCTGGGATCTGAGCAGGTCAATGCGCCCGCCGGGACCTTGAGCGGCGGGGAACGCCTCAAGGCTGCGCTGGCATGTGCATTGTGGCGGAAAGCGCCTGCGCAGTTGCTACTGCTGGATGAGCCGACGAATCATTTGGATATTGAGTCGGCGGAGGCGATGGAGAAGGCGCTGCGAGGGTATCCCGGTGCGATGGTCGTGGTGTCGCATGATGAGGCGTTTTTGGAGGGGATTGCGCCTACGCATGAAATGGTTTGGGAGCTCCAAGGCTGGCGGATCACTGCGGCATAACACATTGGCCGATGACGTATACGTTAGAGATCTAATCAAATTCAATAGAAGATCGAGTACTCACGGGGACCCAATGTCGAGCGCTTGGTTGACCATTTACGGACACGGCTACTTATCCTTAAACGGCTTAACAACGACGCTTCCAGCCAAACCCGCGTATCCCCCAATCGCGGCAATGCAGAGACCGACAATCCCAAGCCAAAACGAGATTTCAGATCCTAAATATGCGCCCCCCAACCAACTCCTACAAGGAGAAACTGAATTGACGAACGAATATTTCCGTCCTTGATGATAATTCTCTTGATCGCATTATTTGATTGGGACGCCAAGATTAATTCCTTTAACGAACTCGCCAATTTCATTTGATACGGGGCTGCCCGCGTACAGGCCGGACTGCTCGATAACGCTGTCGCAGTTGGGCTTGGACTTGCCGATACTAGCGCCGAGATAAGTGCTGCCAAGCATGGAGCCAAAGCCGAAAATGCCTCCCGCATTGACCTTGCTTTGGCTGGCGTTGTGGCAGTCCGTGCCTGCTGGCTTGCGAAGTTCAGTGGTGGCCGAAGTCGGCTCGGCTGCCCGGGAAGCACTACGGCAGCACGAGCATTTAGCACTCGCGGGGTAATCCTCTAAAGTATAGGAGACAGACGAAATTCGCCTTTCTCTAATTTTTTGATCGCTTGCACTTTCCATTGGCGTCATTTGAGCACTCCTGGGAGCGCCGGTACCAAATTCCTGCACCACCCGTAAGCACGGGGCGGCTGATCCAGTCCCCTTTGCACCTACTCAGGGATGATTTCAACCTCATTCCATAGTGGTTTTAGCCCGAAACTTTCCATATAAGTTCCAAAGTCGACGAAGCCCTTAACTCCAATATCTTCGTATAACAACCATGAGGCCTCGCACTCTTCACATACGAACAAGCAAGTGTCGCCACCTATAATCTTAACCTTGACAACATCTCCCTGCCCACACCTCGGACACGACATATAAATTCTCTCTACTAAACCGGATAGTCCGCGCCCGCACTGGGTAGCCCTTCAGTGTCAGCCACACCCCGTTAATCATCTGATTATCTTCGCTCCATCAAAAATTCGATGACTTACTCAGTTAAAGCCGACCTAGCTATATTCCCGTCGAGAATAGATGAAACCACTGAGCGCTTCTAAAGCTCCCTGGATACCATCCGCATACACACACTGGACATCAATTTTATTGATATCCCGTTTTTTTCCTCCCAATGCATCTAAATTTGTAGCTACAACTTCAATGCTCTCAAAATCGTAGTCTATTGGTTGACGATCAAGATAATATCGAATCAATACGAAACCGCCCTCATGATACCCGACGGCGATAGCTCTAATATTGGGATAAATTTCGCCAAGTAGCGCAATCCGAAAACACGCTACGAGCCAATCGGGCAATTGTGAAGTAAACAGCATCTTAATTCCTTGCATCTGGAACAATGTGTGCACCATTTTTCTCATAGTAAATCGGACCTCTGGTAACAGAACGCCCTGTCCGTCAACGATTTTGGCTACCGCAGACTCGCATTGCTGCCCGGTCAGCCGCCCTGCCTCACCCGTTGGATCTGATTGATCTCGACCTTCGTTACATATCAGCTCTAGTCCCTGCTCCTCCGGCCCGGCGATGTTGTCGAAGTCCCGTCCAACAGGTCGTTATTCTGTTGCCCTGGCGATGGTGCGGAGCGGCCTTGCGCTGCCGACCGTGGACGCACTGCTGGCCGGCGTGGACGACTTGACAGCGCAGGCGTCGTTTCGGCACATGGAGACGTTCGGCAGCTACACGAGGTCGGTCGCATTGACCAATTGTGGCGACCTGGGTTGGACGACGGACGCCCGCGGCTATCGCTACAGCCGCATCGATCCCGTCTCCGGGCAGCCCTGGCCGGCATTGCCGCAAGCCCTCAGGCAATGGGCGCAGGACGCGGCGCGGGAGGCCGCATCGGATCGCGGACACCGCTCTTGCGGTAAATCCGTACGCCCAACTCACCAGAAACAAGGCTCAAAGAAAACCGCAACTGGCGTAGCAGCAGGCGGATGCTTTGGCCCGCGCCATACAAAACGACATGGACCGCATCCGCCGGCGCCCGTGAGCCAGTTACAGCCGAACTTGCCTTCACCCTCTATGTGTCCGACCAGCGGTCCGATGCCGCTGCGCCGCTTCTTCTGCCGTCGATCATGCGTTTTACCGACCTAACTTAATCCATCCATCTCACTTCAAAATCAGCTAGCTGGGTTTGAAGTCCGGTCTCATTCTCGAACCAGTAATCGAACCCCTCAAGATCACTTTTCTTCAGGTAAATATAATAACCACATGTGTCACCATCTCGGTCATCAGCAATAAAAATCTTCCAGCCAGAATACTCGCCAGACACAACAAAACCCTTCCGAACGATTGTCACATTCATATCCTAGTCCGCACAGGGAACATGATTTTTAGTAGGTTTGGTGACAACTTAAGCCCGCTGTAAGCGATACTCGTCGGCTAACCCGTACGCCGAGCCTTTTGCCGCCGATGCCTACCGGACAAGGGTACTTACGAGGAGGGGGCGGTATTGTCGGACATCCACAAACTCAACCACACCGAGCAGATTATACGAAGCGCCATCCCCGCGCCTTGCCCAGGAGATAAGGTGATTTGCAATAGCCCTTATTGATTTACAAAGTAAATATCGAATGAGCACTCTAAGTCTAACTCTGCGAGCGCTCTCATTTGCTCCGGCCATAGTACTGGGCCACTATGTCCCAACAACGAAAACCAGACGCATTTGAGCGTTATTTTCATCTCATCCATGTTTTGAATTTCTTTTAACGAATGGTGGCGTGGATATATTATTTTTACCAACCAATCTATGTGCTGCCTAATATCCTTTGATAGGACAAGGCCTTCTGTTGACAAGAACCATCCCGAATTCTTAATTTGCCTTGTCCGACCTCGGGAGTTGGTAATCACATCACCGACAACATTAACCGACGTGGGTTGAATATGGAGAATATCTGTTATCACATCCGGATGCCGCCCGCCAGGATAAATCATCAACCGGGCATAACAGTCGGCGCAACTTTCGTAGTCGGGGGAAACTGGGGTAATCTTCGTTTGTAGATTCATGGCAAATAATCCCTTGCACATCCAGCATCATGTTGCGGCTTGCGGCCCCGGTATGTGCGTCGTACAGTCAAATGTTGACGCCAATGCTGGGCGGGTACTGTTGATATCCGGCGAATTCGTTGGGTTCCCCGACGGCCACAACATACTTTGCGCCGATAGTCGCAGCGTCTTCTTTCAGGGTGCTGGGCCTGGCCGTTTTCGGGTCCGACGTGCGAGTCCTAATCGTCGCCGCAATTCCCGCCGCATCCATTGCGCTTGGAGGTTCGTAGTTCAACGTCGTGCATACCGCCTCGCCTACATAAGCAGCTGGATAGGCTGTTCTCGCACCCAATATACCAACCCCATCGATTTCTTTTTTGAAATCGCAATCAGATGTATAAATCAGAACTGGGCTGATTTTCTCTTTCGGCGCCGGATTCGAGGTTAGAGCTGCAGCTGGCGACCCATGATGAATGAGCAGCCAGAAAGAGCGAACAAAGCAATCACAGCAAAAGTCTTCGATTTAATAAACATTGCAAGTCAATCTTGAAATTAACACCGCGGCGTGTTCAGAATAATCACCCAATCAGAATTAATCATCGCAACCCCTAGGGAATTAACAGCCCGACGTGCGATTTACATAAGTTTAAAAATGCACCGCAGCATAAAGCGATAAGTGCTGCACACCCCACCTCTAATTCCGGAAGCCTGTACATCAACCACACCAACAAAACTGCAGTGGTGAACAATGTCGATTTTAGCCAAAACACAAATTTTTCCCATTTTCCCGCCTTCTCCTGCCCTCCAAGCACGAGCCACGCTACAAACATTGACACCAATCCGAGCAAGACGATTCCAACACCCGTAGTCATATTTATTGTCCGCCTACTCTTTCTAATAAATTCGCCCCCCACCAACGATTCAAATCAGGATCAAAGATTGGATCCACAGATGCTCCAAGTGAGGTGCCATTACCAATTGGAATTGCAATTTCCTTACCCGCGAATACGGGGGCGTCCTTCCCGCCACCGCTGCCGCTATCGGACACGCCGATGCCGACCTTCCAGCCGCTGTTCTTGTTGGTTGATGGTTCGGTCGAAGTCTGCGCCTGGCCAAGAAGGTGCAGGTCGCTGGTCGCGGCCAGCAGGACGTTCTCGCCGGTGACGTCGCTTCCCACGATCGACAAATTGACGGAACCGGCGACATTCTTTTCGCCCAAGGCAACGATGGAGACATTGCCGCCGGCCATGATGGACGATCCAAACGCGGTGTCTTGCGTGCGTTTGGTCTCGCTGACTTGCTGGAGCCCACGCTGATCTGGATCTGTGCGCTGGCGGCCTCCGTCTGTGCGGTCGTAGCCTCTGCGCTCTTCGCCGCGTCCATCGTTCGGTTTGCCTGCACCGCCTGGTATGCGGCCTGCCCGACCTTGACGGCTGCGAGACGCCCGCTCTTGGCTTCTCCAGCCTATTGAAGCGTGCCTTGAATCTGTTGAGCCGCGCCCAGCATGCCGCCGGCCACGCCGATCGTGATCCCCGATTTCTGACGATTGAGAATGATTTGCGGCACTCCGCCTACACACCGGTCCCTTTTGCACCAATTAATCAGCGGCTATATTTGTCAGCAACCTCGCGACTTCAGATTTAAGCATTTCATCGTCAAGCTCATACTCTGCCCGTGACTCATCTGGTTCGTACATATCCGCGGCACAAAAAATACTAGACAAACACGCGTTCAGCGCAGATTCATCGAGCTGAAGAAGCCTCCTATCTCGCTCAATTTTCCAAAGCTCGATATATGCCACAGAAAAAATATCGGCTGTCAACCTTCCCGCCACATACGACCTTGCAAACTCCAAAATAGTCAGGCTCATCGAAGAACTCCATTTTTAATAGAATTTTCAAACTGCTGAGTGCCGGGCGAGAGCTTAAATCCTGTCTGGTTCATAGCGGCCTTCCAGTCGTGCGTGGCGCTGCCCCAGGCTCCGGTGATGTTGCGCAAGACCAGCACTCGGCGCAACTTTCGTAATCGGGGGTAACTGGGGTAAACCTCGTTTGTAGATTCATGGCAAATAATCCCTTGCACATCCAGCACCATGTTGCGGCCCGCGGCAAGGTCAGATCCGAACACGATGATGCCGGACTGATGGACCTTGCCCGCGAAGATGATCGTCATATCGCGGCCAGCGGAAATGGCCGCGCCGCGTGCGGTACTGCTTTGGCCCGCTGCCGGTCTGACTGGCGCTGCTGATGGCAACGTCGATGCTGATATTGTCGGACCTGCGTACCAACCGCCCCCATGAATACCCGCGCCAAGACCAATATCAAAACGCCCCCACCGCACACTCTGTCTTCAAGTCGTAAGATCCGTTGCTCCAGGATGCGACGTACCTGCACTCATTCATCTTGATCATCATTATTCTTTTCATTCTTACGATCCTTTAACCATCCAGCAGGATAAGGAGGGGATTCAAACGGACGAATCCCTAATTGGTGGGCCCTTGTAGAATAACCTCCAACCCCCCCGATCACAAACCCAAACAAACCCAACCACCACGTACGCCAAAACTCCAAGTCCAAAAAAATCAAAGCCACACCAACGATCACGAATACATATCGGAAAATTGGCCTAAAGTTACCATCACGGATAAAAATCGATCCCAACCGCTTAATTACACTAGTTACGAATTTATTTTGCATATGTAGATTTTAAGTATTCACCAATTTCGGTGAATATTGACGACGCCTGAGGCATCGAACCGCTAGCGATGCGGCCCCCTTCAAATAGCCAGCATAAGGGCCGGATGCCGTAGCTAACGTGCTCGCCGCGGCTCCAAAACGACCTGCTGTCTGCCCGATATAGGCTAGAACATCCGCATTCTCGTTCCGCTTATCGAGAAAGTCGGCTGCCGTCATGTTTCTTTGAAGCCCGGCGGCGAAATCACCTGTCACGCAATATCGAGCCATCGGGGAATGCTGCAAAAACGGAAGCTCAAAGCGATGCATTGGATCGACGCGGTCCGGCGTCAGGGCATACGAAAGTCCGGTCGGAATTGTCCCACCGCTAGCGTGGGAAACAATAAGGCCCTGAAGCTGCCGGTCCAACTCCGGCGCACCAAACCCCATGGGGATTGGCTGCCCGCTCTCCGTTCTGCCGTCGTCGATAAAGTTCGCTCCTCTGTCGCTTATCCCTTCGTAGCCGACGACCACAGCAGGTCCACCCGCGTAGGACTCGCCATTGGGCATAGCAACATCCATTTTTCGCATCTGTGCCTCTATCTGTTCAACCGTATAGCTCAGACCCTGGGCCCGTGCCTCAGCTGCAATCCTTTTGGTAAGCTCCTTCTCGTCGGGATGAAGCTGTTTGCTCTACGACCCCCCCGTGTCCAGGACGAAACTCGGGCCAGCCTTCCAAAAAATCCTCGATCAAAGCCGAACAATCAACATCTATAAAGCGACTTTTCATCTTAGTACCCAGAGTAAGCGAATCCACGGCGAGACGCCTCACTAGCATCCAACACCAACTCAAGCCCTACATCGCCCAACAGCGAGCAACTGCTGCGAGCCTGTTGGCGTGGATGAACTCCGAACCGGACACCCATTTCCAGTCAATGCCCCTTGCTGTCCACCCAACACGGCAATCGCCCGTCACAATCAACATTAAGTTGAGAGCAAACGATCCGCAGACAAGCATCAACATCAGCACTGGCGATCCCGGGCGCTCCTGCCTGAAGCCATTGCTCAAACTCACGAGGAAAAGGCGTTCTGAATTTTCCTCCCTTAACTGCCGAATTTTCCCCTTGACCAAATTCGACAACAAACCTCAAATGGTGCACCGATATAACCCCAGAGCTTCTTCAAATCCGGATTATCGGGAACGCCTGCTGACTCACCCGACGTAAATTCAGATTCCCCTTCTATTAACTCCAGCACATCCCGCGCAAAACCTTTATCCATAAGGAGCCTAATAGCGGCAACTTTATTCATATGTCACCTATAAAGAAACTTAACCGCTTCCCCATTTACCTCGGCCACCTGGAACCCCAAACTACTCACGGATTTTCCGAGCGGAGTATGCCACACCGCCTGTTCCAACGAACTTCCGGATGAGACCGAATCTCTAAAGACCGCCGCATTCGCTGCACCCAAAAGGGCCGAAACCGAATTAATCTTGTTTGGACCAGCTAGTTCGATCGCTCTAGATATCTTTTCCGTTCCCACTCCTTTCCCTGAAATCGATGTTTCATACCAATCGATACGTAGATTTCCGTCCGGAGAATATCTCCCGATTAGGTCGCTTCGTGCGAATCTATTATCAACGACTGCACCCGTTTTATCGAATTTTTGCCTGAAGAAAGTGCTATTTCAATACTCCCGCCAGCCTTTAAGATTGACTTCGTTTCGAATTCTAAGCCTGACATCTCCGCAGGAACAAATCCTTTCGCACTCTTAGTCTGCCCCGTAACGCCGGTTTTTAATTTGGTAATATTCAAAGCCTTATGCACTTCCGCAAATGCCTGAATGGATTGTCCGCCCTTCTTGGTAATGCCTCCCGCGACGGGCACAAGGCCAAGTGCAGCAAAATAACGATTTGCCTCATCACCGGTCGCCGTCATCCCCGTCACGAGCTCGTACAGCGCACTGGCATTTGACACTCCCGGCGCCAGATCCAGCACCGCTTGCGCGAGCGCCGGCCCAGGCGATCCACTGTCATCCCACAACCAGCCAGACGCTGGTTGTGGCGATTTAGGGCGTTCATGCCAGGCCTATTTATCTACGCTTTCAACAAGTGCAAACCACATGCAAAAATAAAGTCCGGTAATGGCAACTCAGTAGAGCTTTCAACACCTGACGACAGCGCATCCTGCAACCTAACTACCCCTCTCTCGAAATCAAGAACAACATCAAAACAATTAAATTCAAACTCCCTGAGCAAAACGTCATCCGAGCGTGCCCTTTCGTCAAGCGCCCCATTCAAAACAGAGCGCACACTAGCGTTCAATTCCTGAGCGATAAATTGACCCATTAGAGACCCACCGTTAGCCATGATTATCTCCCTAATTAGAATGGAAACGCCGTCTGAATCACCCCACCACGAACATTAACCTTAATTGTGGAGGTTGGGACACCTGCGGAATTAGTCCCTATGACCTTTCCTGCGTTGTACTCGATAACATAACCTCCAGGACCATTGGGAGAGACTTTCCCATATCTCAGCGCGCCACCTACCGAAAGTCCGAGGGCACATTAGCCAATTGCTCACTCAGGAGCCAGCCGTCAGGCTTAGATCCAGGATCTTCCCATTCGGCCCCAGTGGAAATCCAATGGTTCCTATACGCGCAGGCACCATGTTTGGTCGAATCTTGATAACCATGCTCAACGCCACAGCAAGGGCAAAAATCGTAGAGCGGCGTTAGTCCGTCGTTACCCCATGACGGAACTTCTGAGCGATAGCCGCAGACTCGGCAATTTAAACCGTTATTATTGAGCATGGAAATACTCCAAATTCGTCGAAAATCCGTGCTGAGAAGGCTCAGGCTTAAACATGGTGCGAGGCGTTCCGTCAGCAGATTTAATTCCGATGACATTACTCTCGATATTATAAATCACTACATCCCCGTTAGGCCGAGTCTTAGTGAGACTACCAGGAGGGGGATCGTTTAGAAATTTTTTTGCTCCTTCCACGTATTGTTTGGAATTTTGAAACTCCGGAAACTCAGATTTATGTTTATCCCAATGCCCATATGCATTTTCTACCGGATTCTTATACTTGGTTGAAGACCAAAAGTCGCCTTTTGAGCTTCCCACCTTTGCAACGTCAAGCCCCTTATCCGCCTCCGCGAACGCATGTACGGCCTGACTGCCTTTCTTAATCATGCCGCCAGCCAGCGGAACAAGACCAATCGCCGCGAAATACCGGTTTGCCTCATCACCGGTAGCCGTCATCCCCGTCACGAGCTCGTAAAGCGCGCTGGCATTTGACACTCCCGGGGCCAGATCCAAGACCGATTGCGCGAGCGCGTCGGCCTTCTCCTTGGTCAGGTCGGGATAGTGAGTCAGCGTAAGCACCTCGTCATAGGACGCCGTCATCCGATCCGCTTCAGCCCACCCTGCCTGCAAGCAACCATTGTCATTGCCGCACTCTGCCTCCAGGCGCCCCACGAGCTCGGCCTTCATCCGGGCAACCTTGTCGCGGTTCCTATACTGACTGTTGTTCTCCGCCTCGATGCGCGCCGCAATTTCTGCCGGCACCGCCGCTGCGGGATCAATTGACGCAGCAATGCCCGCGACTATGCTGCTAATCAGGTTGACGCGCGCTTGCGCTTCATCAGGAGACAGATCCTTCCCGTTGGCGCCGTCCATGCTTTCCAGCAGCTTGCTCAGCACTACGCCCGATAGCGCGCCGGCGCCGCCCGCGCCGCACGATGCGTGCTGAGCAGCGGCCCCAGCGCAGCCAAGTACCGCGTGCAACGCGGCATGGCCCACAGACCCTTCTCCGCCTAACGCACTACTCAACTCCTTGACTTTTGCAGCACCCAGGGTTTGCAAATAATTGACCGCAGCGGCCTGAATGAACTGGCCCGTGCCACCGGTCACATTCCCACTGGCCGCGCCGAGAATGATCGTGGCCCATTGGCTATAGGATCCTTGCGCGCCCCACTTGCTTTCCAGCTCGGCATAGTCCTGTGCCGCTTTCGCGCGCTCCGCGTACGAGAGGGTTTTATCTTCAGAACGCTCCTTCGCGGTTTGCCTTTCTTCCGCTCGATTCGACAAAAACTGCCCAACCTGCCGGCTAGCTTCCCCAACGATCTCAAACCCCGCCCGAATCTCCTTCTCATCAAATATCGGATCCAGACTGTTCAGCGTGTCCTTGGTGTCTCGGTTCAACCCCGCGATCACTTCGTCCACCGTCTGCCCCGTCAGCGCTTTCTGCCCAGCTTCGTCTCGGATGACAATCGTGCCGCCGCTGATGCCACTGAGCGTGGTGGAACTAGCTTCTCCGCTGGCACCCGCCACCACCGGCACACCCATGCTCACGCCGTTCGAACTGGGCAAGTTTGAATTCGGCGTGGCCTTGGTTCCGCCAGCGACCTCGCCCTTGCCATCGGTGCCGATGTTGCTCTTGTCTTTGCCACCTTCGTTGCCGCCGCCAAAGCTCACGCCGCCGCCCAGCTGAATGGACTGGCCTTCGTAGCTGGCGCGATTTTCAACATCGCGGCTGGTGAGGGTTCCGGTGATCAGGACGTTCTTGCCATCGGCGACCGCTTTGTCGCTGCTGGCAATGACGCCACCAATCAGGCCGGTATTCTTGGCGACATCGAGCTGGAAGCCGCCGTCGCCCGCCCACAGACCTGACTGCTCCGTGACGCTGGCGTATTCGCTGTTGATCTTGGTGTTGCCATAGTTGCCGCTGACCGAGCTGGCGCCGTAGCAGATGGGAGGGATGCACAGGCTTACCTGCACGCCCACGCTGCGGTCGCGCGCCGTGTAGTTGCTGATGTCCTGCAGGCTTTCGATAACGAGGTCACCGCCCACCGTGGCCAGAATCCGGTCGCCGGTCGCTTGCGCGCCGCGTAGAACCGTGTCGCCGCCGGACTTCATGGTCAGTACGTTGCCGGCCTGCACGTGCGTGTTGTTCCACGTCACATCCTCGCCATTGCTCTTGTTCTTGCTGCCACCCGCGCCCAGGTTGATGCTGACGCCGTTTTGGGTTCCCCCGATCGAAAAGCCCGCACCAATACTGGCGCTGCTGCTTTTGCCGTCGGTCTTTTGGCTGGCGGTGTTCTGTTGAGCGGTAAGCAGTATGTCGCCTTGCGCATCCAGCACCATGTTGCGGCCCGCGGCAAGGTCAGATCCGGACACGATGATGTCAGACTGATCGCCCTTGCCGGCGGCGATGATCGTCATGTCGCGGCCAGCGGAAATGGCCGCGCCGCTTGCGGTACTGCTTTGGCCGCTGCTGGTCTGGCTGGCGCTGCTGGCACCGAAGTCGACGTTGATGTTGATCCCGCCGACCTTGGCGGGATCTTTCGCCACCGCGTCATAGGCATTCTTGGCGGCCAAACCGGCCGCCACGGCTGCGATGGCCTGCAGGCGGCCATTGTTGGTCTCCTGGGCCGCCTCGCGCATGCGGTTGGTGCTTTGCACGGCGCTGACACCAGGGTTGCTAGCGCTGATCGTTACGCCGATCTGGCTGGTCTCCTGGAACTGGCGATAGACGCTGGTGTCATAACTGCCTTCGATGGCGACTGACTGGCCGGCCATGAGGAGGTCGCGGCCTGCACGGATATCGCTTCCACGCACCAGTACGTCGTCCATGGCCACAATCGAGACATCACCCAGATGGCTGGTGATGGTGCTGCCGGCCGCGCTCGGCGTGCTGCTGCGCTCATTCAGGCTGCCGCTACTGCTGCGTACCCCCACGGAAAAGCCGTTACCCTCACGCCCGAGATCACCCACCGTCTTATTGCTGTAGCTGCTGCTGTGGTCGCGCGTCGCGCTGCCCGTGTCGATGACGATCGATCCGCGATTAGCCAAAAGGCCCACGTTGTTAATGGCGTCAATGGCGGATCCGGCGATGCGTATGTCGCCGTCACGGCTGTTCAGGTGGACTGTGTTGCCCGTGATGAGCGACGACGTTTGCCACGTGCCTGAAGACAGCTCATCGGATTGCGCCGATTGACTGCCGTAGGGGAACATCTTGACGCCGCTGGCATTGGGACCACCGTCAACCGCCCGACCGATGTCTCCCAGGCTCATGCTTCCAAACGAGAAGTTGGTGCTCTTACTGGACTCTTCGCTGGTCTGGGTCTGGCGGTTGTCTGAGCCAACAACGGCGATGTCGCGTTGGGCATCGAGTACGACACCGCCCTGGGCGCGCAGGCTAGACCCGGAGATCACGACGTCGCCATCCTGCGCTCGTCCGGAGGCGTCGCGTACGCCGCTGCCGGTCGCGCGCACCACGATGTCGCCGGCTGCGCTCAAGGACGAGCCGCTGCTGACCTGGCTATGCGAGTCGAACGATCCACTGCTCTTGCTGCTGCTGTATGAGAACGACACGCCGGGCGTCGTGGCCCCGCTGTGAGCAAGCTCGTGACCTTTGGATTTGACGGACCCGGCATTGGACAGATTCTTAACGGTGTCCATCACCGTCCCAACTACGGCCACGCCAAAGCCGCTTTCCTTGAGGGAGTATTCGCTGTGGGTCGTCTCGACGTCACGCCCTGCCACGATAGCGACGTTTCCTCCCTGGATATCGATGTTGCCGGTTTTGCCCTTGGTGTCGCCTGCCGCCCTGCCCGCGACCACATCGCTGCCTGCGATCAGGACATCCCGCCCTCCGGTGATGATGACGTTGCCGCCCGTCGCGCCCAATAGACTCCGCGCGTCGCTTTGCGTCATCCCGTCCACGGTCTGCAGGGATTTAGCGTCGCTGCTCTTGTACGAAATTCCCAAACCACCGGTTGAGAGACCGCTTTTCTTTACTCGCTTGTAATGGCTCTCACCATAGGTGTTCGTCCCAGCCGTTACCGACAGATCGCGGCCGGCGTCGACGACCAAGTCATTAGTGGTGACGACTTGCGAAGCGTTAAGCGAAAAGTCCCTGCCCGCCTGAAACACCGCCGCGTCGCCGCTGAAGGTTGATCCCTGCGCTTGCGTCCACGCCTGTGAATCGACCGAGTGCGTGCTCTTGCTGGAGAGAAAGCCCTTGGTCTTGTAGTACATCTCGTCGCGCGCGGAAGCAGAAGCTTCTCCCGCGCCGATGTTGATGTCGCGGCCCGCGGCGACGGCCAACTGTTCGCCCGCCGTCACGTCCGCGGCACGCGCATTGACGTCCTGCCCGGCAATCAGCGTAAGGTTGCCATCCGCCGCAATCGACGAACCGACTTCAGAGCCGGTGCTCAGGTCGTGACGATTCTTTTTGTTGCGGACCAGCGATTCACCGTGGCTTTCCTGCAGTGTGGCCAGGTTGATGTCGCGACCCGCCTGCAGGCGTGCGTCTTCCGTGGCGGTGACTTGCGCGGCCGTCAGGTTGATGTCGCGGCCTGCTTGCATGCTGAGGTTGCCGGCGTCGACGCGGGACACGCCCGAGATGTACGAACCCCAGGTGGCGCCGTTGTTCTCCGAGGCGGAGGTGGACGTAAGCGCGATGTCGCGGCCTGCCGACAGGGCGACGTTGTCGCCCTTGATGAGCGAGACCAGGTTGATCAGGTCTTCGCGTGCGGCGAGGTCGACGATGGCGCCCTGGATCCGGCCGCCGGCCTGGTTGACGATGTTGGCGGCGGTCATGACGGTGGCGTCGCGGGCGCCGATGGTGCCGCTGTTGTTGATGTCGCCGCCAGCGGTGAGCTTGACGTCGCGACCGGCCATGAGCGTGCCGTCGCCCTTCAGGTCGCCTTCGCGCACTAGCAGGTAGACCTGCGGGACCAGCACAGTCTCGGTGGTGCCGTCGGGCAGCGTGATGGTCTGCTCGACCAGCCAGACCAGGTCGGTGGTGAGCTGGCGTTGCTGGGCGTCGGTGAGCGCGGCGCCGAGTTTGATGCCGTTGGTCAGGGCGAATTGCGCGCCGTTGGCGAGCAGTTGCTTGTACTGGCTGTCGTTGTCGCCAAAGCCGTCCAGGAAGCGCTGGCCGGTGGTGGCGAGGATCTGGTCGGAGACGAGTTTCTGTTCGTAGAAGCCGTCGCCCAGGCGGCGGGGTTCGCCGGACGGCGTGAGGAATTTTGCGCCGGCAGGAATCAGGGCGTTCAGGCCACCGGGGGTGTTGCCCAAGCCCGTCTTGATGGCGCCGGATGCGCCCGCGTTGCCGACCGGTGCGCCGGGCTGTTGCAGGAGGCCAAACAGGTAGTCGCTGGAAACGGACTCGTGGTTGCCGATGAAACGCGGGTCGGTGGCGACGACGTACGGGGCATCGGGTGTGCCGTTGACGGCGAAGAGTTGGCTGTCGGGAATCGTGGCCGGGTTGGAGACCGTGCGCACGACGTTGCCGCCGGGCAAGCCGAGGCTGGCAACCAGGACGGGGCCGGTTGCGGTGGCGGCGCTTGCGCCGGGCGCCGTGCCGCTGAGCGAGACCGACACGTTTCCGCCGGAAGTGCCAACGGGCAGCTCGATGGATTCGGCGGCGAGGGTGCGGTTGTAGGCTTCGGAGTATTCCTTGCGGTCGCTGTCGCGAGGCTGGGTGACGGTGGCCGTGCCGACGCGTGTGATGACCCGCTGGCCGCCAGCGCCGATGTTGTTGATGGCCGGACCACTGACCGACAGGGTGCCGCCGGCCGCAATCTGGCTCTTGTCATTCGTAACGGTTCCAACCAGCGTCATGGAGCCGCCAGACAGAATCTGGCCAGGATCGGAAGAAAGGGTGCGGGTCTCGGTGATGGTCTCTTCGACGACGTAATACGTAAACGTGCCGACCAAGCGCGTACGGAAATCGGCATTGAACTCGCGAATGCGCTGATCCAGTTCCAAATACGCGGCCTTGTATGCAGCGTACGCATTCTCGTATGCGAGGCGCTGCTCCGCCTCTTGAACACACCGGGGTTGATTGCCGTAGCAGGGATTTGCGGGCTCTCTCCAGTAGGGAAGCGGCGCCGGAGGTGTCACGCCGAAAACAGACCACACTCGCGCGTCCAGGCTGTAGAGGAAATCCTCTGGAACGTCATAGCACTCACCGGCATCACCACCATTGCACGCATAGACGGCAGGTTTGTAGGCCAAGGAAATGGGCGTATTGACACCGGATTGGCCCCTGCCGCCGCGCGTGTAGTCGAACGGCGGACCGTAACGTTCGTAGGGATACTTTGTGGATGGAAGCAGAAACCTGCGCTCAGGATCGTCGTCCAGCCAATCTGGCGTCTTGCCGCAAAGCGCGGTGACCTTGTCGCACAACCAATGCGTCTCCATGTCGTACATGTCGGTCGTGCCAGCCGGGGTCACGTAGATTTTGGGGGCCTTCTGAACCGGCACCACCTCGCTGGCGTAATTCGTATTGATGTTCTGCAGCGACACCGCGGAAATCACCGCGTTCCCTGCAGCCTCAATCGTGGCCGACGCATTGACGAGCGACGCAGCCTGCCCGATAGCCTTGCGATTCGCGTCCAGCGCGCTCCCAATGCGCATATCCCCGGCCGCGTAGATCAGCCCATGTTCGCGATTCACGAGCGAACCCACGCCGATATCCAGATCGCCGCGGGACGCAATGACCGCGCCGCCGCCGGGCCCTGCTCCGTTGACGATTTCTCCCGCACGGATAGCGATGGTGTTGCCGTAGATGCGGCCGAAGTTGTCGACGCGACCTGCGTTGATGTGGGTCGCGCCGCCGTCGATGAGGCCCGAGTTCGTGAGGCCGTTGGTGACGTTGATGGTGTTGTTGCGTCCGGCCAGCAGTTCGCCGCTGGCCTGGTTGTTGAGCGCGTTGGCCGTGATGGTCAGGTCACGGCCGGCGCTGACGGTGGCGCTGTTGTCCATGTTGCCGCCGACCGACATCGTCAGGTCGCGGCCGGCGGCGAGGTCGCCGGTCTGGTTGAGCGATCCGGTGTAGGTGAAGGACAGGTCTTGCGCGGATTGCAGCAGGCCCAGGCCTTGCAGCGCGTGGATCGTGACCGCGAGGCCTTCGCCGGCCAGCAACTTACCCTGGTGGTTCTTCAGCATTGCGGCCTTGATGGTCGCGTAGCGCTCAGCGGCGATGTTGCCGCCGGTGTTGTCCAGCTCGCCGGTATCCAGCGTCAGGTCTTGGCCCGCGCTGATGGCGCCGGACTGGTTGTTGATGCCGCCGGCGACGATGGTGGCCGTTTTGGCCAGCACGCCTTTGGGTGGCGATCCGGATGCGGTCAGCGTGGCGCGGTTGTCCAGGCTGGCGGCGTTCAGGGTCAGGGTGTCGTCGGCCTGAATCAGGCCGCCCTGGTTGTCAACGGCGCCGGACGCAACCAAGGTGAGATTCGCGCCCGCCAGCGTGCCGCCGGCATTGCCGATACGCGAGGCATCGATGCGTGCGTCGTTCGCGGCGGCGATCAGGCCGGCGGTGTTGTCCAGTTCGCCACCCAGTTTGACGATGGCCTCACTGGCAGACGTGATCTTGCCGTCTTGATTGCGCAAGTTGGCGGCGGCGATGTCGACGCTGCCGCCGTGCAGGACGGCGTTGCGCGAGGTGATGTCGCCGGAGGTTGTGAGCCCGAGCTTGCCGACGGCCGAGACGTTGCCGCCGGACAGATCCATACCGCCTGCCACCAGGGTCATGTCCTTGCCGGCCGCGCTGATGCCCGGGTGGGTGATGAAGGCTGCGGTCAAGTTGACGCTGCCGGGCAGGCTGAGCGTGCCGTCCTCGCCGACACCAGCGATGAAGCGGCCGCTGTTGTTCAGCGCGTTTTTTGCCGTGGCGGTGACGTCGCTACCCGCGAGCACCGAGCCGGTGTTGGTCAGGCCGGTATCTGACAGCAGGGAGGCTGCGCCTGCCGCGGACACAATGCCTGCGTTCTTCAAGAGGCTGCCGGACCGGAGGCCGATATCCGCGGCGGATTGGATGCGGCCGTCGGCCGTGGTTGAGAGCGCGCCCTGGGCATCGATGGTGACGTTGCCGGCCTGGGTGGCCGCGACGCCGCCCAGCGTGGCGTCGCCGCCCGCGCGCAGCGTCATGGCTTGTCCGGCGGCAGCCGAACCCATGACGTTCAGCGCGCCGCCCGCGGTGGCGGTCAGCGCTGCGCCCGCTTGCAGGCTGGACGCAGAACCCGTGTCGAGATTGCCGTTTTGCGTCTCCAGCTTCAGGTCGCCTTCCAACGCGGCCACGGTGCCGTTGAGGGTCATGCCACTGCCCGCGCTGAGGGTTTGCGTGATGCCTGCCAGCATGCTGCCGGCGGCAAGCAATGTGCCTTGCGCGGTGGACGTGAGCGTGCCGGCGGCTTGCGCCAGGCCTGCCGCACCGACCGCGACGTTGCGGCCGGTCAGGGTCAGGTTCGCATCGCTGGCTGCGGTGCCGTCGACGCCCGCATCGCGCGCGGCCGACAGCATCATGTCGCCCACGGACGCCAACGCCCCGGCGGCGCTGACGTCGCGTTGGGCTTGCGCCGTGAGGGTGCCCGCCGCCTGCAACTGCGCGCCCTGCTTGGCGATCACATCGCGGCCGGTAAGCAGCAGATTGCCGGCGCCCGCCTCGCCCAGCGCGGCCGCCGTGCCGCCCAGACGCGCATCGCCGGTCGCCGCTAGCGTCAGGCCGCCGCCCGCGACGATGACGCCGTCGGACGCCAGGTCGGCGCCCGATTGCGCGATGAGGTTCTGCGCGGCCTGCATGCGGCCGTTGGCGCCGACGCGCAATTGCCCGCCCGCGTCGGCGGTCAGGTTGCCGGCAAGCGCCGCCACGGTGCCGTCCACGCCCAGATTGCGCTGGGCCGTCAGGCTCGCGGGCGTGCCCGCCGTGACGAGGCCGGTCACAAAGAGATCCCGGGCAGCCTGGGCTTGCAGCAGGCCTGCCTGACCCGCTGCAGGCTCCGCGGTGCCTGCGGTGCCGGCGACGCGCAGGTCCTGGCCTGCACCGAGAAAGAGATTGGCGTTGCCTTGCGCCAGCCCGCTCTGGCCCACCGTCAGGTCCGTGCCCGCTTCGGCGCGCAGGGTGCCGTTGGCGACCGTCTTGCCGTTCAGTTCGGCGCGGGAATCTGCGGAAAGATGAATGTCGGCTTCACCGGAGACGGCGCCATTTGCGAGCAGGTTGCCGCCAGCCTGGGCCGTCAATTGCTGCACGGCCTGCAGGGTGCTGGCCGACCCGAGCGTCATGTCGCCGCCGCTGGCGGCCTGAAGCGTGCCAGCGTCGGCGAGTAGCGTGCCGTCCACCCGCAGACTGCCTTGCGTAGTGATCTGCGCGGATTGACCCGCGATGAGGGCGCCCGCCAGCGACGCGTCGCCTGCCATGGCCGTCACCGAGCCGTCCGCTTGCTGGCGTGAGGCGGAAGATGTCGCTAGAGTTTCGCCCGCCTGCACCTGCAGATCGCCAGTCGCGAGCGTTGCGCCATCAAGCATCATGTCGCGCGCCGCCTGCATCGACAGGTCTTTCAGCGACGTGACCTTGCCCAGGCTTTGCAGGCTGCCGCCAGCCGTCAGGCCAACGGGACCGGCCGCCGCCAACTGTGCATTCGCGCCGAGAGCGACGTCGCCGTCGGTCAAGACCGTCATGCTGCCGGACGCGGCCGTGATCGTGCCGTCGACCGCCAGCGTCTGGCCCGCCGTCAGCGCAGTGTTGCCGTTGGCGCGGAGCGTGCCAGCCAGCGTCATGCCGGCGCCCGCCTTGGCGGCAATCTCGCCTTCGGCGTCCCATTGCGCGGGTGCGTCCATGCGCAGACCGCGCGCCGCGTCGATGCCGATGCGGCCGGTGGCGGACCCCTTGCCCGTCACCCGTGCGTCGCGCCCGGCCATCAGCGACAAGTCGCCGCGCGCGCCGACAATGCCGCCCAGGTTCAGGTCCGCGCTCGCACGTATCTGGGCGGGTCCCCCTGATTGAATCTGAGCCGTCGCCCCCGTCGTCAGGTCGCCGCCAGCCTGCGCATGCAACGCGCCCGCGGCGGTGACTTGGCCTGGCAGCACCATGTCTCGGCCCGCCTTGAGCTCGACGGCGCCCGTGGCGGTGACCAGACCGCTGGAATTCGTGCCGACTTGCGCCGCGCCGGTGGCGGTGCCCGCCGCGCCGCCGTTGCCCGCGTTCGAACCGCCCGCCGCCGACCCGGAGCCGGACCCCGAACCGGAACTCGAACCACCGGAGCCCGCGTTCCCCGTGCCTGCGCCACCGCCCGGCGGCGTCCCTCCCGGCGCGATGTCGCCGCCGATCCGCACATTCCGCGCGGATTCAAGCCGCACGTCTTGTCCGCCCATCAGCAGCGTGCCGCCCAACGACAGATCCTGCCCGGCCGCGACACGGAGCGCTCCCTGCGTCTGCACCGAGGCCTGCGCGGCGACGCTTACGTTGCCTGCCGCGTTCACATCGATCGAACCGCCCGCGCCCACCGCCCCCGTGATCGCGGCATTGCGGCCGGCGGCCAACGCCACATTGCCCGCAGCTTGCGCGGCGCCGTCCACCGCCACGTCACGCCCGGATGCCAGGCGCAGATCCCGCGCCGCCTGCACGGCGGCGCTGGGCGCGATACGGACGTCGCCCGACGCGCTGACTTGCAGGTCGCCGGTCAAGGCAACCAGGTTGCCGCCCACGTTCACGCCGACGCCCGCTTCGGTGCCGATCAGCCGGATGCTGTTGGCGTACATGCCGCCCAGCGCCGCGGTGTCCAGCGCCACGACGGGCGCCGGGCCCTCGCCTGTGCCAGCGGTCGCGTTGCCGGTGGCGTAGTCCACGCGCGCCGCACCCGCCGTGACGTTGAGCCGGTCGGCCCAGACGCCAGCGTTGATCTCCAGCGTCCGCGCGATGAGGTCGACCTGGCTGGTGGCGGTGCCGTTCAGCCCCTGGCCTTCGACGCGCAGCTTGCCGCCGGCAACTTCCAGCGCGATGTTGCCGTCAGGCCCCACCTGCGGACGGCCCGTGGTCAGCGTGGCGCGATCGGCGTTCAGAAAGCCGCAACCGTTGCAGGTGATGCCTGCCGGATTGGCGACGATGACGTTGGCGCGATTGCCCGCGACTTCAAGCGTGCCCATCAGTTGCGACGGGTTGGGCGCGGTGACCTGGTTCAGGATGGTGGTGGCGCGCTGGTTGCCCAACATGACGTTGCCGGCCACCTGGCCGGCCAGTTGCGTCTGGCTGGCGCCGCCGCTGTTGTTCAGCACCACGCCGGACGGTCCCACGTTGAACTGCGTGTAGCGATTGTTGGACACGCCGCCCGCCGACGGCGGCGCGATGTTGACGACCGGCACGCCGTTGGTGACGCCCACGGTCGGCTTTTGCCCGGCCACGTTCTTGTCGACGGAGATCGGCAGCGTCTGCGCCAGCACGGGCGTCCAGACCTGCGTGAAGACGATGGACCAGACAATCAACGAACGAAGCTTGGACATCATGCGCACCTGACGGGGAACAGCGGATTTAGAACTCGAGCATCACGGCCATCGCGAAGACGGTGGACGCGGTTTTGAGCGATTCGGGTTTCTTGAGCGGCCAGCCGGCCGAGAGGTCGTAGCTGGCGCTGACATGGGGAATGGACAGACGGCCGCGCAGGCCTGCGACCGCGCCGACCAGCGTCCGGCCGGACAGGTACTCGGCGGACGGGCCGCCCACGCGCCCGACGTCCAAGCCGGTATAGAGCTGCTGGCCGGCAAGGCCGGTCAGATCGTCCAGGTTGAACGACAGATCGTTGCGCAGCGTCCAGCCATCTTCGGCGGCGAGCGTCATCTGGCCATCGAAGCCGCGCACGGCGTAGCGGTTGCCGATCGTGAAGTAGTCAGCCGGCACAATGGCCGTCTTGGCGTGCTGGATCTGCCAGTTGGCCTGATAGGCAAGCGTTTGCCCGGCAACCTGGAACGGCAGATAAGCGCCCGCGTTGGCGGTAAGAATCGTGCTGCGCCCGTTCCAGTCCGGGTCGCCGTAGATGTAGCCGGGCTCGTCGGAGAACTGAGGCAGTGTGCCGCGCACGCCGCCGCCGATGTCCAGCACGGCCCGGCCAACGTAGTGGCGATGGCCGTAGCCGATCTCGTAGCCCGTGACGTCGCGGCGCTGAACGTCGATGGCCACGTCGTTCAGGGTGCTGTCGGTGCGCTTTCGCAGCACGGTGAGCGACAGGTTGCCCTTGTAGGAGGTGCCCCGGTACGGCACGACCGATACGCCTGCCTGGATCTGCTTGGTGGTGCCGCCGTAGACGATGGGTTCTTCGAAGCCGGCGACCGTCTGGCGGTATGTGGATTTGCTGGCGCCCGCGAAGACGGTCCAGTAGCCGAACGGCACGTTGTAGTTGATGGAAGCGGCGCGCGTGTGGGAGTCGGCGTCGCGCCAGTGCGCGTTGCTGTTCCACGAGACCGACAACTGGTCGTAAAGGAACAGCGGGGAATCAAGGGTCAGGCCGGCATTGAGTTGATACTTGCCCACCGTATCCATGCCGCCGTTGTCGCCACCCAGGTAGCCATGCCAGCGCTTGCCGGTGCCTGGCTTGATGAGAATGTCCGAGTCGCCCAGTTCGGGACCCGGCGCGATATCGATGGCGGCGTCGGCCTGGCTGCCCAGCCGCCGGATGTTCTCAAGCGCCTGGTCCAGATCACGCTGATTCAGTTCGCCGCCCGGGCCGGTCGGCAACGCCGTACGCCACCAACCGATGCCGTCCTGGCTTTGGACGGCGGAGATGCGGCCTGGCAGATAACGCAGCGTCAGCGACCCGTCCGCAAGCGACTGCTCGGGCACGACGACGCGCGCGGTGACCAGACCGTCGTCGATCAGCAAGCCGATCAGGTGTTCTTGAAGCGCCCGCAACCCGCCGCCGCCCACGCATTCGCCCAGCACGATGGCCGTGGCGCGCGCCAGGAGATCTGGCGGTTCGGGGCCTTCCCAGATGACTTCCCGCAAGACGAAGCACGGGGTTTCGGGGGGAAGGGTCAACCCGCCCGGCTGGGCCGCGAAGGGCGCTGACAGCACGTCGGGACGCTCTGCCGCCCGCGCGCGTTGAGCGTCGATTTCCTGCTCCTGCCGGCGCTGGATTTCTGTGGCGCGCTGTGCGGCCTCAGGGGCGGGTTGCGCCCACGCCGAACTGATGCCCACTCCGGCGCAAAGCGCCGCCCAAATCAACCATGCTCCGTGAAAGTGCTGCGATCCGCTCATACGTCTGGACGCCTTCGGCCAACCGCCGTGCGTCGTCTCCTGTTGATCGATTGGGGCTGAATTTTGCCGCGCAATACCGTTTATTACAATATATATCTATTGTTTCTTCATTGAATTCTTCGCCATTGCCCCGCTTTGTCGTTCGTATGGCGCTGATTGCCGTCTTTTATTGATATTTCTTAAAGACGGAACTCGGGCACGTAACAAATCGACTTCGAACAGGTGAGCAGGCAGCTACATCAGCCGCCTTTTTAAAACGCTGCCTAAGCCGCAGAAATCAGAGAACTCTGAAATATCGGGCCGGGTTAACCCGAATGCCGGCATAACTACAAATCGTCAATAATTCGCCAACGTTTTGTCGTTGATCCGTCCCTTTGCCTGCCTTGCCCATGTCTGTATCCGTTCGGGACGCCATCGTTTCGTCTTCCCACCTTGCGTCTTCCGCGCCTGAGCTGTCCGAGGTCGAATTCGGCCTGATCATTGCGTCGCATGCGTTCAACCGCTGGATGGTGCGCTGCATGGCGTGTGCGGGGCTGCCCGAACTGACGTCTCTGGATATCCTGGTGCTCAACCACGTATTCCATCGGGGCCGGGGCAAGAAACTGGCCGACATCTGCTTCACGCTCAATGTCGAAGACACCCACCTGGTGAATTACTCGCTCAAGAAGCTGGAGCGCCTGGGCGTTGTCCAAAGCGCCAAGACGGGCAAGGAAGTGATCTACACCACCACCGACGCCGGCGCGGCCGCCATCCAGCGCTACGCCGAAGTGCGCGAGCAGTGCCTCGTCAAACCGTTCATCGACTCCCCCGCCGCCGACAACGCCAGTCATCAACTGGCCAATACCTTGCGTGCCCTTTCGGGCCTGTACGACCAGGCCGCCCGCGCTGCCACCTCGCTGTGAGAATCCACGTTGTCTAGCATTCCTGTCTCCGCCCCCGCCCCGCTGCTGTCCGTGCGCGGCGTATCGGTCGATTTCAATACCGACACCGGCGGGTTTCGCGCCGTCGACAACCTGGATTTCGACGTGCGGCCCGGCCGCACGTTGGCGATCGTGGGCGAGTCCGGTTCGGGCAAGTCCGTGACGTCGATGGCGATCATGCGCCTGACTGACTACAGCGGCGGCCGCATTTCGACCGGCCAGATCCTGTTCCGTGGCAGCGATGATCGCGAGGTCGACCTGACCCAAGCCAGCGACGAACAGATGCGCGCGATCCGCGGTAACGACATCGCAATGATCTTCCAGGAGCCGATGACGTCGCTCAATCCCGTGTTCACCATCGGCGACCAGATCGTCGAAGCGATCATGCTGCACCAGCAGCTGTCGCGTTCGGCGGCGCGCCAGTCGGCGCGCAAGCTGCTGGAAAAGGTGCGCCTGCCTGATGCCGAACAGCTCCTGGACCGCTATCCGCACCAGTTGTCGGGCGGCATGCGCCAGCGCGTGATGATCGCGATGGCGCTGTCGTGCCAGCCGCGCCTGTTGATCGCCGACGAGCCGACGACGGCGCTGGACGTCACGATCCAGGCGCAGATCCTGAACACCATCCGCGAACTGCAGCGCGACCTGGGCACCGCGGTGATTTTCATTACCCACGACATGGGCGTGGTGGCCGAGATGGCGGACGACGTGGTCGTCATGCTGCGCGGCAAGAAGGTCGAGCAAGGCACGGTGCAGGAAATCTTCAACGCACCCAAGCATCCCTACACGCGCGCACTGCTGGCCGCCGTGCCGCGCCTGGGCAGCCTGACGGGCCGCGACCTGCCGCTGCGCACGCCGCAGACCGTGCTGGAAGGCGAAACGCTGCGCGAGGTGGGCGAGACCCGCGAACAGGACACCGCACGCTACGACGAACCCGTGCTGCGCGTGGACAAGCTGACCACGCGCTTTGACGTGGGCCACAACCTGTTCGGCCGCGTCACGCATCGGGTGCATGCGGTCGAACAGGTCAGTTTTGACGTCTATCCCGGCGAGACGCTGGCGCTGGTGGGCGAATCGGGCAGCGGCAAGTCCACCATTGGCAAGACCTTGCAGCAGCTCGTGGCGCCCACGTCCGGCGCGGTGCGCTACAACGGGCGGGACATTTTCTCGATGGACAGCGCGGGACGCCAGCGCCTGCGCCAGGAGATCCAGTACATCTTCCAGGATCCGTATGCGTCGCTGGATCCGCGCAAGACCGTGGCCTTCAGCATCGCCGAGCCGATCCGCACGCATGGCCTGCTGAGCGGCGAAGACGCCATCGCGCAGCGCGTGGGCGAGCTGCTGGAACAGGTGGGCTTGAAGCCCGAGCACGCCACGCGCTATCCGCATGAGTTCTCGGGCGGCCAGCGCCAGCGGGTGTGCATTGCGCGCGCGCTGGCCAGCAATCCCAAACTGATCATCGCGGACGAGTCCGTGTCGGCGCTGGACGTGTCGATCCAGGCGCAGATCCTGAACCTGCTGATGGATCTGCAAAAGGATCGCGGACTGTCGTACCTGTTCATCACGCACGACATGGCGGTGGTGGAAAAGGTGAGCCACCGCGTCGCGGTGCTGTACCTGGGCCAGATCGTCGAACTGGGCACGCGCCGCCAGATCTTCGAATCGCCGCAGCACGCCTACACGCGCAAGCTGCTGGCAGCCGTCCCGGTGGCCGAGCCCGGCCGCCACATCGACACTTCCCTGATCGAGGGCGAGATCCCCAGCCCGGTGCGCCGCGTGGGCGATGAGCCCGCGATCGTTCCCCTCTTTGAGTTTGCGCCCGGCCACCAGGTCGCCCGCGCCGCCTGAAACCCCTTTTATCCGTCGGTCCGACCCGATTTCCCGTCCCTGGAGGCGACCATGCACTTCCTTCGCACCACCCTCTCCGCCACCGCGCTGACGCTGTCCCTTGCCGCCGCGCTGCCCGTGTCGACGGCGCACGCCGCCGGCACGCTCAATGTGGCCATCAACCAGGATCCGGGAAGCTGGGATCCGATCGACACGTTCGTGACGTTCTGGGGTTCGGTCGGCAGCAACCTGTACGACGGCCTGACCATGCGCGGCGCCGACCTGAAGCTGCAGCCGGGCCTTGCCACCAGCTGGGAATACCTGGACGACAACAAGCGCCTGCGCTTCAAGCTGCGCGAAGGCGTCAAGTTCCATAACGGCGAGCCTTTCAATGCCGAGGCCGTCAAGTTCACGTTCGACCGCCTGCTGAGCGCGGAAGGCGCCAAGGGCCCGCAGAAGTCGAACTACGACTCGATCGGCGAGGTCAAGGTGGTGGACCCGTACACGGTCGACTTCATCCTGAAGCAGCCGGACCCCGTGCTGTTGACGAAGCTGGCGGGCTACGGCGCGATGATCGTGCCGCCCAAGTACATCACGGAAAAGGGCGAAGACAACTTCAACACGCATCCGGTCGGCACTGGTCCGTTCAAGTTCGACAGCTACCAGCCCAAGGTCAACGTGACGCTGGCGCGTAACGACGAATACTGGGGCGGCAAGCCCAAGCTGGACAAGGTGGTGTATCGCTTCATCGGCGAACCCGGCACGCAGGTCGCCGAATTGCAGGCCGGCCGCATCGACATCGCCACGCTGATCCCGCTGGGCCTGATCGAAACGGTGAAGAAGTCGGGCAACGCCGACGTCATCTCCACGGGCGGCCCGCTGGCCTTCGCGCTGCGCTACAACACCAAGAACGGCATCACGCAGCACCGCGACGTGCGCCGTGCGCTGATCATGGCGGTCGATCGCGACGCCATCGTCAAGCAGCTCCTGCTGGGCCAGGCCAAGACCATCGCCAGCTTCCAGGGTCCGCAATCGTTCGGCTACAACCCCGAGCAAAAGCCCCTGCCCTTCAATCCCGCCGAAGCCAAGAAGCTGCTGGCGGCCGCCGGCGTGAAGCCGGGCGCCACGGTGCAGATCGACGTGCGCGGCAGCGACTCTAACTTCCGCGAAGTGGCGCAGGCCGTGTCCGGCTACCTGCAAGGCGTGGGCGTGCGCGCCACCATCAAGCCGTATGAAACCGGCGTGCTGCTCAACGACATCATTCCCGGCGGCAAGACCGGCGAGATGTGGCAGAACCAGTGGGGCGGCTGGACGTACGACTACGACAACACGGCGTACCTGATGTACCACTCGGGCCAGAAGTGGAATCCGTACGACAACGATCCCAAGCTGAACGCGATGCTGGAAGCGCAGCGCACGGTCTATGACGTGAAAAAGCGCGAAGCGATGCTGCACGAGATCGCCGCGTACGTGGCCGACCAGGCGCTGGAAATGCCGCTGTACAGCCTGAACACGATCGTGGGCGTGAACAAGCGCGTGAAGAACCTGGAAGTCCCGGGCGACATCCGCTTCCGTTTCCTTGAGACGGCCGTAGAGTAAGTCCCCCCCCGAGCGCTTTGCGCTTCCCCCCAGGGGGCATGCCAGCGGACCGGCAGAGCCCGGATCCGCGGCATCCCGCTTGGGGTGTGCCTCGTTGAGGCATTGGTGCGAATCGATGCCGCGTTAACACCCTTTTCCCGCCACGGCGTAAGCCGGTGCGGCGCCTTATGACCGGATTTCTCATCAAACGCGTGTTGCAGGCGGTCTTCGTGATCGTGGCCGTGACGCTGCTTGTCTCTTATGCCGTGCGCCTGACCGGTGACCCTGCGCTGATGCTCAGCCAAGGGTCCGGCAGCGTGACCGAACAGGATCTGGCCAACATCCGGCAGGCGCTCGGATTGAACCGGCCGTTCCACGAGCAGTACCTGTCGTACATGCAAGGCCTGCTGCACGGCGATTTCGGGCGCAGCTTCATGGGCGGCACATCGGTCGCCAAGCTGATCGGCGATGCCCTGCCGGCCACGCTGATGCTGGCCTTCACGTCGCTCATCGCGTCCATCCTGATTTCGCTGCCGCTGGGCATCCAGGCCGCCATCAAGCGCGGCAAGCCCACGGATCAGGCCATCCGCATCCTGTCGCTGGTGGGGCTGTCGTTTCCCAACTTCTGGCTGGCGCTGATGCTGGTGCTGCTGCTGTCGATTACTTTCCCGCTGCTGCCGCCTTCGGGCTGGAGCGGTCCGGCCAGCCTGGTGCTGCCGTCGCTGACGATGGCGATCATCCTTAGCGCCACCAATATTCGCCTGGTGCGCACGACGATGCTGGAAACGCTGTCGGCGCAATACATCATGGTGGCGCGCAGCAACGGGCTGAAAGAGCGTGTCGTGCTGTACAAGCACGCGCTGCGCAATTGCGCCATTCCGCTGATCACGTACCTGGGCCTGCAGTTCGGCGGCCTGATCGGCGGCATCGTGGTGATCGAGATGGTCTTCAACTGGCCCGGGCTGGGCACGCTGGCATTCGACGCCATTTCCGGCCGCGACTATCCGGTGCTGCAAGGCACGGTCACCGTGCTGGCCACCGTCATCGTCCTGGTCAACCTGATCGTCGACATCGCCTACGGCATCGTCGATCCCCGTATCCGCACGCGTTGAGCATCATGCAGACAACCACTTCCCCCGCCGCCCCGAAGGCCATGAAGCCGCGCAGCCGCTATCGCTCGCTGGAGTTCGTGCTGGGCGCGCTTCTGACCGGCGTCATGGTCCTGCTGGTGCTGGCGTCCGGCTGGCTGTTCCCGGACGGCGGCGAATCCATGGACCTGGCCGCGCGCCTGATGGCGCCCTTCGCGTCGGCCGCCCACCCGTTCGGCACGGACCCGCTGGGCCGCGACGTGCTGGCGCGCGTGATCGTCGGCGGCAAGATCTCGTTGCTGGTGGGCTTTGCCTCGGTGCTGGGCGGCGCGCTGCTGGGCATCATCATGGGTCTCATTGCCGGCTACTACCGCGGCTTCTGGGACATGATCGTCATGCGCTTTGCCGACGTGCAACTGGCGCTGCCCTTCATCCTGGTCGCCATCACCTTCATCGCCATCCTGGGCGGCGGCCTGTTCAACGTCATCTTTTTCATGATCGTGTCGCAATGGGTGCAGTACGCTCGTCTGGTGCGTGCGCAGGTGCTGGCGCTGCGCGAGCGTGAATTCGTGCTGGCTGCGCGCGCCTTCGGCGTGCGCGACCTGGCCATGATCCGCCACCACATCGTGCCCAACCTGCTGGGTCCGCTGGTGATCCTGATGACCCTGAACGTGGCCAACAACATCCTGCTGGAAAGCAGCCTGACCTTCCTGGGTCTGGGCGTCGATCCCATGATCCCGAGCTGGGGCGGTATGCTTGCCGATGGCCGCACGTACATGCAGACGGCCTGGTGGGTCAGCGTCTTTCCTGGCCTGGCCATCATGCTGACGGTGCTGGGCCTGAACCTGCTGGGCGACTGGCTGCGCGACCGCCTGGATCCGACCGGCAAGGTCTGATGAATCGATCCGCACCCTGGGCGCGGAAGGAATATTGAGTATGTCGTTGCTGGACAAGAGTTTCGATCGCACGCTGGACGCCTGGACGCACGCCTACATGGCGCCGGCCTGGCGCGGCGCGGTCGTGGAGGGCTGGTTGTTCGAGAGCGCCCAAGCCCGCCGCGCCGCGCAAGACCGGCTGCAACAGGCCGGCGTGACGGCGCGCTTTCGCAGCGCCTACAAGCCGCTGCTGCACTATTTCCTTGAAGAGGTCGAGCACGACGGGCTGGTCTCGGCCGAGATCCGCTATCCCTTGCACGAGCACGCGCAGGCCAAGCGCTTCACGCTCGAAGCCTACCCCCTCGTCGCGCTGCTGAAGGACGTCCGCGTGACGATGCTGCCCGGCGCAAAGGACCTGCACTACGACGTCACCCTGGGCTATGCCGACGGCCGCACGCTCGACGCCCGCGTCTTCGCGCCCAATCAGCTGGGGCACGCGCCGGACGGCACGCCAGAGCTGTCGCCCACCGGCTGGCTGCGGGTGCGCGACGCGAGCGGCGCGGTGCAAACCGATGCCGCGCAGGCCACCGAATACCAGTTGCTCTTTCGCAGCATCATGGACACGGTGCGCACCCACACCTGGGGCGCGCACGAGCCGTATTTCGACCGGCTGGAGATCCGCGTCGACCTGCCCGGCATCGACTTCGCGCTGCCGGTCGACGAGGAAATCGTCAGCACCTTCGAGGCGCTGCACGAAGACATCTATTTCTCGCTGCTCGAGCACTTCCAGCAGCACTCCGGCCGCCCTTCCGGCGACCGGGGCCTGCAACCCGGCCAGATCATTCCCGACATCCGCCGCCACGATGGCGCGCCCCGCGTGCAGATCTCGGTGGAACCTTTCGCACCCGTCGCGCCCGTGACGCCGGCGGCGCCTGCCGGTCCGCTGGCGCAGGTGCGCGAGCCGCTGTCGGCCGCGCAGATCGCCGGGTGCATGGCGGCCTTTGGCGGCGACACCTTCCAGGCCGTGTCCCGGCAGGGCCGTCCGGTGCTGGGCACCTATGTGCGCGGCCCGGGTCCAGCCGTCTTCATTTCGGGCGCGCAGCACGCCAACGAAACCTCCGGCGTGGTGGGCGCCCTGCGCGCCGCGCAGACGCTGGCCGCGCGCGGCGATGCGCATTTTGCGCTGATCGCCTCGGAAAATCCCGATGGCTACGCGCTGTTCAACCGGCTGCGCGAGCAGCATCCTCGCCACATGCTGCACGCCTCGCGCTACAGCGCGCTGGGCGACGATATCGCCTACCGCGAGCGCGCGCCGTTCTTCGAGCGCGAAGGCCGCCATCAGGCGCATGCGATCAGCGGCGCGCAACTGCACATCAACCTGCACGGCTATCCCGCGCACGAATGGACGCGTCCGCTGTCGGGGTACCTGCCGCGTCACTTTGAGCTGTGGACCATTCCCAAGGGGTTCTTCCTGGTGCTGCGCCATCATCCGGGCTGGGGCGATCGCGCCCGGCATCTGATCGAAGGCGTCACCGCGCGGCTTGCGCGCAACGTGCCGGGGCTGGTGGAATTCAACGCGCGGCAACTGGAACTCTTTCACGCACACGCGCTGGAAAAGGGATTCGACGTGCTCAACGGCATTCCCGTGCAGGTCACGGAAACCGATCGTGAAGAATTGCCAATGGCGCTCATCTCGGAGTTTCCGGATGAAACGGTCTACGGAGACCGATTCGTTTTCGCGCATACTGTGCAGATGGAAACCGTCCTGGCGGCCACCGATCTGTATCGCGCGGGACTATAGAAGCCTGGATCCCGCCGCTTGAACCCGCAATAAAAAAATGAACATCCGAGAACGCAACCACGGCGACGATCTGGCCCTGGTGGACATCTGGCTCCGTTCGGTGCGCGCCACCCACACTTTCCTGACGGAAAAGGAAATCCAGGCCATGTACCCGAAGGTGCTGAACACGTACCTGCCGTCGGTAAGGGTCTGGGTCTGTGAGGACGATGCCGGCGAAGTCGCCGGCTTCATGGGCCTGACCGGCAACAAGGTCGAAATGCTGTTCGTGGATGCCAACAAGCGCGGCAAGGGGGCCGGCCGCCGGCTCCTTAACTTTGCGCGCTCGCTGCATGGCACGCTGCTGGTCGACGTGAACGAGCAGAATCCGCAGGCGCACGGCTTCTACAAGCACTACGGATTTCAAGACGTGGGACGCTCGGCCCACGACGACTCCGGCCGCCCTTTTCCCATCATTCACATGAAGCTGGCTGGCTAAGGCAACGCGTTCAGGCGCCGCCCGCTTCGTGCCGGGCGCGCCACGCTTTCAAGGCCTCGCGATAGCGGTCCATGGCCTCGTCATAGAGGTCGTAGACGCAGGGAATGCAACCGCTGTTGCAGCATTCGCCGGGCTCGGGGCGTTCAGGCGGAACGGGCGGCGGATCGTCGTCCGGGGATTTCTTCTTGCTCATGGCGCCATGTTAGCGCCGCGCGTCATGCGCCGGCACGGCGCGGGCGTTCACACGCCTTCTCGCTTGCGCCAATCCGCGCGGCGGATTTCGTAGCAGACCTTGGGTTCCGGCGCGTCGCCCGTCATGCCGACGTAACGCAGCCCCGTCTTTTCCATGACGCGCTGCGACGCCAGGTTTGAGCGCAGCGCCACGGCGCCTAGCACGTCCACCGGCAGCAGGCGAAACCCCAGCCCGATCAACGCGCGGGAAATCTCCGCTGCAAAGCCCTTGCCCCAACAGTCAGGATGCAGCGCATAGGCAAGCTCCACGCTGGCCCGGCCGGGCGACGACGTCGCCTTCAGCCCGGCACGGCCAGCGGGCAGGCCCGTCTCGCGGTCCTGCAGCACATACATGCCGTAGCCGTGTTCGGTCCAGTGGACGATGTTCTGCGCCACGTAGCTTCGGCTGGCCGCCGCGTCGCGCGTTCCGCCCATCGATTGCATCAGATCGGCATTGGCGTGCATCTCGATCATGAACGGCAGATGCGCCTGCGACATGCGGCGCGCGTAAAGACGCGGGGTCTGGAAATCGTCGGGAAATTCGGTGGACGGCATGGCAGACTCGCTCTTTATTCCGGATAAGCCCGCATGGCGGCCGGTTGCTCGGCCTTGAGCGCATCCAGGATGCGCTTGCCCACGCGGCCGTCCTGCGGCAAGTTAAGGCGCGCCTGCTCCTCGCGCACGGCGTCTCGGGTCTTTCCGCCG
This sequence comes from Achromobacter sp. E1, assembly GCF_037039475.1. Lineage (NCBI taxonomy): Bacteria > Pseudomonadati > Pseudomonadota > Betaproteobacteria > Burkholderiales > Alcaligenaceae > Achromobacter > Achromobacter sp. E1. Next base: position 3,766,350 of record NZ_CP146253.1, read on the forward strand.
GGGATGCCGTCGGCCACGCCGATGTCATGACCGCGGCCGTACAGCTGCTTCTGCAGTTCCTTGATCTGCGCACGCGACAGGCCAGGGTCGTCGGTCGGCCACGCCGTGATGAGCGCCGGACCGCCTTGCAGGCGGTTCAGCAGCAGCGATACAGCCAGGCCGTAACGGCGCGACTGGTTGTAGTGCAGGATGGCGTCGAAATTCACGGTGGCCAGGAACACCGGGCCGCGTGCGCCGGTCGGCGCGAAAAGGTACGCCTGCTGGTCATTGCCCGAGGGCAGCTTCAGCACCGAGCCGTCGCCCTGCTTGACGCCGGCCTGCGCCCACTGGGCGATCGTGCGGCGATCCTGCGACCCCACGTACTCGGCGTCGGCCTCGGCGGGAATCGCGGCGGCCAGCTCGGCTGGCACGCGCACTTCCACGACGGCGGGCAGACCATGCGTCCATTGCGCGCGGCGCTTGCGCAGGTGGTTGGCGGTGGAAGCCAGCGCGTCGGGCAGCGAGTTGTAGAGGTCGATGCGGCCGTCGCCATCGCCGTCGGCGGCCAGTTCGTAGAACGACGTGGGGATGAATTGCGTCATGCCGAACGCGCCGCTCCACGACCCGACAAACTTGTCGGCGGGCACGACGCCGTCGCGCAAGAGGCGCACGGACGCGTAGGCGTTCTTTTCCCAGAGCGTTTTGTTTTCGGTGCAGGCGCGCGTCAGCCAGGCGTTGAGCACGTCGGTCTTGCCGACCTGGCGGCCATAGTTGGTTTCGATGCCGAAGATGGCGACCAGCGTCGCGGGATCGACCTGATACTGCTGGCTGATGGCGCCCAGCTGCGCGCCGTACTTGCCGAGCACGGCCTTGCCGTCCTGCACGCGCTCGTCGTCGACCGTCTTGGCGATGTAGTCCCACCAGCTTTCACGGCCCTCGGGCTGGCCCTTGGCCGACGCAACGGTGGTGGGCAGCAGCGTGGCGTTGGCCGTGTACTTGTTCCAGTCGGCAACGGTCAGGCCGTTGGCCGTGGCGCCCTTGCGCAGCTTGTCGATGCAGGCCTTGGTGTCGAGTTCGGTGGGGACGATGACCGTCGGGGCGGCGGGGGCGGCGGAGGCAGCGGGCGCGGCGGCGGGCGCGGCGGAAGCAGCAGGGGCTGCCGCCGGCGCAGTAGCGGGCGCAGTGGCCGGCGCGGCAGCGGGCGCGGCATGGGCAGCCGGCGCGGGCGTGTCGTCAAAGCTGCGCTTGGGTTTGAGCGCGGGTTGCGGCTGTTCGGGCGCGGGCGTCTGGATGCGCGATCCGGTGGCAGATCCGGGCGACTGCGCCTGCGCGGCGCCGGCGGCAGCGGCGGTCAGGGCCGCGGCCAGCAGCACGCGCGAAAAGCTGTCGATTCGAGGACGGGAGAAACTCTGGCGCATGGCTTTCCTGAAAAATCGAGGTCAGCCGGGATCGTACCGCGACCGGCGGCCGAAATCGAACGCGGCGCCTGCCCTGCCAGCGGACACTGGCCGATCATTGCGGGGCGGGCGGCGCCTCACGCAACTGCGCCAGGCGTTGCGCGGCCATTTCATACCCTTGAGCCGCGGCGGCCTCGTACCAGCGCAGCGCCTCTTTCATGTCGAAGTGTTCCATGACGAGGCCCTGCAGGTATTGGGCGCCGGGATCGCCACGCTGGGCAGCAGCCAGCATCGCCCGGTCGGCCATGCCGTCCTGGCGTGGCGATTCGCCATAGATGTGGGCGTTGCCGCCCTCGATGGTGCCACCCAGTTCGCGCATCGACGGCGGGGTCTGATCGAAGAGCTGGCGCCAGAACAGCGCCACGAGTACAACGAACAGCGCGAAAAAAAAGGTCCAGGTGACGATCCGTTTAGCGGTCATGTTTCTCTCAAAAAATGGGCAGGCTTGCGCCCGCGGACTTCAGGGATGATCGGTGGCGGGCGCAAACCAGTATTGGAACAAGTCGCCGTCGTTGGTGTACCAGGGCAGCAGCATGCCGATGCTGTCGGACTCTCGCGCCACCGTCAGCAGCAGCCCGCCCGCGTCCTTGCGCAGGATGGCCACGTGACGCCGCACGCCCATGGACTCATGCTGGCGCCAGTCATGGCGCACGCTGACCCACAGCCGGCCTTGCGTGCATCCGGCAGCGCGCCAGATGGCATTGCCGGGATGCGGGGGTTCGCCCACGGCTGCCGTATCGGCGCCTTCCTCTTGCAGGACAAGCTGCGACACCTGGCGCGCACCGTGCTCATCGCGCGCCTCTATCTGCCATCCGAGAGCATCCGGGACGAACGAGACGGTTGCGCGGGGCGACGATTTCCATGCGGGCAAAGAGGCATCGCGCATGCCCGGCAGATCCAACGGATACGTCAGAAAGCCGCGCAGGTCCTCCAGCAGGAACGCATCGGCATCGCCGGCGCGCCGTTCACCCTGCGCGCGATAGACGCCGGCCAGGTCGGGGCATTGCGCCGGATCCGACGGCAGCACGACCGGCGTGCCTTGCTTGAAGGGCGGCCATTTGACGGCCACGTCGTCGACGCGTGACACGCTGCAACCGGCCAGCGCCGCAGTCAGCAGCGTGACCGCGGCAATCATCGCCGTGCGCCTGCCGCCGCAGGGGCGGCCGCCGTTGCCGGCACATAAACCTACGCACTTGCCGCCGCGTCTTTTCAACATCAATGCCGCTTCTCCCGTTGCAAGCCAAAGCCGTTGCAGGTTCCCGCAGCGCAGCGGGCCGCCATTCGCCGCCTCCGCGCCGCCAGGCGTCGAACTATATCCCGAATCCTCGCGCGCGTTGCCAAGCGGCCAGCGCGGGAGAATAATCGGCAAATCGCTTCCGCTTCCCCGCGCCATGACACCGTTCCGAGGCAAACTCCGCATCCGGCACCTGGAAATCGTGCTGACCGTCTCAGAATTGGGCAACCTGTCCAAGGCGGCGGCCCAATTGCACAGCACGCAATCGGGCCTGTCGCGCGCCATTGCGGAGATCGAGGAACTGGTTGGCGCGCGGCTCTTCGAGCGCACCGCAAAGGGCACCACCTGCACGCCGCTGGGCGACGCCATGTGCCGCCATGCGCGCCAGCTGCTGACGGGCTTTCGCAAGGCCGAAGTCGACCTGGCCGCCGTCTCGCGCGGCGAGGAAGGCAGCCTGACGGTGGGCTGCTTTTCGATGTTTGCGGGCTGGCCGGTGGCGCAGGCTGCGCGCGACTACCGCGAGGCGCACCCGCGCATCACGCTCACCATCGAGATCGGCACACACGAACGGCTGATCGAGGACCTGGACGCCGGCGCGCTGGACGTGCTGATCAGCCGTTTCTCCAGCACCGTCAATCCGCAGATCTACCGTTCGACCACGTTGCTTGAGGACGCCGTGGTGCTGGCCTGCGCGCCGCATCATCCGCTGACCCGTCTGCCCGAGGCCACGCTGACCGATTATGTCGCGTATCCGTGGATCACTGCGCTGCCTGGCAGCCGCATCCGCGGCGAGCTGGAATTGTCCCTGCGCCAGGCCGGTTTGGCGATTCCGGATATGATCGGCGTCCTGTCGCTGGAATTCGGCCGCGAACTGCTGCTGGACGGTCAGTATCTGTGGATGCTGCCCGGCAGCGTTGCGGCCGTCCGGCAGGCGCGCGGCGAACTCACCGTGCTGCCCGCCCGCCCCGCCTTGCGCAAGTCTCCGCTTGCCGCCATCTGGCGCCGCGACCGTCCCAGCACCCGTCAGGCGCGCGCCTTCGCTGCCCAGCTCGAACGCACCATTCTGGCCGATGGCATTGCGCTGGCCGCCTGAGCCGCGCGCGCCCCCCGAACACGCCCCTTTTTCATACCGGAGCACCCATGTACGAATGGCTCAACGCATTGCCCAAGGCGGAATTGCACCTGCATCTTGAGGGCACGCTTGAACCCGAGCTGCTGTTCAAGCTGGCGCAACGCAACGGCGTGGCGCTGCCCTGGCCCGACATCGACGCCCTGCGTGGCGCCTACGACTACAACAACCTCCAGGAATTCCTGGATCTCTATTACCGCGGCGCGGACGTGCTGCGCACCGAGCAGGACTTCTACGACCTGACCTGGGCGTACCTGCTCAAATGCCGCGAGCAGAACGTGGTGCACACGGAACCCTTCTTCGATCCGCAGACGCACACCGACCGCGGCGTGCCCTTCGAGACGGTGTTGAACGGCATCAGCCAGGCCCTGGCCGACGGCGAGAAGCAACTGGGCGTAACCAGCGGCCTGATCCTGAGCTTCCTGCGCCACCTGCCCGAAGAACAGGCCATGCGCACGCTGGAGCAGGCGCTGCCCTACCGCGATGCGTTCATCGCCGTGGGTCTGGACAGCAGCGAGCAAGGCTTTCCGCCGCGCCTCTTTCAACGCGTGTTCGACCGCGCGCGCGCCGAAGGCCTGCCCGCCGTGGCGCATGCGGGCGAGGAAGGCCCGCCCGAATACATCTGGGAAGCGCTGGATCTGCTCAAGGTGCTGCGCATCGACCACGGCGTGCGCGCGGCCGAGGATCCCGAACTGATCGCCCGCCTGATCGACGAGCAGATTCCGTTGACCGTCTGTCCGCTGTCCAACACCCGGCTGCGCGTGTTCGGCCACATGCGCGAGCACAACATCCTGTCGCTGCTTGATGCCGGCGTGAAGGTCACCGTCAACTCCGACGATCCGGCCTACTTCGGCGGCTATGTCAACGAGAACTTCCACGCGCTCTACGAGCACCTGGGCATGACGCGCGAGCAGGCGCAAGCCCTGGCGGACAACAGCCTGGACGCGCGCATCGCCAGGTAGCGCCTTCCAGCCATGCGGGTTGCGCATGGCTCTGTTCAAAACCGGCATGCCCGGCGCGGCACTTTCCTCCCTACCATAGTCCGGCGGCAGCAACGCTTGCCGCCGCTGGACGATGAACAACGAGACAAAGGGGCAGGATATGAGTGAACGCGTGAAGGCGGCGCTGCGCAGCGGCACGCTTGCCGGCGTGCGCGACGGCGGCGTGTGCCGCTTCGGCGCCATTCCCTATGCGCAGGCGCCCGTGGGCGAACTGCGATTTGCGCCGCCGCAGCCCGCCAGCTGGCGGGGTGAATTCGACGCCACGGGAATGGGCGCCGTGGCGCCGCAATTGCCCTCGCGCCTGCGCGGCGCCATGGGCGACTTCGATGCCGAACAATCCGAAGACTGCCTGCACCTGACGGTGTGGACCCCGGCCGCGGATGGCAAGCGCCGTCCCGTCGTGGTCTGGCTGCACGGCGGCGCCTGGCAAAGCGGCGGCGGCGCGCTGGACTGGTACGACGGCTCGCGCCTGGCGCAACGGGGCGACGTGGTCGTCGTGGCCGTCAACTACCGGTTGGCCGCGCTTGGCTGGCTGTACGTGCCGGGGCAGACGGCCAATGCCGGGCTGCTGGACCAGGAGATGGCGATCGACTGGGTGCTGGCCAATATCGAAGACCTGGGCGGCGACCCCGAGCGCGTCACGGTGATGGGGCAATCGGCCGGCGCCTCGTCGATCTGCGCCATCCTGACGCGCCAGCCGCGCTTCTCGCGCGCCATCCTGCAGAGCGCCGCGCTGGGCCGCGGCTTTCGCAACGCGGCGCAGGGCGAAGCCTTGGGACAGGTCTATCTGCGCGCGGCCGGGGCCGAATCGCTTTCCGAGGCCCGGAAATTGCCAGTGTCCGCGCTGCTGGCTGCCCAACAGGCGCCCGAGGTGGTGCAGGCATTGCAGGCCGAAGGCAGCAGCCGCAGCCTGTTTTCACCGGTGCTCGATGGCCAGGTGCTGCCGCTGGACATTGCCCCCGCGCTGATGACCGCCGCGGGCCGCGCAGACGTGCTGGTCTGCTACACGCGCGACGAGATGGCCGCCTTTCCAGACCACGGCACCGACGCTGCCAGCCAGCAGATGGGCGACGCCGTGTTCGGCGCGCCATCGCGGCAGTGGGCCGGGCACGCCGCCGCGCAAGGCCGAGACGCCTGGCTGGCGCGCTTTGACGTTGCACCAACGGACCGCTTTGGCGCGTGCCATTGCATCGAGCTGCCTTTCGTGTTCGACACCCTGCAAGCCTTTACCGGGGCGCCCATGCTGGCCGGTCTGCCTGCTGCGCATGCAGAGCAGCTTGCCCGCCAGACGCAGACCGCCTGGCTGGCCTTCATCCGGGGCGATGCGCCGGCCTGGCCGCAAGCGCCGCACATGCAGATCCTGGCCTGAGCCCGCCACGCCACCCGCCATGCCGCATCTGGCGCCGGGCTTACCCCCAGCGCCTTGCACACCAACAACACAAGGGGAATTCCATGTTCAAGCAATGCCTTCTTGCGATGGCGCTCGCGCTGCCGCTTGCCGCCACCGCAGCCTATCCCGAAAAGCCGGTCAAGATCATCGTTTCCAATCCGCCGGGCGGTCCGGTCGACGTCATGCTGCGCGTCCTGGCGAGCAAGCTGGGCGCGGCCTGGGGCCAGCCCGTCGTCGTGGAGAACAAGCCGGGCGCCTCGGGCATCATCAGCACGGGCGCGCTGGTCAAGTCTGCTCCCGACGGCTACACGTTGGGCATGGTGGTCGCTTCTTCGGTGACCATCGTGCCGTTTGCCGTCGATAGCCTGCCGTTCGACACGCAAAAGGACCTGCAGCCCATTTCGCTGGTGGCGCGCACGCCGTTCATCTTCATCGTGCCCAAAGACAGCCCGCTCAAAACCTGGGAAGACTTTGTGCGCGAAAGCCGCGCGCGCAGCCTGAGCGTGGGATCGTTCTCGATCGGCACCGCATTCCACCTGGTCTGGGAACAGACCGCGCGGCGCGCGGGCATCAAGGCGCTGTACGTTCCCTCGTCATCGTCCGGCAAGACCCAGAACGACCTGATCGGCGGACAGCTGGACGTGGGCCTGGACGCACCGTCCAGTTCGAAGGGGCTGATCGACAGCGGACGGTTGCGGGCATTGGCGATCACCAGCCCGCAACGCTTCGGCGGTCTGCCGGACACGCCCACACTGAAGGAGTCCGGCCTGGACTACGCGCCGCAGCCGTGGATCGGCCTGATGGGGCCGGCAGGCATTCCGAAGGACCGTGTCGCGCAGATCCAGAAGGCGGTCAGCGACATCCTGAAGGATCCCGCCATGCAGGCCCAGATGCAGACCCTGGGCATGATCCCCATCGGCAGCACGCCCGAGGAACTGGCCGCGACGATCCAGGCCGACCGCACCGAGATGGGACCGCTCATCAAGGAGCTGGGGATCAAGCTGCAATAGCGCGGGCAAAGCCCCGGCGGCTTGCTTGGGGCGCGGGGCCGGCGTGGTTGCGCGACCTTGCGGGCATCCCGCATTGACGCGTCGCCAGCCGGTGGCTACAGTGGCCGGCAGCCTTGCGGCGCGCTGCCTGCCGCATTCCCGAACCACCCGCAGTCCTGCCGCGGGTCCAACTTTTTCGGATACCCATGAACAGCTACCGCGTCGGCATCGCCGGCTTCGGCGCCATCGGCCAAGCCGTGGCGCAATCCCTTGATGCCGGCCTGCCCGGCCTGACGCTCGCCGCCGTCGCCGTGCGCGATCCCAGCGCCCCGCCCGCCTTCTCGTGGAAAGACGGCGCGCCCGCCTTCACCACCATCGACGGCCTTGCCGACCATTGCGACGTGGTCGTGGAATGCGCGCCCGCGGCCGTGTTCCGCAACATCGCCGAACCGGTATTGCGCGCCGGCAAGAAGATGGTGGTGCTCAGTTCGGGCGCCCTGCTGCGCCACGAAGACCTCATCGACATCGCGCGCCAGCACGGCGGCCAGGTCATCGTGCCGTCGGGCGCCATTCTGGGGCTGGACGCCATCACCGCCGCTGCCGAAGGCGTCATCCATTCCGTCACGATGATCACCCGCAAGCCGGTGCGCGGCCTGCTGGGCGCGCCCTACCTGACCGACAACAACATCGACATCGAAGGCATCACCGAGCCGCGCCTCATCTTCCGCGGCTCGCCGCGCGAGGCCGCCGTGGGCTTTCCGGCCAACCTCAACGTGGCTGTCAGCGTGTCGCTGGCGGGCATCGGCCCGGATCGCACCACGCTGGAAATCTGGGCCGATCCCTCGCTCGATCGCAACCTGCACCGCGTCGAGGTCGTGTCCGACTCCGCCTCGTTCTCGATGGAAATCCAGAACATCCCGTCGGCCAATCCCAAGACCGGACGCATCACCGCGCAAAGCGTGATCGCCGCACTGCGCAAGCTCACCGGACCGCTGCGCGTCGGCACCTGAGGGCGGCACCCTCCTTCAGGCCGCCGCCCGCCGCAACGCGTCGCCGTGGCGCGGCGCCGGCATGGGCCCGACCTGCCAGCGTCCCGTTCCGTCCAGATCCAGCCGTTGGGTATGGAACGCATCCAACGTGCTGCGATGGCCCACGCTGACCAGCATGCTGTCCGGCAGCGCCTCGCGCAGCAGGCTGTACAGCATGTGCTCCAGCCCTTCGTCCGTGGCCGAGGTGGCCTCGTCCAGAAACACCAGCGCGGGCCGGTTGTACAGCACGCGGGCAAACGCAATGCGCTGCTGCTCGCCCAACGACAGCACGCGTGACCAGTCGTGCACCTCATCGAGCCGGCCGGCCAGATGCCCCAGGTTGACCTGCCGCAACGCATCGGCCAACCGCGCGTCGTCGGCCGGTTGCGCCAGCCCCGGATACGCCACCGCGCCGCGCAGGTCGCCCAGCGGCAGATACGGACGCTGCGACAGGAACAGCGCGGACGCGCCCTGCGGCCGCCGCACCACGCCGTGGGCGTACGGCCACAGACCGGCCAACGCGCGCAGCAAGGTGGTCTTGCCGCTGCCCGACGGCCCCTTGATCAGCAGGGCTTGTCCGGGATGCAGGCGCAGATTCAGGTTATCCAGCAGGCAGGCGCCATCCGGGCGCGACACATTCAAGCCCTCGATCTCCAGGCCATCGGGCAGCGTCTGGGTCTGCACCTGCGGCAGCGCACGCGCGGCCTCGTTGGCATCCAGGAATCCATTCAGACGATCCAGCGTCGCGCGGTACTGGGCGAACGTGTCGTAGGAACTGCGAAAGAACGACAGCGATTCCTGCACCTGCCCGAAGGCCTGCGAGGTCTGCATGACATCGCCCAGCTTGATCGCCCCGCTGAAAAAGCGCGGCGCCTGCAGGATGAACGGAAACACGACCGCGATCTGGCTGACCGACAGGTTGAAGCCGTCGAACTTCAGGCCCCGGTACACGCGCGCCCACAGGTTGGCGATGTAGGACGTGAAGCGCGTCCACAGCGTCGCCCGCTCCACTTCCTCGCCCTGATAGAACGCAACGTTCTCGGCGTTCTCGCGCAGTCGGACCAGCGCATAACGGAAGTTGGCCGTCAGGCGCTCGGACAGGAAGTTCAGCTTGATGAGCGGGCGGCCGATCTTGAAGGCCAGCCACGTCGCGACGATGACGTACAGATAAACCACGAACACCATGGCGCGCGGAATCTCCACGCCGCCCAGCGTCAGCGGACCCGACAACCCCCACAGGATCGCCGTGAAGGCCACCAGCGACACGATCGCACTGATCGCGCCGATCGCCAGCGTGCGCGACCCCGTCACGAATTGCGCGATGTCCTGTTCGATGCGTTGGTCGGGGTTGTCGACGGGTTCTGCAAGGAAGTGACCGCGGTAGTAGGCGCCCGCGCCCAGCCAGTCGCGCGTCAGCCGTTCGTTCAACCACACGCGCCAATGAATGTCGAAGGCCTGGCCCACGTAGCTGTCGGCCAGGCTGCGCACCACATGCACAGTGGCCAGCACCGCGAAAATCCCCAGGAAGTGCCAGAAGACCGACTGGTCCAGCGCCTGCAAGGCGCTATAGAAGCCGTTGTACCAGAACGAAAACAGCACGGTCATGCGCACCGCGAACATCGCCAGGAACAGCAGCAAGGCCAGGGTGAGCATCGGGCGCCAACTACGGCGAGGCGTCAGGTACGGCCAAGCCAGCCGCCAGAACTTCCTGCCCCAGACCGTGGTGCGCGTCAGGATCAGCGTGACCACCGCCAGCGCGACGGCGGAGATGCCGAACGCGCGCGCAAGCCACAGGGCGCTTTCTGCAAGTTGCTGCTGCCAATTCAGATCCATGAGCCCGGAACCTCGCAATGACGTTCCTGGTTAGACGTCCGGATCCGGCGCAGTTCCGGCAAAACTGCCGCTTTAAGCCTGGCTTAAGCCACCGCCAAGGACATTGAAGGCGCGTTGAAAGCCGAGACGCGATTTCATCAAGCTGGACCGAGGTCCAGGTTGGCGAACAGGTCCGCCAGCGTGGGCACGCTGCGCGCGGGCCAGATCGCGCTCAGGTCGAAACTGGGCAGGCGCGCGCCATCGCTCACCTCGCAAAAGCGCACGCCGCGAAAATCCATGGACCGTATCCAGCTGGGCAGCAAGGCCACGCCGCAGCCGCCCGCCACGCACGACAGCACCGTCAACGTGCGGCTGGCCTCCTGGTTGACGTGCGCGTCGTGTCCGCCCTTGCGCATGGCATCCAGGATGTCCGCATAAAATGCCGGCAACTGCGACTGCGGGTACATGACCAGACCGGCCTGCGCGATCTGCGCCATCGACACCTGACCGTCGGGCGGCACCTCGAACTCGTCGGGCACGGCGGCCACCAGCCGGTCCCGCAGCAACTGGCGCTCGCGCATGCGGCCGCCCACGGCCACGGGTGTATGCATCAGGCCGATATCGATCTCGCCCGTCTGCAAGGCCTCGGCCTGTTCGGCGTTGCTCATTTCCCGCAGGATGATGCGCACGCCCGGCGCCTGCTGGCGCATCTGGCGCAGCGCGCGCGGCAAGGTGTCAAAAAGCGCGGAGGACACCAGACCGACCGTCAGTTGCCCCGCGCTGCCCCGCCCGATCTCGCGGGCACGGCGGGCCGCGGCGTCGATGCGCGCCACGCTGGCGCGCACGTCTTCCAGGATGGCCTGCGCGGCCGGGGTGGGCGTCGTGCCCTGCCGCGACCGTTCGAACAGCTTCACGCCCAGGTCTTTTTCCATGCGCGTCAGCGCCTGGCTCAAGGCGGGCTGTGCAATGCCCAGCCAGTCCGAAGCGCGGCTGACGCTGCCGTGGTCCACCACCGCCAGGAAGTACCGAAGGTGCCGGGTTTCCATATTGATCCAATATATAAAAAGCGCTTTTCCACAATGGAAAACTATACATCGACTTCCTAGAATCCCGACTTACAGACCATTACATACCGGCAGTGCCGTTCCGCGAACGCCATGCCGAATCAGGAGACTGCTTTGCCCTCGCCGATTCCAGGCGCCGCCGTCGACACCCACGCCCACGTGTTTCACCAAGGCCTCGCCCTTGCCGACACGCGCCGCCACACGCCGGACTACGATGCCACGCTGGCCGAGTATCTGGACCTGCTGGACGCGCACGGCATGCGCCACGGCGTGCTGGTGCAGCCCAGCTTCCTGGGCACGGACAACAGCCATCTGGTTCAAGCGCTGCGCGCGGCGCCCGACCGGTTGCGCGGCGTGGCCGTGGTGGCGCTGGACATCACCGACACCGAATTGCAGGACCTGGCCGGCGCGGGTGTGGTCGGCATCCGCCTGAACCTTGTCGGGCTGGACAGCCCCGCATTGCAGACGCCCGCCTGGCAGTCGTTGCTTGCGCGCGTGAATGCGCTGGGGTGGCATGTGGAAATCCATCTGCAGGCCGCGCGCCTGGACGGCGTGATGCCGGCGTTGCTGGCCGCGGGCTGCCGGATCGTGGTGGATCATTTTGGCCGCCCGGATCCCGCGCTCGGCGTTTCGGACCCCGGTTTCCAATATCTGCTGCGCCAGGCGGACAGCGGCCGCGTGTGGGTGAAGCTGGCCGCGCCCTACCGCAACTGGGCAGCTGCCGCCTGCGCGGCTTCCGGCCGGCTGGCCACGCAGCAACTGCTGGACGCCTACACCCCCGAACGCCTGATGTGGGGCAGCGACTGGCCCCATACCGAACATCGCCACCTGGCGTCCTATGCCGCGGCCACGCAGTGGCTGGACGCCTGGATCGACGACCCCGCGCAACGGCGGGCCGTGCTTGCCGACACGCCGTTGCAGCTATTCCAATTCAAAGGAGACACTCCATGACCCCTCTCATCAAACGCCTGGCGCAGCGTAGCGCGCTGTTCGCCGCCGCCGGCCTGCTGGCTGGCGCCGCCGGCGCCGCGCACGCCGCCTACCCCGAGCGCGCGGTCACGCTGGTGGTGACCTATCCGCCCGGCGGCACCGTGGACGTCGTCGCTCGCCTGATCGGCCCGAAGCTTGCGGCCGAGCTGGGCCAGCCCGTCGTCATCGAAAACCGCGGCGGCGCGGGCGGCATGATCGGCGGCGCCGTCGTCGCCAAGGCCAATCCCGACGGCTACACGCTGATGCTGGACGCCTCCAATCACGCGCAGAACCCCGCGCTGCACAGCAAGATGCAGTTCGACACGCTGTCGGCCTTCGCGCCGGTGTCGCTGCTGCTGCGCGTGCCCAACGTGCTGGTCGTGACGCCGTCGTACGAAGTGAAGTCGGTCGCCGACCTTATCAAACTGGGCCAGCCCGATGCCAAGGAACCGGTGTACTTTGCCTCGGCCGGTCCCGGTTCGGCCCAGCACCTGGCGGGCGAGCTGTTCAACCTGCTGGCCAAGACCCAGTTGCAGCACGTCGCGTACAAGGGCGGCGGCCCGGCCATGATCGACGTGATGTCGGGCCAGGTGCCCGTCATGTTCGCCAGCATGGGCTCTGCCTGGCAGCACGTGAAGAACGGCAAGCTGCGCGCCGTCGCCGTCGGCGGACTGGAGCGTTCGAAGACCGCGCCCGACCTGCCCACCATCGCCGAATCGGGCGTGCCGGGCTACGAAACCTACGAATGGAACGCCGTGTTCGCCCCGGCCGGCACGCCGCCCGCCATCGTCGAACAGGTGTCGCAGGCGCTGGCCAAGGTGCTGAAGGATCCCGCGATCGCCGAACAGCTTGCCGGCATCGGCGCCGAACCCATCGGCTCCACGCCTGCCGAACTGGACACGTTCCGCCGCGCCGAGATCGAAAAGTGGCAGCGCGTCGTCAAGGAAGCGGGCCTGAAACTGGATTGAGTACTGCCGGGCCTGATGGGCCCGGACACCGCGTAGCCGGTTTGCGGCGCTCATGCTGGGCGCCGTTTTTTTTTGCCGCGCGGGCGGGGCTATCATGACGCCTTGGACAGCTTTACCGCAGGAACCCGCTGGATGGACAAGATCCGACTCGACAAATGGCTGTGGGCCGCGCGCTTCTACAAGACGCGCAGCCTGGCTTCGCAGGAAATCGGCAAGGGCCGCGTCTTCGTGAACGGACAGCCGGCCAAACCCGCGCGTGAGGTCGGCGCCGGCGACGTCGTCGCTGTCCGCAAGGAAGACCCCGCGCTGCAGGTACGCGTCGTGGCCGTGAGCGGCGTGCGAGGCCCCGCGCCGGTGGCGCGCCTGCTGTATGAAGAAACGCCCGAGAGCGTGGCCGCCCGTGAGCGCGCCGCCGAAATGCGGCGCCTGGCGCCGGAACCGGCGCTGGGCATCGACGCGGGACGCCCCACCAAGCGCGATCGGCGTCTCATCGACCAGATGCGGGGCAAGTCTTGATGAAGCGCGGCGGCTCAGGCGGCCTGGTCTATTCCACCGAGTCCGGGCGCATGTGCCCGCAATGCCGCCAGCCTGTGGCGCAATGCCAGTGCCAGGCGGCCAGCCGCGCGGCCCCGGCGGGCGATGGCGTGGCGCGCGTTTCCCGCGAGACCAAGGGCCGCGGCGGCAAGAGCGTGACGCTGGTGCGTGGACTGGCGCTGGCGCCCGACGCCCTGGCCGCATTGGGCAAACAGCTGCGGACCGCGTGCGGTTCGGGCGGCACCGTCAAGGACGGCGTGATCGAGGTGCAGGGCGACCACTGCGACCGCATCATCGACGCGCTCACGAAACAAGGCCACCGCGCCAAGCGTGCGGGCGGTTGAACCGGATCAGGACAGAACGATGGAAATTCCCGTGACGGACGTCGCGAGCTGGCACGCCCATGTGTACTTCGACGCGGCAACCCGCGATGCCGCGTTCGCCCTGCGCGAACGGATCGTCGCGACGTTCGACGGCAAGATGGAAATGGGGCGCTTCCATGAGCGCCCCGTGGGCCCGCATCCGCAATGGAGCTACCAGATCGCGTTCGGTCCGCAGCATCTGGCCGATATCGCCACCTGGCTGACACTGAACCACGGCGCGCTGGATGTGTTCATGCATCCGAACACCGGCAATTCGCTGCGCGACCACCGCGACTGCGCCGTGTGGATCGGGCGCAGCCACGTGTTGAACCTGGCTGCGCTGGGCGGCTGAACCCCTACAGCGCGCGACCCACGATCAGCGAATCGATCGCCATCTGCGCGTCGTCGCTCTTGCCCTCGTAGGGCAGGCGGCTCAGCACATAGCGCATGGCGTTCAGGCGCGCGCGCTTCTTGCAGTCGGACTTGACCACGATCCACGGCGCATCGGCGGTGTCGGTGTGCGCGAACATGGCTTCCTTGGCGCGCGTGTAATCGTCCCACTTGTCCAGCGACGCCAGGTCCACCGGGCTCAGCTTCCACTGCTTGAGCGGATGCACCTTGCGCTGCTGGAAGCGGCGGCGCTGTTCTTCCTGGCTGACCGAAAACCACAGCTTGATCAGCGTGATGCCGCTGCTGACGAGGTGGCGCTCGAAATCGGGCGTCTGGCGCAGAAACGCCAGGTATTCGTCCTGCGAGCAGAATCCCATCACGCGCTCGACGCCGGCGCGGTTGTACCAGGACCGATCGAACATGACGATCTCGCCCGCGGTGGGCAGGTGCTGCACGTAGCGCTGGAAGTACCACTGGCCCTTCTCGGTGTCGGACGGCTTTTCCAGGGCGACCACGCGCGCGCCCCGCGGATTCAGGTGCTCCATCATGCGCTTGATGGTGCCGCCCTTGCCTGCCGCATCGCGCCCTTCGAACAGGATCACGACGCGCTGGCCGGTTGCCTTCACCCAAGCCTGCAGCTTCAGCAGTTCGACCTGCAGCTTGTACTTCTGCTTTTCGTAATTGCGGCGCAGCATGCGGTGGCGGTAGGGATAGACGCCCTCGCGCCAATCTCCGGCCAGCTCTTCGTCGGGGTTGCGGCGCGCCCCCGGCGCCTGCCGATTGGCATCGAGCAGCGCGCGATGCACTGCCTGCGCGTCATCGGCCGACAGCGCATCGATGACGGTGCGCAGGGCCGCGCGCGCCTCGCCCGGTTCGCCCACCTGGTAGCGGCCGGCGATATCGGCCAGCACCGCCGCGGTCTCCTGCCGCGCCGCATCCTGCCGCGCCGTCACGCGCTTGCTCAGTTCGACGGCGGGCTCGATGGCGGGCTCGGCGGCAGATGCGGCCGCCGGGCGGGCATTCGCCGTGCGCCCCGCCGCGCCCCTGGCCGCGGCGGGGCGCTTGACCGGCGCCGCCGGGGCGGTTTCGTCTTGATCGGGAGCCTGCGATATCTTGTCGGTCATTCGTCCTGTCCTTGCTGCGCCAAAAACTTCAACCCTAGCTTGCGCCAGGGTGCGCGAAATTGATTGGGATCAAAGGTTGTAACATTTTTACACTACCCCGGCCCCTTTACACTTCACCTCCCTGTTCCCTCCGATCGCGACACCCATGTGGTCATTCATCAAGCGATGGTTCGCCGGCCCCCCGGCAGCCGAAGACCCCTTGCAGGAAATCGTGCGCTTTGACGACGCCGGCCTGACGCGCTCGGGCGAACTGGCCCGCGCGATGGGCCTGCAGGAATTCTGGCCCTGGCGCGACATTCATGAATTCGGGTTCGTTTTCACGCAGGCGATTTATCCGGACCCGTGGTTCGGCGACTACATGGAAAGCCTGTGGTTCGTCCGCGTGCCCACCGACGGCGGCGGGCTGATGCGGATGGACTTCGACGCGCGCGTGCTGGACATCAATCAGTTGCCCCCCGCCCTGCTCCGCAACCTGCCCGGCCTGGACATGGACGTGTTGCGCGCGGGCCTGGCGACCGCCGCGCGGGGCCTGCGCCACTTCGAGGGCGAAGGCGAGTGGGTGGCCTGGCGGCGCACGGACGCCGCCTCTGCCGACCTGCCCGCCGCTACACGCGATCCAGACCCTGCTTGAGGTCCGCCAGAATGTCCTCGGGCGTTTCCAGCCCCACGGACAGCCGCAGCAACCCTTCGGACAAGCCGTAGCGCTCGCGGTCCTCGGCGGAATAGCTGGCGTGGGTCATCGACGCCGGATGCTGGATCAGGGTCTCGGGATCGCCCAGGCTGACCGCAATGCGCGCCAGCTTCAGGCTGTTCAAGAGCGCCTTGCCGGCGGACAACCCGCCCTTCAGCTCGAAGGCCACCAGTCCGCCACCCGCCGCCTGCTGGCGCGCCGCGATGTCCGCGCCCGCCGTGCCGGACAGGCCCGGATAGAACACGTCGGCCACTGCCGGGTGCTCGCGCAGCAGCTTGGCAACCTTCAACGCGGATTCGCTGTGCCGCTGCACGCGCAGCTCCAGCGTCTTGATCCCGCGCAACACCAGAAAGGCCGTGAACGGCGACAGCGTCGCGCCCGTGAAGTAGCGCAACCCCTGCAACCGGATGGCGTCGATATGCGGCTTGCGTCCCAGCACCGCGCCCGCCAGCAGGTCGCCGTGCCCGCCCAGATACTTGGTGGCCGAATGCAACACAATGTCCGCGCCGTGCGCGAGCGGCCGCTGCAGCACCGGCGTGGCGAACGTGTTGTCGACGATCGTCAGCAGCCCCTTGCCGCGCGCGATGGCGGAGATGGCCGCAATGTCCACCAGCCTCAGGTTGGGATTGGCGGGGGTCTCGAAGTACACGGCCCGGGTCTTGGGGCCGATGGCGGCGGCCACCGCCTGGGGCTGGGTGAAGTCCGCGAACACGGCCCGCACGCCAAAGCGGGCCAGCCCCTGCGTGAACAGCGTGAAGGCCGTGCCGTAGACAATCTGGTCGACCACGATCTCGTCACCGCTTTGCAACAGCGAAAACAGGGTGGCCGAGATGGCCGCCATGCCCGAGGCCGTCACCACGCCGGCCTCGGCGCCTTCCAGCGACGCCAGGCGTTCCTCCAGCAGCGCCTGCGTGGGATTGCGCGTGCGGCCGTAGACATAGCCTTGGGCTTCGCCAAGCCGGATCCGGTCAAAGGCCTCGATGCCGTCCTGCGTGTAGGTGGACGTCAGATACAGCGGCGGCGACAGCGCGCCCTGTTCGTCCAGCGGTTCGTAGCCCAGGTGGATGGCGCGGGCCGCAAAACCGTGTTGCGGGTGGCCGGTCATGTCATTGACTCCTGTCATCGGTGGATGCAGACGCGCATCGCGCCTGCCCTGAAATCGCTTCCCGCCGCCGGCCCGCGGCATTGACGGGGCCCAAGCGAGTCTTTACAGTCAAACGCCGTATCCCCGTTTTCGCGCGCCACATGAACGACCCGCAAGCGCCCGCCACGGCTGCCGGCCCGGCCGCTCTGGCCACGGCTCCGCCCGAACCCGGCTGGCTCCTGAAGGCCGCCACCTGTCTGGTCTATTCCGCGATGCTGGCGTGGACCGTCTACAGCAGCCGTCCGGAAACGATGCTGGAGGTTGCGCAACTGGCCTTCGGCGGCGCCATGCTCCTGGGCGCCCTGCTGCTCGTCGTCCTGGGCGTCTTTTCCCTCTGGAAACGCTTTCGCACGCCGCGCAACCGCGTGCGCATCATGCTGGGCGCGGGGGTGTTCCTGCTGGCCGCCGTGGCCGTGCCGCTTGCCGAACGCAGCCACGACAACCGCCAGCGCGACATCGCCAACACCGAAATCCGCAAGGCCATCGACGCGCTGCGCATGCAGGCCGGCGGCGGCTCCGGCGTGCCCGAAGACGTGCCGGCCATCGACCCCTCGCCCAAGGCCACGGGTCCGTACGGCGAAATGGAACGGGCCATGAAAACCGTGGCCGGCGAACGGCTTGCGCAGCATCGCGCCTACCTGCAGGAACTCAAGGAAATCGGCCTGCCCCGGCTCTTTGACGCCGGCCGGCTGGCGCGCGACTCGGGCCTGATCGAAAGCCGCCTGATTCTGGAACAGGCCGAAAAGCTGGTGCCCGCCTACCGGCAGCAAAGCCTGGACGTGCTGGACGAGATGCCCGCGCTGGTGCGCTCGCTGACCATCTCCGAACCTGAAAAGGCAAAGATCCTGCAGGCGCTGACGGACTCGCGGGCGGCAAGCAACGAGAAACTGCGGCGCGTCTGGGACCTGGAAACGCAGATCCTGCACGAGTTCGGGCTGATGATCACGCTGCTCGATGACAACCGTCAGTTCTGGTACGCGGACCGCAACGAATTGAAGTTCGGCCGCAACGCCGACCTGACGCGCTTTCACCAGCACCAGGACACCGTCAACCGGCTGGCCCGCGAGCAGGAACGGCTGGCGGCGCAATCCCTGGCGGCCATGCCGCAGGCGCCGCTGCGCTGAGCCGGATAAGGCTTCCATGACGCCACGCATGCGCTAGCGCTTGTGGTCGGCGCGGCGCGACAGCCACTCGCCGGTGAACTGCACGATCGACACCAGCGCGATCAGGATCACGATCACCTCGAACATCACCCGCGTCTCGTAGCGTTCGTAGCCGTAGCGGATCGCCAGATCCCCCAACCCGCCCGCGCCCACGGCGCCCGCCATGGCAGACGCGTTGATCATGGCGATCACGCTGACCGTCATGCCGCCGATGATGCCCGGCAAGGCTTCGGGCAGCAGCACATGGCGCACGATGTGCCACCGGCGGCAGCCCATGGCGCGCGCCGCCTCGACCAGGCCGTGGTCCACGTCGTTCAGGCTGACCTGCGCAATGCGCGCAAAAAACGGAATCAGGTTCGCCGACAGCGGCACGATGGCCGCCCACGTGCCCAGCGTCGTGCCTACCAGGAAGCGCGTGAAGGGCAGCATCGCGACCAGCAGGATGATGAAGGGGATTGCGCGGAAGGTATTCACCGTGACCGACAACGCCTTGTTCAAGCGCGGACGCGGGTACAGACTGCCCGGCGCGGTGACGGTCAGCACCACCGCCAGCGCCAGGCCGGCGCCTATGGCGATGGCCGCGGAAATGCTCACCATCGTCAGCGTCTGCAGAAATGCCTGCAGGTATTTGTCAAGCATCGGTAGCGACATAGCCAAGTACCTTGATCTGATCGGCCACCAGCGCGGCGCGCGCGGCCTCTTCCTGTAATGCGCCTGCGGGCACCGACACCAGCAGGCTGCCTTGCGCGTGGCCACGCAGCCGGTCCAGTCCGCCGTGCAGCAGCGTCGCGCCTGGCCCCATCGCAGCCAGCGCCTGCAGCGACACGCCGTCGGGCCTGCCCTGGCCGGTAAAGCGCAACCGCAGCACCGCAACGCCAGGACGCCCGTGCAGATCGGGCACCAGCCGTGCCGCCAGGTCCGCCGGCAGATCGTGCTGCAACGGCCGCAGCAGCGCGCGCGTGGCATCCGCCTGGGGGTTGCCGAACACGCGCCACACCTCGCCCAGCTCGACCTTGCGGCCGCCATCCAGCACCAGCACGTTGTGGCAGACCTCGCGGATCACGGCCATGTCATGCGTGATCAGCACGACGGTCAGGCCCAGCTTGCGGTTGATGTCCAAAAGGAGCGCCAGGATGGATTGCGTGGTCTCGGGGTCGAGCGCGGACGTCGCCTCGTCGCACAGCAGGATCTCGGGCTCGTGGACCAGCGCGCGCGCAATGCCCACGCGCTGCTTCTGTCCGCCGGACAGCTTTGACGGGTAAACATCGGCCTTGTCCCGCAGGCCTACCATCTCAAGCAGCGCCTCCACCCGCGCCCGCGCGGCAGCCGGCTTCACGCCCGCCACGCGCAGCGGCAGCGCGACGTTTTCGGCCACCGTCTTGGCCGACAGCAGATTGAAGTGCTGGAAGATCATGCCGATGCGGCGGCGCAGGCCCACCAGCGCATCCTCGTCCAGGCTGCCCACGTCCACGCCGTCCACGCACACGCGGCCCGCGCTGGGCCGTTCCAGCATGTTGATCGACCGCAGCAGCGTGGACTTGCCCGCCCCGCTGCGGCCGATGATGCCGAACACCTCGCCGCGCGCGATCGAAAACGACACGTCAGATAGCGCCGCAACCGGGCCCGCGGGGCCTTGGTACTGCTTCTGCAGGCCCTCGAACACGATGTGCGCGTCGCGCGCCGGCGCTTGCGTGGCGCGCATGGCGTCCTGGGGCAGGGAAAGTTCGCGTTGCATGATTGCCTAGAAGACCGGGATCACCGACCCTTCGAACTTCGTCAGGATGAACTGGCGCACTGCTTCGGAGTGATACGCCTTGACCAGCTCGGGCACCCACGGCGCGTCCTTGTCCTGCTCGCGCACCACAATGATGTTCACGTAGGGGTTGTTGTCCTTCTTCTCGACCGCGATGCCGTCGCGCGTGGCGATCAGCCCGGCCTGGTACGCAAAGCTGTTGACGATGGCGGCGGTGTCCACGTCCGGCAGCGAGCGCGCCAGCACCACCGATGCGCTTTCCACGAAGTCGAGCTTCTTGGCATTGGACGTCACGTCGGCCAGCGTGGCCGTGCCGGTCGCCGGATCAAAGCCGTCTTTCAGCGTGATGAGACCCTGGTCGCGCAGGATGACCAGCGCGCGCGTCTGATTGCTGGGATCGTTGGGAATGCCCAC
Source organism: Achromobacter sp. E1 (assembly GCF_037039475.1). NCBI lineage: Bacteria > Pseudomonadati > Pseudomonadota > Betaproteobacteria > Burkholderiales > Alcaligenaceae > Achromobacter > Achromobacter sp. E1. The sequence continues at coordinate 3,786,945 of NZ_CP146253.1, forward strand.
CTTCGCGCCGTCCGGCAAGTCCTTGAGCGACTTGTACTTCTTGCTGTAGAACGCGATGGGCGAGATCAGCGTGTTGGCCACCGGCACCAGCTTGTAGCCGCGCTGCTTGATCTGGTCGTTCAGGAAGGGAATGTGCTGGAAGGCGTTTGCCTCGAGATCGCCGTTATTCAGCGCCTCGTTCGGGCTGGCGGTGCCGGTGATGACGACGGGCTCGACGGCCAGGCCATTTTTCTTGGCCACCTGCGCCACCACTTCCCAGATCTGCTCGTCCACGCCCCCGCGCACGCCCACTTTGAGCGGCTTGGGGTCGGCCGAGAAGGCGGGGCCGTGGAACATGGCGGCGGACGCCAGCACCGCACCCAGCAAGCGCTTGAACATCGGCGCCCATGCGAAACGCGCGGGCTGCGCACCGCCGGAAACGGACGCGTCCGCCGCGGCCTCGGCCGCAAAAGTACGAATAGTCATGATGGAATCGCCTCTGAACCCGTGCAGTGATGAGAGGAGACGATTCTAGGGACGGGGCTTGTGCGCGCGAACGACTTGTTCGTTGAGTCGTTATTACGCGGTTGATTCGATATGGCGCGTTGTCATATCGCAGTGCAGGCATGGCGCCCCCGCCATGCGCCGGACCGGCGGCCAGGCGTGCCCGTTCAGAACGGTTTGACCACGACCAGCGTCACGATGGCCGCTGCCGCCAGCACGATGAACGGCGCCTGCAGGTCGATCAGGGGCGGCCGCTTGCCGCTGCCGCCGGCCATGCGCCGCAGCGATGCGCTCTGCATGCCGAGCAAACCGGACAGGCTGATCGCGAAGGCGACCTTGATCCAGATCCAGTTCATCGCAAACCAGCCGAACGTCATGGCCAGGTGCAGTCCGATCAACCAGGTGATGACCATGGCCGGCGTGGTGACGAACAGCGTCCAGCGGCGCAGGACGTGGAGCATGCGGCGCTCCTTGGGCGCGTCGTCGCCATGCTCGGGCTGCGACGTCAGGAGAAAAAGCGACACGAAGAGCGAGCCCACCAGCCACGCCACGGCGGCCGCCACATGGGCCATTTTCAGGAGTTGGTATGTCATGGGCGGCATTATCGCCGCTCGCGGCCGGCGCGATGCGGCGCGCTGGCCTGCAGTGTTTGCGCTACGGCAAACGCGCCGGCGGTGGATGCGCCGGCGGCAACGGCGTCAATTGCCGGTTTGCGAAGCCGGCGCGGGAGCAGGCGCCCCTTCGGCGGGCGTTCCCGCGGCGGCAGGTGCGGCCGCGGGCGATTCTGCGGCGGGCGATTCTGCGGCGGGCGATTCTGCGGCGGGCGATTCTGCGGCGGGCGATCCCGCGGCGGGCGTTCCCGCGGCGGCGGGCTCCCCCGAGGCGGGCGTCTTTGCCGCCGGCGCAGACGTGGCGGGCGCTGTGGCGGGCGCCGGCTTGTCGCCGCCGGCCGCGGCCGGATTCAGCGTGTCGGCCGGCGCATCCGGCGCCACGACCGGATCGGCCGGCGCCTGGGCCGGGGCTGTGGCGGGAGAAGCCGCCGACTTTGACGCCGCTCCCTTCGGCCGCGCAGACGGCTCGCGCGGCGCGGCGGCCGCCTTGGCGTCGGGCAGGTATCGCTCCAACAGCTGGAAGAACCCGTCATAGAACTTGGGGCGCGTCACCGTCTGGCTTGCCGTCTTGACCAGCGAGTCGTCGCTGCCGCCAAACGGCATCGAGACCTGGCCCAGCACGCTGACCCCCACGCTGGCCGAATTGCCCGTGCGCTTGATCGAATAGCGGTCCTGCACGGCATTGGCGAACACGGTGGCGCCTTCGTGCGCGCTGCCGTCGGGCGCACACTCCACGTTGAAACTGATCTGCGTATGCTGCCCGTCCTCGCCCTCGAAGTTCTTGTGGCCGGTGACGCGCGACGGTTCGTACTTGTCGATGTTGTATCCCTGGCTGAGCAAGGCGCGCCGGCCCGCATCGCAGGCGGCGCTGCTGGCCGCCGGAACGCTGCGCGAGTAGGTATCGCTTTGCGCGAAGTCCTCTCGCTCGTAAACGGGCTTGGGGGAAGAACATCCGGCCAGGACGGCCGTCAGGGTGGCGAACAGGGGAAAAACGATACGGCGGGTGGCGCGTGGCATGAGAGGTCCGGCTTGGAGCAACGACGTGCATTATCCGACAAGAAACTCGGCCGTTTATTGGGGACGGAATTGATCGGAGATATGTTGAAACAGGTTCGCATTCCGACGTTTCCCGGCTAATGGCCGTGTCCCTATATGCGAGGCCGCCTCTGGGGACATCAGGCGTCGTAATTCGTATCGAATTCGATGCGCGGCATCTGCAAGGTCCTACCGCGCGGCGGGCGGCGCCAAGGGCTGCTTGTCCACCGCCCCCAGAATTTCCGCGGCCAGACGCACGCGCGCGTCGTTCGGGTAATTGCGGTTGGCCAGAATGACGATGCCGAGCTTGCGCGCGGGAACAAACGCCACGTAGGCTCCGAAGCCGTTGGTGGACCCCGTCTTGTTGATCCAGGTCTGGGCCTGCGGCGCCAGCGGCGGCTGCAGCGCCTGGGCCGGATGGCTCTGGCTGTTCAGCGTGCCGGCGTTGGCCGTCAGCAGCGAATCCAGCGGCACGGGATACGGGAACTGCTCCCACACCATGTCCTGCGTCATTGCGCCCACCTGGTAATAGCCCACGTGGGTGTCCGCGATGGCGCGGCGGATGTCCTTGTCCAGCACGTCCATGTCCATGCTGGCCTCGACGAAGCGCAGCAGGTCGCGCGCGCTGGTTTTCACGCCATAGGCCTCGGCCGCCAGCACGCCCGGATTCACGCGCACCGGCGCGCCCTGCTTGTTGTAGCCCTGCGCGTAGCGCGACGCCTTGGCGGCGGGCACCTCAATAAACGTGCTGGACAGCCCCAGCTTCGGAAAAAGGTCCTTTTCCATCGCCTGGGCAAACGGCTGCTTCAGGCTTGCAGCGGCCACGACGCCCAGCATGCCGATGCTGGGATTGGCGTACGAGCGATACGTGCCGGGCGCATGCTCCGGCTTCCAGGCCTTCAGGTATTGCATCAATTGCGCGTTGTCGCGGACCTCGTCCGGCACCTGCAACGGAAAACCGCCCGTCGTGTGCGTCGCCAGGTTCAGCAACGTCAGCTTGGCGAACTCAGTGCCGGCCAAATCAGGCAAAAATCGCGCCGGACTGTCGGTCAACTGCAACAAGCCCTTGGCCTGCGCATACGCGGCAAGCGTCACGGTGAAGGTCTTGCTGATCGAGCCCACTTCGAAGATCGTGTCCCGATTGACGGCGCGTCTCGTCTGCAATGATTCGACGCCATAGGTGTAGAAGCGCTGGCGGCCTTGGTGCGTCACCGCGATCACCATGCCCGCGATGTCGTGCTGGCGGATGACCGCACGGGCCGCCTCGTTCACGACACTATCGATGTAGGGCAGCTCGGAGCGTGCGACAGCCGAACTGGGCAGGGCGCCAAGAAAGCCAGCCGCAAGGAGGCTGGCGCAGAAATATCTACGGGTGAACATGCAGCGTTCTCAGGAAGGGGACGGACCGTCCGCCGGGACCGGCGGCGCGGCGATGCCGAATCGTACCGCGCCGCGCCTGCCATCAGGCGCCCTTCCCCTGCTGCGGCCGACGGGCAGGTCCGCCGACCGGGACGCCAGCCATCGGCGCCCCGCGTCAGGCCAAGGCCGGCTCGGCTCGCGACGGCTGGACCGCATCCCTGTGCACCGTGCCGTCCTGCGCCGTGGCGCACGTATCCTTGCATACCTTGCCGTCCTTCATCACCAGGACGATCCGGTCGGGATCCACCAGCATCGACAGGTCGTCCAACGGGTTGCCGTCCACCATGACGACGTCGGCCATGTAGCCGGGACGCAACATGCCTAGCTCGTCGGGCCGCTGCATGATCTGCCCGCCCAGTCGCGTGGCCGCCACCAAGGCCTCGACCGGCGTCATGCCAATATAGTCGACGAAGTATTGAAGGTCGTTGGCGTTCGTGCCATGCGGCATCCACGCAAAGCCGTAGTCACCGCCCGGCAGGATGCGTATGCCGCGCTTGTGCATCTTGCGCAGGCTTTCCGAGGCAATCTCCAGCTCGCGCTTGTAGCCCATGCTTTCCGCGATCGCGGGGGTGATCCCGTAATCGGACGCGTGGTAGGCCGTGCGCACCAGCCAGCCGATGCCGGGCGCGACAAAGTGCCTGTCCTTATTGGCTTCCAGCATATCCAGCGCTTCGTCGTCCGCGAAGCTGGCGTGATAGACCATCTCGATGCCGTGGCGCACGCATTGCTTGACCGACTCGCTGGACCGGGCGTGCGCCGCGATCCGCTTGCCGTAACGCTTGGCCTCGGACGCCAGCATCGCGATTTCATCTTCCGCGAAGGGCGACATCTCGGCCGGCAGGCCAGCGATGTATTCGCCCGACAGATTGATCTTCAGGTGGTCGACGCCGTACTTGATGAACGTGCGGACCGAACGGCGGATTTCCTCCGGGCCGCTGCAGACGCTGCCAAAGCTCAGCTCTGCGAAATGCATGTGCGGCAACGTGTTGTCGCCCAGCGCGCCGATGGTCGTGATCTCCTGGCTGCCGGCAAGATAGCGCGGCCCCGGGCATTCGCCGGCCTCGATTGCATTGCGCAGCACCACGTCCAGCCGGGGCTTGGCCGCCGCCGCGCCGATGGCGGAGGTCCATCCCATTTCCAGGTAGCGCTTGGCCACGCGCACACACCACAAGATATGTTCCTCGGGCGGCATGAACTGGATGGCGGCCAACGTGGGCTGGTCGTTCCACGAGAAATGCGTATGCGCCTCGGTCATGCCCGGCATCAGGAAACGGCCCTTGCCATCGACCATGCGCGCTCCGTCCCGGTTGACCCGGCCGGGCAGGCGCGCCACCTCGGCGATGCGCCCGCCATCGATCAGCAACTCGCCGTCAAAGACGTCATCGCCGCTTCCATCAAAGATCACAACGTTGGTAATCGCAATTCTGGACATGAGTGGTCTCCTCCCGGACCGCGCGGGACCGGAATTTTTTATGAAAAGTATTGATGCGGGTTGGGGGCCGCAGTTCTGCCCGGCAGGCGGGTGTTAGCCCGGCAGATCCGCATGAAACGCCTGGAACGCGGCGATGCAGGCGCCGGGCTGCTCGAACGTCGTCCAATGGCCGCAGCCTTGCACGACGGTGCAGCGGCTGCCCGGGATGCGCGCGGCCATTGCTTTTACGTGCGCGGGCGGCGCGACGCCGTCCTCGTCGCCCGTCACCAGCAGCACCGGCACGCCCAGCCGTTCCAGATCCGCGGCGCGCGCGTCGGCCAGCGCTTCGCAGCTTTGGGCATACCCTTCGGGCGGCTGCCGCATCACGCTCTCCCTGACCAGCGCCAGCACCGCGGGCTGTTCCGCCTTGGTGCGGCTGCTGGTGGCGCCCTTGACGATGGCGTCGGCAATTTCCTGCAGGGCCGGTGCGCCCTGGCGGGCCAGCGCCGCCCGCGCCCGGATGCCCGGCCGGCCCGCTTCGGGGGGCTCGGCAAGCGGGCCGAACAGCGCCAGCGAGCGGACCTGTGCGGGGGCTTTAAGCGCAAGATGCTGCGCGACGATGGTCCCCAGCGAATGCGCCGCCACATGCACGGGGCCGCAATCCAGCTCTTCAAGCATGCGCGCCAGCGCGTCGACGTAGCCCGCGACCGACAGGGTGTCGTCCGGCAGTGGCGATCGGGCGCTGCCCGGCAGGTCCGGGCGGATGACACGAAAGCCCGTCAGGGCGGCCATCAGCGGCGTCCACGTATTGGACGAGCCGCCCAGCCCGTGGATGCACAGCAGCGCGGGGCCGTCGCCGTCGATTTCCACCGACAGGCCCTTGATGTTTTGTGTCGTCATGCCGGCGCTCCCACGAATTCGTTCTCGATGCTTCCCAACCCCTCGACCTCCACCCGCACCACGTCGCCCGCGGCCAGATACCGGGGCGGCGTCATGCCCATGCCGACCCCTGCCGGCGTCCCGGTGGCGATCACGTCCCCCGGATAAAGCGTGATGCCGCGCGAGATCGTCTCGATCAACGCCGGGATGTCGAAGATCATGTTCTCGGTGGGCCCGTCCTGCCGCAACTCCCCGTTCACCCAGCAGCGCACACGTGTCCTTGCGCCATCGAACGCATCGGCCGTGACGATCCACGGCCCCATCGGACAGAAGGTGTCGAACGACTTGCCCATGTCCCACTGCTGATGCCGCATCTGCACGTCCCGGGCGGTGACGTCGTTGATGACGGTGTAGCCAAAGACATGATCCAGGGCCTCGCCGCGCGCGATGTTCTTGCCCGTCTTGCCGATCACCACGCCCAGCTCGGCCTCGTAGTCGATCTGCGCGGACACGCCAACCGGCAGCAGGACTTGCGCCCGCGGTCCCACCACGCATTCCGGAACTTTGGTGAAGACGATGGGCCAGTCCGCCGGGTTGGCGTCGTTGTCCTTGAAGACGGACGCGGACAACTCCTTGGCGTGTGCGTGATAGTTGCGCCCGACGCACCACAGGTTGCGCCGCGGCCGGGGCAGCGGCGCCCGCAAGACGACGTCCGACAGGCGCAGCGGCGTCAGCGTGGCGGGCAGCGGACGGCCCGCCGCGAGGTGATCAATCACGGCCTGCGCGCCGAGCTGCCTGCCCGCGTCGTCCAGCGCCAGCGGCGCGACCGTCACGCCGTCCTCCGACACCAGCCCGACGCCGGGCTCTCCATTCATCAAGAAACTTGCAATGCGCACCGCGGTCTCCTTCGTGGTTCTGAAAGTCGGCGAGCGGGTGGATGCGTCGCCATCAGTCACGACTTTAGGAGCGCGGACGGGGCTGCGCTTATCGATCGGTGCGGGAACTTATCGCAGAGTCAGATCGCGTGCTAGGTGTATACACCTAGAGCCCGGCAATGCCTGAAATCGCGCCCATAAAATTCCCGCAAATGGCCTCGGTGGACAGGGGCACCGGCGAGAGTCAGCGCGCTCATCGCCCGATCAGAAATTGGGAGACAACGCATGCAGGAAACTTACGCCTTGCACGAGGGCGCATTCGGCCGCGCGGTCGTGCTGGAGCTGCGCGGGGACCTGATCGCGCATGCGCACGCAGAAATGCAGCTGGCCCTTTGGCTGGGGGGCGCCCGGGCCGAAGCGCACGTCGGCTCGAAACTGGTTCGCTACAGCGAACAGCTTGCGCTGGGCACGAACACCTATGAGTCCCATGATGCCCGCCTGCTCGACCGTTCTGGCCCGGCCGTCTTCCTTGTCCTGTACATTGCCAAGCCCTGGCTGGACGAGCGCCGCGCCGCCACCGGCAGGCCATTCCATTTCACCGCGCCAGGCGTGCCCCTCGATCCGGCGGTGCGCCAGACCTGTTGGAGCCTGCTCGACAAGATCGTCGCGCCGCAGGACCACCCGCGCGCCGACATCGACGCGGAAGTCGAGGCGCTACTGCATGCGGCAATCGAATCGTCTTCCCAGGCGGGCCGCCCGTCCGGCCCCGCGCCCCGACCGCAGACGCTGGACCGGCGGCTTCGCACCGCGATCCTGTACATGCGAGACAACGTGCACGAACCGGTTGCGGTGGAAGACATCGCCAGCAAGGTGGGACTATCGCGCGGCCATTTCTTCGCGTTATTCCGGGACCAGCTCAACACCACGCCGCAGGTCTTCTGGAGCGCGGTGCGTGTGGAAGAAGCCGTGCGCAGGCTGGTCCAGCAGGAACAACCGCTGACCTCGGTGGCGATGGACCTGGGCTTTTCCACGCCCGGCAATTTTTCGCGCTTCTTTCGCGATCACATGGGGGTTTCGCCGTCGCGCTTTCGGCGAGCGGCGACGGGTTCCGCGCCGCATCTATTGATTGGAGTTCCCTGAAGGAGAAAGTCGCGCAGGTGATGGCGCTACGACTCGCCGCACTCCCAGCGCGGCACCACTTCGAATGGCTTGTCCGCCATGGGCGGCAACAGCGTCAATGCCGCGTTCGCGGACGCTGCATCGATCCACGCCGTGGACCCGTCCGTCGGAGCCGGCGGCGCCCCGGCCATCAGCCGCTCCAATTCCGCCTGCATGGCCTGAGGCAGATATGCCTTCAGGATGCCGACGTTCGCCCTGACGCAGGCCACGGCCTCGGCCGGTGTGAACCCGTCTTCGACCAGATGCCCGATGTCCGACGCGCTGCGCACCAGTGCATCGAAGACGAATGCCTCGAACGACGCCCACGCCACGCGGGCATCGTCGCTGTCATGCCACACCAGCGACACGCCCAAACCGCCGTCGGCGGTGGGCGTCAGGCAATAGGCATCGCCCGCGCCAGACTCTGCGAACGGGAGAAATCGCCTGCCATGCTGATACGCGGGATTGAGCCATTCCTCGGCGGTTTCGCGCGCCTGCCCCGCGTCGATCCATTCCAGGTCGTCCATGCAGGACAGCACGGGCCGGGCGGCGAGCGTGTTGCCCTTCCAATCCGCGCGCCATGCCGCGATGTCGCCATAGCTGGTGTGTCCGGCGTCGATCAGTTGGCGCAGCATTGCAGGCAGCGCAATGCCGCAGTCTTCGGCCAGTTCGGCAAGTGCCGCCATTCGTTGATTCCTCCCGTTAAAACTCGAGCACATCCAGAAAGCCCTCGGCCTCGTCCGCGTCCCCAAGGACGGCCGTCAGCGCCTGCAAGGCACGCACCCGGTGCTCGGGCTTGATTTCCCAGTCATCGTTGCGCAGGTCTTCGTCGGCCTCCAGGCAGACAAGGCCCACCGCGGCAGCGGCGGCGGCGAACGTCGGCAGGTCGGGGGCCACCATCCCGGCATCCCAGGCGCCCGCGCCGTGCCGGGCATGGAGGATCTGGCCGGTACCCGTATCCAGGATGAAGGGGTCCGCGTTCTGGTCGGCGATCATCAGCCAGTTGTCCCGCCAATCGTCGACCCGTTTTCCGCTCACGGCATCCCAGCGATAGCCGGCCTGCCGGTCCCACAGCTTATGCAAGGGTGCAAAGCTGATATTGGTTTCGGACAGCGTGATGCCGACCGGTCCCACGTTCTGGTGACGGGTGGCGCCCCACGGGCCCACCTGTTCGTAGAAGTCGGCCACCCCCTGCGGCAGCGCGAGGCTGCCTTGCCACTGTTCGCGCGGCTGCGGGCGCAGTTCGCCAAACCGGGCGAACTGCGCCCGGATGTGTTCGAAGGAATTCATGTGAGTGCGTGTCCTGGCAAGCGCCCGCGGCTTGGAGATAAATCGTGCGGCGCCAAGACCGCATTTTGCTACATTTGAACGCCCGCCTTATTGCGCCCACGGACAGACCATGCGCCCACCGTTTGCTGTTTCCGCACGCCCCGCCCCCACGACGGGCTTTCTTCGTTTGCGGATCCTGACGCCCATGGCCGTCCTGGCCGCGCTTTTTGCCGGTTCCCCCGCCCATGCGCAGCAATGGTTCGAGGTGCCGCCGCGGCCAGATCACCCGAACGTGTCCATTCGGATCGGTGGCCTGCCGGAAACGCGGCAGGCCTCGGGGACCGCCAAGGGTAAGATGGAAATGCGCTACACCGCCGCCCAGACGATCCCGGGCGGGGACAAGCAACGCGCAAGCTATGACCGGGCGGTCACGGACGTGCTGTTCGATTGCCGGCGGGCGCAAGTCGGTTTCCTGCCGTCCACCACCTACTACCTGCGCGACAACCTGGTGGCCGCCATCAAGGACGAGACCTTGGACGAAAGCCAGGTGCAGTTCGTGCGCTTTGCGCCAGGCAGCCCGCAAATGAAGGCATTGCAGGCCGCCTGCGGCAAGTAGCGGGCTACGCCAGCATCAGCGCCCCGCGCGCTTGCGCCGGCGCCGGATCCTGGCCGCGCCGCGCGCCGTCTTCGGCCAGCCGGAACACACCTACCGCCCGCACCAGCTCGCGCGCCTGATCCTGCATCGAACCCGCGGCGGCCGCAGCTTCCTCGACCAGCGCCGCATTCTGTTGCGTGACTTCGTCCATCTGCGCCACGGCCCGGTTCACCTGATCGATACCGCTGGCCTGTTCGTGCGAGGCGGCGGCGATCTCGCCCATGATGTCCGTCACATGCTGCACCGCCGTGACAATCTCCTGCATGGTTGCGCCCGCGCCTTCGGCCTGCCGGGCGCCCGCGCCGACCTTGCCTACGGAATCCTCGATCAAGGCCTTGACCTCGCGCGCCGCCTGCGCGCTGCGCTGGGCCAGCGAGCGCACCTCGCCCGCCACGACGGCAAAACCCTTGCCCTGTTCGCCCGCGCGGGCCGCTTCGACCGCCGCGTTCAGCGCCAGGATGTTCGTCTGGAAAGCGATGCCATCGATCACCGACACGATGTCGGAAATCTTGTGCGAACTGGCCGAGATGTCCTGCATGGTGCCCACCACCGCGGACACCGCCGCGCCGCCGCGCAGCGCAATCTCCGATGCGCTGGCCGCAAGCTGGTTGGCCTGGCGCGCGTTGTCGGCGGTCTGCTTCACGGTGGAGGCCAGCTCTTCCATGGAGGCCGCGGTTTCCTCCAGCGATGCGGCCTGCTCTTCGGTGCGGCTGGACAGGTCCGTATTGCCAGCGGCGATCTGGCCCGACGCGCTGGAGATGGTCTCCGATCCCTGCCGGATCGCGCGGACCGCGCCCGCAAGCCTGTCCTGCATGTCTTGCAGGGCATGAAGCAGGCGTCCTGTCTCGTCCCGGGACCCGGCTTCGATACGCTGGCCCAGGTCGCCGCTTGCCACCGTCTCGGCAGCCTTGACCGCCCGGGCGAGCGGACGCGTGATCGACCGGCTGACACGCCAGGCCAGCAGGGCCCCGACCGCCAGCGCCAGCGCCGACAGGCCCGCGTTCAGGCGCTCGGCCTCGTCGATGACCGCCTGGCTTGCGGTTCCCGCTTCGTCCATCTCGGCCGCCTGCTGCCGGGAAAGCGCAATGATGTGATCCTGCAGGCTGTCCAGGATGGGCAGCGTCTCCTGTAAGAGCCGCTGGCGGGCGCCCTCGCGGTCGCCGCCTTTGAGCACGGCGCCAACCGACTGGAATGACTTTACGTAACGGCCGCGCGCTTCTTCCAGCGCGCGCAGCCGGGCAGCGGCGTCCGCGGTCTTCATCAACGGCCGCATCGTGGCCAAGGCCTCATCGATGCGCTTGCGGTTGGCTTCGATCAGCTCGAACAGCCGCTGCGTCGCCGCCGGGTCCGGGTTGACGATCAGTTCCAGATTGGCGCGTGCGTTGGCGCGCGTTGTCACGTCGACCACCGATATCGCGTTGGCTTTCGCCCAGGTTTCCTGAGTGATCATGCGGTTGATGCCGCCTATGCGCGTCAACTCGTAGTGCGACAGGCCAGCCAGGGCCAGCAGCAGGGCCAGCACAGCGCCAAAGCCCAGGCTCAGCCGGGCGCCAATGGAGAGATTGCCGAAATGGATGCGAAGCGTCTTCATGAGGGTCTCTTGCAGGGGTGTCGATCTTCAGCCATTGCCATGCAATCAGGTGCAGCGTTAACACACGGAAATTTCATGGAACATCGAACAGGGGGAAAACCCCAGTCTAGGTTTGATGTCACATTTCGCAAATATTTATCCGTTTATTAATTTGCGATTGAACAAAGACAACGCACTTATGCTGCGCAGCAGCAACGTTATTGACATCAACTTGACGTACTGCAGTATTCAGGCGCTTTATATGGCGCATGCAGGCTTTGGGGAGCTTCCGATGAAACCCTTGGAAAACAGCGTGACCGTCTCGCTGGCGACGACGGCCAATGACGCGCTGGTGCAGGCCTTCGCGCGCCTGTTGCCTCAGTTGTCCGCAAACGCGGCGCCGCTGTCGAAGGCGGATCTGGACGAGATCATCCACGCGCCGGGCAATCACGTATTCATCGCCAGGATGGCGCCCGATCAGCGCATCGTGGGCACCCTCACCCTTGTGCACTTTCGCGTGCCCACCGGCATCCGCGCGTGGATCGAGGACGTGGTGGTGGACGAACAGGCGCGCGGCTTGAAGGTCGGCATGGCGCTGACGCGTGCGGCCATCGCAAAAAGCCGCGAGCTGAAGGCCCGCACCTTGGACCTGACGTCCAGCCCAGGGCGCATGTCCGCGCACCATCTGTACGAGTCGGCCGGCTTTGCGATGCGCGACACGCGCGTCTACCGGTATCAGGGCTGAACGCTCTGGCGCTATTGATAGCGCTCGCGGTACCCGACGGGCGACATGCCGCAGTACTTGTTGAAGATGTCGCGAAACGCCTTGGTGTCGTTGTAGCCGACTTCGTACATCACCTCGGCGACGCTCTTGCGCGACGTTTCCAGACGCTGCTTGGCGGCTTCGACCCTCACACGCTGCACGTATTCGACGATGCTGTTGCCCGTGGCCTGGCGGAACCGCCGCTCCAGCGTCCGGCGGCCAAGCGCGTGCCGGCCGGCCAGTTCCTCGACGGTGATCTTTTCGCGGTAGCGGCCTTCGATGTATTCCTGCACCGCCCGCACAATGTCGTCCGCGTGCGACTTCTGTCCCATGAAGACGGAAAACGGCAGCTGGCTTTGCCGGCTCCAGTCCAGCTGAAAATACTTGGCGCACCAGATGGCGGTGTCGCGATCCGTGTATTTCTCGATCAGGTGCAGCACGAGGTGCGCGGCCGAGAATGCGCCCCCGCTCGTATACACCCCGTTTTCCGCCATGACGACGCGATCGCTGGTCCACTGCACCGTGGGAAAGAGGCTGGCGTAAAGGTTTTGCGCCACCCAATGCACGACCGCCTGCTGTCCGTCCAGGACGCCGCCCGCGGCCAGCAGCGCCGCGCCCATGCACAGGCTGGCTACCTCGCCGCCCTCGCGGTGGTGGCGCGACAGCCATTCGATCAGTTCGCGGTTGGACAGCACCGCGTCCGACACCGATCCCAGCAGCGGCGGCGCGATGCAGATATCGATATCGGTGGCGTCGGCCAGCACCATGTCGGCCTGTACCTTGATGCGTCCATCGTCCAGGCTGACCTCGCGCGTGAGGGCCAGCGTGCGCACATGAAAACGCGGCTCGCGGCCATGCGCGCGCAGATATTCGTTGGCCACCATGAACCCGTGGCGCGCGGTTTCCAGGGACGCAATATTGGCCCCCTTGGGCAGCAGGAATGCGACGTTTTTCATGTTGCCAAGCATACGCCTGCAAGCTGACGCAATCCACCCGCAAGATTGTCGCAATCGCCTATCTGAAACCCGCGCGGATCCCGATACAGTCACTCCTGCCGACCCAGAAATCCGGACGGCGGCCGGGACGGATTGCGGACGCCCGGCCAAACCAGAACAACACGGACGTGAGGAGTGATCGATGGACAAGTACATAGATGGTTTCCTGCTGTGCGTACCCAAGGCAAACCTGGAGACGTACAAGAAGATGGCGACGCACGCCGAAGGCATCTGGCGCGAGCACGGCGCGCTGGATTACCGAGAAGGCGTGGCCGACGATATCGACGGGGAAGGTTTCGCGTCCTTCAGCGCGGCCGCTGGCGCGCGCGAGGGCGAGGTCGTCGTCTTCGCCTGGATCCTGTATCCCAGCAAGGAAGCGCGCAACAGCATCAACGCCAAGGTGATGTCCGACCCGCGCCTGGCGGACATGTGCTGCGAGGGCGTGTTCGACGTCAAGCGCATGTGCTGGGGCGGTTTCGCCACGCTGGTCGGCAACTAGTCAACGCGGCCGTGCGCTTTTGCGCCGCCGTTCAACCACCCTGGAGACCCACCATGGCCACCCAAGCAGCCAAGCCCATTCCCGACGGCATGCACACGCTGACGCCGCACATCATCTGCGAAGGCGCGTCCGACGCCCTCGCCTTCTACAAGAAAGCCTTCAATGCCGAGGAACTGATGCGCCTTCCCGGGCCCAACGGCAAGATCATGCATGCGGCCATCCGCATCGGCGATTCGGTGCTCATGCTGATGGATGATTTTCCGGAATGGGGCAGCCTGGGACCGAAGGCGCTCAAGGGCACCCCTGCCGTGCTGCACCTGTACGTGACCGACGCGGATGCCGCCATCGAGCAGGCGGTGGCAGCAGGCGCGCAGGTCACGATGCCTGCCGCCGACATGTTCTGGGGCGACCGCTACGGCCAGGTGGTGGACCCGTTCGGCCACCGCTGGTCCATCGCCACGCACATCCAGGACCTCACGCCCGACGAAATCCTGCAGAACATGGCGAAGATGGGCCCGATGGACGGCTGCGGCGATCCATCGAAGCAGTGATGGCAACGCAGACGCGGCTCGCGACGGGCCGCGTCCCGCGCCATCAAGGGGCCAGTTGCGGATATGGCCCCAGGAAGTCCAGCTTGCCGATCGGCACGCCTGCCTGGCGCAGGATGCCGTACGCGGTGGTCACGTGGAAATAGAAGTTGGGCAGCGCGAAGGTCAGCAGATATTCATCGCCCTGGAACTCGGGCTTGAAGTCGCCGAAGCTCAACGTGATCCGGCGCCCTTCGGCGCCGTCAATCTGCTCGGGCTTGACGCTGTGCAGATACGCGATCGTGTCCGCCACGCGCTGCTGCAATTGCTCAAGTGTGCTTTCGGTGTCGGCGAATTTCGGGGCTTCGCCTTGCGACAACCGCTGCGCCGCGAACTTCGAGGCATCGCTTGCGCGCTGCACCTGACCCGACAGCGGATACATATCGGGCGCGAGCCGCGCGTTCACGAGATCGGCAGGGTCGATGCCGGCGGCCTGCGCATGCGCGGCGGCCTTTTCGAGCAGCGCGGCCAGCACGTTCAGGCCGCGAATAAAGACAGGCACGGACGCCTGGTACATGGACAAAGGCATGGCGGAGATTTCCGTAAGGGTGTGAGTGTGCAACCGCGATGTTACGCCGCGCCCGCCCCGCAAGCCGCCGGTAGCCGCGACATCACCGTTCCTTGCGCCTGAACAATCCCGCCGGGCCGCAATTGCCCAGCGATCCAGCGCGCTCACTGCGCCCCGGCAATCGCACCCGTGCGCCGCTGCCCCTGAAAGAACCGCCACACCAGCGCCGAGGCATCTGGACCACTGCGCGCGTGATAACGGATGGACGGATCGCCCCCGCTCCAGGCATGTTCCAGCCGCGTGATTTCACACAGGCGCAACACGGTCTTGCGGCCCCGCAGCACGTCCACCCGGCGGTAGGCCTTTTCGGTGCCCAGGCCCAGCACGCGTTCGACCGGCAACGCGTGCGGATCGGCGGTATTTAACGTGCGGAATTGTTCGAAGAGCTGCTTGGCGTTGCGGGGCGCCACGGCGGGATCGAGCTGGCCATGCAGGATCAGCGCCGGCATGCCCAGTTCGAAGACGGCGGGATCCGAGACCGATTCCAGCAGCGGCGCAAGCGGCTTGATGCTGCCGCGCCGCATGGTGCCCAGGCCGTGGCCCGCGTTGTGCGCGTCGCCCACGACCGGTCCCGAATGCATGGCCACGGCGGCGATCAGGCGCGGATGCCGCAGCGCGACCAGCGCCGCCATGCCCGCGCCCGCCGACAGGCCCGCCACATAGATGCGTTCGGGATCGACGCCGTGGCGCGCCACTTCGGATCGGATCAGCGCGGCGATCAGGTCGGCCTCGGCGCCGCCATGGTCGTCGTCGGGCTGAAACCAGCGCCAGCAGCGCTGCACCTGACGCGCCAGCGACTGCTGCGGATACAACACCATGAAGCCGCCGGCATCGGCCCACTGGTTCATGCGCGAGCCGCGCGCGAAGGCGACCGAGGTCTGCCGGCAGCCGTGCAGCATCACGACCAACGGCATTCCCGCGGGCGGGGCGGTGGCGGGGGTGTAGCGCGAAAAAGCCAGCCTGCGGCCTGTCTTGTCAGAGAACTGGCGCACGGCTTCCCAGCGCCCGGTGCCCAGCGGCGCCGTCTCGGCCGCCGCCGCCCTGCCCGCGCCCGCGGCGCCAGCGGGCCGCGCCGTTTTGGCCGCCCGTCCGGTCGTGACGCCGGCAGCCTTCTTGCGGGCTGGAGCCGCGCGCTTGCGGGCGGGTTTTGGGGCCGCCAGGCGCATCGCCGCGCGCTGGAGCCGGGTGATCTTCTTTGCCGCTTTGAAAAACAGACTGCTGAAACTGCGCGCCATTGAGTGGGCCTGTTCGGAAGTTCCTGTTTGCCGCGCCATCCGGAGAAGCCGAGGGCGTCAGCGCCGGACGGCGGTCGCCGCGGCTATGCCGCTCCGCAAGACAGATGCCTGTCGCGTGATGAGAACTTTCCAACCGTGACGCCGAGTGCCGGATTCATGGGTGCTTCCCTTAAGAGTGTCGATCACGGCAGCGCCACGCGCGGCCCACGTGCAAGCCCAAAGTGAAGAACGCGCGCCGCCTCTGCCGGGCAGTTCGTTCGCGCGTTAAATTCGCGCGTCAAATGTATCACAGAGTAACTAACCGCCTTGCCTGTGCCGCTCGTCGTGTTCGCCCCGCTAGCCTGGATCGCCTACTTGAGTGTCAACCTTGCACCAGATCAAATCTTTCCGGTATCGGCCGGCCGAACTGAACCCTTGCGCTTGAGCGCCCGAAGCAAAAGGCCTAAGGTGGGCAGCTTGTCACAAACAGGTCCCCCATGTTTCCCAACGACCGACCCCAGACCCTGGGCGAAGAAATCGCCAACAGCATCAGCCACGGACTTGGCGCGGCGGGTGCGCTGGCTGGCGCACCGCTCCTGATCGCCGCCGCAGTGCGCCAGGGCGATGCGGCCTTCATTGCCGGCGCCGCCGTATTCGCGGCGTCGATGTGCCTGCTGTACCTCGCGTCCACCATCTATCACGCGCTGCCACGCTGCCGCGCCAAGCAGATCTTCAACGTACTGGACCATTCAGCCATCTACCTGCTGATCGCCGGCACCTACACGCCGTTCGCGCTGGGCGCGCTGCGCGGACCGTGGGGCTGGACCCTCTTTGGACTCGTCTGGGGCCTGGCGCTGCTGGGCGTGGGCCTGAAGGCGAGCAAGCGGCTCAACCGGCCCGCGCTGTCCACCGGACTGTACCTGGCAATGGGCTGGATCGTCGTCATCGCGGTCAAACCGCTGCTTGAACTGGTGCCGGCCGGCGGACTGTGGTGGCTCGTGGCGGGCGGGCTCGCGTATACCGGCGGCGTGGTGTTTTTCGTCTTCGACAACCGCTGGCGCTACAGCCACTTCATCTGGCATCTGTTCGTACTGGCAGGCACCGTCTGCCATTTCTTTGCGGTGTTCTGGTACGCCGCGTGACACGGCAACGATATCGGACAAACCTTAGGACACATCACCGCCAGCATCGACTACGAACCCGCGCAAAACGTTTCAGGGCGGCCCCGAGGGGCGGCCCTCCGGGCCCGCAAGCCTTTTCCGTGGTCTGCCGACACAGGAAAACACATCGCGAAACTTGTCCCGTGACGGTCCCGCTCGTCATCATGGTCGGACCTTCAACCGGAACAAGGAGTTTTCATGCAGCGTTCCACTTTTGCATTCCTAACCGCCGCGGTTCTGACGACCGCGCTGTCCGGTGCACCTGCCCTGGCTCAACAGAGCGCGCAAGCGCCCGCACAAACGCAAGCGCAGCCCGGCATGGCCCCTGCCGTGCAAAACCCGACCGAGCAACAATTGCAGAAGTTCGCCTCGGCCTCGCAGAAAATCTCGGGCGTCGTTGACGAATACCGTCCCAAGGTCGACGCCGCCAAAACCGACGACGCCAAACAGCAGGTCGTTCGGGAAGCCGATGCCAAGATGGTCAAGCTTGTCCGCGCGGATGGTTTGACGGTCGAGGAATTCAACGGCATCGGCCAAGCCGTGCAGCGGGATCCCCAACTTCAGGAGCGTTTGATGAAGATGGCCCCTGGCGCGCCGGCTCAACGTTGATCGCGCGCGCACGCTGACGCGGTAGCCACGAAGCGCGCCACGGCTGCCCGATCGCCGTCCTTGAGGTGCCGCAACGGCAAGTCGCCGCCCGACCAGCGTGGATTGGGCGGCGCCCTGCGCATGACGGTCCTCGGCCGCGAACCGCAACGAGGAATTCGGCATCCGCCCCGCGCGAAACCATGAGCGGTTATGCTGGCCGTCGGATCTTCTTTCTGACCCCGCCAGGAACTTCGCAACGTGAATCCGGATCTCATCCTCTACGACTTGGCCGGCGCCGACGCCGCACTACGATTCAGCCCGCATTGCTGGAAAACGCACATGGCGTTGGCGCACAAGGGCTTGAGCGCCAATACCGTTCCCTGGCGCTTCACCGAAAAAGAGGAAATCGCCTTCTCGGGCCAGAAGCTCGTGCCGGTACTGGTGCACGGCGAGCATGTCGTCAGTGACTCCTGGCAGATCGCTTGCTACCTCGAAGACGCGTTTCCCGATCGTCCCTCGCTCTTTGGCGCAGATGCCGCGCGCTCGCTCAGCCTGTTCGTCAATGCCTGGGCCGACACCACGCTGGTGCCGGTGCTTGCGCGCCTGCTGCTGCCCGAGATCCACGGCCTCATCCACGAGAAAGACAAGGATTACTTTCGCGCAACGCGAGAAAAGCGGTTCGGCCGGCTCGAAGACTTGCCAGCCGCTTACGCCCACCGCATCGCTGACCTGCGCGCGGCGCTGCTGCCGCTGCGCCAGACACTGGGCAAGCAGCCATACGTGGCCGGCAGCCAAGCCGGGTACGCGGACTACGTGGTCTTCGGCATGTTCATGTGGGCCCGCTGCACCAGCCCGCTGGAACTGCTGGCCGCTGACGATCCGGTGCATGCCTGGCGAGAACGCCTGCTGGACGCATTCGACGGCCTGGCCCGCCGCGCGCCCGTGGGCGCGACGGTGGAAACCGCCTGAGGGCAGCGCGTCAGGTCTTCAGGCGATAACCCGTCTTGAAGATCCAACGCACGCCGATCAGGCACGCCACCAGGAAGACCAGTGTCATGCCCACGCTGATTTCGATACTGACGTCCGACACCCCGAAGAACGCCCAGCGGAAACCGCTGACCAGGTAGACCACGGGATTGAACAGCGTGACGGTCTGCCAGAACGGCGGCAGCATGTTGATGGAATAGAACGTGCCGCCCAGGAACGTCAGGGGCGTGATGATCATCAGCGGAATGATCTGCAGCTTTTCAAAGCCGTCGGCCCAGATGCCGATGATGAAGCCGAACAGGCTGAACGTCACCGCGGTCAACACCAGGAAGGACAGCATCCAGAACGGGTGCGCCACATCGAACGTCACGAACAGGCGCGCGGTGGCCAGCATGATGAGGCCCAGGATGATGGATTTGCTGGCGGCCGCTCCCACGTAGCCCATCAAGATCTCCACGTAGGAAATCGGCGCCGAATGGATCTCGTAGATCGTGCCGGAGAATCGCGGCATGTAGATGCCGAACGAGGCGTTGGCAACGCTTTGCGTCAGCAGCGACAGCATGATCATGCCGGGCACGATGAACGCGCCGTAGCTCACACCGTCGATTTCGACCATGTGCGATCCGATGGCCGAGCCGAACACGACAAAATAAAGCGAGGTCGAAATCACCGGCGACAGCACGCTTTGCATCAGCGTGCGCCAGGCGCGGGCCATTTCGAAGAGGTAGATGGCGCGTATGGCGTAGAAGTTCATGATTGACCGTGCACCAGGCTGACAAAGATGTCCTCGAGCGAGCTTTCCGAGGTATTCAGGTCCGCAAATTCGATCTGCAGGCGGCTCAGGTCCTGCAGCAGACGCGAGATGTCGCCGCCCCGTTCGTTGTCATAGGTATAGACCAGCTTGTAGCCATCGGCGGACAGTTCGAGCTGGTAGGCGTCCAGCGCCGTGGGGATGCCCGGCAGCGGCGCCTTCAACGTCAGCGCAAGCTGGCGCTTGCCCAGCTTGGCCATGAGCGCGTTCTTTTCCTCGACCAGGATGATCTCGCCCTTGCGGATGACGCCGATGCGGTCCGCCATTTCCTGGGCTTCTTCGATGTAGTGCGTGGTGAGGATGATGGTGACGCCGCTTTCGCGCAGCCGACGCACCATTTCCCACATGCCGCGCCGCAATTCGACGTCGACGCCCGCGGTGGGCTCGTCCAGGAACAGGATGGCCGGTTCGTGCGACAGCGCCTTGGCGATCATGACTCGCCGCTTCATGCCGCCGGACAGCGCCATGATGCGGCTGTCTTTCTTGTCCCACAGCGACAGCTCGCGCAGGACCTTTTCAATATAGGCGGGATCCGCCGGCTTGCCGAACAGCCCGCGGCTGAAGGTGACGGTGTTCCACACGCTTTCAAAGGCGTCAGTGGAGATTTCCTGCGGCACCAATCCGATCTTGGACCGCGCGGCGCGAAAGTCCGTCACGATATCGTGACCGTCGGCCAGCACCTTGCCCTGGGTGGGATTCACGATGCCGCAGATGATGCTGATCAGCGTGGTCTTGCCCGCGCCGTTCGGCCCGAGCAACGCAAAAATCTCGCCGCGCTGGATGTCCAGGTTGACGTTCTTGAGCGCCTGGAATCCGGACGCATATTGCTTGGATAAGCCTTGTACTGAAATGACTGGCTGCACGCGAGCCCCCAACTTGACCATAGCCGGAGGATTTTACCCGCCGCGCAGACCCTGCTTGTTCAGCCAGGCGGAACGGTGTGTTTGATTTTTGGAAACACTGGCCTTAGAAGTCTTCGTCCTCGTCCACCTTTGGCATCAGGTAGGCCGTCAGCGCGCTGGAAAAGCCGGCCATCACCCACAAGACGAAAAACGATACGGTGTAAAAGCCCATGCGGCCCGTGGGAACGTATCCAAAAATGGTCACGTCCAGCGGGTCGATCAGGGCGAAGATCAGCGCGCTTCCCGCTGCGGCGGCCAAAAACGATGGCCACAGGATCCACATCAGCGATCGCAATCCCATGCGTGCACTCCCCCGATCAAGGTTTGGCGGCTGCCGGGCTGGCAGCCGCCGGCGACTGCGTCCCGGCCGCAGCAGGCGCGGTCTGTTCGATGACCAGCCCCCGCTTGACCACGCCCTCCTGGATGGGCTGGCTGGCAAACTGGGTCATCGCAAAGTAGATCGTGATGAAGCAGCCTATCATGGCGGCAAACGGACCCGCCATCAGGATCCACGGCCAGGGCTCGCGGTACCAGGGCTTGACGGGATGCGCCGGGTCGGCGGATTCGAGGGTGATGTGTGCAGCGTTCATGAAATGTCCTTGTAGTGCCCAGGGCGGGTGTCAGCCCTACTCGGGCACGTAGAAACTGGCGGCTTCGTCGGTTTCGACCTGGCGGTTCTCGCCGTCCTGCCCCTTGGCGCGCAGCGTGATGGCATGCGCGCCGGGCGTCGCGCCCGCCGGGGCGCGGATGACCATCGGCACCAGCTTGTTGGCGGCCGGCTCGACCTCGACCACGTCCGATCCCTGCTGGCCGGCCATCACCGCCAGATCGGGCATGCCTTCGGCAGTCAGGCGCAGGCGCATTGGCGCGTCCGAGGTGTTGATGATCTGCAGGCGGTAAACGTTTTCGATCATGCCGCCCGCCACCTCGCGGCCCAGCACGCCGCGGTCTCGGATGACGTCGACGCGTAACGGGTTGCGGACCACCAGCGAGGCCACGAAGGCCACCGCCAGAATCAGGATCAACGTGCCGTAGATCAGCACGCGAGGCCGCAGCAGATGCGACCGCGCGCTCTTGGTGGACAGGCCGTCCAGCATGGCGCGCTCGGACGTGTAGCGGATGAGACCGGGTTCGTACTGCATCTTGTCCATCACCTGCTCACAGGCGTCGATGCACGCGCCGCAGCCGATGCACATGTATTGCAGGCCGTCACGGATGTCGATGCCCGTCGGACAGACCTGCACGCAGAGACTGCAGTCGACACAGTCGCCCAGCCCTTGCGCCTTGTGGTCGACCTTGCGCGAGCGGCCACCACGCGGATCGCCCCGGCGCTTGTCGTACGTGACGACGAACGTGTCCGGATCGACCATCACGCTCTGGAAGCGAGCGTAAGGGCACATGTACTTGCACACCGATTCGCGCATGAAGCCGGCATTGCCCCAGGTGGCAAAGCCGTAGAACAGCATCCAGAACCATTGCCACGGCCCGAGCTGGAGCGCGAACAGTTCGTGGCCGAGTTCGCGGATGGGCGCGAAGTAGCCGATGAATGTGGATCCCGTCCACCACGCCAGCGCGATCCACAGGAAGTGCTTGGTGAATTTCAGGCGGAACTTGCGCCAGGACCAGGGCGATTCGTCCAGGCGGATGCGCGCAATGCGGTCGCCTTCGACCTTGCGCTCGATCCACATGAAGATTTCGGTGTAGACGGTTTGCGGACAGGCGTAGCCGCAGAACAGGCGCCCGGCCACCGCCGTGAAAAGAAACAGCGCCAATGCCGAGATGACGAGCAGCACGGCAAGATAGACGACGTCCTGCGGCCAGAGCACCAGTCCGAACAAATAGAACTTGCGCGCGCCCAGGTCGAACAGCACGGCCTGTCGCCCGTTCCATTGCAGCCAGGGCAAACCGTAGAAGATGATCTGCGTGATGAAGACGAACGCGATGCGCCAGCGGGCAAATATGCCGCTGACGGACCGCGGGTAGATCTTGCTTCGCACCCCCGCCAGCGTCTGTTCCAGGGTTTCCTGGCCAGGACGCGGCGGCCGTGTATGCGGCCGCCAAGGCGGCGGGTCACCGCCAGGCGAACTGCTGACGCTTGCGGTTGACCCATCTTCCATTTGCTGCTCCGTGCTGGTTAGTGCTTAGTGATATGGAAGGCCGCTGCGCGGCCGTCCATTTACGTGCTGCCGGTTCACTGCTTGGCCGCGCCGAACTCGGCGGGCGATGCAGCGGCCTGCTTCTGCGCGTCGGGCTTGTTCGACAGACCCCAGACCCAGGCAGTCAGGATCTTGATCTGCTCGGGGCTCAGGATGTGTTCGTGTGCCGGCATGCGGTTGTCGCGGCCTTCAAGAATGGTCTTGACGATGCTGGCTTCCGAGCTGCCGTAGAGCCAGACGTCGTCGGTCAGGTTCGGCGCGCCGACGAGCTGGTTGCCCTTGCCATCGACACCGTGACAGGCGACGCAGAAGTTGGCGAACTCGCGCTTGCCGCGGAACACGCGGACCGGATCGGCGGTCAGGCCCGACAGCGAACGCACGTACTGCGCGATGTCGCCGGCCATCTTGGGATCGATCGAGTCCTTCCAGGGCGGCATGATGCCGTGGCGGCCTTGCTTGATGGTTTGCATGATGGCTTCGGGCGAGCCGCCGTGCAGCCAGTCGCCGTCGGTCAGGTTGGGGAAGCTGGGCGCGCCCTTGGCGTCGGAACCGTGGCACTGCGCGCAGGTGTTCAGGAAGAGGCGCTGGCCGATTTCGCGGGCGCCCGGATCCTGTGCGATCTGCGGCACGGTCATGGTTTCGAAGCGCGCGTAGATGGGACGCACGGCCTCGGCCATCTTGGCCTGCTGCTGCGCCACTTCCTCGGTGCTGCTGTATCCCAGCTTGCCCTTGTACTCGCCCAGGCCCGGCATCAGGAACAGGTAACCCAGCGCAAAGGCGCAGGCCAGCAGATACATCCACGTCCACCAGGTGGGGACCGGGTTGTTGAGCTCGGTCAGGTCGCCGTCCCAGACGTGGCCGGTGTCCTCGACCTGGCCACTGGCCGGCTTGGCGCTGAGCCAGCGGCGTTGCGTGTACAGCAGCCACACGCACCACACCACCCCGCCCACGGCGACGATCGAGATGAAATACCCCCAGAAGCCATTGACGAAATCGCTCATGACCGATTCGCTCCATCTTGTTGTGCCTGCCCGAATTCATCGGGCAGTGCGAACGGCAGCATGGCCGATTCGCGGTTGGCGCTCTGGCGGCCGCGCGAGCAGGCCCACCAGACGATGCCGAAAAAGGTCGCCATCGAGATGGCGGTGACGATTGCGCTGATATAGCCGACCATGATCAGCCTCCCGAGGCCGCTTGAGCGGCCGGCTGCGCCGAGGACTGCTGGGACTTCTTGGCTTCTTCGGCCTTCTTGGCTTCTTCAGCCTGCTTGGCCAGTTGCGCCTTGCGAACGCCTACGCCCAATCCTTGCAGGTAGGCCACCAGTGCGTCTTCTTCGGTCTTGCCTTCGATGGCCTTCGGCGCGGCGGCGATTTCCTCGTCGGTGTAGGGCACGCCCAGGGCGCGCAGGGCGCGCATGCGCTGGTCGACGTTCTGGCCGGTGATAACCGTCTTTTCAAGCCACGGATAGGCGGGCATGTTGGATTCCGGCACCACCTTGCGCGGATCGCGCAGGTGGATGCGGTGCCAGTCGTCGGAGTAACGCTCGCCCACGCGGGCCAGGTCGGGGCCGGTACGCTTGGAGCCCCACAGGAACGGGTGGTCGAAGACCGATTCAGCCGCCACGGAGTACGACCCGTAGCGCTGGACCTCGGCGGCGAGCACGCGGACCTGCTGCGAGTGGCAGCCCACGCAGCCTTCGCGGATGTAGACGTCGCGGCCCATCAGCCGCAGCGGGCTGTAGGGTTCGACGCCCGCCACGCGCTGGGTGGTGCTGTGCTGGAAGAACAGCGGGATGATCTGGACCAGGCCCGCGAAGGAGACCACCAGGATGCTGGCGATGATCATCCAGCCGATGTTCTTCTCGAGGGTCTGGTGAGAAAAGAAGCCGTGATTCTTGTTGGCCATGATGTCCTCGTCAAACAGTGGCCGGCACGGCGGTCGCGGGGACCGTCGGACGGGCGGCATGGTGATCGTCTTGCGGAATGGCGGGATTGACCGCCGTGGCGCCGCTCACCGTCTTCCATACGTTCCAGGCCATGACGAACACACCGCACAAGAACAGGGTTCCACCCAGCAAACGGATCAGGTAGTACGGAACGCGCGTCTTCAGTTCTTCGACGAAGCTGTAGACCAGGGTGCCGTCCGGCGCCGTGTCGCGCCACATCAGGCCTTGCTGCACGCCGGCGATCCACATGGCGGCGATGTACAGCACCACGCCGATGGTCGCGATCCAGAAGTGCAGTTCGATGGCCTTGACGCTGTACATCTTTTCGCGGCCGTACAGGCGCGGGATCAGGTAGTAGAGCGAGCCGAACGAAATCATGGCGACCCAGCCCAGCGCGCCGGAGTGCACGTGGCCGATGGTCCAGTCCGTGTAGTGCGACAGCGCGTTCACGGTGCGGATCGACATCATCGAGCCTTCGAACGTGGACATGCCGTAGAACGACAGCGCGGTGACCATGAACTTCAGGATCGGATCGGTGCGCAGCTTGTACCAGGCGCCCTGCAGGGTCATGATGCCGTTGATCATGCCGCCCCAGGAAGGCGCCAGCAGGATCAGCGAGAAGGTCATGCCCAGCGACTGGGTCCAGTCGGGCAGCGACGTGTACAGCAGGTGGTGCGGGCCCGCCCACATGTACGTGAAGGCCAGCGCCCAGAAGTGGACGATGGACAGGCGATACGAGTAGATGGGACGGCCGGCCTGCTTGGGCACGAAGTAATACATCATGCCCAGGAAGCTGGTGGTCAGGAAGAAGCCCACCGCGTTATGGCCGTACCACCACTGCACCATGGCGTCCTGCACGCCCGCGTAGGCGGAGTAGGACTTCCACATCGACACCGGCATTTCAATGTTGTTGAAGATGTGCAGGATGGCGATGGTGAGGATGTACGAGCCGAAGAACCAGTTGGCCACGTAGATGTGCTTGGACCGGCGCTTGATGATGGTGCCGAAGAACACGATGGCGTAGGCGACCCAGACCAGCGTGATCAGGATGTCGATGGGCCATTCGAGTTCGGCGTATTCCTTGCTGCTGGTAAAACCCATGGGCAAGGTGATCGCGGCCGCGACGATGACGACCTGCCAGCCCCAGAACGTGAAGGCGGCGAGTTTGTCGCAGAACAGGCGCGCCTGACAGGTGCGCTGCACGACGTAGTAGGACGTCGCGAAAAGAGCGCTGCCGCCGAAGGCGAAGATCACGGCGTTGGTGTGCAGCGGGCGCAGGCGGCCGTAGCTGAGCCATGCGGTGTCGAAATTCAACTGAGGCCAAATTAGCTGCGCGGCAAGAAACACACCGACAGCCATGCCGACAATGCCCCAGACCACGGTCATGATGGCGAACTGCCTCACGACCTTGTAGTTGAAGGTATCGGACTTGCTTGCGATTGCGGGGCAATCGTTCATCACCCATCCCCTAAAGTAACAAGAACTTCCAGGCTTCGATGATGGGACTAGTCACAGGAGTCGGCGTTGATTTGGATCAACCGGGTTGCGACGCCTTGGACATCGCTGCATAACCGCAACGCTCTTAGGGGTATCTGGCCGTGAATAGACCAGGCCGGCGGCGGCGGCGAGGGGCGCGCGACCGTCAGCGGCGGCCGGCGGCGCCGCTGTCGTCGTCGCGCAAGATGGCCGTGCCGGCGTTGTCGGTGTCGTCGTACTGGCCATTGAAAACGGCCCACCACAGCGATACGCCGATGGCGAGCACGAACAGCAGCGAGAGCGGCAGCAGAAGGTAGAGGATGGTCATGATGCCGTCCCCAGCGCGCTGCCGGCTGCTGGGGCGCCCGACCAGTCGCGGCGGCACAGGCGCCACGAGTTGTAGGCCACCGCCAGCGACGACAACAGCATGGTGATGGCAGCCAGCCAGGGCGTGACCCAGCCGACCAGCGCCAGCGGCGTCATCAGCAGGTGCCAGACGAGCGAGCCGTAAAGGTTCTGCCGCGCCTTGCGCCGCGCCTCGGCAAGCAGCGCGTCCAGCGCGGACTCGGGCATGTCGGGATGCGCCGCCAGCGCGCTGTGCGCGGACGCCATCGCGGTGGGCACAGCCATGGACATGGCGCAGGGGCAGCTCATGACCAGCAGCGCCACCATGACGGGAATGCTATGGGCGGGATCGATGTAGGCCCAGCCGGCGGCGGCGGCCAACGCCAGCGCCACCTGCGCCATGACGAACCGGGACGCCACGCGGTCGGCGCGCGCGCCCAATTGCAGGCGCTGGTCTTCGACGCGGGCATGGCGGCGGCCGGCGGCACCCGCGCCGCCGAACGATTGGCGGGCGCACAGTTCGAGGTAGCGCGCGGTGAGCAGGAACGCCACGAACATCGTGACCGAGTCGAAATAGACTTCGCCGCGGCCGGTGTAGGTGGCGTGCACGCTGGGGATGAAGGCGGCAACGATGCCAAGCGCCACCGGCACGTCCATGCCGGCGCGCCCCTGCCGCAGGTTGGCGCCGGCATGGCGCCAGATGGGCCATGCCGAATACAGGACAACGGGCACGGTCAGCGCAAAGCTGGCCCAGTTCATGAGGACGATGGCCCAATCCAGGGTTTCCAGCGCGTCGGCGGGCATGGAGTCGTGGCGCAGATAGCCGGGCCACGCGAACATCATGACCTGCATCATCGCCAGCCACGCGAGCGACAGCCGCACCAGCGCGTGGCGGCGTTGCTGGCGGTCGGCGTCGGGCAGGCTGGCCGGGACGGCGAAAATGGATTTGGCACGCATGATGGCGATGGTAATCATGCCCGCCCCTGACCGCCTTGATCTGAATCAAGGCGGCCGTGGCGATTTGCCACCGCACCGGCCGCCCGCGGTTGGGCGCGGCGCAACTGCGCCGGGTCTTGGCCGCGTTTGACGAACATGGCGCCACGGTGGCGTAACACCTGGCGTTCGGTATGTGGAGAAAGAACATGCGACGCGGGCGCCGCCGGATTTCACGATGTCCACAAAACTGTCGTCTTCCCCTATTTCCAGTCGGCTGTCCGTGCCGTCTGAACTTCGAACAGTATTGCGAAGAGAACGCCACGCTCACCTACAACGACAAGGAGCGCGGCAGCGATCAGCTGACGTTCGGCGGCTACTCCGATCGCATCGTGGTGACCGAGCACTTCGTCGTGAAGGTGTCCGACAAGCTCGACCTCAAGGCCATCGCGCCGCTGCTGTGCGCCGGCATCACCACCTATTCCCCGCTGCGCCACTGGAAGGTGGGGCCGGGCAAGAAGGTCGGCGTCATCGGCTTGGGCGGCCTGGGCCACATGGGCGTGAAGTTTGCGCATGCAATGGGCGCGCATGTGGTGATGATCACGACTTCGGCCGACAAGGCCCGCGATGCCAAGCGCCTGGGCGCGGACGAGGTGCTGGTCTCGCGCGATGCCGACGCCATGGCGGCGCACGCCGGCACGTTCGACTTCCTGCTGGACACGGTTCCCGTCAGCCACGACGTCAATCCCTACATGGCCCTGCTGGCGCTGGACGGCACCATGGCGCTGGTGGGCGCGCTGACGCCGCTGGATCCAATCCCCGGCTCCAACCTCATCATGGGCCGCAAGTCGCTGGCCGGCTCGGCGATCGGCGGCATGCAGGAGACGCAGGAAATGATGGATTTCTGCGCCGAGCACAACATCGTCAGCGACGTGGAGATCGTGCCGATCCAGGCCGTGAACGAGGCCTACGAGCGGTTGGTGAAGAACGATGTGAAGTATCGCTTCGTGATCGACATGGCGTCGCTGAAGGAAACGCGCGCTGCCGCTTAAGCCTGCTTCCCCGAGGGCCTTCTGGGTTCAGTCGGGGAACTTCTCGTCGTGGGCATCACCCAGGCGGCCGAAATACGTGACGTGCCGGCCCGCGATCCACACCGCGTAGCCGACGCAGCCCGCCGCGCAACTCAGACGCTTGAATTCCGGGTACATCACCTCGCCCCGCTGCGCGCCGCGAATCGCGGCTTGCAGCGCATCCCGATCAAAGTCATTGGCAATGGCCACATCTGGCACATTCAGCGGGATGTCCAGCGTCTGGTCATCAGGCAGGTAGTAGGCGGTGCGGCGGGACCGGTAGTCGACCACATAGGATTCGACCCCTGCGCCCGCCAGTTGACGGATGACTTGGCCGAAGTGGATGCGGCCTTGGGCGGATGCCTCCGCGGTTTCACGAATGATGGATTGCGTGGACGCGTTCATGGATGGCTCCTGACGATGAAAAGGAGAAGACCGTTCCGGCGCCTCGGCCTTCGCACCGTCCAGCGTACTGCGGGAATGCAGCCATCGCGAAACAAAAAAAGAGGGTGCCCGCAGGCACCCTTGAATCCACCCTACAACAGCACCTGCGACTACACACCTGCATGCGGCGCCCGGCGTCCCGCAGGATTGGCCGGGCGCTGCCGGCTTACGCAGCCTTCTGCGCCTTGCCGTGTTCGAACTGCGCCTCTTCGGTCGAGCCGGTCAGCGCGGTCGTGGACGACTTGCCCCCCTCGATCGTTTGGGTCACGGCGTCGAAGTAACCGGTGCCCACTTCGCGCTGGTGCTTCACGGCGGTGAAGCCCATTTCGGCGGCGGCAAATTCCTTCTGCTGCAGCTCCACGAAGGCGCTCATCTGGCGGCGGGCGTAGCCGTGGGCCAGCTCGAACATGCCGTAGTTCAGCGCATGGAAACCGGCCAGCGTGATGAACTGGAACTTGTAGCCCATGGCGCCCAGCTCGCGCTGGAACTTGGCGATGGTGCCGTCGTCCAGGTTCTTCTTCCAGTTGAACGACGGCGAGCAGTTGTAGGCCAGCAGCTTGCCCGGGAATTGGCGATGGATGGCGTCCGCGAACTTGCGGGCGTATTCCAGGTTGGGCGTGGACGTTTCGCACCAGATCAGGTCGGCGTACGGCGCGTAGGCCAGGCCGCGGGAAATGGCTTGGTCGATGCCGGCGCGGGTGCGGAAGAAGCCTTCCACCGTGCGCTCGCCGGTGATGAACGGACGATCGTTTTCATCGACGTCGCTGGTGACCAGGTCGGCGGCGTCGGCATCGGTGCGGGCCAGCAGCAACGTCGGCGTGCCCATCGTGTCGGCGGCCAGGCGGGCCGACACCAGCTTGGACACCGCCTCGCGGGTGGGCACCAGCACCTTGCCGCCCATGTGGCCGCACTTCTTCACGGAAGCGAGCTGGTCTTCGAAGTGGACGCCCGACGCGCCCGCCTCGATCATGGCCTTCATCAGTTCATAGGCGTTGAGCACGCCGCCGAAACCGGCTTCGGCGTCCGCCACGATGGGCGCAAAGAAGTCGATGTAGCCTTCATCGCCGGGGTTCTTGCCTTCCATCCACTGGATCTGGTCGCAGCGCGTTAACGAATTGTTGATGCGGCGAACCACCTGCGGCACGGAGTTGGCGGGATAGAGCGACTGGTCGGGATACATTTCGCCGGCCAGGTTGGCGTCGCCGGCGACCTGCCAGCCCGACAGATAGATGGCCTTCAGGCCGGCCTTGACCTGCTGCATGGCCTGGTTGCCAGTCAGGGCGCCCAGCGAATTGACGAACGGCTCGCTGTGCAGGAGTTCCCAGAGGCGCGTGGCGCCGCGGCGGGCAAGCGTGTGTTCGACGCTGATCGAGCCGCGCAGGCGGATGACGTCTTCGGCGCTGTAGTCGCGCTTGATGCCCTGCCACCGGCTGTTCTCGGCCCAATCTTTCTGCAGGTTGCGGATTTCGGTTTCGCGATTGCTCATGGTGATGCTCCTGGTCAGTAGTGAGAGAACTTCAAAGGATTCGCGTCGTGCAGTGCGTGAATCGTTGGAGAAAGTCTATGCCTGTGCTGCGGAGCAATGTGAAGACAGGTCTTATACAAGACGAAAAATGTTAGTCATTTAAATCAATGAGTTATGAACACGATTTTGTATAATGAAATGCGATTGTCGTTTATGAAATGCTGCCCCGCTGCTGCGCAACACGGGCTTTCACATGCCGAGAGTTACATTTCACGTTGTGGAAAATCGGGCCCCTTTCAACGCCTACAATGCCGTCATCCCGTTTTTGAAATCCTGCTATGACCCTGTCTCACGGCCCTCTCGGGCAGAGCGTGGCCTACGCCTCGCAATACGATCCCTCGCTGCTGTTTCCCATTGCGCGCTCGCACAACCGCGCGGCGCTCAATCTGAATGACGGCAACCTGCCCTTTACCGGCGTGGACCTGTGGAACGCCTACGAGCTGTCGTGGCTGGACGCCAAGGGCAAGCCGCGGGTGGCGATGGCGACGTTCTCGGTGCCGGCCGACAGCCCCAACATCATCGAATCCAAGTCGTTCAAGCTGTACCTGAACTCGTTCAACCAGACCCGCCTGGTCAATTCGGCGGCCCTGCGCGGCCGGCTGGAACGCGACCTGAGCGCCGCCGCGGGCGCGCCGGTGGGCCTGGACTTCTTCTTGCCGCAGCGCTTTTCCGAGCTGCAGATGGGCGAGCTGGACGGCATCTACATCGACAAGCTGGATATCGAGATCGACACCTATGAGCCCGCCCCCGAGCTGCTGCGCACCCGGCCGGGCGACGTGGTCGAGGAAACGCTGGCGTCGCGCCTCTTGAAGTCGAACTGCCCCGTGACCGGCCAACCCGATTGGGCCACCGTGCAGATCCGCTACCGCGGCAAGCCGATCGATCGCGAATCGCTGCTGCGGTATGTAGTGTCGTTTCGCCAGCACGCCGAATTCCACGAGCACTGCGTCGAGCGCATCTTCAGCGACATCATGCAGGCGTGCGGCCCGGAGCATTTGACGGTGTATGCGCGCTATACACGCCGCGGCGGATTGGACATCAATCCCTGGCGCAGCAACTTCGAGGCGGCGCCGCCCGCCGATAGGCGAACCGTCCGCCAGTAACGCGCCTGCCACGAAAAGCGGCCGCCCCAGGGCGGCCGTTTTGCTTTTGCTGTTCAGCAATTACCGATCTGCGTTCACTTCACGAACGGCTCAGGCCGCGGCGTGTCGTCTTCGGACGGCGGCAGCACCGGGTACTGGATGACTGGCTGGTCGCCCGTCAGCGTCTTCAGGAACGCCACGATCTGGCCGTTTTCATCGGGCGTGAACGTGCGGCCCAGTTGCAGGCGGCCCATGACGTCGACGGCCTGCGTCAGCGTTGCCGCTTCGCCGTCATGAAAGTACGGGTAGGTCAGCGCGACGTTGCGCAGCGTCGGCACCTTGAAATTGAAGCGGTCCGCGTCCTTGCCCGTGACCGCGGCCCGGCCTTCGGCCTTGTTCTCGGTGATGTAGGGGGTGACCAGCCCCATCTTCTGGAACGAGTTGCCGCCCACTGCCACGCCGTTGTGGCAAGCGACGCAGCCGCTGTTCTTGAAAAGGTCGTACCCGGCCAGTTCCCGGACGGTCAACGCTTTCTTGTCGCCCTTGAGCCACTGGTCGAAACGCGAATTCGGCGTGACCAGGGTTTCTTCAAACGCGGCCAGCGCGCTGGTCACCTCGCCGATGGTGATCGTGTCCTTGCCGAAGACCTGCTTGAATTCGGCGCGGTAGCCCGGAATGGAATTGAGCACCTGCACCGCCAGCTCGTGGGTCGACGCCATTTCCATGGGGTTCTCGATCGGGCCGCCCGCCTGCTCGCGCAGGTCCTTGGCGCGGCCATCCCAGAACTGGGCGATGTTCAGGCTGGAATTGAGCACGGTCGGCGAATTGATGCCACCCTGCTGCCATTTGTGGCCGATGGAGGCCTTCAGGTTGTCGGACCCGCCCATGGCGAGGTTGTGGCAGGAATTACAGGAGATCGCGCCGGAGCGGGACAGACGCGGATCGAAGAAGAGCTTCTTGCCCAGTTCGACCTTGGCGGGTTCCTTGACGACGGCGGGCTCGATCGGCTGGATGGGTTCCTGCGACGCGCTCCACGCCTGATTTGCCCACAGTCCCAGTACGAGTCCCACGGCCAGCAGCGTACTTGTCTTTCTCATTTGCTTCTCCTGTGAATAACCAGTTCAACCACATGGTTATTACATCGGGGAAGCCATGCCCTGGCCTTGCGAGGCATCAAGCGGCGCCGGCCGGGGCGCACGCGGCGATGCCGTGCTTGACGGCGCGCAAGGCAGCGCCGGCGCCGTGCGGGGCGATCAAAGGGGTTGGGGCGCCCTGCGGTTACGGCGCCCGAGGTCTCACCGCATTACGGCCGCGCTGCTGCCGCCGCTGCGGGCGGTTCGGCGCGGCGCGCCTGCACCGCGATCCACTGCGCCAGGAAAGCGGCCACGGCGAACGCCACGCCCGCGCCCACCCACGGACCTTGCCGCAGGCCGGCGTCCAGGAGCAGGCCGAAGGCGAGCGGCCCCAGCGCCGAGCCCACGTCCATGCCCGAATACACCAGGCCGTAGACCGAGCCCGTCGAGCCCTTGGGCGTCACGCGGCGGATCAGCATGTCGCGCGACGGTGCCGCCACGCCCGAGCAGAAACCCGCCAGGCCCACGACAGGCGCGGCCAGCACGGCGGGCACCAGCCCCAGCGCCAGCACGACCAGCGTCAGGCCGGCCAGGATCAGCGCCACCATGACGGTGCGCTCGGTGCGCGGGTTGGCCGACACCAGGAAGCCGCCGGCCGCCATGCCCACCGCCGAGGCGACCATGTAGCCCGACAGCGCGGAACTGGCCGTGACCTTGGAC
Source organism: Achromobacter sp. E1 (assembly GCF_037039475.1). Classification (NCBI taxonomy): domain Bacteria; kingdom Pseudomonadati; phylum Pseudomonadota; class Betaproteobacteria; order Burkholderiales; family Alcaligenaceae; genus Achromobacter; species Achromobacter sp. E1. The sequence goes on from NZ_CP146253.1 coordinate 3,820,153, forward strand.
AGGTCATAAAGCTGGCCCAGCAAGGGAATGGTGTAGTTCTGCACCGACGAAAGCGCGATGGAAGTGCAGGCAAAGAAGAGGAAAGCGCCCCACAGTGCGGGCTTGGACAAGAGCGCGGACAGCGTGGCCAGAACGCCCTCTTGCGGTTTGGCGGAGGGCTTGGGCGCGTTGGCGGCATCCTTGGCGTCGCCGCCGGCCTCGATGGGCGACGGGCCACCCAGCAGGTCGCGTCCCAGCACCGTCAGCAGCAGCACCAGCGCCACGAGGCCGGCGGCGCTATAGGCTGCCACGCGCCAGTTGGCCAGCAGCGTGATGGTGGTGATGAACACGGGCGTGAGCGCCCATCCCAGGTTGCCGGTCAGGCCGTGCGTCGAGAACGCATGGCCGAGCCGCGGGGCGGTGACGCGGTGGTTGATGAGGGAGTAATCGGCCGGATGAAACACCGAATTGCCGATGCCGCCGACGACGGCGGCGGCCATCAGCATGACGTAGCCGGTGGCCGATCCGATGAGGACGCCCGACAGCACGAAGCAGCCCAGCCCGAACCAGAGCACGGGGCGCGCGCCGATGCGGTCCACCACGAAACCGGAGGACGCCTGGCCGATGCCGGACACCACGTAAAACGTCGATACCAGCAGGCCCAGCCGCGCGAAGTCCAGCCCGAACTGAAGGCCCAGCGCGCCGTACAGCGACGGCAGCACAAGCTGGAAGAAGTGGGACGACGCGTGCGCCACGCCGATGAGCAGGATGATTTTCCAGTCGCGCCGGCGTACGTCGGCGTCCGAGAGCAAGGGGGTGGCGGCGGTAGCGGTGTTCATTGCACAAGGCCGCGAAGGCGGCAGGATGCGTTCCGCCCGAGGCGGTTCGCGGGTTGTCTCCGGCAGCGCGCGGGTACTTGCCCGGGCGTAATTTTTTTGCGACTGCAGGGTCTGCAACTGCGCCGGGCCGGCTTATTCAGCCGGCCCGGAAAATCGATACTACATGGCTTTTTCGCGGATCGCGGGCCAGGCGCGCTGCAGGTAGTACAGCATCGACCACACTGTCAGCACCGCGGCCACGATGATCAGCACGTCACCCAGCAGCTTGGTGCTGACGCCGTAGATTGTCTGGTTATACAGCAGGCACGGAATGGCGATCATCTGCGCCGCCGTCTTGAACTTGCCCAGCCGGTGCACGGCCACGCTGGCGCTGGCGCCGATCTTGGCCATCCATTCGCGCAGCGCGGAAATCGTGATTTCACGGCCGATGATGATGAGCGAGATGAAGGCGTCGACCCGGCTCAGGTCAAGCAGCACGATGAGCGCGGCGCAGACCATGAGCTTGTCGGCCACCGGGTCCAGAAATGCGCCAAATGCCGATGTCTGGTTCCAGCGCCGGGCGAGCCAGCCGTCGAACCAGTCGGTCAGCGCGGCGATGATGAAGGCCCATGCCGCCAGCGTATCGCGCGTGGGAACAGACATCCAGCTTTCGGGCAGATAGAACAGCCCGACCACCAGCGGAATCATGGCGATACGCAGCCACGTCAGAATAATGGGAACGTTAATTGGCATAGTGTCCGTATCCTAACAGAGGGCGGTCCCCCCCGAAGCGCCTTTGGCGCCTCCCCCAGGGGCGCCGCAGCGGACCGGCGGAGCCGGATCCGCGCGGCCCGGATTGCTCTTAGGGGCGGGTGGTTGGAATTTGGGTTTGGCATTTCGGTGGTCGGCGGTGAGGGTGACACGAATTCGTGACATTTGGGCAAGTCCGGGGCGTCAGCGCAGCGCCTCGTAGATGCGGATTGCCAAGTCTTGCGAGATGCCGTCTACCGAGGCCAGATCCTCGATGCTGGCGCGGGCAACGCCGGAAAAGCCGCCGAAGCGGGCCAGGAGGCGCTGGCGGCGGCGGGCGCCCACGCCTTCTATTTCTTCCAGGCGCGAGACGTTGCGTGTCTTGGCGCGGCGGGCGCGCATGCCGGTGATGGCGAAGCGGTGGGCCTCGTCGCGCACCTGGGCGATCAGCATCAACGCGGCGGATTCGCCGCCCAGGGCGACCGGCGGGCGGCCGTCGGCGAAGACCAGGGTTTCCAGGCCGACCTTGCGCCCTTCCCCCTTGGCCACGCCCACCAGCGTCTGGATGTCCAGCCCCAGTTCCGCGAAGACCTTGCGCGCGACCTCGACCTGGCCCTTGCCGCCGTCGATGAGGACAAGGCCGGGCATCTGTGCGTCGCCATCGGCCACCTTCGCAAAACGCCGGGTCAGCACCTGGCGCATGGCCGCGTAGTCGTCGCCGGGCGTGATGCCGGCGATGTTGTAACGGCGGTACAGCGAAGGCTGCATGTCGTGGTGCTCGAACACCACACAGGAAGCCTGGGTGGCTTCGCCGGCGGTGTGGCTGATGTCAAAGCACTCGATGCGCAGCGCGTCGAGCGCGGCTTCGTCGGTATCCAGGTCCAGCGCTTCGGCCAGCGCCAGCGTGCGGGCCGCCCGGGCGCCGGATTCGGTCAGCGCGCGGGCGAGCGCCATTTCGGCGTTCTTTGCCGCTTGCTCCAGCCACGACCGGCGCGTGCCCTGCGGCCGCGTCAGCACCCGCGTCGGCCGGCCGCCCGACTGCTCGACCAGCAGCGCGATCAGCTCGGGATCGGGCAAGGTGTGCGAACACACCAGGATCGGCGGCATCGCATTCTCGGTGTAATGCTGGGCCACGAAGGCTTCCAGCACCTGCGGCGCGGCCTCGCCTTCGGCGTGCGAGGGAAAGAACGGCTTGTCGCCCAGATGGCGGCCGCCGCGCACCATCGCCAGGTTCACGCAGACCTTGCCGCCGGCAATGGCCACCGCAATGATGTCGGTGTCTTCGCCGCTGACGTTTTCCATGGTCTGCTGGTGCAGCACGCGCGCCAGCGATCCCATCTGGTCGCGCAGCGCCGCGGCTTCTTCGAAGCGCAACTCCATGGAGGCCTGCTGCATGCGGGCCTCGATCTCGCCCATGACGTCCTTGGCCTCGCCGTTCAGAAAGCGGACGGCGCGATGCACGTCGCGGTCGTATTCGGCCGCTTCGATGGCGCCCACGCAAGGCGCCGAGCAGCGCCCGATCTGATGCAGCAGACAGGGGCGCGAGCGGTTGGCGAACACGCTGTCTTCGCACGTGCGCAGGCGAAAGACCTTTTGCAGGATCTGGATGGTTTCGCGCACGGCCCAGGCATTGGGAAACGGGCCGAAGAACTGGCCGCGCTTGTTGGTGGCGCCGCGGTAGTACGCGATGCGGGGCCAGTCATGCCCCGTGATGTGCAGGTACGGATAGGACTTGTCGTCGCGAAACAGGATGTTGTAGCGCGGCTTCAGGCTCTTGATGAGGTTGTTTTCCAGGATCAGCGCTTCGGCCTCGGAGCGCGTCACCGTGACCTCCAGCCGCGCCACCTTGGCCACCATCTGCGCGATGCGGGGGCTGGACAGCGTCTTCTGGAAATACGACGAGACGCGCTTCTTCAGGTCGCGCGCCTTGCCGACATACATGACCTCGCCGGCCGCATCCAGGTGCCGGTAGACACCCGGCAGATGCGGCAGGTCAGACAGGAACGATTTGAGATTGAAGTCGTCGGGCATTCTGGTAACGGCTTTCGGCCTGCAAGGTATCCCAATCGGGCGCATCGAAACGCGGCATCAGGCGCCGGATGCGCGCAACGGACTCGGGCGCATGGTCGAACTCAAGGCGCGACAGCAGGTCGTCGGCCAGGTCCGGGCGGTTGCACACCAGCACCATGTCGCAACCGGCGCGCAGCGCGGCGTTGGCCCGGTCCAGGATGTCGCCCGCCACCGCGGCGCCTTCCATGGTCAGGTCGTCCGAGAACACCACGCCATCGTAGCCCAGGCGCTTGCGCAGGATGTCCTGCACCCAGCGCTTGGAAAATCCCGCCGGGTGCTTGTCCACCTTGGGATAGATCACGTGCGCGGGCATGACGGACGGCAGGACCGCATCGCCCAGCCACGCGTAGGGCGCGGCGTCGTCCTTCATGATCTGGTCCAGCGTGCGCGGATCGACGGGGATCTCGTGGTGCGAGTCGGCCTCGACGTAGCCGTGGCCAGGGAAATGCTTGCCGCAGGCCGACATGCCAGCCAATGCCAGGCCTTGCACCAGCGCGCGCGACAGCATGGTCACGACGCGGGGATCGGCGTGGAAGGCGCGGTTGCCGATGACCTTGCTGACGCCGTAATCCAGGTCCAGCACCGGCGTGAAGCTCATGTCCACGCCGCAGGCGCGCAGTTCGGCCGCCAGGACATACCCGGCCTCGGTGGCCAGGCGCATCGCCTGCAGCGGATCCTGGTCCCACAACTGGCCCAGCGCGCGCATCGGAGGCAACGGCGTGAAGCCGTCTTCGCGGAACCGCTGCACACGGCCGCCTTCGTGGTCCACCAGGATCAGCAGCGGCTCCTTGCGCGCCTTGTGGATCTGGCGCGTCAGCGCGGTGAGCTGGGCGCGGTTCTCGAAGTTGCGGGCGAAGAGGATGACGCCGCCCACCAGCGGGTGGCGCAGGCGTTTCTTTTCCGCCTTCGTAAGCGTGTATCCCGCCACATCGACCATCACGGGGCCGGGGGGCAGGACCGCCTTGGATTTCTTTTTGGCCATGGAGGTGTCCTTGTAGATGTGCGGCAAGCCGGCGGGAAACATCCCGGGCTCAGGGCTTGCGCTCGACCACCACGTACGCGGCGGCCATGTCGGATTCATCGGTAATGGAAACGTGGGCCGCGCCGAACCGTTCGGCATACCAGGCCTGCAATTCGGGCGCGATCACCAGCACCGGGCGGCCGCCCGGCGCATTCAGCGTCTGCACGCGCCGCCACGTCATCGGCATGCGCATGCCCAGGCCGATCGCCTTGGAAAAGGCTTCCTTGGCCGCAAAGCGCGTGGCAAGGAATCGCAGCCCGCGGACCGGGTCGCGCGCGCGGCGGGCATGGAATTTGAGGAGTTCTTCGGGTCCCAGGATCTTTTCGGCGAACCGGTCGCCGTGGCGCGCCAGCGCGCGCTCGATCCGGTCGATGCGCAGGAGGTCCATGCCGATGCCGGCAATGGCGCCGGCGGGCGTGGCGGAAGAAGAGTCGGACATCGGCATCGCCTGGCTAGCGGTCAAAACGCGTCATCGGCCCGCGTTCAAAGCCCGCGCAGCGCGTGCAACCGCGCCTGCACCATCAGCGCCTTCATGTCGCGCACGGCTTTTTCCCAGCCGTCGAAGATCGCCTGCGCCACGATGGCGTGGCCGATGTTGAGTTCGGAAATGCCGTCCAGCGCGGCCACCGGCTTGACGTTGCCGTAATGCAGGCCATGTCCCGCGTTCACGCGCAGCCCGTGGCGCAGCCCTTCGGTCACGGCCAGGCGGATGCGCTGCAGTTCGGCGTGGGCGGCCTCGCCCTCGGCCTCGGCATAGGCGCCGGTGTGCAGTTCGATCACGGGCGCGCCGGCCTTGGCGGCGGCGGCGATCTGAACAGGGTCCGGATCGATGAAGAGCGAAACGCGAATGCCGGCTTCGGTCAGAAGCGCCACCGCGTCGGACACCGGGCCCATCGCGCCGGCCACTTCCAGCCCGCCTTCCGTCGTGAGCTCGGTGCGCTTTTCGGGCACCAGGCAAACGTCGCTGGGCTTGACCGCGCAGGCGATCTCAAGCATTTCCGGCGTGACCGCGCATTCCAGGTTCATGCGGGTGCGCAACTGCGGGCGGATCGCGTAGACGTCAGCATCCTGGATGTGCCGCCGGTCTTCGCGCAGATGCAGCGTGATCAGGTCGGCGCCGGCGTACTCGGCGCGCAGCGCCGCGGCGATCGGGTCGGGGTACGCCGTGTGGCGCTGCTGCCGCAGCGTGGCGACGTGATCGATATTTACACCAAGTTCTATCATTGCACTTTCGTTGTTTCTTCCCAGCCGCCGCCCAGCGCCTTGTAAAGCTCCACGCGGTTAATCAGCGCGGCCAGGCCGGTTTGCACCAATGCGAGCTGGGCGTTGAAAAAGTCCACCTGCGCGGTCTGCACCTGCAGGTAGCTGTCGATACCGTTGGTATAACGCAAATTCGACAACTCCAGCGTCCGCGCCGACGAATCCTGCAGCGCGCGCTGGGCATCGAGCTGCGCCCCGTAGGTGGCCTCGCCCGCCAGCGCGTCCGAGACCTCGCGGAACGCCTGCTGGATGGTCTGCTCGTACTGCGCCACGGCGATATTGTCGCGCGCCTTGGCCAGGTTCAGTCCTTCGCGGATGCTGCCGCCCGCAAACAACGGGGTCGTGATCGACGGCGAGAAGCTCCAATACCCCTGCCCGCCCTTGAACAGATCCCCCAGCGACGGGCTGGCCACGCCCAAGAGGCCAGTCAGCGAGATGGTCGGGAAGAACGCCGCACGCGCCGCGCCGATGTTGGCGTTGGCGGACAGCAGCTGGTTTTCGGCGGCGGCGATGTCGGGCCGGCGCTCCAGCAGGTCGGACGGCAGGCCCGACGGCACCGTGGCCAGCACCTGGTCGCGGCCGAACGTGGCCGGCGGGGGCAGCGTGTCGGGCAGCGGCGTGCCCACCACCAGCACCAGCGCGTTCATGGCCTGCGCGCGGGCGCGGGCCAGTTGCGCCAGGTCGGCAGAGGCCGTGTCCAGCAGCGACTTGGACTGGTTCAGGTCCAGTTCGGAGGCCACGCCGCCGTCGAAGCGGCGCTTGACCAGGTCATACGATTCCTGGCGCGAGGCCAGCGTGCGCTGCGTCAGGTCCAGCTGGACCTCGGCGGCACGCAGGTTGAAATACGACTGTGCGACCGAACCCACCAAGGTGATGTGAACGGTCTTTTGCGCCTGCTCGGTCGACAGGTACTGCTGGTACGCGGCTTCGGACAGGTTGCGCAGGCGGCCGAACAGGTCGATTTCGAACGTGGTCAGGCCGATGCCGGCCTGGTAGGAGCTGCTGATCGAGCTGGAATCCGGACCGCCGGCCCGCATGTTGGCCGGCAGGTGCTGGCGCTGTCCCTGGATGCCGGCGCCGATGCTGGGCCACTGCGCGCCGCGCTGGATGCCGTATTGCGCCCGGGCCTCTTCGACGCGCTGGACCGCGACGCGCAGGTCGCGGTTGTTGACCAGCGCAAGCTCGATGAGGGCCTGCAGGCGCGGATCGCGGAAGAATTCGCGCCAGCCCAGGTCCGCCGCGGGTGTGCCGGCCTGCGGCACGACGTCGGCGGCGGGCTGCGAGCCCAGCGTGGTGGCGCGCGAGTACGCGCCATATTGCACCTTGGGCTGATCCGGCCACGCCGGGCTGACCGGCGCGTCGGGACGCTTGTAATCGGGCGCCAGCGAGCAGCCGGCCAACGCCACCGCCACAAAGGCGGACAAGGCGGTCTGTCTGAACATCAGGGCTTTCATTCCTTGCCCTCCTGGCCACCAGTGGGTTGTGCGGTCTGCGGCGTTGCCGGGTCAGCGCCCTTTTCGGCCGCCGCCTTCTTTTCGGCCTGCTCCTGCTCGAAGGCGCGCAGTTCGGCGCCGAGCAGACGCGGGCGGGTCTTGAACAGGCCCAGCACCACCACGAAGAATGTCGGAACGAAGATCACAGCGAACGGCGTGGCGGCCAGCATGCCGCCCAGCACGCCCAGGCCCACCGCACGCTGGCTGGCCGCGCCCGCGCCGGTGGCCAGCGCCAGCGGAATCACGCCCAGGATGAACGCCAGCGACGTCATCAGGATGGGCCGGAAGCGCAATCGCGCGGCCTCCACCGCGGCCTCGTACAGGCCCATGCCGCGCGCGTACTGGTCCTTGGCGAATTCCACGATAAGAATGGCGTTCTTGGCCGCCAGCCCGATCACGGTCACCATGCCGACCTGGAAGTACACGTCGTTGGACATACCCAGCGCACTGACCAGCGCCACCGCGCCCAGCATGCCCAGAGGCACCACCAGCATGACGGAGATGGGGATGGCCCAGCTTTCATACAGCGCGGCAAGCACCAGGAAAACGACGAGAAGTGACAGGCCCATCAGGATGGGGGCCTGGTTGCCGGCCTGGCGTTCCTGATAGGACAAGCCCGTCCATTCGTAGCCGAAGCCTTGCGGCAACTGGGCGACCAGCCGCTGCATTTCTTCCATGGCCTCGCCCGTGGAGTAGCCCGGCGCCGAGCTGCCGCCGATACGCATCGACTCGTAGCTGTTGTAGCGCACGACCTGCACCGGTCCCTGCACCCATTCGCCCGTGACGAACGTGGACAGCGGCACCATGCCGCCCTGCGCGTTGCGGGCGTTCAGCTTGAGCACGTCGGACAACTGCATGCGGTACGGTGCATCGGCCTGGACCCAGATGTTCTGCATCCGGCCCAGGTTGGGGAACTTGCTCAGGTACGCCGAGCCAACCGCGGTCGAGATGAGCGATGCGGCTTCGTTGAAGTCCACGCCCAGCGCGGCCGCCTTGTCGCGGTCGATGTTCAGGCTGAGCTGCGTGCCCGCCGACAGGCCCGTGATACGGACTTGCGACAGCACGGGGCTCTTCATGGCCTCGCCCATCAGCTGCGCGGTGGCAGCCGCCAGGGCCTCGGTGCCGGCGGCGCCGCGGTCCTGCAGGCGCAAGTCGAAACCGGTGGCGTTGCCCAGCGACGAGATGGCCGGCGGCACCAGCGTGAACACTTGCGCGTCATGGATCCCCATGAGCTGCTTTTCGAAGGCGGTGAAGGCGATCGCGCCGGCCGAATCCTGGCGTTCCTTGCGGTCCTTGAAGTCCTTGAGCGTGGTGAAGGCGATGGCCGCGTTCAGACCGTTGCCGTTGAAGCTGTAGCCCTGCACGGCAATGATGTTCTCGACGGCGGGAATACCCTGGAAGTATTTCTCGACCTGCTCGATGACCTCGACGGTACGGTTGGCGCTGGCGCCGGTGGGCAGCTCGATGTTGCTGACCACGTAGCCCTGGTCTTCCTCGGGCAGGAACGAGGACGGCAGGCGCAGGTAGAGCCAGCCCAAAAGCAGGACCAGCACCAGGAACGCCAGCATCATCCGGCCGCCCTTGTGCAGGATGCGCGACACCCAGTTCTGGTAACCATGCGTCGTGGCGTCGAACTTGCGGTTGAACCAGCCGAAAAAGCCCTTCTTGTCCTCGTGGTGGCCCTTGGCCACCGGCTTGAGGATCGTGGCGCACAGCGCCGGCGTGAAGGTCAGCGCCAAAAGCGCCGAAAAGAAGATGGACACAGCCATTGCCACCGAAAACTGGCGGTAGATCACGCCCACCGACCCGCTCATGAAGGCCAGCGGCAGGAACACGGTCACCAGCACCAGCGTGATCCCGATGATGGCGCCGCTGATCTGCGGCATGGCTTTCTTGGTGGCCTCCTTGGGCGGCAGGCCCTCGGTCGCCATGATCCGCTCGACGTTTTCGACGACCACGATGGCGTCGTCCACGAGAATCCCGATGGCAAGCACCATCGCGAACATGGTCAGTACGTTGATCGAGAAGCCCAGCGCCAGCATCACGGCGAACGCCCCCAGCATGGCCACCGGGACCACGAGCGCCGGGATCAGCGTGTAGCGCACGTTCTGCAGGAACAGGTACATGACCAGGAACACCAGCACCATGGCTTCGGCCAGGGTATGGAGCACCTGCTCGATGGAGACCTTGACGTAGGGCGCGGTGTCGTACGGCACCGAATACTGGATGTTGTCCGGGAAGTACTTGGACAGCTCCTGCATCTGGTTGCGCACGCCTTGCGCCGTGGCCAGCGCGTTGGCGTTGGGCGACAGCACGATGGCGAAGGCCGCCGTGGGCTTGCCGTTCAGGCGGGCGCCAAACTGGTAGTTGTCGGCGCCGACCTCGATGCGGGCGACGTCGCGCAGCAGCACCTTGGAGCCGTCGGTGTTGGCGCGCAGGACGATACGGCCAAAGCCGTCGACCGTGCTCAGTTGGCCGTTCGCCGTGACCGTGGCCGTGATGCGCTGCGATTCCGGATTGGGCGGCGCGCCGATGCTGCCGCCCGAGATCAGCACGTTCTGGCTGGCGATGGCGTTGTTGACCTCGGCCATGCTGAGGTTGAAGCCGACCAGCTTGTTCGGATCCAGCCAGACGCGCATCGCGCGAGGCGCGGCGAACAACTGGAACTGGCCCACGCCCGGCACCCGCGAAACCGGGTTCTTCACGTTGCGGGTGATGTAGTCGGCCAGCGCCGTCTGGTCTAGCGAGCCATCGGTGGACGACAGCGTCACAATCATCAGAAAGCCGGTACTCGTCTGCTCGTACTGCAGGCCCTGCTGCTGCACCGCGCTGGGCAGCTGGGCGATCACGTTGGACACGCGGTTCTGCACGTCCACCTGCGCCAGGTCAGGATTGGTGCCCGGCGCAAACGTCGCGGTGATGGTCGAGGTGCCGTAGGAGTCGCTGACGGACTCGTAGTAGATCAGGCCCTTGGCGCCGTTGAGCTGGTCTTCGATGATGCTGGTGACCGACTCGGCCACTTCGGGGGCCGACGCGCCGGGGTAGGTCGCGGTGATCGTGATGGCCGGCGGGGCCACATCGGGGTACTGCGCAACCGGCATATTCGGGATGGCCAACACCCCTGCCAGCAGAATGAAAAGGGCAACTACCCAGGCGAAGATTGGTCGATCGATAAAAAATTGCGGCATGTGGGCTGACTCTGAAAGCGATGCTCACCAAAGAGGAACGCGGCGCTTGCTGCGCCGCGTGCCGCTTACGATTTCTGGCCGGCGGCCTTGTCCTGCGGGGCCGGCTCGGCCGGCTTGGCGCCGGGCTGCTGGGCGGGTTCGGCCGGTTTGGCGCCGGGCTGCGCGCCAGGTTCGGCGGGCTTGGCGCCGGGCTGCGCGGCGGGCGCGCCGCCCTGCGCGGGCGTGCCGCCCCGGTTCCATTGGCTGACCTGCACGGGCGCGCCGGGGCGGATCTTCTGGAAGCCCTCGACCACGACCACGTCGCCTGCCTTCAGGCCGCTGGTGACCAGCCAGTTGTTTTCGTACGCGCCGCCAGTGGTGACCGGCGCCTGCGCGATCTTGTTGTCGCGCACCAGCATCAGGCTCTGCTTGCCGTCGGCCGTGCGCTGCAGCGCCTGCTGGGGAACCAGCAGGGCGACATCGTCAAAGCCCTGCTCCAGGCGGACCCGCACATACATGCCGGGCAGCAGGATGCCATCGGGATTGGGGACCTCGGCGCGAAGATTCACCTGGCCGGTGCTGGGATCCACCGTGATGCCGGTGAACAGCAGCTTGCCGGGATGTTCGTATTCGGAGCCGTCTTCAAGCACGACTGTGGCGCGGGCGGCGTCCTTGCCCACTTGCTGCAGACGTCCGCTGGCAAAGGCGCGGCGCAGAGCGGCAAGGTCGGCGGTGGACTGCGTGAAGTCAACGTAGATGGGATCGAGCTGCTGCACCGTGGCCATTTGCGTGGCGGACGTGGATTCGACCAGCGCGCCCTCGGTGACCAGCGGCTTGCCGATGCGGCCGGTGATCGGCGAGGTGACGTCCGTGTAGCTCAGGTTGATGGCGGCGTTGTCCTGCGCGGCCTTCGCGGCGGCCACGGTGGCGTCGGCCTGGCGGAAGGACGCCACGGCGTTGTCGTATTCCTGCTTGCTGACGGCGTTGGCCTTGACCAGCGGCGCGTAGCGGTCGGCCAGGAGCTTGGCGCTGAACAGGTTGGCCTGCGCCTGCTTCAACTGCGCCGTCGCCTGATCGTAGGCGGCCTTGTAGGGCGCCGGATCGATCTTGAACAGCAGCTGGTTTTCCTTGACGTCGCCGCCCTGCTCGAAGGTGATGCGCTGCACGATGCCGGTGACGCGGGCGCGAATCTGCGCGTCGCGCACGGCATCCACGCGGCCCGGCAATTCCGAGACGATGGGCGCGCGCTGCGGCTGCACCGTGACCACGCTGACCTGGGGCATGCCGGGATTCATCTGGGGTCTTTCCCCGCATCCGGCCAATATCAGCGCGAGGACGCCACCGGAAACAGCCAGACCCGAAATTCGTTTAGGCGAAAACCGCATTGAAACCCCCGCGTAGCGTAATGAAGCGCGTCGTGAAATCGCGTCAGGTACCGCAGCAATTCGAACGTGCCGAAGAGCAGCGATCAAATCATGACCAAGCGTCACCAACGACACGTGAATAGCCCAGTAATGTAACTCAGATATTGGGGAAATCACGTACTTTTGGGGGGTCCAGGGGAACTTTCAGGCGCAATTGCGCAACAGTTATTTGCTGTTGGCGAGCTCTCGGAGATTGCCCAGGAACGCATAGCCGACGCCATGCACGGTGTGCAGGGGCAGCCGCGCACCCGCTTGGCGGACCTTGGTGCGCAGCCGGCAGATCGCCACATTGAGCGACCGCATGTTCATGCCGCCGCGCAGGTGTTTCACTTCTTCGCGGACCAATTCACGCTGCGGATTCCTGACCAGGCATGCGAAGCAGGCGCGCTCGACTTCGGTGAGGTCCAAGCGCGCGCCGTTGGGCAATTGCAGCGTCCAGCCCCAGTAGAGCAGGCTCCACCACCCGTCCACGGGGTCTTGGGGCAGGCCCGGCGCCCAGCCGGCGGGCGGTTGCGTCCGCGCAGGGCTGGACGGGGGGCCGGATGGGGGGCTGCATGCGGGGTTGCTGGCGGACGTACGCGCGGGCTTGCGCGTGCCGGGCTTGGCAAGGAAGGGAGCGGGCACAGAAGCATTCAAGGCGGATCTCCACCAGGAAGGCCGCTGGCATGCGCGGGCGGCCCGTCCCGGAACAAGGTTGCGGAATGTCCTTGAAGCCTACCTGCGCGGCGCGGATTTCAGCCCGTCGCGGCGCATCTATCAGACCAATCCGACCTGCACACCCCGCCAATCACGGTAAGCCGCCGCCGTGCTACGAATGATGGGTCCCGTTGCGATGGATATCGTGCGTGACAAAGCAGCTGTCCTGCGTGGGCCGGGCCAGGATGCCGGGTTTTTCCAGCGTATGGCGGATGTCTGCCAGGCCCGACTCCCAGTGCTCACGCATGGCTTCGGTGCCGAACTCGTAATCCTTGGAGTAGCGCTCGCGGTGCTTGGCTTCGTAGATGAGGTTGACGATGTTGGTGGCCGGCGTGTGCGAAAGCTTGCGGATGTCCGCCAGGTCGGGCGCGCTGCGCTCGCTTTCCGGCAGGCGTTCCAAGAGGCGCTGCAAGCCGTGCCGCAGTTTCAGGACGCGCCGCAGCTGGTCGGTGACCAACCGGGTGCGGCTGGAATACTGGATGTCCTTTTGCCGCTCGGCCACCTCTTCGAGCGACGTCGGCAGCGGGCCGCGCGCGGGCCACAGGTCGACCTGGAACGCCAGCGTGTCGCGCATGTTGTCCGTGGTCAGCACCTGCGCAAGCGGCGTGTTGGAGACGATGCCGCCGTCCCAGTAATGCTCGCCATCGATCTCCACCGACGGAAAGCCGGGCGGCAAGGCGCCCGAAGCCATGATGTGCTCGGGCCGCAGGGTGTCGTGCAGGCTGTCGAAATACGCAAAATTGCCCGAACGCACGTTGACGGCGCCGAAGCTGGCCCGCACCGCGCCGCTGTTGAGCAGGTCGAAATCCACGAACTGGCGCAGGGTGGCGGCCAGCGGCGTCGTGTCGTAGAAGCTGGTGGAGGCGGCGCCGCGCCCGCGCACCAGGTAAGGCGGCGGAAAGCGCGGCTTGAAAAAGCCCGGCTGGCCGGTCAACAGGGCTTGCAGCGCGGAGACCTGTCCGTTCATGGCGGGCGAGCCAAACCCGAACGGCACCCCTTCGAACATGCCGTCCAAGGTGTCGCCCCACGGCAGCGCAGCAAAGCCCGTGGGCCGGCAGATGCTTTCCCAGAAGCCGCGCAGGCGCTCGACGCGCTCGTCTTCCGGGGACCCGGCGATGATGGCCGCGTTGATCGAACCGATGGAAATGCCGGAAATCCAGTTGGGCCGGATGCCGGCTTCGTGCAGGCCCTGGTACACCCCAGCCTGGTACGAACCCAACGCCCCGCCCCCTTGCAGCACGAGCGCGACGGTGTCGTAGGGCGGCGTGTCGCCGGTGTCTTCGGCCAGGGCCTTGCGGCTTGCAGTCATGCGGCGTCCTCTAGCGCTTGGTCTTGTCCGGCACCTGCGGCGTCCCGACGCCGGCGCGGAACGGATACTTGGCGAAGATCTCCGCCACCACCTTGTCCACGTTCTGCTGGGAACCGGCGCTGCCGGGATCCTGTACTTCGCCGACGGCGACGCCCTCCCAGACCAGTTGCCGCCGCCGCGCATCGACCAGGTCAACGCTGAGCGTGCCCTCGGTGTATTGATAGACGTCGTCGCCCCACCCGTAGCCGGGCCAGCCGCCGTAGAAGCCGGTGCGGTAGCCGTAATACGGGCCCATGGGCGCGAAGCCGGGCGTGACTTCGGTCTGCTGCTGGAGCTTGGCGCCAAAGTTCAACAACAGGTCGGGATTGGTGGCGCTGTAGGTATACCCGCGCATTTCCATCTGGCCGCGCGCCGCGCTCTTCAGGCGTTCAGTCAGCAGCGTGTTGTAGCCGGCCTTGTCCGTACCCAGCGGAGACATGTAGCCGAAGGTCTGATACTGCGCGAAATTGGCCTGGTGGTCATAGTCGCTCTTGACCGTGGGACCGGAGGCGCAGGCCGCCAGCAATGCCGTCATGGAACCCGCCGTCAGCATTTTCAACGCTTTCATGTGGATCTCTCCGTGAGTTCAAGGCGACAACATAGTGCCGCGAAGCCACCAAAGTTTCAACAGAATCTCATTCGCAACCGCCAAACATCCGCCCGGAATCGTCGCGGCCGCATTGCGCCCCGCGCCCGGTCCGTTACACTTCCCGTCGCTCCCGGCCACTCCTACCGACACGCGCATGCTTGAACTCGACGGCTCCATTTGGTTTCGCTCCGGCGCCCAGACCTGGGGCGGCAAGAACCGCATCGACCTCCTGGCGCAGATCGACGCCACCGGATCGATCACGGCGGCGGCACGCGCCGTGGGCATGAGCTACAAGGGCGCCTGGGACGCCATCGACGCCATGAACAACCTGGCCGGTGAACCGCTGGTGCTGCGCGCGGCCGGCGGCAAGGGCGGCGGCGGCACGCAGCTTACCGATCGGGCGCGCGGCCTGATCGCGACCTTCCGGGCGCTCGAAGTCGAACACCGCAAGTTCATGGACAACCTGACGCGCGCGGGGCTGGATGCCAGCGGCGACATCGACCTGATGAGGCGATTCATGCTCAAGACCAGCGCGCGCAATAAATTCCTGGGGACCGTCATCGAGATCCGCGCGGGCGCCGTCAACGACGAAGTGCTCATGCGCATTGCCGGCGGTCATACCGTCACGGCCACGATCACGCGTGAAAGCACGAAAGAACTGGGCCTGGCTCCCGGCAAGGAAGCCATCGCGCTGGTCAAGGCGTCGTCGGTCATTGTTGGCGCGCCGGGCCCGGGCCTGCGCCTGTCGGCGCGCAACCAGTTGCAGGGGCGCATCGCCGACCTGCGGCCGGGCGCCGTCAACAGCGAGATCCTGATCGCGATGGACGGCGGCACGACGCTGGCCGCCGTCGTCACGAACGAAAGCGCGGCCGACCTGAAACTGGATGTTGGCGCCGAAGCCGTGGCGATTTTCAAGGCGTCCAGCGTGATCCTTGGCGTGCTCGACTGACGCGCAGCCGCCAGCGTAGGCGGCGGCCGCCCCGGCGCACTAGAGCCCGACGTCCTCGTCGTGACGCCCCACCCTGCCCTCGCGCACTTCAAAGACCTCGTCGGCCAGCGCCTCGACGTCCGCGGGATCGTGCGTGATCAGCAGCATCGGCACATCCAGGTGGCGTTGCAGCGCGTCCAGTTCTTGCCGCATCTTGCCGCGCAGTTGCGAGTCCAGCGCGGAAAATGGTTCGTCCAGCAGCAGGATGTCGGGCTGCAGCATCAGGGCCCGCGCCAGCGCGACGCGCTGCTTTTGCCCGCCTGAAATTTCGTGGGGGTAGCTGCCGACAATGGCGCCCAGCTCGAACGCGTCGACCCAGCGCCGGGCCTCGCGCGTGACCTCGCGCCGGGGCGGATTGAACCACCCGCGGCGCAGGCCGAAGGCGATGTTCTGCGCCACGGTCAGGTGGGGAAACAGCGCATAGTCCTGGAACAGGTAGGCCACGCGGCGGGTCCGCGCGGGCAGGCAGATGCTTGCCTGGCTGTCGAACAGCACCCGTCCGTTGACCTCGATGCGCCCTGCATCCGGGCGCAGCAGTCCGGCCACCGCGCGCAGGGTCAGGCTTTTCCCCGCGCCGGACGGCCCGAACAGTGCGATGCGCTTGGCGGCCGACTTGAATTGCACGTCGAGTTCGAACTTGCGGTCGCCCGACACCATGTGCTTGCGCACGGAAAGGTCGATGCTCATCGCCCGCCTCCGTTGCGCTGGCCGGCGCCAATGGGCACCAGCTTGCCGGCGGCCAGCAGCACGACGATGCAGGTCACGGACGTGACCAGCACCAGCATGTTGGCGGTGGCGTCGTCGCCGGCCTGCACGGCTTCGTAGATGGCGACCGACAAGGTCTGCGTGCGGCCCGGCAGGTTGCCCGCGATCATCAGCGTGGCGCCGAACTCGCCCAGCGCCCGCGCAAAGGCCAGCAGCACGCCCGCGGCGATCCCGCGCGCGGCCAGCGGCAAGGTGACGCGAAAGAACACGCCCGCCTCGCCCACGCCGAGCACGCGCGCCGCGTTTTCAAGCTGCCCATCCACGCTTTCGAAGGCGGCGCGGGCCGACTTGAACACCAGCGGAAAGGCCACCACGGACGCCGCGACCACGGCGCCCTGCCAAGTGAATACGAGTTCGATGCCCCAGCCCGCCAGCGTTTCGCCGATGATGCCGCGCCGGCCCAGCAGCACCAGCAGGTAGTAGCCCAGCACGGTCGGCGGCAGCACCAGCGGCAAGGTCAGGATGGCGTCCAGCAGGTCGCGGCCCGGCCAGCGCCAGCGGGATAGGCAATACGCCGCGGCCGTGCCGGCCACGGTCGCCAATAGCGTCGCCCAGCCTGCCACTTTCAACGAAAGCAGCAGCGGGACCCAGACCGGATCACTCATCGATATTCACTACGATTGAACGGACACTCAGGGCTTTTGGAATCCATAGCGCGACAGTATCGCCTGCCCGGCCGGCGACAGCACATAGTTGACGAAGCTTTCGGCTTCCTTGGCGGCGGCCTCGCGCGTGGTCAGCGCAATCGGATAGGTCACCGGCGTCTGCGACGGCACACGCACGGCCACGTTGACCTTGCCCGGCATGACGGCCGCGTCGGTGGCGAACACAAAGCCCGCGTCGACCTCGCCGCGCGCCACGTAGTCCAGGCTCTGGCGCACGTTCTGCGCCAGCACGCTCTTGGCCTGCACGGCATCCCACAGGCCCTGGGCCTGGAGCGCAGCCTGCGTATAGCGGCCCACCGGCACCGAGGACGGATTGCCGTAGGCAATGCGCTTGATCTCGGGACGCTCCAGGTCCTTGAGCGTCTTGATGCCGGCCTTGCTGTCGGTCGGGACGATCAGCACGATCTCATTGGCCGCGAAATCGACCCGCGAGGCGGGCTTGACGGCCTTTTCCTCGACCGCCTTGTCCATCGCCTTCTGGTCGGCCGACGCAAACACGTCGGCGGGCGCGCCCTTCACGATCTGCTGAAGCAGCACATCGGAGGCGCCGAAATTCAGGATCACCTTGGTGCCGGGGTGTTCCTTTTCAAAGCCTTGCGCGACGTCCTTGAATGCGTTGGTCAGGCTGGCGGCGGCCGACACCACCAGTTCCCCCGCGTTGGCATTGGCGCCCCACGCGGCGGCGAGCGCCAGGGTCAGCGCGACGAACGGGCGTTTGTGAAGCATGTCCTTCTCCTGTGGGCACCAACGATCCGGCATCGAAATATATCCAGGTATATAACGCTCGTCAATGTTGGCCCAGGCGGCATTTATGAAATATCAAGGAATAAGGGAGGCCAGCCTGAAGGGCTGCCTTCTACCCGCGGGCAACCGTCGTGACGTCGACGGATTCGGGCGCCAGGGCGGCGCGCAGGAAATCGAGCGCGTCTTCGGGCCGGGCGGTCCCGCACATGAAAATGTCCAGGGCCGCGAATTGGTGCTCGGGCCAGGAATGGATGCTGATGTGGGATTCGCTGAGCAGAATGACGCCGGTGACCCCCGCCCCTTCCCCGAAATGATGGAAATGCGCGCTCAGCACCTGCGCGCCAGCCGCGTGGGCTGCGGCGGTCATCTGGCGTTCCAGCGCCTGCGCGTCGGTCAGCAGACCGGGCGCCACGCCGCGAAAGTCGGCCAGCACGTGGCGGCCGGGTGTTGCGTGAACGGTCACTTGTGGGATCCGCCCGATGACCAGCCCGATCCGCCCGAATAGCTGCTGCCCCAGCTGCTGCTACTGCTGCCGCCGGCCAGGCGCGTGCCCGGCGCACTGGCGCTGGTGGTGGCCAGCACGACCACCACCGCGTAGATGGCATACAACAACTTGCCTTTCATCTATTCGTCCTCGCCCATCAGCGTGTCGGCCAAAAGGGCCGGAAGCCAGAGAAACACCATCCCGATCAGCACCGGAATGAAGCGGCCGTCGAAGATGTTGCCGAAGTTCAGGAACAGCATCGCGATCAGCGCGCCCTTGGCCCACTTGCGGTAGCCCCCGGCGGCCTTGCCGGACGACATGCGCATGGCCTTCTGGCGGTTGAGTTCCGGCCGGTCGAACCACTGCGCCAGCTGCGCCGGCGACACCGGCGCCGACGCCGACCAGCCCAGTTCCTTGTCGCCCAGTTCTCGGGTCAGCTTCAGCGTGCCGACCTTGTAATCGGTGATCTGCGTGCTGTCGCCCACCTTCACGCGCCAGTTGAAGGCGCCCAGCGCCATTTCCACGCGCGAGGTGTAGTCGTACAGCTTTTTGTATTCGCGGTTGCGCCAGCGCACGCTGGAGGCGTTGTTATGGCTGGGCCAGGTGTCGCAGACCTGCACGCGTTCCCAGCCTTCGTCCGACTCCACCAGCCACACAAACCCCTTGGCGGCGTTGAACAGCAGGTACTCGGTCCAGCTGGACGGCTCTTCGGGGTCGGGATCGGCGCATTTCATGAGGCCGATCAGCGTGTAGTCCACGCCTTCCATCTTGGCGACCGATCCCAGCGGGAGCGTGGCGCGGATTTTCTCGACGCGCCGCGCCTTTTCGATGACCTCGGCGGTGGGACCGGAACAATCGACGGCCGCCGCGCATGATGGGCAAACCACATTCGTGGCCATGGCAGCCACAAACGAGATCGGCGCGCCGCAGTTGGGGCAGTCCAACGCCTTGATCTGGCCGCGAAAGCGCCCCGCCGTTTCCTCGACCTGCTCCGCGGTGCGCAGCGAGCCCGCCTGCATGGCGGACAGGTCGAACGCTTTGCCGATGTAGAGCTCGGGCTGCGGACCGTCGGAATAGTCGAGCGTGAGAAAGGCGTCCAGGCTCCGGTAGTCGGCCACCTTGGCCTGCCAGCCGTCACCCGGCACGAAGGGCAGCTCGCCCTGGGCGCCGCCAGCCTGGCTCACGCGCACGTCCGCCGCCACGAAACGCTGGCCATCCAGCTTGAATTCGTCGCCGGGAGAAATGGTGTCGAACGCCGGCATTTCCTGCGCGGTCTTGGCCTTGCGCCGCCGCGTGACGGCGTACTGGCCGGACGCGTCCGACAGCCAGCCGTCCGTGCCGTCCTCGAACCACAAGTACCACTCGTTCCAGAAGCCCTCGTCAAAGCGCATCTGGATGCGGCCGATGACGTCAAAGCGCTTGCCGTCGTGCGCGCCCGCCGCGCCCAGGCACAGCGGCGAATAGTCCTCCAGGACCTCCGCCGCCTCGCCGATGCGCTTGACCGACTCGGCATCCTTGAGCAAGGTGCTGCGGCAGGCGCCGCAGACCGCCATGACGGAGGCTGCGGACGTGAACTTGACTGGGGCGCCGCACTGCGGACACAGAACCTGCTGCATGGCGCCTTAACTGGTGAGTTTCTTCAGCACTTCGGCCTTGGCCGAATCGTAATCCGCCGCCGTGATGAGGCCCTTGTCCAGCAGGTCTTTCAATTGCTGCAGCCGCTGGACCGGATCGGCCTGCGCGGGTTGGGCGGGCTGCTGCGCCTGCTGCGGGGCGGGTTGCTGCGGGGGTTGCTGCGGCTGGCCTTGCGCCGCGCCCAGACCCTGCGCCATCGTCTGGCCAAGCGCCGCGCCCGCGGCCAGGCCCGCGCCGATGCCCGCGATGCCGCCCTCGTTCTGGGCCGCCAGCGGGATGGACGTCGCGGTCTGGTATTGCGTGAACTTGCCCAGGTCGCCGGCCATGCCCATCGAGATCCGGGTGTCCAGCGCCTTTTGCAGTTCTTCGGGCAGCGACACGTTCTCGACCGTGAAGTTGTCCAGCTTGACGCCATAGCGGTCGAACACGGGCGCCAGCTGCTCGGCGATGCTCTGCGACATCAGCCCCTGGTTGCCGGCTATGTCCAGGAACGGCACCTTGGAACTGCCCAGGGCAGTCGTCATGGCGGCCACGACCATGTTGCGCAGCTGCGCCTCCAGGTCGTCCACGGTGTACACGTCGCGCGTGCCGCTGATTTCGCGATAGAACTTGCCGGGATCGGAGATCTGGTACGAATACACGCCGAACGCGCGCAGGCGCACCATGCCGAACTCGCTGTCGCGCAGCGTCACCGGCTGGGCCGTGCCCCAGCGCCGGCCCAGTTGCAGGCGCGTGCTGAAGAAGATGACGTCCGACTTGAAGGGCGACTCGAACAGCTTGTCCCAGTTCTTCAGGTAGGTCAGGATCGGCAGCGTCTGCGTCGTCAGCTTGTACATGCCAGGGCCGAATACGTCGGCCACCTTGCCTTCGTTGACGAACACCGCCATCTGCGATTCCCGCACGGTCAGGCTGGCGCCGTACTGGATTTCGAAATCCTGCATCGGATGGCGCCAGGCGAGCACGCCGTCGCGATCCTCGTTCCATTGCAGGATGTCGATGAACTGCTTGCGAATGAATGAACCGAGACTCATGGAAAGTCCTCCTGTCAGATCGGGGATTGCGCGCCGCGCTCAGGTCAGGCAGGCGGCGTTGACGATGCCGGCCGCCAGCGAGATCGCGCCGATCAGGCCGCCCATGGCGATGTTGTTTTCCGCGATGGCGTCGGTCATGCCCTTTATGGCCTTGGACACGACGGCGTACACGACGATCTGCACGATCATCGCCGCCACGCCCCACACCACGAACATGACGAAGCTGGCGTGGACCGCGATGCTGGAACACAGGGTGAGGCTGAAACCGACCAGCGCGCCGCCATAGGACAGGGCGGCGGCAATGTTGCCCTCGCGGATGAGGTCGAATTCCTTGTAGTGCGTGACGGCGGTGTAGACCGCCGTGAAAACGCCCAGCATGATGAGCGCTGAAACGATGTAGATCAGATAGGTCACCGCCGGATGCATTGCTTCTCCCATTGCCAGCCTCCCAATTGCGCGCAGTATATACGTCGCATTCGATATACTGCGAACGCATTTTTTGGCTCGGACACCCTATGCGCGACCGCGTTCTCATTCTTTCGGTACTGATCGTCGCGTCCTGCGGCTTGGGCTACGAGCTCATCAGCAGCGCGCTCGCCAGCTATTTGCTTGGGGATTCGATCCTCCAGTTCTCGTCGGTGATCGGCTGCTATCTCTTCGCCATGGGCATCGGTTCGTGGTTGTCAAAATATGTAAGAGACGAAGACGTTCTGAATCGCTTCATCGACGTCGAGCTGCTGGTGGCGCTGCTGGGCGGCGTGTCGGCCGCGGTGCTGTTCCTGGTGTTCGCATGGCTGTCCGCGCCCTTTCGCGCGGCCCTGTATGTGGGCGTCTTCATCATCGGGTTGATGGTGGGCATGGAAATCCCGCTGGTGATGCGCGTATTCAACCAGCGCAAGGCGGAATTCCGTGAAATCGTCAGCCGCGTTTTGACCTTTGACTACCTGGGCGCGCTGGCGGTGTCGCTGGTGTTCCCGTTGCTGCTCGCGCCCAAGCTGGGGTTGCTGCGCACCAGCTTTCTCTTTGGCATCCTGAACGCCAGCGTGGCGCTCTGGACCACGTGGCTGTTCCGTGCCGAAGTCAGCCGGCCCGGCGAGAAGGCCGTGCGCGCGGGCGTGGTGATCGGCATTTTGGGGCTGGGATTCGTCTACTCCGGCAGCATGACCGCCTGGGCCGAAAAAGGCCTGTACGGCGACGACGTGATCCATGCGGAGACCACGCAGTACCAGCGCCTGGCGGTGACGCGCTGGCACGACGACCTGCGCCTGTACATCAACGGCAACCTGCAGTTCTCGTCGCGCGACGAACACCGCTATCACGAATCGCTGGTGCATCCGGGCCTGCAGGCGCTGCCCTGGGCGCGCAACGTGCTGGTGCTGGGCGGCGGCGACGGCTTGGCCGTGCGCGAGATCCTCAAGTACAAACACGTCGAGCACGTCACGCTGGTGGACCTGGACCCGGCCATGACGAACCTGTTTTCGCGTTCCGAACCGCTGGTCAAGCTGAACGAAGGTTCGCTCAAGGACCCGCGCGTCACCGTCATCAATGACGACGCCGGCCGCTGGCTGGAATCCCACGCGCAGGTGTACGACTTCATCGTGGTGGACTTTCCCGATCCGTCCAACTTCGGCCTGGGCCGGCTGTATTCCGTGCCGGTCTACCACCTGATGGCGCGGCATCTGGCCGAAAACGGCTACATGGTCGTGCAGTCCACCTCCCCCTACTTTGCCCCGCGCTCGTTCTGGAGCGTGGACGCGACGCTCAAGGAAGCCGGCCTGAACACCTGGCCGTATCACACCTACGTGCCGTCGTTCGGCGACTGGGGCTTCATCCTGGCCAGCAAGCGCCGCGACTACGCGCCGCCCGAGAAGATCACGGTGGCCACGCGCTACCTGGACCCCGTCACCGTGCGCGAGCTCTTTCATTTTCCCGCCGACATGCCGGCGCTGGCCATGCCGCCGAACCGCCTGAACGAACAATCGCTCGTGCGCTATTTCGACGAGGACTGGCGCAAGGTCATCCGCTGATGCGCCGGCGCAGCTTCCTCCTGGGCGCTGCCACGGCCGCCGCCGCAGGTTCGGTCGGCTACTGGCGATCGCGCGTCGTCGAGACGAGGCCCGACGTTCACTACCCGGGCATGCAGGCCGGCCACGCGTTGCGCGACAAGGCGGCCCTGCCGCATCCGTCGGGCACCCGGCAGCACCAGGTCGCCATTCTGGGCGCTGGCGTCGCCGGCCTGTCCTGCGCCTGGAAGCTGGCGCGCGAGGGCTTCACCGATTTCGTCGTGGTGCAGGGCCCCGAATTCGCGGGCAATGCCGCGGCGGGCCAGCGCGATGGCCTGGACTACCCGCTGGGCGCGCATTACCTGCCCCTGCCGTCGCTGGCTTCGACCCACGTGCGCGAGATGCTGGCCGACTTCGGCATCCTTGAACACGGCGCGGGCGACGCCCGCCCCTACTACGACGAAGCGGTTCTCGTACATTCGCCGCAGGAAAGACTGCTGCGCAACGGGCGCTGGGAAGAAGGCCTGTTGCCCATGACGGGCGTGCCGGATGCCGACGCCGCGCAGCACCGGCGCTTTCTGGCGCTGATCGATCAACTGCGCACGCAGGTGGGCAACGACGGCCGCAAGGTGTTCTGCATCCCGCTGGAACTGTCCTCGCGCGATCCGGCCTGGCGCGCGCTGGATGGTCTGACGTTCAAGGCGTGGCTGACGCAAGAGGGCTATAGCTCGCCCGCGCTGCACTGGTATCTGAACTACTGCTGCCGCGACGACTACGGCGCGCGGCACGACGAGGTGTCGGCGTGGGCCGGCCTGCACTACTTTGCCAGCCGCGACGGCCATGCCGCCAACGCCGGCGAAGGCGCGGTGCTGACGTGGCCGGGCGGGCTGGCCGTGCTGGCCGACCGCATGCGCGACGCCATCACCAAGCAGCTCGGCCACCCCGGCTGGCTGCTGCAAGGCACGGCGATGCGCATCGACGAACTGCCCGCCGGCCCGCGCGTCCTGTGCGTGAAGGACTCGCCGGACGGCGCCGACAGCGCCTATGCCGTGCAGACGCGCCGCACGGTGTGCGCCATGCCGCTTTTCGTCGCGCAGCGCCTGCTGCCCGATCTGCAGGCGTACGGCTACGACCCGGCCGTGCACACCACGCCGCACGCGGCCTGGATGGTGTCGAACTTCGTCATGGACGGCTACCCGCTCGAAGCGCCCGGCGAGCCCCTGTCGTGGGACAACGTCGTCTACGAAGGCCAGGCGCTGGGTTATGTCGTGTCCACGCACCAGCTGCTGCGCGTGGCGCGCACGCCGCGCAGCGTGTTCACGGCGTATCACGCGCTAAGCGGCCAGACGCCGCAAGCGGCGCGCGACTGGCTGACGCGCGCCAGCCCGCAGGATCTGCGCGACATCGCCGCGGCGGATCTGGTTGCGGCGTACGGCAAGGAATTCTGGCGCAACGCCCGCCAGCTTGAGATCACGGTGCGCGGCCACGCGATGGCCTCGCCGGTCTGCGGCTACCTGTCCAATCCGGGCCTGGCTGCCCTGCGTGCGGTGGACGGTCCGGTGCTGTTTGCGCACGCCGACCTGTCAGGGTATTCGGTCTTCGAAGAGGCCTCATGGTGGGGCGTCAAGGCGGCAGGGCGTATCCTGGGCCACCACGAACAAGGATGAAAATCGACATGGGCAATCACGTCATCGTGCTGGGCGCGGGCATCGTCGGCGTCTGCTGCGCGCTGGAACTGCGCCGGCGCGGCATGACGGTCCTGCTCGTCGACCGCCAGGAACCCGGCATGGAAACGTCGCTGGGCAACGCCGGCGTGCTGGCCCGCAGTTCCTTGATGCCCTTCAATCATCCGGGGCTGTGGAAGCAGCTGCCGCGCCTCTTGAAGAACGACACAGTTCAGTTCCGCTACCGCTGGCCGTATCTGGCGGCGAACCTGGGCTGGGCGGCGCGCTTTCTGATGAGCGCGCGGCCGGCCGTCTTCCAGGAAACCGCGCGGGCGCTGGACGGCCTGATCCGGCTATCCGCGCCCGAGCACCTGAAGCTGCTGGACCAAAGCGGCGCGCGCCACCGGCTGCGCGACACCGGATGGATCTTCCTGTACCGCTCGGCGCAGGCGTGGCAGGCCGGCGCGCTGGCGCGCCGCACGTTCGCGCAGTATGACGTGCCCACGCAGGAACTGGACCCCGCGGCACTGGCCGAAGCCGAACCCGCGCTGTCGCCGATCTTTCACCGCGCGTTGTGGATCCAGGGATCGTATTCGGTGGACGATCCGCACGAGGTCGTGGCGGCCTACGCCGATCTCTACCGGCGCGAAGGCGGACAATTCCGGCGGCTGGACGCCCGCAGCATCCGCCGCGACGGCGCGTCGTGGATCGTGAACGGGGCGACGGCGTCCGAATCCCTGTCTGCCGGCCGGCTCGTGGTGGCGCTGGGTCCGTGGTCCAAGGCGCTCTTGAAGACCACCGGCATCGACCTGCCGATGGCGTTTGAACGCGGCTATCACATGCACTACAGCGGCCGCGAAGGCGCGCGCGTGACGCGACCCGTGTACGACACGGGCGGCGGTTACGTGCTGTCGCCGATGGCGCGCGGGCTGCGCCTGTCCACGGGCGTGGAGCTGGACGCCTGCGACGCGCCCGCGCGGCCGGATCAGCTTGCGCTGGCCGAACAGCGCGCGCGCGAGGCCTTCCCGCTGGGCGAGCGGCTGGACGCGGCCGCCTGGCTGGGCCGCCGCCCCACGCTGCCCGACAGCCGCCCGATGATCGGCGAGGCGCCGCGTCATCCCGGCCTGTGGCTGGCGCTGGGACACCAGCACATCGGGTTCAGCACCGCGCCGGGCACGGCAAAGATCCTGGCCGACCAGATGCTGGACGGCAGCGCCACGGCGCGCCATCCGGCCTTCCGGCCCGGCCGCTTCATCTAGCGTTTACGCCACCTGTGCCACGTCCCAGCCGTCAAACAGCGCGCCGTACTCGTCGGCCAGGTCATTGAAGGCGTCGCAGCGCCGGAAGAGCTTGTCCGCGGGCAGGATCTCGACCATGCTCACGCACATCGTCCAGCCGCCGTCTTCGTCATCGGCCTGTTCGAGGCTTTCCAATAGGTACTTGCTGTCGGCGATCTTGCGGAAGATCAGTTCCAGCGCGTGTTCCTGCGAGGCCATGAAGCAATAGCTCCATTTCAAGCGGCCGAACGTATCCCAACCGTTCTGCGCCATCTTGCTGTACATGCCGTCAATCGACGCCTGGCTGACTTCCATCGCTGCTGCTCTGCTTATCGTTTTTCAAGAGGCGGCGATGGTAGCAGAGGTCCGGCCCTGTGCTGGGCAAAAGTCCGGGAAAAAGTCCGGGCAGAAATTCGGGGCGAAAAAAAACGCGGTCCTTGCAGACCGCGTTGTCTTCGCCATCAACCCAGCAACAGGGCGTCGTCCGACAGCTTCTCGCCCCGCACCCGCTCGAACATGGCAAGCAGGTCCGGCACGTCCATGCCCCGGCGCTCGTCGCCGGACACGTCCAGCACGACCTGGCCCTGGTGCAGCATGACCGTGCGGTCGCCGACGTCCAGCGCCTGGCGCATGCTGTGCGTGACCATCATGGTGGTGAGCTTGTTTTCGGCCACGATGCGCGCCGTCAGTTGCAGCACGAAGTCCGCGGTGCGCGGGTCGAGCGCGGCGGTGTGCTCGTCCAGCAGCAGGATGCGCGACGGTTGCAGCGCCGCCATCAACAGGCTGACCGCCTGACGCTGGCCGCCGGACAACAGGCCGATGCGGTCGGTCAGGCGGTTTTCCAGGCCCAGCCCCAGTGTGGCCAGACGCTCGCGAAAGCCGGCTTTCATCGAGGCCTTCACGGCGCGGCTGTAGCCGCGCGATGCGCCGCGCATCTGCGCCAGCGCCATGTTTTCCTCGATGGTCAGGTCTTCGCAGGTGCCCGCCATGGGATCCTGGAACACGCGGGCCACGCTGCCGGCGCGCGCCCACACGGGCTGGCGCGTCACGTCCACGCCATTGATGTCGATGCGGCCGGAATCGACCGGCAGGTCGCCCGACACGGCGTTCAGGAACGTGGACTTGCCCGCGCCGTTGGAACCGATCACGGTCACGAACTGGCCCGACGGGATTTCCAGCGTCAGGCCGCGCAGCGCGCGGGTCTCGATGGGCGTCCCCGCGTTGAAGGTGATTTTCAGGTCTTTTGCGGACAACATATCAGCGCCCCTTCTTGCCGACCAGGCGGCGCTTGAGCATGGGGATGACCAGGGCGATCGTGACGAGCACCGCGGTGACGAGGTTCAGGTCCTGCGCCTTCAGGCCGATGAAATCGCTATTGAGCGCCAGGGCGATGAAGAAGCGGTAGACGATGGCGCCGATGATGACGGCCAGCGTGGCCAGCACCAGCTTGCGCGACGGCAGGATGCTTTCGCCGACGATGACCGCGGCCAGGCCGATCACGATGGTGCCGATGCCCATCGAGATGTCCGATCCGCCCTGCGTCTGCGCAAACAGCGCGCCCGCCAGCGCGACCAGCGCGTTGGACAGCGCCATGCCGCCCAGGATCATGCGGCCGGTGTTCACGCCCTGCGCGCGGGCCATGCGGCCGTTCGAGCCCGTGGCGCGCACCGCCAGGCCGGTCTGTGTGGCAAAGAACCAGTCCAGCGCCAGCTTGCACAGGATGACGATCACGATCAGGATCAACGGGCGGGCGACATAGTCGGAAATCCACGCCGGCTGCAGGATCGTGAAGACGGTGGGTTCGGTGATCAGCGGCACGTTGGGCTTGCCCATGATGCGCAGGTTGATCGAATACAGGGCGATCATCATCAGGATGCTGGCCAAGAGATCCATGATCTTGAGCTTGACGTTCAGCCAGCCCGTGACCAGACCGGCCGCCGCGCCCGCGATGGTGGCGATGATGGTGGCGGAAAACGGATCGGTGCCCGATGCGATCAGCGTCGCACAGACTGCGCCGCCCAGCGGAAAGCTGCCGTCCACGGTCAGGTCCGGGAAGCGCAGCAGGCGAAAGGAGATGAAGACGCCCAAGGCCACCAGGCTGAAGATCAGCCCGATCTCCAGTGCGCCTAACAACGAGAACAATGACATGGGTCAGATCCAATCAAGATAAGAAACGAGCATATTAAAGAAGTGAAACGCGCGATTTCTTGCGTTCACGGGTCAGTTTTACCCGAGCTTTCGCAATAAACGTTTCCCGGCATGGATTTTCTCTCGTTTCCCGCCCACGTGTCTTCCCGCCGGCGGCGCCAGCGGACGTGCGAGACCTGTCAAGGAAGCAACAACGCCGGGCCGCGAACGTCTTGTGAACGCTGCCGCCCTATGGAACATCGGGTAAGCCAGACACCACGAAAAACGCAAGAAAAACCCCGCGCACGCCGGATAGGCATGGCGGGGCCGATATCGCGCCGTATTATTTCACGACCACCGCGGCCGACTTGATCAGCGCGTCGGACAGGGTCACGCCCTGCTTGGCGGCCGCGCCCGGATTCACGTAGAGCTCAAGCTTGGAGCTGGTTTCAGACGGAATCGCGCCGGGCTTCTCGCCCTTCAGGATGCGCACGACGATCTTGCCGGTTTGCACGCCCAGATCGCGGTAGTTGATGCCCAGAGCGGCAATGCCGCCTCGTTTGACGCTGTCGGTGTCCGAAGCGATCAGCGGGATCTTGGCGTCGTTGCCCACCTTGACCAGCGACTCATACGCCGACACGACGTTGTTGTCGGTGTTGGTGTAGATGACGTCGACCTTGCCGATCAGGCTGCGGGCCGCCGAGGCCACGTCCACCGAGCGCGGGGCGGCGGCTTCGACCAGGCTCATGCCCGACTTGGGCAGGATTTCCTGGAGCTTCTTGACGACCACGACCGAGTTGGCCTCGCCCGGGTTGTAGACGATGCCCACGCGCTTGGCGTTGGGCAGGATCTTCTTGATGAGCTCGACTTGCTTGTCCAGGGCCAGCAGATCCGACACGCCGGTCACGTTGGTGCCGGAGGCGTCCATGCTGGACACGAGTTGCGCGGCGACCGGATCGGTCACGGCGGAATACACCACCGGCACGTCCTTGGTGGCGGCAACGACAGCCTGCGCCGACGGCGTGGCGATCGCGACGATGGCGTCCGGGCGGTCGCCGACGAATTTGCGGGCGATCTGGGCGGCGGTGCCGTTGTTGCCCTGAGCGCTTTGATACTGCCACTTCAGGTTCTTGCCCGGCTCGTAGCCGGCTTGCTTGAGGGCGTCCTGCACCCCGTCACGCACGGCGTCCAGCGCCGGATGCTCGACGATGGCGGTCACCGCGACGGACTTTTGCTGCGCGGCGGCCGGCGCGGCGATAGCCATTGCCAGCGCCATCGCGCCAACCGTCAGAAAATGGTGTTTTCCGATCAGCATATGTTTGCTCCTTGAACCCGTGGTATTGCTTGTTGAAGTTGCCGGTGTCTTCATGGCCGCCGCGGGATTTGCCACCCGGGTTTGCCACCCGTTCGGCCAGCCATAAAGCCGTATAGTCTAACGTGCCGCCCACCAAATGGAGTTGGGGGGAATCCCTGTAATGGTGCATGCATAACGGCCTGCCCCGCCACGGGGCAGCGGCGTGAATATACTGACCACCGCCGGGCGAACGCCGTTCATCCCGTTCCGCGCGCCCGGCGACGGCATCCCGAGGCCAGCCATGATCAAACGCGCATTGGGCCGATCCGGCCTGCAGGTTCCCCCGCTCACATTCGGCGGCAACGTCTTCGGCTGGACCGTCGACGAGGCCGGCACCTATTCGCTGCTGGACGCGTTGCTGGACGCCGGCCTGAACTTCATCGACACGGCGGATATGTATTCGCGCTGGGTGCCGGGCAACCAGGGCGGCGAATCCGAATCCCTGATCGGCAAGTGGCTAAAGCGAACGGGCAAGCGCGATCAGGTTCTGATCGCCACCAAGGTTGGCATGGAAATGGGGCCTGGCCAGAAGGGGCTGTCGCCCGCCTATATCCGGCGCTCGCTGGAGGCGTCGCTGGCGCGCCTGCAGACCGACTACGTGGACCTGTACCAATCCCATCAGGACGACCCGGACACGCCGCTGACCGACACCCTGGGCGAATACGCCAAGCAGATGGAAGCCGGCAAGGTGCGCGCGATCGGCGCGTCCAACTACACGGCCGTGCGGCTGTCCGAAGCGCTGATCGCCAGCGAACGGCACAGCCTGCCGCGCTATGAAAGCATCCAGCCCGAGTACAACCTGTACACGCGCGAGCCCTTCGAATCCGGGCTGCAAAGCCTGGTGAAGACCCAGCAGATGGGCACGATCAACTATTTCGCGCTGGCCAGCGGCTTTCTTAGCGGCAAGTACCGCAGCCCCGGCGATGCGGGCAAGAGCGCGCGCGGCAAGAAGATCGTCGAGACCTACCTGAACGACCGCGGCTACCGCATCCTGAAGGCGCTGGACGAGGTGTCCGAGGACGCCGGCTGCACGCCCGCGCAGGCCGCGCTGGCCTGGCAGATCGCGCAGCCGGGCATCACCGCGCCCATTGTCAGCGCCACCTCGCTCGCCCAGCTGGACGAACTGGTCAAGGCCGCCAGCCTGACGCTGACGCACGACCAGCTGGCCCGGCTCAGCCAGGCCAGCGATTGGCGGTAAGGCGCTAGTCCAGCGTGACGCCGGAGTCCTTGACGACCTTGGCCCAGCGCTGGACTTCGCTGTCGACGAACTTGCCGAACTCGGCGCCGGTCAGCGTGGGCACGCCGGTGCCGTTGCCCGCCCAGGTTTCCTTCAGCTTGGGCGTGTTCAGCGCCTTGGTGATCTCGGCGGCCATCCTTTCCGTGGCCTCCTTGGGCGTGCCGGCGGGCGCCCAGATCGCGTACCAGGTCGACACGACGTAGTTCGGCACGCCGGCCTCGGCGGCAGTCGGCACGTCGGGCAGCGACGGCGAACGCTCCGTGGCGGCCACGGCCAGCGGCTTGATCGCGCCGGCGCGGATGTGCCCGGCGGACGAGCCCAGTCCGTCGAAGGCCAGATCCACCTGCCCGCCGATCAGCGCCGACAGCATCGGGCCCGCCCCCTGGTACGGCACGTCCACCAGCTTGACCCCGGTCTGCATGGCGAACAGCTCGCCGGCCAGGTGGTGCGTGCTGCCCTTGCCCGCAGTGCCGAAGTTGATTTCGCCCGGACGCTTCTTGGCGTAGTCGATGAACTCCTGCAAGGTCTTGACCGGCAGCTTGCCGGCATTGATGACGACGACCTGCGGCGGCTGCGCCACCAGGGCGACCGGCACGAAGTCCTTCTGGATGTTGTAGCTCAGGCTCTTGTACAGGGACGGCGCCAGCGCATGGTGCGCCCCGCCCATGAAGAACGTGTAGCCGTCGGGCTTGGCCTTGGCGGCAACGCCGGCGCCCACGGTGCCACCCGCGCCGCCCTTGTTGTCGATGACCACCGTCTGGCCGAGCTGCGTCGTGAGCTGCGCGGCCAGCGGACGGGCGAACGTGTCCGTGCCGCCACCGGCGGGGAACGGAACGATCAGCGTGATGGGGCGTTCGGGCCATTGCGCGGCGGCAACGCCGCCAAAACCCAGGGCTGCCACGGCAAACACGGCCGCGGCGGTGGTGCGATAGTTCATTTTGTCTCCTCTTGCTGCATCGGGGGACGGCGCCTGTTTTTTGGCGTCTCGTCGCTGGAATATCTTTTTCTTCTGAATGCTGAGGGCAGGTCTTCTCGGGGCATTGGATGGGGATGAGTCTCCTTGGATGCGGTAAAAAAATGCCGGTCCCGCAGGGGACCGGCACGATGTGGGGTTATAGCGCCTTGTAGGTGTCGCGCAGCACGTTCTTCTGCACCTTGCCCATGGTGTTGCGGGGCAGCTGGTCGATGATATGCACGCGCTTGGGCACCTTGAAGTTGGCAATGCGCGATTTCAATTCCGCCTGCATCGCCGAGGCGTCCAGCGACGCGCCGTCCTTGGGCACCACCACCGCCACCACGGCCTCGCCGAAGTCGGGATGCGGCACGCCGATCACCGCGGATTCCGACACGCCCGGCATGTCGTCGATCAGCGTCTCGATCTCCTTCGGGTACACGTTGTAGCCGCCCGAGATGATGAGGTCCTTGCTGCGGCCGACGATCGACAGGTAGTCGTCGGGCGCGGCGCGGCCGGCGGACTCGCCGCCCCAACGGCCCACGTCGCCCGTCTTGAACCAGCCATCTTCCGTGAATTCCTCGCGGGTCTTTTCGGGCATGCGCCAGTAGCCCGAGAACACATTGGGGCCGCGCACCTGCACATTGCCGATCTCGCCCGCAGCAAGCGGCTTGCCGGCATCGTCGACCACGCGGACCTGCACGCCGGGCAAGGCGCGCCCGACGGTGCCGGCCAGACGCTCGCCCAGCGCGGGGTCGTAGGGATTGGACGTCAGCATGACGGTCTCGCTCATGCCGTAGCGCTCAAGAATGGGATGGCCGCTGCGTTCCTTGAAGTCCGAGAACGTCTCGGCCAGCAGCGGCGCCGAGCCCGAGATAAAGAGGCGCATGTTGGCGCACACGTCGCGGTTGAATCGCGGATCGGCCAACAGGCGCACGTAGTACGTCGGCACGCCCATCATCACGGTGCTCTGCGGCAGGTAGTGCAGCGCCTGGTCGGCGTCCAGCTTGGGCAGCCAGATCATCCGGGCGCCCGCCAGCAGCGCGCCATGCGAGGCCACGAACAAGCCGTGCACATGGAAGATCGGCAGCATGTGCAGCAGCACGTCGTCCTCGCGCCAGCCCCAGTATTCATGCAGGGTGCGCGCATTGGCCGCCAGGTTGCCGTGCGAGAGCATCGCGCCCTTGCTGCGGCCCGTGGTGCCCGAGGTGTAGAGGATCGCGGCCAGGTCGTCCGGCTTGCGTTGAACCGTCTTGAAGGTTTGCGGCAGGCTGCCGGCGGCCTCCAGCAGCGTGCCGGTGCGGTCCTCGTCCAGCGTGAAGACGTGCGGGCAGCCGGCCTTGTCGGCGGCGCGCTTGACCCAGTCCAGGTTCTTGCTGGCGCACACGACGACGGACGGCTCGGCGTTGCCCAGGAAGTATTCGATCTCGGATTCGCGGTAGGCGGTGTTCAGCGGCAGGTACACCAGGCCCGCGCGCAGCGTGGCCAGGTACAACAGCAGCGCCTCGGGCGACTTCTCGACCTGCACGGCCACACGCGCGCCGTCGGGCAGGTTCAGCGATTGCAGCAGGTTCGCCAGGCACGCGGTCGCGCGTTCGATGTCGTCCCAGGTGTATTGGAGGTCGGGCGTTTCCAGCGCGACTTTGCTGCGGTCTTTGGGAAAGCCGCCTTGCAGGACAGCGTATAGGTTGGCGTTGCTCACCTGTCTAGTCTCCGGAAAAGGAAGGGTCTTCGCCGGCCAGGAAGGCACGCACGCCTTCTCTGTGGTCCCGGCTTTCGGCATAGGAGAAATAATCCTGGTACTCGTCTTCGGTCAAGGCCGCGCCCATGGCGAGCCTGGCGGACAAGCGCTTATTGATGCGGGCGGCCAGCGGCGCGCCCTGGGCGATGCGGTCGGCGCTGCGCCGGGCCGCAGCCGCGACCTCGCCATCGTCGACGATGCGGGTCAACAGGCCCAGGCCGCGCGCCTCGTCGGCGCCGAACACCCGGCCTTCCAGCAGGATGGCCAGCGTCGCCGCCCGGCCGGCCAATGCCAGCAGGCCGCGCATTTCGTCCGGGGCCATCGGAAAGCCCAAGCGGTTGATCGGCACGCCGAAGCGGGCCGATGCGCCGGCGATGCGCAGGTCGCATTGGCTGGCGATTTCAAGACCGCCTCCCACGCACACACCTTCGATCTGGGCGATCACGGGTTGCGGGCATTGCGCCACGGCCTGCAAGGCGGGGGCCAGGATCTCGCGGTGATAACGCTGCACGCCGGCCAGATCGGCGCGCTCGGCGGGAAACTCGCGGATGTCGGCGCCGGCCGCGAAATTGCCGCCCTCGCCGCGCACGATCACGCAGCGCACGGCATCGTCCTGCGCGATGCGCGTGAAGACCTCACGCAGTTCGCGCCACATGCCGACCGTGATCGCGTTCAGGCGTCCCGGATGCGACAGCGTCACCCAGGCCAGATGCCCTTCGCGCTCAAGCCGCACACGGTCTTGGCCTTGGCCATGGCCAGCCACGTTCTCCGTCATGTCCCCTGCCCTCGTTGTTGTTGTTGATGGAATCCGCCGCCGTGTTTCCGGCGGTCAGGCCACGCGCCCCACGCCGCGGCTGATCTGGGGCTTGCCGTCGTTCAGGCGCTGAAGGTTGGTGTCCAGTTCGTCCAGGTCATACAGGTAATTGACCATCATGGCGCACGATTGCTTCAGGCCCTTGGGAGACGTATCCGCCGCCCAGTTCAGCCGCTCGATGCGCGCGCCGTTGCCCAGGTGAAAACGCGCCACCGGGTCCACCGGCAGGCCGTTCTTCATGGTTTGCAGATAGCAGGCCGCCAGCCGGAATCCGGCGCGCTTGACGACGTCGGGCGCCTTGCCCTGCGCGGCCTTGGCCAGCCGCGCGACCCAGCGCTGCCCGTCCGGCACGCCCTCGCGGTTGCGGTCCTTGGCGCGGCTCTTGTCTTCGCGCACGATGGCCTCGACCGCCTGGGCGTCCTGCTTGCCCAGCCAGTCGGTAAAGCCCGGGATGGGCGACAGCGTGGCAAAGGCCTTCAGCTTGGGCAGCTCTTCCAGCAGCTGCTCGACCACGCGCTTGAGCAGGAAGTTGCCGAAACTGATGCCCTTCAGACCGGGCTGCGTGTTCGAAATCGAGTAGAAGATCGCCCAGCGCGCCTTGTCCAGGTCCTGCGGCGGCAGCGTGCTGTCCAGCAGCACCTGCACGTTGTCGGCCATCTGGCTGGCAAACGCCACTTCCACGAAGATCAGCGGCACGCCCGGCATCTGCGGATGGAAATAGGCGTAACAGCGGCGATCGGGCGCGACGCGGTGGCGCAGATCGTCCCAGGACTTGATCTCGTGGACGGCCTCGTAAAGGATCAGCTTTTCCAGCAGCGATGCCGGCGAATCCCAGGTCAGCGGGCGCAGTTCCAGCAGACCCACGTCGAACCAGGCCGACAAGAGGCCTTCCAGTTCCTTATCCAGCGACTGGATGCCCGCCACCTGCTTACGCCAGCGCAGCATGTCGGCGCGCAATTCAACCAGGAAGCGCAGGCCCTGCGGCTGGGCGTTGAAGCGCTTGAAGAGGCGCACGCCTTCGCCGCCCTCGCCCGCATAGGTGGCGCGGATCTGCGCCAGCGCGGCCAGCATCAGGCGGCGGTCCTTGCCGTCGGCTGCCGAGTACTGCTCGCACCAGCGGCGCGCCAGCTTGTTGGCGGCGACGTCGGTCAGACGCGCCTCGAACAGGCGGCGGACTTCCGACTCGCTGGGCAGGCGGCCGCGATCCCACAGCCGGCCCAGCCGGGTGATCAGGCTGGCGCTTTCGGCCGCGGCGGCGGCGTCGACGACATCGGCCTCGGGCTCAGGCGTGCGTGCGCCGCGCGCGGGCGCGAGATTGGCGGGTGCGGACATGGGCGGGCTCCTCGATGACGATGGGATCGGACGGCGCCGCATCGGCGGCGTCTTCGTTGCTGAGAACGCGCAGCGCTTCAAGCTGACGCATCAAATGGGTGTGCGCCAGCGTCTGCGCGGCGTCGGAATCGTGGGCCTTCAGGGCCTCGAAAATGGCCAGGTGTTCGGCGCAGGACTGGTCGATGCGGCCGGGCCGGGACAGGCTGCGATGGCGCGACAGACTCAGGACCTTGCGCAGGTTGCCGACCATGTCGGACAGCCATTGATTGCCGGCCAGCGCCTGAACGGCCTCGTGAATGAGGTAATTGGTCTTGTAGTAGGCGTCGATGCGGCCGGCCTTGGCATGGCCGGCCAGCGCGGCGTGCAGCGGCTCCAGCTCGGCCAGTTGGGCATCGGTGGCCTTGCGCGCGGCCTCGAAGGCGCAGCGCCCTTCCAGCATCGCCATCAGCGGGAAGATATCTTCCAGGTCCTGCGCCGACAGCTCGTTCACGAAGCAGCCGCGGCGCGGCTCCAGCCGCACCAGCCCTTCCGTGGCCAGCACTTTCAGCGCCTCGCGCAGCGGCGTGCGCGAAATGCCCATTTCGCCAGCCAGCCGCAATTCGTCGATCCACTCTCCGTTGCGAAGCGACCGCGCGTGGATCATGCCGCGCAGGCGGTCCGCGACTTCCAGATACAAGGCTTGCCGGACGATGGGATGGTTCATGGGCAGGCGGCGCGGGAAACGCCGTAATTCATAATTATGAATAAGCCGATGATAGACCCGGGGTTGGAGAAAGGTAAACCCCCGGGAGACTCGGGACCTTCCCTAACCCGACGCGACGCGGAACGCAAAAGCTGCCACGCCATCACGGAACACCGCAACCGAGCCGAAATAGGACTGAATTAAGCCTACAATCAGTCCGATCGCGTCTACGATTTTGGAGTGCAACCCATGAAATACTCCACTCAAGTGAAACCTATCTCGTATCTCAAAAGTCACACTGCGGAAATCGTGACCACGCTGACCGAAACTCGTGAGCCCATGCTCATCACGCAGAACGGAGAGGCCAAACTCGTCGTCATGGATGTGCGCAGCTTCGAGGAGCAGGAGCAAGCCATGGCCCTCCTGCAACTGCTGGCGGGCGGCCGAAAAGATATCGAAGAAGGACGCGTCATTCCGGCTACGGATGTATTCGCGCAGATTGAAGCGATGGATCGGGATGATTCGGAATGAACCGAACGGTGGTTTTTCTGAAGACGGCCGCAGAAGATCTTTACGAGATCCGCCGCCATATCAGAAAAAACTTTTCTCAGCAGGTCTGGCTCGACTCATACGCCCGGATCAAAAATGCCATTCTGAATCTCGAACAATTCCCGCACGCCGGGCACTCCCTCCCGGAGCTGCCCGCAACACATTTCCTGCAAATTATCGCGGTCAAGAACCGGGTCATTTATGAAGTTGTCGCGGACAAGGTGTATATCCACCTTATCTGCGATAGCCGACAGGACTTGAAGATCAAACTTGCCCGCCGACCCCTTAGGACGCTGCATCCCTGACTTCAAAAATGCAAAACGCCGTCCACCGCATGCCGCGTCAGCGAACGCGCCCAGCGGCGAGCGGGTAGCCCGTACTTGCCTTCCACCACCTCGGCGCGGGCCAGCAAGTCAGCGGGCGTAATCGCCAGGCTTGGGCCGGAGAAGGCCAACACGATCTGATTGCCGGCCTCGACTTCGGGCAGCAGCACGATGCGGTCATCGAACGCCTTGGACAGGTTGTCGATGTTCTTGCCGAAGCTTTCGTGCCGGCCAAAAAGGTTCACCGCCAGGATGCCGACCTCGCCCAGCACGCGGCGGCAGTCGCGGTAGAACTTCACGCTGTCGCGCACCGGCCCTTCGGCGGCGGCGTCGTACAGGTCCACCATCAGCACGGGGCAGCGCCCGGCGTTCAGCGGGTCGGCCACCCAGGCGCCGGCGTCGGTGTGTTCGACCTGCAGCCGGTTGGCGCCCGGCAGGCGGAAGAACATGTGGCAGGCAGCAGTCACGCGCGGGTTCCACTCCACGGCCAGGAGCGGGCTGCGTGTGTGCTTGGCGCAAAAGCGCGCCAGCGAGCCCGCGCCCAGGCCCAGCATGCCGATGGCCTCTTCCTTGGGCGGCTCCAGGAACAGCAGCCAGGCCATCATCTGCGCCGTGTACTCCAGCACCAGCGCAGACGGATTCTTGATGTGCATCGCGCCCTGCACCCATTCGGTGTTGAAGTGCAGATAGCGCACGCCGTCCACTTCGGAAAGCGTCGGCTGGTCGAGTTCGGAGGGAAAGTTGGATTTGTGCATGGGCGCGATTGTAGGCCCGCGGCCAGCCTCTTCCGCTACGCCGCCGCTTCCCAGATGCGCTCCAGCAGATCGTGGCCTGGCACCTCGGCCTCCAGGCTGGCATCCAGCCGCAACACGCGCTTTAAGTAAAGATGCGCATCGCATTCCCACGTGACTCCCAGCGCGCCGTGGACCTGTATGGCGTTTTGCGCGACGCGCCGGCTGGCCTGCCCGGCCAGCAGCGGCGCGAACAGACAATCGCGCGACGCGGATGCCGCTCCGGTATCCAACGCGGCCGCGGCGGCCCACCCCGCTAGCCGCGCGTCGTCCAGCGCCATCCAGTCCTCGGCCAGACGATGCTTGATTGCCTGGTTGGCGCCGATGGCGCGGCCGAACTGCTGGCGTTCGCGGGCATATGCCGCGGCGATATCCAGCGCCGCCGACGCCGCGCCCAGCATTTCGGCAGCGCGCAACACACGCAACCGCGTGCGCAGAACCTCCCACGTGCCGGGATCGGTTTCGATATCCGCGCTGGCCACGACCTGCGGATTGGCCGCGACCGCGACGGCCATCGTGGGATCCAGGCCGCCGACGCCGCACACGGGCGACAGCAGCATCAGGCGCAATGACGCCGCGCCCGTCTTACGCATGGCCAGTGCGCGCACGTCGTCGCACGCGCCTTCGATGAAGGCCGACCCGTCGGGACGCAAGGCCGCGTCGGCATACCAGGTGTCACCCGCCATCATGTCGCCGGCCCACCCGGCGGGCACGCCCCGCGCCTGGCACAGCGTGGGCAGCAACGCCATGTTGGCCACGAGCGGCAGGCTCAGCAGATGACGGCCCGCCTCCTCGGCCACGATCCAGGCCTCGCGCATGCCCAACCCCAGCCCGCCATGGCTCTCGGGCGCAAGCAAGGCCGGCCAGCCCTGCTCCGCCAGGTCGCGCCACAGGGCGTGGCGCGCCGCCGCGTCCTGCCCGATTGCGGCGCGCGCCACGGCCACGGGATGGCGCTGCGACAGGAAACGTTGCGCGGCATCGCGCAACATGCGCTGGTCTTCACTGAGATGCAGATTCATGAGGCGTCAGGCCTTGGGCAGGCCGAGCATCTGCTCGGCAATGATGTTGCGCTGGATCTCGGACGTGCCGGCCAAAATGGTTTCGGCGCGCGACCATAGATAAGCGTGCGTCAGTTGTGCGGCGCGCGCATCGGGGGCGTCCACGCCCAGGCTGGCGTCTTCGCCCAGCAGTTGCAGGGACAGCTCGAGCAGACGCTGGTGCGCCTCGCTCCAGTGGATCTTGGTGGACGACCCTTCCGGTCCAGGGGGATCGCCGCGCATCGCGCCCGCCAGCGCGCGCTGTGACTTGAGCGCCAGCACATGGCTGTCGGCGGCCAGCCGCGCCCAGCGGTGGCGCAGCGGCGCCGACGAGGCGGGCGTGCGCCCGTGAGCGTCGGGCTGCAAGGCCAGCTCGCGCACCTGCCGCAGTTCTTGCGCAAAGCGCACGAGCCGAGGAATGAAATACGTGCCGCGCTCGAAGCTGGCGGCGGCCATGGCGATTCGCCAGCCCTGGTTCAATTCGCCCAGCAGCGCGTCCTGCGGCACAAAGACGTCATCGAAGAACACCTCGCAGAATTCGGCCTCGCCCGTGATCTGCCGGATGGGTTCCACGCGCACGCCCGCGCTGCGCATGTCCACCAGCAGGAAGCTCAACCCCTTGTGCCTGGGCGCGTCGGGATCGGTGCGCGCCAGCACGAAGCACCACTGCGCCCGGTCCGCGAACGACGTCCAGATCTTGTGGCCGTTCAGGCGAAAGCCGCCCGGCTCGGCCTGCGCCCGCGTGCGCACGGCAGCCAGGTCGGACCCCGCGCCCGGCTCCGAATAGCCCTGGCACCACACCTCGCGGTTCGTCAGGATGCCGGGCAGAAAGCGCTGCTTCTGCGCCTCGGTGCCAAAATGCAGCACGGTGGGCGCCAGGATGCCGTGGCCGATCAGGTTCACACCCAGTGGCGCGCCGCAACGGGCGTGCTCTTCATGAAAGACCGCCTGGCGCGACAAGGGCAGCGCCTTGCCGCCGTAAGCCTGCGGCCAGCCCAGCCCGGACCAGCCGTTTGCGCACAACGTGTCTTCCCAGGCACGCCGGTAGTCCAGGTTGCGCGGATCGGCGCCGCCGGGCCACGACCGCGCAAAGCCGGCGTAGGCCGCGTCGAGCCACCGGCGCAGGTCGCGCCGGAACGCTTCGTCTTCCTGCGCCGCGCCGTCCTGCGCGGCGGTTTCCAGCATCGTCATGCGGTCACTCCAGCCGGATGTTCGAGTCACGCGCGACCTTGGCCCACGTCGCCACATCCTGCTGGATGAACGCGCCGAAGGCCTTGGGGTCGCTGCCGATGATGTCCAGCCCCAGACCCACGAACTGCTTTTTGACCTCGGGCTGCTGCAGGATCTGCGCGATGTTCTGGTAGAGCTTGTCGATCACCGGCTGCGGCGTGCGCGCCGGCGCCACCAGGCCCAGCCACGGCATGGCCGAATAACCAGGCAGGCCGGAGGCGTCCACCGTCGGCAACTCAGGCACCGAGGCCGACGGCTTGGCGGTCGTGACCGCCAGGGCGCGCAGCTTGCCGTCCTTGACGAAGGGGCCGGACGATGCCCACGCATCGAACATCACCTGCAGGCGTCCGGCCACCAGATCGTTGAGCGCCGGCGCACTGCCCTTGTACGGAATGTGCGCCATCTGGACCCCGGCCATGCTGTTGAAAAGCTCGGCCTCCAGGTGCGTCGAACTGCCCGTGCCGACCGAGCCGTAGCTGACCTTGCCCGGATTGGCCTTCAGGTAGGCGATGAGCTCGCCAACGTTCTTGGCCGGCACCGACGGATGAACGCCCAGCACGTGCACCACCGACGCCACCTGCGAGATCGGCGCAAAGTCCTTGATCGGGTCGTAGTTGACCTTGGCGTAGATGCTGGGCGCGATTCCCAGCGAGGACGCGGCCATCAGCAACGTGTAGCCGTCCGGTTCGGCGCGCGAGACATAGTCGGACGCGATCATCGTGCCGCCGCCCGGCTTGTTCTCCACGATCACCGGCTGGCCCAGCCTGCCGCTCAGTTTTTCCGCCAGCAGGCGGCTCATGATGTCGGTCGCGCCGCCAGGCGAGAACGGCACCACGATGCGCACGGGGCGGCTGGGGTAGTTGTCCTGGGCGTGGGCGGCGCCGGTGATGCCCATGCAAGCCAGTGCGACGCTGGCCAATGCTCTCTTGATCATGCTTGTCTCCTCCTGGGGGGGGTGCGCGATCGCGCTACGGGGTTGCGGGCAGGATCAGGGCGTCCAGCACCGCGACGCCCTGCCCTGCCTCTTTGATAAGCAGTGGGTTCACTTCGATCTGAGACACGTGCGCGGGCGCGGCCAGCAAGGCGTTGCCGATCGCCACGATGCGCTGGCACGCCGCCGCCACGTCGCCGCGCGGCTTGCCGCGAAAGCCGTCCAGCAACGCAAACGCCTTGAGTTCGCGCAACATCTGCAAGGCGATGTCCTCGTCCACCGGCAAGAGGCGGTGGCTGGTGTCCTGGTAGATCTCGGTCAGCACGCCACCCAGCCCCACGGTCAGCACGGGCCCGAAGACCGGATCGCGCGTGGCGCCGACGATGATCTCGGCGACGCCACGTTCCATTTTCTGGACCATCACGCCGTCGATGCGCGCGCCCGGCTGCGCACGGGCCGCCGCCCGCGTCACGTCCGCCCAGGCCGCGCGCACCGCCTCGTCGTCCGCCAGGTTCAGCGCAACGCCGCCAGCTTCGGTCTTGTGGGCAATGTCGGGACTCAGGATTTTCACGGCGACGGGATAGCCCACGCGGCGCGCGTCGCGCACCGCCTCGTCCGCGCTGCGCGCCACCCCGGTGGCAGCCTCGGGTACGCCAAACGCGGCCACGTAGGCGCGCGCCTGCGCCTCGTTGCACGGCAAGGCCGGCACGGCCACCGTGTCCAATACCGGTTGATCCGCCTGGCGCCGGGTGGCGCGGGCGTCGCACCACAACAGATAGGGCGCCAGCGCGGCCACGGCCAGACCAAGGTCCTCGAACACCGCCACTTCGGCCTCGCGCAGCGCCGCGCGGCTTTGCGCCAGGCCCGTGTCGATGGCCACGAACAAACGCCGGTGCTGGCGCGATGCCTCGGCCAGCGCGTCGGCCATGCGGTCAAGCATGTAGCCGGGCGCATACACGACCACCGCGTCGATGGCGTCCGACGTGCCCAGCGCCTGGAGCACGGTGCGCACGAACGCCGGATCGTTGACCACATTGCCGGTGACGTCCACCGGATTGCCCACCATGCCGTAGTCGGGAATTCCTCCGCGCAGCACCTCCTGCAGGTCCGGCGGCAAATCGGGCAACGACAGCCCCGCACCGATGAACTTGTCAGCCAGGATGGCGCCCAGCGCACCCGACATCGTCAACACAGCCACGCGCTTGCCCGCCGCGCGGTGCCGAAGCCTCGCCAGGCTGGCCAGATGCGCCATCTGCGCGAAGTCCGTGGCCTCGATGACGTTCAGTTGCCGGAACGCCGCCGCATACACGCGGCGATCGCCGGCCAGCGCAGATGTGTGCGACTGCACCGCCTGCGCGCCTTTGTCGGTGGCGCCCGCTTTCAGCGCGATCAGCAGCTTGCCGCGCCGCTCGAGTTCGCGGCACGCCCGCACGAAGCGGCCGCCATCGCGCAGCTGTTCGATGTAGCCCAGCACGATCTCGGTCTGCGGATCGGCCGCCAGATATTCCAGATACTGCGAAAAATCCAGGCAGGCCTCGTTGCCCGTGTTGATGAAGTGCGAGAACGGCAGCCCCACACGGCGCGCGATGGCGTACACCGCGGCGCACACGTTGCCGCTCTGCGTCAGCAGGCTGACCGACCCCGGCCCGTCCTGCGCGGGCGCAGTCTTGAACACCGAGGCAAAGGCGGTGTGCGCCTGCGT
The DNA here is from genome assembly GCF_037039475.1 of Achromobacter sp. E1. Classification (NCBI taxonomy): domain Bacteria; kingdom Pseudomonadati; phylum Pseudomonadota; class Betaproteobacteria; order Burkholderiales; family Alcaligenaceae; genus Achromobacter; species Achromobacter sp. E1. The sequence goes on from NZ_CP146253.1 coordinate 3,862,826, forward strand.
ATTCAGGTTCGCAAACCCCATGCAGTTCGGGCCGGCAACCGCCATGCCGCTTTCCGCCACAAAGGCTTCCAGCTCGGCCTGCAGGCGCGCGCCCTCGCCGCCCGCCTCGGCAAACCCCGCGGCATAGACGATGGCAGCGGGAATGCCCTTGGCGTGACAGCGGCGCAGCATGGGCGTCACCTCCGCCGCCGCGATGGCCAGCACCGCCAGGTCCACCGGCTCGGGCACGGCTTCGATGTCAGGCCAGCAACGCAGGCCAAACACTTCCTGGTACTTCGGGTTGACGGGATAGATGCCGCCCTCAAAGCCGAAGCGGGTCAGCAATTCGAGCGGCATGCCGCCGATCCTGCCGGGATTGCCGCTGGCGCCGATCATGGCGATTGATCGGGGATTAAGCAACGGTTCAAGGCGGGACGTCATGCGGTTTCACCCGTCTTTCCCGAGACCGCGCCGGACTGTCCGGCCGCCTCGTGCGCATCGCGCGCAGGCAGGTCCTTGTTGCGCTGGATGGCCTGGGCCAGGCCGCGCTGGCGCACCGCCTGGAATTCCTCGGTAAGGTGAGAAAGCTGATGCGTGTCGAAATGCGCCGACAAGGCCGTGCGAAAGCCCTGCGCGTCGGCCGTGCGATTGAGCGAACGCTTCAGGAGGCGCAGCCCGAAGGGCGGCGCCTGCGCAATGCGCTGCGCCAGGCCAAGCGTCGCAGCCTCCAGCTCCGCCTCGGGCACCACCCGGTTGACCATGCCGATGCGCAGCGCTTCCTCGGCGCCGACCTTTTCGCCGGTGTAGAGCATTTCCTTGGCCTTGCGCAGCCCCATCACCCAGGGATGGATCAGCACCTCGGTGGCGGCCGCGGCCAGGGTATGCCCCACCGGGTCAGAAAAGTACGCAGTGTCGGCGCACACCACCAAGTCGCACATGTTGGCGATCATGAAGCCGCCGGCCACGCACGCGCCCTGCACCTGCGCCACGACGGGCTTCGGAAAGTCCCAGATGCGCAGGCAATAGCCGTAGTAGCGGCGCGACTCATAAGCCCAGCGTTCCTCGACGGTAAAGTCCGCGCGCTTGGCCTGCGCTTCCTTCAGGTCGTGCCCGGCCGAAAAATGCGCGCCGCGGCCGGCCAGGATCACCACCCGGATTTCGTCGTCGTCTTCAGCACGCGCCAGCGCGTGGTCCAGCTCGTCCAGCATCTGCTGGCTTTGCGCGTTGCGCGCGGATTCGCGGGCCAGGCTGATGCGGCATACCGCGTCAAACCGTTCGACGGCCAGGGTGGCGTATTCCATGGTCTCCTCGTCCTTGTAATGCCGCGCCATCGAATGCGGCGCGATCGGCTGGATTGAATTAACGCACCACGAATCCTAAAATACAAAATATTCAATCAATTATTCCCACAATATGAACACTACCGGATCAACCGGGGGAACCCAGAGCATGCGCCGCGCGCTCGGCCTGCTGCGCGTGCTGGCGCAGCACCAGGAGGACGGCATCGATCTGCAGGGTGTGATGACCGCGACCGGCCTGGAGCGCTCCACCGCCCACCGCCTGCTCAGTTGCCTGCTGGAAGAACAATTCGCCGAACGCGACCGCGCCACCCGCCGTTATCGGCTGGGCGTGGATTCGATGCAACTGGGGTTTGCCGCCTTGCGCCGCACGCCGCTGCTGGACGCGCTGCGGCCCTTCGCGCAGAAGCTCGCCCGCCTGTCGGGCGACACGGTCTTTCTGGTGATCCGCCAGGGCGACTACGCGCTATGCCTGCTGCGCGAGGCCGGCTCGTTCCCGGTCAAGGTCTTCACCATCGACCAGGGCGAGCGCCGCCTTCTTGGCGTGGGCGCGGGCGGCCTGGCGCTGATGGCGGCACTGCCCGACGAGGAGATCGCCGCGCTGTACGCCCGGCACGCCGCCAGTTACGCGCACATCCGCGTGTCCAGCTCCGCGCTGATGAAGGCGGTCCGGCAGACCCGGGCCGCGGGTTACGCCGAGATCGTGGACACCATTACGCCGGGCGTATCGGGCGTGGGCGTGGCGTTTCCCGTGTCCGAGCTGACGTGGGTGGCGTTCAGCTTTGGCGCCATCAGCAGCCGGCTCGACGCGCCCCGGCGCGCGCAGATGGGCGCCCTGCTGCACGCCGAGTGCCAGGCGTGGACCAAGGACTACCTGGGTCAGGACGGCAAGTAAAAAGCCCGCAACGCCCCGGCGCTACCGGGACGTTGCGGGCTTGCGGCCCGTAAAGAATCAGACCCGTTCGAAAATCGCCGCGATGCCCTGGCCCCCGCCGATGCACATGGTGACCAGCGCATAGCGGCCTTGCACGCGCTGCAGCTCATGCAGGGCCTTGGTGGCGATGATGGCGCCGGTTGCGCCGATGGGGTGGCCCAGGCCGATGCCGCTGCCGTTCGGGTTCACCTTGGCCGCGTCCAGCTTCAGCTCGCGCGACACCGCGCAGGCTTGGGCGGCAAATGCCTCGTTGGCCTCGATGACGTCCAACTGGTCGACCGTCAGGCGCGCGCGCTTGAGCGCCGCCTGGGTGGCGGGCACCGGGCCGATGCCCATGATGTCCGGGTCCACACCGGCGTGGGCGTAGGCGACCAGGCGCGCCAGCGGCTTGATGCCGCGCTTGGCCGCGACCGAGGCGTTCATCAGCACCAGCGCGCCCGCGCCGTCGTTCAGGCCGGACGCGTTGCCCGCGGTGACCGTGCCGTTTTCTTTCTGGAACACCGGCTTCAGGCTGGCCAGGCTGTCGGCCGTGACGTCGCGGCGCACGTGTTCGTCGGTGTCGAACACGATCTCGCCTTTGCGCGACTTGATCTTCACGGGCACGATCTGGTCGCGGAAGTGGCCAGCATCGATCGCGGCCGCGGCGCGGCGGTGCGATTCCGCGGCCAAGGCGTCCTGGTCCTGACGGTTGATGCCGAACTTTGCGGCCACGTTTTCCGCCGTGACGCCCATGTGCATCTTGCCGAACGGGTCGGACAGCGCGCCGGTCATCATGTCCAGCATGACGCTGTCGCCCATGCGCGCGCCCCAGCGCTGGGCCGGGGCGATGTACGGCGCGCGGCTCATGCTCTCGGCGCCGGCGCCCACGGCGATGTCGGCGTCACCCAGCATGATCGACTGCGCGGCCGACACGATGGCCTGCAGGCCCGAGCCGCACAGCCGGTTGACGTTGAAGGCGGGCGTCTCCTTGGAGATGCCGGCATTCATGGCGGCCACGCGCGACAGGTACATGTCGCGCGGCTCGGTGTTGATGACGTGGCCGACGGCGACATGGCCCACTTCGTCGCCCGAGACGCCCGCGCGTTCCAGCGCGGCGCGGATGACGGTGGCGCCCAGATCGCAGGGCGGCACATCCTTGAGCGCGCCGCCGAAATCTCCGATGGCGGTGCGGACGGCCGAAGCGACGATGACTTCATTCATGGTGTTTCCTCCTTGTGGTGCGTTTTGAGTCGCGCGGTGCGTGACTTGAAGTGCGGTCAATCATACTGCCGGGCCGCCGCGCCCGCGTTTCGGCCGCCGATACCGAAGCCGTATCAGAAAGGCAAAAAATACTATTGGACAGCGTTCGCCGCGTTCCCCGATAGTGGCCACCGGCGCCCCTTGCGGCGCCGTTGTCCGACCCGGAGCGCCTGATGATCGATACGCTGGAACTGACTGCCATTCCCCCCGAGGACGAAGCCTTGCGCACCGAGGTGCGCGCCTTCCTGGCCGATGCGCTGGAAGGGCTGGAGCCCGATGAGCGCGCGCGCTCCTGGATGGGGTTTGACGCCGGATTCAGCCGTCAGCTTGCCGAACGCGGCTGGCTGGGTCTGACATTGCCGCGCGAATACGGCGGCGCGGCGCGCGGCCATTTCGCGCGGTTCGTGCTGTCCGAAGAATTGCTGGGCGCGGGCGCGCCCGTGTCGGCGCACTGGATCGCGGACCGCCAGAGCGCACCCCTTATCCTGAAGTACGGCACGCCGGCGCAACGGGACTTCTACCTGCCGCGCATCTGCGCCGCGCAGGCCTTCTTTTGCATCGGCATGAGCGAACCGGGCTCCGGTTCGGACCTGGCCAGCATCCGCACGCGGGCCGAGCCCGATGGCGGCGGATGGCGCCTGAACGGCAGCAAGATCTGGACGACCAACGCGCACCGCTCGCACTACATGATCGCGCTGGTGCGCACCTCGGGCACTGTCCAGGACCGGCACCAGGGGCTGTCGCAGGTCATCGTGGACCTGTCTCTGCCCGGCGTGTCGGTGCGGCCCATCGAAGACCTGGCGGGCGACGCGCATTTTTCGGAAGTGTTCTTCGACAACGTGGCCTTGCCGGCCGATGCGCTGATCGGCGAGGAAGGCGCGGGCTGGGCGCAGGTCAATGCCGAACTGGCCTTCGAGCGCAGCGGCCCCGAGCGTCTGTATTCCAGCATCGCGCTGCTGGAATGCTGGCTGGCGCACTGCCGCGAGCGCGACGCCGACGCCGCAAGCCGCGCCACGCTGGGCGCCATCCTGTCGCAGATGGCGGTGCTGCGCGCCATGTCGCTGGCGGTTGCCGGCAAGCTGGCCGCCGGCCTGAGTCCCGCCACGGAGGCGTCGCTGGTCAAAGACCTGGGCACCGAGCTTGAACAGGCCATCCCGCGCCTCATCGGCGATACGCTGGGCCGGCATCCTGGCCGGCCCGTGCCCCTGCCGCTGCTGCGCACGCTGGCGTATCTGGAACAGGTTGCACCCACGTTTTCGCTGCGCGGCGGCACCCGTGAAATCCTGCGCGGGATCATCGCCCGCGGACTTGGCCTTCGATAAGGACGACCGCCATGGACAACATTTTTGGCGATGCCGCCGAACGCCTTTTTGCCCAGACCTGCACGCCCGAGGTGATCCGCCGGACCGAACAAGGCCAGCCGCCCGCCGCCGCGTGGCAGGCCTGCGAGGACGCGGGCTTTGCGGACGCGCTGGTTCTGGAAGCGCATGGCGGCGCGGGCCTGGGCCTCGCAGACGCGCTGCCGGTCGTGCTGGCGGCGGGCCGGCACCTGTGCCCCTACCCCATTGCCCACACCCTGCTTGCGCGCGCCTGGCTGAGCCGCGCGCAGCGTCCGCAAGCGGCCGGGTCGATCGCGCTAGCGCCGCACGGCCTTGCCATCGATGACGGACGCATCGCCGGCGTCAGCGTGGCCTGGGCGCGCAGCGCCGACTACGTGCTGGCGGGCATCGGCGGCCAGACCTGGCTGTTGCCCATGCAGGCGGCGCGCGTCGAACCGAACGGCGTGCACGGCAGCCTGGATGGCGGCGCGTCATGGGCGCTTGGCGACGCCGAACGTATCGAGGGTCCCGCGCCGCTGGACACGCTTGCAGCCGCCGCCTACGCCGGCCTGATCGCCGGCGCGATGGACCGGGTGCTGGCGATGACGCTGGCGTACGCGAACCAGCGCGCGCAGTTCGGCAAGCCCATCGGCCGCTTTCAGGCGGTTCAACAGCAGATCAGCGTGATGGCCGAACAAGTGTGGGCCGCCCGCATGGCGGCAGAGCTGGCCTTTCAAGGCGACGACGGCCTGCCCCGCCCCTTGCTTGCCGCGTTGGGCAAGGCCCGCGCAAGCCAGGCCGTGCCGCAGGTGGCCGACATCGCGCACGCGGTGCACGGCGCCATCGGCGTCACCGAGGAGTTTGACTTGCAGCTTTACACCCGCCGGCTGCGCGATTGGCGGCTGGCGGCGGGATCGGAAGCCCACTGGCACGAGCGCATCGGGGCGGACGCGATCACCAGCGGGGCCGATGCGCTGACCTACCTGCGCACGGCGTTGTACGCCCGGCCAGCCGCCTAGCTACGCCACGCGTTTCGCGACAACAACGCGAAACAACGCGTCGCGCTTGCGGCAATCCCGCAGGCAGGCTTAGGATGGAGCATGGTTCGTTTCGGGAGCACATCGTGAAGACAGTTGCTGAGCTTCTCAGGGAAAAGGCCAATCACGCCGTCGTGACGGTTTCTCCGGATTCGTCGGTCTTTGACGCGATCAAGACGATGGCCGACCGCGGCATCGGCGCGGTGGTGGTGGTGGAAGGCGACGTGGTGCTGGGCATGCTGACCGAACGCGACTACGCGCGCAAGATCGTCCTGCAGGACCGCTCATCGCGCACGACCAAGGTGCGCGACATCATGACGGAGTCGGTCTACTACGTCGGTCCCGCCGACACGCGGGAACACTGCATGGCGATGATGACCGAACGGCATTTCCGCCACCTGCCCGTCATCGACAACGACAAGCTCATCGGCCTGCTGTCCATCGGCGACCTGGTCAAGGACGTGATGAGCGAGCAGAAGTTCATCATCCACGAACTGGAACGCTACATCACGGGCGAACGGGGTTAAGGGAGAGGACCGGCCGCACCTAGCCGGCCGCACCTAGCCGGCCGCCAACATTCTCGACGCGGGGACGATCAGGCCCAGGCCTGCGGCCAGCAGCAGCACGAACACCATGCGCTTGACCGTCTTCATCGAATTCTCGGTGCTGTAGCGGCGCGCGAACCACGTCACGCCGATCACGACCGGCAGCGCCTGCACGCTCATCCAGAAAGACGACGCCATGAAGGCGCCCTGCCCGGTCACGAGCGCAAGCCGCACCGTGGCGTTGAGCGAAAAGAGGATCAAGAGGCTGTTGCGGATGGTGGCCAGCGGCAGCGGCTGGCGGTACAGGTGATAGACCATGGGCGGACCGGCGCTGGAAAACAGGCCGCCCAGCACGCCCGACACGCCCCCGAAAAACACACTGGACGTGCGCGAAGACAACTGCGCCAGCGGCTGGGTGCGCGTCACCAGCAAGATGGCGCAGGCCAGGATGGTGACGCCAAGCAGCAGTTGCAACAGCACCGCCATGGATCCGCTGATCCACGTCAGCGCGGCCACGCCCACCCCCACGCCGGCCAGGCTGCTGACCGCGGCGGGCGTCAGCAGCGACCAATTCACCTGCGGTCTGGCGCGCAGCAGCGTGACGCCCGCATTGACCAGCGACAGCACGCTCACCACGTTGGCGACTTCGGCGACCGAGGCCAGCTGGAACACGCCCGACAGGCCCAGCAGCACCAGGCCAAACGCAAAGCCCGTCATCGTCTGGGCATAGGTGGCAAGCGCCACGCAGGCCAAAAACAGCAGGTGTTGATCGATGCTCATGCGACGGGTGGAGCCAGACCTCGGCTCTGCCCGGCTGCGCGCCGGGGCGGCAGTGAGCGGATCGACGGGAAACGGCGTGGTAACAGGTTAACGAGTTAACGGGCTAAAGCTTTTCGGCGGGAATGATAGCACCGGGGCAATGCGGTGATCCGGCCCCCGTCGCGCCGAATGCACACAGTTGGTCACAATCTGATGCGCTCATGCACCCCGGCCATGCCGCGCGGCCGCTATCCTTGCCGCCCGGCTATCCCCTGCCGCCCGCCGCGCCGACCTCGTTCGCGCAGCGCTGGCGGCCCGCCTGCGTACCGAGAATGACGCCCAAACAGACCACCATCAATACGGTGACGCTGACCTGCTCCACCTGCGGCAGCGCCCAGTTCACCAAGCTGGACACCAACGAATACCAGTGCAGCCACTGCCACGCGGTCACGCTGGTCGAGGACAACGTGGCGCAGCGCCTGGAAAAAATCCTGCGCAACATCCAGAAGCCTCAGCCGGCGCCCATCAAGCCCGTGGCAATCGTGGCGATCTCGGTGGCGATCCTGGCCGCGGTGATCGTCCCCCTGGTCGTCTCCACGCTGGGTTCGCGCCCGCCATCCGCGCCCACCCGCATTGCCGAGCCGCCCATCGACGCCTCGCTGGTCAAGCTGACCGACGTGCAGGAAATCAAGACCCGCGGCCGCACCGAACTCGTCATGATCGTGCGCAACGAAACGGGCCGCAAGATCGACGTGCCGCGTGTATCGGCATCGTTCTTCCAGGGCGACCTGTCGCTGGCCACCGTGTCCGGCTCGGCGCCCGCGCGCTCGCTGCAACCGGGGGAATACACGCCCCTGAAGATCTCGGCGCCGGACAAGGCGTTCAGCCGCTATGACCTGCAGGTTGCCACGCCGTCGCCAGCGCGTGGCAAGAACAACGACGTGGCCGCCAGCAAGGTGCAGCTCGTCCGCAACGACGGCGCCTACCGACTGGTTGGCCTGATCCGCAACCAGGGCGTCCAGCCGGCCAGCAGCACGCAGATCACGGTCATGCTGTACGGCGCCGACGGCAGGCTGATCGGCACCGGCAACGGCTACGCCACCGCCAGCCCGCTGGCCCCGGATGCGCTGACGTCGTTTGACGTGCGCTGCGAGATGCTGCGCGACGGCGAGGTCGCCGCCTACGATTACATGGTGCAAAGTGAAAGCTGATCGCTCCCCCTCCGGGCGCCTGTCGCGGCCGGCCCTGGCCGCGCTGGCGCTGATCCTGTTTGCGGCGGGCGCCTACGCCGCCTGGAAGTTCACCGCCCTCGGGCCGCGCAGCCAGCTCCCCGCGCAAACCGCCGCCAAAGCCGCGCCGGCCGCGGCCGAACCGCCCGCCAGCCGCATCGTGCGCGTCAGCCCGGCCAACACGCGGGTGATCGACCATGTCCGTCTGACCACCGAGGAATTGCTGGACCCGGACTTCGCGCTGTTCGACACCGGGGCGCTAAAGCTGTCGGCCCCGCGCCGCCTGCTCGACGAGATCGAACGGCCCGTGCTGTATGCGGAACTGGTCAACACCAGCAAGGAATACGTGGCGCTGTCGCCGCGCGCCGAAATCGCGGTGTTCGACGGTTCGCGCCCCCTGGATCTGCGCCAGTCCTGGAGCCTGCCGACGTATCTGTATCCCGGCGAGCGCGTGCCCGTGGCGCTGACCGGGCGCGTGGAGCGCTTTTCCGAGGTCAAGACGAACTGGCTGCCCGCCAAGCGCGCCGCCTTGCCCGGCCCGCGGCCGCAGCTTGCCGTGACCGTGGAAAACACCGAAGCCGCCATTGGCACCGGCACGCTGAACTTCACCTACCGCTTCCGTTACAAGTACGTGACGGTGCATGGCCGGGTGCGCAACGACAGCGAGCGCGAGGTCGAGAAGGTGCGCGTGTGGGTCAGCCTGTACGACGCCCAGGACCAGCTCACCGGCGCCACCTTCAAGGAATTGCGCGTGCCGCGCCTGCCGCCTGGCGACAGCGCGCCCTTCGAGGTCGACGTCAAGCAGTACGGCGGCAATTTCGCCCGGGTCGGGGTGGTCTACGACGCCACCGCGCCCTAATCTCCCGACTGAAAGGCGTTTCCCCGGGGCGGCCATGCGGCCGCCCTTTTTCGTGGCGCCCGGCCTGATATCCGGCCCATTAACGCCGCCCCGCCCTCCCGGACGTCGCCGCCGAGCAACAGGCTATCGGCTCAAGTCTTATATAAGATATAAGACATTTGCTACCGGCCCCCACTTGCTTCTACAATTCCGGCCGACAACCCTTCTTCCAACCCGACTTTGAGCAGGCCTCACATGCTGGATACTTACCGCCAACACGTTGCCGAACGCGCGGCTCTGGGGATTCCCCCGCTGCCCCTTACGGCCAAACAAACCGCTGAACTGATCGAACTGCTGAAGAATCCGCCCGCTGGCGAGGAGCAGAATCTGGTCGAGCTGCTGACGCACCGCGTGCCGGCCGGCGTGGACGACGCCGCCAAGGTCAAGGCCTCCTACCTGGCCGCCGTGGCGCTGGGCAAGGAAGCTTGTGCGCTGATCAGCCGTGCCAAGGCGACGGAACTGCTGGGCACGATGCTCGGCGGCTACAACATTGGCCCGCTGGTCGACCTGCTGGATGATGCGGAAATCGGCACCATCGCCGCCGATGCGCTCAAGAAGACCCTGTTGATGTTCGACGCCTTCCACGACGTGAAGGAAAAGGCCGACAAGGGCAACGCCAACGCCAAGTCCGTGATGCAGAGCTGGGCCGACGCCGAATGGTTCACCAGCCGTCCGGAACTGCCGGAAAGCCTGACCATCACGGTCTTCAAGGTTCCGGGCGAAACCAACACCGACGACCTGTCGCCCGCCCCCGACGCCACCACCCGTCCCGACATCCCGATGCACGCCCTGGCGATGCTCAAGAACAAGCGCGACGGCGCCGCGTTCGAGCCGGAAGAAGACGGCAAGCGCGGCCCGGTCAAGTTCATCGAATCCCTGAAGGAAAAGGGCCACCTGGTCGCCTACGTGGGCGACGTGGTCGGCACGGGTTCGTCGCGCAAGTCGGCCACCAACTCGGTGCTGTGGTTCACGGGCGAAGACATCCCCTTCGTGCCGAACAAGCGCTTTGGCGGCGTCTGCCTGGGCAACAAGATCGCCCCGATCTTCTACAACACGATGGAAGACGCCGGCGCCCTGCCGATCGAGCTGGACGTGTCCAAGATGGAAATGGGCGACGTGGTCGAGCTGCGCCCCTACGAAGGCAAGGCGATCAAGAACGGTGAAGTCATCGCCGAATTCGAGGTCAAGTCCGACGTGCTGTTCGATGAAGTGCGTGCCGGCGGCCGCATTCCGCTGATCATCGGCCGCGGCCTGACCGCCAAGGCCCGTGAAGCCCTGGGTCTGCCGCCCTCGACGCTGTTCCGCCTGCCCAAGGATCCGGTCGACTCCGGCCGCGGCTTCACGCTGGCCCAGAAGATGGTCGGCCGCGCCTGCGGTCTGCCGGAAGGCCGCGGCATCCGCCCGGGCACCTACTGCGAACCGAAGATGACCTCGGTCGGCAGCCAGGACACCACCGGCCCCATGACCCGCGACGAACTGAAGGACCTGGCCTGCCTGGGCTTCTCGTCCGACCTGGTGATGCAGTCGTTCTGCCACACCGCCGCCTATCCCAAGCCCGTGGACGTCAAGACGCACCACACGCTGCCGGAATTCATCAGCACCCGTGGCGGCGTGTCGCTGCGTCCGGGCGACGGCGTCATCCACTCGTGGCTGAACCGCATGCTGCTGCCCGACACCGTCGGCACCGGCGGCGATTCGCACACGCGCTTTCCCATCGGCATCTCGTTCCCGGCCGGCTCGGGCCTGGTGGCCTTTGCCGCCGCCACGGGCGTCATGCCGCTGGACATGCCGGAATCGGTGCTGGTGCGCTTCAAGGGCAAGCTGCAGCCCGGCGTCACCCTGCGCGACCTGGTCAACGCCATTCCGCTGTACGCCATCAAGCAAGGCCTGCTGACGGTTGCCAAGCAAGGCAAGAAGAACATCTTCTCCGGCCGCATCCTGGAAATCGAAGGCCTGCCCGACCTGAAGGTCGAACAAGCCTTTGAACTGTCGGACGCTTCCGCCGAACGTTCGGCCGCCGGCTGCTCGGTGCGCCTGAACAAGGAACCGATCATCGAGTACATCAACAGCAACATCGTGATGCTCAAGTGGATGATCGCCAACGGTTACGAAGACGAGCGCACGCTGGGCCGCCGCATCAAGGCGATGGAAGCCTGGCTGGCCGACCCCAAGCTGCTGGAGCCGGACGCCGACGCCGAATACGCCGCGGTCATCGAGATCGACCTGGCCGACGTGCATGAACCCATCGTCGCCTGCCCGAACGACCCCGACGACGTGAAGACGCTGTCGGAAGTCGCCGGCGCCAAGATCGACGAAGTGTTCATCGGCAGCTGCATGACCAACATCGGCCACTTCCGCGCGGCGTCCAAGCTGCTGGAAGGCAAGCGCGACATCCCGGTCAAGCTGTGGGTCGCTCCGCCGACCAAGATGGACGCCACGCAACTGACCGAGGAAGGCCACTACGGCGTGTTCGGCACCGCCGGCGCCCGCACCGAAATGCCGGGCTGCTCGCTGTGCATGGGCAACCAGGCGCAGGTCCGCGAAGGCGCGACGGTCATGTCGACCAGCACCCGCAACTTCCCGAACCGCCTTGGCAAGAACACCAACGTGTACCTGGGCTCGGCCGAACTGGCCGCGATCTGCTCGAAGCTTGGCCGCATCCCGACCAAGGACGAGTACATGGCGGACATGGGCGTCATCAACAAGAGCGGCGACCAGATCTACCAGTACCTGAACTTCGACAAGATCCCCGACTACAAGGACGTGGCGGACGTGATCGAGGTCTGATCCTGATCCCCCAGCCAGGCCTCGCGGCCTGAACAACGGCCCCGTGCAATCGCCCGGGGCCGTTTTTTTTTTGCCTCTGTCTGAGCGATTGGGATCATCAGGCAGCCTGTATAACGAAACGTTTCAATACAATCCAGGCATGCCGGTGAGACGTCGGCCGCCATCGCCGGGAAAGCCCCGGCGCATTTTTCCTGGAGGAAGCCTGCCAATGATCCGGCTATTGCCGCCGACGCTGTTGCTGACGCTAGCCGGCTGCGCCACCGCGCCGCCCTCGAATCCCGACAACATCTGCGCCATCTTCCGCGAGAAACCGGAATGGCACGACGCGGCGCTGGAGGTGCAGAAAAAATGGGGCGCCCCGGTGCCCGTGCCGATCGCGATGATGTACCAGGAGTCGTCCTTCAAGCACGACGCGCTGCCGCCGCGCTATTACTTCCTGGGCTTCATCCCGTGGGGCCGCGTGAGCTCGGCGTACGGTTATGCGCAGGCCAAGGACGAGACCTGGGCCGACTACAAGCGCGAAGCGGGCGGCTGGACCTCCAGCCGCGACAACTTTGCCGACGCGCTGGACTTCATGGGCTGGTACATGAACAAGACGCAGCGTATCAACGGCATCTCGAAGTGGGATGCGTATGGGCAGTATCTGAACTACCACGAGGGCTGGACCGGCTACCGCAACCGCAGTTACGACCGCAAGGCTTGGTTGAAAACCGTCTCGCAGAAAGTGCAGGCGCGCGCCGAGAAGTTCACGGCGCAGTACAAGAGCTGCGAATCGAGCCTGTCGCGAGGCGGATGGCTTTGGTGAAGGGCCGCTGAATCGCCCGGGTGTCTGACACCCGCTGAATTGCCCCGGTGTCTGACACCCGCTGAGACATCGCCGCAGGCTGAAGATCATCTCCCCTGGGTGTCAGACACCTCCAACACATCTTCAACCCGCCTCGCGCTGCATGAACGAAAAAAAATCCCGGCGGGCCGGGATTTTTTCTGCGTGGACGGTCGCCCGCAGTAATCAGAAGTCCATGCTGGCCGACAACGAGAACGTGCGCGGGCCGCCCAGGACGAGGTAGCCATTGCCCGGATAGCCGCCCACCGACGACCAGTAGTTGCGGTTGGCGATGTTGTCCACGCGGGCGCGCAGCGTCAGGACGTGGCCGTCCACGTCCATCATGTAGCGCAGGCCGGCGTCAAAGCGCGTCCAGCCCGGAACCTTGAGCGTGTTGGCGTCATCGGCATACGACGAGCCGGTGTAGACCACGCGGCCGTCGATGGCCAAGCCTTCGACGCCCGGGATGTCCCATTCCACGCCCATGTTGGCCTGGAAGCGCGGCACGCCGATCACGCGATTGCCGTTCAGCGAGGCGTTGCCCGTCGACACCTGCTTGGCATCGAGCCAGGTCAGGCCGCCCAGCAGGCGCACGCTGCGCACGGGTTCGCCGAATACGGTCAGCTCGACGCCTTGGTGGCGGTCCTTGCCGGAATTGGTCAGCTCGTTGGCGGCGTTGTAGGCCGCGCGCGGCTTTTCCGTCGAGAAGAACGCCAGGCCACCACCCAGGCTGTCGCCTTCGTACTTCACGCCCACTTCCTTCTGCTTGGACACGAAGGGCGGCAGGCTCTGGCCCACGTTCGGCACCGGGCGGCCGCCTGCGGTTGCGGGCGCGGTCGGGCCGGCAACCAGGGCTTCGATGTAGTTGGCATACAGCGATACGCTGGGCGCAACCTTGACCACCAGACCGAAGGCGGGCGAATTGTGGCTGGCGTCGTAGGCGCCGCTTTCGTTGCCGGTGTTGTACGCGTAATCGCGCTGCGACATGCGCTGATGGCGGATGCCGGCCGTGAACAGCACCTTGTCGTCCAGGAAGGACATCGTGTCGCCGATGGCGTAACTGCTCAGGCGGGTACGGCCCTGCAGCGCGGGGTTGTCCAGATCATTGCCGCGCAGCGCGCCTGCGCTGAAGGCAGGCTTGTCGTACGAGATGGGATCGTAAATGTTCGTGGGGAACGTGTTGCGGAAGTCCATCACGTACGCGTTCTTCTTCTTCAGATCGAACCACGAAGCAGACACGACGAACTCGTGCCCCACGGGCCCCGTGCGCAACTTGCCGCGCAGGCCGATTTCACCCGTGTTGACGCTGTCTTCACGCGTGTTGTCGAAGCGGTAGAAGTTGCCGGCGCCGGTGCTGCCATTGGTCAGCGTGATGTTGCCCAGGGAGTTGGCTTCGTCGCTGCGGCGCATGCCAAACGCGCCGTACGCGGTCAGCTTGTCGCTGAAGTCGTGTTCCGCGCGCAACGTGCCGAAAACGTCGCGCTCGTTGGAATACGTCCACGGCTGCGCGTAGTTGGAGCTGGCGTCCGGCGCATCGGGCACGGTCGTGACGCCGGCGCCCAGCGTCACGTTGGGGCGCGGGCGCTTGAGCTTGTTTTCCTGCCAGCCGATGTCGGCGGACAGGCGCGTGTCGGCGGACCGCCAGTCCAGGCCCAAGGAGACCACGCTGGTGCGGCTATGTTCGTCGTCGATGGCCGTGTCGCCACTGCGCTGCGCGGCGTTCAAACGGATGCCGGTGCTGTCGTCCGGGCCAAAGCGGCGGGCGATGTCGGTGGACAACTGGAACTGGCCACCGCTGGCCACACCCGTCGTGACCCGCGTCAGCGGCTCGTTCGGCGCGCGCTTGGGCACCAGGTTGATGACGCCGCCAATGCCGCCGCCACCGGGCGTGGCGCCGGTCAGGAAGGCCGTCGCGCCGCGCAGCACTTCCACGCGCTCGAAGAGCTCCGTGGCGATGTATTGCCGGGGCAGCAGGCTGTACAGGCCGTTGTAGGCCACATCATCCGAACTCAGAATGAAGCCGCGAATGAAGTAAGACTCCTGGAAGTTGCCAAAACCGCGCGCCACGCGCACACCCGAGTCGTTCTGCAGCACGTCGCCCACGCTCTTGGCCTGGCGATCCTGGATCAGCTCGTTGGTATAGCTGGTGACGCTGAACGGCGTGTTCATGAAGTCCTCAGTGCCGAGGATGCCGACACGGCCGCCGCGGGCCACCTGCCCGCCCGCGAACGGCGCGGACAGACCGCCGGCCGATGCGTCCGCGCTGGCCTCAACCCGGATGGCGTCCATCGAGGTTACGGAGCCGCTGGTCGTGGCGGGCTGAGTCTGGGGAGCGGTCTGGGGGGCGGTCTGGGCGTGGACGGCGCCAAAGCACGGCAAGGCGGCAGCCATGCAAGCGAGAGTTCTGATTTTCATATCGGGGCGCTGATAAAGCGGAAGCGGGTCCGCGTTGCGGTGGGGAGATCCGCAAAAACCCGATTCGAATCGCGTGGCTATCCGGGGTGACCGGCGCCATCCAAGCACATTCGCGGTTGGGGTCTTGAGGTCTGACCGCGACGATGTTACCAAAGGAGAATCGTTCTCATTGATTCTCTCAAACAGAATTGAGGCTCGGCGTTGCGACCAAGCAACACATTCCGCGACGATTCAGCAGGTCGTCAGCGCATCGGCCGGTTCGGTTTCCCCATACGCCGCCAACGCCTCGGCAAGCGCCCCGTCCGCGTCGGGCAACGCCGCGCCCCCCTGCTGCGGCACTTCCCCCACCGCCGATCCGGCCACCAGCACGAAATGCACGGGCTTCTTGCCGGCCATCAGCAACAGGACCCCTTCTTCACCGCCCCGCGTGGCGCCCGCTACCGCGGCGCTGCCGGCGGGCACGACCGCAAAGTCCGGATCGCCGCCCGCCACCTTGGGCAGCGGCGTCGCACCCTTGCTGCAATGCCTGGCGCGCACGCCCAGGTCGCCCTGGATGGCGTAGAACCAGGCGGTCCAGCCGGGCGGCATGGGCACCAGGGTGGTCGCACCAGGCCGTAGCGAGCCGTCCAGTATCAGCAACGGTTCGGGCGTGCGCAAGGGCGACTCCAGCCCCCCGAAGCTGCCCGCCACGACCCGGACCTTGCCCGAAGGCGCCTGGATGGCAGGCATGTCCGCAGCGCGCAGCATCGAGGTCATGGGCGGCAAGGATTTCAGGTGCGCCGGATGATTGATGAAGATCTGCAGGCCGTGCAGCCGGGCCTCGCCCACTGGCCGCTGCGCGTGCACGCTGCCGCGCCCGGCCTGCGTCCAGTGCAGGTCGCCCGCGTGAATGTCCTGGTTGTTCTCGATGCCGTCCAGGCTTTGCATGACGCCGGTGCTGTCTTCCAGCAGCAGCGTTGCGGCGCTGATGCCCGCGTGCGTATGCGGTTCGAAGGTCGGCCCGGTCATGACGAAGTGATTCACCAGCACCACGGGCGAGATGCATCGCGAGAAATCGGTAGGGCGAAACTGGCGAATGGTGCAGGCGTCGCCCATGTATCGGCTGGAGCCCGGAACGACGGCGCTAAGGTGAAGAGTCAAAAATGCTGCCTTGCTGGTTGCTGAACATGTATTGCCGCGACAGCTTATGAGTTCGGACCGCCGGACAGTAGGGGCCAATTTCAGGAATAATTGTCCCGGCTGTCAGGACAATGCCAGCCAATATTCCGAATTCCCCTATTAAAACGCTGTATGCCTAACTACGTTCACCGCCTTGAAGACCTGCTGCTTTTCAGCGAAGTCGTTGAAAAAGGCGGCTTTTCGGCGGCCGCACGTGTGTTGAATATGCAACGTTCCAAGCTGAGCCGCCGAGTCGCCGAGCTGGAAGCGCGCCTGGGCGTGC
This sequence comes from Achromobacter sp. E1, assembly GCF_037039475.1. NCBI lineage: Bacteria > Pseudomonadati > Pseudomonadota > Betaproteobacteria > Burkholderiales > Alcaligenaceae > Achromobacter > Achromobacter sp. E1. Next base: position 3,879,529 of record NZ_CP146253.1, read on the forward strand.
GGCTGCTTCAGCGCAATACGCGCCGCGTGTCGCTTACCCCGATGGGCGAACAGATTCATGCCCACGCCAAAGCGCTGGCCCGCGAAGCGCGCAGTGTCTTCGACCTGGCCGCGTCCATGGGCGATGCGCCCGCCGGGATGCTGCGCATCACCGCGCCCTCGCCGCTTGCGACCCGGATTCTGGGCGGCTTGGTCGCCCGCTTCTGCGCTGAGCACCCCCGCGTGCGCGTGCTGCTGGACACGCGAGACCAGATCATCGACCTGGTCGGCGAAGGGTACGACCTGGGCTTTCGCGCCCAGTCATCGTCGCTGACCGACGCCCGATTGAATGCGATCGAAATCTCCGCCGTGCCGATGGCGTTGGTGTGCAGCCCGGCGATGGCCAAATCCCCGCCGCGTCACCCGCGCGACCTGGCCACCCTGCCCCTGCTTGCCCACGGCACGCAGGACGGCCTGCACACCTGGCGCTTGACCGGCCCGGGCGGCGAAATGGAAGCGGTGGAATTCCAGCCCCGCAGCCTGAGCAGCAATATGGACACGCTGCGCGCCATGGCGGCGGCGGGCCTGGGTCTGGCGCTGGTGCCGCGCTATCTGTGCGGCGACGATCTCGATCAAGGCCGGCTGGCGCGCATCCTGCCCGACTGGACGCCCGCGCCCGCCCGCATCTACGCCGTCATGCCGGCACGTTGCGGCGAGCCGCTGGCCTTGAAGCGCTTCCTTGAATTCACGGCGGCTGAATTGCCCGCATACCTGACCTGAAGCGCGCCTTCCGGAGCACAGGGCCTTGCAGGCTTGGCGCGCGTCCGCCAAAGTAAGGGTTTCGCCGAATCCGAACCGGTCTGGCGCGATACGGGGCCGGAACTTTGACGTGCCGCTCAAGTCTTATATAAGATATAAGACACAAACCAAGATATAGACCCTCGGCAAACTTGTCCAAGAGACAATGACAAACTCGCCGAAACGCCTGAAAATGCCGCCTTCAGCCTGGGCAAAACCACGGAGTCCATCATGCCGCACAACACCCTAGACACACTCAAGAATTTCAAGATCGGCAACAAGTCCTGTCAGTTCTATTCGCTGCCGGCGCTGGGCAAGTCGCTTGGCATCGATGTGCAGCGGCTGCCGGTCTCCATCCGCATCGTGCTGGAATCCGTGCTGCGCAACTGCGACGGCAAGAAGGTCACCGAAGAACACGTCCGTCAGCTGGCCAACTGGCAAGCCAACGCCAAGCGCGAAGATGAAATTCCGTTTGTGGTCGCCCGCGTCGTGCTGCAGGACTTCACCGGCGTGCCGCTGCTGGCCGATATCGCCGCCATGCGTTCGGTCGCCGACAAGATGGGCAAGAGCCCCAAGAGCATCGAGCCCCTGGTGCCCGTGGACCTGGTGGTGGACCACTCGGTCATGATCGACTACTTCGGCACCAAGAACGCGCTGGACCTGAACATGAAGCTGGAGTTCAAGCGCAATCAAGAGCGCTACCAGTTCATGAAGTGGGGCATGCAGGCGTTCGACACCTTTGGCGTCGTGCCCCCGGGCTTTGGCATCGTCCACCAGGTCAACCTGGAATACCTGGCGCGCGGCGTGCACCAGGACAAGAAGAACAACGTCTATTACCCCGACTCGCTGGTGGGCACCGACAGCCACACCACGATGATCAACGGCATCGGCGTGGTCGGCTGGGGCGTGGGCGGCATCGAGGCCGAAGCCGGCATGCTGGGCCAGCCCGTGTACTTCCTGACGCCGGACGTGGTGGGCGTCGAGCTCAAGGGCCAGCTGCGCGGCGGCGTCACCGCCACCGACCTGGTGCTCACCATCACTGAAATGCTCCGCCGTGAAAAGGTGGTGGGCAAGTTCGTCGAATTCTGCGGCGAAGGCACCGCCAGCCTGACCGTGGCCGAACGCGCGACCATCGGCAACATGGCGCCGGAATACGGCGCCACCATGGGCTTTTTCCCGGTCGACGAACGCACCATCGACTACTTCCGCGGCACCGGCCGCACCGAAGAGGAAATCGCCGCCTTCGAGGCCTATTTCAAGGCGCAGAAGATGTTCGGCGTGCCCGCGTCCAAGGACATCAATTTCACCAAGCTGCTGACGCTGGACCTGTCCACCGTCGCGCCGTCGCTGGCGGGCCCGAAGCGCCCGCAAGACCGCATCGAAATCGGCAACGTCAAGAACACGTTCATCGACCTGTTCTCCAAGCCGGTCGCCGAAAACGGCTTCAACCAGCCCGCCGAAAAGCTCGACCAGACCTTCACGACCAGCGCCGGCACCAAGATCAAGAACGGCGACATCCTGATCGCGGCCATCACGTCCTGCACCAACACGTCCAACCCCAGCGTGCTGCTGGCGGCGGGCCTGTTGGCCAAGAAGGCCGTGGAAGCCGGCCTGACCGTGCCCAAGCACATCAAGACCTCGCTCGCCCCCGGATCCCGCGTCGTCACCGAATACCTGACCAAGACGGGCCTCTTGCCCTACCTGGAAAAGCTCGGGTTCGACGTGGCCGCCTACGGTTGCACGACCTGCATCGGCAACGCCGGCGACCTGACCCCGGACCTGAACGAAGCCATCACCAGCAACGACCTGGTGTGCTCGGCCGTGCTCTCGGGCAACCGCAACTTCGAGGCGCGGATTCACCCGAACATCAAGGCCAACTTCCTGGCCTCGCCCCCGCTGGTCGTGGCCTATGCGCTGGCCGGCACCGTGACGCGCGACCTGATGACCGAGCCCGTGGGCCGCGGCAAGAACGGCGACGTGTGGCTGGGCAACATCTGGCCGACCACCGAGGAAATCGACGCGCTGCTCAAGTATGCGCTGGACCCGGAGGCCTTCGAAGCCAACTACGGCCAGGTCAAGAGCAATCCCGGCAAGCTCTGGGAAAACATCAAGGGCGTCACCGGCGACACCTACAACTGGCCCGATTCCACCTACATCGCCGAACCGCCCTTCTTCGAGGGCTTCGGCATGACCCCGGGCGCGATGCCCACGGTCAAGGGTGCGCGCGCGCTGGGGGTGTTTGGCGATTCGGTCACCACCGACCACATCTCGCCCGCCGGTTCCATCAAGGAAAGCTCGCCCGCGGGCAAGTGGCTGAAGGAACACGGCGTCATGAAGGCCGACTTCAACAGCTACGGCTCGCGCCGCGGCAACCACGAAATCATGATGCGCGGCACGTTCGCCAACGTGCGGATCAAGAACCTCATGATCCCGGCGCTGCCCGACGGCAGCCGCTTCGAAGGCGGCGAAACGCTGTTCCAGCCCACCGGCGAACAGATGTCGATCTATGACGCCGCCATGAAGTACGTCGCAGCCGGCACGCCCACCGTGGTGTTCGGCGGCGAAGAGTACGGCACCGGCTCGTCGCGCGACTGGGCCGCCAAGGGCACCCAGCTGCTGGGCGTCAAGGCGGTCATCACCCGCAGCTTCGAACGCATCCACCGCAGCAACCTGGTGGGCATGGGCGTGCTGCCCCTGCAGTTCAAGGGCAACGACAGCGTGCAATCGCTGGGCATCACGGGTGAAGAAACTTACGACATCTCCGGCCTGGAAAACGGCATCAAGCCGATGCAGGACGTGACGCTGACGATCACGCGCAAGGACGGTTCCAAGCAGGACGTGACCGTGCTGCTGCGTATCGATACGCCGATCGAGGTGGATTACTACCAGCACGGCGGCATCCTGCCGTTCGTGTTGCGCCAGCTGCTGGCGGCGTAAAGCACCCCCACGCCGCACTCGCTTCGCTCGCTTGCTGCCCCCCGAGGGGGCGGCCCCGCCTTCGGGCAGCCGGGCGGCGGGGCGGCAATTCTTCTGCAGAACGCCCCGGGACCTTGCGGTTCCGGGGCGTTTTTCATTGGCCCTGCGTCATGAATCGGCAGGTGTCTGACACCCTCCGGAGATGGTCTTGGGCTTGCCGCTTTGCCTCAGCGGGTGTCAGACACCTCGTCATGATTCGGCAGGTGTCTGACACCCTCCGGAGATGGCCTTGGGCTTGCCGCTTTGCCTCAGCGGGTGTCAGACACCTGGTCAAACTTAATCGAACTGATAGGCGTCCATCGCCAGCGCGCCATACGACACTTCGTCGTTCAGGCGCTTTGCCTTTTCTCCACCCGCGCCCAGCGCCACGTACAGCGGCATCAGGTGGTCGTCGTGCGGGTGCGCCTGCATCGCGCCGGGCGCCTGCGCTTGCCAGTCCAGCAGGGCGGGCACGTCGTGGCGCGCCAGCTTGTCTGCGTACCACGCTTGAAATCCCGGCACGTAGTCCGCCGCCGGCGCGTTCAGCGGCATGCGGACGTGGCGCAGGTTATGCGTCAACGACCCCGAGCCGATGATCAGGATGTCTTCGTCGCGCAGGCGCGTCAGCGCGCGGCCCAGTTCCATCTGCCCTGCCGCGTCGCGGCCCATGTCCAGCGACAGTTGCACGACGGGCACGTCCACGTCGGGATACAGGTAGCGCAGCGGCACCCAGGCGCCGTGGTCCAGCGGACGCCGCGGATCGCGGTCGGCGGCGATGCCCGATTCCGCCAGCAGCGCCTGCACGCGCGCGGCCAGTTCGGGCGATCCGGGCGCGGCGTATTGCAGCGCATAGAGCTCGGCCGGGAATCCGCCAAAATCGTGCCAGGCAACCTGCTGGTCACGGGTCGACAGCGCCAGGCCTTCGCCCATCCAGTGCGGCGAAACCACCAGAATGCCGCGCGGTTTGCGGCCCTGCGCGGCGCTCCAACCGGCCAGCGCGGGGCCGGTCCGGCCGGGCTCGACGGCCAGCATGGGAGAACCGTGGGAAACGAAAAGCGTAGGCCAACGCATGGCGATGCCTCCAGAAGCAATTAACGATGCTCACATTGTCAGCCGATTCAAATGCGCAATAAACCCCCTTCACGGGGATTGTCTGTTGCCCGATCAGCATCAATCCGTCTTCTTGCGGATCCCGCTGGCCGCCCCGGCGGCGTCGTCCGGCGCAGGGCGAACCTCGCGCCCCCGCCGCGAGTGCCGGGCGTTAAACTACGTCGTTACACACTGAATGGACGTTCCCCGAAGTTATGGCCCGATCCCGCAGCCAATCCGCTCCCCGCATGACCCGTGACGCCACCCGGCTGGTCGCGCTTGCCCAGTCGCTGAATCGCTCGGGCAGCCGCGTCGAAGACGTCTTTTGGGAGACCCAGCTTGGCGAAGCGATCCCGAAGCTGCTCAAGGCCGGTCAGGATGCGCCGCTTGAAGCGGCGCTGGACCACCTTGCCCAAAGCGACGTAGGCGCCTACGAGGTCCTGATCGAACAGGCCGAAACCCTGTCCGAATCGATGAAGATCGAGAAAAACGGCGTCCGGTACGACGTACTGCTGATCGTCGCGCCCATCGTCGCCTGGACCCGCTATGCCATTCCGACCGGCTCGATTTCCGCCAGCGCGCAGCAGGCCCTGCTGGCGCAGCTTCATGGGCACGTCCTTTCCAGCAACGCGCGCACCGCGCTGATGCCCATGCTGGTCAGCGTGGACCAGATGCCGCGCACGTTCTCCGAGACCTGGCAGTGGCTGCAGCGCCTGGGCGCGCAAGCGCTGGGCGCCGAAACCACCAAGCCGGCGCTCAATACCGACACCGAAACGGCCAACATGCTGGCCGACACGCGCTACATCGTCGGCACGGTGGCCGTGCCCGAGGGCGAGCCGATCTTCCGCTGGCAGGAACACGTGGGCGATGCCGACGCCAGCCGCGATGCGTGCCTGGCGCAATGGGCGGCGCAAGCGCAGCCCACGCTAGCCGGGCTGCTGCCCGGCTGCGGTTTTGAAGCCCTGCTGCCCGATGCCTACTACGTCAGCAACCGCGAAGCCGATCGCCAGGTTCGTCCGCTGTCGCTGCGCGCGGCGGTCAGCTGGCTGGAAGGCGCCGTCAACCTTGAAGCCGCGCAATTGCGGGCCGTCGTGGCCGGCTGCGGCGAAGGCCGCATCGACGAATACCGCATCGGCTTTACCGCGCGCAGCAGCAACGACGTGTACTACGGCTGCGTCTGGCCGCTGTACGGCCGCGAGGAAGACCTGGTCATGGACGAGGGCCAGCCCGACGTGGTCGACGAGATCGCGGCGCTGCTGAAGGAATACGGCGTGACCGACGTGCGCCGCATCCCCGGCGTGCTGCCGCCCGAATACTGCGAGGACTGCGGCGCGCCCTACTTCCCCAATCCCCTGGGCGAACTGGTGCACGCCGAGCTGCCCGAGGACGCCGAGGCCGCGCCCGCCCAGTTCCACTAGGCCTGCCATGCAAGCGGACATCTTCTGCCGGGTCGTCGACAACTACGGCGACATCGGCGTGTGCTGGCGCCTGGCGCGCCAGCTTGCGCGCGATTTCCACTGGGATGTCCGCCTGTGGGTCGATGACCTGGCCAGTTTCGCGCACATCCAGCCAGGCATTGTGCCGGGCGCCGCGCGCCAGCAACTGGCGGGCGTCGATATCGTGCACTGGCCGGAAACGCCCGACGCCGCGCTGCAGGCGCGCGACGTCGTGATCGAAGCGTTCGCGTGCGACCCGCCCGAGGCATTCATCGCGTCCATGCGCCGCACCCATCCCGTCTGGATCAACCTGGAATACCTGAGCGCCGAGGCATGGGTCGAAAGCTGCCACGGCCTGCCGTCGCAGCGGCCGGACGGTCTGGTGAAGCACTTTTTCTTCCCCGGCTTCACGCCCGCCACCGGCGGCCTGCTGCGCGAGCCGGCCCTGGCTGCGGAACGCGAAGCGCTGCAAGGGTCGGCCGGCTTGCAGGAGGCCTTCCTGCGATCGGCCGGGGTGCCAGACGATGCGCTGGCCCTGCGACGCGATGGCGCCCGTACCTTGTCCCTGTTCTGCTACCCGTCCGCGCCGGCGGGTGAACTGGCGCAGGCGCTGGCGGCCGATGCGCGTCCCACCCTGCTGCTGGTTCCGCAAGGCGTCGCGCCGGCGCTGGAAGCCGCCAGCCAGACGACAGGATCGCCACGCGTCGTCCGCCTGCCCTTTCTTGCCCAGCCCGATTACGACCGCCTGCTGTGGTGCGCCGACCTCAATTTCGTGCGCGGCGAAGATTCCTTCGTGCGCGCCGCCTGGGCCGCGCGCCCGCTGGTCTGGCAGATCTATCCGCAGGACGAAAACGTCCATCTGGAAAAACTGGAGGCCTGGCTCGCGCGCTATCCGGCCCCCGAATCCGCCCACGCGCTGATCCGGGCCTGGAACCAGTCCGAACCAGGCCGCACGGCCCCGGCCATCACGGCCGCGCTGGCGCCCCACGCCTGGCAGGCATGGGTGGACGCGGCGCACGCCTGGAACGCCAGCCAGTCCGCGCTACCCGGTCTGGCGGAAAATCTGGCCGCATTCTGCGCAGAGTTGGCCAAGAAACGCTAGAATAGAGAGTTTTCTGAGTCGCCCTGAATGTGTCGGGCCTCAACTATGACGCCTCCCGGGGTGTGCAAAAGCCTGATGCGGCTTATGCAAGCACGGCGAGTGCACCCATCACCCCCGGAGTTTTATCGATGAAAACCGCTCAGGAATTGCGAGTCGGCAACGTGGTCATGGTCGGCAAGGATCCCCTCGTGGTCCAGAAGGCCGAATACAACAAGTCGGGCCGTAACGCCGCCGTCGTCAAGCTGAAGTTCAAGAACCTGCTGACCGCCTCGGCCAGCGAATCGGTCTACAAGGCCGACGAAAAGTTCGAAGTCGTTCAACTGGATCGCAAGGAATGCACGTATTCCTACTTCGGCGACCCGATGTACGTCTTCATGGACGAAGAGTACAACCAGTACGAAATCGAAGCCGAAAGCATGGGCGACGCCCTGAACTACCTGGAAGAAGCGATGCCCGTGGAAGTGGTCTTCTACGACGGCCGCGCCATCTCGGTTGAGCTGCCCACCACCATCGTTCGCGAAATCACCTACACCGAACCTGCCGTCCGTGGCGACACGTCGGGCAAGGTGACCAAGCCGGCCAAGATCAACACCGGCTACGAACTGAACGTGCCGCTGTTCTGCGCCATTGGCGACAAGATCGAAATCGACACCCGCACGAACGAATACCGCAGCCGCGTCAACAACTGATCCGGCCCAGCGTCAAAAAGCCAGACCTTTCGGTCTGGCTTTTTTTTGCGCTTGGCATAGTGCGGCAAGGTGTCTGACACCCTCTGGGACGGTGCCTCAAGCTGTAGATCACCCCCCCAGGGTGTCAGACACCTTGCCACAAGCTGCATCAACTCCTCTGGGAGTCAAACACCTTGCCGCAAGCTGCAGATCATCTCTTCAGGGGGACGGACACCCCGGCGCCTTACTGCAGCCGTTCGTCGTCCAGGAAGTCAGGCACGGCCATGACTTCAATGCCGTCTTCGGCCAGGGCTTCGCGTTCTTCGACGGTGGCGGTGCCGCGGATCGGGCGGTCGTCGGCATCGCCTTCGTGGATGCGGCGCGCTTCTTCGGCAAAGCGCGGGCCGACGTTTTCGGTGCTGCGCACCAGCGCCCGCACCTGACGCATGACGGCGGCCTGCAAGGCGGCCATCTTTTCGGCGTCGGACGCGCCGGGCGGCACCAGGGGCTGAGCGGCAGGCGCATGCAGGTGCGCGACGTTCAGGCGGGGCGCGGACAGGCGCTTGGTGATGGTGGCCGACCCGCAGACCGGACACGTGACGAGGCCACGCGCCTGCTGCGCATCGTAGTCTTCGTGCGAACCGAACCAGCCTTCAAAAATGTGGCTGTGGTCGCACTCGAGGTCAAAAACTTTCAGTGCCATGGCGTCTATATGGGGTGCCGCTCCCAGAGTACAAGGCGCGCAGCATTTACTTGCCCCGGTTTTGCGCTGGCGTATTGCCTACCTGCGCCTGCTGTGCCTGCAAGGCGTCGATCTGGCGTTGCAAGTCGCGCAATTGCTGACGCACATCCTTCTGCTGCCCCGCGAGCGCCGCGGCTTGCTCGCGCGATTGCGCCTGGCGGGCGGCGACCTGCTCTTCCTGCTGCAGGCGCGCCGTGCGGTCTGCCTGCAGGGCGCTCAGCTCGGCGCTGCGGCTGGCCAGCAGCTTCTCGGCGTGCGCATTCTCAGCCTGCATCTTGATGCGCTTGATGTCCACCTCGGCCAGCTCGGCCGACTGGGCCACGAAGGCGCGGTACGTCGCCTCGGCCTGCTTGTCCGACTTGGTCTTGACCACCCGCCAGAAATCCTTCTGCTGGAACAGGGCCACGTAATAGGTCAGGTCATCCGGCTTGAACAGCAGGCTGGCGCCGTAGGTGCCGTTGTAAGCGGTGCGCAGTTCCGACACCTGGCGGCTCTGGATCAACGCCTGCAGCTCGGACAGCGTGGAGGCCGGGCGCGCAGCCTGCGGCGGCGCGGGGGGAGTCACCGGCGTGGCGGGCGCCTGCGTGTCCTCGACCTGCTTCACCGTGGGACGGGGCGCTTCCTGCTGGGCGCTGGCGCACGCGGCCAGCCCCGACAGGGCCGTGCCCAGCAACACCATGCGGGCGGCGCCTCGGATAACTTGGACGTTCATGTTTCCCCCAAAAAAATGGTTGCGGCACTATATCAATTTATTTCTGAGCGCAGCGCAGTAGCCGCGTTTTCCGCACAAGAACTGTGGCTCGGTGCGGGCCATTCCCTATTGCGGTGTTCATACCGTCCCGGCGACGCCTTCGGCGGATTCGCCTTGGGCGCCGCCAAGCTGAAGCTTGCGCATTTTTTCCCAAAGCACCTTGCGGCTGATGCCCAACGTGTGGGCGGTGTCCTGGCGCCGCCATCCGTTGGCATCCAGCGCCGCCAGCACGCGTTCGCGCTCGGCGCGCTCGGCGTCGGTGAATGCGGCGGGTTCGGCCCGGGCCGGGGCGCCGCCCGGCCGCATCGGCCCCTCCAGCTGATCGAAGATGCGCTCGATCCGCGACGGATCCCACGCCTGGAACTGGCGCCGCACGATGGCAACGCGCTCGGCCACGTTCGAGAGTTCGCGCACATTGCCCTCGAAGCGCGTGCGCGCGACGCGTTCCAGCAGCCAGGACGGCGGCTCGTCCTTTACGCCCTGGTTCAGCAGCAAGGCACGAAAGATAGCGCCCTTCTCGTGCGGGCCGCGCTGTTCCAGATTGGGAATGCGCAGCTCGATGACCGCCAGCCGGTAATACAGGTCAGCACGGAATTCGCCCTGCCCCACCAGCCCCCGCAGATCCTTGTTGGTGGCCGCGACCAGCCGGAAGTCCACCGGCACCTCGGCCGTCGCGCCCAGCCGCGTCACCGTGTTCTGCTCCAGCACGCGCAAGAGCTTGACTTGCTGATACAGCGGCAGATCGCCGATCTCGTCCAGAAATAACGTTCCGCCCTGGGCCTGCTCGAAATAGCCCTTGTGCGCGCCGATCGCGCCGGTGAACGCGCCCTTGGCGTGGCCGAAAAAATGCGCTTCGAAAAGGCCTTCGGGGATCGCCCCGCAATTGACCGCGACGAAGGGGCCGTCGCGCCAGGCGGCCTCGTCATGCAGCAGGCGCGCGATGCGTTCCTTGCCCACGCCGGTTTCGCCGTGAACCAACACGTTGCTGCGGCAGTCCGCATAGATCTGCGCTTCGGCCAGCAGCTCCTGCATGGCCGCAGACACCGCCACCAGCGGCTGCTCGCGACGGGGCGCGGTGCGATCCAGCCGATTCAGGGTGCCCAGCAGTTCGACCAGCAGCTTGCGCAGATCCGCGCTGGTGAAGGTCAACGGCAGCGTGTACGAATACTCCGGCGGGTAGAAGCGCGGATCGCGTCCGCGCGCTTCCGCGGCCACCCAGATGACCGGCATCCCTTGCGCCGCCAGCCAGTCATAGCCGCTGAAGCGCTTGTCGCCCATCACCGATACGGACACCAGCGCCACCGCGCGCCGGGTCACATCGCGCGGCGGCGGAAACGCCGTGCCCGCGTCGGCGCGCACCAGCGACACGTCCATGCCGGCCAGGCAGCGCTCGGCGCGGCTGGCAATGTCGGAGGCGCCTTCCCAGACGTACACGTCGAACGCTTCGTGCGCGAAAGTCTCGCTCATCGCTTGGTCCATGCGGGAAAGAAGGGAACGAAAGTCAGGCACGTCGTCATCAGTACACCAGGCGGGGCTTGCCGCAATCCACGGAGATGAGGGAAACGTCGGTCTGGCCCACGCTCAAGCCCAGCACGCCGAGCAACTGTTGCAGCACGTTCGAGAGCGAACCGAGCAACGGGTCCAGCAGCACCATGACCACCGACAGCACGCCGCCGACCTGTCCGCTGCCGTTCAGGGCGAGCGAGCCGACCGCGTTGACCCGACACTGCCGGATCGCGTCGGGCGTCAGCGCCAAGGCGCACGTCACGTCGCTCAAGGGGGCCAGCAGCAACGAGTTCAGGATGCCACCCACCAGTTGCAGCGTGCCGCCCAACACGCCGGTCAGGCCGCCTGTCGTGAGGCGCGCACCCAACTGGTCCATCGCGGTCTTGGACCACTGCATGTCGTTGACGACTTTGGAAATCGTCTTGCCCGCGTTGTTCTTGTCGCCGCCCACCAACTGGGTTGCCAGGTCCTTGCGCTGCGTGTCGGTGAGCGGCGTGCCAGTATTGAAAAGGTCGCCCAGGATGCCGCCGATGAGCGCGTCCGACAGGTTGGCAGCCAGCTTGGACAGGTCCACGCTGGTGGCGTTGACCGTGGCGGTGGCGTCGGGCGACGGCGGCGCGGTCAGCGTGACGGGCACTGGCGCGGACGACCCGAACACCGGCAGCGTCACCCGCGCGGTCAGCGGCAGGATGCCCAGCACGTTCAGGACCTGATGGCGGCCAATGGCCCCGAAAGCGCTGGGCTCGCAGCGATTCGTGAGCGACTGGAAATTCGCGGCGCTGGCATCGGTGGCGGACGTCATGCCGGGAAAGCGCCCCAGACATACGCTGGCCGCGGCCGAGGTCACGTCGATCACCGCCTGGTTTTCCTTGAGCGGCGCCTGGCACAGCTGGCGCAGCGTGCCGGTGGACTGCGCCACGCCGATGATGATGGGCAGGTCCACCTGCGTGTTCAGGGTGCTTGCCAGCAACGGACCGACGAGCGGAATATTGCTGGTATTGACGCGCAGATACACGCGCAGCCCGGCGCTCACCGCCTGCGTGCCCACGCCGCCCACGCCCAGGGAGGGCGGTTCCACGATGCGCACGCGCGCATCCAGGCCCAGCAGCGGCACGCTCAATCCCAGGTTGATGAGATTGCTGCCGTTGGCGATGACCAGCGCGGTTTCGAGAAGGTTGCGCGCGTTGACCTCGGCTTGCAGCGCCGCGCTGGCGTCGCTGCCCACGACATGCAGATCCAGTACGGCGCCGTCGCCAAGCAGTTTCACGGGCAGATTCAGCGGCATCAGGGCGAGGACCGTATTGATGGCGTTGCGAAGCAGCGCGACGTCGGCGGTGGCCGTGGCCTGCTTGTCGATGACGCTGAGTGTCGCGCTCAGCAACTGGCCCAGCGTCAGCGAATTGAGCGCGGCGAGCTGTTCGGGTGTGCCGACGCCGGTTGCGGCCGACAGCGGCAGGCCCAATGCCTCCAGCAGGCCGGCGGGCGTGATGGCCACGTTGGCCAGTCCCGCGGCATCCAGGACGTCTAGCTGCGACGGCGAGGCGCCGGCCGTGGCCAGCAGTTGCGACAGCAGGCCGCCGCGTTCCAGACGCAGCAGCCGGGAACCGACCGTGAAGGCCGCCACGGGCGGCGTGCGCGTCGCTACCGCCGCCGCCGACGCCGTGACGCCGCCCACGCCGGGAACCAGATTGGCCAGCTGTTTGCGCACGGTGACGCGCACCGCGTTGTAGGCCTGCCCGCCCGCCGCCTCGAACACATGCATGCCGGTGGCGTCCGATCGCGCCGGATCCCACACCTGGCATGTCACCGTGAGGTCCGATTCCGAAAAGGTGTCCAGGATGTTCGGCAGATTGGCCAGCGCGGACGCGCGGCCCGCGGCAGCCGCCCGGGTGCAATCGGCGCTGGCGCCCAGGTTCAGGACCTGCACCGCCGACAGCGCTGCCAGATCCGCCGCCTTCTGCATCTCGCGCTTCATGTAGGCGCCATAGCCCAGCTGCAGAACGCCCAGCAACACCGCCGCGACCAGCACCGCGAACACGGCGGCCACGGTCATGCTGCCGCGTTGCCGCGGCGGCGGGCAAGGTCGAGGATAGCCGGCTGACATGCGTTTGCGACTCCGTCTTGGCCTGCGGCGGGAACGAACCGCGGGACAACCTATTGAACGTTGGGGATTTCCACGTTGCGGTCGAACCACACGGGAATGGGCTGCTTGAAACTTTCCAGATAACGGTTCCACGCCGCCGTGGACACTGGCCCCAGAATGGGCAAGGCATTGCCCGCGCGCCGGCCGTCGGCCTGCGCCGCCAGCAGGCCGCGCGTCACGTCGCCGAAGGCCTCCTGCCGGGCCGGGGTGGGTGACTCCACTGTCGCCGCCGGCGCGGAAGATGCCGTTGATGGTGCCGCTGCCGGCGGCAACGGCGTCTGCACCTGCTGCACCACCGGCCGGTCCGGCATCGTGGACGTCGCCGCCACGGCTGCCGACGCAGAAGCCGGCACGGCCGACATGCTGCCCGTCAGCGGGGCATTCGATTGCGCGTTTGCGGCGAACGGCGCCAGCGCCGCGCAGGCGCTGGCCAGAACGAAAACGGCGAGGGAAATCGGACGCGTCATGACGAAGCTCCTTGACCAGCGGTTAACGCACGATGGGACCATTGCCCAACCCTTCCATCAGCGGGCTCATCATCGGCAGGACGGCCTGCTCGCCTGCGGACACTCGCGTGGGCGACGCCTGGGCCGCAACCGGCGCGAGCTGGCCGCGGATCTGCGCGGCCAGCTGCAGCACCTGCCCGCGCGCTTGCTCGCCCAGTTGCGCGCGGTCCATCACCTGCTGCGCGCGCAGCGCATCGCCTTCCACCAGCAGCAGCACTGCCAGGTTCGCCAGCACCTTGCCGCTTTCCGGCGTCAGTTCCGCCGCCTGCCCCAGCGGCACGCGTGCGCCCGCCGGATCGCCCGCCCGCAGACGCGCGTAGCCCAGGTCGCCCAGGATCCGCGCGTCCATCGGCGACAGCCGCGCCGCCCGCCCGAGGTAGTCGGCCGCCTGATCGAACTGCCCGCGCGCACCGGCGATCAGGCCCAGCCCATGCCAGCCTTCGGCCGCCTGGTCGGTCGCGGTCAGCGCCCGGTAGGCCTGCTCGCTCAAGGCTGCCTGGCCCGTCTGGCGCAGCGCCTCGGCGCGCAGGACCGCCACACGCGGATCCTTGCCGAACTTCTGCTCGAAGCCGTCGATATACGCGAGCGAGGCGAAGTAGCGCTCCTGGCGTTGCGCTTCGACGATCAGCGACAGCATCATCTCCGGCTCCTTGGGCCGGCTGCGGTTCTCGGCCTCGTCCTCCTTCTGCCGCATCAACGCCTGTTCCTGCTGCTGTTGCTGAATCAGTTGCCAGGCCGATTCGGTCTTGTTGGTCTGGCATCCGCTCAAGCCCGCGCCAGCGACCAGCACCGAGGCAGCAAGCCCGCAACGCGCCGCGAGCGACCGGTTATTCGTTACGCCGTCCATCACATCCCCCCCATGCGCGACAAGCCGCGCAACACCGCGATAAATCCCGCACCGCCCGTCACGATCAACAGGGCGGGAAGCAGCGTCACGATCATGACGCCGGTCATCTTGACCGTGGTCTTGCCCACCTTTTCTTTCAGCTCCAGACGCCGCTTGTCACGCAGGCGTTCGCCGAACCGGTTCAGGGGCTCCTGCACCGCGCCCCCGTGCTGGTCCACCTGCGCAATGAGACGGCAGATCGCGGACAGGTCGTCGTTGTCGAAACCCGTGGCCATCCTGGCCAGCGACTGCTCGCGCGTGCGGCCGCGTACGTAGAGCTCGGAGGCCAGGCGCAGTTCCGACGACAGCACCGGCAACACCTGACCGAATTCCTTGACCAGCACTTGCAGGCTCTGGTCGATGGACAACCCCACGCCTTGCAAAAGGCGCAGCAGATCGATCAGCAAGGGCAGCTCGTCGGCCGCCTGCCGGCGGCGGCGCGCAAGACGCCGTTGCACCACCCATTTGGGCAACATGTAGCCCAACGCGAACGCCACGAACACCGCCACAACGGCACGTAGAGGAATCGCCGGCAACTGCTTGTGCAGGTCCAGCAGGATCACCGCGGCGGGCAGCAGCAGCGCCAGCCCGATCCGGATCAGGACGAAGCGCGAACGCGCCGTGGCGGGCCGCGCATAACCGGCCATGTCGACCAGCTTGCGGTCCTCGGCGGCCAGCAGCGCATCCGCAAGGCGGCCCTCGGCTAGGCGTTTGCCAACGGTGTCGGCCACCCGCGCTGCCGCGGCCAGCCTGCCCTGCCCGTCTTCACGCGACGCAGCGGGCGCCCCGCCCGCTCGCGCCGCCAGCGCCTGATCCACCACCTGG
Organism: Achromobacter sp. E1; assembly: GCF_037039475.1. Taxonomy (NCBI): domain Bacteria; kingdom Pseudomonadati; phylum Pseudomonadota; class Betaproteobacteria; order Burkholderiales; family Alcaligenaceae; genus Achromobacter; species Achromobacter sp. E1. The sequence continues at coordinate 3,894,914 of NZ_CP146253.1, forward strand.
CGGCTGCGGTCCTGGCTACGCAGGCGCCGTGCCATGCCCAGGCCCAGCACCACCAGCCCGGCCGCCACCAGCATCAGCGCCATCGCCAGCACGGTAGACGCGTTCCAGGATTGCAGGATGTCCATGCGGCGCCTCCTCAGATGGCCTTGGCCATGCGATACAGCCAATAGCAGCCGCCGATCTGCAGGCAGACCGCCGTCAGTAGCATCTTGAAGCCCTGCGGGTCTTCCCACAGGCCCATGAACAGGTTGTTGTTGGCCACGATGATGAACCCGGCGACGCCGACGGGCAGCAGCGCCAGGATCCACGCCGACAGCCGCACCTCGGCCGAACTGGCGCTCAGTTCATTGCGCGCCTGCGCCACGTCGCGCATGAAGGCCGCCATGCGTTCCAGCACCTGGTCGCTGCGGCCGCCAAAGCGCATCGCCAGCGACACGACCGCCGCGATCATGTACAGCTCCTTCAGGCCATAGAGACGCGACACGTGCGCCAGCGCCGCGTCCAGTTCCTTGGAGCTGCTCAGGCTGGCAGCCGTTTCCACCACTTCGCGCAGGGGCTCATCGGTGGCCGCGGCCGCAGTCCGGAAGGCGGCGGCGATGCTGTTGCCGATGGTCAACAGGCGCACGATGTTGTCCAGGAAGGCAGGCAACTGCGAAATCATCCGGCGCTGGCGCTTGTCGGCCCGCAGCCACAACAGGAAGTAGGCAAACACGGTCAGCAGCACGAGCGTCACCGCGCCCGACAGCGGTCCCAGCAGTAGCCATGCCAGCGCCGCCCCTGCCGCAATGGGCAGCGCGATGCGCAGATACAGGCCGGCACTTTGCCGTAGACCGGCCAGGCGCAGCAGACGGTCCCAGCCGGCGTGGCCGCTGCGGAATTCGCGCGCGTTCTCGGCAAACGGCGCGTCGCCGGAAGCCGCTTCGCGGCCCCGCGCCAGTTGGCTTTCCAGGAAGGCGGAGCTGGCCGCGCGGCGGGCGCTGCGGTCGGCGTGGCGCCACAGCAGCACCGCGCCGGCAGCCAGCAGCGCGGCCAGGCTGGCAAGCGCGAAAACGTCCTGCATCAGCGCCTCCTGCTCCAGAAGCCGCCGCCCGCGCCATCGCGGTCGTCCGGCCCGTTGTCCTGGGCCTGCGCCTCGCTGCGCAGCTTCGCAAGCTTGGGCGTATGCGGGTGGATGCCCAGCCAGTTCCAGCGATCCCGCTCCTCGCCCTCGGGCGTCGCGAAGGCATCGTGGCGATAAAGTTCCTGGGTGGAAATCACGTTGTCGCCCATGCCCGTGACCTCGGTCACCGACAGCACGCGGCGCTTGCCGTTGGACAGCCGGCCGATCTGCACGATGAAGTCCAGTGCGCTCGCGATCTGGCGGCGCAGGCTGTCCTCGCTGCCCTGGAACCCCGCAAACCCGGCGAGCATCTCGATGCGGTACAGACATTCGCGGGGCGAATTCGCGTGGATGGTCGCCATCGAGCCTTCGTGGCCCGTGTTCATCGCCTGCAGCATGTCCATGACCTCGGCGCCGCGCACCTCGCCCACCACCACCCGGTCCGGCCGCATCCGCAGGCTGTTGCGAATCAGTTCGCGGATCGTGACCGCGCCGCTGCCGTCAAAGCCGCCTTGGCGCGATTCCAGCCGCACCACATGCGGGTGGTTCAGCGACAGTTCCGCGGTGTCCTCCACGGTCACCACGCGTTCCGACTCGGGGATGAAAAACGCCAGCGCGTTCAAGAGCGATGTCTTGCCTGAGCTGGTGCCGCCGGACACCAGGATGTTGCAACGGTGCTTGACCGCCTCGTTCAGTAGCCGGTAGATCGCCTCGTCGAACGTGCCCAGCGTCAGCAGGTCCGCGGGCTTGAGCGGATCCTGCCGGAACTTGCGGATCGACACCATCGGGCCGTCCACTGCCAGCGGCTCGATCACCACGTTCAAGCGGCCGCCGTCGGGCAGGCGCGCGTCCACCATCGGGCTGGACTCGTCCAGCCGCCGGCCGATCGGGGCCAGGATGCGGCGCACGATGCGCAGCACATGCGCGTTGTCGGTAAAGCGAAGCGCCTCGCGGGCCAGCACACCGCGGCGCGACACAAAGACGTTGTCGTAGCCGTTGATCAGGATGTCTTCCACCGCCGGATCCGCAAGCAGGTCCTCCAGCGGACCCAGACCCGCCAGTTCCTTGGTCAAGGCCTCGGCGATGGCGCGCATCTCGCTTTCGTTGATCGCCACGCGGCGCAGGCGCACGAAGCTCGCGACCTCGATGTCCACGAACTCCTGGATCGCCGACCGTGTCCACCGGCCAAACTCCGCGCCCAGCTCTTCGATGCGGGACAGCAGGTGCTCGTATGCCGCCGTCTTCACGTCCTGGTAGCGGTCCGACGCCGAAAAGCCTTTGTCGCCGTCGCCGCCGAACTCTATCGTCGCTGTCATCATCGTCTCGGATCCCGTCACCGTGCGTCTGTTTTCCCGTCAGCCGATCACCATGCGCCGGTGCACGCCTGGAAGCCAGGTGGCCAGCCAGCTGGCGTGCCCGCCGGACGCGGCTTCCTCGGCGCTCAGACGCTCGGCCAATGTCTGCACCGCTCGCACGTAGACATCGCGCTCGGCCTCTTCGTGCAGCAGATGGCCGCGGTTGGTGCACACCATCAGCGGCAGCGTGCGGTCCGGCAGCGTGCCCACCAGCTCCAGGTTGAAGCGTTCGGCGATCTGCCTGGCCGTCATGCCGTAGCGCTCGTCATAGCGGTTCACGATCAGGCCAAGGCTGGCCCGATCCACGTGCAGCTGCTCCAGTTCCTGCAGCAGCCCGGCCAGCGACACCAGCGCGCCCACGCTCTGGTCGGTCACGATCCAGTTCAGCTGAGAGGCGCGCGCCAGTCCCGACACGAACTCCGGGTTGGTGAACCCGCCGGCGTCGGCCACGACCACCGAGAAATGCTGGCGCATGCGTTCAAACACCAGCAGCGAATCCGACTGCGACACCTCGCGCATCTGCGCGAGATCGCGCGGCAGCGACAGCACGCTCAGGCCATTGGGCGTGTGCGCCATGGCCGATCCGAGCAGCGTGGAATCGAGTCGGCGCAGGTTGCGCGCCGCCTCGGCAAAATCGAAATCGCCGCCGATGTTCAGATAGAGCTGGCAATCGCCGACGGGCCAGCCCAGGTCCATGAGCGCCACGCGGCTGGACAGCGGCAGCGGCTCGCCCGGCGGCCGGGACGCCTTGGCCGCGCGCTGGTGGTATCCGGCCTTCAGGCGGTCCTGCAGCATGCCCGACAGGTGCACGGCCAGGGTGCTGGTGCCCACGCCGGGACGCGCGCCCAGCAGGACGACGCTGCGGCGTGTGCCATCCATGCGGCCCATCGACGGGCGGTCCAGCACGCGCCGCACCACGTCCCGGACCTCCTGCGGCGCGACCGACGGATCGACGAAATCGCTGGCACCCGCGCGCAGGGCCGCGATCGCCCCTTCGGGCTGACTGACGTACCCCACCGCCACGCGCGGCAGCGTCGGCGCGATGCGCGCCAGCAGGCGCGCCAGCTCAGCGGACTTGAACAGCTTTCCAGGTTCGTCGTCGCTGAGCGAAAAATCCAGGAACACCACCTGCGGCGCAAGCTCGGTCAGGCGACGCGCCAGTTCCTCGATGCGCGGCGACTCCTGGGTCAGCACGCCCAGGTCGCCCAAAGCCTGCCCCAATTGCGCGGCAATCGTGCTGCCCTGGGAACAAAACAAGAACCGCGTGCCGTTTTGCAGGCCCACTCCTTCACTGACATGTGTCTTCATATTGGTCACCGTGAAAATCCCGGCATCTGTTGACCGCTCGCGGAACCGGTCAGGTAATAGCCCCAGGCGTTGAATGCCGTATCCGTCTGCTCCTGCCGGGCGCCCGGCAATGGCAGCGCCACGCCACGCGCGATCGGGCGCACCAGACGCGGCGTCACGACGATGACCAGCTCGGTGTCCTCCTGGGAATAGTCGACGCTGCGAAAGAAGGCGCCGATGATCGGCAGGTCGCCCAGCATGGGCACCTTGTTGACCATGGCCTTGGTCTGGCGCGACACCAGGCCGCTGATCACGAAGCTTTCCCCATCGCCCAGCTCGACCATCGTGTCGGCGCGCCGGGTGCGAAGCGCCGGAATGATGGTGCTGGTGTCCGCGCTGGTGTTGATGGCGATGCCGTTGGTGTAGTCCAGCTCGCTGGCCTCGGGCGCCACCTTCAGCGAAATCCGGTCGCGCGACAGCACGGTCGGGGTGACGGTCAGGCCTATGCCGAAGGGCTTGAAGGTCACATTGACGGTGCCCAGCCCGCCCGCCTGCGGAATCGGCAGTTCGCCGCCCGCCAGGAAGCTGGCGCTCTGGCCCGTCAACGCGACCAGCGTGGGTTCGGCCAGCACACGCGCCATGCCGTTAGTCTGCAGCAGGCGCAGGCGGGCCGCGAAATTGTTCGAGTCGTAGAACAACGAAAATCCGGATGCCAGCGCACCGCCCAGGCTGGGGGGCACGGTGGAGCTGGCCACGCTCCAGGGGCCGCTCGTGGCCGCGAAGTTGATGCCGGCCGCCTTCATCACCGAACGCGACACTTCCACCACTTTCACTTCCACCTGCACCACCCCGCCTGCGCCGGCGGTGGACAGGTCCACCACGTTCTTGTCGCCGCCCACGGCAGAGGCCGCGATGGCCGACGACGCGATCTGCCCCAAGGGCGATTCGGCATGCCCGGACACGACGGCGTGGCCGTCCGCGATGTCCACGTTGGCGCCGCCGCCCAGGCCGCGGCTTGCCAGCGCGCCTTGCACGCTGCCGCCCACGCGCACGTTCCAGATTTGCGGCGCGGTACTGCCGGCCGTCCAGACCTGCAGCCGCGTGGTGCCGGGCTTCTTGCCGTAAAGCAGCACGGCGCCCGCGCGATTGGCCGCGGCGGGCAGCACCTTCACCTCCGCGACGTCGGGGTCGCCGATGGCAATGCGCGTGGGCGCGCCACGCTCGAGCATGACGGTCTGCTGCTCCCTGACCGCCATGGAAATCTCACTGACCGGTGCGGTCGCGCCCGTCGCGGGCGCCGCGGTCTGTGCCAGGCCAATGCCTTCATTCGTCAACGCCGCGGCGGCCGACAGAAGGCAGATCATGGTGGTGCGCTGAAGTTTCTTCATAGTGCAGGACCCGATGATGGAATTCGTCCCGCCGCGGGCAGCGCCTGGTGCGCCCGCGGCCCGTTCAGTAGCGCACGTGCTCGGATTTGTCTCCTCGAATGATTTCAACTGTCCGGCCGCCGACGGAAGCTTGCGGACGCGCCGAGCCCCGCGCTGCGGGCTCGCGCGCGGCAGGCGCCAAGGCGGCCGCGGTCGTGCCGTCCAGTTGCACGAGGCTCTCGCCGGCAAAGGCGCGGTTCGGGCCCGCGCGCAGCGACTCGCGCTGCGCGGGCGTCAGATCGGCACGCACCGGCAACACCGTGCCGCGCGGTGCGAACAACGTTGCGTCCGGCATGCCCTCGTCACCCACCGGCCGCAGCGCCAGCTGCAAGCGGCCCGCGCGGCTGGCCAGCAATAGCTCGTTCACGCGATCCACCGGTACCGCCAGCACCGCGGTGCGCGCCGGCTGGCCGGGGCCGCCCTGCTGCAGCGCCGGCTTTTCGTCCGGCCCTTCCACCGAGGCCTTGCCGTAGGCCAGGACGCGCACCTGCGATTGCAAGAGACGCGCCTGACCCATCGCCACCTCGGCGCTTTTGTCGATCATGAAGAAGACGTCCACCATGTCGCCCGGGACGATGCGGTTGCCGCCGCCGATGACCTCGTCCACCGCGATGGCAACGGCGCGCTCGCCCGCCTTGAGCTGGCGCGCCAGACCCTGCGTCAGCAGGCTGGGCACGATCGGATCGCCCACGGCAATGTCGACCTTCGTCACCGCGCCCTCGAGCGGAGCGGGGTCGGTGAAGCCGCCGGACAACGCGGCCTGCCACTGCACCACCGTCAGCATGCGCGCGCTGTCGATGCGCGAACCGGCCGCGATCGCCTCGCGGGCCACCACGACCGGATAGAGCTTGACGGGCTCGGCCGGCGGCGCCACCGGCGCGGGCGGCGCCACGCTGACTGCCGGGCGGGGAGGCGCCGAGGCGAGCCGCCAGGCCACGAAGGCAAGCGCCACGCCCGCCACCAGCAACAGCCCCGCGACGATCCTGCTCACACTGCTCATGGCGTCTCCTGCGCTATCTGCACGACGGCCTGCGAATGCAGCCTGCTGGGTAGCCAGTCGCGGTTCGCGCCCGGCAATGCCGTGACCAGCCCGCGCACGGTTTCCAGCAGCGGCCAAGTCTGGGTGTTGTAGGTCACGGCGACGGTCGCACAGTCGGCCTGTCCGCCCCCCGCCCCCGACCAGGCACACGGTGCGCGCGAGGCGCTGCATAGCACCGCCGACCCGGCGGAGAAGGTTCGCATCGCGGCCAGGCACGCCTCGGCCGACACATCGGACTGGCCGCTGAAACGCGCATGGACGGCGGCGCGCGCGCCATCGGCGGCGGCGGCGGCCAACTGCTGCTGCATCCAGAACAGCGCGCCGAACCCCACCACGCCGCAAATGAAGAGCAACAGCACCGTAAGCGTCAACGAAAACTCCAGCGCCGCGATGCCCCGCTGGCGACGCCGCGCCGGCGGGCGATTGGAAAGTCGTGGAAACGGGCGCATGTCAGCCTCCCGCGCCCAAGACATCGCCCAGATGCACCGTCGCGCGCGCACTCAGCACGCTGGAGGCCGGCATCAGGGCCGTGTTCAGGAACGGCACCGCCGGAATGAGCGGATGCGCGCCATAGGCATAGGACACGTTGACTTCGACCTGATCCTGCGCCAGCGGCAAGCCGCTGCAAGCGCCACCAGCCGCGCTGGTCAGCGCGCCGTCGCGGCCGCAAACGGCGACCCGCACCGGCCCGGCGGACATGGCGCTGATCCATGCGGCCTGGGATAGCGCCGAATCGCGCCCGGCTTCGGCCCGCGCCGCCAGCGATGCGGTGCCCGGCTGCCATTGAAGGATCTTGCGCGCGCCGTCCTGCGCGGCGAGCGTCACGGAATGCTGTGCGGCAACCACCAGGGAATACGTCAGAATCCCGTAGAACACCAGGAAGAACACCACGAATACCAGGGCGAATTCCACGGAATAAGTGCCGCGCTGAAAGCCCCCAGCCCCAGATATGCGGCGTAGGGAATCTGGCGCGCCCGTTGGCCCAACGCCCATAACCCGGAAACCGCCACGACCACCAGGCTGTGCAGCCCGGCCAGCACGCTGGCCAGCACCAGCGTCACCATCAGCGGCGCAAAACCCAGCAGCAGCCCGAGCACGGCGATGGCCTTGATGTCGCCTGCCCCCATCAGGCGCCAGCGCCAAAGCGGCAGGAAAAGCGGCGCTGACATAAAGCCTGCCAGCGTCGGCAACCAGCCGGTCCAGCGCGGAGGATAAGCCCACCCCGGTACCAGCGCGGCGGCCAGCAGCCATAGCAATTGCGCCGCGAACCCCAAGACGATCAGCCGGTTTGGGACGCGGCGATGGCGCAGATCGGCGTGGATCAGCGCCAGAATCCAGCATGTAAACAACAGCCACCACAGCATCACCCCTGGGTACAAGGCCAGACCTTCTGAAGAACGGATCGGACGACAGACGCGCCGCAGCCGGTGCGGCCCCTTTCAAACAAGCATCAGGCGGGATGGCGGACGCGCCGCGGTGGCGCGTGCCACCGCAGCGCAGATCAGCTTGCCGCTCAGCTGGCGCCGCCAGCCGGCGGGGTCGTGCCCGTACCGGCCTTGGCGTTGTCCAGCTTGGTGCCAAGGTCCTCGAACATGCCTTTCAGGGAACCGGTAAAGGCGCCTACCGCGACAATGAGCGCGACCGCCACCATCCCCGCGATCAGCCCGTACTCCAGGGCCGTAATGCCGTCTTCGTCATTCCAGAACTGCGCAAGCATTGTTTTCATATCAAGCTCCATGGGCATCGATTGATGACCGGGCCGCGCCTGAAGACCAGAGCACGCCCTTGAAAGCCTGGAACAATCCGCGCGCCGCACCCTTCTACGCGCCGCGCATCCAGGGTCCCGCTAACCCGGCCCAGCCGAAGCGCCGGGGGACCTGCCCGGCGCCTCGACAGGCGCCGATTCAATGATCGAGTCGATACGCTGCGCCATGCGCGCGCGAAAACGTTGGGAAGCACGCTGCAAATGCCAACGCATGAGCAGCAAGGTGACGATCGACAGCGCGAACGCGATATACGGCAGCATGGCGCCCCCGATATACCGGCCGGCGGCATCGTTCTTCGAGGTGCAAATGACCGTGCCAGCCGCCGCGCCCGTGTAGTGCATGCCGCATACCGCGACGGCCATCAAGATGGCCGCGCCAATTCGCTGGCGTTCATTCTGCGTATTAAATGCAAGCCACAGCGCGGCGGTCGCCGCCACCACGGCAATCAGCACCGAAAAAACCACCAGCGGCAGATTCCAGAGCAATACCGCGGGCATGCGCGCGGCACTCATCCCGACATAATGCATGGACGCCACGCCGAACCCCGCCGCGCAACCGCCGATCAGGCACCGGGCAAACGAGAAACGCTCCCGGCCGACATACCAGAATGCCCACCCGGAAAAACCCGCCGCCACGAGAAAGCTGAGTATCGTCAGCCCGATCTGGTAGCCGACCTCAAAGGGCAGGTTCTGCGCCAGCATGCCGATGAAGTGCATGCCCCAGATACCCACTCCGCCCATCGCCACCGCGCCGATGACGACATAGCCCTTGCGGATTTCGCCGTCCTGAGTCTCGGCGCGAATGCCCGCGGCCGCCAACAGGGCCACATAGGAACCCAGGGCCGCGATCAGAAACGACAGCGCCACCAACCCGCCATCGAATGAGAGCGGAACGATTTCGCCCGGGCTCATGAAGGCTCCTCGTGTGGCAACCGGCAGCGCCGTGGCGCCGCCAGCCGATATTTGCAGTGCGTCTTGCAGTAAATCCCGGCCATGCGAATCTCCCGGCGGGTGCACACATTTTGCGTATTTTTGATACGTGGGATTCAGTTTATATATTGCCAAATCATACGCATCAGGGTTTTCACTGAATTTCGCAAACTAGCGACACGCGAGATGTAACGGATACCCCAAAAATCGGCGCAATCTTAATGAAAACTGCCGAAACTCGCCTATCTTTTATTGAAAACGTTAATGGGGACACCTTAATGATTTGTCGACAGCGCATTACCCGACCACTTGCAAAGGGGTTTTGAAATGAATTGTCATCCTGACGCGAATACTGGCACCATATAAATGCCCGTAAAACGCAACCATTCTTTGCTGACGCGGTAACCATTTTCCACTCGATACGCGATCCTTATCGCTCGTCTTTCACATGAGCCGGCAGAAATGACAGACAAGACAGGCACGCGAGTGACGTTCCAGATTGGCCCGCTGTCTCTGGCCTTGTTTTGCCTGCTGGCCGGCGGTTCGGCGGCCCGGGCTGAAGGGCCGCTGCGCGGCAATCCGGTAGACGCCCTGCCGCGAGTGGAACGCCCGCCGTCGGCAAGGCAACCCCCGCCCGTCGTCCAGACCGCCACGCCCGAGCAACTGGCCTTGCAAGCCCGGCTGGCGCAACGGATCGTGCCGCGCAATTTCGACGTGAGCGGCGTACGCGCCATCCCGTTCGAGGAGGTGTCCGCGGTGCTGGCCCCGCTGGCGGGCAAGGAAATCAGCCTGGGAGAACTGGTCGCGCAGGTGGACAAGATCACGCAGCTCTACCGCGACAAAGGCTTTCCCCTGTCTTTTGCGCTGGTGCAGAACCAGACGTTTGCCAATGGGCTGGTCGTGGTGACGGTGGTCGAGGGCTATATCGCCAATGTGCGTATTGACGGCGACATCGGCAACGCGCAGGCCCGGCTTGAGACGCTTGCCTCGCCCCTGCTGGCCGAACGGCCGCTCAGCCAGGCCACGCTGGAGCGCCAGCTGAATCTGATGCGCACCGTTCCCGGCGTGCGGTTCACGCCCAGCCTGGATTTGCCCCGGCGGGCCGACGGCGCCACCGATCTGATGCTGACGGCCAGCCGCCAGCCGGTCAGCCTGAGCGGCGACGTGGCGGATCTGGGCACCGGCATGCAGCCGGTGGTGAACGTCACCACCAACAGCCTGACGCCGCTGGGCGAGCAGGTGAAACTGATCGCGGCGGTGCCCTTCAATACCGATGACGTGAAGTACATCTCCGGTGAAATCCGCGTGCCGGTCGGCGCCAACGGTTTCGCGGTAAAGATCGATGGCTATCACTACGATGCGCGGCCCCAGGACGATGCGATCGAGCTGCTGGGTTTTGAACGCCGCGTAAAGAACGATCGCATAGGCGTGGGCGTGAGCTATCCATTTCTGTTGAATAACCGGCGCTCGCTGACCGGGACGTTGGGCGTATACGCGGCAAACTCCAAGGACCGGTATGACGCGCGCGAAACCGACCGCTGGTTGCAGCAGGATGCGCAGGTGCGCGCGGCCATGGCCGAAGTGCGCTATATCCAGGTTTCAGAAACCCAGGCCACGGACGTCACGCTGGGCGCCGCCAAGGGATTTGATGCCGCGGGGGCCAAAAAGGATATTTCGACCAACTACGGTTATTCCGCCACGCCGATGCTGGAGCTGGATTTCAGCCGCTACAACCTCAATGCCAAGCAGACCTTCGCGCTTCCCAACCAGTTCGGCCTGGTTTTCTCGGGCGCGGCGCAGTATTCCAGCAATATCCTGCCCGCTTCCGAACAAATCTCGTTTGGAAGCTGGCGCTTTGCCATGGGTTATCCGCAGGGCGAGCAAAGCGGCGACAAGGGTGTGGGCGTATCGGCGGAAATCAATCGCCGCTTCGGCGTGGGATGGACCTACCTATCCAGCGTGCAGCCCTACGCCTTGGTCGACTTCGCACGCACCTGGTACAACAACAAGGATCTGCAATCCCTGAATGATCGTCACCTGTCGTCCCTTGCCCTGGGCCTGCGGGTTACCGACGACAAGCACTATCTATTCGATTTCAACGTCGCCAAGCCGGTGGGATCGGCCACCATCAACAATGACCGCAACGTCCGTTTCAACGCCAATTACTCGGTATTCTGGGACGCGCTCTAGCGAATGCCGAAGCGCGCTATCGCCAGTATAAAAACGCCCGTCCAGACGGGCGTTTTTCATGGGCTGCGGTCACGGACGTTACGTAACGCGGACCGTAACGTTACGGCCGATGGGCGGCTTTCCGTAACATTCGCGGGCTCGGCAACATCTCAAAATGACGGTTTTCCGGCGCCTGGGGAAAACCCCTGAAATCGGGCGGATACCCTGATAAATAGGGCATTTCGGATCCGTTGAAATTGCGGAATATGCCGGTTTGCAGCGAGTTTGAAAAATCTTGGCATGGATTGTGCATGAAGACACGTACCGGGTTGTTTCACCACCCGATTCTTCCAGCCAAAGGAGTTCGTCATGCAGATCCATTCCGACATGCGCCGCCTGCAACACGTCCTGACCGCCACCGTCATGGCCACCGCGCTGATCAGCGCCTTGACCGCCTGCGGCGGCGGTGGCGGCGGCGGGAAGAAGACCGCCGGTCTTCCAGGCACCGACATCCCGACAAATCCCGGCGGCGGCGGGGGCCTTGATCCCGGCGTGAACCCCGGCGGTGGCGGCACCAACCCGGGCGGTGGCACCGACCCCGGTGGTGGCACCAACCCGGGCGGTGGCACCAACCCCGGAGGCGGCACCAACCCCGGCGGCGGCACCGATCCCGGCACCAATCCGCCGCGCGTGAGCGGCCTGCTGGAAACGACGCTTGGCAACACCGGCGCGGCCGTCGACAACACCCTGCCCCTCAATCTGGACTCGACACTGGGCGAGGTGGGCAAGGTGCTGGATCCGACGATCAAGCCGGTGGCGGACACCGTGGTTGGCCTGACCCAGCAGGTCGGCGCCACAACCGGCTTGGGAGAGCCCGCCGACGGCGTCGTCAGGCAGGTGGGCGGACTGGTCAGCGACCTGGGCGGCGGCGTCAAGGACGCGGGACTGCCGGCAGGGCTGAGCGCCGGCGTGGGCGGTCTGGTTGACGGCCTGGGCAAGACGGTCGCCAGCACGGGCGGTCTGCTGAACGCCGATGCCAACAACCCCAATCCCCTGACCACGGTGCTCGGCAATGCCACGGGCGCCGTCGGTGCCCTGACCGGCCCGCTGTCCGGCGACGGCGGCCTGCTGCAGCCGATCACGCAGGTGCTGGCCGGCGTGACTGGCGGTGCGCTGAGCGGCCCCACGACGCCGCTGCTTGAACCCGCGCTGGGCAATGTCGGCAAGACCGTGGACAACGTGGTGCCGCTGGGCCTGCAGCCGACGCTGGCTGGTCTGGGCGGCGCGCTCGATCCCACCGCCAGCCCGCTGGCTGGCAACGTCGTCGGCCTGACGCAGCAGGTGGGCGACACGACCAAGCTGGGTGCGCCCGTGGCCAACCTGTTGACCAGCCTGGGCGGTACGGTTACCAACCTGGGCGGCTCGCTGCCCGGCGGCACGCCAGGCCTGAATGGCGTGCTGCAAGGCCTGGGCGGCGCGGTCGCCAGCGCGGGCGGCCTGGTCCACGCCACGCCGGGCAACGCCAATCCGCTCGGCTCGACGCTGGCCAACGCAACGGGTGCGGTGGCCTCGCTGACCGGCGGCCTGGGTCTGGGCGGCGTGACCGGCGGCGTGACGGGCGGAAACGGCGCGGGCGGCCTGCTGGCGCCCGTGACGGGCCTCTTGGGTGGCGTGACGGGCGCCGTGAGCGGCGCGGCAGGCGGACCGGCCGGCGGCGGATTGCTCGGCGGCGTGGTGGGCGGATTGACGGCGGGCGGCGGTGCGAGCGCAGGCGCGGGAGCGGGCGCGGCGGCCGGCACGAACGGCGGCGGCCTGCTCGGCGGACTGGTGGGCGGCGTGAGCGTCGGCGCAGGTGCAGGTGCAGGCGCAGGTGCAGGCGCAGGTGCGGGTGCGGGTGCCACGACCGGTACGGGAGGATCCGGCGGCTCGGCGGGTGGCGCGGCCAATGGCGGCGGGTTGCTGGGCGGGCTGCTGGTCGGAGTGACGGGCGGCGCGACGGGCACCACCACGGGCGGCGCCGCCAACGGCGGCTTGCTGGGCGGACTGCTCGGCGGCCTGGCCGGAAAGAAGTGATTCCCCGCAAACGTCAGGAAAACCCATCATGCTGCAACAACAGACCTACTCTCATCACGAACCCATGAGCGGCATGGCCGACTCCCCCATGAGCGGCCGGCGGTCCGGCATGCTGGACGACATCGTCCAGTTGCTGAGCCAGCAGTTCGCAGCCAGCCACGCGGCATGCCAGTCGGCCCTGGCGGAAAACCTGGGCATGCCGCTGGCGGACCTGAAGGCGCTGGAACTGGTCATGGCGTTCGATGCGTTGCCGACGGGGCATCTGGCGCGGCTGATGGGCATCAGTTCCGGCGGCGCGACGGCGTTGATCAACCGGCTGGAAGCCGCCGGCTACGTCGAGCGCGGCAGGCATCCGCTGGACCGCCGGGTCATCGTGATCCGGCCGGTCGAATCGCAATGCCGGATGATCGCGAAGGAGCGGCAGTGGATCGCCGATGCCATCGCGACGACGTCGTGCGGCTATGACACTGCGGAGCTGGAAACCGTGCACGCGTTCCTGGCGCGTTGCGGCCGCGGCGTAAAGCGCGATGCGCTTGAGTGGCTGGAAATGGGCGGCGCCCAACATCCGGGCCACCATTGCACGCATCACGCCGGGTGAACGGCGGCGGGGCGCGGCCCCGCCGCCGCTTGAACCGGATCAGGCCGCTTCGGGCGGCCCGAAGTGCAAGCGCGGCACCGCGGCCAAGAGGCGGCGGGTGACTTCCTGGCGGGGCGCCAGCAACACCGCCTCTGCCTGTCCCAGTTCGACGATGCGGCCCTTGTCCATGACCGCGATGCGATCCGCCAGGTATTCGACCACCCCGAAATTGTGGGTGATGAACAGATAGGCGATGCCCAGCTCGGCCTGCAGTTCGCGCAGCAGGTCCAGGATCTGCGCCTGCACCGACACGTCCAGCGCCGATGTGGGCTCGTCGCAGATCAGTACCTTGGGTTCAACGGCCAGCGCGCGGGCGATCGCGATGCGCTGGCGCTGCCCGCCCGAGAACTCGTGCGGATAACGCGTCAGCGTGTTGGCCGGCAACCCGACCCGCTCGATGAGCTGCGCGGCGTGCTTCTCGCGGTCCGGACGGCTCATGCCGCGCTTGAGCGACGCCAGCCCCTCGTCCAGGATCTCGCCGATGCGCATGCGCGGGTCCAGCGACGCATACGGGTCCTGGAACACGATCTGGATGTCCTGGCGCAGGCGCTGCAACTGGCGCCGGTCGGCGGTGAGCAGGTCCTGGCCTTGCAGCATGGCGCGGCCCGACACGCGCGCGCCGTCGATCAGCCGCAGCAACGCCTTGCCGGTGGTGGTCTTGCCGCAGCCGGACTCGCCCAGCAGGGCCAGGGTTTCGCCCGCGCGCAACGTGAAGGTCACGCCGTCCACGGCCTTGACCCATGACACGATGCGGCGCAGCGGCCCCTTGCGCACCGGGTAATGGACTTTCAGGTCCTGCACGTCCAGCACCACGCCGCCCGCCTTGGCCGGTTCGCCCCGCGCGCGCTCCTGCGCGGCCGCGGCGCGACCGTGTTCGGTCAGCGGCACGCCGCGCTTGTCGAACGTGGGGATGGCTTCGAAGAGCTGTTTGGCGTAGGGATGACGCGGCGCGCGGAAGAATTCCTCGGCGCTGGCGCTCTCGACGATCTCGCCGCCGCGCATCAAGGCGACGTGGTGCGCCACGTTCTTGACCACGGCCAGGTCATGCGTGATCAGCAGCACGGCCATGCCCATTTCCTGCTGGATGGTGGCCAGCAGGTCCAGCACCTGCGCCTGCACTGTCACGTCCAGCGCAGTGGTGGGCTCGTCCGCGATCAGCAGCAGCGGCTCGGCCGCCAACGCGATGGCGATCATGACGCGCTGCTTCTGGCCGCCGGAAAACTGGAAGGGATAGTCGTCGATGCGGCGCTCGGGCTCGGGGATGCCGACCCGGCGCAGCCAGTCGATGGCCCGCGCGCGCGCGGCCGCCCCGCGCAAGGGCGTGTGCGCGGTCAGCGTCTCGATGATCTGGTCGCCCACCCGCATGACCGGATTCAGGCTGGTGGAGGGTTCCTGGAAGATGATGCCGATGCGCCCGCCGCGCACGCCGCGCATGGCGCTCTCGGGCAGGCGGTTGAGGTCTTCGCCGTCCAGTTCGATCTGCCCGCCCACGATGCGTCCGGCATCCGGCAGCAGCCGCAACAGCGCCAGCGCGGTCATGCTCTTGCCGCAGCCCGATTCGCCCACCAGCGCGAAGGTCTCGCGTTGGGAGATGGCCAGCGCCAGGCGCTTGACCGCGTGGGTGATGCCGGTTTCGCCCGCGACGTCGACATCCAGGCCCTGCACGGTCAGCAAAGGGGTGCCGTCGCTCATGGCGCCTCCCCGGTCTTGGAGGCGCGGCCGTCGGCCGCCAACATGGCTTCCGGACGGCGGCCCATAAAGCCCAGGCGCGCGAGGCGGCTGGGCTTGTAGCGGCGTGTGCGCGGATCGAAGGCGTCGCGCACCGCGTCCGCAAACAGGTTGGCGGCCAGCACCAGCGCCAGCATGAAGATGAAAGCGGTCATCAGGTTCCACCAGATCATGGGATCGCGCGACATTTCCAGCCGCGCGCCGTCGATCATCGAGCCGAAGGAGTTCATGCTGGGATCCACGCCGATGCCCAGGTAGGACAGCACGGCTTCATACAGAACGAGCCCCGAGAATTCCAGCACCACGGTGATCAGGACCAGATGCGCGACGTTGGGCAGCAGGTGGCGCGTCATGATGCGCCAGTGCGAAACGCCGAACGCGCGCGCGGCCTGCACGTATTCCAGTTCGCGCAGCTTGAGGGTCTCGGCGCGCAGCAGGCGGCACAGCCCCGCCCAGCCCGTCAGCCCAAGAATCATGCACAAGAGGAACAGCCGCAGGTCGGCGCGCGCCGCGGACGTGTCGAAGAGATCGGAATGGTTGTCGATGTACACCTGCATCATCAGCGCGCAGGCGGCCACCAGCAGCACGCCGGGAATCGACGTGATGGTGGTGTAGAGGTATTGAATGGCGTCGTCGACCTTGCCCTTGAAATACCCGGCCGCGATGCCGAAGACGATGGCGGGCGGCAGCATCGCCAGCGTGGTGAGGCTGCCGATGACGAGCGCCGTGCGGATGCTTTTCAGCGCCTGCCACAGCACGTCGTTGCCGATGCGGTCGGTGCCCAGCGCGTGGTAGCCGCTGGACAGGCCGGCCAGCGCGCCCACGGCCAGGCACAACAGCGCAAAGGTGATCGTCATGGCGCGCCACGGAATGTCGGCCCGGCCGGCCAGCAGTTCCTCGGCGGCGTGGGACGCCGACCCGGTGGCGCGCGCCAGGCAAGCGAACAGCAGCACCGCGCCCGCCAACGCCACGGCCAGCCCGGCGGCCAGGCCCCAACCCAGCCGCATGGCGATGTCGCCCGCGCGCTCCTTCTCCGGATCGGTCAGGTGCAGCGCGGCGCCGCGCAGCCGCGGAAAGTCGCGCACCGGCTTGTCGTCGACCAGCATGGTCTCTTTGGTGAACTGATGCGCGGCCAGCGGCTCGGAATAGGTTTTTTCGGGGCGGGTCAGCACGGTGCCCGCCAAGAGGCCGTCAAGCGCCGACCGCACCGCCGGCGCATACACCGGCGGGGCATCGGCGGCGGCGCCCGGTGCGGGCGGCAGCAGCGGTCGGTAATGCACCGAATCCAGCAGGCCGATCACCGAAAACGCGACCAGGATGACGGCCGAGCACATGGCGGGGGTATCGCGCGCCACGCGCGCCCAGGTCGCGCGCAGGTTGGGACTGCGGCGCACGTGCCACACATAGGCCAGCGCGCCGGCCACCATCAGCCACAGCGCGATATCGGTCCAGAGAAAGACGAACTTGGGCATGGCGGCTACTCGAAACGCACGCGGGGATCGGCCAGCGTGTAGGAAATGTCGGCCAGGATCAGCCCCACGATGTATAGGGCCGCGCCCAGGAACACCATGGCGCGCACGATGGAGAAGTCCTGCGCATTGATGGCGTCGATGGTGTAGCTGCCCAAGCCGGGAATGCCGAAGAACGACTCGGCGATCAGACTGCCCATGAACAGCAGCGGTAGCGCGGCGACGGTGCTGGTCAGGATGGGCAGCATCGCATTGCGCAGCACATGGCGGAACAGCACCACGCGTTCGGCCAGCCCCTTTGAACGCGCGGTGCGCACGTAATCCTTGCCGATCTCTTCAAGAAACAGCGTCCGGTAAAAGCGCGCCTCGGGCCCCAGCCGAGACACGATCGCCACCAGCACCGGCAGCGCCAGGAACTTGATCACGTCCAGGCCGCCCGAATAGCCCGAGAACGGCACCAGCCGCAAGAGCTTGGCGAACAGCCATTGGCCCGCAATGATGTAGAACAGGCTGGATATCGAGAGCAGCATCACGCACAGCACGACGCCCCAGAAATCCAGCCGCGTCGCCCGGAAGTACACCAGCGTCAGCGAAAACACGATGCTGGCGAACAGGCCCAGAAAGAAGGTGGGCACCGCCAGCGCCAGGCTGGGCCCCATGCGCGTCTTGATCTCGCGGCCGATGTCGCGGCCGCCGTCCGAGGCGCCAAAGTCCATGACCAGCAGCGGCACCGAGCGGCGGTAGAACACCGTGTCCGTCAACTGCGCCGTGCCCTGGGCCTGGGCGTTGAAGAAAAGCGGCTTGTCGTAGCCGCGCTCGGCCTTCCATTTTTCGACGGCGTCCTGGCTCACGCGCTGCCCGCCGATGGCCAGCCGCGCCATGTCGTCCGGCGTGTTCACGGCGAAGAACAGGATGAAGGTGAAGAGATTGACGCCGATCAGAATCAGCACGCCATACAGCAGCCGGCGGATCACATAGCCGATCATGATTGATGCTCCTTGCGTTCGGGCGGCACGAATGCCGTCTGGCGTTCACGCCGCTTGAGCGCCACGTACGAAGGCCAGATCGCCAGCGCCAGCAGCAGAATGAAAACGCCGATGGGCCACCAGATGGGCGAATTCCATTCGTCGATCTTCTGCTGGCGCAAGGCCGGATCGATCTTCATGTACTGCAGCGTGTTGCGCACCATCTGCGTGGGCTTGGCGTTGCCGACCCACTGCTGGTAGGCCCCGCCCGACATCGGGAAGTAGCCGAACATCCACGGCGCGTCGCGCTGGACGATGGCGATCATCTGGGCGATCAGTTCGGCCTTTTCGGGGCCGTCGTCCAGGAATTTCATCTGCTCGAACAGCTTGTCGAATTCCGGGCTGGCGTAGTTGGCCGCATTTTCGCCGCCGCCCTTGGCCTTGGCGTTCGGGCCATAGAGCAGGAAGAGGAAGTTTTCGGCGTCGGGGTAGTCGGCGTTCCAGCCCCACAGGAAGATCTGCGCGGCGCCGCGCAGCATCTTGTCCTGGAAGCGGTTGTAGTCGGTGGCGCGCACGTCGAGCTGCACGCCGATCTTGGCCAATTGGCGCCGCATCCAGTCGAACTGCGGGTTGGACCCGCCGCCGCTCATCGAGTCGAAATACAGCACCAGCGGCGCGCCCGTCTGCGCGTTGCGGCCATCGGGGTAGCCGGCCTCGGCCAGCAGCCGCTTGGCCACGTCGATGGACTTGCGCACGGGCTTGCCATCGACCAGGTCATAAACCACGGGGTTGATGCCTTCGGGCGGGTCGCGATAGCCCAGCACGCCGGGCGGCACCGGGCCATACGCGACGGACGCCTGGCTGTTCTCGAACACGGCCACGTATTCTTCCCAGTCGAAGGCAATGCTGATCGCCTGGCGCAGCTTGCGGTTGCGCTCCTGTTGTTCGGGCGTGTCGCCCTTGCCCACCACCGGATCCAGCCAGTTAAACCCCATGTACCAGTTAGCGGTCTCGACCGTGGTGGGCAGCTTGATGCCGTGTTCCTGGTATTTGCGGGCCTTGTCCTGGCTGTCGCCGGCCGCCACCAGCATCGCCACGCCGTATTCGCCGCGCTCGATCTGCGGCACATCGTAATAGCCCTGCATGAACTTGCCGGTCAGCGGAATGGCTTCTTTTTCGACGCTGAACTCGGCGCGGTCGATGAAGGGCGTGGGCTTGCCGCAGTCGGCCAGCAGGCCGGCGGCCTTGTCGCCCGGCTCGCCTTCGCAGGGATAGGGCTCGCCGTGGTAATTGGGGTTGCGGCCCAGCACGTGCCGGCGGTTCTGCAGCGACTCGACCAGCATGTACGGGCCGGTGCCGACCGGCCAGGTGTTCAGCGACAGGTCGTGCGCGGCCATGCCGGGCTGGCTGTAGAAGCGGTCCGCCTCCCAGGGTATGGGCGCGGTGAAGGTCATGGCCAGCCAGTACTTGAACTGCGGATACTTGCCGTCGACGCGGATGCGCAGCGTGTGGTCATCCAGCGCCTCGACGCCCGTAAAGCCGTCGTCCTCGCGCAGATCCAGCCAGGGCAGCGTGCCGCTGCCGCCCGGCAGGTCGCGCCGCAGATCCTGGTCGCGCTGGCGCAGCCGGTCGCCGTAGTCCTTCAGGCCCTGCACGTGCTCGGCCATGAGTGAATAGATGGGCGACACGACCCGCGGGCTGGCCAGGCGCCGGAAGGCATAGACGTAGTCGTGGGCCGTGAGCTCACGGGTGCCCGTGAGCGGGAAATCGGGAATGTAGAACTTGTCGTCCAGTTCGCCCGGGGCGAGCGGATAGTAGGCGTAGCTGCCGTCCTGCTTGCGGGCAAAGGCCGGGTGCGGCGCAAAGCGTATGCCGGGACGGATCTTGATGTCGTAGACGCTTTGCGCGATCTGCTCGCCGGGTGCGTCTTGGGGCAGCGGGTTGCCCGCCTTGTCCAGGTAGACCGGCGGATCGATCGACGCCGCCGCGCGCGGCACCAGCTCGTAGGGCCGCTTCAGGTAGTGATAACCGTAAAGCGGCTCATAGATGTTGTAGGTGTAGGGCGTCTCGTCGCCGGAGTAGGAGCTGGCCGGGTCCAGGTATTTGGGCGAGCGTTTGACGAAAGCGGAATACAGCGTGTTCTGGCTTTCGGCGCCGGATGGATAGGGGCTGTTGATGGGGCTTTCCTGCGAGCAGCCCGCCAACGCCAGCGACAGCAGCATGGCCGACGCCCAGAGCCGCTTCAGTACACCCATGGAAACCTTCCTGTCGTTTCGTAGCGACAGAGGATAGCAAATGGGGGGCCGGGGAAGTACCCCGGCATCCCCCTAGGGACGAAATGGGGGGGGCGGCCTTCAGCCGCACTGGCGCTGGCGCCAGCAGTCGTAGCGCCACTTCCAGGGCTGCACGGGGTCCGGACGCGCCCACAGCCCGCGGCCAGCCGCCCTGGCCTGGCGCTGCAGGTCCGGCATGGCCTTGTCGCGCAGGTAATCGCCCTTGCGGGCCGTGTAGGCCCAGGCGTAGCCGGCTTCGACCTGCACGCGGTTGGCCGAGCGGCCGTCGGCCAGGATCAGCGCGCAGACATCGCGGCCATATTGGTCCTGCTCGTAGCACTGCGCCGTGAGCGTCTTGCCGGCCACCAGATCTGCCAGGTGCTTGCGCGACGCCTCGGCGTCGGGCTGGCCGGGCTGGTCCGTGCCATGGCCTTCCTCCGGTGCGTCGATGCTGTCCATCCGGATACGCCGCTGGCCGTCAGGCGCCCGCAACGTCACGGTATCGCCGTCCGCCACGTTCACGATCGTGCCGGTCAGGGTGAAGCTCCCCGGTGGCACACCACCCGCAGGCGCCACGGCCGACGGTTTGCCTGCGGCCGGCGCCGAGGGCTTGCCGCTTGCCGTCGGCCCCGGGCGCTGCGGCGCCGAATCCTGCGGTTCAAGCCAATTCACGATGGCACCCGCCACCGCCAGAACCAGGGCAACGACAAGGGCGGTCAGCTTGCTGCCGCTACGAAAGGGAGATTTGCGGCGCACCGGCAGGACTCCAGAGGGAAAACGAAAGCGAGTTTGCCACAAGAAGCTCGCCACATTGGGAGGTGTCTGACACCCTAGGCACACCGCGACAAACCCAAGGTCGTCTCCCCGGGTGTCAGACACCGGGGCATGAACACCATCTTCCCAGCGCGTCCAACCCAGTCCCCCCTTACAACCAGCCGGACTTGCGGAACCGCCAGTAGAGCACCGAGCAGATGGACGCGATGACGCCCAGCGTGATCGGGTACCCCCACGGAGACTTCAGTTCGGGCATGAATTCGAAGTTCATCCCATAGATGCCGGCGATGGCGGTAGGCACGGCCAGGATGGCGGCCCAGGAGGCCAGTTTGCGCGTGGTGTCGTTCTGCGCCGCCTGCCCGATCATCAGGCTGGCTTCAAAGGCGAACGCCAGCGACTCGCGCAGTGAATTGAACAGTTCGTCCACCCGCAGCACACGGTCGGCCACTTCGCCGAAGTAGGGCCGCGCGTGCTCGTCTACGGCGGACATTTCGACCCGCGCCAGCCGGCGGCAGATCTCGGCCAGCGGCGAGACCACCGTATGGATGCGCAGCAGGTCGCGGCGTTGACGGTACAGCCTGCGGATATCCGAGTCCTTGGCGCCGCGGATCAGGAGCTTTTGCTCGGCGCCCTCGACGACGCTCTCGATCTTGACGGCCGCCGAGACATAACGGTCCACCAGCCAATCCAGCAGTTCGGACGCCACATAATCGCTGCCGCGCTTGAGCAGGTCGGGCGAGGCCTCCAGGCGCTCGCGCAGCGGACTGTGGGCCGCCGTGGCGCCGCGCCGCACAGTGACCAGAAAGCCGTCGCCGATGAGGAACTGCGTCTCGCCGAAGATGGGGCGTTCAGCCTCGACCTCGACCGTGATGGCGACGATCAGAATCATGTTGCCGTAGTCGATGATCTTGGGACGCCGGTGGGTTTCCAGCATCTCTTCCTGGTTCTTGTCGCAGGCGCCCAGTTCGCGCGCCACCTTGGCAAGCGTTTCGGGGCTGGGATTGCGCAGGCCGATCCACAACATGCTCTGGCCCTGGCGCTGGGCGACGTACTGGCCGGCTTCTGCAATGGGGACCTCGCGGTCCCGCCGTCCGTTCACGTAGGCGATCGATGCCACGACCTCGCCCTTGGGCGCGTCGGCGGCTTGTGCTTCAGTAGACATAGACTTCCTCGGACAAATCGATCCCTGCCGCGCAGCGTGTGGTTATCGGCCGATGATAGCCCAGCCCGCTGACGGGCCGCTGGCTCAGAAAAGGCTGCGCACCCGCTTGGCCACGTCGATGCGCGGGGCCTGCGGCTCGCGCGGCTCGGCCCGTCCGGGCGGCAGGTCGGGCAGCTTGGGCAGGTGGTCAAAGAGCGGCAGCATCGCGTTGGTGATGAACCGCGTGCGCGAGCCATAAACGTGCCGGTCGCCCATGCCCGTCTGCTGGTGCACGTAAAAACGCTGCGGCACGACGAGCTGAAGCCGTTCCTTGGCCCGCGTCATGGCCACGTAAAGCAGCCGGCGCTCTTCCTCGATCTCTTCGGCGGTGCCCGTGCTCATGTCCGACGGAATGCAGCCATCCACGACGTTCAGCACATACACCGCCTTCCATTCCTGGCCCTTGGCCGAATGGATGGTGGACAGGATCATGTAGTCCTCGTCGCGCAGCGGCGCGCCGGATTCGTCACTGGTCGCGTCGGGCGGATCCAGCGTCAGCTCGGTCAGGAAGCGCTCGCGCGACGGGTAGCCCGACGCGATGCGCACCAGCTGGTCCAGGTCGGTCTTGCGCACGCGCGCATCGTCATACAGGCGCTCGAGCTGGCCGTTGTACCAGCGCAGCGCCAGGTCCACGTCGGCGGGCCACTTCAGGGTGGGGTCGCACAACGCGGCGTAGGTGTCGGCAAAAGCGCCCCACTCTTCCTGGGCCGCCGCGCCGGGCTTGAATTCGCGCAGCGTGCGCAGCGGCTCGGCCGAGGCGGACATGGCGTCCATCAGCTTGCCCGCCGTGGCCGGCCCGATGCCCGGCATCAGCTGCGCAACCCGGAAACCCGCCATGCGTCCGCGCGGATTCTCGGCCCAGCGCAGGATCGACAGCAGATCCTTCACGTGTGCCGCTTCCAGAAAGCGCAGCCCGCCAAATTTGACGAACGGGATGTTGCGACGGGTCAGCTCCAGTTCCAGCGCGGCGCTGTGGCTGGCCGTGCGAAACAGCGCCGCCTGCGACTTGAGCGTCGCGCCGCCCTCGCGCTGCGCAAGCACCTGGTCGGCCACCCAGCGCGCCTGGCCGGCTTCGTCGCTGACCGTCACCAGCTCGGGCATCTGCGAGGACTTGCGATCGGTCCAGAGGTCCTTGGCGTAGCGTTCGGTGGCCTGCGCGATCACCGCGTTCGAGGCATTCAGGATGGGTTGCGAGGACCGGTAGTTGCGGTCCAGCGTGATGACGCGCGCCGGCGCGGGAAAGAGATTGGGAAAGTCCAGGATGTTGCGCACCGTGGCCGCGCGGAACGAATAGATGGACTGTGCGTCGTCTCCAACGACCGTCAAGCCCCGGCCGTCCGGCTTCATGGCCAGAAGAATGGCCGATTGCAGCCGGTTCGTGTCCTGGTATTCGTCAACCAGCACGTGGTCGAAGCGCGCGCCCACGTCGGCCGCGATTTCCTCGTCCGACATCATCTCGGACCAGTACAGCAGCAGATCGTCGTAGTCCAGCACCTGCTGGTCCTGCTTGGCCGCGACGTAGGCGCGGAACAGGTTCTTGAGCTCGTCCTCCCATTGGGCGCACCACGGAAACGAGGTCTTGAGCACGTCGCCCACGGGCGTCTGGCTGTTGACCACGCGCGAATAGATCGCCAGGCATGTCCCTTTGAGCGGAAAGCGCGATTTGGTGGAGGACAGGCCAAGTTCATGGCGCACCATGCCCATCAGGTCCTCGGCATCGCCGCGGTCGTGGATGGTGAAGGCCTCGGACAGACCGATGCGCTGGGCGCAGTCGCGCAAGAGCCGCGCGCCGATCGCATGGAAGGTGCCCGCCCACGGCAGCGACGGCGCCTGCTGCGACGAGCGCAAGTTCATCACCCGCTGCAGCACCGATCCCACGCGCCGCTCCATTTCCAGCGCCGCGCGACGCGAAAACGTCAGCAGCAGCATGCGCTGCGGGTCCGCCCCGTTCAGGATCAGGTGGGCCACGCGATGCGCAAGCGTGTTGGTCTTGCCCGACCCCGCCCCCGCGATGACCAGCAGCGGGCCATCGTTGCCGGGCGCGCCTGCCACGCCGAATTCGGCCGCTTCGCGCTGGGCGGGATTCAGGTCGGCCAACGGATCGGGCCGCTCGGCCGCTCGCGCGGCGGCGTTGTCGTTGTCGGGAGTATGCGAAAGAGGATCTTGGTCTGGCATGTCGCCCAGCCGCAGCGCTGCGGCCGCAAAAAGGAAGGAGCCAAGGCTGGCTCCGGATGAACACTGTATATTTATACAGAATTTTTGCGAATCCGTCTGAACCACCCCGGCGCCATGCCCGATTTTCCCCGCATCCTGACCGGCACCGCCTCCTGGACCGACCCCACCCTGCTGGCCTGCGGCCGCTTTTATCCGCCCGACGCCCGCAGCGCCGAATCCCGGCTGCGCTTTTACGCGTCGCGCTTTTCGCTGGCCGAGGTCGACTCCAGCTTCTACGCGATGCCCACCCCCGACAACGCGCACCGGTGGACCACGCGTACGCCGGACGATTTCGTCTTCAACATCAAGGCCTTCCGGCTGTTTACCGGCCACCAGACGCCGCTCTCTGCCCTGCCCGGCGACATCCAGCGCGAATTGGCCGATTGGCCGGATCCGGTCATCTACCACGACCGAATGCCCGCCGACCTGCGCGACGAACTCTGGCGGCGCTACCAGCTTGCCATCGAGCCCTTGCGGATGCCGGGCAAGCTGGGCGCGGTGCATTTCCAGTTTCCGCCCTGGATACGGCGGGACGCCCGGGGCATGGCGCGCGTGGCGGACTGCGCGCGGCGCATGGAGGAACACCTGGTGTCCGTGGAATTCCGCCACCGCAGCTGGTTCGAGACCGCCGATGCAACGGCAAGCACGTTGGCCTTCGAGCGCGATCTGGGCGTGGTGCACACCGTCGTGGACGCCCCGCAAGGCTTCGATAACACGGTGCCCGCGGTCTGGGAAAGCACCCATCCGGACCTGACGCTGCTGCGTCTGCACGGGCGCAACGCGGCCACCTGGAACGCCTCGGGGGCCGCGTCGTCGGGAAGGTTCCAGTACGAGTACTCGGAAGCGGAACTGGCCGAACTGGTCGCCCGCTTCACCCGGCTGGCCTCGCAATCGGGACAGGCCCACGCGGTGTTCAACACCAACTTCGAAGACCAGGGCATGAACAACGCCGCCGCCTTTGCCTCGGCGCTGACGCTGCCGGGCGTGTGAACGGGTATCAGGTGCCCGCCTTGGCGGCAGGCCGCGCCACGGGCCGTGCCACTTCAGCCAGGCTCTCCAGCAGCACCTCGAACTTGCGCGCGATGTCGTGCTCCGGCACGCAGGCGTAGCCCAGCAACAGCCCCGGCCGGCGTCCTTCGTCGTTGACGTAGTAGCGCGATAGCGCCCGCGTCAGCACGCCCTTGCTGCGGGCCACCTCGACCACGCGCAGGTCGTCCATGTCGGGCGGCAGGGTCAGCACCAGATGCAGGCCGGCCATGCTGGCGTCGCGATGCAGCCAGTCCGGGCCCAGCCGCCGCTCGATCAGGTTGACGAGCATGGCGCGGCGGCGGCCGTACAGCATGCGCATGCGGCGGATGTGCGCCGCGTAATGGCCTTCGGAAATGAACGTCGCCAGCGCCGCGTGCGTCATCAGGTGACCCTCGCGGTACAGCTCGGCGTGCGCGGCCTGAAATGCCGCGGTCAGCGGCTTGGGCAGCACCAGATAGCCCACGCGCAGGCCGGGGTACAGCGTCTTGCTGAACGTGCCCATGTAGATCACCGGCGCATCGGACTCCAGGCCCAGCAGCGACGCGATCGGCCTGCCCGAGAAGCGGAATTCGCTGTCGTAGTCGTCCTCGATGATCCAGCTGCCGCATTGCCGCGCCACCGCCAGCAGTTGCCGCCTGCGGGCCAGCGACATGACCGGCCCCAGCGGATACTGGTGCGAAGGCGTGACGAAGATGAACCGCGGCGGCGTGCCCACGGTGTCTGGCAGCCGCATGCCTTCTTCGTCCACGGGCAGGTGCACCGTGCGCAGTCCGTTGGCCTGCAGAATGGTGCGCGCGCCCCAGTAGCCGGGGTCCTCGACCCACGCCGTTTCGCCCGCCTCGCCCAGGATGCGCGTGGCCAGGTCGATGGCCTGGTGCGAGCCTTCGGTGATGATGATCTGTTCGGGATCGCAGTCGATCGACCGGGTCAGCGCCAGATGCTGCGCCAGCGCCTCGCGCAGCGCCGGCAGCCCGCCGCCGTAGGAATAGGTCAGCAGATCCGGCGCGGGGTTGCGCCATAGCGCGCTGAAGATGCGGCCAAACTTCTTGTGCGGAAACTCGGTCAAGTCGGGCACGCCCGGCATGAACGCCCCCCACTGGTAGGGCGAGGCCGACACCCCATCGACGATGGCCGCGCCGCGCGGCGACAGCGAGGGACGCGAAGCCGCCTCGTGCGCCTGGCGCGCGCGGCGGCCGCTGGCCAGATAGGAGTCCGGCACCGACGCATTGACGAAAGTGCCATTGCCCTGCCGGCTGCGGGTATAGCCCTCGGCAAGCAGCTGGCTGTAGACATGCACGACCGTGTTGCGGGCAATCCCCAGCTCGGCCGCCAGGTCCCGCGTGGCGGGCAGGCGCGAGTCCGCGGCAATGGACCCATCCAGGATGGCTTCACGGATGCCGCGGTAGAGCCGCTTGTTCATGGGCTCGCTGGCGCCGTCGGCTAGGCGCAGCAGCAGCAAGTCACCGACGATGGACCGCAATTGGTTCTACCTGATTTATCAAAGTGGTTCCCACAAGTGGGGCCATCGTAGCATTAAATAACTGCTTTACCGCCCATCACTCTCATCGAGACCGAGATGAAGAATCAGGATCTGAATACCCGCCGTTCCCTGGCCACGCCGCGCGGCGTCGGCGTCATGTGCGACTTCTATGCCGTGCGCGCGGAAAACGCCACGCTGTGGGATGCCGAAGGCAAGGAATACATCGACTTCGCAGGTGGCATCGCCGTGCTGAACACGGGCCACCTGCACCCGAAGGTCAAGGCCGCGGTCACCGCGCAGCTGGACAACTTCACGCACACGGCCTATCAGATCGTGCCGTACGAAGGCTACATCTCGCTCGCCGAGCGCATCAACCGCGTGGCCCCCATCGATGGCCTGAAGAAGACCGCCTTCTTCACGACCGGCGTCGAAGCCGTCGAGAACGCCGTGAAGATCGCACGCTCGGCCACCGGCCGCTCGGGCGTCATCGCCTTCTCCGGTTCGTTCCATGGCCGCACGATGCTGGGCATGGCGCTGACCGGCAAGGTCGCCCCCTACAAGCTGTCGTTCGGCCCCATGCCCGGCGACATCTATCACGTGCCGTTCCCCAACGCCACGCAGTCGATCAGCGTGGCCGATTCGCTCAAGGCGCTGGACCTGCTGTTCAAGGTCGACATCGATCCGAAGCGCGTCGCGGCCATCATCATCGAGCCCGTGCAGGGCGAAGGCGGCTTCAACATCACGCCGCCCGAACTGATGACGGCGCTGCGCAAGGTTTGCGACGAACACGGCATCCTGCTGATCGCCGACGAAGTCCAGACGGGCTTTGGCCGCACCGGCAAGCTGTTCGCGATGGAACACCACACCGTGCAGGCCGACATCATCACGATGGCCAAGAGCCTGGGCGGCGGCTTCCCCATTTCCGGCATCGTCGGCCGCGCCGAGATCATGGACGGCCCCGCCGCGGGCGGCCTGGGCGGCACTTACGCCGGCAATCCGCTGGCCGTGGCCGCCGCGCACGCCGTGCTGGATGTCATCGCCGAGGAAAAGCTGTGCGAACGCGCCACCCAATTGGGCGACAAGCTGCGCGCCCACCTGGAAGGCCTGCGCGGCAAGGTGCCCGGCATCGCCGACGTGCGCGGCCTGGGTTCGATGGTCGCGCTGGAACTGAACGACGCGGCGGGCAAGCCCGACGCCGAAGCGGTCAAGCGCGTGCAGAAGCGCGCCCTTGACGCCGGCCTGATTTTGCTAAGCTGCGGTGTATACGGAAACGTCCTGCGCTTCCTGTATCCCTTGACCATTCCCGACGCCCAGTTCGCACGCGCGCTGGACATCCTGTCCGAGGCGCTTGCCGCTTGAGGCGCGAGCCCTGACTAACCGGTTATTCGGCCGGCGGGCATAACGATTGCGGGCGTAGCAGGTTCCCGGCTTGGATCTCAAGCCTGAACACTGCCGCGCCCGTCGTCGCTTGGCCCGCCGCACCCATCAAGGAGACTCCCAAATGACAGCACTGTCCCATCCCCTCGCCCGCCCCGACCTGCTGCGCGACGCCTGCTACATCAACGGCAAGTGGGTTGGCGCCGGCGAAGGCGCATCGATCCCCGTCGACAATCCGTCCACCGGCAAGACCATCGTGTCGGTGCCCAAGCTGGGCCGCAAGGAAACCGAACAGGCCATCGCCAGCGCCCAGGCCGCCCTGCCCGCCTGGGCCGCCAAGACCGGCAAGGAACGCGCCGCGATCCTCTTGAAGTGGGCGCAGCTGATGATGCAGAACCAGAAGGACCTGGCTGCCATCATGACGTCCGAACAAGGCAAGCCCGTCACCGAGGCCGCCGGCGAAATCGCCTACGCGGCCTCGTTCCTGGAGTGGTTTGCCGAGGAAGCCAAGCGCGTCGACGGCGACATCCTGCAAAGCCCCAAGGCCGGCCAACGCCTGATGGCGCTCAAGCAGCCCATCGGCGTCACCGCCGCGATCACGCCCTGGAACTTCCCCGCTGCGATGATCACCCGCAAGGCCGGCCCGGCCCTGGCCGCCGGCTGCACCATGATCGTCAAGCCCGCCCAGCAGACGCCGCTGACCGCGCTGGCGCTGGCCGTGCTGGCCGAAGAAGCCGGCGTGCCGGCCGGCGTCTTTCACGTCATCACCGGCAGCTCGCGCGACATCGGCGCGGCCCTGTGCGAAAGCGACGTGGTGCGCAAGCTGAGCTTCACCGGCTCGACTGAAGTGGGCCGCACGCTGATGGAGCAATGCGCGCCCACCATCAAGAAGCTGTCGCTCGAACTGGGCGGCAACGCGCCCTTCATCGTGTTCGACGACGCCGACCTGGACCGTGCGGTCGACGGCATTCTGGCCTCGAAGTACCGCAATGCCGGCCAGACCTGCGTGTGCGCCAACCGCATCTACGTGCAGGCCGGCGTGTACGAGGAAGTCGCCAAGCGCCTGGTCGACAAGGTCAACGCCATGAAGGTGGGCGACGGCTTTGAAGACGGCGTGACGCAGGGTCCGCTGATCGACCGCAACGCGGTCGAGAAGGTGCAGGAGCACATCGCCGACGCCACCTCGCACGGCGCCAAGGTCATCGCGGGCGGCAAGCCGCACGCGAAGGGCGGCACGTTCTTCGAACCCACCGTGGTGCGAGACGTGACGCAATCGATGCGCTTTGCCAGCGAGGAAACCTTCGGCCCGGTCGCGCCGCTGTTCCGCTTCGAGTCCGAGGACGAAGTCATCGGCATGGCCAACGACACCATCTTCGGCCTGGCCGCGTACTTCTTCACGCGCGACTACGCCCGCATCTGGCGCGTGTCCGAAGCGCTGGAGTACGGCATCGTCGGCATCAACACCGGCCTCATCTCCAACGAGGTCGGCCCGTTCGGCGGCGTCAAGCAGTCGGGCCTGGGCCGCGAAGGCTCCAAGTACGGCATCGAAGAGTACCTGGAGATCAAGTACCTCTGCGTCGACCTCGGCGCATGAAACCAGGCGCGCGCGGCGGCCCGCCGCGCGCGCCTGTCGACCGCGTGGCCGATGTGCGCGCCGTGTTCATTCCGATACCATCCAGGCGTGTTAGATTTGCGCGTTCCCTGGAAGAGTCCGTATGAGCAGAACCTTCACCCTTGAGGACACCCGCAGGCTGGCGGCCATCCTGGCGGAAACCGCGCAGGCGGAAGTCATGCCGCGGTTTCGCAACCTGCCCGAAGGCGCCGTGCGCGGCAAGACCTCCCCGCGCGATCTGGTCACCGACGCCGACGAGGCCGCCGAACGCCTGATCGCCGCGCGCCTGGCCAAGCTGCATCCCGGCGCCGTGCTGATCGGCGAAGAAGCCTCGGCGCGCAATCCCGCCCTCTTGAACATGCTGGTCGACGCCGACCTCGCATTCCTCATCGACCCCATCGACGGCACGCGCAACTACGTCGCGGGCCTGCCGCTGTTCGGCATGATGATCGCGGCCTGCCATCGCGGCGACGTGATCGCGGGCGTGATCTACGACCCGGTCAGCCGCGACAGCGCGCTGGCGGTGCGCGGCGAAGGCGCCTGGCTGGAATTCGAAAACGGCAAGCGGGCGCCGCTGGCGGTTGCCAGCCCCGCGCCCCCGCATGACATGGACGGCATGATCTCCACCGGCGCCCTGCCCGAGCCGCTGCGCACCACCGTCAATGGCAACCTCTCGCAGCTGGGCAGCACGGCCTCTCTGCGCTGCGCCGCGCACGAATACCGCATGCTTGCCGCGGGCCATTGCCATGTGGCGCTGTACAACCAGCTGACCGCGTGGGATCACGCTGCCGGCTGGCTGCTGCATCGGGAAGCGGGCGGCTATGCGGCGCATTTCGACGGCTCGCCCTACAAGCCCACCCACCGCACGGGCGGATTGCTGTACGCCCCTGACGCCGGAAGCTGGCATGCGGCGCGCAAGGCGCTGCTGGGGGACGCATTGGAATCCATCGAGACTTGACAGCGCGCTTGAAACCACCCCGAAAAACTGGGGTTATCCCTAGGAGTTATCCCCAGTTCCTGTGGACAACCCTATGGAAAGGTCTGTAACCGGCCGAAAAAAGCGTTGCCGGGCAAGCACTTGCTTAGACCGCTCAAAAACCGGCCGACCCGCTTCTTCTTAAAGCGCTTCCAGCGCCACCGCGCAGGGCAGTTCCACTTTCAGGGTCAGCAGGCTGTCGGCGCGGGTGCGTCCCAGATTGATGGCGGCGATGGGCAAGCCGCCACGCGACGCGGCGGTGACGAAGCGATAGCCCGAATACACCATCAGGGACGAGCCCACCACCAGCACCGCATCGGCGCTTTCAAGACCCGCATTGGCGCGCTCCACGCGCTCGCGGGGGACCGTCTCGCCAAAGAACACCACGTCGGGCTTGACGATGCCGCCGCAGCGCGGACAGGGCGGCACCGCGAACCGCGAGAAGTCGTGGCCGTCCAGGTCGGCGTCGCCGTCGGGCGCATCGCTGGCCTCCAGCTGCATCCAGCCCGGATTCAGCGCGTGCAGCTTTTCCTGCCAGTCGTGGCGGCCGCCCCGCCAGTCGCAGGTCATGCAGCGCACGGCGTCCAGGCGGCCGTGCAGGTCCACGACATCGCGGCTGCCCGCGGCCTCGTGCAGGCCGTCCACGTTCTGGGTCACCAGGATGTCGACGTTGCCGCGCGCCTGCAGACGCGCCAGCGCCAGATGCGACGCGTTGGGCCGCACGTGCCCGAAGCGGCGCCAGCCCACCATGCTGCGCGCCCAATAGCGCGCGCGGGCCAGTTCGCCGCCCATGAACATCTGCAGCGTCATGGGCGGCTGGCGCTTCCATTCGCCTTCGGTGTCGCGATAGTCAGGGATGCCCGAGTCGGTGCTGACACCGGCCCCGGTCAGGACGAAGAGCCGCGGATGGCGGTCGATGAAGCCGCGCAGCGCGGCCAGCTCCGGAACTGCTGTATCCAATCCTCGCTCCTCGAATTGACGCACCCGCGATTGCCGCACCCGCGCTCCGCAGATGGCGCCGCGCGGGCCGCGCCCCTTCAGCCGCCCAGCCCGCAATCGGGCATGTCGCTGACCAGGCTGGCCTGCGTCACATTGCTGCCCGGCGGCACACTGCGCGTGAGCCAGACATTGCCGCCAATGGTCGACCCCTTGCCGATCGTCACGCGGCCCAGGATCGTGGCGCCCGCGTAGATCACGACATCGTCCTCGATCAGCGGGTGGCGCGCCAGGCCCTTCTTGAGTTCACCGTTTTCGCCGGGCGGGAAGCGCTTGGCGCCCAGCGTGACCATCTGATAGAGCCGCACGCGGTCGCCGATGATGGCGGTTTCGCCAATCACGACGCCCGTGCCGTGGTCGATGAAAAAGCTGCGGCCGATGGTCGCGCCCGGATGGATGTCGATGCCGGTGTCGGCGTGGGCGATCTCGGCGACGATGCGCGCCAGCATCGGCACGCCCAGGCGATACAGGACATTGGCAAGACGGTGATGGATCATTGCCGCCACGCCCGGATAGCACAGCAGCACTTCGTCCACGTTGTGCGCGGCCGGGTCGCCCTGATAGGCGGCCATCACATCCAGGTCGAGCGCGGCGCGCACGGCCGGCAGCTGGGCGCCGAACTGGCGCACGATCTCCGTGGCACGCTGTTGCGTGTCCGCCTGCAGGGCCGGGTCATGACGGCCTTCGTATTGCAGTTCCAGACAGACCTGATGCAGCAGCGCATCGAGCGCGGCGCCAATGGTGTGACCGACGTAGAAGTCCTCGACTTCCTCGCGCAGGTCGATGGGCCCCAGGCGCATCGGGAACAAGGCGCCACAGAGATCCTTGACGATCTGGCGCAGGCTCTCTTGAGAAGGGAACTCGCGCAGGCCGGCATCGTCGCGCAGGCGGCCGCGCGGGCCGCGCCAGGCGACGCGGGCCTCGCGCAGGCCGGACACGATGCCGTCCAGGTTCCAGTGCGCGGTGGGGAAATGGGTGGGGCCGCTCATTGCCGGGCTCCGGACAGGGAGCCGGCGGTTCCGGCAGTCGGATGGATAACGAACATGGGTTTGCCTCGCTGACAGTGCGAAGCCCCCGGGGCAGAGCGCCGGGCAATGCTGCTTCGCAATAATTCCGTCAACTGTAACCGCTCTGGCGCGCAGGCCGAAAGTCATCCGATATGGCGTTGGGGTTATGCCGTTGCCGGCTCGACCTCGTAGCCCTGCGGATTGCCCTGCTGCCAGCGCCACCCGTCCGCGCACATGGCGTCCACCCCGTGCGTGCTGGACCAGCCCAACAGCGACGCCGCCAGCGCCGGATCGGCCCACATTCGCTCGACATCGCCCGGCCGCCGCGGCAGGACGCGCAGCGGAATCTTGCAGCCATTGACGCGCTCGAACGCGTGCACCAGTTCCATCACGCTGGTGCCCTGCCCCGTTCCCAGGTTTACCGCCACGAACCCGGGATGGGTTTCCGCATAGGTCAGCGCCTGCACATGGCCACGCGCCAGATCCATGACGTGCAGGTAATCTCGCACGCCGGTGCCGTCGGGCGTGTCGTAGTCGTCGCCGAACACGCGCAGAAACGGCTGGCGCCCCACCGCCACCTGCGTGATGAACGGAAAGAGATTGTTGGGCAGGTCGCGCGGGCTCTCACCGATCAATCCGCTGGGATGCGCGCCGATGGGATTGAAGTAACGCAGCGTGACGGCGCTGAACGCGGGATCGGCCACGCATACGTCCTTCAGCATTTCCTCGACCATCAGCTTGGTGCGGCCATAGGGATTGGCCGGCGCCAGCGGATGGGCCTCGGTGAACGGCAGGTATTGCGGTTCGCCATACACCGTGGCCGACGAGCTGAACACCAGCCGCGACACGCCCGCCTCACGCATGGTGCGCAAGAGGACGAGCGAACCCTGCACGTTGTTGTCGTAATACTTGAGCGGGTTTGCCACCGATTCGCCCACCGCCTTGCAGCCGGCCAGGTGCAGCACCGACTGCACCGGCATGCCGCGTGCCGCCGCCTGCGCCAGCACGCCGGCCACCAGCCCGGGCGATCGGATGTCGCCTTCGACCAGCGGGATCGGCGTGCCGCAAAGCTGCTCCACGCGGCGCACAGCCTCGCGGCTGCCGTTGCTGAAGTTGTCCAGCACCAGCGGCCGCAGGCCGGCGGCGATCATCGCCACCAGCGTGTGGGTGCCGATATACCCTGCGCCGCCCGTCACCAGCACGTGCGTGTCCGGCATGTCGATGCTCCGTCAGAGATGGGCCGCCATGCCCGGCACCCAAGCATGGCGGGGACGCGGGGCCTGCGCATGGCTGCGGTAGCGGTCGATCCAGTACGACGTGGAGGCATCATGGCCCCAGTCGACCACGCCCGCCGACACCGGCACCGCCAGCTCGCGCTCGATGCCGCTGGCAAGCCGCTTGCCCAGTTCCACGCCGTACTGGTCGAAGGGGTTGATGCCCCAGACCACGCTCTGCACGAACACCTTGTGCTCGTACAGGGCCAGCAGCGCGCCCAGGCTGCGCGGATCGAGCTGGCGCAGGACGATCAGCGTCGACGGCCGGCCGCCCGGATGCACCATGTGCTGCGCCAACGTCAGCGCGCGCTCCTGGTTGTCGATGTGCGCCACGTCCAGCATCGCCTGCTCCAGGCTCTTGCCGCGCAACAGCGCCTGGCGCTGCGCGAGGCAGTTGGCCAGCAGCATGCGATGCGCATCGGGGCTGTCGGCGTGCCCTTGCAGGCTGGCGATGAAGTCGACCGGCGCGCCTTCCTCGCTTTGATGCAGCCACTGGAAGAACGTGTGCTGGCCGTCGGTGCCCGGCATGCCCCAGATGATGGGCGCCGTCGGCACGCCGACTGCCGCGCCATCGCCCGCGACCCGCTTGCCCAGCGATTCCATCTCCAGCTGCTGCAGGTAGGTCACCAGGTGCAAGAGGCGCCCGCTATAGGCCGCGACGTTCAACGAGTTGAATCCCAGCACGCTGCAATTGACCAGCCCGGCCAGCGCCAGTTGCACCGGCGCGTTGGCCGCGAACGGCGTCTGCAGGAAATGCTGGTCCATCGCCTCGGCGCCCGCGCGCATGCCGATCAGCACGTCCACGCCCACCGTCAGCGCGATGGACAGGCCGGCCACCGACCAGACGGAATAACGCCCGCCCACCCAGTCGCACATCTTGAAGACCTGGCTGGACGGCACGCCCAGCGCGCGCGCGGCCGGCGCATTGGCGGTGACGGCTGCCAGATGATCGGACACGTCGGCCACCCCGCCCTGCTTGAGCCATGCAATGGCGGCGCGGGCATTGTGCAGCGTTTCCGTCGTGGTGAAGGATTTGGACGACACCACCACCAGCGTGCGGCGCGGGTCCAGCCCGGCCACGGCGTCATGGAACGCATGGCCGCAGATGTTGGAGACAAAGCGGATCTGCCGGCGCTGCAGCGGTCCGCCGAAGGCCTGCACCGCCAGGCGCGGGCCCCAGTCGCTTCCGCCGATGCCGATGTGCAGGACGGTGGAGAAATCCGCCGTCTGGTCCACGCGCCGCACAAAGTCGGTCATGCGCGAATACTCGCAGACGGAATCCGCGTCCTGCCCTTCGGGCTGTTCGCGCGTGCGTCCGGCGCGCAGCGCGGTATGCCATGCCGCGCGGTTTTCAGTCCAGTTGACCGGTTCCCCGGCAAACAGCGCGCGGCGCGCCTCTTCCAGTCCGCGCGCCTGCAGCAGCCCCATGCCGGCGCCGTCCAGCGACGGCGACTGGCGTTGCATGGTCAGGTCCACGCACAAGCCTGCCGCCTCGATCACCTTGAGCGCACTGGCGTCCAGTTCGGCGTTCTGCGCAGCCTGCGCGAAAGCCATCCACTCGGGGCTGTTTGCCAGTCCGGAGTCTGCCCTTAACGCCTCAATCGCCTGTTGAGCCTTTCCCATCGCGTGATGCTCCTTAGAACGGTAAACGAATGTGAGGTGCAATGCGCTTGAACGCCTTGCGAAAGTCCTCCTCGATACGAGCCAGCGCGGCCACGTTGTCTCCTTCGAACCGGAGTACCACCGTTGGCGTGGTGTTGGACGGTCGCGCAAGGCCGAAGCCATCCGCGTAATCCACACGGATCCCGTCGAGCTCGTTGATCGACACTGCGCCGGGGAATTCCCCTTGGTCGCGCAGCGCCTGAACAAGCTCGACGCCTTCCGTGGTCTCCAGTTTCAATTCGGGGGTGGCGCAGGACTGCGGCAAGCTTTCCAGCAAAGCCGAGGGGTCCGGCGCCGACGAGAGGATTTCCAGCAGGCGGGCGGCGGCGTAGATACCGTCGTCAAAGCCATACCAGCGCTCCTTGAAGAAAATGTGGCCGCTCATCTCTCCAGCAAGTAGCGCTCCCGACTCGCGCATCTTGGCCTTTATCAGGGAATGCCCTGTCTTCCACATGGTCGCCTTGCCGCCCGCCTCGGTGATGGCGCGGGCCACATGGCGGCTGCATTTCACGTCGTAGATCACCTCGGCGCCCGGGTTGCGCGCCAGCACGTCACGGGCAAACAGGATCAGTTGGCGATCCGGCCAGATGATCTGTCCCGATTTTGTGACCACGCCCAGCCGGTCGCCGTCGCCGTCGAACGCCAGACCCACCTCGCAATCCGAATAGCGCAGGCAATAGATCAGGTCCTGCAGGTTGTGGGGGTCGGCCGGATCCGGGTGATGCCCCGGAAAAGAGCCGTCCACTTCGCAGAACAGTTCGGTGACCTCGCAGCCAAGCGCCCGAAAGAGCCCCGGCGCCACCGCGCCCGCCACCCCGCTGCCGCAATCAATGGCGATCTTCATGGGCCGCGCCATGCGGATGTCGCCCACCAGGCGCGCCGCATAGCAGGGTGTGATCTGCATCTGCGTGCGCCCGCCCGGCACCGGCGCCGAATCGATCGGCTGGCGCATCGCATCGCGCAGCGCCGTCAGGCCGTCGCCGTACAACGAACCGCCCTCCATCACGATCTTGAAGCCGTTGTGCGTGGGCGGGTTATGGCTGCCCGTCACCGCAATGCCGGTGCCGGTGTCCATCAGCCGGGTCGTGAAATACACCATCGGCGTGGTCGCCATGCCGATATCGATGACGTGCATGCCCGCCGAACGCAGCCCCGCCTGCAGCGCCGCGGACAGTTCGACGCTGCTCAGCCTGCCATCGCGGCCCACCACGATCGACCGCACCCCCTGCTCGTGGGCCTTGGCGCCCACCGCCATCCCCAGGCTATGGGCAAACCTTGCATCCAATTCGTCCGGTACTGTTCCCCGTATGTCGTAGGCCTTGAAAACCGCATCCAGAATCTGCGGCGTGTCCCAGCCAAAAGTTCCGTGCATGCCAGATTCTCCGGGTGGCGTTCACTTGGGACCGTTGTGTTTGAAATCACCGTAGTACGCCGCACGGGAGTAGCGATAACCACCGTACTTGGACCGGAAGCCAAAGCGTTCCGGCATCAGCTTCAAGCCATTGAAGAGCACGCCGTCCACCGGGGCGCCGGCCTGGATCAGGCGCTTGGCCGTCTCGCGGATCTCGCCCACTGTGTTCATGCCGGACCGCACCACCACCATGACGGCCGCGGCGTGGGTGCCGACCACGGCCGCGTCGGGCGAGGACAGCACGGGCGCCGTGTCCAGGATCACCATGTCGTACTGCGTGGCCAGTTCCCGCAGGGTTTCGCCGAAGACGGGCGAAGCCAGCAGCTCGGACGGATCGAAGGTGACGGCGCCCGTCGCGATGAAGTCCACGCCTTCGGACACGCTGTGCTTTCTGACGCGGCTGAGCGGGATCGTGCCGGTCAGCACTTCGAACAGGCCATCTTCCTTGGGCACGCCGAAGTACCGGTTGAGCTGGCCCTTGCGGAAGTCGGCATCGATCAGCAGCACGCGCTTGCCGACGCCGCCCTGGATGAAGGCAAAATTTGCAGACAGGAAGGATTTACCCACGCCCGCCACCGGCCCCGTGAACATGACCATGTTGTTGGCCGACTGGCGCAGCGAGGCCTGCAGCACGTTGCGGAACGACCGCAGGCTTTCGATGGGTGGCGAGTTGCCCTGGCTTTGGGCCAGCAGCGCGGGCACGGTGGCGTTCTTGCGCCGGCTTCGGCGCCAGAGCTTGTCCTGCACGTCGCTGTACGGAATGGCCGCCAGCACCGGCAGGCCGGTATGGCGCTCGACGTCTTCCGGCTCGGACAGGCCGCCAAACAGGGCGTTGCGCACGAACGCGCACAGGATGGCGAAGATCATGCCGGCCGCGGTGGCCACGCCAATGATGATCGCGGCCTTCGGACGCACCGGCTTGTCGGGCTGCACGGCCGCATCCAGGATGCGCACGTTGCCCACCTTGCCGGCGCGGATCAGCTTGAGCTGTTGCGTGTTGTTGAGCAGCGCCGTGTACAGCTCGGTGTTGACGCGCACGTCACGCACCAGGCGCACCACGTCCTGTTCCAGATCGGGCAGCTGCTTGATGTTGTTGCCCAGGCGGTTGACGTCGCCCGTCAAGGACGCGATCTGACGGTCGATGCCCACGATGCTCGGGTGCGTCGGCGCAAAGCGCGTGATCAGTTCCTGGCGCTTCTGCCGCAGTTCCATCACGCGGGTCTGCGCGTCCACCGACTGCGCGAGGATCAGCTTGGCTTCCTCGCTCAGGTCGATCGTGCCGCGCTTGTTGCGCAACTGGTTGTACTTGGTTTCCGCGGCGTCGAGCTCGGCCTTCAGTTGCGGCAGCTGCTGCTCCAGGAACACCAGCGACTTCTCGGCCTGCGCCGACTTGCGGTTCACGTTCTGCTGCACGTATTCCTGGCCGATCTGGTTCAGCACCGCGGTCGTCAGCGCCGGATCGTTGCCCTCCAGCGTGACGCCGATCACGCCCGAGGCGCGGCCGCGTTCAAAGATGCCCATGTGCGACTGCACGTTCTCGATGGCCGCCAGGCGCGAGCTGCGCGACACCGTGAACTCGGTGCCGGGACGGCCTGACAACGCGTCGACATGCACGTCCATGGCGCCGCCGCCCGGCAGCAGGAAACGTTCGGGCTTGCCCACCGTGCCGGTGAACGTTGCGCCGGTCAGCTTGTCGCTGAGCGTGTAGCGGCCTTCGCCCAGCGTAGTCAGGCGAAACGGCTTGCCCAGCCATTCGTTGGGCACGTCCAACTGCGAGATCGCGATGGTCTCGCCGCCCCACGCATAGCCGCCGCGCGGCAAGCCGGACGGATACGGCAGGCTTTCATAGCGCTGCGCAAGCCACTCGCCCACCACGGGGAAATAGCGCGGCTTGGCGTGGATGTAGAGCAGGAACTTGTCGACCGCGGGACCGACGACCATGCGCGAACGCAGCACTTCCATTTCGCCGGACGTTTCCGCCTTGGTGTCGAACATCGACGACACATCGCCCAGCAGGCTTCGCGCCTGCCCGTTCGGGAGCTCCTCCTCGACCTGCACGATGATGTCAGCTGAATAGACCGACGGCGTCACCATCACGTAGGCCAGCGCGCCGAGAAATGCAAACAGGGTGATCGCAATGATCATCCAGCGGTTGGAAAAAATGGCGTCCACGTGGGACGACAAGGGGGTTTCCTGCTGACGGGCCGGTACTGACGGCTCGAACGATTCGATGGGCAACGACATGCAGCTCTCCAGGAGAGGGCGCCGCCGCGGTTGCGGCGCCCCCAAAGGCGGGTTTTTCAGGCGGACTAATCGATGGACTTGACGGTCTGTACGGTTTGCGCGCTCGGGAACAGGTTGCTGATGAAGCGGTTCCACCGCACCAGGCTGGCCGTATCCACGAACACGACGTCTTTGGGTTGCAATTCAAACTTCGCGCCTACCGCAAGGGCTTGCGGCGATGCGGCGTTCAAGTGGTAGACCAAAGGCTTTGCCTCCTCCGTGGCGCGCACGACGAAAATTTGCGAAGGGTCGGCCGTGAGCTGGTTCGGCCCGCCCGCCAGGCCCAGTGCTTCGGTCAGCGACATGCGGCCATCGCGCATGACCGAGGCGCCGGGCAGGAAGACTTCGCCCATCACGAACACCTTGCTGTCGTCGCGCGGCGTGACTCTCACGATGTCCCCTGCCTTGAGCATGACCTGGTTCAGATCCTGGCCGCGCTCGATCAGCGCGGGAAGGTTCACGCGAGTACGACGGCCATCGCGGATCACGTAGACCGCACTGCGATCGCCGGTAGGCAGAATGCCTCCGGCCCTGTTGAGCGCTTCCAACAGGGTCATGGGAACATCGTTGATCGCAACCGTACCCGGCGTCGTTACCTCGCCATCGACGAAGATGCGCTTGCTGCGAAATCCCAGAACGCGTACGGTGATCTGCGGGTCCTGTATGTACTTGCTAGAACTGTTGACTATGAGATTGCGCGCCTGAAGTTCAGTCAACCCCGCCACTTTCAGCAGTCCCGTATACGGAAACTGGATATATCCCGTGGATGAGACCGTATAGCCCGGAATGCCCGAGGCGGTATCCCCGATGGCTAATTCCGTTGCCCCCGATCCGATGGCGTAGGTTTGCGTCGGAAGCACGAGTTCCGGGTGATCCCACACGACGATCGACAGGATGTCTCCAGGCCCGATGAGGTAGGGACCAGGCTTGCCGACCAGGTGGCCAATGCCTTCGTTGTCCAGCAGCGCTTCACGCGCGCGCTGCTCATCAAGCACCAGCGACGGCGTGATTTCCTTGATGACAGCCTTGGAGTTCGGGTCCAGCGGATCCGCGAGTTGATTGGCGCTGAACGTCATGCCAGGAGACAAGGCGCAAGCGCTCAGCGAGGACACGAGCGCGATAGCGGCTATGGCTCGGCTCAACGTTCCGAAAAGTGTAGTCATGGCGAATCCACTGTGAATGACTTCGTTGCTTGGAAAGGAGCCCGATGCGTAACGGGTTGCGACATTCCACACGCTTTTCCTAGTCCCGCACATTCGACGGATGCCCTAAGCCTTCTCCTACATCGTTTGGAGGTTTCGGGTGCGTTGCGCTCTCAATAAGATTTTGTCGGTAGCCACATGCTTTGCGGCACTGCACAGTCGTTGCTTGCCGCAGGGCGCTTCCCCCCGAACAGGAGTGCGCGATGGACCCGTCCCAAACGGACACGTCGGCAAGGTTCAGCGGAGCAAGCTATCTGTATCGCTTGCTCGACGCCGCGATCGTCATCACCTGCGGCCTGACTGCCACCGGTTTGAAATTCTCGGAAGAGGCCTTGACGGATCCTCCGCAGATTCATCTGTTCCTGATCTACCTTTGCGGCCTGGGTGCGATCGCGATCTTCCCGGCCTTTCGCCTGTATGTGTCGTGGCGCGGACGCCTCCTGACCGATCTGGTGGTGCGCAGCCTGGCTGCGTGGGCCACCGTGTTCGCGTTGGGCATCTTCGTCAGTTTTCTCATGCACCAGACCGGCGCGATATCCCGCTTATGGGCTGCAACCTGGTTCGGCATGACGGCGCTGGCGCTGGCCGGTGTGCGCATCGCCGTCTATGCGGTGCTGGGCGCGGCGCGCGATCGCGGCATGGACAAGAAGCGCGTGCTGCTGGTGGGCTTTGGCGCGCTGGGCCACGACATGTGGCGCCGCGTCGAAAAGTACCGCGAGGCCGGCTACCAGATATCGGGGATCTACGCCGAACCGCATGAGATCCTGCCGCCGCAGGTCCGCCGTCTGCATGACCTGGACAACCTGACCACCTTCGTGCGCGAAAACAACGTGCGCGAAATCTGGATCGTGCTGCCGATGGAAGCCGGCCAGGAGCTGCGCGAGGTGCTTTATCACCTGCGCAACGACCTGGTGGACATCCGCTGGATTCCCGATGTCATGTCCATTCAGCTGCTGGGCCATCGCATCGGCGAATTCCTGGGGCTGCCCGCCATCCAGTTGAACAGTCTGCCGGCCGCCGGCGTGCGCGGCTGGGCCAAGGAGGCCTTCGATCGCAGCTTTGCGCTGTGCGCGCTGATTGGCCTGGCGCCCGTGATGCTGACCGTGGCCTTGCTGATCAAGCTGACCTCGCGCGGCCCGGTCTTTTTCACGCAGCCGCGTCTGGGCGTGGACGGCAAGGTGTTCCACGTCTACAAGTTCCGCACCATGACCGTGCACCAGGAACAGGGCGTGGTCACGCAAGCCACGCGCAACGACAGCCGCGTCACGCGCATCGGCGGTTTCCTGCGGCGCACCAGCCTGGACGAGCTGCCGCAGTTCCTGAACGTGCTGATGGGCGACATGTCGGTGGTGGGCCCGCGCCCGCATGCGCTGGAGCACAACGAAATGTACAAGGACCTGGTGCAGCGCTACATGATGCGCCATCGCGTCAAACCGGGCATCACCGGCTGGGCGCAGGTCAACGGCTTTCGCGGGCAGACCGACACGCTGCGCAAGATGAGCGACCGCGTCGAACACGACATCTACTACATCCAGCATTGGACGTTCCGGATGGATCTGCTGATCATCGCGCGCACGGCGGTATCGGGTTGGACGGGCCGCAATG
This sequence comes from Achromobacter sp. E1, assembly GCF_037039475.1. Taxonomy (NCBI): domain Bacteria; kingdom Pseudomonadati; phylum Pseudomonadota; class Betaproteobacteria; order Burkholderiales; family Alcaligenaceae; genus Achromobacter; species Achromobacter sp. E1. The sequence goes on from NZ_CP146253.1 coordinate 3,937,233, forward strand.
TCTACTAAACCGTTGGGATGGCCTGTGCGCGAAGCGCCGGCGCCGCGGGGTGGAATGCTGGCCCGCGCGGACTTCCGCCAGGCGGTGGAGATGCTGCCGCTGGTGTCGATCGACCTGCTGCTGCGCGACGGCGCCGGCAACTACCTGACCGGGCTGCGCGCCAATCCGCCTGCGCAGGGCGCGTGGTTCGTGCCCGGCGGCCGGATACGCAAGAACGAATCCCTGCAGCGCGCGCTGCGCCGCATCGTCCAGGACGAGCTGGGCCTCTCGCTGCCCGATCTCGCCTGGACGCCGCGCGGCGTGTACGAGCACTTCTATGGCACGAATTTCGCGGGTGAGGCGGGTCGCTCCACCCACTACGTCGTCCTCGCCTACGAGGCCGAGCTTTCTCTGGATACCGCAAGCCTTCCCCTGGCGCAGCACAGCGGCTACCGCTGGCTGCCCGGGGAAGTGATCGCCGCCGATCCCGGCGTGCATCCGTACACCCAGGCCTACTTCAAGGAGTGAGAGCCATGACCAACCCCCGTCCCCCGTATCGGGCTGTGATTCTTTGCGGCGGTTCAGGCTCGCGCCTGTGGCCGCTGTCGCGCGAACTGCTGCCGAAGCAGTTCATCCGTTTGACCGATGACCGCAGCCTGTTGCAGAACACCCTGCGGCGGCTGGACTCGGCCGGCGCGCAGGCCCGTCCCATCCTGGTCTGCAATGAGGCGCACCGCTACATTGCGGCGGAACAGGCCGAAGAGCTGGGCATCAAGGACGCCGAGGTCATCCTGGAGCCGTTCGCGCGCAACACCGCGCCGGCCATCGCCGCCGCCACGCTGCGGGCGATGCAAGACGGCGAGGACCCGATCATGCTCATCATGCCGTCGGACCACGTGCTGGAGGATGGCGAAGTGCTGAGCGCGGCCTTCGCCCAGGCGTACGACGCCGCCCGTCAGGGCGCGCTGGTGACATTCGGCATCAAGCCGACCGCGCCGCTCAGCGGATACGGCTACATCCAGGCCGACGAGCCCGGCGCCATGGCGCCCGCGCGCCGCGTGCGCCGGTTCGTGGAGAAACCGTCGCCCGAGGTCGCCCAGCGGTTCATCGATGACGGCGGCTATTACTGGAACAGCGGCATGTTCGCCTTCCAGGCCTCGGTCTTCCTGGCCGAACTGGGGCGGCTGGCGCCCAAGATCCTGGAGCAGGCCGAGGCCGCCGTGCTCACCGGACATGGCGACAACGGGCTCTTTCACCTGGACGGCCCGGCGTTCGAGGCCTGCCCCAGCGATTCGATGGACTACGCCATCATGGAGCGCACCGACAGCGCGGTGGTCATCCCGCTGGCGGCCTCTTGGAGCGACGTGGGCGCGTGGGACGCCGTTTGGGGCATCGCCCAGAAGTCGGTGGAAGGCAACTCCACCACGGGCGATGTCATGGTGGAGGACTCGCGCAACTGCCTCATCCATTCGACCAGCCGGCTGGTCGCCTCGGTGGGCCTGGACGACATCGTCGTCATCGAGACCGCCGACGCGGTCCTGGTGGCGCACAAGTCGCGCTCGCAGGACGTCAAGCGCCTGGTCGAGGTCTTCAAGGCGCAGCACCGCAGCGAGCTCAACCACCACCGCGAGGTCCAGCGGCCCTGGGGGTCGTACGACTCCGTTGGCCAGGGACCGCGCTACCAGGTCAAGCGCATCACCGTGAAACCCGGCGCGCGCTTGTCCTCGCAGATGCACCATCACCGTGCCGAGCACTGGATCGTGGTGTCCGGTACGGCCCGCATCTACAACGGCGACAAGCAGTACCTGCTGACCGAGAACCAGTCGACCTACATCCCGCTGGGCGAGATCCACAGTCTGGAGAACCCCGGGAAGATTCCGCTGGAGATCATCGAGGTGCAATCGGGCGCCTATCTCGGCGAAGACGACATCGTCCGATTCCAGGACATCTACGGTCGTGTCTGAGCCGGTTTCAGTTCCCTTCTGGCGCCCGGGCATGGCAAGGATTTGCCTGCCCGCGGCGGCCCTGTTTTTCATCGTGCTGGTCACGGTGGGCAACCTGCCTGGGCTGGCGGCGGACATGTCCGATGCCTTTGGCGACAAGCGGCTGCACCTGGCCGCGTACGCCTGCCTGACCGCGCTGATCTACCTGTCGGTGAACCGGCGTCCCGCGCTCGTGGCCATGCTGGCGGTCACCGCGCTGGGCGCGCTGGATGAATCAATCCAATCCTTTTTTCCCTACCGGCAGGCGGATCTCTTAGACCTTTTGGCCGATATCTCAGCGGCTGGTGCAACAGTAATCTCTTTGCACATTGGTAACGCAGCCATCGGCTCCTTTCGTGCAGTCACTAAGTCTTAAGGACACAACCATGCCAAAACGGGCACTGATTACCGGCGTAACTGGCCAAGACGGGGCCTATCTGGCGGAGCTTCTGCTGGCCAAGGGCTATGAGGTCCACGGCATCAAGCGGCGCGCTTCGCTGTTCAATACCGCGCGGATCGACCACCTGTACCAGGATCCGCACGACCAGCCCCGTAATTTCGTGCTGCACCACGGCGACATGACGGATTCGTGCAGCCTCATCCGCATCGTCCAGTCGGTGCAGCCCGACGAGATCTACAACCTGGCCGCGCAAAGCCATGTGGGCGTCTCGTTCGAGGAACCGGAATACACGGCCAACGCCGACGGCCTGGGCACCCTGCGCCTGTTGGAAGCCATCCGCATCCTGAAGCTGGAAAACAAGACGCGCTTCTACCAGGCGTCCACGTCCGAGCTCTACGGCCTGGTGCAGGAAACGCCGCAGAAGGAAACCACCCCCTTCTATCCGCGCAGCCCCTACGCCGCCGCCAAGCTGTACGCCTACTGGATCAGCGTCAACTACCGGGAAGCGTATGGCATGTACGCCTGCAACGGCATCCTGTTCAACCACGAATCGCCCAAGCGCGGCGAAACGTTCGTGACGCGCAAGATCACCCGCGGCCTGGCGCGCATCGTGCTGGGGCTGCAGGAATGCCTGTACCTGGGCAACTTGTCCGCGCTGCGCGACTGGGGCCACGCCCGCGACTACGTCGAGATGCAGTGGCTGATGCTGCAGCAGGACACGCCCGAGGACTACGTCATCGCGACCGGCATGCAATACAGCGTGCGCGAGTTCATCAACACCGCGGCGCGCGAGCTGGGCATCCTGCTGGCATGGGAAGGCGAAGGCCTGGAAGAGACGGCGACCGTGCTGTTCTCGCCGGTGCACGACGTCAAGGCGGGCCAGGTGATCGTGCGCGTCGATCCGCGCTACTTCCGTCCGACCGAGGTCGAAACTCTGCTGGGCGATCCCACCAAGGCCCGTGAGAAGCTCGGCTGGACGCCCCGCACCTCGTTCGCGCAGCTCGTCAAGGAAATGGTCGAGAGCGACCTGAAGGAAGCGCGCCGCGATGCGCTGGTCGAACAGAACGGCTACGAAATCTACGCCTACAAGGAGTAGCGCGCCATGACGAACCTGGACCAACGCGTGTTCGTCGCCGGCCACCGCGGGATGGTGGGCGCGGCGATCACCCGCGAACTGCACCGGCGCGGCTACGAGAACGTGCTGACCCGCAGCCGCGCCGAACTGGACCTGGAAAACCAGAACCAGGTGCACCGCTTCTTTTCGACCACGCCGGTCGATGTGGTGTACCTGGCCGCCGCCAAGGTGGGCGGCATCCTGGCCAACCAGACGCATCCGGTGGACTTTCTGTACAAGAACCTGATGATCCAGTGCAACGTGATCCGCGCCGCGTATGCGGCCGGGGTACGCAAGCTGCTGTTCCTGGGTTCGTCATGCATCTATCCGCGCGAGGCGCCGCAGCCCATCCGCGAGGACGCGCTGCTGACCGGTCCGCTGGAATCCACCAACGAGCCCTACGCCATCGCCAAGATCGCCGGCCTGAAGCTGTGCGAGGCCTACCAGCGCGAGTTCGGCGCGCGCTTCATCTGCGCCATGCCGACCAACCTGTACGGCCCGCACGACAACTACGACCTGCACAGCAGCCACGTGCTGCCCGCCCTGATCCGCAAATTCCACGAGGGCCGCGAGGCCGGCGCGGAAAGCGTGACGATCTGGGGCACCGGGGCGCCGCTGCGCGAGTTCCTGTATGTGGACGACCTGGCGCAGGCCAGCGTCATGCTGATGGAGCACCCGGACGCCGAGGGCATCTACAACATCGGCGCCGGCCAGGACATCTCCATTGCGGACCTGGCGCGGCTGGTGGCGCGCGTGATCGGCTACGAGGGCAAGATCGTCTACGACACCTCCAAGCCCGACGGCACGCCGCGCAAGTTGATGGACTCGTCGCGCGTGCAGGCGCTGGGCTGGCGGCCGGAAATCTCCCTGACGCACGGCATCACGCTGGCCTATGGCCATTTCCTGCGCGAGCGCACGCAACAGGCGCTGCCGGTCGCCTGACGGCCGCGCCAGCATGACAGACAGGGCTACCGATGCTTGGATTCGTGAAGAAACACATCGCCGGCAATGCTTCCTTCTGGGGGCTGGTGGAATACGGCATCGGTCCCGTCGCGGCGCTGGTGGCGCTGCCGATCCTCTTTCGCCAGCTCGGCACGGTCGGCTTCGGCCAATATTCCATGATCATCGCGCTGGCCGGGTTCGGCAACGCGGCGAACCTGGGCGCGGCGGTGACCGCGACCAAGCTGGTCTCCGAGAGCATGCACGAGCCCGGCGGCGCCTATCGCGCGGCTGGCGTCAGCATGTCGCTGATCGGCTGTGCGCTGGCCGTCGCCACCCTGGCCGCCGTGCTGCTGTGGGGCGTGGTGGGGCTGGGCTGGCCGGACGCCACGTTTGGCGGCGTGGCCGTCACGATGCTGGCCATGCCCGCCCTGGCGATCTACCTCACGCAGCAGTATGACCAGCTCTTTTCCGGCTGCCTGAAGGGACGCGAGGACTTTCGCGCCACCGCGCTGTGCGAGGTCTTCAGCCGAACCGGCACGATGGCGCTGGCGTGCGCGGCCGCCTGGTACACCGCCTCACCCACCTGGACCGGGCTGGCGCAGGCGCTGGGCCTGCTCATCGCGGGCAGCGTCAAGATGCGCGTGTTCTCGCGCGCCTATGACCGATTCATCGTGCGGCCCGTGCGCGACCGCGGCGCCATGATGGCCGCCTTCCGCTTCTCGCGCTGGTCGTGGCTGAACAGCCTGAGCGCGCTGGCTTTCGGCTCGGTCGACCGGGTGCTGGTCGGCAGCCTGATGGGACCGGCGGCGCTGGCGATCTACACCGTCGGCGTGCAGGTCGGCCAGATCATCCATACGGCGTCCGTCGCCATCTTCCAGAAGGCGATGCCGCGCGTGACGCGGCTGTCCGTCTCGCCGCCCTACCCCGGCGCCGCGGAACGCGAAATCCGCCGCATGATGCTGTGGAACCTGGCGCTGTCCGCCAGCGCCACGCTGGCCGTGCTGGCGGTCAGCAAGCCGCTTCTGAACGTACTGCTGGGCGAGAACGTCGCCAGCGGCCATCTGGGCACCTTCCAGTTGCTGATCGTGGCGTCGGGCCTCCTGTCCCTGAACGCCGCGGCGCACTTCTCCCTCCTGGGGCTCGGCAATTCCCGCGCTGTCGCAATCCTGAACGGACTGGGCGGCCTGGCGATGCTGTGCGTCATGGCGGGACTGGTTCACGTGGCGGGGGAACACGCCGCAGCCTGGGGCCGCATGGCCTACGCGGCGATCACGCTGGCCGGCGTGGCCCTCGCCATCCGTCAATCCCGCCCCGACTTTCCGGGCGCCATGCCTGCGGCCACCCGATAACCAACATGCTGAGGTCCTACATGCGCAAGCGCCATAACGAGTATTCACGCCAGCTCATCGACTTCGTCCGCGAGCTTCGTCCGCCGGCGCCCATCGCCAGCGGGCTGCTGCCCAAGGTGACGATCGTGACGCCCTCGTTCAACCAGGCCAAGTTCCTGGAGCGCACCATCCTGTCCGTGCTGAACCAGGGGTATCCGCGGCTGGAATACATCATCATCGACGGCGGCTCCACCGACGGCAGCGTGGACATCATCAAGAAATACGAGCGCTACCTGTCCTATTGGGAAAGCACCCCGGACCGGGGCCAGTCGCATGCGATCAACAAGGGGTTCGAACGCGCCACGGGCGACTACGTCGGCTGGCAGAACTCGGACGACCTGTACTTCCCGGGCGCGCTGCGCAAACTGGGCGCCGCCGCGGCCAAGGGCCGCGCGCCAATCGTCAGCGGCAACCTATTCGTGGCGGACGCCAACAACCGCATCTTCCGCAAGATCCATTACACGCCCGTCAACCGTGGCACGCTGACCGTGGTCAAGGCCTCCATCCCGAACCAGTCCGCCATCTTCCGCCGTGACCTGCTGCGCAAGTACGGCCTGCTGCAGGAAAGCATGCGGTACTGCATGGACCTCGAACTGTGGAGCCGGCTGCTGCGCGAGGGCAAGAACCTGATCGTTCCCGACGCGCTGGGCGTGTACACCGCCCACGACGAGACCAAGACCGCCCTGATGCAGGACGTGCTGCTGGAAGAGCGCGAACAGATCGTCAGCCGCATCCGCCGGACCGAGCCGGGGTTGGGAAAGCTGTTCGAACTGTCGTGCCGCGCCTCGAAGGTGGCCGCGCATGCCCGGCAGGGGGACCTGACCTACCTGCTGGAAAAGCTGACCACCAAGATCTTCGGCCGGGACGACTGGGCCGCGCACTAGGCTGCCCTCACTGATACGGAACCGCAATGACCACGCGCCGCCTTTCCACCCTGCATCTCCTGGGCCTGTTCGTCTTCACCGCGCTGGCGCTGAACGACGACAGGTTCATCGTGGGGGTGGGCAGCTTCAAGCTGTCGCCCTTCGATCTGCTGTTCGTGGCCATGCTGGGGGTCAAGGCGCTGCGCCTGGCCGACCCGGGCGCCTACGCGCTGCCACGCGGCGCGCTGGGCGTGTTGCTCGGCATCCAGGCCATCTCCGTGATCTATCTGCTGGTGGTCTCGGCCGACCATCCCGGGATCGAGACCGGCGACGTGGCGCGCGATCTGCGCATCGTCTTCTACTTCCTGTGCACGCCGTTCCTTTGCTACAAGGACATCGACAGTCCCCACGCCTATGCCATCCTGCAGAAGTACATCGTGGCGGCCAGCCTGGCGGTCGCCACGCTGATGCTGGCGGAGCAGGCGACGGGCTTCAGCGTCGCCAACCCGCTGCGCAACGTGCGCCTGGGCGTCTGGGCGATTCCGATGGGCGTGGTGTCGCTGCTGTACTTTCGGCGCACGCTGAACGTGTCGGGCCCCAAGGCCTACGCGCTGACGCTGTACATGGTGATGGCGCTGGTGTTCTCGCTGAACCGCAGCCAATACCTGCAGCTTGCCATCTCCGTGGTCATCGCCGTGCTGCTGGCAGGCAATGCCGACATCCGCCGCCGCGCCGTCATGATCTTCGCGCCCGCCGCCGTGGCCGGCGTGCTGATCTTCGCCAGCATCGGCTACCTGGACGTGCTGACCCAACGCATCTTCAGCGTCGAACGCCTGGACGAAGACTCCAGCTACGGCGCGCGGGTGCAGGAAATGGAAGGCCAGATGCAGTTCTTTGCCGAAAGCCCCGTCTTTGGCAAGGGTGCGGGCTTTCGCAGCTGGGTGATGGGCGAGAACGGCTTTGAACTCAGCACGTTCGCGCACAACTCCTGGGCGTTCTACCTGATGAAATTCGGCGTGGTCGGCACGATCATGATCATGCTGCCGCCGCTGCTCATCCTGCTGTTCTCGCTCTTTCGGCGCTACGCCCATCCCGGGCTGGAGATGCACCGGCGATACCTGCTCGCCACCGCGCCCATCTACATCTTCATCGACTCGATGTCCGGCGGCCTGGCCTATGCGCCCAAGACCGCGTTTACCGGCTTTCTGCTGTGTTACTGCCTTTCGCTGATGCGAAATGCCCAGATCATGCCCGTGCCTCGCCAAGAATCTCCCGCTCCCAGCCCCCGCCCGGACATCGTGCGCCGGGCGCCACCCACGCGAGTAATACCCCATGTCTGATGTCTTGTTTGTCGCACCGGACTTGCATGGCGGCGTCGGAAGATGCGTCGCCTTCATTGTGGATGCGCTGCCGGAACAGGGGGTGGACTCCGCCCTGTTCCTGCTGCGCTCGCGCAACCGCGAGTATCCCATCGCCAACCCCAAGGTCACCCGCGCATTTCCGATCATCGAGTCTCCCACCAAGCTGCGGCTGGCCCTGCCCGTGGCGTTCTTCAAGCTGCTGCAGCACATACGCCGCGAAAAGCCCGCCATCGTCTGCTCGCACGGCCTGTTGTGCAACATGCTGGTCGTGCTGGCCAGAAAGATCCTGCGCGGCAACTTCCGCACGGTGGCCTTCGAACACAGCAGCCCTGCCATCCACTACGGCGCCTCCAAGATGCGCCGCCTGAAGTGCTGGCTGGTCAGCCAGACCTACCGGCGGCACGACGCGGTGGTCGGGGTGTCGCGCGGCGTCAAGGAAGACCTGGTCAGCATGTTTCCGCCACTGCGCGGCAAGGTGCACACCATCTACAACGGCGTGCCGCTGGACAACGTGCGGCGCCAGGGCGCCAAGCCGAAGACGGCCGATGGCGGCGACTCGCCCTATCACGTGGTGGCGGTGGGCAGGCTCGAGGCCGTCAAGGACTACGCCACGCTGATCGACGCGGCCGCGCTGCTGGACGACCCGCGCATTGCGTTCACGATCCTGGGCGAAGGCTCCGAGCACGCCGCCCTGCAAAAGCGCATCGACGACCGGCCGTCCCGCACGCAGGTCACGCTGGCCGGCCACATCGACAATCCGTTTCCGGTCATTGCCGGCGCCGGCGCCTTCGCGCTCACCTCCGTGCGCGAGAGCTTCGGCAACGTGCTGGTCGAGGCCCTGTGCCTGGGCGTGCCCGTCATCTCCACCGACTGCCCGCACGGCCCCGCCGAGATCCTGGATGCCGGCCGGTACGGGCTGCTGGTGCCGGTAGGCGACGCCGAGGCGCTGGCCGAGGCGGTGCGTCGGCTGGCCTACGACGGCGAGATGCGCGAGAAGCTTGCGGCCCAGGGCCCCGAGCGCGCGGACGCCTTTTCCCTCGAGCGGCACTGCCGCAACGTCATCGATCTCTTCCGCCCGCTCATGCAGCGCGGAACGCCCTGAACAGGACAGCATCATGCAGAAGATACCGGTATCCGTCGTGGTGATGACCAAGAACGAGGAACGCAACATCGCGAAGTGCCTGAAGGCGCTGGTGGAGTTCGACGAAGTCTTCGTCGTGGACTCCAACAGCACCGACGCGACCTGCTCGATCGCCACGGCGATGGGCGCGCGCGTTTCGAATTTCCAGTGGGACGGCAAGTATCCGAAGAAAAAGCAGTGGTGCCTGGAGCAGCTTCCCTTCACGCACCCCGTCGTGCTGTACGTGGACGCCGACGAAGAAATGACGCCGGGCCTGGCCGCCGAGATCCGCGAGGTCCTGCCGCGCTTTGCCGCGGGAGCTGGCGGCGCTTTCGTGCCCTTCGACTACGTGTTCTGCGGCAAGAAGCTGGAACATGGCCATCGCGTCTACAAGCTGGCGCTCCTGGCGCGCGACCGCTCGCGCTTTCTGGACTACGACGACCTGGACGTGGCCAACATGTGGGAGGTCGAGGGTCACTACCAGCCGCAGGTCCAGGGCGAGACCTTTGCGCTGCGACAGCGCATGGTGCACAACGACCACGACTCGCTGTATCACTACTTCGACAAGCACAACCGCTATTCCGACTGGGAAGCGAACCTGCGCACCAAGGGCCTGATGAACGATCCGCGAGAGGCCAACGTCGGCGGCCGGGCCTTGCTCAAGCGCATCTTCCAGGCCATGCCATTCAAGGCGCCGATCTCGTTCCTGCACTCCTATGTCTTCAAACTGGGATTCCTGGATGGAAAGGCCGGCTACGACTATGCGGTCGCGCGCGCCATGTATTACTGGCAGATCCGCATCAAGACCGAAGAGATCCTGAAGGCGCGCAAGGCCAGCGAGGCCGCATCGCGGCGCGACGCCGTTGCGGGAGCGGCCAAATGAGCACCTTGCAACGCCTGGACCAGTTCGCGCTGGCGCCGGGTCAGCGCGGACGGTCGGCGCTGACCGTGCAGTTGTGGTGGATGGTGCAGGGCACTCTGTTCCGCTGGTCGCCGCAGGTAGCCTACGGCTTTCGCCGCTGGCTGCTGCGCCGCTTCGGCGCGCGCGTCGGGCACAAGGTGCTGATCCGGCCCACGGCCACGGTCACCTATCCCTGGAAAGTGGAAATCGGCGACTACGCCTGGATCGGCGACGACGCCGTGATCTACAGCCTGGGCCCCATCCACATCGGCGCGCACGCCGTGGTGTCGCAGCGCAGCTATCTGTGCGCAGCCGATCACGATGCCGGCCGGCCCGACTTTCCGCTGCGCGAACGCGCCGTGCGAGTCGAAGACGGCGCATGGGTGGCCACGGACGTATTCGTCGGGCCGGGCGTGACCATCGGACGCGAGGCCGTGATCGGCGCGCGCAGCTCGGTGTTTCGCAACATGCCCGCCGCGATGGTGTGCCACGGCAACCCGTGCCGCCCCATCCGGCCACGCACCGCCACGCCAACATGAAAATACTCATCTATGGCATCAACTACGCGCCCGAACTGACTGGCACCGGCAAGTACACCGCCGAACTCGCCGAGTGGCTGGCCGCGCGCGGGCACGAGGTCGGCGTGGTCACCGCCCCGCCCTACTACCCGCAATGGCGGGTCCACGACGGCTACCGCGGCACACGCTACACCAAGGAAACGCGCCGGGGCGTGACCGTGCGGCGCGCACCCTTGTGGGTCCCCGAAAGACCGGGCGGCGCCAAGCGGCTGGTGCATCTGGCCAGCTTCGCGCTGTCCAGCCTGCCGTCGCTGCTGCGCGCGGCGATGCGGCGGCCGGACATCATCCTGGTCGTCGAACCCGCCCTCTTCTGCGCCCCGGCCGCGTGGCTGACCGCACGCCTGACCGGCGCCCGCGCCTGGCTGCACATCCAGGACTTCGAAGTCGACGCGGCGTTCGAACTGGGCTTGCTCAAGGGCGGCGTCCTGCGATCGATGGTCAAGCGCGCCGAACGCTGGCTGATGCGCAGGTTTGACCGCGTGTCCACGATTTCTAACCGCATGCTGGACCTGGCGCTCTCCAAAGGCATCGACCCCGCCCGCGCCGTGCTGCTGCCCAACTGGATCGACGTCAATGCCATCACGCCATTAGCCGAAGGCGGCGACTATCGCGCGCAGCTGGGCATTCCGGACAACGCCATCGTCGCGCTGTATTCGGGCAACATGGGCGGCAAGCAGGGCCTGCAGATCCTCGCCGACGTAGCACGCCGCCTGAACCGCGAAGACCGCCTGTGGTTCCTGTTCTGCGGCCAGGGCCCCGAACGCGCGGCGCTGGAGGAAAAGTGCCGCGGCCTCACGCGCGTCATCTTCCTGGACTTGCAACCGGCCGAACGCCTGGGCGCGCTTCTTGGCACGGCCGACATCCACCTGCTGCCGCAACGCGCCGGCGCGGCCGACCTGGTCATGCCGTCCAAGCTGACAGGCATGCTGGCCACCGGCCGCCCCGTCGTCTGCGGCGCGGCGCGCGGCACCGAGCTAGCCAACGTGGTGTCGCGCTGCGGCCTGCTGACCCCGCCCGAAGACGCCGCAGGGATGGCCGAAGCCGTGCGCAAACTCAGCTACAACGCACAGATCCGCGAAACCCTGGGCGCCGCCGCCCGGCAGTATGCGATGGCGCACCTGCACGTGGATGCGGTGCTGGGCGCGGCGGAGCGGGAGTTCATGGCCATTGCGAAAAACAAGGGCCGCGCGACGCCGGCGGGAACGCGGGCGAGTGAGGGGGATGTTTGAAGGGGGGGGGTGTGAGGGAATTGGCGCAGGTGTTGGCGGGTGCGGGGGCGACATGGAGAGTGACTTGCCCCGCGCTTCTTGCTTAGCCCGTTGAAAAACCACAATGTCGATCGTTCTCTTCCGGAAATTGGATCTCCGGATACTGGAGAATGATCAGTTGCGGCAAGGCCCGGGATGGCATGTATAGCAGCAGAATCGCGAGATCAACCCAGATCATTAGAGGTAAAAATCGCCGCCCTTTCCTTGTGGTGATGGACCACATGACCAAGCGCCCCCCGTAACGCATCAGCACATCGCTCGGCTTTTGAGGAAGCTTGATGATTTTTGGTGCGGGCAAGCCTCCAACCTGGCCGGCCATGAAACGTTGAAGCCATGCCCAGATATGGCTTGCGAAGAATTCGTGATTAGCCATTATGGGTATCTTTACCAGTTTCGGCTCGGGCAGGTTGCAGGTGTAGCCCACCAGGTAAAGATACGATTGCGCTCGCCCCGTCATCCACCTGATGCCCTGGAGCCGATCCCAATCAAGTTCCCATATCGCGTCCAAGCTTTCCTCGGGATACGGGACGTAATAGACACGACGGCTACGGCGATCGAAACGTACTTTCGAACATCGGTATCGGTAGCGCGGCCCCAAGACACAAGAAAGGAAAAACAACACAACTCCCAAGCCGGGCAGGCCGAGAGAAAAAATTAACACGCCTACAGACCAGCCGCCGAAGCCCCCCATCACGGCAAACAGCAATGAAAAAAGCCCTGAGAAAGTAAATGCCTGAAGGATTACCCCCTCATGGCCATCCTGCAAGGTATCGGAAACCACTTCGATGCAACTCTCATTGAACCGTGTTGCTTCGATGGTGGCGGTCTCATGCATATCGAGCCGCAGTGGCAACAACGTACTTGCGAAACGAAACAGTCGCCACTTGTTCTGAATTTCACTAAACGATGGGCGCGGCTGCCGAAATTGTTTGGTAGTTCGCATTACTTAGGTTTTTAGGCGGGCGAAAGGGAACATTCGAGGTGGCGTGTGCCGAGCATGGTGCTGAAGCGGCGGACGCTGGAAGGCATGAAAAGCGTCACTGAACCCACTCTTTCTATTTATCCGTTGAAAAACCACAATGTCGATTGTTCTGTTCCGGAAATTGGATCTCCGGATACAGAAGAACAATCAGTTGCGGCAAGCTCCAGGACGGCATGTACAACAGCAGAATCGAGAGATCAACCCAAATCATCAAAGGCAACCATAGCCGCCCCTGCTTTGTAGTCAGGGACCATTTGATCCAGCGGCCACCATAACGCATCAGCACATCACTCGGCCTTTCAGGACGCGTGATGATCTTTGGTGGAGGTAGGTCTTCAACGTTATCCATGAAACGATGAAGCCAAGCCCAGATATGGCTCGCCCAAATCTCACCGTTATACATTACGGGTATCTTCACTAACTGAGGCTCCGGCAAGTTGCAGGTATAACCAACAAGGTAGAGATACGGTTGCGATCTACCTGTCGTCCAATCAATGCCCTGCAACTGGTCCCAATCCAGTTCCCATATCGCGTCTGAGCTTTCCTCTGGATAAGGGACGTAGTACACGCGCCGGGAACGGCGGTCAAAACGTACTTTCGAAGATCGGTATTTATATCGCGGCAGCAACACGCGCGGAAGGAAAAACCCCAAAAGCCCTATGATCGGGAGACCTAGCATAGGCACCCAAATCATTCCAAACCCATCGTCGACGCCCGCGATCAATGCAATATAAAAAACTACTAGCCCGAATAAAGTGAGCAGCCGAAGACCCACTCCCTCAAGTTCCCCTTGTAGCGTATCGGAAACCACTTCGATGCAATTTTCATTTAAACGCGTTGCTTCGATAGCTGGTACTTCGTGAGCGGCAGGATCCAAAGGCAATAACGTACTTGCGAAGCGAAATAGCCGCCACTTTTCCTGGATCTTCCTAAACGACGGGCGCGGCTGTCCGGCTTGCTTGGTGGCTTGCATTACTCAGGCTTCTGGGCGAGGGAGGGGAAACACTTGAAATGGCGTGGGCCGGGTTTTGTGCAGGCGTTGGCGGTCGCGGAACAGCATGCGATTCGTCGCCCTTACCTGACATTCATGTTCAATCCGTAGAAAAACCACAATGTCGATCGTTCTCTTCCGTGAATCGGATCTCCGGATACAGAAGAACGATCAGTTGCGGCAACGCCAGGACGGGCATGAATATCAGCAGAATCGCCAAATCCACCCAGATCATCAAAGGCAGCCATAGCCGTCCCTTCTTTGTGGTGAGGGACCATGCGATCCAACGACCACCGTAGCGCATCAGCACATCACGCGAATTTTGAGGGAACGCGATAATTTTGGGTGCGGGCAAGGCTTCGACCTTGTCCATAAAACCGTGAAGCCAAGCCCATATGTGGCTTGCGAAAATTTTCTCATTAAGCATTATGGGTATCTTGACCAATTGAGACTCAGGCAGGTTGCAGGTATAGCCCACAAGGTAAAGATACGCTTGCGCTTGTCCTGTGGACCAGCTGATGCCCTGAAGCCGATCCCACTCAAGTTCCCATATTGCATCCGAGCTTTCCTCAGGATATGGAACGTAGTAGACGCGACGGCCACGGCGGTCAAACCGTACTTTCGAACTACGGTATCGGTAACGCGGTGCCAGAAGACATGGCAAAAAAAACCATATAAGCCCGATGCAAGGTAGACCGAGTGAAAGTACGAGTACACCAGCAGACCAGCCACCGAATACTCCAATCACTGCCAAAAAAAACGAAAGCAGTCCAAAGAAGGTGAAAAGTCGAAGTAAAAATCCCGCGCCTTCAGTTTGCAACGTATTGGAAACGACCTCGATGCAATGGTCGTTCAACCGTGTTGCTACGATGGCGGCGGGTTCCTGCGTATCGGGCAGCGCTGGCAACAACGTACTCGCGAAGCGAAAGAGCCGCCATTTGTTCTGGATTTCCCTAAACGTTGGGCGAGGCACTCGAATTTTCTTGGTAGTCCGCATCACTTGGGCTCCGCGACTGGAGCAAGCAACTCTTCGTCAATAGGATCCGTGAGCCACGTGCCGCGTGTAAAGACAAGCGGTTCTCGCTGCGGGAACAGCGCGAGACTAGGCTGGTTAACGACATCCGGCCTGTAACAGTAGTCCAGCATGACCTCTGTGTCTTCCCGCATAACGATTTGCCAACTCAACTGGCGGGTGCCATCTTGAATGAAATCCTTGTCAACAACCATACATTCCGCATCAAAAGGGAATCGGTATTCCGGAGATGCCGCGATGGGCCCCCGAACCATGTTTAGTATTTGGCCGTTCCGCCTGGCTTTGAGCGTGTATTGGAAGACTTCAGCATGCTTTACTTGCTGCGACTCTTCGCCCGAAGTTGGATAGCCGGGCAGGACCAAAGATAGGGACAGTGTTCCTATCCTTTCTTGGGCGATAGCGCGATTTAGATCAATGCTGTCTTGCCAGAGTCCGTAAATGGGAATGCTGCGGACTGCAATATCACCCACCGACACCTCGGGGGTTTCCCAATTCGCTACCGCGCGGACGCCATAAACGGCACCGTGGAATGCGGCAAGTTCCTGGTCCAGAGAGCTATAACGGTATGCTCGATCACCCTGACTCCAAAAGCTGTGTGCCAACCAGACTTCGTCGGGCTGATATTTCGCGAGAGCGGCCTGGATGCTGAAATAAATTACTCCTAGGGTGGCGATAAAAGCCAGCACAAGCCAGCCGACTGGCCCAATGACGCCGAGGACGACGCTGGAGGCGCTTAAAAGCAGTCCAGCAGTCGCAAGTACTCCACAGCCAGCAGACGCCAGATACATTCGACCTGCTTCGGAGTTTTGTTGCGTGGCGTAGGCGCTAGCGGCACGTAATCCATCAGCGACTGCCCCAATAGCGGCAGTTACTGCGCCTAGCTTTGTCGCTAGCTTTCGCACTTCGCGGGCTGCTTCCCGCGCCATGCTCAACGAGTTCCCTTTCGCGAGTGCATGTAGCTGAATCGCGTCGCCCTTCAGCAACATGCCGGAGCTCATCACAGCGAATACCGCCGCCAAGGCGCTAGCCCCGTTGGCGAACCCAGTAACTGATCGATCAATCTTCCCGTTCGCGAGATCTTTGATCGACGACCGAAGTGCCATGATGGCGGAAATGGCGGCCAGGCCTGTGAACCCATATTCCCCGCGTACGATTCCAGTCTGCGCGGCGCCGTAGGCTTTACTTTGACGAACCTGATCCAGCATCCGCTTGAAAACATTGCCTTCAAGTTGGAACGGCTGCGGATTGTGCACAGACGGTTGGGCAGGGGAAATACGGGTTGCTTGATCACCAATGCGCACGGTTTCGTAAAGGAGCACCGTCGCTGGCTGATTGCGCAATGGCTGCTTGACGGTAATACCCCACTTCCTTAGTTGTTCGGTGTTCATGCTTCGTTCACCGTGGAACTGGGAGTATTGGAAATTCGCCTCGGCGCTAGACACGCGGTACGTGACAATGGTGTTGCCAACGCGGACTTCTGCATACAGGCGTAATCGCCGGACGATGCTGCTGGCTGTGGCCTCGGGCAAACGCGTATCACCAAGCTGAGAAAGCATCTGGCTTACGAGTACATCTGAGGACTGGGTCGCTGGATAGGAGACGTTCAGTTGAAGGATGGGCGCAAAGGCCGCAATCCCAACGTCCAGCACGTTCTTCAGCGGCGCAGGGTTGGCGAAATTGGCGTGCAACTCAGGGATGCCATGCGCTAGCGCCAACCAGACAGGACTTCTTTCTGGTGGGGCCAGCAACAAACTCCGGTACGTCGATCGGCCACTTTCGCTGTGAGTCAGGTTACCCACGCAGTGTGCAACAACGCGTTCGTAGTCCTGGGCATTCTCTTTTGCACCCAAGTCAAAACAGGACAGCACCTTGCCAAACCATCCATCCTGCCAATCCTTGGCGATGGCGCTGCCGCCAGTCCTGATCCAGCCTTCGAGGTCCTTCACCAGTGTGTCAATGTCGGCCTGTTTCCGCCTGACTGTCTGCTCATACGAGCGCATGTATGGAACAGCATTGCCAAGGAAGCGGTCCGCGTCATCGTTCGCGTCAAAGCGAATCAGGTCTCGCCTTTTGGCATAGGCTGCTGGGGTCGCACGCTTCTGAACGCTCTGCAAGTATTGTTTTATGACGGTGGCGCTTGTGTAGGCGTGATTGTTATCGATTTCATAAGCTTGCCGATCTGCCGCCGCAACTGCGACAAGATGCGCCAGTTCACTCATGACGCCGATCGGGTCGTGCAGCACGACCGCCAGAGGAACGATATCCTTGATCGGAACAAGCTCGACGTAAGCGCCCGGGATGACGGTTTCGTAGGTGGGGAACGACTCCGGCGCTGATATCTCGCTCCACGTGTAGTACCCCGACTTGCCACTCAAGTCGGGTCGTCGCAGTTCCGGCGTCGCGTAGGCAAGCAACGCGATGTTGAACACATGGGGTTGCTCAACACCACCAGCGGGCCTGACCTTTGTCGCCAACCTGGAGCGGATGCCGCCCGTATCGTTCTCGATGCTCCAGAGCCTGGCATGGGTCAGCATCGTTTCGCTGGTCAGCAGGTAGACGACGTCTGCTTCTTGGGTCGCTGGGGCAGATAGATAAGGTTTGGCGCTGACCGTTTCGGGGCGAGCGAGCCGCCCGGGGATGGCATCGTCTTCGTCTGCAGAAGTCCACCAGATGCGCGCAAATCGCATGTCGTCGGTGACTTGATAGTGCTGCGTCCACATCCGGCCGTTCTGGAAGTAGCAGAGATAAACGTAGGAGCCTGGACGCAGCACGCGCAGACCGTATGCCTTGCCGGCGGCCAGCGTGGGATAGCCCTCAGCGCTGAGCGTGGGAAACACGCCTTTATCCCAGGTGCGCTCAGCAACGCCGTAGCGCAAAGGGTAGATGGGCACACACCGCTGACACGATGGCGGTGAGATGGCCTTGCCCAGTTGTTTTTCATTAGGGCGGTCGGGACCCAGCGCTTTCTTGTGCGGCGTTGTCATAGCGGGGTCTTCATGGCCCACAGGCAACACGAAGGCGTTGGACAGACCTTCCCGCAAGGTGTACACGACGACGTCGAAGGACTTGTCGTCGATGGCAAATGCGAAGCGAAATCGGACTGGATAGGAATGTCGGGCTCCCGGAAACCACAGGCCTTCCACACCACCAATGCGTGCCCAGCCTGCGCGCGCCCATTACGGCACGCCCGCCCAGGCTTGGGTATCAGACAAGTACGATTTTGAAGTTCGTCAGCTTCTATTGCGACAACTGTGAGGCGCGCAGAAAAGCCAGGGCCTGTGCGGGCGGCAGCGCCACCCGCACAGGCCCTGACTCACGTCCTCGTTTCAGCTCGCGTCGCCCTTGGCCGGCGCAGGCTGCCCATTCGAACTGCGCACCAGTCCCATCTGCACCGCGATGTACGCGGCCTCGGCCTGGTTGCGCGCGTTCAGCTTCCAATAGAGCGTGCGCGCGTGGCTCTTGACGGTGGCGACCGAGATGCCGACCTGTTGGCCGATCTCGCGCATGGTCTTGCCTTGCACGAGCAACTGCAGGATTTCCTCCTGCCGCTGCGTGAGCTCGCGCAGCTCTTGCACGGACGCGTGCGCGGTGCTGGGCGGCCGGCCGGCAGGCTGCGGGTAGCATTCGCCGCCCGCAATCACCAGGCTGACTGCCGCGGCCAGCGCATCGGGGCTGGAAGCCTTGGGCAGATAGCCCGCGACCCCGGCGCGCGCACACGCGGCCATCACGCTCTGGTCCAGCGCGGAATACAGCACCAGCACTAGCCTGGGCATGAAAAAGGCCATGGCCTGCGATAGAAGGCCGATGTCCTCTTCCGCGGTGCCGCTGCAACCGATCACCAGCAACTCCACTGGCTTGTTGATCGAGCTGGACATATTAAGGAGGTGGGCTGGCGAGATGGCCAGGATATCGTCGGCGTTGCGCACACGTTCCAGCACATGCTGAATTGCGACACGAAGCAGAGCGTAGTCTTCGATCAGTACGGTTGTCATCCCGGGAAGAACCTTGTGACGCATGGCCCATTACGGTTCCCATGACGCTGGCGCGACGCCGCGCAATGCGCGGGTTCACGCGCGTCGCCAGGTTCAGGGGAATCCTGTCCGCAGCCTTGGGATTGCAGTGGCGAGACTAAGTGATTCGCCCTATCAATCCATGCTTGCGGACACAACTCATGCTATCAGCGGCTACGTTCGCTGAATCTCGTTCAGGAGGATGATTGGTGGCGGAAAGCGAGGCGACAGCGACGTGAACACCTGCTTTCTATGCCTTAGCCGTATTGGCTATGCGGGGCCCCGGCAGCGTTGGAACGGGCGTTCCTGCTGCCGGGCAGGCAGCGCAAACCTTGCTTAACCGAGCTTGCGCCCATAGATCTGCCCGGCATCCACTTCGCGCCCGTTCGGTTCATGCCATTCAAGGGTCGCGCCGCGTTGCAGCGCCGCGTACACGGCTTCGCCCTTGTTCTTGACATGCAGGCGTTGGTACAGCGTGCACGCGTGCGTCTTCGCGGTCGCGACCGAAATGTTCAACATCCGGCTGACGGTCTTGATGGGATAGCCCCTTGCAAGCAACACCAACACTTCGTACTGGCGCGGCGTGATCTGCAAGAGTTGTGCGCCCGCGCTGACCGGCATGGCGCCCTTCGCGCCGCCTTCTTCCGCATCCCGCGACGGCAAGGCGCATACGGCGGAGGCCGGAGCCTGCAGCGCCTGTTCGCTCGGGAAGCATTGCCCGCCCGCCATTACCAGGCGGATGGCGGCCTCGAGGATCTCGACCGAAGCCGTCTTCATCAGGCAACCGTACACACTGGCGCCAGGCAGGCCTTGCACCGGCATGGGCAAGGGCATGACGTCCGTCAGAAGCAGAATCCGCTTGGGCGTCAGCACGCGCTGAATCTCGTGCAAGGCGCTCCATGCTTCATCGGTATCCACTGGCAATCCATAGATCAGAAGATCGGCGCCCGCGTGCACGCCGTCGGCCTTGGACACGTCCGCAAGGCCCATCCCCTCGATCTCCCACACATCATCCAACTTGCTAAGAATTTGCCACAACCCCAACCGCAGTAGCGGATGGGCTTCAATCAGGACCATCTTGGCCATGGTGTCCTCCCGGTTTTTCGACGGGCCTAGAAGGGATCTTCGCTGTGCTGAAGATATTATTTATCCAGCCCTGCGGGGGTGGTCCGCATATCCCGGAATATCTAATGAAGCTGAACCGGGACGTTTAGGCTGGTCGACTTTGGTAGCCAACATAACGGATGGCATGGAACCCATCTTATGGTTCGGATTTGTCAAAATCAAGACGTTTCAGGGCGATATAATCCGACAAAATCAGAAATCAATCGTTAGCCTTAATCATGTTCCTAAATACGGATGAGGAACCTCATCTCGTCCTTTTTACCGCTAGGGTTTTCACCAGCATCACCCCGTTGCACCCGCGGTTCTCCCTATGACAAGGCCTGCGTTTGCCGGGCTGCCACGCCCGGAATGCCCGTGTTACAGACGAAAAAAAGCCACGTCAGGGCATCTGCCTGACGCGGCCTTGGGGTGCCGGATGGGGAGGGAAAGCTGTCAACTTGTATCTGTCGACACATCACGCCGGTGAGCGATCCCTGCAATCGAAATAACGGTAACATTTTTATTTTTACGCCCGCGGGCGTATTTACTCCATATAGGCGAAGTCAAATACCGTATGCCCCCCCTGATGATGCCAATGGTGCATTGAAGCATGGCGTTTTCTCAGGAAGTTAGCGTAGTGGATCTCGCCATCGGTTTCGACGTAAGTGGAAGGCGAAAGCTCCTCAATCTTGTTCAGCGAGACGCCCTTGCCGTAGTGACAGAAGCCTTGGTACTGGGCGCACCGGATCACGTCTCCGCCAGGCGAGACAACGATTCCGGCGTTTCGGGCGCGCATCGGGTTGCGCACGATCGGATTGCAGGCGTGGGGCGTCCAGGACGTCGAACGGGGCGAATCCGAGAAAAACGCGAACAGCTCGTCGCAGTGGCTCTGGCCGTCAGTCCGGTCGATATTTGTCAATAGCCACCAGTATTCACCGTGTTTAAAAATAATAGTGTCCACGGCAGAAATATTGGTCATCAGATTAACATCCAGCTCC
The DNA here is from genome assembly GCF_037039475.1 of Achromobacter sp. E1. Classification (NCBI taxonomy): domain Bacteria; kingdom Pseudomonadati; phylum Pseudomonadota; class Betaproteobacteria; order Burkholderiales; family Alcaligenaceae; genus Achromobacter; species Achromobacter sp. E1. The sequence continues at coordinate 3,958,247 of NZ_CP146253.1, forward strand.
CATTTCAGCGGAAATTCCGTACATTTCCATAGCTCTATACTGCGATTTCCGCACGTTTCCGGAACCATGTATGTCACGCCTTCGTGTTCAAAAATATACGGAAATGAAAGGTGATAAGGCAGGTTCAGCGCGGTGCCCAACAGCCGGAAAGCCCCGTCGGAGTAGGTCGCGACGGAGATCGTGCCCTTGCGGGACGTAAAATCATAGTCCTCGAAAAATATATATGGTTTTTTGTCGTGCGTATAAACGAAGGGGTCCGCGAAAAACCGCCCCTTGGGCGGCTGCAATACCATCGCCTCCGATACCACCGCCTGCTGCCGCGCGGAGGGAAACATACCGATCCGCCACCGGACATTGCGTTTCATGATGCGCCGCACAACCAGATCCGACATTAACCACGCCTGGCGCGCAATATATGCGGCGCTGTCCCACTCTGCCGGGTCGGCGCGGCGCGGGCCGCTCATGATCTGCATGGCGGGCGGCGCAACGCCCGGCCGGTCATGGGCCAGCGCCTGCAAGGCGTCATAGACCATGAAGTTTCCCAAACTGAAAGCGCGGGCCTGATTCTTCAGCCAGAACACTTCCGTGTTGAAACTGCGCTGGTCCAGGAGTTCGTCATCTTCCTGCCGCGCGCCGATGCGCCAGAGTTTCACGGTGGTGTGATCTTCGCGCTGAAAGACCTCCCAGAAGCCGGCATAACGGCTGGTCGCCACCGCAATATCCGAATAGCTCAATTGCCACACGCCCAGCCGCGACCAGCTGGAAAGTTGCGAGCGCGTGGCGAGCGACGCGCCCAGCGTGATCACCAGGTCCAGCCCCAGCGCCTGCACCTCGCGGCGCGCCTGCGGATCCTCATCGCCGGGCGCCAGCGGAATGACCGCCGCGCCGGCCTGCTGCAGGCTGTCGCGCATGTCGCGGCAGGCCAGCATGTCGCGCTGCTTCTGCGGCAGCAGCTTGCCTTCCAGGCGCGACAGCGTGCCGAACAGCGCCTTCACGCTCAGCCTCGGAGCACTGTCGGCGACCTCACCGTTCATCACCAGCAACGCCGTGAGCTCGAACTCCTGACTGTGGAGTAGCCACTCAACCATCTCGTGCATCCAGCCGGGTTGCTCATACCCGTCAACCAGCAATCCCACCTTGTACGTCGTCATTTCTCGTGCTCCTGTATCAGGGCGATTGGCCTGCCGCGCCGTGACTGCGCAGGGCCTCGCCCGGCACACACCCGGGGCAATGCTTTTATGTTCTCGCGCTGATACTGCGGGCTTTTGAGCGTGCGTTCCAGAGCGCATTCATCCTAGGACTGGTGTCCGAGGACATTCGGCTAAATCTCAACCTCCCGCGCGGGCCGCGCCTCATGCTTCTTCCCGGCAGAGCCTCGTCCGTACGCACGATGCGAAGCGCGCACGCAGCAAAAGCAACACCACGGCCGCTAGCGCTTAGGGGTAAACCCTATTGGGGATAGCAGAGGCTCGCCTCTCATCCAAGGCTCCCTCATAATGCATTGAAACAAACGTTTGAATTCAACCTTATGCAAGAAATCCGCTCCACACCCACGAGAGAAGCCATCCTGGACACCGCCGAGTCCCTGTTCGCGCAACAAGGACACGAAGCGACGTCGATGCGCCAGATCACCGGCGCGGCCGGTGTGAACCTCGCTTCGGTGAACTATCACTTCGGCTCCAAGGAGTCACTCGTGCAGGCGGTGCTCAAACGCCGCCTGGAAGTGCTGAATCGCGAGCGCATGCGCCTTCTGGACGAACTGGAGGCGCAATCCGGCGGCAAACCCCTGAAGCCCTCGCAGATCGTCGATGCGTTCTTCGGCACGCTGCTGCGCCTGGCCGCCGATCCCGCGCAGGCCGGCAGCACGTTCCTGCCGCTGCTGGAACGCACGATGACCGATCCCACGGATTTCATCCGGGCGCTGTTTGCCGAGGAATACGCCGACGTGCTCGCGCGCTACCGCAACGCGCTGTTCGCCGCCCTGCCGGACGTGCCCCGCGCCGAGATCATCTGGCGTTTCCAGTTCATGCTGGGCGCGACGTCGTACGCAATCATGGGCACCGACCTGCTGCGCTCGGTCACCGGCCTGGCCAGCGACGAAGCCGAGCAGCCCAACGACCGCGAACTGCTTCTGCCGCGCCTGATGAGTTTTCTGCTGGGCGGGCTGCGTTCGCCCTTGCCGCACGTGAACGCAAGCCCCGGAGGCGCCTGACCGCCGTCCACCGCCCGCCCGGCCGGCGCGCCCTCCTTTAAAGGCCGCCACGCACCTGAAGAACAACGAGGAGACAAGAAAATGTACGCAGTCATCGTCGCGCTGGTTGTCATTGCGCTCCTGGCCGCCGTGTTGCTGGGCGTGCGCCCCATCCGACGGGCGCTGTTGTCCGCGCCGATCTTCAACCTGTATCGCAAGGTGTTGCCGCAGATGTCGGACACCGAGCGCGATGCGCTCGAGGCGGGCACCGTCTGGTGGGAAGGCGAGCTCTTTCGCGGCCGGCCCGACTGGAGCCGTCTGCTGGCCTATCCCCGCCCGCAGCTGACCGACGAAGAGCAGCGTTTTCTGGACAACCAGGCCGAGACCGCGTGCCGCATGGTCAACGACTGGCACGTCACGCAAGAGCGCTTCGACCTGCCCGCCGACGTCTGGAACTATCTGAAGTCCGAGGGCTTCCTCGGCATGATCATTCCCAAGCAGTACGGCGGCCTTGCGTTCTCCGCTTACGCCCATTCCGAAATCGTGACCAAGCTATCCACGCGTTCTTCGGCGCTGGCCGTGTCGGTCATGGTCCCGAACTCGCTGGGTCCGGCCGAACTGTTGCTGCATTACGGCACCGAGGAACAGAAGAACCACTATCTGCCGCGCCTGGCCCGCGGCGAGGAAGTGCCGGCGTTTGCGCTGACCAGCCCGTGGGCGGGTTCGGATGCGGCCGCCATTCCCGACAGCGGCATCGTCTGCAAGGGCGAATGGCAGGGCCGCGAGGTGATCGGCATGCGCGTCACCTGGGACAAGCGCTACATCACGCTCGCGCCCGTCTGCACGTTGCTGGGCCTGGCATTCCGCCTGTACGACCCAGACGGCCTGCTGGGCGGCAAGAAGGACCTGGGCATCACCTGCGCGCTCGTGCCGCACGACCACCCCGGCGTGGACACCGGCCGGCGCCACTTCCCGCTGAACGCCATGTTCATGAACGGCCCCACGCGCGGCGCCGACGTCTTCATGCCGCTGGACTTCATCATCGGCGGTCCCGCCATGGCCGGGCAGGGCTGGCGCATGCTGATGGAATGCCTGGCCGCCGGCCGCTCGATCTCGCTGCCTTCCTCGAATACCGGCATGTCCAAGCTGACGGCGCGCGCCGTGGGCGGCTATGCACGCGTGCGCAGCCAGTTCCGCATGCCGGTCGGCAAGTTCGAAGGCGTCGAAGAGGCGCTGGCGCGCATCGGCGGACACACCTACATGATGGACGCCGCGCGCACCATGACGGCCGGCGCGGTGGACCTGGGCGAAAAGCCTTCGGTCGTGTCGGCCATCGTCAAGTATCACGTCACGGAGCGCGCGCGCCAGGTCGTCAACGACGGCATGGACGTGATCGGCGGCAAGGGCATCTGCCTGGGACCGTCCAACTTCCTGGGCCGCGCCTACCAGCAGATCCCCATCGGCATCACGGTCGAAGGCGCCAATATCCTGACGCGCAGCCTCATCATCTTCGGTCAGGGCGCGATCCGCTGCCACCCCTACGTGCTGGCCGAAATGCAGGCTGCGCAATCGCCGGACCGCAAGCGGGGGCTGGATGATTTCGACGCCGCGTTCTGGGGCCACGCGGGCTTCGTGGCGCGCAACACGTTCCGTGCGCTGGGCACGTCGCTGACCGGCGCGCGGTTTGCCGCCGTGAACGCCGACGTCTCGCCCGCAATGAAGCGCTACTACCAGCTGCTGGGCCGTTATTCCGCGGCATTCGCGATGCTGGCCGACACCTCGATGCTGGTGCTGGGCGGCAGTCTGAAGCGGCGCGAGCGCCTGTCGGCGCGGCTGGGCGACGTGCTGTCGCAGATGTACCTGATCAGCGCTACGCTCAAGCGTTTCGAGGACGAAGGCCGGCAGGCCGCCGACGCGCCGCTCGCGCATTGGTCCATCCAGGACGCATTGTGCAAATTGCAGGAAGCCTTTGACGGCGTGCTGGACAACTTCCCGAACCGTGCGGTGGCCTGGATCATTCGCCGCATCGTGTTTCCGTGGGGCCACAGCCAGATCCCGCCGTCGGACCAGCTTGGCCAGGACGTGGCCCGGCTGCTCATCAGCCCCAGCGCCACGCGCGACCGCCTGACCGCCGGCTGCCATCTGCCCGCCACCGCGGACGAGCCCGTGGGCGCGATCGAGCAGGCGCTGGCCGCCACGCTGGACGCCGAGCCGATCGAGGCCAAGATCCGCGAACTGGAAAAGCGCGGCGTGCTGGACGGAAATCCGCAAGCGAATGTGCGCGACATCGCCGACGCGGCGGTGGCCATCGGCGGCATCACCGCGGAAGAGTACGCGGTGGTCAAGCGCCGCAACCGCTTGCGCGACACCGTGGTGAAAGTGGATGATTTCCCCTTTGACCTCGGCGCCGCCGACGCGTACCGGCCCACGGCCGAACGCAAGGTCGCCTGAGGGAGGTAGCGGATGGCATTCAAACCGGTTTACGTCGTCGACGGTTCACGCACGCCCTTTTTGAAGGCCCGCACGGGCCCGGGCCCCTTCTCCGCCGGGGATCTGGCGGTGCAGGCCGGCCGCGCCCTGATCCTGCGCCAGCCCTACGCGCCCACCGACCTTGACGAGGTCATCGTGGGTTGCGCGGCGCCCTCGCCCGAAGAGGTCAACATCGGCCGCGTGATTTCGCTGCGGCTCGGTTGCGGCGATCGGGTGCCCGGCTGGACCGTCATGCGCAACTGCGCATCGGGCATGCAGGCGCTGGATTCGGCCATTGCAAACATCCAGAACGGCCGGTCGCACCTGGTGCTGGCCGGCGGCACCGATGCGCTGTCGCGCGCGCCGGTGCTGTTTTCGGACGGCATGGTGCGCTCGCTGTCGCGCTGGTACGCCGCGCGCGGCGTGGGCGCCAAGCTCAAGGCGCTGGGCGGATTCCGGCCCAAGCTCCTGGCGCCCGTGATCGGCCTGCTCAAGGGCCTGACGGACCCGGTTGTGGGCCTGTCGATGGGTCAGACCGCCGAGAACGTCGCCACGCTGTTCAATATCGACCGCGCCGCCATGGATGCGTACGCCGCGCGCAGCCACCAGCGCGCGCTGGCGGCCCGCGCCGCCGGCATGCCCGAGGTCACGCCGGTCATCGACATGCAGGGCACGCTGCACGCCGCGGACGACGGTGTGCGCGAAGACTCCACGCCCGACAAGCTGGCCAAGCTCAAGCCGGTGTTCGACAAGCCGTGGGGCAACATCACCGCAGGCAATAGTTCGCAAGTCACCGACGGCGCGGCCATGCTGGTGCTGGCTTCGGAAGAAGCCGTGCGCAAATGGAACCTGCGCCCGCTGGGCCGCATCGTCGATTCGCAATGGGCCGGGCTGGATCCCGCGATCATGGGCCTGGGCCCCGTGCATGCGGCCACGCCGATCCTGCAGCGCCATGGGCTGGGCTTGAATGACCTGGACCTGTGGGAGATCAACGAAGCCTTCGCGGCGCAGGTGCTAGGCTGCCTGGCCGCGTGGCGGGACGAGGCCTACTGCCAGGAAAACTTCGGCACGCCCGCCTGGGGCGAACTGGACCCCGCGCGGCTCAACGTCGACGGCGGCGCCATTGCCATCGGGCACCCGGTGGGCGCCTCGGGGGCACGCATCGTGCTGCATCTGCTGCATGCGCTCAAGCGCCGGGGCGCCCGGCGCGGCATGGCGGCCATCTGCATCGGCGGCGGCCAAGGCGGCGCGATGCTGGTCGAAACCCTGGACGAGGACCGCCCATGACGACATTGGATACGCTTTCCCACTGGCGCCTGGACCGCGACCCCGACGGGCTCGCCTGGCTGACCTTCGACCGCGCGGGCAGCGCGGTCAACGCTCTGTCGGCCGACACCATGACCGAACTCTCGGTCGTGCTTGACGCGCTGGACCGCGATCCGCCCCAGGGCCTCATCATCCAGTCCGGCAAGGCGACGGGCTTCATCGTGGGCGCGGACGTCAACGAGTTCGCCACGCTGGACACGCCTGAGCAGGCCCGCGGGCTGGTGTCGCGCGGCTGGAATCTCATGAACCGCCTGGCTGGCGTGCGCTATCCGACGCTGGCGCTGATCCAGGGGCATTGCCTGGGCGGCGGCCTGGAACTGGCGCTGGCTTGCCGCTACCGGCTGGTGGCGGACCAGCCCGGCGCCTCGCTGGCGCTGCCCGAAGTCATGCTTGGCATCTTTCCCGGCTGGGGCGGCATGCTACGCCTGCCGCAGGTGATCGGCGCGCCGGCCGCGCTGGACATGATGCTGACCGGCCGCGGCGCCGATGCCCGCCGCGCGGCCGCGTTGGGGCTGGTGGACGCGCGCGTGCCGCCACGCCTGCTGCTGACCGCGGCGCGCCAGACGGTCCTGTCGCGCAAGCCCGCCCGGCGCGCGCGCGGCCTGGGCGCGTTGCTGAACCGCTGGCCGCTGAAAGCCATCGTCGCCAACCGCGCCCGCAAGCAGATTGCCGCGAAGGATCCGCTGGGCCATTACCCGGCCGCGCCCGCCATCGTGGAAATCTGGGAAAAGCATGGCGGCAATGCGCTCAAGGCGCCCGACCTCATCGACCGCATTATTTCGTCCGGCACGGCGCGCAATCTGCTGCGCGTCTTCCGCCTGCAAGAGCGTCTGAAGGCCAACGGCAAGCAGCCCGGCGTTGCGCCCGCGCGCCATGTGCACGTGGTGGGCGCGGGCGTAATGGGCGGCGACATTGCCGCCTGGTGCGCGTACAAGGGCATGACTGTGACCCTGCAGGACCAGGAGATGTCCCGCATCGCGCCGGCCCTCAAGCGCGCCGCAGCGCTTTACACGCGGCGTTTGAAGGATCCGCGCCTGGCGCGCGCCGCCTTCGACCGGCTGGTGCCGGACCCGGAAGGCAACGGCGTGCCGCTGGCCGACGTCATCATCGAGGCCATCAGCGAACAGCCCGACGCCAAACGCGCGCTGTACCGGTCGCTGGAACCGCGCATGAAGCCGGATGCGCTGCTGGCCACCAACACGTCCAGCCTGTCGCTTGAAACGCTGCGCGAAGGCCTGGCGCGGCCGGAGCGCCTGGTGGGCATTCATTTCTTCAATCCCGTGGCCAAGATGCCGCTCGTGGAAGTCGTGCACGCGCAAGGCGGCGACCCCGACGCCCAGACCCGCGCCTGCGCCTTTGTGGGGCAGATCGACAAGCTGGCGCTGCCGGTCAAGAGCGCGCCCGGCTTCCTGGTGAACGCGGTGCTGGCACCCTACATGCTGCAGGCCATGCGCAGCGTGGACGAAGGCGTCGCGCCGAAAACCGTGGACGCCGCGATGGTGGCCTTCGGCATGCCGATGGGGCCGCTGGAGCTGGCCGACACCGTGGGCCTGGACATCGCACGCGACGCCGGCGCGCAACTGGCCGGCGGCGCCGAGCCGCCGCGCTGCCTGGCCGAGCGCCTGGCGCGCAACGAGCTGGGCAAAAAGAGCGGCAAAGGCTTTTACACCTGGCGCGATGGCAAGCCGGTCAAGCAGCGCGGCGCGGACCCCGCCGCCGCGCCCGCCGGCCTGGCCCAGCGCCTGATCCAGCCGCTCATCGACGCCACGCGGGAACGTGTCGCGGGCGGCATCGTGGCCGACGCCGATCTGGCCGACGCGGGCGTGATTTTTGGGACGGGCTTCGCGCCATTCACGGGAGGCCCCTTGCATTACGAAGCAGGCAGCACCAAGCAGGACCGCAGCACAGCGGCTCGCGCCGATTAGACCGGCGAAACCAGGCCGGCAGTGGAAGAGAGACACACATCCAACTCGAGGAGGCAGTACCATGCGCAGACGTCCATTGTCCCTGAGCACCCTGTCGGCCATCCTGGTCGGCCTGGGCGCATCCGCAACGTCCTACGGCGCCGGTTTTCAGCTCTTGGAGCAGAACGCCAGCGGCCTGGGCAACGCGTATGCGGGCTCGGCGGCAAACCCGGAGAATGCCAGCATCATGTATTTCAACCCGGCAGGCTTGACCTATCTGCCGGGCCTTAATTTCTCCGGCGGGGTAAACCTGATCAAACCGTCGTTCAAGTTTTCGGACAACGGAAACAGCCGCAACCCCAGCGCGCCGGGCATTCCCGGATCGGGCTTGAACGGTTCGGTTCCCACCGGCGGCAATGGCGGGGACGCGGGCCATCTGGGCGTCGTGCCCAACCTCTACGCCTCCTGGCAACTGAACGAGCAGTGGTACATCGGTCTGGGCGTCGGCGCACCGTTCGGCCTGATGACCGAATACGACGACGGCTGGGTCGGTCAATACCACTCGAACAAGTTCGACATCAAGACCATCAACGTCAACCCGTCCATCGCCTACAAGGTCAACGAGAAATTCTCGATGGGCTTCGGCGTGAACTGGCAACACATCGACGCCACCTACAAGAAAAAAACCGTGGTGCCCATCGCGGGGCTGCCGCTGGCCACCAATGGCGACGCCGACCTGAACCTGAAGGGCGATGCATGGGGCTGGAACGTCGGCTTCATGCTGCAACCCACCGAAGACACGCGCATCGGCCTGTCGTACCGCTCGAAGATCAAGCACTCGGCCAAGGGCGACACCGACATCGACAACATCGGCCCCACCGGCCAGTCCGTGTCGTTCGATGCCAAGGCCAACGTCGACCTGCCCGACACGTTGATTCTTAGCGCCACGCACCAGCTCAACGAAAAATGGGAACTGCTGGGCGACGTGTCGTGGACCGGCTGGAGCAGCATCCCCCAGTTGAAGATCAAGAACTCGGGTCCGGGCGCGCGCGACGATGTGCTGCCGCTCAACTTCCGCGATACCTGGCGCGTTGCCGTGGGCACCAACTACAAGTTCGCCCCCGCCTGGAAGTGGAAGTTCGGCCTGGCGTTCGATCAGTCGCCGGTGCATGACGCCGCCGACCGTCCCACGTCCCTGCCCGACAACGACCGCTACTGGTTCTCGACCGGCGTGCAATGGGCCGCCACGAAGGACACCACGATCGACCTGGGCTACACCTATCTGTACCTGCGCAAGACGGACATCGACACCACGTCCGGCAGCGCGGCCACCAAGGGCCGTGTCGCGGGCACCTACGACAGCAGCGGCCACATCCTCGGCCTGCAACTCTCGTCCCGCTTCTAGCCGTGAACGGGGGACGGCCGCGCGCCGTCCCCCGCTTTTTCAGGAGACTCCCTTGAGCAAGTTCGTCGTCAAAAACGTCGCCGTGCTGGGTGCCGGCGTCATGGGCGCGCAGATCGCCGCCCACCTGGCCAATGCCGGCGTGCCGGTCACGCTGTTCGACCTGGCCGCCCGCGAAGGCGACCGCAACGGCACCGTCAAGAAGGCGCTGGCCGGCCTGAAAAAACTGGAACCCGCGCCGCTGGCCGGCGCCTCGCGCCTGACGCTCATCACGCCCGCCAATTACGATGACGACCTCGCCCGCCTGAGCGGCTGCGACCTCGTCATCGAAGCCATCGCCGAGCGCATGGATTGGAAGACGGCACTGTACGAGCGCATCGCGCCGCACGTGGCGCCCGGCGCCATCGTGGCCTCGAATACGTCCGGCCTGTCCATCGACGCGCTGGCCAACGCCCTGCCCGCCGGGCTGCGCGACCGCTTCTGCGGCATCCATTTCTTCAATCCGCCGCGCTACATGCGCCTGGTGGAGATCATTGCCACCTCGCACACGCAACCGGACGTGCTGGACCAGCTGGAAACCTGGCTGACCTCCGCGCTGGGCAAGGGCGTGATCCGCGCGCTGGACACCCCGAACTTCGTTGCCAACCGCATTGGCGTGTTTTCGATCCTGGCCGCCATGCACCATACCGCGCGGCTGGGCCTGGCCTTCGACGAAGTCGACGCGCTGACCGGTCCCAAGATCGGCCGCCCCAAGAGCGCCACGTACCGCACCGCCGACGTGGTGGGCCTGGACACGCTGGCCCACGTGGTGGGCACGATGGAAAAGAACCTGCCCGACGATCCTTGGCACCGGTACTTCGCGCTGCCGGATTGGCTGTCGGCCCTGATCTCCAAGGGCGCGCTGGGCCAAAAGAGCGGCGCGGGTGTCTACCGCAAGCAGGGCCGAGAGATCCAGGTGCTGGATCTGAAAAAGCAGGATTACGCGCCGGGCACGGGCAAGCTGGCCGATGAAGTCGCCACGCTGCTCAAGGAACGCGATCCGGCCAAGCGCTTTGCCGCCCTGCGCGCCAGCGAGCATCCGCAGGCGCAATTCCTGTGGAGCCTGTTCCGCGACATCTTCCATTACAGCGCCGTGCAGCTCGAGCACGTGGCCGACAACGCGCGCGACCTGGACCTGGCCATGCGCTGGGGCTTCGGCTGGTCGCAAGGCCCGTTCGAAACCTGGCAGGCCGCGGGCTGGCAGGCCATCGCCGCCGCCGTGGCCGAGGACATCGCCGCCGGCCGCGCCATGAGCGACACGCCCCTGCCCGCCTGGGTGCTGGAGCCGGACCGCCAGGGCGTGCATGCGCCGCAAGGCTCGTACTCCGCCCGCACGGGCAAGCTGCACCCACGCTTGACGTTGCCGGTGTACGCGCGCCAGCTGTTCCCGGAACGCGTCGTGGGCGAAGCCGCCGACGACCGCGGCGTCACGGTCTGGGAAAACGAAGGCGTGCGCCTGTGGAATCTGCCGCAGGTCGACGCCGGCATCGCCATCCTGTCGGTCACTTCGCGCAACCACACGCTGGGCGCCGAGGTGCTGGAAGGCGTGCTGCAGGCGGTGGCCAAGGCCGAACGTGAATTCGACGGCCTGGTCATCTGGCACGACGCGCCGTTTGCGGTGGGCGCCAACCTGCAGCAGGTCGTTGAAGCCTGCGCGGCGGGCCAGTGGGACATGCTGGAAGCCACGGTCGAAAAATTCCAGCGGGCTTCGCAGTCGTTCAAGTACGCGCAGATCCCGACCGTTGCCGCGGTGCAGGGCATGGCGCTGGGCGGCGGCTGCGAATTCCTGATGCACGCCTCGCACCGCGTGCTGGCGTTGGAAAGCTACATCGGGTTGGTCGAGGCCGGCGTCGGCCTCATTCCGGCGGGCGGCGGCAGCAAGGAGTTCGCCGCGCGTGCGGCGGCGCTGGCGGCCAAGACGGCCACGCCCGGCGAAGTCTTCCCCTACCTGCAACCGGTCTTCCAGACCATTGCGATGGCCCAGGTCGCCAAGAGCGCACTGGAAGCCATCGAGGCCGGCTTTGCCCGCGAACACGACATCGTGCTGTTCCATCCCGGCGAACTGTTGTACGTGGCCATCGGCCAGGCGCGCGCCGCGGCACAGGCAGGTTATACGCCGCCCGCCCGGCTGCAGAACGTGCCGGTGGCTGGCCGCAACGGCATCGCCAACTTCGAGATGGTGCTGGTCAACATGCGCGAAGGCGGCATGATCAGCGCGCACGACTACCGCGTGGCCCGCAGCGCGGCCGTCGCGCTGTGCGGTGGCGAGGTCGAGACCGGCACCAAGGTCGACGAAGAATGGCTGCTGGCCGTGGAGCGCAAGGAATTCGTGGCGCTGCTGCGCACGCCCGAGACCCAAGCGCGCATCCGCCACACCCTGGAAACCGGCAAGCCGCTACGGAATTGATCCCCCCCAGGCGCCTGCGGCGCTTCCCCCAGGGGCGCCGCAAGCGGACCGGCAAAGCCGGATCCGCGCGGCCCCGCTTGTGGGAGACCATTTTGCGCGGGGGGTCCGATTGATATATCTCGCTATTGTTAGTTGAGGAAATGGATATGAGCACGCAGATCCAAGACGCCTACATCGTTGCCGCCACGCGCCTGCCCGTGGGCAAGCGCAATGGCGCCTACATCACCACCCGACCCGACGACATGCTGGCCGCCGCGCTGAACGGCGCGCTGGCGCAGGCGCCCGGGCTGGACGCCGCCCGCATCGACGACGTAATCGCCGGATGCGCCATGCCCGAGGCCGAACAGGGCATGAACGTGGCCCGCATCAGCCTGCTGCTGGCCGGCCTGCCGCAAAGCGTGGCGGGCGTCACCGTCAACCGCTTCTGCGCGTCGGGACTGCAGGCCGTGGCGGATGCCGCCGCCCGCATTCGGCTGGGCGAGGCCGACATCATGATCGGCGCGGGCACCGAATCCATGAGCGCCATGCCGCAGATCATGGGCAACAAGGTGTCCATGAACCCAGCCATCTTCGCTCACGAAGAAAACATCGGCATGGCGTTCGGCATGGGCCTGACCGGCGAAAAGGTCGCCGAACGCTGGAAGGTGTCGCGCGAGGATCAGGACGCCTTTGCGCTGGCCTCGCACCAGAAGGCCTGCGCGTCGATTGCCGCCGGCCACTTCCGCGCCGAGACCACGCCTTTTGAGGTCGTCACGCACCTGCCGGACGGCGCCAGCGGCGCGGTGCGCGTGGCGCGCCGCCTCGTCGAGGTCGACGAAGGCCCGCGTCCCGACAGCAGTCTGGAAGCGCTGGCGCGGCTCAAGCCGGTCTTCTCCACGCGCGGCAGCGTCACGGCGGGCAACAGCTCGCAGATGTCGGACGGCGCGGCGGCCGTGATCCTGGTGTCCGATCGCATCCTGCGCGAATTCAACCTGAGCCCGCTGGCGCGCTTCGTGGGCTTTGCCGTGGCCGGTGTGCCGCCCGAGGTCATGGGCATCGGCCCTGTCGCCGCCATCCCGAAGGTGCTGGAACGCGCCGGCATCAAGCAGGACGCGCTGGACTGGATCGAGCTCAACGAGGCGTTTGCGGCCCAGTCGCTGGCCGTGATCCGCGAGCTGAACCTGGATCCGGCCAAGGTCAATCCGCTGGGCGGCGCCATTGCGCTGGGCCACCCGCTGGGAGCCACGGGCGCGATCCGCACCGCGACGATCACGCACGGGCTGCGCCGCACCGGCGGCAAATACGGGCTGGTCACGATGTGCATCGGCACCGGCATGGGCGCGGCCGGCCTGTTCGAGGCCATGTAACCAAACGGCGGCCAGCGTGAAGCCCTACTGGTTCAAGAACCTGTCGCCCCAGTGGCGCGCGCGGCTGATGCGGGTGGGCTTCAACCTGCATCCGGCCTTTCGCGCCACCGGCGGCCGCGTGCTGCACGTGTCGCCGGACTTTCAGCACATCCGCATCAAGCTGCCGCTCTTGCGCCGCACCCGCAACATCGTGGGCTCGATGTACGGCGGCTCGCTCTTTGCGGTAACCGACGGCGCCCACCCGACCATGCTGATGTCGGCGTTGGGCCCGGATCACATCGTCTGGGACAAGGCGGCCTCCATCCGTTTCCGCAAGCCCGCCTACACCACGCTGTATGTCGACTTCCGGCTGCCGCCGGGCGAGATCGCCGAAATCCGGCGCTTGCTCGCCACGCACCACGAAACGACCCGCACCTATACGGTCGAACTGAAGGACAAGGACGACGTCGTGTACGCCGTCGTGGAACGCACGATCTACATCGCAGACAAGAAGTTCTACAAGCAGAAGAACACTGGAGGTGACAAATGCGTTTCAACCCCGGAGGGCGCACCGCCGCCCTGAGCCTGATTCTCGCGGCCTGCCTGGCGGGCGCGCCCGCCTTTGCCGACGTGGACGTTGCCGGCGTGCGCGTGCCCGAACAGCTTGCCGAAGGCAGCCAGGCGCTGACGCTGAACGGCGCGGGCCTGCGCACCCGTTTCGTCGTGAAGGTCTACGTGGCCGCGCTGTACGTCACCACGAAAAGCCACGACGCCGCGGCACTCATTGACAGCACGCAGCCGCGCCGCATGCGGCTGCGGATGCTGCGCGACGTGGACAGCAAAAGCCTGGACGGCGCGCTGCAGGACGGATTGCGAGACAATACGACCTCGCAGGAACTTGCCGCGCTGAAAGCGCCCGCCGAGCGCCTGTCACGCTTGATGAGCGACATTGGCGCCGCGCGCGAGGGCGACGTCATCGATCTGGACTTCGATGCCCGCGGCGTCGCCATTGCCAGCAACGGCAAGCCGCGCGGGCGCATCGACGATCCCGCCTTCGCCCGCGCCCTGCTTCGCGTCTGGCTGGGCGACAGCCCCGCGCAGGCCTCCCTGAAGAAAGCCCTGCTGGGCAACTAGGGCCTCGCGCCCCAACGGAACCGCAAGACATGGAACGAATCTGGCACAAGAGCTATCCCTACGGTGTGCCCGCCGAGATCGGGACCGACAGCGCGACCACCCTGGTGACGATCATCCAGGAAAGCTTCCGGCGCTTTCCCGGCAAGACGGCCTACATCAGCATGGGCAAATCGATCACCTATGCCGAACTGGACGCGCTGACGCGACGCTTCGCCGCATGGCTGCACGCGAACGGCCTTGGCCGCGGCGACCGCGTCGCGCTGATGATGCCCAATCTGCTGCAGTATCCCGTCTGCCTCTTCGGCGCCCTGCGCGCCGGCTGCATCGTGGTGAACTGCAACCCGCTCTACACCGCGCACGAGCTTGAACACCAGCTTGCCGATGCGGGCGCGCGCGCCATCGTGGTCGCGGACAACTTTGCGGCCACGCTGCAAAAGGCGTTGCCCGCCACGCAAATCGAACGCGTGCTGGTGACTTCCATCGGCGAGATGCTGGGTCCCATCAAGGGTCGTCTTGTGGACTTTGCCGTGCGGCACGTCAAGCGCATGGTGCCGGCGTGGTCGCTGCCCGGCTCGCAGAAACTGGGCGATGCGCTGCGCCAGGCCCGCGACCTGCCGTTCACCGACGTGCCGCTCACGGCTGCCGACCTGGCATTCCTGCAGTACACGGGCGGCACGACCGGCGTCGCCAAAGCCGCCATGCTGTCGCACGGCAACCTGGTGGCAAACGTCAGTCAGGCCTACGCCTGGGTCAGGCCCCTGGTGAAAGACGGCGAGGAATGCATCGTCACGGCCCTGCCGCTGTATCACATCTTCGCCCTGACGGCGAACTGCCTGACGTTCATGAAACTGGGCGCAAGCAACCTGCTCATCATCAATCCGCGCGATATTCCGGGGCTGATAAAAGAGATGGGCAAGGTGCCGTTCTCGGCATTCACAGGCGTGAACACGCTCTTTAACGCGCTGCTCAACCACTCGGATTTTGCCCACCTGGATTTCTCGCGGCTGCGCTTGACGATGGGCGGCGGCATGGCGGTGCAGCGCTCGGTCGCAGAACGCTGGCGCGCCGCGACGGGCGTGTCGATCGCGCAGGCTTACGGGCTTACGGAAACGTCGCCCGCCGTCACCATCAATCCCCTGGACACCAAGATCTTCAACGGGTCCATCGGCTTGCCCGTGCCCTCCACCGACCTGTCGATCCGCGACGACGCCGGCCGCGAACTGGGGGTCGGGGAAAACGGCGAGATCTGCGTGCGCGGCCCGCAGGTCACGCAGGGCTATTGGAACCGGCCGGACGAGACGGCGCTGGTCATGTACCCGGACGGCTTCCTGCGCACGGGCGACATCGGCTATGTCGACGAGTCGGGCTATGTCTATCTGGTCGACCGCAAGAAGGACATGATCCTGGTGTCGGGCTTTAACGTGTACCCGAACGAAGTCGAGGACGTGGCCGCGCTGCACCCGGGCGTGCGCGAGGTGGCGGCGGTGGGCGTGCCTGACCAGCGCTCCGGCGAGGCGGTCAAGCTCTACGTAATCCGCAAGGATCCCACGCTGGACGCGGACACGTTGATCGCGCATTGCCGCACGCAGCTCACGGGGTACAAGGTGCCTAGGTATATCGAATTCCGCGACGATCTGCCGCGCACCACCGTGGGCAAGATCCTGCGGCGCGAACTGCGTCCGGACGCGCAAGGCGCGGCGCCGGCCAATGCGCCCCACGCGGCGACCGACGCCATCGACAACGCCCCCGCTCCCGCCATCACCCGCCAGGCGACCGGCCAGGACTGATCGCCGCGGGCGCGCCGCCTTTCCGCCCACGCGGCACTGTCGCACGCGGGCAACAGCGCCCGCGTCGGGCCCGGGCGCGGTTCTGCGCGTCAACCCGCTGAATTCGCAAGGCTTTTCTTCGGCAATTCCCAAAGCCCCGCGCTGCCGCAGGGCTTTTTTTACATCTTCCCCGACGTTCGCTATTGGCTGTGTTCATCAACACAATTAATAATAGTTATCGTTGTTATTTCTATGAGTAACTGGACGCGCCCTTAGCCGCGCCAGTGGGGAGATCCTTTTGAAACGCCATCACACTCCGGCCGCCCTGCGCGCGCGGCTGCGCCCCCGTGTTCCCGCCGCCGCCGCACTGGCCGCCTGCCTGGGCGCGGGCGCCGCGCACGCGCAACCCGAGCAGCCCGCCACGCTGCCCGCCGTGCAGGTCCTCGGCACTGGCGAGACCGCCACCGGCCCCGTCGACGGCTACGTGGCCCGGCGCAGCGCCACCGGCACCAAGACCGACACGCCGCTGTCCGAGACGCCGCAAGCGATCACCGTGATCCCGCGCGAGCAGATCATCGACCAGGGCGCGCAGAACGTGCAAGACACGATGAACTACGCGGCTGGCGTGCGTCCGAATGCCTACGGCGTGGACAACCGCGGAGATTACGTGCGCGTGCGCGGCGTGGAGCCCGTGCAGTACCTGGACGGCCTGCGCCAGTTCTTCAACTACAACAACCCGCGCACCGAGGTCTACGGCCTGGAACGCGTCGAGGTGCTGCGCGGCCCGGCGTCGATGCTGTACGGACAGGGCAGCACGGGCGGCATCGTCAATCTGGTCAGCAAGCGCCCGCAGGCCGAACAGCAGGGCGAAATCGGCGTGCAGCTGGGCAACTTCAACCGCCGCGAAATCCAGGCGGACATCACCGGCCCGCTGACCGAGGACGGTCAGTGGCTGTACCGCGTGGTGGCCCTGGGCCGCGACAGCGACACGCAGGTGCAGTACGCGCAGGACGACCGGATGTTTCTTGCCCCGTCGCTCACGTGGCAGCCCAGCGCGGCCACCTCGCTCACGCTGCAGGCCTCGTGGCAGAAAGACCGCTCCGGCACGACGCAATCGTTCCTGCCCTGGAGCGGCACCGTCGACCACAATCCGAACGGCCGCATCCCCACGCGCCGCTTCGCCAGCGAGCCGGGCTTTGACGCCTACGACACCGAGCAATTCAACGTGGGCTGGCTGTTCGAACACCAGTTCAACGACACCTGGAAGGTCCGCCAGAGCTTTCGCAACACGGTCAGCAGCGTCGACTACAAGTCGCTCTATCCGAACGTTTATGGCGACCGTCGCGGCGATTCGTACATCGACGCCGCGCAGACCACCGTCGACCGCTACTACTACATCAACAAGCCCCGCATGCGCACGCTGCTGGCCGACCAGAACCTGGAAGGCAAGCTGAACTGGGGCCGCACGCAGCACACCGTCATCGTCGGGATGGACTACACGCGCTACCGCGAAACCAGCCAGTCCGACAGCGGGCTGGGATCGCCGCTGAACCTGTACCACCCGGTATACGGCAACGCGCCGGACTACACGCTGACCGACACGCCCAAGCAGCGGCAGCAGCAAATTGGCTTCTACGCGCAGGACCAGATCACGTTCGACAAGAACTGGATTCTGCTGGCGGGCATCCGCCGCGATCGTGTCGAAAGCACGACCGAGGGCCAGGACAAGGAAACCGACCAGGCCACCACCAAGCGCTTCGGCCTGATGTACGCGGCCGACAACGGCTGGTCGCCCTACGTGAGCTACAGCGAGTCCTTCACCCCCATCGCGGGCGCAGACTTCTACAACCAGCGCTGGAAGCCCATGCGCGGCAAGCAGTGGGAAGTGGGCCTGAAGTACATGCCGCCCGGCGCCGACCTGGAATTCACGGCGGCGGCATACGACCTGCGCGAAAGCAACCGCCAGACCAACGATCCGGACAACCCCAACAACCAGATCCAGGCAGGCAAGACGCGCACGCGCGGCGTCGAACTGGAGATGCGCGGCCGCGTCACCCAGAATGTGGACGTGATCGCCAACTACATCTACACCGACATCGATCCGCAGCTTGAGGGCATGCCCAAGCACATGGCGTCGCTGTGGGGCAAATACCGCTTCACGCTCGCGGGCCAGCCCGGCTTCGCGGTCGGCGCCGGCACCCGCTTCCTGTCCAAGTTCCGCGACGGCGGCGCGCCGGAAACGCCGTCGGTGACGCTGTTCGATGCGATGGTCAGCTACACGAACGGACCGTGGCGCTACGCGCTCAACGTCAACAACATCGCGGACCGCACGTATGAAGTGGTGTGCCTGGACCGCGGAGACTGCTTCTACGGCGCGCGCCGCACGGTCATGTTGAGCGGCGCCTACCGCTTCTGACGGTCAAACCGTCCCCATATCCGGGACGGACACCTCGGGTCAACCTGTACGTACATGCTGTACGTACAGGTGTACACTACGATTTTTTCAACCGTCCGACAGACGCGCATATGAACGTCTGCAACCCAGAAAAATCGTCCTGGAGACCCCGATAGTGTCGACCGCAACTACCCGCTCGCCCTTTTTTGGCACGATGCAGAAAATCCCCGGTGGATTGATGCTGGTGCCGCTGATCCTGGGTTCCCTGATCGGCACCTTTGCCCCCGAGGCTCTCGCCATCGGCGGCTTCACCACTGCTCTCTTCAAGAACAGCGCACTGCCGCTGATCGCGCTGCTGATCTTCGCGACCGGCACGCACGTCAACGCCCGCACGGGCGGTCCCATCCTGGCCACCGCCGGCACGATCCTGCTGATGAAGACGCTGGTGCCTGCCACCCTCATCATCATCCTGGGCAGCTACGTCGGTCTTGACGGCCTGTGGGGCGTGTCGATCCTGGCGTTGCTGGCTGCCTTCGACAACAGCAACGGCGGCCTGTGGCTGGCCTACACCGGCCAGTACGGCGATGCCCGCGACCGCGGCGCATATGTGGCCAGCGCGGTCAACGACGGCCCCTTCTTCAGCCTGCTGTTCCTGGGCGCGTCTGGCCTTGCCGACATTCCGATGATCGCCCTGGTGGCCGCGCTGGTGCCCTTCCTGCTGGGCGTGGTCGTGGGCAACCTGGACCCGAAGTGGCGCGACGTGCTCAAGCCCGTGCCGAATATCGTCATCCCGTTCTTCGCCTTTGCCCTGGGCACCGGCATCAATCTGGGCGCGGTCGTCAGCGGCGGCATCAGCGGTCTGATCCTGGGTCTGATCATCAGCCCCATCACCGGCGGTCTGGTCTACCTGGGCTATCGCCTGATCCTGCGCCGCGGCGGCAAGAGCGGCCTGGGCTTTGCGGCCGGCACCACCGCCGGCAACGCCATCGCCACGCCCGCCGTGGTCGCGGCAGCCGACCCCAACTTCCAGCAATACGTGTCGGCCGCCACCGCGCAGGTCGCGGCCTGCGTGCTGATCAGTTCCATTCTGGCCCCGGTGCTGGCATCCTGGTTCCTCAAGCGCGCCGGTGAGCTCAAGTCCGAGGACGCCGATGCCACCGTTGCCCCGCCCCTGACCGAAGCCCGCGGAGAGGCCTTGTGAAACCCGCCATCGCCATCGTCGCCGACGACCTGACCGGATCCGGCGACACCGCCGTGCAATTCGTGCGGGCTGGCTGGTGCACGCACCTGTCCATCGGCGGCGCGGACGAGGCCCTGGCCGGTCCCGCGCACGACGACGTCGAGGTGCTGGCCGTCACGACCAACAGCCGGGCGCTCAGCGCCGCCGATGCCGCCGGCGTCATCGGCCGCAACGTGCGGCAATTGCGTGAAGCCGGCGTGTCGCGCCTGTACAAGAAGGTCGATTCGACCCTGCGCGGCGCCTTCAAGGCCGAGATCGACGCGGCGCGCGACGCCTGGCGCGACGATGCCATCGCGGTGGTCTGCCCGGCCTTTCCGGCCACGGGCCGCACGGTCGAGCAAGGCATTCTGTATGTGAACGGCAAGCCGGTCACCGAGACCTCGGCGGCCACCGACCCGGTCACGCCGGTGACCGAAAGCCATATCCCCACCTTGCTCGGCAGCGCCCACGTGGCGCCGCTGGCGGACGACACGCCGGAAACGCTGGCCGCGCGCATCGCGCAGGCCGGCGCCACCGTGGTGGTCGATGCCGCCACCGATGACGACCTGGAACGGCTGGCGCGCGCCGTCGGGCTGCTGGGCGAGCGCGCCCTGCCCGTGGGCGCGGGCGGCCTGGCCGTGCCGCTTGCCCGCGTGTGGGCGGGCGCCGACCAGACCGCGCCTGTCGTGGTCGTGGTGACCTCGCAGCACAGCGCCGCGCGCGGCCAAGCCGCCGCGCTGCAGGCTGCGGGCGCCGACACCTGGCGCCCGTCGCTCGAGCAACTGGCTGACGAAGCGCAATGGCAGGCCTGGAGCCAGCCGCTGCTGCAGGCGCACGCGCAGGCCCCGCTGGACGCCGGCACGATTCTGCTGCTGGCTCCCGAAGGCCAGCGCGCCGGCCTGGATTCCGACAAGGTCGCCGACCGGCTCGGCAGCCTGGCCGCGCAATTGATTGCCGCCTCGCGGGCGGCCGGCGTGGTCGCCACCGGCGGCGACGGCGCGCGCAGCGTGCTGTTGGCGCTGCAAGCCAACGGCATCGCGCTGGTGGACGAAGTGATGGGCGGCGTGCCTCTGGGCACGCTGACCGGAGGCACGGCCGCAGGCCTGCCCGTGGTGACCAAGGCCGGCGGCTTTGGCACCGAAGACGTACTGGTTCGCGCGGTGCGCGCGATCCGCGACAGGAGATTCAAGCGATGACACAAACCCTTCCCGCGAAGCTGCCCCTCTTGGCTGTGACCTTGGGCGACGTAGCGGGCATCGGGCCGGAAATCACGGCCAAGATGCTCATGGGCCACGACGAACTGCGCCAGAAGGCGCGCCTCTTTGTGGTCGGCGATGCAGACGTCATGGCCAATGCGGTGCGCAATCTGGGCGCCGACCCTGCCATCGTGCGCAAGATCGAGCGCCCGGCCGACGCGACCAACACCCCCGGCCTGATCGAAGTCCTGCAGGCCGGCCCGTCGCTGGCGCACGTGAAGCTGGGCGAGATCAGCGCGGACGCCGGCGACGGCTCGGTCCGCTTTGTCACGACGGCCTGCGCCCTGGCGCGCGCCGGCGAGATCGACGGCATCGTCACCGCCCCGCTGAACAAGGCCGCCATGCACGCCGCCGGCCACAAGTGGCCCGGACACACCGAACTGCTGGCGCATGAGTTCGGCGTCAAGACGTTCTCGCTGGTGCTGTCGGCCGGCGACCTCTATATCTTCCACGCCACGACGCACGTGTCGCTGCGCCAGGCCATCGAAGACGTGAACCCTGCCCGCATGCGCGCCGTGCTGCGACTGGCCGGCTCGTTCGCCACCGCGCTGGGCCGTGCCGACGAACCCGTGGCGGTCGCGGGCCTGAACCCGCACGCCGGTGAGAACGGCATCTTCGGCAGCGAAGACGCGGACATCCTGGCGCCCGCCGTGGCCGAAGCCAACGCCGCCGGCATCCTGGCCGCCGGTCCCATCCCGGCCGACGCGCTGTTCCCGCAGGCCGTCCGCGGCAAGTGGAAGTTCGTGATCGCCTGTTACCACGACCAGGGCCACGCGCCCTTCAAGTCGGTGTACGGCGACGACGGCGTCAACATCACCGTGGGCCTGCCGGTCGTGCGCGTGTCCGTGGACCACGGCACCGCGTTCGACATTGCCGGCAAGGGCATCGCGCGCGAAGACAGCCTGATCCTGGCCGCCGAGCGCGCCGCGCACCTGGCTCCGGGCTGGACGCATGTATGGGAAACTGCGCGGGCACAAACCGGAGGTTGATTCCCATGGCGCCCGCCACGCACGACGCATTGCCCGATCTTGACCGCGCGGGAGACATCCCGCTGCACGCCCAGGTGGCGTCGCGGTTGCGCGGATACATCCGCACGAACAAGCTCGCGGCAGGCGCCGTGCTGCCCAGCGAGGCGGCGCTTTGCGACCGCTTCGGCGTGGCGCGCAGCGTGGTGCGCCAGGCCCTGGCGGCTCTGGCCGCCGAAGGTCTCATTCAACGCGAGACCGGCCGTCCCGCCACCGTGGCGGCGCCGCAGGAACACCGCCGCCTGGTGCAGCGGTCCACCGGTCTTTACGAACAGTTCGCCCAATCCGGTGTTGCGCTGCGCACGCGCGTGCTGGCGCTGGGCCCGGCCGAGCCGCCCGCCGACGTGGCCGAGTTCTTCGGCACCACCCGCCTGTTATTGCTGGAACGCCTGCGCCACGTGGCCGAAGCGCCGCTGGCCTACGTTCGCACCTGGCTGCCCGCCGACGCGGTGCCGGGCCTCGTCGCCGACCATCTGGCCGACGCCTCCCTGCACGGCGTGCTGACGCGGCAGTTCGGCCTGCGCCCCGGCGCGGGGCGCAACCAGATCCGCGCCGTCGCGGCCGACGACAAACTCGCCAGGCTGCTCGACACGCAGACCGGCACGCCGCTGCTGATGCTGCAAGGCCAGGGCATGGACCAGCACGGCAAGCCGCTGGAATGGTTCACCACCTGGCACCGCGCCGAACAACTGGTGTTCGACGTGGACGTCAGCATGGGACACGAAAGCGTGCAGCCGCGGCTGCATGACCCCGCCCCGGAACCGCAGGCGCCGGTCAACGGACACGATCCGCTGGCGCGCGCGCAGGCGCTGGTGGCGGAACTGTCGGCGGAACTGGAACGCTTGCGCGGGCAGTCCTGAACCACGGAACGCTGGCTGGAAACAAATCGGGGCGGCATATTGCCGCCCCGATTTTTTTTGATGCGCTCAGCGCACCATGCAAGGCCGCTTGTTGTCGAACTTCCAACCCGGCACCAGATACTGCATCGCCGACGCATCGTCGCGCGCGCCCAGGCCATGCTGCAGGTAGAGCTGATGCGCGCGTTCAATCGCGTCCATGTCCAGCTCGATGCCCAGTCCGCCGGTCTGCGGCAGTTCGACGTAGCCGTTGCGGATCTGCAGCGGGTTGCGGGTCAGATGCTGGCCGTCCTGCCAGATCCAGTGCGTGTCGATCGCGGTGACGCGGCCCGGCGCAGCGGCGCCCACATGCGTGAACATCGCCAGCGACACATCGAAGTGATTGTTGGAATGCGAGCCCCACGTCAGGCCGAAGGCCTGGCAGGTCTGGGCCACGCGCACCGACCCCTGCAGCGTCCAGAAATGCGGATCGGCCAGCGGAATGTCGACCGACTGCAGCGACAGCGCATGCGCCATTTCGCGCCAGTCGGTGGCGACCATGTTGGTGGCGGTGGGCAGGCCCGTGGCGCGGCGGAACTCGGCCATGACCTCGCGGCCGGAAAACACGCCTTCGGCGCCGCACGGGTCTTCGGCATAGGCCATCACGCCGTGCAGGTCGCGGCACAGACGCACCGCGTCCTTGAGCAGCCAGCCGCCGTTCGGATCCAGCGTGACGCGCGCTTCGGGAAAGCGCTCGTGCAGGGCGCGGATGGCTTCGACCTCTTCCTCGCCGCGCAAAACGCCGCCCTTCAACTTGAAGTCCTGAAAGCCATAGCGGTCATGAGCGGCTTCGGCCAAGCGGACGATGGCCTCGGGCGTCATGGCCTTTTCGTGCCGCACGCGCAACCAGCCGTCGGCGTCGGGCGCCGTCTGGTAAGGCAGCGGCGTGAGCGACGAGTCGCCCACGTAGAACAGGTATCCCAGCATCTGCACGGAGGTGCGCTGCACGCCTTCGCCCAGCAGCGCGGCCACGGGAACGCCCAGGTGCTGGCCCAGCAGGTCCAGCAACGCAGACTCCACGGCCGTCACGGCATGGATCGCCACGCGCAGGTCGAAGGTCTGGGCGCCGCGGCCCGCGCTGTCCAGACCGGCGAAGGCCTGGCGCATCTGGTTCAGCGTGTGCTGATAGTTGCCGATGGAGCTGCCCGCGACAATGGCGCGCGCGTCTTCCAGCGTGGCGCGGATCTTTTCGCCGCCGGGCACTTCGCCGACGCCGGTATTGCCTGCGCTGTCGGTCAGGATGACCAGGTTGCGCGTGAAATAAGGCGCGTGGGCGCCGCTCAGGTTGAGCAGCATGGAGTCCTGGCCGGCGACCGGCACGACGCGCATGCCGGTAATCGTGGGCGTCTGGGAGGCTTGCGATGCGTGAAGAGTCATGATTGCTTCTTGAAAATGCCCGGCCGGCGGGGCCGGGCGCGTTGCGTCATTGCACGGAGATGCCGCCGGTCTCGATGACCTGCTTCCAGCGGGCGCTTTCCTGCTGCTGGAACTTGGTAAAGGCTTCGGGCGAGTTGGCGACGACCTCCAGGCCGATGTCGGTGAAGGGCTTGCTGAGCGCCGGATCCTTCAGCGCAGCGGTCAGGGCGGCGGACAGCTTGTCGCGCACGTCGGCGGGCAGGTTCTTGGGCGCCACGACGGCCTGCCAGGCATAGACGTCGACGCCGGGCACCGAGACTTCGGCGAAGGTGGGCACGTCGGGCAGCACGGGCGAGCGCTTGGAACCGGTGACGGCGATGGCCTTGAGCTTACCGGACTTGATATGCGGCAGCACGGCGTTCACGTTCTGGAACGACATGTCCACCTGGTTGCCCAGCAAATCGGAAATGGCGGGCGCGCCGCCCTTGTAGGGCACATGCAGGCCCTTGGTGCCGGTCTTCTGCCAGAAGAGTTCGGCGGTCAGGTGGTCGGACGAGCCCGCGCCGGAGGTCGCGAAACTGATCGCGGCCGGCTTGTCCTTCAGCAGCTTCAGCACGTCTTGCACGCTGTTGACCTGGGGCGCCAGCTTGGGGCTGACCACCAGCACATTGGGCGTCTGCACGGCCACGGTGAGGTACGTGAAGTCCTTGGCCGGATCGTAGGTGATGCCCTTCATCAAGTGCGGGGCCACGACCAGCGGGGCCAGCGAGGTGACCATCAGGGTGTAGCCGTCCGGCGCGGCGCGGGCCACCTGCGACGCGCCGATGGTGCCGGTGGCGCCCGCCTTGTTTTCCACGACGAAGGATTGCTTGAGCTGTTCGCCCAGCTTGTTGGACAGCGCGCGCGCCACCGAATCGGTTGCGCCGCCGGGCGGGAACGGGACGACGACGGTGACGGCCTTGTCCGGCCAGGCCTGCGCCGCGCCTGCGGCGGCCATCAGGGTCAATCCAAGCATCCACTTGCGCGCATTGGTCTTCATTACTGTCTCCGGATTGGGTTCTTTTATTTACGTTAACGTTAACATTTCTTTTGTTAACGTTAACATGACGGCTTTTTAGAATATTTCGGGGCGAAGACGGTTCGCCATCCGGACAAACCCTGACACCATCCGGCCCGCAAGGCGCGCGTCTGCGGTTAGGCTTGACGCCAATTGCACCCCGCCGTTTTCGACTCCCTTTTTGATGCACCCGCCCCGCATGCCGTCCGCCGACTCCCCTTCCCGCTCCCCGGAGCGCGCCAACGTCACCGTGCGCGAGGTGGCGCAAGCGGCCGGGGTGTCGATGATTACCGTTTCGCGCGCCATCAACACGCCGCAGCAGGTCTCGCCCGCCACGCTGGACAAGGTCAACGCCGCGATCCAGGCGCTGGGCTATGTGCCGAACCTGATGGCCGGCAGCCTGCGCCTGTCGCGCAGCAACCTGGTGATGGTGCTGGTGCCCTCGATCGCCGGGTCGCTCTTTGGCGGGATGCTGACCGCGCTGACGCAGTCGCTCGAAGCCAAGGGCTTTCAGCTCATGGTGGGCCAGAGCGGCTACGACTCGCCCCGCGAGGACGCGCTGCTGCGCGCCATCATCGGACGGCGCCCGGACGGCATCGTGCTGACGGGCGTGATGCACTCGCCGCAGGGCCGGCAGCTGCTCAAGGCATCGGGCATCCCCATCGTCGAAACATGGGATGCCACGGACGCGCCCATCGACATGCTGCTTAGCCTGTCGCACGAGGCCATCGGCGCGGCCGTCAGCCACTACCTGCGCGACGCGGGCAAGACGCGGCAGGCGGTGCTGAGCGGCGACGACCACCGCGCCCGGCTGCGCGCCGAAAGCCTGGTTCGCGCGGCGCTGGAATCGGGCCTGCCCGAACCGTTGGTGCACTACATGCCCGCGCCGACGACGCACGCGCAAGGCCGCGAAGGGCTGCGCGCGCTGCAGCGCTCGGGCCAAGGCATCGACGCGGTGTTTTGCAGTTCCGACATGATGGCGGCCGGCGTGCTGACCGAGGCCGCGGCGCAAGGGCTGGACGTGCCTGGGCAACTGGCCGTGATGGGCTTTGGCGACATGGACATCGCCGCGTCGATGTCTCCGGCCATCACCTCCGTCCACGTGGACGGCGCCGCGATCGGCGCGCAGGCGGCCGAGATGATCGGCTTGCGCGCCAACGGCCAACGTCCCGCGCAGTCGGTGGTGGAAATCGGTTTTCGCATCGTGACGCGCGAGAGCGCGTAGGCGGCGCGCCCGCTTCCCCGAGCTGCATTGTTGTCGTCCGGACAACACCGTGCATCCTCGCGCGGATCTTCCGGCCCGCGGGCGTCGCCTCTAGGATTCCTTCTGACGCGCCACGCACCGCGGCGCGACACTTCCCGGAGATCCGACATGCCCAGGCCCGCCATCGCCCCAGCAGGCACGACCCGCACCAAGCAGGGAGCGCCGCATGCTGCCCCATGAATGGATCGCGCATTACGGCGTGCTGGCCGTATTCCTGAACGTGCTGGGCGCATCACTCGGCTTGCCGTTGCCGGTCATGCCCACGCTGATCGCCGTCGGCGCCAGCCAGGCAGCCACGGCCGGCGCATCGGGGCACCTCGCCATCCCGCTAGCCATTGTGCTGGCGGCCGCGGTGCTGGCGGGCGTGATGGCCGACCTGCTCTGGTTCCGCGGTGGCAGACGCTACGGGCCTCGCACGCTGCACACCGTCTGCAACCTGTCGCTCTCGCGCGAGGCGTGCATCAGCAAGACTGAACGCTTCTTCAACCGATGGGGCGTGCGCCTGTTGATCGTGGCTCGCTTCATGCCCGGACTGTCGATGGTGGCCGTGCCGCTATGCGGCGCAAGCGGCACGCGCCTGCGGTCCTTCGTCTGGCACGACTGCGCGGGCTTGGCGCTTTGGGCCGCCGCGGGACTATTGCTGGGCGCCGTTTTCTCGGCGCGCGTGGAAGCGCTGCTGGCGATGCTATCCGCGCTGGGCGGGCGCGCCGCTATTGCAACGGGCGCAGCGGCGGCGCTTTACGTCGCATACCGCTACGCACGCCGCGCGTAGACCGGCAAGACGCGCCGCGCTTGTCGCAGCGATTGCCCTGCGGCAAAATACTCGCCGTCCTCTCACGTCGTTGCGGCGCTGGCCCTATCCATGACCGACTCCGTCGCCCTCTTCGACCAGCACCGCTCCCGCCTTTATGGCATTGCCTATCGCATGCTGGGCGCCGTGGCGGAGGCCGAAGACGTCGTGCAGGAAGCGTGGCTGCGCTGGCACGGGGCAGACCGCGCGGTCATCCAGAACCCCGAAGCATGGCTCGTCACGGCCACCACACGCCTGTCCCTCGACCGCCTGCGCGCCGTCAAGGCCGAACGCGAACATTATGTCGGGGTATGGCTGCCCGAACCCATGCTGATGGCAGCGCCCTCCACGCCGGAACAGATCCACGAGCAGGCCGACGATGTGTCGGTGGCATTTCTATTCATGCTGGAACGCCTGTCGCCCGATGCGCGCGCGGCGTTTCTCATGCGCGACGTGTTCGATGCGGACTACGAAGACATCGCCCAAACGCTGGACAAGAATCCGGCGGCCGTGCGTCAGATGGTGCGGCGCGCGCGGCAGCAACTGCGCCAGGGCGCGCCGCGCGAGGCCGTGCCGCGCGCGACGCTGCAGCGCCTGTTGCAAGGCTTTGCCGACGCCATGCAGCGCAGCGATTTCAACGGACTGCTCGCGCTCCTGAGCGACGACGCCGAACTCATCGGCGACGGCGGCGGCAAGGTCAGCGCGTTTGCCAGCCTGGCGGGCGGCAAGCGGCTGGCGCAGCTCTTTTATGCGGGCAAGCGCCGCTATCGCGACGCATTGGATGTCCGGGTGGTGCAGGTGAATGGGCAATGGACCCTCTTGCGCTTCATCGACGGCGATCTGGAATCCGTGCAGTCTTACGAGACCGATGGCGAACGGCTGACGCGGGTGCTGGTGCAGCGAAATCCGGACAAGCTTGCGGGCATCGCCGCGGCGCTCAAGGGCTCTTGATGCGCGCGGGTGGCGTGTTGATGCGCGCGAGTGGCGTGTCGTGGGAAGGGTTATTGCGCTGTATCGAGTTGCGGACTGGGTGGGTTTGCATGGGATTCGGCTGGGTTCTTTAGGCGCCCGGCGCGGCGTGGGCCTGGGGCGGGCGGGGCTCCGATTGCGGTCCGGAGCCTTTGCTCCGGACTAGCCTAGGCGGCCCCCCCCGCGCACAACCTCGTCCGCCTTCGGCTCCCTTCGGTTTCCGCCGGGCGCATCTAAACGCCCCGCCCACCCCAGGCCCACGCCACACCGGGCTCTACGGTTGAATCTTGTCGGACAGCGGGGCGAGTTGGGTTCTTAAGGTTCTTGCATGCGACGGGGTGGACGAGAAGCGTCTTGCGGGGCCCGCCCCCGGGCGGCCGCGCGGGCGGCCTTCGTGGGCTTACGCGGCGTCTTGCGTCGTCGTGATGGCGCTTCGCGTGTGGCTGCTTCTGCTCTCGGTGTCTGACACCCTGGGGAGACTCCCGTCATACCAAGAGCGTCTCCCTAGGGTGTCAGACACCGGCAGCAGCAAACGCTCTAGGCAGGTTCAGGCAGAGATGCCAATTATCCTCTTAAGGTGTCTGACACCCTCGGGGGATGAACTTGGTATGAAGCTAATCTCACAAGGGTGTCAGACACCGGCTACCGACCGGCTACGGTCGCCTGGCTACGCGCCGCCGCTAGCGGCCCGATGCGTTGGTGCCTGGCAGGCAACACGGTGATCCCTTGTGCGTGCCTACCGCCTCGCGGGCCGCGCTTCTACGATGGACCTGTCATCACTCACACGCAAGGACAGGCCATGTCTAAGACCACCAAGTTCGGATTGCCCTTCATCGCCGCGGCGGCGCTGCTCGGCCAGCCCGTTTACGCCGCCTCCCATCACGCATCGTCCGGCGCCACGGCCGCCGATCCCGTCGTCACCGAACTGATGACCAAGGCCCTGCCGGACATTCCCGGCAAGGACGCGTTGATGCTCATCGTCGACTATCCGCCCGGCGGGGCCGATCCCATTCACCGCCACGATGCGTATGGTTTTGTCTATGTGCTGGAAGGCAGCATCGTCATGCAGGTCAAGGGCGGCAAGGAAGTCACGCTGACGCCCGGGCAAACCTTCTATGAAGGGCCGGACGACGTTCACACGGTGGGGCGCAATGCCAGCCAGACCCAGCCGGCCAAGTTCCTGGTCGTCCTCATCAAGAAGCAAGGCGCGCCCGCCCTGACCCCGGTCAAATAGGGACGCCCGGCACGCGGCAGGGGCCTTACGTTGGGCCGCCAGGCCTTCCCCTCGGGGGAAGGCTTTTTTTCGCGCGTGATGTCACAAGATTGCGGGCTGCGCCGTCTTAGCTGTAGGATCAACCCACTTGCGGCGCCGCCACCATGTCGACACCCCACCCTGCCCCTTCGGATACCCCTGCTTCGGCCGGACCGGATTCCCTGGCCGACAGCTTTGCCACCAGCTATGCCGGTGTCATGGCCTTCATCGCCGTCGCCGCCGAAGGCAATTTCGCCAAGGCGGGCGACCGGCTTGGCATCGGCCGCTCGGCCGTCAGCCGCAGCGTGCAGAAGCTTGAAGATCAGCTGGGCACGCGCCTGTTCGTGCGCACCACGCGCAGCACGTCGCTCACGCCCGAGGGCCAGCGCTTCTACGAGCAATGCCACCCGGGCGTTGAACGCATCATCCAGGCGCTGGACGACATGCGCGACCTTCGCCAGGGCCCGCCGTCGGGCCAGTTGCGCGTGTGCGCCACCGTGGGCTTCGGCCGCAAGATCGTCGCGCCGCTGTTGAAGGGATTTCGTGAGGCCAATCCGGGCATCTCGGTGGAGTTGCTGCTGGACGACGGCCCCACCGACTTCACGACCGACCGCGTGGACGTGTCCTTTCGCAACGGGCGCATGGAAGACAGCCAGGTGATTGCCAAGAAGGTAATCCCGATGCAGATGATGCTGTGCGCGTCACCGGCCTATGCCGCGCGCCACGGACTGCCCGCCAGCGTCGAGGACATCGCGGACCATGCCTGCGTGAATTTCAAGCTGGCGTCCGGCCGCGTGTTCGAATGGGAGTTCAAGGTGGGCGGACAGATGCGCAAGGTGGCGCCGCCCGGCATGCTGACCTTCAACGACGCGGACCTGGTGCTGCAATCGGTGCTGGACGGACACGGCATCGCGCAGATGGCGGCCTATCAGGTCTGCGACCATCTGCGGGCGGGCCGGCTGGTGGCCTGCCTGCCGCAATATGCGCCGGACGACCGCGGGCATTACCTGTGCTTTCTCAGCCGCCAGCACCTGCCGGTGCGCATGCGCGTGTTCATCGATTACATGACGGAGAACATCCGCGCGATGGACCTGCAGATACTGGACAGCCTGCTGGTCAAGCCGGCGTGAAGCGCAAGGCGGCAAGGCGCGTGGAAAGGCGCCCCGGCAGGCGGCGCTACTGCGTCAGTGCGACAACGCTTTCGATGCCGCCCTGCGCCATCTTGGAATAAGGGCAGAGGCGCTCGGTGTTGCGCACCAGTTCTTCGGCAATGGCCTTATCCAGGCCGGGCAGGTGGATGTTGACGTCCGCCTTCAGCGCGAACAGGCCATCGACGGGGTCGCGTCCGAACGCGATCGTGGCAGTGACCGAGGCGTCGGGAATGGACAGCCCGGACCGCTGGGCCAGCATGCTGAGCGCACCGTGAAAGCAGGCTGCGTAACCGGCGGCAAAGAGCTGCTCGGGGTTGGTTCCACCGCCCGTGCCGCCCAGCTCGACGGGCAACCGTAATTCCACAAGCAGTTCGCCGTCGTCCGAGATGGCGATGCCCGAGGCACGGCCATGCGCGGCCTCCCCGCCCCGCACTGTCACGCTGGTGGTGTACAGGGGACGGAAGTCGCCGCCCCGGTACTTGTCCAGGAGGCTTTGGGGAGGAGGCCGCAGTTTGCTCATGTAGGTCCTTGTGACCGCCGCTACTTTCTTGCACCCGAGTGGCTGAACCAGGTGTCAAAGCCGATCTTGCCCAGGCGCGGGCTGGTTCCCGGCACCAGTGTGCTGTCGTCCAGCAGCGCGCCGAAATAGCGCACGCCGGCGTCCGCGTGCACGGTGCGGGTGTCCCCGATTCTACGCATGTAGCGTTGGGCCAGTTCGGACAACCTGACCTTCTCCGGACCGGCGATCTCGACAATGCCGTTCACGGGCGCGCCCAACGTGGCGTCGGCCATGGCCAGCGCCACGTCGTCCGAGGCGATGGGCTGCACGTAGGCGGAGGACAGCCGTACCTCGTCGCCCTGCGTGCCGGACTGCACGATGCCGCCCAGGAACTCGAAGAACTGCGTGCTGTGCACGATGGTGTACGGAATGCCGGCGGCTTCGATCAGGTCTTCCTGCGCGATCTTGCCGCGGAAGTAGCCGCTTTCCGCGAGGCGGCGGGTGCCCACCACCGACAGCGCGACATGATGGCGCACGCCCGCGCGCTTTTCGGCGGCCAGCAGGTTGCGGCCGGAGGTCTGGAAGAATTCCAGGACGGCCTTGTCTTCGAAGGACGGCGAGTTGGCCACGTCGACCACGACGTCGACCCCGGCCAGGGCCGCGTCCAGGCCTTCGCCGGTGATGGTGTTCACGCCGGTGGCGGGCGAGGCGGCGATGGCCTCATGGCCGCGTTCGGCAAGCAGTTTGACGAGCTTGGAGCCGATCAGGCCCGTGCCGCCGATGACGAGGATTTTCATGATCGATCCTTAGTTGAATTGGGCCTTGTCCAGCCCATACGCCTTGTCGGCCGAGCCGGGCACGGTCTGGAATCCCACGTTCAGCCGGTTCCAGCCATTGATGGCCATGACGGCAAAGCTGAGGTCCGAGATTTCCTTTTCGGACAGCTCGCCGCGCACGCGCTCGTACACCTCGGTCGGCACGCCATGCACGCCCAGCGTGGTCAGCGCTTCGGTCCAGGCCAGGCAGGCGCGCTCGCGCGCCGAGAATTGATTGGATTCGCGCCAGATGGCGACATGGTGCAGACGCAGTTCGCGTTCGCCGGCAAGCTTGGCCTGCTTGATGTGCATGTCCAGGCAGAAGCCGCAGCCGTTGATCTGCGAGGCGCGGATGTCGACCAGGTCAAGGATCGACTTTTCGATGGTGCCGGATTTGGCCAGCATGGTGAACTCGACAAACTTCTTGAACAGTTCCGGCGATTGGGCAAAGGCGTTGAGACGTTGGCTCATGATGGCTCCTGGGTGGGTTGGGCGCTTCCGATCGGGTTGCCGGGCGCGGCGCTTGCTTGTTCGACGCCCAAATCGTAGGCCGGCCCGCCGGACCGCAGTAGCCCCGGCGCGGGGACCATGATGTTGCCGCAATGGCAACAATCGGCAGGCGCGGTCACGCCGACAATAGGCAGGCAATCAAGGCTCGCGCCCGGAACTCATCATGAACAGAAACGATATCTCGATGCAGGACATCCATTACTTCGTCGAAGTCGCCAAGCGTGGAAAGCTGTCCGCCACCGCCGCCGCGCTCGGCATCCCCGTCGCCACGCTGTCGCGGCGGCTCACGCAGCTGGAACAGGCGCTGGGCTACAAGCTCTTGAACCGCACGACGCGCAGCGTCAGCCTGACGGCCATCGGACAGCAGTACTTCGATCATTGCGCGGAACACGTCGAAGGCGCCCTGTCGGCGCACGAAATCATCAACTCACGGCTGAACCACCTGGCGGGCACGCTGCGCGTGTCGGTCATGCCCGGCCTGACGACGATCCTGCCGGCGGTGCTGAAAGAGCTGCGCGAAACCTATCCGCAGATCTCGTTCGAGGTGGAGCTTGGCTTGGCCGACACGGGCCGCAATGGCCAGCACTTCGACCTGATGCTGCGCACGGGCGAGCTGGCGGATTCGGCGCTCATCCAGAAGCACGTCGCGCAGGTGCAGTGGGTGCTGGTGGCGGCCAGCAGCTACCTGGACCGATTCGGCCGGCCGACCTGCCCGGAAGACCTGGGCCTGCACGAGCGCATCATCACCGGCGACCTGCAGGACTGGACACTGGGCGAAGGCGAGAGCCTGCTGAACGTCCGCGGCCCCACCCACATCGGCACCAACAGCTCGGCGCTGGGTGTGCAGCTTGCCATCGCCGGGCTGGGCATTGCCTGGATGCCCAGCCACCTGGCGCTGTCGCAAACACTGCGGGAACTGGATCTGGAACAGATCCTGCCAGACTGGAAACTGCCCCCGGCGACCATCTACGCGCTCTCCGACAACCGTGTGACGCCGGCGCGGGCGAAGGTGTTTCTGGATACGCTGCAACGGCATCTGCGCGTGAACTAGGCGTCCGTGCCCCAAGCATGCGCTGCCTCAGCCCAACAAGTTCTCCCTGACGTGCACCAGATGCCGGCGCACCGCCGCCATGGCGCGGTCTGAGTCGCGGTCATGCAGCGCCTCGACGATTTCGCGGTGTTCGGCCTGGTAGGCCGCGCGCCGTTCGGGGGTGAGGCTCTTGCGCTTGAGCGCGCCCCAGGTCGCCTGCGAGCGCGCCGCGGTCATCAGCGCGAAGACCTTTTCGATGAAGAGATTGTGCGTGGCCGTGGCCATCAGCTCGTGCAGTTTCGCGTCCCACACCTCGAACGCTTCAAAGCTGGCCGCGGCCTCCGCCTCGTCGCACGCATGCTGCATGGCGGCGAAATCGGCCGGCGTGCCGTGCTGCACCACCAACGCCGCAATGGCCGGTTCCAGCACCAGGCGGGCGGCCATCAGTTCGGCCGGGCTGGTGGACAGCACTTCGCCACGCAAGAACGCCTCGGTCTGCGCCAGCGTCGACGGCGGGTTGGCGTAGGTGCCGCTGCCCACGCGCTGCGAGATCAGTCCGTCGTCCTTCAACTGCGCCAGCGTGCGGCGCACGGTAGACCGGCTGAGGCCGAATTCCTCGCTCAACGCGCGCTCGGTGGGCAGGCGATGGCCGGCGGGCCAGACTCCCGACTGCAGGTTTTCGATGATGACCGCCCGCATGGCGGAGGCTTTGTCCATGAGGACTCCCGGATGAATGCCGCGATGATACCAAATCAGTCCAAAAAATTCCTGCCTATCCGGCAATAAATGGATTCGCCTGCGGAGAATTTTGGTTTATCCTGCCGAACAGCACCAATTGGGCCTGAATTATTCAAATTGGTATTTTTTGGTATCTCATCAACGGGCGGCGTAAGCCCCGCAGGAGCAAGCATGAAAATCGCGGTATTTCGAGTCAATGGTGAACGGCGCGTGGGCGTGGTCGCGGACGACGGCAGCACGGTTACCGCGCTGGACTTCGCGCCCGAACTGGCCGCGGCCGGCGCACTGACGGCGGTGCGGTGGCTGGCCGAGGGCCGCGCCCTGCCCGCCCAGGCGGGACCGTCCTATCGCTGGGATCAGGTCGAGCACGAAGCGCCCCTGCCGGCGCAGCCGCGCAACCTGTTCTGCGTGGGCCGCAACTATCACGCCCATGCCAAGGAACTGCGCGACTCCGTCTTCAAGGACAACGACGCCAACCCGGAGTCCTGGCCCATCGTCTTCACCAAGGTGCCGCAAACCGTGGTGGGCCCCTGGTCCGACGTGACGCTGCCCACGGGCATCTCCGACAAGATCGACTACGAAGCCGAACTGGCGGTGGTGATCGGCAAGGGCGGTCGCAACATCTCCCGCGCCGAAGCCATGAGCCACGTCATCGCCTACACCGTGGTCAATGACGTCACCGCACGCGACGTGCAGATGCGCCACCAGCAGTGGGACCTGGGCAAATCCTTCGACACCTTCTGCCCGATGGGTCCGTGGCTGGTCACTGCCGACGAGCTGGACGGACGCAACACGCGCGTGCGCTGCTGGGTGAACGGCGAGCTGCGCCAGGACGGCAACACGGAAGACCTGATCTTCGACATTCCCACGCTCATCGAAACCTGCTCGCGCGGCATCACGCTGTACCCCGGCGACGTCATTGCCACCGGCACGCCCGCTGGCGTCGGCCAGGGCCTGAATCCGCCGCAATTCCTCAAGAGCGGCGACGTCGTCCGCATTGAGATCGACGGCATTGGAAGGATCGAGAACCGATTCGTCTGACGCCCGCGCCAATGAGCGCCGGTCAATGAAACCGGCGCCGCGCAGCACGCAAGCCCATAAGGAGTGAGACATGAAACTGCGCTGCAAACAGGTGGCCGCGGCTGCCTTGCTATGCCTGAGTGCGACGGCCACGATGACCGTGCAGGCCGCCGGCTATCCCGAACGCCCCGTCACGCTGGTGGTGCCCTTCCCGCCCGGCGGCGTGGCCGACACCATCGCCCGCCCCATTGCCCAGGCCTTGGGCGACAAGCTGGGCCAGCCCATCGTCATCGAAAACAAGGGCGGCGCCGGTGGGGCCATCGGCATCGGCCAGGCGGGCCGCGCCAAGCCCGATGGCTACACGTTGCTGATGAGCCTGTCGTCGATTTCCATCCTGCCCGCGGCCGACCGGCTGCTGGAGCGCAAGCCCGCCTATCAGCTGGACCAGTTCGTGCCGATCGCCCGCATCACGGCCGATCCCACCGTGCTGGTGGTGCGCGCGGACGCGCCCTACAAGACGCTGGACGAATTCCTTGAGGCGGCCAGGAAACAGGGCGGCAAGCTGAGCTACGGCAGCTCGGGCATCTACGGCACGATGCACGTGCCGATGGAAATGCTGCAGAACGCCGCCGGCATCAAGATGATGCACGTGCCCTTCACCGGCGCGGGTCCCGCGGTGCAGGCGCTGGTCGGCGGGCAGGTCGACGCCCTGGCCACCGGCCCGTCCAGCGTCATGCAGCTCATCCAGGCCGGACGTGTGCGCCCACTGGCGCATTGGGGCGACGGCAAGCTGGAGAGCCTGCCGCAGGTGCCATCGCTCAAATCCAAGGGGTTTGACGCCAGCTTCGTGCAGTGGTCCGGCATCTTCGCGCTGGCCGGCACGCCCCCCGCCGTCATCGACAAGCTGCGCGATGCCGTCAAGCAGATCGCGGACGATCCCGCGGTGCAGGCGCGCATCGCCGGCACCGGCAGCCCGGTGCAGTACCTGGACGCGCCGGCGTTCGACGACTACTGGAAAAAGGACTCCGCGTCGCTGGAAGTGGCGGTCAAGCGGATCGGCAAGGTCGAATGACGAGCGGAACGTAGCTGCTATCGGGGGGCTTCGCGCCCCCTTTTTCATTGCACCGTTTCGCGCCCCGCCGCCTGCCGGGCCAGCGCCTTGCGGTCCACCTTGCCGACCGCGTTCTCCGGCAGCCGGTCGACCCAGATCACGTCGCGCGGCACGTAGATCCGGCCCAGCCGCGCCAGCACCTCGGCCTGTATCGCGGCCGCGTCAGGCGGACAGTCGCCATTGCCCTGCACGAAGATTACCGGCGTCTCGCCCAGGTCATCGTCCGGCGCCCCCACCACGCAGCAGGCCGCCACGCCAGGCATCCCCGTCACCACGCCTTCGATGAGGGCGGGCGAAATGTTCTCGCCGCCGCGGATGATGACGTCCTTGATGCGGCCGGTGATCATCAGGTAACCCTGTGGGTCGAAGCGGCCCAGGTCGCCCGTGCGCAGCAGCCGCGGCGCGCCCGCGTCCGCACTGTCCACGCCCAGATAGCCCAGCATCAGGCTATCGCCCGCGATGCAGATCTCGCCTTCGGCGCCTGCCGGCGCCAGGCTGCCGTCGGGCAGGCGCAGGCTCACGTCCTGCCCTTCAAGCACCGTGCCCACCGATCCCACGCGCCGCGCCGCGGGCGGATTCATGGTGGACGTGCACGTGGCCTCCGACAGGCCATAGGACACGACCAGCGGACACCCGAGGAAGGCTTCGATCCGGCGGTGCAAGGCCTCGGTGATGGGCGCCGAGCCGCAACGCGCAAAGCGCAGGCCGGCAAGGCTGTCCGGATCGAAGGTCAATTCCAGCATCCGCGCATACATCGTCGGCACGCCGGTGATGATCGTGGGCCGGAAGGCGGCCAGCAGTCCCGGCATGTCCTGCGCGCGGAACCGGCCGGCCAGCGCCACGCTCGCCCCCGCCAGCAGCGGCGTGAAGATCTGATTGTTGAGCGCGTTGGTGTGGTGCAGCGGCATGACGTGCAGCAGGCGATCGCCGGGCGTCAGGCCCGTATGCGCCAGAACGCCGCGCGCGTTGTTCACGATCCCCCGATGGCTGAGCAGCACACCCTTCGGATTGCCGGTGCTGCCGGACGTAAAGAGCAGCAGCCCCGGCGCCTGTGGCGCGACATCCGCGCCGGACCAGTCCTGCCCGCCCTGCACGATCTTGGCCGCATCGAGCACGCGCGCCGCCGGCAGGCCGCAGCCGCGCGCGGTGGCGGCGTTGCCGCTATCGGCCAGCATCCACGTCAGCCCCACTGCCGCCACGCGCCGCGCGGTTTCCTCGACCGACAGCCGCGGCTCCAGCGGGCACGGGCATGCGCCCGCCGCCATGACGCCCAGGATGGCCAGCACCTGCGCCAGCGAGCGCTCCATCGCCACGCCAACGTAGTCGCCGGGCGCAACGCCGGCAGCCCTCAGGCCGCCCGCGGCCTGCCCCACCCGGCGGCGCAGGTCCGCGTAGGTGACGGTTTCCTCGGCGGTCACGAGCGCGGGGCGCGCGGCCCATTCCGGCTGGTCCCACAAGCGTGCAAACGCCGCCACGACCGTGGCATCGGCAATCGACATGACTGATTCCCCCTGTACCGGGCTCGATGTGATGGGTAGATGCGCGATCAGCGCAGCGCGACGGCGGCGTCGCGTTCGAACTGCCCGTCCGCGTCCAGTTCGCGCAAGGCAAGGGCTTCGCGCTCGGTCGGCGGTTCGGTCGGGCCCGCGCCGGCGGCGTCGAACTCAAAGCCCGTGCGCTCGCGCACCTCGGACAGGCTGGACTCCGGATGCCACGATTGCAGCGCCAGCCGGCCGTCGCGTTTGATGAACACGGCGATCGGCGTGACCACCCCATGAAAGCCGCCCCACGACGTCATGAAGTCCAACTTGGGCACGAACGTGCGGCGCGAATGCTCGGTGCGCCAGGTGCAGGCGCGCCGCGCCGTGGGCAGCATCACCGCGCCGCCGCCGCCGCCGGGCAGGCGGACCTTGGGTTCATGCCAGTCGCCGATGCACGAGTTGTTGGCGCAGCCCGCGCCGTCGATCTGCGCGGCGCCCAGAAACGTCAGGTCCATGCGGCCGCGCGTGCACAGGTCGTAGAAGTCTTCGTTCGAGAAGATCGACGCCGTGTGCTCGGCCAGCACCGGATCGGAGCTGGACAACGGAATGTGCGAGGGCCGCGGGTTCACGCCGCCGGCCACGTTGATGTAGACGAAGTCCCAGTCATACGCACGCTTGGCCAGCAGGCAGGCCAGCATGGGCATCGTGGAGTTCACGCCGCTGAACGTGATTTCATCGGGGCGGATGAAGCGCGCCAGATTGGTGACGATGTACGAAAAGCCCGACCATTGCTCAGCCATGATTTCCCTCCCGCGCTTCGGGCGCCGCAGCCAGGTGCGCGCGCAGATCGCTGTTCTTGTCCATGTAGGTTTCCACCGCCGGATAGTCGATGGCGTAATCGGGCCAGCAGGATCCCGGCCACGCGCCCCCCGGCACGACCGCATAGGCCTGCACCATGAAATACGGCACCAGGGTGGATTCGGGCTGCGCCTCGAACACGGCGCTATCCACCTGCTTTTCGGCCACCACCAGCACGCTGCCGGCGGCACGCGACATGATCCGGTCCCAATGCGCGGTGCCATGCACGCGCACATTGCCTTGCGCATCCACCTCCGACGCCTGGATCACCGCGAAGTCCGGCCGGATCGCCGGCACCACCCAGGTCTTCTCGCCGCTGCCGTAGGGGTCTTCCAGGCATTTCCAGCCGTTCAGTTCCGGCAGGCCGCTGCCGTGCAGACCGCCGCAGGGCTGAAACGGCACGCCGAAGGCCGCCGCGCGCAGCCCTGCAGTCAGGCTGGCGCAGGCATGTTCCTCCAGCTCGATCTCGTGGCGTTCCACGGCGCGCCGGTACCAGGGCGCCAGACCGAAGTTGCCCTCCATCGCGACGATGCCCGCGCGCACGCGGCGCAGCACGCCCGCCCGGCACAGGATGTCGACGTCGTAGCCCGGCGACTGCTTGATGAGTTCGAGATCGCGCTTTTCCTGGCGGATCAGTTCACGCACGAACGCGAACGGGCCGCGATGCAGGAAGCTGCCGCCCAGCGCGATCGATGCCCCGTTGGGCACCAGCGCCGCCAGTTCCTGCAAGCTGCACTGCTTGTTCTTCTGATTGAATCCTGAAGCCATTGTCTTCCTCCCTGCTCGATGGGACGCGCCTAGCGCGCCTGCAGATATGCCGCCACGCGGTCCTTCAGCCCGGGCGCCGATGCCGAGCGCACCAGCCGTGCCAGATCCGTGTCCGGCGTCTCCTGCGACAGCGCGGCGTAAAGCTGCACGCGGCTGTCGTCCGTGAGCGCGCTGGCGGTTTCCAGCGCCTCGTCGCCGATCCGCGTCCAGTCGGCTGGCGCGGCAAGCCGGCTGGCAAAGCCGTCGCGCAATGCGTCTTCGGCATTGAACGTGGCGGCCTGTTCAAGCACCGTGCGCGCGCGCTCGGCGCCCACCAGCGAGGCAAACCGCCGCGTGCCCAGCACCAGTCCAAACTTCAGACCGGGCATCCGGAACGTGGCGTCCGGCGCGCTGACGCGCCATTTGCAGGCGCCGAACACATCCACGCCCGCGCCGAAATTGCGCCCGTGCGCCAGCGCGACGGTCAGGCACGGCGAGGCCGCCAGCCGCTGCAGCAGGGTTTCGATCCGCACGAAGCGCAGCAGCAGATCGCCTTCGCTCTGCGTCTGCCAATCGCCGAAGTCAAAGCCCGCGCTGAAATTCTTGCCTTCGCCTTGCAGCACGATGACCTTGGCGCCCTGGCCTTCGGCCTCATCAAGCGCCGCGATCAGCGCCTCGACCAGGTCGGCCGACAGCGCATTCATCTTTTCGGGGCGCGCCAGCGTCAGCACGTGGCGCGGCCCTTGTCTGTCGATACGCAGGACGCTCATGCCGCGCCCCCCTTGCCGCCCGCACGCAGCGGCCCCAGCACTTCGTCGTTGTGTTCGCCCAGCGCCGGCGGCCTGCGCCGCAGCGCCGTCGTCTCGCCGTCAAACCGCACCGGCAGGCCGAACGTGCGCGTCTGCACGCCGTTGGGCAGTTCAAGCGGCTGGACCCAGCCCATGTGCGCGACCTGCGGATCGTCCAGCACCTGGGAATACGTGTTGATGGGCGCGCACGGCACGCCGGCCGCGCGGAAACGCGCCAGCCATTCCTGCGCCTCGTGTTCCGCAAAGATCGCTTCCAGGATGTCGCGCAGCGCGGTCTGGTTGCGCGCGCGGGCGCTGGTGTCGGTAAAGCGCGGATCGGCCAGCAGGTCGTCGCGCCCCACCGTGGCGCACACGGCTTTCCACAGCGCCTGGTTGCCGGCGGCCATCCCGAAATACCCGTTCTTGCAGCGAAACGCCTGATACGGCGCGTTGCGCGGGTGGGCCGACCCCAGCTTGACGGGATCCTTGCCGCTGCCGAAGAACTCGGACGTCTGCAAGGCAGCGATGCCCAGCGTCGCGCCCAGCATCGGCACGTCGATGTGCGTGCCCTGCCCGCTTGCCTGCGCCGCGCGCAGCGCAGACGCGATGGCGAACGCGCCATACAGCCCGGCCGAAAAATCGGCCAGCGGCACGCCGCATTTGACGGGTTCGCCGCCGGCCTCGCCCGTCACGCTCATGATCCCGCTCATGGCCTGGATGGTGAGGTCAAAGCCGCCTTCCTGCGAGCGCGGTCCGGACTGGCCGTAGGCGGAAATCGAGCAATAGACCAGGCGCGGATTGGCCTCGCGCAGCTGCAGGTATCCCAGGCCCAACCGATCCATCACGCCCGGCCGATTGTTCTCGATGAGCACGTCGGCGCGCAGCGCCAGCTCCCGCGCCAACGCAACGTCGCCGGGATCCTTCAGGTTCAGGGTCACCGAGCGCTTGTTGCGATTGAGCGACGCGAAGTTTTCGCTGTAGCCATCGGAGATGGGCGGCCAGCTGCGCAGCGTATCGCCGCCTTCGGGGTGCTCCACCTTGATGACGTCCGCGCCCATGTCCGCCAACAACATGCCGCAAAAGGGTCCCGCCGCGACGTTGCAAATCTCCAGCACTGTGATGCCGGTTAGCGCCGAACTGGGTGTCATGTCTGACCTCTCGTTATGAAAATTCAATATTTGGGATAAGAAAAACAGTATAAGACGCGGCTTTCAACGGTGGCATCATCCAGTCCGACCAAGACGGGAAGTCGTTGATTTCCAGGCGAAGCCTAGTGCAATCCCTAGGTGTCGCGGTTAATTGTTGACCAGCATAGCACCGTGTGGAATTCTACGTAAACCATTTATTGGAACGTCGATCCTATATTTTAGGATTTAGTAAAAGAGGACTGCAGCGGTCAAGTCGCCGGCGATACGCACGGCGCCTGCCGCATGCTGGCCCATCCACCGAGGAGACTTGCATGAGACTGTTGTGGCGTATTGCCTTGGCCAGCACGGTGCTGGCGCTGTCGGCCAATCCCGCATCCGCGGACAACTGGCCAACGAAACCCGTGCGCATGGTGGTGCCGTTTCCGCCGGGCGGTGCCACGGACGCCGCCGCGCGCATCTATGCGCAGCATCTGGGAGACTTTCTCGGCCAGAGCGTGGTCGTGGAAAACAAGGCGGGCGCGGGTGGCGAGATCGGCGCGGAGTTCGTCGCCAAGTCCGCGGGCGACGGCTACACGCTGCTGATGGGCGCCGTGGGCAGCCACGCCATCCACGCGGCCATGCCCGACAAGCCCGGCTACGATTTCGGCACGGCCTTCGTCGGCGTGTCGATGGCCACCAGCATGCCGATGGCGGTGGCGGTCAACAGCAGCAAGATCTCCGCCAAGAACGTGCAGGAACTTATCGCACTTGCCAAAAGCAAACCCGGCACGATCACGTTCGGATCGGCCGGCCCGGGCACCTCGCAGCACATGGCGGGCGAACTCTTCCAGGCGGTGACCGGCACGCGGCTGATGCACGTGCCTTACCGCGGCAGCGGGCCGGCCATCACGGATCTGCTGGGCGGCCAGATCGACATGGTCATCGAAACCTTGCCCGCCCTCTTGCCGCAGGTTGCGAGCGGCAAGATCCGCCTCTTGGGCGTCACGACCGCCAAGCGCGCCACGGCCCTGCCCGACCTGCCGACGCTGATGGAACAGGGAGTGAAAGACTATTCGGTCGCCACCACGTACGCCCTGCTCGCGCCGGCGGGCACGCCGCCCGCGGTCGTCGAGAAGCTGTCGGACGGGATGCGCCGCGCCGCCGCGATGCCCTCCGTGCAGCAGGCCGCCTTGAAGCTCGGCGCCGACGCCATCGCCACGACCCCGGCCGACACCAGCCGGATGCTCAAGCAGGAAACCTCGCGCTGGGCCGACGTGGTGCGCCTGTCGGTGGCGAAATGACGCACGCCCCCGCATCGGGCCGGCCGGCCGCAATCGACCTGGCCATCGTCGGCGGCGGCTCGGTCGGCGTCAGCTTCCTGTATCAGTTCCTGCTGGCGCTGCAGGCCGCGCCAGCCCCGCGGGAGGCGCGGCCGCCGGTGATCCATCTGTTCGAACCGCAGGCCGTGCCCGGCCCGGGCGGCGCATACCAGGACGACCTGCGCAGCAACCTGCTCAACATCCCCGCCGGCAACATGTCGGCGCGGGCCGACCATCGGCTGGACTTTGTCGACTGGCTGCGCGCGCAGGATGCCGGCTGGCTCGGCGGCTACGGCGTCACCGCGATCGATCCCGCCGACTTTCTGCCGCGTCCGCTCTTCGGCGCCTACATGGGCGCGGTCTACGAACGCTGCCGCCAGCTCGCCCGGTCCCTGGGCGTGACGCTGGAACACGTGCGCAGCCGCGTGCACCGCGTGGCGCCGCAGCCGGACGGCGGCGCGATCATCCAGCCCGAACACGGCGCGCTGCGCCACGCGCGCCACGCCGTGCTGTGCAACGGCAACCTGCCCTCGCAGGCGTTTCCCTCGCTGGAAGGCGTGGCCGGTTACTTCAACAGCCCGTATCCGGTGTCGGCGCTAGCGCAGGACATCGCACCCGATGCGTCCGTGTGCATCGTCGGCACCAGCCTGAGCGCGGTGGACGCCGTGGCCGCACTGCAACAGGCCGGACACCAAGGCCCGATCCTGTGCGTGTCGCGCAACGGCCGCTTGCCGTCCGTGCGCAGCCCGCACAACCGTCCGCCGGACACGCTGCAACGCCTGAGCCGAGACGGCGCCCTCGCCCTGGCCGCACAGCACGGGGGAACGCTGACGCTGGACCTCATCTGGCAAGCCCTGCGCGATGAAGTGTTGGCGTTGCAGGGTTCTCTGGACCCCGACGAGGTGCTGGGCATGGACAGCGACGCGCGATCCGCGCTGGAAGACGAGATCCGCCGGTCGTCTGCCGCCCCGCGTCCGTGGCAGGCGGTGGCCGCAGCCACCAACGCGGCGGTCGATCAGATCTGGCACTTGCTGCCCGATACCGAACGGCGCCGCTTCCAGTCGCAATGGCGATCGCTATGGATGGCCCGGCGCGCAACCTTCCCCATGCGCAACGCCTTGAAATTGCAGGCACTGTTCGGCGCGAATCAGCTCAGCGTTGCGGCGGGCTTTACCGGCTGCGAACACGACCCGGCCAGTGGCCTGTTCCGCACGCGGCTACGCACGGCGGACGGCCAGATCGAATACCTGAGCCATCATCTGATCAACGCCACGAGCTTCTCGGTGGACGCAGCGCGCACGGACGATCCGCTGGTGTCTGAACTGCTGCGCGAAGGCCACGCGCAGGCCGATCCGCACGGCGGACTGACGCTGGACTACGACACGGGCTGCCTGATAAATGGCGCCGGCCAGCACGTGGCAGGCGTCTCGGTGCTGGGCAGCCTGGCCGGAGGCACCTACTTCTGGACCACGTCCATGGACGTCAATGCCCGCCTGGCGCGCGATCAGGCCGAGCGGATCGCGGCCACCCTGCGCGCCGCGACCATCACTGATCCAGAAAGCCGCGGCGATAGCCCATTCCCTGAGAGATGGACTGCGCACAGGCCGCCACATCCGGCGCAAGCTGCTTCATCCTAGCGGCGCTCAGGCGATCCAGGGGGCCAGAGATGCCCACCGCGGCCACGGGCTGATCCAGACTGTTGAACACCGTCACCGCCAGCCCGCCCACCCCTTCGCGCCACTCTCCGCGGTTCACCGCGTAACCGGCGCGCGCGATCTTGCGCAGCTCGTCTTTCAAAAGCGGCATGGACACGATGGTGGACGGCGTGTGCCGCACCATCTGCTCCGCGTAGCGTTCGACGTAGCCCTCGGGCTGATACGCAAGCAGCGCCTTGCCGGTCGCCACCGCATAGGCGGGCGCGCGGCCGCCCACCATCGAGTACGCGCGAATGGGTTGCGGGCTGTCGATCTTGTCCACATACACCACGTCAAAGCCATCCAGCACCGACAAGTGCACGGTTTCGCCTGTCTGATCCGCCAGCGTGCGCATGTGGGGCGCGGCCAGTTTGCGCACGTCCAGCTGCGCCAGTTGCCGCGCCGCCAGTTCGAAAAGGCGCACGGCCCCGCGGTAACCGCCGCCGTCGTCGTCCTTGATCACGTAGCCGGCATGTATCAGCGTCTGCAAGGTGCGATGCGTATTGCTGCGGGTCAGACCCACCCGGGCCGCCAGCGCGTCGATGGTGCGCGGCGGATTGTCCACATCGGTCACGGCTTC
This sequence comes from Achromobacter sp. E1, assembly GCF_037039475.1. Lineage (NCBI taxonomy): Bacteria > Pseudomonadati > Pseudomonadota > Betaproteobacteria > Burkholderiales > Alcaligenaceae > Achromobacter > Achromobacter sp. E1. Next base: position 4,003,157 of record NZ_CP146253.1, read on the forward strand.
CAACACCATCAGCCCTTTGAGCAGCGTCTTGTCCATTCGTGATTTTTCCTAATATTTAGGACGGGAACATAGCACGGGACGCGGTGCGGGAACAGCAAATTCCGCCCGGCGGATACGCTAGCCCAGCGTGGCGCGCACGGCGGCGGACCGATCCCACAGATTGGGCAGGCTAGGCGACGAATAGCCCGAGACGAACGGCTTGGCCTGGCCGGTATCGGGGTCATACACGTGACGCGACACCGCGCCGATGTTGCCGCCATACAGGTGCACGCTGATGGACACCCTATCCGGATAGGCATTAGACACGCGATGGATGTCGCCCTCGGCCGGCGACAGGCGCTCGACGTCGCCCGGGCGAAGCGTGGTCGCCTCGCCCGCCAACGCCAGCCGGCCGTCCGCATCGCGCGTGAACCGCTGATTGATCTCGGCGCCGCGCAGCATGCCCACATAGCCCCAGACCTCGTGATCGTGCACGGGCGTGGACTGGCCCGGCCCCCAGACGAAGCTCACCAGCGAGAAACGCTCCAGCGGATCGCAATGCAGCAGGTACTGCTGGTAGAACTGCGGATGCGGGGCGGTACAGGCGTCGGGCAGCCAATCGTCGTGCCCCACCAGGTCCGCAAACGCCGCCGCCAGCTCGGGGCCCTGGTCCAGCGCCTGCGGCGAAGCCAGCCGCGTCGCAGTCGCAATAAAACGGCGCAGCCGTTCCAGGCCGGTGTTCGATTCAGGCATTCTCAGCTCTCCAAGGCGGGATGAAATCCCAGATTGAAAAAACAGTATCCACGATTCGGGACGCGGACGCACGCGCGTCCCGCATGCTGGCCCGCGCGGCGCCGTGTGTCCGCCCTTGACAGCGCCTTGCCGGCGCGTGCAGCGTATCGAACTGTCTGCAAGGTTGGAAATGAAAAACACGCATCACGATATTCCGCCCGCGCTGGCGCAGGCCCTGCGCAGCGCGCGCCGCGTCGTCGTATTCACGGGCGCCGGGGTGTCCGCCGAAAGCGGTATCGCCACGTTCCGCGATGCCCTGACCGGGCTCTGGTCGCGCTTTGACGCCCAGGCGCTGGCCACGCCCGAAGCATTCCGCGAACATCCCGACCTGGTATGGGGCTGGTACGAATGGCGGCGCGCGCAGGTCCTGCGCGCCGCGCCCAACGCCGCACACCATGCCATCGCGGCACTGGCGCACCATGTTCCGGAGCTGGCCGTCATCACGCAGAACGTGGACGATCTGCACGAGCGCGCAGGCAGCCGCGCGGTCACGCATCTGCACGGCAGCCTGCATGCGCCGCGTTGTTCGCGCTGCGGCGCTCCGCAAGCGTTAGCCACCGACCTGCCGCAAGAGCCCGACGCCGGCCGGCGCCTGGCGCCGCCCGCGTGCACGGAATGCGGCGCGCCGGTACGGCCCGGTGTCGTCTGGTTCGGCGAAAGCCTGCCCGCGCAGGCCTGGCGTGACGCCACCCTTGCCGTGCAGCAGTGCGACCTGCTTTTCAGCATCGGCACCTCGTCCCTCGTATATCCCGCGGCCGAACTGCCGCGGCTGGCCGTCGCGGGCGGCGCCACGGTCGTGCAGGTCAACCCGGCCGCAACGCCGCTGGACGCGATCGCCCATCACAACCTGCGCGGCGCCGCGGCCCAGATCATGCCCGCCGTGCTCGCGGCGGCGCAATTCACGCCAGTCCTGCCGGCCGCGCCGGCAACACCGGGCGGCCGCGAGGTTTTGTGAGCATCCGTGGCGTCCCACCACACGCCTATGACACTTGCGCGACACTTCCAGGAAAACCCTCAAATTCACCATTACATCCGCGTTATACAGTGGTGTAATGGGCTTCGTTTGTGGAGATGATCATTCCGTTTTCCTGGAGACTTCCTGACGTCTTCGTACGTTCGCCGGACGGTGTGCTGCACCGTGTGGTGCGTCACGCCACGACCACGGAAACCATCGCCAAGCTCGAAGGCATGCCCAGCAATACCCACCTGGATTGCGAATGCAAGCTCGACAACGGCGAAACGCTGTGCTGGATGGGCAACGACAAGTATCGCCAACTGAACGGCGGCGCCATCTTTCTTGCCGTCACGGCACACACCACACCCCGGGGCGAATCGCGGCACAGCGGCGCGGTCCCGGGCGATGAAAAGGCGGCATCCGCGCCGCGCGCCTCTCGCAAGAAAGTTGCAGGGCCCAAGGCGCGCCTGCCGCCAGCTGTAGTCAATCTAAAAACCGGCAACGATTGGAGCTTGATACGCGCCTGGCGCGAGCATCTGAACATCAGCACTGCTGAGATGGCTGCCCGGCTTGGCGTCGATCACTCCATCTATATCGAGTTGGAACGGCCGCGCCCGCGGCCCCGGCAGGTCATTCTTGACCGCGTGTCGCAGGCCCTGGGCGTATCGCCAGACCAACTCGATGATTCATTGTTAGGAGGACAGTTTCATTAGCGTCGCGCGCAAGGCATTGCCTCGCGCTCCCGCCGTGAATTGTTCAGACGACTTTGGCGCCGACACCTGACGGCCCGCGCATGGAGGTATTGAATATGCTCGGCACCGCAAGACGATTGACCGATGTGCTCGCCACATCGCCGGATGGCACGTTGTATCGCATCGAACGTTTCGTTTCCGATCCCGATGCGTATTCCGCGCTGGGCACGCCACGCTTTGACCCGAAGACGCACTGCGTCTGCCGCACCAGCTCTGGTGAAAAGGTCGCGTGGCTGGGCGGCCAGACCTATCAGCTTCTCAAGAGCGGCACGTCCCTGACGGCGGTGGACCGACGACGCGCCTGATGCCCTGCCGCTACCGCGCAACCCGCGTCACCACGAAATCCACGAAGGTCGTGAGTTTGGGCGGCGCCTGGCGATCCTTCGCGTACAGCAGCGTGATGGGCCGGGCGACCGGCCAATAAGGCTGCAGGATCGGCACCAGGCGGCCGGCGCGCACGTCGTCAGTCAGCAGCAGTTCGGGCTGCAGCACGATGCCAAAGCCGGCCAGCGCCGCCTGCCGCAGCGCCTGCCCATTGTTCGACACGAACCGCCCCGTGGGATACCCCATTTCCCCGCCCTCATCCGTGCCCAGCCGCCAGCCCGTGCGCCGGCTCCAATGCGAAAAATCCAGGCACTGATGCCGGGCCAGATCGCCGGGCGTGGCGGGCGTGCCGTAGCGCGCCAGATACGCCGGCGCGGCGCAGACGATCATCTGATAAAGCCCGATGCGCCGCGCAACGAGGCCCGAATCCGCGGGCTCGCCAATACGCAGCGCCACGTCAAAACGCGACGCCACCACGTCTTCCACGCTATCGCTCAACGACAGTTCCACGCTCACGTCGGGATAGATCGACAGGTAATCGGCGATCACCGGCGCCAGCGCGAATGACCCGAACGACACCGACGACGTGATGCGCAGATGGCCGCGCGGGGCCGATCGCAGCGCCTCGGCGCCCTGCTCCGCATCGCGAATGTCCGCCAGGATGGCCTTGCAGCGCGCAAAGTAGGCCTGGCCTGCCTCGGTCAGGCTCTGGCGGCGCGTCGTGCGATTCATCAGCCGCAGTCCCAGCCGGTCTTCCAGCCCCTTGACGTGCTTGGCGGCCATCGCGGGCGACATGTCCAGCTGCGCCGCGGCGGCCGTCAGGCTGCCCAGCTCGACCACCGCCACGAAGACTTCCATGCTAAGCAGGCGATCCATGGATTCCGTACCCTGAGTGTTGACTGATCCGACAATTCTAGGATTTTTCTTGCGGAATGCGACGCGCAGAATGCATTCATGCGTTGGCGGACCCGCCGGCGCCACCCCAACGGCATTCCACGGAGAACCCCATGAAGATCATCCTCATCGGCGCAAGCGGCACGCTCGGCAGCGCGGTCGCCCGCGAACTGGGCCAACGTCACGACATCATCGCGGTGGGCAAGCGCCGCGGCCAATATCAGGTCGACATGACCCGCAGCGACAGCATTCGCGACCTCTTCGAACGGGTTGGCAAGGTCGACGCCATCGTTTCCGCCGCCGGCAGCCTGCACTTCGGCCCGCTCGCCGACATGACGGCGTGTCAGTTCAAGCTCGGGCTGCATGACAAACTGCTGGGACAGGTCGACTTGGCCCTCATCGGCCAGCACTACGTCAACACGGGCGGCTCGATCACCCTGACCAGCGGCATCCTGAGCGACGAGCCCATCCGCTATGGCGCCAACGCCGCCGCCGTGAACAGCGCCATCGATGGATTTGTGCGCGGCGCGGCAGTCGAACTGCAAGGGATCCGCATCAACGCCGTCAGCCCCACCGTGTTGCAGGAGTCGCTGGACAGCTATGGCCCCTACTTCCAGGGTTTCGAGGCGGCCCCGGCCAGCCGCGTGGCGCTAGCCTTCAGCCGCAGCGTCGAAGGCGCGCAGACGGGGCGCGTGTACCGCGTGTGGTGATCCGCGCCAGTGATCCGCGCCACGAAAAAAAAAGCGGCTTGATGAATTCATCAAGCCGCTTTTCGCGTCCGCATTGCTGCGGTTTTTTCTGCGGAAACCACGCTGTGCTGCATGATCTCGAATAAGTTGGCGCGCCCGGCAGGATTCGAACCTACGACCCCCTGGTTCGTAGCCAGGTACTCTATCCAGCTGAGCTACGGGCGCCCCGAAAGAGGCGTGTTTATAACACGAAAGAATCACACCATGCAAATCGACCCCGTTTAAATCGGGAGTCGGCACAGGTGGCGACCCCGCATTTGCGCGATGTCAATGAATCGCAGGCCCCGACAGCAGTACGCTGGGTTCAATAAGAACATCAGGCAAACAGCATGGCCAAGAAGTTTCCCCTCCACCCCAAGCACCCCGAACGCATCTGCTGGGGCTGCGACCGCTACTGTTCCACCGACTCCATGGCCTGCGGCAACGGCTCTGGCCGCACCATGCACCCGGCGGAATCGCTGGGCGAAGATTGGTATCTGTTCGGAGATTGGGGCTTCGACGACGCGGACGAAAAATCGAAGGATACAGAGAAGGAAAGCGCGAAAGAAAGCGCCGCGCATTGATCGGGCAAGAAGCCCGCCACTGCCGCCCTGCACGTTTGCGATGTTGCCGTGCGGGGCAAGTATCAACACAAGCACAAGTATCAACGGCAACCGGCACTACAGAACCACGCCTGTAAAGGCGCGCGCCAAAACAAAAAGGCCTTCGATGCAAGATCAAAGGCCTTTCCATTTTTACTGCAATTTTCTTTGCCGCATTTACATCGCGATGTTTAAACCGTGATGGTTTGGCGCGCCCGGCAGGATTCGAACCTACGACCCCCTGGTTCGTAGCCAGGTACTCTATCCAGCTGAGCTACGGGCGCTCCGGCAAAGAGGCAAAATTATATCAGAATAATCGTGCCATGTTTGTAGTGACGCATAACTTCTCTTCACTACAAACGCTGCTTTTTCATCGGTCTCGCAGACATTGCGCATAGCGCATAGCGCAAACAACCGCGAAATAACTTGGCGCGCCCGGCAGGATTCGAACCTACGACCCCCTGGTTCGTAGCCAGGTACTCTATCCAGCTGAGCTACGGGCGCTTGAAAAAGCAAGCCTTGAATAATAGCGTTGTTTCGAATGTTGCGCAAGTCGGGATGGCACGCTGGCCTGTCTATCCCGAGCCCGCTTGTCTGTGCACCTTCAGTTGCCCTCCAACCCATCGCCCCACGCACCGCGTGCGAAAATCTTCCGATTCTTCCACCAAGGCGGTCTTCGTGAGACACCTGCTTGTCAGCCTGGAACGGCTGCATGATTTCGACGAAATTATCGACGTGCGCTCGCCGCTGGAATACGCCGACGACCACATCCCCGGCGCATGCAACGCCCCCGTGCTCAACAACGAAGAACGCGCGCTGATCGGCACGATGTACAAGCAGGTCTCGCCGTTCGAAGCGTCCCGCGCAGGCGCGGCCCTCGTCGCGCGCAACATCGCCCGCCATCTGGAGACCACCTTTGCGGACCGCCCGCAAGGGTGGCGTCCGCTGGTGTATTGCTGGCGCGGCGGCAAGCGTTCGGGATCGATGACGCTGATGTTCAACATGATCGGCTGGCGCGCCCGGCAACTGGACGGCGGCTACAAGACCTACCGGCGCGCCACGCTGGACGACCTGCAGACGCTGCCGCAACCACTGCGCCTCGTCGTGCTGACCGGCCCCACCGGCAGCGGCAAGACGCGGCTATTGCACGCCTTGCGCGAAGCAGGCGCGCAGACCTTGGATCTGGAAGCGCTTGCCTCGCACCGCGGCTCGCTGCTGGGCGCATGGCCGCACGCTGAGCAGCCCACGCAAAAGCGCTTCGACACGCTGCTTGCGGTGCGACTGCGCGAACTCGATGCCAGCCAGCCGGTGTTCATCGAAGCCGAAAGCCGCAAGATTGGCGCAGTGGAAATTCCCGCATCGCTGCTGCGCGCCATGCACCACGGGCAATGCGTTGACGTACGCGCCAGCCGCGAAGACCGCGCGCGCTTCCTGCAACAGGATTACGCGCAGCTCTTTGACACGCCGGATTGGCTAAAGGCGCAATTGCAGCGCATGGTCGGGCTGCACAGCCGGGACACCATCAAGGGCTGGATGACATTCGTGGACGAAGGCCGCCGCGAAGACCTCGCGCGCGAACTCATCGACCGCCATTACGACCCGGCGTACGCGCGCAGCTCGCAGTCGCATTTCGTGAATCTGCCACGCGCCGAGCGGCTGGATTTCCGCCCGAATGACGCCGATGCGGTCGAGCAGGCGCAAACGCTGATCGACAGGCTGGGGTGAGTCGCAGCGCGCATTGCTTCAAGTCGGCACGACCGCGGCCCGCAGTGGACCGCAGTGAACCGCACAAAACAAAAAACCCGCAGAGCAATAAGCTATGCGGGTCTTGAGGCAACCTTGTGTCACTGGTGCAAGTGTCTTTGGCGGAGACGGTGGGATTCGAACCCACGATGCAGTTTTTAGCCACATACTCCCTTAGCAGGGGAGCCCCTTCAGCCTCTCGGGCACGTCTCCGAAAAGAGAACGAGATTCTAGCACGATTTTTTTGGCTCTCGCCCGCGTTTCGGGCATTCACGCAAAAAAATCGTGCCGGACCTGATTCATCAGACCTTGGTGGCGGGCGCCTGGTCCAGACCGAAGGCCTTGTGCAGCGCGCGCACGCCCAGTTCCATGTACTTGTCGTCGATGATCACCGAGGTCTTGATTTCGCTCGTGCTGATCATCTGGATGTTGATGCCCTCTTGCGAGAGCGTCTGGAACATCAGGCTGGCAACGCCCACGTGCGAGCGCATGCCGATGCCGACGATGGAGACCTTGGCGACCTTTTCGTCGGTGGACAGTTCACGCGCGCCCACGGCAGGGATGACTTCGCGCTTGAGCAGGTCCACGGCGCGCGCGAATTCGTTGCGGTTCACGGTGAACGAGAAGTCGGTCGTGCCAGCCACGGACTGGTTCTGCACGATCATGTCGACGTCGATGTTGGCGGCGGCGACGGGGCCCAGGATGGAGAATGCGATGCCGGGTTTGTCGGGAACGCCCAGCAGGGTGATTTTGGCTTCGTCGCGGCTGAAGGCGATGCCGGAGACAACGGCGGCTTCCATTTTTTCGTCTTCCTCAAAAGTAATCAGCGTGCCCGAGACCATTTCTTCCTCGAGCGGGATAAGGGGGTCGGTCAGTGAGGACAGGACCCGGACCGGAACACGATACTTGCCGGCGAATTCGACCGAGCGGATCTGCAGGACCTTGGAGCCCAGCGAAGCCATTTCCAGCATTTCCTCGAAGGAAACGACGGCCATGCGGCGCGCTTCAGGCACCACGCGCGGATCGGTCGTGTAGACGCCGTCCACGTCGGTGTAGATCAGGCATTCGTCGGCCTTGATGGCAGCCGCCACGGCCACGGCCGAGGTGTCGGAGCCGCCGCGGCCCAGCGTGGTGATGTGGCCGTCGGGGTCGATGCCCTGAAAGCCCGTCACGATGACCACGCGGCCGGCGTCCAGGTCGGCGCGCACGCGGGCGTCGTCGATGGACGTGATGCGGGCTTTCGTGAACGACGAATCGGTGCGCACGGGCACTTGCCAACCGGCATAACTGCGCGCGGGCACGCCTTCGGCCTGCAACGCAATGGCCAGAAGGCCGCTGCTGGCTTGCTCGCCGGTGGCGGCGATCATGTCGAGCTCGCGGCCGTCGGGCTGGGGCGAAATCTCGCGCGCCAGACCCAGCAGACGATTCGTCTCGCCCGCCATGGCGGACGGGACAACAACAACTTGGTGGCCGGCGGCGTGCCACTTTGCGACGCGACGCGCCACGTTTCTGATGCGCTCGACCGAGCCCATCGAAGTACCGCCATATTTGTGAACGATCAGGGACATCTCGTGCTCTGGCTGGACACCCGCCGCAAGTGTTGACGGGCAAAACCATCTATTCTAGCGCGACGGTAAAAATTTGCGCAGATTGCGCAAATTTGTGTCCATTCCGCGCGCAAAATCGCTGGCAGCCACGTTAAAAACGGCGATCCCGCATCGCCGCGCGCCGACTACGAATCCGAACCTTCCCGGGGCTCGACCCACACGCGGCCGCGATGGCACCGGACCACGTGGCCGGCCTGCTCCACCCGCAACTGCCGGTCGTGGCCCAGGCTGTGCAGCCCCCGCAACTGCCGCAACAGATCGGCCATGCGCGCATCGGTCGGCATGCGGGCGCCGTTGCGCGCCAGCCAATGGCGCAGCACGTGCGCCTGCCGGGCGGGCGACAGACCGCGCCATGCCTGTAGCGAAAAGCTCGCGCCATCAGGGCTGGGGTCCAGCCGCGCAAAATCCTCGGCCGCGACTTCGTCCAGGATCTCGGCCGCCTCGGCCATGTGCCGCGCATGGCGCGCGACGATGGCGCGCCAGCCGGGCCAGCGCGCATCCAGCACGGGCGCCAGCAATTCGCGCAGCGCGGCGCGGGTGTAGCGCGGATCGGCGTTGGTGGGGTCCTGCACGGCGCGCCAGCCGATGGCGGCTTCGAGGTCGTTCGCCGCGCCCAGGATCTCGTCGCGATCCCGCTCCAGCCACGGCCGTAGATAAGTCACGCCATCGCGCTGCGCCACCGGCGCCATGGCGGCCATGCCGACCAGTCCGGTGCCGCGCAGCAGGCGCAGCAGCACGGTTTCGGCCTGATCATTGCGGTGGTGGGCAAGGAGGATGTGATGGACTTCGTGCTGACGCGCCAACCCGGCCAGTGCGGCATAGCGCGCGTCGCGTGCGGCGGCTTCGATGCCCTTGCCGGCGGCCGGCTCCACCTGGACGCGCGCTTCATATAGCGGCAGCGCAAGCCGTGCGGCCAGGTCCTGGCCATGCCGCGCCCAGGCGTCCGCCTGCGCCTGCAGGCCGTGATGCACATGGAATAGCAGCACCTCGATGCCAAGCGCCGGCGCAACCGCGGCTGCATGCACGGCCAGCACAGCCGAGTCCGCCCCGCCGCTGAAGGCGACGGCGATGCGGCGCGGACGCTCGGGCAATGCCGTGAGCGCCTGACGCAACGCCGCGGCAAGCGCGGCGCAAAGAGGCAAGGAGAAACTGCCGCCCGCGTCGGCCCGAGGGGAGATTCCGGGCGGCGGGACGTCGGTCATGGCAGAGGGCGCGGGGGCCGCGGCGCCGGCACTGGAGGCCGGCGCCCTGCCCGCTTTACGCGCGCACTTCCTGGAAGGCGCCGTACGAGAGCACGCGCTGCACGCGCTGCTCGACGAGCTGTTCGGGCGTCAGACCCTGAAGCTGGCGCAGGGCGTCGCCGAGCGCGCGGCGCAAGAGGCGCGCCATGACGCGGGGGTCGCGGTGGGCGCCGCCCACGGGTTCGTTGACGACGCGATCCACCAGGCCCAGGTCCTTGAGGCGCGGTGCGATGATGGCCAGCGCATCGGCGGCCTCGGGGGCCTTGTCGGCGCTGCGCCAGAGGATCGAGGCGCAGCCTTCGGGCGAAATCACGGCATAGGTGGCGTATTGCAGCATCAGCACGGCATTGCCCACGGCAATGGCCAGCGCGCCGCCCGAACCGCCTTCGCCGATGATCGTGCAGATCACCGGCACCTTAAGTTCAGCCATGGCGTACAGGTTGTGGCCGATGGCTTCGGACTGGCCGCGCTCTTCGGCGCCGATGCCGGGGTAGGCGCCGGGGGTGTCCACGAACGTGAAGACGGGAATGCCGAATTTTTCGGCCAGGCGCATCAGGCGCAGGGCCTTGCGATAGCCCTCGGGACGCGGCATGCCGAAGTTGCGCGCGGCACGCTCTTTGGTGTCGCGGCCCTTCTGGTGGCCGATGACCATGCAAGGCGTGCCGTTAAAGCGCGCCAGGCCGCCCACGATGGACTGGTCGTCGGCGTACATGCGATCGCCATGCAGTTCGTGGAAGTCGGTGAACATTTCGCGCACGTAGTCCAGCGTGTAGGGACGCTGGGGGTGGCGCGCGACCAGCGCCGTCTGCCAGGGCGTGAGCTTGGCGTAGATCTCCTTGGCGAGCGTCTGGCTCTTCTGCTGCAGACGTCCGATTTCATCGGAGATGTCTACCGCCGAATCGGCCTGCACATAGCGCAGCTGCTCGATCTTGTTCTCAAGCTCGGCGAGCGGCTGTTCAAATTCCAGAAATGTATTGCGCATGTAGTGTGGTTCCGTAGATGGGCTGCCTGGTTTGCGTCAGTATTGGACCGGCGTCGGTTCCAGACTGCGCCACAGATACCAGGTTGCCACGGTACGCCAGGGTTGCCACGCCAACGAGACTTCGCGAGCCTCGAAGCGAGAGACAGGCTCGCCGCTGAAATAGTGTAGCGAGATTGCCTTGAGCAACCCAGGATCATCCAGCGGCAGGACATCAGGCCGCTGTAGATTGAAAATCAAAAACATCTCCGCCGTCCAGCGTCCGATGCCGCGGATGGCGACCAGTTCGGAAATGACGGCCTCGTCGTCCATGGCCGCCCATTTCTCGGGGTGGACCCGGCGTTCGCCGAAATGCACGGCCAGGTCGAGCACGTATTCGGCCTTGCGTTGGGACAGTCCGGCCTTGCGCAGGCCGTCCACGCCCACGCGCAGCACGGCGACGGGCGTGGGGCGCTTGCCCACGGCGTCGATGAACTTGGTCCAGACGGCATCGGCCGCCTTGGGGGAAATCTGCTGCCCGATGATCGCCCGCGCCAGCGTGATGAACGGCGTGCCCCGCGAGGTCAGCCAGACCTCGGGGTGCTGGGGGATGATCTTTTTCAGGATGCGGTCGCGGCGCATCAAGTGCGCGACGGCGGCCTCCCAATATTCAGGCTTGGGAACGTCGAGATCTGCGGTGGACATGGCCGGCGTATCCTGCTTGGTCACGCGCGGCGCCATTGCGTGAGGCCACCCGGTTTGTCGTCCAGCTCGATGCCGGCGTCGCGCAGTTCGGCGCGGATGCGGTCGGCCTCGGCAAAGTTGCGGGCAGCCTTGGCGGCCGCGCGCGCGTCGATCAGGGCCTGGATGGCGTCGGCGTCGAGCGTGCTGCGCGCGCCCTGCTCCATGGCGGCCGCCGAGTAGCGGGTGGCGGACTGGAAGTAGGCGGCCGGGGCTTGCTGCAGCAGGCCCAGCAGCGAGGCCAGCGCCTTCATCTGCCCGGCGCTGCGCGCGCTCTTGGTACGGTTGGCCTCGGAGGCCAGTTCGAACAGCGCGGCCACGGCGCCCGAGCTGTTGAAGTCGTCGTCCATGGCGGCCTTGAAGGCCTGCGCCTGCGGCTCGTTCCAGTCGATGCCCTGGTCGTCGGCCGGCACGTTCTGCAAGGCCTGATACAGGCGATCCAGCGCGTTCTGCGCGTCGACGAGGTTATCCGGCGTGTAGTTCTGCGGGCTGCGGTAATGGTTGCGCACGATGAAGAAGCGCACCATTTCGGCTTCGCGCGGGTTCACCGCGTAATCGGACTGGTCGGCTGCCGGATCGCTTTGGGCAATGGTCTGGCGGATGGTCCGGAAGTTGCCGAGCGATTTGGACATCTTGTCCGAATCGACCATGAGCGGGCCGCAATGCATCCAGATGTTGGCCAGCGTGCCGCCGAACGCGCCTTCGGTCTGCGCGATCTCGTTTTCATGGTGCGGGAATTTCAGGTCCGGACCGCCGCCGTGGATATCCAGGGGCAGGCCCAGCAGCGACTTGCTCATGGCCGAGCACTCGATGTGCCAGCCCGGGCGGCCCAGGCCGTAGGGCGATTCCCACTTGGTGTCAGCCGGTTCTTCGGCCTTGGCGGACTTCCAGAGAACAAAATCCAGGGGGTCGCGCTTGCCGGAGCCGACGGCCACGCGCTCGCCGGCGCGCAGGTCATCCAGTGTCTTGCCGGACAGTTTGCCGTAGCCGGCAAACCCGCGGACGGCGTAGTTCACATCGCCGTCTTCGGCTTGATAGGCCAGGCCGTTTTGTTCGAGCTTGCCGATGATGTCGAGCATCTCGCCCACGTATTGCGTGGCGCGCGGCTCGCGGTCGGGGGATTCAACGCCCAGCGCGCGCTCGTCGGCGTGCATGGCGTCGATATAGAACTCGGTGACTTCGCCAATGCGGCGGCCGGTCTCGACCGCGCGGCGGATGATCTTGTCGTCGATGTCCGTGATGTTGCGCACGTAGTCGACAGCCAGGCCGCTGGCGCGCAGCCAGCGCTGCACGACGTCGAACGACACCAGCATGCGGGCGTGGCCCAGATGGCAGAAGTCGTAGACGGTCATGCCACACACGTACATGCGCACCTGGCCGGCCTGGGCCGGTTTGAACGGTTCTTTGGTACGCGATAACGTGTTGTAGATTTGCAGCATGGCGCGATAGGCTTCGATTAGTGTTCCGTGGCGGTTCGGAAAATTGCAATCGGCGGAAGATCCGCCGACGCGTGCCGCCCCATTTACAGTGCCGACCCGTTTGCAGGGGGCTTCCATTGCTCAGGGTCGTCCTTCAGCGTCGTCCCATTGCACTTTGGCAGTAGGGTTCACGTAGAAAAGAATCACTTCGCGACTCTCTTTTCCTTACTGCCCTGAACGCGATGGTCGAGCCAAAACCCAACCGGGGCTAAAATGGCGGTCGTCAAGTATAGCAAGCGGCCCGGTCGAGCGCGTAAGCGCCGGCCGGCCAAGACTTTTAACGGAACCCACACGTGACTATCAAGCCGCGTTTTTGCGTTGCCCTGCTCGCCCTGGCCCTGGCCAGCTCGCCCGCGGGCGTCGCCATCGCCCAGTCGATGAGCGGTGGCGCGGGCGAAAACCCCAACGCCACTCGCACCACCCTGGACCCCATCCCGCCCGAAGGCGGCTGGGACGCCCTGGCCAAGCTGCTGGAGGCCGCCAAGCCCAGCGTGGATACGCGCCTGACCCCGTCCGCCTCCCAGATCACGACGCACATCGAGCTTCTCTTGAACCGCGGCGATAACGAGAAGGCGCTGGCGATGATCGAAAAGCGCGAGGCCGAGATCAAGGACCAGCGCGGCACCGATGTCCAGCTCATGTTCCAGCATGCGCGCGCCCTGGCGGCGCTCAAGCGCACGAACGAAGCCATCGACATCTACAACGACATGACGACGCGGTTCCCCGAATTGCCGGAACCCTGGAACAACCTGGCGGCTCTATATGCAAGCCGCGGTGAACTCGACCGGGCGCAGGATGCCTTGCAGATGGCCCTGCGCGCCGACCCGAACTACGCGGCTGCCCGCGCCAACCTGGGCGACCTGCAGTTGCTGCAGGCCCTGCGCACCTACAAGGAAGCCGCCGGCGACGGCGTGCCCGGCATGCGCGAAAAGGTCCGCGAAGTTGAAACAATGTTGAAGGATAAACAAGGCAAATGATGTCCCGTTACTCCCCTCTACACCTGCTGCGCCTGACGGCGTGCTCGTTCGCGCTGGCTGCATTCGCACCGGCGCTGGTCAGCGCCGCCCCGGCAGCCTCTTCTTCCCCCTCCACCTCCGAAGGCACCAAAACCATGAGCACCAATCCCCGCGTCAAGCTTCAAACGAACCAAGGCGACATGGTCATCACCCTGGACGCCGCCAAGGCGCCCAAGTCCGTCGAAAACTTCCTGACCTACGTCAAGGAAGGCTTCTACAACGGCACGGTGTTCCATCGCGTGATCGACGGCTTCATGATCCAGGGCGGCGGCTTCGAGCCCGGCATGAAGCAAAAGCAAACCCACGCCCCGATCGAAAACGAGGCCAACAACGGCCTGAAGAACGACAAGTACACCCTGGCCATGGCCCGCACCAGCGACCCGCACTCGGCCACCGCCCAGTTCTTCATCAACGTGTCCAACAACGACTTCCTGAACTTCACGTCGCCCACGCCGAACGGCTGGGGCTATGCCGTGTTCGGCGCCGTCACCGAAGGCCAGGACGTGGTCGACAAGATCAAGGGCGTGAAGACCGGCAACAAGGGCTTCCACCAGAACGTGCCGAACGAAGACGTCATCATCGAGAAGGCCGAAGTTCTTGAATAAGATCACGCTGCCCGGCCCGGTCTGGCTGGCATCGGACCTGCACCTGGGGCCGGCCACGCCGGCCACCTCGGAGGCCTTCCTGGCCTTTCTGCAGGTTGCCCAAGAAGAGGCGGCAGCCCTGCTGCTGCCCGGCGACATCTTCGACGCCTGGATCGGCGACGACGTGATCCGCGCCGCCCCGCCGTGGCTTGCCACGGTGCTGGCGGCGTTGAAGACCACGGCAGCCCGCATCCCGGTCTGGCTGGGACGCGGCAACCGCGATTTCCTGATCGGCGAGGAACTGGCGAAGGCCGTGGGCGCGCAACTGCTGCCCGAGCCGGCGCTGCTGGAAACCGATTTCGGCTCGATCCTGCTGACGCACGGCGACGAATTCTGTACGGACGACGCCGCCTATCAGCAATTCCGCCAGATGGTCCGCAATCCGCAATGGCAGGCCGAATTTTTGGCCAAGACCATCCCCGAGCGGCTGGCCATGGCGCAGCAGGCGCGCGGCGAAAGCCAGGCGGCCAACCAGACGAAGTCCATGGAGATCATGGACGTCAACGCGGGCGCCATCGAATCGATCTTCCGCGAATCGGGCGTGCGCGTGCTGGTGCATGGCCACACGCATCGCCCCGCGCGCCACGTGCTGGAGGTCGACGGCGAAAAACGCGAACGCTGGGTGCTGCCCGACTGGGACTGCGACCACGTGTCGCCCCCGCGCGGCGGCTGGCTGGTCATCGACCGCGACGGACTGCAGTTCTACGATCTGGAAACAGAAGCGTAGCAGCTGCCGTACCGCGCAAGTCAAACACAAGGGCCGCTTGAAAAAGCGGCCCTTGTGTATTCTGCGCCCCGCCGTGGCGGGAAGGCATCAGCGTGTGAAGATCCAGGCGGCCACGACGCCGCCGAAGATGATCCGGTACCACGCAAAGACACGGTACGTGTGGTTGGCCACGAAGCGCAGCACGGCGCGCACCACCACCATGGCGCTCAGGAATGCGGCGACGAAGCCCACGGCGATGCCGGACAGGTCATGCTGGGTCAGCAGGCCAAAGTTCTTGTACATGTCGTAGGCCGCCGCGCCCAGCATGGTCGGCATGGCCAGGAAGAACGAGAACTCGGTGGCCGTCTTGCGCTGGATGCCCGCGATCATGCCGCCGATGATGGTGGCGCCCGAGCGCGAGGTGCCGGGAATCATGGCAAAGCACTGGGCCACGCCCACGCCCAGCGCCTGCTTCCAGGTGATCTGCTCCAGCGTGTGGGCCGATGCGCGTTCGTCGGACGCGGTGTCGTCCGCCGCGCCCGGCGCGTCGCCCGGCGTGTGGCGCGTGCGGCGTTCGACGTACAGCATGATCAGCCCGCCCAGCACGAGCGTCACCACCACCACTGCCGGGTGGTAGAACACCGATTTGATGGTCTTGATGAAGATCGCGCCGATCACCGCCGCGGGCAGGAAGGCCAGGATCAGGTTGCGGGTGAAGGCCACCTCGCTGGGCACGCCGGTCAGCGTGCCGCGAATCAGCTGGAGCAGTCGGGCCCGGAAGACCCACATCACGGCAAGGATGGATCCCAGTTGGATGACCACCTCGAACACCTTGCCGTCGCCCGAATCGAAATTCAGCCAGTCGCCGACCAGGATGAGGTGGCCCGTGCTGGACACGGGAATGAATTCCGTCAGGCCTTCCAGGATGCCCAGGATGAATGCTTTGATCAGATAGAGCGTGTTCTCGGTCACGGGCTGGGGTCTCTTTCTGTTAGTCGTTGGCTAGGGAGGATTCGTCAGGGAAATGCTCTTGCGGGCGCTTTTCGACGCGCACGAGCGCGATGCGGCGGCCGTCCATTTCCAGGACTTCGAAACGGAAATGCTGGTGGTGAATCTGGTATTCGCAGACGTCGCCCGGCTTGGGCAGATGTCCGAAGCGAGAAAGCAGATAGCCCGCAAGCGTGGAGAAGTCCTGGGCGTCGTCGACCAGGCCTTCGGTTTCCAGCACCTGTTCGACGTGGTGCAGGTCGGCGGCCCCATCGATCTTCCAGGTGTTTTCGCCGTCCGCCACGATGTCGGGCAGTTCGTCCTCGTCGGGGAATTCGCCGGCGATGGCCTCGAAGACGTCAATCGGCGTCACCAGGCCTTCGATGGCGCCGAATTCGTCGGCCACCAGCACAAGCTGGCCGCGCGAGCGCTTGAGGGTGTCCATGAGACGCAGGATGCCGATCGACTCGTGCACGATGATGGGATCGCGCAGGCGGTTGCGGCGCACCCTGCCCTCGGTGATCAGGTCGGCAATCAGGTCCTTGGCGCGGCCAATGCCCAGCACTTCGTCGAACGAGCCGCGGCACACCGGGAAAAAGCTGTGGGGCGCTTCGGTGAGCTGTCGGCGGATGTTCTCGGGATCGTCGTCGATGTTGATCCAGGACACGTCGGTGCGCGGCGTCATGATGGACCGGATGGAGCGCTCGGCCAGGGTCAGTACCCCGCTGACCATGTTGCGTTCCTCGACCCCGAACGCCTGGACGGACGGGCCGTCGGCGTGCGGCAGGTCGGGTTCGTCGCTGGCGGGCGGCCGCTTGCCCAGCATGCGCAGCACGGCCGACGCCGTGCGTTCGCGCATCGGACGGCGCGCATCCAGCTTGAGCAGATTGCGACGGGCCACCTGGTTCAGCGCCTCGATGGCGACCGAAAAGCCGATGGCAGCGTACAAATAACCCTTGGGCACCTTGAAGCCGAAGGCTTCGGCCAGGAGCGAAAAGCCGATCATCAGCAAAAAGCCCAGGCACAGCACCACCACCGTGGGGTGGGCGTTGACAAAGCGCGTCAGCGGCTTGGACGCGATCAGCATGATGCCGATGGCGATGATGACCGCGATCATCATGATGGCCAGGTGATCCACCATGCCGACGGCGGTAATGACCGAGTCCAGCGAGAACACCGCATCCAGCACCACGATCTGCGTGACGATCACCCAGAAACTGGCATAGACGCGCGGCCCGGACGCGCCGGTATGGGCGCTGCCTTCCAGGCGCTCGTGCAGTTCCATGGTGCCTTTGAACAACAGGAACAGGCCGCCCACCATCAGGATCAGGTCGCGCCCCGAGGGCGACAGGGGACCAATATTGAACAGCGGGGTGGTCAGGGTGACCAGCCAGGACATGACGGACAGCAGGCCCAGGCGCATGATCAGCGCGAGGCTCAGGCCCATGATGCGTGCGCGATCGCGCTGCGCGGGCGGCAGCTTGTCCGCCAGGATGGCGATGAAAATCAGGTTATCAATGCCCAGGACGATCTCTAGGACGACCAGGGTAAGCAAGCCGACCCACGCAGCGGGGTCCAGCAGCCACTCCATCAGGAGCTCCAGAAGTTACACGACCGGTAATCGTACATGGAAAATCCGTGACATGCCGGTGACGTATCCCCTCCGTAAGCCTGATGGACAGAGGCTTTGGCCCGAAAGGACTAAGGCTTGCAAGCGCCTGAACGGGGCGGCCCGGCAATGAAAAAGCCGGCCCCCCGGCCGGCTCTTGCTTGTCTCAACAGACCCGCCGGCGTATCAGCCGCCGACTTTAAGCGTGCCCTTCATCATGGCCCAGTGGCCGGGGAAGGAGCAGAAGAATGCGTAGTTTTCGCCCGCGGCGAGCTTGGAGACGTCGATCTTGACGGAGTCGGATTCGCCGCCGCCGATGACCTTGGTGTGCGCGATGACGCGGGTGTCGCCCGCCTTGACGTAATCCTGTGCGAGGCCGGCGCCCATGCCGTCGGTGGCGACGCCCTGCTTGTCGGCTTCCTTGGTGAGCACCCAGTTGTGGCCCATGGCGACCTTGGCCATCTTGCCGACGTGCTTGAGGGTGACCGTGAATTCCTTGCAGCTCTTGTCGACGACGATTTCCTTGACGTTGAACTGCATGGCGTCGTTGCTTTCGACGGTGGCTTCACATTGCGCGGCCAGCACGGGCAGGCTGGTGGCGGAAAGAAGGATGGCGAGGGTGGCTTTTGCCAGCATGAAATTCTCCGATGACACAGCGGTCGATGCACGTACGCCAGCCATATGCAGACGCCGTTGCCGCCGCGGACCAGTGTAGGACCGCCTTCGCATCGCTCTCTTGACATCCATCAAGCCCAACCCCGCATACCCCCCAAAACTAGGGAACTTCCCCTACATTTCGTAGGGCTATTACGCATTCAAAAGGCCAAATTGACAAACCGCAATCCGCCGCGGAGTGCATGTTCGTAGGATGCCTGTAAGCAAACACGACGAATAGAGTTCAGCATGCGCGGCAGTACCGAAGTACACCACCGGGTCGCACGATACGTTCAAGCCGCGTTGATTGCATTTTGGCTTTCCTGCCTGTTCCTGGCGCCAGCGGCGCAGGCGCAACGCCTGCCTGAATTCCTGGCCGCCACGCCCATCACCGAGATCTTTCCCGGCGCCGACCGCACCGGCCCCGTCGAAGGCAAGCCCGCCGTCGCCCGCGTCTATGCGGGCGGCAAACAACTGGGTCTGGTCTATCTCACCACCGACGTGGTCAACACCCGCGGGTACTCCAGCAAGCCGATCGACGTGCTGGTGGGGCTTTCGGACGACGGCCGCATCATGGGCGCAAAGCTCGTCGAACACCACGAGCCCATCGTGCTGATCGGCATTCCCCAGTCCAAGGTCGACCACTTCATCCAGGGCTACGTCGGCCTGAACTTCGTTGAGGCCCCGCCCCGCCACGGCGCGCCGCCGCCCGTGGACATCGTCAGCGGCGCCACCGTCACGCTGATGGTGATCGGCGACACGATCACCCGATCGGCCATCGCGGTGGCGCGCGCGCACGGCATCGACAAGTCCGGCGCGGCGCGCCCGGCGGCGCAGCCGGCCGCCACGCGCGTGCTGGACGAGGACAAGGACACGGTGCAGAGCTGGCAGGAACTGCTCGACGCGGGCGCCGTGAAGAACCTGCGCCTGACGCCCGACGACGTCAATCAGGCGTTCCTGCGATCCGGCCGCAAAGACGCCGCCGAACACGGCGAAGGCGGCCCCGACGACACCTTCATCGATCTGTATGCGGCGCTGGTCAGCGCGCCGTCCATCGGCCGCAGCCTGCTGGGCGACATCGGCTGGCAGCGACTGAAAGAACGCTTGAAGCCCGGCCAGCAGGCCGTGCTGGTGGCGGGCAACGGCCTGTA
Source organism: Achromobacter sp. E1 (assembly GCF_037039475.1). Taxonomy (NCBI): domain Bacteria; kingdom Pseudomonadati; phylum Pseudomonadota; class Betaproteobacteria; order Burkholderiales; family Alcaligenaceae; genus Achromobacter; species Achromobacter sp. E1. The sequence continues at coordinate 4,022,718 of NZ_CP146253.1, forward strand.
TTCCTTCAAGGGATCGGGCTACGTGCGCGGCGGCATCTTCGACCGCATCGAGGTCATCCAGGACGAAAGCGCCTTCCGCTTTCGCGACCGCAACCACCAGCGTCTGGCCGACGTCAACGCCAAGGGCGCGCCGGCGCTGCGCGAAGTCGCCCTCTTTGTGGTGCCCGAAGACGCGTCCCTCGACCCGGTCAAACCGTGGCGCCTGCAACTGATGGTGCAGCGCGTGCTCAGCGTGTCGGACAAGGCGTTCGTCACGTTCGATCTGCCCTACGAACTTCCCCAGGCCTACACCCGCTCCGTCGCGCCCCCGGCCGCCTCCGCGCCCAGCCCGGCGCAAGCCTCGCCCGCGACCGCGCCCGAGGCCGATTCCGCGCCCGCGCCCGCGCTATGGAAACAGATCTGGCACGGCAAGGCCGGCCAGATCGCCCTCCTGACCGTCGCCCTGACGGTGCTCGTCGGCATCTTCTTCTTCCAGGACCAGCTCACGTCGCGCCCGCTGCTGCACGACCGCCTGCGCCTGGCGTTCCTTGCCTTCGCGCTGTTCTGGATCGGCTGGTACGGCCAGGCGCAGCTGTCCATCGTGAACGTGCTGACGTTCTTCTCTGCCCTGCGCACCGACTTCCGCTGGGAATACTTCCTGATGGACCCGCTGGTGTTCATCCTGTGGTGCGCCACCGCCATCTCCATGGTGTTCTGGAACCGCGGCGCGTTCTGCGGCTGGCTGTGCCCGTTCGGCGCGCTGCAGGAACTGACCAACCGCATCGCCCGGCGGCTGGGCGTGCGCCAGCTGAAGATCCGCCACGGCGTGGCGCAGCGGCTGTCCACGTTCAAGTATGTGATCTTCCTGCTGCTTTTCGGCTTCTCGCTGTATGACCTGGCGGTCGCCGAGCAGCTCGCCGAAGTCGAGCCCTTCAAGACCGCGATCATCCTGCACTTCGTGCGTCACTGGCCCTTCGTGCTGTTCGCCGTGGCGCTGCTTGTCGCGGGCCTGTTCATCGAGCGCTTCTTCTGCCGCTACCTGTGCCCGCTGGGCGCCGCCCTGGCCATCCCCGCCCGGCTGCGCATCTTCAACTGGCTCAAGCGCTACCGCGACTGCGGCAACCCGTGTCAGCGCTGCAACATCGAATGCCCCGTCCAGGCCATCGACCCCTCCGGCGAAATCAACCCGAACGAGTGCATCCAGTGTCTGCATTGCCAGATGCTGTACCACCACAAGCAGAAGTGCCCTCACCTGATCCAGAAGCAGGCCAAGCGCGAACGGCGCCCGGCGCCGCCCCCGGAGCCGGCGGTGCACGAAGTCGTTCTGCACCGCATGCCCAGCCCCAACCCGGCGAATCGCCCCAACCCGGAATCGTGAAACACGATTTTCGTACCGCGGCGCACCGCGCCGCCACTACCTAGGAGTTATCCATGTCCGACAAGACCCCCGAAAAAGCCGGCCTTACCCGCCGCAGCTTCCTGGGCACCGCAGCCATCACCGGCGCGGCCGGCCTCGTTGCCGGGGCGCAGATGTCCACCGCGCACGGCAAGGACGCCAAGTCCGGCAACGGCGGCGTGCTCGGGCACGTCGCGCCGGGTGAACTTGACGAATACTACGCGTTCAACTCCAGCGGCCAGTCGGGCGAAGTCCGCGTGCTGGGCCTGCCGTCCATGCGCGAACTGGTGCGCATCCCTGTCTTCAATCAATGCAGCGCCACGGGCTGGGGCCGCACCAACGAAAGCCGCAAGATCCTGACCGACGGCCTCACGCCCGAAACCCGCGAATTCCTGAAGGACAAGGGCGGCGTGTTCCCCAACGGCGACGCCCACCACCCCCACCTGTCGTTCACCGACCAGACCTACGACGGCCGCTACCTCTTCATCAACGACAAGGCCAACAACCGCGTCGCGCGCATCCGCCTTGACGTGATGAAGACCGACAAGATCACCGAGCTGCCCAACGTGTCGGGCGTGCACGGCCTGCGTCCGCAGCGCTATCCGCGCACCGGTTACGTGTTTGCCAACGGCGAGCACATCATTCCGCTGCCCAACGACGGCAAGGTGCTGGACGACCCGAAGAAGAACTTCTTCTCCGTCTACACGGCGCTGGACGGCGACACCATGAAGGTGGCGTGGCAGGTGCTGGTCGACGGCAACCTGGACAACGGCGATGCCGACTACCAGGGCAAGTACTCGTTTGCCACCTGCTACAACTCCGAGAAAGGCGTCACCGTTGAAGAGATGTCGGCCAACGAGCAGGACTGGGTCGTGGTCTTCAACATCAAGCGCATCGAGCAGGCCGTCAAGGACGGCGATTTCAAGACGATGGGCGGCGTGCCGGTCGTCGATGGCCGCCACGGTTCCAAGTACACGCGCTACATCCCGGTGCCCAACTCGCCCCACGGCTGCAACGCCGCGCCCGACGGCATCCACCTCATGCTGAACGGCAAGCTGTCGCCCACCGTGACGGTGATTGACGTGCGCAAGCTGGACGACCTGTTCGCCGACAAGATCAAGCCGCGCGACTGCGTCGTGGCCGAACCGCAGCTTGGCCTGGGCCCGCTGCACACCGCGTTCGACGGCCGCGGCAATGCCTACACCACACTGTTCATCGACAGCCAGATGGTCAAGTGGAACATCGACAAGGCCAAGCGCGCCTACAAGGGCGAAAAGGTCGACCCGATCATCCAGAAGCTGGACGTGCACTACCAGCCCGGCCACAACCACTCGACCATGGGCGAAACCAAGGAGGCCGACGGCAAGTGGCTGGTGTCGCTGAACAAGTTCTCCAAGGACCGGTTCCTGAACGTGGGCCCGCTCAAGCCCGAGAACGACCAGCTCATCGACATTTCCGGCGACGAAATGAAGCTTGTGCATGATGGCCCCAGCTTTGCCGAGCCGCACGACATGTGCCTGGTGCACCGCTCCAAGATCAACCCGATCAGCGTCTGGAAGCGCGACGACCCCATGTGGGAAGACGCCCGCCAGATCGCCAAGAAGGACGGCGTGTCGCTGGAAGACGCCGCCAAGGTGGTGCGCGACGGCAACAAGGTGCGCGTGTACATGATGGCGGTGGCGCCCATGTTCAGCCTGAAGCAGTTCGAGGTCAACCAGGGCGACGAAGTCACGGTGTTCGTGACCAACATGGAAGTGATCGAAGACCTGACGCACGGCTTCACGCTGGAAGGCCACGGCATCGCAATGGAAATCGGACCCCAGGCCACGTCTTCCGTGACGTTCAAGGCCGACCGCCCGGGCATCTACTGGTACTACTGCCAGTGGTTCTGCCACGCGCTGCACATGGAAATGTCCGGCCAGATGATCGTGCACCCCAAGAAGTCCGCGTAACGATCCATGGCTGCCATCGCAACCTTGCGGCTCGCGGCATGGGCCGGAGCCGGCATCGTGCTGGCCGGCTCCGGCCCGGCCCTGCACGGGGCCGCCGCGGCCGCGACGCTGGACGTGGCGGCGGGCGCGGACCTGGCGCAGGCCGTCGCCGCGGCGCAACCGGGCGACACGCTGCGCCTGGCGCCGGGGTCTTACGCGGGCGCCGTCGTCATCGACAAGCCGCTCACCCTTGAAGGACCACAGGACCGTTCCGCGATCATCGCCGGCACGCGCCAGGGACGCACGCTGTGGGTCAAAGCGGCGGACGTATCGCTGCGCCATCTGACCGTCACGCGCTCGGGGCTGGATCTGCCCGCCATGGACGCGGGCATTTTCCTGGACCGCACCGCGCATCGCGCCGCGGTGGAGCACAACGACATCCTGGACAACCTGTTCGGCGTGTATGTGTGGGGTCCGCAAGATGCGATGGTGCGGGGCAACCGCATCGTGGGCAATCAGGAACTGCGCGTGGCCGAGCGCGGCAATGGGGTGTCCCTGTGGAACACGCCCGGCAGCGCGGTGGTGGACAACGACATTTCCGCCGGCCGCGACGGCATCTTCGTGAACACCAGCAAGCAGAACCGCTTCACCGGCAACCGCTTCCACGACCTGCGCTACGGCGTGCACTACATGTACACGAACGACAGCGAGATCAGCGGCAACGTGTCCACCGGCAACGACATCGGCTTTGCCATCATGTATTCGCACCGGCTGGTCGTCACCGGCAACGAGGCCATGAACAACGTCGAGCAGGGCCTGATGATGAACTACGCCAACGACTCGGACATCTCGGGCAACACCGTCGATGGCGCGGCCAAGTGCGTGTTCATCTACAACGCCAACAAGAACCGCTTCGCGGACAATCAATTTTCCAACTGCGACATTGGCATCCATTTCACCGCGGGTTCCGAAGGCAACCGCATCTCGGGCAACGCCTTCATCAACAACCGCAACCAGGTCAAGTACGTGGGCACGCGGGTGATGGAATGGTCGGACAGCGGCCGCGGCAACTACTGGAGCGACAACACCGCCTTCGACCTGGACGGCGACGGCATCGCCGACACGGCCTACCGCCCCAACGACGTGGTGGACCAGCTGCTGTGGCGCGCCCCGGCTGCGCGCATCCTGCTCAACAGCCCCGCCATCTCGGTGGTGCGCTGGGCGCAATCGCAGTTCCCCGCGATCCTGCCGGGCGGCGTGATCGACAGCGCTCCGCTGATGAAGCCCGCCAGGCCGCGCGGCGCAAACACCGGCGCGAAACGCGCCGAGGACATCCAATGAGCAATCCACTGGTGACGCTTTCGGGCGTCAGCAAACACTATGGCGACCACCGGGCCATCAGCGTCCTGGACCTGGACCTGCGCGAAGGCGAATGCGTGGCGCTGGCCGGTCACAACGGCGCGGGCAAAAGCACGCTGATCAAGCTGATCCTGGGACTGATCCGCCCCACGCACGGGCGCGTCACGCTGTTTGGCCAGGACGCGCACAGCCCGGCTGCCGCGCGCCTGCGGGACCGGATCGGCTACCTGCCTGAGACCGTGGCTCTGCATCCCGCGATGACGGGCGCCGAAACCCTGGCGTTCTATGCGCGCTTGAAGCGCCAGCCCTTGTCGCGCAACACAGAACTGCTTGAAAAGGTGGGCATTTCCGGCGCGGCGCACCGCCGCGTGGGCGGTTATTCCAAAGGCATGCGCCAACGGCTGGCGCTGGCGCAGGCCCTGCTGGGCGAACCGCGCATCCTGCTGTTCGACGAGCCCACCACCGGCCTGGACCCCGCGTCGCGGCTCAAGTTCTACGAGATCGTGCATGAATTGCGCGCCAGCGGCGCAACCATCCTGCTCAGCACGCACGCCTTGTCGGAACTGGCTGGCCATGCCGACCGCATCGTCGTCATGAAGGCGGGCGTGAAGATCGCCGACGGCGGCATGTCCGCGTTGCGCCGCGATACCGGCCTGCCAATCCGCATCAGCGTGACGCTCGGGCCGGACGATGCGACCGCCCCGCCCTCATCGGCCTGGCGGCAGGTCGAGGCCGGCCGCTACGAGCGGCTGTGCCACGAATCGGACAAAGTCGAGGCTATCCGCAGCATCGGCGCCATCCGGGCGCCCATCGGCGACCTGGACATCCAGGTTCCCGGGCTGGACGACATCTACGCCCACCTGCTTGAACGGGAAGACGCATGAACGCCGTAAGCACAATCATCGGCAAGGAAATCCGCGACGGCCTGCGCAACCGCTGGGTCCTTGCCACCTCTGTCCTCCTGGCCGCGCTGGCGCTGGCGCTGGGCCTCTTGGGAAGCGCCCCCACCGGCGCAGTCAAGGTCGATCCCCTGACCGTCACGGTGGTCAGCCTGTCCAGCCTGTCCATCTTCCTGGTGCCGCTCATCGCCATGCTGCTGGCCTATGACGCAATCGTCGGCGAGGTCGACCGCGGCACCATGGCCCTGCTGCTCAGCTATCCGGTGTCGCGATGGCAGGTCATCATGGGCAAGTTCATCGGGCACCTGGCCATCCTGGCCATTGCCACCGGCGCGGGCTACGGGTCGGCGGGACTGGCGCTGCAATGGGTCTTTGGCGGCATGGATGCCGGCGCGTGGCGGCCCTTTGCCATGCTGATCGGGGCCAGCGTGCTGCTGGGCGCGAGCTTTCTGGCGATGGGCTACCTCATCAGCACGCTGGTGCGCGAACGCGCGACCGCCGCGGGCATCGCGCTGGGCGTGTGGCTGTTCTTTGTCGTCATCTACGACATGGGCCTGCTGGGCGTGCTGGCGGCGGACCAGGGCCGTCACGTCACGCCGGGCATGCTCAACGCGCTGCTGCTGGCCAACCCGTCCGACGTGTACCGCCTGCTGAACCTGACGGGCTTCGAAAACATCTCCATGTACGCGGGCATGGCGGGGGTCAGCGACCAGGCCCAGATGCCCGTGCCGCTGCTGGTGGCGGCGCAATTGCTGTGGATCGCGGTGCCGTTCCTTCTGGCCGCCTTCTGCTTCCGGAGGAAACAGCTATGACACTGCAACGTTGGGCCGCAGTGACGGCCTTCTCGGCCATCATGCTGGCGCTTTCGGCCTGCGGCGGCGACGAACCCGCCGCGCCGCCGCCCGCGCCCCAGGCGGTGTCCGCCGACGCCGTCGGCCACTACTGCGGGATGATGCTCAAGGACCATGCGGGGCCGAAGGGCCAGATATTCGTCAAGGGCCGCGCGGCGCCCGTGTGGTTCTCGTCGATCAAACAGGTCTTTGCCTACACCCGGCTGCCCGAGGAACCCAAGGGGCTTGCCGCCATCTACGTCAACGACATGGCGGCCGCGGGGCCCGACGGCGCCGCCGACCCGAAAGCCTGGGTGGACGCCCGCGAGGCGTTCTATGTCATTGGTTCCAGCTTTCTTGGCGGCATGGGCGCCGAAGACGCCATGCCGTTTTCGGATCAAACCCGGGCGCTTGCCTTCGCCCAGACCCACGGCGGCCGCGTTGTGCGCTTTGCCGACGTGCCCGAGGACTACGTGTTTGCCCAATAGCGATCGGCCGCCGCCCTGCCTCGAAGCGTCCCTGCCCCTTGCGCCCTTTCAGTAGATAACGCCATGAACCGTCCCACCCGCCGCCGCTTCCTCGGTATCGTCGCCGCGTCATCCGCGCTGGCCCTCGCCCCCAGCTTATGGCGCCGCGCGCAAGCGGCCATCGCACCCACGCGCTGGCAAGGCGTGGCGCTGGGCGCCGATGCGGAATTGCGGCTGTACCATCCCGACCGCCAGGCGGCCGAACGGCTGATCGAACAGGCGCTGCAAGAACTTCGGCGGCTGGAAGGGGTATTCAGCCTGTATCGCGACGACAGCGCGCTGTCGGTCCTGAACCGCCAGGGGTATCTGGCCGATCCGCCGTCCGATCTTGTCCGGCTGCTGAGCGAAAGCCGGCACTACGCCGAACTGACCGGCGGCCTCTTCGATCCCTCCGTGCAGCCGTTGTGGCGTATGTACGCCGATCACTTCGCGCGGCCGGGGGCATCGGTGGGTGGGCCGGCGCAGGCCGACATCGCAGCGGCCCTGCAGCGCGTCTCGTACCAAGGCATCGAGATCGACCCGCAACGCATCGGCCTGCAGCCGGGCATGGCGCTTACGCTGAACGGCATCGCCCAGGGCTACATCACTGACCGCGTGACGGACCTGCTTCGCCATGCCGGGCTGGAGCGCGCGCTGGTCGATATGGGCGAAATCCGCGGTCTGGATGCATCGGCCGGCGCAACGGGCTGGCGCGTCGGGCTGGCCGACCCGTTGTCCCCGGAACAGATTCTGACGCAGGTGCCGATCAGCAACCAGGCGCTTGCCACGTCCGGCGGCTACGGCACGCCGTTCGATGCCGAGGGGCGGTATTCGCATCTCTTCGATCCGCAAAGCGGCCGGGCGCGGCCGCTGTACCGCAGCGTGTCGGTCATGGCGTCCACGGCAACCGCGGCCGATGCGTTGTCGACCGCGTTCTCGAACATGCCGCTGTACCGCGCCGCGCAACTGGTGCGCCGCCTGGGTGTGCAAGCGTGGATGGTGCTGCCGGACGGGCAGCTGATTACGCAGACCGGCGACGCCTGATCGCCCCGTCTGATAAAAAGAAAACCGGCCACGAGGGCCGGTTTTTCTTTGTGCCGCGCCGATCAGGCGGCGGACGGCGGGTTCAGCGTGGCAAGCATCTGCGTGAAGATCTTGGGGCTGGCGGCCAGCACGTTGCCGCTGTCCATCCAGCCTTGTTCGCCGTCGAAATCGGCGACCAGGCCGCCGGCTTCCAGGACCATCAGGCTGCCCGCGGCCAGATCCCAGGGCTTCAGACCCACGCCGCAGAAGCCGTCCAGGCGGCCGGCGGCCACGTAGGCCAGATCCAGCACGGTGGAACCCAGGCGGCGCACGCCCGTGGCGCCTTCGGCCATCTGGCGGAAACGCTGCGAACCCTGTTCGGGGTCGCCGGCGTTGGGCCAGTGCGCGCCCAAGAGCGCGTCGTGGTAGCGGGTGCGGCCTGACACGCGCACGCGGCGGTCGTTCAGGAACGTGCCGCTGCCGCGGCTGGCCGTGAAGAGTTCGTTGCGCGAGGGATCATAGATGACCGCTTGCGTGACTTGGCCGCGCTGCGTCAGCGCGATCGACACGGCGTAGTTGGGCAGGCCGTGGATGAAGTTCGTGGTGCCGTCCAGCGGATCGATGATCCATTGGAATTCCGCCTGGTCAGGACCCTGCAGGCCGAACTCCTCGCCCAGAACGGCGTGGTCCGGATAGGCCGCGTGCAGCGTTTCGACGATGGACTCTTCGGCGGCCCGATCGACTTCCGTGACATAATCGCGCGGACCCTTGCGAGCCACGCTGAGTCGTTCCAAATCCATGCTGGCACGGTTGATAATGGTGCCGGCACGCCGGGCCGCCTTGATGGCGATGTTGAGCATCGGGTGCATAAAATTCCGTACGTATGCGATGAGTTGGCTTGATGATAGGCCGCTTGCCGCCCCCCGCCGCGCCGTCGCCCCCACGGGGAAATCGACCCAAAAAACCAGGAAGGCACGAAGCCAAACGTGCCATTTTAAATGACTCAAGCATTTTCACGTGTTCGCTTCGTAATGGTGAACCCCAGCCACCCCGGAAACGTCGGTTCCGCGGCCCGCGCAATCAAGACAATGGGCTTCTCGGAACTGGTCCTGGTGGACCCCAAATTCCCGGATGTAACAAGCCAGCCGGAGGCGGTGGCGCTGGCCAGCGGCGCGCTGGACGTGCTTGAAAACGCCCGCATCTACCCGACGCTGGAAGAAGCCCTGGCGCCCGTCACGCTGGCGTTTGCGCTGACTGCCCGGGTCCGGGACCTGGGCCCTCCGCCTTGCGACATCCGGCAGGCGGCCGACCTGGCCTGCGCGCATCTGGCGGACACGGCCGAGGGCGTGGCTGCCGTGGTGCTGGGCACCGAGCGCGCCGGCCTGACGAACGCGCAGATCGCGCTGTGCCACCGTATCTGCCATATCCCGGCCAATCCCGAGTACAGCTCGCTGAACGTCGCCCAGGCGCTGCAATTGGCCGCCTGGGAGCTGCGTTACGCCCTGCTGGTGGACCAGGGGGCCGAGCTGCTGCCCCGTTCCACCGCCCAGGAGCCCGCGCGCGGCGCGGCCCCGGCCTCCAGCGAGGCGGTCCAGGCCTTTCTGGCCCACTGGGAAGAAGCGCTGGTCGGCGTCCAATTCCTGGACCCCGCCCATCCCAAGAAGCTGATGCCGCGCATGCGCCATCTGTATTCGCGCCTGTCGCTCACCCGCGACGAGGTGGACATGATGCGCGGCGTCTGCACGGCGATGCTGAACGCGGTCAAGAAGAAATAGCGGCCCAAACCGGCAGGCCGGCAACGGCATTGCCGAATGCACGGATAAAAAAGGGACGGGCATTGCCCGTCCCTTCTTGTTTGGCCCGTCCGCCGGCAGCTCGCCGGCGGTCATGCCGATCAGTCCACCTTGGCGCCCGAGGCCTTGACCACGGGGGCCCAGCCGTCGACTTCCGACTTGATGAACTGGCCGAATTCGGCCGGCGTGGTCTTCACGCCCACGGCGCCCAGCTTTTCAAAGCTGGTCTGCACGGCGGGCTTGTCCAGCGCCTGCTGCATGGCGGCGTTGAGCTTGTTGATCACTTCCGGCGGCGTGCCGGCCGGGGCCAGCAGGCCGAACCAGGACGACACGTCGAAGTCCGCAAAGCCCGATTCCTGCATGGTCGGCAGGTCCGGCGCGCTCTTGGAGCGCTCACGGGTGGTCACGGCCAGCGCGTTCAGCTTGCCCGACTGGGCGTGCGGCCAGGCCGACGGCATGTTGTCGAACATGAATTGCACCTGGCCGCCGATCAGGTCGGTCATGGCCGGGGCGCTGCCCTTGTACGGCACGTGCAGGACGTCGATGCCCGCCTTCATCTTGAACAGCTCGCCCGCCATGTGGATGGAGGTGCCGCTGCCGGACGAGGCGAAAGCCAGCTTGCCCGGATTCTTCTTGGCGTAGTCGACCAATTCCTTCACGGACTTGACCGGCACCTGGGGATTGACCACCAGGATGTTCGGCACCTTGGCGCCCAGGGCGACCGGTGCGAAGTCCTTCGTCAGGTCGAACGAGACGTTCTTGTACAGGGTCTGGTTGATCGCGCTGGTCACCGCCACGAACAGCAGCGTGTAGCCGTCGGGCGTGGCTCGCATGACCTGGTCGGTGGCGATATTGCTGCCAGCACCCGGCTTGTTTTCAACCACGAACGACTGGCCGAGCGTCTCGGTCAATTCCTTGGCCATGATCCGGGCGATCACGTCGGTGGTGCCGCCGGCCGAGAAACCGACCACGATACGGACGGGCTTGTCGGGATAGGCAGCGTGGGCGGAACCCATTGCAAAAGCGCTTGCGGCGGTGGCCAGAAGGGTGGCGGCCAGACGCCGCATGCCAGGCTTGTGACCTGTAGTCATAGTGTCTCCGTGCAGGTACTGTCCATTAGATGGACGATTTGAATTATTGGATGAACGCATTCTGCGCTATACATGCGGATGGCATCAAGGTAGAGTCCACCCTACGGACAATGGTTTTCCCTTGTCCGTTCGTCGATAACCCTTAGTTTTCAGAGATTTGCATGCAAGACAGCGATGCCGCGTCCGCCGGCCCACGCACGCTACGCCGTGGTTTGGCCGTGCTGGCCGCCCTGCGTGACCAAGGCCCGGACGGCCTGAGCGTGACCGACATTGCCCGGTTGACCGGCATTCAGCGTCCCACCATCTATCGGTTGCTGGCAGCGCTGCTGGACGCCGGCCTGGTGTTGCCGGTCACGGGCACCAAGAAGTACCGCGCCCAGCTCGCCGTCGACCCGGACACACGTTCGCGCGACCCGCGCGTGCGACAGTTGCTGCCCGTGCTGCGCCGCCTGGCCGACCGCACCGGTGACGCCGTGTTCCTGGTGGTGCGCGAAGAAGACGATTCCATCAGCCTGCATCGCGAGATCGGCAGCTATCCCGTGCAGATCCTGGCCACATACGCGGGCAAGCGCCAGCCGCTGGGCGTGGGATCGGGCGGCATGGCGCTGCTGGCCGCCCTGCCCGACGACGTGGCGCGCGGCATCGTCGAGCGCAACTCCGGCAGGCTGGACGAGTACGGCGGCATGACGCCGCAAGAGATGTTCCGCCTCATCGAAAACACTCGTGCGCGCGGCTATTCGGTGGTGGGCAACCATGCGGTACGCGGCGCCCTGGGCGTGGGTTGCGCGCTGCTGGACGCGCAGGGCGCGCCCCTGTTGGCGGTCAGCGTCACGGCCATCATCGACCGCATGCCCGCGCAGCGCCAGCGCGAGATCGCGGGCTGGATCAAGACGGAACTGGCCAGGCTGGCGATGCCGGCCTGAACCGGGGATCGGCCGCGTCGCGTTCATGCACTGAAGAAAGCCACAATGCTGCGACGTAAAAAAATGGGAGCCCCGAGAGGCTCCCATTTTCATGCCTGACGCCCTGCGTGTCCCGTTCAGGAAGCCGCGGCGCCGGTCTTGGGATTCTGGATCTCGCGCAGCGGGATCGGGGCCTGGAAACCGGCCTCTTCGAGCGCGCGGCGGATTTCCTGGTACAGGCTCCAGCGCAATTCCCAGTACTTGCCCGACTCGGCCCACACGCGCACGTTCACGGTGACGCCGTTTTCCTTGTAGTCGAACACCTTGACCTGCGGCGCCGGATCCTTCAACGCATCGGGACGCGCATCCACGATCTGCTGCAGCTTGGCGACCACCGCATCCAGATCGTCGCCATAACGCACCGGCACGGGGATATCCAGGCGGCGCGTCTTGTTGCGGCTGTAGTTGGTGATGGTGGCGTTCCATACCGTGCTGTTGGGCAGCGTGAGATGAATGCCATCGCCCTGCACGAGACGCGTGAGAAACAGGCCCACCTCCTCGACCGTGCCGTCGGCGCCCGAACCGAGGGCGATGTATTCGCCGGCGCGGATGGGGCGCAGGATCAGCAGCATGATGCCGGCCGCGATGTTCTGCAGCGTGCCCTGCAAGGCCAGACCGACGGCAAGACCGGCGGCGCCCAGCACCGCGATCAGGCTGGCCGTCTGCACGCCAAAGCGCGCCAGCACCGCGATCACCGTGAAGATGCGTACCGCCCAGATCACGGTCGTGGAGAACATGGGAACGATCGTGGGATCGATCTTGGGCGACCGCGTGGCGGCGCGGCGGACCCAACCGCCCAGCAACGACGACACCCACCAGCCGATGCCCAGGATTAGCAAGGCAACCAGCAGATTGATGCCCATGTCCATCAGCCTGGGCGCCCACAGATAGAACTCTTTTACGGCCTCATCCATGGAGGAACCTCCTGCGAAAAAAAATCGACGGAAGAATGTATCAGAAGCGGCTTGCGCAAAACGGCGCGGCGCCTGGCGGGAGTGTCAGGCTTTGTAAAGAGAACCGACCTGCAGCATAGGTCTTCCGGCGCCGGCAGGCAAAGCCGCGTTACGCAGGCACGATGCGAAAGTGGTTGTCCCAGGAGACATCGCGCGACGGCGGCAGGACCGGCTTTTCCTTGCCTTGAGCGTCCGTGCGGATCATCGCGCCCAGTCCGCTCGTGACCAGAAAGCCCGCTTGCGCGGCGGGCGCGACGCCGCAGCCGTCGGCAAGCGCGGTGGTCCCCAGGCACTTGCCGCTGGCGGCATCCCAGTAGATCACCTGCCCGCCAACCGGGCTGGACGTGGCCACGATGCCGCCTGCGGCATCGACCGCGACGGAACCGACGTAGTTGCGCATGTTGCGCAGCGTCTCGGGCGGTCCTTCGAACAGTTCAAGCGCCGCGCCGCGGCGGTGCCGTCCGACCAGCGCGGGCCGGTCGGCCGCCGGCCCCATGTATTGGCAACCGAACCACACCGCGCCATCGGCCGCCAGCGCCAGATGCCGGATCGACAGCCGATGCAGCGAAGGCGCGAGCTCCACCTTTTCCAGCAGCTGGCCGGTGGCCGCGTCGATATACGCGAGCGACGGCCGCATGGTGCCCAGGTTCAATTCCAGCTTGCCGTAGTCCGGATGCGTCAGGATGCCGCCATTGGCCACGCATAGCGTCTTGCCGTCAGGCAGCAGCACGACTTCGTGCGGACCGATGCCGCCGGCGTCGAACTCGCCCACGCGCCGGTAATCGCCGCCCGGCGTGGCGTCGTACAGACCCAGCACGCCGCGGCCGGCCTCGAAGTCATTTTCCGTGGCGGCCAGAAGCCGCCCGCCTTGCACGAACGCGCCGTGGCCGAAGAAGTGGCGGTCGTCGGGCAGCGCCAGCGCCACCGGCTCGCCCCCGGCCAGCGAAAACCCCAGCGCGAAAAAGCCCGGCTGGCGGCCGAATACGACCGCGCGCCCCGCGGCGCCATCGATCGCAAAACTGTGCCCGCGGGCAGGCATCGGGATGGCCAGGCGGTCGCGGCCGGTCTCGTCCAGCACCACGGCCTCGTCGCGCCCGCCGCGCTTGCGCGCGGTCAGGTACAGCGGCCCGCCACCGGCCGGCATTGCGGCGCGCGCGGCGGCGGGCGGCAAGCCCAGCGCGGCGGCCAGCGCCAGGAACCGGCGCCGGTCAATCACCATCGAGCGCATTGAACCCGATGGTCACGCCCAGCGCAGGCGCCAGATTCTCGTCAACGATGGCCTTGGCGTTCTTGAGCGTCAGCGATGCCAGCATGAGCAGACGGCGTCCCTCTTCACTGGCCAGCGCCGCATCCAGCGGAACCGCCACATCGCGCAGCGTCTGCGCCGCGCTGGACAACTCGCCCCGCACCGACGCATCCATCCAGCCCTCGCCCGCCGGCAGCGGGTACGCGCCCGCCACATAGAACGCCTTGAGCGCGTCCACGTTGGCGGCCAGGAGGCTGGTCGACAGATTGCTGCGCCAGAACGCCGCCCGCTTGGGCCGCGCGGCCTGCGCCGAATCGCCCAGCACCGGTTCGATCTTGACGTCGCGCGCGAACTGCAGTCCGGTCGACAAGGCCTTCATGGCCTCGGCCGCCACCTCCTGCGAACTGCGGTACAGGTCGTTGCCCGGCTTGGGCGCGGCGAACTGGCGGCCGAACGCGCCCTGCGGGCTCCAGGCCTCGCCCACATCGCGCGAGATGCTCGCCACGTTGGACGCGATGGCCGTGGCATATCCGCAGGCGTAGGCAAAACCGGGCGCGCCGGTCTGCTTGAGCAGATCCGGTTCGCCATAGAGCACATATTCCAGCGCGGGCAGGCCTTGCACCGCCACGCTGCGTCCGGCCAGCGCGCCGGGCTGGAGCAGCGCGTCGTCCTTGGCCGCGATCAGCGCCTGCACCTGGCGGGGCATCACGCCACGCGTATCGGGCCAGAACGCCAGCCGTTCGAAGCGGTTGGCCTGCACCAGCGGGCCGAAGCGCAGGATCTCGACACCGGACCACGCGTGCGCCAGCGTGCCGAAGGCATCGCCGACGCGCTTGGCGCCTGCCGCGTCAGGCTTGGCGCACCAGCCGCCCAGCGCCCCTTCCAGGGCCGCGGCGGCGTCCGTCATCTTGGCCACCGCGGGCCGCGCGTAATCGCGCGCCAGGCGTTCACCCAGGTCGGCGGGCAAGGCGGCCTGCGCGGCAATCGGCGCAGACAGCGGTGCCGCCAGCATCAGCGCCACAGCCGCGGCGCGCTTGAACGGAAGGCGGACAGAACGGGCCATCACAGCGACTCCAGGAAGCGGATCAGGTCCGCGCGTTCGTCGGGTGTCATGTTCAAGACGCGGTCGCGCGCAGGCTTGGCCGCGCCGCCATGCCACAGCACGGCTTCCAGCAGCGTGCGGGCGCGCCCGTCATGCAGCCAGGTGGCGTTGGGATTGACGGTCTTGGTCAGGCCGATGCCCCACAGCGGCGGCGTGCGCCATTCGCGGCCGGTGGCCATGCCGTCGCTCACGCCGTCGGCAAGGTCGTCGCCCATGTCGTGCACCAGCATGTCGGTGTACGGCCAGATGAGCTGGAAGCGGTGTTCCGGCTGCTTGGCATTGCGGCTGGTCACGTACTTGGGCACGTGGCAGGCCACGCAATTGGCCTCGTAGAAGAGCTTCTTGCCGGCCAGCACGCGCGCGTCGTCCGCATCGCGCCGCTGCGGCACCGCCAGGTTCGTCGAATAGGTGGTGATGAAGTCCATCAGCTTGGCCGGCACTTCCTCCGCCCCGAAGCGCGGCTGCGCGCCATGCGGCATGTCCAGGCATTGCGGCTGCGCAGCGGTGCAGTCGCCGGAATGCTTGGGGAACATCGGCGTGGACAGGCCCATGTCGTTGGAGAACGCCGCGGCGCTTTGCTGCTCGACCGTCGGCTGTCCGGCTTTCAGGTTGAAGCGGCCCAGCGCCCGCGCGCCGGTGCGCGCGTCGGTGACCCAGTTGGCCTTGCCGACGATGCCGTCGCGCTTGTCCGCGCCGATGTTGGCCAGGATGTCGGCCTCGTGGATCGATTCCAGCAGGCCCAGGCCGATCATCGGCGGCGCCAGCCGCGGCGAGATCTGCGTGTCCGCGCGCATGGGCCCGTAGCCCAGGTTCTCGATGCGGTAGGTAGGCTTCATCAGCGTTGCGGTCTCGCCGCCGCGCAGCGCGACCGGCACGGGTTCGTACTCGATCTCCATGCGGCCTTCGGCGGGCAGGCCCGCGACCGCGAAATTCTGAAGCTGCACGCCGTAGACGGGTTCCGGCAAGGCCGCGATCTCGCCGGCGCCCAGCTTGGGATGCCCCCGGTCCGCGCCTTGCGGCACGGCCAGGCGCAGCAGCAAGGCGACGGCGTCGGTGCGTTCCAGCGGATCGAAGCCCGGCACCGTGCCGCGGCCGTCCTTGGTGTGACAGGCCTGACAGGAGCGTGCGTTGAAGAGCGGTCCCAGGCCGTCGGACGCCTGCGTGGACGCGGGCGCGGACACCCAGTCCTTGCGGAACAGGCCGTTGCCGACCTGGAATTCCTGGCGGCCTTCAAAGCTCATGTTGGCCGACGGCTGCGAAAAGATGTCGGCGTTGATGAGCTTGTTGGTGGTGGCGGCGCCGGCCTGCATGGTCTCGAACGATTCGATCTTCGAGAAATCCTGCGTGGGCGCCGTGATGGCGGTGACGCGCTTCTGGTCTTCGGGCGTCAGGTCGTCACGCCCGCCGGAAGCGGCGGGCGCGGCGGCGGCGCCGGCATGGGCCGACGCCGCCAGTACGGCGGCTAATACGAGTTTCACTTGAATACGGCGTCAGGTTTGTCCAGGCTGTCGGAACCTTCGATGGCCACCTTGCCCAGTTCCAGCAACGTAATCACGCGCTCCAGGCTGCGAGTCTGCGCCACCAGGCTGTCGATGGCTGCCTGCACCACCGCGTTGCCCTCCTTGTTGCCATCGGCGATCATCTGGTCATAGGTCTCGACCGTCTCGGCGCGGGTCTTCATGGCCTGCATGGCCGCGACCGTGGCGTCCAGCTTGGCGCGCACCTCGGCGTCCAGCTTGGGATCCTTGGCCTTGACCAGTTCCGACAGGCTCGCGCCCGACACGGTCTTGCCGTCGATGCGGGTGTACGAACCCAGATAGACATTGCGGATGCCGATCTGGTCGTAATAGTGCGAGTTGTGCGTGTTGTCCGAGAAGCAATCGTGCTCTTCCTCGGGATCGTGCAGCATCAGGCCCAGCTTCATGCGCTCGCCCGCCAGTTCGCCGTACGACAGGCTGCCCAGCCCGGTCAGCATGGCGATCAGGCCCGCCTTCGGATCCTCTTCTACGGCCTTGCGCGCGGCGCCGTCCTTCTTCCAGTTGCCCACCATTTCTTCCAGGTCGGTCACCAGCAGGTCCGTCACGGCCTTCAGGAATTCGATGCGGCGTTCGCAGTGTCCGCCGGTGCACTGCTTGGGATCGAAGTCGGTGTGCGGGCGGTTGCCGGAATGGCGCTCCTGCGGCGTGCCCTTGCGGTCCTTGGGCGCGGCGCCGGTGCCGTTCAGGTCCTGGCCCCACAGCAGGAATTCGATCGCGTGATAACCCGTGGCCACGTTGGCTTCGTTGCCGTCGGCCTCGTGCAGCACTTCGGACAGCAGTTCGGGCGTGATCTTGCTGACGTCGACCGTCTTGCCGCCCACCGAGATCTTGGAATTGGCGATGACGTTGACGGCGTAGAAGGCGTTCTCGTCGTTTTCGGTGCCGTAGGACGCGTCGACATAGTCGATCAGGCCTTCATCCAGCGGCCAAGCGTTCACGCGGCCTTCCCAGTCGTCGACGATGGGGTTGCCGAAACGGTAGGCCTCGGTCTGCTGGTAGGGCACGCGCGCCACGATCCACGCTTCGCGCGCGGCCTTCAGGGTGTCGGCGCTGGGCTTGGCGACCAGCGCATTGATGGCCTCGCGCAGCTTCTTGGCTGCCGTCAGCGAATCCTCGTAGCCGGCCAGCGCCAGATCGGAATACGTGGCGACCACGGCCTTGGGTTCGACGGCGGCCATCGCCGTTCCGCCATACACCGCAGCAGCCAGCACCGCCCCCAAAAGCAACTTGCGCATCGAATCTCTCCCGTAATCCGGACGGCTCGCCCCCGCGGCGGACCGTTCCAGCTTGAATTTTGTGGATGCGAGTGTAAACAATTTTCGTTTGTTATTCAGGCCCTGTTCAGATAGCTGACAACTTTTTGAACAAAAAAAGTATGCTGCGGCAGGCCGCAAATGGTCTTGCCGGCCCTGCTTTTTCACTCTGGAATTCGCCCCATGGAATTGCGCCAACTCCGTTACTTTGTCCGCGTCGCCGAACTGGGCAGCATTGGCCGGGCCGCGCGAGACCTGGGCGTGGTGGCCTCGGCGCTCAGCCAGCAGATCAGCCGGCTGGAAAGCGAGCTGGCCACGCGGCTGCTCACGCGCAGCACCACGGGCGTGACCACCACGCCCGCCGGCGCGGCTTTCCTGCGGCAGGCGCAGTTGACACTGCGGCACGCGGAAAGTGCCGTCGCGGCCGCGCGCGAGGCGCGGTTGGCCGGCACGGTCAGCGTTGGTTTCGCGCCCACCACCGCGTCGCTGCTGGCGCGTCCGTTCTATGCCGCCATGACCGAGCGCTATCCCAACGTGCGCCTGCATCTGGTCGAGGGCCTGTCGGGCAACCTGGGCGACCTGCTCAACGCCCGCCGGCTGGATCTGGCCGTCCTGTTTCAGAACGACAGCGCGCAAGGCCGCAGCGTGGTGCCGGTGCTGGACGAACGCCTGTTCCTGCTGGCCCCGCGCGGCATGATTGAGCGCCCCGATGGCGAACCCGTCCGCATGGCCGATCTGGCGGGGCTGCCGCTTGCCGTCACCAGCAAGGCGCACGGGCTGCGCGCGTGGGTCGAGGCGGCTTTCGAGCGGGCCAGCATCGAGCCCTGGATCGGCGTCGAGGTCGACGGCCTGACCACGCTGATGGACCTGGTGCAAGCCCATCCGATCGCGACGATCCAGCCCGGCGCTGCCGTGGCCCGCGTCGAAACCGGGCTGCTCAGCATGCACCCCATCGACGACCCGTATCTCTTTCGCCGCAATCAGATCTACTGCATCAGCGACGACGAGCTCTCGCCCGCGGCCCTGGCCGCGCGCGTGGTGCTGCTGGACGCCATGCGCGCCCTGGTCCGGCGCGGCGGCTGGCCAGGCGCCACCCTTCTCGATTCGTGATGCCCCCATACGCTTAGGATCCCTAGGCGGTCGGTTTTCTTGAAGATAAATTGATCCACATCAAGTCGCGGCAGCGTGTCGCGACGATTTACCTTCACGAAATCCGATGACCACTACTCCGAATCGCCCCGGCCGGCTGGGCATTTCCTCCATGCGCCCCCACTGCTCCGACGCCGAGTGGCAAGCCCGCGTGGACCTGGCGGCCTGTTACCGGCTGGTCGAGCTCTACGGCATGGCCGACATGATGGCCAACCACATCTCAGCCCGCGTGCCCGGCGAGGACAACGCGTTCCTCATCAACCCCTACGGCATGATGTATGAGGAGATCACGGCGTCCAGCCTCATCAAGGTCGACCTGGACGGCACCATCCTGTCCAAGCCCGACTTCGGCGATCTGAACTACGGCATCAACAAGGCCGGCTATGTAATCCACAGCGCGGTGCATGCCCACCGCCACGAGGTGGACTGCGTCATCCACACCCACAGTTGGGCGTCGATGGCCGTGTCGTCGCTGGAATGCGGCCTGTTGCCGCTGACGCAGACCGCCATGCGCTTTCTGAAGATCGGCTACCACGATTACCAGGGCGTGGTGCTGGGCACCGACGAACAGGCCTCGCTGCTGGCCGATCTGGGCCACGGCGAGGCGCTGATCCTGCGCAATCACGGCGCGCTGACCGTGGGCCGCACCGTGGGCGAGGCCTTCAACTGGATGCACCGCCTGGAACTGGCCTGCCGTTCGCAACTGGCGGCCATGGCAACGGGCGCTCGGCTTCAGCCCGTGCCGCAACCGGTGCTGGAAGAAACCTGGAACAACTACCAGCCTGGCACCCGCCGCCCCTACGGCGTCATGGAGTGGCCCGCGCTCTTGCGCAAGCTGGACCGGATCGATCCCGGCTACCGCGACTGACCTTCCGATTTTTCAGCGTCCCGGCCGGCGTGGCGGCACGGGGCCCTCATCACACGACAACGACCACGCGAGGAGACATCATGAAAACTGCCCAAGCCCTGCTCGCTTGCGCGGCGCTGGCGGGCGCCTGTACCGCGCCCGCCGCCATCGCCGCCGGCTATCCCGACCGGCCGGTCAAGGTCATCGTGGCCTTCTCGCCCGGCGGGACCACCGACACGCTCACCCGCAGCGTCACGAACACGCTCACGCAGAAGCTGGGCCAGCCCTTCGTCGTGGAAAACAAACCCGGCGCGGGCGGCAACATCGGCACCGAGTACGTGGTGCGCGCCGCGCCCGACGGCCACACGCTGATCGTGAACTCGGTCGGCCCCATCGCCGTCAATCCGTCGCTGAACAAGCTGTCCTACGATCCGCTCACCGACCTGGTGCCGATGGTGCAGATCGCGACCGTGCCCAACGTGCTGGTCGTGCCGCCGTCCTCGCCCGCCAAGGACATCCAGGGCTTTCTGAAATACGTGAAGTCCGCGCGCGATCTGAACTACAGCTCCACCGGCGTGGGCACGTCGTCGCACCTGTCCAGCTACATGCTGATGGACGAACTGAAGGTCAACGCCACCCACGTGCCGTACAAGGGCGCGGACGCCGTGAACGACCTGCTGGCCGGCCGCATCGACTTCATGTTCGCCACCATTCCGTCCGTGATCGGGCACATTCGCGCCGGCAAGCTGCGCGCGCTGGCGGTCAGCACGCAGCAACGGTCCGCCACCCTGCCCGAGCTGCCGACCATCGCCGAGTCCGGCTATCCGGGTTTTGACGCGGGTTCGTGGTTTGGATTCTTCGCCCCCAAGGGCACGCCGCAGCAGGTGGTCGATCTGGTCAACCGCGAAGTCAACGCGACGCTGCCCGCCTTGAACGAGCAGATGCTGCGTGAAGGCGCCGAGCCGGTCGGCGGCACGCCGGCGCAGTTCGCCACATTCATCAAGAGCGAACACGACAAGTGGGCCGTGCTGGTCAAGAAGTTCGATCCGCAGGCGCATTGACGCGCTGGGCCGCAAGCGGCAAGCCGCTAGGCGAGGTCCGCCGCCTCCAGCTTCCACCCCAGCGCGTACCACCACGCCGCGGCGGGATCGGCATCAAAAGCCGCGGCGGCGCCATCGCGCAAGGTTCGCGCCGCGGCCGGCGTGCTGGCCTCGACAACAAACAGGGGCGACAGCACGCGGCCGCTGGCGGACTCTCGCGGCAGCGGGGTGCTGAGCGCCGCGTCGGGCACCAGCAGACAAGACCGCACGAAGCCGTCGACCTCATGCAATTCGGCGCCGGCATTACGCGCCCGCCCCACCGGCGCACCCGCGCAGCCCACCGGCAAGGGCAGCACCACAAGCTGGCTGCCGCTGCCCGCGCCGGTCACCGCTTCCACCGCGCACACGCGGCGCATCGGATCGCGCATGCGGTCCAGGTTGGCCACCGACCAGGCGGTCTGGCGCTCGAACGCGGCGCGGTAATCCGCCGTGGTGAACGCGCCCAGCGACTGGGTGCGGTACAGGCCCAGATACTTGCGCCCGCCCTGCACGGACACATAGCGCGCGCCCGACAGGAAGCCGGGAATCCGCACGCGTTCCTCGACATGCTCGCGGTCGTACCAGCGGTTGAAATCGGGTTCATCGGCGGGATCGACGTCGGTTGCGACGAAAAGCAGCCCGTTGGGCACAAGCGGGAATTCGGAATCAGGCGTCATGGCGTCAGAGGGTCGGGATGAGCAAGGCCTCATCTTCGGGCGCAGGCCGCCGCGCGGCAAACCAATAAATCTTGCGCCCGGCAACAGAATTACTGAAAGCGATCCGGGGTTTTCACCCTTGCCAACGGGCCGGTTCGGCCTGCGGGGCCACCACCGCGGCCGTGAACTGATCCGACGCGCGGCAGGCCAGCTCGGCAACCAGCCGGATGGCGTCGGACCCGCCGCTTTCCAGGTAGCTCACCACCAGCAGCTGCGGCGGCGCCGGCAGATCGGTGCGGATCACCTGGATCTCGCCGCGCGCGACGTATTCGTAGATGGGCGGCAACGGTACAAGCGCGCGGCCGAACCCGCTGCGCACCAGCCGCGCCAGCGCCGAGATCGAGCTGACGAAATGCACCTTGCCTTGCGGCATGCCCACCTCGCGGTACAGCGCCTTGAGCGCCTCGTGCGGCTGCGAGCCCGGGCTCATCGTCAGCACCGGCTCGCCGAGCAGGTCATGCACCGACATGGCGTCTTCACCCCCCGCCGGCCCGACCCAGCCCATTTCCATGGGCAGGCACGGCATGCTGATGATGCCCGTGTCGTTCAGCACATCCGTCTGAAACGCGATGTCCAGCGTGCCCTCGCGCAGGCCGCGATGCAGGGCGCGCGTGGTTTCCGACGTGAGCTGCACCTCGATGCCCGGATACGTCGACCGCAAGTTCGTCAGAAAGCCGATCAGCCAGGTATGCACGACGGTTTCGATCGCGCCGATGCGCACCAGACCGGCGACCTCGTCGCCCCGCTTGCCCAGCGACAGGATCTGCTGGCGGATCGCGAGCAGGCGCTCGCCGTAGTCCAGCAGCCGCGTGCCAACGGCGGTCAGCTTCAGCTCCTTGGCGTCGCGTTCGAACAGGCGCGCGCCAATGTCTTCTTCCAGCGACGCGACGCGGTTTGCCACGGCCGCCTGCGTAATGTGCAGGCGGTCGCTGGCGGCGCGGAAACTGCCCAGCCGGGCGGACCACAGAAAGGCTTCGACAAAACGCGTGTTCATGGGCCAGATGCTACTGCCATCCCGGCGGCCGCGCGTGCCCGACTGCGCGGCGAGGCGCTATGTCCCCTTATGTGGTGCGCTTTGCACCATTTTGGTTCACGCCGGGCACCAGCCTGAAGCGGCAAGCGGGCGCGCCACGGGGCAAACCCTCCCGCGCGCAACCTGGCACGGGTATTGCTTGATGACTGGTATGCAAGCTTGTCTACAAGCGCCCCCACTCAAGCAGCCCAGGAGCCCCACATGATCGATCGCAACGCACCCTACGCCTTCAACGCCACCCGCCGCCGCCTGATCCAGGGCGCCGCCATGGGCGCCGCGGCGCTCGCCGCCCCGGCGCTGGTGCGCGCGCAATCGGGTCCGGTCATCCGCATCGGCTTCTGGCCCGTGGCCGCAGGCCTGCCGTTCTACGCCGCCATCGAGAAAGGCTACTTCAAGGAAGCGGGCCTGAACGTCGAGGCGCTGAAGTTCGCCGGCGCGCAGCAGGTCATGGAAGCCATGCTTGCGGGCCGTGCCGACGGCAGCGCCAACGGCACGGGCTCGGCCAACCTGGCCATCGGCGAGATCGCCTCGCCCGGCCTGTTCAAGATTTTTGCGTCCAACCCCAGCAACGTAAAGAACGTGCTGGACGAGTTCATCGTCGCGAAAGACAGTCCCATCAAATCCATCGCAGACCTCAAGGGGAAAAAGGTCGGTTCTGGTCCCGGCATCCAGAATTCCACGCTGGCCAAGGCAGTACTGGAGCGCGCCGGCGCAACCGGAGCAACCGTGGTCGAGTTGGCAATCAGCCAGCACGTCGCCGCGGTTGCCGCCGGCCAGTTGGATGCGTGCTACACGCTTGAACCCACGGGCACGGTGGGCCGCCTGAACGGCACGACCCGCGTGCTGGAAACGGGCGTGATCGCCAAATACGTGCTGGGCGATCCCATGGCGCCGTGGTTCGGCGGCTCGGCCTCGCTCACCACCGCCTTCCTGAAAAAGCATCCCGAGGAAAGCAAGAAATTCATCGCCGCGTACGCGCGCGGCATCGAACTGATCCGCACCAACCCCGCCGAGGCGCGCCCCTTCCTGAAGGGCTACACCGCCATCGAAGGCCCGATGACCGAGGAAGTGCCGCTGGCCGCCTACACGCTGCACAACGAGTTCACGCCCAGCGACGTGCAGTACTTCCAGAAGTTCTTCGAC
Organism: Achromobacter sp. E1; assembly: GCF_037039475.1. Classification (NCBI taxonomy): domain Bacteria; kingdom Pseudomonadati; phylum Pseudomonadota; class Betaproteobacteria; order Burkholderiales; family Alcaligenaceae; genus Achromobacter; species Achromobacter sp. E1. Next base: position 4,046,546 of record NZ_CP146253.1, read on the forward strand.
CTTTTCACCGACAAGGGCATCTTCGCGCAAAAGGTCGACGTCTCGACCATGCTTTACAAGGGCTGATCCATGACCGCGACCACGGCTACGGGCGCCACGCCCGCCCCTTCTCCGGCCTCCACCGCCGCGCCGCCCAAGGCGCAGCCGGCCATGTCCAAACCGCCGCGCAAGTTCAACAGCGCGCGCCTGCTTCCCCTGATCGGCCCGCTGGCGCTGTTCATCGTGTGGGACCTGGTGGTCCGGCTGCAGCTGGTCAGCCCCGTGCTGCTGCCCACGCCCAGCGCCACCATCGTGGCGCTGGTAAAGGGCATGGCGGGCGGCCCGCTGCTGGCCGACTTCCTGTCCTCGCTGAACCGCACAGTGCAGGCCTTCCTGATCGCCGGCGTGATCGGCGTGCCGCTGGGCGTGCTGCTGGGCAGCAATGAAAAGGCTTACCGCAGCGTCGAATTCCTGGTGGACTTCTTCCGCTCCACGCCGTCCTCCGCGCTGATCCCGCTGTTCCTGATGATCTTCGGCGTGACCGACATGAACAAGATTGCCATCGCCGCCTTCGCCGCCGTGCTGGTGATCCTGTTCAACAGCGCCTACGGCGTCATCAACGCCCGCAAGCAGCGGGTGATGGCCGCGCGCGTGATGGGCGCCTCGCGCTGGCAGATCTTCAAGGACGTGCTGATCTGGGAAAGCCTGCAGCCCACCTTCGTCGGCCTGCGCAGCGGCGTGTCGATGGCGCTGGTCATCGTGATCGTGGCCGAGATGTTCATCGGCTCGGACAGCGGCCTGGGCAACCGGATCATCAATGCGCAGCAGGTGCTGAACGTGCGCGAGATGTACGCCGCGATCCTGGCGGCCGGCGCGCTGGGCTATGTGCTCAACATTCTCTTTCTCGTGCTGGAAAAGCGCGTGGTTCACTGGAGCGGCCGATAATGTCCACCGTCATCAATCCCGCCATCGCGCCCGGACCGGCCGCCGCGCCCTTTCAGCCGGGCCCGCTGGGCACGCACATCACCATCCGCGGCCTGACCAAGTATTTCGCCGGCTGGCCGCTGTATGAAGACTTCAACCTGGACATTCCCAAGGGCAAGATCGTATCGGTCTTCGGTCCCAACGGCTGCGGCAAGTCCACGCTGATCAACATGATCGCGGGCCTCATCCCCATCGATGCCGGCGAAATCCTTTTCGACGGCAAATCGCTGGCGCAGACCAAGATCGGCTACGTCTTCCAGAACTACCGCGAAGCCATGTTTCCGTGGCTGCGCACCATCGACAACATCGCCTATCCGCTGCGGCTGGAAGGCCGCAGCAAGGCCCAGGTCGACGCGCGCGTCGAGGAACTGGTGGCCTCGTTCGACGTGAAGTTCGATCTGAACCGCTATCCCTACGAACTTTCCGGCGGCCAGCAGCAGACCGCCTCGATCATGCGCGCGCTGGCGCCCGGGCCCGAGGTGCTGTTCCTGGACGAACCGTTTTCGGCGCTCGACTTCGAGATGACGCTGTTCATCCGCGAGAAGCTGCAGGAAGTCTTCCTGCAGACCGGCACCACCATGCTGCTGGTCTCGCATGACCTGGAGGAAGCCGTGTACCTGGCCGACCAGGTGTTGCTCCTGACCAAGCGCCCCACGCGGGTCGCCGAGATCCTGGACTACACGGACGCGCGCCCTCGCACGGTCGAGACGCTGTCCGAGCCCAGCTTCATCCAGATGAAGAAACTGAGCCTGGAGATCTTCCAGCGCGAAGTGCGCAAGTAACCCACGCCATCACCGGGAGCATCCGCCATGACACAGGAAACCATCGACCAATACGTGCGCAGCGCGCTGGCGCTGTCGGGGTATGCGCTGCGCGAGTCCGCCACCGAGCAGGTCGCGCAGCAGTTCGCCCGCATCCACGACATCGCCGCCGCGTTTGCGGACGAGCCGCTGCCGGTGGAACTGGAATCGGCTTCGGTGTTCCGCCCGTGACCGGCCCCGCTCACGATATCGCCCGCCAGGTGCGCAGCGGCGAACGCAGCGCCGTGGCGGTGCTGGACGCCACCCTCGCCCGCGTGCGCGAGCGCGATCCCCGCTACAACTGCTTCACGGCCCTGACGGAAAGCCGCGCGCGGCAGGAAGCGCGGGCCATCGATGCGCGCCGGGCGCGCGGCGACACGCTGCCGCCGCTGGCCGGGGTGCCTTACGCCGTGAAGAACCTCTTTGATGTCGCCGACGAGGTCACGCTGGCCGGGGGACGCGTCAACGCGTCCAATCCCCCTGCCAGCCGCGATGCGGTGCTGGTGGCGCGGATGCGCGAGGCGGGCGCCGTGCTGATCGGCGCGCTCAACATGGATGAGCACGCCTACGGCTTCACCACGGAAAACACGCATTACGGCGCGTGCCGCAACCCGCACGACACGGCCCGCATCGCGGGCGGCTCGTCCGGCGGCAGCGCCGCCGCGGTGGCCGGCGGTCTGGTGCCGCTGACCCTGGGGTCCGACACCAACGGTTCGATCCGCGTGCCCGCCTCGCTGTGCGGCGTCTTCGGCCTGAAGCCCACCTTCGGCCGCCTGCCGCGCACCGGTTCCTTCCCCTTCGTCGGCAGCCTGGATCACCTGGGGCCCTTCGCGGGCACCGCCGGCGATCTGGCCGCGGCCTACGACGCGCTGCAAGGCCCTGACGAGGCCGACATCGCCGGCGCGCAGCGCCCCGCCACGCCTACATTGCCGGCCCTTTCCGAGGGCGCGGGCGCGCTGCGCGTCGGGGTGCTGGGCGGCTATTTTTCGGAATGGGCGGGGCCGCAGGCGCGCCGCGCCGTTGAGATTGCCGCGCGCGCCCTGGGCGCCACCGATGTGGTCGACTTTGCCGCCGCGGCGCAGGCCCGCGCAGCCGCCTTCGTCATCACCGCGGCCGAAGGCGGGGCGTTGCACCGCCGCCGGCTCGTCACGCACTACGACTACTACGAACCGCACTCGCGCGACCGCCTGGTGGCCGGCAGCCTGGTCCCCGCCGCCTGGGTGCAGCAGGCGCAGCGCGTGCGCCATCGCGCCTATCTCGAAGCGCTGGCCCTCTTCGAACACTACGACGTCCTCATCGCCCCGGCCACGCCCGTCAGCGCCACGCCCATCGGCGCGGACTGGCTGACGCTGGCGGGCAAGCAACTGCCGGCCCGCGCCAGCATGGGCCTGCTGACGCAACCGATTTCCGCCATCGGCCTGCCGGTCTGCACCGCGCCCACGTGGCCGGAGCTGGACGAGGACGGCCATCTGCCGCTGGGTGTGCAGCTTATCGCCGCCCCGTGGCGCGAGATCGACTGCCTGCGCGCAGCCCATGCGCTGGAACAAGCCGGCGCAGCCCGCGTCCGGCCAGTCTGACCGCCCACCCCGCCCCACCACCCGCAACGCCTGGAGCCTCGACATGGACACCGCCTTCGCCGCCATCGACATGCCGCGCACGCTGGCCGACTCCGCGTACACCACGCTCAAGCGCGACATCCTGGATTTCCGCCTGGCCCCGGGCGACCGCTTCACCGAGACCGAGATCGCGGACCGCCTGCACATCAGCCGCACGCCCGTGCGCGAGGCGTTGTTCCGGCTGGAGCGGGAAGGCTATCTAGAGGTGCGCCAGCGCAATGGATGGCTGGTCAAGCCGCTGGATTTCGAAACGCTGGATCATTTCTACGAGCTGCGCAGCGTGCTGGAAGCAGCCGCGGTGCATGCACTGTGCGCGCCGGGCCGGTTGCCCGATCCGCTGCTGGCGCTGCGCCCGCTTGCCGAAACGTGGCTGGTGGACGAAAGCGACCGTTCCAGCGATTGCGAATGGCTGGCGGACCTGGACGAACGCTTTCACGTCGAGCTGGTGGCGGCCGCCGGCAACCCGGAGATCGCACGCGTGCACCGCGCCGCCACCGAGCGGATACGCATCGTGCGGCGTCTGGATTTCACCCAGCCCGACCGCATTGGCACCACCTACCGGGAACACGCCGCGATCCTGTCCGCCATCCTGGCGCGCGATGCCGCGGGCGCGGCAGCGCTGTTGCGCGCGCACATCCAGGACAGCCAGAACGCCGTGCGCAAGATCACGCTGCACCGGCTGTACTCGACCCGCCGCGCCAAGGCCGCGTGAAGGTGAAGGACACCGCCGCGCCCGGCGCGCGGCTCAGCGCCCCCGCGGCCTCAGCTGGCGCGCAGCCAGCGATGCAGCACGCGCGAGATGAATGGAATGCAGAAGAACACCATGATGGGCGTAAGTATCACGCTCGTGATCAGCACGCGCCAGAACACCGGCAGGATGTTCAAGTGTTCGCTCACCAGCATCGAGAACACGAGCAGCACCGGAAAGTAGGCCAGCCAGATGCTGACCGCCTGCTTCCAGCGCGGCGGCGTGCTGGCCTTGGGCGCAAACCAGCCTTCGGTGCCCTTCACGCGATGCTCGTGGCTCGCCCGCACCAGGCTGGCGCCGCGCTCCAGCCACATGCGGCGCGGCAGGGATTTCTCCCACCGGTTCAGGCTCGCCTCGTCCGTGAAGCGCAGCAAGATCTGATATTCGTCGCCGCCTTCGGGCGGCTGCAGCACGCCAGATCCCAGAAACCCCGGGAAGCCCGCCGCCAGGATCTCGCCCTGGCGCATCCAGGACAGGAAATCGCTATAGCGTTCGGGCGCGATGTGCCGAGTCACCATCATGGTGACCGGAACGGAAACGGCGGATGCGGACATGGTGATACTCCTGGGGCAGCGTGCAGCGTGTTATGCACGTTAACCCTAGCAAACGGCGTGCCAGCCTTGCAGCGCAGCAATCCCGCCTTGCGAGGGCTTCCGGGGTCCGGCGCGTGGATATTTGCGCACCGCAACACACCCCATATTGGTGATTACCCCTACATCACGCACCAAGCTGGTGCATACCGGAGATAAGCAGCAATGGACATCAATCTGCCCGACGTCGTGGCCGAGGTCACCGCGGTTGTCGAACGCTACGAAGCGGCGCTGGTTTCCAACGACGTGGAAGTGCTGGACACCCTGTTCTGGAACAGCCCGTATACCCTGCGTTATGGCGCCGGCGAAAACCTCTACGGTTACGACCAGATCCGTGCCTTCCGCGCACAGCGTTCGCCGCAAGGCCTGGCAAGACAGGTCCTGCGCACCGCCATCACCACCTATGGCCGGGACTTCGCCACCGCCAACCTGGAATTCCAGCGCGAAGGCAGCACCCGCACCGGACGCCAGAGCCAGACATGGATGCGCACCCCCGAAGGCTGGCGCGTCGTGGCCGCCCATGTCAGCCTGATGACGTGACATCGTCGATCGCCCGCGTACCGTCAAGACGCGTGGGCCCTGCGGGCATAAGGCCGACATTGCCAAACGCCATGTGAATATTCGCAAACGGCATTGAGCCCGGACTTCTGCAGGTCTACACTGGCCGTTCCCTTTTCCTTGTTGGAGCCCCTGCTCATGAGCACATACAAGATTGCGGTTTTCGTCGGAAGCCTGCGCGCCGCCTCGATCAATCTGCGCGTGGCGCGTGCGCTGGAAAAGCTGGTTCCGGCCGACTTCAAGTTCGAGTATGTGAGCCTGGGCGACATCCCGCTCTACAACCAGGACAACGAAAACAACCTGCCCGCCCCCGCCGCCAAGCTCAAACAGCAGATCGCCGACGCGCAGGGCATCCTGTTCGTGTCTCCTGAGCACAACCGCTCGGTCCCGGCCGCCATCAAGAACGCCATCGACTGGGGTTCGCGCCCGTGGGGCCAGAATTCGTGGACCGGCAAGGCCGTCGGCATCCTGGGCGCATCGCCCAGCGCCGCGGGCACGGCCATGATGCAGCAACATCTGCGCAACATTCTGGCCGCCGAAGGCGCCAACGCGCTCACCACGCCGGAAGTCTTCCTGCAGTATTCCGAAGGCCTCGTCGACGACCAGTTCACCATCACCAACGAAGGCACCCGCAAGTTCCTGCAGGGCTGGGTGGACCGCTACGTCGACTGGATCAAGAAAATGAACGCCTGATCTGCCGCCGACGCCGGCCACGCCCCGCGCGTGCCGGCGCCGATCGCCCGATCTACCTCCGGGCGATCAAGCCCCTCGATGCGTCGAGGGGCTTTTTTTATCGCACGACCAAGCCAGCGCCGCAATTCGACTACCCCACGACACGGCGCAAGCATGTCTTGCGAGGCAAAAGAAGGCGGCCGGGGCATCTACCGTGAGGCGTCATCCGAGGCGAACTCGCCGCCCAACGCCAGATGCAGATTCACGCGTTGAACCAGCCGCAGCGCGCGGATGTGCAACAGACTGCCCTGCACGTGCAAGAGGTCGCGTTTGCGCTGCAACACATCAAAATCATCGACTCGGCCGATCTCGCGTTGCACCTGAGCCAACGTCAGCGCGCGGCGGCTTTCAGCAAGTTGACGTTGCAGGGATTGTTCGCGCACTGCCAACTGATATTCGCCCGTCAAACCGTTTTCAACTTCCGCCATCGCCGTCAGGATGACGCGGGCGTACAGCGCGAGCGCTTCACGTTGCTGTTCAGTCCGCAATTGCAGTGTTATCTGGCGGCGCCCCGCGTCGAATAGGGGCCACACAAGCGACGCTCCCAAGGGGAAGACCCAGGTCTGCATACTGGCCGCCAAGCCTGAATAATCTTTCGTGAAACGCCCCGCTCCGGCAAATATCGAAATGGCGGGCAGACGCGCGGCCTTCGCCTCCTCGGCGCCGAAGTATGCGGAAATAACCCTCTCGCGCGCCGCGACCAGGTCGGGCCTACGGTCCAACAGGTCCAAGGGCAGGCCAGAGCTCAAGGGCGGCGGCGCATCGGGAATCGCTTCGTCGGCCTGCACCGACGCGGACGGATAGCGTCCAAGTATCAGTTCCAATGCGCGCAGGGCTTCCGACCGGGCCTGCTCGTATTTTGCGACCGCGTCAGAAGCCGCGCCTGCCTGCTCCGACCAAAACGCTACCTCCAACTCACCAGTTTTTCCGATCTGGCGACGGTAGCGAACCAGGTTGAGCTGTTCGTCCGTTGCGACGGCAAGGTCCTTTGCCAGCTGCAGTTGACCGCTCGCTTCGAGTGCGGCGAGCCAACTGCGGGCGGTCAGGGCCCCGATGGACTGGCGCGCATATGCGTAATCCGCTTCGGCGGAGCGATATCCCGCCTCCGCCGACAATTTCTCGGCGCGCGCCCTGCCCCACAAGTCGATCTCCCAACTCATCAAGACTGCATAGCCATTGGCCGAAAACGCGCTGCCCGGCGTGGGATCTGTCGCCGTCCGCGCGCCCAGGCCCACCGTGGGAAGCAGGGCTGCGCCTGCCAACCTGGCCTGATGCGCCGCTTGTTGCAGCCGGCTGCCCGCGGCCCGAAGGTCCAGGTTGTTGGCAATGGCCTCATCGATCAGCGCATCCAGGGTGCCTTGTGCGCCAAAGCCCGCCCATTGCGGCGAGAACGCGGCGGCTGCCGCGCTCGCGACCCAATGTTCGGGCGCCTGGATGCCGGACATGGCCTGCTCGTACAAGGCGGCGTCGTCCGGCCGATCAAGATTTGCGCATCCCGTCGTGAAGGCCGCGGCACAGCACACCGTTGCAAGAAAACACAGAGCGTTTGGGCGGCGCGATCGCATGGACGCCTCGTCAATGAAGCTTGAGAACCAGATAGTCGAGCTTGGAAGAAACGCGGACGATGACTTTCCGAACCATGTGCAGCATCCCCAGGCTGTCTGTGTAAATGGCGGCCCGCCCGCGGGCGCCCATGGCCAACGCCATCTCTTGCGGCGTCTCGAGGTCTATGCGCACGGCAAACTGCATGGGCGCAGCGGCCTGATCGCCCTCCGCGGTCGTGCCGGGCAGCAGGCCGGACGCTTGAAACTGGCCCTGGGACGTCGCCCAGACGATCGAATCAACCTTGCCTTTGAATATGTGGCCGGGCACCGTTCGAAGAGACACCTCGACCTCGTTGCCTGGTCTCACCTTTGTCAGTTGATTCTGATCGAAGAACGCAATCACCTGCTGGGTGGTTTCGACGAACGACATGATGGGACGCATGGGCAGGGCGGCCGCATAGGAGCCCACCCGCGCCTGCAGGTTGATCGCATAGCCGTCAGCGGGCGCATACAGCGTCGTTTGCTGCAACTCCCATTTCGCGAATTCCAACTCCGCTTTCGCCTGCGCCACTGAAGCCTGGTCGCCATCGAACACGGCGCCCAGGCTCAGCCGGATCTTATTTTCCGATTCTCGCGCCGCTTCCCAGTTTGCAAGCCGGACCTTCAGTTCAGTCTGGAAACTCTGGACGTCGTACTCGCTCCCCGCGCCCCGCGCAGCCAGGGCCGTGCTTTGCCGCAAACGCATGCGGCTCAGTTCAACTTGTGCAAGCGCGGCCGCGGTTACCGACTGGGCGGCGGACAGGTCGCGATCCAGAGACTGCCGTGTCGCTTGCGCGTCGATGAGCTTCGCCTCGAGCTGCCTGACCTTAAGCCGATAGGGCTCATCGTCCAGCCTCAGCAGCACGTCGCCCTTCTTGATCGGTCGATTGCCTTCCACGGCAATCTCCACAACGCGTCCCGTCACGCGCGGCACGATCTCGACGACATAGTTGACGACACGCGCCTCGCCCGACGACGGCGTGACGACGTTGATCGTCAGGACAAGCGCCACCATGCCAGCCAAGCCCAAGGCAACTACGCCGACCTGGGATTGAATATTCCAGGGCAGGAGCTTGAGCTTGATGAAGACAAGCCAAACGATCAGCGCGTAAAAGACGCAAATCAGTTCGAGCATGGCGACCTCCGGTCAACCGGCGGTTGTGACGTCGGACCCGGCATTCCCGTGGGAATGATGGCGTCCCATTTTTCTAGACTTCCGCTTCGCTTTCCTTCGCGCGGGGCTTCGGATGATCGCCATCGTGCTCGTCCACACCGTAGGCAAGCCGATACGCCACCGGCTTGGTGTACGCCCACAACCAGGCAAAGGGCCACAGCATTCCCCCGAAAACCAGGGAAAGCAGGCAGAGCGCCTTGATGGCCTCGGCTTGGGGATGGCGCCGCTTCTCGGCGATCACCTCCGGCAGGACATGCAGCTTCCAGAATATCCAGAGGGCGAGCGCCGGCACCAGAACGATCACGATCCAGACGAGAACGTCGGCGATGGCGTCCTCAATGTGCGAGGATGCAGCCCGCCCGAGACCGGGAAAGAGGGCTATCGGCGCAATCGAGGCTCGGGTCAGTTTCGAACGCAATGAGGAGAGGTACATATCCAGCCCTTTCTTCGATCAGGCTCGGCCTCAAACAGAGGAGAACCCGGGTCCAGCGTACCGTTGCCGCAGGCCGCCTTCTTGACTTTGGTCATGGTCCTCAAATTCATGGGTTCCGCGCCAGAATTGCGCCGTACCGCATTTGCGGGAACGCGCTCCAAAGCCGCGTTCCGTTTTCGATTCATCAGGCGCCACTTATCCCCTCCAACTGTGGAGAAAGGTGAGGACAGCCTTGGGGCAGATCCAAAATTCCCTGTGTCGCCAAGCACTTGCGATGCGCGATCAATAAATGCGCAATCATCCTTTTGAACGATTTCCCGCGGAGTTATCCCCGGTTTTCGGCATTGCCGGGACCGTCACTGTGACGGCGCACGCCCGAGTGTGGATTTGTCCCCGCCTTCTGTGGACAAGGATGAGGACAGTATGAGGGCAGGTGGAAAATCCCGTTTCATATCAATGCCCTACATAGCGTGGTCAAGAAAGGCCCAAACGCGGTTTGACCGTGCTGGGGTTGTCCCCGCCAAATGTGGATAAGCCTGAGGACAGTCTGCGAGTACTCTGCCAAAAGCCTTGCAGATCATCGACTTGCAGGGTGCGGGCAAGAATCGCTCACCGTGCCGCCGCCGCAGCGCGCGGGATGAGGACGAGATGGGACGGTGGACAAGCGGACAGGCTTGTCCCCATGGAATGTGGACAAGCCTCTGAACAGTCGCACAACAAGTACAGAAACTCGTTATGCGACAGTCACTTGCGAGGCGTGGTCAAGCAATGACCAGCGGCGGGATCAGGAATCGCCTTCCAGGCGCATGCCGATCTTCAACCCTACCTGCCAGTGCGCCACCTTGCCGTCCTTGATGTGGCCGCGCACTTCGGTCACCTCGAACCAATCCAGGTTGCGCAAGGTTTCGGACGCGCGCTCGATGGCTTTCGCGATCGCATCGTCGGTGGACTTGGTGGAAGAGCCCACCAACTCGATCTGCTTATAGACATGATTCGACATAGCTCGTCTCCGCATAGGGGGTGAGTTGTGAATCGTCGGTGCTTTCGCCGTGTTCCGGCGCTTACGACCGGCAATCCATTCGAACACACAGGATACCTGCGCAGCGATAGAGTGGTGTTACGAGTTCCGTCGCGCGGTCTCGACCGGCGACGGAATCACTTTTGCAATGCGAAGCAAAGGAGACCACCATGCCTGAACGAAAGACCATCGAGCGCGCAAAGCGGGACAAGCGCGAAGGCAAATCAGCATCGACGCAAGCCGGCGAATTCGTGCGCGAGGAAATCGACAATGTGCGCGAGGGCAAGCATGGCGTGCGATCCAGCAAGCAGGCGATCGCAATTGGCCTGTCCAAGGCGCGCCGCGCCGGGGTGAAGCTGGGTACGCCCAAGAACGCCAGCGCCGAGACCAAACGCAAGGCAGCGCAGGACACCCGCGCGGCGCACGACGGCCATGCCAAGTCGAGCACGCGCTCCAAGGCCACGACCAAAGCCCTGAAGAAGGAAAGCACCAAGCCCGCGTCGAAGTCCGCGCTGTCACGCAACGCGACCAAGACGGCCAGCAAGCGCACGGCTGCGGACCGCTCGGCCGCCGCGCGCAAGGCAGCAGCGACCAAGGGTGCGGCCGGCCGCTCAGCCGCGGCCAAGAAGGCAGCACGCACGCGTGCGGCGAACAAGCAGGCAGCCGGCGGCCATCATGCGGCGCATTGATATGGCGGACTGACGAGGCGAACGGATGTGGCGTGGCGATACCGCAGCAATTCCTGAACGTGCGGCTAGCCCGCCTCGAATGCCTTGAACCGGTCCTGCAGAAATTCCCGCAAGCGCCGCACCGCGGGCGATAGCAGCATGCGGTGCACGCACAGCAGATAGAGCGGCGACGGCTCGCTGCCATAGCCGGCCAGCAGTTCGACCAGCCGGCCCGCGCGCAAGTCGCTCAGCACGTCGTAGCGCGATTTGTACGCGATGCCGTGCCCAGCCAGCGCCCAACGCCGCACCAGGTCACCGTCGTCGCCCACGCGATCGCCTTTGACCGGAATGGTGAGGCTGGTCCCCTCGTGCTCGAAGGTCCAGCGATCGTGCAGCGTTTCGCCCAGCACGAACGACAGGCAGTTGTGGCGGCGCAGGTCCGCCGGCGTTTGCGGCACGCCGTGCCGCGCAAGGTACGCGGGCGCCGCGCATACGACACGCCGGTTGTGTTCGGATAGCGGCAGTGCGACCAGGCTGGAATCGTTCGGCGTCCCGTACCGCACGGCGATGTCGACCGGTTGCCGGTACAGGTCCGCCAGCCGGTCGCTGATGCGTAGCTGGAAGTTGACCCGCGGGTGCTGGCGCTGGAATTCGTCCAGCCACGGCAGCAGCACGTGGCGGCCCAGGTCGGACGGGATCGATACCGACAAGGTGCCGGCAATGTCCGTCTTGTCGCGCGCCATTGCGTTCTTGCCGGCTTCCAGGGTGGATAGCGCCGAGCGCGCATATTCCAGGTAGCGTTCGCCATCGCTGGTCAAACGCAGGCTACGTGTCGAGCGCACGAAAAGCCGCGTTTCCAACGCCTCTTCCAGCCGCTTGAGCGCGGCGCTGGCCACCGCTGGCGTCAGATCGAGCTCGCGCGCGGCGGCGGAAAAGCTGCCCAGATCCGACGCGGCGACAAAGATCTTCAAATCCTCGAATCGGACCACTTCGGCCTCATTTTCAAAAATTTATTGAAACTGCCTGCGATGCTAGCCCGTTTTTCATCGGTGCGGAGTGGGTAATCATGCATTCATTCCCCCGACACGCAAGGAGTCCCCGCATGAAAATCGAACTGAACGGCAAGAAGGCGCTTGTCACCGGATCGTCCGGTGGCATTGGGCTGGCGATTGCCATTGGACTGGCCGAGGCCGGCGCGCAGGTCGTCCTGCACGGCCGCAATGCAACCAAGCTGGCGCAAGCCGCTGAGACTGTCACGCAGCAAGTTGCAGGCGCCCAGGTCACGACCGTGCAGGCGGACCTGGCCACCGCGGACGGCGCCGCCTCGGTATGCGCCGCGCATCCCGACGTGGACATCCTGGTCAACAATGCCGGCACCTTCACACCCAAGTCCTTCACCGAAATCACCGACGACGACTGGCAGTCCATGATGGACACCAACGTCATGAGCGGCATCCGGCTGTCGCGCTACTACCTGCCGCGCATGCTGGCCGCCAACTGGGGCCGAATCGTGTTCATCTCCAGCGAGTCCGCCGTGCAGATTCCCGCCGAGATGATCCACTACGGCGTCAGCAAGACCGCCCAGCTCGCGGTCTCGCGCGGCCTGGCCGAGCTGACTGCGGGCACCAACGTCACCGTCAACGCCGTGCTGCCCGGCCCCACCCGGTCCGACGGGGTCGCCGACTTCTTCGCGGAAATGGCCAAGGAGCAAGGCGTCTCGCAAGCGCAGATGGAGCAGGACTTCATCGCCCAGCATCGCCCCACCTCGCTGCTGCGCCGGCTGGCCACCGTGCAAGAAGTGGCCAACATGGTCGTCTACACCTGCTCGACCCAAGCGTCGGCCACCAACGGCGCGGCCCTGCGCGTGGACGGCGGCGTGGTCCGCTCCATCATCTGAACCCCTGAACCGCCGGACGCTCCCGCCATGAAAGCCATTGCCTACTTCAAGAACCTGCCCGCCGACAACGCCGACGCCTTGCAGGACATCACCGCCCCCGAACCCGTGCCGGGCGACCACGACCTGCTGGTGGACGTGCACGCCATCTCGGTCAACCCCGTAGACGTCAAGATCCGCGCCAACCGCAAGCCCAAGGACGGCCAGCCCGAAATCATCGGCTGGGACGCCGCCGGCATCGTGCGCGCGGTCGGCGCGCGCACCAGCCTCTTCAAGCCGGGCGACCGCGTCTGGTATGCCGGCGCCCTGACCCGTCCGGGCGCCAACAGCGAACGCCATGTCGTGGACGAGCGCATCGTCGGCCACATGCCCAAGAGCCTGGATTTTGCGCAGGCGGCCGCCCTGCCCCTGACCACCATCACCGCGTGGGAACTGCTGTTCGACCGCCTGCGGGTGCTGGACAACGCCGCGCCCAGCCAGCGCAGCCTGCTCGTCATCGGAGCGGCAGGCGGAGTTGGCTCGATCCTGGTGCAGCTGGCGCGACAGCTCACCGGCCTGACCGTGATCGGCACGGCCTCGCGACCCGAGACCCAGGCCTGGGTGCGCGACCTGGGCGCGCATCACGTCATCGATCACACCCAACCGCTGGCCGGCGAGCTCAAGCGCATCGGCTTTGACAATGTGAGCTACATCGCCGGCCTGACGCACACTGACGCGCATTTCCCGCAGATGGCCGAAGCGATTGCGCCGCAGGGCAAGATTGCGCTGATCGACGACCCGGCCGCGATCGATGTGCGGCTGCTCAAGGGCAAGTCAGCCTCGCTGCATTGGGAATTCATGTTTGCCCGACCGCTGCACAACACGCCCGACCTCATCGCGCAACACGAACTGCTGAACCAGGCTGCCCGCCTGATCGACAACGGCACGCTGCGCACCACGCTGGGCGAGCACTACGGCAAGATCAACGCGGAAAACCTGCGCCGCGCCCACTCCTTCATCGAAAGCGGCAAGGCGCGCGGCAAGATCGTGCTGGAAGGGTTCTAGAAACGCGGCGATCCCGAGCGGGATCGCGTGCGCCGGCGGGCCGCGCCGGGCGCGATCAGGCCAATCAGCCTCGGCCTTCGCGCTTGGCGCGCGCGTGCGGGTCGTTGATTTCGGCTTCCAGTTCGGCGATCAGCCACTGGAACCAGCCGTTTTCCGTGCGGGCATAGACGGCGGCCGCCGGCGTCTTGCCTTCGCGCCAGCCCGGCTGGTGCGTGTCCATCCAGGCCGACAGGCTCTTGTGCGGCGCCAGCAGACCGGACAGCCAGGACCACACATAATCGGGCACGTTGCGGCGAAAACCCTTGGCGCTGGCGTAGATAGTGGGCTCAAGCGGCAGGTTGCCGGCGCGAGCCAGCTTGGCCTGCGTCCGGCGAAGCGTCTCGACCGCAGCCTGCAATTGTTCGGTGCTGAGCTTTTTCACGTAACGACTCCTGATTCTGGTTTGAGCGGATTATCGCCGCAGGGTGCGGCGCTTACCAAGTCCTGTGAGGAGGCGTCGCGAGGCCAAGCAGCAGCGTCGCGGCAAAGCGCTCGCCCGGTTCCAGCACCTGCATGCCGGTTCGGGTCTCGCCCGCCGCCGCCAGATTGAACGCATCGGCCACGTTGCTGACCGGTTCCACGCAAAGGAAATCCGCGCCCGGCGCCGTGTACACCACCTGATGCGCAAACGCAGGGTCTGCATGCAGCGCCAGTTCGTGGCCCTCGGGCCAGTGCAGCGTCGCGCGGCCCTGCCATTGCGACAGGTACGTGTCGCAGCCCTCGGCGGACTGGCGCAGCTCTCGCACCGTCGTCGTCTTGCTGCCCGTGGGCAAGCCATTCTCGTCCGACGGCCAGATGCGCCGGGCGTGCAGCGTGACGCGCTGCGCCGTGAAATACGGATGGATGCCCATCCCGCACGGCATTGGCGTGTCGCCTCGATTGGTGATGGCCATCTTCAGGCTCAGCCCACGGCTGTCCAGCCGCCAGCGCTGCACGCATTCAAACGGCCAGGGCCAGCCCAGCACGCCGGCCGGCTGATCCAGCACCAGATCGACACTGTCGGGCGTCAGATTGCGGACCTGCCAGGACTGGAACAGCCCCGAGCCATGAATCGCCTGCGGCCGGTTGGGCACGGACTGCAACGCGTAGCGGGCGCCATTGAACGTGAAGACGCCATCGCGGATCCGGTTGGAATACGGCGCCAGCGGATAGGATCCGGCACGCGGCCATCGGCCCGCTGGCCATTCGGTGGCGGTCAGCGGCACGATCCAGTCGTGTCCGCCGGTCGACAGCCGCGTCAGCCTGCCGCCCCCGCCGGGCGCGAACTCGGCCCGGTGGTCGCCGCTGGAAATGGAAACGCGCTCGCTGGCATCCAGCACGTCAGGAACGGCAATATCGGGCATGGCGTTGAAACTCCCGCGGCGTCCACACGCGCCACGCCGGGAAGATTGTGCCCGGCGGCGCGTTGGGGCTGCAAGTTGGCGAGTCGTCCAAAGTCAAAGGGCCGAATCCCTTGTTTCAAAGGATTCGGCCCCACTTGCTAGGTGCCAGCTGGCTTGCCTTAGGGCAAGCCAGCCAGTTCTTAAATCGGTTTGATCATTGTCGCCTGAGGACCTTTCTGTCCTTGGCCGGCGACGAACGTCACGCGCTGGTTCTCTTCAAGAGATTTGTGCCCGCTGCCCTGAATCTCAGAGTAGTGAGCGAAGAGGTCCTTACCGCCCAGCTCCGGCATGATAAAGCCGAAGCCCTTGTCGTTGTTGAACCACTTCACAATACCAGTTTCAATCTTCAATGTAAGTCCTAGATTTTCCAGGGAAAAATATCCCTGCACGCACTATGGGTCATTAGTAGCCATAAAGATACGACCGTTACTAAATGACGCATGTGTCGGCGATGCCACTGAACGCAATCTTGGGAGCCGTGCGCGCTACGGCTTCTTGCCCCCGCAGGGCCGGGTGGCCGCCGGTGTCAGACACCAACATCAATTCAGCGGGCGCCTGCCGGCCGGCGCGTATCGGCCTTGCTGTCCTTGCTGCGCCGGGAATTCGTGTCCAGCGCGCCGTTGTAGTTTTTCCGGCTGGAAGACGATGAGCCATCGCTATAGCGGGTGTCGTAACCGCCCGTGTAGTTTTTCCGGCTGGAAGAAGACGAGCCGTCGCTATAACGCGTATCGTAGCCGCCGGTGTAGTTTGACCGGCTGGTGGATTTGCTGCCATCGCTGTAGCGGGTATCAAAACCGCCAGTGTAGTTTTTCCGGCTGGTGGAGGTCCTGCCATCGCTGTAGGTCGTATCGAAACCGCCTTGGTAGTTGGAGCGGCTCGACGACGTGGTGCCATCGTCGTATCTGCAATCTTCCCCGCCCTGGTAATTGGCCCGGCAGCTGTCTGCCTGGGCGCCCGCGGCGGCGAGCAAGGAAAGCACGACGAAAGACAGCATGGATTTGACTTTCATTTTGTTCCCGATGGCGTGGAGGTGGATGTCATCTCACCGCGTTGTTATGCGGCCAGGCAACTACCATAGCGACATTTGTCGCGGGCAACTGCGCATCCATTTTCAAAGGGGATTTCAGCCGGTTTCGGCGCGATTCAGCCTATTTCGTATGCGTACCATTCGTCCAGGTGCGCAGTCATGCGAAAAATCGCAACCCATCGCCAAATCGCCACGCCGCTGTTCAGCGGCGCCCTCCCCGCCCCGATACAATCACGGGCATGAATTCTGCACTGCAAAATACCTCCGCCGACGCCCACGCGGGCCACACCCCCATGATGCAACAGTACCTGCGCCTCAAAGCCGAGGCCGGGCCATTGCTGTTGTTCTATCGCATGGGCGACTTCTATGAAATGTTCTACGAAGACGCCGAGCGTGGCGCGCGGCTGCTCAATCTGACACTGACCAGGCGGGGCTCGTCCAACGGCGTGCCCATCCCCATGGCTGGCCTGCCGGTGCATGCCATGGAGCAATACCTGGCCCGGCTGGTGGCGATGGGCGAATCCGTCGCCATCTGCGAGCAGATCGGCGATCCGGCCGCCTCGAAGGGGCCGGTCGAGCGCCGCATCGTGCGCATCGTGACGCCCGGCACCCTGACCGACGACGCCCTTCTGCCCGCCAAGGCGGACCGCGCGCTGGCGGCCATCTGCGTCAGCGGCAGCGCTCGCGCGCCGCGCGCGGGGTTGGCGTGGCTGAATCTGGCCAGCGGCGAGTTCCGGGTGACCGAATGCGCGCCCGCGCAGCTGGAATCGGAATTGCACCGCATTGCGCCGGCGGAGATCGTTTGCGCCGACACCGCCGAGTTCGACTTTCCGTTCGAGGGCGCCCGCTCCCGCGTGCCGGACTGGCACTTCGAAAGCGACGGCGCGCGCGCGCACCTGCTGGCGCATTTCAAGACGGACACGCTGGCGGGCTTTGACATCGAAGACATGCCGGCCGGCATCTGCGCGGCCGGCGCCTTGCTGCGCTATGCCGCGCGCACGCAGTCGCAGGCACTGGCGCACGTGCAAAGCCTGTCGGCCGAGCGGCCCGGGCAGTTCGTGCTGCTGGACCCGGTCACACGCCGCAACCTGGAACTGACGCAGACGCTGTCGGGCGAAGACTCGCCCACGCTGTTTTCGCTGCTGGACGGCTGCCGCACGCCGATGGGCAGCCGGCTGCTGCGCCGCTGGCTCCATCACCCCTTGCGCGAGAACGACCAGGCGCTGGCGCGCCAGCAGGCCATTTCGGCGCTGCTGGCCGGGCGCATGGACGTGGAGCAGACCTTTGGCTCGACCGGTCTGCTGGAAGCGCTGCGCGCCGCCCTGAATGCCTTTCCCGACATCGAGCGCATTGCCGCGCGCCTGGCGCTGCGGTCGGTGCGCCCGCGCGAACTCGCCAGCCTGCGCGACGCGCTGCAGGCCTTGCCCGCGCTTGCCGACCTGGTCGAACCGATGTCCGCCTCGCCGCGCATCGGCGAACTGATCTCGCATCTGTCCGTGGACCCTGCCCTGGCCGCCCTGCTGGTGCGCGCCATCGCGCCCGAGCCTGCCGTGGCCATCCGCGATGGCGGCGTGCTGGCAGCCGGCTTTGACGCCGAACTCGACGAGTTGCGCGCATTGGCCGCGGACGGCGGGGACTTCCTTGTCCAGCTCGAAGCCCGCGAGCGCGAGCGCACCGGCATCAGCAACCTGCGCGTGGAGTTCAACCGCGTGCATGGCTTCTACATCGAAGTCACCAAGGGCCAGACGGCGAAGGTCCCCGAAGACTACCGCCGCCGCCAGACGCTCAAGAATGCCGAGCGCTACATCACGCCCGAGCTCAAGACCTGGGAGGACAAGGTGCTGTCCGCGCAGGACCGCTCGCTGGCCCGCGAAAAATGGCTGTTCGAGCAATTGCTCGACGTGCTTGCCGAGCACGTGCGTCCGCTGTCCGACTGCGCCGCGGCGCTGGCCGAGCTGGATACGCTGGCCGCGCTGGCCGAACACGCGCAGCGCCACGACTGGATCGCGCCCGAGCTGTCCGAGCAGGCCGACATCGACATCGAGGCCGGCCGCCATCCGGTGGTGGAACGCGTCATCGAACGCTTCACCCCCAACGGCTGCCGTCTGGATCCCGCGCGGCGCATGCTGCTCATCACCGGCCCGAACATGGGCGGTAAGTCGACGTACATGCGGCAGGTGGCGCTGATCGTGCTGCTGGCGCGCATTGGCAGCTTCGTGCCGGCCTCGCGCGCCCGGATCGGCAAGATCGACCGCATCTTCACCCGCATCGGCGCGGCCGACGACCTGGCGGGCGGACGCTCGACCTTCATGATGGAAATGACTGAGGCCGCGGCCATCCTGTCGGCCAGCACGCCTAACAGCCTGGTGCTGATGGACGAAATCGGACGCGGCACGTCCACGTATGACGGCCTGGCGCTTGCGTGGGCCATTGCGTGCCGCCTGCTGTCGCACAACCGCGCGCTGACGCTGTTTGCCACGCACTACTTTGAATTGACCCGCCTGCCCGCCGAGCAGCCTACGGCCGCCAACGTCCACCTGGCCGCAGCCGAGTCGGCGGGCGGCATCGTCTTCTTGCACGAAGTGCGCGAAGGCCCCGCCAGCCGCAGCTACGGGATTCAGGTGGCCCAGCGCGCCGGCGTGCCCGCCGCCGTCATCCGGCAGGCGACGCGCGAACTTGAACGTCTGGAAGCGCAAGGCGCACCCACGCCGCAGCTGGGGTTGTTCTCGGCTGCTGCCGAGGCCGACGCCCAGGCGTATGCGCAGGCCGAACGTGCAGACACCATCGAGGCGCTCGACTCCCTGCGCGAGGAGCTTTCCGCCATCGACCCCGACAGCCTCACCCCGCGCGAAGCGCTGGATGCCCTTTACCGCTTGAAGAAGCACCTCCAATGAACCTCGATCATCCGCTTGCGCTCCTGGGCAATCAAAGCCCCAACGACTTCATGCGCCGTTACTGGCAGAAGAAGCCGCTGCTGATCCGCCAGGCCATTCCGGCGTTCAAGCCGCCCGTCACCATCGCGGCCATCAAGAAACTCGCGCGCCGCGACGACGTGGAGTCGCGCCTCATCTGGCGCGAGAACGGCGAATGGCAGATGGAAAACGGCCCCTTTGCGCGTCTGCCCAAGGACAACGAGGGCGACTGGACGCTGCTGGTGCAGAGCGTGGACCTGCATAGCGATGCGGCCGCCGAGCTGATGGCCCTGTTCCGGTTCATTCCGGACGCCCGCCTGGACGACGTGATGATCAGCATCGCCAGCCACGGCGGCGGCGTCGGCCCGCATTTCGACAGCTACGACGTGTTCCTGCTGCAGGCGGCGGGCGAGCGCGAATGGCGCTATGGCCGCCAGAAGGACCTGTCGCTGGAACCGGACTTGCCGCTCAAGATCCTGAGCAACTTCCAGCCCGAGGAAAAGGCGGTGCTGGCGCCCGGCGACATGCTGTACCTGCCGCCGCAGGCCGCCCACGACGGCATTGCCATGGGCGATGGCTGCATGACGATCTCCATCGGCTTCCGGGCGCCGACGCAGGCGACGTTGGCGCGTGGCCTGCTGGAAGCGGCTGCGGACCAGGTCATGGCCCGCGTGGGCCTTCTGGGTGGTCCCTACGGCGAGCCCGCCCTGCCCGGCCCGAAGCTGTCGGCCGTCTACCGCGATCCGGCCCAGCCGGCCGTGGATACGCCCGCGGCGCTACCCGACGCACTGGTGGCCGCCACGCTGGAAACGGTGGAAAAGCTGCGCTTTGACGACGCGCTGGCGTCGCGCTTTCTGGGGTGCTGGCTGACCGAACCCAGCAACCTCAGCGTGTTCGACGCGCCGGAGGGCATGGACGTGGATCTGGAAGAGGACTGGCCCGCATCCGGGCGCCTGGTGCTGGACCGCCGCAGCCGCATGCTCTATCGCGGCAAACAGCTGTTCATCAACGGAGAAACCGCAATGACGCCCGCGGATGCGGCATTGCGCCTGCTGGCTGATTCACGTAGCCTGGATTGCGCGCATCCCGCCTGCGCCCGTCTTTCCGACGAAGCACGGGCATGTTTGGCCGATTGGCTGGACTCGGGCTGGATTCATTACCGAGCCGAGTAGTAACTGGAAACGTTCGCGTATCCGTGTCACACAGAAAGAAATCAGGTCTGTAAACCGGGTCACATCAAGAAAGACATAACACCAAGCTGAAAGGTTTGTTGCCGTTGGGATGCGAACGATTTAACTTTCCTACGCGATCGGCCTGAACCTTCCTGTAGCCTGAGTTCTGGTTTCCCCTAACGGGGTTTCAAGAGTCGTCATCTACAGGAGTTCAAATAATGATGAGCAAAACCTTGATTATTGCCTCGGTGCTGGCCGTCGCGCTCAGCGCTTGCAACAAGAAGGAAGATGCCCCGGCGCCGGCGACCAGCCCGACTCCCGGCGCCACCACGCCCGCACCTGGCGGCACGCCGCCGGCCTCGCCCGCACCGGCGGCCCCGGGCACGACGCCTGGCTCCGGTTCGACCACCCCCGGCGGCTCGACCACCCCCGCGTCGTAATCCTTCAGGCACGAACCCCCGCACTGAAGACGCAAAAAAAACCCTGGCATGTGTGATGCCAGGGTTTTTTTGTGCCTTGCCGGAACGTAAGCGACGGCGAAGTCCGCGCTTGCCGCCGGCCGGGCATGGGGCCCCGACCCGGGGGCCCTGCCGTCGGCCGCTGCGCGTGAGCGCGCGGCCCGGCGGTTCAATTACATCTTGTCCTTCAGGACGCTCAGCAGGCGCTGCGCGGTCGGGCTGCTGTCCGGCGCACCGTTGGAGTCCAGGACCGAGACGGTCGTCTGTTCGCCGTTGCCCACCAGGTGGATGCGGTACTGAGCTGCCTGCGCCTTCTTGTCGCCAGAGAACAGGCGGCTGAAGAAGCCGGGCTGTTCCATCTTTTCGCCGGTGTCGGTGTCGACATAGCGGACGAAGTAGTCGCCGGAAGAACGATCGCGGTCATCGACGGCGAAGCCGCCGCCATCGAGCGCCACGCCGACACGACGCCAGGCGCGGTCGAAGGATTCGCTGACGATGAGCGACGCGCCCTGGGCTCGGACGTCTTGCTGCACGGCGGGACGCTGCGGCGAGGCCTCGGCCTGCTGCACCAGCTTGCGGGCGTTGTCGACGTCGGTTCCCAGGAAGACCATCATGCGCGCCAGCATGGCGGCGTTCAGGCCAGGGTCTTCCTTGCCGTTCTGCCACTGCACCTGCGAGCCGTCGGAGCCGACACGCTTTTCGAGCATCTGGCGGTGGCTGACGTAGATTTCGGTGTGACCGTTGACGCGTTCGACGCGGGTCCGGAATTTCTCGCGCTCGCCGCTATCCCATGCCGATTCCAGCACCGCCCCCAGCGCCTGGCGCAGCCAGCTTTCGGGGATCTTGGCGCGGTTCTCGGCCCAGTCGGTTTCGATCAGGCCGGCACCGGGATTGTTGGTGGCGACGGTAAAGCCGCTTTCGGTCCAGAAGTCGATCAGGCGGGGGAAAACCTGCTCGGGCGGACGGTCCACGACGAGCCAGCGCAGATCGCCGTCGCGTTCGACACGCATGTCCGAACGGTTGGGAAGCACGTTGCTGGTCTTCGGGGCGCTGGCCTGGGCCACACCCTGTTGCTGGAATTCAGAGAAGGTGGTGGAACCCGAGGCCGGCGCGCGGTAGCGGGGATCGCTATTGGCCTGCGTCAGGTCGGGCGGAATGCTGAGAGGCTCTCCACGCTGGTTTACCGCGCTCTTGTAGTCGACCGATTCTTCATTGCCCAGGAATTGGTTGACCTCGGAGCACCCGGCCAGCAACACCAGAGACATCAATGCCGACAAACCGGCATGACGCTTGTTCATACGTTTCCTCACGATATTTAGAGCAGTCCCGTTTCCTGGAGCGCGTTGCGCACCGTTGCGTGATGCTGCGCGCTCAGTTCGACCAGCGGCAGCCGGTAGCCCAGCGCGCTGCGGCCCATTTGGGCCAACGCCCACTTGACGGGGATGGGGTTGGCTTCGACGAACAAAACCTTGTTCAGACGCGCCAGGAACGCGTTAAGTTCACGGACCTTGGGCACATCGCCCGCGAGGGCGGCGGCACAGAGGTCGCGCATGAGCTTGGGCGCCACGTTGGCCGTGACGGAAATGTTGCCGCGCGCGCCCAGCAGGATCAGGGCCGCAGCAGTGGGATCGTCGCCGCTGAAGACCTGGAAGCTGGCAGGCGCTTCGCGCAGCAAGAGGCCGCCGCGGGCGATGTCGCCGGTGGCGTCCTTGATGCCGATGATGCCCGGCACCTGCGCCAGGCGCAGGATCGTCTCGTTGCTCATGTCGGCAACGGTGCGGCCCGGCACGTTGTAAAGAATGGTGGGCAGGTCGACGGCTTCGGCGATGGTGCGGAAGTGGCGGTACAGGCCTTCCTGCGACGGCTTGTTGTAGTACGGAACGACCGACAGGCCAGCCTGCGCGCCCACTGCCTTGGCGTGGCGGGTCAGGTGGATGGCTTCGTCGGTGGAGTTGGCGCCCACGCCGGCAATGACCGGAATGCGGCCGGCGGCATGTTCGACGGCAACGCGGATGAGTTCCGCGTGTTCTTCCATGGAGACCGTGGGCGACTCCCCGGTGGTGCCCACCACCACCAGCGCGTCGGTGCCTTCCTGGACATGCCAGTCGATCAGCGACCGGTAGGCAGCGTAGTCCAGGCTGCCATCGGGTTGCATTGGGGTGACCAAGGCCACCATGCTGCCCTGGAAATTAACGCCTGCGGCGGTAGCAGGGGATGCCATAGATGTCGGGCTCCAAAACCCCGCGGCGGGATTGCCCCAGGGCCTGATTCAGTGAAACCGCTGAGTTTAACGGATATTGGGTGGAATCTTACAGAAACCACTGAACGATCGTCGTTCCCAGCCCGAGCACCGGTTGCATCAATAACCAGAGCACATCGGTGACCAGCAGGACAATGACGATGATCAATCCGTACGGCTCGATTTTCGAGTATTGCCAGGCCAGGCGATTGGGCAGCAGGCTAAAGAGAACGCGTCCGCCGTCCAGCGGCAGGATGGGCAGCAGGTTCAGCGCCATCAGCACCAGGTTGACGTTAACGCCCGCCACCGCCATTTCGAACCAGAAGCTTTCGTGCAGGCCGCTTTCCATGAAGAGCCGCAGCGACAGCGCCCACAAAATGGCCATGAACAGGTTGGCGGCCGGTCCGGCCAGCGCGACCCAGGCCATGTCTTTCTTGGGACGGCGCAGGCGGCCGAAGTCCACGGGCACCGGCTTGGCCCAACCGAAGAGCAAGCCGGGACTGCCCATGAGCTTGGAGGCCAGCAGGATGGCGACCGGCACCAGCAGCGTGCCGACGGGGTCGATGTGGCGTGCGGGATTCAGGCTGACCCGTCCGGCCTGGTAGGCGGTCGGATCGCCCAGCATGCGCGCCACGTAGCCGTGCGCCGCCTCATGCAGGGTGATGGCGAAGATAACCGGTATCGCGTAGACCGCAATGGTTTGGATGATGTCATTCATGGCGAACCGGATTGTAGATGAGCCGCGCGCCAGCGCGGCGCGTCTCGTGCATCGAGGCGAGGGGGAATATCAGACAAGTCCGAGGGTAGCGGGATCGCCGCGGCCCAGGCGCACGACGACCGGCTCGTCGCCGGTCAGGTCGATCACGGTGGTGGGCGCTTGCGGGCAGGCGCCCGCATCGATGATGGCGGCCAGATCGTGGTCGTAGCGCTCGCGGATTTCCTCGGCGTCGTTCAGCGCCTCGGTTTCATCCTTGGGGATAAGCGTGGTGGACAGCAGCGGCGCACCCGCCTGTTCCAGCAAGCCCAAGAGGACGGCGTGATCCGGCACACGGATGCCGATGGTCTTGCGCGAGGGGTGCGACACGCGCCGCGGCACTTCCTTGGTGGCTTCGAGGATGAAGGTCCAGGGGCCGGGCGTCGCGGCTTTCAGCAGCCGGTATTGCTTGTTGTCGACGCGGGCGAAGTGGCCGATTTCGGCCAGGTCGCGGCACAGGAGGGTGAGGTGATGACGTTCGTCCAGTCCGCGAAGGCGGCGCAGCCCGTCGGCGGCGCTTTTGTCGTCCAGGCGGGCGACGACGGCGTAACTGGAGTCGGTGGGCACGGCCACCAGGCCTCCGTCATTGAGCCATTGCGCGGCTTGCTTGAGCAGCCGCGGCTGGGGATTTTCGGGGTGGACAGAGAAATACAAAGCCATGGGTTTATCCTAACATCCTTGAAGGCCGCCCAATAGCGCGGCGATGCAAAATGGCGGTAATGACGATCCGCCCGGAGAACCAGTATGCGCCTCGATAATTCGCGCCAGAGCGACAACGTGGAAGACCGCCGTTCCAGCGGCCCACGAATCGGCGGCCGCGGGACCATTGGCATAGGCACGATAGTACTTGCCTTGGTGGCGATGTACTTCGGCGTCGATCCGCGCGTGGTCCTGGACATGGCGGAAGGCCCGGCCGTGCAGGAGCAGGCGCCCGCCTCGGCGCCGCCGGCCAACGATCCCCAGGCCGTCTTCGTGTCCAAGGTCCTGGGCGAAACCGAAGACGTGTGGACCGGCATCTTCCAGAAGGAACTGAACCGCCAGTACGTCGAGCCCAAGCTGGTGCTGTTTCGCGGCGCCACGCCCACGGCCTGCGGCACCGGCCAATCCGCCATGGGGCCCTTCTACTGTCCGGGCGACAGCAAGGTCTATATAGACCTGTCGTTCTTCGACGAACTGCAGAATCGGTTCAAGGCCCCCGGCGATTTCGCGCAGGCGTACGTGATTGCGCATGAAGTCGGCCATCATGTGCAGCACCTGCTGGGCATCTCGGACCAGGTGGACCAACTGCGCCGGCGCAACCCGTCGCAGGCCAATGCGTTGTCGGTTCGGCTGGAACTGCAGGCGGATTGCTTTGCCGGCCTCTGGGCGCAGCGCGCGGATGCCGCGCGCAACATCCTGGAAGGGGGCGACGTCGAAGAAGCGCTGGCGGCCGCCACCGCGATCGGCGACGACCGCCTGCAGAAGCAGAGCCAGGGATACGTCGTGCCCGATGCCTTCACGCACGGCAGCTCCGCGCAGCGCGTGCGCTGGTTCAAGCGCGGCCTGGAAAGCGGCAGCATCAAGCAGTGCGACACGTTTGGCGCGACGTCTCTGTGACGCCCGGCGCTGCGCGGCCCTCACCCGCTCCGGGCCGCGCAGCGCCAACACCTGTATATCCATCCAGGCCGCAGACCCCGGCAGTCTTCATCTTGTAAGATTACGCCCCCTCGCAATGCTGCGCGCGCGTGTCTTCACCGCGGCGCGGCGGGGCGCAGCGCATGCCGCATGCACGTTTTGCTTCGCGCGCCCCCAGACCCTAGATTCGTTTCCATGGCCAACAAGTTCGAACCGCTAATCACCGTTGATGAGGTGCAAGAGATTCTTGCCGAACCCAAGGAAACCGCCAAGCCGATCCTCTGGCTGCCGAAACCCGCCGCGGGCAACGCCCAATGGATGGAATTCAGCTGTCCATGCAAGATCAAGGGCGAGGTGCGCGAAGACGTGATCTTCCGCGTCATGTACCGGGGCGCCCGCACGGCAGTGCATGGGCAGGCCACCATCTTCCTGACCGAGGCGTTCTGCGCCAGTCTCTTCGTGGGCCCGCACCGGGTGTATGGCGTCGATACCGACGACTCGTTCCACACCAGCCTGGTGGGCGCGGACCGGCCGCAATACCGCAAGCCGCTTGCCGACCGCAGTCATGAACACATCTGGGTCGAAGAAGGCGAAGGCTATGCCGAGCCCATCGTGCCCGCGCTGGACACCATCGGCGCGCTGATGCAGTATTTCCTGCCGCGAGCGAACCTGACGCTGGCCGGCGGCTTTGCGCATCCCCTCAAAGGCCGCCAAATCGAACTGATCCTATGAGCAATTTTCTGGAAGCCTCCGGCTGGACCGTCCTGCCGGCGGGCGAACACGCCATTCGCGCCGTCTCTCCCATGACGTTGGGCCTGGACGGCCAGCACGCCGCCTTTTTCATCGCGCATCCCGATGAGTCGTCGTTCTACCTGACCGACGCCTGTGAGACCGCCATGCATGCGTCCAGCTTTGGCATCGACGTGGCGGCCAAGCGCATCGACATCCTGAACGAAACGCCGGGCGTCACGCTCGCCCGCTTCGACCGGTCGGGCGCCATCGTGGCCGAAGGTCCGGTCGAGCAGTTGCAGGAAGCGCTGTGGGACGCGGTGAAGCTGGCGATGGCCTTGTCGTTCCAATGCGCGAAATGGATGCCACGGTTCAGCCAGCTGCGATTCCGCGCGCAGGTGGGCCGCGCGCTGGCCGAAGGCGTGGGCGTGAACCGCATGGTCAAGGGCGCGCGCGCCAAGGGCAGCAGCGGTCACACGGCGGACTTTGCGTACGCGGTGCGCGCGGCGGGCAGCACCGCCCTCACCTACATCGAGCCGATCGCCCTGAAAGCGGGCAAGAAGATGGACTGGACGCAGGTCTACCAGACCCACGGCAAGATGTCGGATGTGAAGATGGCCGATGCGCGCAACTCGCGCATGGTGATTCTGGAAGACGGCGCATCGGCCGAGGAATTCAAGAAGGCCGTGACGATCCTGGAGCAGTCCGCCACCGTGCAGACGCTGGCCAAGACCCGTGACTGGCGAGAGGTGTTTTCGGCCTAGCCGTCTCAGGACGGCGTGTTGGTCAGACCGTCGACGATTTCGCGGCCGTGCACGATGGCCGCATGCACGGCCTCGCGCGGACTGTAGACGAAGCCGCCGCCCGCAAACTGGGGCACGGGGTATTCGTCGCCGCCTTCGAGTATGGCGCCTGCCTGGACAACCATCACCGAGGCAGTGAAGACAGGGCCGCTGGCTTCGGGCGGGGGCTCGATGGCGCCGCCGCCCCGGGACACCTTGGCCGTGAGGCGGTATCCCTTGTAGATCAAGTTGTTCTGATGCACTTCGGTAGTCCTCTATCTGCCGTCGAGCATACTCCGTGATTTCATGACAATCCGGATAAGTTTTGTAACTCAAGCAGAAAATAGAAACACTGTTGCGCCAACGCAGGCGTGTCCCCGTTTCTCAAATGTTGAGAAGCGCATCCGCTTTCATGCCTGAAAGGCAGCGCCGGCGCGGCTTGCGAGCCGGCGCCTGCGTTGCACGCAATGGCGCCCACCGCCAATTCCGGGGGATTACCCTAGGGTCTGTTGCGAAAGCGCATCCTCGGACATATTCATCCCTGTCACGCGCATGTAGTCGTCCAACCGCCAGCCCTTGCCGAGCAGGATCATGCGGGTATGCAGGTCATCGCGCACGCGGGGCGCCACCTCGCGCCCCAGATAGGTGAGCTGCTTGCAGCGCAGGTCCACGTAACCCAGCGCGTAGTCGCGCGACAGTCCCATCCACAGGCGGTGCGCCCCGACGGACTGGCGGGCGCCGCTAAGAATGCACAGGCCAGCGTCCAGCGCCCACCGGTACACCGCCGTGGCCAGGCCCATGCCTTGGTACGGCGCTGCGTACTTCGAATGCGGCGCGCGCACGTAGGGATCGGCGCGCCGGCCCACTTCGATCAGCCGGTTGAACACCGTATAGCCCGCCAACCGGTTCCGGCGCATGTCCACCACATACACGTAATACTCGCCGTCGGCCTCGCGATAGCGAAGCACGATGCCAGGAATGTCGGTCTTGACCTCCGGCAATCCATGCAGGCGGTCCATCGGACGATTCATGCGGTTGTGGATGGCATCGAGCTCCTTGTCCACTTCCTGGGGACTATGGTTAACGTCGATGCGCAATTCCGTCACGATCGACATGACGTGACGGAACGCGTGCAAGGCCAGCGTAGGCAAGGCCACCTCCTGTACAGGGTTGAAGAATGTCCGCGAGGGACGGGAGACGTAAAAAAAGCCGCATCCGCGGCTTGAAAAGTTGTGTGCGGGTGCACCGCCGGTCAGGGCGGTGAATGGGGCCAGGCGAGGAATCGATCACGCTGCTGCATGCGTGTCCCTTTGGGCTGCGGGCTGGTCGCCCGCCAGGCCAAAAAATGCCGGGAATTGCCGCTCGCCCTTGGCCGTGATGCGCAATGCGCGCGAGTCCAGGTCCTTTGCGACCCAGCCGCGCGCGAGAAGCGCATCGAGCAGCGCCGCGCCCAAGGCGCCGCCCAGATGGGAACGCCGTTCGCTCCAGTCCAGGCAAGCGCAAGCGAAGCGGCGGCGGCGCTGGCGCGCCTGGGCCACGTCGACGCCCACTTGCGCGAGCGACGCTTCGCCCAGCGGCGTGAGCACATAGTCGCGCCCGTCCGGCGTCAGCCAATGCCGGCCCAGCATCGCGTCGTGGATGCGCACGGCCAGCGTGCCGGCCATGTGGTCGTAGCAAGTGCGGCTGTCGCGCAGCGCGGACGGCGTGGTCGGCTTGAACGGCGCGCGCTCGGCGCCCGCCACCACCAGCAGCGCCTCCAGCGCGTGGCCGACCTCGCCGCTGGCCAGGCGGTAGTAGCGGTGTTTGCCCTGCACGGCCATTTCCACCAGGCCCTGGTCGCGCAGGCGCTGGAAATGGCTGCTGGCCGTGGACGCGCCGATGTCGGCGGCCGCGGCCAGTTCCGTGGCGGTGCGCGCGCGGCCGTCCAGCAACAGGCACAGCATGCGTGCGCGCGCGGGATCGGCGATGGCGCCTGCCACGGCGGACAGGTTGATGTCGGCGAACTCGGAATCCATGATTCGATATCGGCCAAAGTGTTGTGTGTAGGCCGTAAGCATACTTCGCCGCATCGAAACTCGCATCAATCGCCCAGACCATGTCCTCCTCTCCTCCCTTTTTCGGCTGGAAAGTCCTATGCGCCACCTTCGTGCTCGCCGTCTTCGGTTGGGGCGTGGGTTTTTACGGTCCGCCGGTATTCCTGCACGCCGTCGTCCAGCGCACCGGCTGGAGCGTCGCGCTGGTATCGGGCGCGGTCACGCTGCACTTTTTGGCCGGCACGGTGGTGGTGGCCAACCTGCCGCGCCTTTACCGCCGCATCGGCGTCGCCCGCACGACCGCCGGCGGCGCGGCGCTGCTGGCCGTGGGCGTGGCCGGATGGGCGGTGGCGCAGACGCCCGCGCAGCTGTATGCCGCCGCGGCGTGCAGCGGGATGGGCTGGGTGACGTTGGGCGCCGCCGCCGTCAACGCCCTGATTGCCCCCTGGTTCGTGCGGCGGCGTCCGGCCGCCCTGGGCATGGCCTACAACGGCGCCAGCGTCGGCGGCGTCGTCTTTTCACCGCTATGGGTGTTCCTGATCGCGCACGCCGGCTTTGCGCAGGCGGCGTTGTGGGTCGGGCTGGCGATGGTCATTGTCATCGGCGTGCTGTCGCGCAAGGTGTTTTCAGTGACGCCGCGACAGCTTGGCCAGGCCCCGGACGGCGACGCGGGGGGCAAGCCGCCCACCGCCACCCAGACCGCGCCGGCGGCCGCCGGCCCGCTGCGCCGCGACCGCGCGTTCGTGACGCTGGCCGCCGGCATGGCGCTGGGCCTGTTCGCCCAGATCGGCCTCATCGCGCACCTGCTGTCGCTGCTGGCGCCGCTGCTGGGCGCGCAGACGGCGGGACTGGCAATGGGACTTGCCACCGCCAGCGCCATCGCCGGACGCTCGCTCGTCGGCTGGCTGATGCCTCCGGCAGCCGACCGCCGCCGGATCGCCTGCGCGGCCTACGCCGTGCAGATCGCCGGGTCGCTGGTGCTGATGTTGGCCGGGGACCACGCGTGGGCGGTGTGGGCGGGCGTGGCGCTCTTCGGGTCAGGCATCGGCAACGCCACGTCCCTGCCGCCCCTGATCGCGCAGGCGGAATTCGCGCGCGAGGACGCTGCCCGGGTGGTGCCCCTGATCGTGGCGCTGTCGCAAGGCGCCTATGCCTTTGCGCCGGCCGCATTCGGGGCGCTGCGGACCCTGTTGCAGCCGACGGGGCTGGCGCTGCCGGGTTTCCTCGCCGCCGCCGCCGTATTGCAACTGGCTGCCATCCTGTGCTTTGCCGCCGGTCGTGGCGCCCACGCCAGGCGCGTCGCGCCCTGACGCCTCAGGCGCCGCCGCGCCGCGCCACCAGGCCGGCCATGACCGCGTCGCCGCGTTCGTTGACCAGCCCCTCGGCCACGCCCTCGCGATCGGCCGCGTTGCGGTTCTGGCTGACCTTCCACTTGCCTTCGATGCGCGCGATGGGGATTTCCACGCCGATGATGGCGCGCATCTGCGCGGCGATGAAATCGGCGGGCGCCTCGTCCACGCGCCACGGCTGGGCGCGCGCACGCTCCTGGCTGTCGGTCAGCGCCTCCAGCTGGGCGCGCAGCCACGCCGGATCGTCCTGGATGACAGGCGTGCCCCACACGTGGACAGCCACGAAATTCCAGGTGGGCACCACCTTGTGCGTCTCCGCCTTGGTCGCGTACCAGGACGGCGTGATGTAGGCCTGCGCCCCGTGGAAGGCCACCAGGCACTCGCGTCCCGAAGCCAGTTCGGCGAGCTGCGGATTGGCGCGCGCCACGTGCAGGCGCAGGACGCCATGCGGGCCTTCGGGATAGAGCAGACAGGGAATGTGATTGGCCATCAGCCCGCCGTCGCCGCTGGTGCAGACGACGCCCAGCGGGTGGGCGCGGATGAACTCGTGCTGGATATCCAGCGAATCTTCGCGAAAGGCGGACGGCAGGTACATGATGGCGGCGCGATGAAAAGGTCGGAAAAGCGACAACATACCGCGCGCGTGGCCCCACTGAAAGAGCCACACCTTCCGCGTTTCATGGAGCCAAGCACCTCGTGCGCCAACTGGCGCCGCCAATGCGTCTCGCTGCTATCGTCGGGATCGCGCGTAGGCGGCGTTCATGCGTTCGCGGGCCTCGGTTTCATGCGCAAAGGCGCGGTCGTAGTTTTCAAGGCAGCCGGGCGTGGGACTGGGCCACTGGATCGCGGCGATCGCTTCGGTCAGTTCATCGCGGGCCCGCTGCCATTCCTTGACGGCGGCATACCATTCGTTGGCGGTGTCCATAGATGTCTCCTTCTATGTGCACATACCCATCGTAGCGCTGGCCACAGGCGGCAAGACAGCGTTTTCGCATGGCCAGAAGGATGATGCGGCCAGGCGCGCAGCCGATGCCCGCAGCCAAAAAAAAATAGCCGCGGCAGCGCGAGTTTCGGGCAGATAATTGCCAGCATGAATCGTGCCGGTCTTGAGTCCGCCGCCGCGGACGCCGTTGCCTGAAAAGGAAAGCCCCCATGAAGCCCAACCTCGCACTGTGCGCGGCCTGCTGCGCACTCATCGGACTGGCCGGCTGCACCAATCTGCCCAAGGCCAAGGACTATTCCACCGCGCTTGGCGAACCCCAAAGCCAGCTGCAGCAGGACCCGAACTGGAGCGGCGGCCGCATCTGGGTCCGGCCGGGGCCGCCGATCGGCAGCCAGTTCGACAAGAAGCTGCTCTTGGAGAATGTGACCTACATTCCCGGCGACCGGCCTGACGAGTTGGACTTTCGCGACAATGCCGAACTGCGGCAGCGCGTGCTGGACTACATGAACGCCGCCTTGCGCCGGGAGTTTTCGCAGGCCGGCTATCAGTTGATATCGGCGCCCGCGCCGCGCTCGGTGCGGCTGCGGGCCGCCATCACGGGCACCTTCCGCAACGATCGCGATCCGCGCCCGGGCGAATACGTGCCGATCGGCTACGTACTGGGCCAGACGGCCAAGGCCGCGGGCCTGCGCGATCAATCGGCGCGGCTGTTGATCGAAGCCTCGGCGCGCGATGCCTCCACCAACCAGCTGCTGATCGCCTCGATGGGCGCCGTCACGGGCAGCAACCTGCCCGAGAGCCGCAAGCCCACGGCGGCCGACGTGCAAGGCGCCATCGACGACTGGGCGCGCCGGGTTCGCGAGCAGTTCGACCGCATCTGGGTCGCGGAAATTCCCAAAACGCCGTGATGCGCGGGTGACCATTTCCCGCTGCATATCACGATGTGATGAATATTGACGTCAACCCTCACTTACCCAGGGACCACGGCTAATGCTACTGTTCCGCCTGTGCAAGGAGTACATGCAATGGATCAGAAAACAAAGCCCTGGGCATTTCCCAAACCCCACCCCGAAAACACGCCACGCGGCGAGCGCAACAAACAAGAGTTCGACACGCCGCCCAAGGAAGAAAAGCCCGCGGCCAAACCGCGCGCCAAAAAGCAGACGCCTGCGACAGGACGGGCTCGCCCGTGAGGCTGGCGGCAAAGGTCTGTGCGGCCGCCGGAGCAGCGCTTTGCGCGCTGTCCATGGCCGCCGCCGCAACGCCCGACCTGCAGACGGGCGACATGGTTTTCCAGCAGTCGCGATCGGCGCAAAGCCTGGCCATTCAACAGGCCACGCATTCGCCCTATAGCCACATGGGCATGATCGTGACGCGCCAAGGCCAGGCCTACGTGCTCGAGGCCGCAGCGCGCGTCAGCTACACCCCCCTCTCGCAATGGATCGCGCAAGGCGAGGGCGGCCATTACGTCGTCAAGCGGCTACGCGACGCATCGCAGCTCACGCCCGACGCGCGCGCCCGCCTGGCCAAGGCGGGCGCCGCCTATGTGGGCAAGTCCTACGATCTGGTGTTCGCCTGGTCGGACGACCAGATCTATTGCTCCGAACTGGTCTGGAAGATCTACGAGCGCGTCCTCGGCGTGCAGATTGGCGCGCTGGCCCCGCTGAAAAGCTTCGATCTGGCCTCGCCCGCCGTGCAGTCCAAGATGCAGGAACGCTACGGCAAGCGCATTCCCGGGGAAGAACCCATCATCTCGCCGGCCGCCATGTTCGCGTCGGACCAACTGGTGACCGTCGGCACCTTCTGACGGCGGCGCCGCGCTGATAACGGCGCGCGCCGTGGTGCATCACACCCGCACCGCCCGCCTGAAATGCTCAGCGTACCGGCACGGTGTCCTTGTAGAGCACACCGTCCTTCATGATGACCAGAAAGTTTTTCTCCGGGTCACCGATCAGCGAGATGTCTTCAATGGGATTGCCATCGACCAGCAGCAGATCGGCAAGCGCCCCCTCGCGCACCACGCCCAGGTCGCCGCGGTAGGGATTGCGCTTGCCCGACAACTTGAGCAATTCGGCGTTCGTGCCGGTCGCCATCATGAGCGTCTGTGCCGGCGTGTACCACCGCGTGAGGCTGGCGAGGATCCTGCCCTGCTGCGCCGCCAGCTGGCTGGAAAAAAGGATGTCGGTGCCGAACGCCGTCTTCAGTTTGTACTTGATCGCCAGCTGATAGGTCCGGTCGGTGCCGGCAAAGACCTCCTGCGCTTTTTGCCATTGGTCCGAGCCGCGGGGAAAGGCGTCTGCCAGTTCGTCCGGAAAGGGCTGCGTGCTAAGCCATGCGCCCGATCGGGCCATCAGCTGCGCCGTTTCCTCGTCCATCATGCTGCCGTGCTCGATGCTCTGCACTCCCGCCCTGATGGCCCGCTGGATGGCGGTGGGCGTGTAGGCGTGCACCGCCACGTAGGTGCCCCAATCCGTCGCGGCCTCCACCGCCGCGCGAAGCTCGGGCTCGGTGAATGTCACGACGTCCAGCGGGCTGTGCGGCGACGACACGCCTCCGCCGCCGGTCAGCTTGATCTGCGTCGCGCCCTGCATGAGTTGCTCGCGCGTGCGCAGGCGCACCTCGTCGGGACTGTCGGCAATGGTGCTGTCGCCGGCCAGATCGTGCCGCGACGCGGGCGCCCCTAGCGTGCGCGGCAGGTCCGCCATCGAACGGAAATCGCCATGCCCGCTGGTCACGCTGATCATCGCGCCCGACGGGTAGATGCGTGGGCCCGGGATCACGCCCTGGTCCACCGCCTGCTTCAGGCTGAACGCCGAGCCGCCCAGGTCCCGCACCGTGGTGAAGCCGCGCATCAGCGTCTTGCCGGCCTCCACGCCCGCGACAATGTTCAGGTAGGTCGGATCCTGGGTCATCGCCACGGCCAGCGGCACGCCGACGAACATGCTGTGCCAGTGCATGTCGATCAGCCCCGGCATCAGCGTGCGCCCGCCGCCGTCGATGACCCGCGCGCCATCGGCCGGCACCTTGTCGCGCGACACCTTCTCGATGACGCTCCCGTGGACCAGCACGCTGCTCGCCGGACTCAGCTCGCCCGACACGCCGTCGAAGATGCGGACATTTTCGAAGAGGATCCGGGAATCGGCCGCGGCCGGCGCGCCCGGCGGCGGCGTCGCGTGGGCTGCGGGCAGGGAATGGGAATGCGCCGAAGCAGCCCCGAAAATCAGCAATGCCGCCGTGAATGCAATACCAGTCCTGACAACCATGATCGCGCCTCTGGGTAAGTCATCCGCCCTCAGGACGGAAACAGGATCGGGATCAGCATCACGCTGACCACCAGGGAAAACAAGGTCAATGGCGTTCCGATCTTCAGATAGTCGGCAAAGCCAAAGCCCCCCGCCACGCTGACCAGCGCATTGGAAGGCGTGGACACCGGCGACATGAACGCCGCGGACGACGCGATGGCCACCGTCATCGCAAACGCGTAGGGCGAAGCATGCAGGCTTTCGGCGATGCTGATCGCCACCGGGCCCATCAGCACGGCAGTGGCCGTGCCCGACACCACCACGCCCAACGTGACGGTCGCCACGAACACCAGCGCCAGCTGTCCGTAGATGCCCCAGTCGCCCGAATAGTGCAGCAGGAACTGCGCGGCCATATCTACGCCGCCGCTGCGCTTGAGCGCCAGCGCAAAAGGCAGCATGCCCACGATCAGGATCAGCGCGCGCCAGTTGATCGACCGGTACGCCACGTCCAGCGTCACGCAGCCGAACAGGCCCATCATCAGGCCGCCGATCAGGCCCGCCATCACGTTGGGCACCCAGTCGGTCAGCATCAGGAACACGACCGTCGCCAGCGAGAACAGCGCGTGAAGGGCGCGATTGGGCACCGGCACCAGCGAATCGGCTTCGACCGGCATGGCCAGGCTGACCAGATCGTGCTCTTCGGCCTGCAGCGAGAAAATGCCTGCCCACGGGCCGACCACCAGCAGCGTGTCGCCCACGCGCATCTTTACATTCGGCAGGTCCCGCATGGCCTCCTTGCCGCGCCACAGGCCGACAACAAAGAGCCCGTGCCGCGCCAGCACCACGGATTCACGGGCATTCGCGCCCTCCAGCCGCGACTCCGAGGGGATGATGACCTCCACCATGCCCACGTCGCGCGCCTGATCGGTGAAGTACACCCCGGACATCGCCAGCCGCTTGACCTGATGCCGGGCGCAGAATCCGTCGATGTCGAAACCCTCGGCGTCCATGTCCAGCAACAGGATGTCGCCCGCTTCCAGCACGTCGTCCGCCGTGGGGCGCATCACGGCCCGGGCGAAGCGCGAGTGCCGCTCGATGGCGATGACGAACGCCGCCTTGCCCAATTCGCCCGCCCACATGCCAAGCTGACGCCCGGCCAGATCGGAGTCGTCCTGCACCAGCAGGCGGCAGGCCCGGTTCTGCAGGGAATACTTGGTGGCCCAGTCGCCGAAGCTGGGCCGGTTCGCGGCGCGCGGCCCCTGGCCCGCGTCGATCAGATTGCGCGCAAACAGCATGTAGGCGATGCCGCCGGCCAGGACCACAATGCCGATCGGCGTGAAGTCAAAGAAGCGAAAGCCCTCGTAGCCCGCATAGCCCAGCGCGCTGTTGAGCACCAGGTTCGGCGTGGTTGCCACCAGCGTCAGCATGCCGCTCATGGCTGCCGCCGCGCCCATGGGCATCAGGATCCGGCGGCTGGCCATGCCGGACTTGCGCGCGATCCGCAGGACGATGGGAATGAAGATGGCGACCACGGCCGTAGAGCTCATCACCGCGCCCATCGAGCCGACGGCCCCCATCACCAGCAGCACCAGCCATCCCTCGCTCTTGCCGCCATGCCGCAGCAGCAGGTCGCCCACGGCCTGCGCGACGCCCGTGCGCACCAGCCCCTCGCCCACGACGAACAGGCAGGCGATCAGGATGATGTTGGGATTGGAGAATCCGTCCAGCGCCTCGCGGTAGGTCACCGTGCCGCTCAGGGGCAACAGCAGCATGACCAGCAGCGCCACGGCATCCGACCGGGGCCGCCCGATGACAAACAGCACGACAGCCGCGCAGAGGATGGTGAGGACGATTGCCAGTTCGCTGACCATTGCCGTGCGGCTCCTTCGCGTCCCTAGAACGCCGTGTTGCCCGTGCTGATCGCCCACACGCCGATGCCGCACGACACCAGCACCAGAATCAGGATCGGCCATTCATACGGGGCAAAGATGTTGCCGCGCTGCTCCCGGCGGGAGATCAGAAAGAGGATCGTGCCAGGCGCATAGATGACGCAAGACAGGACGAAATACCGGAAGCCGCCCGCATACACCAGCCCGGCCGCATAGACCGTGGCGGCCACCGCCAGCGCCAGCTCGACCTTGCGCCGCCCGCTCCAGCCGTTATAGGTTTCGCCGCGCACGGTCAGCATCAGCCCAAACGCGGCCACGAAGAAATACGGCATCAGGCTCATCGAACTGGCCATGTTCTTGAGCAGCACGAAGGTGTCTTCGGTAAAGAGCGTGACGATCAGAAAGAGCTGCACGATGCCGTTGCTGAGCCAGAGCGCGGCTGCCGGCACGCCGTGCCGGTTTTCGCGGCCCAGGAACGACGGCATGATGCCCGCGCCGGCCGCGGCGCGCAGCACTTCGGCCGCCAGCAGGATCCACGCCAGATAGGCGCCTGCCACCGACACCATCAGCCCCACGCTGACCAGCATGCTGCCCCACGGCCCGACCACCGCGCGCAACACGCCCGCCATGGACGGGTTGCGCAGCGCCGCGATCTCCGCGCGCGGCAGCACGCCGTACGACAGCATCGTCACCATCACCAGCAGCGCCAGCACCAGCAGAAAACCCACAATGGTCGCCACCGCCACGTCCTCGCGCCGCTTGGCGTAGCGCGAATAGACGCTGGCGCCCTCCACGCCCAGGAACACGAACACCGTGACCAGCATCGTGTTGCGCACCTGCTCGAAAAGACTGCCCTTGCCTTCACCGCTGAGCCCCTCGGCGATGTTCGCGCGCAGCACGTCCAGGTCGACGGCAAAGGCGGCAAAGACGATGAAGATCGCGATCGGGACGACCTTGGCGATGGTGACGACCGTGTTCATGCCGGCGGCCTGACGGATGCCGCGCAGGATCAGGAAATGGGTGGACCACAACAGCACCGAAGACACCAGCACCGCCGGCACGGTGTCGCCGTCGCCGAAAAATGGCAGCACGGCGCCCAGCGTTCCCTTGAAGATGACGAAGTAGCTGACGTTGCCCAGGCACGCGGCCGTCCAGTAGCCCAGCGCCGCCAGAAACCCCAGATACAGCCCGAAGCCGGCCTTGGCGTACGCGAAGATGCCCGTATCCAGATCGGGACGCCGGCGCGCCAGGAACTGGAAGACCATCGCCAGCGTCAACATGCCCGTGCCGGCGATGGCCCAGGCCACCAAGCCGCCCACCGGACCGGTATTGCGCGCAAACACGCTGGGCAGCGAAAAGATCCCCGCTCCCACCATCGAGCCCACCACCATGGCGGCAAGCGCCATGCGAGAAAGTTTGGCAGTTTCCCCGCTCACGATCTTCTCCTGAAAGAGACCCAGTGCTTGCCCTGCCCGCGCAGCCGTCCCCCGCCGGGACGGCCGCGCGCGCCGATCCCCCGCTAGGCGGCATCCCGCGAGATCGGGCACGTCATGCAATGCCCGCCGCCGCGGCCCCGGCCCAGTTCCGCGCCGACGAAGGTGATGACCTCGATGCCCGCCTTGCGCAGCAGCGTGTTGGTGTAGACGTTCCGGTCATAGGCCAGCACCACCCCGGGCGAGATGCAGACCAGATTGGCGCCGCTGTCCCACTGCGTGCGCTCGCGGACATAGGCGTTGCCGCCGGTCTCGACCACGCGCATCTTCTTGACGCCCAGCGCCTCGCCGATCACGTCCACCAGCGAGCCCTTGTCCTTGTGCAGCTCCAGCGAGCCCGGCGTGTTGCCCGGCCGGTACGAGAACGCCTGGACGTTGTTGACGATGTCGGGGTACATCAGCACGCAGTCACGGTCCGCGAAGGTCAGCACGGTGTCCAGGTGCATGGCCGCCCGCAGCTTGGGCATGGCCGCCACGATCACCCGGTCGGCCGCGTTCTTGGCAAAGAGCGTGGCCGCCAGCTGGCTGATGGCCTGGCGCGACGTGCGTTCGCTCATGCCGATCATCACCGTGCGGTTGCCGATCGGCATGACGTCGCCGCCTTCCAGCGTGGCCAGCCCGTGGTCGGCCGTGGGATCGCCCCACCAGACGTTCACCTTGCCGGCAAAGCGCGGATGGAACTTGTAGATGGACGACGTCAGGATCGTCTCTTCGTGCCGCGCGGGCCAGTAAAGCGGATTGAGCGTCACGCCGCCGTAGATCCAGCAGGTCGTGTCGCGCGTGTACAGCGTGTTGGGCAGCGGCGGCAGCAGGTATTCCGTGACGCCCGCGGCCTCCTTGATCAGCATGAGCTGTTCGCCGCCCACCGACTCGGGAAACTCGTCGGTCGACAGCCCCCCGATCAGCGTCTCGGCCAGCTTGCGCGGCGCCAGCCCGTCCAGGTAGCTGCGGATCTCATCGAGCAATCCCAGCCCGACCTGGTTCGCCACCACCTGGTTGTCCAGGATCCACTTCTTTGCCTCCGGTATCGCGACCGTTTCGGCCAGCAGGTTGTGCATTTCCAGCACGTCCACGCCGCGGTCCCGCATCTTGGTCATGAAGTCGAAATGGTCCCGCTTGGCGTTGTCGACCCACATGACGTCGTCGAACAGCAACGCATCGCAATTGGAGGGCGTCAATCTTTCGTGGGCGCGTCCTGGCGCGCAGACCATCACCGTGCGCAATTGCCCGACTTCTGAATGGACTCCAAATTCCTCGGTATCAGCCATGACTAGCTCCCAGACGTTAAATGGCGATCCAGCCGTAGATCAGGCCGACGATGGCGGCCAAAGCTCCGACGCATGCCACGATGAATACGACCAACTCCCAACCTGTGAAGAACGACCTGCCCTGCTCGCGCCGGGCCCAGAAGTACAGGACAGACCCGGGCGCGTACAACAGCGCCGACAGCAGCAGGAATTTCAATCCGCCGGCGAGAATCATGAACACGGTGTAGATGGCCGCGATGCTGGCAAGCGTCAGATCGCGCTTGCGGTCCTTGCCGTCGACATACGTCTCGCCGCGCTTGGCAAGCTGCCAGCCGAAGCCGGCGACCAGCAGGTAGGGGATCAACGACATCGCGCTGGTCAGGCTCAGCATCAGCGCAAAGGCGTCGCGCGACCAGTACGTACTGATGACGAAAAGCTGCACGATGATGTTGGTCACCCACAGGGCCACGACCGGCACGCCGTTCTTGTTCTCGCGGGCGAACGCGCGCGGCATGTCTTCGTTCTTGGAAGCCGCGTGCATCACTTCCGCGCAGATCAGCGACCAGGCCAGATAGGCGCCCAGCACCGAGATCAACAGCCCCACGCTGACGAACACCGCGCCCCACGGACCCACCACCGATTCCAGCACGCCGGCCATCGACGGCTGGCGCAGCCCGGCGATGTCGCTCTGCTGCATGACCGCATAGGGCAGCAGCGACACCAGCACCATCAGCAGCAGCGCCGTCACAAAGCCGATCAGCGTGGCCACCCCCACGTCCGAGCGCTTGGACGCGAACCGCGAGTACACGCTTGCGCCCTCGATCCCCAGGAATACGAAGACGGTCACCAGCATGGTTCTGCGCACCTGCTCGAACAGGCTGTAGCCGCTCATTTCGCCCCAGAAGTTGATGCGGAACAGGTCGACCTTGAACGCCACGAACAGCACGACGATGAACACCAGGATCGGAATGATCTTGGCGACCGTCACGACCGCGTTGATGAACGCCGCCTGCTGCACGCCGCGCAGGATCATGAAGTGAAACAGCCAGATCCCCACCGATGCCACCGCGATCGCGATGACCGTGTTGCCGTCTCCGAAAACGGGAAAGAAGGCGCCGAGCGTGGACTTGATCAGCACCCAGTACGACACGTTGCCGATGCAACTGCCGATCCAGTAGCCAAACGCGGACAGAAAGCCCATATAGTTGCCAAAGCCCGCCTTGGCGTACGCAAAGACGCCCGCGTCCATGTCGGGTTTGCGCTCGGCCAGCGCCTGGAACACGCGCGCCAGCGTGTACATGCCCGCCCCCGCGATAATCCACGCGATCACCGCGCCGACGACGCCCGTCGCCCCGCCAAAGGTCCTGGGCAGCGAGAAAATCCCGGCGCCGATCATCGACCCCACCACCATGCCGGTCAAGGCAAGCAATCCAAGCTTCTTGGGAGTACTGCTTTCCATCATGCACCTCCAGTAATGAGCAAAGACGTGAGCGGGTCGGCCGATTTGCCGGGCGTGGCCCGGACCGGCCGGCTCAGCTGCGGGCAACGCGTGAACTGCGGCCTGCGCCGTACACGGTGGTCATCGTGATAAGTAGGGGCACGCCAATGAACGTGCCCGGAATGCCCCACACAAACCCCCAGAAAAAAACAGCAAACATCACCATCAGCGGCGACAGCGCAAACGCGCTGCCGGCAAGCCTGGGTTCCAGATAGCAGCCGTAGACGATCTGGATGCAGTTCAGGACGACGAGCACCGCAATGCTGGTCTGCAGCGATCCCACCTGCACGAACGCGAAGAACGCGGGAAACACCGTCGCCACCAGCGGCCCGAGGAAGGGGATGTAATTGAGCAGGAACGCGAGCCCGCCCCAGGCGGTCGCCAGCTCCAGCCCGGCATAGATCGCAAACAACCAGACCGTCACGCCCGTCAGCACGCTTGCGATCGTGCGGATCACCATGTACCAGCGCAGCTTGGCGGCAACCTCGCGCCCGATCGCCATCCAGCGCTGCGCCCGGGCTTCGCCCAGCAGGCGGATCAGCCGCGCCGGCGCCTCGTCCAGCTCGAACAGCCCCAGCGCAATGAACACAAAGGCGATGAAAATCATGCCCAGCATGCTGTTAATCCGCAGCGCCACCTCCTGGATCGCCCGCACCAGCCACGACACGTTGAAGCTGTCCTGAAACATCTGGATCGCCATCGCGCCATGCGGGTGCAGCGTTTCGGTCTCCAGCGTGAACAGGCGCTGGAAGCGCGCGGCGTTCGCCATGACCCACTGCGCGACCAGGCTGAAGCCCCAGGCCGCCAGCGACAGGAACACCACCGACACGACCACCGTGACCACCAGCGCCAGGATCGCGGCCAGCGGCGCCGGCATCCTGCGGCCCAGGTACTGGCGCAGCGGCGCAACCAGGCAGATGACGAACAACGCAAACGCCAACGGCACGAAGATCGGGCTGGCCAAATACAGCAGGCCGAGCAGCAGGAG
The DNA here is from genome assembly GCF_037039475.1 of Achromobacter sp. E1. Classification (NCBI taxonomy): domain Bacteria; kingdom Pseudomonadati; phylum Pseudomonadota; class Betaproteobacteria; order Burkholderiales; family Alcaligenaceae; genus Achromobacter; species Achromobacter sp. E1. Next base: position 4,088,157 of record NZ_CP146253.1, read on the forward strand.
GGCAAAGATGCCGGACATTGCGAAGGACGTCATCGTGGTATCACCCCATCAACGCGCTTGACCAGATAGGCATAGAACGGATTGGAGGTCAGCCGGGTCAGCGTGTCCATGCCGATCACGAAGGCGCCGACTTCGCCGCGCATGGACATGGCGCCCAGGCTGATGCCAAATTCTTCGATGTTGTCCGGATGCGTGCCGTACAGCGCGTCGTCGGTCGGGAACGGCAGCGCAACGTGCGACAGCGAATAGACCTCGCGCGGATAGTCCATGCCGATGGCCCGTTCCACGACGGCGGTGGCGTTCGGCTCAATGACGCGCTCGATCATGGCGCTTGACGTGGGGCTGGCGTTGGTGACGAGCGTCAGGCGATAGTTGCGCTTTTCGCCGGGCAGCGTGCCCGCCAGTTGCCAGGCGACACCGCGCCGGAACAGCGGCCCAAGCTTGGTGGCCCGGTTCAGGTCGAACAGCACCAGGTCGCTGCCGTTGGCCGGCAGCCGCGCATACAGCGCGTTGATCAGCGCGCGCGTGCTGACGGTGAAATCCAGCACGGAGTGGAACGTGATGATGGGCGGCAACCGTTCCAGGCCGCCCGCGCGCTGCTGCGCGACCAGCCTGTCCTGCAGCGTCTGCGTCAGCTCGAACGACTGGCGGGCCGCGTGGACGGGGAAAGAGTTGTACTTGAAGGGATTGAACTCCGGCACGATGCTCAGCCACGCGGCCTTGGCAAACGCGGGCAGGATGGCCGGCAGGCCCGCCAAGCCCGCGAAGCGCGCAAACGACGTGATGCCGACCATCGGCGAGATCAGCACCAGGCGGTCGGGCTTGTCGAGTTTGGGGTTGTCCAGCGCATCCAGCGCGTGCATCAGCGCCAACGCCCCGCCATTGGAAAAGCCCACCATGTGCAGCGGTTTGGGTGCCGGCACGCGGCGGCGGGCTTCGCGCACGGCCAGGCGCGTGGCCGCCGCCCAGTCTTCCCAATGCGCGTCCGTCAGCCCGCCGGGCACTGTGCCGTGGCCCGGCATCCGGATGGCGATCGCCACGTAGCCGACGGATTGGTAATGGGCGGCGACGTGGCGCAGGCTGTAAGGCGAATCCGTCAGGCCATGCAGCAGCACGGCCACGCCCCGCGGTTCGCCCGCCGGCAGCAGCATGAACGACCGGTTCCAGTCATGCGCGAAATGCTCGGGGTACACCTTCGCGTCCGCGAAATAGCGGTTGCTGTCCACCTTGTCCTCCGGCAGCAGCTTGTCGCCCACGTTCTGCCTGACCAGCGCAAAAAGCTGATCCTCATGCGCCAGATAATCGTCCCAGGTGCTGCGGTCCAGCCGCTCGGCGTCCAGTTCCTGCGGCACATATGTGTGCCACGCCGCCAGCGGCGGCCCCTGCTGGATGTCGTACAGGCGCACGCCCATGAGCGTGAAGACGACCAGCAACGCCACCCCGGCCACGATGAACAAGGCCTTGCGCAGCCGGCGCCACCGCGGGCGCTGGACGGCGTCGGTGGGCTTGCCGGTGTTCACTGCGCGGCTCCCGAGGAGGAAGAATCTGCCCCCGCCGGCAGAACGGGCGTGGACACGGGGGCCGGCGATCCCGCGGCGGGATCGCCCGCCGCGGGCGGCGCGTCCGCCATGACCACTTCCGGCTGCTCGTCCCCGCCGCCCAGCGCCACGTACAGCGACACGCCGTTCTGCAATTGCGAGGCCCGCAGCGTCAGCATCTGCTGCTCCGCGTTGAACAGGCCGCGCCGCGCGTCGACGACTTCCAGATAGATGGAGATGCCGTTCATGTAGCGCAACTCGGCGGTTTCAGCCAGCCGGCGCTGCGCCTGGATCGCCGTCTCCTGCGCGGTGACCTGCTCCTGAAAGCGCTTGCGGTTTTCCAGCGCGGTCGCCACTTCGCTGAACGCGGTCTGCACCGTCTTGCGGTAGTTGGCGACCAGCTCGTCGCGCTGCGCCGTGGCCAGGTCAACCGCCGCCCGCCGCTGCCCGTAGTCGAAGATCGGCCACCCTATCCCCGCGCCGATGTTCCAGATCTGGCTGGGCGAGGAGAACAGATCCGACAGCTCGGTGGACGCGTAGCCCAGCGATCCGGTCAGCGCAATGCGCGGAAAGAGTGCCGCGCGCGCCGCGCCGATGTTGGCATTGGCGCTGCGCAGGCGGTTCTCCGCCTGCCGGATGTCCGGCCTGACCACCAGCAGCGAAGACGGCAATCCGGGGCTCAGCGCATCGAACTGCCCCGCGGCCTCGATGGGCTGACCGGGGGCCATCTCGTGCTGCAGGTCTTCGCCGACCAGCACCCACAACCGGTTCCAATGCCCCGCCGTGGCGCGCTGCCATTCGGCAAGCTGGGTCTGCGCCTGGGTCAGCAGGATGGCGGACTGCTCGAAGTCGACGCGCGACGTGACCCCGGCGTCCAGGCGGTCCTTGGCCACGCGAAGCGCATAGCTGCGCGTCTCCACCGTGCGCTGCGCCAGCGCGATGCCCTCTTCGCCTGCCTGGGCGTCGTAATAGGTCGAGGCCACGTTTGCGATCAGCGACAGGCGGAACGCGCGCCGGCCTTCCACCGTCGCAAGGTATTGCTGCAACGCCGAGGCGGTCATATTGCGCACCCGCCCCCAGAAGTCCAGCTCAAACGACGAGACCATCACCTGCGCGTTGAACTGATTGAATTGCACGGTCTGCCGTGACCCGGCCAGCGCCGGGTCCAGCACGGTCAGCGGCTGCTGGTTGCGCGACGCCGCCGCGCCGGCGTCCAGTTGCGGCAGCTGATTGGCGCGCTCGATGCGGTAGAACGCGCGGGCCTGCTCGATCCGGGCCGTGGCCGCTGCCAGGTCCTGGTTCAGCTCCAGCGACCGGGCGATCAGGCGCTTGAGCTGCGCATCGCCAAAGAATTGCTCCCAGGTCACGTCCTGCGCCGCCTTGGCATCCGGGGGGACCTCGCCCGGGAACATGGCGGGCGTGGCCACTTCGGGCCGGCGGTGCTCGGGCGCAAAATTGCACGCGGACAGCCCACCGATAAGCAGCGCGGCGGCGGCAATGCGGGCGGGAATCATAGGTTCTCTCCCCGCTCTTCGGCCTTGGCCGGACCGCTATCGCCAGGCTTGGGCGCAGGTTTCCGGGGCCCGGACCAGCGCCGCGCCACCATGTAGAAAAGTGGCGTGAAGAACACCCCGAACAGCGTGGCTGTCAGCATGCTGCCCATCACGCTGGTGCCCACCGCCTGCCGGCTGGCGGCGCCCGCGCCGGTCGCCAATACCAGCGGCAGCATGCCCAGCACGAACGTGACGCTGGTCATGATGATGGGGCGCAGGCGCTGGCGGGCCGCGTCGACCACCGCTTCCTTGCGGTCGCGGCCTTCAAGCTCCTCCTTCAGCGCGAACTCCACGATCAGGATGCCGTTCTTGGCGGCCAGCCCGATGATGGTGACCAGCCCGATATTGAAATAAATGTCCGCCGACATGCCGCGTCCCAACGTGAACGCGGCGGCGCCCAGGATGCCAAAGGGCAGGATCAGCAACACCGACACCGGCACGGACCAGCTTTCGTACAGCGCGGACAGCAGCAGGAACACCACGACCAGCGACAGGGCCAGCAGCAACGCCACCTGGTTGCCCGCCTGCTGTTCTTCGTACGCCGTCCCGGTCCATTCGTAGGTGATGCCCTGCGGCAGGACCCGCGCGGCGATGGCCTCCATTTCGGCCAGCGCCACGCCGCTGGAGCGGCCGGCGGCGGCTTCGCCCGAAATCGTGATGGAGGGAAAGCCGTTGTAGCGTTCCAGCTGCTGCGGACCGTCGATCCAGCGCATTCGTGAAAACGCCGAGAACGGCACCATCTCGCCCCGGTTGTTCGGCAGCTGCAAGGCGGCGATGTCCTGCGGCTGCATGCGCTGGTCGGCCTCAGCCTGGATGAACACCCGCTGCACCGAGCCATCGTGCAGGAAGTCGTTGACGTAGTTCGAGCCGAACGCCAGCGTCAGCGCCTGGTTGACCTGCGCCACCTGCAACCCCAGCGCGCGGGCATGCACGCGGTCGATCTCGACATACAACCGCGGCCCCGGCGGCATGCCGTCCAGCCGCACGCCGGTCAGCAGCGGACTGGCGGCGGCGGCCGCGATCATCGCCGCGCCCGTCGCGGCAAGACCCGCGCCGCCCTGCGCCGTGCGGTCCTGCACTTTCATGGAAAAGCCCGACGCGTTGCCCATCGACGGGATCGGCGGCGGATTCAGCGCAAAGATCATCGCCTGGGGGATCTGGCGGAAGGCCAGGTTGCTGCGCCCGACCAGCGCATCGACCGCCTTGCTGCGATCCGTGCGCTCGCTCCAGGGGTAAAGGTCCACGAACGACAGCGCGGCCGTCTGCCCCTGGCCGAAGAAGTTGAACCCAACCACCGACGCCACGTTGCGCACGGCAGGCTGCTCACGCAGCAGGCTTTCGGCCTGTTGCACGGCCACCTCGGTCTGGTCGGCCGTGGTGCCGGGCGCGCCGGTGTACGACACGAAGAAATAGCCCTGGTCTTCCAGCGGCAGGTAGCCGCCCGGCAAGCGCGAGAACAGAAAGATCGTCAAGCCGCACACGCCCAGGAAGATCAGCATCCAGCGCAGCGGCCGCACCAGCATGTGCTCGACCGCCCGCACGTACTGGCGCGTCATGGCGTCAAAGCCCGCGTTGAACTTGTCGAAAACCCATTGCTTGGCCTTGGACACCCGTCCCTTCGGAGGTTTGCCGTCCGGCAGCTTGAGCAGCGTTGCGCACAACGCGGCGCCCAGCGACAGCGCCAGCACGGTGGACACGACGATGGCGACCGACAGGGTGATGGAGAACTGGCGGTAGATCGCGCCGCTGGACCCCGGAAACATCGCCATCGGCACGAACACCGCCACCAGCACCAGCGTGCTGGCGATGATCGGCCCCCATACCTGGCCGACCGCCTTGCGCGTGGCTTCCGGCGCGGACAGCTTTTCGTCCTGCATGATGCGGGCGACGTTCTCGGACACCACGATCGCGTCGTCGTTCAACACCCCGATCGCCACCACCATGCCAAAGAGCGACAACAGGTTGATGGATGCGCCAAAGAGGAACAGGCCCGCGCAGGTGCCGATCAGCGCAATCGGCACGATCAGCGTCGGGATCAGCGTGCTGCGCCAGCTTTGCAGGAACAGGAACACCATTGCCGTGACCAGCAGCAGCGCCTCCACCATGGTGACCAGCACCGAACTGATCGAGGTCGTGATGAAGGGCGTGGTGTCGAACGGCACCGTCCAGCCGACGCCCGCCGGAAAGACCGATTCCAGCTCCGTCATGCGCTGGCGGACCTGGCGTGCGACATCCAGCGCATTCGCGTCATTGGCAAGCTGGATGGCGATGCCGGCGGCCTCCTTGCCGTTGACGCTGAGGCGGAAGTTGTAGCTTTCGTTGCCCAGCTCCACCCGCGCCACGTCGCCCAACCGCACGAGCGAGCCGTCGTTGTTCACGCGCAGGATGACCTGGCGGAACTGCTCGGGCGTGGAAAAACGGCTTTGCGCGACGATCTGCGCGTTGAAGTCCGCGCCGCGCGCCAGCGGCAGGTCGCCCAGCGAACCGCCGATCGTCTGCGCGTTCTGCTCCTGCACCGCGCGCATCGCGTCGCTGGCCGACATCTGAAAACTCGCCAGCTTGCGCTCGTCCAGCCAGATCCGCATGGCGTACGACGAGCCGAACAGCTGCACATCGCCCACGCCACGGATGCGGCGCAGCTCATTCAGGATGTTGTTGGACGCGAAATTGCCCATCTCGACGGCGCTGACGTTGCCGCTTTCGGACTGCAATGCCAGCAGCATCAGGAAGCCGGATGACGCCTTGGTCACGGCCACGCCCAACTGGCGCACCTCTTGCGGCAGCCGCGGCTCGACCCGGCTCAGGCGGTCCTGCACTTGGCTACGCGCCACGTCCAGGTCCGTGCCGGGCTCCAGCGTCACCGTAATCTGCGCCGTGCCGTTGGCGCGGCTGACCGACGCCATGTACAGGAAGTTGTCGACCCCGTTCATTTCCTCCTCGATGATGGAGGTGACGGTGCGATCGATGGTGGTGGTATCGGCACCCCGGAAGGTCGCCTGGATGGTGATCGATGGCGGCGCGATATTCGGGTACTGCTCGACGGGCAGCAGCACCACCGAGATCAGGCCGAACAACAGGACGAAAAGCGCCACTACCCAGGCGAATACCGGCCGCAACACGAAGAATGAACCCATGGCCGGCTCCGTCAGGGTTTCGCGGCTTGCTGTTCGACTGGATCGACCTGCTGACCGGGCCTGATTCTGTGCCAGCCGTCCACCACCACCCGCTCTCCGGGTTCAAGGCCGCTACGTACCAGCCAGTTGCCGGCGACCTGCTCGCCGACCTGGATTTGTTTAGGCACCGCCGTGTCGCCCGGCCCGATGACGAACACGGTGGCCGTGTCGCCGTTCAACCGCGCGGCCCGCGCGGGGATCAGGATGCCCTCCTTGCGCACGCCCACCAGGATCTGCCCGGTCACGAACTGCCCCGGCAGCAGTTCCCGCTTGGCGTTGTCAAAGCGGGCGCGTATGGTCTGAGCGCCGGTCGTCCGGTCCACGCTCAGGTCCGCAAAGTCGACGACGCCCGTTTCGCCGAACTCGCGGCCATTGGCCAGCATGAGACGCACCGGAAATGTGTTGCCCGCCGTGGCCAGCGCGCCCGAGCGCGCGTAGTCGGTCAGGTCCATGATGGCGGTGTTGGATTTGGTGAACGTGGCGCTGATCGGCGAAAGCTGATTGACCTGCGCAAGCAGCGTTGCGCCCGAGGCGCTGACCAGCGCCCCCTCGGTGACCAGCGCGCGTCCCACCCGCCCGGCGATGGGCGCCCTGACCGTGCAACGGTCCAGGCGCAACTGCGCCAGCGTGACCGCGGCCTGCGCATCGGCGACATTGGCCTGCGCCTGGCCCAGGGCGGCGAGCGCCGCCTCGTACTCCTGTGCGCTGACCGCCTGGCGCTGCACCAGCGGGCGGAACCGCTCGGTGACCGAGCGCGCGTTCTTCTGCACGGCCTGTGCGCGCTGCAGCATGGCATTGGCCTGCGCCAGCTGCGCCTTGTAGTCGCTCGGGTCGATCTGGAACAGCGGGTCGCCGGCCTCTACGTCGCTGCCTTCCGTGTAGAGCAGCTTCTCCACGATGCCATCCACGCGCGCCCGCACTTCGGCCGTGCGGATGGGTTCGATCCGGCCCGGCAGATCCACGTTCAGATCGACCGGCTGGCTTCCCACGGTCATCACGAAGACCTTTACTGGCGCCAAGGGGACGGCAGCCGCATCGTTCCGGTCCCTGCACCCCGCCAACACCATCATCCAAGCACTCAACGCATACAACGCGACACGACGGACATTGCTGCTCGCTTGCATCATCCCCTACTCCCAGGCGGTCGGACTCAAGGTCCCACTTCCCTCTCCTCCCACCGGTGGAAAGGGCCCAGCTCGGACAGCTCAATGGCGCGGCGGGTGCGCCGGTTCAGCGTATTTTTTGTGGATTACGGGCGCGACGCGGCGCAAAGGGAATAAGGCGCCGGAAAAGGGAGGAGGGCCCGATCGGGAAACATCCGATCCAGGAAGAACCTGCCCAACTGGGCAAGGCCGATGCGTGCCAGGCGTGCGCCGGCCGCATCGTGATACCAACAAGACCATCGACTTTCGCACAAGGATCCTTTATGTCCGGGACAAGGGAAACTGGCTGACAAAGTGTTGCGTGGTCATTCGGCGGAAAGGCGCTGCGATCCGCTTGCCGACGCTGGCACGTTACGTGCTGGAGCGCGGCGTTTCGGCACAGCTTAAGTAGCGGCGGCACTTAGCGCAAGCTTTTCTCGACGGTGTCAATCGCCCGCATGGCAGGATTTTTAACGCCTTGCAGCGAAACCTTGGCGCGAGCGTGCCCGCTCAGGTCGTCGCAACTATGCGATTTCCGCAGCCTGTTTTGCGCACGTCCCAACACAAGCGCAATCACCCTTTACGCCCGCGTAGGGTGAACTATTTCCAGAAGCGGAAAATTGACACCAAATGAAACTCGGCAATAACGGGCGCGACGGCCGCTGCGCGCGGCCGGCGGCAACGTTCAGATGCGGGGACGAATCTTGCGCACGACTTCCAGTAGATCGTCCAACGACACGGGCTTGCTGATGTGCGCCGAGAAGCCGGCGCTGACGGCCTCTCGCATGTCTTCCTTGGCGCCGAACCCGGTAAGCGCGATGGACGGCAGATCGACGCCGTCATCCCGCTCGCGGATGGCCCGCATCAGCGCATAGCCGTCCATGTCGGGCATGCCGATGTCCGACAGCAGCAGATCGAACGGGGACTGATCCAGCCGTTCCAAGGCCTCGCGGCCGCTGGAGACGGCCGTCACGATGGCCCCTTCCAGATCCAGCAGTTCGCGCATGACCTGCAGGACGTCCTCGGAATCGTCGACCAGCAGCACATTCAACCCGTCGAGCGGCATGTCGCCATTGGTTTGGGGCGCATCCTGTTCTTCGCGCGCCCCGGCCAGGTCCAGCCACACCGTGAACCGCGCGCCGGCGCCCAGGCCGTCCGAGTGCACCTCGATCGTGCCCCCATGGGCGCCGACAAGTTCGCTGACGACCGCCAGTCCGATACCCAGCCCGGGGCTGGTGCCGGCCTTCTGACGCACGTCTCCCTGGCTGAACATGTCGAATACCCGGCCGACAAACTTCGGGTCGATGCCCTGGCCCGTATCGGCCACGTCCAGCCTCAACCGATTGTCTTGAACGGCGAGCTTGAGCGCGACCCGCCCGCCTTCCGGTGTGAACTTGATCCCGTTGTTCAGCAGATTCCAGATCACCTGCTCGATGCGTACGGGGTCGGCATCCAGGTAGATCGCCAAGGCGGGATCGAAGTCCGCGCGCAGATCGACGCCGGCCGCGGCGGCGGCGGGCCTGAGGACATCTAGGATATTTTTCGCGATGGCCGCGACGTCGATGATCGATTTGTTCAGCGCCAGCTTGCCGGTGCGCACGCGCGACAGGTCCAGCAGGTCGTCGATGATGCGGGCCTGGCCCCTGACCGACCGCTGGATCAGATCGATGGCGCGCGCTGCCGGCGCCAGGTTGCGCACGGCTGGCGTGCGGGCCAGCAGCTCGGCATTTAGCTGAATCAGATTGAGCGGGTGCTTGAGTTCGTGCGACACGACCGCGAAGAATTCGTCCTTGAGCATGCTGTCGGCACGCGCGCGATCCAGCCGCGATTCCTGCTCGGCATCGCGCAGCTTCAGTTCCGTCACGTCGCGCACGATCTTCGCGAACCCTTGGTAGACCGGGTCGTCCATGCGGTTCACGCCGCCAGTGCAGTAAACCAGGCTGCCATCCTTGCGCTTGTGCCATCGCTCGTCCGGCGCGTAACCGATCTGCCGGGCGCGATCGAGTTCGTATTCCGGCCGGCCGGCGGCAATGTCCTCGTCGGTGAAGATGATGGATATCGACTTGCCTTCGGCTTCGGCGCTGGTGTATCCGAACATCAGCTCGGCGCCGATGTTCCAGTTGGTGATGATGCCCTGGTTATCCAGTGTCATGATGCCGAAGTCGCGGGCGCTTTCCGTCATCAGCTTCAGGTGGGCTTCGCCCAGACGAACCCGGTCTTCCGCCTTGCGCCGGTCGGTGATGTCGATGAACGTCAGGACCGCGCCTTCGATGCGGTGTTCGGCACTGCGGTAGGGCAGCAGGCGCGCCAGATACCAACGGTCCGTTGAGCTGCGCACCTCGCGCTCAAGTGGCCGCAGCGATTCGAACACGCCCGCGGCATCGTTGGCCAGGTCCGGATATTCAAGCCGATGCGTGATGTCCAGCACCGAACGGCCAGCGTCGCTGGGAATCACATTGAAGATATCGGAGGCGCGCGGCGTGAACCACTGAATGCGCATCATGCGATCCACGAACACCGTGGCGATGTCGGTGGACGCGATCAGGTTCTGCAGGTCGTCATTGATCTTGGCGGTTTCGTCGACCTTGGTCTTGAGTTCCGCATTGACGGTAATAAGCTCTTCGTTGACGGACTGCAGTTCTTCCTTGCCGGTTTCCAGCTCTTCGGTGGTCGAACGCAGCTCTTCGTTGATGGCCTGCAGTTCCTCGTTGGAGGCCTTCAGTTCCTCCGTCGAGGTCTCGGCCTGCTCGATGGTGGCCTGCAACTGATCCTTGGTGCGCTGCAGCTCTGCCTCCAGCTGCGTCAGCACGGCGGCAGAGCCGCTCGTCGGACCCTGGCTGCCATCGGCGCTCATGACGTCTTCGACTTCATCGAACAGCACCAGCATGTAGTCGCTGGCGGACTCCTCGTGCCGGAACGGCCGCACCACCATGTTGATGTAGGCCTGGCGGTCGCCAAAGGTCATCTTGACCCGCCGCGCCTCAACGCTCTTGCGCGAGTGCAGCGCCTGGAACATGGCCGTGCGCAGCTCGGTGCGAAGTTCGGGATGCACAGACGCCGGGAGATTCCGGGAAGGCTCGCCGCCCGGATGGCGCAGGAAACGGCCTGCGCGGTCCGAGATATGCACGATGTCGCTGTTGGCATCGACGATGACGCTGGGTGGCGCGTACATTTCAAGCGCGCGCTGGTGCACTGCGGCGTACGACACCTTGGTCTCACGCACCGGCGCGGTGGAGGCGTGGATGGGCCGCACGTGACTGAAACCGCCGTCCGTCAGTTCGGGCATGCCGCTCAGCTGCGCCGGGGTCTCGCGCGCGGCGTAGATGCGATAGCGCTTGTCCACCACCTGGAACAGCTGCGGGCATGCATCGGCCGATTCGGAGCTGCCCAGAAAAAGGAAGCCGCCCGGTTTCAACGCAAAATGGAACATGCGCAGCACATCGCGTTGCACCTCGCGATCCAGGTAGATCAGCAGATTGCGGCAGCTGACCAGATCCAGCCGAGAAAAAGGCGGGTCGCGCAGGATGTTGTGCACGGCAAACAGAACACGCTCGCGCACGTCTTTCTTGATGCGGTATTCGTCGTCCTTGCGGCTGAAGAAGCTTTGCAGCATTGCCTCGGGCACATCGGCCTTGATCGCCATGGGATATGCCGCCGCCCGGCCCACCGTCAGCGCCGTTTCGTCGATGTCGGTGGCAAAGATCTGGATCCTGGGCGGCTGAGGCATCGCCGCAGCCCGCGCGCTCATCAACATGGCGAGCGAATACGCCTCTTCGCCCGTCGAACAACCCGCCACCCATGCGCGCAACGCGGAATCCGGCGCATGACTGAGTGCCTTGAACAGCTTGGGCAGCACGAATTCATCCAGATTGGCAAAGGCGTCCCGGTCACGGAAGAACTGCGTCACGCCGATCAGCATGTCGGATAGCAGCCTGGGGGTTTCGTCGCTGCGTTCCTGAAGCAGCTTTCCATAGTCCGCCAGGGTGGCGGCGCCCGTGATCTGCATGCGGCGCTCGATCCGGCGCAGCACCGTGGCTTTCTTGTAGTGACGAAAGTCGTGCGCCGTGCGGGCGCGCAGCAAGGCAAGGATCTCGCGCAACGTGTTGCGATCGTGCTTGGACTCATCCGCCGCCTGCTCGGCGTCGGCCGCGCCCGCGGCTTCCTCCTCGGTCAGCGGCGGCAGGTGGATGCTGCCCATGTTCTCCGCGATTTTCCTGAGGCGATCCGGCATGATCGACACCGGCAGCACGATGTCCACCGCGCCCGTTGCGATCGCGCTTCGCGGCATGGTGTCGTGTTCGGCGTCCTGGGGCGACTGCGCGAACGTCACGCCGCCCTGTTCCTTGATACGGGCAAGGCCCACCGACCCGTCCGATCCGCCGCCGGACAGGACGATGCCGACGGCGCGCGTTGTGTGCACGTCGGCCAACGTCCGGAAAAACGTGTCGATGGCGATGTGGCGGCCTTCCGGTCTGGGCGTGGCGGCGGTCACGCGCAGATACCCGTCGTTCATCGCCAGCGTCGCGCCCGGGGGTATCACATAGATGTGATCACGCTGGATCGGGACCGGCTTGGTGACCTGCGCGACCGGGATGACGGTGCTGGACTGCAAAATCCTGTCAAGGACGCTTTCGTGATCCGCGGACAGGTGCACCACCACGACGAAGGCCATGCCGGGCTTGGCCGGCATATGCGAAAAAAATGTTTTAAGCGCGTCGATCCCCCCGGCTGAGGCGCCCAGGCCGACCACAGGAAAGCTGAGGTCACTACGGACGACGCCGGGCTTGTTGTTCGGAACGGACGGCGAATCGGACATTTTTTGCCTGGGGTGACGGGCTGAAGGGTATCGGCAATGATACAGGTCGAGAAAAGCGCGGCGGCTTCACGTCACGATGCAGGCCCCGGCGGCAGCGCACGCTTGTGCGCGGTGGCGTTGAACTGCCGCTCGATCACCGCCACGGCGTCCGGCGCAATCGCCTCGCCTTCCAGGTATCCATCGATCTGGGCATACGTGACACCGTACGCGTCCTCATCCGGGCGCAACGGCCGCAACGATTCCAGGTCGGCCGTGGGCACCTTCATCACCAGACGCTCCGGCGCCCCCAACTGCGTTCCCAACGTCCGTACCCGCCGCTTGGTCAGTCCACGAAGCGGCAGCACGTCCGCCGCGCCGTCACCATGCTTCGTGAAGAACCCCATCAACGCCTCGGCCGCCTGGTCCGTGCCGATGACCAGGCAATCCAGCGCGCCGGCAATTGCGTACTGCGCGATCATGCGCTGCCGCGCCTTGATGTTGCCCGCGCCAAAGTCCTCGGCCGCCTCGTCCGCGTAGGCAAGGCCCGCTGCGCGAAGCGCCTCGCGCTGCGCGTCCACCGCCGGCTTGATGTCGATGCGCATGCGGCGGTCGGGCGCGATGAAGTCCAGCGCCTGCGCCGCATCTTCCTCGTCGCGCTGTTCGCCATAGGGAAGGCGTACCGCGATAAACGTGGCCGCCCTGCCTTGGGATCGCACACGTTCGACGGCAAGCTGCGCCATTCGCGCGGCCACCGTGGAGTCCACCCCGCCGCTGATGCCCAGCACATACCCCGCGCGCCCCGAGCGGATCAGGTAGTCGGCCAGGAATGCGATCCGCGTTTCCCGTTCTGCCGCCGCGTCAAAGTCCTTGGTGACGCCCAGTTCGCGCGCAATGACGTCTTGCGCCCGCAAGGACGAGTTCTCGGATTGCATATTCACTCCTTTCGGCTTCTGGCGGATCCTCGCAGCAAACCGCGTGCCCAGCGGTCTGCCCGCCCTTGGGCTGCGGCCGCTCGGGCACACAACTTGCTCGCCTTGCCCGGGGATTGCGTTTTGCTTGAAGGAGGCGCCGCAATGGACCCGGATTGGTCGACGATGTTTTCGTTTTCCGTGGCCCCGCTGGAAATCTTCATCCGCGGGACAATCGTTTATTGGTTCATCTTCCTGCTGCTCCGGCTTGCAGGGCGACGCGATGTCGGTTCGCTGGGCGTGGCCGACATGCTGGTGCTGGTGCTCATTGCCGATGCCGCGCAAAATGCGATGGCCGGTGAATACAAGTCCATCCTGGATGGGATGGTGCTGATTTCCACGATCCTCGGCTGGACGGTGCTGGTTGACCGCGTCAGTTATTTTTGCAAGCCGCTGGGCCGCCTGCTGGAGTCGGATCGCGTGTGTCTGGTGCGGGACGGCGTGATCGCCAAACGGGCGCTCCGGCGTGAATACCTGACCGAAGATGAGCTCATGAGCCAGCTTCGGCTCAAAGGGGTGCTTGAGCTGTCCGAGGTGCGACGGGCGTACATCGAACCGGATGGCGACATCAGCGTCATCAAACGTCGGACGCACAACCGGTTTCGCAGGGTATAGCGCCGGTCCCGTGGACCGCCCGGCGCTCAAGGCATGGTATGCGCGTCCTCGGTCAGAACCTGCATCAGGGCTTCAACGGAATAAGGCTTCTGCATCACCGGAAAGCCCAGCGCCCGAGGCCCCGCCATCGCCTCGCTGTAACCGCTGGCCAGCACGATCCGGATGCCGGGCCAGCGCTCCCGGATGCGATAGGCCAGATCCATGCCGTTCATGCCGGGCAGCACCAGGTCAAGAATGGCCAGGTCGAACCCGCCGTCGCGCTGCTCCAGTTCCTTCAGGGCCTTTTCGGCGTCAACGGTCCAGGTGAGCCGTTGTCCCAGCTCCCCCAACCACGCAGAAACGACCTCACCGACCATGCGGTTGTCTTCCACCAACAGCACCTCGCGGCGTACGGGCACGTTGGCCATCTCACCGGAGACGGGCGATTCGGCCGTGGCGCCCGGCGCCTTCGCGGCCGGCAGGTAAAGCGTGAACGTCGTGCCCGTGCCCACCGCGCTGTCGACGGTAACGTCGCCGCCCGATTGCCGGACAAAGCCTTGCACCTGACTCAGCCCCAAGCCGGAGTTCTCATGCTGGCCCTTGGTCGTGAAGAAAGGTTCGAAGACATGGGCCAGCACCTCCGGCTCGATCCCGGCGCCGGAATCCTGCACCGACAGCGCCACTTGCGGCCCATTGAGCTTGGCCAAGCCGCCCAGCGTCGCGGTGTCGGGCACGATCTGGGCCGATATCTTCAATTGGCCGCCCGAGGGCATCGCGTCGCGCGCGTTGATGACCAGGTTGAGCAGCGCCGACTCAAGCTGGGTGGGATCGGCGAAGATCGTACAGTCGCCCGGCCCGAACTCGTAGCTGACCGCCACGGACGACCCCACCGTGGTTTCGAAGAGCGGCCGCATCGAAGCCAGGCTGTCGCGCACGTCGAACGCGTGCGGCTGCAGCGGCTGCCGCTTGGCGTAGGCCAGCAACTGCCGGGTAAGCTGGGCCGCTTTCTCCGTCGTGTCGATGATGATGCCCACATAACGCATCAGCGAAGCAGGCAGGTCGGGATAGCGCTTGATGAATTCCGCGGAGAACCGGATCGCCGTCAGGAAATTGTTGAAGTCATGCGCCACGCCACCCGTCAGCCGGCCAATGGCCTCGTTGCGCTGGGCATGGTGCATCGAATCGCGGGCTTCCTGCAGTTGCTCGTTCCGCTCTTTCTGCTCGGTGATGTCGCGGGTGATCTTCGCGAAGCCGACCAGTTCGCCGCGATCGTCAACGACCGGGTCGATCACCACGCTGCACCAGAACCTGCTGCCGTCCTTGCGCACACGCCAGCCCTCGGCCTCGAAGCGCCCCTCTCGCCGTGCAGTCTCCAGCGCGCGCCCCGGTACGCCGGCATTCCGGTCCTCGGGCGTGTAAAAAACGGAGAAGTGCTGCCCGATGATCTCGTCCGCGCCATAGCCCTTGAAACGTTCAGCGCCCGGATTCCAGCTGCTGACCCGGCCATTGGCGTCCAGAAGGTAGATGGCGTAATCCCGTACTGCCCCTACCAGCAGACGATAGCGATCTTCGGACGGAAAATCCGGTAAAGAAGTCATGCAATGTCCCCACCTGCGTGTCTATTCATGCTCAAGCCCCGTCAGCAAACAGCGTGCCATCGCGAAAACTCTGTTACAGCCGCCGCCCGGCAGGCACAAAATTTGCTGTAACAGCGATCAGTAGGCGGCCCAACCCTGGCGCCGTCCGGGCATAGAGGGCCTTAGCAATGCAACCCATTCGTAAAGCTGTATTTCCCGTCGCGGGCCTCGGCACGCGGTTTCTTCCCGCCACCAAGGCCATGCCCAAGGAGATGCTTCCCATCGTCGACCGGCCGCTGATCCAGTATGCCGTCGAGGAAGCGGTCGCCGCAGGCATCACGGAACTGATTTTCGTCACCGGCCGAAACAAGCGCGCCATCGAGGATCATTTCGACCGCGTGCCAGAACTGGAATACGACCTGGAAGCGAAAAACAAGAACGCCCTGCTGGAAACCGTCCGCAACGTCATTCCGGACAACGTCAAATGCGTGTACACCCGCCAGCCGGCAGCCCTTGGGCTGGGCCATGCGGTGCTCTGCGCGGCGCCCATTGTAGGCAACGAACCGTTTGCCGTGCTGCTGGCGGACGACATGATAGACGCGGATGCCCCCGTCATCGGCGAAATGGCGAAGGTCGCCCGGGAGTTCGACGGCAGCGTCCTGGCGATCCAGCAGGTGCCCAAAGCCAACACCCACCAGTACGGGATCGTCTCCGGCAGCCGCAAGGCGCACGGCGTAATGAGCCTGACAGGCATCGTGGAAAAGCCCAAGCCCGAGGACGCCCCGACCGACCTGGCGGTCGTCGGGCGCTACATCCTGGAGCCCGAAATTTTCGCGCTGCTAGAGAGCACCCAGGCGGGCGTGGGTGGAGAAATCCAGCTGACCGACGGCATCGCCGCCCTGCTCAAGGCCCGAAACGTCTTCGGGTTCGAATACGAGGGCGTGCGCTACGACTGCGGCAGCAAGGAAGGCTTTTATCGCGCCACGATGGAAATCGGGCGCAAGTATCACAACCTGGGTTGACCGCGCGGGCACGCGCTCCCATCTTTACAAAGGAACCTACCCCATGACCGATTCGAAACCCGCCCCGCCGCCCAATCCGCCGCCGTCGCCTCACGTGGATCGCGCAGAGACCGGCTACACGGGTCAACCGACCGAGGACGGTCCGCCCACGGGGGACGTCAATCAGAACCCCGACACCAATTCGGGGTATCCCGCCGGCGGGTCCCAGGCACCCGCGGGCAAGGATCCGTACGGACGCCCCAAGAAATCCGAGTCCTGACCATACCTGACCGGAAGGCCCAGCAGACCGCGCACAGGCTTCGCGGTCTGCTGGGCCAACGCATCGCCATGTACCTTCCCTTTCCCGCCGACGCAGACGCCTGATCTGCGCGCAGGCGGCCAAAGTTCAGATGTTTCCTCTTTACGCCCAATTTCTTAAACGCGCCACCGCCTATCGCGACGCGATCGGACAGGACAATGTCCGCCTACCCTTGCAAACCATTACCGCCGTCTTGCTGGCCTATGGCTGGATGCGGTGGCAGCAGATGCCGGATCTGGCATGGGGCGCCTTTTCCGCGCTATTTGTGGTGCGGGCCACGGTGGAGGGCACGGTCGGCGAAGCAGCCGCCCGCATCCTGGGCGCAATGATCGGGGTGGCGCTGGGCATTGCGCTTGTGCCCCTTTCCGCGGTCACCGGCCTGCCGGCGCCGTGGAGCATCGTGGTCGGTGTAGGCGCCGCCGCTTGCCTGACGATACGCTGGCCCTCCTTGAACTACAGTCTCGTCACGGCGACCATCCTGACCGTAACCCCGGACGCCGACCTCGTTGCAGGCGCCGTCAACAAGACACTTGCGATCGTCGTGGGCTCGGCCGCCGGCATCCTGGCCGCCTTTGCGGTGCTGCCGCTGTCGGCCCGTCACAGCATGCGGTACAACCTTGCCGCCTCGTTGCAGCTGTACGGGGAATTGCTGGTCGAATGGGCCGCCGCCCTGAACGAAGGCCGAGAACGCCCGCGGCCGCGCGACAAGCCTGCACTGGAACGCGCGCACTGGCGGGCGATCGACATGGCACGCCAGTCCCGATCGCTGCCCATCGACTTTGTGGGCCGCGACACCCAGGCGCAGCGGCTGCAGGAGCGGATCGAGGAGCTATGGCTTACCGTGCCGCTGATGGAGCGCGTGGGCGGCGTGCAAGTTACCGAGAACGTCTCACGCCGTCTGGGCCCTGCCCTGCATGCCGTTGCGCAGGCGGCGCAACGGCAGATCGACGGCCTGGCGCGCGCCATTCGTGACCGGGGCGCCGACGCGCCCCTGTGCTGCACCAGCCAACAATTTGCTCAGCTGGACGCCGTGGTGCAGGAAGCCGCCAGCGGCGGCGGCTTCACGTGTGACGAACGGGTGGCGGTGGATCTGATCCGCTGGTCCTGGCACGAGGTCACGCGGGAATTGGATGCCCTGTGCGACACCGTGCAGCCTGCCGCGCAACAGACCCCATCCCAGGCCGGGGCCTGACGCGCGCCAGTCGTCAAGGCGTGAGCACCACCTTGATGCACCGATCCTCCTTGTCGCGGAAGGTCTTGTACATATCGGGTCCGGCCTCAAGCTTTGCGCGGTGCGTGATGACAAACGACGGATCGATCCTGCCCTGCACAATCAGGTCGAGCAGCTCGTCCGTCCAGCGCCGCACGTGGGTCTGGCCCATCCGCCACGTCAGTCCCTTGTTCATAGACGCGCCAAACGGAATCTTGTCGATCATTCCCCCGTAGACGCCGGGGACCGACAGGATGCCGGCGGGCCGGCACACATACATCATCTCGCGCAGCACGTGCGGCCGGTCGGTCTCGGCGCCCACTGCCTGCTTCATCCGGTCGTAAAGGTGCTCCATCGAACTGCTGGCGTGCGACTCCATCCCGACCGCGTCGATGCACTTCTCCGGGCCCTTGCCGTGGGTCAGCTCCTTTAGCCGCTCCACCACATCCTCGTCCTGAAAGTTGATCGTGATCGCGCCGCAATCGCGCGCCATCTTCAGCCGCTCCGGCACGGATTCGATGCAGATCACCTGGCGCGCGCCCAACAGGATCGCGCTCTGGATCGCCATCTGGCCCACGGGTCCGCCGCCCCACACGGCGACGGTGTCGGTCGATTCGATGTCGCACTGCTTGGCCGCCTGCCAACCGGTGGGCAGGATGTCGCCCAGGAAAAGAACCTGTTCATCCGACAGCTCGTCGGGCACCTGCACATGGGTCGAATCGGCAAACGGCACGCGCACGTATTCCGCCTGGCCACCGGCATAGCCGCCGGTCAGATGGGTGTAGCCGAACAGCCCCGCCGTCGTATGCCCGAACATCTTGGCCGCCTGGTCCGCGTTGCGGTTCGTGCGCTCGCAGACTGAAAAGTTGCCCTTCTTGCATTGGTCGCATTCGCCGCAGGTGATGGTGAACGGAATCACGACCCGGTCCCCCACCTTCAGGTTCTGCGCCTGGGCGCCGACGTCCACGACTTCACCCATGAACTCGTGACCCATGACGTCCCCGGACTTCATGCCGGGCATGAACCCGTCGAACAGATGCAGGTCCGATCCGCATATCGCGCACGCGCTCACCTTGATGATCGCGTCGCGCGGATGCTCCAGGATCGGATCGGGCACCGTGTCGTAGCGGATGTCGTGTTTGCCGTGCCAGCAAAGTGCTTTCATTGGAATCTCCTTTGACGTGACCGCAACACGCGATCAGGCCTGGCGCAGCAACTGCCATGCCGCCGCGTCGCCTCGTGAAGTCCATCGGAGCGTGACCGCGGCACGCGGATGAACGCAGAACTTGCAACGTCGGTCAAAAAATATCCAAGACACCCCACGCGCCGCGCGGCCACGCGTGGGGTGCCGGGCATCACGTGCCGTCCCCGGCAGCCCAGGGCTTCGGCACGTAGCTTGCGACGACGTTGCACACGCTTCGGTGGCCCCTTCGGCGCCAGCCGCTCCCATCATCACCACCCCGCTTCCTTTCTGGAGTTTCCATGCGTACCGTCGATGCCTCGATTGGCGGCGCGCCTCACGCTCACGCTTCCGCTTCGCCGCAATCACCCGCAGCGAATGGATGGCTGACGCGCGAGCGCCCTGCGATATTGTGCTTTTCCCATTTGCGCTGGAACTTCGTGCACCAGCGGCCGCAGCATCTGATGACGCGCTTTGCGCGTGGCCACGCCGTCTTCTATATCGAAGAGCCCGTCTGGGAAGACGCGGCACAACACGGCTGGCTCGAGTCCAGCCACGTGGACGGCGTCACCGTGATCACGCCGCATGTCGCGCGGGAACAGGCGGAGCAAGACCAGCGCCGCCTGTTGGGCGACCTCTTGCATGAACACGGGCTCAACGCGCCGGTCCTGTGGTACTACACGCCGATGAGTCTGCCCTTTACCGAAGACATCGAGGCCGGGCTCGTCGTGTACGACTGCATGGACGAGCTGTCCGCGTTTCGTGGAGCGCCGCCAGACCTGGTCGGACTGGAACATCAGTTGCTCGCGCGTGCCGACGTCGTCTTCACAGGCGGCCACAGTCTGTACGAAGCCAAGCGCCGCCTGCATCCCAACGTGCATGCCGTCCCCAGCAGCGTGGACCGGGACCATTTCGCGCGGGCCCGGACCTCGGTCAGCATCCCGTCCGATCTGCTCGCAATCCCGACGCCGCGCCTGGGCTTTTACGGCGTGCTGGACGAGCGCTTCGATACCGGTCTGCTCGCGACAGTTGCCGGGCTGCGGCCCGATTGGCAGTTCGTGCTGATTGGCCCGGTCGTCAAGATCGATCCGGCAACGCTGCCGCAGGCGCCCAACATCCACTATCTCGGCGCGCGGGGGTATGACCAGCTTCCCGGTTATCTGGCGGGATGGGACGTCGCCTTGATGCCGTTCGCCATGAACGAATCGACGCGCTACATCAGTCCCACCAAGACGCCGGAATACCTGGCGGCTGGCAGGCCCGTCGTGTCCACGCCGATCGCGGACGTGGTGCGCGCCTATGGCGGCTGCCCCATCGTGCAGATCGCCGCCAACGCGGCGGACTTTGCGCAGGCCATCTCGCGCGCGCTCGCGTCTTCGGCCACGCCGGACACGGTCGCCCAGCACGCCGACCGCGCGCTGGAAGGCATGTCGTGGGAACGCAGCTGGGAAGGCATCTGCGACGCGATGAATCGCGCCTGGACCAGTTCCCCGCGTGGTGCGCGACATGGCCCCGCGGGGCCAGGCGCCGTTCGCATGGCACGCAAGATGCCTTCCCAGCACTACGACTTTTTGATCGTGGGAGCGGGGCATGCCGGCAGCGTGCTGGCCGAGCGCCTGGCTCGTGGCAGCGGCAAACGTGTCATGGTGGTGGACCGGCGCCCGCACATTGCCGGCAACGCGTACGACTTCCATAACGAGTCGGGACTGCTCGTGCACCGTTACGGGCCTCATATCTTTCACACGAACTCGGACAAGGTTCTGCAATACCTGTCACAGTTCACGCAGTGGCGTCCCTATGAACACCGGGTGCTGGCGCGCGCCGACGGGATGCTGGTGCCGATGCCGATCAACCTCACCACGCTCGAGCGCTTGAACGGCCGCAGCTTTACCGCGGCCCAGGCCGAGCAGTTCCTGCAGACGGTGGCCGAACCGGCGTCGGTCGTCTCCAGCGCCGAGGACTACGTGGTCTCGCAGATCGGACGCGTCCTGTACGAGAAATTCTTTCGCGGCTACACGCGCAAGCAATGGGGCCTGGATCCCTCGCAGCTGGATCGGTCCGTGGCGGCGCGCGTGCCAACACGGCTGTCGCGAGACGACCGCTACTTCACCGACCGGCACCAATGCATGCCGCTCATGGGCTACACGCGCATGTTCGAGCGCATGCTGGACCATTCGAACATCTCGCTGGCGCTGGGCATGGATTTCGAGGAGGCCAGGTCCGCCTTCCAGTACGACGAGCTGGTCTATACCGGCCCGATCGACGAGTACTTCGGCTACTGCTTTGGCCCATTGCCTTACCGGTCGCTCAAGTTCCGGCACGAAACGCTGGACGAGGAGTGGCACCAGCCCGTGGGCGTGGTCAACTACCCGGCCGAAGACGTCCCCTACACCCGCATCACCGAGTACAAGCACCTGACGGGCCAGCGCCATCCCAAGACGGCGGTGACCTACGAATACCCCAGCGCGCAGGGCGACCCGTACTACCCCGTTCCCCGGCCCGAGAACGCCGCGCTCTTTCGCCGGTACCAGGAACTGGCGGACGCGTGTGAGGGCGTGCACTTCGTTGGGCGTCTGGCCACCTACCGCTACTACAACATGGACCAGGTCGTGGCGCAGGCCCTGGCTACGTATGAGCAAATGGCAAGCCGCCAATCGGAGCCGCGCAACGCAATGATGGCCGAATGAGTCCGGGCATGCGCTTCCGAAGTTTCCAGCAGGCCGGGTTCGAGTGTTCGTGCCACCGGTTTCCAGACGGGCGGCAGCTGGATCTCATCGAATCGACGGGGCACGCAAAGTGGGCGGCGCAGGACTACGCCGCCATCGCCGCGCTGGGGCTGCGGACGGCCCGCGACGGGGTGCGCTGGCATCTCGTGTGTCCCGCCGCCAACGTGTACGACGGGTCCGCGGTCCTGCCGCTGGTGCGCGCGGCCCGCGACAGCGGCGTCGAGGTGATCTGGGACCTTTGCCACTATGGCTGGCCGCCGTGGCTGGACATCTGGTCGTCCGCCTTTCCCGAGACGTTCGCCCGCTATGCCGCCGCCACGGCCCGCCTGATCGCCGGAGAAACTGGAATGCCAACCTGGTATTGCCCGATCAATGAAATCTCTTATTGGAGCTGGGCCGGCGGCGACATGGCGCACTTCGGGCCGTGCACGCTGGGCCGCGGCCTTGAATTGAAGCGGCAATTGGCGCGAGCCGCGATTCAGGCCAGCGACGCAATCCTTGAAGCCGACCCCGCCGCCCGGCTGGTCTGCGCGGAACCGCTGATCGCCGTCCAGCCGGCGCTTCCCAGCGACGCCCGTGAGGCTGCCGCCGCCAGCGAGGCGCAGTTCGAGGCGCTGGACATGCTGTGCGGACGCGCGCATGCGGATCTGGGCGGCGACGCGCGCTATGTGGACGTGGTCGGCCTGAACTACTACCCCCACAACCAGTGGCTGCACCGCGGCCCGCCGCTGCCGTGGGACGACCCGCGTTACACACCGCTCGCCCAGCTCCTGCAAGGCTGCGCGCACCGTTACGGCAAACCGCTCTTCATTGCCGAGACGGGCGCCGAGGGCCTGGCGCGCACACCCTGGATGCGGTATGTCGCGGACCAGGTCGCGTCGGCGCGGGCACGCGGCGTCGACGTGTCGGGCATCTGTCTGTATCCCGTGACGGACTACCCCGGATGGGAGGACGACCGCCACTGCCCAACCGGTCTTTTGAGCGCCCCTGCCGCCGACGGCCGCCGCAGCGTGTACGCCCCGCTCGAAATCGAGGTTCGCGCGCAGGCGGCCCGCGCGGGACTCGGCCCCAGCGGCCTGCTTGCGGCGCCCGCCCCCCGCGCCGACGGAGATTGAACATGCCCGACCTGCCCGCCCTACCGTCGCAGCCTGCGGCCTTTCTCTGGCGATACGTCCGCCAGCGGCCCTGGGCCTTTGGCCTGCTGGCGATGATCGTCGTCCTGGCCGGGGTGTGCTCGGTCACGGTGCAATACGCCATGAAGCTCATTGTGGACGCCTTGGCGCTGGGCGCCTCCGCGTCCGTGCAGGTATGGTGGGCGCTTGGCCTGTTCCTGGGGCTGATCGCGGTCGAGGCCGCGCTGTGGCGATGCGGCGGATGGCTAGGCTGCCGCAACATCGTCGCCGCCTGCGCGGCGCTGCGGGTCGAAGTCTTCGAACACCTGAGCCACCATTCGACCCGCTATTTCCGCCAGCATCACTCGGGCGCGCTGGCTAACCGCATCTCGTCCACCGCCAGCGCCGCCGGCACCATCTACGGCGCCACGGTCTGGAGCATCGTGCCGCCGTGCGTCGATTTCCTGGGCGCCGTCGTGGTCCTGGGCACCGTGGACTGGCGCATGGCGGCCGCGCTGCTGGGCTTCGTGCTGGTGCTGGCTGCCATCATCGTGTCGTTCGGCGCGCGCGGGCGCAGCCTGCATCAGCAGTACGGCGAGCAGGCCGCGCACGTGGGCGGCGAAATCGTGGACGCCATTTCCAATATCTGGGCCGTGCAGGCCTTCTCCGCGCAGGCGCGCGAGCGCGCCCGGCTGGAAAAGGCTTTGGGCGAGGAGGCGCGCGCGCAGCGCAGAAGCTGGATGTACGTCGAGAAGGCGCGCGTCATCCATGACGCCTGCCTCTGGCTCGTGGCTGGCGCCATGTTGTTTTGGGTGCTGCGGGCGTGGGAGGCGGGCCGCGCCAGTCCCGGCGATGTGGTGGTGGTCAGCGCGCTGACCTTCCGAATCCTGCACGGCTCGCGCGATCTGGCGCTGGCGCTGGTGGGCACCGCTCAGCAATTCGGGGTCATTGCCGAAATGCTGCGCCTGGTAGGACGGCCGCACTCAGTGCCCGACGTACGCGGCGCGCATCCGCTGCGCGATCCGGCCGGCGCCATCACCTTCGAAGGGGTCCACTACACCTATCCGGACGGCTGCCACGCGTTGCGCGGCATCACGCTGTCCATCCGGCCCGGGCTGAAGGTGGGGCTGGTCGGCGCGTCCGGCGCGGGCAAGTCGACCCTGCTGTCGCTTCTGCAGCGCGCCGACGAGCCGCAGCAGGGGCGGATCCTGATCGGCGGCCAGGACATACGCGCCGTGACGCTGGAAAGCCTTAAGGCCGCGATCTCCGTCGTGCCGCAGGACGTCAGTGTGTTTCGCCGCTCCATCATGGAGAACATCCGCTATGGCCGCCCCGAGGCAACCGAGGACGAAGTGATCGCCGCCGCGCGCCAGTCCCATTGCGAGCCGTTCATCAAGCGGCTGCCGCAAGGCTACGACACGATCGTCGGCGAGCGCGGCGCGTTGCTGTCAGGCGGCGAGCGGCAGCGCATCGGCATCGCGCGCGCTTTCCTGAAGGATGCGCCGATCCTGCTACTGGACGAGGCCACGTCCGCGCTGGACAGTTACTCCGAGCAGCTCATCAAGGAGGCGCTGGCCGAATTGATGCGCAGCCGCACCGTCGTGGCGGTGGCGCACCGCCTGTCGTCCCTGACGCGTTACGACCGGATTGTGGTGGTGGACGCGGGCCGCATCGTGGAAGACGGCCCGCTGGACGAACTGCTGGCCGCACGCGGCCCGCTACGCGCGCTGTGGGACCTGCAGTCGGGACATGATGGGCGTGGCGGCCAGGAAGCCCTGCGCACGGTGTCCGCCCCTGCCTGAACACCTGGCCGCGCGTGCGTTCCCGCGCGCGCATGCAGGAACAGGACATGCGGACCGCGCCGCCGACGGCGCGCTTGCGACGCCACTCAAGGAAACTGCCATGGAACTCGTCCGCACTCCCGATGACCCTGCCGCCCCTCGCCGCCTGCGGCGAGCCAGCTTTTTGCTGGGTTTCGCCATGGGCGGCTTCTTTGACGGCATCCTGCTGCATCAGATTTTGCAATGGCACCATCTGCTCTCGAACGTGCGGGCCGGGCCGCTGGGGTCGCTGGGCGCCCAGGTCGCCGCCGATGGCGTCTTTCACGCCATCATGTACGTCATCGCCGCCGCCGGGCTCATCGAATTGTTCCGCGCCCGGTCAGCCGCGTCGCCGGGCACGCCGATCCGCCCGCGCTGGGGCCACTTCTGGATCGGTTTCGGCTCCTGGCACATCATCGATGCGCTGCTCTCGCACTGGATCACCGGCATTCATCGCATCAAGATGGATGCGGAACAGCCGCTGATCTGGGACATCGCCTGGTTTGTCGTATTTGGCCTGGCGCCGCTGCTGGCCGGCTGGAAGACCCGCAATCATCGCCGCCCGCCGCCCACGGGCCGCACCGGCAAATCGCTCGTCGGCCTGCTCGCGGCAGCGGTGCTGGCGGGCGGGATGCTGAACCTCTTTCCCTTGCGTGCCGACGCGGACACCACGGTGGTCGCGCTGCGCCCGGGCGCGTCCCCCGCCGCGATGTTCCAGGCGCTGGCCGCAACCGATGCACGCATCGTCTGGTCGGATCCGCAAGGATCCGTCTGGGTCATGACCGCCGTCCCCACCGCGCAGAAGCTGCGCCTATTTGCGGCCGGCGCAATGTATGTCAGCGGGTCGGTTGCGCCGGCGGGGTGTTCGGCATGGCTGACGGCCGGGGCCTCGAGCTGACGCGTCCGGTTGACGCAGCCGGCCGGTCAGCACTGCCCGCCCATCACCGTCAGCGGCGCGCGCGCAATAGCCAGCATGCCGCCCCGCCGATCACCACCGCGGCCGCCACAAGCGACGTGCTGGGTTGGTTCATGGCGACCTTCGTATATACGCTGCGGCGGCCTGCCTGCTGCTCCGCGGGATGCGACCCGCCGCCTTCGTAGAGCGAATCCGATCCGCCCCCAGCTGGCGTGCCGCCGCGTTGCTGGCGAAACAGCCACCCGGCCATGCGATCGGCCAGGGACGGCATGTTTTGGCCCAACGTCGAGATGGCGCGCGACGCGCTTCCGACATAGAGGTCGCGAGCCGGATGCTCGGCCGCGTGCAAGATGGCGTCGGCCACCGCTTCGGGCGCATATACCGGCGGCGGCAGCGTCGGCTGCACGTCCATGTAATTGCGCGCGTGCGACGTAAAGCCGGTGGCAATCGACGCGGGCTTGATAAGCGTGACGGAAACGGGAGCGCCTTCTTCGCGCAATTCCATGCGCAGCGCGTCGGTAAAGCCCTTGACCGCATGTTTGGCTGCGGAATAAGCGCCCTGCAACGGCACGGCGCGATCCGACACTTCACTGCCCACGTTGATCAGGGCGCCCCCGGATTTCTTCAGGTGCCGCACCGCCACCATCGATCCGTAGACCACGCCCCAGTAATCCGTGTCGAACAGTTTTCGCTGGTCTTCCAGCGGCACCGATTCGAGCTTTCCGAAGATCGACACGCCCGCATTGTTGACCCACGTATCGACGCGGCCATAGCTCTGGATCGCGCGCTCCAGGATGCGATCGTGATCATCCTGCACGCCCACGTCCGCGGCCACGCTGATGGCGGACCCGCCGCCGCGCACAATGTCGTCCAGCACGGCCTTCAGCGCCTCTTCCTGGCGAGCGACCAGCACGACCTTGGCGCCGCGCTCGGCGGCCATCCTGGCCGTTGCGGCGCCAATGCCGCTGCTCGCGCCCGTGATGACCATCACCTGGTCGCGTAGCGGTTTCAGTTTGAGTTTCATTGAGTGCTCCCGGTTGGCAACGCGAGAATCGCGCTGGCGGCGGGGCCAGCAATCTCCATTCCTGGTTCGCGCCGTGTATGCGGCGCCGTCAGCCCCAGCCGGCTGCCGTTGCTCCCGAGCGCGCCAAGCCAGCGATCCCAGCGCCATCCCCAGCCCGAAAGCCCCATACACCAGCGCAAGCGCCCACGTGCCAAGCCGGTGCTCAAAACCGGGCGTCAGGCGTTGCGGCGTCGCCCGGTAATCCACCAGGCAGGCGATTGCCGCCGCGGTCAATCCGGCCACGACGCCCGGTCCCGGCGGATACGTGGCGGGCATCGCCTGCGTGGCGCGCGCATGCAGCACGCCCCAGAACACCGCCGCCGTATGGTGGATTGCATAGCCGGTGGCGGTATGCCGCCAGCTGGGCGCATCGGCCCGCAGCGCCGGGCTTCCCCACACCCAATGGCTTGTCGAATTCGTCGGCGCAGTCCAACTTGCGGCCTGCCTCCGTCCCGCGACAGCCAGGACAAGTGTTGAAAGCACGCTGGCGGCAGAGCCGCTGACCGCGCCCTCGCGCAAAGCGGTGAGCCATGGGTTCATGAGCATTCCTTGTCGAGGTGAACGGGAACGCAGCTTGCGGCCCCGGGCAATGAAAGGCGGCGCGCGGTCGCGTCCGCCAGGGAGATTTGGCTTGAAGATCTTGTTGACGGGCGCCAATGGCTTCATAGGCAGCCGCCTCGTTCATGCCTTGCTGGCCGAGGGACACACACTGGTCTGCCCCGTGCGCCGCCCGCCGTCAGGGCATAACGCGCCCGACGCAACTTTCGTACCCATGGATTTCAGCGGGGCGCTGTCGGAAGACGCCTGGATGCCGCTGCTGAAAAACGTGGACGCCGTCATCAACACCGTGGGCCTCTTTCGCGAACGGCGCGCGGGCGACTTCGCCGCAGTGCACGTGCGCGCTCCGCAGGCGCTGTTTCACGCCGCCCGGCGGCAGGGCGTCCGGTGCGTGATCCAGTTTTCGGCGCTTGGGGCCGACGCGGGCGCGGCCAGCGGCTTTCATCTGAGCAAGCGCGCCGCCGACGACGACTTGCGCATGTCCGGCATGCCCGCCGCGATTGTGCAGCCATCGCTGGTGTATGGTCCGGGCGGCGCGAGCGCGGCGCTTTTCAATCGGCTTGCCGTGCTGCCGTTGCTGCCGCTCGCTGGCGGCGGACGCCAGCCGGTGCAGCCGGTCCATCTGGACGACGTGGTGGACGGCGTGCTGGCGTTGCTGAACAGCCCGCCGCCGACGCCTGTGACGATCGCGTTCTGCGGCCCCACGCCAATCACCTTGCGCGGGTACCTGGCCACGCTGCGCCGCGCGCTGGGCCTGGACACGCCGCTACGCGTCGTCCCCATTCCCATGACGATGGCAACGGGCCTGGCTGCCGCCGCCTCGCTGCTGCCGGGCAGTCTGATCGATCCCACGGCGCTATCGATGCTGGAGCGCGGCAACACCGCCGACCCCGCCCCATTTTCTGCCTTGCTCGGGCGTGCGGCGCGGGCACCCGACCGCTTCATCGTCCCGCAGACGCGCGACAGTCTGCGTGCCAGCGCACTGCTCGACGTCACGTTGCCTCTGCTGCGGTTCAGTATCGCGCTGGTGTGGTTGTGGACGGCCGCGGTGTCCTTCGGCCTGTACCCGGCTGCAGCCAGCCTGGACCTGTTGCGCCGCACCGGCGTGCCCGACTCCCTCGCGCCGATCACGCTATACGGCGCGGCCACGCTGGACCTGGCCTTCGGCGTGCTGACGCTCGCGCTGCGCGGCCGCGCCCGGCAGTGGCTGTGGATCGCACAGGCGGTTCTCATCGTGGGCTATACCGCGATCATCACGGTGCGGCTACCGGAATTCTGGATGCACCCGTTCGGACCGTTGTCGAAAAATTTACCGATGCTTGCAGCGTTGGCACTGCTTTACCTGCATGAACCCGCCACGGCCAGGAAACGCCAATGGAATACCTGATCCTCAAGCTCGTCCACGTGATCTCGGCCACGCTGCTGTTCGGCACAGGCATCGGGTCGGCCTTCTATCTGCTGTGCGTCGTGCTCCGGCGCGATGTCCATGTGATCGCCGGCGTGGCGCGGCTGGTGGTCATCGCCGACTGGCTGTTCACGGCGTCCACCGCCGTTCTGCAACCGCTCACCGGCCTCTATCTGGTTCATCTCATGCAATTGCCGCTGGCCACACCGTGGATCGGCTGGTCGCTCGCGCTGTACGGCGTGGCCATCGCCTGCTGGTTGCCCGTGGTGTGGCTGCAGATGCGGATGCGCGATGCTGCCGCGGCGGCGGATCGCTCCGGCGAGCCCCTTTCCTCCGGGTTCTGGCGCAGCTTTGCGTGGTGGGTCGCGTTGGGGGTGGTCGCCTTCGTCGCGTTCCTGGCGATCTTCTATCTGATGATCTTCAAGCCTGCTTGAAAAAAGGCACATCCGGCTGCCCGCCAGGAACGCTTGTTGCGGCACCGGCGCACCGGATCGAATGGGGCACGTCCATCGCCGCCCGCCAATTTCCCGAAAGGATGAATGAGGCATAGGCAACGGCAACCATGGCGTCCGAATCCCGCGCGCCGGCTTTCGATGCTACCGCGCACCACAAATCCCGAAAGGTACCCGGGAACAGGAGATCACTATGTTTGCCCATAACAAACGGCTGCAATACACCGTTCGAGTCAGCGAGACCAATCCAGGTCTGGCCAACCTGCTGCTGGAACAGTTTGGCGGCCCGCAAGGCGAGCTTGCCGCGGCTTGTCGCTATTTCACGCAGGCGCTGGCCGAGGACGATCCCGGCCGCAAGGACATGCTGCTGGACATCGCCACCGAAGAACTCAGCCATCTGGAAGTCATCGGCACGATGGTCGCCATGCTGAACAAGGGCGCCAAGGGTGTGCTGGCCGAGGCCACGGAATCCGAGGCGGAAATCTACCGGCGGCTGAACGGACCTGGCAACGA
This sequence comes from Achromobacter sp. E1, assembly GCF_037039475.1. Taxonomy (NCBI): domain Bacteria; kingdom Pseudomonadati; phylum Pseudomonadota; class Betaproteobacteria; order Burkholderiales; family Alcaligenaceae; genus Achromobacter; species Achromobacter sp. E1. The sequence goes on from NZ_CP146253.1 coordinate 4,117,772, forward strand.
TTCGCACGTCACGCAGGTGCTTTACGGCGGAGGCCCCGCGCTGGTCAACTCAGGAGGCCAGCTGTGGAATGCCGGCTACATCGACACCATCGGCGATCCATCCGCCGACCTGCGGTCCAACATCGCCGCCGAGGCGCGCGCCAAGATCATCTACGAGCGGCTCATCAACGCGACGGACGATCCCGGCGTCAAGGACGCCCTGGGCTTTCTGATGACCCGTGAAGTGTCGCACCAGCGCTCCTTCGAAAAGGCGCTGTACTCGATGGAGCCGAACTTCCCGCCCGGAAAGCTGCCGGGCGATCCGCGGTTTGCCTCGGTCTACTTCAACATGTCGCAGGGCGAAGGCGACACGCGCGGACCGTGGAACAGCGACGCGAATTTCGAATACGTGTCCGACCGGGAGCAACAGGGAGCCATCGACGGCGACGGCATGCCCAACGTGAACCTGACCGAAGAGGAAGCGCTGGCCTTGCAGGCAATGGCGGCACGGACCGCCTCCGACCCCAGCAGCGACCCGGTGACAGGCACCGAACTGGGGCAGGTGAACTCGCCCGACGAGTTCAAGCAACCGTAGACCGCTGCGTGAGGCTATCCCCGCCACTGCCCTTGCGGCACGGCGGGGTTTATTGAAGGCGTGAATCGAAGGCACGTGAACGCGAGCGCGTGCGTGCCGCAGCACATCGCGCGCCAGCAAGCGCTGTGCCGCCGAGCCCGGACGGCCGCCCGGTCAAGGATGCGTCTGTGGCATTGCCCAAGCGTTCGGCCGGGGCACCCGGCCCTCACGCCGCGCGCGGTCGCGGTCAGCACAGAAGTAGGCGACCGTCCGCGCAATGCCGTCGACGGGATGCACGCGCGGAGACCACCCCAGGCTGCGCCTGGCAAGCGAGATGTCCGGACATCGATGAGTCGGGTCGTCCACCGGCAAGGCACGGTGAACGACGGGCACGCGCGAGCCAGTCAGTTCGCGCACCATGTCGGCCATTTCCAGCATCGTCAGCTCCACCGGATTGCCCAGGTTCACCGGCGTGTCCACCTCGACCGCGCTTTCCATCAGACGCACCAGCCCGTCGATCAGGTCGTCCACATAGCAGAAAGACCGCGTCTGCGTGCCGTCCCCGTACACCGTGAGGGGCTCGCCGGCCAAGGCCTGCACGATGAAGTTCGACACCACGCGGCCATCGTCGGGCGACATGTGCGGCCCGTAGGTATTGAAGATGCGCGCAATCTTCACCACCACGCCCTCGTGGCGGGCGTACTCCATGAATATCGTTTCGGCGCAGCGCTTGCCCTCGTCATAACAGGAGCGAGGGCCCACGGGGTTGACGTGGCCCCAGTAGCCTTCGCATTGGGGATGCTCCAGCGGATCGCCGTAGACCTCGCTGGTCGACGCCTGCAACACGCGTGCGCCGGTGCGTCGCGCCAGCTCCAGCAACTGCATTGCGCCCAGCACGCAGGTGCGCAGCGTCTTGAGCGGATCCGCCTGGTAATGCACGGGCGATGCCGGGCAAGCCAGGTTGTAGATCCGGTCCACCGCCATGTCGCCCAGGGGTTCGACCACGTCGTGGCGAATGACCGTGAAGCGCGGATGCGACGCCAATGCCGCGACGTTGCAGGCCCTGCCAGTCTGAAAATTGTCCAGGCACACCACCTGCCAACCGTCGTTGAGCAGCCGCGCGCAGAGGTTCGAGCCGAGAAAGCCGGCGCCGCCGGCGACCAGCGCGCGGCCGGTACGGGGGATTGCATCCATCATGCTGCCTCCATCAACGTCTCGAACACGCCAAGCCAATCCGACACAAAGCGGTCCATGCCGAAGCGCTGCCGCGCCATGTCGCGGCCTGCAGAGCCCCAGGCCCGCGCAAGCTCGGGCTCGGCCCGCAACTGGCGCCCCACCTCCACCAGCCGGTCCAGGCGGTTGTCCACGTAGCCGTTCTCGCCGTTGCGTATCAGCACCGGCAGTTCCGTGCCGCCAAATCCCACTACCGGCACACCGCAGAGCATCGCCTCCACCAGCGAGAGGCCCAGACTGGCGTACCGGATGGGGCTGAAGAAATACCGGTAGCGCGACATGAACGCCGCCACTTCCATGTTGGGCACCTCGCCCAGTCCGCCCAGCCGCTCGGAATCCATGCCGATCAGATCCAGCGGCGTGCGGGCCCGCACGTGTTCGAATACATCGACGCCGATGCGCCGGCCACGGCGCGCCAGGTGGTTGACCACGACGATGCCTTTTTCGATGCCGCCGTCATAGGTCACGTCCGGCTCGGGCACGCCATGCTCGACCACGCGGCGGGGCATGTCCGCGCAGTCCCACATCACGGCGTTGTACGGGGTCACGTGCACGATCATGCCCTTGTCATGCCGGAACACGTGGCGCGTCTCCGTGGGATGCGGCATGGGCGGATCGTGTTCCAGATACGCGGATGGCAAGGCGCGCTGCGCGTCGCTGAGCAACAGCCGCGCGTCCTCCAGATTCTGGCGCGACTGATACAGCACGCAGTCGAACTCCATATCCCGCAAGTTGAAGGCGGGCGCCTCGGTGAGGCCTGCCCCCCACGGGATGCGGTTGCCCAACGCCCCGTAGCCGGGCGCGCGGCCGGGCAGAACCGGCACGATGAAATCATGCGGCACCTGACTGAGCGCATACAGATAATTCCCATGCACGTGCCAGGTCAGAATGCGCAGGCGGCGCTGCGGGTGGACGGCAGGCGTCATTGTCTTCCCCTTGCAAGCTGGCGGTTCGCTTCACGAAGCACCTGAGGCACCGTGACAGCCAGCGCGCACGGGTGGCCGATCGGACAATGCTCGTAGGCGCAGGGCCGGCACGGCGCATCGCCGGCCAGCACTACATGCAGATCGTGGTTGGTGGGCGCCCAACGCCGCGCGTCGCTTCCGCTGGCGATGACGACGCTGGGCGTGCGCATCGCCGCGGCGATGTGCGACACCCCAGTGTCGTTGCACAGCAGGAGCCGACTCGACTCGACCAGCGCGGCCAGGCTGCCCAGCGTGGTCTTGCCGCACAGGTCCGGCAGATTGCGTCCCGACAGGCGTCTCAGCTCATCCGCGAGTGGCCGCTCAGCCGCCGTTCCGGTCAGCGCCACCTGCCATCCCTGAAGCAGCAAGGCCGTCGCCGTGCGGCCGTAGCGCTCCAGCGGCCACCGGCGCGATGGCAGGCGCGCGCCGACGTGCATGAGCACCAGGCGGGCAGCATCCAGCGAATGGACCTTCAGCAGGTCTTCGGCAGCGCGCCGGTCTTCCACCGTGCACGGGAATTCGAGCTTGTCGTCGTCAGCCGGCACGCCAAGATGCCGGAGCAGCGCCAAGTATCGATGCGGCTCGGGCAAGTCGTCCGGCCAGGGCATCCACTGTCCGGGAATCCCCTGGTCTGCCTGCGACACAAAGCCGCCGCAGCGCCTGGCGCCCAGTTGCCCGACGATGGGATTGCTTTGCTCGCCGCTGCCGTGCATCTGCAGCGCCACGTCAAACCGCGCGTCGCGCACCCGCGCATAGAAATCCGGCAGCCCCTCTTCGCGGGCAGGCTGCTCGGGAAACGCCTCGATGCCCGGAAACTCGATCAACTCGTCCACGTAGCAGGCAAACCTGCCGACAAACTCGCGCGCGTTGGCAAGACCGATCAGGGCGATGTGCGCGTCGGGAAACGCCTTGCGCAACGCGCGAAGCGCCGGGACCGCGCAGAGCATGTCGCCCAGTTGCAGCGCCCGAAAGACCGCGATACGCGCCGGCGCGGGGGCAGATCCGAGCAGCAGGTTATTCATGCGGCGCTCCTCGCAAAGCGCAGCAACCCGACCGTGCGCCAGAAAATCGACAGCAACGGAATGCACGCCGACGTGATCGCCAGGTCGGCAACGTTGCGCAATGACATGCTGGTTCCCCGGATACGGCGCATGAAAAAGTACAGGGTCAGCGCGGCCCATACGACAGCTGGCGCGATGGCCGCTGCCGCATGGCCGGTTGCGAACAAACCAGCAGCCAGCAAAAAGGCGCCCGTAACGCTAAGGTAAAAGCGCGGGCCATGCCGGCGGATGCGTTCCTGATACAGCGCGGGGTACTTGCGGCGCAGCAGCATGTCGAACATCACCTTTTTCTGCATGCCCAGTCCAGCCGCGAAACTCACCGGCCGCACCGGGTGCTGCACGCGCGCGTGCTCGCACCGCGCGATGCGCAAGCCGGCATCGAGCAGCGCAAATTGCAGGTCCGAGTCCTCACGCCAGGCCATCGTGTAGCGCGTGTCGAATCCGCCGACCGCCAGCAACGCCGACCGCCGCACGAAGCAATTCGCAGTGATGAACTCGGCGCGCGTCAAGCCCGAGGCGTCGCGCTCGTAGTCGCTGGGCGGGTCCGGGATGGGCATCTCCGTGACGCCGGTCACCGCCGCCACGTCCGGCGCGAAGCCGCGCAGTCCCTGCGCAAGCCAGTCCCGATGCGGAATCGTGTCGTCGTCGGTAAAAGCGATGATCTCGGCCTTGGCACTGCGCCAACCCAGGTTGCGGGCGCCCGACGGCCCGCGGGTGCCGGACACCGGCAGGTAGCGCACCGCCCGCGCATCGCCCCAACGCGCCGAATAGGCCGCAACCTGCCGGTGCGTGGCCTCGCTGGCGGCGTCGTCGCACACCAGGATCTCGTACGGCACGGAGAGCCGCTGCCTGCAGAGCGCCTCAAGGCAGCGCGCCAGCAGGTCTGGCCGCTTGTAGGTCGGCACCACCACGGATACCGCGACTGTTGCGCCCGGGGCCGTCATCGCGGCTTCTCGACAAGGTAGGAGCCGATCACCAGCGCATCCAGCGGCGAGGTCCAGAAGCATTCAACGGCATCGCGCGGCGTGCAGACCACCGGTTCGCCCCGCGTATTGAACGACGTATTGACCAGGACCGGCACGCCGGTCAGCTGTTCGAACGCGGCCAGCAAGTCGTAATACCGTGCATTCTGATCCCGACGGATGGTCTGCACCCGTGCCGTGCCGTCGATGTGCCGCACCGCCGGAATCTGCTTGGCGCGGTGCGGCAGCACGTCATAGACGAACAACATGAACGGTGCGCAGATCGAGGCCGTGCCGCGTCCGTCGAACCACTGAGCAGCCCGCTCCTCCATCACGACGGGCGCCACGGGGCGAAAGTCCTCGCGGTCCTTCAGACCGTTTAACCGGGCCTGCATCGCGCTGTCCCGAGGCGACGCCAGGATGGAGCGCGCGCCCAGCGCGCGAGGGCCGAACTCCATGCGGCCCTGGAACCAGCCCAGCACCTTTTCCTGCGCGAGCAACGCCGCAGCCTCGCCCGACACGTCGCTCAACTTGCGATAGGAAAGGTGCGCCTTGTCCAGGAAGCGCTCGATCTCCTCGTCCGGGTATGACGGCCCCAGATACGCGTGTTCCATGGTCCACGCACGCTTGCCCCCGCGCCGATGGTAGTCCACGTACAGCGCCGCGCCCAGCGACGTGCCGGCGTCGCCCGCGGCCGGTTGCACCCACACCTCATCGAAGGGGCCATCCCGGGCGATGCGCGCATTCATCACGCAATTGAGCGCCACCCCGCCGGCCATGCACAGGCTCTTCGCGCCCGTCTTCTCGTGCAGCCACTGCGCCATGTGCAGCGCGGTTTCCTCCAGCACATACTGCAATGAACTGGCCACATTCTTGTGGCGGTCTTCAAAAGGCGCGCCGCGGCGTCTGGCCGGGCCGAAGCGCTCGGTAAGGCGTGCGGGTTGCAGCGAATAGCCGCCCTCTTCTTCCAGCCGAAGGATCTCGCGGAACTCCTTGCGGTACTCGGGCTTGCCAAACGAGGCCAGGGCCATCACCTTGTACTCGTCCGACGAATGCAGAAAGCCCAGCCAGGTGGTGACTTCCTCGTACAACAGGCCGAGCGAGTGCGGCAGGTCGATCTGCTTGAGCCGCGCGTACTCGCCGCCGGCGAACTGCCCATAGCTCGTCGTCGTGCGCTCACCCCGGCCGTCCATCGTCAGCACCGCGCATTCCGCGCACGGGGCCGCCAGGAACGCGCTGCTCTCGTGCGAAAGGTGATGGTCCAGATAGATCCATCGATCCATGATGTGCTTGAGCGTCAGATCGTCAAAGCGTGGCGACTTCAGATGCAGCGGGGCGCCATCCAGAAGCTGGCGCGGCGCGTTCACCAGATACGAGAGAAACAGCGCGTCCCACGGCGACGCGCCTTCCGCGCCGGCGCCGGCCCGCGATGGCTCCAGGGGCAGCGTGATCGCCTGCGGCAGCGCCGCACCGCCGGCCAGCAGCGCCGGGTCGTAGGAATAAACGATGTGATCGACGTCGCGCAGCCGAATGTCCGCCGCGGACAGACAATAGTCGATCGCGTAATACGGCAACTGCCAGGTGGTGAACGGGACGGGCCGCTTGCCGTGCTTGACGCGGGTAAAGCGTTCTTCCTCGGCGGCTGCCACCACGACGCCGTCATGAACCAGTGTGGCGGAGCAGTCGTGATACGCCGCATTGATGCCTAGAGTGAACATGAAATCGTCTCCTTGACGGCGCGCGGGCCCGTCTGAAACCGTGGGTGATGCCCAAGCAGCTCGCGGGCCGCAAATGCGACTTCCCCGGGCGGTACGCCCGCCAGGCACGCATGGTGTCCCTGCGGGCACACGCTGCGATAGCAGTACTTGCAGGGCACATCGTTACTCAGCACCCGGGCGTCGGTGCGCCAGGGCGTATGCTGCGGATTGGTCAGCGCGTACAGGTCCACGATCGGCGCGCCGACCGCGGCGGCGATGTGCGCGGGGCCGCTGTTGTTGCAGATGACCACCGCCGCGCCTTCGAGCGCGGCGCCCAGTTCGCCCAGGGTCAGGCCGTCCGACAGGTCGATCAGGCCCGGCAGCCAGCGCCGCCCCTCGGCCAGCGCTGCGGCCAACGCGGGATCCTCGTGACCGCCGAGCAGCAAAATGCGCCGGCCGTCGCCGCGCAACGCAATCAGCGCCTGCACCATCAGCGCGGCCGGATACCGGCGCGACGCCGCCGTCGCGCCCGCATGCACGCAGATCCATCCGTCGGTTTCGGTGACGCCCGCGTGGTGCAGCTTGTCACGCAGCGACGCGCGGTCGCGCTCGCGCACCCTGAACGACATGCAATCGTCTTCGCTGCGGGCGCCCACGGTAGCCACGAGGTCGAGCTGACGCTGCACCTCGTGCCGGATACCCTCTTGCGGCTCGACCTCCCGCACCCAGTCGCTGATGAGCCGATACGGGTTCTCGCGGCAATGCGCCAGCACGCGCGGCACGCCAGCCAGGTGACAAAGCAGCGCCGCCGGCAGGGGACTTTGGCTGAACGTCGTGAAGACGACGGCCGCGTCAGGCCGCAGCGCGCGCAGCCGGCCGATGGCGCCCACGTCTTCCTCGCGGCCCTGCGATGCGTTCTTGACCCAAGCGGCGTCATAGGCCATGACGGTGTCGACTTCCGGCATGAAAGGCGCGAGGGCCGCGCCCGATGGCGAGGTCAGGAGGGTGATGCGGCGAGCGCCTTGCTCGCGCAGCGCGCGCATGGCCGGCGTGCACATCAGCACATCGCCCATGTTGTCCAGCCGGATGCAAAGGACATGCGCGTCGCGCGGCCACGGCGCATTCCCGTTCATGCTTGCGCTCCCGGACGCATGGTGGCGTCTTCGGCAACGATCCGCGCCGCCGCATCCAGGTCCGGGGCGCGGCAATACGGCTCCCGGTCTGGGCCCGTGCGCCACTCGGTTTCGTTGCCCACGTCAAGCAGGATGCTGCGGCATCCGGCCCGATTTCCGGCTTCCACGTCATCCAGGATGTCGCCGATGAACCAGGACTCGGCCAGGTCCAGCCCCAGCTCCTGCGCGGCCCGCAGCAACAGCCCCGGCTTGGGCTTGCGGCAGTCGCACGCCATTGCGTAAGGCTGCACCACGCCCTCGGGATGATGTGGACACCAATAGAACCCGTCCAGGTGCGCGCCGGCCGCTTGGAACATTGCAGCCAGTTTTACGCCCACCGCGTTCAGGGCATCGGCCGCGAAGAGGCCCCGCGCAACCCCCGGCTGGTTGCTGATGACCACCAGGCTCAGGTCCGTCTGAGCAAGCCGGGACAGGCCCGCCAGCGCCATGGGCGCATACGCCATGCGCTCGGGCGCCACGTTGTAAGGCACATCCGCGAGCACGGTCCCGTCCTTGTCCAGAAACACGGCTGCCCTCAAGGCCATGACGTTTCCTTCATCGGCAACACCATGACTTCAGGCACCACCGTTTCCGGAGGTTGCGTCAGCACGAAGCGCACGGCGCGCGCCACGTTGGCGGGATCCTGCAGCGTGCCGGTGTCGATATCGGGAAAGCGGTCCAGGAGAAAGGGCGTGCGCATCCCGCCCGCGATCACGGCGCTGACCTTGATGCCCATGCCGCGCAGTTCCGCGTGCAGCGCATGCGACAAGCCCATCAACCCCCATTTGCTGGCATGGTAGGCAGACGCGTTCGGCCAGGCGCGCCGCGCTGCGGTAGACGCCACGTTGACGATATGCCCGCCGGGGCTCAACCGGTTCTTGCCCAGCTTTGCCATCAGGAAGGGTCCGGTCAGATTGGTGCGCAGCACGCGCTCCCAGACGTCCGCCTCCAGCTGGTCGATGGGGGCCGTCACGTCAACGCCGGCGCTATTGACGATGGCGTCCAGCTTGCCGAACTGCCGCACGACGGCATCCATGCATTCGGCCACGTCTGCTGCAACGCCGACGTCCATGATGCAGGCCATGACGTCCGCGCCGCTTTCCTTCAGCTTGGTGGCGACCGCATGGGCGCGCTGCTCGTCGATGTCGCTGACCGCGACGCGGGCGCCTTCGGCCGCCAGCTGCTCGCAAAGCGCCGCGCCCAGGCCGCTGCCGCCGCCAGTGACCAGGATTACCCGCCCGTCCAGGCTCTCGAATTCGTGCATGGTTCCGCTCCTTTAAGCCGCGATGCGCGCGGCGATCCGATCTTCCCGTGGCGTCTCGGCCGCCATGCGCCCATAGACGGACTGCAAATCCTGGCCCACGCGCTTCCACGTATAGAGGCGGCGCGCGCGCATGCGTCCCGCCTCGCCCATGCGCTCGCACAAAGCCCGGTCACCCGCCAGTTCCGCAAGCCTGTCGGCCAGGCTGTCCGGGTCCTTGGGCGGCACGAGAAACCCCGTTCTACCGTGCACCACGGTGCTGCGTATTCCGCCCGTGTCCGCGCCGATCACGGGACGCGCGCACGCCATCGCCTCGACGGGCGTAATGCCAAACGGCTCGTACCAGGGTGTTGTCACAAACACGTCGCTCGCGCTGTAGTAGGCGGCCAGTTCCTCGCGCCGCCGCCGGCCCGCGAACTCGACCCACTCTGCCACGCCCTCTTCGCGCGCAATACCGCGCAATCGGCCGATCTCGGGGGTGGCCAGCTCGCTGGCATCCTCCGTGTTGCCGCCGACCACGCACAGCCGTGCCTGGACGCCATGGCGGCGGCGCAGCCGCGCAAGGGCACGAATGACGTTATCCACGCCTTTGCGCGGCACCATTCTTCCCAGCTGCAGCACGGTAAACACGCCGTCGTCCCAGCCCAACGCCTTGCGAGCCAGCGCCATCGGCTGCGCGGTCATTTCCGCGGCGTCGTAGCCGCAGGGAACGATATCGATGCGGCGCGGATCGGCCCCGTACAGCTCGATGAGATCGCGCCGGTCTTGCGGGCACTCAGCGATGAGACGGTCCGCGCGCCGCGCGATGTCGTCCTCGATGTCAAAGCGCGAATCCGGAAACAGATCAGCCGACTGCTGATACTGCCGCCGCACCTTGCCCAATGCGTGGAACGTGACGGCCAGCGGCACACCGTAATGCTGCGCCACCGGCAACGCCGCCATCGCCGACATGAAAAAGTTGGCGTGGATGACGTCATACCCCGCGGGCTGACGGCCGACGTACCGCATCAGATACGCGGAGAAGTCGTCCATGTAAGGCAGCATCTGCTCTTTCGGAAGAAAGCTGGCGGGCCCTGCAGGAACATGAATCACCTTGACGTTGCGCATCCACCGAAACTCGGTATCCAGCGCCGCATTGTCCCTGCGCGTAAATACATCGACCTCCATGCCTGCGCGCGCCAATTCACGCGCCACGTTTGCGACATACACGTTCTGTCCACCGCTATCCACGCTGCCCGCCAGCGCAAGGGGCGAGGCGTGTTCGCTGATGATGGCAATCTTCTTCATGAGGGCAACTCCGTTATTCGAGCCGGAACCGTGCCAGCATCGGATCTCGCAACGGAGAAGCGCATGCCGATGACAACGGCTGCTCGCATTCGTGGACGAGGGTTGCGCACCTCATTTGGGGGGACTCCGCGCGATTCGTCCGCATCGGGCATACGCTGGGTCAAGAGCAAGTCGTGTGCCGATACGCTTTCACGCGCGTCGAATGGAAGAACCGCTTTTATCCGGCACTTCTTACAAGCACGCGTAAGAAGTGCCGGGTTACTCGAGCCATCAGGGCTCGCGCCGTTGCTGAGCCCGCGCCGCCGGCAGCAAGGCGCCCACCGTGGCCAGCAATTCGTGCGGATCGACGGGTTTGGACAGATGCACCTGAAAGCCCGCCAGCAACGTGCGCAGGCGGTACTCCTGGCTGACGTGGCCCGACAGCGCGATGGCAGGCAGGCGGTGCGAGAGCGCCGCCCCACGGTCCGCTTCCATCGCTCGCACCCGCGCCACGACCTCGTAGCCGTCCACGTCGCCCAGCGAAAGATCGCAGATGAGCACTTGCGGCCACGTTGCCGCGGGCATGGACTCGAACGCGGCAATGGCAGTTTCACCATCCGCATACGTCGTCACGTTGGCGCCGTTGTCCTTCAGGATTTCGGCCACCATCTCGCGCGCCTCGGCCTGATCGTCCACCAGCATGATTTGCGCGCCGCTCAGATTTGGCACGCTGACGTCCGCGCGCAGCGGTGCTGGCTCCATGGCGCGCACGGGAAAATCGACGGAGTAGCAGCGTCCGCCCGGGGGTGCGGCCGTACTGTGGAACGTGCCTCCCTGGCGCTGCGCCCGCACGGCCAATTCCGCCGGATCCAGCGCTGCCGCGACGCGCAGGCCGTCCGTCGGGTTCTGCATGCCATCGGTGGGCAACAGCGCGGGATCCGTGTCCTGCTCAGTGCGGCCGTCCGTGACCGACAACCGCGTCAGCGGGCCCTCGCGGCGCAGGCTGATCTCGATGCGCCCTCCCGGCGGCGTGACCGCTATCGCATGCAGGCACAAGTCCCACACCAGCTGCTGCAACGCGCTGGGGTCGCCGGTAATGCGCGCCGCCTCGTTGCCGATCAGGGTGTAGACATTCACACCTTTGTCCTGCGCGACTTCCCGCGAGCCATCCAGCACGCCAGCCACCACGGCAACCAGGTTGACAGGCTGCCGGGTATCCCTTCCCATTGCCTCTTCCAAGGCGGACTGCTGCCGCTGCAAGGTCCACATCTGCGCGTAGATGCCCTGGCGCGCCAGCAGATCGTCGTGGCGTCCCTGCTCGACGACCCTGCCCCGATCCAGGACCGCGATGTTGTCGGCATGCACAATGGTCGATAGCCGGTGCGCAATGATGAGCGTCGTGCGGCCGCGCGACAGCCGCTCCAGTTCCGCCTGGATCGCCCGCTCGGTACGCGTGTCCAGCGCCGAGGTCGCCTCGTCGAACACCATGATCGTCGGATCCTTCAAGATCGCGCGGGCGATGCCCACGCGCTGGCGCTCGCCGCCCGAGAGCTTCACGCCGCGTTCGCCCACGGGCGTTTCGTATCCGCCCGGAAGGCTTTCGATGAAATCGTGGATGCGCGCGCCGCGCGCGGCCTGTACGATCTGATCGCGCGTCGCATCCGGCCGGCTGTACGCAATGTTGTAGGCGATGGTCTCGTTGAACAGCATGGTGTCCTGCGGCACGATGCCCACCACGCGCCTCACGCTGCGCACATTGACGGCGCGCAGGTCGTGTCCATTGATCAGGATGCGCCCGGCATCCGGGTCATAGAAGCGCAACAGCAAGCGGCCGAGCGTCGATTTTCCCGAGCCGCTGCCGCCCACCACAGCCAGCGTCGTCCCCGCAGGCACCGTCAGGTCCACGCCCCACAGGATCTGCCGTCCCGGCTCATAGCCGAAATCCACGCCTTCGAAGCGCACTTCGCCCGTTCCCGCCTGCAATGACGGCAGCGTGGCGTCGTCCCCCGTTTCCGGCGGATATCTCAAGAGGTCGCAGACGCGCTCGGCATTGACGAACGCTTCCTTGGCCTGGCGGAAAATGAGGCCCAGCGTATTCAACGGCAGGCAAATCTGGATGATGTAGGCATTGACCAGCACCAGATCGCCCACCGTCATGTCGCGTCCCACGACCTGCTGCCCGGCCAACAGCATGACTGCCGCCACGCCGCAGGCGATGATGCCGCTCTGGCCGACGTGCAGGCGCGACAGCGAACGCTGGTTGCGCTCGCCGACCCGCGTCCACTCGTCCAGCACGCGCGACAGGCGGTCCGATTCCAGCGCTTCGTTGGCATTGAGCTTGACGGCCTCGTAGTTGAGCAGGCTGTCGACCATCTGCCCGCTTGCGCGCGAGTCCAGCTCGTTCAATCGGCGCTGATAGGCGACGCGCTTGCGCAGCAGCACCGTGGTGTAGGAAAAATAGGCGATAAAGGTGACGGTTACGATCACGGCGAACCAGATGCTGTACCCCATGACCAGGATCAGCACGACCGACACGATCTCCACCAGCGTCGGCAGCAAGGTGAATAGCCCCGTGCCAAGCAAGAACCCCACGCCCGCAGTGCCGCGCTCCACGTCGCGCGCCAGCGCGCCAGTCGGCCTGCCGCCATGAAACCGGGCGCCCAGCTGCTGTAATCGCGAAAACACGCTGACCGTAAAGTCCGCCACGGTGCGCAGCGCAACCCGCGCGAACACGACATCGCGCAACTCCGTGAAGACACCCCCCCCAAATCGCATGAGTGCGTAGCCCAGCAGCAAGAATACCGGCAACACCAAAGGCCCTGGCGCGCTGAACAGATCGACGATGGCCTTCAGCACTGCCGGCACGGCCACCATCAGCAGCTTTGCCGCCACCAGCAGCGTTACGGCCGCAGCCGTGCGCCCGCGGTATTTCCATAGCGCCCGCAGGATGGTGCGATTGACCTCCTTGCGGGAAAAATCACTGGTGCTGCTGTCCGGCTCGCTCATCGTCCGCGCCCTCCTGAGGAGCCCCGCAGGCCAGCAACTGGCGTTCCGAGGCGCCCCGCACGCAGCAGACCAGCCTCAGGCTATCGCACCTGCAGCGCTTCCCGCCGACCCTGCACTGCCGCCTTGAACAGCGAAGCGACCGCGGCGGCAAACGCCTCATCGAACCACGGGTTCGCGCCGCTGACAGCCACCACGATCCCGTCCACGCATACGCTGCCCCAGACCTGCGTATCCCGGGCGCGAAGCAGATGGGGCCTGAGCGCCATCACTTCGTGCGTTCCCAAACCCGTGCGCCAGCTCACGCGCGCCTTGCCGCGGGCGTAGGCGCCATAGTCCGCGTCCCACCCCGCGGGATCGCCGATGCTTTCCTCGTACAGGATCGCGTCCGCGAACTCGCAGCTGCCCGGGTGCGCCAGCGGATTCATGATGACCACATGCAGGAATCCACTTTCGCCAACGCGGGTGTTCGAGAGGGCGGCCTCCAACATGGGCCGGGCGAGCTGCACCGCCTCTTGCGCGGCATCGCGCTCCCAGTAGGCCCAAAGGAATTGCGGGCATGTCGAATCCTCCTGTTCGTAGCGCGCGTGCAGCAAAACCCGTACCTGTGAACCACTCGCGACGGAACGACGCTTGCTGACCACCGCATATACGTGACCGATGCTGCGATGCGTATTGACCCCGTACCGGCAGCATGCCCCAATACTCCGGCCGGATGAACAGGAGACAGAAATGTCAAACCCAACCTACAAGCGTGTCATGGAAGTGGTTGCCGCCGCCGCCGACGGCAATACCTACCGCATCGACAGATACTCTTCGGAGCCCCTCGGCGACGGAAAAGCCCGCTCGTACTGCTGCCTTCCCGATGGCCAGCTCGTGACCTGGGAAGGCGACGGACACTACAAGCTTCCGGATGGCACCATCGTCACCATGGTGGCATCAAGGCTGTGCCAATGATTGCCGGGCCGCTACATTCCGCGGATCAATACGCCGACCAGAAACAAGACGGCGACGGCGCCTATCCAGAACGCAAGCATCAACCAGGGCCCCCGGCCGGTCCTGGCCCCACGCCGCGCGGGCCGGCCGCGCGAAGGTGACTCGTCTGCTGGTTTCATGATGCTCTCCTGGGCGCCCCGTTTCAGCGCATAGTACGAATTACGGCCCTGCACGCGCAAGTGCCGCGCAGGGCCGTCATCGCCGCAGCGGGCACGCTGCCGCGCCTTCCACTACTTTGCCTTGCCTGCCTTGGCGGCCTCGGCGTTGGTCTGCTGTAGCGCCAGCATGCTCAGCTTCTCGTCGGTGGCCTTTTCTTCGGCCAGCGTTTCCTTCAACAACGTCAGCGCTTCGGTCTCGCCCAGTTGCTTGGCAAACGTGCATAGCGTTCCGTAGCTGGCGATCTCGTAGTGCTCGACCTTCTGCGCCGCCGCGATCAGCGCGGCATCGCGCACCGGGCCTTCTTCGACATCTTCAATCACGTCGCGGCCTTCTTCCACCAGCCCTTCCATCGCAGCGCACTTGATGCGCTTCAAACGGAAGTCCGCGCCTTCCACGATCTTGTCGATGCGATCGATCTGACCACGGGTTTCTTCAAGGTGGGCGGTGAATGCGTCGGCCAACGCAGGGTCGCTGGCGGCGCGGGCCATCTTCGGCAGGGCTCGCGTCAATTGCTTTTCGGCGCTGTAGATGTCGGACAGCTCGTGCACGAACAATTCCTTCAAGGTCTTTTGGCTCATGATCACTCCTGTAGGTGGATCGATTGGAAAGCGGGCCTGGCCCAGCCCCTGTACAGCAAGGCGCATGCCGGTGAGCCTTGGTGCAACGAGTGGCGGGCAGGCCCGCTTGAACGGCCCGGCGCCGGAGAGGGCGCCGGCGCACGCGTGTGCGCTACTTCTTGGCGGACACGCTTTGCTGCAGGGCCTTGGCGGCCTGCAGATGCTGCTGAAGACTGGGCAGCGTTTCGATCGCAAATTGCTTGACCTCGGGATCCTTCACTTCCTTCGAGGCCTTTTCGAACAGCTTGACGGCGTCCTCGTGCGCATCCACGCCGATCTCGTCCGCGTAAGCCTTGTCGAAACCTTCGTCGCGCAAGCCCATCGCCTTGAGCTTGGCGGACTGCATCATCGACGGGTCCTTCGGCGGTTCGAAACCCTTGCTCTTGGCCAACGCCTCAAGCTTCTGGCCCACCTTCGTGTGATCGTCGATCATCATCTGCGCGAACTTCTTGACCTCGGCGTTCTGCGACTTTTCCAGCGCCATCTTGCTGCCAGCAATCTCGAGATGACCGGACTCGGCCGCGTCGCTCAAAAAGCCACGAGCCTCGCTGTCCAGCTTGTTCGTTGCGGCAGGCACCTGCCCGCCAGGGGCGGCGGGCGTCTGCGCCAGCGCAACCGAACCCATGCTGAGGACAATTGCAGCGCCAAGTCCTGCCTTCAAAAGACGGTTTTTCATTCGGACCTCCAGTAGAAGTAGCGTCGCCGGATGACGGCGCGATGCCGTCTGACGAACAGGCACGTTCCAGCAAACGTCATTCCCAATGGCGAGCTTCGTTTCGCGCCCGGCGAGCATCGCCGGGCTCACATTCAACCGAAATCGCCTTCGCCCACCGCTATCGGCCCATCGGTCGGAACCCATTGCGTACGATGCGCCAAGTCGCGCAACGCGTCCTCGCTGCGCTCGAAAGCGCGCAGCAATTCCGGCGCCGTATCGTCCGCGGCGCCAAAACGGCGCCGCAGCACATCACCGGATATTTCGAACTGCCGCGTGACGCCGGCTGTCTCCATCTCGAACACAATGGCGTCGCCTTGCGCTTTGGCGTTGGTGGCTTTGGTGAACTTCATGCGGTCCTCCTGTCGTGTGGTCGATACGCGATGCCCGAGCGCCGCAAGTCGCGGGCCTGACCGAACCGCGCCAATTGGCGGTGCCGCGAGCTGTTCACGCACGCGGCGCTCCGCCAGTCAATTTTTCCGGTCGTGTAGAAATCCCCTCACCCCGCGTGCATCACGAGGCGGGCGTCACGCAGCGCAATCGCTTTGCAATCAGTAGGCCGCGCACGTGTGCGATGGGAACGTTAGTTGCGGACGTCGAGGTGTCACAGCGACACAGTTATCGGATTCTGGTTGGGGAGCCCGATGGCTGGCACGGCCTCGCCACGTCGCTGTGGCCTTGCGTTTTGTTTGAACCGTGAGTCTTTGCCCCGCATTGCGGGGCACTTTTTTGCGGATCGACAGGCAGGTCTTACGGCGATGTAACACAGAAACGCGAAGTTACACGCCCTTCGTTGCGCGAGCGTTTTGCGCTGGGCAAACTAGGCGCTCGCATCTTTTGGGAGAGTTGCCATGCAAGTGGATATCCAGAAGCTGGGAGCAGACGCCGCGCGCCAGGGGTTGACCCTTTTGGATTGCCCCTACCTTCGCACCGCAGCCATGCCTGCGCACACCGGCGAATCCGTCAATGAATGGCGCAGCCGCGTCGAGATGTGGAAAGCCGGCTGGAAAGACGGCGTCAAATCTCGGGCAGTGAGCCGCGCCCCTTCGTCCCCCTTCATGAGCACGCGCAGGTAGTATCCGCCTGCTGTGCATGTCCCGCCGGGCCCTGGACCTCGTCCAGGGCCCGAATTGCTTGGGGCCCTGGCAGCCTGGCCAGCCAACTACTGGTCGGCCGCTCAAACCATGCTGAGGTTGGTCGGGAATTATTGCACTTTGTTGCACCCTGGCGGAGGCAGTTTTTGGAAAATCCCGTGGCAGCACGATTCTCATACATCACACTCTCTGGAGCGCACGATGAATACTGAACAAGGTATTTGCGTAGATGGATTCAAAGTCCACTGCGACGTCATTGAGTTGCCCAGCGGCAAGTACCGGTTGGACGTCACGACCCGGCGTGACGGCGACCTTGAGGACCAGCAAGCAGTCTGGCCCATTCCGAGCGGCAAGCTGTTTTCGGCTCAGCATGAAGCCGAGCGGCACGCGAAGTGGATTCTCAAGGGCATCCGGCGCGTCGACCCTAGCGGCACGCCGCAGTTCTGCCTGACCTGACGCGCGCCGCGCGCGGTCCGCTTGAGCGCCTTCGGGCGCTCTTTTCATGGGACGTACCGGCCGCCCGGGCACGCGCATTGCTAGGGCTCGACGGCCACACCCGGCCGGCAGCCCCTGGTGAACAAAGCTCCGGTCTTCACCCTGAGGAGCATCCATGGATCGGCCATGCCACGGCTCACAACCGGATTCAACGTTGACGGCCTCTGCGCTTGCACGTCTTACGGCAGCGCGCGGCCTCTTTTCGGGAACGTATTAAGTGCCCCGCCAGACCTCCCCAGCCGGCCAGGCGCTGCCGGACCCGCGGACCTCGATGCTGAGGGGGCTGATGGGAACGGCTCTGCTCATCGTGTGCGGGCTGGGCGTGTTCGCGTTATGGCGATACCTGGACGCCGGCCATCCCGCAATTGGCGCCGCCTTGTTGGGCGGCTTGCTCGCGGCGGGCGCGACCGCGCTGGGCGCGTTGCCGGTCGCGTTCTCGCAACGCGTGCCCGAGCGGGTGCAGGACACCCTGCTGGGATTCGGCGCGGGCATCATGCTGGCCGCCAGCGCGTTCTCGTTGATCATTCCGGGCCTGGACGCGGCCCGGGAACTTGGGAGGGGCCCCTGGGGCGCGGGCCTGACCATCGCCGGGGCCATCCTGCTCGGGGCAATGGCGCTGCTGCTCTTGGACCGCGTGCTGCCCCACGAGCATTTCATCAAGGGCAAGGAAGGCAAGCCGGCACGCAATCTGCGCCGCACCTGGCTGTTTGTCTTCGCCATCACGCTGCACAACTTTCCGGAAGGCCTGGCGATCGGCGTCGGCTACGCCGGCGCCGATCCCGTGCAGGCGGGTTCGCTCGCCATGGGCATTTCAATCCAGGACGTCCCCGAGGGACTGGTGGTGGCCATTGCCCTGCTCGCCGCGGGCTATCGGCGCGCATTCGCCGTTGGCTTCGGGATGGCATCGGGGCTGGTGGAGCCGCTGGGCGCCGTGCTTGGCGCGGCCATTGTGGGCTGGTCGGCCTCGCTCTTGCCCTGGGGATTGGGCTTTGCGGCTGGCGCCATGCTGTTCGTCATCAGCCACGAAATCATTCCCGAGACCCATCGAAAAGGCCACGAGGTTCCCGCGACCTGCGGCCTCATGCTGGGATTCGTGCTCATGATGCTGCTGGACACGGCGCTGCAATGACGTCGCCCGGCGTTGCTGTGTCACCGGTATAAGCGGATCCCTCTCCGCCTTTGGATGTCGGCCGCGTTGACGATGCCCATCCGATTTCAGTAATGTAAATCGGTGAGCCAGCCGGCTCACTTTTTCCCTGTAAGCCATTTCATCTGCAAGCCAACCCCAGGAGCTCGAACATGAAGAAGCACCTACTGATGATTGGTCTCATTGGCTCGCTGACCTTCTCGGTCACCGGCCAGGCAGCTGATGCGAAAAAGCCTCTCGGCATGTGGCAATGCCAGGACTTCCTCGACGTCCAAGAGAGCTTCCGTCCCGTCGTCGTCAGCTATGCAGAAGCGCTGAACAACAAAGGCAAGCCCGAAGAGGCTGTGGTCGACGTAGAGGGCATCAGCACCCGCACGCCGATGCTGGTCAAGCAGTGCAACGAAAACCCCAAGCTCATGCTGCGCGACGCCTTGGCGGGTCTGAAAAAGTAAATGTCTCGACGCCCCTGAGGCTCAGGCTTCGGGGGCCTGCCTCGGCTTCCCAAGCGCACGAGGCACAACATTTGCTGCGGTCGGCGCTCCGTGCATGGGAGGCCCCGTAATGAATTCATGGATATTTGGAGATTGGCTCAACGCGCACCCGATGGCGCTTTGGATCATCGCACTCGGCGTGGGCGCGGTGCTTTTCATGGTGCTTGCGACCGTGCTGAAGGTCGTGCGCGCGCGGCTGGAGGCGCGCGCGCAATTGCCTGGCCATGGTTTCGCCAGCGCCATGTCGCAGATACTGCGGCGGACCAACTGGGTCGTGCTCGCGCTGCTGTGCCTGATGGCCGGCGTCGACGTCAGCGATGCGCCCCTGCCCTGGAGCGGCGCCACCATCAGCCATCTGTGGTTCGTGCTGCTGGCGTTGCAGGGCGCCTTGTGGCTGGAGCGCGCCGTGGACGTGCTGGTGCGCCGCGCGGTGCTAGCACGTGGCGACGCCAGCCGCGTGACCGCCACCCTGCTCGGCCTGCTGCTGCGCACCTTCGTCTGGGCCGTGGCGCTGCTGGCCATGCTGGACAACCTGGGGGTGAACATCACGGCGCTGGTGGCCAGCCTGGGCATCGGCGGGGTCGCCGTGGCCCTCGCCGTGCAGACCATCCTGAGCGACCTCTTCGCCTCCATTTCCATCGGCCTGGACAAGCCGTTTGAAGTGGGCGATTTCATCGTGTTCGGGGCAGTGGCCGGCAGCATCGAGCACATCGGCCTGAAGACCACGCGCATCCGCAGCCTGGGCGGCGAACAGATCGTGTGCTCGAATACCGAATTGCTCAAGCAGACGATCCAGAACTACAAGCGCATGCAACAACGGCGCATCGTCTTCTCGGTACGCATCAGCTATAAGACCGACGTCGAACGTGCCGCGGCAGTGCCCGGCATCCTGCGCGACCGGATCAACGAGCAGAGCGATGTGCGATTCGACCGCGCCCACCTGGCGCGATTCGGCGACAGCGCGCTGGAGTACGAGGCCGTCTACTACTTGATGAGCGCGGATTACAACCGCTACATGGATACGCAGCAGTCCATCAACCTAGGCATCATGCGGTCGCTCGAGGCGGCAGGCATCGCGCTGGCGCTGCCCGAACGCATCGTCCACGTCAGCGCCGCCGATGGCGAGGCCGAGGCAGAACCCGTGATGGCGTCCGAGCGCGGATGATCGCGGGCCGCGAGTGTTTCTGGCTGGGGCTGACCTACAACCCCAGCGACAGCAGCATCAGGAATGCCCCAAACAGCACAAAGTGCGTCAGGCCCTCGATGGCGTTGGTCTGCCCGTCGTTCAGGTTGATGGCCGCGACAACCAACGTGACCAGCATCATCAGCGTCTGCAGCGGCGTCATCGCCATGTTGATCCGCTGACCGGTGATCAACGCCATCGCCTCCATCGCCGGCACGGTCAGGATCACCGTGGACAGGGACGCGCCCAATGCAATATTGACCACCGACTGCATGCGATTGGCCAACGCCGCGCGAAACGCCGTCAACATCTCTGGCGCCGCCGAGATGCCCGCAACAACCAGCGCGATCAGGCCGACGGGCACGTCCATCCCTTTCAGGCCGCGGTTCAGCGAGTGCGACATCAGTTCGGCCAGCGCGCCCACCGCCACAATGCCCACCGCCATCACTACTGCCGACTGGCGCCAATTTGGCTGCGCGCCCGCCGGCGCGGGCTTGCGCGTCTTCTTGTCGGGATAGCTGTAGCTGAAGAAGTAGCTGTGGGGTCCGGTCTGCATGCGCACGAACACGCCATACATCAGCAGCATCGACACCACCGTGAAAGCGCTGTAGGCCCGCCAGCTAGGCTGCGGAACGAACTCGGGGATGATCATCGACACCGTGACGGCGGTCAAGATCATCACGCTGTAAGTGCGCGCCGAATCGTCGTTGTAGGCCTGCTCGCCGTGCTTGAAGCCGCCGATCAGCGCGGCCACGCCTAGGATCCCGTTGATGTCCAGCATCACCGCCGAATAGATGCTGTCGCGCACCAGCGTCGGCGAGCCCGCCTTGGCCGACACGATCACCAGCACGATCACTTCGACCAGCACGGCCGACAAGGTCAGGATCATGCTGCCGTAGGGGTCGCCCAGCTTCTGCGCGATTCGTTCCGCATGGCGCGCAACACTGAGCGACGCGGCAAGAATCGCGGCGATCAGCACGACCGTTTCGACAAGGCTGCCGGCTTGGCCTAGCCCTTCCAGATGCGGCTCAACAAAGAGCCCCGCGACCGCAAGCCTGCAGGCCAGCAGCAGGAACATTTCAGACTGCAGTAGGGATTTCATTGCGATATGGCGGGCGAAAAACACCGTGAGCCTAGCACGTGCCGTGCCGCGTGGCGCGCAAGCAATCGGGCATGAGGCTTGCTGTCGGGTTTTACGTCACGCAGGTCCGAGCGTGTAGGAATGGAGCGCCATGCCGAAGGGAAATGCAGCAAAGCGGCGAGCAAAGTGCGAGCCGAAATCCCGGCCCGGGAAGGCCGGAAAAGTGAACCCCATCTCCCACTTTTTTGACCGCTTCGCATCGCAAGTCACGAAGAGAGCGGGATCGCCTGTCGCATTCGGCATCGCGCTGATCGCTGTAGTCGTGTGGGCGTTCTCGGGCCCGGCCTTCGGGTTTTCCGAGACATGGCAGCTTGTCATCAACACCGGCACCACCATCATCACGTTTCTCATGGTCTTCCTGATTCAGCAAAGCCAGAACAAGGACAGCGAGGCGCTGCACCTGAAGCTGGACGAACTGCTGATTGCGGTGAAAGGCGCCGACGAGCAACTGGTCGACGCTGAACGGCTGGACGAGGAAAAGCTGCTTGCCCTGGCGTCCGCGCTGACCAGCCGGGCGCGGAAACAGCATCGGCAACGCGCACGCAGTCGCCGCCGGCAGTGATGGGGTGCGGGTCCATGGGCGCTCTTGGACCGGCCATGATCCGCCCGGGCATTGGACCCGCGAGGGTCCGCCCGTGCAGCAGGCGCGGTCGCGCCTCGCGTTTGCCTTGCGCTATGGAATCGATGAAACGTCACGGCCCGCCGGCGCGGACGGCACGGGAGGGGTCTGCCGGGTTCGCGGAGTGGGCGGAATGGTCTGCATGACTTGAGACTGCTGGACGTGCTGGGCGCGCTGACCTTGCTGCACACGCAATTTGCGCAGCCGCGCCACTTGAAGATCCAAAAGAGCCCGAAGCCGCTCGATCTCCGCGTCGTCGGCCGACCTGGCGGCAGCGGCGCGCACGTCCGCCATCATCTTCTCCAACCGGGCCAGTTCCGGGTCCGACATCGGATCGCTGACGCGCCGCACCTGCATGCGGCCCATCAGTTCCGCAACCCGGTCGCGCATGGCCACCGCTGCCATGGCGCGCAGCGGCTGGCGCAAAAAGCGCGGCCATCCCAGCGTCGCACCGGCGGCCAGCGCGGCCGTCCGGGCCCACGCCCCGCCCGCTCTGTTGAGCGGTAAACGTCGCGGCATGGGAACATCGAGCGCCTGGCGGTCGCGCTCCATCTTGGCCAGCAGGGCCTCTTTATCAGCCAGTGTGGTCGTCTTGGGCATAATGGCTCCGTGCAGCAGCGGTATCCAGGCGCACCTGATGACTCAGTTCCGCGAAGGGCGACGCTTTCGGCGCGCTCCGTGTCGAAATGACCAGCGAAATCATCGTGATCAGCAGCCAGGCGCCGGCCACCAGCCACGCGGCCAGCTTGCGATGCTCGGTATCCCAAAAGCTCACAATCGCGGCCACCGAGATAAACCCCAGCGTGCCCAACCCGCAAAACACAAGGGCCACGCTGCTGATCACGGTGGCCACCAGCGCCGAGCGGTAAAGGGACAACTCGATCCCCACCAACTCCACATAGTCCCCCGAGCGTTCGGCGGCAAAGGCCGCGATGCGGCGCAATCTACGCAATCGTTCTGCAATCATGGCGTCTCCTTGGCGCGTGGCTGTCAAGCCTGGCGGGCAAGGCTCGCGCAGCAATTGCCATTCCCGCGCTAGGGCGCCTACGTCCGCCCCGACGCGCGCCCGCCGGTCAACCGGATCAACAGGCCGGCCAGTTGCTCTAGCCGGTAAGGCTTGGGCAAAAGCGGAATGCCGTCCTGCCCGGCCTTTTTCACTTCCTCGCCCATGTACCCGGTCATCAGCGCCACCGGCAGTCCCGGGTTCCGGATACGCACTTCGCGAGCCAATTGGATGCCGTTCTTGCCGCCCGGCATCATGGCATCCGTCAACATGACGTCCACGCGGCCATCGCCGTTCAGCACTTCCAACGCCTCTGCGGCACTGGAAGCGGGCGTGACCTCATAACCCAGCTCTTGCAGCATGCTGGCCGTCAACGCGGCCACTTCGGCGTCATCTTCGACCAGCAAGACATTCAACGTCGAGGCGCGTTCCCGAACCGCACGCACATCGGCCGGACGGCCGCGCGTGGCCGCCTGTTTTACCGACCGGGGCAGACACACCGACACGGTGGTGCCCCTGCCCGGCTCGGTGGACAGCTCGATGGCGCCGCCGGACTGTTTGGCAAAACCATAGGCTTGCGGCAGCCCCAGGCCCGATCCCTTGCCCACATCCTTGGTCGTGAAAAAAGGCTCGAATACGCGCGCAGCCACATCGGCATTCATGCCCGTACCGGTATCCGTTACCCGCAACGCGACGTGGTCGATCGTCAACTCGCCCTGCCCTGGCGCAGCCACGTTCTCGGTCCGGATTTCGATCACGCCGCCGTTGGGCATGGCATCGCGCGCATTGACCGCCAGGTTCAGTATGACGAGCTCAAGCTCGCCGGGATCGACCTCCACCGGCCACAGGCCGTCGGCCAACGCCAGCGAAACGACAATGTCGCCACGCAGGCTGCGCTCCAGCATGTCGAGCATGTCGCGAACGACCGTGTTCAAGTCCACTACCTGCGGACGCAAGGCCTGGCGGCGGGCAAACGTCAGCAACTGCCGCGACAACGAGGCGCCCCGGTCCACCGCCTGCCGCATCGACGCATACAGGCGGGTACGCCGCGCATCGTCGATGGGACGCTGCAGCATTTGCAGCCCCCCCGAAATGACCATCAGCAGGTTATTGAAATCGTGGGCCACGCCCCCCGTCAGTTGTCCCAGCGCCTCAAGCTTCTGGGCCTGGCGCAGCGACTCTTCAATCCGGCTGCGCTCGAGCATCTGTTGCTGAAGTTCGGCATTGGCCATTTCCAGCTCCCGGGTCCGGCTTGCCACCATGGACTCGAGCGCCTGGGCCGCCTGCTTCTCGGCCAACAACAGAGAACGGATCTCATACTGGCGCATCCTTGCGCGCGCCGCCGTCTGCACCATCGTGGTCAGGGCAAGGCTTTGGGTCGGCCGCTCCAGCAGCGACACGTTGCCCAGCAGCTCCGTCATCTTCTTGCGCCACCGCACGACGGGTCCGCTCTGCGACTTGCCGGTCAGCACGACAAACGGCAGTCCGGACCAGGCCGGCTGCGCCTTCAGCCATTCGCTCACCAAGTCCAGATTCTTGCCGAACAGCCCTTCCTCGGTAATGCAAGCCGTCAGGGCGCCGGTTTCCGCCTGCATCAGCAGGTCTTGCGCATCCTTGCACACGTATGTAGAGAAGCCGGCGCGCTGCAGCAGCCGCGCGCCGGCCGTGCCATCGCGACCGATCGGGGCATACACCAGAACACGCGCTTCGGCATCCTCAGGAAGAAGCATCGGGTACGCTCAATAGTCGCAAGTCTTCACCCGTGTACTGCGGGGTGCCCGAAAACAGTCCATGAAAGGCGGTCAAGGGCGGCCCCAGGGTCAGACCTGCCGACGACATGGTGAATTCGCGCATCACGTGTTCGTGCGCGCCGCTGCGTTTCTTGACGACCGAAATCGCACGACGCACGCGTCCGCCGTATTCGAAGTAACGCAACATGATTACCGTATCGCTGAGATAACTGATGTCCAGCGGCGTTTCCATCGGGCCCACCAGTCCATGCTCGGCAAGCACCATCACGGTCGTCACCCCCTGCTGGCCAAGGTAACTGAGAAGTTCGTGCATCTGCAGAATCAGAAACCGTCCGTCGGGCATGGCGTTCATATACCCGTTCAGGCTGTCGAAAACCACGATGCGCGCACCGCCCTGCTCGACAGCGCGCCGCACCAACGCCGTAAATTCGCCAGGGGACATTTCGGCCGGGTCGATTTGCTTGAAGTTCAGCAATCCGGCATCCAGCGCGGTATCCAGTTCCATCCCCAGCGCGCGGGAACGCGCAAAAAATGTGGCCCGGGATTCGTCAAACGCAAAAATTGCAGCATGCTCGCCTCGCTGCGTTGCGGATGCCGCGTAGGTGGCAGCCAAC
Organism: Achromobacter sp. E1; assembly: GCF_037039475.1. Classification (NCBI taxonomy): domain Bacteria; kingdom Pseudomonadati; phylum Pseudomonadota; class Betaproteobacteria; order Burkholderiales; family Alcaligenaceae; genus Achromobacter; species Achromobacter sp. E1. The sequence continues at coordinate 4,142,967 of NZ_CP146253.1, forward strand.
GAGGACTTGCCCACGCCGGCCGCGCCAATCAACAGGGCGTTGGTACCACGGTCCAGGCCGCCGCCCAACAGGCTGTCCAGCTCCGCATTGCCGCTGGAGGTGGGCGTCGGGTGGAACTCCGTGTGATGTTCGGCCGCGACCAGCCGCGGATAGACCTCCAGACCTCCCCGCTTGATCGTGAAGTCGTGATAACCGCCCCGGAAGTCCACGCCGCGCATTTTAAGAACGCGCAGCCGCCGACGCTGGGCGCCGAAATCGACGGCCACCTGCTCAAGGGCGATGACGCCGTGCGAGATGGAGTGCAACTGCAGGTCGTCCTCTTTGGACGCCTGGTCGTCCAACAGAATCACGGTGCATTGGCGATTCGCGAAGAAGTGCTTCATTGCCAGGATCTGGCGGCGATAGCGCAGAGAGCCCTGCGCCAGCAGTCGAAGTTCAGAGAGGCTGTCAACGACGACCCGCGACGGATTCAGCGATTCCACCTTGTCCAGAATGAGCCGCGTGGTTTCGGTCAGCTCCATCTCTGCGGGGTGCAAGACCGTGAGCTCGCGCTCGGGGTCCAGCACGTCTTCCGACACGATTTCCAGGATCTCGACGCCATCCAACGACCATCCATGGCGGTGCGCGACGAGGTTGAGCTCAGCCGGACTTTCCGACAACGCGACATACAGCGCGCGCTCGCCCTGGCGGACACCCTCCAGCAGAAACTGCATGCCCATGGTGGTCTTGCCAGCGCCTGGACGCCCTTCGCAGAGATACATCCTGTTGGGATCCAAACCGCCGCCCAGAATATCGTCAATCCCGGAATTGCCGGTCGAAATGCGGGGTTCAGGCTTGAAAGCCGCAGTCTGTTCTTCAATCGATGCGCTCATGGCTTTCCCGTAAATACGAGTTAAGCGCCAAGCATATCGCCATCGGCAAATGGGATCAGCCGCTCAGACGGAAAGAGATGTTACGTACTGAATCGCTGCGCTGGGGCACAGGGGGGTTGTGCAATAAAAGGAAAACCCCGGGGTGCAGCACCACAGGGCGCGATTCCAATACGTCCCCAAAAAATAAAAACCCGCCTTCCAGAATGCGGAAGGCGGGTTTTTTATTTTTACTTAATGCTTCGGCTACTCGAACGAAATCTGAAGCTGGGGATTGATCTTCCATTCGAATCGGGCACTTGCCTCGCCGCCACCGGCGTCTTGGGCCAGCACCACGTAACGGCCCTCTTGCGGAGTCGGCGGCACCAGACCACGCAGCGTGCCGGTGGCCTCGTCGAACTTCAGGCCTTCGGGAAGTCGGGCAGGCGTCGTGCCGTCCTTGTCGAAGAGCGCGTAGCGCACCGCGCCGCTACCGCCCGTGGCGTTCACCACCGGCAATGCCGTCGGCATCGTGGCGCCGGCAGTGAGTTCGATCGGGTTGGTCGAGATTTCGAGCGCGGGCGCCAGGTTGAAGTCGACCGGAATGGAAACGCGGGCACCGCCTTCGTCGCTGATGGTGGCGGTCAGGCCGGCCATTTTATCCAGAGACTTGGGCACCGCGCCGCTGACGCGGCCGCTGCCGTCGAGCACCAAGCCCGACGGGATACGCATGCTGCTGCCATCAGCGTTTGAATAGGACACGGCGTAGTTACCGGTGCCGCCGCTGACATTGATGAACTTGACAGGGTTCTTGATCCGGCCGCCCGCCGTCGCTTGAATGGAACCGCCTTCGACATTCAAAGGCGGGTTGATGGTCAGTTGCACCGCCCGGCTGGCCTTACCGCCACCACTGTCTTCCACCTGGATCAGGTAGGTCAGCGTCTTGGGGCTGGCGACGGAGGGTGCGGCGCCCGAGAGCGAGCCGTCGGATCCGAACACCAGGCCGGCGGGCAATTCGGCGGGCTTGCCGCTGGTGTCAAGCAACCGGAAGTTCAAGGTGCCCGTTCCGCCGGAGGTGCGCACACGGATCAATTGCGAATTAAGCGTTGCGCCCGACGTGATGGAGAGCCCCTTGTCGGGAGCAATGGCCGTGCCACGGGACCGGGCAATTTCCTGACCGCCCGTGGGGGTCGTGGAGGCGGCAGGCGAGCCCTTGACGGGCGCGGTGCGTTGCGAGATTTTGCCCACGGGCGGTTTGAAGTCTTCGGCAGCGATGGCTTGGCCTGGCTTGACTGCGATCAGTCCAACAGCGACTCCCAAGCACGCGAATCGGGAGATTATTTTTTTATTCATAACAGTCCTTGTCACTTAATCAACGATGCGCTCTGCGCGTTAAATATCACTCAACAGGCCGAGCGCAAAAAACGCTCGGCCTGCGAGACCCAATAACCGCGTGCGCCTCAGACAAACTTGAAGCTCCGCCATGTCTCTTTGCATTTACATCGCAGAACCGCGCAAGGCTGCAGGCCACGATCAGCACTGACGTATCGGAAGACTGGGCGACACATTATTTCAAGAACAAGAGGCTGGAATGGAGAGTAAAACTACCCTTTTGCCAGCACATAATCGGATTGCCCCTCGATCGAGCGCCAGTCAGTGCCAGGCTTTATCAGACCGATGAACAGCCGGGCCAACGCAAGCGAAGAATTGATATTCAGCTTGGAATAAACACGCGCCTTGTGGTTGTCGACGGTTCGCACGGAGATATGCAGATGCTCCGCGATTTCCTTGCTGGAATGCCCCGCAATCACGCCTTGAACGATCACAAGCTCGCGCTGCGTCAGCAGCGCCTTTCGCGCTTCTTCCTGGTTTGCCCGGACGCGGTTCAGATGCGCGCTGCGGCTCAGGTGAAGCGCAAAATGAACGGCATGGTAGAGGCGGCTGGAATTGAGCGGCTTGGCAAAGAAGTCCACCGCACCGCGCCGCATGGCCTCGACGGCGTCGCCGAATTCAGGCTCGGACTTGATGAAGATTATCGGCAGGGCGGCGTTTGCCTGGGCCAAATCGCGATCGACGGCCCTATCCGCGGTCAATTTTCCAAAGTCCATAATCAGGCAGTCGCACTCGCCCTCGGAATAAATGGACAGGAAATCACGCACTGTCCGGCTCTGTATGACGTCGATGGAAAAATTGGCCAGGATCCGACGAACGGCCCATTCCGATGATTCGTCCTCGTCGACGATGTAGGCTTTGGCGCCGATGGGAAATGGGTCCGCGTGGGCCGCCCGCACCGCCACCCCGCGCGGCGCATGGAACGCGTCATGGATAAACCGAGGGTGGTACTGCCCCCAGTGCAGCGACTGTTCGGAATACGGCATCGTCTGTTATGGCAAGAACGCAAAATCGCGCATCCCGGCAATCTGGGTAGCACTGCGCGCAAGTGACGAAGTATAGGAACGCGCCCACAAGCGTTCCCATCAGAAATCTTCGATTCTTTGGGCCGTCCGTCTCGGCGGCGCATCGCGTGGCAACGACATCCATTGCGGCCGGCGTTTTCATGATGGAAGTCAACATCGACGCTGCCCTAATCCGCAATTCTGACCGGATGGTCGTCATGCCGGTTGAAGCGTACAAAGCGAGCCTTGCGCGCACGCTCGCCGGTGAAGCACGACTTAAAGATGCGGTGAGCGTGGAAGACACAAATGGCCCGCAGACTCAAGTCGTTCATCCTGGCCACCGTGTTGTTGGCGCCCCTGCTCGCGTTCGGGGCCGCTGGCGACGAGGCGCGTTCCACGGCCCCTGCCCTTGAATTGACGCTGGAAACAGCCCCCGTCGAGATCGACGGTCAGGTGCTGTTCACGGTCCGTGGGCTGTCATCGTTTCCCGCCGAGAAACGGGCGCAATCCATCGGGCGAAGAATCGAGGAAGCGGCCGGCGATGCCGCCTTCGCGAGCGCCGGACTGAAAGTGGACACCATCGAAACCGGCTCCGTCATCCTGGCAGGCAAGACGGCATTGATGGTCGTCACCGATGCGGACGCCCAGCTCGAGCAAACCACGCGTGAGAACCTCGCGGCCTTGCACCTGGCGCGCATTCGCCAGGCCATCGACGAATACCGGCTGACCCGCAGCACGGGGTACCTGATCAAGGCGGCCCTTCATGCCGCTGGCGCCACCGTCCTGCTGTCTGCAGGCATTGCGGTCTTGATCTTGCTCAATCGCTGGCTGGACAAGGCAGTCTCCAGGATTCTGAAGCGTCGCGTACACGACGTGGACATCCAGTCGTTCGAGGTCGTGCGGTCGGACACGATCTGGAAAACGTTGCATGGCGTGATCCTGGCGATCGGGATCATGACCATCGTGGTGTCGATCTACGCATACCTGCAATACGTGTTTGCGCTCTTTCCCTGGACCCGTTCCGTCTCGAACGACTTGCTCAACCTGTCGACCCGTGCTGTCCGCAGACTTGGAAAGTCCACAGCAGAAATGATTCCCGACGTCCTGATTCTGGTCATCATCTATTTGCTGACCCGCTTTACGCTGGCCCGGGCCCGGAAATTCTTCGCCGCAGTGGAACAAAAGCGCGTCGTCTTCACGCAGTTCGAACCGGAATGGGCCATGCCGACCTACAAACTGCTCCGGGTGCTGATCCTGGCGTTTGCGGTGGTCGTTGCGTACCCCTACATTCCTGGCTCCGAAACCGCAGCCTTCAAGGGTATCTCGATCTTCATCGGCCTCATGCTGTCGTTAGGCTCTTCCACGGCAATATCCAACCTTATCGCGGGCTACCTGATGACGTACCGGCGGGTTTTCAAGGTCGGGGATCGCGTAAAGGTGGGCGATGTCGTCGGCGAAGTCGTGGCCGTCCGCCTTCAGGTGACGCATCTGCGCACGAATAAAAACGAAGAGGTGACAATACCGAACTCCCAGATTCTGAACAGCGACGTCACGAATTACAGTTCCCTTGCCGGCACCAAAGGTTTGATTCTTCACACCACAGTCGGAATCGGCTACCAGGTGCCGTGGCGGCAGGTCGAGGCGATGATGCTCGCCGCCGCCGGGCGGACCGCCGGCGTGCTTTCAGATCCGAGCCCCTTCATTCTCCTGACCAAACTGGGAGATTTTTCGGTTTCATACGAGCTGAACGTCTATGTGCGCGACACAGAAATGATCGGCAAACGCTACGCCGAGCTGCACCGCCACATCATTGATGTCTTCAACGAATACCAGGTGCAAATCATGACGCCTGCCTACGAGGGAGACCCCGAACAGCCCAAGATCGTGCCGCCGGAACATTGGTACTCCGCGCCTGCGTCTCCAGACGTAAGAGCCAAGCCCTGACACGCGCGACGCCGCCCGCGATCTATTTGCCGGGTGAATCAACCGTCGGCAACGCGAAACCCGGCGGCGCATGGGACCACGGGAAGCCCTTCAATGCCATGTCATAAGCGGTGTCGTAGAGCGATCGCATGTATTCCGTGTCGAACTCCTCTCGATGCGGAGCCCGAAAGCTCGATGGAATGAACGCAAGGTTGAACTGGACGCCATCACGGTGCGCCGTCGTATAGATGCGGTAAAGATCACCAATACCTTGGCTTTGAATCATGGACGCGACCGCGCGCGCTGCGATGCTCATTGTGGCGCGCTGCACCTGAATCCAGTCCGCGTCCAGCCGGGCGTTGCGGATGATATAGAGTTCCCGCTCGCGGTTGGCGCCGCGCAGCGTCGCTTCCTCAGCGAGGCGCAGGGTAACGGGATAGGCAAAAACTTGCGCCACCACACCGCCATCGACGTGCATCTCCTGGTAGCGTCGTCCACCGGCTTCCACGTCAATCATCATCGGAGGAAAAGCGCCCGGAATCGACGTCGAGGCGACCATGACCTTTACGAACAGGTCCAATGCCGCAGGACCGCCGTAAGTGGCAATCTTGCCCATATCCCAGATGACGCCACGGCCGGTATCGAGGTCCGTGGTGCCGATCAACAGCATGCGCCCCTTGGCGTGCTCGGCGGCGATCTCCTCCAGGAACTCCTGGGTCACGAACTTTCGGGTCAGGGCCAATAGCGGACGGTTGTCCGCCATCGCATCGCTCAACACGCCGCCAAGCAAACTGCGCTTGACCATCACGTCGTCCGGCGCAGTCGTTGTATAGACTTCCTTCAGCGTCGCATCATATTTCTTGCCGGCAAAAGCGAAAGGGGCAATCAGCGCACCCGTGCTGATGCCGGTCACAAGCTTGAACTCCGGCCTGGTGCCTGTTTCCGTCCATGCGTTCAACAACCCCGCAGCAAACGCCCCGTTGTCGCCACCCCCAGAAATCGCAAGGAATACCGCGGGTCCAAGCTTGCCCGAATATCCCTGCCTCGCAAGATAATCCTGTTCCCTTTTCAACGACTCGTACGCCGCCTGAATGATTTTCGGCGAGTCGGCCACGACCAGATAGCGCACACCAGGCATTCCAGGAACTTCAACGTGGTCGACCAAGCCGTGCGGCACCGCCTGCAACCTGCCGGGCGTCGCGGTGCACCCTTGAAGAAACAGCCCTGCCGCCATGATCAGGGCAAGGCCGAACGCTGCGTCAAGGCGCCGCCTTCCTGCATAAAGCGTCTTGAACAGCGTCACGAAGAATCCGCTCATGCTCTATTTCCTTCGGCGCCTCTGAAGACGGACGGTTTTATCAGCTTGATGCCGCGGGACCCGTTGTAGCCATGGATCTCTTTGACATCGAGCTTGCGCATGAACTCAATGGTGTTCGCGTCGATGATCTGGCCTGGCACCATGATCGGAAAGCCCGGCGGATAGGGGATGACGAAATTCGCTGACACCAGCGGGGGGCCCGCTTCCAGGCGCTTGTCAATGTCTTGACTGGACAGCGGCAGGTATTCGCAGTCCGCTTCGTTGTAGGCCGCGAAGAAGGCGTCTCGCATGTTGCCTTCCTGCGTGGGGCTGCGCGGGTCGTCCCGGTAGCCGTCATGAAAGCGGCTGAAGTTGGGAAGGCTGGGCACATCTTCCATCAGGCTCCTGACTTTCTCGGCGAACTCTGCCCTGCCCGCTTCGCCGCTTTCCTTGAATCCTGATTCGATTTCCTCGGAAATTTCCAGCAGCACCTTGATAAGCATCGCGACGTCACTGCGTGTGTTGTTGATATTGCTCTGAAGCAAGACGCTGTTGCGCGAGGTCTTGTTGAGTTGGATGTTGTAGCGGGAAGCCAGCAGGTTCTTGAACGTGGTGCCGTCGTATCCCGCCGTGCCGCACACCAGCGTCAGGCGGGTCGGGTCCAGGCAGAACTCGTCTTCCTTGAACGACTTCACGGCGGTCAGCCAGTTCGTGCCCGGCGCCAGATAGTCGGCAAAGCCCGATGCGCGAAACTCCTCGGGGATCATCTTGTCGGCCCCCAGCACGCTGAAGTAGCGCGAAATCAGGGGGTGATTCGCGACCTCGCGGCGGATGGCCAACGCGACTTCGATGGCGCGCATGACCAGCTCGTAGCCCTCCAGCTCCATCTGACGGCGAGCCACATCCAGCGAGGCAATGATCTGCGCATTGGGCGAGGTCGATGCATGGATGAAGACCGCTTCGTGGAATGCCGAGACATGGTGCTCGTAATCTTCATCGCGCACGGCGATGATCGATCCCTGCCTTAGGCTGGACATGGATTTGTGCACCGAATCCGTCTCGTAGACGCGTATGCGCATGGTCCGCGGATCGGGAACCAGGACGCGATCCAGCAGCCGCGGGTCCTGGGGATCCAGATCCTCGCCGAGTTCACGGCACTGTGCCTGCCAGGCCTCGAGCGCCCTGGGGTCGTCGCGCCATGCATGCAGCGCAGCCGCGGCGCCCATCGCAGTGCGCATGCGCAAGAATGGCGACCAGCGCGCAAACCCGAACCACGCCTCGTCCCACAGGAATATCAGGTCGGGCTTGATGGCCAGGCACTCGGCCATGACGCGCTGGGTGTTGTAGATGTGTCCGTCGAAGGTGCAGTTGGTCAGCGTGACCATCGCCACCTTGTCCAGCCGCCCCGCCGACTTCAGCGCCAGCAATGCCTCTTTGACCGTGCGCAGCGGAACCGCGCCATACATCGAATACTCCGTCATCGGAAAGGCTTCCACATAGAGCGGCTGCGCGCCCGACAGCACCATCCCGTAGTGGTGCGACTTGTGGCAATTGCGGTCCACGATCACGATGTCGCCCGGTTTGGTCACCGCCTGGTAGACCATCTTGTTCGACGTGGACGTGCCATTGGTCACGAAGAACACGTGATCCGCGCCCACCGCACGCGCGAACTTCTCCTGGGCGACCTTGATGTTGCCTGTGGGCTCCAGCATGCTGTCCAGGCCGCCTGTCGTGGCGGAGGTCTCCGCCAGGAAGAGGTTCAACCCGTAGAATTCGCCGAAGTCCCGAATCCAGTTGGACTTGATGATCGACTTGCCCCGCGCGATGGGCAGCGCATGGAAGGTGCTGATCGGCTTGGCGGCGTACTGCTTGAGATTGTCGAAGTGGGGCGTGGATTGCCGCTCGCGCACGCCTTCCAGAATGTTCAGGTGCACCTCCATGGGCTCTTCGACCTCATAGAAGACGCGGCGGATCGCCGAGGCGCTGGGATCGCCCGCCAGTTTTTCCACGTTCCTGTCGGTGAGCAGGTAGATGTCGAGCTCCGGCCGGACGCGGGCGATCATGTGGGCCAGCCGCACGCCGATCTCGCGCGGCGCGTCGACCGTCATGTCCAGGTGCTCGTAGACGCTCAGAAAATCCCGCAGCAGCGGGGCATCGTGCTTGGACGGGATGGGGATGCCGTCATAGATGACGACGGCCTCCAGCTTGCCGTTGAGAATCGTGGCAAGCAAGGCATCTTCGACGCTTCCGACCAGGACGGGCTCGTAGATCAGGGGGTCGTCGTGCCGCCGCAGTTCACGGATTTCTCGGGTGATCGCCGCAGCGCGGGCGGCGGGCGCCGGGCTCACGAACAGCGCCTCGAAGTACGGCCGGCTGGAGTGGCTTCCCGCCAGACCGGGCGGGGTGCGGTCGGGCCCTTCGGCAGAGAATTCCTCTGTCGCCTGCCATTCGCTCTCGTCGTAGCGATAACTGCCCGATAGCAGGGAGTTGCTCATCCGCAGGATGAGACGCGCCGCGCCCATGCCGTCACCGTCCGCGATCCGCTCGTCCAGCGCATGCAGCAACCGCACGCCCGGGTACGCGAAGTAGCTCTCCATCGGGCGCAGGTCCGCCAGCGCTTCCTGCACCGGTCCTGGGCCCGCGCCGGTCCTGGCGCACCGGACCTCGGCGGCCCAGGCCTGCGCCTTGGCATTCAGGTCGCGCCACCGCCGCGCTTGTGGGGAGCGTGGTGCAGGAAGCGGATTCCACCGATTTCGTCGCGCTGGGCTTCGGCGTCTTTCTTGGTGCGGTGATCGGCACTTCGCTCGTATTGCCCATCGGCGGCATGCCGATCGCCATCGGAAGGAGCGTCGGAACGTTGGTGCTGGGCCTTTTGGTTGGCTGGCGCAACGCTGGCAAGCCGTTATTCGGCCGAATATCCCACGCTTCCCTGGAATTCATGAAGTCGATCGGGCTGGCCGGTTTCGTCGCCATGATCGGATTGAAAGCCGGGCCTCTTTTTGTCGACGCGCTGAAAGAAGTTGGACTGACGATCTTTCTGGCGGGCATCGTCGTGACGTTGGTGCCCTTGTTCGTTGGCTTGCTGGTGGGCCGATACTTGTTGAAGCTTGAGCCGCTTTTATTGTTGGGCGCATTGGCCGGCGTGCAAACCATGACAGCCGGCCTTGCCGCGGTGCAAGAAAAATCCGATAGCCCCGTCGCGGTCATCGGCTATTCCGGCACAGTGGCCTTCGGACATATTCTGATCACGACATGGGGCACGGTGATCGTCTGGCTGCTGTTTTGATCCTGCATTTACCCTATCAGGGTCAGGACGGCAGATCGGTCCATTATCCAGATCACGACAGCCGCAACCGAGGCAACTACCAAAAAGGCACGCCTTCCATTACGGAGTCCGGCTGATGGCAATGAAACGGCCTTTTTCCCTTTGAGGCGCTGTTTCTCCCAGATCTTCAGGACCAGTAGATAGCCGGCATACACGATTGGGTATGCAATCAACAGATTTAAAAAGGTGCGATGCGGCAGCAGATCGTCGTGCGCCGTCAACGCCAGCGCGCAGGCGGAACTGACCAGCAACATGCCGCTTTCGATGTAGTCCTGAAACGATGCGATTGCCAGATCTGCCTTGGGGGTTCCCCGCTGATGCCGGACGACGCCACGGCCCGCAGTCAACCCGGCCATGGCGGCCAGCCAGAACGAGCAATAGGAAAGAAAGTACGCCCGTCCGTCCGAGGAAGTGAAAAACGAAGCAGCGTCGGCGTCGTTCAGAAACATGATCACCACCACGGGAGGGGCGAGCAACAGAAGCGCCAGCCCAAACAGCGCCCAATCGGCGCCAGTCAACTTTTCCATGTGGTTCATCTACTTGCGCTCCGACAAGGCATCGTTATATTCAGATAACGGCAGCGGACGGCCGAACTGAAACACCGTTCCGATGGAATGCACGGCAATCAGGGTACGCGGCCGCCACGCCCGAGTCATTCGGCTCTGGCGAATTCACGCAGTGTATTGTTTCTGAAAAGGATCGGGCCAAGATACCGCGCACCGCCTTCTGTCAGATGGATGCGATCGTAGGAAATCAGCTCATCATCCGGGGGGACGGCTGGGCAGCCTCTATCCGCGCATACCGAATTGAAGAAGTCCACGTATGTCCCCAAGCCCGCAACGCCCTCTTGCAACGTTCGGCCGAGTTCCAGGTGGCCGGCGTTGGGGAAAGACCGCACCTCGGCACGCTGCTTCGCCGTCATTCTCATCATGTTGCGAATGTCCGGCGGCGCAAACTCCTTCGTGCCGGCCACAAACAAGCGCTGATCCGAACGCAAATTCATGCGTTGAATTGTCTCTCGCAGTCTGGATGCGGACCATAGATGCCAGTTTGCGACCAGGAAAATCACGTCAGCCTTCGCAACCTGAACCGTGGACTTCTTCAAGGAGCGGGCGTTTGCGCACATGTGCCGCTCGGCTGCAGGAATGTGCGCCGACACATCGTCATCCGTCCAGACAATCTGACATTGCGCAGGCACATAGATTGTCCGGACCTCGTCGGACTTCCAGGCGCCGGCCTCGGCTGCCATATTCACGAAATCCTGCGCCTGGCTGTCTCCGATCACCAGCACGCGGCGCTTGCCGACTTCGTCGAAGTCCTTCTCAAGCGCGTTGAAGCGAGTGATGACGTAGGGCGTCTGCGCCTGGACGTTGTCGTACTCCTGCCAGCGCTTCTGTTCCTCGTTGTGACGAACAATGGCGCCCTGCCAGACCCACAGCGCCATGCCGATTCCAAAGACGGCCAGCGATCCAAGCCCTAGGGTCCACATGGCTGGCCGGGTCTTGAATTTTGCGCGGTCCCGAAATGGCATTTCGACCACACGCCAACTGATCCAGCCCAGCACCAGCGCCAGTCCGGTCAAGATCAAGCTGCCCCGAATCCCGAAGCCGGGCCGGATAATGTGCGCGAACGTGAACAAAGGCTGGTGGACCAGATAAGCGCTGTAGGAGATAAGCCCCACCCACACCAACGGCCGCACCGACAGAATCCGCCCCAGCGAATTGGTCCGCGTGGCGCCCAAGAGAACGAACGCCGAACCCACGGCGGGAATCAGTGCGGACAGGCCCGGGAAGAACACAGAACTGTCGAAAGTCAGGATGGCGCCAAACACGCCGGCAGCCCCCAACCATCCGACGACGCCGCGAATATTCGGACGGGTTGCCAGGAATGTCCCCAGGGGGGACAAGGCGGCGAGGGAGCCGATCAACAGCTCATAAGCGCGGGTCGGAAGCCAATAGAACGCGGCGAGAGAACGTCCAGTTTGTACCGCCGCCTCGCTCACCGCCAACGATGCAAGCGCGCAAAGCAACAAGACCCAGACAACGGATCTGCGCGCAAAACGCCAAATTGCGATCATGAGCAGCGGAAATAGCACATAGAACTGCTCTTCGACGCTGAGGCTCCATGTGTGGAGCAGCGGGTTCTCCAGACCTGCGGTGAAATAGTTCGTCGTGTTCCAAAAGAAAATATTGGAGACGAAAGTGGTCACGGCGACCAGCCCCTGCCCAAGACGAACCAGTGCATACGGCCCCTGCAAAAACCAGGCGGCGATGGTGGTGCCGATCAGGACCGCCAAGAGCGCGGGAAGAATACGCCGCGCGCGCCGTTCATAAAAGCTGCCAAACGAAAATGACCCGGCATCCAGTTCACGCGCGATGATCGTCGTGATCAGGTAGCCGCTTATGACGAAGAAAATATCAACGCCGACAAAACCACCCGCCATCCCGGGAATTTTCGCGTGAAACAGAATGACCGCCAACACTGCAATAGCGCGTAGTCCGTCGATTTCAGGCCGGTATTTCAGGTGCACGTCTGACATTCGTAATGTTCTTCTAATCTGCGTGATGTGATAATCGGGCGGCCGCCGCTCTCGGCCCGGGGCGATTATAGACACCGATTTTCTGCCGGCTCTGTTACGGGCGGGATTCTGCAGGAGCTTTCAGGCGTCTCTCTAGCTCCGTCAAAATATCTCGTGCCAGCGTTGCATATTCTTCAGTGCCGGCATTGAGTACATTCCGGGCTCGGCTAGCAGCCCGATCAAATGGACGGCGGCACTGCGCCAACTGTTTGCCGACCTTGCTCAGTTGGACCAAATAACGCGAGGCGTTAAATTGGCCATTCGGGAATCCGTGTACCTGGTCAATATTTGGAATGGCCAGCAACTATGCGCCGAACAGGGCTTCGGGGCGCTATGTTCCAAAATCAGGGGAGATTGGGTTAAGACGCCTGGCCGCGAGCGGTTCACCTTTCACGGCCTGCACGCCTACTTTGCGATAGTGCTGGTGGGCAGGGACGAGAACCCGGAAACGCACGCGACTCCGGCAACGATGCACCGCGTTGATGATGGGCGCCGGGTGGCCGAAATCGAGAGCAGCGCTCAATGCATGTCACCATTCTTGATTCATGCCACCATTTTGCAGAACGCACAAAAGAAAAAAGCCGCTCTAGGCGGCTGATTTCTAAGGAATTCTTGGGGTGGCTGATGGGACTCGAACCCACGACAACCGGAATCACAATCCGGGACTCTACCAACTGAGCTACAGCCACCACTGGTACTGCTAAGCACTGCTTAACTTCTACAGCGCTTTCGCCGCAAACTTCTCTGAAACGTGTTTCGAAGGAAGCTCAACAACGAAGAGGCCGAATTCTAGCACGTTTTTTTAAAGCGTGTGAAATCACTTCCAAGCCGCACGTTTGCCACCCGCGGCAGCCTTGCTATCCTTGCGCTTGGTTAACCAATGGAGGCCGCGTCTCAAGCCATCGCCATGGATCGCATACACGCATTTTTGATCGAATACTGGCCTCATATTGCCTTTGCCATCAGCATCGTGGCGGGCACGGGCGCGGCGGTGCATGCTGCGATGACCAAGCAGGATGTGCGGGCGGCCATCGGCTGGGTGGGGGTGGCGATGTTCTCGCCGATCCTTGGGGCGCTCTTCTATTTCGTCGCCGGGATCAACCGTATCCGCAAGACGCGGGTGTCGCAGCAGCGCGACGACGCCATGCTGGAAGATGCCGAGCAGGTCGAGACTGCGCCGGTCGATGTGGTGGCGATCTCGGGCGAGCAGTTCGCGTCGCTGAAGGTACTGGGTGACCGGGTCAGCCGGTTTCAGCTGCTGGCCGGCAACGAGGTGCGGCCGCTGGCCGGTGGCGACGAGACGTATCCTGCGATGCTGCAGGCCATTCGCGAGGCCCGCCACACGGTGGCGATGCAGAGCTATATCTTCGACAACGATCCGATCGGGCGGGAAGTGGCCGAGGCGCTGATCGAGGCGCAGGCGCGGGGCGTGCAGGTGCGGGTGCTGATCGACGCGGTGGGGGCCAAGTACTCCCGTCCGCCGATCGTGCGCATGCTGGCGCGGGCGGGCGTGCCGGTGGCGCGGTTCATGACCAATCCGATGGGAGTGCTGCGCATGCCCTATGCCAATCTGCGCAGCCACCGCAAGGTGCTGGTGGTGGACGGCCGGGTGGGCTTTACGGGCGGCATGAACGTGCGGGCGGCGTTTGTCAGCGCGCTGGCGGGCGACGCCACCAACCACGATACGCATTTCCGAGTGGAAGGACCGATCGTGACGCAACTGATGTCGGTGTTTGCGCATGACTGGAATTTCACGACGCACGAGTCGCTGCCCGCCAAGCCGTGGTTCGATCCCGACTTCATGCCGCCGTCGGGCCGCGTGCCGATCCGCTGCGTGCCGTCAGGACCCGACCGCGCGCTGGGCAGCACGCACAACATGCTGCTGGGCGCCCTGGCCGTGGCGCGGCATCACGTGCGGATCCAGTCGCCGTACTTCCTGCCGGACCAGACGCTGATCGGGGCGCTGGCCACGGCGGCGCGCCGCGGGATCATTGTGGACATCGTGATCCCGGGCAGGAACAACCTGCGGCTGGTCGATTACGCGATGACGGCGCAGCTGGACCAGGTGGTGCGCACGGGCTGCCGCGTCTGGCGCTCGAGCGGCGCGTTCGACCACTCAAAGCTGATGACGGTGGACGGGGCCTGGACGTATGCCGGCTCGTCGAATCTGGATCCGCGCAGCCTGCGGTTGAATTTCGAGCTGGACACCGAGATCTACGACCGCGACGTGGCGCGGTGGCTCGATGCGCGCTTCGATGCGTTGGTCGCCAACGCGCACCGCGTGACGCTTGATGACCTGCTGCAAGCGCCCTTTGCCAAGCGCCTGCGCAACAAGGTGATCTGGCTGGCCACGCCTTATCTGTAGCGCCCCCCTGCCCCCGCGTTGATCATCCGGGCGGCTCGCCGTGGCTAGCCGTCCGAGGCGGGCACGGCGGCGTGGCGGACCGCGAACACGGCGCTGGCCTTGAGCATGGCGCGGCCTTCCACCTGCAGGCGGCAGGTCGCATAGATCAGGCGCTTGCCCTGCTTGTCGATCTGCACGTGCGCCTCAAGCCAGTCGCCCGGATTGACGGCGTTCAGGAATTCAACGGACATCTGCGCCGTGACGACGGAGACGTGGGCGTCTTCCGAGATGACAAGCCCCAGCGCGCTGTCGGCAAACGTTGCCAGGAATCCTCCGTGCGCCATGCCGTGCATGTTGCCGTGCGCCGTGGTGACACGCAGCCCCAGCACGTTGTCGGCCTTGCGGCGGTAGAACGGGCCAAGATCGTTCAGGTGGCGCATGAACTGGCTGCTGGGATACCAGGGCGTGAAACCGGCGGGGATGGAGTCTGTCATGGCTGCCGCTGCAAGAGTCCCGATGGACGATCCTCGAAAGTATTGCAGACGCGCCCGCCCCGGCATAGCGCGGTGATCGGCGCGCGGACGCCCGGCGAGCGGCCGCGAGTGCGCGTTGGCCCCGATTGCGGCTTCTGCGGGTAAGATTTACGGCACAACAATCACCCTACATGGCAGGAGCAGTGGAAGATGGCAAAAGTCGGCATGGTTGGAATCGGCCTCATGGGCCACGGTATTGCAAGCAACCTGGTCAAGCACGGCCACACTCTGACCGTGCTTGAGCATCCGGGCAATCAGCCCCTGGACTCGCTCAAGGCTGCTGGTGCGGTCAGCGTGGCCGGCGGCGCCGAGCTTGCCGCGCAGTCGGATGTGATCATCCTGTGCGTGACCGGTAGCCCGCAGGTCGAAGCCGTGCTGCTGTCGCCGGGCGGCGTGCTCGAGGGACTGCGTCCGGGCACCGTCATCATCGACTGCTCGACCGCCATCCCCTCGTCCACCGTGAAGGTCGCCCAGGCGGTCACCGAGAGCGGCGGGCACTTCCTGGACGCGCCCATGACGCGCACGCCCAAGGAGGCCGCCGAAGGCCGGCTGAACCTGCTGGTGGGCGGCGATGCCGCGCTGTTCGAGGAATGCAAGCCGCTGCTGGCCTGCTTTGCCGAAAACATCACCCATGCCGGGCCGGTGGGCGCGGGCCACCGGATGAAGCTGCTGCACAACTATGTGTCGTTGGGCGTGGTGGCGCTGCTGTCCGAAGCCGCGGCGTGCGCGCTGCGCTCGGACATCGACCCGGCCGTCTTCACCGAGGTCCTGGCAAAGGGCGGCGGCGGCGGCGTGGCGCTGGAGCGCATCAAGCCGTATCTGCTGGAACAGGATCCGTCGTCGCTGCGCTTTTTCATGTCGAATGCGCAGAAGGACCTTTCGTACTACAACACCATGGCCGCCGAAGCCGGCGCCGTGCGCGAGATCGGCGCCGCCGTGCAGCACACGTTCGACCAGGCCGTCACGCAAGGCGGCGGCGAGCGTTATGTGCCCGAACTGGTGTCGCTGCTGAAAGACCGCTAGCCGCCCCGCGCGCCGGGGATGCGCCGCATCCCTGGCCGGTTGCCGCGGCGCGGCGGGTTCAGCGTCCGGCAGCGGCCGCCACGGGCGGCGCCCGCAGGACGCCGCGCGGCGGCAGGCGCAGCGAAATCAGCGCCGCCAGCAACAGCAACACCCCGGCCGACCCGAACGCGACCCAGTGCGTGCCGAAGGTTTCGAAGGCCCAGCCGCCCAGCCACGAGCTGATCATGCCGCCCACCTGGTGGCCCAGATACGTCAGCCCATACAGCACGCCAACCAGCCGGATGCCATATACGTCGGCCAGAATGGCCGAGGACAGCGCGATGCTGCCGGCCCAGACGATGCCGCCGATGGTGGCGGCCAGATACAGCTCCCAATGCGCGCCCACCATGACGAGCGCGAAGAATCCCAGGCCTCGCACCAGATAAATGGCGGCGAGAATGTTGCGGCGTTCGACCTGATCGGACATGCGGCCCAGCACCAGCGTGCTGAAGATGGCGACCAGGCCGATCAGACCGATGCCCAGCGAACTGGTGGTGGGGTCGAAGCCGTGATCCATCAGCATGGGCATGCCATGCGTGCCCAGCAGGTTCATGCTGAAGCCGCAGGCAAACAGACCCAGCGCAACCTGCCAGAACGGCAACGTGCGCAGCGCCTCGCCCAGCTGCGGCGCGGGCGCCTTGGCGGCCGGCTTGGCCGAGCTGGATTTCTCGATGATCTGATGCGGCAGCAGGTCGGTGTGCTCGGGCGCCTCGTCGCGCATCACGAAAAGCGCAATGGGGATGGTCAGCACGGCAAACAGCACGGCAAAGCCCAACAGCGTCTCCTGCCAGCCCACGGCCGAAATGGCGTAGGTGAGCGTCGGCGTCATCAGCGCAATGCCGGCCATCGACCCCGTGGACAGGAAGAAGAGCGCCATGCCGCGCTGGCGCGTGAACCAGCGGCTGATCACCGGCGTCAGCGCGACGGGGCTGGTGAAGGCAAGGCCGATGGACAACGCGACACCGAAGGCGAGCAGGAATTCGAGGGGGCTGCGCGCGAAGACGGTCCAGATGGAGGCGGCGACGACGATGGCCGTGCCGGTCAGGAGCACGAAGCGCGTGCCGCGGATGCTGACCAGATAGCCGGCGAGCGGCATGCCCAGGCCATAGCACAGCATGCCGATGGCCACGATGCCCGACAGCAGGCTACGCGAAAAACCCAAGCCTTCGGCCATGGGCAGAAAGAACGGTCCGATCCCCATGCGCAGGCCGACCGTAAACAGCGTGAGTACCGTGGCGGCGCCGACGATGTTCCAGCCGAAATACCAGCCGCCCGACTCTTGCTTGTCCAATTCCTCTTCTCCTCGGTGTCTTTTTTTATGGCCGGTTGCGCGCCAGGACTTGCAGACACCGAGGGCAGGCACGGAGGGGGCTCCGCTGTCGACAGGGGGTGGGAAGGACCAGGCGTGATTCGGCATGCTTGCGCCGGCGGACGAGCGCCGCCGGACGCGTCACATATTACTCCTGGCTATATGCGGGCAGGACGGGGAAATGGAAATCCTGTCCGGTGAGCGGTCAGCGGGATTGAAGCGGTTTCGCGGGCGCGGATAACGCCGTGGCAGCCGGGTGTCGGACAACTGGCGCGTCGGCGCGGATCAGCCCGCCTGTTCAAGGAACGCCTGCAGCGCCGGCACGGTGTTCAGGACGTGCTGACGCATGGCGGCCTCGCAGCGTGCCGCGTCGCGGGTTTGCAGGGCGTCGATCAGTTCCTGATGCGATTCGCGTACGCGCAGCACGCGGCCGGGTTGGGCGGCCCACAGGCGCATGTAGGGTTCGACGACCGAGTGCAGTTCCGAGATCTGGTTCAACAGGCGCGGCTGCTTGCAGAAGCTGCACAGGTATTCGTGGAATTCGCGGTGGGCGGCGGTCCAGTCCAGGTCTTCGTTCGCGCCCTGGTCCAGCTGCGCCAGCATGTTGACCAGCCGGCGGATGTGTTCGGGCCCCATGTTGGCCACGGCGTTGTGCGTCGCCAGCCCTTCGAGGACCGAGCGCATTTCAAAGACCTCCAGCATTTCCTGCTGGTTCAGGCCGCGCACCACGGCGCCGCGGTTGGCGCGGATCTCGACCAGGCCCTCCGAGGCCAGGCGGCGCAGGGCGCCGCGCACCGGCATGCGGCTGGTGCCGATTTCAGCCGCCACGACGTCCGGCACCAGCCGCTGGCCGGGCGCATAGTGGCCCAGGCGGATTTCACGCTGCAAATGCAGGTACGCCTCGTCTTCGGCGCTGATGGCTGTCTTCTGGAATTGCAGCACTTTCGTCCCCGGGCTTGGAAAGCCGCCATGATAGATAACGGCGAAAATAACACAAACTGGATCCAATGATCCATGAATACAAATCCTAATGGCCGGATGCGCGCCGCTTGCGTTTAATCCAGGGCAGGACGCGGCATGCCGCGCCCGCTCGGCCGGAAGGGGCAAGAGACCCGCCCGGACCATACGCTTTCCATAACGCGATCAAGGGGAATCCATGAAATTTCGTCTCATCCGGGCGCTGGCAGGCGCTGCCGCCGTGGCCTTCGCGGCGCAGGCCGGCGCGCAAGCCACGGACTGGCCGCAGCATCCCGTGCGCATCGTCGTGCCCTTCCAGGCCGGTTCCGCCACGGACCTGATCTCGCGCCAGCTTGGCGCGGCGCTGTCCGCCGAGCTGGGTCAGCCCTTCGTCATCGAAGCCCGTCCCGGCGCCGCGGCCGCCATCGGCAGCGCATCGGTTGCTCGGTCCGCGGCGGACGGCTACACGCTGCTGATGGGCGGCCCGGCCGCCGTCGTCACCAACCGCTTCCTGCAAAAGCGCCTGGCCTACGATCCTGACGCGTTCGAGTTGGTCTCGATGGTGGCCTACACCCCGAACATCCTGCTGGCCAACCCCAAGCAACCCTTCAAGACGCTGCCCGAAATGGTCGCCTATGCGCGCGCCAACCCCGGCAAGCTGACCTACGCCTCGTTCGGCACGGGCACGACCTCGCACATGGCGGGCGAAATGCTCAAGTCTGTTGCCGGCATCGACATCCTGCACGTGCCGTACAAGGGCGCAGGCGAAGCGATTCCCGCCCTGCTGAGCGGCCAGGTGTCGATGTACTTCGACACCATCATGACCGGCCTGCCCCAGGCCAAGAGCGGCGCGCTGCTGGCGCTGGGC
This sequence comes from Achromobacter sp. E1, assembly GCF_037039475.1. Taxonomy (NCBI): domain Bacteria; kingdom Pseudomonadati; phylum Pseudomonadota; class Betaproteobacteria; order Burkholderiales; family Alcaligenaceae; genus Achromobacter; species Achromobacter sp. E1. Next base: position 4,162,407 of record NZ_CP146253.1, read on the forward strand.
ATGTCCAACTCTCAGCGCTCGGCGCTGGCGCCGGACATTCCCACGATCGCCGAGCAAGGTTTTTCGGGCTACGACATCGCGCCGTGGTACGGCCTTGTCGCGCCGCAGGGCACGCCCGCACCGATCCTCGACAAGCTCAACCGCGCCGTCAACAAAGTGCTCGCCGATCCCGCATTGCGCGGTAAGCTCGCCGAAGCCGGCGCCGAGCCGCGTGGCGGCAGCCGCGAGGAATTCGCCGCCTTCATCAAGGCCGAGATTCCGCGCACCAAGCAGCTGATCGACCAGGCCGGCATCACCCCGCAGTAATTTTTCCAACGAGTTCCAGCATCCATGTCCTCCCCCTTCGATTGGTCTTTTCCGTACGCTTCCCGAAAAATGCCGGTCCTGGCCGCCAACGCGGTCGCGACCAGCCAGCCACTGGCTGCGCAGGCGGGACTACGCATGCTGCTGGCCGGTGGCAATGCCGTTGACAGCGCCATTGCCACCGCGATCGCCCTGACCGTCGTCGAACCCGTGATGAACGGGATCGGCGGCGACATGTTCGCCCTGGTCTGGCACGACGGCCAGCTCCACGGCTTGAATTCCAGCGGCTGCGCGCCGGCCGCGTGGACACCCGAATACTTCAACGGCCGCGACGCGATGCCTGGCACCGGCTGGGGCACGGTCACCGTGCCGGGCCAGGTCGCCGGCTGGAAGGCCTTGTCCGACCGCTTCGGCAAGCTGCCCTTCGCCAAGCTGTTCGAACCGGCCATCGCCTACGCCGAAGAAGGCTTCGCGGTGTCGCCGACCATTGCGCGCCAATGGGCCAACCAGGCGCCCAAGCTTGCCGCCGAACCCGGCTTTGCCGACGCCTTCCTGCCGCAAGGCCGTGCGCCGCAAGCCGGCGAATGGTGGCGCTTTCCGGACCAGGCCAGGACGCTGCGCGACATCGCCGAGACCGGTGGTGAAAGCTTCTACCGCGGCGAACTGGCCCGCAAGATCGCGGACTTTGCCAGCAAGACGGGCGGCGCCCTGAGCGCGGTGGACCTCGCCGAGCACCGGCCGGAATGGGTCAAGCCCATCTCGCAATCGTTCCGCGACTACGAGCTGCACGAGATCCCGCCCAATGGCCAGGGCATCTCGGCGCTGATGGCGCTGGGCATGCTTGAGCAATTCGACCTGGAAGGCATGGGCCGCGACAGCGCCGACTACTACCACGTCAGCATCGAGGCCATGAAGCTGGCGTTTGCGGACCTGCACCACCACGTTGCCGATCCGCGCCACATGCGCACCGACGCCAACGCGCTACTCGACCGCGCCTACCTGGCCGAACGGGCCCGCCTGATTTCCATGGACCGCGCCAGCGTGCCCACCGCAGGCACGCCGGCTACCGGCGGCACGGTCTACCTGACCGCCGCCGACGCCGGCGGCACGATGGTGTCCTTCATCCAGTCCAACTATCACGGTTTTGGCTCGGGCGTGGTCGTGCCCGGCACCGGCATCAGCCTGCACAATCGCGGCCTGAACTTCGTGCTCAAGCCGGGTCACGCCAACCAGGTTGCGCCGCGCAAGAAGCCGATGCACACCATCATCCCGGCGTTCGTGACGCGCCGCGGCCAACCTCTCATGTCGTTCGGCGTGATGGGCGGGTCGATGCAGGCGCAGGGCCATCTGCAGATGGTCACGCGTCTGGCGGCGTTCGGCCAGAACCCGCAGGCCATGAGCGACGCGCCGCGTTTCCGCGTCGAGAACGGCCCTGTCGTGAACGTCGAGTCGCACCTGCCGGCCGACGTGGTCGATACGCTGCGCGCGCGTGGCCACAACGTGGCGGTCGCGCCGGTGGACAGCCTGGAGTTCGGCTCGGCCCAGCTCATCTGCCGCCTGCCGCAGGGTGGCTATGTCGCCGCATCCGACTCGCGGCGCGACGGCCAGGCCGTCGGATTCTGACCACGCGGGGCACGCCGGACCGGGCGCCAAAGTTCGGCGACAATCCGTGACCGCTCGCGCGCCGGCCGCAAGCCGCGCGCGTCGTCACACGCGTGCAGCGGGGACGGTGAATACTGCCGCCTCGTTGCCGGAAGGATCGATATGCCCCGCCTGGCCTTGCCGCCTCTTGAACCCCGCTGCGTCGCGCGTAGTGCATCGCGCCGCGCGCGACGCTTACCCGCATTCCTTGCCACGGCCTGCTGCGCCCTGCTGCTGGCCGCGCCGCTACCGCCTGCGCGCGCCGCGCTTCCGCTGGCCGTGGACGGTCAGCCCTTGCCTTCGCTGGCCCCCATGCTCGAGCGCGTCACGCCCGCAGTCGTGAACATCTCGGCGCAATCGGACGGACAAGCGGCTAACCCGGTGCGCGCGCCCGGCGGCATGCGCCAGAACGTCGGATCGGGCGTCATCGTGGACGCCAGCCAGGGCAACGTGCTGACCAATCACCACGTAATTCGCGGCGCCGCCACCATCCGCGTGTCGTTGCAGGACGGCCGCAGTTTCAACGCCACCGTCGTGGGCAGCGATCCGGACACCGATCTGGCGGTGCTGCGCATCCCCGCGCAAGACCTGCAAGCGCTGGCGTTGTCCGATTCCAGCGATTTGCGCGTGGGCGACTTCGTGGTCGCCATCGGCGATCCCTACGGCCTGGGCCAATCCGCATCGTCGGGCATCGTGTCCGCGCTGGACCGGTCCAGCCTGCGCGCCGCCGGCTACCAGAACTTCATCCAGACCGACGCCTCCATCAATCCGGGCAACTCGGGCGGCGCGCTGGTCAATCTGAACGGGGAACTGGTGGGCATCAACACGATGATCTACACGCCGTCGGGCGGCAACGTGGGCATCGGCTTTGCCATTCCGTCCAACCTGGCGGGCGAGGTCATGCGGCAGTTGCTGCAGCACGGGCAGGTGCAACGCGGGGGGCTGGGTCTGGACACGCTGGACATCACGCCACGCAATGCGCGCCAGCTTGGCCTGGCGCCAGGATCGACGGGCGTGGCCGTTGCCCGCGTGGCGGATGGTTCTCCCGCACAGAAGGCCGGCATCCAGGCCCGCGATCAGATCCTGTCGATCGACGGCAAGGCCATCGGTTCCAGCGCGCAGTTGCGCAACGCCGAAGGCCTGCTGCCGGTGGGCCGCCAGGTGCGCCTGGGGCTGTTGCGCGCGGGCGCAAAGCGGGACGTCGTGCTGCGCATCGAACCGGAACAGAACGAGCGCCTGCATGGCGGCTCCCTGGACGCGCGCTTCAACGGCGTCGAATTCACCGAAGTGGGACGCGCGCAGCGCGTGCAGGGCAATGACGGCGCGGCGGTCAGCGCCACCTATCCGGACCGGGGCCCGGTGGCTGCGCGCCTGCAGCGCGGCGACATCGTCATCGGCGTGAACCAGCGACCCGTCAGCAAGCTGGCGGACCTGCGCGACCTCTTGAGCGGCGCGGGCGCGCAGCCGCTGGTGTTGACGCTGCTGCGCGGCAAAGCCGCCTACACGCTGCAAATCAATTGAGACCAGCGCCGGCGGGGAATCGTGGCAGAATGGCCCGATTCCGGCCCCGCCGGACCTTGGGCCAAGCGCGCCCGCAACTGCCACCGCGGGCGCCCTGCCCGCCCGAAGGAGCATGGATGAACCGCATTCCGACTCACCCTCGCCCGGCGTTGGCCGGACTGTTCCTGGCAGCCAGTCTGGCCGCCTCCGCCGCGGCGGCCCAGGACAACGTGCCGCAGATCATGCAGGTGCCGGCAGACAATAGCGTTGCATGGCGCGCGCCGGCTGAAGGCGTCATCACCTACGAATGCCGGATGATCCAGACCGACGGCTCGCGCTATGCCTGGGTCGTCGCGGGCGCCAGCGCCACGCTGGGCGCAGGCCAGGCGGGATCATCGGAGCCGCGCGGCACGTACAAGAGTCCGCCTGAAAGCTGGCGGGCCGCCGACGGCTCGACATTGACGGGGATGGAAACCGTACGCGCATATGCCGGACCGGACCGGCTGTACGACCAGCTCGTGCTGGCCAATCCTTCGGCAGGCGTGGGCGTGCTGACCGGCGTCACGTACATTCAGCGGCTGGTTCGCGCAGGCGGCGGCGTGCCGCAAACGCCCTGCTCGCCGGCCAACAAAGGCCAGAAAACGCAGGTGGCATACCAGGCCGATTACGTGTTCTGGAAGCCGAACTGATTCCCGCCGGCATGACGGGCGCTCTGGCCTGTCGCGCCCATTACGGCGTTACCGACATGCCCTTTTTCAGTTCTTCGACCAGCCCGGGATGCCGGGCTTTTTCTTGCGCCAACGTATAGACCGAAAAGGTCACGACCTTTTTGCCCGACGCCGCGAACAGCGCCGTCAGTTCTGCGGGACGGCCGGACAGCCTGCTGGTTGCATCAAGTTGAAAGACGCCGATGCTGCCGACCTTGAACGCGCCGTCGCCCGTCTTCTTGAACGTGGGCACCGCGGCCTGCTGCTGCGATTGGAAGCCCGCGGCCATCGCCCCCAGCGTGAATGCGTCGTCATCGCCAACGGCCTGTTCAACCGGCACATCGATCACGATGATGGCCTGCATGGTCGCGCGGTTCAGGTAGATCTTGCCCGAGACCTCGGGCGTGGCCGGATCGGACGGAAACTCGGTTTCGGCGAAACCCGCGGGGATGGCGACGCGGAGCTTGCCGTCCAGGACCTGCAGCGGCGGTGGAGGTGGCGGCGGCGCCACCGCGGCGTCCACGGGTGCGCCATTCGGATCCTGCGCGGCGGGGTCGCCGGACGCTTTGGCGTCGGCGGGCTTGGCATCGGCGGGCTTCGCTTCTGCTGGCTTCGCTTCTGCGGGCTTCGTTCCAGCCGGCTTGGCTTCGGCCGGCTTGGTTTGCGCGGGCTTGGCTTCGGCCGGCTTGGTTTGCGCGGGCTTCGCTTCGGGCGGCTTGACCTCGGCCGGCTTAGCGTCTGCTGGCTTAGCGTCTGCTGGCTTAGCGTCTGCTGGTTTGGCTTCTGCTGGCTTAGCGTCTGCAGGCTTGGCTTCGGCAGGCTTCGATTCGGCAGGCTTCGCTTCAGCCGGCTTGGCGCCAGCCGGCGAGGCATCCGGGGTCTGCGCAGGCGCGGCCGTTGCGGTCAGGGCCAGCGCCAACGCCAAAGTCATTTCCGCGAGCCGAGCGTTGTGCGTTTGCATAGCTATCCGATGTTTAGGCTGAGCTTCCAATACTACAACGCCGGCGCGGCCCTTTTGGGCCGCGGACGCGCAATGAGGGATTGTGGGAAGGCGTGGCCGGTGGTCAGCCAGAAATGGCAAAGCCCGCGCCAGAATGCGCGGGCCTTCGGTTTGCCATGATCGAAGTTCGGGTGAGCGGACTGAGAGTGGAGCTAGGGAGGTGGCCGCTTTTTTCGCGTCTGTGGCCGGGTAAGACGCCCAATCCGCTCAGTGCAACCGCGGTGCAGGGCGCAAGCGGCGCGCGCCAGGCGCGCCGCTCATCACGTCTGCCGCTTAGAAGCGATGACGGATACCAACCATGCCGACCGTGCTCTTGACGCCGTCGATGAACGCGAAGTCCGTGGCGTAGGAACCCAGCGCGTACACGTTCGTACGCTTGGACAGGTTGTACGTGTAGCCGATGCTGTACACGTTCATGGCCGAATCGCCACCGGTCAGCAGATCGCTGTCCGGATCGGCACGTTGCCACGAAGCCAGGATCGAGCTGGCGCCGAGCGGCACGGTCAGGCCGACCATGTACGAGTTGGCCTTGAAGTTTTCGACGCCAACGTTCGAACGGAAGCCATCGGCGATGGTTTCGGTGCTGCCGAAGGCGTTGATGCTCTGGCCGGTGAACCAGCCGTCACGCGTCTGGCCGAAGGCGGCCGCCAGCTTCACGACTTCGAAGTCGTACGAGGCGCCGACGTTCCACGACTTGGGCGTGGCATCGTTGCCAAGCTGGTTGGCGGGGTTCAGCTGGTCGTACGTCAGAGCGACGTTCAGGGGGCCATTCACGTAGCGCACACCGGCCGTGATGGCGCGGGTGTTGTTGGCGGTGCGAAAGCCCGTCTGCGCCGCGGTCGTGTCAGCGACGTTGAACGAGTAGCCAATGCCAGCCTGGAAGCCGCCGAACGACGGGGTCGCGTACTGGACCATGTTGTCGTAACGGACGGTGTTGGCGGCGCTGAACGCGTTGCCGATGTTGGCCTGGCCGTAGCTGGCGCCGAACGGATCGATCGCGCCCAGGTACTTGGAGGCGATGTTGGTCTGACGACCGAATTCCAACAGGCCCCAGGACGAGCTCTTCAGGCCGATGGTGGCTTGGCGGCCGAACAGGCGGCTGCTCTGGCCCGATTGGCCGTTGGCTGAATTGAAGCCGCTTTCAAGCGTGAACACGGCGGACAGGCCGTCGCCCAGATCTTCCGAACCGCGCAGGCCCCAACGCGAACCGCTGGAAACGCCATTGCTCATGCCGACCTTGGATTCGTGGAAGCCATCGCCCTTGATCCGCTGATAACCCACGCCCGTGTCGATCAGGCCATACAGCGTCACCGATGTTTCCGCCTGCGCCATGCCGGACAGCGCGGCGAAGATGGCGGTGGCGAACAGAGTCTTTTTCATTACAGATTCCCATTGATGTGAACAGACATGCGCAGGTAGCCAGACCCGCGTTGCGGGCGGCACAGTGATGCACACGGCGCATGGCAGGAACGAATTCTAGGGACGCAATATGTCAGTTCTGGGGACGCAAGGGAGGTGGCGCAAAGAAGCGCAAATCAATCGCCTTTTTGTGGCGCGAGATCGACAGCGGCGCACGCGCGCGCCACACCGGCAGGCGTGTCACGCGCGTGTGATATGAAGGCAGGAAGGCGCAATTTGAAGCCGCAATTTGAAGCCGAAATGCCAAGCGGCTACCCGATTCGGCTAGGCGAATCGCCGCGCAAAGGTGCGCAGCAGTTGGCGCGCATCGTGCGTGGGTCCCAGCCCGGCGACCATCGCCGCCACATCGTAGCCCTCTGCCTCGAAGACCGGCGCCCGGCGCGCCAGGCAGGCCGACATCAATGTGGGCGAGAACTCGGGGTGGAACTGGACGGACCATGCGTTCGGTCCATAGCGCAGGACCTGGTGCGGATCGTGCCGCGACCGCGCCAGCACCTCGGCGCCCGGCGGCGGCGTCAGCACGCTCTGCTCATGCGTGAGATTGGCAAGAAAGCGCGGCGGCAGCGCGCCAAACAACGCATCGCCGGCGACGTCCGCGCAAAAGTCGATGGCATGTTGGCCGATCTCGCGGCCTTGGGGATGGAAATCGACCACGCCGCCCAGCGCGTGCGCCATCAACTGATGGCCGTAGCAGATGCCCAGCAGCGGCAGCTGCGCGCGATGCGCGCCGCGCAACCATTCGGCAGTGCGTTCGCTCCAGGGTTCGCGATCCGTCACCATGGACCAGGATCCGGTCAGCACGGCCCCGGCCAGCTCGTCCCACGCGGGCAGCGCCTCATCATCGTGGGGTTTGCAAACGCGCACCGGCAGGTCGGGGTCGGCCAGCGCGGCCAGCATCCAGTCGGACTGTTCGCCTTGCGCCTGCCGCAGGTCTTCGGGCGGGCGGCCCATCTGGATGATGGCGAGCGGTTTTCGGGTCATCGACGACGGTTCTACGGCGTTGGGCAAGACATTAACGGTGGACTATTTATCGAACAGGCGGCGCAGGCGCTGGGACTCGGCCAGGTTCAGGCGCTTGGCCTCGTCTTCCGCGTATGCCCGCTCGCCGACATCGTAAGAGCCTTCGTGCAGGCACTGCTTGCGTTTGGACTTGCACTCGTTGCTGGCCCGAGCGGGCGTGGTAGTGGTCGCGCTGGCCTTTTCCTCTGGTGTCGGCTTGGTGGACGAGCAACCGGCCACCAGCGCGACGAAGAACAAGGCCGCGCCGCAGCGGCTGATCGTACGAATCGACATTTTCCCGGCCCTACAGAAATGCTGTAGGCGCTTTTATAGCAAAGCCTGGCCGGAAAAGACGTGTTAAGTCGTAGCAAAAGCGGGTAAGGCGGCCGCCCTCCCCGCTTTGCCACGCGATGCCTACTCGATTTCGATGCCGGCTTCGTCAATCAGCGCCGTCCACTGCGCGGTGTCGCGCCGCACCGTGTCGGCAAGCTGCTGCGGCGTGCTGGAGACGAACTCCACGCCCTGCGACTCGAACTTCTGATTCAGCTCGGGATTCTTCAGTGTGTCGACCACCGCCGCGTTCAGCTTGGCCAGCACCTCGGGCGGCGTGCCCGCCTTGGCAAAGAGCGCGTACCAGGTGGTGTACGACACGCCCGGCAAGGTCTGGGAAATCAGGGGCAGCTTCGCGGTATCCGCGCCCTTGCTCGGCGCGCTCATCGCCAGCGCCTTCACGGCCCCCTTGTCGATCATGGGCTTGAGCGACGGCATGCTGCTGAACAGCGCCTGAACCTGACCCGACGCCAGGTCGGTCAGCACCTGCGAGGTACCCCGGTAAGGCACGTGCACCACATCCACCTTGGCCTTGCTCTTGAAAAGCTCCATGCCCAGATGCGCCACGCCCCCCACGCCTGCCGACCCGAAATTGACCTTGCCGGGATGGGCGCGCGCGTAATCGACGAGTTCCGGCACCGAATTCACCGGCAACTGCGCGTTCACCACCAGGACGTGCGGGCTTTCGGTCAAGAGACTGATGGGCGCCAGCACTTCCAGCACCTTCTTGCCCTGCATGGCCTTGGACGGCACCGTCATGTTGCCCGAGGCAGGCATGAGCAGCGTATAGCCGTCCGCTTCGGCCCCCAGCACCTGGTTCAACGCCGGCACGCCGTGACCGCCGCCCGCATTCACAACCACCACGGGCTGCCCCAGCTTTTCGCCAAACAGCTTGGCGAATTCGCGTCCGACCATGTCCGCGGGGCCGCCTGCCGCAAACGGCACGATCATGCGTATCGGCCTTTCGGGATAGTCGGCGTGGGCCGCGGCAAAGGGCGCAAGGCCCGCCATCAGGGCGATCGCGCCCAGCGTGTGCTTGAAGTTCATTGTCTTCCTCCTGTTGTATTGAATAGCTGTTACTCGGACGCAGGCAGCGACGTCCCAACGTCCAGCGTGGCCTTGGCCAGCGCGTCGTCAAGCCACACGGGCCGCAGTTCGCCGCGCGCGATGGCGGCCATGCGGCGGGCTTCGGCGCCGGCCTTGGTCAAGGCTGCCGCAACCATCGCGTCCATTTCCGCCGGGGCGACCACGACCAATCCGTCGTCATCGCCCAGGATCCAGTCGCCCGGATCGACGCGCACACCGCCGCACTGGATCTGGCGGTTCACAGTGCCGCCGCCGGCCTTGGCGGGCCCCGCTGGCGAAATCGCAGCGGCGAACACGGGCAGCAGGCCGTGGCGCAGCTCTGCCGCGTCGCGCACCGCACCGTCGATCACCACGCCGGCGATGCCGCTTGCAGCGGCCTGCGCGCACATGATTCCGCCCATCACCGCGCGTTCGGTGTAGCCCTGCGCATCCATCACCAGCACATCGCCAGGTTGCGCAAGCGCGAGCGCTGCATGGATCGCCAGGTTGTCGCCCGCCGGGACCGACACCGTCACCGCGCGGCCGCGCACGGTCCATCCCGCACGCAGGGGTTTGATCGCCGCGCGCAGATAGCGAGCGCCGACGTCCGCCAGCAATGTGCTGGTCAAGCCGGATTCGTGGATGTCGCGCATGGGGTCACTCCATCAAGGCCGAAACCACGGCCGGGAAAATGCTTTGATAAGCCTCGCCATAGCGCGTGCCCGCCGTTTTGCCCCGGCGCCCGGCCTGCGCGCCGCGTTGCAGCGCGACACGCTCGTAGTACGCCCACAGGTTGCTTTGCGTCGGCATGGCCTGCATGGCCTGCCACTTGCGTTCCCACACCTCCGTGATGTCCAGCAGCACATTGGGCTTGAAGCCGCACAACTCGGTCTGATGCGGCTCAAAGCACAACACTTGCGGCGGCACCACGAAGTCGGCCCCATGCCCCGGCGCCATTGCCTGCATGCGGGCGCGCAGCGTCATTTCGAACGTGCGGCAGTGATCGAGGTTGGAAGGATCGTGCTCGGGGTGGGTGAGCACCACCGACGGCTTGGTACGGCGCAGCGTCTCGGAGATGCGGCGCACGGCGTCCGGCGAGTCGGGCAGCGGATAGTCGCCCAGGTCGTGAAAATCCAGGCTGCTCACGCCCAGGATCTGGGCGGCGGCTTGCGCCTCGGCGTGACGCTGGGCCTTGACCGCCTCGCGCTGCGTATCGCCTTTCCACGCCGCGTTGGACTCTCCGTTTTCGCCATAGCTCAGGCAGACCAGATGCACCTGCACGCCACGCTGCGCATGCAGGGCCATCGCGCCGCCACAACGCCAGACAAAATCGCCCACATGGGCAGTTACCACCACCATCGAATTTGCCATCCCGGCCTCCCGAATCAACAGACTGGGTGCATTTTAAATTTACGAAACGACGTTGTATTACGTACAATCAGCAAGTAAAACAGCTCCTCTTGGAGAATTCATGAGCAATGATGGCGTCGTGGCCGTTGAACGCGCGCTCAGCGTGCTGGACTGCTTTCGCCCCGGGGCGGAGCACCTGTCGCTGGCCGATTTCGCGGCCCGCCTTCCCTTGCACAAGACGACGATCTTTCGCCTGCTCAATTCGCTGGCGCGCTGCGGCTATGTGGTGCGCGAGCCCGACGGCCGCTATGGGCTGGGCCCGCGCGTGCTGTTCCTGGCGCGGGTCTATGAGCGCGGCTTCGACCTGGAGGCCGTCGTCATGCCAGTGCTGGAGCGGCTGTCGGCAGACACCGGTGAAAGCGCGGCGTATTACGTCGAAGGCGGAGAACCGGGCCAGCGCCTGTGCCTTTTCCGGCACCAGCCGCACGAAGGCCTGCACAGCCAGGTCATTGCCGGCAGCGTGATGCCCCCCGACAAATCCTCCACGGGCCAGGTCTTTGCGATCTGGGCGCAAGGCGAACGGCGCGATCAGGTCCGCCTGCCGATCTTCTCGTGCGGCGCGCGCGATCCGTATACGTCGTCCTGGTCTGTTCCGGTCATCGGCCAGGAAGACCGCTTCGTCGGCGCGCTGACTATTGCCGGCCCCTCGGCACGGCTCAAGACCGTCGATGCCAACGCGTTCGAGGCCATGATCCTGGAACGCGCCGACGACCTGTCGCGCCGGTTGGGCGCTTCATCCGACATGCGCGCCGTGCTTTACCGGCCGGACGCGTCGTAGCGCAACCAGGGGCCGGTTTCCGCGCAGGCATAACCGGTCCTTAACAGGCCTATTAGTAGGGCTAATGAATAAAACCGGGATTTTTTCGGCAAAATTCCGGACTCAAGAAGTTATCCCCCCACCCGAGGCAAGACGACTGCGCCGTGCCTCTCAGGAACTGCCCCCATGACGCAACTGCAAATCAACGGTCAGACCCAGGACGTCAACGTCCCGGACGACATGCCGATCCTATGGGTTCTGCGAGACGAGCTGGGCATGACCGGCACCAAGTTCGGTTGCGGCATGGCGCTGTGCGGCGCCTGTACGGTGCATATCGACGGCACGCCCGTGCGCGCCTGCCTTACCCCCGTCTCGGTGGCTTCCGGCCGCCAGCTGTCGACCATTGAAGGCATGGATGCCGATCCGGTCGGCCGGGCGGTGCAGACGGCCTGGGTCGACAACAACGTCGCGCAGTGCGGCTACTGCCAGGCGGGCCAGATCATGACGGCGGTGAGCCTGCTGAAGGCCAACCCCACTCCCACCGAACAGGAGATCGCGGACGCCATGAGCGGCAACATCTGCCGCTGCGGCACTTACCCGCGCATCCTGGCCGCCATTCAACAGGCCGCCAGCCGCCTCGCCCAAGGAGGCAAGCAATGACCGACGCCGCTCAACTTTCGCGCCGCGCTTTCCTGCAGGGCAGCCTGGGCGTCTTGACGCTTGCCGTCACGGCCAAGGGATGGGTCACGACCGCGGTGGCCGCCGAGCCGACCGCCAAGGCGTATGGCGCCGACAGCATGCCTGGTGGCACCGTGGACGATCCGCTGGTCTTTGTCAGCATCGCCGCCGACGGCACGGTCACCATCGTGGCGCACCGCGCGGAAATGGGCACGGGCGTGCGCACCAGCCTGCCGATGGTGGTGGCCGACGAGATGGAAGCCCGCTGGGAACGCGTGAAGGTCGTGCAGGCGCCCGGCGACGAAGCGCGCTACGGCAATCAGAACGTGGACGGCTCGCGCAGCATGCGGCACTTCCTGATGCCGATGCGACGCGTGGGCGCCGCGGCCCGGCAGATGCTGGAAGCCGCCGCCGCCGCACGCTGGGCCGTGCCCGTCGCCGAGGTCAAGGCAGAACAGCATGAAGTGCTGCATGCGCCCACCGGCCGTCGTCTGTCCTATGGCGACCTGGCGGCGGACGCGGCCAAGCAGCCCGTGCCGGCCGGCAACGCGCTCAAGCTCAAGGACCGGTCCGCATTCCGGTACATCGGCAAGGATCACGTTCGCCTCGTGGACCTCGAAGCCATCGGCAAAGGGCAAGCCACCTACGGCATGGACATGCGCCTGCCCGGCATGGTCTATGCCGTCGTCGCGCGGCCTCCCGTCGTCGGCGGCCGGCTGCGGCGTTTCGACAGCGCCAAGGCGCTGGCCGTGCCCGGCGTGCTGAAGGTCGTCGAGATTCCCCCCATGCAGGGCGCCCCCGCATTCCAGCCGCTGGGCGGCGTGGCCGTCGTGGCGCGCAACACCTGGGCCGCCCGCCAGGGACGCGACGCCCTGGAGATCGAATGGGACGATGGTCCGAACGGCAGCTATGACTCGGCCGCCTACCGGCAAACGCTGCAGGCGGCGGCCCGCGCGCCGGCCAAGACGATGCGCAACCAGGGCGACGCCGCCAATGCCTGGGCCAAGGCGCCCGAAGCCGAGCGCGTGGCTGCGGAATACTACTTGCCCCATCTGGCGCACGCATCGATGGAACCGCCGGTCGCCACCGTGCAGATCAAGGGCAACAGCGCCGAGGTCTGGACGTCCGTGCAGAATCCGGCCGCCGCCAAAAGCGCGGTCGCCGCGCGCCTGAAGCTGGAACCGGCCAACGTCAAGGTCAACGTGCTGCTGCTGGGCGGCGGCTTCGGGCGCAAGTCCAAGCCTGATTTCGTGGACGAAGCCGCCATCGTGGCTCGCGCCATGCCCGACGGCACGCCGGTCAAGCTGGTCTGGACGCGGGAGGACGATATCCATCACGACTATCTGCACACCGTGTCGGTCGAGCGACTGGAAGCCGTCATGGACGCGCAGGGGCAAGTCCAGTCCTGGCTGCACCGCAGCGCCGCCCCCACCATCGCCTCGCTGTTCGCGCAAGGCGCCAAGGGACAGCAGATGTTCGAATCGGCCATGTCGGCGATCAACATGCCCTACCGCATTCCGAACGTGCGCGTGGAGACCGCCGAAGTCGACGCCCACGCCCGCATCGGCTGGTTCCGGTCTGTCGCCAACATTCCCCATGCCTTCGCGGCCCAGTGCTTCATCGACGAACTGGCCCACCGCGCGGGCAAGGATCCGCAGGCCTTCGCGCTGGACCTCATCGGCCCGGCCCGCCAGATCGACCCCGCCACGATGGCCGACACGTGGAACTACACCGAGTCGCCTGAACGCTACCCCTACGACACCGGCCGCCTGCGCGGCGTAATCGAGGCCGCGTGCAAGGGCGCAGGCTGGGGCCGCACCTTGCCCAAGGGCCACGGCCTGGGTTTGGCCTTTTGCTACAGCTTCATGAGCTACACGGCCACGGTCGTCGAAGTGGCGGTGGATGACAACGGCGAGGTCCGCGTCGTCGCCGTGGACATGGCCATGGATTGCGGCCCGCAGATCAATCCCGAACGCATCCGCGCGCAAATGGAAGGCGGCGCCATCATGGGCCTTGGCTTGGCTCTGACCAGCGAGATCACCTTCGAAAAAGGCCGCGTGAAGCAAAGCAACTTCCATGACTACGAAGTCCTGCGCCATAACGCCTCGCCGCGCGTGATCCGCACGCATCTGGTCAATGACGATCACGCGTTGCCGCCGGGCGGCGTGGGCGAGCCGCCGGTGCCGCCCGTGGCCCCCGCCCTGTGCAACGCCATCTTCGCCGCGACCGGCAAGCGGATCCGCAGCCTGCCGGTGCGCAAGGTGGCATGATGGAAAGTGTTGATGTGCGCGTGCTGCGCGCGGCGCGCGATTGGCAGGTGGACGGTCATCGCCTGATGCTGGCCACCGTCGTCAAGACGTGGGGGTCGTCGCCGCGGCCCGTCGGCTCGATGATGGTGCTGCGCGAGGACGGCCGCTGCATCGGATCGGTCTCCGGCGGCTGCATCGAGGACGACCTGATCCACCGCTACACGCGGGCCTACGGCGACGGGGCCATTCCGCAGTCGGTGCCCGAGCTCGTTCGCTATGGCGTCACGGCCGACGAGGCGCACCGCTTCGGGCTGCCTTGCGGCGGCACGCTTGAGCTGCTGCTTGAATTCGAACCCGACGGCGCGGCGCTTGACGCATTGGTCCGCCGGCTTGAGGCGGGCCACCTCGTGCAGCGGACCGTGGATTGCGCGTCCGGGGCCGTGACGCTTGGCGACGCATCGGCGCCCGAGGCCCTGCATTTCGATGGCGTCACGCTGTCCAGCACGCTTGGACCCCAATACCGGCTGCTCCTCATCGGCGCCGGATCGCTGGCCGAATACGTCGCCACCATGGCGCTGTTCAATGACTTCGCGGTGACCGTGTGCGACCCACGGATCGAACACCTGGGCACGTGGTCCGTGGACGGCGTGGCCTTCACCACCGAAATGCCCGACGACGCCGTGCGCGCGCTCGCCCCCGATACCCGAACCTGCATCGTGGCGCTCAGCCATGACCCCAAGCTTGACGACATGGCCCTGCTGGAAGCGCTGCACAGCCCAGCCTTCTATGTGGGCGCCATCGGCTCACGCCGCAACGCCGCCAGCCGCCGCGAGCGGTTCATGGAACACTTCGATGAAACGGAAGCGTCGCTGCAACGGCTGCACTCGCCGGTCGGACTGCACATCGGCAGCAAGACGCCCGCCGAGATCGCGGTGAGCGTCATGGCGCACATCCTGGCGGTCAAGAATGGGGTCACGGCCCGGTAAGAACCGGCGCCGCTCGCAGGCGCCGCCCGCCGCCAGTCCGGATTCGCGCTTGTCTTTGCCCGAATCCCCGCAAACGGCCGAGCCGAAAGCTAGCTGATCAATCCTCAAAAGCTTTATAAGATCAGCGAATCAATTTCTCTATTCGTCCCATGGCCCGTCGCAACCTCAATGACCTCCTTTACTTCGTGACGGTCGCGCGCGAAGGCAGTTTCACCCGCGCGGCGTCGCTGCTGGGCGTGACGCAATCGGCGCTCAGCCAGTCCGTCAGCGGCCTGGAGACGCGCCTGCAGATCCGTCTGCTCAGGCGCACCACGCGCAGCGTTTCACCCACGGCAGCGGGCGAGCGGCTGCTCAACGCCATCGGCAACCGCTTCGACGAGATCGAGGCAGAGCTGGACGAGCTGACCGAACTGCGCGACAAGCCGGCGGGAACCGTGCGCATCACCTGTGGCGACTACGTGCTGCACAGTGTCCTGCTGCCCAAGCTGACGCCGCTGATGCGCGAGTACCCGGACATCAAGCTGGAGTTCGACGTGAACTACGGATTCCGAGACATCGTGGCGGACCGGTTCGATGCCGGTGTGCGCATGGGCAAGACCATCGATAAGGACATGATCGCCGTGCCCATCGGTCCGCCAATGCGCCTGGCCGTAGTGGGGTCGCCCGGCTACTTCGAATCGCGGCCCGTCCCGAAGGTGCCCCAGGATCTGATGCAGCACGCCTGCATCAATCAGCGCATGCAAAGTTCGGGCGGCCTGTATGTATGGGACTTCGAACGACGAGGCCGCCAGGTGAACGTCCGCGTGGACGGCCCGCTGATCTTCAACACCACCCAGCCCCAGATCGACGCGGCGCTGGCGGGACTTGGCCTGTCGCTGTTGCCGGAGGACGAATTGATGCCCTATCTGGAATCCGGCCAGCTGGTCCGGGTGCTGGAGGACTGGTGCCCCAGCTTCGAGGGATACCATCTTTACTACCCCAGCCGGCGGCAACCGTCGCCGGCGTTTTCGCTGGTGGTTGCCGCGCTGCGGGTCAGCAGGCCGGCGCGAGGCTGAGGCCAGGCCCCCGCGCGCGATGTGTACCTGTCTATACTAGAGCCCGCATTTTCACCGCTCACACGTTGCATACCCAGGAATCCTCGTGGCTGCTTCCCCTCCCCGATTGCCTGTTCCAGCCAATGCCCCGCCCGCTCCGCTGTACGTGCAGGTCAAGCAAATGATTGCGCAGCAGATCCGCAGCGGCGCCTGGCCCGCGCATTACCGCGTGCCGTCGGAAGCCGAACTGGTCGAGGAACTGGGATTCAGCCGCATGACGATCAACCGCGCACTGCGCGAATTGACATCGGAAGGCCTGCTTGTGCGGATGCAAGGCGTCGGCACCTTTGTCGCGCAGCCCAAGGCGCGCTCGGCCCTGTTTGCCGTGAACAACATCGCCGACGAGATCGCGGCGCGGAACCACCGGCACCACAGCCGCGTGGTGCGGCTGGCTGAAGAGCCGGCCGGCGCCGAACAAGCCCAGGCGCTGGAAATCCGCGCGGGGCAGCCGGTCTTTCATTCGGTCATCGTCCACTACGAGGACGACGTGCCGATCCAGCTGGAAGACCGCTACGTCAACGTCCGCCTTGCGCCCGACTACCTGAAGCAGGACTTCACGCAAAGCACGCCCTATGAATACCTGACCCGCGTGGCGCCGCTGAGCGCGGGCGAACACGTGGTTGAGGCGATCCTGGCCAAGCCGCGCGAGTGCCAATTGCTGCAGATCGAACGCGATGAGCCATGCCTGCTCATCAGCCGGCGCACCTGGTCCGGCGACCGCGCGGTGACGCTGGCCCGCCTGATCCACCCCGGCTCGCGCCACCGCCTGGAAGGCAAGTTCACGACGTGACGTCCGCGCCATTGCGGCGCCCCCTGCTTCTTTCGCCAATGCCGAATCCCCACGGGTTTCGGCATTTTTCATTGGGGTAATCCCTGATTCGAAAACAAGTCATCTACTCTTGTCTATACAACCATAGGCATCATAAGATTCGATGACCTTGGCGCTGGATCACCGCGCGCCTCGACCCGATCCAGGAGACACACTTGAAGCCTTCGACCCGATTCCGCGACGCCCTCATTCGCGCACCGCGTGGCAGCCAACTCACGGCCAAGAGCTGGCTGACCGAAGCGCCCTTGCGCATGCTCATGAACAACCTCGACCCCGACGTGGCCGAGAACCCGAACGAGCTCGTCGTCTACGGCGGCATCGGCCGCGCAGCCCGCGACTGGGATTGCTACGACAAGATCGTTGAATCCCTCACGGTCCTGAACGACGACGAAACGCTGCTGGTGCAATCGGGCAAGCCGGTCGGCGTGTTCAAGACGCACACCAACGCGCCCCGCGTGCTGATCGCCAATTCGAACCTCGTCCCGCATTGGGCCACGTGGGAACACTTCAACGAACTGGACGCCAAGGGTCTGGCCATGTACGGCCAGATGACCGCCGGCAGCTGGATCTACATCGGCAGCCAGGGCATCGTGCAGGGCACGTACGAAACCTTCGTCGAAGCGGGCCGCCAGCACTACGGCGGCAACCTCGCCGGGCGCTGGGTCCTGACCGCCGGCCTGGGCGGCATGGGCGGCGCGCAGCCCCTGGCGGCCACGCTGGCCGGCGCGTGCTCGCTCAACATCGAATGCCAGCAAAGCCGCATCGATTTCCGCCTGCGCACGCGCTATGTGGACGAACAGGCCGCCAACCTGGACGACGCCCTGGCCCGCATCGCCAAACACACACAAGCAGGCCGCGCGGTGTCCGTCGCGCTCTGCGGCAACGCCGCCGAGATCCTGCCCGAGCTCGTGCGCCGGGGCGTCAGGCCCGACATGGTCACCGATCAGACCAGCGCGCACGACCCCTTGAACGGCTACCTGCCCGCCGGCTGGACCTGGCAGGAATACCGGGACCGCGCGCAGCGCGAGCCGGCGGCGGTCATCAAGGCCGCCAAGCAGTCGATGGCCGTGCACGTGCAGGCCATGCTGGCATTCCAGCGGCAGGGCATCCCCACCTTCGACTACGGCAACAACATCCGGCAGATGGCCAAGGAAGAAGGCGTTGCCGACGCGTTCGACTTCCCCGGCTTTGTCCCGGCCTACATCCGGCCGCTGTTCTGCCGGGGCGTGGGGCCGTTCCGCTGGGCCGCGCTGTCCGGCGACCCCCAGGACATCTACAAAACCGACGCCAAGGTCAAGGAACTGATTCCCGACGACGCCCACCTGCACCGCTGGCTCAGCATGGCGCGCGAGCGCATCAGCTTCCAGGGGCTGCCCGCGCGTATCTGCTGGGTGGGCCTGGGCGCACGCGCCAAGCTGGGCCTGGCATTCAACGAGATGGTCCGGTCGGGCGAGCTGTCGGCGCCCATCGTCATTGGCCGGGACCACCTGGATTCCGGCTCCGTCGCCAGCCCCAACCGCGAAACCGAGTCCATGCGCGACGGCTCGGACGCCGTGTCCGACTGGCCGCTGCTCAACGCCCTGCTCAATACCGCCAGCGGCGCGACCTGGGTCTCGCTGCATCACGGCGGCGGCGTCGGCATGGGCTTCTCGCAGCATTCCGGCATGGTCATCGTGTGCGACGGCACCGACGCGGCCGCCGAGCGCATCGCCCGGGTGCTGACCAACGATCCGGCCACGGGCGTGATGCGGCACGCCGACGCCGGATACCAGATCGCCATCGATTGCGCCCGCGAGCAGGGCTTGAACCTGCCCATGGTGACCGGCAAGCGCGACTGACCGCACAACAACGATCGCAAGCAGCCGGGCAACCGGCGTGGGAGAAGAGGAAATGGAATTGCATGTGAAACCGGGCCACCTGACGCTGGCCGACCTGCGGCGCGCCTACCGGCAGCCCGTAAGCCTGACGCTGGATCCCGGCGCCGCGCAGGGCATCGACGCCAGCGTGGCCACGGTTGAACGCATCATCGCCGAAGGCCGCACCGTCTACGGCATCAATACCGGCTTTGGCCTGTTGGCTTCCACCAAGATCGCGCGCGAGGACCTGCAGGCCTTGCAGACTTCGCTGGTGCGTTCGCATGCCGCCGGCGTGGGCGAGGCGCTGGACGACGCGATGGTGCGCCTCATCATGGTGCTGAAGATCAACAGCCTGGCCCGCGGCTATTCCGGTGTGCGCCGCAAAGTCATCGACAGCCTGATTGCCCTGGTCAACGCGGGCGTCTATCCCCACATTCCGCTCAAGGGTTCGGTGGGCGCCTCGGGCGACCTCGCCCCGCTTGCCCACATGTCGATGGTGCTGCTGGGCGAAAGCCAGGCGCGCCATCAGGGCGAATGGCTGCCCGCGCGCGACGCCCTGGCGCGCGCCGGCCTGACGCCGCTGACGCTTGCCGCCAAGGAAGGCCTGGCGCTTCTGAACGGCACCCAGGTGTCCACCGCGTTTGCCCTGCGCGGTCTGTTCGAAGCCGAAGACATGATGGCGGCCGGCCTCGTTTGCGGCAGCCTCAGCGTCGAAGCCATGCTGGGCTCTCGCACGCCCTTCGATGCCCGCATTCACGCCGCGCGCGGCCAGACCGGCCAGATCGACGTGGCCGCCGTCTACCGCAGCCTGCTGGGCGAGGACAGCGAAGTCGGCCATTCCCATGCCGACTGCGGCAAGGTGCAAGACCCCTACTCCCTGCGTTGCCAGCCCCAGGTCATGGGCGCCTGCCTCACGCAGATCCGCCACGCGGCCCAGGTGCTCCAGATCGAAGCCAACGCCGTGTCCGACAATCCCCTCGTGTTCGTCGAACAAGGCGACGTCATCTCGGGCGGCAACTTCCATGCGGAGCCCGTCGCACTCGTCGCCGACAACCTGGCGCTGGCGCTGGCCGAGATCGGCGCCCTGTCGGAACGGCGCATCGCCCTGATGATGGACAAGCACATGTCGCAATTGCCGCCGTTCCTGGTCCGCAAGGGCGGCGTGAACTCCGGCTTCATGATCGCCCAGGTGACGGCGGCGGCGCTGGCCAGCGACAACAAGGCCTTGGCGCATCCGGCCAGCGTGGACAGCATGCCCACGTCGGCCAACCAGGAAGACCACGTCTCGATGGCGCCCAACGCGGGCAAGCGTCTGTGGGCCATGGCCGACAACGTGCGCGACATCCTGGCCATCGAATGGCTGGGCGCGTGCCAGGGGCTGGATTTCCGCGAGGGGCTCAAGACCTCTCCGCAACTGGAACAGGCGCGCCGCGCCCTGCGCGAAAAAGTGTCCCACTACGAAGAAGACCGCTTCTTCGCGCCCGACATCGCCGCGGCCAGCGGCCTGCTCGCCGCGCAGGTCATGAACGGCCTGATGCCCCCGGGTCTTTTGCCCAGCCTGTGATGCCGTCCGTGACGGCCGGATGACGCCGGCCGCCATTGCCACGCCGCGTGCACGCGCCCACCAGAAGGCGCCTCTCGCGGCGGTTGATGCCGAACGTCCAAGGGAACACGAGAGAGACACAATGCAAGCAACCAAGCAGTCCGACGCACCGGCCCCCGCGCAGGCGCTCACACGGGGCCTGAATGCCCGGCACATCCGCTTCATGGCATTGGGATCGGCCATCGGCACGGGGCTCTTCTACGGATCGGCCAAGGCGATCCAGGCAGCCGGACCGTCAGTGCTGCTGGCGTACCTGGTCGCCGGCGCCGCCGTGTACATGGTGATGCGCGCCCTCGGCGAGATGGCGGTCCGCAATCCGGTATCCGGCTCGTTCGGCCATTACGCGACGCAATACCTGGGCCCGCTCGCGGGCTTTCTGACCGGTTGGACCTACGCGTTCGAGATGATCATCGTCTGTCTGGCCGACATCACCGCGTTCGGGTTGTACATGGGCTTCTGGTATCCCGACGTGCCGCGCTGGATCTGGGTGCTGTCCATCGTCTGCTTCATCGGCGCCATCAACCTGCTGTCCGTCAAGGTGTTCGGCGAACTGGAGTTCTGGCTGTCGCTGCTGAAAGTCAGCGCCATCATTGCGATGATTGCGGGCGGCCTGGGCATCATGCTGTTTGGCCTGGGACTGGGTGCGGACAGCGCCGCGACCGGCGTGCACAACCTCTGGGCGCACGGCGGCTTCATGCCCAATGGCGTGGGCGGGCTGATTGCGTCGCTGGCCGTGGTGGTGTTCGCGTTTGGCGGCATCGAGATCATCGGCATCACCGCCGGCGAAGCCAAGGACCCGGGCCGCACCATTCCCCGCGCCATCAACGCCGTCCCGATGCGCATCCTGCTCTTCTACGTGCTGACGCTATTCGTCCTGATGTCCATCTTCCCGTGGACGCAGATCGGCAGCAAAGGCAGTCCGTTCGTGCAGATCTTCGACAGCCTGGGCATCGGCTCGGCGGCCACCATCCTGAATATCGTCGTCATCTCCGCGGCCGTATCGGCCATCAACAGCGACATCTTCGGCGCGGGCCGCATGCTGTATGGCATGGCGCAGCAAGGTCAGGCGCCGCGCGGCTTTGCCTCGGTCTCGGGCAACGGCGTGCCGTGGATGACGGTGGTGGTCATGTCCGTGGCGTTACTGGTCGGCGTGTTGCTGAACTATCTGATCCCGGAGAATGTGTTCCTGCTCATCGCCTCCATCGCCACCTTCGCCACCGTATGGGTGTGGCTGATGATTCTGCTCTCGCAAGTGGCGATGCGCCGCAAGATGCGCGCCGAAGACGTCGCCGCATTGAAGTTCCCGGTTCCGTTCTGGCCGCTGGGTCCCTTGCTGGCCATTGCCTTCATGGTGTTCGTGATCGCCGTCCTGGGATATTTCCCCGGCACGCAAACGGCGCTGGGCGTTGGCGCGGTGTGGATCGCGCTGCTTTGCGTGGCGTACCGTTTGTGGGTGCATCCCAAACGCCCCGGCGGCGGCGCCCCGGTGCTGGCCACGCAGGGCTCGGATTGATCGACGCGGCGCCTGCCAGGGCAATCCCCTGGCAGGCAGCTGCCTGAAGGAGAAGTGCATGAGACAAGTCTGGCGGCATTGCCACGCGGCCACGATGGCGGGTGGCGCGTATTCCATCATCGAACACGCAGCCATCGTGACCCGCGCCGAGCGCATCGAATGGATCGGTCCCGAAGCCCAATTGCCAGACGTGGACGCCGCGCACGTGCATGACCTGGGCGGCGCGTGGGTCACACCAGGCCTCATCGACTGCCACACTCACCTGGTGTTCGGCGGTGACCGCAGCCGGGAGTTCGAGCAACGCCTGCAAGGTGTCGACTACGCCACCATCGCCGCCCAGGGCGGCGGCATTGCCAGCACCGTGCGCGCCACGCGCGCGGCGTCCGAAGACGAGCTCTACGCCAGCGCCCGCCGCCGCGCCCTGCAACTGCTGCGCGATGGCGTCACCACGCTGGAGATCAAATCCGGCTACGGGCTCGATCTGGAAAACGAACGCAAGATGCTGCGCGTGGCCCGTCACCTGGGCCAGACGCTGCCCCTGACCGTGCAGGCAACCTGCCTGGCCGCGCACGCGCTGCCGCCCGAGTTCCAAGGCCGTGCGGACGACTACATCGACGACGTTGCAGAGCGCATGCTGCCCGCCCTGGCGGCGGAGGGCCTGGTCGATGCCGTCGACGCCTTCTGCGAACATCTGGCGTTCACGCCTGCTCAGGTGGAGCGTGTGTTTCAGGCGGCGGCACGGCTGAACCTGCCCGTGAAGCTGCATGCCGAGCAACTGTCTTCGCTGCACGGCGCAAGCCTGGCGGCGCGCCATGGGGCGCTGTCAGCGGATCATCTCGAATACCTGACCGAATCGGATGTGCGGGCGATGGCCAAAGCGGGGACGGTGGCGGTGCTGTTGCCTGGGGCCTTCTATGCGCTGCGCGAGACACAACTGCCGCCGGTGGATCTGCTGCGCCAACACGGCGTACCCATCGCCATTTCGACGGATCTGAATCCCGGGACGTCGCCCGTGCTGTCGCTGCGCTTGATGCTGAGCATGGCGTGCACGTTGTTCCGGATGACGCCGGAGGAAGCGCTGGCGGGCGTGACGGCAAATGGGGCCCGGGCGTTGGGCTTGTCAGCGACGCGCGGGACGCTGGAGGCGGGCAAGGTGGCGGATTTTGTCGTTTGGGATATTGCGCATCCGGCAGAGTTGGCTTACTGGGTGGGCGGGGATTTGGCCAAGCGCGTGGTACGGCATGGGGCGACGGTAAATTTGACGGCGTAACGTTGCGATTTAGTTGATTAAATCAACGACTTGTCCGAGAATGGTTGCTTTCGGACGAGACGCCATCATGACCTTGCAAACGCAGCTGACCCATCTTCTGGGTATCCGATACCCCATCATTCAAGCCGGCATGAGCTGGGCGTCTTCCAACGCGGAATTGGCTGCCGCCGTGTCGGCCGCCGGCGGCCTGGGCGTGGTGGCATCCGGTCCGATGTACCCGGAGGCGCTGCAAGCCGCGCTGCGCAAGCTGCGCACCCTGACCGACGCGCCCTATGCGGTCAACATCCCGCTGTACAACAAGCGCGCGCGCGAACATCTGGACATCGCCATCGCCGAAGGCGCACCGATCATCATTGCCTCGCAAGGCGGACCGAAAGAGCATCTGGCCCGCGTGCACGATGCCGGGATGAAATGGCTGCAGGTCATTGCCAGCCCCGTCCACGCCGAGAAAGCGCAAGCAGCGGGCGTGGATGGCGTGATCGCGGTGGGCCTGGAAGCCGGCGGACATCCAGGCCCTGACGAGATCACCACACAGGTGCTGCTGCGTGCAACGGTGCAGCGCGTGGACCTGCCGGTCGTCGCCGCAGGCGGCATCGCGGATGGCGCCGGCATTGCCGCGGCGCTGTGCCTGGGCGCGGCTGGCGCGCAACTGGGAACGCGCTTCCTGCTGACGCCCGAGGCGAGCGTGCACGCCGATTACAAGGCGGCCGTGATGGCCGCCGGCATCAGCGACACCACCTTGGTCGGCCGCGGCCGCTCGCCGGTACGCATGCTGCGCAACGCTTTTGCACAGCAGTACCTGAACGCCGAACGCACCAGCAGCGACGAAGCGCTGGACGGCTTGTTCGCGCAAAGCACGCTGAAGCAGGCCGCGCTGGAAGGCAATGTCGACCTCGGCAAGGTGGAAGCCGGTCAAAGCGCGGGACTGATCGGCGACTTGGTGCCGGCCGCCGAACTGATGCAGCGCCTGGTTCAAGAGACGCTGGTTGCGATCCGGCGGCTTAGCGCGCTGGGGTGAAGCGCAAGTCCGCCACCCCGCGCGCGCCCTACTTTTTCGTCAGGCCAGCACTGTCCACCAGCTTGCGCATCGCAAGCTGGTCTTTTTCCACGTATTGGGTGGCTTCCTGCGGCGTCAGTGTCCAGAGCTCCACACCCTGGGCATCCATCAGCTTGCGATACTCCGGCGACTGGTTCACGGCCTGCACGGCCTTGTTCAATTTCTCAAGCACCGCTTGCGGCGTGCCCTTGGGTGCGGCCAGGCTGTACCACGACGCCGATTCGGCGCCGCTCACCCCTGCTTCAGCCAAGGTGGGCACATCGGGAAACAGCGCCGAACGCTTGGGGTTGGCATACGCCAGGGCCTTCAGTTTGCCGCTGCGGATGAACTGCACGCTGGCCGCCAGGTTCAGGACGGCCATATCGACCTGCCCGCCCACCAGATCATTGATGGCCGGCGCGGCGCCGCTATAGGGGATGTGCATGATGTCGACCTTGGCCTGCTGACGGAACAGCTCTCCGCCCAGATGCGGAGAACTGCCGGGCCCCGCGGACGCGTAGTTGATCTTGCCCGGCTCCTTGCGCGCCAGCGCGATCAGTTCCGGCAAGGTGGACACCGGCAAGGACGAACGCACGACCAGCATATTCGGCTGGTTGGCCACGATGGTCACAAAGGCAAAATCCTTGATGCCGTCGTAGGCCGTCCGCTGGATCAAGGGCGTCACGACATGCGCGGCCGACGTCCCCAGCAGCAGGGTGTAGCCATCCGGCTTGGCCCGCGCCACGAAATTTGCGCCGATCGCAGCACCGCCCCCGGCCTTGTTCTCCACGATGACCGGCTTGCCCAACTGTTTTTCCAGCTCGCGCGCCAGCGCGCGTCCCAGCACATCGGCGGGGCCGCCGGCGGCATAAGGATTGACCAGCGTGATCGGCTGGGTTGGGTAGGCGTCCGCCGCCAGGCTCGCACCGCTGCAAATCATGCTGACACCCAGGCCGCACAGCAATCGCTTCAAGGTCTTCATCGTTGTCTCCTGATCCTCATCGGGATGCTTTTTTTGTATTGCTAAATGGCGCCAAGCTGCCTTAACGCCGTGATTTCCTCGGCCGACAGCCCCAGCCTTGCGCGCAATACCTCGTCGGTATGCTCGCCCAGCAATGGCGGACGTTCGACCTGCGGATCTTCATACCCCTCGAACTTGAAGGGCACCGGCACCGCGCCAAAACGGCCGATGCGGGGATGTTCATAGCTCGAGACCATGCCGCGCGCGCGGACATGCTCGTTATTCAGGATTTCGCCGACATCCAGAATCGGCCCGGCCGGCACGCCTGCCGCATCGCAACGGCGGCAAAGCTCGTCGCGATCCAGCCGGGCCACGGCAGCCTGCAAACCGGCCATGACTTCCTCCCGGCGGGCTACCCGCACGGCATTGCGCGCCAATTCGGCATCCGCGCCCCATTGCGGTAG
The DNA here is from genome assembly GCF_037039475.1 of Achromobacter sp. E1. Classification (NCBI taxonomy): domain Bacteria; kingdom Pseudomonadati; phylum Pseudomonadota; class Betaproteobacteria; order Burkholderiales; family Alcaligenaceae; genus Achromobacter; species Achromobacter sp. E1. The sequence continues at coordinate 4,188,077 of NZ_CP146253.1, forward strand.
ATCCAGAAGGTCACACAGCGGTTTCCAGTGTTGATCACTGCCGGTGATCTGCACCCATTTGCCATCGCGGCATTCAAACGCCGCCGACGGCACCCGGCCAGGATGTTCCGTGCCCATGCGCGGCGGCACCTCTCCCAAGGCGAAATAGCGCGCCGCCGCCAGCGACAACAGACCCACCTGCCCGTCCAGCATCGAGAAATCGATATGGCACCCGCGCCCGGTACGCTCGCGCCCGACAAGGGCGGACAAGATGCCAATCGCGGCCCACAGGCCCGAGGTCAGGTCGGCCACCGGCAATCCCGGCTTCACCGGTCCGCCATCGCGCTCGCCGGTCAGACTCATGATCCCGCCCATCGCCTGGAACACCGTGTCATAGCCCTTACGCGGAGCGTAGGGCCCGGTCATCCCAAAGCCGGTGCACGAGAAATAGATCAAGTCCGGGTTTCCCGGCGCGATGTGGGCCTTGTCGAGGCCGTAACGCGCCAGGGTGCCCACCGGAAAATTCTCGACCACCACATCGGCATCCTGCGCCAACCGGCGTATCACCTCCTGGCCCTCGGGCTTGCGGAAATTGACGGTGATCGATTGCTTGCTGCGGTTGAAGGCCAGGTAATACGCCGACTCGTCCCCGTCCTCGCCGTGCACCTTGGGTTCGAATCCGCGTGTCTCGTCGCCGCCATCGGGCTGCTCGACCTTGATCACCGTGGCGCCCAATTCGGCCAGGATCATCGACGCGAAAGGGCACGCCAGCACCCGCGACAAATCCAGGATGGTGATGCCATCAAGCGGCTTCATCGCGACGCCCCCTGACGGAAAACGCGCATGATGACGTTGGCATCGCGGCCCACCCCCAGCGCGTCTTCCAGCCCCAGGTCAGCGCACCGATGGAACGCGCGCTTGGTCAGGCCCATGGCGGCGGCTTCCCACCCGGCAAGACGCTCGGCAAAGGCCAGCGCCTGCGGCATGACATCGGCGGCGGGCACGGCCCGGTTGGCCAACCCCAACGCCACCGCCCGATGGCCGTCGATGGGCTCGGCCATGGCCACCAGCTCGAAGGCCTGCTTGCGGCCCAGCTGCCGCACCAGATTGGCCATCACCACGGCCGCCACGATGCCGTGACGCAGTTCGGGATAGCCAAAGCGCGTGTCCTCGGCCATCACCACCATGTCGCACGCCAGCGCAAGTCCAGCGCCGCCGCCCAGCGCATTGCCATGCACGGCGGCAATGACAGGTTTGCTCATGCGCGAGAAGACCAGATGCAGATCGGTGGTCAGGCTGGCGCGCGCCAGCACGGCCTCGGGATGCTCGGGCGTCAGCGCCGAAAACTCCGTCGTATCCGCGCCGGCGCAAAAGGACTTGCCATTGCCGGTCAGCACGATGGCGCGCACCGCCGGATCCTGATCGGCCTCGCGCAGCGCGGCCAGCAACCCGGCGGTCAAGGCGGTGTTCAGCGCATTGTGCTTCTCCGGGCGATTCAGCCGAAGCACACGCACCGCGCCTTGGTTCTCGACAATCAATTCAGCCATGGTTTTGCCTCTATTTAATTGACTTAATCAACTTTATGAATAAAAGAAAGCCTGTCTTGGACAGGCAATCGCCTCAGCGCGGCTGGACGCCGCGGCCGCGGCGGGCCGGCACTTCGGCCTTCAAGTCATTGAGCATGTCCAGCATGTGCGACGTCATCTTTTCCAGGGCACGCTCCAGCACCTCGCGCTCGTCCTCGCTCAGCACGGCCAGCATCTCCTCGTTACGCTCAACGGCAGCCGGAAACATCTCTTGATAGAGCTTTTTCCCAGCGCGCGTCAGGTCCAGGTTGACCCCGCGCGCATCCTGGGCATCCGCGCAGCGCTCGATCAGGCCGCGGTCGATCAGGTCGGACACCGTGCGGCTCGCCTGGCTTTTGTCGATGTTGGCTTCCCGAGCCAGTGCGTTCAAGGACATATTGGGCGCGGCGCCCAGCAAGGCCAGGATCCGCCACTCACGCGGGCCCACGCCATAGCGGCTTTCGTTCAGGCCCGCCGCAATGCGGCTGGACACGTAGGCCAGCCGGTTCAAGCGATAGGAAAACAGCTCCTTGAGCGCGGCGGGCGCGGGACGGCCCGAGGAAAGCTTGCTTCGAGTTGCCATGGAGTTCTCTTGGAGCGGTTGCGGTGACGAGGGCATGATATACAAACGCCGCTCAAGCGCCGGCGCGGATCAGCGGATTGAAGCCGCTGTCGGCCACGCGGCTGTGCAGGTCGCGTCCCAGCACCGCGCGGCAACGCTGCGACACGACAGCCAGCGCGCCCAGGTCCAGGCCCGTGCGCACCCCCATGGATTCAAACAGGTTGACCAGGTCTTCGGTCGCCACATTGCCGGTATGGCCCCCGCCATACTTCACCTTGGCCGGATGCCCGCCCACGCCGCCGACGGCGCAATCGAACCAGCGTACGCCGGCGTCCAACGCCGCCACGTAATTCACCAGGCCGGTTGCGCGGGTGTCATGAAAATGGGCCACCAGCGTGAGCTGCGGGAATTCGCGTTGCAGGGCGCCATACAACTCGCGCACGGTTTGCGGCGTGGCCATGCCGGTGGTGTCGCCCAGCGTGACGATATCCACCCCCAGCGCGGCGTAACGCTCGGCATCGCGCAGCACGCTATCGGCCGAGACCGCGCCTTCAAAGGGGCATCCGAACGCCACCGAGATCGTGCCGATCATGCGAAATCGGCCACTGGCCAGCCTGGCCATCCCGGCGATGTTGTCCCATTGATCCGCGCGGCTGCGCTTCAGGTTGCGCTCGGAATGCGACTCGCTGGCCGATACCAGCAAGCTGATCTCGTTGGCGCCCAGCCCCTGCTCCAGATCGGCCAGCGCCCGCTGCACGGCGCGCTCATTGGCGCAGGTCGCCTTGTACCAGACGCCGTCCCGTCGCGGCAGCGCGGCCAGCATCTCGCTGGCATCGGCAAACTGCGGCACCACCTTGGGATTGGAATACGAGGTTGCCTCCACCCGCTCGAAGCCCAGCGCCGCAAACGCGTCGACCAATTCGGTCTTGACGCCGGTCGCAATGAAATCCGGCTCATGCTGCAGGCCATCGCGGGCAAAACACTCGCACAGCACCACGTCGCGCGTCATGGCTTTTCTCCCAGGCCGAACAGGCTGACCGCGTGGGCGCGCAACTTGTTCTTCTGCACCTTGGAGCTCCCGGTCATGCCGATGTTCTCAAAGGTATCGACGATTTCCAGATAGCGCGGCACTTTGAAATTGGCGCAACGGCTTTTGCACCAGGCGATGAGCTCGGCGGTCTCGGCCTGCTGGTCTTCACGTAGCAGCACAAAGGCGGCCGGCACTTCGCCCAGCCGCGCGTCCGGCACGCCCACCACCTGCGCCATGCGCACGGCGGGATGACCATGCAGGACCTCTTCAACCTCGGCGGGCGCCACGTTTTCACCGCCGACCCGGAACATGTCCTTCAAGCGGCCCACCATGCGCAAACGGCCCTCGGCATCCATTTCGCCCAGGTCGCCGGTGCTTAGCCAACCGTCCGCGCTCAGTGCGCGAGCGGTTGCCTCGGGCATCTTGTAATAGCCCTTCATCACGCTCCAGCCACGCGCCTGGATCTCGCCTTGCCCGCCAGGCGCCACCACCGCGCCGGTGGCTGGATCGACCAGACGGATTTCCATGCCGGGATGCGGCAAGGCCCAGCCCTGCGCGCGCAGCGCAAACGCATCATCCCAGGCCGACATGACGATATTGGGCGAAGCCTCTGATTGCCCATAGGCGTTGCACACCGAGGGCACGCCCATGACATCCCGGATCTTTTGCATCACCTCGGGACCTGCCGCGGCCCAACCGCCTCGCAAATGGATCCGCTGCCGGTCGAAATCGGGGTGCCCCATCAGCATCAGGAAGATGGTGTCGTTGCCGGACGTCAGCGTGCAGCGCTCTTCGTCCAGCATGCGCAAGGCCTCGCCCACTTCAAAACGCGGCAAGGTCAGCAGGCAGCATCCCGTCACCAGACTCACCAGAATGGACAGCGTGGTGCCGGCAACGTGGAAGTACGGGCGGATACTGAAATAGCGATCTTCCGGCTGCACGCCCATGCGCTGCGCCACCGCCGCCGCGTTGCCCAGCATATTGGCATGGGTGAGCATGACGCCCTTCGGAAAGGACGTCGTGCCCGACGTGTATTGAATCAGCAGCACATCGTCGCTGCTGACGGCGCGCATGGCGGCATCAAAGCCGGCGGCATCGGCACGGGTTGCGCCTTCGATGAAGTCTGCCCAGGCGGTCGTGCCCGGCATCCCGCGATCGCCCAGCACCACCACTTTCCCCAGCCTCGGCAGCACCGCGCCGGGCAGGCGCTCAGCCAGGGCGGGCTCCACCGTTTGCAGCAGATCCAGGAAGTCGATGCCCAGAAACGTATCGGCCGTCAGCAACAGCTTGACGTCTGCCTGTTGCAGGCAGAACGCCAGTTCTTCCGTCTTGAAGCGGGTATTGACCGGCACCGTCACCGCGCCTATCAGGGCGCACGCGTAAAACAGCTGCAGCCAGTCGCCGCCATTGCCGAGAAAGATGCCGACATGGTCGCCTCGGCGCACACCGGCCGCATACAGCGCCTGCGCGCGCAGCCGCGCCCCGGCGGCCAGTTCATTCCAGCTGAAACGTTCGCCCGGGGCGACAAAGGCCTCTTGCTGGCCTCGCGCCGCCACCGTCTGCGCCAATTCGGCCGCCAGCGTCATCGTCTTCATGCTTGCGGCTCCTTGCCAAAGCCGGCGATGGCGCCTTGCCAATCCGTGCCGCGCAGGTTTTCCTCAATGGCCAGCAGTTCGATGGCCATCGCGCCTTCGCGCGTCGTGGCAAGCCCCTGGTCGATGCTGCGTTTGCTCAACCGCATCGTCAGCGGCTGGGCCCGGGCCATGGCCGCCGCCATCTCCAGCGCTTCCTGACGCAGCGCATCGGGCGCATACACATGGTTGACCAGCCCGATCTCGCGCGCCTCGGCGGCGTCGAAACGGCGGCCTGTAAACAACAGCTCTTTGGCCTTGCGAGCGCCAGCAATACGCGGCAGACGCTGCGTCGCGCCCACCGTCCCCCAGCCCACTTCGGGGTAGCAGAACACGGCCTCGCTGGAGGCCAACACAAAGTCGCAGGCGCCCGCGATCTCGCACCCCGAACCAAACGCCGGGCCGTGGACCACCGCCACCACAGGCTGCGGCAGGCGTTCAATGGCGGCATAGGCGGCAAAACCCTGCACGCGGCGCGCCGTCATCTCCTGGTTGTTCATGGTCTTGCGCTCTTTCAGATCAGCGCCCGCGCAAAACGCCGGGCCGTTGCCCATGATCAGCGCCACATGCACGCCGGGGTCGGCAGCGATCGCCTCCATGACATGCACCAGCTCTGCGCACATCTGCGAACTGAGCGCGTTACGACTCTCGGGCCGGTTCAACGTCACCGTGGCGACATGGTCCTGCACGTCAAACAGAATCGTGTGATAAGTCCGGGTCATGCCTGCTCCTGATCGTTCGGTTGCTGTCACCGCAAGAAGCCGCGGCCACGGAGCGACTATAGGCTTATTAGTTGATTTAATCCACTATATTTTTGTGAGGCGGCGGGGTTGGGTTGGGCTGTCACTGAGGCATTGGCGGAAGGGGACGGGGCGAGTTGAACTTTGGCAGCCATGCGCCCGTCCCTCGGCCTCAATTTCACCCCCAGCACTGAGGAAATGTCTGAGAAGACACTTGTCAGACACTGAGCCAAGTCGCCAGCGGCGACAACGACAGCAGCACACCGGCCCACGCTACCTTGCTGCCATCTCGCTGTATGGCATAGACACCGGATGCCACCCCGGGAAGCCCGGGGATCAATTCAAAGATGATGTACGGCCAAAGTCCCTCGTGCATCACTACCCACCAGTGCAACCAGGCGGTAGCAACACCGCAAATCAGCGCAAGGATGCTGTAGAAGGACCAACCCAAATCGCGCAGCATGCTGATTCCCTTCTGCTAGTTAATGCTGTCCAGATGTTAACGGAGTCCGATCCAGGCTACGCCCACCAACCTGACGAAGTTCTTTGGCAGGATGGCGCCGTCCCAACTGATACCCCAGCATGGCTACCAGTACCTTGAGGATCGCGCAGCCGCCGGCGCACCGATCAAAGCCAACAAGGAGTTGAGCCAATTCTCAGTCATCTGTCACTTCGGCGTGAGATGGGGCCTGTTAGCCGCGAATCCCTTCGTCAACATGATGAAGAATCGTTCGGATAGCAAGGCGAAGATCATCGACCGAAGTCAGGTTCTTCGCTTCTATGTATGGTCCGTGAAGCAGCGAGAAAACTACCGGACGATGGGCTGCGCCGCGATGTTTACCTATCTGACCGGGTTTCGCTCGTCTGAGGCTCGCCCGTTTCTCAAATCAGGCCTGTCGCCTGGAGGCGTGACGGTGCTGTCCACAAAGAGGAAGAAGGGCCAGGTCGAAGTCTTGAAGGTGCGCGAGTGGTCGAAGCGACTGCACGTGGTGGTGGCCCGTTCGCTCGACCGCAAGAACACCAGCAGCCCTTACCTGTTCGCGCCGACGAAGCGCTCCGATTCGTACACGCGCCATCGCTGGGCCTCGAGTTGGAAGGACGCGCAACTGGCGTGGATCAAGTCCGTGGACGAAGCCGTGACGGAGAAGTCCTTAACCGACCATCCGCTCTACTTCAATCTGCAGGATGTGCGCCCTGCGGCGATCACGACGAAGATCCAAAACGGTGACCATGATGCGTACGATTTCGCAGCCCACGCGAACCCGGCGACGACTCACAAACACTACGACAGGCGGGTGGTGAAGAAGGCCTCTGCGACAGAGTGAAGTTCTAACGCAAGCATTTTTATTCTAATGATTGCTTTCTTAACGAACTTCAAGGACACGCAATGGCTTGATTTTCCTAGCCATTCTGGCGCGGCAGGAGGGGCTCGAACCCCCGACCTCAGGCTTAGAAGGCCCGTGCTCTATCCAGCTGAGCTACTGCCGCGCGGTGTGAAGACGCCCGGAACCTGTCCGGGCCGCGCATTTTACCCTGTTGCGGAAAAAAGTTCGTCGCCCCTTAACCGGGCGCGTCCTAGCGGGTCCCGCCCTACTCCTCACCAATGTCCGTATGCGTGGACACCCACAGCACGATCGCATCCTCCGGGCTCAGGCTGATCACCCGGTGTCCCATGCGGCTGTCTATATAGAAGCTCTCCCCCGCCTTCAACCGCGCCGGTTCATAGAACTCGGTATAGAGCTGCACCTCTCCCTCCAGCACATAGACAAATTCCTCTCCCCCATGGCGGCTCCAGTCCTGGAATTCGTCGAAGGAGCGGGCCTTGACGCGCGTGTGGAACGGCATCATGCGCTTGTGGGACAACGCGGTGCACAGCAGGCGGTGGTCGTAGTACGGGGTTTCGTATTGGCGGCCTTCGCCCTGGCGGCTGAGGCTGCGGCGGCCGGTGCCCATGTGGGCGTCGGACGCGGTGAACAGTTCGGCGACGTCCAGGTCCAGGCCGGCGGCGATCTTGATCAGGTTGTCATAGGTGGGGGACAGCAGGCTGTTCTCGATCTTTGACAGGGTCGACGCGGACACGCCGGTGGCCTCGGCCGCCTGCTTCAGGGTCCACGCGCGCGCCTGGCGCAAGGCTCGCAGCCGTTGTGCCAATGCGCTCTGTTTGTTGCCTTGCATTCTCTACACCCTGTCATGCCCGCAGTAGTCGGGCCTGAATAATCAGGCCCGCAATAATCAGCCCCGCGATTGACGTTCACGCCACCAATCGCGCGCCTGGTAAGACCAATAAGTCAGCTGAACCGCCGCCGTGCCCAGGCTCCCGCCATTCCAGGCCAACCCGAACGGTTCGAAGAGCTTGTAGCGCTGCGTGTCGCCGGTGATCCCCTCGGCCACGACGCGTCCGCCTATGGAGGTGGTGTTCATGCCGTGGCCGCCGAACGCCGTGCAATACCAGACGCCCGGGCCCAGCAGCCCGATCTGCGGCATCAGGTGCCGCGCGTAGGCCATGCGTCCCGACCACGCCGCCTCAACGCGCACCCCCTGTAATTGCGGGTAGACGCCAAGCAATTCGCGGCGCAGGGACTCGGCCAGATCGGGCGGGTCGTCGACACGGGTGGTGATTCTACTGCCCCAGCCGATGCGGCCGCCATCGAGGACGCGGTAATAGTTGCCGGCTCGCCGGTCGTCTCCGATGGCGGCGTTGCTGCGGATGGCTTCGCGGACGCGGTCGCCCAGCGGTTCGGTCAGCATGATGTAGGTGGCGATGGGCAGCATGGCGCGCCGCAACGCGGGCACGACGTCGCCGGTGTAGCCGCCGGTGGCCAGCACGACGGTGGCGGCGTCGATCTGCCCTTGTTCGGTCTTCAGGTGCTTGACCGCGCCGTCGAGCGTGGCGTGCACGACCGGCGAGTCTTCATGGATTCGCACGCCCAGCCGGACGCACTCGCGGGCCAGCGCGCGGGCGTAGTTCAGCGGATGGAAGTGAAAGGACGACGGGTCTTCGATGCCCTGGAAGTAGACGTCGGACACCAGCCGTTCGCGGACCTCGCTGCGCGAGAGCAGCCGCACGTCGCGTCCGAAGTCGCGCTGCTGGCTGTCGCACCACTGGCGCAGCGCGTCGGTCGCCTCGTAGCGCACGACGCGCAGGCGACCGTCCACCTTGTGGGCGTCGGCGATGCGCAGATCGCGGATATTGTTGCGGATGATCTCGACGCCTTCCATCGACAGCCGGTAAAGCTGGCGGTAGTGGTCTTCGTCGACGTGCTTGCGAATGGCGTCGGCACCGGCCGAAAAGGCCGGCGACACCGAGCCGCCGTTGCGGCCCGACGCCCCCCAGGCAATGCGCCGCGCCTCCAGCAGGGTGACGTTGCGTCCGCGCCGGGCCAGTTCCAGCGCGGTGGACAGGCCCGCCAGGCCAGCCCCGATCACGCAGACGTCGGCGCTGGCCGCACCCGCCAGCGGCGGATAGTAGGTTTCGCTGTCGGCGAGCGTGCGCTTGTAGTAGGTGTCGATGTACTCGGAGACCATGGTGTCCGCTCAGTGCAGGCCCGCGCCTTGCAGGCCCCCGGTCAGGCGCTTTTCCAGCCAGTTGGCCAGGCGCAGGAGCGGGTAGCAGTAGATGAAGTAGATGGCGGCGATCATGCCGTAGATGAAAAGCGATTTCGCCGGGAACGTGATGATGAAGACTTCGCCCTGGCGGGTCAGTTCGGTGATGCCGACGACCGACAGGATGGCGGTGCTTTTGATCAGCATGACGTAGACGCCGCTCATGGGTTGCACGATCAGGCGCATGGCCTGCGGCAGGATGACCAGCCACAGGATCTGCAGCGGTCGCAGTCCCAGCGTCATCGCGCCCTCGGTCTGGCCGCGCGGCACGGCCTGGATGGCGCCCATGACGATTTCCGCCACGTAGCAGGACGTGTACACCGACAGCGCCACGAAGGCCGCCGTGCCGGAATCCCAGTGCAGCATTTCAATGCCGGAGCTGGGCAGCACGAAGTAGAAGATATAGAGCTGCACCAGGAATGGCGTGCCGCGCAGGATGTGGATGTAGAGACCCAGGATCTGATGCACGCCGCGGATGCGGTAGCTGCGGATCACGCCGATGACAAAGCCCAGCAGCGACCCCGCGATGATGGCCACGAAGGAGATCTTCAGCGTTTCCCAAAAGCCCTTGAGCAGAAAGGGCAAGACGACGCCGGCGGTGGAGAGATAGGATTCCAGCATGGTTACCTCGCGTTCCAGGCCGGGCCGGCCAGCCACAGGCTTACGCCCTTGGACAGCAGCAGCATGACGCAGTAGATCAGCAGATAGCCTGCGGCGATGGTCAGGAAGGCTTCGTTGGGCACGATGCGTTCGCTGTTCATCTGCACGCCGGCGGCCACCAGTTCAAACACCGTGATCAGCGACAGCAGCGAGGTGTCCTTGATCAGCACGGCGGTCTGGCCCAACAGCGGCGGCAGCGTATTGGCGAAGGCTTGCGGCAGCACCACGTAGCGCAGGCGCTGGTGGTAGTTCATGCCGCAGGCCTTGGCGCCTTCGATCTGGCCGCGCGGCACGGACTCGATGCCGACGCGGATGATTTCGCTCATGTAGGCAGCGTGGTGCACGGTCATGGCGATGATGCCCAGCACCATCTCGCTCCAGCCCTTGGCGCCGGGCACCAGGTACGGCACCGCGTAATAGACCAGGTAAATCTGGACGAGCAGCGGCGTGGAGCGCACGAATTGCACATAGGCCGCCACCGGGCGCCACACCGCGCCGCGGGACGACATATGGGCAAGCGCCAGCGGCACCCCGGCCAGCACCGACAGCACGAGGCTCGCGCCCGCCGCGATCAGCGTATTGGCCAGGCCTTCGGCAAATTGGCCCGTGTACTGGCTGACGATGCGCCAGTTATAGAAATCGATCAGCCAGTCCATGGGCGGTCCCGTCTCCGATCAGTGGTCTTTCTTCCAATCGGTCGAGTACCAGTACTTCACCAGCTCCGGCAGCGAGTTGTCGGCGGTCTTCAGCGTCTGCCAGTTGTCCAGCCAGAACTTCAGGCGGAACGCGTTGGGGCCGACGGCGAACGCCAGCGGCTCGCGCACCATGACGCCTTCCAGCACGCGCAGGTTGCCGAAGTCCACAAGGAACTGGTTGGCGGTGGACAGCGACATGATCCCCGCGTCCAGCCGGCCGCTGGACAGCGCCTGGCCGACCGGGGCGCTGCCGCCCGAGAACTCCTTCAGCGTGGCAGAGGGCAGCATCTTCTTGCCGACTTCGGCATAGGTGCTGGCGCCCAGCGCGCCGACGGTGACGCCGGACTTGTTCAGTTCGGCAAAGTTCTTGTACGGGGAATCCTTGGGCACCACGGCGACGGTGTCGGCGTAGAACATGGGCAGCGAGAACAGCACCTGCGCGGCGCGCTGCGGCGTGGGCGTCATGTCCGCGGCCACCATGTCGGCCTTGCCCGACAGCAGCGCGGGCAACAGGCCCTTCCATTCATAATCCTGCAGCACCAGCTTCACGCCCAGGTCGTCCGCCATGCGCTTGGCCACTTCCACCGCCAGCCCCGTGCGCTTGCCCGACTTGTCCATGAAGCTCATGAGCGGCCCGGAAGTCTGCACCGCCACGCGCAATTCACCGCGCTTGATGATGTCGGAAAGTTCGTCCGCCTGTGCCGGCAGGGCCACGGTGGCGGCCGCCAGGGCGACGCTGGCCACGCCCAGCCATTGTTTGATCTTCAGCATTTCTAACCCCTTTGGTGATTGGACCCATATCGTTCCGGGCAAGGCACATCGCGCCGGCAGCGCCCGGATAAGCCGGACCGGCGGGACTACAGAATCTTTTCCAGGAAAGCGCGGGTGCGCGCCTCTTTGGGGTGGCCGAACACTTCGTCGGGTGTGCCCATTTCCACGATACGGCCGGCATCCATGAAGAGCGCGCGGTCGCCCACGTCGCGGGCAAACCCCATTTCGTGCGTCACCACCGCCATCGTCATGCCGTCGCGCGCCAAGGCGCGCATCAATTCAAGAATGCCGCCCACCGTCTCGGGGTCGAGCGCCGACGTGGCCTCGTCGAACAGCATCAGTTGCGGGTCCATCGCCAGCGCGCGCGCAATGGCCACGCGCTGCTGCTGGCCGCCGGACAGCTGGCTGGGATAGCGATCGCCAAATTCCGCCATGCCGACGCGGCCCAGCAGCTCGCGGGCGTAGCGCTCGGCGTCGGCGCGGCTGCGCCCGCGCACCACGCGCTGGGGTAGCGCCACGTTGTCGAGCGCAGTACGGTGCTGGAACAGGTTGAAGTGCTGGAACACCATGCCCACGTCGGTGCGCCAGCGGTTGACGTCGGTGGCCGGGTCCGTGAGCGACACGCCGTTGACGTGGATGCTGCCGCTGTCGATGCTTTCCAGGCCGTTCAAGGTGCGCAGCAACGTGCTCTTGCCCGAGCCGGATGGACCGACCACCACCATCACCTCGCCGCGTTCGAGCTGGCAATCGATGCCATCCAGCGCCAGATGCGGGGGATGCCCGTCGCGCTGATAGGTCTTTCTGACTGCCTGAACTACGAGCAAGGGTTCGGCCACGAATTCACCTTCAGGTGCAGGGCACCTCAAAAATATTTCGCATTTCACGTCATAGTTTCGTATAGTAAATTTTTTTCCAGAATCGCCACTTAGGCATAACCCTTAAGCGAAGACGCTGACTTCGCAAGGCATCGAAGGAACCGGCATGGACACTCCTCAAGACATCCTGCGCAATCTCGGACTCAATTCCAGTGCGCTCACCGGCGGCACCCTGATCGCCCGCAGCCCGATCGACGGCGCCGAGCTGGCGCAGGTGCATGAGCACACGGTGGCCCAGGCCCACGCCGCCATCACCCGCGCCCGCCAAGCCAGCCTGGCATGGCGCGACGTCCCCGCCCCCCGCCGCGGCGAGCTGATCCGCCTGTTCGGTGAAACCCTGCGCCAGCACAAGCAGGAACTCGGCCGCCTGGTCAGCCTGGAAGCCGGCAAGATCGTCGCCGAAGGCGAAGGCGAAGTGCAGGAAATGATCGACATCTGCGACTTCGCCGTCGGCCTGTCGCGCCAGCTTTACGGCCTGACTATCGCGTCCGAGCGTCCCGGCCACCGCATGATGGAAACGTGGCATCCGCTGGGCGTCGTCGGCGTCATCAGCGCCTTCAACTTCCCCGTCGCCGTCTGGTCCTGGAACGCCGCGCTGGCGATGGTTTGCGGCAACGCCGTCGTCTGGAAGCCGTCTGAAAAGACGCCGCTCACGGCCCTTGCCTGCCAGGCCCTCTTCGCGCAAGCCGTGCAACGCTTTGGCGACGCCCCCGCCGGCCTGTCCGAAGTCCTGATCGGCGGCCGCGAAGTCGGCGAAGCCTTGGTCGACTCGCACACCGTCGCGTTGGTATCCGCCACCGGCTCCACCCGCATGGGCCGCCAGGTCGGACCGCGCGTCGCGCAGCGCTTCGGCCGCGTCCTGCTGGAACTGGGCGGCAACAACGCCATCATCGTCGGCCCCACCGCCGACCTGGACATGGCCGCGCGCGGCATCGTCTTCGGCGCCATCGGCACCGCTGGCCAGCGCTGCACCACCACCCGCCGCCTCATCGTTCACGAAAGCATCGCCGACGAACTGGTCCAGCGCCTGCACAAGGCCTATGCCAGCGCCCCCATCGGCAACCCGCTCGACAGCGGCAACCTGGTCGGCCCCCTGATCGACCGCGCCTCCTTCGACGCCATGCAGGCTGCCCTGACCGCTGCACGCGAACAAGGCGGCAAGGTCACCGGCGGTGAACGCGTGCTGGCCGACCAATACCCCGACGCCTGGTACGTGCGCCCCGCCATCGCCGAAATGCCCGGCCAGACCGACGTCGTCTGCCATGAAACCTTCGCGCCCATCCTCTACGTGATGCGCTACAAGGACTTCAACGACGCGCTCGCCATGCAGAACGGCGTGCCGCAAGGCCTGTCGTCCGCCATCTTCACCAACGACCTGCGCGAAGCCGAAACCTTCCTGTCGGCCGCCGGCTCCGACTGCGGCATCGCCAACGTCAACATCGGCACCTCCGGCGCCGAAATCGGCGGCGCCTTCGGCGGCGAAAAGGAAACCGGCGGCGGCCGCGAGTCCGGTTCCGACGCCTGGCGCAACTACATGCGCCGCGCCACCAACACCATCAACTACTCGCGCAACCTGCCGCTGGCCCAAGGCATCAAATTCGGCGAATAACCGCCGATCCCCCTGCCGCAAGGCCTGCCGGATCCGCCGCGCAGCGCCTTCGCCCAACACCTTTCTCCAAGCCCCGCGCATTGTCGACAATGCGCGGGGTTTTCGCATTGCTTACAGCCCATACAACCAATTAGCCTGACTTACAAACTGTTGCCGGGGACGGTGCTACATTGCCTCATCACAAAAACCATACACGTCCTCAATGACCTCCAGCCGTCCCTTTCATCGCTCTCCCACTACCCGCCTCATCGCCGCCCTCCTGGCCCTGGGCGCGGCCGGCTCCGCCGCGGCAGGCGTGTCTTACCGACTGGACCGTCCCTCTGCGGCGCCCGGCGAAACCGTCACCATCGAGGCCGTGTTCTTCAACGAAGGGGGCTCGCGCGTGGACTGGCAGGCCCCGCCTGAACTCGTCCTCCAGTGGCGCAGCCCCAACGGCCAGATCGTGCGCAGCCTGGCCAAACTGAAAAGCGGCCGCGACAACTACAGCGTGCCCGTCAACAACTTCGCCCGCATGTCCTGGACCGCCGAAGTGCCCGCCACCGCGCGCGGCCTGCAAGCCGTCTCCATCGAAGGCCAACCGTCCATGATGGCGCTGGACGCCACCGGCCGCGATAGCGGCACCCTGGCCACCACGCCCGCCCAAACCCCCGTCGTCGACGCCCGCAGCGGCCAGCCCGTCCCGCCCGCCGCAGTCGCCGCGGCAGGCGCCTCGCCCGAAGCCGGCCCCGCCCCCGCCGCCGCCGTCGAACAGACCGTCGAACAAGCCGCCTTCGACAAGTTCCGCAGCGCCTTCTCGGCCTACAAACCCGTCTACTTCGCCGTCGGCACCCGCGGCTTGACCACCGCCCGCTTCCAGATCAGCGCCAAATACCGCCTCATCAGCCCCCGCGGCAGCGCAGACACCTGGCACGACGACTTCTACCTGGGCTACACCCAGACCTCGCTCTGGGACCTGGAAAGCGACTCTAAGCCCTTCATCGACACCACCTTCAACCCCAGCGTTTTCTGGCTCTCCGACGACGTCTGGAAATCCGAAAACCAGAAGTGGCGCATCGGCATGAACGTCGGCGTCGAACATGCCTCCAACGGCAAGGACGGCGAAGACTCGCGCTCCCTGAACGACGGCTACATCGAACCGCGCTTCCACTACCGCTTCGACGGCGGCAGCACCCTCACCTTCGCCCCCAAGGTCAAGGCCTACTTCGCCGTCGCCAACGAAAACAGCGACTACTCCGCCTACGCCGGCCACGTCGACTGGCAACTGCGCTGGGCCCAGGACAACGGCGCGGTCGTCACCGCCATGTACCGCCAGGGCGACCAACGCCGCCGCACCACCCAACTGGACTTCGCCTGGCCGCTGCAACGCACGTTCCTGAACTGGAACGGCTACCTGCACCTGCAGTACTTCAACGGCTACGGCGAAACGCTGCTGGGCTACAACCAGCGCAACGAAAGCCAGTTCCGCGTGGGCCTGTCGCTGATTCCGTAAGGGCCTAACGCGGCACGGAATCGTTGAATGAAAATCGCCGGCTTGAAAGGCCGGCGATTTGCTTTGTGCGCGCGGTTGGGGTCTATCTCTGTTGGCGAGACGGTGTCAGACACCCGGGAGAGAGGGGCGTCGGCCCGTGACGACAATTCAACGGGTGTCAGACACCTTGGTAGACACCTCGATATCAAGCGCCGACGCAAGACACCCGAATGCCAGATAAGGCCGCCCGCGCGGCCGACATCTGGCAGCCCCGCAAGATCTTCCGTACGCCGGCAGATCTACAACAGAACGCCAAGCAAACCGCCCGCCCCAGCTCTCTTACGCCCACTAAAGACGCAGCCCGGCGCGGCGGCGGCCTGGGTGCGCGGGGCGTGTAGATGCGCCGAGGGAATCGGAAGGCAGTCGCCGAAGGCGACAACGACGATGACGACGGGGCAGTCCGGAGCGAAGGCTCCGGACCGCAATCGTAGCCCCGCGCACCCAGGCCGCCGCCGTGCCGGGCGTCTCAAGAACCCGCACCAAACCCACCCCAGCCGCCGCAAGAACCACCGAAACAACCACCGACAAAAACCACCAAAGAAAACCAACAAAGGGATTTCCCTCAATCCCCCCGAAACTCCAACCCCGTCCCGTAAACTCCGCCCCAAAGCGCACCTGAAAACACCGCGCACCAAGGGGATCCGGGCCGCTAGCTCCGGACAGATAAAGCACAAGCAAAGCCATTCATGTTCGCCGACCTGAAGCACCTCTCGCACCACGCCGCCTGGCGCCGCCAGCTTGAAATGCTGCTCGAATCGGCCGGCGAAGGCATCTACGGCATCGACCTGCGCGGCCGTTGCATCTTCATCAACAGCGCCGGCGCCGACATGCTCGGCTACACCCCCGATGAACTGGTAGGCCGCAACATGCACTACCTCATTCATCACTCCCACGCCAACCGCACCCTGATGCCCGTCCACGACTGCCGCATCTTCAAAGCCTTCCGCGACGGCCGTGGCGAACGCGCCGACGACGAAGTGCTCTGGCGCCGCGACGGCACCTGCTTTGACGCCCAATACGCCTCTTACCCCATCCGCAACGACCAGGAAGTCGTCGGCGCCGTCGTCACTTTCTCAGACATCACCGCCCGCAAACAGATCGAGCGCGAACTCCAAAGCACCCAAGCCTTGCTAGAACGCCGCGTCGGCGAACGCACCGCCGAACTCAGCGCCGCCCACGAATCCCTGCGCCGCTTGTCCTCGCACCTGAGCACCCTGCGCGAAGAAGAACGCGCCCACATCGCCCGCAACATCCACGACGATCTTGGCGCCTCATTCACCGCCTTGCAGCTCGACCTGAACTGGCTGCGCCGCCAGCTCAGCGCCGCGCCCGACCTCCAGGCGCACCTTGACCGCATGCTCGAAGTCACCCAGACCGCCATGGGCGCCACCCGCCGCATCCTCAACGACCTGCGCCCCGTCGTCCTCGACCACCTTGGCCTCTGGGCCGCCCTTGAAGCCCTGCTGCAGGACCTGCAGACCCGCAGCGGGCTGCAGTGCCGCTACCTTTGCCCGCCCGACACCGAAAGCCTGCGCCTGGACCGCAACGCCGAAATCGCCATCTACCGCATCGTCCAGGAACTGCTCACCAACGTGCAGCGGCATGCTCGCGCCCGCAGCGTCAGCGTCAGCGCCGTCTGGGGCGCCGACGGCCTGGTGCTGACTGTCGAAGACGACGGCGTCGGCATGCAACTGCCCGAAGACCGCCACACCTTCGGCATCCTTGGCATGCGCGAGCGTGCCCGCGCCATTGGCGGCGATCTTGCACTGGACAGCGCCCCCGGCGCCGGCATGCGCGCCCGCCTGCGCCTGAACCCGCTGGCCGCTTGAAGGAAACCGCGCCATGCCCCTGAACCTGCTTATCGTCGACGACCATCTCATCATCCGCCGCGGCCTCGCCCGCATCCTTGAAGAAGATCCGCGCGTCGCCCTTGTCCACGAAGCCGCCGACGGCCCCGCCGCCCTGCGCGCCCTGCGCCAGGCCCACTACGACGCCATCGTCCTGGACGTCGCCCTTGGCGAGCGCGACGGGCTGGATGTACTGAAAAGCGTGCGCGCCGATCATCCGGGATTGGGCGTCGTCATGCTCTCCGTCTACCCCGAATCCCAGTTCGCCGTCCGCGCCCTGCGCGCCGGCGCCCATGCGTATCTGAACAAAGGCTGCGAGCCCGAAGAACTGCTTGCCGCCCTGACCAACGCCGCCGCCGGCAAGATGTACGTCACGCCCACGGTTGCCGAACTGCTCGCCCACACCGTGCGCCAGGACAGCTCCCGCCCGCCCCACGAATTGCTGTCCAACCGCGAATTCCAGGTTTTGCAGCTGCTGGTGGCCGGCCGCTCCGTCTCGGCCATTGGCGAACAGCTTGCCCTGTCCGTCAACACCATCTCCACCTACCGCAGCCGCATCTTCGAAAAGCTCAACGTCCGCACGCTGGTGGAATTGGTCGCCTACGCCAACACGCACCAGTTGGGTGCGATCTGAGCGCCTGCCGCACTATCCCGGCGCAACCCGCGCACCACGTAGTAAGCCCCCTACACGCGTATCGTTGAACCGGCGATACCGGCCGCCGCCGGCCAGCCCCATGATGGCTCCATTCCCGACCGAAGGAGCCACCATGTCCCTTTTCAGCAACCCGTTTGACGCCAACAGCCGCCTGGCATGCGGCTGCGGACGCCACGCCTCGCAGGCCGAACACGAGCGCGCCACGCAGGCCATCTCGCAGGGCGACGCCGCCGGCAGCGCCGTTGAACAGGCCGTCATGCGCGCCCTGTTCCCGCAGGATGCGCTGCGCCGCCGCTTCCTGCGTGCCGTCGGCAGCGGCACCGCCATGGCCGCCATCGCGTCGATCTTCCCGCTTGCCGCCGCCAAGGAAGCCTTCGCGCAGACCGCCGGCCCGCTGGAGAAACAGAAGCTCAAGGTCGGCTTCATCCCCATCACCTGCGCCACGCCCATCATCATGGCGCACCCCATGGGCTTTTACGGCAAACAGGGCCTGGACGTCGAAGTCGTCAAGACCGCCGGCTGGGCGCTCATCCGCGACAAGGCCATGTCCGGCGAGTATGACGCCGCCCACATGCTGTCGCCCATGCCGCTCGCCATCTCGATGGGTGTCGGCGCCAGCCGCGCCGTGCCGTGGACCATGCCCGCCGTCGAGAACATCAACGGCCAGGCCATCACGCTGTCCATGAAGCACAAGGACCGCCGCGACCCGAAGGACTGGAAGGGCTTCAAGTTCGCCGTCCCCTTCGACTACTCCATGCACAACTACCTGTTGCGCTACTACCTGGCCGAACACGGCCTGGATCCCGACACCGACGTGCAGATCCGTTCCGTGCCGCCCCCCGAAATGGTGGCCAACCTGCGCGCCGACAACATCGACGGCTTCCTCGCGCCCGATCCCGTCAACCAGCGCGCCGTGTACGACGGCGTGGGCTTCATCCACACCTTGTCCAAGGCCATCTGGGACGGCCACCCCTGCTGCGCGTTTTCCGCCAGCAAGGAGTTCGTCACCACCATGCCCAACACCTATCAGGCTCTGCTGAAAGCCATCATCGAGGCCACCGCCTACGCCCGCAATCCGGCCAACCGCAAGGAAATCGCCACCGCCATCGCCGCGCCCAACTACCTGAACCAGCCCGTCACGGTGGTAGAACAGGTGCTGACCGGCACCTACGCCGACGGCCTGGGCAAGGTGCTGACCGATCCCAACCGCATCGACTTCGATCCCATGCCCTGGCAGTCGTTCGCTGTGTGGATCCTGACGCAGATGAAGCGCTGGGGCCAGGTCAAGGGCGACGTCGATTATCAAAAGGTCGCTAGCGACGTCTTCCTGGCCACCGATGCCGTGCGCCTGATGCGCGAAGCCGGCCTCACCCCGCCCGCCGAAACCGGCAAGACCTTCAGCGTCATGGGCAAGCCCTTCGATCCCAGCCAGCCCGAGGCCTACCTCGCCAGCTTCAAGATCCGGAGGACCTGATGGGGTCCGTGCAACACTGGCGGGCCACGTTCCTGTCGATCGCCCTGTTCCTGGCGTTCCTGCTGCTCTGGCACGCCGCCACCCGCCCCGATGCGGGCGAGGCGACGGTGGACCCGGCCTACGCCGCGCTGGTCGGCAACGCCGCGGCCAGCGGGTCCAAGACGCCGTTCCCCGGTCCCGCCGAGGTCGGCGCGCAGCTATGGCAGCACCTGAAGGATCCCTTCTACGACCGCGGACCTAACGACAAGGGCATCGGCATCCAGCTGGGCTACTCCGTGGCGCGGGTGCTGACGGGCTTCGGCCTGGCCGCGCTGGTGGCCATCCCGCTCGGATTCCTGATCGGCATGTCCCGCACGGTGTACCGCGCGTTCGACCCGTTCATCCAGGTGCTCAAGCCGATCTCGCCATTGGCGTGGATGCCGCTGGCCCTCTACACCATCAAGGACGCCAACACTTCCGCCGTCTTCGTGATCTTCATCTGCTCGTTGTGGCCCATGCTGGTGAACACCGCGTTCGGCGTGGGCGCCGTGCGGCAGGACTGGCTGAACGTGGCGCGCACGCTGGAAGTGTCGCGGCTGCGCACGGCGCTGCAGGTCATCCTGCCCGCCGCCGCGCCCACCATCATGACCGGCATGCGCATCTCGGTCGGCATCGCCTGGCTGGTGATCGTGGCCGCCGAAATGCTGATCGGCGGCACCGGCATTGGCTACTTCGTCTGGAACGAATGGAACAACCTGTCCATCTCCAACATCATCTGCGCCATCGTCTTCATTGGCCTGATTGGCATGCTGCTGGACAACCTGCTGGCACGCGCCGCGCGGCTGGTGAGCTATCGGGAGTAACGCGCATGAGCCAATCTTTCCTGCAGGTCCAAGGGCTGGGCAAGCGCTACCCGGGGCGCGATGGCCGTCCGCAGCCGCCCGTCTTCGAGAACATCGATTTCCAGATCGACAAGGGCCAGTTCGTCTGCGTCATCGGCCACTCCGGCTGCGGCAAGACCACCATCCTGAACGTGCTGGCCGGCATCGATGACAGCAACGAAGGCATCGTCATCATGGACGGCCGCCAGATTTCGGGGCCGTCGCTGGAACGCGGCGTCGTGTTCCAGGCGCACGCGCTCTTGCCGTGGCTGACGGCGCTACAGAATGTGGAATTCGGCGTGCGTTCGCGCTGGCCGGCCTACAGCCGCGAACAGGTGCGCGCGCACAGCCAGCGTTACCTCGACATGGTCGGGCTGGGCCACGCCGCCGGCAAGAAGCCCTGCGAACTGTCCGGCGGCATGAAGCAGCGCGTGGGCATCGCCCGCGCCTTTGCGATCCAGCCCAAGATGCTGCTGCTGGACGAACCCTTTGGCGCGCTGGACGCGCTGACCCGCGGCGCCATCCAGGACGAACTGCGCGCCATCGTCCAGGAAACCCGCCAGACCGTCTTCATGATCACGCACGACGTCGACGAGGCCATCCTGCTGTCGGACCGCATCCTGCTCATGAGCGCGGGGCCCTACGCCCGCATCGCCGAATCCGTCACCGTGGACCTGCCGCGCGACCGCACGCGCGCCAGTCTGCATCACGAACCCCGCTATTACGACATCCGAAACCATCTCGTCGACTTCCTGGTCGACAAGGCCATCCACAAGGAGTGAACCACCATGATGTCCCGCGCTGAAGTCACCGAACTCGTCGTCACCCGCAAGCTGGAAAAAAAGCTCTCGTGGGGCGCCATCGCCGAAGCCGTCGGTCAAAGCAAGGAATGGACCACCGCCGCGCTGCTGGGCCAGATGACCATGACCGAGGAACAGGCGCTGGCCGCCGCCCGCGTGCTGGACCTGCCCGCTGACGCCGTCGTGCAACTGCAGGTCGTGCCCTACAAGGGCTCGCTGCCCACCACCGTGCCCACCGACCCGCTGATCTACCGCTTCTATGAACTGATCAACGTCTACGGCACCACCTTCAAGGCGCTGATCAACGAAGAGTTTGGCGATGGCATCATGAGCGCCATCGACTTCAAGATGGACCTGTCGCGCGAGGCCGACCCCAAGGGCGACCGCGTGCAGATCGTGATGAGCGGCAAGTTCCTGCCGTACAAGACGTACTAAAGACGCAACAGGCGGGGCGGGCCCCGCCTGCGGTTAGCCCTCGGCGGCCAGTTCTTCCCAGCCCAGTTCGCGGGTGCGCTGCAGCGTCACCGTGACCTGGGCGGCGGCTTCGCGTACCGCCTGAACCAGCGTCAGGCCGTTCAGCAATCGCGACGACACGCCCGCCATGAACACGTCGCCCGTGCCATGCACCGACGGCGGAATGGCGATCTCGGGGTGAGTCACCACCGTGACGTCGTCCCGCGTGACCACCACCAATTGCAACGTGCCCGGCGCCGCCGTCATCGGCGCGGCGCTGGTCGCGACGATCCACTGCGGCCCGCGCGCGATCAACTCGCGGGCGGCGGTCACCACTTCGTCGACCGACGACAGCGCGCGGCCCACCAGCAATTCCAGCTCGAAATGATTGGGCGTCATGCCCTCGGCCAGCGGCACCAGCAGATCGCGATACTGCGCGACCAGCCCCTCGTCCACGTAGAGCCCGTCATTGCGATCGCCCATTACCGGGTCGATGAACACCCGCAGCTCAGGACGCGAGGCCCGCACGGCCGACAGCCATCGCGCCAGCAATCCGGCCTGCCCCGGCTGCCCCAGATATCCGCAGACCACCGCGCGCGCCACCTGGCTCACGCTACGTTCGTTCAATCCTTGCAGCAAGCCTTCGAACCAGTCCAGCGGCACCGCCCCGCCGTGCAGCGTGGGATAGTGCGGCGTATTGCTGAGGATGACGGTGGGCAGCGCAATCGCGCGCAGTCCCGCCTTGCGGAACACCGGCATGGCGGCGTTGTTGCCGACATAGCCGTAGACGACCTGGGACTGGATCGAGACGACATCCACCTGCGCGGTGCGGGCGGGCAGCGCTGCGCCCGGCGTGGGGGCAGCGGGAATTGCGGTCATGAGGATTGCTCCGGGGTGTGATCGGGGTGTAGCCGAGCGGGTCAGCCCATGCGGGTGATGAAATAGATCTTCTTGACGAAGTGGTCGACTTCCCAGCGGCCCGTATAGCCTTCGGGCATGACAAAGGCTTCGCCCACGGTCAGCTCGTGCACCGTGCCGTCCGGGTCCACCAGACGCGCGGCGCCTTCGACGATATAGCCGAATTCGATGTAGCCGGTGGTGTTGGACTGGAACGAACCCGCCGTGCTTTCCCACACGCCGGCCTCGGCCTTGCCCGCGTTGCCTTCAAAGGCGGTCACGGTACGAAACGCGGCATCGCCCGAAATCGGGCGGCGCGGCTTGCCGGGCACCGGGTTCTTCATCGGGCCGGCATCGATGCGGACAAGCCGCGATTGATCGTTTTTCATCGTTGATCCTGTGTCTTTCAATAGCGAGTCAGTGCGCCGGCCCCGAGCGTTCAGTGCGCCGCCACCACCAGCACCTCGGCCATGGCCCGGCTGACGGTGCGCATGCGGTGCGGCAATTCAGAGTCGAAATAGACGGAATCGCCGGTTTCCAGGCGGAACTGGCGTTCGCCCACGTGGACCTCGATGGCGCCTTTGAGCACCAGCAGGAATTCCTCGCCCGGATGCGGAAACACCGCGGCGGCGTCCGGAAATTCGCGCGGCGGATGCACAACGAAAGGCTCCATCGCCTTGACCTTGCGCCGCCCCGCCAGCGACTCGTAATGGTACTCGCTGCCCAGGCCGCGCCGCTGCAGGGCCTCCCGGTCGGCCACGCGCACCACGCTGACCACTTCGTCTTGCGCGGCGCCGTCGTCCCCGACCAGTTGGGACACGCCCACGCCATAGGCCTCGGCCAGGCGCAGCACCGTGGAAATCGATGGCTCGCTCAAGCCCCGCTCCAGTTTGGAGAGATAGCTTTTGGTCAATCCCGTGCGCTGCGCCAGCTGTTCCAGGGACAGGGTTTGCTGGCGGCGCAGGGTGCGTAGGCGGTGCGGCAGGTCGATCATGGGCAGGGAATGCGCAAATACAACCGGCAAGAATGCCCCAAAAGCCCGCCGCCGTCGAGCCGCCCCGCCCTGCTTCGCCTAGCTCAGCACATCAGGATGCGCCCGCAGGGCGCGGCGCGCGTAGTACGAGAACCCCACCTGCGACCGCTTGGGCGTCAGAATCCAGTCGTGCGCCTCGCGGCCCAGTTCCGGCGGAATCGGCTGGATCTTGCCCGCGGCCATCGCCAGCAGCTGCATGCGCGCGGCGCGCTCGAACTGCAGCGCCAGCACGCAGGCTTCTTCCACCGACCCGGCCGCAATCAGCATGCCGTGATGCGACAACAGGATGGCGCGCTTGGAACCCAGCGCCTTGGAAATGATCTCGCCTTCCTCGTTGCCCACCGGCACGCCCGGCCAGTCCTTCAGGAACGCCACGTCGCCGTAGAGCGGGCAGTTGTCCATGTGCGAGACCTCAAGCGGAACCTCCAGCATCGACAGCGACGCCACGTGCAGCGGATGCGTGTGGATGATGCAGTTCACGTCGGGCCGCGCGCGGTAGATCCACGAATGAAAGCGGTTTGCGGGATTGGGCATGCCGCCGCCTTCCTGCACGCGCAGGTCTTCGTCCACCAGCAGCAGGTTGCTGGCCGTGATCTCGTCGAAGCCCAACCCCAAACGCTGCGTGAAATAGCGGTCGGGCGCGTCGGCGCGTGCCGTGATCTGGCCCGCCAGGCCCGAATCATGCCCGCCGTCAAAGAGGATGCGGCAGGTCAGCGCCAGCCGCTCGCGCAAGGTCCATTGCGGCGTGTCGAACTGACGCTGCATCTCGGCCTGCGCGCGCGCAATCAGTTCGTCCTTTCCCAGGTGCATCGTATCGGCCATCATGTCTCCGTCATGCCGTTTCCATCAACGGCGTAAATCCCGGCAAGGCACGCATGCGGGCCAGCCAGGCAGTGATGTGCGCAAAGCCGGACAGGTCGTATCCGCCCTCGCCCGCCATGCTCGTGTAGGGGTACAGCGCGATGTCCGCGATGGTGGGCGAGGCGCCCACCAGAAACTCGCGGCTCACCAGGTGAGCGTCCATCAGCGCGGCGGCCTTCATGCCCGCCGCGCGCCACGCCACCATGTCGGGATCGTCCGTCTTGGCGGTCTGGCGCAGGTGAATCAAGAGGCGCGGCTGCGCGAACGCGTGCATGTGCTGCGTCTGCTCGAAACTCAGCCAGCTCGACACCTGCGCCTGCGCCAGCCGGTCCTCCGGCAGCCACGACGTGCCCATGCCCAGATACCACAGGATCGCCTGAGACTCCGCCAGCCACTGCCCTTCCGGCGTCAACAGCGCCGGCACCTGCCGCCACGGATTGATGCGCGCGAACGCCTCGGTTTCCAGGTCGCCCTGAACGATGTCGAACGTGCGCCGCCTGACCGGCAGGCCCATCAGCCCGCAGGCCAGCCGGATCTTCCACGCGTTGCCCGACCGCAGCGTATCGGCCAGTTCCAGCGGCTTGCCCGCCAGCGGGTGGGACGCCCCGGTATTCATGCGTAGCTCCTTTCCATATGCGTGTTTCCTAATCCATCTTGATATTGGCGCGCTTCACGATCTCGGCCCACTTGGTCTTTTCGCCGCCGATGAAGCGCTGATATTCCTCGGGCGTACCCGTGTAAAGCTGCGTGCCCTGCGCCGCCAGCCGTTCCTTCAAATCGGGCAAGGCCAGCGTCTTTTGCAATGCCGCACTTAGCGCGGCCACCACGTCCGGCGGCGTGCCGGCGGGTGCAAAGAACGCATTCCACGAACTGATCTGCAGGCCCGCATCGCCCGCCTCGACGCTGGTTGGCACTGCGGGCGCAGACGGCAGCCGCTTGTCCGACGCCACCGCCAGCGCCCGCAACTTGCCGGACGCGACGTGCGGCATGATGACCGGACTGGCGTCCATCACCACATCCACCTGCTCGCCGATCGCCGCATTCACGGCCTCGCTGCCGCTCTTGAACGGCACATGCACGATGTCCACGCCCGCAGTCAGCTTCAAGAGTTCCAGGCCCAGGTGCGGCGAACTGGCGTTACCGGCCGAGCCGAAATTCAGCTTCGCGGGATTGGCCTTGGCATGCTTGACGAACTCGGCGAACGACGCCGCGGGCACACCCGCACGCACGGCCAGTAGATACGGCGACCCGGACACCATCCCTACCGGCGCAAACTTGTCGGCGTCGTAGCTGAGCTTGGCGTAGATCAACGGGTTCACCACCTGCGTGCCCACCGTCCCCATGAATATCGTGTACCCATCGGCCGGCGCCGTCGCCGCCACCTGCGCCGCGATTACGCCCCCCGCACCGGGCCGGTTCTCGATCACGATCCCCTGCCCCAACACGTCCCCCATTCCCTTGCCCACCTGCCGCGCCACGATATCCGTAATGCCGCCGGCGCCAAACGGCACCACCAGCCGGATCGTCCGCTCTGGAAACGCCGCCTGCGCGTGTCCCACCAATCCCGCCGTCATTGCCAATGCTGCCACCATGCCCAAGACCTTCATGCCATTCCCCTTGTATACGCCGTCGCGGCGCTATGACACAAAGTGTCCTATAGAGCATTGATTTTCCGCAAGGGAAATTTGATTAGGGGAAACCTGGGGAGTGGGGAATGGAGTTCGGCAGTTGGCTTTGCCCGGTAATGCCGGCCAATGCGTGGGCGATTCTTGGTCTGTGCGAACGGAGAGCCTGCAGTTGTAAAAGGCCTACTTCGCGATAGGCGCGATTAAATTTTCGCAACGGTCTAAGCCGGCGGATTCGGGCATGGAGGGCTCCGATGCCCCTGTGGTCAGTGGCGGCTTCCGGCCAGAAGCGGACGGGCGATGATTCCGGATATGCTATTTCCACATATCAACCACCCCGAGATTCCATTTTCCGGCGAAATGATGGCGAACGTTCGAGCAGGCTATGAGCAACGACTATGCGACCTCGTCGAATCCTCTGAGCAACTGATGGCCGCGCTGCGGGCGGTTCGCTGCCTTGGTTTACCCTCGTGGTGCATCGGTGCAGGGGCCATCAGATCCTTGGTTTGGGATAACTTGCATGGCTTTCAGGTGCCCTCGAACGTGGATGACGTGGACGTTGCGTACTTTGATGCCGAAGCGCCTCTAGCTCTGGATGCCGAACTTCAAGAGCGGCTGCATCTTCTCCTTCCCTCGCTCACTTGGGAAGTGACAAACCAGGCCAGAGTGCACGAGTGGTTCGCAGAAGCCCTCGGCCAGGTGGTTTCACCCCTAACGTCTTTGGACGATGGGCTGGCCACTTGGCCAGAGTTCGCCACCTGCGTTGGGATTTACCTGGACGGTTATGAATCATTGAAGGTCATAGCGCCGTACGGATTGAATGACCTGTTTGAACTGCGAGTTCGGCACAACCCTCGTCGGGCGAGCGTCTCAACGTTTTTGCACCGTGTGAAGTCCAAGCGATTCAGCCACCGATGGCCTCGGCTTTCGATCTGTACTCCCTGACCGCACAGAGGGCTGCTGTGGGTCGGATAGCGCCCCTCCGAAGGCGCACACTGAATCTCCCCTTACTCGAAAGGAGATTGTCATGGAATCCGCGAATGGCACCGTTGACGGTCGTGTGCCATGGAACAAGGGCAAGCTCACTGGGCAGAAGCCGCCCCTAAAGCTCCGAGAAATTTGGGCAATCCGAATGAAACTTCAGATGGCTTCGAACATCAGGGAACTTGCGATGTTCAATCTCGCGATTGATAGCAAGCTTCGAGCGTGCGATCTCACGCGATTGCAGGTACTGGACATCCGTCACGAAAGTCACGTAGCCACGAGAGCAACCGTCATGCAACAGAAGACCCAGCGTCCGGTCCAATTCGAGATTACGCAGCAAAACCGTGAGAGCGTTGAAGCATGGATCGAGGCGCGAGGGCTAAAGGCGACGGATTTTCTGTTTCCGAGCCGTTTGCATACGTCCTCGCATCTGTCGACGCGGCAGTACGCCCGGATTGTGCATCGCTGGGTCGCATCGATTGGCCTAGACGATACCGCATATGGAACCCACACTATGCGCCGTACAAAAGCCTCGCTGATCTACCGCCGGACGAAGAATCTTCGGGCTGTACAACTGCTGCTCGGGCATACAAAGCTAGAAAGCACAGTCCGCTACCTTGGCATCGAGGTCGACGATGCGCTTGAGATGGCTGAACAAACAGAGGTTTGATGCATCGCGGCCGGCGAGCGAACGCTTGCCGGTCAGAAGCAGCCTGCTCGACGCTACCGTAATACCGAATTAACCCATCAGCCGAATCCCTTGTCCTCCAGCACGCGATTCGGTGAAATCACCAGCTATAGCTCAATGTCCCCACCACGGCGCGCCGGTTGCCGTAAAACACGGACTGATCGTAGAAGCCCGGGGTGAAATAGCGTTTATCAAAGAGGTTGGTCGCACTAATCGAAGCGCGCAAGCCCTTGAGACCTTGACTCAATTGACCCAGGTCATATCTGACCACCGCATCAACCAGGGTGTACCCGCCGATCTTGATCGTATTGGCCGCGTTGTAGGACGACCCAACATACCGGACGCCGCTGCCCAGGCCCAGCCCGGCGAGCGGCCCGGTGCGCACGGTGTAGTCGACGAACATGCCCGCCATGTGACGCGGCACCGACGCTGGGCGTAGGCCTTTCTTGCTAACGCCGGTGACGAGATTGGCATTGTGCTTGGTGATCTCGGCATCCAGATAGGTGTAAGACGCCGCCACGTTCAGGCCAGCGGCCAGCGAGGTCTTCGCTTCCAACTCCAGCCCGCGCGAGCGCACCTCGCCGTCCTGCACCGAATAGCCGGAGTACAAAGGGTCCGCGGTCGTGACGTTTTGCTGCGTCAACTGAAACAGGGACGCCGTGATCATGCTGTCGGAACCCGGAGGCTGGTACTTGATGCCGACTTCGTACTGCTTGCCCTTGGTCGGATCAAAATTACCGCCGCCCCGTGCCGGCGCCAGCGTGCCTGAGGCGGGCTGGAACGATGTGGAATAGCTGACGTACGGCGCGATGCCGTTGTCGAAAAGATAGGTCAGTCCGCTACGGCCAGTGAAGGCTTCCGAGTTGACTGTGCTCGACGCATCGGACAGATAGTCGGACTCCTTGTTGGTGGCCCAGTCGTAACGGCCGCCCAGCGTCAAAATCCAGCGCTCATAGCGCAGTTGGTCCTGCACATACAACCCGGTCTGATAGACCTGGCTCTTGCCGTCCACCGATTTAAAGCTGTTCCACGTGGTGGTATTGGTGTAGACGGGATTGAAGATGTCCACCGTGCCGTTGGTGCCCCCGGTGCGGGACTCGCGGCCGGAATAGTATCCATAGTCCAGGCCTGCCAGAACGGTGTGCTGGACGGCGCCCGTCGAAATGCGGCCTTCGACATTGGTGTCGACCAGGAAGGTGTCGGTGCTTTTCGGGCGGTCCTGCATGCCGAACGTGTAGTAGCGTCCGTCGGTCAGTTGCGCGCTGTTGCGTGCACCGCTGGACACGTAATCCACGTCGGCATGCGTGTACCGCGCCTTCTGACGCACGGTCCAGTTTTCCGTAGCGGCATGTTCGATTTCATAGCCGACCGAGGTGTTTTCGACCGTGTAGTGTGTCAGCTCGGGTTGTCCCAGGAAAACGTCTGACGGGAAGCGGCCAGCCGGGTTGTCATTGACGGTGCCGGTGAGCGGGAGGCTTTGTTCCGAACCGCCGCGCTTGGATTTCTGGTAGCTGGCGTAGACGGTGACGTTGGTCCGGTCGGTTGGACGCCATGTCAGCGACGGCGCCAGATAGAGCCGGTCGTCGGGCGAATGGTCCACCTGCGTGCCGCTATCGCGCGCCACGCCGGTGATCCGGTAAAACCACTTGCCCTCCTGGTCCACTGGACCGGCAAAGTCGAACGCAGCCTGGCGGCGCCCCAAGTTCCCCCCCTGCAATTCGATTTCATGCAGCGGCGTTTCGGTCGGGCGCTTAGTCGTCATGTCGACCAGCCCGCCCGGGGCGATTTGCCCGTACAGCACGGACGACGGCCCCTTGATAACGTCGATCCGTTCCAGCCCGTAGGTCTCGATATCGATGTCGTACTGGTTAAAGCCCGCGCGCAGGCCGTCCCGGAACGTCGAGAAGAGGTTAAAGGCGCGGAAACCTCGAAGGTAGATGTCGGGCGCGCCTTGCCCGCCCGGGTAGTCGATGGCGCGAATGCCGGGTGTGTACGCCACTGCGGAATTGAAGTTCTGCACGCCCCGCTGATCCATCTCTTCGCGACTGACGACGCTGATAGCTTGGGGAATCTCGATCAGGGGCGTATTGGTCTTGGTACCTGCCGACGAACGCAGCGCTACGAAGCCGTCGTCGGCAGGCCGCTCGGAAGAGGCGGTCACGGCGATGCTGGGGAGGGTGACAACGGATCCCGCTGCGGGCAAAGCCTGCAGCGTGTAAGCGCCCTGCGCGCCGCGGACGGCCTGCAGTCCACTACCCGCCAGTGCGACCCCGAAGCCCGCATCCACCTTATACGTGCCATGCACGCCAGCAGAGGTCAGGCCACGCGTTTGTGCAGCGTCGAACGAAATGGCCACGCCGGCTGCGCTCGCATACTGGCTGATCACCTGGGCCAGCGGCCCGCCAGGAATGTCGAAACGGCGGGCGGAGGACTCGGAGGCCATGACGGCGCCTTGCGCATGCAGCAGCGGTGAGGCCAGCAGGGTCGACACCGTGAACAATAGCGCCAAATGGGACGGCAAGACGCGCAGGCGCATGCCGGACGCGGAAGGGGCGTGAACAGACTGGTTGTACGACATGAAGTCTCTCAGGAAGACGCGAAATGAAGGTTCTGCCTGAGAGGACGAACGAGACGGCCCGAAGACGCAAATTCTTCAAAAATAAATTTGGACGGTTACAGAGAGCGGCGTCCGCACGCTTCAACGCGCGACAAGCCGGGTCCAATAGCCAAGCACTCGCGCGGTCTTGACCGGAAAGCCGTGCGTCAACGCGGCCAGGGCCTGATCGGTGTTGTCCAGCGGAAAAGAGCCCGACACCAGCAGGTGGGCAACCTCGGCGTCGCACCCCAGACCGCCGCGCCGATATCTGCCCAGCTCGGCCGCCAGTTGGCCCAGCGGCATGTCCAACGCGACGAGGTTGCCACTAGTCCATGCCGCGGTAGTGATGTCGTTTGGCTTGGGGGGTTCGACAGTGTCTCGGCTGAACCGCGCCTGCTGGCCAGCATGCAGGACGACGGCCCTCTGCCCCTGTACGGGCTCAATGCGGACCGACTTTTCCAGGACGGCCACGCGCGTCCAGCCATCTTCGGTCTTGACCGTGTAACGCGTGCCTAGCGCGGTGGCCGTGCCCTGGCGCGTTCGCACGAGTAAGGGGCGCGGCGTGGCGGCGGGGTCGGGATGCGTGGAGACCAGAATGGCGCCCGATCGCAGGTCCAGGATGCGCGCCTGGGCGTCGAACGTGACGTCGACGGCGGTATCGGTGTCCATCAGCATGGACGAGCCGTCCGCAAGCTTGATGTTGCGCCGTTCGCCGACGGCGCTGCGGTAGTCGGCAGTCCAGCCTTCCCACGGCAGGGTGCGCCATCCCAGCCAGGAGGCGGCGCCAGCGCCTGCCACGAGGCCGATGTTACGCAACACTGCGCGGCGCGACGCCTTAGCCGGCGCCAGCGTGGGGCGGGCGATGTTGCCTCGCA
Organism: Achromobacter sp. E1; assembly: GCF_037039475.1. Lineage (NCBI taxonomy): Bacteria > Pseudomonadati > Pseudomonadota > Betaproteobacteria > Burkholderiales > Alcaligenaceae > Achromobacter > Achromobacter sp. E1. The sequence continues at coordinate 4,218,973 of NZ_CP146253.1, forward strand.
GGCGGCCCATCTGGCGGCAGACCTGCTCGACCTTGCCCCACGCGGCGCGGTGGGTGGCGTCGCTGGCGAGCCAGTGGCTCCAGGCGTTGCGATCGTTGGCGGTGGCGGCTTCCGAACTAAGGCGCGCGTACCAGGTGGCGGCCTCCTTGATGGCGCGCAGGTCCCGCGCGCTGGGCGGTGTCTCCGTAGACATCGGCGTGCCGCTCACGGCAAGAGCAGGCAGCAATGCGCCATGGCGCGCGCCAGATAATTGTCCACGCTGCGACGCGATACCCCTAGACGGCGGGCAATCTCGGCATAGGGCAGGTCTTCGCACTGCGCCATCAAGAAGGCCTGCTTGACCTTCAATCCGAGTCCGTCGAGCATGGCGTCGATCTCGATCAAGGCGCTACGCAACACGGCCTGCGTTTCGAGCGAAGGCACCTCCTGCGGTGGGAGTGCGGCCAAAACCTCGAGATAGGTCCGCTCCAGCGTTTGGCGCCGGAAGAAATCGATCATCAGGCTTTTGGCGATGGTCGCCAGATAGGCGCGCGGTTCCCGAATGTCAGCGGCGGGCTGGGCGTTGGCCGCGCCGCATCGCCCTGTATGCGTCTTCAACACCCTGACGAAGGTGTCCTGCATTAAATCAGCCGCGTCGAAAGGATCGCCCACACGACGGCGCAACCACCCCAGCAGCCACCCATGATTGTCGCTGTAAAGCGTATGTATCGCTGATACGGCAGTGGGAGGAGTGGACACCAGGCGCTCCGGATTGAAAATTTAGTAATGAGAATTACTATCGATTTTCCATCAAACCTGCAGATTTTGGCAAGCCGCGCCTGAGTGGCCGGTCTGGGTCGCAAGCAGACGGCCACGAAGGTCTCCAACCGCCCAAAAACATACGGTAGGAAACGGCGCTTCGCGCCTTCGGTGATAGCCCAGCCAGCAATCGGAGATAAGCGACGATACCAAATGCACCAGCATCGCCCAGAACGTCAAATCGAGAGACGCAAGTGAGCACCAAGAAAATGAATCTTTGCCTCGCCAACACGATGTTCGCGGTGCCAATTTTTGCACTGACTACCATGGGATCGGCTTTCGCTTTAGGTAATGACGCATCGCCTGATGGCGGACCACGGGTAACCCGGCAATTCGATTTTTCAGCGCCTGCCTTAAATTTCGAAAGCACCGTTCCACGAGATGCGAACGTGCAGACCGCGCCCATGGAGCCCAATCCGCCGGACACCATCGGCAACGTGAAGGTGATTGGAAAAATCACGTCGGATAAAAACAATCCGGAGATCGAGACCAGCATTTTGGGCTACAACCTGCCGGCGCCCGCCACGGCATGGCGACTCTGCACTTTCGAAGTGGAAGCACTCGGGTATGTACCGCGAATCTCCAAAAGTTCGGACGACCTGACAGAAGTGGGACTTCTGGCCCAGAAAGCCGACAACGGGAAGCCGAAGAGCGCCGCTATCAGTTATTGCTTTGTCCGCGAAAAACAGGCGGTGGGCGTTTTCTTCATCGTCGACGTGAGCCGTGCCGCCAGCATGGATGCCGCGAACAATCTGGTGCATGAAGCCGATCAATACGCCACGGCGCTCATTGACAGTCTTTCGTGGGCCAACGGGCAGCAATCGAGTTTCGGACGGGAGATGCAGGATATCCCGCTTCGTATCAGCAACGTGGAACACCGGATTCGCATCCCGGATGGATGGGACATTCCCATCAACGATTTTCATGGACCACTTCCCGCCGAGCTGCACATGGTCAGGCGTAAGAACGGAAAGGATGTCGGGTTGGTTTGGCTCTTCGTCCAGAACATGAAGGAGAAACCCGACCTTGAAACAGCCGGCGCCACGCTCGTGAAGGATTACTTCGTCAAGCAGACATCCGACGCGCAGCCTCCCGTGCTGGTGTCGAGCGAAGAGGATAGTGCGTTGGTGGACCAGGGGTTTGCCGCGCGTACCTTCCGGTTTTCCGTCGAAGACAAGAAGGGCCGCGACGCGGGCGACATCGAGGCGCTGGTCGCATGGAAGCATGGCCAGCTTTCCGTGCTGACGCTGTGGTCCGCGTGGACAGCTTCCGCCGATAGAAACACCTTCTTCTCGCGACTCCCGGGCCTGTCGGTCTACGACATCCTGCGGCAGGCCGTGGTGAAGACGCAACCGTAGAATTTGCACCGTCATTTTGATAAAAGCAAAGTTGCTGAGAACCTGAGGATCGATAGCTGCCATGTCCGAACCCTATTCTGCCTTTCTCAAACTCCAGATGTCCCGCGGGAATCTATCCCGATGGCTCGCTGCCCCTGTGCCGGCGGCATCAAGATGGTCAGACTGGCGCACTATCGGCGGGCAGTGGCATCTGTCGGAAGGCAAGGATTTGGCTGCCTCCAGCGACCAGGATTTGGGTAAGCTTGTTTCGGAATGCGACGCCATGCTGGCTCGCCATTCGGACAATCGCGCGGCGCTGCGGGCCATCATGCAATCCGCCGAGGCCGACAACATCAAGGTTGCGGCCTACGATTCTTCGGACACGCACTTCGTTGCGGGGTCGCTGACCTATTCCGAAAATCTCTACGACCTCATCGTTTTTCTGACGGTAGCGCGAGGCGCGGCCGATTTTCTCGAGGCAGAGGGTCGAGGCCTTGCGGTGGTTCACGATTACATCTGGGGAGAGGAAGGCGAACGGGAAACTGTTGCTGCGCTTGGACTGGCCGGAAAAGGCGGATCCGAGTTTCTGGCTTCCGATGCGTTCGGTCATGCCGCGGGCGCATTCGAGGGGATGGTAGACGCGATGCTGGAAGGCAAGGACGACGCAGAGTTCCACCCGCGAGATCAACTCGACCGTCTTTGAGACCAGGCCTGCGATATCCGTAGAAAAACAGAAGGTACATGACAGGCCCCACCGCGCGGGCCAAAGGGTAAAGATGTCAATGAGACGCGTAGCACTGGTTGTCATGCTGTCTGCCTGCGCGATCAGCCAGGCGCAGGAAGCCCGGACCTGGCACTTTACCGGTGTCGAGCTGGCTGCGGCCCTGGAAGGTCGGATGCCCTCGGCTTTTCACGACGCATCACTTCGCCGCCAATTCTCTTCCGCCTATGCACAGGCCTACGTGGCAGGGATCGCGGACCAGACACAGGGCGCGCTCTGGTGCAGCCCGACCGGCGTCCTGCCCCACGAATTGAAGGACAGGGTATACAGCTACTTGACCAAGCTGCCAGCCAGCCGGCTCGAAGAGAATGCCGGCCCGCTGGTCAGCGAGGCACTCCATCAGTCTTTCGCTTGCCGGTAGGATCGCGCAGGATGACGAAACTTTTCTTTGCCTTTTGGGCTGGAGCGTTCCGGACCGCCCTCGTCTGCGCGCCCTTACTATCTCCGCCTTCGAGCGGGACGGGGCCAGCGCCCGCGAAAAAGCAGGCATCGATCGCCGGGCGCGGGCGTGCGCTGCAACAATCGCTTTGCGCCCTGCTGTGGGCGTGCACGATCGTGCACGCGTCTGCCGCGGCCATGACGCGCCAGGAGATCGAAGCCACGCTCGCATCTGCCATGACTCAGGTTGTAAACCAGTACGTTGATCCCCTGGATTCACGTGTACTCGTGGTGAACGGCCTGAGCGCGCTCAAGGCGCTGCCAGGCGCTGAAGATCCATCGCGTAAGGCCGCGATCGAACAGGCCGTCCTGACCGGGCATCAGACGGAAGGTATGACACCCCAGATCCGCATCCTGACCGGCGAGATCCTGCGTTTTGCCGACGGCACACCGCGCGAGATGGCGCTGGACGCGGCCCTGCGCGGCATGATGGCGGGTCTGGACGCCTACAGCCGCGTCGCAACGCGCGCTGAACTGGCTGCCCCGCCGGCATCCGTCGGTCTGGAGCTGTCGATCCGGGACGGTGCCCTGACCGTCGTGCGGCCCCTGCCCGGCAGCCCAGGCGAACGCGCCGGCGTCCAGTCCGGCGACATCGTGACCCACGTGGACGGCCGTGCCACCGCGGGCCTGCCCTTGCCAGAAGCCGTCGCATTGCTGCGCGGCACGGCAGGCACCCCCACCACGCTCACACTGCGCCGGCCGGGCTCGGCCAGCGCGATCACGGCGCAGCCCGTGCGCGGACCTGTACAGGCGCCTCCCACGGTGCGTTGGGATCTGGATGGCGCGATTGCGGTGATCCGGATCTCCGCTTTCGACAGTCGAACGGGCCGCCAGCTGAAAGACGCGCTCGACGCAGCGTCCGCGCATGCCGAAGCGCCGCTGGCGGGACTGGTGCTGGACCTGCGCGGCAACGCCGGCGGGCTGCTCGACGCCGCCGAACTGGTCGCCGGCATGGTGCTGCCCGAAGGATCCGAGATCGGCAGCCTGCGCGGTCGCACGCCGGACAATGCGCGCACCTTGCGCGCCCGCGCCCCCCTCGTTCAGCAGGGGGTTCCGGTGGTGGTGCTCGTTGATCACCGCACGGGCGCCGGCGCCGAGATCGTGGCGGCCGCGCTGCAGGACCACGGCCGGGCCTTGCTGATCGGCACGGCAACCCTGGGCGCGGGCACGATCCAGACCGTGCGGTCCCTGCCCGGCAACCAGGGCGCGTTGGTGATCACCACCGCCCGCGTCCACCGCGCCGATGGCGCCCGGCTGGACTCGGTGGGGGTAGCGCCGGACATGCTTCTGGACAAGACCGGCCGGCGGGTCACACTGCGCACCGACATTGCGGCCGATTTCAACAGCGCTTTGGCGCAAAAGGTGCGCACGGCGGTGGCATCTGCGCCTGACGGTGCCGACACGGCGTTGCTCGCGGCGCTGACTGCCCTGACGGCGGCCACGACCGGCGATTGAAGCTGGCGTCGCCTCAACAAAGATCCAAGGAGCGATTCAATGAATACCGGCCAGATTCCATCAGATTATGGGCCGCTTTCGGTAACGGGACTGCCTACGCTCTATGGGCCGAAAAGCGCGTGGTGCGTCTGGATCACCGCGTTGCCACTGCCCGCAACGTCGCGATTGCGTGGCGCCGATGCGCTTCCCGCTTCAAAGGGCTACGCGCGCGACGATGCGATCGCACAAGCCGGGGAAGTCATCGCTTTCTTTGAAAATGACGATGGCTCCGGCGAAGCGCCGGCGTCAACGATGATCGAAGCGGCGCGCTGGCTGCTGGACCATGACGAGGCGTTCTACCAGGCGGTAATGAAGGCGATGCTGGCGGATCTGCCGCGCCTGCGCGCCGAGCAGGATGGCGTCGTTCTGGACGATGATGCCTTCCGGTTGCCGCAGCACTGGGATGGCCAAGCCTTGCGGAAACTGATCCGTCTGAACAACATCACGCTCCACCCTGTCGCTGGCGGGCCTTATATCGGCCTGGACTTCCGCTGCGCCTGGGAGGAGGAGCACGGTTACGGATTGATGATGGCCGGCACCACCGTCATCGAGTCTGGAGGGGCCGACGTCGGCACCTTGTCATGGATTGCGGCGCGGCACGCGAAGTCCCGGGGCTCAGAACCATAGCGCCGTGCAAGGAATGATCAATTGAGTCCGCAGCCCATCGCCAACCGATGTCGCCACCAGCAATGCGGGTTGCGAGCCTCATGCCACGTCCACCACGATTTTCCCCCTCGCGGTTGCAGTCGAGATAGCTTCGTAGGCACTTTCCGCGGAACGCAGGTCAAACCGCCGGGGATCGAGATTCGGCATGAGCTTGCCGGCTTCGACCAGCCATGTAGCCTCGCGGAGCATCGCGCCGTGGTGGGCGCGATGCTGGCCTGTGAGCAGCGGATACAGGGTGAATATTCCAGAATAAGTGGCCTCGCGGAACGACAGCGGCGCCAACGCATGCGTGCCCCACCCCAACGCGCTGACGACATGCCCAAAGTGCTTCACCGCGGCAAATGCAGCATCAAGCGATGGACCGCCCACGGTGTCAACGACAAGATCGAAGCCAGCGCCTTGCGTGAACGAAGCCACATACGTTTCGACTGACTGGGACTGGTAGTCGATGGGCGTTGCCCCGAGGCGCGCAACAAGATCGTGGTCACGCAAACCCGCCGTGGCGAAAACACGGGCGCCCAACGCGCGCGCCAGTTGCACCGACACATGACCGACACCGCCCGCGCCGCCTTGCACCAACACAGTTTGACCGGCCTGCAAACGCGCGCGGTCGACGATGCCCGAGTATGACGTGATAAATGCGAGGGGCAGCGCCGCGGCTTCACGCATCGAGAGGTTTACCGGCTTGATGGCAAGCAGGTCCGCATCCACGACCGCATATTGGGCCAGCGAACCCTGGATGCCGCCGACTCCTCCCGTCATGCCGTAGACCTCGTCACCGACGCGAAAAGTGGACACGCCTGGGCCGACGGCATCGACCACGCCGGCCATGTCTATGCCCAGCACCAACGGCAGCGGATGCTTTGCGTGCGCGGCGCTGCCGGCGCGAATCTTGGTATCCAGCGGATTGAGGCCACTTGCGGCGATGCGCACGCGCACTTGCCCGTGGGCCGGTTGCGGCATGGGAATTTCGGTCAACTCAAGTGGACCGTTATGACGGTTTAGAACGAGCGCCTGCATGGTCATGATCAACTCCTTACGAGTATCTGGCCCGTCGAATGACCGACCAATGCCGTCATCATTGACTATGCTATAACGCATGTAAATCCACATTTCTGCACAACTATTAAACACAAATGAATGACATGCGCCTGGACTGGAGCGATGTCCGCGTGTTTTTGGCGATTGCCCGTTGCGGCACATTGGGCCGTGCGGCAAAGCAGCTAGGCCAAACCCAGCCCACGATGGGTCGCAGGCTGCGTGCGCTTGAAGAAGCGCTTGGGCATACGCTCTTTCAGCGGACGAGCGATGGATTTGTCCTGACCGATGATGGGGCGGCGGTGCTCGCCTACGCCGAACGAATGGAGGAAGAGGCGCTGGGCTTTACGCGTGCGCTGACGGGAAAAGAAACGCAACTGAGCGGGCTGCTGCGGGTCTCTTCATCGGACTGGTTCGGCATCCACGTCCTCACGCCGGTATTCGCGCGCTTTCTGGCACAGCATCCGGGCATCTCAATAGAGCTGCTCACGGATTCACGCCTGTACAACCTTGCGCGGCACGAGGCGGATCTCTTGTTCCGGATCGTCCCTTTCGAAGAGTCCGACATCATTCAACGTAAGCTGATGCGGATCGACTATGCGCTATACGGGCACGTTGACATCGCCCCGCCGTCACCAGGCAACGGTGCCGGCCATGCGCTGATCAGCATGGACAGCGCATTCGGTTCCTTGCCCGATGTCGAATGGATCAAGCGGATGTTGCCTGGAGCAAGGATCGTGTTCGGCAGCAACAACCGCGGCGTTCAAGCACGTATGTGTGCTGAGAAATCGGGCTTGGCAGTGCTGCCATGTCTGCTTGGTGATATGACGCCCGGCATTCGAAGAATCGACTTGGGCGAGGCTCCGCCGGGTCGCGATGTCTGGCTAGGCTATCACCGGGATCTGCGTCGTGTTGCACGACTGCGAGCGCTGCTGGACGTCACCATCGATGCATTGGCCCAGCCGTGAGCCGGCTGGCCAGCCTCGATCTCCTGCAGGTTTGCCGCCGATATTCGTCATGCGACGAGTTCCGGCAGACCAACGGCCGGCCAACTTCAAGTCAGCGCCTTTCCCGCTTTGGCCGTGATTGCCTCCGAGACGAGACAATCGGCGAGCACGATCACGAGTTCTTCCCCGCCTGCGTGCTGGCTCCGACCTATCAAACGGTCATCGTCAGGATGATTTTCCCCACATTCTGCGCCGACTCCATCCGGCGATGCGCATCGGATGCACGTTCAAGCGGATAGGTGCTGTCGACCACGGGAACCAGACCCGCGCCGCTGGTAAAGCGGTCCAGCCAGTGTTCGCGAAAGCGCAGCACCATGGCGTGCTTTTCAGCCTGTGGACGCGACTTCATGACGGTGCCGAAAATTTGCAGATGACGATACAGGATGTCCTCTAGCGCAATATTGACTTGGCCGCCGCCGCCCAGGATACCCACCTGAACCAGCCGCCCACCGTTGGCCAGCGACGCAATATTGCGCGCAAAGTTGGGCGCGCCAATAAAGTCGATCACGACATCCACGCCGCGCTTGGCCGTCTGTTCAGCCACGACCTGCGAATAGTCCTGCGTGCGATAGTCGATGACGCAGTCGGCGCCCAGTCGCTTGACCTGCTCAAGCTTGCTGGCCTCGGCCGTTGCGTACACGGTGGCGCCCGTTGCCCTTGCAAGCTGGACCGCTGCCGACCCGACGCCGCCGGCTGCCGCATGAATCAATACGGACTCACCCGCTCTCAGGCGGCCAAGATGCAGCATGGCTTCGTGCGCAGTGACGAACACTTCGGGGATAGCGGCGGCGTGGACGTAGTCCAGCTCGGGAGGAATGGGCAAAGCCATGCGCCAATCCAATCTGGCAATCTCCGCATAAGCGCCGCCGCCCACCACACCCATCACGCGGTCACCGGCCTTGAAGCCGCGCACGGCGCTGCCGGCCTGCAGCACTTCGCCCGCGATTTCCAGGCCCATGATGGTCGAGTCGCCGAAATTCGGGCGGCCGTAGCCGCCACGGCGGTGGGTCAGGTCGGCGCGATTTACACCGGCTGCATGGACGCGGACGATGAGGTCATCAGGCCGCATTTCGGGCTGGGGAACATCGGCCACTTCAAGCACGTCGGCCTCGCCAAACTGTTCAAAAATAATCGCTTTCATTGCTTATCCTTCAAGTCGTTTGTGTGTGACACGGCCAAGGTGGCTTGCGCAATCGCAGAGGCGGTGATCGCGGCAGGAAACCCGACGTAGAACGCCAGATGCGTGATGGCGGCCGACAGTTCATCCTGCGTCAGCCCATTGCTGACGGCGCGGCGCAGGTGCGCGGGCAATTCATCCGTATGGCCCGCGGCAATCAGGGCGGCCACGGTAATCAGACTCCGGTCTCGCGGAGACAACGCGGGATTGCTCCAGATTTCGGGATATAGGGTGTTGTCGACAAATGCCGACAGCGCCGGGGTGAAGGCACGCGCCGCTTCGCGCGGATGGCTGAAATCGATGTTCGACATGGGATGCTCCTTTTTCAGGCCTGGCTGATGAACTTGTGCGTGAGGTAGTACTCGATGCCTTCCACCCCGCCCTCTGAGCCATGTCCGCTTTCCTTCATGCCGCCGAAGGGCAACTCCGTTGCAACGATTCGATATTGGTTGATGCCGATCATGCCGGCTTCCAGACCATCGGCCACGTCTATCGCCGTGCGGGCGTTGCTGGTGAACGCGTAGGCCGACAGGCCATAAGGCAGCCGGTTGGCTTCCTGCAATCCGTCGGCTAGTTCATCAAACGGCATGAGCACTGCGATCGGACCGAACGGTTCTTCGTGCATGATCTTGGCGTGCATCGGGACGTCGGCCAACACCGTCGGTTCGAAGAAGTAGCCAGGGCCATCTATGGCCTTGCCCCCGGTCAATACCGTGGCGCCGCATGCCACCGCGTCGGCAATCAGCGACTGCATCTTCTCCAGCTGGCGCGGGTTTGCCAACGGCCCGACTTGCGTGTCGGGATCAAGGCCGTTACCCACCTTCAGCGCACGGGTAGCCTTCACGAAATGTTCGCGGAATTCGCCATAAACGCCGCGCTGCACCAGAAAGCGCGTGGATGAAATGCAAACCTGGCCCGTGCCGCGGAAGCGATTGGCCGCACCTTCGACCGCGGCGCGCTGGACCTCGGCATCGTCGAACACCAGCACCGGCCCGTGTCCGCCCAATTCCAGCGTGATGGGTTTCACACCTTCGGCGGCGCGCGCCGACAGCAACCTGCCGATGGGTACGGATCCCGTGAATGTCACCTTGCGGATTACCGGCGACGCAATCAGATGCCGCGACACGTCGTCCGGTACGCCAAAGACAACTTGCAGCACCCCTTTCGGCAACCCGGCATCGTCAAGGGCGCGGGCCAGCGCCAGCGCGGTGGCCGGGCACTCTTCACCCGGCTTGATGATGACGCTGCAACCGGCGGCGAGCGCAGCGGCAAGTTTTCGGGCCGGCGTGATCGCGGGAAAATTCCAGGGCGTGAACGCAGCCACCGGGCCGATCGCCTGCCGCTTGACCAATTGCTGCACACCGGGGCGGTTCGCGGGCACGACACGGCCGTCAATCCGCTTGGCTTCTTCGGCAAACCATTCGAAATACTCGGCGGCGCGCCACACTTCGTCGCGGCTTTCGGCCAGGGGCTTGCCCTCTTCAAGGGTCATCAACGTGGCAATGTGCCCGGCGCGTTCGCGCATCAAGGCCGCTGCACGATTGAGAACGGCAGCCCGCGCATTGGGAAACGTCCGCCGCCAGATGTCGAAGGCGGGCTGCGTCGCGGACAGCGCGCGATCCAGATCTGCTGCCGTCGCAAGGGGTACGCGGCCCAGCTCCTTGCGCGTGGCAGGGTTGACAACGCTGGCCGTGTCGCGCTCGCTAGCGCCTATCCATTCGCCGTTGATGAAGAGGTAAAGCGGGTCATAGTCGCCGTTCATGGTTGCAAACTCCGATAAGATTGATCGAAAACCTTGGAACGAAGTCTAGGCATGACGGACGCGAGGATTTAGCCCCTTACGGAAGAATGACTTTTCCTTCCAGAGAAAAAGTCGCACGAACACAATGGACGCACGATGGACAAGCTATACAACATGTCGGTTTTCGCGAAAGTAGTGGAGATGGGCAGTTTCACTGCGGTGGCAAACCATCTTTCGACCACGGTCGGCAACATTTCACGCGCTGTAACGGTATTGGAAGAAGGCCTGAACGCCAGGCTGATTCAGCGCTCCACCCGCCGGCTCGTCGTTACCGATGTGGGGCATCGCTTCTATGACCGGTGCATCGCGATCCTGAGCGACGTTGAGCAAGCGGAAGCCGAAGCGGCGCACGCAACGGTCTCGCCACGCGGCGTATTGCGCGTTCACGCGGTGCCCGGCCTGGGACGAACGCTGGTCGCCCGCGCCGCCCTGGCTTACAGAAAGACCCACCCCGACGTCTCGGTGGACCTTCTTTTATCTCAGCGCATGCCGAACTTGCTGGAAGAGCAGCTTGACGTCGGCATCGTCATCGCGCGCGCCTTGCCGGATTCCACCTACGTCAGCCAGAAGATCGGCGTCAGCCACTGCATCTTGGCGGCGTCCCCTGAATACCTTGAACAGCACCCTGCCGTGGAAACTCCCGAAGACCTTTCCCAACATGCTTGCGTGCTGTTGACCACGGTGGACTATGCCCCCGACGAATGGCATCTGGAAGGCGAGGACGGCATGTTCACGCACCGGCCGACCGGAGGGCACCTTTGCGTGAACGACATGGACGCAATGGCGACCGCGCTGCGCGATGGCGCCGGCATCGGCCTGCTGGCAGGCTTCTCAGCGATCGAAGATCTTCGCCGGGGAACGCTGGTACGTGTATTGCCCAAGCTCTACACGAACCAACGCAACGTGTATGCGTTGTACCCATCGCGTCAGTTCGTCGATGCCAAGATCAAGCTGTTTGTGGACGCGCTGAAGCTTCATGTGGGGGAGCAGCTTGCACACTATGCGGCTGATCTGGGCATCGAGGCTAAGGAGACGACTTGAATCGAGGTTACCCTCGTTTGGTCGATTAGGGCGCTTGGTTACTGAAATCCAATTTGATAGCGGCACAATTCCCTCGCACCTAACCATCGAACCCCTATCAATCTCTCTCGAGAAATGCTTGCCAACGGGACTGCTCTGCCCTGACGAAATCCTCGTAGTATGGTCCGCTTCGAAAATCGGGCCGAACCCCCATCGAGGCGAAAGACCGGTTCAGTTCGTCGGACTGCAGGACTTCCGCGATCGCGCCTGACAGCCGCTCAAGGACGCTGGCCGGCAATGATGGCGGCGCCACCAGGCAGTATCCCCCGTCGGTCGCAAGATCCGGCAAGCCGACCTCGGCCGCAGCCATCCGGGCCAAGACAACCGATTCGTTTGATCGTCCCGTTCGCGCCGGGAGGGCACGCCGACGGGCGCACTGGTCATCGTTCCCGCCATCACTAAGAACGTCAACTACAACGCAGACCGGGATCTTGTCTCCATCGGCCTGGCCATGAACACGCCGCAGGTCGTGGTGGTGGCTACCAAGGTGCCGATCCGATGGGCGGCCCTCCCCAGGATTTCGCCATCTTCATTCGAAATGAAAGCCTGAAATGGGGCAATCTGGCTAAGCAGGCCGGCGTGCGGATGGACTAACAAGGCGGACGCAGACGCGGCAAGGCGTTGGAGTGACCGCTCATTCCGGCTCGATTCCGGCCGCCTTGATGACATTGCCCCATTTTTGAATCTCGGCAGCCTGAAACTGTCTCAACTCGTCGGGGGTCGTTGTCCACGCCTGGGTTGCCGAGTTCCGAAAGAACGCCTGCGCGCCGTCGCTGCCGACCGCCTTGACCAACAGCTGTCTAAGCTTCGCTGCCGTCGGCGCGGGTGTGCCGGCCGGAACGTAAGCGGCGAACCAATAGCCCATGTCATAACCTTTGATGCCGGCCTCGTCCAGGGTGGGCAACTCTGGAAGTTGAGGCAGGCGTTCAAGGGTTGACGCGCCGAGCGGACGCAGTTTGGCAGCTTCGATCTGCGACAAGCCCGTCACGGTGTCAATCACCATCATGTCGATGTGACCCCCCAGCAGATCGTTGAGCGCATTGGGATTGCTGTTGTAGCCGACCCAGACGATATCGGTCCCGGTCAGTTGCTTGAGCATTTCGCCTGCCATGCGGCTGGACGAATTCCCGCTGCCGAAGCTCAGTTTTCCCGGGGCTTGCCGTGCCGCGCGAATCAACTCATCGGCGGTGCGGTACGGAGAATCGGCTTTCACCACCAGAATCTGGCCGCCGCGTCCCAATCCTGTCAGCGGCGTGAAATCCCCCACCGGGTCATAGGGAAGCTTCTTGAATAGGTGCGGATTGGCGGCTTGCGTCGTATTGCTGGTGATTAACACCGTATAGCCGTCGGGGGTAGCTCGGGCAACATGCTGCGCGGCGATCATGCCGCTCGCGCCGGGTCGGTTCTCCACGACGACAGCTTGCCCCGTTTGTTGCGTCAGCGACGCTGACAATGCGCGTGCCAGCAAATCGGTCGCGCTGCCCGCGCCGAAGGGCACGACAAATGTCAGGGGTTTTGCGGGGTATTCGGCCGCTTGCGCCGGTACGGCCCAGGCAAGCCCGAGAGCGGCCGACAACGACGCTGCCACGCGGATGATAAATGCAGTGATGCGGATCATGATTTTTGTCTCCTGTGATTTGTCCGTGCCGGCGTCGAGGACCCGCACGTTGCGTATGCCACCGTCCGCGGTTGCGCTGTCAACGCACGCCAGCGGGTTTCGGCTGGAGATCGCGTCGGGCGCGTTGCGCCAGAAACTCGCGCACGACGGTCTTGTGTTCATCGCCGCAGAGCAAAATCGCTTGCATGGCGGCAGCAGCCTCCAGCGCCATCGGCAAGGTGGATTCGGCGGCATCCAATACCAGGCGCTTGGCCATGCGCAAGGCCTGGGGTGGGTTCGATGCAATGCGGCGGCCCAAGGCGGCGCTTGTCTCGTCCAGCGCTTCCGGCGCCACGACACGGGAAACCATGCCTAATTGCAGCGCGGTCTGGGCATCGATGAACTCGCTGGTCAGCGTTAGCTCCAACGCCTTTGCCCTCCCCACGATGCGCGTCAAGAACCAGGCGCCGCCGATGCCGGATACCAAGCCGAGCCGCAGGAAGCTCTCGGCAAACGTCGCGCGTTCGCTGGCCACACGCAGGTCGCACATGAGCGCCAAGTCGCAGCCGGCGCCGACCGCGGCGCCATTGACCGCGGCAATGGACGGCACCTGCAGTGCTTGCATTGCATGCGTGATTCGATGCAGCGTCGATTTCAGCCGGGCGCGTAGCTCTGTGACCGACCCCTGCATCAAGTCGGATCCTCGAGCCATGTCTTTCACATTGCCGCCCGTGCAGAAGTACTTGCCATTGGCGCGCAGCAATACGCAGTGAACGTCTGGCAGCGTATTGGCCTGCTCCAGTGCCTCGGCAAGGGCCAGAGCCATGCGCACCGACATGACATTGCCTGAGTCCGGGTCATTAAGGCTCAATGTGAGAACGCCGTCGGCGACATCTTGCCGGATCAGCACATCACCCGGGACGCAGGCACTTCCCGAGACGCTGGATTCATTTGTTTTCATCGGTGTCTCCTTGGCTTATGTAGAAAATCGTTCGGGCTTACCCAGCACGCCGCTACTGAACATGGCGTCTATGTCGGCTGTGTCATAGCCGCATTCATTCAGGATTTGGCGGCTGTGCTGGCCCAGCGTTGGCGCAGCCGTGATGGGGTCATGCGCGCTTGCCGCGTGAGCAGGCCCAGGCGCAAAGCCCGGCATGCGCACTTTTCCAGCAATAGGATGGTCAAACCAACTGTCGATTCCGCTAGCGACGTATTCCGGCGAGCGGACGACATCGTCGTAGTTCGCTACCGGCGCACACAGAATGTCCAGTCCGGACAGCCGACTTACCCAGGCTTCGGTGGCACGCTGCCGAAACAACGGCGTCAGTACCCGGCGCAGTTCATCGCGATGCGCGACACGGCACTCATTACTGGCAAAGCGCGGATCATGTTCCAGCTCGCCCGCCCCCAAGGCGGCGCACAGGGCCTGCCAGCGCTGGGGATGGTAGGCAGCCACCATGATCCATCCATCGAGGGTCTGGTAGGCTTCATTGGGTGCGGCGTAGGGAGCGGCGCTGCCAGCCTTGGCGGGTACAGCGTCCGAGGCAAAAAACGATGCGTACCCGATCTGCTGCAGCATCAGCGTCGCGTTGTAGAGGCTGATGTCCAGGTATTCGCCTTTGCCGCTGCGCTGTGCCGCGTTGCACGCCGCCAGAATCGCAATCGTCGCGATATAGGCAGTGACCATGTCGGCGACGGGCGTTGCGACTTTTACCGGCTCTCCGCCCGCGATGCCCAAGGTGCTCATCAAGCCGCTGGCGGCCTGGATGATGCCATCCACACCAGGCCGGCCTCGCAGCGGGCCGGTTTGGCCATAAGCGGAGATCGAGCAGTACACCAATCTGCGGTTGCTGTCGGCCAGCGTGTCGTAGTCCAGCCCAAACGACTGCATGACGCCCGGCCGGTAGTTTTCGACCACCACGTCCGCACGGTTGATCAAGCGACGGGCGACTTCTCGGCCGCCGTCGGACTTCAGATCCAGCGCCATGCCGCGCTTGTTGCGATTCACGCTCAAATAGACGGCGCTTTCTCCCGCGATCCAGGGAGGGCCGATCTGCCGCCCGAGTTCCCCGCCCGGCGGCTCGATTTTGATTACTTCCGCACCCATATCTGCGAGCATCATGGTGCAGACGGGCCCCGCGAGTACGTGCGAGAAATCCACGACTCGCACACCTTGCAAGCTGCGTTTGAACATATCCTGGCTCCTGCGCGACACGGCCTGATAGGTGGTCGTGATCACTTGTCATGCGGGCAGAATAGGCAGGGCCGATCGAGCCGGCAAACGACTTTATCGGCAGGACGCTTTGACTTTTTGTAAAGAGGTCAGTGCAGGCGCGCGCGGTTCAGAGGGCGACGAGGGTGACCAGCCAATCGCGGAATAGACGCAACGCCCTGGATTGGGGCTTGCCCGTAGGCCACGCGAAGTAATACGTGTAATCCTCACGATCCAGAACGCGATCCAGCGGCGCCACCAAAGTCCCGTCTGTCAGCTCTTTCTCGATGAGGGCCTTTTGGGCAATGGCAACGCCATGACCTTCGATGGCGGCCTGGTAGGCAAGCAAGGAGGTTTCGTACTTCATGCCCTGCGCGGGGTTCACGTTGCGCAAACCAGCGGCGCGCAGCCATAGCATCCAATCGTCGGGCCGGGCCATCGAATGCAGCAAGGTTTGCGTCGCCAGTTGTTTCCTTTGCGACAGCCGCAGCGTGGGGGCCACCACAGCAACCAACTCGTTGCGCACAAGCTGCAGGGTGCGCATCCCCGGCCAGCGGCCATCGCCCAGCTGTATGCCTGCGTCGATGTCTTCGCGCTGGAAATCCAGTGGCGCGAACGAGGTCATGACTTGAACGTCGATGTCTTTATGCTTCTGATGAAAACTCGCCAGTCGCGGGATGAGCCATCGTACGGCAAAGGTGGCGGGCGACCTGATGCGCAAGGTATCCCGGCCCACGTTGCTGCCGGAAACCGCCTGCGTGGCTTCGCGCAGGGTTGCGAACAACGGAATCAAGTCCGACAGGTAGCGTGCGCCCGCCGGCGTCAACTCCAGGCGGCCGCGTGTGCGTAAAAGCAGCGGCGTGCCCAGATAACTTTCCAGCGCACGCACCTGCCTGCTGACCGCCGCAGGCGTCACGCACAATTCATCGGCTGCCTTGGAAACGCTAAGCAGGCGTCCAGTGGCTTCGAACGCTCGGGCGGGATTCAGTGGCGGAAGTGGATCGCGGCGGGCCATGGCAGTGAGAGTCTTACGTTGACGCGACGCTACTATAGCGCCGAGCCCACCCTCGCGACCGTAGCCTGAATGCTTGACGCCGCCGAAAGGCACAGAAGCGGTGCCAACCGAGCCGGCGTTCAAGCGCATGATGGCGCCTCGATATCGCCAGACAAGCTGCGCGTCCGGACAACATCGCGTGTGTAGGCCTACACGACTGAGCCTGACCTCGGCATCGCGGCTAAAGTGATGACTCGAACAAGCGTCACCCCCAAAGCGTTATCCGGCCTCGGCGGGCAAGCTCGCTGGTCAAGATCTTCCGTATCACGCGCTTATGCCGCCATCGACGAGGATTCCCGATCCGGTGACATAAGCAGCGCCAGGCCCCGCCAGGAACGCGACGGCTTCGGCGACCTCGCGGGTCTTTCCGTAGCGGGCAATAGACAGACTTGGCAGGATGGAGGCGGCGAGATGACCTTCGGCGGGGTTCATGTCCGTGTCGATGGGGCCAGGACGAACCAGGTTAACGGTGATGTGACGGTGACCCAGCTCACGCGCCAGCCCACGGGTGAAGCTCTCCATCGCCGACTTGGTCGCCGCATAGACCGCGATGCCCGCGAATGGCACAGACAGGCCGGCATTGCTTCCAATCGTGATGATGCGGCCGCCATCGGGAAGGTATTTCAGCGCGGCCTGGGTGGTCATGAATACGCCTCGCACGTTGACGTCCAGTTGCCGGCTTATCTGCTCGAGCGATTGTTCGGAGAATGGGCCTGAGATCAAAACGCCAGCGTTGTTGACAAGGATGTCCAGCCCTCCAAGTTCTTCCGCGGTGCGCGCAACCGCGGCCTTCACGGCATCGGGGCTTGCCGCATCGGCTTGGATGGCGATAGCTTCGCGGCCGAGGGCGCGAATTTCGGCAACCAGCGCCTCGGCCTTCTCAACCGATTTTTCGTACGTGATAGCAACGTCCGCGCCTTCTTCGGCCAGCTTGAGCGCGATGGCCGCGCCGATCCCACGCGCCGCGCCCGTTACAAGCGCGCGTTTATGGGCGAGACGAGGCAAGGGATTTTTCAAGGCATTGTTCATGACGGCGTGTTCTCTTGAAAGCATGCATCCACGATGCAAAAGGAATGTCGAATTCTCATGGTTCTTGGCGTCTCCAACTTAGTGCTGCGGCCAGCGCCAGCGACGCGCCTATCGCCAATGAAGCCACGGCAAACCCACGCTGAACTTCCTGAGCGCTTGCCCCATCCGGGGCGATCGCGATGAACAGGCCACCGAACAAGGCAACACTCACTGCGGCGCTGATCTGCAAGGTGGCGTTTACCAAACCCGAGGCCAGACCGGCCCAGCGTGTTTCCACATGGTCCACGTTCAGGCGCACGAGCGCAGGTAGGGCGATACCTTGCCCTGCGCCAATCAGAAACAAGGGCAACGTCAACCACGACGACGCACCGGCCAACGCCAGCGCTGCGACCATGACCAGACCGAGCACCTCCATGACCATGCCAACGCCGGCGGTTCGTGAGCCCATTCGCCGAGCGATGTGCGGGCTGCAAAATGGGCCAAGGAAAAACCCGACGCCAAGCGGCAGGATGGCCAGGCCGGCTGTCAACGCATCGTGCCCCAGGCCGGCGTGTTCGTACACGGCGAATACCAGGAAGAACGCGGCGAGCGCATAGAAGAGGAACGTTGATGCCAGACTGCGTCGCAACCCGCGCCCGGCAAGAAGCGATGGCAGAACCAGCGGCGTTCTGCCGGCGCTCTCCTCTGCCTTTTCGTGCTGCCAGAAGCGCCATAACAACGGCATGCTCAACGCCAGCGGCACGATGCACCACCACGGCCATCGATGTTGCTGCCCTTCGATCAGTGGCACCACGAGCGCCAGCAAGCCCATCGCCAGCAGCACCGCCCCCCGTACGTCCAAGCGTGGCGAATGTTCGGCGCGACTTTCGCGCAGCAACTTTATTGCGGCCGGAATGGCAACGATGATGATCGGAAGGTTGATCAAGAACACACTGCGCCACCCCAATCCCCAGGGACTGGTGGAAACCAGCACTCCGCCGAGCAATTGGCCGCCCACGGAGGCCAAGCCAAAGGTCGCGCCGTATCGGCTGAGCGCGCGATTCTTCTCACTTGGCGGGAACATGGCGTGGATCGATGCCAACGATTGCGGGGCCATGACCGCTGCAGATATCCCTTGCAACAGCCGGCCGGCGACAAGCACGCCCGGTGACGGCGCCAGGCCGCACAACGCCGACGCGACGCCAAATCCGAGCATGCCAGCGATAAATACCCGCTTGCGGCCATACAGATCACCCAGACGACCGCCCAGGATCAATGTGACGGCGTAGGCAGCGGCATACACCGATATCACCAATTGCGAGACGTCGGAAGAAGCTTGCAGGTCCGTCCTGATCGCAGGTAGCGCCACGTTGACCACGAAGAAGTCCAAAGGTGGCAGCAGTGTGCCGGTCAACAGGACGGCCAAGGCGAGCCAGCGACGGGGGTCAGGAGCTGGTTTCCCAGCGGCGTGTTCGGATGACGCCAGCGCGGCTTCGAGCGCGCCTGCGACGTGCCGGGGTTGAACATTCATAGCTTGAGGCTCCAAATCAGATGTGCCTGAGCGTGGGCGCGAAGTTTTGCCAGGACATTTCATGAAGCGCATGATGCTCTGAACAATATTGTTCTACCACTGACATCGGTGTATATTTTCCGTACATTTTTGTACGGCGGGATGGGCATGGATTGGAACGACGTTCGCATCTTTCTGGCGGTCGCTCGCAGCGGATCCTTGGGCGGCGCGGCCCGTGCACTGAACGTGAGTCATCCGACAGTGGGTCGCCGAATCAAGGTGCTTGAGGAGGAAGCCAAGCAGGCGCTCTTTCGGAGAACAAAGGATGGCTTGGTGCTCACGGATGCCGGTGACACTGTGCGGGCGCTGGCGGAGTCCATGGAGGATTCCGCGCTATCCATGGAAAGGCGTCTGACCGGCAACGACCAGCGTCTTGAAGGCATCCTGCGAATCTCTTCAGCGGATTGGTTCGCCGGCTATGTCCTGGCGCCGGTCCTGGTCGAGTTGACACACCGCCATCCCGCTGTCGTGCCGGAAGTGATTGCCAGCCATCGCTTGCTCGATCTCTCACGGCGGGAGGCCGACGTGGCCTTTCGCATCGTGCCGTTCAGCGAACCGGATATCGTCCAGCGCCGTCTGATGCGCATGTCATACGGGGTGTATGCGTCGGCGGCGACCGCCCAGGCCTTGCAGGACAACCCCGCATCCGTGGGTGTCATTCTGATGAACACCGCACAGTCGCATTTCCCCGATGTGGCTTGGGTGCTGGAAAGGTTTCCGCACTGCCGGCGCGCGTTTACCAGCACGAATCGCTCGGTGCAGGCGCAGATGTGCTTGCGGGGCGTAGGCATCGCCGTACTGCCAAGGCCGCTGGGCGATGCAGTTTCCGGATTGCAGCGCCTGGACACGCCGGATCAACCGCCTACGCGGGATATATGGATTGGCTACCACCAGGACCTGCGCCACATGGATCGCTTGCGGGTAATGCTGGATATCGCCGACGCGATGCTATCGAATTCCATCATTCCCACACCTTGAACGCTTCCTGCGGCCATTGAGCTGGACGCGGAATACCTTCTATCAATGGGCCGGCCAAAGAAATCTTGACACCCTACCGACCAACTAGTAGATTGGTCGACAGTCGTCCAAGGACGCGCCTCTTTCACCCTGCACGCCGTCCTTTTCAAGGTCCCACCCAAATGAGCCTCGAGCTGTCCCCACGTGCCGCCGAAATCGTCGAACAGGCCAAGCAACTGCTTGCCGCCGGGGGTTACCACGGGTTTAGCTATGCCGACATATCCGAACGGGTCCGCATTGGCAAACCCAGTATTCACCACCATTTCCCCAGCAAGGCGGACCTGGTCCTCACCGTCGTTGTCCAGCACCGAAGTCAGTCGCGAGAAGGCTTGGCGGCACTGGACCAGCGGGTTCTTGATCCGCTCGGCCGCTTGACGGCCTACACCGAGTATTGGGCCCAGTGCATCCGCGAGGGCACGATGCCCCTTTGTATCTGCGCGATGCTGGCGGCGGAATTGCCCATGATTCCCACGACGATCGCGGACGAGGTGCGCGCTTATTTCGGTGAGTTGGCCGCCTGGATCGCGGCAGTGCTCGAGAGCGGCGCGGCAAAAGGGCAATTTCAGCTCCGTGACAACGTGCAGGCCGATGCCCAAGCCTTCATGTCCACCGTGTACGGCGCCATGCTGACTGCGCGAGCGTGTGGAGACCCCCAGGCATTCGCGGCCATTTCGCGGGCTGCCCTCCGTCAACTGACCAGCTCCGCCTGACACAACCATGGCGCGCACCCTGGTGTGTGCCCTTTTTTTGCGCCCATAACCGACCAACTAGTTGGTTCATTCGCCCAATGCTGCCACAGCCATGCAGCCTGCCTCGTGATGAACCCTCATCCATAAACCACAAGGACCATTGCCATGCCACACCCCATTTCCGCGCTCGGCGTCACCCACACCCTTATCAGTCTGGCAGCCGCGCTAGCCGGGCTGTACAGCTTTGCACGCTATCGCGAAATCAATGCAGCCACTGGCGCCGGCAAGCTATATCTAGGCGGCTTGGTGGCCGCCGTCCTGACATCTTTTGGGCTGTCCAGCTCCGGCGGGTTCAACGCCGGACACGCGCTCGGCATCCTGGCCCTGCTGTCGGTGTCAGCCGCCCTGCTCATCTCGCGCACGTCATTGCTTTCGCGAGCGCGGCCTTATCTGTCGCAACTGGGGTACTCATTCAGTTTCTTCCTGCTGTGGGTCCCAGGAATCGCGGAAACGTTGACGCGACTTCCCGTGTCCCATCCGCTTGCCGACGGGCCGCAATCTCACTTGGTTCGCAGTGTGCTGGCGGGATGGCTGGCTGTATTTGTCGTGGGGGCCGTGTCCCAGTTGATCTGGATTCGATCGCAGCGGCGCGTCCTCGGACAGCGCTCGTAGCCGTCCCAACCACCAATGCACTTTAAGACGCCTGAACCAGGAGCTCTCTTGCGCTTAGCTGCCCTAAACCCGCTGGCGCCGGCCCGCGCCGACGACGCCAGCGATCCTTACCGTGTTGAGCGCCTGCGCGCCCAGACGCACACAGAGCGTGCGGCGCGACCACAGGCGACGCGGTTCATACCGCTACCGGCCGTGCGTAACGCTGCATCGGAGGCTATAGCCTCACCCCCCAAGCTGCCCATCGAACCCGTTACCAAGACTCGCTCTGCCATCAATCCGCTGGGCGAGGCGTACACGGCGCATTGCCTGAAACTCGCCATCGAGGCCTATCACGCGCAGCAGGCCAGGCAAGTGGCGCATGCGCAGGCGGCAAACCTGGCCGCCCAAGAAGAAATGTCCAAACAGCAGGCGCGCACGAACGCGGCCAATGACCTCGGCACGATACAGGGCCTCTTGCCTCAGCAAGCGTACCGGTACGCGGCGGGCGTCCCGCCGGTCGTTGCAGAGCAGATGAGCGCAGCCGCATTCGTTGCGCCGGACAGGGTCGGCCCCGTCGCCGCAGCCGCGAAAGCGCGTAGCAGCACGGATGAAGCGCATGGCCGTGAACTCGACCGAACCGCGAAAGCCGCGCGCCGTACACCTGAATCGCGCTTCCTTTTTCCCGCTCGCAGCAGCGCAAACTGACGGCATGAACACCGTGACGAGTGGCGTGGTGTGGGAATGCGCTGGTCTACAGCGTCTTCGGACAATCGCGGACGTGTCAGACCGCGTTGATGGTTGGCGCGGACTCTGGCCGCCCAGGCCGCGTTCAACCCGGCCCGTCGCTCGCCGCAGCCAGCAAGGGCACGATGATGTCGCTGATCGGCGTGGATAGGCCATGGGCCTGTGCACGACGCGAGATCACGCCGTTTCGTATCTCCCATTCCAGTTGGCGGCCGGCTTCGCGGTCCGTCAGGATGGACGTGCTCAGGTCGGGGGAAGCGGCTTGAAACCTGGCGAGGATTTCCTGCGGGACCTCGTCTCCAAGTTTTGCGCCTTCCGCGCGCGCGACAGACAGGCACTCTTGCAAATACGCCAAGGAGAGCTTGGCGATGTCCGGCCGGGCAAACATGCCAGCGCGGCGATGCGTGAGGGCCATGAGGCCAGCGACTGCGTTTTGCAGCAGCTTGCGCCAAGCCACAGACTGGAAATCGTCGCTGATATCCACTGCGCACTGAGTCCCCTGCAGCGCCTCGGCAACCACGCGAGCTACCGGCACGTCGGGCAGGCTCAGGCGCGCATCCCCGCGCAAACGCACCGAGCCGTCGGCTTGCGCCTGAGCGGGGAACCACACCACAGCGGGGATGATCCGCGCGGGCGGCGCATGCGTTGCAACCGCTTCCAATTGCTCGACGCCATTCTGCAACACGCAGACCACGGTATCTGGCCGGCACAATGCCGCGAGCCATTCCGACGCAGCCTCGGTCTGCGTCGCCTTGACCGCGAGGAAAACGAGGTCCATCTTGCGGCCGGCCTGACCCGGGTCCGTCAGTACAGGGCCGGGAACGTCGACGCGGCGATCGCCATCCAGGAGCGTCAGCCGGTCTCGGGGCGTGCGGCCGCACAAGAGCGGTGTGCGGCCGGCCTGATGCAGCGCGGCGGCAACCGTTGTGCCGATGGCGCCTGGACCAACGATGGCGATTGCGGTGTCTGTTGCGGGTGTCATGGCATGGCCTCCTTAATGGCTTGCAAACGACACCTTAAAGCGAAAACGTTGTCTGCCGCCTGAAGGCAAGCGTGCTTGCCAAGGCTGCTGGCGTCCCGTTCCAGCGTGATGTGGCGGGTCTGCCGTTGACTTGGCGCAGCTTCAATGCCGGATTTCCGCCAGGAATTTCTGCGCCCGGGCCGTTTGCGGCCGGTTGAAGAACGCGTCCGGGGTGCCGGTTTCGACGATCCTGCCGGCGTCCATGAACCAGACGCGATCGGCCACTTCCCGCGCGAAGCCCATCTCGTGCGTCACGCAGACCATCGTCATGCCGTCCTTTGCCAAGCCCTTCATCACCTGCAGCACTTCGCCCACCATTTCCGGGTCCAGCGCGCTGGTGGGCTCGTCAAACAGCATGACGGGCGGGCTCATGGCCAGGGCGCGCGCAATGGCGACACGCTGCTGCTGGCCGCCGGACAATTGCGCGGGGAAGGCATCGGCCTTGTGCGCAAGACCCACGCGTTCCAGCAGTTGCATCGCGCGCTCGCGCGCTTCGGGGCGGCGGGCGCGCTTCAGTTGCAGCGGCGCCAGCATCAGGTTTTCCATCACGGACAGATGCGGGAAGAGATTGAACTGCTGGAACACAAAGCCGATATGGCTGCGCAATGCGTCCAGGTGCACGTCCTTGCCGTAGATGTCTTTGCCGTCGACTTCGATGACCCCTTTCTGGATGGGCTCCAGCCGATTGACGGTGCGGATCAGCGTGGACTTGCCGGACCCGGAGGGTCCGCACACCACGACGACCTCGCCCCGGGCGACCTGCGCGGTCACGTCGGCCAGCGCCTGATAATCGCCATACCACTTCTGCACTTCGGAAAATCGGATCATGTGGGCACCACTTTCTGGGTAGGCGCAGGTCCGGCGCGCCGGCGGCCGATGCGGCGTTCGGTCAGGTGCACCAAAAGACTCAGGCCAAAATTCAGGACGAAATAAGTCAGCGCAAGCAGCCCGAAGACTTCAAAGGGCTTGGTCAGCAGGACGCTGTTGATCTGGTTGGCGGCGTAGGTCAGCTCTTGCACGCTGATCACGTAGGCCAACGAGGTCTCCTTTACCGTGGACACGAACTGGCTCAGCATGCTGGGCAGCATGTTGTAGAGCGCCTGCGGCAGGATGACCCGGCGCATCGTCTGCATGTAGGACAGGCCCAGCGCGCGGCTGGCTTCCTGCTGGCCGGGCGGCAGCGCCTGGATGCCGGCGCGGATGATCTCGGCCAGATAGGCGCTTTCGTAGCAGACCAGCGCGACCACCATGGTGGTCGTGCCCGCCACGGGACGGCCGATGATCAGGGGCACGAAAAAATACGCCCAGAAGATGAACATCAGCAGCGGCAGGCCGCGCACCAGGTAGACCACGGCCGACGAGGGCCAATAAAAGATGCGATAGGGGCTGATGCGGCCCAGCGCCAGCAGCACCCCGCACGGCAGCGCCAAGGCAAGACTGATCGCGGCCAGGCCCAGCGTGGCCACCAGCCCGCCGATGGGTCCATGCGGATACTGCCCGATCAGAAGCAGCAGCCAATTGTCTTTGAGTATGTCCCACATGTCAGCGGACTCCCAGCGGACGATAGCGTCGTTGCAGCATTGCGCCCCCGCCCATGATGACGAACGAGAGCAAGAGGTAGATCACCGTCACGACCGCGTAGGCCTCGAACGTGCGGAACGTGTTGTTCTCGATCTCGCGCGCGGCCGCCGTCAGCTCGGTGACACCGATGGCCATCGCCAGGCTGGTGTTCTTGAGCAGCAGCAGGGTCTGATTCAAGAGTGGCGGAATGGCGATGCGAAAAGCCTGAGGCAGCACGACTTTGCGCATGGTCTTCAGAAAGCTCAGGCCCAGCGCGCGCGCGGCCTCGACCTGGCCGGGCGGAATGCCGCGCACCGCACTGCGCAGGTCTTCGCAGACATACGCGGACATCACCAGCCCGATCGCGATGCACGACAGGATGAATTCGCTGCCGTGGCTGTTGAGCCAGTCCGTGACGGGGGCCGGCAGCAAGGCCGGCACACCGAAATACCAGAACAGGATGTGCACCAGCATGGGCACGTTGCGGTGGAAGGCGACGTACGTCGCGATCAACCCATTGGCAATGGGCGAGCCCGTCAGGCGGATCACCGCCAACAGGCTGCCCACAAAGAACGCCAGGATCCAGGCAAGCCCGGCCAGCGCCAGGGTGGTGATCAACCCCCTGAGCAGCCAGTCCGGATACTCGCCCTGGAAAATGGCGCCAAAGTCGAAGATGTAGTGCATCGAACCAGGCTCCAGGACGCTTGGCGCGTCAACCCTTGATTTCTTCGATGCGGAAGTCGCGCTTGATGTTGAACTGCGTGCCGGGGCCGAACCACTTGTCGAAGGTCTTGGCGGCCTGCCCGGACGCCTCCATGCCATCCAGCACCTTGTTCACCTGGTTCAGCATCGCCGTGTCGCCCTTGCGCACACCGACGCCCCACGGTTCGATGAACAGCGCCGGCTCCAGGATCTTGACGGGCACCGCGCTGGAGGCGGCCTGGTGTTGCAGCTTGACCAGCATCAGTTCGGACCCGACGAAGCCGCTCACCTTGCCCTGCTGCAGCGCCAGGAACGCGCCGCTGGGATCCTTGAACGTCACGGGATCGACGTTCGGGATGTTCTTGCGCGCGCCTTGCTCCGACGACGATCCGCGCACCGCGCTGACCCGCTTGCCCGCCAGATCGGCCGGCGCCTTCAGGTCCTTGTCCGACTCGCGCGACAGGATCTTCTGGGGGCTCACGAAGTGCTGGTGCGAGTAATCGATCTGCTTGGCGCGTTCGGGCGACCACCCCAGATTCGCAGCCACGACGTCCACACGCCCAGCAATCAGCTCGGGGATGCGGGCCTCGACGGCGATCAGCTTGAGCTCCAGCGGCACGCCCAGGCTGTCAGCCAGCGCCTGGCAGACATCCACTTCGTAGCCGACGATGCCGCGCGTCTTGGGATCCTGGAAGCTGAACGGCTCGGCCGTGCCCATGGTGCCGCAGATGAATTTGCCGCGGGCCTTGATGTCCTGCAGCGTGTCGGCATTGGCGGCGGGCGCCAGCGTGGCCGCCAGGCCGACGATGGCAACGAAGGAGGAGATGAACGTCTTCATGGGATTCCCTTGATGTGTAGGTATGGGTGCTGCTTAAAAAAACCGGTTTCAGGCCAGCCGGGCGCAGGCTTCGCGGATGCGGCGGCAGCCTTCTTCGATGTTTTCCATCGACGTCGCGAAACTGAGCCGCAGGTAAGGCGACAGTCCATAGGCCGCGCCGTCCAGGCCCGCGACACCGGCCTCGTCCAGCAGAAACATCACGACGTCCAGGTCGCTTTCCAGCTTGCGGCCGTTGGGCGTCGTCTTGCCGAGCAGGCCTTCAACCGACGGATATACGTAGAACGCGCCTTGGGGAACCGGGCAACGGATGCCGGGCACCTCGTTGAGCAGCGCGACGATGCGGTCGCGCCGGTCGTGGAACAGGGCCGCGGCATCGCGCACGCATTGCTGGTCAGCCGTCAGCGCGACACGCGCGGCCGATTGGCTGATGGCGCTGACGCAGCTGGTGCTTTGCGAAATCAGGGTGGCCATGGCCTTGATCAACGCCTTCGGGCCGCCTGCGTACCCCAGGCGCCAGCCCGTCATTGCGTAGGCTTTGGAGACGCCGTTGATCGTCAACGTGCGCGCAGCCAACGCCGGCTCGACGGCCGCGGGCGACGCGTGGCCCTCGCCGCCATAGGCCAGGTGTTCGTAGATTTCGTCGGTCAGGAGCCAGACATCCGGATGACGCGCCAGCACCTGCGCCAACGCGCGCAGCTCGCCGGCGCCGTACATCGCGCCGGTCGGATTGCTGGGCGTGTTCAACAGCAGCCACTTGGTGCGCGGCGTGATGGCGCGCTCGAGCGCGTCGGGGGTCAGCTTGAATCCGTCGGACTCCGGGCAGGCCACCACGACCGGCGTGCCGTCGTTGACCAGGACCATGTCGGGATAGGACACCCAGTACGGCGCCGGAATGATGACTTCGTCACCGGCCTGCACGGTGGCGGCCAGCGCGGTGAAGATCAATTGCTTGGCGCCCACGCCGACGATCAGTTCGTCCAGGCCGTAGTCCAGACCGTTTTCGTGGCGGAACTTGGCGCGCACCGCTTCAAGCAGCGGCTTGGCGCCGACCGACGCGGTGTAGCGGATGTCGCCGCTGTTCAGCGCGTCGATGCCGGCCTGCACGATGTGGGCAGGTGTGGGCAGATCCGGCTCACCCACCGTGAAATCGATGATGTCGCGGCCCTGAGCGCGCAGTTGATCCACGCGGCTCTTGGCCATCATGCTGGGCGAAGGCTTGATGGCGCGCGCGCGTTGGGCCAGGAATTCGGGGGTGACGGCGTTCATGCCAGCCCCTTTGCCGCAAACGCGGCCTGCATCCAGCTCTGCGTTTTCTCGCCGGTGGCGATTTCGGCCATGATGCGCGCTTCCTTGTCGGCGTGCGCATGGGCCGCGGCAATCAGCGCGTCGGCGTCCGACGCGGCAAAGCTGACCAGCCCATCTTCGTCGCCCACCAGGATATCGCCGGGATTGATGACCTGACCGCCGATCGACACGGGGACATTGACTTCGCCGGGACCGTCTTTGTAAGGCCCGCGGTGGATGTGGCCGCGCGCGTAGCAAGGGAAGCTGTCGGCTTCGAACGCTGCCACGTCGCGGATGGCGCCGTCGACGACCACGCCCGCGCAGCCGTGGATCTGCAGATAGCGCTTCATGATTTCGCCGAGCACGGCGTTGGACATATCGCCGCCGGCGTCCACCACCAGCACGTGACCCGGCTGGATCTGCAGCATGGCCTTGTAGATCATGAGGTTGTCGCCGGGGCGGGTCTTGACGGTCAGCGCCGTGCCCACGAGCTTGCCCGCGCGGTTGTAGCGCCGCAGGCCGGTGATGCCCTCGCGCCGCGCAAGGTTGTCGCTCAGATGCGGCGTGACGATGCCTGCAAGCGCTTGCAGGATGGCGGCGGGCGCGACGGGAGATGCCGGCAGTATGCGTGCGCCGGTGGAAATGGTAGCCATGACGATCTGCTTGTCCTGAATCGAAGGCCGCTCGTTCTCCGGCTTTTTGAAGCGGATCCGGTCGGCAGGAATTAAGTCAGAGCGAATGGTGCGAGCTTTTGCGATTCCGAAAAAGGGATTAAATTTCAGCGAACTTCATCACTTTTCAGAATATAGGGGTTACCCCTTAAGGGAAAATTCGGAATGAACTCTGCCGACTTCAAGGGCGCCGCATGCTGACTTTCAAGCAAATCGAGGCGCTCTATTGGACGGTGCGGCTAGGCACGTTTTCCGCGTCGGCGCAGAAGCTGCACACCACGCAATCGGCAATCACCAAGCGCATCCAGGAGCTGGAAGCCGATTTCGACATCGCGCTCTTTGACCGGTCGGGCCACCGCGCCGAACTGACGGCGCGCGGTCATGAAATCTACGCGCTGGCCGAACAGATGCTGGGGCACCGCGACCGCCTGCTGGCGCGCCTGAAAGGCCAGCACACCCTGACGGGCACCTTCCGCTTCGGCATCACGGAGATCACCGCGATGACCTGGCTTCCCGCGCTCATCCGCCTGCTGCGCGTCCACTATCCGCGCATCACGCTGGAGCCCCATATCGATCTGGGCGGTGACCTGCACAAGCGGCTGCTGGCCGGTCAACTGGACATGGCCTTTCTGCATGGCGAATTCGCCGAGCCGAACCTTCAGGTCGTGGCGTTGCAGCGCCTGGAATTTGCGTGGATGGGCAGTCCCGACCTGATCGACACGAGCCACGTCTACACCCCGGCCGACATCGCCCGCCTTCCGCTGCTGCGCCAGAGCCGCGAGTCCGGCCTGAACATGATCTATGACGAGTGGCTGCGCCCCCACACGGCGCAAAGCAACATCTTCACCATCAACAGCCTGATCGCGATGGCAGGGTTGACCGCCGCGGGCTTTGGCGTGAGCTGCCTGCCGCGCGACTACTTTGCCGAGATGGTCAGCACGCGGCAACTGGTCATTGCGCGCACCAGCGTGGCGCCGCCGCAATCGGTGTACAGCGCGATGTTCCGCCGGGACGCGGACGTGGCGTTTTGCGAGAGCGTGGCCGAACTGGCGGAAAGTTGCTGCGAATTTTCCGTGGGGTGGCGTTTACGTTGAAGTGCGCGCGACGAAGAGGCTGCTCGCCTGCCCCTCCACCCGCCGCAACGGTCCCGTCAATCGACCTTCGCGCCCGATTGGCGCACGAGTTCGGCGGCGACCGGCATCTGCGCTTTCACGAACGCCCAGAACTCATCGGGGGTATTCGGTTTTCCCGGAAACGCGCCCTGCTCGACAAACTGCTTCTGCATCTCGGGCTTGGCGATCGCCTTGTTCAACGCGGAATTCAATGTTTCCAGCACCGGTTTGGGAGTGCCCGCCGGGGCGACGAGCCCATACCAGTTGTCCGTGTAGAGCTTTGTGCCCTCTTCTTCAAAGGTCGGCACATCCGGCATGGCCGGATGGCGTTCTTTGGCAGCCACGGCCACCGCACGCAGTTTGCCGCTTCGAACGTAGGGCACAGGTCCCGTCGTGATGGCGAAATCCATGCGGCCAGCCATCAGGTCGACCAGCATCGGGCCCGACCCTTTGAACGGAATATGCGTGATATCGACGCCGGTGAGCTTGATGAACTGGGCCGCGGCCAGGTGCTGGGAAGAACCCGATCCGCCGGAGCCATAGTTCAGCTTGCCCGGCTGCGCCTTGGCCGCCGCGATGATGTCCGGGACCGACTTGAACGGCGAGTCATTCGGGACGAGCAGTGTGCCTGGCGACGTGTTGATCTTGCCGATAGGCGCGAAATCCTCGATCGGCCGGTAAGGCAGCTTGGAGAACAGCGCGGAATTGAAGCCGTGGGACGCGGAGGTGGCGAGCATGATCGTGTAACCGTCGGGCTTGGCCTCGGCCACGAGCTTGGACCCAATGTTGCTGCCAGCGCCGGGACGATTGTCGACGATGACGGGTTGCTTCAATATCACCGCCATCTCCGCCGCGACAAGCCTTGCCAGCACGTCCGCAGATCCGCCCGCGGCCCAGCCCACGATCAGGGTGATTGGCCGCTCTGGAAACGCGCCCTGCGCGAAAACGGGAACATGCGCACCCGCCAGACTCGCAAGGGCGAGGCAGAGCAGGCGGCGCCGCGTGGTTGCCGAGGTATTCATGGTGTGTCTCCTGGTGTTCTTTTTTGGGTTGTACGAATCGTGACGTTATGGCGATCTTGCATCGACGACGATGGCGTCCGGCGGCAGCGGCTGGCCCTGGAGCGCAGCGACCACGCATTGCGCCGCGCGCCTGTTGGCGCGCTCCAGCCCTTCCCGGCTGGAGCCTCCGGTGTGCTGTGTGCAAATCACATTCGGCAGGGTCAGCAACTCGCGCGTGATGGCCTGACGCGACGCATCACGTTCCGATCCGAGGACATCAAGACCGGCACCCGCAAGCCTGCCGCCCTTCAGCGCCGCCAACAAGGCGCCATCGTCGACGAGCTCGCCGCGCGCGGTGTTGATCAGTATCGCGTTGGGCTTCATGCGGGCCAGGGCGTCCTGGTCGATCAGATGCCGGGTGGAGTCGGTCAACGGCGCATGCAAGCTGATGAAGTCGCTGTCTGCCAGCACGGATTCAAGCGATGCCAACAGCACCCCGTCCAGGTCCGCCACGTCATCGGGCAGATAGGGGTCATGCGCGATGACGCGCACGTCGAACCCAGCAAGCCTGCGGGCCACCAGCCGCGCGATGCGGCCCAGGCCGATCAATCCGACCGCCTTGCCTGACAGTTCCGTACCCACGAGCACCCCATGTTCGCCGGATTGCATGCGCCGGTGCGATTCGAAATAGCGTCGGCCGAGCGCAAGCATCAATCCAACAGCATGATCGGCCACAGTCGCCTCGTTGCTGCCCGGCGTAATCGTGAGGAGCCTGCGGTGCGCTTGCACGGCGGCAACGTCTATCGTGTCGTAGCCGACGCCCCGCCGCGCCATCACGCTCAGGTTGGGGTAACGCGCCAGCAGGTCGGCGGTGACCGGTGGCATGCCCATGATCCAGGCACTGCAACGCGAGAGCGCATCGTGCATGTCTTCGGTGATCACGGCGTCGACCGCGTCATGGGCAACGCCGCCCGTGACCACCGTCAGGCCGGCAGTGCGCAGGATGCTGGCCGCCTTGTCGTCAAAAAAGCGCGCGGTCACAAGGACACAGGAAAAGGAATTCGCGGGATGTCTCATTGATTCTCGACGCGCAGCCAGTTGCGCGCGCGCTCGACAACAGGACGATCGATCATTCGACCGTCCAGCGTTACCACCGCAAGCCCCCGGGACCTGGCCTCGTCATCCGCCGCAACCACGCTGCGCGCCCAGGCGAGCTCATCGTCGGAGGGGCCAAACCCGGCATTGGCGACCGGCACCTGTCGCGGATGTATGCAGGCGGTGCCACTGAAGCCGGTGTTGCGCGCAAGCCGGACCAGACTGGCAAATGCCGCCATGTCGTTGATCTGCGCAATGCTTCCGGGCAGGCCCCAGCACGCCAGCCGGTATGCGCGCGCGCAGCACGTCACGGCCTGCGCGGCCCACAAGAGAGACTGCGGTTCCGCAGGCACGCCCATGTCAGTGGCGTAGTCTTCGGCGCCAAATCCCAGCGCCGCCACGCGGGGGTGGGCGGTGGCGATGCTTTGCGCCTGCATGACGCCCAGCGGCGTTTCGATGAGGGCGGCGATGGGAAGGCCGGACGAATCCGGCGCAGAGTGCCGGTCGATGCATGCCGCAAGCGCCTGCACATCCTGGGGCGATTCCACCTTTGGCAGCAGCACGCCGTGCAACCGCGGCAGCGGCAGCGCGCCGATGTCCAGCGCAAACATATCCCTTGGCGCATTCACGCGAACCAGCACGGGAATCACGTCGGCCAGCGCCTCGATGGCTCGCCGGGCCATGACGCGCGCCTGATCCTTCAACGCAACGGAGACGCCATCTTCCAGATCGATGATGATCGCATCGGCGCCGCGCTCGGCCGCCTTGGCCCACAAAGACTCCGACGTGGCGGGAACGAACAGCAGGGAACGAACGTCGTTCAAATGCACTTGATTGCTCCGCGCGCTGAAAGTTCTTCAATGTGAGCGTCATCCAGACCCACGTCCCTCAGGACCTGTACCGTGTGCTGTCCCAGCAACGGCGCCTGATGCCGGATCCGGCCGGGCGTGTTGGCAAGGCGCGGCATGACGTTCTGCATCAGCGTGCCGCCGGCGCCAGACGGCCTCACGTAGCAGGCGCGATCGATCACGTGGGAATCGGCCGCAAGCTGCGCGGCGTCATAGATCGGGCCGGCAGTCACGCCTTGCGCACGCAGGTGCGCAAGGCACTCGTCCCGGTTCAATTGCGCGACCGCATCGGCGATTAGGGCGTCGAGCTCCGCGTCATTGGCCAATCGCGCGGCATTGGTGGCAAAGCGCGGTTCATCGGCGAGATCGCCGCGGCCAATGGCCTGCAGCACGCGGCGGGCCATGGCGTCGGTCGAGCCCGACAACGCCACCCAGCCCCCGTCCTTGCACTGGTAGACACCCCGGGGAGACGCGATCTTGACTGAAGGTCCCGCGATTCGTCCCGTGGCGGCGTAGGCGGTCACGTCGGGTCCCATGATGGCGAGCATCGGCTCAAGCAGGGAGAGGTCCACCACCTGACCTTGCCCCCCTCTCACTTCGACCTCGCGGACCGCCGCCAGGGTGGCGAATGCGCCAGCCAGACCCGCCACCATGTCGGCCAGCGCCATGTTGGGCAGCCGGGGAACATCATCGACAGCGTGTTTGTGCGCGAAACCGCAAAAGCCTTCCAGCAGGCTGCCGAATCCGGGCAGATCCCGATAGGGCCCCGTCTGGCCCCAGCCCGAGACGCGCACGATCACGAGCCGACGATTGAGTTCATGCAACGACGCAGGCGCCAATCCCATGGCTTCCAGGGTTCCGGGCCGAAAACTCTCGATCAGGACCTGCGCGCCGGCGGCGAGCCTGCGCAGCACGCCGATGGCGTCGGGATCGCGCAGGTCCAGGGCCAGGCTTTTCTTGTTTCGGCCATAGACCTGCCACCAGGCGTCCAGCGAGGCGCCATCGCCAAGGTCTTCTCGCCAATGACGCAGCGTATCTCCTTCGCGTGCGGACTCCACTTTGATGACCTCGGCGCCGAAGTCCGCCAATTGCATTGATAGCATGTTGCCCGCAACCAGCCGTGACAGGTCTATGACCCGCACGCCGGTCAACGGGCCCGTCGAATCGCTGTTGGGTGAGGTAGTCGGATTACGTTGCATGGAATTGGGAAGAAGATGTTGCCTTGCCGTCGATGGCCTTGCGCGATGTCGGCGACTTGCGCGCATGGATGCGGCGCCGGCCCCTTAGAATGAAGCCACCGCAATGAAGCCACCTCTCGGACTTGAGCAATCCTAACGTAGACTATGTGCTATGGCAAATAATGATATAGCAAGGAAAACCCTACCCGCTCCTGAACAGAAGCGTAGGCGCGCGTCCAAAAAGGATGTCGATTCCCACCGGCCTGAGATCCTCATCACGTATCGGATTTCAGTGCTGGCGCAAACGCTTTCGCGGCTGGTCGATGCGTCGGTACGCACGAATCTGGACCTGACAAGCCGCCAATGGCGTGTGCTGGTGGTGCTGAGCCGGCTGGGCGGTTCGTCGGCGTCCGGGGCGATAGCGCGGATGGCCAGCTTCGACCACAGTCAGGTAAGCCGAGTGACGATGGAGTTGGCCGAAAAGGGCTTGCTGACCATGTCCAACGATCCGCAAGACCGTCGCAAGCAGATCCTGACCTTGACGTCAGAGGGAATCGAGCAGCTTCGGCTTGGCCTGCCCCACTCTCTGGAACGGGAAGCGCGGCTACGCGGCCGCCTGACGGAAGACGAGTACGCCAGCTTCCTGAAGGTGCTTGGCGTGCTGGAAGACGAGGCCAACAACCTCCTGGACGAGATCAAGCGCGACGGCTGATCGCGTCAAGCGGAATGCACGGCGGCGCCCGGCGTGAAGCGCTGGCGCCGCTCAGGAATCAGGCCCCCGGCCGGATCGCAACCTTCAGCACGTTATCCCGCTGATTGGCGAACAGGTCGTACGCGTCCTCGATCTGGTCCAGCGCGAAGCGGTGCGTGACCATTTTTGCAAGATCCAGGCGGCCCGACTGCAACACGTTCATCAGCCGGCGCATGCGCTCTTTGCCGCCCGGGCAGAGCGCCGTGTTGATCTTGTGGTCGCCCAGACCGGCGGCAAACGCGGATACCGGGATCTTCAAGTCGGCGGAATAGACGCCCAGACTGGACAACGTGCCTCCCGGCTTCAATACGCGCAGGGCGGATTCAAAGGTGCTTTGCTGGCCCAGCGCTTCGATGGCCGAGTCCACGCCCTTGCCGCCGGTGAGACGCAGGATTTCCTCGACGACGTCGCAATCATGGAAATTCAGGACGATGTCGGCGCCCCACTGGCGAGATATTTCCAGACGCCGCGCATTGCCATCCACGCCGATGACCGTGGTGGCGCCCAGCAACCGGGCGCCCGCCGCCGCGCACAGTCCGATCGGGCCCTGCGCAAACACGGCCACCGTGTCGCCAATGCGGATGTTGGCGTTTTCGGCGCCCTTGAACCCGGTGGACATGATGTCCGGGCACATCAGCACCTGCTCGTCGCTCAGGCCGTCAGGCACGGGCGCGAGATTGGCCTGCGCGTCGGGAACCAGCAGGTATTCGGCTTGGGCGCCATCGATCATGTTGCCGAAGCGCCACCCCGCGGTGGCGCGGTAGCCGTGGCATCCGCACATGCCACTGGCCACCAGATAGCTGCCGTCCTGAGAGGGCGCACCGTCCTGCGCGGCGTAGGAATTGAAATTCGGGCAGATCGCGCCGGCGATCACGCGCTGGCCCTCGGAATAACCCGTCACGGCGCTTCCCAGCTTTTCGATGACGCCGACGGGTTCATGGCCGATCGTCAGGCCCGGCTGCACCGGATACTCGCCCTTGAGGATGTGGATATCCGTGCCGCAAATGGTGGTGGTCGTTATCTTGATCAACGCGTCATTGGGCCCGACGTCCGGAATGCGCTTTTCGCGTATTTCAATGCGGCCCGGGCTGGCAAAGACGACTGCTTTCATCGTGGTATTCATGCCCTACCTCCAACTGTTGACGAGTGGTTGAACGGCCTTTGGCGCAGCCTCGCGCACGAGCAGCAAGGGGACGGCCGCGCCGCG
Source organism: Achromobacter sp. E1 (assembly GCF_037039475.1). NCBI lineage: Bacteria > Pseudomonadati > Pseudomonadota > Betaproteobacteria > Burkholderiales > Alcaligenaceae > Achromobacter > Achromobacter sp. E1. The sequence continues at coordinate 4,254,400 of NZ_CP146253.1, forward strand.
CGGCAGGTTCGGGGCCGGGCTGGCCATCGGCATCCTGCGCACGTCGCGCGACCGGTGCGCCCCGATCACGATCAGATCGGCCTCCCAGGCCCGGGCCTCGGCCGCCAGGCATTCCTCGAACGAGCGTTCGCCTGCTTCGACGAGCGCGCTATCGACTGGGATACAGTTTGCGCTCACCTTTGTTGCCGCGTTGCGCAGCAGTTCGGCGGCATGCTCAAACAATAGCGCCTGAATTTCCGCCGGGAAATAACAATTTGCGCTCAGGGCCCCCGACGACGGTTGCGATTGGACGATACAGATCAGCCGAATGACCCCGTCATGGAGAAAGGCCAGGCGTATTGCCTCATCCAACCCCGATTCAGAGGTCGAGCTGCCGTCAATCGGTATGAGAATCCGTCTATACATGGCCGAGAGCATCAAGGGTGGAAGGGGATTCCGGTTTTTCCGCGGCAAGCATCGGCTTCGTCGGCGCACATATAAACCGGGACCTTGACGAACAGCATGCCCTGGACCGACAGGCCTCGAACCAGTTCGGTTGCCGACAGGATGAAGGCCGCGATCGGTTCAACGACCAGCTCGCGCGCGGCCATGGCGGTTTCGTCCAGGATCTGGATGGTTCCGCTCGCGCCCTCTTCCCACCCCGGCCCGGCCTGGAACCCGCGCAGGGCCGCGTAGGACGAAAAGACCAGGATCAGCGCCTTGTCGTTCAGCCCAAGCACCGAGCCCGGCGGACTGGCGATGACGTTGTAGTAATTGCGCCCCTCGGCGGCGTCGATCAGGACACCGCGTCCGTAGGCCATCCCCAGGATGCTGCCGTCGGCGTGCAAGGCCGGCACGACCAGTACGCCGAAGGATCGGCCAACCAGCGCCTTGGCCGCGGGCGACAGACGATAGAGGCGCAACAGCGTGGCCTCGGCTTCCTGATCAACGCGGTTCAACAGGGCGGGCGGTACCGGCATCAACGAATCCGCCGGCTGTCCGAGCCCGGCGCTAGCCGGCAGCAGGGCCAGAATCAGGTGAAGCAACACGGCGAGGACGCTTGTCTTCATGGATTTCATCTTGAACCTGTCTGGCAAGCGCTCGTTGACCAAAATCACGAATTCGACGCTGACCGGCGGCCCGTGCGCTGGGGCTTGATCGAACGATCCCTCGCACGCGTGCCGCATCCTGGCCAACAGGGACGCCGCAATTGGAAGAGAGATTGACCGGCGTCAATCGCGTCCGCGGCAGCCGCGCGATCATGCTTGCATGGCCAGGCCCCGCGGCCTGGCGCGCGAAAGCGCCGGAGGCACCATGAAAAACAAGCCGAGTTCCGTTGGGAGATCGGGCCATGGCCCCGCCACCGCGCGGGCTGCCGTGTGGTGCGCCGTCCTGTCGGCGATGATGGCCGGCCCGGTACCGGCGCAGATCACGCCGCAGGACGTCATGCAGACCTTTGCGCTGCGCGTGGCGCCCGCGCTGAGGGTTCCGGCCGACGAGCAGATCCGCTACGCAAGCCTGGCGCTGGGGATGCTCGAGGAAGCGGGGCTCGGCCTGTTGGGCCCGCAGTACGCCCTCGTGGTCGACCGCAATCCCAAGGTACAGGCGGCCTTTCTCTTTTGGCTGCCCGCCATCGGCATGCCCGTCCATGTGGGCGCGGCGCCGGTGTCGACCGGCAGGCTCGGCCAGTTCGATCACTTTGAAACGCCCACGGGCGTGTACCCGCACACCTTGGCCAATCCGGACTTCCGCGCCCAGGGCACGAAGAACGCGAATGGCATCCTGGGCTACGGCGCCAAGGGCATGCGTGTCTATGACTTCGGCTGGCAGCAGGCCTTGCGGGGATGGGGCAATGGCGGCGTCAGCACGATGCGCCTGCAGATGCACGCGACGGATCCCGTCCTGCTGGAGTCCAAGCTGGGAACGCCGCAATCCAAAGGCTGCATCCGCATTCCGGCAACCCTGAACCGGTTGCTCGACAGCTACGGATTGCTGGACGCCGACTACGAGCTCGCGGCCGATCTGATCGCACCGCCGTGGGTGCTGCAGCCCGGCAGGACGCCCGCCGAAGGCGCCGGACGCTATCTGATCATCGTCGACACCGAACGCGAGAGCCGGCCGGGCTGGGCGGTGCCGGCGCGCGCCGCCGCACATTGATTGACTGGTCCGACCCGCCTTCCTGGTGGACTCAGGCTGAATCGACGCGATACGCGAGCCTGGAGGCGATCTCTGCCTGACGCCCGCCGTGCACAGAAAGGCGTTGCGCTTTTCGCGCGGATTCGTGCACCAGCAGCATGGGCGCGGCGCGGCGGGCGTTCCTGGTCCCGGCGTCCCGGGGGATGGCATTAAAGCCGTCCCCCCCCGCGAGCGCCCATGACGATCAGATCCGCGCCCCACGCGTCGGCCTCCTGGGCCACGCGCTCCTCGAAGGATTGTTCGCCTGCCTCGAACAGCGCGCTATCGACCGGGATGCAACGTGCGCGCACCCGGCGCGCGGCGTTGCGCAGCACTTGAACGCCAAGCTCGCGCGACAGCATGCGCACCTCTTTTGGGGAATAGCAATCCGCGCCGATCCGCGAGGACAGGGGCAGTTCCCCGACCACGCAGATCAATCGAATGCGAGCGCCGTTGCACACGGCCAGACGCATGGCTTCGTCCAGCCCCAGTTCGGCGGTCTGGCTGCCGTCGATGGGAATGAGGATCCGTCTATACAGGGACATGGCTGTAAACCGCCGTCATTCGATCTGCAGCGTCTTGTTCCGGCTTCCGGCCGATTTGGGTAGTGTCAGGGTCAGGACGCCGTTCTCGCAGACGGCCTTGGCGGCCGCTTCATCGATGGGGCTGGCCAGCGACACGGAGCGTTGAACCTGGCCCCAGAAACGCTCCTGGCGGATGACGTTTCCCGCCTCTTTCGTTTCACTGTGCTTTTCCTTGTTGGCCGAGATCATCACCGTGTTGCCATCGATCTGCACGGTGATGTCCTTCTTGTCGATCCCGGGCACGTCGGCCTTCAGGACGTACTTGTCGCCTGCCTCGGTGACATCGATGTCCATCCGGGGGGCCTGATCCTCCCCGTTCTGCCGGATTGGCCGCAGGAACGCCTGGAACACGTCCGCGAAGGGTTCACTCGAAAATGGGCTGTATTGCGTCAAGCGCGACATGGCTATCTCCTTTTCGTGAGGATGAGACGCGGGAGGCTCGCCCGCCTCTCCATGTTGCCCCCGTCCGGAATCGCCAAATTGACCTTTGTCATGGAGAAATCGGGGACAAACGTCGGGCCCCGCGCAGGCCCGGCCGCGCTCGTCCAGGCGATCGGGCGAAAGCTTGACTGACGTCAACTTCCACGACCGCTTCGGCGCGATGATGGCATCACGCCCGAGCCATGCGGCCCGGGCAGACACTGCTATCGGAGGGGTCGTGAAAAACGTGCTTATCCCCGTTGACGGATCGGGCAATTCCCTGCGCGCTGTGCGCTATGTGGTCGACCAGGTCCGCGAACATGGCCCTTGCGCCATCCACCTGCTGAATGTGCAGCCGCCCATTGCTTCCGGCACGATCTTGGCGTTCTTTGAGCCAGATGCCATCGAGGCATTCTATGAGGACGAAGCCAAGGCCGCCCTCGCGGAGTCGGAGGCCTTGCTGGACCGCTCGGGCATCGTCTATCAAAAGGCGACGCGGGTGGGCAACATTGCCGAATGCATCAAGGCCCACGCCACCGAGCAGGGTTGCGACCATATCGTCATGGGGTCGCGAGGACTGGGCGCGGCCGGCAGCCTGTTTCTGGGATCGACCACGCTGAAGGTGCTGCACACAGTTCACATTCCGGTGGTGCTGATCACCTAGGCCGATGCGCCATGCCTTCGCCGGACCATCAGCGCACCCTGGCCTCGATCAGCCTGGATCTGGTCAAGGATCCGATGTTCGCATTGCTGCTGGCCGGCGGCGGCCTGTACACGCTTCTGGGCGCCTGGCAGGAAGCGGCGCTGCTGCTGCTTTTTGTACTGGTCATTTTTGCGCTGACGGTGGCGCAGTCATTACGTACCGCACGCGCCCTTGACGCATTGGATCGTCTGGCGGCGCCCCGCGCCCTGCTGCTGCGCGACGGCAAGCGCCACTGGGTGCCGTCGGCCGAACTGAAGCCGGGCGATGCGGTGCTGCTTGCCGAAGGCAACCGCGTCCCCGCGGACGGCCGGTTGACGGACGGCGAGGGTCTGCTGGTGGACGAGTCGCCGCTTACCGGCGAGTTCCAGCCCGTGTACAAGCGGCCATCGGGCACGGTTGAGGGCGATGCCGAGGTGCTGAGCGGGACGCTGGTGCTGTCGGGAACCGGCACCCTGCGCGTTCTTGCCGTGGGAGACGACACGCGGTTGGGCGCGCTGGGGCAGTCGATGCGGCAACTGACGCCGGAACGCGCCCCCCTGGAATTGCAGACCCGCCATTTCATCCTTCGGTTCATGTGGGTGGGGTTCTTCCTGTCGCTGGCCACCTGGGCCCTGTACGTCTACATGCGGGGAGGATGGTTCGAAGGGATGCTGGCGGGCATCGCGTTGGCGATGAGTCTGCTTCCGCAGGATTTCCCCGTCATCGTGACCATCTTCTCCGCGCTGGAAGCCCGGCGCATCGCGGGCGAAGGCGTGCTTGTCCGCAAGCTGAGCGTGGTCGAAACCCTGGGCAAGACCACCGTGTTGTGCGCGGACAAGACGGGCACCATGACGACAAACACCATGGTCGTTCGCGCGCTTTACGCTGGCTCAGTGCGGATCGATGCCGCCGATCTCGCGGGCGCGGCGGCGGCGGATTGCGCGGCCGAGGCCATGACCTTGGCCGAAACGCTTGCGCTGGCGAGCGTGCCCGATTCCGGGGATGCGATGGAGGACGCCTTTCGCATTTTTGCCGCGTCGCTTGGCAGGCATCCGCCGGCGGGCGGTCTTGCCCTGGTTAAAGCCTATCCGTTTTCGTCCGCACGGTTGGCTGTGATCCACGTCTGGGCTGCGGCGTAAGCGGATGACGCCCGTCTCGCGTGCAAGGGCGCGCCGGAGGCGGTGTTCAAGCTTTGCCAGCTTTCGCTGGCGCGCACGGCGCAGCTGCAGGCCGAGGTCCAGCGCATGGCCGCGGCGGGGCTGAGGGTATTGGCGGCCGCCACCGGGCGCTGGCCGAACGGGCGGCTTCCCGATCAGCCCGACGACCTGCCGCTACAGTTCGCGGGCTTGGTGGGCCTGGAAAACCCGCTGAAGGAAGGCGTGGCCGAGTCGGTTGCCGCGTGCGATGCGGCGGGCATACGCGTGCTGATGCTGACAGGCGATCATCCGGAGACTGCCCGCGCCATTGCCCGCCAGGCGGGCATTCCGGCTGACTACGTGTCTGAGGGAGATGTGCTGGCGCGGGAAGGCGGCGAGCATCTGGCCGAGCTGGTCGGCCGCACCTGCGTTTACGCGCGCGTAAAGCCGGAACAGAAGCTGCGCCTGGTCCAGATGCTCAAGCGGCAAGGCGCCATCGTTGCGATGACGGGAGACGGCGTCAACGACGCCCCCGCATTGCGCGCGGCCCACGTCGGCATCGCCATGGGCGCGCGTGGCACCGATGTCGCGCGCGAAGCCGCCGACCTTGTCCTGACCCGCGACGATTTCTCCGACATCTTGAACGCGGTCCGGCAAAGCCGCCGCCTGTTCGACAACCTGTCCAAGGCAATCGTCTACATCGTCGCGGCGCACGTGCCGATCGCCGGGCTGGTGATCCTGCCACTGCTCTTTGGGTGGCCGGAACTGCTGCGCCCGGCCCATGTGGCGTTCCTGGAGATCGTCATCGGCCCCCTGTGCGGACTGGCTTTCGAGTCCGTCGCGGCAGAGCCGGACCTGATGCGCCGCCCTCCCCTGCCCGTCGAGAAGCCGCTGTTTTCACTACGAACCTTCCTGATTGGCCTGGCCCAGGGGCTGGCGCTGTTGGCATCCGCCGGTATTCTTTACGGCTGGCTGCAGCAGACCCAGACGCCCGCGGATACCGCGCGCGCCACCGCCTTCTGTGCGCTGGTGCTGGGCAATCTGACCTTGATGGTCAACAACCGCTCGCCCCACCAGCGGCACGCCGGCACATGGGACGGCGCCACCCGACTGGCGGTTGCGGCGACGCTGGCGCTGCTGGCCCTGACGCTGCAATGGCCTGCCCTGCGCGGGCTGTTCGAATTCGGCCCCCTGGGCATCCGGGAATGGACGGCGGCACTGCTGGCCGCAGTGACAGTGTGGCCGGTAGCGCGTGGACTGCGGCCGCTGGGCCGGCCGCTGAGCGCGGCTGGCGCGCTGCCATGCGGAGCCGCTCGATAACGCCGCGACGCGACTGGTGTCGCCACCGCCAGGCGCACGCGCTCACCGCGGCGGTCACCGTTGTGGCGTGGCCGAATTGAGTTGCTGCTGCAGCATCTGCTCCATCATCCGCTGCTGCATTCCCATGTATTGGTCGCGCATGTATTGATGTTCCCGGACCTGCTCAGGCGTCAGTCCGGAGTAATTGCCTCTCATGGCGTTCCACCCCATCATCGGGCCTCCCCGATGATGGGGGCCGCCGCCACCCTGCGCGCAGCAAGGTCCCATGCCGCCCGTCCACATCTGGCGCATCATGCCCATGGTGTTCTGCATGAGCTGCCGGTGCTCAAGCATGAGCTTCTGCCGCGCATCCGGATCGGTGGTCTTCTGGATCTCATCCATCTGCTTTTGCATGTTTTCCAGATTCTCCCTGACTTGCGCAGCCTGTTTGTCGAAGTCCTGGACATTGCCGCCCGGCGAGGCCGGCTGGGCCGGGCGCGCGGGCGCGTCGCTGGGCGGCGCGGCAAGCGCCAGGCTAGGGGCCGACAAGGCAAGCATCGCGGCAATGGCCGCAGTCTTCATGTTCATGATCGATCTCCACCCGATTGCCAATCGCACAAGATTCACTGCGCGCAACGCCTGCGCAGCGCCAGCATAGATCGGCCAGAAACCCCGAAATTGACAATCGTCAACATCCCCGAGGCCCCTGCGCAGGGCCGCTGCAAGGGCTCCGCGGCCCGTCTGGACCGCTTGCGATAGACTCGTGGCCTGTTTCGACGAAGTAGTGAAAAGGAGTTCAAGCAATGCCCAGCATTTTTCCAGGCGATCTTTGGGCGGTGGGCGAAGCCCGCGTCAACGGACTGCCGGTCGTCATCCGCTTTCGCACCGGTCTGCCGGCCGAGGCCGACCGCCAGATCAACGAGAACCTGATCATCATCACGTGGCCCTACGAGGGCATCGAATCGGGCATGCCCAATGATGAAGACAAGCAGCGCACCAACAGTTTCGAAGAGGCCGTCGAGCAGGGATTCGAGAATTCGGACGCCGGCGTGCAGGTGGCTTGCCTGACGGGCAATCATCAGAAAGAGTGGCGCTACTACACGCCGAATGTCGAGGCGTTTCTGGATGCGTTCAACAAGTGCCTGGCAGGGCATCCCGTGTATCCGATTCAATTGCGCATGTTCCAGGATCCGGACTGGAAGGCGCTGTCGGAATTGCAGCCGGAAGGGTCCGACCAGCTGCATTGAACGCACGCCCGCGAACACCGGGCAGGCCCGCTCAGGGCTTGTCCGTGATTCCGGCGTCCTGGATGATCCGGCTCCAGCGCGCCTCTTCCTCCTTGACGTACTCGCCCAGCGCGGCGGGCGTGCCCACATCGGGCGCCAGGCCTTCCAGCTCCAGCGCCGCGCGGAAATCCGGGTCGCCGAACGCCTTCCTGATTGCCGCGTTCAACGTATCGATGACGGCGGGCGGCGTGCCGTTCGGCACGAACACGCCATACCAGCTATCCACGAAATACCCCGCCTCGCCCGCTTCCGCGACGGTCGGCACATCGGGGTAAGCCGGCGAACGCTGCTTCGTGGTCACGGCCAGTGCGCGCAGCTGGCCGCTCTTGATGTGGCCGCTGACGCTGGCCGAGGTCGAGAAGATCATGTCGATCTGCCCGCCGATCAGGTCGTTGATGCCGGGGCCGGCGCCCTTGTAGGGCACGTGCAGGATGTCCACCTTGCCCAGGCTCTTGAAGAGCTCGCCCGCCAGATGGGCCGAGGTGCCGTTGCCATAGGATCCAAACGTCAGCTTGCCGGGATGGGCGCGCGCATAGGTAAGGATCTCCTGCACGCTCTTGAACGGCGAGTTTGGCGGCACCACCAGCACGTTGGGCGATTTGCCGATCATCGCGACCGGCGCGAAGGCCCGCTCGGTATCGTAGGGCAGCTTCTTGTGGATGGCCGGGTTCACCGCATGAGCAAACGTGGCCATCAGCAAGGTGTAGCCGTCAGGCGGACTCTTGGCCACGTTCTCCGTGCCGATGATGGTGCTGCCGCCCGGGCGGTTTTCCACCACCACCGTCTGGCCCAATTCCTGCGTCAGGCCCTTGGCCAACTGGCGCGCGATCAGATCCGTGCCGCCGCCCGGCGTGAACGGCACGACGATGCGCAAGGGCCTGTCGGGGTAGGCCGCGCGCGCCTGCGGCGCGGCCAATGCGCCCAGCGCCAGTACCGCCGCGGCCATGGCGATGCCGCCACGCGTGAAGAAGTTTTGCTGTTTCATGGTTGTCTCCTGTTTTTATCCACCCGCCTGAACTAGTTCAAGCGGCTTTGCAGGACGGCCACGCCGTCCGCCGCGCAAACGCCCTGGCCCGCAGGCCGAACGAAGAGCGGATTGATTTCGGCTTCGACGAGGACGTCTCCCAACGCGCCCGCCATGCGTGAGAACGCGACGACGGCGGCGACCAACGCCGGCACGTCGGCGCGCTCGCGCCCGCGGTAGCCGTCCAGCAAGGGCCAGGTCTTGAGCCGCCGCAGCCCGGCCATCACCTGCGCCGGCGACAGGCCGGTCCCGTCTTCGGGCAGCATCAAGAGCGTCGTATCCCGGACCAGTTCGGCGACCACGCCCCCCATGCCAAGCAGAATGGCCGACCCCAGCGGATCCCGGTGCAGGCCGACGATCACTTCCGCCGCACCGGTCACCATCTCCTGGACCAGGAAGGCGCGAGGCGTGTCGCCGGTATGGCGCAGGACGTCCTCGCGCATCTGCCGCAGCCGAGCGGGCACGTCCTCCTGCGCCACGTTCACGGCCACGCCGCCCACGTCGCTCTTGTGCGTGATGTCGCGCGACAGCAGCTTGAGCACGACCTTTGGGCCCAGCGCGGCCGCGGCCTGCAAGGCCTGCGCCTCGTCCTGCACGACGATTTCCTTGACGCCAGGCACCCCGAAGCGGGCAAAGAGCGCCTTGGCCTGCGCCTCGTCCAGCGATCCGCCTTCTCCAAGTTCCAGGCCGTCCGGCAACCCGGCGTTCGGCAGCGCCGCGTTGTCCGCCTCAACACGCGCCTGTGCCTGCCACATCGCCGCCATGGCCGCGCTGACGCCTTCGGGCGTGTGAAACGCCGGTATGCCGTAGCGGCCAAGCACCTCGGCGGCGCGGGGCGCGTGCGGGCTGATGTAGGCCATCACGGGCTTGGTGGCGCCAGCCAACGTGTCCTTCAACGCGCCTGCCATCAGTTCGGGCTGCGCCACGCCGGACGAACCGACGATCACCACCAGCGCGTCATAGCTACCGCTGTCGAGCAGAATGCGGATGGCGCCGCGCAGCAGTTCGGGCTGCAGGCCCGCCAGCGTGACGTCGATGGGATTGCGGTCCAGCGCGGCGGGCGTGCCGGGTTGCAGGGCGCGCAGCGCCGCGCCGGTGGCGTCGTCAGGCGCCGGCAGCTCGAACCCCGCAAGGCCCAGGCAGTCCGCCACCAGCGTGCCGGCGCCGCCCGTCGATGTCAGGATCGCAACGCGGCGTCCGGGGAGCTTGCGTGCGTGCGCCAGCGCAGCCGGAATATCCAGCAGGTCCGAAAAGGTCTGCGCCCGGATGACGCCCGCATCCTCGAAAAGCGCGTCGTACATGGCGTCGGCGCCGGCCAGCGCCCCGGTGTGCGACGCTGCCGCACGCGCACCCGATTCCGAACGCCCGATCTTGAACGCCACCACCGGTTTACCGGCGGCCCGCGCCTTGCGCGCGGCGGCGCGGAACTTGGCGGGATGGCGAATGCTCTCGACGTACAGCGCGATGACGCGCGTGGCGGGGTCGTCGGCCAGCGCGTCCACGAAGTCGGCCAGTTCCAGGTCGGCCTCGTTGCTGGTCGAAATCAGCTTGGACAGGCCCACGCCGCGGGCGGCGGCGCGCGACAGCAGCGCCCCCAGGATGCCGCCGCTTTGCGAGACGAGCCCCACCGCGCCGGGCTGCAGGTCGTCGATTTCCAGGGCGCCGCTGGCCGACAGCGTGACCCGGTCGGTCAGGTTGACCAGGCCGATGGTGTTCGGTCCCAGAATGCGCATGGCGCCAGCGGCCTCGCGCAGCGCCTGCTGGCGGCGCGCGCCCGCCTCGCCGCTTTCCGAGTATCCGCTTGCCAGCACGATGGCCGCGCCCGTGCCGATGGCGGACAGCTCGCGAACGGCCTGCTGCGTGCGCTCGGCGCCCAGCACCACGATGGCGACGTCGGGCGCCTGCGGCAGCGAGCGGATGTCGGGGTAGCAACGCAAGCCGTCGATCTCGGACGCCTTCGGGTTGACGGGGTAGATGCTGCCCTGAAACCCGTGCTTGCGCAGGTAGGCCACGGGCCGGCCCGAGGTCTTGGCGGGGTCCGCCGACGCCCCGACCACTGCCACACTGCGGGGCCGCAGCAGCTTGTCCAGGGCGCTCACGGCTTCTCTCCCTGGGCGCGGGCCGCCTGCGCCTGCGCCATCTTTTTCAGAAACGCGGCCACGGCGACGCGGTGCTCGGCGCTGGTGTAGCAGATGCCTTGCGCCTGGCTGCCCATGGCGAACACCTGGTCGGCCGTCAGTTCGAACGTCTGGTCCAGGATCGACTTGCCCAGCGCCAACGCCGTGGCCGAGCCCTGGCTTAATTCCGCCGCCCACGCCTGGGCCGCCTCCACCTCGGTACCGGCCGGCACGAGCCGGTCGGCGATGCCCAGTTGCAGGGCCTCCTGCGCCGCCACCTTGCGCCCGGAGTAGATCAATTCCTTCGCGCACGGCAGGCCGACGCGGCGCGGCAGGAAATACATGCCGCCGCCGTCGGGGATCAGGCCGCGCGCAATGTAGCTCCACGTGAACGAGGCGCTTTCGGACGCCACGATGAAGTCGCAACTGAGCGCCGTATCCGCCCCCAGCCCCGCCGCCGCGCCGTTCACCGCCGCGATCGTCGGCTTGGGCATGTTGAACAGCAGCCCTTGCGCGTGATGCACGCGCTGCTGGCGCGACCATCCGTTGAATCCGACCTCGCCCGCCGGCGCGTCCATCCTGCGCTGCATGCCCGCGATGTCGCCCCCTGCGCAGAATCCCTTGCCCTCGCCCGTCAGCACCAGCGCGCGGATCGCGCGGTCCTGTGCGACGTGCTCCAGCGCCTGGATCAATTCGCTGCGCATTGCGTCGCTGATCGCGTTGCGCTTGTCGGGGCGGTTCAGTGTCAGCGTCGCCACGCCGTGCCGCGTCTGCAGTCTGATGAATTCGTAGTCAGCCATTTCCGTGCTCCGTCGTTTCCGGGGCCAGCCCCGGAATCCACAACGGCTGCCGGGCTGGCAACACCGACAAGGTAGGCGCTACAGTGTGCAAATGCACCGCCCCATTTCCATCTAGTGGAATTGCATTGCCATGACCGCCGCCTCCGAATCCGCTACCGCCGCCAGCCGCCGCTTCACCGGCGTCAGCCAGAACCGCTCGCTGGAACGCGGCCTGGAGATCCTTCGCGCGTTCAAGCCGGGCACGGACCTGCTGGGCAATGGCGATCTGGCCGAACGCACGGGCCTGTCGGCGGCGACGGTCAGCAGGCTGACGCAGACCCTCGTGACCAGCGGCTTTCTGGAACACGACCGGCGCGCGCGCGCCTATCGCCTGGCCGCGCCGGTGCTCAGCCTGGGACACGCCATGCACGCCTCGTCGCCGCTGCTGCGCGCGGCCACGCCGCTGATGCGCGAGGTGTCCGTCAAGCAGCGCCTGAACGTGGGCCTGGCCAGCGCCGACCGGGCCGACATGGTCTACCTGGAATCCATCCGCTACAACCGCAAGGCGTCCCTGCGCACCATCGTTGCGGGCCAGCGGGTTCCGATCGAGCTGACGTCGCTGGGCCGCGCCTACCTGGCGACGCTGGACGCCGACACGCGCGACGCCCTGCTGGACCAGATCCGGCGGGGCTATCGCAGCGCCACCTGGAAGCCGATCCGCGCGGACATCGACAGCGCCATCGCCAAGGTGGCGGCGCGCGGATATTGCGTGGCGTCGTGGCAGCCGGGCGTGGTGGCGCTGTCCACGCCGCTACGCCCGCTGGGCGGCCCGGCAATGGCGCTGAACATCAGCCTCACCACCGACGACGCGCCGTCCGCGGTGACGCAGCGGCATGCCCCGGATCTGCTGGCGCTGAAAGCGGGCATCGAGCACGAGCTGGAAAGCCAGCATCCCGCCTGACACCTGCCCCCCTCGGATTCCCTGATGCCGCCCCCGCAAACCGCTGATACAATAAGAACCATTCTCAATCTCGACACCCTCCGTCCGGGATTGCCAACGTCTCCCCTTTCGCCGCACTTCCATGACTCGCAGCCTGGCGCCGGATCACCATCATGTGGGCGCACTCTATGTGGACCATCACCGCTGGCTGGTGAACTGGCTGCGCAGAAAGCTGGGGTGCGGCTGTGACGCCGCCGATATCGCGCAAGACACCTTTCATCGGCTGTTGGCCGCGCCCGAGCGCGCCCGCGGCCTGCAAGAGCCGCGCGCCTACCTGACGACGCTGGCGCACGGCCTGGCCGTGGACCACATCCGCCGGCGCAAGCTGGAGCGGGCCTATCTCGACGAGCTGGCCCTGCTGCCAGAAGCCCAAGCCCCTTCTCCCGAAACCCGCGCCCTGCTGCTCGAAACCCTGGTGCGCATCGACCGCATGCTGGACGGCCTGAACGCCAAGGCGAAGGCGGCGTTCCTGATGTCCCGGCTGGACGGCATGACCTATCCCGACATCGCGGCAACCTTGCGCGTGTCGGTGAGCTCCGTCGAAAAATACATGGCCGCCGCCATCCGTCATTGCTACGAACTGCGCTATGGCTGATCGCACCGTGGTACTGGATCGCGCCATTTCCTTTGCGGTGCGCCTGAACTCGGGCCACGCCGACGCCGCCGAGCACGAGGCCTGCCGCCGCTGGCGCGAGGCCGACGCCGAGCACGAACGGGTCTGGCGCCAGTTGCAGGCGATCGAGACGGATCTGCGCGCAGTGTCCGGCTCGGCGGCGGCGTCCGCGCTGCGAGCCGCCCCCGCCCGCGGCCGCCGCCGCGTCCTTGCCATGCTGGCGTTGGGAACGGTGGGCGCTGGCGCGACGCTGGCGTGGCGCGCCGGCGCCTGGGATCGCATGACCGCCGACTACCGCAGCGGCGTGGGCGAGCGCCGCCGGTTCGCGCTGGAGGGCGGGGCCGAACTGTGGCTAAACACGGGCAGCGCCGTGCGGACCGACCCGGGCGGCCGGCGCCTGACCTTGCTGGCCGGCGAGCTGCGCATGGACACGGGCGCGGCGCCCGCCCCGTGGGAAGTGCGCACGCGCCAGGCGCGTTTCACCGCCACGCACGCGCGCTTTCTGCTGCGCACGATCGAAGACGCCACGCTGCTGGACATGCAGCGCGGCGACTTGCGCATTGCCCCCTTGCACGGCGCCGAATCGCGCGCCGAAGCCGGCGGGCGCTACCGCGTGACGGACCGCGATGCACGGCGCGAACCCGCCGCGCCGTTTGACGCCGATAGCTGGGCCGACGGCGTGCTGACCGTGCGCGGCATGCGGCTCGCGGACTTCCTGCAGGAACTGTCGCGTTATCAGCGCGGCTGGATCAGCTGCGATCCCGCCGTGGCCGATCTGCGGGTGTCGGGCGTCTTCCTGCTGGACGACCTGCCGGGCGCGCTCAATACGCTGTCCCGCGCGCTGCCCACGCGGATCGAGCGCTACGCGGGCCTGTGGACCCGCGTGCTGCCCGCCTGAATGCCGTTACAACTTTTTGGCGATTCCGTTTACGGGTTTTGGCGTCCTCGTTCGACATAGGGAATGACAACCCCCGTTTGAACCAGGATCGCCTACGTCATGTCCCGCTCTGCCCGCCCCACCCCGACGCGCCTTCTGCGCCTGCTTCCGCTGTGCGCCGCGCTGGCGCTTGCCCCCGCCGTTCATGCCCAGTCCGCGCGCGTGACGGTCGAACAGGCCGCCGCGCCGCTTGAGACCGCCTTGAACCAGTACGCCGCGTCGGCGCGGGTGACCCTGTCGTTCGATCCGTCGCTCACCACGGGCCGGCAGGCGCCGGCGCTGCGCGGGCCCTACGCCATCGCCGAGGGCTTTGCGGCGCTGCTGGCGGGCAGCGGCCTGGTCGCCGAACAGACGGGCGAACGCCACTTCGTCATCCGGCCCGCTGCACCGTCGGTCAGCACGCTGGCCCCCGTCACGGTGACGGGCGACTCGGCCGCCGAACGCTACAACCCGCCGACCACGGTGGGCTCCAAGACGCCGCTCACGCAGCGCCAGATTCCGCAGTCGATCAGCGTGGTCACGCAGGAACGCATGCGCCAGCAGGCCATGCAGACGCTGGACGATGCGATGCGCAACACGGCGGGCGTCACCGTCGAACGCCGCGACAACAGCCGCTCGATCTTCCATTCGCGCGGCTTTGACATGACGTCGTATCAGATCGACGGCATTCCCACGCAATACGACTGGCGCATGCTGTCCTCGACGGACCTTGCCATCTACGACCGCGTCGAGGTCCTGAAAGGCCCCGCAGGCCTGTACAACGGCGCCGGCGGGCTGGGCGGCGCGATCAACCTGGTCCACAAGCGCCCGCAAAAGGAATTCGGCTTCGAAGGCAGCGTCTCGGCCGGCTCGTGGGACAACTACCGCTCCGAGGTCGACCTGACCGGCGGCCTGAACGAGGACGGCTCGCTACGCGGGCGGCTGGTCGGCGTCTACCAGGACCGCCGCTTCTTCTACGACAAAACCAACGAGCAGCATTCCGTGCTGTACGGTGCGCTGGCGTATGACTTCACGCCGCGCACCACGCTGACGGTGGGCGGCGGCCGCCAGGAACGCGACATCCACGCGTCGATGTGGTCGATCCCGGCGCTCATGACCGTGGGCCCCGGCGGCCAGCCCAGTTTTTCGCTGGCCGACATCAAGCGTTCCACCTTCATCGGCGCCGACTGGAACCGTGACCAGTTCACGTCCACCGAAGCCTTCGCCGACGTGGAGCACCGCCTGGACAATGGCTGGACCGCCAAGCTGTCCGGCCGCTACGCCGAAAACAAGCTGGACCGCGAACAGGCGTACGGCTGGGGGCCGGCCAACACCTCGAACAACCTGATCCAGCTGCTGTCGGCCAAGGGCCCGACACGGCAGGCACAGACGTCCTACGACGCCTACGCCGACGGCCCCTTCCAGCTGTTCGGCCGCCAGCACAATCTGACGCTGGGCGCCAACTACACCGACTCGCGCTTTGACAACGCGTGGAACTATCCGACGCCGAACTGGGCGCCGCGCATCGACATCACGAACCCGCGCTCGGACTTCGACCGTCTGGACTATGCCTTCAACAACAGCAACCACGCGCGCACCAAGCAATGGGGCCTCTACAGCAACCTGCGCCTGCGTCTGGCCGAGCCGCTGACGCTGGTGGCGGGCGGGCGCTTCAGCTGGTGGGACCTGACGTCCAACCAGCGCACGCTCACCGCGGAAAAGGCGCAGCAGGCCAATTACGACGGCAAGTTCACGCCCAACCTGGGCCTGATCTATGACCTGAACGACACCTATTCGGTCTATACCAGCTACTCCGAGATCTTCCTGCCGCAGAACGGATACACCACGGCGGACGGCAGCATGCTCAAGCCGTTGGAAGGCAAGCAGATCGAGGCCGGCATCAAGGGCGAATACCTGGACGGCGCGCTCAATGCCTCGTTTGCGGTGTTCGAGATCCGCGACGAGAACCGCGCCACGCTCTCGCCGGATTCCACCACGGTCTACACGGCCAACGGCAAGACGCGCAACCGCGGTTTCGAACTGCAGGTCAACGGCGAGATCCAGCCGGGCTGGAACGTCTACGCCGGCTACACGTGGCTGCAAACGCGCGTGGACCAGAGCGCCTCGTACGACTCGAACGTGACCGCCGTCGCGCCGCGCCATCTGCTGCGGCTGTGGACGGATTACCGGCTGCCGGGCGTGGCAAACCGGTGGACCATCGGCGGCGGCGTCAACGTGCAAAGCGGCACCTACGTTGCCCTGCCGCAGTACAACGGCGCGCGGCTGGAGCAAGGTGGCTATGCGACGGTCGACATGAAGATCGGCTACGAGATCAACCGCAACCTGGATGTGGCGCTCAACGTCACCAACCTGTTCGACCGCAAGTATTACGCGACCATCAGCTCGCCGCGCTCGCAGAACATCTTTGGCGAGCCGCAGGCCTTCCTGCTGACCCTGCGCGCCAAGTACTGAGCGCGGCATGGCGATCGCAGCTCGCCCGTTCTGGGTCCGCGTGCACCGATGGGCGGGGCTGGCCACCGCCCTGTTCCTGTGCGTGGCCGGGCTGACGGGCAGCATCCTGGCGTTCAAGGAAGACCTGGACGTCTGGTTGAATCCGCAGCTGTTCCTGGCGCCCGCCGAGGGACGCGCGCTGCTGGATCCCTTCGTCCTGCGCGACACGGTTCGCGCACAGTTGCCGTGGGCCGGCATCGAGCAGGTGCCGCTGCGGCGCGAGGCGGACCGGGCCGTGGTCTTTCGGCTGACGCCGCGGCAGGATGCGGCCACCGGGCGCATGCTGCCGTTGCCCGCCACGCATGCCTTCGCGGATCCCTACAGCGGCAAGGTGCTGGGCTGGCGCAACGAGGGTGCGGTGTCGCTCGCGCGCGAGAACCTGCTGCCCTTCATCTACCGGCTGCATCTGGATCTGACGCTGCCCGGCGTCTGGGGCCGCTTGCTGTACGGCGTGATCGCGCTCATCTGGACGCTGGACTGTTTTGCCGGCTTTTACCTGACCCTGCCGTCCAAGGGCGCGAAGCGCGCGGGATTCTGGCGCGCGTGGCGGCCCGCCTGGTCGATCAAGCAAGGCGCCTCGGCGGCGCGCGTCACGCTGGATCTGCACCGCGCCTTCGGCCTCTGGCTGTGGGCCCTGCTGCTGGTTTATGCGTGGTCCAGCGTCATGTTCAACCTGCGGGCCCAGGTGTACCAGCCGGTGATGTCGGTCATCATGCCGTTCGACACATCGTGGCGCGGCGCGCCCGTCCTGCCGCAGCCGCTGGCCACGCCCGCGCTGGAAGGCCCGGCCGCCCTTGCGGCGGCGCGCCGCGCGATGGGCGGACTGGCAAACGAACGCGGCTTTACCGTGGATGGCGAGGAGTCGCTGATGCTGGACCGGCGGCGCGGCGTGTACGCGTACCTGGCGCACAGCGATGCCGACCTGCGCCGCCATGTGGGCAACACCGCCATCCTGATCGACGCCAACACGGGCGAGCTGCGCGGCATGTACCTGCCCACGCGCGGCGCATGGGGCGACACGTTCAGCAACTGGCTGGGCGCGCTGCACATGGCGCATGTCTTCGGCCTGCCCTACCGGATCTTTGCCTGCCTGCTCGGGCTGATCGTCGTCATGCTGTCCGTCACCGGCGTGCTGATCTGGCGACGCAAGCAGCGGGGCCGGTCGCATGCCGCATTGCGCCGGCCGGGCTGACACGCCGCCCCGCATGCCTCAAGGCGCGGACGGCCTGATGTTCTGGTTGTGCCGGAAGAGGTTGTGCGGATCGTAGCGGGTCTTTACCTGCACCAGCCGGTCGAAGTTTTCACCATAGGCCGCGCCCACCCTTGCCGTCTCGTCCTGCGTCAGGAAGTTGACGTACACACCGCCCTGCGACCAGGGCTCGGTCGCCTTGAAAATGTCGCGCGTCCAGGCGATGCACCGCGCATCGTCTCCGGGATCGTCCCAACGTCCGTGCACATTCATGGCGAACTGCGCGGACCGGTGCGGATAGGCCGTGGCGGAAACGGGCACACGCATCGCCGCGCCGGCAATGTGGCCGAAAAAAATCTCGCATTGCGGTGACGGCACGTTCTGGACCGCCGACACGACGGCGTCGATCAGCCCGTCCTGCAGCTCACCGATGTTGTGAGACTTCCAGTAGTTGCGCGCGCCGGGCGTCAGCAAGGGATCGAACGCCTTCTGCCAGGCTGCATAAGGCATCGGCCCGAGGTGCTCGCCATAGGGTTCGCCCAAGGCCCGCACCGCCTCCAGCGCCTGCGGCCCCTTGTCCACCCCGCCCGTGTAGCACGCGGCGAAGGCGACGATGGGCTTTCCGTGCACGGACGCCGGCAAGAACGGCAGCGGCGGCGCCTGGCGCAGCACGGCCCACACGGTCAGCTCCGGCGGCATCGATGGCAATGCGTCGCGGTAGCGCGCCAGCGCCTCGCGGCCCTGTTCGAGCGGCAACACCACCAGACCGCCGTAAACCTCGGGGCCCACCGGATGCAGCTGGAATTCGAACATCGTGACCACACCGAAATTGCCGCCGCCCCCGCGCAGCGCCCAGAACAGATCCGGGTTCTCCGATTCACTGGCGCGCAGCATCTGGCCGTCGGCGGTGACGACATCCGTAGACACCAGATTGTCGATAGTCAAGCCAAACCTGCGCGTCAACCAGCCAAAACCGCCTCCCAACGTCAGGCCCGCCACGCCGGTCGTGGAGTTGATGCCCAAGGGCACCGCCAGGCCGAACGCCTGCGCTTCGTGATCCAGGTCGGACAACGTGGCGCCCGGTTCCACGTAGGCCCTGGCGCGCGCCGGATCGATACGCACCGACTTCATGGGCGACAGGTCGATCATCATGCCGCCGTCGCAGACGGCGGTGCCCGCGATATTGTGGCCGCCGCCCCGCACCGAAATCACCAGGCCGTGTTCGCGCGCGTAGTCCACGGCACGGCGCACGTCGGCCGGCCCGGCGCATCGCGCGATGACGGCAGGCCGCCGGTCCACCGTGGCGTTCCAGATTTTTCGGGCCTCGTCGTAACCGGCATCGCCGGCCGACAGGATCTGACCCCGGGCCGCCGCCCGCAGATCGTCCAAACTACTGCTGGACAGGTTGTTCATCACACATCTCCTTGATGGCGATGTCTTTACAAACCGCGTGTAAAGCCGTCTATCTGCTGGGGCGCGACATGGGAATTGCCTCCTTGGAAAAGGGGCCATGACCCTGTGCACATGAATGCCCGGCGAACGCCGCGCGGGGGGGAAGGCGGCAGACGCCCTGTGTCGTGCGCCGGAGCGTGCGTGATGGAAAAAGTATAGGCCTTTGGCCCAGCCGGCAGGCGCCCTATGAATCGTTTTTCAGGACGCCGCGCACGTTGAGCACGGCCAATCCTAGTTGCAGCGCAATAAGCGCCCAGGCGTCGTCGTGTAGCCCCCAGGCCACCCACAACACGTTGCTGGCAAGAAATACCCAGAAACCGGCCGTGCGCCGGGCAGGGCTGCGCGAGGCGACCAGCCAGGCGGCGGCAAGCGACGCCGCCATGGCCGGCCACTGCAGGAAGTCCCACAACGCGTCCAGCGTCATCGGCTACGGTTCCCGCTCAATGCACCGGACAGGATCAAGGCTTGGACCGGGCGCCCTGCCCGCGGTTGCGCTGGCTCTGCTGGTCCTGGCCAGTGCCGATCTGCGTGGCATGGCCCTCCTTTTTGGTGCGGTTCTGCGTGTCGCCGTGGCTCGCCTGCGATTGCCGGGGCGTATCGTCCTGCGTGCGGTCCGCGCCGGTCTCGGTGTGCTTATCGTCCTTCTGCTTGGTCATGATTTGCTCCTTTCATTGACGCGGATCCGGTTGTCGACGTCGTTGACACCGGCGCACTCCACGGTGCAATCCTCGATGTGATGCTTGATGCGGCGGTTGGGGACGGTGCCCTCCAGCACGACCCGGCCATCGGTGACCGCAACCGACACGTCGCTCACGTCCAGGCCGCTATGGGCGAGCGCCTCGCAGACGTTCTCGCGAATACGGTCGTCCGAACGGATGTAGCCCTTGGGATCGGTCCTGCGCGATGCGCGGTCGCGCCACGCCGTCGGACCACGGTTGTAGCCCCCGCGCTCGGCGGTTTCGAAGGACATGGATTCCTCGCGCCAGGCCGGACGGTCGCCGTAGTAGCCGCCTTCGTCGTCGCCAAAGGACGTGGGGCCGTCGTAGGACTGATCGCGTCCGTAGGCGCGGTCGCGCCCGCCCGGATATCGGCCCTGGCCACCCGTGCCGCGGCGCTGATCGCCATATCGGCCGCGCGCGTCATGGTGGCGGTCATCGCCGCCACGCCCGCGATCCTGCCCCTCAACCAGCTGTTGACGCTGGAACGAGGGATCTTCGTTCGAGAATCCGCCGTAGCTGCTCTGGCCAGGATCCGCGCTGCGGCTGCGCACAGGCTCTCGCGTCTCGCGCGCGCCGCCCTGGCGCGTGCCTTCGCTCTGGTATCCGAACGAAGGCGCGGGATCCTGCCACGGTTCCCGCTCGCCGCGAAATGCCGACGTGTTCCTCGGGTCTCTGCTCATATCGTCTCTCCCGTTGCAAGTTGCACATCAAGCGGGCCGGCTTCGGGGCAACTGCGCGCCCTCGCCCGCCCGCCTGGTCAGGGCAGCAAGTGCTGTGCCGGACGACGCAGCCGGTCTGACCGCACAAGGTCCACGCTGTATGGCCGATAGGCCAAAGGCAGTCGCGGTGCTAAGAATGGAGCATGCGGTCAGAACGCCGTGGCAAGGCCCAACAACCGCATCCGGCAACACGACACACGACATTCAGGAGATGAAATATGGCTTCAGGATCCAGGCTGTCCGATGTAATCGTAAAACTCCCCGATCGCTCCACCTGCCGCGTAGAACGGCGTTTGATCGCAAGGAGAACGCAAGAAGCATCCGGTGTCCCCATCTACGTCTGCACCCTTCCGACCGGCGAACCCGTCACGTGGCTGGGGGGAGGAAAATACCGGCTGCCGTGCGGGTCGGTGGGGGTGGCGGTGGCGCACAAACCGCCTGACAGGTGACGGGGCAGGCAGTTGGCACGCGGGCGGCACGCGGGCGGCACGCGGGCGGCACGCAGCTTGCTGGCCGCCCGGGCATTCACGCCAGGAGGGACGCGAATGAATGCCATCGAACGAGTTGCCGCGTACATGCACGAGCACTCGCTGCAACTGGTGACGGCCGAGTCGTGCACGGCTGGGCTGATTGCCGCCACGCTTGCCGACATACCGGGCGCGGGCGCGTTGCTGGACTGCGCGTTCGTGACCTACTCGCCGCAGGCCAAGCAGAAGTGCCTGGGCGTGGCGGCGCGTACGCTGCAGCGCCACAATCTGACCAGTGAAGCGGTGGCCAGGGAAATGGCGCTGGGCGCCGCCCGCAACAGTCCGGCGAACGTCGCAATCTCAAACACGGGCGTCACCGACGGCACCGACCCCGACATTCCCGCCGGCACGCAGTGTTACGCATGGGTATTCAAGGCCGGCCCCGCCGATGGCGCGCCCGCCGTCTACACCGAGACGACGCGTTTCGAAGGCGACCGCAACGCGATCCGGCGGGCCAGCGCGCAGCACGCGCTGGCCAGGATGATTGCCTATCACGAGCAGTGGCAGAACGGCGTTCCGCCGTCGCCCGGCGCCGGGTCCGGCTGAGCGCCCTCAACGCCTGCCGCCGCGTCCCACCCTCTGCGCAGCGCGGTCGCGAATCCGCCTTCGACGCGCGAGTACGGCCGGGCGCTGGTGGTCACGCGCGGCAGGCAGGACCATGCGATGTGCGCGCCGCCGGCTTCCAGCTTGTCGACCAGGGCCTGGTCCTCGCTGCAGGTCAACGCCGCAAAGCCGCCAATGCGCCGGTACACGTGCGCCGCGACGCCCAAGTTCGCCCCGTGCACATGCCGGTGGCCATCACGGTCCTGGTAATGCGCGGCGAACGCATTGCGCGCCCGCTGCGCAAACGCGCCGTGCGCTTCCCAACCCGCGACCGATATCGTGCCGCACACCACTTCCGCGTCCAAGGAAAGCTGGTCGGCCAGCCAATCGGGCGACACGTTCGTGTCGGCATCGGTGAAGGCCAGCCAACGCGCGCCGGCATCCAGCAGATGATGCGCGCCCGCGGCACGCGCGACGCCCACGTTGCGCGCGTGGACCGTCAGCAGATCCACCGGCCATCCGGCGACGATACCAGCGGTCCGATCCACGCAGTGATCCAGCACCACCGCGATCCGCACCGCTTCGCCGCCAAGCCGCGCATGGCGCGAGGCGCGCAGGACGGCGCGCAGGCAGTCCTCGATATGGCGCTCTTCGTTGTGCGCCGGAATACACACGCCGATCATGAATCGCTTCCTTGAGATTGTCTGCGCCATACATCCAGGCGGAACTCGGGCTCTTCGTGCCGCGCCGTGCACACCAGGCCGGGCAGCGCGCCGAGCGCGGCATGCAACGCATCCGTGGGCTGGAGACGGTCATCGAAGTCCGGGCGCCAGTGGCAGGCGACGAGTTCGCCGCCGGCGCCCAGCGACGCGTCCACGCCATGCAAAAAAGCGCGAAGCGCCGCGTCGTCCAGGTAATACGCCACTTCCGACAGCACGATGAGGTCAAAGCCGTCCGGCGGCACGTCAGGCCACTGCCGCGGCAGGTCCAAGGGCAGCACCGCGACGTGGTCCAGGCCCTCGCCCGCCATGCGCTCGCCGCAACGCGCGGCTGCCGCAGGCGCGACGTCGACGGCGCAGACCTGCGCGCACCGCAGCGCCAGGCATCGGGTCAACTCCCCCGTGCCGCAACCCGGCTCAAAGGCGTGGCGATAGTGTTCGCGGCCGAGCGCCGCCAGCAGCAGGCCGCGCTTGCGGCGTTCGTACCAAGCGCTTGCCACGCGCCACGGGTCGGCGTCGGCGCGGTACAGCCGTTCGAAGTGATCCGCGGCTACAGCGCCCATGGCGCGCCCTCGTGGTTAAGCACCGCTTGTCCGTGCGCGGCCTGGTCGCGTTCGGCATGGCTCTGACGGATGAAGACGGGCAGATCGGCCATCACCTGCGCAAAGCCGGCGTCGCGGCACAACGGCCCCGCGCCCAGCGCGCGCGCCGCCCGTTCCACCACCACGGCCGCCGCCGCCTCCACGGCCAAGCGGGCTCGCGCGCAAGCCATCGCGCACGACTGGCGCGGATGCGCATCGATCTCGGCAGCGGTCTCGCGCAGCACTGCCCGCGCCTGCGCCAGGGCGACGTCAACGGCGCCCAGATGCGCGAGGCGATGCGGGTCGGCGGACGTCACCGGCAACGCCGCGCGCAACGACTGCGCAATGTGCACCAGCCCGCCATACCAGCACGCCGCGACACCGGCGCCGCCGTGCAGGAAACCGGGGCGATTCACGTAGGCGCCGGGCTTGCCTACCAGCGTGCACGGCACGTGACTGAAGGCCACGTCGACGCTGGCCGACGCGCGCATGCCCACGGCGTGCCAGCCGGCATCGGTCACCTTGACGCCATCCTGATCCATTGCCACCGCGACCAGACAGGGTTCTCCGGCCGGATTCCAACCGCTGACGAGCGCGTGCGTCACGGATGCCGCGCCGGAACACCAGGCCTTGACGCCGTGCAGCAGCGCCGAACCATCGGCGCGCTGCGTGATCTGGACGCGGTGATCCGGGGGTTCGGCGCACCACACGGCCCAGCGGCTATTCGCCATCGAGGGCGCGGGCGACGCCTGTAACTCCGCCAGGATGGCGAGCGCATCGGTGTGGCCCTCGAAAAGCTTGGCCAGGCTGAGATCCGCTGCCGCCACGCGGGCCAGCGCCTGCCACCGTTCGCGCGTGCGGCCCGAGGCGGGCAGCGGCAACCGGCCGCAACCCTGGTCGACAAGGATCCGCAGCCACCGCCCGGGATCGAGCGGCGCATGGGCATCTGAAAGTGCCTGATCGAGGATGTGCAGGCAGGACGGCTGAGCGGCAGGGCCGTGATGGTCTGTCATGAAGATTGGGACACAAGGTGCGCGAGAAGATGCGCCCTGTTCAGCAAGCGTCGTGCCCGTCACGGCGGGGCGTCACGGCCGGGGTGGGGACCACCCCAGCGCCAGCGCATCGCCTTCCACGCATGCGACTAACGACGCGCCCTGCCCGCCTTGCACCGGATGTCCGCCCGTGAAGTCGGAAAACGCCGGCAGGACGGTGATGCCGGGGCGCAGCCAGAAGGCCGGCCAGCTGCGCGGCACGCCCGGCACGCGCGTCTTCGGATGCACGTGGCCGGCAATGACGTGCCGGCCCTGCGTGTCCGGCGTTGGCAGATGCCGGAAAAGAAATGGGCCGTCGGCCCACGCCTGCCCAAGCTGGCGCATGCCCAGCGCCGGCGCGTCCAGCGCCCGGTCGTGGTTGCCGGCCAGCACCGCCACGTCCACGCCCGCATGCGCCTCGCGCCACGCGATCCACGCATCGCGCCAGGCGGCCTGCGCGGCGGGGCCGTGCAGCACGTCGCCCACGATCAGCAGCTCGGCCGCCTGCGTCGCCGCGATCAGCGCCGACAAGCGATTCAAGTCATCCATCGTCGCGCCGCGCGGCACGGCGATGCCCGCCTGGCGAAAGACATGGCTCTTGCCCAGATGCAGGTCGGCAATCACCAGCCGGGACCGCGCCGGCCAGTGCATGGCGCGCGCGCCCAGCAGGACGACGCGTTCGCCCGCCAGCGCCATCGCCAGGCCTGCGTCAGGCGACGCGTGCATAACGCTTCTCCAGTCGCTCGGCGGCGCGCTTGACACGCGCCTGCCACGTCTCGGTGCTGAGCTGTCCACGCAGGCTTTCGGTCCACAGCGGGAACGACAGCGGCGTGAGCGCGCGCGGTTCGCACAAGGCCAGATCGCGGCGCTGGCAGTCTTGCAGCGCCGCCAGCAGGCGCGGCGCCTCCAGTTGCAATTCAAAGACTTCGCGCTCCGCCTGCGCCAGCAGAAGGTGATCGGGATCGTAGCGGCGCAGCACGTCGTAGAGCAGACCGCTGGACGCCTGCACCTGCCGCAGCGAGCGCGCCGCCTGCCCCGGCAACGACGGCGTCAGCAGGCCGGCAACGCGGGCAATCTCCCGGAACTGGCGGCGCGCCATTTCGCCAAGATTGACGCCGTCGCGCAGGTCCTCGGCCATGTTGTCGGGACTGAGCAGCGCGCGCAGCAGCGCGTCGTCCAGCGCGGCGGGTTCGGCCAAGGTCAGCATCAGGCCGTAGTCATTGACGGTGTAGGAAATCGTGTTGGGCTGGCGCCGGCCCCAGCGCAGCGCGACCATCGCGGCGATGCCCTCGTGCACGGCGCGGCCGGCGAACGGAAACAGGAACAGATGCGTGCCGCGCCGCGTCTTGATGAGCTCGGCCACCAGCCGGCCGTGGTCGGGCAGCGCGCTGGCCGCTTCCTGAATCCGCAGCAGCGGCCCGACCGCACGCATTTCTGGATGGTCGCCGGGATGGGAATACAGGCTTTCCACTTCGCTCGCCAACTGCGTCGACAAGGGCATGCGGCCGCCCTGCCACGTCGCGACGGGCCCGTCGCCGGCCTTTGCGCGGCGCACGTAGGCGACCATGCCCTCCAGCCGCACCAGCTCCAGCGTGCGGCCGGCGAACTGAAAGCGGTCGCCGCGCCGCAGACGCGCCAGGAACCCTTCCTCGACGGACCCCAGACTGCCGCCCCGCAGATACTTCACCGCCACCGCGCCGTCGGACGTAATGGTGCCGATGGACAACCGATGACGGAAGGCGATGCGCCGGTCGTGCACGCGGTAGCAGCCATCCTCGTCGCGCACCACGCGGTGGTAGTCCGGGTACTTTGCCAGCGCGCGCCCTCCTTGCACGATGAAGTCCAGCACGGCCTGCCACGTTGCAGCGTCAAGCGTGGCGTAGGCATGCGTGCCGCGAACTTCCTCGTACAGTTCGGCGGCGTCGAACCCGCCGCCCAGCGCCAGCGTCACGGCGTGCTGGGCCAGCACGTCCAGGCTGCCGATGGGCGGCATGCGCGATTCGATCTCACCGCGCGCGATCGCCTGGCGGGCCGCGGCATATTCGATCAGTTCCAGCGCCTGTGCGGGCACGCAGACGACGTTGCCCGATTCGCCCGGCCGATGCTTGGCGCGGCCGGCGCGCTGCAACAGGCGCGCCACGCCCTTCGGGCTGCCGATCTGCAGCACCTGGTCCACCGCCGGGAAATCCACGCCTAGATCCAGGCTGGACGTCGCGACCACGCAGCGCACCGTGCCGTCGCGCAGCCCTTGCTCGACCGCCGCGCGCAACTTGGGGTCCAGCGACCCGTGATGCAAGGCCAGCGTGCCCGGGGCTTCCGGCCAGATCGATTCCAGCGCGCGATGCCACAGCTCGGCCTGCGCCCGGGTATTCGTGAACAGCAGCGTCGCGCGCACGTCGAAAAGGCGCTTGAAAACGCGTTCGAGCTGCGACAGCCCCAGGTGGCCCGCCCAAGGCAGCGAGCGGCTGCGTTCCGGCAGCAAGGTCGAGATCTGGATCTTGCGCGGCTTGGCGCCCGCCACCAGCGCGCTGTCCGGCGCCTGCGGCAGCAGCACCGCTCGCGCCTGCTCCAGATTGCCCAGCGTGGCGGACAGCCCCCAGGTCCGTGCGGCCGGCGACAGCTTCCGAACGCGCGCCAGGCATAGCTGCAACAGCACGCCCCGCTTGTTGCCCAGCAGCTCGTGCCATTCGTCCACCACGATGCAGCGCAACGCGCGAAAGCGCAGCGACGCATCGGCGTACGACAGCAGCAACGCCAACGATTCGGGCGTGATGACCAGCACGTGCGCCTTGCCCTGCCGCGCCAGCCGCTTGTCACGCGCGCTGGCGTCGCCGGTGCGCAACGCGACCGTCCAGTCGATGCCCAATTCGCTCGCCGTCTGCGTCAATGCCCGCGTCGTATCGGCGGCCAGCGCGCGCAGCGGCGTCACCCACAGCACGCGCGGTCCCTCGCCCGCTGCCGCGCGCACCGGTGTGTCGTCTTCAAGCGCTTCGAGCAGCGGGCCGCCAAATGCCGCCAATGTCTTGCCGCTGCCCGTCGGCGTATGCAGCAACCCCGACTCGCCATCCAGATAACGGCGCCACGTTTCGCGCTGAAAGGGCGCGGGCTTCCAGCCGCGTGTCTTGAACCACGCGATCAGCGGCGCGTCCCTGCCCCGGGCCCCGCCACTCATCGCGCCAGCGCCTTCAGGGTGTCAAGCTGATCGGCCTCGCCCGCAGGCTTGTCGTGCCGCCAGCGCAAGATGCGCGGAAAGCGCACCGCCACGCCGGACTTGTGCCGTTTGGACAGGTTGACACCCTCAAAGCCCAGTTCGAAGACCTGCACCGGCTCGACCGAGCGCACCGGCCCGAAGCGCTCGCGCGTGTGGGCGCGCAGCCAGCGATCCAGTTCCAGGATCTCTTTGTCGTCCAGCCCCGAATATGCCTTGGCGATCGGCACCAGCGCATCGCCATCCCACAGCCCGAAGGTGTAGTCGGTGTAGAGCGTGCTGCGCCGGCCATGACCGGATTGCGCGTACAACAACACGGCGTCGATGGTGAGCGGATCGATTTTCCACTTCCACCAGTCGCCGCGCCGCCGCCCGCTTTGATAGGGCGCGCTGCGGCGCTTGAGCATGAAGCCTTCGACACCGCGCTCGCGCGATTCCGCGCGCAGTGCGAGGGCCTCGTCCCAGTCCGAGGGCGCCACGGCCGGCGACATGCGCAGCCGCGGATCGGGGTGGCGGCGCAGCAGCGCTTCCAGTCGCTCACGCCGCTGTGCCTGCGGCAATTCGCGCAGGTCCTCGCCCTCCAGTTCAAGCAGGTCGTACGCCAGCATCTGCACCGGCGCCTCGGCCAGCCACTTGGGGCAGGGCTTTAAGCGCTGGATACGGGTTTGCAGTGCTGAAAACGGCATGGGGTCCGTCTGGCCATCCTGCCAGGCCAGCAACTCGCCATCGATGACGCAGTCCACGTTCAGCGCGGCGGCGGCCGCTTCCACTTCCGGAAAACGCCCGTCCAGCCGCTCTTCGCCGCGCGACCACAGCGACACTTCGCCGTGGCGCCGGATCAGCTGCGCGCGGATCCCATCCCACTTCCATTCCAGCAGCCACTCGTCGATGGGGCCCAGAATGGCGGGCTCGCCTTCAAGCGGCGAGGCCAGGAAGAAGGGGTAAGGCTGCTGGCGATCACCGGGCAGCTCTTCGACGCTGAGCAAGTCGCGCAGGAACGCCGGGCTGGGGGACCACGCGCCCAGCATGCGCTGCGCGATGCGGGCGATGGGCACCCCCGACATCTCGGCCAGCGCCTGCTGCACCATGCGCTGCGACACCCCGACGCGCAGCGCGCCGGTCAGCAGCTTGTTGAACACGAGACGTTCGGCATAGGGCAGGCCCAGCCACGCCGACACGACGACCTCGCGCCGCTCGGTCTCGTCGCGATTGGCCACAGGCAGCAAGACCTCTTCGATCCAATCGGCCAGCCCGCGATCGGGCGCGGCCTGTACCGGATCCGGCACCAGCAACGCCAAGGTTTCGGCCAGGTCGCCGACCTGGTCATAGCAGGCGTCCAGCAGCCACGGCGCCGTGCCGGAGGCGTCGGCCGCCCAAGCGCGCAGCTCGCCCACGCCGGCAATCTTCTTGCGCGCGCTGGTGATCTTGCCGCCCGCCAGCAGATACAGCGCCCAGACCGCGTCGCGCGGCGGCGCATCGCGGAAGTACGCCACCAGCGCCGCGCGCTTGTCCAAGGTGGCTGTGCTGCGGTCGAGCTCCTGATACAACCCCGCGAATCGCTTCATGCCTGCGTCCGTTCCCCTGTCGATGATCCAGGATGTTCGTGTCCGTCCTAGTCGTCTTCTCCGTACTGCGTCACCAGCGTCTCCGCGGCGATGCCCGAATCATTCAGCGTCCGCACCAGCGCCTCGGTGTCGCCGTGCGTGGCGATGACCCGCTTGGCGCCGGTGTCGCGGATCGTGCGCACCAGATCGGGCCAATCCGCATGGTCCGACACCACGAAACCCCGATCCATGTTGCGGCGCCGCCGATTGCCCCGCAGCCGCATCCACCCGGACGCAAACCCGTGCTGCGCCTTGCGAAAGCGCCGCAGCCACGGGCTGCCGGCAGCTGACGGCGGCGCAAGGATCAGCTCTCCAGCAAATCCCGTGCCCGAGGCTGCGGGGCCGTCCGCGTCGATGACCAGCCGCGTCTTGGCCAGCGGCACGCCCGCCTTGCGGTATACGTCCACGCCCGCGGCGATCGCGCCATGCAGGTAGACCGGGCGGTCGATGAACGGGATCAATTCCGCAAGCACGCGCTGCGCCTTGCCCAACGCATAGCAATACAGAATGGCCGCCTCGCCGCGCGCGGCGCAGTGGTCGCGCCACTGCACGATGTCGCGCGCCACGTCCGAGGCGCTGGGCCAGCGGTAGATGGGCAACCCAAAGGTGGCCTCGGTGATGAAGGTGTCGCAGGGCACGACTTCAAAGGGGCTGCACGTAGGATCGGCCTGGCGCTTGTAGTCGCCGGACACGACCCAGACTTCGCCACCGACTTCGATGCGCACCTGCGCCGACCCAAGCACGTGGCCGGCCGGATGCAGCGACACGCGCGCGTCGCCCAACGTGAAGGTCTCGCCGTACGCATGGATCCGGTAATCCTGGTCGCCCAGGCGCCATTGCAGAATGGGCAAGCCTTCGGCGCTGGTGTGATAGCGGCCCATGCCCGAACGCGCATGATCGCCGTGACCATGCGTCAGCACGGCCACGTCCACGGGCCGCCAGGGATCGATGTGAAAGCCGCCGGCCGGACAGTACAGCCCTTCCGGACGCAATTGCACGATGTCGCGCATGGCACCTCCCGATCGGCGCGGCGCAAGGGGTTCGCGGCCGCTTGCCTTGGTTATACCCCGCGCCGCCGCGGGAAATCCGCGCCAAACGCGCGCCGCTAACATCCGATGAGAATTTAAAACTTCAGTTGCAGACGAGGGGCGTCGCAAGCAAGTAGTGTGTAGCCGTGGCTCAAAGGAGAAAATATGCGTACAAATCACATCCTCACCATCATTGCCCTGGTCGTCGTGGTTTCGATCGCCGTGTCGGTCGTACCCTGGTAGGTAGCTAGCGACGAGGCCGGGCATGCCACGGAACCTTCATGCCCGCTGCCTTACCGCCCGCCTTGATCGAACAGACGCTGCGCGCCGTGGCGCGCCGCTACCGCGTCGCGGCGATGTCCGCACCCACGCGCGGGCTTGAAGATTCCGACCCGGCGGCGGCGCTTGCCGCCGCCATCGAAGCGGGCCGCGCGGCGCTGATTTCCGGCGCCGAGCCCCAGCGCGAGCATCAGCATCTTTTTGTCGATGCGCTGTCGCAGTTGATTCGCGACGCCCTGCGGGACCCGGGCGGAGATCCCGTTTTCCAGGCCATGGTCCTGCGCCATCAAAGTGCGCAGGTGCGCGAACATGCTTCGCTAGCGGCGCACGCGGGCGCGGACCGGCGCGCCGTGCGCACGGCGGTGGCCGCGTTTGCGCATCCCGGCAAGCGTCGCGGGATGCCCGCCGGGCCGTTGGCCGATGCGCTCGCGGACTTGGATGGCGCCTGCGCCGCCGGCGAATGGCGCGCGCTGACGCAAGGCGTGCAAGCCCTGCATTGCGCACTGGCGTCCGATGAAGAGGCGGACGCGGCGCTTGCCGGTCAACTGGAGGGGTTGCTTCGCGACCCCGCCTTGGCTCGTCTGCGGCGGCAGGACGACTTGGCGTCCGATCCCCAAGTTCAACGCTATCAATCCCTGTGGCAGCGCCAAGGCCCGCGCACCGGCACGCCCGAGGCCGCCGCCCAGGGGCTGGACGCGCGGCGCCGCGGTGTGGCCGTCGAGGCGCGCGCGCAAGCGTCAATTGCCGCGCTGGCCCAACACCTTGCGCAGGCGGCTGGCGAGACCTATCGGGTGGCGACGTCCCTGCGCGTGCCGGCATCGATACCCAGCAATGCCGACCGCGCCAAGACCGAATGGGACGTGGCCCTGCTGCGGCAGTCGGGTGGCGATGCGGCGGACCCGGTCTGGGACGTGTGTCTGCTGGTGGAGGCCAAGGCGTCCACGGATGCCGCCACCACGGATCTGCCGCGGTTGCTGCGCGGCCTGCGGCTGCTCAAGCATGCCGATGCGCAGACCACTTATGTGTTCGACAGCCATCAGGGGCCCCTGCGGCTGCGCGGCGCGGCGCTGGCCGCGCTGCCGTCGGACCCGGACGAGCTGGCCAAAACGATCCTGTATTTCTCGGACGCGCCCGCTGAACCCGCGCCCCGGCTGCTCGGCGCCGCGAGCCGCATGCAGCTGCTTTCCGCGCAAGAAAGTCTGGACTACGCCAGCCAGACGATCGCAGGCGAAGCGCCAGATTCGCAGACGCTTGCGCCGCTATGGCATCACCTGCTCGCATCGCCACGCTGGAGCCCCGTGCTCAATCAGTTTCCGTGCTTGCAGCAGGTGCGGGCGTTGATGGTGCATGCCGACGATCTTGAGGCGGCCATCGCGCGGTTGGGTCAGGACGGCGTAAAGACCTGACCGCTGCGCACGCGCCAAGTCCTGCGCATTACTGCGCGGCGGCAAGCGTCCCGCCCCAGTCCCGCGCATGCCGCTCGATGTGCTCGCGGATGAAGTCGGCAAGCACGCGCGTGGCCATCGACGGAAAGCGGTTCGGTGCAGTCAGCAGATAGATGGCATCGCCCACGCCCTCGGGCTCGAACGTGGGCAACACCTGCACCAGCGTCTGATCGCGCAGCATTTCCCACACGGCGTAGCGCGGCAGCAGCGCCACGCCCAGGCCCGCCAGCACCGCGTCGCGCAGGAACGGATAATCGCCCGACTGCAGCCTCGGCGCCACACGCAGGATCAACGGATCGCCGTGCGCCTGCTTGAGCCGCAGATCGAAGCGCCGGCCCAGCGATTGCGGCGCGATAAGGTCGCAACGGCCCAACTGTTCGATGTGCTGCACCGGCCCGTTGCGCGCCAGAAAGCCGGGCGATGCGCACAGGCACCACTGGATGCCGCATAGCCGCCGCGCCACGTGATCTTCCGGCGGAGACGAGGTGATCTTGAGCGCAATGTCGACCTCGGCGGAGATCAGGTCGCCGATGCCGTCGTTGATGTGCACGCGCAGCGCGATGTCGGGATGGGCGCGCGCGAATTCCAGCAGCACCGGCGCCAGATAAAGATGGCCAAGCCCCGTGGGCAGGCGGATGCGCACGTCGCCGCGCACCGCGCCATCGAGGCTGTCGATGGCCGCCTGCACCGCGCGCATCTCGTCCAGCAGCCGGATGCCGTGCTGGTACAGCAACTGCCCCGCCTGCGTCAGTTCGACATGGCGGGTGGTGCGCCGGAACAGTTGCGCGCCCAGGTCGAGTTCCAGCCGCTTCAGCCGATGCGACATGTTCGACCGCGTCATGCCGCAACGCTGGGCGGCCGCGCTGAGATTGCGCGACTCGACCATCGCGACAAAAAGCCTGACGAGGTTCAGGTCCGGCATATTGTCAATCATGATTCACCATTCCCGGCACAAACCGATGGATTGTCCAATGCGTCGGCCGAGTCTAGCATCGTCTTCATTGCCCTAGACCCCTTGCCGAGGAGCGCCCGATCCCCATGCAGACCCCGCCCATTGACGCTTCTTGCGGCCCCTACGCCGGACTGCGTGTGCTGGACCTGAGCCAGGGGATCGCGGGCCCGTACTGCGCGCAGATCCTGTGGCAGCAAGGCGCCGACGTCATGAAGGTGGAGCCGCCCGACGGCGACTGGGGCCGGCACGTGGGCGTTGTGCGCGACGACCAGAGCGCGCTTTCCATCGCCTACAACGCCGGCAAGCGCGGCGTGTGCGTGGACGCGCGCCAGCCGCGCGGCAAAGCGCTTCTTGCGGAGCTGGCGCAACGCGCGGACCTGGTGATCCAGAACTTCCGGCCGGGCGTGGCCGAGCGCATGGGGGTGGGCTACGACAGCCTCGCGGCGCGTTGCCCCGGTCTTGTCTACGTGTCCATCAGCGGTTACGGACCGGACGGCCCCTATGCCAACGCGCCAGCTTCGGATTCGGTGATGCAGGCCGACAGCGGCCTGATGTTCGCCAACCAGACGCCCGCCGGCGAGCCCCGCCGCATCGGCCTCTTGATGGCAGACATCGCCACCGCGCTGTACGCCGTGCAGGCCGCCAGTGCCGCGCTCTACCAGCAGGCGCGCAGCGGCCGCGGCCAGCATGTGCAGCTCAGTCTGCTTGCCGCCTGCGCGGCCTTGCAGGTGAACGACATTCTTGCCTACGGCATCGCGGGCCAGCGCGAGGCGGTGGCGGTCAGCGCGCCCAATGGCGTGTTCGACACCGCCGACGCGCGCCTGTCGGTGCTGGCGCTGAACAACGATCAGTTCGCGCGCTTGTGCCGCGCGCTGGAGCGGACCGATTGGCTGGCCGATCCGGCCCTGTCCACCAACGCGGGGCGCATGGCGCAGCGCGACCGCCTGCATCGGGAAATGGCCGAGCAACTGGCGCTGCATCCCGCCGCGCACTGGGTGGAACGCCTGACGCGCGAAGACGTGCTGCATGCCCGCGTGCGCGATTACGACGGTCTGGCCGCGCATCCGCAGGCCGCGCACCTGGGATTGCTGGAACCGCTGGCGCAGCCGGGCGGCGAGCCGCTGCCGTATGCGCGCGCGGCCGGCGCCTTGTCGCGCCGGCCCCTTGCCGCCGCGCCCGCGGTCGGCGAGCACACGGTCGAGGCACTGACCGATTGGGGCATGCCGCGCGGACAGATCCAGGCCCTGCTTGAGGCAGGCGTGCTGCGCCAGGCTGCTTGCAGCAAGGAGGCCGTCTGATGCGCGCCCTGGTCTGCCATCGCCACGGTCCGGTCGAGGACGTCGTGCCCGGCGAGCTTGCCGACGCGCCCGCCCCCGCCCCCGACGAGGTCACCATCGCCATCGAGCATGCGAGCGTCAGCCATGCAACCAAGCTGCTGATCGAGGGGCGCTATCAAAGCCGTCCGCCCCTGCCCTTTGCGCCCGGCACGGAGGCCGCCGGCCGCGTCATCGCCTGCGGCGCCAAGGTCACGCGCCTCAAGCCCGGCGACAGAGTGGTGGCGCTGGCGCGTTGGGGCTGCTACGCCGAACGCCTGACCGTGCCCGAATACACCGTCTATCCGGTGCCCGATGACTTGCCGCTCCTGAGCGCGCTGCCCATCCCGATTTCGTACGGCACCGCCTGGACAGCGCTGCTCTGGCGCGCCGCCATGCAGCCCGGCGAGACGGTGCTGGTACTGGGCGCCGGCTCCGGCGTGGGGCTGGCGGCCGTCGAGATTGCGTCGGCACTGGGCGCGAGCGTGATCGCCTGCGCCAGCACGCCGGAAAAGCGCCAGGCCGCGCTGGACGCGGGCGCGGCCCATGCGCTCGCGGCCGATGCGCACATGCCGCAGGCCGTCAAGGCAGCCTGCCTCGGGCGTGGCGCGGACGTGGTGCTGGACGCCGTGGGCGGCGACGCCTTCGAACACAGCGTGCGCGCCGCGGCGGCCAACGCGCGCATGGTGTCGGTGGGTTTCGCCAGCGGCCGCATTCCCGACGTGCCGCTGAACCTGCTGCTTGTGAAGAACATTGCCCTGCATGGGTTTTTCTTTGGCCGCTACATCGGCTGGACGCCCGCGGACGAACGCATCGTCCACGCGCCCGCCGTGCAGCGGACCATGTCCACCCTCTTCGACTGGGCCCGCCGCCAGCGGATCCGGCCGGCTGTAACGGCGATCTATCCGATCACCGGTCTTGCCGCAGCACTCGCCGCCCTGGAAAGCCGACAAGTCGTCGGCAAGGTGGCGATCAAAATAACGACGGAGACAACCCCATGCGTACCCACGACTTCCGGCGCGCCGCCTGGCCGCGCCGCGCCCGCGCAGCGATCGATGTAGCGCCCCGCATTCGTCAGCTTGCAGCCTTGGCCCTGGCGGCCAGTTGCGCCTGCTTTACGGTCGGGGCGCAGGCAGCCGATGCCTACCCCAGCAAGCCCATCACCATGGTGGTGCCCTACCCCCCGGGCGGCCCGACCGATATCGTGGCGCGGCTGGTGGCCGCGGAAATGTCCAAGACCATCGGCCAGAACATCGTCGTCGACAACAAGCCGGGCGCCAGCGGCATGATCGGCGCGGACCTTGTGGCGCGCGCCGCGCCCGACGGCTACACGTTCCTGGCCAACGCCTCGCTGCATGTCATCAACCCGTACATCTACGCGTCGATGCGCTATGACGCCTTCAAGGATTTCGTGCCCATCACGCAGCTGGCGGACGTACCGCTGGTGCTGGTGGTGCCGCAGACGTCCAAGGTGCGGACCGTGCAGGACCTGGTGGCGCAGGGCAAGACCCAGCCGCTGAACTTCGGTTCGGCCGGGTCGGCGTCTGCGCAGCAGCTTGCGGGCGAGTCCTTCAAGGTGCGCACCGGCCTGCCGATGCAGCATGTGCCCTACAAAGGCAGCGCACCCGCGCTGACGGATCTGGTGGGTGGACAGATTCAGCTGATGTTCGATTCCATGCCGTCGGCCATGCCCTTCATCAAGTCCGGCAAGCTGCGCGCGGTGGCGGTCACGACAAGCCGGCGCGTGGATGAATTGCCCGACGTGCCCACGATGGCCGAGTCCGGATTTCCGGGCTTTGACATCAGCACCTGGTACGGCCTGTGGGCGCCCAAAGGCACGCCGCCGGCCATCGTGGCCAAGCTGTCCGAGCATGCGGCCCGGGCGCTTCGCCAGCCGAATGTCGTGACGCAGTATGCGGGGCTGGGCGCCAAGCCGGTGGGATCGGACCCCGCGACGTTTGCCCGATTCAACGTGTCGGAAGGCGAAAAGTGGCGGGACATCGTCAAGGCGGCGCAAATCAAGCCGCAGTAGTGGGAAACGCGGGCCGCAAAGACCTTCGGACCGGACGCGGGCACGCGCGGCGCGGGTAATCCCCCATAAGCAGCGCCGCGCCGCTGGATAAGAATTCAGGGTTCTCGAGCCAACCAGTCCAGAGGTCCCAGGCATGAAGGCGTTCTTTCACGACGATCAAAAGCTTCACCACCCGCAGACCTATTTTTCTCGCGGCAAGATGCGCACGCCGCAGGAGGTGCCGTCGCGGCTGGACGGCCTGGTGCAGGCGGCGCGCAAGCTGGGCTTCGACGTCCAGGCGCCGGCCGACGACGGGGCGGGCGCGATCGCGGCGGTGCACAGCCTGGATTACCTGCGCTTTCTGCAGGATGCGCATGAAGACTGGATGAAGCTGCCCGGAGACTGGGGCGGCGAGGTCGTGTCGAACGTCTTCGTGCGCGAACCCAACGCGCTGCGCGGCGTGCTGGCCAAGGCCGGGCGGTACCTGGCCGACGGCAGTTGCCCGGTTGGCCCGAAGACCTGGCATTCGGCCTACTGGTCGGCGCAATGCGCCATCGCGGGCGCCGATGCGCTGCTGGCCGGCGACCGCAGCGCCTACGCCATCTGCCGCCCGCCCGGCCACCATGCGCGGCGCGATGCCGCGGGCGGCTTCTGCTACCTGAACAACGCCGCCATCGCCGCCCAGCGGCTGACCCGCCGTTTTCCCCGCGTCGCCATCCTGGACACCGACATGCACCACGGCCAGGGCATCCAGGAAATCTTCTACGAACGTAGCGACGTGCTGTACGTCTCCATCCACGGCGATCCCGAGAACTTCTACCCCGTGGTGGCGGGCTTCGAGGACGAGCGCGGCGCCGGCGCGGGCTATGGCTACAACATCAACCTGCCCATGCCGCACGGCTCGCCGGAATCCGTGTTCTTCGAGCGGCTGGCGCAGGCGCGGCGTGCGATCGCATTGTTCCAGCCCGATGCCCTGGTGCTGTCGCTGGGCTTTGACATCTTCGAGAAGGATCCCCAGGCCATGGTCAGCGTGACGGAAGACGGTTTCGAGCGCCTGGGCCGCGAGGTCGGCGGCCTGAGCCTGCCCACTCTGATCGTGCAGGAAGGGGGCTATTACATCGATGGGCTGGAATCGAATGCGACGCGGTTTTTTGCGGGGCTGACGGGCGCTGGACGTTAGCGGATGCCCCGGCCAGTCACGCGCCGCCGGCAACCGGCAGGCGCATCGCCACACGCCGCTGCGCGGGCAGCCCGTGCCGGGCTTCCGCTTGCAGCACCGCGTAAAGCCGCGTCCCGGGCAACGCGGTCTCCTCGCGAAATCCCATCCGCGCATACCACGGCGCGTTCCAGGCCAGATCGCGAAAGGTCGTCAGCGTGACCGCGGACAGCCCCGCCGACGCGGCATGGCCGCACGCGGCCTGCACCAGACGCTGACCGAGCCCCATCCGCTGATGTTCGGCATCGACCGCCAGTTCCCACACATGCAGGTCGTCGTCAAAGCGCTCCGCGCATAGAAATCCGCACACGCGCTCGGCGTCCTGCGCCACCCACACCGTGCCCTGCG
The DNA here is from genome assembly GCF_037039475.1 of Achromobacter sp. E1. Lineage (NCBI taxonomy): Bacteria > Pseudomonadati > Pseudomonadota > Betaproteobacteria > Burkholderiales > Alcaligenaceae > Achromobacter > Achromobacter sp. E1. The sequence goes on from NZ_CP146253.1 coordinate 4,291,805, forward strand.
CGATCAGGCGCCGATGCGCGTATTCGGACATGACCGCATCGTCCGCGATCCACGCCAGCCCGGGCGCGGCGCGAAACACCGCCGCCGCGGATCGTTCGATGGCGGGCAAGAGGATGGCATCTTCGGGACGGGCGAAACGGATCGACATGGGGCGCAGGAATCTCCAAATGCAGACGCCCGCGATTCTACGCCGCGCCAGTCCGGTGTCTGACACCCTCAGTCCACACCCTCAGTCCGGTGTCTGACACCCTGGTGAGATGCACTTCAATGCGCCCGGCTGTCTCCAGGGTGTCAGACACCGGACTGGCGCGGCCCCCGCCAACCCGCCCCATGTTTCAATCCCCCCCCCGCAATCCGTTGTTTAATCGGCGATCCCTCGCGGGACACTTCGCCTGGGCGGCAGCAATAGCCTGGCCCCGGCGATTCCAACAACAAGATTCAGGATGTCGCACGTGTTTCATGTCATCACCGCGTTTATCGCGCTCTACGTCATCTGGCGCTTCGTCTGGCGTCTGCGCTGGCCGGCCGCCGGCAAGGTGTTGCTGTCGGCATTGGTGCTGCTTGCCGCCGAACATCACCTCATCACCCGCACCTTCTTCGGCACCATGGCCTCGCCCGAGGTGCCCGCCGCCGTCCTGATGGCGCTGGGCTGGGCGTTTGGCGCGCTGATTCTGCTGGCCGTCTTCCTGTTCGTCTCGGACGTGGCGGGGCTTGCCGTGTCGTTGTTTTCGCGCCGCCGCGGCCGCGCGCTGCTGGGCTGCCCGCGCCTGCGCGCCGTGTCTGCCGTGGCCGCGCTGGCGCTGTCCGCGCTGGGTGTCTGGCAGGCGGTGCGCGTGCCGCAAGTCGAAACCATCGAGGTCGCCCTGCCCAATCTGCCGCGCGCCTACGACGGCTTTCGCATCGTGCATCTGACCGACCTGCACGCCAGCCGCCTGCTGCAACGCGACTGGATGCAGGCCGTCGTGGCGCGCGCCAATGCGCTTGAACCGGACCTGACGCTTATCACCGGCGACCTGGTCGACGGCACGCCCGCGGCCCGCGCCGCCGACGTGCAACCGCTGGCCGATCTGCGCGCGCCGCATGGCGTGGTGGCGATCCCCGGCAACCACGAGTACTACGCCGAATACCTGGGCTGGCTGCAGGCCTTCGAGAAGCTGGGCCTGCGCATGCTGCTGAACGAACACATGGTCCTTGACCGCGACGGCCAGCCGCTCGTGCTGGCGGGCATCACCGACAGCGTGGCCGCGCGCGTCGGCCAGCCGCTGCCGGATATCGACGCGGCCATGAAGGGCGTGCCGCCGTCGTCGGCGGTCATCCTGCTGAGCCACCGGCCGGTCGGCGCCAAGCGCCACGCGCAGGCTGGCGCCGGCCTGCAGTTGTCGGGCCACACGCACGGCGGCCAGATCCTGGGCCCGCACCTCATCACGCAACTGGCCAACGAGGGCTACGTGTCCGGCATGTATCAGGTCGGCGGCATGCAGCTTTACGTGAGCAACGGCGCGGGCCTGTGGCCGGGCTTTCCCATCCGGCTCGGACGGCCGTCGGAGATCACGCAGATCGTGCTGCGCGCCGCGCCTCCTGCCTGACGCTGGCGAGCGGCCCACTTCGGCGGCGCATTGACAAGCGCCGCCGCGCTGACTTAGCATTCGGCCCTGCTTTTTCAACCCTTGCCATTTTCTGGGTGCAACCGTGTCTGCCATTCGTCAATTCGCCTGAACGCCGACGAGTACCGTCCTGGTACCGCGGTCAGCCTGCCCGCATTCGCTGCTCAACGCCATGTCATGAGCACACCCCGCCCGGCAGGCGCGGATCCAGGAAGCGCAACACCACCCCATCTCTGCTTCCCCTCCCGTAAAGACTGCGTTGTCGGCTTTTCCCATCTGCTGGAGAAGACCCATGACGCTGGATTTCTGCGCCTACGCGCAATCGCTGGACCTGTTCCGATATCCCCGAACGCCCCACCTGGAAGGCTCGCGCCTGCAGGAAGGCGACGAAGGCCACGACCACGTGCCCTACCGCGCGCTGGCGGGCCAGACCCTTGTCGTTGAAGAAAAGCTCGACGGCGCCAACACGGGCATCAGTTTCAGCCCGTCGGGCGAACTGCTGCTGCAATCGCGCGGCCACTATCTGGTGGGCGGCGGGCGCGAACGGCAGTTCAGCTTCATCAAGGCCTGGGCCGCCGCGCATGCGGACTGGCTGCTGGACCGGCTGGAAGACCGCTACGTGATGTACGGCGAAACCCTGTCGAAAAAGCACTCCGTGTTCTACGACGCGCTGCCGCATCACTTCTTTGAATTCGATGTACTGGACCGCCGCACCGGCCAATTCCTGTCGACCGGCGCGCGCCGCGCGCTGCTGGCCGGCGGCCCGGTGCTGTCCGTGCCGGTGCTGTACGAAGGCCCGGCGCCCGCACGGCTGGCCGATCTGAAGGCCCTGCTAAAGCCTTCGCTGGCCAAGACGGCCGGCTGGCGCGACGCGTTCGAGGCCACCGTGCTGCGCGAAGGCCTGGACCTGGCGCGCGCCTGGAAGCAGTGCGACAAGTCGGATCTGTCCGAAGGCCTCTACATCAAGGCCGAAGCCGACGGCAAGACGCTCGCCCGCTACAAGTGGGTGCGCCGCGACTTCGTGCAGGCCATCCTGGATTCGGACATGCACCATTCGGAGCAGCCCTACATCCCCAATCTGCTCGCCGACGGCGTCGACCTGTACGCGCCGCGCCTTGCGGTGGACTGGGACACCTTGCGCGGCGCCACCCGCGACGGAGAGACATCATGAACTACGAACAGATCCGGGCACTGGTTCCCACGTCAGCGCGCGGCGTAGATTACGCCGCGTGTCTGGCGGCCTTTCCCGCGCTGGAGCTGGCCAAGACCACGCCGCAGGACCCGCGCTATCACGGCGAGGGCGACGTATGGACGCACACGCAAATGGTCGTGGACGCGCTGCTCGCGCTGCCGCAGTACCAGGCTGCATCACGCGCCGACCAGGAGATCGTGTTCCTGGCGGCGCTGCTGCACGACGTGGCCAAGCACAGCACCACGGTGATCGACCCGGTAACGGGCGCCATCGGCCAGCCCGGCCATTCGCGCAAGGGCGCGATCGATGCGCGCATCGCCTTGTGGGACGCCGGCGTCCCCTTCGCGGTGCGCGAAGCCATCTGCCGGCTGATTGCCACGCACCAGGTGCCGTTTTTTGCGCTGGAAGGCTCGCGCCGCGGCCGCTCGCCCGAATTCATCGTTCGCGAGCTGTCCTGGCAGGTGTCCCTTCCGCTGCTTGCCATGCTGGCCGAGGCCGACATGCGCGGCCGCATCTGCGCGGACGCGGGCCGCGTGCTGGACAACATCGCCCTCTTTTGCGAACTGGCGCGCGACGAAGCGTGCTTTGGCCAGCCCCGCGCCTTTGCCGATGCGCACACCGCCGTCAGCTATTTCCGCGGCGCGGACGTGCATCCGGACTACGCCTTGTTCCAGGAGCCCGGTTCGCGCGTCATCGTGATGTCGGGCCTGCCCGCCTCCGGCAAGAACACCTGGGTGGCGGCGCATCATCCCGACCTGCCGGTGGTGTCGTTCGACGATGCGCGCGAGGAACTGGGGCTGCGCCACGGAAAGAACGAGGGCATGGTGGCGCACCTGGCCGTCGACCGCGCGAAGGCCCTGCTGCGCGCCCGCGCGCCCTTCGTGTGGAACGCCACCAACCTCAGCGAACTGATGCGCAAGAAGACGCTGGACCTGTTGTACGCGTATCAGGCCGACGTTGAGCTGGTGTATCTGGAAAAGCCGCGCGCCGAACTGCTGCGGCGCAATGCCCGGCGCGACACGTCGTTGTCCAACAAGACCCTGACTGGCATGCTGCACCGCTGGGACCTGCCGCTGCCGACCGAGGCGCACCGCGTGGTCTACGCGGTGTAGCGCCGGTCAGGCCGGGGCCGGCGCCAGCATGCTGTCCCGCAGCCGCAGCACGGACGCGCAGGAGGTGTCGCGATGCGTCACCAGCGACAGGGACAGCGCGCCCTGCGCGTCCGCGTCGGTCAAGGGCACAAAGGCCACATGCGGCGTCGAATAGGCACGGGTCACGCCGGGCACCAGCGCCACACCCAGGCCGCTGGCGACCAGGCTGACCAGCGTCTGCACCTGGATCGCTTCCTGGCTGATCCGGGGCGAAAACCCCGCCTTGTGGCATAGCGCCAGCGTCACCCCGTTCAGCCCCGGCACCTTGGCCGGCGAATACAGCACGAAGTTCTCGGAACGCATGCGTTCCAGCGCGATCGGGCCGGCGCCGGCCAGCGGATGCCCGGCGGGCACGGCCAGGATCAGATCGTCGCGCTCGACCACCCAGGAATCCAGTTCGTTGTCTTCGGCCAGCGGCCCGCGCACCAGGCCGGCGTCAATTTCGTTGCCGCGCAGCATCGCCACCAGGCCGACCGTGCTGTCCTCGCGCAGATCCAGCTGCACGTCCGGGTATTGCGTCCGAAAGGCGGGCAGGCAACGCGGCAGCAGCATGTAAGTGGCCGAGCCCACGAAGCCCAGCCGCAGCGTACCCCATTCACCCAGCGCCACCCGGCGGGCAGCCTGGCGCGCCTGGTCGGTATGAAACAGCGCGCGGCGCGCGTCGGCCATCAGCGCGTCGCCCGCCGGCGTCGTCGAGACGCCCTTGGCGCCCCGCACCAGCAGCGGCACGCCCACCGCGTGCTCCAGTTTCTGGATCGACACCGACAGCGCCGGCTGCGCGATGTGCAGCGCGTCGGCCGCGCGGCGGTAACTGCCCAGTTCGGCAATCGTGACGAACTGCCGAAGCTGGCGCAAATCTATAGCCATAACAGATTCCGTATCAAGCAATACCGAAGCCATATTAGACGCGTATGTGCGGCGCCGATAGGATTTCCGCCATGACCACGCCTCCCTCCCCGACCGTCTCCGCGCTGGACGGCATCCGCATCCTGGACCTGACCTCCGTCGTGTTCGGCCCCTATGCCTCGCAGATCCTGGCCGACTACGGGGCGGACGTCATCAAGGTCGAAGCGCCCGGCGGCGATTCCACCCGGCACACCGGCCCCGCGCAGGAGCCCGGCCTGTCCGCGATCTTCCTGGGGCTGAACCGCAACAAGCGCAGCATCGTGCTGGACCTGAAGCAGCCGGCCGCGCGCGAGGCGCTGCTGACGCTGGTGGACCAGGCCGACGTGCTAATGCACAGCATGCGGCCTGCCAAGATGGCCGCGCTGGGGCTGGACCCCGCCACGCTGTGCGCCCGCAATCCGCGGCTGGTGTATGCCGGCCTGTATGGCTTTGGCGAAGGCGGCGCCTACGACGGCCGCCCGGCCTACGACGACATCATCCAGGGCCTGTCCGGGTTTGCCGACCTGGTGGGCCGCCAGACCGGCGCGCCGCGCTACCTGCCCACCGTCGCGGCCGACAAGACTTGCGGCCTGATCGCCGCGCACGCCATCCTGGCCGCGTTGTTCCAGCGCGAGCGTACGGGCCAGGGCCAACAGCTGGAGGTGCCCATGTTCGAAAGCATGGCGTCATTTGCGCTGGTGGAGCATTACTACGGCCGCCATCTGGCCGATGCGCCCGGCCAGGCCGGTTATCCGCGGGTGCTGACGCCGTGGCGCCGGCCCTGCCCGACCGCCGATGGACACGTCTGCCTGATGCCCTATACGGACGCCCATTGGCGCGATTTCTTCAACGCCGCCGGCCGCCCCGACCTGGCGCGGGACGCGCGCTTTGCCGACATCTCGGCGCGCACCCGGCACATAGAGACGCTGTACGAACTGCAGGCGGGCATCGTCGCGGCCCGCGACACGGCGTACTGGCTTGCCCTGTGCGAGCGGCTGGAGATTCCGGCCGCGCCCGTGAACCGCCTGGAAGACCTGGAGACCGATCCGCACCTGGAGAGCGTCGGCTTCTTCGTGCCGCTGCAAAGCGCGTCCGGCAGCCAATACCGCTTTCCCCGCAACCCGGTGCGCCTGCAGCAATCCAGCGTGCCGCCCGCCATGCCCCCGCGCCTGGGCGAGCACACCCACGAAGTGCTGCGCCAGGCCGGCCTGGCTCCGAGCGCCATCGACGCCCTGCTGCAAGCGGGCGCCGCCGGCCAAGCGCCCTCCCCCTCTTCCGACAACGCCAAGGACACCGCATGACCCAAGACCGCAACGCCGCGCCCGCCGCCCAACTGGGCCAGGGCTACTACTGGCAGGACCTTACCGTCGGCCAGCGCTTCCAGACGTTTCGCCGCACGGTCACCGAGACCGACATCGTCAACTTCATCAGCGTCACGGGCATGCTGGAGACCATCTTCATCGACGCCACCTACAGCCACGGCGCGATAAAGGGCCGGCCCGCCCCCGGCGCGCTGACCTACGGCCTGATCGAAGGGCTGATCATGCAGGGCATGGTGCAGGGAACGGGCCTGGCGCTGCTGGAAGTCCACAAGAAAATGATCGCGCCCGTGGTGGCCGGCGACACGATCTGGGCCGAGATCGAAGTGACCGGCGTGCGCCCCACCTCGCAGCACAACCGCGCGGTGGTCACGTCCGCGATCGACGTCCGCAACCAGCATGGCAAGCCGGTGATGGCCTACACGGCCGTGCGCATGCTGGCCGGCAGACCCGGCTGAATGCCCCTGCGGCGGCACGAGTCCCGGCAGAGGACGCGGCCGCCAGTTCGCAGTACCCATAACAGCACAAGGAGACAACCATGAAAAAAGCAATGCTGGCCGCGACGCTGGCCATTCTGGCGCTGGGAGGCGCCGCAAGCGCCCAGGCCGCATGGCCCGACCGCCCGATCACGATGGTGGTGCCCTTCCCGCCCGGCGGGCCAACCGACCTGGTGGCGCGCGTGCTGGCCAAACAGCTCACCGACCAGCTCGGCCAGACCGTCGTCGTCGAAAACAAGGGCGGCGCCAACGGCAACATCGGCATGCAATACGCGGCCGCGGCCAAGCCAGACGGCTACACGGTGCTGTACAACACCTCGTCCATCGCGCTCAGCCCCAACCTGTACCGCTCGCTGGCGTTCGACCCGGTCAAGGACTTTGCGCCCGTCTCCAGCACGGCCGTCATTCCACTCGTCCTCCTGGTGCATCCCTCGGTGCCCGCCGACACCGCATCCGCGTTTGTCGACTACGCCCGCAAGCATCCCGGCAAGCTGTCGTATGGATCGGCGGGCGCGGGCAACGTCACGCACCTGGGCGCGTTGCTGCTCCTGAAGTCGCTGAACATCGACGCGGTCCACGTGCCCTATCGCGGCAGCGCTCCGGCCATGACCGATCTGGTCGGCGGCCAGGTCCAGGTGATGACCAACACGCTGAACGACTCGCTGGGATTCATCCGCGAAGGCAAGCTGCGCGCCCTGGCGGTGACCAGCGAGACCCGCAGCGACCAGTTGCCCAAAGTGCCCACGGTGGCGGAAACGGTGGCGCCGGGCTTTGGCATGGGCGCCTGGCAAGGCGTCGTCGTGCCGGCAGGCACGCCCGCGCCCATCATCGACAAGCTGAACGCCGAGATCCTGCGCGCGCTCAAATCCCCGGAAATGCAGAAGCAGCTCAAGGTGCAGGGCGCGCAGGCGCTGGGGTCGACACCGCAGGAATACGCCGCCTACATCAAGAGCGAGATCGCGCGGTGGGGCGAGGTAGTGAAGGCGGCAAACGTGAAGCTGGACTGACTGCGCAGCCCACGTATTCGCCCAAACGGAAACGCCCGCGGCAAGCGGGCGTTGTCTGTTCTGCCGGCGGGACGGATCAGCGTCCGGCGGCCTTGGCGCTCAGTCCATTAGCCACGCCCATGTCGGTCTTGGGCACGTCGCGCAGGATCACGCGCACGTCTTCGCCCGACATGTCGAGGCTGGCGCACACGGCCTGGTTCAGCGCCGCGATCAGCGCGGCCTTCTTGGCCTCGTCGCGCCCTTCGATCAGGTCCACGTCCACGCGCGCCATGCGCTTGCCGATCTCGCCCGCCACGATCACGTGTTCGGCCGGGATTTCGTGCAGCACGGCGCGCACGCTGGGCACCGGGGCCGCAATGCTTTCGACCACCGCGTTGGACGCCGCCTTCAACAGGGCGGCTTTCTGGGCGGCCGAATGGCCTTGCATGATCTGGACGTTCAAGAGGGGCATGACAGGTTCCGAGGGTGCATGACGAGGAAAGCCGGCCAAGCCGGCCGGCAAGCCATCATATCGTGACTGCGCCCGCGTGCAAGCAGGTGCACGCGGGCGCATGGGGTCATGCCGACGATGCGGGGATCAGGCGGCGGCCTTGCCCTCGCTTTCCTGCTCGGGCTGGGCCGTCAACGCAGCGGCATCGGGCGTGGCGGCGGTGTCGCCCGCCACCTGCGTCTCGGTCAGGGCCGGGGTCACCAGCTCGACGACCTTCTTGCGCGACAGCATGCCCAGGAACTCGTCGTCCTCGCCCGTCACGGCGACCGGCTGGTCGCTGTGCACCAGTTGCGCCAGCACCTCGCCCAGTCCCGCGGTTGCGGGCACCGACGCCAGGTCCTCGACGAAGCGGGACACGTCGCGCACGCCTTCCTGCATCGCCTTCTCGGCGGCCTCGGCGGTCAGCACGCCAGCCAGACGCTTGCCATCCAGCACCGGGGCGTACTCGTAGTTCAGCGCCTTCATGCGGTCCACGGCGTGCGCCGGGCGCGAGCGCATCGTCAGCGTCAGGCGCGCCGGATTCACGGCGTGCGTGGCGTTGAGCACCTTGGTGCGGTTCACGTCTTGCAGGAACGACTGCACGTAATCGTTGGCCGGGTTCAGCAGGATATCTTCCGGCGTGCCCTCCTGCACCAGTTCGCCGTCTTTCAGGATGGCGATGCGGTTGCCCAGGCGCAGCGCTTCGTCCAGATCGTGCGTGATGAAGACGATGGTCTTGTTCAGCTTGGCCTGAAGCTGCAGGAGCTGGTCCTGCATTTCGCGGCGGATCAGCGGGTCCAGCGCGGAAAACGCTTCGTCCATCAGCAGGATCTCGGCGTCGGTGGCCAGCGCCCGTGCCAGGCCGACACGCTGCTGCATGCCGCCCGACAGTTGATGCGGATACTGGTTCTCGAAGCCCGACAGGCCTACCTGTTCCAGCCATTCGCGGGCGCGCTTCTCGCGTTCGGCCTTGCCAACGCCCTGCACGGTCAAGCCGTACGCGGCGTTGTCCAGCACGGTGCGGTGCGGAAACAGGCCAAAGCGCTGAAACACCATGCTCATCTTCTTTTGGCGGAAGATTTCCAGGTCGCGCTTGTTCAGGCTGACCACGTCCACGCCGTCGACCAGGATGTGGCCCGCGCTGGGCTCGATCAGGCGGTTGAAGTGGCGGATCAGCGTGGACTTGCCCGACCCGGACAGCCCCATGATGACGTAGATGCTGCCTTCTTCGATGGACAGGCTGATGTCGCGCAGGCCGAGCGTGTGGCCGCTCTTGGCCAGCAGCTCTTCCTTGCTCATGCCGCCCTGCGCGGCTTGCAGCCATTTCTTCGGATGCGCACCGAAAATCTTGTAGATGTTCTTGACTTCGATCTTGCTCATCGCTGGCCTCCCGTGCGCATGCGCTGTCCATACGATTGCGTGATCCGGTCGAACAGCACGGCCAGCACCACGATACCCAGGCCGGCAAGCAGGCCCCGGCCCACTTCCAGGCGGTTGATGCCCAGAAGCACTTCATAACCCAGGCCGCGCGCGCCGATCATCGACGCAATCACCACCATCGACAGCGCCATCATCGTGGTCTGGTTGATACCGGCCATGATGTTGGGCAGCGCCAGGGGCAGCTGCACGCCGAACAGCTGCTGGCGCGGGTTGGCGCCAAAGGCGCGCGATGCTTCCAGCACTTCGCGGTCGACCAGGCGGATGCCCAGGTCGGTCAGGCGGATGAGCGGCGGCACGGCGTAGATGACGGTTGCGATGATGGCGGGGATCTTGCCCAGACCGAACAGCATCACGACAGGAATCAGATACACGAAGCTGGGCATGGTCTGCATCACGTCCAGCACGGGCAGCATGCCCGAGCGCAGCCAGTTCACCCGTGCCATCAGCACGCCCAGCGGAATGCCGATCAGCACCGACAGACCAGCGGCCATGATCATCAGTGCCAGCGTCTGCATGCCGGCGTCCCACAAGCCCAGCACGCCGATGACGCACAGCAGCGCGCCCATCGCCAGGCTCAGGCCGATGCGGCGGCTCACGCCGTAGGCGATCGCGATGGTCACCACGACGACCGCCCACCAGGGCGAATTGCGCAGCAGTTGCTCCAGCCACACCAACGCGTGCAGCACGGGCTGGGACATCTTTTCCAGCGTGTCCGCGTAGTTGGTGACCAGGTGATCGACGAAACCGTCGATCGCCCCCCGTACCTGACGGGCGGGAATAATTTCAGGAAACATACATTCGACTCCATTCTGGCGCGCTCGCCGCCCGTGTCGCCACCGGGCACGCTGGCGCAGGACAAGACATCGAGACTGAGACTGGCGCCAGGCACCCGGAAGGACCGCTGATTGCGCAAATCCATTCCGCATCGGTGCCCGGCACCGGAATCACTGCCACCGCGGGTGGCGGCACAAGCACGCTTGCCGGGCCGGACGCATGCGCCCGGCCGGCGGCCATCCCGGCAAAGAGTTTCGGCCCCTTGACGGGCCGGTACGCGCCACCGCGGCGCGCAGCCAGGATCACAGTGCTTTACAGCGCGCTTTGGACGCGCCCGGCGACGTCGGCGGGGACCCACTTGGTCCAGACGTCGGGTTTGTTCTTCAGGAACCACTTGGCCACGGCGTTGGACTCATCGCCGGACTCTTCCATGTGGGCCAGGGTTTCATTGATGACCGGCAGCGGCACCGAGACCTTGGACAGGAATTCGGTCAGCTTGGGCGCATCTTCGGAGAACTTGGTGTTCACCGCGGTAAAGACAGGGTTGTCGGGGTAGGCGCTGGGCTCGGGCTTGGCGCACTTGGGCGACGTCAGGCACTTGTGCTTTTCAGCATCGTAGGCCGGCAGGTCCAGCTTGACCAGATCCATGGCGCCGACCAGCGGCGTGGGCGACCAGTAATAGAAGACCACGTTCTGCTTGCGCTTGTAGGCCGACATCAGGGCCGCCTTCTGCGCCGCGCCCGTGCCGGGCGAGTACAGCGTGTAGGTGTCGTCCAGCTTCAAGGCGTGGAACAGGTTGTTGCTGGTGACTTCGCAACCCCAGCCGGCCGGGCAGCCATAGAAACGGCCCTTGCCGGGTTCTTCCGGATCCTTGAATTCATCCTTGAACTTGGGCAGGTCCGCCGCCGACTTCAGCTCGGGCAGACGCTCGGCCGTGTACTTGGGGATGTACCAGCCTTCGGCGCCCATGTACAGATCACCAATGCGCTTGACCTTGCCGGTCTTCTCGGCGCGGGCCCAGGGATCGGCCACGCTGTTCAGCCAGATCTCGGTGTTGATGTCCAGATCGCCGCGCTCAAGGGCGGCCAGGGCGGGCAAGGTTTCGGTGGGCAGGGTTTCGGTCTTGCAACCGTAGCCCTTTTCCATGATGAATCGCTCGACGTCGACCAGGACCAGGTTGGATTCCCAGTTCATGGCGCCGAACATGACCGGACGCTTGAGTTCACATTGCGGGGCGTCGGCGGCTTGGGCCGAACCAGCAAACGCAAACAAAACGGCCGCGGCGGCCAGGGACTTGACAGGGGTAAAACGCATTGGCTTTTGCCTCCATAGGTTCAGGCACTCACGCCAGGATGAAAGCCTGGGCGGCACCGTGGAGCTAAGGGGGTTGTGCGGAAGACGGGCTGAACCGCCAATACAAACCGACACTAGCAACAAGACTGCCCGCGAGGGATGCGGCGTCTTGCAAGACAGGGAGCTTCAAAAACGGGTTTTCGAATACTCACAGAAAGAGAACAAACTGAACGAAGAAGGCAGCATCTTAAACGAAATTGCTGCGCCGCCCAACCCCAGGGGTGAATGAAACAGATACATTCGCGGCCAAATTACCCCGGGAAAACCCCAGTAGATCAGGGGGAAACGGCAGATTTCTCCTAAGAAGACCAAACCCGAAAAGGCTGATACATTTAGTTAATATTATGTGCCTATTAATACGTTCAGTGCGTTCCAGAGTGCGCCGCAACACGGGAATTGGTTCCAGAAAGTGCAAACATTCGTACCACATACGATGGTTCCAATCGATGCCATCCCGATCCGGCCAGTCAAAGGTTCAAACCGCGGCGGTGGCCCCCTCAGTACCCGAACCGCGATCCCCATACATATAGTCCCGCCGCCACGGATAAGACAGATCCCCTGGCCCGTCCAGTTCGTCCGCGCGGCCCGACGCCGGATGCTGGACAAGAATCTGATGCAGCGCGATCCACCCATGTTCGAACGCCATGGCGCAGCCGGCCAGATACAGCCGGTACGCGCGCAGCGACCGCTCGCCCTGGTCCCCGCCCAGGATGCGGGCCGCTTCGGGCAAGCGCGCCTCCAGTCCATCGCTCCAGGCCCAGAGCGTGCGCGCATAGTGCGGACGCAGGTTCTCCACGTCCAGGTCTTCCAGCCCCCCATTGGCCAGCGCCTGCATCACCACGCTGACGTGCGTCAGCTCGCCGCCCGGAAAGATGTACTTCTCGATGAACTCGCCCATCCCGTTGCCAAGTTCGGCGTTGTACACGCCGGCCGCGGTGATGCCGTGATTCATGATCAGCCCGCCCGGCCGGAGCAGCCGCCGCAGCTTGGCAAAGTAGCCTTCCAGCTGCGCGCGCCCCACGTGCTCGAACATGCCGACCGATGCGATCTTGTCGTAGGGCTGCGATTCGTCCAGTTGGCGGTAATCCAGCAGCATCATGCGGACCCGCCCGGACAATCCCTTCTCTTCGATCAGCCGGCTGACGTGCGCATGCTGGTTGCGCGACAGCGTGATGCCGGTGGCGTCGACGCCGTAGTTTTCGGCGGCCCACAGCAGCAGGCCGCCCCATCCCGCGCCCACGTCCAGGAACCGCTCGCCGGCCGACAGACGCAGCTTGCGGCAAATGTGATCGAGCTTGGCCTCCTGCGCCTGCGCCAGCGTCATGCCGGTTTCGCGGTAGTAGGCGCACGAATAGACGCGGCGCGGATCCAGCCACAGCGCGTAGAAGTCGTCGGACAGGTCGTAGTGGAACTGAATCTGTTTGGCGTCGCGCTCGACCGAATGCCGCCACACCGACATCACCTTGCGCACCAGCTCGGTCAGCCATCCGCCCCGCGCGGCGTCCATGGGCGAACCGGGCAGAAGCTTTGCCGCGGCCGCCATGACGTCGCGCATGCGCCCTTCGATATCGATGCGGCCTTCGACGTAATCCTGGCCCAGCACGCCGACGGCCCCTTCGGCCAGATGGGCCAGCGCACTCTTGTCGTGCGTCACGAACCGCACGCGGGGGGACGGCGCGCCGAGCACGGCGCCATCGGGCAGCACGAGCTGCACAGGGACAGGCAGGGCCTGAAGTTTGCGTTCCACGACAGATAGCAAAGGATTCACGGCTTCTCCTCCGGATGCGTAGCGGCGCCAGGGACGCTATTGGAAAGCACCCGCAATTTTCCTGTAAGCCAGCCCATGATAAAGTCCCCGGCTTGGCGCGGCCAGTACAGCCCCTGCACCGCCACGCGCCCTGTCCCTGCGTTTCATCGCGATCTACATGCCCCCATCACAGACATCCCGCAGCAGCCTGCCCGGTTGGCTCATCCTCATGGGCGCGCTGACGGCCATCGGCCCGTTCGCCATCGATATGTATCTGCCCGCGTTCCCCACGATCGCGGCCAATCTCGGCGTCTCCCGCGGCGATGTCGAGCGCACGTTGGCGGCGTACCTGATCGGCCTGGCGATGGCGCAGGTGTTCTACGGCCCGATGGCCGACCGCTACGGCCGCAAGCCGCCGCTGCTGGTGGGCCTGACCCTGTTCATGATCGCCTCGCTGGGGTGCGCGCTGTCGGGATCGGTCGAAGCCCTGACCGGCTGGCGCGTCGTGCAGGCAATGGGTGGCGCGGCCGGCATCGTGATTCCGCGCGCGGTCATCCGCGACCACTACGAGACCCACGAGGCGGCGCGCGCCATGTCGCTGCTGATGCTCATCATGGGCCTGGCGCCGATCCTCGCGCCGCTGATCGGGGGCCAGTTGCTGGCCATCACCTCATGGCGCAGCCTCTTCTGGGTGATGCTCGCGGGCGGCGCGATGCTGATGACGGCCGTCATCCTCATCATGAAGGAATCGCTCACGCCCGAGCGCGTGGTGCCGCTGCGCTGGAGCACCATCCTGAAGAACTATCGCGGCCTGTTCGCGCACCGCGGCTTCATGTCGCACAGCCTGGCGGGCGGTTTTGGCCAGGCCGGCATGTTCGCGTACATCATCGGCTCACCCCGCGTCTTCATCGAACTCTACGGCGTGCCGCCGCAATACTACGGCCTGCTGTTCGGCACCAATGCGCTGTCGCTCATCATCTGCTCGCAGATCAGCGCGCGGCTGCTGCGCACCTACACCCCGCGCCAGTTGCAAAGCCGCGCGCTGGTCACGCTGGCCTGCGCCAGCCTCGCCGCCGTCGCGCTGACGCTGGTTGGGCTGCTGACGCTGCCGCTGCTGATGTTGTGCCTGATCTGCTACATGGGCAGCCAGGGCTTCGTGAACCCCAACTCTGCGGCGCTTGCGCTGGCGGACCAGGGCAAGCGGCTGGGCGCGGCGTCCGCGCTATTGGGGACGCTTCAGTTGTCGTGCGGCGCCCTCGCGGGTTTCGCGGTCAGCGCCTGGCAATCCGACACCGCCCTGCCGCTGACCACCACCCTGGCGGCCTGCGCATGCCTGTCCTGGACGGCCGGGCGTGTGGCGCGTTCGCACACCGCGTAGCCCTGCAGCTTGATTTACTTAAGATTTTCGTATTAGAATCGCGGTCTTCACATGAAGTTTCCCGTGCAGGACTACTATGCTTTGTAGTTCAGCACTCTGACCCCCAACCGCGTGTTGTGAATGCAAGCGGGCGGCAGGCAGCGGGTATAAGCACTGGGGTGAAATCACTTTCCCCCTCATCCACTAAGACTGGGTGGCCGGCCAAGGCAGCGTACAGCAGCCTTCACAGCCCGGCGGCTAAACCCCCGTCTACTCCCCCGAAGCGATGCGCGGCAAGAACGACACTAAAGAGGTGCATCCATGGCACGCGTATGCCAAGTGACCGGCAAAGGCCCGATGGTGGGCAACAATGTTTCGCACGCAAACAACAAGACCAAGCGTCGCTTCCTGCCCAACCTGCAATCGCGCCGGTTCTGGGTTGAAAGCGAAAACCGCTGGGTTCGCCTGCGTGTTTCTGCCAAGGCCATCCGCACGATCGACAAGAACGGCATCGAAGCCGTGCTGGCCGAAATGCGTGCCCGCGGCGAAATGGCCTAATCGGCCGCCCCGCCAATCTACATACTAGGAGCACGACATGGCCAAAGGTATCCGCGAAAAGATCAAGCTCGAGTCGACCGCCGGCACGGGTCATTTCTACACGACCACCAAGAACAAGCGCAACATGCCCGAGAAGATGCTGATCAAGAAATTTGATCCGGTCGCTCGCAAGCACGTCGACTACAAGGAAACCAAGCTGAAGTAATTCAGCCGGTATCCCGAAAAAAGGCCCTGTCATGCAGGGCCTTTTTTATTGCCGGCTTTTTATTGCCATTAATTTGCCGCTGCGCCGAGGCCCATGTTTCAATTAGGCCGCACCGGCGGCGCCCCAGGCGCGCGCGAGGCCCGATTCATCTTCAGCCTGCGATTACTCCACCATGATCCGTCCCTGCCTCACTTTGCTGCGCCGCGCGCTTGCGCCCGCGATCCTGGCCCTGGCCCTGACTCCGGCCGCCCCCGCCACCGCCAAAGACAAGGAACCGCCCATCCGCATCGGCGAGATCAACAGCTACAAGGCCATTCCCGCCTTCCTGGGCCCGTACAAAAAGGGTTGGCAACTGGCGCTTGAAGAGGTCAACGCCGCGGGTGGCGTGCTGGGCCGCAAACTCGAAGTCATCTCGCGCGACGACAACGGCAATCCGGGTGACTCGGTCCGCGCCGCACAGGAACTGCTGGCGCGCGAAAAAGTCGAGCTGCTGTTCGGCGGGTTCCTTTCCAACACCGGCCTGGCGCTGACCGATTTCGCCAAGCAGCAAGAGGTGTTCTTCCTGGCCGCCGAACCGCTGACCGACAAGATCACCTGGCAGGAAGGCAACCGCTACACCTACCGCCTGCGTCCGTCCACGTGGATGCACGTGGCGGCGGTGGCGCCCAAGGCGCTGGCCCTGCGCAAGAAGCGCTGGGCAATCGTCTACCCCAATTACGAATACGGGCAATCCGCCGTGGCCACGTTCAAGGCCATGATGCAGTCGTTCCAGTCCGACGTGGAATTCGTCGCGGAACAGGCCGTGCCGCTGGGCAAG
This sequence comes from Achromobacter sp. E1, assembly GCF_037039475.1. Classification (NCBI taxonomy): domain Bacteria; kingdom Pseudomonadati; phylum Pseudomonadota; class Betaproteobacteria; order Burkholderiales; family Alcaligenaceae; genus Achromobacter; species Achromobacter sp. E1. The sequence goes on from NZ_CP146253.1 coordinate 4,308,180, forward strand.
GTGGATGCCGGCGCGGTGGTGCAGGCGTTGGCCGACGCCAAACCCGACGCCATTTTCAACGTGCTGTTCGCCGCCGACCTGACGCGCTTCGTGCGCGAAGGCAACACGCGCGGCCTCTTTGAAAACATGCCGGTCGTGTCGCTGCTGTCCGGCGAACCCGAATATCTGGAACCGCTGGGCGCCGACACCCCCACCGGCTGGATCGTCACCGGCTATCCCTGGTATGCCATCGACACGCCGGCCAACAAGACCTTTGTCGAGGCCTACAAGAAGCGCTTTAACGAAACGCCCAAGGTCGGGTCGGTGGTCGGCTACGCATCGCTGATGTCGATCGCGCAGGGCCTGAAGGCCGCCGGTTCCGTGGACACGGAAAAGCTCGTCGACGCCTTTGCCGGCCTGAAGGTGGACACGCCCTACGGCCCGATCCAGTACCGCAAGATCGACCATCAATCCACGATGGGCGTCTACGTGGGCGTGACCGCGGTCGAGGACGGCAAGGGCATCATGAAGGACTTTGCCTACATCGACGGCGCGCGGCTGCAGCCGCCTGACGAACAGGTGCGCAAGATGCGGCCGGCACACTGATGAATGTGTCCGGGCTGCTGCTGCAGCTGCTCAATGGCCTGGCCGACGCCAGCGCGCTGTTCCTGGTCGCCGCGGGCCTGTCGCTGATATTTGGCGTGACCCGCGTGGTCAACTTCGCGCACGGCTCGTTCTACATGCTGGGCATCTACCTGGCCTGGACTTTCACCAGCCATTTCGGCAGCGGCGCGGGTTATTGGTTCGGCCTGCTGCTGGCGGCGCTGGCGACCGGCCTGATCGGCGCGGCGGCCGAGCTTCTGGTGCTCAAGCGCCTTTACCGCGCCCCCGAACTCTTCCAGCTGCTGGCGACCTTCGCCCTCGTCCTCATCATCGGCGACGCGGCCCTGGCCATCTGGGGCCCCGAAGACCTGTTCTCGGCCCGCGCGCCGGGCCTGTCGGGCGCCGTGCAGATCCTGGGCCGCCGTTACCCTGAATACGACCTCCTGCTGATTGCCGCCGGCCCCATCGTGCTGGGGCTCTTGTGGCTGCTGCTCATGCGCACCCGCTGGGGCCGGCTGCTGCGCGCCGCCGCTGAAAACCGCACCATGCTGGCGGCGCTGGGCGTGAATCAGGCCTGGCTGTTCACGTCCGCCTTCACGCTGGGCGCGTTCCTCGCCGGCCTGGGCGGCGCGCTTGCCGCGCCCCGCGTGCCCGCCACGCTTGGCCTGGATCTGGAAATCATCGCCAGCGCCTTTGTCGTGGTGGTCGTGGGCGGCTTGGGATCGGTGCCGGGCGCGTTCCTGGCGGCCGTGCTGATCTGCTCGGTCAAGGCGCTGTTCGTGTTCCTGGGCCAGGTCGCCATCGGCCCGTGGGTGTTCAACCTGTCCAAGCTCACGCTGCTGGCCGAATTCGCCGTGATGGCCGTGGTGCTGGTCGTGCGGCCGTGGGGCCTGATGGGCAAGCCCCCCGCCCCAACTTCGCACGCGGGCATGCCGGAGCGCCCCATATCCCCGGCGGGCCCCCGCCTGCGTCTGGCCTATGGCGTGCTGCTGGCCTTGCTGGCGCTGGTGCCCGTCGCGACGCTGTACTGGCCCTACCTCAGCATCCTCATGACCGAGATCCTGATCGCCGCCCTGTTCGCCGCCAGCCTGCACTTTCTGACCGGGCTGGCGGGCATGACCTCGTTCGGCCACGCCGCCTGGTTCGGACTGGGCGCCTACGGCGCGGCGCTGCTCCTGAAACTGGCCGCCATCCCCATGGAGGCGGCGCTGCTGCTGGGCCCGTTTGCCGCCGCGTTCGGCGCCCTGGTGTTCGGGTGGTTCTGCGTGCGGCTGTCCGGCGTGTATCTGGCGATGCTGACGCTGGCGGTCGCGCAGATCCTGTGGGCCCTGACCTATCAATGGGATGACGTGACCGGCGGCAGCAACGGCCTGACGGGCTTGTGGCCGTCGGCCTGGCTGGCGCAGGGGCCCTGGTTCTACTACCTCACGCTGGCGCTGTGCGCGGCCGGCGTCTGGTGGCTGCGCCGGCTGGCGTTTTCGCCGCTGGGTTTCGCGCTGCGCGGCGTGCGCGATTCGGCCTTGCGCGCCGAAGCGCTGGGCATGGACACGCGCCGCATCCAGTGGGCCGGATTCGTGGCCGCCTCGTTCGCCGCGGGCCTGGCGGGCTCCCTGTACGCATTTTCCAAGGGCAGCATCGCGCCCGACGTGCTGGCCGTCAGCCGCTCGGTCGATGGACTGGTGATGGTGCTGCTGGGCGGCATCCAGACGCTGGCCGGCCCGCTCGTCGGCGCGGCATCCTACACCTGGCTGCAGGATGCCGCGGCGCGCAGCACCGAGTACTGGCACGCGGTGCTGGGCCTGGCGATCCTGGCGCTCGTCATGGCCTTCCCCGAAGGCCTGGCGGGCGCTGCCGCCCGGCTGCGCAGGAGGTCCGCATGACCCCGGCCGCCCCCCTGCTGCAAGTGCGCAACCTGCGCAAATCCTTCGGCGGCATCGACGCGCTGGCCGATGTGTCGTTCGACCTGGAAGCCGGCCACATGCTGGCCCTGATCGGCCCGAACGGCGCGGGCAAGTCGACCTGCTTCAATGTGTTGGGCGGCCAGTTGCGCCCCGACTCGGGTTCGGTGCGGCTGGACGGGCGCGAACTGGTCGGCCTGTCGGCCGGCAAGATCTGCCGGCTGGGCGTGGGCCGCAGCTTCCAGACCGCCGCCACCTTCCGCTCGATGACCGTGCTGGAAAACGTTCAAACCGCCCTGCTGTCGCGCGACCGGTTGCTGTTCAACCCATGGCGGCGCGCCGGCCGCCATGCGGTTGAAGAAGCGAAGACCCTGCTGTCGCAAGTGCAGATGGCGGACAAGGCCAGCGAGGCGTGCGGCACGCTGGCCTATGGCGACGTCAAGCGGGTGGAGCTTGCGATGGCGCTGGCGCACCAGCCGCGTCTGCTCTTGATGGACGAGCCCACCGCCGGCATGGCCACCAACGAACGCCACACGCTGATGCGCCTGACCCGCCAGTTGGCGGACACGCAGCGCATTGCGGTGCTTTTCACGGAACACAGCCTGGATGTCGTGTTCAAGCACGCAGACCGCATCGCGGTGCTGGTGCGGGGCGGCCTGCTGGCCGAAGGCGCGCCGGCCGCCATCGCGGCCGACGAACGGGTCAAGGCCGCTTATCTGGGCACCGAGACGCCGCAGAAAGCCTGACCCGCCAAACGCCTCAACCGTCGCGCTGCGGGCGGTCCGGCTGGCATTCCCAAAAAATCCGGGCCGTGCACCCTGCGCAGATGTTCCGGTCCAGCTTGGCGTAGATCTCGTGCAACGCCGTCGCCTTGTCCGGAAAGATGTGGTCCTCGCCCAGCCGGGCCAGAAATCCGGTGCGGCGCCACATGTCCATCACCTCGGGCCGGGGCCGATGGAAATACAGATCGCCGCCCATCGCGCGCCGCGCCGCCAGCTCGTCGTCCCAGACCTGCGCGCCGGCCAGGTCGATGAAGTTCATGCTCTTGGCCATCACCAGCAGATGGCGCGGCGCGCCCGGCGCCGAACGCAGATCGTGCAGCCGCTGCGCCACGTGCGCGGCCGCCCCGAAATAGACTGACCCCTCCATGCGCAGCAGCTTGAGCTGCGGGCATTCCGGCAAGGCGTCCGGGTGGTGCTCAAGGACGACGAAGCGGCGATCCGGCCCGCGCGAATCGAAGCCCATCGTGCGCATCGCCGGCCGCGACGTGCGGTGCAGGTACACCATGAGCGACAGCACCGTGCCCAGCAGGATCGCGACCTCCATGCGGATGGCGATCGTGGCGGCCAGCGTGGCCGCGGCGATTGCGCATTCGCCGCGTTGCGTGCGCAACAGGTGGCGCCAGCGCGGAATGTCCAGCAGCGTCCAGGCCACCAGCAGCAGCAGCCCCGAGATCGCGGCATGCGGGATCAACGCCAGAAGCGGCGCCGACACCGCCACCAGCAGCATCAGCAGCAGCGCGGAAAATACCGACGCCAGCGGCGTTTTTGCGCCCGCCTCGAAGTTTGGAATGGAACGATTGAGCGAGCCGCAGGACAGGTAGCACGAAAAAAAGCCGCCCACGATGTTGGACAGGCCCTGTCCCACGAACTCCCGATTCGCGTCGATGCGTTGGCCAGATCGCGTCGCAACCGCCTTGGCAATCGAGATGGATTGCGCCAATGCGACGATGGTCAACGCAAATGCCAGGCTCAAGAGATCGGGCAGCGCGCGCCAGTCGACGCTGGGCACATGAAACGGCGGCCACGGCTGGGCGATTGCCCCCAGCACAGGCACCGGCGTGCCTGCCTGCGGCGTGACCACCGAATTGAAGGCCCACGCCGCGAACGTCCCCGCCGCCAGGCCCAGCAGCATGTAAGGCTTGCGCTTGTCCAGCCTGCGCGCCAGCAGCGCGGTGCCCAGGGTGACAAGCGTCACCAGCAAGGCGCCTGGATGCGCCTGGCCGATATGCGTGGCGATGCTTTCCAGCACCGCGCCCGCACCATGCGCCTCTGTCGAGGGCAAACCCAGCGCGTCCTTGAGCGCATGCACGGCGATCAGCACGGCCGCGCCGCTGGTAAAACCAAACAACGCCGACGGCGAAATGAAGTGCGCCAGCGATCCCAGCCGCAAGGTGCCCACCAGCCACTGCATGATCCCGACCAGCACGGTCACGGCAAGGGCAAGCTGGATGTAGGCGGGGGTGCCCGCGGCTGCCAGCGGCGCCAGCACCGCAAACAGCGCCAGCGAATTGGCGTTGGTCGGTCCGGACATCACATGGCGGCTGGAGCCGAACAACGCCGCCACGATACAGGGCACGATGGCCGAATACAGGCCGTATTCAGGAGGCAGGCCCGCCAGCGTCGCGAACGCGACACCCTGCGGCAGCACCAGCAACGCGCCCAACAACCCCGCCGCCAGGTCGGCGCGCAGCGTCACCCGGTTGACGTCCTCGACCCACGAACCGAACAGCCGGCGCGCGACGTTCATTCCCCCCAGCATCATCCTGTCTTGTTCCCTGGCATCGGCGTTCCCGCCTGTCCGGCAAGGGTAAACGCTCGCCCCCGCCCGCGCAACGCGCCTTTTCAGCCGGCCTCGCCGCCGCGCCGCGCTTTCATGGCCTGACCGATCGCAGCCAGCGCGTCGTCCGGTATCAGCCGCGCCGCCATCGGCAGCAACTCGTCCTCTTCGCGCCGGATATGCGCTTCGTAGGCCTCGGTGAATGCCTGGACCTGCTGCGGCGGCAATTGCGCCGGCCGCCCCGCCGCGATCTCGGACAGCGTCTGGCGCAAGGGTTCCCACAGGCCCGCCAAGCGGCGATGATCGGCCATCAGGCCGTCCACCAGCGCGTGCAGGCACACCGCGTCCGACCCCGCCATCGAGTCGATCAAGGCTGGAAAGAGGTCTTCTTCTTCGTCTTCATGATGATGCGCGGCCGCGGTGTCGAAATACCGGCGGACGCTGGTGGCAGCGGTTTGCGCCGCCGTGTCGCTGCCGTGCGATGGCAGGTGCGCCGCCAGCCGCGCCAGCGTCGCGCATTGGCGTGCGATGCGCCCATGGCAGGCCGACAGCAGCGCCAGCGGATCGTCTGGGCCCGGCGCCGCAGCCGGACCGCCTGGAAAACTCACTGCCATCGCCTGCCTCCGAATCGTGTTGCGTTAACCCGCTGTGCCGCGCCACCACAAACGGATGGAATCCCACGCGCGCCCGGCGATGCCCGCCTCGGCCACGGGCTCCAGCGCCACCACCGGAAAGTGCATGGCGGGCTTGCCGTCCACCGTCACCTTCAGTTCGCCCACCGTCGACTGCGCGGCAATGGGCGCGATCAACGGTGCCCGCGGCGCCCAGGCCGATTCGACCTTCGCGCCGGCGGGCACCGTCACGTAGGCGTCGCGCGAGAATCCCACCTTCAGGCTGTCGGTCTCGCCCTTCCAGACCTCGGGCGTGGCCACGGCCTGTCCGCGCGCATACAGCTTGATGGTATTGAACCCCTGGAAGCCCCATTCCAGCAACTCGCGGCTTTCCTGCGTGCGCAGCTTGTCCGACGCCGTGCCCACCACCACCGTGATCAGCCGCCGCTGATCCTTGCCATTGGGCCGCTGCGCCGTCGCGATGATGCAATAGCCGGCCGAAGCCGTATGGCCCGTCTTCAGCCCGTCCACACTGGGATCCAGCCAAAGCAGCCGGTTCCGGTTGGGCTGAGTGATCTTGTTGAACGTGAACTGCCTGGCCGAATCGTAGGTCTTGTAGAGCTGCGGAAAGTCCCGGATGAACCGCGTGGCCAGGATCGACAGGTCGCTGGCGGTGGAATACGTGTTCGGATCCGGCAGCCCATGCGGGCTGGCAAAGCGCGTGGCGTGCAAGCCCAGCCGGGCGGCGGTGTCGTTCATCCGCGCAACGAAGGCTTCGACGCTGCCCGACACGGCCTCGGCCAGCGCAACCGCCGCGTCATTGCCTGACTGGATCATCAGGCCGCGCAGCAGGTCGTCCACCGACACCTTGGAGTTGGGCTCCAGGAACATCTTGGAGCTGCCCGCCGGCACCTTCCAGGCCCGCGTCGAGATGGTGACCAGCTGGTTGGCGGTCAGCTCTTTCTTCGTCATCGCATCGAACACGACGTAGGCCGTCATGATCTTGGTCAGGGACGCCGGCTCGATGCGCATAGTGGCCGCGTGCGACGCGATGACCTGGCCGCTGGTCTCATCCAGCAGCAGCCACGCCTTGGCCGAAAGCGCCGGCGCCGGCATCGATTGCGCCATGGCGCTGGATATACAGGCGGTCGCAACGAGCAGGCTCGCCGCCAACTTCTTCATCAACATATAGCTGCTTCACTTCCATGTTCTGTTTTCTTCGGGCGCGCGCAACGCGCTTGGGACAAGTCCGAATCACGGGACGTTCCGCCCATGCCCGCCGCGCGCGCCGCCCGCAATTGGAACATGCGCCACAAGATAGGTTCATCCGCATGCGCGGCAATGGTCCCTGAGCGCGCACGTTGCGCCGTACATTGGCCCACGCGCGCGCCCCGCAAACGCGAGCCGTCGGAACGTCAGCGAACGTCACGACTTCTTGCGAAACCCCTTGCAGAAGGCACTTTTCTGCGTGGAAACAACAAACAGTGGCTTAAAACCCGCTGCAAAGCCGCTTTTACCGCCACTCTTCCGCTATCATCGGGCGCGTAGCGTCAAATGCCGATATCCGGCACGCGCTGCTCCATGTCCTCAACATACGGATTTTGACCATGGCCACGAAAGCTAAAGCTCCTGCCAAGAAAGTCACCAAGACCGCCGTCAAGGCGCCCGCAAAGAAGGCAACTGCCGCCAAGCCCGCCGTGAAGCCGGCTGCCAAGAAGGCCGTCGCCGCCAAGAAGGTCGCTGCCGCCCCCAAGGCCATCAAGGCCGCGATGAACAAGACCCAGCTCATCGCCTACATCGTTGAGCAATCCGGCGTCGAAGCCAAGTCGGTCAAGGCCGTCCTGGCCAGCCTGGAAACCTCGGTGCTGGGCTCCGTGGACAAGAAGGGCGCTGGCGAATTCACGATGCCCGGCCTGTTCAAGGTCGCCGTGCAGAAGGTTCCCGCCAAGGCCAAGCGCTTCGGCAAGGATCCGTTCACGGGCGAAGAGCGTTGGTTCCCCGCCAAGCCGGCTTCGGTCAAGGTGAAGGTTCGCCCGCTCAAGAAGCTGAAGGACGCCGCGCAGTAATTTCATTACGCGCAGTATCCGGTCAAGCCGGGAAGGGCCCGCCTCGCAAGAGGCGGGCCCTTCTTCATTTGCGCGCGTCTTTGGCTCCGCAGGTGGCGCGCTTTGCATCGGCCGCAAGCCGCTGCTAGAATTTTGTCTTTACGTGAAGATACTTCACATTGACACACCAGCCCGCCGCCATGGATGACCTTGTCGATCTCGTGATCTCGCAATGGACGCGGGAATGCCCTGCGCAGGACTTCGCCGCCATGTCGGTGGTCGCCCGCCTCTTCCGCCTGAACGCATTCGCCGCCCGCAACGTCAATCGCACGTTTCGCCAGTACAACCTGCATCAGGGCGAATTCGACGTGCTCGCCACGCTCTACCGCACCGGCGCGCCGTATGCGATGAATCCGCAAAAACTCGTGCAAGCCCTTTTGCTGACGTCCGGCGCCATGACCAACCGCCTGGACCGGCTGGAAGAGGCCGGGCTGCTCGTGCGCAGTCCCAATCCCGACGACCGGCGCGGCGTCATCGTGTCGCTCACCGCCGACGGGCTGCGCACGATCAAGATCCTGCTCAAGGACTACCTGAGCGACCTGAATGATCTGCTGGAACCGCTGTCCGCCGCGGAGCGCCGCCAATTGGCGGGCCTTCTGAAAAAGCTGCTGATCAAGCAAGACCAGGAAACGCCCGGCAGCGTCGACGCCTGAGCTGCCTGCCTCCCACCGTCATCACCCTTTTCAGCCTCAGATCAGTGACTTCTCCTACGCAATCCACGCCCACGCTCACCGCGCCCATCATCCTCTTGATGTCCGTGGCGACCGGCCTGGCGGTCGCCAGCAACTACTACGCGCAACCCCTGCTGCACACGATCGGTCAGCAGTTCTCGATTTCGAATGCTGCCGCCGGCACCATCGTCACAACGGCGCAGCTCAGCTACGCAGTAGGCCTGATGCTGCTGGTGCCGCTGGGCGACATGTTCGAGCGCCGCGCGCTGATCGTGTTGATGAACCTGCTGGCCGCGGGCGGCCTGCTGATCTCGGCCTTTGCCGGCAACATCGCGGTGCTGATCCTGGGCACCGCCCTGACCGGCATGCTGTCCGTCGTCGCCCAGATCCTCGTGCCCTTCGCCGCCACGCTGGCCGCGCCCCACGAACGGGGCAAGGCCGTCGGCACCGTCATGAGCGGGTTGCTCCTGGGCATCCTGCTGGCCCGCACCGCGGCCGGCGCGCTGGCCGACATAGGCAGCTGGCGCACGGTGTACTGGGTGGCCGCCATCCTGATGCTGTGCATGTCCGCCGTCCTGTGGCGCGTGCTGCCCCGCTACCAAAGCCCCACGGCAATGAGCTACCCGCGCCTGCTGGGGTCGATCCTGCGCATGTTCGTCGAGGAACCCCTGTTCCGCGCCCGGTCCCTGATTGGCGGACTGCTGTTTGCCGCCTTCAGCATGCTGTGGACCCCGCTGACCTTCCTGTTGGCCGGCCCGCCTTATGAATACAGCAACACCACCATTGGCCTTTTCGGCCTGGCCGGCGCCGCCGGGGCCTACGCCGCTAACCGCTTCGGCCGCCTTGCCGACCGCGGACTGGGCAACCTTGCCACCCGCGTGGGCCTGCTGCTGCTCCTGGGTTCCTGGGGACTGATGGCGTTTGGCCAGGTGTCGGTCGTTGCGCTGCTGGCGGGCATCCTGGTGCAGGATCTGGCGATCCAGGGCGTTCACGTCACCAACACCAGTTCCATCTACCGCCTGCGGCCCGAAGCGCGCAGCCGCCTGACCGCCGGATACGTCACCTGCTACTTCATCGGCGGCGCCTCGGGTTCGCTGGTATCGTCCTGGCTGTACGCCCATTTCGGCTGGCCGGCGGTGGTCACGGCGGGCGCCGTCCTGGCGGCCCTCACGCTGGCTTATGGCGCCCTTGCGCCCAGTGCGCGCATCCCGGAAATGCCCTCGCCCCCTGCCCGCCCCTAGCACCTCCTATAATCAGGGGTTTTGACCGCCACCGCGCCCCGGCGCGATGGGGCGGCTCACCCCTTTTTCGCCACCGCGCACGAGCCCATGCAGGAACGCTACCTCCCCACTACCGTCGAAGCGGCCGCCCAACAAGACTGGCAGGCCCGCGACGTCTATCTGGTCCAAGAACACGCAAAGAACCCCGACGGCTCCGAAAAGCCCAAGTTCTACGCGTGCTCCATGCTGCCCTATCCCAGCGGCAAGCTGCACATGGGCCACGTGCGCAACTACACCATCAACGACATGATGGCCCGCCAACTGCGCATGCGCGGCTACAACGTCCTGATGCCCATGGGCTGGGACGCGTTCGGCATGCCGGCGGAAAACGCGGCCATCAAGTCCAAGGTCCCGCCCGCCAAGTGGACCTACGACAACATCGCCTACATGAAGAAGCAGATGAAGGCGATGGGTCTGGCAATCGACTGGACGCGCGAAATGTGCGCCTGCGATCCGCAGTATTACAAGTGGAACCAGTGGCTGTTCCTGAAGATGCTCGAAAAGGGCGTCGCCTACCGCAAGACCCAGGTCGTCAACTGGGACCCGGTCGACCAGACCGTGCTGGCCAACGAACAGGTCATCGACGGCCGCGGCTGGCGTTCGGGTGCGCTCGTCGAAAAGCGCGAAATCCCGGGTTACTACCTGCGCATCACCGACTACGCCGACGAACTGCTGGGCGCGGTCCAGAACGACCTGCCCGGCTGGCCCGAGCGCGTTCGCCTGATGCAGGAAAACTGGATCGGCAAGTCCGAGGGCCTGCGCTTTGCCTTCCCCCACCAGATCGCCGGCCAGGATGGCCAACTGATCCAGGACGGCAAGCTGTACGTCTTCACCACCCGCGCCGACACGATCATGGGCGTGACCTTCTGCGCCGTGGCGCCGGAACACCCCCTGGCCACGCACGCCGCCGCCACCAATGCGCCGCTGGCCGCGTTCATCGAGCAGTGCAAGCTCGGCGGCACGACCGAGGCCGAAATGGCCACGCGCGAAAAAGAAGGCATGCCCACGGGCCTGTTCGTCACGCACCCCATCACCGGCGCGCAGGTTGAAGTCTGGGTCGGCAACTACGTGCTCATGACCTACGGCGACGGCGCCGTCATGGGCGTGCCGTCGCACGACGAGCGCGACTTCGCCTTCGCCAAGAAATACGGCCTGCCCATCGTGCAAGTCGTGGACGTGGCCGGCAAGGACTACTCCACCGACGCCTGGCAGGAATGGTACGGCGACAAGCAGTCGGGCCGCACGATCAATTCCGGCAAGTACGACGGCCTGTCCTACAAGGAAGCCGTGGACGCCATCGCGGCCGACCTGGGCGAAAAGGGCCTGGGCGAAAAGCAGACCACCTGGCGCCTGCGCGACTGGGGCATTTCGCGCCAGCGCTACTGGGGCACCCCGATCCCGATCATCCACTGCGCCGACTGCGGCCCGGTGCCGGTGCCCGAAAAGGACCTGCCCGTGGTCCTGCCCGACGACCTCATCCCCGACGGCAGCGGCAACCCGCTGGCCAAGAACGAAGCCTTCCTGTCCTGCGCCTGCCCCAAGTGCGGCAAGCCCGCCCGCCGCGAAACGGACACGATGGACACGTTCGTGGACTCGTCCTGGTACTTCATGCGCTACACCTCGCCCGGCAACGACAACGCCATGGTCGACCAGCGCAATGACTACTGGATGCCGATGGACCAGTACATCGGCGGCATCGAGCACGCCGTGCTGCACCTGCTGTACGCGCGCTTCTGGACCAAGGTCATGCGCGACATGGGCCTGCTCAACTTCGACGAGCCCTTCACCAAGCTGCTGTGCCAGGGCATGGTGCTGAACCACATCTATTCCCGCAAGACGCCCCAGGGCGGCATCGAGTACTTCTGGCCCGAAGACGTCGACAACGTCTACGACGACCGCGGCGCCATCGTCGGCGCCAAGCTGAAGTCGGACGGTTCGGCCATCAACTACGGCGGCGTGGGCACGATGTCCAAGTCCAAGAACAACGGCGTCGATCCGCAATCGCTGATCGACACGCTGGGTGCCGACACGGCCCGCCTGTTCGTCATGTTCGCCAGCCCGCCCGAGCAGACCCTCGAATGGTCCGATTCCGGCGTCGAAGGCTCCAACCGCTTCCTGCGCCGTCTCTGGTCCATCAGCTACAACCGCCGCGAAGCCATCGCCCGCGGCCTGGCCCGCGGCGCGGACTGGGCGCAAGCGCCCGCCGCGGTCAAGGACCTGCGCCGCGAGGTGTACGGTCTGCTCAAGCAGGCCGACTACGACTACCAGCGCATTCAGTACAACACCGTCGTGTCCGCCTGCATGAAGATGCTGAACGCCATCGATGATGCCAAGCTGCCCGAAGGCGCCGAGGCCGATGCCGCCTATGCCGAAACCGTCGGCGTCCTGCTGCGCGTGCTCTATCCGGTCGTGCCGCATATCACCTGGCACCTGTGGCAGGATCTGGGCTACGCCAAGGAACTCGGCGACCTGCTCGACGCCCCGTGGCCGCATGTGGACGAAGCCGCCCTCGTCGCCGACGAGATCGAGCTGATGCTGCAGGTCAACGGCAAGCTGCGCGGCTCGATCCGCGTGGCGGCCAAGGCGGCCAAGGAAGATATCGAGAAACTGGCAGCCAGCCAGGAAGAGGTCGCCCGATTCCTGGAGGGCCGTCCGCCCAAGCGCGTCATCGTGGTTCCGGGCAAACTGGTCAACGTCGTAGGCTGATGAGGTCAAGCATGCACTTCGCCGGGCAACAATCGCAAGTCTCCCGCCAAACCTGGCTGCTGCGCGGCGCCTGCCTGGCGCTGTTCATGCTGCTCTCCGCCTGCGGCTTCGCGCTGCGCGGCACCACCCCGATGCCCTTCGACACACTGTACGTGGGCATTCCCGACAACATCCAGTTCGGCGCAGACCTGCGCCGCGCGCTGCGCGCGGCCTCGCCCAACACCAGACTGGTGGATTCGCGCAAGGAAGCCCAGGCGATCCTCCAGCAGGTCAGCGACACGCGCACGCTGCGTGAGGTCTCGCTGAACGCGCAAGGCCGTGTCGAATCCTACGAACTCGGCATCAACTACACGTTCCGCCTGATCGACGCCAAGGGCCGCGCCCTGGTCCCCGACACGACGCTGTCCATCTACCGCGAAATGCCGTACGACGACCAGGTCGTGCAGGCCAAGCAGGGCCAGATCGAAACGCTGTACAAGGCCATGCAGCGGGACCTCGTCTCGCGCGTGCTGCGCCGCATCACCGCGCCGGACGTGCACAAGGCATTCGAAGCCGCGCAAGCGGGCGGCGACGACGCAAACGCGCCGCTGTTCGACCCCAACGAGCCGCAACGACCGCGCGTGCCCACGCCCTGGCAGACGCCGTCCGTCACCGATCCGGCCATCGTCCGCTAGTCCATGGCACAGCCTCTGGACGCGGATCGGCTGGCCGAACACCTCCAGCGGCCCGGCAATCGCCTGGCGCCGCTGTACACGGTGTCGGGCGACGAGCCGCTGCTGGTGACCGAAGCCGTCGACGCGCTTCGCGCCGCCGCGCGCAACGCCGGCTACACCGAGCGCCTGTCCATGGTGATGGACGCGCGCAGCGACTGGAGCGCGGTCATTGCCGCCACCCAGAGCGTGTCGCTCTTTGGCGACCGCCGCATCCTTGAAATCAAGATACCCACCGGCAAGCCGGGCAAATCCGGCGCCGATACCCTGACCAAGCTGGCCGAACAGGCCGAAAAGCAGCCAGACGCCGACACCCTGGTGCTGATCGCGCTGCCCCGTCTGGACAAGGCCACCCGCGAAAGCCGCTGGATGCAGGCGCTTGCCCGCGCCGGCATGTCTGTCGATATCGCCAACATCGAGCGCGGCCGCCTGCCCGCCTGGGTCGGCATGCGCCTGGCGCGCCAGAACCAGCGCGCCGACAGCGCCACCCTGCAATGGATGGCGGACAAGGTCGAAGGCAACCTGCTCGCCGCCCACCAGGAAATCCAGAAGCTGGGCCTGCTCTACCCCGAAGGCCAGCTTGCCCCCGAGGACGTCGAGCGCGCCGTGCTGAACGTCGCCCGCTACGACGTCTTCGGTCTGCGCGATGCCATGCTGGCCGGCGACATCGGCCGCACCATCCGCATGATCGACGGCCTGCGCGCCGAAGGCGAAGCGCTGCCGCTGGTGCTGTGGGCAGTCGGCGAAGAAATCCGCCTGCTGGCGCGCATTGCCGAGGCACGCGCGCTGGGCCAGGACGCGGGCGGCCTCATGCGCCGCCTGCGCATTTTCGGCGCGCATGAACGCCTTGCGCTGCAGGCCCTGAACCGGGTGCAGCCCAACGTCTGGCCCGCCGCCGTGCAGCACGCCCACGAAGTCGACCGCCTGATCAAGGGCCTGTCGGTGCCCGGACGCCTGTCGGACCCCTGGGAAGAAATGACCCGGCTGGCCCTGCGCGTGGCCGCCGCCGGCGGCCGACCGTGAAGGCGGCTTCGCCGCCTGCCTCCCGCCCCCCCATCCGGTCCGCCGACCGGATCTCGCCCGGCCCTCCCGCCGGATATACACTGACTCTTCAGGCGGCGCCCGCGCCGCCTTCTCCACAAGATCGACGCCGCCATGTCCTCGTCCTCCATCGAACAAGCCATGCTGACCCTGGGCGAAAACGCCCGCCGCGCCTCGCGCGCCATGATGCGCGCCGACAGCGCCGCCAAGAACCGGGCGCTGATCGCCATGGCCGACGCGCTGGCCGCCAGCCACGACGAACTGAAAGCCGCGAACGAAAAGGACGTGGCCGCCGCCCGGGCCAATGGCCTGGAGCCCGCCCTGCTCGACCGCCTGACCCTGTCGGACAAGACGCTGGCGCACATGGCCGAAGGACTGCGCCAGATCGCCGCCCTGCCCGACCCGATCGGAAGCATCACCGCCACCACCGTGCGGCCCAACGGCATGCGTGTCGCCCAGATGCGCGTGCCATTGGGCGTGATCGGCATCATTTATGAATCGCGCCCCAACGTCACCATCGACGCCGCGGCCCTGTGCCTGAAGTCCGGCAACGCCGCCATCCTGCGCGGCGGCAGCGAAGCCCTGCACTCGAACGTGGCCCTCGGCCGCATCGTGCAGACCGGCCTGGCCGCCGCGGGCCTGCCGCAGGATGCCGTGCAGGTCGTCGCCACGACGGACCGCGCCGCCGTGGGCGCGCTCATCGCCATGACCGAGCACATCGACGTCATCGTGCCGCGTGGCGGCAAGGGTCTCATCGCCCGGCTGTCCCAGGAAGCGCGCGTGCCGCTCATCAAGCACCTGGACGGCAACTGCCACATCTACATCGACGCGGCGGCAGACCCCGACAAGGCCCACGCCATCGCCCTGAACGCCAAGACCTACCGCTACGGCATCTGCGGCGCCATGGAAACGCTGCTGATCGACGCCGTGGCCGCCGTGTCCATATTGCCCAGCCTGGCCGCCGCCTTCGCCGAACACGGCGTCGAACTGCGCGGCTGCCCGCGCACGCTGGCGCTGCTGCCGCACGCCACGCCCGCCACCGAAGAAGACTGGGCCACCGAATACCTGGCGCCCATCCTGGCCGTGCGCATCGTCGACACGCTGGACGACGCCATCGAACATATCGCGCGCTACGGTTCGGGCCACACCGACGCGATCGTCACGCAAGACCTGTCGGCGGCCCAGCGCTTCCAGCGTGAAGTCGACTCCAGCTCCGTCTACGTCAACCTTCCCACCTGCTTTGCTGACGGCTTCGAATATGGGCTGGGCGCCGAAATCGGCATCTCCACCAATCGCCTGCACGCGCGCGGCCCGGTCGGTCTGGAAGGCCTCACAACGCTAAAGTGGGTCTTGAACGGCGAAGGCCAGACCCGCGGCTGACCCAGCCCAAGCGCCCGACCGGCGCTACTGACGCGGCCCTGAACACGGGGCCGCGCCAAGCCCTCTACAATAGGGCCAGCTTTTTTTGCCTGAATTTGTCCATCCCACGCGGTCCCGCCGCGCATCGTTGAGATCCCCCATGCATTCACCCGTCATGGCAATGGCCTTCAGCCTGTTTGTGCTGTGTTTCATCACCTGCACGATCAGCGGCATCGTGCTGTTCTTCTTCAAGACCCAGCAGGTCAATGCGGCCCTCAAGCACCCCTATCTACAGCATCGGCCGTTCAAGCAATTCCCGCTGGCGATCCAGGCTGCGATCATGCTCGATTATTTCTTCCGCCTGATGTTTCCCGGCACGCGCATGTGGTTGATCGGCAATGCCAACGACCTGCTTGCCCACGTCGATCCCAAGAAGGTTCCGCTGTCCCTCAAATGGCCGATCGTCGGCTTCTGGGGTTCGTGCTGGCTGGGCCTGATCGCCATGATCGTCTTGTGGATCATGCTGTTCGTCGGAGCCTGAACGCATGCAAATCAGATTTGAAGACTATCCCGGCAGCATCGACGCCGCGCGCTTTCTGATCGCCGCGCGCCAGGCAGGCGTGGCCGGCCCCCGCCTGCCTGCGGAATGCCGGCCGCAGTCCCTGGGCCAGGCCTTCGCCGTGCAGCAGCGCACCGCTGAACTTCTGCGCGAAACGCGCCAGGACACCATCGCGGCCTGGAAAAGCGCCCTACCCTCGCCCGAAAAAACCGTCGTGGCGCCCATCTATGCCTCGGGCACGGCTGACGCCGCGGCCGGGCCGGTCGCCACCCGCGATGCCGTCGTGCGCATCGAACCCGAAATCGCGTTCGAAATCGCCCGCGACCTGCCGCCGCGCGACACACCCTACACCGAAGCCGAGATCGATGCCGCCGTCGGCGGCGCCCGCCTGGCGCTCGAAGTTCTGGGCTGCCGCTACGCCGCCCCCGAACATGCAAGCCTGCCCGAGCTGCTGGCGGACCACATGTTCAACCAAGGCCTCGTCCTGGGCCCGCGGATTTCATCGCCCGACGCAGCCCCCGGCTGCATGACCATCACGTTGACGGTCGATGGCGTTGAAGTCGAGCAGCACGCGGGCATCCACCCGAACGACCGCCCCAAGGCCGGCCTGTACTGGCTGGCCAATTTCCTGCGCGAGCAAGGCCTGGGGCTGACGGCCGGCCAGCACGTCATCACCGGCTCATACGCGGGCTTTCTGGACGTGCCCGCCAATCAAGACATCGAACTGGCGTACGGCGATCTGGGCGTGCTGAAGGTGCGCTTCGGCGGCTAAGGCCGCACGGACGGCCACCTTCAGGCCGCCTCACTTTCAGGCTGGCCCACCTTCTGGCCGTCCCACCTTCAGGCGGCCCCGCCGTTATCCACCAACCGCCAATTACTTCGGCGCGGGCTCGGCGATACTGATCGGCTCGCCGGCCGCCTCGATGATTTCGCCGGCCGCCAGGCACAGGTCCTCGCGGTACCGCCCCGCCACCACCTGCACGCCCACCGGACTCGGGCCCGAGCTGCTCATGGCGCTACCCATCGCCACGGACAGTCCCGGCAAGCCCATGAACGGCAGACCGATCTGGGTCATCTGCGCGCGCCACACGCGCGCATAGGCCGCGTCGCCTTGCAGATCCAGGTTGTCGGGAAATGGCAGTTCGGCCGACACCGGCAAAAGCAGCACCGGATACTCGGCAAAGAACATCTCCCACAAACGCGTGAGCGTGGCGCGACGCGTCAGCACCGCCGAAAAGGTCGTCAGATCCGCGCCCGCCGCCTTGTCGCGTTGCCCGGCCAGCGCCACCAACGCGCCCGGGTCGCCTTCTTTTTCCGCAGCCGCCAGCATGGCGTCGTAGCCGTCGGCCATCCACATGCGGATCTGCAGATCTGCGGCCTCTTGCATCGGCGGCAGCGCTTCAAGCGTATCGACTGTCCAACCCGCCTCGCTCAGCCGCCGCGCCGCTTCCTGCAACGCCTTCACCACTGCGGGATCGGTATCCATGCCTTCCGGGTTCAGACACAGCGCGGCGCGCCGCGGCGCCTCCGGTCCGGTCAGCGGCGCCGGCACCCACCACGGATCGCGCGGATCCGGCACAGCCAGCGCGGCCAGACCCAGCCGCACATCGGCAATCGTGCGGCCCAGCGGTCCCGACACGGCGGTGATCTGCCCGCCGATCGAACGCTCCGGCAGCGAGGCGTTGTAGGCCGCCACCCTGCCCAGCGATGGACGCAGGCCATGCACGCCGCACGCATAGGCGGGGTAACGGATCGACCCGGCGATGTCGGTGCCATGCGCCAAATGCCCAATGCCTGCCGCCACGGCAGACGCGGCGCCGCCCGACGAACCGCCGGGCGTCAGCGCCGGATTCCGCGGGTTACGCGTGTCGCCATGCAACACGTTGCCGGTAAACCAGCGCAGCGAAAACGCCGGCGTGTTCGTGCGGCCCAAAATCACCGCGCCGGCCCGCCGCAAGTTGTCGACGACGGGACTGTTCCGTTCGGCAATGAGGTCTTTCTGCAACCGCACGCCGTTGGTCGTGGCAAAGCCCGCCTGATCCACGTTGACCTTCACGGTCACGGGCACGCCGGCCAGCAGGCCGGGATCTTCTCCGCGCGCGATCGCCGCGTCCACCTCGGCCGCCTGCGCCAGCACGTCTTCGGGCCGATGATCCACCACCGCGTTGATCGCGGGATTGACGGCATCGAGCCGCTGCAGCGCGCTTTGCGCGGCCTGCACGGCGGACACTTCACGCTTGCGGACAAGGGCGGCAAGCTCAACTGCGGACAAACGCCAAAGATCGGACACGCGCAACTCCTGAGGTCGTGGGTTTTCCTGCGGGCCAGCAAACCTTAGCGCCAGTCGCGCCGCGCGACAAGCCTCGGCTTGCCGCTAATTGCTCTCTTCAAAGACCTCGACAATCGCGTCGGCCACGGCCCGCACGCGCGCGGTACGGTTCAGGTCGCCATGCATCACCAGCCACAGGTCATACGCCTCGGCGCGCGCTGGCCAGATGCGCACCAGGTCCGGATGGTCAGGCGCCATGTGCGTGGGCAGCTCGCCGATGCCAAGCCCCGCCACGACCGCGTCGATGATCATCAACCCCGAATTCACCTCGACACCGATGCGGCCATTGCGCGTCGGTTCGCCACAAAGGGAATCCGACCAGCCCGGCAGCACGGCTTGCTGATAGGCGATCAAGGTGTGCCCCGCGAAGGCGGTGCCAGGCTTGGGCTCTCCGTGCGCGTTCAGGTACGCGCGCGACGCATACAGGCCGACCTCCTTGCGCGCCAAGTGGCGATGGATCAGATCGGGGTTGTCGGGCTTGATGTTGCGGATGGCCAGATCGGCCTCACGGCGCGTCAGATTGCTGATCTGGATGCCGGTCGTCAGCACCACGCGAATGTCAGGGTGTTCGGCGTGGACCCGCTTGATGGCCTCCATCACGAAATAACGGGCAACCGTCTCCGAGGCTGCCACGCGAACCACCCCCGACAGCCGGTGATCCAGCCCCTGCATCTGGCGCTGCAGCTGGTCCGCCGCCTGCTCCATGCGTTCGGCGGCCGCAAACGCAAGCTCGCCCGCCGAAGTCGGGACGTAGCCACCGGGCGTGCGCAAGAACAGGCGCGCATCCAGCGACGCCTCCAGCGCGGCTAGGCGCCGTCCAGCGGTGGCCTGGTCGATCTGCAGCACCGCCGCCGCCCCGCGCAGCGTTCCCACACGGTAGATGGCCAGAAATATCCTCGCGTTGTCCCAATCCATTTGACGTCCGTGATGCACTTTTGCATGACTATAAAGCAGTAATACGGCTTTTTTGCATCACAACAAGCGCCTAAGCTTTGCAACTCCCGCTCCCCGCCCCCTCGAAAAGAGTCCCATCATGTCATCCGCCTGCCGCCCCATCGCCGCCCAAGACGCGCTGCCCGTCGCCGCCACGGGATGGGTGCCGCTTGTCACCCTGGCCATCGGATTCGTCATGGCCATGCTCGACGTAACCGTGGTCAATGTGGCGATTCCCAGCATCGCGCTCCAGTTCGCCGTCCCGCTTACCGACCTGGTGTGGATCGTCGACGGCTACACGCTGACGTTCGCCGCCCTGCTGCTGGTCGCCGGCGCGTTGGCCGACCGCTACGGCGCCAAGACCCTCTACCTTGCCGGCTTGGGGGTGTTCACCGCCGCGTCACTGCTCTGCGGCCTGGCGCCAAACGCCGACACCCTGATCGCGGCCCGCATGCTGCAAGGCGTCGGCGCGGCGCTTTTCATGCCAAGCTCGCTCAGCCTGCTCACGCACGCCTATGACGACGAAAGCGTGCGCAACCGCATGCTGGCCGCCTGGTCCGCCATCGTGGCGGTCGCTGGCGCATCGGGACCGTTGCTGGGCGGCGCGCTGATCCACCAATTTGGATGGCGCGGCATCTTCCTCATCAACATCCCGCTGGGCCTGGCAGGCCTGTGGCTAGCCCGCCGCCGCATCGCGTCCGCGCCACGTCGCGCCCGCGCGCTCAACCCCATGAGCCACGTGCTCGGCGTCGTGGCGCTGTCCAGTCTGTGCTTCGTGCTGATCCAGGGCAACGCCTATGGCTGGACCTCCCCGGCCATCGCAGCCACGATGCTTCTGGGCCTGGCCGCCGCCGCGCTTCTGGTGCACCGCGAACGGCAGCACGCCGAACCCATGCTCCCGCGGACGCTATTCGCCACCCCGCAATTCTCCGCGGCCAACGCGGTGGGGTTTCTCATCAACCTCGCGGCGTATGGCCAACTATTTTTGCTAAGCCTGTTCCTGCAGCATGCACGCGGCGCCGATGCATTGCAGACCGGCATCGAACTGGTGCCGATGCTGGCGGTGTTCTCCATCGGCAACCTCATTTCGGGGCGCGTGTCGGCGCGTTGGAATGTGTCGGCATCCCTGTTGGGCGGCGTCTCGCTCGCGGCCGCAATGAGCGCCGTCGGCATCGCCGCGTTCACGCCCGGCGTCGCGTACTGGCCATTTGCCATCGTCGTCGCGCTGGCCAATCTGGGCGTGGGGATCGCCGTGCCGGCGATGACCAGTATCGTCATGCAGGTATCCGGCCGCCAGCACGCCAACAGCGCGGCCGCCGCCCTGAATGCCAATCGCCAATCCGGCGCGCTGGTCGGCGTCGCGGTGATGGGCACCCTTCTGCATCTGCAGCCCGACTGGCACGTCACGTTGCCCGCCGCCTACGGCGTCATTACCGCCAGCTATGGCATCACGGTTGTGCTCGCATGGCGCTATCTGCGCCGCGCCCGCAACGCCTGAGCCGGCATGTAAGCCTCGTCATCCGGCGGGCGGGATTTCCACGCCGCGGCCGGCATAGAACCTGTCGAAGTCGGCCAGCGGCAGCTCCACGTCCGCCTGCGAGCCCGGCTCGCCCGACGGGTTATGAAACGTCACGGCGTCGGGCGTGGCGCGCGTCACCAGCACCAGATGCCCGCCCTTTTTCGCGGGCAGCACAGCAGGCCAGCGAATCGACGGATGTACCGAGGCCATGAAGTAATCCGCCCGCGCCATCAGCTCAGGCAGGCCTGAAGCCGGCAAGTCCACGCGCACGTGCGCACGCATGCCAAAGACTTCCGCGACGTATTGCACGAACGGTGCGTAGATCAGGCCCCTGATGCTTCCGTCCGGTTCCTCGACGTACGCCCCGTAAGACAAGCTGCGCCGCGCCAGCTCCAGGGTCGGATAGGCGTGGCCGGTGCGCGCCGCGAGCACCATCTTCAGACACGCCATCCCGCACACATGGCTGGCCCAACGCACGTACTCGTCCAGATCCAGCGCCCCGGAATTGCGCCACGCGGGGTCGTCAGCCAGCGCCAGGTCCCCGCGAATGATCTCGCCCGCCCGATGCGCGGATTCCCATTGGCAGAAATACGGTACGGTCGCGCGCGCAGGCGTCGGACGCATGCAAGCCTCCTGGCGATTTCGAAAAGCCCTATCTTGCCGCCGCTCAGCTTGCATGGCAACGGCATCGGCTTTGCTTCACAATGAAGCAAACCCAACAACGGAGACCTGCATGTCCAGCCTTGCTTCGTCCAGCTCTGCTTCGTCAAACCCGCCGTCGTCGCCGTCTGGCTTGCACGGCTCCGCTTCCTCCACCGCCATCCCCATCCGCCGCGTCGCCATCGTCGGCGCCGGCACGATCGGCGCCAGTTGGGCGGCGCTTTTTCTCGCGCACGGACTGGAAGTCGTGGTCAGCGATCCCAGCCCGCATGCCGAAGCCCAAACCATCGCCCGCTTGCAGGCGGCTTGGCCGGTCCTGGCCGAACTTGGCCACGTGCGCTCCGGCGGCACCGCCGACGCGCTACGCTTCGAACCCGACCTCGAAAAGGCGTTGACCGGCGTGGATTTCGTGCAAGAGAACGCGCCCGAACGCGAAGACTTCAAGACGGACCTGTTTGCCCGCATCGACGCCGTCCTGCCCCCGCACGTCATCGTCGCATCGAGCTCATCGGGACTCATCATGAGCCGGCTGCAATCGCGCTGCCGCCATCCCCAACGGTTCGTGATCGGCCACCCCTTCAATCCGCCACACCTCATTCCGCTGGTCGAAGTCGTCGGCGGCGACCAGACGTCCGCCGACACCATGGACCGCGCCATCGACTTCTATCGCAGCATGGGCAAACACCCCATCCGCCTGAACAAGGAAGTCCCCGGCCACATCGCCAACCGCCTGCAAGCCGCCCTGTGGCGCGAGGCCATCCACCTTGCCGCCGAAAACGTCGCCAGCGTCGCGGACATCGACGCCGCGGTATCGCAAGGCCCGGGCTTGCGCTGGGCGCTCTTCGGCCCGCACATGACGTTCAACCTGGGCGGCGGCGAAGGCGGTCTGGCGCATTTCATGCACCACCTCCTGGGCCCGGTGCAAACTTGGTGGGACGATCTAGGCGCACCCGAGGTCACGCCAGCGCTACAGCAACGCCTGATCGAAGGCGTCAACGCCGAGGCCGGCCACCGCAACATCGCCGACCTCGTCGAAACCCGCGACGCGCAACTCACCGCATTGATCAAGGTGCTGCACCGGTAAAGCCCTCAGCGTTGAGCCAGAGCTGCGCGCCGTCGGCGCTAATATCGGTAACCCGTCATTGATATCGCCATCCGCCATCGCTCACCGATCCCCGGGCCGCACCCGGCGAACCGACTCCGGGCGCGGCTTTTTGACGGCGTCTTGTATACGATGGCAAGCGCCTGGCTCCACGGCGGCAGATTTCCGAGTCGGCAACCCTGGTCGCAGGCTCGAAACTTGCTCGCTGAACTGAAGTCCGTCCTTTTCCGGTTTACAGAGCGGTGTTTGCCGTTCTGTCCACGAGAGGGGTTTGAAACGCGTTCGGCGCGAAGCGGGGCTGCCCTGTGTGACTCGCACGCGGTGAGCACGGTTAATGCCCGGCGCGATCCTCAATTAGCGCGTTGTTTGTGAATGCGGCGCGGGCCTCAGTAACGCCCGCTCCACCGCCACCCAAGGAGTTTCTTGAATGATTTCCGTAATACACGACACCGACCGCTCCCGCTTCACCGCCACTGTCGACGGCGTGCTATGCGTGCTGGACTATCAACTGCAAAACGGCGCCATGGCAATCACGCACACCGGCGTACCCAGCGCGGTCGGCGGCCGCGGCATCGCCGCCGAACTGACCCAACAAGCCCTGCTCACCGCGCGCAAAAACGGCTGGAAGGTCAAACCCTATTGTTCCTACGCCGACGCCTACATCAGACGCCATCCCGAATACGCCGACCTGCTGGCCTGACGCGATCTCCCGATCCGTTCTCCGCCTTTACCTGCGAGTCCTTTTCGCCCGACCTGGCGCTAATGCAGAATGCCCTCCGCCTGCGCCATATCTTGGCTGCAGTCGCAGCGGCGCTCGGTTTGGCAGCTTTGCCTGTCGTCCCGCCAAGTTGCCGTAATTTGTAGCGGTGATCAGGCACGAGCTCTTGTCGCGCAATTGCGTTGCCTCGATCGGCGCCCCGATCCGTGGCTTCGATCCGTTGCCTCGATCCTCCGCCCCGACTCGCTGGCTCGTTTCGTTGCCTCGATACGCTGCGTGGGCCCGTTGTCTCGGCCCGTTGTCTCGATCCCTTGCCTCGGCTTGCGGGCCAGATCCATTGCCTCGATCCGTTGCGTCGACTCGCTGCCTTGATCCGTCGCATCGACTCGCTGCCTCGATCCGTTGCCTCGATCCGTTGCCTCGGTCCGCTTCCTCGATCTGTTGCCTCGATCCGTTGCCTCGACTCGCTGCCTCGATCCGTTGCCTCGGTCCGCTTCCTAGATCCGTTGCCTCGATCCGTTGCCTCGATTCGTTGCCTCGGTCCGTTGCCTCGATTCGTTGCCTCGGTCCGTTGCCTCGGTCCGTTGCCTCGACTCGCTGCCTCGATCCGTTGCCTCGAGCCGTTGCCTCGAGCCGCGTCGCCTCGATTGCTTGCCTCAATCTGATGCCCTGTCTAGCGGCCATATCAATCGCCTCAGCCTCGCGCGGCCCAGGTGAAGCGACCCCTTGTTTTTTGTTCTGCCGTATCGTCAGAAGCCTAGATCTGACGAATCGAGCGGGCTTCCGGCCTCGCTTCCAAATTGGTTTTATCTGCCGCTCGCCTCGATCCGTTATGCTGACCGCTTGAACACTTCTGATTCTCTGATCCGCGTCCGGATCCAATTGCCCCAAGCCGTGCCAAAGCAACCCAGCCCCTCCAATCCCTCCTGCCCCTGCGGCAGCTCCCGTACCTACGCCGAGTGCTGCGGCCGCTGGCACGACGGCCCGCAGGCGCTGCAAGCCCCTACGGCCGAAGCCCTCATGCGCTCACGTTACAGCGCCTTTGTGCTGGACAACCTGCCTTATCTGCTGGCAACGTGGCACCCGCGCACGCGCCCTGCGTCACTCGAGCCCAACCCGCCCGGCCTGAAATGGCTGGGCTTGCAAATCAAGGCCGCGGCAGATCAGGACGCAGAACACGCAACCGTCGAGTTCGTGGCCAGAAGCCGCCTTGACGGCCGCGCCAGCCGCATGCACGAGACCAGCCGCTTCCTTCGAGAAAACGGACTGTGGTTCTACCTAGACGGCGAAGTACGCTGAAGGGAAACCTCCAGCCACGATCGCGGCCGTGATTAACGCCGAATTTGACGCCGAGTTTGACGCCGCGATGAGGCAGCGATGAGATCACGATTGACGTCGTACTTGAAGCCGCGATGTTGTCGCGATTGACGCCGTGTTTGACGCCGCAATATTGCCGCGACTGACGTCGTGTTTGAGGCCGCGATGCTGCCGCGAATGTCGCGGTGTTTGAAGCCGCAATGTTGCCGCTACTGACGCCGTGTTGGGCGCCGCAATGTTGCCGCGACTGACGCCGAGTTTGAGGCCGCGATGTTGCCGCGAGTATCGCAGTATGTGAGGCCGCGATCGGGTCCAGGATTGGGACCACGACTGTGGCCAGAATGGTGCCCGTGACTGCCGCCGTGACTGCTACCACGACCGCTGCCGGGAGTGTCAGTATTTTTGTGTTTGAGGCGTTAGAAGCCTGATAGTTGTTTCGATCAGGCTTATGGATGCTATCTCAGCGATACGGGTCAGTGAAGCGTTCTGCATAAATCACGGCGAACTGGTTCATAGCGGCCTTCCAGTCGTGCGTGGCGCTGCCCCAGGCCCCGGTGATGTTGCGCAAGACCAGCCACAGTAGCTTGGTGGCCGCTTCGTCGCTTGGGAAGTGACCTCGCGTTTTCACCGCGCGGCGCAGTTGGGCATTAATGCTCTCGATCGCATTTGTGGTGTAAATCACCTTGCGGATCGCCGGTGGGAACGTAAAGAACGGGATCACACGGTCCCAGGCCCGGCGCCATGCGTCAGCGATCGGGGCGTAGCGCTGGCCCCAAGGGCCTTGCTCGAACTGCACGAGCGCGGCCAGCGCTGCCTCCACGGTCGCTGCCGTGTAGATCGGCCTTAGCGCCGCAGCCACCGTCCGGCGCTCCTTCCAGCTGGCGTATTCCAGGCTGGAGCGGATCAGGTGCACGATGCAAGTCTGCAGCGTCGTGGCCGGGAACACCGCATTCAGCGCCTGCTCCATGCCTTTCAGACCGTCAGTGACAGCGATCAGGATGTCCTGCGTGCCGCGGGTCTTGAGCTCGTTGAACACCTTCATCCAGAACTTGGCGCCTTCGGTCTGCTCGATCCACAGGCCCAGGATGTCGCGCGTGCCGTCTGGCAACACCGCCAGCGTTAAGTACACGGCCTTGTTGCGCACCACGCCGTCCTCGCGGATCTTGACCCGCAGCGCGTCGAAGAACACCACCGGATACATCGTCTCCAGAGGCCGCGTTTGCCAGGCCGTGACCTCGTCCATCACCGCGTCGGTCACCGAGCTGACGAACTCCGGCGAGACTTCCGTGCCGTACTGCTCGAGCAGAAACCCTTGGATCTCGCGCACGGTCATGCCGCGGGCGTACATGGCGATGATCTTGTCGTCGAACCCGGTAAAGCGGCGCTCGTGCTTGGGGATCAGGATCGGGGCGAAGCTGCCATCGCGGTCGCGTGGGATCTCCACCCGCAGCGGCCCGTCATCGGTCAGGACTGTCTTGGAACTCTTGCCGTTGCGTTGATTGGTGGCCTGCTCGGGGCGCTCGCCGCCCGCCGGATAGCCCAGGTGGTGGCCCAATTCCGCTCCCAGGGCCCGTTCGATCAGCGCCTTCTTGAACGCCATCGACAGGTTCTGCACCGCCTCGGCGGTCATAGGGCCTTTGACGAATTGATCAACCAACTCTGCGGGAATCGCCGGCAGTTCCCTCAGCGGTGTCTTTTTCTTGGTAGCCATACATGCTCCTTGAGCAACATGTTAGGCCCCAAACACAAAATTTATGACACTCCCCCGCTGCCGCGACTGTATCCATGACTGCCGCCGTGACCGCCACCATGACTGTCGCTTGTGCTGCGGCCGTCACCACGACGTAGATTTGACGCTACACCGCGCGGCCTCTCCCGCTTGACCCGACCTGCCAAACGTCCCTGCTACGTCACCGGCTGCTTCATCTCCCCACCAATCGCCTGCTTCAGCGCACCCACCAGATCCTGGCCAACGCTGCCGAGGGCGCGCGCGTCGCCCACGATCGCCAGCTCGGTCGGCGGCACATCGGCAAATCCGTCCGCGGCGCCCAGTTCGACATGCGTATCAAGGCGCGCCGAAGCCGGCAACAGACTGACGCCCAGCCCCGCTGCCACGGCCGCCTGCACGCCAGCCAGACTGTGGCTGTGGTAGGCGACATGCCACGGCCGCCCGGCGCTCTCCAGCGCATAGATCATCCGCTTGCGGTAGACGCATCCCTGCGGAAAAAGAACCAGTGGCACGACGGCCGCCGCTTGATTGCGCGCTTGTCCGCCCACCCACACCAGCCGTTCCGGCCACGCCGCAAGGCAAGGCCCTTCACCCGGATCCCGCTTGACCAGCGCCAGATCGAACTCGCCGGCCGCCAGCCCCGCCCGAAGATCCGTGCTCATGCCGCTCAAGGTTTCCAGCCGTACCTGCGCATGCCGCGCCGCAAACTCCGCCAACAGCACCGTCAGCCGCGACACATCGAAGTCCTCAGGCACGCCCAATCGAATCACGCGAGCGCTTCTCGGCGCCGACAGTACATGCTCGGCCTCCCCCGCAATCGCAAGCAAGCGCCGCGCGTACGCCAACATGACTTCGCCGTCCTCAGTCGCAGACACATTGCCGCCGGCGCGGTCCCGCAGCAGCAAGGTCTTGCCCACGCTCTGTTCAAGCTTGCGCACTTGCTGGCTAACCGTCGACTGCGTGCGATGAACACGGCTGGCCGCCCGAGTGAAACTGCCTTCGTCCACGACGCAAACCAGCGTCTTCAATAGTTCAAGATCGAGCATCGGCTTTGATTAATTGATGTTGAAGTGCCGCTCACGAGCGAGTTGGATTGCCTCCAAATCTTCCCGCCCTGACCGGCTCGGCTAGCCCTGGCATCTAACCTCTACACCTAGACAACAAAGCAGGTCGGGCGCGGCGCGCTTGTACGTCGGCGCCGGGCGCTTCCCCCAGCGCCGTTTGCGCACTCACGGCGTGCAGCTCATCAGCTGGATGGGACGGCCCTTCTTGCTAGCGGAGCCACCCGTGCACTACGACGCTTGTTAAGCATACCGCCGCTCATTGGCTCCACAACTAAGGTAAGCGCATTAATTAATTTTACAACTTAGAGCGGCGGGCCTTACGCTGAAAGCTCCGATCTCTCTCCGAGGACCGACATGCCTTTTAACCAAGCTCCCCGCCCGCAATGGCTGACCTTCGACTGCTACGGCACGCTCATTCAATGGGACGAAGGCTTGCAAGCCGCAGTGGAAAATATCCTCGCGGGCCGCGAGGCCGCAATGAACCGGCCGACCGCTGCGCAGTTCCTGCATATATGCGATGGGCACGAGCACCACCTTGAACAGACGCCGCCCTACCGCAACTTCGCCGAGGTCACCCGCGAATCGTTACGCCTCACCATGGCGCATTTCGGCCTTGAGTACCGGCCCGAAGACGCGGAGACACTAACGGGCAGCATTTCCCGCATGCCCCCCTTCCCGGAAGTCGTCGACACACTCGGCAGGCTCAAACAAGCCGGATTTAGCCTGTGCATCATCTCCAACACCGATGACAACATCATCGCGGGCAACGTGGCCCAAATGGGTGGCCATATCGACCGCGTCATTTCAGCTGAACAGGCCCGCGCGTACAAACCCTCACCCGCCATCTTCGCGCACGCTCATCAAAAGCTTGGCGTCACCCCGGCAGACGTCGTTCATATCTGCGCCAGCCCTCATCTGGATCTCGCTGCAGCACGCGACATTGGCTTTCGCTGCATCTGGATCGACCGCGGCACCGGCCGCAAACCCTTGCCTGACTACCAGCCTGACGCTACCGTAGCAACTCTGGATCGCGTGCTGGACGTTTTCAGTAAAGCCGGCTGGCTCTGATCCCCAACCCATCCCTTGAAGGTTGTCATGAACCAGGAACCCGGTTTTGCCAACGCACTCTTCCATGCAGATCCCGTCACCGCTCTACGCACGGACCTGGCGCTGGCCCTACGTGCGGCCGCGGCCCACGGACTGGGCGAAGGCGTCTGCAATCATTTCAGCGTGGCACTGCCGGGCGATCCCGATCATTTCCTTCTGAACCCACGTGGCCTCATGTGGAACGAGGTGCAGGCGGACGACATCGTGCTAGTGGACGCGCACGGCAACAAGCTTGCCGGCCGCCACGAAGTCGAGCCCACCGCCATGTTCATCCACGCCGCCATCCACCGCATCGCCGGCAAGGCCTGCGTGCTGCACACCCACATGCCCTACGCCACGGCACTCACCCTAACCACGGATCGCGGCTTGGACACCACCCTGTCCCAAAACGCCATGCGCTTTCACGGCCGCCTCGCCATCGACGGCGCCTATAACGGACTTGCGTTGGATGTGTCCGAAGGCGAGCGCATCGCGCACGCCATGCAAGGCGCGGACATCGTCTTCCTCGGCAACCACGGCGTCGTTGTCTGCGGCGAACGTCTCGACTACGCCTACGACGATCTCTTCTTCCTCGAGCGGGCCTGTACGGCCCAGGTCTTGGCGCAATCCACCGGCCGTCCCCTGGTTCCCGTCCACGCCGACCTCGCCGCCAAGGTTGCGGCCCAGATTCAAAGCGAACGCCTGCAATCCGAGCCATTTTTCGCAGCGCTGCGTCGCCAGCTACCGTAGTCAGAAGAATATCCGACTCAAACAGCAGAGCATCCGATCCAGCCATAAACAAAACCCCCTCGCGGCGCCAGCCGCGAGGGGGTTTTTAATTAAATTCCGATCCTGCATTCCCGTTGCTGCATTCCCGTTGCTGCATTCCCTTTGCAGCATTCCAGATACCCGCATTTCCGATGCTGGAATCCCAATTCAGTAATCCCGACGCCCCAAAGACAAAACCCCGCAGGGGATACCTGCGGGGTTTTGAGCAATAAAAGCCTGACGATGACCTACTTTCACAGACGTCCGTCCACTATCATCGGCGCAAAGGCGTTTCACTGTCCTGTTCGGGATGGGAAGGAGTGGGACCACCTTGCTATGGTCGTCAGGCGTAACTGGTTGAGCAGCTGCGGGTTAGGCAACAGCTCCAATCTTGGAAGAAGCGCAACGCGTGGCGATCAGAGCCTGGGGCTCGATGATCGGCGCACGGTGGGGTGTAATTGTGTTGGCTGGCTGCTGACGGTGCAGCCAGTATTTTGTATTGAACGACACTTGGAACGCTATATCACCAGGTCAATAACCATCAGTGTTATAGGATCAAGCCTCACGGGCAATTAGTATCGGTTAGCTTAACGCATTACTGCGCTTCCACACCCGACCTATCAACGTCCTGGTCTCGAACGACCCTTCAGGGGGATCAAGTCCCCGGGATACCTAATCTTCAGACGAGTTTCCCGCTTAGATGCCTTCAGCGGTTATCTCTTCCGTACTTAGCTACCCGGCAATGCCATTGGCATGACAACCGGTACACCAGAGGTACGTCCACTCCGGTCCTCTCGTACTAGGAGCAGGCTCCGTCAAGTATCCAACGCCCACGGCAGATAGGGACCAAACTGTCTCACGACGTTTTAAACCCAGCTCACGTACCTCTTTAAATGGCGAACAGCCATACCCTTGGGACCGGCTACAGCCCCAGGATGAGATGAGCCGACATCGAGGTGCCAAACACCGCCGTCGATATGAACTCTTGGGCGGTATCAGCCTGTTATCCCCAGAGTACCTTTTATCCGTTGAGCGATGGCCCTTCCATTCAGAACCACCGGATCACTATGTCCTGCTTTCGCACCTGTTCGACTTGTCAGTCTCACAGTCAAGCACGCTTATGCCATTGCACTATCAGCACGATTTCCGACCGTACCTAGCGTACCTTCGAACTCCTCCGTTACACTTTGGGAGGAGACCGCCCCAGTCAAACTGCCCACCATGCACTGTCCCCGATCCGGATAACGGACCAAGGTTAGAACCGCAAACAAACCAGGGTGGTATTTCAAGGATGGCTCCACGTGATCTAGCGACCACGCTTCAAAGCCTCCCACCTATCCTACACAGGCCGGTTCACAGTCCAATGCAAAGCTACAGTAAAGGTTCATGGGGTCTTTCCGTCTAGCCGCGGGTAGATTGCATCATCACAAACACTTCAACTTCGCTGAGTCTCAGGAGGAGACAGTGTGGCCATCGTTACGCCATTCGTGCAGGTCGGAACTTACCCGACAAGGAATTTCGCTACCTTAGGACCGTTATAGTTACGGCCGCCGTTTACCGGGGCTTCGATCAAGAGCTTGCACCCCATCACTTAACCTTCCGGCACCGGGCAGGCGTCACACCCTATACGTCGACTTTCGTCTTTGCAGAGTGCTGTGTTTTTAATAAACAGTCGCAGCCACCGATTCTCTGCGACCCCATCATGCTAAGCGCGCAGGCGCTTCACACTACCGGGGTATACCTTCTCCCGAAGTTACGGTATCAATTTGCCGAGTTCCTTCTCCTGAGTTCTCTCAAGCGCCTTGGAATATTCATCCCGTCCACCTGTGTCGGTTTGCGGTACGGTCTCGTACAGCTGAAGCTTAGAGGCTTTTCTTGGAACCACTTCCGATCACTTCGCAAGCAATGCTCGCTCGTGCCATACCCTTGATTTACGCGCCCGGATTTGCCTAAGCGCCATCTTCGATACAGCAACAGGGACATCCAACACCCTGATGATTTTCCGCGATCCGTCCCCCCATCGCACTGTACGACGGTGCTGGAATATTAACCAGCTTCCCATCAGCTACGCATCTCTGCCTCGCCTTAGGGGCCGACTCACCCTGCGCCGATGAACGTTGCGCAGGAAACCTTGGACTTACGGCGAGGGGGCTTTTCACCCCCTTTATCGCTACTCATGTCAGCATTCGCACTTCTGATACCTCCAGCAGCCTTTACAAGCCACCTTCGCAGGCTTACAGAACGCTCTCCTACCGCGTGCACTAAAAGTGCACACCCGCAGCTTCGGTTTATCGCTTAGCCCCGTTACATCTTCCGCGCAGGACGACTCGATCAGTGAGCTATTACGCTTTCTTTAAAGGATGGCTGCTTCTAAGCCAACCTCCTGACTGTCTATGCCTTCCCACTTCGTTTCCCACTTAGCGATAATTCGGGACCTTAGCTGGCGGTCTGGGTTGTTTCCCTCTTGAGTCCGGACGTTAGCACCCGGTGCTCTGTCTCCCAAGCTGTACTTGCGGGTATTCGGAGTTTGCCATAGTTTGGTAAGTCGCCATGACCCCCTAGCTATAACAGTGCTCTACCCCCCGCAGTAATACTTGAGGCACTACCTAAATAGTTTTCGGAGAGAACCAGCTATTTCCAGATTTGTTTAGCCTTTCACCCCTATCCACAGCTCATCCCCTAATTTTTCAACATTAGTGGGTTCGGTCCTCCAGCACGTGTTACCGTGCCTTCAACCTGGCCATGGATAGATCATCTGGTTTCGGGTCTACACCCAGCGACTAAATCGCCCTATTCGGACTCGCTTTCGCTACGGCTTCCCTATTCGGTTAACCTTGCCACTGAATGTAAGTCGCTGACCCATTATACAAAAGGTACGCAGTCACCCCACAAGGAGGCTCCTACTGTTTGTATGCATACGGTTTCAGGATCTATTTCACTCCCCTTCCGGGGTTCTTTTCGCCTTTCCCTCACGGTACTGGTTCACTATCGGTCGATCACGAGTATTTAGCCTTGGAGGATGGTCCCCCCATCTTCAAACAGGATTTCACGTGTCCCGCCCTACTTGTCTTACGCTTAGTTCCACACACAGAATTTCGTCTACAGGGCTATCACCTGCTACGGCCGGACTTTCCATTCCGTTCGACTATCCTGCGCGCTAAAACGTAAAGGCTCATCCGATTTCGCTCGCCACTACTTTCGGAATCTCGGTTGATTTCTTTTCCTCGAGCTACTGAGATGTTTCAGTTCACCCGGTTCGCTTCCACTAGCCTATGTATTCAGCTAGGGATACTGCATTGCTGCAGTGGGTTTCCCCATTCGGATATCTGCGGATCAAAGCTTGTTTGCCAGCTCCCCGCAGCTTTTCGCAGGCTACTACGTCCTTCATCGCCTGTGATCGCCAAGGCATCCACCATATGCACTTAGTCGCTTGATCCTATAACGCTGTAGGCTATAGGACCTGAGTATTAGCGTTTGTGCCGTTCATAAGTTTCAAAGCAGTCTGAGGCTTATCACCCCAGTCTTGAGAACTTGGAACAAAAATAATGCAATCACAACCCGTGCCCATCTTCATCAGCAACGCCGATTACTCGATGAACACATTTTCGTTGTGCTTCTTCCAGATTGTTAAAGAACAAATGTAGCTGTTGGGTAAAACCCAACTGATAGCGCTGCAAGCAGCGCTATCAGTTAGTTTCTACGCTGCGCCAAACCTTGACGCCAGCTACAACAAACAACCGATAAGAGTGGACGCTTAACACGAGCACGTAAGCTCTGAAAGGAGGTGATCCAGCCGCACCTTCCGATACGGCTACCTTGTTACGACTTCACCCCAGTCATGAATCCTACCGTGGTAATCGCCCTCCTTACGGTTAGGCTAACTACTTCTGGTAAAACCCACTCCCATGGTGTGACGGGCGGTGTGTACAAGACCCGGGAACGTATTCACCGCGACATGCTGATCCGCGATTACTAGCGATTCCGACTTCACGCAGTCGAGTTGCAGACTGCGATCCGGACTACGATCGGGTTTCTGGGATTGGCTCCCCCTCGCGGGTTGGCGACCCTCTGTCCCGACCATTGTATGACGTGTGAAGCCCTACCCATAAGGGCCATGAGGACTTGACGTCATCCCCACCTTCCTCCGGTTTGTCACCGGCAGTCTCATTAGAGTGCCCTTTCGTAGCAACTAATGACAAGGGTTGCGCTCGTTGCGGGACTTAACCCAACATCTCACGACACGAGCTGACGACAGCCATGCAGCACCTGTGTTCCGGTTCTCTTGCGAGCACTGCCAAATCTCTTCGGCATTCCAGACATGTCAAGGGTAGGTAAGGTTTTTCGCGTTGCATCGATTAATCCACATCATCCACCGCTTGTGCGGGTCCCCGTCAATTCCTTTGAGTTTTAATCTTGCGACCGTACTCCCCAGGCGGTCAACTTCACGCGTTAGCTGCGCTACCAAGGCCCGAAGGCCCCAACAGCTAGTTGACATCGTTTAGGGCGTGGACTACCAGGGTATCTAATCCTGTTTGCTCCCCACGCTTTCGTGCATGAGCGTCAGTGTTATCCCAGGAGGCTGCCTTCGCCATCGGTGTTCCTCCGCATATCTACGCATTTCACTGCTACACGCGGAATTCCACCTCCCTCTGACACACTCTAGCTCGGTAGTTAAAAATGCAGTTCCAAAGTTAAGCTCTGGGATTTCACATCTTTCTTTCCGAACCGCCTGCGCACGCTTTACGCCCAGTAATTCCGATTAACGCTTGCACCCTACGTATTACCGCGGCTGCTGGCACGTAGTTAGCCGGTGCTTATTCTGCAGGTACCGTCAGTTTCCCGGGGTATTAACCCGGAACGTTTCTTTCCTGCCAAAAGTGCTTTACAACCCGAAGGCCTTCATCGCACACGCGGGATGGCTGGATCAGGGTTTCCCCCATTGTCCAAAATTCCCCACTGCTGCCTCCCGTAGGAGTCTGGGCCGTGTCTCAGTCCCAGTGTGGCTGGTCGTCCTCTCAAACCAGCTACGGATCGTCGCCTTGGTGAGCCGTTACCCCACCAACTAGCTAATCCGATATCGGCCGCTCTAATAGTGCAAGGTCTTGCGATCCCCTGCTTTCCCCCGTAGGGCGTATGCGGTATTAGCTACGCTTTCGCGTAGTTATCCCCCGCTACTAGGCACGTTCCGATACATTACTCACCCGTTCGCCACTCGCCACCAGACCGAAGTCCGTGCTGCCGTTCGACTTGCATGTGTAAGGCATCCCGCTAGCGTTCAATCTGAGCCAGGATCAAACTCTTCAGTTTAATCTCTGTATTTGTTTCGTATTCTTGGTCTGAATAAATCCAAACCAGGTCATACGTCGCTACTCAAAGGAAGTGAGGTATGTTCTTAAACTTGACGTCTAAGGTACTTCACTTCTAGTGAGCACTTGATTTCTTGTGCTTGCGATAAGGCCGAAACCTAATCGCTGCACCCGCATCAAGCGCCCACACTTATCGGTTGTTTAGTTGTTAAAGAGCGGTACTGCTAAATTCTGTACTACTGGTTTCTGCCCTCAACTTCGGGCAACTTCGCTTTTGCGTCGTCGCTGTCGTTGCAGCAGAGAAACGAGATTATGAAGAAGTTTTTATCGCTTGTCAAGTCAGCTTCGCTTTTGCTTTACGCAGTTGCGTCACTTGCTTGCGGCGACCTCTTCAGGTCTCGCCAGGACTTTCGTCCTGCCCTAGCAGTTATTGAAACTTCAGGGTAAACCCTAATTTTTCAGTAACTGCCAAGCCCAAAAGTATAGCACAATTTTTGCAAATCTTGCAACTGGCTTCTGCCTGATTTGCGTTGATCCTTGCAATAACCGCTTGGCGTTCATTACTGATTACCGTGGCGGCAGGTGAGATTGGGTTGCCCCGTCACCTGTTGCACTTGCTTGGCTTCGCGTCTCAAAACTGTCTGAGCTGCGAAGGAGCGAGACTATAGCACAGAATTTTGGGCTGTCATGCCAGTGTCGCAAATTTTTGGTGTGTCGGCGGCAGCGGGGATCCGCCAGCCACGGGTAACGCGATTCGCTGTCTCTCTCTATATATAGCGAACCAGCGAGGAACCCGTGCGTGGGAGGCGGCGGACGCGGGCGAGCGGGGTCACTTACCAGCGCAGGTAATGATTGTTGCGCAACCGTGCGAGATCGCGGCTCAGGGCGACTTCGTTTACCAGCCATTGGGGCGCGCCCACGTCATTGAGCAGGTGGGTATCCATGTCTTGAGCGAGGTTGCGCATACGCCGTTCGTTGCGGCGAGCACAGTAGGCGTTCCACAGACGCGCCATGAAACTGCGGTCTGGGGCCTGGGCGCTTTCCAGCACGGCGACCGGTTCGGCGTGGGCCAGGTTGGCTTTTGGGGGTGCACCGGCCAAGGTGACAGGCGGCATGAAAGACTGAGCGGTCATCACGGGCTCCTTTGCTGATCCGTTTTGGTAAGCGTAGTCGCCCAATGCCCGCCTGAAAATCCAATTGTTTTGGCATGATCGGTAAGCTACGATGACCAGTCAAATTCCAGCCTGGATCTGCCATGCGATTACCCCTCAATACGCTTCCTGCGTTTCGCGTTGTCGCGGAATTGCAGAATCTTCGCGCTGCGGCGGAGCGCCTTCACCTTACACATAGCGCGGTCAGCCAGCAGATCAAGGTGCTGGAAGAGCAGATTGGTTTTCCGCTTTTCGAGCGCAGCGGGCGCGGCATCGTCCTCAACTCGGCGGGCGCGGCACTTCTGTGCAGCGTGCAAAGCGCCATGGCGCTGCTCGATGAAGGGCTTATGACGGCGAGCGCGGCTGCGTCCGGCAGCGAGCAAAGACTGCGGGTGTCCGTGCTGCCTTCGTTTGCCCAGCGGTGGTTGCTTCCGCGCATGGCACGTTGGCGCGCACGGCATCCCGGCCTGGCGTTGGAGATCGAGACGTCCCAGCAATTGGTCGACTTGTTGCGCGACGGCTTTCATGCCGCGCTTCGAATCGGGCAAGGGCCCTGGCCCGGCGTGGAATCTGAGCCGCTGTTCGATGTGCCCTTGCCGCTGATCGTGCTTGCTTCGCCCGAGACGATGGCCGCCCTACCCGACAACTCCCCCCAAACGTTGGCGCGCCAACCGCTGCTGGGCGAACGTGACCTATGGCAGCATTGGTTTGCAGCGGCCGGATTTCCGACGCAGGTCACGCCTGTGGCGTCATTCAACGATGCGGGGATGATGCTGCAAGCAGCTGAGCAGGGGCTGGGAATTACGTTGGGCCGAGAACTGCTGGCGGCGGATGCGCTGTGCGCGGGGCGGCTTGTGCAGGTGTCTCCGGTGCGGGTGCACTACGAATTGGCGCAGACCTATCACCTGGTCTATCGGCCAAGCTTGCGGGACTGGGCGCCCCTGGCCGAGTTCAAGCAGTGGCTGCGCGACGAACTGGAAATTTCGCGCCAGACTCTGGTGACCTCCAAGTCCGAGGACGAGAACGAGGCCCAGTGAAAAAAAAGGTAAAGCAGCATGCAGCCGCTTTACCTTGACCAAAACACGGCGTCCGGCAGGACCTAGCCTCAAACAGCCTGGGTTCGCTTCGCTCGAAGCCCAGGCGGACGCCGCGACGGCGGCAGTCAATCTTTAGTCCCGCATCAGGCGACCTTGCGGGCGGATGCGGCGACCGGCTGCATCGAGTCGGTTTCGTTGAACCGCTGATGCCACGAGAATGCTTCCTCGAGCAGATGCGGCGTCTGGCCGCCGCGTTCGCAGGCGCGATCGAAGTAGTCTTGCAGCGCGTCGCGATAAGACGGATGCACGCAGTTCTGGATGATGGCCCGCGCGCGCTCGCGCGGGGCGAGACCGCGCAGGTCGGCCAGACCGCATTCCGTGACCAGCACATCGACATCGTGCTCGGTGTGATCGACGTGGGACACCATCGGGACCACGCTGGAGATGTCGCCACTCTTGGCCATCGACTTGGACACGAAGATCGAGATATGCGCGTTGCGGGCGAAGTCGCCTGAGCCGCCAATGCCGTTCATCATGTGCGTGCCGCCAACGTGCGTGGAATTCACGTTGCCGTAAATGTCGAATTCCAGCGCCGTATTGATGGCAATGATGCCAAGGCGCCGCACGATTTCAGGCGCGTTGCTGATCTCTTGCGGGCGCAGCACGATGCGCTGGCGGTAGTGTTCCATGTTGGCGAGGATCTTTTCATACACCGGCTTGGACACGGTGATGGAGGACGCCGATGCGAATGCGAGCTTGCCCTGGTCGAGGAGCTCGATGGCGCTGTCCTGCAGCACCTCGGAGTACATGACCAGGTTCTCGAAGTCGGATGACTCGAAGCCGTGCAAAACCGCATTGGCGATGGTGCCGATGCCTGCCTGCAGCGGCAGCAGCGAGTTGGTCAGACGGCCGGCGTTGACTTCGCCGCGCAGGAATTGGTTGATGTGGCCCGCGATCGCGTTGGTTTCTGCGTCGGGCGGCAGCGCGTTGGAGGGGCTGTCGGGCTCTTGCGTGATGACGATGGCGGCGATGCGGGAAGGATCCACTTCGATGAAGGGCTGGCCGATGCGCTGGTCTGCCGACACCAGGCCGATGGGCTGGCGGGCGGGACGGTCACCGGGGATGTAGATGTCGTGCAGACCTTCGATGGCCGCGGGCACGCTCGTGTTCAGTTCGACGATGATCTTGTCGGCCTGTTGCACGAACGACGCCGAATTGCCCACCGACATCGTCGGCACGATCGCGCCGGTTTCGGTGATGGCGGCGGCCTCGATGATGGCCACGTTGATGGGGCCCAGGTGACCGGCCCGCAATTGTTCCACCGTTTCGGACAGATGCTGGTCGATGAAGGCGATTTCGCCTTGATTGATCTTGCGGCGCAGGGTCGTGTCGACCTGGAACGGCAGGCGCCGCGCGAGCGCATTGGCCTGCGCCAGCATCTTGTCGGTGTCGTGCCCGAGCGATGCGCCGGTGATCAAGGTGATGGAGAGCGGTTCGCGTTCGGCTCGCGCGGCCAGCGCAGCGGGCACCGACTTACAGTCGCCCGCCCGGGTAAATCCGCTCATTCCGACGGTCATCCCATCCTGAATCAGTAAGGCGGCCTGTTCGGCTGTGGTGATCCGGGCGTGCAGTTCTGGGTTGCGGATCCGGTCGAAAGGCATGTTGTCTCCAAATTCAAAGGCTTGCGGCTTAGGGCCGGGCGCGGCGAAGGATCTACAGCGCCCGGGCACCGTCTGACGCGGCGTTTCCCGAGGTTCCAAGAGCCGCAGATGCGGGCGATGGAACGATTTTTCGGCAGTATAGGAACGCGGGCGCAAATCTCGTAATGACTTAAAATCATCCAATCCAGTCGTTTTTTTCATCATTTGTGTTTTTGTCGCGCATCGCGCGAAGGGGCAAGCATTCCCATGGACGTGCGCGCTTTGCGGTATTTCGTGGAAACCGTCCGCCATGCCAGCTTCACGCAGGCAGCGAAGGCGCTGTTCGTCACGCAGTCCACGGTGAGCAAGATGATCCGGCAGCTGGAAGAAGAAGCCGGCACGCCGCTCCTGATTCGCGATGGGCATACGGCCCGCCCCACCGATACAGGCCGGGTCATGTACCAGCGCGGTCTGCAGGTGCTGGAGACCATGCGCCAGCTGTCGGAAGAACTGCGGCAAACCGCGGAACTGGGGCGCGGCGCGCTGGAGGTGGGTATTCCCCCGATGATCAATCTGCTGTTCACGCCGGTGGTCAAGCGGTTTCGTGAATTGCATCCCGGCATTCATCTGACACTGCGCGAAGGGACCGGCCAGGCCGTGGAAGGCCTGGTGGCCAGCGGCGAACTGGAGGTTGGAGCCACCATCCTGCCGGTCGCCCCCGACGGCGGCCTGGTTGCTCAAGCGTTTGGCAGCTATCCGATTTGGGTGATTGGACCGCCCGACGCGCCCTGGTCCGGAAAGACCTCATTGCCGCTGAGCGCGTTGCGCGACGCGCGGCTGCTGATTCCCACCGACGACTTCGCGATCACCCGGCGGTTGCGCCAGGCGTTTGCCGATGCGGGACTGCAGCCCAGCATCGCGGCGCAGAGCGCTCACTGGGATTTCCTGGTGGCGATGGCGTCGGCAGGGCTGGGGGTGGCCCTGCTTCCCGAACCCCTGATGCAGCGGATGAAGACGCGGGGCCTTAGCACCGCCAAGCTGGCGAAGTCCGGCATGCAGTGGGAAGTTGGGCATATCTGGCTGCAATCCGGCTATCTGTCGTTTGCCGCCCGCGCCTGGCTGGAAGTGTGCGATGCCGTGCTGGGCAAGCCTCGGAGCCGGGCGGCGCGCGCGCCCCAAGGATCTGGGAGTTGAATCCAAACGTTCGGCTCGTAAACAGGGGTTGCGAGGGGGCCATCGCCGACCGCGGGCGACGCCCAAGCGCCGCAAATCCGGCCCCGTTTTTATGCCCGCCAACGGCAATATTCACCGTGCAGGCATGAGCTCTGAAATTTAGGGACGCAACAGCATTTTTGTTGCAACGGACAGCCGGGCGGCTTGTTATGCTGCCGCCTCGACGCGAGCAACTCGCCCCAAGAACATGATCCCCACCACGTACCCTCTGCTCATGCGCGCCCGCCTCGTTCGCGCACCCAACCTGGCGGCGCTGCTTGCCGCGCTGCTGCTGGTGTTCAGCTTGCTGCCCGCCTTTGCGGCGCCGCCCGCCACCCCAGCCGACACCGAAGCCGTACTGGCCGCCGCGCGTAAACAGATCGACGAGATCCGCAAGCAGATCCCCGACCAAACGGACGACGCCGTGCTGCTCAAACAGCGTGGCGAAGCGCTGGATATTCAATCGAAAGCGGATGCCGCCACGGAGGCGCTGACGCCGCAGCTGGCCAGCGTGACCGCGCGCCTGAGCGAACTGGGCACGCCGCCGGACGGCGCCAAGGAAGCGCCCGATGTGGCGGCACAGCGCACGCAGCTTGAGAAAAACAGCCGCGCCCTGGACGCGCAACTCAAGCTGGCGCGGCTACTGTCGGTAGACGCCGGACAGACCGCCGAACAGATATCGGCCCAGCGGCGCAAGCAGTTCCAGGCGCGCCTGGGCGAGCGCCGCGATTCCTTCCTGTCTGGCCAGTTCTGGACTGAATTCCGCCAGGAATTCCCCCGGGATCTGGAGCGGCTGGAAGCCCTGCGCGATGACCTCACCACCGCCGTCGGACAGACGCCCAAGTGGGGCTGGCTGCTGCTCGCCGTCGTCGCCGGCCTGGCGATTGCACTGCGCGTCTGGGTTGGCCGTTACCTGCTGCAGTTGACGGCAACGCGCGTGCCGCCTGGCCGGTTGCGCCGTTCTTTCCTGGCCGTGGCCCTCGTCGCGCTGTCGGTCGCGACGCCCGGCGTGATCGCCTTGCTGATCCAGGCCGGCCTGGACTGGCGGTCGCAACTTTCGGACCGCACCGCGTCACTCCTGACCAACCTGGTGGCGACCGTGTGTTTTGGCGGGTTCGTTTCGGGGCTGGGCTTCGCGCTGCTGTCGACCAAGCGTCCTTCCTGGCGCCTGCCGCCGGTCAGCGACATCGTGGCGAACCGCCTGCGCTGGCTCCCCGGCACGCTGGGCGTGCTGGTGGTCCTGATCTGGCTCGCCGAAAGGTTGCCCGTGCTGCTCGACGCCAGCCTGACGACGACCATTACGCTGACCGGCATCGTGGGCGTGCTGAGTATGGCGATGCTGGCCGCCGTATTGGCGATCAGCCGTCGCCTGCGCCGGCAGGTCATGCAGGACAGCGAAGCGCCGATTCCGCTGTGGGTCTCGCTGATGCTGGCCGCCATCTGGACGGTGCTGATCGTCAGCCTTGCCAGCCTGCTGGCGGGCTACGTGGCGTTTGGAAGCTTCCTGGTCAAGCAGGTCTTGTGGGTGCTGATCGTGCTGGCCTCGGCCTACCTGGCCTCCACGCTGATCGAGGACGGTTTCAGCACGCTGCTGGGTACGGCGCACCGCGAAGGTGGCGAAGGCGAAGGACCCAGCATGCGCGATCAGGCCGCGGTGCTGCTGTCGGGCCTTGGCCGCGTGGCGATCGCGCTGCTCGCCATCATTCTGGTGCTGGCGCCCTTCGGCGAGGCGCCGATGGATCTGGTGCAGCGCTTTGACCAGTTGCGTAAAGGTCTGGCCATTGGTGAGGCGCAGATCCGCCCGGGCGCGGTGCTGCAGGCGCTGATCGTGCTGGCGCTGTCGTTGCTGAGCGTCAAGATGCTCAAGCGCTGGCTCTCGAACCGCTACCTGCCCACGACCGAACTGGATCCCGGCATGCAGTTGTCTGCCGCGACGCTGTTCGGCTACGGCGGTTTCGTGCTGGCGGTGGCGTTGTCGCTGTCCGCCGCCGGGATCGGTCTGGAACGGGTCGCGTGGATTGCGAGCGCGCTGTCGGTGGGTATCGGTTTCGGCCTTCAGGCCGTCGTGCAGAATTTCGTGTCGGGCCTGATCCTGCTTGCCGAGCGGCCGGTGAAGGTGGGCGACTGGGTGTCGCTCGGCGGCGTGGAAGGCGACATCCTGCGCATCAACGTGCGCGCCACCGAGATCCAGATGGGCGACCGGTCCACGGTGATCGTGCCCAATTCCGAATTCGTGACGAAGACGGTGCGCAACGTGACGCGGTCCAACCCGCTTGGGCTGGTGCAGATCAAGCTGCCCATGCCGCTGTCGACGGATGCCGAAAAGGTGCGCGAGCTGATGCTGCAGGCCTTTGCCGATCACGAGGACGTGTTGGAGTCGCCTGCGCCCAACGTATTCCTGGACGGGATCGATGCAGGCCACCTGATCTTCAACGCGAGGGGCTACGTGTCCTCGCCCCGTGCGGCGTACGGCGTGCGAAGCGCGCTTCTATTCACGGTGCTAAAGCGGCTGGACGAGGCCAAGCTCGAAGTGTCGTCGCCGCCGACGATGCTGATTGCGGCGGCGCCGGAGCCCGCGCAGGCGCCTGCGCCCATCGCGGTAGCCCCGCCCGCTTCACCCTGATTGCCCGCGCGGCCGCCCGGCCTCGGCCCCGCCGTCTCAGCCGGGCGAATACAGGTCGGCAAACTGCTGACGCTCCAGGCGGGGATTGCGAAGCGGCGGCGCGGTAAACGCCGCGCTGCGAGCCGACATCACGGGATAGCCTTGCGGCGCCTGCGCCTGGGGCGCGACGGGCACGGGGCCCGCGGTCTGGACGGGCGTTTGCGGCGCGACCTGCGCCACGGCGCCGCTGTCGAACCGGTGATCCGCCGTCGTCAAGGCCGGATTGGTGCAAAGTCCCTGCGCCACCAGCGCCGCCTTGGTGCGGTCGTCGGTCTGGCACAGGATATCGATGGCTGCCGTTTCCAGACGCCGCGAGCGGTCCGCGTCCTTGGTCGACGCCGCCGCCTGCATCGTGCGCTCGAAGTTGCGGCGAAGGCTGCATTTTTGATCTTCGATTGGAATCGCAACGTTCATCCCGAATCCCACGACGGAACCGCCGCCGCCCGCCGACACCATGCAGCTGTCGGACGAGAACGAGCCGTAGAAGCTCTGGCCGCCGACCGGCGGCGCGCTGCGCAACGTGCTGGTGCCGCTATTGCTGGAATTGAGCGTGATGCCCTGGTTGTTGCCCGCATTGGTCGACCCGGACGATGCCGAGGTCGATGAGCTAGACGTGCTGGTCTGCGCCCCGGCCGACATGGCGGCAAGCGACAGGGAAATGGCTAGAACTATGGTTTTCATGATGTCCCCTCGCCCGGACGGCCGAAGCCGTCCGGATAATTCGGTCAGCGATTGAATCCGCCGACATGGCCCACCGCGCCGATGCCGTGTATCGACCCGAAAGCGCCGATGTTCGCTGCATGGAACGTCCCCGTCGCCGATGCGCTCGTTTCCGTCTTGCCGAACGTGGCGCCGCCGTTCGCGATGCTGTCGCCGACCATGATCGGCGCGTTGCCCGACACATGCCCGTAAGACTCGCTATTGGCGTATTGCCGTGTGCTGGTGACGACTTGCGTACCGTCGCGGCTGAACGTGCCGCCGACCTCCGCGATGCCGCCCGTGCTGCCGAACGACGTCTGGCTCGATGAGCCGTAGCCGTTGATCTGGGTGGCGACCACCGAACTGCCGGTGGAGATGGATGACGCGGTACCGTTGATGGCGCCGGCGTGGCCGGTTACCGAACCTCCGACCTGGCCCGGGCCAGTAGCGTAAGCCGATGCGGCGAACAATGACAACGCGGCGACTGCTGCGAGCTTTTTCATTTGAGCTCCTCCTGATCCGTCTGCACGGATGCACAGGTGCCGGAGACCGACCGGCGCGGACCGTTACTCCCCCAGGTACTGCGCCCGTCCAGGGCCAGGGCGTGGGACTTTCGTATTGGTACGGAATGATTGCGCCGTCCTAGGCAGGTCGGTATCGGTTAAACGAACGACCGGGTCTTTCTGGCGGATGGACTCGCGAATTACACAAACCTGAAAGAGGAGACGCCGGGCCCATGCGGCCATGCGTATGGATGACGCCAAGCGTGCGCGAAGGCCCGCCGTCCGGGCGGCTTTCAGCTCAAAGGATGGGTGTGCGCGCGGGCGGCTCGCGCATGATATCTAGCGCGCAAGAGGGCGAGCCCCCTCTTGCGCCAAGCGCAGCCACCAGCCGGTCTCGCGCCGCGCCAGCATCAGGTCCACGGCCACCATGACCAGCAGGAATCCGCACTCGGCCAGATTCAGATTGGCGACAACTTGATAGGTCGCCAGCAGGGCGATGCCGGTGACGCCGGCAAGATATGCGGGCCAAGCGGGCGGCACCCCGGACGCGACGGCTCGCGGGCGGCGCGACAGGCACAACCACGCCACCAGCGGCAGGCTCAGCATCGACAGAGGGATGTAAATGGCGATGGCCGACAGCAGCACGTCGACCGCGAACTGCGTATGCAGGAACAGGGACATCAATACGATCATGCCGACGCCCACATACCAGAGCAGGCGAACGGAAATGAGACGAGTCAAGGTAACGGCTCGGTGATTCATCAATCGGACTGGAAGCGGAAATTTCGGCCATACTACTCCCGGCCTTGCCCCCTCCCCCTTCAATCGGAGACAAAACCATGATTCAGGAGATTGCCAGCATCCACGTCCGCGAAGGACAGGAAGCGCTGTTCGAAGCCGGTGTGACTCAG
Source organism: Achromobacter sp. E1 (assembly GCF_037039475.1). NCBI lineage: Bacteria > Pseudomonadati > Pseudomonadota > Betaproteobacteria > Burkholderiales > Alcaligenaceae > Achromobacter > Achromobacter sp. E1. Next base: position 4,352,607 of record NZ_CP146253.1, read on the forward strand.
GCGAAGCCGCTTTTTCTGCGCGCCAAGGGTTGCCATGGCATGGAACTGTACCGCAGCATCGAGCAGCCGCAGCGTTACACGCTGGTGGTGGACTGGGAAACGGTCGAAAACCACATGGTGGATTTCCGCGAGTCGCCCGATTTCCAGGAATGGCGCAAGCTGGTGGGCGGCTTTTTTGTCGAGCCGCCCCAGGTGCACCACGAACAGAAAGTGATCTGAACGCCCCCGCACCGCGCAGCAGCACGGCGCGGCGCTATTCTTGCGGCGGCTCGTTGTACTTGCGCGCACTGCGCCGGAACGCATCGGCGGGGTACTTGCTGGCGTTCTTCTCCATCTTGCCGGCTACCGCCTGCGCGATATCGATGCCCAGTTGATCGGCAAGCGCCACCAGATACATCTGCACATCGGCGATCTCGTCCGCGGCATCCGCAAGGCGGGCGGCAGACATATTGCGCGACTCGTCTTCGCTTAGCCACTGAAACAGCGAAACCAGCTCGCCCGTTTCGCCCGCCAGGGCCATGGCCAGATTCTTCGGCGAATGGAACTGCTGCCATTCGCGTTCGGCCGTGAACTGACGCACGGCAAGCCGGATCTCTTGCAGGTCTGACATGGGAACTCCCACAAAAATGACGCCGCGCTAAACCGAGGCCAGGCGAGCGCTGGCCGCCAGCGCCACCGCAACGGTCGTGCGCACGTCGGCCAACGCCCGGTGAGTGGGCTGCGAAGCGCCCACGTGCCGCGCAAGGATGTCGAGCTTGTGCGACGTCAGCTCGGGCCACGCGCGGCGCGCCAGCGCCAACGTGCAGTGGGTGGCGTTCGAGAAAGGCATCCCCGTCTGGTCTGCCGCCGCGCTGAGGAAGCGCCGATCGAACGAAGCGTTGTGGAAAAACACCGGCAGGTCCTCGACAAACGCCAGGAACGAAGAAAAGGCCTGCGCGACCGGTATGCCGTCGCGATCGACTTCGGCCTGCGTGATGCCGGTAAGGCGCGAAATGAAGGAGGGCACGCGTGCGCAGGTCCGCACGACCTGTGTGTACTCGTTCACCACGACGCCGCCCTCGCCGACCCTGACCGCCGCGAATTCAAGGATTTCGCAACTGGCAGTGGACAGGCCGGTCGTTTCAAGGTCGGCCACGATGAACGGGCCGCCCAACGCGTCAAGGGCTTGCGTGACCGCGGCCTGAACTCGGGCCGCCGGCCGGAAGGAGCGTGCCGGTGATGCGCCGCTCGAAGGCGTGCGCCGATAGAAAAAGCTCACGGGCCTACTCCGCGGGATGCAGCGCTGCGAAGCGGTCCGAACCGTCGGCAAGCTTGCCAAAGAACAGCTCGGCCGGTCGCACCCACAGACCGCGCGCGTGCGGCCAAAGATGTTCGTACACCACCATCGACTCCTCGGTCTCGGAATAGCGGGCAGTGCCCACATAGCGATACAGGCCGCCCTTGTAGTGGCGGTGCGTGGCAAGTGCTAGGGCTTCGGATTCGGTCATGGACATCGGCGGCAAATGGCGTGGCCCGCGGCGGAAACTGCCCGCGCGGGCCACGGGGGATCGGCAATGCCGTCTTTATAGCGCAATCGGGACCCGCTCCGCGCGGGCTGGGCCGCGTCACGCGGCGCGCAGACGTGCCGTGGCCTCGACGCGGGTTTCGGTCAGGTCTTCGGTGACGGCTGCCAGCTTGGCCGATTGCGCGAGCGACACTTCAACGACCTGACCCATGATTTCGGTGACGCGGCGCGATGAGGCCACGATGCCCTCCATTGTGCCTCCTGCTGACTGGACGTGCACCGCGCCGCCTTCGACCTGCGCAACCGACGTCGTGATGAGCGCCTTGATTTCCTTGGCGGCGGCGGCGCTGCTCTGCGCCAGGTTGCGGACCTCGGACGCCACGACCGCGAACCCCTTGCCGTGTTCGCCCGCGCGCGCCGCTTCGACCGCGGCGTTCAGCGCCAGGATGTTGGTCTGGAATGCGATGCCGTCCATGACCCCGATGATTTCGGAGATTCGGCGCGAACTGCCGGTGATGGCTTCCATCGTGGCCACCACCTCGCGCATCGTGTCACCACCGGTTTCCGCGACGCGGCTTGCGTCCTGCGCAAGGCTGTTGGCCTGCCGCGCCCGTTCGGCGTTCTCCGTCAGGCCTTGCACGGCGACCTGCAACGTCTGCGCCGCCGTAAACCGCTTGGTAATGTCGGTGGCAAATTTCACGACCTTGAAGGGCCGGCCCTGCGCGTCGAAGATCGGGTTGTAGCTGGCTTCGATCCACACCTGGCGGCCGCCCTTGCCCAGGCGCATGTACTGACCCGTGTCATGTTCGCCATTGCGCAGCCTGCGCCAGAAATCCTTGTAGGCCGTGCTTCTTGCCTCGTCGGCAGGTACGAACATGCTGTGGTGCCGGCCCAGCACCTCGTCCGCGCGATAGCCCACCGCATTGAGGAACAGGTCGTTGGCGCGCACGATGGTGCCGTCCAGTTCGAACTCGATGATCGCCTGAACCTTGGAGATCGCCGCGAGCTGGCCTTCGGAATCCGCCTGCCGGTGTTGCTGCTCGGTGATGTCCGTGGCGTACTTGATGACCTTCAGCGGCTGTCCGCGCTTGTCAAAGATGGGGTTGTAGGACGCCTGCAGCCAAACATCGGATCCGTCTTTGCGAATTCGCCGGTAGCGGCCGGAATCATGGGCGCCCTGCCCCAGCCTTTCCCAGAAGGCCGCATACTGCGCCGACCCGCGCTCTTGCGGCGCGATGAACATGCGATGGTGTTGTCCCTGGATCTCGTCGAGCACATAGCCCATGGTGTCCAGGAAATTCTGGTTGGCCGTCAGTATGTGGCCATTCAGATCAAACTCGATGACCGCCTGCGATTTATGGATCGCGTCGATTTGTCCGAGCAGATCAGCCTTGTCGGTGCTGCGGTATCCACGGATGAAGCGGCCAAGAGTATGCCAAAGCATGGTGACCTCCAGGGGTGAGTTTGCCGGCGTGCCTGGTACACGTGTATCTAATAGATACTATTAATCCCAGAAATTATCACGACTCATCGCGTTTTTTTTGGAATCCGTCGAAAATAAATTCGAATCGTCGTCACGACGCACACTCCGGGTAATCCCGGGTTCAAGCCGCATCCAGCTCGCGATATTGACGGAAAATACCTTCGCCAAATGGAAGACGGCGTCCGCTTGCAAAATACGCCTGCAATTCGGGCAGCGCAGTCACGCGTTCGTGCAGCGCAAACACATTGGGATAATCGGCCGCCACCGTGGCCATGCGTTTAGGAAAGGCGTACAACAGCCCGTCGACCAGGTGATACAAGGACAGGTCGACATATGTCCATTTGCCGCCTCCCGCCAGCCAGGCATCCTTCCCGTCCAGCAGCCGCTCGAAGTATCCCAAAAACTTCGGAATCCGCTCTTCGCGAAAGACCCGGGCGCGACGAGCGGCCTCTTCCTTCTGGTCTTCGTAATAATCGCTGGCGGAAATGGGGTGATGGGTGTCGTGCGCTTCGGCCACCATGTCGGCGATCGTGAGTTGCAGCTGATTTACCCACAATCGCCCTTCGAGCGATTCAGGGGCAAGGCCATGTTTCTCGCCAAGGAAAAGCAGGATGTTGGCCGTCTGCCCCAGCGTCATTTTTCCGGCCACCAGATAAGGCGGGGCAAACGGCGGATGCTTGCGGGCGGATCGCATGTCATCGATCAACTTGCCTTCGTCGGCGCCCGGCTCACGCGCCCGCTCCCGATAAGGAATGCCGCCCGCTTCCAGCGCCAGGCGCACGAATTCTCCTCGTCCGGGGATGCCATCCCAATACCAAAGGTCGTAAGTCATACGGTCTCCTTTCAGTTGGCGCAGCCGAGTCTGGAGTCTGCAGCCGCGACCGGCTGTTAGCAAGGCGCATGCCGCAGACGCGGAAAACGCGGCGATAAAAAACGCGCAGACGGCGGGCCTGCGCGTTTTTCGTGCGGGGGGGCGTTACCCCTGCGCCGCGTCTTCAAGAATCAATTCGGCGCCGCGTTCGGCCACCATCATGACAGCGGCCTGCGTGTTGCCGGAAACCATTTTCGGCATGACCGACGCATCCACTACGCGCAGTCCCGTCAGCCCATTGACCCGCAAACGCACGTCGGTGACGGCCGCCGCATCTGTCCCCATGCGGCAGGTGCCGATGGGGTGATAGATGGTCTGACCGTTGCGCCGAGCGAAATCCAGCCATTCGTCGTCGGTGTCCACATCCGGCCCCGGGCTGATTTCCGCTTGCACATAGCGCTGCATGGCGGGCCGGCCCACGATGCGCCGGGCCACCTGCATGCCGCCCACCAGGCTATCGCGGTCGACCTGCGCGGACAGGAAGTTGGGCCGGATGGCAGGTCCGGCCATGGGATCGGCCGACTTGATGTGAATGGACCCGACCGACTCGGGACGCAACTGGGCCACGCCGATGGTCATGCCAGGGTGACGATCCAGGATGCGTTCGGCCGCGTTGGCGTAACTGGCGTGCACAAAGAAGAACTGCACGTCCGGCGTGGGCAGGCCGGGACGGCTCTTCACGAAGCCATGCACCAACCCCGTGCCGAGCGTCAGGATGCCTTTGCGGCTAAGGTAATAGCGCGCCACCTGCTTCGCCAGCCGCCAGCCGCGCGACATCTCGTTCAAGGTCACCGTGTTCTTGACGCGCCAGTTCATGCGCGTGGCGAAGTGGTCGATGTAGTTTTCGCCCACCGACGGCTGCGCGTGCACGAGGTCGATGCCATGCGTCTTCAACAGGGCCGGATCGCCCACGCCGGACAATTCGAGCAATTGCGGCGACTGCACCGCGCCCATGCAGAGCAACGTTTCGCGGCGCGCGCGCACCGTGTGCTCTTGCCCGTTCTTGCGATAGGCCACGCCGACGCAGCGCTTTCCTTCGAATACCAGCCTCGTGACGTGGGCGCCGCATTCGACGCTGAGATTGCGCCGGCCGGCCGCCGGTTTCAGGTAGCCGTCCACGACGCTCCAGCGCCGGCCACGGTGCTGGAGCACCTGGTAATAGCCCACGCCTTCCTGGTCGCCGCTGTTGTAATCCGGATTGAACGGCTGGCCGTCTTCGCGCGCGGCCTGCAGGAAGGCATCCGACACGGGAAAGCGTTCGGCGACCTCTTCGAGGTGCATCGGTCCATCCTTGCCGCGGTGCTCGCCCCCCGGCGCGTAGTTCTCGATCTTGCGGTAGATGCGCTCGGCCAAGTCGCGGCCCCAACCTGCCGCGCCGGCCGCCACCCAGCCGTCGTAATCCTGGGGCTGGCCGCGCACGTAGATCATGCCGTTGATGAGCGTCGATCCACCCAAGCCCTTGCCGCGCGGCACGGCGATGACCCGGCCGTGGACGTTGTCCTCGGGCTCGGTCGCAAAGCGCCAGTTGTATTGCGGATCGACCAGCAGCTTGGAAAAGCCCGCTGGAATCGGAATCCACATGCTGCGCGCCTCGTGGCCGGCTTCCAGCAGCAGTACGCGATACCTGCCATCCGCACTGAGGCGGTTGGCCAGGATGCAGCCGGCCGTTCCGCCGCCCGCGATGATGAAATCGTAGTCGCCCATCTTTTTCCACCGGGTTCCGGATATGCGTCGCGCGCCTAGCGCGCGGCCGTCACGCCGAGCGTTTCCACCATCAGTTCGATCTGGCAGGCCAGCATCGGCGCGCCGTAATGGACCTTGCAGCCGCGCGCCTGCGCCGCGACGAGCAACGCGGTGTCCTTGGGCTGCATGATGACCTCGCAGACCAATTGATCCGGCGTCAAGCGGCTGGCGTCCAGCGGCAGCGGATCGCCTTCCTTCATGCCCAACGACGTGCCGTTGACGACCAGGTCGTGGCCGGACGGATCGGCATTGCCCACTGAGATCTGCGCGCCGGGATGCAGCGACAGGATGCGGGCCTTGAGGTCCTCGGCCTTGGCCGGCGTGCGGTTGGCGATGGTCAGGCGCGACACGCCAGCCTGCACGAGGGCAAAGCCGATCGCGTTGGCCGCGCCGCCCGCGCCGGCCAGATAGACGCTCTTGCCTTCCGGCGAGACGCCGCAACTGCGCAGACCGCGGACAAAACCTTCGCCGTCCAGCATATGGGCCACCAGACGCCCATCGGCCTCGCGCCGCAGAACGTTGGCCGCGCCGATCTTGCGCGCGACAGGCGTGGCTTCATCGGCCAATTCCAGGATGGCCGTCTTGTGCGGCACCGTGACGATCACGCCTCCCAGGTTTTCCAGCCGGCGCAGGCCTTCAACCACGGCAGCAAGGTTGTCCGGCCGCGCGTGAAACGGCACGCAAACCCCGTCATAGCCGATCTTGGCGAAATGCTCGTTCATGCGCTGCGGCGTCTTCACATGGTGAATGGGGTCGGCCAGGATGCCGAACAGGCGCGTGTTGCCGCTGATTTCCTTCATGGATGTCTCCGGATCAAAGCTTGATGAATTCCCGCGCGACGCCGGCAATGCCTTCGGCGTCGAGCTTGTAATAGGCGTACAGGGTGGTGGGCGGCGCAATGAGGCTGTATTCGTCATAGATGCCATGACGGCGCAGCCGGGTACCGGTGCCTGCGTCGGCCAGCACCTCGGCGACCGCCGAACCGAGGCCGCCCAGCACATTGTGCTCTTCGACCGTCATCATCAGCCGGGATTGGCCCGCAGCCTTCAGGATGGCGTCGCGGTCCAGCGGCTTGATCGTGGGCATGTCGATCACGCCTACCGACATGCCCTCTTCACGCAACTGCCGGGCGGCGGCCAGCGCGCCGTGCAGCGTGATGCCGCACGCGATCAGCGTCAGGTCGCTACCAACATCGTGGACAATCGCCCGGCCAAACTCGAACGGCGTGCCGTCTTCATAGACCTGCGGATCGCGTCCGCGTCCGATACGGAAGTAGATGGGCTCGGGCCAGTCCGCGGACGCCTTGATGGCGGACGCAAGTTGCGGCCCGTCGGCAGGCGACACCACCGTCAGTCCCGCGAGCGCGCGCATGGTGGAGATGTCTTCGGTGGCATGGTGGGACGTGCCATAGAAGCCCAGGCTGATTCCGGTGTGATGGCCTATCAGGCGCACCGGCAGCCGCGTGTAGGCGACATCCATCCGGATCTGCTCGCAGCACAACAGGCCGAGGAACGAGGCAAAGGTGGCGACGAACGGCATCATGCCGGTCGTCGCAAGCCCGGCCGCCGCCGACACCATGTTCTGCTCGGAGATGCCGAACTGCACATAGCGATCGGGGTAGGCCTGGGCGAAACGGTTCAAGCCGTTCGAGTACTGCAGGTCGGCCGACCCGGCCACGACCGGATGCCCCGCCTTCGCCAGATCGATCAGCGCATCAGAGAGATAAGACAGCCCGGGGTTCACCGCATTGAGGGCGCGGTACTGCCAGGAATCGGGAGAGAGGACTTGTGCCTGTGCCATTCAGATCTCGCGGGAGAGGATTTCTTCGACAGCGCTTTGCGCATCTTGAGGAGCCAGGTAGCCCAGGTGCCAGCCCGGTTCGGTTTCCATGTAGGACACGCCCTTGCCCTTGACGGTGCGGGCGATCACGCAGGCCGGCCGGGCGCGCGAGTCGTCGTCGCGCAGACGGCGCAGCAACGCCGTCAGTTCGGCAAGATTGTGGCCGTCGACCTCGTGGACCTCCCAGCCGAATGCCTGCCATTTCTCCTTTAGCGATTCCACGCCCATGACGTCGTCGACCTTGCCGTCGAGCTGGTAGCCGTTGCGATCGACGATGGCGATCAGGCGGGACAAGCGATTGTGCGCCGCGAAGAGCGCGGCTTCCCAGACCTGCCCTTCCTGCATTTCGCCATCCCCGAGCATCACGAACACGTTGAAGTCGCGTGCGTTCATGCGCCCGCCCACCGCCATGCCCACGCCGTTGGACAGGGCGTGGCCGATGGAACCGGAGCTGAAGTCCACGCCGGGCACCTTGCTCATGTCGGGGTGATCGCCCAGGGGACTGCCCAGCCGCGTGTAGCCGTCGAGCAGCTCACGGTCGATGAAGCCCAGATCGGCCAGTACCGGGAACAAGCCCACCGCGGCGTGGCCCTTGCCCATGAGGAAACGATCACGATCCGGCCATTGCGGCTCGCCATGCCGCAGGCGCATCACATCGTAGTAAAGCGCCGCGAATATCTCGGCGCACGAGAACACGGAGCTGTAATGACCGACCTTGGCAATTTCAATGAGGCGGATCGTCTCAAGCCTGATATGGCGGGCCTTTTCCCGCAGCATCGCGATTTCCCCCGCGGTAGGGGTCCCCTGCTCCTTGCGCATCGCGCCTCCTCGTGTTGTACGGATATATGATATATAATATACTCATTGCGCTCGAATTGGCTACGCCGGGCTAGAATCGCTCCTGGGTTCGTCCCGCATCCCCTATACAGCAAGCCAGAAACGCCATGCCCAGCCTCAAACCGGTAAAAAAAGAGAACCTTTCCGTCAGGGTCTACAACGAAATCCGCAATGCCCTGATCAATGGGCAGTACGAACCTGGCGAGCGCCTGATCATTGGCGAACTGGCGCAGGAAATGGGCGTGTCCATCACGCCGGTTCGCGAAGCCATCTTCCGGCTCATCAGCGAGCAAGGCCTGGAGATGCAGGCGGCCACCGCGGTGTATGTTCCGTACGTCAACTCGGAAAAGCTGCGCGAGATCCAGCAGATCCGCTTTCACCTGGAAGGCATGGGCGCCGCCGAAGCCGCGCAGCACATCACGCGCAAGCAGCTCGACAACCTGATCGCGCTGCAGCGCGATTTCATCTCGTGCACCTCCACCGATCCCAAACGCGCCAGCTACCTGAACCGCAAGTTCCACTTCGCCATCCTGGAAGCCAGCAACAAGCCCATCCTGCGCAACACGGTCGAGTCGTTCTGGGTCATCACCGGCCCCATCCTCAAGGTGTTTCACGTCAAGACGGCGGGGCTGGATTACTCGCAGAACGAACACCGCCACGAGGCCGTGATCGAGGCCCTTGAGGCGCGCGATTCGGAAGCGGCGCGGGAAGCGATTCAGGCCGACCTGGTATGGGGCGGAAAGATCATGATCGACTGGCTGGTCGAACGGGAAAAAGAACTCGACTACCGCCCCCCCGGGGCCCGCAAATAGGAAGACGCCATGCTGAAGATTTTTGGAGCGCCCAGCCGCTACATCCAGGGATCGGGCGCCCTGGAAACGTTGGGACAATATGCGGCGCTGTTCGGAAGACGCGCCGCGCTCGTCATCGACAGCTATGTCCATGGCGTGCTGGGTCCAAGAATCGAGGCGTTGTGCGCCGGGCACGGCGTGACGCTTGTGCCGCTGATCGTGGAAGGCGACCTGACGCCCGAGGTCATTGACGGCTTGCGCGCCCAGGCCGCGCCCGCGGGCATCGACATGGTCATTGCGGTGGGCGGCGGCAAGTCGCTGGATGCGGGCAAGGCCGTTGCGAAGTCGTCCCACTGTCACCTGATCACCGTTCCCACGGTGGCGTCCAACGACGCGCCCACCAGCAAGAACTACGTGCTTTACGACGCGCATCACAATCTCCTTGCCGTCGAGCACATGCTGTTCAATCCCACCATCGTGCTGGTCGACACCGCGATCATCGCGACCGCGCCGGTGCATTTCTTTCGCGCCGGATTGGGCGATGCGATTTCCAAGAAGTTCGAAGCCGAGCAATGCCAGCGCAATGGCGGCAAGAACATGTATGACGCGGCGCCGCTGCTCACGGCCCAGCTCATTGCGGATGGCTGCCTGCGCACGCTGATGGCGGACGGCGCTGACGCCGTGGCCGTGGCGGGAACCGGCCAGCCCACGCCCGCGTTCGAGCGCGTGGTGGAAGCGATGATCCTCATGAGCGGTCTCGGTTTTGAAAGCGGCGGCCTGTCCATTGCCCACGCCCTGACGCGCGGACTGCCTAAGATCAACGGCATCGCGACGGCGCTGCATGGCCTGCAGGTCGCGGTGGGCCTGCTGGTGCAGCTGGACCTGGAAAACCGCGGCGATGGCATGCTGGCCGATCTGCAACAGTGGTACGCCCAGGTCGGCCTGCCGACCACGCTGCGCGAACTCGGCGCGCCCGGCCAGCCGACCGACGCGGAATTGACGTTGGCCGCGGACCTCAGCCTGAAAGCCAGGCATGCCGCCAACTTCGATCGCACGCTGGATGTGAGCACGCTGGCTGAGGCCTTGCGGCGCCACGCCTGATCGGGCTTAGCGCAAAAAGCGGGCGGCGCCGACCGCCGACCCGCGCCGCTTGCCCGGTCAGAACGCGACGTTGTCCTTTCCTTTCAATCCCAGCTTGGCCCGCGCCTCGTCCGGCGTGGCGACATCGAGGTTCAAGGCTTCGAGAATGCCGCGGATGCGTTCGACCTGAACGCGGTTGGATTCGGCCAGCTGACCCGGCCCGATCCACAGCGAATCCTCCAGCCCCACCCGCACGTTCGAGCCCATGGCCGCGCCGATGGTCGCCAGCGGCATCTGGTTGCGTCCGGCGCCCAGGATCGACCACTCGTAGTCGTTGCCAAACAGGCGGTCCGCCGTGCGCTTCATGTGCATCAGGTCTTCCGGATGCGGACCGATCCCGCCCAGAATGCCGAACACGGACTGGATGAAGGGCGGCGACTTGACCAGACCTCGGTCCACGAAATGGGCCAGGTTGTAGAGATGGCTGATGTCATAGCACTCGAATTCGAACCGCGTGCCGTTGGCATTGCCCAGCGTCAGAATGGATTCGATGTCCTGGTACGTGTTGCGAAAGATCAGCGAGCGGCTGTTTTCCAGATGCTCGCGCTCCCAGTCGTGTTTGAACTCCGAGAAGCGGTCCAGCATGGGAAAGAGACCGAAGTTCATGGAACCCATGTTCAACGACGCCAGTTCCGGCTGGAACGTGGTGGCGGGCCGCATGCGCTCTTCTACCGTCATGTGCGGGCTGCCGCCCGTGGTGATGTTGATGATGGCGTCGGTCTCGCGCTTGATGCGTTCCAGGAAGGGCTTGAACAGCGCCGGGTCCTGCGAAGGCTTGCCGGTCTGGGGATCGCGCGCATGCAGGTGCAGCACTGCAGCGCCGGCCTTGGCGGCGCCAATGGCGGCCTCGGCGATCTCGTCGGCCGTGACCGGCAGGTGCGGCGACATGCTGGGCGTGTGGATGGCGCCCGTCACAGCGCAGGTGATGACGACTTTCGATTTGGGCTTAGCCATTGTTGTCTCCGTTGCATTGTTTGTGACGCATGAGGCGCATCAGCTTTTCGTCACGCCAGAAGCGGCGTGCGGCAAGATCCTTTTCGGGCAGCAAGGCGCGCCGCTCGTCGGACAGTGAGTCGACCAGCGCGCCTTCCCAGGCCACGCAATCGCCTTGCGTGGCGCCGATGGACTGGTACAGGCCGCCGTAACGCCGGCAGTAATCCGCGATGCCGCCCGGCGCATTCAGATCGATGGTTTCAAAGGGGCCCATGAAGGACCAGCGCAGGCCAAGTCCGTCCTTGACCGTGGTGTCGATGTCTTGCGCGCTGGCGATGCCCTGGCTTGCAAGACGGAAGGCCTCTTGCAGCAACGCGCCTTGCAGGCGGTTCAGAATGAAACCTTCGATTTCGCGCCGCACAAGCACGGGCTTCTGGCCGATGCCCGTCATGATTTCGCGCGCACCCGCCAGCGCTTCAGGACTGGTCCAGGGCGCCGGACACAGTTCGACGACAGGGATCAGGTAAGGCGGATTGACCGGATGCGCCACGAGACACCGGCGCCTGCCCGCAAGATGCTCGGTGAACTGGCTTGCCGGGATGCTGGACGTGGAACTGCCGATGATGGCGTGCGGTTCGGCCAAGGCATCCAGTTCGGAAAAGAGCGCACGCTTGATCTCCACTTTTTCCGGTGAGTTCTCCTGGACGTAGCTGGCGCCGGCCAGGGCTTCCTGCAGGCTGGAAGACACCTGCACACGATCGACGATGGCGTCGGCGTCGTCCAGCAAGCCCTGCGCTTGCAGCACGCGCAGCTGCTGCAGGATCAGGGTGCGCGCCTCGGCGAGCATGGCGGCATTGACGTCGTGAAGCCGCACTTCCCAACCCATGCGCGCAAAGACAATGGCCCACCCCTGCCCGATCAATCCCGTTCCAATGATGGCGGCGCGCCGCACTGCGTTTTCCGTGCCCATCAGTAGAGCTTCTGCGTGAAGCCGTCCACCACGATGGCCTGCCCGGTGACGCTGCGGGCGGCTTCGCTGGCGTTGAACAGGACCATGTTGGCGATATCGCGCGCGGTGACCATGCGGCCAAGCACGGCCTGGTTTTCGTATTGGGCCGCGATCTCTTCGACGGGCCGGCCCAGTGTGCCGGCCTTGGCGGCGATCACCGCGCGAATGCGGGGGCCTTCGACCGCGCCGGGCAGAATGGCGTTGACGCGGATGTTATGGGGACCCAGTTCGATGGCGAGCGACTTGGTGAAACCGATCACCGCCCACTTGGACGCCGAATACACCGACCGGCCGGCGAACCCAAGATGCCCCGCCGCCGACGACAGATTGATCATCACGCCCGCCTTCGATTCCTTGAGCAGCGCAATGGCCTGGCGCGCGCACAGGAACTGGCCCGTGATGTTGACGGCAAGTGTGCGATCCCAGTCCGCCTTGGAAAGCGTTTCCACAAAGCCGGTGGGACCTGCGACGCCGGCGTTGTTGATCAGGATGTCCAGGCCGCCCAGCGTCTGGCGGACCGCCGCGAAGAGCTTTTCGACGCTGGCCTCGTCCGACACATCGGCATGGGCCACATGCACGCCAGGCAATTCGGCCGGCAAGGCTGCCAGCCGCGCTTCATTGACGTCGCACACGAACACGGTGGCGCCGGCATGATGAAAGACCTTGGCCATTTCCAGACCCAGTCCATCGGCGCCGGCCGTGATAAGCACTTTCTTGCCGTTGAAATCGACTTCCTCGAACATGCTCTTGTCTCCTCGGATCGTTCTTATGAGCGCGAATCATCATATACGATATATGATAAAACCGGCTATGCTGTGATCCGCCAAGCGACCCTCACCTCGTGCAAAAGGCGTGGTCCGCCAGGCGGAATCAAGTGTGGTTTTTTCTTGTATATCGGCCGCTGAGGCTTTATTCATGCGGTTTCAGGGAATTCCCTGATTCGGCATGCAGCGACCGCCACTAGAATCCAAGGCGAGGGTTTCACGCCCCGCCGGCACATATATCATATATAGCAAAAGACGGACGGACCTCAGGATCCAGTCCGCATCCCATACCGACAAAGGAGCGTAGACAGTGTTCAAGTTCAACAAAATTGTTTTGGCGCTGGGTGTGTGCGGCGCGCTGGCAAGCGGCACCGCAGCAGCCGACATGAAGGTAGGTGCCCTGTTCCCGTTCAGCGGCGCGCTTGCGCTGCTTGGACAGGAAAGCTATCGCGGACTGGAACTGGCCGTGAACGAGATCAACGCCGCGGGGGGAGTGAACGGCGAAAAGATCGAAATCATCAAGGCCGACGCCGTGGATCCCACGCAGGCCGTGTCGGAAACCAAGCGTCTGATCTCGGCCAACGTGGTCGGCGTCTTCGGCAGCTACGCGTCGGGCATTTCGTACGCCGCCTCGCCGGTGACCGAGCTGGCCGGCGTGCCTTACTTCGAGTTGGGTGCCACCGCGCACAAGATCACCACGCGCGGCTACAAGTACCTGTTCCGGAGCAATCCCAACACCGCGCTGTACGGCGTGTCGGTCGTGAATGCGCTGCACGAGACCATCGCGCCCGGCATGGGCCTGAACCCCAAGGACATCAAGATCGGCATCATCCACGAAGACGGCCCGTACGGGACCGACGTGGCGGCCACCGAAAAGAAGCGCGCGCAGGAACTTGGCTACAACGTCGTCGAAGTTCTGCCCTACTCGGCCAAAACCGTTGACCTGTCTTCGTTGATCTTGCGCCTGAAGGGCGCCAAGGCCGACGTGGTGCTGCAGACGGCCTACCAGAACGACGCCATCCTGTTCTTCAGCCAGGCGCGCGCGGCGGGCTTCAAGCCCAAAGTCGTGATCGGCGCGGGCGGCGGCTATTCGCTTGCCGACACCGCCAAGGCCGTGGGCGCCGACATGAACGGCGTGTTCGACCTGGACTTCCCGCAAGCGTCCATCAACCCGGCCGGCGCGCCGGGGCTGGACAAGTTCCTGAAGGCCTACAAGGACACGTACAAGAGCGATCCGCAATCCGGCCACAGCCTGACCAACTACGTCGGCGCCAAGGCCTTCTTTGAAGCGATCGGCAACGCCAAGTCCACGGACAAGGACAAGATCCGCGCCGCGGTGCTGGCCTACAAGAAGCCCGCGGGCCAGACGGCCAATGGCTGGGGGTTCGACTTCGGAGAAGACGGACAGAACAACGCGTCCACCTTCTACGTGATGCAGTGGCAGGACGGCAAGCTCGTCACCATCGGTCCTGACAACCTCGCTCTCGGCAAGCCCATCTTCAAGAAATAAAGCGCGATGCCAGCGGCCGGACGCCGGGGGCTTGCAGCCCCGGCGCGCGTCCGGCATTACCCGGGGTTCAAGCGCCCCGTCCCTGGACGCTGCGGGACGGGGACGGGGCGCCTCCCGCACTTAGAGGTTGCACAATGGAATTATTCATTCAACTGGTCATCAATGGCCTGTTGCTGGGCGGCGCATACACGATCATCAGCCTGGGGCTGACACTCATCTTCGGCGTCGTGCGCGTCGTGAACTTCGCGCACGGCGAGTTCCTGATGATCGGCATGTACATGGTCTATCTGATCGCGGCGCAGTTCGGCATTCACCCTTACGCCGGCCTGATTCCTGTCGCCGTGATCCTGTTCGCGCTGGGCGCGCTGACGCAGAAGGGCATCATCCAGCCGCTGCTGCACGCGGACCAGCACATCCAGATCTTCGCCACGGTGGGGGTATCCACCATCCTGCTGAACCTGGCGCTCGTGATTTTCGGGGCCAACGTCTACCGCGCGCCGGTGGAGCTGGGCACCAACGCGATCGAAGTCGGGCCGTTCTCGATGGTCACCGGCCAACTCGTCACCTTCGTCATCGGCCTGACCCTGGCCGTGCTGCTGCACCTGTTCATGCACCGAACCTATCTTGGCCGCGCGCTGCGCGCCGTGGCGCAGCACCGCTATGCCGCCACGCTGATGGGCGTGAACGTCAACAACGTGTACGCCATCGCCTTTGGCCTGGGCACCGCATTCGTAGGCATTGCTGCGGGCCTGCTGGCGCCGCAATATCCTGTGTTCCCGACGGTGGGCACGTACTTCGTTTTGACCGCGTTCGTCATCGTGGTGCTGGGCGGCCTGGGCAGCCTGTACGGCGCGGTCGCCGGCTCCATGATCATCGGCATCGTCGACACGCTGGCGGGCTTCTACATCGCGCCCGACCTGAAGGAAGTCGTCTATTTCGGGATCTTCCTCTTGATCCTTGTCCTGAAGCCGAACGGTCTGTTCGGTATCGGCACAGAGTGACCAGAACAACAAGGAGCAAGACGTGTTTCCCGACTTTCGACATCCCAAAGCCTACGTCAGCCTCATTCTGCTGATCACGATGTTCCTCGTGCCCGTCGTCATGGGCACACCCTTCTGGACCAACCTCTTTGTCCTGCTGTTCGTGTTTTCCGCGTTGTCGGTCGCCTGGAACATCGTGGGCGGCTATGCCGGCCAGTTGTCCCTTGGCCACGCGGTGTTCTATGGCATCGGCGGCTACACGGCCACCCTGCTGACGCAGAACTTCGGCATATCGCCGTGGATCGGCATGTTTGCGGGCGCGGCCATTTCCGCCGCCGTCGCCATCCTGATCAGCTATCCCACGCTGCGCCTGCGGGGTCCCTTCTTTGCGCTGGCGACCATCGCCATCCTGGAAGTGGTGCGCCTCCTGGTCATCCACGAGGAAAGCTGGACGGGCGGTTCCAGCGGCATCAGCCTGCCCTTGAACATCGGCTGGGCCTGGATCGTGTTCCGCGAGAAGATCAACTACGTCATCATCGCGTTCGGCCTGTTCGTGCTGGTGACCTGGGTCTCGTGGTACATCCGCAAGTCACGCATCGGGCATTACCTGATCGCAATCCGCGAACGCGAGGATGCGGCGCTGGCGGTTGGCATCCACACCGTGCGCGTCAAGATCATCGCCGCCGTCGTGTCGGCCGTGCTGACCAGCATCATCGGCACTTTCCACATCACCTATCTGACCTTCGTCGACCCCAGCTCCGCGTTCTCGCTTGAGCTGTCCATCCAGGTCGCGATGTTTGCGCTGATCGGCGGACTGGGAACCGTGTCCGGCCCCATTGCGGGCACCTTCCTGGTGCTGCCCATCGCGGAACTGGCGCGCGGCTGGCTCAGCAGCGTGGGCAACGGCATGCACGGGTTGATCTACGGCCTGATCCTGGTGGCGGTGGTGCTGACGATACCGCGCGGTCTGGCCGGCGCGTTCGGGCCCTTCATCGAGCGCATACTGGCGCGCCTGCCGTACCTGGGCACGCCCCCGGCCAAGCGCAAGCTCGCCGACGAGATCCGCATCCGCAACGCCACGCGCAGCGAGCAGCCCGTGCTGAAAGCGGAGGGCCTGTTCAAGAGCTTTGGCGGCCTGCGCGCCACCAACGACGTGTCGCTGACGCTCAACCAGCACGAGATCCTGGGCATGATCGGCCCCAACGGCGCCGGCAAGACCACGGTGTTCAACCTGCTGTCGGGCTTTCTGTCGCCGGACAAGGGCGACATCACGATGCGCGACGAGCAAGGCAACTGGGTCAGCTGCAAGACGCCCGACGCCTTTGCGCACAAGGGCTTGGGCCGCACGTTCCAGATCGCCAAACCGTTCACGGGTTTGACGGTGCTGGAGAACATCATGCTGGGCGCCTTCATTCACACGTCCGACCGCGACGAAGCCGAACAGATCGCGCTGAAGGTGGCCGAGCAGACCGACCTGGTGAAGTACTTGAACACCGAGGCGCGCAGCCTCACGGTGGGCGGCATGAAGCGGCTGGAGGTGGCGCGCGCGCTGGCGATCAAGCCGCGCATCCTGCTGCTGGATGAAGTGATGGCGGGCCTGAATCCCACGGACATCGAGAAATCGATCCAGATGATCCGGCGCATCCGCGATTCCGGCGTCTCCGTGCTGCTGATCGAGCACATGATGCAGGCGACGATGGCGCTGTCCGACCGCATCATCGTCCTGAACGAAGGCGGCGTCCTGGTCAGCGGCGCCCCGAAGGACGTGGTCGAGAATCCAGCCGTCATCGAAGCCTATCTGGGCAAGGAGTATCAGGATGCTTAAGGTGTCGAATCTGACGTCGGGCTATGGCAAGAGCCAGGTGCTCAACGGCCTGAATTTCGAGGTGCACGCGGGCGAGATCGTCACGCTGATTGGCGCCAATGGCGCGGGCAAGACCACCACGCTCAAAACGCTGTGCGGGGTAATCGCCGCCACGCAGGGCAAGGTGGAATTCGAAGGCCGGGATCTGACCAACCTCCAGCCCTACGACATCGTGGATGCCGGGATAACGATGATTCCCGAAGGGCGCCAGCTCTTTCCGCACTTTACGGTGCGCGACAACCTGCTGATGGGCTCGTACAAGCGGGCGGCCCGCCCGATCGTCGAGCGCAAGCTGGAGGAAGTGCTGCGCATCTTCCCGCGCGTGAAGGAACGGCTGAGCCAGTACGCCGGATCGCTGTCGGGCGGCGAACAGCAGATGGTCGCCATCGCGCGCGGCATGATGGCCGATCCGAAACTGCTGGTGTTCGACGAGCCGTCGCTGGGCCTGTCGCCGCTGCTGGTGCAGCAGATGTTCGACATCATCCGCGATGTCACCTCGCATGGCGTCACGGTGCTGCTGGTGGAGCAGAACGTGTTTCGCACGCTGCGCCTGGCCGATCGCGGCTACGTGCTTGAGAACGGCGCGATCGTGCGCACGGGCTCCGGCGCCGAGCTGCTCAGCGATCCCCACGTCAAGAAGGCCTATCTGGGCCACTGAAATCCAAGGACCATCGTCTCATGTCACAACGCTGCACATTCATCGACCATGGCAAGGGCGGCGCGCCCGATTGCATGCGCGTCGCCGAACGCGACATGGAAGCGCCCACGGGACGCCAGGTGCTGATCGAAGTCGCCTACGCGGGCGTGAACCGCCCCGACGTGTTGCAACGCTCCGGATCCTATCCCCCGCCTCCGGGCGCTTCTCCGTATCTTGGCCTGGAAGTGTCCGGCACCATCGTCGCGACCGGGCCCCAGGCGCGTGACTGGAAGGTGGGCGACCAGGTCTGCGCACTGACGCCGGGCGGCGGCTATGCGCAGTTCTGCCTGGCCGACGAGCGGCACTGCCTGCCGGTGCCGCGCGGCATGGACCTGCTGACAGCCGCGGCCATTCCGGAGAACTATTTCACCGTCTGGACCAACGTGTTCGACCGAGCGCGCCTGGCGCAGGGCGAGAAATTCCTGGTTCACGGCGGCTCCAGCGGCATCGGCCTGACCGCCATCCAGCTCGCGCGTGCGTTCGGCGCCGAAGTCTGGACCACCGTGGGCAACGCGCAAAAGGCGCAGGCGTGCGTCAAGGCCGGGGCGCATCATGCCGTGCTGTACCGCGACGCGGACTTCGAGTCCGCCGTGCGCGAGGGCACCAGCAACGCCGGCGTCGATGTGATCCTGGACATGGTGGGCGGCGCCTACATCAACAAGAATCTGCGGCTGCTGGCGCTGAACGGCCGGCTGGTGCAGATCGCCTTCCTGGAAGGCAGCAAGGCCGAGATCGACGCGCTGCCCATCATGACCAAGCGCCTGCAGTTCACAGGGTCCACGCTGCGCCCGCGCTCGGACGAGGACAAGGCCGCCATCGCGCAATCGCTGATACAGAAGGTGCTGCCGCTCATGGAGGCCGGACAGTGCCTGCCGCTCATCCACGAAGTCTTCCAGCTGGCGGAGGCCGCGCGCGCGCACGAACTGATGGAAAGCAGCAAGCACATTGGCAAGATCATGCTGCAGGTGAAGCCATGAGCGCACGCTTTGCGGACCAGACCGTCATCGTCACGGGTGCCGTGGGAGGCATCGGCTCGGCCATCGTCGAGGCGTTCCTGGCCGAAGGCGGTCGCGTCGGTCTTGTCGACTTCAACGCGCAGGCGGGCCGGGCTTACGAGCAGGAACTCAAGTCGCGCGGCCACGACGTGTGCTTCGTGCCGGCCGATGTCGCGCATTTCGATCAGTGCCAGGCGGCCTATGATCGCATCACGCGCGATCTGGGCCCCGCGACCATCCTGGTCAACAACGTCGGCATCTCGCCCAAAACCAACGGCCGCGCGCTGAAGGTCTGGGAAATGCCGCCGGCAGAGTGGAACAACGTCGTCTCCGTGAACCTGAACAGCGTGTTCTACATGACGCATCTGGCCACGCCGCACATGGTGCAGGCGCAGCAGGGGCGCGTCATCAACATGTCGTCGGTGGCCGGCAAGGCGTATTGCGATATCGTGGCGGCGCATTATGCGGCCACCAAGGCCGGTCTGATCGGGCTGACGCGCCACTGGGCGGCGGAGCTTGGCGAGCACCAGGTGACGGTGAATGCGCTGGCGCCGGGACGCATCAGCACGCCCTTGCTGAAAAGCGTGCCGCAGGAAATCAACGACGCCGTGGCGTCCGTGACCGCGCTGCGGCGGCTGGGCACGCCCGAGGAAGTGGCGGACGCGTGCCTGTTCTTCGCGTCAGATCAGGCCCGTTTCGTGACCGGTCAGGTGCTGGACGTGGCAGGCGGCTGGCTCATGACCTAGCAAAAGGCCCGTTCGAATCGAACGGGCCTTTTGCCGGGGCGCACTGGCTCAGGCCTGCACGCCCAGCCGGTAGACCACGGTGTCCAGGCGGCTTACGCCCGCCGACTGGAACTTGGGTTCCTTGTCGAGGATGTCGCGGCGGTCGATGATGACCGCGGGCGAAACGCCGGAGAAGATCGCCTGCACCTCGCTGTCCACCACGGAAAACGGGGGGCCGGCCATCTCTTCTTGCGGATAGTCCAGCGTGATGAGCAGGCCCCGGTAAGACGGCGACAGCTGACCGTAGACGTGCCGCACGTAGTCGGCACGCATCGCGACGGGCAGCGCAACGAGCGCCGCGCGGTCATAGACGCCCACGCAATGCGACAGCACCTGGGCATCCAGCTTGAAAATGTCGCCGCAGACGATCTCGATGTTGCCGGCCACGTAATGGGTCCCGTACACCGAATCGTGAATCACCGGCCGCAGCTCGTTCTCGTCAAAGAATTGCTCGACGGCAAGCTTGGACAATTCGGCGCCCAGCACCTGATGGCCTTGGGCAGCCAGCCACACCATGTCCAGCGACTTGCCGCAAAGCGGCACGAGCACCTTGCCGCCCTTGGGCACGTCCAGCGACGGCCAATATTTCTGCAATAACGGCGTGACCCGCGTCTGATGAAAATGCGTGCGCCCTTCGCGCCACCGTTCCAGCCAGAATTCCGCGTCCATGACTTGTCTGCTCCTCCAAAGGATCCGTGTCGCACACGTTGTGCGCAGGACGATCGCTGGATTGTATTCCCGGGCCGCCACCAGCGCGCTTTTCCCCGCGCGCCGCGCTTTTCGGTATCTTATGTCCCCTCGCGTTCACTTCTCTGAGCCTCATGCAACGCCGCCCCCTGCTCCTGACCTTGGCCAGCCTGATCGCCACACCGTTGCGCGCCCTGGCATCGCCCAGCCGAGACGCCATCATCCGCGGCGTGTTTTCGGCGCCGGCAGACGGTTTGCCCTACACCGCGCAGCACGCCGCGCTGATGCGCCTGTTGCGGGTGCAGTGGATGCCGGTCGAGTCCGGGGCGCCCGCCATCGATTTCGAGCAGCCCCTGCTGGGCGGCGACGATACGCTGGCCATCGTCCGCCGCACGCTCGATACCGCCGACGATGCCCTGGCGGTGCGCAGGATGGCCGAAGTCTGCAGGCTGGTGCCGCGCTATGTGCGCGCGATCGGCAAGCTGTCGCCGGGCCGTTATGACGTGCCGGCCGAAATGCGCGAGGCCTTCGACTTTCCGGAAAGCGGCGTGGGCGCGGACGGCACGTTTGCGCTGCGCGATGCGCACCTGATCCTGTTGCGCGCCGCCGACTGGCGCGAAGCCGAGGGGCCGGCGTTACGGGCCGTGCTGCGCGAAGGCGATCGCTTCTGGCCCATGCCCTACATCGATGGCAAGCGGCCGTACGGCGGCGCGAGCTTCTATCAGATCGACATGGCGCGGTTGCTCAAAGAGTCTTATCCGCTGGATGCCAGGGGCTATGCGGTCACCGAACCCGCCAAGGACGCCCGCCTGGCACGGCTGCATACCGAAACGCTTGCCGCGCTGCAGGTGTTCCTGCGCCATTCCACTGCCGCCAAGCCGAAGCGGCAGCGTTAGGCGCCCTTTGCGCGGTGCATGAAGCTGCGGATGTCGTCCAGGATCGGCACCGCGGCCAGCAGCATCAGCAACAGCGCCAGCGGCCAGGTCGATCCAAAACCGAAGTTGTAGAACGAATACGCGCCGGTCACGCCGCCCACGAAGAACAGGGTCACCATCAGGCTCAGGACGGTGAGTTTGCCGCGGTCGGCCAGCACCCGCGGCATCGTCTGCGGATCGCCTTTGGCGACGTTCCAGTAGAACAGCTTGCCAAGCTCGATGCCGATGTCGGTCACCATGCCCGTGACATGCGTCGTGCGGATCTCGGACCGCGACACCTTGGTGATCATCGCGTTTTGCAGGCCCATGATGTAGCACAGCAGCATCACCGTGCCGGGCACGTAGAACCAGCGCAGCGTTTCGAGATTGGCGCCCAACAGGCCGAAGACGAGCAGCAGCACGGCCTCGAGCAGCAGCGGCAACGCATATTCGCTGGCCAGCCGGGACCTGCGGCCAAAGTTGATCAGAAAGGCCGAGCTGGCGGCGCCGGCCATGAACGACAAGAGCGCCGCCAAGCCTTGCAGCACCACGATCACTCCGCCGAGCGCCATGTGATCCGCCATCATGGACACGATGCCGGACATGTGCGAGGTGTATTGCTGGACCGCCAGGAAACCGCCCGCGTTGACGGCGCCGGCGGTGAAGGTCAGCAGATAGGCGAGATGGCGGTTGGCTTGCGGGCTTCGGCTGACGGCGGTCAGCCGGCGCAGATACGGGATGGTCACGCCGGTCCTTTCAACAGAAGAGCGTATTCACTGCGATGCGGAAAACATTCTAGACGCGCCGGGGTGGGGTCGATCAAGGCCTGGATACGGGATAGTAAACGCCGCCCAGCGCGCCGTTCAGACCGCAGTACGGCCGGCCCGCGGCATCGGCCGCCCCCGCCGGCGGGTTTTCCGACACTACAAGGCCGTACCCCTTGCGCGACAACGTCAGCGTCCAGCCCTCGGCATCGACGGTCTCGACGACCAGCACCTTGTTCTTGATGGCGCCCGTGCCCCGGACATCGCACACCCAACGGCCGTTTTCCGGATGCGCCGCGGAGCCGTCGAACGACAGGCTGCCATCGGGCTGCCGCTTGATCGAGACGCCGCCCGCGAGGTTCTCCCAGTCTCCCTCGAAGCCCTGCCGCCGCTTGAGCACCAGCGACGCAAGAAAGGCATCGCGGTACTTCAGGCGGTCGGCAAGTTCCTTTTGCGGCGGATCGTTGCCGGGCGGCGACGCAAACGCCTCGTCGCGCACCTGAACGAACCAGCGCTGATCTTGCGTCAGCGCCTTGCCCGTCGCGGCATCGAAGGTCATCCTGGCCTTGCCGAAGTGTTTGGCAATGCTGGCATCCTGCCCGGCCAGCGCGCCGTCGGCGCAGATCGCCTTTTCGACCTCGGTGCGCGCCTTGGCGCAATCGAAGGAGGCCGTGCCGGCCGCCCACGCCGCCGCCCACGCCGCCGCATTGCCCAGCGAGAGGCACAGCGCCAGCGCGGCCAGGCGGCGGTTCATAGCGAAAATTCCCGCAGGTTGGCGACCCGCTCGGCCAGGCCTTCCGCGCCCAGGTAGTGCCCCAGCGTGCCCGCGCGCACGCGCTTGAGGTCTTCCTGGTAGCGGCTGGCCATCGAATCGCGGACCTGGGCATAGGCGTCGGCAAGCCCATCCCCGCACGCCTGCGCGATCAGACGCGCGGCCTCCGGGGATCCGCAGGCGGCGCAACGCGCGAGCCCCAGCGCATCGGCCACGGCGCCGTGGGCCAGCAGCGCGGCGACCAGCGCGACGGGCGGCTGCCGGTCGAACCGGTGCAGGGCCGTCGGGCTGACCGGCGCGCCCGCGTCCAGCAGCGCCTGGGCCGCGGCGTACGCATGCTGCATCAGGGCCACGTCCAGCGGTTGGGCGCTGCCGCGCAGCGGCGCATCGAAGCGCATGCCCTGCGCCGCCAGGCGACGCACGAGCCCGGCGTCGTCGTGCGACAACGCGTGCTGCAAGGCCAGCGTGGCGAGACTGGGGGTGCCGGCCAGCGTGCCGGCCTCAAGCGGGCCGCGCCAGTCCACCAGCGCCCGCCGGTGGAAGGCGGCCACGCGGTCGGCAAGCGCCTGCGGCATCCCATGGTCCGACACGCGTTCATCCAGATACTCCAGCACGCGCAGGCCGGTGCTGTTCTCGTCTTCGCCGGGGTCGGTTTCCAGGCGGAGCGCGGCAAAGGCCGCGTACAGGTCCGGGGCGATCGTGGCGATGCCGTCCTGCTGCAACGCGTGCGTCCAGCCCGGCAGGCCCTGCTTCCACGCGACCACACTGCCGGCTTGCGGGCCTGGCTCCACGGTGACGTAGATGCGGTCGCAGTATTCGAAACCGCCAATAGGCAGATAGCGCAACTTCCCGTTCCAGGTAGCGCCGTCCTCGGCGGCGGCGTCCTGGGCGCACTCCTGTTCGTGCTCGATCCAGCCTTGCAGGTCGCGATAGTGATCGCTGCCGTCATAGAAGAGTTCGGACCAGCTCAGGGCCTCTTCATTGCCATCCATCTGGGCGCGCAGGTCGTACGCCAGTTCGCCCCCGGCGGTGAGCCGCCACAGGTCGAGCAGCGCGGGCGGGAGCGGCCCTTCGCACAGCGCCTGGATCTCGGCGATACGGGCGTCGGGCAATGGCGGCTGCACATCGATCAGCAGGCGGTCCGCGAACACCGCGATGCCGTGCTCGCGCAAGGCCTGCAGTTCGGCCGACGTGAAAAACTCGCTCATGGTGATGCTTCAAGGAAAAAGGGACTGGTCCGATTCTACTAGCGAGCGGTGAATCGTTGCCGGGCCAAGATGGCCGACCGCCGTTGATTTACGGCGTTTGTCCTGGGCCTTCTCCATGAGGCTGCACGGCATCCCTCCGGCGCGGACCGGCGGCCGGACGCCGGTCCGCGAGGATTGCCTTAGCGCGGCGCGGGTCAGGCCTCGCCCGATTCGCGCAACTGCTGGCGCCGGTATTCGCCCTGCCGCACATGCATCCAGCCCGGGTATTCCGGCGGCAGCGCGCTGACCTTGTCCAGCGCGGCCAGTTCCTCCCCGGTCAGCCGGATGTCCGTGGCCGCCAGGTTGTCCTCGAGCTGATCCACGCGCTTGGCGCCGATGATGACGCTGGTGACCACCGGCTGGTGCAGCAGCCAGGCCAGCGCAACCTGCGCCACCGACACGCCGCGCGCATCCGCAATCAGCCGCAGCGCGTCGATGCTGTCGTAGGCGCGTTCGCGGTTCACGGGCGGGAAATCGAACGCCACGCGGCGGCTGCCCGCCTCGGCTTCGCCGTCCCGGCCGTACTTGCCGCTGAGCAGGCCCCCGGCCAGCGGGCTCCACACCATCAGCCCGACGCCCTCGCTTTGCAGCATGGGGACGAGCTCGCGTTCCAGATCACGCCCGGCAACCGTGTAATAGGCCTGCAGCGACTCGAAGCGCGCCAGCCCCAGGCGTTCGGAAATGCCAAGCGCCTTCATGATCTGCCAGGCGGCCCAGTTCGACACGCCGATATAGCGCACATGGCCATGCTGCACCAGCGTGTCCAGCGCGCGCAGGGTTTCCTCGATGGGCGTGGCCGGGTCAAAGCCGTGGATCTGATAGAGGTCGATATGGTCGAGCTGCAAGCGCGACAGGCTTTTCTTCACGCCGTCCAGGATGTGCACGCGCGAATTGCCCCGCGCGTTCACGCCCGCGCCGGTCGGTCCGAAGACCTTGGTGGCAATCACGACATCTTCGCGCGGGATGTTCAGATCGCGCAGGGCCTGGCCCGTGATGATCTCCGAACGTCCTTCGGAGTAGACGTCCGCCGTGTCGATGAAATTGATGCCTGCGTCGAGCGCGCGTCCCACCAGGCGGTTGGCGTCCTCCTGCTGCAGGCTGCCGATCTTGCTCCAGAGCTCGCCTTCGCCGCCAAAGGTCATGGTGCCCAGGCACAGCTCCGAGACGAACAGGCCCGTGCTGCCGAATTTCTTGTATCGCATGTTTGCTCCTTCAGGGGCTGGCGGGCGCGCCGGGTTCCGGGACGGAACGCCGCTGCGACAGCCTGCCGGGGTGCGGACAGTATGCGACGGGCGGGCCCGGCACGCGCTGCTTGATCCTGCCCTTTTTTTGCCTGATTCTCCGGCACGGCAGCCAGGCCGGACCGACCCGTCGTTTTCTCCGGAATTCCTGCCTGATTCTCCATTCCCCCACGTGGACCCGGCGCCTGAGGCCCGAGTTGGCAATACACTGGCGGACACCCAATCCTCCGCCGCCGTCGCCTCTCAAGGTGACGAACGGTGCGCCTGCGAGAGCCCGTCAATGTCCCTGAATCCTGCCCGATCCCTCGCCCCCACCGGCGCCGGTCACGACGCCGCCTGCGAACTGGCGCGGTCCGAGCTGCTGTGCATGCTGGAACGCATGACCGGCAACCTGGAAGGGGCGCTGGATACGCCGATCGAAGGCTTGTACCTGCACCGGCTGTCGCAGCCGTCCGGGGCGAAGCCGGTCCTGCAGAAGGCGGCGCTGGCGGTCATTGCCCAGGGGTCGAAACGCCTGCTCATCGGCGAGGAGACCTATGAATACGATCCCTTCCATTTCCTGATCTCGTCGGTGGACCTGCCCGTGGTGGCCAAGGTGTCCGTCGCCAGTCCCACCCTGCCCTATCTGGGCTTGCGGGTGGACCTGAACCCCGAGGAGATCACCGCGCTCATCAGCGATGAAAACCTGCCGCCGCTGGTTTCTTTGGAAGCCTCGCGCGCGCTGTGCGTCAACCCGCTGGGCAGCACCCTGCTGGACGTCGTGCTGCGTCTGCTGCGGCTGCTGGACACCCCCCGCGACATTCCGATCCTGGCGCCGATGATCAAGCGCGAACTGCTGTACCGCCTGCTCATGAACGGCCAGGGTGTCGTGCTGCGCCAGACGGTGCTGCAAGACAGCCAGCTCAACCGCGTGGCAAAGGCGATCCGCATCCTGCGCGACAATTTCGCGCAACCGTTGCGGGTGGAAGAGATTGCGCGCGACGTGCACATGAGCGTGTCGTCGCTGCATCATCATTTCAAGCAGGCCACCGCCATGAGCCCGTTGCAATATCAGAAGCACCTGCGGCTGCAGGAAGCGCGGCGGCTGATGCTGACGGACGATGCCGGGGTGGCGCTGGCCGCGCATGCCGTGGGCTACGAGAGTTCCTCGCAGTTCAGCCGCGAGTACAGCCGCCTTTTCGGCGCGCCGCCGCTGCGCGACAAGCAGCGCTGGAAGGACGAGACCGCGCTGGCCGCCTGAGCGCTGCCCCGACCCGCGGGTCCCAAGCCGATCTCCCCCCAAGCCTCGAAGACGACCCGGATTTGTCCGCGTAATGCCGCATTTCTAGGGAATCGGCGCCGCGCGCCTTAATATGCTCGGCGGCCCACCGACGACCTGAGAGGATTTTGCATGCACGACCTGAATGACCTTTATTTCTTCGTGGAGGTCGTCAAGCATGGCGGATTCGCGCCGGCCGGCCGGGCGCTGAACATCCCGAAATCGCGCCTGAGCCGGCGCATTGCCCAACTGGAAGAGCGCCTTGGCGTGCGCCTGATCCAGCGGTCCACGCGGACGTTCGCCGTGACCGAACTTGGACAGGAATACTACGACCAGTGCCTGGCAATGCTGGCGGGCGCCGAAGCGGCGCAGGATGTCATCGACCGCACCCACGCTGAACCGCAAGGCACCATCCGCATCGCCGCGCCGCCCGCGCTCATCTACTACTTCCTGGGCAACGTGGTGGCGCGTTACATGGAAAAGTGCCCGAAGGTGAACGTCTACCTGAAGAGCTTCAGCCGGCCCGTGGATGTGCTGCGTGAAGGCTTTGACCTAGCCGTGCGGGTGCGCTTTGGCGCCATCGAAAGCAGCGACCTCGTGATGAAGAACCTGGGCATGAGCTGCCAGAGCCTGGTCGCCAGCCCCGCGCTGGCCCGCTCGTTGCCCGACCCCGCCGACTTGCAGACGATCAGCCGGCAACCCACCCTGGCGCTTGGGACCGAGCAGCGCGAATGCCAATGGCGCCTGCTGGGCCCCGGCAACGCGCGCCTTGCCGTTCCCTTCATGCCCAGGCTGGTCACGGACGACATGCTGGCGCTCAAGCAGGCCGCGCTGCGCGGTGTGGGCGTCGTGGCCCTGCCCCTTCTGATGATCCGCGAGGAACTTGACGCGGGCACGCTCGTGACCGTGGGCGCCCCCTGGCAACCCGAGCCGGGCAGCGTGCATGCCGTTTTTCCGTCGCGCCGCGGCCTGCTGCCGGCCGTGCGCGAACTGTTGGATTTCATGGGCGCGGAGTATCGTGAAAACGCGCGCCGAGAGGCTGAAACCCAGGCGCGCCACGGCATTCCCACGCTGAACGCGCTATCGCCGGCGTTCAATTTATAGAACGCTGAGGTGCAAATTACCGGACTACCGGCTGTATCGTCCCGAAATTAGTATTCCTTCTACGCACTCAGCGTTGTTCTCAACACCGCGCACCACTGCGCAAAACTGAATCGACCAAAGGAATCAGCCATGACCAAGCCCTACGTTAAGCTCGACAAGTCCCAAGCCGCCGTTCTGCTGGTGGATCACCAGGCGGGCCTGCTGTCCCTGGTGCGCGATTTCCAACCCGATCAATTCAAGAACAACGTGCTGGCCTTGGCCGACCTGGCCGAATACTTCAAGCTCCCCACCATCCTGACGACCAGTTTCGAAGACGGCCCCAACGGCCCGCTGGTCCAGGAGCTGAAGGACAAATTTCCCGACGCGCCGTACATCGCCCGCCCCGGCAACATCAATGCCTGGGACAACGAAGACTTCGTCAAGGCGGTCAAGGCAACCGGCAAGAAGCAACTGATCATCGCCGGCGTCGTGACCGAAGTCTGCGTTGCCTTCCCCGTGCTGTCGGCCATCGAAGAGGGTTTTGACGTGTTTGTCGTGACCGATGCGTCGGGCACCTTCAACGAAGTCACCCGCGACGCGGCGTGGCGACGCATGGAACAGGCCGGCGCACAGCTGATGTCCTGGTTCGGCGTGGCGTGCGAACTGCATCGCGACTGGCGCAACGACGTGGAAGGCCTGGGCACCCTGTTCGCCAACCACATCCCCGACTACCGCAACCTGATGGCTTCGTATTCGGCCTTCAAGTCGGCCAAGTAAGGCGCGCGGCCGGACTGCCGGCCGTAACCCGCTGAGACGGCAATGAAAAAGGCCCAGGCGATATGCCTGGGCCTTCGTCATTTGGCCTTGCGGGCAAAGGGATATGCCTGTTGCGCCAGGAAGGTTCCTGGCATGTCGTTGTCCAGAATGCCGTAGTGCTGCGGCAACCGGTTGCCCACCCCGCGCACCGCGGTACCAAACAGGTAGTCGATGAAGGAAAAGTGCGCCGCGTAGTTCTTGTCGATCGCCTCGGTATCGGACGAATGGTGCCAGTGGTGAAAGTCCGGCGTGACGATGATGTAGCGCAGCCAACCCCATGGCAGCTTCACGTTGGAATGGATCAGCACCGCCTGGAAACCCACGATGATGATGTAGGCGTCGAGCACCGCCTTGGAAAACCCCAGCACGAACAACACGCCCAGCACGGCCACGCGCGTGATCAGCAGTTCCACGATGTGCAGCCGCGAGCCGGCCAGCCAATCCAGCGTGCGCGTGCTGTGGTGCACCGCATGGAAGCGCCACATGAACGGCACTTCGTGATAGATACGGTGCGCCGCGTACTGCGCCAGGTCCGCCACCAGCACCGCCACGAAAAGCTCGAGCAGATACGGCATGGACTGGATGGCCTGCTGCAGCGGTTCATAAGCCGCCCAGGAGAACAGGCGGTGAATGAAGAAGTTGATGCACAGCAGCACGGCCCCCACCGACAGGTGATTGAAGAGGAAGTGCTTCATGTCCACCTGCCACTCGCCCCGGAATACGGGCTGGCCAGGATAGAGCGGTGTCAGCTTTTCGAAAATGATGAAGACGGTGCTGGAGGCCAAGAGGTCCAGGATGAACCAATCGAGTCCCAGATAGGGGTGGCCGCCTGCGTTCGATGCCGTGACGGCAACCTGGCTGCCGCCCGCGGCCACCGCGCAGCAGACCAGAACGAAGGCCGAGATATTCAGCCAGCGCTGGCGGCCAAGCACGGTATTGGCCAGCGCGATCGAGCCCGACACCAGCAGTGCGCTGAACAGCAGCGTGCGCATTGCCTCCACCGAATAGAAGCTGCGCAGCTCCGGCGTTGTGAGGTAGGCGGGAAAGTGGAACGCCAGCACGCCCAGCACCGAAAGGATCGCCAGGAAAAGCGCGATCACGCCGCTCATCATGCCGGTGCCGGGGTGGATCCGGCCATCCTGTTTGAAAAGGTCCATCACTCTGCGGTAGACCGGGGCACGCTCTTTCATGGGTGTTCTGGGACAGTCCAAAGGGAAGCGAGTGTATCGCCGGGGACAGGGCGTTCTGTAATGAAAGGTGAACGTACGCGACAGAATGACTCATTTCAAGGGAGCCCTTGCGCCCCATCAACGGGCGGGACGCACGCCGCGGTCCCTGAGGTTGACAAGCCGTTGGCGTTGGCGTGTCATGGACTTGACGCTGATGAAGGCGTCGAGCCAGGCGCATCGTCGGTCCCGTCAACCGGTTCCTCAAGAGGCCTTTATGTTCCCTGAATACCGCGAGCTCATTACCCAACTGAAATCCGAAAACGCTCACTTTTCGGCGCTGTTCCAGCGGCACAACGATCTGGACCAGGAAATCCAGAACATGGAGGACGGCATCACGCCGTCCTCCGGCACCGCGATCGAGGTGCTAAAAAAAGAAAAACTGCACCTCAAGGACAAGCTCTACGGACTGCTCCGCGCAGCCGATCAGAACGGTCACGACAAGCGAAACGGCAGCTGACCTGCCGCCCCATGCGGGCTACATCAATTCCAGGCCCGCGCCCTTGACGACGGCGGCGTACTTCGCCATTTCGGACCGAAAGTACGCCACCGTCTGTTCAGGCGGCATCAGGACGATACGGTTGTTCTGAGTCGCCATCGACTGCTTGACCTCCGGCGAGTTGAAAGCGCGCGCGAGCGCATCAAATCCCTCATCCTTCTGGCGGACGGCGAAGGCGGCGGTGCGCTGCTACGCTGCCCTACCCTCGTCCATCAAGGAACGTCCGCCATGAGAACCGCAGTTGGCGTCGCGTGCGCATCGGCCATGCTGCTGTGCGGCGGTCCGGCCTTTGCCCAGTATGTGGTGCGCACCCAGGACATGAGCGGCAAGTGGAGCGTGCCCAACCCGCAATACGAAGGCGTGCCCGAGCTCTTTCGCGCCAGTTCCGGCGCGAAGCGGGCGTGCCTGGATCGCGGCCCGCCCAGCAACCTTTACCGAGCGACCAAGGTCATCGACCTGCGCACAGGCGAAGAGGTGCTGGTCGTCGATTGCATCCCGATTCGCGCCGAGCAGCGCCAGCGGTCGGAACAGATTCGGGCGAACGCCTCGAAGCCGGCGCCGGCGCAATGAGGCATTGCCCTGCGGCGCGACGCCTGGTGAAACTACGTGCTATTGCGTCCGGGCGCCGTCCTTCTCGCCAGCGGACGAATTCACGTATTCCTTGACCGTGCCGTCCTTGTTGTAAGTCACGGTCAGCGTGCGCTGATCCTGCATGGCGCCGAACTCGCTGTTGTTGAAGTAGAACCACGACGCCGTGCGCAGCCCCTGCTTGTTGACGCTCTGCGTGCGGGGCGGGCCAAAATCGCGAACCATCTCATCGAACGTCGTGACGTTGATCTTGATGGCTTGCACCTTCGATTGCGTGACAAGGTCTCCCGGCGCGGGCGAGGCGCAACCCGCCACGAGCGCGGCCACGAAAAGCACGGACGATCTCATTGAATTTCCCCAATCCTGGCGGCCGGCATGTGCGGCCGTTGTGGTTATGACGTTGTGGTTATGAATTTGGAACGAGCATAAGAATACCCCGGCCAGCGCCCTTGACGCGGTTCGGCGTCGGCCCGCTTGCCCGGTCTGCGCCTGTCATGTTGCGGTCATCTACAATGCCGCCAGTTGCCGAGCGCGAAGTGGCGCCGGCCCGCAACAAACAGGCAGCATGACCCGCGCGAAGAAATCAGCACCCAGAAAGAAAGCCCCAGCCAGCAGAAGCAAGGCCGCAAGCGGCGGCCGCATCTTCCGGTTCCTGCGCACATTCGCGCTGACCTCGGTGGCCGCCTTCGGCGCAGCCACGTATGCGCTGAATCCGCAGTGGCGCCCTCAGTTTTCGCTTGACGACATTCTTGCGCGCGTCGGCTGGCCGACCCACGAAAAATTCGCGCCCGCGGCGGTGCCGGCAGGCGGCATGGCGCACACGCGCTTTGCCGAATGTCCGCAGTTCTTCCCGCAGCAACGCCCGCCGGTCGTCCCGGCCAGCCAAGCCCTGCGCGAGCTGTGCTTTTCCAACTTCGCCATCTTGCACAACGGCCAGACCAAGACGCCGGTATTCGTGGCCGAGCGCCTGAACCGAAAGATATTGACGCAGGCGCAGGACATGCAGCGGTCCGACAAGTTCTATGCCGAAGCGCGCGTGCCCCGCGCCGAACGTGCCGAACTGACGGATTACCGCGGCTCGGGCTATTCCCGCGGCCACATGGCTCCGGCTGGCGACATGTCCACGCCCGAAGCGATGGCGCAGAGCTTTTCGCTGGCCAACATGGTGCCTCAAGACCAGCGTCACAACGGCGGCCCATGGAGCCAGATCGAACAGGACACGCGCAAGTACGTCATGCGCGCCTCGGGCGACGTGTATGTCTTCACCGGCCCGTACTACGGCGACAAGCCCAAACAGATCGGCTCGGGCGTAGCCGTGCCAAGCCATCTGTTCAAGGTCGTCTACGACGCGTCCACCGGACGCTCGTGGGCGCATTGGCAGGCCAACAGCCCCAGCACCACGGCAGGCGCGCCCATCAGCTACGAGGAATTCGCACGGCGCACGGGTATGCAGCTGCTGCCAACGTCGAAGCCTTGACGATAGAGCAGGACAGCCACCGTCAGGTTATTGACTGGACGGTCCCGTTTCGACCTCGCATGGCAATTGCGATTGGCGGCTACTTCGGCCGAGGAGATGACAGCCCCTGATCGACGGCTGGCCACTCTCCTGCCCGCAGGCGCGGCAGGCACAGGATCATCGCCTTGGCCACATTGCGAACCTCTTCCTGAACCGCCGTGTCCGCATCCAGATCCGCATGGCTGGTGGCATACGGCTCGTAGTAGCCGATGTAGCGATCGAGCCGCGACGACGCGCCCGCATCCACCATTCCCATCCAGTCCAGCCAATCGCACAACGCCCGCCGTTGCCCCTCGATGCCGGCCACGTCGCCATGGACCACCACACCATAGGCCCGACCGGCAAGATGCTTGGGATACGGCCAGCCGTCCATTTCGATCTGCTTGGCCTTCATTGCGTCCTTGCCCGACGTTGTCGTCGGATCGGGGTTGCCGCCGTCTGCACAGACCAGCCGGTCGATCATCAGCTTCAACACGCTGGGCGACTGATACCAATAGGTGGGCGCCAGCAGGATCACGCCATGCGCCGCCACCCACTGCTCGTAGATATCGTTCATCGCATCGTTGTCCTGCCCGAGCGAATGATTGGGATAGCAGCTACAGGGCCAGTGGCAGAGCGGCATCGCCGTGGACACGCAGCCTTTGCAGGGATGGATGAGGTATTGATATTCCGACGTGAGCCGGCTGAGATCGAGCATGTCGGCGTGTACGCCCGCAAACTCCAGTTCTTCACGCACGATCCGAGACAGCCGCCACGTCTTGGAAACCTCGCCCGGACAGGTACCGTCATTGCGCGCCGCGCCGACGACCACCAGGACGCGCGACCGTGTGGCCGGATCGCGCTGCACCTGGGCAGAACGCGCAAGCCGGTCGTGCGCATCCTTCCACTCCACCGACAAGTCGTAATCGGGATCGGCGTAGCCTTGCCCGGCTTTGACGGTGACGGGCGCCTTCCGTCCATTTTCGTATGCGTCCCATGCAATGGCTTCCAGCCGCTTCAAGGCTTGCGCTTCCACCTTGAACGCGGGATCGTAGAAGCGGCGCATGAAACGCAAGCGGAAGGTGTCTCGCGGCAGCTTGCCCGCGTATTGACCCGTTCGGACTTCAAGCTTCGGTTTGGACATGGCGTTGAGTCTGCGAGGATGAGCCATTGCGCGCAGCAACTCCCATGCCCGCGGGAAACGCCATCGTTTGCACCGGCCGGGTGGCACCGCGCAGGACGTCAGTGCTTTCAACGGCGCAACGAGTGCAGTAGGATGCACCGACCGACTGGAGGAAATTATGCAGACCGCAAAATGGGACTTTCAGATCGCGCAGCCGGAGCAGGACGGCGATGATTGGCGCATTGGCTATACGCTGATCTCTCCCATCGCCGGCGTGCCGTCCGAGCGCATCGCCATCGATGAACGGTTTCATTCCGCCCACGGCGCAATTGCCGAGGCCACCCGCCTCGCGCAGATTCACGTCGCGGATCTGAATGGCGAAGCGCCGACGTTCGAAGCGCCTAGCGATTCCGAGGTGCCGTTCGACAAGGATCAGCGGTTTTAGGCAGCGTCGCCCATTGGACAAACGCTGCTGCCACGCAAGCATGTGCCGCATGACAGCGAAACACCGCGTTTCATACGTGCGAAAACGACCCGTTCAACGCGCGGGAGCCGGTGCACTGCCGGCCGGCGTGGCGGGATTGGCCGGGGTGGCCGGGGTAGCGGGCACCTGGATCTCTTTCTTGCGCAGAACTCCGCCCCCCTGCACGCTGCCTTGCACACTGGTGGGCGAGTTCATCTTCGCCACGCAGGTCTGCCGCTGGGATTCCGGCAGACGGTTGCAGCGCGCCAGCTCGTTCTGGCGGAGCTGTTCCGGGCTCTGCGCATTCAGGTTCTGACGATCACGCTCTTGCCGTGCCGCAGCCGCTTCGCGCAGGCACGTCTCCAGCGGTTGGTCAGAGGCGCCACTCTTGCAGGTCGCGACATCCTGCTGATGCTGCGCTTGCGAGGTAGGGCTGGTGTCGGCGGCATGGGCCGCGCCGGCCGTCCACGCCAGACCCGCCAGGCAAAGGATCGCGGAGACGCTTTTCAGCGACACTTGAACAGCATTCATCTTGTGAGCAGCATTCATGGTCGGCTCCTTGGACAAGGGGGATGCGCCCGGCGACGCGCCGCGCGGCCACTCCCGCCGATATATCTACCACGCGGTAATCATCGGCCGCCACGAATGCAGTAACGCGATGTGTCAGGACCCGTGCCCGTCAAGGTGGGCAAGGACGGATGCGGCGACACATTCCAGCGGGCGTTGCGCATCGACATGCGTCCAGCCTTTGACGTCGCGTTGCCGCGCCAATTGGGCGCGCACCACATCCTCAGTGGCGTCCGAAGGGTCGTTCGTACGCTGATTCACGCGTGCCGACATCGCGGCCGGTGACGCATCGAGCCAAAATCCGCTGAAGGGAACCCCTGCGCGCGCCGCGCTCTGTTCAATACGCTGACGGCAGGCCTCCCGCTCAAACACTGCATCGGCGATCACTGCGCAACCGGCCTGGACCAGCTTCTGCGCGCAATCAGCCTGTGCCGCGTAGACGTTTTCGGAGAAGTCGGTTTGATAAGCCATTTCGGGCAGCTTCGATGAGGCGGGCACTCCCCACATCTGCTTGCGAATACGGTCGCTGGACAGTATCCGAGCCCCCGGCATCGGACCAAGCGCATGCGCGATCGCGACGGCCAACGATGATTTTCCCGAGCCGCTGAGCCCGCCAATGGCAACCAGACGCCCGACGCGCGGCGACAGGAAGGCGAACGCGGTATCGATATAGCGCTGGGCCTCTCCCAGCAGAGACGTTCGGGTGGTGTCGATGGCTTCTTTGGCCTGCGCCACCAGGACGTGGGCACGGATGACGGCTCTGATGGCCAGGAACAACGGCATCAGCGCCATGCCCGCGTCATCGTGGCGGAGATCCAGGTATCGGTTCAGCACGACGTTGGCCTGCCGCGAAAACCCCTGCGAGCAAAGATCCATGATCAGAAATGCCAGGTCGTAGAGCACATCGATGGTGGCAAGGGCATCATCGAACTCGAGGCAGTCGAACAGCATCGGCGCGCCATCGATCACACAGATGTTGCGCAAGTGCAGGTCCCCGTGACAATGGCGCACATGCCCCGCCGCCGCCCGCGCGGCCAGCAGCGGCGCCTGCTTGTCCAACTCGTCACGAATCGCGGCGCAGAGCACCTTGATCTTCGGTCCGGGCAGCACGCCGGCCGCGGCAAGAAGGTTCTCGGCCGCGGCCAGCACGTGGGCCAGCCTGGAAGGCACATCCACGCCGCCCACGACCGGCGCGTTGTCATGTGACTTGGCAATCTCTCCCGCAATGCGCTCGGCCAGCGCGTCGGTCAGCCCTTCCCGCTGCGCGACGGCTTCCAGCAGCGCATCGTCCGGGAAGCGACGCATTTCCAGGACGGCGTCGATCAATTCTCCGGGGCCGTCGAAATTCAGATTGCCCTTGTCGTCCCGCCTGATTTCCCGCACCGCCACATACAGATCGGGCGCGGTTCGCCGGTTGAGCTCAAGTTCACGCAAGCAGGCCGCCAAGCGCAGCGCAGCAGTGGAAAAATCGGCATAGGGAAAACGCACCGCCCTTTTCAGCTTGAAGGCGCGAATCCCGGCAAGGACAATAACGGAAATATGGGTGCGTATCGTGACGATGTCGCCCGCAGGCACGCCGTGAACATCAGGACGGGTCAAGAATTCCAGCGTTGCGGCCTGGCACCGCGCGTCCGGGTCCACGTGTTCATCTGTCCGGTTCATGCTGGTCCGTCTCGCATCGCAATGCCGCTCCGTCTGGCGTGCCGGCGCCGCTAGACGCCTGCCGGGAAGGTTTCTGGCGCCTCATCCAATTTCCAGGTGTCGCCCCATTCCAGAGGTTCAACCGCTCGCGTCTCGTCAAGATGCAGCACGCAGTCGAACTGCCGTGGCAGGCAGGCGTAAAAGTAATGGCTGCCTCGTTCCGTTTCCGGACGGTAGACGA
This sequence comes from Achromobacter sp. E1, assembly GCF_037039475.1. Lineage (NCBI taxonomy): Bacteria > Pseudomonadati > Pseudomonadota > Betaproteobacteria > Burkholderiales > Alcaligenaceae > Achromobacter > Achromobacter sp. E1. The sequence goes on from NZ_CP146253.1 coordinate 4,388,977, forward strand.
CCCCAATGGCGCGCTCCAGGCGGGACGTCGACAGCGCCCGCATCACCTCTCGATCGCTGTTGAGCGGCAACATGAAGCGGCTAAGGCCCGTCTCATGGAACAGCGATTCGTAGCTTCCCCGCAGGCCAGGGCGCACCCGCATGCGCTCGGCGGGCAAGTCCCAATCGGCCGCCGCCGTCACGCTGCCCTGGTAGGTCGTCAGTCCGATCAGAAACGCCTGGTCGCCATAGGACTCACGCGCCAACTGTCCAACGGTCAACTCGCCGGACTGGCCCACTTGCGTGGCGCGCGCGTCGCCCACATGAGAATTGTGCTCCCACACCACGATCTTTGGTGGCAGGCCGTCTTCTGTCCGAGGCAAATGTTTGGCTAGCGCATCAAGCGTTTCCATCATGTGCCGATCCCGCAGATTCCAGGAAGAAACGCGCTGGTCGAACATGGTTCGGTAATACTGCTCGGCGTTTGCGATCAGGCGCGCGTTCTGCTGCACGTAAAAAAGCGCATCGCTTGCCGCTTGGCCGTCGCGCCGCATGTATTCGGCCGCATGGGCATTGAGATCCTGCATTTGCGCAATCACGGCGTCTCTGCACGACGCCGACAGGCCATGGTGCGCCAAGTAGCCATAGCGCTCGCTACTGCTGCCGAAATGATCGAAGCAGGCGTAACGCTGACGCGCATCACGCGCAGCATCCGGGTCGACCTCATCCAGGTACTTCAGCACTTCTGCAATGGACGTGAACAGGCTGTATAGATCGAGCCCATAAAAGCCGACGGGCGCAGCGTTTGCGGGCAACGATTGGTTGAACGACCGAAGCCACTCCACGAACCGGACGACCTCGGTATTGCGCCACATCCACGTTGGAAATCGCTTGAACCCCGCCAAGGCCTGCTCGCCGGCATTGTCGTCGCCCTGGCCGCGCAGGTATCGGTTGACGCGATAGGCATCGGGCCAATCCGCCTCGACCGCCACCGCAGAGAATCGCCTTTCGGCGATCAGCCGCTGCGTAATGCGAGCCCGTTCTTCGTAGAATTCGTGCGTGCCATGACTCGCTTCGCCGATCAGCACGAAGCGCGCGCCGCCGATATGTTCAAGAAGCGCGTCATAGTCCGTCATTGCTCCCGTAAGCGGCCGCGCTGCCGCAGACAGTCGGGCAAGCGTGGCGGGATGAGCATCGATGGGGGTTTCCATGTGCACTCCAAAGGCTGGACCAGGGGGCATCAGCCGTTGCGCGACGAAGAAGTCGCCGTCGACGCGGCGGGCGGATGCCGGCGCTGCGCTTCGTGCAGCAGATGCAAGACCTCGTCGTCCGCAGTCTGTTCAAAATCCGCATACCATTGCCCGACGCCATAGAACGGCGTCGGCGTATGCAGGCACGCGACTTCGTCCGCTTCGCCCTCAAGCGCTTGCCTGATTTCGGCTGCGGCAACGGGCACGGCGGCAACAACCCACGCGGGATTATTCTTGCGTACGGACTGAAGCGCCACGCGCATGGTCGAACCCGTCGCAAGGCCGTCATCCACCACGATGACGACCTTTCCCTGCAATGGAAGCGGTGGCCGCCCCGCGCGATAGACCGATTCACGGCGCTCGATTTCTTTCCGTTCACGCGACACGATGGACTCGATCGCTTTTGGATCGACGCCGTAGGCCTCAATTTCCCTGGTCTGGAACAGAGATTGATCGCTGCTGATCGCGCCGATGGCGTATTCGGGATGCCCCGGCATGCCGATCTTTCGCACCACCTTGATGTCCAGGGGGGCATCCAGCTCGGCCGCGACTTCGAATCCCACCGGCACGCCGCCTCGCGGCAACGCCAACACGATCACATCCTGCCGCCCCGCATATCGGGCCAATTGCCGCGCGAGCAACAGCCCGGCCTCGCGCCGGTTTCTGAAGAGAATGTTCATGATCTCTTGCGTCCCCAGCCAGTTGTGTTGCCAGGCCGTGACCCGCACGGATATCAACGCGCGCCCTTGTGATCTTTCTGGCCAGTATTTTTGTGCCGTCCCAGCGACTCGGCCATTTCGGCCTTCTGCCGCTGTGCCACGGCGTCTTCCTTCTGGCGCGCCTCTTCTTTTCTGGCTTTCGGCGGGGGAGTTTTGGCGGGTTGCTGCATGATGGCCTCCTGGACATTCGCCGCCCGACGCGGCGGGATAGCCCATCATGAACCGGCGCCACGGCGCCTTGTTGACGAAAATCACGAATTTTCCAACCACCCGTTCATCGAATCGTTGGCTGGGGCACAGACGAGCCCCGCTTGGCGGGCGTACACGCGTCGCCCCCGAACGCCCGGCACAAAACGCACCCCATTTTTCCATTGACGATCGTCAATACTGACTCGCCCTGCCCCGGGAAAATCGATGCGAAGAGCGCCGAATCCGGGTGCGCCACGCGGAACACGCGTACCCCTTAACTCGTCCCTTATTCCGACAGGAGAGCCATCATGAAAGACGAAGAACTTCGCCGTCACGTGCTGGACGCCTTGGAGTTCGATCCCCGCGTCGATGCGACCGGCATCGGGGTCGCGGCTTCCCAAGGGGTCGTAACGCTGACGGGGCATGTCAGCACGTTCAGCGAAAAGTACGACGCAGAGAAGATTGCCGCACACGTGAAAGGCGTCAAAGGCATCGCGCAGGAGCTCGAAGTCCGAACCGGCTACGAGCAAGGAAACTCGGACGAAGAGCTGGCCAAACGCGCGATCACCAGTATCGGCTGGAATGTGTCCATCCCCGACAACAAGGTGCAGGTCAAGGTGCAACACGGCTGGGTGACCTTGACCGGAGAGGTCAGTTGGAACTTCCAACGCGTGGCGGCCGAAAGCGCCATTCGCCGCCTATCCGGCGTCAAGGGCGTCGCAAACCAGATCAAGTTGTCGAACAACGCGCAGATCAGCGATGTGAAACAGCGAATTCAGGACGCGTTGAAACGAAGCGCCGCGCTTGAAGCACACGATATTCAAGTCGCCGTGCACGACAGGCACGTCACGCTGATGGGAAAAGTGAATAGCCTGGCCGACAGGCGCGTCGCCGAGCAGGCCGCATGGAGCGCGCCAAGCGTCATCAGCGTGGAAGACAAGCTCACCGTGGGCTGATGGCGGCGCTTGCGCTGCAGCTTGCCGGCAGGCAACCGCCGAATCAATTGGCGTGACTCAACGCGCAAGGTAGGCGCGCACGAGTTCCATCAGATACTGGCCTTGGGGCGTCGGCGTGCTGTCACGCCGGCGCACGATGTAAACATCCCGCGTAATGTCGGGATCCAGCACCGGAATCGACTTCAGGCCATAACCATGCGCCTCGAACAATGCCGGCATGATGGTCACGAAATTGCCCGACTGCACCAGCCCGATCATGGTGGCCAGCTGATCCACTTCGATGGTCCAGGGCAACTCCAGCCCGCGAGCATTGAGGACGCTGTCGATCTGCAGGCGGGTGGAACTGACCGGATTCAGTCCCACCACCGGCAGGCCGGGCAACTTTTTCCACGACAGCTTGCGGCTGCGTGGCGCCAGCGCAGAACGCTCGGCGTACACCAGGTTAAAGCCATAGGTGGCGATGCGCTCGGCCTCCAGGGTGGGGCCGAATGACACCGGCGTGGTGATGCCGAATTCCACCTCGCGTTCTTCAACCAGGCCCGTCGTGACGGTGGCGTTGCCGTCGCGGATCGACAGGTACACCTGCGGATGCCGTGCATAGAACTCGGGCAGCACCTTCGGCAGCACCGAATAACCTACCGAAGCCACCGTGCTCACCATCAGCGTGCCTTCGTGCCCCCGCGCGCGGCGGGCTGCCTCGGTCAGGCTGGCATCCATCTGCGTCACGATAGGCAGCACGCGCTCGTAGAGCGCGCGGCCCACCGACGTCAGCACCACGCTGCGCGTCGTGCGTTCGAACAAACGCCCGCCAATTTCCGATTCCAGCTTCGCGATTCGCCGGCTCAAGGCCGACGTCGTGACGCACAGCAACGCGGCGGCCGACGTGTACTGACCCATGCGCGCCACGCAGCAGAACGCGCGGATATCTTCCAGATCGTAATTGATTCGCATAGATCAATAATCGTTGAAATTTTTTCGATAGACGTAACTATACGCGCTGGCCGAACATGCCGGCATCACTTCGACGAGCCATCATGAATCCACAAGGCAAGGGCATTTTCCTGAAATCGATGAGCAGCTTCTTCGTGGGCGGCGCAACCGCCGTGCTGGAAGGCCTGCCGGTCGAATATCGCAGCATGGTCCTGAACGGATTGCCGCGCGAGGTCAACCCGAACGGAGAACAGGTCTATGGGCAGATGTATGTCCAGGAGTACCGCCTGGCGCAACCCCGCCATCCGGATCCGGTGCTGCTGTGGCATGGCGGGGGCATGACCGGCTGCACCTGGGAAACGACCCCCGATGGCCGCAACGGCTGGCTGTGGAAATTCCTGGAGGCCGGTTACGACGTGCTGGTCAGCGATGCGGTGGAACGGGGCCGTTCGTCATGGGCACGGTTCCCGCAGGTGTATCGCGAGGCGCCCGTCTTTCGCACCAAGCGCGAGGCCTGGACGACGTTTCGCATCGGGCCTGTCTACGACCCGGACCCTGCGCGGCGCGAAGCCTATGCAGGGCAACAGTTTCCCACCGAGGCGTTCGACGCGTTCGCCAATCAATGGGTGCCGCGCTGGCCGGGCCACGAGTCCATGATCCTCGCGGCCTATGAAGCGTTGATCGACCGGGTGGGACATTGCCATATCGTGGCCCACAGCCAAGGCGCGGGCTTTGCAGCCGAAATTGCGCGCCGCCGGCCAAGCGCGGTGCGCCGGGTGGTGGGCGTGGAGCCCGGCGGCATGCCGCAAGCGGCGCCGATTGAAGCGCTGCCGCCGCATCTTGTTGTGTGGGGCGACTTCATCGAACCGTCGGGATCGCACTGGGTCGGCTACCGCCAACAAGCCGAGCGTTACCTGGATTCCATACGGGGGTGCGCCGACGTAACGGTGCTGGACCTGCCCGCCAGCGGCATCGCGGGCAATTCGCACCTGCCGATGATGGACCGTAATAGCGACGAGGTATTCCAACGCGTCCTGAACTGGCTGCAAAGCTGAAACAACACAAACGACAACAACGGGAGACAACCATGAACATCCGAACCCTTTCCAGCGCGGCGCTGCTGGGAGCCCTTGTGTTGGGAGGAACGAGCGCGGCGCATGCGCAGGCCTACCCCGCCCATCCCATCAAGCTCATCGTGGGCTACGCGCCGGCAGGCTCGGTGGACACGTTCGCTCGCATCATCGCCCCCGAACTGGGCCGCGAGCTGGGCCAGACCGTCGTCATCGAGAACGTCGCGGGAGCCGGCGGCATCATCGGCGTCACGCGCGCCGTCAACGCCAAGCCCGACGGGTACACGGTACTGATGGGCATCGTGTCCGACGTCGTGATCGCACCCATTCTGCAATCGTCGGCCAAGTACACCTATCGCGACCTGGCCGCCGTCGCGCCGCTGGGCACAAGCGGCGTCGGCGTGGTGGCGAATCCGAACCTGGGCGTGAAATCGTTCGGCGACCTGATTGCGCGCGCCAAGGCCAACCCGGGCAAGCTGACCTACGGCGCCACGGGCGTCGGCTCGCTGCCCGCCATCGCCATGGAGAGTTTCAAGCTCACCACCGGTACGGACATCACCTTCATTCCCTATGCAAGCGCCTCGAAGATCGCGACCGATGTCATCGGCGGCAATGTGGATATCGCGGTCTCTGGGCTGCCCGCCCTGCTTGAACTGATCAAAAGCGGGCGCGTGACGGGCGTGGGCGTCATGAGCCGCGACCGCGATATCGGCAACCCGGACTTGGCGTCGGCGGGTGAAACGCCGGAACTCAACGGGATGGACTATTACTTCTGGACCGGAATTTTTGCACCGTCGAATACGCCGGAACCCATCGTCCAGACATTGAACGCCGCGTTCAGCCGCGTCATGGCCAAGCCGGAGATCCAGGCACGGTTCAAGGAATTGGGCGTAAAGGTCAGCCCGCCCACCTCGCCCACGGCGTTTGGGCAGTTCGTGGCGAGCAGCGATGCGCAATGGCAAAAGCTGATCGAAGACGCGAAGATCCCGCGGCAGTAGGAGGAAGGGACGGAACAAAATGGCCCCAAGCTTTGTGAGCTTGGGGCCATTTTTTTTGTCCTACCGATTGGTGGTCCATAGGATGGGCCACCAATCGTCTTTTCTTGCACTGCGGAAATCCGGAGACCCGCATGAATATTGGTCGGGGCGGTGGGATTCGAACTCACGACCCTCTGCTCCCAAAGCAGATGCGCTACCAGGCTGCGCTACGCCCCGAAGGGTGGAGACTATACCAGAAACTGGTGTCTGGCGTGCGCTGCGCCCGACCCTGCGGTCAGCCGAAGCGGCCCGTGATGTAGTCCTCGGTTTCCTTGCGCGAGGGCTTAACAAAGATCTGGTCGGTTTGACCGAATTCCATCAGTTCGCCCAGGTACATATACGCGGTGTAGTCCGAACACCGCGCGGCCTGTTGCATGTTGTGCGTCACGATCACGACGGTGTAATCGTTCTTCAGTTCGGCGATCAGCTCTTCGATCTTGGCAGTGGAGATGGGATCCAGCGCCGAGCACGGCTCGTCGAGCAGCAGGACTTCAGGCTTGATCGCGACGCCGCGGGCGATGCACAGGCGCTGCTGCTGGCCGCCGGACAGGCTGTTGCCGCTTTGGTGCAACTTGTCCTTCACTTCGTTCCACAGCGCGGCCTTGCTCAGCGCCCATTCCACGCGCTCGTCCATCTCGCCCTTGGAGAGGCGTTCGAACAGACGCACGCCGAAGGCGATGTTGTCGTAGATGCTCATGGGGAACGGCGTGGGCTTTTGGAAGACCATGCCGACCTTGGCGCGGATCAGCGAGATGTCGGTCTTGGCCGTCAGCAGGTTTTCGCCATCCAGAAGGATTTCGCCCTCGGCGCGCTGGCCGGGGTAGAGCTCGAACATGCGGTTGAACGTGCGCAGCAGGGTCGATTTGCCGCAGCCCGACGGGCCGATGAAGGCGGTGACCTTCTTCTCCTGGATCGACATGTTCACGTTGCGAATCGCGTGGAACTTGCCGTAGTAGAAGTTCAGGTCCTTGACCTCGAGCTTGTTCTTGACTGCGGTAGCGGTGTTTTCCATTGCATTTCCCTTGGCTCCGGCGCGGCTGGCGCGCCGGGATAGCGATCTTTACTTGCGGAACAAGTTGCGGGCGATGATGTTGATGCCCAACACCAGCAGCGTGATCAGCGTCGCGCCGGCCCAGGCCAGGTTGTTCCAGTCCTTGAAGGGGCTGGCGGCGTATTGGTAGATGACGACCGGCAGGTTGGCCATCGGCCCGTTCATGTTCAGCGACATGAATTGGTTCGACAGCGCGGTGAACAGCAGCGGCGCGGTTTCGCCGGAGATGCGGGCGATGGCGAGCAGCACGCCGGTGATGATGCCGGACTTGGCGGCGCGATAGCACACCATGGTGATCATGCGCCACTTCGGGCAGCCCAGCGCGGCGGTGGCTTCGCGCAGGCTGTTGGGCACCAGCAGCAGCATGTTGTCGGTGGTGCGGACCACGACGGGAATCACCAGGATGGACAGCGCAATCGCGCCGGCCCAGCCGGAGTAATGCCCCACCTGCGCCACGTACACGGCGTAGATGAACAGACCGATGATGATCGACGGCGCGGACAGCAGCACGTCGTTCAGGAATCGCGTGGCGGGCGCCAGCCAGCCGCGCTGGCCGTATTCAGCCAGGTAGGTGCCGGCCAGGATGCCCACCGGCGTGCCGATCAGCGTGCCGACGCCAGCCATCATCACGCTGCCGAGAATGGCGTTGAGCAAGCCCCCCGCCTGGCCCGGCGGCGGCGTGATTTCGGTGAAGAGCGTGTACGACAGCGCGGGCGCGCCCTTCATCAGCAACGTGATAATGATCCAGAACAGCCAGAACAGGCCGAAAATCAGCGTCGTCATCGACACGGCGAGCATGATGCGATTGACCACGCGGCGCCGGCGATAGATGCCGTTCTGCATGTTGAGTACGGATTCAGCCATGGTTTTTCCTTGTGCTTCCGGGCGTCAGGTCTTCTTGCCTTCGCCAGCGGACAGGCGGACCAGCAGCGCCTTGGCCAGGGCCAGCACGATGGTCGTGATGAGGAACAGGATCAGGCCCAGTTCCAGCAACGCCGCCTTCTGGATGCCGCCCGCTTCGTTGAATTCGTTGGCGAGCGCCGAGGCGATGGAGTTGCCGGGCGAGAATAGCGAGCCGGACCACTTGAACGCATTGCCGATGACGAAGGTCACGGCCATGGTTTCGCCGAGCGCGCGGCCCAGGCCGAGCATGATGCCGCCGATGACGCCCGACTTGGTGAAGGGCAGGACCACGCGCCACATCACTTCCCAGGTCGTGCTGCCCAGGCCGTACGCCGATTCCTTGAGCATCGCGGGGACCAGCTCGAACACGTCGCGCATCACGGCGGCGATGAACGGGATGATCATGATCGAGAGGATCAGGCCGGCGGTGAAGATGCCGATGCCGAACGGCGGACCCGCGAACAGTCCGCCAATGATGGGAAGATTGCCCAACGTCGCGATCAGGAACGGCTGCACGTACTGCTGGAACACGGGCACGAAGACGAACAGGCCCCACATGCCGTAGATGATGGACGGGATGGCCGCCAGCATTTCGATGGCGGTGCCCAGCGGGCGGCGCAGCCAGGTCGGCGACAGTTCGGTCAGGAAGATGGCGATGCCGAACGACACCGGCACGGCGATGATCAGCGCGATCGCGGACGTCAGCAACGTACCGATGATCGGCACGACCGCACCGTAATTGGAATTGACCGGATCCCAGTCATTGAGCCACAGGAACGACAGGCCGTATTTGGCCAGCGATTCGCGGCTGCCATAGATGAGGGAGATAAGAATTGCCGCCAGCAGAATGAACACCAGGAAGGCGAACAGGCGGGTCAGATTCTTGAACAGCGCATCCATCAGCGCGTTTTTTGTTTGCTTCATAGGCGAAGGCGTGCCGGTAGTCACGGAATCCGCCACGCTGGGCGGAAGCGGCACACTATTATCCATTACCGCGCTCATGGATGGACTTTCCTTAGGAAACCTGGGGGGAAAAGCAGGTAGGTCGAATTACAGGCGGCGGCCCCGCCCGCCAGGTGGCGTCGGGGCCGCGCGTTACTGATTTACTTCCAGACAGCCTGGCCGTCGGCGGACTTCACTTCGCCCCAGGCGGCGCGGATTTCCTTGGTCACGGCTTCCGGCAGCGGCACGTAGTCCATGGCTTCAGCCGACTTGGCGCCGTTCTTGAAGGCCCAGTCGAAGAATTCCAGCACCGCCTTGCCCTGAGCCGGCTTGTCTTGCGACTTGTGGATCAGGATGAAGGTAGCGGCGGTGACGGGCCACGAATCGGCGCCCGGCTCGTCGGTCAGGACCACGCCCATGCCCGGCGCGCTCTTCCAGTCGGCGTTGGCGGCCGCGGCGGCGAACGCCTTTTGCTCGGGCTGGACGAACTTGCCGTCCTTGTTCTGCAGTTGCGTCCAGGCCAGCTTGTTCTGCTTGGCGTAGGCGTATTCGACGTAGCCGATCGAGTTCTTCAGCTGGCCGACGTAGGCGGCGACGCCTTCGTTGCCCTTGCCGCCCTGGCCGGTGGGCCACTTGACGGCCTTGCCTTCACCGACTTGCGACTTCCACTCCGGCGACACCTTGGACAGGTAGTTCGTCCAGCCGAAGGTGGTGCCCGAGCCGTCCGAACGGTGCACGACGATGATGTCGGCCGACGGCAGCTTCAGGTCAGGGTTCAGCGCCTTGATGGCGGCGTCGTCCCACTTCTTGACCTTGCCCAGGAAGATGTCGGCCAGGACCTTGCCCGACAGCTTCAGCTTGCCCGGCTCGACGCCGTCGACGTTCACGACGGCAACGGTGCCGCCGATCACGGCGGGGAATTGCAGCAGGCCGTGCTTTTCCAGGTCGGCAGCCTTCATCGGGTCATCCGAGGCGCCGAAGTCGACGGTCTTTGCAATGATCTGCTGCTGGCCGCCGCCCGAACCGATGGACTGGTAGTTGACCGCGTTGTTGGTCGCAGCCTTGTAGTCGGACGCCCACTTGGCGTAGACCGGGTACGGGAACGATGCGCCGGCGCCGGTCACGTTGGCGGCCTGGACAGCGAAAACGGCGGCGCTCAGCGCGACGCCCACGGAAACTTGCTTGAAGACACGTTTGAACATCTGGGTTCCTTCTGTGCTCGTTAAAGGAGTCTTGGCAGGCTTTTTAGCTGCCTGTCTTTCAGCGACCCTCGCATCTTAGGAGCCCAACGTGACAAGACCATGACAGTCATGATCCCCAGTGACCGACCGGCAAGCCAGATTCGTTCAGCTGCATTGGCAAGCCCGTCCCCGAATGAAAAAGCCCATTTCCACTGCGGAAATGGGCTGGCCGGGGCCATGCTCAAGCTCGGGGACCGGCATGGCGCGGCGGTCGGCACCTGGTGAAATATCAGGGACGGTTTGCCGCCGTGCCGGTGTTACACGCCCAGCTTCTGCATCAGGAACTGGTGCAGGTTGAAGGGCTCGCGGCGGCTTTTGACGCGCGCGTAGTCGCCGCTGGGTTGCTGCTGCCAGGCGAGCTGGTTGTCGCGCAGCGCATAGGTGAATGCTTCGTCGATGACGCGCTTCTTGAGCGTCTTGTCATAGATCGGGAAAGCGATTTCCACGCGCCGGAAGAAATTGCGGTCCATCCAGTCGGCCGACGACAGGTACACCGTCTCTTCGCCCTCGGCATAGAAATAGAAGACGCGGGAGTGCTCCAGGAAGCGGCCCACGATGGAACGCACACGGATGTTCTCCGACAAGCCCGGCACCCCGGCGCGCAGGGCGCAGACGCCGCGCACGATCAGGTCGATCTTCACGCCCGCCTGACTGGCCTTGTAGAGCTCGGCGATGATCTGCTCTTCGAGCAGCGAATTCATCTTGGCCATGATGCGCGACCGCTTGCCCGCCTTGGCGGCGCGCGCCTCGGCGCGGATCAGCGACACCATGCCCTCGTGCAGGGTGAACGGCGACTGCATCAGCGACTTCAATGCCCGCCGCGCGCCCAGGCCGGTCAGCTGGGCGAACACCTTGTCCATGTCCTCGCACAGCTTGGGATCGGCGGTCAGCAGTCCGAAATCGGTGTACAGCCGCGCCGTGCGGGGATGGTAGTTGCCGGTGCCCAGGTGGGCGTAGCGGCGCAGACGCCCTTTTTCCCGGCGCAGCACGACCGCCATCTTGGCGTGCGTCTTGTGCGCCACCACGCCGTAGACGACATGCGCCCCCACCTCTTCGAGCTTTGAGGCCCAGTTGATGTTGGTCTGTTCGTCGAATCGCGCCATCAGCTCCACGACCACCGTCACTTCCTTGCCGGCGCGCGCGGCCGCCAGCAGGATCTTCATCAGCTCGGAGTCCTCGCCGGTACGGTAGATGGTCTGCTTGATGGCCATCACGTCGGGATCCAGCGCGGCCGCGGTCAGGAAATCGATGACGGGCTGGAACGACTGGTAGGGGTGGTGCAGCAGGCGGTCGCACTCGGCCACCGCTTCGAAGAGATCGGCCGGCTTGTCGCCGACCCGGTCAAAGGGCGCGGGCACCGGGGCGCGATAGTCGGGAAACAGCAGATCCGGGCGCGCCGCGGAATTGCACAGCTGCATGAGGCGCGACAGGTTCACCGGGCCGGGCACACGATAGGTGTCGTCCGCCTTGAGCGAGAACTCGCGCTGCAGGAACGTTTCGAGCTCAACCGGCGTCAGCTTGTCGATCTCCAGCCGGACGGCCGCCCCGAAGTTGCGCTGCGACAACTCGCCTTGCAACGCATGGCGCAGGTTGGTGACTTCTTCCTCGTCCACGAAGAGATCGCTGTTGCGCGTGACGCGCCACTGATAGCAGCCCAGCATTTCCAGGCCCGGAAACAGCTCGCCCACGAAGGCGCGCAGCAGCGAGGTCAGCAGGATGTAGCCTTCGGGCTGCCCCGACAGTTCCTGGGGCATCTTGATCAGACGCGGCAGGGCCCGGGGCGCCTGGACGATGGCGATCGATGCCTGACGGCCGAAGGCATCGGCGCCCGCCAGCGACACGATGAAATTCAGGCTCTTGTTGTAGACGCGCGGAAACGGATGCGCGGGATCCAGCCCGATGGGCGTCAAGAGCGGCATCACGTCGCGATGGAACACGTCGCGCGCCCATTCCTGCTGCGCGGCGTTCCATTCGGAAGCGTGATGCAGCGCGATGCCCTCGGCGTGCATCGCCGGCAGGATGTCGTCGTTGAGCAGGTTGTACTGGCGGCCCACCAATTCATGCACGGCCTGCTGAACGCAGTCGAAAGCCTCGTCCGGCGTCATGCCGTCCGGTCCGACCAGGTTGGGCGACTGGCGCTGCTGCTCTTTCAAACTGGAAATCCGGATCTCGAAGAACTCGTCCAGGTTGGAACTGACGATGCACACGTAGCGCAGCCGCTCGAGCAGCGGCGTCTTGGGGTTCTCCGCCATCGCCAGCACCCGTTCATTGAACTTGAGCAGCGACAATTCGCGATTCATGAGCAGAGGCTCGCCTGGCGGACGTGTGGGCATACCGGATTCCATACGAAAAGAGAGCGTGAAGTTTTACTGCAAAAGAGTGACGGTTCTATGACAGCGCCCATTCGCTAAGGGTACGTCAAATACGGGACGTATGGCGCATCGGCCTGACGCTTGCAAGCGCCTGTTCCATAAGCAAAAACCCGAAGCCGAAGGCGTTGTCACATGGGGTCTCTATAATCGGTCCACCTCACAGCCAATATCACGAGCCGCATGGATCAACTTCTGGCCGCGGTGGACCTCGGGTCCAACAGCTTTCGCCTCTCCATCGGACGCATCGTTCAGCAGGACGGTACGCCCCAGATTTACCAGATCGACCGCCTCAAGGAAACCGTCCGGCTGGCCGCCGGCCTGGATGCCGATAAACGGCTTAGCGACGACGCCATCGACCGCGCCATCGCCGTGCTGGAACGCTTTGGCGAACGGCTACGCAGCTTTCACCCCAATCGGGTGCGCGCGGTGGCCACCAACACTTTTCGCGTCGCCCGCAACACGCGGGACTTCCTGCCCCGGGCCGAAGCCGCGCTGGGGTTTCCGATCGAAGTCATCGCCGGCCGCGAAGAGGCCCGCCTGATCTTCACGGGCGTGGTCAACACCCTGCCCCCCTCCCCCAACAAGCGCCTGATCATCGACATCGGCGGCGGTTCCACCGAAGTCATCATCGGCAAGGGGCTCGAGCCCGGTCTGATGTCCTCGCTTTACATGGGGTGCGTCAGTTACAGCCGCCAGTTCTTCTCGGACGGCGTGGTGGACGCCCACCAGATGAAACAGGCCGAACTGGCCGCGCGCCGCGAGATCGAAGTCATCGCCAAGCAGTACCGCAAGACGGGCTGGAAAGAAGTGTATGGCTCTTCCGGCACGGCCAAGGCGCTCTTTGCCATCCTGACCGAAGGCGGCTATTCCAACCGCGGCATCACGCGCGTGGGGCTGAACAAGCTGAAAGACCGCCTCGTGCGCTCGGGCCGCGTCATTCCGTCCGAGCTGCCCGGCATCAAGATCGAGCGCGCCGACGTGCTACCGGGCGGCCTGGCCATCATGAGCGCGTTGTTCGACGAACTGGGCATCGACGTCATGCACACCGGCGACGGCGCGCTGAGGCTGGGCGTGCTGTACGACCTGCTGGGCCGCGACGACGAGCACGACAAGCGCGATGAATCGGTGCGCCAGTTCATGAAGCGCTATCACGTCGATGTGAACCAGGCGCGCCGCGTGCGCCACGCCGCCCTCACCCTGTTCGATGCGATGTTCCCGGAAGGCCAGGAACGCGCCGAACTGCGGCCCGCGCTCGGCTGGGCGGCAGACCTGCACGAAGTGGGCCTGTCGATCGCGCACAACGCGTATCACAAGCACACCGCCTACGTGCTCGAAAACGCAGACATGCCCGGCTTCTCGCGCGCGGACCAGCAACTGCTGGCCCTGCTGGCGCTGGGTCACCAGGGCAAGCTGGTCAAGCTGGAACCCCTGGTGCGGTCGCGCCCGCAGTGGAAAGCCATTCTGGCTCTGCGTCTGGCCGTGCTTTTGTTCCGCCGCCGCGGCGAGATCGAGCCCCTGCCGCTGACCGCCTCGGTCCGCGACAACTCCATCGTGGTGCGCGTCAATCGCGAATGGCTGGCCGAACATCCGCTCAGCGACTTCACGCTGCGCGCGGAAGAAGCCGAGTGGAACAAGGTCGGGTTTTCGTTCGAGTTGCTGGAGTTCTGAAGCGGCCGCGCGGGGCGGCCTGGCCGCCCCGGCGCTTCAAAATGGCGACAGATCGGTTTCGCGATCGAGCCGCCTGAGTTCCATGCGCAGCGGCCGGGTGGCCCGCCGTATCAGTCTGATAGTCATTCGGCGGAGCAGGCGGCGCATGGTAGTGGCGTCTAGCGCTGAGTATTGAGGACGGCCGGCTGATCCAGGCCGAAGTGGCGGCGGTAGCGCTCGTCCATGCGCTCCATCTTCAAGAGGACCGGAAAGTCGGCGGCGTTGAAATCCGGATCCCAGGCGGGTTCGCCGCAAACCTTGGCGCCCAGCTTCAGGTAACCCTTGATCAGCGGCGGCACGCGGGCCGGCAGGGTGCTGTTGAGCTTTTCGACCGGGTAGCGGTGCAGCGGCGTGACACGCGGCTCAGTACCCTGGGGCATCTGCTTGGCAACCGTGCGCCAGACTTCGGCTGCGGTGACGCCGTCGTCGCGCAGGCTGACGCTGGCGCAACCCAGCACGTATTCGTAACCGCCGCGGCGCAGGTATTCGGCCAGGCCGGACCACAGCAGCATGATGACCGCCCCGCCCCGGTAATCCGCGTGGGTGCACGAGCGGCCGACCTCGACGACTTCGTCGCGGATGGCGCCCAGACCCGACAGGTCGAACTCCGATTGCGAGTAATAGCCGCCGGCTTCGAGGGCTTTTTCGGGGGTCAGGATCCGATAGGTGCCGACGACGCGGTCCGTGTCGAGCTCGCGCACCATCAGGTGTTCGCAGAACGGATCGAAGCGGTCTTGTTCGATGCCATCCTGCGCATCTGGAAAGACGGCGCCCATGTCTTCCGTGAAGACGTCATAGCGCAGGCGTTGAATCTGCTCTATTTCTTCGGCGGTACGCGCCAGGCCGACCGCCAGGACTTTGGGGGCGGCACCCGTCCAGGGTTCTGCGGTACTGCGGCTCGGGTTGATGCGTGCTAATTCCAGCATTGCGCGAAGCTCCTAGAGAGTCCAGCCAGTGTGGACGCCCTGTATGTCAATGACTTGACCAATATGTTACGTGACTATGAAGATTAGGCCGGTACAGAAAACGCATATAAACAAAGGCCACGCGGCGAATTTCGACGCGTGGCCCACATATTAAAACGAAAACTCAGGGTTTACCCCAGGCTTTGCGCAAGCTTCTCGGCGGAATTGGTCGCCAGCGCCTCGTCTTCGGCCTCGACCATCAGACGCAGCTTGGGTTCCGTCCCCGAAGCGCGGATCAGGATCCGGCCGCGGCCGTCCAGTTCGGCTTCGACCGCCTGGCGCGCCGCCGTCAGACCGGGGTGCGTCTTCCAGTCCATGCCGGGCGTGAGCGGCACATTGATCATCTTCTGCGGATACATGCGCAGATCGCTGACCCAATCGCCCAGCGCAGCCGAATTGCGGCGCAGCGCCGTCAGGACCTGCAAGGCCGCCACGATGCCATCGCCGGTGGAGTGGCAGTCCAGGCACAGCAGGTGACCGGAGCTTTCGCCGCCGTACAGCCAGCCGCGCGACTGCATCTGTTCCAGAACGTAGCGGTCGCCGACGTTGGCGCGGTCAAAGCCCACGCCCAGTCGCTTCATTTCGCGCTCGAAGCCGAAATTGGTCATCAGCGTGCCCACGACGCCTTCGACCTTGCCGCGCTGCATGCGCTCGCGCACGATGGCGTACATCAGCTCGTCGCCGTTGTAGATGCGGCCCTCGCCGTCGACCATCTGCAGGCGGTCGGCGTCGCCGTCCAGCGCAATGCCAAGCTGGGCACCGCGCGCCTTGACTTCCTTGGCCAGCAGCTCGGGGTGCAGCGCGCCCACGCCCTTGTTGATGTTGAAGCCGTCCGGGTTCACGCCGATCGCGTGGACTTCGGCGCCCAGCTCACGGAAGACGTGCGGGGCGATGTTGTAGGCGGCGCCGTGCGCGGCGTCGACCACGATGGTCATGCCGTTCAGGTCCAGATCGTTGGGGAAAGTGCTCTTGCAGAACTCGATATAGCGGCCCTGGGCATCGCCCATGCGACGCGCGCGCCCCAGGCCTTCGGAGCTGACGCAGCCCAGCGGCTCGTCCAGCGCGGCCTCGATATCGGCTTCGATGTCGTCGGGCAGCTTCATGCCCTGCGCCGAGAAGAACTTGATGCCGTTGTCCTGGTAGGGATTGTGCGATGCGCTGATGACGATGCCGGCGACCAGGCGCAGTGCGCGGGTCAGGTAGGCCACGGCGGGCGTGGGGATCGGGCCGGCCAGCAGCACGTCGATGCCGGCGGCGGACAGCCCCGCCTCCAGCGCGGATTCCAGCATGTAGCCGGAAATCCGGGTGTCCTTGCCGATGACGACCTGCGGGCGCGTCGCGCCGCGCACCGCGTGCTCGCGCGCCAGCACGCGGCCAGCCGCGTAGCCCAGCCGCAGCGCGAATTCGGCGTTGATCACCGGACCGCCGACTTCACCGCGTACGCCATCGGTACCGAAATATTTGCGTCGAATCATGAACTGATAGCTCCTTGTTCAGCCGCCTGCCATACCTTAAGCGCATCCACGGTGGCCGCAACATCGTGCACGCGCACGATGGAGGCGCCACGCGCGACGCAGGCAAGCGCGGCGGCAATGCTGCCGGGCAGCCGGTCGCCGACCGGCCGGCCGGTGGCCTGGCCGATCATGTTCTTGCGCGACAGGCCGATCAGCAATGGATAACCGGTGCTGCGCAGGCTGGACAGCCGGCGCAGCAGTTGAAAGTTCTGGTCGGCCGTCTTGCCGAACCCGAAACCCGGGTCCAGCACGATGCGCCGAGGATCGATCCAGGCCGCGCGCAGCTTTTGCGCGCGTGCCCCCAGGAAGAGGCCAATTTCACCGATCAGGTCGGTGTACTCGGGCGGCGCCGCCTGCATGGTGCGCGGCTCGCCTTTCATGTGCATGACGCACAGGCCGCAGCGCGATTGCGAGACGGCCTCGATCGCGCCCGGCTGCCTGAACCCATAGATGTCGTTGATCATGTCCGCACCCGCGTCCAGCGTGGCGCGCATGACTTCCGGCTTGAAGGTGTCGATGGACAGCGGCACGCCGCAGTCGCGCAGCGCCTCGACCACCGGCAGCAGCCGGTCCAGTTCGTCGGACACGGACACGGGGTCTGCGCCGGGCCGCGTGGACTCGCCGCCCAGATCCAGTATCTGCGCGCCTTCGTCGATCAGCCGGCGCGCATGCGCCACCGCGGAATCGGTATCGTCGTGCTGGCCGCCGTCGGAAAACGAGTCGGGCGTGACATTGACGATGCCCATGACAAGCGGGCGCTCGAGATCAAACTCGAAGCGCCCGCAAAGGAAGTTATTTGCCATAACCCAGAACGAAGGACCTCAGACCGCAGCTGCCGTGTTGCCGCCTGCAGCCAGGCCGGTCGGCGGCGTATCGGACGTATCCGACGGGCCTTGCGGCGTCTTCGGGGGACGCGGGGGGCGGCCCTCCATGATGTCGTTGATCTGGTCGGCGTCGATGGTTTCCCATTCGAGCAGCGCGGCGGTCATCACTTCGACCTTGTCGCGGTTGTCTTCCAGGATCTTGCGCGCAACGCCGTACTGCTCGTCGATGATGCGGCGGATCTCGGTGTCCACCTTCTGCATGGTGGCTTCGGACATGTGCGTGGTCTTGGTGACGCTGCGGCCCAGGAAGACTTCGCCTTCGTTCTCGGCGTAGACCATGGGGCCCAGTTCGTCGGTCATGCCGTAGCGCGTGACGATGTCGCGGGCGATGGCGGTGGCGCGTTCGAAGTCGTTCGAGGCGCCCGTCGTCATCTGGTCCATGAAGATCTCTTCCGCGATACGGCCGCCGAACAGCACGGCGATCGTGGACAGCAGGCGGCCCTTGTCCATGCTGTAGCGGTCCGTCTCCGGAAGCTGCATGGTCACGCCCAGCGCACGGCCGCGCGGGATGATGGTGACCTTGTGGACGGGGTCGGTCTTGGGCAGCATGCGCGCGACGATCGCGTGGCCGGACTCGTGGTACGCGGTGTTCTTGCGTTCCTCTTCGGGCATCACGATGGAGCGGCGCTCGGCGCCCATGATGATCTTGTCCTTGGCCTTCTCAAAGTCGGACATATCCACCGTGCGGCCATTGCGGCGGGCGGCGAACAGCGCGGCTTCGTTGACCAGGTTGGCCAGGTCGGCGCCGGAGAAGCCCGGGCAGCCGCGCGCCAGGATGGTCGCGTCGACGTTGGGCGACAGCGGAACCTTGCGCATGTGAACCTTCAGGATCTGCTCGCGGCCACGGATATCTGGCAGCGGCACGACAACCTGGCGGTCGAAACGGCCCGGACGCAGCAGCGCCGGATCCAGCACGTCGGGACGGTTGGTCGCGGCGATCACGATGACGCCCTGGCCGGATTCGAAGCCGTCCATTTCAACCAGCATCTGGTTCAGCGTCTGTTCGCGCTCGTCGTTGCCGCCACCCAGACCGGCGCCACGCTGGCGGCCGACCGCATCGATTTCGTCGATGAAGATGATGCAAGGCGCGTGCTTCTTGGCGTTTTCGAACATGTCGCGGACACGGGCCGCGCCCACGCCGACGAACATTTCAACGAAGTCCGAGCCGGAGATGCTGAAGAACGGCACCTTGGCTTCGCCGGCGATGGCCTTGGCCAGCAGCGTCTTGCCGGTACCGGGCGAGCCCACCATCAGCACACCGCGCGGAATGCGGCCGCCCAGCTTCTGGAACTTGCTGGGGTCGCGCAGGAAGTCGACCAGTTCCTGGACGTCTTCCTTGGCTTCGTCGCAGCCGGCGACGTCGGCGAAGGTGATCTGGTTGGTGTTCTCGTCGAGCATCCGGGCGCGCGATTTGCCGAAGCTGAACGCGCCGCCCCTGCCACCGCCCTGCATCTGGCGCATGAAGAACACCCAGACGCCGATCAGCAGCAGCATGGGGAACCACGACACGAAGATGCTCATCAGGAGCGACTGCTCTTCACGCGGCTTGCCCGACACCTGCACGCCGTACTTCAGCAGGTCGGAGACCATCCAGAGATCGCCGGGCGAAGTCAGCGTGTAGGCGCGGCCCGCGTCCGGGGTGACGTACAGCACGTCGCCTTGAACGTCGACCTTGCGGATGCGTCCCGCCTTGGCGTCGTCCATGAACTGCGTGTAGGTCACGCCGTCCTGGGTCTGAGCGCGTCCGTCGAACTGTTTGAAGACGGTGAACAGCACCAGGGCTATCACCATCCAGACAGCGACTTTGGAAAATGAATTGTTCAAGGTCGATCTCCTGCTTTCGATTCCGACCGGCGACTGTGCACCCGCGTATGGCACAGTCACAAGTATGTCAATAGCCCATTCTAACCTGTAGGACGGAGTTGCGTCCTGGCAGCCGTGGGGCCCATTTAATTACATTTGATTCTTGAGTTTTCTGGTCGTTGTCTCGGCGGGACGGGGATTTCTTGGCCAGGGCACTTTGCCCCGGATGGATACGGAAGGGTTACTTCAGATCGCGCGCCACCAGAAAGGTTTCAGAGGACTTGTCCCGTGACGCCTTCGGTTTGCGTTCAACCACCCGGCGAAAGCGCTTTTTGAAGGATTCGACGATCTGCGAAAAGCCAGTGCCGTGGAATGCCTTGACGATCAGCGCCCCGTTGGGCTTGAGGTGGGCGCAGGAAAATTCCATTGCCAATTCGCACACATGCTGGATGCGCGCGGCATCGGCAATACCCACCCCGGACAAGTTGGGGGCCATGTCGGAAATAACAAGGTCCACCGCACGGGTTCCGACCATGTCTTCCAATTGTTTCAAGACTTCGTCTTCGCGGAAGTCGCCCTGGATGAATTCCACGCCTGCCACGGGTTCCATGGGCAGGATGTCCAGCGCGATAATGCGGCCGTCCACGACGCCGCCCGGCCCCGCGAGCCGTTCGCGCGCCACCTGTGACCAGCTGCCGGGCGCGGAGCCCAGGTCGACGACCAGATCGCCGCGGCGCAGCAGCTTTTCGGTGTCGAGAATCTCGATCAGCTTGAAGGCGGCGCGGGCGCGATAGCCCTTCTGTTGCGCCAGCTTCACATAGGGATCGTTGATGTGCTGGTGAATCCAGTCTTTAGAGAATTTATTCTTGGCCATTACCGTACAATTCCACGCATGCCTATATTAGAACTTACCTCTCGTGAGCGCAGCGACCTGCGGTCCGCCGCTCACCCTCTGCGCCCTGTCGTCCTGATTGGCGACAACGGCCTGACCGACGCCGTGCTGAAGGAAATCGACCGGGCGCTGACGTCGCATGGCCTCATCAAGGTTCGCGCCGGCGGCGACGACCGCGAGGCCCGTGACGCCATGCTTGCCACGATCTGCGACACGCTATCGTGCGCGCCCGTGCATCACCTGGGCAAGACCTTGATCCTGTTCCGCCCGCTGCCCGGCAATATCAAGCCCGCCGCGCTGGCCGCCCAGGAGCCCGAAGCCCCCGCCAAGCGCCGCGCCTCGGAGCCGTACACGCCCAAGAAGCTGGCCGCCGAAGGCCGGACCCTTGCCAAGCGCCCGCGCCGCAGCGAGTCCGAAGAGCCCGCGCCCGCCAAGAAGCGTTACGTCCCCCAGGACGAACTCAACAAGAAGGGCAAGCCCATGCGGCCGTCCAACAAACGCGCCACCACCAGCGGCCACGGCATTCCGCGCCGCGCCGGCAGCGCGCTGAGCCTGCGCGCCGGAGCCCGCAGCGGCACCAGCCGCAAGACTGCAAAACGGTAAGTCCAGGCACAAAAACGGGCGCTTTACGCGCCCGGTCCACCATAGCGATCCGCAATGTACCGCGGAATTCAGACGAACGTTGCGTCAGGGCCAGGGTGGTTTGACATTTTTACTGCTTGACGGGTTTGCGTCAGATGTAACGCACACCCAGGACTTCATACTCGCGAACGCCAGCCGGGGCCATGACCTCGACCACGTCGCCTTCACTCTTGCCGATCAGCGCGCGAGCCACGGGGCTGGACACGGAAATCAGGTTGGACTTGATATCAGCTTCGACGTCGCCGACGATCTGATAGGTGACGCGATCGCCCGAATCCAGGTCTTCGATGTCGACGGTGGCGCCAAACACGGCGCGGCCTTCGGCCTCGAGCGAGGACGGATCGATGATGTGGGCATTGGAAAGCGTGCCTTCAAGCTCGGCAATCCGGCCCTCGATGAAACCCTGGCGCTCGCGAGCGGCATCGTACTCGGCATTTTCCGACAGATCACCCTGCGCGCGAGCCTCGGCGATCGCGTTGATCACAGCAGGACGTTCGACGGTTTTCAGCCGTTGGAGCTCTTCTTGCAAGCGCTCGGCCCCGCGCACGGTCAAAGGAATGGCAGACATGTCGTTTCCCAAACAAAAAGTAGAAAAACGCCCCGAAGGAGCGTTCTCGGTGAAGGCCGCTGGACCGGCGCGCTTGCCATCTGATGCTTGAAAAAACCTGGCGAGCGGCGCGGGCGACCAAAACAAAACCCCGGCTCGGGTCGGAACCGGGGCAATCAAGTTCATATTGTGGTCAAACTTGCTGGGAAATGCAAGCCGCCGGAGAAAACGGCCTTTTCGGCGCATTTCGCCGCTGTAACCCGCTAAAAACGGCGATTTCGCGCCAAAAACACTGGCGATGCCGACCGTAGCGGCGAACCGGGATGTGGACCGCGGGTTTTCCGGGATCGGCTACCGCTGAAAAACACCTGAAAGATTGCTTGTGCGGCTTGAAACGGGGGCGCCAGGGCGCCCCGGCCCGCCGCGTTTACTTCGTGCGTCGCAACAGCGCATACAGGATGATGGCGCCGAAGGTGGCAGTACCGATGCCGCCCAGCGTGAAGTCGCCCAGCTTGATGGTGAAGTCGCCCGCGCCCAACACCAGCGTGACAGCTGCCACGATGAGATTGCGGTTGTCGGTGAAATCCACCTGATTGACGACCCAGATGCGGGCGCCGGCAATGGCGATCAGACCGAAGACGACCACCGACATCCCGCCCAGCACGGGCCCCGGGATCGTCTGGATGAGCGCGCCGAACTTGGGCGAGAAGCCCAGGACGATCGCAATCAAGGCAGCAATCACGAACACCAGCGTGGAATAGATGCGCGTGACCGCCATGACGCCGATGTTCTCGGCGTAGGTGGTGACGCCCGTGCCGCCGACCGCGCCCGACACCATCGTCGCCACGCCGTCGCCCACGAATGCCCTGCCCAGGTAGCGGTCCAGGTCGCGCCCCGTCATGGCGCTGACGGCCTTCACGTGCCCCAGGTTTTCGGCCACCAGGATGATGGCGACCGGAACGATCAGGCCCATGGCCTCGGCCTTGAACACCGGCGCCGAGAACTGCGGCAGGCCGAACCACGCCGCGGCGGACACCGCGGAGAAATCGATGGGCTTGCCCAGGCCCAGGCCGTTGGCCAGCACCGCGTACACCACGCAGGCAAGGATCAGGCCGACCAGGATGAGCAGGCGCTGCACCATGCCGCGCGTGTAGACGGCGATGCCGCCGACGCAGACGATCGTGACGATGGCCATGGCGCTATCGAAGCCCGACGCGCCCATCGCGCCCTTGGCGGCGATGGGCGCGAGATTCAAGCCGATCACCGCCACCACCGCACCCGTGACGACCGGCGGCATGAGGGTATCGATCCAGTTGGCGCCGCCGCCTGCCCGGGCATTGACGATCCAGACGATGACGCCGATCAGCGTGTAAGCCAGACCGCAGGCAATGATGGCGCCCAGCGCGACACCGATGTTGGCGTTGGCCCCGCCGCCGGCATAGCCGGTCACCGCGATGACGCCGCCGATGAACGCGAAGCTGGAACCCAGGTAGCTGGGCACCCGGCCGCCCACGAACAGAAAGAAGATCAGCGTGCCGATGCCCGACATCAGGATGGCGACGTTGGGATCGAACCCCATGAGCAACGGCGCCAGGACAGTCGAGCCGAACATCGCGACGACGTGCTGTGCGCCCATGGCGACGTTCTTGGGCCAGGACAGCCGTTCGTCAGGCGCGATGATGACGCCGGGCTCGGCGTCGTCCGCCAGGCGCCAGCGCGGAAAGTAGGAGTTGGACATGGATTCCCCGGGGTGGTACGAGAGGGTTTCAAACTGCGAGCGGGCGCCAGTGTAAAGGGGGCCATCAAGCGGGGGCAACGTTTAAGTTTTGCCGGCCGATTGCCGTATTAGTGGAAACCCCGAAATCCCAGACAAAGGAACAGTCATGGCGATCAACAGCATCAGCGGCACCTCCCGGATCAGCAGCCTTGCAGATCTGTGGGCCGAGAAGATCCAGGCCAACAAGGAAGCGAAGAACGCTTCGGGGCAGGATGCGGTGTCGGTGACCGCGGAAGGCAAGATCCGCGTCAACAATCCGGGCGCCACCAAGGTCGGCAACGCGCAGGCCACCGAAGAAACCGACAACGAAGACGAATACACCCGTCAGATCAAGGAGTTGCAAAAGCAGCTCAAGCGCATCATGGATCAGATCGCCAAAGTGAAGGCGAGCGGCATGTCGGCCGAAATGAAGGCGCAGCAGATCATGGCGCTCAATGCCCAGGCGGTGCAGATCCAAGGCCAGATCTCGCAGCTCCTGGCGAAACAGGCGCAGGCGGCAAAACAGGCCGGCGTGTCGGCCCAAGCCTGATTCGGGCAAGCGATGTGGCGCCGTCACTGATGGCGCGCATCAAAATTTCTGATTGGACGCTCATCGGGCGTGCCGGTACTGTCTCCAGACAAATCTAAAACCACGGAGACAAACCATGCACGCTATGCGCACAGCCCTGGCCGGGGCGTTGCTGGCCGTTTGCGCGGCGCCGGCCCTGGCCGGCACCGTTACGGTGATCACGTCGTTCCCCAAGGACCTGACCCAGGCCTACAAGACCGCGTTCGAAAAAGCGAACCCAGGCATCACCCTGGAAATCCTGAACAAGAACACCGTGTCGGGCATCGCCTTCGTGCGCGAGACGCCGGCAGGCCAACGCCCCGAGGTCTTCTGGGCGAGTGCGCCCGATGCGTTCGAGGTGCTGGGGCGAGACAAGCTGCTGGCCAAGTCGGCCGACATCGCCAACAAGGATGTGCCCGACAAGATCGGCAGCTACCCCATCAACGATCCGGGCGGCATGTATCTAGGTCAGGCGCTGGCGGGCTACGGCATCATCTACAACACCCGGTACATCGCGGCGCACAAGATCCCGGCTCCCGTGGAATGGAAGGACCTGCTGTCGCCCAAGTGGTTCGGCCATGTGGGCATCACCTCGCCGTCGCGCTCGGGCACGATGCACCTGACGGTGGAGACCATCCTGCAGGGCGAAGGCTGGGATGACGGCTGGAGCACGCTGCTTCGCATGTCGGGCAACAGCAGCGCCGTGACCGAGCGCTCGTTTGGCGTGCCGGACGGCGTGAACAACGGCCAGTTCGGCGCAGGCCCGGTCATCGACTTCTTCGGACTGTCGAGCAAGTATTCCAAGTTTCCGGTCGAGTTCGTCTATCCCTCCGAGACGGCCATCGTCCCGGCCAACATCGCGCTGATCGAGGGCGCAAAGAACACCGAGGAAGGCAAGAAGTTCATCGCCTTCACGCTGAGCCAGGCAGGCCAGGAGCTGCTGCTGGAGCCGAAGATCTCGCGGTTGCCGGTGCTGCCCTACTCCGCGCTGGCCGGCAAGATTCCGCCGGGCTATCCCGACCCAGCGGAAATCGCCAAGCGCAGCAAGGTGCATTTCGATGCGGACCTGTCGCAGACGCGCTACTACGTCGTGCAATCCCTGTACGACCAGACCGTCACGTTCCGGCTGAAAGAGCTGCAAGCGGCCACCAGGGCCATCTACGACGCTGAAGCCAAGCTGGGCGACAAGGCCAAGAGCGGCAAGGCGGCGGAACTGCTGGACCAGGCGCGCAAGCTGGCCTGGGCGCCGTTGGTGGACAGCAAGAAGGCGGCCGATCCTGCCTTCCTGGCGATCTTCGCGGGCAACAAGAAGGACGCGGCCGTCAATCAGCAGATCACGCAGCTCGAAGGCGAGTGGAACGGCCGCGCGCGCGCCAACTACGAAGAAGCCGTCAAGCTGGCGCGGCAAGCCGCCGCGCTCTGATACGCAGGACGCACTGAACGCGGCGAGCGGGCCTGACCTGCCCGCCGCGGGCAGCGCTTGTCTTCTGGCAACGATTTTCGGGAATCTCGATGAATCATTCGGGCCATTTGCGCCTGCCCCCCGGCCCCGTCCTGGCGGCGCTGCTGGTGTTGGGCTTTCTGCTGCTGTTCCTGATCGTGCCGGTGGGCACGGTCTTTCACAGCGCCTTCGTCAACGCCGACGGCAGCTTCACGACCGGGCACTTCGGCGCCTTCTTCAACCAGCCGTTGATGCGGGAGGCGTTCTTCAACAGCCTGTACGTGGCGGGCTGGTCGGCGCTGCTGGCCTCGCTGATCGCGGTGCCGCTGGCGTACTTCACGGTGCGCTTCGATTTCCGGGGCGCCCTGCTGATCCAGACCCTGGGCGTGCTGCCGCTCATCATGCCGCCCTTCGTGGGCGCGGTGGCCATGCAGCTGATCTTTGGCCGCTCGGGCAGCGTGAACCTGCTGCTGAACGACTGGTTCGGCTTCACGATTCCGTTCATGGAGGGGCTGAACGGCGTGATCTTCGTGGAGGCCATCCATTATTTCCCCTTCATCCTGATGAACCTGGTCGTGGCGCTGCGCAACATCGACGGGGCCATGGAGGAAGCGGCCTTCAACCTGGGCTCGCGGGGCTTCCGGCTGTTTCGCCGCGTGATCTTTCCGCTTGCCCTGCCCGGCTACGTGGCCGGCGCGTCGCTGGTGTTCGTAAAGGTGTTCGACGACCTGGGCACGCCGCTGGTGCTGGGCACCACCAACATGCTGGCGCCGCAGGCTTACTTGCGCATCACGCAGGTCGGATTGGAAGACCCGCTGGGCTACGTGATCAGCGTCATCATGGTGGGCTTCTCGATCCTGGCGCTGTGGCTGTCGGCGCGGGTGCTCAAGGGGCGCGACTACTCCACGCTGCAGAAGGGCGGCAATTCGATCCAGAAGCGCAAGCTGGGTCCGGTGGAAAGCGTGTTGGCGTATGGCTGGATCGTGCTGGTGCTGCTGCTGGTGCTGTCGCCGCACATCGGCGTGTTGCTGCTGTCGCTGGCCAGTGTCTGGAGCTACGCGCCGCTGCCGGACGGGTACACGCTGGCGCATTATTCCGCGGTGTTTTCCGAGTCGCAGGGCATGATCGCCAACACGTTGCTGTACTGCGGACTGGCCGCCGGGATCGACGTGATCCTGGGCACCGCAATCGCGTACCTGATGCTGCGCACCCGGTTGCCCGCGCGCCAATGGCTGGATTTTCTTGCCTCCGCGGCACTGGCAATTCCGGGCATCGTGCTGGCGATCGGCTTTCTGCGCACTTTCCGCGGCATAGAGCTGCCGGGCACGGGCACGCTGCTGACCTCGTCCTGGATCATCATCATGCTGGCGTATTCCGTGCGGCGGTTGCCGTATGCGCTGCGCTCGTGCGTGGCGGCGTTGCAGCAGATCCACGTGTCGCTGGAAGAAGCCGCCCAGTCCCTGGGCGCCACGCGCATGAGCACGATCCGCCGCGTGGTGGTTCCGCTGATGGCGGGCGGCATGCTGGCGGGCTTTGTGACCAGCTTCGTCACCGCGGCCGTGGAACTGTCGGCCACCATCATGCTGGTGACCAAGGACAGCCAGGCGCCCATGAGCTATGGCATCTATCTCTACATGCAAAGCGCGGCGGGCCGGGGCCCGGGCGCCGCGCTGGGCGTCCTGGCGGTGGTCGCCGTGGGCATCGGCACATACATCTCGCACCTGCTGGTGGACCGCGCGTCCAAACGCCAGCAGCCGGCGCGCAATGAAGGGGAATCCGCATGAAGAAAGTCAGCGTCGAATGCCGCAACATTCAGCTTTCCTACGGCAACACCGAAGTGCTAAAGGACGTCAGCATCAGCATCGAGCCAGGCGAATTCTTCGCGCTGCTCGGGCCGTCGGGGTCCGGCAAGTCCACGTTGCTGCGGCTGATTGCGGGGTTCAACCGGCATAGCGCCGGCCAGTTGCTGGTGGACGGCAAGGACATCAGCGGCACCCCGCCCTGGCACCGCAACATCGGCATGGTGTTCCAGAACTACGCGCTGTGGCCGCACATGACGGTGTGGGACAACGTGGCGTTCGGGCTGGTCGAGCGCAAGCTGCCGCGCGCCGAGATCCGCACCAAGGTCGAAGCCGCGCTCGATCTGGTCGGCCTGTCCCAATATGCCAAGCGGCGTCCAAACCAACTGTCCGGCGGCCAGCAGCAGCGGGTGGCGCTGGCGCGCACCATCGTGATCGAACCGCAGGTGCTGCTGCTGGATGAACCTCTGTCCAACCTGGACAAGAAGCTGCGCGTGCAGATGCGCCAGGACCTCCTGAGCCTGCAGCGCCGCCTGGGGATCACGACGATCTTCGTCACGCACGACCAGGAAGAAGCGATGACGACCGCCGACCGCATGGCGGTGCTGGACCACGGCGTGGTGCAGCAGATCGGCGCGCCCAGCACGCTGTTTGACTATCCGGTGAACCGCTTCGTGGCGAACTTCGTTGGCACGATGAATGTGCTTGAAGGCAACGTGCGCGAACGCACCAGCAGCAGCGTGACGCTGGCGGTGGACGGCGTGGGCGACCTGCATCTGCCGCTGGCGGGCGACGCGCCCGCGGCCACGCGGCTGGCGGCAAGTTTCCGGCCCCACACGGTGCAGATCGAGATGGCGGACGGCCTGGGCGACGCGCGTTACGTCTGGCTGCCCGGCATTGTGGAAAGCAGCGAATTCCTGGGCGAATTCACGCGCTATCAGGTGCAGGTCGGCGAACAGCGCCTGACCGCGGACCAGGCGCATCTGGCCGGGCTATCGCCGTTTCCGGCGGGCGCGCCGGTGTCCGTGGGGCTGGAGCCGACACAGGTGCGGTTGCTTGCGGCCTGACCTACACTCGCGGCCATGGAAATCTACCAGATCCGCGCCTTCGTCACGGTCGCCCGGCTGGGCAACCTGACGAAGGCGGCCGAGGCGCTGTCGCTGACGCAGCCCGCTGTGACGGCACAGATCAAGGCGCTGGAGCAGAGCCTGGGCGTGGCGCTGTTCGATCGCAGCGGCGGCCGCCTGGCCCTGGCCAAGGCAGGCGAAGTATTGCTGCCAACGGCGGAATCGCTGCTGGTGCTGGGCGCGCAGTTCAAGTCCGAGGCGCAGCAGCTGCAGGGCAATCTGCACGGCATCGTCGAGCTGGGCGTACCCAGCGAAAAGCCCGATTTCCTGCGCCTGGGCGAGCTGGCGTCGGCCGTCACGCAGCGCTTGCCGCTGGTCGAACTGAAGACGCAGACGCAGCCCGCGGCGATGCTGGCCGAACAGGTGAGCACGGGCCGTCTGCCTGCCGCATTGACTATCGCGGCCAACGCGCCGCGCGGCGTGCTGTGGCAACCGCTGCGCAGTGTGCGGTACCGCATCGCCATGCCCAGCGAGCACGCGGCGGTGCTCAAACGCGGCGGCTGGCGCGAAGTGGCGCAACTGCCGTGGCTGGACGGGCAGTCCGGCAGCCACACGCATCTGCTGCTGCGCGATATGTTCGAACGGCACGGTCTATCGCCGCGCATCGTGATGCAGAACGACGACCAGGCGAACATGGACGCGCTGGTGCGGGCGGGTGCGGGCTGCGCGCTGCTGCGCGAGGAAACTGCGCTGGCGGGCGCGGCGTCCAACGACTTCATCGTTTGGGGCCAGGCGCGCGTGGACGCCGTACTGGGCTTCATGCTGCCTTACGAACGCGCTAGCGAGCCCGCGCTGGTCGCGTTAAGCTCGATCATTCAAGCCATCTGGAAACCGCGCGCGCCCATCGCGCCCGCCCAGGCTTAAGGCTCAATTCCCGCAACAAGACTGCAATGACTGAAATCTGGTTCATCCGCCACGGCGAAACCGACTGGAATCGCCAGCGGCGCCTGCAAGGCTGGCAAGACATCCCCCTGAACGAATTTGGCGTCAACCAGGCCAGCCTGCTGGCCTCGCGCCTGCACGACGAGGCCAAGCACACGCCCATCCACGCGATCTACAGCAGCGATCTGCAGCGCGCGCACGCGACCGCCGTGCCGGTCTCCGAGCAGCTAGGTCTGCGCGTGCGCGTGGAGCCCGGCATCCGCGAACGGGGTTTCGGTGTGCTGGAAGGCCTGGACCATGAGCGCATCGACGTGCTGGCGCCCGAGGCCGCGGCCGCCTGGAAGAGCCGCGATCCGCTGCGCCCGCTGGACGGCGGCGAAACGCTGGGCCAGTTCCAGTCGCGCGTCATCAGCACGGTCGACGATATCGCCAGCCGCCATGAAGGCGAGCGCATCCTGCTGTTCACCCACGGCGGCGTGCTGGACATCATCTGGCGCCATGCCTCGGGCGTGCCCCTGAACGCGCCGCGCGACGCCGCGCTGCTCAATGTCAGCATCAACCGCGTCGGCGTTGATGGCCGCAAATGGGAAGTGTTGGACTGGGGCGATGTCAGCCACGTGGCCGCCGAGGTGGGCGACGACGTGGTGCCTTGAAATTGTTGTCGGGTGTCAGACACTGTTCTCAGGTGTCTGACACCCCACGGAAGCACTCTACAGCCGACGCATCTGCTCCAAGGGTGTCAGACACCTGAGAACAACGCCGCTTGCGTCAGGACGTCTTGCGTGGCTTGCGCGGGGCGTTGCGGGCGAGCCTGTCGTACACGGCGTTGGGCAGCAGGCGCATCAGCTTGGCCACCACGCCCATCTGCCACGGAATCACCGTGTAGCTCGTGCCCTTGTCGATTGCCGCGCGGGCGCGCGATGCGAAGGCGTCGGCTTCCATCAGGAAGGGCATCGAGTACGGATTGTGCGCCGTCATGGCGGTTTTGATGTAGCCGGGCGCGATCGTCACCACGCCAATGCCCTGGGCGGCCAGTTCAAGCCGCAGGCTCTCGCAATACGTCACCACCGCCGACTTGGACGCGCTGTAGGCGCCCGCCCCGGGCAGGCCGCGCACACCGGCCACGCTGGCGATGCCGACCAGCCGCCCCGCCCCCGCCGCGCGCATTGGTCCGATGAAGGGCTCGAAGGTGGAGACCGTGGCCAGCAGGTTGGTGTCGACGATGGCCTTGAATACGTCGAAATCCTCGCCATGGTCGGTCAGCGTGCCGGCACTGATGCCCGCGCTGGCGATGACCACGTCCACCCTGCCCTGGCAGAACGCGATGAAGTCCTGCGCCGCGGCGTGCAGCGCCTGGCGGTCGCGCACGTCGACGGCATAGCAGCGGTGGACGCCAGGCAGACTGCCGGCCAGTTCCTGCAGCGCGTCCTCGCGCCGGCCCAGCAGGCCCACCGTGGCGCCCGATGCGGCGTATTGCTGCGCCAGCGCGCGGCCCAGCCCGCTGCTGGCGCCGGTAATGAATACGTTGACCATCTGTGCCCGTCGCTGTGTTGGCGTTGCAAAGAATTAGGGCACGCTCTCGCGTGCCCTAACGTTGAGTACCGGCTTAGCCGTGCAGGGAAGCGTGAAGCTCTTGCAGCGGGTACACCTGCAGGCCGAGGCCCTGGCGCAGATACTGCATGCCTTCGACCGCGGCGCGGGCGCCGGCGATGGTCGTGAAGAAGGTCACGCGGGCGGCCAGCGCCTGGGTGCGGATGGTGCGCGAGTCGGCGATGGCGTTACGGCGTTCTTCGACGGTGTTGATGACCAGCGAGATTTCGCCGTTCTTGACCATGTCGACGATGTGCGGACGGCCTTCGTTGACCTTATTCACCACTTGCACCGGAATGCCGGCGGCTTCGATCTCGGCGGCCGTGCCGCGCGTGGCGACCAGCTTGAAGCCCAGGGTGTGCAGGCCGCGCGCCACTTCGACGGCGCGGGGCTTGTCCTGGTTCTTCACGCTGATGAACACCGTGCCGGATTCCGGCAGGCGCACGCTGGCAGCCAGCTGCGACTTCACGAAGGCTTCGCCGAAGCTCATGCCCACGCCCATCACTTCGCCGGTCGACTTCATTTCCGGTCCGAGGATGGTGTCCACGCCCGGGAACTTCACGAACGGGAAGACGGCTTCCTTGACGGAGAAGTAAGGCGGCACGACTTCCTTCGTGATGCCTTGCGCGGCAAGGGTCTGGCCGGCCATGGCGCGCGCGGCGATCTTGGCAAGCTGCAGGCCCGTGGCCTTGGAGACGTAAGGCACCGTGCGCGAGGCGCGCGGGTTCACTTCCAGCACATAGACGTCGCCGCCCTGGATGGCGAACTGCACGTTCATCAGGCCGCTGACGTTCAGGGCCTTGGCCATCATCGTGGTCTGGCGCTTGATTTCGGCGATGACTTCCGCCGACAGCGAGTACGGCGGCAGGCTGCACGCCGAGTCGCCCGAGTGCACGCCGGCCTGCTCGATGTGTTCCATGACGCCGCCGATGAAGACGGTTTCGCCGTCGGCCAGGCAGTCCACGTCGACTTCGGTGGCGTTGTTCAGGAAGCGGTCCAGCAGCACGGGCGAGTCATTGCTGACCTTCACGGCTTCGCGCATGTAGCGCTCGAGGTCCTGCTGCTCGTGCACGATTTCCATCGCGCGGCCGCCCAGCACGTAGCTGGGACGCACGACGAGCGGATAGCCGATTTCGGCGGCGTGGGCCAGGGCCTCGCCTTCGGTGCGCGCGGTGCGGTTGGGCGGCTGACGCAGGCCAAGCTTGTTGAGCAGCTTCTGGAAGCGCTCGCGGTCTTCGGCGACGTCGATGGATTCGGGGCTGGTGCCGATGATGGGCACGCCGTTGGCTTCCAGGGCGCGCGCCAGCTTCAGCGGGGTCTGGCCGCCGTACTGGACGATCATGCCGACCGGATTTTCCTTGTGGACGATTTCCAGCACGTCTTCCAGCGTCAGCGGCTCGAAGTACAGACGGTCGGAGGTGTCGTAGTCGGTGGACACGGTTTCCGGGTTGCAGTTGACCATGATGGTCTCGTACCCGTCATCGCGCAGCGCCAGCGCGGCATGCACGCAGCAGTAGTCGAACTCGATGCCCTGGCCGATCCGGTTCGGGCCGCCGCCCAGCACCACGATCTTCTTGCGATCGGTGGGGGCGGATTCGCACTCTTCCTCGTACGTGGAGTACATGTAGGCGGTGCGGGTGGCGAATTCGGCGGCGCAGGTGTCGACACGCTTGTAGACCGGGCGCACGTTGAGCTGGTGGCGCAGCTTGCGCACTTCGGATTCCGAGGAATCCAGCAGGAACGCGAGGCGGCGGTCCGAGAAACCGCGGCGCTTCAGTTCGAACAGCGTGGCGTAATCCAGGTCGGCCAGCGTCTTTTGCTCGAGCGCGAGCTCGATGTCGACGATTTCCTTGATCTGCGAAAGGAACCACGGGTCGATGTGCGTGATGTTGTGCACTTCGTCCAGCGTGAAGCCTTGCGCGAAGGCGTCGCCCACGTACCAGATACGTTCCGGACCGGGTTCGCCCAGCTCGACCTGCAGCTTTTCGCGGTCGGTGGTCTTCTGGTTCAGGCCATCGACGCCCACTTCCAGGCCACGCAGCGCCTTCTGGAACGATTCCTGGAAGGTGCGGCCGATGGCCATGACTTCACCCACCGACTTCATCTGGGTCGTCAGGCGCGCGTCGGCGGTGGGGAATTTTTCGAAGGCGAAACGCGGCACCTTGGTGACCACGTAGTCGATCGTCGGTTCGAACGAAGCCGGCGTTGCGCCGCCAGTGATTTCGTTGCGCAGCTCGTCGAGCGTGTAGCCGACGGCCAGGCGCGCGGCGACCTTGGCGATGGGGAAACCCGTGGCCTTCGAGGCCAGCGCCGACGAACGCGACACGCGCGGGTTCATCTCGATGACGATCATGCGGCCGTTCTTGGGATTGACGGCGAACTGCACGTTCGAGCCGCCCGTATCCACGCCGATCTCGCGCAACACCGCGATCGATGCGTTACGCATGATCTGGTATTCCTTGTCGGTCAGCGTCTGGGCCGGCGCGACGGTGATGGAGTCGCCCGTGTGGACGCCCATCGGATCCAGGTTTTCGATGGAGCAGACGATGATGCAGTTGTCCGCCTTGTCGCGGACCACTTCCATCTCGAATTCCTTCCAGCCGAGCAGCGATTCTTCGATCAGGAGTTCGCTGGTGGGCGAGGCTTCCAGGCCGCGGCGGCAGATGGTTTCGAATTCTTCGGCGTTGTAGGCGATACCGCCGCCTGAGCCGCCCATCGTGAAGCTGGGGCGAATGACGGCGGGAAAGCCGGAGGTGCCGACTTCGGCCGCGATGCGGCGCTGCACTTCCCAGGCTTCGTCCATGCTGTGGGCCACGCCCGACTTGGCCGATTCCAGGCCGATGTCGGTCATGGCCTGCTTGAACTTCTGGCGGTCCTCGGCCTTTTCGATGGCGTGTTCGTTGGCGCCGATGAGCTCGACGTTGTGCTTCTTGAGCACGCCGTGGTGGGCCAGGTCCAGCGCGCAGTTCAGCGCGGTCTGGCCGCCCATCGTGGGCAGGAGCGCATCGGGCTTTTCACGCTCGATGATCTTTTCGACGGCTTGCCAGGTGATGGGCTCGATGTAGGTGACGTCGGCCGTTTCCGGGTCCGTCATGATCGTGGCCGGGTTGCTGTTCACCAGGATGGTGCGGTAGCCCTCGGCCTTGAGCGCCTTGCAAGCTTGCGCGCCGGAGTAGTCGAATTCGCAGGCCTGCCCGATGATGATGGGGCCGGCGCCGATGATGAGAATGCTTTTTAGGTCTGTACGCTTGGGCATGATGCAATCTTTACTTTTGGCCGGACATCAGGCTGATGAACTTGTCGAACAGCTCGAGGATGTCGTGCGGACCCGGGCTGGCTTCGGGGTGACCCTGGAAGCAGAAGGCCGGGCGGTCGGTGAGCTCGAAGCCTTGCAGCGTGCCGTCGAACAGCGACACGTGCGTCACGCGCGCGTTGGCGGGCAGGCTGGCTGCGTCGACGCCGAAACCGTGGTTCTGGCTGGTGATGAACACGCGTTTGGACGCCAGGTCCTGCACAGGGTGGTTGGCGCCGTGATGGCCCGTCTTCATCTTGACGGTCTTGCCGCCCACCGCCAGGCCCATGATCTGGTGGCCAAGGCAGATGCCGAACACGGGCAGCTTCTTGTCCAGGAAGGCACGCGTGGCTTCGATGGCGTAGTCGCAGGGCTCGGGGTCGCCGGGGCCGTTGGACAGGAACACGCCGTCGGGATTGAGCTTGAAGACCTCTTCGGCGGAGGTCTGGGCGGGCACCAGCGTGATGCGGCAGCCGCGGTCGGCCAGCAGGCGCAGGATGTTGCTCTTCACGCCGTAGTCATAGGCGACCACGTGGAACTTGGACTGTTCGGGCGACGTGTATCCGCCTTCGAGCTGCCAGGTGCCTTGCGTCCAGCCGGTGCTTTCCTTGATGGACACGACCTTGGCCAGATCCTGGCCGGCCATGCCGGGAAAGCCGCGGGCGAGTTCAACGGCGCGCTCGGCGTCGGAACCCACGAGGATGCACGCGCCCTGGGCGCCCTTTTCGCGCAGGATGCGCGTGAGCTTGCGGGTGTCGATGCCGGAAATGGCAACGATGCCCTGCTCGTTCAGGTAGTCAGGCAAGGATTGCGTGGAACGGAAGTTCGACACGCGCGCGGGGCAGTCGCGTACCACCAGGCCGGCGGCATAGACGCGATTGGATTCCACGTCTTCGGCGTTGACGCCGGTGTTGCCGATGTGCGGATAGGTCAGCGTGACGATCTGGCCGCTATAGCTGGGATCGGTGAGAATTTCCTGGTACCCGGTCATCGCGGTGTTGAACACCACTTCGGCGACGGTATGGCCAGGCGCACCGATCGACACGCCTCGAAAAATGGTACCGTCCGCCAGAGCCAGAATTGCAGGAGGGAAGCGGTTGATCCCCTCGGGAAAGAGTTGCGGCAGCACAGTAAACCCCGGTTTTAGAATCGATAATCAAACCTTCGGATTATACCTTGACCGGCCGTTTTTCCCGGAGAACCGCGCCAAATAAGGCCGAAACCGGTGTTTTCGGCTGTTTTGCCGCGCCGTTGCGCGGCATTCCATGACCGCCCTCGGCCTTGCGGCGGACAGCGGCGTGGCGGCGTCGGTGATACGCTAGCAGCACCTTCAACCCTAGCCTGCTGCGAGTCGTATAAGTCCATGCCCAGCCAACTTGACGCCCTGCGTGATCACACCACCGTTGTCGCCGATACCGGCGATTTCGAAGCCATGAAGGCGTTGCGTCCCACCGACGCGACCACCAACCCGTCCCTGATTCTGAAGGCCGTGCAGCAGGACGCCTACCGCCCGCTGCTGGAAAAGACCGCGCGCGAACACCGCGGCGCCTCAACTGCCGAGCTCATGGATCGCCTGCTGGTCGCCTTCGGCCGCGCGATTCTGGACATCGTGCCGGGCCGCGTCTCCACCGAAGTGGACGCCCGCCTGTCGTTCGACACCCGTGCCACCGTCGAGCGCGCGCGCGGCCTGATCGCCCTGTACGAGGCCGCCGGCATCCCGCGCGAGCGTGTGCTGATCAAGATTGCCTCCACCTGGGAAGGCATCCAGGCCGCCCGCGTCCTGCAGTCCGAAGGCATCCGCTGCAACCTGACCCTGCTGTTCTCGCTGCCGCAGGCCGTCGCCTGCGCCGATGCGCACGTGCAGCTCATCTCCCCGTTCGTGGGCCGCATCTACGACTGGCACAAGAAATCGGCCGGGGCGTCGTGGGTCGAAGAGGACAATACCGGCGCGCGCGATCCAGGCGTTCAATCCGTCACCAATATCTACCGTTACTACAAGCACTTCGGGATTCCCACGGAGATCATGGGCGCGAGCTTTCGCAACGTGGGGCAGATCCTTGCCTTGTCCGGCTGCGACCTGCTGACGATCAGCCCGGACCTGCTGAACAAGCTGGCCTCCACCGAAGGCGACGCCCCGGCGCAGCTTCGCGCCGGCGACGCGCGCGACGGCCTCGAACGCATCGGCGCGGATGAAGTCACGTTCCGCACCCAGCTCAATGAAGACGCGATGGCCAGCGAAAAACTGTCCGAGGGGATCCGCCTGTTTGTGGCCGATGCCATCAAGCTGGACGCTCTGATCGACGCGCAGCGAGGCTGAGCCAGCGTGGCGCGCGGCGCCCGTCCGCGCGCCCCTTTCCTACCGGTGATCGTGGGAGTGCACCTGCAGCGCTTCCAGGAACCGCGATACCATGTTGTACGCGGCGATTGTCGCCGTCAGCTCGACCACCAGTTTTTCCGACCCCATGGCCGCCCGGACGGCGTCGAACACCGCTTCGGGAACCTGCACGTGACGCGTCATGGCGTCCGTGTAGGCCAGCACCGCCCGTTCGCGTTCGCTGAACAGACCCGAGGTTTCCCACGCATCCAGCGCATCGAGCTGCGCCTGGGACACGCCTTCCTTCAATGCGATCGGCGCATGCTGGTCGGCCTCGTAGGGCGCACCGTTGATGGCCGCCACCCGCATGATGACGAGCTCGCGCAGATCGCCCGGCAACGTGCTGAGCTGCCGGATCGACGTCAGGTAGTTCAGCCAGCCGTCGGCCACGGCAGGACTGTGCAGCAGCATCTGATACAGATGCAGCACACTGCCTCGCTGCGCGACGATGCGTTCCACCAGGGGCCGTGCTTCGGGATGAGTCAAATCAGCGTAGGGCAAACGGGCCATGCGAACTCCGGAAGGTAGGGGGCAGCAAATGCACACATTCTCACAATATCTTTGACATAATGGCACTACATCCGCGCGTCCACGGTAACTCACTCGCATGAATGCGCCCACAGAATCCTACCCTCAACTCACTCTCGCCAATTGCGATAGCGAACCGATACATATTCCGGGCGCCATCCAGCCGCTGGGGGCGCTGCTCGCGTTCGACATGGACGGCACGCTGCGCTACGCCAGCGAAAATGCCGCCCAGTTGCTCGACACGTGTCTGACGCTGGACCAGCCCTGCGCGCCCGAGGCGCTGCCGCCCGGTCTGGCGTACTGCCTGTCCACGTGGATCGGCAACCCTGACCCCATTTTCGATCCGCTGACCATCACGCTGGATCGCGCCACGTATGACGTCATTGGACATCGCAATACCGATGGACTGACCATCGTCGAACTCGAGCGCCGCGCCGACGGCGTCGGCATTGCCGCCCCCGAGCGCATCTACCGCAGCATCGAGCGCGTGCGCCGGCAGCGCGACATTCCCTCGCTTCTGGACAGCATGGTGCGCGAAGTGCAGCGCGCCACGGGCTTTGACCGGGTGATGGCGTATCGCTTCCATCCCGACGACAGCGGCGAGATCGTGGCCGAACAGCGCCGCGCCGACCTGGACGACTGGGTGGGCCGCCGCTACCCCGCCGGCGACATCCCGGCGCAGGCGCGCCGGCTCTATACGGTAAACACCCTGCGCCTGATCGCCGACGCGACCTACCACCCCGTGCGCGTGCTGAGCGGCCCGTCGCCGGAGCCGCGCGCGCTGGACATGAGCTTTTCGGTCTTGCGCAGCGTGTCGCCCATCCATCTGGAATACATGGCGAACATGGGCGT
Organism: Achromobacter sp. E1; assembly: GCF_037039475.1. Lineage (NCBI taxonomy): Bacteria > Pseudomonadati > Pseudomonadota > Betaproteobacteria > Burkholderiales > Alcaligenaceae > Achromobacter > Achromobacter sp. E1. The sequence goes on from NZ_CP146253.1 coordinate 4,426,778, forward strand.
GCGGGCGTCGATGAGCCTGTCGCTGGTGATCGGCGGCCGCCTGTGGGGCATGATCGCGTGCCACCACCACACGCCGCGGGCCTTGCCATACCCTGCCCGCCTGGCGTGCGAAGCCATGGCGCAGGTCGTTGCCGCCACCGTGTCTGGCATCGAAGCGAACGAGCGGGCTGAACAATCCCGCCAGAACGCCGCGCTGGTCAGCATGCTGGTCGAGCGCGTGTCGGCCTCTGAAAACGTGCATCAGGCGCTGTCGCAGGGCGGCGAAACGCCCGCCTCGCTGGTCCAGAACGACGCCGCGCTTTGCCTCTGGAGCAACAGTGTCACCGTGTTTGGCGGCATTGCGCCACGCGGCGAACTGGCGGGCATTCTGAACGCGCTGGACCAGAGCGGGCAGCGCGTGGTGCACACCACCAACATCGCGCGCGATTTCCCTGATTTGCAGACCGAAATCGTCCCGTACGCGGGGCTGCTTGCCTGCAAGTTCGACCCCATGAACAATGGCTGGCTGATCTGGCTGCGCAAGGAACAGATCGAGACCCTTGTATGGGGCGGCAAGCCGGAAAAGCAATACGCCGTCGGCAGCCTCGGCCCGCGCCTGACTCCGCGCGGTTCGTTCGAAGCCTGGCGCGAAGTCGTGCGCGGGGTCTGTCTGCCCTGGCTGCCTTCCGAACTGGAAGCCGTGGACAATCTGCGCGACGAGCTCTCGCACATTTCGACCAGCCGCGCCGCGGACGTCGACCGCGCCCGCACCGCGCTGCTGGCCATGCTGGGGCACGATCTGCGCGACCCGCTGCAATCGATCTCCATGGCTGCAACGCTCTTGTCGCGCACCGATACCGGGGCGCGCATGGGCGAGCGCATCCGCTATTCCAGCGGCCGGATGCAGCGCCTGATTTCGCAGGTGCTGGACCTGTCGCGCCTGCAGGGCGGGCTGGGATTGGGCATTGAAAAGCGGCTGTGCGACCTGTCGGCATTGGTCAACGGCCTCATCGAGGAAAAGCGCCAGGCCTACCCTGGCCTGCGCATTGAAACCGATGTGCCGGAGGGCCTGACGCTCATGGCCGATACCGACCGCATCGCGCAGGTGGTGACCAACCTGATGAGCAACGCGCGCCAGCACGGCGCGCCGCGTCAGCCCATTGTGGTGAACGCGGCGGCGTCCGGCGACGGCGTCACGCTCAGCGTCATCAACCATGGCGCACCGATCGCCGATGACGTGCTTGCGCATCTGTTCTCGCCTTTCAAGCCAGAGTCCGTGGGCCAGTCGCGCAACCGCACCGGCCTTGGCCTTGGCCTGTACATCGCCGAGCAGGTCGTGCGCGACCACGGCGGCGACATCTCGGTCCAATGCCGCGACGGGCTCGTCATCTTCACGGTCTCGTTGCCCCGCGCCTTGCCGGAATCAACCCCCTCTTGAACCTGGGAGACATAACTTGAACGAAGTGCGCGCCATGCGCGTCCTGCTGGTGGACGACAACGAAATGGGATCGGAACTGCTGGCCGAGTTCCTGGCGCTTTCAAACCTGGAGACGCGGTGCGCCGCCACCGGCGCCGAAGCCCTGGAGCTGGTCGGCACGTTTGCGCCGGATGCCGTGCTGCTGGATATCCTGCTGCCCGACATGGACGGCTACGAGCTCGCCAAGCGCCTGCGCGAGCGCGCCAATCCGCCGCGCATCTACGCGCTGAGCGGCCTGGCGCGGCACGAACGACGCGATGCCATCAATGGCATCTTCACCGGATGGATCGAAAAGCCGGCGGACCCCGACGCGCTCCTGGCCATTCTGCACGAGGCCACCTGACGGTTCTTTCATGATGCAATCCGACACCCTTGGCCGACTGGCCGTGAAGGGCGTGCAGCTCAAGGTGCTCAGCCAGATCTTTCCGGTGCTGCGCCACGAAGTCCTGGGCCCGCTGTCCAGCGCCTCTCTTGCGGCCGCCATGCTGCGCCAGGCCCCTGAAGGCGCCAGCGACGAAGCCGTGCAGCAACGCTGCGAGCGCCTCGCCGGCGACCTTTCCGACATGCTCGACGAAAGCGTGAACGTGGTGCGCGACCTGGAAGGATGGCTGAGCGACGGCGGCGCCAACGTGGCGTGCGGCGACCTGCTGCAGGACTGCCGCAAGCTGATGTTTTCGCACCTGCTGCTGTCGCACCACGGCATCCGCTGGCCGGAGCAAGTCGTCCACGCCGACGTGCCGCTGTTCAGCACCCGTTACCTGGTGCTGGCGTGGTTGTTGTGCCTGTTGCCGCTGGTGCCGGCCGACACCCACCTTGAACTGGATGCCTCCGAACCGGGCGTCTGGCGCGCCCGCGTCCCCGAGGGCGAAGCGGCCTCCGAACGGCCACCCGCGTTCGACGCCCAGGAAGTCGAGCTGCTTGCGACGGCGGCGGGCTGGCGGCTGGAACGCCAGGACCGCTGCTGGTCACTGCATCTGCCCGCTTAACCGATTCCATCGAGACTCGTCTCGTCAAGACCCTTCATTTCAAGAACGCCATGATTTCTCCCGTCCACCAGGTGCTGCGCGAAGGCACCCGCGACCGTCACGAAACGCTGGATCATGGCCTGGCGCTGGCCGACGGCGATGTGGACCGGGGCAACTATCTGGCTTACCTGCGTGCGCTTCTGGGATGGCTGGAACCGTTGGAAGAGCGGCTCTGGCAACTGGATTGGCCGCGGGAACTGCGTGCGCCGGAACGCGCCGGCAAGACCACCTGGCTGTACGAAGACCTGCAGGCGGCCGGCGATACCGCGCCCATCGTTCATTGCGCGCATCCGCCGCAGGTGGCGGCGCCCGACGCCTACGCTTTGGGCGTCGCGTACGTCGTGGAAGGCTCGCAGTTGGGCGGCCGGTTCCTGGCCAAGCGGCTGCAGGCGGCGGCGCCCGACCTGCCCCAGCGGTACCTGCGCGGCTATGAAGAAGAGGTGGGACCGCTGTGGAAGGCGTTCTTGCTGTATCTGGACAGCGAGGCTGGCGCGCGGGACCGCGAGGCGCAAGCGCTGCAAGGCGCCCGTGACGCGTTCGACAGCCTGACCGGCTGGCTGCGCAGCCAGGGTGCGCTGCGGGCCTGAGCCCGGCAGCGCACCGGCAAGGCATCTATAGCTTTTCAGTTTCGCCCGACTTGGGCTGCCACTTCATCAGGCGCTTTTCGCCGACCCCGACGATGGTGTCCAGGATCAGTGCAAAGGCCGTCAGCACGATGATGCCGGCAAACACGGTGTTCACGTCGAACGTGCCCTCGGCCTGCAGGATCAGGTAGCCCACGCCGCTTGCCGACCCGAGGTATTCGCCCACGACCGCGCCCACGAAAGCAAGCCCCACCGACGTATGCAGGCTGGAGAACACCCAGCTCGTGGCCGACGGCAGATACACATGGCGCAGCAACTGGCGCTTGCGCGCGCCCAGCATGCGGGCGTTGTCCAGCAAGGTGGGGCTGACTTCGCGCACGCCCTGGTAGACGTTGAAGAACACGATGAAGAACACCAGCGTCACGGCCAACGCCACCTTGGACCAGATGCCCAAGCCGAACCACATGCCGAAAATGGGTGCCAGGATGACGCGCGGCATCGAGTTGGCCGCCTTGATGTACGGGTCGAGGATGGCACTGGCGCGCGGCGACAGCCCCAGCCACAGACCAAAGCCCAGACCCGCGATCGTGCCGATGAAAAACGCCAGCACGGTCTCGGTCAGCGTGACGGCCAAGTGGCTGTAGATGTCGGCATTGGTGACGAACCACGCCCAGATCCGCCCCCAGACCTTCAGCGGCTCGCCAAAGAAGAAGGCGACCTTGGGATCGCGCGACGCGAAATGCCAGACGGCCAGGATGATGACGAGAAGCAGCAATTGCCAGATGCGCAGGCTGCCGGAACCGGATTTATTCAGTTTGGGCATGGTTCAGGCTCGCTTCTGTTGGGCATAGCCCTTGAGCACTTCCTCGCGCAGCACACCCCAGATGGCGGCATGCAGCTCAACGAAACGCGGGTCAATGCGCACTTCGGCCACATCGCGAGGACGCGGCAGATCGATGGCAAATTCTCCGATGGGATGGGTGCCCGGACCGGCCGACAGCACGATCACGCGATCGCTCATGGCGATGGCTTCGTCCAGGTCATGGGTGATGAACAGCACCGCCTTGCGCTTGGCCATCCACAGATCCAGGACCTCGTTCTCCATGAGCTGGCGCGTCTGGATGTCCAGCGCGGAGAACGGTTCGTCCATGAGGATGATGTCCGGGTCGCGGATCAGCGTCTGCGCCAGCATGGCGCGCTTGCGCATGCCGCCCGACATCTGGTGCGGGTAACGGCCCTCGAAGCCGCCCAGGCCGACGCGGCGCATCCATTCGCGTCCGCGATCCAGCGCTTCGGATCGGGCCACGCCGGCGAACTCCAGGCCGGCGATGACGTTGTCCAGCGCGCTGCGCCAGGGCAAGAGCGCCTCGCCCTGGAACATGTAGCCGGCGCGTTCGTTGATGCCGGCAAGGGGCTGGCCGAATACCTTCACCTGCCCCGACGACGGCGCCAACAAACCGGCGCTGACGTTGAGCAGCGTGGACTTGCCGCAACCGGTCGGGCCCACCACGGACACGAACTCACCTGGCGCAATGGCCAGGGTCGTGTCGCTGACCGCGGTGTAGCGCTGCGACCGGTCGTCACGCGAGACAAAGGTGCAACTTATGTTTTCCAGCGACAGTGCAGCTTCAGCCATTGGCATACTTCTCGTTGGCGCGGCGCGCGAAATCGTTGGTCCATACCTTCGACGGATCGACCTTCGCGCTGTCGAAGTCAGTCTGATAGGCGGCCAGCGCCTTGAGCGCGGTGGCCGCGCCGTCTTCCGGAATCATGCCGTCAGGCGACAGGCCTTCCATGCTCTTGCCCAGCGCGGCCTTGTACACGGCCGGATCGCCGAGCAGATAGGTTTCCGGCACGACCTTGGCGATTTCGTCGGGGCCGGCCTTCTGGATCCACTTGTCGGCGCGCACGATTGCGTTGGTCAGCGCCTGGACAGTGTTGGGGTTGGCGTCGATGAACGCCTGCGGCGCGTACAGGCAACCGGCCGGCATGTTGCCGCCAAAAATTTCCTGCGTGTCCTTGAGCGTGCGCGTGTCGACGATGATCTGGATCTCGCCGGGCATTTCCAGCATCGAGACCACCGGGTCCGTGTTGGAGATGGCGTCGATCTGGCCGCTGCGAACGGCGGTCACGGCGCCCGCGCCGGCGCCCACGCCGATGAAGGAAACGTCCGAGGCCTTAAGGCCATGCTTGGCCAGGAAGAAGCTGACGACCATGTTGGTGGACGAACCCGGCGCGGTCACGCCGATCTTCTTGCCCTTCAGGTCGGCCGGGCCCTTGTAGCCCGGGATGTTCTTCTTGGACACGCCCACGCCGATCATCGGCGCGCGGCCTTGCAGCACGAAGGCGCGATAGGCCTGGCCCTTGGAATGCATGGACAGCGTGTGCTCGAAGGCGCCCGAGACCACGTCGGCGCTGCCGCCCACCACGGCCTGCAAGGCCTTGGAGCCGCCGGCGAAGTCGGCGATGCTGACGTCCAGCCCTTCGTCCTTGAAGTAGCCGCGCACCTCGGCAATCGTCAGCGGGAGGTAGTAGATCAGCGGCTTGCCGCCGACTGCGATCTGAACCTTGGTCTTTTCGAGTTTCTGCGCGCGCACGATGGCAGGGGCCATGCCCATGACGCCGGCAGCGCCGGCCATCTTGAGCAGTTCACGGCGGGTGACTGTCATTGGTTTGTCTCCTGGTTGTCGGATTTTCCGATAGCGCCGGTCTTCGCCAGCTCGTCGATAGCCGCTGAATCATACCCCAGCGATTTCAGGACTTCCTCGGTATGTTCCCCTAATTTCGGGCCTACCCAGCGCGTCTGGCCGGGCGTTTCCGAGAGCTTGGGAACCACGCCGGGCAGCTTGACGGGGCTGCCGTCGGCGAGGCGATGCTGCTCGATCATGCGGCGCGCAAGGAACTGCGGGTCGCTGAACATATCGGCCACGCTGTAGATCTTGCCGACCGGCACGTCGGCGCGCTTGAGCGTCTCAAGTGCCGATTCGATGCCGCGTCCGTCGCACCATTGCTGGATGGCGCCGTCGATCTCCTGGACACGCCGCGCGCGGCCGTCGTTGCGCACCAGGTCCGGATCCTCGGCCAGATCGTCGCGGCCGATGGCCCGCATCAGGCGATGAAAGATCGCGTCGCCATTGCCGGCGATGACGATGTTCTGGCCGTCGCGGGTGGTGTAGGTGTTGGACGGCACGATGCCGGGCAGCGCGCCGCCCGTGCGCTCGCGCACCACGCCGGCCACGTCGTATTCGGGGACCAGGCTTTCCATCATGTTGAACACGGCTTCGTACAGGGCCACGTCAACCATCTGGCCCTGCCCTGCCCGGCATTCGTCGCCCGTCTTGCCGTTCCAGCGGCCGCCGGTGGCGTCGCGATGGCGCAGCGCCATCATCGCGCCGATCACGCCATGCAGTGCCGCGATGGAGTCGCCGATGGAGATGCCCACGCGCAGCGGCGGACGGTCCGGATGGCCGGACACGTAGCGCAAGCCGCCCATCGATTCGCCGATGGCGCCAAAGCCGGGCTGATCCTTCATGGGGCCGGTCTGCCCATAGCCGGACAGGCGGACCATGATGAGGGCGGGATTGATGGCTCGTAGCTGTTCGTAGCCCAGCCCCCACTTCTCCAGGACGCCAGGGCGGTAGTTTTCGACCACCACGTCAGCGTCCAGCGCCAGCTTGCGGGCGATCTCCTGGGCGCGGGGGTCTTTCAGGTTGAGCGCGATGGATTGCTTGTTGCGGGCCTGCACCGTCCACCACAAGGAATTGCCCTCGTGCAGATGGCGCCAGCTGCGGATGGGATCGCCGCCGCCCGTGCCGTCAGGCCCGTGCGGGGTTTCCACCTTGATGACGTCGGCGCCGAATTCGCCGAAGATGCGCGCGGCGAACGGGCCGGCGATAAGCGTGCCGAGTTCCAGGACTTTGAGTCCGGTCAGCGCTGACATGGTTTGTCTTCCTCACATTGGGTGCCCTGCCGATGCATTGCCGGCGGGCGTTCTGGTACCGCGAGCGTCAGGTGGTCTTGCGCTCCATCAGGGCCCAGGCGATGGTGCCGGCGTCGACGTATTCGAGTTCGCTGCCGGCCGGCACGCCACGCGCCAGGCGCGTGACCCGCAGGCCGCGCTCGCCAAGCGCCTCGCCCAGGAAGTGCGCAGTGGTCTCGCCTTCGGCCGTGAAGTTGGTGGCCAGGATGACCTCCTGCACCACGCCGTCGGTCGCGCGTTTGATCACGCGGTCGAAATCCAGCTCGCGCGGGCCGATGCCTTCCAGCGGCGCGACGCGGCCCATGAGCACGTAGTACAGGCCGCGATAGCCGTGACTGGACTCGATCATGTTCTGGTCGGCCGGCGTTTCCACGATGCACAGCAGCGAGGGATCACGCTTGGCGTTGGAGCAGGTCGCGCAGACCTCGTCTTCGGAAAAGCTATTGCAGCGCGCGCAGTGCTTCAGATCCCGCACCGCGCCGGCAAGCGCCCGCCCCAGCATGTCCGCGCCTTGCGGATCATGCTGCAACAGGTGGTAGGCCATGCGTCTGGCCGATCGCACGCCCACGCCGGGCAGGCGACGCAGCGCTTCGATCAGCGAGACCAGCGGCTCGGGTTCAGGCAGTAAGGGATCCATTGCAGCCTATGTCAGCGGCTATCAGAACGGCAGCTTCATGCCCGGAGGCAGCGGCATGCCGGCGGTCACCGACGCCATCTTCTCCTGGGAGGTGGCTTCGGCCTTGCGCAGGGCGTCGTTGAACGCGGCGGCGACCAGGTCTTCCAGCATGTCCTTGTCGTCGGCCAGCAGCGACGGATCGATCTCGACGCGCTTGACGTCGTGACGGCAGGTCATAGTGACCTTCACCAGACCGCCGCCCGAGGCGCCTTCGACCTGGATGTCGGCCAGCGCGTCCTGCGCCTTCTTCATGTTTTCCTGCATCTGCTGCGCTTGGCGCATCAGGCCGGCGAGTTGTCCTTTCATCATGATGGGAGCTTCCTTGAACGAGGGGAATGAGGTTGGCCGCCGTCAGGCGGCGGCCGATGAATCAACGTGGCGGATCGAGCCAGGCACGACATGGCCGCCGAAATCCGCCAACAGCGCTTGCACAAAGGGATCGTCGGCCACGGCGTTTTCGGCCGCCAGTTGGCGCGCCGCGCTCTCGGCCTGAGCCACGGCATACGCCGTGGCATCGCCGGTGACGCCGACCCGCACGTCCAGCCGGATGCCCTGCCCGAAATGTTCGCACAGGACGGTCTGCAGCCGCACGCGGCTTTCGCTTTCGGCCAGGGTCTTGACGGCCACGCGCAGGATGATGGCATCGCCCTGCACACCGGCCCATTCGCTCTGGCGCGCCAGTTCCGAGGCCAGGCCGGTCACGGGCAGCCGTGCGGCCAGTTCGGGCCAGGACGCCGCGTCCATGTCTGCCAGGCGCGGCGCGCGCGATTGGCGCTTGCGTGCGGGCGCGGGGCCATCGCGGCGGGCGGCGGGCGGTGCGGGTGCGGGCGACGGTGACGTGGCCAGCGTTTCAAAATCGTCGTCGGGGTCGGACGTGAAGCCGCTGTCGGGCATGAACCCGCCTTCGGCTTCGAAAGGAATTTCTTCGTCGACCCATGCCGGGGGACCGTCGGCGTCGTCCACGGCCGGGGCGATTGCCGCCGCGGCGGGCGTCACGGCCAGGGCGGCGGAATTTTGCGCTTTGGCGGAGACCGGGTTCGGCGAAGCGGCGTCGGCGGGGAGGTCTTCCCAAGGCGGGACACTGTCGGGATCCGCGGATTGAGGGGCGGACGCGGCGGACGATTGCGCCGGAGCCGCTGCGGCCGGCGGGGCCGGTTGCGCGGGGGCTGCCGCATCGTTTGCCGACGATATCGAGGGGGTATGGGCGGCGTCGGGCGAAGACGCGGAGCCGTCTGCCGGCGTGGCGGCGGCTGCGCCATCGAATGGCGCGCTGGCGTTGGCTGCCGGGGCGTCGGCAGTGCCGGCGTCGGATGTCGCTGCGATGGGCTGACCGGCGGCTGCCGACTGAGCCTCTGGCGACTGAGCCTCTGGCGACTGAGCCTCTGGCGACTGAGCCGCTGCCGAAGGAGCGTCTGCCGCCTGCGCGGATGCCGGCACAGCGGCGGTCGATACAGCGGCGGTCGAGACCGCGGCGGTCGATACCGCGGCAGTCGGCGCAGCCGCCGTCGACGAAGCGGCCGTTGACGCAGCAGCTGGGTTTGAAGCGCCGGCCTCGGCGCCCGTGGGCGCGGCGACGGCCGCAGCTGCGGCGGGCGCTGCCGTCTGGCGGGCGGGTGCGGCGGGCGCTTCCAGCGCCGTCTGCGGGCCAGCATCGCCATTGAGCGCCAGCATGCGCAGGCACGCCATGATGAAGCCTGCGTATTCGTCAGGCGCCAGCGTCAATTCGCCGCGGCTGTGCACCGCGACGGAATAGAAGAGTTGCACGGCGTCCGGATGGAGCGCCTGCGCCAGACGGGCGATGTCGGCGGCCAGCGGATCTTCGGCGGCGGTGACGCCAGTCACCCGCTGCTCGATCGCGACGCGCGACAGCAGCACGGCCAGGTCGGCCAGCGCGCCGGCATACGACAGCCCGCGGATCGCGAGTTCATCGGCCACGGCCAGCACGCCCTTGGCGTCGCCCGAGGACAAGGCGTCGAGCAGGCGGACGAGATGGCGCTGGTCGATGGTACCGAGCATGCCGCGCACGGCGTCCTCGGTCAGGTTGCCCGCGCTGTAGGCAATGGCCTGGTCGGTGAGCGACAAAGCGTCGCGCATCGAACCCGACGCGGCCTGCCCGATCAGCCGCAGGGCCGGGATCTCAAAGCCCACGTCTTCCTGGCCAAGCACGGCCTGCAAATGGCCGACGATGGAGTCGGCCGGCATCTGCTTTAGATTGAATTGCAGGCAGCGCGACAAAACCGTCACCGGGATCTTCTGCGGATCGGTGGTGGCCAGGATGAACTTGACGTGCGGGGGCGGCTCTTCCAGCGTCTTGAGCATGGCGTTGAACGCGTGCCCGGTCAGCATGTGGACTTCGTCGATCATGTAGACCTTGAAGCGTCCCGCGCCGGGCGCATAGACCGCCTGCTCCAGGAGCTGCGTCATTTCCTCGACGCCGCGGTTGGACGCGGCGTCCAGCTCAAGGTAGTCGACGAAGCGGCCGGCATCGATCTCGGTGCAGGCGCGGCAGACGCCACACGGCTTGGAGGTGATGCCGGTCTCGCAGTTGAGCGATTTGGCCAGGATGCGCGAGAGCGTGGTCTTGCCAACGCCCCGGGTTCCGGTGAACAGCCAGGCGTGATGCAGGCGTTGCGTGTCGAGCGCATGGGTGAGCGCGCGCACCACGTGATCCTGTCCCACCAGGGTATCGAACGATCGCGGCCGCCACTTGCGGGCCAATACCAGATAAGTCATGGCTGGATTGTAGAGCCTGATTGTTGAACCCGTTGATCGAGCGGGCTGGAATGCAAAGGGGACGGGCTTATTCCCGTGGAACGAATCCTTGGAAAATAACCCCGTCCCCTGTGAAAGCGATGTAGCAAACGCTACTGCCTTGAAGAATCCGGTTGGCGAGCCTTACTCCGGCACTGACCCTAAACGACTATGGCTGCTTCGTTCCCGACCTGACCAGGTTCACCGTCGAACCATGCGAAGGGGCCCGCCAGCCGAGATTCTAGCAGAGCTGCGCTTCGCGCGCTCGCTCGAATCTCGGCTGGCGGGCCCCGAGGGGCAATATGTGGGCCCCCTCCCCGGCCCTCCCCCCGAGGGGGAGGGGGTGGGGGCTTTGCTTCGCTTGCCCCTTCGGCTCGCTTCGCTTTGCCTTGCTTGGCTGCTTTGCATGGGGCAATTTCTTGGCGCGGGGGCGTTGCTTCGCTTGCCCTTTTTGGCTCGCTTCGCTTTGCCTTGCTCCTATCCGGCACTGCTTAGCGCGTGGGGCGTTGCTTCGCTTGCCCTTTTGGCTCGCTTCGCTTTGCCTGGCTCATATCCGGCACTGCTTAGCGCGCGGGGCGTTGCTTCGCTCGCCCTTTTGGCTCGCTTCGCTTTGCCTTGCTCATATCCGGCACTGCTTAGCGCGCGGGGCGTTGCTTCGCTCGCCCCTTTTTTCTCGCTTCGCGTGGTTGCCTCGATTGCCGCAGTTGCTTTTGCTTGGGGCGTTGCTTCGCTCGCCGTTGTGCTTGCCCTGTCGCGCGTTACTCCAGCAGATCTATCCACGCCTTTGCGCGCGGGAAGTACAACGCGGCTCGGGCGCTGCGGCCGTCCAGGGCGGTGACTTGGGTGCAGTAGCGCTGCAATTGTTCGCCGTGGCGTTGGCGCATGCGGATTGCGAAGGCGGCGGGGGATTCTCCCGGGTGGGGGCGGCCGGTTTTGTAGTCGACGATCAGCCAGCCGTCTTCGGTGCTGAGCGCCAGGTCGATGACCGAGACTTTTCCGGCCGCGTCGATGAGGGGCCATTCGCGGCGGGCGCCGGATTGGGATAGGAGCCAGAGGCCGCGTTCGTCTGCCAGGGTGGCTTGCAGCGTTTCCAGGACGGCCTCGGCGGCGGCGTCTGCCTGGCTGGCGGGGATGCCGGCTCGGGTGAGTTGGCGGCGCATGGCGGGTAGGCGCGGCGTGAGGGCTTCGGGGGGCCAGGCTTGTATGCCGTCCTGGCCGATGCGGGCCAGCCAGGCGTGGGCCAAGGTGCCGATGGCGGCGTCGTAGCTGGCTTCGAGTTGCCAGGCGGGATGTTCGGCGGCTTCGCCCCAGGCGCCTCGGGTGGCCGTGGCGAAGCCGGCGCTCATGGTGATGCTGGATTGGCGTTGCAGCTGCGCGAGGCCGGCGTTGTCGATGCGTCGCAGGGGTTCGCCTTGCCATTCGGGGGCGTCGGTTTCTTCTTGCACCGTTTCGCCATTCAGCGAAGGTGGAACGGGCGGGGTCAGGCACGGCCACAGGCGGCCCAGCAGGCTGGCTGCGGGCGGGGTCTTGATTTGGCCAGAGGCTTCGTCGATCGAGACGTGTCCGACCAGATGCAGACGTTTGCGGGCGCGGGTGGCGGCGACGTAGAGGAGACGGTCTATTTCGTAGGAGGCGCGGCGGGCCTCGCGGGCGCCCAGGTAGCGTGAGACCGGGTCTGCTTCTGTTTCGGCGCGTGGCTTGACCGGGCCGAAGAGGACGCGGCCGCCGCTTTGTTCGAAGCGCACCAGGGGAGCCTGATCGCCGCGCGGCGCGCGGTGCAGGCCGTACAGGATCACGGTTTCGAACTGCAGGCCCTTGGACTTGTGCATGGTCATGATCTCGACCGCGCCTTCGTCTTCGTCCAACGCGTCGGGCGCGGCGAAGAGGCGGGAGATGCCGGCGTCCAGGGCGGCCACGTCGATGTTGCCGTGCGGGGCAAGGCGTTCGACCAGTTGGAACAGGCTTTCGGCGTCGTTGGCGACAGACAGGCCGGCGTACAAGCCGGGGCCGCCCAGGCGGCGCCACAGCGATTCCACCCACGCGGCGAAGGGGATGGCGCCCGATGCGTTGCGTTTGTCCAGGAGGACCGACGCGACTTGGCGCAGGCGCGCGAATTCGTCGGGGCTGAGTATTGCTTGCGCGGACGGGGCTTGCGGTTCTGGGGCGGGTGCGTCAAAGAGCGAGCCTTGCGGGCCGGATGCCTCGGGCGCTGCCGTTGCAATGGGCTGCGGGGCGATGCGCAAGGCGCGTTCCAGCAGCACGGGCACCGGCGTGATGTGGTCGTCGCCAAAGAGCCGCTGCAACGAGGTGAGCGTCAAGCCGCAATAGGGCGCGCGCAGCACGGACAGCCAAGCGAGGCGGTCGGCCGGATGCGACACGGCGCGCACGAGTTGCACCAGGTCGGCCACCACCGGCCGCAGCGCCAGCGGCACCAGGTCGACGGCGCGCGAGCGTATGCCTTCCTGTGCGAGCCGGCGCGTGAGGTTGCCCAGGTGACTGCGGGCGCGCACGAGAATCGCGACGGGGTGCTTGGCGCCCTTGTGGTCGATCAGCGCCTGGCGCACCAGTCCCACGGCGATGTCTTCAGCCTGTTCTTCGGCGGGCGGCGCGCCCTCGCGCGACCACGCCGGATGAAAGCGCACCGCGGGGTCGGGCAGCGCCGGATGAAAGGCCGTGGACGGGCTGTACGCGATGGCGCCCGCGGCAGCGTCGCTACGCCGGGGCAGCAGGTCGACGAACGACTGGTTCACCCAGTCGACGATGCCTGCCTGCGAACGGAAGTTGTCCGTGAGGTTCAGGAAGTCGGGCTTGACCTCGCCCACGCCGATGTCGGCGACTTCGAGAAACAGGCCGACCTCTGCCTTGCGGAAGCGGTAGATCGACTGCATGGGATCGCCCACGAGGAACAGGCTGCGGCCATCGCCGGACTGCCAGCCTGCCGTGAGGGTACGCAGCAAGTCGAGCTGTGTCTGGCTGGTGTCCTGGAATTCGTCGATAAGCAGATGCCGGATCGAGGCGTCGAGTTTGAGCAGCAGTTCGCCCGGGTCGTCGGCGCTACCCAGCGCGGCCGCGGCCCGCTGGGCGATCTCGATAAAGTCGACCTCGCCTTTTTCGGCAAAGCGCAGCCGCAACTGCGCCACGGCCAGGGCAAGCGTCATGAGCTGCGCGCCCAGCACTTCCCATTGGGCATCGGTGAAATGCGGCGCCGGAATATCGCGCACGGCGTGCAAGCGGCGCACCCAGGCGGCTTGCGCGTCGGCGCCTTCCAGCCAGGCGACGAAGGGTTCTTTGTGCGCGCACTTGGCCGGGAACCCCAGGTTCTTGTTGACGGTCTTGCGCAGGGAGCCGGTGCTGGTCAGCAGCAGGTGCGCGACGGCGCGCCAGGCGTCCAGCAGTTCGGCGTCGGGTTGCAGTGCTTCGGTCCAGTCCAGCAACGCAGCCAGCTTGTTGTCGTCTTCGGCGTCCTGCAGGTGGGCGGCCGCCAGGCGCGCCGGGCCGCAAAGCGATTCGGACCAGCCGTAGGGCATGGCGGCGCACAAGGCATCGAGGTCTTCGCCGATGGCCTCGGCCAGCATGGCCTCCATGGCCTCGCGGTCGGAGCCGTGGCGAAGCAGCGGAAGCCATTGATCGCGCTGGCCCAGCATGTCGGCGATGGCGTCCTTGGCGGCCTGCACGTCGACGTCCAGGTGGCGCAGCAAAATGCGGACGGCCTCGTAGTCGTCCGCGAGATCAAGCGTGGCGCGCGCGGCGGCTTCGTAGTGCGAGCGCGCATCGTCCGTGATGTCCGGCATGCCGCCCAGCTCCGACAGCCACGGCATGCTGCGCACCAGCCCCGCGCAGAACGAGTCGATGGTGCGGATGGCGAGACGCGCGGGATGATCCAGCAGATGCCAGCCCTGTTCGGCATTGCGCGCCAGCGCCGCGCGGGCGAGGTCCCAGCTGCGGCGTTCGTGCGCGGCCTCGGGAGGCGCATCCAGCCCGCGCCGCAGCTTGCTCAGCACGCGGGCGTGCATCTCGGACGCGGCCTTGCGCGTGAACGTGATGGCGACGATTTCTTCGGGCCGGTTCACCGTGGCCAGCAAGGCCAGGATGCGGTCGGTGAGGAGTTCGGTCTTGCCTGAGCCTGCGGGCGCCTGGACGAGGAAGGACCGCGCGGGATCGAGCGCCGCCGCGCGAGCGGCGTGGTCATGCGGAAGGCGATCGGGTTCGGCCATGTTCATGCGTCCTCGTCGTCAAGATGCAAGCGCAGGAACGGCAAGGCATCGCAGTATTTCAGATCGTCGCGCCGGTAGGCGACGTTGGCCGCGTACCCCGCCACGTATTCGTCGGCCAGGGATTCGATCGCCACGCGCCAGCGTTGGCGGATCTCGGGCCAGGACAGGCCGTCGAAGTATTTGCTTTCGCTGGCGAGTGTGACGCCGGGCATGCCCAGGTCTTCGTCGGCCAATCCTTGCGCGGCAACCTGCCGCGCGTGGATCTGCGCCAGCACCAGCCCCGCGGCTTCGCCGCCAGCCGCGTCGGCCAGCACCGATGCATAGAACGGCAACTGCACGTTCACGGGACGGCTGCGGGACCAGTCGGGTTCGGGCTTGGCCGCCGCCACGCCGGTCTTGTAGTCGACGATGACGTTACGGCCGTCGGGAAGGCGATCGATGCGGTCCAACCGCAGCTTCAGGTTCAGCGCGCCACGCTGCCACTGATGGTTTTTTTCGACCTGTGCCACCGCGAACGGCAGGCGTTGCGCTTCGAGGTCCAGCCATGAGGCCAGCACGGCCTGGGCGCGCTGGCATTCCAGCGCGCGCAAGGCTGGCGCGTATTCCTTGAGTTCTTCGTCGGCGGCCTGCGCCACGGCCTGCTCCAGCAACGCCGGCAGACGGCCAGCCGCAAGCTGCTCGTGCAGCGCGTCCTGGTCGGGCATCATGCCCCACACCACTTCGAGCGCCTTGTGCAGGAACTGGCCTCGCACGTTGACGGTGGCGGCATCGGCATAGGGCGCGAGCTCCCGGCCGCCGAGGCGATGGCGCACGAACGCCCAAAGCGGATTGCGCGCCTGCGTGTCCAGCACATCCAGCCCGCCCCCGCCGCGATTGCCGGCCGCCAATGGAGGCCCCTGCGAATCGTCGAGCGATTCCTGCGGCAAGGCGGCCTGCGCCGCCGTAAGCGCGGGCGTCCAGTCAGTAAGCGAGAGCGCCGCGATCAGTGGCGAAGGACGCAGCTCGCGCTCGCCATCCATGTGGGCGTGGCTGACGGTGATGTCGGGCGCGCAGCGGCACAGCGCGGCAAACATGCCTTCGGCCCATTCGCGTTCGCGCTCGGGCGTGGCGCGCGGCGCCCGGGCCTGGCGCAGCACGGCAAGCGGCAGCAGCGGGTTCGGTTTGGGCGAAGCGGGCAGCACGTCGTCTGTCAGTCCCAGCAGCCAGACGCCATCCCAGTAACCGCCTTCGGCTTCCAGCAACCCAAGGACGTCCAGCCGCGCGAGCGGATCGCGCTGCGGCTGGAACGAGGAGGACCGCGCCACGCTTTCCAGCAGGTTCACGGCGGCCACGCCCCCCAGGCGGCCCGCGGCCGGCGCCAGCGCCGAAAAGCTGCCTAGCGCATCGCCCAGCGCGCCCATGACCTGATAACCCACGCTGTCGAGCGGGGCTTCGCCGGGAAAGCCCAGCGCCGTCAAGGCGGCCTTCATGCGCAGCATCCAGACGTCGCACGTGGCCTGGCGGCCGCCTTGCGTCCAGATTTCCGTGGCGTGGTTCCAGGCCTGCGCCAACGCCGGCAGATCCGCAAGCAACTTGCGCCATGCTTGCGGGGCGACATGCAATTGCCCCTGGCGCCGCCAGCGCGCGTCGATGGCGGCGAGCCGGGCGCGGTCGCGCACGTCGCCGGCGCAATGGCCTGCAAGCAACGCGGCGCCCAGGACGCCCACGCCGCAGCCCTTGCCCTGCGCGCATTCGGCCAGCGCCCGCAGCCAGGCCAGCGCGGCGCGGGCCATGGGCCATTCGTCGAGCGGCCGGCCCACGGCAACGTTGAAGGCAAACGCCGGCGCGCCGTCGCGCCCGGCCAGCGCCTGGCCGAGCACGCGGCGCGCGAAGGGGGATTCGGCTTCCAGTTGCGGCGACACGATGGCATAACGCCCGGCGGGATCGGCCTTCAAACGGCTGGCCGCCCAGTCGGCGGCGGCGCGCCATTCGGCGCCCTGATCCGCGGCCTCGAAGCGCTGCGCCACAGCCGCCACACGCTGGGTATCGCGCCATTGCGCCACGCGTGTGCCCTGGGCCTCGAATGCGTGCAGCAGGCGCTGAAAGCGGGGCGAGATGTCGGTGAACCCGGCAAGCACCAGTTGCCGCGGCGTGGCAAGGCGTCCGGCTTCGAGGGCGCGCAGCACGCGCGCGTAACCCTGGTTGGCGTCTTCGGCATCGATGCCGGCCAGCGTGTGGCGATAGCGCTCGCGCCAGCGCGCAAAGCCGCGGTATTCGTCGGTATCCGCGCCGGACGGCACCTGCAGCGCCCATTCGTCCATGAGCAGGTCCGCATCCATGGACAGCCGCGCCGCCTGACTGGCATCCAGCAGGAAGCGTTCGGCTTCTTCGAGGCGGATGGCTTCGGTCCAGACGAGCTGCGTGGCAAAACTGTCCAGCCGGTAGGCGGGGACGTCTTCGTCGGATTCGAAGGCGAGTTCGTTGGCGGATTCAGCGAGCCAGGCGGACAGCGGCAGGATGCGCGGCAGCTCGCTGACCTGGCGTTCCTGGCGCAGCAATCCGGCGAGCTCTAGCGTGAGGCGGCGCGACAGGCGGTTGTTCACCGTGAGCACGAGCGTGTCTGCCGCGGGCAGACTGGCGATGTCCGGCAACGAGAGATCGGAGTAGGAAGGCGCTGCGTCCTGCATGGTCATCCAAGGGCGCGCGCGGCGGGCGGCCGCGCGACGAAAAGCAATGAAAAAGGCGGAGAAAATCTCCGCCGTAGGATACCGCGAGGCGGCCGCCGCGACGCGCCGGTTGCGGTAAGCCGAGCCCTGTCAAAACCCGCAGAGTGCGGCCAGGTTTTCCCAGTGAATCTGCATCTCGGGCGTGGTGTAGCCCCAGAACGCCAGCCCCAGCACCGCGGCCAGCGCCAACACGCCCACCGCTCGCCAGCCTTTGCGGCGAGGGGTTTCGGGTTGCGGTCCGAGGGTCATGGCGGGGCTCCGGCAGGTCGCGGTCAGGCCGTGGCGGGCTGCGCCGGCGCGACCGGCTGCTCGCGCACGGGCAGGCAGAGCAGCGCCGCGATGATGGCCAGCGCAACGCCCAGCCACCAGACCAGATCGTAGCTGCCGGTCTTGGCATACGCGTAGCCGCCCAGCCACACGCCAATGAAGCTGCCCAACTGATGGCCGAGAAACACGATGCCCGAGAGCGTGGCCGCATAGCGCAAGCCGTAGATCTGGCCAATGAGCCCTTGCGTCAACGGCACCGTGCCCAGCCAGAATAATCCCATCCAAGCCGCGAAGGCATAGAGCACCCACGGCGTCAGCGGCACCGACAGCAGCAACAGGATGCCGAACGCGCGCATGAAGTACACCACCGCCAGCAGCCGCTTCTTGCTGTATTTGCCGCCCAGCTTACCGGCGTAGAACGAACCCAGAACGTTGAACAGGCCGATGAGCGCGATCGCGGTGGCGCCCTGCCCGGCCGTCAGCCCGCCGTCGGTCACATAGGCCGGCAAGTGCAGCGTGATGAACGCGGTGTGAAAGCCGCAGACGAAGTAGCTCCAGAACAGGAAGTGGAACGACGGATGGCGCACGGCCTGCTTGATGGCAGTGCCCAGCGACTGATGCGGACCGGCGTGCGCTTGGGGGCGGCCGCGCAGGAAATACGCCAAAGGCGCGCCGCAAGCCACGAACAGCGACAGCACCCAGAGCGCGCCCGTCCAGTCCAGCCCGCTGATGAGCAACTGCCCGGTCGGCACCACGGCAAACTGGCCGAGCGAGCCGCCCGCGCTGGCGATGCCCATTGCCGTGCTGCGGTAGGCGGGCGGCACGGCGCGCGCGACGACGGGCAGGATGACGGGGAACGTGGTGCCTGCCTGTCCCAGTCCGACCAGCACGCCCGCGGTCAGGTAAAGCGTGGCCTCGTCGGTGGCAAAGCGCGTGCCGATCAGGCCCAGCATGTACAGCACGGCGCCCAGCGCAATGGTGCGGCCAGAACCGTAACGGTCGGCCAGCATGCCCATGAAGATACAGGCCACGCCCCACACGAGGTTCTGTAGGGCAAACGCCATCGAAAATACTTCACGGCTCCAGCCGTGCGTCAGGCCCATCGGCTGCATGAACAGGCCGAAGGTGGCGCGCACCCCCATGGCAAGCAGCACGACCAGGGTGCCCAAGACAATGGTGCGTGCGGAAATCGTATCGGTTTGGCTAGACATGAAACCCGTGTCTGGTTGTTTTTTGGGTTTGCGCCCCCTCCTCGGGGCGGCCCCACGCAGCGGTGGGACGCGAACATCATATACAAGTCGGCATGCGGGTCCGTGAATACCCGCGTTGCCGCAACAAGCTTCACCCGCGAGGTCATCCCGGGCGAGCGCCCGGCGCGCGGTGATTTGGGCGTTGCCGCGCCTGCTGATAGACTTGCGTCCTGCTTCGAAGCCCGCGTCTGCAGTGCTAAACTTCGGCTCGCAAGTTCCGCAGCAATTTCAAGGCCTTAGTGCGAAGCGCCCCCAGTTTTGGCGGCCCTTTCCCGTCGTCAATGGCGGCACTGCTTTGCGCCCCCTCCTCGCTCGCCGTAGTTAAATGGATATAACCGGCCCCTCCTAAGGGTCAATTGGTGGTTCGATTCCACCCGGCGAGGCCAGCTTCGGCCTCGGCTCCGCGCGCAGATTCTTCTCAAAAAAGTCCACCTATTCAGCCAGATGAGGGTTAATCCGGGCTACGCTCTTGCGCGCCGCGCGGTTAGCTTTGCGGCTTCCGATTTGTGACTAATTGATGCGGCCACAATCGGTCACGGTGTTTTTTCTGAAAAACTCGCAAATCGCCTTGCGCACTACTTGAAATTGCTGTTTAAATTCGACGCGTAAGCCCATAATTCATCTGGACTTTTTCTGATCCGACGAAACGCCGGCTTAAGAAATATTTGCTCACAGACCACAAGCCTGCCCAACCATGGCCTTTTCCTGGAAACGTGCAATTGCGAACGCCATAGCGCCTGCCGCGCTGGCGGTGTGCGTGCTCCTGCCCCCTGCGGCACAAGCAGCCAAAAATTCCGACCCTTGCAAGACCAACGCCAAGTCGGCGGCCTGCAAGGCGCAACAAGCCAAAAAAGCGCCGGCGCCCAAGGCGGGCTCCGGCAAGAGCGCCGCCGCCAAGCAGGCGGCGCCGTCCGCCAAGAAGGCGCCGCCCAAATCCTCGTCGGCCAAGAAGGCACCACCCAAAAGCGGCAAGCAGGTGGCCGCGAAAGGCACGCCGCCCAAGAAATCGGGCGCTGCCGGCAAGGGCGGCAAGGGCGGCAAGGGCGGCAAGACGGACAAGGCCGCACGCGGCCGGCGCGTAGCCGCCGCCGGCGCAGCCAGCGCGGCCATGCCGCCGCCCGCCGCCTCGGCGCGCGCCGAAGCGGCCGCGCTGCGGTCCAGCACCGCTTACGTGCAAGACCTTGAAACCTCCACCGTCATCTTCGCCAAGAACGAAAACGTCGTGCGCCCCATCGCTTCCATCTCGAAGCTGATGACGGCCGTCGTCGTGGTGGACGCCAACCTGCCGATGGACGAAATGCTGGAGATCACCGACGAGGACGTCGACGAGCTCAAGCACACGACCTCGCGGCTGCGGGTGGGCACCAAGCTATCGCGCGGCGACATGCTGCATCTGGCGCTGATGTCTTCCGAGAACCGCGCCGCCAACGCGCTGGGCCGCCACTATCCGGGCGGGCTGCGCGCCTTCGTGGCCGCCATGAACGCCAAGGCGCAGTCGCTGGGCATGACCAGCACGCGGTTCATCGAGCCGACGGGCCTGTCCAGCAACAACGTGTCGTCGCCGCACGACCTGGCGCGCCTATTGCGCGCCGCGTCGCAGCGCCCGCTGATCCATCGCTACTCCACCGATACCGAGTACGAGGTCGAGATCAACAACCGCACGCAGACCTTCCGCAACACCAACCTGCTGGTGCGCAAGCCCGACTGGGACATCAAGGTGTCCAAAACGGGTTACATCAATGAAGCGGGCGAATGCCTGGTGATGCTGGCGCGCATCAACGGCCGCGATCTGGCCATCGTGCTGCTGGATTCGCAGGGCAAGCTTTCGCGCATCGGCGATGCCGTGCGCATCCGCCGCATCGTGCAAAGCGAAGTGGCCATGGCGTCGATTGCCTCGGGCGGCTGATGCCAGTCTGACCGCTCCACACCGCAAAACGAAGGGCCCGATCTTATCGGGCCCTTTTGCATGGTGCGGCAAAGCGGGTCACGCCGCGCGGCGCTTCGCGGGGACGGGCTGGGCGTCGCAGAGTGAAGGCGGCAGCCCTTCCAGGACGGCTTGCGCATTGAGCGATCGGATCGGCACGCTGGCATCGCGCGGGATCCGGCCCTCGGCCTGCAACAGCTGATACCGCAGGCAGCACACGCGCAGGAACGAGGTGAAGTTGGCGGCCTCGCCGCGGTACTCGACCAGTTCGTCGTACAGGCGTTCGATCAGTTGGGTGACCCGCAGGCCGTCTCGGCCGGCGATCTCTTCGAGGACCTGCCAGAACAGGTGCTCGAGCCGCAGGCTGGTCGCCACGCCGTGCAGGCGCAAGGACCGGGTTTCGCAGGCATACGAGTGCTCGGTGGCGCGGATGAAGATTTCACACATGGGAGCTCCTGGGCATCGGCGACACGCAGCCGGACCGGCGCGCCTGCGATCGACTTTACGACGATTGCCTCTCCCCCGGCAATAAGGCCCCGAACCTGTAACGATCTCGACCTTCCCGCGCCGATTGATGTACATCATGGATTTGAGCGCGCAAGCGTTCGAGCATAGTGAAACTGATCAGACTTCGGAGGTAGTGATGGACAAAACCATGAAGGCCGCAGTTGCACGCGCATTTGGTAAACCCCTGGCGATCGAGGAAGTCGCCGTGCCGCGCCCGGGCCCGGGCGAGCTCCTGGTGAAGATCGAAGCCTGCGGCGTCTGCCATACGGACCTGCACGCCGTGGAAGGCGACTGGCCCGTCAAACCCAATCCCCCCTTCATTCCCGGCCACGAAGGCGTTGGCCACGTCGTGGCCGTGGGTGCCGGCGTCACCCACGTCAAGGAAGGCGACCGGGTCGGGATCCCGTGGCTGTATTCCGCCTGCGGACATTGCGAACACTGCCTGGGCGGCTGGGAAACCCTTTGCGAGCAGCAGCAGAACACGGGTTACTCCGTCAACGGCGGCTTTGCCGAATACGCGCTGGCGGCAGCCGACTACGTGGGCCTGCTGCCCAAGAACGTCGGCTTTGTCGACGTGGCGCCGGTGCTGTGCGCCGGCGTCACGGTTTATAAGGGCCTGAAGATGACGGACACCCGGCCGGGCAACTGGGTGGTCATTTCGGGCATTGGCGGCCTGGGTCACATGGCGGTGCAGTACGCCAAGGCGATGGGCCTGAATGTGGCGGCCGTGGACATCGATGACGCCAAGCTCGACTTCGCGCGCCGGTTGGGCGCGGAAGTCACCGTCAACGCGATGAACACAGATCCGGCCGCCTACCTGAAGCGGGAAATCGGCGGCGCGCATGGCGCGCTGATCACGGCGGTGTCGCCGAAGGCCTTCGAGCAGGCGCTGGGAATGGTGCGCCGGGGCGGCACGATTTCGCTGAACGGCCTGCCGCCAGGAGACTTCCCGCTGTCGATCTTCGACATGGTGCTCAATGGCGTGACGGTGCGCGGTTCCATCGTGGGCTCCCGGCTGGATCTGCAGGAATCGCTGCAGTTTGCCGAGGAAGGCAAGGTCCACGCCACCGTCGCCACCGAAAGCCTGGACAACATCAACAGCGTGTTCGACCGCATGAAGAAGGGCCAGATCGAAGGCCGCATCGTGCTCGACTTCGCCTGATCGCTTTGCGCCCATACTCGCCACGGGGTGCGGCATTTGCCGCACCCCGTGGCTGATCGCAGCGAAACAGCGCTCTCACGCCCCCCGCGCGAGCGGTCAGGGCGTGATCTTCGTGCCCAACACCGCCAGAAACTGCGCCATCCACGCCGGATGGGCAGGCCAGGCGGGCGCCGACACCAGGTTGCCGTCGGTGTAGGCCTGGTCGACGGCGATCTCGGCATAGGTGCCGCCGGCCAGCCGGACCTCGGGCGCGCAGGCAGGGTACGCGGAGCAGGTGCGGCCCTTCAGCACGCCGGCCGCGGCCAGGATTTGCGCGCCGTGGCACACCGCGGCGATGGGCTTGTTGGCCTTGTCGAATTCACGCACGATATCCAGCACCTTTTCATTCAGGCGCAGGTATTCGGGGGCGCGTCCGCCGGGGATCACCAACCCGTCGTAGGACGAGGGCTCGACACGGTCGAAGTCGTAATTCAGCGTGAAGTTGTGGCCGCGCTTTTCCGTGTAGGTCTGCGCGCCCTCGAAGTCATGGATGGACGTGGCAACCGTGTCGCCGGCCTTCTTGTCCGGGCAGACCGCGTGCACCGTGTGCCCCACGGTCAGCAGCGTTTGGAACGGCACCATGGTTTCGTAGTCTTCGGCGTAGTCGCCGACCAGCATCAACAGTCGTTTGCTCATGATTGTCTCCTTGGGATGAGGGTGGGGGCCAGTTCCTGGTCTTCTCGTCCCATTGTGCGCGCCGCGCCGGCGGGGCGGGTGGTAATGGGATACCACCGGCGCGGGATACGACCGCCAAACGCCGCCCTACTCCAACGCCACCGTCACCGGCCGCGCGCCCAGCAGGTCCACCAGCACCTTGGGATCGATGCCTACCAGATATCCGCGCCGCCCGCCGTTGATGTAGACCGCCGGATACGTCAGCACCTCGGCCTCCACCCACACCGGCATCTTCTTGCGGGTGCCGAAGGGCGACGTGCCGCCCACCTGGTAGCCAGAGTGGCGCTGCGCGACCTCGGGCTTGCAGGGTTCGACCTTCTTCAGGCCGGCCTGGCGCGCCAGGTTCTTGGTGGAGACTTCGCGGTCCCCGTGCATGACCACGATCAGCGGCTTGGCCGATTCGTCCTCCATCACCAGCGTCTTGACCACCGCGTGCGGGTCCAGGCCAAGCTGGCGTGCGGCTTCGCCTGCGCCGCCGTGGTCGACGTAGTCGTAGGTGTGCTCGGTGTAGGCCACCTTGTGCTGCTTGAGGAACTGGGTGGCGGGTGTTTCGGAAACGTGGCGGGCTTTGCTCATGGGTGTGCCGGTTGAAAAAGGGAATGGTGGGCGGCGGCTAGCCGCGCGGGTGATGGGCCGCGTGCAATGCCTTCAGGCGTTCGCGCGCCACGTGGGTGTAGATCTGCGTGGTGGAGATGTCTGCGTGGCCCAGCAGCATCTGCACCACGCGCAGATCCGCGCCGTGATTCAGAAGGTGCGTGGCGAAGGCGTGGCGCAACACGTGGGGCGACAGGGGCGCATGCACGCCCGCGACCACGGCGTATTTCTTGACCAGTTGCCAGAACGCCTGCCGCGACATAGCCTCGGCGCGGCTGGTGATGAAAAGCGCATCGCTGACGCGGCCCGCCGCCAATTCCGGGCGGGCGGTATTCAGATACTGCGCAATCCAATGCGCGGCTTCGGCGCCCAGCGGCACCAGGCGATCCTTGCCGCCCTTGCCCAGCACCACCCGCACCACGCCTTCGTTCAGGCTGACGTCCAGCGAGCGCACGCCCACCAGCTCGGACACGCGCAGGCCGGTGGCATACAAGGTCTCGAGCATGGCGCGGTCGCGCAGGCCGCGCGGCTGGCCGAGGTCGGGCGCCCGCAGCAGGGCGTCCACCTGCTGCTCGGACAGCGTCTTGGGCATGCGCGGCGGTTGCTTGGCGGCCACCAGCGTCAGGCACGGATCGCGTTCGGCGCGGTGTTCGCGCAGCGCCCAGGCGTAGAAGCGGCGCAGCGCCGCCAGCCGGCGGTTGGCGGTGGTGGCGCGGGTTTCTTCGTGGCGGAACGCGAACCAGGCCTCGATGTCCGCCTTCTGCGCGTCGCGGATCGGCTTGGCCGGCCCGATGGGCATGGTCTGCGCACGCTCGGGTTCACCGTGCCGGTCGGCCAGCTCCCGGGCGTAGGCCTCGGGGTCTTCGAGCCAGCGGGCAAAACCGGTCAGATCGCGGCGGTAGGCGGCCAGGGTATTGGCGGAAAGGCCGTCCTCGAGCCAGACGGCGTCGATGAAGGCGTCGATATCGGCCTGGGAGGCCAGCGGCTGGCGGGCGGTGGACATGGCGGGATTCTACGGCGCGGCGCGGCTGGGCAGGCGCTCGCCCACGCCGGCGGCGGCGGACTTGAGCCAGGACTCGAACACCTTCAGCGCCTCCGACCGCTCGCTGCGCTGCGGATAGCCGAAGTAATAACCCTGGCTGACGGCCAGCGACTGCGGCACGGGCATGACGAGGGCGCCCTGGTCCAGCGCCGGTTGCGCCAGAAAGCGCGGCATCAGCCCGACGCCCAGCCCAGCCTGCACCGCCGCCATCACCATGGTGAAAAGCTCGTAGCGCGGACCGCCCGCTGCCTGCGGCCCGTACAGATGGCCATTGGCCGCGTACCACTGGCGCCAGGCGTCCGGCCGCGAGGCCAGATGCAGGTGCGTCATGCCGGTCAGCGCGGCGCCCCCCGCTTGCGCCACGCGTTCGGCCAATTCGGGCGCACAGACCGGCACCAGCTCGCGCTCGGGAAACAGCAGCCCGCCCTGCGTGCCGGGCCAGAGCCCGTCCCCGTGATACAGCGCGCCGTCGAACGGCTGGTCCTTGAACTGGAACGGCAGCGTGCGCACGGACAGGCTGACGGTGATGTCGCCGTGCTCGCGCTGGAAATCCGCGAGGCGCGGGATCAGCCAGGTGGTGGCCAGCGTGGGCACGACGGCAATGTGGATGCTGCGCCCCATGCCGGTCCGGCTGACAAGCCCGAAGGTGTCTTTTTCGATCTGGTCTAAATGGTGCCGGATGCGGCCGGCGTATTCGGCGCCGTGGTCGGTCAGCACGATGCGGCGGCGCACCCGGGTGAAAAGCTGCACGCCCAGCCGCGCCTCCAGGCTGGCCACCTGCCGGTAGACCGCGCTGTGGGTCAGCGACAGCTCCTCGGCGGCGCGCGAAAAACTGCCCAGCCGGGCCGAGGCCTCGAAAGCCTGCAGGGCGCTCAGATTGGGAATGCCGTTTCTCATGGAGGGAATGCCGCCTGAAATGCGGCCCGTCGCGGCGCGCGCGCATGTTGCGGCGCACCAGGCGGGACGTGCCGGGGGATCAACAGAATGTGCAATTTTATCAATTGCGTTGTGCGCTCAGGGAACATATGCTCGGCAGTTCTACCCTAGGCTAACCACGACACCACCATGCCTCAGCAAGATTCCCGCCTTGGCGGTCACATTCTGGTCGACCAACTGGTCGCCCAGGGCGTCAAACATGTATTTTGTGTCCCCGGCGAAAGCTATCTGGCGGTGCTGGACGGCCTGCACGATGCCGACATCAAGGTCACGGTGTGCCGCCAGGAAGGCGGCGCGGCCATGATGGCCGACGCGCACGGCAAGCTGACGGGCGAACCCGGCATCTGCATGGTGACGCGCGGCCCCGGCGCCGCCAATGCGCTGGCCGGCGTGCACATTTCCAAGCAGGACTCGACGCCGATGATCCTGTTTGTCGGCCAGATCGAACGCGGCATGCGCGAGCGCGAGGCCTTCCAGGAAATGGACTACCGCGCCGTGTTCGGCACGCAGGCCAAGTGGGTGACCGAGATCGATCAGGTCGAACGCATTCCCGAATTGATCTCGCGCGCGTTTCACATCGCGACCTCGGGCCGCCCCGGTCCGGTGGTGATCGCGCTGCCGGAAGACATGCTGGTCGAGGCCGCCAAAGTGGCCGACGCCCCGCGTTACGAAGTCATCGATGCGGCCCCCACGGCTGGCCAGCTGTCCGATCTGGAAAAGCTGCTGGCTGACGCGAAGAACCCTGTCGCCATCCTGGGCGGCACGCGTTGGGACGCCCGCGCCGTGCAGCAGTTCGCCGATTTCGCGCAGTTGCATTCGCTGCCGACCGCCGTGTCGTTCCGCCGCCAGATGCTGTTTCCCGCGGACCATCCTTGCTTCATCGGCGACGTGGGCCTGGGCATCAACCCGGCGCTGCTCAAGCGCGTGGCCGATGCCGACCTGATCCTGCTGGTGGGCGGGCGCATGTCGGAAAACCCCAGCCAGGCCTACACGCTGCTGGACATTCCCGTGCCCAAGCAAAAGCTGGTGCACGTGCATCCCGACGCCGCCGAACTGGGCCGGGTGTACCGCCCCACCCTCGCCATCAACACCTCGCCGTCCGCCTTCGCCGCGACGCTGGCCGGCCTGAAGGCGCCGGCCGCCCCCGTGTGGGCCGACGGCACGAAGGCGATGCGCGAGTCGTACCTGAAATGGAGCGATCCCGAAGCCATCACCACGCCGGGCGCGCTGCAACTGGGCCAGGTCATGGCGTATCTGGAAAAGACCCTGCCCGCCGATGCGATCATGACCAATGGCGCGGGCAACTACGCCACCTGGCTGCACCGCTTTCACCGCTTCACCCGCTTTGGCACGCAGCTTGCGCCGACTTCCGGATCGATGGGCTACGGCCTGCCGGCAGCGGTGGGCGCCAAGCGCGTATGGCCGGACAAGACCGTCGTCTGCTTTGCGGGCGACGGCTGCTTCCTGATGCACGGCCAGGAATTTGCGACGGCCGTGCAATACGACCTGCCCATCATCGTGGTGCTGGTGGACAACGGCATGTACGGCACGATCCGCATGCACCAGGAAAAGCACTATCCGGGCCGCATTTCCGCGACCCAGTTGAAGAACCCCGATTTCGCCGACTACGCGCGCGCCTTTGGCGGCCATGGCGAACGCGTGGAGACCACCGAACAGTTCGGTCCGGCATTTGAACGTGCATTGGCCAGCGGCAAGCCGGCGATCCTGCACTGCTTCATCGATCCGGAAACCATCAGCCCGTCCACGACCCTCGAAAAGATCCGCGAGGCGGCGCTGAAGGCCCAGCACTGAACCCTGCACGGGCGTCAGGACCGGCGGCGCGCCCAGGCGCACCGCCGTGCAAACCCCAACTTGCCGCCCGAATTATTTTAAGTTTAAACTTTCTAGATTCCGATCACGGAAATCCATAGCGGAGACCCAGCATGTCCTCGAACCCCTCCTTCCACTGGCAAGACCCCCTGTTGCTGGATCAGCAGCTGACTGAAGAAGAGCGTATGGTGCGCGACGCCGCCTACGCCTACTCGCAGGACAAGCTGGCGCCGCGCGTGCTCAACGCCTTCCGCAACGAGAAGACCGACCCCGAGATCTTCTCCGAAATGGGCGAGCTCGGCCTGCTGGGGGCCACCATCCCCGTCGAATACGGCGGCGCTGGCCTGAACTACGTCAGCTACGGCCTGATCGCCCGTGAAGTCGAACGCGTCGACTCCGGCTACCGTTCGATGATGAGCGTGCAGTCCTCGCTGGTCATGGTGCCGATCAACGAATTCGGCAGCGAAGAACAAAAGAAGAAGTATCTGCCCAAGCTGGCGCGCGGCGAATGGATCGGCTGCTTCGGCCTGACCGAACCCAATCACGGCTCCGACCCCAACGGCATGGAAACCCGCGCGGTCAAGACCGCCGACGGCTACAAGCTGAGCGGCAACAAGATGTGGATCACCAACTCGCCGATCGCGGACGTGTTCGTGGTGTGGGCCAAGTGCGTCGGCGGCGACTTCGACGGCAAGATCCGCGGCTTCATCCTGGAAAAGGGCATGAAGGGTCTGTCCGCCCCCGCCATCCACGGCAAGGTCGGCCTGCGCGCGTCGATCACCGGTGAAATCGTCATGGACGAGGTGGAAGTGTCCGCCGACCAGATGATGCCCGGCGTGTCCGGCCTGAAGGGTCCGTTCACCTGCCTGAACTCCGCCCGTTACGGCATCGCCTGGGGCGCTGTCGGCGCCGCCGAAGCCTGCTGGCACACCGCCCGCCAATACACCCTGGACCGCAAGCAGTTCGGCCGCCCGCTCGCCGCCAACCAGCTGATCCAGAAGAAGCTGGCCGACATGCAGACCGAGATCACGCTGGCGCTGCAAGGCTGCCTGCGCCTGGGCCGCATGAAGGACGAAGGCACCGCCGCCGTCGAAATCACCTCGATCATGAAGCGCAACTCGTGCGGCAAGGCGCTGGACATCGCCCGCCTGGCCCGCGACATGCTGGGCGGCAACGGCATCTCCGACGAATTCGGCGTGGCGCGCCACCTGGTGAACCTGGAAGTGGTCAACACCTACGAAGGCACCCACGACGTGCACGCCCTGATCCTGGGCCGCGCCCAGACCGGCATCCAGGCGTTCTATTGATCGCCTGCCTGATGTAGCGAAGGAGGCCGCCCATGGGGCGGCCTTTTTTTGGCGCGTTGCGGCAGCGCCAGGTGTCTGACACCCTCTGCGTCGCCGCTACAAGCTGACGATCATCTCCCCAGGGTGTCAGACACCGACCGACGACTTACTCGGTGTCTGACACCCTCTGCGTCGCCGCTACAAGCTGACGATCATCTCCCCAGGGTGTCAGACACCGACCGACGACTTACTCGGTGTCTGACACCCTCTGCGCCGTCGCTACAAGCTGACGGTCATCTCCCCAGGGTGTCAGACACCGACCGTATTGGAATACGCCATACGTCCGATCCCCCCCGCCTGCGCATTGCCGAAAGCCCGACTAGGCGTACGCCTGTATACCTCTTACGCTTCACGGGTCCCTACACGAGGAGTCGCGCATGCACGGCATCACCCCCCTGCGTCTGGCGGCAGTCGTCGCCATGGCGTTCATCGCCCAAGGCGCTCAGGCCGCCACGACGCTCACCATGACCACCGAGTACCCGGCCACCTCCATGCCGGGTCAAGGTGTGTCCACATTTGCCGAACTGGTGCGGGCCAAGTCGGCCGGCAATGTCGTCATCGACGCGAGCTTCGACGCCGCCAAGGGCATCAAGTCGGGCGACATGATCGAGGCCGTGCAGACGCGCAAGGTGGATGCGGGCGACGCCTTTGCCGGCGCGCTGGCCACGAAGTATCCGATCTTCGGCGTCTCGTCCCTGCCCTTCCTGGCCGACTCGCTGTCCAAGGCGCGCAATCTGAACAAGGCGGCGCGCCCGGCGTACGAGAAACTGCTGGCCGCGCATGGCCAGAAGCTGCTCTACACCACGCCGTGGCCCGCGTCGGGCATCTGGTCCAAGCAGAAGCTGGACAGCGTGGGGGCGCTCAAGCGGCTCTCCATCCGCACCTACGATGCGACCTCGCAGGACGTCATGCAGCGGGCCGGCGCAAAGGCGCAGAACATTTCGTTCGCGGACGCCATGCCGCGCATCGCATCGGGCGAGGTGAACGCGGTGCTGTCTTCCGGCGATGGCGGTGCGGGCCGCAAGCTGTGGGAATACCTGCCGAATTTTGCCGAGATCAACTACGCCATGCCGGTCTCGGTGGCGACGATGAACCTGAAGGCCTACGAGGCGCTGGATGCGCGCTCGCGCAAGGCCATCGACCAGGCAGCCGCGCAGACCGAGACCGAGCAGTGGAAGCGCATCGAGGGCCGCCTGCAGCAGAACTACGCGAATATGCGCAAGAACGGCGTCGCGATCAACACCGCCGTGCCCCCGGCGGTGAAGAAGGCGTTGAAGGACGCTTCCGCCGAATCGATCAATGCGTGGAAGGCGGCGGCCGGCCCGGAGGCGGCCGCCATTCTCAAGCAGGCGAGCAAGCGGTAGACGCTGCGCCTAGTTGTTGCCGGACAGGTCGAACAGGCTGGTCGCGTCCATTTCCAGCACGCTTTCGTCGTGCTGGTTCACGACCGTCCATGCCCAGTTGATGATGCCCAAATCGGGGCGCGAGGACGAGTGCCGCGCGCCCTGCACGCGCGCGTGCAGGCGCAGGGTGTCGCCGGGGCGTACCGGCGTGCGCCAGCGGACTTCGCCCAAGCCGGGCGAACCGAAGGATTCGGAATCATGCAGGGCGGCGTCGACCGCCATGCGCATGGCCATCGCGCAGGTGTGCCAGCCACTGGCAATCAGCCCGCCCCAGCGGCCTTCCGCGGCGCGCTGCGGATCGGTATGGAACCACTGGGGATCGTACTTGCGGGCGAACTCCAGGATCTCCGCTTCCGTCACGGTGACCGGCCCCGCCTTGATCACCATGCCGTCCTTGAATTCGGCGAACTTCATGTTGTGTTTTCCCCCTGCCAACGAAAACGGCGCGCCCAGGCGCGCCGTTCGTCACGCAACTGTTGTTGGAATCAGTACGTCTCGAAGTGCAGCCGGCCTTCACGGCGCAGCGCATCATGCAGGATAGACCAATCCTCGCCCGACTGCACCACTACATCGCGCAGGGCGTCCAGCACGCCGACTTCCATGCCTTTCAGCCCGCAGACATAGATGCAGGTATTGCGGTCGGCCAGCAGCCCGCGCACGTGCGCGGCCCGTTCGCGGATCAGGTCCTGCACGTAGCGCTTGGGCTGGCCGGGTTCGCGCGACAGCGCCAGGTTGATGTCGATGAAATCCCGCGGCAGCTTCATCAACGGGCCAAAGTACGGTAGCTCCCGTTCGGTGCGCGCGCCGAAGAAAAGCATGAGCTTGCCGATGTCCGCCGTGCCGATCAGGCGGCGGCTGCGCTCGGTCATCGCGCGCATCGGCGCAGAACCCGTGCCCGTGCAGATCATGATGAGATTGGCCTGCGGGTGGTTCGGCATCAGGAAGGTGTGGCCGAAGGGGCCGATCACCTGCACGGTGTCGTTCTTGGCCAGGTCGCACAGGTAGTTGGAACACACCCCATGCGCGGCCGCGCCGCCGTGGTCCTGGGTAACGCGTTTGACGGTCAGCGACAGGTTGTTGTATCCGGCCCGTTCACCGTCGCGCGGACTGGCCAGCGAATACTGGCGCGCATGATGCGGCCGGCCCTGCGCATCCACGCCCGGCGGCAGGATGCCGATGGACTGGCCCTCCAGCACCGGGAACGGCTGCTCGCCGAAGTCCAGCACGATGTGGTGAATGTCGCTTTCCGTGTCGACGCCAGTGACGCGATAGTTGCCCACCACGGTCGCGGTGATCGGCGTCTTGTGCGTGTAGAGATTCACGTAAGGGTGCGCGGCCGACCACGGCGGCACTGCGGCGCCGGGCGTGGCGGCTGTCACAGCCGCCGCCTGCGCGAGGCCCGATTCGGCCTGCGGCGCCGGCATGGGCTGACCTCCCTCGCCCCCCGCTGCCGCATCTACCGACAGCGGCTTTTCCTGCGGTAGCTCTTCCCAGCCCAACTGGTCCTGCACCGAATAGGCCTCGGCCCGCACGACCAGCCGCCAGTTGTCGATCGAGCCCGTCGGGCACGGCGGCACGCAGGCCATGCAGCCGTTGCAGATTTCGGGATCCACCACGTAGTTGTTCGAATCGTGGGTGATCGCATCGACCGGACAGGTCTCTTCGCAGGTGTTGCAGCGGATGCAGATCTCGGGATCGATCAGATGCTGCTTCAGGACTTCCACCGGTAATGGGGCGTTCATCGCCGTCCTCCCTACGCGCGGGCACGCGGCCCGCGCGGCCTTTAGTTGAAACGCACGTACTCGAAGTTCACCGGCTGGCGGTTGATGCCCATGACGGGCGGCGCGATCCAGTTGGCAAACTTGCCCGGCTCGGTGACGCGGCCCATCAGCGACGCGACGAACGCGCGGTCTTCCGGCGTGGGCAGCCACTTGTGCTGGTTGGCCTGCCATTGCGACTCGGACAGGATCTCGCCATCGGGCGACATGCGGATGCCGGCCAGGGTGCCGATCTGGCGGTTGAACGCCTTGTGCGGCACCTGCAGGCGGAACGCCAGGCCGCTCTTTTCGATCACCTTGTTCCAGCGGCCGATGCCGGCCACCGAATCGCGGATGAAGTCGTCGCGCAGCACTTCGTTCAGTGCATTGAGCATCGGCACTTCGGTCTCGGACAGCTTGCCGTTGCTGACGTTGAGCACCCGGTAGGTGTCGTTCTTCAGTTGATGGTCGTCGGTGCGCTTGCTCTCTTCGTACCGTCCCTTCAGGCCCGAACCATAGAAGATGGCGGCGTTGGACGACTGGTCCGCGCCGAACAGATCAATGGTCACGCTGTAGTGGAAGTTCAGGTAGCGCTGAATGGTGGGCAAGTCGATCACGCCCGCCGCGCGCACGGCTTGCGGGTCGTCGGTTTTCAGTTCCTTCATCACTTCGCAGGTGCGCTGGATGACGCGCGAAATGCCGGACTCGCCCACGAACATATGGTGCGCTTCCTCGGTCAGCATGAACTTGGTGGTGCGCGCCAGCGGGTCGAAGCTGGATTCGGCCAGCGCGCACAGTTGGAACTTGCCGTCGCGATCCGTGAAGTAGGTAAACATGTAGAACGCCAGCCAGTCCGGCGTCTTTTCGTTGAAGGCGCCCAGGATGCGGGGATTGTCCGAATCGCCCGAGCTGCGTTGCAGCAGCGCATCGGCTTCCTCGCGCCCGTCACGGCCGAAATAGCGGTGCAGCAGGTACACCATTGCCCACAGGTGCCGCCCTTCTTCAACGTTGATCTGGAACAGGTTGCGCAGGTCGTACTGCGATGGCGCGGTCAGGCCCAGGTGCCGCTGCTGCTCGATCGACGCCGGTTCCGTGTCGCCCTGCGTGACAATGATGCGGCGCAGGTTGGCGCGGTGCTCGCCCGGCACGTCCTGCCACACGTCGCGGCCGATGTTCTCGCCAAAATGGATCTTGCGCTGGCCGTCCTGCGGCGCCAGGAAGATGCCCCAGCGGTAGTCGGGCATGCGCACGTGATTGAAGTGCGCCCAGCCATCGGGCTCGACGCTGACCGCCGTGCGCAGGTAGACGTCAAAGCCGTGCGAACCGTCGGGGCCCATGTCCTGCCACCATTGCAGGTAGTTGGGCTGCCAGTGTTCCAGCGCGCGCTGCAACGCGCGGTCGCCGGACAGGTTGACGTTATTGGGAATCTTGTCGCTGTAGTTGATGCCGGACATGTCTCTCTCCTGATTTTTTTAAGATGGGCCGCCAGCCGCGCGGCGCTCAGACGCGGTTCCAGTCGAATGCCGCCTGCTCGCCCTTGCCGTACAGCTTGAGCGCGCCCTTGTCGCCCGCCGCATTGGGGCGGTTGAAGATCCAGTTCTGCCAGGCAGTCAGCCTGCCGAAGATGCGGGTTTCCATGGTTTCCTGCCCGCCAAAGCGCAGGTTCGCCTCCAGGCCCGTCAGTGCATCGGGCGACAGCGCGCGGCGCTCTTCCAGCGCCAGCCGCACCTCGTCGTCCCAGTCGATGCTGTCGGGCGCATAGGTGATGAGGCCCAGCGCCAGCGCGTCGGCGGCCGGCAGGCTGCGTCCGGCCTGCGCGCGCACCGCTTCCAGCGGACCGGTCTCGCCGTAGAAACGGCGCTGCAGGCGGCTTTGTCCATTCACCATCGGGTACGCGCCGAAGTTGCGCTCGCCCACCACGAGGCGCGGCGGCGCGGTGTCGATGTCTTCCTCGTCCTCGACGTCCAGCATGTAGCTGCGGTCGGCCGCCAGCGCCAGTTCCAGCAGCGTGCCGGCAAAGCAGGAGCCCGGCTCGATCAGCGCGAACAGGCTGCGGGACGTGACATCCAGCCGCGCCAGCGTGCGGCGCAGCATGCCTGCGGTCTCGCGCACGAACCAGTGGCCCGCGTGCTGTTCCAGCGCCGCATCCGCCGCCAGCACTTGCTGCGCGTCGCCCTCGGTCTTGAGGATCCAGGTGCCGATATCCAGTTCATTGGTACGCAATGTCAGGATGGCGTCGTCCAGCTCACGCGCCATCTGCAGCGGCCACCAGGCAGCCCCCGCGGCAACGATGTCCGCAAGGTCGGTTTCCACTTTCCCTTGCGGCGCGCGCACGGTCCAGGTGGCCTGACGCTTTTCGCGGTCGAGCTGCACGTCGACATAGCGATAGGACAGGCTGCTCTCCGTTTCGGTGCGTTGCAGCGGTGTCAGCGCCACGCCCTGCTCGCCTGCCGGACGGTCGCTGTCCTGCGCCAAGGCAAGCGCGCGAGTCCGGACTTCCTCCTCGAAGCGGGCGGGCTTGACGACGTCGTCCACCAGCCGCCAATCCTTGGCGCGCTGCCCCCGCACGCCCTCGACCAGCGTGCAGAAGATGTCCGCGTGGTCGTGGCGCACGCGGCGCTTGTCGGTCACGCGGGTCAGCCCGCCCGTGCCCGGCAGCACGCCCAGCAAGGGCACCTCGGGCAGCGCAACGGAAGACGAGCGGTCGTCGATCAAGAGGATCTCATCGCAGGCCAGGGCCAATTCATAGCCGCCGCCCGCGCACGCGCCGTTCAACGCCGCGATGAACTTCAGGCCGCCGTGGCGGCTGGAGTCTTCGATGCCGTTACGGGTTTCATTGGTGAACTTGCAGAAGTTGACCTTCCAGGCGTGGGTGGACAACCCCAGCATGAAAATGTTGGCGCCGGAACAGAAGATGCGGTCTTTCATGCTGGTGACGACCACGCTGCGCACTTCGGGGTGTTCGAAGCGGATGCGTTGCAGGGCGTCGTGCAGTTCGATGTCGACGCCCAGGTCGTACGAATTGAGCTTGAGCTTGTAGCCGGGGCGCAGGCCGCCGTCTTCGGCCACGTCCATGGCCAGGGTGGCGACCGCACCGTCGAAAGTCAGGCGCCAGTGCCGGTACTGAGCGGGATCGGTCCGGAAGTCGACCCGGTTGATGGGACTGCTCATCGTGTGTCTCCTCGTACGCCCTGTTCACTGACAGGAAAAATACTGCACTACATGAATTATTATGCAGATTAGTGCAGGCGTTTTGGAGCGTCAAGCAGAATATGCAGGAAAGTGCAGGTGCTTGGGTTCGGGGGGCGCTTGCTTGGGGCGGTGTCAGACACCCCGTTGAGAGGATCGTCAGCTTGTGACGGCGGTTAAGCGGGTGTCAGACACCTGGGCAATCTAGGCATGCTGCCACTTAAAAGGTGTCTGACACCCGGCAGAAGGGTTCGTCGCACTGATGAGGCGCCACGAGGGTGTCTGACACCTGGCCAATCGACACCTGGCCAGTCGCACCGCTACAGCGGCAACCCGCAGGCCTTGCGGACCTGCGTGCGCAGGCCGGCGAAGCTTTCCGCCACTTCCAGGTTGCTGGTCACCCAGGTCAGGTCGGCTTTGGCGTAGAACGCTTCGCGCCCGGCCAGGATGCGCTTCAAGTCGGACATGGCTTCGTTGTTGCCCGACATGGGGCGGAAGTCACCCTGCGCCATGACGCGTTCCATGTGCTCTTCGGGCGTGGCGCGCAGCCAGACCGTATAGCAATGGGTCAGCAGAAGGTTGAGCGTGGCGGGTTCGGACACCAGCCCGCCCGGCGTGGCCAGCACCATTTCCGGATAGATCTGCACCGCCTCTTCGAGCGCGCGCCGTTCGTAGCGGCGATAGGCGTTTGGACCATAGAGGTTATGGATTTCCAGGATGCCGCAGCCGGCCACCCGCTCGATCTCGCGGTTCAGTTCCACGAACGGATAGCCCAGGTCGTCGGCCAGCATCTGGCCCAGCGTCGACTTGCCCGCGCCGCGCAGGCCGATGAGCGCCACGCGCTGCGTGCGGTTGGGCCGCTGCGCGCCGGCCCCCACGCCAAAAAGCTGCGTCAGCGCTTCGCGCGCGCGCTGCAGATCGGATTCGGTGCGCCCGCTCAACAACTCCCGGATCAGCAGCCAGTCTGGCGACTCCGTGGTGACGTCGCCGACCAGCTCAGCCAGCGCGCAGTTGAACGCCCGGGCAATCTGCAGCAGCACCAGGATCGACGCATTGCCGACGCCGTGCTCCAGGTTGGCCAGGTGCCGTTCGGATACGCCGGTCGCCTGCGACAAGCCCTTGCGCGTCATGCCGCGGATGGCGCGCAGGCGGCGCACGCGCTCGCCCAAGGCGATCAGGAAGGGCTCGCGCCGGGGTTCGATGGGCGCCGTGTCTAGCGCTTGATTCATGGTTCGACTGACTCCGCAAAAACCCTGATTACCGCTCTTTTATGCACTATAGTGCTTGACCCACATCAACGGAAGCACTATTTTTCCATCCAACGAGTCCACAGCCGATCCGGTGCAAAAAAACAGCAGTCCAAATGCGGACTGCCTGAGCGCCGACAGTGTAAAGGAGCCGCTTGGTGAGTACGCCAGACCAATTCCACGCCCTGATGCGCGATGTGACGCGCCTGACGGCCGGCCAGCCGCTGGACGCGGCGCTGCAGGCCCGGCTCAACCAGGCGGCCGGCCCGGACAGCGCCCTGTTCCAGGACATCTTTGCCACCTGTAGGCAGGGCGTGGCCGACGGTTGGATGTGCAACCGCGAAGGCGGCGGCATCAAGTATGGACGGGTGATCAAGCCCGCCGACGACCTGGGCGGCTGCTCGGTGGACGTCGTCGACATGAATGACCTGGCTGGCCCGCACCACGCCCATCCCAACGGCGAGATCGACATGATCATGCCGCTTACCGGCGACGCGCGCTTTGACGGCCACGGCGCGGGCTGGCTGGTCTACGGACCGGGCTCGGCCCATAGCCCCACCGTCACGCACGGCCGGGCCCTCGTGCTGTATCTGCTGCCCGGCGGGGCCATCGAATTCACGCGCCCCGGCTGAAAACCGGCCCGGACGCCGCAACCGTGCCGCCAACAACAACCACAGGCACGGCGTCCACCCACCAGGACACCAGGAGACAACCGTGAATACCTGCCCCGCCGAATTGAATTTCGCCAGCTATCTTGCCGCGCTGAACGCCCCGCGCGCCGCCAAGCCGGCCTACATCGACGACACGCGCCAGCTCACCTATGGCGAGCTGGCCGAGCGGGTGGCCCGCATGGCCGGCGCGCTGCGCAACCTGGGACTGCGCCGCGAGGAACGCATCCTGGTGCTGATGCAGGACACGGCCGACTGGCCGGTGGCGTTTCTAGGGGCCCTGCACGCCGGCGTGGTGCCGGTTGCCGTCAATACCCTGCTCACCGCGGACGATTACGCCTACATCATTGCGCACAGCCGCGTGCGCGCCGTGTTCGTGTCCGGCGCCCTGCTGCCGGTGCTGCAGGCGGCGCTGGCTCAGGCTCCGGCGGATGTCGAACACCTGGTGGTGTCGCAGCCCGGCGCGGCCTTGCCCGATGGCGCCCACGCGTTCGACACGCTGCTGGCCGCCGCCCCGCTGGCTCCCGCCGCACGCACGCTGTCGGACGAAATCGCATTCTGGCTGTATTCATCCGGCTCGACGGGCAAGCCCAAGGGCGTGGTGCACACCCACGGCAACCTCTGGCACACGGCGGAACTCTACGCCAAGCCCGTGCTCGGCATCCGCGAAAGCGACGTGGTGTTCTCGGCCGCGAAGCTGTTCTTCGCGTACGGCCTGGGCAACGGCCTGACCTTTCCGCTGTCGGTGGGCGCCACGGTCGTGCTGATGGCCGAGCGCCCCACGCCGCAGGCCGTGTTCCAGCGCCTGGTGCGGCATCGCCCCACCGTGTTCTACGGCGTGCCGACGCTGTATGCCAGCATGCTGGCTTCGCCCGACCTGCCGCCCCGCGAGCAGGTGGCGATGCGCGTCTGCACATCCGCCGGCGAAGCCTTGCCGCGCGATATCGGCGAGCGTTTCACGCGGCATTTCGGCTGTGAAATCCTGGACGGCATCGGCTCGACCGAGATGCTGCACATCTTCATTTCCAACCGCTCGGGGCAATTGCGCTACGGCACGACGGGCAAGCCCGTGCCGGGATATGAAGTGCAACTGCGCGACGACAACGGCGCGCCCGTCGCGCCCGGGGCCATCGGCGATCTGTACATCAAGGGGCCCAGCGCCGCGCTGATGTACTGGAACAACCGCGACAAGACGCGCCAGTGCTTTCTGGGCGACTGGCTCAAGAGCGGCGACAAATACGTTTGCGATCCCGACGGCTACTACACCTATGCCGGACGCAGCGACGACATGATCAAGGTCAGCGGCCAGTATGTGTCGCCGGTCGAGGTCGAGAACATCCTGATCCAGCACGAGGCGGTGCTGGAGGCGGCCGTGATCGGGGTGCCGGACCACGACGGGCTGGTCAAGACCAAGGCCTATGTGGTGCTGCGCGACGGCTTCGAACCGGACGCGCAGACGGGCGCCGCCTTGCAGCATTACGTGAAGCAACACCTGGCGCCGTTCAAGTATCCGCGCCAGATCGATTTCCTGGAGGAACTGCCCAAGACCGCCACCGGCAAGATCCAGCGCTTTCGCCTGCGCGCGCTGGAAGAGGCATCGCTATGACGGCAGCCGCCGACTCGGATACGGTCTTTGCCGGCGTCCACGCGCGCGGCCGCGACCTGCTGCTGGAATGCCGATGGATCGCGCCGCAGCGCACCGATGCCCCGCTCATCGTCTTCCTGCATGAAGGGTTGGGATCGGTATCGATGTGGAAGGACTGGCCCGTGCAGGTGTGCGAGGCCGCCGGCTGCCGCGGGCTGGTGTATTCGCGCTACGGGTACGGCCGGTCCACCGCGCGCCCGCAGGACGATGCGTGGCCCGTGGACTTCATGCACCGCGAGGCGCACGACGTCCTGCCGGCCTTGCTTGAGGTGCTGGGCGTGAACGCGCGCCGAAACAAGCCGGTGCTGTTTGGCCACAGCGACGGCGGCTCGATCGCCCTACTTTACGCCGCCCGGTATCCGGACGCGGTCGCCGGTGTAATCGCGGCAGCCCCGCACATCCTCGTCGAAGACGTGTCCCTCACCAGCATCGCGGCCGCGCGCCGCGCCTATCTGGAATCGGATCTGCGCGCGCGGCTGGGCCGCCATCACCAGGATGTTGATTCCGCGTTCTGGGGCTGGAACGACATCTGGCTGAACCCGGAATTTCGCGCCTGGAACATCGAGGACGATCTGAGCCGCATCGCCTGTCCCGTGCTGGCCATTCAGGGCACCGGCGACGAATACGGCACGCTGGAACAGGTGCGCGGCATCCGCCGGCGCGCGCCGCAAACCGAACTGCTGGAGATTCCGGATTGCGGGCATTCGCCGCACCGGGATCAGCCCGCCACCGTTATCCAGGCCGTCGCACGCTTTGTCGGCGCGCTGGAAAAACCCGGTTGACACAGGCCGCGCATCAAGGCCCCGCGTCCGCCCATAACAAGCACGGAGACAAACCATGAACCACGTCCTGACCCGGGCCGCGCTGGCCGCCGCCCTGACGATCGCCGCAAGCGGCGCGCATGCCGACGACAAGCTCAAGGTCGGCTTCATGCTGCCCTACAGCGGCACGTTTGCCGCGCTGGGCAACGCCATCGAGAACGGCTTCAAGCTTTACGTTGCCGAGCAAGGCGGCAAGCTCGGCGGACGCGAGATCGAATACTTCAAGGTGGATGACGAATCCAATCCGGCCAAGGCCGCCGAAAACGCCAACCGCCTCATCAAGCGCGATCAGGTCGATGTGCTGGTCGGCACCGTGCATTCGGGCGTGGCGATGGCGCTGGCCAAGGCGGCCAAGGACGCCGACACCACGCTGATCGTCACCAACGCGGGCGCCAACGCGATCACCGGTCCGCTGTGCGGCCCGGGCATCTTCCGCACCTCGTTCACCAACTGGCAGCCGGCCTACGCCATGGGACCGGTGGCGTACGCCAAGGGCCACAAGACCGCCGTGACCATCACCTGGAAGTACGCGGCGGGCGACGAGGCCATCGGCGGCTTCAGGGAAGGTTTCGAGAAGGCCGGCGGCAAGGTTGTGCGCGAACTGAGCCTGCCGTTTCCCAACGTGGAATTCCAGTCGCTCCTGACCGAGATTGCCGCGCTCAAGCCCGACATGGTGTTCACCTTCTTTGCCGGCGGCGGCGCCGTGAAGTTCGTGCAGGACTATCACGCGGCAGGCCTGGACAAGACGATTCCGCTGTACGGCTCGGGCTTTTTGACCGACGGCACGCTGCAAGCGCAAGGCGCATCGGCGCAGGGGCTGCTGACCACGCTGCACTACGCCGACGGCCTGAACACGCCGCGCGACAACGCCTTCCGCGCCGATTATTCCAAGGCGTACAAGATGCAGCCGGACGTCTACGCGGTGCAGGGCTATGACGCCGCGCAGCTCATGCAGTCGGGCCTTGCCGCCGTGAAAGGCGACTTCACGAAGAAGAACGACTTCCGCAGCGCCATGCGCACGGCCACCGTGGACAGCCCGCGCGGCACATTCACGTTGTCCAAGGCCGGCAATCCCGTTCAGGACATCTACCTGCGCCGCGTCGACGGCCTGGAAAACAAGGTCGTCGAGGTCGCGGTGCAGAAGCTGGCCGACCCCGCCCGCGGCTGCAAGCTGTAGCCCGCCGAACGCGTCCGCCACGGGAGGCCCCATGGACATCAGCATCCTGCTCATCCAGAGCCTGAACGCATTCCAGTACGGCTTGCTGCTGTTCCTGGTGGCCAGCGGCCTGACGCTGATCTTCGGGATCATGGGCATCATCAACCTGGCGCACGGCAGCTTCTACATGATCGGCGCGTACATGGCGTTTGCGCTGGGCCCGCTGGTCGACCGCTGGCTGGGCGGCGGGTTTCTCACCACGTTGGCCGTCTGCGTGCTGGCGGCCGGCGTGATGGGATACCTGCTGGAAGCCGCGTTTTTCAGCTACCTGTACAAGCGCAATCACCTGCAGCAGGTGCTGATGACGTACGGCCTGATCCTGGTGTTCGAGGAACTGCGCAGCATTCTGGTGGGCAACGACGTGCATGGCGTGCCTCTGCCCGAATGGCTGCGCGGCAGCATTGCGCTGGGCGACGTGATGACCTATCCCGTCTACCGCCTTTTCATTTCCGCCGTGGGCATCGTCGTCGCGCTGCTGCTGTACTGGATGATCTCGCGCACGCGGCTGGGCATGATGCTGCGCGCCGGCGCCAGCAACCGCGAGATGATCAGCTCGCTGGGCATCGACATCAACAAGCTCTACCGCGTCGTGTTCGCCGCAGGCGTGGCGCTGGCGGCGCTGGCCGGCAGCATCGCCGCGCCCGTGTCATCGGTGTATCCCGGCATGGGCAACGGCGTGCTCATCATCTGTTTCGTGGTGGTGGTGATCGGCGGCATCGGGTCGATTCGCGGCGCCTTCCTGGCCGCGATGCTGGTGGGCTTTGCGGAAACCTTCGGCCAGGTGCTGTTCCCTTCCGCGGCGGGCGTGCTGGTCTATCTGCTGATGGCCCTCATTCTTCTCTGCAAGCCCGAAGGGCTGTTCAAACAGGGCTAGGTCCTGTCGACCTCAAAAGGACCCATGCATGCGCGCGCCTCTGCTTAACCGACTTCTGCCCATCGCCACGCTGCTGGCGCTGGCGGCCTTTTCCTTCAGCGGCAGCGATTACTACACCGGCCTGGCGGTGAAGATCATGATCTACGCGATCTTCGCGCTCAGCCTGCAACTGCTGGTGGGCGGCGCGGGGCTGGTGAGCCTGGGACACGCGGCGTTCTTCGGCATCGGCGCTTACGTGGCGGCGCTGTTGTCGCCCGAATCGGAAGCGGCCGGCCTGTGGTGGCTGCTGCCGCCCGCCCTTCTGGCGGCCGCCGCGTATGCCCTGGTGACCGGGGCGCTGGCGCTGCGCACGCGCGGCGTGTACTTCATCATGGTCACGCTGGCGTTTTCGCAGATGGCGTACTACGTGTTGCACGACACCAAGATCGGCGGCGGCAGCGACGGCATCTATCTGTATTTCCGGCCGGAACTCTCGCTGGGCGGCTGGATGCCGTTCGATCTGGGCAACGCCGGCACGTTCTATTTCTTTGTCCTGGCCTGCCTGGCGCTGACGTGGGGCTTTCTGGCGTTGCTGCGCCGCTCGCCATTCGGCGCGGCGCTTGCCGGCATCCGCATCAACGAACAGCGCATGCGCGCGGCAGGCTATTCGACTTATCCCTACAAGCTGGCCGCCTATGTCGTCGGCGCCACGCTGGCCGGCCTGGCGGGCTTTCTGTTCGCACTGAAAGATGGCTTCGTCACGCCGGAGCTGTTGGCCTGGGAACAGTCCGGGCTGGTGCTGCTGATGGTCATCCTGGGCGGCATGGGCAGCCTGGGCGGCGCCGTGCTGGGCACGGTGACGATGGTGCTGCTGCAAGAGCTGTTCCAGTCGCAGGACCTGTTTGGCGACTACGCGCGCCATTGGCACCTGCCGCTGGGCCTGGCGATCATCGCGCTGGTGGCGCTGTTGCCGAACGGGCTGGCAGGTCTGCCGGCCCAATGGCGCGAACGCCGCCAGGCGCGCGCCGCGGACGTTCGCAAAGACGCGGCGCCCCCGGCCCGCGCGGAAAGCAAACCGGCGGCCGCGCGCCTGCCCATCCAGGGAGAACGCCATGTCTGATGTCCTGCTCTCTGCTGCCGCGGTCACGCGCCGCTTTGGCGGTCTTACCGCGGTCAA
This sequence comes from Achromobacter sp. E1, assembly GCF_037039475.1. NCBI lineage: Bacteria > Pseudomonadati > Pseudomonadota > Betaproteobacteria > Burkholderiales > Alcaligenaceae > Achromobacter > Achromobacter sp. E1. The sequence goes on from NZ_CP146253.1 coordinate 4,469,716, forward strand.
CGGTGTATCGCTCGATCTGCTGCGCGGCCAGGTGCATGCCGTGATCGGCACCAACGGCGCGGGCAAGTCCACGCTCATCAACATCCTGTCGGGTGAACTGGCGGCCAGCAGTGGAAAGGTCACGCTGGGCAGTCGCGACATCACCGCCTGGCCTCAGCCCGAACGGGCGCGCGCCGGGCTCGGCCGCAGCTACCAGCGATCCACGATCTTTCCGGAACTGACTGTGTTTGAAAACTGCCGGCTGGCCGCGCAGGCCAGCCGGCAGCGCTTCTGGCACTGGTGGCGCGATGCCGCCAGTTGCCGGCGCAGCGCCGAGCTGGCGGGCGCGGCGCTGGACCGCACGGGCCTGGCCGGCGACGCGCGGCAACCGGCCGGCCTGCTGCCGCACGGCCGCAAGCGCCAGCTCGAAATTGCGATGTGCCTGGCGGGCGAACCGCAGGTGCTGCTGCTGGATGAACCGCTGGCGGGCATGGGCCCCGAGGAAACCGACCGCATCTTGGATCTGCTGCAGACCCTGAAGGCGGGCCACGCGATCCTGCTGGTCGAGCACGACATGGACGCCGTGTTCCGCATTGCCGAAACCATCACCGTCATGGTCAACGGCAGCGCCATCGCCAGCGGCGCCCCCGCACAGATCCGCGCCAATCCGGAAGTGCGCACCGCCTATCTGGGCGAAGACGGACAAGGAGCGCATTGATGCACGCGCTGATCGAAGCAGGCGGACTGCACGTGTACTACGGCGCCAGCCATGTCCTGCGGGGCGTGGACATGCACATCGCGCCGGGCGAATCGGTGGGACTGGTGGGCCGCAATGGCATGGGCAAGACCACGCTCATCCGCAGCCTGATGGGCCACGTGAAAAGCGCGCAGGGCAACGTGCGCGTGCGCGGCAGCGACTGCACCCACGCGCAGCCCCATGCGATCGCCCGGATGGGGGTGGCCTATGTGCCCGAGGGCCGCGGCATCTTTCCCAACCTGAACGTGCGAGAGAACCTGCAGGTGGCGGCGCGCCCGGGCAAGCGCGCGGGCCAGGACTGGACCTATGCGCGTGTGCTGGACACGTTTCCCCGGCTGCACGAACGCCTCGCCCACGGCGGCCAGCAGTTGTCGGGCGGCGAGCAGCAGATGCTGGCCATCGGCCGTGCGCTGATGACCAACCCCGACCTCCTGATCCTGGACGAGGCCACCGAGGGCCTGGCGCCGCTGATCGTGGCGGAGATCTGGCGCATCATCCGCGAGATCCGCGCCACCGGCATGTCCACGCTGATCGTGGACCGCAACTACCGCGCGGTGCTGGAACACACCGACCGGTGCCTCGTGATGGAAAAGGGATTGATCGTGCAGGATGGCGACAGCGCGTCGCTGGCCCGGCAGCCCGAGCAGTTGACGCGCTATCTGGGGGTGTAGCGGCGCGGCGCGTGGGGAGAACGCCCGCGCCGCCGGGGCAACCGTCAGATCACGGCTTCGATCAGGAAGGGGCCGCGCCGCTTCAGGCCTTCGGCCAGCGCGCGCGCAAAGCCTTCGACCGTATCCACGCTGACTGCTTCCACGCCCATGCCGCGCGCAAGATGGGTCCATTCCAGATGCGGGTCCTGCAGGTCCAGCATGCGGCGCGCATTGCGGCCCGGTTCCTGCACGCCCACGTTTTTCATCTCGCCATGCAGCGTGGCGTACGAACGGTTGGCCAGGATAATGGTGAGGCAATCCAGGTTTTCGCGCGCCTGCGTCCACAAGGCCTGCAGCGTGTACATGCCGCTGCCGTCCGCCTGCAAGGTCACCACCTTGCGGTCGGGGCACGCCACTGCCGCGCCCGTCGCCAGCGGCAGGCCGATGCCGATCGCGCCACCCGTCAGCATCAGCCAGTCGTGCGGCGCGCTGCTGACGCTGTACAGCGGAAACTCGCGGCCCTGCGTGATGGACTCGTCGCAAACGATGGCCTGTTCGGGCAGATGATGCGCGACCAGGATGTTGACGGCGGCACCGGTCAGCTTGCCGGACGCGGGCACTTCATAACTGGCGGCGGGCGCCGTCAGGCGCGGCGCATCGGCGGCGATGCCCAGTTCGTCGGCAAGCCACTCCAGCGCGTGCGGCAGGTCCTGGTCGGCCGTGGCCAGCACCACCTGGTTGCTGTCCTGCGGCGCCAACAGGCTGGGCTTGCCCGGATAGGCAAAGAAACCGACCGGCGACTTGGCGCCCGCCAACACCAGGTGCTTGACGTCCTTGAGCTTGGCGACGGCCAGGTCGATCGGATACGGCAGGCGATCCACCGGGGTGCGCGAGCCGCCGCGCTCGATGCGGCGGTTCGACGTTTCCGATACCAGGCGCACGCCGGTCGCGCGTGCAATGCGCCCCGCCGCGTTCAATGCGCGCTCGCGCAGCGCGGCGCCGCCCAGCATCAGCACGGTGACTTCGCCCGAGCGGATGGCCGCGGCGGCGGCGCGCACGGCATCGGCGGTGGTCTGCGCCAGCGCGTCGTCCTTGGCCACGATGGGCGCGGGCGCGTTATCGGGCAATTCGGTCCAGGCCGTGTCGGCCGGCAGGATCAAGGTGGCGATATTGCCCGGCGCGCGGCGCGCCACGGCGACCGCCTCGGCGGCATCCGCGGACAGGGCCGACGCCGTCATCGTGCGCTTGACCCAATGCGACATCGGGCGCGCCACGCCTTCCACGTCGCTGGTCAGCGGCGCGTCGTACTGGACGTGATACGTGGCGTGGTCGCCCACGATGTTGACCATGGGGGTGCGGGCGCGTTTGGCGTTATGCAGGTTGGCAAGGCCATTGCCCAGGCCCGGGCCCAGATGCAGCAGCGTCGCGGCCGGCTTGTCGGCCATGCGGGCGTAGCCGTCGGCGGCGCCGGTCACCACGCCTTCGAACAGGCCCAGCACGCAGCGCATCTTGGGCTTGCGATCCAGGGCCGCCACAAAATGCATCTCGGATGTGCCCGGATTTGCAAAGCAAACGTCCACATCATTGGCAAGCAAGGTGTCGCAGAGGCTGTCGGCGCCGTTCATCGTTGTTTCCCTGGTAGTTATCAATGGCAGGCGGGTGGCATGGCCACCCGCGCAACGGACATCATAGGGAGCCTGGCGGATTCGCGATAGAGCCATTTACGATCGGGCGCATGGAACCATTCCTGCAAGGTTCCGTCAGCCGAAACAAGGCGGCGGCGTGCGCCCGGGCGGATCGTGGGGCCAGCTCAAGGCGTCTGCAAAAACGGCAAGGCCTCCCGAGGGAGGCCTTGCATGGGTCGGAAGGATGCCTTATCCGGCCGCTACGGCTGCCGGCACATCAACGGATCGGCCACGGATACATCGCGCCGCCCTGGTTCCACAGCGCGTTCGTGCCGCGCTGCAGGCCCAGCTTGCTGTCCTTGCCCACGTTGCGCTCGAAGATTTCGCTGTAGTTGCCCACCGCCTTGATGGCGTTGTAGGCCCACTTTTCATCCAGGCCCATGTTCTTGCCCGCGCCCGGCGTCACGCCCAGGATGCGCAGGACGTTGGGATTCTTGCTCTTGAGCATTTCATCCACGTTCTTTTGCGTGATGCCGTATTCCTCGGCTTCCAGCAGCGCGAACAGCGTCCAGCGCACGATGCCCAGCCAGTTCTCGTCGCCCTGGCGGACCATGGGACCCAGCGGCTCCTTGGAGAAGCGCTCGGGCAGGATTTCGTAGTCGTTGGGGTTGGCGACCTGCGTGGCGCGCACGGCGGCCAGTTGCGAGGCGTCGTCCGTGAAGGCGTCGCAGCGGCCGGATTCAAAGGCGCGCACGACTTCGGTCACCTTGTCGATCACGACCGGCTTGAACTCGATGTTGTTGGCGCGGAACCAGTCGGCCAGGTTCAATTCGGTGGTGGTGCCGGGCTGCACGCAGACGGTGGCGCCGTTCAGTTCCTTGGCGCTCTTGACGCCCAATTTCTTGCTTACCAGGATGCCCTGGCCGTCGTAGAAGCTGGCGGCAACGGCGGACAGGCCGAGCGACGTGTCGCGCGTCTGCGTCAGCGTCACCGTGCGCAGCAGCACGTCGACTTCGCCCGACTGCAGCGCCGTGAAGCGCTGCTGGGTGGACAGCGCGGTGCCCTTGAACTTGGAGGCATCGCCAAACACCGCCGCCGCCACGGCACGGCAGATGTCCACGTCCATGCCTTCCCATTCGCCCTTGCTGTTCGTCGCGGAGAATCCGGAGACGCCGTCCGTCAGGCCGCACTGCACGAATCCCTTCTTTTTCACCGCGTCCAGCGTGGGACCGGCCATCGCCGCCTGGGACGCGCAGGCCAGGGCAATCGCGCCGGCCGCAACCATCAATTTCCGCTTCATGTCGTGCTTCTCCTGAGATAGATGGCCGCTCGGGGCTCGTAACCGGGAGCGGCTGAAACCGGGTCCCGCCTTACTGGACCGGCCGCCAGATTAAGGCATGTCCACAGCGTGAACAACGCACGAATCCCTAGTGAAAACCCGTAAGTCGCGTCGTCCTCGAACGGCGCCGCCGTGTCCGGTGATCGAACTTTATTGCCGCGGCGCCCCGCCGCCCTGCACATCCCCGCGTGCCATACTTTTTTTGCGTCTTTGTCCGATAGTCAGCAAAGCCGCAGCCCTTTAAAAAAAGCCGGTCGCGTCACACAAAAACCCGGACGCGCACCGCTGATCGGCCAATTCATGGAGGAGACAAGTCCATGGCACAAGCATGCAAGTCGCAGCCCCCTCGCCCGGCGGCCACTGACCGCCGCCAGGCCCTCAGGAACCTGCTGTTCGCCGCGCTGGCGGCAACCGGTGTGGCCGCCGGCCCCGCCCACGCGGCCGACAACTGGCCCAGCAAGCCCATCAAGATCATCGTGCCGTACACGCCGGGCGGATCGACCGACATCGTGACGCGCATCGTGATGGAAAAGCTGGGGCCGAGGCTGAACCAGACCATCGTCGTCGAGAACCGCCCCGGCGCCAACAGCAGCCTGGGATCGGCGATTGCCGCCAAGGCCGAGCCCGACGGCTACACGTTCCTGTCGATGCTGCCGGCCTACATCATCAACTTTCATCTCTACAAGCTGGGCTACACGCCCGCGGACCTGACGCCGGTCGTGCAGATGGCGGACCTGCCGCTGTTTCTGTTCGTGGCGAACGAGCTGCCGGTCAAGAACGTGGCCGAACTGGTCGCCTATGCCCGCAAGAATCCGGACAAGCTCACCTATGCGTCCAGCGGCAATGGATCCAGCGCGCATCTGACCGGCGCCGACTTCGCGCTGCAGAACAAGATCACGATGACCCACGTAGCCTACAAGGGCAGCGCGCCGATCCTCACGGACCTGCTGGGTAACCGCGTGTCCATGGTGTTCGATCCCGTGCTGGTTCCGATGCAGTACGTCAAGCAGAACCGCCTGAAGGCGCTGGCGTTCACGGGCAAGGAACGCTGGCCCACGGAACCGGACATTCCCACGATGGAAGAAGCCGGCATGCCGGGTTTTGTCACCGGCTCGTGGGCCGGACTGATGGCGCCCGCCAACACGCCCAAGCCGATCATCGAACGCATGGCGCGTGAGATCAGCGAAATCGTCAAGGAACCCGACGTGCGGCAGAAGTTCGTGGATGCGGGCTTCTTGCCGGTGGGCGGCACGCCGGCGCAGTTTGCCGAATTGATGAAGAAGGACTCGGCGCGCTACGCCGAGATCATCAAGCAGGCCAACATCACCGTGAACTGAGCGGGCCGGGCGCCGCCGCGCCCGCCCCATCGGAGCCCTCCATGATCGACAAGTTCATCGACACCCCCGCGGCCGCCGTGGCGGACATCCACGATGGCGCCACCGTGCTGATCAGCGGGTTCGGCGGCGCCGGCATGCCCACCGAACTGATCCATGCGCTCATCGACCAGGGCGCGCGCGACCTGACCGTGGTCAGCAACAATGCGGGCAACCACGAAACGGGCCTGGCCGCGCTGGTCAAGGCCCAACGCGTGCGCAAGGTCATCTGCTCGTTTCCGAAGGCGTCTCACTCCTGGGTCTTCGACGCGCTCTACCGCGAAGGCCGCATCGAACTGGAATGCGTGCCGCAAGGCACCATCGCCGAACGCCTGCGCGCGGCCGGCGCCGGGCTGGGCGGCTTTTTCACGCCCACCGCCTACGGCACCGAGCTTGCGCGCGGCAAGGAGACCCGCATCATCAACGGCCGCGGCCACGTGTTCGAAGAACCCTTGCATGGCGACTTCGCGCTGGTCAAGGCCGACCGTGGCGACCGCTGGGGCAACCTCACTTACAACATGAGCGCGCGCAACTTCGGTCCCATCATGTGCATGGCCGCACGGACGACCATCGTGCAGGTGCGCGCCAAGGCCGAACTGGGTGAGCTGCCGCCCGAGGCGGTCGTGACGCCGGGCATCTTCGTCAAGCGCGTCACCGAAGTGCCCAACGCCGCCTTTTCCAGCTGACGCAACCCTTCATGCAGGAGTCCGCATGTTTCGTCCCCTGACCCGCGAAGCCATGGCGCGCCGCCTGGCCCTGGACATCCCCGACGGCAGCTACGTGAACCTGGGCATCGGCATGCCGGTGCTGGTGGCCGCGCATTTGCCCGAAGGCCGCGAGATCGTGCTGCACAGCGAGAACGGCATTCTTGGCATGGGCCCGCCCCCGGCCGAGGCCGACATCAACCTGGACCTCATCAACGCGGGCAAGCAGCCCGTGACGCTCTTGACGGGCGGGTCGTTCTTCCATCATGCGGACTCGTTCGCGATGATGCGCGGCGGCCACCTCGACATCTGCGTCATGGGCGGCATGCAGGTCGCGGCCAACGGCGACCTGGCCAACTGGTCGCTCAACAAGCCGGGCGAGGCGCCGGCCGTGGGCGGCGCGATGGACCTGGCCGTCGGCGCGCGCAGCGTGTTCATCATGATGGAGCACAACAGCAAGAACGGCGATCCCAAGATCGTCGAGCGCTGCACCTATCCGCTTACCGGCGCCGGCGTGGTGGACCGCATCTACACCGACCTCGCGGTCATCGACGTGACGCCGGACGGGCTTGTCGTCCGGGATATGATCGACGGCATGACCCTGACCGAATTGCAGGCGCGCACCGGCGCGCCGCTGCGTGCCGGCTGATGCTGCCGAACCTGCCTCCTCCGGGCTACGCGGCGCCGCCCGCGGCCGAAGACCATCCCGACCAGCTGCGCGGCGATCCGGACTACATGCTGACGCTGGCGCGCGGCCTGCACGTCATTCGCGCGTTCGGCACCCGCCGCCATCCCCAGACCGCCGCCGAGCTGAGCCGGCGCGCCAACCTGCCGCGCGCGGTGGTGCAGCGCTGCCTGCACACGCTGATCCTGCTGGGCATGGCCGAACAGCATGGCCGGCTGTACGTGCTGACGCCGCGCATCCTGGGGCTGGGCTACGCGTATTTTTCGTCCACCCCGTTCGTCTCGCTGGCGCAGCCCGTGCTGGAGGAGCTGAGCGCCACCGTAAACGAGACCTGCGCGCTCGCCATCATGGAAGGCCACGAGATGCTGTACCTGGCGCGTTCGGAGGTGAACCGCCTGCTGGCCACGTCAATGGGCCTGGGAAGCCGCTTGCCCGCGTATTGCACGTCCATCGGGCGCGTGCTGCTGGCGGAGTTGCCCGAGCCCGCGCTGGCACGGTATTTTGCGGCAACCGACCTGCAGCCCTACACCGAGTTCACGTTGACCACCGAGGCAAGACTGCGCGCGGAACTGGCGCGCATCCGCGAGCAGGGATACGCGGTGGTCGACCAGGAACTGGAATTGAATGTGCGCGCGATCTCGGTGGTCGTGCGCTCGGCCAGCGGCAAGGCGTGCGGCGCCGTGAACGTCAGCGTGAAGGCCGCGCGCGTGCCGCTCGAGCGCTTGCAGGACGAATTCCTGCCACCCTTGCGGCAGGCCGTTGAACGGATCGGGGAATTCCTGGCCGCCTGAGCGGCCAGGCTACAGGCCGGTGGTGTCCAGCGTGAAGGCGGCGGCGGCACGGCCAATGCGGTCGTTGACCGCGTGCCAGTCGTCGGTGGCGGGCGGCGCCTGCACGATGATGCGCGCATAGCCCTGCCCGTCCAGATCGCGCAGCAGGCCGTACAGCGCCTGCGCGTAACGGGCCGGGTCCGCCGGCACCGCTTGCCACTGCACGCGCGCATCGACTGCGGCGGGCTGCGGGCCGTACGCCACCAGCACGACGCGCCCTTCTGGCAGGTTGCGTCCCAGCACCACTTCCTGCATGCGTGCGTCGCTTGCCAGCTCCAGCGGCGTGCGCGGCGCGTAATGCGCCTTCAGCGTGCCCGAGGCGCGCGGCGCCGCGGCGTCGGGCGCAAAGACCTGCACGCCCAGCACGGCTTCGAGCTGCGCGGCGCTGATGTGGCCGGGCCGCAGCAGCACGGGCCCCGCGCCCGCGTCCAGGCGCGACAGATCCAGGATCGTGGACTCGATGCCCACCTCCGACGCGCCGCCTTCCAGCACGGGCATGCCGGCCGCGACTTCGTCCGGGAACTCGCTGCGCACATGCTCGGCGCGGGTGGGGGACACTTGCCCGAACTTGTTGGCGGACGGGGCAGCCACGCCGCCCTGCCCGTTCGGCTTGCCGGCGGCAAAAGCCGTCAGCAGCGCCTGCGCCACCGGGTGCGAGGGACAGCGAATGCCGATGCTGTCCTGGCCGCCGCTCACCGTGTCCACGATATGCGGCGCGCGCTTGAGGATCAGGGTCAGCGGACCCGGCCAGAACGCGTTGATCAGCAGCCGCGCCTCGGGCGGCACGTGCGCCGCCCAATACGACACATCGCCATCAGGCGCGATATGCACGATGACAGGATGGTTTGACGGCCGGCCCTTGGCCGCGTAGATCTTGGCAACCGCCTGCGGATTTTCGGCGTCCGCGCCCAGCCCGTAGACGGTCTCGGTCGGAAAGGCGGCCAGTTCGCCGTCCAGCATGCGCTGGGCGGCGTGGGCGATTTGCGCGGCGCTGGCGGTGGCGGGCGTGGAGGAGGACATCGGTTCGCCGCTTTATTCGGGCGCCTGCATGCCCAGCGCGGCCGCCACGCGGGCGGCATCGTCACGGGCCTGCTGCAGCGTGGCCGCCACGATGGTGACGTGCCCCATCTTGCGGCCGCGACGCGCCTCGTGCTTGCCGTACAGATGCAGCTTGGCGGACGGCACCGCCAGCGCAGCCGCCCAGTCGGGCTCGCGTTGCGCGGTGTCGGTGTCGTTGGCGTACCAGATGTCGCCCAGGATGTTCAGCATGACGGCCGGGGCCAGGAGGTCGGTGCCGCCCAGCGGCAGGCCGGCCATGGCGCGCGCCTGCTGCTCGAACTGGCTGGTGACGCAGGCATCGATCGTGTAGTGGCCGCTGTTGTGCGGGCGCGGCGCGATCTCGTTGACGATGAGGCTGCCGTCCTTGAGCACGAAGAATTCCACGCACAGCACGCCGTGGTAGCCCAGGCCCTGCGCGATGGCCTGCGCGGCCTCGGTCGCGCGCGCCTGGCGTTCGGCGTGGGCGGCGTCCTGCTGCACGGGCGCGGCGGTGGACACCGCCAGAATGCCGTCGCGGTGCACGTTGCGCGCCACGGGAAACACCACGCTGGCGCCGTCAAAGCCGCGCGCCAGCACCACCGAGATTTCGTAATCCAGCGGCATCAGCGCTTCCAGCACGCAGGCCACGCCCCCGAACTCGGCGAAGGCCGCGATGGCTTCTTCGCGGGTGTCGATGCGGGCCTGGCCCTTGCCGTCGTAACCCAGGCGGGCGACCTTGAGAATGCCGGGGAACAGGGCTTCGGACGCGGCATGCAGGTCCGCCTCGCTGCGGATGGCGGCGTGCGGCGCAACCGGGATGCCTTGCGCGGCGATGAAGGTCTTTTCCGCGATGCGGTCCTGCACGATCGCCACGGCGTCGCCCGCCGGGCTGACGCGGCAACGGGTCGCCAGCGCGCGCAGGCTGTCGGCGGGCACGTTTTCGAATTCGGTGGTGACGGCCTGGCAGGTCTGCGCCAGGCGGGCCAGGCCGGCCTCGTCGTCATAGGCGGCCTGGATGTGCAGGTCGGCGACCATGCCGGCCGGGCACTCGGCGGCCGGATCCAGCACCGCCACCTTGTAGCCGAGGCTTTGCGCGGCGTGACAGAACATGCGGCCCAACTGCCCGCCGCCCAGCATGCCCAGCCAGCCGCCGGGCGCAATCATGAAAGAAGTCGATTGAGTCATACGCGTCAGGCCTCGGGCGGAACCTTCATGTCGCGCGCGGCCTGCGTCTGGCGGGCGCGGAATGCCACCAGCTTTGCGTGCAGGCCGGCGTCGGTGCCCGCCAGCGTGGCGATCACATGCAGCGCGGCGTTGGCGGCGCCGGCTTCGCCGATGGCGAAGGTGGCGACCGGCACGCCCTTGGGCATCTGCACGATGGACAGCAGCGAGTCTTCGCCGCGCAGGTACTTGGACGGGACCGGCACGCCGAACACCGGCACCTCGGTCAGGGCGGCCATCATGCCCGGCAGGTGCGCCGCGCCGCCAGCGCCGGCGATGATGCCGCGCAGACCGCGCTGGTGCGCGGCGGCGCCGTATTCGGCCATGTCCTGCGGCATGCGGTGCGCGGAGATCACGCGCGCCTCATAAGCGACGCCAAAATCCTCCAGCATCGTCACCGCGTGCTTCATGACCTCCCAATCGCTGGAAGATCCCATAATCACGCCCACCACGGGGGAGGCTTGCGCCGCTGCGGAAGTCTGGTCTGTCATAACCGGTGTCTAGTAGTTGAGACCACGGCGCACGCGCCGCGAAATGTCAGGAAACCGCGGGACCGGCCCGCGAAAACCCGCTATTTTACCCGGCGCGGCGGACCCTACGGCGTGGCCGCAGTTTGCAGCCAAAGGTAGCTGACCGGATCGTCGGGGCACGGCCCGAAGCCGCACTGCAGCGTGGTGCTGCCGGCGTTGGCCAGCGCGACAATGAAAAACAGGGCCATGACCACCATGCCCAGCGCCGACACGGGCTTCTTGAGCATGCTGTCGCCCCATTTGCGGTCCACGCACAGCATCACGACGCAGAACACGATGATCGCCGTGAAGGCGACGAACGCCCACGTATAGAAATGCACGCCAAGAAAGGGCGTGCCGTAGCCCAAATCGCCCGGCGCAATATGCAGCAGCACCTGACGCCCCGACGCAAGCATCCCGGCCAGCGCGCCCGCGATGCTCATGGCGTAGTGCATCGGCGACGGGCCGAGCCGCATGTTCAAGAGGAATCCCACGCCGGCAAGCATCAGCGCGACACGCTGCAGCAGGCATAGCGGACACGGCAGTTCGTCGTAGGCGAATTGCCAGACAAAGGCCATGCAGAGAATGGCGGTGACCCCGAGCAGGGCCAGACCGTTAAGGATGCGCGAGCCGCGCGCCGGGTTGCTTGAAAAGATCATTGCCGGCGCTTCACAGGGACAACGCCAGCGGACTGGTCATGTGGTAATTGCACCAGGCGGCAAAGATGACCAGGGTCAGCAGCCAGAACGTCACGCAGGGGCGGCGCCGGCCCACGAGACCAAACCATACTGCCAGCGCCCCCGTCACAAAGGGCAGCATCATCACCATGCGGCGCTCCTTTTCTCGGAATTCCCGAACCAAGCAGCGCACGAGTATAGCGTAACAATCCGAAATAATTTCGTGCTGCAAATGCGGGTTTGCCCGCATCGGAAGCGTCGGTGGCAACTTGGGCGGTGTCTGACACCCTTGGGGCGCCGGCTCAAGATGAAGATCCTCTCACCAGGGTGTCAGACACCTCGTGGAGGCTGCGGCGGCGGTGCGGCCGGTGTCTGACACCCTTGGGCCTCCAGCTCAAGATGAAGATCCTCTCACCAGGGTGTCAGACACCTCGTGGAGGCTGCGGCGGCGGTGCGGCCGGTGTCTGACACCCTTGGGCCGCCAGCTCAAGATGAAGATCCTCTCACCAGGGTGTCAGACACCGGTTGGTGATGCCGGTTAAGCACACACGACAAAAAAAACCCGCTCGGTGAACTGACCCCCGAAAGTTGGACTTTGATCCATCCTTCGGGGGTTTTTTGCATGGCAAAGTACGACGAGCAGTTCAAGCTGGACGCTGTACGGCGGTATCTGTCTGAACAGCATAGTTATGCGGAAGTGGCGCGGGAGGTCGGCGTGGACTATGCGTTGCTGCGGCGATGGGTGGCTGTCTACCAACTGCATGGACGGGCTGGTTTAGTCAGGCCGCGCAAGCGGTATTCGGCGCAATTCAAATTTGAGGTGTTGAAGCGCATCGAGCAGGACGGCTTATCGGACAGGCAGGCTGTGGCGGTTTACAACTTGGGCGATTCCGGGACCATCGGCAAATGGCGTCGTGGGTATGATGAGGGCGGAATGGGCGCATTGGAGCCCAGACGTCGAGATAGCCCCGCCATGCCACACAAGTATCCACCCGAGCCAACACCCAAGGACATGACAGAGAAGCAGTTGCGCGAAGAGAACGCGTACCTGCGAGCGGAGCTCGATTACCTAAAAAAACTCGATGCCTTGATCCAAGCGGAACGGACCGAAGCGCTGGTGAAAAAGCGCAAATGGTCCAAGGGTTGAGGCATCGTCATCCGCTGGCGCTATTGCTGAGAGCAGCCAAGCTGTCGCGCAGCACGTTCTATTACCACCTGAAGGCGCTTGGCGCCGTGGACCCGTACGCCGAGCTCAAGCAGCACATCAACGCGGTTTATGCGCAGCACAAGGGCCGCTATGGTTACCGCCGGATCACGGCGGTGCTGCGCCAGGCAGGTGAGCTGGTGAATCACAAGACGGTGCAGAAGCTGATGCAGGCGCTGGGCTTGAAGTCGCTCGTGCGCGCCAAGAAGTACCGGTCCTACCGAGGTCAGTCGCATCATGTGGCGGCCAACGTGTTGGCGCGTCGCTTCGAGGCCGAGCGTCCGAACGAGAAGTGGGTCACCGACGTGACCGAGTTCAACGTGCGTGGCGAGAAGCTGTACCTGTCGCCGGTGATGGACCTGTACAACGGCGAGATCGTGGCCTACGAGACCGCTCGGCGGCCAGTGTTCAAGCTCGTGGGCAGCATGCTGAAGAAGGCGCTGGCGCGGCTGCGGCCGACGGAGCGCCCCGTGCTGCACTCCGACCAGGGCTGGCAATACCAGCAGCCCATCTACCGGCGCATGCTGGCCGCCCGGTCCGTCACGCAGAGCATGTCACGCAAGGGCAACTGCCTGGACAATGCCGCCATGGAAAGCTTCTTCGGCACGCTCAAAGCAGAGTTCTTCCACCTCAACCGCTTCGAGAGCATCGAGCAGTTGCTGGCCGGCATCCGGCAGTACATCCATTACTACAATCACAACCGCATCAAGCTCAAGCTAAAAGGCCTGAGCCCGGTGCAATACCGAGCTCAGGCCTACGGGCTTTAGTTGACCGTCCAACTTCTGGGGGTCAGTTCACGGCTGGAGCGGGTTTTCAATGCGGGCCCGATCAGGCGATCAGGCGGTCCAGGGCTTCGCGGTATTTCGCTGCCGTCTTTTCCAGCACGTCCTGCGGCAGGCGCGGCGCGGGCGGGGTCTTGTCCCACGTTTGCGTTTCAAGCCAGTCGCGCACGAACTGCTTGTCGAAGGACGGCGGGCTGATGCCCACGCGGTAGCCGTCGGCAGGCCAGAAACGCGACGAATCGGGCGTCAGCACTTCGTCCATCAAGTGCAGCGTGCCATCGTCGTCCAGGCCGAATTCGAACTTGGTGTCGGCGATGATGATGCCCTTGGTCGCGGCAAAGGCGGCGGCTTCGGCGTACAGCTTGAGCGTGACGTCGCGGATGCGCTCGGCCATTTCCTGGCCGACTTCCTTGACCACGTGCGCGAAGTCCACGTTCTCGTCGTGCATGCCGAATTCGGCCTTGGCCGCGGGCGTGAAGATGGGCTCGGGCAGCTTGCTCGCTTGTTGCAAGCCCGCCGGCAGCTTGATGCCGCACACGGCGCCGGTCGCCTGGTAGTCCTTCCAGCCGGAACCGATCAGGTAACCGCGGGCCACCGCTTCGACCAGGATCGGCTTCAGACGCTTGACCACCACGGCACGGCCACGCACCTGGTCGACCTCATCGGGCGCCACCACGTCCTCGGGCTTCACGCCGGTGGAGTGGTTGGGCAGGATGTGCGCCAGCTTCTGCAACCAGAATTCGGTCAGTTCGGTCAGCACCTGTCCCTTGCCGGGAATGGGGTCGTCAAGGATCACATCGAAGGCGGAAATGCGATCCGACGCGACGATCAGCAACTTGTCGTCGCCGACGGCGTACATATCGCGCACCTTGCCGCGTCCCAGCAGCGGCAGGGACTTGATGCTGGATTCATGCAAAGCAGAAGTCACGGGAATGGCCTATGGCAAAAATGAACATTCCCGCCGCGGGCGGGCGCCAGGGCGGGAAGTGGAACGAAATCGGATACCAGGCAGAAGCGGCGCCGCGCGGCGGCTCCTGCAAAGCGCATAGATTACTGCAAATAAGTTCACCTTGCCGCAGGCCAGACCCCGGGTTAGGCTTTGATCCCCATCCATAATTCGCGCCGGCCGCCCCCGGGCGTCACGGCGCAACCCGTCCGGAGACAGAGTCGTATGCAGGATGCTTCCCCCAAGCGCATGCCCCACGCCGACGCGCAGGTGCACATGACAGGCGGCTGCCAGTGCGGCGCCATCCGCTACGCCCTCACGGACGAGCCCATCACCGCGGCGACCTGCCATTGCCGGGACTGCCAGTATTCCAGCGGCGGCGCCCCAGCCCATGCCCTGATCTTTCCCGCAGGCGCCGTCACGCTGCTGCGCGGCCAGCCTAAGGAACACCGCTACCAGGGCGACTCCGGCCACACCGTCATGCGCAGCTTCTGCCCGTCCTGTGGGACGCCGCTGTTCGGCGGCTCGGAAGGCATGGGGTACGAGGTGGTCCGCGCGGGGTCGCTGGACGATCCCGAGGCGTTTCATTCCAAGGTGAGCCTATGGACGGACTCGGCGCCCTCGTGGCACCACGTGGACCGGACGGTGCCGAGCTTCGGGCGCAATTCGCCGGCGTAGGCCGCGCGCATCACGTCCACAAAACAAAAGGGCTGGCCCTCGCGGACCAGCCCTTTTTTGCCTGAGCCGCCTTCACAGGGAAGGCGGCTCAGGCGGGGACCTTACTGCACCACTTGCGACAGCTTGCCCGACGCGTATTGCGCGGCAATTTCGGTCAGCGGCAGCGGCTTGATCTTGCTGGCGTTGCCGGCGGTGCCGAATTCCGTGTAGCGAGCGACACAGATTGCCTTGGCGGCGGCGCGGGCGGGCTTGAGGTATTCGCGCGGGTCGAACTTTTCGGGGTTCTCGGCGAAGAAGCGGCGGATCGCGCCGGTCATGGCCAGACGGATATCGGTGTCGATATTGATCTTGCGCACGCCGTACTTGATGGCTTCCTGGATTTCCTCGACGGGCACGCCGTAGGTTTCCTTCATGTTGCCGCCGAATTCACGGATTTCGGCCAGCAGTTCCTGCGGCACGCTGGAGCTGCCGTGCATCACCAGGTGGGTGTTGGGCAGGCGGGCGTGGATTTCCTTGATGCGGGAGATCGACAGGATGTCGCCGGTGGGCTTGCGCGTGAACTTGTAGGCGCCGTGGCTGGTGCCGATGGCAATCGCCAGGGCGTCCAGTTGCGTGCGGCGCACGAAGTCGGCGGCTTGTTCCGGGTCGGTCAGCAGCTGATCCATGGTCAGCTTGCCATCGGCGCCGTGGCCGTCTTCCTTGTCGCCTTCCATGGTTTCGAGCGAGCCCAGGCAGCCCAGTTCGCCTTCGACGGTCACGCCCAGCTTGTGCGCGATGTCGACAACCTTCTTGGTGACTTCGACGTTGTAGTCGTAGTCGGCGATGGTCTTGCCGTCTTCCTTCAGCGAGCCGTCCATCATGACGCTGGAGAAGCCCAGGTCGATCGCGCCCTGGCAGATCTTGGGCGACTGGCCGTGATCCTGGTGCATGACCACGGGAATGTGCGGGTAGGACTCAACGGCGGCCTGGATCAGGTACTTGAGGAAGCCTTCGCCCGCGTATTTGCGCGCGCCGGCCGAGGCCTGCATGATCACCGGGCTGTCGGTCTCCGCCGCGGCTTCCATGATGGCCTGGACCTGTTCCAGGTTGTTGACGTTGAAAGCCGGAATGCCGTAGCCGTGCTCGGCGGCGTGGTCGAGCAACTGGCGCATGGAGACTAGGGCCATGAGTGGTCCTCCTTAGGTACTGTCTATTGAGAGATGATTGAAGCCTTGCTGAATGGCGTGATTTTACGGGGGAATCGAAGAAAGGTCTTGCAACGGCCGGTATCCTATCCATTCAGGTGATACCGCAAGGGGCGGGACGGCTGATATCCCGCCTTGCGATCTCGTCCATGCGGACCAGAAGTCCGGCACGCCAGGCCTTTGCCGCCCGGCTTGTGACCTAGGGCTGTGGCCTACGGCCTGCCCGCGCGCGGCACGTCAACCTGCGTCGTCAGGATGCGGGCCTGGGGTTTGGCCCGGCGATTGGCTTCGACAAAATCCGGCGCCGCCGCCATGAAGAGCGTCCTGCCGTCGGCGCCGCCCAGCGCGGCCGCGAAGATGCCGAACTCGCCCGTGTCGATCTGCTCCAGGATCCTGCCGCCCCGTTCGACGCGCACGATGCGCTTGCCGATGGCATCGCCCACCCAGAGCGCGCCTTCTTCATCCAGCGCGCCGCCGTCCGGGGCGATCTTTGAGGCGGCGATCAGCGTGGCCAGGTCGTCGCTGTCCGGCAGCTCGCCGAAGTTGGCCCAGTCGCGGCGCGGGCCCAGCACGCCATTGGGCTCGATGTCGAATTCGGAAATGCGGTTCGCGAAGGTCTCGTTGACGATCAGCGTCTTGCCGTCGGGCGTAATGAACGACCCGTTTGGAAAGCACAGCCCGTCCGCCACCACCTGCGCCACGCCGTCCGGGTCCACGCGCACCAGCGTGGTCCTGCGGACCGGTTCGCCCGCCATGATGTCGAACCCGAAGTTGCCCACGTACGCCCTGCCCTGCGCGTCCACCACCATGTCGTTGATGGGGCCGCCGGTCAGCGCCGAGAGGTCCGCGTGAACAGATAGCGTGCCGTCCGCCTCGCGGCGCAGCAGCTTGCGGTCCTTCATGGAGGCGATCAGCAGGCGGCCGTCGGGCAGCCACCCTAGGCCGGAGGGCTGGTGGGGCACCAGGCAGACACGGTCCACGGCGCCCTGCAGCGTCACCGTGATGACCTGCCCGGTATAGAAGTCCGAGGCCCACAGGCGGTTTTCGTGCCAGCGCAGCCCCTCCAGATAGGTGTAGCCGGAAGCCAGCACGGACAATTCGCGATTCGGCATTGCTTTGTCTCCCATGTCG
This sequence comes from Achromobacter sp. E1, assembly GCF_037039475.1. Taxonomy (NCBI): domain Bacteria; kingdom Pseudomonadati; phylum Pseudomonadota; class Betaproteobacteria; order Burkholderiales; family Alcaligenaceae; genus Achromobacter; species Achromobacter sp. E1. The sequence goes on from NZ_CP146253.1 coordinate 4,487,028, forward strand.
CCCCGCTCGGGGCCGGTTCCCAGGTGGCGCCCGGCCTGTCTTGATGAGACCGGAAGGGGCATTCTGGCACGGCTGATCCGTCCCTAAACTGACAACTGGCTGTCAGGTTGGCGGCGTTAACATCGCGCCCCAAGGGTTAACCCGAGCAGTACCTGGACCCCTGGCATGTCCGTCACTGGACCGCCCGCCCCCGCCTTCATGCCGGCGGACCTGGCCCCTCGTGCCAAGCGGCGGCTCCCGTTTTCCCGTATTCAACATGAACACTAAGAAGCTGACGCGTTATATCGGCATCGCCATGGTGCTGGGCATCGTGGTGGGCTACTTCTGCAACAAGTTCGCGCAGAACCAGCAGGAGGCGGCGCACATCGCCTCGTACTTCAGCCTTGTCACCGACATCTTCCTGCGCATGATCAAGATGATCATCGCGCCGCTCGTGTTCGCCACCCTGGTGACCGGCCTGGCCAGCATGAGCGACGCCAGCGCGGTGGGCCGCATCGGCATGCGCGCCATGATCTGGTTCATCGCCGCCTCGGCGATCTCGCTGCTGCTGGGCCTGGCGCTGGTCAACATCTTCCAGCCCGGCGCGCACATGAACCTGGCGATTCCCGACGCGGGGCTGACATCGGGCCTGAAGACGGGCGACTTCACGCTCAAGGCGTTCATTGCGCACGTCTTTCCCAAGAGCATCGCCGAAGCGATGGCCAACAACGAGATCCTGCAGATCCTGGTGTTCTCGCTGTTCTTCGGCGCCGCGCTGTCGTTCATCCGCGGCAAGGGCCACAACACGATCTACAACATGATCGACGAGCTGGCCAAGATCATGTTCCGCGTCACAGACTACGTGATGCGTTTTGCGCCGCTGGGCGTGTTCGCCGCGATGGCGGCCGCCATCACGACAGAGGGCCTGGGCGTGCTGATCAGCTACGGCAAGCTGATCGGTGAGTTCTATCTGGGCCTGGCCCTTTTGTGGGCGATTCTGTTCGGCGTCGGTTACCTGTTCCTGGGCAAGTCCACGCGCCGTCTGGGCGGCCTCATCAAGGAACCGACCCTGCTGGCGTTCTCGACCGCGAGCAGCGAATCGGCCTACCCCAAGACGATCGAGGCGCTGGCGCGGTTCGGCGTGTCCAAGCGCATTTCCGGATTCGTGCTGCCGCTGGGTTACTCGTTCAACCTTGACGGCTCGATGATGTACCAGTCGTTCGCGGTGCTGTTCATCGCCCAGGCCTACAACATCGAGATGAGTTTCACGCAGCAGCTCACCCTGCTGCTGGTGCTGATGGTGACGAGCAAGGGCATGGCCGGCGTGGCGCGCGCCTCGCTGGTGGTGGTGGCCGCGACGCTGCCGATGTTCCACCTGCCCGAAGCCGGCCTGCTGCTCATCATGGGCATCGACCAGTTCTTCGACATGGGCCGCACCGCCACCAACGTGGTCGGCAACAGCCTGGCCACGGCCGTGATCGCCAAGCTGGAAGGTAACGAGGAGGATCTGCCCGCGGATACGGACGCCGAGATTGCCGGCGAGACGGTTTCCGGAACCGTGGACGCGACCCCGCAACCGGCGCGGACCGCCAGCCAGAACGCATGAAAAAACGGGCCGTAACGGCCCGTTTTCAATGGTGCGCGCCCGCTTGACCGGCGCGAGTGCCGGGCGCAACATAAAAGCCCTTTTCGTCACGCACCGGCGAGGCGCGCATGGGCGCCGCGCCCGGCCCCGCACACCATGAATCTTCTGTTTTCGCCCCGCGCGGCGGCGGCGCTTGCCGCCGGCCTGTTCGCCTGCATTCCCCCTGCGCATGCCTGGACCCGCATTTCCTGCGACCTGACGGGCACGGTCTCCACCTTTCCCACCACCTACCGGCAGTTCCGGACCGACGGCACGGCGCTGACGCAGGTGCTGTTCAAACTGAAAGTCAAAGCCGCCGACATTCCCGACGGCGAAAGGGCTGACACGGACTGCGGCGAGTTCGTGGACAAGGAGGTGGAGGTGGCGCTGGAGAACGTGCCGGCGCGCACCATCTTGCGGGGCAAGCCGTTGAAGGTGCGCTACAAGTACGACGAATCGCTGGGGCAAAGCCTGGCGACGCGGTACGAACTGCCGCGCTGACCTTGCCCCGGCTGGCCGGGTGGCGTCAGTCGTTTAGTCAGTCGTTTACCGAGCAGGACACGGGCGCGCCGTCCTCGAATTCGACGTCGTAGGTGTGCACCGGGTCCCAGGGCAGCGTGAACCAGAGCTCGTAGCCGTCGCCGTCTTCGTCGAACAGCCACAGCGCGCGCAGCACGGCTTTTTCCGCCATGGCTTCGGCCGTTTCTTCGGCCAGGAGCTGGTCGTCTTCGATGCCCAGCTTTTTGCAGTGCTCGTACGAATAGTTGTCGAGCAGGAAGTCGGCCGCGGCCAGAATCTGGTCGTCCAGGTTGTCCAGGATGCCCTTGACCACCTTGGACGCACCCGCATCGGGCTCTTCGCCGTCGGTCTGGATCATGACGTGGATGGGGGGCCGGCCCTCGCCGGCGGGGACGTTTTCCGCCGCCCACAGATCGGGTTCTTCGAGGTCCTGGGTGAAATTGAATCGTGCCATCTGGGGCTCCGTGAATTGGAAGGGCAAGCCGGAAAAGGCAGCGGCTTGCCCGGGGCCGTGTGGCCTTTCAGCCATTTAACCAGATGCCGGCTACTTCGTCTGTGGCGGGAAGCGACGTTTTTGCGCCTAGGACATGTGCATGTCTTGCCAGACAGGCTTGCGCCGCCCGTGCAGGTCAGGCCTGCGCAGGCGCGGGTGCTGCCGCGTTTGCGCAGAGGTCCAGCAGGATGTCGGAAAACTGCGACTCGGCCGTCAACGCCTGTTCGCGCTTCCTCCGGATCAGGTTGATCGGCGGCAGCTCCCAGCCAAAATCCCACGGCACCATGCCCAGCCTGCCCCGCTGGCAAAGTTCGCGCGCGATGTCTTCGGGCACCACCGAAATCGACGATTCGTTCTGCGACAGGATGCCCTCGATCACATCCGTCGAATAGGCCTCCAGCACGGGCGACGGCGGCTGCAGCCCGGCACGGATGAAGTGTTCGACGATCAATTGCCGCGTGGGTGTATTGGCCGCCGGCAGGACCCAGTCCAGCGCCGCCACCGCAGCCCAGTCGGGCTTGCGCCGCGCCAGCCGCTGGGCCAGCCGGCCGTGCGCGACCAGGCGGGGCCGTTGGCGGTACAGCACGCGATGAATCAGGTCTTCGTGCATCACCGTGGACGTGGCCCGGCTGATGATGCAGTCCAGCTCGTGCTGGCGCAGCATCGGCACCAGATGATCGGTCGTGGCGCGGTGCAGGCTCAGCGTCACGCCGTGGCGCTGGTGCAATTGGCTGATGGCGGCGGTAAGCAAGGCGCTGGACACGTACGGGACCACGCCCACGTGCAGGTGCGCGGAGCGCCCGGCCTGCAAGGCCTCGACTTCGCGCTCCCACAGGTCCAGATCGCTGAGCATGTGACGCGCCCGCACCAGCGCCAGATTGCCCAGCTGGGTGGGCTGCAGGCCGCTGCCCGTGCGCAGGAACAGGGGCGCGCCGAAAATATCCTCCAGCTCGGCCAGGGACTTGGTCACCGCGGGCTGGCTGATGCCCGTCTGCGCGGCGACCCGCGTCAGCGATTTATGGCGGTCGATATTGACCAGCAGCATCAGATGCCGGTGCTTCAGGCGGTTGGCAAGTCGGACGGCATCGCGGCTCATGGCGTTTTCCAGATAACCATTTGGTTATGCAATTATGCCCATAAAGATAAAACCAGTTATTTCTGGGTCCTATACTGCACGCATCATTTCCTGCCCTCCCGGTATCCCGCGATGAATCCGTCCTTCACCACCCGACCTGAAATACGCGGCACGTACGGCGTGGTCTCGTCCACGCACTGGCTGGCCTCGCAAGTGGCCATGAGCGTGCTGGAGCGCGGGGGCAACGCGTACGACGCGGCCGTGGCGGGCGGATTCGTCCTGCAGATCGTCGAGCCGCACCTGAACGGACCCGGCGGCGAAGTGCCCATCCTGATCTGGAGCGAACGCGAAAAGCGCATGCGCGCGCTGTGCGGCCAAGGCCCGGCGCCCGCGCTGGCGACTCCCGCCTATTTCCGCGAGCTGGGCGTGGACCTCGTGCCCGGAATCGGCCTGCTGCCCGCCACGGTGCCGGGCGCGTTCGGCGCCTGGCTGACGCTGCTGCGCGATTACGGCACGTGGGAGCTGGCGGATGTCCTGCGGCCAGCCATCGACTATGCGCGCGACGGCTTTCCGCTGGTCCCGCGGATTTCGCAGGCGATCCTGGCCGTGCAGGCGCTGTTTCGCGACGAATGGAAAAGCTCGGGCGAGGTCTGGCTGCCCGGCGGCCGCGTGCCCTCCCCCGACGCGCTGTTCCGCACGCCGGCCATCGCGGCCACCTACACCCGCATCCTGGACGAAGCCCATGCCGCCAACACCGACCGGCGCGGCCGCATCGATGCGGCGCTGGACGTGTGGTACCGGGGATTCGTCGCCGATGCGATCGACAGTTTCTACACCAACGAGGCCGCGCTGGACACCACCGGCCAGCGCAACCGCGGGCTGCTGCGCAAGGCCGACCTGGCCGATTGGCGCGCAACCTACGACGAACCGCTGACCACGCAATATGGCCGCTACACGGTCGCCAAATGCGGCGTCTGGTCGCAAGGGCCGGTGCATCTGCAACAGCTGGCGCTGCTGCGCCACCTTGACGTGGACAAGCTGGACCCGCTGTCGCCGCAGTTCGTGCACCGTGTGGCCGAAGCCGCCAAGCTGGCGTTCGCCGACCGCACCGCCTGGTATGGCGATCCCGATCACGCGCAGGTGCCGCTGGCGGCGCTGCTGAGCGACGACTACGCGCGGGCGCGCGCCGCCACCATCGGCGACCGCGCCTGCCTCACCCTGCAACCCGGCAGTCCGGGGGGCCTGCCGCCGCGCCTGCCCGACCTGGACGCCGCCATCCGCACACTGGCCGCCTCGGACACGCGCTACGGCGTGGGCGAACCGACCTTCGCGGCGTTGCCGCCCGTCGACGAATGGGCCTCGCGCGAATTGTTCGTGGGCGACACCTGCCAGATCGACGTCATCGACCGCGACGGCAACATGGTGGCCGCCACGCCGTCGGGCGGCTGGCTGTCGTCAAGTCCCGTGGTGCCCGCGCTGGGCTTTTCGCTCACGACGCGCCTGCAGATGACCTGGCTGGACGATGGCGTGCCGGGCCAGCTGCAGCCGGGCAAGCGCCCCTGCACCACGCTGTCGCCCGGCCTTGCGCTGCGCGACGGTCAGCCTTACATGGCGTTCGGCACGCCGGGCGGCGACCAGCAGGACCAATGGACCGTCGCGTTCTTCCTGCGGCACGCCATGGGCATGAACCTGCAGGCGGCGATCGACGCGCCGTCCTGGCATATCGATCACTTTCCAGGTTCGTTCTGGCCGCGCGCGCTGACGCTGAACCGGCTGACGGTGGAGTCGCGCATGCCCGCGGCCACGCTGGATGCGCTGCGCGCGGCCGGTCACGACGTCAAGGTAGGACCGGACTGGTCCGAAGGCCGCATCAGCGCATGCACACGCGAACCCGCCGCGGGCGGACGCCTGCTGCTGCGCGCCGCCGCCAATCCCCGTGGCATGCAGGGATACGCCGTCGGCCGCTAAATCACTTTTTCTTTCGACCGGATCTCAGAAGCCGGACACTACGCAAGGGGTAAACACCATGACACTGCAACTCAAACGACTGCTGCGCACGTTCGCGCTGGGACTGGCGATGGCCGCGCCCGCGCTTTCGCAGGCCGCGTGGCCCGAAAAGCCCATCACGCTGGTCGTGCCGTGGGCGGCCGGCGGCTCCACGGACATCCTGGCGCGCGTGTTGTCCGAAGGACTGACGCAATCGCTGGGCCAGCCCGTGATCGTGGAAAACCGTTCGGGCGCGTCCGGCAACATCGGCACGGCGTTCGTGGCGCGCGCCAAGCCGGACGGCTATACGCTGCTGGTGGGCTCGATGAGCACCCACACGATGAACCAGGCGCTCTATTCCAACATGCCGTTCGACGGCGTGAAGGACTTCACGCCGATCGCCGAGCTGGCCCTCGTGACCAACACGATGGTCGTGCATCCGTCGGTGCCGGCTTCGAACCTGAAGGAATTCATCGCCTACGTGAAGGCCAATCCCGACAACGTGGCCTACGCCTCGGCAGGCCAGGGCTCGACCAACCACCTGAGCGCCGTCCTGTTCGAGAAAGCCGCCGGCGTGAAGATGATGCACATCCCCTACCGCGGCGGCGCGCCTGCGGTGCTGGACACCGTGGCCGGGCGCACGCAGGTGCTGTTCAGCGCCGGCACGCAGACGCTGCCGCACGTGCAGTCGAACAAGCTCAAGCTGCTGGCCGTCACGGAAGCGCAGCGTTCGCCGCTGCTGCCCAATGTGCCCACCGTGGCCGAAACGCTGCCCGGCTATGAACTGGCGGTCTGGTACGGCGCGTTTGGCCCGGCGGGCATGCCGCCCGAACTGACGGCACGGCTGAACCGTGAGATCAACGTGATTCTGAAGCGGCCCGATGTCATCAAGAAGATGGGCGACATGGGCGTGCTGCTGACCGACACCACGCCCGAGCAGTTCGGCCAGATCCTGGCGCGCGACGCCGACAAGTACGGCAAGTTGATCAAAGAACTGGGCATCACCGCGGAATGACGGACCACGCCCTCAGCCCGGCCGCCACGGGCGTGCAAGCCATCGGCCAGGCGTACGCGCAGGGCAATGCGCAGGCGGCCTTTCAGGCCATCGATGCCTACGCCGGCCTCGCCCTCGCGCACACGCTGTGCACCGTGAATCGTTACGACGCCAGCGCCATGCGCGTGGTGCGGCTGTACAGCTCGAACCCGCAGGCCTACCCGCCGGGCGGGAGCAAGGACAAGACCGGCACGGCCTGGGGCCGGCACGTCCTGCTGGAGCAGCAGGTGTTCGTCGGCCAGGGAGAGGACGCCATCCGCGAGTTCTTCAATGACCACGACGCCATCCGCGAACTGGGCTTGAAATCCGTCATCAACGTGCCGGTCGTCTATGACGGCGCGTGCCTGGGCACCGTCAACTTCCTGATGCCGCGCGCCGCGGTGACGCAGGCGGACATTGACGCGGCACGGCTGGCGGCCCTCTTGGCCCTGCCCGCGTTCCAGGCGCTGCAGGCGGCACAGCCCGCCGCCTGACCGCTGCCCGGCCCGGATGCCGCGCGTTGCCCGGCATCCGGCGGAAACCCCGACGCAGCAACGATCTGAAAGACATCCGGCTCAAAAGCGGGAGCCGACGCCCGGCGCCGCGGGTATATTGGGGTTATTCCCCCAACCTGCCTGGCGCTCATCATGATCAAAGGTTCCTGCCTCTGCGGCCGTGTCGCCTACGAGATCAACGGTCCGCTCACCGATGCCCTGAACTGCCATTGCGTGATGTGCCGCAAGACGCATGGCGCGGCCTTCCGCAGCCGCGCAACGGTCCAGTCCAAGGATTTTGCCTGGACCCAGGGGGAAGACCACGTGACCTGGTACGCCTCGTCGCCCGGCAACTACCGGGGCTTCTGCGAGGCCTGCGGCACGCCCCTGCTCAGCCGCTTTGACCAGACGCCCGACGTCTACGGCCTGCCGCTGGGCCCGCTGGACGACGATCCGGGCGTCAAGCCTGAGGCGCATTACCATGTCGCGAGCAAGGCGCCGTGGTACGACATCACGGATGCGCTGCCCCAGCATCCCGGCGCCATGGACGAAGCGCCCGAGCACGATCCGCAGGCGCCGCCACTGACCTTTTCACACGGAAGATGAACCCACGTCCGGCTCCGGACTTCACAGGAGACTGATATGAGCGACTTTGGCGTCGTACTGGACCCCACCACCCTGCGTTTCACGCGCACGCTGCCGGCCAGCGTGGACGAGGTGTGGGCCTGGCTGACCGAATCCGACAAGCGCGGCCAGTGGCTGGCTTCAGGCGACATGGACCTGATGGAAGGGGGCGGCGTCACGCTGCGGTTCCTGCATGCCGACCTGTCCTCCGTGCGCGAACCGACGCCCGAGGCCTATAAGCCCTACGAAGAAGGCCTCACCACGCAAGGCCTCATCACCCGGTGCGAGCCGCCGCACCTCTTGAGTTACACCTGGGGCGGATCGGCGGGCGCGCCATCCGAGGTGATGTTCGAACTGTCCCCAAAAGCGGATTCCGCCCTGCTGGTCCTCACCCACCGCAAGCTTGCTACCCGGGACGACATGGTCGACGTGGCGGGCGGCTGGCACACGCATCTGAACGTACTCGCGGCCCGGCTGGCCGGCCGCGATCCGGGCCCGTTCTGGTCGGCCAATGCCGCCTGGGAGGCCGAGTACCAGCGCCGCATCCCCCGGCGCTAGAGTCGTTCAAGCGCAACTATCACGGGCCGATCTGGCATAAAAGCTGGCTAAACTGCCTGCTTTGCGGTAACATAAGAGCGTGATTTTTCCGCAAAAACCGGACTTCGGTCATCCTGCGTGCCAACCTGTAGCGCCCACGAAAGGGCGCTACTGAATGAACGTCAGCGACGCGAACGAGATCCGGTTTTTTATTGGGCGCCCCCCGTCACTGCCCAGCACGCTGCTGCAGTCCTCGTGGCGCCAGGCGTTGCCGCAACCGCTGCAACCCCGCTTCTTCCGGCCAGGTGCCCGCAGCACCCACGCCGCGACCCCGGCGCGCACCGCGCGCACTTACCTCAGGGCGCGAGTATCCGCCATTTCAGACATCCCTTCGGATGCCGTGGCCCATACCCACGCTTGCCCGAACGTTTTTTTGCGTTCAAACCGCTGGACCGGTTTATCCGAGTCCGACGCGCTTGCCGCCTTGCGCGGCGCCTCATGCCGCCGGCATGGCTGCGCGTTTTGATCAAGGAGTAGAGCATGGCTAAAGAAGAACTCATCGAATTGGATGGCATCGTTGACGAAGTGCTGCCCGATAGCCGCTACCGCGTCAAACTGGACAACGGCATCGAAGTCGGCGCCTACGCCTCCGGCCGTATCCGCAAGCACCGCATCCGCATCCTCGCGGGCGATCGCGTCACCCTGGAAATGTCGCCGTACGACCTGACCAAGGGCCGCATCAACTTCCGCCACAAGGACGAACGCGCCCCCGCCGCGCATCGTCCGCAGCAATACCGCCGCTAAGCCGGCCGCCCGGGCCGGCTTCATGCCGGCGCCCGGCACCTACTTTTCGCGAATCCTAAAGCCGGATTCGCGTCCTGCCGTAATGCGTGGAACGCCTGTTCATGAAAGAATGGCGCTCCCTCGCCTGGCGCAACGCCAGGCCGGATACGCACGAAGCACGATGGACCTGAAAGAAGAATTGCAAGCCGCCGCAGACCAGCTTGCCCTGGCGCGAAGAAGATTCGCGAAGGGCGAGGAAGGCCTGCGCCTGCTGCGCCAGTCGCGCGAGGCCTTCATCAACAGCCTGCGCAACACCGGCCTGACCTACGCCGAAGCCAAGACCAAATACGACAACTGCCTGGACGACCAGGAAGCCGGCCAACGCAGCGTGCAGCAGCAGATGGAATACGCCGAGCGCATGCACCAATACGCGCTCAAGCGCATCGCGCTGGCGGCAGAGCAGGCCTGAACCCGGCCCGCTCCCCGATCCCCACCGTTGGTCAGGGCTTGAACGCCCCAATGAAGATCGCCGGATCGATGCGCGCATCGTTCAGGCTGACGTTCCAGTGCAGGTGCGGGCCCGTCGCCCGCCCGGTCGCGCCCACCTTGCCCACCACGCCGCCGCGCGGCACCTCGTCGCCGACTTTCACGTCGACGGCCGACATATGGCAGAACATGCTGATCAATCCCTGGCCATGATCCAGGAACACCGTTTTGCCATTGAAGAAGTAATCCCCCACCAGCACCACCACCCCGGCAGCCGGCGCCTTGATGGGCGTTCCGGCCGGCACGGCGAAATCCAGGCCTGAATGGGGATTGCGTTCCTGGCCGTTGAAGAAGCGGCGCAGGCCGAACGGGCTGGACAGGCGTCCGCCGTTGACGGGCCGGTCCAGGATCAGGTTGCTGGGCGTGACGCCGGCACGAAAGCCGCGGTAGGCCTCGATCTGCTCGGCCAGCTCGCGTTCGATGCGCTTGAGATCGTCCGGGTTCGGATCCACCTGGCGCCGGTTCTTGAGCGTGATGTGCTGGGCGACGTAATCCTTGGCGCCCACCGTGAAGGCCACCTGGCGCGTGCCGGCGGCGTCCTTGACCTGGACGTGCTCCTGGCCCGGCTTCACGCTGAGCGGGATGCCGACCACGGCGATCCACTGCTTGCCCTGTTCCCGCACCACCAGCACGCGCCGGTCCTGGTATGTGACCTCGGGCGCGCTGGCCGCGTCGCCAAGCGTCAGGACGGCCACCCCGCCCGGCACGCGGGCGTCGAGCTTGCGGCTGATGTAGCTGCCCTGCTGCGCCCGCGCGGGCCAGGCCAGGCACAGGCTGGCCGCCGCCAGCCCAGCGCGCAGGACGTCGCGGCGTTCGAACATGGGGCTTACAGGCACAGGTTGGCCGGTTCGATGATGGTCTGGTCGCGGCGGGCGATGCGCGTGGACAGGCGGGTCTCGGTCTTGCCCTGCCAGTGGGTCGTCGTCATGACGGCCTCGACGCCCAGGCTGCCGTGCAGGATGAGCTCGTAACCATTGCGCACCGGCTTCTGTTCGAAATTGACGCCCAGCCCCTTCCAGGCGTCCGCCACGCACTGCGTGTAGTCCTGGGCGGTGCGCGCGGTCGAGCCGTAGAAGACGGGCTCGCGGTCGCGGACGTCTTTGACGTTGGCGCAGGCGGTCAGGGCAGCCAGGACGGTAAGGGACAGGATGATACGAGCCTTCATGACGATGGAAACTCTCGGTCGGTAGGGATTGATCGGGGCGGCCAACTATACCGCACGGTCTTTTGGCGCCTTGGCCCGGCAACGTCCGGCCAAGGCGTCACGTCTGCGGCGGGCGGCGGGCGGACTTGGGGCGGAACGCCGCGATGACCTCGGGACGCGTCTCGGCGTAGGGACCGCCAATGAGGTCGATGCAGTACGGGATGGCGGCGAAGATGCCGGGCACCAGCACGGCGCCGTCATCGCCCTTCAAGCCTTCCAGCGTCTCGCGGATGGACTTGGGCTGGCCGGGAAGGTTCACGATCAGGGCGGCATGGCCGTCCGTTTCGCGGATGACGGCCACCTGCCGCGACAGGATGGCCGTGGGCACGAAGCGCAGGCTGATCTGGCGCATCTGTTCGCCAAAACCGGGCATTTCCTTGGTGCCGACGGCCAGCGTGGCCTCGGGCGTGACATCGCGCCGCGCCGGGCCGGTGCCGCCGGTCGTCAGGACGAGATCGCAGCCGCAGCCGTCGACCAGTTCGATCAGGGTCTCGGAGATGCGGGCCGGCTCGTCGGGAATCAGCCGGTCGACCGCCTGCCACGGCGAAGCCAGCGCCCCGCCCAGCCATTCGCGCAGCGCGGGCAGTCCTTGGTCCTGGTAGGCGCCGGTGGAGGCGCGGTCGGAAACGGACACCAGGCCCACGATGAGTTCGTCGGGGTGGCTGCGGGCGATGCGGGCAATGTGGGTCATGGCGTAGCGGGAAATCCGGCAATGAAGCGCCGCGGCGGCGGCAGGCAGCGCGGCCGCCGTGGCTTGCCGGACGGCCGCGCGACATCGATGCTATCGCATTCTGTAAGGCGGCATGCGGCGGGGTCGGCGGCGCCAAGTGTGGCAAAAAGGGGAAACCGCCAGCCGCCCAGGGTTTCCCGCGCTTGTTCGCGTCATGGACGCTGGATAACATCCGCTAACAATCCCGGCCCATTGTCGCGGCGCGGCGCATTTTCAGGTTTTCCATGTTCACACGCACTCTCCGGCAGCACGCGCTTGCCGCGGCGCTGGCCCTGTCCGCCGCGGCCGTGGCCGGCTGGGCGGCCCTGCACACGCTGGCCTTGAAGACCGAACCGGTGCCCGCCGCCGCGCCGGGCCTCTACATTCCCAACCTGGGCAATACGCTGGACGAGCAGACGCGCAACCTGTCGCGGCTCAGCCAGGCACTGCGCACGGGCGACCGGCTGGTAATCCTGGGCTCGTCGGAGCTCACCAGCAACGACCTGCGCTTCGTGCCCTACCGCTTCCTGGCCGATGAACTGCAGATGCCCGTCCTGGCATACGGTCATTCGGGTTTTCAGTCGCTGGGCATGCAGTTCGTGCTGGCGGCGCTGGCCGACGACCTGTCGCCGGCCTCGCGCGTGGTGGTGATGTTGTCGCCCGGCTGGTTTGATGGCGACGGCGGACTGGGACCGGACGAATTCAAGGAGCACGCCAACCCGCTGTTGCCGCGCCTGCTGCGCCAGCCAGATGGCCGGACCGAGGTCATGCGCTGGCTGAACGCCAAGGCGGACGCGGGCGTGTACTGGTCGATGGCGGCCGAGCAGGCGTATGTGTTCCGCCAACGCCTGGCGGGCCTGTGGGCGCCGGCGTACGCCGCGCCCGCCCCCGAACCGGAGCGCGAGGGCCCGGCGATGGCGGCCCGCGTCGTGGATTGGGACGCGCTGGCCGCCGAAGCCCAGGCCGCCGAACAGGCGCTGATGACGGACAACCGCTATGCCGTCCGCGACGAATTTTTCAACAAGTATTTGCGCACCATCCCCGCCGGCGGCAAGACCGCCTACCAGCCGCAAGCCCTGACCGGGCGCGACGAACTGCGCGAACTGGCCGCCCTGATGGCGCTGCTGCGCCAGCACGAGGTCAATGCGCTGTTCGTCATGCAGCCCCTGCACCCCATGGTCTTCAAGGACCTGGACCGGTTCGACCCGATCCAGCGCCAGGTCGCGGGCCTGTGCCAGACTTACGCGATGACCTGCATGGATATGTATGACGCGCCCTTCGAGGTGGGCACGCTGCGCGACGTGCAGCATCTGGGCGAGCTGGGATGGCTGCGCGTCAATCAGAAGATCGCCGAGGTATTCCGGCCATGAAACGAACACTCTGGCTCTGCCTGCTGTATCTCGGGATCCTGGCCGTGATGGTCATCCAGGCGGATACCTCCGCCAATCTGGGCAAACCCATGGAGATCGAATTCCAATATTCGAAGTTCTAAGATTTGGGGGCCGCTTCATTCAGGGACAGGTCATAAATCTGCAATAATCGGGGCATTCTCGCCGGAACCTCGCCCCCTCCCCCATGTTCGACCTCTTTCACGGCCTAGACCTTTGGGTTGGCCTCAGTCTTGTGCTGGCCCTGACATTCGTCCTGGCCTTCGAATTCATCAACGGCTTTCATGACACGGCGAACGCCGTGGCAACCGTCATCTACACCAAGGCCATGCCGCCCCACCTGGCGGTGGTCCTGTCCGGCATCTTCAACTTTCTGGGCGTGTTGCTGGGCGGCGTGGGCGTCGCCTACGCCATCGTCCATCTGCTGCCCGTCGAACTGCTGATCAATGTCGATACCGGCCGCGGGCTTGCGATGGTGTTCGCCATGCTGGCGGCGGCCATCGCCTGGAACCTGGGCACCTGGTACTTCGGCATTCCCGCCTCCAGTTCGCACACGCTGATCGGCTCGATCCTGGGCGTGGGCCTGGCCAATGCGCTCATCACCGACCTGCCGCTGGGCGAAGGGGTGAACTGGGGCAAGGCCATCGACATCGGCATGTCGCTGGTGGCCTCGCCCATCGCCGGCTTTGCCGTGGCCGGGTTGATGCTGCTGGCGCTCAAGCGCTGGCTGCCGCTGTCCAAGATGCACAAGACGCCCGAACAGCGCCGCGCCATCGACAACAAGAAGCACCCGCCATTCTGGAACCGCCTGGTGCTGGTCCTGTCGGCCATGGGCGTGAGTTTCGTGCACGGCTCGAACGACGGGCAGAAGGGCATCGGCCTCATCATGCTGGTGCTGATCGGCATCGTGCCCGCCAATTTCGTGCTGGACACCCACAGCACCACCTACCAGATCGAACGCACGCGCGACGCGGCCAACCACCTGCTGGTGTTCTACCAGCGCAACGAGGCGCTGCTGGGCGACTACCTGTCGCTGCGCCGCGTCGACATGCAGGAAGAACTGCCGGCCAATTTCCGCTGCGATCCCACGCTGACCGTGCCGACCATCATGGCGCTGCAAAAAGACCTGCACGGCGTGTCAAACTACGCCGACCTGTCCGCGCAGAAGCGCATCGACGTGCGCCGTTACCTGCTGTGCCTGGACGACACCGCCAAGAAGGTGGCCCGCCTGGAAGGGCTGCCCGCCCGCGAGGCGGCCGACCTGCAACGGCTGCGCGCGGACCTGACCGCCACCACCGAATACGCGCCCTTGTGGGTAATTGTGGCCGTGGCGCTGGCGCTCGGCGCGGGCACCATGGTCGGCTGGCGCCGCGTGGTGCTGACCGTGGGAGAAAAGATCGGCAAGCAAGGCATGACGTACGCGCAAGGCATGTCGGCGCAACTGACCGCCGTGGGCGCCATCGGGCTGGCCAACGTCTTCAGCCTGCCGGTGTCGACGACCCACGTGCTGTCCTCCGGCGTGGCGGGCACCATGATCGCCAACAAGTCCGGACTGCAGGGCAACACCGTGCGCAACATTCTGCTTGCGTGGGTGCTGACGCTGCCCGCCTCGATGCTGCTGGCCGCCGGCCTTTTCTGGATCGGCGTGCAGTTCACCGGCTGATGAAACCCGGCCGTGCAGGCAATCTGCACGGCCGCTGCAACACTCTGGGTACTGCGCAGGCCTATGCGCCCGCATCCCGCGCCGTCTACGATGGCGTCATGACTACCGCTTCCCCCACCCTGCATTACATCTTCGATCCGCTTTGCGGCTGGTGCTATGGCGCCGCGCCGCTGGTGGAGGCCGCCCGCGGCATTGAGGGCCTTCACATCGAGCTCCATGGCGGCGGCATGATGACGGGCAGCAACCGCCAGCCGGTCACCGACGCCCTGCGCCGCTATGTCATGCCGCACGACGAACGCATCGCCGGACTGACGGGCCAGCCATTCGGCAAGGACTATTTCGACGGTCTGCTACGAGACACCGGCGCCGTGTTCGATTCGGAACCGCCCACCACCGCCATCCTGGCCGCGCAAACCTTGGCCGGCCGCGGCCTGGACCTGCTGCGCCGCATCCAACGCGCGCATTACGTCCAAGGTCTGCGCATCGCCGACCCCGCCGTGCTGCGCGCGCTGGCCGCCGATATCGGCCTGGACACCGGCGCCTTCAACACCGCCTACGCCAAGGCGCAAGGCGACGAGACGGCCGCGCATATTGCCGCCAGCCGCCGATTGCTGGCGCAGGTGGGCGGCACGGGTTTTCCGACGCTGGCGCTGGAGCGTGATGGCGTTTTCACGCTGCTCGAACCCAGCCGCTATCTGGGCCGTCCCGACGCATGGCGCGATCATCTGCAAACGCGCATCCAGGGCGGCGACTGACGCTCCGCGCGCTTGCTAGGCCGCCAAAGCCAGCAATATCCCGTACCCGCCCATGCCAAGCAGCACCGCGACGCCCGTATTGCTGACCAGGCGCGCGGCAACGCCGGTGACAGCCAGCCCGCCCACGTACGGCGCGATGCGGGCGGCATCGTCCGCCGCGCCCAGCAGATCGGGCACGATGACGGCGGCCGCGATGCCCGCGAGCAGCGACGGACCCAGCGCGGACAGGGCCGAGCCCTCGCGGGACAACCGCCGCAGCAGCCGGCTGCGCTCGGACAGCATGAAGGGCAGCGCGCGCGTGAGGTACGTGATGACCGCCATCGCGATGACGGCGCCCCAGAATTCCAGGCCGTTGGTGTTCATGCGGGCCTGCCCATGCGATAGGCGGCGCAGCCGATGACCGCACCGGCCAGGATGGCAAGGCTGGTGTATCCCAGCGCCGCAATCAGCCCGGCCCCGCCCACGGCGGCCAGGATGGGCCATCCCATGCCGCGCCGCGCGCTCTGGCACACCAGCGCCATGAACAGCGCCGGCAGGGCGAAACGCATGACCTGCGACAGCATCGGATAGTGTTTTTCCAAACCATCGCCGGCGTACACGCCCACGGCCGTGCCGGCGATCCAGGTCAGCCATGCGCCCAGGCCCAGCGCGATCATCCAGCCCTGGCGGCGGCCGGGTTCGACGGCCGGCAGGCGGTTGAAGGCGGTGGCAAAGACTTCGTCGGTCAGCAGGAAGGCGACCTTCAGGCGATCGCGCAGCGCCGCGGGCAGGAAGCGCGACAGCAGCGGGCCGTAGAGCAGGTGGCGCGCATTCAGCAGCGAGCACAGCGCCACCACCCAGAGCCAGGGCGTTCCCGCCTTGATGGAGGCCAGCAACAGGAACTGGCTGGCGCCCGCGTAGACCAGCACGGAAATCAAGACGACCTGCAGCGGCGTCAGGCCGGCCGCGACGCCGGCGATGCCGAAGGTCACAGCCACCGGAAAGTAGCCGATCATGACCGGCAGACACGATTTCAGGCCATCGATGCGCGCGCTGCCGGACGGGGCGCGCGCGGCGTCGGGGGGAGTCTCCAAGGCGCTCATTGCTTCTACGTAGTGCGGCGGGCGCCCATTTTACCTATCGCCGCACACGCGCTATCGCGTGGACCGCGAGCCCCGCGCACTCAGGGCATCGCCCCCAATGCCCGCAGTTGCGACTTCAGCCGGCGCACCTCCTGGCTCAGGTCCAGGATGAGGGCCACGGCGTCCAGGCCCGCGCCAAAGTCGTGCTCCAGCCGGCGCGCGTGCAAGGCGCGCTGCAGATCCACGCTGTAGAAGCGCCATTCCGAGGGGCCGCTGCCGCTGGCGTTGACGATGCCGACCTCGACCAGCTGAGCCACCCATTCCACTTCCGCGCCGCAGGCGCGGGCCAGGTCGTCGGCGCTGAGCGGCTGCGACTCGCCCACGACGGTGGCGCTGGTGATCACTATCTTTTTCATGCTCAGACCCCCAGGTTGCGGCGCGGGTTGAAGGGCAGGTCCTGCTGCAGCTTGCGGTAGGCGGCCTTGGCGGCGTCGCTGTCGGCGGGCGGCAGCACCAGGTCAAGGACCAGGTACAGGTCGCCCGGCGGATCGCCCGGGATGCCGCGTCCGCGCAGCCGCAGCTTGCGGCCGTTGCCGGAACCGGGCGGGACGGACACTTCGACCGTGCCGCCCGGCGTGGGCGCCTTGACGCTGGCGCCCAGGGCGGCTTCCCAGGGCGCAACCGGCAGCGTCATGTAGAGATCGCGCCCTTCGGCACGGTAGCGCGGATGCGGCTTGAAGCGCACCTCCAGATACAGGTCGCCGCTGTCGCCGCCGCCGTAGCCCGGCATGCCCTGCCCCGCCAGCCGGATGTACTGGCCTTCACGCACGCCTGCTGGAATCTTGACGCTGAGCGTGCGGCTTTGCATGTGCGGGCGGCCCTGGTCGTCCATCTGCATGGAACGCAGGCTGATGTCGCGCGTGGCGCCCTTGATCGCGTCTTCCAGGTCGACCTCGATCGCGGCGTGGTGGTCCTCGCCGCGCGCGCGGAATTCCTGTTGCCGCGCGCCATGCCGGCCGCCCCGCCCGCCAAACAGCGACGAAAAGAACTCGCTGAATTGCGCCTCGTCGCCGGGCGCCGCGCCGCGGTGGAACTCGAAGCCTTCGTCCCAGCCGGGCGGAGGCTGGAAGCCGCCGCCGGGCGACACGCCTGCCGCGAGGTTGTCATAGGCCTGGCGCTTTTCGGCGTCGCGCAGCACGTCGTACGCTTCGTTCACGTCGCGCATGCGGGTTTCGGCGTCGCTTTCCTTGCTGACGTCGGGGTGATATTTGCGGGCGAGCTTGCGGTACGCCTTGCGGATGTCGTCGTCGGACGCGCCCTGTTCCACCCCGAGAATGCTGTAGTAGTCCTTGAACTCCATGTTCCAGCCCACGTAGAGGGTTGAGGCCGCGTCCGGCACAGCCGGATCCGGCCTTGAATAGCCAGAAGATAGGGGTTATGGACCGATTTTTCAATGCGATTGCGCAGTTGGCGGCCAGGCGCATAATGGTCGGTTTGCGCGGCTTACTCCCAAAGGACCGATCGTGCTGGAAATCATCGACGCCGACTTCAACGACCCTGACCACGGCCGCCAGGTGCTGGCCATGCTGAACGAATACGCCAGCGGTCCCATGGGCGGCAATACGCCCTTGCCGGCCCATGCGCAGGCCAACCTGATCCCCGAGCTCGCCCGCCGCCCGACCGTGCGCGCGCTGCTGGCGCGCGTCGACGGCCAGGCCGCCGGCGTCGCAATCTACGTGGAAGGCTTCTCCACCTTTGCCTGCCGCCCGCTGCTGAACCTGCACGACCTGGCGGTGTCGCCCCGGTTTCAGGGCCAGGGCGTGGGCAAGGCGCTGCTTGCGGCCCTTGAGGACCGCGCCCGCCAAATGGATTGCTGCAAGATCACGCTGGAAGTGCTGGAGGGCAACACCGTCGCCCAGGGCCTTTACCGCAAACTGGGCTTCGAGGGCTACGCGCTGGACGATGCGACCGGCCGCGCCATGTTCTGGCAGAAAAAGCTGGCCGCGTGAATGGCGTAGTATGTGTTTTTCGCCCCGGATTCGGGGGCGGACCGACCCTGCAGGAATCACGATGAAGATGAGCAACATCCCCTTCGGCACCACCGACTGGTCCGAAGTGGAACGCACCGAACACGCCGGCGACACCGGCATGGCTTACTGGCGGACCCGCCATTTCGGCGACCTGCGCGTGCGCATGGTGGAATACACCCCCGGTTACCTGGCCGACCACTGGTGCACCAAGGGCCACATTCTGTTCTGCCTGGAAGGCGAACTGCACACCGAACTGGAAGACGGCCGCCAGTTCGTCCTGACGCCCGGCATGAGCTATCAGGTCGCCGATCAGGCCGAACCGCACCGCTCGTCCACCGCAACCGGCGCCAAGCTCTTCATCGTCGACTGACGCGCCCGCGCGACACGCCTGTATTGCACTTGCGTTACGCTTTGCAAACCAGACGCCGCGCGCAGCCTGACCATTCGTTACCCCGCCTGACCGGAGACAAGCTTTGGGCGCCCCGATTACGCTATACGTCGATTCCCTGTTTCTCAGCCCGTACGCCATGTCGGTCTACGTGGCGCTGACCGAAAAGCAGTTGCCTTTCGAAGTGCGCCCCATCGACCTGAGCGCCGGCGAACAGCGCATGCAGCCCTTCCAGTGCCGCGCGCTCACGGCCCGGGTGCCGGCCTTGACGCATGCGGACTTCAACCTGACCGAATCCAGCGTCATCGCCGAATACCTGGACGAAGCCTTCCCCGCGCCCGGCCACGCAGCCCTGTTTCCGTCCGGCATCCACGAACGCGCACGCGCACGCCAATTGCAGGCCTGGCTGCGCAGCGACCTGGCCGCCCTGCGCCAGGAACGCCCCACCGAAACCGTGTTCTACGGCGAAACAGGCCAGCCGCTTTCCGACGCCGCCCATGCCGCCGCCGCCAAGCTGATCCAGGTGGCCAACCACCTGATCGGCGTTGACCAGACGACGCTGTTCGATGCGTGGTGCATCGCCGATACCGATCTGGCGGTCATGCTCAAGCGCCTTGCGCACGACGACCTGCCCGACACGCTGCGCGCCTACGCCGATGCGCAGTGGCAGCGGCCCGCCGTCCAGAAATGGCTGGAACACAACGCCGCCGCGCGTTGAACTGATCCCTGCCCCAGGGCGGCGCTTCGTCCTGCTGCCCGGGTTGACCTGCCGCAAACGCTCCGATGTTGCACCGCACCATCCATTGCGGTGTAATGAGGAGGTCAACGCCGCCGGTTCCACTGGGGACCGGCTTGGCGGCCATTTGCCGCCGGCAGCTATTTACAGGAGATCGCCATGGCCGGATCCGGCACCGATCACACGCTTGCCCCGTCCTTGAACCCCTGGACGGCCGCCTATGAATACGCCGTCGATGCCTGGCAGCGCGGCGTGCTTTACGCCGATGTGATGCGACAGCGCGGCAACCAGTACCACGATCACATGGCCAAGCGCGCGCCCAACGTGCTCAGCATGGAATTCGAGCTGGTGCTCGATG
Source organism: Achromobacter sp. E1 (assembly GCF_037039475.1). Classification (NCBI taxonomy): domain Bacteria; kingdom Pseudomonadati; phylum Pseudomonadota; class Betaproteobacteria; order Burkholderiales; family Alcaligenaceae; genus Achromobacter; species Achromobacter sp. E1. Next base: position 4,507,013 of record NZ_CP146253.1, read on the forward strand.
GCCGCGAGCTGCCCCGGCCGGTCAATTACGGCCTCTTGCGGATCAAGCCGCCCGCCGGCGTCGAAACGGACCCGATCAAACGCCCCTTCCTGGTGGTGGATCCGCGCGCCGGCCACGGGCCGGGCATTGGCGGTTTCAAGCCGGAAAGCGAGATCGGCGTGGCCGTGCGTGCCGGGCACCCCTGCTACTTCGCGACCTTCCTGCCGCAACCCATGCCCACGCAGACCGTCGAAGACGTGATGATGGCCGAGGCCCGCTTCCTGGAAGAGATCATCGCGCTGCACCCGGATGCCGAAGGCAAGCCCGTCGTCGTGGCCAATTGCCAGGCGGGCTGGCAGATCATGATGACCGCCGCGGTGCGCCCTGAGCTCTTCGGCCCCATCATCGTCGCGGGCGCGCCCTTGTCGTACTGGGCGGGCTGGCGCGGCATGAATCCCATGCGCTATGCCGGCGGCCTGTTGGGCGGCAGTTGGCTCACGGCCATGACCAGCGATCTGGGCAACGGCAAGTTCGACGGCGCCTGGCTGGTGCAGAACTTCGAGAACCTGAATCCGGCCAACACGCTGTGGTCCAAGCAGTACAACCTGTACGCCAATGTCGACACCGAGGCCAGCCGCTATCTGAGCTTCGAAAAATGGTGGGGCGGCCACGTGTTCCTGAATGGCCCCGAGATCCAGTACATCGTCGACAACCTCTTCGTGGGCAACCGCCTGGCGACCGCGGGTCTGGTGACTTCCGACGGCATCCGCATCGACCTGCGCAACATCCGCTCGCCCATCGTGGTGTTCTGCTCCAAGGGCGACAACATCACCCCGCCCCCGCAGGCGCTGGGCTGGATTCCCGACCTGTACCAGAACGAGGCCGAAGTCCTGGCCCACGGCCAGACCATCGTCTACGCCATCCACGAAAGCATCGGCCATTTGGGCATCTTCGTGTCCGGCAGCGTGGCCCGCAAGGAGCACCAGGAGTTCACCTCCAACATCGACATGATCGATGTGCTGCCGCCCGGCATCTACCAGGCCGAAATCGCCGACAAGACGCCGGACACGCCCAACGCCGACCTGGCTTACGGCAACTACGTGCTGTCGTTCGAACAGCGCAAGCTGGACGACGTGCGCGCCATCGTCGACCGCAAGGAAGAGGACGACCAGCGCTTTGCCGCGGTGGCCCGCATCTCCGACATCAACCTGGGCATGTACCGCAGCTTCGTGCAGCCCTGGCTGCGCGCCCTGGTCACGCCGCAGTCTGCCGAATGGATGCAGCGCATGCACCCGCTGCGCCTGCCCTACGAACTGATCTCCGACCGCAACCCGGTCATCGCGCCCATCGCCAAGGTAGCCGAACAGGTGCGCGAGAACCGCAAGCAGGCCTCGCCCACGAATCCGTTCCTGGTTGCGCAGGAGATGTTCTCGAACATGATCGAGACCAGCCTGAACATCTGGCAGGAACTGCGCGATTCGGCCGACGAACGGACCTTCATGAGCGTCTACGGTTCGCCTGTGGTGCAAGACCTGGCCGGCCTGGGCGCCAAGTCCGGTCCGCCGCGCAGGCATCCGGGCGTCTCGCCGGAGCATCGCCGCTTCATGGAAGAACGCGCCGCGGAATTGCGCTCGATGCTGCAGGAAGGCGGACTGCGCGTGGCGGCGATCCGGATGCTGCTGTACGTGTCGGGCGCCGAGGGCGGCCTGGACGAGCGCAGCTTCGCGCTGATCCGCAAGATGCGCGCCGAAGCCGACAACGCCCTGTCGCTGGAGGAATTCAAGGACGTCATCCGCGAGCAGGCGCTGATGATGACGCTGGATTCGACCGCTGCCATCCAGGCCATGCCGCACTTGCTTGACGGCTCGTCGGCTGCCGAGATCCGCGCCGGTCTGGACGCCATGAAGGGCGTCCTGGAAGCGGCTGAACCGCTGAGCGACGCGGCGCGCGAAAGCCTGAACGAAATGGAGCGCATCTTCGAAGCGGCCGAGCGCCGCGCACAGCGGCGCGAACAGGGCCAGAAGGCCGAGCCCTCGCGCGGCGCCGAAGACGCGAAGATGGATGATCCGGTCACCGAGCTGGTCGACAAGGCCGCGCAGGTGCCCGGCAAGACCGCCCGGCCGCATCCCGACGCCGCGCGCAAGGCCGTGAATGCGGCGTCCGCGCCCAAGGCTGCGGGCAAGACCGTCGCAAAGACAGCCGCAAAAGCCGCCTCTAAGGCCGCCCCTAAAGCCGCCAAGACGCCCGCCAAGCAGGCAACCAAGCAGGCCGCTCCCGCCACGAAAGCCGCGTCCAACGCCTCCAAGTCGCCCGGCAAGCGCGCGGCTGCCGCCCGTCAACCCGCCAAGGCCTGAGAACCATGAGCCTCCCGACGTCCACGCACTACGACAAACTCATCGCACGCGCGCAGACGCTTGAACCGGCCGCGTGCGCCATCGCCCACCCGTGCGACGAGCCCTCGTTGTCCGCGGCGCTGGAAGCGCGCGACCTGGGCCTCTTGCGGCCCATCCTGGTCGGGCCGGAAGGCAAGATCCGCGACACGGCCGCGCAGTTCAACCTGAATCTGGGCGATGCCCGCATCGTGGACGCGCCGCACAGCCATGCCGCCGCGGAAAGGGCGGTCGCGCTGGTGCGCAGCGGCGAGGCGTCGCTGCTCATGAAGGGCAGCCTGCACACCGACGAACTGATGCATGAGGTCGTGGCGCGCACGACGGGCCTGCGCAGCGGCCGGCGCATCAGCCATGTGTTCATCATGGAGGTGCCAACCTATCCCGAGCCGCTCTTCATCACCGACGCGGCCATCAACATCTTTCCGGACCTGGAAACCAAGGCCGACATCATCCGCAACGTGATCGACCTGCATCTGGGACTGGGGCTGGGCGAACCGCGCGTGGCGATCCTGTCGGCGGTGGAACAGGTCACGCCCAGCATCCCCAGCACGATCGAGGCGGCTGCGCTGTGCAAGATGGCCGACCGCGGGCAGATCACGGGCGGCGTGCTGGACGGCCCGCTGGCGCTGGACAACGCCATCAGCCCCGACGCCGCACGCATCAAGGGCATCCGTTCACCGGTGGCCGGCGTGGCCCAGGTGCTGGTGGTGCCCGACCTGGAAGCCGGCAACATGCTGGCCAAGAACCTGACGTTTCTCGCCAATGCCGAAGCCGCCGGCATCGTGCTTGGGGCGCGCGTGCCGATCATCCTGACCAGCCGCGCCGACAGCCCGCGCTCGCGTCTTGCCTCGTGCGCGGTGGCGGCAATCTACGCCCACCATCTTGCCCAGCAGCAGGCCAAACCGCTGGCCTGACGCCAGCGCCCTGCCCCCGGCCCGCCACTGCGGGCTTTCGCGCGATTTGTCCCAACATGGAAGCACACCGCCATGAGCGACACCATCCTCGTCATCAACGCCGGCAGTTCCAGCATCAAGTTCTACCTGTATGACATCGATGCCGGCCACCAGCTCGCGCCCCGTCTGGGCGGCCAGCTCGAAGGCATCGGCACCACGCATCCCCGCCTGCGGGTGCGCGACGCGGCGGGCGAGACGCTGGTCGAGCGCGACATTGCGCCCAGCCACGCGCCCGACGTGCCCAACGCGCAGGAGGTCGTGGGCACGTGGTTGAGCGGCCACCTGGGCGGCGCGCCACTGGCCGTGGGCCACCGCGTGGTGCACGGCGGGCCCGACCTGTCCGAGCCGGTGCTGATCGATGACGACATCCTGGCCAAGCTGGACACGTTCACGCCGCTTGCGCCGCTGCATCAGCCCAACAACCTGGCGCCGATCCGCGTCATCCGTGAACGCCGGCCCTGGATTCCGCAGGTGGCGTGCTTCGATACGGCATTTCACCGCAGCCATAGCGACGTGGCCGACCGCTATGCGCTGCCCGAGCGCCTGTACCTGGAAGGCGTGCGCCGCTACGGTTTTCATGGTCTGTCCTACGAGTACATCGCGCAGCGCCTGAAGCAGGCGCTGCCGGACATCGCCATGGGCAAGATCGTCGCCGCCCACTTGGGGTCCGGCGTGTCGGCCTGCGCGATCCACCAGGGCAAGAGCGTGGACAGCACCATGGGTTTCACGGCACTGGAAGGCCTGCCGATGGGCACGCGTCCGGGCCGCCTGGACCCCGGCGTGGTGCTGTGGATGATGGAACAGGGCATGAGCCACGACGAGATCGAGCACATGCTGTATCACGACTGCGGCATGAAGGGCCTGTCGGGCATCAGCAACGACATGCGCGAACTCCTGGCCAGCAATGCGCCGTCGGCCAAGCTGGCGCTGAAGTACTTCGCCTGGCGCGTGGCCGAAGGCATGATCGGCCTGGGCTGCGCGATGAACGGCATCGATGGCATCGTCTTCACTGCCGGCGTCGGCGAGAACTCCGCCGAGATCCGCCAGGCCATCAGCGAGCACTGGGGCTGGCTGGGCATCAAGCTAGACCCCGAACGCAACGCCCGCCACGGGCCGCGCATCTCCACCGACGACAGCCGCATCGGCGTCTACGTGGTGCGCACGAACGAAGAGCTCATCATTGCCCAACACACGCTTGCCCTCGTGAGGCAGCAATGAGCGCGCACCTGCCGCTGGCCGGCAAGCGCGGGCTGGTGACCGGCATCGCGAATGCCGACTCCATCGCGTGGGGCTGCGCCAAGGCGTTTCGCGCGATGGGCGCCGACCTGGCGGTGACCTACCTGAACGACAAGGCCCTGCCGCACGTGGCGCCGCTAGCGCAACAGGTGGACGCGCCCTTGCTGATGCCGCTGAACCTCTTGAACGACGGCGAGCTGGAAGCCGTCTTTGCCCGCATCACGCACGAATGGGGCGCGCTGGATTTCGTGCTGCACTCGGTGGCCTACGCGCCGCGCGAGGACCTGCACGGGCGTGTCACGGACTGCTCGCGGGCGGGCTTTCTGCAGGCGATGGACGTGTCATGCTGGTCCTTCATCCGCATGGCCAAGCTCGCCGAGCCGCTGATGCGCAATGGCGGCGCCCTCTTCTGCATGAGCTATTACGGCTCGCAGATGGTGGTCGAGCACTACAACATGATGGGACCGGTCAAGGCCGCGCTGGAATCGGCCACGCGCTACCTGGCCGCCGAACTGGGCCCGCAAGGCATCCGCGTCCACGCGATTTCGCCGGGACCACTGAAAACGCGCGCCGCGTCGGGCATTGCGGAATTCGACACCATGCTGGACCGCGCCCAGGCCAAGGCGCCCGCGCGCAGCCTGGTGTCGATTGACGACGTTGGCGAAGCGACCGCCTGGCTGGCCACCGATGCGGCGCGGCTGATGACGGGGCAGACGCTGTACATCGACGGCGGGTATCACATCATCGATTGAGGCGGGTTATGGCTTGCGAGGTGTCAGACACCCTGCGTGCGACGTCCAGGCGCGCAGGTCATTTCTCCAGGGTGTCAGACACCTGGTCAGACACCTGGTCATTCGGGGGTGTCAGACACCGAGTCATTACACCTGGCAATTCGAAGGTCAGCCCAGCGTCGCCGGCCCGCCCTGGCGCCAGCGCTCGATGGCTTCCACCGCCTGTTCAGGACTGACGAAGATCCTGTCCGGCCCGATCTTCTTGACCAGCCCCGAGCGCTGCAGCGCCTCGCGGAACTTGCCGTGGCCGCCCGCGACCAGCAGCAAGATGCCGCGTTCTTCCAGGATGCGTTTGAGTTCATACAGCGCCTCGACGGCGTCGGCATCGGCCTGGGTCATGGCTTCGGCGTCCAGCACGAACCAGCGCACGTCGCCCGCCTGTTCGATGACTTCGCGCGCGCGGCGGCGGAACGCGTCCGCATTGAAGAACCAGACCGAGGACTCGAACAGCCAGATCACGGCGCCCGGCACGGGCTGGGCCTGCGGATTCAGGTGCATCTTGCCCAGCACCGTTTCGCCCGGCAAGCGGCCCAGCAGCGCATCGCGGGGATTGCCGGACACGTACATGGCATAGAGCAGCGTCGCGCCCACGGAAACCGCAACGCCCTGCAGCACGCCGAATCCCACCACGCCCACGGCCGCCAGGACCCCGAACGCGAGTTCGATCCGGGAGATCCGCGCCAGCCGCTTGAAGGCATGCCAGTCGAACAGGCTGGCCGCGGCGAGCAGCAGGATGGCCGACAGCGCGAACTGCGGCAGCCAATAGAGCGGCTCGCTCAACAGGCCCACCACGACGGCCAGCGCGGCCGCCGCGCTGATGCTGACGAGCGGCGACGACCCGCCTGCCACCAGCCCGACCGCCGTGCGCGAATCGGCGCCCGTCACGACGTAGCCCTGGAACAGGCCCGCGGCCACATTGGCCGCGCCAAACCCCACCAGTTCGCGGTTCGGGTCGACGTGGTCGCCCGTGCGCGCAGCAAAGCTGCGCGCGGTCACGATGCCACTGGAAAAACTGACGACCAGCACCCCCGCCGCGCCCAGCAGGATGCCGTCCACGCCTTCCAGGCTGACGGGCAGATTGAAGGCCGGCAGCCCGGCCGGCACGTCGCCCACCACCGCAATGCCCATCGCCGGGAAATTAAACAGCCAGGAAAGCAGGCAGGTCGCGACCACCAGCAAAATGGGGCCGGGCCACGAAGGCCGCCAGCGTTTGATCGCCACCAGGAAGATGCACGAGGCCAGCCCCAGAAACAGCGTCGGCAGCCGGATTTCGGACAGCCGGTGAGACAGTTCCATGAACGGGTGGATCAGGCCGCTGTTGCGCAGGCCCACGCCCGTCAGGCCGCTCAGTTGCGACGTCGCCAGCGTGATCGCCACGCCGGCCATGTACCCGATCAGCACCGGCCGCGACAGCAGGTTCGCAAGCACGCCCAGCCGCAGGACCCGGGCGATGAGGCAACCCACGCCAACGGTGAGCGCGATGCTGGTGGCGGCCTGCAGCCGCGCCTCGGGTGTGGTCAGCGCCATGCCGGTCAAGGTGGCGGCAATGAGGGTGCAGGTAGCGGTGTCGGGACCGACGATGAGCGTGCGCGACGAGCCGAAGAACGCGTAGGCAAGCATGCCCGCAATGGCGGCCCACAGCCCGGCAACGGGCGGCACCCCCATCATGGCGGAATAGGCCAGCCCCACCGGCAGCGCCACCGCAGCCACGCTAAAGCCCGCCGTGATGTCGCGCCGGGCCGAGTCGCGGGTGATGCCCTGGAAGTTGGCCAGGCCAGGAATGACGCGAAGGTTCATGGTGCAGCAGGACGACCTGAAAAAAAGGACTCCCACACGACGCGGGACGACCACCAAGCCTAAACCAACTCGCTCAAGGGCGGTGCAAGGTAAATCAATCCGGGTGTCTGACACCTGCCGGCCGTCAGACACCCGTCACACCGCGGGATCAGCCCGCGGCGCGGTCTTGCAGCACTGCCACGGCGGGCAGGGTCTTGCCTTCCAGGAATTCCAGGAAGGCGCCGCCGCCGGTGGAGATGTAGCCGACCTGCTCGCCGATCTTGTACTTGGCGATGGCGGCCAGGGTGTCGCCGCCGCCGGCGATCGAGAAGCCTTCCGAGTCGGCGATGGCGCGGGCGACCACTTCCGTGCCATTGGCGAACTGGTCGAATTCGAACACGCCCACCGGGCCGTTCCAGACGATGGTGCCGGCCTTCTTGAGGATCTCGGCCAGTTGCGCCGCGGTCTGCGGACCGATGTCCAGGATCATGTCGTCGTCGGCCACGTCGGTGGCCGCCTTCACGGTGGCCTCGGCGTCTGCGCCGAACGACTTGGCGCACACCACGTCAACGGGAATCGGCACGGCCGCGCCGCGCTTTTTCATGATGTCGATGACGGCGCGGGCCTGCTCGACCTGGTCGGGCTCGGCCAGCGACTTGCCGATGGACAGGCCGGCAGCCAGCATGAACGTGTTGGCGATGCCGCCGCCCACGACCAGCTGGTCGACCTTGTCGGCCAGCGATTGCAGGATCGACAGCTTGGTCGACACCTTGGAGCCGCCCACGATCGCGACCAGCGGACGCTTCGGTTCGTGCAGCGCGCGGCCCAGGGCATCCAGTTCGGCTTCCAGCAGGGGGCCGGCGCAGGCCATGGGGGCAAAGCGCGCGATGCCGTGCGTGGTGGCTTCAGCGCGATGCGCCGTGCCGAAGGCGTCGTTGACATACACGTCGCACAGCGCCGCCATCTTCTTGGCAAGCGCCTCGTCGTCCTTCTTTTCGCCGACGTTCACGCGGCAGTTTTCCAGCAGCACGACCTGGCCGTGATCGACCTTCACGCCATCGACCCAGTCGCGCACCAGCGGCACGGGCATGCCCAGCAGTTCGGACAGGCGCTGGCCGACCTTGGCAAGCGAATCGGCGTCGGTCAAGACGCCTTCTTTGGGGCGGCCCAGGTGGGACGTGACCATCACGGCGGCGCCGGCGTCCAGCGCCAGGCGGATGCCGGGCACCGAGGCGCGGATGCGGGTGTCTTCGCTGATGCGGCCGGCGTCATCGAACGGGACGTTCAGGTCGGCGCGGATGAACACACGCTTGCCGGACAGGGCGCCGGCCTTGGCCAGCGCGGACAGGGTTTGGACCTTGGACATAGTTGGATTCCTTCGGTAGGCGAACAAAGGGGACGAACCCATTTTCCGCAATGGCGGAAAACAAATCCGTCCCCTTATGGACTGGCGGCGTGCTTACTTGGCCGACATCAGCGCGACGGTGGTGTCGAGCATGCGGTTCGAGAAGCCCCACTCGTTGTCGTACCAGGACGAGACCTTGACCAGACGGCCCGAGACCTTGGTCAGCGACGCGTCAACGGTGCTGGAGGCCGGGTTGTGGTTGTAGTCGACCGAGACCAGGGGTTCGGTGTTGTAGTCCAGGATGCCCTTGAGCTCGCCTTCCGAGGCGGCCTTCAGGATGCCGTTCACTTCTTCGGCGGTCGTGTCGCGGCTGGCCACGAACGACAGGTCGACCAGCGACACGTTGATGGTCGGGACGCGGATGGCGTAGCCGTCCAGCTTGCCGTTCAGTTCCGGCAGGACCAGGCCCACGGCGGCGGCGGCGCCGGTCTTGGTGGGGATCATGCTCATCGTGGCCGAACGGGCGCGGCGCAGGTCTTCGTGGTAGACGTCGGTCAGGACCTGGTCGTTCGTGTAGGCGTGAACGGTGGTCATCAGGCCGTTTTCCAGACCCAGCTTGTCGTTCAGCGGCTTGACCAGGGGGGCCAGGCAGTTGGTGGTGCACGACGCGTTGGAGATGACGGTGTCGGTCGACTTCAGCACGCCGTGGTTGACGCCGTAGACGATGGTGGCATCAACATCCTTGCCGCCGGGGGCCGAGATGATGACTTTCTTGGCGCCGCCCTTGATGTGCGCGCCGGCCTTTTCCTTGGTGGTGAAAAAGCCCGTGCATTCCAGCACGACGTCGACCTTCAGGTCGCCCCACGGCAGTTCGGCCGGGTTGCGGTTGGCCAGCACGCGGATCTTGTCGCCGTTGACGACCATGAATTCGCCGTCGACTTCGACGGTGCCCGGGAACTTGCCGTGGGCGGTGTCGTAGCGCGTCAGGTGCGCGTTCGTCTTGGGATCGCCCAGGTCGTTGATGGCGACGATTTCGATATCGTGCTTCTTGCCACCTTCGTAGTGGGCACGCAGGATGTTGCGGCCGATGCGACCGTAACCGTTGATGGCGACGCGAATGGTCATGACTAAGCTCCTTTTTTACAAAACTTGCTTGACGGTCTCGGCCACCTTGTCGGCGGTCAGCCCGAAGAACTTGAACAGGGCGCCGGCCGGCGCGGACTCGCCGTAGCGGTCGATGCCGACCACGGCGCCTTCCAGGCCCACGTACTTGTGCCAGAAGGCGGTGACGCCGGCCTCGACGGCCACGCGCGGCAGGCCCTTGGGCAGCACGGATTGCTTCCAGGCGGCGTCCTGCTTGTCGAAGACGTCGGTGCTGGGCATGGAGACCACGCGCACGGCAATGCCTTCCTTGGCCAGCTGCGCCTGCGCGTCCAGCGCGATGGCGACTTCAGAGCCGGTGGCGATGATGACGGCGCGGGCGCCTTCGGCGTCGCGCAGCACGTAGCCGCCGCGGGCGATGGCGTCGACGGTGGCCGCGTCGCGCTGCACGAAGGGCAGGTTCTGGCGCGACAGCAAGAGGGCCGTCGGGCCGCCGTCATGCACGTCCATGCCGATGCTGGCCGGACGCGTCACGGCGGCGTTCCAGGCCACGGCGGTCTCGGCCGTATCGCAAGGACGCCACAGCGACAGGTTGGGGATGAGGCGCAGGCTGGCCGCGTGCTCGATCGACTGGTGGGTCGGGCCGTCTTCGCCCAGGCCGATGGAGTCGTGCGTGAACACGTGGACGACGCGCTGCTTCATCAGCGCGGCCATGCGGATGGCGTTGCGCGAGTAGTCCGAGAACGTGAGGAACGTGCCGCCGAACGGCAGGTAGCCGCCGTGCAGCGCGATGCCGTTCATGATGGCGGCCATGCCGAATTCGCGCACGCCGTAGTTGATGTGGCGGCCGAACTGGATGCCCTTGTCGCCGGCGCGGACGGCGCCAACGCCCTTCCAGTCGGTGAAGTTCGAGCCGGTCAGGTCGGCCGAGCCGCCCAGCATTTCCGGCAGCATCGGCGCCAGCGCGGCGATGGCGAATTGCGAGGCCTTGCGGGTGGCGACGGTCTCGCCCTTTTCCAGCGTGGCCGACAGGAAAGCCTTGAACTGGTCCGCGTAGCCCTGGGGCATCTCGCCCTTCATGCGGCGCGTGAATTCGGCGGCTTCGGCGGGGAATTCGGCGGCGTAGGCGTCAAAGCGCTTCTGCCATTCGCCCTGGGCTTCGGCGCCCTGCTTGCGGCCGTCCCAGCCGTCGTAGATGTCTTGCGGAATCTGGAAGGGTTCGGAAGACCAGCCCAGCGCGGCGCGCGTGGCGGCGATTTCGTCCTTGCCCAGCGGCGCCCCGTGCACGTTGTGCGTGCCGGCCATGTTGGGCGAACCCTTGCCGATCACGGTGCGGCAGACGATCAGCGTGGGCTTGTCCGACTGCGCACGTGCGGCCTTGATGGCGGCGTCCACGGCAGCGACGTCATGGCCGTCCACGCCGCGGATGACGTTCCAGCCGTAGCCTTCGAAGCGCTTGGCGGTGTCGTCGGCGAACCAGTGTTCGACGTGGCCGTCGATGGAGATGCCGTTGTCGTCGTACAGCACGACCAGCTTGCCCAGCTTGAGCGTGCCGGCCAGCGAGCACACTTCATGCGAGATGCCTTCCATCAGGCAGCCGTCGCCGGTGAACGCGTAGGTGTGGTGATCGACGAGCGTGTGGCCCGGCTTGTTGAATTCGGCGGCGAGCAGCGCTTCGGCGAGCGCCATGCCTACGGCGTTGCCCAGACCCTGGCCCAGCGGACCGGTGGTTGTTTCCACGCCCGGGGTGATGCCCACTTCGGGGTGACCCGGCGTCTTGGAATGCAACTGGCGGAAATTCTTGAGTTCTTCGATCGGCAGGTCGTAGCCCGTCAGGTGCAGCAGGGCGTAGATCAGCATCGAACCGTGGCCGTTGGACAGCACGAAGCGGTCGCGGTTGGCCCAGGCGGGATCCTTGGGATTGTGGCGCAGGTTGCCGGCCCACAAGGCTTGGGCGATTTCCGCCATGCCCATGGGAGCACCCGGATGCCCGGAGTTCGCTTGTTGCACGGCATCCATCGCGAGGGCGCGGATGGCATCCGCCAAGGCAAGTTTAGGGGCGGTCGGATTGCTCATTCGGAAGGCTCTTTGAAACTGGCGCGTCTACGACAAGAAATAGGGCCAGTTGAGTAGGTTGCGAAGCAGGTGATTTTAGCATCAGGGGATTTCCCGGAGGCCATCGGCCGGATGCCCTATGTAATCGCGGGTTTCAGGGGGATCGGCAAGCGATGGTAGGCTACGCGTACTCCGTCAGTCCCCTATCATTTCGAATCCCCTTCCCCATGCCCGCCCCCCGTTTCTACTGCGACGCCCCGCTGGCCGCCGGCGCCCGCATCGCCCTGCCGGAAGCGCTTGCCCATCACGCGCTGCGCGTGCTGCGCCTGCGCGCCGGCGAAACCGTCACGCTGTTCAATGGCCAGGGTGGCGAATACCCCGCGGTGCTGGAAGTCGAGGGCAAGGCCGGCTTTGCCCAGCTGGGCGACTTCAACCCGCGCGAAGCCGAACTGGGCGGACGCATCACGCTGGCCCAGGGTCTGCCCTCGGGCGACAAGATGGATTGGGTGGTGGAAAAGGCCGTGGAACTGGGCGCTGCCCGGGTCAGCCCGATCGCGGCGCAGCGCAGCGTGCTGCAGTTGTCGGGCGCGAGGCTGGAAAAGCGTGTCGGGCACTGGCAGCGCATCGCGCAATCGGCCGCCGAACAATGCGGCCGCAACCGTCTGATGGCCGTTGATGCGCCGCAGTCGCTGCAAGACTGGCTGGCCCAACCCGCAGAGGGATTACGCGTGCTGTGCCACCCGGAAGCCGCCGACGACCTGGCCACCGCGCTGCAAGGCGCATCGGATCAGACGTCCATCACCCTGCTGGTCGGCCCGGAAGGCGGCTGGTCGGACAAGGAACTGGACGCGGCCCGCAAGGCCGGCGTGCGCGCCGTGCGCTTCGGCCCCCGGGTGCTGCGCACCGAGACGGCCGGTCTGGCGCTTCTGTCGGCGGTCAGCGCCCTGCGCGGTTGGTAGGTCAGTCGTTTTCGCCGTAGGGCGCCGCGGCCACGCCGGGTTCGGGGTCGGGATGCTTGCCGGCGTGCTCGATCACATACGCAAACACGCGGCCGTTTTCGTGCGCGAAATCCGCCGCGTCGGAGCAGACGGTTTCGATGCGGCCGGCGTCTTCCGCCAAGGCCGGGTCGCCGGAATGCAGGCGATACAGCCACAGCACCACGCCGGATTTGTGGTCCAGCACCGTGTCGCACAGGCAATCGTAGAGCGCGTCCAGGTTGCCGCCGAAATATTCGGGGAAATCCACCGCCTTGACGATGGCGCGCAAGACCGCCGAGCGGCTGCGGCAGGGGTCGCAATTGGCAACAAACAAGGACAGGCCAAGCTCATGCGCGGCGTCCACCACGGCCTTCTTGTCCAGCCCGTCGTGAGCCAGCGCTCCGCCGCGCATCAGCTGCCGCTGCAAACTCGATTGGCCATTGCGCGTCATGCCTGAGCCTCCCTGAAAAAGGCGATCACTTCGTCGTTACGTCGCATCGTATCGGCATAACCCAGTTCGATCAATCGCTTGGTGTAGCCGGCTTCAAACAGCAGGTAGGACATCAGCGCCCCTCCCCCCGGACGCTGTGGATCGGACGATACACCGAGTACGCGGAAAAGCGCACGCGCCTGTGCCGGCATGTCGTGCAAATGCTCAAGCGCCATCAGATCCAGCGACTGGCTGGGGGTGATGGTCAGCACCTCGATGCGGCGCACGGCGGGCGGCACGCCCTTCGGGTCCGCGTGGTCCATCAGGTAGTTGATGCGTTCCAGGCGCTCGACATCCGCCGACAGGCCGTCGAGGAAGATGCTGGACAACGCATGTCCGCCCACCTGCGCCAGCGACGGATACGGGGGCGAATCCTCGCGATTTTCGGGATGAGTGTCGTCGCGGTAGCCGGTGCCAATCACCAGCACACGGTGCGCACCCAGGTGGATCGCCGGACTGATCGGCGCCAGCTGGCGCATCGAGCCGTCGCCGCACCATTCGCCCTTGCCATGCACCTGCACCTGACGCGCCGGAAAGACGAAGGGAATGGCCGACGACGCCATCAGGTGCTCGATGCCGATGGGCGTGGGGATCGCCAGCCGCAGGTAGCGGTGCCAGGGTTCGATGGGAGTGTGCGCCTGATAGAACGTCAGGTGCTCGCCGCTGGTGTAGCCCGACGCGGTGATGGCCAGCGCGGACAGCGATCCGCCTTCCAGGTTGGCGCGCAGGTTCTGAAAGTCGAGCACCCGCTCCAGCAGCCCTTGCATGGGGGCATTGTCCAGCAGCGAATGCGGACGCTTGCGCGTCAGGCCCGAATACATCCAGCCCAGCGACAAGAGGCCCAGCCATCGCACGCCGGTGCGGATGAGGCCCGGCGCGTCGGCCCGGTAGATCATGTCGGTGTTCAGCGACGACCACAGGCGGCGGATGCGCCGCACGCCCAGATGCGGCCGATCGGCGCGGCAGGCCAGCGCCGCGGCGTTGATCGCGCCGGCCGAGGTGCCGCAGATGATGTCGAAGGGGTTCTGAAAACGGGAGTGCCAGTCGGGGTCCAGCAGCTCCATGATGGCGCTGAGCACCCCCACCTGGTACGCGGCGCGTGCGCCGCCGCCCGTCAGGACCAGGCCGATGGGCGTGCGCGGGCACGACCCGCCGGCCGGCTTGACTTCAACGCGGTGTATTGACATCGACCACCGTCATCGCGGTCATGTTGACGATGCGGCGCACGGTGGAGCTGGAGGTCAGGATGTGCACGGGCGCGTTGGCGCCCAGCAGGAACGGTCCCACCGCCACGTTGCCGCCCGCGGCCGTCTTGAGCAGGTTGTAGGCGATGTTGCCCGAGTCCACGTTCGGGCACACCAGCAGGTTGGCTTCGCCCTTGAGCGTGGAGGACGGCAAGATGCGCATGCGCAGCGCCTCGTCCAGCGCGCAGTCGCCGTGCATCTCGCCGTCGATTTCCAGGTCGGGATCCATCTGGCGCACCAGCTCCAGCGCGCGGCGCATCTTGGCGCCCGATGCCGAACTGCCCGATCCGAAATTGCTGCGCGACAGCAGCGCGGCCTTGGGCGCCAGGTACATGCGGCGCATCTCGCGCGCAGCCGCCACGGTGAATTCGGCGATTTGCTCGGCCGTCGGTTCGTCGTTCACGTGCGTATCCACCAGCACCACCGTGCGCTCGTTGAGCAGCAGGATGTTCATGGCGGCGTACACGTTGTGGCCGGGACGGCGGCCGATCACTTCGTCCACGAAACGCAGGTGGTCGTGATATGCGCCGACGGACCCGCAGACCATGCCGTCGGCATCGCCCAGGTGCACCATCATTGCGCCGATGAGCGTCATGCGGCGGCGCATTTCCACACGCGCCATTTCCTTGGTGATGCCGCGGCGGCACATGCGTTCCCAATACGTCGTCCAGTATTGGTGGAAGCGCTCGTCGTATTCGGGGTTGGTGACCTCGACGTCCTCGCCCAGGCGCAAGCGCAGGCCCAGCTTTTCGATGCGGGTCAAGAGCACCGACGGCCGGCCCACCAGGATCGGACGGGCCAGGCCTTCATCCACCACCACCTGCACGGCGCGCAGCACGCGTTCGTCCTCGCCTTCGGCGAACACGATGCGGGCGGGGCCGCCTTCGCGCACGATGCGCTTGGCCGCCGAGAACAGCGGCTTCATGAACGCGCCGGAGTGGTACACGAACTGCTGCAGCTGTTCCTCGTAGGCTTCCAGGTCGGCCAGCGGACGCGTGGCCACGCCGCCTTCCATCGCAGCCTTGGCCACCGCCGGCGCGATGCGCACGATGAGGCGCGGATCGAACGGCTTGGGGATCAGGTATTCAGGGCCGAACGAAATGTCGAACGTGCCGTAGGCCGCGGCCACGACTTCGTTCTGCTCTTCTTCGGCCAGGTCGGCAATGGCATGCACCGCCGCCATTTCCATCTCGCGCGTGATGGTCGTGGCGCCCACGTCCAGCGCGCCGCGGAAGATGTACGGAAAGCACAGGACGTTGTTGACCTGGTTGGGATAGTCCGACCGGCCCGTGGCCATCACCACGTCGTCGCGCACGCCGTGCGCCACTTCCGGCAGGATTTCCGGCGTGGGGTTGGCCAGCGCCAGGATCAGCGGGCGCGGGCCCATGGCCGCCACCATTTCCGGTTTCAGCACGCCGCCGGCCGACAAGCCCAGGAACACGTCGCTGTCCTGGATCACTTCGGCCAGCTTGCGGGCGTCGGTCTTTTGCGCAAAGCGCGCCTTGTCCGGGTCCATCAGCGTGGTGCGGCCTTCATAGACCACGCCTTCGATATCGGTGACCCAGATGTTTTCCAGCGGCAGGCCCAGGTCCACCATCAGGTCCAGGCACGCCAGTGCCGCGGCGCCCGCGCCGGACGTGACCACCTTGACCTGCTTGATGTCCTTGCCCACGACCTTCAGCCCGTTGATGAAGGCTGCCGACACGCAGATCGCCGTGCCGTGCTGGTCGTCGTGAAAGACCGGAATGTTCATGCGCTCGCGCAGCTTGCGTTCGACAGTGAAGCATTCCGGCGCCTTGATGTCTTCGAGGTTGATGCCGCCGAAGGTGGCTTCCAGGCCGGCGATGATCTCGACCAGCTTGTCCGGGTCGGTTTCGTTGATTTCGATGTCAAAGACATCCAGGCCGGCGAACTTCTTGAACAGCACGGCCTTGCCTTCCATGACGGGCTTGGAGGCCAGCGCGCCGATGTTGCCCAGGCCCAGCACTGCGGTGCCGTTGGTGATGACGCCCACCAGATTGCCGCGGGCGGTGTAGCGGTACACGTTGGCCGGGTCGGCCACGATTTCCTCGCAGGCCGCCGCCACGCCGGGCGAATACGCCAGCGCCAGATCGCGCTGGTTCGTCAGTTGCTTGGTCGGCGTGACCGAGATTTTGCCGGGGCGCCCGTGCTCGTGATATTCAAGGGCGGCTTTGCGAAGGTTGGCATCCATAGGGCGGCTACTGGCTAGAGTGTGTGACACGAAAGAGGGAGGAATTCTATTCCCATGCCGGGCGGCGCGATACGCGGGCCTCGCGCTTTCTTGAGGTCGAGCGCCGAAATCTTACAGTAAGCTGAACGTTTTTCAGACTTCCGGCCACAGGAATTCCGGGAAGCAGCCGTCCGGATCGAACAACGTCTTGACCCGTCCGTCCAGCCGGACGGTGGCCAGCCCGGGGGCCGCCGGCCCGGGGCGGGAAGCGGGCGAGTCCGCGGCCTGAGCGTCGTTGCCAGGCGGCACGTCGGTCAACACCGCACCTTGCAACCAGGCGAGCGTGCCGCCGTGGCCCAACAGCAATTGCGCCAGATTGACGGTGGCCGGCGCCTCGGGCTTGAGCGCATCCAGCCGGTAGCGGCCCAGCCAGTGATAGCCGTCGTTGGTGGCGAACGCGTCGCCGCCGGAGGCCAGCTGGAACAGCGCGGGCACCAGGCGCTGGACGGTGGCCGAGCGCAGGGGCTGGCCATCGGCCTCGCCAAACGCCCCCAGCGTTTCCTCGACGCCATCGGCCAGCAGCACGTCCGCCGCCGCAAGGCCCGAGGCCGCGCAATGGCCCGCCGGCCAGGCAGCCGGCGCCGCCACCCATTGAGCCAGCGTCATGTCGCCCGGCAACCCGGCAAATTGCCGCAGGCCGGCGCTGGCCAGCTCGGCCAAGGTCACGCCCGGCTGCGCGTGCCAGCGGGGCGTGTCGCCCGCCAGCCGCGTCAACCCGGTCAGCAGCACGGGATCGACCCGCAGGCGAGGCCGGTCCGAGGGCGCGAACGGTCCCGCCGCGCCCTCCAGTTCCAGGACCACCCGGTATTCGGCGCACAATTTGCGGGCCTGCACGACGTCGGCGCCGCGGACGGGCGTCAAGACGGCGCACGTGCCGTCTGCGCCGCCCTCGCCCAGATCGCGGACCTTGCCCTGGCACACCAGCGCCAGGCGTTGCACGAAGGCCGCCCACGGCGTCTGGACGGGCCGACGTCCCAGGAGGAAGGCGCGCCGGGATGGCTGCATGACTACAATTCCTTTTTTGCTAGATGACGCTTTCGAGATTCCGATGCCCCGCCTTGCCACCCGCACTCACGATTTCCTGACGTTCCAGGTGATGGAACTGTTCAAGCAGGCGCAGGCGCTGCAGGCGGCCGGAAGAGACATTATCAGCCTGGGCATCGGCGAACCGGACTTTACCGCGCCCCCTCAGGTCGTGGAAGCGCTGGACCGCGCCGCGCGCGCGGGCCTGAGCGGCTACAGTCCGGGCGCGGGGATCGCCCCGCTGCGCGAAGCCATCGCGCAGTTCTACCGCGACCAGTTCGGCGCCGCCATCGATCCGCGCCGCGTCATCGTCACCGCGGGCGCCTCGGGCGCCCTGACGCTGGCTTGCGCGGCGCTGGTCAACACGGGCGGCGAGGTCCTGATGCCCGATCCGTCCTATCCTGCCAACAGCAATTTCGTGCTGGCCGCGGGCGGCGTGCCCCGCCTGATTCCCAGCACGGCCGACAAACGCTTCCAGTTGTCCGCCGACGACGTCGCGCGCCACTGGACGCCGGCCACGCAGGGCGTGATGGTGGCCTCGCCCAGCAATCCCACCGGCACCTCGATCGCCCACGGCGAACTGGCCGAGCTGCTGGCGCAGGTGCGCGCCCGCGACGGTTTTGCCATCGTCGACGAAATCTATCTGGGTCTGTCCTACGACGGCCAGCCGCGCTCGGCCCTGACGCTGGACGACGACGTCATCGTCATCAACAGCTTTTCCAAGTACTTCCACATGACGGGCTGGCGCCTGGGCTGGATGATCGTGCCGGACGACATGGTCGCGCCGGTGGAAAAGATTGCCTCCAGCCTGGCGATCTGCGCGCCCACGCTGGCCCAGCACGCGGCGCTCGCCTGCTTTACTCCCGCCGCGCTGAAGATCTTCGAACACCGCCGCGAGGCCTTCAAGCAGCGCCGCGACTACCTGCTGCCGCAATTCGAACGCCTGGGCATCGACGTGCCGGTCAGGCCGGACGGCGCCTTCTATATCTATGCGGATATCAGCAGCCTGGGCATGGACAGCGCCGCGTTCTCGCAGCGCCTGTTGCTGGAAGCCGGCGTGGCCGCGGTGCCGGGCCTGGACTTCGGACCGGCGCACGCCGCCCACACCATGCGTTTTTCCTACGCCACCGGCCTGGATCGCCTGGAAGAGGCGGTGGCCCGGATGGGCGTGCTGCTGCAACGCTGACCGGACGAAAAAAAGCGCGCCCCAATGGGGCGCGCCTGTTGCCGGAGCAGGACGCAGGATCAGTCGCGCGCCAGCGCGATGCCCGACGCGAGCGCCAGGCGGCGGCGTTCCGCCTGAACCTTCGCCCCGTAGCCGTTGTCGTCCGGACCGGTGGATCCCACGTAACACGCCAGGCCGCCGTCCACGGAACCGCGGCGGTTGATGCAGTCGCGCAGGATCGTGGCGCCCACGCCGATGTTGGCGGCCGGGTCCAGCGGGTTCTTGCCGACCGCGTCGAACTTGTCCTGGTGCACGCTGGTCATGACCTGCATCAGGCCCTGCGCGCCCACGTGGCTTTCGGCCAGGGGGTTGTAGCGCGATTCGATGGCGATCACGGCCAGGACCAGCAAGGGATCAAGCTGCTTTTCGCGGCTGACCTTGTACACGGTGTTCAACAGCGGGCCGGTCGCGTCATACGCGACCTTGTATTTGCGCGAGATATAGTTGCGCAGTGCTTCCGCCTGTGGCCCCGTGGCCGCCGAAGCGGTCTTCTTGGGCGCGGGCGGCGCGAGTCGGGCCGGCCCCAGCATGCCGGTGGCGTTGCTGATGGGGGCGGCGGGTACGGCCATGGCAATTGCCGACGACGTGTCGGCACCCAGTTCGGAGCCGGCTTCGGATTCGGAGCTGGCCTGCATGGATGAAGGCGCGAGGGCGGTCAACAAGGCTTTGTGCACTTGCAATGCCTGGTCGCGCAAACCAGGCAGGGCGAATCCCATGCTCACCGTCACAATGACCGCAATGCCCAGATAGACAGAGCAAATGCGCAGGGATTCGGCAAGATATTGGTGCACTCCTTGGGCCATGTTCCTGAACAGGCTGGCCACTGACGCATCGGGCATAAAACCTCCTGCGTAAAAAAGAGGGAGTCAATGTTAACCTCTCTTTGAACCTGAAATGTAACCAAATCGCTGGGATCTGTAGTGAAATACCGCGACCTTAGAGACTTCATCGCCCAACTTGAACGGATGGGCGAGCTCAAACGCATTGCCGCGCCGGTGTCGACGCAGCTTGAAATGACGGAGATTTCCGACCGCGTGCTGCGGGCCGAAGGCCCCGCCCTGCTGTTCGAAAACGCCCGCCACAACGGCCAGCCCGCGCAGATGCCGGTGCTGGCCAATCTGTTCGGCACCCCCGCGCGCGTGGCGCGCGGCATGGGCGCCGACGACGTCAGCGCGCTGCGCGACATCGGCGAGCTGCTGGCCTCGCTGCGCGAGCCCGAGGCGCCCAAGGGCTTGCGCGATGCGCTGGCCAAGGTGTCGATGCTGAAGTCCGCGCTGTGGGACATGAGCCCCAAGAACGTCAAGAGCCCCGCCTGCCAGGAAATCGTCTGGGAAGGCAAGGACGTGGACCTGACGCGCCTGCCCATCCAGACCTGCTGGCCGGGCGACGTGGCGCCGCTCTTGACCTGGGGCCTGGTGATCACGCGCGGCCCCAACGCCAAGCGCCAGAACCTGGGCATCTACCGCCAGCAGTTGCTGGGACCGAACAAGCTCATCATGCGCTGGCTGTCGCATCGCGGTGGCGCGCTGGATTTCCGCGACCACGCGATCGCCAACCCCGGCACGCCCTTTCCCATCGCCGTGGCGTTGGGCGCCGATCCGGCCACCACGCTGGGCGCTGTCACGCCGGTGCCGGACAGCCTGTCCGAATACCAGTTCGCGGGCCTGCTGCGCGGCTCGCGCACCGAAGTCGCGCAGGCGCTGGGCAGCAACCTGTCCGTGCCGGCCTGGGCCGAGATCGTGCTGGAAGGCCATCTGCTGCCCTCCTCGGACCCGCGCGCCAACAAGCCCGTCGTCCCCGAAGGCGTCAATCCGCCGCCCGACACCGGCTACGAAATGGCGCTGGAAGGCCCGTACGGCGACCACACCGGTTACTACAACGAGCAGGATTGGTTCCCGGTCTTCACGGTCGAGCGCATCACGATGCGCCGCAATCCCATCTATCACTCCACCTACACCGGCAAGCCGCCCGACGAGCCCGCCGTGCTGGGCGTGGCGTTGAACGAGGTCTTCGTGCCGCTGCTGCGCCGCCAGCTGCCGGAAATCGTGGACTTCTACCTGCCGCCCGAAGGCTGCAGCTACCGCCTGGCCGTGGTGTCGATCCGCAAACAGTACGCGGGCCACGCCAAGCGCGTCATGTTCGGCCTGTGGAGCATCCTGCGCCAGTTCATGTACACCAAGTTCATCGTGGTCGTGGACGAAGACATCAACCCGCGCGACTGGAAGGAAGTGGTCTGGGCGATGACCACCCGTATGGACCCGGTGCGCGACACGCTGCTGGTGGAGAACACGCCGATCGACTACCTGGATTTCGCCTCGCCGGTGTCCGGCCTGGGCGGCAAGATGGGTCTGGATGCCACCAACAAGTGGCCGGGCGAAACCAACCGGGAATGGGGCACGCCCATCACGATGGACGCCGACGTCAAGAAGCGCGTGGACGACATGTGGGGGCAGTTGGGGCTGTAGCCGGCTGCACCGCGCGCAAATAACAAAGCCCCGTCAACGGGGCTTTGTCTTTTCAGCTGGCGTCAGTTCAATCGCGTTCCGGATCATCGTCCTGGCGCATGCCGCGCACGGCCTTCAGGATCTGCCAGCCCACGAACGCGCCGCCGGCAAGTTTGAGCAGTTTGCCCCGCTTGCCGCCACGCATGAACATGGCGGACAGCGACGAACTGATGATGGGATAGCGCCGCGCCAGCGTGATGGCCTGCAAGGCCCAGCGGGACGCGCCGCCCGATGCCAGGCCCGGCAGCATGCCGCGGATGAGCGCGCTGGGTTCCAGCCTGCGCCCGGCCGACACGATGTTCTGCGCCAGCGACTCGCGCTCGATTGCCGCGCGGGCGCGCAAGAGTTCGATGCGCACGGCGCGGTCGACGGTGGGAGATCGTTTGTGCATGACTCAGAACCCCTCGCGCCGGCGCACCGCCGTCTCGTCGTCGGCTTGGGCTTCGCGCACCCTGTCCAGCAGCTCCGCATCGCGGCCCAGCTCTTCGAGCGTGGCCGAAAACGGCGCCGGTCCGTAGACGAGTCCGTGGCGCACCACCAGCAGCAGCACCACGCCAGCAACACCATAGAACCCCGCCAGCAGGCCAAGGGCCAGATAGCGGTCTTCCGTGGGCCAGAACGCCACGGCGATGGTGATGGTGGCCACCAGCACCGCCAGCGTCAGAAATAGCAGGGCCGCAAACGCCAGACCCAGCAGCTTGAGCAGGCGCGCCTTTTCGTCCGCGGCTTCAAGAGCCAGCAGCTCCAACCGCGTGCGCATCAGCCCGACCAGGCTGGAGGCAACACCGAATACAGTTTTTCTTAGACCCATGGCTGAAAGAACGCCGGGCGGCAGGCAGCGGCGTGTCGCCGTGCCTGCCGCCCGGACATCCTGCCCTGTCAGCGGCGGCTGATCAGCAAGCCGAGCAGCAGGCCGGTCACGCCTGCCACCCCGATGGCTTGCCAGGGATTGTCGTGCACGTAGTCGTCCGTCGCGCGGGCAGCCTTGCGGCCGCGTTCGAGAACGGCGTCTTGCGCTTCGTACAGCGCCTCACGCGTGCGCCGCAGCGACGTCAGGGCGCGGTCGCGCAGTTCGTTGGCCTTGTCGCCGGTGCTGCTGGCGGCTTCGCGCAGCAGGCTTTCGGCGTCGTTCAGGCTGGTCTTGACACTGTCGATCAGTTTTTCTTTTGCGACGTCTTCGGATTTTCTCGTTGCCATTTTCTGAGCTCCTGTTGTGTGTCCATGACGAGACGATGATACCAGCGGCCAAGCGGGCGCAAACGCCCGCTTGCTACCGGGTGCTACTTGATCTGCGTAATCTCAACGGAAGACTTCACGCCGCCCTGATCGATGTCCTGCTTCATCACCAGATTCACGGCCGGGCAATACCAATCCGTGACCGTCGTGTTCATGCCGGGAATGGGAATGGTCAGGCCCTGAAACGTGGCCATGGTGGGATCCGAATTGCGGGTATAGGTGATCGGGTGGCAAGACTGCTTGCCCAGCGCCGTGGTCAGCGCGGTCTTCTGGCCGACGGTTTTTTCGCCGATGCGCACCGTGGTGCTGGGCTGGCCGCCAACGGGCGCTTCCTTGCCGATCTTCAGGCGAAACGACGAGCCGGGCAGCTTCTGGCCCGAAGCCAGTTTGCCGTCGTAGGCAAAGAGGCCCAGCATGCGCAGGTCGAACTGGCCTTCGGAAGGTTTGGGCGCTTCGCCGGCGGTGGCGTAGCGCAGGAAGGTGGCCTGGCCGCCCTTGACCGTCATCAGGTAATCGAGCTTGGATTTGCCGGGCGGCAGGCCTGCGTAGCTGAACGTGGCCAGGCCCTGCACGCGCGCGCGGCAGTTGTCGCCATTGCTTTTTGTAACCTCGGCAAAAGTCAGGTCGGCGCCCAGCGCCAGATTGCCCGTGCCGGTCAGTTGGACCGAGCCGCCGTCGTGCATGAATTGCGCGTCGCACACGCCAGCCTGCACCGAGGCGGCCGCGCCCAACGCGCCGGCCGCTAGAACCAGGGATGCCATTTTTCGCATCGTCGTCACAAGCCACTCCAGAAAACGGAAAATGCCGTCCCCGCCTTGAGGGACGGCTGGCTTGATACTACACCGGTTGCCGCGCGCGGCGTATGTCCGAACGTGTCGTCACGCAAGCGCCGCCGCCGGGGCGCGCGTCATCAGCGACCTGATCTCCGGCACACACGAGCCGCAACCGGTGCCGCAGCCCAGCGTGTCCTTCAGCGCCGCCAGATCGCAACCCTGCTCGATGCCCTTCAGGATGGCCGCTTCGCTTACGCCGTTGCAGACGCAAACCGTCCGGGAGCGCGCCGCGCCTGCGACCCGTCCCATCAGCAGCGCCGCGGTGCTTGCGGGCGCCTCACCGCCTGCCGCCCAGGCCAGCAACGCCTCCTGCGCGCGCAGGTCGCCCGTCAGCAAAAAGGCGCGCAACACGCCCTGCCCGGCCGCGACACGGCGCAGGCAGCCGCGCGCGGGATCGTCGTACGCGACTTCCGGGCGCCGCAGGTCCAGCGCGTCGGCCAGCTCATGCAGCAGGGCGGCATCCGGCGCGACGCGGCTCGCCAGCCGCAGCCGCACGCCCCCGGCGCCCGCCGGCAGCACGACGGCGTAGTCGAAACGGCGCAGCCACGGCGCAAGCCGGGCCCGCAACGCCACGGCGTCGCCCTGCCGCCAGGCCGCGGCCTGCCACGCAAGCCCGGCCGGTTCCGCGCGCAATGCGGTGAACTTGAGCTCCGGCTGGCGCGAGACGGGATCGGACGCCGGATTGGTCAGGGCGTTCACGCCCAACCCGGACATGAAGGCGCTGCCCCAGTGCATCGGCACAAAAGCGTGCCCCGGCCGCAGCGTGTCGTCCGCCTGCACCGGCAGCACCAGACCGCCGCGCCGCGAGTCCAGCCGGGCCAGGTCGCCGGCCGCAAGGCCAAGGCGGCGCATGTCGTCCGGATGCAGCGACACCCACGGCTCCTCGACGTGCTGGATCAGCGCCCGGGCAAGCGAGGTGCGCGCCATGGTGTGCCAGTGATCCCGCAACCGGCCGGTGGTGAGCTGCAGCGGATAGTCTTCCGAGACCGCTTCGGCCGTCGGCCGCCACGACACGTCGCAGAATCGGGCCCGGCCGCTCGCCGTGGGAAAGACGCCGTCGGCATAGAGGCGCGGCGTGCCCTGCCCGGCGCGATACGGCCACTGCTGCGGTCCGCCCGCTTCCAGCGCGCCGTAGTCCAGCGCGCTGTAGTCCAGGTCCCGCCCGGCCGTCATGCGCGCGTGTTCGGCAAAGACCTCGCTTTCATCGCGATAGGCGAAAAGACCCGCCTTGTGCGGCGCAATACGCGCGGCCAGCCGTAGGGCGACCGACTGCGCCAGCCGCCAGTCCGGCTGCGCGTCGCCCGGCGGCGCGATCGCCGCGCGGACCCGGCTGATGCGCCGCTCGGAATTGGTCACGGTGCCGGACTTCTCGGGCCAGGTCGCCGCCGGCAACACCAGGTCGGCATGGGCCAGCGTCTCGGTGCCGGCATACGCCTCCTGCACGATCACGAACTCGGCGCGCGCCAACGCGGCCTGCACGCGCGCCTGATCGGGCAACGACTGAGCCGGGTTGGTCGCGGCGATCCACAGGACCTTGATGCGCCCGTCCCCCACGGCGTCGAACATATCGAGCGCCGTGGCGCCCGGCGCGTCGGGCAGACTGTCCACGCCCCACAGCCGCGCGACCTCGGCGCGGTGCGCAGCGGACGCCGGATCACGGTGGCCCGGCAGCAGCGTCGCCATGCCGCCGGCCTCTCGGCCGCCCATGGCATTGGGCTGTCCGGTGAGCGAAAACGGCCCCGCGCCGGGACGCCCGATCTGCCCAGCGGCCAGATGCAGGTGAATCAGCGCCGCGTTCTTGTCGGTGCCCGCGACCGACTGGTTCAAGCCCATCGTGTACAGCGACAACGCCGCGCCCGCCTTGCCGAACCAGCGCGCGGCCTGGACGATGTCGTCTGCCGGCACGCCGCAGATGCGCTGCGCCGCCTCGGGCGTGACCGTCTGCACGCGCGCCCGCAGCGCCTCGAAGCCCTCGGTATGGCGCGCGATGTAGTCCTCGTCGGCCAAGCCTTCGCGCAGCATCACGTGCAGCATGGCATTGAAGAGCGCCACGTCCGACCCCGGCGCAATCGGCAGATGCAGGTCGGCGAACGCGGCCGTGTCCGTGCGGCGCGGATCGGCCACGATCACCTTCATGTCCGGACGCTGCGCGCGTGCGGCTTCCAGCCGCCGGAACAGCACCGGATGCGCGTAGGCCATGTTGGACCCGGCGATCAGCACCGTGTCGGCCAGCTCCAGGTCTTCATAGCAGGCGGGCGGCGCGTCCGCGCCCAGCGTGCGCTTGTAGCCCGACACCGCGCTCGACATGCAGAGCCGGGAATTGGTGTCGATGTTGTTGGTGCCCGCCAGCGCGCGCGCCAGCTTGTTGAAGACCGCGTAGTCTTCCGTCAGCAACTGGCCCGACAGGTAAAAGCCCACCGAATCCGGCCCATGCGTGGCGATCGCTTCGGCCAGCCGGTCTGCGGCCATGTCCAGCGCGTGCGTCAGCCCGATATCCCGCAGCGGCTCGCCACGGGCCTCGCGCCACTGTGCCGACAGCACGCGCGCGCCATCGCGCCGCACGGTGTCGGCAAGCGCCAGGCCCTTGCTGCAGAGGCGCCCGCGATTCGCCGGATGCGAGTCGTCGCCGCGCACGCCCGCCACCGCGCCGCCGCGCACCTGCACGCGCACCCCGCAGCCCGTGCCGCAATAGCAGCAGACGGACGCGACCTCATGCGCCGCCTCACTGACGATTTCAATCCGTCGCGCCATCGGCATGTCCATGGCCTACTCCCTTGCCGCGCCTTCGCCAAGCATGAGCTGCTCGCGCAGCACGCCGATGCCGGCTCCTTCACGGATGAGCCGCATGTACCAGGTGCTGTCCGCCGTATCGCCGTACAGGCAGGCGCCCACCAGCCGGTCGTTCTGGATCACCAGCTTCTTGTAGACGCCGCCCGGCATGTCGGCCAGCGTGATGGTCTCGGTCTGCGCGCCGCCCGCAAAGTCGCCTGCGGAAAACAGGTCGATGCCGGTGACCTTGAGCTTGGTCGACGTGACACTGCCTTCGTATCGGCCGATGCCATGCTGCGCAAGGTGATTGGCCGCGACCTTGGCCTGCTCGAAAAGCGGGGCCACCAGGCCGTATGCCGTGCCGCGATGGCTGACGCATTCGCCCACCGCGTAGATGCGGGGGTCGAACGTCTGCAAGGTGTCGCTGACCACAACGCCGCGATCCACATGCAGGCCGCAGCGTTGCGCCAGCTCGGTGTTGGGCCGCACGCCCGCCGCCATCACCACCAGGTCGGCGGGGACTTCGGAGCCATCCGCGAAGCGCACCGCGCGCACGCGCCCGTCCGGCCCGCCAAGGATCGCCTCGGTCTGGTGCTGAAGCAGGAACGTCAGGCCGCGGGCCTCCAGGTTTTCGAGCAGCAGCGCGGCGGCCTCGCGGTCCAGTTGGCGGTCCAGCAACGCCGCGCCCAGATGCACCACCGACACGGCCATGCCACGCGCCGCCAGGCCGTTGGCGGCCTCTAGCCCCAGCAATCCGCCCCCGATCACCACGGCGTGGCGGTAACGCGAGGCGGCGTCGATCATCAGGTTGACGTCGCAAATGTCGCGAAACGCCACCACGCCCGCCAGGTCGTGACCCGGCACCGGCAGGATGAAAGGCTTGGATCCGGTCGCCAGCAACAGCCGGTCGTACGGCGTGCGCGTGCCGTCGTCGGCCACGACCATCCGCCGCCCGCGATCGATGCCGGTCACCGTGCACTGGCGCCGCAGGCGGATGCCGTGGCTGGCATACCAAGCCTCGTCGTTCAGCACGATGTCCTGCAGCGTGCGCTCGCCGGTCAGTACCGGCGACAGCAGGATGCGGTTGTAGTTGGTGTGGGGCTCGGCGCCAAACACCGTGATGTCGTAAAGATCGGGCGCGAGCTTGAGCAGCTCCTCCACGGTCCGGATGCCGGCCATGCCGTTGCCGACCACGACCAGCTTCTGCCTGGCTTGCATGACCGCCCCCCTTACGCGGCGGCGCGCGCCGCTGCTGCGCCGGCTTCCTGCAACGGCGCGGGCACGACGGCAAGCGCCGCGTTGGCCTGGACCGCGGCCTGGGAACGCTCGGGATTGCCGTGCCGGCGATGCAGGAAGTCCACCACGCCCGCGCGGCACGCCAGGTACGTCGGATCGTTGGCCAGCCGCACGCGGTCGCGCGGCCGGGGCAGCGGCACCGGCAGGATCTCGCCGATGGTCGCGGCCGGTCCATTGGTCAGCATGACGATGCGGTCCGACAGCAGCACGGCCTCGTCCACATCGTGCGTGACCATGATGGTGGTCGTGCGGGTCTTGGCCACGATCTTGAGCAGCTCGTCCTGCAGATGCGCGCGCGTCAGCGCATCCAGCGCGCCGAACGGCTCGTCCATCAGCAGCACGCCGGGCTCGATCGCCAGCGCGCGCGCGATGCCCACGCGCTGCTTCATCCCGCCCGAGATCTCGCGCGGCAGCTTGTTCTGCGCCGGCAGCAGGCCCACCAGGTCCAGGGCCGCGCGCGTGCGCTCGGCCAGCTGGGCGCGCTTTTCCGTGGCGCCGAACACCCGCTCGACCGCCAGGTGCACGTTCTGGAAACACGTCAGCCAAGGCAGCAGCGAATGGTTCTGGAACACCACCGCGCGGTCCGGACCCGGGCCGGTGATCTCGCGTTCGGCGCACAGCAGCACGCCGCTCGTGGGCCGGGTCAGGCCGGCGATCAGGTTCAGCAAGGTGGACTTGCCGCAGCCGGAGTGGCCGATCAGCGTGATGAACTCGCCCTGCTCGACCGTCAGGTCGATGTCGCGCAGCGCCACGAAGGCGCCCTTGCGGGTGTCAAAGGTCTGTCCCACGCGCTCGATGCGTACGAATTTCTTCATGGCGCTATTCCTCGGTGTAGGTGAAACGGCGGGCCAGCGCGACTAGCAGGGTCTCCAGCAGCAGCCCCACGATGCCGATCACGAAAATGGCGATGACGATGTGCTCGACCTTCAGGTTGTTCCACTCGTCCCACAACCAGAAGCCGATGCCCGTGCCGCCCGTCAGCATTTCGGCGGCCACGATCACCAGCCATGCGGTGCCGATGGACAGCCGCACGCCGGTCAGCATGTAGGGCAGCACCGCGGGCAAAAACACCTTGGTCGTGACCTTCCATTCGGACAGGTTCAGCACGCGCGCCACGTTCAGGTAATCCTGCGGCACGCGCGACACGCCCACCGCGGTGTTGATGATCATCGGCCAGATCGAACAGATGAAGATGGCCCAGATCGCGGCCGGATTGGCCGCCTTGAACAGCAGAAGCCCAAGCGGCAGCCACGCCAGCGGCGACACCGGCCGCAACAGGCTGACGATGGGCGAGAACATCGCGCGCACCGCGGCGTAGCGGCCGATCGCAAAGCCCACGGGGATGCCGACCAGCGCCGCCAGCCCGAATCCCGCCGCCACGCGTTCCAGCGAAGCCAGCAGGTTCCAGCCGATGCCCTTGTCGTTCGGACCGTTGTCATAGAACGGATCGGCGAACAGTTCCACGGCCGCATGCCACGTGACCCCGGGCGTCGGAATCTCCGGGATGCGCATCGCCACCACCTGCCAGACCAGCACAAAGAGCGCAAAGCCGGCAACCGGCCCCACCACGGCCTTCAACGCCGATTCCAGGCGTTCCCGCCACAGCGCGGCAAATTCGGTGCCGCGGCTTGTCATCGTTACGGTAGACATCGCCAGTCCCCTTCTCGTAGCGGCCGTCAGGCCTTGACCTTGAAACCGTCGGCATAGGCCGCGGGATTGCTGCCGTCCCACACCACACCGTCGATCAGCGTGGACGTGCGCGTCTCACTGGCAGGCAGCGCAACGCCCGCGGCCTGCGCGGCCTGCTTGTAGAGGTCGATGCGGTTGATCTGCGTGGCAATCGCCTGGTAGTCCGGGTGTTCCTTGAGCAAGCCCCAGCGCTTGTGCTGCGTCAGGAACCACATGCCGTCGCTCAGGTATGGAAAGTTGGCGGCGCCGTCGGCGTAAAAGCGCATGGCGTGCGCGTCCGACCATTTCTTGCCCAGGCCGTCGTCGTACTGGCCCAGCATGCGGTCCACGATGCCGCTGGCGTCCGTGTTGACGTAGGATTTGGCGGCGATGGTTTCGGCCGTCTTGCGGCGGTTTTCGGGCGACGCGTCGATCCACTTGCCGGCTTCCAGGATCGCGGCGGTGACGGCACGCGCGGTATTCGGATTGCGGGTCACGAAGTTGGCGGTGGCGCCCAGGACCTTTTCGGGGTGGTCCGTCCAGATGCCCTGCGACGTCACCGTGGTGAAGCCGATCTTGTCCATGATGGCGCGCGCCCCCCAGGGCTCGCCCACGCAGTAGCCATCCATGGTGCCCACCCGCATGTTGGCCACCATCTGCGGCGGCGGCACGGTGATCACCTTGGCGTCCTTCATGGGATTGATGCCATGCGCCGCCAGCCAGTAATACAGCCACATCGCGTGCGTGCCGGTCGGAAAGGTCTGCGCGAACGTGTATTCGCGCTTGTCCGCGGCCATCAGCTTGGCGAGCGATTCGCCGTCGCGCGCGCCGGCTTCCAGCAGCTTGTTCGATAGGGTGATGGCCTGTCCGTTCTGGTTCAGGCTCATCAGCACGGCCATGTCCTTCTTCGGTCCGCCGATGCCCAGGTGCACGCCGTAGACCAGGCCATACAGCACGTGCGCCATGTCCAGCTCGCCGTTCATGAGCTTGTCGCGCACGGCGGCCCACGAGGCTTCCTTGGATGGCGTGATCTTGACGCCGTATTTCTTGTCGATGCCCAGCACCGACGCCATCACCACCGATGCGCAGTCGGTCAGCGGGATGAAGCCGATCTTCACCTCGGTCTTTTCCGGGGCGTCGGTGCCCGCCGCCCACGCGCCGGCGCGCACCAGCGGGTCGACCAATGAAAGCAGACCGGCGCCAGCCACCGCGCGCGCCGTGCCGCTGAGCCATTTGCGGCGGCCGGCATTGGCGGTCATGTCGGCGCGGGCGGCGTCGGTCGAGGGACTGCGGGTCATAGGCGTCATGCGAGGCTCCTTGCGGGTGGCGGCAAAAAAAAACGTTCCGCGCGCCACGGATCTCTATCCAGTGGCGCAGCGGAACGTCGTTGTCCCTGGCCGCGTGATGCGGCGCGTTGCGTCGGGCGACCGCCGTTGGCCGCCCCGACTTCACTCAAGCAATCGCCGTGCCAGATTTCTGGCGGTCTGCGCAAACCGCGCCGCAACCCGCGCCAGCGCTGGCGATGCGCCCAACCCGCGCCGGTCTGGCCTCGCCGGGCTGATTCAGGGGCGGAGCCAAGTTGGTGCGCAGTTCGATGCCGCACCGCACCATCGCTGTGCGGCGCACGCCCCGCCATCGTGCGCGCGCGCCCCGCGCCGCGCGCGGCAACGATGGCATGGAACTTGCATCAGTCATCGCACAGGGGGTGTTTCATGTTGAAGGTCATGCTGCTCAACGATGGCGAGGGACGCGCGGCGTCGCTGCGGCAAACGCTTGCCGCGGCGGGCGTGCACGTCGTGGCCGAGGTCGCGCCCGGCACGGACCTGGCCGCCAGCATCGCGCAGTCCGCCGCCGACGTGGTGCTGATCGACAGCGACGCCCCCGGCCGCGACACGCTGGAGAACATCTGTGTGGCCAGTTCGCACAGCGACCGCCCGGTCGTGATGTTCACCGACGACGGCAATCGCGAAACCATCCGCACGGCCTTGCGCGCAGGCGTTGCCGCCTACGTGGTCGGGGACGTGCCGGCCGCCCGCATCGAACCCCTGCTGACCGTGGCGATCGAGCGCTTCGCCATGGAAAAAACCCGGCGCGAGGAATTGCGCGAGGCGCAACTGAGGCTGGCGGACCGGCAGTGGGTGGAAAAAGCCAAGGGTATCCTGATGAAGACGCGCGCCGTGACCGAGGACGAGGCCCACCGGCTGCTGCGCGAGCGCGCCATGCAGAGCCAGAAGCGGCTGGGCGAGGTCGCCCGCGAGGTCGTCGAGATGAGCCAATGGCTGGGCAGCGCCTGACGGGCCGCCAAATAAGTTATGGCTATATGAATTAAAGAAATCAAAAGTTGTGGGGATGAGAGCCCGTCCCTATCATCGACCCACATTGAGCCGGGTGCGCCCGAGGCTGGCATACATGAAGCTTTTCCCGATTTTTGCCGATCTGACAGACCGGCTGGTACTCGTTGTTGGCGGCGGCGCGGTCGCCGAGCGCAAGACCCTGGCCCTGCTGGAAGCCAGCGCAAACGTGGTCGTGGGCGCGCCGGCACTGACGCCCGCGCTGGCGGCGCTTGTGTCCGAGGGCCGCGTGCGCCACCTGCCCGGGACGTTCAACCCCGATTGGCTGCAAGACGTCTGGCTGGTGGTCGCCGCCACCGACGATCGGACGGTCAACGCCGCGGTGTCCCAGGCCGCCGAGGCGCGCCGTATTTTCAGCAACGTGGTGGACGACCCCGAACTGTCGTCCTTCCAGGTGCCGTCCATCGTCGACCGCTCCCCCGTCATCGTCGCCATTTCGTCGTCGGGCGTGGCGCCCGTGCTGGCGCGCCGCATCCGCGAACGCATCGAGTCGCTGTTCGACCACACGCTGGGCCAGCTGGCCGGTCTGGCCGCCGTCTACCGCAAGCGCATTCGCGCCAGCCACCCCGACCTCGGCGCGCGCCGGCGTTTCTACGACTGGCTGCTGGACGGCCCGGTCGCGGGCTTTCTGCGCCAGCAGCAGCCGGCGCAGGCCGAAGCTGCGCTGGCCGACGCGTTAGCCGCGCCGATTGCGCCCGCCGAGGGCAGCGTCGTGCTGGTGGGCGCGGGGCCGGGCGATCCGGGACTCTTGACGCTCAAGGCCTTGCGCGCGCTGAACGAAGCAGATGTCATTCTTTACGACCGTCTGGTCAGCGACGAGGTCATGTCGCTGGCCCGGCGCGACGCCGAACGCGTGCCCGTGGGAAAGCTGCCGGGCGAAAACCACCACGCCACTCAGGCGCGCATCCATGGTCTGCTGGTGGAATACGCGCAGGCGGGCCGCCGCGTGGTGCGGCTCAAGGGCGGCGACGCCTTCATTTTTGGCCGCGGCGGCGAGGAACTGGAGTTTTTGCGCGCGCATGGCGTGCGCTATGAGGTGGTGCCCGGCATCACCGCGGCGCTGGCCTGTGCGGCCTATGCCGGCATTCCGCTGACGCACCGCGAACACGCCCAATCGGTGCGCCTCATCACCGCGCATTGCCGCGAAGACGAAGACAACCTGGATTGGCCCGCGCTGGCGCGCGAAAAGCAGACCTTGGCGTTCTACATGGGGGTGGGCCAGCTTGATCTGCTGACGCAGCGCCTGCTGCGCCACGGCCGCTCGCCAGACACGCCGTTCGCACT
The DNA here is from genome assembly GCF_037039475.1 of Achromobacter sp. E1. Lineage (NCBI taxonomy): Bacteria > Pseudomonadati > Pseudomonadota > Betaproteobacteria > Burkholderiales > Alcaligenaceae > Achromobacter > Achromobacter sp. E1. The sequence continues at coordinate 4,539,790 of NZ_CP146253.1, forward strand.
GATCGAGAACGGCAGCCGGCCCGAACAGCGCGTGGTGTCGGGACGGCTCGCGCAACTGCCGGAACTGGCCCGCGACCATGCCGTCCGCTCTCCCGCCCTGCTGATCGTGGGCGAGGTCGCCGGCCTGGCGCCCCAATTGCACTGGTTCGGCCAGCATCTGGGGCAGCCGGCGCTGACGGCCTAGAACCGCTGTCCGACTCGGCATCGGCGCGGCGCCGGTGCTTCACGGCCGACATCCCTGCCGGGCACGGCCGGATGGGTCTTCAGCCCTTTTGCTGCGTGCCGAAGATGCGGTCGCCGGCGTCGCCCAGGCCCGGCATGATGTAGCCGTGCTCATTCAGACCCTCGTCAATGGACGCCGTGTAGATATGCACGTCCGGGTGCTTGTTGAGCACCGCGTCGATGCCCACGGGCGCCGCCACCAGCACCAGCGCGCGGATCTCCTTGCAGCCGGCGCGCTTGAGCAGGTCGATGGCGGCAACCATCGAACCGCCCGTGGCCAGCATGGGATCGACGATCAGAGCCAGGCGCTGGTCGAGTTCGCCCACCAGGCGTTCCAGATAGGTGTGCGCTTCCAGCGTCTCTTCATTGCGAGCCACGCCCACGACGCTGACCTTGGCGCCCGGGATCAGGCTCAGCACGCCGTCCAGCATGCCGATGCCGGCGCGCAGGATGGGCACCACGGTGACTTTCTTGCCGGCGATCTTCTCGACTTCGACCTGCCCGCACCAGCCCTCGACCATGGCGGGCGCCAGCGGCAGGTCCTTGGACGCTTCGTACGTCAGCAGCGCGCCCACTTCCTGCGACAGTTCACGGAAGCTCTTGGTACTGAGGTCGGCGCGCCGCATGATCCCGAGCTTGTGGCGGATCAGCGGATGGCGGATTTCGTGCACGGGCATGTGCGTAACTCTCCAGAGTATTTGTTGGTCAGAATGCTTTCGGCCTCAGGCGGACCCGGCGCGGCGCAGCGCACCTGCGCCGCCCGCTCGCGAGCCACACGAGAGGATCGTAATCGTTTTGGCTATTGTTCGGCGAGCCAGGAGATCAAGGCGTCGTCAAAGGCGCGGACGGCGCCTGCCTGCTCGTGGTTCACGATGCTGACGACCACGTAACGCTTGCCGCTGGCGCCCAGCACGTAACCGGCGATCGAGCGCACGTCGCGCAGCGAGCCGGTCTTCAGGTGGGCCATGCCCAGCGTGCCGTTGCCCTTCAGGCGGCGGCGCACGGTGCCGTCCACGCCGGCGATGGCGAAGGACGAAATGTATTCCGGCATCACCGGCGAATTCCAGGCCACGGTCAGCATCGACGCCAGGCTGTCCGCCGACACGCGGGCGTCGCGCGACAGGCCGGCGCCGTTGTCGATGACCAGTTCCGGCATGTCCAGCCCCTGCTTGGCCAGAAGCTGCTTGGCCACTTCCTCGCTGCTGCCGACGGTGGCCGGACGGCGGCCGCGCTCGGCGCCCAGCGTCAGCAGCAGGGTGCGCGCCATGACGTTGTTGCTGCGCTTGTTGATCTGGCGGATCGCCTCGGCCAGCGTGGGCGAGTCGTGCGAGGCCAGCACCACGGCGTCGGCCGGCACCATGCCGGACCGGACCTGTCCCTTGAACGTGCCGCCCAGCTCCTTCCAGAGCATGCGGAAGACTTCGGTGGCGTATTCGGGCTGGGACAGCGCCAGGCGATACAGGCTGAACTCGCCGCAGGAACCGGCCACCTTGCCGTTGACGCGGATGGTGACGCCCTGCTGGGTAATGAGGGGGTCGGTCGTGACCACCGGCGGGCCGGGACAGCGCACGTCGCTCCATTCGACCTGGCCTTCGATCTTCAGGCCGGGCAGCGGCGGATCGATCAGCGGCACCCACTTGTTGGCGACCGGGTCCGGCGTGAACAGCAGCCGCAGCGCGCCAAAGCCCACCATCAGCGCGTCCGGGCTGGCGTTGTAAGCCCGGTCGGGCGCGCCGTCGAACGCGCCCGGGTCGGTGGTGACCTGGCCGAAGATGCTGCGGTCGATCACGAGATCGTTGATCTGCTTGACCCCGCGCAGCCGCAGTTCGCGCAGCAGCGTCCACAGGTCCTGCATCAGGAATTGGGGATCGCCGCCGGCCCGCAGGTACAGCGGCCCGGCCAGCACGCCCTTGGCGTCGGGACGCGCGCCGGGCGCCGTCATGAATTCGGTGCGCCAGACGTAATTGGGCCCCAGCTCGGACAGCGCCGCCCAGGTCGTGACCAGTTTCATCACCGATGCGGGATTGCGGGCTTCCTTCGCATTGAGCGCCACGAGCCGCGGGCCGCCGACCTCCTGGACCACCAGCGACAGCGAACTTTCCGGCAGCTTGCTCGCCTTCCAGGCCTTGACCACGTCGGGCGGCAGTCCCGGAACCTGCGCAAAGGCGGCGTGCGCGGCCAGGGCCAGGACACCGCCGGCCAGCCATTGCTTCAGTCCGCCCACCCGCCTGATCACTTGTCCCATCATTGCACGCCCACCCGGTTGCTCGTCCAGCAAAACCGAGAGCATACAAAACCTGGACGGATTGCGGGCGGCGCGAGGCCGCCCCGAAGGCCGGAGCAGACGCATTTAACTGCGCAAGCCGCCGTTCCGCCCCTATTAACGGTCCCCTTTACAATAGCGGGTTGCCCCAAGCCCGCCAGACGGGCGCCACTCATCCCGATATCCGCGTGACCCAGTCCTTCACCGTTTCCGATTTCGACTACGAACTGCCGCCCGAGCTCATTGCGCAGACGCCCGCCGCCCAGCGCACGGGCAGCCGCCTGCTGCACCTGGATGCCGCCAGCCAGCTCCATGACCGCCAGTTCGCCGACCTGACCTCCCTGCTGCGTCCGAACGACCTGCTGGTGTTCAACGACACCCGCGTCATCAAGGCGCGCCTGCCCGGCCACAAGATCACCGGCGGCAAGATCGAGGTGCTGGTCGAACGCATCACCGAGCCCGACCGCGTCCTGGCGCACGTGCGCGCCAGCAAGTCGCCGGGCCCCGGCATGGTGCTGCGCCTGGCCGACGCCTTCGAGGCCACCGTGCTGGGCCGCGAGGGCGAACTCTTCGACATCCGCTTTCCGGGCCCCGTGCTCGACCTGCTGGACGCGCACGGCGCCACGCCGCTGCCGCCCTACATCACGCATGCGGCGGACGCGGGCGACGACGACCGCTACCAGACGGTCTACGCGCGCGAACCCGGCGCGGTCGCCGCGCCCACGGCTGGCCTGCACTTTGACCAGCCCACGCTGGATCGCCTGGCCGGGCTGGGCGTGGCCCGCGCCTTCGTCACGCTGCACGTGGGCGCCGGCACCTTCCAGCCAGTGCGCGTGGACAACCTGGCCGACCACGTCATGCACGCGGAATGGTTCACGGTGCCCCAGGCCACCGTGGACGCCATTGCCGCGGCCCGCGCCCAGGGCGGACGCGTGATCGCCGTCGGCACCACCAGCGTGCGCGCCCTGGAATCGGCCGCCGCGCAGACCGAGGGCCACACCGCCCCCGGCGTCCCGCTGGCCACCGCCCAGGGCGACACACGCCTGTTCATCACCCCGGGCTACGCGTACCGTGTGGTAGACGCGCTGGTCACCAATTTCCATCTGCCCCAGTCGACCCTGCTGATGCTGGTGTCGGCGCTGGCCGGCGTCGAGCCCATCCGCCGCGCCTACGCCCACGCCGTCGCCGCGCGCTACCGCTTTTTCAGCTATGGCGACGCCATGTTCATCGAAACCCCTGCCCAATGACCGGACTCAACTTCGAACTGCTCGCCACCGACGGCGGCGCCCGCCGCGGCCGCATCACGCTGAACCACGGCGTGGTCGAGACTCCCATCTTCATGCCGGTGGGCACCTACGGCAGCGTCAAGGCGATGATGCCGCACGAGCTCAAGGAAATCGGCTCGCAGATCGTGCTGGGCAACACTTTCCACCTGTGGCTGCGCCCGGGCACCGAAATCATGGAAAAGCATGGCGGCCTGCATGGCTTCATGCAGTGGGACAAGCCCATCCTGACCGACTCGGGCGGCTTCCAGGTGTTCAGCCTGCAGGGCATGCGCAAGATCACCGAGGAAGGCGTCAAGTTCGCCTCTCCCATCGACGGCGCGCGCCTGTTCCTCACGCCCGAAGAGTCGATGCGCATCCAGCGCTCGCTCAACTCCGACATCGTCATGGTGTTCGACGAGTGCACACCCTATGAAATCGACGGCCGCCCCGCCACCGTCGAAGAGGCCGCCCGCTCGATGCGCATGTCGCTGCGCTGGGCGCGCCGCTCGCGCGACGAATTCGACCGTCTGGGCAACCCGAATGCGCTGTTTGGCATAGTGCAGGGCGGCATGTACGAGTCGCTGCGCGACGAATCCCTGGCCGGACTGCAGGACATCGGCTTTCACGGCTACGCGATCGGCGGGCTGTCGGTGGGCGAGCCCAAGGAAGACATGATGCGCATCCTGGCGCATGTCACGCCCAAGCTGCCCGCGCAGGCGCCGCGTTACCTGATGGGCGTCGGCACCCCCGAAGACCTCGTCGAGGGCGTGAGCCGCGGCGTCGACATGTTCGACTGCGTGATGCCGACCCGCAATGCGCGCAACGGCTGGCTGTTCACGCGCTTCGGCGACGTCAAGATCCGCAACGCCAAGTACCGCGACGATACCCGTCCGCTGGACCCGAGCTGCAGTTGCCACACCTGCGGCAATTTCTCGCGCGCATACCTGCACCATCTGCAGCGCGCCAACGAAATTACCGGCGCGCGCCTGAACACGCTGCACAACCTGCACTTCTATCTGACTATCATGAAGGAAATGCGCGAGGCCATTGCAGAAGGCCGTTTTGACGCCTGGCGCGCCCAGTTCGCCGCGGACCGTGCCCGCGGCGTGGAGTAGTCCGGTAAAAAAGCCGCCGCCGGGGGCTTTTTCCGGCGGGTTTCGCCCCCATTTGACCAGGCACGCCGCCGTAGCAGGCGACCGCCGCCCGGCGCCTGGGATGACGCCCTAGTTAAAGGCTGGCGATAACCTATATACAATAGTCGGCTTGCCCTATCCATGGCTCGCGCGGGGATGGGCGCATCAAAAACATAGCGATAAACCCAAACAGACTCAAACGCAGGAGAATTCAATGTCCGTTATCGATACCGCCAGCCTCGTCGTGGCCCAGGCCGCCGCTCCCGAAGGCAATGCGCTGATGGGCATGCTGCCCATCATCCTGATGTTCGTGATCCTCTACTTCCTGATGATCCGTCCGCAGATGAAGCGCCAGAAGGAACACCGCAATCTGATCGCGGCCCTGGCCAAGGGCGACGAAGTCGTCACCGCCGGCGGCCTGCTCGGCAAGGTCACCAAGGTCAACGACAGCTACGTCACCGTCGAAGTCTCCGAACTGGCCGACAAGCCCGTCGAAGTCATCATGCAGAAGTCGTCGGTGTCGACCGTCCTGCCCAAGGGAACCATCAAGGCCCTGTAAGCGTCCCAGAAGAGCCCCAGCGGGGCTCTTGTCCTAGAAGGCGCCTACCGCCGCCCGCCGCGTTTCGCCCGGGCGGCCCTTTCATCTCTTTCAATGAAGTAGCCGGCAATGAACCGCTATCCCCTCTGGAAGTACATTACGGTCCTGGTCGCGGTCCTCATTGGCCTGCTGTACACGCTGCCCAATTTCTACGGCGAGTCCCCCGCCGTCCAGGTGTCCAGCGCCAAGGCCACCGTCAAGGTCGACCCGACCGTGCTGGCGCGCGTGGAACAGATCCTGGCCGATGCCAAGATTCCCAACGACGGCGCCTATTTCGAACTGAACGGCACGCTCGGCACCGTTCGCGCCCGCTTCCCGTCGACCGACGTGCAGTTGCAGGCCCGCGACCTGATCGAAAAATCGCTCAATACCGTTCCCGGCGACCCGCACTACACCGTGGCGCTGAACCTCTTGCCCGCCTCGCCGCCCTGGATGCGCGCGCTGGGCTGGTTCGCCCCCAAGCCCATGTACCTGGGCCTGGACTTGCGCGGTGGCGTGCACTTCCTGCTGCAGGTCGACATGCAGGGCGCCCTGACCGCCCGCTATGATTCCCTGGCTGCCGACGTGCGCTCGGTGCTGCGCGACCAGAAGATCCCCGTGGCCGGCGTCGAACGCTCCGGCATGGGCATTGCCGCCACCTTCGCCAATTCCGACGACCGCGACCGCGCCATCTCGACGCTGCGCTCGCGCCTGCCCGACCTGGAATTCACCGAACGCGAAGAAAACGGCAAGCAGCTGCTGATGGCCGCCCTGAACCCGGCCGCCGTCACCCGCGTGCAGGATTCCGCGCTCAAGCAGAACATCAACACGCTGCACAACCGCATCAACGAACTGGGCGTGGCCGAGCCGGTCATCCAGCAACAGGGGTCGGACCGCATCATCGTGCAATTGCCTGGCGTGCAGGACGTGGCCAAGGCCAAGGAACTGCTGGGCCGCACCGCCACTCTGGAAATCCGCATGGTCGACGACTCCCCCGCCGCGCAGGCCGCGCTGCTGGGCGGCAGCGTCCCCTTTGGTCTGGAGCGCTACAACGACCGTGACGGCCGTCCCATCCTGGTCCGCCGCCAGGTCATCCTGACCGGTGAAAACCTGCAGGACGCCCAACCGGGCCGCGATTCGCAGACCCAGCAGGCCGCCGTCCACCTGACGCTGGACTCCAAGGGCGCCCGCATCTTCCGCGACGTCACCCGCGACAACATCAACAAGCGCATGGCCATCCTGCTGTTCGAAAACGGCAAGGGCGAAGTGGTCACCGCGCCCGTCATCCGCGGCGAAATCGCGGGCGGCCAGGTGCAGATCTCGGGCAGCATGACGTCCGAGGAAGCCGCCGACACCGCCCTGTTGCTGCGCGCCGGCGCGCTGGCCGCGCCGATGTCCATCATCGAGGAACGCACCATCGGCCCGAGCCTTGGCGCCGACAACATTTCCAAGGGCTTTAACTCGACGCTGTACGGCTTTTTGGCCATCGCCGCGTTCATCATCATCTACTACCACCTGTTCGGCGTGTTCTCCGCGATCGGCCTGACGTTCAACGTGCTGCTGCTGCTGGCGCTCCTGTCCATGCTGCAGGCCACGCTGACCCTGCCCGGCATCGCGGCCATTGCGCTGACACTGGGCATGGCCATCGACTCGAACGTGCTGATCAACGAGCGCATACGCGAAGAACTGCGCTCGGGGGCCACACCCCAGCAGGCCATCCATCAAGGCTTCGAACGCGCGTGGGGCACCATCCTCGACTCGAACCTGACCACGCTGATCGTGGGCCTGGCGCTGCTGGCGTTCGGTTCGGGCCCGATCCGGGGCTTCGCGGTGGTTCACTGCCTGGGCATCCTGACCTCGATGTTCTCGTCGGTCGTGGGCGTGCGCGCGCTGGCCAATCTGTACTACGGCCGCAAGAAGAAGCTCACCTCGATCTCCATCGGCGAAGTCTGGAAGCCGAAGGCAAACTGAAAATAAGGCGGATGGCCCCGGCCGTCCGCCACAGAAAAGAACCGAAGGCGAAAAATGGAATTTTTCCGGATTCACCGCACCATCCCGTTCATGCGCCATGCGCTGGTGCTGAACATCATCAGTCTCGTCACCTTCCTGCTGGCGGTCTTTTTCATCGTCACCCGCGGCTTTCACCTGTCGATCGAATTCACCGGCGGCACGGTCATGGAAGTCAACTACGCCCAGACGGCGCAGCTTGAAAACGTGCGCGGCGTGGTGTCCAAGCTGGGCTACACCGACTTCCAGGTCCAGAACTTCGGCACGTCGCACGACGTCATGATCCGCCTGCCCCTGCAGGAAGGCCAGACGTCCGCCACGCAAAGCGAAACCGTCATGGCCGCGCTGAAGACCGCCGATTCAGGCGTCGAACTGCGCCGCGTCGAATTCGTGGGCCCGCAGGTCGGTCAGGAACTGCTGCACAACGGCCTCATGGCGCTGCTGGTCGTGGTGATCGGCATCATGGTCTACCTGGGCTTCCGCTTCGAATGGAAGTTCGCGGTGGCCGGCGTGATCGCCAACCTGCACGACGTGGTCATCATCCTGGGCTTCTTCGCGTTCTTCCAGTGGGAGTTCTCGCTGGCGGTGCTGGCCGGCGTGCTGGCCGTGCTGGGCTACTCCGTGAACGAATCCGTGGTCATCATGGACCGGATCCGCGAAAACTTCCGCAAGTACCGCAAGGCGGACGTGCACGAAGTCATCAACAGCGCCATCACCCAGACCATCTCGCGGACCATCATCACCCACGGTTCGACCCAGATGATGGTGCTGGCCATGCTGTTTTTCGGCGGCCCCACCCTGCACTACTTCGCCATGGCCCTGACCATCGGCATCTGGTTCGGCATCTACTCGTCGGTGTTCGTCGCCGCCGCGCTGGCCATGTGGATGGGCGTCAAGCGCGAAGACCTGATCAAGCCGGTCAAGAAGGAAGGCGAGGAAGGCGAAGTCGCCTGATCGCCCCGGCCCTGACACCAAGAACCCGTCGCTTGCGACGGGTTTTTCTTTTGGGGCACGGGCAGGTGCGGCGAGCACGAATAGTCCACCCTACCGTTTTTGGTTAGTTTGTCCGATCCCCCGCCACGGCGGTTGATTTATATATCCGAACAGGTATATCGTGTGGGCAGAAAAACCCAAGCTTCTCTACTGGGAAGGATCTTCCAGAAAGGACTTCAAGGCGTTCCCGCTCCCCGTGCAAAAGCGAATGGGAATGTCGCTGTACACCCTGCAATGCGGCCGTTGGCCCGATGCTGCAAAAGCCATGAAAGGGCTGGGGCCGGGCGTTTATCAGCTTGCCGAAACTGAGCGAGGCAATGCGTATCGGACTGCCTACGCAATGAAGATCGGCACCGCCATCCATGTACTGCATGCATTTCAGAAAAAATCCAAGTCGGGCATCAGCACGCCCCAGACCGACCTTGATCTCATATCAAGCCGGCTGAAGCGTGCAATGGTTCGGCAACATCCCCACCGGAGCGCTCCATGACCCGCACGCCCCATCCCGGCACGCAAAATGTGCTCTATAACCTTGGCTTTGACGACGCGGCCGAGTTGACCGCAAAGGTCCAGCTGGCCATCAGGTTCAACGATTTGATCGATCAGCGTGCCCTGAGCCAGCGGGAGGTCGCTGCGCTGACCGGAATGACGCAACCCAAAATCTCTCAAATGCGGCGGTACAAGCTCCAGAACATTTCCTTGGAACGGGTGATGCAGGCGCTGGTATCGCTGGATCAGCATGTTGAAATCCGTGTGCGCAAAGCCCGCCGGTCTGACGCGGCCGGCATCTCCGTCGCGGCTTGACACAAACACCGAACCGGACGAACGAGCGCCCATTCGTTACCATGCCCCTCATGAAACTCACCATCGACCACCTCGTCATCGCCGCCGCGGACCTCGCCAGCGGTACCGAATATGTCGCCGGACTGCTGGGCATCGCGCCGCAGGGCGGCGGCGCGCATCCGCGCATGGGCACCCATAACCGGGTGCTGGGCATGGCGGACGGCGTGTATCTGGAAGTCATCGCGATCGATCCCGACGCGCCGGCGCTCGAGCGCCCCCGCTGGTTCGGGCTGGACCAGGGCGACGTGCGCGCGCGTCTCGAACAGGGACCGTTCCTGGCGCACTGGGCCGCGCGTGTCGAGGCGCCGCTGGACCTGACGCGCATGCAGGCCGAGCACCCTGACCGGCTGCCGCCCGCCATCGCCATGACGCGCGGCGACCTGCGCTGGCGCCTGACCGTGCCGGAAGACGGCAGCCTGCCGGCGTGGCGCGAGGCCGGCTACGAAGCCGGCGAAGGCCTGCTGCCCACGCTGATCCAATGGGACGTCGAGAATCCGCCGGGTGCGACCCTGCCGCGCCAGCCGCTGCGCTTGCTCCGCCTGACCGGCTGCCATCCCCGCGCCTCGCTGCTGCGCCAGGGGTTGGCGTGGATGGGCGCGGAGAGCCTGATCGACGTCGAGCAGGCCGACGGCCCGCCCCGCCTGCGTGCGCAGATCGAAACGCCGTCCGGGGTCAAAGTGCTGGCCTGACACGCACGCGCCGGCCCCGTTTTAAACCGGCATTCCGTCACCGGACGGAAAAAAGGCCGCGGATTCCGCGGCCTTGTCTGCTTCCCAAGCCCTGCCTCAGGCTTTCTTCCACCAGCGCCACGGGGCGCGCAGCGGCCATTGGTACTTGCTGCCGAGCACCCGGGGGGCCAGATAGTGGCCGACCAGCACGGCGATGCCGCCGGCCGTCATCACGTCCGACAGATAGTGATCCAGGTTCACCAGCCGGCTGATCGCCACCAGCGCCGCCAGCAGCAGAAAAATCCAGCGCCCGCGGGGTGCCAGGATGCCCAGCACCACCGCCACGGCAAAGGCGGCGTAGGTGTGGCTGGAAGGAAAGGAATTGAACTGCTGGGCGCGGGAAAACGATTCGCCCAGGCCGTAGATGCCCTGTTCGAAATACAGCTCGGGGCGCGCGCGGGCCACGGTGCGCTTGAGTACCAGCACCACCAGCCCGCCCACCGCCATCGTCGACAGCATCAGCAGGCTGCCACGTGCCATGGCGGCATAACTGACGCGCAGCGGATTGCGCCATCCTCGCGCCAGACCCACCAGACCGATCACGTAGAACGCCAGCGCCATGACGATGTAATGGCCGCTTTCACCCAGCTCGCCCACCCATTCAAACGACTGGTCCACGCCAGCCGACACCGATTGCTGGATCCAGATCGCGAGCGGCAGGTCGACCCACAACGCGCAGGCAGCCGCGGCCAGCGCCAGTGCGCCTGCCAGCAGCGCCCACACCGACGTGGGATAGGGATTTCGGTATTCGTCCTGGACGGCGGAACCGGCGTCGCCATCGAGGGACGGAGTGGCTGCCGCAGGCGTGAGGCGATTGGAATTCATCGGTTCCGCACGAGCATAAAAAGGAGATCTTGCCGGCGCCACCCGGCGCTCGGACCGCTATCGTAACGGCCAACGCGCGCCCGACCAAGAAACAATTTTTGGGCAAGGGTTAAAATTCCGCCTTTCCCCTCTTTCCAGCCCCCGGGATCTACACCCGTCACGGCGACCATCATGCAAGAAACTTCTCTCAAGCGCGCGGGCAATGTCCCCGGCGAAACCCGCGACGGCGGCTCCCCCGTCCTGCCTTCGGCCGTTCACGGCGCCGGCTCCCCCCGCAAGCTGTACATCCGCACCTTCGGCTGCCAGATGAACGAGTACGACTCGGACAAGATGGCAGACGTGCTGCGCGAGGGCCAGGGCGGGCTCGAACTGACCGACAACCCCGAAGAGGCGGACGTCATCCTGTTCAACACCTGTTCGGTGCGCGAAAAGGCGCAGGAAAAGGTGTTTTCGGACCTGGGCCGCGTGCAGCACCTGAAGAAGACCAATCCGAACCTGGTCATCGGCGTGGGCGGCTGCGTGGCCAGCCAGGAGGGCGAAGCCATCGTCAAGCGCGCGCCGTACGTCGACGTGGTGTTCGGCCCGCAGACGCTGCACCGCCTGCCCGACCTGATCAAGCGCCGCCGCGACGAAGGCCGCTCGCAGGTCGACATCAGCTTTCCCGAGATCGAGAAATTCGACAACATGCCGCCGCCGCGCGTCGACGGCGCCACGGCGTTCGTGTCCATCATGGAAGGCTGTAGCAAGTACTGCAGCTTCTGCGTCGTGCCTTACACGCGCGGCGAAGAGGTCTCGCGTCCGTTCGACGACGTACTGATCGAAGTGGCCGACCTGGCCGACCAGGGCGTCAAGGAAGTGACGCTGCTGGGCCAGAACGTGAACGCCTACCGCGGCCGCATGACCGATTCCGACGAGATCGCGGACTTTGCGATGCTGCTGGAATACGTGCACGAGATCCCCGGCATCGAGCGCATCCGCTACACGACGTCTCACCCCAAGGAAATGACCCAGCGCATGGTGGACGCCTACGCCCGCCTGCCCAAGCTGGTCTCGTTCCTGCATCTGCCTGTGCAAGCCGGCAGCGACCGCGTGCTGGCCAGCATGAAGCGCGGCTACACCACCCTGGAATTCAAGTCGGTGGTGCGCCGCCTGCGCGCCGCCCGCCCGAATCTCACGCTGTCCTCCGACTTCATCGTGGGCTTTCCCGGCGAGACCGAGGAAGACTTCGAAAAGACGCTCAAGCTGATCGAGGACGTCGGCTTCGATACGTCGTTCTCGTTCGTGTATTCGCGCCGCCCGGGCACGCCCGCCGCCGACCTGACGGACGACACCCCGCAGGACGTGAAGCTGCGCCGCCTGCAGCGCCTGCAAGCGCTCATCAACGAACAGGCGGCAACGATTGCCCGCAACATGGTGGGCACGCGCCAGCGCCTGCTGGTGGAAGGTCCCTCGCGCCGCGACCCGAACGAACTCATGGGCCGCACCGAAAACAACCGCATCGTCAATTTCCCCGCGCCCGCGCGGCTCATCGGACAAATGGTCGACGTCATCATCACCGAGGCGCACACGAACTCCCTGCGCGCCCGGGTTGCCGACGTGGACCGCACATCGCAAGAGGCTGAATGACCACTCCCCGCTCCCGCGCGCGTCGCAGCATGCCCGTCATCGTCACCCTGGACGGCGACAACACCCACCTGGCCAACCTCTGCGGCCCCCTGGACGAAAACCTGCGGCAGCTTGCCGACGGCATGACGGTCAAACTGTCGCGCCGCGGCAGCCGCGTCACCATCGAAGGCGAGCGGGCCGAACTGGCTAGCCGCATCCTGCGCCGGTTCCACGAACAGGCCGTGCACCGCGCCCTGTCCATCGACGACATCCAGCTGGGATTGGTCGAGATCGGCGTGGGCCGCCAGGAAGACAAACTCAAGGAAGAGCAGGCCCAGGAACTCGATGCCCTGCCCTCCCTGGACGACGAAAGCGACGGCATCGCACTGCGCACCAAGCGCAGCGACCTGCGTCCGCGCACACCGCGCCAGCGCGACTACCTGAACAACATCCTCAAACACGACATCACGTTCGGCGTCGGCCCTGCCGGCACGGGCAAGACCTGGCTGGCCGTGGCCTGCGCCATCGACGCCATGGAGCGCGACACGGTGCAGCGCCTGGTGCTGACCCGCCCCGCCGTCGAAGCCGGCGAACGCCTGGGCTTTCTGCCCGGCGACCTGGCGCAGAAGGTCGATCCGTACCTGCGCCCGCTGTATGACGCGCTGTACGACCTGATGGGCTTCGAAAAGGTGCAGCGCCTGTTCGAGAAGCAGACCATCGAGATCGCGCCGCTGGCCTACATGCGCGGGCGCACGCTGAACCACGCCTTCGTCATCCTGGACGAGGCGCAGAACACGACGCCCGAGCAGATGAAGATGTTCCTTACGCGCATCGGCTTTGGCAGTAAGGCGGTCATCACCGGCGACCCCTCGCAGGTCGACCTGCCGCGCGGTCAGGTCAGCGGGCTGGCGCATGCGGTGAAAGTGCTGCATGACGTCCAGGGCATCGCCACCACCAAGTTCACCAGCCGCGATGTCGTGCGCCACCCCCTGGTCGCCCGCATCGTCGACGCCTACGACCGCGCCGCCGAAGATGAAGCCTGAGCTGTCCCTGTCCGTGCAGTACGGGGTCGAGGAAGCCCGCCTGCCCCGTTGGCGCCTGCGCCGCTGGGCCGAACGCGCGCTGGGCGCCGCCCATGAAGACGGCCTGGTCGCGTTCTCGGCCGCCGAACTCAGCCTGCGGCTGGTCGGCGCGGCCGAAGGCCGCCGCCTGAACCGCGACTTCCGCGGCCGCGACTACGCCACCAACGTGCTGACCTTCGAGTACGGCGTCGACCCGCTGGGCGTGGCCCGCGGCGACATCGTCATGTGCGTGCCCGTGCTGGTGCGCGAAGCCCGCGAACAGCGCAAGCCCTTGCTGGACCACGCCGCCCACCTCACCATCCACGGGGTGCTGCATTCGCTGGGCTACGACCACATCAAGGCGCGCGAGGCCAAGCGCATGGAAGCCCTGGAAACCGCCACCCTTGCGCAAATGGGCATTGCCGACCCCTACGTCGCCGCCTGAGCGCAGCGGCTCCGGGTCAACCCTGAGAAATTGCCGGAAAATGGCGTGCAGCAAGGCGCAGATCGCGTCCAATGCACCCATTTTCCCGGTTGGCGTTACAAACGATGGGCCAGTATCGGTTATGCTGGCTCCTCCATAACTTGTCCTTCCGGACGATGTCTGACCCTTACCCTGCTCCCGAAGCGACTTCCGCTCGCTCTGCCAAACCCGCCACCAAATCCCTCCTAGACCGCCTGCTTTCCCTTGTGCGCCGAGAGCCCGAGGACCGCGAAGGCATCAAGGCCGTCCTCGAAGCCGCGCACGAGCGCGATCTGCTCGACGCGGAGTCGTACAAGATGATCAAGGGCGCGCTAGCCGTGTCCGAGGGCACTGTCGGCGACATCATGGTCCCGCGCTCGCGCATGGATCTGCTCGATGTCACGCAGCCCATTCCCTACCTGGTGGCCTCGGTAATCGAAACCGCGCATTCGCGGTTCCCCGTCTACGAGGGCGATCGCGACAACATCATCGGCATCCTGCTCGCCAAGGATCTGCTGCGCTGCATGCTGGAACCCAACATCGAAGTGCGCTCGCTGGTTCGCCCGGCCGTGTTCATTCCCGAATCCAAGCGCCTGAACGTGCTGCTGCATGAGTTCCGCGCCAGCCGCAACCACCAGGCCATCGTCATCGACGAGCACGGCGGCATTTCCGGGCTGGTCACGATGGAAGACGTGCTGGAACAGATCGTCGGCGACATCGAAGACGAGTTCGACGAAACCGAGGAAGACTCCATCTTCCCTGAAGGCGAAAACCAGTGGCGCGTGCTCGCGGCCACCGACATCTCGCACTTCAATGAAGTATTCGGCTGCCACTTGCCCGACGACGAGTACGACAGCGTCGGCGGCTGGATGGGCGGTCAGCTCGGCCGCATCCCGCGCCGCGGCGACCACGCCGACATCGAAGGCCTGCGCCTGGAAGTGGCGCGCGGCGATGCCCGCCGGGCCATCTGGCTGCGCGTCAAGCGCCTTGCCGCTCCGCAGTCCGCAGCACCCGCCAACGACGCATGACCAGCACTGCGCGCAGCCGAATCCTGCGCGGCGCCGCCGGCCTCGTGCTGGCGGGCGCCGTCCACGCCCTGACCTTTGCCCCCGGCCCGCTGCCCGGATGGGCGCTGGCGTTCACCCAGCTCGCCGCGCTGGCGGTGCTGGCCCGCGTCACGCTGTACGCCCCGTCTGCCCGTCAGGCTTGGCTGCGCGGCTGGCTATTCAGCTTCGCCAGCTATGCGCTGGGGCTGTACTGGATCTTCATCAGCCTGCACCGCTACGGCGATCTGGCCGCGCCGCTGGCCGTTGCCGCCGTGCTGGCGCTGTCGGCCTTCCTGGCCCTGTTTCCCGCCACCGCCAACGCGCTGGCGCGCCGCTACGCGCCGCTTGCCCCGGACGCCACGCCCTCCCGCATCCTGACCGCCACGCTGGCCTGGGCCGCGATGTGGGCCGCGTTCGAATGGCTGCGCGCGGTGTTCCTGACCGGCTTTCCGTGGCTGAATATCGGCTACGCGCAGGTCGACAGCCCCATCGCGGGCTGGGCGCCGCTCGTCGGCGTGCACGGCATGGCGTTCCTGGCCGCGTTTATCGCGGCCGCCGCCGCGAGCCTCTGGCAGCCCTCCCGCAAGGCCGGCGTGGCCCCACGCCACGCGCTGGCCGCCGGCATCGCACTGGCGCTGGCCGGGGCGGGCTGGCCGCTGTCGCGCATCGACTGGTCGGCGCCCGTGGGCGACCCGCTGAACGTGCGCCTCGTGCAGGGCAACATCGGACAATCCCAGAAATTCGATCCGGCGCTTCTCGAGCAGAGCGTGCGGCGCCACCTTGATCTGACGGCCATGCCGCCCGCGCCCGGCGTGCCCGCGCCGCAACTGATCATCCTGCCCGAAACCGTGCTGCCCATCTTCCAGGATCAGCTCGATCCGCGGGTCTGGGAGGTCTGGCGCGACCTGGCCCGCCAGCGCAACACCGTCATCGCGATGGGCGTGCCGCTGCACGATCGCGTGGACGGCCGCGAACGCTACACCAACAGCGTCATCGGCTTTGACGGCGCCACGCCGGTCGAACAGCTGCTGGGCGGCAATACCGCCATGCGCTACGACAAACGTCATCTCGTGCCGTGGGGCGAGTACGTGCCGCCCGGCTTTCACTGGTTCGTCGAGATGCTCAACATTCCGCTGGGCGACTTCGACCGGGGCGGCGAACGCCAGACACCCTTTGCCGTCGGCGGCCAGCACATCGCCTTCAACATCTGCTACGAAGACCTCTTCGGCCCCGACCTGCTGCCCGCCTTGCAGCCCGGCCCCAACGGCGAGCCGGGTGCGACCATCCTGGTCAACGTCAGCAACCTGGGCTGGTTCGGCGACAGCTGGGCGCTGCGCCAACACTTGCAGATCGGCCGGCTGCGCACCATCGAAACCGCGCGTCCGATGCTGACCGCCACCAATACGGGCATCACCGCTGCCATCGATGCGAAGGGCCACGTTGCCGCCCAGCTCGCGCCGCTGCAGGCGGGCGTGCTGCCCGTCTCCGTCCAAGGCATGACGGGGCTGACGCCCTACGCGCGTTTTGGGGACAAGACCGCGCTCGCGCTGATCGGCCTGGCCCTCATCGCCGCGGTGGGCAGCGCCCGCCGCCCGCGCCGCGGCTGATCCCGGCTCACGCAAACAGGTTCGCGGGCAGCGAGCCTGTTTCGTCGGGCGGCGCCAACGGTCCGCTTCCTGCTCCCGTGTTTTCGATCGCCTCGGCAATGGCCTGCATGTCCTCGGCGTCCAGTTCCAGCTCGGCCGCGCCGATCACGCCATCCACCTGCGATGCGCTGCGCGCCCCCACAATGGCGCCCGTCACACCCGGCCACGCCAACGTCCAGGCCGCTGCCGCGGCAGCGACGGTGGCGCCATGCCGTTCCGCGATCGGCTTGAAGGCATCGGCCAGCGCCAGGTTGCGTTCCAGGTCCGGCGAGCGGAAATCCGCGTGCCGCGACCGCCAATCGTCCGGCGGCAAGGCCCGTGCACGCTCGGCGCTGAACTTGCCGGTCAGCAGGCCCGAATGCATGGGGCTGTACACGATCACACCCGTGCCGTGTGACGCGCACCAGGGAATCAGGTCGCTGGCCGCAGTACGCTGGATCGCCGAAAACGGGGGTTGCAGCGTGTCCACGTGTCCCAGGTATTCGGCGGCGCGCAACTGCGCCAGATTGTGATTCGACAGACCGACAGCGCGGACCTTGCCCGCCTGCTTGAGGTCCAGCAACTCCTGCCAGTACGCCTCCAGCGGTGTGCCGTCGCCCGCAGGCCAGTGCATCTGGTAGAGGTCGATGCGCTCGACGCCCAGCCGCCGCAGCGACCCCTCCAGCTCGCGCCGGATACTGGACGGGGCGCCCGTGCGCCGCGGCATGGCCTGCGGCTGCGCCGCCGACCACGTCAGGCCGCACTTCGTAAAGACATAAGGGCGCTCGGCGGCCGGCATCTGGGCCAGCGCCTGGCGCACGATGTCCTCGGAATGGCCCAACCCATACACCGCGGCGGTATCGATCCAGTTGATGCCGCGGTCGACGGCATGCCGGATCGCCTTGATGGATTCGGCGTCTTCCTGCGGCCCCCAGCCCACCGCCCATCCGTTGCCGCCCATCGCCCAGGCGCCCAGGCCGATGCGCGTGATCTCCATGTCCGTGCGGCCGAGCGCGACGGTGGGAAAGGCGGTGCTGCTCATGGAGAAGTGCTCATGGGTCAATGTCCTTGCCGGTCTGCGGCAGCTTTACGTGCGGCTCGCCATAGGGCGATCACGTGTAAAAAACGCGCGCCTCGCAAAAAATCAGCCGTTTACGATAGCACCAGCACAAGCCGTTGATTTTATTGATTTCTGCATCAATCGACCACGGCTTGCCGCGTGGTTTTCGCGCCAAACAATGCCCTTCCAACGGCTATCCATCCCTCTTTTTTCGCAACTTTTTTGTTTTTTGCCGTGAAGTGACTTGCACACCAAATTTAGTTCGTGCATAATCTCGTTTCTTCGCCAACAGCACTAAACAAAACCGGCAACGAAACAGCAAAAAACGCGCTGTAAACAGCAAGTATCTAGCAAAAACGTTGAACCGATTGATTAGCGGAACGGGGGTATAGCTCAGCTGGGAGAGCGCTTGCATGGCATGCAAGAGGTCAGCGGTTCGATCCCGCTTACCTCCACCAGTCCAAAGCGAAGAGTAGTACAGAAAGTCCAAGTCCCCTTCGTCTAGAGGCCTAGGACATCACCCTTTCACGGTGAGTACAGGGGTTCGAATCCCCTAGGGGACGCCAGTCTTCTGGCATGCAGTAGAAGTGATGCAGTTGAAGTGACAATGTAGTTGAGTTAAGCCGCTGCGGAGCGGTAGTTCAGTTGGTTAGAATACCGGCCTGTCACGCCGGGGGTCGCGGGTTCGAGCCCCGTCCGCTCCGCCAAAAGCTCTCTCGCTCAGAGTCTTTCAAGAGCTCCGTTTTCGGGGCTTTTTTGTTTTATAAGTGTGAGACCTTGTTGTTTGAAGTTTGGGACAGCAGGACGCCCTGGGGGTATAGCTCAGCTGGGAGAGCGCTTGCATGGCATGCAAGAGGTCAGCGGTTCGATCCCGCTTACCTCCACCAGTCGCAGTACGGTAGTAACGCAGTACGGTAGTAAAGTTGTTAGTTCCGGGTCCCCTTCGTCTAGAGGCCTAGGACATCACCCTTTCACGGTGAGTACAGGGGTTCGAATCCCCTAGGGGACGCCAGCTTCCGCTGGCAAGCAGTACAAGCTGTCTTGACACCACAGCCGCAGTAAAGAAGTTTGAAAACATCAGTAAGCCGCTGCGGAGCGGTAGTTCAGTTGGTTAGAATACCGGCCTGTCACGCCGGGGGTCGCGGGTTCGAGCCCCGTCCGCTCCGCCAAGCACATTGCGCTTACCGAACGCTGCTCGCAGCACGCATCGAAAGCTCCGGATTCCGGAGCTTTTTGCTTTTGCGGATCTGCTGCAAGGCGATGCGTTCGCGGTGCAATCCCCTCCCGCTGCACCCCTTCCGCGAGACTCGTCCGTTTTGACCTCTGGACAGTACCGGCGCGCGGCTTCATGCTTGCGCGTACACGCCATGCGAAGAAAAAAGAGGCCTACGTGACCCCCAACGACGCCGCACCCCAAGCACATCGCCAACACCTGCAAAGCATCATTGCGGGCCTGAACGAGGGCATCATCCTGCTTGAGGCCGACGGCTCGATCGCCTGGGCCAACGCCAGCGCACTCGCGCTGCACGGCGCCAACGCCATCGAAGAGCTGGGCGGCACGCCCGCCGGCTACCGCAAGCGGTATACGCTTACCTACCGCAACCATCACCGCGTGCCGGCCCGCCAGTATCCAATGGACCGGCTTTCGGCGGGTGAAGAGTTCGAAGACCTGCTGCTGGATCTGGGCCGCAAGGACGACGACGAATTCACGCGCAACCTGATGGCGCGCGGGCTGGACCTGGACGATGGCGGCCCCATTCCGTACCGCGTGCTTATCCTTCACGACCAGACGGCCCAGGTCAATGCCGAGGAACGCTTCGAGCGCGCCTTCTCCGCCAATCCGGCGCCTGCGCTGATCTGCCGGCTTTCCGATCTGCGCTACGTCAAGGTGAACCAGGGCTTCCTGGAGATGACGGGCTATTCGCGCGACACGGTGCTGGGCAAATCGGCCTACGAACTGGACGTGCTGGACGGCAGCGACGACAAGGAAACCGCCGTGGCGCGGCTCAACGAAGGACAGACCATTCCGCAGCGCGAAGGCGTGCTGAAACTGCCGGATGGCACCAGCAAGTTCGTCGTGGTGGCGGGCCAGCCCATCGACATGCACGACGAACCGTGCATGCTGTTCACCTTCATCGACCTGGAAGGCCGCAAGCGTACCGAAGAAGCCTTGCGGGAAAGCGAAGAGCGCTTTTCCAAGGCGTTCCAGCTGGCGCCCGTGCCGATGGCGGTCTGTGACGGCGACACCCTGAACGTGCTGAACCTGAATGACGCCTTTGCGGCGGCCACCGGCCTGTCGCTGGACGACAAGGCGGAACAGGACCTTGTCGAACTGGGACTGCGTCCGTACGAAGGCATGCTGGCCGGCCTGAAGCGCGGGGAAAGCGTCCGCAACCGCGAAGCCGTGATGATTGCGCGCGACGGCGGCGAGCTGGACTGCCTGGTGTCGGCCGAACCGGTCATGATCGGCGGGCTGCGCCGCGTGCTGATCGTCATGCAGGACATCACCGAGCGCAAGCGATCCGAGACCGAACTTCTTACCGCGATCGAGGCAGTGATGCAGGACACTTCCTGGTTCAGCCGCGGCATCATCGAGAAACTGGCGCAACTGCGCCAGCCCGCCCCCGCCACGCGCGACGTGGCCGAACTGGCGCAGCTCACCTCGCGCGAGCGCGAAGTCCTTGGGCTGTTATGCCAGGGGCATGACGACGACGGCATCGCCAAGGCACTCAAGCTGTCGCGCAACACCGTGCGCAATCACGTCGCCACGATCTACAGCAAGATCGGCGTGCATCGGCGCAGCGCCGCCATTGTCTGGGCACGCGACCGCGGCATCACCGGCCACGAAAGCGCCCGCAACCGCGATAAGCAGACGAAGTCCTGAGACCGGCCGGGGGTTGATTTACAATTTGAATCAAAATATTCACCCCCTCGGCGTCTCCGAAGATGCCGTCGCTTTAGAACTCGTGGCCGCCCAAAAGCGGCCATTTTCATTGATCGCCCCGGCAAACCAACCTTAAATCCGCGCTTATCACCCGCATTGCGCAAATCGGCCGCCCCTTCTTACGATCCGCCGATCCAGCCCCCGGCCCCACTGGCCACCGGGGCGAGATCCGGCCACGAACGAAGGAGCCCCCGATCATGCAGACTGCGACCATTCCCGTTCCAACGGTGCCCAAGCGCCCGCCCGCCTCGGCATGGAGCACCGACGCCATCATGGCGCTCTACGAGCTGCCGTTCATGGATTTGATGCACCGGGCGCAGCAGACGCACCGCGCCCATTTCGATCCGAACGTGATCCAGCTGTCCAGCCTGCTGTCGATCAAGACCGGCGGCTGTCCCGAGGATTGCGCGTATTGCCCGCAGTCCTCGCACTACGACACCGGCGTGGACGCCGACAAGCTGATGCCCCTTGAGGACGTGGTCGCCGCGGCGCGCGCGGCGCAGGCGGGCGGCGCCCAACGATTCTGCATGGGCGCCGCGTGGCGCAGTCCCAAGCCGCATCACCTGGATGCCGTGGCCGAGATGGTCAGCGCCGTCAAGGCGCTGGGCCTGGAGACCTGCGTGACGCTGGGCATGCTGAAAGACGGCCAGGCCGAGCAGTTGAAGGACGCCGGCCTGGACTACTACAACCACAACCTGGATACCTCGCCGGAGTTCTACGGCAAGATCATCTCCACGCGCACCTACCAGGACCGCCTGGATACGCTGGACCGCGTTCGCGACGCCGGCATCAGCGTATGCTGCGGCGGCATCGTCGGCATGGGCGAATCGCGCCGCGAGCGCGCCGGCCTGATCGCCCAGCTCGCCAGCATGGAGCCCTACCCCGAGTCCGTGCCGATCAATAACCTGGTTCAGGTCGAAGGCACGCCGCTGTCCGCCGTGGAGGCGCTGGATCCGTTCGAGTTCGTCCGCACCATCGCGGTGGCGCGCATTGCAATGCCGCGCGCCGCGGTCCGCCTGTCGGCCGGACGCGAGGCCATGGACGACGCGCTGCAGGCGCTGTGTTTTCTGGCGGGCGCCAATTCCATGTTCTACGGCGACGCGCTGCTGACCACCGCCAATCCGCAGATGGCCGCCGATCAGCGCCTGCTCGGTCGCCTGGGCATGCGGGTCGACGCGGACACGCATGCCCACCAAGAGGTGCCGGCATGCCCCTGACCCCAGGCCTTCTCTATCTTGCGGCCAGCGTCGCCTGCAGCGTCACAGTGGCCGTCATGCTGAAACTTGCACGCCGTTGGCAGGTGGACGTGCGCCAGGCGATCGCCATGAACTACGCCGTGGCCGCCCTGCTCTGCTGGCTGGTCCTGCGCCCAGACCCGGCGCGCCTGCTGGCGCCGCAAACGCCCTGGATGGTGCTGGCGGCGCTGGGCGTGCTGTTGCCCAGTGTCTTTCTGGCGATGGCCGCGGCGTTGCGGCATGCGGGCATCGTGCGCAGCGATGCTGCGCAGCGCCTGTCGCTCTTCATTCCGCTGCTGGCCGCGTTCGTGCTGTTTGGCGAGCCGGTCACGGGCCGCAAGCTGGCCGCGATCCTGCTGGCGTTCACCGCCCTTTTCTGCCTGTTGCGCCAGCCCCCGCGCATCCGCCTGTCCGAGGACACGGCTGCGGGCGACAACCGCGCCATGTGGCTATGGCCGCTGGTGGTGTGGGCGGGCTATGGCGTGATCGACATCCTGTTCAAGCAGGTTGCGCGCACCGGCACCGCGTTTGCGGGCGGCCTGCTGCTCGCCTTCCTGATGGCGGGCGCGCTGATGCTGGCGTATCTGCTGTGGCGCCGCGTGCGCTGGCAGGCGCGGCATCTGGCCGCGGGCGTGGCGCTGGGGATGGCCAACTTCGGCAACATCCTGACCTACGTGCGCGCACACCAGTCGCTGCCCGAGCATCCCGCACTGGTGTTCGCGTCCATGAACATGGGGGTGATCACGCTGGGCACCCTGGTGGGCGCCCTGGCGTTTCGTGAACCGCTCACGCGTCTGAACCTGCTGGGCATCGCGCTGGCGTTGTCCGCCATCGTGCTGATGACGCCCTGGTAGCCGGGATTCAGGTGCCCGTGCGCCGCTGGCGTTCGGGCTCGTCCTGCGAGTTGCCATCCGGGTTTGCATCCGGGGTTGAATCGCCTGCCGCACCTTGCGTGGCATTCTCCCCGACGGCCGGCCCCGCGACAGGGTCTGCAAAGGCGCCCATCGGCGTATCGGCAGCGGGCGGATCCGCCGGCGCGGATTCTGCTGCGGCCTCGGGCGGCGCCGGCGCCGCGGACGGATCGGGCTGCACCATTTCCATGGCGATGTCGTTCTCGGGGTCCACCCGCGGATCCAGCACCGCCGCCGCCGGCGAGCTTTGCAGGGTGTCGGGCATCGGCACGAAATGCGTCGGCGCCTCGTCGACCTGATGCGCGCCCGTGACGCGCGTCGGCCGCACCTGCCAGACCAGAATCACGGCGCAAGCCGAGATGAACACGTAATACATGGCGGGGCCGCCCAGCGACATCATCCAGCCGGCGATCATGGGTCCGACGCAGGCGCCCAGGCCGTACGTCATGAGCAGCACCGCCGACAGGCTGACGCGGCGCTCGGACTCCACGTGGTCGTTGGCAAACGCCGCGCCCAGCGGATACAGCGTGAACTGCAGGATGCCGAAGATGCAGGACATGGCGACCAGCGCCCAGAACGGCAACGCGATCCAGCCCCACATGACGGCAGGCAGCAGGACCAGCAGCAAGGCGTTGAACCGGATGAGACCGGCGCGATTGATGCGGTCGGACAACCAGCCCATCGGCCATTGCGACAAGAGGCCCGCCGTGACGGCGGCGGCAACGAAGATGGCGGCCTGCGAGGTGGACAGGCCGTTCTTGGCGCCGTAGACCGCCGCCAGGCCATAGAACGCGCCGGACAAGTTGCCCGCCACGAAAAGGACAGTCATGGACAGCGGCACGCGCCGCATGAAGAACCGCACGTCCAGCGGCGCAGGCAGCGGCGTGGGCGGGTGCGAGCGCGCCGTGACCGCGAGCGGCACCAGGCACAGCACCAGGCACATCGCAACCAGGGTGAGCGGACGCAGGTCGAGCGTGGCGTAGGCGGTGAGCGCCAATTGGCCGAGCACGGTGCCCAGGCCGGAAACGACCATATACACGGAGAACACGCGGCCGCGCTGGTGGTTTTCGGTCTGCTCATTGAGCCAGCTCTCGATCACCATGAACTCGGTCACCATCACGATGCCGGAGATGACGCGGAACACCAGCCAGAGCGGCATGGAATCGACCAGCGTCTGCGCCAGGATCATGCTGGTGGCAATGGCCGCACAGGCAACGAACGCGCGGATGTGCCCGACGCGGATGATGAGCTTGTGTCCCAGCCGCGCGCCGCACACAAGACCCAGGTAGTAGCCGGCGATCAAGGTGCCGATCCACACCTCGCTGACGGACTGCGCAGTCAGGCGCAGGCCCATGTAGGTATTGAACAGACCCGTGCCGATGAGCATCAGCAAGGTCGCAAAATAAAGCGACGAGAACGAAGAGATCGTGGAGAGCATGGCGTGGACAACCGCTGCTGGCTTTCAGCGCCGCGGGCCGCCGGGGCGGCCCGCAACACTGGCGGTAAAACAGGAACCTGCGGGGATCAGGCTTGCGAGAGCATGGTGGCCGCGTCGCTGACTTCGAACTTGCCAGGCGCTTCCACGTTCAGTTGCTTCACGACGCCGTCGACGATCAGGGCGGAGTAGCGCTGCGAGCGCACGCCCATGCCGCGCTGGACCAGGTCCAGTTCGAGGCCGAGTTCCTTGGTCCACAGCGCGGAGCCGTCGGCCAGCATGCGGACCTTGCCGTCGGTCTTCTGTTCGCGGCCCCAGGCGCCCATGACGAAGGCGTCGTTGACGGACACGCACCAGATCTCATCGATGCCCTTGGCCTTGAGGGCGGCGGCCTGTTCGACGAAGCCCGGCAGATGCTTGGCCGAGCAGGTGGGCGTGAAGGCGCCCGGCACGGCAAACAGCGCGATGGTCTTGCCGCGGGTCAGGTCGGCGACCTGGAACGCGTTGGGGCCGAGCGAGCAGCCGGCGGTTTCGGTTTCGATGAATTCGGTCAACGTGCCATCGGGCACGCGGTCGCCGACTTTGATCGTCATGTAGATCTCCAGGATGAAAGGGGGCAATGCATTGAGGCAGGATCGCCTCACAGCCCCCATCATAGTTCGTGCGCGGCCGGCTTGCTGCGCTTGGCGTAAGCACGAAAAGAAGATGAACAGTTCGAAACGACTCCACACGGCAGCCTCACGGAGAGGAAACGCGCGCTTGCCATAATGCCGTGGTAAAGACATCGCCCGCCGCGGCCACGAGAGGCACCGCGCCGCGAATCGGGCCTTACAGGGAGATTTCGATGCGCAGATTCCTGACCGCCCTGACCTTGGCCCTGGCGGCCGCCGCCCCCGTGATGGCGGCTCCCGACGCCGCCGAGCAGGCCCAATACGATTCGTTCGTCGTGGCCGCCGGCGCATCAAACGGCGCCGCGCGCGCGTGCGGCGCGTCCGAACCCGACCTGGCGCAGCACCAGGACACGGCGCGCAAGAATCTCACGCGCTATGCCGAAGAGTATGGGTTTGCCGCCAGCGGGTATGACGCCGAGTTTGCCAAGGGGCAGGCCGAAGGCAAGACAATGATGGAAGACATGAAGCGGTCCGGCGTCGATGGCTGCCGGGGCGTGCTGGGCGGGTTTCAGAGCGAACGGGTGATGAAGTACGAGGATATGAAGCGCGCGCTGGCAGAGGTCAGCGACGGGCTACCCGGGGAGAAGGCGCGGTAGCCCGTGGGCTCAGCCCGCGCCGCCCTTCCCTTACAACCCGTTCTGCTTGAACCAATCCAGCATCCGCGTCCACGCCTGCTCCGCTTCTGCCTTGCGGTACGACGGGCGGTAGTCGGCGTGGAAGGCGTGGCCGGCTTCGGGGTAGATGTCGATGCGCGAGGCCTTGGCGGCGGCGGAGCCCTTGGCCAGTTCGACGCGCATGCGGTCGACGTCGGTTTGCGAGATGCCGGCGTCCTTGCCGCCGTAGGCGCCCAGGACGGGGGCCTTCAGGTCGTTGACGATGGCCAGGGCAGACTTGGGCTTGAGTTCGGAGGGGTCGCCCGCCAGTTGGCCGTACCAGGCGGCGCCGGCCTTGAGTTTGGCGTTGTGGGCGGCGTAGAGCCAGACCTGGCGGCCGCCCCAGCAAAAGCCGACGATGCCCAGGCGGTCCGGGTTGCCGCCATGCGCCGCCGCCCAGGCGGCGGTGGCGTCCAGGTCGGCGGTGACCTGTTTATCCGGGACCTTGCTGACGACTTCGGCCTGCAGTTTGGGGATTTCGGTGTACTTGGACGGGTCGCCCTGGCGCACGTAGAGTTCCGGCGCGATGGCGAGGTAGCCCAGGTGCGCCAGGCGCCGGCAGACGTCCTGGATGTATTCGTGCACGCCGAAGATTTCCTGGACGACCAGGATCGTGGGCAGGTTCTTCTTGCCTTCCGGCGCGGCGCGGTAAGCGGGGATCTTGCCATCCGAAGTGGGGATCTCGACCTTGCCGGCCACGAGGCCCTTGGCGTCCGTGGCGATTGCAGTCTGTGCCGCCACCGGACCTGCCGCCAGCGAGAATCCCGCCGCCGCGGTGGTGGCGAGAAAGCCTCGGCGGTCCAGCCGCAAGGGCGGGAGCAGGCTGTCGAAGTGCGCGTCCTGGTCTTTCATCGAACAATCTCCGGGTAAAAGACGGGCACGGCGGGACGCGCCTCGCGTCCCTGCCGGGGCCTGCCGAGTTCACTTCAGGGAGAAGTCCACGCGCGAGGGTTGCCCCTCGTCCTTGATGCCATCGGCGTCCAGTTGCGGCGCGACGATGAACACGCGATCCGCGAGTCCTTCCTGGGCTTGCAACTTCTCATAAACCGCCTGCGCGCGGGCATCGGCCAATTGGCGCAGCTGATCCTCGCCGACGGGGGCCGCCGCGCGCAGCATCGCTTCCATCTGCGCGGCCGGAATGGATTTGGCCATGCCGATGAAATTGCGCGGCTTGTCCTTGAGGTCGGTGTCATCGTAGACGGCTTCGAGGTATTTGGCACGTTCCGCGCCGGAGACCTCGACGCCCTTGGGGTCGGGCTTCTTGCCGCGCGGCGCGACGTCCGCGGCCTTGGCGGCGCGGATCTTGGCGTCGACCCAGGCCTGGCGCAGGCCTTCCGTGTCGGTCTTGGGATCGGCGCGGCCGCTGATGTCCATCTTCAGGGCCGGACGGTCGGCAAGCGCCTTGGTAAGGGTCTCGATGCGCTGGAGCGAATCTTCGGTCAGCACGGCGCTGCCCGGCGCAAATTCGACATAGGACAGCTCTTCGCCGCCGCCGAACGCGGACGCGAGCAGGCTGAAGGGCGAGGTCACCGCCTTGACCACCAGGTTCATCAGCACGCGCACGACAATGCCGCCGACCGAGAACTCGGGGTCGTCCAGCGAGCCGGAGATCGGCAGATTGATATCGATGTTGCCGCGCGAGTCCTTCAGCAGCGCAACGGCCAGCAGCACGGGCAGTTTGGTGGCGTCCGGGCTGTTGGTCTTGTCGCCGAAGGTGAGCTGGTTGAGCACGACGTGATTGGTCGCCTGCAAGGCCCGGTTCTTGATCTTGTATTCCAGGTCGACCGACAGCTTGCCGCGCTTGATCGGATAGCCCACGTACTTGGCCGAATAGGTGTTGAAGCGCGGCAGGTCGACGCCCTTGGCCGAAGCCTTCAGGTCCAGCGTCAGGAACTTGGCGAACGGCTGCACGATGCCGCTGATCGAAAGCGGCGCGGTCGTGTACACGCGCCCCGTGACCTTGACCTTGGCGGGCTGGGGATTGGTGGACGAAACGGCGGTGATGTCGCCCTCGATGCTGGACAGTTCAGCGACGTAGTTCGGCTTGACGAAACGGTCGGTGAAGGTCATGCGGCCGCGGGTCAGCGTGACGCTGTTGACCGAAATGTCCGGCATGGCGGCCGCGCCGCTGCCCTTGGCCGACGCAGTGGCCGCGGGCGGCGCGGCCGGGGGCTCGGCGCTGCGGCCGGGTGTCTGGGTGTCTTGCGTGATCGAGCCGCCGGCCTGTCCGGGCGCGGCCACCAGATCCATGACGTTGAGCCGGCCCTGCGCGTTGAGCAGGATGCGGCCGTAGAAATCTTCCAGGGCGATATCGCCCAACCGCGCGCCGATCTTGTCGCCCGCCACGGAAATGTCCATGCCGGTAAAACCAAGGCGCTTCCAGTTCAGGAAGTCGTCCTTGTTGACGCGGTCCTGCAGGTCCAGGTCGGTGATGTCGACGCCGCCCTTCCAGCCGGCCTTCATTGGCGCACTGCCGGCGGCGGCGGTGAATTCGGCGTTGCCCTTGGCGCTTAGCGTGACGGCGCGGACGGTGGCGTTCAGGCTGGAGGCGAAGTACGGCGCGAAGCTGGCGACGTTCAGGTTGGACAGGTCGACCGCAGTCCTGAGGGTGAGCGGCTGCGGCGTGAAGACCCCTTTGAGGTCCAGCTTGCCGTCGCCCTGGACGCCGGCTGCGGCCACCGTGAAGTTGCTGGGGCCCGGTCCCAGGGCTAGTCGGTCGGCCGTGATGCGAAGGGACTGCATGGCGATGTCCAGCACCGGCTTGAGCGATTCGTCGCGGGCCTTGAACTGCGTCAGGTCGGCCTGCACGGCGGTGGCGGACGCATCGATCGCGCCGCCCTTCTCGCGCACGTGCAGTTGCGCGGTGGCGCCCAGCCGGCCGTCGAGCAGGGTGATGGGCGCCGCGCTGCGCACGGCCGGCGCCAGGGGCGCCAGCGCGATGTTGCCCAGACGCACGTTCATGTCGAGCGACAGCGGCTTGATGACCAGCGGCCCCTTGGCGCGCAGCCAGCCGCCGTCGGTGCTGTTGTCCATGGTCAGCCACAGGTTGATGGGCTGGTCCGGCGGCTGCGGCAGCGCCACGCCTTCGACGGTGGCGGCCAGGCCGGTCATCACATAGTCCAGCTTGCTGACCGCATCGGTGACGTAGACCTCGCCTTCATGCAGGTTGAAGGCGTCGAGCACGACCTTCCATTCGGCGGGCGCGGGGGGTGGCGTGGCGGACGCTTGATCGGCGGGCGCCGTGGCTGCTTGGTCTGGGCGCGGTGCCGGGGCTTGAGCGGCCGGCGCGGCGGGCGTTGTGGGCGCTTGAGCGGCCGGCGCGGCGGGCGCTGGACCGGCCGGTGCAGGAACCGGCGCAGGCGCGCCGGCCGCGCCCGGCGCAACCTGCGGCCCGCTTGGGGAAAGCGGCTTCAGGCCGCTGGCCTTGCGCATCTCGTCCCGCACGGGCGTGGCCGTCGGTTCCACGCCACCCAGCGCCTTCAAACCCGCGACGACGTCCTGCCAGTTCAGGTGTTCATTGGCGTGACGACGCACATGGACTTGCGGCGCCCAGAGGCCGACCTCGCCGATATACACCTGGCGGGCAATCGGCTCCAGTTCCAGCCGGCTGACGGTCAATGCGCTCCAGGCGGCCAGATTGCCGCCGGACGGGTCGCGCACGTCCAGGCGGCGCAACCCCAGGTCGCCGACGATGCGGATTTTGGGCGGCGCGTCCTTGGGCTGTTCGAAGACGACCTGCAGATTTGAGTCGAGCAGCGCGCGCTCGACCTTGAAGGGAAGCGGCATGGGCCAGACATCGGCCCACTTCTCGAGCTGCAGGCCGTCGAAGGCCACGCGCAGCGTGGACGAGGGGACCACATCGAACGGCCGCGCCACGCCGGTCAGGTCGAAGGGGCTGCCGTTGATGCGCAGGTGCAGGCGCGGCTGCACGTCGATGTCGGTGGCGTAGCCGAAGGTCGAGATGAACGGCACCCCGATGGTGAACTCGTCCACGACCTGCTTGCGGCCGGTGACCTTGTCGTCCAGCGTGATGGCGCCGTCCTCGATCACCATGTTGTTGAGCGAAAAGCGCGGCAATCCTTCGTCCGGCTTGGGCGGCTCTTGGGGCTTGGCGGCGGCCAATTCGGCCACGCGTTGTTCTATGTCAGAGAAATTGAAGCGCAGGACGTCTTCGCGGACGATGGCGATGTTAGGCTGCCGAAGCGTCAGACGGTCGACCACCGGCGCGAACCAGAACAGCGATGTCCACGACGCGCTGGCGTCCAGTTCAGCCAGGGTCAACAGCGGCGTCTGCGAGCCAGGCTGCGCCACGGTCAGGTCTTGCGCGCGGACGGTCAGCGTGAACGGATTGAAGGTGATCTTGCCCACGGAAACGTCGCGCCCGATCATCTTTGCGACGTCATCGGTCAGCACGCCGTGCAGCACTTTCGGCACCTGCCACGCTGCCACGCCAAACAGAATCAGCACGAACGCCACAATACCCAGGAGAATCTTGCCGGCGCGTCGGGTGAACCGTAGCTTGGGCATCCGCACGGGCATTGAAAGTCTCCTGATACACATTGAAGGCGATCCAACCTTCCTCTGACTGCTGGCGCGATTATCGCGCCCCCTTAACTGCTCGTCTATCATAGGCGGAACAGCGGACCCCGCCGGCCAGCCCGGCCCCGCTCTTTTCATTCATTAACAATTCTTGATCCCGATTTCCATGTCCGAGACCACCCCCACCTTGAGTCACCTGGACGAAGCCGGCCAGGTCCGCATGGTCGACGTCATCGCCAAGACGGACACCGAGCGCGTGGCGGTTGCCGCCGGCAGCATCCGCATGAACGCCGTCGCATATGGCCTCTTGACCCAACCCGGCCAAGGCAAGGGAGAGGTGCTCAACACGGCGCGCGTGGCCGCGATCCTGGCCGCCAAGCGCTGCGCCGACATGATTCCCCTGTGCCACAGCCTGCCGCTTGCATTCGTCGGCGTGGAATTCGCCTTGAACGACGCCGAGCATCGCATCGACATCCTGGCCACCTGCCGCACCAGCTACAAGACGGGCGTCGAAATGGAAGCCATGATGGCGTGCAGCGTGGCCGCGCTGACCATCTACGACATGTGCAAGGCTGCCGACAAAGGCATCGTGATCGAACAAGTTCGCCTCAAGTACAAGGCGGGAGGTAAAAGCGGTGAATGGCGCAACGATTAATCTTCTGTACTTCGCGCGCGTTGCCGAACTGGTCGGCAAGCGCACCGAAACCTGGCCCCTCGCGGGCGAATCCACCGGCGCGCAGTTGCTGGCCGCACTGGGCGAACGCTATCCCCAGCTGGAACCGGCCACGCGCCTGAAGCTGGCCATCAACCAGACGCACGCCAAGCCCACCGCCCCGATCCGCGCGGGCGACGAGGTCGCAGTATTCGAACCGGTCACCGGAGGCTGACGCCATGATCCGCGTCCAGGAAGCCGACTTCGACGGCGCGGCGCTGACCGCCGCGCTGCGGGAATCCGCCGGCCCCGGCGTGGGCGGCATCGTGACGTTCGTGGGCTACGTGCGCGACTACGCGCCCGATACCCCCACCGACACGCTTTTTCTCGAACACTATCCGGGCATGTGCGAGCGCGAGCTCGAAGAAATCGCCGCCACGGCCCGCGCGCGCTGGAATCTGGCAGGCACGGTCATCGTGCACCGCGTGGGCGCGCTGCACCGCAACGCGCAGATCGTCTTCGTGGCGGCGGCCAGCGCCCATCGCGGCGACGCCTTCCGCGGCTGCGAATACATCATCGACGCGCTCAAGACGCGCGCGCCCTTCTGGAAGCGCGAGACCCTCGCCGGCGGCGACAGCTTCTGGGTGGAACAGCGCCAATCCGACCAGGACCGCACGGACGCCTGGGATGAAGACACTGCCGGCAACAAGGAGAATCCATGAGCGAAGCCACCCCGGTCCCGCTGGGCTGCGGCGTACTGACCATCAGCGACACCCGCAGCGCAGGTGACGACACGTCCGGCAATCTGCTGGCGCACAGCCTGGCGCATGCCGGCCATCAGTGCGTGCGCCGCGACATCGTGCGCGACGACATCTACCAGATCCGCCGCGTCATCAGCGACTGGATCGCCGACCCCGAGGTGCAGGTCATCCTGACCACCGGCGGCACGGGCTTCTCGCATCGCGACCACACGCCGCAGGCCATCCTGCCGCTGCTGGATCGCGAGATTCCGGGTTTCGGCGAACTCTTCCGCCAGATTTCCTACACAGAGATCGGCAGCTCCACGATCCAGTCGCGCGCGTTCGCGGGGTCGGCCAACCAGACCCTGATCTTCTGCCTGCCGGGCTCGAACAACGCGTGCGAGACCGCCTGGACCAAGATTCTGCGCGAGCAGCTCGACAGCGGCCACGGCCCCTGCAATTTCGCCTCGCAATTTCCGAAACGCGAACAAGAAGCCTGACCCATGCTGGATTTCGATCAAGCCCAGACCCTGCTGGCCAACGCCGCCGCCCCCCTTCAACGCACCGAGCACGTCGATCTGACGCAGGCCAGCGGCCGCGTCCTCGCCACGCACCTTGACGCCACGGTGGACATTCCGCCGGCCGACAACAGCGCCATGGACGGTTATGCCCTGCGCCTGGCCGACTGGAACCCGCAAGCGCGCCTGCCGATCCAGCAGCGCTGCTACGCGGGCGACGTGCCCGAACCGCTCAAGCCCGGCCACGCCATTCGCCTATTCACGGGCAGCGTGATACCGACGGGCGCCGATGTGGTCGTCATGCAGGAAGACACCACCGAAGCCGACAACCACGTCCAGATTTCGCGCGAACCCCGGCTGGGCCAGCACATTCGCCGCCGCGGCGAAGACACGATGGCGGGCGCCGCGCTGCTGCCGGCGGGCACGCTGCTGCAGGCCGCGCACGTCGCGCTGCTGGCCTCGCAAGGCATGGCCACGATTCCCGTCTACGGCCAGCTTCGCGTCGGCATCCTGACCACGGGCGACGAACTCGTCCTGCCGGGCCAGCCCCGCGCCACGGAACAGATCTACAACTCCAACGGGCCGATGCTGGCCGCGATGGTGCGCGGCATGGGCGCCCTGCCCGTTCACGTGCTGCACGCCCGCGATACCGAAGCCGATCTGCTGGACGCCTTCAAGACCCTGCTGGCCGATTGCGACCTCGTGCTGAGCGTGGGCGGTGTGTCGGTGGGCGAGCGTGACCTCGTCAAACCGGCGCTGGCCGCGCTGGGCGGCGAACTGTCGCTGTGGAAGGTGCGCATGAAGCCGGGCAAGCCGGTGGCCCTGGCGCAGATCGACGGCAAGCCGGTGGTCAGCCTGCCTGGCAATCCGGTGTCGGCCTATGCCGTGTTCGCCACGCTGGTGACGCCGCTGATGCGCCGCATGCAGGGCCGCGAAGAGATCTTCCCGCCGGTCAGCCAGTTGCCGCTGCGCACCGCGCAGCCGCGCCAGGACAGCCGCGAGGAATTCCTGCGGGTGCAATGCCGCGTGGCCGACGAAGGCGGCAGCGAACTCGTGCCGTACGGCCACCAGGGATCGGGCGTGATCAGCTCATTGCCGTGGTCCACCGGCTTGGCGCGCCTGCCGGCCGACGTGCTGGTGCAGGACAGGGACACGGTTTCGTATTACGACCTGCGTCACTGGCTGGCGTAGCGCTCGGCCAGCGCCAGGTCTCCTGGCGTATTGACGTTCATGAAGGCATGCGGCGGGCAATCGTCGAACACCGCTTCGACCGCGCCCGCCCTCGCCTGCCAAAGCCCCACCTTGCGGTCGCCCGACCGCAGATATTCCCGCAGGTTCGGCAGCAACGACGTGCGCAGCGCCATGCAGGCCGAATGGCGCTGGCCGTGGGCCGCGGCATAGGCCAGCGGCGCATCGGCCGCGGCAGCCGCGCCGATCAGGCGCGCGGCCAGATCTTCCGGCAGGAAGGGTGTATCGCAGGGCACCACCACCAGCCACTGCGCGGCGGATTCGGGCGGCGCAGCAGCCGACGCATGCAGCGCCTGCAGCGCCGTGGCGATACCCACCAGCGGACCCTGCCAGGCGCCCAGTTCGCGTTCGCCATCGGCAACGACGTCGCCATACTGCGCGTAACGTTCCGGGTGCCGGTTGGCGCTAATGATAAGGCGGCCGACCTGCGGCGCAAGCCGGCGCGCGATGTGCGCGACCATGGGTTCGCCGTGCAGCGCGACCAGTCCCTTGTCCTGATGATTCATGCGGGAACCCTGCCCGCCGGCGAGGATCAGGCCGGCAAGCCCGCTGCGTTGAAATTCAGCCACCGATGTAGCTCATCTCGATCTTGCGCGATGGGTCCGCCATGTTCTGGCCGCGCAGTTCGGAATAGTTGTCGCCGCGCGCCGACCAGATGCCCGCCAGGATGCGCGCCAGTTCCTCGTCCGTCGCGCCATCGCGTAGCGGCGCGCGCAGGTCGTGGCCTTCGTGGGCGAAGAGGCACAGGTAGAGCTTGCCTTCGGGCGACAGGCGCGCCCGCGTACAGCCGCCGCAGAAGGCGTGCGTGACGCTGGAGATGACGCCGATCTCGCCGCCGCCGTCCACGTAGCGCCAGCGCTCGGCGACGCGGCCCATTTCGACCGATTCCACGGGTTCCAGCGGATACACGGCGCCGATGCGATCCAGCACTTCGCGCGATGGCACCACTTCGGCGAGATTCCAGCCGTTGCTGTTGCCCACGTCCATGTATTCGATGAAGCGCAGGACGTGGCCGCTGTGGCGGAAGCGTTCGGCCATGGGAAGGATCTGCCCGTCGTTCAGTCCCTTGCGCACCACCATATTGACCTTGACGGGCGCCAGGCCCGCGTCCGCCGCGGCGTCGATGCCGCGCAGCACGTCGTCCGGCGTGAAGCCGCTGTCGCTCATGCCCTGGAACATGGCGGCGTCCAGCGCGTCCAGGCTGACCGTCACGCGCGTGAGCCCGGCGCTTTTCAGCGCGGCGGCCTTGCGCGCGAGGACGCTGCCGTTGGTGGTGAGCGTGAGGTCAAGCGGCCGACCCTGCGGCGTGCGCAGTTCGGCCAGCATGCCGACCAGGTTTTCGATGTGCTTGCGCAGCAGCGGCTCGCCGCCGGTCAGGCGGATCTTTTCGACGCCCAACTGCGTGAAGATGCCGGCCAGCCGGCTGATTTCTTCGAACGACAGCAGCGCCGAATGCGGCATGAAGCTGTAGCTGCTGTCAAAGACCTCGCGCGGCATGCAATAGGTGCAGCGGAAGTTGCAGCGGTCAGTGACGGAAATGCGCAGGTCGCGCAGCGGACGCGCGCGCTGGTCCAGCGCGGGCTGCCCGTGCGGCGGAAGTTCGCCGGGCGCGAGGGAAGCCCGTGGCGAACTCCGGTGATCGGCAAGGATTATCACTTTGCTCATTGGCACATCATATCCCGGCGGATCGCGGTGCGCGTTCTCGCGGAAAGGCCTCTTCCAGGGTCTGTAGCCGGCCGGTGTCGCGGGCGTCGTAGCCGACAAGCTGGCCCACGTAACCGACATAGTCCGGGCCGCGCATGATGGACAGCAGGTCCTGCATGGCCGGCGTGTCCAACGACGCCTTGCGGATGGCAAAGAAATAGCGCTCGCGCACCAGCGGAATGAAGTCCAGGCCGAAACGGCAGGCCGCCGTCTCCACGCCGACCCCTGTGTCCGCCATGCCGCTGGCAATGTGCGCCGCGATCGCCATGTGGGTGAATTCGTTGGTTTCGTAGCCCTGCACTTCGCCGATGGATACGCCGGCGCGCTGCAACATCAGGCCGACCAGATAACGCGTGCTGGAGCCGATCTGCCGGTTCACGAAGCGCACGTCGCTGCGGGCCAGGTCCGCCATGCCGCGGATCTGCTTGGGGTTGCCGGCCGTGACGAACAACCCCGTATTGCGCACGGCCAGATGGATGAGCATGTATTCGTCGGCGTTGAGCCACTGCGCATAGCGTTCCATGATGGGAGATTCAAAATCGCCCAGCGGCACCTGAAAGCCCGCGAGGTCGCATTCGTGCCGCTCCAGCGACGCCAGGGCCTCGATTGCCGTGCGATAGCGCAATTCCAGGCCGGGCGTTCGGTTGCCCATGTGCTGCATCAGGGATTCCACGGCAAAGCCGTGACTGGCGTGCAGGCGCAGGTGCGGGCCGCTTTCGGGCAGCAGGCGTTCAAGCTCTTCCTGCAATTCGGAGGCCATGCTGTCCAGCGTGGGCATCAGCCGCGCCTCGATGCGGCGGTTGGCCCATAGCAGCCGCTGCGCAAAGGGCGACAGCTGCGTGCCCTGGCGGCGGTTGGTGATGAGCAGTTGCGTGCCGAAGATGGACTCGAAGCGCCGCAACACGCCCCACGCGTGCCGGTAGGACAGGCCGCAGGCGCGGCAGGCGCCCGCGATGTTGCCGGTGGCATCGATGGCCGCCAGGAGCGCAAGCATGTCTTGCAGCGGCACGGGCGTCGCCTCGTCGTCTCCGCCCAATGTCCATTGCGGCCGCAGGCCGATTCGGAACTTATATGTCATTTATTTCTTATTGAAGGCGTTCAAGTACCTCGTTAGAGTACACAAATAACGCGGCGGACGGGCAATTAATATGTTTTTTAAAGCATATTATCTGCTGACAGGTCCAGGCCGGCACAAGCCCCCGTTGATGGGGTCACGCAACACAGGAGGAGACCGACGTGCACCTGCGCGAGGCAAAATCCGATCTGGCATCCAGCGGTGGCGCCCGGGGCGGCAAGCTGGCCCTGGACGCCGCCCAGGCATCCACCACCCCGGCCATCGCGGCCACGGCCCGCATCCTTGCCCGGCTGAAAGACCAGCCCGGCCCGCTGCTGCCGGTGCTGCATGCGGTGCAGCACGAACTGGGCTGTATTCCGGCCGAGGCGGTGCAGACCATCGCCGAGGCCCTGAACCTCTCCCGCGCCGAAGTCCACGGCGTCATCACGTTCTACCCCCACTTTCGCACCGAGCCGGCCGCGCGCCACACGCTCGAGGTCTGCCGCGCCGAAGCCTGCCAATCCATGGGCGGCGAACGCCTGGCCGCCCATGCGCGCGCCGCGCTGGGCTGTGATTTCCACGCCAGCACCCCGGACGGCAACTTCACGCTGGAGCCCGTGTATTGCCTGGGCCTGTGCGCGCAGTCGCCCGCCATCATGATCGACGGCCAGCCCCACGCCCGCGTTACCGAAGCCAAGCTGGACCGCCTGCTGGCCCGCACGCTGGAGGACACGCCATGAGCGCCCCCGTCGTCATCTACGTGCCGCGCGACGCCGCGGCGCTGGCCATGGACGCCGATACCGTTGTCCGCGACATCGAGCGCATGGCCGATCAGCGCGGCCTGTCCGTGCAGGTGGTGCGCAATGGTTCGCGCGGCCTGCTGTGGCTGGAACCCCTGGTTGAGATCGCCACGCCGCAAGGCCGCATCGCCTATGGGCCCGTGCAGCCGGAAGACGTGGCCGCGCTGTTCGACGCCGGCTGGCTGACGGGCGGCGAACACGCGTTGCGCCTGGGCCTGACCGAGGAAATCCCCTACCTCAAGCACCAGGAGCGCCTGACCTTCGCCCGCGTCGGCGTGATCGATCCGCTGTCCCTGCAGGACTACGCCGCGCATGGCGGATTGCAAGGTTTGAAGCGCGCGCTGGCCATGGCGCCGGCGCAGATCGTCGACGAAATGGTGGAATCCGGCCTGCGCGGCCGCGGCGGCGCGGCGTTTCCCACCGGCATCAAATGGAAGACCGTGGCGGGCACGCCCGGCGACACCAAGTACATCGTCTGCAACGCCGACGAAGGCGACTCGGGCACCTTTGCCGACCGCCTGCTGATGGAAGGCGACCCGTACGTCCTGATCGAAGGCATGACGATTGCGGGCCTGGCGGTCGGCGCGACCTACGGCTACATCTACGTCCGCTCCGAATACCCCCACGCCATCGCCACGCTTGAAGCCGCCATCGGGCGTGCCCGCAGCGTCGGCTGGCTGGGCGACGACGTGCACGGCAGTGGCCGCCGCTTCGACCTGGAAGTGCGCAAGGGCGCCGGCGCCTACATCTGCGGCGAAGAAACCTCGCTGCTGGAAAGCCTGGAGGGCAAGCGCGGCGTGGTGCGCGCCAAGCCGCCGCTGCCAGCCATCTCGGGCCTGTTCGGCAAGCCCACCGTCATCAACAACGTCATCTCGCTGGCCACCGTGCCGATCATCCTGGCCAAGGGCGCGGCGTATTACCGCGACTACGGCGTGGGCCGTTCGCACGGCACGCTGCCCTTCCAGCTGGCCGGCAACCTCAAGCAAGGCGGGCTGGTGGAAAAGGCCTTTGGGCTCAGCCTGCGCGACCTGCTCTACGAATTCGGCGGCGGCAGCGCGTCCGGCCGCCCGCTGCGCGCGGTGCAGGTGGGAGGTCCGCTGGGCGCCTACCTGCCCGAGTCGCAATGGGACGTGCCGCTGGACTACGAAGCCTACATCCAGATCTCGGCCATGATCGGCCACGGCGGCCTCGTCGCCTTCGACGACACCGTGGACATGGCGCGAATGGCGCGTTACGCCATGGAGTTTTGCGCCATCGAGTCCTGTGGCAAGTGCACGCCGTGCCGCATCGGCTCCACGCGCGGCATGGAAACCATCGACAAGATCGCGGCCGGCAACCAGAGCCGCGAACAGCGCGAACAGCAGGTGCATCTGCTGCGCGACCTGTGCGACACGATGCTTGGCGGTTCGCTGTGCGCGCTGGGGGGCATGGCGCCCTACCCGGTGCTGTCCGCGCTGAACCATTTTCCGCAGGACTTCGGCATCGAGTCCTCCCAGTCTGCCGCCCACGCGGCCTGAACCCGAGACCGCCATGCTAGAAACCGTCATCAAGCGCGATCGCGACATGGGCACGCCGGCGCGCGTGTCCGAAAAGACCGTCACCCTGACCATCGACGGCCAGGAAATCACCGTTCCCGAAGGCACGTCGCTGATGCGCGCGGCCGCGGACGCCGGCATCAACATCCCCAAGCTCTGCGCCACCGACAGCCTCGAACCGTTCGGATCGTGCCGCCTGTGCCTCGTGCAGATCGAAGGCCGCCGCGGCTATCCCGCGTCCTGTACGACGCCCGCCGAAAACGGCATGGTCGTCTTCACCGAAACGCCAAAGCTGCACGACCTGCGCCGCGGCGTGATGGAGCTGTACATCTCGGACCATCCGCTCGATTGCCTGACCTGCCCGGCCAACGGCGATTGCGAACTGCAGGACATGGCCGGCGTCGTGGGCCTGCGCAACGTGCGCTACGGCCAGGACGGCGCCAACCATCTGAAGGCCGAGAAGGACGAGTCCAACCCCTACTTCACGTTCGACGCATCCAAGTGCATCGTCTGCAACCGCTGCGTGCGCGCCTGCGAGGAAACCCAGGGCACGTTCGCGCTGACGATCTCGGGCAAGGGATTTGACTCGCACGTATCGGCCGGCCAGGACCAGCCGTTCCTGGATAGCGAATGCGTATCCTGCGGCGCCTGCGTGCAGGCCTGCCCCACCTCCACCCTGCAGGAAAAGACCGTCATCATGATGGGCCAGGCCGAGCACTCGGTCGTGACGACCTGCGCCTACTGCGGCGTGGGTTGCGGCTTCAAGGCCGAAATGAAGGGCCAGGAAGTCGTGCGCATGGTGCCGTGGAAAGACGGCCAGGCCAACCGCGGCCATTCCTGCGTGAAGGGGCGTTTTGCCTGGGGCTACGCCACGCACAAGGAACGCGTGCTCAAGCCCATGATCCGCAAGCACATCACCGATTCCTGGAAGGAAGTCTCCTGGGACGAGGCGATCAACTACGCGGCTTCCGAATTCCGCCGCATCCAGAGCCAGTACGGACGCGATGCGGTCGGCGGCATCACGTCGTCGCGCTGCACCAACGAGGAAACCTGGCTGGTGCAGAAGCTGGTGCGCGCCGCCTTCGGCACCAACAACGTCGACACCTGCGCGCGCGTGTGCCATTCGCCCACCGGCTATGGCCTGAAGCAGACGCTGGGCGAATCGGCCGGCACGCAGACGTTTGACTCCGTCATGCACACCGACGTGGTCATCGTGATGGGGGCCAACCCCAGCAGCGGCCATCCCGTCTTCGCTTCGCGCTTGAAGCGCCGGCTGCGCGAAGGCGCACGGCTCATCGTCATCGATCCGCGCCGCATCGAACTGGTCAGCTCGCCGCACATCAAGGCCGACTTCCACCTGCAGGTGCGGCCGGGCACCAACACGGCGCTGCTGTCCTCGCTGGCGCATGTCATCGCCACCGAGGGTCTGATCGCCGAGGACTTCGTGGCCGAGCGCTGCGAAGAAAAGGCCTTCAAGGAATGGCGCGACTTCGTGTCGCTGCCCGAGAACTCGCCGGAAGCCATGGAAGAAATCACCGGCGTGCCCGCGCAGGCGGTGCGCGGCGCGGCGCGTCTGTTTGCCACCGGCGGCAACGGCTCCATCTACTACGGCCTGGGCGTCACCGAGCACAGCCAGGGCTCGACCACCGTCATGGCCATTGCCAACCTGGCGATGGCCACCGGCAATATCGGCCGCGAAGGCGTGGGCGTGAATCCGCTGCGCGGCCAGAACAACGTGCAGGGATCGTGCGACATGGGCTCGTTCCCGCACGAACTGCCCGGCTACCGCCACATCTCGGACAACGCCGTGCGCGCGCAGTTTGAAAAGGACTGGGGCGTCACGCTGCAGCCCGAGCCGGGCCTGCGCATCCCCAACATGTTCGAGGCCGCGCTGGGCGGGTCCTTCAAGGGCCTGTACTGCCAGGGCGAAGACATCGTGCAGTCCGATCCCAACACGCAGCATGTGGCGGCATCGCTGGCGGCCATGGAGTGCATCGTCGTGCAGGACCTGTTCCTGAACGAGACCGCCAAGTACGCCCATGTGTTCCTGCCGGGTTCCTCGTTCCTGGAAAAGGACGGCACCTTCACCAACGCCGAGCGCCGCATCTCGCGCGTGCGCAAGGTGATGGAACCCAAGAACGGCAAGTCCGACTGGGAAGTGACGGTGGCGCTGTCCAACGCGCTGGGCTACCCGATGAACTACAAGCACCCGCGCGAAATCATGGAAGAGATCGCGCGGCTGACGCCCACGTTTGCCGGCGTCACGTACGACAAGCTGGACAAGCTGGGCAGCCTGCAATGGCCGTGCAACGACGACGCGCCGGAAGGCACGCCGATCATGCACATCGACCAGTTCGTGCGCGGCAAGGGCCGCTTCATGATCACCAAGTACGTGCCCACCGACGAGCGCAGCACGCGCCGCTTCCCGCTGCTCTTGACCACGGGCCGCATCCTGTCGCAATACAACGTGGGCGCGCAGACCCGCCGCACGCCCAATGTGATGTGGCATGGCGAGGACGTGCTGGAAATCCATCCGCAGGACGCCGAGGACCGCGGCGTGGCCGAAGGCGACTGGGTCGGCATCCAGAGCCGCGCCGGGGAAACCGTGCTGCGCGCCACGCTGACCGACCGCGTGCAGCCGGGCGTGGTATACACCACGTTCCACTTTCCCGAGTCCGGCGCCAACGTCGTCACCACCGACAGCTCCGACTGGGCGACCAACTGCCCCGAATACAAGGTCACGGCCGTGCAGGTGACGCGCGTGTCGCAACCGTCGGAATGGCAGCGGCAATGGTCGCGATTTGCGGACATCCAGCAAAAGCTCCTGCGCGAACGCTCGCGCGAGAGCGAGGCGGCGCTGACCGGGAAGTAACCGACAGCCAGCCAGGGATCCCATGCCTACGCCGACCACCGCCCGCCCCGACTGCACGCCGACCCAGGTCATCCGCGTGCGCTCGGGGGTCATCGCCACCGACGCCAAGACCGATTACGTGGCCGAGGAAACACCGGTGGCACTGGAATTCAACGGCATCAGTCACGCCACCATGCTGGCCACGCCCGCGGACCTGGAGGACTTTGCCGTCGGGTTCTCGCTGTCCGAAGGCATCATCGGCAGCGTGAGCGACGTGCGCGGCATCGATCTGCTGCCGCAGTGCGGCGGCATCGTCGTGCAGCTGGAGATCTCGTCCGCCTGTGAAATGCGCCTGAAGACGCGGCGCCGCGCCATGGCTGGGCGCACCGGCTGCGGCCTGTGCGGCGTGGAAACCCTGCCCGAGGTGCTGCGGCCCGTGGCGCCGGTCGCCAATGGGGCGCCGGTGCGCATCAAGTCGGTGCTGGCCGCCATGCGCGACATGCGCGCGCGCCAAACGCTGCACGACATCACGGGCGCCACGCACGCCGCGGGCTGGGCGGGCGCCGACGGCGCCGTGGCGCTGGTCCGCGAAGACGTGGGCCGCCACAACGCGCTGGACAAGCTGGCCGGCGCGCTGGCGCGCCAGGCGATCAACGGCGCCGACGGCATCGTCGTGGTGTCCAGCCGCGCCAGCTTCGAGATGGTGCAGAAGACGGCCGCGGCCGGCGTTTCGGTGTTGGCTTCGGTATCCGCGCCCACCGCGCTGGCCATCCGTCTGGCCACCGACGCCAACGTCACCCTGCTGGGCTTCACGCGCGATGGCGACGCCGCCATCTACACCCACCCCGAACGCATCCTTACCTGAACCGGACGCAAGACAGCAATGGAAATCGTCAACCTGATCCGCATGGCCAACCGCATCGGCCAGTTCTTCGACGCCATGCCGGACCGGCCCGAGGCGCTGGAAGGCGTCACCAACCACATCCAGAAATTCTGGGAACCGCGCATGCGCACCGAACTGCTGGATTTCCTGGCGCGCAACCCGGACGGCGACGCCGGCGAGGAACAGCTGCATCCGCTGGTGCTGCAGGCCGTCACCCGGCATCGCGAGCGCCTGACGCCGCGCGCGCGCGTCGCATAGCGCACCCGGACCGCCCGCGCGGCGGTCCACCCGCAGTGGCAGGACAGCAACAAATCCATAAAAGAGGCGGCGGGACCGGGCACTTCCGGCCCACGCACGCTATAAAGCCGCACCCCTGAGGAGACATCATGGAAAGTAGCGCCACCCTGGACCTGCCGGGCTCCCGGCCGGGATTTTTCGACAAAGAACGCACCATCGCGGGACCGGGCTTCTCGCGCTGGCTGGTGCCCCCCGCCGCGCTGGCCATCCACCTTTGCATCGGCATGGCCTACGGCTTTTCGGTGTTCTGGCTGCCGCTGTCCAAGGTGGTGGGCGGGGCCAAGCCGCTGGCCTGCCCGCCCGACATGAGCCTCGTGGCCGAACTGTTCACCACGAGCTGCGACTGGAAGATCTCGACCATGGGGTGGATGTACACCCTGTTCTTCGTGCTGCTGGGGTGTTCGGCCGCCCTGTGGGGCGGCTGGCTGGAACGGGCCGGCCCGCGCAAGGCCGGCGTGGTGTCGGCGCTGTGCTGGTGCGGCGGCCTGGTCATCTCGGCCATCGGCATCTACCTGCACCAGATGTGGATGCTGTGGCTGGGGTCGGGCGTCATCGGCGGGATCGGGCTGGGACTGGGGTATATCTCGCCGGTGAGCACGCTGATCAAGTGGTTCCCGGACCGCCGCGGCATGGCGACGGGCATGGCCATCATGGGCTTTGGCGGCGGCGCCATGATCGGCGCGCCGCTGGCCGACATGCTGATGCGCCACTTTGCCACCCCGACCTCGCCGGGCGTCTGGCAGACCTTCCTGACCATGGCGCTGGTGTACTTCATCTTCATGATGTCCGGCGCGCTGGGCTACCGCGTGCCGCCCACAGGCTGGAAGCCCGACGGCTGGACGCCGCCCGCCAAGCAGGTCAACAACGTCATGATCACGCAGCGCCACGTGCACGTGAAGCGCGTCTGGGGCGTGCCGCAGTTCTGGCTGGTGTGGTGGGCGCTGTGCCTGAACGTCACGGCGGGCATTGGCATCCTGGGGATGGCCTCGCCGCTGCTGCAGGAAGTGTTCGGCGGCGGCCTGATCGACAAACCGGAACTGGGCTTCGGGCAACTCGACAAGGACCAGCTCGCGGCCATCGCCGCGATTGCCGCCGGCTTTACCGGCCTGCTCAGCCTGTTCAACATCGGCGGCCGCTTCTTCTGGGCCAGCCTGTCCGACAAACTGGGCCGCAAGATGACGTACTTCGTCTTCTTCGTCCTGGGCTTCGTGCTGTACGCCGCCATTCCGTGGACCGCGCACATGGGCGCGCTGGCGCTTTTTGTGGCGGCGTTCTGCGTGATCCTGTCGATGTACGGCGGCGGCTTTGCCACGGTGCCCGCCTACCTGGCCGACCTCTTCGGCACCCAGATGGTCGGCGCCATCCACGGCCGGTTGCTGACCGCGTGGTCCGCGGCGGGCATCTTCGGGCCGGTTCTCGTCAACTACATCCGCGAATACCAGCTGTCCATCGGCGTGCCGCGCGCCCAGGTGTATGACATCACCATGTACATCCTGGCCGGCATGCTGGTCGTGGGCTTCCTGTGCAACCTTGCCATCCGCCCGGTCAACGCCAAGTACTTCATGACCGACGAGGAACTGGCCAAGGAAAAGGCGTTGGCGCACGAGCGCGCCGTGGCCGCCGAAACCCACGGCGTGGGCAGGTCGAACTTCCGCACCCCGCCCGCGCTGATCGCCTTTGCATGGGCCTGCGTCGGCATTCCGCTGGCCTGGGGCATCTGGATCACGCTGCAGAAGGCCGTCGTGCTGTTCCACTGACCCCGCCATGCCGCGGCGCCCGGTGCGCCGCGCGACGGCCCCAGGGCGCGAAGCTGCTACATTGGCAGCCCGCGCCCTTCTCTTTTATGTGCCTTTCCCCATGATCCTGCCCTTCCCCCCATTCCCCGCCGGAGCGACCTCTTGAACGCGCCCGAACTGCACTGGGAAGAAAACGGCGTCGCCCGCTCGGCGCGCTGGCACTCGGAAACCGGCGCCACGCCGCCCAAGCGTGTCATCGTCGCCGACGACACCCTGACCGCGGACATGGCTTACCGCCACGCGTGCGAAGGCGTGGGCCTGCTGTGGCGCGGCGACTTCCAGAACGCGCGCCAGCTGTTGCACGCCATCACCCGCCGCGTCGACAAGCG
This sequence comes from Achromobacter sp. E1, assembly GCF_037039475.1. Lineage (NCBI taxonomy): Bacteria > Pseudomonadati > Pseudomonadota > Betaproteobacteria > Burkholderiales > Alcaligenaceae > Achromobacter > Achromobacter sp. E1. The sequence continues at coordinate 4,584,301 of NZ_CP146253.1, forward strand.
TCCGCGCAAACCGGTGGAAACCCAACTTGAGGCCTTCAACCAGCATCGTCAGGTCCAATCGCAGCGTGCCCGCATCCTGGGCATGCTGCTGATTCCCTTCGACGCCGGTCATACCATCCCCCTGCGCCGCGCGCCCGACGCGCATCTGGCCTGCGAAGCCGCGAACGTGCCGGGCGATACGCCCTACGTCGCGTCGCTGCGCGAACTGCTGGGCCTGATCGGCGCCTACGAGTGGCGCAGGAAGGGCGTGGAGATTTCCGCCCTGAACAACCGCATCCACCCGCACTACGGCGTGTTCTCGCCGGTGCGCGGCGAATACGTGGACCTGGTCGCCAACACGCCGATGCCGCGCGGCAGCGTGGCCTTCGATATCGGCACGGGCACGGGCGTGCTCGCCGCCGTCATCGCCCGCCGCGGCGGCAAGCGCGTCATCGCCACCGACATGGATCCCCGCGCGATTGCCTGCGCGCGCGAGAACCTGGAACGCCTGGGGTTGTCCGGGCAGGTCGAGGTCGAACAGACCGACCTCTTCCCCGAAGGCCGCGTGTCGCTCATCGTCTGCAACCCGCCCTGGCTGCCCGCGCGGCCCAGCTCGCCGCTGGAACATGCTGTGTATGACCCGGACAGCCGCATGCTGCGTGGCTTCCTGAATGGATTGAAGGACCATCTGACGCCGAATGGCGAAGGATGGCTGATCCTGTCGGATCTGGCCGAACATCTGGGGCTGCGCACGCGCGAGCAACTGCTCGCGATGATCGAGGCCGCCGGCCTGCGCGTGATCGAAAAACTGGACACCCGGCCGGTGCACGGCAAGGCCCGCGACGCGAACGATCCGCTGCATGCGGCGCGGTCCCGGGAGATGACGTCGCTGTGGCGATTGGGCGCGGTTTGAAGGCATACGGACAACGATGAAAGGTTTGTGGCCCCCGGCGGGCGGGACCGCAACGGCGCGTGAAAAGTATTCGCCACGCGCCGCTGATTGGCTACAATTAGCAATCATTCCCATTAGCATCTGCCAAGCCGACCCGTGCCGCCCGCCCACTTTGCGTCCTCCGCCGAATTCGTCAGCCTGTACCGCGAGCACCACGGCTGGCTGGTGCAGATGCTGCGCCGACGGCTTGCCGGCAATGCCGACAACGCCGCCGATCTGGCGCACGACACGTTCGAACGGGTCATGCGCAGCGAATCGCGTGCCGCGTTTGCCGAGCCGCGCGGTTTTTTGACCACGGTGGCCAAGCGCCTGTTGATCGACCAGTCGCGTCGGCGGGCGATCGAGCAGGCTTATCTTGAGACGCTTGCCGCGCGCAGCGAAGCGGTCGAGCCCAGCCCCGAGACGCATGCGCTGGTGGTCGAGGCGCTGGATGCCGTGTGCCGCATGATGGAGCAGTTGCCAGCGCGCGTGCGCCGGGTTTTCGTGCTGGCGCAGGTGGAAGGCCTGCCCTATCTGGACGTCGCCCGCGAGCTGGGCATTTCGGTGGCGGCCGTGCAGCGCGACATGATCAAGGCGTGGGAACACTGCTACGCGGTGCTGTACGCATGAGCGCCGCCCACGCCGAACGGGTGCACCCGGACATCATCCGGCAGGCGGCGCAGTGGATGATGCGCACCGGAGATGCGCCCGACGCCGCCACGCAAGCCGCCTGTACGCAATGGCGCGAGGCCGACGCGCGCCACGAACTCGCCTGGCAGCGCCTGCAAGGCATCAGCCAGGACCTGAAATCCGCCACCTCCGCCAACCTGGCCGGCGCCGCCGCGGGCCAGACGATCTTGCGCTATTGCGACCAGCGTGCGCGCCGCGGCGCCCTGAAGTGGATGGCGGCCGGCGTCGGTCTGGGCGCCATGGGCTGGTTGGGCGCGCGCGAAGGCGTGTGGGACGACAGCACCGTGTACCGGACCGCCACGGGCGAGCAGCGCGTCGTGCGCCTGCCCGACGGCACGGTGCTGACGCTGAACACCGATTCCGCCGTGGCGATGCGCTACGACACGCGGCAACGCCGCATCACGCTGCGCAGCGGCGAAATCCTGATCGCCACGGGCCACGACGACGCGGGCCGGCCGTTTGCCGTCAGCACACCCAATGGCCTGCTGACGCCGCTGGGCACCCGCTTTTCGGTGCGGCAAAAGGATGACGGCCAAGGGGCCACGCACGTCGCGGTCTTTGAAGGCGCGGTGCGCGTGGAGCCGGACTCGCGCGTGCAGCCGGCCCGTGTGGTGCATGCGGGCGAGCAAGCCGAATTCGACCGCAACGCCCTGTCGCCAGTGACCGCGGTGGACGGCGCGGCGCCGGCCTGGACCGAAGGCATGCTGGTGGCTAACCGCATGCGGCTGGACCGGTTCGTGCAAGAGCTGGGCCGCTACCGCCCGGGCATCGTGCGCTGCGATGCCGACGTGGCACACCGGGAGGTCACGGGCGCATTCCGTATCGATGACACGGACAAGGCGCTGGAGGTGCTGGCCAGCGTGCTGGACCTGAGGCTGCGCTATCGCACGCGCTACTGGGTCACCCTGGGCCGGGCGTGAGCCACCCGGTCACCGCAGGCCCCACCCCGCCCATTCCGACTATTTTGTAACCGCGCCGCAGATTTTCATTTCTGGTTCGTTAGACGAAGAGAAGGCCCCGAGGCGCCCGAGGGCCGCACTTTTCAATCGACGAATCAGGAACCTCCAGTCATGGCACGACGCCATTCCCGCTCTCCCCTTGCCTTGTCATCGTCACCGCGCATGCGTTTGCGCCTTGCCGTCCACCTTGCCCTGACGGCGGCCGCCTCGCTGGCCGCCCCGGCCGCGTCGTGGGCGCAGGCCGCGCCCGCCGGCGAGATTGCCTTCGCCATCGCACCCGCCACGCTGGACGTGGCGCTGGGTCAGTTTGGCGTCGCCGCCAAGGTCACGGTGGCGGCCTCGCCAGCGCTGACGCGCGGCGTGCGGACGCAGGGATTGACGGGCCGGTACACGGCCGAGCAGGGACTTGCCCGGCTGCTTGCGGGCACGGGCCTGCAGGCAGTGGCCAACGCCAACGGCGAAGGCTATCAATTGCGGCGCATGCCGCAGGACGCGCCGGGGGTGTCCACGCTGGCGCCGGTGACCGTGACCGGCATGACCGACGATCCGGTCACCGAGGGCACGGGCAGCTACACAAGCCGCGTGGTGACCATCGGCAAGGGCCGCCAGACGCTCAAGGAAATTCCGCAGTCGGTCAGCGTGGTCACGCGCCAGCGCATGGACGACCAGAACGCCAACACGCTGGACGACGTGCTGGCCAACAGCACCGGCATGACGCTCTACAAGAGCCCGATGGGCGGCAGCTACGTGTATTCGCGCGGTTTTCGCGTGGACAGCTATCAGTTCGACGGCGTGAACCGCGCCTTTTACTACCCCCAGGCCAACAGCTTCACCACCGAGACCGTGACGCTGGACCGCGTGGAAATCATCCGCGGCGCCACGGGCCTGTTGCAAGGCGCCGGCTCGCCCAGCGCGGCCGTCAACCTGGTGCGCAAGCGCCCGCTCGCCGAGCCCCAGGTGCAGATGCTGGCCAGCGGCGGCTCGTGGAACAACTACCGCGCCGACATCGATGCCAGCGCGCCGCTGAACGAAGCCGGCACCCTGCGCGCCCGCGGCGTGGCCAGCTACAACGACCGCGACTACTTCTACGACGAAGCGCAAAGCCGCACCGGCGTGCTGTACGGCGTGCTCAGCTATGACTTCAGCCCGGACACCACCTTGACCGGCGGCGTCAGCTACGAGGAACTGCGTTCCACCCCCTTCTTCCACGGCCTGCCCCACTACAGCAATGGCGACGACATCGGCCTGAAGCGGTCGACCTCGCTGGGCCAGGACTGGAACCGCTGGAACGGCAAGCAGACCACCGTCTTTGCCGAACTGGCGCACCGCTTCAACAAGGACTGGTCGTTCAAGCTGACGGGCACGTCCTCGCAGGAATCCAACGATTCGAAGTACGCGTTCACGGAAGGCGCCGTCAACCCTGAGACGGGCCTGGGTCCCATGCTGTACGCGGGCCTGTTCGACATGTCCACGCGCAACAAGGCGCTGAATCTGGACGTGGACGGCGCCTTCGACGCGCTGGGCCGCAAGCATTCGGTGAGCTTCGGCGCCAGCATCAACGAGCTCACCAGCAAGAACGATTTTGCGTTGAATCGCCTGAATCGCGCCGTGAATGTGTGGAACCCGGATCATCATGTGCCGGAGCCCACCGATGACTGGATGCGCGAAAACGCCTACCGCAGCGCGGCCACGATCGTGAAGATGAAGCAGACGGGCGTCTACGGCGTCGGCCGCTTCAGCCTGGCCGACCCGCTGACGCTGGTGGCGGGCGCGCGGGTGAGCTGGTACGAAAACACCAGCCGCTATCGCGACAGCGGCGAGCAATACGTCGATCCGTACAAGGACAACGGCGTCGTCACCCCCTACGGCGGCCTGATCTACGCGTTCAATCCCCAATGGTCCGGCTACGTCAGCTACGCGCAGATCTTCGAGCCTCAGAATGCGGTGGACGCATCCGGCAAGGTGCTCGATCCCATCGTGGGCAAGAATTACGAGATCGGCCTTAAGGGCGAGCTGATGGACGGCCGCGTGAACACGTCCATCGCGCTCTTTCGCGTCGACCAGAAGAACCGCGCGCAAGAGGATCTGACCAGCGTGTGCGCGACGGGCGACATCTGCTACCTGTCGAGCGGCAAGGTGCGCAGCCAGGGCCTGGACGCCGAGATCAGCGGCGAAGTGGCGCCGGGCTGGCAGCTGTTCGCGGGCTACACCTTCAATACGCTGAAGTTCCTGGACGACACGCAGGTCACCAACACCAACTTCGCCCGCACGGTCACGCCCAAGCACATCCTGCGCCTGTGGTCCGACTACCGCCTGCCGGGCGAACTGTCGGCGTGGTCGCTGGGCGCGGGCGTGAACTACCAGACGGGCAGCTACACGGAAACGCGCTCGGTGCGCGTCTCGCAAGGGGCTTACGCGGTGTGGAATGCGCGCGTCGGGTATCAGATCAACAAGAACTGGTCGGCCGCATTGAACGTGAACAACCTCTTCGACAAGACCTACTACCAGACCATCGGCGCGCCGGGCTGGGGCAGCTTCTACGGCGATCCGCGCAACGCCACCCTGACGGTGCGCGGGACATTCTGAAATGGGCGCGCGCCTGCGCGGTGTCAGCTGAACACGTGCAGCGCGCCCAGCGCCAGGATCAGCGCCGGCGGCATGACCACGATGCCCAGCCGCAGGAAACTGAGCGCGCTGATGTGCATGCCCTCGCGGCGCACCGCCAGCAGCCACAGCAGGGTCGCAAGCGATCCGCTGACGGACAGGTTGGGGCCCAGGTCGATCCCGATCAGCAGCGCTGCAGTGGTGGCGCTGGGCAGGTCGGCCATGCGCGCCAGCGTGCCCGCCATCAGCCCGGCCGGCAGATTGTTGATGACGTTGCCCGATAGCGCGGCGCCCACGCCGCCGGCCCATAGCGCCGCGTCGGCGGACAGGCTGCGCATCAGGTTCGCCAGGTCTTGCAGCACGCCGCTGGCGGCCATGCCCTCGACCAGCACGAAAAGCCCCGCCACCAACGGCAGCACGCCCCACGCCACGCCTTTGATGAGGCGAATCGGGCTGGATCGCGTGACCGCCAGCACCAGCGCCGCCGACACGCAGCCGGCGATCAGCGTGGGCAGGCCCAGACGCTGGCCAAGCGCCGAGGTGATGAGCAGCGTGCCTGCGGTGATGGCCACGCCCAGCGCAGCCATGCGCAGCGGCAAGGTCATGGGCGGCAGCGGCGGCGAGGGCTTCAAGGGCTGGCGCAGGTCATGGCGAAACACCAGCCGCAACGTCACGTAGGTGGCGCCGATGGCCAGGGCGGACGGCAGGGCAAAGTGCGCCAGCCACGGGCCCAACGCAGGCATGCGGTCGCCGAACACGACCAGGTTGGCCGGATTCGAGATCGGCAGCACGAAGCTGGCTGCATTGGCGATAAATGCGCAGACATACAGATACGGCAACGGCGGCGCGCCGACGACACGCGTCACCGCATAGACGGCAGGCGTCAGCACGACGGCCGTGGCGTCGTTGGACAGCAGCACGGTGACCCCGGTGCCCACCAGGAACACCAGGTCGAACAGCCGCCGCGCCGACCCGGCGGCGTGGTCGGCCGCCAGCACGGCCACCCAGTCGAACAGGCCTGCCTGCCGGGCGACCTCCGCCACCAGCATCATGCCGATCAGGAACAGATAGACGTCGGTGCCTTCCAGAATGGCGCCGCCGGCCTGCCGCGCAGGCAGCAAACCCAGCACCACCAGGGCGACCGCGCCGGCCGTTGCCCACACGTACTCGGGCAGGCGCCAGGGACGAAAGAGAATGGCCATGGTGGTTGCGGCGGCAATCAACCAGATCACGGCATTGGATAGCGACATGCTTTCAGGAACGCATCAAGGAAGGGAAGAGGAAGCCGGCGCGGGGGCCGATGCCGCGGACGCGCGCGTCTCCGGCAAGACCAGCAGGGTCACACAGGCCAGCGCGGCAATGCCGGCCAGCGCAAGAAACGCTGCACTGTAACCCGCGTGCTGGACGATCACGCCGGCGAGCCCGTTGCTCAGCGCGGCGCCGATGCCGAATACCGTGGTGACGGCGCCCAGGCTGGCGTTGAAGCGGCCCGTGCCCTGGGTCAGGTCCAGCACCATCAAGGGCAGGACGGCGCCGAAGATGCCTGCGCCAATGCCGTCGAGCAACTGCACGCCCACCAGCCACGCGGTGTCGTCGGAAAACGTGTACAGCACGCCACGCAGCGGCAGGATGAGAAACCCGATCAGCAGCAGAGGCTTGCGTCCCCATTGGTCTGCGTACCGCCCGACGGCCATCGCGGCGGGAATCATCACGAACTGCGCCGCGACGATGCAGACGGCGGTCAGCGGCGTGGCGAGCGCCGGGTTTGCCAGGGCGAGCTTTTGCCCGACCAGCGGCAGCATGGCCGCGTTGGCCAGGTGAAACAGCGCGCAGCTCAAGGCCAGCAGCATGAGCGGCCGGTTCGAGAGCAACTGGCGCAGCGGCACGGGATGCGCATGCGCTCCCGCATTGGGGCTCGCTTCCAGCCCGCGCGCCTTGTCCGGGTTGATATGCGCGGGGATGCCCATCGTGGCCGCCAGACTGGCCAGCGCCATCGCCGCCATCAGGTAGAACACCGCGACCGGTCCCCATACATACGCCAGCCCGCCCGCCAGCAGCGCCGCGAACCCGTTGCCGGCATGATTGAACGATTCGTTGCGCGCGATGCGCGCCGTGAAGGCGTGGGCCGTGGTCAGCCCGAGCGTGATGCCGGCGATGGCGGGCGCGAACACCGACGACGCGACGCCGGCGACCGCTTGCGTCAGCGTGACCCAGGCGAAGTTCGGGCTGGCCAGGACGGCCATGCAGGCCACCGTCACCAGCACGGCGGCGGCGATCAGCAGCGCGCGCTTGTTCGACGCGCGGTCCACCAGCGCGCCCGCCGGCGTCTGCGCCGCCAGCGCGGCCAGCCCGGAGATCGTCATGACAAGCCCGATGCTGTCGGGCCGCCAATGGTGGACGGCGAGCAGGTAGATTGCCAGGTAAGGCCCAAGTCCATCCCGCACATCGGCCACGAAAAAATTCAGCCAATCGAGAGGACGCGTCGCGGGTGATGGAGAGTGCAAGGCAACCGTGTGAACGTGGATACCGCATGCGCGGCTAGCGGGAATGGCGCATGTTAGATCACAACGATCCGGGAGTCAGCGACATTGCGCTACGGCGCTCGCGCGTTCAACGCAATGACAGTTTCACGGCGGCGGCGCGTCATCCGGCGCGGTCATTCGTCCCGCGCGCCGCACCCCGCTGGGCGGCTGGCCATAGGCGCGCAGGAACGCCCGACGCATGCGGTTGCGGTCGGCAAAGCCGGTGTCCCGCGCCACGATGTCCAGCGAATGCCGTCCGGCTTCGAGCATGGCGCGAGCCGCTTCCAGCCGCAGCAGCTCCACCACCTTGGCGGGGGAATGCCCCGTCTCCTCGCGGAACACACGGCTGAACTGCCGCGGCGACAGGCGCGCCGCCTCTGCCAACTCGTCCACCGTCAGGGGATTACGCAGGTGTTCCTTGGCATAGACCAGCGCCCGTTGCACCCGGTCGGAGCGCGGTTCCAGTTCCAGCAAGGCGGAAAACTGGGATTGGCCGCCCGGGCGCCGGTGATAGACGACCAGCCGCCGTGCCACATCGCGGGCTAGCGCCGCGCCGTGGTCGTCTTCGATCAGCGCCAGGGCGAGATCGATGGCGGCCGACATGCCGGCGGACGTCCAGATGTTGCCGTCACGCACGAAAATGCGGTCGGGGTCGACGCGCACCTCGGGAAAACGGTCCTGAAGAGTGCGCGCATGCGCCCAATGGGTGGTGGCCGTACGGCCATTCAAGAGACCCGACTCGGCCAAGACAAAGGCGCCCGTGCACACGCCCGCGACCCGCCGCGCTTCGGTGGCGGCGCGCGCCACGTAGCGCGCCAGGCCGGGCGTGATTGGCCGGGGCATCAACTCGCCCGCCACGATCAGGGTGTCGGGCATGACGCCCAGGGCCACCGTCTCGATGCCCGCGTTCATGGTCGAGCGGATGATGCCGCCGCCTTCCGACAGGATGGTCACGCGGTATCCGTCGCGCTCCAGCGCGATGTTGGCGAACTCGAAGGCCGCCAGCGCGGCCAGGCCCATCACCTGGAAACCGTCTTCGAGAATGAGGCCGATCTGGCGCATGAGCGTATCCGTGACAGGAAATGACGGATATAGGCTAATAAAGCCATCGGCAGACGTCAATGAGCGAATCGTTTCTAAGGCGACAACCGCCCCATTCCACGGGAATCTTTTCAGTCCGGCCGCCAGGCTGGACCAAGCCTCGCAGAACCTTATGTCTTAAATCGACGCTTTATTGACATTTGAGCCAAAACCGATCTGCCGCATAGTGGCTGCACCGCGATCTGATTCCAATGCAGACGCTCCCCCCACCGAGGCACCCGCATGCAACTGACCCAGAACACCATCTTCATCACCGGCGGCACCTCCGGCATCGGCCGCGCGCTGGCCGTCGCCCTTCACGACCTGGGCAACAAGGTCATTGTCGCCGGCCGCCGGCAGGCGCTGCTGGACGACATCGCCGCAGCGCATCCGGGCATTGACGGCATCGCGCTGGATATCTCCGACGCCCAGGACATCGAGCGCGTCGCCAAGACGCTGATCGCAACATATCCGTCGCTGAACGTGCTGATCAATAACGCCGGCATCATGCCGTTCGACGACCCCTCGTCCACGATCGACGACGCCGTGTCGCAGCGGATCCTGGAAACGAACCTGCTGGGTCCGATCCGCCTCACGTCCGCGCTCATCGAGCATCTGAAGGGCCAGCCGCGCGCGACGATCATTCACAACACGTCGATCCTCGCCTACGTGCCGATCGCCTCGAACGCGGTGTATTCCGCCTCCAAGGCCGCGCTGCATTCGTACGCGCTGTCGCAACGGTTCACGCTGCGCGACACCAACGTCACGGTGCAGGAAATTGCCCCGCCGTGGGTCGATACGGACCTCATCAAGAAAAGCGGCGATCCGCGCGCCATGCCGCTGGATGCGTTCATCGCCGAGACGATGCAAGGGCTGGCGTCCGACGCGCCCGAGGTGCTGGTCCAGGCCATTCGCCCGCTGCGCGACAACCCTGGGTCGAATGAGCACGCCTTCGTGCATGCGTTCAACCAAAGCCTGGTGGACGAACCGATTCCGGTCTGACGCGGCCGGCACGCGGCGCCCCCGTAGGCGCCGCCCCCCTCTGGAAAGATCCCATGACAACAAAATTGGATATCGCAAGCGCCGGGCCGGCGGGCACAGCCGCGGCAGCGAGCCGCAGCGCAGAACTGCTGCCGGCCGGCTTTCTGGCGCTCGGCACCTTCGCCATCGGCACGGAAGGTTTCATGATTGCACCGCTTTTGCCGACGATGGCGGCGGATTTCCGTATGACGGTCCCGCAGATGGCGTCGCTCATCGTGGTGTTCACGCTGACGCTGGCGGTCAGCTCGCCCATCATGACCGTCCTGACCGCACGTTGGAATCGCCGCGCGGCCCTGCAGCTCGCCATGGGATTGTTCGCTTTGGGCAACGTGCTTGCTGCCTGGTCGCCCACCTTCTGGACGCTGATGACGGCGCGGGTCGTCATGGCGGTGGCAGCTGGCTTGTACGTGCCCGGCGCAAATGCGCTGGCCGGCGTAATCGTAGCGCCTGAAAGGCGGGGCAAGGCGCTGGCCATCGTCAGCGCCGGCATGACGTTGGCCATTGCGCTAGGCCAGCCGCTGGGCGCGGTGGCCGGTCACTTTCTGGGCTGGCGCGCCACATTCTCCATCGTCGCGGTGATGAGCCTGGTGGCCATCGCCGGCATCGGGGTGGGCATCGCCGCCGATGCAGGAACAGGTATTGCGGTCGCAACGTTTCGGCAGCGTCTTGCAGTCGTGCGCCAACCGTCGATACTGCGATTGCTGTCGGTCAGCCTTTTCTGGGCGATTGGCGCGTTCACGGCATACCCGTTCCTCGCACCGTACTTGGCAAGCGTGCTGGGATTTCGAGACGCCGCCATCAGCGCGACGATATCGCTCTGGGGCGTGGCGGCCGCGCTCGGCGTGACAACGGGCGGTGCGCTGACCGACAGGCTGGGCGCAAATCGCGTGGTACAGGTGTCGCTGACCATGCTGGGACTGGCGTTCCTGGGATTGTCGCTGGCAACGGCGCTGCCTGCGTCCGCCGCGCGAGCCCCCGTGTTGATCGCCGTGTTCCTGTGGGGCTTCACAGTCTGGTCATTCTTTCCCGCGCAGATGGCACGCCTTATCGGCGCGGGGGCCCCGGGACAGGCGCCGGTTGCACTGGCGTTGAATACGTCGACGATGTATTTCGGCTTTTCGGTGGGCAGCGGGCTGGGCGCCGCCATCCTTGGCGCCGGTGCAATTTGGGCAATTGGACTGGTGGCCGCGATGGCGCAGGCCGCGGCGGTTGTGTGGGATAAGCGCCGCCAGATTCCGGGGCAGGACGCAGCACCCCTCGATCCTACGCCCGCCCCGCCGCCACGTTCACGCTGATCGCGATGATGAACACGTTGAAGAAGAACGCGATGACACCGTGCGTCATCGCCATGCGGCGACACCGGCGGTTGACGATCTGCACGTCTGAAACCTGGAAGGTCATGCCCAGCACCAGCGAGAAATACGCGAAGTCCCAGTAGTCGGGCTCGTCCCTGCCCGGAAAATCCAGGCCCTTGTGCATGGCGTTTTCATGCCCGTAATACCCGTGGGCATAGTGCAGCGCGAAGATCATGTTCATGTAGAGCCACGACAGCACGATGGTCACCGCCGCGGCCAGCATGTCGACCACCGCGCCCACATTGTTTTGCGCGCGCATTTCCACCCACAACGCGACCAGCACCATGCAGGACAGCGCGACGCTGCTCCAGAGGACGCCGCCGCGCCCGACGTCGTGCTGGCGGGCGTGCCGGCGCATGGCGCCGGCGCTGGTGCGTCCGAACACACGGGCGGTCAGGATCAGGAAGATCAGCGCCCCGGCGTCAAAGCCCAGCAGGATGGCCAGACTGGGCGGCAGGCCGGCTGCGTACAGCCCGCCCGCGACCGCGAGCAGCAGGCCGGCGCACAGCATCAGCCGGCGATGGGCATGGAAGAACGGCAGCCGGTCGGCATTCGAGGCGTTTCCGGCGCTGTCATCTTTGAGCGGCTGCATGGCGGGCTCCTGTCTGCGCCGCGGGGCCGGGGCGTGTTGCCCGGGGCAGTCCCGCGATAGGTCCCTACGCTAACCGATACCCAGCAAACCGGCCAGCGCGCCGCCGAACAGCAGCCACAGCGGATGTATGCGCGTGCCGCTGCCCAGGATGGCGACGACGGCGGTGATCGCGCCCAGCAGCCAGGTGTGCACGGACGCCTCGGTGATGAGCGAGGCACTGGCGGCGACCAGCCCCACGGTCATGGGGAAGATCCCCGCCTGGATGACGCCGCGCCATGGGCGGTCCTTGAATTTTTCCCACAGGCCCAGCGCGAGGACGGTGATGAGGGACGACGGGCCGAACTTGGCGATGGTCGTGGCCAGCAGGCCCGGCAGGCCGGCGACGTGCCAGCCGACCAGCGTGACGACCATCAGGTTGGGCCCTGGCGCGGCCTGGCCCAGCGCAAAGAGCGCGGAGAAGTCGGCGGCCGTCATCCAGCCGTGGACCTCGACGACCTGGCGCTGCATCTCGGGCAGGATGGTGTTGCCTCCGCCGAAGGCCAGCACGGACAGTTCGGAAAAAATGAGGACGAGGGCGACCAGCGTATGGATCATCGGCGTTGCCTCCAGACCATCAGGATGCTGAGCGGCGTCAGCACCAGCATCGTGGGCAGAAGCGGGATGCGCAGGACGGCGATGGCGATGAAACAGGCGGTGGCGACCACACCCGCAAGCCAGTCGCGGCGCTTGACGACCGGCACGCCGATCTTGACCGCCATGGAAATCAGCAGCCCGGCCGCGGCCGCCGCCAGGCCGGCGAACAGATGCTGGATGTCGGGATCGTTCTGGAAACGGTCATAGACCATGCCCAGCATGACGACGATGATGGACGGCGCGAGGATCAGGCCCATCAGCGCGGCGAACGCGCCGCGCGGGCCGCGGAATTTCATGCCCAGCGCGACGGACAGGTTGATGATGTTGCCGCCCGGCAGGAATTGGCACAGGCCCAGCAGTTCGGTGAATTCGGCGCCGGTCAGCCAGCGGTGCTTTTCGACGACCATGCGCCGCGCCAGGGGCAAGGCGCCGCCGAAGGCGGTCAGGCCCAGCATCAGAAAACCGTGGAATAGCTGGCCGCAAGTGGGGGGAGGCCGTAAGCCGGCCTCGTCGGTGGAGAGTGCTGCGTTCGTCATTATTGTGGCCGGCGCGGAACCGGCTAAGGGAGCTGGCGCGGGAAACGCGCCAGGGATGGATCACGAGATTGCAGGCTACTCCTCGCGTCAGATAATGTCTAATATATGACTCGTCAAAAACTCATATCCACAGAATATGGCAAGCGTTGATTTGCGGCTGTTGCGGTACTTCCTGGCCGTCGCCGAGGAATCCCATCTGACCAAGGCCGCTGCCCGGCTCGGCATCCGCCAGCCGCCGCTCAGCCAGCAGATCCGCGTACTGGAGGCGGAGCTGGGCGTAACGCTCTTTCACCGGCTGCCGCGGGGCATGGAGCTCACCGAAAGCGGGCGCGCGCTGCTCGAAGACGCGCGCAACATCATCGCGCTGGTGGACCAGGCCGTGGAGGGCGTGCGGCGCGTGTCGCAGGGCGAGGCGGGCCGCTTGACGGTGGGGTTCACGGGCTCGGCGGCATTTCATCCGTTCGTGCCGTCGGTCATCCGGCGGTTCCGCGAAAGCGCGCCGCACGTGCATCTGGTGCTCGAAGAAAGCAGCACGGGCGAGCTGCGCGAGGCAGTCGCCGAGGGGCGCATCGATGTCGCGTTCATCCGCGGCGCGCATGGCGCGGACCCGGGCGTGCAGATGGAAACCGTGCTCGAGGAAGCCATGCTGGCGGCCTTTCCGGCCGACCATCCGGCCGTCAGGGGCCGCACGCGCAAGCGCATCTCGCTGTCGGAGCTGGCGGACGAATCGCTGATCCTGTACCGGCGTCACAGCGGCCCGGGGCTGTACGACGCCATCATCAGCGCATGCCGCGCCGAAGGCTTCAGCCCCCGCGTCACGCAGGAAGCGCCGCGCATGCTGTCCACCCTGAGTTTTGTCGCCGCGGGACTGGGCGTGTCGCTGGTGCCCGCGTCGCTGCGCCGCGTGAACATCGAGGGAGTGGTGTACGTCAGCGTCACCCATCCGGCGGCGCTGCGCGCGCCGCTGAACCTGATCTGGCGCGACGCGCCCCTGTCCGGCGCCGCCCGCAAGCTGATCGACGAAGCGCGGCGTCAGCGCGACGAATCCCGGGCGGGCGAAAGCCCCTGACCCGGGGCCGCGTTTGGTCCGCCCTGCCCCGGCGCTACACTTGCCGCCACCGCATCCTGCAATGACCCACGGCTTTCCATGCATTCCGAATCCCCCATCGGCGTATACGACTCCGGCGTCGGCGGCCTGAGCGTCGTCCGGGCGATCCGCGACCTGCTGCCCCACGAGCCGCTGCTCTACGTAGCGGACTCCGCCCATGTGCCCTATGGGGAAAAGACCCAGGCCTTCGTCGAGCAACGCGCCTGCGCCATCGCGGACTACTTCGTGTCGCAGCGCGCCCGCGCCATGGTGGTGGCCTGCAACACCGCCACGGCCGCGGCGATCGCGCTGCTGCGCCAGCGTCATCCGGCGCTCATCATCATCGGCGTCGAACCGGCCATCAAGCCCGCCGCGCACCTGACGCACACGGGCGTGGTGGGCGTCTTCGCCACGACCGGGACGCTGGCCAGCCCCAAGTTCGCCGCACTGGTGCAACGCGAGGCCCCCGAGGTGCGCATCGTGCTGCGGCCCTGCCCGCAATGGGTGCGGCTGGTCGAGCAAGGCGTGCTCTCGGGCCCCGAAGCCGCCGAGGCCGTGCGCGGGCCGGTCGCCGAACTGCGCGAGGCCGGGGCGGACGTGCTGGTGTTGGGCTGCACGCACTTTCCCTTCCTGCGCGACGTGATCCAGGACGCCGCCGGCCCCGGCGTGCCGCTCTTGGAGACGGGCGCCCCGGTGGCGCGCTGGCTGCGCCACCAGCTGCATGAACGCGGCTTGCTGGCGACCCAAGGTCCGGGCGCCCTGCAGTTGCAGACCACGGGCGACGCCGACGCGCTGGCGCAGCTGGCAAGCCGCCTGCTGGGTACGCCCATGCCGGCCGGCACGGTGCCCGACGCGTGGCGGGGACTGCGCCCCGCTTGATCTGCCGCAGCGCCGGGAGGCGCCGGCGGGGCGAATGTGAGATACAGTGGAACGCACGCCCCCACGGCCCGCAAGGAGACGCCATGAAACGCATCCTGATTCCCGTCGATGGTTCGGAAACTTCCCTGAACGCGGTCAAGGCGCTGCTCGATGCGCGCCGCTACGACCCGGTCGAACGCGTGGACCTGCTCACGGTCCAGATGCCCTTGAAGCCCGGTGCGTTCGGCAGCGGCCTGTCGCAGGACGAGATCGATGCCTATCATCAAGAGGAAGGCGAGGCCGCGCTGCAGGCCGCCAGCGCGCTGCTGACGCAGGCCGGCGTGCCGTTCGACGTACACATCGAGGCCGGCGCGGCTGCCGAGACCATTACGCGCATGGCCGATAAAACCGGCGCCCACGAGATCTTCATGGGGACGCGCGGCCTGGGTTCGGTGTCGGCGCTTTTCATGGGGTCGGTCGCCACGGGCGTGCTGTCCCTGACCGAACTGCCCGTCACGCTGGTCAAGTAAGGAGCCGTCATGCTGAACATCCTCGTTCCCGTCGACGGCTCCGACAACGCGGACCGCGCCGTCGACTATGCGCGCCGCCTGGCGCAGGGCGCAAAATCCGCGCGCATCCACCTCATCAACATCCAGACGCCGCCGCGCGGGCGCGCCGGGTTGTCGCGCCTGATCACGCAGGACATGATCAACGATTTCTACGCCCGCGAAGGCCGCGAAGCCACCGAAGCCGCGCGCAAGCTGCTGGACACGGCCGGCGTGGACTACGTCAGCCACGTGATCTTTGGCAACGCGCCCGCCGAAATCGCCGGCTATGCGCAGGACCACCGCTGCGCCCGGATCGTCATGGGCACGCGCGGCAACGGCAAGCTGACCAACATCCTGATCGGCTCGGTGGCCAATCAGGTGGTGCAGCTGGCGCAGGTGCCGGTCACGCTGGTGAAGTAAGCGCGCCTGGGTATGATGGGGCGACTTGCAAGCCCTGGAGTCCCCATCATGGTCAACCTGCGTTTCGCGCTGGCGGCCGCCCTGGCGCTGACGTTGCTCAGCGCCTGCGGCGAGGTCGCCAAGCTGCCCGTCGAAGCCGGCATGGGGCCCACGCCTCAGCTGCCGCCCCCCAACACCACGCTCATTCCCACGGTGAACACGGCCAAGGCCGTGGGCTGGAAGCCGGGCACGCAGCCGCAGCCCGCGGACGGCCTGACCGTGACGGCGTTCGCCACCGGGCTGGATCATCCGCGCTGGCTGTACGTGCTGCCCAATGGCGACGTGCTGGTCGCCGAGACCAACGCGCCGCCCAGGCCCGAAGACGCGCCGGGTGGCATCAAGCAATGGGCCGCCGGCCTGGTAATGAAACGCGCGGGCGCCAAGACCGACAGCGCAAACCGCATCACGCTGCTGCGCGACGCCGATCACGACGGCGTGGCGGAAACGCGCACGACGCTGCTGGAAGGATTGAATTCGCCGTTCGGCATGGCGCTCGTCGGCAACCAGCTATACGTGGCGAATGCCGACGCCGTCGTACGCTTTCCCTTCGAACCGGGCCGGACGCGCGTCACGGCGCCGGGCGTCAAGGTCACCGACCTGCCCGCCGGCCTGAACCACCACTGGACCAAGAACCTCATCGCCAGCCCGGACGGCTCCCGGCTGTATGTGTCCGTGGGGTCCAACAGCAACGTGGGCGAGAACGGCATGGACATCGAGGAAGGCCGCGCCGCCATCTGGGAGCTGGACGTGGCCAGCGGGCAAAAGCGGCTGTACGCCACGGGGCTGCGCAATCCGGTCGGCATGGCCTGGGCGCCGGACGGCAAGACGCTGTGGACGGCCGTCAACGAGCGCGACGAGCTGGGCAGCGACCTCGTGCCGGACTACATGACCTCGGTGCGCGACGGCGGCTTCTATGGCTGGCCGTACAGCTACTTCGGGCAGCACGTCGACACGCGCGTGCAGCCGCCGCGGCCCGATCTCGTCGCGCGGGCAATCGTGCCCGATTACGCGCTGGGCCCGCACACCGCGTCGCTCGGCCTGGCGTGGTCGGGCGGGACCACGTTGCCCGAGCCCTATGCACACGGCATGTTCGTGGGCCAGCACGGCTCGTGGAACCGCGATCCGCGCAGCGGCTACAAGGTGATCTTCGTGCCCTTCGACCAGAACCAGCCCGGCGGGCCGGCCAAGGACGTGCTCACCGGCTTTCTGGACGAGTCCGGCCAGGCGCAGGGCCGGCCGGTGGGCGTGGCGATCGACAAGCAGGGCGGCCTGCTGGTGGCGGACGATGTCGGCAATGTCGTCTGGCGCGTGGCCGCCAAACCGTAGACGCGCCCCCACGCAGGCGCTGGGCGCAGCGCATGCCCGCCCCTACAATGGCCGCTCCCGAATTCCAGACTGGAGCGAGCATGAGCACGGAAAAAGTGGCGATCCTCACGGCGGCCGGCAGCGGCATGGGTGCGGCGGCGGCGCGCAAGCTGGCGGCGGACGGATACCGCGTGGCCATCCTGTCGTCGTCCGGCAAGGGCGCGGCGCTGGCGCAGGAACTGGGCGGCCTGGGCGTCACCGGGTCGAACCGCTCGCCCGAAGACCTGTCGCGCCTGGTGGACGCCACCCTGCAGAAGTGGGGCCGCGTCGACGCGGTGGTCAATAGCGCCGGGCACGGTCCCAAGGGTCCGCTGCTGGAACTGAGCGACGACGACTGGCACCTGGGCATGGAGTTCTACCTGCTGAACGTGGTGCGCATCACCCGCCTGGTGGCGCCGGTGATGAAGCAGCAGCAATCCGGCGCCATCGTCAATATCTCCACCTACGCCACGTTCGAGCCGGAAGCGCTGTTTCCCACGTCGGGCGTGTTCCGCGCCGGGCTGGCCGCCTTTACCAAGGTGTTCACGGACGAGTACGCGCAGTACAACGTGCGCATGAACAACGTGCTCCCGGGCTTCATCGACAGCCTGCCCGAAAAGGAAGGCCGCCGCGTGCGCATCCCGATGGGCCGCTACGGCACGGCGCAGGAAGTGGCGGACCTGATCGCGTTCCTGGCGTCGAGCGCATCGTCCTACATCACCGGCCAGAACATCCGCATCGACGGCGGCATCACGCGCTCCGTGTGACGCGCGCGGGATCGCCGGCCTCATGCGTTTGGCGTAGTCCCTCGTCCGAATGACGGTATTGAAGGCCCCGGCGGGCTTTTAGTACCGTAGGTTTTCACATTCGACGAGGTGTTTGGCGCATGTCCGCTACATCGTCAGCGGCTGCGCCGCAGTCCGCCCCCCCGACTCCCGGCCAGGCCTCGCGCTTTCTGGCGCAGGCCACCTTCGGCCCCACGCCGGCCGACATCGACGCCGTCGTGCGGGTCGGCTATGCCGCCTGGCTGGACGCCCAGCTGGAGATGCCGCCTTCACAGACGCATTTCGACTGGCTGCTCCAGAAGAACCGCAACACCGAGGCCTTCAAGGGCAACGGCATCAATGCGCCGCTGGAATCCACGCTGTGGCGCAAGTTCATCAGCGCGCCCGATCAGGTGCGCACGCGGGTCGCGTTTTCGCTGTCGGAGATCTTCGTCGTCGGCGTGTCCGCCATCACGGCGTCGTGGCCGCTCTTCGGCGCGGCCGGTTTCATGGATCTGCTGGCCAGGCACGCCCTGGGCAATTACCAGGACCTGCTGACCGCGGTGACGCAGAACCTGTCGATGGGCTGCATGCTGACCTATCGCGGCAACCGCAAGGAAGACCCCACGACAGGCCGACATCCCGACGAAAACTACGCGCGCGAGGTGATGCAGCTGTTCAGCATCGGCCTGCTGGTGCTGGAGCAGGACGGCACGGTCAAGCTCGTCAACGGCGCGCCCGTGGAAACCTACACCAATGCCGACGTGCAGGGGCTGGCCAAGGTCTTTACCGGCTGGGACATCAACGGCCCGGAAACGGACGTGGAGTTTCACCGCCGCCCCATGGCGCTGAACAACGCGCTGCACTCGATGTCGGAGAAGCGCTTCCTGGGCGCGGTCATCCCGCCCGGCACGGATGGCCACCTGTCGCTCAAGCGCGCCATGGAGGTCATCAGCGCCCATCCCAACGTGGGGCCCTTCATCGGCATGCAGCTCATCCAGCGCATGGTGACCAGCAATCCCAGTCCGGCGTACGTGGGCCGCGTGTCGGCCGTGTTCAATGACGACGGGAACGGCCGGCGCGGCAACCTGAAGGCCGTGGTGCGCGCGATCCTGCTGGACCCGGAGGCGCGCCAGCCGGACCTGAGCTCGCCCTATTGGGGCAAGGTGCGCGAACCGATCCTGCGCTTTTCGGGATGGGCCCGCGCCTTCGGGGCGGATTCGACCAACGGCGAATGGGCCATGCCCGACACCACCGACAACACGATCCGGCTGGCGCAGAGCCCGATGCGGTCGCCGTCGGTGTTCAACTTCTTCCGGCCCCGCTACGTGCCGCCCGTCACCGAGCTTGCGCGCCGTCACCTGGTTGCGCCGGAGCTGCAGATCACCGACGAGACCAGCATCGCGGGCTATTTGAATTTCCTGGCCATCTACGTGGACCGCGGTTGGGAGGACCTGCAAACCGCCTACACGCCCGAGATCGCGCTGGCCAAGGACCCCGAGGCGCTGGTAGCGCGCGTGGTGCTGCTGCTGGCGGGCGACGCCTTCAGCGCACGCACCGCGGCCGCCATCGCCAAGGCCGTGGCCACGCTGCCGCCGGACCGCCCGCGCGACCGGGTCCGCGCCGCCATCATGCTGGTGGCCGCCACCCCGGAATACCTGGTGCAGAAATGACAGACCGCCAAGGCCTCGACCGCCGCAACTTTCTCCTGCGCGCCATGGCGCTGGGCGCAACCCGCGGCGCCGCTCCGCTGGCGCTGAACCTGGCCGCGATCGGCGCCGCCGCGGCGCAATCCGCCCCGCCCGCGTACAAGGCGCTGGTCTGCGTCTTCCTGTACGGCGGCAACGATCCGTACAACACGCTGGTCCCCTACGATCCATCGTCGTATCGCGCCTACGCCGCCGCGCGCGGCGACATCGCGCTGCCGCGCGACGTGCTGCGCGCCACCGTGTTGCGCGGCAAGGCGGACACCCAGGGCGGCATGCAGTTCGCCCTGGCCCCCGCGCTGGCGCCGCTGGCCCCGCTGTACGAACGCGGCGAGCTGGCCGCGCTGTTGAACGTCGGTCCGCTGATCGTGCCCACCACCAAGGCCGAATACATCGGCGCGCGCGTGCCGCTGCCGCCCAAGCTGTTCTCGCACAACGACCAGCAGTCGGTCTGGCAGGCGCTGGCGCCCGAGGGCGCGTCCTCAGGCTGGGCGGGCCGGCTGACCGATCTCTTCGCGGGCGCGAACGCGCACCGCACCTTCACCGGCATCACGGCGGGCGGCAGCACGGTGCTGCTGGCCGGCCGCAAGGTGGCGGGTTATCGCGTGGGCATCAACGGATCCACGCAGATCGACCTGCTGCATCGCGACATGTATGGCTCCAGCGCCTGCACCGCCCTGCTGCGCGAACTGATCACCGAGCCGCGCGAACACCTGATGGAACGCGAGATGTCGCGCATCGCCGCCCAGTCCATCTCAGCCGACACGCGCCTGCGCGCCGCCTTGGCCGACGTCGCCGTGCCCGGCGACTTTTCGTCGCCGCTCGCGCAGCAGTTGCGTATCGTGGCGCGCATCATCGCGGCCCGCGACACGCTGGGCGCGCGGCGGCAGGTGTTCTTCGTCTCGCAGAACGGCTATGACAACCACACGGGCCTGTCCGATACGCACCCGGCGTTGTTGAAGGAACTGGGCCAGGCGCTGGCGGCATTCCAGAACGCCCTGTCGGACATGGGCGTGGCCGATCAGGTCACCACCTTCACGGCCTCCGAATTCGGCCGCACGCTGGGGTCCAACGGCAACGGCTCGGACCACGGCTGGGGCGGGCACCACTTCGTGCTGGGCGGCGCGGTCAACGGCGGGCGCTGCTACGGCGCCCACCCGGAAATTGCGCTCAACGGCCCGGGATTCGTCGACAACGGCCGCCTGCTGCCCACGACAGCAGTGGATCAGCTGGGCGCGGATTTGGGCGCCTGGTTCGGCGCCAGCCGGGACGATCTGCGGACGGTGTTTCCGAACCTGCGGCACTTCGGGCCGGAGCCGTTGGGGATGTTGTCGTCTGCGCCGGTCAAGTCTGAAGCTTAGGAGCAAGAGAGTGAGCGCATTGCATCAGCTTCTTCGCAACCGCCTCATCCACCGGTTTCATGCCATACGACCAGAGCTCGAGCATCCGGCCAATATTGCGCACCGCCTCCTGATCTTGATTGACGGACACGAACGACTCCGCGCAATCAGCGGTCTTAAGCAGCGCCGCGCCAAGATGCTTTCGCCAATGATTCTGTCTTGCGGACGAAACGTCGCAGACCAAGCCTAACCGCTTCAAGGCGTCGGCGGTCGGCCAGCGCTTCGTTCCTCCCAGCGTAAGCGCCATGCCGTCATTGGCGTCGCCGTGGTTATCGCGAGGCGCGTACACCGACATCGTCAACATGTCATAAACGGGGGCCAACGTGGGTATCGCGCCGGGCTCGTACAACAGTCCAAAATTCTTCAGGTGCGCATCGCCATTTCTGATGGACGCGGCCAGCAGGTACTGCGCATAGAACTGATCGCAAGCAAGTTGTCCCGCAAGTCCGGGACAAAACGCGCGGATGGTCCGCACGATACGCTCTGCAGAGCCACTGAACTTATCCCGGGCCGGCTGGGCGGTCAGTGCGCACATATCCTCAAAGCCAAGGGCTTTTCCCGCGGCATCAACATCGAACCGTCTGACCAAGAGGCGGCTGAAGTCCGACGCAAGATGCGTTTCGGGCACGTTAAGTCCCATCTCTCGCGCCGCCATCATCCCAAAATGTTCCATCAAAACGATATCTCCCCGATCGGGATCATTCAATTTGACGATCCACTGGTCGACGGCGATGGTGCGCTTGACGCCATCCCCGCCGACGGGACTGCGGGCGAGGAACTTCAGGAATCCTCCGGACACACCCGGGCCGTGACTATCCTCGCCCAAGTAATGGCGCACGATGCCTTTCAAATCCGACGACAACAGATTTTGAAGCGACTCGTGGACGCTTCTTCGCGAAGGCTTGGCGCCTGCAGGCAAGGCTTTGACCTGACCTATCAGGTTCTCGCCAACAATCGACAACAACTCCATGTCGCCAAAACTTGAAAAGTTCTTGGCGAAGAACCGTTCGAGCGTTTGCCGCAATGCCCCTTCGGGCAATGAGACCTGAAACACAGGAAACAGAAATGGGCTTGTCCAGCTTTCCGTGCGTGGGGGCATCAGTAACGAGACGGCCAACTCTCTGGGCGTACTGGGCAAATAGGTAAACACGAAGGAAGTGATGCCGGTTTGGTCCAGCACCCCCACCTTCGTCTCCTGTACGTAGATATCCAACGTCATGATTCACGCCCTTCGCGCGAGCGGCGATACGCCATTTCATTTTCGGCGAACACGTCTTCCAGCGTGGGCGGCGCGTATTCTGCCGGGACGAGCTTCAACTCCAGGTCCAGGACGCGCATAAGCCGCCGCAACGTGGAGACATTGCAATCGCCACCGCCTTCGATGGCCACCAATGCCCGTCGGCTGATACCTGCAAGCTCCGCGAGATGCGCCTGGGTGTACTTGCGGTCACGCCGGGCCTTGACCAGCGCGCCAATCAGCGGGTCCTTCATGTCAGCAGTCATAAGTCACCGGAAATGTGAAGTATAGGTATCAATTTATCGCTAATGGGCACGTTTGTGAAGCGTACTACTCATTTCACACCCCTTCCCTCGCGTCGGAACATTCCAGGACCAAATAACCCCGGCGCCTGACGCGCCGCCGCGCAACGGCTAGCGTCCTCCCCACTTCCGATCTATAACCTCAGACACCCCGCCCCGCCATTCGGCGGCGCGCGCGTTTCCACGGTCCTTGCGCATCGCACCATGAACCTGCCTCCCGATCTGGCGCTCCAGTCCGCCACCGAAGAAGACGTGCCGTTCCTGCTGGCCCTGCGCAAGCGCACGATGACGGAGCATCTGGAGCGTGCAGGCGTGTCGCTGGACGATGCCGGGCACCTGGCGCGCATCCAGTACCACTTCGATGACGCCCAGATCGTCTGGCTGGGCGGGCGGCCCGCGGGGCTGTTCAAGCACTACCGCGATGCCGCCGGCTGGCGCATCGTGCAGATCCAGATCGATCCGGATTTTCAGGGCCAGGGGCTGGGCCGCCGGCTGGTGGCCGGCGTCCTGGACCGCGCGGATCAGGAAGGGGCGCCCGTCACGTTGAGCGTCCTGAAAGGCAATCCCGCCCGGCGGCTGTACGAGGCGTTGGGCTTTACCCCTGTCATGGAGACCGAGCTGGAACATGAAATGCGGTATGACCCCGGCGCCGTCCGGCCGGGTGGTTGAGCCCTTTGCGGCACATTTTTTTCCGGACCGCGGAATAAAGCGGCGCCGGCTGGCGTCCGTAGAGGGCAGTCCCCCACAATCCTCCCCACCTACGAGGCACACCATGCGCAAACACACCGCCGCGGCCCTGGCTCTCGCCTGCGCCGCCCTGTTCTCGGCCGGCGCCCACGCCCAGGCCGTCAAGACCCAGGACGGCATCCTGGTCAATAGCGCCGGCATGACGCTGTACACCTTCGACAAGGACTCCGCGGGCAAGAGCGTCTGCGTCGACGCGTGCGCGAAGGCCTGGCCGCCCGCCATGGCCGCCGCCGACGCCAAGCCGATGGGCGACCTGACGGTCATCACGCGCGACGACGGCAGCAAGCAATGGGCCTTCAAGGGCAAACCGCTGTATCTGTTCGCCAAGGACACCAAGCCGGGCGACAAGACTGGCGACAACTTCAAGGAAATCTGGCACGTCGTCAAACCCTGATCCGGACACCTGCCTGATCAGCCCATGCGCGCCGAAGACGAAGCCCAGATCCTGGCCTGCATCCCCAGCCTGCGCCGCTATGCGCGCGGGCTGACGGGCGACCCGGATCGCGCCGACGATCTGGTGCAGGACACGCTGGAGCGCGCATGGAGCCGCTATTCCCGCTGGCAGCGGCGCGGCGAGCTGCGCGCCTGGATGTTCGGCATCATGCACAACCATTTCATCGACGGCGTGCGCGCCGCGGGCCGGCGCACCGACCAGACGGCGCCGGGCGACCTGCCCGATGCGCCGGTGCGCGCCACCCAGACCGACCAGCTCGAAGTGCGGGACCTGGACCGCTGCCTGCTGGCCTTGCCGGCAGAGCAGCGCGAGGTCCTCTTGCTGATCGCCGTCGAAGACCTGTCCTACCAGGAGACCGCACGAATCCTGTCGGTGCCGATCGGCACCGTCATGTCGCGGCTCTCGCGCGCCCGCGAAAAGCTCGGCGCGCTGATGCAGGGCCGCGAACCCGCCAGACGGCTGCGGCCCGTTCCCTCCCCGCGTGAAATGCCATGACCGACAAACGCCTCCATCCGGTTCCCGCCGCGGGCACGCCCATCACGGAAGCCGACCTGCATGGCTATGCCGACGGCCAGTTGTCCGCCACGCGCCGCGCGGAAGTGGCCGCATTCCTGGCCGCGCATCCGCAGGACCAGACCCGGGTGGACGAGTGGCAGGCGCAGCGCCGCGCACTGCACGCCCTGCTGGATCCCGTGCTGGACGAACCCCTTCCCTTGCGCTTGCCGCTGCGCGCGCCGGCGCGGACGTGGCCCTGGCGCGCGTTGGCGGCCAGCGTGGCCGTCGCCGTGGTCAGCGCCAGCGCGGCCTGGATGCTGCGCGGCGCCGTGGATGCGCGCCATCTGCAGACGGTGCTGGCCACCGCCAGCCCGGAGCGGGCGGCAGGCGGCTATGCCCAGCGCGCCGCCATCGCCCACGCGGTGTATGCGCCCGACATGGGCCGGCCCGTCGAGGTCAGCGGCGATAACGAGAAGGCGCTGGTGACGTGGCTGACCAAGCGCATGGGCGCGCCGATGCGCGCGCCGTCGCTGTCGAAAACGGGTTATGAACTCATCGGCGGACGGCTGCTGCCGGGCGGCGCCGGTCCGGTGGCGCAGTTCATGTATGGCGCGGCCGATGGCCAGCGCCTGACGCTGTACGTCACCCGCGAAGCCGCCGGCGGACAGACTGCCTTCCAGTTCACGCAGGAAGGCCCCGTGCGGGTGTTCTATTGGGTCGAGGGCGAGTTCGGCTACGCGCTCTCTGGCGCCGTCAGCCGAGACGAACTGCAGCGCGTGTCGCAAGAGGTCTACCGCCAGCTGCAGGGCTAGACGCACCCGCTGGGGGCTGCGCGCGGTGGGCTGCGGGACGGCGACGTGCGAGTAAGCGGGCTGCCGGCTGCCGCTCAGCCCGCGCTGGCCCGCGCCTCGTGCAGCATGTGCAGCGTGATCTTGCGCACCTCGGCCTTGCTCATCTCGATGTGGGACCGCAGCATGCGCGCGGCCTCCTCTGCCCGGCGCGCCAGGATCGCCCGCAGGATGGCCGCGTGTTCGTCGTAGGTGGCGTCCACGCGGAAGTCCTTGGTGAAGTCCAGCCGCCTGACGATGCGGATCTTTTCCGTGACGTCGCGGTGGATCTGCGCCATCTCCGGATTGCCTGCCGCGGCCACCAGCGAGCAGTGGAAGGCTTCATCCAGCTGCGCCACCAGCCGGCCGTCCAGGATGCGCTGCGGCGGCGGCACCAGCCAGACGTCCGTCAGCGCGCCCAGAATGCCGGCCGGATCCATGTGTTCACGGGCGCACAGCTTTTCCACCGCCGCCTGCTCCAGCACCACGCGCACGTCGTACAACGCCTCGAAGCGTTCGAAGTCGAACGGCCGCACCTGCCAGCCGCTGCGCGGCCGGGCCAGCACAAAGCCTTCGCGTTCCAGCCGCGCCAGGCCCAGCCGCACGGGCGTGCGGCTGACGCCCAGGCGCGCCACCAGGTCGGCCTCGGTGAAGCGTTCGCCGGGCAGCATCCGAAAGCCGAACAGGTCGTCCTTGATGCGCTGGTAGACCTGATCGGCCAGCGAGCCGGCAAGCGCCGGCGCGGGGCGGAGGGCCGGGCCGGCCTGGACGGCTTCCAGCCGCATCATCCGGTCACGACGCACGTGGCGTCTTCGGTGATCACGACCAGCGGATCTCCCGCGTTGACGGGCTTGCCGGGCACGCAGCGTATGGCGGAAACCGTGCCCGACGCCGGCGCGATGACGGACAGCTCCATCTTCATGGCTTCGACCACCACCAGCGTGTCGCCGGCCGACACGCTCTGCCCCACCTGGACCGGAATCTTCCAGATGTTGCCGCACATGTCGGCGCTGACCAGCCGCTCGCCTTCGCGCAGCACGGTCTCGGCCTCGGGTTCGGCGGCAGGCGGTTCGGCCGCCACGTCCTCGGTCTTCCAGAGCGCCACCTCGGCATCGAACGCCGTCTTCTGGCGCGCCTGGAAGGCGGCGATGCTGTCCGCCTGCTCGGCCAGGAAGCGCCGGTGCGCGGCAAAGTCGAACACTTCTTCCTCGATGCGAACGGTGGCGCGGCCTTCGCGGAAGTCTTCGCGCAGGACATCCAGTTCCGCCTCGGTGACGGGATAGAAGCGCACCTGGTCGAAGAACCGCAGCAGCCACGGCTTGCCGTCCTGGAACACCGGGTTCTTCAGGAACTTGTTCCAGATGGGCAGCGTGCGGCCCACGAGCTGATAGCCCCCGGGCGAGTCCATGCCGTAGATGCACATGTACACCCCGCCGATGCCCACCGTGCCTTCGGCGGTGAAGGTGCGCGCGGGGTTGTACTTGGACGTCAGCAGCCGGTGACGCGGGTCGATGGGCACCGCGCACGGCGCGCCCAGATACACGTCGCCCAGGCCCATGATGAGATAGCTGGCATCAAAGACGATGCGGCGCACCTCGTCGCGCGCGTCCAGCCCGTTGATGCGCTGAATGAAGTCGACGTTGTTCGGCAGCCAGGGCGCGCTGGCGCGCACCGTTTCCTGATAGCGCTGCACCGCGCCCAGCGTGGCGGAATCCTCGAAGGCCATCGGCAGGTACACGACGCGCGTGGGCACCTTCAGGGTCGCCACGTCGGCCAGCTCTTGTTCGATCTCCAGCAGCTTCGCAATCAGCGCGCCCTGCAGGATGACGCGGCTGTCGTAGCGGATCTGCAGCGAGCGCACGCCGGGCGACAGCTCCAGCACGCCGTCAACCGGATCCGCATTGAGCGCCTCCATCAGCAGGTGGATGCGCATGCGCAGCGCCAGGTCGAGCACGTTGTCGCCGTATTCCAGCAGCAGATAGCCGTCGCCGGCTTGCCGGTACGACACCGACGGGCGCGCCCCATCGGCGGGCAGCGCGGCGATGATGGTCTCCGAGACCGTCGCCGGCACGGGCGCGGGCTCGGTCGCGGCCGGCGCCGCGGGCGCCAGTTCGGCGATGCGGCGGTCCTGCGCGGCTTCCAGCGCCACGGCCTGCGGGTAATCGATGCGCACGAAGCGGATGCGGTCGCCGGGCTTGACCTGCCCCACCTTCCACAGCTCGGCACGCGCGATGGTGACGGGACACACGAAGCCGCCCAGGCTGGGGCCGTCGCGCGTCAGGATGACGGGACTGTCGCCGGTGAAATTGATGCTGCCGATTGCGTACTCGCAATCGTGGATGTTGGACGGATGCAGGCCGGCCTCGCCGCCGTTTTCCCGCGCCCAAGTGGGCTTGGGACCGATCAGCCGGACACCCAGGCGATTGGAGTTGTAGTGCACCTCCCAGTCGGCCGCAAAGAAGGCGTCGATGGCGTCGGGCTGAAAGAAGTCGGGCGCGCCATGCGGGCCGTAAAGCACGCCGATCTCCCAGGTGTTGCCGTATTCGGGGATCAGCGCGGCGGGTGCGGCCTGCGGCAGCGTCTCGGGCGGCGCGGCCGTGGCGCCCGCCAGTTCGGGACGCACGACGGGCAGCATGTCGCCCACGCGCAGCGTGCGGCCGGCATGGCCGCCAAACTGGCCCAGCGCAAAGGTGGACCGGCTGCCCAGGTACACCGGCACGTCCAGCCCGTTGCGCACCGCCAGGTAGCTGCGGCAGCCGGACAGCGCGCGGCCGGTGGCCAGCACCTGTCCGGATGTGACAAAGATGGGCTGCCACATCGGCACCGGCTCGCCATCCAGCGTGGCCGCGCACGACGCGCCCGTCAGCGCCACGACGGCATCGCCGTGAAAGCGCAGCGTCGGGCCGATCAGCGTGGTCTCGATGCCGGCCGCGTCCGGCGCGTTGCCGACGATGCGGTTGGCCACGCGAAACGCGTAATCGTCCATGGGGCCGGAGGGCGGCACGCCAATGTCCCAATAGCCCGCGCGGCCGGGATAGTCCTGCACGCTGGTGTAGGTGCCCGCTTCCAGGACCTCGATGGCCGCGGGGCGGTACGCAAAGCCTTCCAGAAAGCGCGTGGACAGCTGGCCGGCGCGAAAGCGCGCATCGGCCACGATCTGGCGCAGGTAATCCAGGTTGGTCGCAATGCCGTGCAGGCGCGTGCGCGCCAGCGCGTCGGCCAGCTTGTCCAGCGCGGCCTCGCGCGTGTCCGCATGCACGATCAGCTTGGCCAGCATCGGGTCGTAGAACGCGGGCACGTCGGTGCCGGTCTCGACCCAGCCATCGACGCGCACGCCGTCCGGGAACGACACTTCCGTCAGCACCCCGGGCGACGGCTGGAACTGGCGCAGCGGATCCTCGGCATACAGGCGCACTTCAATCGACGCGCCTTGCGGGGTGCGCGACATGGCGGCGTAATCCAGCGGCTCGCCCGCGGCAACGCGCAGCATGCACTCCACCAGGTCCAGGCCGGTCACGGCCTCGGTTACCGGGTGCTCGACCTGCAGGCGCGTGTTGACTTCCAGGAAGTAGAAGCTGTCGCGTGCCGGATCGTAGATGAACTCCACCGTGCCGGCAGAGCGGTAGTTCACGGATTCACCCAGCTTGACAGCGGCATCCAGCAGCGCGGCGCGCGTGGCGGCAGGCAGCAACGGCGCCGGGGTTTCCTCGATGACCTTCTGGTTGCGGCGCTGCACCGAGCAGTCGCGCTCGCCCAGCGCCAGCACGCGGCCCGCGCCGTCGCCAAAGATCTGCACCTCCACATGCCGCGCGTTGTCCACATAGCGCTCGATGAACGCGCCGCCGTCGCGAAAGAAGTGTTCGCCCATGCGCTGCACGCTGTCGAACGCGACGGTCAGTTCCGCCTCGTTCTCGCAGCGCGACAGGCCGATGCCGCCGCCGCCCGCCGTGCTCTTCAGCATGACCGGATAGCCGATGCGTTCGGCCTGCGACAGCGCCTCGCCCAGGCTGGACAGGAGTCCGGTGCCCGGCGTCATCGGCACGCCCGCGTCAGCCGCCAGTTCGCGCGAGCGGTGCTTCAGGCCGAATTCGCGAATCTGCAGCGGCGTGGGGCCGACAAACGCAATGCCGGCGGCCTCGCAGGCTTCGGCGAAGTCGGCGCTCTCGGACAGAAAGCCGTAGCCGGGATAGATCGCCTGCGCGCCGTGCGCGCGCGCCGCTTCCAGCAACAGGTCCATGCGCAGGTAGCTGTCGGCGGCCTTCTCGCCGCCGAGCGCCACGGCCACGTCGGCCTCGCGCACATGCGCGGCATTGCGGTCCGGGTCGGAATAGACGGCCACGCTGCGGATGCCCAGCCGCTTGAGGGTGCGGATGGCGCGGACGGCGATCTCGCCGCGGTTTGCAATCAGAACGGTATCGAACACGATGCGACTCCCTGGGGTGAGGCGGGGTTATCGGGTGGCGGCGTTCAGGCTGGCCAGGTAGGCACGCCAGCCGCCGAATTCGGTGATGTCCCGCGCCCCTTCCAGGCCGCGCGGTTCGCAGATGAAGCCCTTGACCAGGCGCCCGTCGGCCAGCTCCAGCGTGCCGATGCCCAGCGGCGCGGGAATCTCGGCCACGAACGCGCCAAAGGCCGTCACGGGCACGTCCCACAGCTCGACTTCGATGGCGGCGCCGCTGTCCATCTTCACCAGGCCCGGCTTGGGCGGCGTGGTGTTGGCCAGCGCGAAGAGCCGGTAGTCGCCGGCCGTTGCGGTCTTCTCAACAAACACCGCGTGACGCGAGGTGAGCTGATGATTCAGCGGCATGCCGGTCAGGTGGGCACCCACCACCGCCACGCGCACGGTGTCCGCGGACGGCGCGCCATCGGCCGCCAGCGCGGGCAGCGGCGCGCCCGTCGCACCCAGCGGCAATCCGCGGCGCGCCTGCCATTGCCTGCCGAACTGCGCCAGCGCGCGGTCCTGCCATGCCAATCCGATCAGCGTGATGCCCGAGGGCAGGCCATCGGCGCGCATGCCGGCGGGCACCGCCAGCGCGGACAGGTCGGCCAGGTTGGCGAAGTTGGTGTAGACGCCCAGGCGGGAATTGAGCGTGACGGGGTCCGCTTCCAGCTGGGCGATCGTGTAGATGGACGGCGAGGTCGGCACGACCAGCGCGTCAAAGCCTTCGAGCGCTCGGTGAATCCGGCGGGTCAGCTCGGCGCGGCGGTACTCGGCCTTGAACGCGTCCAGCGCGCTGTAGTTCGCGGCCTGCTCGACGATGCCGCGCACGACCGGATTGATGGCGTCGGGGTTCTCGTTCCACAACGACTGGACCGCGGCAAAGCGCTCGGCCACCCACGGTCCCTGGTACAGCAATGCCGCCAGTTCGCTGAACGGCGCGAAGTCGATGGCTTCGACCTGGGCGCCATCGGCGCGCAGCGCGCGCACGGCGTCGTCGAACACGGCGGCGGCCTCGGTGTCGCCAAAGAATTCCAGCGACGCCGGCACGGCCAGCCGCGGCGCCTTGGGCCACGGGCGCGCCGCGCCCGCCGGCACGCTGCGCGAATAGGGATCGGCGTCGTCATACCCGCCAGCCACCTGCGCGACCTTGTCGGCATCGTCCACGGTCAGCGCGAAGATCGATACGCAGTCCAGCGTGCGGCATGCCGGCACCACGCCCGCGGTGCTGAGCCAGCCCTTGGTGGGCTTGAGGCCGACGATATTGTTGAAGCCCGCCGGCACGCGGCCGGAGCCCGCGGTATCGGTGCCCAGCGAGAACGCGGCGATGCCGCGCGCGACCACCGACGCGGAGCCCGAACTGGAGCCGCCGCTTACGTAATCGGGATTGAACGTGTTGGCCACGGCGCCGTGCGGCGAGCGCGTGCCCACCAGGCCGGTCGCAAACTGGTCCAGATTGGTCTTGCCGATAAGGATGGCGCCGGCTGCGCGCAGACGGCGCACGACGGTCGCGTCTTCCTGCGGCGTGTAAGCGAACGCGGGACACGCCGCGGTGGTGGGCCAGCCCGCCGCATCGATGTTGTCCTTGATGGCAAACGGCACGCCATACAGCGGCAGGCGCGAGAGATCGCCGCCCGCCGCGGCCAGCAAGAGACGCAGGCCGTCGAGCTGTTCATCGAGCTGGACGCGGTCCACGCGACGGATCCAGGCGTTGTCCTTGTCTGCGTTATCGCCGGGCTCGGCGGCGTAGCCGGCCAACAGCGCCTCGGGCTGCGCCCCGCCGCGGTAGGCGGCCTGCCATTGCGCGATGGTCCAACCGGCGGGTTGCTTCTGCGTTGCTGCGGCATTCATGCTGGAATCCTTTCTTGTATACAAGTACGGATTCCCAAGCAATCTGCGTGCCATGTTGGCGGCGCGCGGCGCTTTCCCTCTGACGCGCGGCCAGACCGCACGCAAGCCGCCGGCACCGGTCCCCGCATCGGCCCGTGCGCCGCACCGGAATCGGGCGCAACGCGCACCGATGTTGTGCGGACGGCACCGTTCTGATCGCACGCGCGCCCCGCCCCGGCCGCCACGCGCCTTCGCGTAAACCCACCCCCTTCATACAGCAGCGGGAAGTGTTGCCAGCACTTGGCACACGTTTTGCTTTTGACTCCTGTGCGACTGCTTTTTCTGAACGTTCTCGCCGGCCCGGCCGGCCTATTCCATCCAGGAGTCACCATGAAACGCAGACTAGCCCTTAAGCAACTGACCGCCGTGAGCCTGTTGGCCATGACCGGATGGATGCCGCAGGTTCACGCCGCCGAGGACACCATCAAGGTCGGCATCCTGCACTCGCTCTCGGGCACCATGGCCATCTCGGAAACGTCGCTCAAGGACGTGGCCCTGATGACCATCGACGAGATCAACGCCAACGGCGGCGTGATGGGCAAGAAGCTCGAAGCCGTGGTCGTCGACCCCGCGTCGAACTGGCCGCTGTTCGCTGAGAAGTCGCGCCAGCTCCTGTCGCAGGACAAGGTGGCCGTGGTCTTCGGCTGCTGGACCTCGGTATCGCGCAAGTCGGTGCTGCCGGTGTTCAAGGAACTGAACGGCCTGCTGTTCTACCCCGTGCAATACGAAGGCGAAGAGCTGGAAAAGAACGTGTTCTACACGGGCGCCGCGCCCAACCAGCAAGCCATTCCCGCCGTCGAATACCTGATGAGCGAGGACGGCGGCGGCGCCAAGCGCTTCGTGCTGCTGGGCACCGACTACGTCTACCCCCGCACCACCAACAAGATCCTGCGCGCCTTCCTGCATTCCAAGGGCGTGAAGGACAGCGACATCGACGAGGTCTACACCCCGTTCGGCCATTCCGACTACCAGACCATCGTCGCCAACATCAAGAAGTTCGCCACGGGCGGCAAGACCGCGGTCATCTCCACGATCAACGGCGACTCAAACGTGCCCTTCTACAAGGAACTGGGCAATGCGGGATTGAAGGCCACCGACGTGCCGGTCGTCGCGTTCTCGGTGGGCGAAGAGGAACTGCGCGGCGTGGACACCAAGCCGCTGGTCGGCCACCTGGCCGCCTGGAACTACTTCCAGTCCGTCAAGAACCCCGTCAACGACGCGTTCATTGCCAAGTGGAAGGCGTACGCCAAGGCCAAGAACCTGCCCAACGCCAACACGGTCGTGACGAACGATCCCATGGAAGCCACCTACATCGGCATCCACATGTGGAAGCAGGCCGTCGAACAGGCCAAGACCACCGACGTCGACAAGGTGATCGCGGCGATGGGCGGCCAGAAGTTCAACGCGCCCGACGGCTACACCATCGAGATGGACAAGACCAACCACCACCTGCACAAGCCCGTCTACATCGGTGAGATCAAGGCGGACGGCCAGTTCAGCGTGGTCTGGAAGAGCAAGGGCCCGATCCGTGCCCAGCCGTGGAGCCCGTACATCCCGGGCAACGAAGGCAAGCAAGGCCTGTAGTCTCAACATCAAGGAATAGGCAGCCATGCGCATCGCGGCAATCGCACACTTCTTGCGTCGTTTCCTTCTGGCATGGCTGCTGGCCGTGCCGGCGCTGGCCGCACCCGCGGCCGCCGCCGGCGTGGACCAGACCCTGCTTGCGCCGCTGGCCGGCGACGACACCGACGCCAGGCTGCAAGCGATTGCCGCGCTGGGCCAACTGCCCGATCCGGGCGCCGCGGCGGTGCTGCAGGCGCTGGGTAGCGATCAGCTCTACGCCACCGCCGACGGCCGCGTGCTGATCGGCACGAGCGGCACGCGCGCCACCGATCCGTCCACGGGCGCGGCCGTGGACCTGCCTGCGGATGCGGGCACGATTTCCATCAACAACCGCCTGCGCCGCGCTATCGAGGCCGCGCTGGCAGGTTCGCGTCTGTTCTCGGACGACGCCAACGAACGCCTTGCCGCGGCCCGGCGGCTGCAGCAGACGGGCGACCCCGCGCGCCTGCCCATGCTGGAAAAGGCGCTGGCGGCGGAAAAGAACGAGGCCGTGCGCGATGCGCTGCTGATCGCGCAGGCCAATCTGGAACTGAAAAGCGAAGATCCCGCCAAGCGCCGCCACGCGGTGCAGGTGCTGGGCGACACCCAGAACGCCGCGTTCCGGCCCACGCTGGCCGCCCTGACGCAGGAGCGCGACGGCACGTATGCGGAGCCCGATGCCGGCGTGCGCGAGGCGGCGGCCAACGCGGTCAAGCAGATCGACCGGCACCTGGCCACGATCGAATGGGCGGGCAATCTGTTTTACGGCGTCAGCCTGGGCAGCGTGCTGCTGCTGGCGGCGCTGGGTCTTGCCATCACCTTCGGCCTGATGGGCGTCATCAACATGGCGCACGGCGAGCTGCTGATGATCGGCGCCTACGTGACGTATGTGGTGCAGACGCTATTTCGCGCGTGGCTGCCGGGCTGGCTGGACTGGTATGTGGTGGCCGCCCTGCCGCTCGCGTTCGTCGTGACGGCGCTGGTCGGCATGGCGCTGGAGCGCACCGTGATCCGCTGGCTGTATGGCCGTCCGCTGGAGACGCTGCTGGCCACCTGGGGCATCAGTCTGATGCTGATGCAGGGCGTGCGGTCGCTCTTCGGCGCGCAGAACGTCGAGGTCGGCAATCCCAGCTGGATGTCGGGCGGCGTGACCGTGCTGGGCGGGCTGGTGCTGACGTACAACCGGATCGTCATCATCGGCTTCGCATTCTTTGTGGTCTTTCTGGTGTGGGCGCTCTTGAACCACACGCGGCTGGGCCTCTTTGTGCGCGCCATCACGCAGAACCGGCGGATGGCCGACTGCGTGGGCGTGCCGACCGGCCGCATCGACATGCTGGCCTTCGGCCTGGGCTCGGGCATCGCCGGGCTGGCGGGCGTGGCGCTCTCGCAGCTGGGCAACGTGGGACCCGACCTGGGCCGCGGCTACATCGTGGACTCGTTCATGGTGGTGGTGCTGGGCGGCGTGGGCCAGCTGGCCGGCACGGTCATCGCCGCGCTGGGCCTGGGCGGCGTGAATAAATTCCTGGAGCCTTACGCGGGAGCTGTCATGGCCAAGATCACCATCCTGGTGCTCATCGTGCTGTTCGTACAAAAGCGGCCGCAAGGCCTGTTCGCCCCCAAGGGCCGGAGCGTCGAATGAAACAGACCGCGCTGACCGACCTGAACCTGCTTGCGCGCCGCCCGCTCTTCTCGGGCCGGGTGTGGGCCGCGCTGGCTGCGGGTGTTGTCCTGCTGGCCCTCCTGCCGCTGATGAATCTGTGGTTTCCGCCGGGCCATACGCTGCACGTGTCGGCCTATGCCGTGGCTTTGCTCGGCAAGTTCATGTGCTACGCCATGGCGGCGCTGGCGCTGGACCTGGTGTGGGGCTATGCGGGCATCCTGTCGCTGGGCCATGGCCTGTTCTTCGCGCTGGGCGGCTATGCGCACGGGATGTACCTGATGCGCGCCATCGGCCGCGACGGCGTCTACCAGAGCGACCTGCCCGACTTCATGGTGTTCCTGGACTGGAAGACCTACCCCTGGTACTGGTCCTTCACCGAGCACTTCTGGTACGCGATGCTGCTGGTGGTGCTGGTGCCCGGCGTGCTGGCGTTCGTGTTCGGCTACTTTGCGTTCCGTTCGCGCATCAAGGGCGTGTACTTCTCGATCATCACGCAGGCGCTGACCTTTGCCGCGATGCTGCTGTTCTTTCGCAACGACACGGGATTTGGCGGCAACAACGGCTTTACCGACTTCAAGCGCATCCTGGGCTTTGATATCACCGCACCGGGCACGCGCGCCACGCTTTACTGGGTGACGCTTGCCGCGCTGGCCGGCGCGCTGATCCTGGCGCGCGCAGTCACGCAAAGCAAGCTGGGGCGCGTGCTGACCGCCGTGCGCGACGCCGAGAGCCGTGTGCGCTTCATCGGCTACGACCCGCTGGGCTTCAAGCTGTTCGTGTGGACGCTGTCGGCCGTGCTGTGCGGCATCGCGGGCGCGCTGTATGTGCCGCAAGTCGGCATCATCAACCCGGGAGAGATGTCCACCGAGAACTCCATTGAAATGGTGATCTGGGTGGCCACGGGCGGGCGCGGCACGCTGATCGGTCCCATCATCGGCGCGGGCGCCGTCAACGGACTGAAGACCTGGTTCACCAGCGTGCTGCCGGAATATTGGCTGTACGCGCTGGGCCTCATCTTCGTGCTGGTGACCCTGTTCCTGCCCACCGGCATCGTCGGTCTTGCCCGCCGCATCGCGGCCCGCATCCAGGAGAAGAAGGCATGACCACCACGCACACCGAATCGGCCATGCTGGACGGCGGCCCCAGCGGCGACGCCGGCTACGGCCGCGTCAGCCCCAAGGGCCTGGACACCAGCCACGGCGCGATCCTGTACCTGGAAGGCATTACGGTCAACTTCGACGGCTTCAAGGCGCTGAACGACCTGACGCTGGACATCGGCGTGGGCGAGCTGCGCTGCATCATCGGCCCCAATGGCGCGGGCAAGACCACGATGATGGACGTGATCACCGGCAAGACGCGGCCCACGTCGGGCACGGCCTATTTTGGCCAGAGCATCGACCTGACCACGCTGAGCGAGGCGCAGATCGCGCACGCCGGCATCGGCCGCAAATTCCAGCGCCCCACGGTGTTCGAGCAGCACACCGTGTTCGAGAACCTGGAGCTGGCCATGAAGACGGACAAGCGCGTGCGCCCCACCCTGTTCTCGCGGCTGACCAGCGAACAGGCCGACCGGATCGGCGAGACACTGGACCTGATCCGGCTGCGGCCCGAGGTCTGGCGCCCCGCGGGCCTGCTGTCGCACGGGCAGAAACAGTGGCTGGAGATCGGCATGCTGCTGATGCAGGAACCGCAGCTGTTGCTGCTGGACGAGCCGGTGGCGGGCATGACCGATGCCGAAACCGAACGCACCGGCGAACTCTTGAACGAACTGCGGGGCCGCCATTCCCTGATGGTGGTGGAACACGACATGGACTTCGTCAACCAGATCGCCGGCGACGGCAAGGTCACCGTGCTGCACGAAGGGTCCGTGCTGGCCGAGGGGCCCATGAGCCGCGTGCAGGCCGACCCGCGCGTGATCGAAGTCTATCTGGGGCGCTGAACATGCTGGACGTAAGCACGATCGACCAATACTACGGCGGCAGCCACACCCTGCGCGGCGTGTCGCTGTCGGTGCGCCAAGGCGAATGCCTGGCGCTGCTGGGCCGCAACGGCGTGGGCAAGACCACGCTGCTCAAGTGCGTGATGGGCGTGCTGCCCGTGGCGCGCGGCGGCATCACGTTCGACGGCGCCGACATCACCCGCCTGGCGCCGCACCAGCGCGCCGCGCGCGGCATGGCGTATGTGCCGCAGGGCCGCGACATCTTTGCGCGGCTGACGGTGGAAGAGAACATCCTGATGGGCATGGCGACCAAGCCCGCGGCCCGGGCCCGCCGCATCAAGGAAGAAGTCTTCGAGCTGTTTCCCGTGCTGAAAAGCATGCTGTCGCGGCGCGGCGGCGACCTGTCGGGCGGGCAACAGCAGCAGCTGGCCATCGCGCGGGCGCTGGTGGCCGAGCCCAAGCTCATCATCCTGGACGAGCCCACGGAAGGCATCCAGCCGTCCATCATCAAGGACATCGCGCGCGTCATCCACATGCTGCGCCAGCGCGGCGACATCGCGATCCTGCTGTGCGAACAGTATTTCGACTTCGCGCGCGAGCTGGCCGACCAGTTCGTGGTGCTGTCGCGCGGCGAGGTGGTGGCCCGCGGCGGGCGCGACACGATCGACGGCGAGGACGTGCGGCGGCATCTGTCGGTTTAAGGGGCCCCGCGGCGCTGATCGTTTGGCGCCGCGGATGGACTATGCTCCGGGTCTGCTAGCGCGCATTGGCATCGCGCATTGGCATCGCGCATTGGCATTACGCAACACCCGAACAGGAGTTCTCATGTCCGACGTCACCATCTACCACAACCCCAAGTGCGGCACCTCGCGCAACACGCTGGGCCTGATCCGCAACGCAGGCATCGAGCCGCAGGTCGTGCTGTACCTGGAAACGCCGCCTTCCCGCGACACGCTCAAGACGCTGTTCAAGCAGGCTGGCATCGGCGTGCGCGATGCGCTGCGCGAAAAGGGCACGCCGTATGCGGAACTGGGTCTGGACGACACGTCGCTGTCGGATGACGCGCTGCTCGATGCGATCGAACAGCATCCCATTCTTTTGAACCGTCCGTTTGTGTCGACGCCGCTGGGCGCGAAGCTGTGCCGGCCGTGCGAAGGGGTGTTGGACATTCTTCCGTCCCCGCAGCAAGGCGCGTTCGCCAAGGAAAGCGGCGAGCCCGTCATCGACGCCCAAGGCAATCGCATCCAGAAGTAAAAACGGCCGCATCGAAGCGCTTTGCAAGGGAACTGACGGGTACGGTCATTACCATCGCGGCAACCGAATTATTACGCCGCGATGACGTGTCATGGATTTCCTGGAAAGCCTCAATCAGTCCCTTTTTCTTTCGATCAATGCCGACCCCGCCACGCCCGCGTGGCGGATCCACGCCGCCATGCTGGTGGCAAACAAGCTCATCCTGCTGGTTCCGGGCGTCATGGCCGCCTTGTGGCTGTGGGGCAGACAAGCCCAGCGCAGCCTGATGCTCAAGGCGCTGGCGAGTGTCGCCGTGGCCCTGGGGCTCAGCTACGTGTGCGGCGCGCTATGGCCGCATCCGCGTCCCTTCGTGATCGGCCTGGGCCACGTCTTTTTCGCGCACAAGCCCACATCGTCGTTCCCCAGCAATCACACGATCATCATCGCCGCCTTCGCCTTCGCGCTGATCCTGGACCGGCGCTGGGCGGGATGGGGCTGGCTCGCGTTGGCGGGCGCCTTGCTGGTGGGGACGTCGCGCGTGTATCTGGGCGTGCATTTCCCGCTGGATATCGCGGGCGGGTTGCTGCTGGCGCCCCTGGCGGCGGCCATCACGGTGCCGGTGTGGCAACGCGCGGGCGAACCGCTGACGGGCGTGGCGCAGGCGGTGTACCGCAAGGTGCTTGCCCTGCCGATTGCGCGCGGATGGATCCGGGCGTAACGGTGGCCGCGACGGCGCCCACCCTGCCCCTCAATTGATCGCGACCTTGGCTTCCTTGACCAGCTTCGCGTAATTGGTGGTGTCGGCGCCGATGCGCGCCTTCATCTCGGCGGGCGTGTCGCCGATCGGCACCGCGCCGATCTCGGCCATGCGCCGCGTGAAGTCCGGCGAACGGATGATCTTCACCATCTCGGCATTGAGCCTGTCGACCACGTCCTTGGGCGCCGCCGCGGGTGCAAGCACGCCGAACCACGTGCCCATGTTGAAGGGCTTCAGGCCCGCCTCTTCCATTGTCGGCACGTCCGGCAGCGCGGCCGAACGCTGGTTGGTGGTCACGGCCAGCGCGCGCAGCTTGCCGCTCTGGATGTGCGCAAGCACCGGGGTGATGGTGTCGAACGACATGTCGATCTGGCCGCCCAACAGATCGGTCGTCAGCGGCCCGCTGCCCTTGTATGGCACATGCAACAGCTGCACGTTGCCCGCGCGCTCGAACTGCGCGCCGATCAGGTGCTGGCCCGTGCCCATGCCGTTGGACCCGTAGGTCAGCTTGCCGGGCGAGGCCTGCGCCAGCTTCAGCAGCGAGGCCACGTCCTTGGCCTGCAGCTTGGGATTGACGACCAGCACATTCGGCACGAGCGCCACGGTGGTGACCGGCGCGAAGTCCTTCTGGAAGTCGTAGTTCAGGTTCTTGTACACGCTGGTGGCGATGGTGTGATGCACCGCGCCCATCAGCAGCGTGTAGCCGTCCGGCGCGGCCTTGGCCACGTAGTCGGCGCCCAGCGTCGACCCCGCCCCCGGCTTGTTCTCCACCACCACCGGCTGACCCAGGCTTTTGGCCAGCTCCTGCCCCAGCGCGCGCGCCAGCACATCCGTCGTGCCGCCGGCCGGAAACGGCACGACGAGGTTCACCGGGCGCGTCGGATAGGACTGCGCCTGCGCGCCGCCCGCGAATGAAACGCCGATCAGGCAGGCGAACGCCAAGGCGCGCGCCGTCATCGCTTTCTTTTGCATGATTTGTCTCCTGACTACGAATGAGCTTCGCTTGTTGTTGTGTTGCCCGGTGCGGGCGTCGGATCTGATGTCCTCGTACCTGCACCGTCTCCAGGTGTCTGACACCCGTTGAAGCACTGCGCCAAGCCGACCATCCTTTCCATAGGGTGTCAGACACCAACACCAGTGCACCTCTCCAGGTGTCTGACACCCGTTGAAGCACTGCGCCAAGCCGGCAATCCATTCCATAGGGTGTCAGACACCGGCACCTGTGCACGGCGTCTGCACCCGGGAACCCGCTACGCCGCCTTGGCTTGTGCCGATTCGGACAGCTTTTTGCATACTGCGTTGGTCACCTGATCGGTCGTGGCGCGGCCGCCCAGGTCGCCGGTGTGCAGCGCGGGATCGGCGGTGACGCTTTCGATGGCCTGCATCAGCCGTGCCGCGGCTTGGGTTTCGCCCAGGTGCTCCAGCAGCATCACCACCGACCAGAATGTTCCGACCGGATTGGCCAGGCCCTTGCCCATGATGTCGAAGGCCGAGCCGTGGATGGGTTCGAACATCGACGGATAGCGCCGCTCGGGATCGATGTTGCCGGTGGGCGCGATGCCCAGGCTGCCGGCCAGCGCCGCGGCCAGATCGCTCAGGATGTCGGCATGCAGGTTGGTGGCAACGATGGTGTCCAGCGACGCGGGGCGGTTGACCATGCGCGCGGTGGCGGCATCGACCAGTTCCTTGTCCCAGGTCACGTCCGGAAACTCGCGGCTGACCTGCACGGCGATCTCGTCCCACATCACCATGGCATGGCGCTGCGCGTTGGACTTGGTGACGACGGTCAACAGCTTGCGCGGCCGAGACTGCGCCAGCTTGAACGCAAAGCGCAGGATGCGCTCGACGCCGGCGCGCGTCATGATCGATACGTCGGTCGCGGCCTCGATAGGATGGCCCTGATGCACGCGGCCGCCCACGCCGGAGTATTCGCCCTCGGAGTTCTCGCGCACGATCACCCAGTTCAGCTGTTCGGGCGTGCAGCGCTTGAGCGGCGCGTCGATGCCCGGCAGGATGCGCGTGGGACGCACGTTGGCGTATTGGTCGAAGCCCTGGCAGATCTTCAGGCGCAGGCCCCACAGCGTGATGTGATCGGCGATGTCCGGGTCGCCCGCCGAACCGAACAGGATCGCGTCCTTGTCGCGCAGCGCGTCCAGCCCGTCGGCCGGCATCATGACGCCATGCTTGCGGTAATAGTCCCCGCCCCAGTCGAAATCCTGGAACTCGAAACGCAGCCCGCCCTGGGCCGCCAGTTCCTGCATGACGCGCTGGCCGGCTGGAATCACTTCCTTGCCGATGCCGTCGCCGGGGATGGTTGCAATGCGATAGGTCTTCATGGGGCCAGCGCTCCGTGCGGGGTGAATGCTGCTGGCACTGTACCGAGCGCGGCGCGTGGCGCACGCGCCCAGATTCACAACATTTTCAACCTGAAGTTGAAAGTGCCCGCACGGCCGCGGCCGACGGTTGCGCGCTGCGCCAGTCCGCCTCGTGCGCCAGCAGCCAGCGCTTGCGGGCAAGGCCGCCGCCGTATCCCGTCAGCGCGGCGTTGGCGCCGATCACGCGGTGGCACGGAATCACGATGCCCGCCGGATTGGCGCCATTGGCCAGCCCGACCGCGCGCACCGCCGTGGGCCGCGCGATCCGCGCCGCAAGCGTGCCGTAGCTGATGGTGCAGCCGCCGTCGATGCCGCGCAGCGCGTGCCAGACCTGCTGCTGGAACGGCGTGCCGCCAAAGGCGACCGGAAGATCCGAGATGGCGTCCACATCGCCGTCGAAATACGCTTGCAACGCGCGGCTAGCCTGCGAGGGCTGCGCAGCGCTCTGCAGTTGCACCGCGCCCCGGCCGTACTGGCGCTGCAACAGCAGGTGCATGCGGGATTCGTAGTCTTCCCAGTCCACGGCGCGCAGGTGGTCCTGCGCATCCGTCAGCACGAGCATCCGGCCGATGGGCGTGGACACGCGTTCGAGCAGAAAGGTGTGTACCGGCATGATGCCGCTCCGCAAAGGTGTGCAAGCCGCCAATATAGACCTGCCGCCGGCGCGTGCGCTGGCGGTTTTCGGACAGCTGTGTGACATTCACATCCCCGTCCGAAATCCGCTAGATCTTGTCCGCCCGGCGGCGTTAGCATCGCCTCATGAACCTGAACCACGATGCCTGCTACAGCGCCATCCAGGTGCGCGACGCCCGCTACGACGGCCGCTTTTTCACGGCCGTGAAAACCACGCGCATCTACTGCCGGCCGGTCTGTCCGGCACGCACGCCCCTGTCCAAGAACGTCACGTTCTTCTCAACCGCCGCGGCCGCGCAAGAGGCGGGTTTCCACCCGTGCCTGCGCTGCCGTCCGGAAACGGCGCCCGAACTGGGCCCTGGCCACGAACTGCCAGCCAGCGTGACGCGCGCGCTGCAGCGCATCGAACTGGGCGCGCTGGACGAGGCCGGCGTCGATGTGCTGGCGCAGCGCCTGGGCATCGGCGAACGGCAGTTGCGCCGCCAATTCCGCCAGCATCTGGGGGCCTCGCCCGTCGCATTCGCGCAGACGCGCCGCGTGCTGCTGGCCAAGCAGCTCATCCACGAAACGCAGCTTCCCATGGCTGAGATCGCGTTCGCCGCCGGCTTTGGCAGCATCCGCCGCTTCAACGAAGTGTTCCTGGACCTGTTCGGCCGCGCGCCCGGCGAATTGCGGCGTTCAGGCAAGCCGGAAGTGCCCGCGGGACGGGACGGAGAAATCAAGCTGTTGCTGCGTTATCGCCCGCCCTACGACTGGGACGCCATGCTGGCCTTCCTGCGGCTGCGCGCGATCCCCGGGGTGGAATCCGTGACCGGCGACACCTATGCGCGCACCATCAGCCTGGACGGCGCGCAGGGCACGGTCACGGTCCGGCCGTGCGCAGGCGACGCGCTGCACGTGACGGTGCGCTTTCCCCGCCTGCAATCGCTGCCCGCGATCATTGCACGCCTGCGCCGCGTCTTTGATCTGGCCAGCGACCCCACGGCCATTGCCGCGCAGTTTGCCGCCGATCCGGTCATGATGGGGCTGATGCACGCACGGCCGGGCTTGCGCGTGCCGGGCGCATGGGACGGGTTTGAACTCGCCATGCGCGCGGTGCTGGGCCAACAGATCACGGTGGCAGCGGCCATCCGGCTGGCCGGCAAGCTGGTGGCAGCACACGGCGCGCCGCTGACCCAACCGGACGGTGCGCTGACCCATGTGTTCCCCGAGCCCGCAACGGTGGCCGCCGCCGAGCTGGCATCGCTGGGCATGCCGCGCAGCCGCGCGGCGACGTTGTCGGCGGTGGCCGCAGCCGCCGTCGCGGACCCGCATCTCTTTGACGCCGCCGTCGATCTGGAAGACGCGGTGCGGCGGCTGCGCACGATACGCGGCGTGGGGGAATGGACGGCTCAGTACATCGCGCTACGGCAACTGCGCGAACCGGATGCGTTTCCGCATGCGGACATCGGCCTGATCCGCGCCCTGGAAAAGCTGGAATCCCGGCCCTACACCCCCGCACAGCTGCTGGCGCGGTCCGAGGCCTGGCGGCCATGGCGCGCCTATGCGGCGCAGCACCTTTGGACGGCCTGACCCCGGCTCGGGCGGCCGGCCTTCACCAACGCCCCTCCGAGCCTTCGCCAAAATACGCTACCAGAAAGTCCACGAACACGCGCACCTTCGCGGACAGGTGATGGCGTTCGGGGAACACCGCGTAGATGTCCGCCTGCGGCAGCGCATAGTCTTCCAGCACCTGCACCAGACGGCCGCTGCGCAGGTAGCGGGCCAGATCCCATTCGGCGCGTTGCAGGATGCCCAGGCCCGCCAGCCCCCAGGTCAGCGTGACCTCGCCGTCATTGCTGCTGAGATTGCCGCGCACCTTCACGGTTTCGCTGCGCCGGCCGCGGGTGAACCGCCACAGGCCATAGGCCGCCTCGTTCTGGCGCAGCACGATGCACTGATGCCGCGCCAGGTCGTGCGGCGTGGCCGGCGTGCCGTGTTTTTTCAGGTAGCCGGGCGACGCGCAGACCAGGCGGCGGTTGGGCGCGATCTTGCGCGCGATCAGGCTGGTGTCGGGCAGATCGCCGAAGCGCACGGCGACGTCGAAGGCCTCGCGCACGAAGTCGGCGGGCCGGTCGGTCAGCTGCAATTGCAGCGAGACCTCGGGGTATTTCTGCGCGAATTCCGCGATGGCGGGCGCGATGTAACTGCGCCCGAAACCGAGCGGCGCATTGACCTTGAGCAGCCCGCGCGGCGCGGCTTGCCGGCTGGCGATGAGCGCATCCAGATCGTCGATTTCGCCCAGGATGCGGCGGGCGTTTTCCAGGTAGACCTCGCCCTCGGCAGTAAGGCTCAGGCGCCGCGTGCTG
Source organism: Achromobacter sp. E1 (assembly GCF_037039475.1). Classification (NCBI taxonomy): domain Bacteria; kingdom Pseudomonadati; phylum Pseudomonadota; class Betaproteobacteria; order Burkholderiales; family Alcaligenaceae; genus Achromobacter; species Achromobacter sp. E1. The sequence goes on from NZ_CP146253.1 coordinate 4,628,326, forward strand.
CGGTTGAACAGCCGCACGCCCAGCCGCGCCTCGATCTGCGCGAGGCGCTTGCTGACCGCGGCGGGCGTGACGTCAAGCTCGCGCGCCGCGGCCGACATGCCGCCCGCGCGCGCAAGTTCCACGACAAGAAGCAGCTCGCCGGAATGGCCCATCGGCGTGGACCGGCCGCTCAGTCGCGGAAGTTCTCGAACTGCAGCGGCAGGTCGACGTCGGTCTTTTTCAGCAGCGCGATGGCGGTCTGCAGGTCATCGCGCTTCTTGCCGGAGATGCGCAGCTTGTCGCCGTTGATCTGCGATTCGACCTTGAGCTTGGCGTTCTTGATGGCAGCGATGAGCTTCTTGGCCACGGGCTGCTCGATGCCCTGCTTGATCGTGACCTTCTGGCGGGCGCCGCCCAGGTTTTCGAGCGGGTCGGCCACATCCAGGCAGCGCACGTCGATGCCGCGGGCAGACAGGCGGCCGCGCAGGATGTCCAGCATCTGCTTGAGCTGGAACGCGCTGGACGCGACCTGGGTCACGACGAAGCCTTCGAGTTCGAACTTGGCGTCCGTGCCCTTGAAATCGAAGCGCGTGGCCAGTTCGCGGTTGGCCTGGTCGACGGCGTTGGCCAGTTCGTGTTTGTCGACTTCGGAGACGACGTCAAAAGTAGGCATGACACAGGATCCTGTGAAAATTGGCGGAAAAATGCAATGCCCGCCATTTTACCGGCCTCGCGCGCGGCGTCACGCCGTCATGCCATCACCACCAGCAGGCGCTCGGGTTGCAAGGGATGCGGCATGACGTGGGCGTCGATGCCATAGGCCAGGAACAGGTTCCGCGGGGTCAGCACCTGCGCCGGCGTGCCCGCCGCAATGGCGCGGCCGCCGCACAGCAGCAACAGGCGGTCGCACCAGCGCGCCGCCAGATTCATGTCGTGCAGGATCACCAGTACCCCCGTATCGCCATCGTGGGCCAGACCCGCCGCCACGCGCAGTAGATCGCCCTGGTGCTTGGGGTCCAGGCTGGCGGTGGGCTCGTCCAGCAGCAGATAGCGCGGTTCGCCCTGCCCGCGCGCCGCCTTGCACTGCACCAGCACCCGGGCGAATTGCACGCGCTGCTGCTCGCCGCCGGACAGCTCGGGGTAACGGCGCGCGCGCAGATGCGCCACGTCGGCCCAGCCCAGCGCCTGCTCCACCAGCGCGTCCACCTGGGCGGGCGATAGCTCCGGAAACGGATAGGCGCCCATCCCCACCACCTCGCGCACGGCCAGATCGAAACTGAGCCCTGGTTTTTGCGGCAGCACCGCGCGCAAGCGGGCCTGCTGGCGGTGCGCCAGCCGCCGCACGTCGGCATCGCCCAGCCGGACCCTGCCCGAATCGGGCGCCAGTTCGGACGACATTGCCCCCAGCAGCGTCGACTTGCCCGCGCCGTTGGCGCCCAGCAGGCCCACCACTTCGCCCGGCCGCACCGCCAGCGACACCTTGTCCAGGATGCGGCTGCCCCCGCGCGTCAACACCAACTCATCGGCCGCGAGCATCATCCATGCCTCCGGCCGCGCGCCAGCAGCCACAAGAAAAAGGGGCCGCCCACCAGGCTAGTCACCAGCCCGATCGGCAGTTCGGCCGGCACGACGGCCACGCGCGCCAGCCAATCAGCCAGCGTCAGCGCCAGCGCGCCGCCCAGCACGCACGCGGGCAGCAGCCAGCGGTGGTTGGCGCCCAAGGTCATGCGCACCAGATGCGGCACGACCAGGCCCACGAAGCCGATGCCGCCGGTGGCGGCGACCAGCGGGCCCACGATCAGCGCGCAGGCCAGCACCAGTTGTGCCCTGACCCGCTTGAGCGCATAACCCAGATGCTGCGCTTCACGCTCGCCCAGCAGCAACGCGTTCATCACCCGCCACTGGCGCATCAGCCACCAGGACATCGCCAGCACCCACGGCCCAAGAAAGGCCAGCAGCGTCCAATTGGCGCCGGCCAGGCTGCCCATGGTCCAGAACGTGAGGTCGCGCAGTTGCGCGTCATTGGCCACGAACGTGAAGAGACCGATCATGGCGCCCGCCACTGCGTTGATGGCAATGCCCGCGAGCAGCAGTCCCGCCATGCCGGGCACGCGCCGACCCAGCGTGTACGCGCAGAAGGTGGCGAGCAGGCTGCCCGCAAAGGCCGCCGGCGCCAGCACCCAGAAGCCGCCCGCGGTCAGCACGATGGCGGCCACCGCGCCCAGCGATCCGCCCGCCGAAATGCCGATGAGACCGGGCTCGGCCAGCGGATTGCGAAAGAGCGCCTGCATCGCCGCGCCTGAAATGGCCAGCGCGGCGCCCGCCACCATGGCAAACAGCACCCGCGGCAGCCGGATGTCGATCAGGACATTGCGCCAGAGCGCATCGTCCGGCGCGGGATTGCCAAACAGCAGCGCGGGCATGTCGCGCAGCGGAATCTGCACTGCGCCGCTGGCGCTGGCGGCCAGTGCCACCCCCACCAGCACGGCGCCCAGCACGGCCAGCGCCATCGGTGCCGAGACGCGCCTTGCGCTAGCGCCCCATGACACCGGCCGCCTCCCGCTTGAGTTCGGTCAGCGCCAGCGGCAGGCGCGGGCCCATGCCCAAGAGGAGCAGGTCGTCCATGACAATGACGCGCTTGCGCGCCGCGGCGGGCGTGGAAGCCAGGCCGGGCAGCGCCAGCAGCTTATCCACACCGCCGGACGCGTCCAGCGACGTCCGCGTCACCACGATGATCTCCGGCGCCAGCGCGCTGACGGCCTCGGCAGAAAGGGGCTTGTAGCCGTGCTGGTCCTTGAGCACATTGGCCAGGCCCGCCATCGACATGACTTCGTTGGCCGCCGTGCCGCCCCCGGCGCCTTGCAGCGTGCCCGTGCGGTTGATGACCAGGATCGCGCGGGCGCCGGTGGCGGGAATCGCCTCGACCGCCTTCAGGTCGCGCGTGATCTCGGTCACCAGCGCGTCGCCGGCCGGGGCCACGTCCAGCGCCTCCGCGATGTTGCGGATGCGGGCCTTCAGCGAGTCCACAGACGGCGCGTCGGGCACCGTGACGATGCGCACGCCGACGTCGCCCAGACGCTTGAGCGCATCGGGCGGGCCGGCCTGCTCGGACGCCAGGACCAGATCCGGCTTGAGCGCCAGCACGCCTTCCACCGGCACCGCGCGGTAATAGCCGACGCGCGGCAGCTTGGTCGCGGCCTCGGGGTACAGGCTGGACAGATCGTCCCCCACCAGCTTGCCGCCCTGCCCGAGCTGATACACGATCTCGGTCACACTGCCGCCCAGCGTCACCACCCGCGTCGCCACCCGTTCGGGCGGCGCCGCGTGCGCGCCCGCCGCCAGGAACCAGGCCGCCACTGCCAACCATTTCTTCATCGCTTTCGTTTCCTTATGCGCTCAACGCTCAGGCGGCCAGCGGCGCGCTGCACAGGCCAACCATCAGTTCGCGCCATTGCGGGATTTCCGGCTGACCGGGCTTGCGTTCGCCAAAGCACTGCACGATCAGGTCGCCCGTGCTGGCATACACCTCCAGCGAGGTGACCCAACCGTCCGTCGTGGGCTTGTTGACCACCCACGCCGAGGCGATCGCGGTGGTGTCCAGGTGCAGGTTGAACTTGGGATCCAGCACGTTGAACCACGGCCCCGTGCGGCGCAGCGACTGCACCGGTCCGGAATGGATCTGGATCATGCCGCGGTTGCCCACGAAGCACATGATGCGCAGGCCCGATTTGGATGCGGCCTGCAGCATGCGCTCGACGGCGTCGGCCGGCACCGGCTGCGCCAGGTCTTCGCCCGCAGCCGACAGCGCCGCCAGGCGCGACACCTTGAACTTGCGCAGGAGCGGGAAGAACTCGTGCGTGTCCTTCATGGCCAGCCAGGCCTCGCGCCACGCTTGCGCGTCCTCGACCTGCGCGGCGTCCGACGGCGGCGCGTAGGCTTGCGTGACGGGCCACTGCGCCTGGCCCGCAAATCGCGCAACCAGCGCGTCCCATGCGGCGGCATCCGTGCCGTCGGTGCGGTAGACCTTGTGCACCGCCACGCCCGCGCCGTCGAAGAACTGCAGGCTGCGGCGGCCATCCTGCTCGACCGACCAGGCCGACTTCCAGGCGGTAAAGAAAACGCGCAGGTCGATGTCCGGCCCCAGCACCAGGCCTACCGGACCGTCGGCCTGGATGTCCTCATACCGGCCGTGGCGCTCGTGCACACACCAGTCGTTGCGCGTCAGCGCCATGACCTCGCCCAGCGTGCCCAGCTCGCGGAAGATCTCCTGCGGCGTGCCAATGAGCGCCGTCGCCTGTACCCCGCCACAGCCCGCGGCCACCCATTCGGCCTCGGACACGCCCAGGGCTTGCGCCAGATTGCGGGCGCGCAGCCCGGGTTGCGAGGCGGCCAGCGCCTCGTTGCGAGCGCGCAGTGCTTGCGCGCGGGTGGTGAAATCGGTAGTCGTCATCGTAGGCCCTCCGGCCAGTGCAAAACACGTTGCTGAAAACCGCCGCCGGGTCCGGTCAGCGCCGAATGGCGGCGGACCGAACTCAATATTGATACGTCAGCGAGACGCGCACGCTGCGTCCCGGTTCCGTGTACCAGTCCACCGGGCGCGGAATCGCGGTGGCGCCGGCGGTCGGCACGTTGATGGCCTCCCAGTACTTCTTGTCGAACAGGTTGAAAACGCCCGCCTGCACCTGCAAGCCCTTCACCGCGGCGGGACGCCAGTAGCCCATCAGGTCGACCACGCCGTAGCCCGGCGCCTTGAAGTCGGGATTGGGCGCGTCGGCCGACGCCTCGGGGTACTCGACCTTGTTGCGCTGCATCGCCGTGGTCAGCATGGCGTCCACGCCCCACACGTCGTGGCCATACCCCACGCCCAGCACTGCCTTCAGGGGCGCCACGGAATTCAGGTACTGCCCCGTGCCCTCGTCCTTGCCCACTGCCCACGCCAGCGATCCCCACGTGCGCCAGCCCGGCGCGAACTTCCAGTGAGCGCTTGCCTCTGCGCCGTAGATGCGGACCTTGGCGCGGTTGACGTTGCCCGTCACACCCAGCGGATACTGGCCTGCCCAGCCCGCCTGCCACTGCGGCGAACTGGCGTTGAGCGGCACATCGCCATCGATGAAGTTCTGATAGCGATTATCAAAGAACGATACTGCACCGCCCAGGTCGTCGGACCCCATCTTGGCGCCCAGTTCCCAGCCCTTGCTGGTCTCCGGTTTCAGGTACGGATTGCCCACGCGCAGATAGGTGCCCGGGCCGCCATAGTTGGTGTAGAGCTGCGTGGCGCTGGGCGCCTTGAAGCCGTACGCGTACTGCGCATACAGGCTGAGCTGGTCCGCCGCCCGCCATGTGGCCAGCAGCTTGGGCGAGAAGCGGCTGCCGCTGTTGCTGGGCGGCAGCGCGCCCGCGTTGGGATTGCTTTCGTAGCCGGCCGTGGATTGCGGCCGTTGCTCGTAGTGGTCGTAGCGCAAGGCGGGAGCCAACGTGTAGCGCCCGTCGGCAAAGCTGAACTCGTCCTGCACCCACAGCGCCCACTGGTCGCCCTTGGACTGCGGCACGTCGGCCTGATTGGTATGCAGCATGTCGCACGCACGCGGACCAAACGGCGCGGGTGTGCCCGGACGGATCACCGGGCAATTGTCATAGCCGCTGGAGTTCTGCTCGGTCTTGTTGCCGTACCACTCGCCGCCGAACGACCACAGTTGCGACACCGACGCGCCCGCGATCCGCTTGGTCAATTCCGTGCTGGCGCCAAAGAGCGTCTGCTGGATCGAATTGCTGCGGCCGTAAGGCCCGTTGGGAAAGCCGTAGCGGAACGGATCGCCAGGAATAATGCGAGCACGCGAGTCGACGCCGCGGATGCCGGTGAGCGAGTTGTCCAGGCGCACGCGCTGCCAGTACACGACGGCGTGGGCCGTGTCGATGAGGCCGCCCGAGTCCGGCGCCGTGTACGTGTAGTCGAACGACACCCGCTCGCGTTCGGTTTCCTTGCGCGTGCTGTTTTCGCCGATGAGGTAGCTGGTGCCGAGGCCTTGCTCCCACATGTTGTCGATGTCGGCATTGCGCTTGAAGTATTCGCCCGTCAGGCCGAACAGATGCGCGCCGTCCACCCGTTGTTGCAGCTTCATCAGGAAGCTGCGCTGGTCGTAATCTTCGGGGCTGGGCTCGCTGCGCTTGGCGCCGTAGCCGCCGACGTCGCCCCGGTTGTCCAGCTCGTGACCGTTGCGCACGCCCGCCTGCACCAGCCAGAACGTGTTGCTGTGGATCTGCCCGGCCAGCGCGGCGTTGGCGCCCCAGCTGTTGTCCGCGGAGTCGAAGTCGGTCTTGGCCAGCGCGCCGAAGGTCTTGCCGTCGCTCAGCAAGTCCGCGGGGTTCAGCGTGTGCAGGTCGGCGATGCCCGAGATGGCGCCGGAGCCGCCGCCGGTCGCGTCCGCACCGCGCACGATGTCCAGGCGCGACAGGCTGTTGAAGTCCACGGCCTCCAGGCCGCCCTTCACGCCGCGCGCGCCGTCGTCCAGCCACGGCAGGCGGATGCCGTCCACGCGGGTCAGCACGCGGTCCTGGTCCAGACCGCGGATGTTGATGCTGTTGGTCGTGCGATTGAAGTTCACGCCCGGTTCGGCGCGCCGGCCCAGGTCGGTCCAGTTCCGGATCTGCAGATCGTCCATGCGGCGGCGGTCGGTGCTGGTGTCCCAGGCCGGCGTGACGACGGCGGCTTCGCCGTCGATCCGCACCGGCGCAAGCTGCGTCACGCCGCCCTGCGGCAGCGCTTGCAACACGAAGACGCCCGCGCTGCGTTCCTGCACGCCCAGTCCGCTGCCGGCCAGGAGACGCGAGAACCCCTCATGCACGGAATAGGCCCCCTGCAATCCCGCGGTGCGCCGTTGACCCACCAGCGCCGCATCGAACAGCACAGTCACGCCGGCGCTGTCCGCAAAGCGCGGCAACGCATCCGCCAGCGCCCCGGCCGGGATGCTGTAGCCGCGCATGCCGGCCTGCGCCGCCGCGGCCCCCTGCGCCTGCGCGGCGGACATCGGCAGCATCGCGGCGGATGCCGCGCACAAGGCCAGTGCCGCGTGCACGGCGGCGGTCAGACGGGTCAGCCGGCATTGCGCGCCTCGGGCTGATCGGGAGCCGCTTGCGCGGCCGGCGGGGTAGTAAGCCATGGTCGTCCTTTCGATCCAACAGGTATCGGCATCTATGTGCCCATACAGACCATGACCCTCGTGAATTCAAAACCGGACAACAAGGATCGAAAAAATTTCGGTGCGTTGAAAATCGCGCCCGCCGACACGACGCGCGAGCGGCCTGTCATGTCTTTGCCCGGCCTCATGCCGCGGCGTCGCGCGGCAGGATCGTCACCCAATACGGCGTGCGGTAACGCACCTGCACGGGCAGGGTCGCGGGCAGCGCGGCGAGCACCGCATCGGTGTCGTGCAACTGGAAGGCGCCAGAAATGCGCAGGTGCGCGATGCCGGGATCGCAGCGCACGATGCCCTGGCGGTAGCGGCCCAGTTCGGCCGCAAAGGCATCCAGCCGCAACGCGCTGGCGTACAGCACGCCGCGCAGCCAGTCGCTGGCGTGCGGGTCCGCGGGCGTGGCCGCGGCCACGGACCCGGGCGACAGCTGGCTCTGCTCGCCGGCCGACACGTCGACGTAATGCCCTGGCTGCCCGCTGCTGGCGACGCGCACGCGTCCTTCCTGCACGCTGAGCTGACAGCGTCCACCCTCCTGGCGCACGCAAAAGCGCGAGGCCTGGGCTTCGATATCGCCCAGCCGCGTGCGCACGATGAACGGGCGCGGATGGCTGGCGGGATCGGCCACCGCGTGCACGGCGATCTCGCCGCCGCGCAAGCGCACGAGCCGCGTCGCGTCATCAAACAGCACGTCGACGGCGCTGGAGGTGTTCAGATGCAGCGTCGACCCGTCAGCCAGCATCACGTCGCGCCGCTCGCCCGCGGCGCTGCGGTAGTCCGCGCGCCAGTCCAGGGGATCGGCCCGCCATGCGGCCCAGCCTGCCGGCCCCGCCACGATCAGGGCGATCAGCGTCTTGACGGCGGCGCGGCGGGACTTCAGATCCGGGCGATTCAGCGCCGCCATGCCCAGCGCCGACGGAATCAGCCCGAAGCGCGCATTCACGCGTTGCGCCCGCTGCCAGGCATGTTCGTGCTCGGCCTTGCTGGCGCGCCATTGGGCGCAGGCATGGACGTCGGCGTCGGTGGCGCGTTCCGAGCTCAGGCGCAACAGCCACCGCGCGGCCTCGCGCGCGACGTTGCGTTCAACGGCAGGCAGCTCGCCCGCCGGATCGGCCTGCGCGCTCACATCACCGCCATGATGCATTGCTCGAGTCCCTTGGTGATGTAGCGGTGCACGGTGCGCAGCGACACATCGAGCCGGCTGGCGATCTCGGCGTGGCTCAGCCCCTCCAGTTGCGCCATCAGGAACGCCTGGCGGGCGGGCAGCGACAGGCCGGCCAGCATTTCTTCGATCTCCTGCAGCGTCTCCAGGATGATGAGACGCTGCTCCGCGGACGGCGCCAGCGCCTCGGGCATCAGCGCCAACGCCTCCATGTACGCCTGCTCGACCGAACGGCGGCGATGATGGTTCAGCAGCAGGCGCTTGGCGATGGTGGTCAGGTAGGCGCGCGGTTCACGCAGCGCATCCAGTTCGTGCCGGTGGCGCAACACGCGCACGAACGTGTCCTGCGCAAGATCGGCGGCATCGAAACTGTTGCCCAGTTTGGCGCGCAGCCAGCCATGCAGCCATCCGTGATGGGCGCGGTACAGCAGGTTGACGGCGTCGCCCGAGGCGAGCACGGAATTCGGCACGGATGGCTCCCTGACTCACAACTGCAAAAATCACAACTACAAATAGAAATCAATCTCATTCTAAATGCAAAACCATGATCCAGGTCAAGTCCGCGCGCCGGCTTCGCGCCATATATCATCCCAACGACACGCGCCGCCTTCCGTGGCGCCGCTTTCTACAGGCTGATCCCCATGCTCTACGCCGTCCTGCAATTCGTCCACGTCATGGCCGTGATCCTTTGGGTAGGCGGCATGCTCTTTGCCCACTGTTTTCTGCGGCCGGCGGCCGCCAAGCTGGAGCCTCCCGTGCGGTTGCCGCTCATGGCGTCGGTGCTGGGGCCGTTTCTGAACGCCGTGCTGGGGGCCATCGTCCTGATTCTGGTGACGGGCGCCTGGATGATCGGCGCGTCGGCCAGCCAGGCCGCCCAGACCGGTGGCGCGTTCTTCATGCCCCGGAACTGGACGCTTATGGCCAGCGGCGGCATCGTAATGATGGCGATCTTCGGCCACATCCGCTTCGCGCTGTACAAGCGGCTGGCCGCAGCCGTGGCGGCGTCCGACTGGCCGGCGGGCGGCCGGGCGATGGCCGGCATCCGGCGCTGGGTCGGCGTGAACCTGCTGTTGGGCATCGCCATCGTGGGCGTCATGTTCCTGGGCTAGCGAAGGGGCGTGCCGCCCAGGCCAAGCCCATCGACAACAGCGCCCTCGCCCAGCCCGGGTTCCGTGCGCACGAGGCCACCTACGGCGTGGTTTACCGCCTGCCGGCTGAGGTCAACGCCATCCTGGACGCCAAGGTCAACGGCTCCCTCAAGCAGGACCTCATCGCGCTCGGCCTGAAAACCGAGGCCGACACGCCCAACCTGCCGCACGTGACCGTGGTCCACATCCATAACGCCGATCCGCAGACGCCCGCGCGCATGCTCAAGGCGCTACCCAAGCCGCCCGGACCGCTGCCCGTGACGCTGAAGACCTTCTATCCCACCGAGGCCGCCAAGGGCGCGGGCCATCCGTGGTGGCTGGACCTGGGCGTGGTCAAGAGCGGCCAGGGCTTCGAGGACATGATGCGCTACAACACCGTGGCCACCGCCGCCCTTGCCCCGCTGCGCGACGGCCCGCTGCCGCGCGTGACGGGCCCGGTCTACGCCAAGATGAGCGACGCCGGCAAGGAGCTGGTCAAGACGCTGGGCGTAAGCGGCGTGAACACCGTGCAGGACGGCATCCAGACCACGTTCAAGGACGTCTCGATCGTGGAGATCGGCTTTGCCGGCAACGTCGTGCGCGAGATCTACTGCGTCAGCCTGGAGGACGGGTCGGTGCTGGACGTCGCGTCGGGCAAGCCGGTCCGCAACTAAGGCCGGGTAGGTAGGGCTGGCAAACGGCGTTGAAGGTCGGGGACGATCCGCGGCAGACTGTTCCCGCCTGCTGCCATTTCATGGCAGTATTGCGCCGTCCGCCCCGCGCCCGCCCCCATGTCCCGCACTGAACGCCTCCTGGACCTGCTCCAGACCCTGCGCCGCCACCGCCTGCCCGTCAGCGGCCATCGGCTTGCGGCCGAAATGGGCGTCAGCCTGCGCACGCTGTATCGCGACATCGCCACCCTGCAATGCCAGGGCGCCGAGATCGAGGGAGAACCCGGCGTGGGCTACGTGCTGCGGCCCGGCTTCATGCTGCCGCCGCTGATGTTCAGTACCGAAGAGATCGAGGCGCTGGTGCTGGGCACGCGCTGGGTGGCGCGCCGCTCGGACGAGCGCCTGGGGCTGGCCGCCAGCAATGCGCTGGCCAAGATCGGCGCGGTGCTGCCGCAGGAATTGCGCGACGAGCTCGACGCCATCCCGCTGCTGGTCGCGCCCAGCGCCGTGGCCGTCACGGATCGCGTGGACGTGTCGCTGATCCGCCAGGCGATCCGCGGCGAACAGAAGCTGGAAATCACGTACCGCGATGACAAGGGCGCCGACTCCAACCGCATCATCTGGCCGTTCGCGCTGGGCTTTTTCGACAGCGTGCGGCTGGTGATGGCCTGGTGCGAATTGCGCGGGGACTTCCGGCATTTCCGCACCGACCGCATTGCAACGCTGACGGTTGCGGACCGATATCCCAGGCGCCGCCACATCCTGCTCAAGGAGTGGCGCGCGCTCGACCACGAGGCCCGCAAGAATTGATATCGACTACTGCCAAAATCTGACAGTACCCCTGCCTATGATGAGCGCATCCCCCCCTGGAGCGCATCATGTCAGACACCAATTTCGTCATTCTGTATGTGGAAAAACCGCAGGCCAGCGCCGCCTTCTATAGCGCGCTGCTGCAGCGCCCGCCCGTCGAATCCTCGCCCACCTTCGCGCTGTTTGCGCTCGACTCCGGACTGATGCTGGGATTGTGGTCGCGCTACACCGTGGCGCCCCCCGCGGCCGGACGCGGCGGCGCGTCCGAACTGGCATTCACCGTGGCGGATGCCGACGCGGTCAACCAGCGTCATGTGGACTGGAGCCTGCGCGGCCTGCCCATCCTGCAGGCGCCTACCGACATGGACTTTGGCCGAACCTTCGTGGCGCTGGATCCCGACGGCCACCGCCTGCGGGTATTCGCCCCCGCGCCGGAACCGGCTGCCGTCCGGACAGAGCGCGCGGTCGCCGCCGTTTGACGGCCGCTTGACGGCAAACGGCCGCGCCTTTGAGCGCGGCCGCCGATGATGCATCACGCACGCTGCCGGCGCGCGCTCATGGCCACCGCTTCGCCGCGCTTCTTGAACAACAGGTAGTACGCCGCGGCCAGCAGCACCAGGAACGGCACGCCAAACACCAGCGTCAGCTTGAAGACGCTGGTGAAGTACGTGGTCACCAGAATCGCCAGCATCGCCCCCGCGCCCAGCAGCGTCAGCACCGGAAATCCCGGCATGCGGAATGACAGCTTCGCGCCGCCCTCACGCACCCAGCGGCGGCGGAAGAAGTAATGCGTGACAAAGATCATCATCCAGGTAAAGAGCGCGCCGAACATCGAGATGGCCATCATCAGCGTGAAGGCCGTTTCCGGATACAAAACATTCAGCACCGTGGCGATGGCGATGCCGCTGGTGGACAGCAGCAGCGCGTTCAACGGCGTGCCGTTGCGGGACAGCCGGCCCATCGCCGACGGCGCGTGACCCGCCCGCGACAAGCTGAACATCATGCGCGTGGTGATGTAGAGCTGGCTGTTCATGGCCGACAGCGCAGCCACCAGCACGATGAAATTGATGACGCCCGCCGCCCCCGGAATATCCAGCACCTGCATCACCTTCACGAAGGGGCTGCCGTCCTTGCCGGCTTCATTCCAGGGCACGATGGCCAGGATCAGCGCCAGCGTCAACAGATAGAACACGACCAGCCGGACGATGGTGGCGCGAAACGCCTGCTTGACCGCACGTTCCGGGTCTTCGGCTTCGCCGGCCGCCACGGCGATCATCTCGACGCTCAGATAGCTGAAGATCGAGATCACGACCGCGATCCACATGCCCCACACGCCGTTCGGAAAGAACCCGCCATGCGCGGTGTAGTTCGCGGTGCCGTACTGCGGATCGCCCCAGACCACATAGGCGCCCAGGATGATGAAACCCACGATGGCGCTGATCTTGATGGTCGAGAACCAGTATTCGATCGTGCCGAACGCCTTCACGCTCAGGGCATTGATGAGGATGAGCGCCGCTGAAAATACGCAGACCCACTGCCATCCCGGCACACTGGGAAACCAGAAGGCCATGTACTTGGCCACCGCCGTGACCTCGGTGCCCACCGCCAGCACCACGCAGGACCAGTACGCATAACGCACCAAAAAGCCCGCAAGCGGGCCGATGTAGTGCTCGGCGTAAGCGCCGAACGAGCCGGACGTGGAATGCGCGACCGTCATTTCCGCCAGGCAGGCCATGAGCAGCAGCGTGATGACGCCGCCGATGGCATAGCTGATGAGCACACTAGGACCGGCAAAGCCGATGGCGAATTTGCTGCCCAGGAACAGCCCTGTTCCGATGGCCCCGCCGATGGCGATCATGCTCATCTGGCCGGACGTCAGCCGGCGCTTGAGTCCCTGTTCGCGTTCGGCGATCTGGCCGAACCCCTTCTGTTGTTGCATTGTCTCCTCCTGTACTGCGCATTCTTGTTGGATGTACGGCCCCCGGGGCCGGCGCGATGAGGCCTGATTTCCGGCGATCAGGTCACGGCGGACCGCTGCTTGAACTCGGGCTTGTCCCATTCCCGGTTGTCCAGCACGTCCTTCAGGATGTCGACCGCGTCCCACACGTCGGCATAGCCGAAATACAGCGGCGTCAGGCCGAAACGCAGGACCTCGGGCTCGCGGTAATCGCCGATCACGCCCCGCGCGATCAATGCCTGCATGACTTCAAAGCCATTGGGATGGCGAAAGCTCACGTGGCTGCCGCGATCGGCATGCATGCGCGGCGTCACCAGCGTCAGCGGGTGGCCGGCGCAACGCGATTCAACGAGGTCGATGAAAAGGTCGCCCAGCGCCAGCGACTTCTTGCGGACTTCGTCCATGCCGGCGGCGTGCGCCACGTCCAGGCCGCACTCGACCAGCGACAGCGACACGATCGGCTGCGTGCCGCACAGGTAGCGGCGGATGCCGCCCGCCGGCTCATAGGCCACGGCCATGTCGAAGGGGCGGCTGTGTCCCCACCAGCCGGACAGCGGCTGCCAGAAATCCTGGGTGTGCCGTGGCGCAACCCAGATGAAGGCGGGCGAACCGGGGCCGCCGTTCAGGTACTTGTACGTGCAGCCCACCGCGAAGTCGGCATTGGCGCCGTTCAGGTCCACGGGCACCGCGCCGGCCGCATGCGCCAGGTCCCAGATGGCCAGCGCGCCGCGCTCGTGCGCCTTCGCCGTCACGGCGGCCATGTCGTGCATCTGGCCGCTGCGGTAATTGACGTGGGACAGCAGCATGACGGCGACGGAATCGTCCAGCGCCTTGTCGAGCGGCAGGTCGTCGTCGATCAGGCGCATTTCGTAGCCCTGCTGCAGCAGGTCGATCATGCCCTGGATCATGTAGAGATCGGTGGGGAAGTTGTCGCGCTCGGACAGGATGACGCGGCGCGCGGGTTGTTTGTGCTGCTGGATGCGCAGCGCGGCGGCCAGCGCCTTGAAGATGTTGAGGGACGTGGTGTCGGTGACGACCAGTTCGCCATCGCGCGCGCCCAGCAGGCGGCCCAGCTTGTCGCCCAGGCGCGCCGGCAGGTCGAACCACCCCGCCGTGTTCCAGCTGCGGATGAGGCCGTTGCCCCATTCGTCCGCGATGACCTGCGCGGCGCGGGCGGCGGCGGTCTTGGGCAAGACGCCCAGGGAATTGCCGTCCATGTAGAGCACGCCGGGCGGCAGATCGAATTGTTCTTTCACGCCAGCCAGGGGGTCCTGGCGGTCGGCGTTGACGCAGGCTTCACGAGTGTTCATGTTCCGTTCCTTCCAACTGGATTCGGGATACATGCTATCAGCGCACTCGGTCCGAAAAATTGCAAAATCGGTCGTGACTTACCCTGGTTTTCCGCATTAAATTGCATTCACCATCATTTTTTCGAACTGGATTGCGCCATGCAGATCGACGCCATAGACCAGCGCATACTTGCCCGCCTGCAGGAGGACGGACACCTCAGCAATCAGGACCTGGCCGAACAGGTGGCGCTGTCGCCGTCCGCCTGTCTGCGCCGCGTGCGCGCGCTTGAAGAAGCCGGGCTCATCCGCGGCTACCGCGCGGTGCTGGACGCCGAAAAACTGGGCTTCGAGCTGGAGGCCATCGTCCATGTGTCGCTGGACCAGTCGCGCGCCGGCTGGCACGAGGAATTCATGGCGGGCATCGCGCTGCACGACGAGATCACCGAAGCCTGCATCGTCACGGGCGCGTCCAACTACATCCTGACCGTGCGCACGCGCAACCTGGCTGCGTTTTCGAATTTTGTCGAAGACAAGCTCAGCAAGATCCCGGGCATGCGCGATCTGTGCTCGCATATCGTCATGCGCAAGGTGAAGAACCGCGAAGGCATGCTGCCGCTGGCAGCCTGGCGATAGCGGTTTCCTTCCGGCGCCCGCAACCGGAACGCGCTATACCGGCGCGTGCTCCAGAAACCCGAACACGGTCACGAAATGGCAGGCCGTGCCAGCCATGACGAAGAGGTGCCAGATGCCGTGCGCATGCCGCCAGCGCTGGTCGTTGGCGTAGAACAGCGTGCCGCAGGTATAGATGGCGGCGCCCGCCAGCAGCCACGTCAGCCCCGCCGACGACAGCGCGCCGGCAATCGGGGCGGCAAAGGCCACGCCCAGCCAGCCCATCGCCAGGTACAGCGGCAAGGCGGGCGGCGCGTTGCGCGCCCACCAGAGTTCGCGGCTGATGCCCACGAAAGCCAGCAGCCAGATCGCCACGCCCATTGCGGCGCCCCAACGATGGTCCACGGGGCCAAACGCCAGCGGCGTGTACGTGCCCGCGATCAGCAGGTAGATGGCGCAGTGGTCCGCCTTGGCCCACATTTCCTTGCGGCGCCCTCGCGAGCAATGAAACAGCGAAGACGACGCATACACCGCGACCATCGACGCCGCGAACACCGCGCAGCTGATGATCTGGCGCGTGTCCACCCGCAGCTCGGCCGCGCGCGTGATCAGTGCGCCGGATGCCAGCACCGCCAGCGCCAGCCCGGCCAGATGCGTCACGCCATTGAGTCGTTCGCCTTCCTGCATGTGCGCCCCCGCGCCGGCGGCATGCCGGCGCCTGTCATCATGGCGCGCTTATATGACAGCGGCGGGACAGCGGCATCACCCCACGAAATCCACCGCCGCCGGATAGCCTTCGATGGCGCGCGCGGCCAGGACTGCGCGCTGCACCGCGATCGCCATCGCTTCGGCCGCCATGACGCCCAGCAGCATCACATTGGCCGTCTTGCCCGACGCGCCCGTGCCCAGCGCAAAGATCGTGTCGCCGTCGAGCATGGTGTGGATGGGGTTGATCGTGCGAGCCAGGCCGTCATGCGCCATGCCGGCGATCTTCTGGGCTTCGGCCTTGGTGAGCCGCGCATCGGTGGCCACCGCGCCTATGGTGGTGGCCGCGCCCGCGCGCATGGACTTGGGCAGATCGCCCGCCAGGATGGCCGCGCGGGTGTCGTGCAGCGTCCTGCCGTCCGCCGTGCGCGCGCCGGCCAGGATGCGCCCGGTGGCCGGGTCCAGCACGTCGCCCACCGCGTTGACCGCGACAATTGCCCCCACCGTCACGCCCGCCACAGTCAGCGACGCGCTGCCGATGCCGCCCTTCATGGCGCGCTGGGGACCATATAGCTTGCCTACGGTCGCCCCCGCCCCCGCGCCCACGTTGCCTTCCTGTGGCGCGTCGGCGGTGGCGGCCCGGCAGGCCTGATAACCCGCGGCGGCATCGGGCCGCACCGACGCATCGCCCACGCCCAGGTCGAACAGCACCGCGCTCGGCACGATGGGCACGAAGGCCACGCCCACATCAAAGCCGATCTTCTTTTCTTCCAGATACCGCATCACGCCCGAGGCCGCGTCCAGCCCGAACGCGCTGCCGCCCGTCAGCACGATCGCGTGCACCTTGTCGACCATGTTGATCGGATTGAGCAGGTCGGTCTCGCGCGTGCCCGGCGCCGCGCCGCGCACGTCCACGCCGCCCGTCGCGCCCGCGTCGGCAATGATGACCGTGCAGCCCGTGGGCCGGCGCGTTTCCGTGTAATGCCCGACCCGCAAGCCCGCCACGTCGGTGATGCTGCCGCCGCCCGGCAGCGCCGCCGCGCCGCCGGCGCCTTGCGCGGGCATCGATCCCGCCGCCG
Organism: Achromobacter sp. E1; assembly: GCF_037039475.1. Taxonomy (NCBI): domain Bacteria; kingdom Pseudomonadati; phylum Pseudomonadota; class Betaproteobacteria; order Burkholderiales; family Alcaligenaceae; genus Achromobacter; species Achromobacter sp. E1. Next base: position 4,644,901 of record NZ_CP146253.1, read on the forward strand.
CCGCGCCCGCGGCCGCCATCATGAACGCGCGCCTGTTCCATTGCTGTTGCACATCCGTCTCCATCAAGGTAATGCCTGAAGGATCCCGGGCCGACTGCGCCGGGCGTCTGGTAACGCTATATGACCTGTGGCTATATTTTTACTATTCCTTATGCTTTGTGGAAAAATAGCCCGGTTGTTAGAGTGCCGCTACGCCGGAGGGCATTGCAGGCCCACATGCTCTCCACAGTGATCATCCGTGGAGCATTGCCATGAAACTCTTTCGTACGCTTTTCATCGCCGGCCTCGTCCAGGTCGCCGCCCTGTCCGCCGCCCATGCCCAGTCCGAACTGGACCAGATCAAATCCGCGGGCGTCTTCAAGATTGGCACCGAAGGCACCTACGCGCCGTTCACCTTCCACGATGCATCCGGCAAGCTTACCGGCTTTGACGTGGACATCGGCCGCGCCATCGCCGAGCGCCTCGGCGTGAAGGCGCAATTCATCGAAGGCAAGTGGGACGGCCTGATCGCCGGCCTGGACGCCAAGCGCTATGACGCCGTCATCAACCAGGTGGGCATCACCGATGCGCGCCGCGCGAAGTACGACTTCTCCGATCCCTACATCTCGTCGGCCGCCGTGCTGATCGTGCGCGACGACAACACCAGCATCAAGTCCTTCGCGGACCTGAAGGGCAAGAAGTCCGCCAACACGCTGACCAGCAATTTCGGCAAGCTGGCGCAGAGCCACGGCGCGGAAGTGGTCGCCGTGCAGGGCTTTAACGAAGCCATCGATCTGCTGACCTCCGGCCGCGTCGAGGCCACCGTCAACGACAACCTGTCGTTCCTGGACTTCAAGAAGCAAAAGCCCAATGCCCGCGTGAAGATCGCGGCCACGGACAAGACGGCGGAGTTCAGCAACTCGGGCGTCCTGATCCGCAAGAACAATCCTGAACTGCAGGCCGCCATCAACAAGGCGCTGGCCGACATCAAGGCGGACGGCACGTACAAGACCATCTCGGTCAAATACTTCGGCACGGATCTGTCCGCGCAGTAAACCTCTGGAGCGCCCATGACGCTGCCCCCTTGGCTTCACGCCTTCCTGCCGGACTGGCTGCTGGCAAAAATAGGCGAATGGTCCGTGCCGGCCTGGGTGCAGCTGATGGCGGATTCGTTCTGGCCGCTGCTGCACGCGGGGCTGGTGTTCACGGTGCCGCTCACGCTGATGTCCTTTGCGCTGGGCCTGGCGCTGGCCTTCGTGGTGGCGCTCATCCGCCTGTTCGGCCCCGCGCCGCTGGTGGCCGTGGTGCGCTTTTACGTCTGGCTGATCCGCGGCACGCCGCTGCTGGTGCAGCTGTTCGTGATCTTCTATGGCCTGCCCAGCGTGGGCATCGTGCTGGACCCGCTGCCCGCCGCGCTCATCGGCTTCACGCTGAACGTCGGCGCCTACAACTCCGAGGTGATCCGCGGCGCGATCGAATCGATCACCAAGGGCCAATGGGAAGCGGCCTATTCGCTCAGCATGACGCGCGGCCAGGCCCTGCGCCGCACCATCCTGCCGCAGGCGGCCCGCGTGGCCGTGCCGCCGCTGTCCAATTCCTTCATCGCGCTCGTCAAGGACACGTCGCTCGCCGCCGTGCTGACGGTGCCCGAGATTTTCCAGGCCGCCCAGCGCATCGCCGCGGTCACGTACGAGCCGCTGATCCTGTACACCGAGGCCGCGCTGATCTATCTGGCCTTCAGTTCCGTCCTGTCCGCGGCGCAGGTGCGGCTGGAGCGGCGCTTCGGCCAGCACGCGATGTTTAGCGAGAAGACCCGATGATCCGGCTTGAAAAAATCGAAAAGTCCTTCGGCGGCAATCCCGTGCTCAAGCAGGTGGATGTGCAGATCGACGAAGGCAGCGTCACCGCCCTGATTGGCCCATCCGGCAGCGGCAAGAGCACCCTGCTTCGCTGCGTGAACCTGCTGGAAGTGCCGGATCGCGGGCGGCTGGAGATCGGACCTGAAACGGTCGACTTTGAACCCGGCCGCAAGCTGACGCGTGAACAGGTCCAGGCCGTGCGCATGCAGACCGGCATGGTGTTCCAGAACTTCCAGCTCTTTCCGCATCAGACCGTGATCGGCAATGTGATGGAAGGGTTGGTGACGGTGCAAAAATGGCCTGCCGATCGTGCGCGCGCGCGGGCGGAGGAATTGCTGCGCAAGGTGGGGATGCTGGAAAAGGCCGATGCGTGGCCCGCAAACCTGTCCGGCGGCCAGCAACAGCGCGTGGCGATCGCCCGCGCACTTGCGCCCGCGCCGCGTGTCCTGCTGTGCGACGAGCCGACGTCGGCGCTGGACCCAGGTTTGGCGGCGGAAGTGGTGGATGTCCTGCGCCAGCTGGCCGCGGAAGGCATGACGATGCTGATGGCCACGCATGATTTGCGGCTGGCAGCGAGTGTGTCGCGGGAAGTGGTGTTTCTGCTGGATGGCGTGGTGGTGGAGGCCGGCGATTCCCGCACGGTGTTCTCGCAGCCTCAGGATCCGCGCACGGCGACGTTCATCTCGACGCTGACGCAGGAAGCGCCGTAGATCCGGGGGGCTCGTGGATCTCGGTGTCTGACACCCTCTGCGACGCTGCCACGAGTTGACGGTCATCTCGCCAGGGTGTCAGACACCTGCCGCCACTCCTGCCGACTATCTCGGTGTCTGACACCCTCTGCGAAGCTGCCGCAAGTTGACGGTCGTCTCCCCAGGGTGTCAGACACCTGCCGCAAGCCGACACGCCACCGCCAGCTCCCGGGTGTCAGACACCAGCCGCAACGCGTAGATGGCCCGCTACTTCGGCGGCAGCGAGCCCGCCGGGTCGACCGCCTGGCCGTCGTAGCGCAGTTCGAAGTACAGCCCGACCTGCTTGCTGTCGCTGTTGCCCATCTCGGCGATCTTCTGTCCTTGCGTCACGCGCTGGCCTTCTTTGACCAGCAGCTTGCTGTTGTGCGCGTAGATGCTGAGGAAGTTGGCGTTGTGCTTGACGATCACCAGATGCCCGTAACCGCGCAGGCCGCTGCCCGAATAGGCCACGGTGCCCGGGGCCGCCGAGACAACCGGCGTGCCGGCGGCGTTGCTGATGACGATGCCGTTCGAGCCGGAACCGTCGTAGCCGCGCGTGACCTTGCCCTGTGCGGGCCAGACCAGCGAAATCGCGCCGGGCGGCGCCGTGCGCCGCTTGCCGGACGAGGTGGTCGCGCGCGGCGCGGGTTTGGGTTTGGTGCTGGCCTTGCTGGGCGGCGAGGAGCGCGCCTGCCCGGCGGGCGGTTCGACCCGCAGCAGCTGGCCGACTTCGATCGTATTGGAGTTCGACAGATTGTTCCACCGGACCAGATTACTGACCGTGGTGCCTTCCTTGCGCGCAATCTGATAGAGGGTGTCGCCCGACTGGACCCGGTAATACCCAGGCTGGACCTTGGTCGTGCCGCACGCGGTCAGCAGCACAAGTAATGCCGCCATCAACGCGCCCAACCATAAGCGCGTGTAGGGCCCGGCACGCCCCCGTCCGGCGGGCGGTGCGCTGCTGGACAAGTTGGAAATGGGCAAGTTCGAAGCGGACACGGTCGAAACGGACAAGGTCTGAACGGACACGCTCGAAACGGACAAGGAAAGCTCTGAAACCTGGGGCACGGGGTCGCGTGTCGGAAAGAAGTGCGTTCAAGGGTACCAAGAAATCGGGACCGCTTGGCATAGAATGCCTCTCATGTCTTACGCGACCCGGTCTTACCCGACCCGCCTCCTTTGCACGCTGCGCACTCTGCGCGCCGATGGCGTGCTGTGGCTGGCGCTGCTGGCCCTGGCGCTGCGCGCGCTGGTGCCGGCCGGTTATATGCCGGACACCCGCGCCCTGCATGACGGCCGCCTGGAAGTCACCTTCTGCTCGGCGGCGGGCAACCTGCCGGCGATCAGCCTGGCGCTCTCCGCCGAAGGCGGCAAGGCCGGGCACGACACCGCCAATACCGGCGCCCAATGTCCCTTCGGACTGCTCGCCCACGTCACGCCCGCCACCGCGCCGCCCATGGTGCCGCTGCTGCTGACGGCAGCCGTGCACGCCCCGCCCTTCTCCGCCCATCGCGCGCTGCCCGCGCAGCCCGCCCACGGTCCACCCCTCGGATCGCGCGCCCCACCCCCGCTGGCCTGACCCCGTCCCGGATCTTCCGTGCCCCATGCGCATCCGCAACGGGCACGGACTGCCCCGCCGCGCGCCCCGGCTGCGCGGCCGACTCGTCAATCCAGAGGTACCCATGAATTCGCTGTTTACCCGCGCGTCCACTGGCGCGCCGCGCGGCGTCGCGCCCGATCCGCGGCGCCGTCTGCTGCTCTCCACCCTGGCCCTGCTGCCCCTGGCAGGCTGCGGCAAGGACACCCCGCCCCTGCACGGCATGGATCTGTCCGGCATGCCCACCGGCGATTTCCAGCTGCAGGACACCGACGGCCAGACGCGGCGGCTGGCCGATTACCAGGGCCACCCCATCATGCTGTTCTTCGGCTTCACGCAGTGCCCGGACATCTGCCCGACCGCGTTGACCCGCGCCGTCGAGATCAAGTCCCTGCTGGGCGCCGACGCGGACAAGCTGCGCGTGCTGTTCATCACCGTGGACCCCGAGCGCGATACGCCCGAGATCCTGCGCGCGTACACCCAGGCCTTCGATCCCGGCTTCATCGGCCTGCGCGGCACGGCCGAACAGACCCGCGCCGCCGCCCAGTCGTTCAAGGTGTTCTTCCAGAAGGTCCCCACGGGTTCCTCTTACACCATGGACCACACCGCGCTGACTTACGTCATCGATGCCCAGGGCAAGCTGCGCATCGCCCTGCGCCACGAACAAAGTGCCCAGGACTGCGCGCAGGATCTGCGCACCGTCCTCTGACCCAATATTCAAGGAAACGCTCATGAAGAAGATCTCGATCAAACCCGTGGCCGCCGCGCTCGCATTGGCGCTGGCCGGCTTTGGCCCGATGGCGCTGGCTCAGAACGCCGGACTGACCGTGGAGGACGCATGGGTGCGCGCCACGGTGCCCAACCAGCACGCGACCGGCGCGTTCATGCGTCTGACCGCCGCCGAATCCGGCCGGCTGGTCGGCGTGGAATCCCAGGCCGCCAAGCACGTGGAAGTGCACGAGATGGCCATGCAGGACAACGTCATGAAGATGCGGCAGGTGGCGGGCATCGATCTGCCAGCCGGCAAGGCGGTGGAACTGAAACCGGGCGGCTACCACGTGATGCTGATCGACCTGGCCAAGCCCATCGCGGCCGGCGACCATGTCGCGCTGACGCTGATCGTCGAGGACGCCGCCAAGCAGCTGCGGCGCATCCCCGTGGACGCCGTGGCGCGGCCGCTGAACGCAACCGCCGCGCCGGCGGCCAGCCACGGCCACTGATCTCTATATGGTGGCCCGTGCCGCGTCGCGGCACGGGCGCCATTCAGTAAGACCGGCGATATCAGGGACACATAACGCCGGGCATGGCCCGGCGGCTGGCTCCGATTCGCCATACAATGCCTGCACATCCGCCGCCAGCGCCCACCCGGCCAGGCGGCAGCCGGCCACCGCCGCCGCGCTCAGGATGCCAGCGTTCCGCGCAGCCGGGCGCCCGTAACTGCCGGCAGGCTGGCCGGCGCCTCTGTATCTGGATATGCCCGGTAGTTCCGCCTTTTCATTCCTGCGTACCCTTTGCAGCCTGCGCTGGCTCGCCATCGCGGGCCAGGCCGCCACCATCCTGCTCGCCAGCAGCCTCCTGCGCCTGGATCTGCCGCTGGAACCGTTGTGGCTGGGCGTGGGTCTGTTGATCGGTTTCAACGTCTACGCCAGCCTGCGCCTGCGCCATCCGCGCGACCTCTCCCACGCCACCGCCTTCGGCCATCTGTTCGTCGACATGGCCGTATTGGCGTGGATGGTGGGCTGGAGCGGCGGCATCAGCAACCCGTTCGGAACGATGTTCCTGATCCTGACCGCCCTGGCGGCGCTGGCGCTGCCGCGCAACTGGGCGCTTGCGGCCGCGCTGGCCGGCGTGCTGGGCTATGGCGCCGCCGCGATCTTCGGGCAGCCCCTGCGCGGCGACGTCGATCCCCATAGCCTGCTGCTCTGGGGCCTGGGCGCCAATTTCCTGATTTCGGTGGTGGTCGTGCTGGTGTTTTCGACCCGGCTGGCCGCCGACATGCGCGCCCGTGAGCGCGAGCTTGCCCGCCTGCGCGAACGCTTCACCCGCAACGAGGGCATCGTCGCCCTGGCCACGCACGCGGCCGCCATGGCGCACGAGCTGAACACGCCGCTCGCCACCATGACACTGCTGACCGACGAGATTGCCGCCGAAGTCCAGGACGACGAAGACCTGCGGGCAGACGTCACCACCCTGAGCCAGCTTCTGGCCCTGTGCCGGGAACGGATCCGCAATCTGGCGGTCCCAACCGCCGTGGATCTGGTTCGCGTGGTGGGGCAATGGCGCCTGATCCGCCCGACCATCGACCTGCAGCGCTCGGGCACGTTGCCCACCAGCCTGCGCGTCGATCCGGCCATCGCCCACCTCTTGCAGGCGCTGCTGAACAACGCCGCCGACGCGGGCGAGGCCGCCGACGCGCCCCGCGTGGACCTGCACCTGGAATACGGCTACGGCGCCCTGCGTGGCGAAGTCCGCGATTACGGACGGGGTTTCGATCCCGACCATGCCATGCTGCCGGCGACCAGCCTGTTCAACAGCGGCAAGCCGGGAGGACTGGGCGTGGGCCTGGCCCTCTCGCATGCCACGGTGGAGCAGCTGGGCGGTGAAATGACCATGACCGCGGCCGAAGGCGGCGGCACCCGCATCCGCTTTTATTTACCTCTCGGCAACCCCGGGACCTGAATGTGATGAATGCAAACGATCTTGGCCTGCTGATCGACGACGACGAACTCTACGTGCGCACCCTGCAACGCAGCCTGTCGCGCCGCGGTCTGGAAACCCGCACCGCCACCGGCATCGCCGAGGCGCTGCGCGTGGCCGAAGAAATCCGTCCGGCCTTTGCCCTGGTCGACCTGCGCCTGGGCGAAGACTCCGGCCTGACCCTGATCCGGCCGCTGCGCGCGCTGCGCGAAGACATGCGCATCCTGCTGGTCACGGGCTACGCCAGCGTGGCGACCGCCGTGGAAGCCATCAAGCGCGGCGCCGACGACTATCTGCCCAAGCCGGCCACGGCGCCCATGATCCTGCGCACGCTGGGTCTGGTGAAGCCAGAAACAGTTACGATCGAAACGACCATGACCCCATTGCACCGCCTAGAATGGGAGCACATTCATCAGGCCCTGCACGAGACCGGCGGCAACGTTTCCGCTGCGGCGCGCCTTCTGGGCATGCACCGGCGCTCGCTCCAGCGCAAGCTGGCAAAAAAACCGGGGCCGGAACGCGAAGTCCTCGCGGATTGAATGTTGCGGGGCGACACATCTTTACAACACCCCCGTGTGCAGGTGCGACATATCGTCGCACCCCACCCTCTCCCCTCGGGGCGTCTGCTCCCCTAGGAAAACCCTGAATCTGCCGCCCTTGGGCCGGATTCCTCCCAGGCAATGCGACCATTCGTCGCACGCTTGACCAAAATCAAACCGATAGGATGGAGGTTGCTGCCTAGCAGCATTCCAGTCTGCTGCTTTGCAGCATTTCCCACCTTTCCATCCAAGGCTGTACGTGAAACACCCCCTCCTTGCGACCCTTACGCGCATATTTGGCGTCGGCGCGGTCATGCTGCTTGGCGGCTGCAACATGGAAATCCTCTCCCCCAAGGGAGATATCGGCATCCAGGAAAAGACGTTGCTGCTGACGGCGACCGGGCTCATGCTCATCGTTGTCATTCCCGTCCTCATCATGATCGTGGCTTTTGCGTGGAAATACCGCGCTTCCAACACCAAAGCCGACTACCAGCCCAAGTGGGCTCACTCCACGCCAATCGAAGCCGTCGTCTGGACCGTCCCTTGCATCATCGTGGCGATCCTGGCCGTGATCACCTGGCGCTCGACGCACGCGCTGGATCCCTACAAGCCGCTCGTGTCCGAACACAAGCCGGTGACCATCGAGGTGGTCTCCCTGGATTGGAAGTGGCTGTTCATCTACCCCGAGTACGACATCGCCACGGTCAACGAGATCGCGTTCCCCGTGGACGTTCCGGTCAACTTCCGGATCACGTCGGCCTCGGTGATGAATTCCTTCTTCATCCCCCAGCTCGGCAGCCAGATCTACTCGATGGCCGGCATGGAAACCAAGCTGCACCTGAATGCGCGCGAAATCGGCACCTACGCCGGCATTTCGGCCAACTACAGCGGCGGCGGTTTCTCGGGCATGCGCTTCAAGGCCCACGCCATGTCGCAGGAAGGATTCGACAACTGGATCAAGGAAGCCAAGGCTTCTCCCACCGCCCTGACCCCCGAGGTCTACGCGGAACTGACCAAGCGCAGCGAGCGCAATCCGGTCGTGAAGTATTCGTCGGCGCCGCCCGCCATGTTTGACTTCATTCTGGGCAGCACGATGAGCAAGATGGCCGGCGTGGACTCCGCCACGTGCACCTCCACGTCGAATAATCTGATCGCAGGAATCAACTAACAATGCTCGGGAAACTCACCCTCGAGGCCATTCCGTACCATGAACCTATCGTCATGGTTACGCTGGCCGCCGTGTGCCTGGGAGGCCTAGCGGTCTTCGGCGCCATCACCTACTTCAAGAAGTGGAAGTATCTCTGGACGGAGTGGCTCACTACCGTCGACCACAAGCGCATCGGTGTGATGTACATCATCGTTGCGCTCATCATGCTGCTGCGCGGCTTTGCCGACGCCATCATGATGCGCACGCAGCTTGCCGTCGCGTCAGCAGACTCGGCCGGCTTCCTGCCCCCGCACCACTACGACCAGATCTTCACCGCCCACGGCGTCATCATGATTTTCTTCATGGCGATGCCCTTCATCACCGGGCTGATGAACATCGTCGTGCCGCTGCAGATCGGCGCCCGCGACGTGGCGTACCCGTTCCTGAACTCGCTGAGCTTCTGGCTGTTCGGCGCCGGCGTCGCGCTGATGATGATCTCGCTGTTCGTGGGCGAATTCGCCGCGACCGGCTGGCTCGCGTATCCGCCGCTGTCCGGGCTGGACTACAGTCCAAGCGTGGGGGTGGATTACTACCTCTGGGCGCTGCAGATCTCCGGTCTGGGAACAACGCTTAGCGGCATCAACTTCATCGTCACCATCCTGCGCATGCGTGCGCCTGGCATGACCCTGATGAAGATGCCGATCTTCACGTGGACCTCGCTGGTCACCAACGTCCTGATCGTCGCCGCCTTCCCCGTGCTGGCCGCGACCCTGGCGCTGCTGACGATGGACCGCTACCTGGGCACGCACTTCTTCACGAACGACGGTGGCGGCAACGTCATGATGTACGTGAACCTGATCTGGATCTGGGGCCACCCCGAGGTCTACATCCTGGTGCTCCCGGCTTTCGGCGTGTATTCGGAAATCGTTGCCACGTTCGCCCGCAAGACGCTGTTCGGCTACAAGTCCATGGTCTACGCCACGGCGGCCATCGGCGTGCTGTCGTTCCTGGTCTGGCTGCACCACTTCTTCACCATGGGTGCGGGCGCCAACGTCAATGCCTTCTTCGGCATAGCGACAATGATCATCTCGATCCCGACCGGGGCGAAGATCTTCAACTGGCTGTTCACCATCTACCGTGGCCGCCTGCGCATCACGACGCCGGTGCTGTGGACGCTGGGCTTCATGATCGTCTTCGTCATCGGCGGCATGACCGGCGTGATGCTGGCCATCCCCGGCGTGTCGTTCGTGCTGCACAACAGCCTGTTCCTGATCGCGCACTTCCACAACACCATCATCGGTGGCGTGGTGTTCGGCTGCATCGCCGGCATGATCTACTGGTTCCCCAAGGCGTTCGGCTTCACGCTGAACGAGCGTCTGGGCCGCTACTCGTTCTACTGCTGGTTCGTCGGTTTCTTCCTGGCCTTCATGCCCCTGTACATCCTGGGCTTCAAGGGCATGACGCGCCGCCTGAACCACTACGACAACCCCGAATGGCAGCCGTACCTGCTGGTCGCGCTGGCTGGCGCCGCGCTGATCATGCTGGGCATCTTCTTCCTGCTGCAGCAAGTGTTCGTCTCCGTGCGTCAGCGCAAGCAGAACCAGGACGTCACCGGCGATCCCTGGGATGGCCGCACCCTGGAATGGTCGATCTCGTCGCCCGCGCCTTTCTACAACTTCGCCCACGTTCCTCACGTCGATGAACTGGACCAGTTCTGGGAAGACAAGCAAAGCGGCAAGGCCTACAAGCGCCCGGCCAAGTACGAAGACATCCACATGCCGAAGAACACCGCCGCCGGTGTCTGGATTGGCGCCTTTGGCCTGGTCATGTGCTTTGCGCTGATCTGGCACATCTGGTGGCTGTCGATCGTCGGTTTCGTGGGCATGATCGGGTCGTTCATCGTTCGCGCCTATGACCGCGACGTCGACTACTGGGTCCCGGCCGCGGAAGTCGAACGCATCGAAAACGCTCACTTTGACAAAATGCAGAAGGCCGCCTGAGCCATGATTCAAGCCGTAGCCACTCACCCCCACGCGGGTCACGACGATCACGCGCATCACGACGATGGATCCAAGACCGTTTTCGGTTTCTGGGTCTATCTGATGAGCGACTTGCTGATCTTTTCGGTGCTGTTCGCCACGTTCGCGGTGTTGTCCAACGCCACCGCGGGCGGACCGTCCGGCAAGGAACTGTTCGACCTGAACTTCGTCCTGGTCGAAACGCTGTTGCTGCTGGTGTCCAGCTTCACCTTCGGCATGGCCAACCTGAACGTGCACGCCAACAACAAGAGCCGTGCCATGGGCTGGTTGATGGTCACGTTCCTGTTCGGCGCGGGCTTCATCGCGATGGAAATCTATGAATTCCATCACCTGATCAGCATCGGCGCCGGTCCGGGCCGCAGCGCCTACCTGTCCGCGTTCTTCACGCTGATCGGTACGCACGGCCTGCACGTGACCTTTGGCCTGATCTGGATCATCGTCATGCTCGACATGATCCGCCGCCATGGCCTGGACTCGATCAACAAGCGTCGTCTGGCGTGCCTGAGCCTGTTCTGGCACTTCCTGGACATCGTCTGGATCTGCGTCTTCACCTTTGTCTACCTCCTGGGAGCCCTCTGATGTCGCACTCCGCTGCGGCCGCACACGGCCACGACGATCACGCCGCCGATCACGGCAGCCTGAAGTCCTACATCATCGGTTTCGTGCTCTCGCTGCTGCTCACCTTCGGCTCGTTCGGCCTGGTGATGCACGGCGCGCTGTCCCACACCGCCACCATCATTGGCGTGGTGGCGCTGTGCATACTCCAGCTGCTGGTCCAGCTGGTGTACTTCCTGCACATGGGCGCATCGAAGTCGTCCCGCGACAACCTGGCCACGTTTGTCTTCACCGTGATGATCATCTTCATCATCGTCGGTGGTTCGGCCTGGGTGCTGTACAACATGAACGTCAACATGGGCCACGCCATGTAAGACGGCCTGCCGTTCAGGCAAGCAGAACAGGCGCCCTCGGGCGCCTGTTTTTTTTGCTGCGCTCAAATGAAAGCCACGACCGCGCGTGGTGGGGAACACGGCGGCGGTGCGCGGCGCTGCCGGCGCGCCCGCGTGGGTCAGCGCGCCGGGCCGGCCGCAGTAAAAGTCACGTCGGCGCGACGCGCCAGTTCCGCGGCCGTCACCCCAACGAAGGGCTGCACGCGCGCGGCCTGGTTCAGGTCGCACCCCGCCGGGCCTGCGGCCGCGTCGAGCACCTGCTTGACCGCGCGTCCGCCCATCGGGCTCACCGGACCGCTATTGCCCAACTGCCAGGCCAGCACATCGGCCACCGCCATGCCGCAACGCGCCGGCGTCCGGGGCCTGCCGCCATATTCCAGCAACAAACGCACCTTGTTGTCCTTGCCCAGGCTCAGCATGGTCACGAGCGGCAGCGCGTCCGCCGCGGCAACGCCTTCCAGCCGCAGATCCGGATCGCTCCGGTCCGTGGGGTCCGCCCCCGCCTTCAACCAGGCCTCGTACAGATCGTCGGGCAGCCACGGCAGGCCGAGCGGCGCGATCCGGTTGCGCAGCGGCACCGCCGCGTCCGCCGCGGCCGCAAGCGGCACGCCCGCTGCCACCAGGCGGTCGGCGGTGGCGCGCAGCCGCGCGCGCTGGCCGTCCCACGCCGCGCTGTTGCCGTCGGCCGCCGCGCGTTGCTCCGCGCGGTTCCACACCGACAGCAGGCTGGACAGCGGCTCCGTGGACAGCGGCGCCTGAGGCGCGCGCGCGGCCTGCATCAGTTGATCGATCAGACCCGGCTGAAGATAGCGGGCCGCCAGCGACAGGCCCTCGTCCAATCCATTGCGGTCCGGCTTCTCTTTCGTCGCGCCGTAGCCGCCCACCGCGGGATCGGCCCCGTGCGCCAGCGCGAACGTCACGCGCTCGGGGACGGGATAGGTCGCGGCCGGCGTCAGGTCGCCGCCCGGAAATTCACGCAGCGCCGAGAGCAACGGCGTTTCCCACATGGGACTGTTTCCGTAATACATGCGGATATAGGCGGCATTGATGTCCGCCCCGCGCGCGAGCAGCTTTTCGGCGAACCAGAAGTTCTTCGGGGTTTGCAGCGCCGCGTGCAGCAGCGAGCGCCCATTCTTTTCGCGCGCGTTCGGATTGGCGCCCTTTTCCAGCAGGTAGACCAGGTTGTCCTTGCTGTCGCTGTAGTAAGAGATGCGGCGCATCAGCAGCGGTGTGCCGTTGGAGTCCAATGCATCCACCGGCGCGCCCGCGGCGATCAGCATGTCGGCCAGCGCATAGCGCTCTGCGGCCGGGCGGGTGTCCTTGGCGTCGGGCAATGCGCTGGCCACCAGCGAGAACCCGTTATCAGGGCCATCCGCCTTCGCGCCCGCATCCAGCAGCGCGCGCACCATCTCGAGCTGTTTGCGCGACACGGCCACGGCCAGCGCGGACCTGCCGTATTCGTTCACGCCGTTCGGATCCTGACCGCCGGCAAGCTCGGCGCGCACCGCGTTCACATCACCGGCCTGGATCGCCTGAAAGATCGCCAGGCGCGGACGGCAGGCCGACGCATCGAGCGCCGGGGTTTCCAGCGCGGCGCCGATGCGGGCGGCAACGTTGCCGGGAATGGCTTCCTTGGACGCGAGGCGCCGCGCGCAATACAGCCGGTAGTCCTCGCGCGCCAACGCCTCGTAGTAGGCGCGCTCCTCACGCGACTTTTCGCGCTGCTTCCAGCGGGCGTCGGCGCGGTTCAGGTAGGCGGCGGTGCGCGACGGATCGCGCCGTAGCACGTCGGTCAGGATGCGGTCCGCCTGCGCCGTGTCGCCCGACTCGGCCAGCCAGAAGCCGTAGTCGTTCAAGGCGGTCGTCATCTCGGCGTCCTTGCCGGCCGGATCGATCTCGCGATAATCCTGCGCCATCACAAAACGGCGCAGATCGGCCAGCGCCCGCTGGAACTCGGCCGTCTTGGCACGCGGAATGGCGCGCGCCACCTGATGCAGGGTTCGGAACGTGGCCGTCACATCCGGCGCCGTCTGGTGCTCGAAGCGCACCTGCGCGGGAAACGCGTCCAGCCGCGAGGGATACTCGCGCAGCACCGCCTGCAGCGTCGTCATGGCCTGCGCCCGGCGCGCCTCATCCCACGGCCGGCCGCTCGTGACCACGGCAAGCTGCACGTCCGCATTCACGGATGCAGCCTCGCCCTTGCCGTCCACCAGAAACCCTGTGGCCTTGCCGGCCGGGGCGCGGTGATCGGCCAGGCCGACCCAATAAAAGGCTTCGTCTGCGCGCGGCGACCTGACCTGCACGTTCTCCTCGCGCGGGGCCGTCCAGCCTTCGGGGTCGATCACCAGCGGCTGCGACCGGAAATCCAGCCGGAAGTCCTTGCCCCCCTCGCGCACATAGCGGTACAGGTACAGGCGGTTCTCCATCTGCCCGACCAGCACCACGTCCTTGACGTTCTCGGTACCCCAGACCCGGCGCTCGGGTTCGCGCAGCGGATAGCGCGACAGGCGGATCGATTCGATGACCGCGCCGATGTCGGATGCCAGGGCCGGTGGCGGCGCTGCCGCCATGCCGGCCAGCGTCAGCGCGACGGCGCCAAACAGACGGGTGACAACGGGGCGGAACGGGCGCGGCATGTACAGGAGACGTCGGCAATGAAAGGGATGCCGATGATACCCGCCCCACTGCACACCCTCGGGTATGTCCCAACGGGGATTGACCCGTAGATGGCACAAACCCGCCGATTATTCGTTATATAGTCGCCCCTACATTGTTTAGTTAACACCTTAGCAAACCGATTCCGCAGCAGATCATCATGGACGCCGAGCCCGTGCCGCCCTTCACGCCCGCCCCCCGCATCGCCGATCGGGCCCAACGGTTTGCCGACGCCTTGTTGCGTCACGCGCCTCCCGTCCATCCCGATGCCGGCTTTTTTGCCGCGGTCCTGGGTACCAGCATCGCGCACGAGGACCTTGCCCGCAGCGGCTTGTCGCCCGCCGAACTGAAGGACCTTCTGGACTATCTGTTCCCCGGCGCCCTGACCGGATTCGACACCTCCCTGTCCGCGCTGCGCGAACAGTTCGCCGCCTATGTGGGCAAGGGCGCCAGCGATCCGCAACCCGGGTTCACGCTACTGATGCGCGTGCTGCTGGACGCCTACCGCGCGCCCGGCCCCGAGACGACCCAATGGGTCAGCAGCATCCTCGCGCACGCCTGCCTGCGGCCCGATCACCTGTGGCGCGACCTGGGCCTGTCCGGACGCGAAGACGTCACCGTGCTGCTCGCGCGCCACTACCCCGGGCTGGTGAGCCGCAACGTCGACAACATGCGCTGGAAGAAATTCCTGGCCTACTCCGCCTGCGAACACGCCGGCCTGCCCGCCGAAGCCGCGCCCGGATGCGGCGACTGCGAGGACAGCGAGTTCTGCTACCGGGCCGCGGCATAAGCAGCGGGGCGGGCCATATTTGACCCGCCCGGGCCAAATATGGCCCGGTCTGTTATCTTATGAATCAACGGCTTACGATGAACCGGGTCAAAACTGGCCCGGCTCATCGCGCAAACACGCGCGTGGCCGGACAAAGACGGCGGCCCGCGTACAGCGCATTCGGCGCTTTTTGTTCGTAGAGCGTTGATTTCACGGCAGTATTTTTCGCTTCGCCAAACCTGGCACGGATTTCGCATATGTCGTTGCATCCCACCTTCGGGATGCTTCTGGCCCCACCGGGCCCAACGACGACACAGGAATCCGTCATGCCTACTCCCGCCTATATCAGCATCACCGGCAAGACCCAAGGCAACATCACCCAGGGCGCCTTCACCGCCGACTCGGTCGGCAACGTCTACGTGGAAGGCCACGAAGACCAGATCCTGGTGCAAGAGATCGAGCACCGCGTCAACACCCCGACCGACCCGCAAAGCGGCCAACCCTCCGGCCAGCGCGTGCACAAACCCTTTACGTTCACCAGCGCGCTGAACAAGGCGACGCCGCTGCTGTACCAGGCCCTGGCCGCCGGCGAAATGCTGCCCAAGGTTGAAGTGAAGTGGTACCGCACTTCCATTGACGGCAAGCAGGAGCACTTCTTCACCACCGAACTGGAAGACGCCACGATCGTGGACATCACCAGCGTCCTGCCGCATGCGCAGGACCCCAGCAAGGCGGACTACACCCAGCTCATCAAGGTGGCCATGGCGTATCGCAAGATCACCTGGACGCATGCGATCGCCGGCACGGAAGCTTCGGACGACTGGCGCAAGCCGCTGGAAAGCTAAGCCGGGCGCGCCGGGCCGCGCCAATCGCCGCACGGCCCGGCGCCTTCGCGCTCATCGCGCCTCACAGGCGCCGGAGTTGCCCACACCGGTAACTCAGTCCTCTTCTTGACCATCTGCGGCCATAACGATTGCCCCAATCGTCATGGCCGCACAGGATACCGAGATGCCCCGTTTATCCGACATGCGGTTCACGTTCGCCCCCATCGCAGCCAGCGCCAACTTCGAAGTGATCGAATTCACGCTCGACGAAGCGCTCTCCTCGACCTACCAACTGCGCGTGGAGCTGTCCAGCTTTGACCCCGCGGTGGACTTTGGCGCGCTGCTGGACCAGCCTGCGCTATTCACGATCTGGCGCGGCGACACGCCTGTGCGGCACGTGCACGGCGTCGTCACCGGTTTCGAGCAAGGCGATACCGGTTTCCGAAGGACACGCTACCGCGCTGTCGTCGAACCAGCCTTGGCGCGCACGGCGCTCTGCTCGGACTGGCGCATTTTCCAGCAGCAATCCGTGCCCGAGATCCTCGAGCAGATCCTCAAATCCCATGGCATCACCGACTACGAACAGGTCGCTACCAACGAGCACCTGGCGCGCGAGTACTGCGTGCAGGCGGGCGACACCGATCTGCAGTTTCTCGATCGACTCGCCGCTGAAGAAGGCTTGTTCTACCGGTTTGTCCATTCGGACCACGGCCACCGCCTGATCCACGGCGACCGCATCTACGTGCATGGGACGATCGACGGCGGTCCCGTGGCTTACAACCCGACGCCCGGAGGCGACCAGCCGGAACCCGCACTGCACCGCTTCACCTACGCCGAGCACGTGCGCACCGCGCGCCAGACGCACCGCGACTACACCTACACGCATCCGCAGTACGACCAGGAACATTCTTCGGTCGCGCGCGACATGCCCCATCACTCCACCCGCTACGAACGCTACGACTATCCCGGCCGCTACAAGCGCGACGAAGCCGGCAAGCCCTTCACCCAAAGCCGCCTGCTGGGCCTGCGCCGCGATGCGCGCATGGCCACGGTCGAGGGCGACGACGCGCGGCTCGTGCCCGGCGTCGCGTTCGACCTGACCGGCCATCCGCGAGAGGACTGGAACCACGGCTGGCGGCCGGTGCGCATGCGCCATCACGGCGTGCAGCACACGAGCCAGCAGGAAGAAGCCGCAGAAGCCTTGCAAGGAACCCAGTACCGCTACACCGCCGACATCATCCCGGACCGCGTGGACTGGAAGCCGGAGCCCGCTCGCAAACCGCGCATCGACGGCCCGCAAATCGCCTCGGTGGTGGGTCCCGCCAACGAAGAAATCTACTGCGACGACTACGGCCGCGTGAAGGTCCAGTTCCCGTGGGACCGCCTGGGCAGGCACGACGAACACAGCTCCTGCTGGATCCGCGTCTCGCAAAACTGGGCAGGCGCCGCGTGGGGCCACATGGCGATTCCGCGCATTGGACAGGAAGTGATCGTGGACTTTCTGGATGGAGATTGCGATCAGCCCATCATCATCGGACGCACGTATCGCGCGACCAACCTGCCCCCCTACGAATTACCGCAGCACAAGACGCGGATGACGATCAAGAGCAAATCGCACAAAGGCGACGGGTACAACGAGCTGCGTTTCGAGGATGAACTGGATCAAGAAGAGATCTACGTTCATGCGCAGAAGGACCAGAACATTCACGTCAATCACGACGAGACGACGTTTGTGGGAAATGACCGCAGCGAACGGGTTCAACACGATGAAACCATTGCTGTCGGACACGACCGCAAGGAAACGGTGGGCAACGATGAACACGTCACCATCGGGCAGGACCGGCGTCACAGCGTGGGACGTGACGACTTCCTTGATCACGGACGCAACCATATCATCCGGACGGCGAAGGATCGGATCGAAGATGTCGGCAACCATCGGATCGACAAGACCGCGGCCAATCATTCGATCGATATCGGCGGAAACGCCGAGGTCACCGTCCAAGGGCACCATCAGCTCAATGCCGGGAAGCGCATTGAAAGAAGAACAGTGCTCTATGAGCTGCAAAGCAGCGAAAAGGCCGTGCTGCGAGGACCAGGCGGCGCAATCACGATCGACGACAGCGGCATCACGCTGCAAGGTATTGCCATCAAGCTGAAGGGTCCCATCAGCCAATTGGGCGGCTCGGGGAACCAATTAAGCATCAAAGGCATTGCCGAACAAGGCCGCGCCCTCAATTCGTTGTGCGCCATGCGGGCAGACGGGACGTGCCCGCTCGAACACTGCTCCTGCGGCCGGGCAGGGGCGGGCCAATGACTCTGTCTCGCACGACACCCGACGCGCTCGCCGCGATCGCTGAACAAGAGCCTCACTATTACCTGCTCCTGGACGGCGGACTCGCAACCGGCCTGGAAGCCGAGGTCTCCGCGCTCGATCACCGCATCTGGCATGCGTGGGTCTACAGCGAGACCGAGTATGACGCGCAGTGTCGTGATGGACCTCTGCTCGTGCGTGCGCATTCCGATACGCCCTTGCTGCAGTCGTTCACGACAGACTGGCCGCCCAGACACCTGGGCGGGCTGCTGCTATCACGCCATCCCTTCGAAGTCGTGCTGAATCACCTTCGCTGCTTGCGGCACGCGAGTCTGCCAGATGGCACACAGACATTGCTGCGTCTGCACGAGCCACGAACATTGCGCGGACTGATTCAAGGCATGGACCACCAAGCCACGGACAGCCTTCTCGGCCCCGTGAATAGCTGGCACTGGTGCGAATGGAACGAGGGAAAGGGCGAGTGGTATCGACTCGAACACGGTAATCCCGGAAACGAACAGACTACAGACGCCTCCTTGTTGCTGACGACAACCCAACTGCACGCATTGCGTGCGCACCAGATCGAATATCGCGACACCCAGTTTGCGCGCCGCCTGCTGGCAGCCAATATCCCCGCCCTCGAGCGCGTTGACGAGCTCACCATGCTGACCTATGTGCGACAGCACACCGCCGTCGCCGCGTCGCGCGGGTTTGAAAACGATGAGGACATGTACGGTTATCTCTATGTGTACTTCGGCTATCACGATCAACTGTTCGCGGCCCAAAGCCCGCTGGCCCGCATCATGAGCCAACCGGATGTTCCCGCATGGCGCCGTGTGCGAAACGCTCATGCCTTCATGAAGGGTGCGGCCTGATGATCGTCATCTCCAAAACCGCGCGAGAGCTGAGCAACTGCACGGCCAGCGATTCCGCTGAGTCGTCTCGTCAGTGCAATAAGGTCATTCCCTTCTACCCGCTCAGATATGCCCTTGCCCCGGCGGAAAAGGCCGGTTACGCCTACACCCACAAAAATCTGGAACGCGGATTTCCTGTCCTTGCCAGCAGCCAATACGTGCTGCGCAGCTTGCGCGACGACGACGGCTTTCTCTACATCCTCGATCCGGACAATCGCGAGCAGATCCTGTGCTTCGTCTATCGCAGCCCGGATGGCGAGAAAAATGGCGGCAAGCGCAGACCCGCCAGCTTTCAGCGGCTTCAGCTCGACGAGGCGTTTCGCGCGACGGGGCTGGTGGGCGAGCTACTGCCGTTTCCCTATATTCCCGCTTATCACCATGACCCGAAGATAGTCACGATCTGGTTCGCCGACACGCTCTTGAGCGCCCGCAAGCTCACGGCCATCCATGACGGCTCTACCGCCGCGCTCGGTACATTCGGAACGTCGGTCGATTTGAGGCCCTGGCTCACCGCATTCGCCCAAGACCTCAATCCGGAGCAAGCGCCTGAGGTTCCCCACACCCTGCGCCTGGAAGACATTGCGGATCAAAAGCCCATCGGATTGGACGGCGCAACCGTTCCCTGGTCCGAGTATGCCGACGGCGTGATCGCGCCCTCAGTAGCAGCAATGCGCATGGCGCAAGGCCCGGGCAGTGCAAGATTGGCAGTGGTGCTGCACGACCCCGTCGGCATGGCCAGCGAACTGAATCACCGCATCGACGGCGTGCTGCAGCAATGGAGCACATACAACGAGCATGCCGCTCGCCTGCGCTGGGTCAGTGACGCGATCGAAGCGCTTGGCAACAACGTGGCCCGCGAGGCGGAGCTCCAGACGCTCTCGAACGATGCGGTCGGCAGCGCGCTACCGCCGGGCGTGACCGGAGGCGCAGCTAACGCGGCGCGTGCGCGTGCGTACGAAAAGGGCCTCGCCGCCAAGCGCAAGCTGTTCATGGAGTCCGTGGACGAGAAAGCCAGGGCAGAGTTTCTGAAGAACGATGTGCCCACGGTGGGTCGTTATCAGGAGTGGCTGAATGCCGCGGCGGCGGATCTGGTTCCTTGGGGAACAACGTATAACGGACCAGGCGCACTGTCGGCGACGGTGGCGAATCTTTACGACTGGGCGGATCCCACCAACTTCGCAGCGGGCCGCGCAGCCGTGGTTCGCACGTTATTCGGCCTGATCTGCTGCACGCCAGGCACGCAGGCGCTCACGCAGCAATTGACACCCGACGGACCGCGAGAAGGCACACTGCTGGCGTATGCCTTGACAGGCTATCCAAAAATTAGCGCGTGGGCGGCGACGCGTCGGGTATTTGAGCCAACGACGGATCAACTGTCGGACCAGGCACTTAAAGAGCTCAGAGCCATCGTCAAGGAAATCAGACCGGACGCTGCATCCAGACAACTCACGGCCTTGACCATGCTCGCGTTGACAAAGGGGCCGACGCCCGTGACAGCTCAGCTCCTATGGAGCAGCCGATTTGCTGCGTTGTTTGAAGCTGCTGAAGGCCGATTGGCCATGTTTGAGAACATTAAGACGCGAGACATTCCTGCACTGCTTCGACGGGATGCCAATCTATCCGGTACGGTCAACTTCCGAATTAGCGCACCTGCACAGGCCGTTAAGGACCACATCGCGATCATCCGCCTTGCCTACGCGCTGGACGACGGGGAGATCGCGGAGATCAGCCAAGCGGCGCCGGGTTTGCGTGCCAAGCTATCGCTGTGGCATGGCACAAAAGTGGGGTTAGGCGGGCTGAGCATGGTTACTTCCATCACCAATACAGTTGCCGCCTTAAATCAGTTCGCCGGAGGTGATCAATCCGTCTTGATTAATAGTTTGAACGTGACCGGGAATCTTTTGGGCATTGGCGGATCTGGCTATGGCTTGAAGACTGCGGTACTGAGTCGGCAAAGGGATATAGCTGCCCTGACCGGAAAGGATGTCGAGACTAGGGTATTGAGAAAGCTCGTGGAACGAGCAGATCGGTGGGCGATCGGTTTGGTTGCTGGTGCATCCCTGGTAACGGCACTAAAGGACCTTTCCGCGGGAAAGGCAGCCGGGAAGAATGAGAGGCATATTTCGCATGCGGGTATCGCACTACAAGGGGCTTCGGCTGGCGTCGGCTTTTCATATCTCGGCGCAAAAATCTGGACGCAAAGACTGGGAGTAGCAGCGCGAAGCTTCGCTCTTCAAAAAGCTGGTCAGACCGTCGCGCTCTCCACAGTCGGCCGGGCCGCAATCTGGTTTGCGGACGCACCGGTAGCTCTGATCATCTCTGCTTTTCAATTGGCCTACGCTTGGAACCAGAGCCGAATCGACCGCGCGAAGGTCGCCGACTGGATTAACCATGGATGTTTGGGCGTCGCGCCAACACTCGACGGCGTGACGGAACAAAAAAAGTACTACGAGCTATTCCTTGAGCCGAAGATCGAGACCAGCTTCAATTTCGGCAACATTGCTCTAGACGCCGTCATTCCAAGCTATAGACCCACGCGGTCTCAGCGCGAAGTCGTCGTTTTGTTGCCTGGCTGGCAACCACAGGTCAGTGCGTACGCAGTTACCCAACATGTGGCGTTCGGGGCCTATCCGCAATTTTGTGTGCGAGGCATATCATGAGGACTAAAGACCATGGATATGCCGATGAAGAAGAGACGCAGCGCAGCCGCTCAGGCGGCGGCCCGTGGGCCGCTGCCTGAAGTCCCAGCCGAACTGCTGGATCATCTGGTCAAGGGACCGATGACGCCCAGCGAGGTCCAAGACCTGTTCCTGTCGTTCCAGAAGGCGGTGATCGAACGCACGATGGCCGCGGAGATGAACCTGCATCTGGGTTATCGGCCAGGCGAGGACAAGCCCGAAGGCCAGGCCAACGAGCGCAACGGCGCCAGCGGCAAGACGGTGCTGACCGAGCATGGCCCGGTGCGCGTGGAGCTTCCCCGTGACCGGGACGGCTCCTTCGCCCCGATCCTGATCCCCAAGCACGAGCGACGCTTCACCGGGTTCGATGACCGGATCATCGCCATGTACGCACGGGGCATGAGCGTGCGCGAGATCCAGGCGTTCCTGGCCGAGAGCTACGGCACCGAGGTCTCGCCGGACTTCATCAGCTCGGTCACCGACGAGGTCATGGCCGAGACCATCGCCTGGCAGAACCGGCCGCTGGAGGCGATGTACCCGGTGGTGTTCTTCGACGCGTTGCGGGTCAAGATCCGAGACGACGGCGGCGTCAGCAACAAGGCGGTGTACCTGGCGCTGGGCGTGCAGGCCGACGGCCAGCGCGATGTGTTGGGCCTGTGGGTCGAGCAAACCGAGGGGGCCAAGTTCTGGCTCAAGGTCTTCAATGAACTCAAGACCCGAGGGTGCCAGGACATCCTGATCGCCGTGGTCGACGGCCTGAAGGGCCTGGCCGACGCCATCGGCACGGCCTTCCCGCGCACGACGGTGCAGACCTGCATCGTGCATCTGATCCGCAACAGCCTGGATTACGCGGGGTGGAAGGATCGCAAGGCTGTAGCCGCCGCCCTGCGCCCGATCTACGCAGCCGCCAGCGCACAAGCAGCCGAGCAGGCGCTACAGGCGTTCGCCGATGGGCCCTGGGGAACCAAGTACCCCACCATCGTCGCGGCCTGGCAGCGGGCCTGGGAGAACGTCACGCCGTTCTTCGTGTTCCCGCCGGACATCAGGCGCGTGATCTACACGACCAATGCCATCGAGAGCTTGAACATGCAATTGCGCAAGATCATCAAGACGCGAGGCCACTTCCCAACGGATGAGGCCGCCATCAAGCTCCTATGGCTGGCGCTACGCAACGTGCTGGCCAAGTCCGTCAGAGCGACCTTCGACTGGAAAGTCGCCATGAACCAGTTTGCTATCCTGTTCGGCGAACGGTTTACTGCGGCCCGGGGATAACAACTTTTAAAACGCCTCGCCCACAAAAATACGGACAGGCTCGGCGTTCGGTCTGATGAAGGAGATCCAGCTTAGCGGCCCAGACAAAGTGATTCTCAAGAACGGCAACGGCTACATACGCCTGGATGCCCATAATTTGCTCGGCAACACCGTCGTGCGCTATTGGCCGAATGGCTTTACCAGGCCGGACCTTATGCTCGAAAAAACTCACTAATGCATACGCACAATCCTTTGCTCACTTTTCAAGAAATGCTGTCCAACCTGCGGGCACGATCAGACTGGCAATCACTACCCGATATCCGTCTCGCAATGTGGCCGGGCCAGGTGAGTTTTTCCGATGACCTATCCGACCCTCGAATGTTCAACGAACGCTACGTGGAGAGCCGCGTATTTGCGGGAAAAATGGCGTTTGTCCTTTATTTGCTTTGCGGAGCATTTTTGACGTCGTCTGCATTCATCCTCTACTTCGTATGGTGGACTTTAGACGAAGGCGGAACGGCATACGAGGCATTGGCTGACAGTTGGGTAATCGTGCTGCTTTCGGCCCTTACAGGTTGGCTAGCTGGCGTCCTGCTGAAGCTGGAACCCGCCTGCGTTCGGTTCAACCGTCAAGCTCAGGTCGTTCACATCTATGACGGCCCGAGCAAAGCGACCACGGTTGCATGGCGGGATGTGCACCCCTTCACCGAGTTCAGTACTTCGGCAGACGGAAAGTTCGCTATCAGACTAGTCTTTCAGACTGGGCCGGCCGATCTGGCGATGGCGTCAGGTGCATTCGACATCGGTGACGAATCGGCAATGATCGACAACCTAACAAGACTTGAGTTCTTGCGCCGTTACATGGCCGAGGGCCTAACAGCCGTGCAGCCCGACCCTCAGCGCATCCCTTGCAAGCCAAGCGGATTCACAAAATCTGTCACCCTGAAAGAAGATGGAGTGCTCAGTTTCCTCCTAGCGAAATTTTTCGTCTTTCCCGCGTACTGTTTGGCCGGCGGTCCGTTCATCGATCGCTACCTCCTGCGTCGCGCGTCGCTTCTCCAATGGCCCGCCGAGGTCGAGCGCCTCTGTGCGCCGGACGCGGATCTTAGCGGCTATGACACCACACCTGTTCGACCTCACAAGCACCACTTTTACCGATTCGATGGGCGAGGGATCGAAATCGTCGGCAACGACGGGAACGCAATTGGATGAGCACCGCCCCAGCGTTAGCGCTGCATGCCGCTGTCCTTCGCGCCCACGTCTTCTGACGGTGCGCCGCCGACGGTCAATGGCCAGGCGCGGACGAACGACCTTGTGCGCCGGAAGCCTATCTCAGCTTGAGGCATTGCTTCCGCGGAAGTCGCATCACAGAATTTCTACCGCGCTTTGAACACACGATACGAGGAACCACCCATGCAACCCATCGTCCTAGTCGGCCATCGCCACGCCTGCCCCACTCACGGCAGCGGCACCGTCATTACCGGCGCCGCGCAAGCCCACGTCAACGGCCGGCCCATCGCGCGGGTCGGGGACAAGATCAGCTGTGGGGCAGTGATCGTGACCGGGTCGTCCACTGCCACGCTGGAGGGACGGGCCATCGCCCGGCTGGGCGACACCACGAGCCATGGTGGCGTATTGGTCGAGGGAGAATCGGCGTGGCTGGTGGACTGAGGGCATCAAAACCGATAAGTCGCCCCCACCCCAACGCCGGCATTCCGGCCGGGCGCCGGTTCGTAGTAGCGTCCGTTCGCTTCGTTGACGATCACCGATCCCGCGTAGTCGCGATCGAACAGGTTGTCGACGCGGGCGTAGGCGTTCGGTTTCTGCGCGCCGCGACGCTTGATGTAGCCGCTGCTCGCGGTCGCCCCGAAATCGGCCTGGATGGCTGGTTGACCGATACCGAAATTGTGCTCCCAGAATTCAGGCTGCGCACTCTGACGCGCAATCACACCGGAATCTCCGCGTCCATATCGCTATCGACCTCCTGCCCGCTGCTCCGTTGGATCCTTCTAAACACGGAACGGCAACTACTTCGAGCCGCCCTGCCGGTACTCGTTCGCCAACGAGGTGCGCCCACTGCTGCTTCGGCTCGCGCTCGCAGGATAGTTTTGCCAAGCCATTCGTAGACGAGGCGACCGAACTACGGAAATTGTATGAAGCTTTGAGGACGGTGAACTGAATGTATTTTATCGAAGCGCAGGCCTGGGCAATGCAGACAAGGGCAACATTACGTGGGGAGTATGAGGATGCCGTTAAGGTAGCTACAGCGGATGAAAAGGAGAATAAGGCCAATGTCGGGAAAGAATTTGTACGGGAGATCGGCATTGATGAGAAAGTCAGCGATCAACCAGATGCTGAAGGGTCAATATTGGCATTTAACCGAACTTATATTGAGGTGCAGGCTGGGGCTCTTCAAACGAAGCGTGGAGTCGTCACCCTAGTAACACTGCCATGGATGTATCTCATGTGGACACTCGTCTACACCACGGTACTCTCGTGGGCAAGTTGCATCAGGGGTGTCAATGTAATGAGCGGTAGTCCAGCGACCGTTGAGCTCTACATTTTCACGATCTTTTTAACCTTGATGACGGTCGCGGCATGTATTGGGTCTTACCAATTTCTGTGGCGCTGGTTACGCCTCGAAAACTTTGTTCAACGCCGTCTGCTGATCCGCTTCAATCGTATTACTCGCCAGGTGTATCTGCACCGCCCTCGATACGCCGGTGGAATTGCGATCCTCGCATGGGAACAGGTCTCGGCGGAAGCTGGGGTGGGCAAGCCTGAGGTCGCCGGCACGGGCACTCAGCTTTTGCTGGCCTGGACGCAGGACATGACGGGACTGCCTCACAGCCACCTCATGTTTGTGGGCAAGACGGCCGATGGGACCAGCGATTTGATCAATCTCTGGGAGTTCATTCGGCGATACATGGAGGAAGGCCCCGATTCCGTACCGCGCCCCCGCAGACTGCTGACCAAGCTGCCTTGGCCTTGGCTGTCGCTCGCGGCCCCCTGGAGCTTCCTTAAGCCGCTCTGGCGAGCTGGCCAGCGGCGGCTAGTCGTTTGGCTGTCGGTGTTGCTATCTCCCGTCATGTTGATTCATGCAGCAGGGCATTGGATTTCGCTGCTCCTGTGCTGGGAGCCGCGCTGGCCCAAGATCATTCGCCAAGCGGGACTGCCTGGAAAGCCGTGCCCCCCCCTGTCGGTGGCAGCCGACTGGCCCCCTGTTCCCCCACCGACGAGCGCTCCTCATCCCCATACGGCGCGTCCATGAACAAACCATTTGTTGTGTTGAGCGATTCCACCACACACGCCGGGAAGGTGGTCTCAGCGACGACCGGCTTTACCGCAGGAGGCTCACCCGTGGCAGGGCATGGAGATGCCGTTCAATGCCCCCTCCACGGTGCCACTTCAATCATTGCTAGTTGCGCCGGCTTCCAAAGTAACGGCAAGACCCCTGCCCGCGAGGGTGACAGCACTTCGTGTGGCGCGATACTAGTTGCGTCTCAGCGCGGCGTGAACGCAGGAAGCTAGCCGTACTGGAGGGCAAAGACTGATGCCGCACCCAAAACCCCTACTCACGTTTCAACAAATGCTGGCCAACCTGAAGGCGCGTCCGGATTGGCAGGCGCTTCCAGACATACGGGTTGCCATGTGGCCGCAGCAGGTCAGCTTCTGCGACGACATCTCGGACGAACGGTTATTCAACGAACAGTACATTGAAAGTCGCCTATTTGCAGGAAAGGCAGCGTTCGTTCTCTACCTATTGTGTGGTGCCACATTGGCCTCGCTCGTGTGCTTCGCCTATGACGCATGGCTGAGCCATTCTGCGGGCAGCACGCTCTATAGCTTTCTTTCCAAGAGCTGGATATTGCTGACTTTCGCCGCGTTCACAGGCGTTTTGGCGATTGCGCTTCTGAAGCTGGAGCCGATATGCGTGCGCTTTAATCGCCAAGCTCAGGTCGTCCACATTTACAAGGGGCGGAAAAACGCAGCAACGGTTGCATGGAGAGACGTGCATCCTTTCACCGAATTCAGTCCGTCCGCAGACGGCAAGTTTGCAATCAACCTCGTGTTTCAAACGGGGCCGACCGCCCTCACGATGGCTTCTGGTGCGTTCGACATCGGCGACGAGTCGGCGCTCGTCGACAACCTCACTCGTCTCGAATTCCTGCGACGCTACATGGCCGAAGGCCTGTGCGCGATACAACCCGATCCGGCACGTACATCCTACAGACCCAGCGGCTTTTCCAAGGCAGTCACGTTCAAGGAAGATGGGCTGCTCACTTATGTCTTCGCGATCCTGCTGGTGAAGCCCGCCTACTACCTCGCCGGCGGCCCCTTGATCGATCGACATCTAGTCCGTCGCACGGCGAACGTCGAGTGGCCGGAGGAGGTGGAGCGCTTGTGCTCGCCGGGCGCTGATGTGACCGGTTATGACGCCACGCCCGTGCATGCGAGCAGGGACGTCTTTCACCGCTTCAATGGCCGCGGATTCGACTTGGTCAATCTACAAGGCGAAGTGATCGGTTGAGTACTCGTTACCTCACCCCAAAATCAATTTTCCGCCGGCCGGCCTTTCTCATATCGCCACTAACGGATTCTGTTCCGCTTAGCGCTTTCACGGAAGCACAGCCGCCATCAGAGATGACCCACCAATGACCGAATTGCAGCCGACCCACAGCTTCGATGAGATGCTGGCCACTTTGAAAGCCGCACCAGATTGGCAAAAACTTCCCGATATCCGCCTTGCAATGTCGCCGCAGCACGTCACGTTCGTAGACGATGTGTCTGACAAGACGATGTTTAACGAGCGTTACATGGAGAGTCACGTCTTCGTTGGGAAAATGGCATTTGCGCTATACGGGACTTGTGGCGCGTTCGTCGCTACATCAACGGTCCTGGCTATTGCCATTACGCATGATGTCCTTGCGAAGAAAAGTTTGGGCGACATCGCTTTCCAATACGGGATAATGGTTGTCTTCGCTGTCCTGATGGTCGCATTGGCATACTTTTTCGGCAGATCCGAGCCGGCTTGTGTTCGGTTCAATCGGCAAGCCCAGTTGGTCCACATATATCAGAGCCCTGGAAAGGCGATCACCGCCGCATGGCGCGAGGTTCATCCTTTTACCAAGTTCAGGCCACCAGGCGAAGGGTCGTTTTCGCTCAAACTCGTCTTTCGCATCGGCACCGCAGATTGGGTTGTGGCTCCCGGCGCATTCGATTTCGGTGACGACTCCTCCTTAACAGACAACCTCCTTCGCCTGGAATTTCTGCGCCGATACATGGCCGAGGGCTTAGGTTCCATACAGCCAGATCCGGCGCGCAGCGCGTACAAACCCACCGGGTTCTCAAAAGCTGTCTCGCTTAAAGACGACCATCTGATCACGGTTCTGTTTGCAAAACTCGTGGCCCTGCCCGGCTACTACCTGGCGGGCGGCCCGCTCATAGATCGATATCTTTTGCGCCGTGCCTCGAATCTGCAGTGGCCTGCCGAAGTCGAACAGCTCTGCGCCCATGACGCCGACCTGAGCGGTTATGACACGACGCCCGTGCAAGCAAACAAAAGCATATTCCACCGATTCAACGGTCAGGGCTTCGACCTGGTCGACATCAACGGAACCGTGCTCGGCTGAACGACATACATAGATTGCCTCCGCCATGTATCCGGCGCATTACCTAACAGCATCGGAACTATCCCGGAAGGACTCATGCAACCTATCGTCCTGTCTGCTTCATGTCGGCAGCGCAGATACCGCTCCTGCGCAGCGGGCGTCCGGTTCCAAGAACGCGCACCCATTCGCCACTACGACGCGAACTAGCTCATGTCCAACCAAAATGCTCTGCTCACTTTTCAAGAAATGCTGTCCAACCTGCGGGCACGATCAGACTGGCAATCGCTACCCGATATCCGTCTCGCAATGTGGCCTGGCCAGGTAAGCTTTTCCGACGATCTCTCAGATCGGAGTCTGTTTAACGAGCGATACATAGAGAGCCGGATCTTCGTCGGAAAGCTGGCTTTTGTTCTCTATCTCGTATCCGGCGCATTCATTTTCACGACGAGCGCGTTCGTGTGGCTTATGTTCGACTGGATATCAGGCGGCGGGTCTGTGGCAGAGGGGCTGGTGCTGCACTGGGACATGGGCGCCTTTGGACTGTTCAGCCTCGTTTTAGGATACGCGCTAAGCAGAATTACACCTGCTTGCGTCCGGTTCAATCGCCAAGCTCAGGCCGTTCACATCTACAACGGAAAGAACAAGGCAACTACGGTTTTGTGGCGAGACGTCCACGCGTTTACCGAATTCAGCGCGTCCGCAGACGGTAAGTTCGCCCTTCGACTCGTGTTCAAGACGGAGTCCTCCGGCCTCGCCATGACCTCCGGCGCTTTCGATGTGGCTGATGAGTCAGCGCTCGTCTCGAACCTCACCCGCCTCGAGTTCCTTCGTCGCTACATGGCCGGAGGCCTTGCATCCATTCAGCCCGATCCGCATTGCGTTTCCGCCCAGCCAAGCGGGTTCACACCGCCCGTCATGCTGAAAGACGACGGTTTGATTGAATTCCTCATCGCAAAATTTGTAGTGCTGCCGGCGTACCTATTGGCGGGTGGCCCGCTGATCGATCGTTATCTGCTGCGGCGCGCTGCCGACGCTCAGTGGCCAGCCGAGGTTGAACGCCTTTGTGCCACAGGAGCCGATCTGAGCGGCTACGACACGGCTCCCGTGCAGGCCCATGAACACATGTATCACCGATTCAACGGCCGAGGATTCGACTTGGTCAATTCGCAAGGAACTCCATGCAACCCATCGTCTTAGTCGGCCATCGCCACGCCTGCCCCACTCATGGCAGCGGCACCGTCATTACCGGCGCCGAGCAAGCCCACGTCAACGGCCGGCCCATCGCGCGGGTCGGGGACAAGATCAGCTGCGGGGCAGTGATCGTGACGGGATCGTCCACTGCCACGCTGGAGGGACGGGCCATCGCCCGGCTGGGCGACGCCACGAGCCATGGTGGTGTATTGGTCGAGGGAGAATCGGCGTGGCTGGTGGACTGAGGGCATCAAAACCGATAAGTCGCCCCCACCCCAACGCAGGCATTCCGGCCGGGCGCCGGTTCGTAGTAGCGTCCGTTCGCTTCGTTGACGATCACCGATCCAGCGTAGTCGCGATCGAACAGGTTGTCGACGCGGGCGTAGGCGTTCAGTTTCCATTGGCCCACCTGCTTCACGTAGCCGACGCTGGCAGCGGCCACGAAGTAGGCGGGTGCGTCCGCGTTGTTGGCATCGTTGACGTAGATTTTGGACAGGTAGCGGCCTTCCACGCCTGCTTGCCAGCCTTCCGGCGGCGCCCAGGCCAGGGACGCGAAGGCCGCCTGGCGTGCGATGCCCGGGATCTTGTTGCCGGCGCGGATATTGCCCGAACCGTCGTCGGCGTATCGGGCGTTGAGCAGCGTGTAGGCCACTTGCGTGCGCCAGTGCTGCGCGAATTCTCCGGACCAGCTCAGTTCCAGGCCATCGCGGCGTGTGCGGCCGGCGTTCTGGTAACTGGTGCGGCCGCCTGAACTGCCGGCGGAGACGATCTCGTCGTCGGTGCGGGTATGAAAGACTGCAGCCGTCAGCAGGCCGCCTGCCATGCGCGCCTTGATGCCGGCTTCAAGGTTGGTGCTGACCGACGGCATCAAGCCGAAGTTCAGGCCCGGGTCGCCGTCGGGCCGGTACGAGATTTCGTTCAGCGTCGGCGTCTCGAAACCGCGCCCATATGAGGTGTAGACGCTGACGTCGTCATTGACGGCGTAGCGCAGCGCGGCGACGGGCAAGGCCTTGCGGTAGCGCGCGCTGCCGCTGTCGTCGGCGTTGCCGGGGGTGATGTAGTGGTCGTCGGAATCGAAGCGGACCGTGCTGTATCGCAGCCCGGCGTCCAGCGTCCAGCGGTCCGCGAAGTTCCAGGACGCCTGGACATAGGGGTCGGCGTTGTAGACGCGGTTGGTCTCGTCGCGCCGCAGGGCGCCCTGCACGCCGAGTTGCCGGCTGGGGCCCGCGCCGGTGAAGTTCTGGTAGCCCTTGCGGTCTTCCTGCATGGCGTCGTAGGCAAAGCCGCCGATCAGGGTCAGCGCCCGGCCGCCCAGGGCAAGCTCGGACGTCCAGCGCACGTCGGCGCCGCCGTATTCGCGTTTGAGGTCGATGACGCCGCCGGCTTGCGTGGCCGGGATTTGCACCGCGGGTGGAATCGACTGGTACTGCGTCGTGTCGCGCTGGCCGTAGTAGACCATCACGCGCAGCGCGTTGCGGCCGTCGACCTGGTGGTCGAAGACCAGCCCGCCCTGCGTCTGCTTTACCGTTTTGCGCGTGTTGTATTGCTCGGCAAGCGGCGCGCTGCGCGGGTCGTCCTGGAACTGCTGGTAGGTCAGGCCCAGCGGATCCTGCGCCTTCAGGTCGACGCTGTTGACGACCAGCGTCAGGCGGCTGTCGTCATTCAGTTGCAGGCCGAGCTTTGCATTACCCAGATTCTTGCGGGCGGCGCTGTGGTCGCGATAGCCGTCGGTGGTGAAGCGCGACAGGTCCAGCACATAGTCCAGTTGACCGGCGCCCGTGCCCGACACCCCGCTTGCCATCGCGCCATAGCGCCATGTGCCATAGCTGCCGCCCCAGCCGCTGGCGGTGATCTCGGGCGGGTCGGCGCCGTCCTGCGTGAAGACCTGGATGACGCCGCCGGAAGAGTTGCCGTACAGCGCCGAGAACGGGCCGCGCAGCACCTCGACGCGGTCGATGGAGCCGATGTCGATATTGGAGGTCTGCCCCTGGCCATCCGGCATCGTTGCGGGAATGCCGTCCACGTAGAGGCGCACGCCCCGCACGCCAAACGTGGAGCGCGCGCCAAAGCCGCGGCTGGATATCTGCAGGTCTTGCGCATAGTTCTGGCGGTTCTGGATCTGCAGGCCCGGCACGCTTGCCAGCCCTTCAGACAGGTTGATGCCCGGCTGCTGCCAGCGCATGGCGCTGCCTTGGACGACGTCGACCGAAGCCGGCGTCTCCAGCACCTCGGTGCCCAGCCGTGTGCCGGTCACCACCACCGGGGCCAGCGTGTCGGCCTGCGCCAGCGCGGTGGCAGCCGGCGCAAGCGCCAGTATTGTGCCCGCCGTCCACCGCCAGGTCCCGCTGTCCCGCCATTGCCGCTGTACCAAACTTCTCTCCTGTGCCTGGGCGGGAATGGGTTCTAATACCCGCCATGGAAAATACGCAAGACATCGAACGCCGGCTGTTGGACCTGGAGGTCAAGGCCAGCTTCTCGGATGATCTTCTGGAGCAGTTGAACCAGATCATCGTCCGCCAGCAACAGCAGATCGACCGGCTCATGCGCGAGGTCGCCGACCTGCGCCAGCAGGCGCCCGAGGGCGCAGCTCCTTTTCGCAGCCTGCGCGACGAACTGCCGCCGCACTACTGATTGCGAAGCCTGAAGGCGCTGCAGCCTGGTCATCCTACCCAAGGGTCCTGGCTGGCGCATCCGCCATAGGGGCGCCCGCGCCCGCAGCGAATATCGTGCCCGCTGCGCGAGGCCATCGGGTCCGTGGCCTCGGCTCGTCGAAGCTGCCGGGGCGCGCCGGCGACGCCGAGACTATCTCACGACCAAACGTTCCATCAGCGGCATCAAAGCCTGAAATACGGCCAGAATTTTCCATTGATGGAATTATCTTTTACGGATATCCGGGTTTATCCGCATTCTAGATCGGCGCAAGATTCAGCCATCGGGAAACAGCAACGAACCACGACGGAAAGGCCGCCGGATTCGCTCCCAGGCTCTAGAAATCGGAGGTTTACCATGAAGACCCTTGCTACCGCCGTGATGTTTTCGCTGGCTGCATTGAGTGCCGGCGCCTACGCCTCGCCCAACATCGAACCCAACAACGTGCCCTTCCAGGGTGTCTATGGCACCCCCTACGAAGGTCCGACCCGTGCCCAGGTGCAGGCCGAACTGGCCGCCGCGAAGGCCGCCGCCAAGGCCGCCGGGATCAACACCAACGCCGAACCGAACAACACGCCCTTCCAGGGTGTCTACGGCACGCCGCACACGGGCAAGACCCGCGCCGAGGTCCAGGCCGAACTGGCTGCCGCGAAAGCCGCGGGCCAGGTGTCCAACGTGGAACCGAACGACATGCCGTTCGCGGGCGTGTATCGCGGCAACTAAAGCGGCGCAGATTTACCCTCCCCTTGTTGTATGTTGGCCGCCCGGTTGGGCGGCCTTTTTTTGGCGTACTATCGGCTCAGATTCATGATGCAGACTCGCTTACCGCCAAACCGGCTGTTCACACCAGGGAGCCCATCTTGATATACCCCCGCGTTCTTGCCGCGTTGCTGCTGTCCGGCGGCATGGCGTCGGTGGCGGTTGCCGCCCCGCCCGTCATGCTCAACGACGCCCTCATCACCCAGATATCCAAGGCCGACCGCGCCTCGTTCCACGAGGCCGTGGCGCAAGCGCTGAACAGCTCGGCCGACGGCCAGAGCACCGAATGGAAAAGCGCGCATCAGCCCAAGCGTGCGGCGCCGATCACGGTGCAGTTGACTCCCAAGCAGACCACCCGCGCCGGCAACGACCGGGTTTGCCGCTTCCTGGTGGGCAACTTTGCGCGGACCAGCACCACGGAAACGTGGCAGTTCTGGTTCTGCAAGCAGTCCGACGGCACCTGGAAGGCCAGCGCCAACTAGGCCGCCCGGCGCCCCCCGAAGAAAAATGCGCGCCAGCCCCGTAAGGGGTGGCGCGCATTGTCATGCCCGCGCAAGACGCGCGGGCTGGTGAAGGCCGATCAGGCGCCTTCGACGCGGTTGGCGTCCAGCACGGTCATGGCCGTCATGTTGATGATGCGGCGCACGGTGGAGCTGTTGGTCAGGATGTGCACGGGGGCATTGGCGCCCAGCAGGAACGGACCCACCGCCACATTGCCGCCCGCGGCGGTCTTGAGCAGGTTGTAGGCGATGTTGCCCGAGTCCACGTTCGGGCACACCAGCAGGTTGGCTTCGCCTTTCAACGTGGAGGACGGCAGGATGCGCATGCGCAGCGCCTCGTCCAGCGCGCAGTCGCCGTGCATTTCGCCGTCGATTTCCAGTTCGGGCGCGGATTCGCGGACCAGTTCCAGCGCGCGGCGCATCTTTTCGCCGGAGGCCGAGCTGCCCGAGCCGAAGTTCGAACGCGACAGCAGCGCGACCTTCGGCGCCAGGTTCATGCGCGCCATTTCCTGGGCGGCCATGATGGTGAATTCGGCGATCTGCTCGGCCGTGGGATCGTCGTTCACGTGCGTGTCCACCAGCACCACCGTGCGCTCGTCGAGCAGCAGGATGTTCATGGCGGCATACACGTTGTGGCCGGGGCGGCGGCCGATCACTTCGTCCACAAAACGCAGGTGGTCGTGGTACGCGCCCACCGTGCCGCAGACCATGCCGTCGGCATCGCCCAGGTGCACCATCATCGCGCCGATCAGCGTCAGGCGGCGGCGCATTTCCACGCGCGCCATTTCCTTGGTGATGCCGCGGCGGCTCATCAGTTCCCAATACGTCGTCCAGTACTGATGGAAGCGCTCGTCGTATTCGGGGTTGGTGACTTCGACGTCCTCGCCCAGACGCAGGCGCAGGCCGAATTTTTCGAT
This sequence comes from Achromobacter sp. E1, assembly GCF_037039475.1. Lineage (NCBI taxonomy): Bacteria > Pseudomonadati > Pseudomonadota > Betaproteobacteria > Burkholderiales > Alcaligenaceae > Achromobacter > Achromobacter sp. E1. The sequence goes on from NZ_CP146253.1 coordinate 4,679,463, forward strand.
GCGCGAGAGCAGCACGGCGGGACGGCCCACCAGGATGGGACGCGCCAGGCCTTCGTCGACGATGACCTGCACCGCGCGCAGCACGCGTTCGTCTTCGCCTTCGGTGAAGACGATGCGCGCCTTACCGCCCGAACGCACGATGCGCTTGGCGGCCGAGAACAGCGGCTTCATGAACGCGCCGGAGTGATACACGAACTGCTGCAGCTGTTCCTCGTAGGCTTCCAGGTCGGCCAGCGGGCGCGTGGCCACGCCGCCTTCCATCGCGGCCTTGGCCACGGCGGGCGCAATGCGCACGATGAGGCGCGGATCGAACGGCTTGGGGATCAGGTATTCAGGGCCGAACGAGATGTCATACGTGCCGTAGGCCGCGGCCACGACTTCGTTCTGCTCTTCTTCGGCCAGGTCGGCGATGGCATGCACCGCCGCCATTTCCATCTCGCGCGTGATGGTCGTGGCGCCCACGTCCAGCGCGCCGCGGAAGATGTACGGAAAGCACAGCACGTTGTTGACCTGGTTCGGGTAGTCCGACCGGCCCGTGGCCATCACCACGTCGTCGCGCACGCCGTGCGCCACTTCCGGCAGGATTTCCGGCGTGGGGTTGGCCAGCGCCAGGATCAGCGGGCGCGGGCCCATGGCCGCCACCATTTCCGGTTTCAGCACGCCGCCGGCCGACAGGCCCAGGAACACGTCGGCGTCCTGGATCACTTCGGCCAGCTTGCGGGCGTCGGTCTTTTGCGCAAAGCGCGCCTTGTCCGGATCCATCAGCGTGGTGCGGCCTTCATAGACCACGCCTTCGATATCGGTGACCCAGATGTTTTCCAGGGGCAGGCCCAGGTCCACCATCAGGTCCAGGCACGCCAGTGCCGCGGCGCCCGCGCCGGACGTGACCACCTTGACCTGCTTGATGTCCTTGCCCACGACCTTCAGGCCGTTGATGAAGGCCGCCGACACGGTAATGGCGGTGCCGTGCTGGTCATCGTGAAAAACCGGGATCTTCATGCGCTCGCGCAGCTTGCGCTCGACGGTGAAGCATTCCGGCGCCTTGATGTCTTCGAGGTTGATGCCGCCGAAGGTGGCTTCCAGGCCGGCAATGATCTCGACCAGCTTGTCCGGGTCGGTTTCGTTGATCTCGATGTCAAAGACATCCAGGCCGGCGAACTTCTTGAACAGCACGGCCTTGCCTTCCATGACGGGCTTGGAGGCCAGCGCGCCGATGTTGCCCAGGCCCAGCACCGCGGTGCCGTTGGTGATGACGCCCACCAGATTGCCGCGGGCGGTGTAGCGGTACACGTTGGCCGGGTCGGCCACGATTTCCTCACAGGCCGCCGCCACGCCGGGCGAATACGCCAGCGCCAGATCGCGCTGGTTGACGAGCGGCTTGGACGCCACGACAGAGATCTTTCCCGGGGTGGGGAACTCGTGATAGTCCAGGGCTGCCTGGCGGTCGGAGGGGTTGTTCATGGGCTTAGGCCTCGCTGTCTTCAATGAGCAAAATTCTAGGCGTTAAGACATAAGGCGATCATTCGGATTTAATATCGTCTCATTATGTTTCCCTAATGCCTTGTCTATGACAGCCTTCGACCCGGATGCCGTTTTCCGGAAACTGACCTCGCGCCTGAAGATGCGCCATCTGATGCTGCTGCTGCAAATCGAGCAGCACGGATCGCTGACCCGGGTGGCCGAACACATGGCGACCAGCCAGCCCGCCGTGACCAACGCACTGGCCGAACTGGAAAGCATGTTCGGCGTGCCGCTGTTCGACCGTTCCGTGCGGGGCATGACGCCCACGCCGATGGGCGCCGTGGTGCTGGCGCGCGCCCGCGGGCTGGTGCACGATCTGGGGCATCTGGTGCAGGAAATGGAAACAGTCTCGGCCGGGCACGCCGCCCACCTGCACATCGGCGTCATCCCCTTCGTGTCGGGCCAGATGCTGTCGGCGGCCATCGGCCGCACGTTGCCCCAGGGCCGCCAGCTAACGGCCACCATCCACGAAGGCCAGGGGCCGGCCCTGCTGCGCCAACTGCGTGACCACACGCTGGACGTGGTGGTGGGCTGGGCCACGCCTTCGGTGGACCTTACCCATATCGGCTTCGAGGTCCTGTATCACCAGCAGCCGCGCCTGATCGCCAGCCGTCGGCTGGCCGCGCGTCTGGGCCGGTCGCGCCTGGAATGGAACCGGCTGGCCGACCTGGACTGGATCCTGGGCACGCCGGGCAGCCCGATCCGCGAGCAGGTGGCCGACATCTTTCTGCGGGCCGGCCTGGCGCCCCCGCCGCCGTCCGTGCAAAGCGACTCGTCCAAACTGATTGGCGAAATGATCGTGGCCAGCGACCGCGCCGTCACGATCCTGCCGGCCGACATCGCCGACGAACTGGTCCGCATCGCGGGCGCGGCCATCGTGCCGTACTCGTTCGATTGGACGCTGCCGCCGATCTCGCTTTTCACGCGGTCCGACGGCTTGCGGCGCAACGTCGAAGCCCTTTTCGCCGCCGCCTTGCGCGAGGTCTATCTGAAGGGCGCCCGCCCGCCGCTCTGATCGTCCACGGGCAGTTGGCCGTCGTATCATGGACGGCGGACTGACGCGTGCGGCCCCCGACCCCCGGCCCGGTCACGGCGCCGGTCCTCCCGGGAGGCCGTCGCAATGACGCAGGCGCACACGCAGGCTCCGCAAACTCCTCGCCCCTGGCACCAGCTCTCCGTCGACGAGACGCTGGACGCGCAGGTGACCAGCCCGTCGGGCCTGACGCAGGACCAGATCCGGCGCAGGCAGGAAGCCCACGGCCTGAATGCCCTGCCCCCGCCCGCCCGCCGCAGCGCCTGGCTGCGCTTTCTGGGCCACTTCAACGACGTGCTGATCTACATCCTGCTGGCGGCGGCCGTGGTGACGGCGCTGATGGCCCATTGGCTGGACATGATCGTCATCCTGGCCGTGGCCGTCATCAACGCGGTCATCGGCTACGTGCAGGAAAGCCGCGCCGAACGCTCGCTGGACGGCATCCGCAACATGCTGTCGAACCACGCCCGCGTGGTGCGCGACGGCCAGAAGGAAGAGATCGACGCCCGCGACCTGGTGCCGGGCGACATCGTGATCCTGCGGCCCGGCGACAAGATTCCGGCCGACGTGCGGCTCTTTGACACCCACAACTTCCGCGTCGAGGAATCGATGCTGACCGGCGAGTCCACCGTCGTCGAGAAGCACGATGCGCCGCTGCCCGGCGAGGCGCCGCTGGGCGACCGCCTGAATCTGGGCTTCTCGGGCACGAGCGTCAGCGCGGGCAACGCGCGCGGCATCGTCGTGGCCACCGGCAGCGACACCGAGATCGGCCACATCAACCGGATGATGAGCAACGTGCGCACGTTGCAGACACCGCTGCTGCGGCAGATGCAGCTGCTGGGCAAGCGCATTTTCCAGGTGGTGCTGGTGATGGTGGCGGCGCTGTTCGTGCTGGGTCGCTACGTGCTGGACATGCCCCTGCCCGACCTGCTTTTGTCGCTGATCAGCATCGCGGTGGCCTCGGTGCCCGAAGGGCTACCGGCCATCATCTCGATCATCCTGTCGCTGGGCGTGCAGCGCATGGCGCGCAATCGCGCCATCATCCGCAAGCTGCCCACCGTGGAAACGCTGGGCGCGATGACGGTGATCTGCTCGGACAAGACCGGCACGCTGACCATGAACGAGATGACCGCCAAGAATGTGCTGCTGGCGCAGGGCGTCTATCGCGTGTCGGGCGACAACTACCGCCCGGTCGGCGAGGTCACCCGCGAGTCCGACGGCATGCCGGTGGACTGGAGCCAGGAGGACGCGCTGACGCGCTTCGTGCGCGCGGCGGCCATCTGCAACGACAGCCAGCTGCACGAAGACGCCGACGGGCAGTGGCGCATCGTGGGCGGCCCCACCGAAGGCGCCATGATGGTTCTGGCCGCCAAGGCAGGCCAGGGCCTGGATGGCGTGGCCAAGCATGGCAAGGTGCCCTTCGACTCGGGCTACAAATACATGGCGCGCCGGTGCGACGACCACGGCCAGAACGTGATCTACGTCACCGGCGCGCCCGACGTGCTGTTTCAGCTGTGCGCGCAGGAACAGGGCGAAGACGGACCGCAGCCGTTGCGGCTGGACTACTGGGAAAGCGGGCTGCAGGCCTTTGCACACGATGGCCTGCGCACGTTGGCCGCCGCCTATAAGCCCGGCGCCGCCGGCGCCACGGCGCTGAACCATTCGCATTTCCAGACCGGCCTGATACTGCTGGGCGTGGCCGGCATCATGGATCCGCCCCGGCCCGAAGCCATCGAGGCCATCGCGCAGTGCAACCAGGCAGGCATCCGCGTGAAGATGATCACCGGCGACCATCCCGAAACCGCGCTGGCCATCGGGACGATGCTGGGCATGACGCACGTCAGCGAGGCGGTGACCGGCGCGCAGCTGGAGCAGACCAGCGACGAAGCGCTGGCTGCGCTGGCGCGCGACCACGACATCTTTGCCCGCACCAGTCCCGAGCACAAGCTGCGCCTGGTGCGCGCGTTGCAGGCGATGGGCGAAGTGGTCGGCATGACGGGCGACGGCGTCAACGACGCGCCCGCGCTCAAGCAGGCGGACGTGGGCGTGGCCATGGGCATCAAGGGCACCGAGGTCACCAAGGAAGCCGCCGACATGGTGCTGGCGGACGACAACTTCGCCTCGATTGCCTACGCGGTGCGCGAAGGACGCCGCGTCTACGACAACCTGAGAAAGACGATCCTCTTCATCCTGCCGACCAATCTGGGGCAAGGGCTGCTCGTCATCGCGGCGCTGCTGGCGGGCGCGCAGGCGCCGCTGACGCCGCTGCAGATCCTGTGGATGAACATGGCCACCTCCATCACGCTGGCCTTCGGCCTGGCGTTCGAACCGGCCGAGCCCGGGGTGATGCAGCGCGCGCCGCGCGATCCGGCCAAATCCATCCTGGACGCCTTCGCGATCTGGCGCATCGCCTTCGTGGGGCTGCTTTTCATGGCATCGGCCTTCGTCATTGAAAAGAGCCTGATCGCCGCCGGCCGCGATCCGGACTTCATCCGCACGGTCATCCTGCAGACGCTGGTGACGGCGCAATGGACCTACCTGTTCAACTGCCGTCTGCAGGACCGCTTTCCGCTTACGCCCAGCATGTTCCGCAACAAGGCGCTGTGGCTGGTGACGATCATGCTGGGCGTGCTGCAAGGCGCGCTGATCTACCTGCCCGTGATGAACCGCGTCTTTGGCACCGTGCCGCTGCCGCCGGAGTACTGGACGCTGACGCTGGTGGCCGCCGGCATCCTGTTCTGCGTGGTCGAGGCCGAGAAGCTGGTGCTGCGCATGTGGCGGGCGCGGCGCGACCGCGTGGCGCCGGCGCAGCGAACGGCGGCGTGAAGCGTCCGGCGGGGTAAGGCGCCCGCCCACAAAAATGCCAACAAATGTAAAGCCCGCGGCCGCAAGGCCGCGTGCGCTCCTATACTTGCGCCCGCCAAGTTTCACGCAGGAGGGCACGCAGCGTGTTCACCATCTCGCCAATCCTTGCGAGCCGCCGCGCGCTTACCGCCGTGGGCATCGCCGCGCTGACCGCGCTTTCCGGCTGCAGCTCGATGCTGGGCGAAGGCACGGGCGCCGCGGCAGGTATCGCCGGCACGGCCATCGCCAATAAAGTCACGGACAACGCCACCGTCGCCACTGGCATCGGCCTGGGCGTGCAGGCCGGCGCCAAGGCCGCGCTGGCCTATGCGCAGCGCCAGACCCGCGGCGAAGAACAGGACGCCATCGCCAAGGCCGCCGGCCAGCTCGCGGTGGGCAAGGTCGCCAGTTGGAACGTCAAGCACAAGCTGCCCATCGAAGACGACGCGCGGGGCCAGGTCACCGTCAGCCGGCTGATCGGCGGCGGCGATCTCCAATGCAAGGAAGTGGTGTTCTCGGTGGACACCCCCGCCGACAAGCCTGGCGCCGATCCCGAGCGCGAGTTCTACGTCACGACCGTCTGCCGCGACGGTGAACACTGGCGCTGGGCCAGCGCCGAACCGGCGACCGCCCGCTGGGGTTCGCTCCAGTGACGCGCGCGCTTGGGATGCTGGCGCTGGCCGCCAGCCTCGCGCTCGCGGGATGCCAGAGTTCGTCCATCGGTCCGGCCACGGGCGCGGTGGTCGGCACGCTGAGCGGCGCGGCCACGGCCAATCCCGTCGCCGGCTTCGCCATCGGCGTTTCGGTGCAGGCCGCGGTCGACGCCACGGTGAAGTACGTATTGCGCGAGTGGAAGAACGACCAGCAGAACGTGATGGCCAACGCGGTGGGCGCGCTGCCCCTGGGCGAAGTCCGGCAATGGCAGGTCAAGCGCACGCTGCCGGTGGGCAACGAGCGCGGCAGCATCCAGGCAGTGCGCGACATCAAGACGCCGCTGGCGCATTGCCGCGAGGTGCTGTTCACGGTCGAGGTCGAAGGCGCCGCCCCGGCCTACGCCAGCACGATCTGCCAGCGCCCGGACGGCCAATGGAAGTGGGCCGCTGCCGAGCCCTCGGTGGCGCGCTGGAACGGGCTGCAATAGCCCGCTTGATCGCGGCGCAAGCCGCGGGCGATACTGGCCGGAATCTCCCGCGTTGTCGCCGCCCCGTTCGCCCATGCCCGCAGGCCAATTCCTCATGCAACGCAGCGCCATCGCCGGCGTGCAGGCCGTTTCCGCCTGCAGCGGGCACGCGTTTGCGCGCCACACGCACGAGCAGTTCGGCATCGGTGTGATGCGCGCGGGCGCGCAGGTGTCGCACAGCGGGCGCGGCCAGGTCGAAGCAGGACCTGGCTACGTCATCACGGTCAATCCGGGCGAGGTGCACGATGGCGCGCCCCTGGGCGGCGGGGCGCGCGCCTGGCAGATGCTGTATCTGGACCCCGACGTGGTCCACGCCTGCAGCCGGGAGATCGCGGGCGCATCGCGCTACGAATTCGAGCACCCCGCCCGCGAACAGCCGGCGCTCGCGCGCGCGGTCCTGGCGCTGTATGCGCTGGGGACTTCCGGCGCGCCGGCGCTGGCGTGCGAGGCGCTGCTGCTGCGCGTGCTGGCGCAGGCCGGCGGGCCGCGCGGGGCGCCCGTGTCTGCGTCCGGCCGGGAAGGCGTGCCCGCGACCTTGCGCCATGCGCTGTCGCTGATCGACGACGATCCGGCCGCCGCCCTGTCGCTGGCCGACCTGGCTGGCGTCGCGGGGCTCTCACGCTACCAGGTGCTGCGCGCCTTCACGCGCGCGACGGGACTGACCCCGCATGCCTACCAGACGCAGCGCCGCCTGCTGCTGGTGCGCCGCCTGATCCGGCAGGGCGTGGCCCTGGCCGACGCGGCCGCGCTGGGCGGGTTTGCCGACCAGAGCCACATGACGCGCACCTTCGCCCGCGCCTATGGCGTGTCGCCGCGCCGGTATGCCTTGGCGGCAGCCTGACCCTGCAATTTCGTTCAAGACCGACGCCCTCCCGCCCGCTTACGCTGCTCTTTTCCACAGGGGGAGGCGCGCGATGGCGATCGGCAAGCAACGGCTCGGGTATCTCTATCTGGCGGGGGCCATGGTGCTGGTGGGCAGCACCGTGACCGCCAGCAAGATCATTGGCGCTGGCCTGCCGCCCTTCACCGCGACCGCGCTGCGCTTTGCCATCGCGCTGCCGTGCTTCGCGCTGCTGATGGCCGCGTCGGGCGCGCGCATGCCCCGGCTGGACCGCCGCGACTGGCTGCTGCTGACCGTGCAGGCCGTGGCGGGCAGCGTGGGGTACACGACGCTGCTCATCGCGGGATTGCAGCGCACATCGGCGGTGGACGGCGGGGTCATCCTGGGGACGCTGCCGCTTGTCACCGCCGCGATTGCCGTGCTGCTCCTGGGCGAACGGCCGGGCAAAGCGGCCTTGGCGGCGATCGGCCTGGCGGCATTCGGCGTGTGGCTGATGTCGGGCCATGCGGCCGGACCCGGCAAGGCAGGATCGCTGGCGGGCAATGCGCTGATCCTGGGCGCCGTGGCCTGCGAGGGGCTCTTCATCCTGTTGAACAAGCGGCTGCGCACGCCCGTTGCGCCGCTGGCGCTGTCGACGCTGATGGCGGCGTTTGGTCTCGTATTCTCGGCCGCGGCCAGCCTTGCGGAGGCGCCCTGGACGCTGACATTTTCGCAGGACGCGGTGGCGGCGGTGGCGTACTACGCGCTTGTGCCCACGGTTGGGGGCTTTCTGCTCTGGTATGCCGGGGCGGCGCGCGTGCCCGGCTCGGAAGCGGCGCTGTTCACCGCGCTGGCGCCGGTATCCGCCGTGCTGCTGGCCGCCGGCGTGCTGAAAGAGCCGCTGTCGGCCGCGCAGATCGCCGGCATGGGCTGCGTGCTGGGCGCGGTCGTGATGCTGGGCGGCACGCGGCGGGCGGCTGCTACCCCCGGCTGAAGGCCAGCGCGAACTCGTCGGAAAAGATGTCGGCCAGCGCATGCCGCAGCGCCGCGGCGCGCTCGGCGCCGTAGGCGGCCTCGAAACGGTTCTGCGCGTCTTTCCACAGGCGGCGCGATTCGGCCAGCTTGGCGCGGCCGGTCTCGGTCAGTTCGACCCGGCGGCTGCGGCCGTCCAGCGGGTCGCGCATCAGGCGCACGTAGCCGTCGCGCTGCAGGGGCTTGAGGTTGTGGGCCAGCGCGGACCGGTCCAGCACCATTGCGTGGGCCAGATCCGTCATCGAGGGCGAACCTGCGCGCGCGATGTGCACCAGGATCGAATGCTGCGACACCTTCAGCCCGCAGGGCGCCAGCACCGTGTCGTACAACTGGGACACGCGGCGCGTCGCCTTGCGCAACGCTGCGCCGTTGCAGATGAGCGGATCCGGAGGAACTGCGGGGCCGGGGAGCGGGGCGTCGGACATGGCGAGGGGCGAAGGAAAGTGTGCGGGCAAGGACATAACGCTAACGCCGGGGCAGGCCTCGAGTCCAGCGCGATATTGACAGATATTGGCATATGCACGTAAATTTTGCCGACCCCTTTCACCGGCCCGTCCCATGACCGCGACCGTTCCGCCTCGCCCCGCCAATGCGCGTTTGCAGGCCATGCTGCACGCCCCCATCGCACCCACGCTCGCGCGGCTGGCGTGGCCCAACATCCTGATGATGCTGGCGCAATCGTCCACCGGCCTGATCGAAACCTGGTTTCTCGCGCGCTTGGGCACGCCGGTGCTGGCGGGCGTGGCGCTGGTCGTGCCGGTCCTGATGCTGATGCAGAACATGTCGCAGGGCGCAATGGGCGGCGGCATATCCGCGGCGGTGGCGCGGGCGCTGGGCGGCGGCCGCCAGCAAGAGGCGGATCAGCTCGTGCTGCACGCAGTCGTGCTCAACGCCTTGCTGGGGGTCCTGTTCTGCGTGCTGCTGCTGGCCTTCGGTCCGGCACTGTACCGGGCGCTGGGCGCCGAGGGCGCGGCCCTCGATGCGGCGCTGGCCTATTCCAACGTCATCTTCGGCGGCATCGTGCTGATGTGGCTCATGAACGCATTTGCCAGCGCCATCCGGGGCACCGGCAACATGCTGGTGCCGGGCGCGGTCATCTGCGGCGGCGCGCTGCTGCTGATTCCCCTGTCGCCGTGCCTCATCTTCGGCTGGGGTCCCTTCCCCGCGCTGGGCGTGGCCGGCGGCGGCTGGGCGCTGGTGACCTACTACGCGGTGGGCACGCTCATCCTGGGCGCGTACTGCGCCAGCGGCCGCAACGCGGCGCGGCTCGTGGCCAGCCGGCTGCACGTGACGCTGATGCGCAACATCCTCAGCGTGGGTGCGCTGGCCACCATCAACCCGCTGCTGACCAACGCGCTGGTGGCCCTGACCGCCGCATTGGTGGGCGCCTACGCGGGCGAGGCGGCCGTCGCGGGTTATGGGGTGGCGGTCCGGCTTGAATACCTGCTGATGCCGATTGCATTCGGCCTGGGCGCTCCCATGGTGGCGATGGTGGGCTCCAACATCGGCGCCGGGCAGCCCGAGCGCGCCATGCGCATCGCCTTGACCGGCGGGGCGATGGCCTTCGTGCTGGCCGAGGCGATCGGGCTGGCCGCGGCGTGTTTTCCCGAGGCATGGCTGCGTCTCTTTGGCGCGCAGGATCACATGCTGCAGGCGGGCGCCGACTACTTGCGCACGGTGGGCCCGGTGTACGGGTTCTTTGCGCTCGGCTTTTCGCTGTACTTCGCGTCGCAGGGCGCGGGCCGGCTGAAGTGGCCGTTGACCGCGGGATTCCTGCGGCTGCTCATCGGCATCGGGGCGGGCGGCATTGCGCTGCACCTGACCGGGTCGCTGACGGTGTTCTTCGTGATTTCGGCCGTGGCAATGTGCGTCTACGGCCTGGTCATCCTGGCCGCCGTCGCGTCGGGGTCCTGGTTCGGCCCCGGGCACCTGCCGGGGCGCCGGCTGTTCGCGCGGTGATGCCGGCCGGCGTTTTTTCCAGCGCATTTTCCGGCGCACTTGCCCGCACATTTTCCGGCGCATCCCGCAACGCATACGCCACCAGCTCGTCCGCGTACGCAGGCAGATCGTCGCGAACGCACAGCACAAGGTCGCGCGCGGCCCAGGGATCGGCCAGCGCCACCCGGCTCACGCCGGCCGCGCGGCCATAGCGCAGGGCCGCTGCCCGCGGCACGATGGCCACGCCCACGCCCTGGCCCACCATCCGGCACACGGCGTCAAAGCTGCGCAGCCGCACGCGATAGGACAGGGGCCTGCCGCTGCGGCGCGCATGATGCGCAATGTGTTCCTGCAGCGCGCTGCCCTGCACCAGTCCCACGAAGTCATGCCCGGCCACGTCCTGCAACAGCACCTGAGGCTGCGCTGCCAGCGGATGGCCGCGCGGCACGATCAGCGTCAGCGGATCGTGCCGGAATATGCGCGTGCGCAAGCCATGCAGGTCGGCCGAGTCCGCCAGCACCCCGATGTCGCACGCGCCCGCCCGCAGCGCGTCGGCGATCTCGTGGCTGAGGCGCTCTTCCAGGTCGACGGAAATATGCGGGTGGTCCTTGAGGAACGCGCCGAGCACGGGCGGCAGGTATTCGCTGAGCGCCGTGGTGTTGCACAGCACGCGAACGTGCCCCTTCAGGCCAGCCCCGTAGTGGTCGAGTTCGCCACGCATGCGGTCGATCTGGCCCAGTACCAGCCGGGCATGGTGGACCAGCGTGCGCCCGGCGGGTGTGACTTGCACGCCGCGCGGCTCGCGCACCAGCAGCGGCACGCCCAGCGCGTCCTCCATGCCGCGGATGCGCTCGCTGGCCGAGGCCAGCGTCATGTGCGAACGCCCCGCCCCCGCCGTGATGGAGCCGGTTTCGTGCACATTCAAAAACAGGCGAAGGTCGGTCAGGTCGAAACGCATGGAAAAAAGCGTAGCACGCGAGCCTCAGGCGCTTCCATAGCCTGAGTAAGCCAGATCCCGATAGGCGCAGCGGGGCGCGATCGGCAGAATGTGTTCATTCCCCCATCAGATAAGGCGAAAACATGAACCTCGCACTCTGGCGCATCCGCGCCGCGTGCTGGCCGCGCGCGACCGCCATCGCATCCACGCTACATGCCTCAGGCGTGGCCGAAGCGAACCACGATCTTGGCGTCGGCACGCCCGCCCGCCAGAGCGCGCCGACCGCGCACTGCGAGCCCGCATGAATCTCCTGGACCCGGTTTTGCTGGCCGCCGTTGTCGCGGTGTTCGTCCTGGCGGGCGTGGTCAAGGGCGTCGTCGGCCTGGGCCTGCCCACGATTTCCATGGCGCTGTTGGCGCTGGTGATGGCGCCCGCGCAGGCGGCGGCGCTGCTCATCGTGCCGTCGCTGATCACCAACCTGTGGCAGGCGCGGCCGTGGGTCACGCTGCGGGCGGTGCTTGGCCGGATCGCGGGCATGCAGGCGGGCGTCTGCGCCGGGACGGTGGCGGGCGCGCTGTGGCTGGGTCCTCCTTCGGGCGAGTGGGCGGGCATCTGCCTGGGATTGGCGCTGGTGGCCTATGCCGGGTGGGGACTGTTTGGCGCGCCGCCCACGGTGCAGCCCCGTCACGAACCCTGGTTGGGCATCGCCACCGGCGCCGTCACTGGCGTCATCACGGCGGCCACGGGCGTCTTCGTCATCCCCGCCGTGCCGTATCTGCAGGCGCTGAACCTGGACAAGAACGCGCTCATCCAGGCCATGGGAATTTCGTTCACGGTATCGACCGTCGCGCTTGCCGCGGGGCTTTGGCTCAACGGCGGCTACACGGCAGGCGCGGCAAGCGCGTCCCTTCTGATGCTGCTGCCCGCGCTGGTCGGCATGGCCTTGGGGCAACGGCTGCGCAACCGGATGTCCGCGCGCACCTTCAAGCTGTGCTTCATGGTCAGCCTGGCGCTGCTTGGCGTGTATCAGGCCGGACGTGGTCTGCTGGGAACCTAGGCGGCCAGCCGTCTTGCGTCGGCAAAACCGATCGAGACCGACATCTCGCGCCAGCGCGCCAGCTCCTGCTGCACCGACTGGATCTTGCTGCGCGCCTGGTCGAAGGAATCGCGGCCCAGGAACAGATGCAGCGGCGCGTATTGCGCCTGCGCGGCATCGATCAGCGCTTGCGCCGCCTTGGCCGGATCGCCGCTCTGATCCCACCCCTGCGCGCCGCGCGCGGAAAGCTCCGGCGACACCTCGGATTCGCCTGTGCGCATCGCCCCGGGATAGACGAGTGAAACCCGGATGCCCAGCGGCGCGGCTTCGGCGGCCAGGGATTCGGTCAGCCCGCTGACGGCGAACTTGGCGGCGCTGTAGGCGCCCCATTCCGTCGTGCGCCCGTCGAAGCCCAGGATGGACGAAATGTTGAACACATGCCCGCCGCGCTGCGCGCGCAGGCGCGGCATCACGGCGCGGATGACGTTCAGCACCCCGAAAACGTGGGTATCGAACGTGCCGCGCAACTGCGCGTCGGTCACCCTGTCGAGCGCGCCCTGCACCCCTTGCCCGGCGCCATTCACCACCACGTCGATGCCGCCGAACGCGGCGACGGCGGCATCGACGGCGCGCCGAGCCGCGCGCTCGTCGGCCAGGTTGACCGTCAGCGGCAGGAACCGCCCTTCAAGCTTGGCGCCCACCGCCTCCAGCAACGCATCGCCATCACCTGAGGTGGCGGCTACCTTGTGTCCCTGGTCCAGCAGCATTTTGACCAGGGTGATGCCCAGGCCCGCCGATACGTCCGTCACCAACCAGATTTTTTCGGTATTCATGCGATTCCCTTTCCTTGCTTGCGGCGGCCGGCAAGATGCCGTGCCGCCCGGCCGATGCCGCCGCGCTTGGCAAAACCACGGCCGGCGCGGCCCTGGACAGGATAGTAAGAATCGCCCGCGCGGGCGTACAGGCAGGATCTTGCGTGAAACCTGCCTATTTCTACGGCAATGCGATATGGCGGATAATCCGTCTGTTTGCCGCCGCCTTGCGCGGCGGATCATCACGGGGGCAACCGCCCCCGCTGCTTTCGGAGTCAGCTATGTATCGCGGCATTGAGGCGATCGAACACTTCATGGAATCCATCGGCCTGACCTGGCGGCCCGGCCAAGCCGAACGCGCCGAACTGCGCGTCAGCTACCGCATCGGAAACACCCGCCCGCTGGGCATCGACCGCACGCTGGTGGAATTCCACTGCGATGCGAAGCGCGCAAAGGTGTGGGTGCCGGAGTTCTCGCGCACCAGTTTTCACCAGTGGTTCGAAGTGCCCTACCAGGAATTCGAGTTCACGCCGGGCGGCTCCATGCTGAAGATCAAGGCCGCCGCCCGCGGCAACGCGCCGCCCTACAGCGTGGGCATCAAGCCGCTGGCCTGATCGCCCCGCCCCGAACGCCGGTCATAGCTGCTTGTACATGATCGTCGTTCCATCCACCTTGTCCGGGTCGAGCGGATCGCGCGCAAAGCCCGGAATCACCCCCACGGTCTGGTAGCCCAGCGACGCATACAGCGGCTCGGCCGAGTCGCCCGTGCGCGTGTCCAGCGTGAGCAGGCTGCGATGCAGCCGCCGCGCCATGTCCTCGACCTCGCCCATCAACCGCCGCGCAATGCCCTGGCGCCGGAAATCCGGATGCACCAGCAGCTTGCGCACCTCGGCGCGGTGCGGCTGATTCGGCGGCGTATCCACATCCAGCTGCACGGAACCGGCCACCCGCCCGTCCACCCGCGCCACCCACAACTTGACCGCGCCGCTTTCCACGGCCGGCAGCACCTTGCGGCGCCAGAACGCCTGCGCGTCTTCATGGCTGTACGGCAGCACGAAGCTGACGCTGGCGCCGCCCTGCACGCACGCGTGCAGCAAGGTGGCAAGGTCGGACACGGCGGCTGCGGCAGCGTCGGCCGGCAGCAGCGTCAATTCAGGATTTGAAGGGGACATGAGGGCTCAGACAATGAATAGCAGGTAGCGGGCGCCGCGATGCGGCGGGGTGACGAAGGTGCTGGCGCCGAATAGCTGGTAGCGCAGACAGTCGCCCGGCAGCAGGCGGTGCGCCTGCCCGTCCACCGTGACGGACAGCTCGCCGTCCAGCATCAGCAGGTGGTGTTCAAGACCGGGCCGGGGCGATTGCTCGTAATGGATGCGGGCATCGGCAGCCAATTCGCAGGCCAGCACCTCGCCGGCAAGGCGTTGCGAGGGCGGCGACACGGAACGGCGCGTAAAGCCCACGCTGTCGTCCACCCAAACGGCCTGCGCGGCTTCGGGCACGCAGGCGGCAAAGTCGTCCTCGACCATCAGCATGAGGCGCGACATGGTCATGCCATGGGCGGCGCACAGCTTGCCGAGCACGCTGGCGGTGGGACTGACCTCGCCATTCTCCAGCCGGGACAGCGTGGCGCGGCTGATGCCGGCCCGGCCGCCCAGATCGTCCAGGGACCAGCCGCGTTCCTGGCGCAGCGATTTGAGCCGGGCGGCAAGGCGAAGGTCCAGCCCGGCGTCGGCAGAAGCGTTTATGTTTTCCATATCTGGGAATTTATCCCGTATATGAAAAACCGTCGACTGCGTGGTTTCCCCAATGCGCGATTCGTTCGGCCGCCGGACACTAAGGAGGACCCGCGCAGGATTCGGCACAATAGCGGTCATGCAACTGGGCAAACTCCTCTACATGACCATCCTTTGCGCGTTGACCTCCGGTTGTTCCCTTCCCTCGCTCGACAAGCGCAGCGTGTCGCAGGCGCTTCCCGAAGACCAGGCCCAGACCACGCCGCTGGGACAGGCGATTGCACCGCTGGCCGCCGCGCATCCCGGAAAATCCGGCATCCATGCCCTTGCCAACCCCCTGGACGCGTTCGCCGCCCGCATGATGCTGGCGCGCGCGGCAGAGCGCAGCCTGGACGTGCAGTACTACATCTGGCACGACGACATGACGGGCATCATGCTGTTCGAGGCGCTGCACGAGGCCGCCGATCGCGGCGTGCGCGTGCGCCTGCTGCTGGACGACAACGGCACCGCGGGGCTGGACCGGACGCTGTCCACCCTGGACGGGCATCCGAACATCGAAGTCCGCCTCTATAACCCGTTTGCGGTGCGCTGGCCCAAGCCGCTCGGCTACCTGACCGACTTCAACCGGTTGAACCGCCGGATGCACAACAAGTCGTTCACCGCCGACAACCAGGTCACCATCGTCGGCGGCCGCAATATCGGCGACGAATACTTTGGCGCCACCGACGGCGTCGTGTTCACGGACATGGACGTGCTGGCCATTGGGGAAACGGTCAGCGACGTGTCGGCCGATTTCGACCGCTACTGGTGCAGCGACTCCGCTTATCCCGTGGAAGGCCTGGTCAAGAAGGCGGCCTCCAACGAACTGGAGGAACTGGAGGCCGATGCCGCCACGGTCGAGCGATCGCCGCAGGCCGCGGCCTATGCCCAGGCCATGCGCGACCTGCCGTTCATCCGCCAGTTGCTCAGGGGCGAGCTGCCCCTGGAATGGTCGACGACACGCATGGTCAGCGACGATCCCCGCAAGACGCTGGGCACCGCGCCGCCCGAGGCGATGCTGCCGCACCAGCTGCACGACATCGTGGGCGTGCCGGCCAAGGATCTGCTGCTGGTGTCGCCCTACTTCGTGCCCACCGCCGCCGGCACGCGCGCGTTCGCCAAGATGGCGCGCAACGGCGTCAGGGTGCGGGTGCTGACCAACGCCCTGGAAGCCACCGACGTGGCGGTGGTGCATTCCGGCTACGCCAAGCGCCGCAAGGATCTGCTGGCGGCCGGCGTCGAGATCTACGAAATGAAGCGCGCGTCGCACGGCGTCGAGCGCAACCGAAGCATGGGCCCCTTCGGCAGTTCGGGCTCCAGCCTGCACGCCAAGACCTTCGCCGTGGACGGTGAACGCGTCTTCGTGGGTTCGTTCAATTTCGACCCGCGTTCGGCGCGGCTGAACACCGAGCTGGGCTTTGTGATCGACATCCCCGCATTGGCCCGCGGCATCGAGAACGCATTCGACAAGGAGCTGCCCCGCACCGCCTACCGCGTCCGGCTGGACGACATGGGCAAGCTCTATTGGCTGGAGGAACGCGACGGCCAGACGGTGCGGCACGACCGCGAGCCGGGCGCCACCCTGCTGCAACGCGCGACCGTGTGGGTTGCATCGAAGCTGCCGCTGGAACCGCTGCTCTAGGCGGCCGCAACAAGCGGAGTGGCCGGCGCACGCGCAAGGCGTAGACTGGACGCAGCGATATTCCTTTTTTTGCCGATCATGACCCTGACGCCCGCCGACGCCTTGCTCGCGCAGCAAGACTGGACCCGCGCCGCCGCAGACCTCGACGCGCACGGTAATGCCATCCTGCCCGCCCTGCTGACGCCCGCGCAGTGCAATGTGCTCTTCAATGCATACGACCAGGACGATCGCTACCGCAGCCGCGTCGTGATGGCGCGCCACGGATTCGGACGCGGCGAATACAAGTATTTCCGCTACCCCTTGCCCGGCCCGATTGCCCGGCTGCGCGGCGCGTTGTATGCCCGGCTGGCGCCCATCGCCAACCGCTGGAACCGCCAGATGGGCATCAACGTGCAGTACCCGGCAGACCACGCCGGCTTTCTGGCGCGGTGCCACGCGGCCGGACAGCGCCGGCCGACGCCGCTGATCCTGCGGTACGGGCCGGGCGACTACAACTGCCTGCATCAGGACCTGTACGGCGAACACGTCTTTCCGTTGCAGGTCGCGCTCTTGCTGTCGGCGCCCGGCGTGGACTTCACGGGCGGAGAATTCGTCATGACCGAGACCAGCAGCCGCGAGCAGCGCGCCGACGTGCTGCCCTTGCAGCAAGGCGATGCGCTGATCTTCACGGTGAACCAGCGCCCCGTCGCGGGCGTGCGCGGCTGGCGCAAGGCGGCCATGCGCCACGGCGTGAGCGAACTGCGCTCGGGCCGGCGCCACACACTGGGCATCATCTTTCACGACGCGGTGTGACATGACCTCGACCCTGGACCTATTCGGCGGCGACGATCCCGCCCAGCACGGCCGCGTGGCGCTCGGTGCGCAGTCGGTGGTGCTGCGCGGGTTTGCGCTACCCGCCGTGGACGCGCTGCTGGCCGGCGTGGACGACGTGATCGCGCAGGCCCCGTTCCGCCACATGGAGACGCCCGGCGGCTACACGATGTCGGTGGCGCTGACCAATTGCGGCGAGCTGGGTTGGACGACGGATGCCCGCGGTTACCGCTATAGCCGCATCGACCCCGTGTCCGGCCAACCCTGGCCGGCGATGCCGCAGGCCTTCAGGCAGCTGGCCGAAGACGCGGCGCGGGAAGCCGGCTTTGCGGACTTCGCGCCGGATGCGTGCCTGGTCAACCGTTACGCGCCCGGCTCGCGGCTGTCGCTGCATCAGGACCGCAATGAACGCGATTACGGCGCGCCGATTGTCTCCGTGTCCCTCGGCATGCCGGCGATGTTTCTGTTCGGCGGCGGCGACCGCGCGGACCGGGCCGCGCGGGTGCCGCTGTTTCACGGCGACGTCGTCGTGTGGGGCGGCGTGGACCGCCTGCGGTTTCATGGCGTGATGCCGCTGAAGGACCTGCCGCATCCGCGGCTGGGCAGCCAGCGCATCAACTTCACGATCCGCAAGGCGGGTTAGGCGCGCGGCGGCCATGACGTGGCCGCACGCCTTGCTGCGATGTGGCAGGATGCGCATGCTGGCCGTCCGATGCCTGCAACATGAGGGTTCACCATGTCTGGCGGCGGCTGCGCGGCGGCCCTACTATGGCGCACCCTCTGGCCCAACCGTCGGACACCCATGCGTACCCGCACCGCCATCGCCCTCTTCTGCACCCTGACCTGCGCGCCCGTTCTGGCGGCCACGCCGCCGGACATCATCGAGAACTCGCTGGGCATGACGTTCGTGCGCGTACCGGCGGGCACGTTCCAGATGGGCAGCGACGAAGACCCCCGCACGCTGGCCGCCGCCTATCCGCAGTATCCGCCGGAGCGTCACGCCCAGCTCTTTGACGAAGCGCCGGTGCACACCGTCCGCATCACGCGGCCGTTCTACCTGGAACGCACCGAAGTCACGGTGGGCCAGTTCCGCCGGTTCATCGAAGCGTCCGGCTACGTGCCGGAGTCCGAGGCCGACGGCACGGGCGGCTATGGCTACAACGCCGCCTACGACCCGGAAACGTCTGCCTCGGGCGACGCCTTCGAAGGCCGCGACCGCCGGTATTCGTGGCGCAACCCCGGTTTCGCGCAGGGCGACGATCACCCGGTCGTGAACATCAGCTGGAACGACGCCACCGCGCTGGCGCAGTGGCTGACGAAGACGGAGGGCCGCGTGTACCGCCTGCCCACCGAGGCCGAATGGGAATACGCCTGCCGCGCCGGCACGCGCACCCGCTACCAGAACGGCGACGACCCGGCCGCGATGCCGGACGTGGGCAACGGCTTCGATGCCGACGCCAGCCCGCTGTGGCCGAAATGGCAGGCCTTCGCCTCGCCGCGCCACGACGGCAACACCTTCACCGCGCCCGTCGCCAGCTACGCGCCCAATGCATTCGGCCTGTACGACATGCACGGCAACGCGTGGGAATGGGTGGCGGACTGGTACGGCGAGGACTACTACGCAAAGTCCCCCACGGACGACCCGCAGGGTCCGGACACCGGCAACGTGCGCGTGCGGCGCGGCGGCTCCTGGCACACCTGGGCGCTGTACACGCGCGCGTCGTACCGCAACTGGAACACGCAGGAAACGCGCTATCCGCTGGTCGGCGTGCGCCTCGTGCGCGAAGCCCACGCCGCCGACTGAAGAAAAAGACCGCCTGGTGGGTTAGCATGGCCGCACGATCCATTTGAAGAGAATCCTGACATGCACACGCTGGGCCGTCTCGTCCTGCTTGTAAACGACTACGACACCGCCATCGCCTTCTACCGGGACAAGCTCGGGATGGAGGTGTCTGTCGACATGCCTGTCGGCCAGCAGCGCTATGTGCACCTGCGCCTGCACGATCAGCCTTCGGTAGGCGTGTGGCTGCTGCAAGCCCAGACGCAGGCGCAGCGCGATCGCGTAGGCGACCAGACCGGCGGCCAGCCGGTCGGCGTGTTCTACACGGACGACTTGCTGCGCGATCATGCGCACTTCGCGGCCAAGGGCGTGCGCTTTACCCGCGAGCCCGTGCACGAGGAAACCGCCGCCTACGCGCACTTCATCGACCTGTACGGCAACGAGTTCGTGCTGGTGCAGTTGAAACAGCCGGCCTGAGCACGGACCCGCAGCCATGCCCCGCCATGCGCGCTGCAACGACTGGATCCGGCGCGCCGCGCCGACCAGCCGCCTCGAGCGCATCGAAGCGTATTTCGGGGGGCATGGCTACGACATGCACCGCCACGACACCTACGCCATCGGCCGCACGCTCGCCGGGGTGCAGAGCTTTCACTATCGGCGCGGGATGCAGCACAGCCTGCCGGGCGGCACCATCGTGCTGCATCCGGACGAGGCCCACGACGGCCAGGCGGGCACGGACGCGGGCTTTCACTACCGCATGATCTACGTCGAGCCGGCGCTCATCCAGCAGATCCTGGGCGGGCAAGCCCTGCCGTTCATTCGCGACGGCATCAGCGCCGATCCGCGGCTATACGCCGCAAGCGGCGCGCTGCTGCAGGCCACGGGCCAGGCCATCGATCCGCTGCAGGAAGACGACGCGCTGTTTGAACTGGCGCACGCATTGTGCGCCGCCGCGGGGCGCAGGACGGGCAGGCGCGCGCCTGACTACATTGCCGCCGAGCGCGCGCGGCATTACATCCTTGCGTCGCTGGACCAGCCGATCACCCTGGATGATCTGGCGCGCGCCGCGGACACGGACCGCTGGAGTCTGTCGCGCGATTTCCGCGCCCTGTTCGGCACCAGCCCGTACCGCTACGTGATGCTGCGTCGCCTGGACCTCGCGCGGCGGCTCATTGCCGCGGGCCATCCGCTGGCGCAGGCGGCCATCGACGCCGGGTTCACCGACCAAAGCCATCTGACGCGCCGCCACGTACAGGCCTACGGCATGGCGCCCGACCGCTGGCGGCGGATGCTGCACGCCTGAGGCGCGGCGTCGGCAGTAACCCGGCAAACCTGCTCGATCGTACAAGACGAGATGCCCGGCCCCGCCGTATCGTGGGGCTTTCCCATCCCGAGGCAACGCCATGTCCGCTCCCGCCCCCATCAATCTGGCCGCCAAGCTGGCCCTCATCGACGACCACTGGATGCCCAAGGTCATCGCCGAGATGAACGACTACCAGTTCAAGCTCGTCAAGCTGAAGGGCGACTTCGTCTGGCACGCGCACGCCGACACGGACGAGACGTTCATCGTCATCGCCGGCCGGCTGCGGATCGCGCTGCGGGACGGCGAGATCGACCTGGGCCCTGGCGAAATGACGGTGATACCCAAGGGCGTCGAGCACAAACCCTGTGCGCCGGACGAAGCACAAGTCATGCTGATCGAGCCGCGCGGGGTGGCCAACACGGGCGACGCGGGAGAGGAACGCCGCGCGCCCAACGACGTATGGATCTGAGCGTCCGGCTTTGCTAACGTGATGCCCCAACAGGAGGAAACCATGTCCAAAGTCATGCTGGTCACCGGCGGCAGCCGCGGCATCGGCGCCGCCATCGCCAAACTGGCCGCCCGCCGCGGCTACGCCGTCGGCGTCAACTACCACGCCAATGCCGATGCGGCGCAAGCCGTGGTGGACGATATCGCGCGCGGCGGCGGCAAGGCGGTTGCCATCCAGGCAGACGTGGCCGACGAAGATCAGGTGGTGCGCATGTTCCGCACGCTGGACGAGCGCCTGGGCCGCATCGGCGCGCTGGTCAACAACGCCGGCATCCTGGAAAAGCAGATGCGCGTCGAAGACATGGACGCCGCCCGGCTGCACCGGGTGCTGTCCACCAACGTGGTCGGGGCCTTCCTGTGCGCGCGCGAAGCGGTGCGGCGGATGTCGCCGCGCCACGGCGGCCAAGGCGGCGCCATCGTCAACGTGTCCTCGGCCGCGGCCCGTCTGGGATCGCCCAACGAATACGTGGACTACGCCGCGTCCAAGGGCGCGATGGACACGCTGACCATCGGCCTGTCCAAGGAAGTCGCCCCCGAAGGCATCCGTGTGAATGGGGTGCGGCCGGGCACGATCTACACCGAGATGCACGCCAGCGGCGGCGAACCGGGCCGCGTGGACCGCCTGAAAAGCGTCATTCCGCTGCGCCGCGGCGGCACGGTGGAAGAAGTGGCCGGGGCGGTGATGTGGCTATTTTCGGACGAGGCGGGCTATACCAGCGGATCGTTCATCGAGGTGTCGGGCGGCAGCTAGCGCGCCGCCCGGCAAGCTTGTGCCGGGCCGGCACCGGCATCCCGCGCGGCCTGCTATGCGGGACGGCTACTTGTCGTCCGTGGAAATCACGGACTTTGCCTGGCTTTCGGAAATGCGCGCTTCGACGCGCCGCAGCACGGCCAGCACGAAGAGCGCCATCAAGGTGCTGACGACAGCCGTGGCCTCGCGTCCCATGCCCGCCGCCACGCCGATGGCGGCCGTCATCCAGATGCTGGCCGACGTGGTGAGACCGTGGATTTCTCGCTCGGCGCCCAGCTTGATGATGGCGCCCGCCCCCAGAAAGCCGATGCCCGCGATCACGCCTTGCAGCACGCGGCTCAGGTCGCCGACGTCCATGCCGCCCTGCAACGGCACCAGCACGAAAATGGCCGCGCCCAGCGCGACCAGCATATGCGTGCGCAGGCCGGCCGCCTTGCCGCTGCGTTCCCGTTCGTAACCCAGCAGGCCGCCCAACAGGACGGCCATGCTCAAGCGCAGCACAATGCGCGTTGCCTCTGCCGCATCAGGAATATCGGCAAATTCAGTGCGCACGGCAGTCCAGATTTCCAGCCAGATTTGCGACATCGACGAGTCCTTGGATCCGAGGAGAAACCGAGCATAGCAGGCGGCGGGCAGTCCGCCACGCCCGGACGCGCGTGCGGCGCGGCCGTTGCGTATCAGGCGGCGGCTTGCCAACCCGCCAGCAGCGCCGGCAGCGCGCGCATGTCGGTAAAGACGTGCGCCACGCCCACGCTGCGCAGCGCCTGTGCGCCGCTGTGGCCGGGTTCGCCCGGGCTGTACCCGAACACGGTGGCCCCGGCGGCCACGCCCGCCGTGGCGCCGGTGACGGTGTCTTCCACGATCGCGCAACGCTTCGGATCCACGCCAAGCGCCTGCGCGGCCGCCAGGTATACATCCGGGAAGGGTTTGCTGCGCGGCATTTCATGACCGCTGAAGACGCGGCCCTCGAAGCAGTCGGCAATCCCGACCTTGACCAGTTGCAGCTCGACCTTGCGCCGGTCCGCCCCCGAGGCCACGGCAATGCGTCCGCTCAGCGCCTCGTGCAGCGCGCGCACGGCATGCGGCGCGCCGGGAATCTCGACCAGGTCGCGGTCCAGCGCGTCGTTGCGGCGCTGGCGGAACTGGTCGAACCACGCTGGCGTGATCGTGGCGCCGGTACGCGCCTGGATCAGGGGCAGTTCGTCCTTGACCGCCTTGCCCGTGAAGATCTCCATCGTCTCGGCGTGCGTGATGCCCCAGCCCAGCTCATTGAGCATCTCGGTCAGCACGCGGCTGGTGATGGGTTCGGAATCGACCAGCACGCCGTCACAGTCGAACAGCACGGCGTCAAAGGGAAAATCAGTCATTGGGGGCAGCGAAGGGAGTGTCCATGAAGCGGGTAAGCATACTGCACGGCCACTGCCGCCCCGGGCGGGCGGGGCGGCCACGCAGCAAGCCGCGGAGTGCCCGGGCGGGCGGGAGTGGCTAAGCTGTCGCTTCGACCTGCCCGCCAACTGACCATGACCACGCCCGATTCCCGGCCGCTCGGCCACTACGACTGGACTTACGTTGCCCAGGACCTGAACGCACAGGGCTGGACGATGCTGCCCGGGCTTTACGCGCCGGACGACGCCCGCGCGCTGGCTCAGGCTTTCCCGCAGTCCGGCCCCCTGCCCGACCCCTTGCCCGCGCCGCTTGCCCGCCTGCGCGCCGGCCTCTACGACCGCCTGCTTCCCATCGCGCGAGCCTGGGCTGCGGCGCTGGACCCGGACGCCTCGTACCCCGACGCGCTGGCCGCCTACACGCAAATGAACCGCCGGGCTGGCCAATCGCGCAGCCTGTCCGCCCTCCAGCGCATCCCCACGGACGGCTACCAGCCGCTGCTGCAGCACGCCGACGGAACCTGCGTATTTCCGCTCCGGCTGATTGTCCTGCTGTCCGAGCCCGGTGTTGACCACACGGGCGGCGAACTGGTCATGACCGAGCAGCGCCCTCGGATGCAGTCACGTCCCCTGG
This sequence comes from Achromobacter sp. E1, assembly GCF_037039475.1. Lineage (NCBI taxonomy): Bacteria > Pseudomonadati > Pseudomonadota > Betaproteobacteria > Burkholderiales > Alcaligenaceae > Achromobacter > Achromobacter sp. E1. The sequence goes on from NZ_CP146253.1 coordinate 4,703,197, forward strand.
TGCTGCCGATGGGAATGGGCGACGCGGCGGTGATCGCGACGTCGCACCGGCCCGTGCAGGGCGCGCAGGGCATCTACCGCGTCACCGCGCGCCAGGCCATCAGCCGCGTGCGCAGCGGCGAACACGTCAGCCTGAGTCTGATGCTGCACGACGCGCCGTAGCGGCAGTCACCCATTGCACAGGGTGTTCGCCGGCCCCTAGAAGTCCATCGACGCCGACAGCATCACGGTGCGCGGCACGCCTTGCGAGATCGTGCCGTACGACGCCACGCCGGACCAGTACGCGCGGTTGAACACGTTGACCACATTGGCGCGCAGCGTGACGTCCCGGCCCTGCACCTTCAGCGCATACCGCGCGCCCAGGTCGAACGTGGTCCAAGACGGCACGGACTGCGTGTTGGCCTGGTTGATGTATTCGCGGCCGGTATAGACCATGCCGCCCGTCAAGGTCAGCCCGGTCACCCATGGCGTGTCCCACTCGGCGCCCAGATTGACCGCGACGGTCGGCACGCCCACCGGCCGGTTGCCCTGCGTGGCCGCGCTGCTGGTGCGCGTCAGCTCGGCATCCAGCAGCGTCACGCCGCCCAGGAGGCGCAGGCCGCGCAACGGCTCGCCGGACACATTCAGCTCCAGCCCGCGGTTGCGCTGCTCGCTGTCGGCGGCATACACCCCGTTCGTGAGCTGCCCGCTGGGCTTGGTGATCTCGAAGGCGCTCAGCGTCACCATCGCGCTGTCCAGCTCCACCTTGACGCCCACTTCCTTCTGCTTGGCCTTGTAGGGCTTGAAGACCTCTCCCGAATTGATGGCGGTGGCGGGCGCCACGTCGCCCTTGCTCAGGCCTTCGATGTAGTTGGCGTAAAGCGACACGTTTTGCCAGGGCTTGACGACCAGGCCCGCCAGCGGCGTGGTCGCGCTTTCGTCGTAGCTGACGGTGCGCGCGCCCGTCGCGCCATTGAAGTTGCGCGACTCGATGCGCTGGTGGCGCAGGCCCAGCGTCAGCTGCGCGCGCTCGTCCAGGATGCTGAGCGTGTCGGCCAGCGCCAGCCCGGACAGATCGGACGAGGACACCTTGGGCACGTTGGCCGGCGCGGGAATATGCTGCTCGGGACGGGTGATCGGACGGTAGATGTTGGACGTGAGCGGCGTGCCGTTCACGCTGGCCTGGCTGTTGCGGTCGCTGTACAGACTGCCCATGAAGCTGACGGCGTGGCGCACCGGCCCCGTGTCCAGTTTGGCGCGCAACCCGGCGTTGTAGGTGCTGCGGTCGACCTGGAAGCGGAAATTGTTGGGCGTCACCACCGTGTCGCCGGCCTCGTTCACGATGGTGGGCGTCTGGTCCGACAGGCGCGAGACGGCGGTGTCCGAACCGCCCGCGTCCGCAAAGACGGTCAGCCGGTCGCTGATGTCGTATTCCACGCGCAAGAGCGCCGACTGGCCGTCGGACTTCCACCATCCCCACGGCTGCGTGGCATTGCGGCGGCCGTCCGCCGCGCGGGGCACGGCAATGCCGGGCGCCACCAGGAACGGCCGCGTCGGGGCGTCGATCTTCTCGTGCTGCGTCAGCAGGTCCAGCGAGGCGCGCAGCCGTTCGCCCTGGTAATCCAGCGACAGCGCGCCGATCGTCGTGCGCGATGTCATGTTGTCCAGCGGCGTGTCGCCCTGCCGTTGCATGCCGTTGACTCGCACACCCCACTCGCCCGCCTCGCCAAACCGGCGGCTCAGGTCGACCCGGGCGCCGAACTGCGAGTCGCCGACGTAATCGGCCGACACGCGGGTCAGGTCCTCGGGCAGCGCGCGTTTGGGCACCATGTTGATCACGCCGCCCACGCCGCTGTTGGGCGACATGCCGTACAGCAGCGCCGCGGGCCCTTTCAACACTTCCACCCGTTCGATGTAGTCGGTGAAGACGTGGTAGTTGGGCGCCACGCCATAGACGCCGTCGAAGGCTATTTCACCGAGGTTGCCTTCCCCGATTGGAAAGCCGCGGATGTAGAACGAGTCGGTCACGCCGCCGATCTGGCCGGTAAAGCGCACCGACGGTTCGACGGTCAGCGCATCGGCCAGCGTCACGGCCTGGCGGTTCGCCAGCAATTCCGACGTATAGCTGGAGACATTGAACGGCGTATCCATCACGTCGCGATTGCCCAGAAGGCCCAGACGCGCCCCGCGCGCCACCTGGCCGCCCGCAAATTCGGCGGGCAGCGCGGACGGGCTCACGCCTGCCCCGGCGACGGTCACCGCGGGCAGCACGGTGGTCTCGCCAGCGGCCACCGGCAGCTTGCGCAGCGAGTACGCGCCGCCGCCTTGTTCCGACAGGGCATAGCCGGTTCCCGACAGCAGGCGGGCGAACCCTTCGCGCACGGTGTACGCGCCCAGCAGGCCGTCGCTATGCTGGCCCGCCACCAAGGCGGGATCGAACGACAGCGGCACCCCTGCGGTGGCGGCAAACTGCGCCAGCACGTCGCCCAGCGGTCCAGCCGCGATGGCGTAGGACTTGCGCGCGGCGGCAGCGGCGGGCTCGGCCGCGTACGCCGGCGCCAGCGTTCCCGTGGCCGCAATCAGCGCCAGCCCGAGGCCGGCGGCCCGGACCAGCGACGCCGCCGGCGATAGAACGGCAAGGCCGCGCGGCAGGCGGGGCGGACGGGAGAGTCGGGAAACCATCAAGCGATCCTTCGTGGGTATGGGGTGGCGCGCATGTCGCGGCGGTTCACCCGGTACACCGGACGAAGCGGAAAAAAGTGTCAGCCGTTCGGCGATTAATGTGTAACGGCGGCGCGCGGCGCGACCGTGATCCACCACGGCGTCACCTGACTCACCCGCACCGGCAGCGTCTTTTCCAGCAGGCGCAGGCTGGCGTCGATGTCGTTCAACGGGAACGCCCCCGACACCCGCAGGCCGGCCACCGCAGGATCGCAGCGCAGCACGCCGTGGCGGTATCGGCCCAGCTCGGCCACCAGATCGGCCAGCCGCCAGTTGCGCGCGGCCAGCATCCCGTCCGCCCACGATGCCGCCAGCGGATCGGCAGAGACGGGCGCGGCGGGCCCCTCAGCGGAAAAGACGGTCTGTTCGCCCGCGGCCAGCACCAACGGGTTTTCGCCTTCCCGGGCAGGCCGGACCTGGACCGCGCCCTCGTACACCGCCACGCGGACGCGGGCGCCCTCGTCGCGCACCATGAAGCGCGTTCCCAGCGCACGCAGCACACCCTGGGTCGTCTGCACAAGGAAGGGGCGCCGCACGGGCGCGGGATCCTGCCCCGTGGTGAGCAGGATTTCTCCCGCGCGCAGCCACAGCACGCGTTGGGCAGGGGTGTAGTCGACGTCCACGGCGCTGGCCGTGTTCAGCACCAGTTGCGTGCCGTCGGCCAGCGCGATGCGGCGCTGCTCGCCCCTGGCCGTGCGCAGGTCCGCGCGCCATTCGCGCCAGGGCAGTTCGCGCGCGCCCATCCAGGCCGCCGGTCCCAGCACCAGCAACCCGGCCAGCGCCCGCACGGCCTGCCGGCGCCCGGCGCGGTGCGCCTGGCGCAACGTCTGCCCGCCGATGTGCGGCGGGACCTGGCCGAAACTGCGCAACATCGTCTCGGCGCGTTGCCACGCGGCTTCGTGATCGGCGCTGCGGGCCCGCCAACGGTCCAGCGCCGCGCTATCGGCCGCCGACAGCGTCTCGGACTGCACGCGCACCAGCCAGCCGGCCGCCTCTTTAAGGATGGCGGGGTCGATGACCGCGTTCATGCCGCATCCGCCTGGTAGGCGATCAGGCAGGCGGCAAAAGCAGCCTGCATATGGCGCTTTACGGTCGAGAGCGACACGCGAAGCTGCCGGGCGATCTCGTCATAGCCCATGCCGTCGAACTGCGACAGCAGGAAGACCTCGCGAGTGCGGGACGGTAGCGCATGCAGGGCGGCGTCGATGGCGTGCAACGTTTCCAGGATCAGTGCGCGCGCCTCCGGCGAGGGGGCTTCGGCGGGCGGCACTTGCGCCACCGCGGCCAGGTAGGCGTCTTCGACCGACCGGCGGCGCCAGTGGTCCGCCACCAGGCCCTTGGCGATGTGGGCCAGCAGCGCGCGCGGCTCGGCGCCGGTGTCTTCCCGGCGCCGGCCGGCCATCAGCCGCACGAACGTGTCGTGCGCCAGGTCCGCGGCATCGAAGGAACTGCCCAGCTTCTTGCGCAGCCATGCCGAGAGCCAGCCGTGGTGTTCGCGATAGAGCTTCGTGACGTTGTCGGCGGATGGAATTAGCGGCGCAGGCAAGGCGCACCTCGGCTTTCATGCAAATAGGAATTGTTTTTATTCTATACGAGCCGTCCGCACCCGCGCGTGCTTCGGGGTGGTGCGATAGAATCGGACACCTTCCCGCCACAGCCACGAGTGCCATGCCGAACGACCCGTCCATGCCTCAGTTCCTTGCCAGCGGCGGGCAAATGGGCGCCCGGGTCGCCAGCCATGACTGGTCGGCCACCCCGCTCGGCCCCCTCTCCAACTGGTCCCCCTCCCTGCGCATCGCCGTCAGCATGGTGCTGTCGTCCCGGTTTCCGGCCTGTCTGGTGTGGGGCCCGGACCTGATTTCCATCTACAACGACGCTTTTGTGCCCATCCTGGGCGCCAAGCCCGATGCATTGGGCCGCCCGTTCAGTGATGTCTGGCGCGAAGCCTGGTCCCAGATCGGCCCCATCGCCGAACGCGCCTTTGCCGGCGAGGCCACCTTCATCGAGGACTATCCCGTCGAGCTCGCGCGGTACGGCCGCCTGGAGCTGGCGCACTTCACGTTCTGCTATAGCCCGGTGCGCGACGAACATGGCAAGGTCGTCGGCATGATCGACACCGTCATCGAGACCACCGCGCGGGTCGAGGCCGAAAAGGCCCAGGCCGAGGCGCTGCGCCTGACGGAAGAGGCCCTGCGGCAAAGCCAGAAAATGGAAGCCATCGGCCAGATGACCGGCGGCGTCGCGCACGACTTCAACAACCTGCTGACGGGGATTTCAGGCAGCCTGGAACTGCTTTCGCAACGTCTTGCGCGCGGCCACACCGAAGACCTCGACCGCCACATCGCCGTGGCAAAAAGCGGCGCCGAAAAGGCGGCCGTCCTGACGCGGCGCCTGCTGACCTTCTCGCGCACCCACCCGCTCGAGCGCACGGTGGTGGACATCAATGGCGTCATCGCCGGCATGGAAGCATTGATCGCGCGCAGCGCCGGATCCGCCGTCACGCTGGAAATGGACTGCGCGCCCCGGCTGTGGCCCGTATGGGTCGACTCGCACCAGCTCGAGAACGCCCTTCTGAACCTGTGCCTGAACGCGCGCGACGCCCTCGATGCGTGCGGCGTCTTGCGCATCGAAACGCGCAACGTCACGCTGGACGCGCAAGCCGCGCGCGACCGTGGCCTGCAGGCCGGCGACCACGTGCTGCTGCGCGTTTCCGACACGGGCTGCGGCATGACGGCCGAAACCGTGCAACGCATGTTCGAGCCCTTCTACACCACCAAGCCGGCCGACCGCGGTACGGGCCTGGGCCTGGCGCTGGTGCACGATTTCGTCCGGCAATCTGGCGGGCACGTGCAGGTGCGCTCCCAACCGGGCCAGGGCACCGACATCGACCTGTTTTTCCCGCGCCACGGCGGCGCCGACATTGACATGGCATCGGCCGTCGCGGCGGCGGCCCAGCCGCCCCGCGTCCTGCAAGGGGGCACTGTCCTGTTGGCCGAGGACGACCCGGCGGTACGCGAAGTCACGGCCGAAGTGCTCAGGGAAATGGGCTACGACGTGATCGAGGCCACCGATGGCGCCAGCGCCCTGCGGCAACTGACCGCCCTGCCGCGGATCGATCTGCTGGTCTGCGACCTGGCGCTGCCGGGCGGCGTGAACGGCCGGCGCGTGGCGGACACCGGCCGCGCGATGCGGCCCGGCATGAAGGTGCTGTTCATCACCGGCTACGGCGAAAGCGCCGAAGGCGCCAATGTTCCGGCCAGCGACGCGCCGGTACTGCTCAAACCCTTCATGCTCGATGACCTATCGAGCCAGGTGCATGCGTTAATGCGCTGACGGGCCGGTGCTCAGGGCTGCCGGCCGCGCGTCGTGCGGATCCAGAACAGGCCGGCCCCCGACAACAGCATGGCGCACAGCAGATACGCAAAGCAGATCAGCAGGCCGAAGAAATAGTAGCGGTCGTAGACGCTGGCGGCCCACCATGCCGTGCCGCCATACACGGCCATCACGATGAACGGCAGCCACAGCACCACGATGCCTGCGCGGCGCCAGCCCGGCGTGTTCAGACGGGGAAACCTGCCGGCCTTTGCGCGCAGCACCAGGGCCAGCGCCGACAGCGCCGGCAACAGGAAGGCCAGCACCGCCAGCACCAGCAGGCCCGCATCCAGGAACGTCGCCACAAACTCGCGCAAGATGTTCTCCCGAGGGCGCCCGACACGGGCGCCGGTTGGGACGTTATACACGAGCGCTACAACCGGCAGCCGCGGCCGGTCCTAGTAATCCATCGGCACGTGGCTCTGCGCGGCGCGGATCTCCTGCAGATGCCGTTCGGCCTCCTGGCGCTCGACGGCGGGGGGCAAGGCGCGCCAGCTCACCAGGTTGCCCGGTGTCTTCACGGGCATCCACCCCAATACGCTGTACAGCGAAATCGCGGTGCCGCCCGTGTCCAGCCGCGTCTCGTAATAACCCTGACGATCCGGCACGGTATCGCCGGGCGTCCAATCCAACTGAGACATCCAGGTCTCCTCCTGGTGAAGCGTGTGCGCTAGGCGCCGCCGTCTACGAAAGAGCGGCGTTCCTCCGATCGTATAGCGTCCGGCCAGACTTGTCCCCGGTCAAAAAGCCGGGACAACGCATTATTGACAGAGGGGAATCCCTAAGCCGACCGCATTTTTTTGGATTGCTAAAGCCCGAATTCAGGCGCTAGCATGCGGCAACGGATTTTTACCCGCCGGACGGACACGGGCCGCCCGCTCCCCCTGCGCCCCTACGACGGCAATGCCGAAATCGATCTTCCCGCAGTACCCGAGGGATCGGCTGGCCGCTTTGGCAAGCGCCAATTCCCTGCGCGCCATCCGCGAAGGCCTGCTTTGGGCCATGCCCTGCCTGCTGGTGTCCGCGCTGTTCCTGGTGCTGTCCGTCTGCGCCCGGCTGCTGGGTCTGCCGGGCGGCATTGCCGACGCCCTGGCCGATCTGCACGGCGCGCTGTCCGCCGTCATGCCCCTTCTGGCCGGCACGGCCATCGGCTACATGCTGTCGATCCGCCACCGGCTGCCGCACCTGCCCACCGCGTTGCTGTGCCTGTGCCTCGTGGTCATCGCCGAACGCCTGCTGGCGCCCTACCCGCGCGCGGCGTCCACGCTCACCCTGTTCATCGCGATCGTGATCCCGATCGCGGCCGTGCCGCTGATGGCCTGGCTGCACCGGCGCCGCTGGACGCAGCTTGCGCCGGACGGACTTATCGGCGAGAACGTGCGCGACTCGCTGAACATGATCGTCCCAGGCCTGCTGACCGCCGGCCTGGTGATGGCGGCGTTGTCCGCGGCGCTCTCGATCCCGGCGGTGGCGCAGGTCGACATCCCGCTCAGCATGGCGTCTCTGGACAGTCCGTACAGCGCGGGCGCGATCGTGGCCGCGTTGAATTCGATGTTCTGGTTTTTCGGCATCCACGGCGCGCACGCCCTGGCGCCGATCATGGACGTGCTGGACCAGGCCACGCGGCTCAACGCCACGAGCGTCGCCGCCGGCTACGAAGGCGTCTATGCGCTGAACGGCACGCTGCTGGGCGCCTTCGTCTTCATTGGCGGCTCGGGTGCGACGTTGTCGCTGGTGGTGGCGATCCTGCTGTTCTCGCGCAGCGATTCGCTGCGGGTCCTGGCGCTGGCGAGCATTCCCGTATCGCTCCTGAACATCAACGAGATCCTGCTGTTCGGCCTGCCCCTCATCCTGAACCCGCGGCTTCTGCTGCCTTTCGTGCTCACGCCCGTCATCAACGTGCTGATGGCGCTGGCAGCGGTGCAACTGGGTTGGCTTGCGCCCGCCACCGTGGCACTGCCGTTGACGTCGCCCGTGCTATTTAACGCCTATCTGGGCGCGGGCGAACAGGTGGCGGGGATCGCGTTGCAATGCGCGCTGGTGGCGTTGGGCGCGTGCATCTACGCGCCCTTTCTGATCGCGCTGGAGCGGCAGCGCAAGGCCGATTCCACCGTGTATTTCAAATCGCTGGACGCGACGTTTCCGCAACTGCAGGAAGAATCGCTGCTGTACGCGCACGACCCCGTCGCGTCCACCTACGCCACGCGCGCACGGCGCCGCGCCGAGGTCTCACGCATCCGCGCCATCAGCGAATACGACTTCTACCTGGAATACCAGCCGCAGGTCTCGCTGCGCACGGGCCTGTGCACCGGCTGCGAGGCGCTGCTGCGCGCCACCGGCCCCGAAGGCACGCAACAGGCGCCGCTGGAATTCCTGCGATGGCTGGCGCAAGCTGGCCTGATGGGCGAAGTGGATCTCTGGGTAGCGCGGCAAGCGGTGCGGCAATGCCTGGCTTGGCGCGCGCAGGGCTTCTCGCTGCCCATGACGATCAACGTCACGGGCGCCACGCTGACCTCGCCGGCTTACCTTGACCGGTTGATCAAGGTGCTGGACCAGACGCGGGGCCAGGTCTCGGTGGAGCTCACGGAAGATGCGCTGGTCGAGGACGCGCAGGCGCTGCACACCGCCTTCGACCGGCTCCACGGCATCGGCGCCCGAGTCTACATCGACGACTTCGGCACGGGTTATTCCGCGTTGAGCTACCTGCACCAGTTCCAGATCGATGCGGTCAAGATCGACCGCAGCTTCGTGATGGCGCAAAGCCATGACCGGGGCGCGCTGGTGATGAGCGGCCTCTTGCGGTTCTGCGAGGCATTGAACCTGCAGATCATTGTCGAGGGCGTGGAAACCGATGGTCAGTTGTCCGCGCTGGCGTCCAGCGCGGAGATCGTCGTGCAGGGCTGGTACTACAGCAAGGCGGTGTCGGGCGAGCTTGTCGTGGACTTCGCGCGCCGGCGTCAGGAAGGGCCCGCCCTGCCGGCGAACCTGCCCGAAGCAAAGGCTATTTGATGCCGATGAACGGCAGCGCCGCGCCCGGCACCTGGGTGGACGGCAGCACGCCATCCCATTTTTCCACGGCGTTCAGGCTGACGAGGTTGGTGTTGGCGGCCAGCGCCTCGGCCTTGGCGCGGATCGAGGCCGCCTCGGCTTCGCCGCGCATGCGGATGCCGTCGGCTTCCGCGGTGAACTGCTGACGGCGCGCGTCGGCTTCGGCCTTGGCCTTGACCACCTGGATCTCGGCGTTGATCATCGCCGTTTCCTTTTGCTGGCGCGTGGTTTCGATCTGCACCTGGGCCAGCATGCGCTGTTCGATCGAATGCTCGTAGGCCTGCGAGAAACCCACTTCCTCGATCTGAACGCCCACCACCTGGACCGGCGCGCCTTCCATCGTCTTGAGCACGGCGTTGTTCACATCCAGGCCAAGCTTCTGGCGTTCCTGGATGGCGCGCACGGCCGTGTACTGGCCAAATACGTTCTTCACCGCGTCCGGCGTCTTGCGCTCCAGCACGCGCATCTGCAGATTGGCGATGGTGCCGTATTCGGAATAGAGCTCTGCGACGTGCTCGGCCGGCACGCGGTAGGTCACCGACACGCGCAGCGTGGCCGGCTGCTGGTCATAGCTGTAGGCCTCGAGCTTTTCGAACACGAAGGTGTGGTCGCGCACGGACACCGTCATCACGTTGTCGATGAACGGCGTTTTGAAATCCAGGCCGGGTTCGGCCACGCGCACCAGCTTGCCGTTGCGCAGCACCACGCCGCGCTCGCCCTGATCCACCTGGAACCACGAGCCGAACGCGATGAACAGGATCAGCAGAAAGATCAGTGCGGTGCCAATGGCGAATGTCAGTTTGCGCGGCTTGACCGCGCCGATCGTCTTGACCATCTGGATATCTGTCGGCTTCACTTTCACTTCCAATCCCTGTCTGTTCTTTTGCGTTTACGGTCCGAGAGCACCGCTGCGATGCCGCGCGCGAGCAGATAGGCGATGACCGCCGCCCCCACCAAGATCAGGAAATACCGCATCGAGCGTCCCCCCCGGGAAAGAAGGACGGGATTCTAGCCCGCAGCGAGCGCGCTGCCGCAAGCGGGTGTCAACGTAATGTGGCGATACGTTTCTGAACGTTTCACCGGCCGCGATTTCGGCGGATTTACGCCCCGTACCAGCGCAATCCCAACCGGGAGAGCGGATCGGGATAGTCCCAGAACGCGTGGTCCAGCCTCTCCATCCCTTCCTGCTCCGCCTCGGTCATCGCCCCGTAGATATCGTTGAGCTGCACCACCTCGGGCGAGGCCTCGAAGCGGTCGATCAGCGCGCGCATGCGCGAGAGCACGTCCAGCATGTGCACGGCCCCGATCTTGCGCAGCGCCTGCAAGGCAAGCTGGCAGGTCTCGTCGCCCCAGTTGCACAGAAACTGCATGAAGCCGCCATTGTTGATGTCGGCCTCCATGCGCCACAGCGCAACCAGCTCCTGGTCGGTGGGCGACAAGCGGTCAAGCTTCCATCCGGCTGCCTGCAACGCCGCCATGGCCTGCTCGTATCGCAAGTCCCACAGCAGATCGTGCACATTGAGCATGCCTTGCGGCACCGGCGCGGCCAGCGCGGGCCACACGACGCCGTGCCCGTCATCCACCAGTTGCCACGCCTGCCGCGCCTCGGGCGTGGCCTCATGCAGGCGGATATGCCGCCGGATCGGCTCGCTGACCTCGCGGCCGTCTGCAAGCGTCAACAGCACGTGCGTATCGGTCAACGTCAGGGCAGTGATGCGGTAGTCGGGAGTCGGCATTGCAAGGGTCCGGCATGACAGGAAAGCGCAAGACCCTACCGGATCGGCGCGGCGCTGTCGAGGCGAGCCCGTTGCCGGGGCGCATCGCGCCGCATCCTGTTACGGCTCCCTGTTCACCCATCTGCTACGTTAAACAGGACCGCGCCGGGGTCCCATCCAGCGCGCTTGTCGGAGATCGACCATGCCCCGCCCTTCCGAGTCCGCTCCCCTCATCGGAGTGGTCCCGCCATACATGCTGGACCGGCTTGCGCAGCACACCGATGCGCGCGTCAGCATGCCTGCCGTCAAGACGATGATCATCGATCAGCAGCAGCGCAGCCTGCGCGAGATGGCGGGACAGCCGCCTCGCGCAACGCTCGCGCCGGCGCGCCAGGTGGCGCCGGCGGGCACGCCCGACCGCGCCGTGCACGACGCCGGCAACGGCACCACGCTGCCCGGAAAGCTGGTTCGCGCCGAAGGCGCACGACCCAGCGGCGACCCCGCGGTGGACGAGGCCTACGCGCATCTGGGCTCGACCTACAAGCTTTTCTGGAATGTGTACAAGCGGCACTCCATCGACGCGCATGGCCTGCCGCTGATCGGCACGGTGCATTACGGCGAGGACTACGAAAACGCCTTCTGGAACGGCGCGCAGATGGTGTTCGGCGATGGCGACGGCGAGATCTTCAACCGCTTCACCGTCGCGGTCGACATCATCGGCCACGAGCTCACCCATGGCGTGATCGACACCGAGGCCGCCCTCCTCTACCAAGGCCAGCCCGGCGCGCTGAACGAATCGCTGTGCGACGTGTTCGGCGCGCTGGTCAAGCAGTATTCGCTGGGGCAGACGGCCCGGGAGGCGGACTGGCTGGTCGGGCAGGGTCTCTTCACGGAAAACGTGCAAGCGCGCGCGCTGCGCTCGATGGCCGAGCCGGGCACCGCGTACGACGATCCCGTGCTGGGCACGGACCCGCAGCCCGCGCACATGCGGGACTACGTCGATACGCCGCGCGACAACGGCGGCGTGCACATCAACTCGGGGATTCCAAACCGCGCGTTTTATCTGGCCGCCACGGCGCTGGACGGCAATGCGTGGAACGGCGCGGGGCACGTCTGGTACGACACGCTGTGCGACAAGCGCCTGCGCCACGATGCCGCGTTCAAGGATTTTGCAGGCCTGACGCTGCTGGTCGCCGGCGAAAAACACGGAGCGGACGTGCGCCGCGCCATCGACGAAGCCTGGAAGGCCGTGGGCGTGCTGCCATGATCGAACTGCCGCCCCTCGACCTTGCCCAGCTCGTGCGCCTTAGCCGCGAGGGCGGCCTGGCATACCTGCCCGGCCTTGCCCAGCCGCGCCGTATCGACATGGCCACCTGCCCGCCTGGCGTGCGGCAGGAGGTCTGCGATGCGATCCTGCATGCCGCCCCGAAAGCCATGCCCGGCAGCGCCGGCGCGGGCGGCGATCAGCGCTACTTTCACGTGGAAGTGGAATTCGAAGGCGCGGATACCGCGCGGGTCACTTTTGACGTGCCGGAGGCCGATGCGCCGGAAACGCTGGTGCGTCTTTGGAAGCGCCCGCCCGGCCAATCTGAATAGCGCGCCCCGCATACAGCCCGGTCACCGCCATGACGGCGCACAACGCCGCGCACACGCCCAACGCGGCGCCCCACCCGCCCAGCTTGTCATGCAAGCCGCCCACCAGCGCGGGGCCGGTCGCGGCGAACAGGTAGCCGGCACACTGCGCCATGCCCGACAGCGCCGCGGCCTGCTGCGCATGGCTGGCGCGCAATCCCACGAACGCCAGGCCCAGGATGATGCCCGCGCCGGTGCCCAGGCCCAGCAGCGCGATCCACAACGCGCCCCACGTGGGCGCCGCGATCAGGCCCGCGAACGCGACGCACGACGCGCCCGCCGCGCAGAACGCCGCGACCCGCTGGTCCCTCAACCGGCGCAGTAGCGGCGCCATGAACAACGCGGGCGCCGCGGACGCGAGCTGCATGAATCCATGCAACGATCCGGCGCGTTCGGCCGAGTAACCCGCGTCGCGCAAAATGGCGGGCAGCCAGCTCACCGCCACATAGAACACGAAAGAATTGATGCCCAGGAACACGGTGACCTGCCAGGCCAGCGGCGAACGCCACAGGCGCACGCCGTGCGGCGCGTGGGCGGTGGTCGCGGCGGGCGGCGTGTGGCCCGCAAGCTGGGGCAGCCACAACAGCAGGCTGACCAGCGGCAGCGCCAACATGCACAGTGTCGAAAACCGCCAACCGCCCAGGGGCAGATTGGCAAGCGGAATCGCAATGGCCGAGGCCAGTCCCGCCGCAAGACCCATCGTCAGCACGTAGGCCGACGTCAGCCCCGCCAGGCGCTGCGGGAAGTCACGCTTCAACAGGCTGGGCAGCAGCACGTTGCCCAACGCAATGCCCGCGCCGATGATGGCCGTGCCTGCGTACAGCCCCGCCGCCGCGCCCATCGTGCGGATCACGATACCGCCAGCGACGAGCAGCATCGCCGCAAAGAGCGTGCGCTCCAGGCCAAACCGGCGCGCAAGCCCGGCGGCGAACAGCGACACCACCGCGAAGGCCAGCAGCGGCAGCGTGATGAGCATGCCGGCCGCCGCGGACGACAGGTCCAGCTCGGCGCGGATCAGGCCGATCAGCGGCGGCACGCCGGTGAACGGCGCGCGCAGGGCCATCGCAATGCAGAGAATGCCCAGGATCAGCAGCGCCGGGCGGCTGGGTGGCGTCGAAGGACGGGATACGTGCATGGTCACTCGGGCGTAGGCAAAGGGAAACGGAAAGGCCACCAGCTTACGCGCCGCGCGCCTTACCGAATTTCGAGATAATGACAACCTTTCCCCCAATTCGGCCACATTCGTCTTTGCAGCGCCGACGCCCATGCGCACGCCCGACACGCCGCCCGCCCCCTTCGATCCGGATTCCGCCACGCAATGGGCGTTCGCCATGCCCGTGCATGCGGCCGAGCAGGACAACGAATCGCCGACGCACCGGCATCACATGGGCCAGCTTGTCCTGGCGCTGCGCGGCGGCGTTACCTGCTCGGTGCCGCAAGGCCTGTGGATGGTGCCGCCGCAGTGCGCCGTCTGGATCCCCGGCGGCGTGCCGCACAGCAACCGGGTCACGGCCAATGGCCGCGTCTGCTTCCTGTTCGTGCCGGCCGACGCGCCGCGCCTGCCCACGGCATGCTGCACGCTGGCAATCACCCCGCTGGTGCGCGAACTGGTCGTGCACCTGGCCAACCTGGCGCCTGCCGATGCGGCGGCGCCCGCCAACCGCAGACTGGCCGACGTGCTGATGGACCAGCTGTCGCAGATGCCCACCGAGCACCTGCACCTGCCCATCTCGGATCATCCGCGCCTGCGCGAAATCGCCGGCGCGTTGAACGCGGATCCGGCGGACCGCAGCACCGTCGCACAGTGGGGCAAGCGCGTCGCCATGAGCGAACGCACGCTGGCGCGGCTGGTACAGCAGGAGGTCGGCATGAGCTTCGGCCGCTGGCGCCAGCAGCTGCACATCATCCTGGCGCTGCAACGGCTGTCGGCGGGCGTGTCGGTGCAGCGCACGGCCGAAGACCTGGGCTACGAGTCGGTCAGCGCCTTCATCACGATGTTCAAGAAAACGCTGGGCAAGACACCCGCGCGTTACTTCGCGGACAAGAGCGACCCGCAGGCCACGCCGCCATGAACGCGCGCGCGGGTCACGCCTGTCTGGAACCGGCCACGATGAAAAGGCGCGGAAACGGCAGCAGCACGGTGCCATCGGCCAGCGCCGGATAGGCCTGCTCGATCAACGACTGATAGCGCGCCAGAAAACTGGCCTGCTCGGCGGCATCCAGCTTGTCCAGATAGGGCCGCAAGGCCGTCCCCTTGAACCACTCGACCACGGCGGCGGCGCCCGCGATCGGATGGTGGTAGGTCGTGCGCCAGACGTCCAGCGTGCCGCAATGGGGTTTGAGAAGTTCGTAATACCAGGCCGCGCTGTGACGCGGCGGATGCTTGACGCCGCCAATCTTGGCCGCCCAGGGCGCCTCGCCGGCCACCTGCCTGGCCAGGCGATGCGCGGGTTCTTCCAGGTTGTCGGGCGTTTGTACCGCCAGGCTGCCGCCCGGGGCCAGCTTGGCCACCAGCGCGGGGTACAGCGTCTCGTGGTCGGGCACCCATTGCAGCGCGGCGTTGGCAAGGATCACGTCATAGCGCTGCGGCGGATTCCAGGTGGCGATGTCGGCCAGTTCGAACGACAGCGCCGGCAAGCGCTTGCGCGCCGCATCGATCATGTCCTGCGAGCTGTCCATGCCCGAGATCTCAGCGTCCGGATAGCGGCTGGCCAGCACTTCGGTGGAGTTGCCCGGCCCGCAGCCCAGGTCCACGGCGCGCTTGACGAGCAGATTGGGCAGGGCCGCCACCAGGTCCCGCACCGGGCGGGTACGTTCGTTTTCAAAGGCGGAATACTGCTTGGCGGACCAGCTGTTCATGATCGTTCCTTGCGTGGCGATGGGGGTAGCGCCGACTGTACGCCTCGCCTTTTCCGCTGACAAATTCACGATGGCGCCGCTTGCCATATCGGCTGCATATGGACTGCACTAAAAGGCCGCCATAAAAAAGCCCGCCGGTTGTCGCCGGCGGGCGGTTGGAAGGCGGGACGCCAGGGTTATTGCGGCTTCAGTTCATCCGAGCGGGTTTTCCACAGCGAGAACAGCACGCCGCCCAGGATCAGGCTGAAGGTCACGCCCAGCGAAATCGCGGGAGGCACCTTGCCGATGAAACCGACCAGGAAGATCTTCGTGCCGATGAACACCAGGACCAGAGCCAGCGCGTACTTCAGGTAATGGAAGCGGTGGATCATCGCCGCCAGGGCAAAGTACAGCGCACGCAGGCCCAGGATCGCGAAGATGTTGCTCGTGTACACGATGAACGGATCGGTCGTGATGGCGAAGATCGCGGGCACCGAGTCCACGGCAAACACCAGGTCGACAAACTCGATCAGCACCAGCGCCAGCAGTAGCGGCGTCGCATAACGCACCTTCTTGGACGTGGCCGGGTCAACCTCGGTCACCATGAACGCGTTGCCGCGCAGGTCGTCCGTGACACGCATGTGACGCTTGAGGAACTTCAGGATCGGATTCGTGGCGATGTCAGGCGTCTGGTCCGCGATCATCCACATCTTGATGCCCGTGAACACCAGGAACGCGCCAAACAGATACAGCAGCCAGCCGAAGTTGCTGACCAGGGCGGCGCCCAGGCCGATCATGGTGGCACGCAGCACGATCACACCCAGGATGCCCCAGAACAGCACCCGGTGCTGGTACTGGCGCGGGATCGCAAAGAAGCTGAAGATAAGCGCGATCACGAACACGTTGTCCATGGACAGCGATTTTTCGATCATGAAGCCCGTGTAGTAGGCCATGCCGCTTTCCGCGCCCATGTTCCACCAGACCCAGCCGCCGAACAGCACGGCCGCGGTGATGTAGCCGGCAGACAGCAACAGGCTTTCGCGCACGCCGATCTCGCGGTCTTCCTTGTGCAGCACGCCCAGGTCAAAGGCCAGGAGGCTGACGACGATACCGACAAAGAGCAGCCAGCTCCACGCCGGCGTGCCGAGAAAATCGGCGTTGAAGAAGGTGATCAGAGTGTCCATGGTTGACCCCGCTAGATTCGAAGGTGCCCATGATCCCGCTGTGCCTGGAATGGAGAAATCAGCCTGAAAGTGAGTTAAGGTTCGAAAAAACCGAAGTGAGCCGACACCCATGCTGAACTACCGCCACCTGTATTACTTCTGGATGGTTGCCAAGGAGGGCGGGTTTTCCCGCGCCGCCGAGCGCCTGGACATGGCCATCCAGACGATCAGCGCCCAGGTCCGCGAACTGGAAAAAAACCTGGGCCATCAGTTGCTCAAGCCAGCCGGGCGTGGCGTGGCGCTGACCGACGCCGGCCAGGCGGCGTTCGCCCGCGCCGAGGAGATCTTCCAGATCGGGCAAGTGCTGCCGCAGGAAGTGCGCGCGGCCGCCACCAAGCCCGTCGTGCGGCTGTCGGTGGGCCTGTCGGACGGCATCTCCAAGCTGGCGGCCCACGCCTTGCTGGGCCCCGTGCTGCACACGCCCGATCTGCACCTGACCTGCCATGAAGGCGAAGTGGAGGAGCTGCTGGGCGAGCTGGCGCGGCATCACCTGGATCTGGTGCTGGCCGGCCAGGGCGCCCCCGCCAACCCCAACCTGCGGCTGACCAGCGACCGCCTGGTGTCCTCGCCAGTGGACTGGTACGGCCCCGCCAAGCTGGTGCGCAAGTCGGACACGCTGGATTTTCCGCGCTGCCTGGAGCGGCTGCCGGTGCTGCTGCCCACGGGTCACTCGGTGCTGCGACAGACGCTGGACCGCTGGTTTGCCGAACAGAACGTGTATCCGAACGTGGTCGGCGAATTCGAGGACAGCGCGCTCATGTCGGTATTCGCGGCCCGCGGCCTGGGGGTGTTTCCCCTGAGCCGCCTGGGCGGGGACGACGTCGCGCTGTTGCGCGGCCTGCGGCCGCTGGCGCGCTGCGAGGACGTGCACGAGGAAATCCACGCCATCCGCAACCGCCGCGGCCAGCACCATCCCCTGGTCCGCGAGATTCTTTCCCAGGCCAAGACTTCGGTTTTATCTTAATGTTTCTCACATCCACTCTGGTTTTTCGGAAATAGAATCCCCGCTATCGTGGCGGTTCTTTTTGAGTCATCGGAGTACCACATCAATGAAGAAAATCATCTGGCTCGCTTTTGCCGTCCTCGCGGCGCTCTGGACCGGGCTGGTGGCGCTGACCCTGCAACTGACCGACTGGGTGCTGGCCACCATTGCCACGACGCAGGTGCCCGGCGCCGCCGTCGACACCTCGCAATGGGTTGCGCCGGCCTGGGCGGCCCCCTGGGTGGATCCGGCATGGCTGGAATCGCTGCAGGGCGGCCTGGTCTGGGCCGCGCAGGGTCTTAACCAGGTGCTGCCGTTCGCAGGCAGCCTCGGCACGCTGATCTCCGTGCTCGGCTGGATCTTCTGGGGCTTCATCATGGCCGGCCTGCTGGTGGTTGCCCTGATCCTGCACTGGCTGGCTGGCAAGCGCGAGCAGCAGGCCCCGGGGCGGCAAGTGGTGTAAAAAGGGGGCAGGCAACGCGCCGCCCGGTACGCTGCCCTTACCCGGAGCGTGCCGTGCTGTCTCGATCTACCCGCTGCCTGACCCTGCCGTTTTCGGCGCTGCTGGCCTGCGCCGGCGCGGCATCCGCCCAGGCAGCGTCTCCCCACGGCGTCGCGGTCTGCACCGTGACGGGAACATCGGGGCAGTACAGCGTGCGGGTGCGCAACACCAGCGACAGGACGCTCTCGCACGCCGACGTGGTGGGCGTGCACCTGGATGCCGCCGGCCAGGGCGGCGCGCAGGTCACCGTCAACCTGCAGGACGTGCCGCCCGGCAAATACAAGACCGCCGTGCTGGCGCGCCCTGGCGAATCCGCGGCGCTGGTCAGCATCGCCACCTACCAGACCATCGACGGCGTCGACACCCCCCAACAGGAACTCTACGCAGGCAAGGTCGCCCACGTCGCGCATGGCTCGGCCCTGCAATACACGTTGGCGCCGCTGGCCTTGCGCGGCTGGACGGTGGCCTATGGCACGGCGCAGAGTCCCAAGCTGGAACCCGGCAGCGCCGTGCTGCTGATCTATCCCGCCCGCACGGGCAAGACACGCGACGTCACGCGGCCCGACGCCGGGCGCGCGCCGGCGGACGTGGTGCCGCTTGCGCCCTGCCCCGCCGTTCGCGGGAACTGACTGCGGTCCTTGACCGCGATCACGTGCCGCTCAAGAGGTCGCGCTCGTTCAGGAGCGCATAGA
This sequence comes from Achromobacter sp. E1, assembly GCF_037039475.1. NCBI lineage: Bacteria > Pseudomonadati > Pseudomonadota > Betaproteobacteria > Burkholderiales > Alcaligenaceae > Achromobacter > Achromobacter sp. E1. The sequence continues at coordinate 4,721,900 of NZ_CP146253.1, forward strand.
CGATCTCGGGCCGGTTATCGAAACCGCGCCGGATCGCGGCGGGCAGCGACGCCCGCGTCTTGCGGCACAGGCCGGGCAATTCTTCCAATTGAATCGAGATGCCGCGTGAGGTGCGCACCTCGTTTTCGCTGGGCGTGATGTGGATCACGATGCCAAGCTGAGCCTGGATGCGCCCCTGCATGGCCCGCAGGTCGTCCAGGCTGGTGATGTTTTCCAGCCGCGCGACCAGGCGTTTTTCTTCTTCCCGGGTCAGCCGCAGGACGCGCAGGTCGGAGGCCGGATTGGCCAGCAACCGGTCCCGGTCGCACACACAGGCGCCGGGAGGACATTCTTGGCGGATGGGAAACGGCAGGTTCATGGGGGACGGTGCGCCAGCCACGACGGCGCGGGGCGGTATCTTCCGGATTCTAACCAGGATGAACGACCGCCCGCCCACGCGCACTGCTCGTTTACCCGCAAGCGCGGGCCGCACCCGCCCCTTTTCCTCTACCAGTAATAGTTCATGCTCAGCATCGCCTCGCGCTCCATGCCGCGGAACGTGTAGGTGTAGTAACGCTTGTCGAATACGTTGTTCACGTTCAGGGCGATGCGGTAGCGCGGCGTTTCATAGGCGATGGCAACGTCGGCCAGCGTGAAGGCCGGGTTGTATTGCGTGGTGCCGTCCGCCGCGGTGTTCAGCGGCGCCTTGCCGCGATAGCGCAACCCGCCACCCAGCATCAGGCCCTGAACCTGCTGCGGCCGGTAATCCAGCCACAGGCTTGCCGTCTGACGCGCGGTCTGCGTGAGTTGGCGGCCCACGTCCTGCAGGCGGTTGCTCTTGGTCGTGCGCGGGTCGATGTAGGTGTAGCCGGCCATCACGCTGAGTTCACGCGAGAGCGGAAACTTGGCCTCCAGTTCGACGCCGGTGGAACGCACCTCGCCCGTCTGCACGCTGAATCGCGGATGGTCCGGATCCTGCGTTGTCACATTGGTCTGGCGGATGTCGAAGACGGCTGCGGTCAACAGCGCATCCGTGCCGGGCGGCTGGTACTTCACGCCGACTTCATACTGCTTGCCCTCGCGCGGCTTGAACGCCGTGCCGTCGAACTGCTTGCCCGTGATCGGATCGAACGCCGTCGAATAGCTGACGTACGGCGCCACCCCGTTGTCAAAGAGATAGAGCAGGCCCACGCTGCCGGTGGTGGCCGAGTCGCTGATGCGCGGTTGCGTGGTGCTGGTCTGGGTGGTGCGCACAAAGTCGCGGCGCAGGCTGACGTTGCCGACCCAATTGTTCCACTTGAGCTGGTTCAGCGTGTAGATGCCGGTCTGCTTCAGGTCCGTGCGCGACGGGTCCAACTCGGGATAATCGATGTTCTGGCCATAGACCGGCGCATAGATGTCCAGGTTGGGCACGTCCCAGCCAAAGCCCAGCGCATCGTTCTCCTTGTAGCGCAGGTAGTCCACGCCCAGCGCAAAGGTGTGCTGCAGGCCGCCCCACTTGAAGTCGCGAGACGCGCGGCTGTCCACGGCGAACGTCTTGCCGTTGGTGCGTTGGGCGAGGCTGCCGCGCGTGACCGTGCGCCGGTCATCCAGCAGGTCCATCGCGTAGATGTGCCGGTAGTCGATGTCGATCTCGGAATAGCGCAGGTTCTGGCGCAGACGCCAGCCGTTGTCCGTGTCGTGCTCGAAGGCGTAGCCGATGGACTTCGTGTCGCGGTCGAAGCGGTCGAAATCCGGATCACCCGCGGTGCGGCTGAGCGGCAGGTCGCCGATCTCCGGATAGGTATACAGATTGGGCCACCAGCTCTTGGGCGTCGCACGCTCCTTGGAGTATGTGCCCAGCAGGGTCACCCGGGTCTGGTTCGTGATGTTCCACAGGATCGAAGGCGCCACGGATATCCGGTCGTCGCGCGAACCGTCCGTACGGCCGTCGCTGTCGCGGCCCAGCACGTTCAGGCGATACAGCACCTTTCCTTCGCCGTCGAAAGCACCACCCAGGTCTGCCGTGAGCTGACGGCGGTTGTACGTGCCGTAGCTGGCGCCGACGCTGTTGACGTGATCCGCGGAGGGCCGCTTGGAGACCACGTTGATGACACCGCCCGGCCGCCCCTGGCCGAACAGCACCGACGCGGGCCCCTTCAGCACTTCGATGCTGTCGAGCTCTTCGATGTTGTCGTTCCAGGACGCATAGGTGCCGGTCGACAGCTGCTTCAAGCCGTCCTTGAAATAGGCGCTGCCGTCGCTGAAGCCGCGAATGACGGCGCCCGTCATCCGCGCATCGCTCGAGCCCGACACCTCCGTCTGCACGCCGGGCGTGTAGGCCAGCGCGCTTTCCAGGTTGCGCGGCGCCTGCACCTTCAACTGCTCCTGCGTCACGATCGACACCGAACGCGGCGTCTCGATCAGCGGCACGTCCAGCTTGCTGCTCTGGCTGGACAGGGCGACGTAGCTGTCCGCCGTTCCCACCGCCACGCCATGCACCGTCACCGGCTCGAGTTGCGCGGAGCCGCCGGACGGCGCGGTCAGGGATACATTGCGGCCATCCCGCTGGAAGGCAATGCCGGTGCCCGCGAGCAACCGGCGCAGCGCCTCGTCCGGCGTCAACTGTCCCGCTACCGCCGGCGCGGTGCGGCCGCGCACGGTCTCGGGCAGATAGAAGATCACCAGCGACGCCTGCTCGCCCAACTGCAGCAGGGCATCGCCCAGCGGCTGCGCCGTGATGCTGATCTGCACCGGCGCGGTCTGCGCCACCGCATCGTTGGGCATGGCACCCCACGCCAATGCCAGGGAAATCGCCAGCGCGCCGCCCGCGCCGTGCGCACCGCGCCTTGCGGCCTTACGCGCCGCTGCGCGCTGCTTAACTTGCTTGTCCATCATCAGAAGAAAATTCCGGTACAACTGCCCGCGCCGTGAGCGCCCGACACCCTTGGCCAAAGGTTGCTTCCAGGGTCGATCGGCCTCTCGCGTACGACCCCTTTCATCGGATAGACGCCGCAAGCCGGAAAAAACCGGAATGATTCTCGATAGAATATTTGAAACAAAATAATTCTGAACAGCGACGATCGCCCTTCCGCTTCTGAAAGCGGGAGTGGCCAGCAGCGGCGCTAGCGCGGCGCCAGGACTGCGCCGCCCCCCGCCGGATACAGCACGATCACCGGGGCGATGTGAGGCAGCACGTCCAGCACCGATTCGGGCTCGTCGATAGGCAGGGTGCCAGCCACGCGCAGCTGCGCAAGCTTGCGGTCGTCGATCCGCAACGGATTACGCAGATACCGGTTCAGCTCCGCCACCACCTGTGCCAGCGGCGTATCGCGGAACACGAGCCGGCCGCGCTGCCAGGCCGTGATCGCCGCCACGTTTTCCTGGTGCGGCGCATCCAGGGGCCCGCCGGGCGCGTAGCGCGCGGCGTAGCCTGCCGTCAGGTGGCGTGTGGTCCTGTTCCACCATGCGCCAGCGGATAACGCCACGCTGCCCTCGTCCACCGCCAGCGCCACGGCATCGCCCTCGCGCCGCACATTGAAACGCGTACCCGTTACCCGCACCTGTGCCGCCCCTGCTTTCACCGTAAAGGGCCGCGCCGCGTCCGGACTGACCGTGAACAACGCCTCGCCCGCCAGCAGTTCGACCTCGCGCCGGTCCGCGTACAGCGTCACCTGCAATTGCGTGTCGGTGTTCAGCTCCACCAGGGAGCCATCGGGCAAGGCCACGCGCTTGCGCTCGCCCCGCGCGGTCGCCAGCGATTGCGAGAAATCGGGCGACGGCGACCACAGCCGCGGGGCAATCACACCGGCAGCAAGCGTCAAGGCACAGGCCGCCGACAGCCCCGCGGCGAACCTGCGGCGGCCCGGCCGGGCGGACGCCTCGTCGGACCGCGCCAGGATCTCGCGCATCTCGTCTTGCGGCAGGCTATCCGCGACCCGCCACACGGCCAGCATCGCGCGGTACTGGCGCGCGTGTTCCGGGTCCGCCGCCAGCCACGCGTCGAACGCCCGACGTTCTGCCCCATCCAGCGCGCCCAGTCGCTCGCGCGCGAACCAGTGCGCCGCCTGGTCGCGCGGCGTCGCAGGCGTGCGGGAGGCGTCCGCGCGGGAATCAGTGCGGGGCATGATCTTGCAACCGGTCATGGATATGGGTCAGCGCGCGCTTCATGTGTTTTTCGACCATGCTCTGCGTCAACCCGAGTTTCTCGGCGATTTCGGCGTGGGTAAAGCCTTCGAGCTTGTTCCACAGGAACACCTGCTGGCATTTGAGGGGCAGCTCGGCCAGCGCCGACTTTAGCGCATCGGCAAGCTGCGCCGCGCGTATCGAGGACTCCGGATCCGCCTGGACGGGATGCTCGGCATCCGACAATGCATCCAGGCTCAGCACCTCGCGCCGCGACTGGCGGCGGAACTCGCCATTCAGACGGTTCTGGCTGGCGCCATACAGGTAGGCCTTCGGGTCCAGCACGGCGGATTCGCCATTGCGCAGCATGTTGGCCACGACGTCCTGCGCGGCATCCTCCGCGTCGTGCCGGCTCGTGCTGCGCCGTGTCCACGTCCCGATCAGCTCGCGGTAATGCGCGAGCCAACCTTTTTCGGAGGGCGGTGGACGGGACATGGAGAGCAGCAGAAAATCGCAGGCGGAAAGGGTCGCATTATCAATCATGATTCTCATTACGACAAATGAGACCTCGACGCCCTTTGCCGTAAGCTCCTGCCCTCGCCTTCTCTCCGGCATACGCCATGACATTTTCGATCTACCGATTTGCGACCCGCGCCGTGACGATTCTGGCCGCGCTGGTGCTGCTGGCGGCCTTTGCCCTGGCCGCGATTGGCCTGATGACCGGCGCACGCCACGCGGACGTGGCCGTCGTGCTGGGCAACAAGGTCGAACCCGGCGGCCAGCCTTCGCCGCGCCTGGCCGCGCGGCTGGACCGCGCCTACGACTGCTATGCCGCGTCGCAATGCCGCATTCTGTTCGTCAGCGGCGGCGTGGATCCGGCCGGCACGGACGAAGCCGCCGCCATGCGCGACTACCTGCTGGCGCGCGGCGTGCCCGCGGACCAAATCGTCGTCGACAGTGCGGGCGTGGACACGTGGGCCACCGCCCGTCACGCCAGCGCCTACATGCGCGAACACGGCTACACACGGGCCCTGGCCGTGACGCAGTATTTCCATGTGCCGCGCACGATGCTCGCGCTCAAGCGCCAGGGCGTGGCCGAGGTCAGCGGCGCTTATCCCGCATTTTTCGAAATGCGCGACCTCTATTCCGTTTTCCGTGAACTGCCCGCCGTGGCGCTGTATATTTTCCGGCCGCTATAAGGGCGAACCATCAGGGCGCATCCGCCCGCCTGATCCATCCAGGACTTCCCATCGTGCTGATCTTCCACAACCCCGTTCACAACAAACACAGCGGCCGCCACGAAATGTTCCGCGGCAAACTGGTGCCCTGCCATGAAACGCCGGCAAGGCTGGCGTTCGTGCTGGACGCGCTGCGCCAGCGCGGCATCGGCGAACTGCGCGTGCCCGGCAACCCGGACATGGATCTCATCAAACGGGTGCACACGCCGCGTTATGTGGATTTTCTGGCAAGCGCCTGGAACGAATGGGTGGCGCTGGATCCGGCCAATGCCGATATCGACGTGCTGCCGTCGATCTGGCCGGTGCGCGGATTTCGCCACGACATCGAGCCCACCAATTTCGCGGCGCGCGTGGGCCTGTTCTCATTCGATAGCGGCTGTCCGCTGACGGCCGGCACCTGGGAGGCAGCCACCGCGGGCGCCGCCTGCGCCATCGACGCCGCGCGCGCCGTATCCGCAGGCCAGGGCCCGCGCGCGGCGATGGCGTTGACCCGGCCGCCCGGCCATCACGCCGGCCCGGACTTCTTTGGCGGCTATTGCTTCCTGAACAACGCGGCCCTGGCGGCGCAGGCGCTGCGCGACGCGGGGGCACAACGCGTCGCGGTGCTGGACGTGGATTATCACCATGGCAATGGCACGCAAAGCATCTTCTATGACCGCAGCGACGTGCTCACCGTGTCGGTCCACGGCGATCCGACCACCGAGTATCCGTTCTATCTCGGCTACGCCGACGAACGCGGCGAAGGCGCGGGGCAAGGCTGCAACCTGAACCTGCCGCTGCCCGCCGGCAGCGACTTCGGGGCCTGGACGGCCGCCTTGCAGCAGGGGATAGACGCCGCGCGCGCGTTCAAGGCCGACGCGCTGGTCGTCGCGCTGGGCGTGGACACCTACGAAGGCGATCCGATTTCGAAGTTCAAGCTGAAAAGCGCCGACTATCTGCAGGTCGGTCAGATGCTGGCTGGGCTGGGGTTGCCCGTGGTGTTCACGATGGAGGGCGGCTATGCGGTCGCGGACGTGGGTGTCAACGTGGCGAATGTGCTGGAAGGGTATCTGGGCTGATTCGCCTGTAGGGTGTCCACCGCCTGTAAGGTGTCTGACACCCTATGCACACCGCGGCAAACCCGAGTCCATCTCCCCAGGGTGTCAGACACCGGTGAGAGACCGTCTGGAAGGTGTCTGACACCCTATGCACACCGCGGCAAACCCGAGACCGTCTCCCCAGGGCGTCAGACACCGCCGCAAAACCGCAGCACCCTTTTAATCGCGCGTCTCAAGCACCTTGTTGATCCGCAGCGCCAGCAGCGTGCACGCCACTCCCGACAGCAGGTACACGCTGACCGCCACCAGCCCGAATCGCGCGGACAGGCCCAACGCCACCACCGGCGCGAAGGCCGCCCCGACCAGCCATGCCATGTCGGACGTCAGCGCCGCGCCGGTATAGCGGAACCGGCGCGTGAAGTTGGCGGTGACCGTGCCCGACGCCTGGCCGTAGGACAGTCCCAGCAGCGCGAAGCCGATCAGAATGAACGCGTCCTGCGCCTTCGGCCCGCCGCCCAGCAGCCAGGGCGACACCACCGCAAATACGCCAATCAGCATGGCCAGCAGCCCCAGCGTCGTGCGCCGGCCGATGCGATCGGCCAGCCATCCGGAGGCGATCGTGCCCAGGATGCCGATCGCCGATCCAATGATCTGTACGATCAGCACATCCGAAATCTGTTGCGTGCCGCTGACAGCGATCCACGACAGCGGGAAAACGGTGACGAGGTGAAACAGTGCATAGCTGGCCAACGCGGCGAAGGCGCCGATGAAGAGGTTGTAGCCTTGCTGGCTGACGATTTCGCGGATGCTGATGGGTTCGAGTTCGCCCTCTTCAAGCAGCTGCGTGTATTCCTCGGTCACGACCAGCCGCAGCCGCGCGAACAGCGCCACCACGTTGATGGCAAACGCCACGAAGAACGGATAGCGCCAGCCCCACTCCAGAAAGTCCGACTGCGTGAGCGTCACGTGCAGATAAAGAAAAAGCGCGCTGGCCACCATGAACCCGACCGGCGCGCCCAGCTGTCCCATCATCGAATACCAGCCGCGGCGATTGGGCGGCGCGTTCAGCGCCAGCAGGGAAGGCAGGCCGTCCCACGATCCGCCGAACGCCAGCCCCTGCAGGCAGCGGAAGACGGCAAGCAAGGTGATCGCATGCACGCCGATGGATTCATAGCCCGGCAGAAACGCCATGCCCACGGTCGCGGTGCCCAATACGAACAAGGCAACGGTCAGCTTGGTGGCGCGGCCCCATCGGCGCTGAATCGCCATCGACACGGCCGTGCCGATGGGACGCATGATGAAGGCAAAGGAGAAGATGACGAAGGCCCAGAGCGTGCCTTCCAGCGGCGCTTCGAAGGGAAAGAACACCTTCGGAAAAACCAGAACGCAGGCGATGCCGAATACGAAGAAGTCGAAGTATTCCGAGGCGCGTCCCACCACCACGCCCACGGCGATCTCACCAGGCGCCACCTTGGCGTGGCTGGTCCCGCCGCTGATCGCCCCAGGTCCGGAAACGGGAGAGGGATGACCAGGATATTGCGTGGTGGTCGACATGGATTCGCTCGCAAAAAAAGGATCTGAATACGCCTTGTCTACGATCTTGCAACACACCTGCATGACAGTACGCGCATCATGCCGCACGCCGCAAGCCTTACGGCCCAGGACGGCTCCGCATGCGCGGCCGTGCATACTTTTGCTCTTTTTACCCTAGATTTTTCGCGGCTTCCAGCGTAGTGTTTCGTTTACTTCGCACGGTTACGTTTCGGGGTATGACTATGTCGTCCTTCGCAAGGCTTCGCGGATTGATCCTGTTTGCCGCCCTGCCGCTGCTTGCCGGGTGCAATGCGGTCTTGCTCTCGCCGTCGGGCGACGTGGCCGTGCAACAACGCAACCTGATCATCATCTCCACCGGCCTGATGCTTATCATCATCGTGCCGGTGATCATCCTGACCTTGCTGTTCGCATGGCGCTATCGCGCCAGCAACAAGGACGCGGCCTACGATCCCGACTGGAACCACTCCACCATGCTGGAGCTTCTGATCTGGGCCGCGCCGCTGCTCATCATCATCGCGCTCGGCGCCCTCACGTGGGTCAGCACCCATCAACTCGATCCCTACCGCCCGCTGGCGCGCCTGTCCGAAGGCCGCGAGGTGCCGCCCAACACCAAGCCTCTGGTCGTCGAAGTAGTGGCGCTGGACTGGAAGTGGCTGTTCCTCTATCCCGAGCAAGGCGTGGCGGCGGTAAACGAAATGGCCGCACCGGTGGATCGTCCCATCCAGTTCAAGATCACCTCGTCATCGGTCATGAATTCGTTCTTCGTGCCCGCGTTGGCCGGCCAGATCTACGCGATGCCCGGCATGCAGACCACGCTGCACGCGGTCATCAATCACCCCGGTGAATACGAGGGCCTGTCCGCCAACTACAGCGGATCGGGGTTTTCCGGCATGCGCTTTCGCTTCCATGGCCTGGACCAGAAAGGCTTTGACGACTGGGTCGGGCAGGCGCGCAAGTCGCAAGCCACGCTGGACCGCGCGGCGTACCTGAAACTTGAACAACCCAGCGAGCGCAACCCGGTGCAGCTTTACGCCACCGTTGCGCCGGGCCTGTTCGACGCCATCGTGAACCGCTGCGTCGAGCCCAACCGCATGTGCATGCGCGACGCGATGGCGATCGACGCGCAAGGCGGCGCCGGCATTCCGGGCGCGCATAACCTGACCACCCTGGATCCCCAGACGCGCGAGCGCCTGGGGCTCACGGACACGCCGCCGCGCAAGTACGTGGGCGCCATGTGCACGGCCTCCGAAGGTCTGGTGCTGTAGCGCGGCAGGTTTTTCGGCACGGCACGTGCGCCATGTAAACGCGGTCTTTTTGCTGGAATCGAGATGCCTGATCAACCTGACCTCACCAAGCTGATCTTTGGCCGTCTGACCTGGGACGCCATTCCTTTCCACGATCCCATCCTGCTGGGCACGTTCTTCGTGGTGGCGATTGGCGGCATCGTCGTGCTGGGCTCCGTCACTTACTACAAAAAGTGGGGATATCTGTGGCACGAATGGTTCACCAGCATCGACCACAAGAAAATCGGGATCATGTACGTGATTCTGGGCATCGTGATGCTGCTGCGAGGCTTTGCCGACGCCATCATGATGCGGGCGCAGCAGGCCGTGGCCTTTGGCGATTCCACCGGCTACCTGCCGCCGCACCACTACGACCAGATCTTCACGGCGCACGGCGTCATCATGATCTTCTTCGTGGCGATGCCGCTGGTCACGGGGTTGATGAACTACATCGTGCCGCTGCAGATCGGGGCGCGCGACGTCGCGTTTCCGTTCCTGAACAACTTCAGCTTCTGGATGACCGCTGGCGGCGTGATCCTCGTGATGATGTCGCTGTTCGTCGGGGAATTTGCCCGCACCGGATGGCTGGCGTATCCGCCTTTATCGGGGATACTGCACAGTCCGGATGTAGGCGTGGACTATTACATATGGGCCTTGCAGATAGCGGGCGTGGGAACACTGCTATCCGGGGTGAACCTGCTGGTCACCATCGTGAAGATGCGCGCGCCCGGCATGAAGATGATGCGCATGCCCATCTTCACATGGACGGCGCTGTGCACCAACGTGCTGATCGTGGCGGCCTTTCCGGTGCTGACGGCGGTGCTGGCCCTTCTGTCCATGGACCGCTATGTCGGCACCAATTTCTTCACGGCGGACTTTGGCGGCAACGCCATGATGTACGTGAACCTGATCTGGATCTGGGGCCACCCCGAGGTCTACATCCTGATCCTGCCGGCGTTCGGCATCTTCTCCGAGGTGGTGTCCACCTATTGCCGCAAGCGTCTCTTCGGCTATGCGTCCATGGTGTACGCCACGGTCGTGATCACCGTGCTGTCGTACCTGGTGTGGCTGCACCACTTCTTCACCATGGGGTCCGGCGCCAGCGTGAACTCGTTCTTCGGGATCACGACAATGATCATCTCGATCCCGACCGGCGCCAAGATCTTCAACTGGCTGTTCACCATGTATCGCGGGCGCATCCGCTTCGAAGTGCCGATGCTGTGGACGCTGGGGTTCATGGTCACCTTCGTGATCGGCGGCATGACGGGCGTGCTGCTGGCCGTGCCGCCCGCCGACTTTGCGCTGCACAACAGCCTGTTCCTGATTGCGCACTTTCACAACGTGATCATCGGCGGCGTGCTGTTCGGACTGATGGCCGGCATCACCTACTGGTTCCCCAAGGCGTTCGGCTACAAGCTAGATCCGTTCTGGGGCAAATGCTCGTTCTGGTTCTGGCTGGTTGGCTTTTACGTGGCCTTCATGCCGCTTTACGTGCTGGGCCTGATGGGCGTGACGCGCCGCGTGAACCACTTCGAGGACATGTCGCTGCAGATCTGGTTCCAGATCGCGGCCTTTGGCGCGCTGCTGATCGCGTGCGGCATCGCCAGCTTCATCATCCAGCTCGTGGTCAGCTATCGCCGCCGCGACCAGTTGCGCGACACCACCGGCGATCCGTGGGATGGCCGCACGCTCGAATGGTCCACGTCGTCGCCCCCGCCCGTGTACAACTTTGCGTTCACGCCGCGGGTGCATGACCTGGACGCCTGGTGGCAGATGAAGCAGCACGGCTACCAGCGTCCGCAGCAGGGCTTCATTCCGATTCACATGCCGAAGAACACGTGGGCGGGCATCGTGCTGGCCGGGATCAGCGTGGTGCTGGGCTTTGCGCTGATCTGGCACATGTGGCCGCTGGTGGTGCTGGCGTTTGCCGCGCTGATCCTGGTGTCGATCATCCATACCTTCAACTACAAGCGCGACTACTACGTGCCGGCCGAACAGGTCGTCGCCACGGAAGACGCCCGCACAAGGCTGCTAGCGCAACATGTCTGATACCCTCGCCCACCCCATGCCCGGCGGCGCCGCGCCGGCCCAGGAACCGGTCTTCTACGTTCCTGGCGAACACCATCCCAAGAACGGCACGCTGCTCGGGTTCTGGATCTACCTGATGAGCGACTGCCTCATCTTCGCGTGCCTGTTCGCGGTCTACGGCGTGCTGGGCCGCAGCTTCGCGGCCGGGCCGTCCGGCGCGGACCTGTTCGACCTGCCGCTGGTGGCGGTGAACACGACGCTGCTGCTGCTGTCGTCCATCACGTACGGCTTTGCCATGCTGGAGATGCGGCGCAACCGCATCGGCGCCACGCAACTGTGGCTGGCGGTCACCGGCATCCTGGGCCTGGGCTTTTTGTCGCTGGAAATCTACGAATTCTGGCACCTCATCCATCAGGGCGCGGGCCCGCAGCGCAGCGCCTTCCTGTCGGCCTTCTTCACGCTGGTCGGCACGCACGGGTTGCACGTCACCTTCGGCATCGTGTGGCTGGTGACACTGATGCTGCAGGTCCGCCTGCACGGCCTGATCCCGGAAAACCGCCGCCGCCTGATGTGCCTGTCGATGTTCTGGCACTTCCTGGACCTGATCTGGGTGGGCGTGTTCACCTTTGTGTACCTGATGGGAGTGCTGCCATGACGTCGCACATGGATAACCTGGCCGACACCGGCCACGGCGGCCATCACGGCCACGATCATCACGATGGCCACCATGACGATGACGACGCCGCCGCCCACGGCACCTTCAAGAGCTACATGACCGGCTTCGTGCTGGCGGCCATCCTGACGGCGATCCCGTTCTGGCTGGTGATGGACCGGGTCATCGACAGCTCGCGCGTCACGGGCCTGGTGATCCTGGCGTTCGCCGTCGTGCAGATCGTGGTGCACATCGTCTACTTCCTGCACATGGACACCAAGTCCGAAAGCGGCTGGAACATGTTGGCGTTAATATTCACGCTGGTGCTGGTCGTGATCACGCTCAGCGGATCCATCTGGATCATGTATCACTTGAACTCCAACATGATGCCCATGTCCCCGCATGACATGCGCAAGATGCCCTGATGGCAGCAGTCAAAGACATTTCTTCACGCGACACCTCCCGACATCCGCGCAGCAAGGCAACCCTGGTCATCCTGGGGTTGCTGGCGGTCGCCCTCTTTGCCGGGCTTTGCGCCCTGGGCACCTGGCAGGTGCACCGGCTGGCCTGGAAGCGCGCCCTAATCGCGCAGGTGGATCAGCGGGCCCACGCGCCCGCCACGCCCGCCCCCGGCAAAAGCGAATGGGCGCAACTGACGCAGGACAACGCGGAATACCGCCACGTCACCGCCGCCGGCACGTACCACTTCGACAAGCAGACGCTGGTGCAGGCTGCGACCGAACTGGGCAGCGGCTATTGGGTCATGACGCCGCTGCAATTGGCGGACGGCGGGACCGTGCTGGTCAATCGCGGCTTCGTGCTGCCGGCGTGGCGCAAGGACCCGGCCAATACCGCCCAGCCCGCCGCCCCGGGCCAGGTGACGGGCCTGCTACGCATGGGCGAGCCGGCCAGCGGCTTTCTGCGCAACAACGACCCGGCCGCCAACCTCTGGTATTCGCGCGATCTGCCCGGCATCGCGGCGGCGCGCGGGTTGACCGACGTGGCGCCCTACTTCATCGATGCGGATGCGGCGTCCAGCCCCGGCAAGGATCCCGCGCGGGAACCGGTGGGCGGCCTGACGATGCTCAACTTTCCGAACAACCATCTGACGTACGCCATCACCTGGTATGCGCTGGCGCTGATGGTGATCGTGGGCGTGGTGATCTTCGTGCGCGAGGAAAAGCGCGCGCGCCGGCCGGGCTGATCCGCCGGCACGCAAACACAACGGCGCCCCCAAGGCGCCGTTATTGTTTCCAAGACGGTGTCAGACACCCGGCGCAGATGGTCGTCAACTTGGGGGAACGGAGCAGTGGGTGTCAGACACCTTATGAGCACGTTGTGAGACACCCGGCGAAGATGGTCGTCAACTTGGCTTGCAAGGTGTCTGACACCCGTCAGCAACAACCGTCAAGTTGAGCAGGCGCCACATGGGTGTCTGACACCTTGCCCCACGAAGACCGGTATCGCCAACAACAACGGCGCCCGCTTGGGGCGCCGTTGTCGTTTGATCTCCCGTGCAACCGCCGGCGGGATCAGCAGGCCGGCCAGCGGATGCTGCCCGCCTCGGGGCATACCCACGATCCCTGCAGCCGCGCCCGGATTTCCGCCAGGCTTTGTTCGACCAGCAGCTCGCCGTCGCGGAACACAGGCACCAGCGCGCCGCCCGCCGCCTGCTCGGGCGTCTGCTGATCGTGCAGCACGTAGCCGCTTGGCGTCTCTTCCACGCGCAGCAGTCCCTTGGCGGACTTCTTCACGCCGGAGTCGGTGACCGGGTCCTTGACCAGTTCCTGCGGTTCGCCGTTGACTTCGGCATACGTGGCCTTCAGCGCCCAGCCGAAGGTGTCGCGCGTCAGGTACTGATAGGTGTATGACCCGATGCCCAGCACCACGTTGCCCGAGGCAAAGCCCTTGCGCTCCAGCCGCACCAGGATGTCGCGCGCCCGGGTCAGCGTGATGGAGTCGCCGTAGATCAGGCCGACGTGCGGATCCAGCAGCTTGTAGCCGCGCTCGGTCTCTACCCCGCCAAAGGTGTCCCACAGGCATTGCACGGCGCCCTTCACCTCGGCGGCGCGAAGGGCTTGCCGCGCGCTGGCGTCTTCACCCAGCAGCCAGTAGTTGCCGGTGGCCGCATCGCGCACGGCCTCAAAGCCCGCGGCTTGCGCCGCTTGTAAGGCAGCGCGGTCGTCTACGCCCGGCACATCGGTGCAGAAGTAGCCGGTCAGGATCTTCACGGGATCGCCCGAGTCCGGGCGGAACACGACCTTGGCGTTGCCCAGCGCATCGGGCTCGCGGCTCATGATCTCGGACTTGAGCGCCGCGGCAAAATCCGTGACCACCTGCCAGAAGTCCCAGGTGTCCGACACCACGGACACGATGCCCGCCGGATAGACCTGCTTGACCAGGCGGCGGATGGTCTCGATCTCGCCTTCCTTGCTGCCCAGGCACATCACGGAGTGTTCAGTTGCCGGCACCGAGCCGCCGATGAGTTCCCGATCTGAATCCGCGAGGTAGAGGTCTTCAAGGTAATCGATGGCCGGGATCGTGTCGGTGCCGGTGAAGGACAACAGGTGGCCCGCGCCGCACTTGCGCGCGTCGTACAGGCCGGCCATGCCGCGCATCGAAAAGTCGTGGCCCTGCCAGTCCACGAACGCCATCGGGCTGCCGGTCACCTGCGCGAAGTAGGTCAGCAGCTTGCGGTATTCGAAGGCGATGGTCGCGACCGTGGACGGCTTCCAGGATTCGCAGCTGAACAGGGTTTCGATGTAGGTCACCAGCCAGGCGAATTCCGGCTGGGTGTTGACGAAGGTGACGGGCGGCACGCGGATGTCCACGCGGGCGCCTTCGGGCACCGAGCGGATTTCCAGCGGCAGGTAGCCCAGGTCGTGCAGCGCCTGCAGGTGGTCCACCGTGACCGCGCCCTTGCCCAGCGCGTTGTCCACGCGGCGCTGGTACTGGCGCACCGCCGTCGCGGCCGGCTTGCCGAAGAACTCGCGGTTGAAAAGACCGATCAGGATTTCCTTGATGAAGCCCTGCAGGCCGAACCAGACGATCTTCTCGTCGAACAGTTCGGGCAGCACCGGCGCCAGGCGCGCGGAACGCGGCGTGAAGTTGGCAAGGATCTTGTTGGTGCCCTTGGGGTACTGGAAGGGGTGGCCGGTCTTGTAGAAATCCGCCTGCAGAAAGGGATTCAGGCCGTTCTTGAGCGCGGGGGCCAGGGTGTCGGGGGCATTCATGGCGTTTTCCTTCTAGGCTGCTTCGTTGACCAGGACGGCTGCGGCGGCGCCCGGCACAGGGGCGTCTTCGGTGCGAGTCCAGTCGTAGGCGGTGAAAATCTCGGCGTAGTTGGCCTTCAGTTCGGTCAGACCCTTGCTGAAGATGCCGTGCGTGACATACAGGTAAAGCGGCTGGCGGGTCTTGCCGCGCAGGGCGGCGGCCAGTTCCAGGAACGTGCGGCCCCCGTCGCAGATGTCGTCGACCACCAGCACCGGCTGGGCCGGGATATCGTCGGGCACGCGAGTTTCAGTAATGCGCCCGGTCTGCGGATCGCGGACCTTTTCCGCATAGCGCACATCCGCCACGCGCAGCGCCTTGGCCAGCGCCTGCACCCGCTTGCGCGCGCCGGCGTCCGGCGCCATCAGCGTGACACCCTGCGCGAAGGCCGGGGCGGCCAGCGCCTTTTTCAGGAAGGCGGCGGCATCGACCACCCGCACCCGCGCGAGCAGCGCGGGCGTGACGTCGCTGTGGGGTTCGACGATGGTGACGGTGGCGTACTGCTGGTCGTTGATCAGCTTGCAGAACACCGCGGCGCCCAGCGCCTCGCCCGGGTTGCACACGCGGTCCTGGCGGGCATACGGCACATAGGGCATGTCCAGGTGCACCGGCACGGCGGGGTTCAGGCGGCGCAGGGCATCTGTCAACAGCAACAACTGCATCACGTCGTCGGCCGACTTCAACAAGGCATGGATGCGAAATTCGCGGGCGGCGTCCGCCTGCTCGCGCAACCCGACCGGAATGGTGACCTGCATTTCGCCGCCCGGAAACCGGAACGCTGCCGGCGTATCGGTCAGGCGTTGTCCTTCAATGACCGCAGTGATGGTGAACATGATCGCCCCTTAGTGGCATTTCAAAACTAAGTGACGCCAGTATAAGCCTACTTATTGTCGTTGTGCAACTATCTTTGCATTTGAATGGGCGCGCTCGCGCATCACCCGACGCTACGGTCGAAAAACGTGAAGTCCTTCAGCCGGTACAGGCGCGCCGGCCGCTGCGCGCCGCCGACCTGTTCGTCGGTGGCCTCCAGCGCGCCCCACGCTTCCATCTTGCGGCGGAAATTGGATTTCTCGAGCCGGGTCTGCAGGATCGCCTCATAGGTGTGCTGGAGCTGAGTCAGCGTGAAGCGCTCGGGCAACAGGAAGAACGGCAGCGTGGAATAGGTGGACTTGCTGCGCAGGCGGTCCACGGCCGCCCGGACGATGGCGGCGTGGTCGAACGCCAGCGGCGGCAGCGCGTCCACGCTGACAAAGCGGAACTCGGCGCGCGTGGCGGCGGCCAGTTCGGCGGCGGGCACCAGGGCCACGTAGGCCACCGACAGCGACCACTGCCGGGGGTCGCGATCCATGCCCGAAAACACCTGCAACTGCTCAAGGTAGCGCGGCTCGAAACCGGTCTTTTCCCGCAACACGCGCCGGATGCTGTCTTCGGTGGACGCGTCCTCGTCGGCGTGCACCACGCCGCCGGGCAGCGCCATCGCGCCCAGAAAGGGCTCGCGATCGCGCTGGTGCAGCGCGACTTCCAGGCCGGATTCGCGCAGGGTGAGAAGGACAGCGTCGACGGTGACGAGCGGCTGGGGAAATTCCAAGACGAGGGTTCCAAGATTCGGGTTTTGGGCAAGATGCCACTATGACGGATCCAGGTCAATCCGGCCCCGATCCGCCTGCGCAGGTTTCGAGCGCGTGCGCCACTAGAACAACTTCGAATTTTGGCAAAAATTGACGGCGGATAACGACAATTAACGCAATGTTCTACACTATGCCCCGAGGAACACCGCCGGGTTGATGCTTGGCGCCGTGTTCCTTTTGCTTTTTCTTCAACTGCAACACAGGAGTTTTCCGGATGAAAAAGACGCTGCTCGCCGCGGCAATGCTGGCCTCTTTCGCAGGCGTTGCCCAGGCAGAACCGTCAGTCACCCTCTACGGTGTCATCGACACCGGCCTCGGCTACAACAAGATCAAGGGCGATGGCTACAGTGGTTCCAAAGTCGGCATGATCAACGGCATCCAGGCCGGCTCCCGCTGGGGCCTGCGCGGATCCGAAGATCTGGGCGACGGCCTGCGCGCCGTCTTCAAGCTGGAAAGCGGCTTTGACTCCGCCAACGGCAGCCGCGGCCAGTCGGGCCGCCTGTTCGGCCGCCAAGCCACCATCGGCCTGGCCAACGACGCCTGGGGTTCGCTCGAATTCGGCCGCCAGGCCACGGTCGGCTCCAACTACCTGGCCGACATCGATCCCTTCTACACCAGCTACACGCAGTCCAACCTGGGCCTGGGGTTCAGCGCGGCCAACACCATGCGCTGGGACAACATGGTCATGTACCGCACCCCGTCGGTGAACGGCTTTGAATTCGCCGTGGGCTACTCGTTCAGCGTGGACGACACCACGACGGACCAGACCGGCTTCAAGACCGCCGACAACACCCGCGGCATCACGACCGGCCTGCGCTACGTGCAAGGTCCGCTGAACGTGACGCTGACGTATGACCAGCTCAACGGTTCCAACCGCGGTTCCATCGACAACGGCGCCACGCCGCGCCAGTACGCCATCGGCGCGTCGTACGACCTGGAAGTGGTCAAGCTGGCCGCCGCTTACGGCCGCACCACCGACGGCTGGTTCGTCGGCCAGGACCTGCCGGCCGGCACGCCGTTCAGCGATGAATTCGGCATCAACCGTTTCGTGGACGGTTTCAAGGCCAATTCCTACATGCTGGGCGCAACGTTCCCCGTCAGCGCAGCCGGCAGCCTGTTCACTTCTTGGCAACACGTGGCCCCGTCCAACGACAAGCTGACGGGCGGCGACGCCAACATGAACGTCTACAGCGTGGGCTACACCTACGACCTGTCCAAGCGCACCAATCTGTACGCCTACGGTTCGTACGGCACGGATTACGCGTTCATCGACGGCGTCAAAAGCACCGCCGCCGGTGTGGGCATCCGCCACCAGTTCTAAGCGTGTGCCGGGCCGGTCCGCTTGCGCGGCGCCGGTCCACCCCGCCGCCCGGGCCGCTACCGCGCCCGGGCGCGCTCCAGCATCTGGACGATCTCTGTCTGCCCGCGCTGGCGGGCGTGCTGCAACGGCGTGCGGCCGTCCTTGTCCGGCAGATTCACGTCCGCGCCCCCTTCGATCAGCAGCGCCACGATGGCCTGATGGCGTGGTCCCCCGTCACTCAGGATGATGGCTTCCAGCAGCCCGGTCCAACCCAACCGGTTGACATGGTTCGGATCCACCCCGGCCTGAAGCAGACGCTTGACGACCTCGACATGGCCCCGCTCGCAAGCAGGTATCAGCGCCGTGCCGCCGTAGCGGTTGGTGCTTTTCAGGTCCGCGCCGTGCGTCAGCGTCAGTTCAAGGATCTCGCGATACCCCTGCGCGCCCGCCAATAGATAGGCGCTGTCCTGCATGCCATTCTTGGCGTTCACGTCCGCGCCGGCCTGGATCAGCGCCGCCGCGGCCGCTTCGTGGTTGCCCTGCGTGGCGCGCAGGAGCGGCGTGTTGCCCTGCCCGTCCCGCGCCTCGAGCGGCGCGCCTGCGGCCAGCAATTGGCGCACCCGCGCCGTGTCGCCCTTGCCGGACGCCTCCAGCAGTTGCGCGCCCTGGTCGTCCGCCGCCGCACCGAAGCCGATTGCACTGAGCGTCAGCGCGAAGCAGATGCGCCAGAAGTTGATGTAAGCCATTGCCGGCAGCCTCCCTGGTTTTTCCGGTATCGCGCCACGGTCCTGCGCCGGGCGCGCTGCCATTATCTCCCTGCTGCGGGCCGTGCAAGCTATGCTCCGTCAGATTCATGGTGACGTGCAATGCGCAGGAAACACGCGTCCGGCATGATCGGCCTCCCTCACTGATCGCAGCCCCCCCACGAACTGTCATGCCTTCTCGTTCCCCTTCCGAGTTCTCGCCCGTATTCCGTCCGCAAACGCGCCTTGCCCGCGCGCTGGCCCTGGCGTTGCTGCCGCTGGCCCTGGCCGCCTGCAATGGCGGCGGCGACGATGACGATGACGCCGTCCAGCCGCCTGTCGCCGAAACCCCGGCGCCGCCGCAGACGCCCGCCCCGGAACCGCAACCTGAGACGCCCCCGCGCAATACGGCCTACCTGCAGACCAAGCCGGGCGACGTGATCCAGGTCCGCATCGAGGAACTGCACCCCACGCAGGCCGCAATCGGCTATGACCAGATCTATTACAAGCTGGGCCGCTGGCAGGGCGACTTCGACCGCGCCACCTGGGCGGCCGATCCGGTGCTGCAACTGGATTACCTGAACCGCACGGTCGGCAAGAAGTTCGACGATTACTGCGAAGATGTGGGCGGCGCCGAGCGCGCGCAGAAGTTCCAGAGCATCGCCGAGGCCCGCGCCGCCCGCCTGGACCAGCCCGACACGTTCGCCTGCCTGGACGCGCCGGGCACCCGCGCCGCCAACCTGAAGACGGTGGTGGTGGGCTGGGACGGCAATCTGTACCTGACCGACGGCCACCACACGTTCTCGTCCCTGCGCGAGATCTTTGACGGCGGCCCCAAGCTGCCGGTGTGGGTGAAGGTCGACGCCAACTACAGCGACCTGACGACCGCGGCTGCCTTCTGGCAACGCCTGGTGGACGAGCGCCGCGCGTGGCTGCGCGACGGCCAGAATCAGCCCATCACCGTCGACCAGCTGCCCACGCGCCTGGGGCTGTCCCATGCGCAGGAACCCGGCGGCATGCAGGAAGACCGCTATCGCTCGCTGGTGTACTTCACCCGCGACATCGCCTACAGCAACGGCAACCTGCCCGAATTCGCGGAATTCCTGTGGGGCGACTGGCTGCGCCGGCAGGCCGCGGCGGGCCAACTGCCCGGGCTGGATCAGTACAAGATGCAGGCGCCGGCCACGCCCGCCGAGATCCTGGCGGTCAGCACGCTGAACAAGGACATCCTGCCGACCGGCGCCAGCGACAGCTACGCCGCCGCCGTGCGCGATGCCTCGTTGAAGATGAGCGCGTTGAACGACACGGATATCGTGTTCGAGGACCGCGATGCCGCCAGCCTGGGCCGCATCGTGCTGGCGCCCAACGCGGCCAGCGGCTCGCCCACCAAGACCGCGCGCGACACCTTGGAAGAACTGCCGCGCAACGACGTCAAGACGTCAGACGGCACGCCGCGCGGCGCGGGCAAGCTGTGGTTCGCGGTGAATTACCGCACCTGCGGCAAGCCGGCGGCGGGCACCTGCTGGGGATGGTGATGTGAAAAAGGCCCGCTTGCGCGGGCCTTTTCGCATTGGGCCGTCAGGACCTCAGAGTACTTCCTTCGTATTTTCGGCCTTGGCTAGCTGCTGCATTGCCAGGGACACCTTCTGGGCGACTTCCAGGCGTTCGGCGGCCGACATGGCGTCGTACTCTTCCTTGGAAATGCCCAGGCTTGCCAAGGCCGCGTAGAACATCTTGTCCTCGATCGACATCGCGGCGTAGTCCATCAACTCCTGCTCGGCCTGCGACGGCGCGGATTGCGCGGCGCCCGAGATGCCACGGCCCATGGCCGAACGGTTGCGCTCGGTGGCGTCGGCGAACGCCGCGCGAAAGGCCTCGCCGGCAGTGGCGTTGGCGTTGCGGGCGGACGCGGGTTGGCCGGCGCCGGCATTGATACCCAGGAAATTCACGCTGCTCATGGAGGCTCCAAAGGGAATGGCGGTCAGGGTGTCAACATACTCCCCGCCCGCGCCGCCGGAAGGCCCGGTCAGGCGCCCGATCGGCCCGCTTCTCGCGGGATTGCCGCGCGACCATTTTCAGCGTCCTTCGAGTATCTTGTGCCTCTTGCAAACCCTTCAGAGACCCCTCTCATGAGCATCGACCCCTCCGCCGCCAGCCAGACTGCTGCCGCCGCACCCACCGCGGACGCCTTCCTGCAGTTCCTGGTCAACCTGGTCAACAACGGCAGCCAGATCGAAAGCATTGGCGTGACCTTGCAGATGGGCGGCATGCTGGTGTCCGGTTCGATCGTCTCGGGCGCCGAGTACTTCGACACCTTCGCCGCCACCTTCTCCGGTTCGCTGGCGTCGATGGACGATGACACGCGCCAGACCGTGCACGCCTCGCTGGCCGAGCTGGGCGACGTGTTCCGCCTGCCGCAGCCCGTTGACCCGCTGCCCAACTACATCCACCTGGCCGACGCGCTGTTCTTCACCGCTGACGGCACGCCCATTGCTGGACAGCCGACCCTGTGGCGCGGCCGCACCAGCGCCGTGGACGGATTCATCCTGGGCCGCATGCAGTCCGACGCGTCGGCCTGATCCGCATGACGCAAACCGTACCGCCACCGATCGAGGGCCAGGACATCGACCGCAAGGCGATGCTGGCCCTGATCGAGGCTGCCCCGGGCGTCCCGCTGTCATTCGTCGATTGCGACTTCCAGGAGGCGGACTTTTCGCGCCTGGATCTGCGCGGCTTTCAATTCAGCGGCTGCGCGATCGCCGGCGCCTCGTTCCAAGGTGCAGACCTGACCGACACGCAATGGCTGCGCTGCCGCGGCGGGTCGGCCAATTTCGCCTCGGCCGACGCCAGCGAGGCCTCCTTCCAGAACTGCGACCTGAACAACGCCAATTGGCGCCGTGCGCGGCTGGCCAGCGCGCGCTTGCGGGCATGCAAGCTGACGGGCTCGGATTTCGATGGCATCGCGTGCCTGGGGTGGTCGCTCGAGGAATGCCTGCTGGTCGGCGCCCTGCTGCGCGGCGTGTCGTTTCGCAAGTGCAACCTGCTCCAGCTCGATTTCTCGGACGCGGATCTGTCGGGCAGCGATTTCCGCGAGACGGTCTTTCACGGCGGCAGCCTGCGCAACGCCACCCTGAAAAACGTTCACTTCGAAGGCGCGGACCTGCGCGAGGCCGATCTGGGCGGTCTGGACCTGACGGCCGCCGCCCGGCTGGCGGGCGCCACCATATCCAAGACCCAGGCGGCAGCGCTGCTGGCTGAACTGCGGATCAGCGTCGTCTGACGCCTTTCCGGTGCACCGCCCGCTTGCTCGGGCGCAGGCCGGCGTGCGCCGCCTTGATTCAGCCGGGACGCCGGAAGCGCGCCCGCGCCGCCTCGATCTGCACGTGGCAGACGCACCCGCTCATGTGCTCGTTCACCATCCCGACGGCCTGCATGAAGGCATGCATGGTGGTCGGCCCCACGAACGTCCAGCCTCGCCGCTTCAACGCGCGCGAAAGTTCGATCGACGCCTTGGAGGTGGGATTGTTGTCCCAGTAGTGCCGGTCCACGGCCGCCGGACGCGTCTGCGGCTGCGGCTCGTGCGACCATAGCCAGCCGGCGAGCGACCCGGTTTCATCGGCCAGTTCGCGCGCGCGCTGCGCGTTGTTGATGGCCGACACGATCTTGGCGCGGTTGCGCACGATGGCGGCATTGCCCATCAGGCGCTCCACGTCGCGCTCGGTATAGCGCGCCACGCGTTCCATGTCGAAATCGTCGAACGCCTCGCGAAACGCCTCGCGCTTGCGCAGGATGGTGATCCACGCCATGCCGGCCTGAAAGCCTTCCAGGCAGATCTTCTCGAACAGCCGCCGGTCGTCCGCCACGGGCCGGCCCCATTCATGATCGTGATAGTCCGGCATGGACGGCTGCCAGAAGCAGCGCGGCATGCCGTGCTCGTCGACGATCAGGCCAGGATCGGGGCTGCCGGCATCGGTGTTGCCGGCATCGGGGTTGCCGGCGTCCGGGCTGCCGGGGTCCGGCTTGAGCGGGTCCCCGCCAGTCTGCCTGGCGGCGCTCATGGCTTGCGGGGCACCGGGCAGCTGGTGTCGCCTTCCTCGCACGCGAGGTACGCGCGCAATTCCTTGGTGCGGGCCTGCGTGAGCTTGTCCAGGCACTGGCTCAGCACCATCGGATACGCGCTGCCGCCCGTAACGCCTGCTGACGAAAACGCGCATTCGGCATCGCGAAAGAACAGCCACGCCTTCTGCGCGGCCTGCAATTGCGTCAAGGCAGCCTTGCTGTCTTTCAGACGCTCGGTCACTTCCTTGTACGCGGCGTTCAAGTCGGCGTCGGACTTGCGATAAGCCTGGTCCGCGCACAGGTTCATGTCGGTCTGGGTCGACGCCTGGTCACACTTGAGCACTTGGGCCTGCGCCCCCGCTGCAAGCAGGAGCGCTGCGGCGGCAAACACGATACGCATGGGAGTTCCTCCTGTATCCGGTGGGTGGTGGGTTTGGGTGATTGCCGTGGGGTCGGCAAATGCTTGGGGGAAAGTGTCGCATGGATGCCGGCCCCGCGCAGCGCGTCCGCTCGTCGCCTAAGATAGGGCCCATGAAGATCCAATTGCTTTCCGATTTGCATCTTGAAACCGATCCCACCTTCGTGGCACAACCTGCGGCCGGGGCCGACCTGCTGGTGCTGGCCGGCGACATCGGTTCGTATCGCCAGGGCTCACGGCTGGAGCGGGACGATTTCGGCCTGGGCGACTATTCGCCCCGCCACGGCTGGCCCACGCCTGTTCTTTTCGTGCCGGGCAACCACGAATACGACAACGTCGATTTCGACGAGACGCATGAGCGCCTGCGCGACCTGTGCGAGACCCTGGGCATCCAATGGCTGGAACGGGAGACCACGGTGATCGGCGGCGTTCGGTTCGTGGGCACGACGCTGTGGACGGACTTCGACGCGCTTGCCGCGCCGGACGACGCGCTGGGGGAAGTCCTGAAAAAACGCGCCAAGGCTTTCCGGGCCGCGGACTTCTATCTGGAAAAGGCCGAAATGCGCCGCCACGGCGCACCCTTCATGGCCGAACAGATGCGCGAGCAGGGCCTGGCCTGCCAACAATGGCTGGACGCCGCGTTGCGCGTGCCCTTCGACGGCACGACGGTAGCGATCACGCACTTTGCACCCACGCTAGCCAGCGCCGATCCGCGCTACGGGGTCACGCCGGGGACAGCGGGATTCTGCAACGCGCTGGACGGGTTGCTGCCGCTGGCTGACGTGTGGATACACGGACATCTGCACTGTCCGCAGGACTACGTGAAGGACGGCTGCCGGGTGATTGCGAATCCGCTGGGGTATGCGAAGAAGGGGGAACAGGAGGGCTTCGCGCCGGGGAAGTTGTGGGAAGTGCCGGCCTATCGCCGGTCGTGATCGGCAATATTGCAGGGCTCACTTGGCGACGTGAACCGCGCAAAAAAGCCATGTCGAATGGCGGTTCGTTGCACCTTCGCATCCGGACCCACGTACACATCCACTCGGCTGAACGGGCCGTTTACTTCCACATAATCCCCGCTTTCCGCTGGCAAGCTGACCGAGGTCCAGTAGTCGGAAGCGTGATGCCAATCGGTGTAGTACATCGCCGACTCACCGGGGTGTAGCGTTCTTCTAGCGAGGTACACGTCGGTATCGTAGACATAGCCTATCGGGGAACCTCCCGCAGCCGAATAGTGAATAACCACGACCGGTCGGCAGAAATACCAAAACAGCGTCAGCGCGCAAAGCAATCCTGCCACCGTGGCGCAGCCAATCTGGATGTAGGAAGAAAACCCCTCCATCACCGTGCCGCCATGGGTTGTCCTGTCGCCTACACGAATGATCGGGCGCCCTGTCATCATGGCTCCTGGCAATTGCTGATGCACCGGAGTTTGAGCGCCGAAGAAAGCGGCTTGAATCAGAGAAACACGAAAATGGCCCGACGCATTGGCCTCCCCTCATGCAAAGCAAAAAGCCCACCGCTTTCGCAAGTGAGCTTTTGCACGTAGACCACTACGGAGATCGATAGCGTCCGATCAGGGCATTGAATTCTTTCTGCCCTTCACGCCTTGTTCGTCTCAAGGCGCCGGATTCGGATGCCGCGTGTGGATCTGGTTGATCGCGTCCAGCACGTCTGCCGGCAAGGTCACGTCGACGCTGTCGATGTTTTCCTTGAGCTGTTCCAGCGACGTCGCGCCGATCAGGTTGCTGGTGACGAAGGGGCGCTGGTTGACCCAGGCGAGCGCCAGGTGCGTCGGCGAGATGCCGTGTGCGCGGGCCAGTTCCACGTATTCGCGCGTGGCGGCTTCGGCCTGGGGGTTGCTGTAGCGGGTAAAGCGCGAGAAGACCGTCAGGCGGGCGCCGGCCGGCTTGGCGCCGTCCAGGTACTTGCCGCAGAGCATGCCCATCGCCAGCGGCGAATACGCAAGCAGGCCCACGCCTTCGTGGTGCGTGAATTCCGACAGGCCGATCTCGAACACGCGGTTCAGCAGGCTGTAGGCGTTCTGGATCGAGGCAATGCGCGGCAGGTTCTGGTTTTCGGCGTGGCGCAGGAACTGGCTGACACCCCACGGCGTTTCGTTGGACACGCCCACGTGACGCACCTTGCCAGCGCGCACGAAGTCCTGCAGCACGGACAGGGTTTCCTCGATCGGCACGGTGTGCTCGTCTTCGACCCACGGGTAGTTCAGCTGGCCGAACGTGGCCGTGGTGCGGTCGGGCCAGTGGAGCTGATACAGGTCCAGGTAGTCCGTCTGCAGCCGCTTCAGGCTGGCGTCCAGCGCCGCGGTCAGGTTCTTGCGGTCCAGGAAGGTCTTGCCGTCGCGGATGTGACCGGGACGCTTGGGGTCGCGCACGGGGCCGGCGACCTTGCTGGCCAGCACGATGTCGTTGCGGCGGCCCGTGTTGGCCAGCCACGTGCCGATGTAGGTTTCGGTCAGGCCCTGCGTTTCGGGCTTGGGCGGCACCGGGTACATTTCGGCCACGTCGACCAGGTTGACGCCGCGCTCCAGCGCGTAGTCCAGTTGCTGATGCGCATCAGCTTCGGTGTTCTGCTCGCCCCAGGTCATGGTGCCCAGCCCGATCAGGCTGACGTCCAGGTCGGTACGGCCGAGTTTGCGGTATTTCAAGTTCTGCTCCGTGCGGGGTCTTCAAGTTGGGAAGCGACACCTTACTCCAAGATGTTGGCATTTCGCTGACGGGCGGGGCGTCAGGGCCACGCCCGATTGCCGCCGCCGCGCAATCGGCTTACGCTGATGCGCACATCCAAACCGGGGGAAGACGGCATGCTGCGGGAAGTTGACGAAGTCATCATCTTTTTCGTCGTGCTCATCATTTTCCTGGCCGTCATCGAGCTTTCCTACCGGCTCGGCCGCCGACTGCGCAAGCCGGCCGACGAGGCCGCCAAGACACACATCACCGCGCTTCAGACCGCGCTGCTCGGCCTCTTGGCCCTGCTGCTTGGGTTTACGTTCGCCATGTCGGTCACGCGTTTCGAGACGCGCAAGAACCTGGTGCTGGAAGAGGCCAACGCCATCGGCAACGCCTATTGGCGGTCGCAGCTCATTCCCGCCGAACACCGGCCTGCGGTGGCCAAGATGCTGCATGAATACGCCTCGGCGTCGCTGGACTACCACCTGGCCGATCAGGATTCGCCGCGCTTTGCCGCCGCCAACGCCACCGCGCGCCGCATCGAACGCCAGATCCGGGCGGCGGTCGCGGCCCGGGCAGAGAACCCGCCGACCATCTCCACCATCATGTTCATCCAGGCCATCAACGAGATGGCGCAGATCAATGAAAAGCGGCGCGTTGCGCTGGAAAACCACGTGCCGGAGCCGGTGTATTACCTGCTCTTCATCGTGGCCGCCGGTTCGATGGCCTACATCGCCTACGGCACTGGACTGCATGGACGGCGGCGGCCCGTGTCGACCGGCATGTTCGCCGCGCTGATCGCGCTGGTGCTGACCTTCATCCTGGACATCGACCAGCCGAGCGGCGGCTTGATCGAGGTGGGCCAGGAAAGCATGGAACGCATGCGGGACACGCTGGCCGATGAAATGCGGCAGCAGCCCTAGCCGAGTTCAGGGAAAGTATTCCAGCACCTCGTCGTTCCTGTCGTCGAACGTGCCCGTGGAACGCCAGCCCAGGTGCCGGTAAAAGCCATAGGAACGCACGGCGGGGTCGCGGGCGCACCCCAGGGTCAGCCGTTCAAAGCCAAGCGCCGTCAGATCGCGCACCACCAGGTTCAAGAGCGTCTTGCCCACGCCCTGCCCCTCGTAGTCAGGCAGCAACGCCAGGACCACGATTTCGCCGGCCTGCCTGTCGCCAAAACAGTAGCCCGCGATCTTGCCGTCAGACGTGGCCACGTAGCCGGGCAGCGAACCGTCGTCGATTGCCGCCGCCCAGGACGCACGGGTGACGCCCGCCGCGGCCAGGTCTTCGGCTGAAAACGCGTTCTCGCGGGTTTTGCCGCGGATGTCGATGCAAGCCGCCACGTCCTCGGCGCGGGCGGGCCGGTAGATCAATTCCATGTTTCCTCAATCAAAGAAGGGGCGCAGAAACTGCGCCGTGACGCCGGCGTTGCCGCGGCTGACCGCCTGCGGCGTGCCGGCCGCCACGATCGCGCCGCCCGCCTCGCCGGCGCCGGGTCCGACGTCCAGCATCCAGTCGCTGCCCGCCACCACGCGCAGGTCGTGTTCCACCACGACCACGGTGTTGCCGGCGTCGACCAGGCCGTGCAATTGCGTCATCAGTTTGTCCACATCCGCCGCGTGCAGGCCCGTGGTGGGCTCGTCCAGGACGTACAACGTGTTGCCGCGCTGGCTGCGTTGCAGCTCGGTCGCCAGCTTGATGCGCTGGGCCTCGCCGCCGGACAGTTCCGTGGCGGGCTGGCCCAGGCGCAGATAGCCCAGGCCGATTTCAGAGAGCAGCGTCAGGGGACGCGACACGACGGCCTCGTCCTTGAAGAACGCGCGCGCCTCGTCCACGGTCATGTTCAGCACCTGCGCAATGTTGCGGCCGTTCCATTCGACTTCGAGCGTCTTGGCGTTGTAGCGGCTGCCGTGGCACGTGGGGCACGGCGCATACACGCTGGGCATGAACAGCAATTCGACGTGGACGAAGCCTTCGCCCTCGCAGGTCTCGCAGCGCCCTTGCGCGACGTTGAAGGAAAAGCGGCCGGCGCCGTAACGCCGCGACCGGGCGGCCTTGGTGCCGGCAAACAGCTTGCGCACGTGGTCAAAGAGGCCGGTATACGTGGCGAGGTTGGATCGCGGCGTGCGGCCGATGGGCTTCTGGTCCACATTGACCAGCCGCTTGATAGCTTGCGCGCCGGCAGACAGGCGGCCCGTCGTGCGCGGCAGGTTGCCGGGCTGCGGCAGGTCGCTGTCGGATTCCTCGGCGGGCAGCTCCTGGCCCAGATGCTCGCCCACCAGTTCGACCAGCGCCTGGCTGACCAGGCTGGATTTGCCCGACCCGGACACACCCGTCACCGCCGTGAACGCGCCCAGCGGAAAGCGCGCGTCCACGCCATGCAGGTTGTTGCGGTGGATGCCGCGCAGCTCAAGCCACCCGGTGGGCTCGCGCGGCGTGCGCCGGCTGGCGGGCCGCGCATCGAATAGATATTTAGCAGTGACCGATTCCCTGACCTTGCGCAGGCCGTCTGGCGGACCGCTGTACAGCACCTGCCCGCCATGCTGGCCGGCGCCGGGCCCCACGTCCACCAGCCAATCGGCGCGGCGCAGCGTGTCCAGGTCGTGCTCCACGACGAAGAGCGTGTTGCCGCCCGCCTTGAGCTGGTCCAGCGCGCGGTGCAGCGCCTGGCCGTCCGCGGGGTGCAGGCCCGCCGAGGGCTCGTCCAGCACGTACACCACGCCAAAGAGGTTGGAGCGGATCTGCGTGGCCAGCCGCAAGCGCTGCAATTCGCCGGGCGACAGCGTCGGCGTGGACCGGTCCATCGCCAGATAGCCCAGGCCCAACGCCTGCAGCGTGCCGATGCGCTCGACCAGGTCGTGCGCGATGCGCTGCGCGGCAATGCGTTTCTCGGGCGATGCGTCCGGCGTGCGGCGCACGTCGCTGCTGCCCGCATGCGACAGCCCGCCCGCCGCCACGCGGCGCGCGTTGGCGCGCACCCCGGCGGCCTTGCTGCGGGTCGTGCCGGCCTTCCCGGCCACGTCGTCGAAGCGGCCTTCGGCGGCGGGCGTCAGGATCTCGGCGATGCGGGCCAGCGGCAGTTGAGACAGGCTGCCGATGTCCAGGCCCGCAAAGGTCACGGACAACGCCTCCCGTTTCAGACGCCGGCCCCCGCATTCCGGGCAGGGCGCGCCGGTCATGAAGCGGGCCACGCGCTTTTTCATCATGGCGCTCTGCGTGGTGGCGAACGTGTGCATGACGTACCGGCGCGCGCCGGTGTAGGTGCCCATGTAGCTGGGCTCGGCCTTGCGGCGCAGCGCGGCGCGCGTCTCGGCGGGTGTGAAGCCCGCGTAGACGGGCACCGTGGGCTGCTCGTCGGTGTAAAGGATCCAGTCGCGATCCTTCTTGGGCAGGTCGCGCCACGGCTTGTCCACGTCGTAGCCCAGCGTCACCAGGATGTCGCGCAGGTTCTGGCCGTGCCAGGCGGGCGGCCACGAGGCAATGGCCCGCTCGCGAATGGACAGCGACGGGTCCGGCACCATGGACGCCTCGGTCACGTCGTACACATAGCCCAGGCCGTGGCAGTGCGGGCAGGCGCCCTGCGGCGTGTTCGGCGAAAAGTCCTCGGCGTACAGCATGGGCTGGCGCGCGGGATACGTCCCGGCACGCGAGTACAGCATGCGCAGCATGCTCGACAGGGTCGTCACGCTACCCACCGTGGAGCGCACGTTGGGCGTGCCGCGCTGCTGCTGCAATGCCACCGCGGGCGGCAGGCCGTCGATGGCGTCGACGTCGGGCACGCCCACCTGATCGATCAGGCGGCGGGCGTATGGCGACAGCGATTCCAGGTAGCGGCGCTGCGCCTCGGCATACAGGGTGCCGAACGCGAGCGAGGATTTGCCCGACCCGGACACGCCGGCGAACACCACGAGCGCGTCGCGCGGGATGCTGACGTCGACGTTCTTCAGATTGTGTTCCCGCGCGCCTCGCACGCGGATGCAGGCATCGGGGCCCGGCTTCGAAGGTGTCTTGCGCTGGCTCATGGCCCAAATAGTAATAGACCGAAGATCGAGCTGGGCGTGATCGACCTGGAACTTGCTGGCAGCCGCCATCCCTTGAACACCGGCCTGCAGGATGCCTTCAATCTGGGCAGGAAGCTGGCGCTGGCCTGACAGGGGCGTGGTTCGCCGGCCTGATGGGAAAGCCCATCGCGACCTAGGGAAATCCCCAGCAAAATGCTTGTCGATCCGGGTGTTGGCGGTTCGTCGTAGTCATGCACCCACCCTCACTTCAAGGCGGACTACACCATGACTACCGGAACCGTACGACACCTACGCGTCCTGCGCACCACCCCCGAACGCGTCTATCGCGCCTTCATCGAACCCGATGCGATAGCCAAGTGGCTTCCGCCCTATGGCTACACCTGCTCGGTCCAGGAACTGGACGCGCGCGTGGGCGGCCGCCACAGGATGGCTTTCCGCAACTTTGCCACCGGCCATGACGAGCCGTTCGGCGGTGAATATCTGGAGCTGGTTCCGGGCAAGAAGATCCGCTATACGGACCGTTTCAACGATCCCAACCTGCCAGGCGAGATGACCACCACCGTCACCCTGCGGCAAGTGTCGTGCGGCACGGAATTGGTCATCGTGCAGGAAGGCATACCCGAGGTCATCCCGACCGAGATGTGCTACCTGGGCTGGCAGGAGTCGCTGCTGCAACTGGCGCAGCTGGTCGAGTCCGATGCGCCCGACGGCCCCGTGCGCGACTGACGCCGCCACCGCGGGCGGCGCCCACTCCGATACGTTTGTTCATGTTTTGACACCATCAGGTCGCGCGTAACGGTGCGACTGCCTACAAAATGTGGCGCGCCCCCGGAGGCCGTTGCGCGGGGCCGTAACATACGGCCCCGCGCGCATCCCACAAGAAGGAAGAATCGTGTCAAAAGTGCTTGCCCTGCTGCTTTGCGCCGCCCTGCCCGCCGCGGCCATGGCTGCCCCCGATACCGAGCCCTTGAAACTCAACGCGGACAACAAGCTGTACTGCAACGCCCAGACCGACTGGTGCGTGGGCATCAAGACGGATGGCGCTTTCGGCGAAAACGGTCCCTTTGCCACCAGCAGGACCCTGCGTGCCGACTACCGGTTCTGGGACTCGCCCGACATCCCGGACTTCAAGGATTTCACCGTGTGGCCGGAACTGATCCGGCTGAGCGAAGAACGGGCGCTGGTGGGCGTGGTCGGCCCGGCCGAGCCGGACTTCGAGGCGTCCACGCCGTTCTCGGGCGGCGGCTTCTCGCGCCGCGACCTGTATCTGTACGACGTCAACCTGGGCGAACAGACCGGCGCCAGCCTGGTGCTCGTCATGCCGTACACGGCCGACGCGTCGATCCGCGCGTGCTTCAACGAGGCCGACCAGCAAAAGCGGGCCGGCCAGTGCAGCGACATCTACGCGTTCAAGGCGTCGCTGAAGGCCGTGCCGGGCAAGGAACTGCCCGATCTGCAGGTCAAGACGCAGGCGACGCGCTCGCCGGCGGGCGCCAGCCGTTTTGAAGATTCCAGCACGCGCCCCCCGCTGACCCAGGCCCAGCTTGCGCCGCAGACCGACAGCCAGTGCAGCTACACCGTGACCTACGCGTGGCAACCGGGCACATCGTCCTACGAGCCGTCCAAGCCGCTGCCTGACTGCACGGAATTCCTGTCCGCCGACCCGACCGCGAAAAAATAGTCGCGCTTACTCGGCATACCCCGGATTGCGCCGGTCCAGCCGGCGCAGCAGGCCCGGCCACGCAAGTTGGGCCTTGCGGGCGCGGTCGGCGGGCGATTCCACCGCCGCGCGGGCCAGGATGTCGGCCGGAATGTGGGTCAGTTCGCCGCCCGCCTGCGCGCGCACCTGCACCATGCAGGCCGCTTCCAGGCGGTGCATGGCCTGGAAGGCTTCCGCCATGCTCTGGCCGACGGTCAAGAGGCCGTGATTGCGCAGGATGAGGTAGTTGTTGGCGCCCAGGTCGCGCACCAGGCGCGGCTGCTCGTCGGGGTTGAGCGCCAGGCCCTCGTAGTCGTGATAGCTGAGCGAGCGCAGCACGATGAACGCGAATTGCGACAGCGGCAAGAGGCCGGCCTTCTGCGCCGACACGGCCACGCCGTTGATCGAATGCGTGTGCAGCACGCACATCGCGTCCTTGCGGGCCGCATGGATACAGCTGTGGATGGTGAAGCCCGCGGGGTTGATGTCGTATTCCGACGCCATCACCTTGTTGCCGTGCAGGTCGATCTTGACCAGGCTGGACGCGGTGATTTCGTCGAACATCATGCCGTAGGGATTGATGAGGAAATGCTCCGTGCCCGGCACCTTGGCCGTGATGTGCGTGAAGATCAGATCGTCCCACCCAAAAAGCGCCACCAGCCGGTACAGCGCCGCCAGATCCTTGCGGACCTGCCATTCCGTCTCGCCGACCTGTTCGCGCACGCTGGCGCCCTGCTTGCCTGCCGTATCCATCCTGTCTCCGTATTGTTGGTGTCTGCCCGAGGCCACTGCCCCGGGATCCGTCATGCACTGTATTCCTTTTCGCGCGCAACGCGCAGCGGGGCGCCGGACACGCGTCCGTCTGGTGAAACAGCCCCGGACCCATTAACCTGTGGGCCACGCCCCAGGAGACGTCGAGCATGCTGCCTGCACTTTACGGTCATCCCTTTTCCTCGTACACCCAGAAGGTGCTCGTCGCGCTGTACGAAAACGCGACGCCCTTCGAATTTCGCGGCATCGGGCCGGACTCGCCCCAGCATGGCGCCGACTGGCTGCAGCGCTGGCCGCTGCGCAAGTTTCCGCTGCTGGTGGACGGCGGCCGCAACATCGCCGAATCCAGCATCATCATCGAGTACCTGCAGCTCGCCCACCCC
Organism: Achromobacter sp. E1; assembly: GCF_037039475.1. NCBI lineage: Bacteria > Pseudomonadati > Pseudomonadota > Betaproteobacteria > Burkholderiales > Alcaligenaceae > Achromobacter > Achromobacter sp. E1. The sequence goes on from NZ_CP146253.1 coordinate 4,754,755, forward strand.
GGGCCGGTCCGGCTGATTCCCGACGACCCGATGGCCGCGCTGGACGTGCGCTTTCTGGACCGCTACTTCGACCTGCACGTCATGTTCTGGATGCAGCACGCAGTCAACGGCGCGCTGACCGGCGACCCCGCCAAGCGCGACGAGGCGCTGGCGCTGACCGCGCAGAAGCTGGAACCGGCGTACGCCTGGATAGACGCGCTCCTGGCCACGCGCACGTGGGCCGCGGGCAGCGGCTTCACCCTGGCCGACTGCGCGGCGGCCCCCGCGCTCTTCTACGCCGATTGGACGCATCCGATCGCCGATGCCTATCCGCACCTGCGGGCCTACCGCGCCCGGCTGCTGGCGCGGCCGTCTTTCGCGCGGGCGGTCGATGAAGCCCGGCCGTACCGGCCGCTGTTTCCGCTGGGCGCGCCCGACCGCGACTGAAAACGCCGCGCCCCCCGCGGCAACATGCGAGAATCCCCGCCATTCCCTCCCCGATGAGGACGCACCGTGCAGCAGACCTTGCATCGACACCTGCCTTCCTTCTTCCGGTCGCACCTGGAATCCCTCTCCGGCGTCGGCCTCATGCTCGGCACGTTGTTCTTCGCCGCGGCGCTGACGCCCACCCTCATTCCCCGAACGCACGTCACCCAGGGCGTCCTGGCGGGCGCCTGCCTTGCGGCCGGGTATGGCCTGGGCGTGCTGTGGCATTGGCTGTGGACCTACCTGGAACTGCCCTCGCCCCGCGGCCGCGCCGCGTGGGTCATCAATGCCGTCATCGGCCTCTTGTGCGTGGCGGTGGCGATCGTGTTTCTTGGCCGCGCCGCCGAATGGCAGAACACCATCCGCGCGCTGATGCAGATGGACCCCGTGACCAGCGCCCATCCCATCAAGGTCAGCCTGATCGCGCTGGCCACCTTTGCCGTGCTGCTGGCGCTGGCGCGGCTGTTCAAGCTCATTGCCCGCTACCTTGCCCGGCAGGTGCGGCGCGTCGTGCCGCGGCGCGTGGCCAACGTGACGGGCGCGCTCATCGCCATCCTGATCTTCTGGCTGCTGGCGACCGACGTGTTCTTCCGCGGCGCGCTGCACGTGCTGGACGCGTCGTTCCGCGAATTCGACGCGCTGCTCGAGCCCGAACGCCCGCAGCCCACCGCCGACCTGAAGACAGGGGGGCCCGCCTCGCTGATCCGCTGGAACGAACTGGGCCGCGCCGGCCGCGAATACATCGCCTCCGGCCCCACCGCCAGTGAAATCCAGACGCAGTCGGGACGCATGGCGCTGGAGCCCATCCGCGTCTACGTTGGTCTGCGCGGCGCGGCCACCCCCGAGGCGCGCGCGCGGCTCGCGCTGGACGAGATGAAGCGCGTGGGCGCCTTTGACCGCTCGGTGCTGGTCGTGATCACCCCCACGGGCACGGGGTGGGTCGACCCCGCCGCCGCGGACTCGCTGGAATACCTGCTGAACGGCGACGTGGCCAGCGTGGCCATGCAGTATTCGTACCTGTCCAGCCCGCTGTCGCTGCTGGCGCAACCCGAATATGGCGCGGAAGCCGCGCGCGCCCTGTTCCAGGCGGTGTATGGCTACTGGACCACGCTGCCCAAGGACCGGCGGCCGCGGCTGTACCTGCACGGCCTGAGCCTGGGCGCGAAGAATTCCGCGGGGTCGGCCGAACTGTTCGAGATGATCGGCGACCCGATCCAGGGCGCGCTCTGGAGCGGCCCGCCCTTTGAAAGCCGCGTCTGGCGCACCATTACCGATGCCCGCAATCCCGGCTCGCCCGCCTGGCTGCCCGAACTGCGCGATGGCGCCTTCGTGCGCTTCATGAACCAGAACGGTTCGCCGGTGCCGGCCGACGCGCCGTGGGGGCCGATGCGCGTCGTCTACCTGCAATACGCGAGCGACCCGGTCACCTTCTTCGACTATCGCGACCTGTATCGTCCGCCCGCGTGGATGAACGCGCCGATGGGCCCAGACGTGTCGCCGGAACTGCGCTGGTATCCCGTGGTGACCATGTTGCAGCTTGCGCTGGACATGGCGGTGGGCACCGCGACGCCGATGGGGTATGGACACGTCTACGCGCCGCAACATTATGTCGACGCCTGGGTCGCGGTGACCGGCGTGTCCGGCTGGACGCCCGACGCCCTCGAAGGCCTGAAGGCCTATCTGCTGGAGCGCGCGCAGGCGGCAATGGAAGACGAAGACGGCGACGAAGGCGCCTACGAGGGACGCGGAGGCTAGGCGCGGAAGGCGCGGCTCATGAATCACCCCATGCAGGATCGATTGACGTCGTTCTTCTTTTCGCGCGATGACGCCTTGCGCAGCCGCAGCGTCAGCGCGCGCCTGCTGGCCGCTAACCTGGACGTGCCTGCGCCGCCCGCGCGCCTTACGGCCGATTGGGACCGCGAAATCCGGACCCGGCTGGCGCTGGAGCCGGGCGACGTCGAGCAGATGCCGCTGTCGCGCACCCGCGCCCGCTGGCCGGAGTTCGGCCTGTGCGTGCAGGCCATGCGCGACTGGACGCGCGCGCTGGGAATGGGCGACGTCCTGGCGGCCAGCGACATGGCGCTCATGGCCTGCCGCGGCGCGCGCTATCACCACGACGGCAACCAATACGGCGGCGCCGCGTTCTGCAATCTGTTCCTGTCCGACGACAAAGGCCTGGACGTGCACTTTCCCGGCACCGGGCACCGCATCCCGCTTACGCGCGGCGTCGCCATCGTCTTTGACACCTGCCAGCCCCACGCCGTCATCGCCCGCCACGCCAGCGGCTACGACGAAGCGGACTTCCCGGATGCGCGGGATCTGTCGCAACTCTTTCTGACCTGGGAACTGCCCATCGAAGACCCGGCGGTGGCACAGGCGCTGGGGATCGCCTTCGATATCGAGCCGGGACTGGCGTCGCGGCTGGACGAAGAAGCGGTGTGGGCGGGCGGCCGCCGCGTCAGCGTGAACCCCGAGCACGGCCATTGGCAACCCGCGGCGCGGGACCCCTGACGCGTCGGGTATATTGACCGGCCCACGTCTCAGGGTCCCCACACAGATGTCCATTCCCTTTGCACGCACGCGCCCGTTCCGGTTTGGCGTCCTGACGCTGGCCATGCTGTGGCAGGCAGGCCACGCCGGCGCCGCCGAGCGCACCGTCTACACCGGCACGCTGCAAGGCGTGGGCGACATCGTGATGGAACTGGAAAGCGCCGCGGCCCGCGTCCCCTACGACACGCTCAAGCTTGCCGGTCACGCCGTGCCCGTGGGCGCCGACGTGGGCAGCGCCACCGTCGCATATCGCATGTGGCGCGACCCGCGCACCCAGTTCAGCTATCCGCGCCTGTCGCGCCATCCGGACCCTCAGGTCATGGCGCGCGTCAATCACCTGCTCGAGCAACGCCATTGGCGCATGAGCCACGCGGCGTTGGCCTGCAAGGCCTCGGCCTACACCAGCGGCAGCCCGTCGGCCGGCACACTGGCCAACTACGAGGAAGAAGTCGTGGCCGTGCCCTGGCTGTCCCGCGCCATGATGACGGTGACCGAATCCGGCAGCCTGGACTGCGGCGGCGCGCATCCGAACAACCACTTCGATCTCTACACGTTCGACTTGCTGCGCGGCGAAACCCTGGATTGGAACCGCGTGTTCGACGCCTACCAGCCGGGCAGCCGCGAGCCTCGCCCCGCGCTGACGGCACTCGTCGGCCAGGCGCAGAAAACCCTGGCCGCGCGCGACGAGGCCGGACTGACCGAGGACCGTTCCAAGGAAGGTTGCTGGGACCTGTGGCCGGCCTACCTTGCGCTGGGCGCCACGACGCCCGGCGCGCTGAGCCTGTCGGTATCCGGCGTGGGCCACGCGTCGGGCGTGTGTCTGGGAACGCTGGCGCAGGTGCCTTTCGACGACCTCGCGCCGTACCTGAAGCCGGGCGGCGAGGCGTATCTGATACAGGACTGAACGAGACGCTCAGCGCCTGAATCCGCCGCCGCCCCTGAATCCGCCAAACCCGCCGCCAAAGCTGCGGCCCTCCATCCCGCGCCCCTGCCATCCGCCTTCGCCACGGCCTTGCCAGCCGCCCGCGGATTCGCCCATGCGGTTCTGCCAGCCGCCGTTCATGCCGCCCGCCGGCTGCGTCGAATAATCACGCGCCTGGCGCTGCGCGTTCAGGTAGTTGGACTGCGTGTTCGGCTGGACCGGCTGCCAGCCCGAGGACGTGTGCTGCTGCCAACCGTTGTCGTTGTGCTCATAGACGTTGCCGTTGTGGTCCGCGTACACGTTGCCGTTGTTCCACGCCATGCCGCTGCCGGTGTTGCGGTTGTAGGTGGCGCCGCGCCGGTCGACGCTGTCCGCGCCCTGCCCCGCCGTGCCGGTCGCGCCGGCGGCGGAATACGTGGTGCGGCCGGTGTCGGCATTGGTGCGCACGTTCTGCCGGCCCGCAGCCCATTGGCCGTCGTCGTTCTCGACCGCGCCCGCGCGGCCCGCGCCCGATGCACCAGTGACCGGGTCGGTGTAGGCGCCCCGGCGGCCCGCCGCGGCATTGCCCGTGTATTCGTTGTAGGCCGCGCCGCGCGTGCCTTCGAAGGCGGCGCCGGTTTGCGGGTTGTAGCCTTCGGCGTGCGCGCCCTGCCATTCGGTGCCCGTCCAGCCATTCCACCCGGCCGCGTGGGTGACCGTGCCGGAACCGCCCCACGCGCCGTAGACGTCCACCTTGTTCACGTCGACGCCGCCCCAATAGGGCGCGCCGTAATACGGGCCCCAGTAAGGCGCCGCCCCGCCCCAGGCTTCGGCCGCGGCAAACCCGAAGGCAAAGCCCGCCGCGGAATCGAAGGCGGCGTTGTAGCCGTAGCTGGGCGGATAGCCGACCCAGGTGTTTTGCACGATCGTGGGCGGGTAGGAATAGCCTGTGCCGTAGACGACCGTGCCATCCGGCGCGACGACCACGCCCATGTAGCCCGGCGAATAGCCGAACACCACGCTTTGCGGCGTCGAGCCATAGACCTGCACGTAGGTCACGTAGTGCAACGGCGAAGTGGCGGGAATGGCGTAGATCGCTGCGGGCACATGGTCGGCCACGCGCCACGGTCCGGTGGGCGAATCCGACACGAACCACACCGCATGCGACAACGCGTAGTAACGGCCTTCGGCCTGGATGACCGGCACCTGCGAATTGGCCGCGTAATGCAGCGTGGTGCCCTCGATGGGCCGCAGCACCGGCGCGCCGCCGGCGTACTCGACCTGCAGCCTGGCGGCGCTGCGCGACACGGTTGCGGTCTGCGGAATGGTCGATGCGATGACGGCTTCGCGGGCCTGCGGCGTACCGGGCACCGACACCAGCACGCCGCCCTGCGGATCGCGCGCCGGAATGCGCGCGAAGTCGCGCGGCAGGTCCTTGCCGGGCACATACGACCACGGTCCTTCAAGCCGGGGGCCGCGGAACCAGCGGCCCGACACGAGCAGGTAATAGCGGTTGTCGCCCGGATTCATGAACACGGCGTGGTCGGCATTGGTGACCGACAGCAGCGAGGTCCCGGGCACCGGCCGCAACTCGGCCTGGCCGATCGTGATCAGAAGCTCCGCCGGCACCGTGGACACTTCGATATCGGGCGCGCGATGCGGCGCCTTGCCGTCATGCGGCATCAAGGGGTCCGCCGCAGGGCCGCGCCGTGCGGCGTCGGCGGCGGCCAGCAGCGCGGGTGACGGTTGCGCCACGGTGCGCCAGGGCCCGTTGATGTCGCCCGCGTCATACCAGTGGCCTGCCGCCTGCAGGTACAAACGTCCGGCGTTGTCGCCCAGGATCAGCGCGCGGGTGTTGACGACCCGGCGCCAGCCCGGCGTGCCGGGCAGCGCCGTCCACGCGGGCGGGCCATCGACCAGCACCAGGATCGCCGGGACGGTGCGGTAGATGATGCGCGGCGGCGTGTTGTCCACAGGCACCGTCTTGGTAGCCGGGTTGTTCTGCGACAGCGCATAGCTCAGCTGCAACCCGTCCAGCGGCGTGACCACGCCGTTGGGTGGAATGCGGGCCTCCAGCTCGCTGCGCAGCCGCGCGGCCTCTTGGGGCGCCGTCGGCACCTGCACGCGTTCGATGCGGATGTCCGACAGGCGCACCAGCCCGGCGGGCTTGTTCACGTCGGCGCGCGCGGAGAATTCCGCGACGCCGTAGGTCGGATTGCCCTTGGCCGGCCCCACGGCGACGGCCATGCGGCCGGACAGGCGGTCGGCGGTCCAGGTGTCGATCTGCGGCTGGTAGAGCTCGACCCGCGCGCCATCCGGCGCGGAAAAACTGCGCGGCCATTGCAGCGCGCGCGCGGCGGACGAGTCGGATTGGGGTTGGCCGGCGCCGGGCTGCGCGGCGGTGGACTGGACCGCGCCCGGCGGGGTCGCGACCGAGGCGCCGGGCTGGCCGGGATTTTGCGGCTGCGCGGCGGCGCCGAAGGCCAGCGTCGTTCCAGCCGCCACGCCCACCATCAGGCGTGCGATGCGCCGGCGGCGGCCGGTAGCGCGGGACGCGGCGGGCAAGCGGAAAAACCAGGCATGCAGGTGCAGCAATCGGGACACGCAATGCATATCACGCTCCTTGAGGTTCGGACCGCCTGCACAGCCGGCCGGGGTGTCCCGCTGCGCAAATGAGCAAGCGAGAAAGCGGGTGCCGCCGCTTCGGGTTATACGCCAGCGGGCCCCGGCATTCAATTGCCGGAAGACCCGAGCTGACCGCACCCTGAATAAGAAACAGATCGTTAATGCCGCTAAAAAGCTATTGATCGCATCAGGCAGAAATTCTATAACTCGTTCCTACCAGGGCTTGCTGCTTTTGCCCGATTGCCTTTCCGCTGCAATCCAACTAGAGCGGCGCAACGCCCGCCACCCCGCGCAAGCCTCGCGCGAATCGCCAGCCCTTCCTGCCGCTCTCAAGCGGCGCGCTGGCGGCTCTCTAAGCCTCTCCTGCGGCATGGACCTCCCGTCCGGACAGCCGCGCGAAGGAGCAGCTCATGGCCCTTACCCTGTCCCATCCCGGGGTTTACATCCAGGAAATTCCCAGCGGCGTTCGCACGATTGCCGGGGTCGCGACCTCGGTTGCCGCCTTCCTGGGCGCGGCCCCGCGCGGTCCCGTCAACAAGGCGGTCCGGATATTCAGCTTCTCCGACTATGAGCGCGCCTTTGGCGGGCTTGCCGACGACTCCGAGCTTGGTTATGCGGTGCGCCAGTTCTTCGTGAACGGCGGCACGGATGCCTGGGTCGTGCGTGTGGTCAAGGAGGCATCGCCCGCGCAGCGCGTCCTGCGCAGCGCCACGGCGGTGGACGTGCTGACGGTCCGGGCGCTGGACCCCGGCGTGTCCGGCAACAGCATCCAGGTGCGGGTGGACCACGCCACTGCCGTGCCGTCCAGCACCTTCAACATCCAGTTCATCCGCGCCAGCGATGGGCGGGCGGAAAGCTATGCCAACGTGTCTCTGAACGCCAAGGACCCGCGTTATCTGCTGGACCTGGTGCAGGGCGTGTCGCAGCTTGTCAGGCTGGAGCGGATGCTGTCGCAGGGCGCGCTGGACGCGCTGCCGGCGGGCACCAGCGTCAGCGGCACGTTGGGCGACGTGCAGACGCTGCTGGACGCGACGCACACCGATTTCCGCGTGGCCGTGAACGGACTGGAGCCCGTCGGCGTCAGCATCGCGCTGCCCGGCGACATCGCGGGCGGCACCGCAACGCAGCGCCTGACGGCGCTGGCCGCCGCGATCCAGGCCAAGGTGCGGGCGCAGGCGATGGGCCGTCCGGCGCTGGCCAATTTCACGGCGGCGCGCAGCGGCAACACCCTTGTCATGACGTCCGGCGCGGGCGGCGAAAACGCCAGCGTGCGCGTGCTGCCCGGCGCGCGCAACAACGCCGCGGGCGTGCTGATGCTGGGGTCGCTGGCAGGCGGTGTCGAGACCGATGGCGCGGCCATCATCCGCCCGGCGCCCACCCCCGACGCGGCCACGCTGACGAGCGACACGTTCGGCGCGACCGATCTGGACGCGCTGCCCGACGCCACCCACACCAGCCTGCGCATCACCCTGGATGGCCTGGGCCCGGAACTCGTGAGCGTGGGCGACGCCGCCGCCGCGGGCGGGTCGCTGGCCGCCAAGCTGGAAGACGTGGCGGCGCGATTGCAGGCCGCGGTGCGCGCGCTGCGCCCGGGCACGCCCGCCTTCCGCGACTTCACGGCGCGGGTGCAGGGCAGCACGCTGGTGCTGGCCAGCGGCTCGCGCGGCATGGGCTCCACCATCGCGGTGGCAGCAGCCCCGGCCAACGATCTGGCGGCGTCGCTGCATCTGATGGCGGGCGCCGTCGCCTCGCCCCCGCCGGTCGACGCGCTGCTGGAAGGCGGCACCGAAACGCCTTACGGGCCGGACGACGTCTATGCCGCGTTCATCGGCAGCCGTGCGCTGCGCCAGGGGCTGTATGCGCTGGAAGACGCCGACATCTTCAACCTGCTCTGCCTGCCCGCCATCACGCACGGCGGCGTCCTGGCCAACGCCGCGTCGTACTGCGAGGAGCGGCGCGCCTTCATGATCGTGGACGCGCCGCCCACGGCGACCGACCCCGCCTCGATGGTGTCGGTGGCCAACGGCACCGCGCTGCCCAAGTCCGATCACGCGGCCGTCTACTACCCGTGGACGTACGTGTCCGATCCGCTCAAGAACGGCAAGCCGCGCCTGGCGCCGCCCTGCGGCACCGTTGCCGGCCTGTATGCGCGCACGGACGGCAACCGGGGCGTATGGAAGGCCCCCGCGGGCACCGACGCCAACCTGACCGGCGTCGTCTCGCTGGCCACGACACTGACCGATGGCGAGAACGGCAGCCTGAATCCGCTGGGGGTCAACTGCCTGCGCACGTTCCCGGTGTACGGCGCGGTCTGCTGGGGCGCGCGCACGCTGCGCGGCGCCGACCAGCTCACCTCCGAGTACAAGTACGTGCCCGTGCGGCGCCTGGCCCTGTACCTGGAGGAATCGCTCTACCGAGGCACGCAGTGGGTGGTGTTCGAACCCAACGATGAGCCGCTGTGGGCGCAGATCCGCCTGAACATCGGCGCGTTCATGAACACGCTGTTCCGCCAGGGCGCCTTTCAGGGCAGTTCGCCGCGCGAGGCCTATCTGGTCAAGTGCGACCGGGAAACCACCACGCAGGACGACATCAATCGTGGCGTGGTCAACATCCTGGTGGGGTTTGCGCCGCTCAAGCCCGCCGAGTTCGTCGTCATCAGCATCCAGCAACTGGCCGGCCAGATACAGGCTTGAGCCCGGCGGGCGGCGGCGCCGCTTGCGGCCCGCAACGCCCGCCGACCAGGGTTACCAGGAGATTGCCATGGCGCAGTTCACCGTCAATCCGCAGCGCTTCGACCCGTACAAGAATTTCAAATTCCGGGTGAAGTGGGATGGCCGCTATGTGGCCGGCATCAGCAAGGTGTCGGCGCTCAAGCGCACCACCGAAGTGGTCGAGCACCGCGAAGGCGGCGACCCGTCCAGCGGGCGCAAGTCCCCCGGCCGCAGCAAGTACGAGGCGGTGACGCTGGAGCGCGGCGTCACGCACGACCGCGAGTTCGAGCAGTGGGCCAACAAGGTGTGGAACTTTGGCTCGGGGCTGGGCAGCGAGGTGTCGCTGAAGAACTTTCGCAAGGACATCATCATCGAGGTCTACAACGAAGCCGGGCAACTGGTGCTGGCCTACAAGGTGTTCCGCTGCTGGGTGTCGGAATACCAGGCCATCCCGGATCTGGACGCCAACGCCAACGCCGTCGCGATTCAGACCATCAAGCTGGAAAACGAAGGATGGGAGCGCGACTACGAAGTTGCCGAGCCGTCCGAACCGAGCTTTGTCGAGCCGGCTTGATGGAGCGCCGCGATGAACGCCCTGATCGAATCGCAGATTCTTGCGCTGTGGGAGGCAGGCCGTGACCGCCACCCGATAGATCGTGGCCTGCGCGCGCTGGCCGTGGCGATGCCCGGCGAGGAGGTGGCGTCACGGCCGGTCGGATGGCGGACGCTGGCATTGCTGCGCCTGCGGCGCGCGACATTCGGCGCGCGGCTGCCGGCCTGCGCCGATTGCCCGGCGTGCGGCGCGGCGATGGCGTTCGACCTGGATCTGGCCGCGCTGATCGAGACCCTGCCCGCGCCGCCGGAGCGCGGGTCCGCCGAACCCATGTTCGACGCGCACGGCGCCGCTTGGCGCCTGCCCAGCAGCCGGGACCAGGCGCACGCGGCGATGGCCGCCGACAGCGAAGCCGCGCTCGCCCTGTTGCTGCGCGCGTGCCGCGTCGGCGCACCGCCCGAGGCCAGCCTGCCGCAAGGCGCGGCGCTGGACGACATCGAGGCGCGCATGGAGGCGCTGGACCCCGCCGCCAACATCGAGCTGTCATTGCGCTGCACCGACTGCACGCACGCCTGGACGGCGGCGTTGGATGCCGACATCTGCCTGTGGGACGACATCAGCCTGTGCGCGCGCGGCCTGTTGCGGGACGTGCATCGCCTGGCGCGCGCCTACGGCTGGACCGAGCCGCAGGTGCTGGCGCTGGGCCCGGCCCGGCGCGCCGCCTACCTGGCGATGGCCGACAGCGAGGCCATGCCATGAGCGGATTCCTGCGCCAGCTGGCCAGCCGCAGCCTGGGCACCGCCCCGCGTCTGCGCAGCGCGCCTTCGCCGCTTGCCGCGGCGCTGCATGGCGTCGTGCCGCGGGATCCGTTGGGCGCCGACGCGCAGGATCAGGACGGTCACCTTGCCGGGCACGATCCGGCCGCGCAGGCCGGCAGTGGCTTGGCGGACACCGGGAACCGTCTGGAGCATAGGTTTTCACAAGGATCGGCCTTCGCCGCACACGCACATGCCGACGAGGCGGCGGACGTGCATGCACGTGCCTCCGGGCGCGAAGCGGCGATGCCGCAGCGGCACTTCATTGCGAACGCGCCAGTAACCGATGCCGGTATGCGAACGTCCGGCGCGCCGCAGCGCTCGGTCGCGGCGCCCCCGCCGTTACGCAGCGCGTTCCTGCCCGATCCGGGCGATCAGGATTCAATCTCCATTGAGGCGCAGCGGCCCGTTTCCGCAAGCGTGGCGCCGCCCGATCGCGCCGAGTCCGCAACACCGGTGTTCGCCGCGCAGGCGGTCACCGATGCCGCCCACGCACCGGGCGCCCTCAATGCGGCCGACGCAGAATCGCTACCCTTCCCTGCCGCACGGCGCGACGCCCCATCCCCTGCGCCTCGTCCCGCCGCGCAATCGTCCGCGCCCGACGTGCACATCACCATCGACCGCCTTGAGGTCGCGCCCCCGCCGCCCCCGCGCGCGGCGGCTGCCCCGCGATCGTCCGCGCTCTCGCTGCGCGACTACCTGGCCGCGCGGCGCGCGGGGCTGCCATGAGCAACGCGCTGGCCATCGCGGCGGTCACTGCCGTCATCAAGGACCTGCTCGACTCGGGCATGATCGACCACGCCGTGACGGACACGCTGGGCGCGGGCGTCAAGGTGTCCGCGCTGGCCCCCGACGCCGTGTCGCTGGACAACCAGGAAGACCCGCAGCTGAACCTGTTCCTGCATCAGGTCACGCCCAACGCCGCATGGCGCAATGCGGCGCTGCCGTCGCGCGATGCCGCCGGCGACCGCATCGCCAATCCGCCGCTGGCCCTGGATCTGCACTATCTGCTGACAGCCTATGGCCGCGCCGAACTGCAGGCCGAAGTGCTGCTGGGCTACGCGCTGCAACTGCTGCATGAGTCGGCCGTGCTGCCGCGCGAGGCCGTGCGCCGCGCGCTGGATCCGGACGTGGTCGACGGCGCCATCCTGCCCACGGTGTACCAGAGCCTGCGCGGCGCGGACCTGGCCAGCCAGATCGAACTGTTGAAGATCACGCCCGCGGCGCTGGGCGCCGAAGAGATGTCGCGCCTGTGGTCCGCGCTACAGGCCCACTACCGGCCGACCGCGGCGTTCCAGGTGTCGGTGGTGCTGATCGAATCGCGCCGGCCCGCGCGCGGCGCCCTGCCCGTGCTGACCCGCGGCGAGGCTATTCCCGGCACGCCGCGCGACCGGGGCGTGCTGGTCTTTCCCGGCCTGACGCCGCCGCTGCCCACGCTCTTGTCCGTGCAACCGGCGGGCAGGCAACCGGTTGCTGTGCCCGGCGGATCCGTGACGCTCGTGGGGCATCATCTGGACGGCCTGGCGCGGCGGGTGACGCTGCGCCACGCCACGCTGGACGCCGAGCGCGACGTACCCGTCGAGGCCGGCACGGATACCTGGCTGCGGCTGACGATGCCGGCAGACCTGCCTGTCGGCCTGTACCGCGTGCATGCCCACGTGCAGGCCGCCGACACCGGCCTGCCGCGCGACAGCAATCAGCTTGCGCTGGTGCTGGCGCCCGAACCCGTGCTGCCGCCGGCCTCGGCCACGCGCAACGGCGGCACGGTACGCATGACGCTGGGCATCGCGCCCCCGCTCTTGCCCGGCCAGGCCGCCAGCCTGCTGTTGGGAGACCGGGAACTGCCCGCCGAACCCGCCGCCGCGCCCGCCAGCGCGCTCATCTTCGAATGGCGCGACGCGCCGCCAGCAGGTACGCGCTTTCTGGCGCGACTGCGGGTGGACGGCATCGAAAGCCCGCTGGTGGACCGCGAGTCGGTCCCCGTCCGCTACCTTGACCGCCAGATCGAGCTGCCATGAACGCGCGCGCGCCCACCGGCTGGACCGAAACCAACCAGCAATTGCTGGCCGCGGAGTTCACGCGGCTGCGCGCTCGGCTGCGCAAGCCCGGCAGCCGGCCGCCCCGGCACGGCGCGCAACAGCTGGCCCAGGCGCGCGCCGCCATGGACGGCGACGCCGCCATCGACCAGCTGACGGCCATCTTCGGCCTTTCGGCGTTCGAGCGCGACCTGCTGCTGTTGTGCGCCGGCATCGAGATGGACGCGGTGCTGGCGGACCTTTGCGCCCACGCCAACAGCCGCAGCGGCGGCCAGCGCCACGCCAGCTTCGCGCTGGCGCTGGCCGAGCTTGAAGGCGCGCACTGGAGCGCGCTGTCGCCGCAACGCCCGCTGCGCCGCTGGCGTCTGCTGGACGTGGACGACACCACCGACTTGAGCACCGCGCGGTTGCGCATCGACGAACGCGTGCTGCACTACCTGGCCGGGTTGAACGAACCCGACGCGCGCCTTCGCCCGCTGTTGCGTCCGGCGCTGCCCCTGCCCCACGCCGCGCCCGCGCACGCGGAGGCGTCGCAGCAGATCGCCGCGCAGGTGTCCGCCGCGCAAGGCACGCCATTGCCGGTGTTCGTGCTGGAAGGCGACGATGCCGGCGCGCACGAGGACGTGGCGGCGCGCGCCGCGCATGCCGCCGGGCTGGCGTGCCTGGCGCTGGCCGCCGAAGACGTGCCGGCGGACGCGGCCGAGCGCAACGCCATGCTGACGCTCTGGCAGCGCGAGGCCGTGCTGCTGGGCGCCGGCCTGTATGTCGACGCGTCCGACGGCTTGCCGCCCGCGGCGCGGCATCTGGTGGAACAGGCCGGCGGCCTGTGCCTGGTGGGAGTGCGCGAGCCGGTCGCCTTGCGCGCCGCGTCGCGTCACTACCCCGTGACCCGGCCGCAGGAGGCGGACCGCCGAACCTTGTGGCGGCAGGCATTGGGTCCGCAGGCAGCCGCGCGTGCGGGCCAGGCGGTGGACCATGCAGCCAGCCAGTTTGGACTGGACTCGCGCACCTTGCAGCTCACCGCCGCGGCGCTCGCCCCCGCGCTGATGGCGGACGGCGCCGATCCGTCCGCCGTGCTGTGGCAGGGTTGTGCGCAGGCCAGCCGCCGCCGGCTGGACGGGTTGGCGCAGCGCCTGACGCCCGCGGCAGGCTGGAACGACCTGGTGCTGCCCGAGCCGCAGTTGGCGGTATTGCGCCAGATCGCGGCGCATCTGCGCCAGCGCTACCGCGTTCACCAGGATTGGGGATTTGCCGCCGCGCAGTCGCGCGGCCTGGGCCTTGCCACCCTCTTTACCGGCGAAAGCGGCACCGGCAAGACCATGGCCGCCGAAGCGCTGGCGCGCGAGACGGGGCTGGACCTGTACCGCATCGACCTGTCCGCCGTCGTCAGCAAGTACATCGGCGAAACCGAAAAGAACCTGCGGCGCCTGTTCGAGGCCGCCGAGGACGGCGGCGCGATCCTGCTCTTTGACGAAGCCGACGCGCTTTTCGGCAAGCGGTCGGAGGTCAAGGACAGCCATGACCGCTACGCCAACATCGAGATCAGCTACCTGCTGCAACGCATGGAGTCCTACCGCGGCCTGGCGGTGCTGACCACCAACCTGAAGTCCAACCTGGACAGCGCATTCCTGCGGCGGCTGCGCTTTGTCGTGCAGTTTCCGTTTCCCGACCAGGACCAGCGAGCGCGCATCTGGCGCGGCGTGTTCCCGACCGCCACGCCCACCCGCGACCTCGATCCGCGCCAGCTGGCGCGGCTGAACCTGACGGGCGGCAGCATCCGCAACGTCGCGCTGAACGCGGCCTTCCTGGCCGCCGACGCCGGCTCCGATGTCACCATGGCTCACGTGCTGCAAGCCGCGCACGCCGAAGCCGCCAAACGCGAGCGGCCCCTGGCCGACGCCGAAACGAGGGGATGGCCATGAAATCCGCAATCCATCTGCATATCCGCGCGCTCAGCGTGCCGAGCCACGACGCCGCCCAGCGCAATGCGTTCGTGGCTGCCCTGGTGCACGAACTGGTGCGGCGCGCCGCGCAGCACAACGGCGCCGCCGCCGATGGCAGCGCCGATCAGGTGCGCACCGTGGCGGACGGCCCGCAGCCGGAGCAGGCCGGCGCGCAAGCGGGGCGCGCCATCGCCGACACGTTCCACCTCAAGCATTGAGCTGGCCATGAGAACGGCTTTGTTCACGCCGCAACCTGACACCGCGCCGCCGCGCTCGCGCCTGGTGCTGCGCCGCTGCGCCTGCGGATGCGGTGGCAAGAGCGGCGGCAAGTCCGGCTGCGCGGCCTTGCCGCTGGGCGGGCGCGCGAAGACGGCGGTGCCCGATCAGGTCGAGGACGTGTTGCGCAGCCCCGGCGAACCGCTGGCCGCCGCCGACCGCGCGGAATTCGAGCAGCGCTACGGCCACGACTTCGGCCGCGTGCGCATCCACGCCGATGCCCGGGCCGCGGACTCGGCGCGCGCGCTGCATGCGCAGGCCTACACCGTCGGCCCGCACGTCGCCTTCGGCGCCGGACGCTATGCGCCGCGCACGCGCCAGGGCCGCGAACTGCTGGCGCATGAACTGGCCCACGTGGTGCAGCAGCAGGCACGCTACCGGCCCGGGCTGCCGCTGGAACTGGGTGCGGCCAACTCGCCGCTTGAGGCTCAGGCCGACCGCGCGGCGCACAGCCTGTCCCAGCCCATCGCCGCGCCAGGTCTGGCGCAAACCGTGCAGCGCGCCGGCATGGGCGACCTGCGCGTGGCCGAGGCCGAAGCACGCAAATGCCCCGGCACGCACACCATGCCGGACGACGTGTACGACGCGGTCAACGAGGCCTGGTCCAAGTCCGGGCACGGCGGCGACACCGTGCAGGAGCATGGCGGCCGCATCGTGTCCGACAAGGACGGCAAGCGCGTCATTCGCACGGGCTCGGGCGGCGGCGGCAGCATCAGCCTGCCCGCCGAGAAAAAGGGCGACTACACCCTCGGCACGTACCACACCCATCCTTACAGCAGCTCGGAAGGATCCAAGCTGGGCGTGGCGTTTTCCGGCGCGGACGTGGCCAACTTCATGGCCGGCAACCAGGGCTGGGTCAAGTACATCGGGGCGGGTAGCTGCCACTACGCGCTGAACATCCAGGACTACGAAGCGGTGTACGACTGCCGCAAGCGCAACGTCGATTTCAAGACGCGCTGGAACGACGCCTTTGCCGCCGCCACCGGCACGTTCCAGGCCAAGGTCGAGACCGCCGTGCGGGCATCGATCGACGGCTGCGGCGTCTGCTTTTACCGCGCCTGCCGGCCCGACGCCGCCAGCGCGGTCCCCAAGAACATGAGCCTCATCTAGGAGCCGTCATGCAAGACTGGATTGGCAAGACCGTGGGAGAGGTGCTCGACCTGTGCCAGACGCGCTATGCCGACGTCACCATGGTCGACGAGCCGCCGGGCAAACTGCGCGCCGTCGAGATCGATTGCGTGGCGCGCGTGCCGGTATCGCGCTTCGTGCTGGAGTTCGACTACCGCCCGGATCTGTTCAGCGCGGCGCGCAACTGGCCCGAATCGCTGGTGGGCGCGCAGCGCATCACCGCCGTGCGCAACGCCGCCGAGCCGCAGGCCTACCCATGAGCGGACCGCTTTCGCCCCGCCTGCTGCGCGGCGGCATCATCCTGATCGATCCGTCCAGCGGGGCGGTGCAGCGCGTGATTTCGCTGCAGTACAACCCCGAGACGCTGACGCGATCGCTGCAGCCGCAAAGCGTGGACGACGGCGGCGCGGCGGGCGAACCGCTGCGGCTCAAGGGGCCGCCGGCCGAGACGATCCGGCTGGACGCCGAGCTGGACGCGACCGACCAGCTGGAGTTTCCGGACGAACACCGCAACGCGCGCGACACCGGCATCCACGCGCAGCTGGCGGCGCTGGAGACCATCGTCTACCCGGACAGCGCCGCGCTCATCCGCAACAACCAGATCGCGAATCTGGGCACGCTGGAGATCGCGCCCACGGTCGCGCCGCTGAGTCTCTTCGTCTGGAGCCGCGAACGCGTGGTGCCGGTGCGCGTGACCGATTTCTCGATCACCGAAGAGGCCTTCGACGCGCGCCTGAATCCGATCCGCGCCAAGGTCTCGCTGGGCCTGCGCGTGCTGCATGTCGGCGACCTGGGCTTCGGCGACAAGGGCGGTCATCTGTACCTGGTGTATCAGCAGCGCAAGGAACGGCTGGCCGCGCTGGCGGGGCTGGGCGACCTGGGCTCCGTCGGACTGGAGTCCCTGCCATGAGCGTCGAGCGCTTTTCCGCCAACAGCCGGTATCACGGCGTGCCCACGGCTGAAATGCCGGGGCCCGACGGCCGGCCCCTCGTCTACCTGCGCCGCCGCTTCCTGCCGGACCCGGCGGCGCTTACCGCGGTCGGCGAGGTGGCCGTCGCCCCCGGCGACCGGCTGGACCGGCTGGCGGCGGCTGCGCTGGGCGATCCGCTGCAGTTCTGGCGTCTGGCGGACGGCAACGACGCGCCGCGCCCGGCCGCGCTGGAGACACCCGGCCGCAGCCTGCGCGTGACGCTGCCCGCCGCGCTGGGCGCGCCTTTCAATGGCCAATTCGGAGGCGGCGATGCTTAGCGGCGTGCACCTGACGCTGCTGGTGGGGCCCGGCCTGCCCGTGCCCGCGCCGCGGCCCATCATGGACGGCCTGGAGCGCGTCGAGGTGTCGTCGTCGGCCGACGGCCCGGGGGGCTTTCAGCTCTCGTTCACCGTCAGCAACCGCTCGCCGCTGCACACGCTGCTGGTGATCGCGGGGGGCCAGGTGCCGTGGCTGCGGGTCATCCTGATCGCCACGCTGAACGGGCTGCCCACCGTGCTGATGGACGGGCTGGTCACGCGCCAGGAAATCACGGACGGCAACGCCCCCGGCCAATCGCGCCTGACCGTCACGGGCGAGGACCTGACGGTGGCGATGGACAAGCAGGACATGAGCGGCCTGCCCTACCCCGCGATGCCGCCGCCCGCGCGTGTCGCGGCCATCATCGGCCGCTACGCGCTGTACGGCATGCTGCCGCTCGTCGTGCCGTCGCCGTTCACCGATGTGCCGATCCCCGTCGAACGCATTCCCCTGCATGAAGGCACGGACCTGGCCTATGTGCGCCAGCTGGCCGCGGAAGTCGGCCACGTGTTCTACATCGAACCCGGCCCGCTGCCCGGCGCCAACGTGGCGTACTGGGGCCCCGAAATCCGGCTGGGGCCGGTGCAGCCGGCGCTCAACCTGGGCATGGACGTGCACAGCAATGTCGAGTCGCTGTCGTTCTCGGTGAACCAGTCGGACGCCGCGCTGCCCGTCATCTTCATCCAGAACCCCCTGACCAAATTCCCGATTCCCCTGCCCGTGCCCGACATCAGCCTGGCCAGCCCGCCGCTCGGTCTTTTGCCCCCGCTGGCCAAGGGGCTGACGCTGCTCAAGGACACGGCCAAGCTGTCCCCGGCTGCCGCGCTGGGACGCGGCCTGGCCATGGCCGCCGGCACGACCGCCGACGCGGTCACCGCCGATGGATCGCTGAACGTGCTGCGCTACGGCCACGTGCTCAAGTCGCGCCAGCTTGTGGGCGTGCGCGGCGCGGGCTTGGCGTTCGACGGCCTGTACTACGTCAAGCGGGTGGACAGCACGCTCAAGGCGGGCGAGTTCCGCCAGCAATTCTCGCTGGCCCGCAATGGCCTGATCTCGACCCTGCCCCTGGTGCCGCCATGACAGACCCCCAACGCCACTACGGCAAATTCCGCGGCGTGGTGATCAACAACGTCGATCCCATGCAGATGGGCCGCATCCAGGTGCAGGTGCCCGACGTGCTGGGTCTGGGCGTCTCAAGCTGGGCCATGCCCTGCGTGCCGTTCGCCGGCCAGCAGAGCGGCGTCTTCGTGGTGCCGCAGGTCAGTTCGGGCGTGTGGGTGGAGTTCGAACAAGGCAAGCCCGACTACCCGATCTGGGTCGGCGGATTCTGGGGGTCGGCGGCCGAAGTGCCCGCGCTGGCGCTGGCGGGGCTGCCCGTGTCGCCCAGCATCGTGCTGCAGACGGGTGGACAGAACACGCTGATGATTTCCGACCTGCCCGGCCCCACGGGCGGCATCCTGCTCAAGACCAAGACCGGCGCGATGATCTCGATCAGCGACGTGGGCATCACGCTGTCCAACGGCCAGGGCGCGACCGTGATGCTTGCCGGTCCGGCCGTCAACATCAACCAGGGCGCCCTGACGGTGACCTGACTTTGCATCACAGGAGGCGCAGCCATGCCCGGACCCTTGCTGCATCTAGGCGCCACCGTGCAGTGTTCGCACGGCGGCCAGGCCGTTCCCCTGTCGCCCAACCCGCGCGTGCTGCTGTCGGGCCAGCCGGCCGTGACCATCCTGTCGACGTATTCGATCGCGGGCTGCGCCTTTCCGCCCCCGCCCCCGGGCAACGGGCCCTGCGTCACCGGCATGTGGTTAAGCGGCGCGACGCGTGTGCTGGTCGGCGGACAGCCGGCCGCGCTGCAGGCCGGCGCGTCGATCTGCACGCCCACTGGCACGCCCATGCTGGCGCTGCAGGCGCAGGCGCGCGTCGTGGGCATGTAAGGCGCACCGCCATGGCCATCCTGCGCTTTCCGTTCGAGCCCGACGCGCGCGGCCGCAGCCGCGATGCCGATGACGCCGAGCACGTGCGCGACATGATCGAACAGGTGCTGTTCACGGTGCCCGGCGAACGCGTCAACCGGCCGGACTTCGGCTGCGGCCTGCTGCAACTGGTATTTGCGCCCAACAGCGATACGCTGGCCGCCGCCGTGCAGATGAGCGTGCAGGGTGCGCTGCAGCAGTGGTTGGGCGAGCGAATCGCGGTGGAGTCCGTCAACGTCGCGCATCGCGATGCCACCCTGCAGGTGGACGTGCAGTACGTGCTGCGCCAGGGCCAGCAACGGCGGCTGGCGCGCTTTACCCGGGACGTGCCATGAACCGCCAGTTCCGCAGCGCCAATCCCCGCCGCCTGCAACTGCTGCGCGCCCAGCAGCCGCCCGGCGACAACGGCATCGCCTTCGTCGAGATCGATGCGGCCGACCAGCGCACGCTGCGCGTGGTGTGCGTGCATCCGGTGTCCGGCATCGGCCGCGCCCACGTGCGCATCGAAGGCGGCACGCGCATCCGCGGCATTGCGCTGGCTGCTGACCCGGTACTGTCCGGCAACGAGATCCGGCTGAGCGTGGACAAGGCCGGCGACTTCTCGTGGTACACGCTGGCGCTGGTGAACCCCGCCGATCCCGACGCGCCCGCGCCGGGCTTTGACCTGTGCCTGTCCACCATCGAGATCAACTTCAAGGCCGGGTGCCCGTCGGAATTCGACTGCGCCGATACGCGCGCGTGCGATGCGCCCGTGCCGTCCGAGCCGCTGATCGATTACCTGGCCAAGGACTACGAAAGCTTCCGGCGGCTGATGCTGGACCGCCTGTCGCAAAGCATGCCCGACTTCACCGAGCGCAATCCCGCGGATTTCACCGTGGCGCTGGTGGAAACGCTGGCCTATGCCGCCGACCACCTGTCGTACGCGCAGGACGCCGCCGCCACCGAAGCGTACCTGGACACCGCGCGCCGCCGAACCTCATTGCGCCGTCATGCGCGCCTCTTGGACTATCCCTTGCATGACGGCTGCAACGCGCGGGTCTTCGTCACTGTCCAAGCCCACGCGGCGGGCGAAGGCAAGGTCATCCCGGCCGGCACGCCGCTATTGACCAGTTCCCAGGAAGCCGCGCTTGCGGCCCCCGTGCGCCGCCGCGAAGCGCTGGACGGGCTGCCCGCGCCCGGCATCGAAGTGTTCGAGACGCTGCACGACCTGCTGTTGCACGCCGCGCACAGCCGCATTTTCCTGCATGACTTCGCCGACCCGGCGTACTGCCTGCCGCGCGGCCGGACGCAGGCGGCGCTGGTGAACGATCCGCCGCTGGCGCTTGCGCCCGGCGACGTGCTGGTGTTCGAAGAGACGATAGACCCGTTGACGGGCCGCAAGGCCGATGCGGACCGCACGCATCGCCACGCCGTGCGCCTGACCGAAACGCGCACCGGCCGCGACGACCTGACCGGCACCGACCTGCTGCTGATCGCCTGGCATCCGGACGATGCGCTGCCGTTCCCGCTGTGCGTGAGCCAGGAGTTCGACGAGGGCGGCGCGTTGGTCAAACGCGCGGTATCGGTGGCGCGCGGCAACGTGGTCCTGGCCGATCACGGCATGCAGCGCGATTGGACGCCGTTGCTGCCGGACACCGCGACGGCGCGCGATGCGTTTGCCGCGCGGCCCTACCGGCCGCGCCTGCCGGATGCCGGCCTGGCCTGCGCCGAGCCCTACCGGCATGAGCTTGCCGTGGCGGGGCCGCTGCCCGCCAGCGCGGCGCTGGCCCAGGACCCGCGCCGCGCGCTGCCCAGCGGCATGTCGCTGCAGGCCGACGACGCCGATCAGCCCGGCGACGTGCCCGCCCCGGCCAGCCCGCCGTGGTCGCCCCAGCGCAGCCTGCTGGTCAGCGCGCGCGACGCGCGCGAATTCGTCGTCGAGATGGAACACGACGGCGCGGCCTGGCTGCGCTTTGGCGACAACCGCTATGGCGCCGCGCCCGCGCCCGGCGAACGCCTGCTGGCGCGCTATCGGCTGGGTGGCGGGCCGCAAGGCAACGTGGGCGCGGACGCCATCGGCGCGCTCGTCACCGACGATCCCGACCTGATGCTGGGCGTGGCGCGCGTGCGCAATCCCCTGCCCGCGCAGGGCGGCGCGGCGCCGGAACCGGCCGATGCGATCAAGCTCAACGCGCCCGAGGCCTTCCGGGTGCAGGAGCGCGCGGTCACCGCGGACGACTATGCGCGGCTTGCGCAGCGCCATCCGCAGGTGCAGCGCGCGGCGGCCCGCCTGCGCTGGACGGGCAGCTGGCACACCGTCTTCCTGACCGTGGACCGGCGCGGCGGGCTGGCAGTCGATGCGCCGTTTCGCGCCGCGCTGCGCGCCTTCATGGAACGCTTCCGGCTGGCCGGACAGGACCTGGAGTTCTCGGACCCGGTGCATGTGCCGCTGGACATCCTGGTGCGCGTCTGCGCCGCGCCCGGCCACTTCGCCGCGGACGTCAAGGCGGCGCTGCGCGACGCCTTCTCTGCGGGCCAGGACCGCGCGGGCCGGCCGGGCTTCTTTCATCCCGACCGCTTCACCTTCGGCACGCCGCTGGCGCTGTCGGCGCTGATGCGCGCCGTCATGGCCGTGCCGGGCGTGGCGTCGGCGCGGGCAGAACGCTTTCAGCGCTGGGGCCGCGACCCGGCGGGCGAACTGGACACTGGCCGTCTGCTGGCCGCGCCGCTGGAAGTGCTGCGCGCCGACGGCGATCCGAACTTCCCGGAGAACGGCCGCATCGACTTCATCGTGGAGGGCGGATCATGACGACTCGCGACGACTGCGGCTGCTGCGCCGGGCAGCCCGCGCTCACGCCGTCGGACCTGACCAATCCGCCCGGCCAGCCCGCCTTGCGCCTGCGCATCGGCACACACGGCCGCTTTCTCGCCAGCCTGACGGCGGATCTGGCGCGCTCGCCCGCCCTGGCGGCGCTGACGACGCGCGATCGCGATGACCCCGTCATTGCCCTGTTCGACGCCTGGGCGGCGGTGCTGGACGTGCTGGCGTTCTATCAGGAGCGGATCGGCAACGAGGGCTACCTGCGGACCGCGACCGAGCGCCGGTCGGTGCAGTCGCTGGCCCGGGCCATCGGCTATGAACTGCGGCCGGGCGTGGCAGCGACGACGTGGCTGGCGTTCTCGCTGGAAACCGCGCCGGGCGCGCCCCCGCGCGCCCGCATCGAGCCCTGGACCCGCGCGCAAAGCGTGCCCGCGCAGGACGAACGCGCGCAGACCTTTGAAACCCTGCAGGCCGTCGAGGCGCGCGCCGCCTGGAACGCGCTGGAACTGGCG
Source organism: Achromobacter sp. E1 (assembly GCF_037039475.1). Taxonomy (NCBI): domain Bacteria; kingdom Pseudomonadati; phylum Pseudomonadota; class Betaproteobacteria; order Burkholderiales; family Alcaligenaceae; genus Achromobacter; species Achromobacter sp. E1. The sequence goes on from NZ_CP146253.1 coordinate 4,777,337, forward strand.
TGGCTGGAACCGGCGCCGCCGCGCTTTGGCGCGCGCACGCTGTGCCTGGCCGGCGCGGCCACGCGCCTGAAGGCCGGTGACGCCGTGCTCGTCGTCGGCGACGAACGCACGCGCGATCCGGGCAACGAGAATTGGGACTTCCGCCGCCTGACGCAGGTCCGCGAATACGTGCCCGGTCCCGGCGAAGACGGCGCGCCCGCCTATACGCTGATCTCGCTGGAGCGCGGTCTGGGCAGCGCCGCGCCGCACGTGCAGCCCGCCGGGCGCAACCCGCGCTGCTTCGCGCTGCGCGCGCAGGCCCGCCTGTTCGGCTACAACGCGCCCGATTGGCGCGCCATGCCCGCCACGCTGCGCGCGGCTTACCTGGGCATGCCCGACGACGCCAAGCCGTCATTCAGCCAGTTTCCGCAGTGGCCGGGCTATACGTTGGCCGAGGTGTCCGATCCGCCCGGCGCCAGCGGCCCCGGCTCCGGGCTGTACGGCGAGTATCACCGTGGCCGCACCTTCAGCCAGCGCGTGATGACCCGCACCGATCCGCAGCTGGATTTTCATTGGGCCGCGGGCGGCCCCGGCGACGGCGTGCCCGCGGACAACTTCTGCGTGCGCTGGACGGGCTGGGTGCGCGCCCCGGACAGCGGCAGCTACACCTTTCACGTCACGGCCGACGATGGCGTGCGGCTGTGGGTGGATGGCAACCTGCTCATCGACCAGTGGCGCGAACAATCGCCCACCGAATATAGCGCCAGCGCGCGGCTCGTGGCGGGGCGCAAGCACGACATCCGCATCGAATACTACGAGGCGGGCGGCGACGCCACCTTCGTGCTGGCGTGGTCCGGACCGGGCCTGGCGCGCCAGACGATTCCCGCGGCCAGCCTGTACCCGGGCGACGTGCACGGCGTGCACCTGGACGCCTCCTATCCCAAATGGGTGGCCGGCGGCTGGACCGTGCTGTCGATGCCGGGCTATGAAGAGCTGTACCGCATTGCCGACGCGGGCCCCGACGCGCGCACGGGCTTTGCGCTGGCGGGACCGACCACGCGCCTTACGCTGCGGGGCGAGCGCGTGCGCGAGCAGTTCAACGACGCCCTGCGCGAGACCACGGCCTACGGCGAATCCGACCCGCTGGACTGGGGCGTGCGTCCGGCCTCGGGGCTGACGCAAGGCCACACGCTGGTGCTGGCGTCGTACGAGCCCGACCTGCCGCAAGACCGCGTGCTGGCGGTGTCGGGCCTGATCCTGACCGAAACCGATGCCGCCAACGTTGCGCCGCGCGAGCGGCTGTTGCGCGGCGACGCCGTGGCCAACGTGCGCGTGGCGCGCGACCGCGCAAGCGCCGACCTGGAATTCGAGGATGGCGCGCGCGCCACCGTCACGCTGGCCGACGCCAGCGACATTGTGCGCATCCAACGCAACGACAGCGCTGGCGGCCGCACGACGCTCGTGCTGGACGCCGACCTGGCGCACGCCTATCTGCCCGCCACGGTGCGCATCAACGCCAACGTCGCGCCCGCCAGCCACGGCGACAGCCGGCAGATGCGCATCCAGCCGGAGGTGCTGGGCAGCGGCGCCGGCAACCGCGCGTTTCAGCGTTTCACGCTGCAGCAAAAGCCGTTGACGTTCGTGCCCGCGCCCACCGCCAGCGGCGCGGCGAGCAGCCTGGAAGTCCGCGTGGACGGCCTGCTGTGGGACGAGGCGCCGCGCATCACCGCGCTGGCGCCGGACGACCGCGCATATCTGCTGCGGGTGGACGACAGCGGCGGGGCCACCGTGCAGTTCGGCGACGGCCTGCATGGCGCGCGTCTGCCGTCCGGATCGGGCAACGTCCAGGCGCGTTACCGCGTGGGCCTCGGCCGCGAAGGCAACGTTGCGCCCGGCCAGTTGAGCGTGCTGCTCACGCGCGCGCCCGGCGTCAAGGCGGTCGTCAACCCCGCGCCCGCGACCGGCGGCGTGGACCCCGAAGCGGGCGACGCCGCCCGCCGCAATGCGCCGCTGCGGGTGCGCACGCTGGACCGCATCGTGTCGCTGCGCGACTTCGAGGATTTCGCCGCCGCCTTTACCGGCATCGGCAAGGCGCAGGCCGTATGGCAGTGGGACGGCGAGCAACGGCTCGTGCACCTGACCGTCGCGGGCGAAGATGGCGCCGCGCTGGATTCGGCCGGCGCGTTGTATCGCAACCTGCTCGCGGCCATCGACGCGGCGCGCCCGCCCTACCAGCCGCTGAAGGTGGCGCCGTGCCGCTACCTGGATTTCGGCCTGCGGGCGGGCCTGGGCATCGATCCGCGCTTTGAAGCGGCGGCCGTGTTGGTCGCCGCCCGCGCGCGCGTCCTGGATGCCTTCGGCTTTGCCGCGCGGGCGTTCGGCCAGCCGGTGCACGGCGCCGAGGTGCTTGCCGTCTTGCAGGACGTGCCGGGCGTCGCGTGGGTGGATCTGGACGCACTGGTGCTCAATGCCGGTCTGGACGGCGCGGGCGCGCGGCGCAGCAACGGTCCGGACGCCCTGCTACCGGCGCGCACCGCGCGTTGGCAGCAGGGCGCCCTGCAGCCTGCCGAGCTGCTGCGCCCGGATCCCGCCGGCATCGACTTGTCGGAGCGCACATGAACACCCGCCTGGATGCCGATGCCCTGATGGCCCTCTTGCCGGCGTTCTACCGCGAACGCGACGCCGCCGCCGGCGGGCCGCTGCGCGCGCTGCTGGACGTGCTGGCGCGTCAAGGCGCGCTGGTGGACGCCGACGTGGACCGGCTCTACGACAACTGGTTCATCGAAACCTGCGAGGACTGGGTGGTGCCTTATCTGGGCGACCTGCTCGGCGTGCGCGCGCTGTATCCCGTGGACGCCGCCTTTTCGCCGCGGGCGCTGGTGGCCAACACGCTGCGGCTGCGCCGCCGCAAAGGCACGGCGCTGGTGCTGGAAGAACTGGCGGCCAACGCCACCGGCTGGCCAAGCCGCGTGTCCGAGTGCTTCGAGCGCGTCGCCACCACGCAGCACGTCAATCATCCCCGCGCGCACGCGCTGCGCACGCCCGACCTGCGCGATTCGCGCGCGATGGAACGCGTGGACGGCCCCTTCGGTGCCGAGCTGCACACCGCCCACGTGCGCGCGCTGCCGGCCGGACGCTACAACCTGCCCAACGTCGCACTCTTTCTTTGGCGGTTGCAGTCGTACACCGTGCAGCGCGGCGATGCGGCGCGCGCCACCACGCACGACGGCTTCTACACCATCGATCCGCTGGGCCGCGACCAGCCCTTTTTCAACCGGCCGCGCACCGAGACCGACATCGACCACCTGGCCGAGCCGATCAACGTGCCCGAACCGCTGTCCTGGCGCGATCTGCATGCGGAACTGCAAGCGCGCCGCCAGGCCCTGACCGATGGCGACGCGCCCCCGCAAGGCTGGTTTGCCGACAGCGCCGCCGGCCCCGCCGTGCAGGTGTGGCTGGACGGCCAGCCGGTTCCCGCCGAGCATCTGGTGATCTGCAATCTTGCGCCTATCCCCGGCGTCGCGCCCGAACAGTGGCGCCGGCCCGACACCGCCCTGTTGTTCAAGTCGCGCAAGCCCGGGCGGCCGGACCGCAGCTTTCCCGGCGCGGGCGGCGTGCTGGTCGGCCTGGATCCGCACCGCGGTCGGCTGGCCCTGCCGCCGGGCGTCACCGCGCAATCGGTGCAGGTGCGCCATGCCTACGGCTTTCCCGGCGACATCGGCGCGGGCCCCTACGCCCGCAGCACGACCGACGGCGATGACGCGTTCGACAACGCGTTCGACACCCTCCTGCGCGTACCCTCGTCGGCCACGCCCACGCTGACGGCGGCGCTGGCCGCGGTGCTGGCGGGCCAGCGGGTGCGCATCGTGATCGACCACGATGGCACCGAGACCTTGGCCCCCGATCTTGTGCTGCCCGACACGCGGTTGTCGATCGAGGCCGCGCCGCTGCGCCGTCCCGTGCTGCAAGGCGATTGGCGCGTACGCGGCAACGCCAGCACCCGCATCCGGCTCGACGGGCTGCTTGTGGATGGGCGCCTGCGGCTGGAAGGGGCGCTGCGCGCCGTTGCGCTGCGCCACTGCACGCTGGTGCCGGCGCGCGGCGGCGTGCGTCACACGGGCGCCGCGCCCGAACTGGAACTGCGGTTGACGCGCTGCATCTGCGGGCCCGTGCGCTGCGCATCGCCGCTTGCGTCGGTGGAGATCGACGCAAGCCTCATCGATGCGCAAGGCAGCGCCGCGGCCGCGGTCGATGTGGACGACAGCGCCCTGCGCATCCTGGCCAGCACGCTGTTCGGGCGCGTGGCCGCCGGACGGCTGGACGCGTCCAACACGTTGTTCGGCGGCACGCTTGCCATCAACCGCCGGCAAGAGGGTTGCGTGCGCTATTGCCACGTGCCCATGCCGTCCGTCACGCCGCGCCGCTACCGCTGCCAGCCCGATCTGGCCATGCAAGACCTGACCGGCGCGGCCGCCAAGCGCGCGGCGGCGCGTGTCGCTCCGTCGTTCACCGCCACCACGTTCGGCTCACCGTCGTATGGCCAACTGGCCCGCAGTTGCGCGACCGAGATCCGCGAGGGCGCGGACAACGGCGCCGAGATGGGCGCCTGGAATTTCCTGCTGCAGGCCCAGCGCGAAGCCAATCTGCGGCAGGCGCTGGACGAGTATCTGCGCTTCGGCCTCGAAGCGGGATTGATCCCTGTGAACTGAGCCCTCTGTCTTCGGGAACAACATCATGAAAGCCGATCTCAGCCGCCTCACCTTCGACCCCGCCCGGCGCTACCGGGCCGTCCGCATGCAGCAGGGCCGCGTGCAGATGGATTCGGACTGGAATGAGCAGCAGGACATCCTGAACCGGCGCATCGAAACCGAAACGGCGGACACCGTGGGCCCCGTGGGCGTGCCGCTGGCCGCGCCCGGCTTCGCACTGGCGCCTGCCGGCAAGGACCTGTCGCTGTCAGCAGGCCGCCTGTATCTGGACGGCCTGCTTTGCGAAAACCCGCAGCCTGCCACCGTGGCCAAGCAGCCCGACATGCCCCTGACGGCATCGCCCGTGCTGCCCGCCGGCGCGTCCGTCCTGCCGCTGCCGCCGCCCGCGCTGACACCCGCCGACATCGACGGCATCGTCGTCTTCGGCTCGGGCGGCCAGGCCGCCCCGCCGCCCGAAGGCCTGTACCTGGCCTATCTGGAAGCGTGGCAGCGCCACCTGTGCACGCTGGACCTGCCGGCCGGCGACGCCAGCATGCGCGAAGTCGCGCTGGGCGGCCCCGACACCGCGACGCGCGAAAAGACGGTCTGGCAGGTCAAGCTGATGCAGGTGGGCGCGCCGGACGCCGCCCTGACCTGCCTGTCCGCGCTGCCCGCGTGGGACGCCCTGACCGCCGCGCCCGACGCCCGCATGGCGGCGCGCGCCGAGGCCAGCGTGCCGCCCAAGACGCCGTGCCAGCTGCCGCCCGACGCCGGCTACCGCCTGCTGGAAAACCATCTGTACCGCATCGAGATCCACCAGGACGGCGCGGGCGCTGGCAAGGCGCGCTACAAGTGGTCGCGCGAAAACGGCAGCATCCTTTCGCGCGTCGTGCGCTGGCTGGACGATCCCGTGGCCAACGAGTTCGAAGTCGCCAGCATCGGCCGCGACGACGTGCTGGCCATCACCGCGGGCTGCTGGGTGGAGTTTCTGGACGACACGCACGAATTGCTGGGACAGCCGGGGCCGCTGGCGCAGGTCGTGCGCACCGACGGCAACACGGTCATGATCGACCCGGCCAGCCTGATCGGCCACGCGCTGGACGCCGCCCGCTTTCCGGCCAACCCGCGCGTACGCCGCTGGGACGGTGTTGCGGAGATCACGCCCGCGCCCATCAACAGCGCCAACGCCGGCTGGGTGGAACTGGAACAGGACGGCATTGAGATCAAGTTTTCGCCCGGACGCCTGCGCGTGGGCGACTACTGGCTCATTCCCGCGCGCACCGCCACCGCGTCGATCGAATGGCCGCAACTGCCCGACGGCAAGCCCGCCTTCAACGCGCCCGCCGGCGTGCTGCGCGCATTCGCACGATTGGCGCTGCTGCGCTGGCAGGCCGGCGCGTGGACCGCCGTCAGCGACTGCCGCCCCCTCTTTCCCGCGTTGACGGAACTGACGCAGCTTTACTACGCGGGCGGCGACGGCCAGAGCGTCAAGCCCAACCCCGCGATGACCCCGGACGTGGTGGCGTTGCCGTCGGAACTGCGCGCGGGCGTGGCCAACGGCAGCCTGCCGGTGACGGGCGCCGTCGTGCGCTTTACCGTGGATGCTGGCCGGCTGCCCAATGGCGCCGTCACCCAGGACGTGACGACGGGCGCCGACGGCATCGCATCGATCGCCTGGTCGCTTGCGTGCGACGCGGCCCGTCCCGTGCAACGCGCCACCGCGCAATTGCTGCGGGCGGGCCAACCCGCGCCCGACCACTATCTGCCGCTGCGCTACACCGCCACCCTCGCCCTCGCATCCGAGGTCGCCTACGACCCGAGCAACTGCGCGGACCTGCTCGCGGAGCAGGCCTATTCGGTGCAAGAAGCGCTGGACGCGTTGTGCCGGCGCACGCATGGCGGCGGCTGCTGCCTGACCGTCGGCCCGGCGGGCGATTTTCCAACGCTGGACAAGGCGCTGCGCACGCTGATCGGTCAGGACCGCATGGACATCTGCCTGTGCCTGACCCCGGGCGAGCACAAGCTGGACGACGACCTCATCATCAAGGGGCCGCGCGTGCGCCTGATGCTGCATGGCTGCGGATCGGCCAGCCGGCTGATGCTGGACGAGCGCCTGTTCAGCCTGGATGGCTTTGCCAGCGTATCCATGGCCGACCTCGCGATCGCGCGCCGCGGGCAGCCGGGCGCCATCGCCTTCAACCAATGCGCCGACCTGCGGCTCTCTCGCGTCGATTGCACCGGTCCGGCCGGTCCCGGCAACAGCCTGGTGCGCGTCGACGGCAGCCGGCGCGTGCACATCGAGGCATGCCGCCTGTATGCCGCCGGCCGCGGCGCCGCCGAACGTCTTGACCAGCTCTTTACCCGCGCCCCCACGCTGGCCGCGCTGAAGCGGGCGCTGGCGCCCGACGCGCTGCTGGACGATGACGACAATCGCGCCGCCCTGGCGCTGTCGCGCCAGCCCATGGACGCGCGCAAGGCGATGACCGCCGAGATCGCGGCCTTGCTGCGCGCGGGCACGACCGGCAATGCGTTGATGATGACGCCGCGCGTCCAGGCGGCGCTGACCACGCTGGCAACGCAGGTCGGCCGCGAGACGCCGGTGGCCAAGCGCCTGCGCCCGGCCATCGCCGCGCTGGCCGCCGCGCTGCTGGCCGATCCGCTGTCGTGCGCGCTGGCGCTGCTGGACAACGATGCCGACACCACCGTGCGCGACAACCGCCTGCGCGGCGGCATTGCGCTCTTTGCGGAATCAGAGGATTTTCCGGAATTGACGATGGACCAATTGAAGCTGCTGGGCGGCGGCATCCGCACCGGCAAGATGGTGCCGGAAGGCGACGGCACGCTGACCCTGCAAAGCAATCACCTGCCCAGCATGCGGCTGGGCGCCGAGGCCGCGCGCGCCATGCTCACCATCATCCAGACCGGCGGCGAGTTTGCCGCGTGGCGCTGCCTGCGCGCGGCCGACAACGCGCTGGAGGCCTACAGCCATTTCCCGGCGTTCGACGCGGCGGTGACGGGCAACGACCTTCTGACCAACGGCGATGCGGGCGCGCTCATCGCCACGCAGGCCAAGGTGATCGGCAACTTTGCCCACAACGATTTCCGGTTGTTCGTGTCAGGCGCCAATCCGGAAAGCCTGGCGAACGGCGGGTTGAACGTGGTGACGGTGTGAGCGTGGACCGAGGCGTCGTCACCACTGCATCGAGGCCCCGACACCGGCCGTGGGGCCGCCCGAGGCAATGCCCACGCCGGCCTTGAGCTTGACGCGGTCATTGACGCGCGCCGATGCGCCGATCGCGACGGCCTGGTAGCCGCGATACGTGGCCGCGCCCACGCCCAACGCGAACCGCTTGCCGGGGTCGACTTCCGGAACCATTGTCAGCGCCGTCGTGGCGGCGATGCCCGAGTAAGCATTGCGCGCCACTTCATCGATGGCGCGGTTGGTCTGGTCGATGCGATTGTCCAGGCGGGCCAGGCCTTCGCGGTTGCGCTGCACGCCGGTATCCAGCGAACCCAGCGCGTCGCCCACGTTGTAATACGTCTGGCCGTCCAGCTGATACGACGGACCGGTGACGGCGCCCGTGGACGCATCGACATGCGCGCCGCCGCCCAGGCTGGCTACCACGGGGTTCAGTTGCCCCACGTTCACGGCATCGGTGCTTTGCGTGCCCGCGGCCACGTGGGTCACCTGCCGTTCGGCGCCTTGCGCGCCCATGGACACCGTGTTCGCGCGGTCGGCCACCGAGCCCGCGCCGAGCGCAACGCTATTTGCCGCGGTGGCCGATGCGTTGGCGCCGACTGCCACGCCGTTGGACGCAGTGACGGTGGCGTTGGCGCCCAAGGCCGCGCCCTGCGTGCCCGCGCCGACCACGGCGTCGTCGCTGCCATCGTTGGCGCCATCCGCCCGCACGTAGGCGTTGGCGGCATTGAGCTGACCGACCTGTTGGGAAATTGCATAAAGCTGGCTGCCGTTCACGGCGTCGGTGCTGGTTGCCGAGATGACGCCGTTGGCCACGCCCGTGACGGTGCGCGTACCGTCCGTGCCAGCCATGTCGATCACGTTGCCGCCCTTGCTGGCGGCAATGGTGATGGCGCCGCTGACCGGGTCCTGCCGGACCAGGCCGACCTCGCCGTTGTTGAGGCTGGTGGTCAGGGTGTTCAGCGTGGCCGTGTTCTGCGCGACCGTTGTGCCCAACGTCGTGATGGCTGCGCTGTTGGACTGCACTAGCTGGTTGGTGGCGTAAAGCTGCGAACCATTCACCGCGTCCAGGCTGGTGGACGACAACACGCCCGCGCCCACCTGGGTGATCCGGTTTCCGTTCATGTTGACGGTGTTCAGCATGGAGATGCCGTTCTCGCCCTTCAGTTCCAACGTGCCATCGGCGTAGCCGGTGACCCGGGCCGTCGCGGCGGTTAGACCGTCAAACGTAGTGGCGCCATAGATGTTCTGCAGGGTAAAAAGCGGGCTGCCGTCGGGGCAGTCCAGCAAATAGACTGGAGTGCCGGAATTGAGGGACCTTCCCGACATTGTGTCGGCACTGCATAGCTGCAATTGGCCGTTTGCATGGGTATTCGTCGCCAATCCCAGGCCGCCCGCGCAGGCTAGCGCAACAGCTGCAGTAGAGGCCGCACGCTGCACCCTACCGGGCTTACGCCGGCGGCGCGTGGCGCAAGGCAAGGCTTGCTGCGTGGTTCGCATAGTGATTGGCGTTGCATTCAGGACGGTCGAAAAGATGTGGTTCATGGCGTGTCCACCCAGCGCTGGTGCGCGCTCGTTGTCAAAAAATCGGCTTCAAGAAAATCACCTAAGCAATTGAGGCATAAGGAGTTTTCTTTCAATCTAATTAGCGCCTGACACCCGGGCCATCGAAACTTTTCTAATGTTCGACCGTGTAATGCAACAAATATCAATAAATGCAAAGATCCTCGCGAGGCGCCCGCCAGACCTTTCCGCCGGATGCCGTTCACACCGCACGGACATGCCGCAACGACCCGACATGCAAATGACAGGTTCGGCCCTCTACAATGCCGCTGTTGCATCGCAGCATTCCGCCATTCCTCTTCTGTAGTCTCCATGTCCCATACCGTTTCCGCGCAGCACCGGCCCGCCCTGGTGCTGCTGGCGCTTGCCATTGGCAGTTTCGCGATCGGCACCACCGAATTCGCGACGATGAGCCTGCTTCCGTATTTCTCGCAGTCGCTGGGCATCGATGCCCCCACCGCCGGCCATGTGATCAGCGCCTACGCGCTGGGCGTGGTGGTCGGTGCGCCGATCCTTGCGGTGCTGGGCGCGCGCATGCCGCGCCGCCGGTTGCTGATCGCCCTGATGGGCCTCTTTGCCATCGGCAACGGCCTGAGCGCCATCGCGCCCAACTATCACTGGATGCTGGTCTTCCGCTTTCTGAGCGGCCTGCCGCACGGCGCCTACTTCGGCATCGCCTCGCTGGTGGCCAGTTCCATGGTGCCGGCCAACCGCCGCACCATGGCCGTGGGCCGCGTGTTCCTGGGCCTGACGGTGGCCACCATCATCGGCGTGCCGATGGCCAACTGGCTGGGCCAGGTCATCGGCTGGCGCTGGAGCTTCGGCCTGGTGTCGCTGCTGGCGGTGCTGACCATGCTGAGCGTGCGCGCCTACGCCCCGGACACGGCCGCCGATCCGCACGCCAGCCCGCTGCGCGAACTGAGCGCGCTGGGCCGCGGCCAGGTCTGGATCACGCTGGCGATTGGCGCCGTCGGATTCGGCGGTCTGTTCTCCATCTACACCTACCTCGCGGACACGCTGACCGCCGTCACCCAGGTGTCGCCCGCGACCGTGCCGCTGGTGCTGAGCGCCTTCGGCGTCGGCCTGACCGTGGGCAACATGGTGGTGCCGGTCTTCGCCGATCGCGCCGTCATGCGCACGGCCGGCCTGCTGCTCTTGTGGTCGGCCGTGGTGCTGGCCCTCTTTCCGCTGATGGCCCACAACGTCTGGCTGATCACGCTGAACGTGTTCCTGGTGGGGGTGGGCGGCGCGCTGGGCACCGTGCTTCAGACGCGCCTGATGGACGTCTCGGGCGACGCGCAGGGGCTGGCCGCCGCGCTCAACCATTCGGCCTTCAACACCGCCAACGCGCTGGGCCCATTCCTGGGCGGCCTTGCCATCGCGGCCGGGTTCGGCTGGACCTCCACCGGCTGGGTGGGCAGCCTGCTTGCCATCGCCAGCATGCCGCTGTGGCTATGGGCCGTGATGCTGGAACGCCGGGCGCGCACCGCGCGGGCGGACAAGCTGGTCGTCAGCACCGAATCGGCCCGCTGAGCAAATGGGGGACACGGTAGGTGTCTGACACCCAACGAGCACGACGTCATTCTGCAATGTCGTCTCAAGGGTGTCAGACACCTGCCGTGTCCCCCATTTAGCCTGTCACAAACCGTCGGCCCCGCGCCACACCGGGCAAGCGCCTATTGCAGCCCGCGTTCACGTCGCAGCTATACTTTCCGCACTCTTTACCACCTCAAGACGCGCTGCACCTCCACCATGCAGCGCTTTTTTTATGCCCGCTTTGACTGCCTTGCTGCGCCCGTTGTGCCAGGCGCTTTGCTGCCTGGCCGCAGCCCTCTTTTCCGCCCAGGCCTGGGCCGCTCCCCCGACGCTGGCCCAGTGCCATGGGATCAAGGACCTGGCCTTCGTTGCCCATCTGGATGACGACCTGCTTTTCATGAACCCGGACGTCGCCTCCAACATCGAGGCGGGCGGCTGCGTGCGCGTCGTCTATCTGACCGCCAGCGACGCGGGCGAAGGCGAAGGCTACATGCTGGGCCGCGAGCGCGGCGTGCGCGCCGCCTACGCCTACATGGCGCGCGAACCCGACGCCTGGAAGGAAGATACCGGCATCGTCGCTGGCCGCCAGATCGCGCGCTTCACGCTGCAGGGCAATCCGCGCGTGCAGCTCTGGCACATGCGGCTGAAAGACCCGTGGCTGGGCAAGGGCTGGGGCAGCCTGACGCCGCTGAGCCGCACCGAATCCGAACCCGGCCAGAACGTGGACACGCTGGGGCCGCACGCCGAGGTCTATACCCGCGAACAACTCGTCGACACGCTGGCCGAGATGATCCGCCAGTACGGCCCCACCACGGTGCGTCACCTGGACGACACGATCAGCGTGCCCTACACCCAGCTGTGCTGGCGCTGCGCCGGCCACGGCCACCCCGACCACATCGCCAGCGCGCGGCTGGCGCGCGAGGCCATGTTGCGCGCGCCCGGCAACTACGCCGAGACGGGATACATCGATTACCCCAGCCAGGAACGCGCCACCAACCTTGCCGATGCGGAAATCGCCAGCAAGTCCGTGATCTTTCAGCACTACGCCTGGAACGACTACCACTATTGCGCCGGCCCCACCGGCTGCAAGGAACCGGCCGGCCCCGCCGCCGCGTGGGTCCAGCGCGCCTACTACGTGTCGCGTCAGGACGTCGCGCCGCAGGTGTACCCGGACGGGCGGGGCGGACTCGTCGTGTTTGCCGCCGGCGAAACCAATGCGGCCGTCAACAGCTGGGATTCGGCCGAAAAGCGCTGGCACACGCTGGGCGGACGCACCACCGGCCCCGTGGTCTCGTTTGCCCACGCCGACGGCACCGCCGGCCTGATGGCGCGCGATCCGCTGGGCGGCGTATGGGCCAACAAGCAGCGCCATGACGGCACGTGGCAGGGCTGGCAGGCGCTGGGCGGTTTGCGCGTCACGCAGATCCCGGCGGTGGCGCCCCGTGGCGAAGCCGCCGCCGTCGCGCTGGGCTACGACGGGCTGCTGCACTGGATCACCCCGTCCGGCATCGACGGCAGCTGGAGCACGTGGCAAGCGCTTCCGCCACTAGAGGGCGTCACCGGTTCACCGGCCGCCGCGCGCGGCGCCGACGGGCGCTATGTCGTCTTCGCCATTGCCGCCAGGGGCGAGCTTTTCTATACCCGCCAGTTGCCAGCCGCCAAGGGCCACCGGTCGGAATGGCAAGGCTGGCGCCGCGTGGCCGCACCGCAAGCCGCGGGCGGCCTGGCTGCCATCCGCAACCATGAAAACCGGGTCGAGCTTTATTTCCGGCAGCGCGCCAACAACCACCTGACCAAACTGGTGGAAGCGGGCGACACCACCGACCTGGACATGGACTGGAGCGCACCGGCGGACTTGGGCGTGCCCTTCATCGGCCGACCGGCCATTCAGGCCGATACCGCCGGCAACGTCGTGCTTGCCATCCTGGAGCGCTCGGGCGGACACCTCTGGCTGCTCGAACACGGCAAGCTCGCCAAGATGGATGCCGAAGCGGCATCGCCGCCCGCCATCAGCCTCATCGACGGCGCGCTGTACGTTGTCGCCCGCGCCGCCGGCGCGCCGCAGCGCTACGAGGTGCTCTCGCGCCGCGGAGGCACGTGGTCCGCCAGCCTGACGCTGGACGGCGTGCCCGCCACCGGCGGCGGCCCGTTCGCGTCCGTGGCGGCGCGGCCGGCCGACCTGCCCAACCTGGGCGCGGCCAGTGCCGGCAAAGCCGTGGTTGTGCGCCCGTCCGCGTCGGAACCGGATGCGCTGACGGTCGAGCGCATGCCCGCGCAAACCTCACGCGTGGCCACGCCAACCCGCGTGCAGTGATAAGGCGGGCGCGACGCGCAGGCACGCCGCTTGCTGCCCTCCGGGCGTTACAACCCGGAGGATCCAACCATGTCAGACGACCTGAGCAAGCGCGGCCCGCAGGACCGCTCCCGGATCAACGTGAACGAGCCGCATGAGCTGCGCTACTGGACCCAGGCGCTTGGCGTCACCGAGGCCCAACTGCGCGAGGCGGTCAAGGCCGTCGGACCGTCGGCTACCGCGGTGCGCGAACATCTCGGTAAATAGCCGGACCCGGGGCCCGTACTCGGGCCCCGGCAAGCCGTGATTGGCCCGCGCGGCATCCGGCCAGATGCCGCGCGGGCCGTAGCCGCTCAAGCGGCCATCTTTCCGCACATGTCGGCGCATTCTCGGCATGTGCGCGCACAGTCGGCCATGCCGTCCATGCCCTCGCAACTGGCCGCGCAGTCATCGCAAATTGCGGCGCAGGCGCCGCAAACCACCTTGTGGTTTTCAACGCCCACCAGCATCGCGTGCGCTGCCGTGCGGCAGATCTCGCTGCACCCCATCATCAGCCTGAAATGTTGAGGCTCAACGTGCTCGCCGCCGGCCTCCAGGCAATGGCTCATGGCGGTCTTCACGCACATTCGATAGCAGGCCAGGCAGCTATCGATGCAGCGTTCCATATCGTTCGTTTCGGCATTCATGTCGGCTCCTTGCGTAGTGACAGTCCTTGCGGGTCAGCACGCGACGTTCCCGCAAGGTCGTGCATCAAGGAGCCCCACTAGGGCTATTGCGGTTCGATCTTCGCGTCAATGGCCCGCTGCGTCCACACCTTGCGCTGCGCCTGAGCAAACGACTGATGTTCGGCCACGGTGTTGGGCGAGACCTGCATGCCCAGCGATTCAAACCGCTGCAGCACGTCGGGTTCGCGCAAGATGGCGGTGACTTCCTGATTGAGCTTCTGCACGATCGCATCGGGCGTCTTGGCGGGCGCCGCGACGCCGACCCACACGATCAGGTCAAAGTGCTTGTAACCCAGCTCGGACAGCGTCGGCACCTGCGGGAATTCCTTGGCCCGCGCCTGCCCCGTGTAGGCCAGCCCGCGCAATTTGCCCGCCTGCATGAAGGACGTGACGACAGACAGGTCCGCGAACAGGTAGTCGACATGGCCGCCCAGCAGATCGGTCACCGCTGGCGGCTGGCTCTTGTACGGCACGCCGTTGGCGGCGGCGCCCGCCACCGTGTTGAACGTCGCGCCGGCGATCTGGCTGGTGGGCGACCCATAAGCATAGTTCAGCGGCTTGGCCTGCGTTGCCTTCACCAGTTCCTGCAGGCTCTTGTACGGCGCGTCCTCGCGCACCACCAGCATCATCGGGATGGTCGCGATGCGCACGACGTGAATGAAGTCGCCGGTGGGATCGAAGGGCAGCTTGCGAAACAGCGCGGGCGTGGCCGAGTGCGTCGAGCTGCTGGTGAGGATCAGGGTATAGCCGTCCGGCTGCGCGCGCGCCGTGAACGACGACCCGATCGTGCCCGATGCGCCCGGCTTGTTCTCGATCACCACGGGCACGTTCAGGCGCGGCCCCAGCTTTTCGGCGATGATCCGGGCGCTGGTGTCGGTGGCGCTGCCGGGTGAAAACGGCACGACGATGGTGATCGGCTTGTCGGGATAGGCGGCCTGCGCGGGCATGGGGCCCGTCAGCGCGCCCGCCAACATCAATCCCCCAGCAGCCAGCAGGCGGCGGCGCAGCGCGCCGAACGGTCGAGTCATGCTTGTCTCCTGTCGGGGCCGCGGATCGGCCCTCTTGAACTGAACCGTATGATGCTCGTGCAGCGCTTATCCCAACAAGGGACTAATTTTCATAGACTCATTCCACAACGGGATTAATCGTCCGTTTGCTCGCGTTCGCGCAGGTAATCCTCGGTGGCTTGCAGGAAGGCGCTGGCGGCCATCGACAGGCGCGCGTTGCGGCGCTGGATAAGCCACAGTTCGTGGCCGTGCCGGCGCGCGCCATCAATGGCCAGCACGCGCAGCCCCAGTTGCCGCGCCAGATCGCAGGCGTAGCCGGGCACCACCGTGATGCCCAGGCCCGCGCCGACCAACTTCAGGGCCGAGATCAGCATGCCCGCCTCGATGCCATACCGGAACGTCAGGTTCTGATCGGCCGCCACCCGGTCCAGGCTGCGCCGCACGCTGTAGACACTGCGCAGCATGATGTGGTCGTACGCCGCCACGTCGCCCCATGACACATTCCGCCGGCGCGTCAGCGCATGCCTGGGCGCGCACACCGCGTACAGCGTGTCCCGGTAGATGACGCGCGCCACCAGCTCATCGGTAGGGGTATCGACCGAGACCATGCCAAAGTCCGCGCGCCCGTTACGCACATGCTCGATGGTTTCATCGGTGTTCAATTCAAACAGGTCCAGCTTCACGCTCGGGTGCGCCCGGTGATAGCGCGCCACCACGTCGCCCAGCAACCCGGCCATCATCAACGGCGATGTCGCCACGCCGACCGTGCCGCGTTCCAGCGTGCGCAGGCCCGACATGCTGCGCTCGGCGGCGCGCACGGTCCCCAGGATTTCCTGCGCATAGGCATAGAAGTCGGCCGCGCCATCGCAGGGCGTGACGCTGCGCGTAGATCGTTCGAACAGGGGCTGCCCGACTTCCGCCTCGAGTTCGGCGCACAGTTTGCTGACGGCGGACTGCGTCACGAAGGCCGCGCGCGCGGCGGCCGTGAAACTGCGCAGTTCGTAGAGCGCGCAGAACACGCGCAATTGCTTGAGTGTGATGTTCATGGTCGAAGTCGCCGCAAGGCGCCGCCGCCCATGCCGGGTCAGCGCGCAGGCTCGAGCATATCGCGATCGGCATCCTGCGGCGGCGCGGCGCGCCGGATGGCGCCGGGCGTGCGAGAAAAGCGCACGGGAATGCCGCAGGCCGTCATTGGACCCTCGGTGGGATGATCGACGCGCTGAAAAAATCCCGTCGCCCGCAAGTGCGGATCGTCGAACAGCGACTCCGGCGTGTTGACGCGCGAATGGGGGATGTCGGCGTCCGCCAGCAGCGCCAGCCATGCGTCCGTGCCCTGCTGCGCCACGATATCGGCCAGATCCTGATACAGCGCGTCGAAATGGCGCGCGCGCGCCGCCGCGTCGGCGTAGCGTGCATCGCCGGCCAGGTCAGGCCGCCGCGCCAGGGCGAAAAAACGCCGCCATTGCGCGTCCGTGTAGGGCAGCAGCGCCAAAAAGCCGTCGCGCGTGCGATAGGGCCGGCGCTGCGGCGAGAGCACGCGGCTGTAGCCCATCGGGCCCAGCGGCGGCTCGAAGCTGTGCCCGGCCAGGTGCTCGACAAGATTGAACGACACCAGCGTCTCGAACATGGGCACCTCGATCGCCTGACCTTGCCCCGACCGCTCGCGCTCGTACAGGGCCATCGGGATGGCATACGCCAGCGTCAGGCCCGCGACCTTGTCGGCCAGGATCGTATTCACGTAGGCGGGCGCGCCGCTGTTGCGGCCCTGCAGGTCCGCCAGTCCGCTCATGGCCTGGATGATGTCGTCGAAGGCCGGACGCGCCGCGTACGGTCCATCCTGCCCGAAGCCCACCGCCGCGCAGTGGATAAGGCGCGGATTGCGCGCGCACAACGCGGCCGCATCCAGGCCCAGCCGCGCCAGCGCGGCTGGGCGGACATTGGAGACAAACACGTCCGCCCCGTCAATCAGGCGCAGCAGGCTGGCGTGGTCCTGCGGCGTCTTCGCGTCCAGCGTCACGCTGTGCTTGTTGCGGTTCAGGTTCAGGTACGCAGGCCCCATGCCCGCATGCGCGGCGGGCGCCGAGGTGCGGAACACATCGCCCTCCGGCGCCTCGACCTTGATGACCTCGGCCCCCATGTCGCCCAGGATCTGGGTGGCATACGGCCCCATCGCCACCGCAGTCATGTCGATGACGCGAACGCCTTGCAGCGGTCCCGCCATTACCTGGCCTCCCGATGCGATTTGCGCGCCAGGAACGGCGCCATGTAGCGGCGCGGCTCATCGGTGGTGAAGGCCTCGCCAAAGGCGTCCACGCTGCGGTCCAGACCGGCCTGGATCGAGGACTCGGTCCAATAGCGCAGCAAGGCCTTCTGCGAGCGCACCGCGGCCGGCCCGCTTGCCGCGATCGGGGCCACGGTGCGTTCGACCAGCGCGTCCAGCTCGCCGGCCTCGCACAGGAATTCCAGAAAGCCCCAGTCCCGCGCCTGCGCGGCGTCCACCGTCTCGCCCGTCAGCAGCAGCCAGTTGGTCGGGCCTTGACCGATGAGCGCGGGCAGCAGCACCGCATGGATCACCGAGGGAATGCCGACGCGCACTTCAGGCATGCCGAACACGCCGTCCGCCGAACCCAGGCGGATGTCGCAGGCGGCCGCCAGCTCCATGCCGGCGCCCAGGCAAAAGCCCGGCAACCGTGCAATGGTCGGCACCGGAATGTCGGCCACGGCGTCGCACAGGTCGCGCAGCCGCGTGATGAACGCGCGCGCACCCTGCGGGTCCAGCTCGGCCATCTCATAGATGTTGGCCCCGCCCACGAAGGCCTGGTCGCCCGTGCCGCGGATGACCACCGCGCGCGCGTCGTCCTGCGCCGCAATCCAGCGCGCGGCCTCGGTCAAGCCGAGCGTGACCGCCGAGGCCAGGATGTTCAGGCGCTTCGCGTCGTGGATCTGCAGGGTGTAGACGCCGCGCGGATCGCGCGTGACGCGGGCGTGGGGAAACGTGGGGATGGGCGCAGTCATGAAGTCTCCGGCTAGATAGGTTTGCCGTCGATGCTACCGGCGGCTTTTGATGACAACAAACAAGGAATTTTCATGGAATGAGTCCGGAATGGAATAAATCGCGGTCTGGCGTCGCGATGGCTGCCCGCGCATTCCTCTCGTACACTTGCCGCATGCTACGACTCGACAACCTCAGCAAGCGCTACGGCGACCATATCGTGTTCCAGGGCCTCTCGCACGCCTTCGCGCCGGGCTGCGTGGCGCTCTGCGAAGAAGACAGCACCGGAAAATCCAGCCTGCTCGCCATCATTGCCGGCACGCTGGCGCCCGACAGCGGCGACGTCCTTATCGACGGCCACTCGCTGCGAGACGCGCCGCTTGCGGCGCAGTCCCGACTGGCCTATGTGCCGGACAACTGCATGGTATTTCCCGAGCAGACGGGCCGCAGCCTGCTGCAGCAGGTGGCGGCAGCCAGGCACGTTGCGCTGGACGACGCCGTGCTGGACCTGGCCCATCGGCTGGGATTGGAGCCGCATCTGGACAAGCGTTTCGAGCAGATGTCCACGGGCACGCGGCGCAAGGTCTACCTGACGGCCGCCGCGCTGGGCGACCCGGCGGTTGTCGTGGCCGACGGTCCCAGCAACGGGCTGGATGCCCAGGCGCGCGGCGTGCTGGTCGACGTCTTCAAAACCTGGGCGCAGACGCGCGTCGTGCTGTTCGCCAGCCATGACCCCGAACTGGTGCAGGCGTGCGGCGCCCGCACCGTCAACGTGGCCGACCTGCGCTGAGCAACCGGTTGCCCGGCGCTGCCGTCAAAAGCGGATCGTCACCCCCGCAATGGGCCCCTGCAGCACCACGTCGTATTTGAAGCCGTTGCGCTCGTAGTCCACGCCCATTGCCCGGTAGCCGACCGTGGCGGACACCGATTTGTTGAAGCTGTAGCCCACGCCCAGCCCCAGGTCCCAGTCCGCCTGCGCGCCCCCGGCGCCGATCATGCCCCAGCCCGTCAGATAGGCCTTGGGATGAAAGTTGTAGGTGCCTCGCACGCCCACCATGGCGTCGACCCACGTGGCGCTTTCGCTGTGCTTGCGGCCGTCAGCAAGCCGCCCTTTGAACGTGATGTCCGTGTCCACCGACCACACCCGCAACCCCGCGACCACATCCAGGTTGTGTTCGGACCGGTCCAGCACGGAATAGCCCCCTCCGATCAGACCGGTGAACGACGTGCTCTTCACATCCGCGCTGGAGGCCAGAATTCCTCTGGGTGTATCGCCTTGCGCGCCCACCTTCACGTACAGCAGGTCGCCAATGATGCTGTAGCGGCCCTTGCGCGCGTCGCCCATCAGCATGGCGGCGAAATCCAGGTTGTCGAAGATCTTGTCGAAGCTGGCGCCGATGTCGACCGTCGGAAGGCGCCCATGCGTGACTTTTCCCGACAGCGCCGGCGCCCACAGATACGGCGAGACCGAGAATTGCCATACGTCGGAAACCGCAGCGTCCAGCACGGGCGCTGGCGTCGTCTCGGCCGCGTCGGCGGCCCCTAATGGCAACGCCGCGCATGCCAGGCAGACAGTGATGTGCTTTCTCATCGCGAGATCCCCGAGGCCCGAAGGCATGTCGAAAAAAAGGCGCAGCGCCCCGCCCAAACGCGGGGCGCGTCATGCCGCCCTGACCGCGTCAGCTCACCCGCCGCACCGGCGGCACCGTCCACGACCCGTTGATGATCGACGGGTCGCTTTCGTTGGGCCAATACAGGCGCATCATCAGGATGAATCGGCCCTTGGGCGCCGGCAGCCAGTTCGACTCGTGCTCTGGGCCCGGCGATTCGTTCTGGATCAACAGATCGATCGTGCCGTCGGGTTTTCGCTTGAGCGGCTGGCGTTCGCTGATGGAATAGCGATTCAGCGGGTTATCGACAAAGAAGTAGTTCTGGTCATACATGGTCAATGACCAGAACCCCGACACGGGCGGCGTCAGGCCCTTCTTGAACGTCAGCACGTACTTCTCGGACCCGTTGTATTCACGCAGGATCGCCCCATTGGCCGACCGGAGCGATGTCGGGTAGATGGCGTCCTGCGGCCGGTTCGCGCCCAGCCCGATGGCGGTGACCAAGGCCCGTTGCAGGTAGTTGGTGCCGTAGATCCCCGTCTTGGTCGTGAAGCCCCACCCGTCGATATGCTGGATGTCGCCATCGGTGGACCGGAAATGCGCCATGATCCGCGCGAATCCCGTCTCGGGCACCCGCCTGGCAAATTCGGCAGGCAACTTGGACTTGTCGAAATCCTGCCCTGGCACGACGCCGATGGCGGCCATCTTTTCGACCATGGGCGCGTCCGCCGCGGTCGGCGGATTGCGCTTGAGCAACTGCGCAAACAACGCGAAGTACTCGTGGACATCCATGTTGTTGACCTGATCGCGCACCGGCGTCTTCATGTCGATGGCCGGATCCACCTTGCCCTGCGGCGCTGTCCACGCCTTGCCCCAGCCGCTCAGCGGCGCGATCTTCACCTGGTCCTGCAGTTTGTGCACCTCGGCATAGTCCTCCGGCGTGCCCGTGCAATAGATGCGGCCCAGCAGCCAGACGATGCTCGTGGGCGACTTGTATTGCTTCATGCCCTGCGGCACGGCGCCTTCCCAGCCCGGCCCCGTCACGACGAAGGTCTGCGCGCCGGTGCCCGTCGTGCGCTTGCCCGGCACATCGAACACGGTTGTCCATCCATCCAGCAGCGGAAACAGCGCGTAGCGGCCGTTCATGTCGGGCAGGCTGATGACCCAGGGCTCGTCGCCGACATCGAAAAAGGCGGTGGTGTACAGGGTGTCGGCGTTCGGCGCCGTCACGTCGCGGAACTTGGCGTCCGGATACTCGCGCAGTTTGATGAGCTGGCCCATCGGGGCGCGCGTGCCTTTAGGTTCGGCGACGTTGGTGATCACCCGGCGGGTCATCTCCATGGTCACCAGCGGGTAGGCGTAGATGTAGGCTTCGGTGGCCAGGACGAAACGGTCGTCGGCTTCCGGCAGGTTTGCCACCAGCCCTTCGGAGGCTGCTGCCGAGGCCCGAAACGCCGGTCCCAGCGATCCTGCAGCCAGCAGGGCCAATCCCCCTGCGTTCAGTTTGCGGCGAGTTAGCTTCATTGTTATCGCTCCAATGGATGGGTCTGACGAAGTTCACTTCGGGGACTTCCAACAAGCACGACGATGTTCTTCAAGCTAATGCGCGTTCGGTGTCGATGTGGCGGGGCACGCTCCACAGATCAGGATCAGGGAAACCACGGCAAACGGCCGGCAGCGTGCCGCCGAAGGGCGGAGCTGCCTTTGTGCGCATGGCCAAGGGGAAAGCACGGGTGCGCGAGCGCGCACGCGTGGGGAAGGCGGGGTGGACGTCCAAGAATGGGCTCCCTGAAGAAATCAGAGCAAACGCACCACTGAAGGAACTGGGCTACGGACCATCCATTCGACCGGCTCGCGCGAAGACGAAGCGGTTTCGGTCAATCTATGCGCAGTTTTTTAGCTGCTCAAGTAGCCGGAATGACTACGACCATCCGCCATTGGTCGCAATCCGCTGCCCTATTTGCCCTTGCCGATCGACAGGGGCACGCCCCACACCGGATCCTGCATGCCCTGCTTGCCCAAGGGCGTGATCTGCATTGGCTTGAGCTTGGACAGCAATTCGCGCTGCGCGTCGGTCAGGTTCGTGCGCTGCGCGAAGTACTTCTGCGCAAAATCCATCGGCGCCGGCCACGTGTAGACCGTGAAGTCTTCCAGCGGGCACTCGATCATCTTCGGGTCCACCGCGCGGCAGGCGGACTGCTTGAACTTGTAGCTGGGCGTCTTCATGTGCATGCGCTGGCTCAGCACCAGATCCCCGCCCTTGAGCGTGAAGCTGGCCAGCGCCAGCTTGGGCAGCACGCGCGA
The DNA here is from genome assembly GCF_037039475.1 of Achromobacter sp. E1. Lineage (NCBI taxonomy): Bacteria > Pseudomonadati > Pseudomonadota > Betaproteobacteria > Burkholderiales > Alcaligenaceae > Achromobacter > Achromobacter sp. E1. The sequence continues at coordinate 4,799,233 of NZ_CP146253.1, forward strand.
CTGCACCTTGATGGCCGGGATGTCGCGCGACGTGGTGTCTTCGTAGTAACCGGCGCGCGATCCCGGCGTGGTTTCGGTGACCTGCTGCTCGCCCCAGGCGACGCAGGCGCCCGACCCGCGATGCACGGCCGTGCAGACTTTCTGCGTGCTGGTCCGCGAGCCCGAGGTGCCTTCGTGCCAGTTCGTTTCCTTGTAGAACTCGCGGTACAGCTCGGGCGACAGATACGCGGTGCCGTTGGCGCCCCGGCCCGAACCTTCAGCGCCGGGGCGTGCGCCGATCTGATTCAGCGTGGCATTGAGCTTGTAATCGTCTCCACCCGTGAGCAGGTACTTGCCCGGCGGCAGGATGTGGACTTCAAACGCCTTGAAGAGGTAGGTCGTGTCCTTGTCCCGCTGCAGCGAGTTGTTCTGGAACTTGCGGCCGAAGGTGATGCGCGGGTCCGGTTCGAACATCCAGACGGTGTTGCCGGTCCAGGTCGTCATCATCATGGCGTCCTTCAGCGAGGCGTGCGGCATCAGGTCCGCGACCAGCACCACGGCCATGTTCGCCTTCATCGCCTCGCCGATCAGGTCGACCAGCTTGCCGTATCGCGGATCGTCCGCCGTGCCCTCGCCGTTGGACGACGGAATGGTGACGCAGCCCGACAGGGTCAGGGCAAGCGTCAGGGCAGACAGGGCAAGGCGCGGGCGCGGCAGGGACATGGGATCGATCCTTGGGTCGGTAAGACGGCAATGTGCGCGCATCCTACCGGCTTGGGAACGGTTCGCAACATCCGGTTTTGCCGCTGAAACAGTTGGTGGCAGGCAGCGTGACGCAGAACCACGCCGACAGAGCGCATTCGACAGAGCGCATTCCGTGCAAACCAGCCGTAATGGGTTGTTTCGAATGTTTCGCTTGGGACCCGCCGACGCTGCCCGGCCCCCGCCTCGTCCGCCAGTAACTTCGCCGTTATGCCCGCGCATGGCGGCAAGGCATCACGCGTGGCCGGGCATCCCGTCCAGCAACTTGTCCAGCGTCACCGGATAGTTCCGCACGCGCACGCCGGTCGCGTTATACACCGCGTTGGCTATGGCTGCCGCCACGCCGCACAGGCCCAGCTCGCCGACGCCCTTGGCCTTCATCGGCGACGACACCGGATCGTCCTCGTCCAGGAAGATGACCTCCTGACGCGGAATGTCGGCATGAACGGGAACCTCGTAGCTTGCCAGGTCGTGGTTGACGAAATAACCCAGGCGATGGTCGACGGCCAGCTCCTCCATCAACGCCGCGCCCACGCCCATGGTCATGGCGCCGATGACCTGGCTGCGCGCGGTCTTGGGATTGAGGATGCGGCCCGCGGCGCAGACCGCCAGCATGCGGCGCACGCGGGTCTCGCCGGTGGCGGCGTCCACGGCCACTTCCACGAAGTGCGCGCCGAAGGTGGACTGCTGGAATTTCTTGTCCAGGTCGCCGAACTCTATCGCGTCTTCCGCGACGAGTTCGCCGCCCGACGCCGCGCGCACCAGGGGCGCGGAGCGTCCGCTGGCGTCGGTGACCGTGCCGTCCGCGAACACCGCGCCCGCGGCATCGAATCCCAGGCGTTCAACGACCAGCCCCCGCAACTTCTCGCACGCCGCATAGACGCCCGCGGTCGAACTGTTCGCGCCCCATTGGCCGCCCGAGCCCGCCGACACGGGAAAGGATGAATCGCCCAGGCGCACGACCACGCGCGACAGCGGCACGCCCAGCATTTCGGCCGCCGTCTGCGCAATGATGGTGTAGCTGCCGGTGCCGATGTCGGTCATGTCGGTCTCGACGATCACGCGGCCCGTCGCGTCCAGCCGCACGCGCGCGGCCGACTTGGTCACCAGGTTGTTGCGAAAGGCGCTGGCCACGCCCAGCCCGATCAGCCACTGCCCTTCCCGCCGCGCACCGGGTTTGGGATCCCGCTTGTCCCAGCCGAAGTGGCGGGCGCCGGTCTGCAGGCATTCGACAAAACGCCGGCGCGAGAACGGCCGCGACGGATCCGTGGGATCGACCTGGGTGTCGTTCACCACGCGGAACTGCACGGGATCCATGTCCAGCGCCTCTGCCATCTCGTCGATGGCGATCTCCAGCGCCATCATGCCTGGCGCCTCGCCGGGCGCACGCATCGCGTTGCCTTCGGGCAGGTCCAGCGTCATCAGGTTCAGCGCGGTGTGCTGGTTGGCGCCGGCATACAGCAGCTTGGTCTGCTGCACGGCCTCTTCCGGCTGGCCGTCCGGCAGGTCGCCGGACCAGCTTTCGTGCGAAATCGCCGTCAGCTTGCCGTCCCGCCCCGCGCCCAGCCGGATGCGCTGGATCGTGGCGGGCCGGTGCGTGGTGTTGTTGATCACCAGCGGACGCGGCAACGCCACCTTGACTGGCCTGCCCGCCTCGCGCGCGGCCAGCGCGGCCAGCAAGGCGTCCGCGCGCACGAAAAGCTTGCCGCCGAAACCGCCGCCGATGTAGGGCGACACCAGGCGCACGTTTTCCTTGGGGATACCCAGCGTGCGCGCCACGTCCGACCGCCCCCACGCGATCATCTGGTTGGACGTCCACAGCGTAAGCTTGTCGCCCTTCCAGACGGCAAGCGACGCGTGCGGCTCCATCATGGCGTGCGACTGATCTGGCGTGGTGTAGGTGGTGTCGATCTTGACAGGCGCTTCTGCAAAAGCGGCATCGAAGTCGCCCGTATCCGTCTTGGGAATGTGCTTGCCCGAGGCGCCGTTGTCCCGTAGTGCCGCCAGGTCGTATTCGCCCGGGGCCCGCGCATACTGCACGCGGATGAGCTTGGCGGCCGCGCGCGCCTCCTCGAACGTGTTGGCCACCACCACCGCAATGGCCTGGTGATAGTGCTGGATTTCCGGCCCGCCCAGCAGCGTGGCCGTGTTCATCTTGCCCTTGCCCAGCTTGCCGGCGTTCTGCGCGGTCACGATGGCCAGAACACCCGGCGCGCGGCGCGCAAGATCGGTGTCCATGGCGGTGATGGCGCCCTTGGCGATTGCCGCGCCCACCACGTAGCCGACCGCCGCGTTCGGCGCGATGTCGTGATGCTCGTAGGCATACGGGGCCTGGCCGCTCGTCTTGAGCGGCCCGTCGATGCGATCGACGGGCTGGCCCACGATCTTGAGCTGGTCGATGGGATTCTGTGTCGCGGGAGTCTCGAATTTCATGGCCTTACGTCCTTGCTTGCGTCAAGACGGCGCCAAGCGCGCGCCGCGCCAGGGTCAGCTTGAAGGCGTTGTCTGGCGTGGGCGCGGCGCCGGCCAGCAGCGCATCGGTCACGCGCGCCGCGCCGTCCGGCAGCTGCGCTTCCGCCGACGCATCGCGCCACGGCTGAGGCGCCACGCCGCCCAGCGCCACGCGCCCGGCGCCATCGTCCTGCACCACGGCGGCGACCGACACCAGCGCAAACGCATACGACGCGCGGTCGCGCACCTTGCGGTAGAAGTGCTTGCCGCCCAGGGGCTTGGGCAGCACCACCGCGGTGATCAGTTCGCCCGCGTCCAGATGGGTCTCGATGTGCGGCGTGTCGCCGGGAAGCCGGTAGAAGTCGGCAATGGGAATGACCCGCCGCGTCGCATCCGGGCGCACCGTCTCGACCTTCGCGTCCAGAACGCGCATCGCCACCGCCATGTCGCTGGGATGCGTGGCGATGCAGGCCTGGCTGCCTCCGATCACGGCTAGCTGCCGCGTCACGCCGCCGATTGCGGAACAGCCGCTGCCGGGCACCCGTTTGTTGCAGGGCTGATTGGTGTCGTAGAAATAGGGGCAGCGGGTGCGTTGCAGCAGATTGCCGGCGGTCGTGGCGCGATTGCGGATCTGTCCCGAGGCGCCCGCCAGCAGGGCGCGCGCCAGCACCTCGTAATCGCGGCGCACGGTCTCGTGGGCCGCCAGATCCGCATTGCGCACCAGCGCGCCAATGCGCAGACCGCCGTCGCCGGCCGGTTCGATCCGGTCCAGATCCAGGCCGTTGACGTCGATCAGATGCGAAGGCGTTTCCACCTCGATCTTCATCAGGTCCAGCAGATTGGTGCCGCCGGCGATGAACCGGGCGCGCGGCTCGCGCGCGGCGCTGGCGGCCGCTTCGGCGTCGGTCCGGGGACGCTCGTACGTGAAGGCTCTCATGCCTTGCCCTCCGCAACGTCTTCGATGGCATCCAGGATGTTGGCGTAGGCGCCGCAGCGGCAGATGTTGCCGCTCATGCGTTCGCGGACTTCCTCGGGTGACAGCAGCGGGCGTTCGTTTAGCGATCCGGTCACGTGGCTGGGCATGCCGCGCGCGGCCTCGTCCAGCATGCCCACCGCCGAGCAGATCTGCCCCGGCGTACAGTAGCCGCACTGGTAACCGTCATGCTTGACGAATGCAGCCTGCAGCGGATGCAGCGCGCCCGGCGAGCCCAGCCCCTCGATGGTGGTGATCTGCTGGCCGTCGTGCATGACGGCCAGCGTCAGACAGGAATTGATGCGCTTGCCGTCCAGCAGCACCGTACAGGCGCCGCATTGCCCGTGATCGCAGCCCTTCTTGGTGCCGGTCATGTGCAGGTGCTCGCGCAGCGCGTCCAGCAGGCTGGTGCGCAGGTCCAGCGCCAATTCGTGGGTGTTGCCGTTCACGGTCAGCGTGACGGGGGCCTTCAGGCTTTGCGGCGGCGCGGTGTTCTGGGCAGCGGACATGGCAGGCGTTCCGAATGCGGTGGCAGACGCGGCGCCCGCCTTGAGCAGGTTGCGCCGCGAAATATTGATATCAGTGGGATTTTCCAAGGTTGGAACTCCTGTAAGCGTCCGGCGGGCCGAAGCCCGGACATCCGGGGCGGGTTCCCAGCAAGCGGTGTGCCTGGCCGCGAGCCGCGGGCGTGACAATGCGCACGGCCGCGTGCATGGCCTCCTGGAATTCCCGATAAGATCGGCTTCAACAATCGATGATAGCGACGGCAATCGCCCGGCCGCCACGCCAACCTGACAAGAAAATGTTCAATCTCGAAACCAATCCGGACAACGCGGCGTCACCGCGCTGCATGGGCATCCTGCTTGCTGCCGGGCGCGGCCGGCGTTATGCCGGCGCCGCCGGGGGGCAGGACAAGCTGCTTGCGCCTCTTGCGGACGGCGTGCCCGTGGTGGCCGCCGCCGCGGCGGCACTGCGGGCGGCCACCGCGCACGTCGTGGCGATCACCCGTGCGGATAACGACCGCGTCGCCGCGCTACTGGCGCAGGCCGGATACGAGATCGTGACGATCGATCCGCGCGCCGACGGCATGGGCGACAGCCTGGCAGCCGCCGCGCGCCACGTCATGCAGACCGCCGGCGCGGACATCCAAGCCTGCCTAGTCGCGCTGGGCGACATGCCGTGGATCCGCCCGGACACCTGCCTGCGGGTCGCGCAGGCAGCGCTTCTGCATCCGATCGTGGCGCCGGCCTGGCGCGGGCAGCGCGGCCATCCGGTCGCTTTTCAGCGGTCCATCTGGCCGGCGCTGGCAGCGCTGTCGGGCGATGTGGGCGCGCGCGCCGTGCTGGCGCGTCATGGCGTGACCGAACTCGCGGTCGAGGACGCAGGCGTGTGCGCGGATGTGGATACGCCGGACGACCTGGCGGCCGTGCGGCGGGACAGCCAATAAACCGGCAATCAGGCCGGCGTCGCGTTGCCGACGCGCTGGCCGATCACCGGCGCCCCAGCCGGCTCGGCATGCCGCGGCAGGGCCACCCGGAAACTCGTCACGTCGTCGCGCGAATCGACGCTGATGCACCCGCCATGCGAGGCCACGATCTGTTGCGCAATGAACAGGCCCAGGCCCAGGCCGTGATGACCGCCGGGGCGGCGCGCGCCGCTGCGAAACGGGTTGAACAGGTGCGGGAGCAGCTCGGGCGCAATGGTGCCGCCATTGGACACCGTCACGACCACCTCGCACGGGGCCTCGCCATTGACCTCCACGCGAACCGGCGCGGTCTTGCTGCCATGATGCAAGGCGTTGCCGACCAGGTTGGCGATGACCTGGGAAATGCGCGCGCCGTCCCATGAACCGGCCGCGTCGCCGCGGCTAAGCGACTCCACGTGGCGCTCGGGAAAGCCCGTGCGCACTTCGTCCAGCGTGCGCTCGACCAGCGCATCCATGCGCAGGGCTTCCGGCGACAGCGCAAGGCCGCCCGCCTGGCGGATGCGCGTCACATCGAGCAGGTCTTCGATCAGGCACGACATGCGCTCGCTGCTTTGCAGCATGCGCCGCGCCAGGCTGGCCACACGCTCGTCGTCGCCGAGGCGCTGCAGCACCGTGGCGCCCATGATGATGGCCTGCAGCGGCGTACGCAGGTCGTGGCTCAGCACCGCCATGAACATTTCGTTCACCCGCAGCGCCTCGGTGCGTTCTTCCAGTTGCTGCGCCAGCGCACGCTTGCGCTCGTGCAACTCGAAGAACACGTTCGCCTTGCTACGCAGCATGTACGGGTCCACCGGCTTGTACAGGAAGTCCACCGCGCCGCTCTCGTAGCCGCGGAACTGCCAGTTCTGCTCGCGCGAGCCGGCGGTGATGAAGATCAGCGGAATGTGGCGCGTGCGCTCGCTGCCCCGGATCAGTTCGGCAAGCTCGAAGCCGTTCATGTCGGGCATCTGCACGTCCAGCAACGCCAGCGCGACGTCGCCGTGGCGCAGCAGCAGCTCCAGCGCCTGCGGGCCGGATTGGGCCTTCAGCACCTCGACACGGTCGCTGGCAAGCAGCGCCTCGAGCGCAATCAGATTCTCCGGAATGTCGTCGACCAACAGGCATTTGATGCGGTCGTCGTGGGAAGGGGCTGATGTCGGGATCATGGTGTCAATGCGGTAGGGTTTCAGGGCAGCCGCCTCGTGGGCAACTGCGCGAAAACGGCGGCAATCTCGTCGGGCGTCAGGGCCCGCGCCGCCGGAACCAGCGCCAGCGCGGCATCCGGCATGGTGCGCACGGGGGCCGACTCTGGCGACTGCACCAGCGTGCGGCCGCCGGCAGCCTGGATGGCGGCCAGGCCTTCGGCGCCGTCCTCGTTGGCGCCCGACAGCAGCACGCCCAGCAGCCGATCGCCATAACAATCGGCCGCTGATTGAAAAAGCACGTCAATGGACGGGCGCGAAAAATTCACCGGCGGGTCGATCGACAGCGCCAGGCGCGGCCCCCGATCCACCAGCAGGTGGTAGCCGGGTGGCGCGAAATAAAGATTCCCGGGCTGTATCGGCTGCTGGTCCTGGGCTTCCAGCACGGTCAACGCGCAGCGGTAGCCAAAAATTTCCGGCAGCAGGCTGCGCCGGTCGCACGGCAGATGCAGCACCACCACCACACCGGCGCGCAGGCCGGCCGGAAGCGCCGGCAGCAAGACATTCAAGGCGTCGATTGCGCCCGAGGATCCGCCGATGACGATCGCATCCCAGGAGGCCGCGGCCTGCGCATCGGCACGAGGGTCCGGTGCGCGCGCGGTCACAGGTCGGCCTTCTTGCGGTAGATGCGGTCCGCCAGCACGAAATCGTCAAAGCCGTCGGCCTGCGCCGAGAACCTGACAGATTCCCGGGACCCCAGTCCCAGGAATCCGCGATGCACCAGCGCATCGTGGAAGAGTCCCAGCGCCCGGTTCTGCAGGTCGCGCTCGAAGTAGATGAGCACGTTGCGGCACGACACCAGATGCACTTCGGCAAACACGCTGTCCGTGGACAGGCTGTGGTCGGAGAACACCATGTGTTCGCGCAGCGACTTGTCGAACACCACCCGGCCATAGCGCGCCGTGTAGTAGTCGGACAGCGAGCTGCGCCCGCCGGACTGCGCGTGGTTGGCCGTGAAGGCCGCCGCCCGGTCCAGGTCGAAGACGCCCTGCTCGGCCGCGCGCAGCGCGTGCGGATTGATATCGGTCGCATAGATCAGCGACCGGTCCAGCAGGCCTTCCTCGTGCAGCAGGATGGCCAGCGAATAGACCTCTTCGCCGGCGCTGCAACCGGCCACCCACACCTTGATCGAGGGATAGGTGCGAAGGATGGGCAAAACCTCGCGGCGCAGCGCCAGAAAGTAGCTGGGGTCGCGGAACATGTCGCTGACCTGCACCGTCAGGTATTGCAGAAGGCCCGTGAAGACGGCCGGATCGTGCAGCACGCGATCCTGCAGTTGCGACAGCGTCCTGCAATCGAACTCGCCCAGCGCGGTGCGCAGGCGGCGTTTCAGCGAGGCCTGCGCATACTCGCGAAAGTCGTAGTGATAGCGGTGATAGATGGCATCGAGCAGCAGCCGCTGCTCGATGTCTTCGATGTGCGCCTTGTTCTGTGTCGGCATGGGCGTGATCGCTGTGTCCTGATCCGGTCCGGCCTACTTGCGCATCCAGACGCGCACCAGCGACAAGAGGCGCTCGACGTCCAGCGGCTTGGATATGTAGTCGTTGGCGCCCGCGGCCAGGCATTTCTCCTGATCGTCCCTCATGGCCTTGGCCGTCAGGGCGATGATGGGCAGCCGGCGCCACTCGGGCCGCGCGCGGATCTCGCGCATGGCCGTGTAGCCGTCCATCTCCGGCATCATGATGTCCATCAGCACCAGGTCGACCGCGCGGTGGCCGTTCACGCCGGCGCGGCCCAGCGCATCCAGCGCCTCGCGTCCGTTGCGCGCGATCTCCACATGCAGGCCGGTCGGCTCCAGGATGCTGGACAGCGCGAACACGTTGCGCACGTCGTCTTCCACCACCAGTACGGTGCGGCCTTCCAGCGTGGTGTCGCGGCTGCGCGCCAGCGCAAGCATCTGGCGCTGCTGCGGCGGCAGCTCGGCTTCCACCTGGTGCAGGAACAGCGTCACCTCGTCCAGCAGGCGCTCGGGCGAGCGCGCGTCCTTGATGATGATCGACTTGGAGAAGCGGCGCAGCTGCTGTTCTTCGTCGCGCGACAGCGCGCGGCCGGTGTACACGATCACCGGCGGGAACGACACGCTGTCCTGCTCGGCCATTTCGCGCAGAAGTTCGTAACCGCTCATGTCGGGCAGGTTCAGGTCCATCACCACGCAGTCGTAGGTGGTGTCGCGCAGCAGCGTCAGCGCATCGCCGGCAGTGGCGGCCAGCACGATCTCGACGTCGTCGCGCGCCAGCAGTTCGCGCACGCTGTCGCGTTGGCGGTCATCGTCCTCGACGACCAGCACGCGCCGCACGTTCTGCGTGAACTTGGCTTCCAGCCGGTGCAGCGCGTGCACCAGTTCCTCGCGCTTGACCGGCTTGAGCGCGTAGCCTACCGCGCCGCGGACCAGCGCTTCCTGCGCGTAGTCCGCCACCGACACGATGTGGACCGGGATGTGCCGGGTGGCCGGATTGCGCTTGAGCTGGTCCAGCACGCCCAGGCCGGAAAAGTCGGGCAGATTCACGTCCAGCACGATCGCGTCGGGCCGCCGCTGGGACGCCAGCGCCAGGCCATCCGTCGCGGTGTGCGCGGTCAGGCAGCCAAAGCCCATTTCGTGCGCCAGATCGGCCAGGATGCCGGCAAAGCGCTCGTCGTCCTCGATGACGAGGATGGTGCGGGCATACGTTTGCGCGGGTTCCGGTTCGGCGGCCTCAGCCGGCGCTTGCGGGTCGGCCTGAGTGGTGGCGGGAACGGCGGGCGTGGCCGGGGCCGGTTGCGCCGGGATCGCGGGCATCGCGGGCGCATCGGTCCGGTCGTTGGCCGCCGGCGCGGGCGAAACAACCAGCAGGTTCATCGGCAGCAGCAGCGTGAACACGCTGCCCTGCCCGGGGGTGCTGGTCAGCGACAGCGTGCCGCCCAGCAGCTTGGCCAGGTCGCGCGAAATCGACAGGCCCAACCCGGTGCCGCCGTGCTTGCGGTGCGTGCTGCCGTCGGCCTGGCGGAATGCCTCGAAAATCAGTTCGTGCTGTTCGGCGGGCACGCCGATGCCGGTATCGTGCACCGCAAAGGACACCATCCGTCCCGGGGCCCGCGCCACGCGCAGCGCCACGAACCCCTTGTCGGTGAACTTGATGGCGTTGGACAGCAGGTTTTTCAGCACCTGCCCCAGGCGCTGCGGATCCGTGCGCAGGGTGTCGGGCACGTCGCGCGCGATATCCAGCTCCAGCGTCAGCCCCTTCTCTTGGGCCAGCGGCTGCAACGGTTCCAAGAGGCGCTGGAGGGCCGGGGCAACCGCCACCTCTTCGACCTCCACCGTCGCCTGGCCAGCTTCGATCTTGGCCAGATCCAGGATGTCGTTGATGAGCGCCAGCAGGTCGCGTCCCGCCGCGTGAATGGTCTGGGCGTACTTCACCTGGTCGGCCGACAGGTTGCCCGTCTTGTTGTCGGACAGCAGCTTGGCCAGGATCAGCGTCGAATTCAGCGGCGTGCGCAGCTCGTGGCTCATGTTGGCCAGGAACTCGCTCTTGTACTGGCTGGCCTGCGTCAGAAGGCGCGCCTTGTCCGTCAGCGCGCTTTGCACGCGCAGAAGCTGTTCGGTCTGGGATTCCAGGTTGAGGTTGGTCTGCTCAAGCTCGGTCTGCTGCAATTCCATGCGCGCCTGCGATTCCTGCAGGATGCGGCTTTGCTGCTCCAGCTCCTCGTTGCTGACGCGCAGCTCTTCCTGCTGAGTCTGCAGCTCTTCGGACTGGCGCTGCGTCTCGGCCAGCAGCGCTTCCAGACGCGAACGGTCCATGCCCGCCCGGATCGCCGACGCCAGCATTTCCGACGCGCCTTCCAGCAGGCTGCGCTCGCTTTCGCTGACCGCATGATTGAAGCCCAGCTCGATCACGGCATACACGCGCTCGTACTGCATGGCGGGCGCCACCACCAGTTCGGACGGGCTTGAGCGGCCCGTGGCCGACGAAACTTCCAGATGGCCGGCAGGGACGTTGCGCACGTGCAGAAGCTTGCGCGACGTGGCCGACTGGCCGGCCAGGCCTTGCGCCAGCGGGATCTTTTGCGGCAGCCGCTCGGGCGGCAGCGCATAGCCGCCAAAAAGCTCCAGGTCGTCACCGTTGACGACATACCCCGCGCCGACACTGGCATGCAGGTACTCGGCCAGGTAATCCAGCGCCCGCCTGCCGATTTCATCCAGGCGCAGGTCGCCCCGCAGCCGCATGCTGAGACCGGACAGGCCCGTCGTCACCCACGCCTGCCGCGCCTTGATGCGGTATTCGCGGATGGTCATGCCGGCCGAGGCCAGGATCAGGGCCAGAAGCACCATCGCGCCGCCCCACGAATAGTAGGTCGATGTCGTCGAGGCCTGGTTCCACGCATTGCGCTCGCGCTGGATCTGCTCCATCTGCAGGGCGTAGAGCTCGCCGACCAGATCGCGCAACCGGTCCATGGCGTCCTTGCCCGAATCGGTCCGCACCACCGCCAGCGCGCCCTCGGCGTCGCCCGCCTTGCGCATTTCGATGGTGTTGTTCAGTTCGCTGAGCTTTTGCTGCGTGATGCCGGCGATGTCATTGGCGATCCGGCGCTGCGCGGTATTGTCATTCGCGGCTTCCTTCACGACCGACAACCGCTGTTCGATCAGCGGCACGGAGCGCACGTAGGGTTCCAGATAAGACGGGTCGCCCGTCAGCAGATACCCTCGCTGCCCGATCTCGGCGTCTTTCAAGGCGGAATTGAACAGGCTGAGCTGGCGCAGCGACTCGGTGGCGCGGTCCATGGCCTGGACGGCGCGCGCCCGGGTGTCCGCAGACCGGACGTTGACGAAGGCGATGACCAGTGTGGCCACCGCCGCCAAGACGAATCCGGCCATCAGAGTGCGAGGAAAGGCAAGGCGGCTGGCGGGCTGCGGCGATTTCAGCATGAGGTCGATTTACCAAATCAGGAAGGCGCGCGAATCGCGCAATGCGAGGATCGGAAGGATTATGCGGATTGAAAAACACCATAGAAATCCTTCGAACTGTGGAACTATACAGGTCCTTGCGGCCCGATGGTTGCGTATGGATACAACTACGACACCCTATCAGCCCGGGCATGCCCTAGGATTTCGCCTGCACGCACTGCGCCCCTACTCGCGGATGCCGCCTAGCCCGGCATGTCCCGGCCCTGCCCGCGTGACCGCGCGGCCAGCCGATGGCGCAGACAACCGAATTCCAGCCGTCCGCGGCACTGACAATCATGAAGAAAATCCTTTTGGTGGACGACCAACCCACGTTGGTCGCCCTGATGAGCGAGTTCCTGAGCAGCGAAGGCTATGACGTAACGACGCATACCGACGGACTCACCGCGCTGCAGCAGATGATTGCGCTACGCCCCGACCTCGTCATCACCGATCTGTCCATGCCCGGCATGGACGGCGGCGCCCTCCTGACCGCCATGCGGGAAAACGCCTACCTGCACGACACGCCCGTGCTGGTTCTGAGCGGCCGCCCCGAACATGAAATGCTGGAAGCCTGCGGCGAACGCGCGGTCCTGATGCGCAAGCCGGCCATCCCGGATGAAGTGCTGAAGGCGGTGCGCCGCCTGACGCAGGCGGCGCAGCCGCCGTCGCCGGCGCGCGGGGGCTCGGGCCGGCTGACGGCCTCTTTCAGCCGCTTGGGTGCTGCCAGCCTGGAGCGGCTCGTTCAGGCGGCATGACGCCGCCTGAACGGCGTCCTCACCCCACGTGCCCGCCCGCCACGTACATCACCTGACCCGTGATGTACGACGCCTCGGGCGCCGCCAGAAAGCAGATCGCCGCGGCAACCTCTTGCATGCTGCCCATGCGATGCATGGGCGTTCCGGCCAGACAATCCGTATACATTTCCCGCTGCCAGATGCGGTCCTGCTCCGAAGGGGCTTCGGTGATGCGCGGGATGGCGCGCACGCCATTGTCCAGGGCGCCCGGCGCCACGCCGTTCACGCGCACCCCGGATTCGGCCAGTTCCAGCGCCATGCAGACGGTGGCGGCGTGCACGCCGCCCTTGGACGCGGAATACGGCACGCGGTAAATGCCACGGGTGGCGTTTGAGCCCACGTTCACAATGGCGCCCCGGCCCTGTTTGCGCATCACCGGGATCACCTCGCGGCACGACCACAGCGTGGGCCAGAGCGACCGGGTTACCTCTCGTTGCATCTCGTCCGGCGTGTATTCCCAGAAGGGCTTCATCCAGATCGTGCCGCCCACGTTGTGCACCGACACGTCGATCCGGCCATGCGAGTCCATCGTGTACTGCACCATCCGCTGCGCGCCTGCATGGGTTTCCAGATCAGCGTCGATGAACGACGCCTGCCCGCCGGCGTCGCGGATCTCGCGGGCCACGGTCTCGCCCAGTTCGGCGGCGCGATCGACCAGGACGACCGTGGCGCCTTCGGCCGCCAGCCGCTTGGCGGTGGCGCGTCCCACCCCCTGCGCGGCGCCCGTGACCAGCGCGATCTGATTTTCAAATCGATTCATGCGGACTCCCCCTCAATGCGCGCGCGACAGCTCGCCCGGCGCGGGCTGTGACGACCGGTTGTCCACGGCCAGCACGGCCAGCAGCGCGCCCGCCAGCGGAATGGCCAGCACCATGAAAAAGCCCGACGGTCCGAACCAGCCCAGGAACGTGCCGCCGATGGCCGAGCCGATGATGGCGCCGGCGCGGCCGATGCCGATGGACCAGCCCGTCGCGGTGGCGCGCAGCGCCGTCGGATACGCGCCGATGACCAGATAATTCAGCGCCAGCTGCTGGCCGCCGATGCCCAGGCCCGCCGCGCCGATCAGGATGAACACCAGCGTCCAGTCCGTGCCCGCGTAGCCCAGCCCCAGCGCCACCGCAATGCCCAGCGCGAACATCGCAATCAGCAGCGACCGCGTCGACACGCGCGGCATCAGGTAGGACAGCGGAAAGGCGCACACGATGAACACGAGGTTCACGGTGAACGTGCCCATCGGGGCCTGGTCGGCCGGCAAGCCCGCCGCCTTGAGCACCGTGGGCAGCCACGACAGCAGCATGAACCACGCCACCCAGTTCAGCAGGTACACCGACCAGATCGCCAGCGTCTTGCGGGCATAGCCGTCAGCAAAGAGCGCCTTGACGCTGGCGCGGATCGTCGCGTCTTCCGGCACCGTGAAGCGCGTGCCGGCCGGCAGCGGCTGGCGCGAGATCTTTGCGAGAATGCGGGCGACATATCCCTGGCCCGCCGCGTCGCCGCGCATGGCCTTGAATTGCAGCGACTCGGGCAGCAGCACGAACAGCGCCCCAAGCAGCAGCAGCGGCGCCACGCCGCCCACGATGAAGATGCCCTCCCAGCCGATCACCGGCAGCATGCGCGCGGCCAGCAGGCCGCCCAGCATGGCGCCCGCGGGCAGGCCCAGCAGCACGCCGGTGATCACCGAGCCACGATGGCGCGCCGGCGCGTATTCGGCCGCCAGCGCCAGCACGATCGGCGTGCAGCCGCCCATGCCCAACCCCGCGATGAACCGAAGCGTAAGGATGTGCCACGTTTGCGTGGCGCCCGCCGTCGCAAGCGTCGCCAGCCCGAACACCGCCACGCCGATCAGCGCCGCAGGACGGCGGCCGATCCGGTCGCCCACCAGGCCCAGCGTCATGGCGCCCACCGTCATGCCGACGATGCCCGCCGTCAGGATCGGCGCCAGTTCGCCGGGCTGCAGCTTGAATGCCGCCAGGATCGCCGGCCCGGTGAACGCCATTGCCTGCGTGTCAAAGCCATCGAACAGCGCGATCAGAAAGCACAGGGCAAGGACGCGCCATTGAAAGGCGCCCATCCGTTCCTGATCGATCAGGCTCGGGATGGAGAGGGTTGAGGCCATGAGAGTCTCCCCGGGCTCCGCGCGGAGCCCGTTATCGGTATGCGGTATGGGGGGGTGGCGGCATCGCGTCACGGCGATGCCTGCCGGGATCAGGCCTGGGCGGACGCGCGCAGGCGATTGACGATCTGGTTGTCCTTGCCTTGCACAAGACCCGTGAGCACGACGTCGAAGACGATTTCCTTGTACGCGTCTGCCTTCAGGCCCAGTTCGGCGCCGCCGGTCTTGTCGGTCACCGGCGGGATCAACGCTTCGCGGGTGGCGTAAGCGAAATCGTCCCAGATGAGGGGATCGCCCTCGATGTTGAATTGCGTCGTCAGCTTGCGGTGCTGATCCGCGCTGACAAAAAGGTGCACGTGCGCCGGGCGGTTGCCGTGGCGGCCCAGCGCGTCCAGCAGCTGCTGCGTGGCGCCCTGGGGCGGACAGCCATAGCCGACCGGCATCAGGGTGCGGAACTCATACTTGCCGTCCGGGCCGGTACGCACCGCGCCGCGCAGGTTGAAGTCGGTCTGCGCGCCCGTCGGGTCGAAGTGCGAGTAAAAGCCGTTGGAATTGGCATGCCAGCACTCGACGACCGCATTGGCCAGCGGCTCGCCGCGGGTATCGCGCACGATGCCGCGGATCACCAGCGGACCGGCGTTGGCATCCGGATCGGCATCGATGCGCGACACGCCATCGCGCACCGGCGCGCCGGCCACGTAGAGCGGGCCTTCGATGGTGCGCGGCGTGCCGCCATCCAGGCCGGCCAGCTTGTCTTCGTGGTCCATGCGCACGTCCAGGTACTTTTCCAGGCCCAGTCCGGCGGCCAGTAGCGCGGCCTCGCCGTCGCGGCCAAGCTGATTCAGATAATTGACGCCCGCCCACGCTTCATCGGGCGTGATGTCCAGATCGTCGATGGCCTTGAAAAGGTCGCTCAACAGGCGGTTCAGAATCTGCTTGAAGCGGGGGTTGCCTTCGCTGCCGTCCAGGTTGGTCGCGGCCTTCAGCAGGTCCTGCACTTCCTTCGTGTTGAATACGTCGAGGCTCATGTCTGTCTCCAGTGGGTTATCTGTTTGTTTGGTGTGTTCAGTGTTTCTTGTCCGTTACCTTGACCAGTCCATCGCGCGTGAAGCGCTTGACGCGGTCGTCGTCCAGCGTGATGCCCAGACCCGGGCCGGCGGGCACGGTCAGCTCGAAGTCGCTGTAGTCCAGCGGCTGCGTCAGGATTTCCTCGGTGATCAGCAAGGGGCCAAAGAGCTCCGTGCCCCATTGCAGCTGGGCAAAGCTTGCAAACAGGTGGGCCGATGCCACCGTGCTGACCGCGCCTTCCAGCATCGTGCCGCCGTAGAGTTCGATGCCCGCCGCGTCGGCAATCGCCGCCACGCGCTGCGCCGCAAAAAGACCGCCGTTCTGCTCGATCTTGATGGCGAAGACATCGGCGCCGTGCTGGCGCGCGATCTCGAACGCGGTGTCCGGGCCTTGCAAGACCTCGTCGGCCATCAGCGCCACCGGGAACCGGCGCACCAGCCGCGCCAGCGCTGCGGCGCTGGCCACCGGCTGCTCCACCAGTTCGCAACCCGCCTGCGCCAAGGCCGGAATCGCCCAGGCCGCCTGCGTTTCGCTCCACGCCATGTTCACGTCGACCCGCACCGAACCGCGGTCGCCCAACGCGCGCTTGATCGCGGCCACATGCTCGATATCCGTCTTCGGATCGCGCGCGCCGATCTTCAGCTTGAAGATGCGGTGACGGCGCTCTTGCAGCATCTGTTCGGCTTCGGCAATGTCGCGCGTGGTGTCGCCGGACGCCAGCGTCCAGGCCACGGGCAGACGGTCCCGGCGGCGGCCGCCCAGCAGTTCGCTGACCGGCACGCCCAGGCGCTTGCCCTGCGCGTCCAGCAGCGCGGTCTCCAGCGCGCTCTTGGCAAAGTGATTGACCTTGACGAGCTTGCCCAGGTGCGCCATCAGCGCCTGGATGCGCGTGGCATCCTGCCCGATCATGGCGGGCGCGAAGTACGCGTCGATCGACAGCTTCATGGCCTCGGGGCTTTCCGGGCCGTACGCCATGCCGGCGATGGTGGTGCCTTCGCCAATGCCCACCACGCCGTCGCTGCAGAACACTTTCACCAGCATCAGCGTCTGGCCATACATCGTGGCCACCGACAGTTTGTGCGGGCGGATGGTGGGAAGGTCGACGAGAGAGGTTTCGATGCGTTCGATGAAGGCTGCGGGCATGGACGGCGGTGTAGAAGAGGTGGTCACACGGCGTTTATAAGAGCCGGCGACTTTGCGCGTCCAATACTTTGAAAATCCGAATTGATACCTTCACGGCATAAATAAAAAGCCCCGGCTTAGGGAAGCTGTGCCGGATACCGATACTTTTCAGGTTATTTCGGGCTGGAAGCGGACGGGAGCGATCAGGCTTGACACGGTGCGGACCACCCGCTCTGAGACTGCCTCCTCCCCCGCCCCCCGGCCAGATCTATTCGCCGCGATCTTGCCCAGCGTGCCGGTCTCTTGCCAGAACAGTTCGGCGGTCAGGTGGTCCGAGGTGCCGTCGCCCGCACGTCGTCGCCCAGGTGCTTGCGCACGGCTTCGACGCGGCGGATATCGAGCTGGCGGTCGGGCTGACCGACCTTCAACTTGATACCGCCAATGCCGCGCTCGCGCGACGCGCTGGCGTTCACAAGCAGTTGCTCAAGCGGCGTGTGCAGAAATCCGCCCAACGTGTTGTAGCAAGCGACCGAGTCGCGATAGGCGCCCGGCCTGCAGGCCATTTTCTGTAGCGCCGACGCGCTTGCCGAGGGCGTGCTGACCGAAGCGCGCGTGCGCGGCCTACGCGTGCCGCAGGACCTGGCGGTCTGCGGGTTCGGCGGCGCTGATTTTGCCGCGCATCTGGCGCCGTCGCTGACCACCGTGCAGGTCGACGGCGCGAACATCGGCGCGCAGGCAGCGCGCATCCTGATGGCGCGCTGCCGCGGCGAGAGCACGCAGGAGCGGATCATCGACGTGGGTTTCCAGATCGTCGAGCGCGAGTCGACGGGCGGCTGACCCCGCGATCACGGCGGGCGCGGGTCGAATGTCGACATTCCCCGGATCGCGCCCTCCCCCCATTCCCGCCACCACACGCTTCGGGCTACAGTGCCCGTTCATCGGAATCCACGAAGGATCGAGCATGGCCGACGACAGCACGCTTCTCAACGACAACGCGGTGTACAGGACCTTGCTGGAATCGACCAAGGCGATTCCCTGGAAGATCGATTGGGCCACCATGAAGTTCGCCTACATCGGCCCCCAGATCGAAGCGTTGCTGGGCTGGCGCGCCGACAGCTGGGTCAGCGTCGAGGACTGGGCCATGCGCATGCACCCCGAGGATCGCGAGTACGTGGTGAACTTCTGCGTCTCGCAGTCCCAGGCCGGCATCGACCACGAGGCCGACTACCGGGCGCTGACTCGCGACAACGGGTACGTCTGGATCCGCGACGTGGTTCACGTCGTGCGCACGGAAACCGGAGAGCCCGAGGCCTTGATCGGCTTCATGTTCGACATCACCGAACGCAAGAAGACCGAGGAAAAGCTGCTCAGCCTGCAGAAAGAGCTGGAAGTGCTGTCCTTCAAGGATGGCTTGACCAACATCGCCAACCGCCGGCGCTTCGACAGCAGTTTCGAACTGGAATGGGAGCGTGCGCGCAGCGAGGGCCACCCCCTGTCGGTATTGCTCTTCGACGTCGATTTCTTCAAGCAGTACAACGACCTGTATGGCCACACGCAGGGCGACAAGTGCCTGATCGAAATCGCCGAGACGCTGAGCCTGGCGCTGGACGGGCCGCGCGACCTGGTTGCGCGCTACGGCGGAGAGGAATTCGTGGTGCTGCTGCCCGAGGCCGACGCCGAGGTCGCCCGCAAGGTCGCCGAACGCTGCCAGCGCCAGCTTCAGAAAAAGGCCATCGTCCACGCGCTGTCGCCGCACGGCAGGCGCGTCACGGTCAGCGCCGGCGCGGGCACGGTGTCGCCGGCCGGCCCCGTGACGGCGGCCGACTTCATCAAGGGCGTGGATCAGGCGCTGTACCTGGCCAAGAACTACGGGCGCAACCGCGTGGAGCATGTGCAGGTGGGCCGATAGCGCCCATCCCTCCAGATGTAGACGTATATGCGCCGGAAATGCGTGGCGCCTTGACGGGCGCCGTCGACGACGACGCGCAGGGGCATGACCGTTTCCGTGTAGATGGCGCCCTGCTTCCGACTGATGCTCCAGAGCTGCTGCATGGCAATGGCGCCGACGGCCACCAGCATCAAGATGAAAAAAAGCACCAGTGCAGTCAGGCTGCTCCAGAGAGAGATTTCTGAGTCTGGACATGATGGCACGCGACGGGGCCCGGAATGCGCCCTCCGCCCGGCCGTGGGCGACGCGCCCTATCCCACCGCCCCTATTGCGCGTTACGAAGTGCGTTATCGTTTCCACTAATTATCGTAATCCCTAATTTTTTCACCGCTTATACGCCATGATAATTCGCGGAAACGTTTCCACAAGGAGCAGAAATGAAGGGCGATGAGTTGCAGGCGGCACGGGTCAAGACTGTGGTGGATCACATGGAGCTGGAATGCACACAGGAGTGGGACAAGGTCATCGACACCTTCGAACACCCGCGCTATGAAATGCACTCCAGCGGCGCCGTTTTCGACGGCGAAAACGAAGTCATGGAGTATTTCCAGTCATCGCGCGCGTCATTCCCGGACTTGAAGAACGAGATCATCGCGGTTGCCGCCGCCGACGGAACGGACACCGTGTTGGTTGAGTTCTGGCTGTCCGGCACGCACGCCGGCCCCTTCACCGTCGATGGCAAGACCTACGAGCCGACCGGCCGCACGTTCCGCGTGCGCATGGCCGCGTCCTTCGAATTTGCGCCGAATTCGGACAAGGTGATCTGCGAGCGCCCCTATACCTGTCAAAACGCCAAGCTGCGTTCGCTCGGGTTGCTGTAGAAGTACAGGCTTTCCCGTTCAGGAGGCGGGAAGGCGCGAAGCATGAAGTTGTTCTGCACATAACAGCCAGGGCGGGCCATCCGGCACTGCACCAGGAATCCAACTCGAGGAGACAACAATGATGAAGCTGTCCGCCGCAGCGGCCGTGCTGCTCGCTGTACTCGGCATGGGAACTGCCCACGCCGACGATTATCCGAATCGCCCGATCCGCATGCTTTTGCCCTTCTCCGCGGGCGGCGGCGGCGACACGCTGGGCAGGATCCTGGCAGAGCGCTTTGCCGTCGAACTGAAGCAACCCGTGATCGTGGAGAACAAGCCTGGCGCGGGCGGCACCATCGGCATTGCTTCGGTCGCGCGCGCGGCGCCTGACGGCTACACGATCACGATCGGCGGCATGACGACACACATCCTGTCTCCTTCCGTCTACAAGGATCTGCAATACGACCCGATAAAGAGCTTCACGTCACTCGGCGCCATTGGCAATTCAGCCATCATGGTCGTGGCTAACAACAACTTCGCCGCCAACAACATCGCCGAACTCAAAAACCTGGCAGCCTCCCGCAAGGATCCAGTGCAGTACGGCAGTTGGGGGATCGGCTCGACGGGCCACTTCTGCGGAGAGGTGCTCGTGCAGAAGGGTGGCCTGAAGCTGCAACATGTTCCCTACAAGGGAACCACCCAGATCATGACCGACATCATGGGCGGTCATGTCGACGTCGGATTCGTCGATATGGCCACAGCGACCCCGATGGTCACGCAGCACAAGGTCAAGGGTTTGGCCGTCTGTACCCAGCGATCGCCCAGTGTGCCGGACATCCAGAGCTACAAGGAACAGGGTATCGACTTCGATCGCGAGTTGAACTGGGCCATGTACGTTCCGGCCGGAACGCCTGCGCCTATCGTTGCAAAGCTGTCCGACACGCTGGAAAAGGTGCTCAAGGAACCGGACGTCAAGGACAAGCTGCTTGGACTGGGCATCACGGCAAATTACGTTCCCGGACCGGCGCACGAAAAGGCCAACATCGCTGATATCGAAGCCTGGCGAGCCGTGGCCCGCGACGCCGGCATCAAGCCCCAGTAACTGCATCTCCACGGCGACGAGCGAGCTCGTCGCCGCTTTCGCGAGACCTCAATGAACCTGCTTCAAGACCGTGTCGCCGTCATATCCGGCGCCGCCCATCCCAAGGGGATCGGCAAGGCAACCGCCAAGCTATTCCTCGAGCATGGCGCCCGCGTGGCCATCCTTGACCTTGACGCGGCTCGCCTACGCGAGGCCGCCGAAGACATCGGCGCGCCGCAATCCCGACTCATCGCTTTAGGCTGCGATGTCGGCGACGCCCAGCAATGCGGCGCGGCAATCGATTCGGTTGCGCAATGGGCCGGCGGCCGAATCGACGTGCTGGTGAACAATGCCGCCGTCACGCAAAAGGCGTCTTTCCAGGAGATTTCTCCAGCGGACTTCGATCGGATCCTGCGGGTGAACCTGACCGGCGTCTTCAATCTGAGTCAGGCGGTCATTGCAGTGATGATCGGGCAGCAGGCAGGAAGCATCATCTCGATTTCCTCGCTTTCCGCCCAGAACGGCGGCGGCATCTTTGGCGGCGCCCATTATTGCGCCGCCAAAGCCGGCGTGCAGGGCATTACGCGCGCCATGGCCAAGGAATTCGGCCAATACAGGATCCGCGTCAACGCCATATCACCCGGGCTCATCACCACCGACTTTTCCCGAACCGGCCGCTCGGACGAAAGCAAGGACGAAGCCGCTCAAGGCTGGCCATTGCGGCGGGCGGGGCGGCCACACGAAATCGCCGGCGGCTGTCTCTTCCTGGCGAGCGACCTCTCAACCTACATCACCGGCACGACGTTGGACATCAACGGCGGCGCACACATGAATTAAGGAAACAGCATGAGCAAGATCCTGGGGGGAGTCCGGCAGGTGGGCTACGTGGTTCGCGACATAGAGAAGGCCATGATGCATTGGTCTGACGTGCTGGGCGTGGGACCGTGGTTCTACAAGGAGGAAGTGGGAACCACCGAGTTCCGCTACCAGGGCAAGCAATCCCGCCCTCCCCGCCTCTCCATCGCGTTGGCCAATACGGGGCCACTACAGATTGAGCTGATACAGCAACGGGATGACGCGCCGTCGCTGTATCTGGACTCCCTGCGCACAGGCGGAGAATGCGCTCAACACGTGGCGTTCTGGACGCTGGACCACTTTGACGACTTTTGCGCCCACCTGAGCGCTCGCGGCTATGTGGAAGGCCATGGAGGCCGGATGGGAACGCGCGGCCGGTTCTCGTACTTTGTTCACCCCGACCTGCCCAGCGGCATGATCGAAATCTCCGAGATGAAAGGCGGAAAAGGCGAGTATTTCGAAGAGATCAGAAAGGCCAGCGAATCGTGGGACGGGTCCGCGCCGATCCGACTGCGAACCTAGCCAGCCGTGCGCCAAAGACGGTGTATGTTAGCCACTTTTGGCACGGACAGAACGCAATCATGAAAGACCGGATCACAATTCGCGATGTTGCCAGGAAGGCCGGGGTGTCCCTGGGAACGGCATCGCGCGCGCTCAACCGTACAGGACGCGTCAGCGAGTCAGCCATCGCTGCGGTCGAACAGGCGGCGCGCAGTCTTGACTACCGTCCGGACGCCGTCGCGAGAAGCCTGCGGACAAAGTCTTCAGGCGTGATCGGACTGCTGGTGTCAGATCTGGCCAATCCGCTCTACGCACGCATCATCACCGCGACGGAATCGGCGCTACAGGCGGAGGGCTACTCGCTGCTGGTGGCCAGCACCCACAACGAGCGGCGGCGTGAAGCGTCATTGATCGAGATATTTCGTGGACGCCGGGTTGACGCGTTGATCCTCGGGCCCTGCGAAAGAGAGTCAGCCGATCTCATCGACGCGCTATCGCAGGAAATTCCGGTCGTGGCGCTGGATCGGGAGTTCGGTACGTCCTCCGTTGGTATCCATGTGGATCACGCGGCTGGGGCATTCCAGGCAACGCAATATCTGCTCAACCTGGGTCACCGGCGGATCGCCCTGCTTACGCCAGGAACCGACTTGCGTACGGGAAAGGAACGCATCGCGGGCTTTCGTCATGCCTACGACGTGCACGGCATCTCGCCGGACCCGGCACTGATCCGTGCCGAACAGTCAGCAATGCAGTTTGCATTCGCCGAGGCCATGTCGCTGCTGTCGCATGCCAACCGCCCCACGGCCTTCGTCTGCCTGGGTACGCGAATACTGTCCGGCGTGCTTCAAGCCCTTCGACACACCGGCGACTCGGTGCCGAACGACATCAGCGTCATCAGCATCGGCGATACCGACCTGTCTCGGCTGTTCAGCCCTTCCATCACCTCGCTCAGTTGGGATCTGGAGGCGATGGGCACTTGCGCGGCGCAGCAGGTTCTCAAGCAACTGGATCGTCAGACTTCTTCAGAGCAAGGCGATCGCATTGTCATCAAAACACAACTGATACTGCGTGAGTCATGCGCTCCCGTGGCGCCCAGTTGACCCTTCACCCAAGGAAAATTCCATGACGCTTCCGTACACAGAAACCCACCAAGACCGTCTGCTGACCGTCAACATCGAAGACGGCGTGCAGCTTCCTGGCGCGGCACCCGGCTCCTCGATCATTCCGCTCTTCCTCGATAGAGAAAACGGCGTTTGGGTTCTGTACGGAAAGTTTGCGCCGGGCACTCGACTTCCCACTCACTTCCACACCGGTGTCGTCCACTTCTTTACGACGAAGGGCCAGTGGAACTATCTCGAATATCCGAACGACCCGCAGACAGCCGGCAGTTACCTGTACGAACCCGGCGGCTCCGTCCACACCTTTTCCGTGCCCGACACCGCCACTGAACCTGCCGAGGGATTCATGGTGGTATTCGGCGCCAACATCAACTTCATTGATGGCCAGTTCGCGAACATTCGCGATGCGGGCGCCATCGAAGACTCGATCATCGATGCGGCCAGGAAGGCCGGCTTGCCGCTGCCCCGATACATTCGTCCGAAGGGCGGCGCCGAGTTCACGCGAGATTGAACCCGGAGACCATCAGCCATGCGGTTGAAATCCAAGATTGCCCTGGTCGCCGGCGCAGGCACATTGCGAAGCGCATTCTCGTCACCCGATCTGGTCGGCAATGGCGCCGCCTGTGCGATCCGGTTTGCCCAGGAAGGGGCAACGGTCATCTGCGCAGACCGGTCCTTGCCGGCCGCCCAGGAGACGGTCGAGAGAATTCTGTCGGAGGGCGGTGCGGCACATGCCATCGAACTTGACGTCACCGATTCGGCCCGGATCGGCCACGCCGCGCAGGACATCGCGCATCGTTTTGGCGGCATCGACATCCTGCACAACAACGTCGGCATCGAGATCCAGGGCGACCTGCTTGCGGTGCAGGATGACGAATGGGATCGCGTCATGACGGTCAATGTACGCGGGTCCATGGCCATGGCGCGCGCCTTTCTGCCGCAAATGAAAGCGCGCGGCGGGGGCTCTATCGTCAATGTCTCGTCGACGGCCAGTCTGAAATGGAGTCCGATGCAATTTCTTTCGTACAGCACCGCCAAGGCGGCGGTCAATCACATGACGCGGGTCATCGCCCGCCAGTATGCAGCCGATCAGGTCCGCTGCAACTGCATCATCCCCGGCATGATCCGGACGCCTCATGCGGACGCGCTCTACTCATCGGCGCACGCTGCCGCGCAAGGCCATGAAGCGCGCGACGCCCGATGCCCGATGGGCCGCCAGGGAAGTCCCTGGGATATCGCGAATGCGGCGCTCTTTCTTGCGTCCGACGAAGCCGCGTATATCACGGGCAGCCTGATGGTGGTCGATGGGGGATCCAGCCTTTGACCGGCGTCCGCGCTGTCAAGGCTGGCCGGGACGCACGCCCAGCGCGCGCATCCACGGCATGTCCGGCAGACCCTGGATGGGCGCCCCGCCCGGCATCGGAAAGCCCACGGGATTGAGCGCGGCGTCTTGCAGCACCCGGGCCCATTCGCGCGGGTCGATCGGTTCGCCCATGCGCGCGCGCACGTCCAGCAAGTCCAGCGCCGCGCGCCGGTGACCCGCCTCGGCCGCGTCGCGGAACAGGCGTTCGGCCACGGCGTAGTTCTTGGGCACGCCGCGGCCCATGCCGGTCAGTTCGCCCAGGTAGGTCTGCGCGGGTGCGAAGCCCTGGTCGGCGGCGCGCTGGTACCAGCGGGCGGCGACGGGGTAGTTCTGTTGCACGTGCTCGCCGTTCTCGGCGATCAGGCCCAAGGTGGTCATGGCGACCACGTCGCCCGCCTTGGCGCGCGCCTGCAGCGACGCGAGGCGAGGTTCATCCACATACTGGGCGCCCCGCTCGATCTCGTATTCCCATGCGCTCATGCGCGCCTTGATCAGGTCGCGGCCCAGGGTGGGCGACGGGCCACGGCCCTGCGCGGTCTGGCCGCCGGATCCGCCCGGCGTCGCGGGCGTCTGCCCGTCCGCCAGCGTCGTGAAGGTCACCGTGCCGACCAGGCTGCTGGCGTAGTGCGGAATCTGCCGGTAGGCGGTGGCTACCTGCACGTCGGCGGTCAACTGCTTGAAGAACGTCTCTACGGGCGCCGTGCCGGGCAGCGCGCGTAGGCCCTGCGCAAAGTAGTACGCATAAGGGCTGTGACGTGGCCCTTGATTGCCGAAGCCGTCCTCGGCGGTCGCCCCGGGTTGCGTCGAAAACGCGATCAGCTCCCCGCCCGCGGGCACGGCATGCACCAGGCCGGCGGCAGGCGTGCCGCGCGTCAGGTTGGTGCGGCAGGCGTCCAGCACCATCAGGCGGGCGCGCACGTTGGCGCGCCGCAGCGCCTGCGACACGCGCCTCAGGCTTAGCGAACTTTGCTGCGCCGTGCGGATGCGCACGTCGCCCAGCGGCAACGGCAGGTCCACGCCAAACAGATAGTTCACGTCGTCCACGGCGACGGCGTGTCCCGCGAAGTACATCAGCGCCAGATCCCCGCCGGCGGCGCGATCGGCGAATTCGTCGACGGCGGCTTCCATCTGCGCGGTGGTCAGATCCGTGAGCAGCGTCACATCGATGCTTCGCTGGCGCAGCGCCTCGGCGATCAGGCGCGCGTCGTTGACCGGGTTGACGAGCGCGTTGGCCGGCACGGCGTAGCGGGCGTTGCCGATCACCAGCGCGTAACGGCGCCGGGCGGCAGCCGGATTGGACGCCGCCTGGCGGTCCGCCTGGGAGGCCGCATCGGATTCGGCGTTGGACGCCGCCGCGCTGGCGGCGGGGTCGTCATCCGGCGCCGGCGCGGGCGTGGCGGGCGGGTGCGACGGCGCGGCGGACGGCGGCGGGTCGTCGTCCACCATGTTCCGATTGTTCAGCCCTCTGGCGTTGCTGCCCGCCGCCCACACGGCGGTCGCCGGTCCGCCGCTCAGGGCGGCGCCAAGCAACGCCGTCAGCAGACGCCGCCGCATGAGGGGGTGTGCGCGCGAAATGGGTGCGCTGGCACGGGCGGGTGGGTCGATGCGCGTCATGAGGGTTCGCAAACGGGGCTTCAAAGGGGGGGCTTCAAGGGGTGGGGCAGGCGCCGGCCGGCGCTGCCGTGGCGGACAGCGCGCCCAGCGCCGCCGCGGCGTCTCGCAGCGACGACTCGCGCGAGGCGGCCAGGACGTAACGGCCATCGGCGTCGGGGCCGTCGACGATGGACACGGCGTACTGGGACAGGGTGTTGCGCAGTTGCCGGGCGGTCAACGCGTCGGGCAGGTCCACCACCAGGCGCGGGCACGAGGCGCCCCCGCGCGTCAGCACCGCATCGGGCGCAGCGCCGCCAACGTCGGGACCGACGGGCGCCTGTTGCGCCACCATGACGGACAGCACGATCGCAAGCGCCCAGCCCAATGGCATCAAGGGGCTGGCGGGCGTGGGCCACAGCCACTGCCACAGCCGGCGCGCGCGGGAGGCTGGCGCGTTCCGCGGACGCTGCGCCAGCGCGCGCAGAAAGGCGGCATCGCGCTCGGCCTGCCCGATCTCGTTGTGCGCCAGCTGGCGGGCTTGTGCCAGGTTGCGCCACGCCTCAAGCTCTGCCCGCAGCGCTGGATCGCGCGCGAGGTCCGCTTCGAAGGACCGGCGGGCATCCGGATCCATGTCGCCCGACAGATAGGTCAGCACTCGGTCTTCGGGAATCATCAGTCCATTCCTTTACGCGTGCAGTCGGTCACCAGCTTGCGCGCGGCGTGCAGGCGGCTCTTGACGGTGGGCACGTGCAGGTCCTGCTGCCGCGCGATCTGTTCCATCGGCATGTCGTCCAGATACAGGAACATGGTGGTGCGCAGCGTGTCGCTGAGTTTGTTGATGCAATCGCGCATGCGCTTGATGATCGACAGATGCTCGTAGGCGCGCGCCGGGTCGTTGAACTCGGACGGATCGGCCACGTGCCGCGTATCGCCGAGCGCCGCGTCCTCCCCTTCCTCATTGCCCTGCGGGCCAGTCCAGCGCACTTCGTGTCGCGTGCGGCGATGGATCTGGATCAATTCATGCAGCGATCCGCGGTACAGGTAGCCGCCCAGCTTGCTGACCGCCAGCTCGTGCGCCGTCCATCCGCCCTCGGGCTGGCCGTGCAACAGGGCTTCGTCCTTGAAGGTGCGCGTCTGCAGGAACTTCATGAGCGCATTATTGAACGCATCCACCACGCCTTCCGGCGGTGCATTGAAGAACTTCCTGCGCAGCTTCAGCGTGATGTGCTGCTCGGCCTTGTTGCGAAACGCCAGCGCGTAGCGCGGGTCGGCGTGCAGGATGCGCAGCAGCGCGTCGACGTTATTGATGACGTAACGCTTGGAATCGAGCGTGTTCATGATTCGGATTCTGGGAGCTGCGGCACCTTAGCCGCGCAGGGGCGGAAAATCAAGCGCGGCGGCGCATCGCGGCGATCCCGCGGACGGTAAAGGCGATGGCGATGGCCGCGCACAGATAGAAGCCGAATCCGAACGACAGGCTGTTCCACAGGTTGGACGCCATGTCGCCCGCCAAGCTGCGGCTGGCGCGCGAACTGCCCATGAAACCCGCGAACTGGCGCGTCGCGTCCATGACTTCCCGCACTTGCGAAACCACGCCCGCCAGCGCAATGGCCCACAACGCCAGCGGCGCGAAATAGC
This sequence comes from Achromobacter sp. E1, assembly GCF_037039475.1. Taxonomy (NCBI): domain Bacteria; kingdom Pseudomonadati; phylum Pseudomonadota; class Betaproteobacteria; order Burkholderiales; family Alcaligenaceae; genus Achromobacter; species Achromobacter sp. E1. The sequence continues at coordinate 4,826,977 of NZ_CP146253.1, forward strand.
CCAGGCGCGCCGCGCGATGTTGCATGAGCGAAGGCAGCAGCGGCCCTGCAACCGCCAGCAGCCACAACACGGCATACACGCCCGCGCCCGCCCCCTGCCCGGCGATTGCGCCCTGCAGGCTGGCGCCGTTCTGCAGGCGAAGCATGTCGTAGAAGCTCAGGCTGGCGGCCGATCCCATCATGCGCACGGTAATGACGGCAAAGAGCGTCGAGCCCAGCAGGAACAGCAGTGCGCCCGCCGCGTCGCCGCGGTTGACGCGCCGCGCCGCGATCGCCGTCCAACGCGCCGCATGGGTTCTGGCCTGCGCCAATACGTCTTGTGCTTTGTCCTGCATGGTCTTTCCTTGTGAGGGTGAGGCGCGAAGGCCGGTACTTGTCGCTACGCGCGGCCGAACAGAAGGTTCGATTTTTTTTGCGGGTCTTGTTTGGCGATTGCCATTTCGGGTTCCGGTTTATGCTTCGCCCCAACTTTTTTCGAACCTTTTCCGAATCGGCGCGTAGCCATGGTGAAGGGCTCGCCTTTTCAGCCCCGCCTGCTGGAAAGCAAACCGCCACTTCCACCCGCCGATATTTCCCACCATCAAGAACGGAGCCTTCAAACATGTCCACCCCTACCCCGCTGTCCGCCCTGTACCAGACCCTCGTGCAAGAAGAACTGGGCCTGGTCGCCAGCCAGGACGATCAAGGCGACGTGGTCTTCAAGCATCCCGATCTGGGCATCATGTACTTCAGCCTGAGCGACGCAGACCCCGAGTTCCTGCGCCTGGTCTACCCCAGCTTCGTGCAGGCGGACGAACTGGACCTGACGCGCGACCAGTTCCTGGAGGTCATCAACGTCGTGAACAACCGCTGCAAGGCCATCAAGCTGACGCTGGCCGCCGAAAGCGCCGACCGCCCCGCACGCGTGTCGGCATCGGTGGAGAGCTTCGTGGCCGCCCCCGACACGCTGCCCGACCTTGCGCTGCTGCGCGGCATCGCGGCGCGCTGCGTGTCGGCCGTGCGCCATGGCGTGCACGAACTGGTCAAACTGTCGATGGAGTTCAAGCAGTCCGCCAACTGAGGCGGGCCCGCGCCGCGCAATTGAAACAAGTCTGGCCCCGCGTTGTAACTTTGCGATACATTGCAGGGCTTTGATGAAAATGGCGCCCAAGAGGCGCCAATTTTTTCTGCCTCCAACATGATGTCGATGCGCCTGTCCGATTCCCGTTCGTTGCTCCTTCGTCTTGCGGCCAGCGTGCTGCTCCTTGCGGGCTTGTCCGCCTGCGCCGTCAAGACCAATTCGCGGGGCAACCTCGTGTACGGCGTGGACACCGCCGCCCTGTTCGGCACCGAGATCGGCCAGTTTCCCTTGCAGGATGGCGGGCTGGGCACCTTGCGGCGCGAAGGCAAGAACTTCTCGGTCAAGCTGTCGGGTAACCAGCGCGTGGTGCCGATCAACAACGTGGAATCGGCGCGCATCGCGCGCACCGAGAACGTCGGCTCGCGCACGGTGGTCGTGATCGAGACCCAGCGCCGCAACTGCGATTACCGCTACAGCGTGCTGGCCATCGAAGGGTCCGACGTGCTGTCGTGGGACGTGGGCAATTGCCGCGACCGGCCGGTCGTGCTGGTCCAGGATGACCGCAGCGCCATGACTTTCGACTTCCCCAAGGGCTCGTCGATCGAACGCTTCGTCTACACGCAGGACGGGCGCATGCGCCGCGGCAACGTGAAGGCCGTGGCCGGATTGAATCCGCGCGCCAAGCCGTTTGCCGACGAGTCGCTGTATCCGCCCGGGTACATGGATTCGATCCGGCTGCATGGCGTCTATCCGCCGCCCGCCGCGCCGGACGCCCGGCCGGGCAAGGCGGCAAAGCCCGCCAGCGGCAACCGGCCGAACCGGCGCACCGCCCCCGACGCTCCCGCAGCGGTGCAAACCCAGACGGCCAGCGGCGCGGCCAGCGCAGGCCGCGTCGTGCCACCGCCCCCGCAACGCGTGCCGGCGGGCGACAGGCCCGCGCCGGCCCGCTCGGGCACGGCATCGCGCACGCCCGCCAAGCTGGATCTGCCCGACGAGGAAATCACCTCGACCCGCCTGGATCTGAGGGATTGAACGTGCGCCAAGCCCAGATTCGCCAGATCCTCTTCCTGATCGTCCTGACGGTCATCTACCTGAGTTTTGAACTTGGCTTCAACGCCCGGCTGCTCGATGTGGTGGGCAGCCGCGCGACGCCGCACGACATCGAGGAGCTGGAATTCTTCGGCCGAACCCTGTCCGGCATCGCCGCGGCGCTGGTCGTGCTGCAACTGATGCTGGCGCGGCGGCTTGCCACCGGCGGCCGGCCGTCATCCCTGAAGATTGCCGTTGCCTGCGTCGTGACGGCGCTGGTCGTCTTCAGCGCCATCAAGATGATGGTGAACGTGCTGGTCGACTCGCGCGACGGCGAGTTCCGCCGCGTTGCCACCAACGCCGGACTGCTGCAACGATCGCTCGTGCAGGGCGACCTGCATCTGGATGGGCTGGTCGACGATGGCGTCTACGCGCGCCCCGAAGGCAAGGCGCTCCTGGCGGTGTTCCAGGTGCTGCTGTCCAACATCGACAATCTGGACGACAAGGTCGAACCCAAGAAGCGGCAGGTCATCCGCGCCGACCTGCAACGCCAGATGAAGACCTTCACCTTCGATGACCGCGAAGTCCGCATGACGGCGCCGGGCATTCGGGGGTATCACCAGGTCTACACCAGCGTGATGCAGTCCGTCGCCGAGCGCTGGAAGAAATATGCGGGTGTGCCGGTCGCATCGGACATCGGCCTTGCGCGCGAACAGGACCGCGCCTGGGGCGATTACCGCCGCAACCTGTCGCGCCGCGGCTGGACCCCGGAAAGCGTGCCCGCCCGCTATCAAGGCCGCGTGGTGCAGGACGTGCGCAAGCGCATTCCCGTGCCTGCGGGCTGGCAGCCGCACGACCGCGCCACCTTCAACGAAGCCGTCGCGCAGCAATACTGGAAAACGATGCGCAGCCGCACGGTGCACGTCGAAGGCGACGCCATCCCACCGGGCCTGTCGTACGAAGATTTCGTGGCGCGGCCCGGCGTGCAGAAGCTGCTGCGCCAGACCTTGATGGTGCCGGCCACCATGAACGTCGCGCCCAACTACACCGACGCCGCCGGCTTCAAGCGGCTGTACGACGGCATGCTGGACCGCGCGGTGGACGATGCCCTGCCGCGCTTTTCGGCAAGCAGCGCGGATTTTTCGCGCGGCGGCCAGCATTACCAGCTGGGCCAAGACGCCGCGCGCGCGGCGATCGTGCCGCCGGTCGCGCTGCTGTTTTCATTGCTGGGCGCGGTGGGCCACTTTGGCAAGCTGCTGTACCTGATCGTCAAGCTCATCGTCTGGCTGCGCACGCCCGCCGGCCAGCAGCCGGGGCGCACCGCGACGCGGGCCGCGGGCCTGGCCCTGGTCCTGACGCTGGCCTGCGTCTGGACCGCGTTCTCGTTCATGCAGAATGGCGTCACGCAAAGCGACCTCTTCCAGCAGATGTCGCGCGTGGAAGGCGGCCGCGATGACGAATCGATCGGCCAGGCGCTGCGCCGCCGCGTGCTGGCCAACGTGGCGCATGTAATCGTCGTGGGGCAAGCCTACACCTACCCCTTCAACGAGGCCGTGCGCACTTACGTGCTGGGCAGCTTCCGGTTCGGGTATCACGGCAATGCGGGCTGATTGCCTGATGGCCGGATACCGTCAATAGGCGGGCGGCTTCGCCTCGCGCCCGGCGGAGGCTGCCTGCGCCAGCGCGCGGGTGATGATGCTGGTCGACACGTTGGCAAAATAGCGCGCGCCCATTGCCCCGTACTTTTCTTCGTCCTGCGGCGTCAGCGCGATGATCCCCGAGCACTTGCCGGCCCCGGCGATGGCGCGCAACCCGGCCTCGATGGCGCGTTGCACGGGTTCGGCATTCCAGTCGCTGCCGTGGCCCATCGCGTGCGCCAGATCATTGGGCCCGATGAACACCGCATCCACGCCATCCACCGCCGCAATCTCGCCCGCCGCCGCAATGGCCTCGGGCGTTTCGATCATGGCGATGAAGCCGATGCCGTCATTGCTGCGCTGCGTGTGACCCGCGCCGCCGAAAGCCCCGTAACCCGCCGCGCGCGTACTGAAGGCGCTGCCGCGGCGGCCCACCGGCGGATAGTGGATCATGCCGGCCAGACGCCGCGCCTGCTCAGCGGTCTCCACCATCGGCACCTGCACGGCGCTTGCGCCCATGTCCAGGATGCGCGGCAAGTCGTGCTCAAAGCAGCGCACGATCGGCACGATGCCCGTGGCCCGTGCGGCGCGCAGCATGTGTTCGGTCATGCCGAAATCGGCACAGCCGTGCTCGTTGTCCAGGATGATGAAGTCAAAGCCGGCATACGCGCACATCTCGACGATGGCCGGGCTGGGCAGTCCGTTGAACAGGCCACGCAGCGGCTTGCCACTGCGCAGCATGTCCGGCAGGCGGCCGTCCAGCGGGAAGCGGGGGTCGGTCATGCAAGTCTCCTGTGTCGGGGCGGGGTCAGTCAGCCTGAATGCCGGCGTCCTTGATCACCTTGCCCCATTTTTCTATTTCGCTGCGTTGGAACTTCGAGAATTCTGCCGAACCGCGGCCGTCGGGCGCAACGCCCAACGTCAGCAGCTTGGCGCGCACGTCCGGGCTGTTGACGATAGCCGCGATCTCGCGGCCCAGGCGGTCCACGACCGGCGCGGGCGTTCCCGCCGGCGCGAAGATGCCCTGCCACGATTGCATCGCGAAACCGGGCAAGCCCAGGTCAGCCAGCGGCTTGACGCCGGGCAGGTCCGCCAACGGCGCGGCGCTGGTCACGCCCAGCACCTTGACCCGCTTGGCGTCGATCATCGGACGCGCGGCCGCGACCGTTTCGAACACCATGTCGATCTGTCCACCGATCAGATCCACCATCGACTGCGATCCGCCCTTGTAGACGATCTGGCGCAAGCGCGTACCCGAGATGGACTGAAACAGCTGGCCGGACAGATGCTGCGACGTGCCCGCGCCGGCCGTGCCGTAGGTCAGCCCGTCGGGATCGGCGCGCGCGGCATCGATAACCTGCTGCACCGTATTGAACGGGCTGTCGGCCCGCACCACCAGGGCGTTGCTGACCATGCCAACCAGCCCGACCGGCGTGAAGTCCTTGACGGGGTCATAGTCCAGCTTCTTGATGAAGAACGGATTGACGGCGTGCGTGGTGATGGTGCCGCCCATGATGGTGTAGCCATCCGGCTCGGCGCGGGCCACCAGTTGCGTGCCCACGATGCCGGAGACGCCCGGCTTGTTCTCGACGATGACCGACTGTCCCAGGCGGGCGCTCAGTTGCTCGGCCATCAGGCGGGCCACGCCGTCGGATACGCCGCCCGGCGAGAACGGCACGATGTACCGGATGTTCTTGGTGGGCCAGGCGGGCGCGCCGCCTTGGGCGTGCGCCATGCTGGCGGTCAGCCCGATCGCCGCAACGGCGGTCAGGGTACGGACGAAAATGCTGCGCATGCGTTTGTCTCCTGGAGTCGATGAGCGCGGTCTGCGCGCGCTTTTTTGGGTAGTGCCGGAAAAAGGGGAAAAGTGTGTGTCAGGGTCCCGCCCGGACCGTCGCGCGTTCGACCAGGCCGCAGGGCACGACGATGTCGCGCGGCCGCAGCTCGGCCTGCATCTGTTCGCGCAGCAGGTCGACGGTGGCGTCCACCATGGGTTCGACCTGCTGACGCACGGTAGTCAGGCGATACGCGCCCCACGCGGCCTGCGGGACGTCGTCAAACCCCACAACGGCCACGTCCTCGGGCACGCGCAGGCCCAGCTCGTGGCGCAGTACATCCAGCGCCGCGATCGCCATGTGGTCGTTGCCGGCGAAGAGCGCGTCCGGCGCATCCGCGGCAAACATCCGCCGCACCGCCGCCTGGGCCAGATCAAAGTCGTAGTGCCCGACTTCGCGGCAGGCTAAGTCGTGGCCGAGCGCGCGCAAGGCGTCCCGGTATCCCCGTTCGCGTTCAATGCTGGTGGACGAATCCTCCAGCCCCGCCAGAAAGCCGAAGCGTCGATAACCGCGTTCGACCAGCAGGCGCGCCACCAATTGGCCGCCCGCGTAGTTGTCGGATGTGACCGAGCTGCTGGCGTGGCGCGCCAGCCCGCCCAGGATGGAGACGCGATTGAACTGCACCACGGGCACCCCAACCTCGGCGCAACTACGCGCCACGTTGGGCGACAGCATTGCGGAAGCCATCACGATGCCGTCCACCTGGTACTGCAGAATCTCCGCCAATACGCCATCGGCCGCCTCGTCCACCTCGGCGATGAACATCAGCACGTGGTAGCCCTCTTTCTGCAGCTTCTGCGACAGCCGTTCGATGACCAGCGGATAGAACTGGTTTTCCAGGTAGCTCATCACCAGCGCCACGATGCGGCTGCGGCGCGTGATGAGGCTGCGGGCCAACGCGTTGGGCCGGTAACCCAGCTTTTGCGCGGCGGCCAACACCTTGCGGCGCGTGGCTTCGGACACGCTGGCGCCCGGCGTGAAGGTGCGGCTGACGGCCGACTGCGACACCTGCGCCAGATCCGCCACGTCCTGCGCACGGGGCGCGGTCCTCATGCCGCGGTCCATCCTGCATCCAGCATCAGCGCGCTGCCCGTCATCAAGCTGGAGGCATCGCTGGCCAGGAACACGATCGCGCCCATCACCTCGTCCAGGCGGCCGACGCGGCCCAGCGCGTTGCGCGCGCAAACCCAGTCGCGAAACCCGGGCTGCTCCAGCATGCCCGCCGTCATGGGCGTTTCGATGAAAGTCGGGCACACGGTGTTCACGCGAATGTTGGCGGCGCCCAGCTCCCAAGCCAGCGCGCGCGTCATGCCTTCCAGCGCATGCTTGCTGGCGCAATACAGCGTGCGCCGGGGGCTGCCCACGTGCCCCATCTGCGAGGACACATTGATGATCGATCCCGCACGGCCTTCCGTCAGCAGGCGGCGCGACACGGCCCGGCTGGTGTAGAAGGCCGCCTTCACGTTCAAGTCCAGCACGGCGTCGATGTCCTCGTCGGACTGATCGATGAGCGGTTTGGGACGATTCATCCCGGCGTTGTTGACCAGGATGTCAAAGGGCTCGCCGTGCGCGACCGCCTGATCCACGGCCGCGGCGTCCGTCACGTCCAGCACCAGCGGCGCACAGCCGATGCCTTCGGCCCGCAAGGCTTCGCACACTTGCGCCAGTTCCGGCTCGCGCCGGGCCGCCACCGTGACATGCGCGCCCGCCCGGCCAAGCGCGGCGGCCGCCGCCAGTCCGATGCCGCCGCTGCCGCCCGTCACCAGGGCGCGGCGTCCGTCCACCCGGAAGTCCGGTCCTTTGGGTAGCGCCATCATGCCTGCGCCTCCACCGGCTGATACCACGGCAGGTCAGGACGATTGCCATGGCGGCGCACGCGAATGTTGGCCTGTTCGCCGTGGCCGGCAAAGTTCTCCATGTGGCACAGGCGCGAGCAGTATTCGCCCATCGTCACGCTGGCGGCGTCCGTCAGCACGCGCTGGTAGGTGCAGGTCTTGAGAAACTTGCCCACCCACAGCCCGCCCGTGTAGCGCGCATTGCGGTTGGTCGGCAGCGTGTGGTTGGTGCCGATCACCTTGTCGCCGAAGCTGACGTTGGTGCGGGGTCCCAGGAACAGCGCGCCGTAGTTCGTCATCCGGTTCAAGAAGTAATCCGGGTCGCGCGTCATGACCTGCACGTGCTCGAACGCCAGGTCGTCGGCCACCTGGAGCATTTCCTCAAGCGTGTCGCAGACGATGACTTCGCCACAATCGGCCCAGGCCTTGGCGGCAATCTCGGCCGTGGGCAGGATGGTCAGCTGGCGCTCGACCTCGGCCAATGTGTCGCGGGCCAACTGTTCGCTGTTCGTCAGCAGCACGGCCGGCGACGTCGGACCGTGTTCGGCCTGACCCAGCAGGTCGACCGCGCACAATTCGCCATCCACGCTGTCGTCGGCGATGACCAGCGTTTCGGTGGGGCCGGCAAACAGGTCGATGCCGACCCGGCCATACAACTGCCGCTTGGCTTCGGCCACGAACATGTTGCCGGGCCCCACCAGCATGTCCACAGGCGCCACGCTGGGGGTTCCCACCGCCATTGCCACGACGGCCTGCACGCCGCCCAGCACCAGGATCTCGTCCGCGCCCGCCATGTCCATGGCGGTCACGATGGCGGGATGCGGCTTGCCCTGATAGGGCGGCGCCGTGGACACGATGCGCTTGACCCCTGCGACCTTGGCGGTCAGCACGCTCATGTGCGCCGAGGCCAGCAGCGGATACTTGCCGCCCGGAATGTAGCAGCCCACCGCATTCATCGGCACATGCTTGTGGCCCAGGACCACGCCGGGATAGGTCTCCACTTCAACGTCGCGCATCGAATCGCGCTGGATCTGCGCAAAGTTGCGCACCTGGCTCTGCGCAAACGCGATGTCTTCGATCTCGCGCGACGACAACTGCTTGCGCGCCGCCTCGATCTCGGCGCGTGACAGACGAAAGTCAGCCGGATCCCAGTTGTCGAATTTGCGGCTGTAATCCCGCACGGCTTCGTCGCCCCGGGTTTCGATGTCGCGGATGATGTCTTCGACGGTGGCGCGCACCTTGGCGTCGTCTTCGGTCTTGACGGCGGCGGTCCGGCCGCGCTTCAGATAACGGATCATGGTCTCGGGTCCTGCAAGTGTGGAAAGTTCTTCGATGGAGGGCACTTTCAAATCCTTGCATACGTATGCAAATAGGGAGAAACCCGGACCTTTCGATACACTCACGGGATTCCGCATCGATGACCGCCGCGCCGCCCGGCGCACCCACGCTCCCCTCATGTCGCATCCCGAATCGTTCAATCTGAAGCAGATCGCCGTGCCGGCGTTCGGTCCGTCGCTGCTTTACGGCATCAGCAACGGTGCGATCCTTCCCGTCATCGCGCTCACCGCGCGGGAACAAGGCGCGTCCTTCGCGGCCGCCGGCCTCATTGCCGCCCTGATCGGCGTCGGCTCGCTGCTCTCGAACATTCCGTCGGCGCTCATCACCGAGCGATTCGGCGAAAAACGCGCCATGGCCGGCGCCGCGCTGCTCAGCGTGGCCGGATTGCTGCTGGTCATTGGCGTGCCGCATCTCTGGGTGCTGGCGCTGGCCATGCTGATGCAGGGATGCGCGCAATCGGTATTCCAGCTGGCGCGGCAGAGCTACATGATCGAGGTCGTGCCGCTGGCCTACCGCGCGCGCGCCCTGTCCACGCTGGGCGGCACGACGCGGATCGGCACCTTCATCGGCCCCTTCGCGGGCGCGGCGCTGATCCACTTCCTGGGCCTGGATGGCGCGTACTGGATCGCCGTCTGCGCGATGCTCGGCGCGGGATTCATCGCCATCAAGGCGCCGGACATCGAACCCGTTCACGTCAAGGCGGCTGGCAAGCCGCGCGCCCGCATCGGCGAGGTCGCGCGCGATCATCGCAGCGTGTACGCCACGCTGGGCGTGGGCGTGATGCTGATCAGCGCCCTGCGGGCATCGCGTCAGGTAGTGATACCGCTTTGGGCGGACCACCTCGGCCTGGACGCCACCACCACGTCCCTCGTCTACGGGCTGGTTGCCGCGGTGGACATGTCCGTGTTCTATCCCGCGGGCAAGGTGATGGACCAGCGCGGCCGCCTGTGGGTGGCGCTGCCGTGCACCCTGCTGATGGGGCTGAGCCTGATGGCGATCCCGCTGACTAGCGGCGTGACAAGCTTCATCCTGGTGTCGCTGCTGCTGGGCTTTGGCAACGGCATCGGCTCGGGCATCGTGATGACGCTGGGCGCCGATGCCGCCCCGCCGGGCGCGCGCACGCAATTCCTGGGCATCTGGCGCTTCATGGCCGATCTGGGCGCAAGCGGCGGGCCGGTGGCGTTGTCGGCGCTGACGGCGCTGTTGTCGCTGGGCGGCGCGTCGTTTGGGGTGGGAACGTTAGGCTTGGTCGCGGCCGGGGTGTTCTGGCGGTGGTTGCCGCGTCGCGCGTCGCCATAACAAGCCGCGGCAAGCGGCATTGACGCACTGCGTCATCGCAAACCGCTGAATCTACCGCGTCGCGGCAACCGCGCAGCGCCACGCGACGCCCCTCGCGCCGCCCGAAATAAGTTCAAAAAATATCAACCAAATCTGTATTGCTTCAGAGATTCGCAAGTTCCAGAATTCTGTTCATGGGCGCAGCATGCCGCTTGAGGACGGAAAATGGATACGAAGCAATCCGCGAGCCCGAAGCAACTGACGGTTCGCATTTCGCGAGGCACGGAGGACGGCAAGTTCTCCACCTACCTGGTCCCGTGGCGTGACAACCAGACCGTCCTGGACGTGGTGACGGAAGTCCAGCGCACGCAGGAGCCCGGCCTCTCGTACCGCTACGCCTGTCGCGTCGGCGTGTGCGGATCCTGTGCGATGACCGTCAACGGCACGCCGCGCTGGACATGCCGCACGCATGTGAGCCGCGTCGAGGAAGCCGGCGTGATCGTCATCGAACCCCTGCGCAACATGCCGCGGATCAAGGACCTGGTCGTCGACATGCGCGAGTTCTTCCAAAAGTGGGCACGCGCCGGAAATACCTTTGTCGGCACCGCCACGCGCGACGATCCGCCGGCACAGGTGTTGCCGCAAAGCAAGCAACGCAAGCTTGCCGACGCGGCCATCGAATGCATCAACTGCGGCGTCTGCTACGCCGCCTGCGACGTGGTTTCCTGGGACAAGGACTACCTGGGTCCCGCGGCGCTGAACCGCGCGTGGACGCTCTACAACGACGAACGGCACGCCGATCCCAAGGACGTCCTTCACAAGGCCACCTCCGGCAGCGGCTGCAATTCCTGTCACACGCAGGGCAGCTGCATGAAGCACTGTCCGGTCAGCCTGAGCCCGACCGGCAGCATTGCCGGGCTGAAACGCAGCGCCATCGTCAGCCTGCTCAAGGGAGACTGACATGGAGGCCCGTCTGTTCGCGCTCCAGCGCCTTACGGCAATGGTGATGGCGCCCTTCGTCCTGGTGCATGTCGGCCTGGTGATCTATGCGGTCCGCGGCGGCCTGACTGCTGGCGAAATCCTCTCGCGCACCGAGGGGAACTGGCTATGGATCGTCTTCTACGGCCTGTTCGTGGTCAGCGTATCGGTCCACGTCCCCATCGGCTTGCGCAACATCCTGATCGAGTGGCTCAAGCTCGGCCGGCCGGCCGCCTCCGTCGTCGGCCTGGCGTTCGGCGCAATGCTCCTCGTCCTGGGCATGCGCGCGGTCGCCGCGGTGGGAGGGCTGGCGTGATGAAGTCCGCACGCAATCACCGCGCGTACTGGGCCTTCCTGGGACATCGGCTCTCCGGTCTGGCGCTGGCGCTGTTCGTTCCCGTGCACTTCTACGTGCTGGCAATGGCGCTGGACGAGGCCAGGCTGGACGCCTTCCTGAAGCTGGCGGAAATGCCGTGGATGAAAGCCGGCGAATGGGGGCTGGTCCTGCTGCTGACGCTTCACATGTTCTTCGGCCTGCGCCTGCTTGCGCTGGAACTTCTGCCCTGGCGCTCTCCGCGCGACGCGCGCGTTGCCTGGATCGGATGGGGATTTGCGATCTCGATGGCCACCGGACTGGCGTTCATCGCCGGAGTGATCTGACATGCGTATCGACAACCACAAGACGGACATTCTGGTGCTGGGCACCGGCGGGGCCGGCCTCTTTGCCGCGTTGCACGCGAAGAAGGCAAACCCCTCGCTGAAAGTGACGGTGACCGTGAAAGGCCTGCTCGGCAAGTGCGGCTGTACCCGCATGGTCCAGGGCGGCTACAACGTCGCGCTGGCCGCGGGGGACTCGGTCGAGCGCCACTTCATGGACACGATCGAGGGCGGCAAGTGGCTGCCGCGCCAGGATCTGGCGTGGCGGCTGGTGGAAGGCGCGGTCGAACGCGTGCGGGAACTCGAAAACGAAATCGGCTGCTTCTTCGACCGCAATCCCGATGGATCGCTGCATTCCAAAGCGTTTGCCGGCCAGAGCTTCGACCGGACCGTGCACAAGGCGGACCTGACCGGCATCGAGATCATCAACCGGCTGATGGAGCAGGTGCGCGCGCTGGATGTGGAAGAACTTGAAGAGCACCGCGCCATCGAGCTCATTCCGGCCGCCGACGGATCGGGCATCTCGGGCGTGCTCTTCATCGACATGCGGGCGGGCACCTACCGCTTCGTGCAGGCCAAGGCCGTCCTCCTGGCCACCGGCGCCGGCCCGACCATGTATCGCTACCACACGCCGTCCGGTGACAAGACCTGCGACGGCCTGGCCATGGCATTGCGCTATGGCCTGAGGCTCAGGGACATGGAGATGGTGCAGTTTCATCCCACCGGCCTGCTGGGCGGACCGGATACGCGGATGACCGGCACGGTGCTGGAAGAAGGACTGCGCGGCGCCGGCGGCTATCTGCTCAACGGCGAAGGCGAACGCTTCATGACGAACTACGACAAGCGCGGCGAACGGGCCACGCGCGACGTGGTCAGCCGCGGGATCTACGCCGAGATGCGCGCGGGACGCACGGGCCCGATGGGCGGCGTCTACATCCAGATGAGCCATCTGGGTCCGGAGAAAGTCGCCAAGACCTTTCCCGGCATGGTCAACCGATGCAAGGACTGCGGATTCGACCTGGCCGGCGGCAAGGTCGAAGTGGTGCCGACCGCGCATTACCTGATGGGCGGCGTTGAATTCAATGTGGATGGCTCGACCGCCTCGCCGGGCCTGTATGCCGCGGGAGAAGACTGCGGCGGCGTGCACGGCGCGAATCGCCTGGGCGGCAACGGCGTCGCCAATTCCACGGTGTTCGGAGGCATCGCGGGCGATGCGATGGCCGCCTATGTCGCCCGCGAAGGCCACTGGCGCGATCCGGACCAGCAGGTCATCGCGCGCGGTGTCGAACGCGCCGAGTTCCCGTTCTCGCGGCGCGCCGGACGCATCCATGAACTGCGCGATGCGCTGTCGCAGACGATGTGGGACGACGTGGGCGTGCTGCGCAATCGGGATGCCATGGAACATGGCCTTGACGCCATTGCCGCCCACCGCGCCGCCCTGCGCGATATCGGCGTGGCGGACGGCGACCGGCGCTTCAACCTGACCTGGCACGACTGGCTCAACCTTGAAAGCCTGGTCGACATCTCAAAGGTCATCACCGTGTCGGCGCTGGCGCGCGAGAACAGCCGCGGCGCGCACTATCGCGAAGACTTCTCCGAACCCGGCGACCTGCACACCAGCTGCTACACGCGCGTCAGCGCGCGGGACGGCGACGTGAAGCTGGAGATGGTGCCGGTGTCCTTTGACATCGTGAAGCCCGGCGAATCGCTGATCGAAGGCGAAGCAGGCAACCCCCAAAGCTGAAGGCAACCCACCATGAGAATCCCCGTCCAGAAGATTGAACAAGCCGCGCTGGAAATCATGCGCCGCGCTGCAATCGAGATCCCCAAGGACTACAAGGAAGGCATCCAGGCGCTCCAGAAAAAGGAAACCGGCAAGCTGCCGCGATTTGTCATCCACGCCATGATGGACAACTGGGAAGCCGCCGACCAGGACCGGCGCCCGATGTGCGCCGATACCGGACTGCCGCGGTATTACGTCAAGGTCGGCAACGAGGCATCCGTGGACGCCGGGTTCGTGGCCGTGGAGCGCGCGCTGCGCCACGCCACCGCCGAAGGCACCGTCACCATCCCGCTGCGGCCGAATCGCGTCCATCCGCTCTGGCGCACCGACCATAACAACAACGTCGGCATCAACGCGCCAGAAATCGAATGGTCTTTCGAACCGGACGCCGACTGGATCGAGATCACCACCGTGCACAAGGGCGGGCTTTTCGGCACCGACTACCGGATGCTGTTTCCGGGCGACGGCATAGACGGCATCAAGCGCTTCGTGCTGGACACGCTGATCGCGTTCGGCAAGCGCGGGCTGGCGTGCCAGCCCGCCATCGTCGGCATCGGTCTGGGCGGCTCCAAGGACACGTGCATGCAGCTCGGCAAGCAGGCGGCCTGTCTGCGCACGGTAGGCGACCGCAATCCCGATCCCAAGGTGGCCGAGCTGGAGCTTGAGCTGATGAAGCTCGGCAACTCGATCGGCATGGGCGCAATGGGCTTCGTCGGCACCGGCATGGTGGTCGACTGCCACATCGAATGCGGCTACACGCACACCGGCGGCATGCCCATCAGCCTGCATACGTTCTGTCTGTCTTCGCGCCGCGCCACCGCGCGAATTCATGCCAACGGAGAGATCCAGTACCGCACGGATCCCCAATGGTTCACGCCCTACATGCGCCGGGAGACGGTCGAATGGTAAACAACGACGACGACATCAAGGTCTTTCACCTGGACCTGCCCGCCAAGACGGAAGACATCGCCAAGCTTGAACTGGGATCGGCCGTGTACTTGAATGGCTTGGTGTACACGGCCCGCGAGGGCGTCTACAAGAAGGTGCTGGACGAGGGTCTGCCGCTGCCGGTGGATCTGCGGTCCGTCAGCAACGTCAACTTCCACTGTTCGCCCGCCGCCGCGCCCGATGGCCACGGCGGCTACAACGTGGGCGCCGTCACCGCCACCGCGTCGTTCCGGTTCTCCAAATGGATTCCCCGGTGGCTCAGCGAGACGGGGTGCCGCATCCTGATCGGCAAGGGCGGCATGCCGGCCGACGACTACAAACAGGTACTGGCGCCGGGCGGCGCCATCTACCTGACCACGGTCGGCTACGGCACGGGTGCGTTGCTGGGACGGGGCATCAAGCAAGTGCGCGAGGTGCATTGGCTGGATGAGCTTGGCATCGCGCAAGCGATGTGGCTGTTTGAAGTCAAGGACTTCGGGCCTTTCATCGTCGAAAGCGACCTGGACGGGAACTCGCTTTTCGCGCAGCACGCGGAAACGATCAACGCCGGCATCGAAAAGCTCTATGCCGGGTTGAAGCCGCCCGCGCTGCACCGCTACGGCGAGACCGACGACCGCAAGGACGAAGTGATGTAGGCGCCGCCTTGCCGCGCCCCCAATCGGATTCCATTCAAAGAGACTGCGATGATCATCGACTTTCGGCTTCGGCCGCCCGTGGGCGGCTTCCTGAACACGCTGATGTACTCAGCGGGAGAACGGCGCGACGGCTTCACGCGGACGGTGGGATTCGAACCCTCGAAGGCGGCCCAGCAGCAGTCGATGGACCTGCTTCTGCAAGAAATGGAGGCGGCCCGGATCGATCGCGGCGTGGTGGTGGGCAGGCTGGCCGGCGTGCTGGGCAGCGTGTCCAACGACGATGTGCGCGGCATCGTGGCCGCGCACCCCGACCGGTTCATCGGCGCGGCCTCGATCGACCCCACCGACCGGCGCAAGGCCTGCCAGACCATCGATCAGGCCCTCGAAGACGGCTTTCGGCTCATCAACATCGAACCGGGCTCGTATCCGATTCCCATGCACGCGGACGACCGGCGCCTCTATCCCATCTATGGCCATTGCGAAGACGTCGGCGTGCCCGTGATCATGATGGTGGGCGGCACCGCGGGACCCGATTTGAGCTATTCCGATCCCATTCGGACCGATCGCGTCCTGACGGATTTTCCCAACCTCAATGTCGTGGTCGCCCACGGCGGCTGGCCCTGGGTCAACGAAATCCTGCACCTGGGCTTTCGGCGGCCGAACTTGTGGCTGTCGCCCGACATGTACTTTTCGCGCATGCCCGGCTGGGAGGAATACGTGAAGGCAGCCGACAGCTTTCTGTCCGACCGGATGCTGTACGCCAGCTCGTTTCCCTTCTGTCCCGTGCAAGGGTACAAAGAGTGGTTTGAGCGCTTGCCGATCCGTGAGGAAAACCTCAAGAAGGTCATGGGAGGCAACGCCCGGCGGCTGCTCGGGATATAGCGCCCGAACCCCGCGCGTTTCGCAACGCGCCCCCTACCAGGACGAATCTTGCATGGACATCCGGACCCTCTACACGCTGATAGCGATCGCAGACCACGGCAGTTTCGCCGAGGCCGGCAACACCATCGGCCTGTCGTTGTCTGCCGTCAGCATGCAGGTCCGCGCCCTGGAGGATGAACTGGGCATCACGATCTTCGACCGCAGCCGCCGCCCGCCGATCCTGACGGACACGGGCCTTGCGCTGGTCCACCGCGCGCGCGACCTGATCACGCATTGGGAGAGCATGAGCGCCTCGCTAAAAAAGGGAACGTCGGCCGGCCTGCTCAAGCTGGGCAGTGTGCACACCTGTGTGTCGGGTGTGCTGCCGCTGGCCCTGCGGCACCTGCAAAAGCAGGGGCATGGGCTGGAGGTTCACGTCACCACCGGGCTGACGCATGACCTGGAGCGGGCCATCTACCACCGCCAGCTCGATGTCGCCATCGTGACCGAGCCCGATGCGCCGCGCTCCGGCCTGGACTTCCTGCCCTTCGTCGAGGAAGAGCTTGTCGTCATCGCGCACCGCTCGGTGCAGGGCGCCAGCGACCAGGAGATCCTGGAGCAGACCCCGTACGTGCGATTCAACCGCTCTGCCCGCGTCGGCCATCTGGTGCAGGAAGAAATGGTGCGCCGGCGCATCACGGTGCGATCGACCATGGAAATCGACAACCTGGAAGGCGTCATTGCGATGGTGGCCAATGGCCTTGGCGCATCCGTGGTGCCGGCCAGGCGCGGCCGCAACGAGTTCCCGGCGGGAATCCGGGTCACGCCGTTCGGCTCGCCGACCATCAAGCGCCGTCTGGGCATCCTGGCGCCCCAGGAGAATCCCCGATCGCATCTTTCGCAGTTGCTGCTCGACGCGTTGAAGTCCGTCTGCGCCAGCCAGACCCGATGACGACGCGAGGCGCATCCCTATTCCTGATCCGCAGTACGTAGCTCAGCAGTCCAGCAGTGCGTAACCCAGCAGTCCAGTAGTCCGCCAACAATCACCGCGACGCCCCAAAAAAATCGAGCCGACTGGCCCGAGGGACAGTTGCTGCCTGGCAAAACCCGCCCTTCCCGTAGATCGGCGGGCCGCGCCTACCGCGAACGAAGGAGACAACACCGTGAAAGACGAACATCAACTTCTGTATGCACGCCGCCGTCTGATCAAGGCCTTGGGATATGGGCTGGCGCTGTCGCCCTGGCTGGCGGCGCCCGCGCGCGCGAACTGGCCATCGGACAAGGCCATCCGCATGGTCATCCCGTTCTCGGCGGGCGGCGCCACCGATCTGCTGGGGCGCGCGCTCGGCTCCGAAATGGCCAAGGGCCTGAACCAGACCATCGTCGTCGAGAACCGCGCGGGCGCCGGCGGCAGCGTGGGCGCGCAGGCCGTGGCCGGGTCACCCGCGGACGGCTATACGCTGTTGCTCGCTTCGGGAAGCATGTTCACCGTCAATCAGTTCATCTACAGCAAGCTGCCCTACTCGCTCAAAGACTTCAGCCTCATCGCCAAGGTCGCAAGCGGCCCGATGGTCATCACCGTCAATGCCGAACTGCCTGTCAAGAACACGCGCGAACTCATCGCCTACGCCAAGGCGCGGCCGGGCAAGCTCAGCTTTTCGTCCGCAGGGGTCGGCAGCCAGACGCATATGGCCGGCGAAGCCTTCACGGACGCGGCCGGCATTGAACTCATGCATGTCCCCTACAAGGGGGAAGGCCCCGGCTATACGGACCTGATGGCAGGCGTCATCCAGGTGGCCGTCGGCAACATCAATGCGATTGCGCCGCTGCTCAAGGGCGGCCGCCTGCGCGCGCTTTCCGTCACGGGCAAGGAGCGCGCGGCCTTGCTGCCCGGCGTGCCGACCACCGCCGAGGACGGCGTGCCCGGCTTCGAGTTCACCGGCTGGTTTGCGCTGATGGCGCCTGCCGGCACGCCGCAAGCCGCGATAGACCGGCTGCTTGCGGTGGCCAACCAGGCTGTTGAGCAACCGGGCTTGAAGCGGTACCTTCAAGACCAGGGCATGGCGCCCACCATCGTGGCTGGCGCGGCGCTGCAAAAGGAGATTGCCGCGGAGTCCGCCAAATGGCAGGCTCTGGTGCAAAAGAAAGGCATCACCGCCAGCTGACCCACCGCAGGGCTTCGTCGCGCTCCAGCCCTGCTTCGACCATCGAGGTGCTGTTTTCACCCATGCCCACCGAATCGCTTGCGTTTGTCATCCCCGTCATCTTCGTCGCCTACACGGTCTTCGGGATGACGGGATTCGGCGCGGCCATGGTTGCCGTGCCCGTGCTGGTCCAATTCATTCCCCTGCAACTGGCCGTGCCGCTGGTCGTGCTGTTTGACCTGACCTGCACGGCCCTGGTCGGCGGCAGAAACTGGAGACGCGTCAGCCTGGCCGAATTCAAGCGTCTGCTGCCCTGGATGCTGCTGGGCATCGCGCTGGGTGTCACGCTGCTGCGCGACGCCGGGGCGCGCTGGCCCCTGATCCTTCTGGGCGCGTTCGTGCTGGTCGTGTGCATCCAGGGCCTGCGAGGCGCCCGGGGCGGCCCCAAGCCGCCGCTCAAGCCCATCTGGGCGTTTCCGTTCGGGGTGTTCGGCGGCGTCTTCAGCGCGCTGTTTGGCACCGGCGGCCCCATCTATACGATCTACCTCTCGCGACGCCTGGACGCGCTGGAGCAATTCCGGGCAACCATTTCGGTCGTGATCCTGCTGAGCGGGATCGTGCGGGCGGCCGCGTTCGGGGCCGCGGGGATGTACTCCAATCCGGACATCCTGCGCGCCGCCGCGGTGCTCCTGCCCGTGGCGCTCATCGGCCTGTACGCCGGCTCGCGCTTCAGAACGCGCGTCTCGCCCGAACTGCTGAAGCGTTCCATCTTCGTGCTGCTTGCGATCGCGGGCGCCGGCGCAATCTACCGCGGGTGGATGTCGCCCGCATGAGCGGCATCGCGCCGTGCGGGCTGGCGGCCCGCGGCGCGGTCAGGCGGCCGCGTGCCGGCCGCCCGCCGCCACGGTCACTTCGCCGTCGGCATCGCGAATTCGGCTCCCTTGCCGATGCTCTCCGGCCAGCGCTGCATGATCGACTTCTGGCGGGTGTAGAAGCGCACGCCTTCTTCGCCGTAGGCATGCATGTCGCCAAAGAGGCTGCGCTTCCAGCCGCCAAAGCCGTGCCAGGCCATCGGGACCGGGATGGGCACATTGATGCCCACCATGCCGACCTCGATGCGCCGGCCGAATTCGCGCGCCACGTTGCCGTCCCGCGTAAAGCACGCGACACCATTGCCGAACTCATGCGCGTTGATGAGATCCACGGCTTCCTTCAGGTCCTTGACCCGCACGCAGCCCAGGACCGGACCGAAGATTTCTTCCTTGTAGATGCGCATGTCGGGCGTGACGTGGTCGAACAACGTGCCGCCCATCCAGAAGCCGTCGCCGCACCCCTCGCCTGCCTGCGTGCCGTCGAAGCCTCGGCCGTCGACCAGCAGCTTCGCGCCCTCCGCTTCTCCCTGCGCGATGTAGCCGCTGATGCGCTCGTGCGCGGCGCGAGTCACGATCGGTCCCATCTCTGCGGCCGGGTTCTCGCCGTCCAGCACCTTCAAGGCCTTTGTGCGCTCGATCAGCCTGGGCAGCAGGCGATCGGCCACGTCGCTCACCAGCACGGCCACGCTGATCGCCATGCACCGCTCGCCCGCCGATCCGTAGCCGGCGCCGATCAAGGCATCCACGGCCTGGTCGATATCGGCATCGGGCATCACCACCATATGGTTCTTCGCGCCGCCCAGCGCCTGCACGCGCTTGCCCAGCCGGGCGCCCGTCTCATAGATGTAGTTGGCGATCGGCGTGGATCCGACAAAGCTCACCGCCTTCACGCCGGGATGCGTGAGCAGCGCGTCCACGGCGACCTTGTCGCCCTGCACCACGTTGAACACGCCATCGGGCAGACCTGCCTCGCGCAGCAGTTCGGCGATGCGCAGCGACGCACTGGGATCCGTCGGGCTGGGCTTGAGCACGAACGTGTTGCCTGCGGCGATCGCCACCGGAAACATCCACATCGGCACCATCACCGGAAAATTGAAAGGCGTGATGCCGGCCACGACGCCCAGCGGCTGGCGCAACGTCCAGTTGTCGATGCCGGTGGAAACCTGTTCGGTGTGCGCGCCCTTGAGCAGTTGTGGAATGCCGCAGGCGAACTCCACAATGTCGATGCCGCGCGCGACTTCGCCTTGCGCATCGCTGAACACCTTGCCGTGCTCGGCGGTGATCAGGTGAGCGAGCTCGTCGCGGTGGCGGTTCAGCAGTTCAAGAAATCTGAACAACACGCGCGCACGGCGGATCGGCGGCGTGTCGGCCCATGCCGGAAAAGCGGCTTGCGCACTGGCTACCGCGCGCTGCACCTCGTCGGGCGTGGCCAGCGTGACGTGACGGGCGACGACGCCCGTGGCCGGATTGAAGATGGGCTGGCGCGCGCCTGTCCCATCGACGCGGCTTCCGGCGATAAAGTGTCCGGCGATGGATTCGCCGGCGCTGCGCGGGGTTGCATGCATGGTGTTCTCCTGTGCTCAAGCGTGAAGTGCGGGTGCTGGCACTATGTCGTGCCACCCGCCGCGCGTCGAGACCAGAAGGCTGGAATCAGTGTTTGCGGTTCTGAACAATGGAAATTGGCATGACAAAGACAAGACGCCTGGAAGACCTGTGGTCGCACATTCACTGCCTGGGCGTGCTGGCCGACACGGGAAGCTTCACGGCCGCCGCGCGCCGGCTGCAGATCAGCAAGGCGTCGGTCAGCCAGCGCATCGTGGAACTGGAGCAGGCGGCCGGCGTTCCCCTCGTGCGGCGATCCACGCGCAGTGTCAGCCTGACCGAGGCGGGGGCAAGCCTGGTCGACCACACCGCGTCGGCCTACCAGCGCATCGAAGCGGGATTTTCCGCGGTCCGCGACTTGTCCGACGGCCCGCGCGGCGTGTTGTCCGTGACGGCGCCCGTCGCCTTGGGACGCCAGGTCATCGCGCCGCTGATACCCGGATTCCTTGCGCGCTTTCCGGACGTCCGGATTCAGCTTGAGCTGAGCGACCACCTGGCTTCCCTGGCCACCGAGGGATTCGACCTGGCGATCCGGCATGTCGCCGGCGTGCCCGACACCCATGTCGCCTCGTTGATCTGCGAGACGCGCTCGGTGCTCGTCGCCACGCCGCAGTATCTGTCGGCACATGGCACGCCGCGCACGCCCGCGGATCTGGAGGGCCACAATTGCCTGCACTACCTGCGCCGCAGCGGCGGCGCGACCTGGTCGTTCGAATCGCTGGATGGGGACAAGCGCATCGCCGTGCCGGTGCGCGGCAGCTTCACGGCCAACAACAGCGAAGTCCTGCGCGAGGCGGCCGCCGGCTCGGTCGGCATCGCGCTGCTTCCGGATTTCAGCGCGGGCCAGGCGCTGCAGCGCGGCACGCTGGTCGAGGTCCTGCCAGGATGGCGCGTCGTCGGCGACTATGCCGAACGGCTCTATGCAGTCAGGCCCTACACGCCCCGCGTGCCCCTGACCGTGACCTCGTTCGTCCAGTATCTGCGCCAGGCGATTCCGGCCGCCGAAGGCCTGGCGGCCGGAATCGCCCCGCATGCCCACGGCTAATTGACCTGCAACCCCGCCTTGGCCACCAGCTCGGAATAAATGGTGGCGCCCTGATCGACGTACTTCGCCGTATCGGCAGGCGACAACACATGCGGAATGCCGCCGAAGTTGGCGTTGCCCTCGATCCACTTCGGGTCCTTCGAGATCTGCTGAAGCGCGGAGGCCCACTTGTCCACCGCTTCGGCGCTCATGCCCGGCGGCCCGAACAGCCCGCTCCAGCCGATGACGGCCTCGAGCTGCGGCAGATTCGATTCGCGTGCGGTCGGAATGTCCGGAAACTGCGCAAGGCGTTCCGGCGTCGTCGTCAGCAAGGCGCGCAACTTGCCGCCCGCAAGAATTCCGGTCATCGAGCTGAGGTTGTTGCAGGCGAAGTCCACATCGCGGCTCAGCACCGCCATGGCCACCTCGCTGCCGCCCTTGTATGGGACGCTGACGGCCGCGTCGGGCTTTAGCCCCAGACTGCTGAGCAGCAATTGCGGGGCAAGATTCTGCACGGTCGCGGGGCCGGAATGGCTGTAGTTCAGCTTGCCGGGCCTGGCCTTCAACGCCTGGGACAGGTCGCCGATGGTCCGATAGGTGCTATCCGGATGCACCACACAGACGACGGGGTTCAGCTCCAGCAGCCCGATGAACGTGAAATCCTTCGAGGTATAGGGCGTCGTCTTGGGCTGCAACGCGGGCAGGAGGACCTGGGAACCAATGCGGCCCATCAGCAGCGTGTACCCGTCGGGCGCCGCGTTCTTGACCGCGGCCGATCCGATCGCGCCGTTGGCGCCGGCCTTGTTGACCACGACCACCGGCTGCCCCAGGACGCCTTGCGCGGCGGCGGACAGATTGCGCGCCGCCATGTCGGCGTCGCCGCCGACGCTGAAGGGCACGATGAGCTGGATCGGTTTGGCAGGGTAAGCCTGGGCGGCGGCCAGGCCGGGAAGGGAGAGAAGCAGGCAAAACGCGGCGCGAGCGGACCCGCCCGGGACGATGCCGGTGAGGCTGATCATGGGATGTCTCCTGTTCGTTCTACGGGACGAAACCGGACTGCGGCAACGCTCGATGCCTTGAGCTCAATGACCGGTCGTGGACTGCATTGATGCTGCGTGGAAAACCGGTGCGGCCTCGCCCGCGAGGGACACGTTGATGCAAGCGGGCAAGCCGCTGGCGGCGGCCTGGCGCAAGGCGGTGGCCAGGCCTGCGGCGTCGTGCGCCGCAAACCCCGCGCCGCCCAGCGCCGAGGCGACGTCGTGGTAGCGAGCCGCCGGAGAAAGCTCGCAGCCGATGAGCCGCTGCGGGCCGTAGGTGCGCATTTGAATCAGGTGCTCGGCGTTCCAGCGCAGGTCGTTGCCGATCACCGCCATGATCGCCGCGCCTTCGCGCACCGCCGTGTCCAGCTCCATCAGGTGGAATCCGGCGGTGCCGTCGCCCATCATGACGACCACCGTCGCCCCCGGCCGCGCGATCTTTGCGGCGATCGCATAACAGACCCCTGCGCCGATCGCCCCGGACATGCCGTTGATGATGCGAACCGGCGCCTGGCAGAACGCCTGCGCCCATTGGCCGAACTCGCCGCCGTCGCAGATCAGGATCGGATCGGCCGCGGACGCCAGGAACGCCTGCACGGTCTCGCACAGCGCGCGCGGATCCAATGCGCCCTGCGCCGGTGCGGACGGCGTCTTCACCGTCCGGCTTTGCAGCGCTTCATCGACCTGGGCGCGCCACGCAAGACGTTCGGCCGACGGTTGCGCCGCCGCCACCGCCGCCAGCGCCGCCGCCGGGTCGGCTTGCAATGCCAGGACCAGACGCGCGCGAAGCAGCCGGCCCGCGCGTTCCAGCATCGCGGGGTCCGGGTCGATGACCGCGACGCGGGCCTCTTGCCCAAGCGCGCCGGTGCTGCCGAATCCCAGCGTGAAGTCCAGGCACTTTCCCGCCAGCACGATCAGGTCGGCGCTTGGGATGATGCCGGCCAAGGCCCCCAGCGACGGATCTTTCAGCCCGCGGGGGCTTTCCATCGGGATGATGCGCAGCCCCAGCGCGGCTTCGGCTGCCGCGCGCGCGGAACGTCCTTGCGGCCGCGCGCTCGCCGGCCCGGCCAGCACCAGCGGACGCCGGGCCGAATGCAACAGGTCAGCCAGTTGGTTCACGCTGACAGCATCCAGCGCGGCAACCGGCTGAACGGCGGGCGCGCCGGGAAGGTCCGCCATGCCCGATTCGGCGGTCAGCAGGTCAAAGGGCAACGCCAGGTGGACGGGACCGCGACGCGGCGCAAGCGCCTGCGAGATCGCCGCTTCGAGCGCGGGGCAAAGTTCCGCCGCGGACCGCGGGCGAACCGACAACTTGGTCAGCGGACGGGTGATGGAGACCTGGTCCAGTTCCTGGAACGCGCCAGAGCCGTCTTCCGACACCGAGGAGTCGCCCGAGATGAGCAGCACCGGGCTTTCCGCCTGCAAGGCCGAATAAAGCGGGGCGAGTCCGTTGGTCAGGCCCGGCGCGGCGGTGATCAACGCCACGCCGAGTTCGCCGGTGATCTGCGACCACGCATCGGCCATGAAGACCGCGGCCGCTTCGTGCCGGACGTGGATGATGCGGACGCCTGCGTCGATACAGGCATCGTATAGCGGCATGATCTGGTTGCCGGACAGGCTGAAAATGGTATTGACGCCCCGCCGACGCAGCGAGCGAATGATCAACTCAGAACCAAGCACGTTTGTCTCCCCCCGAGGTTGCGCTTGGCTTTGCCTTGCAACCTTTTATTGATCCGACATGTTTCTTTGACCCATTTGCGGCTCAGTGTATCGGGTAACGGCGGCGTTTAGGTTGATGTTTTTTGAACCAAGGATCACGCCCGCCGACGCGTGGCGGTCTGCCCTCACACGCTGATAGCGGATCCCTCTATACAGAGCGGCGCGCCTGGTGTTTCATACCGTCTTGGCGATCCAAGACCTTGCGCGGCCGTCGCGCGGCCCTCTTCGAAGGCGACACCATGGCAAAAAGACACCTTGGCGCGGCAGTTGGCCTCATGACCTGGATGATGACGATGACCCCCAGTTTTGCCGGTTCCATTGGTTACCTGGGGCCCGCGGGCTCGTGGACCCATCAGGCGTGCCTGGACCTGTTCGGGCCCAACGCGCTTGTCCCGCTCACGCGCGACGAACTCTTTTCCGGCTACGCATCGGGCAAGCTGACCCAGGCGTGCGTCCCCGTGACGACGTCGGTCGTCGGCGTCACGCCCTATCTGGACGCGGTGCTGGATCTGCCCAATGCCGTGGTGGTCGGCGAATACCCCAAGATGCTGGGCTACAGCCTGCTGGCGCGTCCCGGCGCGACGCTGCAAGGCATCAAGGAAGTGTTCGCCCACCCGGTGGCATTCGAGGAAGTGAAACCCTGGCTGGACCGGGAAATGCCCACGGTGAAGCGCACCGAGGCCGCAAGTGGCGGCGCCGCGGCCAAGACCGTCGCCGAAAGCGCCACCCTGGACAAGGCCTCATTCGGTCCGAAGGTGGGCGCCGGCGTGTATTCGCTGAGCGCGCTGGTCGATGGGATCGAGGAAGGACCGCACAATGTGACGCGCTGGTGGGTGCTGGGCCGCGACCTGCCGGCGCCCACGGGGCATGACAAGACCTCGCTGGTGCTCTCGACCGCGGACGACAACCTGAATGATGCACTGCGCGCCCTCGTGCAGGCCAACGTTGCCGTGCTGACGATCTATGAGCGTCCCAGCAAAAAGACCCTGGACACGCACCGGTATGTCGTCGAGGTCGCGGGCCATGCCGCGCAGGAACCCCTTGCCGGGCTTTTGAAGGCGCATCCCGAGTTCCGGTTGCTGGGTTCCTACCCGCGCAAGTGAGCGGCGGTTGATTCCCCGTGCGGTGTTGCGCGCGCGCCGCGCCCCCGCCACCCGAAAACTCTAATTAATAGTATTTCTTATTCGCATTCGGTAGACTGCTGGGCATCTTGCAATCTCCCGACTCCCTATCCCTCCCCGCAGTCGAGCAGCTTTATCGCCATCACCATGGGTGGCTGCAAGGCTGGCTCCATCGCAAGCTGGGCGACAGCGGCGACGCGGCCGATCTGGCGCAGGACACGTTCGTACGGCTGATGGCCGCGCGCCGTCCGCCCGTGCTGCGCGAAGAGCCGCGCGCGCTGATCACGCATATTGCCAAGGGGCTGCTGGTTGACCATTGGCGCCGCCGCGCCGTGCAACAGGCCTACCTGGACGCCATCGCGCACCTGCCAGAGCCGCAGGTACCGTCTCCGGAAACGGGACTCATGATCGTGCAGACGCTGGTGGCGATCGACGCCATGCTGCAGCGCCTGCCCGCCGCCACGCGCGACATGTTCCTGCTGGCGCAACTGGACGGTCTGACGCTGCAAGAGATCTCCGAGCAGACCGGCAAGCCCGTGATCACGGTGCGGCGCCATCTGCGCAAGGCCCTGATGGCCTGCATGACGGCCGCCGCATGAGCGCGCCGGGCGATCTATTGCTGGAGGAAGCGGCCGACTGGGTCATCCGGCTGCGCTACGAGACCTCCGACGCGGCCACGCGGCGGGCATTCGAGCGGTGGCTGGCCCAAGGCGCGGCCCACGCGCAGGCATGGGCCCGCGCCGAGCAGGTGCTGGGCGTGTTCGAAGGAGTACCCTCCTCCATCGGCCATCGCGTGCTGCGCGCCACCCGCAAGCGCCAGAGCCGCCGAACCGTGCTGCGCGCGGCGCTGGGGCTGGGCGTGCTCGCCCCGGCCGGCTGGATGGCGTGGCGCGAGGCGCCCGCCTGGCGCGCCGACCTGCGCACTGCGGCGGGCGAGCAACTAACACGTCTGCTCGACGATGGCACGCAACTGGTGTTGAACAGCGGCAGCGCCGTCGACCTGCGCTACGGCGCCGGCGAACGCCGTCTGATCCTGGTGGCCGGGGAAGTGCTGGTGACGACCGGCCAGGAATCGCAGGCCGCGTACCGGCCCTTCGTGGTGCAAACCCCGCAAGGCGAGGTAGAGGCGCTTGGCACGCGATTCTCGGTGCGTCTGACCCACGACCGCACCGAGGTCATGGTGTTCGAGCACGCCGTGCTGGCGCGCCCCGCCAGCGGCACGCCCCTGCGCATCGACGCCGGGCAACGCAGCAGCTTCACGCTTGGCCAGACCGGCGCGCTCGCGCCGGTGGACGACAGCGCGGCGCTCTGGGCGCAAGGGATGCTGGTCGTGCGCGACCAGCGCCTGGCCGACGTGGTGGCCGAACTGGCGCGCCATCGCCCGGGCTTTCTGCGCTGCGCGCCCGAGGTCGCCGACCTGCGGGTCTCCGGCGCGCTATCGCTTCGAGATACCGACGCAGCCCTGCAGGCGCTGGCCGAACGCCTGCCCATCGCCGTGCAACGGGTCACCCGCTACTGGGTATCGGTCGGTCCCGCAGGCGCTTGAGCCGCCGCGCGGAAAAATATTTTGCGTCGAGGTGATCACTTTTTCGATGTCGTGCGGAGTAGGAAGTAAGACCGCATCAAGGGGATGCGGGCGCTTCTTGCTTGACGATGTAAGGATGAAAGAGTGATGGCACGTATACGCGCAGCGCGGGACAGAGGATCCCGCAAGGCAATGATCTGGACGGCGCTCTGGTGCGCGGCCACCGCAAGCGCGGCGGCGGGCGCGCAATCCGCAGCCCCGGCTGGCGCGGCGCCGTCCTCGCAGATGCGCGCCGTCGCGATCGGAGCGGGCCCGCTCGACAACGTGCTGGCGCGTTACGCCGCCGCAGCTGGCGTGCAGATCGTCTACGACCCCACCTGGCTCGCTGGCCGCCAAAGCCCGGGCATTTCGGGCGAGATGACCGTGCAGCAAGGGTTCGACCGTCTGCTCGCGGGCACCGGCTACCGCGCCCAGCCCGGCGCGGCCGGCACTTACTCCCTGCAGGCCGTCCAGCAAGGCGCGGTCACCCAACTGGCGCCCGTCACCGTGACAGGAACGGCAGAACGCGCCACCAGCGAAGGCACGAACTCGTACACCAGCAATGCGGTCACGCTGGGCAAGGGCGTGCAAACGCTCAAGGAGATCCCGCAGTCCGTGTCGGTCGTGACGCGCCAGCGGCTTGACGACCAGAACCTGAACAGCCTGTCTGACGCAATGCGCAACGTGACGGGCATCACGGTCGAAACGCTCTCCAGCGGCGGCAACATGTCCGGCTTCATCTCGCGCGGCTACACGCTCGACTCGATCCAGGTCGATGGCATGCGCGCCCCCGCCGGGGCAGGCAACCTGTCGGCGGGCTTCGACCTCGCCATCTACGACCGCATTGAAGTGCTGCGCGGCCCGTCCGGCCTTTACCAGGGCACGGGCGAGCCGGGCGGCAGCGTGAACCTGGTGCGCAAGCGTCCGCTGCAGGAATTCGCATTCGGCGCGCAAGCCAGTGTGGGGTCGTGGGACTACTACCGGGCCGTGGCCGACCTGAGCACGCCCTTCGATAGCGAAGGCAAGGTCCGCGGGCGCTTAATCGCGGCCTACGAGGATCGCGGCTCCTTCGTGGACCGGGTGAGTTCCGAGCGGCCCACGCTGTACGGAATCATCGAGGCCGATCTAACGCCAAGCACCACGCTGGCGGCCGGCCTCACGCATCAGCGCTCACGCATCAACCCCGCGTTCGGCCTGCCCGCCTACGCCGATGGCTCGCTGCTCGACGTGCGCCGCGGCACCAATCTCAGCGCGGAATGGAACCGCATCGAAGAAGAAACCACCGAGATCTTTGCAGACCTCTCGCATCGCCTGGACGGCGGCGGCGCCGTGAACGCAAGCGTGTTCCATCGCGACACCGACACCCCCACCCGCCTGACCACCTGGCCCAACCGCGCCGTCGATCCGCTTACCGGCGACACCAACCTCATCGCCTGGTCGTACCGCAACCACTGGAAAACCACCGGCGCGGACGCCCACGTGAATCTGCCCTTTGAAGCCTTCGGCCGCGAACACAGCCTGCTCATGGGGGCCGACTACAGCTACACGCGCAAGCAGTTCAATTACGGCGGCGGCACGATCTTCCCGACCAACGTGTACGACCCGGTCATCGACATGCCGCTGCCGGAGATGGAACAGGTCAACGGCAATGACGGGCGCACCCGCGAATTCGGCCTGTACACCCGCGCCAACATCCAGGCAACCGACCACCTGAAGGTCATCGCGGGCGCGCGCCTGTCCTGGTGGAAGAACGACGCGCGCAACGACAACCAGTACTTCGGCGACTTCAGCCAGACAACGACCCGCATCTCCGCACGCACATCGCCCTACGCCGGGCTGGTGTACGAGCTGACGCCGCAGCTGTCCGCCTACGCAAGCTACACCAGCATCTTCCAGCCCCAAACCGAGATCGATGCGCAAGGCAATACGCTGTCGCCACGCGTGGGCCGCCAGATCGAAACCGGCCTGAAGGGCGCGTTCATGGAAGGCGCGCTCAACGCGCATGCCGCGCTGTTCCAGATCGTGGACCGCAACCGCGCGATGAGCGACCTGAACAATCCCATGTACTCCGTCGCTGCGGGCAAGGTCCGCAGCCAGGGCTTCGAAACCGAAGTCAGCGGCTTGCTGCTGCCGAACTGGGACATCGTGGCCGGCTACGCCTACACGCAGACCAAGTACCTGGAAGCGGCCCAAGCCCAGCAGGGACTGTCGTACAGCACCATCACCCCGCGCCACGCCATCAATCTCTGGACCCGTTACCGCTTCACGCAGCCGGCCCTGGAAGGGTTCAGCGTGGGCACTGGCGTGCGCTGGAACAGCGGCAACTATCTGCAAAGCGGCAACGTGCGTTGGGAACAGGGCAGCTACGCGCTCGTCTCGGCACAGATCGGCTACCGCTACAACCGGCACCTGGAAGGTACGCTCACGGTCGATAACCTGTTCGACCGCAAGTACTACGAAAAGCTGGGCGGCGCCTCCCGGCAAAACTACTATGGGCAACCGCGCAGCGTGATGCTGACCCTGCGCTATCAGTATTGAGTCAGCGCGCTTCCTTCAGCAGCGTCCGGACTTCCTCCCGCCGGCCCTCGTCAGCCACTTCGCGGCCGGGGCGGGGCGGGGCTTTCAGCGCCTTTTCCAGGTACGGAATCGCTTCCGACTTGCGGTTCCGGTACACCAGGTAATCCGCGTAGAAGTAGTTCGGATCGATGCCGTCCGGGTTGATGGTCAACGCCTGCTGCAGCAAGGCCTCGGCGCGCTTGTTGTCGCCGAATCCCACTGGCCAGCCGGGCACCTTGTAGTACAGCACGCCCAGGCTGTTCAGTGCGGACCCGTCCAGTGCCTTGCTGTCGATCTGGATGGCGGTTTCGTACTCGGCCTTGGCCTGCTTCGCCAGGCTGAGCGCCCCCATGCCGCCCTTGGCGCCGGCCCACGAGCTCAGGATGATGCCTTCCCAGATATGCGGTTCGGCTTTGTTGACGTAACGCTGCGTCAGGTCGTGGGCCTGCTTGGACAGTGCCTCGAAGCGCTTGGCGCGATCGTTGGGCGGGGTCTTGTATTGAATTTCCGCCCAGCCGTTTTGCAGCTCGCGGATACCCTGGTCCATGTCGGCAGGCGCCGCGAGGGTAATGGTGGAAAACAAGCACGCCACGCCCGCCAGCAAGCCGGCGGCCGCATTGCGCAGGCCGATATTCTGATTCATGACTAGGCTCCAGTAGGAAATTTCAACGACATCAAGGCGCGGCGATGCTTCGCAAACGCGCCGTCCAACCATTCGGGGCAAAGACCATTCAGCCGTGCCGCCACGGATTCGATTCCGCCCGCGAAGCGTTGGCGTGATTCGCTTTGCAGCATGCGCGATACCGCCTCCGCGATCTCTTCCGGGCTATCGCTGGCCGAATCGGTTTCTTTATTGAACGCCAGCACTTCGGGCGAGTTGAACGGCGTGTCGATGGCCCGGGGCGCGTAGTACTGCACCCGGACGGACGAGTCGGCCAGTTCACGGCGCAAGGCTTCGGAGTACATCCGAAGCGCGGCCTTGCTTGCCGCATAGGCCGAGAACCCCGGCACGCCCAGACTGCCCAGCGTCGATCCGATGTTCAGCACCTGTGCGCGCGGCTGCGCCAGCAACAGCGGCAGCATGCCGGCGGTCAGCATCATGGGCGCGACGACATTCGTGTCCATGAGCTGGCGCAGCGCTTCGGTCTGCAGGGACTGCGCGGGTCCGAACGCGGCCAGCGCCGCATTGTTGATGAGCACGTTGGCATTGCGGGCGCCGGCGGCATCGATGACCGCGTTGCGGCCGGCGTCGGTGGTCACGTCCACCACCAGCGCGTCCACACGCGACCGGTCGCGCGCCCCGGCGCTCAGCGACTGCGCCAGCGCCAGCAAGGGCGCTTCGCTGCGGCCGACCAGCAGCAGGCTCGCGCCTTCGTCGAAGAGCCGGCGCGCAATCGCGCTTCCGAGGCCGCCCGCGGCGCCCGTCAACACGACGGAGGCATCGCGCGGGCTCATGCGCCTTGTCCTTGCGAAGACGAGCGCGGCAGGGAACGGAAGATCGCCCCATAAAGCCCATAGAACATGTTGGCGGCATGGACCACGGCGGCGCGGTCGGCGTCGTCGTCCAGGCGGTTGACCAGATCGGCGAAATGCGCGGTGTGCTCCTGGTCCAGCGTGCCGTGGGATCGCAGATAGCTGAAGGCGCTTGGCGGCAGCGCCAGCGCGCGCTGGATCTGGTCGGCGGCGTTCAAGGCCAGCGTGACGCTGGTGCCCTCCAGCACGTGCACCATGCCGAAGAATCCCACTGGATTCTTGCGCGCGATGGTGTCGTAGGCGTACGCCACCATGATTTCGGTGGCCGGCCCAGGTCCGGCGCGGCGAACCTCGTCCGCATCGTGTCCCAGCGCACGCAGGTCATTGAGGATCCAGGCATCGTGGCCGGTCTCCTCCTCGATGTATTCATCGATCGCGGGCAGCATCCATGCCAGGTGTGCCGGCATGCGCGCGCGGCACGCGTGCATCAGCGGCACGGTGTGGCTGACGTGGTGATAGGCCTCGCGCAGAAACGCCGCATAGGCGGGCCGCGCAACCTGGCCCCGCAGGCAATCCTGGATGATGGGCGTGGCCACCAGGGACTCCCGGGCCTCGCGCGTCTGTTCAAGCAACTGTTCGAAAAAGGTCATGATGGGTCTACATCGATAGTTGAGCGGTAACCCGCGGAAAAGAGATCGGCATGCAATTGGGCAACGGCCTGCCGGCGCGGACGCCCATTCACCGTCGCCAGGCCGCTGGTGGCAGAAAACTCGGCCCGCGCGCGCATCCAGGATCCGATCCGGGCATAGTCCGGCAGCCCCTGGTTGACCTGGTTGACGCACGCCTGAATGGCGCTATCGCTGGGATTGCCCAGCGGCCAGATCACGGCGCCCAGCGCTGCCTGGCCTTCGCCCAACACGACGCAGTGGGCGATGACGGGCTGGTTCGCCAGGCGCAACTCGACCCATTCGGGCGACACATTGCGCCCGTATCCGGTAATCAGCACATTCTTCTTTCGACCGCGGATATGCAGGAATCCGGTATCGTCGATGCGGCCCAGGTCGCCTGTCGGCAACCATGTCGAGGGCATCGCGGGCTGCCCCAGATAGCCCAGCGCCAGCGCCCCGGCCACCTCGATTTCACCGTCGGCAGCGACGCGCACGCGCGCATGCGGCAAGGGGCGGCCCGCCGATCCGGGACAGTCCGCGCCGGGCAGGTTCAGGGTCTGCACCGAGCAGGCCTCCGACAGCCCGTAGCCTTCATAGGCGGGTATCCCCAGCGAGCGGGCGTATTCCAGCAGGTCGCTTCCCACCGCCGCCCCGCCCACCGCAACGAAACGCAGCGTGCCGGGGCCGGCGATCCCCGCCGCCCGCAGCCAGCCCGCATAAGCGCGCAACATCTGCGGCAGCACGATGACGCTTTGCGCGCGGCCCGACACGAGCGCCTGGTGAAACACGGCCGGATCGAAGCGCGACGACCCCTGAAGCCCGATGTCCTTCAAGGGGTTGACGCAGATCGCCGCGCCCTCGATCAGGGGCGCGTAGACGCCCGCAATGTTCTCCAGCAGCACGGGCAGGGGCAGCGCCGTGAAATGGCGCGCAATGCCTAGCGCCCGCGTGGCGGCCGCAAGCCCCCCCGCCACCGCGAGCATCTGGTCCGCGCCCAGGCACACGCCCTTCGGGCTGCCGGTCGACCCGGACGTAAAGGTGATCTTCGCCGTGCCGGCGGGCAACGGCACCTTGGCGAAAGCGCGCCGGAAAAGCGCCGACTGGCCCTGCGCTTGCGTGGCGATCTCGAACCCGAAGGCCTGCAGCATGGGCTGCAATGACGCAGGCCCGACGACGGCGTTCACGCCAGCAGCATCCAGGGTCTCGCGCCACTGGCCCGGCGTGAAGAACAGCGGCAGTGGCACGTGCACCACGCCCGCTTGAAGACAGGCCAGATCCAGCACGATCCACTCAAGACCGTTGTCCATCAGCGAGGCCACGACCGTCGCCCCGCGCGCCGCGAGTGCGTCGGCAAGCGTGTCCACGCGGGCGAGCAGCGCGGCGTAGTCCGATCCCTCTGCCTGGGTCTGGACCGCAACGGCACGCGCGCGGGCGGGTTCCCTCAACAGCGAGAAAAAGTGGGACACGTTCATACGTCCAGCTCCGGAAGGCGGCCAAGAATGGCATTGAGCCGCCCCGCGAACACCGTCGGCGCATGCGCGTAGTAATTGCCCCAGTCCTTGCGCTCGGCTTCGTTCAGGTGGTCCGAGGTGGCCGCCGAGATCGGCTGATGCGCCAACCCCATCCGCTGGAACAGATGGTGCAGTTCGATGGTGAGCGTGCTGACCGCCCAATCAAAGCCCTCGGCGTGCAGATGCCTTGCCAGAAGCGGCACCAGCAACCTGCCGCCGCCGGGACGCACGGCGGCGAACTGCCCGGCTTCAACGATGAGGCTGCGTGCGACGGGCGCGCCTTGATCGCGCACGTATTGCTCGATGGGCGCGGACAGGTAGCGCTCCAGAAAAAGCGGATCGCTCGCGCTGCGATAGCCCGCCGCCGCCAGGATCTCGCCGTCGCGCTGCACGCTGACCAGCGTGGGCAGCCACTCGGTCAGCCGGGCGCCGAAGCGCTGTTGATAACGTTGGTGAATGTAGGACTCGATCCGCGCGCGCATCGGATCCTCGAGGGGATGGACGTGCAGCGTGGCGGGCATGGCCCGAGGCCGCGCGGCCATCGCCGTCCAGGCGGACGGGGCGAAACATTTGTTGTGGGGCATGCGGTATTCCATGCTTAGGAACTGATTTTCCCGATACGATGGAGCGCAGCTTAGGCATGGAACCTTAATGAGAAATTAACCACCCGGGCGGTGGTAATCTCAGTCCTGCACGGCGAGAAGACGATAAATGAGAATTCTCATCATTGAAGACGACCCGCTCATTGGCGATGGTCTCAAATCCGGCTTACGGCTTCTGGGCTATGCCGTCGACTGGTTCTCCAGCAGCCGCGAAGGCGATCAGGCAATCAGCGTCGTGCATTACGACGCCGTGGTCCTCGATCTGGGCCTGCCCGGCGAAGACGGCGTATCCCTGCTGGGCCGCTGGCGCCGCGAAGGGCGCACCGTGCCGGTTGTCATCCTGACGGCACGCGAAGCGGTCTCAAGCCGCATCGCGGGTCTGGATGCCGGCGCCGACGATTACCTCATCAAGCCCATCACCCTGGATGAACTGGCGGCACGGTTGCGCGCGGTGACGCGGCGCGTGGCCGGCAAGCCCGAGCCCGTCTGGCGTCATGGCGATCTCGACTACCACCCCGCCCTGCATGAAGTGCACTGGAAGGGCCAGAAGGTGGACCTCACGACGCGCGAAGCGCTGCTGCTGGAACTGTTCCTGACGCATCCGAATCGCGTGCTGACGCGCGACTTCATCCGCGACAAGCTCTACGACTGGGAAGCCGAACTCGAAAGCAATGCGCTGGAGGTGTTCGTGCATCATCTGCGCAAGAAGATCCACCCGAAGATCGTGCGCACCGTGCGGGGGTCGGGCTACGCGCTGGGCCAGGTGGAAGCCGACTCATGACGTTGCAACGACGCCTGATCATTGCCGTGCTGCTGGCGGCGCCTGTAGCGTGGCTCATCACCATCGCCGGCACGTACTGGCGCGCCGCCCACGAGATCAACGAGCTCTACGACACCGACATGGTGCGCTTGGCGCAGCAGACCATCGCCATATCCGCGCTGATCCCTCCTTCCGCCCAGACGCAGCCGGCGCGCGCCCAGTTGCCCGCGTCGGACAGCGCCGGCGATGCCGGCCTGGGCGATCTGTCGGTAGCCATATGGCGCGGGTCGCAAGCCCCCCTGGTGCTCGACCCCGAAGCCCTGCAGTTTCCTCGCAACGAAGACCGCGAAGGGTTTGCGGAAAGCATCGTCAACGGCGAACGCTGGCGCCTCTTTTACCTGGACGATCCCTCGGGCCAGACGCGGGTCGGCGTGGGACAGCGCATCGGAGAACGCGACGACCTCGTGATCGCCTACGTGGCAGGGCAGATCCTGCCGTGGCTGCTGGGCCTGCCGGTGCTGATCGCACTGCTGATCTACGCGGTGCGCCAGGCGATGTCCCCCGTGCGCAGGCTGTCGTCCGAACTGGAACGGCGCAGCCCGGACGACGCCAAGCCCTTGCCGCTGTCCGGCGTGCCGGGCGAGCTCACGCCGCTGGTGACGTCCATGAATGGCCTGCTTGCGCGAGTCGGTACGCTGATCGAACAAGAGCGCCGGCTGACCGCGGATGCGGCGCACGAGCTGCGCACGCCGCTGGCTGCCGTGCGGGCGCAATGGGATGTGATGCGGCGCACGCAAGACCCGCAGGCGCTGCAACAGGCGCAAACCAGCGTAACGCGCGGCATGGAGCGGCTGGACCGGCTGGTCTCGCAGCTGCTGACGATGGCGCGATTGGACAATGCCAATCACACCGACTTCGGCGGGGCTGTCGACTGGGGCAGCGTGGCCGAGCAGGCCGTCAGCGACTGCCTCTGGATCGCCAACCGGCGGGACGTGGACATCGCGGTGGAATGGCCCGAGCCGGGCGTGCTGCCGCTGCCCATGGCCGGCGATGCCGACGCGCTGGTCATCATGCTGAAAAACATCCTGGACAACGCCATCCGGTACGGCCCGCGCCATGGCCGGGTGCGTCTGGCGTTCTCGCCCTCGCAAATATCGGTCGACGACCAGGGGCCCGGCGTTGCGCCCGAGGTGCTTCCGCGGCTGGGCGACCGTTTCCTTCGCGCCGCCGGCAACGAGGAAGCCGGCAGCGGCCTGGGGGTCTCCATCGCCCGCCGCATCGCCCATGCGCACGGCATGCGCATCGCATTCGCCATGCGCGATGCGCAAAGCGACTTCGGCCCGGGCCTGCGGGTGACGATACGCCGCGGCGCGTAGATGGCAAGCCCGCGCGAAGGCACTAGAATCTGCGCTTCACGTTTCCCTTCAGGCCGGCCCGCACGGCGGCCGCTGGTCTGACCATGGCCTCCACGCCCGCACCGCCACCGCCAACGACAGGCACGCAGCTTTCCCTGCGCGAAGCCCTGCAACAGGCCCACGCCCATTGGAACGCCGGACAGGCGGTCCAGGCAGAGGTCCTCTGCCGCCGCATTCTGGCCGCATCGCCGGGACAGGCCGATGCCTCCCACCTGCTGGGCTTGATCGCGCACGCACACGGCCAGCCCGCCCTGGCGCTTGACCTGCTGCGGCACGCTTGCCGGACTGACGCCGCACCCGCGGTCTACTTCGGCAACCTGGCTGAAATCTGCCGGCAGCAAGGCCTGCTCGCTGAAGGCGAGGCCGCCGCGCGCCATGCCACGCAACGAGAACCCGGGCTGGTCATGGCGTGGAACAACCTGGGAATCATCCTGCAGGAATCCGGGCGCCACGCCGACAGCGTCGCGTGTCTTGAACGGGTGGCGCAACTTCAGCCGCACAGCCCGGAAGCCCTCAACAACCTCGGCAACGCGTACACGGGCGTCAATCGCCTGGACGAAGCGCGTCAGCATTACGCACGGGCGCTCGCATTGCGCGGCGACTACGCCGAGGCGCACAGCAACCTCGCCTTCGTGCTGCGCGAACTGGGCGATCACGAGGCCGCGGCAAACGCCGGGCAGCGCGCCATCGAATGCAACCCGCGCCTGGCGAACGCGTACATCAATCTGGCGGAAGTCGAAGCGGCGCGGTCGCGGCCCGCACAAGCGCTGCAATGGATCGAAGCGCTGCTGGCCTTCGCGCCCAGCCACCCGCAGGCGCTTGAACTGCGCACGCGCTTGCGGACGGCATGCGGCTCGCAGGCTGCAACAGCCGAAGCGCAAGACTCGGAAGACTTGGCACGCCGCGTCCGCGATCTGCTGACTGAGCGGCAGAACGCCGAAGCCGAGCGGCTACTGCGCGAGAACATGGACCCGCGCGGCGCTCCCGCCGTACTTTGGCGCCTTCTCGGTCTGGCAGTGAAATTTCAAGGGCGCGTTCAGGAAGCCGCTGACATTCAGGCCATGCTCGCCACCGCCATGCCCGGCAACCTGTCCGCCCGATTCGACCTGGCCGAAACGCGCTTGCTGCAAGGGGACTTCGAGCGCGGCTGGACGGAATACCGTTGGCGCTACAGCCTTTCCCATACCGCGGCGATGGACCGCAAGGTGCAGCGGCCGCGCTGGGACGGCAGCCGCATCGATGGCCAGACGCTGCTCATTCATGACGAGCAGGGGTACGGCGACACGCTGCAATTCATGCGCCTGATCGACGCGGCCCGTGCCCGCAGCGGCGCGCGCGTCGTGCTGGAAGTCCATCCCGACCTGCTGTCCTTCGCCCGGCGCCTCGTCGGCCCGGACGCCTTCCCGCGCGGACAGATCCCCCCGCCGTTCGACCAGCACTGCGAACTGATGTCCCTGCCCATGGCGATCGGCCTGCGCATGGCCGACCTGCCGGGCCGGGTCGGCTACCTGTCGGCCGATGCGGCCCGCGTCGAGAAATGGCGCAAGCGGCTGGCCGGCTTGCCACGGCCATGGGTGGCGCTGGCCTGGGCAGGCAGACCCACGCATTCGAACGACGCCAACCGGTCTCTTGCCTTGGCGGACATGGCGCCCCTGGCCGTGCCCGGCATCACGTACCTGGCCATCCAGAAAGGCCCTGCCGCGGCCCAGGCCGCCACGGCCCCGCCCGGCATGAACATCGTGCCGCTGGATGCCGAGATCGCCGACTTCGAGGACACCGCCGCGATCCTGTCCCTGGCCGACCTGCTCGTCTCGGTCGACTCCTCGCCCGTGCATCTGGCCGGCGCATTGAATCGGCCCGCCTGGGTGCTGCTGCCTTTCCTGCCCGACTGGCGCTGGCTGTTGCAGCGGTCCGACTCCCCCTGGTATCCGTCGCTGCAGTTGTTTCGCCAGCCCGCGCCGGGCGACTGGAAGCGGGTCATGCACGACGTGGGCCAGGCGCTGGCAACCCGGTTTCACCGCGGCCAGGCCTGAACACGCGGGCGCAGCCGGCGCCCAAGCCGGCGCACCCCCAGTGTCAACCGGAAAAAGGCCTGAATTTCGGCATTATTGCGGCCTTTGAGACCGCGGCATCGCCAGTAATGTGCGTGGTGAGATAGTACGCCCCAGCAAAAGGCCGCCTGTCTGCCCTCATACCCTGGCACCGGCCGCGCGGATAGTCCATAGCTCCAACGGTTGCCGCACATTCCAACCGACATCGCCCCAGGCGGGAGCTTGCCTTGAAGCTGAAACACCGAAAAAAACGTACCCCCTCTTTTCCCGTGGCATCCGCGCGAGCCGGCTCGAGGCCGGCGCTTGCCCGGTCGACGCAGATTCTG
Source organism: Achromobacter sp. E1 (assembly GCF_037039475.1). Classification (NCBI taxonomy): domain Bacteria; kingdom Pseudomonadati; phylum Pseudomonadota; class Betaproteobacteria; order Burkholderiales; family Alcaligenaceae; genus Achromobacter; species Achromobacter sp. E1. Next base: position 4,865,295 of record NZ_CP146253.1, read on the forward strand.
TCGGGTGTTTCCCTCGTGGCCGCCAGCCTGCTTCCCGGCATGGTCCATGCCGCGGCATGCCTCACAATTGCGAACAACACGACGCTCTTCGGCTCCACCGACTGCATCGAATGGACGGGCGGTAACTTTTTGGTCACCGGGACCGGCACGCTCTCCGGCGCCGACATCGGTCTGCACGCCTCCGGCACCATCTCCGGCCGCACGCTGACGAACCTCGGCACCATCGTGGGCACACTGGCGGGCCTGCAGAACGACGGCGTTCTGGCTCAGGTGCAAAACAATAGCCTGATCTGGTCCAACGGAACGGGCGTCACTGTGGCCGGCATCCTGAATACGGGGTCCGGAAGCATCACCAACGTAGTCAATAACGCGGGCGGCTCCATCGCCGGCGCACGCGCCGGGATCTTCAATGAGGGCAGCATCGCCACGATCAGCAATGCCGGGATGATCAGCAGCAACAGTTCCTTCGGCGGCACGATTGCAGCCATCTGGAACGACGGCGGAACGATCACCAACCTGACCAACACCGGCACCTTGCAAAGCGCCAAGATCGGCAGTTTCCTCGCGGGGTTTGGTGTGGTCACCGAAAATGGCGCCATCGAAACGCTGCGAAACGAGGGGACCATCGTCGGCCAGCTAGGCATCCTGGCTCAGGACAACGCCCGGTTAGGCACGCTCACGAATTCCGGGACCCTCTCTGGCGACATCGCAGGCATCTTCATGGATGCCAGCACGGCCGGCACCATCACCAACACGGGCCTGATCGTGGGTGCGCCCAGCAGCGCCATGGGCGGGTCGTTCGATGCAGGCATCTACCTGTCCCGCGCCAGCAGCATAAGCCTGCTCGCCAATAGCGGCACCATCACCGGCCGGAATGCGGCGATCCAGCTCGATGGCAACAGCTATATCAGCACGATCACCAACAGCGGCCTCATCGCGGGCGACCTGACCTCCGCCAGCGCCGTCCCCCTTGCCATCGCAGGCGGCAGCGGAAACGTCTTCGGCACCCTTACCGGCGCGAGCGGCGGCCTGGGCGTGGCCGACAAAGGCCTCATCAAGGTGACGGGCGCAAACCTGGTGTTTTCGGGCGGAAACCTGCTGCTGAACAACGACATCGCTGCGGTGGGCCGTTCCGTCCTCAACTATGGCGCGACCCTTCAGATCAACAATCCCATCACCGTCACGGGCAACTATTCGCAGACCGGCGGCGGACTGGCCTTCAATGTCGTCGACACCAGCAGCTATGGCTACCTGGACGTGAACGGCTCGGCGGCCATCAGCAGCGCGGCGATCAGCCTGGGCGGCACGGGGTTGGCCAATGGCCAGTCCTACACGGTCGTGCGCGCAACCGGTTCCGGCACCTATGCCAACAACACGGCCTTCGTGTCCACCAACAACGGCCTGCTCGCCCAACTGAGCGACGTGAACGGCGCGCTGACCGTGACCATCGCGCCCGACGCCCAGACCCACTACTGGGACGGCGCCAACACCGTGGCCGACGGCACGATTGCCGGCGGCTCCGGCACCTGGACGGCCAACGGCAAGAACTGGACCTCGACCGACGGCGCCGCCAACGGCAAGCTCGATCAGACCGACGTGCGGCCGGTGTTCGGCGGCGCGGCGGGCACCGTGACGGTCGACGCCAGCCACGGCGCAATCGCCGTGAACGGCATGCAGTTCTCCACCGATGGCTACCGCGTCACCGGCGACACCATCGGGCTGGCGGCAGCCACCTCGGCCATCGAGGTCGATGCCAACGCCACCGCCATCATCGATTCCACGCTGAACGGCAGCGGCGCGCTGGCCAAGACCGGCAGCGGCATGCTGATCCTGAACGGCGTGAACACCTACTCGGGCGGCACCTCGGTGTCCGCGGGCACGCTGGAGATCGGCGATGCCGCGCATCCCACCGCCAGCATCCTGGGCGACGTGGCCGTCGGCAGCGCCGGCACGCTGCGCGGGCACGGCTCCATCGGCGGCAATGTGACCAACGACGGTAGCGTGCGTCCGGGCGGCTCCATCGGCACGCTGACGATCCTGGGCAATTACACGCAGTCCCCGACCGGCACGCTGTTCGTCGACGTCAGCCCCACCGCAGCTTCGCAACTGAAGGTGAGCGGCACCGCCACCCTGGCCGGCACCCTGAACGTGCTGTACGGCCCGGGCACTTACAGCGCGACGTCCTTCCGCATCGTCGACGCGGCCAGCGTCACCGGCCGTTTCGCGTCCGTGACCAGCAACGCGCCGGCCGCACTGGCGCAAAGCGTGCAGAACCTGGCCGACGGCAGCACCCTCACGCTGGCCGCCAGCGGAACGGATAACGGCGGCGGCACGGATACCGGCGGCGGCACCGACACCGGCGGAGGCACGGACACGGGCGGCGGGACCGTCGTCATTGCCCCCACCAACGCCACGATCTTCGGCGCGGTCGCCTCGGCCGCCATCCGCGAAGGCCAGCGCGTCAACGACACGCTGCTCGCGCGCCTGGGCCAGGATTGCGCGGACGCCGCGACGCCCGCCAATTGCGCGCGTCCCGGCCGCCAGGCCTGGGCCCAGATCGTCTCCAACAGCGTCAACGTGCGCGGCAACGACGACGCGCCCAGCTACAAGGATCGCCATTACGGCTTTCTTGCCGGCCTGGATCAGCAGGTCGGCGCCTGGACGCTGGGCGTCGCGGGCGGCTATAGCCACGTCGATGTGACCGAAGACGAGGCAAGCGGCAAGATCGACACCCTGCGCATCGCCGGCTATGGCAGCCGCCGCGTGGGGGCCGTGACCCTCGCCGCGACGGTCGGCGCCGCCTACGACTTTCTCCAGACGCGCCGGTCCTTCCCCGGCCCGGGCAAGGCCCGCGGCGACACCGACGCACAGGAAATCACGGCCGGCCTGCAAGCCAGCCTGCCGCTGGCCGCCGGCCCGCTCACGATCACGCCGCGTCTCGGGCTGCGCTATCTGTACCTGCACACCGAACGCTTCAGCGAAACGGGCTCCACCAGCCAGAACCTGGATGTCGGCTCGCAGGACTTCAACAGCCTGCAACCGTATGCGCAGCTCGTCGTGGGTCTGCCCTTCAGCATGAAGTCGGACAAACCCGCCGTCGTCGAGGCCCGCGTCGGCTACGCCTACGAAACCCTGGACAGCAATCGCGCATTCCACGCCACGGCGACCGACGGCACCGGCTTCACGCTGCCCGGCGTGTCGCCCTCGCGCGGTATGTTCTCTGCCGGCCTGGGTCTCACGATGCCCGTCAGCAAGGCCATGGACCTGACCGCCAGCTACGACCGGCTGTTCGACACGGGCAACGTGTCGGGACAAACGTTCCAGCTGCAGGCGACGTACCGGTTCTAAAGCGCAGTAAATAAAAATAGGCCCACGCCATGGCGTGGGCCTATTTTTTTGGAACAACGTGCGCCAAGTCGCGTTCTGCCCGGAATTTTCCAGCGTCAGAACGCACCCGAAGTTGGCGCAGGCCTCAGAAGGGCACCATGACCTTCAACGTGCCGCTATGGCTGCGCACGTTCTCGGAAAACTGGCCGTCGTACTGCAGCCGGAAGTCGACCCCCGCGGCGCGCATGACGTGCAGCCCCGCCCCCACCTTGCCCACCACATCGTCGATGGGCAGCGACGTATCGAACGATCCCGTGCCGGCGGGCGCCCCGCGCAGGCGTGAGGTGGTCGTCCAATCGTCCTTGGACAGGAACGACACGCCCGCGTACACGAACGGCCGCAGCATCGCGCCATTGGACAGCTTGGCGCGTCCGCCGAACTCGATCATGGGCGACAGGCCCAGGATGAACTGGTCGCTGCCGTCCACCGACAAGGCCAGCGGATTCGCGCCCGATTCCTTGTAGCCCGGCATGCGGGTATAGCTGGCGTCGAGGTCCAGGTACGGCTTCACGTACACGCTCTCGAAGGCGAAGGTGCGGGCAGCGCGCAAGCGTGCATTGAAGCCATAGACGTCGGGGCGGCTGGTCAAGGTGTCCTGATATCCCGCGATGTCGATGTTGCGGTCCATGCGATAACCGCCATAGCCGCCGCCGACCGCGGCAGAGAACACCCACGGCCCTTCCTGGCGCTTGACGACCATGCCGGCGTAGCCGCTGTCGCCATCGCCGCGCACGCTGCCGTCGTCGGCGCGCACCTTGCTGCTTTCGTAGGCCACCGAGCCGCCGACGAACCAGCCCGGACTGACTTCGCGCTGCCCGCCAATCTGGTAGGTCACCGTGTCGTAGTCAAAGCCAGCCGTGCCTTTGCTGCCGTCCTGGCTGGTCGCGCGGCCCGTGACCTGGCCCCAGTAGCAGTTCTGCTCGCCCGAGAAGGCATCGACCCCAGTGAACGTGGGGCAGGACATCATCGCGCCCGTGAAATGCCCCAGGTTTGCGGCCGATTGCGCCGCCGGCGCGCTCGTCACGCCCGGCGACAGGTTGGACACGCGGTCGCGATACGTGCCGGCCCCCACGCGCGAAGCCTGGTCCAGCTGCCCGAAAAGCGGCGCCAGGGCGGAATTGCCGCCTGCATCCCAGATACGCTGAAGCTGATCGGCGACCTGACGCTGGTTGGCCTTCAGTTGCATCGACGGCGCGTTAAAGTCGGCGCCCGCCACGCGGATGCGCGTGGACTGGCCGACCTGGCGGGTGGCGTAATCGAACACCGGACTGTCGACGGCGCCCACGCTGCCTTGCGAATCGCCTTGCACCGTCAGGACCGTCAGCTCGCGGTTGGGCATCAGCGCCGCGGCCAGCACGTCGACATTGCCATTCAGGTCGCCATTGCCTTGCACCACCATCTGCGAGGCGCGCATCTGGTCGAAGTCCACGTCGGCGCGCAGGACGCCGCTGGCGGACTGCCTGAAATTGCCGCTGACGGTCAGGGTCTGGAACTGGCCCGGCGAGCCGATCACGACCAGCCCCGAGTTGATGACGTTGGCCTGATACGCAGTGGCCGCGTTGGCCACGCCGCCCGACTGCACGTAGTAGTTGCAGGCATTGGTGGAATCGCCGTTGCCGCAATAGACGTTGCCGGAGATGGTGCCGTAGTCGTTGATGGTGAGGAAAGACCCCGCCGCCGTGGTCGAATCGCCGTTGAACGTCAACGCCGTGCTGGACAGCGCGCTGAGCGAACCGCCTGCGTTGACGTTGACCACGTTGTCCCGGCCGCTCAGTATCCACACGCCTTTGCCGGAGCTGGAGCCGCCCGACACGCTGCCGTTGATGTTGACCGTGACGCCCTGCTCGCTTTGTCCGCCCTGGCTTTGCGCCATGATGCCCGTCGCATCCGGACCCGTCACACTGAGCGTCCCGCTCTGGTTCACGGTGACGCTGCCGGAATTGCCCGTGGCGCTGCTGACCGACCCGGCAAAGCCGGCGTTCGGTCCGCCAGCCAGCCCGCCGCCCCCGCCGATCGACTGCGCAATGATGCCGTAGGCGTTGGCGCCCGCGGTCGTCAGATTGCCGTCAAAGGAAACCGTCACGTTGCCGGCGGTGCCCGAACTGAACGCGGTCGGCAGGAATCCGGCCGCGCTGGTGGCGATCAGCTTGGTCGTGTCGCCCAGGATGCCCCCGCCATCCGCGATGGACTGCGCCACGATCCCGTGCGCGCCCGCGCCATGCGTGGCCAGCGTGTAGCGCAGATCCACGTTCACGGCGCTGGCATTGGCGTTCCCGCCGCCCAGCACCGTCGTGCCGACCCCGGTCGCCGTGCCGGACGTCACGATGCCGCCGCCCCCGCCGATCGATTGCGCGATGACGCCGATAGCCCGATCGCCATGGGTGTTCAGATTGAGGCCGGTGGACAGATTGACCGTGCCGCCCGCGCCGGCCACACCCGCGCCGCCCGCATGCAGGTTGAATCGCTGGCTGCCGGGATTCGCGGCCGAGGCCGTGCTGCCCGCCATCGCAATGCCGCCGCCCCCGCCGATGGACTGCGCCACCAGGCCGTAGGCGCTATCGCCGGTAGTCTGGATGGCCGCGTAGCTGCCGCTCGTGACCGTGATGCTGCCGCCCGCGCCACCGCTGCCGCCGGTCGCGCCGGCCCGCAGCGAGCCGTTTGCCAGCGGCGATCCCGTCGCGCCCATGCCGCCGCCGCCACCGATGGACTGCAAGACGATGCCCATCGCGCCATAGCCGGCCGTGTTGAAGCTGTTGGTCCCGTTGCCGTTCAGGAAGGCGACGATGCTGTTGCCCGCCCCGCCGCTTCCCCCGGAGCCGCCCACCGAAATCGACACGTTGGACGACGAAATGCTGGACGAGGCGGTCGATGCGCCGCCCGCGCCGCCGCCGCCGCCGATGGATTGCAGGACTGCGGCGTCCGCGTAATCCCCGTACGTGTTCGTGGATGCCCCGACGCTCGCGGCATTGGACGTCGTTCCGATCGCGCCGCCATTGCCGCCCGCGCCGCCATTGCCGCCCACCGAGACGTTGAACTGGTAGGTCGTGCCGGAGTCATCCAGCGCGTCGGATGAATTGTTCTGGCTGGTGCCGCCGACGGCGCCGCCCAGCCCGCCCGAACCGCCGATGCTCTGCACAAGCAGGCCGTCGGCATCGGCGCCATAGGTGGTGACATTGCCATCGCTGTTCAGGGTGATGGCGCCGCCATAGCCGCCGCCGGTGCCGCCGCGGCCAACCGACACGGTGCCCCTGACGTCTGTCGTGCTGTCTTCGCTTTCGCTGTTGACGGCGAGCCCGACCTGGCCGCCTTGCGACGCCCCGCCGCCGCCGCCGATGGACTGCACCAGCACGGCGCGCGCGCCATCGCCGTGCGTGATGATCGTGCTGGCCGGATTGACGGTCAGCGACGCCGTGCCGCCCTGTCCGCCCGATCCGCCGATCCCGCCCACGTTGGCCGTGATCGACACGTTGGCATCCACATTCGGGCTGCGTCCCGTGGCGGAACCCACGCCGCCCGCCCCGCCGCCGCCGCCAATGCTTTGCAGCACCAGCGCATTCGCAGAGTCTCCCCACGTGGTGATGGAACTGCCCGCCAGGCTGAGCGTGGCGTTGCCGCCGTAGCTGCCCGATCCGCCGCTGCCCCCCACCGACGACTGAACCGTGCCGCCGACGGAATCGCCGGTGCCGACCACCGTCGAGAGGGCCGATGCGCTGCCGCCCAGCCCGCCGCCGCCGCCGATCGATTGCACCAGGACGCCTTGCGAATTGGGACCATACGTGGTCAGGATGGAATTGTTGATGGCCGACGACGCGGTGCCGCCCGCGCCGCCCGAAGCCCCGGAGCCTCCCATGGCAAACGTGACCGCGACGCCAAAAGACGCGTCCTCGTCTGGCACCGCAATCGCCAGGGCCTTGGCGACGGACGCGCCGCCCGCCCCGCCGCCGCCGCCAATGGACTGCACGACCACGCCATGCGCATCGCCGTTCGTGGTGCCCGACGAACCGGTCGTCAAGGTTGCGTTGGACACGTTGCCCGCGGCGCTGCCGCCCGCGCCGCCGTTGCCGCCCGTGCCGCCCACCGCAACGGACATGGCAAAGCCGACGCCGGCGTCGTAGGAAGAGGCTGCGCCCCCGGTTCCCCCGCCGCCGCCGATGGACTGGGACACGATGCCGTACGCATGGTCGCCGCCCGTGGTCAAGGTGTAGCCGTTCATGCCGACAGTGGACGAGCCGCCGTTGCCGCCTCCGCCCCCCTGCCCGCCGATCACGGCAACCCCGCTTGCCGCGCCGCCATCTCCGCCGCCGCCGCCGATGGACTGGCCCAGCATGCCGATGGCCGAGGTCCCGCCCGTGGTCAGGGTGCCGGACTGGTTGATCGTGACCGTGCCGCCGGAGACCGCCGTGCCGCCCGCCCCGCCCAATGCAACGATGCCGCTGCTGACGCCCGCCGTGCCGCCGCCGCCGCCGATGGCCTGCGCCGATATGCCGTGCGAGGACTGCCCGGTGGTCGTGATCGAGGACTGGCTGTTGATGGAAACCGAGCCGCTGGCCCCGCCAATCCCCGCATCCGCGCCGGCATTGCCGAACAGTTCGAAGTTGGACGTGGTCGTGCCGCCAATGCCGCCCATCGACTGGCCGAGGATGCCAATGGAATAGTTGTTTGAAGTCTGGATGGAACCGCCGGTGGTCGTCACCGTCACCGCGCCGCCGGCCCCGCCGCTGCCGGCGTTTTCGGGCGTGAAGTCGATGATGCCGCTGCTGGTCTCCACCCCCCCGCCCGCGCCGCCCAGGCTGCTGGCCGAGATGCCGGTGGACTGCACGCCATTGGTGCTGATGGTGGCATTGCCGCTCAGGGTGACGTTCACCGTGCCGCCGTTGCCGCCGGCCGCCCCGTTGCTGTCCTCGCGTCCTGCCCCGCCGTTGCCGCCCTGCGTGATCACGTTGACGCCCGGCAGGTAGTCGCCCGAGGTCGTGACCGACGACCCGCTGTTCAGGGTGACCGTGGTGGTCGTATTGCCGTTGCCGCCGCCGTAGCCGCCGATTTCGCCGCTGGTGTTGGTGATCGTCTGCGGACCCATGCCGCCATTGCCGCCCAGCCCGACTACGACGATCCCGCCGGACACCTTGGACAGGCTCGCGGGCTGCACCGTCGAGGTGCTGGACACGGACACCTGGCCCGAGTTCACCACCGTCATCGCGCCAAACTGGCCGCCGGTGCCGCCGTTGTCGCTGCCGTCCTCGGACGTCGTGCCGTTGCCGCCCTGGCTCAGGACATACAGGCCGCGCACGCTGCTCAGGGCCGTCCCGCTGACGTTCACAGTAACGGAGCCCGTATTGGTGATGATCGTCGGATTGGAGTAATTGACCGCGCCGCCGCTGGAACCGCTGCCGTTGTCCAGCCCGCCGCTGCCGCTGATGGATTCCGCGCCGATGCCCCATGCATAGCGCGACGTGGAACCGGTGACAGACACTGCCCCGGAATTCGAGATATTGACGATATTGCTTCCGCCGCCATTGCCGCCGACCTGGTCGCCCGTCGCCGCGTTGTCCTGGTTGCCGCCCGTCGCGCCGATGCTGGCGCCGTAGAGGCCCACGCCGCCGTAGGGCAGATTCAAGACGCTGACGTTGCCGCTATTGGTGATGGTGACGGCAGAGCCATCGCCCCCCTGGCCCCCGTTGCCCCCGCCAATCACCGTCTCGTTGGCATTGGCGCCAATGCCACCGACCGACACGCCGTAGATCCCGAACTGCGCGCCCGAATCCGCCCAGATGCCAGGACCGCTGCCTTGGGTGCTGGAGGTGGGCGCGTTCTGAACGATGATCGTCCCGCCGTTGTTGTTGATGGTGATGGTGCCGCCGTTGCCACCGTTCGTCGCATTGTTGCTGGTGTCGCTGGACCCCATGCCGCCCGTCAGGCGAACGAAGATGCCGCCCTGCGGGACGCTCGGCTGCAGCACGGCGCCGTTGTTGACCACCGTGTAGTTGCCGCCATAGCCGCCGATGTTGTCGCCGGTGCCGGCGCTGGCGGTGTTGACGACACTGACCTGCGCACCCGACCCGCCCTGGCTGGACGAAATGGTGCAGGTGGTGGAATTGGAAGGGTTGGTGTCGACCGAAGGACAACTCAATGCCGCGACGGCGGGCTGCGCCATGACGAGCCCCACGGCGGTGACGGAGAGCATCTCGCGCCAGTCCGGGGGACGTGGCAGCGAACGGCGTGGTTCCAGTGCGCCAAGAACATTGCCCCTGGCTCGCAAAGGTCGCTTTGCGGTCGGCTTTCCCATCGTCTTCCCCTCGGCGCGAACCGTAACAACGGGCCGCATAAGTTTTCTGATTTATTCTGCTCCGGACGTTTTTTACCAGTGACGCTTGCCTTTGCACAGCGCTGTTGCACTTCAGTCCGCCCGTCTGTTGCCCCGCCGCCATGCGATCGTCGCGCACCGGTCTGCATGGAATTGCCTCAAGAATTCGGCTTAATTCCGCGAATGACGGCCGGCGGCCCGGTGATATAGTCCGACCGCCTCATGCGAATGCCGTAGGCGGCATGTCGACCTGTCGTACCCGAGCTCTCGGGAAGATCGCCGCCCGGCTCCACCACCACCAATGAAGAAGCGCTGCGTCAGTTGTCAGCGAATGCCGGCTCCGGGCCGGCCGGCTAATGGGCGCGCAAAGGGAAAGCAACGATGAACCGCAGCTATCGGCTCGTCTGGAATCAGGCCTTGCAATTGATGCAGGTCGCGCCCGAAATCGCCACATCCAGATCCTCAGTCCCAGGCAGCGCGACGCATTGCGGGACACCACGGCGCTCCCTGCCCCGTGCCGCGCACCAGGCCGGGCAGATCGCCTTGATGCTCGGCCTGACTTGCGCCTTTCCTTCCGCGTGGGCCGCGGGGTGCGCTTCCAGCGACGCCAGCGCCTGCGGCGCGTCCGGCGGCGCGGGTTACCCGGGACGCAGCGGCAACGGCGGCGCGGGCAACGGCCAGGGCGGCGGCTCAAGCGAGCTCGATGCCAATACCGTCACGGTGACGGTTCCCGGCGGCGCGCCCGGCACCAGCGGCAGCGGCGGCAGCGGCGCCGCGGGCGATGCGGGCGGCAACGCTTCCGGCGGTGCCACCGGCCTGCCTCTCGCGTCCACCAACGTCGTCGTAAACGCAAACTTCGGCGGAGCCGCGGGCGACGCGGGCGCCGACGGCACCAACTTTGGCGGCGGCGGCGGCGGTGGGGGCACCGGGCTGTACTACAGCGGGACCGAGGCGACGATCAATGTCAATGCCGCCATGTCGGGCGGCGCCGGAGGTGCCGGAGGCGCCACGTCCAATGGTGTCGTAGGCAACGCGGGCGCCGGTGGCGGTGGCGGCGCCGGGATGATATCGATCACCACTGGCGCGAATCTCACGTCGTACGGGTCGCTCCAGGGCGGCGGCGGCGGCGCGGGCGGGACGGGCGGCTTTGGCGGGGGTGGCGGTGGCGGCGGCGATGGGCTGGTGGTGTTTGGCACTGGCTCCTCCATCCTCAACCTTGGCGAGATAAACGGCGGAGCAGGCGGTGCGGGCGGCACAGGCGCCAATGGCAACGGAACCGGCGGTGACGGCGGCGCCGGCGTCAATTTCGCGGGAGGCTACAGCACCATACTGAACGCGGGCACGATCACCGGCGGCAGCAGCAACGGCGGGGCGGCGGGCGCAGGCGTGATCGCGCACGGCTTTACCAACATCACGAATGCCGGCACCATCGTTGGCGGCGTCGCCAACGGCACGCGCGCGGCTGCCATCCAGTTTGGCGGCACGGGGAACACACTCACGCTGCTCTCGGGCTCCACGATGGTGGGCGATTTGGTCGTCGAGGCCGGCGCCTCTGCCGAGATCAACCCGGCACACCAGGGTCTATCGCTCGGCAATGCCGTGATCCTGACCGACGCCGCATCCGCAGTCTCCTTCAACACCAGCACGGCCCCCCTCACGCTGACAGGCACCATTTCCGGATTAGGCGGCGTAACCGCGATGGGCGGCACGCTGTCCACGTCGGCCGTCCACGACTACACGGGCGCCACGACGATCACAAGCGGCACGCTGGCGCTGACGGGCAACGGCAGCATCGCAGCCTCGTCGGGGCTGGTCAACAATGGCCGGTTCGATATCTCCGCCACCGCCGCGGGCGCTTCGCTGAAGGCGCTGACTGGCACCGGCGTCATCGAGCTGGGCTCTCAATCGCTGACCGTGAACAGCGCCGCTGGCGACTTCGGCGGCGTGATCGGCGGCGCCGGCGGTTTCATGGTGGCGGGCGGCACGCAGACGCTTTCGGGCGTCAACACCTACACCGGCGCGACCGACATCCGCAATGGCGCGACCCTTGCGCTGGCTGGCAATGGCAGCCTCGCGGCCTCCAGCGGCGTCATCAACAACGGCACCTTCGATATTTCCGGCACCACGGCGGGTGCTTCCGTCCAAGCCCTGACTGGCGCAGGCGCCACCACGCTTGGCGCGCGCACGCTGACGCTGACGAACGCGGCGGGCACCTATGCAGGCGCCATCGGCGGGACGGGCGGAATCACGCTGAACGCCGGCACACAGACGCTGACCGGCAACCACACATACAGCGGCGCGACCACGATCAATGGCGGCACGCTGGCGCTGACAGGCAACGGCAGCGTCGCAGCCTCCAATGTCGTCGTCACCAACGGCACGTTCGATATTTCCGGTGCCACGGCGGGCGCATCGGTCACGGGGTTGACGGGCAGCGGCGCGGTAACGCTGGGCAGCCGCACCCTGACGATCAGCAACGCGGCGAGCGCCTTCGGCGGCAGCATTGGCGGCACGGGCGGCCTGACGGTGGGCGGCGGCACGCAAACGCTCACCGGCGCAAACACCTATACCGGCGCGACCACGATCAGCCCGGGCGCCACCCTCGCCATCAACGGCGCGGGCAGCATCGCAGCCTCCAACGGGATCACGAACCAAGGCACGCTGGATATCTCGGGCACGGCGGCGGGCGCGTCGGCAACGAGCCTGAACGGCTCGGGGAACGTGGCGCTCGGCGCGCGCACGCTTACGCTGACCAACGCCGCCGGCAATTTCTCGGGATCCATTGCCGGCACGGGCGGCCTGACGCTTAACGGCGGCACGCAGGTCCTGGCGGGGGCCAACAGCTACACGGGCGCCACCACCATCAACAGCGGCACGCTTGCCGTCACGGGCAGCCTGTCGTCCGCGTCGAACGTCGTGCTGGCCGGTCCGGGCGCCGCGCTCGATATATCGGGCGCCGCCGCGCAGCGGGTGACCGCGCTGGCTGGCGGGGCGGGCACGCGCCTGCAACTCGGCACAAGCACGTTGACGCTGGATTCGCCGGCCGACAGCACGTTTGACGGTTCATTGAACGGCTCTGGCGTCTTCGCCAAACAAGGAGCCGGCATGCTGACCCTGAACGGCGACAGCAGCGGTTTCGCCGGCCTCACGCGGGTGGACGGCGGCACGCTGGCCGTGGGCGATGCCAACCACGACGCCGCGCTGCTCGGCGGCAACGTGGCCGTGGGCGCCCAGGGCACGTTGAAGGGTCACGGCACGATCGCCGGCAGCCTCTTGAACCAGGGCATCGTCATGCCAGGCGGGTCGGTCGGCACGTTGAGCGTCGGCGGCAACTACACCCAGGCCAGCAACGCGACGCTGTCCATCGAGGTCAATCCGCTGGAAAGCTCGCTGCTGCGCGTCGGCGGCGCCGCCACCCTGGACGGCGGGCTATCGATCGTCTACGCGCCCGGCACCTACACGGCGCGCCGCTATACCCTGCTTTCGGCCGCCAACGGCGTCAACGGCACCTTTGCCACGGTAACCAGCACCACGTCCGCCGGCGCGGATCTTTCCACGCTCAATCAGTCGGTCACCTATGGCGCAAACGAGGTCGGCCTGCAATTGTTCACCCCCGACGCCCCTGGCCCCGTGATCGTCGCTCCCACCAACACCAGCATCTACACCGCGCTTGGCACGGCGGCGATCATGCGCGCGCAATCGGTCAACGCGACGCTGCTCGGACGCTTCCTGCCCTTGCCCCAGACGCAGCCGGCCGCGCGCGGCGCCTGGATCGAGGCCACCGGATCGAGCACGCGCCTGCACGCCGACGACGGGCAGCCTGGCTTCAAGGCAAACCAGTTCGGCTTTCTGGCGGGCAGCGACCGGCGCGTCGGCGACTACACCGTGGGCCTGGCCGGCGGCTATGCGCATACGTCGATCAACGAAGACGAGACGGGCAGCTCCGGCGCCACCGACACCGTGCGCCTGGCCCTCTATGGCGGCCGCGACTTCGGGCCGGTCATCGTGTCCGCAACGCTCGGCTATGGACTCGACTTCCTGTCGCAGAAGCGCCCGTTTGGCGCGTCTGGCACCGCGCAAGGCGATCACATCGGGCACGAAATCTCGGCCGCCACCCAGGCCGCCATGCCGATGCGCGTGGGCAGTGTCACGCTGACGCCCGCCGCCGGACTGCGCTACGCGTTCTTCCGGGGCGCAAGCTTTACCGAAAGCGGCGCCGCCGCGCAGAACCTGGACGTCGATTCCGACACCGCGCGCAGTCTTCAGCCGTACGTGATGCTCAAGCTGGACAAGACGTTCGGCGAGGGGGAACGCGCCATCGATGCCCAGTTGCGCGTGGGCTATGCGCGCGAACTGATGGGCACCAGCCGGCAGGTCACCGTCCTGTCGCAGGACGGCACCCGCTTCGCCGCACCCGGCGTCGCGCTGCCGCGCAACTACGTCACGGGCGGCGCGAGCATCGGTTTTCGCCCCTCAAAGACCACGTCGATCTCGTTGGGTTACGACGCGCTGATCAATACCGGTCACGCGTCGGCGCAAGCGGGGTATGCGCGGTTCGAGTATCAGTTTTGAAGCGCGGGATTATTCGATCCCGGAAAAGAACGCGCAATGCCCCGGATACCCGGGCCGGGCGTCGCATGCCTTCAGGCAGCCGGGTTTTCCCCCCGGAAAACTGGCCGCCACCGACATCCTGAAGCCGTACGTCGGCGTCGTTACGTCGAAGCGGCTTTCGCACACCTTCTCCGTGCTGTAGGCGAAGGTCATGCCCTCGCGCCGGCCGTTGACGGCGAACGCCACCTGAAAACTGTTCCTGCTGCGCCAGCCGGACCGGGGCAAGACCACGAAGCGATAGTGCGTAGCGTCCAGGCGTTCGCCGAAGATCTTCAATTGCGCGGATGTCGTGCGGGTGGCGGGCGACGGATACGGCACGGCCAGCAATGTGCGCGGATCGCCGACCACGCCCAGGTCGAAACCCACCCCCTTCTGATAGAAAGGGACGTCGAGGCTGGGGTACCCGGCATATTCCACCCGCCTGTCCGTCGATCCGTACTCAATGGTCCGCGGGGCGTAGTCCGGCGCCCGTGCAAACGCCACGTCCAAGGTCAGCACCACGTCCGACGGGTTGGCCTCTTCGGCGCGGACATGCTTTTCATAGACGTCCGCAGTGCTTGCGCAGCCGGCCAGCGCGGCGGCGCACGACAGCGCCAGCCCGCGCATGCAATGCGTTGCGAAGACAGCCTGCATCTCAGGGCTCCTTGCGGGGTTGCACGTCAAGCGTGACAGGTTTCAGGTTCTGTCCGATGAACTGCCACCTATCGCCCAGCTTTTGCCACCGGAAATTCCGGTTGATCCATTCCGCCTTCAAGTTGTCGTAGCGCCGGCGCTGGTCGATCCGCTTGCCTTCGTTCAGCGCCCGGCGCGCTTGCGCCGCGCTCTCGTCCCAGGCCGCCTTGAAGGCGTCGCGTTGCATTGCCTTGGTGAACGGGATGGTGGCATAGGGACCTTCGTCTGCCACGCTCAGCCGGATCTCGTTGTCGAGCAGCACGGCGCCGTGACGATTGTCCGGCGACACCGACACCAGCAACGGGCTCGCGCGTTGGGCTTCCCCGGCACGCAGGTGCTCGAACCACAGCACCTGCCCGGTCGACGTCACCAATGCCCGCGCCCCGGCGGTAAACAGCAAGAGGTCCTGACGCCCGGGTTGCGCCAGGCCCATATCCGGGTCGCGCACATCGACCACGGGACTCAGCACGCGCGCGAGCGGCGTATCGTTCTGAACGGCGATCAGGACCGTGCCCACGCCCATGAAGTCATTGGAGACCGCCAGCAGCATCGGCTGGCCGCCTTCGGTCGGGCCCAGCGCGCTGACGTGGATGAATTGGTAGGCGTTCAATGGCCGGTAAGGCCTGCCGCGGTAGGTGATCTTGTAGAGGCTTGAGTTCGGCACGCCTTCCCGTGCGAACGCC
The DNA here is from genome assembly GCF_037039475.1 of Achromobacter sp. E1. Taxonomy (NCBI): domain Bacteria; kingdom Pseudomonadati; phylum Pseudomonadota; class Betaproteobacteria; order Burkholderiales; family Alcaligenaceae; genus Achromobacter; species Achromobacter sp. E1. Next base: position 4,880,949 of record NZ_CP146253.1, read on the forward strand.
CCGCCCAGCGGTTCGCTGGATGCCGCGGCCCGTGGCGTTTGCCCGGCCGGCTGCGCCGGTACGGAAGACGTCATCAATAGCGCCAGCGCCAGCGCGGCGCTCGCACGCGTCCAGGCGCCATGACGGCTCGGTCGAACGGTTTTCTTGGCAGACTGCAAAACGTCCTTGGCGGCAGGCGCCGCGTGAATGGGGATTCGGCATTCTACGAAAATCGATAAGGCGCCCAACGCTCCAATATTTGTTTCCATTTTTTCCGAACCGCAAGCATGGCCCGGAAACCGCGCAAATATAATTTCCAGGACTCAAATTCAGCGGAGGTTTGCCATGCGCCATGCAGAAGCCGGTCGTCGTTTTACCCACCCGTTGCGGCGCGTCGCGCCGTGGGTGGCGCTGGGACTATTGGGCTTGACGTTGTATGGCTGTGCCGCGACCACGCCGCCCAAAGGCGTGACGCCCGTGGGCGCGTTCGACGTGCATCGTTATGAAGGCCGCTGGTTCGAAATCGCGCGGCTGGACCACCGTTTCGAGCGCGGCATGACGGACGTCACCGCGCACTACACGCTTCAGGATGACGGCACCGTGCGCGTCGTGAACCGCGGATTCGACCCGGCCAAGGGGTCGAATGGCGATTGGCGTTCGGCAGAGGGGCTGGCCCGCTTCACGGGAGACCCCTCGGTGGCATCGCTGAAGGTGTCGTTCTTCGGCCCCTTCTACGGCGGCTACCATGTGGCCGCATTGGATCCGGATTATCGCTGGGCCCTGGTGGTGGGCCCGGATCGCAGCTATGCCTGGATCCTCGCGCGCGACAAGACACTGAATGCGCAGACGCGCGACGACATCCTGCGCCGCGCCAAGGCGTTGGGCCTGGACACCGACGCGTTCATCTGGGTCAGCCAGGACCGCGAACAGCCGCCGCTGGAACCGGCTTCCTGATGCCGCGTCGCGCGCCATGACATCCAAGGGCGCTGGCGCGCGCACCCTGCGCTTGATTCTCGGCGACCAGCTGAACCCGCTGCACAGCTGGTTCGCCCGGACCGACCCGGACGTGGTGTACGTGCTGATGGAAGTGCGTCAAGAGACGGACTACGTGCTGCACCACGCGCAAAAAATCCTGGCGATATTCGCCGCCATGCGAGATTTCGCGCGCCATCTGCGCCAGGCGGGACATCGCGTCAGGTATGTCGCGATCGACAACCCCAGCAACCGGCAGGACATCACCCAGAATCTGACTGCGCTGATGGCGCACTACGGCGCCCGCGAACTGGGCTACCAGCAACCCGATGAATGGCGGGTCAGCCAAGTCCTTGGCGCCTGGAGTGCGACGCAGGCATTCTCCGTGCAGCAGGCCGACAGCGAGCATTTCCATACGACGCGTGACGAAGTGGCCACGTTCTTCGGCCCCCGCAAGAGCTGGCTCATGGAGACGTTCTACCGCCATATGCGCCGGCGTCACGGCGTATTGATGGATGCATCTGGCGAGCCGGTGGGCGGGCGATGGAACTTTGATCACGACAACCGCAAGCCCTGGCCGGGCACCCCGCCGCTGCCGCCCGACGACCGGCCGGTGCATGACCATCGCGCGTTATGGGAGACGATCTGTCAGACAGGCGTGCAGAGCTTTGGAAATCCGCAGGCCGATCAATTCCGCTGGCCGCTGAATCGCGCGCAGGCGCTTGCATGGCTGGACCATTTCATCCAGCACACGCTGCCCAACTTCGGGGCCTACGAAGACGCCATGAGCGCGGGCAATCCGCGCCTGTTTCACTCGCAGTTGTCGTTCGCCCTGAACACGAAGATGCTGCACCCCGGCGAGCTGGTGCGTCAGGCGCAGGCCGCCTACGAAACGGGACATGCTTCCTTGGCGGCCGTTGAAGGCTTCATCCGGCAGATCCTGGGATGGCGCGAGTATGTCCGTGGGGTGTATTGGGCGCACATGCCCGGGTACGAGACGCGCAACGCGTTGGGGCACACGCGCCCGCTGCCGGCCTGGTTCTGGACCGGGCAGACCCGCATGCGCTGCATGAGCGACGCCATCGGCAATTCGCTAGAGAACGCCTACGCGCACCATATCCAGCGCCTGATGGTCATCGGCAACTTCGCGCTGTTGGCCGGCCTGGACCCTGCCGAGGTGCACCGTTGGTATCTGGGCGTCTACATCGACGCGTTCGAATGGGTCGAGCTGCCCAACACGGTGGGGATGAGCCAGTTTGCCGACGGGGGCTTGCTGGGCACCAAACCCTATGTCAGCAGCGCGTCATACATCGACCGGATGAGCGACTACTGCCACGCGTGTCCGTACGACAAGAAGCAGAAGACGGGCGAACGCGCCTGTCCGTTCAACGCCCTGTACTGGGATTTTTTTGCTCGCCACCAATCGCAGCTTGAGGACAACCGGCGCCTTGCCATGGTGTACCGGCGATGGCAGGACCTTCCCGAGGAGGCGCAGGCCGCGTTGCGTGAGCAGGCGGCGCTGACGTTGACGCGCCTGGAAGGCCTGTAAGACTTGCTTAACGCCATAGCGCGAATCATTCCGGCGGCATTCATCCTGCGTTAAGGTCGGGCCGCTATGCTTGCGGCCCAATACCCTGTCGCAGAAAAAATCATGGCAATCAAGAATACCGATACGCAGTTTGGCGGCCTCGTCATCGCGCTGCACTGGCTCATGCTCGTCGTGCTGGCTTTGGTCTACGCTTGCATGGAACTGCGCGGACTGGCCACGAAAGGCACCGATCTCTACAACAACGTCAAGGCGCTGCATTTCTCGCTGGGGCTGTGCATGATCGGGCTGGTTGCCTTGCGGCTGGCCATCCGTGTGGCCGCAGGCGCCGCGCCTGCCGTCCGGCCGCCGATGCCGACTTGGCAGGAGGTGCTTGCCCGGTTGATGCACTACGCCCTGTATGCCTTCATGATGGCCACGCCGATTCTCGGATGGCTGACGCTAAGCGCAGGCGGAAAGGCCATTCCGTTGTTTGGCCTTGAGGTGCCCGCCTTGGTGGGCGCGGACAAGGCGCTGGCAAGCCAGCTGAAAGAACTGCATGAAACCTTGGCGACGGCTGGCTACTTTCTGGTGGGCATGCACGCCGCCGCGGCGCTGTTTCACCACTACATCCTGCAGGACAATACGCTGGCGCGCATGCTGCCGGGACGTCGCTGACGCCAGGCCCAACGCAACGCGAAACGCCGAACGTGCGCTAGCCCCTAGGGAAATCCCGGGGCTAGCCTGGACTTTGCCCTTCCCCTAGAATTTGCCCTGCCTTCACGCATTGAAGGCCGGCTCGGCAAGTTCCAAAGGCGCAACTGCCCGCAAGGCCGCTCAGTTTTTCTCGTCGACAACGGCGTCGACATCCTGCCGGGTTCTCGGCATACCCACACACCTACACACGTCTACGCGACTTTCGGCGTCGGCCTCTGCTCGTCCCTGCACTTTGCGCCGGGCGCCAGACCGTGCGCGCCGCGAGCGCTCAAGGGGCCATCAACATGAGCATGAACCGCCGCCAGTTCCTCTCGTCCACCGCTGCCACCGCCGCCTCCGCTACCCTGTTGGGGCTGGCGGGCTCGCGCGCCTTTGCGGCCGGCGAGGAAAAAATCAACGTCGCCGCCATCTACGATCTGTCGGGGGGCCTGGACATCTACGGCAAGCCGGTGATGGACGCGCTGCGATTCGCGGCCGAGGAAATCAATGCCAAGGGCGGCCTGCTGGACAGGCAGATCAACTTCATCGCCTATGACGCGCAGTCGAACATGCAGCTGTATGCGCAGTTCGCGCAGCAGGCCGCGCTGCGCGACAAGGCCGCCGTGGTCCACGCCGGCATCACGTCGGCCTCGCGCGAGGTCGTGCGCCCGGTGCTCAACCGCTATCGCACCCTGTACTTCTACAACAACCAGTACGAAGGCGGCGTCTGCGACCGCAACTACTTCGCGGCCGGCGTGACGCCCGCGCAGACCGTGCAAAAGCTCGCCCCCTACGCCGTCAAGCACTGGGGCAAGAAGGTGTACATCGTGGCCGCCGACTACAACTACGGCCAGATCGTGTCCAACTGGGTGCGCAAGTACGCGGCCGACGTGGGCGGCAAGACCGTCGCCACGGAATTCTTCCCGCTGGATGTGACCGATTTTGGCGCCGCCATTTCCAAGATCCAGGCCGCCTCGCCCGACTTCATCTGGTCGGGTCTTGTGGGCGGCGCGCACATGTCGTTCTACCGGCAATGGAAGGCCACCGGCATGACGGGCAAGATCCCGCTGGCCTCGACCACCTTTGCTGGCGGCAATGAACACATCGTGCTGTCGCCCGAGGAATGCAACGGCTTCCTGGTCTGCCAGAACTACCTGCAGGAGCTGCCCGGCGCGGCCAACGCCGACTTCGTCAAGCGCTTCCATGCCCGCTACGGCGCCGACTATCCCTACATCACCGAACTGGCCATGGGCGCCTATCAGGGCTTCATGCTGTGGGCCGAAGGCGTGCGCAAGGCCGGCTCGCTGGACCGCATGAAGGTCATCGAAGCGCTGGAATCCGGCATCGCCATCGATGCGCCGAGCGGCCGCGTGTCGCTGGACCCCGCCACCCACCACTGCACGCTGGACGTGCACATCGCCGAAGTGCGCGACCGCAAGCTCAACCTGGTCGAGAGCTTCCCGCAGCAGCAGCCCGGCGATACCGCGGCCGTCTGCGACCTGATCAAGAACCCGGCGGACAACCGTCAATACGCCATCAAGTTCTGAGCGTTCCATGGATCTCGTTGCCATTTATGCCATCGATATCCTGGGTGCGATCGCCATCCTGGCGCTGTTGAGCGTCGGGTTGGCGGTGGTATTCGGGATGATGAAGATCATCAACCTCGCCCACGGCGAGTTCATGATGCTGGGCGGCTACGTCGCCATCCTTGCCACCAACCAATGGGGCGTGCCGATCTGGATCTCCATGCTGGTGCTCGCGCCCTTGATCGTCGGCGTCTTCGGGGTGCTGGTCGAACACCTGCTGGTGCGCCATCTGTACGGCCGCATGATCGACACCATGCTGGCAACGTGGGGGCTGTCGCTGGCCGTCATCGGCCTGGCCACCATGGTCTTTGGCAACACCACGGTCGGCATTTCGTCGCCCCTGGGCGGCATCACGATCGGCGCGCGCCAGGCAAGCGGCTACACGCTCTTTCTGATTGCGCTGGCCGCCGGCGTCATGGTGGCGCTGTGGTGCCTGTTGCGCTTTACCGATTTCGGCCTGCGCGCCCGCGCCTGCATGCAGAACGCCGCGATGGCCAATGCGCTGGGCATGAACCCCAATGGCGTCTACAAGATGACCTTCGGTCTGGGCGCCGCCCTGTCCGGTCTGGCGGGCGCCGTGCTCGCCCCGCTGACCGGCGTCATCCCCACCATTGGCTCGGCCTATATCGCCAAGGCCTTCATCACCGTCATCAGCGGCGGCAGCGCCGTCATCGCCGGCACGGTGAGCGCATCGGGGTTCTTCGGCGCCATCAGCCAGGGCGTGACCTTTCTTGCCACGCCGGTTTACGGCCAGGTGGCCTTGCTGCTGGCCGCCATCGTGCTGATCCGTCTGCTGCCGCAAGGCATCACCGGCCGATTCTTCAAGCGAGCGATCTGATGCGTGTACCTGTGATTTCTCTGGCGCTGGGCGCCGCGGCCGTCGCCGCCGCGATCCTATTGCCCACCGTCGTCGACATGTTCAGCCTCTTGTCCATGACGGTCTACCTCGTCATGGCCCTGCTGGCCCTGAGCCTGGCGTTCGTCTGGGGGCACGGCGGCATCCTGTGCTTCGGGCAGGCCGCCTTCTTTGGCCTGGGCGCCTATGCCTGGGCGATCGGCGCCTTCAACTTCGGCCCCGGCCTCGCCGCGATGGCCTTGGCCGTCGCCGTGCCGGCGGCCTTTGCCGCCCTGCTGGGCTACTTCATGTTCTACGGCAAGATCAGCGACGTCTATCTGGGCGTCATCACGCTGGCCGTGACCTTGATCCTGTTCAACCTGATGAATTCGACCTCGGGCGACAGCTATCGCATCGGCGAGGCGCTGCTGGGCGGATTCAACGGCATTCCGTCCATCCCGCCGCTGACGCTGCCGGGCGCGGCCGAACCCCTGTCGCCCGAAGGCACGTTCACGCTGGCCGCGCTGATCCTGATCGCGGCGTACTTCGGCCTGCGCGCCGTCATGGCCTCGCGCTTTGGCCGCGTGGTCGCCGCCGTCCGTGAAAACGAGCAGCGCGCGCTGCTGCTGGGCTACAACGCCAGCCTGTACAAGCTGGCCGCGTTCACGCTGGGCGGCGCGCTGGCTGGCCTTGCCGGCATGCTCTACGCCAACTGGGGCGCCTTCGTCAGCCCGGGCGTTTTCGGCCTGTCGCAGTCGGCACAGATCATCATCTGGGTGATCGTCGGCGGCCGGGGCACGCTGATCGGCCCCATCATCGCCTGCGTGGCGCTGCAAGCCATGGTCACGCAACTGGGCGCGCAGCACACCGTCGACACCGGGCTGGTGCTGGGCGTCATCCTGATTCTCTTCGTTCTGTTGATCCCGCGCGGCCTGGCCCCGACGGTGCTCGACACGTGCCGCCGCGTGGTGCGGCCGGCCAAGGAGCAAGCATGAGCACGCTGCTGTTGGAAACCCAGGGCCTGGGCGTGAGCTTCGGCGGCGTGCACGCCGTCAGGGAAGTCGATTTCCGGCTGGAACGCGGTGAAGTGCGCTGCCTGATCGGCCCCAACGGCGCCGGCAAAAGCACGTTCTTCAAGATGCTGTCGGGCCAGTTACAGCCCAGCCGCGGCGAGTTCCGCTTCAAGGGGCGCCCCCTGCGCGGGCTGGCCACGCACGAAGTGGCGCGTTTGGGCATCGGCATCAAGACCCAGGTGCCCAGCGTCTTCGAAGGGCTGGACGTGCGCGAGAACCTGCGCCTGGCCGCGGCGCGGCGCGCGCAGGGCGTGCCGGACGAGATTGCCGCCCAGGTGCTGGGGGAGATCGGCCTGGACGCGGTGGCCGGCACGCCGGTCAACGCGCTGGCCCACGGCCAACGGCAATGGGTCGAGCTTGGCATGATCCTGGCGTCGCGGCCCGAGCTGGTGCTGCTGGACGAACCGGCAGCCGGCATGACGCACCAGGAGGTGCGCAAGACCGCCGACCTGATCGGCGCCATCAACCGCCACAGCACCGTGGTCGTGGTCGAGCACGACATGGCCTTCATCCGGCTGATCGCCGGCCGCATCACGGTCTTCAACCAGGGCGAAGTGCTGGCCGAAGGCAGCTTCGACGACATCATGGCGCATGCCGAAGTGCGTGCCGCCTATCTGGGCAAGCAAGGAGAGACACATGCTCCAGGCGCGTGACCTGAAGGCCGGGTACGGCCGCATCCCGGTGCTGCATGGCGTGAGCTTCAGCATGGCCGCCGGGGAATTCACCGGCATTCTGGGGCGCAACGGCATGGGCAAGACCACGTTGTTGCGCACATTGATGGGCGAGCTGCCCCTGACCGGCGGCGATCTGACGCTGGCCGACCGGAAGATCGGCGCGCTTGCCCCGCATGCGCGCGCCCGCCAGGGCCTGGGCTTCGTGCCGCAAGGCCGGCAGATCTTCCCGGCGCTCAGCGTGGCCGAAAACCTGCGCATGGGCTGCGTGAAGAACCTGCGCGGCGCCGATGCCATGATCGCCTCAGTGTTGAAGGTCTTTCCGCGCCTGCAACGTCTGCTCGATCGTCCCGGCGGCAGCCTGTCGGGCGGCGAACAGCAATTGCTGGCGCTGGCCCGCTGCCTGTGCGGCGAACCCAGGCTGATGCTGCTGGACGAACCCACCGAAGGCATCCAGCCGTCTATCTGCGATGAGATCGTCGAGGCCTTGCAGACGCTGCGCGCCTCGCATGGCATCGCGATCCTGCTGGTCGAACAGGACATCGACTTCCTGTGCGCGTTGTCCGACCGCATTCTGGTGCTGGAAAAAGGCGAGCTGATCGCCGACGTTCCCACCGCCACCACCACTGCCCAAGAGATCGCCCGGCGTTACGGCGGTCTGCAATCCTGATACGGAATCCAAGATGTCCCTTCCCCGTCCCACCCTGGAAGCGCTGGACCAGGCCGCGCGCCGCATCGGCCTGAATCTGGACGATGCCACGCTGCGCGCCTACGGCAGCATTCTGGAGGCCACGTTTGCCGACTACGACCAGGTTGACGCGCTGATCGATCAGCCGCCGGTGGTGCGCTATCCGCGTACGCCCGGCGTGCAGCCCGAAAACAACCCGCTCAATGCCTGGTATGTGCGCACCGAGATCGACGGCCGCCCCGGCGGTCCGCTGGCGGGCAAGCGCGTGGTGCTCAAGGACAACGTCTGCCTGGCCGGCGTGCCCATGATGAACGGCGCGGCCACGCTGCGCGGCTACGTGCCCGATCAGGACGCCACCGTCGCCACGCGCATTCTGGATGCCGGCGGCCGCATTGTCGGCAAGGCCCATTGCGAGTATTTCTGCGTGTCCGGCAGCAGCCATACCAATGCCGCGGGCCCGGTGCGCAACCCCCGCAATCCCGAGCACTCGGCCGGCGGCTCGTCCTCGGGTGCGGCGGCCCTGGTCGGCGCCGGAGAAGCCGACATGGCCATCGGCACGGACCAGGGCGGGTCGGTGCGCATTCCGGCGGCCTACTCCGGCATCTACGGCATGAAGCCCACCCACGGCCTCATTCCCTATACCGGCATCATGCCGATCGAAATGACGCTGGACCACGCCGGCATCATGACCGCCAATGTGGCCGACAACGCCTTGCTGCTGGACGCCATCGCCGGCGCCGACGGACTGGACCCGCGCCAGCAAGGCCTGCCCGCCGAGCGCCCGTCCTACCGGGACGCGTTGGACATGCCGCTCAAGGGGTTGCGCGTTGGCGTCGTGCCCGAGGGCTTTGGCTGGGCAAACAGTGAAAGCGAGGTGGACGAAGCGGTGCGCAAGGCGGCCCGGGAGATGGCCGCGCTGGGCGCCGAAGTCGTCGAGCTGCCGGTGCCCCTGCACCGCAAGGGCCATGCCATCTGGACGCCGATCGCGGTCGAGGGCACCACCCAGCAGATGAAGGGCTTCAATTACGGCACCAACTGGAAGGGCCTGTATGTGACCGGTCTGATGCAGGCGCAACGCCATTGGCGCGACCACGCCGACGAGTTCCCGCACGACGTCAAGACCTGCCTGCTGGCCGGCGAATACTTCTACGCGCGCTACGGCGGCCAGTACTATGGCAAGGCGCAAAACCTCGCGCGCCGTCTGCGCCAGGCCTATGATCAGGCTTTGGACCGCGTCGACCTGCTGTTGATGCCGACCGTGCCCATGCGCGCGCCCCGTCTCATCGATGCCGGCGCGGCCCCGGACCTCTTCGTGACCCGCGCCCTTGAAATGAACGCCAACACCGCGCCCTTCGACGTCACCGGCCATCCGGCCATCTCCGTGCCCTGCGCCCTGCGCGACGGCCTGCCCGTCGGCATGATGCTGGTGGGCCGTCATTTCGACGAAACGACGCTGTATCGCGCCGCCCATGCTTTCGAGCAATCGCTCGACTGGACATCGCTGTGACCGCCACCACCGGCCATCGGGTCGGCCTGCTGTTCTCGCACGAGAGCCTGACAGCGGCCACCGAGATCACCCAGGAAAACGCCACGCTGCTGGCCATCGACGAAGTCAATGCCGCCGGCGGCATCGGCGGCGTGCCGCTCGTTCCTGTCAGCGCACGCGTGGGCGCCCAGCCGGCCGACTATCGCCAAGCAGCCGAATGGCTCTGCGACCGCGAGCGCGTGCCGCTGATCTTCGGCACCCACATGTCCAGCACCCGCAAGGCCGTGCTGCCGGTCGTCGAAAGCCGCCGCGCGCTGCTGTTCTACGCCACGCTCTACGAGGGTTTCGAGTACTCGCCCTATTGCTTCTACGGCGGCTCGGTGCCCAACCAGAACTCGGTGCAGCTGGCCAGTTACGTGATCCGCCACTTCGGCAACCGCGTGCTCTTCATTGGCGGCCAGTACGTCTACCCGCGCGAGTCCAACCGCATCATGCGCGAGCTCTACGAGCAGGCGGGCGGCGAAGTGGTCGACGAGGTCTACCTGCCGCTGAACGCGCCGCAGGAGGACCTGGCCGATGTGCTGAAGCGCGCCGTGGCGTTGCGTCCGGACGCCATCTACTCGACCATGGTCGGCCGGGACATCGTCAAGCTGTACCGCGCCTACCGCGAGCTGGGCCTGGACCCGGCGCGCATGCCCATCGTCAGCCTGGCCACCAACGAGACCGACGTGGCGGCGCTTACCGCTGAAGAGGCCGAAGGCCACATCACGGCCGCGCCCTACTTCGCGTCCCTGAACACCGCGCCCAGCCGCCGGTTCGCCCAGGCCTACCATGCGCGCTTCGGCGAAGACAGCCCGATCACGGCAGGCGCCGAAGCCGCCTATTCCCAGGTCCATCTCGTGGCCGACGCCGCGCGCCGCGCGGGCGGTCTGGCCGTGCCCGACCTGGTGCAGGCCCTGGACGGCGCCCAGTTCGAAGCGCCCCAAGGCCTGGTCACCATCGATGGCGATACGCAGCACACCTCGCTCTGGCCGCGCATCGCGCGCATCGATGCGCAACGCCAGTTCAAGATCATCTACGCCGCGCGGGCCGCGGTGCGGCCGGTGCCGTACCTGGTTGACCACGCGCTGGACCCCGAGGCCCTGGCGCTACCGTGACAGCCCCCTTGACCCGGCCCGGCCGCAGCACCACGGCGCTGCGCGAACTGAACGGCCTGCGCGTGCTGGTCCTGCACCCGCAGGATGCCGAATCGCGTCTGTTGATGTCGCATCTGAAACGCATCGGCTGCGTGCCGACCCAGCAATGGCCGCTGCCCGATACGCTCTGCACCGATACCGACGTGGTCGTTCTGCCCATCGAAGAAGACTATCGCGATGCCATCCAGAAGCTGGCCGATGGCCTGAATGCGCTGAGCCCGCCGCTGGTCGGCATCGTCGAGTACGAGAACCCGGCCACGTTGCAACTGGTGCTGCATAGCGGCTGCACCGGCGTCATCGAGCGGCCGATCCGCCCTTTTGGCCTGCTGACCCAGCTGCTGCTGGCGCGTACCGCCTGGCGCCAGCAGGCCGCCACGATGGCTCACATGCGCAAGCTGGAAGGGCGATACGCCGCGGTCAGCAAGGTCGCCACCGCCAAGACGCTGCTGATCGCGCGCGAAGGCATCACCGAAAACGAGGCGCACCGCCGAATCCAGGGGCGCGCCATGGCCACGCGATCGTCGCTCGAAGACGTGGCGCAAACCATCATCAACGAATTCTCCTGATCCCATGTCCGCCTTTTCATTTCAGACCGTCCCCCACATTCTTGTCGAACCGGGCCTGGCTCGCCGCCTGGGCGCCCTGCTGCGCGAACGCCATGCCGGCGCGCGCGCGGTGCTCGTCACCGACAACTTCCTGAACCGTAGCGGCGCGCTGCAACCGGCGCTGGACAGCCTGGCCGCCAGCGGGTGGCAGACGCTGGTGATCGACGATGTGGTCGCCGACCCGCCCGAAGCCGTGGTGCAGGCGGCCGCGGAACGCGCCCGCGCATTCGACGCCGACGTGGTGATCGGCTTTGGCGGCGGTTCGTCCATGGACGTGGCCAAGCTGGTGGCGTTGTTGTGCAAGAGCGATCAGCCGCTGGCCGCCATGTACGGCGTCAACCAGGTGCAAGGCCAGCGCTTGCCGCTGATTCAGGTGCCGACAACGGCCGGCACAGGCTCGGAAGTCACGCCGATTTCGATCGTGACCACGGGCGCCACCACCAAAAGCGGCGTGGTCGCGCCGCAGCTCTATGCCGATGCGGCCTTTCTGGATGCCGAACTGACGGTCGGCCTGCCGCCCGCCGCCACGGCCGCCACCGGCGTGGACGCAATGGTGCACGCCATCGAGGCCTACACCAGCAAACGCCTGAAGAATCCGCTGTCCGATCATCTGGCCATCCTGGCGTTGAAGCTGCTGTCCGCCAACCTGATCACCGTTTGCCGCGACGGCGCCAATCTGCAGGCGCGGTCGGACATGCTGCTGGGCGCGATGCTGGCCGGCCAGGCATTCGCCAATGCGCCCGTGGGTGGCGTGCACGCGCTGGCCTACCCCATCGGCGGCATATTCCATGTGCCGCATGGCCTGTCGAACGCGCTGGTGCTTCCCGCCGTGCTGCACTTCAATGCGCAGGCCGCGGCGCCTCTCTACGCCGAGCTGGGGCGGGCGGTAGGCTTGCCGCCGGCCGCGGATGACGCCAGCGGCGCGGCCGCCTTCATCGCCTTCCTGGAAGACCTGATCCGCCAGGCCGAGTTGCCGAAGGGGCTGCGCGCCGTGGGCATCTCGGAAGCCGACCTGCCCACGCTGGCAAGCGCCGCCATGGCGCAGCAGCGCCTGCTGATGAACAACCCGCTGCCCATCGATGAGGCGCAGGCGCTGGACATCTACCGCGCCGCCTACTGAGCGGCCTGCCGCGCGGCCCTCGGCCTTATTTCAGCGCCTGGATGATCACGAGCGCAAGCCACATGCCGAGCACGCCGCCGGCCAGCCAGCGCCACCGGCCCATGCGCCGCCACGCGGCCGCCCAGGCCGACGGGTCGCGGGAATGCGGTGCGCCCGCAGGCGCACCGCGCCGCTTGAGCGCGGTGCGCGCCGACTCGGCGATGCGGATGCCGTAGAGATACGCGCCGGTCAGGGATAACGTGGTCAACAACATTCCGAAAAAGCACCACAACGCCCGCACCGGCCAGCCGCCAAACGTGCCGAAATGGAGGGGGTCGGCCGCCTCGCCGATGCGCTGGTGAACACTCATGTCCTGCCCGTCGTTGCGTCCCAGGATGGCGCCCGAGGCGATCTCCACGCCGATGACGTTGGCGCGCTCGCGCAACAGCCATCCGTTTGCCTGCCCTTCCAACAGCAGCGCCTTCCCATTGGGGCTCGGCCGCACGCTGGAGATCTTCAGATCGGGCCAGGCCGCCTGCGCGGCAGAAATCGCCCTGTCCACGTCCTGGGCGGCCAGCGGCGCGTGCGTGGCCGCGCCCTTGAGCTGCACGATCGTTGGCGGAAGCGGCGCCTTCGCCCCCAATGACTCGGCCAGATACCAAAACGCGGTCACGCCGATGAGCAGCACGAACCCGAGACTCCAGACGCCCGCCAGGCGATGCACGTCGCCCCACGTCAGCCGCGGTTTGCCCTTGCGTGGCCAGGCCAGGAATCCGCGCCACCAACGCTTGTAGATGTAGAGGCTGCTGACCAGCATCAACAGGAGCGGGATCGACAGAAGCGCGACCAATGGCACGCCATATTTCGGGGGCAGCATGAGGTTTCGATGCGTGTCCCGCAGCCATCGCTGAGCGCTCCACCACGACGACTGCCCGGTCACTTGCGCGGTATGCGGATTCACCCACACCCGCAGCAATTCACCATTGTCCTGACGCATCAGCGCTTCGGCGGCAAAGCGCTCGCCATGCGGCGCGGCCAGGCTGCGCAGGCGCAAGCCGGGGTGCGCCCGCTCCGCGGCCGCCAGCATTTCTCCCCAACTGGCCTGGCGGTCCTGGGGCGTCACGCGCATGGCGGGTTCGATCAGCCAATCGATCTCGGTCGCCACCACTGCCAGCGTCCCCGTACAGAAAATGAAGCTGAGCAGCAGGCACAGATTCATGCCAATCCAGCTATGCAGATCGAACCAAAGCCGGCGGGCGGACGAACGCGTCTTGGCTGCGGCAAGCGTGCCGGCGGAAGATTCAAGCGAAGACGGCATGAGACATGAATGTGATGTAAAGCGGCACAAGGACGAAATTTTCGGGCGCATGGCCGCGCCCAACGCGCATTGTAGTGCTTATAATTAATCGTTGTTATTCTCATTCGCAAAGCACGTTGATCAGCGATCAAGCGTGCCGCCGCGCATGCATACCCACCGCTTCTCCTGCGCCCGCCGTCCTTCCATGTCCTTGAATTCCTATTCGGCACTGGCCGCCGCCATCGTGTTGGCCGCCCCCTTTGCCGCTGTCGCTCAGGCTGACGATTCCCCCGTGCAACTGCCCGCCGTGCGCGTCACCGGCGACGATGACGCCGGCCAGGACGGACTCTTCAACCCGGTTGCGCCGCCCGCCGTCAACAAGTCGTCCGTTCCCCTGTCCAAGACGCCGCAGTCGATCACCGTGGTGCCGCGAGCGGTTCTGGACGCGCAGCAGGCGCAGACCCTGGCCGACGCGCTGCATAACGTGCCCGGTGTGGTCGCCAATCAGTTTGGCCGCCGCGGCTGGGACGATCTCATCATCCGCGGGCAGGTCGCCTCCGATTCCCTGTTCCTGGACGGGCTGCGCACGGCGGCAAGCAACCGTGTCGCCGAACAGCTGTTCGGTGTGGAACAAGTGGAAGTGCTGAAGGGACCGGCCTCATTGCTTTACGGTCAGGTCCTTCCCGGGGGCCTGGTCAACATGGTCAGCAAGCGCCCGCGCGCCGAAACCTTCGCCGAAGCGGCCACCACGCTGGGCAGCCACGAATTCCGGCAGGCCACGCTGGACATGGGCACCCCGCTGTCGGACAACGGCAAGGCGGCGTTTCGCGTCAATGCCCTGGCCATGAATTCGAATGACGAGACCGACCACGTGTGGTTCAAGAATCGATTCATCGCCCCGTCGCTGTCGCTGGATCTGGGTCCGCGCACGGATTTCACCATCCTAACCAGCTACCAGGAACGCCGCTACATCCGCCAGCAGGGACTGCCGATCGTCGGGACGGTCCAGTCCAACCCCAATGGCGCCATCCCCCGGGACCGCTTCACCGGCGAGCCCGGCCAGGACCCCTATCGCGGCTACCAGAGCCGCGTGGGGTACGCGCTGACGCACCGCTTCGACAATGGCTGGACGGTCAACCAGAACGCGCGTTGGCAGTCGTTCACGCTCAACGGCCAACTGGTCGCCAATGGCCTGCTGCGCGCCGACAATCGGACGTTGCGGCGTACCGCCACGGACCAGCACTGGGACGGCGACACGATCACGCTGGACACCAACGCGCAGCGCAGATTCGAAACGGGATTCGGCGCCCACGACATCACGGTCGGCGTGGATTACCTGCGCACGCGCGAAAACAGCCTGTCGTACAACTGCTCGGTGCGGGACCTGGACGTCTACCAACCGGTTTACGGCAGCCCCATCAACTGCCCGGCCAATCCGCGCACCGACAGCAGCACCACCGTGCGCGCGATCGGCGTGTATGCCCGTGATCAGATCGCGCTGGGCGAGCGGTGGAACGCGGTGTTCGGCCTGCGCCATGACACCGCCAGCACCTATTCGACCGACCATCTCACACAATCCCGCGAGGACAGCAGCGATAACGCCATCACCGGGTCGGGCGCGCTGATGTACGAGATTGCGCCCGGCGTGCGCCCCTATATCAGCTACGCCACGTCGTTCTATCCCAACAGCGGCACCAACGTCGACGGCAACACCTTCAAGCCCGAAAGCGGCAGGCAATGGGAAGCCGGCGTGAAGATCGATCTTGACGACGGCGCCACCAGCATCACGGTGGCCGCGTTCGACCTGGAGCGGCGCAACGTCCTGCAGGCGGACCCGGTGAATGACGGCTACAGCATCGCGGTCGGCAAACAGCGCACACGCGGCGCGGAACTGGGATGGGCGTCGGACCTGGGCAATGGCCTGAGCCTCATGGGCGGCTATGCCTATCTATCGGCCGTGGTCGTGGACGACGGCGGCCAAGTGCCCTCCACCAACAACACCCGCCTCAACAGCGTGCCGCGGCACAGCTTCAACGTGACGGCGCGCTATCGGATGCAGGGCAGCCTGGCCGGCTGGGAGCTGACGGGCGGCCTTCGCGCAGAAGGAAGCCGCTATACCTACGGCTACGACATTCCCGGATATCTGGTGGCCGATGCGGGCGTGGCCTATGACGCGGGGCGTTGGCGGGCGGCCCTGACCATGAACAACCTGTTCGACAAACAGTATTACGCGGGCGGCGTGCGCAACGCCGTCGCGCTGGGGAATGGGCGCACCACGTTGGTCAGCCTGGCCTTGCGCTACTGAAGCGACGCCCCTACCGGCAAGGGAACGACCGCGCCAGCGCCTCGCCCACCAGCGGCCCGGCGTTCCCGTTCACCCGGCTGCCTGGCAGCGCAGTCAGATAGCTGTGCACCCGGTCTTTCAATTCATGCGGCAGGACGCCGGTTCGGGTGCACCAGACCGTACCTTGCGTCTGATCGGCAATTCCGCTCACATAGGCCTGCGCATAAGCCGAAGAAAACTGGCGTGCCAGCGAGGCATCGCGAATCTCCGAGGGCATTTTTCCTTCCATGGCGGCGATCAGATCGGCGCCGGAAAAATGCCAGGTACGGACATCCTGCGCCTGGACGGTCACGCAGGAAAACAGCATGAAGATCGATGCCACGCGTTTCATTGCTCAACGTTCCTCTTTGAACCGGACTTCAGAATCTGACCGGAGAATAGCGTAGTCGCCACCGAACGGCCCAAAGCGGTCTGCCCGACTTGCCGCATGTGGCAGGTATCAACATACCGCGTTCCCCATAGACTCCCCGTTCAAGTCCGGCCTGAGGCCGGGCGCCTCTTGAATGCGGAGCCACTCATGACAGCACCTCGGGCGGGTCTCAGACCCGCCGACTTCCTATCCCCCACCGTCGCAGCCCTGATCTCGGTCCTGGTGAACTACGGCGGCACCTTCGTCCTGGTGTTCCAGGCGGCCGAGCTGGCCCGGTTGTCGCCGGCGCAAACCACCTCCTGGGTATGGGCGGTATCCGTCGGGGTGGGCGTGACCGGCGCGCTGCTGAGCTGGCGCTACAAGGCGCCGATCATCACGGCGTGGTCCACGCCTGGCGTCGCGTTCCTGGCAACCGTCATGCCTTTCACGCCTTATGGCGAAGTCATCGGCGCGTACATGCTCTCGGCGCTGGGCTTCATCGCGCTGGGGCTGTCGGGCGCTTTTGAAAAGCTGGTGCGCAGGATCCCGGGCGGCATTGCCGCCGGCCTGCTGGCGGGCATCCTGCTGCAGTTCGGCGTCAATGCCTTCGGCGGCGCCAGCGCCGACCCCCTGCTGGTGATCGTGCTGGTGATCTCCTACGCGCTGCTCAAGCGCTTTACCTCACGCTTTGCCGTGGTCGGCATCCTGGCCATCGGCCTGGGACTACTCATCGTGCAAGGCCGCATCGACTTCTCGGCCGTCCATCTGCGCCTGGCGGCGCCCGTGTTCGAAATGCCCAGCTTCTCGTTGCAGGCCTTGCTGGGCGTCGCCCTGCCTCTTTTCATCATCACCCTGACCGGCCAGTACATGCCCGGCATGCTGGTGCTGCGCAACGACGGCTACCGGACCAGCGCGAATCCGATCCTGACCGTAACGGGGCTGGGGTCGCTCGTCATGGCGCCCTTTGGCGCGCACGCGTTCAATGTCGCCGCCATCACCGCCGCCATCTGCACCGGCAAGGATGCCCATGAGGATCCCGCCAAGCGATACGTCGCGGGTCTGGCCTGCGGCGTGTTCTACGTCCTGGTGGGCACATTCGGCGTCACGTTGGCGACGCTGTTCATGGTGCTGCCCAAGGCCTTCATCACCACGCTGGCCGGGCTTGCGCTGCTTGGCGCCATCGGCGGCAGCCTGGCCAACGCCATGGCCGACGCACGCACCCGGGAAACGGCGCTCATCACGTTCCTGGCCACCGCCGCGAACGTGACCCTGCTGGGCGTAGGCGGCGCATTCTGGGGGCTGGTGGCCGGCCTGACCGCGCACCTGCTGATGCATGGCGGCCGGGCCTTCGTTCTGCCCCGTGAAGGCCGGTCAGGCGCTTGACAACGCGTTCGACAGACGCAGCACGGCGTCCTCGATCTCGTAGGCCGTCAGCGACGCATAGCCCAACAGCCAGCCCGGCTGCTTGAACTCGCCCGCATACAGGCGGCTCAGCCCGGGCAGGCGCAGACCGGCGCGCTCTGCCAGACGGAGGGTCGTTTCCTCGGTCCAGCCTGGCTGAAGCAGGCATGGAATCTGCAAGCCGCCCGGCGGACGCACGGCCTGCACGACGCCGTCCAGCCGCTTTACCAGCGACGCCAGCAGCACCTCGCGGCGTCCCGCGTACAGTTTGCGCATCGCACGCACGTGCGTGTGGTAATGACCGTCTTCCATGAAGCGGGCCAGCGTCAGCTGCAGTATCTGCGGGGTGTGCCCGTCCATGATGCTGCGCGCCCGTGAAAAGGCCTCGACCAGTTCCAGCGGCAGCGCCATGTATCCCATCCTTAGGCCCGGATACAGCGTCTTGCTGAACGTGCCCAGGTACAAGGTGCGTTGATGCCGGTCCAGGCCCTGCACGCAAGCGGTCGGCAACCCGTCGTAATGGAACTCGCTGTCGTAGTCGTCCTCGATGATCCACTTGCCATGGCTTGCGGCCCAACCGATCAGCGCCAGCCTGCGTTCCAGCGACAACGTCACGCCGGTCGGATATTGGTGCGACGGCGTCACGTACACGCAACTGGCGCCGCTGCGGTCCGCGTGCAAGAGATCCGTGCGTATGCCCTGCGCATCGACGTCGATGGGTACGATCCGCGTCTCGGCGGCTTCGAACGCCTTGCGGGCGCCGAAGTAGCCGGGATTCTCCATCAGGATGGGCGTGTCCGCGTCCGCCAGCAGTTTCGCGCACAGAAAGAGCGCTTGCCGGGTGCTGCTCAGCACCAGCACCTGCTCAGGCGAAACCTTGGCGCCACGCTCCAGGTTCAGATAGGCCGCGATTGCGCGGCGCAGCGGTTCGGCGCCCTGCGGGTCGCCATGCAGCAGCACGTGGGCGCGGCTGTCCTTCATGACCTGGCGCTGCAGGCGCTCCCAGACGCCGGTCGGAAACGTGCGCGTCTCGGGCAGTCCGGTGGCGAACGCCTTGATGACCTGCTGGTCGGAAACGCCGCCGCTCTCCAGGATCGCCCGCCCGCGCCGGCTCAGGCCTGTGCCGGGCTGCGCCGCGCCCGGCTGGCGCGCAAGCGTTGCCCGCTTGCGCGTCGCGCCCCGCAGCTCGATGCCCACCGTCTCGGACACATAGCTGCCCGAGCCCTCGCGGCGCACGATGTAGCCGTCGCGGTGCAGTTGCACATAGGCGTTCTCGACGGTGTCGCGCGACACGCCCAGCGACTTGGCCAGGCCGCGCGTCGCGGGCAGCTTGATCCCCGGGCCCAGCGCGCCGTCCAGGATCAGCGCGCGCAGCGCCCGCTGGATGCGCTGATTGAGGTCCAATCGCTGGAGCGCCGCCTCGCTCATCCGAATCTTGAGCGTGTCCAGCTGGAATGCCGTTGCCATGAGGTCGCGTAACGGTCTGCCGCCGCCCTCAGCCCCGCTTGCCGAACAGCAGGGCCAGGCCGAACACCGCACCAAGCCCCCCCACCACCGCCAGCGAGATCGACGGTTCGCGCAGGTTCAGCGCCATGATGGCCGAGCCCGCGCCCAAGGCCGTGATCACGCCGCCCACCAGACGCCCGCCCGTCGATCCGTAGAAATGCGTGCGGCGCGCGGCGGCAGTGCCCGCCGGCTGCCGCGCCTGCCACGCCGCCAGCGCCGTTTCGAATTCGCGCAGCAGCCTTTCGCGGCTGGGCAAGTCCGCCGGGCTGACCAGTAGCGTGGGCAGGCCGGGACGGACCAGTTTCAGGTAGTCGTCCGTGCCCCAACTGCTCAGGTCGGCAAAGGCGATGGGCGACCGGCGTGAAAACTCCAGGCCATCCGGCGTCACCCTGACGGCGTTGCGCGTGGGAAAGCCCTTGAATGCCACCAGCGGCGGCACCAGCAGGCCCAGCACGGCCAGCGCCGCGCCCAACCCGATCGGCCCCCGGTTCAGCACCACCAGCATGAAGCTGCCCGCCGCCAGCACGAATGCCAATGGCACCGACAACTGATGCCATCGCGTGTACACCGCCGCCTGGATCCCTTCACTGCTTTTCATGCTTGCCGTCCATGCTGGTCTGTCGTCTGCGAAATCATTCGGCAGGTTGCCGGGTCAATTGCTTGCTTTTATCAGATTGGAGCCGTTGCCGCCCATCGGCACCGAGCGGATGTCGGGCATGCGGTCCGGATCGGGCCAGTATTCGACCTTGATGATCGCTTCCTGGAAGATGTCGTCATCGACCAGCACCTCGGTGCGCAGCACCGCGCAACCATTGCTGACGTGGAACTTCACGACCTCTTCCCACGGTTTGCTCGTGAACTCGATGGGTTGGCTCCGGTCCTTGCGTATCCAGCGCCACGCATCGGCCCACCCCGGGCGCGAGGCCATGTTGTCCACGTACTTGTCCATGCGGTCGGCCCACGTTTCCGGCTTGGGCCGGCCTTGCACGAGCTGCGCATTGGAGGGACCGCGCGGCTGCAATTCGGGGTCATTCGAACGCATCGACCCCTTGCTGGACACCACGGCGCTGACGCCCTCGCCCACCAGCTTCAGGCTGTAGGCGTAGTCGCTGTGCTCGGTATAGCCGGGCATCATCACTTCCAGCACCAACCGGTCGCGGCCGAAAATTTCGCCTTGCCACAGGCCCTTCCAGTCCAGCGTCACGCGCACGCCGAACACCGCGCGGTTGAACGCATCGAGTTCCTCTTCGCGGTTCTCGAACGGCGGGCGGTCCTTCACGTCTTCATACGCGGCCGAGCGCATGCAGCAACGGGTGTACCAAATTTCGAGCTCGCTGTCCTTTGCGCCATCGCCCCAGAACTTGAAATACAGGCCCGCCGCAAGCAGGCACAGGCCCAGCACGATCCAGCCCCAGACCGGAATCCCCAGGAGCACCGTGCCGCCGCTAGTCAATCCGACCATCGCGCTGCCAAACCCGCCGGCGCCCGCCACCACGCCGGCCGCGCTGAAAGCGCCGCCCAGGCTGACCAGCGCCGTCGCCACGCCGGTCAGGCCGGACAGCAACAGGAACATCGAGGACGTCGCATACGCGCCGCCGGCCTCGTAGTTCTTGACGTCGTACTGGTCCACGGCGCTGAGCGCGTTGTTGGCGCC
Organism: Achromobacter sp. E1; assembly: GCF_037039475.1. Taxonomy (NCBI): domain Bacteria; kingdom Pseudomonadati; phylum Pseudomonadota; class Betaproteobacteria; order Burkholderiales; family Alcaligenaceae; genus Achromobacter; species Achromobacter sp. E1. The sequence continues at coordinate 4,901,911 of NZ_CP146253.1, forward strand.
ATCCACAAACGTGGCCGCAGCGGCAAACACCGCGCCAGCCGTGCGCACCGTGGCCAGGCGCATGTTCAGGGTCAGGTTCATCGAATACGCGGTATTGGTGCCCACGCGCGCGCCGATCGCGCCCGCCGTGGCTTCGATCGCCACGCTGCCCACGCCCAGCACGCCCGACGTGATGCCGAACCAGGCCTTGCGCGCCGCCTTGGCATCGCCGATGGCGTCGGCCTTGTTCAAGTCCGACACAGACGTGTACAGGGCCACCAGCGTCAACACGCCCGTCGCGCTTGCATTCTGGCCGTCCCGCGTCTTGGCCCACTTGACCAGCCCCGCCAGCGGCGACATCGTGGGCGCCGGCAAGGCCAGCACCCTGGGCGGCGACGGCAGGGACAACTGCGGCGTGGCCGCGGGGCGAGCAGGCGGCGGCGCGTTGGCGGCCGCGTTCAGCTGCGCATCGACCTCCTCGGGAATGATGTAGTTGATGGTCAGCGGGGTGGAGCGTTCGGCCTGCGTGCCGATCCAGCCGGCCTGCATGTGCTTGTTCGCGTAGATCCCTCCCCCGCCGCCGACCGTGACCGACGTCAGATTCGGCTCCCAGACGATCTGGTGCATGTCCGCGATCATTCGCGGCAGCGTCGTCGTATGCGTGCGCACCGCCACCACGATGTTCATGCGCGCCGACACGGACAACGTGACGCGCGCCGCCACCCGTTCGGCGATGGGGTCGCCCGACAGGGTCATACGCAAAAGCTGCGTGGCCATGAAGCGGCCAATCGCCGAGCCCGCCGCCCGCATGGGCGGCAGCTTGCCTTCGGCCGCCCGCAACTTGATCCAATCGTTGTAGCTCTTGACCATCTTCCGCAGGTTGGACACCTGCTTGGAGATCACCTTGCCTTTGCCCTCCCGGTTCAGGAAGGCCAGCAAGTCGCCATCGTTGCCCGCCAGCGACCGCCATATCGCCTCGTAGGTGCCGTCGACCATGTCCTCGTCTTTCAGCGAGTCGTCGATGGCCTTGTGCTCGCTGGCCACCGCGCCCGCGCCATCGACGCACATCGCCATGTCGTCTTCCAGGCGCTCGCCGGCGGCGGCGTCCTTGGGCGAATACGCCTTGCACGCCAGCCAGAACGTATCTCGGCCATACCACCAGGCCCAGTCCTTGCCCGCGCCCTCGATCTTGTCGCGCATGCGGGCAATGGCCGCCTTGTTTTCGCTGAGCGTCCTGGTGACCTTGCCGGTGTCGATGCGCTCGCGCAAGCGCTGGCGCTCGTCGCTGGACGAGTCCATCTGCTTTTCCAGCCCGTCGATGATCTGCGCCACCGCCACTTCGCGCAGCCGGGTCGGCTCCAGATGATGCTCGGCCAGCTCGCCCATGCACTTGTTGCGCCAGGTGGAAATGTCGGCCAGCACGCCCACCGGATCGCGCAGCGCCAGCGCCACGCCGCCCTTGGGCGTCATCTGCCGCATCTTGCCGGCCATCGCCGCGGCCTGCCCGCCAAACAGCGTGACGCCGGGGGTCAGCGTGTTGGCAAACAAGGTCGCCGCGCCGGCGGCGTCCCGGAACTCGATCGAATGCTTGGCCAGATTGGCGCCGTCTTCGGCCACGCGAAAGCCCGTTTCGGGCTTGGGATAGCCCCCCGCCCAGACGGCCTTGGCGTCCAGTTCCACCATGACCTTCTTGCGCCAGCGATCATTGCGCGTCAGCTCGCGGCGGATATCCTGCGTCCACCACACGCGCGAATAGCCGACCCACACGCTGCGCGACGCGTTTGCCGGCGCCTCGACGTTGATCAACGCGGATTCCAGGCCGTGGCCTTCGCGCGTGCACGTGAACGTCGGTTGCTCGGACGGACGGTTGTCGTCGTCAACCGGCACTTCCTTCATCTGCCCCGTCGCCGTGGCCGCGAACGCGCGCCAGCCGTAGCTGCGGCGCGGATCCCAAAGGTACACGTAGCCAGCCGTGATGGCGCGCAGCATGTAGGCGCCCTGGCGCATGGTCTCGTAGTACAGCTCGGGATCCGTGTACACGCCGTCGGGCAAATCGTTCTTGCCGCCCGGCACGTACGCAATTCGCATCGGCAGGATGGGCAGCCCCGGCCGGCCGCAGAACTTGCCCTTGCAGGGCAACGCGTCGTAGTCAGTCGTCATGCTTGCAGATCCTCCCGCGCCTGCGCCTCTTGCGCAAACCGCTGCCAATCCTCGTCGTCCATGTCCTGCGCGGCGCCGCGCAGGCGGCCGCCTTCTTCTTGCACCTCGCGCAGCAAGGCCGCAAACGACGGCGCTCGTTCCAGCGGCGCGTCCAGGCGCACCCGCCAGGCGGCGAACAGCGCCGCGTCTTCATCGTCGTCAATCCCGCAATCCGCGGCCGCGTCCAGCGCGCGGCGAACCGCGTCCAGCACGGACGGCCCCACGCACAGGCCTTTCGCGTTCAAGCGCTGCAGCACCGCGTTGATACGCCCCAGCCGCGCAAGGCGCGGCCAGTCAGGCGTCACGGTCTGCATCGGACCCGGCATATCGGGCAGCACCTGCCAGCGCGCAAAGCCGTCCACCGTCATCCACGTGACGCCCGGTATCCACGAGGCGGGCGCCGTGCCCGCGTACAGCTCGCTCTGGTATTGCGTGGTGCGCGGGTCCCAGAAGCGCAGGATGCGCACGCGCGCCTGCGCGTCGCGCAACCGGGCGCGCAGCGCGAGCCGCTGCGCCACTTCGGCCAGCGGCAGGTCCGTGGCCAGCCACGCCGCCATCGATCGAGGCCGCTTGACGGCGGGCGCGGGGCGCAAGGCTTCGTCCACCGCCACGCGGAGGCTGGCGTTGATCAGCCGCTCATGGCGGATCTCGTCCGGCACCTCTGCCAGATACAGCGGCGGCGCGGCCGCGCCCTGCGAGATCAGATCGACCTCGCGCCGCGCCAATCCCGCAGCCGCGATGTCGCCGGCCAGCGGATCGGCCAACGTGGAATCGCACAAGAGCAGCACGCGCCGGCTGGCGCGGCCGTCCAGCACGGCCCGCAAGCCCGCGATGGCGCGTTCGACACAGTCCTCGGCGCGCGGCGGTTCCCAACGTGCTTGAGACGCTTGCGCCAGGCGGGGCGTTGACGATGCCATCATGCCGCCAATGCGCCGCTGCCGGCCGCGTCTTCGAGCGCCGCGGCGCAGCCTTCCATATCGCCCTGCGGCGGTTGCGCCGGGCCGGTTCCGCTTTGCGGTCCCACCCAGTTGTGCACACCCGCCTTCAATTCCACCTTGCCGGGCGCATGCAATTGAATCCCGCCGCCCTCGATCCGCATGTACGCGCCGGCCGCCGTGGCCAGCACCTTTTTCGATGCGTTCACGTCCACGGCGCCTTGGGCCGAGGCCAGCGTCACCGACTTCTCGGCGGCCAGACGCATGCGCGCCTTCTGGCTTTGCATCCGCAACTGCCCGCCTGCCGCGTGCAACCGGATCCCTTTCTCCGGCACGGCCCGGCCGTCGCCGCCCAAGCCTTTGGTAAACAAGACCACGCCCTGCGCCACGCACAGGGACATGTGCGCGCCGGCGGCCCAGTTCACGTCCGGCGCCACCTGGCACAAGGTGGCGCCCGCCACGGCAAACGCATGCTTCGGCGTGTACTGGCCAATGCCCTTCGGGGCGCTGACCTGGATGTGCGGCAGGCTGTAAGCCGGCACCTGCACGCCTTCCTCGGCGCGGGTGCCTTCGATGATCTTGCGCACGGCGTCCAGTTCATCCAGCGGACGCGTCTTGTCGCCGTCGCCGTCCAGCTTTGCTTCCTGGCGCGCCGCGGTGGCCGACAGCTCTTTGGCCTGCTCGATGGCCTTTTCCATCTGCTGGATGGCCGGCTCGCTATCCAGCAAGCCGCCCGTCGCGCCCTCGCGCTTGTCCGCGCTGATCAGCAGGCCCTCGCCCGCGCGCAATGCCACGGCCTCGCTGGTCGCCAGTTCCGCGCCATGTCCCAGGTCCGACAGACGCTCGTTGTCGCGCTGCTGCTTCAGGTGGCCCAGGTTCAGCCGCGCCTCGGCCTGCGTGGTCGATGCCGTCAGGCGCGACTGTCCCGGCGTGTCGTCCTGCACCAACTGGTTGTAGCCGCCCATGCCCTGCCCGCTGTCGGCCAGCGCCTGTGTCTTGAAGCCCGACATCACCACGTTGTGCGCGTGCCCGCCCTCGCTGCCCGCGAACCAGGCCGGCGCGTTGCCGGTGGCCTTGGCGGCGCCGGCCTGCACCTGGTTGTTGGCCGCGTTCTCGCTGCCCGCGCCGTTATACAGCGCGCCCACCACCACCGGCCGGTCGATGTCGCCGTGCATGAACTGCACCAGCACCTCCTGTCCCAGGCGGGGCACGAAGTGACCGCCCCAGTCCGATCCCGCCACCGGTTCGGCCACGCGCACCCACGTGCCCAGCGCGTCGCTGGCCGGCGCGTTGTCTTCGCCCGCGGGATGATCCTGGCGATTGCTGGACGCGCTGCCGCGCTGCCAATGGAATTGGATCTTGATGCGATGGTCGCGGTCCGTATGGACCGGATCGTTCGCCCCGACCACCAGCGCCGTCTGCGCGCCGTGCACGGTGGGACGGGGATGCAGGCGTGCGCCGTGGCCATCCACCGTGCTGGGGCGGTACTCCAGCGTGGCGGCAATCGCCTCGAAGCGGTTGCGATAGAAATCCGCCGCGGCGTCATCGGCGGTGCCCGGGCCCTGGTTTTCCCCTGCCGCGCCCAGGGCGTCGGCCACCGCGCGGCCCAGGCTTTCATCGAAATTGTTGCGGGCCTCGTGCGCGATGCGCAGCACCACGAATTCGGCGCCCGCCCCCTGCGACGGCCCGAAATGCCCCGTCAGCGTAAAGCGCTGCCCCGGCGCCAGCGTGCGCGCGGTGCCCTCGCCTTCATGCAACGACTGGCGCACCCGCTGCGCGACCAACGCGTTGTGCGCAAGCCGCTCGCCCTGGGCGCCGTCTTCGAACAGATACTGGCCGGGGTAGTCCGAATCCGCCAATTCCACGGCGTTGGCCAGCTTGTCCTCGACCTGCGCGCTGACCCGCCGCGCCTGCATCGCGCGGTAATCCCACGAGGCCAGCCGAACGGCGTTGGTGCGCCACGCGCGGCGCTGGCGCCACGCCTGGATGGTGTCTTCGGTTTCGGTCGCGTCCGCGCGCTGGAACTTGATGCTGTCCTGCGGCCCGGCCTTGAAAGCGCCGTTGTGGTCGGCAATGACCACGGTATGGCCGCCCGGCGCGCCGTCACCGGCTTCGTGCTCGACCCAATAGAAGAGCCCCTCTTCGGCCAGCAGCCGCTCGACAAAGGCGAAGTCGGTCTCGCGGTACTGAATCGTCAGGCTGCGCTTGGCGTAAGCGTCCCGGTCCTTCACTTCCCAGCGCCACTGCGCCGCCACCGCGCCCTGCCCGTTGTAGTCGCCGAACACGCTGTCCACGATGTCGATCACCGACAAGTCCTGGAAGGCGAAGCTGTCGCGGCGCTGGCGCAGCAGCGCCAGCCACGGCTCGATGCGCAGCCGGTAGCGCGCGAAGCCGCCATTGGCCCCTTCAAAGCGCGCCTCCGTCACCAGGCCGCACCACACGCGGTGCGCGTCGCGGCCCAAGGCCGTTTGCAGCTTTACCTGCGCCGGCTGGCCGATCAGTGACTTCAGCGGCACATGCGCATCGTCCGACAGCGCGTCGACCATCAACGCAAAGCCGCCATCGCTCAGTTGCTCGGTGCCCTGAAGACGCTCGGCCAGCAGCTTGTCCGGCCCCAGCGGCGTGCACAGGTCGAGCAGGCGGTCGGCCTGCGTGAAGCCCGCGCCCAATGGGCTGGCGGCGGCAAGTGTCTGAGCCATGTTGGCGTAACCTCTCTGTCTTGAATCAGCTCATGCGGAAGCGGAATTCGCCGTTCTTGCCCGCACTGACACGGATCTTGGCAATCGCCTCACCTTGCGCCATGCGGCTGAGGACCTGCCCGGCAATCTCGGGCAGCAGCGTTCCATTGAGGATGTGATCGACATTGCGCGCCCCCGTGTCCACTTCGGTGCAGCGGGCCAGCACCGCCTCGACCAGCGCCTCATCCCACTCGAATACCGCGCGGTGCGTGGCCGCCACGCGGCGTGCGATGCGGCCCAGCTTCAGTTCGATGATGTGCGCCAGCGCGTCATCGTCCACGGGGAAATAAGGAATGGTCTTCATGCGGCCCAGGAAGGCCGGCTTGAAGGCCTTGTACAGCTGCGGCATCAACAGCTCGGACAAGGCATCCGGCGTCGGGCGCTCCGCGGCCGGCTTGTTCAGGCACGCCTGCATGATGGCGCTGGAGCCGACGTTCGACGTCAGGATGATCAGTGTGTTGCGGAAGTCGATCTCGCGCCCCTCCGCGTCGTCCATCACCCCCTTGTCAAAGACCTGGAAGAACAGCTCCAGCACATCGGGGTGAGCCTTTTCGATTTCATCCAGCAGCACCACGCTATAGGGCTGGCGGCGCACCGCCTCGGTCAGCACGCCGCCTTCGCCGTAGCCCACATAACCCGGCGGCGAGCCCTTCAGGCCGGAAATGCTGTGGGCCTCCTGGTACTCGCTCATGTTGATCGTGACGAGCTTGCGCTCGCCGCCGTACAGAATGTCGGCCAGCGCCAGCGCGGTCTCGGTCTTGCCCACGCCCGACGGGCCCACGAACAGGAAAACGCCCTTGGGCTTGTCCGGGTCTTCCAGCCCGGCGCGCGCCGTGCGAACGCGCTGCGCGATGGCCTCCAGCGCGTGGTCCTGCCCGATCACGCGTTCGGCCAGCAGCGGCTGCAATTGCAGCACCGTGCGGATCTCGTCGTTGACCATGCGGCCCAGCGGAATCCCGGTCCATGCCGAGATGATCTCGGCCACGATCTGCGCGTCCACGCAGGCCGGCACCAGGGGCTGTTCGCCTTGCAACGCCCGCAGCTCGTCCATCAAGCCCGCCAGACGCTGCTGCGCGGGCGTCAGCGGCACGGCTTGCGCGGCCTTGCGGCGCGACGAGGACGGCGGCGGCGCCTTCCCCGCGGACGCCTCCGCGGTCGCTTCCTGCGGCGCGGCTTCCAGCTCTGCCCGCAAGGCGTGTATCCGCGCCACCAGGTCCATTTCCGCCGCGTGGCGCGACTCGGCATCGGCCAAGGTTTGCGTCACCGCCGCGATCTCGTCGCGCAATTCGTCCAGGCGCGCGTGCGACGCGCCCGTGGCGGCTTCGCGCTGCAACGCCGCCTGTTCGGCGCCAAGGCGCGTCAGGCGATGCCGCGCATCATCGATCAAGGCCGGCGTGGCACTGCGGCCCAATGCCACGCGCGCGCATGCCGTATCCAGCACACTGACCGCCTTGTCGGGCAGCTGGCGGCCGGTGATGTAGCGATGCGACAGCCTGGCCGCCGCGCTGATCGCTTCGTCCAGGATGCGCACACCGAAATGGCGCTCCATCAGCGGCGCCATGCCGCGCAACATCGATGCGGCCAGCGTCTCGTCCGGTTCCTCCACCTTGATCACCTGGAAGCGGCGCGCCAGCGCGGCGTCCTTCTCGAAGAACTTCTTGTATTCGCTCCAGGTGGTGGCGGCGATGGTGCGCAGTTCGCCGCGCGCCAGGGCCGGCTTGAGCAAGTTGGCCGCGTCGTTCTGCCCCGCCTGCCCGCCCGCGCCGATCATGGTGTGGGCTTCGTCGATGAACAGGATGATGGGCGACGGGCTCTTCTTGACCTCGTCGATGACGTTCTTCAGGCGGTTCTCGAACTCGCCCTTGACGCTGGCGCCCGCCTGCAGCAGACCCATGTCCAGCGTGCGCAGCGTCACCTCGGCCAGCGCGGGCGGCACGTCGCCCGAGGCAATGCGCAGCGCCAATCCCTCGACCACCGCCGTCTTGCCCACGCCCGCCTCGCCGGTCAGGATGGGGTTGTTCTGCCGCCGCCGCGTCAGGATGTCGATCATCTGGCGGATTTCGGCGTCCCGTCCGATCACCGGGTCGATCTTGCCCTCGCGGGCGCGTTCGGTCAGGTTCGTGGTGTATTGGTCCAGGGCCGGGGTGGCCGACAGCGCGGGCGCCGGCTGGCCAGCGTCGCCCTGCGGCCCCGCGCCATCGGCAAAACCCACGGCTTGCCCGGCCTCTTCCGAACCAGCCGTCAAGGCGGCAAAGTCATGCTTTAACGCGTCCAGCCGGAACGACTCGAACAGCGTCGATCCGCGCCGCGCCAGTTGCGCCAGATCGGGCTCGGTCAGCAGCGCCAGCAGCAGGTGGCCGGACCGGATGCGCGTCGTCTGGGTATCAAGCGACGCAATCAGCCACGCGTGTTCAAACAGCTTGGGCAGATGCGGCGAAAACACCGGCGTGCGCGTATTGCCGTTCTTGAAGCGGCCGATCTCCGCATTCAGGTCCGCCTCCAACGCGTCGGTCTTGATGTGGCAACGCTGCGCGATGACGCTCACGTCGCTGGCCGGCTTTTCCAGCAAGGCCAGGAACAGATGCTCCAGATCCACTTCGTAGTGGCCTTGCGCCATGCACAGGCTGGCGGCGCGTTCGGCGGCCTGGCGGCAGGTCTGGTTGAGCTTTCCGATCAAAGTCTTCAGCGGTGTGGCCATAAGTGTCTGAGGGTGATGGGGTCAATGAATGGTGTGCAGTTCGTAACTGGCGTCGTCGCGGTCTTGCCGGGCGGGCTCGGTGCACAGGAACGAATTCCAGCCCAGGCGCACCTCGGCGCCTGCGCCCAACTGGCTGGGGGTGACGCTCTCGCGCGCCAGCACCAGCCGCACCTCGTATTCGAACGTCATCCCGCCGAACATCGTCAGCAGTTTCTCCAGCGCCTGCGCGCGCTCGCCGCCCGGCAGGAAGTCGGTAAACGCCTGGCCCGACAAGGGGCCGATCCAGAGCCGGATGCGCAGGTCGCGCTGCCAGATGCGGTCGCCAGCAAGCGCCGACACGCCCAGCACGGCGCCAGGATGCCCAAGCTGCGTGCGGTTCTGCGGCGGGACGTCATACCAGCGGCCGACAAATTGTTCCACGCGCAGCGGCACGCCAAAGTAATCCTGCAGCACGCGCTGCAGGTACGGCGCCGACACCGGACGCTGACGCGCCGCCGCCGCGTAGTGCGCGATCGATTCGTCATGGACGCGGCCCGCGCCGTTGTGCAGGCGGTCCCGCAGCGCCGGATGGCCGATGCCGCCCAAGGCCAGCAAGAGCGGCAGGTAATGATGGTCCGGTTCGGTTTCGTGCCGCAGCGGCATGCGGTACTTCTTCCACGCCGCGTAGAACAGCGCCGCCGCCCGGTTCGAGAAGATGTCGAAGAACGCGCGGGCGCCCCGGTCGCGCCGCAGGCTTTCGCGGTTGGCCAGCATTTCCGAGTAATGCAGCGGCAATGCGCCCTGCCCGCCCAAGAGGCCAAAGAACGCGGGCGTCACGTCCACGCGGCCCAGCCGGCCTTCGGCCACGGCGGCCTGCCGCGCGGCCTCGTCCGCCAGCACTTCGCCGTTCTTGTCGTACGCCACCGCATCCACGATCTCGCTGGGCGGAAACCCCAGGCCCGGCGCATTGGGAAAGCGCAGGTGCACCGGCACCGGATGACGCGTCGCGCCGCGCTCCTGCCGCGCAAAGCATTGCTCCAGCAGGCGCACTGCCTGGAAAAACTTGAAGCGCTGCGGCTCGGCCAGCAGCGCGTCCATCACGCTAGGATGGCGTCGCCGTTGCAAGGGGGGCATCGTAGAAGTTCCTCCGCGCCGCGGCGCGACAACACAACCAACTGCACGAAACTGTTCGCGTGCACATACAGGCCGAAGAAGCGATTGATGACCGCCACGAACGTGTGCAGGCTGGTGCCCACGAAGTGGTCTTCATTGACGGTCAACCGGATTTCGATGCCGCGCACGAAGGTGGCGAACGGTTCGCCCGGCATCCAGTGCGTGGCGGGCTTGTAGTCCAGACCGACCAGCCCTTCGATCTGGCGCGCGGCCACCGCGGAGCCGGACAGGTCGTACAGGCGCAGCGTTTCCTTGAGCGCCGGCAACCCGCTCTGCACCAGGGACAGATGGTTCAACGCCAGATGCGAGATCAGGCGCCAATGCGCCGCACGGCCCTGCTGGAACCGGTGCGAATGCGTCGGGCGGCGCAGCATGCGGATCGTGCGCGCCACCGAGCCGCCTTCCAGAAACAGATCGCCGCCCGCCTGCCCCACCGCAATCTGCGACGGCAAGTCCCGATTGGTGCAGGTCAGGTCCAGGCTCAGCGTTTCGGTCTGCGGCACCGACGGGTCGAAGTCGATATCGACGATCGAAATCTCCGTCTCGTAGCCCGGGCTGCGCTGCGCCATCGACGCATCGCGCCGCATCGTCCAGTAGTGGCCCGCCTTGTCGGGCGATTCGCCATGGTGCAGCGAATAGAACGGCCTGAACTCCACGACCGCATCGCCCTGCGCGTTTTGACGCACCTGGCGCACGCGGTCGATCGAATAGACCTCGTAGCCGTAGGCCCGCCGCGCGTCCGCCACCACCGGGTACGACGCCGACGCATGCGTGACGCGGATGGGATCCGCACGCTGCGAAAACAGGTTTGACACCGGCGTGCAGCCGAGCCGCAGATTGTCGGCGGACGTCGATTCCAGCAGCCGCGCGGTATTGGAATCCGCGCGCAGGCCGCTGACCGGCAGGTGAAGCGTGAACTGGCGCACCGTGCCCAGATAGGGGCGCAGCGCGGCCAGATCGATGTCCACGAAGTTGAATTTTTCCGAGAACACGAAGTACTCGGCCAGCAGGCGATACGCCGGGTGCGAACTGGCCGGAAAGTCGATCAGCGCGTCTTCTTCCGCCAGGCCCACCTGCCCGACCGGAATGGCGGGCAGACGATCCCAGCGTCCCGGTTGCAGCTCGACGTAGGCCGCGGCGGCGCGCAGGAACAGCGCGTCGCGCAAGGCCGCCACGAATGACGGTTCACCGTGCAGGTACACCCGAAGCCGGTCCACGCCCAGGGCCCCGAAATGCTGGTTCTCGCCCTGGCAACCCAGGGTGACGGAAAAACGCCCTGTCACGCCGGCCGGCAGCTTGGCCGTGGCGGGCGCATTGGCGCTGGACTCAAAGCCGGCGCGCAGCACTTCAACGGGCGCCAGCGTGACGTCATAAGTGGTGCGAAAGCGGCACGACACGCCCCGGACCGGGTGCGACTTCAGTTCCGTGCCGCGCGCAATCCGGACCGGCGCGGTCAGTTGCGCGCCCGCGCCGCCAAGGTCGAACTGCGCGATGCTGCAAGAGGGAAAAGGCCGCAGGTAATGCGGGTACATCACCTCGAACAACGCTTCGGTGAATTCCGGGTAGTCATCGTCCAGCTTCTTGTTGATGCGGGCGCTCAACAAGGCGAACGACTCGATCATGCGTTCAACGTGCGGATCTTCGCAGGTCTCGCCCGACAGGCCCAGCCGCGCGGCGATCTTCGGGTATCGTTCGGCGAAGTCGCGCGACGACGTGCGCAGAAAGCCCAGTTCGCGCTCGTAATAAGGCAGCAATTCTTCCATTGTTGTCTTTCCTTCCAGCGCGCCAATGCACCTGCGTTACGAATGGGGGCCTCAGACCGAGGCCGGGCTCTTGGCCCAGCCCTTGGTCACGGAGTACTGCAGCGTCGAGGGCTGCAACGTGGCGTCGAAGGTGACGGGCTCGTGGGCGGGTCCCACGTCCAGCATCGCCGTGATCGCGAAATACAGCACCGAGGTCGCGCGGCTGTCCACCTGGAGCATCACCCGCACGTGCGTCAGGCGAGGCTCGTGGCGCGCGATCGCCTGCTCCAGCGACCGGCAGATGAATTCGCGGTCGTAGTGGCTGGCGAGACTCAATCCGGAAAAGTCCGACAGGCCGTACGTCAGCACCGACCGCTGGCAGTTGGGGAAGCGCCGCAGGTCTTCCTCGGTGAACACCATGCGGGTGTTCAGCAAGGCCTCGATGTCGCGCGCCACCGTTTCCTTCATCTCTTCGATCGACAGGCGGCGCAGCGCATAGGGCGATTGGCCCTCCGCCTCGAACAGCTTGTCGAACAGACTCGGTTCGAATCCTTTCATCGGGGCCTGATCAATCCGGAGACAGCAAAAAAATGGACAGCGGCCCGGCTCGGGCCGCGGTCTCTTGGCAACCTGGCAGCGATCAGACCGAGTAGGTCTTGTCGTTCTTGGTCAGGCTCCAGGCGCCCTGGGCGTTGCCGCCCTGGTTGCCGCCGACCTTCTGCTGCGTGTACTTCCACTGCACGGCGGCGTACTTCAGCGAGAACGACTCGTGCGGCAGGCCTTCGGCAACCACTTCCGGCGCCACGCGCGCAATGATCACGTACTTGAGCTTGATTTCCAGGTACTTGACCCGATTGCCCTCACCGTCCGCGCGCAGAAAATCGATGGTGACTTCATCGAACGTCGTGCCGCCGGACGCGTGCTGATACAGCAGCGGGCTGACCACGTCCAGATCCTTGGTGAAGACCATTTCGCCGTGTTCGGTGCGCTCGGCGGTATGGCCGCCCGAGGTCGACGCCGTGGCCGAACGCGGCTGGATGATTTCATGGCGCCACGAGCTGACTTCGATCCAATCCGGGTGGTCCTTGTCTTGCGATTCGCCCTTTAGCGCCGGATTGCCGAACTTGACGTAGATGTCCTTCATTGTTGATAACCTCTTTCAATGGATGAGTGGTCAGTGCAATGACGATCAGGATTTCTGAGCCTGAGCCGGCAGTTCGGCAACCAGGCGCAACGAGATCGAGAGTTCGTCAAGCTGGAAATGCGGCCGCAAAAACGCCACGGCGCGGAAGACGCCCGGACGTCCCGGGACCTCGGCCACCTGCACCGAAGCTTCGCGCAGCGGAAACTGCGCTTTTTGTTCCTGCGTCGCGTTGTCGTCCAGCAGCACGTACTGCGACACCCAGCGATTCAGGAAACTCTCAACGGACTGCGCCGACGCGAAGCTGCCGATCTTGTCGCGCATCATCGCCTTCAGGTAGTGCGCCACGCGCGACACCGAGAAGATGTACTGCAGCTGCGCCGACAACACCGCATTGGCGTTGGCGCTGTCCGTGTTGTATTTCTTGGCCTTCTGCACCGACTGTGCGCCGAAGAAGGCCGCGTAGTCCGAATTCTTGCAATGCACCAGCGGGATCAGGCCCTGATCGCTCAGTTCCTTTTCCCGGCGGTCCGTGATGGCGATTTCGGTCGGGCACTTGAGCGCGATTTCGCCGTCGTCCGTCTTGAACGTGTGCGTCGGCAGGTTCTCGACCAGACCGCCGCCTTCCACGCCGCGGATCGCAGCGCACCAGCCAAAGTCGGCAAACGCGGCCGTCAGGCGGGCGCCGAACGCCCACGCCGCGTTGCACCACAGGTACTTCGAGTGGTCGGTGCCGTCCACGTCCTCAACGAAGTTGAAGCCTTCGACCGTGGTGCCTTCCACCGGATCGTAGGGCAGGCGGCCCAGGAAGCGCGGCATGGTCAGGCCCACATAGCGGGAGTCTTCCGAATCGCGGAAGCTGCGCCACTTGGTGTATTCCACGGTGTCGAACACCTTGGCCAGGTCGCGCGGGCGGCCCAGGTCGGCAAAGCTGTCCAGGCCCAGCAGTTCGGGCGAGGCCGAGGCGATGAAGGGCGCGTGCGAAGCCGCGGCCACGTGCGACATCTGCTCGATGAAGTACATGTCCTCGGGCTGGCGCGTGATCTCGAAGTTGCCCAGCAATGCGCCGAACGGCGCGCCGCCGAACGTGCCGAATTCTTCTTCGTAGACCTTCTTGAACATCAGGCTCTGGTCGAAGTCGATGGCGGTCTGGAAGTCGCGAACCAGGTCACGCTTGGTGGTGTTCAACACCTTGATCTTCAGCATCGGGCTGGTGTCGGTCTCCTGGCACAGGTAGTGCAGGCCGCGCCACGTGCTCTCCAGGTTCTGGAATTCCGGCGCGTGCATCACCTCGCTCAGTTGCGCGGAAATCAGGCGGTCCAGCTCGGCCACGCGCGCATCCAGCATCGCGGAAAGATTGTCGGACACCACCACGGTGCCCTTCATGACTTCACGCACCAGCTCGCCGATGATGTCTTTTGCGCGATCGTGCTCGGCGGTCGACTTGGCGACCCGGCTTTGCTCGACGATCTGGTCCAGCAGGCCGCCTTGCGCGTCGGCCGGGGCGGCAGCGGTGTTCTGTGCAGCGGCGGAATTACTCATTGCGGCCTCCCTTGTCGGTCTCGCTGGTCAACTGTTGCAGCTTCTCGGTGCTGGACAACACTTCGCCCAGCAGGTCTTCCAGCTTGTCGTTGCCCGCCAGCTTGTTGCGCAGGTCCGCCAGCTTGGTGCGTATGTCGAGCAATTCGCGCAGCGGATCCACCTGCTGGACCACGGCTTCCGGGCGGAAATCCTCGATCGAACGGAACTTCAGGTCCACGCCGAACGTGCCGCCTTCCTCGGTCAGCGCATTCTTGACGCGGTACGCGGCGCGCGGCTCCAGCCCACGCATCACGTCGTCGAAGTTGTCGACGTCGATGTTGACGAACTTGCGGTCCTTCAGACGCGGGAGCTCGGCTTCGGATTGCGCCGAAAAGTCCCCCACCACGCCCACGACGAAGGGAAGCTCCTTCTGTTCGATGGCGTCGCCCTTCTCCACGTCATACGTGAGCTGAACGCGCGGCGGACGGACTTTCTGCAATCGTTTCTGAACGCTTTCTTTCTTGGCCATGGGTGGCTCCGTGCAAAGGATCGTGGCGGTCGGTCAGGCGCGCCGGGCTACCCGGCGCTGCCTGGGCGAATCACTTGGTAAGCAGGTCGCCGAACGGGTTCGGCGCGCGGTTGGGCTGCTGGGCGGGCTGGGTTGCGGCGGGCGACGCATTGGAGGCGGCTCCCGGCGCGGCGCTGGGAGTGACCTTGGGTGCGGCAGGCGTCGATGCGGCGGGTGCCGCACCGGTAGCGGCGGCGCTGGAAGGCGACGCACTCGCCGGGGCGGGGTCGGCCTTGCGCGGCGGCTGACGCGGACGCGGCGGCGGGCGGCGGCCTTCCGGGAACAGCACATCCTGCCCCAGCGTCTCGCGCATTGCCGCGGCCAGGGCCACGGCGTCTGCGCGCGCATTGCCTGCCAGCAACGCATCGGCGCGCAGGTCCGCCAGCGACTGCATGGCCACACGCAGGCCGCCGACGGCGCGCACGCTCTTGGCCACGAAATCATCCGGGTCGCGGCTCAGCGCCTCGTCGGCCGCGACGATGGCTTGACCATATTTCTGTTCGTCGAAACGAATCTTCGCGATGTAGGACCACGGCAATCCCTTGGACGGATTGCGGACCGCAATCTCCTCGAATTGCGCGACGGCCTGGTCGGCGCTCTTTTGCTCAAGCGCCTTTTCCGCTTCGGCCATGGATTGTTTGTATTCGGATTCCGACTGCGGTTTTACCGACGCGCAGCCGGCCATAACGGCAACGACACCTGCGAGAACGACGAGGCGGGGAAAGCGCATTTTTAAGCACCTAGCGGGGTTGTAACTAGGGGCCGTATTTCAACAACCTTTTGTTAGCCCAGCGCTACAGCAAGTGTCTTCATGTTACTTGCGTCGAAATTGCGCCTAACGTGCTGCGATCTGTATTGCTTCACACACTTCCGGTATAAAGGGCCATGTCCAAACATATCCATTTATCACGCTTCTTCGCAGTCGCGGCTTGCTCGCTTGCAAGCACCGTCATTACTGGATGTGCGGCCGTATCAGCCATCGGCGCGGTGGCCGGTTTGACCGGAAATGCGATGGAGATGGCGGGCCTGAAAAAGCCCGAAAACGCGCCTGTCGAGGTGAATTTGACGATCCATGCCGGAGAAAATTTGAATGCCAGCAGCGGACAGTCGATGGCTGTGGTTACAAAAATATACTACCTGAAGAATCCTGAGCAATTCCAACGTGCGCCGCTCACGCAATTGATAGACACTGCTGCCGAGAAAGCCACGCTCGGGGAATCCGTACTGGGAATACGTGAGCTGACGCTCACACCCGGCCAACGGTTCGAAGCCGTCGAAAAGGTCCCCAAGCAAGCCGATTACATCGCGATCGCCGGGTTGTTCTACGCGCCCGCGCCGATGCGTTGGAAGTATGTATTCAAGGTCGACGACGTGGAAGACAGTGGGATTGTGCTGGGCGCGCACGCGTGTGCGCTCACCGTCGCCACTGGCAAACCCACGTTGCCGGCGGGCCTGCCAGCCTACGACCCGGCACGCCTTTCCGGCGTGCAGTGTCCCGGTTGACGCGCATTGCGCGTAGGCCCGCCTTCTATATGAAGACATGGAAAGACAAGCAAAGGGAGCGCCAACTTGAGTCACTCAGCCAAAGTCCTTTGGGGCGAAGGGTTGTTTCTGCGGCCGCAACATTTTCAGCGGCAGGATGCCTATCACGAAGACCGACTGGCCGAGATGGCCCGCGCCTTGCATCCCTATGCGTGGGGCCTGCGCGCCGCGCGCTTCGATGCATCGGCACTGGCCAACGGCATGTTGCGCGCCACAGAAATGAGCGCGGTGTTTCCGGACGGTGAACTCTATAACGCCCCCCATGGCGATGAACTGCCGCCGCCGGTAGCGCTGACCGCGCTGGATGGCGTCACCGAAGCGGTCTTTTATCTGGCCATCCATCCGCTCAAGGCGATTGGCGGCAATTACCGCGATGGCCAGTCGGCAGCCAGCTTCGACTCACGCTACACGCACAACAATGCGCCGGCCCCCGACCTGTACACGGGCGCCACCACGGCTGAGCTGGCGTTCCTGCGCAAAGACGTGCGCCTGATCTCGGAATTCGAACCGCGCGACGCGCTACTGGCTATTCCGGTAGCGCGCGTGCGCCGCACCGCCAGCGCGGGCTATGAGCTGGACACCACCTTCGTTGCGCCGAGCCTGTCGTTGACGGCCTCTGGCGCCCTGCATGAACAGCTGCGCCGACTGCTGGACGCGCTGCAGGCCAAGGTGAATGCGCTGTACGGCTTTCACCGCGAACCCAGCAAGAACATCATCGAGTTCCGCTCGGGCGACGTCGCCTCGTTCTGGCTGCTGCACACGGCCAACGAGGCCTACGCCACGCTGTCGCATCTGTTTCACCACCCGCAGCTCCACCCGGAACGCCTGTTCCAGGAACTGGCGCGGCTGGCGGGCGCGCTGATGACGTTCTCCAAGCTGCATACGCTTGCCGACCTGCCCGTCTACCGGCATGACGCACCCGGCCCGGCGTTCGCCCGCATGGACGAAATCCTGCGCGACCTGCTGGAAACGGTGATCTCCACACGCTACTTCTCCATCGTGCTGGAAGAGTTGCGGCCGTCGTTCCACATGGGCAGGCTGGACTCGGAAAAGCTCGACGAAACCACGTCGCTGTATCTGGCCGTGCAGGCCGCGATGCCTGCCTCGGAACTCTCCGAGAGCGTGCCCATGCGCTTCAAGGTGGGCGCGCCGGAAGACGTGGACAAGTTGGTGCTGTCGGCCATGCCCGGCGTGCCGCTGGCCTACACGCCGCAGGTGCCGCCGGCGGTGCCCGTCAAGCCCGGGGCGGTGTATTTCGCGCTACAGGCGCGGGGTTCGCTCTATGACCGCATGCTGCAAGCGCGCAGCATCGCCATCTACGCGCCCGCCGGCATCCCTGAGCTCAAGCTGGATTTGATTGCAGTCACCCGCTGACAGGACACGTACTTCCATGACCGCAGACGCTCCCTCCCTGATGCCCGGCGCCACGCTGCCGCCCCGGGCCGCCGAGTTCCACGCCAGCCGTCCGGCCAGGTCCTTGCTGGACTTGTTGTATGACGGTTTCCTGATGCTTTTCCTGCTCAAGAGCGGACAGGAGCCCACCGACGCCGCGGCGTTCTCGGCGCGGGTGCAGCAGTTTCTGGCGGACTACGAACGCGCCGCCAAGAAAATGGATATTCCCGCGGAAGACGTGTATGCCACGAAGTATGCATTCTGCGCCGCGGTGGACGAGACCGTGCTGAATTCGCAGTTCGCCATTCGCGATGCGTGGATGCTGCAGCCCCTGCAGCTCACCTTGTTCGGCGAACAGCTGGCTGGCGAGAATTTCTTTGCCCGGCTGGAAGACCTGCGCGCCCAAGGCGCGCCGCGCCTGCAATCGCTTGAGATCTATTACATGTGCCTGTTGCTCGGCTTTCAGGGCAAGTACCTGATCGAGGGCCAGGAAAAACTCGGCTATCTGACTGCGCGGCTGGGCGACGAGATCGCGCTGCTGCGCGGCAAGCGCACCGGCTTCGCGCCGCACTGGCCGCTGCCCGACAAGGTGGCGCACACGCTGAAACGCGACGTGCCGCTGTGGTCGATCATGGCTGTCTTTGCGCTGCTCGGCCTGCTGGCGTTTCTGGGGATGCGCCACTTCCTGAACACCGAGATGCAGACGGCGATGGCGCCGTACCACGACATCGTCAAGCTGGGTCCGCGCGCCGCGCACCTGACAATTTCGCTGCCATAGCGTCCGGGCCGATGCCCGGCCCCGCTTTCACCCGTCCCCTCCCGGCGCGTGCCCCGCGCCCCGGCTCTGCCGACCGACATTCGCCACGTCCTATGAACGCCTTGCCTTCGAACGCCCCGGCCTACTCGTCATTGAACATCGCCACGCTGTCGCAGCAGGCGCGCCTGCTGCGCCTGGACACCCCGCTGAACGCCGAACTCGTGGTCGAACACCTGAACCTGCGCGAAGGCGTGTCGCGCCTGTTCTCGCTGACGCTGGATTGCCTGGCGGCCAGCGCCGAAGTGGACGTGAGCGCGTTGCTGGGCAAGGAGATCAGCGTCAGCCTGCTGCAGGCCGATGGCGCGATGCGGCGGTGGCACGCGGTGGTGGAAGGGGTGGACGCGCTGGGCGCCGACGGCGGGCTGGCGCGTTTCCGCCTGCATGCCGCGCCGTGGATGGCCGCGCTGGCGTTGCGGCGCGACAGCTTCATCTACCAGGACCTGTCGGTGCAGGACATCGTCAGCGAGGTGTTTTCGGATTATCCCCAGGCCGCGTTCGCCTTTGAATTGAGCCAGGCGCTGGAGCCGCTTGCCGTCTGCACGCAGTATCGAGAGTCGGACCTGGCGTTCGTCGAACGCATCCTGGCCGAGGCGGGGCTGAGCTATCGCTTCGAACACCAACAGGACGACGGCCAGTCCGCCAGCGGCGGCGCGCGCCACCGCGTGGTGATCTTCGACGCCGACGCCGCGCGTCCACAGGACCCGGCCTCGCCCTTGCGCTTTCACCGTAGCGACGCGACCGAAACAAGCGACAGCATCACCCGGTTTGCCGCCCGGCAGGCCGTGCGGCCCAACCGCGTGGCGCGCGCCGCCTGGAACGAGCGCACGCTGAACGCGCATGCCGCGCAGAGCCAGTCGCAGGTGCAGGTGGAATCGCTGCCCGTCCTTGAAGACTACGACTACGCCGGCCATGGCCGCTATAGCGATGACGACGCGGCCGAGCAGAGCGCGGCGCGGGCGCTGCGCGCCCATGAATCCGAAGTGGTGCGCTTTGAGGGCGCGGGCACCGCCCGCTCGCTGGCGGCAGGGCACGTGTTCGCGCTGAGCCAGCACGCTCGCTACGCCGAAGGCGGCGGCGGACTGGCCGCCGATGAACTGGGCGGCAACCGTTACGTGGTGCTGGACGTGACGCACGAAGCCACGAACAACCTGGGCAGCCAGGCCGCGCAGGTGTTGAACACCCCGGACATGGAGCGCGGCACGTATCGCAATGTCTTCGTTGCGCAGCCCGACGCGGCCGCGTTGATGCCTGCGTGGCGCGCGCGCCCCACGGCGCCGGAAAGCCTGGCTGCGGTGGTCGTCAGCGCGGCCGATGCGCCCATCACCGCCGACCGCGACCTGCGCGTCAAGGTGCAGTTTCCGTGGCAGCGCGGCGAAAAGCCGCTGCCGGGCGGCCTGCCGCATCGCACGCATGGCGATGCCAGCGGCAATGCGCCCGGCGATGACCGCTCGGGCACGTGGCTGCGCGTGGCCAGTGCGCAGGCGGGCCCGAACTGGGGCGCGCATCACCTGCCGCGCGCCGGCACCGAGGTCATCGTTGAATTCATCGACGGCGATATCAACCAGCCCGTTGTCGCGGGGCAGCTCTACAACGATGCGGATCTGCCGCCCTGGTCCGCCGGCGAAGACGGCGACGCCAATCACGCCGGCGTGTTGAGCGGGTGGCACAGCCAGGGCCTGGATGGCGCGGGCCGCAATCAATGGCTGTTCGACGACACCAAGGGCAAGCTGCGCACACGGCTGGCCAGCTCCACCGCGGCCACGCAACTTGGGCTGGGCTATCTGGTGGAACAGGATCTGGACGACGCCAGCCGCGGCCAATGGCGCGGCACCGGCTTTGAACTGCGCTCGGATGCGTGGACGGTCGTGCGATCCGGTCAGGGCATGCTGTTGTCGGCCACCGCGCGGGAACAAGGCAAGTCGACGCAAGCCGATGCACAGGAAGCCCTGCTGCTGCTGCGCGGCGCGCAGGACGCGTCGCGCCGGTTGAACGACAGCGCGGGCCAGCACAAGGCGCGCCCGCTGGCGGCGTCCGAAGGCTACGAGGACCTGCTCAAGGCGCTGGACCCCAAGCTGGAAGGCCGCTACGCCGCCCAGGTGAACGGGCAGGCCGCGGGCAAGGCCGCCGACGGGAAACGCACCGGCGAGGCCGCCGTCGAGCGCATCAACGGCCCGCATCTGTTGATCGATTCGCCGAACTCGCTGAACCTGGCCACGCCGGCCAGCGCCGTGTTGCACGCGGGCGAACACCTGCACGCCACGGCGCAGTCCGATGCGCATGTGGCCGCCACGCAAACCTATGCGGCGGTGTCGGCGCGGTCGGCCAGCGTGTTCGCGCAGCAAGGGGCGATACGCGCGGTTTCGGCGCACGCGCCCGTGTCGCTGCACGCCCACACCGACATTCTGGAAGCCCTGGCAGGGCAAGACATCACCGTCACGTCATCGGCCGAAGGCATCGAGATCCTGGGCCAGCAGCGCGTCACCTTGCAGGCAGGCGGCGGCAGCGTCATCCTCGACGGCGCCGATATCGTCTTCAAGGGACCGGGGCTGTTTTCGGTCAAGGGCGCCACGCACAACTTCGTCGGCCCCGGCAGCGATGCCGCCGCGCTGCCGGCGCTGCCCAGCACCACGGTCGACGACCCGCTGATCGTCAGCGCAGAGCTTATCCACAAGGACGGCGCCCTGGCCTCGGCCGCCAAAAAGGCCGGAACCAGCCTGATGGCCGGTTTTCGCGGCGCGGCGGGTGCGGGCGGGGGCCTGGGCGGATTGGGCGACCTGGCGCCCAGCGGCTTGGGCGATCTGGGCAAGACGGCCGCCGGCGCGGCGGCCAAGCTCTCGCAATTTGCCGGCCAGGCCAACACATTGGCCGGGCTGGCGAAAAATCCCATGGGCGCGTTGTCGCAGGCGCCGGGCTTGCTCGGCGGCATGGGTTCGACACCCTCCGCCGTGGGGGGCTTGCTGAACACGGCCAAGAACACGATGGGCATGGTGTCGCAGGCGCAAGCCATGATCGCCAACCCGATGTCCGCGCTGCCCGCCGCCTCCGGCATGCTGGCGTCCGTCGCGCCCGGCGCGGGCGGCATGATCGACGGCGCGACGGCAGCCGTTGGGACGGTCTCCAAGGCGGCTGAATGGGTCAAGGACCCCACCGCCGCCCTGCCCGCCGCGACCGACATGCTGGCCTCGGCCGCGCCCGAAGGCGCGTCCAAGATGATCACGAGCGCCGCGTCGATCGCGGGACTGGGCAAGGGTGCAGAGGTAGGTTCGGGCGCGGGGCTTGGCGCCGACGGCGGACTGGAGGGCGCGGCCGCGACGCCGTCTTTCGCGCCGACGGGGACCGGCGCTGCGCAATCGGCGGGTGCAGGATCGGCAACAGCGTCGGCATCAAGCCCGATGACTGCGGCGAGTGCGTCGCCAGCAGCCGACCCGGCAGGCGCAGGTGCATCGGCTACTGCAGGGACATCGGCAACGGCTGGTGCGTCGGCTACTGCAGGTGCGTCGGCAGGTGCATCGGGAACGGCAGGCGCGTCGGCAACGGCAGGCGCATCGACGCAGGCCACGGCTTCCGCGACCCCGGCAACACCGCCATCCGCGGCCCCCTCCGCCGTTTCAGGAACTCCGGCGTCCGCGTCGGCACAGGCCTCGTCACCGGCCTCGCAAACGGTCTCGCAATCGGCCTCGGAAACGGCGTCGGGATCGAGATCGGCCGCGACTTCGGAATCTGCCACGACGCCCACCGCGCAGGCCACGGCGGCCGCAACGCTTCCGTCTTCGGCGGCCACCGCCGCCGCGGCGCCCGCGGCATCGCCCGCAGGCGCCATGGCTGACAACAGTGCGAATCCGGCCAACGGCACCCTGCAAGCGCCGTCCGCATCCGACGCCGCAACACAAACGCCCACGCTTGCCACGGCAGCGGCCGGCAGCAGCGCCGCGTCTGCAATTCCTTCCCAAGCAAGCACCAGCGCCGGCGTGGGAACTAGCTCTGGCGCGGGCGCGGGCATCGCTTCAGTCGCTGGTGCGGGTGTCGCATCGGGCTCAGCCCTGGCAGGCACAAGCATCGCGTCCAATGCGTCGCTCGCCAGTGCGGACACCGGCGTCGCCTCCGGCATGTTCCTGGCAGATGCGAACCCGGGCATTGCATCCGGTACGTCCTTCACAAGCGCGGACGCAGGTATTGCCTCCGGCACGTCCCTTGCAAACGCGGACGCCGGCATTGCCTCCGCCACTTCCCTCGCAAGCGCGGACGCCGGTATAACCCCCGCCTCGTCCCTTGCAAACACAGACGCCGGTATTACCTCCGCCGCGTTCCCCGCAAACACAGACGCCGGGGCACCCGCCGCCGCGTCCCTCGCAAACACAGACGCCGGTGTTGGGTCCGCCGCGTCCCCAGCAAGCGCGGACGACCTTCTGGCATCTGGCGCTGCGGCCGCTGGCGCGGATGCGAACATCGCCTCGCCGGCATCTGTTGCTGGCGCGGACGCTGGCGTTGCGTCTGCCATCGCCACCCCAAGCTCCGGCACGGCCGTCCCGTCCATCGCGTCGGCTGCTGGCGGCACCGCCGCTTTTGCTGCAGGCGCAACGGGAGTCGGCATCCCGGCCACGGGCGCGCTGGCTGCCTCGTTGGCGGGCCGCAGCAGTTCGGCGTCCGCAGCGATGCCCATCGCGACCCAATCGGGATCGGGGTCGGATTCGGTGTCGGGATCGGGATCGGGATCGGCGTCCGACTCGCAAGCGTCCAAGGCAGGCAAGCCCGCTTTCGGCTCGTCCTCGTCAGACGCGTCCACGTCCGCTACGCAATCCAACGCTGCCGCCCGCTCGCATCTCTCCCCCATCGCGGGCACGGAAGCGCCTGGCCGCATCGAGGCGGACGCCAGGACGGCGCCGGGCTCGACCCACGACGCGGCGCCGTCCGCGTCCATGGCCGCGCAGGGCCACGCCCGTCAGGCTGAGGGATCGGGAGCCGCCATCGGCCTGCTCGCCGCCGTCGCCGGAACCGTCACCGCGACGACGTCGCGTCGTACACACGCCCAGGACGGCGATGACGACACGCAGCACGCGCATGTCGGCGACGACGCCACCCGGCACGCCCATGACGGCGAAGACGCCACGCTGCATGCGCAGGTCGACCCGACACGTATCGGCGCCGCCGCCGCGGGACTGGCGCCCGCGTTCATGCAAGGATCGACAACCCAGCATCTGGGCGCGTCGCCTGACGCGCATCCCTCGACCGGCCCAGCCCCGCATCACGATCACACGGCGGAACGGGACGAGCAGACCACCCAAGCGGAACAGACCGCTCGGGACGCGCGCGACTGGCTTGCGCGCGGCACGTCCGCCCACCGCGAAGGCGGCAGCGACACAGCGTCCGGCGTACACGCAAGCCAGCGTGCCGATGCCCCCGTGGCCGCCGGCGCGCCCGCTGCGCGCGGGCCGATGAACGCCTCCGCTCATGACGCGGCTGACGCCGCGCAGCAGGACGACGCGACCAAGGGGCGCAGTCCGGCTACGAATGCCGCGCTGCTCGCGTCCATTGCGGCGGGCGCAGGTAGTCTGTTGAGCGCCACCTCTGCCGCGGCCAGCAGCGTCACGCAAGCG
The DNA here is from genome assembly GCF_037039475.1 of Achromobacter sp. E1. Classification (NCBI taxonomy): domain Bacteria; kingdom Pseudomonadati; phylum Pseudomonadota; class Betaproteobacteria; order Burkholderiales; family Alcaligenaceae; genus Achromobacter; species Achromobacter sp. E1. Next base: position 4,925,929 of record NZ_CP146253.1, read on the forward strand.
GCGTCCGGCTCGACCGCCGCGCCGGGCAGTCTGCCCGATGCATTGGCGTTGCCGACTGGCGCGCCCTCCGTTGCGGCGCCGAGCGTGCCGGTCGCGTCTGACGCGGCGATAAGCGGGTTGCCGGTTTCCTCCGGCGCCACGGACCAGGGCGCTGCCCTGGCCGGCGCGCCGTCGCTGCCCGAATCGGCCGGCGTTTTCACCACGCCGTCCTTGTCTGGCGCGGCGCCGCAAACGCCCGGCTTCGTGCCTGCGTCCGGCGAGAGCCTGCCGCAGGGAACCGGGCTGCCCGGTACGACCGGGGACGATACTTTCGGGCTTCCTAACATCGAAGCTTCTCCCAGCCCATCCGTTGCCGTCGGCGCGGCGGGTGCGGGAGCGGCAGTTGACGCGGCCGCGACAAGCGGCGCCGCGAACTCGACCCTTCCCGCAGCCACGGGCGGCATCGCCAGCGCGGGTCCGCTCGCAGGAACAGACGCGGTTGCAGGTTCCGCGGGGGCTTCTCCCCGTTTGGCAACTGCCGACGTCAGCGAAGGCACGGCGGCAGGCGCCGGAATAGAGACAGGTTCAGCGGATGCAGGTGTTGGTGCAGGTGCTGTTGCTGGTGCAGCAGGTACAGGCGCCGATGCAGGTGCAGTTGCTGGTGCAGCAGGTACAGGTGCCGATGCAGGTGCAGTTGCTGGTGCAGCAGGTACAGGTGCCGATGCAGGTGCAGTTGCTGGTGCAGCAGGTACAGGTGCCGATGCAGGTGCAGTTGCTGGTGCAGCAGGTACGGGCGCCGGTGCAGGTTCTGGCACAGGTGCTGGAGCTGGAGCTGGTACAGCAGGTGCGGGCGTAGGCCCGGCAGACGCAGGCGCAGGGGCAACCCCCCGCGCCGACGCGACCGCAAGTTCAACGAACGCCTCGGCGGCCTCCGCTCCCATTGGCGCGAATGGCGCGGCCGCGCCGGTCGGTTCCGCAGCGGCCAATGGCAGTGCACCGGCAACCGTCACAACGCAAACTACCGGCGCGCCCTCCCCGGCGGACGTCTCTTCGACGCAACCCGCCGAGACCACCGCCCCCATCGCTGGCGGCGGCGCCGGCCCAACGCCTCCCTTCGCCGCCGGCAACACCACCAGCGCAACGCCGCCCTTGGCAAGCGCCAGCACCGGCGCCAGTGCCACCGGCGCAGCGGCCGGCGCCACCGGCGCCACGCCGCCCTTTGCGCCGGCCGGAACCACAGCCCCCGCCGCCCCACCGGACACCGTGCTCGGCGCCGAGACCGCCCGCGCGGCGGGCATGGCCGACAGCACACCGGCAACCCGCGCGACGGACCTGTCAGCCGCAGGCGGTGCAGCCGGTGCAGCCGGCGCTGCCGCGGGCGGGGGTGGCGGCGCCGGGGCGTCCGGCATTGCCGCCGTGGCTGGCGGAGGCACCCTGGCGGCCATCGCGCAGCAGGCCAGCACCGCCTCCACCGTGCTATCTAGCGCCAGCACGCTCGCCAGCGGCGGCGTCAGCGCCAACGTCGGCGCGGCCATCGTGCCCGTCATGACGCAAGCGCTGAACGCGGCGGGCGACCGCGCCGCCGCGCTGAGTTCAGCCGTGGACACGCTGTTCTCGCTGCCCGACGTGAAGCAGGCCAACATTCCCGCCGTGGCCGGCGCCATTCTCAGCATGCCGGGCCTGTCGTCCTCGTCGGTGCCGGGCGTCATTGGCGCCATCCTGCAATCGCCCACGCTCGCCACCGAAACGCTGCCCAAGGTGGCCGAGGTGTTGATGAAGATCCCGGGCGTGGCGGACTCGCCGCTGCCGCAGATCGCGCGGGATGTGCTGGACACGATCGGACTGGGCCCGGTCGCCCGCACGCAGGGCACCAATCTGCCTGGCGGCCTACCCGGCCCGTCCGGCTCCGGACGTGTGGTGCCCAGCGTCTCCACGTATCGCGGCCGCCAGGATGGCGCGCGCCTGCAATACGTCAACCTGGAACGCGCGGACGAACGCTGGAACGACGGCAACGCGTTGACCACCACCGAGCGGCAGACCCGCCGCCCGCGGATCCACGTGGAGTTCAACCGTCCGGGCGCGCACCGCTTCACCATCACCGTCAAGGCCGACGCCGGCAACATCGCCTACTCCAGCCGCGAGCGCGGCCGCCGCGCCAGCTATCAGGAGCCGCACGCCAATCCGCGCAGCTACGTCACGGACGCCGACGGCACCCGCATCGTCGATGACATCGACCTGCCCGCCGCCGGCCGCAACGTCTATCTGTTCGAGGTGCGCGACGAACGCGGCCAGCTCATCAAGACGGAGCGCGTCGAGACCGCGCGCCGCCTGTATATCCAGGAAGTGATGTGCATGAGCGCCCGCCCCGCGAACCATCTGGCCGACGTGACGCCGGTCACCGCGGAATTCGCGCTGCACGGCATCGACATGATCCAGCTGCCGCGCCTGCAATTCCGCGGCCGCTCGGCGGTGGATGCGGCGGACAACGTCGACGCGCAGCAGGCCATCATGGACGCCGTGCGCCGCGTGTACGCCACCTCGCCCGGCAAGCAGCGCGAGCCTTACACGCTGGTGGTGTGCCACGTCGACCGGCTGGCCGCGCCCGGCACCAGCGGCGACATGCGCCTGCCCGTGCCGGCCGGCCCGGGCGGACGCGTGATGACGGTGCCCATCGTCAACGACGACCGTACCCTTGCCAGCCTCTGGTACGAGTTCGACGACAGCGACGACTGGCTCGTCCACGCCCGGTATATCTACACCGACGCGTCGGGCGCGGAACGTTCGATTCCCATTCCGCGCCATTTGATGACGCCGCTGCGCGAAAGCTCCGGCGCCGTCTTCTCCGTGAAGGTCGACCTGACCCAGATTTCGTCCACGCCCCTGAACGGCGTGCTCAACATCCAGTTCAACACGGTCGCCGCCAGCTATGCTGGCCTGGCCATCACCGGCACCAACCTGCTGTTCGTGTCCACGCTGGATCCCTACGTTCCTAACTCGCAGGCGTACCTGACGGAAACGCTGGCCCACGAAATGGGCCACCTGCTCGGCATGGTGCCCAGCGGCCCCGATTGGCCCGGCCTGCGCAACGAAGACTCCTCGGCCGACGATTCCAAGCTGGATCCGCCGCAGTACTTCTACTACAACATGGGAGGACACTGCTACTTTGGCCTGCCCAACCGGAACGGCCAGTACAGCGATGAGATCGGGCAGTGCGTGATGTACGGCATCACCTGCGCCAACATCCACTTCTGCCCGAGTTGCAGCAAGGCCGTGCGCAAGGTGGACTGCTCGGAAGGCTGGACCTCATTCTGACGACGCGCCCCGGATCACCCTCGCCCTCTGAAACGACATCGACATGCCCATCATGACTACCGACTGGATCGAGCCCGCCTCCTTTGCCTCGGTGCCCACGCACTCGCAGCAGGAACACGCCTGCATGCCGCCGCTGCAAGGCTACGACGCGCAGATGCGCATCGCCGCGCCTTCGCGCGTAAGGATCCGCGACGGCAGCACCCTGACGATTCCGGTCTGCGCACGCGGCATCCTGCCTGTCATCGACAATCCGCAACTGCCGCGCTTCGTGGCGAAGGATACGCGCACCGGCAAGGTCTACCGCGGCGTCGCGTTCAACTACGTGCGTCCCAAGCTGCCCAATGTCTCGGTGGACCCGCGGGAAGGCGGCCCCCGCCCCCCGAAGATTGCCCTGCCGCCGGGCATGACCGTGGAAACGCGCTTCACCACCGACATGGCCGGCGTGCTGCACCTGCCGGCCACGCCGGCCACGTATGAGGTCTACATCGAGGCCGAGGACGTGAAGTCGAACACGGTGACCATCGAGGTCGAAGAAGGCCAGAAGTAAAACTCGGCCAGGGAAAGCGCCGACCAGCAGAAGATCCGGCTGCCAAACGAACGGGCCGATCAAATGGAGACGGCCCTGCTATGCAGGGCCGTCTTTCCATCAACAACAAGCCGCCGCTCAGGGCCGCGCGGGCGTCATCTGCCGGATGTTCTGCTCGTTGCGCGCGGCCATCGCCTCCACTTTCTCAGCGTTGCGCATATCCTTGGCGCGCTGTTCCATCTCGGCCTTCGCGTCGGTCTTGGCGAACACATCCTTGTCGCGCACGCGGAAATACATGCGGGTGCTGGCCAGCAGATGGTCTGGCCAGCTGCTCAGCATCGCGTCATGCACCAGCCAGTCGAACAGCGTCATCACCTTGGGCGGCAATTGCGTCTTGCCGTCGCGCGCATCGCGCCAGGCGGTCAGCAGACGCCGCTGCATGGCGCGATCGGCCTTCATGTCGGCGAAGGGGTCCGGCAGCTTCTCCACATAATCTGGGTCGCCCGGCTTTCTGCCAAGGCGCATGTTTTCCATGAAGACCGCGTCCTGATCCCACCGTTCAATGGCCCGAAGCTGCTCGGGTTGATTGCGTTCCATGTCCTGCCGCCGCTGCTCCGTCGCCGCATCCTGGCGTTCGGCTTCTTCCAACCCCTTGTACTCCTCCTCCAGACGCTCCCACAGCGGCAGAAAACGCTGCGGCGGCGCTTCGCCACGGCTGGCATTGGCGCGCTCGCGGCGCTCATTGGCCAAGGCTTCCAGCTCGCGCACGCGCGCCGTGGTCTCGGGTTTGGCAAGCTCCTCCCGCGATACCATGCCCAATCGCCTGCGCTCTTCGATGAGCTCCTGCTCCGGGGTGAAGAAGTCCCGGTCCTTGATCCACTGCTCCGCGGGATCCGACATCCCGGCGCGAAATACGGGGTCCTGATAACGCACCGCCAGCCACCGCAGGAAAACTTCCATGTGCGGCACGAAATCGCAGCCAGGTTCGTATTTGACGATCTCGCGGTAGGCATCGACCAGTTCCTGGACGTGATAGGTCTGCCCTTCGTCTTCGATCGCGTCGGCCAGGCTCAGCATCCGGTAAAGCGCCAGATCACGGACCGCCAGGCTTTCCATGCTATGCATTGCGGCGCCGTGTGCGAGCGCCAGGTTCATCATCTCGCGCAATGGAACCCGGGACAGCGACGCGCGAGTGCCCAGCGATCCCATTGGGGCCACGCCGGTCACGTCACCGCTCGAGCCCGGATAGAGATACTGCAGTCCACGCGTCTTTTCCAGGGAATCCAGCCGCTGATTGCGGCGCAACTCATGCGCCGCGGCGAAATGCACGGCCTTCTCCACAGCTGCGGGTATGGTCAGCGTGCGGTCCTTGTGGGTCTGTTTGATCAGGTCCGTGAAGGGAATGAATTCAAGGAACCAGCTTTCTTCCATGATGGAAGCGACACTGTCAAACAATCCCAGGAATCGAATGACAATCTTCGCGTCCGGCGCACCGTCTTTTCCGATGATGGCCAGGTCGGTGTCGTGGCGGCGTTTGTACTTCTTGACGATATCGTTGACGAATTGCTTGGCGATGACCCCGCCGCGATCCGCTCCAAAAACGCAGACCTCGATACGCACGACCTTTTCCGTGCCCGCGTTCTCAGCCTGATAGGCTTGCTCGAACTGACGTCTGGCTGCATCCAGGCGCGTGTCAACGCCCGTTCCCATCAATTCGGCGACGACGGCATTGTCCCGCACTACCGGCACGCCCTCCAGCAACGTTGCCTTGGCGGCGTTCTTTCCCGCAGTCCAGGCAACCTTCAGCGGGTTCTTCTTGAAATCCGACCAGAAGCCCCGCAAGGTGGCCTGTGCGCGATTGCGGATCCGGTCGGGATCCAGGGCATTCCAGATTCTGACCGTCTTCTCCGGAAGCGTCTGAACGTCTTTGACGACGTCCTTGTACGCCTTCACCATGGGGTGGAAGGACCCGTCCTTGATGGATTGCTGGACAGCCTTCTTGGCACGCCCGGTGGCATCCACATCGGGCACTTCATCAAGACGCGTAATGTTCTTCGCAGCATCCTGCGCACTAGAGACTGCCTTGTCTACCATCTTGCCGCCAGCAAGCGTGAGCGCGCTGACGAGGATTTGTTCCTTTGCGCCCTCGTTGAGGTCGACGCCAAGGCCGGAATAGTAAAACCCATACCAGCGTTGTTTGTTCGTGACGGGCTTGTTGCCCGCGTTGTAGTGCGCCATCCACAACCGGCTGACGTTGGACAGGAACGTAGGATTTTCCTTATCCAGATCCTTGTTCCGCCCGAACCCGTCAAAGAAGAATCCCAGGCGCAACGTGACGCCGCATTCCGTGCAGGAGTCCTTTGGATAGGCCGCCTCATTCTCCGCCATCGCCTTCAATACCGATGCGGGCGTTCTATCCTGATCCGGAAGCTGATCACTGGACATGCTTTCCTCCCGCCGGCTCGCCGGTCGCCTTGATCCGTGCGATCTGCTCTTTCGACAAAGCGGCCACGGCGCGGCCAAAGTCACCGGGCTTGCGGTCAGGGTCGTTCAGAACGGATGCCACATCCGGGTCTTTGCCAAAGTTGGAAGACACAATGAAGTGCAGATACATATATCCGCGCAAGTCTTCGGCGTCTTCTAGTCGATAGGACATCCACGCCTGTTTTGTGACCCTGGCAACTTCGTTGGCCAAATAGCCTGCACTCTTGTACCCCGCAAGCTCGTCTCGGTACTTCCCATACAGCCAGCGAGTGGTATCGACGATTGGAATTCTGACTTGCCCTTTCAACTCGCGGCTCAAGGCGAGCTCCATGTGTTCATCCGGATAGATGTGCAACTCCAGAATCAGCGTTCCATCCCCTTCGGGCACTTTCGTGGCCGGGAAGTGCACCGTCGTTTCCTTCTTGAACAGTACCTCGTCGAACTTGCCGTCAAACAGATGTTTGCGGAGCAGGTCGGGGTCACCTCCGCTCCATTTCACCTTGAATTCGGTACCGGAAAACGTATAGCAGCAAGAGACGCTCCCCTCGCCGCCGCCCGATGGGAGCGTGCTGGAACTTGCCACGCGACCCGATGCATCACTGATGCGTACGGGCTCCAGGTTCCATGGTGTGTAGTTGTACGTGACAAAGCTCACCCCCTTATAGATGGGTTCGCCATTGCACCCCGCCAATAGGCCCAGCCACAGCAGTATCCCGATCAAACCCTTACGCATTCATTTCTCCGAAATCGTCTCGCGCCACTTTGCATGCACCGCATCCCACACCGCATCCGGCACGCCTTCCAGCGCTTTCGACAGCCCGCCTTCTGCGTTTTCCCGATACGCACGCAGCCCGTCGGCGATCGCCGGATGCTCATCGAAGCGCGGTGAGATCGCCACGCCCCACGCGACATAGTCGAACGTGTCCTTATCTCCCGCCACGCCGTGAGCACGCGCGCGATCCAATTGCGCCTGCACGCGCGGCACCAGGGTGTCCTGATCGGGGTTGCCGGGCAGCAGGTTCGGATAAAGCCGGCGCAACTGCACCGCCAGCTTGTCCGGGTAGTCCAGATCGAACAGCATCTGGTGCTGTTCGGGCGTGAAGCGTTCAATGCCCTCCGGCCGCGCCGCGGGTAGCCGGCCCGTGCCAGCCAGCTCGCCCTGCGAGCCGTCTCGCAGCGCATAGCGCAGCGTGATCAAGGGCGCCGCGAAACGCGCGCGCTGCTCGGGTGTCCAGACCTGGACCACGCGCGCGAGGATGCGGCTGTCGTACCAATGCAGGAAGAACTCGCTGGCATCCGGCAAGGCGTAGTCGCAGAACGCGCCGAAGTGCGCGATCAGCTTTTCCAGCGGCACCGCCGACGCGAAGCTCATCATCGCGTAGCGGCCTGCGGCGCGCTCGTGCAGCGCTTCCAGCACGCGCACCAGCACGGTGCTGAAATCCCCGTGACGCGGCCCGCGCAGCACGCCTTGCGAGGCGCCGTCCACTTCGATCAGCAGCGGCGCCACGTCGCCGTAAATGTCCAGCCCGGTCTGCGCCCACACCGAGCCGAAACTCAGGTCCTCGGTCGCGGTCAGCCGCGCCAGCAGATCCGGATGGCCGCGGAAGTCGACGATCACATACGCGCGCGCGGCCTCGCCATACGGGCCGCGGTGATGGGGCAATTCGGCGAATGTGGACAGCAGCGCGTCCTGCCAGGAATAGTGCATCGCCGTCATGCCTTGTCGGTGATGGACTGCACGCTCTCCAGGGCGTCCAGGATGCAGGTCTTGCAGACGGTGAACTGGGGCAGCGGATACGGCATCTGCGTCGGGCCGGCAAATTGCTTGTTGCCGGTCTTGACGTCGATACGGCCCGGTGCGGTGACGGTGATGTTGCCGCCTTCGATCACGATGCTGGCGCCCGCCGCGTTGGCGATGCGGATTCGCGTGGGCGACGCGTACTCGATGCCCGCGTTGGCGCTCACCATGCGCAGATCCTGCTGCGCCTGCACCGTCAGCACATCGTGCTGCGACAGCACCTCGACATCGCCCGTGCCCGCAATCAGATCCAGGCCCGATTCCGCGCCGCCCTGCTGCACTCCGGCCACGATGCCCAGCGCCTGCCCGGTATGCACGCGCAACGACCCGATGACGGCCAGGTTGTGGTCCTGTCCGGAAGACCAATGCACCAGTTCGCCCGCCGCCACCTGCAGGTTGCGTCCGGCCGCTTGCGTCAGGCCCGCGCGGCCCGCCATCAGCACCAGCGGGTCCGTCAGGTGGGGCACCTTGCCGTCCACCACGTCCGTATGTTTGGCCGAGGCATCGCCCGCCGCGCCGCCCAGCGCCTCGCCGGCCACGGTGCCGGACACGGCGTGCGTCATGGCGGCCAGCGGCGCGCGTTCGCCATCCAGGCGGCTGGCGCCTTCGGACGTCGTGCCGCGCGCGGACGCCAGCCGCACGCCCTGGTGGGCGCCGACCACGCCATCGAACGACTGCGCCATGATGTCGGCCTGCCCGGCCAGCGTCAAAGGCGCCGCGGCCTCGCCCGCCGGCTCGCTGCCGCCCGCGTTATAGGTCGTGAGCAACACGCCGCCTGCGCCGCGCACCGCGCCGAACGCATCGGTGCGCAGCTCTGCGCCCACGCCGCGCACGTTGCCGCGATAGTTGCCGCTTTGGTGAATCAAGTGGCCCAGGTTCAACTCGGTGGCGGCCTGTGTCGTCTTGATCTGCATGCGCAGCTGGCCATCGCTGTCGTCGAACACAATCTGGTTGTAGCCGTCGCCGCCGAATTCCTTGCTCTTGAAGCCACTCAGCGCGGCCGCGTTGCGATGCTGTTCGTCGCCACCGGCCGCGCCATGCCAGGCAGGCGCATTGCCGCTGGCCAGGTTGGCCTGCGCACTGGGCTTGCCGTCCAGGGCGGCGGCGTAGACGTCGGTGTTCATCGGTTCGCCGGCCCTGCCGCCGGGCGTGGAGGGGATGCCGCCCTCGCCGCGTCCGTTGTACAGCGCGCCCACCACCAGCGGCTGGTCGATGTCTTCATCCAGAAACCGCACCAGCACTTCCTGGCCGACGCGCGGCACGAAGCTCATGCCCATCCCCGCGCCTGCCTGGCGCTGCGCCACGCGCGCCCATCGGCTTTTTGCCAGCCCCGCGGCTTCGGCCTGCCAATGAAAGCGCACGCGGACATCGCCACGGGCATTGCGGTAGATCTCGTCCTCGCCACGGGCCTCGGTGGAACCTTCAGCGTTGGTGACGATGGCCGTGTGCACGCCCACCACCGACGGCGCGCCCGCCAGCCGTGCGCCGCGCCCCGCAGCGAAGGCGGCGCGCCAGGGCCGGTCGCAACGCACGGCGCGAAACCGGTTTGCATAGCCCACGTCGTGCGCGCGCGCCAGCACGGCGGCGTCGGGCTGCGCCTGGCCAAAGAAGGCGTCGTTGCACGCAGGCTCATCCCCGTCGGCGGAGTGCGCGACGGTCTCGTCGTCAAAGCGCAGAAAATCATCCAGCGCGCCCCGCATTCCCGCCATGCCGGCGTCAGCCTGGCCAGGCAGATTGTTCACGCCCACCTGCTCCAGCAGATCCAGCGCGAAGACCGGTTCAAAACCCGCCTCGCCGGACGGACCCAATGGCGACATGTCCTGCAGCGTGAACCGCGTTCCCGACCGGAAGGTGCGCACATTGCCGCGCCCCACGAACGTTTCGGCGCTTGCCTGCACCGCCTGCATCATCAGCGTGGCCTGGAACTGTGCATGCGCCTGATTCAGCAAGGCGCCGTGGCCCAGCGGCTCGAACCATTCCAGCCCGGCGCTCTCGTCATCGGATCCGCTGGCCGGGCCCGCCAGGGCCTGGCCCGAAATGGCATGTTTGCCGCTGCCGTGCCATCCCAGCACGGTGACGCGCTCCACGCCGCGGCGTTGCCGCCGCGCAAACACCTGCACGCCGTCCTGCGATTCGGTGGCGTGCGCGCGCTGAAAGCGCACGCCCACGCCGGCGGACTGCGCGTCCTCGGCCAGCGTTCGGCTGTCGGCAAAGATCAGCACCGCATGGCGCGCAGGCGCGCTGTCGTCTTCGACGGTGGTCCAGCCCAGGCCGGACTCGGCCAACAGCCGTGACAGGAAGTCGTAATCGGTTTCGCGATACTGCGTGGTGTAAGGACGCGCGGGCAGATCGGCCAGATGCGTTTCGACCTCGGCGGACACCTTGTATGTGTAGCCCGGGTAGGTATCCAGCACGTGCCGCACGATGTCCAATACGGGCTGGCTTTCATAGATGCGGCTTTCGCGCCGCTGCGTCGCCAGCCACAACCACGGCGCCAAGGTCAGGCGATACCGCGCCATGCCCGGATTGCCGCCCAACATCTCGGCCTCGCGCACGACGCCGCTGCGCCCGGTTTCGGTGCCGTCCGCACACGTGGTCCACAAGGTGGCCGGGCGCGAGATCATGTCGTTCAGGTCAAGCCCCGCATCGTCGGCCAGGGCCACCACGCGCATCTGACCAATCGTCGACAGCCCCTCACGGGCGGCCCAGCCTTCCACCTGCAAGGACGACATCGCCCCTTCGCCGTCCAGCCGGAAAAGGCGGGTCTCGGCGCTGAAACTGCCGCTGCTTGCGTTGACAGCCATGGAACAAAAACCTCTTGGAAGACGTTGACGACACTCGCCCGCTCCGGGCGATGCGAATTCAGGGTTCGACGTTGGCTTGCGGCGTTGGGCATTCCGGGGCCGTGCCCCACTGCCCCGCGCACACGCGCAGGCGGCATTGCTCGCCTTCGATGAAACTGAGTTTGCGGCAGGCCTTCAGTCGGTCGGCCAGCGGCGAGCCGGGGATCTCTCGGATGAACACGCCATCGGACTTGTAGACGCGCGTGCCCGGCGGAGACGCGGGCGGCAGCCCGTAGCTCATCAATGCCGAGAGCAAGGCGGCGTCAGTATCCGACTGCTTGGCGGCAGTGCGCGGCGTGTTGCTGGCGGGCTTGGCCGCTTGCGGCGCGCCAGACTGGCGCGCGCGTTGCTGTTCGGCCGCCTGACGCGTGGGTCCAGGCGCAGGCGCGGCCGCGGGCGGCGGCGTCATGGCCAGCACGGACAGCGGATTGGTGGGTTCGCCCAGCGGGTCCGGATCACCCCGGCCGATGTTCGCATCGCGCGCGGGCGGCGCTTCGTCAACGATGGCGGCGACCGCTGGCGGCGTATCCAACACGGATGGTATCGGCGCGTCTGCCGCAGAGGCCGCGCCAGACGCTTGCGGCGGCGCAGAGACTGGGCGCTCGGCCGACGCCACGGCGGGCGCCGGCGCTTGCGCCGTCATGGGCGCCGCTCCCTCTTCATGAATGAACCAGGTGACGCCGCCAGCCAGCAAGGCCAGCAACAGCGCCAGCGCCAGCCACCGCCCCGCGCGGCGGCGCGGCGGCGCAAGATGTTTGACCTCGGCTTGCGGTACGCGCCCCTCTAGCGCCGCCAGAATGCGCGCCGATTCGATCTCGCGTGATGAGGACGCCGTGGCGCTGAGCAAACTCGGCGCGGTCTTCGTAGGGCGAGATTCTTGTTTGTCTTCTGCCATGCGGATTCCCGTGTCAGCAGGAGGCGTGTGCAGCCCCCCTGTAACCAAGCCCGCCGAGAATACCCGATCGATCCGTTTCGATCATCGCTCCTTGTTACGATTCCTAAGGGTCGGACGCTACTTGCAACGCCCGAGCACTTGCCTCGTGCGCGAATAGAACAAAAGATTACGCCTTCACATGAGGGACCTATCTTGTTGCTGCTACTGCCCCTGTATTTTTTACTGGCGGTGGGCGTCTCCGCTCTCCTTTTTTTTCCTGCGTTGCGCCACGGCGCAGCCCGGGGTCTGCGCGCCTGCGTACAAGGCGTGGCGCGGGGTGCAACGCGTGGCGTGACCCACGCGGGCGGGGCAGTTGGCGGGACGGCGGGCGTGCTGCGCAGTGGCATGAACGCGTCAAAGGATTGGGTCGGAAGGTACCGCTGGCAAGTCGCAATCGGGCTGACAGTTGTAATGCTTCCGTCACTTTTTGCTTTCTTCATGCGACACAATCACACATTCGTTTACAGCACCCAAACGGCCGGTCCGGACCGCCGGATACAGGCTTTGCTGGAGGGCGAAAGGCTGGCTCCGCCCGCCCCGCTGCCCCCCGACGCGTTCACCACCCGCGAAGTGGAATTGGTGCGTCCGAAGCTGGGCGGCGCAAGCCGGAACTGGGATCTGCTGGATGCGGACTTCCGCCAGCGCCTGCTCCTGGCGTATCGCATCATGCGTGAACAGCATGGGTACGAAATGGCGCTGATCGAGGGCTATCGCAGCCCCGAGCGGCAGGAAGAACTGGCGGGCATGGGCACGCACGTAACGAACGCGGGCGCGTTCCAGAGCTATCACCAATATGGCCTGGCGGCCGACAGCGCATTCTTCCGCGACGGCAAGATCGTCATCTCTGAAAAAGACCCCTGGGCCATGCGAGGCTATGAACTCTTTGGCGAAACCGCCGAACTGGTCGGCCTGACGTGGGGCGGCCGCTGGAAGATGATGGACTTCGGCCACGTCGAGCTGCGCCGTCCCGGGGTCATGCAACGCGCTCGCGAGGGCGCCAAGTGATGGCCCGCGTAGTCAAGAAAGGCCTGTTGGTCCTGATGCTGTTCGCCGTGGTGTGGCTGGCCGTCATCATCTGGTGGCAGGAATCCCGCACGCTGCCGACCGGCGTGGACATCGGGCTGTATCTCTTCGCGCTGCCCCTGGCGATGCTGGCGGCCCTGTGGCTCGGGGCTCGCGCGGTGCGTGCCGCACGCGCCCCCAAGCCTGCCGCGGACGCCGCCACGCCGACGGCGCAAACACCGGCGCACGCGCCCGCGCAACTTGTCCAATTGCGCGTGACCGCCGTGGCGGCGCGTGCCGCCGCCGGCGACGACACCGCCGCCATCGCCGAGGCGCTGGCGGCGCAGAAGCGTCCCGAGCTGGATGCCGAACTGAAAACGCCGCAGGGCTATCCCATCTTCGCCGCGCGCGTGCCCGGCGTGAACGACCTTGCGCTGTACGCCGCCGCCCGCGAGCGCGGCGCGCCGCCCGAGGCGACGGGCACGGCCCCCTTGCGCGTGACGTCCCTGCTGGCCGACGTCGCCCGCACGCTCACCCACGAGGCGCATCGCCACGTCACCGCGCTGGATGTGCCCGCCCGCGATGAGGACTGGCCCCTGCTGCGCGTGGAGCTCGTCCTGCCGGCCGATTGGCCCGACGCGGCGCGTGAACGCGCGTGCCAGGAGATTCAGGCCGCGGCCGGCGTCTGGCCTGATAGCCGCATCAGCGTCGCGCAACACCAGGCGCGCGACACCATGGCAGCCGACGGCCTGCTGCGCGACCTGGCGGCGGCCCCGCACGACGCGCAAACGCCCGAGCCCTGGCGCATCGTGCTGGCTGGCGACGGCTATATCGATCCCGAGCAAGTGGCGATGTGGGATGGCATGTCGACACTGCTGACCCCCGCTAATCCGCAAGGCCGTGTGCCGGGCGAAGCGGCCGCCGGCCTGCTGCTGGGCCCGGCCGGCGCCGACGCCCCACTGCGCGTGGCCCTGTCGCCCGTGCTGCGCCGCCAGAAACCGGCCGACGCGCGCGGCGCGCAGGCCGAAGCCCCGCTGGCGCAGACCGTGCAAGACCTGCTGCAACGCGCGGACGTCGCGCCCGACAGCATCGTCCACGTCATCAGCGATGCCGACCACCGGGGCAGCCGCCCGCTAGAACCGATCAACATCGCGTCACAGCTTTTCAGTCACCTGGACGCCGCCAAGGATTGCCAGTCGGTTGGCGTTGCCTGTGGACATACCGGCGTGGCCGCCTCCCTGCTGACGCTGGCCGTGGCCGGGCAAGCCTGCATGCAGTACGCCCAGCCGGTCCTGACCCTTACCCTGCAAGACCCCGTATTGCGCTCGGCGGCACTGGTTTCCCAGCCCGCCGCCAGCGCTACCGCCTGACCCCATAACAACAGCGAAAACCATGCGTAGCCCATCAGGATTGTTTTCTCGATTTTCCAGCGCCATGAGCGACTTCCGCTACTGGAGCGCTCGCGTGTTCGCCAACCCGCGCACCTTCATGGCGATTGGCCTGATTGCGCTGATCGTGTTCCTGTTCCTGTTCGCCGACACCATGCAGATCGCCATGGTGTGGGCCGGGGCCTTGCTGGGCGTGCTGCTGTTCCTGTGGCTGTGCATATACCTGTGGCGCCGCCGCAAGGCGCGGCGCGCCAACCAGAAGCTGGGCGACATGCTGGAACAACAGGTGCAGACGGGCGCGGCCGCCAGCCCCGCCGCCAACCGCAATGAGATCGAGGCGCTGCGCACGCGGCTGACGCAAGCCGTGCGCACCATCAAGACATCGAAGATCGGCCAGACCTCCGGCAACGAAGCGCTGTACGAGCTGCCCTGGTACATCGTCATCGGCAACCCTGCCGCCGGCAAGAGCAGCGCCGTGATCAATTCCGGCCTGCAGTTCCCCTTTGCAGACAAGAACGGCGCGGCGGTGCGCGGCGTGGGCGGCACGCGCAACTGCGATTGGTTCTTCACCACGGAAGGCATCCTGCTGGACACCGCGGGCCGCTACTCGGTGCACGAAGAAGACCGCAACGAATGGATGAGCTTTCTGGACCTGCTCAAGCGCCATCGCCCCAAGGCGCCCATCAACGGCATCATCGTGGCCGCGAGCATCAGTGAACTGACGGATGCCGGCCCCGAGTTCGCGATCAACCTGGCCAAGAACCTGCGCCAGCGCGTTCAAGAGCTGACCGACCGGCTGGAAGTGTTTGCGCCGGTGTATGTGATCTTCACCAAGGCCGACCTGATCGCCGGCTTCTCGGAGTTCTTTGCCGACGCGGATGCGCGCGAGCGCGATCGAGTCTGGGGCGCCACGTTGCCCTATGGCGCCGATGAAAGCCGCGACGTCCTGACGCTGTTCGACGAGCGCTTCGACGAACTGTACGAAGGGCTCAAGGAAATGGGCACGGCGCAGATGTCGCTGCGTCGCAGCGCCGCCCTGCCCCCGGGCCTGCTGACGTTCCCGCTGGAATTCGCGGGCATCAAGCCGGCGCTGCGCACGTTTCTGTCGACGCTGTTCGAGACCAATCCGTTTCAGTACAAGCCCGTGTTCCGCGGCTTTTACTTCACCAGCGCGCTGCAGGAAGGCGCATCGCGCAGCACGTCCACCGACAAGCTGGCCGAACGCTTCACGCTGCGCCCGGCCAACCGCGAGCCCGCGCGCGGCGTCAATTCGCACAACGGCTTCTTCCTGCGCGACCTGTTCTCCAACGTGATCTTCGCGGACAAGAAGCTGGTGCGCCAGCACGCCAGCCCGAACAAGGTCCGCATGCGTTATCTGACCTTCTTCGGGTTGGTGCTGGCGCTGGGCCTGGTGCTGGGCGGATGGAGCTGGTCTTACCTGGGCAACCGGCAACTGGCCACCAACGTGCAGGCCGACCTGGACAAGGTCGTGCGCCTGCAAGGCGAGCGCACGGACCTGCAAAGCCGCCTGGAAGCGATGGAGATCCTGCAGGACCGCATCGAACAGCTGGACCGCTATGCCGCCAGCCGGCCGCTGTCGCTGGGCCTGGGGCTGTATCAAGGCGATGTGCTCAAGCAGCGCCTGCTTGCCGAGTACTACAACGGCCTGCGTCAATTCATGCTGGCGCCCGTCAAGGCCAGCCTGGAGGACTATCTGGGACGCGTGGACGTATCGCAGGCGGCCGCTTCCGGCGAGCGCCCCGCCACCGCGCCCGCGCAAGCGCAAACCGTGCGCGCGAACGCGGGCGACACGCTGTTCCAGGACGCCTCGCCCACGAACGTCGACGACGCCTACAACGCGCTCAAGACGTACCTGATGATGGCCAACCGCGAACACGTGGATCCGACGCACCTGTCGGATCAGATCACGCGTTTCTGGCGCGGCTGGCTGGAAACCAACCGGGGCGCGATGCCGCGCGACCAACTGATCCGCAGCGCCGAACGGCTGATCTCGTTCTACGTCGCGCGCGCGGCAGACAGCGACTGGCCGCAGATCGAAACCAACCTGGCCATGGTCGAGCGCACGCGCGGCAACCTGCGCAGCGTGATGCAGGGCATGCCGGCGCGCGAACGCGCCTACGCCACGCTCAAGGCGCGCGCCGCCACCCGCTTCCCCGCGATGACGGTGGCGCGCATCATGGGCGAGGCCGACGCCGCCGTGGTGGCGGGCAGCTACGCCGTGCCGGGCACGTTCACGCGGGAAGCCTGGGAGCAATACATTGAACCGGCCATCGGCGAAGCCGCCCGCAAGGAAGTCCAGACCAGCGATTGGGTGCTGGGCGTGAACGCGCGCGACGACCTCACGCTGGAAGGCAGCCCCGAGCAGATCCAGAAAAGCCTGGCCACGATGTACAAGACGGAGTACGCGCAGGAGTGGCAGAAGATGCTGCGCGGCGTCACGATCAAGCCTTTCTCAAGCTTCGATCAGGCGGTGCAAGGCATGAACCGCCTTGGCGATCCGCAGAACTCGCCGCTGGTCAAGCTCATCAACACGACGTACGAGCAGACCTCCTGGGACAACCCGTCGCTGATCAACACCGGCCTTTCGCAGGCGCAGACCGGCGTGGTCGCGTGGTTCAAGCGGGTGATCCTGCGCCAGGGCCAGCCCAAGCCCACGGAAGTCGCGCCAGGCGGCGAACAGATGCCGATGGGACCGGTGGGCCGCGAGTTCTCCGACGTGGCGCGACTGGTCGTCACGCGCGACAACCAGTCGCTGCTGGGCAACTACATGAACGCGCTCTCCAAGATCCGCACGCGCTTTAACCTCATCAACAACCAGGGCGATCCGGGCCCCGGCGCGCTGCTCCTGATGCGCCAGACGCTGGAAGGCAAGGATTCGGAACTGGCCGATGCGTTGAAACTGGTGGATGAGCAGATGCTGGCGGGATTGACGCCCGCGCAGCGCGAGACGCTCCGTCCGCTGCTGGTGCGCCCGCTGATACAGGGTTACGCCGTCGCGATGCAACCGGCCCAGACCGAGTTGAACAAGGTCTGGAACGCGCAGGTGTACCAGCCCTTCACGCAGACGCTGGCCGACAAGTATCCGTTCTCGACCAAGGCCGGCATCGAGGCCAGCGGTGAAGAAATCGGGCAGATCTTCGGCCCGCAGGGCAGCATCGCCAAGTACGTCAACGAGACGTTGGGTCCGCTGACCGTGCGTCGCGGCGACATCCTGACCGCGCGCACCTGGGGCGACATGGGCATCGAGCTGCAACCGTCCTTCACGGCGAACTTTGCCCAGTGGGTGGCGCCGCTGTCCGGCGGCGCAGCCGGATCGGGCGCGGCAAGCCAGCCGCAGACGCTGTTCCAGATCCAGCCCAGGCCCGCCGGCGGCGTGACCGAATACACCATCGAGATCGATGGCCAGCAGCTGCGCTACCGCAACACGCCGGCGCAGTGGGTGAACTTCGTATGGCCCAACGCGCAGGGCGCGCCGGGCGCGCGCATCACGGCCACCGCCTTTGACGGCACCGTGGTGGAAGTGGTCAACGAACCCGGCCGCTTCGGCCTGGAACGCCTGATCTCGGGTGCGCAGCGCAAGCCCAACCCGGACGGCAGCTTCGAGATGAGCTGGAGCAAATCCAACATCACCGTGCCCGTCCGCCTGCGCATCATCAGCAACGCGCAAGCCGCCAGCGCCGGCGGCGCCGAGCCCGGCAGCCAGGGCCTGCGCAACCTGCGCCTGCCCGCCACGGTGGCCGGCACGTCCCCTCAACCCTCCGTCGCCCCGACGCCTGCCGGAGCGCAGCAATGAGCAATCCGCAGTCTCCCATGTTCCGTACGGCTTACTTTGGCAAGATTCCGTCCCGTGGTGATTTCGTCAAGAACACCTCGCACCCGCAGTTGATGGCGACGCTGGATGCGTGGGTGGCCAACACCATGGAGGTGCTGGCGCAGGACCCGCACTGGAAGACGCTGTACGACGAAGCGCAGCCCGTTCCCTTCGCCGTGCTGGGCTCGCGCGGCAAGCTGGCCATCGCCGGGCATCTGCAGCCCAGCCGCGACCAATCGGGCCGGCGCTTTCCGTTCATTACCGCCACGTCGGTGGAAGTGACCCGTCCGCTGGACTTCATCGCGCGCAGCCCGCTCGCCTTCAGCCGCATGTGGAATCGCATGGGCACGGCGGCGGCGCAGCTCATGCACGACGGCGACCCCGCGCCCGCGCTGCAAACGCTGAACGACCTGGAAGGCGAGATCCGCACCGCCGCCGACGACGGCTTCGATGCCTTCATCGACCTTCAGACGATCGAACGCGTCGAGGCCATGCTGCGCGGCAACGGACACGCGGCCAGCATGCACGACATCGTCCTGGCGCTGGGCATCCTGCTCACGCCCGTGATGTCCAGCGGCTCTTCGCAACTGGACACCGGGCTTGCGCTGCCGCTGCCGGACGATCCGCTCTACATCAATCTGGTCGCCAGCTACTGGATGACCTTGATCGCGCCATTCCTGACACGCGCCGACTTCGAGATCGCCATTTTCATCGGGCGCATCGCCGGCAAGCATCGGCTGGTGGTGGGCTTTCGCGGCGCCTCGCCGCGCACGCTGGCAACGCTGCTATCCACCCCGCAGGCACTGTCGCAGCATTACATCGTGCTGGAAGACGCGCCGTGGGTGCGCGATCACGTCAGCGCCAGCCACGGGCTGGCCAAGCTGGCGAGCTATCTGGATCAACCGCGGCTCTCCTTGCGCCAGGCGCTGGAGACGTTCCGCGAAGTTTTCATCGGAGCCTAGGACATGCGCACGCTTACTCTGGTCCTGGCCGCCTCGCTGGCATTCTCGGCCCACGCCCAGGACGCCGCCACGGTCGTGCCCGCCAACGTCATTCCCCAACCCGGCCAGGTGGTGGCCAGCGGCGCGGTGCCCGACGAGGCCACCAAGGCCGATGTGCTGGCGCGGCTGCAAAAGGTCTATGGCGTGGGCAACGTCATCGACCGCATCGACGTCGGCGGCGTGGTGGCCCCCCCGAACTGGTCCCAACACGTGGGCAAGCTGCTGGACAGCCCGCTCAAGCAAATCAACCGCGGCCAGCTGGAAATCGACGGCACGCAGATCCGGCTGCGGGGCGAGGTCGACAACGAAGCCTCGCGCCAACAAATCGCCAGCAACTTTGCCACGTCGCTGAACCCGACGTACAAGATCGTCAACGGCTTGCGCGTGTCGGCCGGCAAGGATGAGCAGGATGTGCTGGACAACCTGTTGACCAACCGCGTGGTGGAGTTTGAGACCGGCAGCACCCGTTTGACGACGCGCGGCCGGGAATTGCTGGATCGCGTGGCCGACACCGTGCCCAAGCTGCGCGCCGACAAGATCCAGATCATCGGCCACACCGACAGCTCCGGCAGCCGCAGCACCAACCTGGCGCTCAGCCAGGCGCGTGCAGACGCGGTTCGGGACTATCTGGTGGACAAGGGGTTGCCGGCGTCGCGCTTCGAAGCGATGGGAGCGGGTCCGGATCAGCCGGTGGCCACCAACGCCACGGCGGAAGGCCGCGCCAAGAACCGGCGTATCGAGTTCCGGGCGGCGCGGTAGTCAGGGGTGGCGGCGGCGGCCGATCAGTTGCCGTCGCCCGCCTTCTTGATGCCCAGCAACTCTTCCAGGCCCGACAGCGTCTCGTCGTTCTTGACCACCGTGCGCAGCCACAGGTGCAGCGACATCTCGCCCCAGCTTGCCGCCTTGTCGGCCAGGTAGGCCACCGGGCTGTGCGGCTCGGTGCGGCGGAAGAACTCGGCCACGTCCCGCAACTGCGCCAGCGCCTGTTCGCGGGTCTGGATGGGCCCGCGGGCGGTGGCAGTCGGTACGGCGTGCAGCGGCGCGGCAGCGCCCGGCACCGCGGCGCCCGGCACAGCGGCGCCATCGAAGTGATCGGCGTCAGTCAATGTGGGCTCCACACGAACAGGGGCGGCGGGCGCGGCCGGCGCCGGTGCGGCGGCAAGGTCCGTACGGACCAGAAGGCCCGCATCGCGCGCAAATCGGTGCACCAGTTCGGTCACGTTGCGCAGCGCCTCGCGCACCCGGGAGAACGCGGGGCTTTCGTCGCCCAGTTGCGCATCCAGGGTGCGTTCCAGTTGATCCAGCGCCTGCGCGCAGCCTTGCAGCTGCGCGTCCAGCTCCGAATAGAAAGACGGCGGCGTGTCGCGCCGCGCGGCATCGAAGCGGTCCAGCGTGAGCTTGCCGCGTGTCAGTTCGTGGGCGTTGTCGGGCGTGCGCTTGACCGCATTGGCCAATTGGCTGGCCGCCTCCCAGAGCACCGCGCCATAGCGGGCGCCGTCGGCTTGCGTCAGCGGGATCTCGCCAATCAGTTGCTGCGACCGCGACAACAGCCACGCCAGATTGCCCACGCGCTGCTGCACATCGCCATCTTCGGGCACCGGGTGCAGCCCGTCCCAATAGTTGCGGCACAGGCCGTCGATCAGCAGGTAGCCGTCGCGCAGCCCCGCGAAGCCGCGGGTCTTGGCCCAGGATTCGGCAAGCCACGATGCGATGCGGATGTCTTTGCTGCGGTCGCGCAGCACGGTGGTGCAGATGCGCGTCACCTCGGGCCAATCGGCTTCTTTCAGGTCGATGACCCAGTCGCCTTGGTCGAGCTGGGGGTCGTCATGCCGGCGGGCCTCGCGTATCGCGTCGAACTCGGGCGAGAACACCAGGTCCACGCCGCAAGGCGCGTCGCCGGGAATGGGTTGCAACAGGGCGTTGATGTCGGTCATAGGCGTCAGGGCTGTTGTAGGCGCAAATCATGCCACATCCGCTTACGTGTAACGTTCAAAGATGACACGTCCTATTACAAGGCGCATCACGATGCTTCGTTATGATTTGCCCTCATCCCCAAGGAGCATTCATGACGTCGAAGACCATTCGTATGTTGCCCGACGGACACTTCATCGCCGGCACGCCGCGCCGCGCGCCCGATGGATCGTACGTGGGCGGCGAAGGCCCCATCACCCGCGCGCCTGACGGCACCTATGTGGCCGGCAAGCCTCAACGCGCGCCCGACGGCAGCTACAAGGGCGGCGGCGGGCCGGTGCGCATGGCGCCGGACGGCACCTTCGTGGCCGGCCCCGCCCGGCTCGCGCCGGATGGCACGTATCTGTAACCCTGACTCTCGCGCACCATGTCCCAACGTTCCGTCATCCGCAAGGGCGATAAAACCTCGCACGGCGGCGTCGTCGTCACCGGCGACGAAACCGTCGTGATCTTTGGCCAACCGATGGCACGGGTCGGCGACCGCGTCACCTGCCCCAAATGCGGCGACAACCACACCATCGTGGAAGGCGTGCAGAACGTCGGCTCCGACCGCCTGACTGCCCTGGAAGGCATGCGCACGTCCTGCGGCGCCACGCTCATCGCCAGCCAGAGTTTCTATCAGCTGGAATACGGTTGACCCCGCGCAGGACACCTTACCGGTCGCAGCGCTGCGGCACCTTGCGCGGCGCTTCCGTATAGCCCAGCGCCGTCACCCTGCGCAGCAGGTCGGCGTACACCGCGTCGTCCAGGCAAGGCACCCTGGCCATGATCCAGACGTAGTCGCGCTTGGACCGGCCAATGATGGTGGTCTGGTATGACTCGTCCAGATAGGCGATCACGTACTCGGCCTTGATGGGCCAGATGAACTGCATGCCCCACACCGCGTTGCCGGTGCCGGGCCGCACCGTCGCCACGGGGTGCATGGTGTCGATGGGCGCATCGAAACTGCCATCGCGATAGCGGAAATCCGTCTGCACCCGGCCGTCCGGCAACAGCCGGTAGCTTTCCACGGCGTCATAGGCGTTGCGCTCGGGCCAGCTGGGAATATGCGCGATCACATACCAGTCGCCCATGAAACGATCCAGATCCACTTGCGCCACCGGCGGCATGGGCGGCGGCGACGCGCAGCCGGCCAAGAGGGCCGTCACGCCGATAAACAGGGTTCGCAACATGATCGTTTCTCCTCAGGGCCGCGTGTAGCGATAGTGCGCGACGCCCCATTGCTGTCCGTCGTCGTAGCCGAACAGTTCGGCGCACGCCATCCAGAACATGCGCCAGCGCTGATGCCACAAGCCGGCCAAGGGTGCGCCGTAAGCCTGCGCCAACGCCGCCCGCGCGGGTTCCGCTCGGGCGTCCTGGTTGGCCAGCCAGTGATTGGCGGTGCGGGCGTAATGCGTGCCGTCGAGAAACCAGCGTTCCTCAAGCGTCAGGTCTTGCTGGAAATGCAGCAGCGTATGCGCCGACGGCATGATGCCGCCCGTGAAAAAGTGCCTTCCCATCCAGTTGCTGGCCCCGTCGGTCTCGAACGGATAGGCCCGCTCGCGGTGCGCGAAGATGTGCACGAAGAGCTTGCCGCCGGGCCGCAGCCACTGCGCGATGCGCGCCAGCAGGTCCTGGTAGTTGCGCATGTGCTCGAACATTTCCACCGAGACGCACCGGTCGAAGGCGGCGCCGGGCAGTGACAGGACATTGACGTCGCAGGTCACCACGCGCACGTGCGTCCAGCCGCGCGCGCGGCATTGCGCCTCGATGTGCTGGCGCTGCGTGGCCGAATTGGACACCGCGGTGATGCGCGCGTTGGGATACTGTTCGGCCATCCACAGCGTCAACGAGCCCCAGCCGCAACCCAGCTCCAGGATGTCCTGTCCATCGGCCAGCCCGGCGCGCTCGCCATACAGGCGCAGCATCGCGTCTTCGGCCTGGTCCAGCGTTTCGGCGCCGGTCGGGTAATAGCAACTCGAATACTTCATGCGCGCGCCTAGGCACAGCTGGAAGAACGCAGTGGGCAACTCGTAGTGCTGCGCGTTGGCGGCGTCGGTATGGATGGCCACGGCGCTGGCGCGCAGGCTGGCGATCAGCTGGCGGTCGCGTTCGGTCCAGGCCTCGATGCCGCCGGCGTATTCCTGCGCCAGGCGCTCGGCGCACAGGCGCCGCATGCCCAGGCGCAGGAGCGCATCGGGCAGCAGGCCGCGCTCGGCCAGGCCAAGCAGGCCTGGCGCCGGACGGTCGGAGGCCAAGGGAGAGTCGTTCAGGATGGCGGTCGTCATGGCATGCCTCGTCAGCGTTTCGGAAACCAGGGAAAGAACGCCGGCGTGCGGCGTTGATAGTCGCGATAGTCGTCGCCGCGCGTGCGCAGCGCCTGTTGCTCGGTGAACGGAATGCCGCTGATCCAGCGCAGGAACACAAACATCAGCACCGGCCCCAGCCACGACAGCCATGCCAGCGGAGAACCCCACGCCAGGGCGACGTAGCCGAACCAATGGCACCACTCGAAGAAGTAGTTCGGATGCCGCGAGTAGCGCCACAGGCCCCGCCTGCAAGTGTTGCCGCGATTCGCGGGGTTATCGCGGAAGCGGTCGAGCTGGCGGTCGGCGATCACCTCGCCCGACAGCGCGGCCAGCCAGATCAGCAGCCCCAGCGCCACGGGCCAGCCCTGCGCGGGACTGGCGCCCACCGCCAGGAACGGCAGGCAGAACATCATCACCAGCCCGGCCTGGAACATGAAGAGGCCAAAGAATTTGCCCTGATGGCCGTCCCAGTGTTCGCGCAAGGCGCGATAGCGGCCGTCTTCGCCTTCGCGCACGCGGCGCCACAGGTGCCACGCCAGCCGCAGCGACCACACGCCCGCCATCACGGCCAGGGCCAGCCTCGCGGCACCGCTGCCCGCGCCGGTGGCCGCGATGAGCCAGGCCGAAGCGCCCATGCCCAGCGCCCACACCACGTCCACGATGCCCGCGTTGGCATGGCGGCGCTGCCAGCCCCAAGCCAGTGCCATGGCGGCGATCATCACGATCGCGATGGTGGACCATTGTTGCCAGATCGTCATGATGCCTCCCGGGTCCATCGCCGCGCCCCTGCCGTCAGCGCGGGCAATGCCAGCGCCCAGCCCGCCGCCAGCGCGGCGGTGGCGCGCCACGCGGGCGGTTCGAACTGCACCGATTGCCAGCCGCGGGCGGCGCCCCAATAGGCCAGCGGCGCGCCCACCGCGCCGAACACGCAGGCCATCCACGGCCGGGAACGCAGGTAGACAAGCGAGTGGTTCAGCGTCAGCGCAAAGGCGGCCCACAACGCCAGGATCCACAACGGCGCGGGCCAGGCGTCGGCCGCGTAACGCGCCCATCCCAACGCGGACAGCGTGCCCTCCAGCACCAGGCCGCACAGCACGGCGGCGGCCGCCAGACGCAGGTCGGCGCGCGCCGTCGCCGAGACCGCCAGTTGCGCCGCGACGAACACCATGGCAGCGGCCACGCCCGGCCAGGCCAACCCGCGGCCCGCGCCGATGACGGCGCTGAACCAGACGAGCTGGTAGGCGATCAGGTTGGCCCAGAAGCGCATCATGCTTCCTCCCGCAACCAGCGCTCGCCATCGGGGCGCGCCTGCGGATGCGTCAGCAGCAGGTGCGCGACGCCGATGGAGCGCTCGCGAAAACCGCCTTCGCAATACGCCAAGTAGAACTCCCACAAGCGGCAAAAGCGCGCATCGAAGCCTTGCGCCCGCACCTCGGGCTGCCGCGCCAGGAAGCGCTCGCGCCAGGCTTGCAGCGTGCGCGCGTACGACAGGCCGAAGTCCTCCAGGTGCACCAGCGCCAGGTCGCAGGCGCGGGTCTTGGCGCGCAGCATCGCCTCGATGGACGGAATGAAGCTGCCCGGAAAGATGTGGCGCTTGATGAAATCCACCGAGGCCAGCGCCTGCTCGTAGCGATGGTCTTCGATGGTGATGGCCTGGATCAGCGCGCGGCCATGCGGACTGAGCAGGCTGGCGACCTTGGCGAAATACGCTTCCAGGAAATTGGCGCCGACAGCCTCGATCATTTCCACCGACACTACCTTGTCGTACTGGCCCTGCAGGTCGCGATAGTCCCGCAGCACGACGCTGACGCGGTCCTGCAGCCCGGCGGCCCGCACCCGCTCGACCGCCAGATCATGCTGCTCGCGCGACAGCGTGGCGGTGGTGACATGGCAGCCGTAATGACGGGCGGCGTGGATGGCCAGGCCGCCCCAGCCGCTGCCAATCTCGACCACGCGGTCCGACGGCTGCAACGCCAGCTTGCGGCAAATTGCGTCCAGCTTGCGATGGGACGCCGCCTCCAGTGTGTCGTCGCCGTCGGCCCACAGTGCCGACGAATACATCAGGTCGCCGGAAAGAAACAGCGAGAAAAACGGATTGCCCAGGTCGTAATGCGCGGCGATGTTGCGGCGGCTGCCCTCGCGGGTGTTGGCATTGCGCGCATGCCAACGCCGCAACGCCCAGCCGGCCAGCCGCGCCAGTCCCGACTCCATGGCGTCCAGCGTGTCGCGGTTGCGCACCAGCAGCCGCACCAGCCCGACCAGGTCGTCGCAGCGCCACAGGCCATCGCCGTAGGCCTCGCCCGCGCCGACGCTGCCTTGCGCGGCCACCAGCCGGTAGAACCCCAGGTCGCTGACGGTCAGGCGCACCAGCGGCTCGCCGCGGCCCAGCGTGGCGCTGCCCAGGCAGTCCTCGATCAGCAGTTGACCGTGGTCCAGCGCCGCCAGGCTGGCGAACAGGCGCTTGCGCAACAGGCGGTCGAGCGCCGTCGCGGGGCGGCTGGCCGCGATCGAGGCATGTTCCGAGGACGTCATGGGTTTCATTGCGGTTCTCCGTTGGGCGTGCGGGGATGGTCGTAGACAGGATTACGCTTGAGCCACAGGCGCAGCGCCTGCCAATGGATCGCGCCGACGACTTGCAGCGTCATCAGCGGGTAGCGCCACAGCACGCGCGCCAGCGCCGCGCCGTCCAACGCGCGGCGCTGCAGGCTCAGGTGCGCGTCGAACTGCGCCACGCCTTCCCGGCTGACCTGCATATGCACACGCAGGTCGTCGGCTGGCAGGTTGAAGCGCCAGTCGTAGGCGCAGTCCATGGGCATGAAGGGCGACACGTGAAAGCGCTTGTCAAAGCGCCAAGCCAGCGCACCGCCCTCGCGCTCGGCGTCGGCAGCGGGCAGCACCACGCAATGGCGCTGCTTCCAAGGGGTATTGGTGATCTCCGCCACGATCGCCGCCAGCGTGCGGCCGTCGGCTTCAAAGCAGTAATAAAAGCTCACGGGGTTGAAGACGTAGCCGGCATAGCGCGGATGCGCGAGCAGGCGGATGGGCCCGGCCGGCACGTCGCCCAACTGCGTGCGCAGGCGCTGCCGCACCGCCTGCGCCAGCGGCAGGCCCTCGGCGGCGTCCAGATAATCGGCCCGGCGCCACTGCGCCAGGTTGGGCCGCTCCACCGACCACAGCCAGCGGTCCTGGAACACCTGGCCGATCTCGTCCAGGTCCAGGTATAGCTGCGCCATGCGGTAGCCGAAGCCGTGCGCATGCGGGTGGTGGCGCCGGTGGGTGACCCGGCCTTCGTAGACGGCGCTTTGCAGGTTCATGCCGCCTCCCGCGCCCAGCCCCCCGGCTGTTCCTGGATGCCGCGCACCACGTCCAGCGCGCTCGCCACCCCGTCTTCGTGAAAGCCCCATCCCCAATAGGCGCCCGCATACCAGCTGCGCCGCTGTCCCGAGATCTCGGCGCGGCGCGCCTGCGCGGCCACCGATTCGTGGGTGTAGACAGGATGGTGATAACGCATGCGCGCCAGCACCGCCGCGGGATCGATCGCATCGCTGCGGTTCAGCGTCACGATGAAGGGCCGCGGCGACGTGATGCCCTGCAGCAGATTCATGTAGTAGCTGACCGAACAAGGCGCCTCGGGGTCGGCCGGCACGTAGGCGTTCCAGGCGGCCCACGCCTTGCGCTGGCGCGGCAGCAGGCGCGCGTCGGTGTGCAGCACCACGTCGTTGTCCTGGTAGGTGATGGCGCCCAGAACCTCGCGTTCCTGCGGCGTCGGGTCGGCCAGCAGCGACAGCGCCTGGTCGCTGTGGCAGGCGAAGATCACTTCGTCGTGATGTTCCAGGCCCTCGCGCGTTGCCACCTGCACGCCGCCCGGCAGACGCCTGACGGCGCGCACGGCGCAGTTCAGCCGCTCGCGCACCGTCCACCGCTGGCGCATCGCGTCGATATAGGATCGCGACCCGCCCTGGACCACGCGCCATTGCGGACGGCCGCTGATGCGCAGCATCTGGTGGTTGGCCATGAACCGCACCAGGTAGCGCGCCGGAAATTCCAGGATGCGCGAGGCCGGCGACGACCACAGCGCCGAGGCCATCGGAATCAGGTGATCGGTGCGAAAGGCGTCGCCGTAGCGGTGCTGCGCCAGGTATTCGCCCAGCGTGGGGCCCGGCTCCGGCGCGCGCAACAGTGCGGGCGACTCCCGGTAAAAGCGCATCAGGTCGCGCACCATGCCCAGGAAGCGTGGAGATACCAGGTTGCGCCGCTGGCAGAACAGCGTGTCCAGTGAGGTGGCGTTGTAGGCCAGGTCATTGGCCTCCTTGTGCACCGAAAAGCTCATGGTGGTGGGCTGCGACGCCACGCCCAGCTCCGTCAGCAACGCCGTGAAATGCGGGTAATTGAGCGGGTTGTGGACGATGAATCCGCTATCGACCGCGTACTGTTGCCCGTCCTGTTCGACCGTGTGCGTATGCGTGTGCCCGCCCAGGTAGTCGTTGGCCTCGTACAGCGTGACCTCGTGATCGCGGCCCAGCTTCCAGGCGCAGACCAGTCCCGAGATGCCCGAACCGATGATGGCGATGCGCATGTTCACTCCTTGGCGGCGGCCAGCGCCCAGGCCGGTACGCCCTTCAAGTCCCAGATGAGGCCGGCGGAGGCCAGCAGGCGCAGGCCGTACCAGGTGATGTCGATCTCGCGGGCGCGAAAGCCCTGGCGGGCCGAGCCCGGGTAAAAGTGATGGTTGTTGTGCCAGCCCTCGCCGAACGTCAGCAGCGCAAGCCAGGCGTTGTTGCGGCTGTCGTCGGCGGTGTCGTAGCGCCGCCTGCCGTAGCGATGCGCCAGCGAGTTGATGGTGACGGTGGCATGAAACAGCGCCACGGTGGAAATGAAAAAGCCCCACACCAGCATCTGCGGCCCGTCGGTGCCCAGGCCCGGCGCCACGCGCGCCAGCAGCGCGCCCAGCCCGTAGCACCCCAATGCCAGCGCCAGCGGCACCGCCGCATCGAAGCGGTCGAGCCAGCGCAGTTCGGGGTAGCCGCGCAGGTCGGGCACCCGCGCCATGTCGGTGGCGAAGGCGCGGCGGGTCAGG
The DNA here is from genome assembly GCF_037039475.1 of Achromobacter sp. E1. Taxonomy (NCBI): domain Bacteria; kingdom Pseudomonadati; phylum Pseudomonadota; class Betaproteobacteria; order Burkholderiales; family Alcaligenaceae; genus Achromobacter; species Achromobacter sp. E1. The sequence continues at coordinate 4,954,364 of NZ_CP146253.1, forward strand.
AACCAGCCCATGTGGCTCCACCAGAAGCCATGGCGGCGCGGCGAATGCAGGTCCTGCGCATCGTCGGCATGACGATGGTGATGACGATGATGGGCCGCCCACCAAAGCGGTCCGCGCTGCGCGCACGACGCCCCCAGCACGGCGAAGACCAATTGCATGCCGCGCGAGGTGCGGAACGTGCGATGCGAGAAGTAGCGGTGGTAGAAGCCGGTCAGGGCGAACATGCGCACGGCATACAACGCCGCCGCAAGCGCCAGCGCGGCCGGGGACACGCCGGTCCACAGCACGCCCAGGCAGCCGGCGTGCAACAACGCGAAAGGCAAGGCGCGGGTCCAGTCGATGCGATCGGGGTCGCCGCCCGGCGCATCCTGCGCCTGCGTATCGACCCAGCGTCGTATCGAAGCGGTCCAGCCGGTAAGAACGGAGCGCATCATGCTGTCCTGTGTGAAACGTGTCGGGATATACGGGCGCGGCGGAGCGTCGGATGCATAAGTGAAAACCCTTATTCGCAACGCGACACCAGCGGCGTGGCTGCGGCCGCGTCCAGGTCCCGCTTGGACGGCACGGGCCGGATGGCATCGGCCGGAAACTCGATGCGCACGGCCAGGGTGCCGCCGTTGCCATCGCGCAGGTTGCTCGGTCCCTCGAACCGCAGCAGGCGCCGGGTGGCGATGTCGTAGGTCACGCGCAAGGTCGGCGCGGCAAAGCCATACCAGGCGTCCAGCCGCAGCCGGAAACTGCGCTCCGGCTGGCCGGCGGCATCGCGCGCCTGTACCGACAGCGGCATCCAGTCCAGCCGGCTGGGCACCAAAAAGTGTGGCGGCTTGGCCGGCGGCTGCCAATTGGCGCGCAGCCAGGCGTCGAACCCGGCATCCACCACCGCGTCGTCCACCGGCGGCAGCGTGCGGTGCTGCATCGGCGCGCCGGCGCGCGGTTGCACGTAGACGGTGCGCGCGCCCTGGCGGGTATCGACACCTTCGCGATAACCATCGCGCTGGTCATAGAGCGCGAAATCCGGCGCCGGATCGTCGACCCCGCCGCGCACCCATTTGCGCGCAAACGCCTCGCCGTCCGGGCAGCGGTACAGCACCAGTCGCTCCTGCCGTGCGCCGTCGCGCACCACCCAGTGTTCTTCGCGGTAGCGCTCGGCGCCATCGCGGCTGTCATAGGCGTAGCCGAGGTAATGCTGATTGGCGGCCCACGCGCCCGCGGGCGTCAGCAGCACGACAACGAGCAGCAATCGCATGGTCACTCTCCTTCGAGGGATGGGCAGGGGCGACTGACGAACGCGCTGACGTCGTCAAGCACGGGCGCACGCCAGCGCAGCGGCCGCGACAGCGCGCCCACCAGCAGCTTGTGACCCAGGTCGGGGTACTGCACCAGCCGCGCGCACGCCCCCGCCTCTCGCAAGGCATCCGCCAGGCCGACGCTGTTGCGGCGCGGGTCGACGGTGGTGTCGGCGGCGCCCGTCAGCAGCAGGCCAGGTGGCGCGTCGCGGCTGACGTGATGGATGGGCTGTGAATCGGCGGGCGTATCCGGATAGCCGAACACCGGCCGCACGCCGCGCGCCTCGATGGGCAGGAAGTCATAGGGGCCGGCCAGCCCGATCCAGCCGGCCAGCGACGCCGGGCTGGAGCCGGCTGCGGCAAGCCAGCGCTTGTCCAGCGCCAGCATGGCCGCGATGTACCCGCCGGCGCTGTGGCCGGCGACGAAGACGCGTGCCGGGTCGCCGCCATAGGCGCCGATATGGCGCTGGGTCCACGCCACCGCCAGCGCGGCGTCGCGCAAAAAGGCCGGAAAGCCGGCCTCGGGATAAAGACGGTAGTCGGCCACAACCGCCACCATGCCGCGCGCCGCCAGCGCGTCGCCCACGAACCGGTAGTCGGCGCGTTCCCCGCTGCGCCAGCCGCCACCGTAGAAAAAAACGACAACGGGCGCCCCCGTGGCGTCCGTCGGCCGGTAGACGTCCAGGTGCTGACGCGGCAAGGTGCCGTAAGCCAGCCCCGCCGTGACGTGGCTGCCGTCCTCGGGCACCGCACCGTTTAGCAGCGTCAATGGCGAACAGGCGGCCAACAGGCCCAGGGCCAGCGTGGCCACGGATACGATGGCAAGCAGGCCACGCGGGCCTGCGGCGATCCAGGAAAACATGGGGCACTCCGCAACGGAACACCCCTCTATACGCGGGCAGGCCCGGTTTGGATGCAGCTCAGATCTTGAGCACGTCGCCCTTCATGATGACCGGTCCGGTGGGCTTGCCCGAGGGCGAGCCGCCCGGCGGCTCCAGGGTGATGGCCAGGGTCTGCACCCCTTCCAGCCCTTGCGCGCGCGGCAGCGCCGTCTGGCCATCGGGCGCCACCACCCCGACGGATATCGGCGCCTGACCCGGGGGAATCACCCAGAGCTCCAGCGCCTTGCCGTCGGCGCGCGAGGCCAGATCCTGCAAGGCATGCACGTGCAGGCCGCCGCGCTCGTCGGCGCGCACCACCAGCATGGCCTGCGCCTCGGGGCTTTGCAGCACCGCCATCAATTGCGTGCGCGCGGCGCGGTCGACCTGCATCGGGTAGACCACCACGCCGGCCACCAGCATGGCCGCCAGCGCTCCGCTAAGCACGCGCCAGAACGCCAGGCCCTGCCAGCCGCGGCTGCCGCCGGGCTTCAGGCGCGCTTCGATGGCGCGCCACACGCGGCGCGGGGGAACCCGCGGCGGCAGCGACCATAACAGCGGATAGATATCGTTTTCCCAGTCGCGCACCTGGCGGCGCAGGTTGGCGTCGGCGGCCATCAGGCCCTCGAAGCGGCGGCGCGCGCCACCGCGCATGGCGCCGGCCACGTAGTCGGCGGCAAGCCGCTCGCGCAGTTGAGGATTGCTGTAGTTCATGACAGGCACCTCTTGAGCCGGTCCATGCCGCGCCGCACCCAGCTCTTGATCGTGCCCAGCGGCGCCTGGAGGCGCCGGGCGATCTCGCTGTGGCTGAGGTCGTCGAAAAAGGACAGCGCGATGGCGGTGCGTTGCTGCCCCTCGAGCTGTTTCAGGCAGTCGGCCAGGCGCTGGCCGTCCTGATCGCGTTGCAGCCGCTCGAACGGGCCAGGCGCGTCATCGGCCCAGGCCTGCGTCAACGCGCCGTCGGCGTCGGGGCGTTCCAGGTCCGGCCTGCGTAGCAGGTCGATGCAGCGGTTGCGCACGATGCGCGTCATCCAGGTCATGACTTGGCTCTGCTCCGAGGAATAGCGGGCGGCATTGCGCCAGATATTGATGAAGCTGTCCTGGAGGACTTCCTCCGCCCAGTCGCTTCGCCGCAATATACGTACGGCAAGCGCAAATAGATGCGGGGAGGTCTGTCGATAGAGTTCCGCCAGCGCGGACTCCTGGCCGCGGGCGCACTCCTGTATCAAAGCCTGCAGACGTAGCGGGTCGGGCATGGCGGCTATCCGGGTCACTGGCAATCAGGCCGCGCGGCGATATACGGCGCTCGGGGGACGGATGTCTTGCAGCGGATGATACAGGCAAGTCCGGGGCGCGGGCGTGGTGGACACTGGCCCGCCGCAACGGCGTATTTGGCCCGTCAATCGAACACGTCGATCAGGATATCGGCGACCACGGCGGTTGCAACCGCGACCAGGACGAGATCCGATCCGGCCACCCGCCACTCATACCCGGGATAGGCGGGGAGCCGGGCCAACATCGGACCGGGGACCATTTTCTTCGCAATTCCGGGAGGCAGCGGTTTGCCACGGGCGAGGTTCTTGCGGACACCCGGCGGCAGCTGACCGTAGCCAGACAGACCGTACTCCTGCGCGTACGATCGGGCGGTGGAGACGGTGATGCCCGCATAACGCAGCGTGACGCTGGCATCGTTGGACTTGGAAGGCGCATCTCCGTGACCGGCGTTGCCCTTTCCGGAAGCATTTCCGTTGCTGCCCTGCCCGCGCCCCTTGCTCTGCCCTTGCCCTTGGCCAGCGTTATCGGGTTTGCCCTTTCCCTCTGGCGGCGCCGCCAGTGCGCTGGCCGCGATAAACACGCATGAAATGCCTGCAAGCAAGGCTTTTTTGGCACTACCCACCATGGCTGGTTCCCCTCAGTCGAAAGTTGGTGACCGATTCTAAGTCGGTTCAAGTCCAGCAGAGGTAACCGAACCTTGAAGGGCGAAGGCGCACGTTACGGCGCCCGTGACCGCACATAGGCCATCGGGCTGCATTGCATTTCGGATCTGAACGCAAAGATGAACGAGGACGTGGAGCCATAGCCAAGTTCCAATGCGGTCCGCGTCACATCAAGACCATTTTCCAATAGCTCGATGGCTCTGAACAACTTCAGCCGGCGACGCCAATCGCGCAGCGTGAGACCGGTTTCCGCAAAGAACTTCCGGGCCAGCGTCCGGCCCGACATCCCCAGCTCCCGCCCCCAGTCGTCCGGGCTTCTGGGGTCGGCCGGCTGGTTGTACAAGGTCTCGCAAAGGGTCAGTAACGGGGGGCTTGTCGGCCATGCCAGGATCAATGAAATCGGGCTCGCACGACAGAGCTGGTCGAGCACCAGTCTGTAGATTCGGCCGAAATACCCATCCGCGTCCGATTTGCCTTGAAGCGTCGCCGCCTCGACGACAAGCGCCTTCAAAAGGGCGGATACGCCAAACACCGCCACGCCGCCCTCGGAAAGCGTCCCACCGGGGTGATCGGCAAGCCAGAGACTGCGATATTCGGCGCCAAGAAAGGACCCCACGCTATGCACGGTTCCTGACGGAATCCACGCAGCCTGATTCGGAGATATGGCGAAAGAATGCCCGTCTGCCGTCACCATGAGGACACCGGACACCGCGTAGACCACCTGGTTCCATTCATGCGTATGCGCGGCGAAATAATTCCGCGCGCCGATGGACTGCACCCTCATGGTCATTGGCAAAGGCGGCAGGACATCTGGCGGCGCGGTAATGGCTTCCCACGGCACGAGCGCTTTCATATGTCGCCGATTCTATATAACTTGGCAGGCTGTCGATAGATCGCCTTCGTAACTTTGAGTTGTAATGCCACCTCAACGTAACGCCATTGACCATAATGACAAAAAATAGCGCCGCTTCCGCGCATGACCGCCCCGCTGTTCTGCCCGAGGGTGTTCAACAAGGCAACATCTGGCGACTGACCGCCGCCCAAGCCCTCGCGGGCGCGAATTCGGTGGTCGTCTATGCAACGGGCTCCATCGTCGGCAATACGCTTGCCCCGACGCCCATGCTCGCGACGCTGCCGATTTCCATCTTTGTGGTGGGCATGGCCACGTGCACGCTGCCCATGGGCGCCGTCGCCAGGCGCCACGGCAGGCGCGCGGCCTTTCTGCTGGGCACCGGCGCTGGCGTGCTCACCGGCCTGCTGGCGATGCTGGCGGTCATGATCGGAAGCTTCTGGCTGTTCAGCCTGGCCACGTTCTTCGGCGGTGTCTATGCTGCGGTCGTCCTGTCGTTCCGCTTCGCCGCCGCGGACGGCGTGGAGCCCAAGCGACGGGCGCGCGCGCTATCCCTGGTCATGGCGGGCGGCGTCGCGGCCGGGATCGTCGGGCCACAGCTCGTCAACGGCACGATGAACCTGTGGCCGCCGCACATGTTTGCCGCCACCTTTCTGGCGCAAGCGGCGGTTGCAGCAATTTCCGCGTTCATTCTTATCGGTGTCAGGTTGCCCGCCCCCACTGCCGCGGAGGTCGCAGGCGGGCGGCCGCTTTCCGAGATTGCGCTGCAGCCGCGTTTCATCGCCGCAGTGATCGCCGGCGCCGTCTCCTACATGCTCATGAACTTCCTCATGACGGCCGCACCGCTGGCAATGCACATCTGCGGCCACTCGCAGGAGTCCGCCAATCTGGGACTGCAGTGGCATGTCATTGCCATGTACGCGCCAAGCTTTTTCACCGGCAGACTGATATCGCGCTTCGGTGCGGGACGGGTCGCGACCATGGGCCTGATGTTGATCGGGGTCGCGGCCGCGGTGGGCCTGGGCGGTATCGATGTCGCGCACTTCTGGTGGTCACTGGTCCTGCTCGGCGTGGGATGGAACTTCGGGTTTCTGGGCGCGTCCGCGCTGGTGCTGGAATGCCATCGGCCCGAGGAGAGAACGCGTGTCCAGTCCCTGAACGACTTCATCGTCTTCGGCTTGATGGCGATCGGATCGTTCTCGTCCGGGGGCCTGCTGTCGGCGTTCGGCTGGAACACCGTGCTGTGGGTGTCATTCGTTCCGCTGGCGCTGTCCGTCGCCGCCCTTGGCGTTGCCATGCGTAGAAAGCGCGCTGACATGAGCCGAAGCGGGGCTTGAGCCATTCAGAACGGCCTCCCGGATACCAAGGCGTGCCGTTACTATCCCTCTTTTCGCTGGTCTGACCTGCAAGGGCTGCCGGCGTCTTGCGTCCCACCTCTACCCTTCGAACCCCCTTATGCCGCCACGCGTTGCAATCATCGAGACCATGGACGACACGCAGCTTGGGCTGCTGTTGAGCGCTCTGCAAAGCGCCCATGCCGAAATCACCTGGTTTCGCGCGCACCGCGATGGGCTGGCCGACATCTGCCTGGACGACTTCGATGCGTTGATCGTGCCGGGCGGCTGGCCAAGCGCGCGAGACGACGAACTCCATCCCTACCTGCCCAAACTGGTGGCGTTGATGCGCGAGTTTGGCGACGCTGGCAAATCCGTGCTGGGCATCTGCCTCGGGGCGCAGGTGCTGGCCCGCGCTTACGGGGCCGACAACCTGCTCGGGGTGGCCCGGGAGTTTTCCTGGACGCCGCTTACCGTGACGGAAGATGGGCGCAAGGACCCGTTGTTTGCCGAGTTGCAGCCGGGTTTCGTCAGCTTTCAATGGCATGTGGACACCTACACGCTGCCGGATTCCGCCGCGCTGCTTGCCGAGAGCCGCCTGGTCAAGAATCAATGCTTTCGCGTGGGCCGCGCCGCGTACGGCATGCAGTTTCACTTCGAAGCCAGCGGCGATGTGGTGCAGCGCTGGACCACCAGCAACAAGGAACGCGTCGATCGCATCGCGCCCGGCTGGCTTGAATCCCAGGCCGATGCCGACCGCGCCCTGCACGCGGACGACGCCGATGCGGCGGGCGCGAGGATCGCACGCGCCTTCGTCCAGACGATTCAGCGTCCTGACAACCTGCGCTGATCCGGACCCCCACAGCGACCAAGGGCCACCATGCGGCGAGAACTCCAGACTTTCATGGCCGTTGTGCGTTACGGCACGTTCGCCAATGCGGCGGCTCACATCGGTCTGACGCAGTCCGCCGTCAGCGCGCAGATCCAGCAGCTGGAAGAGGAACTGGGCTATCCGCTCTTTGACCGCACGGGACGGTCGGCAAACCTCAATAGCAATGGCCGCGAAGCCTTGGCCATTGCCGAAGAGGTGATGTCCGTCTACGCCAAATTTGGCAAGAACGTAAGCAGCCCCAAGACCGGCCTGATCCGGGTCGGCTCGATCGCGTCGGTGCAAACAACGTTTTTGACCGATGCCCTGACCGAGTTCTGGCGCATCAACCCCGGCTATCGCATCCGGCTCGTCCCGGGCCTGTCGCTGAACCTGCTGGGGCAGGTCGACTCGGGCGAGGTGGACATTGCGGTGATGATCAAGCCCCCCTTCGCCCTGCCCGCCGACTTGCGCTGGCGCGTGCTGTTCAGCGAGCCGTTCGTGCTGCTGGCTCCCCGCAAGCACGGGCAGCGCGAGTGGCTCGATCTGCTGGAAAACGAGCCCTTCATTCGGTACGACCGCGGTTCCTTCGGCGGCAGACTCGTCGATCAGTTCCTGCGGCATTCGCGCATCACGCCCAAGGAAGCGATTGAACTGGATGAACTGCAGGCCATCGCGCAACTCGTGCGCAAGGGCGTGGGCGTTGCGCTGCTTCCGCTAAGCAAAGCGCTATCGCTGCCTCGGGGAGTCGTCGTCAAGACATTGGGCGACGCCACCTTCTTTCGCGAGATCGGACTGGTTGAACGTCCGTCCGATATCCGCCAGCCCGTGGCCGCGCTGCTCGCGCAACGCATCGTGGAAGCGGCCGACCGGTTCAGCCGCTGAAGGCGCAGATGCATCGGCGCTGGTGGCAGCGTTGAATCCAGACGATGGCCAAACCTGCAAACTCTTGTGACAGCTTTGAATGACTTTGTAGCCTGTTGGGAAATCGAAGGGAATATCATCCGTCCCCTTCACAATTACCCCCAACAGGAAACAAAGATGTTTATGCCGCGCCCCTTGCGCATGTCCGCAGTTCTGGTCATCACGCTGGCGCTCGCCGCGTGCGGCGACGATAGCGCCAAACAGGAAGCCAAGGCGCCGGAGGCGACCACCGCTCAGGCAGAGATCATCAAGTACAACCTATACGTGGATACCGCGAACAGCCTCTCCACCACGTTCGCGCAGGCGCTGGACCGCTACGAGACCCATGCCGTCCCGGCCCTCAAGAGCGGCAAGCCGCTGAAGGACTTTGTCATCAGCAACGACACGGCAATCCTGCGCACCAAAGAGAAACTCGACCGCGCGCTGGCAATGCCGACGCCCATCGCCGAGATCGACGCACCGGCCAAGGCATTCTCGGACGCGCTGGGCAAGCTGGCGCCGCTGAGCACCGAACTGCAAAACTATTCGGCCGCCAAGACCTTCCTGTCGGACAACGGCGCGCTGGCCCGCGAGAAAAGCCCGGCCTATGTCGCCGCGCTGACGGAAGCCGCAAAAGCCGAAAACAATTTCTACCGCGGCATCTCGATCAAGGACACCGCCAACACCAAGGAAGCCTTCGAAAAGGCCAAGAAAGACACGGTCGCCTACTACCGCGCCGGCATGGTGTATTACGGCAAGGCCACGATGGACAAGGCCTCGGGCGTGTTCGACGGCCAGGGACTGGGCGCCGACCAGGAAGCGTTCAAGCAGCAGCTGGACAAGATGAGCGAAATGGCGCTGGGCTTTGACAAGAAAACGCGCGAAGCCGACCCCAAGGGCTGCAGCGGCATGATGATGAACGTCAACAGCTTCCTCGCCTCCGGCCGCCAGATTCTTGAGCACACCAACAATGGCCGCTACAAGGAAGACGCCGCCCGCACCGGCGCATTCAAGATGATGCGCCCCACGATCGAAAACGACGCCAACAGCCTGCGCCAGGATTTCAACAACCTGATTGCGGACTTGAATACCGGGCGCTGCTGATCGCCTTTGCCGAGAGCAGATCCAGTCCCATGTGAAGACCCGGCATCGCGCCGGGTTCGCAAAAGCTGAGCGGTGACCCGTCGAAAGTCTCCGTGTCCCGCTCAGTCGACGATACGTCCCGGGTTCAACGTGTCATTGGGGTCCAGCGCATGCTTTAAGCGCCTCAGCAATGCGATTTCGCCGTCGCTGCGCGTATACCCCAGAAACGGCTTTTTCAAGAACCCTATGCCATGCTCGGCACTGATCGTTCCCTGCCGGCCGCGCAACGCGCCATACACGACTTCCTCCACGTCCAGCCATTCGGCTTGGGCGTGCGGCCCCGTCAGGATATGAATGTTGTTGTCGCCCAGGTGCCCCATGAACAAATGCGCCGCATCCGGATATCGCTGCTTCAGCGCGGCCTCGACCTCGGCCACATAACCCGGCATCTCGGCCCAGGGCAAGCCGCAGTCGAAGTTCACCGTTGGTCTGAGCGCCGTCAGCAATTCCGGGATGCACTCCCGCAACCGCCAGAATTTCTGCGCATCGGACAGACTGCTCGCCACCGCGCAATCACTGATCGTGCCAGCTTCGAGCGCCTGTTCCAGTGCGCTTTCCAGCGCTGCTTGCGGATCCATGCCGGCCAGTCCACTGGCCTGTATCAGCACACTCCAAGGCGCATCGCCGGTCAACGGCAGCGCCACGCCCGCCAAACCGCTGGCGTGCCGCAAGAATTCTGCCGACATGAATTCATACGCGGTCAGTTGCGGACCGAGCGTCTTTTTCAATTGACGCAGCAGCAATGCCATGGATGGCGTGTCCGGCACCTGCACCAACGCCGTGGCCGGCGCACCGGGATCGGGCTGTAATCGCAACGTCAGTCGCGTGATCACGCCCAGCGTGCCTTCAGACCCGATGAACAAGAACCGCAAATCCGGGCCGGAACTGTTCTTGACCAGACGCGTCAGCGATGTCACCACAGACCCATCGGGCAGCACCGCTTCCAGTCCCAAGACGGAATCTCGCATCGTGCCATAGCGCACGACCTGCGAGCCGCCCGCGTTCGTAGCCGCGTTACCACCCACCTGGCAACTGCCGCGCGCACCCAGGTCCACCGGGAAAAACCAGCCGGCCTCAGCAGCTGCTTCCTGCACCTGCTGCAAGGTGGCGCCGGCCTGCACCTGCATGACTCCCTCAACCGCGTCGATGGATTCAATGCGGTTCATGCGCTCCATGTTGATGACCACGTCGCCATCGGCAGGCACCGCGCCGCCCGCCAGCCCGGTCAGGCCGCCCTGGATCGTTATCTTCAGGCCTTGCTGATCGGCATGTCGCACCAGGGCGGCCACTTCATCCGTGGTCACGGGCCTGTGCACCACACAAGGCACGCCTCGCGTCAGGCCACTCCAGTCCTTGAGGTAACGGTCCTCGACGTTCATGCTGCCCTCTGCGCCTTGGGTGCGGGCGTTGCCCCGCTAGCGCCCATCGTCGAGGCCACCTCCACGCCCCCCAGTCGTTCAATCATCGCAGCCTGGTCTGCCTTGGCCTGCCGGTCCACGTCTTCCGGATCACAGATCGCGTAGAGCGCGGCCTTCATGTCCGCCAGCACGTCGGAATAAGCCGGGTCGCCTGCCAGATCGTGCAGTTCCCCGGGATCCGAGTCCAGGTTGAACAGTTCAGGCTCGAAGCGCACGTAGTGGTGATACTTCCAAGGCCCCTTTCGCAACATGAATCCCGCAGTGTTGCTGCCTGCCGCGTGATATTCGCTCAGGATGGCGCGGCGCTTGTCCGCCGGTTGCGCCGCTATAGCGAACAGTGAATTCCCTGGCCGTGACCCCATGTGCTGCAACGGGTCCACACCCACCGCCTGCAATAGCGTCGGATACAGGTCGAGCAGATCCACCGGCGTCTCGCAAATCGTGGACGTCACGTCCGGGCCGGCCAATATCATGGGAATTCCCACACTCTCCTGGTACAGCGTGGACTTTCCCCACAAACCACGGGCTCCAACATTGTCGCCATGGTCCGATGTGTAGACCACGTGCGTGGAATCCGCCAACCCCAGCGTGGCCAGTTCATCGACGATGCGGCCCACGTTGCTGTCCAGGAAGCTGCACAACCCGTAATACGCCAGGAAAGCATTCACGCGCTCGTCCTCGTCCTGGAAGGTCTCTTCGCTGCGCTCGAACGCCGCATAGGCCTGCACCCACGGGTGGCGTTTATAGCCATTTTTTGGATGCAACTTGGCCTCAGGAATCTGGCGCGCGTCGTACAAGCTGAAGAACTCCTGCGGCGCGATCAAAGGGAAGTGCGGCGCAACCAGTCCCACGTACAACACGAAGGGCTGGCCGCGTTCAGCCGCCGCGCGTAGCCATTGCAGCGTGCGTTCCGTGACCGAGCGATCGTAGGACGTATAAGGCGATTCGCCCATGCCAATGCGGTCGCCAAGCATGCGCTTGCGCCCCGCAACGGGCAAGTAAGGATCGCGAATGGACGCCCACACCATGCCGTGCCCGCCGACGACATGCATGGGAATATGCTCCGCATCGAACCCGACGGGATCCTCTTCATTGCGGTAGTGCAGCTTTCCAATGCTCTCGACGTTGATGCCGTGCTGCTGCAACACATGGCCCCACCCCTGCGGATCACCCACATATGGCATCGCGTTGTCCCAGTGGCGGGTCTGGTGCACCCGATGGCCGGTCGCAAACGCCGCGCGTGCCGGCACGCAGATTGGACTGGGCGTGTAAGCGTTGGGAAACCGCGCGCCGCGCGCCGCCAGGGCGTCCAGGTTTGGAGTCTTGATGAATGGATGCCCGGAACACCCCATGAATGCGGGATTGTGTTCATCGGACATGATGACGACGACGTTCTTGCCTTTCATTACGTTTCCTTGATAGAGGCCAGCCAGGCCTGCGCCGCGTCAAGCCTCGGGGCGGTAGCCGCTGTCCTTGACAACGCGGTGCCAAAACGCATCTTCACTTTCCAGCTGCTGTTTCATGGCCGCGGGCGCAGTCACTTTTGGTTCGAAGAATTGCTGTTGCATGACCTTTTGGAACGCCGGCGCGCGCACCGCATCGGCCGCGGCTTGCGCCAGGATTTGCGCCTGGCTGCCGGCCATGCCTTTGTTTCCCACCAACATGAAGTATTCGGCAACCGTCAGAGAGGGATATCCCGCGGATGCGAACGTGGGCACGTCCGGCAGCGCGGACGAGGGCGCGGCCCCCGTTGTGGCGAGGATCCGGATCTTGCCCGACTTGTGCATGGGAATCAGGTTTGGCAGCGTCGTGATCAGTGCGGGCAAGGTTCCGCCCACCGTGTCGGCGAGCGCTGGCGCGCCACCCTTATAAGGGATGGGAACCAACGGAATCTTGCTCGCGTTCGCCAGCATGATGCCCAGAAAATGCATGACCGTGCCCGCGCCGGGCGTACCGTAAACAGCCATGCGCGGGTCCTTCTGGGCCAGGCTCAAATATTCCTGAATCGTTCTGGCCGGACTATTGGCGCCCACGGCGAATGCGAAATCGAATCGGCTGGCCGTTCCCAGCGGCGTGAAATCCGCCTGCGTGTAATTCAATTCCTTGAAAAGGTGCGGATACAGGGTCAGGTTGGTGGACGGCGTAAACAGCAGGGAGTTGCCGTCAGCGCCCGAATTCAACAGCGAATCGACCGCAATACGTCCGCCCGCCCCCCCCTTGTTCTCGACGATGGTGGTGTGGCCGGATGCACGCATGCCTTCGGCCAACGCACGCGCCACGAGATCGGCCGCTCCGCCCGGCGCAAAGCCGACCAGCATACGTATGGGGGAATTGGCGAGCGCCCGTCTGATCGGCGCCACGCTACAGCACGCGGCAGCGCTCAAGGCGCCCAGGAATTGTCTGCGTCGGACTTGCATGCTTGTCTCCGTATCGGCGTCTCTGTTGGCGCCATTCTGGAGGTAGCGTACGGCTGCGCCAGACGTGAAGACAAATATTATTTATCTGCGCTGTATATAAGTTTTTTCATATATAAATTTTCCGCGCAGCACGCCGCGTTGCACCAAGGTGCGCAGCACGACTTCCAGTGCCTGCTCCACGGCCAGCACCGCGCTGCCAGCCGCGCTTTGCGCCACGCGCACAATGGATTGCGTCCGCGTTATGGGAGGCCGCACCAGACGCCGTTCTCCCATGGCCTGGGCGGCCACCCCCAATTCCAGGCCTGCGCTGTCGGGCAGAATGGCGAAAGCCACTCCCCCCCGCACGAGCGCAAAATTCAATTCAGGATCATTGATTTCGTACTTCACGTTCAGCGGGCAATCCAGATCGACTGCCGTGCGTTCAATCAGCCGACGCAGATCGTGGTCGCGGTCCGGCGCCACCAACGGTCGCGACCCGATCGCGGAAAATGCGATCGTCTTTCCGGGCCGATCGAACAGCGCTTCCAAGCCGAATAGCGAAAACCCTTCCTCGTAGACCGGTTTGCAATACAAGCCGGGCAGTTCGAACGCATTTGGCATAAGCGCGACATCCAGTTGCCTGGTCTGCAGCGCTGCGCGCACCTGGCTGGAAAGCGCCGACGACAGCAATAGCCGTATGTCGGGATACTCCTGTTCCACATGCCGTATCAAGGGCGCGGCCACCGCCTGCGCCAACGACCGCGCCAGGCATACGCGCACCGGTCCCCGTGGACTCTCGGCCGCGCCCAATACGTCCGTCTTCAACGATTCGAGCTGATCCAGGATGGATGCGGCCCGTTGCTGCAACCGCTTGCCCTCCGCCGTCAGCGTGACGCCCTTGGCATGCCGTTCGAACAACACCACGCCCAATTCCGCTTCCAGCACGGCAACGTGCTGGCTAAGCGCGGGTTGCGCGATACGCAGCGCGCCCGACGCCAGCGACAGACTGCCGCTACGGGCAATTTCCAGGAAATAACGGAGCTGGCGTGGAGTCATGATTCAAGTTTATTGAAAGGTCGGCGTGCTGCCCGAACTTTGAACGGCGTCGAGGGAAAGTGCAAGGCCGCGGCGACAGCCAACTGTGGCACTGCTCGTCGGGAGAAATATGACCGTCAACCGCCAGCCACCCTGCGCGACAGCGCGTTTTTCACAAAGCGCGCGCCCCCGCTCAAGCCTTTCCCCTGAGGCCAAACCAGGTTCAGCGACAGCGTGCTTCCTGCGTGCAAAGGGATGGGCACCAGGCCCAGGCGGCGGGCGTACTCTCCCGTCACGCTCTCCAGCACAGCGGGGCCGCAGCCTGCGTCAGTCAGTGCGCATGCCGCCGAGAACTGCATCACCTCGATCGCGGGACGGTACGGATGACGGGCTTGCTCCAACACCTGCGCCGTCAGCGCGCCGACCGGCAGATGGCGGCTGTGGCCGATGTATCGTTCCGAACTCAGCATGTCCACGGTGATCTCCGGCAGCGCGGCCCATGCGTGGTCAGGACGCACCACGCATACCAGGCCAAGCTCCCCGATCTGTTCAAAGTTGGCATGCTGATGCGCGCCAGAGCCAAGAATGACGCCCAGATCGATGCGCTGTTCGATGGCCATTTCCACCACTTCCGCGGCGGTGCCGACACGCAGCACGACGGACAGCATCGGATCGGCGTCTTGCAGTTCCTTCAATACCGCCGGCAGGACGCTTGCGCCCGTTGCAGAGACCGTCCCGATGATGAGGTGCTCGCCGCGGCGGTTGCCCAGGCTTTGAGCCAACTTGTCGACGGCATCCAGCGCGGCCAGCGCGTGGGTGATTTCGGGCAAGACGGCCTGGCCCGCAGCCGTCAATTCCAGATGCCGATGCCGGCGCGAAAACAACGCCGCCCCGATCCGGACTTCCAACTCCTTGAGCATGGCGCTAGCGCCGGGCTGCGTTAAGCCGCAAGCCTCGGCGGCCTGCGTCACGGAGCCCGCGCGACAGATCGCCGCGACCAATTCCATCTCTCTCGGTCGTATCAGGTTTTTCATATGAAAAGCCACCATATATGTATTTGACCGTATGCTACCCGAGCTTCAAACTGGCTCGACATTCATTCGTTGGCCACTCCTTTGAAAGTCACCCACATCAACGGCTATCACCTGGCGTACACGCCTGCCGTGCCGCTCGGCAATGCCCGCACGTTCATGCGCAAGCGAGAGTTTCTCGCCCTGGAAATCATCACTGACAGCGGCCTGCGCGGGTGGGGCGAAGTCTTTTCGTCGCCGTGGGCGGCCGCGGCACTGATCCGCCAGCAATTCGGCGCGCTCGTCTGCGGGCGGTCCCCCTTTGATCACGGCGCGGTTTACGCAGACCTGGTGCCACGCATCGGCTATGACAAGCGTGGCCCGGCCATGATGGCGATTTCCGCGATCGACATGGCGTTGCATGACCTTGCCGCCCGCGCGCAGGGCGTGAGCATTGCCCAGCTGCTGGGCGGCGCGGTGCGCCATGAAGTGCCCTGCTACGCCAGCGGCCCTTTCATCGCCCAGGGCGATGCGCCGTATCGGCACTATCCGCAAGAGATCGAAGCGCTTTTGCGCCAGGGTTTCAAAGCGGTCAAACCCCGAGCCGGGATCTCACCTCAGGTGGATGCCGCGATGGCTCAACAGGTCCGCGCGTTGATCGGCCCGGATGCCGATTTCATGCTCGACATCAACCAGGGCTACAGCACGGCGGCTGCGCGATTGGCGGCACGGCTTATCGAGCCGGCGCGCCCCTTGTGGATCGAAGAGCCGGTGGGGCCGGAGAACCTGGAGGGCTACGCCGCCACCGCGCAAGCGACCGCCTGCGCCATTGCGGGCGGCGAGGCCATCGGCAGCCTGGCGGGTTTTGACGGCCTGCTGCGCACGGGAGCAGTAGGCGTCCTGCAACCCGACCTGGGGGTATGCGGGGGCTTTACCGGCTATCGAAAAGCCGCGGCCCTGGCGGAAAGCCGCGATGTCGCCGTCATGCCCCACGCTTTTGGCACGGCGATCAATTTTCTTGCGTCGTTGCAGGTCGCCGCGACACAGATGCCCGCGCGAGGCGGCGCATGGTCCAGCTATCCCTTCGTGGAATACGACGTGACGGGCAACCCGCTCATCGCGTTGACGGGCCACCCGATCCAGGGCAACGGTTTAGCAGCCCTACCCGACGGCCCAGGCCTGGGCATGGACTTCACGCCGGAACAGTTCGAACCCTGGACGGTCCAGCACTGGCGCATCGAAACCTAGGACGCCCCCTGCCGCGACACATCAAAACCAAATCAGGAGACAACATGCGCAGCCAGAATACCGATCGACCACGCCCCTCACGGCGCCGCTTTACCACCCTGCTCGTGGCACTGGCCTTGTCAGGCGTGTGTGCCCCGGCAGCCCATGCCGCCGAGCCGTGGCCTGCCAAACCCATCACCTTGATCGTGCCCTTTCCGCCAGGCGGCACCACCGATGTCACCGGACGGATTCTGGCCCGTGCCTTGTCCACGCAGCTCGGTCAGACCGTCATCGTCGAGAATCGCGCGGGCGCCAGCGGCAACATTGGATCGGCATTTGTTGCACGCGCCAAACCTGATGGCTACACGCTGCTGATGTCCGGGGTGGGCACCCACGCCGCCAACGCCGCCTTGTATGACGCCATGCCATACGATCCGATCAAGGATTTCACCCACATCAGCAGCATCACATCCAGCCCTAACGTCATCGCCGTCCACCCGGACTTTCCTGCCACCACATTGGCCGAACTGGTCAGCATGCTGCGCAAATCGCCAGACAAGTTCAACTACGCCAGTCCGGGCGCCGGGTCGTCGGGCAACCTTGCCTTCGAACTGCTCAAGCAACGGGCGAACCTCAAGGTGCAGCACATCCCGTACAAGGGCGCGTCTCAGGCAGTCACCGACGTCATCGGCGGGCAAGTCCCCATCCTGGTCATGGTGGCCGATACGCTGGAACCGCATGTGCGGGCAGGCAAGCTTCGCGTACTGGCTTCGACGGGCGCCCAACGCAGCCTCTTGTTTCCGGACCTGCCCACCGTCGCAGAATCGGGATACCCCGGTTTCGATGCCGTCTCATGGACAGGACTGTCGGCGCCCGCAGGCTTGCCCGATGCGATTCGCGACCGGCTATCAGAAGCCACGCGGGCCGCGTTGACAGACGCGGACGTGATCAAGCCGCTCAAGGCGACAGGCAACGCCGTCACCCTTCGCAGCCCGCAGGATTTCACGGCGTTTATCGCAAGCGAAATTCAAAAGTGGGCGGCTGTTGCTAAAACCGCCGGGTTGAAGATGGATTGATGCCGGTCCGGCGCCGCCACGCGTTGGGGTTGTGCCAAGCCTGATCCAGATGCGAAGACCGGCGCCCAACCCCGCCGAAAAAAATTTCCGCCGCCCTGCATCCAATAGCGTCTCCCGCGTGTAGTACCTGCAACGGCGCACATTCCGTGCGCCGTATCCGCAAATTCCTTTTGCGCAGGAGACCGCTCATGACGACTCGCCCCACCCCCGCCACCGGCCTTTTCACCGCCGCCCTGCTGGCTGCTTGCGGCATGCTGCAAGCCCCGGCCATGGCTGCCTCGCAAGACGCCCTGCCCGCCGCCGTCCAGGTGCCCGCCGGCCATAAAGTGGCCTGGGAAACCGTCGGCACCGGCGAAATCACCTATGAATGCCGCGCCAAGGCTGACGCCAAGGATCAGATGGAATGGGTGTTCGCCGGGCCGAAGGCAGTCCTGAAAGACCGCCAAGGCAAGCAGGTCGGCACCTATTACGGCCCGCCCGCCACCTGGGAGGCCGCGGACGGTTCCAAGCTGACCGGCACGCAGGTGGCCGTGGCGCCGGCCGGCGCGGGCAATCTGCCCTATCAACTGGTCAAGGCCAATCCCGCCATGGGCGCCGGCGCCATGACCGGCGTCGCTTATATCCAGCGCACGGCGCTCAGGGGCGGCGTGGCGCCTCAGAAGCCTTGCACCCAGGCCGGCCAACGCAGCCAGGTGTCGTACCAGGCCGACTACATCTTCTGGAAGGCGAACTGACACCGGGCGGGCTGCGGCGGCGGGAGTCCGGTAACATGGCCCGGATCCGCCGCCGGGCTTGCCTGCCCGGTCCGTGCCCCTCACCCCCTGCCCCCGCGCGCATGCCAAACCGACCTGTTCCGGATTTCGATTACGAAGCAGCCCTCGAGCAGTGCGCCGCAGGGCGCCGCTCGGCGCTGGAAGCCCTGTACCGCCACGAAGGCCCGCGGCTGCTGGGCGTTGCCCAGCGCATCGTCCGTGACCGCGCCCGCGCTGAAGACATCGTGCACGATGCCTTCGTCAATATCTGGAACCGGGCCGGCAGCTTCGACGCCACCCGCGGCTCGGCGCGTGGCTGGCTTTACAGCGTGGCGCGCAACCTGGCGCTGAACGCCGTGCGAGACGGCCGCCATGAAACCGCCGTCGACGACGACACCGCCGCCGCGCTGGATGCGCGCGACGCGATCGACGCCTGGCACGACACACGCGAGGCCTTCGACTGGCGCGACAGCGCCGGCCGCATCGGCCCCTGCCTGGAACAACTGGAACCCGTGCGCCGCAATTGTGTGCTGCACGCCTACGTGGACGGCCTGTCGCACAGCGAAATCGCCCAGCGCCTGGGCGCGCCGCTGGGCACCGTCAAAGCCTGGATCAAACGCAGCCTGAAAGCGCTGAAGGAATGCCTGGCATGAGCGCCCCGACAGTCCCCCCCGAAAACCTGGACGAACTGGCCGGCGAGTACGTGCTTGGCACCTTGTCCGGCGCGCGCCGTCAGGAAGTCAACGCCCGCCTGCCGCACGATGCGGCCCTGCGCGCCGCCGTCGACCGTTGGGAAGCGCGCCTGCTGCCGCTTACCAGCCTGACCGAGCCGATCGAGCCCTCGCCCGGCCTGTGGCCGCGCATTGCCAAAACGCTGGACCGCCAGCACGCGGCCCGGCAAGCCGGCCAGTCCACGCGTCCAGGCTGGTGGGATAGCCTCTTCTTCTGGCGCGGCGCAGCCGCCAGCGGCCTGGCCGCCGCACTGGTCCTGGCCGGCACGCTGGCGCTACGGCCAGCGCAAACGCCAGGTCCCGTGCAGTACATGGTGGTGTTGGTCGCGCCCCAATCGCAGACGCCAGGCTGGGTGGTGCAGGCCAGCGCGGGTCAGCGCGAGGTGCAACTGGTGCCGATTGCGGCCATGCAGGTGCCGGCCGATCGCGCGCTGGAATTCTGGACCAAGGCGGACGGCTGGGCCGGCCCGGTGTCGCTGGGCCTGATCAAACCCGGCGAACCGGTGCGCATCCCCCTGGACAAGCTGCCCCCGCTGGAGGCGAACCAGTTGTTTGAACTGACGCTGGAACCGCCTAATGGCTCGCCCACCGGCAAGCCGACCGGTCCGATACAGTTCATCGGCCGGGCGGTAAAGGTGATGTAGCCAAGGGGTCCTAGTCGATCTTGGCGCCAGAGTGCGCCACGATCGGCGCCCATTTGAGCCGGGCCTCCTGGATCCGGCTGCCGAACTCAGCGGGCGTGGACGTAAGCGGCGTGGCGCCAATGTTCAGGATCTTTTCTATCGTTGCCGGCTCCTGCGAGATCTCGGTGATGGCCTTGGAGAGCGTCGCCAACGTCTGCGCCGGCAGGCCTTTGGGCGCGGCCACGCCGAACCACACTTCCACGTCATAGCCCGGCACGCCCGCCTCGGCCATGGTCGGTACGTCCGGCAGCAGCGGCGAGCGCTTGGCGCTGGTCACGGCCAACGCTCGCAGGCTGCCGGCCTTCACGTGTGGCAACGAGCCGGGCAGATTGTCAAACATCAACTGGATCTGATTGGCCAACAAGTCCGCCATCGCGGGGCCGCTTCCTTTATACGGCACATGCGTGAAGGACGTGCCCGTCATCGACTGGAAGAGTTCACCCGACAGATGGTTGGTCGTACCGTTGCCAGCCGAGCCCATGTTCAGACTGGCCGGCTTGCTCTTGGCGTAGGCCGCAAGCTCTTGCACTGTCTTGGCCTGCACCTTGGGATTGACGACCAGGATGTTGGGCACACTGGCAAATTGCGCGATCGGCGTGAAGTCCTTGTCCGGGTCGAACGGCAGCTTCTTGTAGAGGGAAGGATTGATCCCCAACGTGCCCTCGGTGGCGAACAACAGCGTGTACCCGTCGGCGGGCGCTTTGGCGACCAGGTCCGTGCCAATGTTGCCGCCCGCGCCCGGACGGTTGTCGGCCACCACTTGCTGGCCAAGCTTCTCCGACAGGCGCGCCGCCAGCACGCGGCCCAGGTTGTCCGTGCTGCCGCCCACGGCAAACGGAATGATCAGCCGAATCGGCTTTGTCGGATAGGCATCCGCAATCGCAGCAGAAGAAAATGCCAGCGCCGAGGCGGTAGCAATCGTGATGGCAAGCTTCATGGTGGAACCCCTTGTGTAATAAGAATAGGAAAGCCGTGATCCCGCCTCGGCCTTAGTCCAGCGGCGCCATCGCCAGCACCGCGATCTCTTTCTTCAACGTGGACCTTGCCGCGGCAATCGCCTCGCGCCGGGATGCCGCCAGGGACCGGGAGCCAGCCAGCGCGCGGCGCAGGTCTTCAATGCGCTTCGTCAATTGCGCAGGCGCGGGGCCGCCATAGGCGGAACGGGCCTGTACGCTCGCCTGCGGATCCAGACAACGTTGAACGGTTGCCGCATCAAGATGGATGTCGCGTCCCGTCTGTTCCGACGCCGCGGCGTTCACCATCTCGACGGTGATCTCATCGGCACACAGCTTGGCTTCAATGGCTTGGTACACCACGGCGCCCACCGCATGATGCGCTTCCCGGAACGACAGCCCCGATTCACGCACCAGCGCATCCGCCAGATCGGTCGCCGTGGAAAAGTCGGTCTTCGCTCTGCGCAACATGGTCTGTTCCACGGGCTCTGCGGCATCCAGCACCAGCCGGAAAAGCGCCAGGCAGCGAACGCACTCGTCGGCCGATTCCCAGAAGCTGCGCATGCTCTCCCTGTTGCCATCGCCGCTATGCGTGAAGTGCGTGCCCTTCACCGCGGTCATCGACGCGGTGAACAGGGCGATCAGGTGGCTGGTTTTACCTTTCAGATACTCGACCACCACCGGGTTCTTCTTCTGCGGCATGATGCTGGACGTGCCGGCCACGCGATCGGGAAAATTGATTAGCCCGAACTCAGGGGTAGCCCACACATAGAAGTCCTGCGCGATTCTCCCCCAGGTCAACGAGGCGATGGTCATCGCCGACATCAGTTCCCAGGCAAAGTCCCGCGACGCCACGGCATCCAATGAGTTGTCGACGCAGCGGTCAAAGCCCAGCAGACGCGCGGTCTCTTCGCGCTGGATGGGAAACGTCGTTCCCGCCAGCGCGCCCGCGCCCAGCGGACATGCATCGATATGCGCCAACGCCTGTTCGATGCGGGCCGCATCGCGGGCGAGGGCATCGGCCGCGGCGGCCAAATAGTGGCCGTAGGTGATGGGTTGCGCGGATTGCAGATGGGTGTAGCCGGGCATGACCACGCCGGCGTACTGCTCGGCGCGGGATATCGCCACTTCTCGCACGGCATTGAGCCCGTCAAGCACGTTCAAACCGGCGTCGCGCGCCCGCAACCGGTCATGCGTGGCAAGGATGTCATTGCGGCTGCGCGCCACATGCAGGCGGCCGCCCACTTCCGATCCCGCCAGGCCCATGAGGTGGGCTTCGTAATTGAAGTACGCGTCCTCCCGCTGCGGGTCCAGCGGCACCGCAGCGGCGCCATCACGCTCCATTCGCTGCAGCGCGCGGGCAAGACTGATGGCCGGCTCTCGCGGCATCAGGCCCGCGCGCAACAGCATCAGCAGATGCGCTTGATTGATATCCGACAGGTAGTCAAAGCCACTACCGAACTCGCGATTCAACCGCGGCAGATATATGTGGTCGCAGACTTCCTGCGCGGTGGCTTGCTGCAATCTGCGACTGACCTTCGATTCCATGATCTTCCTCCTCCTGTTGCCCGTGCAAGGCGCCCGATCCGATGTGTGGCTGGAGTATGAAAATCGACCGGCATTACGTCAAATGACAGTATTCGGCTTACGCATGCAGTTTTGATATGCTTCGACTCACATACGGGGGATTCAAGGATGAAGTTCAAACACATCGAGACGTTTCGCGTGGTGATGCTGACGCGTTCCATGACGCTGGCTGCGGGTGAACTCCACACCTCGCAGTCCAATATCAGCCGGGTTATCGGGCAACTGGAAGCCGCGACCGGATTTCGATTGTTTGAACGCCGGCCGGGCGGGCTGATTCCCACGCCGGAAGCCGAAGCGTTCTACCGGGAAGTGCAACGCGCATTTCTCGGCATGGATGCGTTGTCCGATGCCGCTCGCCTGATTCGGCAAGTGGGCCCCGGCACGCTGCGTATCGGCGCCGTGCCTTCCATCGCCATGAGCGTCATGCCGGAAGTGATGCGCAAGTTCCGGCAGCACTACCCCGACGTGCCGGTCTCGATTCACACGGGCGACTCGCCCACCGTCGCCAAGTGGACCGCAACGCGCTATTGCGACGTGGGCCTGGTCTCGTATCTGGCCGATACGCCCGGGGTCGCCGTCGAACTCTGGGCGGAGGATGAAGGGGTGTGCATCGTACCCAATGGGCATCGATTGGCACGCAAGCGACGGGTAAATGCCGGCGACCTTGTTGATGAACCGTTTGTCTCGCTTACCCAGGGCGACGGCACGCGCGCCGCGATCGACGCCGCATTTGTGCCCGATCGCCGCAAGCTCATCCTGGATACGCCCTACGCGGCCACGATCTGCCGCATGGTGGCGATGGGCCTTGGGGTAAGCGTGGTCAATCCGCTTGTGATGCGAACCTTGAAGATTCCCGGCGTCACCAGCTTGCCGTTTTCGCCGACGATCGTGTTCTCGCGCTATATCCTTGCCGCGCAGCAACAGGCCGAGTCAAGTTTGACGGCCGCATTTCTGGGGTGCCTGCGCGAGGAATAATGTGAGGAACGCCAATCACGCCGGCTTCTTGCCGTTGCGCGAAGCCGCCGCATCCTTTGCGGCGATCTGCAGCGGCTCAGGCAAGGCCTTGAGGCTTTCCCTGAAAAAGCGTCGTTGGCCGGGACCCAACCCCTGGACGATGTGCGCCAGCCGCTCCACCGCCGCAAACACCTCACGACTCAGTCCCTTGCTGTGCGTGCGAAACCACACAAATTCAAGCAGCAGGTTGGCCACTTGATGAGCTCCGTAGAAAACCCGGCCCGCATCATTTTCCTCAAGCGTAAACGCCGCAACATTCGACCAGTCCGCGTAGCCCTTGGCGCGCGAGAAGGCGGCTTCAAACGGCTTGACCGCCTCCAGCATTTTTTCTACAGGAAGGGGCGATTGCGATTGAAAGCGCTTCACGTCCCCGCTCCTGTCGTCGCAACCGCCACGCGCGATGCGCAGCACGAATACCGTATTCCAGGCAGAACTGCCGCCAACCCCGAAGCGGTCGCATATCCATTCCGACAGCCCCAGCCAGCGCAGCGAAGTTCCTTGCACCGAATGGACGTCCTGGTCGTTGATGACAGCAAGCAATCGCTGCTGCCAGAACAACCATAACGTCCATCCGATGTTTGCCGCCACATCCTGAGCCGCCTCGACAGAGTCAGCCTCGTAAGCGGCCTGCAGCGCTTCGGACAAGGCGCTAATCGCTTTCTCCGCCTCGTTCATTCTCATGACTCGATCCGCGCTTTTGTCTTCAAGCGCGCTGCCTTTGTGCAGCAGCGCACGCAGATTCAGATACTCAAATCGCACGCGGGGGTTATAGCGAATGACCGGCGCCAGAAACTGGTCTGCCGCCAGACGGTCCAGCCCGGCATGGGATTGCCTGATATCCCCGCGCGCATAGCTATTCCAGGCTGTGGCAACCGACGCCATCGCCGACAAGGTCGGCATGGATGGACCGACGGCTTCCGACTGGAGAATCTTTCCCAGCCTGTTTAACGCGGCCTCGCTACGCCTTACGTTACCGTGACGACGCCATGCCAGACTCTCTTTCAGTATGGCCAACGCGCGTTGAAAGTCGTCCAGCGCCGTTCGGTCGGCTGCTCGATAACTCGCCGCCCAATTCATTCCCGTTGTCGCCATGCCATCTCGAGCCAGCCGCATGGCCTGGGTCAGGTGATTCCAGTAATCCCCCTCCTGGGTCACGTATTGCAGCAGATCTGCGCGCGGGGACACATGCCCGCTCAATCCGAGAAAGTTCGCCACGAGGTCCAGGCTTGCCGGCGCCGCACCATGACGCCACAGCACCCTATCTGCCTGCGCTTGCGTCATCCAGAATGGTCCCTGGCTGCGCCGTGAAGCATTGAGCAGCGCAGGCGGCAGGTCAATGGCGCCTCCCCACCCCACCTCCACGCCCCACGCTGCGAAATCCCGAAACGCGCGGGAAACAAACATGCGCAAGTTGGCGTTCCCCGGGTATCGGGCCTGCAATGACGACCCGGGCACAGCCCCCTCACCGGTCTGCTGCGCGTACCAGACCCTTAGCAGCAGCCAAACCGACTGATTCCGCGCAGGCTTGCCGTCCACAAGCAGTGGACGGTCCAGATCGATTTGGATGTTCTGAGTCATGCCGCCATGTTACAGGCGTTACGACACCTTGATTGGCGCTCATCAACCCCACGCATATTCTGGCGGCCGCATGCATCCCGCATGACAATCACGGAGATAACATGAATTCGAAATTTCGTCGGTTTGCCAAAGCCGCCTTGCCGCTGCTGATGACGTTGCTCGCGTCCGCGGGCGCGCACGCCGAATTACCGCAGGTCGATATCGGCGCGAGATTCCGCGAGGAACAAGTTGAGGGCACGTTCGTCCTGCTTGACGGACAGACCGGAGCATTTCAGCGCTACGACGAGGCCAGGGCCGATCAGCGGTATCTGCCCGCATCCACCTACAAGATTCCCAACACGCTTATCGCGTTGGAAACAGGCGTCGCGAAAGGCAAGGACTTCGAAATCGAGTGGGACAGCAAGCGCAACCCTCGCCAGCCATGGTGGCCGGCTGCCTGGGCGCAAAACCATACGCTTGAATCGGCGCTACAGAACTCCGCCGTCTGGTATTACCAGGAAATCGCCAGACGCA
This sequence comes from Achromobacter sp. E1, assembly GCF_037039475.1. Taxonomy (NCBI): domain Bacteria; kingdom Pseudomonadati; phylum Pseudomonadota; class Betaproteobacteria; order Burkholderiales; family Alcaligenaceae; genus Achromobacter; species Achromobacter sp. E1. The sequence goes on from NZ_CP146253.1 coordinate 4,979,536, forward strand.
TCGGCGCCGAACGTATGCAGGCTTATGTCGACCGGTTCAACTACGGAAATCGCGACATTTCTGGTGGCATCGATCAATTCTGGCTAACCGGTGGGCTCAGAATCTCCGCGAACGAGCAGGTGGAATTCCTGCGCCGGTTCTATGTCAATCAATTCGGCCTGTCCGAGCGGACCGTGCAGATGACCAAGGACATCCTCGTCCTGGAAGAGACGCCTGAATACCGTCTGAGCGGCAAGACGGGTTGGGCCGGACTTGGCGAACCTGGCGCGCAGCAGACGGGATGGCTGGTGGGCTACCTGGAGCGTGAGGGCAAGGTTTTCTATTTCGCGCTTAACGTGGACGTCAAGAAAAAACAGGATGCCGCTGCGCGCATGAAGATCGTGCGCGCGGTGTTTGGGGATCTGGGGTTGATGGACACTGCCGCTCCCAAGTGATTTCCGCAGTCCGCCGAATCTGAGAGGTTTGGCGTCTCCAGACAGCGAGCATCGGACACGGCTCACCAGTTTTCCCTTCAGAGGTGGCATCGAGTCCGTCGGGACGGATGCGGACGTTAATCAACGGCCGCAACCGGCCAGGAGCGGTCCTTGATCGCACCGCTTTACATACCGAGTTCCTAAGGTCTGTCCGTTCACTTAGCGATACATCGCCTGGCGGGAGGTGTTCGACAGCACAATCACCGCGCATGCTGCGCCGGTAAGTCTACCGACGTCCGTGCGAATGACTCGGCATATTTTGCCGTCTGCGGGATTTTCCATGCCTGTGCTCCTGGGCGTCGAAAGCACGGATTCGTACCACCGCCGCTGAATGTCCAGCAAGCCGCCGGCTCGCGAGCCTAGGCTGCACTTCAAACCAAGTGTCTTCAATTTAATGGTTCGAGGTCCGGCAGACGGCATTCAATCGCGAGGAGTGCTGTCCCGTCCGGCAACCGGTAATTATTATCACCGAGCCATGTGACGGGCTCGCCGTCGCGTAAGCAGCAGTAGTAATTAGCCCAGGCCCCGTCGTGGTTCGGAGCAGCCCTGTAGCGACGTTGGATGAGATACGTAATCCCGTTGGCGTCCACCGCTACTATCTCAGTGACGCGTTTGGTATGGTCTAGTGTCATGATGCGGCCTCTATCTGAGGGGTAGTGCTCACCTCGTGCGGTAAGAGCCTCTCCGCCCGTTGTGCTGACGTGGACGATCTCCGGCGCATGCCCGACGCACAGGCGAAGACGTCCAGAGCCGACTGCACTGGGTACACTTCAAGGTACGCACTTAACCGGCGTAGTGATAGTTGTCCGGCGTCCAAGGGTCATCAATCAGGGTGGTTGCTGTCTTGGACACGACGGATCGAGCGTTGTGGTTTGACTGTAGCGCCGGAAGTGCGGCGCCCTTCGGTGAAAGATGTTTCTCGGCTATTTGATGCAGACTTGTGACGAACTGATTGATAAAGGGGAAGGGCATTTAGGTTCCATGGTGTCTGCGGCAGACGAAGCCCGGCAGTATTTATAGCGATTCAATCTTGGGCATGTGCCACAGGTTGTTGTGGCCGACGCCCCCCTTCACAGTACGCTCGCCACCCCTGATAACCTAAGCCTGAATTGAAACAAACCAATCCCCCGTGAATCGCGAGCTTCACTCTTCCTTGAGCGCGCGCATGCGAAAACTTCTCCAGACGGCGACTCCTGGACCTTCCTGAGGACGTTGCATTACGTGCGACTGGCCGCGCTTCGCCATACCTCCAGTGCCGAAATCAAGTTAGTTGCCCCCTCGAAATCAGAAACCTTATCCGGAACGCTTTACCGGGTGCTTTCTACTCATATCGTCTTGTTGGCGATTCCGATAGAGTGTCGTTTCCAGGACCAGTACTTTTCGTGCGGGCGTCGGAAAGCTCGCTCTGACAGGTGAGGCGTTCAATGATCACAAGACGAGAGTTTCTAGGCTCCAGTGCACTTGTAGCGCTCACTGGCACGACGCTTGGTCCGAGCCGGGTTCGGGCACAGACAAGCGCGGATCGCCCCGGGTTCTTCGGTGCGAAGGACATCGCGGAGGCGGGGTTCATTTACGGCCTGCCTATCGTGATGAACTACGCCGTCATGCATGAGTACGCGGTGGATCGCGGCTCGGGGCAATTCAAGGCGCCTTTCAACCACATCAAGAACGAACCCAACGTATTCACCTACAAAGACACGGCGATTGTCACGCCCAATAGCGACACGCCGTATTCCTTCGTGTGGATGGACTTGCGGGCAGAGCCGGTGGTGCTTTCCGTGCCGGCGATCGACCCGAAGCGCTATTACTCGGTCATGCTCTGCGACGGCAACACCTACAATTACGGCTATATCGGCACTCGCACGACCGGAAACGAGGCTGGCGACTACATGGTGGTCGGACCCGAATGGAAAGGTGCCGTCCCGGTGGGCATCAAGCGGGTGTTTCGGTCCAGCACACAGTTTTCGCTCGCCGGCTACCGCACCCAACTTTTTGGTCCAGACGATCTCGACAGCGTGAAGGCGGTCCAGGCTGGTTACCAGGTGCGAATGCTCTCGGCGTACCTGAATCAGGCGTCGCCACCGGCCGCAACAGCCATCAGCTTTCCCATGATCAACAAAGAGTTGGCGAAGACCAACTTCTTCGAGTTTCTGGACTTTGCGCTGCAGTTCGCGCCTCCACAAGCCAACGAGCTTGCAGTCCGCGCGGAACTCGCGCGCATCGGCGTGGGGGCAGGCAAGACTTTCAACTTCAGAGATTTGCCGCTGGACCAAAAACTGGAGATCGGCCTTGGCATGAAAGAAGGCCAGCGCAAAGTGGACGAAGCCGTCGCCAGCACTGGAAAGGCGATCAATGGCTGGCGGCTAAGCGGACTGCCGGGTAACAGCGAACACTACAACGGCGACTGGCTCAAGCGCGCCGTCGCGGCTCAGGCAGGCATATATGGAAATGACCCGGACGAGGCAACTTACCCGTTCACCCGCGTAGACGCAAATGGTCAGACGCTGGACTGCAGCAAACACAATTACACCCTCACGTTTCCGGCCGGCGCGTTGCCGCCGGTTAATTCGTTCTGGTCGCTGACTATGTACGACGGCAAGTCGCAGCTACTGGTCAGGAACCCGATCGACCGCTACCTAATCAACTCGCCCATGCTGCCTGCGATGAAGGTTAACGCGGACGGGTCATTGACACTCTACATCCAGCACAAGACGCCGGGCGGCGACAGGCAAGCCAACTGGCTCCCCGCTCCCGATGGGCCGGTCTACCTGGTAATGCGGCTGTACTGGCCAAAGATCACACCACCCTCGGTCCTGCCAGCCGGGGAAGGGACGTGGCAGCCGCCAGGGGTGGAACGCGTCGTATAGGTTCCGGAGAAGACAGTGCCTCGACGGCGCCACGGCTCAGCCGTGATCTCCCAACGCGGCCTGGAGTGTCTCACAGATCGCATGACTGCTGGACACCGTCGAGTCAGCTTTGAATCAATAGCCCGTCACGGCTCTCAGCGGTCGGTCGGGAACTAGCTTTCGGCAGCTTCGAATAACGCAACACGCATTGTGGATGTCTCTTGTGGGTCGAAAGCTGCCGGATCGCACCGATGGCCGCCTTGCGGATTCGAACGCGCGGCCCCGCCGTGCGTCCAAAGCAATGGCCGCCTAGTGCGGCCTTTTGCTTTGGCGGATGTTGCAGGGTCAGTGAACGTCGGCAGCCCCTCATCGCCCACCACGAAAGACCGCTCCCCAGCAACGAACGGAATCTTACATGACCGATGCCACAAGGGTGCTCTGGCATCAACGCTGTCGTATTGCGGCGGCAATGAGTTTCGCCACTTGTCCATTCGCCTTGCCCGGCTGGTGCCGGGAAGTCAGGGGGCTGGCTACTTCGCTAGCGTCCCCATCGCCTGCCGGACAAACGCCAGCGTCGCGTCGTCCGCCCATGTGCCAGCGGTCAAGTCGGGCTCTGTCATCAGTGCCTGCCGGAACTTGGCGTGGGTGGCCGGGTTCTTGCCCGCATACGAACTGAACAGTTCCAACCACTGCCGCGCCAGCGCCCGGCCGGTTTCCGAGTCGGGCGCCGCGCCCGCATCAATAGCGTTCCGGACCTCTGCGATTAACGGTGGCCACTCCGAGATCCTGTCGCAGTAATGCTCGCGCATGAACCGTGCTTCGTCCGGCGTCAGATATTTTTCGTAGATAAGCAGCTTGCTTTCCGAGAAGGCGCGCAGCACATAATCGCGCATGGCTTTGGAAATGCCGACGTGCGTCTGCATGTCGGGCTCCTGCTCGTGCATTTGGTTCAGCTTCACCAACAAGCGCGGATCGCCGTTGGTATCGCGCAGCAGCAGTTCCATCCAGCGATGGGCAAGTTGGCGCGGTTTAGCCTCCTCGGGCGCCACGCCCTGCTCCATTAGCTGCTCCACTTCGTGGACCAACGCAAGCCAGTCCGGGTCGCCGTCCGGCCCACGGGTGTATAGGGGCAAACGCGCCAGTTCTTCTCGCGAAAAATATTTATCATACATAGTCATCATCTCCAAAGCTTTCAGCCAATCGGCCAGCTCAGGCTCCGTGCCGTCCGCCAGCTGCTCGTGCAGTTGCGCCAAGCGTTCGCGCAGGTGCGCGGCCTGCTGTATCTGGCGGTCCAGCATGGCAAGCTGCCGGGAGATCACGTCCGCCAAGCGCGCGCCGGGCTGGTCCAGGTAAGCGCCAATTTCCGCGAACGCCAATCCGAAACGACTCAATGCCTGGATCTGATGCAGGCGGGCAATCTCGTCGCGACCGTACAGGCGATAGCCGTTTTCGGCGCGCGCTGAAGGCGTCAACAAACCGATCGCGTGGTAGTGGTGAAGCGTGCGGACGGTCAGCCCGGTACGCTTTGCCAGTTCTCCTACGGTCAGTTGCATGTTTCCTCCTTCGAATACGCAGGCCAAACTTTGGGCCATCACGTTACGTGAGGGTCAAGCGGTGCTGCAAGTCCTGTGGGCGGTCAGGGTTTAATTGGATGTCGGCCGCCGCAGCAGGCCGGAGGTGGCACACGTAGGTCGACCGCGCAACGGTACCGGGCTATGTCACGGCCGCCCGACCGTTTCGGGTCGTCATCGGCCGGTCGACAAGGACAGTTCTCGGCCAGGAGGAGACAGGGGTCACCGTTTTTGCTGAAGCTGATCCCTATACTGTGGATGACCTACCCAACATTTCCCTAAAGAGAACAAGCAGTCATGGGAATCTTGACATTAATTTCAATCGTTTCAGGTTTTGCATCAGCCTCGGCTTGGATCTACGCGAGCCAGGTAAAGGTATCTCGCGAGCGTGCTATACGGCAGCGCCGTCTGGCGGCGGAAAAAAAGGGAACGAATCCGGACCTTTCTGGCGTGACATTCGATGGATGGGAAGTGCGGGAGACTTTGGCAGCACAATCAAAGTGGAACTCCATCGGCGCAGTGCTGGCAGCAACAGCGGTGCTTTGCCAAGCAGCAGGTCAGGCGCTCGATTAGCCGTGGCTCGACCAAATGCCAACTCTCCGCGGCTCAGTTTAATTTGAACATCTACGATGCAATCCGAATTCAAGCGTCTGTTGACGAAGTTCGAGCTGAGCCGAAAAGCTCTGTGAGAAGTTCTTGAACCAGGCTTTACGGCCCGTCTAGGGTCGAAAGCAGTCAGAGGAAAGAGCTACCTTGGCCGAAGGACGCCATGTCAAATATCGGCAGTCACCGGCCAGTTCCAACGGCAGTGGCTTGGCTGAATCTAGAGAGCATCCAGAATTACCCTACCTCTTACCGTCCCCGCAATTCCGCCCTCACCGCCACGCACGCCTTCCACTCCCCCTCAACGTATCGGAAAAAACGTCCCCCCCAAGGTCCCATTCACCCCGCAATAAGGCGGACCAGATGAACCCGCACCCGGCGGCAGTTCCTCAACGATCAGCCCGTCACCCTGCCGTTGCAGGTTCAGCACCCACCCCTTGGTGTCGACGCTCTTGACACGCAACCGCTCGCCCTTGGCCTTGCCAGTGGCTTCCACGTTGCACGACCAGCGCCCGTCGTGCGGTTGTGCGGCCGAACCTTCATATAGGATATCGCCGTCGGGCTTCTTCCAGAGCGTGATCTCGCCGGAGAGGTTGCGCCATCTGCCGCTGAAGCCCTTGCGTTCTGCCAAGTCGAGCGACGCGAGGAACGCGTCCCGGTACTTCAGGCGGCTTGCCAGTTCCTCGATGGGTTTGTCTTTGTCGAACGGCTTCTCGAAGGCGTCGTCGCGCACCTGGGTGAAATACCGTTGGTCGCGCAACAAGGCCTCGGACGTGACGGTGTCCAGAGATTTGCGCGCTTCGTTGTAGCGCTTGGCGATGCTTGCATCGAGCGCTGCGAGTTGAGGGTTTGCGCAGATGGCTTTTTCTGCGCCGGTGCGCGCCTTGGCGCAGTCGAATGAAGGCGATGCGTCCGGTGCCGCCATGGCGGAGATGGAAAATGCGTACAGCACGGCGGCGGCGCAGGCGGCTGGGAGAGTATTTTTGGTCGGCATGGTGCCGCTGATGATAGCGAGAATTCGTGCACCGCATGGGCCAAGGACATCAAGCGCACACCAATCAGACGAGCCCCAGCAGCCTTTCCGTTTCTCTGGCCAACGCGACCAGCCGCGGCCCGATGTCGGCCGCGCGTTCGCGGTAAGGCCCATCCTGCGTGGGCACGCCGCAATTGAAGACATACAGCAGCGATTGATACGGCCGCCCCAGCGGCGCCGCAAATCCGTAGGCGTCCGGCCGCCATTCCTGGTTATTGCCGCAGAAACCCTTGCGTTCCAGATCGCGGCGCGCCGCGGCCAGATTGGGGAAGTGCGCTGCGTAATGCCTTGGGTCGGCCACGCGCAGCTGGTTCAGCACGACGGCGCGTTCCTCGTCCGGCACCCGTGCCAGCCATGCCTTGCCGGCGGCGCTGGACAGCAGCGGCAGCGACGCGCCGATGTCGGGCCGCGTCTGCAGCGCCTCATTGGAGCGGGCCGTTTCCACGTACACCATTTGCAAGCGGTCTCGCACAACGAGCGACACCGCGCCGCGCGCGTGGTCGGCAAGCTGCTTCATCAACGGCCGGGCCAGTTGCCGGATCTGCATGCTGGCGAGCAAGGGGTAACTCAACGCCAGCACCGACGCGCCCAGGCGGTAGCGTGCCGGCTCGCCCTCGCGCTGCAGAAATCCCAGTTCCACCAGCGTGTGCGTCAGACGCGCCACCGCGCTGCGCGACAGGCCGGTTTGCTGCGCGAAGTCTTTGTTGGCCAGCACGGGCCTGTCGGCACGGAAGCACGTGAGGATGTCGATCCCGCGCGCCAGGGTGGTGGTCAGTTCGCGGTCCGGATCACGCGTCATTGCGCTGCTCCAGCATTTTCTCCACACGATTGACCAGCGTCACCAGGCGCGGCGCAATGCGGCCGCGCAGGTCGCCGGGCCGCAGCCGCGTCACCGGCACCCCGCAATTGAAGACCAGCGTCTGGCCATCCACGCGCGTGCGCATGGGCACCGCCACGGCATGCACGTCCGAGTGCCAATCCCCCTGTCCCACGCAGTAACCGTGTTCTGCGTAATCGCGTTGCGCCGCTGCCAGATCCGGCGCGTGGCGCCGCCAGATGGCGGGATCGTTCCGCCGTAACGCCGCCAGCACGGGTTCGGCCTCGACGGGCGGCGCCTGCGCCAGCCAGGCCCGCCCCATCGCCGAAGGCAGCAGCGGCAGCAAGGCGCCGATGTCCGGTCGGAACGACACGGCATCGTGCCCGCGGCAAGTTTCGACGTAGACCATGCTCAAGCCGTGGTGCATGCCCAGCGAAGCGGACCCGCCCGCCGCATCGGCCAGCCGCTTCATCAACGGGCGCGCCAATTGACGCACCTTGATGCTGGCCAGAAGCGGATAGCTTAGCGAGAGCACGGCCGTGCCAAGGCGGTAGCGCCGCAGCCCCGCGTCGTAGCGCAACAGGCCACGCTGCATCAGCGTCGTCGTCAGGCGGGAAATCGTGGCCTTGGACAGGCCGGTGCGGTCCGAGAGTTCACGGTTGCTGAGCGCGGGCTCTCCATGCCGGAACGCCTGCAGCACCGACAAGCCGTGCGCCAGCGTGGTGGCGAAGGCGGGGTCGGCATGGTGTTCACCGGGGCGAGCGGTCATGGGCGGGATCCTGGTGCGGCGCGCTCGGGACGCGCACCGCGTATCCGCAGATGATAGAGCAGCCAGCCTGCGGATCCTCCTTCATGCCGTTCAAGATATCGAAACACTTGTCTCAAATCCGGCGGCCTTTTGCTAGCCTGATTCGAACAAGACGCGGCACGCATCAGCGCCCACGATAAAACGGAGACTCGCCATGATCAGGGACCCCGAAGGTTTCCCGCAATTTCTCGATTCACTGCGCCGCTACGTGCGCGACCAGCTCGCGCCCCGCGAGGACGAGATCGCCCGTTTGGATGAGGTGCCGCAGGATCTGGTCGAGAGCATGGCCGAACAGGGGATGTTCGGCTATTCCATTCCGCAGGAGTATGGCGGGGCGGGCATGACGACCGAAGAGCTGATCCTGGCCGCGATGGAGCTGTCCCAGTGTTCCGTGGCGCTGCGCGCCCGCGTCGGCACCAACACCGGCATCGGGTCCGAGGCGCTGGTCGCCGACGGCACCCCGGCGCAGAAGGCGCACTACCTGCCGCTGCTGGCGGCGGGCGAACTGACCGGGTGCTTTGCCCTGACGGAGCCGCAGGCAGGCTCCGACGCCACCGCGCTGCGGACCACCGCCGTGCGCGATGGCGACCATTATGTATTGAACGGCGAGAAGTGCTTCATCACGAACGCGCCGCTAGCTGGCCTCTTCACGGTCATGGCGCGCACCGATCCCGACGCGCCCGGCGCCAAGGGCATCACGGCTTTCATCGTGGAGCGCGGCACGCCAGGCCTGACCACCGGCCAGCCTTACGACAAGATGGGCCAGGCCGGGTCCCCCGTGTCGGCCGTGCATTTCCAGGACTGCCGTGTGCCGGCGGCCAACATCATCGGCGGCCAGGAAGGCCTGGGTTTCAAGACCGCGATGAAGGTGCTGAACAAGCAACGCATCCATCTGGCGGCCCTGTGCATCGGTCCCGCCATCCGCATGCTGGACGACACGCTGCGCTTTGTGGCCGAACGCCAGCAGTTCGGCAAGCCCCTGATGGACTTCCAGCTCATCCAGGCCATGCTGGCGGACTGCCAGACCGAGATCCAGGCCGCCCGCGCGCTGGTGCTGCAAACCGCCCGGGAACGCGACGCGGGCGTGGACGTGACGCTGAACGCCTCGATCTGCAAGTACTTCGCCTCTGAAATGTGCGGCCGCGTGGCCGACCGCTGCGTGCAGATGCACGGCGGCTATGGCTACATCGCCGACTACGGCATCGAGCGCTTCTATCGCGACGTGCGCCTGTTCCGCCTGTACGAGGGCACCAGCCAGATCCATCAATTGACCATCGCCCGCCACACGCTGACCCAGGCGGGCTACACGCCCGGCCGCTAGGGCACCCCGGGACCACGGCCACCAGAAGCCGCCGGCCCGCCAAACCAAAGGAGACTCCCATCATGCTGCACAAGCACCTGCCCAAATGGATCGGCGCGCTGGCCGCCGCCCTCGCCTGCGCGGCGTTGCCGCCACAAGCCGCGGCCGCCTACCCCGACAAGCCCATCCGCCTGATCGTGCCGTTCGCCCCCGGCGGCTCGACCGACATCCTGGGCCGCCTGCTGGCCGAGGCCCTGCACCCCATCCTGGGTCAGCCCGTCATCGTCGAGAACAAGCCGGGCGCGGGCGGCAACATCGGCGGCGACTTCGTGGCGCGCGCGGCCCCCGACGGCTATACGCTGCTGCTGGCCGCCGCCGGGCCCACCGTCGTCAACCCCAGCCTGTACGCCAACATGCCGTTCAATCCGGCCAAGGACCTGGCGCCCATCACCTGCCTGGAGCGCGAGCACAACCTGATGGTGGTGACCAAGTCGATGCCGGTGAAGACGCTGCAGGAGTTCCTGCAATACGCCCGCGCCAACCCGGGCAAGCTGTCGTTCGGCTCGCCGGGCAATGGCTCTCCCGCGCAACTGGCTGGCGAGCTGCTCAAGCAGCAGACCGGCATCCAGGCCGAGCACGTGCCGTACAAAGGCAGCGGTCCCGCCATCACCGACCTGGTGGCCGGACATATCGATTTCATGATCGACAACATGCCCGCCCTCTTGCCCCAGGTGAAGGCGGGCGGCCTGCGCGCGCTGGCCGTGCCCAGCGACCAGCGCGCCACCGCCGCGCCCGACATTCCCACCTTTGACGAGGCCGGCCAGAAGGGCTTTGTGGTGATGGCCTGGAAAGGGTTGATGGCGCCCGCCGGCACCGACCCGGCGGTGATCGAGCGCCTGCATGCAGCCGTGGTCAAGGCGCTGCAGGATCCGCAATTGCGGGCCCGCTTCCAGGAGCTGGGGGCCGAGCCGCTGGCCAGCACACCGGCCGAGTTCGCCAAGCAGATCGCCGACGAAACCGCCTGGTGGGCCAAGCTGGTGAAGTCCACGGGCACCCGCATCCAATAGACCGACGCCAGGAGACCGCCATGCAACCCTGCTTTCGAACGTTGCGCGCGCTATGCGCCGCCGTCCTGCTGAGCGCGGCGGGCGCCGCCCAGGCGGGCGCCTATCCGGATAAACCGGTGCGGCTGATCGTGCCCTACGCCGCCGGCGGCGGCACCGACACCGCCGCGCGAATGATCGCGCGCAAACTGGCGCCCCTGATCGGGCAGCCGGTGGTGGTTGAAAACAAGCCTGGCGGCGCCACGCAGATCGGGACGGCCTACGTGGCCAGCGCGCAGCCGGACGGCTACACCCTGCTGATGGGCACGGCCAATCTTGCGACCAACAGCGTGCTGTACGCCAAGCTGCCTTACGACGTGAACAAGGACCTGACGCCGGTGATCGGGGCCACGGATGTGCCCGTGTACCTGCTGCTGCCGGCGGCCAGCCCGCTTCGGACATTGGAAGACATCAAGCGTGCCGCCACCGCGCAGCAGGGCCTGACCTACGCCACCGCCGGCACGGGCAGCATCCCGCATCTGGCCGGCGAGCAGTTCGCGCACGAGACGGGCATTGCGCTGCGCCACATTCCGTACAAGGGCAGTAGCGAGGCCGCCACCGCGCTGGTCGGCGGGCAGGTCCAGATGAGCTTTGACAACCTGCCCCCGGTATATGCCCAGGTCAAGGCGCAGCGGCTGCGGCCCATTGCCATCGCGGCGCAGACGCGCAACCCCGATCTGCCCGACGTGCCCACGCTGGCCGAGCTGGGCGTGCCGCTATCGGCCTCGTCGTGGTGGGGCGTGATGGCGCCTGCCGGCACGCCGAAGGACGTGATCGGCCTGCTCAACCGGCAGATCAACGCCGTGCTGGCCGACCCCGAAGTGCGCAGCTATTTCACCGGCCTTGGCATGCAGCCCACGGGAGGCACGCCCGAAGCCTTCGGGCAGCACATCGCCGACGAAACCCGCAGATGGCGCGCCGTCGTCAAGCAGGCGGGCGTCAAGATCGAGGAATAAACCATGCAGGATACGCAAGATCGCTACGCGCGCGATGCCCTGCCGGACCTGTGCGCGCGGGTGCGCCGCTTCGTTGACGAGGTGGCGATACCGGCCGAGTCCCCGGCCATCGCCCGCGACGTGGCCGCACTCGACCGTTGTGTCGCCCAACTGCGCGCACGGGCAAAAGAGGCCGGTCTGTACGCGCCCCAGTTGCCCGCGCAATGGGGCGGACTCGGTCTGGGCTGGCGCGCCCTGGCCGAGGTCCTGGAAGAAGCCGGGAGAAGCTTTCTGGGCCCCGCGGCGCTGAACTGCGCCGCGCCCGACCAACCCAACATGCTGACGCTGCTACGTCTGGGCAACGCTGCCCAGCAGGAACGCTTTCTGGCGCCGCTGGTGCGGGGAGAACAGCGGGCCTGCTTCGCCATGACCGAACCGGCGCCGGGCGCTGGCTCCGACCCGTCCATGCTGCGCACACGGGCCGAGCAGCGCGGTTCGCGCTGGGTGTTGAACGGCCACAAGCAGTTCATCAGCGGCGGCGTGGGCGCGGACTTTGCCCTGGTGCTGGCACGCGGCGAGACCGGCGCCACCTTGTTCCTGGTGCCTGCCGACACCCCGGGTTACCGGGTGGTGCGCGACATCGGCATGGTCACGGGCTACCAGATCGGCGGACATGCCGAGATCCTGCTGCAGGACTGCGAGGTGGGCGACGACGCCGTGCTGGGTGAGCCGGGCCAGGGCCTGGCCCATGCGCAACTCAGGCTGGAGCCCGCACGCCTTTCCCACTGCATGCGATACATCGGCCGCGCCCGCCGCGCGCTGGAAACGGCGCAGGCCTATGTTGCGCAGCGCGAGTCCTTCGGCGCGCGTCTTGCGGACCTGCAGCAGGTGCAGGCGATGATCGCGGACTCGCACATCGACCTGCATGCCAGCCGCCTCATGACCCTGGATTGCGCGGCCCGCATGGACGCGGGCCTGCCGGTAAAGCAGCACAGCGCCATGACCAAGGTTTTCGTGTCCGACGCCGTGAACCGCGTGGCCGACCGTGCCGTGCAAATGATGGGCGCCTTGGGTCTGTCCGACGACACCCCCGTGTCGATGATCTGGCAGGAGATGCGCCCTTTCCGCATCTATGACGGCGCCAACGAACTGCACCGCGCCACGCTGGCGCGCCGGCTGATGGCGCAAGCCTGAGCCTCAATGGAGACGACGATGGACAATCCCCGATTCCAGGCCTACCGGCTGCACGCCGGTGCGGCGGGCGAGCCGCCGCAGGGCCGCTTCGAGACGCTGACCGCCGACCAGTTGTCCGCGGGCGACACGCTCATCAAGGTGGCCTATGCCGGCCTGAACTACAAGGATGCGCTGGCGCAGGCCGGACGCGGCGGCATCGTGCGCGACTACCCACGCATCGGCGGCATCGACCTGTCCGGCACGGTGGTGCATTCCGCCGACCCCGCGCTTTCGCCGGGCCAGGAGGTCGTCGTGCACGGCTTCGGCATCGGCGTGGATTGCGACGGCGGCTATGCCGAGTTTGCGCGGGTGCGCCATGACTGGGTGCTGCCGCTGCCCGCGGGCATCGGCCTGCGCGACGCGGCCGTGCTGGGCGCAGCCGGCTACACCGCCGCGCTATCGCTGCACTGGATGGAACACTGCGGACTGACGCCCGCGCACGGCGACGTGCTGGTCACCGGCGCCACGGGCGGCGTGGCCAGCGTCGCGATCGACATCCTGAGCCAGCGCGGCTACCGCGTCTGCGCCATGACGGGCAAGCCGGACGCCGCGGACTATTTGCGCTCGCTCGGCGCCCACGAAGTGATTGCCCCGCCCGATCCGTCGGCCGGCATCAAGCCGCTGATGAGCGCGCGCTGGGCGGGCGTGATCGACTCCGTGGGCGGCGCGCTGCTGGCCCACGCGCTGGCCAGCGTGAAACCGGACGGCGTTGCCGCTGCCTTCGGCAACGCGGGCGGCGCGGAGCTTCCCACGTCGGTCATCCCCTTCATCCTTCGCGGCATCAAGCTGCTGGGCATCAACGCCAACAGCCCCATGCCGTTGCGGCGCGAGGTCTGGAACAAGCTTGCCGGCGAATACCGCCCCGCGCACCTGGACCTGATCGCGCGCGTCATCGAACCCCGCCAGCTGCCGCAAGCGCTTGCCGCCCTGCTCGAACGCGGCAGCACCGGCCGCAGTGTCGTCCGCTACTCCTGAACGCCGATATCCATGAACCCGTCTGCCCTCCCCTCCCTGTCCCGCCTCTTCGATCCGCAAGGGATTGCCATCGTCGGCGCGTCGGCCACGCCCGGCAAGATCGGCGCGATGCCCGTCAGCCTGCTGCTGCAGCACGGCTATGGCGGCCGCATCGTCCCCGTGAATCCGCGCGCGGACACCATCGCTGGCCTGCCTGCCGTGCCCGGCCTGGACGCGCTCGACGCGGACATCGACCTGGCCATTCTGGCGGTGCCCGCCGCCCACGCCGCGCAGGCGCTTGAATGCGCCCGCCCGGGCCAGGTAGGCGCGGCCGTGGTGTTTACCTCCGGCTTTTCCGAAACCGGCGCACAAGGCGCGGCCGAACAAGACCGGCTATGCGCCATCGCGCGCGAGCGCGGCATCCGCCTGCTGGGACCGAATTGCCTGGGCTTCATGAATGTGCGGCGCAACGTCTACGCGACGTTCTCGCCCGCGCCCGCCAACGGCATCGTCGCCGCCGGCGGCATCGGCATGGTGACGCAAAGCGGCGCGTTCGGCGCCTACGCCTACAGCATGGCGCGCGAGCGCGGCCTGGGCCTGTCGCACTGGATCAGCACCGGCAACGAGGCCGACATCGACGTTGCCGACTGCATCGAATGGCTGGCCGGCGATACGCACACCCGCGTCATCATGGCCTACATGGAAGGCTGCCGCGACGGCGCCAAGCTACGCCGCGCGCTGTCCGCGGCGCGCGCTGCCGGCAAGCCCGTGGTCGTGACCAAGATCGGCCGCACTCAGGCCGGCGCGCAGGCCGCGGCCTCGCACACCGCGGCACTTGCCGGCGACGACGCCGTGTACGACGCGCTGTTCCGCCAGTACGGCGCCCTGCGCGCGCGCACCATCGAGGAATTCTTCAACCTGGGCTATGCGCTGGACACCTGGAAGCGCCCGCCGCAAGGCCGCCGCCTGGGCATCTTCACCATTTCCGGCGGCGTGGGCGCGCTGATGGCCGACGACGCCGCCGACAGCGGACTGACGCTGCCCGAACCGGCCGCGGACGCGCAGGCCAGGCTGCTGGAACGCGTGCCGTTTGCCAGCGGCCGCAATCCCGTCGACGTCACTGGCCAAGCCGTCTCCGAACCCGGGCTGCTGCTGGCCACCGCCGACGACATGCTGGCCGATGGCCGCTACGATGCCCTGGCTGTCTTCCTGGCCGCTGCGGGCTCGTCCGAAGCGCTGTGGCCCACCTTCGAAGCCTTCGCGCGGCAGATGCAGGCGCGCCATCCCGACGTGCCGCTTGCAATTAGCGCCCTGTTCCCGCCAGCGCGGCGGCGCGAATTGGAGCGACTGGGATGCCTGGTCTTCCCGGATCCCAGCGCCGCCGTCCGCACGATCGCCGCGGTGGCCGCAATGACATCCCATTCCGGCCGCGGAACGACGCAAGCGGATCCCGCCCCGGACACGGCTAACCGTGCGCCGCTGCGCGAAACCTATACCGAAATCCAGGCCATGGAACTGCTGCGCGACGCCGGCATGCCGGCTTCCCCGAGCACGCTGGCGGTTGACGCCGACGCGGCCGTGCGCGCCGCCGGCGACCTTCGCGCGGCGGGCCAGGACATTCCTGTCGTCCTAAAAGTGGTCTCGCCAGATATCACGCACAAAAGCGACGTGGGCGGCGTCAAGCTCAACATCCGGGGCGAGGACGCGGTGCGACGGGCTTATGCGGACATCATGGCCGCGGTAAGCCAGCATCGCCCCGACGCCCGCGTCGAGGGGGTGCTCGTCGCGCCCATGGCGCCCAAGGGCGTGGAATGCATCGCTGGCGTGCATTGTGACCCGGTGTTCGGGCCCGTGGTCATGTTCGGACTAGGCGGCGTTTTCGTCGAGGTGCTGAAAGACGTCAGCTTCCGGCTGGCGCCCTTTGGCCGCGATGAGGCCCTGGACATGATTCGAGAGATCAAGGGATATGCGCTGCTGCAGGGCGCGCGCGGGGCGCCCCCGTGCGATGTCGATGCCCTGGCCGACGCGCTGGCCACCCTATCCCGGTTCGCGCATGCGCGAGCGGGGGATTTCAGCTCGGTCGAGATCAATCCCTTGCTGGCGCTGCCCGAGGGACAGGGCGCGGTGGCGCTGGACGCGGTGGTGATTCGGAAAGGCCAACCGGCATGAGGCACTGGGCGTTTGGACCAGCTAGCCCGCATCCAGAACGCGCGCCGGGATCTCCGGCCGCGCAGTCTGACCCGGACGCCAAACGCCCATCGACTTCCTACAAATAATCTTTATATCGGCGAATGTACTCGCGCGCGCTTTGGTTCAGCTCGCGCACACAGCGATCCGCCTCGTCCACATCGTTGCGAATCATGGCGTCAAGCAGCGTCCGGTATTGCTTGATTCCCATCTCGGCGCGTCCAGGCAACAACGCCACGCGCCGCATCGTCACTTGCATGCGTTCGTAAATTCGTTCAATCAGATCGCTGAGCACGGGGTTGTTGGCGATTTCGTTCACGCGATTACGGAACCGCACGATGGTGTCGACATGCGACTCGATGTCGCCGTCCCTCAACGTGTCTTCAAACTGCTGACCGAGCATCTGCTGAAGCGCTTCGTAGTCGCTTGCCGAAGCATTCTCCATGGCCAGGCGAACGGACAGGCTGTCTAGCGTCTCGCGGACCTGGTAGAGGCGATAGGTGGTTTCCATGTCAACGGGAACCACCACCGCGCCCTTGTTCGGAACACGTTCGATCAGGCCACGGTCTTCCAGCGTAGCCAGCACTTCGCGGGCCTTGGCGCGCGGAATTCCGTAGTTCTTAACGAGATCTTCTTCCGGCAGGCGCGACCCCGGCAGCAACGCTTGGGACGCGATGCGCTGTCGCACATCCAACACGACTGCCTGGGTGGACGGCATGCTTTTGCGCTCTTTCGCAGGGGCGGATTGCGCTTTTGGTTTCTTCGGAGAAGTGGCCATGTTTTAGGCAGGTCGAGACAAGGTTTTGACGCCGTCGATCATAGCACTCTTATCGCACTCAAGATTGTGCACAATCTTGCGCTCATGCTCGTATTTTCTTATTGACACAATGATTTGTGCCAGCGCAAGATACCCCACATCGCATCACCTGACGCCGATTTCCGAAGGAGAGTGCCTTGTCCTCAGCCGTACTTGCATCCCTGCCGGGCCCGATTTGCCAGCAGTACCAAATAAAGCGGGACGCGCTTGTCGCTCGCGGAGTCGCCAATGGGGCCCCCATCTTTGCGGCCCGCGCAAGCGGGTCCGAAGTGGCCGACCTCGACGGCAATACCTACCTGGATTTCGCAGGGGGCATTGGCACGTTGAACGTGGGCCACGCGCACCCGGAGGTCGTTGCCGCGGTCAAGCGCCAGGCAGACGACTATCTGCATACCTGCTTCAACATCGTCATGTACCCCGGCTACATCGACCTCGCCGAAATGTTGGTCAAGCGGCTGCCCGGCGACTGGCCCAAGAAGGTGATGCTGCAAAGCACCGGCTCAGAGGCCGTCGAGAACGCAATAAAGATCGCCCGACGCGCAACGGGGCGTCAGGCAGTGGTGGCATTTGAGGGCGCGTTCCATGGGCGCACCAACATGGCCCTTGCCCTGACGGCGAAGGCGCCCGCCTATAAAACCGGCTTTGGCCCCCTTGCCAGCGAGGTATACCGGGCGCCCTTTCCCTACGTGTATCGCACTGGCGCCGACGAAGAAACCGCGGCTCGCCAGGCCTTTGAGCGTTTCGAACGCATGGTCGAAACCGAAATCGGCGCACGACAAGTCGCCGCGGTCATCATCGAACCCGTGCAAGGCGAGGGAGGCTTTCATGCTGCGCCGGCCAGCTTCATGCGCCGGCTACGCGAATTCTGCACAAGCCACGGCATCGTCCTGATCGCCGACGAGATCCAGTCCGGTTTTTGCCGCACGGGCCGCTGGTTCGCCATCGAGCACAGCGGAATTACCGCCGATCTCTACACCCTGGCCAAATCCTTGGGCGGCGGCATGCCGATCGCCGCCGTGGTCGGCCGCGCCGAACTCATGGACGCGCCCGATGTCGGCGGCCTGGGCGGAACTTACGCGGGCAATCCCCTGGCCTGCGCAGCGGCGCTGGCCGCAATCGCCGTCATGGAACGAGACGACTATGCCGGCCGCGCCGAGGCGCTGGGCCGTCAGTTGGCCGAGCGATTCGACGCATGGAAACGCGACATTCCCATCGTGGGGGACGCGCGCGGGCTGGGCGCGATGCGCGCCGTGGAAATCGTCACGGACAAAACCACCCACCGTCCGGACGGCCAGGCCACCGCGCGCATCGTGCGGCGCGCATATGAAGCCGGTCTGATCCTCGTGAAGGCGGGTTTTCATGGAAACGTGCTGCGCTTTCTTGGCCCGCTGAACATGAGTGCCGAGCAGTTGCAGCGTGGTTTGGACATCCTTGAAGAATCCATCAATGCCGAGGTGCGCGCATGAATACGCTATTGAAGTTGGACAACGCGCGTAAGGTCGTGCATCTGTTGGGAGACGCGCGCCCCGGCATGAATGTGCTGGTGCTGTACGACTACTACACCGAGCAGAATGTCCAGCCGCTGGCCATCGCCATCAACGAATGCGGCGCCATTCCCCACATGCTGCAGATACCTGGCAGCCGCCAGCATGGGCGCCCGTTTTCGCCCATCGTGGCCGACGCCATGTGCGGCGCGGACCTGGTCATTGCGCTGACGCGCGCCAATGCCGCCCATACCGAAGCGCGGCAAAAAGCGACTCGCGCCGGCGTCGGGGTCATTGTCTTGCCCGAATCGGATTTGCCGGATTTCTTTATGGCCGAAGGCTGGAACGCCGACTTTCAAGCCTTGCGTCCGCAAATCCAGGGGTTGGCTGATGCGCTCACCCACGCCGATACGGCACGGGTCACCAGCGCTGCGGGTACCGACATCACGATGAGCATTGCAGGTCGTCGTGGCCGTGCGCTGCATGGATTTGCGAACACGGAAGACATCTCGGCGGGTTACTGCCTCGAATCCAGTCTGGCCCCCGTTGAAGGCACAGCCGAAGGCGTCATCGTGGTGAACGCCAGTATCCCCGGCGTGTCACTGATCCGAGACGAATCGGTTCGCATCACATTTGAGCGCGGCATGGCCGTGTCCATCGAGGGCGGGGCCGAGGCTGCCAAATTCCGGGATCTGCTTGCCGGGTTCCACGATCCCCTGGTCTACAACCTGGGCGAACTGGGTGTCGGCATGAATCCCTGCTGCCAGCTGGACGGAACGATGCTTTCCGATGAAAGCGTGTACGGATCCATCCAGTTGGCGCTCGGCACCAGCGCCTACATCGGCGGCACGGTCAAGGCGGCCGCCCACTACGACACCATCGTGACCGATGCGCAACTCTGGCTGGACGGCAAGCTGGTGCTCGACGGCACCACGCTGCACCTTGGGGACGCGCGATGAGCATTCGACTGGACCGCGGCCAGAACGGAATCGTCACCGTCTTGATGGACAGGCCTGCCAAGCGCAATGCCTTCACGCTCGACATGTATCGTGAGTTTGGTGATGCATTCGACACGCTCAACGCCGATGACAGCGTCAGGTGCATCGTGGTGCGCGGCGCGGCAGGCGCTTTCTGTGCCGGTAGCGATATCGGCGGGTTCGACGAAACCCGCAGCGGCGCGGAACAGGCGCGAGAGTACGCCGAGTTCACGCTGGCCATGACCGACCGGCTCAAGCTCACGCCGCATCCCACGGTCGCATGCATCGAAGGCGCGTGCGTGGGCGGCGGGCTGGAGATCGCGGCCATGTGCGACATCCGCATTGCAGGCCGGGGCGCCCGCTTTGGCGTGCCGATCAACCGCATTGGATTGACCCTGGACTACCGGGAACTGGCTGATCTGCTGGCCGTCATCGGTGGCACGCGCACGCTGGAAATCCTGCTCGAAGGCGCCGTTTTTGGCGCAGACGAGGCACTGAACAAGGGCCTCGTCACCAGAGTGGTGGACGACGACAAGGTTGGCGATGAAGCCTATGAGGCTGCCGGGCGTATCGCTGCGGGCGCTCCCTTGGTCAACCGCTGGCACAAACAATTCGTGCGTCGCTTGCAAGCCGGCGGCGAACTGGCCGAACACGAACTGGCTCAGGCCTATGCCTGCTTTGACACCGAGGATTACCGCAACGGGCAGCGCGCCTTCCTGAACAAGGAAAAGCCTGTCTTTGCTGGTCGCTGAAAGGAAAGACATGAAGCAGAACACTGCTGCGATGCCGCTGGAAGGCATCAAAATTCTGGACCTGTCCCAGATCATGGCCGGGCCGTACTGCACCATGGTGCTGGCGGATCTGGGCGCTGAAGTCATCAAGATCGAAAAGCCTGGCGCGGGCGACGATTCCCGAGAAATGGGGCCCTATGTAAATGGAGAATCGAGCTGTTTTGCACAGATCAACCGCAACAAGCTGGGCATTTCCCTCAACCTCAAGCGACCGGAACTTCGCGAAACCGTGCTGGAAATGGTGCGGTGGGCCGATGTGCTGATCGAGAACTACCGGGTGGGCGTCGCCTCCGCGCTGGGGCTTGACTACGAAACGCTCAGCGCCATCAATCCCCGCTTGGTTTATTGCTCGATCTCGGGCTATGGGCAGACCGGGCCGTATGCGGGCAAGGGGGGTTTTGACCTGGTGGCGCAGGGCATGACTGGCATCATGAGCATGACCGGCGAGCCAGACGGACGCCCCCTCAAGTCGGGTATCGCCATCTATGACGTCGGCGCGGGGCTGACCGCTACTTACGCCATCCTTGCCGCCTGCATTCACCAGCAGCGCACCGGCGAAGGCCAGCACATCGACATCTCGCTTGCGGAATGTGGACTGCCCTGGTTTATTTGGGAAGCCGCGGCCTACTTCGCGGAAGGCACGGTACCCAAGGCGACCGGAAGCCGTCACCGCGTGTCCGCGCCCTATCAGGCCTTTAGCACAGGCGACGGTTATATCGTCATTGGCGCCGCGAACCAACGCACCTGGGAAAAGCTCTGCACCGACGTCCTGGGTCGCCCGGAACTGATCCACGACCCGCGATTCCTGACCAATAGCGACCGTCTGGACAACATCGCCGAACTGGAGCCACTGCTGGAAGCCGAATTCGCGCGCGCCGACGCGGCGGCCTGGATCGCCCGATGCGAGAAAGCCCAAGTGCCGTGCGGTCCCATCAACGATTTCCACCAGGCGATGCAGGATCCGCATTATGCCGCTCGCGGCATGGTTCAAGAGCTGGACCACCCAAAGCTCGGCCGCATGAAAACGGTCGGTATTCCCACTAAATTTTCGGTTCATTGAGCATTACCGGGGAAGGCCGCGCGGATTTTGAGGAAGAAGTATTCCTGGTCTCGGTAACCGTAGGCGCGCCGCTTAATGACCTTGATGGTGTTGTTGATGCCCTCAACGATGCTGGTATTTAGACGATGTCGGCATCTGGCCAGGATGCCATGCAGATAGCCTTTCAGGCGCTGAGCGAAGGTGTTCAAGGGGGCTATTCCGCTTTGCTCAGCCTGCTCGCACCAGTGGTGCCAGGCTTGTTTTGCCCAGGCAGGTCTTCGGTAGAACCAGAGCCGCTTGAGTTCGTCCCGCAGGACATAGACCGTCAGCAGCGGCTGGTTGGCGTGCAGCAATTCGTCGAGTCGGACGGCCTGCTGCCGGTCTAGCTTGTCGCGGTTGCGCAATAGCAGCCAGCGGCTCGATTTGATGACCCTGCGCGCGGGACGATCCTGGCGCAGTTGGTTGGCCTGGTCCACGCGCACCCGATCAATGACCTCTCGTCCGTACTTGGCCACGACATGGAACAAGTCATAGACGATCTCCGCCTGTGGGCAGTGGGCCTGGATCTCTAACTCGTAGGCCGTAGTCATGTCGATGGCAACGGCCTTGATGCGTTGGGCGACCCCACGCGGCAATTGCTCGAAGAACGCCCGAGCCGTCTCGCGTGAGCGTCCTGGGCCGATCCACAGCACCTGCCTGCTGATCGGATCGACGACTACCGTCGCGTACCGATGCCCTTTATGCAGGGCGAACTCGTCCATCGCTAAATACTCGATCCTGGACCAATCCGGTTCGCGCACTGATGCTCGGAGCCGGGCCTTGTCCAGCGTCTTGACGGTATGCCAACCCAGCTCGAAGAACCTAGCCACCGCCTGCACGTTGCTCGATTGCAGCAATTGGCTGCAGGCCGCCGCAAGCCGATCCGTCACCCGTTGGTAACGCCCCAGCCAAGTAAGCCGCTCCAGGCGCGGGCCACCGCATTGCTCACACAACAAGCGCCGGCGTGGCACGTGAAGAACAACCCGGTACTCAAATAACGGCAGATCTCGAACCCGTCGCACCGTGGTCTCATGGACCTGGCGACATCGTGCGCCGCACTGCTCGCACAGCATCACCTTGGCGGTCGGCTTCAAATAGATCGACAGCGTGCGCCCAGCGCCCTCGGGCCACTCCACGCGTTCGACGACATAGCCTTGCCAGCCCCCCAGCGACTCCAGCAGCTTGCGATCCAGCATCTCCACGCACTCCTGATGGCAAATTCCTGCCATCAAGAGTACGAAAACTTGCCAAATCCCTCCACGCTATTGCGCGATGAACCAAATTTTCTCGTACGCCGGGCCAGATCCGGCGGGCTGCGCCCCTGCACGGCGAGCACACCGATGAAGTCCTGCTTCGCTTTGGCGCGTCGCCAGAAACTATCGCGCAATGGCGCGAACACGGCATCGTCCAGTAAAGAAGCAGATATCTCCACAGCACAAAAAAAAGCAGTCAAGGGGCCGGGCAGTCAGCCGGCATATTCGAAGTGAAGAATCGCGTCTCACGCGAAATCAAGGAACGAATATGAAAACGCAGCAACCCAAGAACACGTCCCGCCGCGACTTTTTATCGGTTGGCCTGGTGCTGGCTGGCGCAAGCCTGGCCCCCTGGAGCCTGCGCGCCGCGCCTGCGGGGCAGCCATTTCGCATCGGCGCGCTCAATTCCATCACCGGCGTGGGCGGTCCGTATGGCGTGCCGATGCTCGAGGCCATTCGACTGGCTGTCGACGAGGTGAACGCCGCAGGCGGCGCCGCCGGGCGCCAGCTGCAGCTGTTCGCCGAAGATGATCAGACCAAGCCCGACGCTGCAGTCCTCGCAGCGAAAAAGCTGATCGAGGTGAATCAGGTCCAGGCGGTGGTCGGAATCTGGCCCTCCTCGGTGGGTCTGGCTGTCATGCCCATCACCAACAACGCCGGTCTCATCATGATGAACACCTGCGGCGCCCCTGAAATGCTGACGGAAAACCGCAAAGGCCTTGCCTGGATGTTCCAGGCATCGAACGCGGTCTTTGGACGCGCCTTTGCTGAGGTGGCACGCCAGCGCGGCTTCAAGCGCCCGGCAGTCATGGCCTTCAACAACTCCACCTTTGTTGGGCTGGCCAACTATTTCAAAGAGACGTGGGAGAAAGACGGCGGCAAGGTCAGCAGCATGGTGATCTACGAACCCAATCAGACCACCTACCGAACCGAATTGAACCGGGTCCTTGCAACGAATCCGGATGTGATCGCAATGGGCTCGTATCGCCCCGACGCAACGATTTTGCTGCGCGAGTGGTACCAGACCGGTCAGGACTGCAAATTCATCATGCCGGGCTGGACCGCCAACGAAGCGCTGGTCAAGGCGCTGGGCAAGGAGGTCACCGAAGGCATCATCTCGATATCCAACGTCGCGGCAAGCGGAAACCCGGCGTACAAGAGCTTTTCCGAGCGGTTCCGCGCCAAGGTCAAGCACGATCCCGATGTGTTTGCCGCCCAGAGCTACGACATGGTCATTGCCCTGGCCCTGGCCATCGAAGCCGCCGGACCGACAGCCGACATCGCCGCCATCAACGGACAGGTAAAGGCGGTCACTCGGCATGGCGGGGAAAAGATCTCTTCGTTTGCGCAGGGCCGTGATCTCATCCGCGCAGGCAAGGCGGTGGACTACGACGGCGCATCGTCAAACCTGGAGTTCGGCGCGCATGGCGAGACCGTGCCAGATTTCGGCGTATCGGAAATCGAAAACGGCAAACTGGTACTGAAAGAGACCGTGCCGGGTACGCGTTGAAGCGGAGCAACGATGGAACTCATCCCGATCTTGAACGCCGTCATCAATGGCATCGTGCTAGGCACCTTGTTGTCACTGCCAATCCTGGCGATCACCATGGTGTTTGGCATATCGCGCTTTCCCAACGCGGCGACGGGCGACTACATGACGCTTGGCGCGTACACAGCCGTCGCCACCCAGGCGTGGATCGGCAGCTCACTCGTGCTCGCCGTGGTAAGCGCCAGCGTTGTCACCGCACTGATCGCCGTATTTTTCTATCTGTGGGTCTTCCGGGCGCTCGCTAAACGCTCCAACGTGGCGCGTCTGATCGCCTCGCTGGGCGTGGCGTTCGTCGTACGCACGACGATCACCTTTTTCGCGGGCCAGGACCAGTACAACCTGGAAATGGGCCGGATCATGCGTGCGTGGAACTGGCATGGCATTCGCATCCTGCCCATGGACGTCTACATCCTGCTTACGGCCATCGGTGCGTTGGGGATCGCATTCGTGATCTTGCATGCCACGCCACTGGGACGGCGCATGCGGGCGGTGGCCGACAATCCCGACCTCGCCGCCGCCAGCGGCATCCGCTCACGGCGCGTCATGCTCTATCTGTGGCTGTTGAGCGGCTTCTTCTGCGGGCTGGGCGGGGTTCTGCTGGCCATCAAGGCAGTGGTCGTCCCCGAACTCGGCTTCGAGCTATTGATGCCGATGTTCGCAGCAGTGATCCTGGGCGGCATTGGCAATCCCATCGGGGCCGTCGTCGGTTCCCTGATATTCGGGATCTCGCAGGAAATCGCCACCCTTTACGTTGGCCCCTCCTACAAGATTGTCATCGCCTTCCTGGTCTTGCTGGTGCTGTTGCTGTTCCGGCCGCAGGGTCTGTTTGGCCGCCCGATCATGGCGAGGTAAAGAGAGATGGAATCCTATTTGATTGCAATCTCCATCGGCATTCTTATCTACATGCTGATGGCTCTGGGTCTGTCGCTGCACTATGGCTTCACGGGCCTGGTCAACTTCGGGCATGTCGGCTTTTTTGCCATCGGTTCCTACACCTCTGCGCTGCTCGCGCTTCAGGGGGTTCCCATCCCCTTGGCGATGGCGGGCGCAACGCTGCTCACCGCACTGGCGGCCTGGCCGCTGGGTATCGTCGCCTTACGGCTGGGAAGCGATTATCTGGCCATCGTGACGCTCGGCTTCTCGGAGTCCGTCCGGATGATGCTCCAGAGCGAGGAATGGCTGACTCGAGGCATGCACGGTCTGCCGGGCATACCCCGTATGTATGAAGGTTGGATCCCCGCCGCCCAGATCGATCTGGCCATCATGTTGACCTTGCTCGCCGTCAACGGGGCGGTGTTCTGGTTGGTCACGCGCGTCGTCAAAAGCCCGTTCGGACGGGTCATTGAAGCGGTTCGCGACAACGAAGTCGCGGTAAGGGCGCTGGGCAAGGACCCGGCTCGCTTCAAGACCCGCTCGCTCATGCTGGGCGCAGGCCTGGCGGGTCTTGCGGGCGCCTTTCAAGCGCACTACCTCACGTTCCTGAGCCCCGAGCAGTTCGTTCCGCTCATTACCTTCTATATCTGGATCGCCATCTTTGTCGGAGGCGCCAACCGCCTGCTCGGTGTCGCCTTGGGCACCGTCATCATGGTCGGCTTTCTTGAGGGGTCTCGCTTCGTCCGGGACTTCGTGGGCGGAATCTCCGAAGTGCAGATGGCCAGCGTGCGAATCTGGGTCATCGGCATGGCATTGATTCTTATCGTGCTGTATCGGCCGCAAGGGATCTTGGGAACCAAGGCGGGGAAGTCGACATGAGCCTTTTGACTGTCAGAAACGTTAGCGCCGGGTTCGGCGGAATGCTCGCCTTGGACAATGTCAGCCTGGACCTGAACCAGGGCGAACTTCTGGGCCTGATCGGCACGAATGGCGCGGGAAAGAGCACGCTGTTCTCGGTAATCACGGGGTATGTACCCAGCCGGGCTGGCGTCGTCCAGTTCGACGGCCGCGACATATCTCACATGGCCGTGCACACCCGCGTGCGCCAAGGCCTGGCGCGCACATTCCAGGTGCCGCGGGAATTCTCGCAGCTCACCGTCATGGCCAACATGATGGCGGCTGCGCCAGACGCGCAGGGCGAGAAGTTGCTGTCGATCTTCTTCAATCCGGGGAAAGTGCAACGGGAAGAGGAACAGGTGGCCGAACGTGCCCGCGACTTGCTGCAATTTCTTAATCTATCGCGGGTCGCGGACACCCAGGCAGGCAAACTTTCCGGCGGACAAAAGAAGCTGCTGGAGCTTGGACGGCTGCTCATGCTGGAGCCTCGCTGCATCATGCTTGACGAGCCTTTCGCTGGCGTCAATCCGGTACTGATCGGCGAGTTGTCAGAACGCATCGTGGCGTTGAACGAACGCGGCATGAGCGTGCTGATCATCGAGCACAACCTCGAAGAACTTTCGCGCATTGTGCCTCGCATGTATGTGATGGACCGCGGCAAGGTCATTGCAGAGGGAAAGCCTCGGGACGTGCTCTCCCAGGATGCGGTTCGCGAAGCTTACATGGGGGGTGTGATATGAACGTAACCAATTCCGCCGCACCGATCCTCACCATAGAAAACATGGCTGCAGGCTATGGAGACGTCGATATCGTCAGTGGCATCGACCTCCATGTGAAGCCGCGCGAGATCGTCACCATCGCTGGCACGAACGGGGCCGGCAAGTCCACGGTCATCAAAGCCGTCATGGGCCTGCTGCCGCGTCTGTCGGGGTCGATCACCTTCGACGGGAACGACCTGCGCCGGTCCGCCGTGGAAGATCGCGTGCGCCTGGGCATCTCTTACGTGCCGCAAGTGCAGAACGTGTTCGGCGAGCTCACCGTGCTGGAGAACCTTCAGGTCGTCGAACACGTCAGCGATGCCCGTCGGCGCACCGAGGAAATGTTTGAACTCTTCCCAGCGTTGGCGCAGCGGCGCCGCACCCACGCCGCCAATCTTTCCGGCGGCGAACGCCAGCAATTGGCGTTTGCTCGCGCGTTGATGCCTTCCCCTCGCATGGTGCTGCTCGACGAGCCGTCCGCGGCATTGTCGCCCGCACTGACTTCCCAAGTGTTCGAGGAAGTGCAACGCCTGCCCCAGTTGGATATCGCGGTGCTGATGGTCGAACAGCGGGCCCGCCAGGCGCTGGCTTTCAGCGACCGCGGCTACATCCTGGATTCTGGCCGCATTGTCCTGACCGATACCGGCCCCAACCTGCTCGCAAATGAAGAAATGGCGGAACTCTATATCGGGCACCGTCACGACTCCCAAGGAGAACCCGTATGACCGCAACCAAGGCGCCCGGACGCCCTGCTCCCTCGGAGCGCGCCCACCTCACCCTGGCAGAGGGGCTGCGCGCCCTGGACAAGGGCACGCTCAGCGCCGAAGCCTGGGCGCAGGCGTGCCTGGAACGAATTGCGCAGCGCAACCAGGATGTCAAGGCGTGGGTGCACGTGGCGGGCGAAGCCGCGTTGGCGCAAGCGCGCGCCATCGACCGGCGCGGCCGCCGCACTCGCTACGAGGGTGCGCCGATCGGCATTAAAGACACCATCGACACCGCGGACATGCCCACCGAACTGGGCGAACCCGAGATCTTCACTGGGCGTCAGCCTACGCAGGACGCGCCGGTGGTGACGCGCGCGCGAGAACAAGGGTTCGTGCTGCTGGGCAAGAACACGGTGTCACGCCACGCGATCATGCTGCCCGGTCCGTGCCGCAATCCACACGACCTGACCCGTAGCCCGGCCGCCTCCTCCGCGGGTTCGGGCGCGGCCGTGGCAGACTTCATGGCCCCCTTGTCCATCGGCACCCAGACCGCCGGCTCCATCTTGCGGCCCGCTTCCTTCAGCGGCGCCGTCGGATTCAAGCCCACCCTTGACGCCATCCCGTATGTCGGCATCAGAAGCTATTCGCGGCCGCTCGATGTGATCGGTCCGCTGTGCAGGTCCGTGGAAGATGCGCAGCTCTTCATGCATGCGTTCGTGGGCGATCCGCGCTTTGCACCGTCGCTGGAAAGCGGTAACGCGCTGCGCCTTGGCGTGTGGCGTCCCCGCGCCTGGCCCGAAGCCGAACCCGCGGCGCAGGCCGTCTTCGAGGAATGCCTGAGCCGCCTGACGGCCGCGGGCGTTTCATTGCAGGTCTTGTCCATGCCTGCGGCCTATGAAGAAATCGGCGACATTCAGGATGTCATCATGGCCTATGACCTGGCGCGCGAATACGCACATATCCGCCGCGATCACGCCGCATTATGCGACCCTGAGCTGCTTGCCTACCTGGCCCTCGGCGACACGTACACCGACGCCGACTATGCATCCGCATTGGACGCAGCCGACAAGTGCCGGCGGGCGTTCTATGACATTGCCCGCGACGTGGACGCCATTATCATGCCTGCCACGTTGGGCGTGGCCACGCCCGCCGAAAGCACGGGCAGTTCGGTGTTCATCCGCGCGTGGTCATTGCTGCACAATCCCTCGATTTCACTGCCGGTCGGACGCAGCCCGGAAGGTTTGCCCCTTGCCGTGCAGCTCGTTGGCTTCCAGAAGGAAGATCCCAAGCTGCTGCAGCATGCGCGCCGCGTGGAATCCATTCTCGGGAACCGGGCCGGGGAAACGTAGCGGGCGGGGCTTTTATCGCCGTGCCGTCTACTGCTCCTTCAGCCCCAACGATTTCATCAACGGCGCGAACAATTTCTTTTCGTCCTGCACGCGCGTGGCGTAGTCGGCCA
Source organism: Achromobacter sp. E1 (assembly GCF_037039475.1). Lineage (NCBI taxonomy): Bacteria > Pseudomonadati > Pseudomonadota > Betaproteobacteria > Burkholderiales > Alcaligenaceae > Achromobacter > Achromobacter sp. E1. The sequence continues at coordinate 5,008,039 of NZ_CP146253.1, forward strand.
CGCTCAGCGGTATCGCCTCGGCGCCCGCATCCAGGAAGCGCGCCTTGATATCCGGCCGCGCCAGCACCTTGTTGATCTCGGCGTTCATGCGCTCGACCACATCATCGCGGGTGCCTGCGGCCGCATACACGCCGAACAGGCTGTCCGCGAACACGCCGTCAATGCCGGCCTCGGTAAAGGTCCGGATGTCGGGCGCCACGGCCGCGCGCTGCCGGCTTGCCGCCGCCAGCACCTTCAATTTGCCCGCCTGCACCATGGGAAAGACCGTGGCGGGTCCAAACGCGAAGTCGATCTGGCCCGCGGCCAGGTCTTGTATCGCCGGCGCCACGCCGCGATACGGCGCATGGGTGGCCTGCATGCCCGTGGCCTGCTTGAGCAGCTCGCCGGCCAGATGCGGCGTCGTGCCGTTGCCGGCCGAACCGTAATTCAAAGGATCGGGCCGCTTGCGCGCGTATTCCACGAACTCTTCGAGCGTATTGACGCCCAGCGAAGACCGGACAAACAGGAACAACTGGCTGTTGGCCAGCAGGGCAACCGGCCGCAAGTCACGCTGCGGGTCGAACGGCATGTTGGCGAACATCAGCGGGTTGACCGATTCGGTCGTCGACGGATTGAGCAGGAAGGTATGGTTGTCGCGGCCATTGCGGACCACTTCGGCCCCCGCCAGATTGCCGCCCGCACCGCCCCGGTTTTCCACGATGACGGTCTGCTTCAAGGCCTCGGCCAAGTGCGGCTGCACGGTGCGGGCCAGCACGTCGACCAGCCCGCCGGGCGCCAGCCCCACGACCAGACGAACGGGCTTGGTGGGCCACGCCGCAGACGATGTTTGTGCATGGCTGCCCGTCGTCCAACCCGCCAACGCCAGCATCATCACGGCCAGACAACGTCTACGCAGCAGCATGCAATTCTCCTTAAGGGGGCTCTACCCCGCGATCATGCGCCCGGTGCGTCACGCGCCGCACCACCGTGAACCGCCCTGATTGCGCATCGCGGCGGCGGCCCCGCATGTGCCGCTCATTCTTCACAAAAGTTTAAGCATAAAGAATCCCGGATAACCCTAGCTTGCCGGCCGCAGGCCAGGCTTTCCTATTCGCCGGTCTGTGACAGTTCGTGCTCCAGCCCGGCCTCCAGCTGCCGCGCCACGCGCCCCAGCCCCCGGTTCAGGGGCCACACGATGGAAAGGTCTAGACCGCCTTCCACATCCACGGGCACGACGCTCAGCCCATGTCGCCGCGCGTACAGGCCGCTCATGCTATCGAGGATGGCCACGCCCAGGCCGCGTTCCGCGAACGCGCAGGCGGCCGAGTACTGATTCACCTCGATCACGGGCAGAAACGGCAACCGCTCCTGCTCGAACTGCCGCGCCGTAAGCGCCCCCACCTGCAAGTGCCTACTGAGCGAGATATAGGGGATGTCCGCCAGATCGGCCAACGCGAGGCGACGGCGGTCCGCCAGCGCGTGGCCGGCCGGCATCATGGCCTGCAGGGTCAACCGCGCCAGCGTGCGCTGACCCACGTTCGGCAGCGCGGCCGAGCCGATCACGATGCCGATATCGATACGCTGATCGGCCGCCAGCCCCGCCACGCCCAGCGTCATGTCCGTACGCACGCTGACGCGCACACCGGGCTCGCGGGCTTGCAACCACGCCATCGCGCCGGGCAGGATGCTCGCGCCCACGGCCGCCACCGCCCCCACGTCCAGCCTCGCCTGCGCCCCGCCCCGCATGCTGGCCGCCACCCGTTCGGCGTTGTCCATCGCAGCAAGCGCATGAACGACCTCCGGCAGCAACATGCGGGCCTCGGCGGTCAGCGCCAGCCGGCGTTTCTCGCGGCTGAACAGCGCAAAGCCCAGCTTGTCTTCCAGCGACTTCAGCATCGCGCTGGCCGCGGGCTGCGACATCCCGGTGGCCGCAGCCGCCAAGGTGACGGAACCGGTTCGCCCCACCGCTTCAAACAGCGCCATCTCGCGTTTATTCATGCAACCCCCGTTGTTCATACATATTCATGTATGAAATGACTAAATATATATATTTGACTATATCAATCCACCTGCCGGACACTGGCTCCACATCACAACAGCCGGCGCCGCCTCGATGCGGCGCACGGCAATACCGCGAGGAGACAACGATGCAGACGAGACCTGGCGCTCACCCACGCAGGCTGCTGGCCAGATTGCTTGCACCGCTGCTTGGCAGCGCGTTGCTGGCTTTCGTGGCCCCCGCCCTGTCCGACACCCCGGCCGGGGGCACGATCCGGATCGTCGTCGGCGCCCCGCCGGGTGGCGCGCCCGACACCGTGGCTCGCATCGTGGCGCAGCACATGCAGGTGGGCGGGCGCGCCGTGATGGTCGAAAACAAGAACGGCGCCGCCTCCATGATCGCGGCCGCCTATGTGGCCCGCGCGCGGCCCGACGGCAACACTCTCTTGCTCGCCAGCCAGACGACGGTCGCGGTCGCGCCCACGCTGCAGAACGTGACGACGTTCGACCCCATGAAGGATTTCACCGGCGTGGCGTTGGTGGGCAGCGCGCCGCAGGTGCTGCTGGCCGGGCCGAAGCTGCGCGCCAACTCCGTCCAGGAACTCATCGCGCAGGCCAAGGCCGCGCCGGGCGAAATCGATTTCTGCTCGGGCGGCATCGGCACCTCGCCCTACATGGCGGCCGTGCTGTTTGCCCAGACCGCGGGGATCGAGTTGCACAGCATCCCGTTTGCCGGCGAACAAGCCTGCATCACTGAAATGCTGGCAGGCCGCCTGCCGTTCATGTTCGCCAACGCCTCGACGGCCCTGCCCTACATGAAGGACCAGCGCCTGCGCGCCCTGGCCGTGACGAGCAGCGCGCGCGTCAGCTTCGCGCCGCAGTTGCCTACAACGGCCGAAGCGGGCCTCAAGGACTACGAGGTCGCGACCTGGCTTGGCCTGCTTGCGCCCGCCGCCACGCCGCCCGACGTCGTCAACGCCCTGAACGCAGAAGTGCGCCGCGTGCTGCGCCTTCCGGATGTGCGCGAGAAGCTGCAGGCGCAGGGCTATGCGCTGTCGGATGACAGTCCGGCGGCGTTCACCCGCTACTACCACGCCGATCGCGACAAATGGGTGCGGCTGATCCAGACCGCCGGCATCAAGCAGAACCCCTGAGCGCGGCCGTTTGATTGTGTTTCCCGACCCTGAACCTCCCGAGCCTCCCATGAGCCGTACCCAGCCCGCCGCTTCTTCCCACGACCCGCGCACCGTGTTGGGCGTCCATCACAGCCCTGTCGCCGGCACGATTCCGCCCGGCGCCTGCGATTGCCACGTGCACATCTTCGGCCCCTTCGACCGCTATCCGCTTGCCGAAAACCGCGTGTTCATGCCGGGGCTCGCCTCGACCGACGATCTGCTGGCGCTGCACGCGGCGCTTGGGGTTGACCGGGCAGTGGTCGTGCAGGCCAGCCCGCAAGGCACCGACAACCGCTGCATGACCGATGCCCTTGCCACCCTGAACGCGGCAGGCCACGCGTCGCGCGGCGTCGCGGTGCTAGCGCCCGATATCTCGCGCGATGGCCTGCGCGCGCTGCATGTGGCGGGCGTAAGAGGCGCGCGCGTCAACCTGCAATCGTTCGGCCAGCAGGATCCGGCCATCGCCCGCGATGCGCTGACGCGCACCGCCGAGCAAGTCGCCGACCTGGGTTGGCATGTGCAGATCTACACCACGCTGCCGGTGGTTGCCGCGCTGGCGCCCGCGCTGCGCAACTGCCCCGTGCCAATCGTGATCGATCATTTCGCATTGGCGAGCGCCGTCGCCGGCCTGGGCCAGCCAGGCTTCGATGCGCTGCTGGAGACGGTGGCGGCGGGCAATGTGTACGTAAAGCTCTCCGCACCGTATCGCCTTACGGTCTGGCAGGACGGCCGCCCGCCCATCGAGGCGCGCGAGATCGCACGCGCCCTGATCGATACGCGGCTAGACCGCATGCTGTGGGGCACCGATTGGCCGCATTCGGGAGCGTGGCCGGGTGTGGCGCGCACACGGGATCGCAGCGAACCGCTGCATCCCATCGACGATGGCGAACAACTGTCGGCGTTTTGCGCGTGGGTGAGCGAAAAGGAGAAGCAGGCGATCCTGGTGGATAACGCGGCGCGGGTTTATGACTTTTAGCGTCGGAATACCGAATGCCCGGTACTCCGGGCCGCGTGACAGCACTACCTATTTCTCTCCGTGACTACGGAACATCCCTTGAAATTGAAACCTGCAGAGTCTTCCAGCAAGTTGAGATAGGGGCTCAGAGGATTTTCGGGAAAGGCTCGCGCATACGTAATCGATATGGGCCCCCAATAGACCTCCCTGCGGGCCTCGCATCTGAACTCTCGAATCGAGATATCACCCGCATCATCAGCCGTCGCAGCAGTCACCTTCTTGTACATGAATCTTTGGCCGGAAAACGTACTGCTTCCCGGCATTAGCCCCTCGGCTTGAGTGACTCGCCATCTCCAATTGCGAAAAGGCTCGTAGCTGATGCGATAAGGAGACCCATGAACGGATTCACTGCTCGCATTGGATAGGTGGATGTGCATTCGCGCGGGCCAGAATATATTCAGCAGAATGACGGAGAGCACCACTGCGCCCCAACCGAGCCACTTCTTGCCGCCAAGCAACATGATGAGCCAGCCTGCTAGCGCCAACTGGATTCCAAACCAGTTCAGCCACGGCGGAATCTCGTTATCGCTCCACGGCCGGTAGGTGACGTTGTAAAAACCAGCCAGATTGGCAACGACGGTGAGCAAAGCGCCGACGACAGCAAGGCGACTTGTCAACCGGACGGTTTTAATACTGGGAGCAAACATCACGATAATTTCATCCTCCGGGTTTGAGCTTCCGTTGCAGTAGTTGCCAGTGCATATCGGAGAACGCCAACTCACATCCGATAAAGCCAACGCGCCTGCCACATCCGCGATGCGGCGATACGATATAGAGATCGATTGCACATTCGAATCAGACAGGTTCGAAACTCGTTATCAAGCAGGAGCGCAGGTATCGGCGAGGCTCCAGATAGCTGAGCGGAGCGGTCGGGGTTTCACGCGGGACATGATCCACCCTGTTTGTCCGCATCCAATCACATCTCCCCGAGGCGTCGCTCTCACCTGGATGCCGAGCCCCTGCTCTCCCCGAAGATGTAACAGCGCCCCTCCCCCCCTTGAACCTCCAAACATCATCCCTATAATTAGCACTCGACACCGGTGAGTGCTAACACCTCCCGGGGCAAACCGACCATTCACTTACTTTTAGTTAACAGGAGTTCCTCATGGCCTTGCGTCCCCTGGGCGATCGCGTGATCGTCAAACGCCTCGAAAACGAGCGCAAGACTGCCTCCGGCATCGTCATCCCCGACAGCGCCGCTGAAAAGCCCGACCAGGGTGAAGTCGTGGCCGTCGGCCCCGGCAAGAAGACCGAAGATGGCAAGATCCTGCCGGTTGACCTGAAGGCTGGTGACAAGGTTCTGTTCGGCAAGTACGCCGGCCAGTCCGTGAAGGTTGATGGCGAAGAACTGCTCGTCATCCGCGAGGACGAAATCCTCGCCGTGGTCCAGTAAACCCTGCCTCAAACGAATTTTCGAAGGAAGCTAAGACATGGCTGCCAAGCAAGTATTGTTCGGTGATGACGCCCGTGTGCGCATCGTCCGTGGCGTGAACGTTCTCGCCAACGCTGTCAAGACCACCCTGGGCCCCAAGGGTCGCAACGTCGTGCTGGAGCGCTCGTTCGGCGCCCCGACCGTGACCAAGGACGGTGTGTCCGTCGCCAAGGAAATCGAACTGAAGGACAAGTTCGAAAACATCGGCGCCCAACTCGTCAAGGACGTCGCGTCCAAGACCTCCGACAACGCCGGTGACGGCACCACGACCGCCACCGTGCTGGCCCAGGCCATCGTTCAGGAAGGCCTGAAGTACGTCGCCGCCGGTTTCAACCCGATCGACCTGAAGCGCGGCATCGACAAGGCTGTCGCCGCTGCCGTCGCCGAACTGCAAAAGCAATCCAAGCCGGTCACGACCAGCAAGGAAATCGCCCAAGTCGGTTCCATCTCGGCCAACAGCGATTCCTCCATCGGCCAGATCATCGCTGACGCGATGGACAAGGTTGGCAAGGAAGGCGTCATCACCGTCGAAGACGGCAAGTCGCTGGAAAACGAGCTGGACGTCGTCGAAGGCATGCAATTCGACCGCGGCTACCTGTCGCCCTACTTCATCAACAACCCGGACAAGCAAGTCGCCGTCCTGGAAGATCCGTATGTCCTGATCTTCGACAAGAAGATCAGCAACATCCGCGACCTGCTGCCCGTGCTGGAACAAGTCGCCAAGTCGAGCCGTCCCCTGCTGATCATCGCGGAAGACGTCGAAGGCGAAGCGCTGGCCACCCTGGTTGTGAACAACATCCGTGGCATCCTGAAGACCACCGCCGTCAAGGCGCCTGGCTTCGGCGACCGCCGCAAGGCCATGCTGGAAGACATCGCCATCCTGACGGGCGGCACGGTGATCTCCGAAGAAACCGGCATGTCGCTGGAAAAGGCCACGCTGGCTGAGCTGGGCCAAGCCAAGCGCATCGAAGTCGGCAAGGAAAACACCACGGTCATCGACGGCGCTGGCGACAGCAAGTCCATCGAAGCCCGCGTCAAGCAAGTGCGCGTGCAGATCGAAGAAGCCACGTCCGACTACGACCGTGAAAAGCTGCAAGAACGCGTGGCCAAGCTGGCCGGCGGCGTTGCGGTGATTCGCGTTGGCGCTGCCACCGAAGTCGAAATGAAGGAAAAGAAGGCTCGCGTCGAAGACGCCCTGCACGCCACCCGCGCTGCAGTGGAAGAAGGCGTTGTGGCTGGTGGCGGCGTTGCGCTGCTGCGCGCCAAGCAAGCCATCGCTGACCTGAAGGGCGACACGCCTGACCAGAACGCCGGCATCAAGCTGATCCTGCGCGCTGTGGAAGAGCCCCTGCGCACCATCGTCACGAACGCCGGCGAAGAAGCCAGCGTCGTGGTCAGCAACGTGCTGAACGGCAAGGGCAACTACGGCTACAACGCCGCGACCGGCGAGTACACCGACCTGGTCGAGCAAGGCGTGCTGGATCCCACCAAGGTGACCCGCACCGCCCTGCAAAACGCTGCCTCCGTCGCCAGCCTGCTGCTGACGGCCGAAGCCGCCGTTGTTGAACTGGCTGAAGACAAGCCCGCTGCGCCGGCCATGCCCGGCGGCATGGGCGGCATGGGCGGCATGGACTTCTAAGTCCCGCTGTTCTTGCAAGGCCTCCCCGGCTTCGGCCGGGGAATGCAGTATCCAAAAACCCCCGGTCCTTCGCCCCGGGGGTTTTTCTTTTGTCCGCCCGGATATCTTTGCGTGTTGTTTCAGCAGCGCCGGATTTCTCGGGGTTGGCAAACTTTTGCCAACAATCTGCCCGTATCTGAGGCTTGCATGCGTCCCTACAATGAAGGTTCGTCTCACCGAGAACCTGCCCATGCGACTGCCCCGAAACGTGCTGCGTATCCTGCGCCCCTCCCAGATCAGCGGCCTGCTGGTCGACTCGGCCAAACAGTGGTCCAGTCATCGCGCGTCCAGCAAGGGTGCGGCGCTGGCGCTGTACATGGTGTTCTCGTTGGCGCCGATGCTGCTGCTGGTCATTGCGGTGGCGGGCGCCTTCTTTGGCGAGGAAGCGGTACGTTCCGAGCTCTTTGCGCAATTGCGCGACCTGATCGGCGATCGCGGGGCCGAGGTGATCCAGACCGTGCTGGCCAGCGCCCACGAATCGGGCAGCGGCTGGATGGCGGCGCTGGTGTCGATCTGCGTGCTGATCTTCAGCGCGACCACGGCCTTTGCCGAGCTGCAGGCCAGCCTGGACGAATTGTGGGACGTAAAGGCCAACCAGAAGAGCGGCCTGCACGGACTGGTGCGCAGCCGTCTGCTGTCGTTCGGTCTGGTGCTGGTGCTGGCGCTGTTCCTGCTGGTGTCGCTGACCGTGAACGCGGCGCTCGCGGCGGCCAGGGGCATCTATGGCTCGCTGTGGGCCAATTCGACGTTCTCGATCGTAGCGGAATGGGCGTCCAACCTGTTTTCGTTTTCGGTGGTGGCGGCGCTATTTGCGGTGATCTTCAAGCTGCTGCCCAGCGCCAAGATCTCGTGGCAGGACGTGATCCCCGGGGCCATCGTGACGGCCGGGCTGTTCCTGCTGGGCAAATGGGGGATCGGGCTGTACCTGAGCCGCGGCGCGGCGGTATCGGCCTATGGCGCGGCCGGGTCGCTGATCGCGCTGTTGCTGTGGATCTGGTATTCGGCGCAGATCTTCTTCTTTGGCGCGGTCTTCACGCGCCAGTTTGCGCTGCGCTTTGGCAAGGTGGAGCGGCCGCGCATGCCGTCCGCCGAACCGCCGGTTCAATCGCCCGCGCAAACGCCCACCCAATCGCCCACGCAGCCGTCCGCCCAATCGCCCGTGCAGACGCCCCCGACCGACGCCTGACCGCCGGGGCTTCACGCCTGCCGCGTCTGATGCAAGGGCGGCAGCGCCGCGCCAAGCCGGTCGCTCCAGACCTGCATCTCGTTCCAAAGCGCCGGCGGCACGGGCAAGCCGAGGCGTTGGCGTTCCGCTTCGTGCGAGGCCTCCGGGTCGCCAGGCATGCGAGGCTTGCCGGGCGCTTCCGATAGCTCCATCGCCATTCCAGCCACCACCGACGCCAAAGCCGCTCCCCCCGCGAAGCGCGCAGGATCGATGACGATGAAGAAAGCGCCCAGTTCGCGCGGCCGGTCCAAGGCGTCGTACATGGACGAGATGTGCGGGCCGTGAGGGTTGCCGTTCAGCGGTCCGCACAGCAGCTCGATCATCATTGCCAGCCCATAGCCCTTGTAGCCGTATTCCTCGCCACCCAGCGGACGCAGGGCGCGCGCGGCCTGCGCATCGGTGGAGTCGTCGCCCCGCCCGTCCAGCGCCACACCCGGCGGCAGCGCCACGCCGTCGCGCCGCGCGTTCATGACGCGGTTCCACGGAATGGCGGTTGTCGCCATGTCCAGGCAGAGCGGCTGTCCGCCCGCACGCGGAAAGGCAAGCGAAATGGGATTGGTGCCGAAAAAGGGTTCGTGGCCGCCGAAGGGTGCAGCGATGGAATCGGAATGCGTGAAGGCGATGCCGATGAGACCCTGCCGGGCCGCCGCGCGGCTGTACAGGCCGATCGCCCCGCAGTGAGACGAATCGCTGACGCCCACCGCCGCCACCCCAGCCTCGCGCGCCAGGTCGATTGCCAGCGCGTTGGCCCGATGGGCCACCACGATGCCCTGCCCCCGGCCGCCATGCACTTGGGCGGCTCCCGGCCCCGTCCGGTCGACGCGGATGTCCGGTCGCGCCAGGATCGACCCATGCGACACGCGGTTCAGGTAATGCGGCAGGCGCGCGATGCCGTGCGAATCGATGCCCCACAGGCTGGTCTGCGCCAGGCTTTGCGCCAGGCAGCGCGCGTCATCGGCCGGAAAATCCTGCGCCAGCAGGCACGCCGTGCCCCAGCGTTCCCAGTCGATGGCGGTCACGCGGCGGTCGGCGTTCATGTCCTGTCTCCTAGGTGGCCGCCTGCACGGCATGGATCACACCGTGCTCGCGCAGCGCTTCCAGATGCTTGGTCAGGGCGCCCACGAACTCGGGCGAATTGCCCAGGTCGCCGAACACCGGTTTGAAACGCGCCAGCACCGTCGCGCGCCGCTGCGCCGCCTGCGACGGCATGGCGGCATGCGCGGCCACCTCGGCACGCGCCAACAGGCGGTCAAGGCGCGCGGCGATCGGGTCCTGGATGGGGTAGGCGCTGCCCTGCTCGTCTTCGCCGCGCAGGTAGTTCAGCCATGCGGCGACCGCCAGGCACAGACGATCGATGCCGTGGCCGGCACGCAGCCGGTCGCGAATGGTGTCCAGCAGGCGCTGGGGCAGCTTCTGCGATCCGTCCATGGCGATCTGCGACAGCGGATGCGGCAGCGCCGGGTTGGAGATCCGTTCCAGAAACCGCAGACGGTATTCCACCAGCCCCGTGTCGGGAATGCCGCGCAGGGTCGGGGCGATCTCTTCGCGCATCATGGCGTCGACGAACGCCCGCAGGGCGGGCGTGTTGGCGGCATCGGCCACCGTATGCAGTCCCAGCGTCGCGCCCAGGTAAGCCAGCGCCGAATGCGGCCCGCTGACCATGCGCAGCTTCAGACGCTCGTAGGGCGCCGCATTGCGCACGAAGGTGGCGCCCCCGTACGCGTCCCAGGCGGGGCGGCCGGCGGCGAACCGGTCTTCGATCACCCAGTTCAGATAGGGCTCGCCCAGCACGGGCCAGGCATCCTCGACGCCCAGGCGTTCGGCGATCCGCCGGCGGTCCTGGTCTTCGGTGGCCGGCACGATGCGGTCGACCATGGAATTCGGAAACGTGCAGTGGCGATCGATCCAGTCGGCCAGGGTCACGTCGACGCGCAGCGCAAAGGCCAGCACCAGGCTGCGCAGCGTGTCGCCGTTGCCGCGCAGGTTGTCGCACGACAACAGCGTGATCGGCGGCAGGTCGCGCTCGCGGCGCAGCGCCAGGCCGTAGACCAGGATGCCGATGGTGCTGCGGGGCCGGATGGGGTTTTCCAGATCGTGCACGATGTCCGGATCGTCCCAGCGCAGATGCCCCGTGGCCGGTTCGTGGCTGTAGCCCTTTTCCGTCACGGTCAGGCTGACGATGCGGGTCTGCGGATACGCGATGCGTTCGAGGACGGCATTGGGGTCTTCCTCGGCCACCATCACGCGCAGCACGGATCCCACGATACGCAGGTGTTCGCGGTCCTGGCCGTCCGGACCGGCGTCGCGCACGGCCAGCGTGTACAGCCCGTCCTGGGGCGTTAGCGCATCGCGGGTGGCGGGGTGGCGCAGCGAGACGCCCAGAATGCCCCAGGTGAGGTCGCCGCTGGCTTGCATGGCCTGATCGGTGACAAACGCCTGATGCGCCCGATGAAAGGCGCCCAGCCCCAGATGGACGATGCCCGGCGTCAGCCGGCTACGGTCGTAGCTGGGCCTTTCAACGTCGGCGGGAAGACGCGGCAATGACTCCGAATTCAAACGTTCAAGCATGGGTGCGCTATGCCTAAAAGGGGAGACGCCAGGGTATAGCATGCCCCGAGCCGTCTTCGCTACATCACCGCGCCCAGTTGCCACGGAACGAATTCATTTTGTCCGTAGCCGTGCGTCTCGCTGCGGGTGCGCCGGCCCGACGCCGTCTGCAGCATGAGCTGGAAAATTCGCTCGCCCATCTGCGCCACGCTTTGCGCGCCGTCGACGACTTCGCCGCAATTGATGTCGATATCGTCGGACTGGCGCTGCCACAGCGCCGTGTTGGTGGACAGCTTGAGCGACGGCGCTGGCGCGCAGCCATACGCAGACCCGCGGCCGGTCGTAAAGCAGATCAGGTTGGCGCCCCCGGCCACCTGCCCGGTGGCCGAGACCGGGTCGTAGCCCGGGGTGTCCATGAAGACCAGCCCGCGCGTATGCACGGGCTCGGCGTACTCGTAGACATCGGTGAGATTGGTCGTGCCGCTCTTGGCGATGGCGCCCAGCGATTTTTCCAGGATGGTGGTCAGGCCGCCCGCCTTGTTGCCGGCCGAGGGGTTGTTGTCCATCTCGGCGTCGTTGCGGGCGCAGTAGTCTTCCCACCAGCGCACGCGCGCCAGCAGCTTGTCCGCCACGGCGGGCGATTGCGCGCGGCGCGTCAGCAGGTGCTCGCCGCCGTAGATTTCCGGCGTCTCGGACAGGATGGCCGTGCCGCCGTGGCGCACCAGCAGGTCCACCGCGGCGCCCAGCGCCGGATTGGCGCTGATGCCGGAATAGCCGTCCGACCCGCCGCATTGCAACCCCACGGTCAGGTGGCTGGCGGGCACGGGCTGGCGCTGGACGCGATTGGCCTGGTCCAACATGCGCTCGACCAGTTCGATGCCGCGCGCCACGGTCTTTCGCGTGCCGCCGGTGTCCTGGATGTTGAAGGTGTGCAGCATGCCGCTTTCGCGCAAATGCTCCTGCTCCATCAGCCCGCCGATCTGGTTGGTCTCGCAGCCCAGCCCCACGACCATCAGGCCGCCAAAGTTGGCATGCCGGGCGTAACCGCCCAGCGTGCGCCGCAGCACGCGCAATGGTTCGCCGTCGCTGCCGGTGGCGCAGCCCGCGCCATGCGTCAGCGCCACGACGCCGTCCACGTTCGGACAGGCTGCCAGGGCCTCGGGCCGGATGTCGCGGCGGAAGTGATCGGCGATGGCGCGCGCCACCGTCGCCGAACAGTTCACGCTGGTCAGGATGCCGATGTAGTTGCGCGTGGCGATGCGGCCGTCGGCGCGCACGATGCCGTCGAACATGGCCGGCGCCCCCACGTAGTCGGTGGGCCGCGCATCTTGCCCCACGGCATAGTCGCGCTCGAAATCCGAGAATTCCAGATTCTGGGTGTGAACGTGCTGGCCGGGAGCAATGTCCTGCCGCGCCACGCCGATGATCTGGTTGTAGCGGCGCACTGGCTCGCCGGCCGCGATGGCACGAACCGCCACCTTGTGGCCGGGCGGCACCAGCCCCACGATGGTCACCCCCTCGCCTTCCAGCCTCGTGCCGCTGACAAGCTGGCGTCTGGCGATCACCACGTTGTCCGCCGGGTGAATGCGGATGACTGCCGTATCGGTCTGCGACATGAGAACTCCGGAATCCAGGGGGGCCTTGCGGATCAGCCGTCGATCAGGGCGGGGTCCCAGGCATGGACGCGCTGGCGCTGTTCGCCCAGGCCCGCGATGCCCAGTTTCATCTCGTCGCCCGCCTTCAGATAAACGGGCGACGGCTTCTGGCCCATGCCCACGCCGGGCGGCGTGCCGGTGCTGATGAGGTCCCCCGGGTACAGCGTCATGAAGCGGCTGACGTACGACACCAGCTGCGCCACGCCGAACACCATCGTGCGGGTGCTGCCGTTCTGGTAGCGCTTGCCGTTGACCTCCAGCCACATCTCCAGGTCCTGCGGATTGGGGATCTCGTCGGCCGTCACCAGCCACGGCCCGACAGGGCCAAAGGTATCGCAGCCCTTGCCCTTGTCCCACGTGCCGCCGCGTTCGATCTGGTATTCGCGCTCGGACACGTCGTTCACCACGCAGTAACCGGCCACGTGCTTCATGGCGTCGGCCTCGCTGACATAGCGGGCCTTCTCGCCGATCACCACGCCCAGCTCGACTTCCCAGTCGGTCTTGACCGATTCCTGCGGCAGCACGACCGGATCGTTGCAGCCCACCACGGCCGACGTCGTCTTCATGAAGACGACCGGTTCGGCCGGCACGGGCAGTCCGGACTCGGCGGCATGGTCGGCGTAATTCAGGCCGATGCAGATGAACTTGCCCATGCCGCGCCACGGCGGCGCCACGCGGCCGGGCCGCGCAACAAGCGGCAGCGACGCCGGATCCAGCGCGCGCAACTGCGCCAGCTTGGCGGGCACGAGCGACTCGGCGGTGATGTCGGAAATGACGGACGACAGGTCGCGGACCTGGCCCTCTGCGTCGATCAAGGCGGGCTTTTCCGAGCCCTTGGCGCCATAGCGCATCAGTTTCATAGCGGTTTCCTGGTTGCTGGAAAAGAAGAATTCAATTGGACCAGCCGCCGTCGATCACCTGCGCGGTGCCGGTGGTGAAGGCGGATTCGTCGCTGGCAAGATACACCGCCAGCGCGGCGATCTCTTCGGCGCGGCCGATCCGGCCCATTGGCTGGCGCGCGGTGAAGGCGGCTTCGACCGCCGCGACGGACTGGCCGCTGGCCAGCGCCTGCGCGTCGATGCGCTGGCGCAGGGACGGCGACTCCACCGTGCCGGGGCAGATCGCGTTACAGCGGATGCCCTGCCCCACGTAGTCGGCGGCGACCGCCTTGGTCAGGCCGATGACGGCTGCCTTGGTGGCGCCGTAGGCGCAGCGGTTGGGCGCGCCTTTGATGCTGCCCGCCACGGACGCCATGTTGACGATGGAACCCGCGCCGCGCGCCAGCATGGCCGGCAGGCAGGCACGGATCAGCAGGTACATGGATCGCACGTTCAGGTTGAACGAGAAATCCCAGGCGTCTTCGTCGCAATCCAGGATGGTGCCGGCATGCACGAAGCCCGCGCCATTGAACAGCACGTCGACGCCGCCCGCATCCTGGGCCAACGCGCGCACGGCGCGGGCGTCGGTCACGTCCAGCACGTGGGTGCGGCAGCCGGACAGCGACTCCAGCGCGGCGCCGTTCAGGTCCACGGCCAGCACGTCGGCGCCCTCGTGCGCGTAGGCCAGGGCCACGGCGCGGCCAATGCCCTGCCCCGCGGCGGTGACGATGGCGGTCTTGCCTTGCAGTCTTGCTGACATGGGCGTGCGTCCTTATTTGCCGGTCATGCCCATTACGGTGGGCAGCCACAGGGTGATCGAAGGAATGTAGGTGATGGCGATCAGCGCCACGAACAGCGGCACGAGCCACGGCAGGATGGCCATCGTGGTGCGCTCGACCGACAGCTTGGCCACCCGCGCCAGCACGAAGAGCACCATGCCCATTGGCGGATGCAGAAGACCGATCATCAGGTTCAGCGTCATGATCAGCCCGAAGTGGATCGGGTCGATGCCCAGTTTCAGGACGATGGGCAGCAGGATGGGCACGAGGATGGTGATGGCCGCGATGGTGTCGATGAAGCAGCCGACGATCAGGATCAGCACGTTCGCCATCAGCAGAAACACCCACTTGTTCTGCGTCACGCTCAGGATGGCGTCGGTGAGCGCCTGCGCGGCCTGCGTCGTGGTCAGCAGCCAGGCGAACACCGAGGCTGCCGTCACGATGAACAGGACCGACGCGGTGGTCTCGATGGTGTCGAACGACGCCTTGGCCAGTGTGCGCAACGTCATCGAGCGATAGCGCACCAGTCCCAAAAAGAGCGCCCAGATCACGGCCGCCACCGCGGCTTCCGTGGGCGTGAACCAGCCCAGCGTCATGCCGCCGATCAGGATCACCGGCGCCATCAGCGCCATCACGGCCGAAAAGTTGAACTTCCAGTCCAGCAGCAGCAAGGCCGCGAACGAGATGCCGGTGGCGATGTTGGGCGACACGCCCGCCAGCGTCATCAGCCAGATCGACATCGGAAACGCCAGCACGATCAGCACTTCCAGCCCCGCGCCCCCCAGCCGCTTCCAGTTGAAGGCAACGTCGCCGCCCCAGTTGTTGCGGCGCGCGTAGTACGCCACGGTAAGCATCATCATCAGGGTCAGCACCAGGCCGGGAATCAGGCCCGCCAGGAACAGCGAACCGATCGACACGTTGGCCATCATGCCGTAAATGACGAACGGCAGCGACGGCGGAATGATGGGGCCCAGCGTGGCCGATGCGGCCGTCACCCCGACCGCGAACTCGGTCTGGTAGCCGTGGTCCTTCATGGCCTTGATCTCGATGGTGCCCAGGCCCGCGGCGTCGGCGATGGCGGTGCCGGACATGCCGGCAAACACCACCGAGCCGACGATGTTCACCTGCCCCAACCCGCCGCGCATCCAGCCCACCAGCGCGACGGCGAAGTTGTAGATGCGGCCGGTGATGCCCGCGATGTTCATCAGGTTGCCGGCCAGGATGAAGAACGGCACGGCCAGCAGCGGAAACGACTCGACGCCCGCAATCATGCGCTGCGCGATGACGACGTCCGGCACGCTGCCGGAAATCAGGATGAACAGCAGGGACGCGCCCGCCATCGAGACCGCCACCGGCAGCCCCATGATCATCAACAGCAGAAAGGTTCCAATCAGGGTGCCCATGTTCGCTCCTGGCAAAGGCACTGCGGATTCGGGAATTCAGTTCAGCGCTTCAGTCCAGCGACTCATAGGCCGCGGGGTTCTCCAGGATGGAGTAGCCCTGCCGCCAGTTCTGCACGGACACCTGCAGAGACCGCAAGAACATCATGACGAAGCCCGCCAACGCCACCCAATAGACGTACGCCTTGTTCCAGAACAGCGTCGTCATGGGCTCGTCGCCGACCAGCACGATGTAGCGGTAAGTCAGCCACACGGCATAGCCGAAGAACGCGGTGCGCAGGATATCGATCAGCGTGGACAGCACGCGGCCGGCAGGCTTGGGCAGGTAGCGGTACAGGAAGTCCACCTGGATATGGCGGCACGCGCGCACGCACATCGCGGATCCCAAGAACACCACGCCGATCAGGCAATACACCGCCAGCTCCTCGGTCCAGGCGTACGAGTCGTTCAGGACGTAGCGGGAAAAGAACTGCAGGAACACCAGCAGCGCCATCGCCCAGAACATGGCCAGGCAGATCCAGTCTTCCGGCTGGTAGCCGGCCAGGCTGACCACGTGATGATCGGCTTCCTCAAAGCTCTGGACGATCTCGTCCACCGAGGAAACGTGATGGGCACCGGGCGGCTTGTCCGGCGGATGGCTGACGGCCGCCATCGGCGCGGCCTTCGCGTTGGAGTGCATGGAATCTCCCCTCGTGCGGGATCGGTGTGGCGATCAGATCGGGCGCGGCGGACCGGCGTGGCAGCCCGCCGCGCCGGAGGTCACTTCACCGCCTGGATCTTTTCCCAGTCCGACTTCTCGTAGCCGTATTGCTTGAACGGCACCTTCTCCAGCACGGTGTTGCGGAAGTCGTCGACGTTGACCTCGGCCACCGACAGGCCACGCTGTTTGAAGACGTCGACCATCTTCTTCTCGGACGCAGCCACTTCGGCCGACGCCTTTTCCGCGGCCTGCTGCGCGACCTCGGCGAAGATCTTCTTGTCCTCGTCCGACAGGCTCTTCCAGAGCTTGCCGGAGATCACCGTGTTCAGGTGATCGACGATGTGGCCGGTGAGGATGATGTTCTTCTGCACTTCGTAGAACTTCTTGGCCTCGATGGTGGTCAGCGGGTTTTCCTGGGCCTCGACCGTGCCGTTCTGCAAGGCCAGATAGACCTCGGCAAAGGCAATGGGCGCGGTGTTGGCGCCACAGGCGCGCGGCATGGCCAGATACGCGGCCACGTCAGGCACGCGAATCTTCAGGCCCTTCATCTCGCTGCACTTGGTGAACGGCTTGTTGGACGTCGTCTGGCGCGTGCCGTAGTAGGTGGTCGCGACGATGTGGTTGCCGCTCTTTTCGTCGTAGCCCTGCGTGAGCTCCTTGTAGATGTCGCTCTTGGTGTAGGCGATCAGGTGCTCGGGGCTGCGGAAGGTGTAGGGATAGTACGTGACCCCGATGCGCGGAAAGCTCTTGGCCGCGAAGCTGGACCCGGAGATGATCATGTCGACCGTGCCGAGCGTCAGCCCCTGGTTGATGTCGTTTTCCTTGCCCAGTTGCGAGGCCGGATAGACGTCGATGTGATAGCGGCCGTTGGTGCGCTTCTCGATCTCCTGAGCGGCCCACACCGACGAGGTATGGAACGGTTCGGACGTCTCGTAGACGTGCGCCCACTTCAGTTTGGTCTGCGCCAGCGCGGAGCCGCTGACGGCGATCGCGACGGCGGCAAAGAGCACTTTGATGGCGTTGCCTGGCTTCATGTTGTCTCCTCTCTTTGAGGTGGCGGGCTCGGCGGCCTCGCGTCATGTTTTACATATGGAGTTCACCTACTGGAGCTGCACCTACCAACTGCGACTGCGAGTTGCCGCCGGCCTCCCGGGAGGGACCGGCGGCCTGTTGCTATTCAGCGCGCAAGGCTTCCGCCGCACCGGGCCAGCTGGCCATCAGGCGGTCGTACGAGCAGGAAAGATGTTCACGCATGGCGGCCCGCGCGCCCTGTTCGTCACCGGCCGCGATGGCGTCGATGACGCGGCGGTGCTCGGTGATGGCGACGGCCCAGCTGTCGGAATTTTCGAAGTAATCGCCCAGCTTCACGGAAAGCGGGTTGTGGCGTTCGTCAAAGAGTTCGCCCACCACGCGCACCAGCACGGCGTTGTTGGCCATTTCCGCCACGCGCAGATGGAACAGCCGGTCGCCGCGGATGGGCACGCTGCCGGCCCGCGCCTCGTCTTCCATCGCGTCGACGGCTTCTCGCAGGCCTTCCACCAATGCGGGCACGGGATTGAGCGCCGCCTGCGCGGCCAGTTCGCTCTCGATGGTGCGGCGGGCGCGGATGGTTTCAAGCGGGCTTTCGGCGGTCAGGCTGGCGCGCGGCGCGCCGCCCGGGCTCTGCACGTACACGCCCGACCCCATGCGCACTTCCACCCAGCCTTCGACCTCCAGCGCGATCAGCGCTTCCCGCACCGACGGCCGCGACACGCCCAGCTTCAGCGCCAGATCGCGCTCGGGCGGCAGGCGCGCGCCGGCCGGAAATTCGCCGGCCTCGATCAGCAGGCGAAGCTGATCGGCGATCTGGCGATACAGGCGGCGAGGTTCAATAGTCTGAATCGGCATATAGGTAAAGTGGCCTTACCAATTGACCAGAATCCTGCGCCTCCCGACGCTGGGTCACAATTAGGGTTTGCCCATCTGCGTCGGGATGTGCCACGCGAGCAACCCTTATCTGTTAAAAAGCCGCCACCACGGCTTTCATCCGATTCCATGACCCACGATCCGCAACACTCGCCCTTCAAGAGCACCGGCGGCGCGCGCCGTATCCTCAATGCGCTGCGCTATTCCTGGCAGGGCCTGAAGGCGGCCGTCAAATACGAGGCGGCCTTCCGCCAGGAACTGGCGCTGGCCGTGCTGATGATTCCAGCGGCATTTTTTCTGGGCCGCACCACGGTCGAGGTGTTCTTCCTGGTGGGCGTGGTGGTCATGGTGCTGGCGGCAGAACTGCTCAATTCCGCCATCGAAGCGCTTGCCGATGCACTGTCGGTCGAACGCCACCCCCTCCTGGGGCGGGCCAAGGACCTGGGCAGCGCGGCGGTGATGCTGCTGCTGATATTTGCCGGAACGGTCTGGGTGGGGGTGGCCATCAGCCGTTTCGTCATGCACTGATACGGGTTCGCCCCGCGACGGGGATGCGACTCTATTTATACTGGGAGCCATGATGCCTCAATCGACGTCAGCACCCTCCAAGCGCATCGTCATCGTCGGCGGTGGCGCAGGCGGCCTTGAACTGGCCGCCAAACTGGGCCGGATCCACGGCCGCCAATACATCACCCTGGTCGACAGCCGTCCTTTTCACATCTGGAAGCCTTCGCTGCATGAAGCGGCGGCGGGCACGCTGGATATTCACCAGGAAGGCCTGTCCTACCTGATGCTGGCCCACATGGACGGCTTCTCGTTCGCCCAGGGCCGGCTTGAAAGCGTCGACCGCGAACGCCGTCTCATCACCGTGGACGCCGTCAATGACGCGCAGGGCCAGGAAGTCCTGCCCCGCCGCGAACTGGCGTACGACACGCTGGTGCTGGCGCTGGGCAGCACCTCCAACTTCTTCAACACGCCGGGCGCGGCCGAACATGCGGTCACGCTGGACACCACCGAAAACGCCGAGCAATTCCGCCTGACCATGCTCAAGGCCATGGCGCTGGTGGATCAGGCCAAGGTGCGCAACCCGTCCGCGCGGCTGGATCTGGTGATCGTGGGCGGCGGCGCCACCGGCGTCGAACTGGCGGTCGAACTGACCGAAGCCAGCCACGTCGTCAGCGCCTATGGCCTGCCGAACTTCCGCGCCGACCGTGACCTGGCGATCACGCTGGTCGAAGGCGCGCCGCGCATCCTGTCCGCGCTGCCTGAGAAGATCTCGGTGGCGGCGACCAAGCGCCTGACTGAACTGGGCATCCGCGTCGAGACGTCCTGCCGCGTGTCCGAAGTGACGGACAACACGGTGCGCACCGCCGATGGCCGCGAGTTTCCCGCGCAGTTGTGCATGTGGGCCGCCGGCATCAAGGGCCCGGCGCTCTTGGCCCACCTGGGATTGCCGCTGAACAAGCTGGGGCAGATCGAAGTCAACGAGCGGCTCGAAACGCCCGATCCGAACATCCTGGCGCTGGGCGACTGCTGCGCGGCGCCGTGGCGCGACGGCCGCACCGTGCCTGCCCGCGCCCAGGCCGCGCATCAGCAGGCCGATTACCTGACCAAGAAGCTGACGGCCCGGCTGCGCAACAACCCCGAGCCCACCGAGCCCTACGTCTACCAGGACCACGGATCGCTGGTGTCGCTGGGCCAGGACGCCGGGGTGGGCAGCCTGATGGGCAAGCTTGCCGGACGGGGACTGTTCGTAAGCGGTACACTGGCGCGCCTGATGTACATGAGCCTGCACCTGATGCACCACCGCGCGGTGCTGGGCGCCTCGCGTACCGTCTCCCTCGCCCTGGCTCGCCTGCTCATGCGGCGCACGCGCCCGCGGGTCAAACTGCACTGAATCCCATGAATTTCCTGCAAAAACTCGAACACGCCTGGACCACCAGCAACTCGCTCCTGCAAGTCGGGCTGGATCCCGACCCGCAGCGCTTCCCGCGCGAATTGCAGGACAAGCCGGACGCCATCTTCCAGTTCTGCCGCGACATCGTCGACGCCACCGCGCCGTACGCCTGCAGCTTCAAGCCGCAGATCGCGTACTTTGCCGCGCACCGCGCCGAAGACCAGCTGGAAGCGCTGTGCCAGCACATCCGCGACAACCACCCCGACCTGCCCATCGTGCTGGACGCCAAGCGCGGCGACATCGGCTCCACCGCCGAAAACTACGCCCGCGAAGCCTACGAGCGCTACCAGGCCCACGCCCTCACCGTCAGCCCGTACATGGGCCTGGACTCGGTCGAGCCCTATCTGGCGTGGCGCGACCGCGGCGTGATCGTGCTGTGCCGCACCTCCAACCCCGGCGGCTCCGACCTGCAATTCCTGAAGATGGACAACGGCGAGCCCCTGTACCTGCACGTGGCGGGGCTGGTGGCGGACAAGTGGAATGCCAATGGCCAGTGCGGCCTGGTGGTGGGCGCCACGTTCCCGAACGAACTGGCTGCGGTGCGCCAGCGCATCGGCGACGCCCTGCCCCTGCTGGTGCCGGGCATCGGCGCCCAGGGCGGCGACATCACGGCCACGGTCAACGCCGGTGCCAACGCGGCGCGCAACGGCATGATGATCAACTCGTCGCGCGCCATCATCTACGCCAGCGGCGGCGACGACTGGCGCCAAGCCGCCGCCGAGGCCGCCAAGGGCCTGCGCGACGCGATCAACGCGGTGCGCTGACGCCACATTGCGCAAAAGCCGCATGCACCATGTGCGAATGCACGGTGCAGCGGCTTTTTTCATTTCCACGCCCGCCAGTTCAGCGCGGGCGTTTCGCGTCGGCATTCATCGCCGGTTGATCGGTGCACCCGCGAATTCCAGCACGGCCCGCAGCGCGAACTCCACCGCCGCCTGGCGCACCTGCCCCCGGTCGCCCTGGAACACGTGCGTTACCGCGCGGCTGCTGATGCCGTCGCCCACCCGCATGGCAAAGCCAAAGCACACCATGCCCACCGGCTTGCCGGGCGTGGCGCCGCCCGGTCCGGCGATGCCGGTGGTCGACATGGCCACGTGCGCGTTGGGCACGGCAAGCAGCACCCCGTTTGCCATCTCCAGCGCCACGGGCTCGCTGACTGCGCCAAAGTGATGCAGCGTTTCGGGCGACACCTCCAGTTCGGCAACCTTGGCGTCGTTGCTGTAAGTGACGAAGCCGCGCTCGAACCATTCGCTGGAACCGGCCACCGCGGTGACGGCGCCTGCCAGCAGGCCACCCGTGCAGGATTCGGCGGTGCCAAGCATCCACCCCTGCTGGCGCAGCACATCGCCCAGCCGCTCGGACAGGCCGAGGATCGTCGCTTCCGACAACTGCGCGGCCGTCATGTTAGTCCGCGCGCCTTCATGCTGATCGTTCATCCCAAGACTCCTGTGCGGGCCACCAGCGCCATCACCAACAAGGCATAGCCGGCGGCCACGATATCGTCCCACATGACTCCGAAACCGCCCTTGATATGGGCGTCGAAGAACTTGATGGGTGGCGGCTTGACGATGTCGAACGTGCGGAACAGCACGAACGCCAGCGCCTGCGACAACCAACCGGCCGGCGTAAGCCACAGCACCAGCCAGAACGCCACCATCTCGTCCCAGACCATTCCGACATGATCCGGCTGCTGGAGTTCTCGGCCGACGCGATGGCAGGCCCAGCATCCGTACAGAAATGCCACCGCCAGGAACACGCCGATGGCCAGGTCCGACGCCGCAGGCGCCGCCGCCACCCAGATGGCCCAAGCAAGCAGCGTGCCCCACGTGCCGGAGGCCGGACGGATCAGTCCGCTGCCAAAGCCAAACGCAATCAGCCGGCCCGGATCGCGGCAGACCCAGGAGAGCGCCGGATACGCGGCGCGGCGGCGGTCGCGCATGGAGGTGGAGTGCTGATCTGCGGAAGACATGGGGAAAGGGTCTGCAAAAAGGAAGCCGCGGATCAGTCCGCGGGGAAGTGATCGAAGCCGGCGGGCAGGTCGGCAAGCGGCTGGCCTTGCGGGTCGAGAACGGCGATGCCCGGCTGCGGCAGGATCTCGCCCACCCGGGTCACGCGGGCGCCGGCCTTGCGGGCTGCCGCCAGCACGGCGTCGCGCCGGGACGGCGGCGCGGTGAAACACAGTTGATAGACATCGCCCCCGCCCAGCAGTGCGCGTTGCAGCGGCGCCGTGTCCAGGCCCGCCAGCGCGGGCGCCATCGGCAGGTCCGCGAACCGCAGGCAGGCGCCGACGCGGCTGGCGGCCAGGATGTGGCGCAGGTCCTGCACCAGGCCGTCGGACAGATCGATGGCGGCATTGGCGATGCCGCGCAGCGCCGTGCCCAGCCCCACTTGCGGCTCGGGCCACTCCAACGCGCCGCGCGTGGCGGCCAGCAGCGCGGCATCAGCCGGGTATTGCCCGTCGAGCAGCCGGTAGGCCACGTCGGCTGCCCCCAGTTCGCCGGACACCCAGATATCGTCGCCGCTTCGCGCGCCATCGCGGCGCAGCGCCTGACCGGGGGGCACCGAGCCAAAAACGGTCACGCTGATCGCCAGATCGTGCGCGCTGCGCGTGGTGTCGCCGCCGACTAGCGGGCAGCCGTGGGCCGCCGCCAGCGCGTGAAACCCTTCGGCAAACGCCGCCAGCCAAGGCTCGTCCAGGCGCGGCAACGCCAGCCCGAGCACGCAGCCGATCGGGCGCGCGCCCATGGCCGCAAGGTCGGACAGGTTCACCGCCAGCGCCTTGTGGCCCAGCGATTTCGGGTCTACGTCGGGAAAGAAATGCCGGCCTTCCAGCAGCAGATCCGTGCTGGTGGCCACCTGTTCACCGGGAGGAACAGGAAAGAGCGCGCAGTCGTCGCCAACGCCCAAGAGGCCGGCAGGCGCGGCACGCGTGAAATAGCGCGCAATCAGATCAAATTCGGACGCCACCGCGCCTCCACTATGCGGCGTTCAAGAATCGCCGTCGCACTCTAACGGGTGCCACGCAGCGGGGCCGCGCGGATCCGGGCTCCGCCGGTCCGCAGCGGCGTCCCCTCGGGGAGGGAAGCGCAAAGCGCTGCGGGGGGGGGGGGCTCGCTATCGCCGTTGCTGCGCCGCGGCCTGGACCTCGTGCGCGCGGACATCGGCAGCCAGCTTGTCGAGCACGCCGTTGACGAACTTGAAGCCATCGGTGCCGCCGAACGACTTGGCCAGTTCCACGGCTTCGTTGATGGCGACCTTGTACGGCACTTCGACGTGATGGATCAGCTCGAAGCTGCCGATCAGCAGGATGCCGTGCTCAACGGGCGACAACTCGGCCAGCGGACGGTCGACGTAGGGCGTGAAGCGTTCGCGCAGCGCGGGCGCTTCGCGCAGCACGCCGTGCAGCAAGGTCTTGAACCACTGCGCATCGGCCTCGGAAAAGTCCTCGGTGTCGCGCAGATGGGCGTCGATCTCGCCGGCGTCCTGCGTGCCTTCGCCGCCGCGCAGCAGCCACGCGTACACGCCTTGCAGCGCGAATTCGCGCGCACGGCGGCGCGCGCTGCGCGCATTGGCGCGGGCCTGCGCCGCGCTATCAGCGCTGGTCGTCGTCTTCTTCGTCGTCAAAATCTTCGTCCTCGTCGTCTTCGTCTTCGTCTTCTTCCTCGGGTTCCAGCGCTGCCACCAGGTTGGCCATTTCGACGGCCACCTGGGCGCAATCGCGACCCTTGCCGGCGGCGCGGGCTTGCGCCTGCTCGTCGGTGTCGACGGTCAGCACGCCGTTCGCGACGGGGATGCCGGTTTCGAGGGAGATGCGGGTGATTGCCGTGGCCATTTCATTGCTGACCACTTCAAAGTGATAGGTTTCGCCGCGGATGACCGCGCCCAGCGCGATCAGGGCGTCGAATTCAAACGTTTCGGCCATGTGGGACAGGGCCACGCCCAGTTCCAGCGCGCCGGGCACGGTGGCGACCATCACGTCGCGCTCGTCCACGCCCAGTTCGGCCAGTTCCTTCAGGCACGCTTCGAGTTCGGCCTGGCCGACTTCTTCGTTGAAGCGGGCGCGTACGATGCCGATGTGCAGCCCTTCGCCGTTCAGGTCGGGGGTAAGGATGTAAGGGTTCATGTGTCGGCCTTCAGTGTGTTGCGGGAGTGTTCTGCGGGTCGCAATCGTAACCCGTAATGGTGAGCGAGAAGCCCGCCATGCTGGGCATCTTGCGCGGCCGGGCCAGGAGCCTCATTTGACCCACGTTCAGGTCGCGCAGAATCTGGGCGCCGATCCCGTAGGTGCGCAGGCCGAAGCGGTCGGCGTTGGCGGAATTGGCCTGGGCCTTCGGGTCGTTCCAGCCTGCAATCTGGCCAAACAGGTGTTCCGTGGAAGACTGGCAGTTCATCAGCACCAGCACGCCGGCCGGGGCGGCGGCGATGGCCTCCAGCGCCTGGGCCACGCCCCAGCTATGCGGACTTGCGCCGGTATCCAGCACATCCAGCACGGACGCGGGCTCGTGCACGCGCACCAGCGTCTCGGCGTCGGGAGTCACATTACCATGCACCAGCGCCAAGTGGGCGGAGCCGGTGGCGGCGTCTTCGTAGGCCACGGCCTCGAACGTGCCCCAGGCCGTCTGCATGGTGCGCTTGCCCACGCGCTTGACGATGGACTCGTGTTCGCTGCGATACTGGATCAGGTCGGCGATGGTGCCGATCTTCAGGCCATGCTGGCGCGCGAATTCGACCAGGTCCGGCAGGCGGGCCATGGTGCCGTCGGGCTTGAGGATTTCGCAGATCACGGCGGCAGGCGTCAGGCCCGCCATGGCGGTCAGGTCGCAGCCGGCCTCGGTGTGGCCGGCGCGCACCAGCACGCCGCCGGGAACGGCGCGCACCGGGAAGATATGGCCGGGCTGGACCAGATCGGCCGGCTTGGCGTCGCGCGCCACCGCCACCTGGATGGTGCGGGCGCGGTCGGCGGCCGAGATGCCGGTCTCGACGCCCACGGCGGCTTCGATCGATTGCGTGAAATTGGTGCCATAACGCGTGCCGTTGCGGGCGGCCATCATGGGCAGCTCGAGCTGGCGACAGCGTTCTTCGGTCAGGGTCAGGCACACCAGGCCGCGGCCGTGGGTGACCATGAAGTTGATGGCTTCGGGCGTGACGAATTCGGCGGCCATGACGAGGTCGCCCTCGTTTTCGCGGTCTTCTTCGTCAACCAGGATGACGATGCGGCCGGCGCGCAGCTCGGCGATGATCTCGGCAACCGAAGCGATGCCGAAGGATTCCGGCTCGGAGCCGGGCAGGGAGGACAACTGGACGGACATGGCGTGACGCGTAAACCAGGCGGGAAAGCCCGGATTTTACCGCCCCTCTGGGCCGAACCCCTATTCGTGTCTGGACGGCCCGTCCGGATGGGGCCGTCCGGTTAAACTTTCGCCCGGAGATCCCCCAGAAAAACGAAGGAAAAACCTCATGCAAGCCCTTGCGGCCATGCCTTTGAACGTCGCGGCAGCCGTCCGCGTCGTCCTGACCGACATCGACGACACGCTGACCACCGAAGGCCGCCTGCCGGCCGACGCGTACGCCGCGCTTGAACGCCTGGAACAGGCCGACATCCAGGTCGTGCCCATCACCGGCCGTCCGGCCGGCTGGTGCGACCACATCGCGCGCATGTGGCCCGTGCGCGCCGTGGTCGGCGAGAACGGCGCGTTCTACTACGCCTACGACCGCAAGGCCCGCCGCATGACCACGCATTACTGGACCGACGCCGCTTCGCGCCAGGAAAGCCGCAAGCGGCTGGACGCCATCCGCGACCGCGTCCTGGCCGAGGTGCCCGGCAGCGCCGTCGCCAGCGACCAGGACTATCGCGTGGCCGACCTGGCCATCGATTTCTGCGAAGACGTCCCCGCCCTGCCCGACGCCGCCATCAGCCGCATCGTCCAGATCTTCCAGGACGCGGGCGCGCAAGCCAAGGTCAGCTCCATCCACGTCAATGGCTGGTTCGGCGACTACGACAAGCTCACGATGACGCGCACCATGTTCCAGCGCGAGTTCGGCCAGGACGTGGCGGACGCGCTGGACAGCACGCTGTTCATTGGCGATTCGCCCAACGACGAGCCGATGTTCGCCTACTTCCCGATCTCGGTCGGCGTGGCCAACATCCAGGCCCAACTGCATCGCCTGACGCACCGCCCCGCCTTCGTGGCCGCCTTCCATGGCGGCGGCGGTTTCGTCGAAATGGCCGACCGGCTGCTTGCCGCGCGCCAGCCCTCCCAAGTCCAGCCGGCCTGAGGTCAGCACACCGTGGCAACTTCCAAGACCGCGGCGCCCGCCAATGACGGCCGCCGCAGCATCCAGTCCATCGAAGTGGGCGTGCCGCTGCTGGCCGCCCTGGTCGACGCCGGCAAGCCCCTGACCCTGCGCGACCTCGCGGCGGGCGCGGGCATGACCTCCGCCAAGGCGCACCCTTATCTCGTCAGCTTCATCCGCGTCGGACTGGTGCAGCAGGACGCCACCACCGGCCAGTACGAACTGGGCCCCTTCGCCCTGCAGATGGGGCTGGTCAGCCTGCAGCGCCTGGATCCCGTGCGCGTGGCCATGCCCGAGATCGCCAAGCTGCAATCCGAGATCGGCCACACGCTGGGCATCGCGGTGCTGGGCTCGCACGGTCCCACCATGATCCACATGACCGAAGCCAGCTATCCGGTCCACGTGAACATGCGCAAGGGCACGGTGATGTCCATGCTGCACACCGCCACCGGGTTGGTGTTCGCGGCCTGGCTGCCCCCGAAGGTCAGCGAACACTACATCGCGCGCGAGGAAGGCGACACCGCCGTCATCGCCAGCGTGCCGCCCCCGCGCAAGGCCTCGCGCGCCAACATCGACGCGCAATTGGCGGACATCCGCGTGCACGGCATGGCCCGCGCGCTGGGCAATCCGCTGCCGGGCGTGGACGCGCTGTCCGTGCCGGTCTTCGACAACACGGGCAGCATCGTGCTGGCGCTGACCAGCCTGGGCCCCACGGGCCTGTTCGACGTGTCGTGGGACGGCGCGATCGCGCGGCCGTTGCTGGCCTGCGCGCAGGAAATCTCCCGCAAATTGGGCTTCCGCGGCTAAGCGCGCTTTCGCGCAAAAACGAAAACAAAGCGAACAAAACGAACAAAAGACGAAAAGAAAGGCAGGGACTTTCCCGAGTGTGCCGTCCCCGGTTGTGTGTTTGAATTCAGCAAACATTCAATTAATACCCATACGAGGAGACACACGATGCAAGCCTTGCGTCTTATGCAGGCGGCCGCGCTGGCCGCATTCGCTTTTGGAGCGTCCGCCGCCCAGGCCGCCGACACCTGCGCCAACCGCGGCGACCTGGACCAGATGTACTGCGACTCGAACAAGGACCTGGTGGCCGACACGCCGACCGATCCGTCCAAGCTCAAGACGCCTTCCACGCTGGTGTTCACGTACACGCCCGTGGAAGACCCGGCCGTGTACGAAGACATCTTCAAGCCCTTCACCAAGCACCTGTCCGAGTGCACGGGCAAGCGCGTCGTGTTCTATCAAGTGCAGAGCAATGCGGCTGAAATCGAAGCCATGCGCTCGGGCCGCCTGCACGTCGGCGGCTTCTCGACCGGCCCCACCGCCTTCGCCGTGAACATCGCGGGCGCCGTGCCGTTCGCGGTCAAGGGCTACGCCGACGGCTTCCAGGGCTACAACCTGATCGTCATCGTCAAGAAGGACAGCCCCTACCAGAAGCTGACCGACCTGAAGGGCAAGAAGCTCGCGCACACCGCGCCCTCGTCGAACTCCGGCCACATGGCGCCCGTTGCCCTGTTCCCCAAGGAAGGCCTGACGCCCGACAAGGACTACAAGGTCATCTTCTCGGGCAAGCACGACCAATCGGTCATGGGCGTGAACTCCGGCGACTACGACGCTGCGGCCGTGGCGTCCGACGTCTTCAAGCGCATGGTCGAACGCGGCCAGGTCAAGGAAGCCGATTTCCGCATCATCTACACCAGCGAGAAATTCCCGACCTCGTCGTTCGCCTACGCGCACGACCTGGAGCCGAAGTTCCGCGACCAGATGCTCAAGTGCTTCTACGACTACCGCTTCCCGCCGGAAATGTCCAAGGCCTTTGACAACGCCGACCGCTTCTATCCGGTGACCTACCAGAAGGACTGGGCCATCGTCCGCCAGGTCGCCGAGTCCGGTGGCGAAAGCTTCAACCGCGCGGCCTACGACCGCGAATCCGCCAAGAGCAAGAAGTAATCCAGCATGACGACGTCGCTACGCATTTCCGGCCTGGTCAAGGAATACCGGGCCGGCCGGCCGGTACTGAACGGCATCGACCTGCAGATCGCCGGACAGGGGCTTACCGCCATCATCGGGCCGTCGGGCACCGGTAAAAGCACGCTCCTGCGCTGCATCAACCGGCTGATCGAACCCACCAAGGGCGAGATCATCCTGCAGTCCGAAGACGGCACCGTCGATCTGGCGCAAGTGCGCGGCGCTTCGCTGCGCCGCGCGCGCCGCCGCATCGGCATGGTGTTCCAGGAATACAACCTGGTCGAACGCCTGACGGTGATGGAAAACCTGCTGACCGGACGGCTGGGCTATACCTCGGCCATGAAGGCCTGGATGCGCCGCTTCGAGCCCGAGGACATCGAGCACGCCTACAAGCTGCTCGATACCGTGGGCCTTGCCGGATTTGCCGACCAGCGCGCCGATGCGCTGTCGGGCGGCCAGCGCCAACGCGTGGGGATCGCCCGCGCGCTGATGCAGCGCCCGCAGGTGCTGCTGGCCGACGAACCGACGTCGTCGCTCGACCCCAAGACCTCCGTCGAGATCATGGAGCTGCTGTCCGCGCAGGGCAGCGCCACGGGCATCCCCGTCATCGTCAACATCCACGACGTCGAACTGGCCCGCCGCTATGCCACGCGCATCGTCGGCATGTCGGGCGGCCACGTGGTCTATGACGGCAACGGACAGGGCCTGGACGCCACCATGCTCAAGACCATCTACGGAGGCGAGTCTTGGCTGGAATGACGCAACCCCGGGGCGCCATCCGCCCCTTCGCCATGTCCGGGCGCGCCAAGCTGGGCTTGCTGCTGCTGGTGCTCTACACCGTCTACGCGGCCGCGCAGCTCGACTTCAGCTGGTCGCGTTTCGAGGCCGGCATGGGGCACGCCTCGACGTTCCTCGCGCGCATGTTCCCGCCCAATTTCGAGAAGCCCGCCACCTTGTGGAAGGGCATCGCGGAAAGTCTTGAAATCGCGGTCCTGGCGTCGATGCTGGGCATCTTTCTTGCCCTGCCCGTGGGCCTTTTGGGCGCACGCAACCTGATGCCCGCGTGGATCTCGTGGCCCGCGCGGTCGATCGTCGCTTTGTGCCGTGCGCTGCACCCGGTCATCGTCGCCATCCTGTTCGTCAAGGCCGTGGGCTTTGGCGCACTGGCAGGCATCCTGGCGCTGACCGTCGCGTCCATCGGCTTCATCGGCAAGCTCTTCACCGAGGCTATCGAAGAAATCTCGCTCAAGCAGGTCGAGGCCGTGCGCGCCACCGGCGCGTCGTTCTCCAACGTCATCGTCTTTGGCGTGCTGCCGCAGGTGTTCGCCCGCTTCATCGGCTTTGCCACCTACCAATTCGACTCCAACCTGCGCAACTCCACCATGGTGGGGATCGTGGGCGCGGGCGGCGTGGGCGGCACGTTGTTCTCGGCCTTCCAGCGTTTCGATTACGACTTCGTCAGCGCGATCCTGCTGACCCTGATCGCGATCATCATGTTGGGCGAAATCCTGGCTGGCTTCGTGCGGGCGGTGTTCCTGGACAACCTGGGTTTCGACCGGATCCTGCAAAGCCGCTTTGCCGGCGCGCGGGGCCTGGGCACCAGCAAGCCGGCAGCGACGCGCAAGGCGGAGGTGGACGAATGAACGCCCACGTTTCCCCCTTGAACCCCGCTGGCCAGCCGCGTGTCTGGCAACGCTACAGCATGGGCCAGCGCCTGCTGCGCTTTGCGCTGTACCTGCTGCTGGTGGCCGCCGTCGTGCAAGCGATCCGCGGCGTGGAGATCATTCCGGAGTTCCTGTATGACGCGCCGGAGCAGATGGCCGATCTCTTTCGCCGGATGTGGCCGATCGACTGGGCCTACTACCCGGATGGCGTGCATGCGGCGCTGATCGAAACGCTGCACATCGCCACGCTTGGCACCATCCTGTCAGTGTTCATGGCCGTGCCGGTGGGCCTGCTGGCGGCCAACAACCTCACGCCCAGCAAGACCATCAACATGCTGGCCCGCCTGATCCTGGTGTCCAGCCGGTCGGTCAATTCGCTGGTCTGGGCGCTGCTGTTCATCGCCATCTTCGGACCGGGCGCGCTGGCCGGCACGCTGGCCATCGCCTTCCGCTCGATCGGGTTCGTCGGCAAGCTGGTTGGCGAAGCCATCGAGGAAGCGCAGCGCGGCCCCATCGAAGCCGTCACGGCCACCGGCGCCAGCAAGGCATCGGTGATCTGGTATGCCTACTGGCCGCAGATCCGCCCGGCGTTCTGGTCCATCGTGCTGCTGCGCTGGGACATCAACGTGCGCGAATCCGCGGTGCTGGGCCTGGTGGGCGCCGGCGGCATCGGCATGGCGCTGGACACCGCGCTGAACCTGTTCCAGTGGGACCGCGTTGCCCTGGTGCTGGCCGCCATCTTCGTGGTCGTCGTCCTGGCCGAAGTCATCATCACGCAGGCGCGCAAACGCATCCTGTAGCCTGCTTTACGCTTGTCGGTTTCCCCTGACAGCGCTCCTTCGCCGCCCCCTGTGGGGCGGCGTTTTCTATTGGCGGGTTCCTTTCTGTTCGCCAGCAACGCAAAAGCGCGTCAACGTCCTTGATCAGCCGCCTTGTTTTTGCGGCGCGATCACGTCTATCCTCCATGTGAACAAAATATGACCGGTCATCAAATCGCACCCGCGCCTTGATTAAGATCTCGGCTTTTGCCGTTGGACACCCGCTGCCATGTCGGAACAGGAATTGAAACTGCACGTGCCCACGGCTTCGCGCCAGGCCGTGTTGCGTGAAGTCAAGCAGCGCGAGGCCACGCGCCTTCGCCTGCATGCCATGTATTTCGACACGCCAGAGCGTGAGCTTGCGCGGGCGCGCATCGCCATCCGGCTGCGTCAGGAAGGGCCCGACTGGGTGCAGACGCTGAAGATGCCCGGCGCCGACGCGATCTCGCGCATCGAGATGAACCACCCTCGTCCCGGTCCGGTGCTTGACCTGTCGGTCTATGCCGGCACCGAAGTGGAAGGCCCGCTATCCGCCATCAAAGGCGAACTGGGCCTGCGCTACGAAACCGACGTGCAGCGCCTCTTGCGCAAGATCCGCACGCGCCACGGCACGGTGGAGCTGGCCTACGACACCGGCATCCTGCGCGCGGGCGCGCTGGAGCTGCCGATCTCCGAACTGGAATTCGAACTGGTGTCGGGGCGCCCCGCCGCCATCTTCGCCGCCGCACGCGGCTGGCAGCAGCGGCATGCGCTGATCCTGGATCCGCGCAGCAAGTCAGAACGCGGCGACGCCCTGGCCCAGCTTGCGCAGCGCCTGGCCGAGGTGGACGCCGCCGCCGGCGAAGATCACGAAGCGCGGCGTGCGCAGGCCATCGCCCAGTTCTGGGCGCCGCGCGGCGCCGCCGCCGTGAAGCTGCGCAACGACATGACACCGTCCCAGGCAATGGGCGCGATTGCGGCCGAATGCCTGGACCAGATCTGCCGCAATGCCGCGGTTCTAGCCGAAGTCGACACCGAAGGCGTGTACCGCGCAGGCAATTCCGAACACGTGCATCAATTGCGCGTGGGCGTGCGCCGGCTGCGGTCGGCCTGGAAGCTGTTCGATGGCTGGATCGCGCCGGTGCCCGGTTCCCTGCTGCAAGGCGTGCGCACGCACTTTGCGGCGTTCGGCGCCAACCGCGACCAGGACGTGCTGAACGAAACCGTCGCCCCCGCGCTGCTGCGCGCCGGCATGCCCGTGATCCCGATGGAAGCCGCGCCGCCCGAGGCGGACGCGCAGACCATTGCAGGCGGCCAGCCGTTTCAGGCCTGGCTGCTGGAACTGCTGGAATGGTCGCTCGACGTGCCGGCGGTACAGCCGGAAGCGGACAGCCAGACCATCGCCAACGGCACGCCCAGCGACGCCGCGCCCGAACCCGCCATCCGGCTGGAAGGCGGCATGGCCGGTCCCGTCGTCAAGCCCACCATCATCCCGATGCTGACGCCGGAGCCGGAGCCCCAGCGTCTGCACAAGCTCCTGGCCCGCCGCCTGCACCGTTGGCACGGCAAGGTGGCCGACCAAGGCACGCATTTCGCCTCGCTGGATATCCCCACCCGCCACGAGCTGCGCAAGCGCGGCAAACGCCTGCGCTACGGCCTGTCTTTCGCCGAATCGCTGCTGCCCGCCAGCAAGCTGCGCGGCTATCGCAAGCTGCTGTCCCGCGTGCAGGACGTGTTGGGCGAGATCAACGACCTGGCGATGGCCAAGGACTACTACCAGTCGTGTACGGCCACACATCCGCAGGCGTGGTTTGCGCTGGGCTGGATCAGCGCGCGCCTGGACGAACTGGTCATCGAGGCGCAGCAAGCCTTCGATGATCTGGCGCGCAGCAAGCCTTTCTGGAAGTGACACGTATCGCGCGCGGGCCTCGTGGCTGACGCGCAAACGACTGCGGGACGGCGCTTGCGCGTCGTCCCGCCAGGGGCCTTCAAAGGGGCGCTTCAGCCCGCCGAATGAACGGCTTCAATCCGCCAGCAATGCCGCCGCGAACTCGTCCGCCACGAAGGGCTGCAGGTCTTCCAGGCTTTCGCCTACCCCGATCCAATACACCGGCACCGGGCGCACGCCCTGGCTGCCGGCGGCAACGGCCGCCAGCGTGCCGCCCTTGGCCGTGCCGTCCAGCTTGGTCACGACCAGACCGGTCAGGTTGATGGCAGCGTCAAACGCGCGGATCTGCGCCAGGGCATTCTGACCCGTGTTGCCATCCACCACCAGCAGCACCTCATGCGGCGCGGACGCATCCGCCTTGCCGATGACGCGGCGGATCTTCTTCAGTTCTTCCATCAGGTGCAGCTGCGTGGGCAGGCGGCCGGCGGTATCCACCATCACCACGCCCATGCCGCGTGCGCGGCCGGCATTGACCGAGTCGAACGCCACCGCGGCCGGATCGCCGCCGTCCTGCGAAATCACGCTGACGTTGTTGCGGCTGCCCCACTCCACCAGTTGCTCGCGCGCGGCGGCACGGAAGGTGTCGCCGGCGGCCAGCAGCACGCTGGCGCCCTGGCGCTGGAACGTATGCGCCAGCTTGCCGATGGAAGTCGTCTTGCCCGCGCCGTTGACGCCGGCAATCATCACCACCAGCGGTTGCGTGCGTTTCAGGTCAAACGCACGCTCCAGCGGGCGCAGATGATCGGCCAGCAACTGGCGCAGGGCCGTCTTCACCTTGGCCGGGTCCTCGATACGTTCCTTCTTGACGCGCGCGCGCAGCGCGGTCAGGAGCTTCTCGGTGGCCTCAAGGCCCGCATCGGCCATAATGAGGGCCGATTCGAGTTCCTCGAACAGGTTCTCGTCGACCTTCACGCCGACGAAGATGCCGCCAATGCTCTGACCGGTGCGCGACAGTCCTTGCTTCAGGCGCGACAGCCACGAGGCCTTCTTGGGCGCCTCGGCGGGTGCGGGTTCCGGGACGGCTGCAACGACGGGTGCGGGTGCTGCGACAGGCGCAGGCGTGGAAACTGGCGCAGGCGCTGATACCGGCGCAGGCGCCGGGACCACGGGTGCAGGCGTGGGCGCGATGACGGGTGCGGGCGGCTGCGATGCGCGGAATGGCTCAACCGCTGGCGCGGCGGAAGCGGCTGCTGCAGGCGCCGCGACCGGCGCGGAAGCCGGCGCGGTGCGCGTAAGGGACGGCATGGCCGGTGCCGGGGACGGCGCAGGCTGCGCGGGCGTCGCCACTGGCGCAGGCGCGGATGAGACGGACGGCGCTGGCGCAGCCGGAACCGGCGGCGCCGCGGGCGGGGTCACAGGCGCCGTCACAGGCGCGCTGACCGGCGCGGCGACCGGCGCCGCAGGTTCCGGCCGAAGCTCCGGCGAAGACGACGCCGGCGACGGGCTGGACGGGGCAGAAGACGGCTCCGCGGGCGCGACTGGCGCGTCGGCAACCTCCGGCGGCGACGCGGGCTGAGCCGGCGTGGCGGGCGGAGGGGATTTTTTCTTGAAGAAGCGGCTAAACATGGGTAACAAGTATATTCGTATCGTCGGGGGCCAATACAGGCGCACCCCCATCGCCGTGCCCGACGTGGAGACGCTGCGTCCCACGCCCGACCGGGTCCGAGAGACGCTATTCAACTGGCTTACGCACCTGTGGGGCGGCGAGTTCGCCGACAAGCAGGTGCTGGATCTTTTTGCCGGCAGCGGCGCCCTGGGCTTCGAGGCGGCCTCGCGCGGCGTGGCGCATGTGCAGATGGTCGAGCGGGACAAGACCGCCGCGTCCGCGCTGCGGACACTGCGCGACAAACTCAAAGCCGACATGATACGCATCCATGTGGGCGATGCGATGCAGGTCGCCGAACGGATGGATGCCTCGCGGTTCGACCTCATCCTGCTGGATCCGCCCTTTGGACAAGGCTGGCTGCCGCGCCTGTGGCCGATCCTGCCGGGCATTTTGACCGATCACGGGCTAGTCTATGTCGAGGCGGAATCCGCCATCGAAGCCCCCGAAGGATTCCAGATTCTGCGGCAGGACAAGGCCGGCGCGGTCCACTTCCATCTTTTGGAATTTGCTGCGATGCGCAAATCGATCAATAATCCGGCTTCGGAGGATGGTGTAGACCACTAATAACGGTACGGAGCTCGCATGATCATCGCTGTTTATCCCGGCACTTTCGACCCGCTGACCAGGGGCCACGAGGACCTGGTTCGCCGTGCAGCCACGCTTTTCGACAAAGTCGTGGTGGGGATCGCCATTAGCCGCAACAAGAAGCCTTTCTTCAGCATCGACGAGCGCGTGGACATCGCGCGCGAAGTGCTGGGGCACTATCCCAACGTGGAAGTGCAAAGCTTCGGCGGCCTGTTGAAGGACTTCGTTCGCGAACAGAATGGGCGCGTCATCGTGCGCGGGCTGCGCGCCGTGTCCGACTTCGAATACGAATTCCAGATGGCCGGCATGAACCGCCATCTGCTGCCCGACGTCGAGACGTTGTTCATGACGCCGTCCGACCAGTACCAGTTCATCTCGGGCACCATCGTCCGCGAAATCGCGCAACTGGGCGGCGACGTCAGCAAGTTCGTGTTCCCCTCCGTCGAGCGCTGGCTCCAGGAAAAGGCCAAGGAACGCCGCGAACAGTCCTGGCCGGGCTGAGGCGCCCCGCCCGCACCATCCCCAAAGGGGCGCGAAGGCGCCCTTTTCGCGCTTTCCGGGCCCCGGCCGCCCGGCGCTACAATGGCCGGGCCCCTCGCCTTTCCGTAGCCCATCATGGCCCTGACCATCACCGAAGAATGTATCAATTGCGACGTTTGCGAGCCCCAGTGCCCGAACGAAGCGATTTCCATGGGCGAGGACTACTACGTCATCGACCCCGACCGGTGCACGGAATGCGTCGGCCACCACGACGAGCCGCAGTGCAAGGTGGTCTGTCCGGTGGAATGCATCGAGCTGCACCCGCAATGGAATGAAGGCCAGGAGCAGCTCATGGCCAAGTATCGACGCCTGACCGGTGCCGCATGAGCGACACGGCGCCGCCAAGCATCAACCTTTCCCCCTCCCCACACCACGCCCGACGCGATCTCTCCGCGTCCGCGGTCGCTGCGGGGCTGGTCGCCGTCCTGGTCAGTTTCGGCGGCACCGCCGTGCTGATGGTGCAGGCGGGCCATGCAGCCGGCCTGGACGCGGCGCGCATCGGCTCGTGGATCGGCTCGCTGAGCCTCGTCCTGGGCCTGGGCGGCGCGTTCTACAGCCTGCGCACGGGGCTACCCGTGGTCATGGCGTGGTCCACGCCCGGCGCGGCGCTGCTGGTCACCGCGCTGGCCGGCGTTCCGTTCAATGAAGCCGTGGGCGCTTTCGTGCTGGCAGCGGGCCTGACGCTTGCATGCGGACTGTTCGGCTGGATCGATCCCATCCTGCGCCGCATTCCCGGCGAGGTCGCCGCCGCCATGCTGGCTGGCGTGCTGCTCAATTTCGGCATGGGCATCTTCAGCAACATCAACAAACAGCCCGCGCTGGTGCTGGCCATGTGCGCCGCCTACCTGCTGTGCCGCCGCTGGGCGCCGCGCTACGCCGTGCTGGTGGTGATGGCCGTGGCAGTGGCCATGGCGGCCGCGATGGGCCTCATGCAGGTCGACCAGCTGGACTGGCGCCTGACCGAATTCGTGTGGACGACGCCCGCCTTCAGCGCACAGGCGGCGGTCAGCCTGGGCATTCCCCTCTTTGTCGTCGCCATGGCCTCGCAAAACCTGCCCGGCCTGGCCATCCTGCAAGCCGCCGGCTACCGGCCGCCGGCCTCGCGCCTCGTGGCCGCCACGGGCCTGCTGGGCCTCCTGGCCGCCCCCTTCGGCGCGCACAGCGTCACCATGGGCGCGATCAGCGCGGCCATCTGCACGGGGCCCGAAGCGCATCCCGATCCGGGCAAGCGCTACATCGCCGCTGCCACTTACGGCGTCAGCTACGTCGCGCTCAGCATCGTTGCGGGCGCGGTCGCCGTCTTCTTCCAGGCGCTACCCGCTGCCCTGCTGGCGGCATTGGCCGGCCTGGCGCTGCTGGGCACCATCATGGGCGGCATGGCCGCTGCCATGGCCAACCCGCAACGACGCGAGGCCGCGCTCATCACGCTGCTGGCGACGGCCTCGGGATTCAGTTTCTGGGGAATTGGTTCGGCCTTCTGGGGCCTGGCGGCGGGCCTCGTGGCCCACACCGCCTTCGAGTACAAGCGCGCCCGCGCTGGCGCTTGAAACCCGGCGCTGGCCGCGTTCAGGCCGGCCAGTTGGTCACGGGTGTGTCCGGGTGGACCTTCATGATGCGGCAAGGCACTTGCACGAAGTTCGAAATCCAGGCCGCGGCCAGCTCGCCTTCGTCGACGACGTCGATGGTCTGCTCGCCCACCAGCATGCTGTAGCGCACGCTGTCGTCGTCTTCGATCACGTCCAGCGGAATATCCATGCGCAGCATGCCCGGCGCCTTCAGCACCAGGTAGCCCAGGCGCAGTTCCACCGACACGTCGGCCAGCCTGGGGCACAGCTCGCGGTTCAGCCACTGCCCGGAATCATTGGCGACCAGCCACTGGCGATGGTAGGCGGCGGCCTGCGCCTGTGTCGTCACGCCGCATTCGGCGATGGGCTGGAATTGGTCGTCGCTCATTTGCCCAACAGTCCCTTCAAGGCCTTGTCCACGGCGGCGCCGCTCTTGCCCTTGCCGGAGACCGCTTCCTTGAGCTTGTTCTCCAGGCTGCGCTTCAGGATGCCGCCGATGGCGTCCTTCCAGAGCAGCGTGTACGAGGGGTTGTCGAACGGACCCTTGAAATGGACGGGAATAGTCACGTCCTTCAGGTCGATCAGTTCCTTGCCGTCGGGATTGGCCGCCGGGTTGATGACACGTGCGCGCGCCACCAGATCCAGCTCGCTCTTGACGAAGTCGATGGTGGCCGGATCGCCCTGCGTGACGCGCAGCAGCGGCGACACGAAGCTCAGGCGCTTGACCGTCGCTACGCCCTTGGCAATGGCCAGGTCCGCATCCATTTCGGAGAACTGCGTTTGCTTGCTGGTGTCGGCAGCCACGGTCTCGTTCTGCGCGTCCGGCGAGAACCGGGCCTTCAGGTCGCGCAGCGTCTGCGTCAGGTCGACGCCCTTGACCGCGCCATCGCGCAGGCGCACTTGCAACGCGCCCGCCAGTCCGCTCTTCATGGCATAAACGTTGGCGCCCCCGGTCTTCAGGTCCAGCATCAGATTGCCCGTGCCGCTCAGCACGTTCCGTTTGGCCAGGTCCATCAGCAGCGGCTCGATGGCGATATCGGCCAGCGTCATCTTGGTCGCGATCTGGTTGCCCTGCGCCGCGTCCACCGACAGGGCACCGGCCAGCTTGCCGCCGTAAAGTCCTGCCGCGAGGTTGGAGATGTCGAGCTTGCCCTTGTCCAGTTTGACCGCCGCCGACACTTCGTCGGCCTTCAGGCCGCGCACGACCAGCTTGCCCACTTTCAGCGTGCCGTTCACGCTGGGACCCACCAGCGCGGACAGGTTGATCGTGTCGTCGGGGGGCGCGGCCGGTGCGGGCGCCGGCGCGGGCTTGCTGTCGTCTTTCTTGCCGTCCGCAGGCGGCTTGGGCGGCGCGGCCACTACCGGCGGCACCAGCTTGTCCAGGTCCAGCGTGTCCACGGCCAGCGCAAACTTCATCTGCGGCGTGTCAGACAGTTTGGTGATGTCGGCGCTCAGGTCGAACTTGCCGCCTTCCAGGACCGCGTTGATCTTGCTGGTGGCCTGGTCCTTGAGCAGGTCCACCGTCAGGCTGCCGATCACAGGGATCTGGAGGCTGCCCTTGGGCAGGCCCGGATCGGTGATGTTCACGTCGCCACGCAGCGCCGACATGGCGCCGCTGCGCATCAAGAGATTCAGGCTGAGCGGCGACGCAAAATTCAGCTTCACCACGCGTTCGCCCTTCTTGGACGTGCTGTCCAGCTTGGCTTCCTTGATGTCCAGTTCGCCGGCGTTGCCGCTGATGCCGTTCAGGCCGAAGCTGGCGTCCAGGCCGCTGATGCGCACGCGGCCGGTCAGGGCCTCGCCGGTGGCGGAGGCGGGCGAAATATTGAGCGCCGGCGCATCGACCGCCAGTTCAAACGGACCATCGGCCACGCCGCCCTTGGCGCGCACGGCCAGTTTTTCGATCTGGAGCTGGCTCTTGTGCGGATCGATCGCCAGTTTGGGAATTGCCACGCTGGCTTCCACATTGGTCGCCTTGGCCGAAGGTTCGGTCACGTCGCCCTGGAACAGGAGTTCCAGCCCAGCCACGTCCAGTGCGGACTTCTGCCCATTGAAGGCCAGGTTGCCGCGCATCACGAGGCTCTTGGCCTCCGCGCCGGGCAACTTGCCGTCCATGCGCAAATCAAGCTTTTGCGCGGCATAGCGCTTGGCCGAGGGGTCCAGCGTCAGCAACGCCTGGCCGGTCAGGTTGGCGTCGACGCGCGGATAGCCGCCTTCGACTCGGGCCGACATCCGCACATCGAAAGGCTGGTTGAACGTGACGCGGCCGGTATTGGCGTTGATACGGGTCACCGCGACCGCCATGCCAGTGATCGCGTCCTGCATCTGCACTTCGCCGTCCTTCAAGTCCAGGCCAGCGATGTCGATCTGCATGTTGTTGCGCGACGACGGCACGGGACCGCCGGTGATCGCCTGCGCGGCGGTCTGGGCCGCGCCCACCAGGGCCTCGGCCGGATTGCCGGGGGCATCGGTGACCGGCGGCGTACCGCCCACCAGATTGCTGAAATTGAACTGGCCCTGCTTGTCGCGCACCACGCGCGCCTTCAGGCCGCTGATCGCAACGTGGTCCACGACGAAGCTGTTGGACAGTAGCGGCCACACGGCCACGGCCAGCCGCGTGCTCTCGATGGAGGCAAAGGTGTCCGTGCTATTGGGTTCGGACAGCGACACGCCCTGCACGTACAGGCCGATCCGAGGAAAGAGCGAAAGCTCGATCTCGCCGTCGATCGTCAACGTGCGCTGATAGCGTTCCTGGACAAGCTCTTCCAGCTTGTACTTGTACGCGTTGGGGTCGAATGTCAGCAAGAAGATGGCCAGGCCGACGACGGCCACGACAACCAACACTACCAGGCCTATCAAAATGCGCTTGAACCACGTTTTCATTGCTGCCCCGTCGGTACCTCGACTGGAAATCCTTGATGCCGACCACCGCGCCAAGCGCGGGGGAAGGTGCGTTGCCAGCGCAAGTCCGCCGGCCTATTGAACTGTCTGCATTCCAGGGCTTGCCACGAAGGGCTTGCCTTTCAGGACGTGTCCTCGCGCCTGCCGAGCCTGCGGCATGGGCGCCAAAGGAAGGTGCTACCGAGGAAGGCCTGCTGAAGACGCCGGTAACCCAGCGTGCAGATAACCGCTATCGTAACAAATCAGGCCGGTCAGCGGGATCGGCCAAGCTGACGGCTTCCTGTCGGGCGGATTGTAGGACTAGAA
This sequence comes from Achromobacter sp. E1, assembly GCF_037039475.1. NCBI lineage: Bacteria > Pseudomonadati > Pseudomonadota > Betaproteobacteria > Burkholderiales > Alcaligenaceae > Achromobacter > Achromobacter sp. E1. The sequence continues at coordinate 5,048,539 of NZ_CP146253.1, forward strand.
TGATTGATCGATCAATTATTGATGCGTCCAACAATGACCGCCCCCGCCCCCACTTCTCCACACTCGCCCGGCCAGATCCTGCCCTTCCGGCAAACCCTGCTGGCCATGCTGGGCATGTGCTTCGTGATGATGCTGGTCGCCATCGACCAGACCGTGGTGGGCACCGCGCTGCCCACCATTGTGGCGGAGCTGCGGGGCTTCGAACTCTACGCATGGGTCGCGACGTCGTACCTCCTCACCTCCGTCATCACCGTGCCCATCTTCGGCAGGCTGGGCGACTACTACGGACGCAAACCCTTCGTCGTGGCCGCCATCGTGCTGTTCACGCTGGCCTCGGTTCTGTGCGGCGCGGCTGACACGATGCTCGAACTGGTGCTGGCGCGGGCACTGCAAGGCATCGGCGGCGGCATGCTGGTCGGCACGGCCTTCGCCTGTATCCCGGATCTCTTCCCCGATCCCCACGTGCGCCTGCGCTGGCAGGTAATGCTCAGCGCCGCCTTCGGCATCGCCAACGCCGTCGGCCCCACGCTAGGCGGCGCCCTGACGGAACATTACGGCTGGCGCTCCGTCTTCTACGTCAACCTGCCCATCGGCATCCTGGGCCTGTGGTTCGTCGCCCGCTATCTGCCGCACCTGCGCAACCAAAGCCCCGGCAAGGTCCGGCTGGATTGGCAGGGCGCGCTGCTGATTGCCGTGGCGCTGGGCGCCCTGCAACTGCTCGTCGAGCTCCTGCCCAAGGACGGCTTCACGCCCTCACTCATGCTGCTGGGCGCCGGCAGCATCGCCGCCTTCGCCGCCCTGATCTGGTGGGAGCGCCGCTGCCCGCATCCGCTTCTGCCCCTGGACATGTTCCGCAACCGCGGCCTGGCCACGCTCTTCACCCTGGCCTTGCTGGTCGGCGTGACCATGTATTCCCTGCTGTTCTACGCCCCCCTGCTCCTACAGGGCGGCTTCGGACTGTCGCCCCAGCAGGCGGGCCTGCTCATCACGCCCATGGTGGTCTTTATCACCGTCGGCAGCATCGTCAATGGCCGCATCATCACCCGCATCCGCAACCCCAACCGCATGCTGTACGCCGGCTTCATCCTCATGGCGTTCTCGTGCCTGGGCATCGTCACCACCCACAACTACACCTCGCACCTCTTGATCGCCGGCTACATGCTGATGGCCGGCCTGGGCATGGGCTTCATCATGCCCAACCTCACCGTCTTCGCCCAACAGACCGCCGGCCGCAGCCACCTGGGCATCGCCACGGCGCTGCTGCAATCCCTGCGCATGATCGGCGGCATGCTGGGCACCGCGGTTGTCGGCACGATGGTCAGCCACAGCTACTTCAACGGCGTGGAATCCACGCTGCGCGGCGCGTCCGCCCAATGGCTTCCCAAACTCAACGACCCGCAGATGCTGGTCAACCCCGCGGCCCAAACCGAGTTCCTGGCACAATTGGCTCATCAAGGCCAGGACGGAACGTCGCTCATCGAAATCGCGCGCATCGCGCTGGTGGGCGCCATCCACGAAGGGCAGCTCATCGCCCTCGCCGTCGCCGTCTTCGCAATCTGGTGCGTGCGGCGCGTGCCCCTGGTGCAACTGGTCCGGCCATCCAAACCGGAGCCCGCCGGCGTCGGAGAGTAGCTTTTGCCCAAACAACAACAAGGCCTGCAAGTCATCCAGCACATGGGCCAAACCTACCGCGTGATGCAAAGCGCCTTCAGCAGCAAGGTCGGCCACGCTTTGCCGCGGTGGCGGATATTGCTGGCGCTGCATGAGAACGGACAGTGCTCGCAGAAACATCTGGCGGAACGTTGCCGGCTGGATCCGGCGTCATTGACGCGGCAATTGCAGGCGATGCAGAAGCTGGGATGGATTTCGCGGGCGGTGGATGCGGACGACAACCGGCTGACGAATGCGACGCTGACGGCTGAAGGGCAGGCGGTGGTGAATGAAGCGCTGCCGAAACGGGCGCAGTTTTTTGAGGAGTCGCTGAAGGGGTTGTCCGCGGCGGATGTGGATACGCTGAATCGGGTGTTGAGCGTGTTGGAGGAGAATTTTGTAAGGGCGGCGGGGGATCGGGGCGGTTAAGACCCGCGAGTCGCCCCTCACCCACGGCGCTTTCCCACGCGCGACGAATTCACAGGGGCGCGCCCCGGCCGCAACTTCCAGCGGTGCGCATTGGCCAGCAACTGTGCCTGAACGTTCGGCAGATAGTCAGCGACGGTAGTGAAAGCGGGCGCCGGCTTTCCCGGCTGGCCTGCCTCACGAATAACGCGGGGCCAACGGGGCCGCCAGCACAGAAGCAAAGAAGCCCAATGCGCTAAGCCAACAATGACGAAGGCTGGAGAAATCAGCACGCAACCCAACCACGTCAACGGGCCGCTATTGCGCAGAAACGGACCTAGCGCTTCGAACTGCGCCGTGAAGGCTGGCCAGGGCAAAGGCAGCTGCGAGCTGATGCGCGGCTTCTCGACAGCTTGCAGACCGCCTTCGTCCATGTACCGGCGGATGAATTCCCATTCGGACTGTAGGTCAGATAGACGGCTGCTTTGCCTTCCGATGAACACGATGGTCGGAAAGGGCAAATCCGTGCTATCTCCGGGGTACCAACCCATCACCAGCCTCAATCCAGGTATTTCCTCTGTATACACACCCTCCCAAGGCAAAACCAGAATCCCCCCGCAGCTCGTCGGCCGATGAAGAAAGACTTGACGGGTGATCCGGTTGAAGCGAATCAGGAGGTGCCGTGATGTGAGCATTTCAAGGCGCGTGAAGCGAAATGCATACTTGAAGTACAGCCATAGCGCCCCCCCCGTAAGGCCAGTCCCCACGAGGAACATAAACAGATCTCCAATCGAAAGCGCTCGATCGTATACAGCTCCCGAGCCCGATACGACCGCCCAAACAATTCTTCCATCAAAATCTAGCCAGGAGCCGATACCAAGATACATGAACACAATTGTCAGGAGCGAAATGAATCCCCTTTTATCCTCCATGCCGCCGCAGCGCATCTCGAGGTACGTATCGTTGCACGCGTAGACTGGCCCCCTTGATCTGGCATTGTCGAACCGCTTGGCAGCTTGGCGGGCACGGTCTTCTATAACACTGTCTTCGTAGGCCGGCTGAACAATCAGAACTGACGCTGTGTTGCCGTCACCAAGATTCTTCGTGAGCCAGGCATCGGACTTAAGACATCCGAACCAGACTATCCATTCAGCGACGTACATCACCGCTCCGCTCGTGCCGTCGTTTCTCGGGCGCACGGCCCGGCCGCAAATCCCAGCGGTGAGCATTGGCCAGTAACTGTGCCTGAACGTCCGGCGGATAGTCGGCGACGGTTGTGAGCGCGGGCACCGGCTTTCCCGGCTGACCCGCCTCACAAATGATGCGCGGCCAACGCGGCCGCCAGCACAGCAGCAAAGAGGCCCAATGCGATAGGCCGACAATGACGAAGGCCGGTGAAATTAGCAGACAACCGAACCACGTCAGCGGACCACTATTGCGCAAGAACGGGCCTAACGCCTCGAATTGAGCGGTGAAGGCTGGCCCGGGCAAAGGAAGCTGCGAACTGAGGCGGGGCTTTTCTACCGCTTGCAATCCGCCTTCGTCCATGTAGCGGCGGATGAACTCCAGTTCGGCCTGCAAATCCGAGCGTCTACTGCTCTGCCTGCCGACAAATACAGAGGTCGGAAACGGCAACTCGGTACGTTTTCCCGGAGCCCACGCCAATACCAGCCTCAACCCCGCAATCTCTTCCGACTGCATACCGTCCCAGGGCAAAACAAGAATGCCGCCACAGCTCGCCGGTCTATGAAGATAGACCTGTCGAGTGATCCGATTGAAGCGGATGAGCAAATGGCGTGACGTAAGCAACTCCAGGCGGCTGAACCGGAAGGCGTATTTGAAATACAACCAAAGTCCGCCACCTAACGTGGCGGTCAACAGCACAAAGATGAAAAGGTCTCCGATATACAAATCCCTGTTGAATACCATCCCCGATCCGGAGACGACTGCCCACAGAATTCGCCCTGGTATGTCTACTAATGGACCGATGAGAAAGTACAGGAGCACGATCGTGATCAGTGAAATCGCTCCCCTCTTTTCCTCCATACCGCCGCAGCGCATTTCAAGGTATGTGTCATTGCACGCATAGATTGGCCCCCTGGTTCTGGCGTGATCGAATCTCTTGGCGGCTTGGCGTACAAGTTCTTCCTTGCGAGTATCTTCGTACGTAGGATCTCCAACCGGAGTGCCGGGAATCCCGAAGCCTTCGAGGTTTTTTCTGATCCAACAATCGGGCTTGATGCACACGAACCACATTGCCCATTCCGCGAAGTACATTCAGAGGACCTCCCGAACCGCGCCATAGAGCGCCCCAAGCTCTTTTTCCATGCTCTCAAACAGTTTTTCGTTCGCGAATTTAGGGCCGCGATAAAGCGTACGCTTGCTCCACTTCTCCAAAGCATCATCCTCGAAAATCGCGATCACCATCGTGACGGCGCCAAGGACTAGCGTTCCTCGGAAAAGAACTCGCTTCAAAAACAATGTCACGGACCTTCGGCTCAAAATTGCCGACAGCTCAGCCGAAGCGCGATAGATAAGAGAAGCGGAGCTACTGACTGCTCGTTCCGCCAGTATCTTGAACATCGGCCCGGCTGTCGCGATGGCCAAGCCCGCCTGACTCAGGGTTAGGGCGATAGCGACCGAAAAGCGGATCCCGTACGCACCGGCAAGGACGACTTGCCTTTCTGCGGTGGCAGTCATCAACTCCTCCCATTCAAACGTCAAGAGCACGACGCTCCCCGCCGTCGCCAAGGCCCCACCCCACAGCCGCAACCTCCCCAAGAACACCGTGGCCCCGACCCCGGTCGTGCTTCCGGCGTTGAAGTGCCTCAACACCAGCTCCGTCCCGCAGGCCAGCATTTCGATCCCCGCCGCGCCGGCGGTCAGCACGGCGGCCGCCAGCTCGGCTCTCTGCCTGTCGTCCTGAGGCAGGCTGTGCATTCTTAATCCGAGCAGTCCGGCCTCAAGCAAGAGCAGCCACCCGCTGGCCCTTACCTTGTAGAACTCGCTGGAGCGCGCATCCACCAGTTCCGTCGCGAAGGCGAATTGGACGTTCTGCTTGATCTGGCCTCGCATGACCGTCCGGTCCGCGCTGTGGCCGATGGCCTGCAGGTCCTCTAGCCTGAGGTTGACGGCGCGCTCGCCGATGCTGGCGGCGAGCCAGCTGCGGGTGGCCCTGTGGACGAACCATTCGTTGCCTCGCGAGGCGTGGCGCAAGGTCTGGCGGCCCAGGCTGGCGTACCAGGCCAGGACTCCGCCTGACAGTCCCGCATTGCTCGATTTGTCCATCGCTTCGTACACGCTATTGGCCTTGTCAAAGAGCTGCCCTAGCGTCTTTGCCATTTCGAGGCCCGTGCGCGTGTACTGATAAATGGTTTCGCCGGCAGCGAGCGCCGGCTCGGATTTCGCGGATTCGCGGATGCGGTCCATTTCCGCCAGGATGGCATCCTGATTCAGTCCAAAGCTTCGCAGCGCGAGGTTCTTGCGGTCTTGCACCCCACCCTGCCACCACTCTTTGATGACGTTGGCACTGCTTTCGCATCCTTCCGCACCGAAGACGCACAGTCCTGTCTGACCCGCAAACCGCCAGCCGCTGGCAAGGTCGGCATCGTCATAGACTTCCAACCCATCCAGTAATTGCTCGCTCTGCAACCAGACTTCGTATGGCAGTGCCCGACGCGCCGCTTCCTGTTCCGCAATTCGACACTGGGTCTCGAAACCCGCGAGCGCCTGTTTCATGGCGTAGATCTGCAACGCCGCTTTCGGGTCCGGCGGAGTTACGTACTTGCTTTCGAAGCGGGCGCGGTATTCGCCGCTGTCCAGTTTGGCTTGCACCCGCGCCCTTATCGTGGCTTCGTAGTTGCGCACGTGTTCCTGGGCTGCCGCTTCCCAGCGCTTCTGCTGCGCCTCGTCGAGGATCCAGTTGCGCCCCCGCGCCATCTCGGGATTGAACACCTTGTCCCGTTCGATCTCGATGTAATGCTGCGCCTCCAAGGCAGCGGACCTCTCTTCAAACTGATTCCGAACATCCCCGAACGCCTGCGCGACCAGAATCTTGCGTTCGTTGCTGATGCCGTTGTTGGCCCCACCCCTGTTCAAGTAGTCCTTCAGCGTCTCGACGGCCTCGTTTCGCCAGGCGTTGAGTTGCTGAGTAATGCCGATGGGGTCGCGCAGCACGATAGCGGCGCCGCGGGCTCGGGTGACCGTCGGCCTCAAATCCGACGCGACCAATTGCGGGGCGTGGTGATAATCCGGGTCGGAATAGAGCTGATTGGCAAGTGTGGGCGCCAGGCGGGTATGGGCCGCGGCGATGCTCTCGGCAATGCCATTGTTCGTGGAAGACATGTCGAGCACGTCGGGAGCAAACGAGCAGCTGCTGGCGATTTCCTTGATGTTGAATGCCTGCAGCTTGTCGCGCAACGAATCGGTATCGCGCAACTTGTCGAGCATGCGCTCGGTAAGCACGTCCGGAGTGAACAGCAGGCGCGCTTCCTGGATGTCTTCCGGGGCCTTGAACAGGATGGTCCAGCCGCCATATCCGAGCAGGCGGCGCGGTTCGGGCGCGTACTGCGAATCTGGCGAGTAAGGCCAGAATGGGGAGAACACCCCTGTCCCTGTCGCTCGCCACGCGCTTTCGCAATTCCATTTTCCGAAGCGCTTGATGAACGCGTACAGGTAACCCTGGCGCATGGCGCGCACGGCGTAGCGGACGCCTTTGGCTTGCAATGCGGGCAACCCCAGGCCGAGATTGCGAGGCAGCTCCGGCGCCAGCGCGGCAAGCGCTTCCGGATCTTCGCTGGTCACCACGGCATAGCGCAGCGGAAGAATGGCAACTTCGGACTTGCAGTCGACGCACGGGCTGGGCGCTTCGTCCCGTCGAGTACTGCGCGCGACGTCGACTGCCTGCGATAGCAGCTCTTCCAATGACACCTGACTCATGACTGCACGTCCTTAACGCCTACCCGCGCCAGAGCGGCGAGCGATTCGTTCAACGTCTCGGCACCCGTCGCGGCGCGATCCAGAGCGTTCTGCCATCGACGGTCCAGCACGCGTTGACTCCAGGAACGATTCATACCGACGATCACGTAGGTCGTAAGATCTTCGTGGCGCGTCAGCCCTGACCGGCGTCCAGCGTTGAGTTGCGCCTCGACCTGAGCAAGCCTGACGCCGCCACAAGCGCTATCGAAAACGTGAGGCAATTGCGCTTCCAGGGTGTGCAGCAGGCGGTGAGGGAGGGGGTCGGATTCCAACACTTGCCACAGCGCGGTGCTCAGGTGCAGCGGTTGCGCAGGCGACGAGCCATCGCTTCGACCTCTGCCACGGATCCGGCGCCACAACGAGGACGCTTGCGTCGCGTCCTGGAACCACCAGGACAGGACCGGACCAAAAAACCGGGACACCCATTCGCGGTCGGCATGCGCATACAGAAGCGGCGTGATCGCCGGGTCGTAGTAGCGCAGCAAATATTGCTGATTCGACTCGCCGATGGCGTACGTTGCTCCGTTAAAGTGCAACGCAAGCTCCTGCGGCGGAACAACGCTGGAGATCCAGGAATTCACGTACGCGGCGCAGCGGGCTCCGACTTTCGCCAGCACGGTTTCATACTGCACTGGCCCAAATCCGTTTGCGCCAATAAGCATCGGGCCCAACGGCTTCAGAGCATCCAACTGCGGATCCATGAGTAATGGATGAGCATCACCCGCGATATGCTCGGCGATTTCTTGCCGCTGGTCTTCCGGCACCAATGCCATGTCTATCAATGCCATGAGGTGGCACGACCGTGAACCCTCGCCGTCATGGATCTCTTGGTTCAGCGCCCTGATCAAGTCGCGGGAGATCATGCGCCCATCCTCATCAATGCCTTGCGTTCCCGGGCGGCCTTCAACCAACAGCTGACGCAAATCGGCTCACCCTGTTCGGGCGCGCTAGCCAATGAGAGGAAGCCGCCACCACCCTTTGCTTGCTGGCTTATGGGAGCTTTGAGATGTATTGCCACGCCGCTGAGCGTGATGCCAGACCGGTTGATATGCAACGACCCGCCCGGCCCCTCCAGCACAATTTCATCCTCCACCTGAACCTTGTAGACCTTGGTCAGGTTCCGGATTTCCTGGCCCGCCTGCAGATGCGCATGCCCTTCGATGCGCTGCTCCAGGTGCCCTCCGATTTCCGTCCAGTGATTCGCGGCGGTCTTGTCGCGCCGGTGGTTGCCAACCTCTTCGATGCGGTCTTTGACGATAGAGATGGTGTGGTCACGTCCCACGGCAAGCGAGGCGTCCTGGCCGATGTCATGGCGCCGGTCACGCGCGATGGTGACCCGCTCGTCGTTGCCGACGGTCTCCGTGCGGTCGTGGCCGATGACGATGGCTTCATCGTTCTCGACCCGCTCCCTGCGGTCGTGTCCGACAAACGTGCTCTCGTCGTTGTTGACGTGGATATTCTGGTCCTTCTGCGCGTGGAGGTAGATCTCCTCTCGTCCCGCCTCATCCTCGAAGCGCATTTCATTGAAACCGTCTCCCTTGTGGGTCTGGCTCTTGATGGTCATGCGCGTTTTGTGCGCCGGAAGATCGTACGGCGGCAACTGGTGTGCGTTGTAGCTCCTTCCCGTGATGACCGGTTGATCCGGATCGCCATCGAAGTTGCTGACGATGACCTCCTGCCCGATGCGGGGGATGGCGATGTGGCCCCACAGGGCGCCGGCCACGTTCTGCGACACGCGTATCCAGCAGGAACTGTATTCGTCCAGCTTGCCTTCCCTGTCCCAGGGAAACTGCACTTTCACGCGTCCGTAGTTGTCGCAGTAGATCTCCTCGCCAGGCGGCCCCACCACTGTCGCTTGTTGAGGGCCATCGATGCGCGGCTTGGGCAGCGGTTCCGCGCGCCACTCGACATCGTCGGGTACCAGAGTGGCAGCGCAGTGGTAGTGAGTGCCTTGCTCGGCGTCTGCGCTGTCTTCAGCCTGGCTTGTGTACTGCTTGCCGTGGTGCGCCAGGCGGATCGGCCGCCAACCGCGATTCATGTCCTCGCGCGGGTGGCCCACGAGGTCGAAGGAAACGCCTGGCGTCAGTCGCGCATCATCGCCTTGGGCGACCGCCACGCAAGCCCCGCCCCGCAGGCCGCGCAGGCGGTCTCGGGTGAACTGCACCCCCGAGATGTTCTTGTAGCGTCCCGGGTAGTCGTAGCGTTCATAGTCGAGCGACTGGTGTGCCCCCTTTTCTACTGCTCGTTCGGTGTGTTGGTCGTAGCGCGGGTTCTTGAAGTCGTAATCACGCTGGGCATGACGCGCCGTGCGTACCTGTTCCGTGTACAGAAAACTGTGAAGCGCGGGCGTTGGGCGGTCTCCGCCGGGCATGGGGTTGTATTCGACGGGCGGACCGTCGGCTCTGCCGAATACCCATAGGCGGTCACAGTGGATCAGGCGGTGGCTATCAACGGTGTGCGTGAAACCGTAGAAAAATCCTTCTTCGCGCATGATGCGTTCGACAAAGGTGTAATCGCTGTCGCCTGCCTGGACGCAATACTCCCGCGGAAGATGGGATTCGGTGCTCCATTGCTCGTAAGCTTGCGTGATGCGGTGTTTGCCGAGGACGGCTTTGGCAATGTCGGGAACAGCAAGCGCCTGGAATATGCGCCAGTCTGAAGCGAGTTTCAGACGCGCCAGGCGAGGTTCCACTGTGGCGCGATAGCGCGTCCGCCTAAAGCCGGTGTCACCTTGCTGAAACGAGGACACCAGCCCATGGACAAGCCTGACGGCACGTCCGCCCGCCCAGATCGTGAACAAGGCGGGCTGGTCCAGTATTCCGCCAAAGTCGACTTCGGCACTCGCGCAGCTCAGGTCCACCTCGAGCAGAAAGGTCTCGGACAGCGCTTCAACTAGACGAAACTCGATGACATCGAACTCGTCGGCGCCAGCAGTAAACGTAAAACGCAGATCAGATTGGACGGGCACGGGGCGCTCCTGCGGCTACGGCTCGCACCAACCACTTGGGTGCAGACCGAGATGGGCTCTAAGTCCACGGCACAGGGGCCGGAAGTGGACATAACACATCGTCAGGATCGTGCCCGTCGCGTCGACAGGCGTATATAGGAAGCTTCTTATTTGCGGCCTGATCGTGCCGCGGAAAAAAAATGAGCCCACGAAGTGGACTCATTGATGGCGCAAGTTGGCACGCGTTGCATCGCGCGCCCAAGCATGCTTGGCTACCGCCGAAGCCTGCCCAGGTCTCGCGGGCAAATCACACGTTAAACAAGAAATTCATCACATCGCCATCCTGCACGATGTATTCCTTGCCTTCCGCGCGCATCTTCCCCGCTTCCTTGGCGCCCTGCTCGCCCTTGTACGTGATGTAGTCCTCGTACGAGATCGTTTGCGCGCGGATGAAGCCGCGTTCGAAGTCGGTGTGGATGACGCCGGCGGCCTGGGGAGCGGTGGCGCCGATGGGCACGGTCCAGGCGCGCACTTCCTTCACGCCGGCGGTGAAGTAGGTTTGCAGGCCCAGCAGCTTGAAGGCGGCGCGGATCAGGCGGTTCAGGCCCGGTTCTTCCATGCCCATGTCCTTCAGGAAGGCTTCGCGGTCGGCGTCGTCGAGGTCGACGATTTCGGATTCGATGGCGGCGCAGATCGCGACGACGGGCGCGTTGCGGGCGGCGGCGAATTCGGTCAGGCGGTCGAGCAGCGGGTTGTTGGTGAAGCCGTCGTCAGCGACGTTGCCCACGTACATCGCGCGCTTGGCGGTGATGAAGCAGAGCTGGGCGATGTCGGCCTTTTCTTCGGTCGTCAGGTCCAGTGAGCGGATGGGCTTGGCTTCGTTGAGCTGGGCGACGCACTTTTCCAGCACGGCCACGAGGCGTTGCGATTCCTTGTCGCCCGATCGTGCGGTCTTCTGGTGGCGTTGCAGCGCCTTTTCGGCGGTCTGCAGGTCGGCCAGGGCCAGCTCGGTTTCGATGACTTCGATGTCGGCGATCGGGTCGACCTTGCCGGCGACGTGGATCACGTTGGGATCTTCGAAGCAGCGCACGACGTTGACGATGGCGTCGGTTTCGCGGATGTGCGAGAGGAACTGGTTGCCCAGGCCTTCGCCCTTGCTCGCGCCGGCGACCAGGCCCGCGATGTCGACGAATTCGACGGTGGCGGACAGGATGCGTTCGGGCTTGACGATTTCGGCCAGCTTCTGCAGGCGCGGATCCGGCACTTCGACGACGCCGACGTTGGGCTCGATGGTGCAGAACGGATAGTTCTCGGCGGCGATGCCGGCGCGGGTCAGAGCGTTGAAGAGTGTCGATTTGCCAACGTTGGGCAGGCCGACGATGCCGCATTGCAGAGCCATGGGAATCCTGTGTAAGTACGGTATTGAGCGTTAACGGCGTAGTTTACCCCGGCGGGGTGAAACGACGCCTTCCTGGCGGACGTGATGCGGCCCCGAGGACGCCGCCGGCGAAACGCAGCCGACATGGCTACCGGGCATGCGCCCTTGCCTTCAGGCCGCGCGCCCCGGCCCGAAGCCTTAACCGGCCGCGGCCGGCGCGTAGCGCATGACCAGCCAGATCATCAGGATGGGGCCGGCGTTGAACACGGAATGCAGCAGGATCGCGGCTCCGATGCCGCGGCGCACGCGCATCCAGCCCAGCACGAGGCCGGTCAGCCATTGCGGCAGCACCAGCAGCGGCAGCAGCCAGTACGGCGTCTTGTTGTAGACAAAATTGGTCAGATGCACCGCGGCAAACGTCAGCGCGACCAGATGGAACACGACGCCGAAGTGCTGCAGGTAATACCTGCGCCAGTTGGTGTCCCAGCCTTTGAGCGGCTCAGGACGTGCGCGCAGCCCCCACACCCCCAGCAAAATGAACGCGGCCAGCAGTAGCCCCGTCCAGAGCTTGGGGCCCCACAGCACGACAGGCACCAGCGCGGGGATGAGCCACAAGGCCTGGCGCGGCCGGCGAAGTCCGTAGCGGAACAGCATTTCCTCGACCAGCGGCGCCCACAGCACCGCGGTCAGCCAGGGAATGTTGTGGGGATCGAGACGATGCGTCACGCCGCCCAGCCCGGCGGCCGCCACGGCGACCGGCCCCAGCGCAAAAAGGTTGATCGCCCAAAGCACCGCGGCCCAGGCCAGAAGGCGCCCCGGCCCGATGCCCGGCCACCAGTCGGCGGCAAGGCCGCTGCCGCAGGCGCGGCGCGGCAGCCGCGACACCGGATGCGGATGGCGGATGAATCGCCAGAAGTCGGCGATCTCGCTGCGAAAGCGCAGCTTCCGGGTGGTCGGGCCTGGTTTCATCAGGGCTCGTTGCCGCTATGCAGCTGGCGCGTGGCCAACGCGAAGTCGCCCGACAGCATGGCGGGCACGACGGCGCGGCAGCGGTCGATGACGGCTTCGATTTCCTTTTGTTCCTCGCGGCGCGGGGGGTGCAGCACGAAGTCGGCGACCTGTTGGGCCAGACCCAGCGTGCGCGGATGGCCGATGCCGATACGAAGGCGCCAGAAGTTGGGGCTGCCCAGCGCGGCCTGGATGTCCTTCAGGCCGTTGTGACCGGCGTGGCCGCCGCCCTGCTTGAGCTTGACCTGTCCGGGCATGAGGTCCAGTTCGTCGTGCAGCACCAGCACTTCTTCCGGCGTCAGCTTGTAAAAGCGCGCCAGCGCGCCGACCGCCTGGCCGGAACGGTTCATGTAAGTGTTGGGCTTGAGCAGCAGGATGTTGTCCGTGCCCTGGCGTGATTTGGCCACCATGCCGAAAAAAGACTTCTCGAGCGCAAAAGAAGTGCGCAGATCGTCCGCCAGATGGTCGGCCAGCCAGAAGCCGGCGTTGTGCCGGGTGGTTTCGTAGTCGGGACCTGGATTACCCAGTCCCACGATGAGGCGTATGGGAGTAGACATGATGGGGGTGTTTAAACCAAAAAACCCTGCGCATGCAAATGCACACGCAGGGTTTCGGGCGTAAGCCGCAGGAAAGCCGCAAGGGCTTTCCGGCAGGACTTAGGCGGCCGGAGCAGCTTCTTCGGCTTCGTCGGCAGCGGCAGCGCCACCCTTGGTGACCGCGGCGGCCAGCAGGGGGTTGTCTTCACCGCCGTGGGGGACGTAGGTCACGCCCATGGGCAGCTTGATGTCGGCCAGGTGGATCGAACCGCCGGCCAGCACGTCAGCCAGATTCACTTCGATGAACTGGGGCAGGGCCGACGGCAGGCAGGTGATTTCCAGTTCGGTCGTCACGTGGCTGATGATCGCACCGCTCAGCTTCACGGCCGGCGAGATTTCAGCGTTCACGAAGTGCAGCGGCACCTTGGTGCGCAGGGCTTGGTTGGCGTCGACGCGCTGGAAGTCCACGTGCAGGACTTGCGGCTTGTAGGCGTGCCATTGAACCGAACGCAGCAGAACTTGCTCATCCTTGGCGCCTTCGAGCTGCATTTGCAGGATCGATGCGTGGAATTCTTCCTTGCGCAGCGCGTGGTAGATCTCGTTGTGGTCGAGTTCGATGTTCAGGGGGGCAGCCGTACCACCATAAACAATGGCGGGAACGCGGCCCGCGCGGCGCAGGCGGCGGCTCGCACTCGAACCCTGGACGCTACGCGCAGTGGCAGTAAATTTCATGGATAACTCCGAAACAATAAAGGTGAAGAGACTTCACCGGTTGAAATCACGGCGCGCAAAGGGCGCGCCGTGCTTGTTTGCACCTTGCCGCGACCAGCAAGGCGCAAATAACTGGAAATTCGGGCTGTGATCCGATCGACGCGAACGCGTCAATCGACAAACAGCGAGCTGACCGATTCGGCGTTGGAAATACGCAGGATGGTCTCGCCCAGCAGCGCGGCGCACGACAGCTGGCGGATCTTGCTGCTGGCTTGGCCTTGCTCGGAGAGCGGAATGGTGTCGGTGACGACGAGTTCGTCGAGTTCCGACGCTTCGATGCGGTCGATGGCGCCGCCCGACAGCACGGGGTGCGTGCAATAGGCGTAAACGGCACCGGCGCCGCGGTCTTTCAGGGCCTGGGCCGCCTTGCACAGCGTGCCGGCGGTGTCGACCATGTCGTCCATGATGATGCAGGTGCGGCCGTCGACTTCACCGATGATGTTCATCACTTCCGACACGTTGGCGCGCGGACGGCGCTTGTCGATGATGGCCAGATCGGCTTCGAGCTGCTTGGCCAGCGCGCGGGCGCGAACCACGCCGCCGATGTCCGGAGACACCACGACCAGGTTCGAGAAATTGCGGCGCCAGATGTCGCCCAGCAGGATCGGACCGGCGTAGATGTTGTCCACGGGAATGTCGAAGAAACCCTGGATCTGGTCGGCGTGCAGGTCCATGGTCAGGACGCGGTCAACGCCAGCGACCTGCAGCATGTTGGCCACGACCTTGGCCGAGATGGCCACACGCGCCGAACGCGGACGGCGGTCCTGGCGGGCATAGCCGAAGTAAGGAATCGCGGCGGTGATGCGGCCGGCCGACGCGCGGCGCAGGGCATCGACCATCACCATGATTTCCATCAGGTTGTCGTTGGTGGGCGCACAGGTGGGCTGCAGGACGAAGACGTCCTTGCCGCGCACGTTCTCGTTGATCTCGACCATCACCTCGCCGTCCGAAAAACGACCGACGGTCATCTTTCCCAGGGACATATCGAGGTGGTTGACTACGTCCACGGCCAGCCGAGTGTTGGCGGTGCCCGTGAAAATCATGAAGCTATCGTTTGCCATGATGGATGATGCGATGGTCGTTTGAGACACTAACGAGTGATGCGGGGTGGTACCTGCGGGTGAGACCTAGTGCAGCACATTCAACTTGCACCAGCGAATCCGGAAAATAAAAAAGCTGCTGAACCCGGGCCAGTGTCTTACAGGCGTGTTCAACAGCTTTTTTATGTATTCGGTTGGCTGGGGAGGAAGGATTCGAACCTTCGCATGCCGGAATCAAAATCCGGTGCCTTAACCAGCTTGGCGACTCCCCAACTATCTTGCAATCCAATTCCGCAACGGATGTTCAGCTAACCCAGTACATGCCTGCACTAACCGAAACCGTGGATGCGTTTGGCTGAATGTTTTATCAGCGCCGCGCATTATAGCGGTTATTTCTTGTTCTGCCAAAACGGCCTGCGATGTTTCGGAAAATTCGGCGAATAAACATGCGCCTGATCCCGACATGCGAACAGGCAAACCCTGTTCAGCAAGCCACCGCGATGCCCCAAGCACTTCAGGATAAAGACGGTAGACCACCGGCTCCAAATCATTTCTTCCGTAAAGCGCGCATCCTTTGGCAAACTTACCGCCGGATTCGCTAGGCAAAAATGTTTGCGAAGCAAGAAAGTCCGCTATTGTGATGTAAGAAGAATCCCTTGTCAAATCGGGTGCGGAAAAAATGCCAACAGTCGGCACGCTGGCGTCCGGTTGCGCCACCAGATAGGCGCGTTCGGGCAGCGTCACGGCCGTGAGATCTTCGCCAATTCCCTGCGCGAATGCCGACTGGCCGAAGACGAAGACGGGCACGTCCGCGCCCAGCGGCAGCGCCAGCGCCATGAGTTCCTGACGCGACAGTCCCGTGTTCCACAATCTGTTCAGTGCGATCAGGACCGATGCGGCATCGCTGGAGCCGCCGCCCAGGCCGCCGCCTTGCGGGATGCGTTTTTCAAGGCTGATCTGCGCGCCCTGGCGCGTGCCTGTAGCCTTTTGCAGCGCGCGCGCGGCGCGCACGGTGAGGTCCTCATCTTCCGGGACGCCCGGCAGGTCGGTGGCGCGGCTGATGACACCATCGGCACGCACCTGGAAGTGCAGCGTGTCGCACAGATCGATGAAGCGGAACACCGTCTGCAGCAGGTGATAGCCGTCGGCGCGGCGGCCCACGACGTGCAGAAAGAGATTCAGCTTGGCGGGAGCGGGAACGTCGTAGAGAGTCACGAAAGACAACCGGTGCGAAAGGATTCCGCCATTCTAGCGAGACGGGCCGGCGCGCCAGGAAAACTGGCGGGCCGGCCCGTGCACCGAACGCGTGCGGACACGCGCTGATGGCGGAACTGCGAGGTGACGTTACGCGAGTTGTGGCGTCATGCTGGCGCCCAGCCTGGCTGCGGGCGCGTCGATGACCTGACCGTCGGGCAGCTTGAAGACCGACACGGCGCCGGCCAGCTGGCGAGCCTGCTCTTCAAGCGCACCGGCCGCGGCGGCCGCCTCTTCGACGAGCGCGGCGTTTTGCTGCGTCACGCTATCCATCTGCGACACGGCGCGGTTGACCTGGTCGATGCCGGTGGCCTGCTCTTCGGAAGCGGCCGAAATCTCGGCCATCAAGCTGGTCACGCGCTGCACGGACTCGACGATCTCGCGCATCGTGGCGCCTGCGTTTTCAACCTGCTCCGAACCCACCCCGACCTTCTGCGCGGAGTCCTCGATGAGCTGCTTGATTTCCTTGGCGGCCGCGGCGCTGCGTTGCGCCAGCGTGCGCACTTCGCTGGCGACGACGGCAAAGCCCTTGCCCTGCTCGCCCGCGCGTGCGGCTTCCACCGCCGCGTTCAGCGCCAGGATATTGGTCTGGAATGCGATGCCATCGATCACGCCCACGATGTCGGCGATGCGCGACGAGCTGCCCGAAATGGCGCGCATCGTTTCGACCACGCTGGAGACAGCTTGCCCGCCGCGCTGCGCGACTGCCTCGGACGCGGCGACCATGCGGTTGGCTTCACGCGCGGTGTCGGCGTTCTGCTTCACGGTGGTGGCCAGCTCTTCCATGCTGGCCGCGGTTTCCTCGAGGGAGGCGGCCTGCTCTTCGGTGCGGCTGGAAAGATCGGTGTTGCCCGAGGAGATCTCGCGCGCGCCGACGTTGATTTCGTCGACGCCGCGGCGCACGGCCGACACGGTGCGCACCAGGCTGTCCTGCATGCCCTTGAGCGCGCTGAGCAGCGCGCCGATTTCGTTCTTGCCGAAGTCGGCGACGCGGCGCGTCAGGTCGCCTTCGGCGATGCGGCGAAAGACCTCGCCGGCCTCGACCAGCGGACGCACGATCATGCGGCGGATCAGCACGTGGGCGCCCACGGCCACCAGCAGGCCCAGCGCCAGAATGCCGGCGAGCAGCCCGGTGAAGAGCGAGTTGAACATGGAGATTTCGTCCATGACCGCCTGGCCGGTGGCCTCGGCGCGCTGGATGAACGCATCGCGCTCACTCACCAGGCGCTCCTGCACCGACTGCGTGCCTTGCTTGAAGTAGGCCTCCATGTCGCCCGCTTCAAGGACGCGGCCCACGTTCTGCAGGTTGGTGCTGAGCTTGGTGTAGGCGTCGATGATGGCGGCCGATTCCGCTTTTTCCTCGGCGGTCAGGCCGCTGGAAAAGCCCTGGAAGGCGTGGTCGGCCGACACGATGCGCTGGCGCGCCGCGACGAGCGAGGTCTTGTCGTCGGTGTTGCCTTGCGCGACGCGGGTGGCGTAGCGGCTGAGGTCGGTACGCGCCGCGACCAGCGACAGCGAAGCGGCGTTCACCGCGTTGACCTGCTGCTGCGACAGGCGATAGAGCTGCGCGACATCCTGGTTGGTCTGGCGCAGGGCGGCAAAGCCCATTGCGCCGATCACCAGCTGGAAGGTGAAAAAGATCGCGATGATTCCCAATAGCACCGTCGCGATGCGGGTGTTCCTGAACATGGCCATTCTCCAAAAGGGTGGGCGGCAGACTCGCGTCGACCCCGATTGCTGCTGCGCGTAAGTACCTCGCGCTAAGGCAGGGAGAATTATTCAGTCAAGGCAATATATTTCAAGCGGTAACACGCCCCGTTTTGCGGCGCTTATTCGCTTGATTGGAAATCCGGCGGTGTGATAAGGGTTAACCCGTATTCGATGGCGCTGGAGGCGCCGTGCGGCCGTAAAGCCGCACGGGATCACGATTGATTGACGACCAGCCGGACGAGGATCCGGCGGCCCGGCTCCAGACGCTCCAGCACGAGAAGCTGGGGCCCTTTTTCGTCGTAGCGGGAGAGGTTGGCGCGCCAGCCGCCCTGCTCGAAGGCGATGGGCCGGCCCAATTCGTCGCGCTTGACGTCAGAGGCCTGCGGATCCGCCGCCAGCTTGCCGCGCAGCCAGTCGCGCAAGCCCGACACGGGCATGCTGCTGCCCAGGGCGTCCTCGGCGAGCGCATCGGGGTTGTCGGCGACCAGGCGGGTGCCGTCGGCCTTGGTGAGGCTGGCGGCGCCGGGGCGGCCTTCCACGCGGGCTTCGGTCGACCCCAGCGGGTTGGTCAGGTCCAGCACATAGCGGTGCCCATCATCGGACCACGAGAAGCCGCCCTGTACGGCATTCTGTTTGCCGCCTTCTTCGTTGACGGTGATGGCAAAGCGGCCAATGCGCGAAAACGCGTCATCGCTGGCCCCTTCGATGGGCTTGGGCAAGGACGTGCAGGCGGCAAGCGTGAAGGCAAGCAGCGCCAGCGCCACCCAGCGCAGGCCGGATGCCGCGCCACGAAATCCTGCAAAGACTGCCGTCACAGATTGACCCCCAGACGCTTCACGACGTCCTGGACCGTCTTGTTCTTGGGGTCCTTCTGCAAGGCGGCGCGCAGCAGGTCCGTGGCCTGATCGCGCTTGCCCTGCGCCCAGAGCACCTCGGCCAGATGGGCCGCGATGTCGGCTTCGGGACGCACACTGTAGGCGCGGCGCAGGTAGTCCGCCGCCGCAATGGTGTCGCCCATGCGGAACTTGACCCAGCCCATGCTATCGAGGATGAACGGATCGTTGGGCGAGAGCTCCAGCGCCTGCGTGATGAGATCGAGGGCTTCAGGCAGGCGCTGGTTGTGGTCGGCCAGCGTGTAGCCCAGCGCGTTGTACGCGTGGGCATGGTCTGGATCCAGGGCGATGACCTGGCGCAGCATGCGCTCCAGGTCGGCCAGACGGTTCTGGCGTTCGTACAGCATGGCCAGTTCGTATTTGATCTCGACCGTGTCCGGCAGCGCCTGGTCCGCGGCTTCCAGGGCAGCGACCGCCTGACCGATGCGGTCGGCATCGCGCAGGATCTGCGCCTTGGTCAGCGAGCCCAGAGCGCGTTCTTCTTCGTCCTGCGGGCCGGCCGAGTCGATCATGGCCAGCGCGTCGTCCACGCGGCCGCTCTTGGCGCGCAGCGCGGCCTGGCGCATGCGCACGGAATAGCGCAGCGTGGGGTCGTCGATACGGCCGAGTTCGGCGATGGCTTCGTCGTAGCGGCCCTGGTCTTCGGCGATGCGCGCGAGCAGCACGTGCGCATCGGCGGCAGCCGCCCCGGCGTCAGTGGCGCCGGGCACCGTGGCCCGCTGGCGCTGGTTCTGGACTTCCAGATACTGCTGCAGCAGGGTCTTGGCCTGCGCGAGTTGTCCGGACTTGTAGGCCAGTTGGGCCTGCATGAAGAGCAGGTCGAAATCCTCGGGCGAGCGGCGCGACATGGCCTGAAGCTCGGCCAGGGCGGCGTCGTAGTCGCCGCTGTCGGCCAGCTGGCCGGCCAGCATCAGGCGGACCTTGCGCGCGCCGGGATTGCGGTTGATGAAGGCGCGGGCCTCGGTCTGCGCGCGCTTGGGATCGACCTTGGAGCCGTACTCCAGCACGCGCTGGGCGGCGCCTTCGGATTTGGGGTCGGCGGCCAACGCGGCGCGCGATTCCTGAGCGGCGCGCTCGTAGTCGCCGGCGGCGGAAGCCACGTCGGCCAGCGCGAGGTGCGCGGCGGGCAGCTTGCGCACGCTGTCGCTCAGGGATTCGTCCAGGATGCGCAGTGCAAGGCGGCGGTCGTTCAGGCGGCTGAGCACGGCAAGCGCCTGGCCGATGGCGGCCGGCTTGTCGCGCGAGGAATCGATGCGTTTGCGCAGCGCTTGGGCCAGGCCCTTGGTCTGACCATTGGCGGCGGCCAGCGCCAGTTCGGTGGAGCTGGCTTCGATGTCGTTGGGAGCCAGACGGGCCCAGACGCGGGCGGCATCCAGCGCCCCGGGCAGATTGCCCCCGGCAAGCTGGAACTCGAGGCCGCGGCGGGCAAGGCGGGGATCGCCGGTGTCGCGGGCCAAACCGACCATGGTGGTGGCGGCGGTGCCGTACATGCCCCGCTGGGCGGCGATTTCGGAAGCCAGTACGCGGTAGAAGATATCGCCGGTCAGCGACACATAAGGCAGTTGACCTGGGCGCAGGCGGATGACTTCGGTTTCAGGCTGGCGGTTCTGGGGAGCGATCCGTGGACCCGTCGCGTCACGCGTCCGGCCGTCGGCGGCCTGGGCCGGCGGGGCCATGATTGCTGCCAGCGCAAGCCCCAACGCGGCGATCCCGATATTCATTTGTTTAAAAGACGACTTCACGCGGCCCGTCCGGTTGATGGCACAATCTTCGTACACGCAATTGATGATCTTACACTGGCTCATGCCGGAACTGCCTGAAGTCGAAACCACGCGCCGAGGAATCGACGCCATCATCACAGGCCAGACGCTATCGCGACTGGTCGTTCACGAACCCCGCATGCGTTGGCCCATCCCGCCGGAGCTGCCGTCCCTGATCGGCGGACGCACCGTGCTGGAATGCGCACGGCGCGGCAAGTACCTGCTCCTGCGCTTCGAACACGGCACCCAGATCGTGCATCTGGGCATGTCGGGCTCCCTGCGCAGCGTGGCGCCCGGCGAATTCCTGCGCAAGCACGACCATGTCGAATGGATCTTCGACGGCGCGGTCCTGCGCCTGCATGATCCGCGCCGATTCGGCGCCGTGCTGTGGCACGACGACGCCGACGGCCCCCTCGAAGCCCATCCGCTGCTGGCCAAGCTGGGCATCGAACCCTTCGACCCGCGCTTTGACGGCGCCTGGCTGCACCGGCACTTCAAGAACCACGGCGCCGCGGTCAAGCAGGTGCTGCTGGCCGGCATGGCGGTCGTGGGGGTGGGCAACATCTACGCGTCGGAAAGCCTCTTTCGCGCGCGCATCAACCCGAAGACCCCGGCCAACAAGCTGTCGCTGGCCCGTTGCGAGCGCCTGGCCGACATGGTGCGGGCCACGCTGGCCGACGCCCTCACCTCCGGCGGCAGCACCCTGCGCGACTACGTGGGCGCCAGCGGCGAACCGGGCGCCTACTTCGAGATCCACGCGGCCGTGTACGAGCGCGAAGGGCTGCCCTGCCGGGTCTGCGGCACGCCGATCCGCCGCTTTGTCCAGGGCCAGCGCGCCACCTACTACTGCCCAAAATGCCAACGCAACTGATGGGCGACGTGACGACGCGCCTGGCGACATCGCCGTTACAACTCGGGAATTCGTTTATAGCAAACGTATTGCACGAAAACTAACGCAGGACTATATTTCCTTCCACACACCCTATTCCTAGAAAAGTGGAAGGAGCCTCCATGAGCAAGCAATTCGCCTCGCACGCGGACATGGACGACAAGGTCGTCTCGTTCGAAAAGCTGTCCGACAACGCGTATGCCTACACGGCCGAAGGCGACCCCAACACGGGCGTGATCATCGGCGACGAGGCCGTCATGGTGATCGACACCCAAGCCACGCCGGTGATGGCCGAAGACGTGATCCGCCGCATCCGCGAAGTGACGGACAAGCCCATCAAGTACATCCTGCTGTCGCACTATCACGCCGTGCGCGTGTTCGGCGCCTCGGCCTACAACGCCCAGGAAATCCTGGCCAGCCGCGACACCTACGACCTGATCGCCGAACGCGGCGAGCAGGACAAGGCCAGCGAGATCGGCCGCTTTCCGCGCCTGTTCCGCAACGCCGAGTCGATTCCGCCGGGCCTGGTCTGGCCGACCATGACGTTCAAGGGCGAAATGACGGTCAACCTGGGCAACCTGGAAGTCAAGCTGCTGCAGGTCGGCCGCGGCCACACCAAGGGCGACACCATTGCCTGGCTGCCCGAACAGAAGATCCTGTTCGCCGGCGACCTGGTCGAATACCAGTCCACGCCCTACTGCGGCGACGCCTACTTCCGCGATTGGCCCACCACGCTGGACGCGCTGGCGGGCTTTGAAGCCGAAAAGATGGTGCCGGGCCGCGGCCCCGCCCTCAAGAACGCCACCGAAGTGCGCCAGGGCCTGGCCGGCACGCGCGCCTTCCTGACGGACCTGTACGGCGCCGTGAACCGCGGCGTGGCCGAAGGCAAGGACCTGAAGACGATCTACCGCGAGGTCTACGACTTCATGAAGCCGCGCTACAGCGACTGGGTGATCTTCGACCACTGCATGCCGTTCGACGTGTCCCGCGCCTACGACGAAGCCACGGGCTACACGCACCCGCGCATCTGGACCGACAAGCGCGACCTGGAAATGTGGGCGCAGCTGGAAGGCTGACCCCGCCACCCTGCCTCGACAAGCAAGAACCGGACACGCGCGACCCCTTGCGGCGCAGCGTGTCCGCATAACTAGAAAATGACCCACACAGGAGACAACCGTGGGAGACATCGACTTTCAGGCGATGGAGTTCGCCTATGAAAAGCACGCGGACCAGACGGCGGCCAGCCTGGCGCGCCATCAGGTCGTGGTGGTGGGCGCCGGCCCCGTCGGCCTGACGACGGCGCTGGACCTGGCGCGCCAAGGCGTGCACGTGGTGGTGCTGGACGACGACTACCGGCTGTCCACCGGATCGCGCGCCATCTGCTTTTCCAAGCGCACGCTGGAAATCTGGGACCGCCTGGGCGTGGGCCAGCGCATGATCGACAAGGGCGTGTCGTGGAACGTGGGCAAGGTGTTTTTCCGCGAGCAGGAAGTGTGGCGTTTTGACCTGCTGCCCGAGCCCGGCCACCGGCGCCCGGCGTTCATCAACCTGCAGCAGTACTACGCCGAAGGCTATCTGTACGAAGCGGCCCGCCAGCAGCCCAACATCGAGCTGCGCTGGAAGAACAAGGTTGCCGGCGTCATGCAAGGCGACGATGGCGTGACGCTGACCGTGGAAACGCCGGAAGGCCCGTACTCGCTGCATGCCGATTGGCTGATCGCCTGCGACGGCGCGCGCTCGCCCGTGCGCAAGCTCATCGGCCAGGAAAGCCACGGCCGCATCTTCCGCGACCGGTTCCTGATTGCCGACGTCAAGATGACGGCGGATTTCCCGTCCGAGCGCTGGTTCTGGTTCGACCCGCCCTTTCACCCCAATCAATCCGTGCTCCTGCACCGGCAGCCCGACAATGTCTGGCGCATCGACTTCCAGCTGGGCTGGAATGCGGACCCCGTCGAAGCCGTCAAGCCGGAGAACGTGCTGCCCCGCATCCGGGCGCTGCTCGGACCGGACGCGCAGTTCGACCTGGAATGGGTCAGCGTCTACACCTTTGCGTGCGAACGCATGGACAAGTTCCGCCACGGCCGTATCGTCTTCGCGGGCGACGCCGCGCATCGCGTGTCGCCGTTCGGCGCGCGCGGCGCCAACAGCGGCGTGCAGGACGCCGAGAACCTGGCCTGGAAGCTCAAGCTGGTGCTGGCGGGGCTTGCGCCCGACACGCTGATCGACAGCTACAGCGCCGAACGCGAATTCGCCGCCGACGAAAACATCCTGAACTCGTCGCGCGCCACCGACTTCATCACGCCCAAGAGCGAGATCAGCCGCAGCTTCCGCAATGCGGTGCTCAATCTGGCCAAGGACCATCCGTTCGCGCGGTCCCTGGTGAACAGCGGCCGCCTGTCGCTGCCGGCCACCTACGCCGGATCGCCGCTGAACACGCCGGACGCCGACGCCTTCACCGGCCGCATGGTGCCAGGCGCGGTGGCGCTGGATGCGCCGGTGCAAAGGCAGGGCGAACCGGGCTGGTGGTTGTCGCAGCTGGATGGCGAATTCGTGCTGGCGGTGTTCTGCGGCGCCACGCTGCCCGCCCGCGAAACGCTCGCGGCGTTGCAGGCGCTGCGCATGGCGCCGGTGCCCGTCAAGGTCGTGCTGGTGGCCGATGCGCAGTGCGACATGGCCGCGCTGCCCGCCGAGGTGGCGGTGGTGCGGGACAGCGAAGGCTGCCTGGCCAAGCGCTACGACGCGCAGGCGGGCACCGCCTACCTGATCCGCCCCGATCAGCACGTCGCCGCGCGCTGGCGCGCCTTCGATCCCGACGCCGTCGCCGCCGCCGTTCATCGCGCGACCGGCCGCGCGTGATTTCAGAGGTTATCCCCATGCTTATCACCGACACCAACCTCGCCGCGCCGGACGACTTCTACGAAGCGCTGATCGACGCCCACCGCGACCTGTCCAACGAGCAGAGCCAGGAGCTGAATGCGGCGTTGATCCTGCTCCTGGCGAACCACCTGGGCGATCTGGCGCTGCTGAAGGAAGCCTTGCATCACGCACGCGCTTCCGTGACGCAAACGGCCTGAGACGGCGGACCCGCCATCACGGCGCGGCGCCACGCGGGCCGCTAGGAACCGACCGCGAAGGTGTTGACGATCAGGGCGCGCAGCCACTGATTGCCGCCGTCGCGGTCCACCCGGCGCTGCCAGTACATGTTGGTTTGCAGCGCCGGCACCTTGAGCGGCGGCGTCATGAAGCGCAGGCCGAACGGCGCGGCGGCGCTGGCCGCCAGCTTTTCCGGCACGGTCGCCAAGAGGTCGGTGGCGCTGACGATGTAGGGCACCGCGGAAAAATGCGGCACGCTGAAATGCTCGGCCAGGTCCACCCCCGCCCGCTCCATCGACTGGTTGACCTGCCCATAGGGCGCCGCGCGCGACACGATGAGGTGACGTTCCGCGCGGAACGCCTTGATCCCCATTCCCGCATGCGCGGTGGGATGCGCCTGGCGAAAGAGCGTGGCGTAACCCTGGCGAAACAGCATCCGCTGCAGCGTGCCCGCCCCCATTTCATCAAACGCC
Organism: Achromobacter sp. E1; assembly: GCF_037039475.1. NCBI lineage: Bacteria > Pseudomonadati > Pseudomonadota > Betaproteobacteria > Burkholderiales > Alcaligenaceae > Achromobacter > Achromobacter sp. E1. The sequence continues at coordinate 5,073,323 of NZ_CP146253.1, forward strand.
CCGATCGCCAGGTCCACCCGGCCCGACTCCATCTCGCGCGGCAGGTCGGGGCCCAGCACGCGCACGGAGTCGATCCGGACCTGCGGCGCCTTCTGGACGCAGACCTCCATGAGGCGCGGCATGAAGTGGATTTCGCCGACGTCCGTCATGGCCACGCGAAAGCGCCGGTTGCTGGTGGCCGCATCGAACACGTCCTGGTCCTGCAACGCCTGCGACAGCAGGCCCAGCGCTTCGCTGACGGGTCCGGCCAGCCGCTGAGCCCGCGGCGTGGGCAGCATGCCCTGCGCCGTGCGCACAAAGAGTTCGTCGCCGAACGCCGTGCGCAGGCGCCGCAGGGCATTGCTGACCGCCGGCTGCGACAGATCCATGCGCCGCGCCACCGCCGACAGATTGCGGTCTTCGAGCAGGTGTTGAAACAGCAGCAACAGGTTCAAATCCACGTCGCGCAACTCGACCATCGGGCCCCCCTACTATTCACAAAATTTATAGTCGCTATTTTTGCATTCCCGTAGCCGCAACAGGAATTTTTTCCGACAATGGCACATCGGCTCGGGCAACGCCCGCTCCGGCCACCACACCAAGCCGCGCGGCCAAGCACCGCGCCCGCCGCCCCAGGAGGATTCCATGGAACTGCAATACCAGACCGGCTTCGGCAACGATTGCGCCACCGAGGCCTTGCCCGGCGCCCTGCCCATCGGCCGCAATTCGCCGCAGCAATGTCCCTACGGCCTGTACGCCGAGCAGCTTTCCGGCACGGCCTTCACCGCGCCCCGCGCCGAGAACCGCCGCTCATGGCTGTACCGGATCCGTCCCGGCGCGCAGCACAAGCCCTTTGAAGCCTTCGACGGCGCCACCGGCTGGTTGAGCACGTTCGGCCACGGCCCGGTCACGCCGAACCAGCTGCGCTGGAGCCCGATGCCGATTCCGGACACGCCCACGGATTTCCTGGAAGGCGTCAAGACGTGGGGCGGCAATGGCGGCCCCGACGAACAGGGCGGCGTGGGCATCCATCTGTACGCGGCCAACCGCTCGATGCAGGGCCGTTATTTCTACAACGCCGACGGCGAACTGCTGCTGGTGCCGCAACAGGGCCGGCTGCGCCTGGCCACCGAACTGGGGCTAATCGACCTGGAACCGCTGGAAATTGCCGTCATTCCGCGCGGCGTGCGGTTCCGCGTGGAGCTGCTGGACGGCACGGCGCGCGGCTACATGCTCGAGAACTTTGGCGCGGCGCTGCGTCTGCCGGAACTGGGCCCGATCGGCTCGAACTGTCTGGCCAATGCGCGCGACTTCAAGACGCCCGTGGCCTGGTACGAAGACGTGGACGGCGACTTTGAACTGATCGCCAAGTTCACGGGCGGCTTCTGGCGCGCCTCGATCGATCATTCGCCGCTGAACGTGGTGGCCTGGCATGGCACGCACGCCCCCTATAAATATGACCTTCGCAACTTCAACACCGTCGGTTCGATCAGCTTCGACCATCCGGATCCGTCGATCTTCACGGTGCTGACGGCGCCGTCGGACACCCCGGGCACGGCCAACATGGACTTCGCGATCTTCCCGCCGCGCATCCTGGCCATGGAGAACACGTTCCGTCCGCCCTGGTTCCACCGCAACATCGCCAGCGAATTCATGGGCCTGATCCAGGGCGTGTACGACGCCAAGGCCGACGGCTTCGCGCCGGGCGGCGCCAGCCTGCACAACTGCATGAGCGGCCACGGCCCCGATGCCGAGACCTTCGAGAAGGCCTCGCATGCGGACACCAGCAAAGCGCATTACATCCGCGACACGATGGCGTTCATGTTCGAGACCCGCCGCGTGATCCGCCCGACGGAGCAGGCGCTGGCGTCGGTAGAATTGCAGGGCGATTACTACCGGTGCTGGCAGGGCATCGCAAAGCACTTCGATCCCAAGAAGGCGTGACGCGACCGCGTCAGCCTTCATTGCCGGCGGCGATGCGCGAAGAGCGCATCGCCGTTTGGCGTTTCATGCATCCGGCGCGCGGCAGGCCCGTGCGCCCGGCCGGCTCCCATAACCACACTGACCGAGACACGCAGCCATGACCACCATCAACGAAACCCACGACCCGTCCTTGAAGAGCTGGGTCGCCAGCGCCAATTCGGACACGTCGGATTTCCCCGTGCAGAACCTGCCCTACGGCGCTTTCCGCCGCAAGGGCACGCAAGAATCCTTCCGGCCCGGCGTGGCCATCGGCGACCAGATCCTGGACCTGGCCGCGCTGGCCGGCAAGCAGCCGTTCGAAGGCCTGGCCGCTGAAGCCCTGGCCGCCTGCGCCACCGACAGCCTGAATGCGTTGATGGCCCTGGGCCAATCGCACTGGAGCGCGCTGCGCCTGGCCCTGTCGCGCGCGCTGCGCGAAGGCGCCGCCCTGCGCGCCACCGTGGAGCCGCTGCTGGTCGCGCAAGCGGACGCCGAATACACCACGCCCGCCCGCATCGGCGACTACACCGACTTCTATATCTCGGTGCATCACGCCACCGCCGTGGGCAAGCAGTTCCGCCCCGACAATCCCCTGCTGCCGAACTACAAGTGGGTGCCCATCGGCTATCACGGCCGCGCCTCCAGCATCGGCGTGAATCAGAAATTCCCGCGTCCCGTCGGCCAGACCCGCCCCGCCAACGAAGGCGAAACGCCGCAGTTCGGCCCCTGCGCGCGCCTGGACTATGAACTGGAACTGGGGATTTTCGTGGGCACGGGCAACGCCCAGGGTGAACGCATCGAACTGGCCGATGCCGATTCGCACGTGTTCGGCCTGTGCATCCTGAACGACTGGTCGGCGCGCGACATCCAGGCTTGGGAATACCAGCCGCTCGGCCCCTTCCTGTCCAAGAACTTCGCGTCCACGATCTCGCCGTGGATCGTCACGATGGAAGCGCTGGAGCCGTTCCGTACGCAATGGAACCGCGGTGCGGGCGAACCCCAGCCGATGCCGTACCTGTCGTCGGACGCCAACCGCGCCAAGGGCGCCTATGACGTGCAGATGCAAGTGCTGATGACCACCGAGCAATCCCGCGCCGCAAGCACGCCGCCGGTGCAGCTGTCCAGCAGCAACTTCCGCGATGCGTACTGGAACGTGGCGCAGCTCATCACGCATCACACGGTCAATGGCTGCAATCTGCAACCGGGCGACATGCTGGGCACAGGCACGCTGTCCGGCCCGCGCCCGGCGGAAGCAGGTTCGCTACTGGAATTGAGCAATGGCGGCAAGGCGCCGATCGAACTGCCGTGGGGCGAGAAGCGCACGTTCCTGCAGGACGGCGACCAGATCATCATCCGCGCCGAATGCGTGAAGGCGGGTTATCCGCGCATCGGCTTCGGGGAATGCTCGGGCGTCGTGCTGCCCGCGCGCGTCTAAGGCTGGGCCAGCCGCAAACCCGCTAACTGGCGGATGGGTTTGCGGCGGCCGGCGATCCGGGGGCCGGCCGTCCGGCGGCCGGCGATCCTGGCCGCGCGACAAGCGCCTCGATCTCGTCGTCCTTGGCCTGCCACTGCTGGCCGAGCCATTGGTGGAACGTGGTGCGAAACGCCTTGTCGCGCGAGTAATCGGCTTCGCAGAAGGCCGGCGGCACCGGCAATTGCCGCATCCGCACCACCACCTGCCCTGCGCGTCCACAGGCAAAATCCCAGAAGCTGGGCACGCCGTCCGGATAGGCGATGGTCGCGTCGATCATTGAACGGAACCGCGCGCCCATCGCATTCAACGACACCGCCAGCCCGCCCGCCTTGGGCTTGAGCAGATGGCGGTACGGGGAACCCTGCGCCGCGCGCTTGGCTGGGCTGAAACGCGTGCCTTCGGCAAATACCATCACGCTGGTGGGCACCAGCGAAAACTTGGCGCAGGCGCGGCGCGCGGCTTCCTGGTCCTGGCGCCCCAGATCCGGGTTCTTGCGCAGGGCCGTCTTGCCGTGCCGCTTCATGAAGGGAAAGTCCAGCGCCCACCACGCCAGTCCGATGACGGGAACATAGATGAGCTGCTGCTTGAGGAAGAACTTGAGCAGCGGGATGCGCCGGTTCAGCGCGTACTGCAGTACGAAGATGTCGACCCACGACTGATGGTTGCAATTGACCAGATACCAGTCCGCATAGCGCAGGCCCTGATTGCCGTGGATATCCCAGGCTTGGGGCTGAATGCGCATGAACCAGCCCGTATTGCACGATACCCACGCCGTGGCGATGCCGTTGAGAATGGGATCGATGCGCCGCCTGACCGCGGCAAACGGCAACGCCAGCTTCAGCAGCGAGACCGGGAACAGCAGCAGGCACCAGAACAGCGTGTTGACGGCCAGCCAGAGGGTGCTGAGCACGCCGGTTATCCACGCCAGCCGGCCGCGCGGCACGGGGATGGCCAGGCGCCGCCGCGGTTGGGGCGCCGCGGGTTGGGCGTGCGAAAGCGCCGGGGATGCGGCGCGGGAGGCTCCCGTGGAGGGGTTCGGCGTTGTCATGGCCGCCAGTGTGCTATCGGCCCGCGGAATGAGGCTTGAGTAGGATCAAGGCAGGCGGTACTTCTCTTCGCGGTACGCCCAGCTTGCCCACAGCGCGTGCGCCAGCGCCTCCTGGGTCAAGGCCGGGTCGGCCGGCTCGACCGGCGCGTACGTTTCATCCTGCCCCACCGGCGCCGCCTTGTAGCTGAACTGCCGGGGCGCCTTGGCGGGCTCCAGCACCAGCAGCTGATCGCCCTTCAGATAACCGAAGTTGTCCGCGTACTGCATCATCGCGCGGTTGGGATCGCGCTGCGTCAGGTCCACGCCCAGCATGGGGTTCACGTTGTCCAGGCCGATCAGCGACAGCAGCGTCGGGGCCATGTCGATCTGGCTGACCAGGCGATCGTCCTGCCGCGGCGCGATGCCCGCGCCCAGGATCAGCGCAGGAATCTGGAAGTGCCGCACCGGCACGGGAATGGACCCGTACACGCGAGAATCGTGGTCGGCAATGACGAGGAAAACCGTGTTGTTCCAATACGGCGCCTTGCGCGCCTTCTCGAAGAACTGGCCCAGCGCCCAGTCCGCATAGCGTACCGTGTTGTCCACCGTGGCCGGATCGCCCACGGGCTGGATGCGCCCGGACGGATATTCCCAGGGCGAATGGTTGGTCACCGAGAACGCCAGCGTGAAGACCGGCTTGTCGCCATCGGCGCGCAGCAGACGGTCGACCTGATTGAACATGTCTTCGTCCGAGGCGCCCCACGACCCTTCAAATACGGGGTCGACAAACTTGGGCCGGTCCACGATCTCGTCAAAGCCGTTGCCCAGGAAGAAGGCGCGCATGTTGTCGAAGTGGGACTCGCCGCCGTACACGAAGCGCGAGTGATAGCCATGCTTGCCCAGCAATTGCGCCAGCGTGAAAAAGCCCGTCTGCGAACGCGGCAGCTTGACCACGGCGTCGGCGACGCTGGGCAAAAAGCCCGCGGTCACGGCTTCGATGCCGCGCACCGAGCGCGTGCCGGTGGCGTAAGCGCGGTGGAACATCCAGCCTTCCTTGCCCAAGCGGTCGATGTTCGGGGTGAGGTCGCGCCCGCCCAGGCTGCCGACGTACTGCGCGCCCAGGCTTTCCTGCAGGATGATCACCACGTTCAGCGGCTTGTCCCACCGCACGGTCGCCTTCTGTTCATGCAGGCTGGGCAGCTTGGGGTCCATGGGCGCGCCGGTCATGCCGGCCTTCTCGCGCACGATGGCGTTCATCTCGTCCACGGCCATCTTGGGATACATCGCGGCCGACGAGCGCTCGTCCCGCATGCGGTACGCCGCATCGAACACGCTGTACAACGAATTGAGCGCCAGCGCATTCACCATGGCGTCCGAGCTGAACGCCACCTTGGCCGGATTGATGGGGCGGTGTTCCAGCGTGCCGCGCGCGCCCAGGAACACCAGCGCCAGAATCACGAAGGACGCGATGGGCCGCTTCCACCACGCCATGAAGGAATCGCGCGAGCGCGTCGGGAAGAACTTGACCGCCAGCCACGCCGCAAGGACCAGCACCACGAACGCGGCAAGCAGCACGCCCTTGTAGCCCTGCCACAGCATCGAGCCCACTTCCTTCGGATTGAGCAGGTAGATGAAGTACAGGCGATTGGGCCGCGTGTCGTATTCGGCGATGAACTGCGGGGTCGATACCTCCAGCAGCACGTACAGCATCCACCAGACGCGGAACCACCAGGCGGTGATGCGCACGGCAAGCGGCCGGTGACCGAACCACGGCGAAAACACCGCCGGCAGCGCGATCACCATCGACAAGAGGCACACGTCGATGCGCAGTCCGCCAAAGAGAAGCGGGCCGAGGCCTCCGGCCGCTTCGACGCGGTCCCACATCCAGAAGGCCAGCCCCAAGCGCGACAGCGTCAGGAGCGCCAGGATGGCAATGATGAATCGAAGAGTCAGGCGACGCATGCCAGCCCCTCGCGCGCGTGGGGCAGTGCCTGCCCCCATGAAGAATGCGTACTGCCGTGTGTGCCGCGCAAAACCATGCCGTTTCGATGATCAAAAAAATAACCGCGCCAAGAGTAACGCGGTTTTGGATTTATCGATGGCGGCCAGACCTGTTCAAACGTTGTACGACATCACACTTGCAGCAAGCAAGGCCACGAGCGCACTACTGCGCCCGGCGCAGGCGCTCGCGGCTGTTGCTCAGGTGCGTGCGCATGGCAGCGCGCGCGGCCTCGGGGTCCTGCCGTGTGATCGCGCTGTAGATGTCTTCGTGCTCGAGGTTCACGCGCGCCAGATACGCCGCGCGGTCTTCGTGGGCAAACTTTGCCGAGTTGATGCGGGTGCGGGGAATGATGGCGGACCCCAGATGCGCCATGAGGTCCGCGAAGTAGCGATTGTCGGTGGACTGGGCCACCAGCAGATGGAACTGGAAATCCGGCGTGATGGTGTCGCCGCCGCTGTCCAGCGCCAGCTTGAAGGCATCAAGCGCCCGCCGCATCGCCTGCAACTGGTCTTCGCTGCGGCGGATGGCCGCCAGGCCCGCGGCCTCGCTTTCCAGGCAGATACGCAGTTCCAGCAGGACCAGCACGTCGCGCACGGTGGCGATGTCAGCCGGGTCCACGCGGAAATCGCCGCCCCCGCTCGGTTCCAGCGCATACGTGCCCACGCCGTGATGCGTTTCAACAAGGCCCGAGGCCTGCAATCGCGAGAGCGCCTCGCGCACGACCGTGCGGCTGACGCCGAACTGACGCATGATGGCCGATTCGGTGGGAAGCTTGTCGCCGGGACGGATTTCGCCGCTGCGGATGCGTTCGGAAATGTTCTCGACCAGGCCTTGCGCCAGGTTGCGGGGACGACGCTGCGGCAGGACAGGGGTATCGACAGGAGCGTTCATCAGGGATTATCCGAAGACGGTTGCGCAGCGCTTGACGCTGGAAAATGGCGATCATTATACTTCGCGACAGTTGTACGATAACGTACCAGACAAGTCCACTCCACCGCGCCATTCACAGAGCGTTGCGTCATGAGCCGAGCTGTCAACAACATGCCTGCATCTTCCCGGTGTCATCGTTTGTTATTGACCGGCGCCGCCGGCAACCTGGGCCTTGTACTGCGTCCCCGATTGAAAGCCCATGCGGACATTCTGCGCGTGTCGGACGTGGCCGCCATGGCGCCCGCGCAGCCGGGCGAGGAAGTCGTCCCCTGCAACCTGGCCGACGCCGCCGCCGTGTCGGAACTGGTGCGCGGCGTGGACGCCATCGTGCATCTGGGCGGCGTCTCGGTGGAACGCCCGTTCGAGGAAATTCTTCCCGCCAACATCCAGGGCGTCTACAACGTCTACGAAGCCGCCCGCCTGCATGGCGTGCAGCGCGTGGTGTTCGCCAGTTCCAACCACGTCATCGGCTTCTACGAGCAGGGCCAGACGCTGGACGCGGACGTGCCCCTGCGGCCCGACGGCTATTACGGCCTGAGCAAGGCCTATGGCGAAAACCTCTCCCGCTTCTATTTCGACCGCTACGGCATCCAGACCGTGTGCCTGCGCATCGGTTCGTCGTTTCCCGAACCCAAGGACCGGCGCATGCTGGTCACCTGGCTCAGCCATGACGACCTGACCGACCTCGTCGTCCGCGCCCTGTTCACGCCGGACGTCGGCCACCTCATCGTGTATGGCGCATCGGCCAACCGCGACAGCTGGTGGGACAACAGCGGCGCGGCGGTGCTGGGCTTTGCGCCCAGGGATTCGTCGGAACCATTCCGCGCAAAGGTCGAAGCGCAGCCCGCGCTGGCCGCGGACGACCCCGCCGCGCGGTATCAGGGCGGCGCCTTCGTCAAGGCCGGCCCCTTCCCTTTCCCGAACGCCTGAAGCCTCCCATGTCCACCACCGCCGAACGTCTGGGAACTGTGTTGTGCGGCGTCGGAGAAAGCCCAATCTGGCGCCGGGCCGACCAGGCGTTCTACTGGACCGACATTCCCGGCAAGACCCTTTGGCGCTGGACGCCGGAGACCGGCGCGTTCGCGCATTGGGCGCTGCCGCAGATGGCGGGCAGCATCGCCATGCGGGGGGACGGCTGGCTGCTCGCGATGGAAGATGGTTTTTATGCTTGCGACGCACTGCGTGAAGACCAGGCCTGCGCTGCGCGCCCGCTCGCATCCGTTGCCCATGCCGCGCCCGGCATGCGGTTCAACGACGGCCGCTGCGACCGGCAAGGCCGGTTTCTGGCGGGCACCATGGTCATGGACATGGCCCTGGCCTCGCCCGCCGGCGCGCTGTACCGCCATGACGCGCGCGGCGTGACCGTCCTGCTCGACGGCTTGATCGTGCCCAATGGACTGGCGTTCAGCCCGCAGGGCCGGACGATGTACCTGTCCGATTCGCACCCGTCGCGCGCCACCGTGTGGGCGTTCGACTACGACACCGAGACGGGTATGCCGTCCAACCGCCGCGTCTTCATTGACGCCCTGCCCGCCGGCCGTCCCGACGGCGCCGCGGTGGACGCGGCGGGCTGCTACTGGATTTGCGGCAACGACGCCGGCAAGGTGTATCGCTACACCCCCGACGGCCGGCTGGACCGCACCCTGGACGTGCCCGCCGCCAAGGTCGCCATGTGCGCCTTCGGCGGCTCCCGCATGGACACGCTTTTCGTGACGTCGATCCGCCCGGGCAATGCCGCGCCCGGCGCACTGGACGGCGCCGTTTTCGCCCTGCACCCCGGCGTGCAGGGCCTGGAGGAAACCGCCAGCGCCGGTTAGCACCCGACGGGCGCGCCCCTTTGCGCCCACCCCGAGCAGGTCAGTGCATATCAAAGAGCTTCGGGGCCGTCCCGGCCCTTAACGAAACGCCGTACCCCATCCGGAGGTAGACATGCTGCACCCTCACCTGAGCCGCGCCGTTCTGGCCGCGGCCGCCTTGCTGACGCTGATTCCCGCCACTCACGCCGCCGAGCTGCGCTCCGCGGACATCCATCCCGACGACTACCCCACTGTGCAGGCCGTGCGCCACTTCGGTGAGCTGGTCAAACAACGGACCAACGGCCGCATCACCGTGAAGGTGTTCTCTGGCGGCGCGCTCGGCAACGAAGACGATTCGATCGAACAGGTGAAACTGGGCGCGCTGGCCATGGCCCGCGTGTCGAGCGCGGCGATGCACAACATCTGCCAGACCACCCGCGTGCCGTCGCTGCCGTTCCTGTTCCGTTCCAAGGAGCATCTGCACAAGGTGCTGGACAGCGAGATCGGCGATCAGATCCTGCGCTCGTGCGAGGGAGCCGGCTTTGTGGGCCTGGCCTGGTACGACAGCGGTTCGCGCTCGATGTACACGACCAAGAAGCCGATCAAGACGCTGGCCGACGCCAAGGGCCTGAAGATCCGCGTGCAGCAGTCGGACCTGTCCGTGGCAATGGTCGAGGCGATGGGCGGCAACGCCACGCCGATGCCGATGGGCGAGGTGTACACATCGCTCAAGACCGGGCTGGTGGATGCGGCCGAGAACAACTTCCCCAGCTACGAAAGCGCGCATCACTACGAGGTCGCCAAGTTCTATTCGCTGACCGAGCACACGATGACGCCCGAGATCCTGATCTTCTCCAAGCGCCAGTGGGACAAGCTGCCGCCCGACGACCAGAAGATCCTGCGCGAAGCGGCGCGCGAATCGGTGCCCTACATGCGCAAGCTGTGGGACGAGCGCGAGCAGAAGTCGCGCGCGGTGGTCGAGAAGGCAGGCTCGCAGATCTCGCAGGTCGACAAACCCTCGTTCCAGGGCGCGATGAAGCCGGTTTACGAACGCTTCGTCACCACCCCTGAAATGAAGGACCTGGTCGCCAAGATCCAGGCCGTGCAGTGAGGACATCATGTTGGCCACACCCACGAATGAACCAGATGTCGCCGCGGGGGGCCGGGAAGAAGCCCTGGCTGCCCCGCTGGATGCCTACTCCCGCGCCTGCGCCCGATTGGCGCGGATCTGCATGTGGACGAGCGTATTCGGGCTGATCTGCCTGATTGTCGCCGTCTCGCTCCAGATCTTCGGCCGCCACGTGCTGAACAGCACGCCGACCTGGGCGGAAAGCCTGGCGCTCCTGCTGGTGCTGTACGTCACCATGCTGGGCGCGGCGGTTGGCGTGCGCGACGCCGGGCACATCGGCTTCGAGTCCCTGCTCGACGCCCTGCCCGCCGCCGGGCAACGGCGGCTGCGCATCTTCATCCATCTGCTCGTCCTGCTGTTCGGCGTGCTGATGGCCTGGAACTGCGGCGTGCTGGCCGAGTCTGTCGCGGCCTACAAGATTCCCAACCTGGGCATCTCCAACGCGTGGAAGTACGTTCCTGCAACCCTGTCGGGCACCTTGATCGCGCTCTTTTCCGTCGAGCACATCATCGCGATCCTGCGCAACCAGAAGGTGGTACCGGCATGGCGCTGACACTGCTGTCCTTCACCTTCATGGGGTTCCTCGTGATCGGCGTGCCGGTGGCCTTCGCCATCGGCCTGTCGTCCATCACGGCCATCATGTACGAAGACCTGCCGCTGGCAGTGGCCTTCCAGCAGATGACCTCGGGCATGAACGCGTTTTCGTTCCTGGCCATCCCCTTCTTCATCTTCACCGGCGAACTGATGTTGTACGGCGGCATTGCCGACCGCATCGTGGCGTTCGCCAAGTCGCTCGTAGGCCATGTGCGCGGCGGCCTGGGCATGTCCAACGTGGTGGCCTGCACGCTGTTCGGCGGGGTGTCGGGATCGCCGGTGGCGGACGTGTCGGCGATGGGGTCGGTGATGATCCCGATGATGAAGCGCGAGGGCTACCACGCCGACTACGCGGTAAACGTCACGACCCACGCGGCGCTGGTGGGCGCGCTGATGCCGACCAGCCACAACATCATCATCTACACGCTGGCCGCGGGCGGCAAGGTGTCCATCGCGGCGCTGATTGCGGCAGGCGTCGTGCCCGCCCTGATCCTGACCGCGTGCAACCTTGCGGCCGCCTACTTCGTGGCGCGCAGCCGGGGCTACCCGGCAGGCACCTTCCCGGGCTGGCACATCGTGTTCCGCTCGCTGGTGGCCGCGGCGCCGGGGTTGTTCGTGGTGGTGCTGATCATCGCGGGCATCCTGAGCGGCGTCTTCACCGCGACGGAATCCGCAGCGGTGGCGGTGCTGTATGCGCTGGCGCTGACGATCTTCGTCTACCGCTCGCTGACCTGGGACCAGTTCGTCCGCGCGGCCAGCAAAGCGGTAAAGACGACGGGCGTGGTGCTGCTGCTGATCGGCATCTCCGCCACGTTCGGCTACCTGATCAGCTTCTATGGCGTGGCCGAAAAGACCGGGCAGCTGATGGCGTCGATTTCGACGGAGCCGTGGGCCATCTTCCTGATGGTCAACATCATCCTGTTCGTGCTGGGCACGTTCCTGGACATGGCGGCCACCATCCTGATCTGCACGCCGATCTTCCTGCCGATCTGCATGCAGTACGGCATGGGGCCCGTGCAGTTCGGCATGGTGATATTGCTGAATTGCGCGCTGGGACTGAACACGCCGCCGGTGGGCACCACGCAGTTCGTGGGATGCGCCATCGGCGGGGTATCGGTGGGAACGGTGATGCGCACCATCTGGCCGTTCTACGGCGCGCTGCTGGCCGCGCTGGCGCTGGTGACCTACGTGCCTGCGTTCTCGCTGTGGCTGCCGGGCGTGCTGCTCAACTGACGCGCGGCGCGCGGGACGGGCCGTGCGCGGTCCGTCCCGCGATCACCGGATAGAAGAAGATGGCGGCCAGCAGCCACATCAGGGCGGCGGACCACAGCGTCTGGCTGAGAAAGTGCGCGCCCTGCAGGATGCGCACGACGGAAAAGCCCACGCCCGCCGCCACCCCCATCGCCAGCCCGCTCCAGCGCCACGCAGGCCGGCCCAGCGCCCATCCCGCGAAGTACAGGCTGAGCAGCGCGTAGCCCGCGCCGGCATGGCCACTGGGCAAGGCCCCGCCGGCGCGCGCACGCGCCCATGTCCACCAGTGCACCGGATACGGCGTGTAGCCGCCCAGCGTCTCCAGATCGTAGGGGCGCGGCAGCGTCGTGTGATGCTTGAGCTGGTTGATGAGCACTTGCCCGGTCAGGCACGATGCCGCCACGGCGATCGCCGCGCCGCGCCAGCGACGCCATGCCGGGATGCGGTAGCTGGCGGCCGCGATGCCGGCCGCGGCCAGGCCCACGCCGATCGGCAGGGCGAGCACGATGCGGTGGCCCAGCAACTCCAGCCACCGGCTGCCGTGCAGCGGAAAATCGTCGATCACCGGATCAAAGAGCGCACGCGCGATGTACATGTCCAGCCCCGACTCCTTGGCCCACCACGCCAGGCAGGCAAGCAGCAGCGTCACGGCCCCGACATGGGTGAGCAGGTAAAAGGCGCTCGTCGGCGCGTGCGGCGCCGGCAGTAATGGGGACGGCATGATCGGAATTTTCCGGACGGTTCGGGCCAGCGCACTTTACGGGCCGGATAGTCGAAAATTCGTCAAATTCGCGTGGTAGGCGCTGCCGTCTCGGCCTGCCGGAATCGCAACAGGAAGCGGGTGCCGCGCGCAGGCCCCTCTTGCGAGGACTCGACCGTGAGCGACCAGCCCTGCATGTCGCATACACGCTTGGCGATCGCCAGTCCCAACCCGCGCGCCGCCTCGTCGCTGCCCGCCGCGCCCGAATCGCGCATGCGGCCGCTGAAATACCGGCGGAACAGGAACGGCAGATCGCTGACGGCGATGCCCTTGCCGTCGTCGCGCAGTTCCAGCCCGCCCTGCGCATCCAGCGACGCGGTCAGCGTGGCCGGCGCGGCGTGCTCGATCGCATTGCGCACGAGGTTGCGCAGGACGGTGAGCAGGGCGTAGCGGTCCAGCGTCAGCACCTGGCTGGCCGGGATCTGGTTGTCGAAGCGCAGGTCCGCCTGCCTGGCTTGGGCGGCGTAGCCGCGCCAGGCGTCTTCCATGCAGGCGGCAATGTCGACGGGCTCCGGCTCGCGCAACTGGTCGCGCGCCATCGCGCGCGCGCTTTCCAGGCTGACGATCACGTGGTCCACGTTGTCGACCACGCGCGTCAGGCGCTGCTGCTGGTCCGGCGTCAGCGCCTGCGTCAGCAGCATGAGCTCGCTGTCGGACCGGATCGCCGCCAGCGGCGTACGCACTTCGTGGCTGAGATTGCCGGCGAACTCCCGTTCGCGGGCGATCGACCGGTCGACCTGGCCCTGCACGCGGTTGAAGGCTTCAATGAGCCGCCCGGCCTCGTCGTCGCGCGTGACCGCCATGTCGGGCGACCCGGGCGCCCAGGTCGACAGCCGGTCCGTCAGGTCCAGCAGCGGCCCGACCGCCACGGCTGCCACACGGCGCGACAGCGCGTAGGCCAACACCACGCACAGCGCGCCCACGCCCAGCACGATCAGACCGAAGTCGTGCACCCGCTCTTCGTTGTCGGTGGCGTCGTACAGCAGATACACCTTGCCGCGATCGGTTTCGGCCACCATCACGTGCCACGTGTACGCGCCCGGTTCGATGAGGTGCAGTCCATTCTCCAGCGATAGCAGCTCGGGCGGCATGCCGACGGGCGGCTGGCCGTCCACGCTGAGCCACGCGCGCATGGACCCGCCCAGTTCACGCGGGCCGCGACGCGGCAGGAACTCGTCGCTGCTGCGCGCATGCTGGACCAGGCGATCCATTTCGGTGTTGAGGATGTCGTTGACCAGATCGTCCTCCATCTGATCGAACGTCAGGTAGGCCAGCAGCGCAAGCGCCGTGACAAACAGCGCCACCGCGCCCGTCAGCGCCCAGACGACGCGCTGGGTCAAGGTGCCGGCGGCGGCGCGGCTCATGATGCGGCGCCGGGCAACGCCAGGCGCCAGCCCGTGCCGTGCACGGTCTCGATGCCGTCAAAGCCCGCGTCGGCCAGCGCGCGGCGCAAGAGGTGCACCTGGCTGCGCAGCGCATCGGACGAGGGCGGCTCGTTGCCCCACAACGCGGATTCGAGTTCCTCGCGCGTGACCACGCGGCCCGGATCGCGCAGCAGCACTTCGATGATGAGGCTTGCCTTGCGGGTCAGATGGACCGGCACGCCGCTGACCGACACGACACGGCTGCGCGCGTCGAACTGAAGCGGGCCGAACGTGCGCTCGGCGTCCACCGTCGACCCTTTGGCGCGCTGGATCAGCGCCAGCAGCCGGGCCTCGACCTCGAGCAGCGCGAACGGCTTGGTCAGGTAGTCGTCGGCGCCGTGCGAAAAGCCCGCCAGCTTGTCTTCGAGACTGTCGCGCGCGGTCAGCATCAGCACCGGCACGGCCAGCCGCCGTTCCGTGCGCATGGCGTGCAGCACGGCGTTGCCGTCCATGCCGGGCAGGCCGATGTCCAGCAGCACGGCGTCAAAGCGTTGCGCCTGCAACTGCTGCAAGGCGGCGGGTCCGCTGTAGGCCACGTCGGGAAGAAAGCCGCGCGCCTCCAGGAAGCTGTACAGGTTGCCGGCGATGATGTGGTCGTCTTCGACGATCAGCACCCGGTGATTCGCGCCCGCTGCGGGAGGGGTTGCCATGTTCTGCGATCCTGGCCGCGTTACGTGGAAAGCACCTTGCCGGGGTTCATGAGCCCCTGCGGATCCAGCGCGCGCTTGATCCGGCGCATCAGCGCGAGCTCCACGGGATTCTTGTAGCGCGGCAGCTCGTCACGCTTGAGCTGGCCCACGCCGTGTTCGGCGCTGATGGAACCCTTGTGCGCGTGCACGCTGTCATGCACCACGCCGTAGATCTCGCCCTGCAACGCCAGCAGCTCGGCTTCGCTCTGCCCCGGCGCATGCGCCACGTTGTAGTGCAGGTTGCCGTCGCCCAGATGGCCGAAGATCACATGGCGCACGCCCGGAAAGCGCGCCTGCAGCAAGGCGTTGGTCTTGTGCACGAATCCGGCGATGGAGGAGATGGGAATGGAGACATCATGCTTGACCGACTTGCCCAGCTCAGCTTCGGCCAGCGGGATGCTTTCGCGCAGGTGCCACAGCGCCTTGCTCTGCGAGACGTTTGCGGCGATGGCGGCGTCGTTCACCAGGCCCGCCTCGATGGCCTCGCCCAGCACGGCCTCGAAACGCTCGCGGGCGTGGGTTTCGCTCTCGCTGTCGGACAGCTCCAGCAGGGCGAACCACGGCGAGGCCGCCGATTCGCCTTCGAAGGGCAGGCGCTGCTGCGGAAAGAGGCGCACCACGCCCTGCAGGCAGGCGCCGCTCATGAGTTCGAAACCGGTCAGCGAGGCGCCGAACCCCGCGCGGGCGCGCGACAGCACTTCCACGGCGTTATCGATGCTGTCCAGCGTCAGCAGCGCCGTGCAGGACGCCACCGGGCGCGGGTACAGCTTGAGGGTGGCGGCGGTGATGATGCCCAGCGTGCCTTCGCTGCCGATGTACAGGTCGCGAAGGTCGTAGCCGGTGTTGTCCTTGCGCAGGCCGCGCAGGCCGTCCCAGATCTCGCCTTCGGCGGTCACGACCTCCAGGCCCAGCGTAAGGTCGCGCGTGTTGCCATAGCGCAGCACCTGCGTGCCGCCGGCGTTGGTGGCCAGGTTGCCGCCGATGGTGCAGCTGCCTTCGGCCGCCAGGCTCAGCGGGAACAGGCGGTTCGCGGCCGACGCGGCCTCTTGCACGGCCTGCAGGATGCACCCGGCCTCCACGGTGATGGTGTCGTTGTCGGTGTCCAGCGCGCGCACGGCGGTGAGCCGGGCGGTGGACAGGACGATCGCGGTGCCGGAATCGTCCGGCGTGGCGCCGCCGCACAGGCCCGTGTTGCCGCCTTGCGGCACCACCGGCACGCCATGCTGGGCGCACAGCTTGATGGCGGCCGCCACGTCGGCGGTGGAGCCGGGGCGGATCACCGCCAGCGCCGCGCCGCGATAGCGGCGGCGCCAATCCAGCACATAGGAATCCGCGTCCGCGCCCGTCAGCACGTGGGAGTCGCCCAGGAGGGCCTGTAGATCGCTCAGCAATGTCATGGATGCCGCACTTGAAGTCGGCCCGGCCGCTGGGGCCGGGCGCAGTTCATCGGATGTGCGGACTATTGTAGGGGCTGGACGGCGCCCGCCGAAGCCCCGTTTGGCGGACCAGTCAGCCGACCGCCTGATCCAGCCGGGTGCCCGTCATGCCCGAGCAGAAGGCGCGGGAGGCTATGCGCTCCATCAGGAAGGCGCGGTCCACGCCGGCGGGGCCGGGCAGTTCGGACAAGGCGCGATAGGCGCGGCGCAGGACCTCGCCGCGGGTGGCGCCGCAGACCATCAAATGGGTGCACGGCAGGCGGCGGTCGCCGCAGCCGTCGATGCGCATTTCCAGCACGTGCGGCGCAATGGGATCGTGTTCGGCAAGCGGCATGTCGTGCCCGCGGGCCTGCGTCTGCGCGTCGATGACGCGGAAGACGCCGCTGCGGTCGTCCAGCGAAAACGACACGGTGCCGGCGGCCTGCCAGCCGCGGTCGCGCGCCACGCTGGCGGCCACTGTGCGCAATGCGCTTTCGATCGAGGCCGCCAGATGCGGCGCGGGGCACTCCGCAATGAGGACCCGCGCGTCGCGCCAGACGCTGCGTTCCCAGGCACGGCCGGTGGCCAATTCGCCTGTCGCGGCGGCAGACACGTGGATATCAAGCCGGCGCTCGCGGCCCGCGGCCGGGCCGGCAAAGTCCGTGGGCGGTCCCCGCCTGCTTGTGGCGCCGCCCGATGACATGACTGTGGATACTTTGGCGCCCATGGCCCCTCCTGGTCTTTCTGCTTGCCCGGCAAGCGTATCACCTTCGGATGACGAGCAACTTTTGTGCCATGCGCGGCAGCCCGGGGAGCGGGGCCTTTGCGCCCGCCGCCATGCACCGCAAACAGGCGGCGGCGCGCCGGGCGCCGCACCACGGCGGGGCAGGCCGCACCGGGTAAATGCCCTACTCCGCCCGAAGGATGAAGCCCCCCGCGCCGATGGGGGATAATCCAACTTTGACCCCTGCCATAGCGGCTTGGATGTACGGGTTTACCATTACCCGGCAGCCGCCGCGCTGTCCCCCTCAACAAGGAACCGTCGTGGGCAACAATACACAATTTCCGGCCTCTGTTTTCAAGGCATATGACATTCGCGGCACCGTGCCGGACCTGATCGACGCAACCTTTGCCCGTTCGCTCGGCGTGGCGCTTGCCGCCCGCGCCCGCGAACAGGGCGTGCAGACGCTGGTGGTCGGGCGCGACGGCCGCCTCAGCAGCGAAATGCTGTCGCTGGCCCTGCAGGAAGGCATGCTGGAAGGCGGCGTCGATACGCTGGACATTGGCATGGTGCCCACGCCGCTCGTCTACTTTGCCGCGAACATCATGCAGACCGGCTCGGGCGTGGCCATTACCGGCAGCCACAATCCCCCCAAGTACAACGGATTCAAGATGATGATGGGCGGCCGCGCGCTGTTTGGCGAAGATGTCCAGCAGCTGGCGCAGACTATGAACGGGCAAGCCCTGGCCCCCGCCCCTGAACCCGGCACGCGCCGCCAGCTCGATCTGGCGCAGACCTACATCGCGCGCGTGGCCTCGGGCGTCAAACTGGCGCGTCCCATGAAGATCGCCATCGATTGCGGCAACGGCGTCGCCGGCGCAGTGGCGCCGCAGGTCTTTCGCGCGCTGGGCTGCGAGGTCGACGAACTGTTCTGCGACGTGGACGGCAACTTTCCCAACCATCACCCCGATCCCGCCGAACCCAAGAACCTGCAGGACCTGATCAAGCACGTCGCCGAGACCGATTGCGAACTCGGCCTGGCCTTCGACGGCGACGGCGACCGCCTGGGCGTGGTCACCAAATCCGGCCAGATCATCTGGCCCGACCGCCAGCTCGTCCTCTTTGCCCGCGACGTGCTCGAGCGCAATCCCGGCGCGACCATCATCTATGACGTCAAGTGCAGCCGCCACGTGGGCCTGTCGGTCGAGGCCGCCGGCGGCGCCGCGCTGATGTGGAAGACGGGCCATTCGCTGGTCAAGGCCAAGCTGGCCGAGACCGGCGCGCCGCTGGCCGGCGAAATGAGCGGCCACATCTTCTTCAAGGAACGCTGGTACGGGTTTGACGACGGTCTGTACACCGGCGCCCGCCTGCTGGAAATCGTGTCGCGCGCAGCCGACGCCTGCGCCCCGCTCGAAGCCCTGCCGCAAGACGTGTCCACGCCGGAGCTCAAGCTGGAAATGGAAGAAGGCCAGCCGTTCACGCTGGTCAAGGCCTTGCAGGAGCAAGGCCAGTTTCCCGACGCCAAGCGCGTGATCACGATCGACGGCGTGCGTGCCGAGTACGCCGACGGCTTCGGTCTGGCGCGGCCGTCCAACACCACGCCGGTCGTCGTGCTGCGCTTCGAGGCGCAAAGCGAAGCGGCCCTCGCGCGCATCCAGGCCGACTTCCGCCGCGAACTGGGCAAGCTCGCCCCGAACGCCACTCTGCCATTCTGATCCGCCCATGTCGTTAGCCAACAGCCCCGCGTGGCAGCAGTTCACCGCCGCAACACGCACGGCATCCCGGGATGGCCAGAAGCTGCGCGTCATCAATGCGCCCGG
Source organism: Achromobacter sp. E1 (assembly GCF_037039475.1). Lineage (NCBI taxonomy): Bacteria > Pseudomonadati > Pseudomonadota > Betaproteobacteria > Burkholderiales > Alcaligenaceae > Achromobacter > Achromobacter sp. E1. The sequence goes on from NZ_CP146253.1 coordinate 5,092,296, forward strand.
GCTGCGCCTGGACCTGAGCGCACAGGCGCAATCGCCCGAACTACTCGCCGCCTCGCGGGCGCTGCTGGCGCAGCAGGACTTCGATACCTGGCGCGCGCGCCTGTTCGATGGCGGTCAGGCCAATTGGACGGAAGGACGCGCCGCCTGGCATACCGCCTTGCGCGCGGCCGAGCCCCCCGCAATGGTGGCCAAGGCGGTGCTTGCCGAGCGCGAACGCCTGCGCGAATTCGTGCGCGCCGCCGACGCGGCCGGCCGCTACAGCGGCGTGCTGCATCTGGGCATTGGCGGCAGCGATTGGGGACCGCGCCTGGTCACCCGCGCGCTGCGCCACGAGGGCGCGCGCCGCGACGTGCGGTTTGCGTCCAACGTGGACTCGCATTCGGTTGCCGAAGCGATGAGCCACCTGGATCCGCACAACACGCTGGTCATCGTCGCCTCCAAGTCGTTCACCACCACCGAGCCGCTGGCCAACGCCGAGGTCGCGATGAACTGGCTGCGCAAAGCCGGCGTCGCCGATCCGATCAAACAGGTCGTGGCGATCACCTGCAACGTCGAGGCGGCGCTCAACCTGGGCATCCTGCCCGACCACATCTTCCAGATCTGGGACTGGGTCGGCGGCCGCTATTCGCTGTGGTCCGCGATCGGCCTGCCGGTCGCGCTGGCGTTCGGCAACGACACTTTCGACCGGCTGCTGGCGGGCGCGGCGGCCATGGACGACCATTTCCGCAACGCGCCGCCGGACGAGAACGCGCCCTTGCAGCTGGCGCTGGCCGGCGTGGCCAACCGCAGCGTGCTGGGCTATGACTCGCTGGTGATCGCGCCCTACGATTCGCGGCTGCATCACATCGTGCCGTGGGCCCAGCAGCTTGAAATGGAATCGCTGGGCAAGGTCGCGACGGCCGACGGCAGTCCCGCCGGTGTGCCGACCGGTCCCGCGGTGTGGGGGATGCCGGGCACCGATTGCCAGCACACGTTCTTCCAGTGGCTGCATCAGGATGCGGCCGGCGCGCCGGTGGACTTCATCCTGTGCGAACAGCCGGACCATGCGTACGCCCGGCACCACGAACTGCTGGTCGCCAACTGCCTGGCGCAGCGTTCGGCGCTTTTGCGCGGCAAGACCTTTGAAGAAGCCCTGGCGGAAACCTCCGCCACGGAACGCGATCCGGCACGCGCGCGCCTGCTGGCGCAACACCGCGTGCACCCGGGCGGACGGCCGTCGTCGCTGATCGTGCTGCCGCGCCTGGAAGCCTATACGCTGGGCGCGCTGCTGGCCCTGTACGAGCACAAGGTGTTCACGCAAGGCGTGATCTGGGGCATCAACCCCTTCGATCAGTGGGGCGTGGAGTTTGGCAAGGTGTTGGCCAAGAACATCATGCGCGAGCTGGACGCGCCCCAGCCCAGCCAGCAGGACCCGTCCACGCGCTTCTGGATCGACGCGATCAGGCGCTAAGCGCGTCGTACAGCGCGACGTGAATGCGCGCGACCTGGTTGATGTCGAACTCGCGCTCGGCGAGCGCCCTGCCCGCCGCGCCCATCGCCTGGCGCAATGCCGCGTCCTTGGCCAGGCGGGCAATGGCGCCGGCCAGGGCGGCGGCGTCCCGCACCGGCACCAGGAGGCCGGTGACGTTAGGCTCGATCGCGTCACGGCAGCCCGGCACGTCGGTCGTCACGACCGCGCGTCCGCAGGCGGCGGCCTCGATCAAGGATTTCGGCAGGCCTTCGCGGTAGGACGGCAGCACCGCGATGTGCGCGGCCGCATACAGCGCCGCCACATCCGATCGTTCGCCCAGCGCCTGCACGCAGCCGTCCTGCTGCCACGCGTCGACATCGGCCTGCGTGGCGGAAGCCGGGTTGCCGGCGTCCAGTCCGCCCACCAGTTGCATCGTCACCGGCACGCCACGTTCGCGCAGCAGCCTTGCCGCCTGCACGAACTCCTGCACGCCCTTGTCGCGCAGCAGGCGCGCCACCATCGTGACAACCACGGGCGGCGCAGGCGGCTCGGCCGTGGGACGGAAGGCGTCAAGGTCCACCCCCGCGCCGCGGATGATGACCACCTGCTCATCGCGTACCGCGCCCAGCGACTTGAGCAGGTCGCGGTCGTTGGCGTTCTGGAAGATCACCCGGCTGTTCGGATGGCCCAGCGCGATGCGATACAGGCGCGCCACCACCGCGCGCACCAGCCGCATCTTCAGCGAATTGGACAGGAACACGAATCCCAATCCGGAAATCGCCGCCACCATGCCCGGCACACGCGCCAGCCGCGCGGCGATACCGCCATACAGCACGGGCTTGATGGTGACCAGGTGCACCACGTCGGGCCGCAGCCGGCGGAACAGCCGGACCAGCGCCAGCAACGTGCCCAGCTCTTGCAGCGGGCGCTTGCCGCTGCGCGTCATGGGAATGGCGTGATGGGTCATGCCCAGCGCCTGGATGTCGGCCACGGCGGGACCGTCCATCGTCGCGACGTGGACGTCGTAGCCCGCCTTCTGCGCGGCCAACGCGACCGGCACGCGGTGCGACATGAAGAATGCCGGGTTATTGACGACAAACAGCAGGCAGCGTCCGGCGCTCATGCTTGGGCTCCCGAAATGCGGTGCCAGACGGCGATATAGCTTTGCACCATGCGTGCAAGATCGAAATGTTCCAGGACGCGCGCGCGTGCGGCTTCGCCCGCGCGCTCGCGGCCTCGCGCGGCCACGTCGCACAGCGCGGACTCGATGCCGCGGGCCAGGGCTTCGGCCTGCTCGGGCGGCACCACCACGCCGGTATCGCCGACGATGTAGGCGGCGTCGCCCACGTCCGTCACCACGCAATACACGCCGCACGCCATGGCCTCGGCCACCACGTTGGGAAAGCCCTCGGCGCAGCTGGACAGCACATGCAGGTCCAGTCCGTTCATGACGGCGGGCACGTCGTCGCTGGGGCCATTGAGCACCACGCGGTCGCGCAGATCCAGTTTGTCGAGCAAGGCGCCAAGCTGCGCGTTGCCTTCGGTCATGTCGCGCCCGATCAGCACGCAGCGCAGCCCCGCGTCGCGGCCATCGCGCACCAGCGCAGCCACGGCGCGCAGCAGGTTGGCGTGGTCCTTGAGCGGATCCCAGCGCGCCACGCAGCCGATCACGGGCACGTCCTCGGACAGTCCCCATGCGGCGCGCACGCGCGAGCGCGCCTGCGGATCCGGCGCGTAGCGCGACAGGTCGTAGCCGTTGGCGATCACGACCATGCGGTCGCGGCGGTAGCCTTTTTCAGCGTGGCGCTGCGCGGCATTTTGCGCGGCGCACACGATGGCGCGCGGCACGCTGCCCGACAGCATGGCGCATGCGCGCAGCACCAGCCGCGCCGAGCGGCTGCTGCGTTCAAGGTGTGCCCCGGAATTGCGGATGCCCCAGGCGATGGCGCGCACGCCCGCCAGGCGGGCCGCCAGGCCGCCGATCAGGTCGGCGTGGTACATCCAGGTCTGCACGGCGTCCGGACGGGTCGAGGCGATCAGACGGCGAAGCGCCAGAAAGCCGCCCAGGCTGACGCGCCCGCGTTTCATGCCCAGCGTGTGCACCGCGACGCCAGCGGCGCGCAGGCGTTCGCCGTAAAGGCCTTCATCGGTCAGCGATACGACCGTGTGCTCGACGTCCGCCTGCGGCCAGGTCGTCAGGCGGAACAGCACGGATTCCGCGCCCCCCTGCCCCAGCCCGGTGATGACGTGCAGAATGCGCAGCGGCCGGGTGCTCATCGCCCCTCCCGCACCGCTTCGAACAGTTCATCCCATTCGGTCAGCACACTGGCAAGCGCGTAGCGCTGGCGCACGGCCGAGGCGGCGCGCGCGCCCAGTTGCTCGCGCAGGGACGCATCGCTCATCAGGCGATGCAAGGCATCGGTCATTGCGACCCGATCGCCCGCCGGCACCAGCAGCGCATCCTGGCCGTCGCGCGTCATCTCGCGCGGACCGCTGGGACAATCGAACGCCGCGCACGGCAGCCCCAGCGACATGGCTTCCAGCAACACATTGGGAAAGCCCTCGACGAGCGAACTGAGCACGAAGGCCTGACCGCGCGCCAGTTCTTCCCATGGCGCTTCCGTGCGGCCGGGCAGGCTGACGCGCGACTGCAGGCGCAGGCGCGCCACCTGCTGTTCAAGCGCGCCGCGCTCGGGGCCTTCACCCCAGATGCGCAGGTTCCAGTCCGGAAACTCCGGCGCAAGCTGCGCGAAGATGTCGATCAGCAGATTGAATTGCTTGTCGGGCACCAGCCGTCCCATCGCGATCAGCTCGCGCGGGCCGGCGTCCTGGCGCTGCTGCACCAGCGGCGCATCCAGCAGCGGCGCGGGCAGCGGATTGGGAATGACGGCCAGACGCCGGATGCCGGGCACCTGACGCGCGAAAGGACCCGCGGTGTCTTCCGCCTGCACGGTCACCATGTCGGCGCGCGGATACAGCACGCGGCGCAGCTTGCGCCAGACAGAGCCCGTGGTGGTATCGGCGATCGGATTGGTGCGCTCGCAGACGATGAGCGGCACATTCAGGCCGCGCGTGGCCAGGATGGCGGCCACGTTGACGTTGGTGAGAAAGGACACGACCACGTCGGGCCGGGAATCGCGGATGTGCTTGCGCAGGACCAGCAATCGCTTGAACGCCGCCATCGCGCCCGTCGCACGGGTGCCGGCCAGATCCGCCAGCCACGCCAGCTGGACCTTGTCCGACAGGGGATAAAAGCAGGTGCCCTTGGACGAGTAGGTGGGCGTCAGGATGACGGTGTCTCCGCGCTCGGACCATGCGTTGACCAGGGTCGCCGCGACGCGTTCCGCGCCGCCGGCGTGCATGGAGCTGACCAGCATCAGTATTTTCATTCCTCAACGGTCCTCAATCGGTCCCCCTTGATCCATCCCCGCCCGGTAGCGGTCCAGCCAGGCCTGCATCATCAGCACGCCCCATAGATGGCTGTCCCAATTGCGATGCCCCGACGAGTGCTCGCGCCATTTGCGCAGGATGGGCTCAGGTTCGAACCAGCCTTCCTGGCGCAGGCGCGACGGATTCAGCAGCGCGTCGGCCCATTCCCGCAAGGGACCGCGCAACCACGCGGCCAGCGGCACGGCAAAGCCGCGCTTGGGGCGGTCGACCAGCGCCTGCGGCACGTGGCGATGCAGGACCTGCCGCAACAGCCACTTGCCCGTGTTGCCGCGCACCTTGTATTGGTGCGGCAGGCTCCAGGCGAATTCATAGACGCGGTGGTCGATGAGGGGCACGCGGGTTTCCAGGCTGACGGCCATCGCCGCGCGGTCCACCTTGACCAGGATGTCGTCGGGCAGGTAGGTCACCGTGTCCAGCTTCATCATCGATTCGAAGAACGACCCCTGCATGGCGCGTTCGAACACCGACTCGGGCTCGACGCCGCCCTTGACCACACGGGCGGGGTCTGACCAATACGACACGAACAGGCGGTAGAACTCGCCTTGCGTGTCCGCGCGCAGCAGCTCGCCCAGCTTGCCGACCTTGCCGCGCCAGGCGCCGCGGCCGGGCAGATGGGTGGAGGCGCTGAGCATCGCGCCGGCCGGCTTGCGCAGCAGGCCGGGCACGCGTTCGAACTGGCGCCACCAGTTGTCCACCCGGAAGTAACGCGAATAGCCACCGAAGAGTTCGTCGCCGCCGTCGCCGGACAAGGCCACCGTGACGTGCTGGCGCGCCATGCGCGTGACGAGCGACGTGGGGATCTGCGACGAGTCGGCAAAAGGTTCGTCATACATGTCGGCCAGCGTGGGCACGACCGCCAACGCGTCGTCCGCGGTGACGTAGAGTTCGGTGTGGTCGGTGCCCAGGTGCGTGGCCACGGCCTTCGCGTGCTGCGCCTCGTCGTAGCCCTTCTCGTGAAAGCCGATGGCGAAGGTGCGCACCGGCTGCGAGCTCTGCGCCTGCATCAACGCCACGATGGTGGACGAATCGATGCCGCCGGACAGGAAGGCGCCCAGGCTCACATCGGACAGCATCTGTCCGCCCACGGCCTTGGACAGCACGCGTTCCAGCGCGTCGGTGGCTTGCGCGTCCGAATCGAACGACAGGCGGTGCTGCGCAGCCGTGTCCGCGGCCTCGCGCGCCGACCAGTACACGCGCGGCTCCGGCATGCGGCGGCTGCGGGTGTCGTCCGCCGAGAACTCGACCCAGGTGCCGGGCGGCAGCTTGGCGATGCCTTCGTAGATCGACTGCGGCGCGGGGATGTAGTTGTGCCGCATGAACGATGCGAGCGCGTTGCGGTTCAGGTTGCGCCCGAACCCCGGAATCGGCATCAGGCCCTTGAGTTCCGAGGCGAACACCAGTTCGGCATTGGAGTAGCCGTAGTAGAGCGGCTTTTCGCCCATGCGATCGCGCGCCAGCACGAGCTTGCGCGCGGCCTTGTCCCACAGCGCGATGGCGAACATGCCGACCGCGGCCTGCAACGTGGCTTCGATGCCCAGCGCGGAAAAGCCCGCGAGCAGGGTCTCGGTGTCCGAATGGCCGCGCCAGGCCGGCGCCCGCGCCGAGTCCTCGAGCTGCTTGCGGATGTCCAGATGGTTGTAGACCTCGCCGTTGAACACCATCACGTAGCGCCCGCACGCGGACGTCATCGGCTGATGGCCGGCTTCGGTCAGGTCCAGGATCGCCAGACGCACGTGCGCCAGCGCGACGCCGGCGTCAGTGTCTTCCCAGAACCCGTTGCTGTCGGGCCCGCGGTGGCGGATGCGCCGGCAGCTGTCCGCCAGCACCTGATCCTTGTTCCCCAGAGGGCCCCAAATTCCGACTATTCCACACATGATGAGATTCTCGTGGTCACCGTAGCAACGGCGCGCGCGGGGCCCTAGCGGCCCTTCGCCCGCACGCCGTCAAAAAGTTCCTGCCATTTCCGCAGCACGCGCACGGCCGAGAATCGGTCGCGCACGTCGGTTGCCGCCTGCGCCAGGCGCGCGCGGCCGTTGTCATCGCCCATGACCACGCCAAGCGCCTCGCACAGCGCGGGCACGTCGCCGTTGGGCCGCACCAGCACGCCATCGATGCCGTGGCGGATGATCTCGCGCGGACCCGTGTCGCAATCGAACGAGACCGCCGCCAGACCGCTTGCCATGGACTCGAGCAACGTGTTGGACAGCCCTTCGAAGCGCGAGGTCAGCACGTAAAGATCGGCGCTGTCGTACCAGTCGCCGACATTGCCGGCACGTCCCGGCATCGAGATGCGCGATTCGAGCCCGGCCTCGCGCACCTGCGCTTCCAACGCCTGGCGCTCGCTGCCCTCGCCCAGAATAACCAGATCCCAGCCGGGGTGCGACGGCGCCAGCTGCGCGAACGCCTGGATCAGCAGGTCGAAACCCTTGTCGCCGTGCAGCCGCCCGACCGCCAGGAGGCGCTTGCGGCCATCCCGGGGAGCCGGCTGCAACAGCGGTTCGGCGCGCGGCAGCGGGAAGTGTACCGGGTTGGGAATGACTGCCAGCCGCGAGCCCGGCACATGCTGTTCCAGCCACTGCGCGGTGCCGCGGGTCAGCGCGACCACGCGCGCGGCGCGCGGATAGGTCAGCCGGCGCAGCCGCTGCCAGAAGCCCGACAACGTCTGGGACGGCGGATGGGTGTGTTCGGTTGCAATGACCTGGCAGTTCAGCCCCGCAGAGGCCAGCACGGCCAGCACCGACGCCGTGGTCATCATGCCCAGCACGATGTCGGGCCGGAACGACTTGATCACGCGGCGCAGCGCGCGCACGCGCTGCAGGTTGCTGAGAATGCCGCGCAGGCCGCCGCCCTCGCCCGCCGTGTGCAGGACCTCGCGGCGCACCTTGGGATGCAGCGCATAGACATCGCCGTCGGCGCTGGCCTGCGTGACCACCATGACCTCGCTGCCCTCGGACGCCCAGTGGGCGCTCAGGTGGGCGGCGACGCGCTCAGCGCCCCCGCCGTGCAGGGAATGGATGAACAGCAACACGCGCGCCGGACGGGCGGGGTCGGCTACGGACATTCAATCGGCCTCCTTGGGTTCGGCCTTGCGCATCGCCACGGCCAGGTAGCAGGCAAAGGACAGCACATACATGAGGCTGGTGGCCAGCATGATGCCGGCCGCGCCCATGCGGGGCGCCAGCACGGTGTTCAGCACGGCCTTCAGCGCAAAATTGGCGACCGCGATGGCGGCCATGATGCGGTAGCGGTTCTGGCTGGCCAGGAGTTGCACCAGGATCAGCACGCCGAAGTAGAACGGCAGCTGCAGCAGGCCCCAGCGCAGCACGTGCGCAACGGCTTCGGTGTTTTCGGCGGTGAAGGCGCCGCGCTGGAACAGCACCGACACGCCCCAGGGCGCCAGAACCCAGCCCAGCGCCACGGCGCCGGCGCCGGCGCCCACCATCAGCAACGACCATTTGAGCGCCATGCTGCGCGCGCGCGCCGTGTCGCCGCGCGCCTGCACGTCGGCCAGCACGGGAAGCGCGGCGCGGCCCACGGACACGGCCCCGATGCCCAGCAACAGGGACAGCAGCCGGCTGGCATAGCCGAGCGTGGCGTTGGCATTGGCGCCCAGGTTGGCGGCCGCGTACTGGTCCAGCGGACCCACAAAGCTCATGGCGACCTGGCCGATCAGCATCACGCCGGCCGCGCCCATCAGTTCAGGCCAATGCGGAGACTTCAGTGTCAGTGACGGCGCGCCCCAGAAGCCGCCGTCGGCGCGCGCAGCCAGCCAGGCCAGCCAGACGGTCTGGATGGCGTATCCCACCAGCGTGCCCCACAGCAGCGGTCCCACGCCCTCGGCGCTGGCGGCCAGCATGACCCACGCCAGCGTTGCCACGGCGGGCACGCTGTCCAGCAGCGTGTTGACGTGGCGTTCCTGCGCGCGCAGCCGCGCGGCGCTGATGCCGGCGATCAGCAGCAACGCCGCCACGGGGGCAAAGGCGATCAGCAGGTCGCCCGTCATGGCGCGCACTTGCGCCGACAGGCCCTGCCCCAGCCAATCCACCACATACGGCCAGGCGAACCACGTCAAGAGGGCCAGTGCGACGCCGGCGGCGGCGACCCAGCCCTGAAGTTCGCGAATGAAGAGTTCCTTCTCGGCCCCGCCGGTGCGCGCCAGGCGCACCAGCACCGGGATCAGCACCACCGACAGCACGCCCACGATCGTGACGGGCAGCCAGGTGCCCATGGTCATCGTGAACTGGTAGGCGTCTACGGCGTCGCTGACGCCGTAGCGGTACGCCACCGCCATCTCCTTGATGGCGCCGGCAGCCTTGCCCAGCAGCAGAAACACCGCCACCCGGAACGCGCCTTTGAAGATGCGCTGATGATCCGGGTGGATGTTGCCGAGTTTTCGGACGAGTGCTTTCAACGCAGGAACTGCGTGTACCAGGGCATGGCGACTTCCAGGCCTTGCAGCACCGTGTGCGTGGGCGCATAGCCCAGCAGGCGGCCGGCCTTGCCGATGTCGGCCTGCGAGTGGCGCACATCGCCCGCGCGGAAGTCAGCGTAGACCGGCTGCTTGGTGTAGTTCACGCCTTGATTGCCCAGGGCCTGCACCAGGAAGCTGAACAGCTGGTTCAGGGTGCTGCGGCCGCTGACGGCCACGTTGTAGACCTGGTTGCGGGCCTCGGGCGCGGCCAGCGCGCCCAGGATGTTGGCCTGCACCGCGTTTTCCACAAAGCAGAAGTCGCGGCTGGTCTCGCCGTCGCCATTGATGGTGACGTCCTTGCCCTGGATCATCGCGGCGGTCCACTTCGGGATCACGGCGGCGTAGGCGCCGTCCGGATCCTGCCGCTTGCCGAACACGTTGAAGTAACGCAGACCCACCGTCTCGAAGCCGTAGGAGCGCGCGAAGACGTCGGCATAGAGCTCGTTGACGTACTTGGTCACGGCGTACGGCGACAGCGGCTTGCCGATGTTTTCCTCGACCTTGGGCAGCGCCGGATGGTCGCCGTAAGTGGAGCTGGACGCCGCATAGACGAACGACTTCACCTTGGCGTCGCGCGCCGCGACCAGCATGTTCAGGAAACCGCCGATGTTGACTTCGTTGGTCGTGATGGGGTCATTGAGCGAGCGCGGCACCGAGCCCAGCGCGGCCTGGTGCAGCACGTAGTCCACGCCTTCGGCCGCGCGGCGGCAGGCGTCCAAGTCACGGATGTCGCCTTCGATGAAGGTGAAGCGCGCCCACTGCTGCGGCGAAACCGAAGCCTGGACTTCGTCCAGATTGCGCTGGTGACCGGTCGCGAAGTTGTCCAGGCCGGTCACGGTCTGGTCAAGCTTGAGCAAGGTTTCCAGCAGGTTCGAGCCGATGAAGCCGGCGCAGCCAGTCACCAGCCACTTGCGCGGCGCGGCGGACAGTTCCTGGGTGACAGTCTCGAATCGTGTGGTCATGGCGAAATCCTTTACAGACGCAGGTCGGATTCAGCGGGCGACAGCACGTACTTCAGGTCGTACAGGATGTGTTGCGGCTTGCCGAGCTTGCGGATGCCTTCGGCGCCCATGTCCTTGAACTGGTTGTGCGCCACGGCGAGGATCACGGCGTCGTACTTGCCTTCCTCGGGCTTGGCCACCGGCGTCAGGCCGTATTCGTGCATGGCTTCGTCGGCGTCCACCCACGGATCGTAGATGTCCACGTCGACGTTGTAGTCGCCCAGTTCACGGACGATGTCCACGATGCGCGTGTTGCGCAGGTCGGGGCAGTTTTCCTTGAAGGCCAGGCCCATCACCAGCACGCGGGCGCCCTGCACGTGAATGCGGCGCTTGGTCATGCACTTGACCAGCTGCGACACCACGTAGCTGCCCATGGAGTCGTTCAGGCGGCGGCCCGCCAGGATGATCTCGGGGTGGTAGCCGATGGACTGCGCCTTGTGCGTCAGGTAGTACGGGTCCACGCCAATGCAGTGACCGCCCACCAGGCCCGGACGGAACGGCAGGAAGTTCCACTTGGTGCCGGCGGCCTGCAGCACGGCTTCGGTGTCGATGCCCATCTTGTTGAAGATCAGGGCCAGTTCGTTGATGAGCGCGATGTTCACGTCGCGCTGGGTGTTCTCGATCACCTTGGCGGCTTCAGCGACGCGGATGCTGGACGCCTTGTGCGTGCCGGCGGTGATGATTTCCTTGTAGAGCTTGTCGACCAGGTCAGCGACTTCCGGGGTCGAGCCCGAGGTGACCTTCTTGATCGTGCTGACGCGGTGTTCCTTGTCGCCCGGGTTGATGCGCTCGGGGCTGTAGCCGGCGAAGAAGTCCTCGTTGAACTTCAGGCCCGACACGCGCTCCAGCACCGGCACGCAGTCTTCCTCGGTGGCGCCGGGATAGACGGTGGATTCATAGATGACGATGTCGCCGCGCTTGAGCACCGCACCGATGGTCTCGCTGGCCTTGACCAGCGGGGTCAGGTCCGGCTGCTTGTATTCGTCGATGGGGGTGGGCACGGTCACGATGAACACGTTGGCCTCGCCCAGTTCGGCGCGATCGGCGGTGTAGCTCAGCTGCTTGGCCTCGGCCAGCTCGGCGTCGCTGACTTCCAGCGTGTGGTCGTGGCCCGCCTTCAGCGCGTCGATGCGGCGCGTGTTGATGTCAAAGCCAATGACCGGGCGCTTCTTGCCGAATTCCACGGCCAGGGGCAGACCGACGTAGCCAAGGCCGACGACAGCGAGTTTCACATCCTGGATTCGCAACATAACTCTCCCTTCACCGTAGAACGTTTACGGCATTTTAAAGATGGTCTGGTGATGGATACCGAGCCCCCGGCGGCTATCGCCGGGGCACTCAAACTAATCGGTGGTTCGCAGCACGGACGGCAGCAAGAGCCACCCCGGGCGGCGCCAGGAGACCAGGCGCGCGTACAGCCAGATATAGACGCTGGCAAAGACAACCAGGCTGGCGCTCAGGGCCCAGGCGTTGTCCCACCAGATCGTGGCTGGCACCAGCCCGATCAGCGCCAGGACCCACATGTACGGGGACGCCAGCGCATTGCAAAGCGCGGGGACGGCGTGGCGCCGGCCGCGGCTGAAGGTGACCCGGACCAGCCGGCGGAACACGAGCTGGTGCAAGTGCAGCGCATCGGGCTGATCCACCGGCACGCCGCGCTTGAAGCGGCGGCGCCAGATCGAGAAACCGGTTTCGAAGACGGGGTAGAACAGGACCGCCAGCGCGTAGAACGGCGACACGGACGGGTTGCGCACCACCAGCAGCACGGCCAGTTCGGCCAGCATGAAGCCCAGGAAGTACGCGCCGCCATCGCCCAGGAAGACGCGGCCAAACGGGAAGTTCCACACGAGAAAGCCCAGGGTGGCCGACGCCAGCGCCGCGGCCACCAGGAAGATCGGCACATCGCCGACCTGCAGGGCAACCAGGCTGATCGACACCGCCATCAGCGTGGCGACCATGCCGGCCAGGCCGTTCATGCCGTCCACGATATTCAAGGCATGGGTACAGCCGCCCACCGCGAACATGGTGAACAGCAGCGAAACAGGCCAGAACGAAAGCACGTAATCCACAGGGGCCATGCCGACACGGCTGACGCCGCCCAGCAGCCACCACGCGATGGCCGCGGATAGAAAAGCGGCCAGCAAACGCTTGCTGGCGCCGATGTCCTTGGTAATGTCTTCAAGCAGGCCGGCCACGAAAACGGGCAACGCCGCGACGAACAGCGCGGGCCACAGCCAGGTAAGGGTCATGTTGCTGGGTCCGAGGACCAGCAGGCCAGCCAGCGTACCGGCAAGCACCGCCAGACCGCCGACGCGGGGCGTCGCGCGGGAATGATTGGCTTGGGGCTTGTTGAGGTCGCTATCGCCGGTAAACGCGCCATGCCAGCGCTCGGACGCCACGATGAGTCCCCCCACCATGAACGCGACCACGCATATGTACAGCCAGGTCACTGGATCACCTCTGGTTGGTCTATCGAGACAGGCCCGCCATTATCGGAGGCAGGTGTAACGCCCATATATGGGAGGGATAAAGAAGTGCAATTCCGCGGCACAGAACGTAACGCGCGCAGGCGGGCAATCCGTCCGCCGCGCATGTGACTGGAACGCGCTGGCGCGCGAGCGCCCGGCAGTACTGGTTTCATGTAGGAGATTGTAGAGCGTTCCGCCTCTGGGCACGCGAATTATCCGAGGGAAAACGCGGGGGCCTGACGGCCCGCGCGCAACCTCGCGACGCAGGGAAATTGCCGCGATCGCTTACAAATAGGGACGCAACGATTCGGGACAAAAAAAAGCCCGAGATCGTGAGATCTCGGGCTAAATCCACCAAAGGAGGAGGGTGGAGGAGACAACCGTGGCATGTTGGGAGCTGACTTTCTGCTCGCTGCGCTTCCGGGGTTTTCACCGCGCCGTCTGCGTTTCAACATCCGATGTGTGAATAGTACCTACGTTTTTTGTGCGTTGCAAGATTTTTTTTGATCTATTTTTGAGGGCGCGGGACGCGTTGCTTTTTTGCTGCAAATTTTTCGCGACCCTCCCGCAAAGCCGCGCCAATCAACGACCTTGCCCAAAACCGGGTTTTTGCGAAACGGGTTTACCCCTTGCGGAATAACCCTGAATCATCGCGGGTAATCCCACCCTGGCCGCCGCACCAAAATGGTGCCTCAGGCACCACGAGGCGGCGGAATTTGCGCATTGCAACATTTTTTGCAGGCGCAGTTTCAGATCCAGTAGGCGGTGGTCGTCATGACCTTGGACATGGCGCGCATGGCCATTTTCACGGGCGCGGGCAACGGAACGCCCCCTGCCTGCTCGGCGCTGGCGCGGTGCTGGGCCTCGTCGTCCTTCATCTTCTGGACGATCTGGCGCGAGCGCTCATCCTGCACCGGCAAGGTGCGCAGGTGTTCGTCCAGATGGGCCTCGACCTGCTTTTCGGTTTCGGCCATGAAGCCCAGATTGCGGGGTACGCCCGCCACGCTGGCCATCACGCCCAAGGCAAACGAGCCTGCGTACCAGACGGGATTGAGCAAGCTGGGCCGGCTGCCCAGTTCGTTCAGGCGCTCGTTGCACCAGACCAGATGGTCGACTTCCTCGGCGGCGGCGTTCAGCAGCAGCGCGCGCGGCGCGGGCTCTTTGCAGACCGACGCCTGGCCGCGGTAGAGCGCCTGCGCGCAGACCTCGCCGACATGGTTGACCCGCATGAGCCCGGCGGCGTGGCGTTTTTCCTGCGCCGAGAGGGTCTGCGGCGATTCCTCTGCGGTGGCGGGATAGGCCCGGCCGGCGCTGGCGTTGCCGGACAGCACACGCAACGCCCGGTCGGTCTCGGCCAGCAGGGCATCCAGGGGGCCGTGGCGGCGGCGCAGGGAAACGGGACCGGATTGGGACAACGTGGTGGACATGGCATCTCCTGGCAAATCGGACACCCCGCACCCCTGATGCGAGGCGGGGTTCTCATGCCCGGGATTGTACGCAACGGGTATCATCAGCCATTGACTGCGCTCAAGCTCAAGGACTCACCAAAATGGAATGCACGATCGACTGGGGCGGCCCAAGCGGCATGCTCTTTACCGCCAGCACGGGTAGCGGCCACGTGGCCGTGATGGACGGCGCCGTGGACGGCGGCGGCCACAATCTGGCGCCCCGTCCCATGGAAATGCTGCTGGCGGGCACGGGCGGCTGCACCGCCTACGACGTGGTGCTGATCCTCAAGCGCGGCCGCCACGCGGTCACCGGTTGCAGCGTCAAGCTGCAGGCCGAGCGCGCCGACACCGACCCCAAGGTCTTCACCCGCATTCACTTCGCCTTCACCGTTACCGGCCGCAATCTGCCGCGCGCGGCCGTCGAGCGCGCCGTGCAGCTTTCCCACGAAAAGTACTGCTCGGCCTCGGCCATGCTGGAAAAGACGGCCGCCATGACATTTTCCGTCGACATCGTCGACACGCAAGAAGCCGCCGCCACCGCCTGAGCCGCCTCGCGCGGCCGTGGTGTAATTCGGCATTCACTATATATAGGCGCCGCCGCGACGCGTTCGTGGCGGCGCGCTTGCTTCCCGGACCGGGACAGCAGGCACAAGGATCGCCATGAAACAATACCTGGACCTCGTTCAATCCATCCTCGACACCGGCTCGTGGCAGGAAAACCGGACCGGCATCCGCACCCTCAGCATGCCGGGCGCCTCGCTGCGGTTTGACCTGCAGCAGGGCTTTCCCGCCGTCACCACCAAAAAGCTGGCGTTCAAGTCAGCCATCGGCGAAATGGTGGGTTTTCTGCGCGCCTCGCGCAGCGCGGCGGAATTCCGCGATTTGGGCTGCAAGGTCTGGGACCAGAATGCCAACGAGAACGCCCAGTGGCTGGCGAACCCCTATCGCGAAGGCCCGGACGACCTGGGGCCCGTGTACGGCGTGCAGTGGCGCCAATGGCCGGCCTACAAGATGCTGGATGCCAACCGCCCCGCGCAGATCGAGGACGCGTTGTCGCGGGGCTACGCCAAGGTGGCCGACCTGGTTCAGGACGGCGAGCCGAAGGTGCTGCTGTACAAGGCGGTCGACCAATTGCGGCAATGCCTGGACACCATCCACGAACGCCCGGGCGACCGGCGCATCCTGTTCCATGGCTGGAACTGGGCGCAGATCGAGGAAATGGCGCTGCCCCCCTGTCACCTGCTCTATCAGTTCCTGCCCAACGCGACGACCCGCGAAATCTCGCTGTGCCTGTACATCCGCTCCAACGATGTGGGCCTGGGCACGCCGTTCAATCTGACCGAAGGCGCGGCGCTGCTGCACCTGGTCGGCCGCCTGACCGGCTATACGCCGCGCTGGTTCACCTATTTCATCGGCGATGCGCACATCTACGAGAACCACCTGCCGATGCTGCGCGAGCAACTGACGCGAACGCCTTATGAGTCGCCCCGCCTCGTGCTGTCGGACCGCATTCCCGACTTCGCCGTGACCGGCCGCTACGAGCCCGAGTGGCTCGAGAAGGTGGAACCTGGCGATTTCTCATTGTCGGGCTACACGCACCACGCGCCCCTCACGGCCGCAATGGCCGTCTGACCCCGGCGCCGGCCTGGCCCGGCGCCCGCCTTTCAGGGCTGATCCGCAACCCGCCGGACGACCGTCCGGCGCCCCATTCCTTGCACGTCCCGCAGCAGGTGAAGATTGGTGAGCTTCTGGAAGCGTGATTTCGGTATAACCCATCCCTTAGCCTCGGACGCGCGTCCAGCATGCCGCGCGCCCCGTCGCTATCGACCGGCCCTCGCGGCGCGCCATGCCGAACGCCCGAACCGCGCCGACCGCTGGCGTTGCCCCGCCCAATCCCCCATCCCTATAAAGAGAGTGTGAGAATCGCCAGCGACGAGAGCAGGATCCTCCTTGCGACCGTAATGCAACTGTTGACTACCAATTGAATTGAAAATCGTGCCCCGCGCCGCCGCCGCATGCGCTTAGGACAGGACCCCACAAATGCTCGTTGGAACTTATAACCCTTCGCTCGTCCTCGTATCCTTAGGGGTCGCCATCCTGGCGTCGTATACGGCGCTGGGCATGGCCAACCGCGTGAAGGCATCGAGCGGCCTGCCTGCCGCGAAGTTCTGGCTGGCGGGTGGCGCGTTCGCGATGGGCATCGGGATCTGGTCCATGCACTTTGTGGGCATGCTGGCCTTCAGCCTGCCCATCCCGATGGGATACGACCTGCCGCTGACCGTGCTGTCGCTCGCCATCGCGGTCGCGTGCTCGGCCTTCGCGCTATGGATGGTCTGCAAGGACGAACTGCCGTGGCGCAGGCTGGCGGCGGGCGCACTGCTGATGGGCTCGGGCATCGCGGCGATGCATTACGTCGGCATGGCCGCCATGCGCATGTCGCCGGGCATCGATTACGACCCGATGTGGTTCGCGCTGTCCGTGGTGATTGCCGTCGCCGCATCGGGCGCGGCCTTGTGGATCACGTACCGGCTGAGGCAGGACGGACCGCGCGTGGCGCTGTCGCGCCCGGCGGCCGCGGGAGTCATGGGGCTGGCGATCGTCGGCATGCACTACACGGGCATGGAAGCCGCAGGGTTCCCGGCCGGCAGCATCTGCATGGCGGCCGACGCCGGCATCTCGGCCGGCTGGCTGGCCATCGCCGTGACCGCGGTCACGCTGAGCGTGCTGGCCATCGCCCTGGTCGTGGCGGTGCTGGACAACCGTCTTGAGGCGCGCACGTCCGCCCTGGCCTCGTCCCTGGCCGAAGCCAACGAAGAACTGGTGCAGCTGGCGCTGCACGACACCCTGACCAAACTGCCCAACCGCATCCTGCTCGAAGACCGGATGGAACAGGCCATCGAAAGCGCGACCCGCCGCCGCGGCCATTTCGCGGTGCTGTTCTTCGACTTGGACGGTTTCAAGGCCGTCAACGACGCCTACGGCCACCATACCGGCGACGCGCTGCTGATCGATCTGGCGCAGCGCATCCGCCAGGCGCTGCGCACGCAGGACACGGTCGCCCGGCTGGGCGGCGACGAGTTCATCGTGCTGAGCGAAGTCATTGAACCGACCGACGCGGCCAACGTGGCGGACCGGCTGATCGAGGCCATCGGCCGTCCGGTCACGGTGTACGGCCACGACGTGCTGGTGACCTCCAGCGTGGGCATCGCGGTCTTCCCGAACGATGGCGAAGACACCCACTCCTTGCTGACCAATGCCGACGCGGCGATGTACCACGCCAAGCGGCTGGGCGGCACCGGCTACAGCTTCTTCGAGCCGTCCATGAACGCGGACGCGCACGAGCAGATCGAGCTGCTGCACGACCTGCGCCTGGCGCAGGAGCGCGGCCAGTTCGTCCTGCACTACCAGCCCAAATACGAGGCGCCGGCAGGCCCGATCATGGGCGCCGAAGCGCTGCTGCGCTGGAACCATCCCACGCGCGGCCTGGTGGGCCCGGACCAGTTCATTCCGACGGCGGAAAAGACCGGCCTCATCCTCTCCATCGGCGAATGGGTCATCAACGAGGCCTGCCGCCAGATGCGCGAGTGGATCGATGTCGGCCAGGGGCACTGGACCATCGCCGTGAACATCTCGGCGCTGCAGTTCTCGCATTCGAGCCTGGTGGAAACGGTGCGGTCGGCGCTGGCGCGCCATGGCGTGCCGCCTGCCTGCCTGACCATCGAAGTGACCGAATCGACCGCCATGCGCGACGCCGAGACGAGCCTGACGGTGCTCAAGCGCCTGTCCGAACTGGGCGTCACGATCTCCATCGACGACTTCGGCACGGGTTACTCCAGCCTGCTCTACCTGAAGCGGCTGCCGGCGACCGAGCTGAAAATCGATCGGGGCTTCGTGAACCAGCTGGACAACGACAATGAAGATGCGGCCGTCGTGTCCGCCATCATCGCGCTGGCGCAGCAGCTGAACCTGCGCATCGTGGCCGAAGGCGTCGAGACCGCCGCGCAGCAGAAATTCCTGACCGGGCTGGGCTGCGACTCGCTGCAGGGCTTCCTGCTGGGCAAGCCCATGCCGGCCACCGAGTTCCTGGAACACGCGGAAAACTGACGGGGCCGGCGCCGCAATTTGCTACGCTTACGGCATTCTTCCGGCCAAATCCTTACCCGTTCAAAGCACGCATGCCCGCCAGCCTTACCCTGATCGTCGCCTATTCCACCAACCGCGCCATCGGCCGCGACAACGCCCTGCCCTGGAAACTGCCGGGCGACCTGGCGCATTTCAAGCGCAGCACGCTGGGCCATCCGATCATCATGGGCCGCAAGACGTGGGATTCGCTGGGCCGTCCCCTGCCCGGCCGCAGCAACATCGTCATCAGCCGCAATCCCGATTTCAGTGCCGCCGGCGCCATCCTTGCGCCCACCCTTGAGGCGGCGGTGGCCGCGTGCGGCGACATCGACGAAGCCTTCGTGATCGGCGGCGCGCAGATCTACGCGCAGGCCCTGCCGCTGGCCAGGCGCGTTCTGGCCACGGAAGTCCATGCCGACGTCGAGGGCGATGCGTTCTTCCCGCTGCTGCCCTCGTTCCAATGGAAGGAAACGGCGCGCGAACCGCAGCCCGCCGAAAACGGCTACGACTACGACTTCGTCACGTACGAACGCGCCTGACACTCCCCCCTAGGCCGCGCCCGCATTGCGCATGAAGCGCCACAGCGCGGGCGCCGCCGAATACGCCACGTTAAAGCGCACCCACGCCGTGTCGGCCTCGTCCGCTTCGAAGTAGGAGCCGGGCGCCAGCCAGATGCCGTCCTTGAGCGCCAGTTCCGCCAGGCCGTTTGCGCCGCGTTCGCGCCACTGCCCCGCCACCTTTGCCCACAGGAACAGGCCGCCCTGCGGCCTGCCATGGATTTCAAAGCCGTGCTGACGCATCTGCTCGGCCACTTCCGTATGCGCCTCGGCCAGCCGCTCGCGGGTACGCGCGATATGCGCGCGGTAGCGGCCCTCCCGGATGACCTGGTGCACGATGCGCTCCATGATCTCGGGCGTGGTCAGGCCCACCGCCATCTTGGTGCGGGCGATGTCGCGCACCAGATCGCGGTGCGCCACCACATAGCCCACGCGCACTGACGGACTGATGACCTTTGAGTAGCCGCCCAGGTAGACGACCCGGCGCGCGCCATCCAGCGCCGCCAGCATGGGCGTGACACCCGGCGCCAGCTCGCGCGAGATGTCGTCTTCCACCACCCACAGCCCGTGCCGCTCGGCCGCTTGCAGGATGCGGAATGCATTGGCCATCGTGATGCTGGCGCCCGACGGATTCTGCAGCGCGGTGTTGATGAAGAGCGCGCGCGGCCGGTGCTGCGCCGCCACCTGCTCAAGGGCGTCGCAGTCCAGGCCGTCGGCCGTCCTGGGCACCGCGATGACGCGCAGGCCGGCCAGGCGCAGCATCTGCAATAGATTGGCGTAGGCCGGCTGCTCGACGATCACCGTGTCGCCCGGCCGCAGCAGCGTGCGGATCACCGTGTCCAGCCCATGGGTCACGCCCTGCGTCAGCAGCACCTGCGACGCCTCGACTTCCATGCCCTGCGCGCTCAGGCTGGCCGCGATGGTCTCGCGCAGCGGCGCGTAGCCATAGGGATGCCCGTAATTGGCGATCCGCATCGCGGGCACCCGCCCCATGTGGCGCAGCGCCATGTGCAGGCCTTCTTCGTTCAGCCATTCGCCGGGGAGCCACCCGCACCCCGATTTGATGGGGATGGAGTGGTCGGCAAAGATGTCCGACAGCAGCCACCCCGCGTTCAGGCGCGGCGGCTCCCAGGAGAGCGGTTCGGCGCGGCGCGTGGGCGCGTCGGGCGATGCCACCCGATAGCCCGCGCCGGGCCGCGCGGCTAGCCAGCCCTGCGACACCAGCCGGCTGTAGGCGCTGGCCACGGTGAAGGTGCTGACGCCGTACTGGCGCGCGAACTCCCGGACCGAAGGTAGGGACATACCCGGACGCAGGGTCTGCGCCTCGACGGCGCGCAGGATCGCCGCGACCAGCTGTTCGACGAGGGTGGGCGCGGCCCCGCGGCCGCGGACGGGTTGGAAGTCGATCACGTGCAAACTGTACAGTTGTGGTGCTGACAACTATACAGTTAGCGGCAAATGCGCGGATCGTATATTTTCATTCCCGGCGGGACGTTCCAGAATCGTCCGAATCCCGCTGGCCGCGCGCGTGTTGCGGCGGCCACGGTTGTCCCTCTTCTGGAGTCACCATGAACGCCCCCGCCCAGTTGCCCGACCTGTCCCATCTCTGGATGCCCTTCACTGCCAACAAGCAGTTCAAGGCCCAGCCGCGCATGCTGGCAAAGGCCAAAGGCATGTATTACACGTCCACCGACGGCCGCCAGATCCTGGACGGCACGGCCGGACTGTGGTGCGTCAATGCCGGGCACGGCCGCGAGGAAATCGTCGAGGCCATCGCCCGTCAGGCCGGCGTCATGGACTACGCGCCGGGCTTCCAGCTGGGCCACCCGCTCGCCTTCGAGGCCGCCACTGCGGTGGCAGGCCTGATGCCGCAGGGCCTGGACCGCGTGTTCTTTACCAATTCCGGCTCCGAATCCGTCGACACCACGCTCAAGATCGCCCTGGCCTATCACCGCGCGCGCGGCGAAGGCCAGCGCACGCGCCTCATCGGCCGTGAACGCGGCTATCACGGCGTGGGCTTTGGCGGCATCTCGGTGGGCGGCATCTCGGCCAACCGCAAGACGTTCTCCGGTGCGCTGCTTCCCGCCGTGGACCACCTGCCCCACACCCATAATCTTGAGCAGAACGCCTACTCGAAGGGCCAACCCGCGTGGGGCGCGCACCTGGCCGAAGAACTTGAGCGCATCATCGCCCTGCACGACGCCTCGACCATCGCCGCCGTGATCGTCGAGCCGATGGCCGGCTCCACGGGCGTGCTGATTCCGCCCAAGGGCTATCTGGAAAAGCTGCGCGAAATTACCGCCAAGCACGGCATCCTGCTGATTTTCGATGAGGTCATCACCGCCTACGGCCGCCTGGGCGCCGCCACGGCATCCGAATTCTTCGGCGTGACGCCCGACATCATCGCCATGGCCAAGGGCGTCAGCAACGCGGCCGTGCCGGCCGGCGCGGTCGCCGTTAAACGCGAGGTGCACGACGCCATCGTCAACGGCCCGGCGGGCGGCATCGAGTTCTTCCACGGCTACACCTATTCGGCGCACCCGCTGGCGGCCGCCGCCATCCTGGCCACGCTGGACATCTACCGCCGCGAAGACCTGTTCGGCCGTGCCCGCAAACTGTCGGGCGCATTCCAGGAAGCCGCGCACAGCCTGAAGGGCGCGCCCAACGTCATCGACGTGCGCAACCTGGGCCTGGTGTCCGGCATCGAACTGGCGCCGCGCGCAGGCGCCCCGGGCGCACGCGCCGCCGAAGTCTTCCAGCGCTGCTTCGACAGCGGCCTGATGGTGCGCTACACCGGCGACATCATCGCCGTCTCGCCCCCGCTGATCATCGACGAGGCCCAGATCGGCCAGATCTTCGAGCAGATCGGCAAGATCCTGAAAGAGGTTGCCTGAGTTGCCATCCTGTCGCGCGCCCTTGGCGGCGCGCCATCCGCACACGGGCGGCCACCGGCCGCCCCGCTGCATTTTCTGACGTATTCCCGCATCGAGCCTTGCACCCATGAAGAAGATTCCGCATTTCATCAACGGCCAGCCCTACGATGGCGGCAGCAGCCGCTACGCCGACGGCTTCAACCCGGCCACCGGCGAGATCGCCTCGTCCATCCCGCTGGCATCGAACGACGACGTGGCGATGGCCGTGGCCGCCGCCAAGGCCGCCTTTCCCGCCTGGTCGGAAACCCCGGCGCTCAAGCGCGCCCGTATCCTCTTCAACTTCAAGGCACTGCTGGACCAGCACCAGGATGAACTGGCCGAACTCATCACCCGCGAACACGGCAAGGTGTTCTCGGACGCCAAGGGCGAAGTGATGCGCGGCATCGAGATCGTCGAGTTCGCCTGCGGCATTCCGCAGCTGCTCAAGGGCCAGTACTCCGACCAGATCGGCGGCGGCATCGACAACTGGAGCATGCGCCAGGCGCTGGGCGTGGTGGCCGGCGTCACGCCATTCAACTTCCCGATGATGGTGCCGTGCTGGATGTTCCCGGTGGCCATCGCATGCGGCAACACGTTCGTGCTCAAGCCGTCCGAGCGCGATCCGTCCGCGTCCGTGCGCCTGGCCGCACTGCTTACCGAAGCGGGCCTGCCGCCCGGCGTCTTCAACGTGGTCCACGGCGACAAGCAGGCGGTCGACGCGCTGATCGCGCATCCCGACGTGGAAGCCCTGTCCTTTGTCGGCTCCACGCCGATCGCCGAATACATCTACGCCGAAGGCACCAAGCGCGGCAAGCGCGTGCAGGCCCTGGGCGGCGCCAAGAACCACCTGGTGGTCATGCCCGACGCAGACCTGGATCAGGTGACCGACGCGCTCATGGGCGCGGCCTATGGTTCCGCGGGCGAGCGCTGCATGGCCATTTCGGTGGCCGTTGCGGTGGGCGACGTGGCCGACAAGGTGGTCGAACGCCTGACGCCGCGCGTCAAGGCGCTGGTGGTCAAGGACGGGATGCAATCGGACGCCGAGATGGGTCCGCTGGTCACCGCGCAGCATCGCAAGAAGGTGATGGGCTACATCGAGGACGGCATCGCCTGCGGCGCCGACCTGGTGGTGGACGGCCGCGACCTCACGGTGCCGGGCAACGAAAAGGGCTTTTTCCTGGGCGGCACGCTGTTCGACAACGTCAAGCCGGCCATGAACATCTACCGCGAAGAGATTTTCGGGCCGGTGCTGTGCATCGTGCGCGTGCCGGACTTCGCCAGCGCGGTGGACCTCATCAATGCGCACGAGTTCGGCAACGGCGTGGCCTGCTTCACGTCCGACGGCGGCGTGGCGCGCGCGTTCGCGCGGCAGATCAAGGTCGGGATGGTGGGCATCAACGTGCCGATCCCCGTGCCCATGGCGTGGCATTCGTTTGGCGGCTGGAAGCGTTCGCTGTTCGGAGACCATCATGCGTATGGCGAGGAAGGCATCCGCTTTTACTCGCGCTACAAGAGCGTGATGCAGCGCTGGCCCGACAGCATCGCCAAGGGCGCCGAATTCACGATGCCCGTCGCTAAGTGACGCCCCCCCCGAGGCGCGGAGCGCCTCCCCCCAGGGGGCGTCGCAGCGGACCGGCGGAGCCCGGATCCGCGCGACCCCGCTTTGGCAGGGATTGCCGGACTTGGGGCGCATCGTTCTTGCCTTGGGGTTAAGGGGCGTCGCTTGAAGCACTGACACTGCGCGGCGTCTCGCCGCGCCTTCCGAATATCTGTACGACAGGGGGAAACCTGATGCGCATCGGGATCGGCGGCTTTCAGCATGAGACCAATACGTTCGCGCCGTCGCGCGCGGCGTGGGAGGATTTTGCGGACAAGGGTGGGGGGTGGCCGAAGCTGGTCAGTGGCCCTGCGATGTTCGAGGCGGTGGCGGGGGCCAATATTCCGGTGGCGGGATTTATCGAGGCGATGGGCGAGCATGCGTTGATACCCACGACGTGGGCGGCGGCCAGTCCCTCCGGGCATGTGACCCGGGATGCGTTCGAGCGCATCAGCGCGATGATTCTGCAAGGGCTGTCGCAGGCGATGCCGCTGGACGGCGTGTATCTGGACCTGCACGGCGCGATGGTCACCGAGCATCTGGACGACGGCGAAGGCGAACTGCTCAAGCGCGTGCGTGAACTGGTCGGCCCCAATGTGCCCATCGTCGCCAGCCTGGACCTGCACGCCAACGTGACTCGCGCGATGGTGCGCCATGCCGATGCGCTGGTCTGCTATCGCACCTATCCCCATATCGACATGGCCGAGACCGGCCAGCGCGCCGCAAACCTGCTGGCGCAGCGGCTGGGCGGCATGCCGCGTCATTACGTGGCGCTGCGCAGCCTGCCCTTCCTGATTCCGCTGTGCTGGCAGTCCACCGACATCGAGCCGGCCCGCAGCCTGTACCAGCTGCTGGGCGATCTGGAGGCGCGCGGCGCGGCCAGCAGCATCTCCTTTGCGACCGGATTTCCGGCCGCGGACTTTCCCGAATGCGCCCCCACGGTCTGGGCCTACGGCATGACGCAAGCCGAAGCCGATGCCGCCGCCGACGAGATGGCGCGCGCGGTCGAGAATGCGGAACAGGACTTCGGCGGCAAGCTCTACACGCCGGACGAAGCCGTGCAGGAAGCGCTGCGCCTGGCGCGCGATGCGTCCAAGCCCGTGGTCATTGCCGATGCGCAGGACAACCCGGGCGCGGGCGGCAGTTCCGACACCACCGGCGTGCTGCGCGCGCTCATCCGCCACGATGCGCGCGATACGGCGATTGGTCTGATTGTGGACCCGGCCGCCGCGCTGGCCGCGCACCGCGCCGGCGCTGGAAATACCATTCGGATTGCACTGGGTGGACATTCGGGTATTCCCCACGACGAACCCCTGGACACCGAGTTCATCGTCGAGAAAACTTCCGATGGACGCTTCGATACGCATGGTGCGTTCTATCGCGGCTTTCACATGGATCTGGGCCCCAGCGCGTGCCTGCGCATCGGCGGCGTGCGCATCATCCTGGCCTCCAACAAAGTGCAGATGGCCGACCAGGAGATGTTCCGCTTTGCCGGCGTGGAACCCACGCGCGCCGCGATCCTGGTGGTCAAGAGTTCAGCGCACTTTCGCGCCGATTTCACCCCGATCGCACACACGATCCTGGTGTGCGCGGCGCCCGGTTCCATGCTGATGGATGCGGCAAAACAACCATGGACACGGTTGCGTCCCGGCATCAGAATGGCGCCTTGCGGGCCGCTGTTCGACGGCCGGTCTGCAGCGACAGCCTGACCCTCGCGCGCCGCTTCATCGCGACGCGTCAACGACGTAGCGGCCCATGCGCCGCTCACAACGCTTCAAGGGGAAATACATGCTCAAGTTTGTCCGAGCGGCCGCGCTGGCCGGTGTCACTCTCGCGATGGCTCACGGCGCCTATGCCGAGACCGTCATCAAGACGGTGATGCACTCGCCACTGCGCCTGACCGATCCGCACGCCACCACCGCCTACATCACGACGTGGCATGGCTACATGATCTACGACACCTTGCTGGCCACCGACGCCGACAACAAGGTGCAGCCGCAGATGCTTGAGAAGTGGGAAGTCTCGCCCGACGGCAAGACCTACACCATGACGCTGCGCCCCGGCCAGAAATGGCATGACGGCCAGCCGGTGACCGCCGAGGACTGCGTGGCGTCGATCAAGCGCTGGGCCGCCGGCGACGGCATGGGCCGCACGCTGCTCAAGTTCACCGACAAGATCGAAGTCATCGACGACAAGAGCTTTCGCATCGTCATGAAGGAACCCACGGACCTGGCGCTGCGCGCCCTGTCCAAGCCCACCGGCACCGCGCCGTTCATGATGCCCAAGCGCATCGCCGAACAAGCCATCGGCAAGCCCATCACCGACATGACGGGCTCCGGCCCGTTCAAGGTCGCCGAGTTCAAGCCGGGCGTGAAGACCGTCTACGTCAAGAACACCGACTACGTGCCGCGCAAGGAGCCCGTCAGCGGCCTGGCTGGCGGCAAGGTCGTGCACGTGGACAAGGTCGAGTGGGACGTCATGCCCGACGCCCTGACCACTGCCAACGCGCTGCTGGGCGGCGAGATCGATTTCGTCGAGCAGTTCCCGTATGACCTCTTGCCGATGATCGAAGGCAATCCGGACCTGAAGGAAGAGTCGCTCAGCCCGGTCGGCTACTTCACGATGTACCGCTTCAACTTCAAGTACCCGCCCTTCAACAACAAGAAGATCCGCCAGGCCGCCATGTACGCGATCGGCCAGGAAGACGTGATGAAGGCGCTGGTCGGCAATCCCAAGTACTGGAAGACCTGCGCCTCGCTGTGGGGCTGCGGCACGCCGCTGGAAAGCGATATCGGCAAGGACATGATCGTCCCGTCGAACATCGAGAAGGCCAAGGCGCTGCTCAAGGAAGCGGGTTACGACAACACGCCCATCCTGGTCATGCACGCCACCGACGTGGGCACGCTGTCGGCGCAACCGGTCGTGATGGCCGCGGCGCTGCGCAAGGCGGGCTTCAACGTCAACCTGGCGGCGATGGACTGGCAAAGCGTGGCCACGCGCCGCGCCTCGAAGGCCGCACCGGCCGAAGGCGGCTGGAACATCCACAACACCAACTGGTACGCCACCGACGTGATGGACCCGGTGCGCTCCGCCCCCGCGGCCGCCAACGGCGACAACGCGTGGTTCGGCTGGCCCGACTTCCCGCAGATCGAAGAACTGCGCACGAAGATGGCGCTGACCTCGGACCCGGCGGAACAAAAGAAGATCTCCGAGGAAGTGCAGCGCATCGGCATCGACGAAGGCCTGTACGTGCCGCTGGGCCAGATGTCCGTGCCCACCGTCTACTCGACCAAGCTGTCGGGCCTGGTGCACGCGCCGGTCTTCGCGTTCTGGAACGTCAAAAAGGCCCCTTGATGGGCTCGGGGCCTGCGCGCCGCAGCAAGCAGTCCGCGCAGGCCTAATTGGTACAGGGGGAAATACATGCTGGCATTTGTCTCACGCCGGCTCCTCGCGACCATCCCAGTCCTGGTGATGGTCGCGGTGGTGGTCTTTGCGATATTGCGTTTCAGCCCCGGAGATCCGGCCATCATCATGGCGGGCGACGGCGCCACGCCCGAACGTATCGTCCAGATACGGCAGACGATGGGCCTGGACCAGCCGGTGGTCAAGCAGTTCTTCATCTGGGGCGGCAAGCTCCTGCAGGGTGACCTGGGCACCTCGCTGATGTCCGGCGTGCCGGTCACCAAGCTCATCGCGCAGCGCCTTGAACCGTCGCTCAGCCTGGCCGTGCTCACGCTGGTGTTCACGCTGCTCGTCGCCATTCCGCTTGGCGTGCTGGCGGCATGGCGCCAGGGCAAGCTGCTGGACCGCGCCGTCATGGGCTTCTCGGTGCTGGGATTTTCCGTGCCGGTGTTCGTGACCGGCTACCTGCTGATCTGGGCCTTCGCCATCAAGCTGGGCTGGTTCAACGTGCAGGGCTATGTGCCGCTGGAAAAGGGGTTCTGGCCGTTCCTGCACCGGCTCATCCTGCCTTCGCTGGCGCTGTCCACGGTCTACGTGGCGCTGATCGCGCGCATCACGCGCACCAGCGTCATCGAGGTCATGGGCGAGGACTTCATCCGCACCGCCCGCTCCAAGGGCCTGGGCGAAACCGGGGTGCTGCTGGGCCATGCCCTGCGTAACGCGGCCGTGCCCATCGCCACCGTCGTGGGCGTGGGCATCGCGCTCCTGATCAGCGGTGTCGTCGTCACCGAGTCGGTGTTCAACATCCCGGGCCTTGGCCGGCTGGTGGTCGAAGCCGTGCTGGCGCGCGACTACCCCGTCATCCAGGGCCTGACGCTTTTCTTCGCGTTCGTCTACGTGTTCATCAATCTTGTTGTCGATTGCGCCTATACGGTGTTCGACCCGCGGATCAGGTACTGACACCATGAGCATGCAAACGCCAACCGATGCCGCCGCGCAAGCGGCCGCCGACCTCCCCGGAGGCGGTACCCCGCACATCACCGCCTGGCGGCAGATCCGCCAGGGGCTCAAGAGCTGGCCCGTCATGCTCGCGCTGGTGGTGCTGGCGGCGATCGTCTTCGTCGCCGTATTCGCGCCGCTCCTGGGCACGGTCGATCCCACCCTCCTCAATCCGGGCGCGCGCCTGAAGCAGCCCTTCACCGACTATCTGCTGGGCACCGACGCGTTCGGCCGCGACGTGTGGTCGCGTGTCGCCTACGGCGCGCGCATCTCGCTGATCGCGGGCCTGGGCGCCGCCGTGGTCAGCGTGGTCATCGGGCTGGTCATCGGCGTCATCGCCGGCTGGTTCCGGTCGCTGGACGGTCCGATCATGCGCACCATGGACGCCATCATGGCGATCCCCGGCATTCTGCTGGCGATCGCGCTGGTGTCGGTCACGGGCGCCAGCATCACGACCGTGCTCGTGGCCATCACCATCCCGGAAATCCCGCGGGTGGTGCGCCTGGTGCGCGGCCAGATCCTCAGCGTGCGCGGCGAGCCCTACGTCGAGGCCGCGCTGGCGCTGGGCACGCCGCTGCCGCTGCTCTTGTGGCGGCACATGGTGCCCAGCACGATCGCGCCGCTGACCGTGCAGGGCACCTACGTCTTTGCGTCCGCCATGCTGACCGAGGCCATCCTGAGCTTCCTGGGCGCGGGCATCCCGCCCGAGATCGCGTCCTGGGGCAACATCATGTCCGAAGGCCGCATGTATTTCCGCATGCTGCCCGGCCTGATCCTGTTCCCCGGACTGTTCCTGTCGCTGACCGTGCTCAGCGTGAACATCCTGGGCGACGCCTTGCGCGACGCGCTGGACCCGAAAATGGTGCGCAGGATCTGATGCCGATGAACTATTCCCCCAATCCCCCCGCGGGCGATACCTCGTCCGCCATCCTGGCCATCCGCAACCTGTCGGTCGAAGTCGCCGGCGCGGGCAACCGCGTCGTGCGCAACCTGAGCCTGGACGTGCATGCCGGCGAAACGGTGTGCGTGGTCGGCGAGTCCGGTTCGGGCAAGTCCGTCACGTCGCTGGCCGTCATGGGCCTATTGCCGCAAGGCATCCTGGGCATCAGCGCGGGCTCGATCCGCGTCGAAGGCGAGGACGTCGCCACGGCCACGCAGCGCCGGCTGCGCGAGCTGCGCGCCACGCGCATGGCGATGGTCTTTCAGGAACCCATGACCGCGCTGAACCCCGTGCACACGGTGGGCAAGCAGGTCGACGAGGTGCTGCGCCTGCACCGCAAGAACATGTCGGCGGCCGAGCGCCGCGCCAAGGTGCTGGACATGTTCCAGTCCGTGCACCTGCCCGACATCGAACGCATCTACGACGCCTATCCGCACCAGTTGTCGGGCGGGCAGCGCCAGCGCATCGTCATCGCGATGGCGCTGATCCTGGAACCCAAGCTGCTGATCGCCGACGAGCCCACCACGGCGCTGGACGTCACCACGCAAAAGCAGATTCTTGCGCTCATCAAGGAGCTGCAGGTCAAGCACCGGACGGCAGTGCTGTTCATCACGCACGACTTCGGCGTGGTAGCCGAGATCGCGGACCGCATCGTCGTCATGAACCGCGGCGACCTGATCGAAAGCGGCTCGCGCCACGAGATCCTGGCCGAACCCAAGCAGTCCTACACACGCCGGCTGGTGTCCTCGGTGCCCAGCCTGGTGCCCTCGCGCCGCGAGCCGCCCGGCGGCACGCCGGTGCTGCACGTCAAGGGTCTGGGCCGCACTTATGGCGCCAAGGGCTCGCTGTTCTCGCGCAAGGCGGCGCAGCACGTCGTTGCCGCCACCGACGTCAACCTGACATTGCGCAAGGGCGAGATCCTGGGCATCGTCGGCGAATCGGGATCGGGCAAATCGACGGTCGCGCGCTGCATCGTGCGGCTCATCGAGCCCACCGCCGGCCACATGATGATGGGCGGCGAAGACCTCAGCACGCTGTCCGGATCGGCGCTGCGTCCCGTGCGCCGCCGCATCCAGATCGTGTTCCAGGACCCGTACCGGTCGCTCAACCCGCGCCGCACGGTCGGCGAGTCCATCATCGAAGGCCTGCTGAATTTCGGCGTGCCGCGCGACGAGGCGCTAAAGCGCGCCAGCGAAACCCTCAGCGTGGTGGGGCTGAGCCCCGACGCGATGCGGCGCTATCCCCACCAGTTCTCCGGCGGCCAGCGCCAGCGCATCTGCATCGCGCGCGCCCTGGTCATGGATCCGGAAATCCTGGTGGCCGACGAAGCCGTCTCGGCGCTGGACGTGTCGGTGCAGGCCCAGGTGCTGGAGCTGCTGGAACAGGTGCGCGAGCGCACCGGCGTGGGCGTGCTGTTCATCACGCACGACCTGCGCGTGGCCGCGCAGATCTGCGACACCATCATGGTGATGCAGCGCGGGCAGGTGGTGGAAACCGGCTCGGCCGAAACCGTGCTGACCGAGCCCCGCCACCCGTATACCCGCGCCCTGATCGATGCCGCCCCGGGGCGCGACTGGGACTTCCGCAACTTCCGGCCGATCGCGCCTGGCCTCTTGCCTGTCGCTCCCCCCGCCGCCTGACGCCTTTTTCGCATCACTGGAACCGAGATGCCGCAACCGCATGAAATGTCCGCCCAGGAACTCCTGCAGGCGTATCGCAGCAAGACCCTGTCGCCCGTCGAGGCCACGCGTGCCGTGCTCGATCACATCGAGCGCTGGGAGCCCCGGCTGCACGCAACCTATGCGCTGGATCCGGAAGGCGCGCTGGCCATGGCCCGAGCCTCGGAGGCCCGCTGGATGAAGGGCGAGCCGCAGTCCTGCGGCGGATTTTCGCTCGATGGCGTGCCCGCCACCATCAAGGAAAACATCGCCACCCGCGGCGTGCCCGTGCCGCTGGGCACCGCGGCCACCGACCTCACCCCGGCGGCGGCGGATGCCCCGCCGGCGGCGCGCATGCGCGAGGCGGGCGCCGTCCTGCTGGGCAAGACCACCATGCCCGACTACGGCATGCTGTCCTCCGGCCTGTCGAGCTTTCATGAACTGACGCGCAACCCCTGGGACCTGACCAAGAATCCGGGCGGCTCCAGCGCGGGCGCCGGAGCGGCGGCCGCCGCCGGCTATGGCCCCCTGCATATCGGCACCGACATCGGCGGCTCGGTGCGCCTGCCCGCCGCCTGGTGCGGCATCGCCACGCTCAAGCCCAGCCTGGGCCGCATTCCCATCGATCCGCCCTTCATGGGCCGCTGCGCCGGCCCCATGACGCGCACCATCACCGATACGGCGCTGATGATGGGCGTGCTGTCGCAGCCGGACGCCCGCGACCACATGAGCCTGCCCTTCCAGGAGATCGACTGGCTGAACCTGGACCAGGACGTGCGCGGCCTGCGCATCGGCCTCTTGCTGGACGCAGGCTGCGGACTGCCGCTGGATCCGGAGACCCGCGATGCGGTCGAAGCCGCCGCGCGCGCCTTCGAAGCGGCGGGCGCCATCGTCACGCCCATGCAGCCCTGGATGACGCCCGGCATGCTGGACGGCGTGGACCGCTTCTGGCGCACCCGTTCGGCCATCGACCTGGCCGCGCTGTCCGAAGAACGCCGCGCGAAGATTCTGCCCTTCATCCGCGCCTGGGCCGAAAGCGGCGGCGGCCACAGCGGCGAAGACGTGTTTCGCAGCTACTACGAAACGCTGAACGTGCGGGCGCGCACGGTCGCCGCCTGCGCGCCGTTCGATTACGTGCTGTCGCCGGTGGCGCCGGTGGTGGCCTACAACGCCGAGTGGCCCTCGCCCACCAACGAGGTCGCCACCACGATGCACCACATCGGGTTCACGCTGCCCTTCAACATGAGCGAGCAGCCCGCGGCTTCGGTCAATTGCGGCTACACGAAGGCGGGCCTGCCGATCGGCCTGCAGATCGCCGGCGCGCGCTTTGACGATCTGGGCGTGCTGCGCGTGGCGCGCGCGTGGGAACGGATGCGTCCCGCGCAGCGCCCCTGGCCGCAGCCGGTGTCGGCCCACTGACTTTCCACGGCAACCCACAGGAACATCCCATGCGTTGGCTTTTGGCAATGATCAAGCACGAGACGAACACGTTTTCGCCCGTGCCCACCCCCCTTGAGCGCTTCTTTCGCGGCAGTCCCGAGATCCTGGCCGGCGAGCGCGCCATCAAGGCCTACGAGAACACCGACAGCGGCCTGGGCGGCTACATCGAGGTCGCCCGCCGCGAAGGCGCGGAAATGGTCGTGCCGGTCGCGGCCGAGTCCTGGCCCAGCGGTCCCGCCAGCGCGCAGACGCACGAGCGCCTGTGCACGCTGATCCTGGACGAGGTCAAGCGCGGCGGTTTCGACGCCATCCTGCTGGACCTGCACGGCGCGATGGTCGCCGAGGGCGTCGAGGATGCCGAGGGCGACCTGCTGCGCCGCCTGCGCGAGATCGATCCCACGACGCCCGTCGCCGTGACGCTGGACATGCACGCCAACATCTACGACGACATCGTGCGCAACGCCACGGTGATCAGCGGCTTTCATACGTATCCGCACGTGGACATCCGCGATGCGGGCGTGCGCGCGGCGAACGTCATCGTCCGCACGCTCAAGGGCGAGATCAAGCCGGTGATGACCTGGGCCAACAAGCCCATGCTGCCGCACATCATGTGCCAAGGCACGCATGCCGCGCCCAACAAGCCGCTGCAGGAGCGGTGCAAGGAACTGGAGGCTGGCGGCGTGCTGGCGGCCTCGGTTTTCGTGGGCTTTCCCCACGCGGACATCCGCGAGGCCGGCCTGAGCGCCGTCGTCTGTACCGACGGCAACCTGGCCGAAGCCGAACAGCATCGCGACGAATTGCTGGACCGCGCGTGGCGCGGCCGCGCCGACTGGGTGTTCCATTCCGAGCCGCTGGCGCCCACCATCGCGCGCGCCAAGGCCATCGAACAAGGCCCGGTCGTGCTGCTGGACCACTACGACAACACCGGCTCGGGCGGCACGATGGACACGACGGCCGTGCTGGCCGAAGTGCTGCGCCAGGAACTCGACAACGTCGTCTTCTACGCCATCTGCGATCCGCAGGCCGCGCGCGAAGCCGCCGCCGCGGGCGTGGGCAACACCATCACGCTCAAGCTGGGCGGCAAGCTGCCCATGCCGGCCATCAAGCAGCCCAGTGAACCGCTGGAGGTCACCGGCCGCGTCAAGCTGGTGTTCGACGGCGTCTACCTGAACCGGGGCCCCATGTATCGCGGCGTGCGCAACGACACGGGCCTGACGGTGGTCATCGACACCGGCCGGGTGGAGATCGTGGTGGTGTCCCGCCACCAGGAGCCCTTCGACATCAACTGCCTGCTGTCGGCCGGCATCGATCCGCTGCAAAAGCGGTATGTGGTGCTCAAGAGCCGCATCCACTGGCGCGCGGGATTCTCGGACATGGCCACCGAGATCATCGAATGCACCGGCGTGGGCGTCACGACCTCCGACTATGCCCAGCTTGATTTCAAACACGTTCGGCGTCCGATCTATCCGCTGGACTCCATCTGAACCCAGGCACTTTGTCGACAAAAAAGCCGGCGCACCCGCGCCGGCTTTCATTTTGAAATCTTCGGTAACTGCGCGCGCGTTTGCGGGACACGTGTCTCGGTATACTCCGCCGCGGGCCTGACAGGCCGATGAACACGCGTATCCAGGAACGGTTCCGCTCGCGCGGACGCGAGTGGCGCAGTTGGCCGCCGCTGCCGGATATGACTCGACAATCAACGATATAAGCAGAGCGATGAAAAAGAGCGTAGCGATCACCCTGGGCGTGGTCATAGTGGGAGCGGGAAGCTGGGTCGGCGCCACGTGGTACACCGGCAAGCGCATCGAAGAAGACGCGCAGCGTTACCTGGCGCAGGCCAACGAGAAGCTGGCCAAGGTCACGCCCCTGTTCGGTCTGCGCATCGACCAGCTCAAGTACGAGCGCGGCCTGTTCTCCACGCAAGCGCGCTATGGCGTGTCGTTCATCAAGAACGACAAGGGCCTGGACGACCTGCCCGGCGGCATGATCGAGTTCGACGCGAACGTCGAGCACGGCCCCTTCCCCAAAAGCGCCCTGGCGCGCGGCGCCATTGCGCCCAAGCTGGCGTTCATCCACGCCGAGATCGCCAAGACGGACAACATCAAGCCCGTCTTCGAGCTGACCAAGGACGTGTCCCCGCTGATGAGCGACGCGATCGTCAGCTATAGCGGCAATGCGGTGACGACCGCCGCGGTCGCCCCCGTTACCGTCACGCACGACGGCAACGCGCTCGACTTCAGCGGCATGCGCATCGAAGGCACCTTCGACCGCGCCACCCAGGCGGTCACCGCGCACGGCGTGATGGACAAGCTGGCCGTCGACGGCACCAAGAGCAGCGACCCGGTGAAGATGACCGTGGCGGGCCTGACCATGGACGTCGACAGCCGCATGGGCAAGTTCGGCATTTCCATGGGCAATTCGGACCTGAAGATCAAGCGCGTGGACGTCCTGCGCCCCACCGACGACATGAAGGTGGCGCTGGACAACTTCAGCTATGGCGTGAAGCTGTCCGAGGACGACAAGGCGATCAACGTGCAGGCCGCCTATCAGACAGGCGACCTCACCGTGAACGACGTCGTGCTGGGCAACGGCCAGGCCGTGGTGAAGCTTGCCCGCCTGGACGGCCAGGCCGTCAAGCAACTGTCGGACACCTACAACCAGCTCATGCGCCAGTACATGCTGGGCGCCAGCGACGAAGGCCTGAAGGACGAACAGTTCGACGTCCTGCTGGACAACGCCGGCAAGCTGCTGGCCGGCAATCCGTCGTTCAGCATCGATCCGCTGAGCTGGAAAACGGCCAAGGGCGAAAGCAAGCTGACGTTCACGCTTGAAATGGCCAACCCGGCCAACGCCAAGGACCTGACCCCGCAGGAAATCGCGGTGCAGGCGATCAAGAAGATCGACGCCTCGCTGGTGATCTCCAAGCCGATGGTGCAGGACCTGATGGTGCAGTACGCCATGAAGAAGGAAGGCCTGACCGCCGAGAAGGCCGCGGCCGACGCCGACGAGAGCATCCGCCAGATGGCCGGCATGGCCGAAATGATGAACGTCGGCAAGAACGACGGCGACAACATCGTCGGCAAGTTCACGTTCGCCGATGGCATGGGCGACCTGAACGGCCAGAAGATCCCCGCCGATGAACTGTTCAGCGGCCTGCTGGGCGCCACCGGCATGAACGGCATGGACGATGACGATGAGCTGTCGGGCATCGGCATGGATTCCGACGAGGAATCCACCGCCGCCGCACCGGTGGCGGGCGTCATGCAGGACTTCAACCTGGAAGACGTCGCCAACATGCTGGACGACATGGGCTACACCGTCACCCGCACCGATGGCACCGACGGCCCCGTGCTGGTCCTGAACCCGGGCACCACCGGCGCCACGGATCTGCGCCTGGAGTTCCTGTGCAACGACTTCACGGAAAAGTGCCTGGACCTCGTGGCGACCGCCACGTATGCCACCAAGAAGCCGATGTCGCTCAAGGCGATCAACGCCTGGAACCAGGAATACCGCTGGAGCCGCGCCTACCTGGATGACAAGAACCAGGCTGTGCTGCAGATGGACATGAACGCCGAAGGCGGGCTGGGCAAGGACAACCTGCAGATCCTGCTCAACACCTTCATCAGCATCGCCGAAGACTTCGGCGCCGCGGCGAAAGCGCCCGCGAAGTAATGCGCGGCCGGCCTGACGCCGGCCCCAGACAAAAGCCCCCGCCTGTGAAGGACGGGGGCTTTTTCATGCCGCTGCCAAGGTGTCTGACACCCGATGAGACGCTGCGACAGGCTGAAGCGCATCTCCGCAGGGTGTCAGACACCTCCAACTGAAATGCCAAGGTGTCTGACACCCGATGAGACGCTGCGGCAAGCGGAAAGCGCATCTCCTCAGGGTGTCAGACACCTCCAACTGAAATGCCAAGGTGTCTGACACCCGTTGAGACGCTGCTGCAAGCTGAAGCGCATCTCCCCAGGGTGTCAGACACCTCCAACTGAAATGCCAAGGTGTCTGACACCCGTTGAGACGCTGCTGCAAGCGGAAAGCGCATCTCCCCAGGGTGTCAGACACCTCCAAATGCCAAGGACTATGCGTACGCCTCGATCGGCAGGCACGCGCAGACCAAATTGCGATCGCCGTAGGCGTTGTCGACGCGGGCGACCGGCGGCCAGTACTTGCCGTCGCGCAGCGTCGCCACCGGGTAGGCGGCCTGCTGGCGCGGGTAGTCGTGCAGCCATTCCTCGGCCAGCAGCATCTGGGCGGTGTGCGGCGCGTTCTTCAGGACGTTGTCGTCACGGTCGCGTTCGCCGCGTTCGACCTGCGCGATCTCTTCGCGGATGGCGATCATCGCGTCGATGAAACGGTCCAGTTCGGCCACGCCTTCGGATTCGGTCGGCTCGACCATCAGCGTGCCGGCCACCGGGAAGCTCATCGTGGGCGCATGGAAGCCGTAATCCATCAGCCGCTTGGCGATGTCTTCGGCGCTGATGCCGCTGGTTTCCTTGAGCGGGCGCACGTCCAGGATGCACTCGTGCGCCACGCGGCCGTTGCGGCCCGCGTACAGGACCGGGTAGTGGTCACGCAGACGGGTGGCAATGTAGTTGGCGTTCAGGATGGCGACTTCGGTGGCGCGGCGCAGGCCGTCCGCGCCCATCAGCGCGATGTACACAAACGGAATCGGCAGGATGCCGGCCGAGCCGAACGGGGCGGCCGAGACCGGGCCGACCTTGGCGTCGCC
Organism: Achromobacter sp. E1; assembly: GCF_037039475.1. Classification (NCBI taxonomy): domain Bacteria; kingdom Pseudomonadati; phylum Pseudomonadota; class Betaproteobacteria; order Burkholderiales; family Alcaligenaceae; genus Achromobacter; species Achromobacter sp. E1. Next base: position 5,128,940 of record NZ_CP146253.1, read on the forward strand.
GGGCAGCTTGCCCTGTTCGTTCACGACGCCCGGCAGATATGGCGCCAGGTGCGCGCGCACCGCCACGGGGCCCACGCCGGGGCCGCCGCCGCCGTGCGGAATGCAGAACGTCTTGTGCAGGTTCAGGTGGGACACGTCCGAGCCGAACTTGCCGGGCTTGGCCACGCCGACCATTGCGTTCATGTTGGCGCCGTCCAGGTAAACCTGGCCGCCGGCCTGATGCACCAGATCGCAGATTTCGGTCACGGCTTCTTCGAACACGCCGTGCGTGGACGGGTACGTGATCATCAGCGCGGCCAGCTTGTCGCCGACCTGCGCGATCTTGGCGCGCAGGTCCGTGAGGTCCACGTTGCCATTGGCGTCCGAGGCCACCACCACCACATCCATGCCGGCCAGCTGCGCCGAGGCGGGGTTGGTGCCGTGCGCCGACGACGGGATCAGGCAGATGTTGCGCTGGTGCTGGCCGTTGGCCTGGTGGTAACCGCGAATGGCGAGCAGGCCGGCGTATTCGCCCTGCGCGCCCGAGTTGGGCTGCAGGCTGATGTTGTCGTAGCCGGTGATTTCGCACAGCGCGGCCGACAGGCGGTCGATCAGTTCGACGTAGCCCTGGCTTTGCGAGGCGGGCGCGAACGGGTGGATCAGCGCGAATTCGGGCCAGGTGATGGGGATCATCTCGGCCGTGGCGTTCAGCTTCATGGTGCACGAACCCAGCGGGATCATCGTGCGGTCCAGGGCCAGGTCCTTGTCGGCCAGCTTGCGCAGGTAGCGCAGCATGTCGGTTTCGGACTGGACGCTGGAGAAGATGGGATGCGTCAGGATGGCGCTTTCGCGGGCCACCGCGGCGGGGATGCCACTGGGGGCTGCCGCGTCGAGCGCGTCGATGTCGAGTTCGACGTCATCGCGCTCCAGGCCGGCGGCGAAGACGTTGACCAGCGCCTGCAGGTCGGCCACGGTCACGGTTTCGTCCAGCGAAACCGCAAGGCGCGCGCCGTCGACGCGGCGCAGGTTGATGTGGGCGCAGTCGGCGGCCGTCAGGATGGCAGGCGTTGCGGCGCCGGTTTCCAGCAGCAGCGTGTCGAAGAAGGTGTCGTTGACGACCTTGACGTCCAGCTTGATGAGTTCGGCGCGCAGGATCGCGGTGGCGCGCTGCACGCGCTCGGCGATGCGGCGGATGCCGGCGGGACCGTGCCACACGGCATACATGCCGGCCATCACGGCCAGCAGCACTTGCGCCGTGCAGATGTTGGAGGTGGCCTTCTCGCGGCGGATGTGCTGTTCGCGCGTCTGCAGCGCCAGGCGCAGCGCGGGGTTGCCCTGCGCGTCCTTGGACACGCCGACCAGGCGGCCGGCCATGTTGCGCTTGAAGGCGTCCTTGCAGGCCATGAAGCCCGCGTGCGGACCGCCAAAGCCGAACGGCACGCCGAAGCGCTGCGCCGAACCGACGGCGATGTCGGCACCCCACTCGCCCGGCGCGGCCAGCACGGCCAGCGCCAGCAGGTCCGTTGCGCACGCCACCACGGCGCCTTGCGCGTGGGCGGCTTCGGCCAGCTTGCGGTAGTCGGACACGGCGCCCGTGCTGTGCGGGTATTGCAGCAGCACGCCAAAGCACTCGGGCAGACCTTCGGCTTCGTCGCCGATGCGGATCTCGATGTCCAGGCCTTCGGCGCGCGTGCGCACGACTTCGATGGTCTGCGGATGCACGTGGCGCGAGATGAAGAACACAGGGCTCTTGGACTTGGCGCTGCGGCGCGCGAGCGTCATCGCTTCGGCGGCGGCCGTGCTTTCGTCCAGCAGCGAGGCGTTGGAGATGTCCAGACCGGTCAGGTCGGCGACCATGGTCTGGTAGTTCAGCAGGGCCTCCAGGCGGCCCTGCGAGATCTCGGGCTGGTACGGCGTGTAAGCCGTGTACCAGGCGGGATTTTCAAGAATGTTGCGCAACACCACGTTGGGCGTCTGCGTGCCGTAGTACCCCTGCCCGATGTAGCTGCGGTAGACCTTGTTGCGGCCCGCCACCTGCTTCAGTTCGGCCAGCACGTCGGCTTCGCTGCGCGAGGCGGGCAGCGCCAGCGGCGCCTGGCTGCGGATCTTGGGAGGCACGACTTCTTCGATCAGGGCGTCCAGGCTGTCGCTGCCGATCACGGCAAGCATGGCGGCCTGGTCGGCGTCGGAGGGGCCGATATGGCGGGGAATGAAGTCGGTATGGGTGTCTAGGGCGCGCGACATGGGGAGATCTCGGGGTAGCGGGTGTCGTCCTGGGGACGGACGGTATTGCGTCTGGCGAGGGCGGCGGCGCCAAGACGGCCCGCCTCCCTCGCGGGCGGCATCAGCCGTTGGCGACGGCTTCGTAGCCGGCGGCGTCCAGCAGCTTGTCGGCGTCGGCCGCGTTGTCCGGCTTGATCTTGAAGATCCAGGCGGTGAAGGCCGATTCGTTGATCAGGTTGGGGTTGCCTTCCAGTTCTTCGTTGAAGGCAACGATTTCGCCGGACACGGGCGCGTAGATGTCCGAGGCGGCCTTGACCGACTCGACCACGCCGGCGGTTTCGCCCGCGTTCAGCTTCGCGCCGACGTTCACGTCGCCGACGAAGACCAGATCGCCCAGCTGATCCTGGGCGGTGTCGGTGATGCCGACGACGAACACGTCGCCCTCGGCTTTGACCCATTCATGGGACTCGGTGTACTTGCGATCGGTGGGCAGACTCATGGGAACTCCTGAGGGAATACGGGTAGATGAATGGTGTTGCGCGCCTCGCGCGGGCGGCCGTCGCCCAGTCCGGGGCGGCGCACGCGCGAAGCTTCGAGTTTACGAGTGTTCGACGGCTTTGCCGTTACGCACGAAGGGCAGCTTGCACGCCACGGCGGGCACCCACTTGCCGCGGATATCGACCTCGACCGTATCGCCCGGCGCCACGCCTTGCGGCAGGCGGGCAAAGCCGATCGACACGCCCAGCGTGGGCGACATGGTGCCGCTGGTGAGTTCGCCCATGCCTTGCGCGGTGCGCACGGCCATGTGCGCGCGCATGACGCCGCGGTCCTTGAGCTTCAAGCCGATGAACGTGGCGGGCGTGGCGAATTGCTCGAGCGCATCGCGGCCGATGAAGCGGCGCTCGGCGTTCTTGAAGGACACGGTCCAGGTCAGGCCGGCCTGGCCGGGCTGGGTGAGTTCGTCCATGTCCTGGCCGTACAGGTTCATGCCGGCTTCCAGGCGCAGCGTGTCGCGCGCGCCCAGGCCTGCCGGACGCACGCCCTGGGCGGTCAGGTCGCGCCAGAGCTGGACCACGTCGGCGGCGGGCAGGACGATTTCGAAACCATCCTCGCCGGTGTAGCCCGTGCGGGCGACCAGCGTGTCGTCGCCCAGGCGGGCGGCGACGAAGGGAGTCAGCGGTTCGGTGGCGGCTTGCCAGGCCGGGCGGGCCGCCCAGACCTTGGCGCGGGCGTTGGGGCCCTGCACGGCCACCATGGCCAGATCGCGGCGCGGCGTGATGGCGACGTCGAACGCGCCGGCCTGCTTGACGCGCTGCATCCAGGCCACGTCCTTGTCGGCCGTGCCGGCGTTGACCACCACGCGCCATTCGTCGGCGGCGAAGAAATAGATGATGAGGTCGTCGATGACGCCGCCCTGCGGGTTCAGCATGCAGCTGTAGAGCGCCTTGCCCGGCACCGTCAGCTTGGACACGTCGTTGGCGACCAGACGCTGCAGGAAGGCGAACGCGTCGGGACCCTTCACGTCGACGTTGAGCATGTGCGAGACGTCGAACATGCCGGCGTCCTGGCGCACCGCGTGATGCTCTTCGAGCTGCGAGCCGTAGGCAAGCGGCATGTCCCAGCCGCCGAAATCGACCATGCGGGCGCCGGCGGCGATGTGTTCTTCGGCCAGCGGGGTGCGTTTGAGGGGTGCGGACATGCGGGGAACTCCGGGACGGCGTGATGCCAGGGTTACGGAATGCCGCTGATTGCGGGCGGATGGCGCCCGCGCAACGGCTGAATCTTCCGCCCCTCTGTCCTTTTGCCTGAGAGTTGCCCCGCGTGGCGGGTTTGCACCTTCGGCGCCTGGGCTGCTCGCCATGTCCCTGTTTCAGGGGCGGCGCCAGGTCTCTCCAGAGTACTGTTTTGCCGCATCCGCATGGCCTTGAGGCAACAAATGCGGGACGGGGCAAGCCTGCGCGGTATCGGTTACCTGAGCGATTCTGGGCGAATTGCGCCTTCGGCGGCGGCCGGGCTTGATGCCTTCGGCCACTCTCTCCCGCAGCATGCGTGACAGCGCCGAAAGCATACAACGAAAGCCCGGGGTAAGCCTAGGCCTGTCGCGCGCTGGGCGGCGCTAGCCCAGGGCCGTGTCCAGCAGCATCATCAGGACGAAACCCAGCATCAACCCGCAGGTGGCGTAGACCTCGTGCCCCTTGCGGTGCGATTCCGGGATGATCTCGTGGCTGATGACGAACAGCATGGCCCCCGCGGCAAAGCCCAGCCCCCACGGCAGCAGCGGCGCCGACCACCCGACGACCGCGGCGCCCAGCACCGCGCCCACGGGCTCGATCAGCCCGGACAGCATGCCCAGCGCCACGGCGAAGGTCCGCTTGTAGCCGGCGGCCAGCAAGGCGACCGCCACCACCAGTCCTTCGGGGATGTCCTGGATGGCGATGCCGGTGGCCAGCGCCGTGCCGCGCACCGGGTCGCCCGCGGCATAGCCCACGCCGATCGCCAGCCCCTCGGGCAGGTTGTGCAGCATGATCGCGAACACGAACAGCCAGGTGCGGCGCAGACGGTGCGCCTCCATCCCTTCCCTGCCCTTGATGAAATGCTCGTGCGGCAGCGTCCTGTCCATGAGCAGCAGCACGCCTGCGCCCAGCAGGATCGCGGCGCCCACGGTCAGGCCCGCGCCCCACGGGCCGTAACCCAGGTCCTCGCCCGCGGCGATGCCCGGCGCCACCAGCGAAAACGCGCTGGCGGCCAGCATGACGCCGGCGCCAAAGCCGAACATGCTGTCCTGCGCCTTTTGCGGAATGGTGCGGGCAAAGAGAATGGGCAACGTGCCGAGCGCGGTGGCGCCGGCCGCGACAAGCCCGCCAAGCAGCGCGTCCGCCACGTGCGGCGCCCGCACGTCCAGGTAAACCCAGAGTTGGTACAGGGCCAGGCAGGACACCATCACAGCCAGCGTCCAGACGCTGATGCTGGTGGCTGCCGGCCGCACGCGATGGCGGCTGAAGGTATTCATAGGCGGCTGCGCTCCTTCGTGAAGATGCGCTCAGCCCCGTGCTGCGGCGTAGCGGCGCGAGACCTCGGCCCAGTTCACCACGTTGTAGAAAGCGCCGATGTATTCCGGCCGGCGGTTCTGGTACTTCAGATAATAAGCGTGTTCCCAGACATCCAGCCCCAGGATGGGCGTGTTGCCGTCCATCAGCGGGCTGTCCTGGTTGGCGCTGCTTTCGACCACCAGCTTGCCGGCGGGCGTCACGCTCAGCCAGGCCCACCCGCTGCCAAAGCGCGTCAGGGCCGCCTTGGTGAAGGCTTCCTTGAAGGCGGGCATTCCGCCCAGGTCGGCGTCAATGGCCGCGGCCAGCGCGCCGTCCGGTTCGCCGCCGCCCTGCGGCGACATGACGGACCAGAAGAGACTGTGGTTGGCGTGGCCGCCGCCGTGGTTGCGCACCGCGCCGCGCACGGCGTCGGGCAATTCCTTGATGCGGGCGACCAGCGCCTCGACCGGCTCGTCCGTGTCGATGCCGGCGCCTTCCAGCGCGGCGTTCAGGCCGTTGACGTACGTCTGGTGATGCTTGGTGTAGTGGATCTCCATCGTCATCGCGTCGATATGGGGTTCCAGCGCGTCATAGGCGTACGGCAAGGGAGGAAGGGTGTAGGCCATGCGAGTCTCCGGCTGATCCGTCCCGGGTGGGACGAGCTTGATAAAGATCAAAACATAAATGATATGTATTTTTATTTGATATCACAATGCCGGAGTGGCGATGCGTGCCGCAGGGGCGTCCGCAGCAGCGGAATGCGCGTCGCAGATTGGCGCTAATCGCGCCGCGAAATCAAAGCGCCTGTCCGCAGGCGACGCCCGACGCCCACGCCCATTGGAAGTTGTAGCCGCCCAGCCAGCCGGTGACGTCCACGGCTTCGCCGATGAAGTACAGACCGGGAACCGACTTGGCCTGCATCGATTTCTGATCGAGGCCGCGCGTGTCCACGCCGCCGCGCATGACTTCGGCCTTCTTGTAGCCCGCCGTACCGCTGGGCACGAGCGTCCACTGATGGATGTCCTGCGCCAGTGCGCGCAGCGTCTTGTCGGGCGCGTCGGCCAGGCGCAGGGCCGCCAGGCCGAGCTTGCCGCCCTGCTCGGCCAGGTGCAACCAGCGATCGGCCAGCCGCTTCGGCCACAATCCCCCCAGCACCGTGTGCAACTGCTGGCGGTTGCCGGACTTGGAGGCCAGCAGTTCCTGCGCCAGGTCGCGTCCCGGCGCCAGGTCGATCACGATGGGTTCGCCCGGCTTCCAGTAGCTGGAGATCTGCAGGATCGCCGGACCGGACAGCCCCCGGTGCGTGAACAACAGGTCTTCCAGGAACTCGCCGCGCGCCTTGCCCTGCCCGGTTTGCAGGTTCACTTCCAGCGCGACGCCGGACAGTTCCGACAGCGGCTGCCATTGCACGGGGTCGAAGGTCAGCGGAACGAGCGCCGGGCGCGGCTCAACGACCTTCAGGCCGAACTGGCGGGCAATCTTCAGCCCGAAATCCGTTGCGCCCAACTGGGGGATCGCCATGCCGCCGGTCGCGACGACCAGCTTGGCGGCCCGGATGACACCCTGGCTGGTGCGCAGTTCGAAGCCGGCCTCGCCCTGCGCGATCTCGGCCACCGGGCAGCCCATGCGCCATTGGACATTGCCCGCGCCGCACTCGGCGCGCAGCATGTCGATGATGTTTTCGCTGGAGTCATCGCAGAACAACTGGCCGCGATGTTTCTCGTGCCAGGCGATGCGGTGGCGCTTGATGAGCGCCAGGAAGTCCTGCGGCGTGTAGGCCGACAGCGCCGAACGGCAAAAATGCGGGTTTTCCGACAGGAAATTGGCGGGGCCGGCGCCGATGTTCGTGAAGTTGCAGCGCCCGCCGCCGGAGATGCGGATCTTCTCGGCCAGCCGCTGCGCGTGGTCGACCAGCACCACGCGCAGGCCGCGTTGACCAGCGACCGCCGCGCACATCATGCCCGCGGCGCCCGCGCCAAGCACTGCAACATCGAACATCAAGATTTCCGGCCCGCCCGTGCTTACTCTTCGATCAGGCAATCAACGTAGTAACGCTTTTCGCCGTCCGGACCCACTTCGTCGGCCAGGCCGTGGATGTAGGTTTCGAAACCGGGGAAGCGTTCGTTGAACTCGCGCGCGAACTGCAGGTACTGCACGATGGTGCGGTTGAAGCGTTCGCCCGGGATCAGCAGCGGAATGCCCGGGGGATACGGCGTCAGCAGCACGCCCGTGACGCGGCCTTCGAGCTTGTCGATGTCGACGCGCTCGACCTCGCGGTGCGCCATGCGGGCAAACGCGTCCGACGGCTTGAGCGCGGGCACCATGTCGCTCAGGTACATCTCGGTCGTCAGGCGGGCGACGTCGCGCTCGCGGTAGGCTTCGTGGATCTGCTGGCAGAGGTCACGCAGGCCCATGCGCTCGTAGCGGCGATGGTCGCGGCAGAACTCCGGCAGGATGCGCCACAGCGGCTGGTTGCGGTCGTAGTCGTCCTTGAACTGCTGCAAGGCGGTCAACAGCGTGTTCCAGCGGCCCTTGGTGATGCCGATGGTGAACAGGATGAAGAACGAATACAGGCCGGTCTTTTCAACCACCACGCCGTGCTCGGTCAGGTACTTGGAGACCAGCGCCGCGGGAATGCCGGTTTCACCGAAGCTGCCCGACATGTCCAGCCCCGGCGTGATGACCGTGGCCTTGATCGGGTCCAGCATGTTGAAGCCTTCGGCCATTTCGCCGAAGCCGTGCCAATGGTCGTTGGCTTCCAGGATCCATTCGTCGCGGTTGCCGATGCCTTCGGCCACCAGGCGATTCGGGCCCCAGACCTTGAACCACCAGTCGTTCTTGCCGAACTCGGATTCCACCTTGCGCATGGCGCGGCGGAAGTCCAGGGCTTCGCGGATGCTTTCCTCGACCAGCGCGGTGCCGCCCGGCGGCTCCATCATGGCGGCCGCCACGTCGCAGGACGCGATGATCGCGTACTGGGGCGAGGTGGACGTGTGCATCAGGTACGCCTCGTTGAAGACGTTGCGGTCCAGCTTGCGGGTCTCGGACTCCTGCACGATGATCTGCGAGGCCTGCGAAATGCCGGCCAGCAGCTTGTGCGTGGAGTGCGTGGCAAAAACCATCGCGTCCTGGCTGCGCGGGCGATCCTGGCCGATGGCGTGCATGTCCTGGTAGAACTCGTGGAACGACGCGTGCGGCAGCCAGGCTTCGTCAAAGTGCAGCGTGTCGACGTAGCTGCCGAGCTGCTGCTTGATCATTTCGACGTTGTAGATGACGCCGTCGTACGTGCTCTGCGTCAGCGTCAGGATGCGCGGGTTCTTGTTGACCGCTTCGCGCGCGAAGGGGTTGGCTTCGATCTTCTTGCGGATGTTGTCCGGGTGGAACTCTTCCAGCGGGATCGGGCCGATGATGCCCAGGTGGTTGCGCGTGGGGCGCAGGAACACGGGGATTGCGCCCGTCATCGTGATGGCGTGCAGGATCGACTTGTGGCAGTTGCGGTCCACCACCACCACGTCGCCGGCCGCGACGTTGGCGTGCCACACGACCTTGTTCGAGGTCGACGTGCCGTTGGTCACGAAGAAGCAGTGGTCCGCGTGGAAGATGCGCGCGGCGTTCAGCTCGGACTCGGCCACCGGGCCGGTGTGGTCCAGCAGCTGGCCCAGTTCGTCCACGGCGTTGCAGACGTCGGCGCGCAGCATGTTCTCGCCAAAGAACTGGTGGAACATCCGGCCCACGGGGCTCTTCAGGAACGCCACCCCGCCCGAGTGACCCGGGCAGTGCCACGAATAGGAACCGTCCTGCGCGTACTTCACCAGCTCGCGGAAGAACGGCGGCGGCAGGCTGTCGACGTAGCTGCGGGCCTCGCGGATGATGTGGCGCGCCACGAATTCGGGCGTGTCCTCGAACATGTGGATGAAGCCGTGCAGCTCGCGCAGGATGTCGTTCGGAATGTGTTCCGACGTGCGGGTTTCGCCGTACAGGTAGATGGGAATGTCCGCGTTGCGAAAGCGCAGTTCGCCGATGAAGGCGCGCAGGTTCTTGATTGCGCTGGCCACGTCCTCGGGCGAGTCCACGTCGAACTCTTCATCGTCGATCGACAGGATGAAGGCGCTGGCGCGGCTCTGCTGCTGCGCGAACGAGCTCAGGTCGCCGTAACTGGTCACCCCGATCACCTCGACGCCCTCGGCCTCGATTGCTGCGGACAAGGCACGGATACCCAAACCGGACGCGTTCTCGGAACGGTAGTCCTCGTCGATGATGAAAATGGGGAAGCGGAATTTCATGCAGGCGCTCCTGGGGGCATGGCGAATCGGACGCGTATCGCGGCGCGAATGTACTGCGAGTAAAAAACCGTCCGAAGTCAGACGGCGCGAGCACCCGCCGGCGGCGGGAATTGCGGAATTGTAGGGCTGTTTTTCTTACAGCCCTAAGGGAAATCCCCAGAAGCGCCGGATCGGCCTATCGGATGGTCCGGGCTTCGCCCGTTTGCAGGGCTGTCATGAACATTTCAAAGTAGGCGGGGATGGCCTCGGCGGCCCCGTAGCGGATGCGCCGTTCGACCTTGGCAATGGCGCCAAAGCAGACTTCCGAGCCCGGTTCTCCGCAGACGAGAACCACCGGATCCTCGTCGTCGCAGACCTCGTAGAGCCCGCCGTGCGCACGGCGGCCGACTTCGTAGAGATAGGCGGCGGCGCCGACGGTTTGCATGGGGGTCAGAGGCAGCGTGCCCAGATGGGCGGCCTCCAGCGCGTCGTCCAGCGCATGGACGCTGGACGGGGAGTAGTCCAGCAAGGCGCCGGTGGCTCCGGCGGCCTCTACAAAGTCCTGCGCGGCACCCGCGACACGTGCCACGAACTCTTCCTGCACCTCATGGCGCGTCGCATCCTGTTTTGTCTTGAGGAAACCGAACATCAGTGGCTCCTTGTTCAAAACCGCAAGCGGCGATGGGGCCATTATAGGCAAGCCCGTCCTCCTATACTGCCCAAACGTTCCCTATTCCCAACACTTTGATTCCGCCATGAACGCCCCTGCCGTCCGACGTCTGACCGCCACCGATGCCGCGCCCCTGCGGCAATTGCGTTTGAACGCGCTGGTGGAAACGCCCGAGTCCTTCGGATCGAGTTACGAAGAGGAACACACGCTGACATTGGCGGACATCCGCGCGTGGATTTCGCCGGCCGACGACGGCGCCATGTATGGCGTGTTCCTGGCGGACACGCTGGCCGGCATCGTGGGCGTCAGCCGCCAGCGCAAGCTGAAGCTGCGCCACAAGGCGCACATCTGGAGCATGTACGTGGCGCCCGCCCATCGCGGACAGGGGCTCGGCCGGCTGCTCATGCGCGCGGCGATCGACCACGCGGCAACCATGCGCGGCGTCCGGCAGGTGCAGCTGAGCGTGACCGCCAACAACACCGCGGCGTCCGCGCTTTACGCCAGCCTGGGGTTCACGGTATATGGCCACGAACCCGAAGCGCTTTGCGTGAACGGACAGCTCTACGATGAAACGCTGATGGCGATGCCGTTGTCGGACGGCTGACCCGGCGGGTCAGCCCGCGCCAGCCCGGCGCCGCGCGCCGAACGCGCATACCTGATTGCGCCCGCCGTCCTTGGCCTTGTAGAGCGCCTGGTCGGCCGCCTTGATGACGGCGTCGGGCGCGCGCAGGGCATCGCTGCGCTCGGCCACGCCGATGCTGACCGTGACGCGCAGGGGCCGGACGCCACGCCCTCCCCGTCCGCCACGCCGGCGCTGGCCGATCTGGTCCGCCTTGGGACGGGCCGGCTTGTCGCGCAGGCGCATCTGGTAGGCCTCGATGGCGCGCCGGACCGTTTCCAGATGCGGCATGGCTTCGGCCGCGGTCTTGCCGGGAAACACCAGCGTGAATTCCTCGCCGCCGTAACGATAGGCTTGGCCGCCGCCCGGCACGCGCCGTAGCTGCGAGGCCACCATGCGCAGCACCTGGTCGCCCACGTCGTGGCCGTGCGTGTCGTTGAACGCCTTGAAATGGTCGACGTCGGCCATCGCCAGCGTGTAGACGCGGCCCATGCGCTGCAGCCGTTCGTTCAGCGCGCGGCGGCCCGGCAGGCCGGTGAGCTCGTCGCGAAACGCCATGTGAAAGCCTTCATGCGCCAGCGAGATGCACAGGGACGTCAGCGCCGCGGCGGACATGAGGGCCAGTTCGAGCGGCTGGGCCGCCCCGCGGGGCAGCGCCCACGCCATGCAGACAAAGCCCAGCCACTGCCCCGCCTGCTGCGGACGTCCATAGCGCAACAGCAACAGCGTCAATGTCAGGCCGGTGGCCAGCAGCGCAATCAGCGCCTCGGCCGGCACGCCCATGCGCGCCAGCGTGCCCTGCAGCGCAATGGTGCTGAACAGCTCTTCCACGCCGTCCTTGCCGGCCAGCGCGATGATCGCCGCGCCCGCGGCCATCAGGCTGACGCGAAGCGCCACGTCGATCAGCATGCTGGACCGTTCGGACCACATGGCGTTGATGGTGTAGACGAGCGACCACCAGGCCAGCACAGGCCCCATCGCCCACGGCGCGTCCCGAACCAGCGTGGGCCATGCCGCCGTGACGGCCAGCACGCACAGCATCAGCGCCATCGTTTGAGAGCGCTGATACATCAGGCAGATCGCCGAGCCGATCAGCGCCATCACCCACGGCACGAACGGCACGATCAGGCTCAACGCCGGCGGCCATTCCCGCCAGAACAGCAGTCCGATCGCGGCGGCCACCGGCAACGCGGGATAGAACAACAGGGGCAACCAGGGGATGTGGGGGTAACGCACGGATTGGGCCTTGCTAACGCTTGCAGAAATGACGTCGCCAAATCGGCAAACACATGTAATCTTTTTACGGACGCGGCAGGAGGTTCTTTAGCGCAGGCCGCGTAACGACGCGGCGCTCCACCATCACAAGGCCTCCATGAGAATCCTGGTCAATATCGATGTTCCTGATCTCGAACACGCCATCGGCTTTTATCAGGCCGCCTTCGGTTTGACGCTGAACCGCCGGCTGGGCGCGACGGGCGCCGAACTGCTGGGCGCCGACGCCCCCATCTACCTGCTCGAGAAAGCCGCCGGCACACCGGCGGCCGGTACTGTGCGCCAGCCGCGCGACTACGCGCGGCATTGGACGCCCATGCATCTGGACGTGGTGGTGGACGACGTGGACAGCGCGGTCGCCCGCGCGGTGGCCGCCGGCGCGCGCCTGGAGGATCCGCCCGCCACGCACGCCTGGGGCCGCATCGCGCATCTGGCGGACCCTTACGGCCACGGCATCTGCATTCTGCAATTCCTGGGGCGCGGCTACGACGAACTGGCCAGCGACGCGCAGGCCGGCGCCGCGCCGCTGCGCTTTACGCCCGCAACGCAGGCGGATTTCGAGGCGCTGCTGGCCTTGCGGATCGACGCCATGCGCGACAGCCTGGAGCGGCTGGGCCGCTTCGATCCGGACCGGGCCCGTGAGCGGCTGCGCGGCACCTTCCGCCCCGAGTGCACCTGGCACATCGAGGCAGACGGCGATCGCATCGGGTTTTATTGCCTGCGCCCGGACGGCGAAGGGTTGCGGCTGGATCATCTGTACGTGCATCCCTGTGCGCAAGGACGAGGCGTGGGCGGCCAGGTGCTGCGCCGGATCTTGCGGGACGCCGACCGCGACCGCCAGGCAGTGACCCTGAGCGCGTTGCGGGGCAGCGATTCAAACCGCTTCTATCGCCGGCACGGCTTCGTGCAGACCGGCGAAGGGGAATGGGACATCGAATACCTGCGGCCGCCGGCCGCAGGCTGAGGGATCAGGTGCGCGGCAGCGTGACGCCGCGCTGGCCCTGGTACTTGCCGCCACGATCGCGGTACGAGGTCTCGCAGACCTCGTCGCTTTCCAGGAACAGCATCTGCGCGCAGCCTTCGCCGGCGTAGATCTTGGCGGGCAGCGGCGTGGTGTTGGAGAACTCGAGCGTGACGTGGCCTTCCCATTCGGGTTCCAGCGGCGTCACGTTGACGATGATGCCGCAGCGCGCGTAGGTGCTCTTGCCCAGGCAGACCGTCAGGACGCTGCGCGGAATGCGGAAGTATTCCACCGTGCGCGCCAGCGCGAACGAGTTGGGCGGAATGATGCAGACGTCGCCCTTGAAATCCACAAACGAGCCTTCGTCGAAATTCTTGGGATCGACGATCGTGGAATTGATGTTGGTGAAGATCTTGAATTCGTCGGCGCAGCGCACGTCGTAGCCGTAGCTGCTGGTGCCGTAGCTGACGATGCGCCCGCCATTGGCCGTACGGACCTGACCCGGTTCGAAGGGTTCGATCATGCCGGCTTCGGCCTGGCGGCGGATCCAGCGGTCGCTCTTGATGCTCATGGTGGGTGTGGTGCTAGGGATTTGAATGGGCGTCATTTTATCCCGACCGCGCCGGCCGCCTTGATTTGAGGCGGGACAGGCTTGTCCCGCCTCAAGCTTGGGCGTCTGCTCAATTGCCGAACAGCGTGCGATAGACCAGCGAAATCCCGTTGACCGAGCCGCCCTTCAAATCCAGGGACAGACCACGCGCCAACCGGTAACTTGCCCGGCCCACGGTGTCGCTGCCCGAGAGCGCCTGCTCGACGCTCAGCGTGATGCCATTGGCGAAGTTCTTGCTGGCCACCAGGAATTGCGTGGACAGGTCGCTGCCGATATCGCGGTTCACGTTGCCGGCCACCGTGCGGTCGGGCAGGATGCTGCCCGAGCTGCCCATGTTGCCGGTGCGCACGGCCACGTCGTCCAGGCCGAACTGCTTGTAGAACGGCTGTCCGCCGCCCAGGAGCGCCGTGCCGATCGACACGAGCAGGGCCGCGTCGCCGCCGCTTTCGTCCGGCCCCCGGCCCAGCAGCAGCCACGACAGCTTTTCGACGTCGCTGACTTCGGGATAGGACACCAGGTCGATGCGCGGACGCTGGGCCGTGCCCACCACCCGCACGCCGGCCTCGACCAGTTCGCCCGTGCGCAGGGCCTCGATGTCCAGGATGGGATTGTCCAGCCGGCCCTGGAAGGTCAGCGTGCCGCGGCTCAGGCGCAGCCGCTGGCCATAGGCCTCGATGCCGCCGCCGCGCGTGCGCAACTGGCCCCAGCCCGTCAGCCGGCCGTCATTCAGGCGGATCTGGATGGAGCCGAGCAGACCGGCGTCCAGCCCCATGCCGGTGATGTAGAAGCGCGGCCCCATGTCGAACTTCAGGTCCATGCTGGTCTGCAGGGGCGTGGACACCTTGCCGGGTTCGTCGCCCGCGCGGATCACGCGCACGTCATCGTCCAGCGTCGGCACGCCCTGCAGGATTTCCAGGCTGAACCAGCCGGCATCGGCGCTCAGGTCGCCCACGATTTCCAGGCGCGGCATGGCCGCCCGCACGTCGACCGTGCCGGACACCATGGCGTAGCGGTCCGAGCGCTGCAATGCCGGGAAGCGGAACAGCGTCAGCCGGATTGCGCCGCCGCCGTCCATGATGTTCCAGTCGCCCTTGGCTTCCGCGTACCCGTCCTTCGCGCCGGGGTTCGTGGTGATCCATTCCTTGGTGCGCCATTCGGCCGGCATGACGCGCAGCGACGCCGGAAAGCGCAGGCTGTCCAGGATCAGCCGCTGGCCGTCCAGACGCGCGGACAGCGTGCCGTCGATCAGCCGCACGCCGTCGTCGATGCGGACCAGCCGCAGCTTGTCGCCCCGGATGGTGCCCGTCGCGCCCCATTGGCCCGCCAGCGTGCCCTGCACGTCGATGTTGGCCTTGAGCGTGCCGCCGACCTCCATGGCGTCGCCCACGAAGAGGCCCACCCAGGCGAGGTCAGCGATATCCGCGTTCAGCCGCGCCCGCAGCGGCTGGCGCGTATCCAGCGCCATGCCGCCTTGGGCGTCCACCAGCAATACCGCCGTGCCGGTCCCGTTGATCGAGCCCATCTTGTCCGTCGACAGATCCAGGCGGGCATCCACCCGGCTGGCGTTGGCCGACGTGGGCGTGGCGGTCACGTCGACGACCAGCGTCTTCACCCCCAAGGGGATGGGCGGGTCGCCCGGAATCAGCAGATCGCCCGTACGGCGCGCGATCCGGGCGCGGCCCGCCAGGCGCCCGTCGAATTTCAGATCCCACAGCAGGTCGAGCGCAATGCGGCGCTGGCCGTCGGGCACCACCGCGTTCACGCGGCCGGCATTGCGGCCCAGCTTGGCCGCGGCTTCCGGGTCGAACGCGCCGATCACCTGGCGCGCCACGGTCGCGGTGATGACCAGATTGTCGGACTGCCCGGCGGTTTCCCAGCGCTTGCCGCCGCCGCGCGAACCCTGGTGCGCCACGGTGAGGCGCTCCTTGCCCGGCAGGACGAGGCTCAGCGCGGTCTGGCCCACCTGCCATTGCCACTGCGGCGCCACCGCCGCGGGCAGGAAGGACAACGTGACCGGCCGGTCCACGGAGACGGCGAACCCGGCGGTATCCGCGCCCAGCCGCGAGAACGTGCCGCGCCAGCCCACCAGCGCCGCATCCGGCTGGCCGGCAGGTCCCCTGCCCCAGCCGCCGTTGAAGGTCAGGTTGGCCTGCGCGCGCGATTGCCCGATGATGCCGGGCCGGAGCCGGGGCGGCGTGTAGCTGGCGGTGATCTCGCCGCGATGCGCGGCCACCGTGCCGTCGATGCGGGCGCGCACCTCCGCGCCGCCCGGCACATCCGGCCAGAAGGCGTCCAGCTGCGGGGCCTGGGCGTCCAGCGTGATCGCACCGTTTGCCGCGCCCAATTCGCCCGTCGCGCGCACGCGGTTGCGGCCCAGCCGCAAATCCACGTCCAGGTCGTGGATCCGCAGGCCGGCCAGCGGGTCTACCAACGGATCCGGCGCGGCGCTGCGGGCAGGCGCCGGCGGGGCGCCTGTTGCAGCAGCATTGGCCGCAGCAGCGGGTTGCGCAGCGTCGGCTGCCGCGGCATCGGCTGGCGCAGCACCGGCTGCCGCGGCGACGTCCACCTGCGCCTTCAGTTTCCCGCTCAGCGCTTGCCGGTTCCAGCGGCTGCCTTCTTCAAACCGCAGACTGACGGCCGCATGGCGCAGCTCGCTCAGGTTTTCGATATCGGCCTGTACATCGGCGCGTACGGTAAGCAGCGCCGGCGGAATGGCAGGGCCCGTCCACGGCGCAAGATCCAGCCGCTGCGCGTCCAGCGAGCCGACGATCCGGTTGCGCCCCGGCGCGTCGCCCGCCTGCAGGTCAAACTGCGCGGCCAGCGTGGACTTGTCCGGCAGTTGCGCGCGCGCCCGCGCGCTGCGCAGCACCAGCGCCGTGCGCGGCGCCAGATCGGCCACCACATCCAGCACCAAATTCGAACCCGTGCCGTCCACCTTCGCCTGAATGCCGTCGAGCGATCCGGCGGCGTCGGCGCGCAGCACGACAAGGCACGAGGGCGCGGGCGGGCCCATCGCCGGCGCCGCGGGCTCGGTTTTGTCCTTGTTGCTCTTGTCGCCTTCCGCGGCGTCGGCAGGGGCCTTGGCCGCCGCTGCCGGCTTGACGGCAGTTGCGCCCTTCGCGCCCTTGCCCCCTGCATCGGCCGCACGCGCGCCTGCGCGCTTCGCGGCGTTCTGAGCCTTGGGCGCTTCAGCCTTTTTCACCGGTTCGCCGGCCTTGGCGCCGGGCTGCCCCTGCCCCGCCACCGGTCCGAACACGCCGCTCAACCGGTCGGCCTGGCACAAGGGGGAATCGGGGCCCGCGCCGCGCGCCGTGACGTCCAGGCGCGCCGCGAACGGCCACGGGTCGGCCAGGTCCTGCAATTGCGCCTGGCCCGTCACATCGGCCTCGCCCACTTCGTGTCCGACCCGCAAGCTGGCGATACGCAACTGCGCGCCCTGCTGGCCCGCGGCGAACGTGGCGTTCAGGTCGTTCAGGGTGACGGGCAGCGGCTGGCCGTCCTGGGTGAACTGGAAATCGCCCAACGCCAGCCGGTCCACGGCGATGGTCACCGGCAGCTTGGGCAGGGTGAAGGGTTCGCCGTCGTCTTCGGCAGGCGGCGCCTCGGGCGAGGACACCATGTCCACGCGCACGGAACTGGCCGACAGATTGCGCACGTGCAGCAGCCGGTCGCCCAGGGCGCGCCAATGCACGGCCAGGTCCAGATCATGGATATCGATGTGCGTGCCGCCGGCCGTCAGCGTCAGCTGGCCCACAGTCACCCCGCGCAGGAGCGAGCCATTCACGTCCAGCGCCTGGCCGTCCAACTGCTGCGCGGCCGTCGTCAGCAAGAGGCGCGTGCCGTTCTGCGAGGCCACGAGCCAGAAGATGAATCCGGCCGCCAATGCGGCCAGCATGGCAAGCCCGGGCAGCCACCACACCAGCACATGGCGCAGGAATTTACGCACGAACTTCAAAACGCGATCCCCAACGAGAAATGCAGGCGCAGGTCGCGTTCGCGCTGGCCGTAGGCCACGTCCAGGAACAACGGGCCGGCCGGCGTGCGCACGCGCGCGCCGACGCCGTAGCCCACGGACATCTTCATGTCGCCGAACGATTCGGCGGCATCGCCCGCATCCACGAACACGCCCATGCCCCAGCGCTCGTCAAAATAGTGGTCGTATTCAATGCTGCCCACCAGCAGCGTGGGCGCGCCCACCACGGCGTTGTCGCGGTGCACGCCAATGCTCTGGTAACGGTAGCCGCGGATAGTGCGCGCCCCGCCCGTCCGAAAGCCAAAGTCGTCCGGAACCTGCACGTCGCCGTTGGACCACACGCGGCCGACTTCGCCGCGGATCGTCAGCACGTCAAGCTTGCCGATCGGCCACCACTTCTGGCCGCGCAGCCGCAGGCGCGTGTAGGGCTCGCCCGTATCCAGCGTAATACCCACGCCGCCGCCCACGGCAATCAGGTTGCCTTCGCGCGGATCGTATTTGTTGTCCACGTCGCGCCGCAGCCATTCGGCCGTGGTGGTCACGGTGGGCAGCGTGTAGCTGTCGCCGCCGTCGATCTTGACGTGGTCCTGCGCCAGCAGCACGCCGTAGCGCGTTTCGTATTCGACCCGGCTGTCGCCCGCGCCCTTGCGCTCCTGCGTTCGCGTGGCGCCCAGCGCGTAGCGGGTCACCTCCAGCCCCTGGATGTCGGAGCGGTCCGCCAGGATCCCGAAGGAATCGCGGTAGCCGCGCTCGGACGGCGGCAGCAGGATATCCATGAAGGCGCGCTGGCGCAGCCGGTCCACGCCAAATCCGGTCTCCATCGTGACGGGCTGGCCGAACACGACGTTCTGACGATACAGGGACTCCACCCGCACGCCGGCCTCGTCGTCCACGCCGATCGACGCGGAAAAGCGCTTGGGCGGCGCCTCGACCACGCGCACCTGCACGGGCAGCGTGATTTCGCCGTCCGAATCGAACTGCGCGGGCGGCGGGGGCAGGCCGCCCGACACCGTGGGATCGCCCGCCGGCGCGGCCGCGGCGGCGTCTTCGGCGCCCGGCCCGCGGGCACGGTCAGAGATCGGGTCCGTGGGCTGATCGGTCTGGCTGGGCGGCTCCTGCAGCGAAACGAACGCGCCGCGGAAGAAGGCGGTCGATTGCAGGTCCTGCTGCCACTGATCGAGCCGGTTCTGGTCGAACGCGGCCCCCACGTTGTAGCGGACGTAGCGATCAATCAGCGTCTCGGGCACCCGCTTCAAGCCCTGCGTGTTGAGTTCGCCCATGCGCACCTGCGGGCCGCTGTCGATGGTGACGTGCAGATGCGCGACCGCGTTGTCGGCGTCGATGTCGGCGCGCGAGGACGTCATGCGCGCCAGCAGGAAATCGCGCGTGGAAATCTCGTCCAGCAGCGTGGCCTTGGCGCGGTTCCAGTCGCTATTGATGAAGGGCTGCCCTTTGCGCAAGCTCCAGTCGTCGCGCAGCCGCTGCACGCGCTGCGCGTACTCGGGGCGCGTGATGCGGCCCGTGAACGCCAGGTTCACGGATTCGACGGTCGTGCGCTTGCCGGGCACGATGGCGATGTCCCAGGTTTCGCCTCCGATATCGGTGCCGGCCTCGAGCGTGACCTTGGGCGAAAAATAGCCCTGGGTGGCCAGCGCCGCCAGCGTCGCATCGCGCGCGCGCCGGCGCAGGCGGTTGATTTCACCGCCGTCCTGGTCTTCGGCCAGCCGCGCAATCGCATCGACCGCCTGGGTGATCGCCTGTAGCGCGGCCGGGGGCACGCCCCCCGGGTCCACAATGACTTCGGGGCGCTTGGCCAACGCCTCGCCCGCCAGCATGCACAGTCCTGCCAAAAAGGCGCGGGCAGCCCACCGCATGCTTCAGGTCGGTTGCTGGACGACGATGGAAGGAAACTTTCCGGCCATGTCGCGCGGAAGCGCCGCAACGCCCGCGGCCAGCTTTCGAGCGATCGCGCGGTACAGCGACGCAGCCTCGCTGCCGGCGTCGGACACCACCGTCGGCGTGCCGGCGTCGGTCTGCTCGCGAATCGCAAGCGTCAGCGGCAGGCTGCCCAGCCACGGCGTCTGATACTGCTCAGCCATGCGCTGGCCGCCGCCCTCACCGAAGATGTGCTCGGCGTGGCCGCACTGCGAGCAGATGTGAATGGCCATGTTCTCGACCACGCCCAGAATCGGCACTTCGACCTTCTGGAACATCTTCAGGCCCTTGCGCGCGTCCAGCAGCGCCACGTCCTGGGGCGTGGTGACGATGACCGCGCCCACGACCGGCACCTTCTGCGCCAGCGTCAGGGCCACGTCGCCCGTGCCGGGCGGCATGTCGACGATCAGGTAATCCAGGTCGCGCCAGTTGGTCTGTCGCAGCAGTTGCTCCAGCGCCTGCGTGACCATCGGACCACGCCAGATGGCGGGGGAATCGGCGTCGATCAGGAAACCGATGGAGTTGGCCTGCAGGCCGTGACCGGTCAGCGGCTCCATGCTCTTGTTGTCCAGGCTTTCGGGACGCCCGGAGATGCCCAGCATGGTCGGCACGCTGGGGCCGTAGATATCGGCGTCCAGCAGGCCGACTTTTGCGCCCTCGGCCGCCAGGGCCAGGGCCAGGTTCACGGCGGTGGTGCTCTTGCCCACGCCGCCCTTGCCGGAAGCGACCGCAATAATGTTGCGCACATTGGGCAGCGGCTTCAGACCCTTCTGCACCGCGTGGGCGGCAACCTTCCAGGTGACGGTGACCTGCGCATCGGGCGCGCCGGCTTGCGCCAGCGCGCGCACGGCGATGTCGCGGACCTGTTCGCGGACGGCGTCGGCGGGATATCCCAGCTCGAGCGTCAACGCGACACGGCCGCCAGCCAATTGAATGTCACGATCTTTTACAGAAACGCCCAAATCCAAACCGGTATTCGGGTCTTGCGCGGCGCGCAGTGCGGCGCGGATGTTTTCTATCGTTATACTCATGTCACTATGGTTCCGTAGGCAGCGCGGCGTCTGCGGGCCGCCATCCCCTAAAGGATAGCGGATACACGGGAACCTTTCGCTGCGTTTTGCATCCGACATTCATGACCAACACACTTATCCGCTTCTTTCGTGCCGTCCTATTCGCCGCCCTGGCCTTGATCGGCATGGCGATGGCGCTGGTGTTCATGCTTTCCACGGCATTCGCCGTGGCGATCCTTTATGTGGTCGCCAAGGTGCGCGGCAAGCCCTTCGGCGTTCGCGCCTATTGGAGCCAGCGCCAAGGCGCCCGCCCTGGACCCTTCCAGTCCGCCACCGCTCCGTTCGCCACGCAACCGCGTGGCGACGTGATCGACGTCGAGGCCCGCGAAATCCGCTGACGGCGGTTTTCCACTGGCTTGCGCGTCGTTCCGCGCAAGCTGGCCGTTTCGTGTTGCGCAAGGTCGCACCAGACGCCACGGCCACTCTTCCCTCAACCCGCCTGATTCGCATCGATGCGATGGGCGGGTTGTGTGCTTTCCGGGGCCGGCTTCGGGCAGGCCTGCGCGCTTGCCCTAAAATGGCCGCCAAATCCCTTTTCCCCTCAACCTCAGTCGACAACCATGTCTCGCACCCTCTTTGTCACCACTGCGCTGCCCTACGCCAACGGATCCTTCCACATCGGCCACATCATGGAGTACATCCAGGCCGATATCTGGGTTCGTTCGATGCGAATGGCGGGCCACACGGTGCATTTTGTGGGCGCGGACGATGCGCACGGCGCGCCGATCATGCTGAAGGCCGAAAAGGAAGGCATCACGCCGCAGGCGCTGGTTGCGCGCTACGCGGCCGAGCGCCCGCAGTATCTGAACGGCTTTCACATCCGCTTTGACCACTGGCACTCGACCGACTCGGCGGAAAACGTTGCGCTGTCGCAGGACATCTACCGCGCCCTGAAAGCGCAGGATCTGATCGAAACGCGCTCCATCGAGCAGTTCTACGATCCGGTCAAGGGCATGTTCCTGGCCGACCGCTACATCAAGGGCGAATGCCCCAAGTGCCACGCGAAAGACCAGTACGGCGACTCCTGCGAGGTCTGCGGCGCGGTCTACGCGCCCACCGACCTGATCAACCCGTACTCGGCGCTGACGGGCGCCACGCCCGTCCTGAAGTCGTCCGACCATTTCTTCTTCAAGCTGTCCGACCCGCGCTGCGTCGAATTCCTGCAGCAGTGGACCACGGGCGCGAACCGCCACGGCGGCAAGCATCTGCAGCCCGAAATGCTGGCGAAGACGCGCGAGTGGCTGGGTGGCGAAGACGGCGAGGCCAAGCTGGGCGACTGGGACATTTCCCGCGATGCGCCCTATTTCGGCATCGAAATCCCCGACGCGCCGGGCAAGTATTTCTATGTCTGGCTGGACGCGCCGGTGGGCTACCTGGCGTCGCTCAAGTCGTATTGCGCGGTCAAGGGCATGGACTTCGACGCCCTGCTCGACCCCAACGGCGACACCGAACAGGTTCACTTCATCGGCAAGGACATCGTGTACTTCCACGCGCTGTTCTGGCCCGCCATGCTGAAGTTCGCCGGCCGCAAGACGCCGGACGCCGTCAACGTGCACGGCTTCATCACCGTCAGCGGCGAAAAGATGTCCAAGAGCCGCGGCACCGGCATTTCGCCGCTGCGCTACCTGGAACTCGGCATGAATGCCGAATGGATGCGCTACTACATCGCCGCCAAGCTGAACGCGCGCGTCGAAGACGTGGACTTCAATCCCGAGGACTTCATCGCGCGGGTGAACAGCGACCTGGTCGGCAAGTACGTCAACATCGCCAGCCGCGCCGCCAGCTTCATCACCAAGCACTTTGACGGCGTGCTGGGTTACTCGGGCGACACGGCCGCGCTGTCCGCCGAATACGCCGAGCACGCCGAGTCGATCCGCGCCGCGTTCGAGGCCCGCGAATACAACCGCGCCATCCGCGAGATCATGGCCTACGCCGACCGCATCAACCAGGCGTTCGACACGGCGCAGCCGTGGGTGCTGGCCAAGGGTCTGGCCACGGCCGAAGACGCGCAGAAGGCCGCGCTGCAGGACATCTGCTCGCGCTCGCTGGCCGGCTTCAAGGCCCTGTCGGTGATGCTGGCCCCGGTGCTGCCCCAGCTCGCCGAACGCGTTGCGCTGGAATTGTTTGGCGCGCAGGCGCCGTTCACGTGGGCCGATGCCGCGGTGCTGCCGCAGCGCGTCGCGCCGTTCAAGCATCTGATGCAGCGTGTCGAGCCGCAGATGCTGGAAGACCTGTTCGAGCCGCCCGCCGCGCCCGTCGTGGTGCCCGGCGGCGAGGCGGTGGCCGAGACCATCTCCATCGACGACTTCGCGCGCGTCGACCTGCGCATCGCGCAGATCGTCAATTGCGAACACGTCGAAGGCTCGACCAAGTTGCTGCGCCTGACGCTGGACGTGGGCGAAGGCCGCCACCGCAACGTGTTCTCAGGCATCAAGTCGGCCTACAAGCCCGAAGACCTGATTGGCAAGCTGACCGTCATGGTCGCCAACCTGGCCCCGCGCAAGATGAAGTTCGGCGTGTCCGAAGGCATGGTGCTGGCTGCCAGCCATGCGGATGAAGCCGTGGACGCCGGCATTTACGTGCTGGAGCCGTTCCCCGGCGCCAAGCCCGGCATGCGCGTGCGGTAAGCGGCGCCCCCCATGCAAAGAGCCCGCAAACGCGGGCTCTTTTTCGTTGCAGCGCCGGATCGGATCAGGCGTTGCTGGGCGCCAGCGCCGGATCCAGCGAGATACGCTCGTCGAAAACGAAGCACTTGCCTTCGTAGCCGGGCCCGCCCGTTTCCTCGAAATACTTGAGAATGCCGCCGTCGAGCTGATAGACGTTTTCGATGCCAGCCTCGTTCATGAAGATCGCGGCCTTTTCGCAGCGGATGCCGCCCGTGCAGAAACTGACGACGGTCTTGCCCTCGAGCTGGGCGCGGTTCGCCTGCACCGCCGCAGGAAACTGCGTGAAGCGATCGATGCGCCAGTCGATGGCGTTCTTGAACGTGCCCTCGTCCACCTCGAAGGCGTTGCGCGTGTCCAGCATGACCACGGGACGGCCCTCGTCGTCCACGCCTGCCTCCAGCCAGCGCGCCAGCGTGTGGGCGTCGACACCGGGCGCGCGGCCCGCCGCCGGACGGATGGCGGGGTGGTTCATGCGGATGATCTCGCGCTTGATCTTGACCAGCAGCTTGCGGAACGGGATTTCGGTGCTGTGGCTGAACTTGACCTCCAGGTCCGCGAAGCGCGGATCGGCACGCAGACTCTGCAAAAAGGTGTCGATGCCGTTGGCCGCCCCCGCGAGGAACAGGTTGATGCCTTCCTCGGCCAGCAGGATCGTTCCCTTGAGCCCGGCGGCGGCTGCCTCGGCGAGCAAGCGTGCGCGAAGGTCGGGCAGGCTATCCAGCGAAACGAATTTGTAAGCGGCGATATTGACGACGGCAGTCATGGCAAAGCAGTGAAGATGGGCGATGAAGCCCGTAATAGTAATCGCTGGGCGGCGCACGCCTTCCCGGCCGCAGCACTCAAGGGCTGACGACCTGCTGCTCCACGACGGCGTCCAGCACCCAGCGCAGCGGCGACGCCCCGATCGGCGGATTCGGATCCTCGATTTCCACCACCCGCAGGCGATACCGCACCCCGGGCTGGAAGTTGAAACCGGTGATCTCGCCATGCCAGACCTGCCAGGGTTGCGATGCGCTGTCGCGGACCTGATAGCACAGGGCGCGGCCAGCGCCGGTCTCGCAAGGCACGCGCTCGGCGTTCACGTAGACCAGTTTGGCGGCGCCCAGCTGGCCACCCGCCACAGGATCCACGCGCCGTCCGAAATCCAGCGTGTCGCCGGTGCTCAGCTTCCACGTCATGCGCTGCGGGTTATTGGTGTTGTCGAACGACGTGGCGGTGATGCGCGTGAGCGCCGCCAGATACGCATGCTCGATCTGCATGACGCCAGGGGCGCAGACCATTCGGGTGGATACAGGATCGGCGCGCACGATCAACAGTCCGTTGGCGATGGTGTAGGGAGCGTTGTAGGTATTGCAGCCTGCAAAACCCATGAGGCGCGGCGAGCCCTGGTCATGGATGAACGCGGCCGAGATGGGGCGTTGCGATGCCGAGGGATGCGGCACGGGGCGCAGCGCGCCCCCCGGCAGCGTCCAGCGCGCCAGCTCCCAATTCGTCTGCACCAGAACGTCGGATGCCGAGGCCGGCTGGAACCGTGGATCCTGCCCATCGGCCGCGCGCATCGGCGGCGACGAGCAGGCCACGAGACTCGCGCACAGCAGGCCGGGCGCCAAGCGGCGCAGAAAAGTTGGGTTGCGCATGCAGGTTCTCGAATCGCGCCTGGGCGTCGGGTCAGGGTGTCGGCGGATCCTGGCGGCGCTCGAACTCCAGCACGTCGCCGCCACGCAGATTGAACGTCAGGTGGCGGGGCGCGCCACCGCTATCCAGCGTGAACGTGTCGATGGCGCGCAGCGCGCGCAGGTAATCGGCTTCCAGCTTCGCGCGCTCGGCGGGCACGCAGGCCATGCGCGTGGAGGCAGGCGCGTCGATGACGAGCTTGTTGCGCTCGAGCTTGTACGTGCCGGTGTAACGGTTGCAGCCGGAGAATCCGTTGACCTGGTATTGCTTGCCCTGCGCGAGAAAGGTCAGGCGAATGGGTTCGCCGTTGTCGCCGTGCGGAATGTCGCGCAGCGCGCCGCCGGGCTGTGCCCAACGGACCAGTTCCCAACTCGTCTGCGCCAGCGAATCCTTGCTGGTGGCGGCGCTGGCGGCTGCGGCGCCTTCAGGGCGCGCACCGCCGGTGCCGGCGCAACCGGCCAACGCCGCGGTAAGCAGCGCGAGGCAGAGCAATCTGCCGTGCGGGGACAGGATGGTGGGCATGGACGGGACTCCAATGGTTCGTACCGTCGTACTGTAACCGGCCTCGCCCAGAGACGCGATTTTCTCCGTCCGACAGCGGTATCCAAAAGATGCACGGTTGAGCCGGAGGTTCTAACGCTGATGATCTCCGGTTCTGCATCGAATGCCGCATGGCGGGGGGTCAGGCCGACGCGCAGAATCGATGACAGTTGATGACTCCGGCCTAAAAAGTAATACAGGGAAAGAGGAGCGGAGCCCGCGACGACCGCATGCGCAGTGTCCGGCCCATCGGGCCTGAGAACAATATCCACCGGGGAGATGCGCGATGGGCTTTTTGAGAACCTTACTGGCACTGTCAGTGGTGCTGGACCATCTGGGCGGCGGCTACGCCGACCAGTTGGTCGGCGGCAGGCTTGCCGTGCAGCTCTTTTATGTCATCTCCGGCTTTCTGATCTCGTACGTGCTGACGGCCACGGATCACTACCAGGGCGCCACCGGCAAATTCTACGCAAACCGCTTCCTGCGGCTTTTCCCCATCTACCTGTCGGTGGCGGCGTTGACGCTCACGGCCCACATCGTGAGCGGCGGCTCGTTCTTCCGCATCTACGAAGCCCTGCCCTTCAGCGCCGAAGTCTTCCTGTTCCTGTCGAACCTTTTCATCTTCGGCCAGGACTGGCTGATGTTCTTCGGCATCCGCGACTCGGCCCTGGCCTTTACGGGCAGCTTCGCAAACAGCGACGTGCCGCTGTACAAGGGCCTGCTGGTGCCGCAGGCCTGGACGCTGGGCGTCGAAATGAGTTTCTACCTGGTGGCCCCGTTCATCCTGCGTTCGCCGCGCAAGCTGCTGGCCTTGCTGGCGGCATCGCTCGCCCTGCGCGCCATCCTGATCTGGACCGGGGTCGGGCGTTCCGATCCCTGGACCTACCGGTTCTTCCCCACGGAGCTGGCGCTGTTCCTGATCGGCTCGCTGTCGCATCAGGTGGTGTTGCCGCGAATGAAGGCGTGGACACAACGCGTCAAGCGCCTGCCCGAGCTGGGCACGGGCATCCTGTTCCTTTACGTCGTGGCGCATTTCTCGATCGGGATCAATCCGACCGTGCGCGATGGGCTGGCTGTCCTGCTGTTTGCCGCGCTGCTGCCGCTGGCGTTCCTGTTCCAGTCGCGCCACCGGCTGGACAAGGCAATCGGCGAGTTGAGCTATCCGCTCTACATCTGTCACATGCTGGTGATCATGGCGTTCAGCTGGCTGATGCACGACGTGCAGGAACACCAGCCCATGCTGTTTGCGGCCATGTCGATCACGGGTTGCATCGGATTCTCGGCCGTCTTGAACTACCTGATCGCGGATCCGGTGGAGCGCCTGCGCAGCCGTCTACGTACCGATCCGGCGGGCGGCACCGCGCCCGCGGATGCCTCGCGGCGTCCGCAGGCGCCCGCGCAGCCGATAGGAACTATTCACCGCGTGCCTTGATGTAGGCGCTGAGCACCAGCTCGATCTGCCGCTTTTCCTGTTGGCTAAGGCGGGCGTAGGCCGAATACGAGATCGTCTCGAAAGGCCAGGCGGCAGGGTTGGGGGTCTCGGCGGTGGAACCCGCCGCAGTGTGCCCGTGCGGTGCGTCCACCATGGGGCCTTCGCCGGTACTTAGCCACAAGGGATTGACGCGCAACGCGCGCGTCAGCTTGATGAGCGCATCGCTGGAAGGCTGCTGGCGCTGCCCGCTTTCGTAGTTGCCGATGGCGCTTTGCGACAGGTTGCTTGCGACCGCCAAGTCTTTTTGAGTCCATCCCTGAAGCATTCTTGCGTTGCGCAGACGATGGCTAAACGTGTCCAATCGATCAACCCGAGACATTAATTGTTTGGTTTTATTTGATTAAAGCATTTCAGTTCCGCGGCCAAATAAACGGTTTAGGCCCCTATTTCCGGGCTAATCCATAAATCGCCGGGTGCCCCCCCTGGCCCCGCGTACAAGCTGCTGCGCACGCGCCCCTTCCGATGCAAGCCGCCCGTAAAAAATTCATATATTTCATCGGCTTGCAATACTTCACCCGCCATCGCGCCGCCCCTGGGAGCGAGCCCGCGACAAGCGCAGTGAGCAAAAAAGAC
This sequence comes from Achromobacter sp. E1, assembly GCF_037039475.1. NCBI lineage: Bacteria > Pseudomonadati > Pseudomonadota > Betaproteobacteria > Burkholderiales > Alcaligenaceae > Achromobacter > Achromobacter sp. E1. The sequence goes on from NZ_CP146253.1 coordinate 5,156,488, forward strand.
GCATGAGTTTATGAGCGCAGCCGCTGACGGAAGAGAAAATAATGTATCGGTAATACATAATACTTTTCTGATGCAAATTGGGGATCAAACGCCGTTTCAATGGCTGCGGGCGGATTCCTCCCCGGACGAACTGTTACTGTCCGAAACCATAGAAACGTCTCTTCACAAAAAAACACGCCCGTGTTTAAATGAAACACAGGCGTGCCTCCCTTGAGGACTCGCGCCCACAACGGCCGGCAACGGCATGGCTTGAGCCAGGCGTCCGGCATTTTCCTGGCGCCCACGGCCTGCCCGCGCCGCCTCATTGGAAGCATCAATGAACAACACGCTGGATGTCATTTTTCTTGGCAGCGACGACGCCAGGCATGCCAGACTGGTCGAGTCCCTGTCCCATCTGGGATTCAACGTCCGCCGCTGCCCCGATCTGGTGGACGTCTACGACAGATTTTCCCGCCGGCCCAGCCCGCTGGTGGTCCTGGAAGCGCCGCTTCCGGATGTGCACAACGCCGCCGTGCGCCTGCGCGCGATCGACCGCAGCCTGGGCATCGTGGCCATCGCCCCATTCCTCGACGCCGAAAGCCGCATCCGCACGCTGTTGTGCGGGGCGGACGCGTGTCTGCCGCCGGATGTCACGGGCCTGGAACTCGCAGCCGTCCTGCAGGCGCTGGTGCGTCGCGCGGTCGGTTTGGATGGGCTGGAGACGGGCGCGGATCCGCACACGGCCGAAGAGGCGGCCCAGGAAGGCTGGCGGCTGGCGAACAAGGGGTGGACCCTCATCAGTCCCAAGGGCAGGACGCTGGGGCTGACGACGGGCGAACGCGACTTCCTGTCCAGACTGGTCAACGCGCCGGACCGCAAGGTCAGCCGCGACGCATTTCTTGCCGATGGGGCGGACGAAGCCGATAGCGGCATCACGCGCCGGCGCTTCGTGGATGTGATGATCAGCCGATTGCGGCGCAAGGCCGCGGCCAACCAGATGACGCTGCCGATCCGCGCGGTGCACGGATGGGGCTACATGTTTGCGGCCGACATCACGCTGGATCTGGAATATCGGGTCACGGCGCCGACCCCGCGCGCCGACGGTCGAGAGGCCTGGCGCAGCGAAGAAGCGGACGCGAACGCGTCCGTGTAACCGAAGCAGCGGACGCGCCACGCGTGGCTGCAAGGGTGGCCCGGCACAAACCGCCGGGCGAAAAAAACGCGGCGCTGCCCCCGAAGGGTAAGACGCCGCGCTAAAACAACACGTGAGCCCGGAGTCATCGGCCGGCACCGATGCCTTCTACCTGGATCACGCGATTCCAACATTCGTGCCTCATACTACTCACGCACGGTCCAACCGTGGCCCGCGCCGGGTCTCTAGTCCCTGCACTGGCTGCAACGTGATCAACGCCTGGCAATGCGTCCACCCTGACTGCTGGTAGGCTTTACTGCCATATCGGCGGTGTTCCTTCCGGATAGCCGCCTGATGAGGAAAGTTTATGACCTCGGACGCGTTTGCAGTAATTCTTTGTTGATAGTCTTCCATACCATATTGATATAGGAAGCTTGTGCCCTCGATGCCCCTGCCCCAGCCTCCCCTGCGCCATCGGCTCCGTAAGATACTGGCGTTCTTCCCGCCGAACTGGTGCCTCGCCTTCCTGGTGGCGCTGGACGGATACGCCTTCATGCACCCGGTGCTGCGCGAAGTCCGCGCACGCGAATATTCGTTCTGGCTTGCGCTGGACAACTGGCACGAGATCATGCGCGTGGTCGGGTTGCTGGAGATTCCGCGCCTGGTGCTTGGCGTGGGCCTGCAGGTGATTGCGCTGGGCCTGATCCTGAAAGCGCGCATTGCGTGGGCGTTTTCGCTGGTGCTGCTGATCGGCATCGGCACCTTCGCCATCCTGGGCGATGGCGGCCGCGCGGGACTGGGCATCTATACCTTGGTGCTGGTGATCGCGCTGGTGGCCTACTGGCGCCGTTTCGACCGCGCCAGCGTGACGGCCGGGTCGCTCTTCGCCCTGGTGAGCGTGCTGTCGCTGATGATCTACGCCGTGTTCGGCACGCTATACCTGGGCAACGAATTCAACCCGCCCATCCTGGATGCCGGCACCGCGCTCTACTTTTCGATCGTCTCGATGTCCACGGTGGGTTACGGCGACATCACGCCGCACAGCGGCACGGCGCGGCTGTTCACTGCGTCGATTATCATCCTCGGCATCACCGTCTTCGCAACCTCCGTCAGCGCGATCGCCGGCCCGGTGATCGGCGGCAACCTGAAACGGCTCGTCAAAGGCAGGTTTTCCTCGGCCATGAGAAAGAACCACATCATCATCGCCGGCGCCACGCCCCTCGCGTTGAGCGTCTACCAGGGCCTGCGCAGCCGCAACGAAGACGTCACCGTCATCGTCCCGACCGGCGTGGCGCACGACTACCCGGCCGCCACCGACCTGATCGAAGGCGATCCCTCGAGCGTGGACGTGCTGCACGTGGCGGGCGTGGCGCGGGCGCGCTATGTGCTGGCGCTGCGCGACGACGACGCCGAGAATGCGTTCATCGTGCTGGCCGCCAAGGAAGCAACCGGCGCGGACGGCGCCAAGACCGTGGCGCTGGTCAACACCAGCAAGCACCTCGAAAAGATCCGCCGGGTGCAGCCCGACCTGGTGTTCTCGGTGCAACTGCTGGGCGCGGAATTGCTGACCCGCGCGATCAACGGCGAGCCCATGGACAGCCAGGCCATCACCGACCTGTTCTTCGCCAAGCCTTCAACCGACGCCAAGCCCGCTTGAACGCAGCTGCGGCTCGCCCAACGGCGCGTGCCGCGCATACCACGCCACGAATTGATCCGACGGCATGGGCCGCGCAAACAGGTAACCCTGGATGAACGCCACGCCGCGGCCGCTGAGATAGCGGAACTGCAGGTCGGTTTCGACGCCTTCGGCCAGCACCGCCAGACCCAGCCGGTGCGCGAGTGTGATGATGACGTCCAGCACCGGCGCGTCTTCGCCCGTGGGTTCGATGGCATGCACGAACCCCTTGTCGATCTTCAGGTAATCCACCGGAAACCGCTGCAGATACGACAGCGAACAATGGCCGGTGCCGAAATCGTCGATGGCCACGCGCACGCCCTGCGCTCGCAAGGCCTCGATATTGCGCCGGGCCTGCCCGTCGTCGGTGACCAGACTGCGTTCGGTGATCTCCAGCACCAGGGTCGGTGCACGCTGGGCGATGTTGGCGGCAAAGCGCTCGATGTCGGCGGTGAATTCGGGGCAGGACAAATGCGCGGCGGCAATGTTCACGCCCACATGAAAGCCGGGCGGCGTGTCCCAGTCGCGCATGTCCCGCTCGATCAGCGCGAACAGATGGCGCGTCAGCGGGACGATCATGCCATTGGTTTCGGCGGCGGCGATGAAGACGTCGGGCCGCACGCCGCCCACGCCCGGCCGCTCCCAGCGCAACAAGGCCTCGACCCCGCTGCACTGGCCCACCGCATGGCCGTATACCGGCTGGTAATGCACCCGGAATTCGTCGGCAACGATGGCGCGGCGCAATTGCTCCTTGAAGGACTGGCGGTTGACCTGCTGGCGAAACGCCGCCACGGCCAGGCCGAGGCCAAGCAGCGCCGCGGCGGGCAGGTAGGTCATCAGCAGTTGCTGCCACGCCTGCACGACCGCTTCGGCCGGCGCGCTGACACTGAGGGTGACCGGCGCGCGGCCGTCGGGGTTTGTCGTCTCGGTGTAGATCACTTCGCGGGGCGCGCCCGCTGCCCCCTTGAGATCGTTGTGGATGGGCACCCCGCCCTCTCCCACTTGCACGTCGATCTGGTAATCGCGCAGATTGGATAGCGCGTTCAGCAGATCCTGCACGTACCGGCCGTCGACCACCACGACCGCGCTGTGGCCTTCGACCCCGGGCCGGCCCAACAGCACGGCAGGACGTTCCGGCGCCAGCGGAGTTCCGGCCACCGTGATGAGCCAGCGGTCCGGGGACCCGCCCACCGACCATCTGCGAAACTCCGATACCGCATAATCGACCTTGCCGACCGCCGACGAGCAATACATGCGCTCGCCGCGCACCAGCACCAGGGACCGGACATATGGGTTCAGCGACCCCCAGCGTTGCAGATCGGGCAGTGCCTCGTCGCAGGACAGGGCGGTCAGCGGCGCCACGCGGTCCAGAAGTTCCCAGGACTGCGTCAGTATGAGTTGCGTCTGGACTTGAACGATGCGCGCGGCCGACTCGGCGTCATGGCGCTGTTCTTTCTGGGCATGCCACCAGGTCCAGGCCACGCAGGCGATCACGGGCAGCACCAGCGCCAGGGCCACGGGCAGATAACGCCACGACGGTACGCGTTCCATCAGGCCTGGTGTCGGCAAGGGGTCTCCGCGGCAGTAAAGGGGCCATTAGTGCGGGTGCATCGATGCGATGGGACACCATGCGCGGCGCGGCGTCAAGAACTGCGTGCTGCCCGCCGCTGCCGGGCCGCCGGGGCCAATAATTCGACAATCATCGCCACGTGGGCCTCGCGGCGCGCCGCGAGGCCAAGCTCGTCGTCCGGTCCAAGCAGCGCGGCCATGACCACCGTGTGCACCACCGGCGCCAGCAGCAGCCAGGGTTCGCGCAGCGCAACGCTGTCGCGGCACAGCCCCCGCCGGCGGGCCAGCGCCAGCAGACGGCCCAGGTCGGCAAGATGCGCCTCGGCGGTTTCGTGGCGCCAGCGCGCCGCCAGATGCGGCACCCTGCCGCTTTCGGCAAGCAGCAGCCGCAGCGTGCTGATCATGGCGGGATTGGCGAGGCTTTCATGCAGATGATCGGCAATGCGCTCGGCCAAGGCCTGCACCGAGGCGGCGCTGTCGACAATGGCCGGGATATCGAGGGGCGCGGGCGCGAGGTGGCGTTCGAGCAGCGCCTCGAAGATGGCTTCCTTGCTTGCGAAATGCGCGTACAGCCCGCCCTTGGACACGCCGGCGCGCAACGCGATGTCGTCCATGCGCGTGCCCGAGTAGCCCGCTCGCGAGAATTCCCGCAGCGCGGCGTCCAGGATCTGGCCGATCCGTACCGGCGGCGGCAGGCGAGTGCGTGGCCTGTCCATGTCTGATTGCTCCAGGGTCACGATGCGCCCATTACATACCGACCAGTCAGTCGCTAAATTGATTCGCGTCAAGGAATTTTGCGGCCGGATGGGCACAATAGGCACACGCCCTGGCGCCGGAACCGTCCCTGCCGCACGGCCAAAAGCCTGCCGCGCGCGAGACGCTTCCGCCCCCCGAGCCGGAGACCCGCCGCATGACAGCAACCGCGTTTTCCGCTTCGATACCTCCTCGTCTGGCCGCCGCCGCCCTGACGCTGCTGATGGCCGCCGGCTGCACCTCGCTCGCGCCCGAATACCAACGCCCTGCCTTGCCGGTGCCGCAGGCATATCCCCGCGACAGCCAGCCGCCAGCCGGACAGCTGGACGCCGCCCTGCCCGCGGCGGCGCCCGCGTCCATCGCCGCGCCCGCCGCCGCCCGCATCGCCTGGCAGTCCTACTTTCCCGACCCCGCGCTGCAAGGCCTGATCGCCACCGCGCTGGAAAACAGCCGCGACCTGCGCGCGGCGTTGCTGCGGGTCGAGGAAGCGCGGGCGCTGTACGGCATCCAACGGTCCGACCAGTTCCCCACCGTGGGCGTGCAGGCGCAAGGCTCGCGGGCGCGCGTGCCGGGCGACCTGAATGTGACGGGCCAGCCGCAGGTGTCCAGCCAGTATCAGGTCGGCCTGGGCATGGCGACCTGGGAACTGGATTTCTGGGGACGGGTGCGCAGCCTCAGCGATGCGGCGCTGGAAAACTATCTATCGACGCAGGCGGCGGCGCAGGCGGCCACGCTGAGCCTCATCGCCCAGGTGGCGGACGGCTACCTGCGGTTGCGCGAACTGGACGAACGCCTGGAGCTCACCCGCGAGACCATCGACTCGCGCGCGGAATCGCTGCGCATCTTCCGCCGCCGCTTCGAGGAAGGCGCCATCTCGAAGCTGGACCTGACGCAGGTCGAGACGCTGTGGCAGCAGGCCAAGGCATTGGGCACGGAACTGGAACGTTCGCGCGCCGCACAGGCGCACACCCTGGAATTGCTGGTGGGTGCGCCGCTGGATCTGCCCGCCGGTCCGGCGCGGCTCAATGACGAGGCCGTGATGCGCGATCTGCCGGCGGGGCTGCCGTCCGACCTGCTGACCGACCGGCCCGACATCCTGGCCGCGGAGCATCGGCTCAAGGCCGCCAACGCCAACATCGGCGCGGCCCGCGCCGCCTTTCTGCCCAGCATCACGCTGACCGGGGCCTTCGGCACCGCCAGCGCCGAACTGGACGGACTGTTCGCGGGGGGAAGCCGCGCCTGGAATTTCGCGCCCAGCATCAACCTGCCGATCTTCGATGCCGGCCGCCGGCAGTCCACGCTGGACCTGACCGAAGCGCGCCGGGATTTGGCCATCGCCAGCTACGAACAGACCATACAAAGCGCATTCAGGGACGTGTCCGACGCGCTGGCATCGCGCCGCTGGCTGGCCGAACAGGTGGACGTGCTGCGCGCCACCGTGGCGGCGCAGGCCGAGCGGACCCGCCTGGCGCAGTTGCGCTACGACCATGGCGCCTCTCCGTACCTGGAAGTGCTCGACGCCAAACGGGATCTGCTGGCCGCGCAGCAGCAGCTGGTGGAAACGCGCCGCGCGCTCCTGTCCAGCCGCATCGGCCTGTATGCCGCGCTGGGCGGCGGGGCGCTGGCGCTTGAAGCGCCTGACGCCGGCACGGCCCAACGCTGACGGGCCCGACGCTGAAAAGCCCAAAGATCAAGGACACGCCGACATGCCTCTACCCAAACGAAAACTGGTCTTCCTGATTGCCCTCGTGGTTGCCGCAGCCGCCGGCTACTACGGCTGGCGCATGTTGGCGGACACCGGGCCGGGGCCTGGCTTTGTCAGCGGCAACGGCCGGATCGAAGCCACCGAGATCGACGTGGCCACCAAGCTGGCGGGCCGCGTGCAGGAAGTGCTGGTCACGGAGGGCGACTTCGTCGCGGCTGGCCAGCCGCTGGCGCGCATGCAGATCGACACGCTGCAGGCGCAGCGCGAGGAAGCGCGGGCGCAGCATCAGCAGGCGGTCAATGGCGCGGCCAGCGCGGCGGCGCAGGTGGCGCAGCGCGAGAGCGACAAACGGGCCGCCGAAGCCGTCGTGGTGCAGCGCGAAAGCGAGCTGGACGCGGCGCGCCGGCGCCTCGCACGTTCGCAGACGCTGTCCAAGGAGGGCGCCTCGTCGATCCAGGAACTGGACGACGACCGCGCCCGCGTGCGCAGCATGCAGGCCGCGGTGAACGCCGCCCGCGCGCAGGTCACGGCAGCCGCCGCAGCCATCGACGCGGCCCGGGCCGCGCAGGTCGGCGCCCAATCGGCCATTGCGGCTGCGCAGGCCACGGTGTCGCGCATCGACGCCGACATCGCCGACAGCGAGCTACGGGCCCCTCGCGCCGGCCGCGTGCAATACCGCGTGGCGCAGCCGGGCGAGGTCCTGGGCGCGGGCGGCAAGGTACTCAACATGGTCGACCTGGCCGACGTCTACATGACGTTCTTCCTGCCCGAGCAGGCGGCGGGCCGCGTCGCGCTGGGCCAGGACGTTCGCATCATCCTGGATGCCGCGCCGGAATACGTCATCCCCGCCACGGTGTCGTTCGTGGCCAGCACCGCGCAATTCACGCCCAAGACAGTCGAAACCGCCAGCGAACGCCAGAAGCTGATGTTCCGCGTCAAGGCGCAGATCAGCCCCGACCTGCTGCGCCGCCACCTGACGCAGGTCAAGACCGGGCTGCCCGGCGTGGCGTGGCTGAAACTGGACCCGGATGCCCAATGGCCCGGCTATCTTGACGTCAAGGTGCCCTGATGTCCCCGGCCGTCCCGCCCGTCGCCTCGCTGTCCGATGTCGGCCTGCGCTATGGCAAGACCCAGGCGCTGGACGGCATTACGCTGGATATTCCCGCCGGACGCATGGTGGGACTGATCGGCCCGGATGGCGTGGGCAAGTCCAGCCTGCTCGCGCTGGTGGCGGGCGCGCGGGCCGTGCAGCAGGGCAAGGTCATGGTGCTGGGCGGCGACATGGCCAGCCGTAGGCACCGCGAGGCCGTCTGCCCGCGCATCGCCTACATGCCGCAGGGCTTGGGCAAGAATCTCTACCCCACCTTGTCCGTGGAAGAGAACCTGCAGTTCTTTGGCCGCCTGTTCGGCCATGACGCGGCCGAGCGCCGCCGCCGCATCGACAGCCTGACCCGCAGCACCGGCCTGTCGGCCTTCCTGTCCCGGCCCGCGGGCAAGCTGTCCGGGGGCATGAAGCAGAAGCTGGGGCTGTGCTGCGCGCTGATCCATGATCCGGACCTGCTCATCCTGGACGAGCCCACTACAGGCGTGGACCCGCTGGCGCGCGCGCAGTTCTGGGATCTGATCAACGAGATTCGCGCGCAGCGGCGCGGCATGAGCGTCATCGTGGCGACCGCCTACATGGACGAGGCGCAGCGTTTCGATTGGCTGATCGCCATGGACGCCGGCCGCGTGCTGGCCACCGGCACGCCCGCCGAATTGCAGGACCGCACCGGCGCGCAGACGCTGGAAGCGGCCTTCATTGCGCTGCTGCCCGAGCAAAAGCGGCGCGGCCACAAACCCGTCGAGATCGTGCCGCTGGCCCTGGACGAGGATGCCGGCATCGCCATCGAGGCGCGCGACCTGACCATGCGCTTTGGCGACTTCGTGGCCGTGGACCACGTCAACTTCCGCATCCGGCGCGGCGAGATCTTCGGGTTCCTGGGCTCGAACGGCTGCGGCAAGTCGACCACCATGAAGATGCTGACGGGCCTCTTGCCCGCCAGCGAAGGCCAGGCCTTCTTATTCGGAGAGGAGGTCGATCCACGCAACATCGACACGCGCCGGCGCGTGGGCTACATGTCGCAGGCCTTTTCACTGTACGGCGAACTGACCGTGCGGCAGAACCTGGTGCTGCACGCGCGGCTATTCCACGTGCCGGAGGCCGACATCCCCGCGCGCGTCCAGGAGATGGTCACGCGCTTCGGGCTGGACCGCGTGCTGGACGCGCTGCCGCAGAACCTGCCCATGGGCGTGCGCCAGCGGCTTTCGCTTGCCGTGGCGATGGTACACAAGCCCGAGCTGCTCATCCTGGACGAGCCTACGTCGGGGGTGGATCCGGTCGCGCGCGACGGATTCTGGAACCTGCTGATCGAACTGGCCCGCAAGGATCACGTCACGATCTTCATCTCCACGCACTTCATGAACGAGGCCCAGCGATGCGACCGCATTTCGCTGATGCACGCGGGCAAGGTGCTGGTAAGCGCCGCGCCCGACGAAATCATTCGCTTGCGCGGCGCAAGCTCGCTGGAAGCCGCCTTCATTGCCTACCTGATCGATGCTGGCGCCGGCACTGCGGCCGACACGGGCGCGGCGCCGCCCATCGAGGACGCCGCCCCGCCCGCCCCGCCGGCCCGGCGCGGGTTCAGCCTGCATCGCGCGTTCAGCTACATGTGGCGCGAATCGCTGGAACTGCAGCGCGACCCCGTGCGCGCCACGCTGGCGCTGCTGGGCTCGCTCTTGCTGATGTTCGTGATGGGCTACGGCATCAGCCTGGACGTCGAGGACCTGCGCTATGCGGTCATGGACCGCGACCAGACGGGCCTGAGCCAGAACTACAGCCTGAATCTGTCGGGGTCCCGCTACTTCATCGAACATCCGCCCATTGCCGATTACGCGGACCTGGACGCGCGCATGCGCAGCGGCGAGCTGTCGCTGGCCATCGAGATTCCGCAAGGCTTCGCGCGCGACATTGAGCGCGGCAAGCCCGCGCAGATCGGCGTCTGGATCGACGGGGCCATGCCGCAACGGGCCGAGACCATCCGCGGCTATGTGCTGGGCATGCACCAGGGCTGGCTGGCGCAGCAGGCGCGCGAGCGGCTGGGCGCCAGCGCGCAGCTTCCCGTCAGCGTGGAGACGCGGTTTCGCTACAACCCCGATGTGCGCAGCCTGCCCGCCATGGTGCCTGCCGTCATTCCGCTGCTGCTGCTGATGATGCCGGCCATGCTGACGGCGCTGGCCGTGGTGCGCGAAAAGGAATTGGGCTCGATCACCAATCTTTATGTCACGCCGGTGACGCGGCTGGAATTCCTGCTGGGCAAACAGGCGCCGTACGTCGCGCTGGCGATGCTGAACTTCCTGCTGATGGCCCTGCTTGCCGTGACGCTTTTCGGCGTGCCCATCAAGGGCAGCTTTGGCACGCTATTGCTCGCCGCGCTGATCTACAACGTGGTGGCCACCGCGATTGGCCTGTTGGCCTCCACGTTCACGCGCAGCCAGATCGCCGCGCTGTTCTTCACGATGATCGGCACCCTGGTTCCGGCCGTGCAGTTTGCCGGGCTGCTCAATCCGGTGTCGTCGCTGGAGGGCGCGGGCCGGCTGATCGGACAGGTCTATCCCGCCACCCACATGCTCATCATCAGCCGCGGCGTGTTCAGCAAGGCGCTGGGGCTGCATGACCTTTACGCCTCGTTCTGGCCGCTGCTGATCTCCATTCCCATCATCCTGGGCGCGTCGGCGCTGCTGTTGAAAAAGCAGGAGACCTGACATGCGGCACCTGGCGAACATCTACCGCCTTGGCGTGAAAGAGCTCTGGAGCCTGGCGCGCGACCCGATGATGCTGGTTCTGATCGTCGTGTCGTTCACGTTGATGATCTACACGGCGGCCACCGCCGTGCCCGAAACGCTGCACAACGCGCCCATCGCCGTCGTGGACGAAGACCAGTCGCCGCTGTCCGCGCGCATCGTCTCGGCCTTCTATCCGCCGCATTTCACGCCGCCGCAGCTTGTGACCCCGGCTCAGGCGGACGCCAACATGGACGCAGGCCGCCAAACGTTTACCGTCAACATCCCGCCCAACTTCCAGCGCGACGTGTTGGCCGGCCGGCCGGCGCAGATCCAGCTGAATGTCGACGCCACCCGGATGAGCCAGGCGTTCACGGGCAGCAGCTACATCCAGCAAATCATCACCGACGAGATCAACGAATTCGTCAGGCGCTATCGCGCGCCCACCGAGCTGCCCGTCGAACTGGCGGTGCGCATGCGATTCAACCCGAACCTCACCCAGTCGTGGTTCGGCGCGCTGATGGAGATCATCAATAACGTCACGATGCTGTCCATCATCCTGACCGGCGCCGCGTTGATACGCGAGCGCGAACACGGGACCATCGAGCACCTGCTGGTCATGCCCGTCACGCCCACCGAAATCATGGTCGCGAAGGTCTGGTCGATGGGGCTGGTCGTACTGGCGTCCGCTGGGCTATCGTTGACGTTCGTGGTGCGGGGCCTGCTGCACGTGCCGATCGAAGGATCGGTCGCGCTGTTTCTGGCCGGCGTGGCGCTGCACCTGTTCGCCACGACCTCGATGGGCATTTTCATGGCTACGCTTGCACGCAGCATGCCGCAATTCGGCATGCTGCTCGTACTAGTGCTTTTGCCCCTGCAGATGCTGTCCGGGGGCACCACGCCGCGCGAAAGCATGCCGGCGTTCGTGCAGAACATCATGTTGGCCGCCCCCACGACGCATTTCGTGGAACTGGGCCAAGCCATCCTCTATCGCGGCGCGGGCATCAGCGTCGTATGGCAACCCTTCCTGGCGCTGGCGCTGATCGGCGCCGTCCTGTTTGCGTTATCCCTGGCGCGTTTTCGCAAGACCCTCAGCCAGATGGCATGAGGCCCGTGTGTATTCGTTTCCCCTTACCACTTTCATAAAAGGACGGATGATGAAGAAAGCAAATGCCTCCCTGCCCGACGGCCTGACCGGCGCCAACGTCGCCTTCTGCCAGCGCCTGGCCCAGCTTGCGCAGGAAAGCCAGCAGCGCTGGCTCGAAATGGGCCAGCGGCTGGCCAGCGACAGCTCCGGCCAGTATCTCGCCGCCTTTTCCCCCATGCCCCCCACCGCCAACTGGCAGGACGCCATGCCCGCCATGGGCGAACTCGCGCGCAAGCGCTGGCAGACCCAGCTGGAAGCCAGCCAGGCCCTCACCCACGCAGCGCTGCAGGAGCAGGCCACCTTGGCGGCCGGCGTGGGCGAAGCGATGTGCGAATGGTTCAAGCAGGCCAACGGCGCGGCTGCCGACAATTCACCGCTCGCGCAGATGTGGTCCGTGATGACCAAGCAGATGGCGGCCGCCTGCGCCGCCATGCAGGACGCCAACCAGCAAGGAGGCCGCCATGACCTCTAAGCGCACCGCGCTCATCACGGGCGGGACCGGCTGCCTGGGCCGCGCCATCGCCGTGGCGCTGCACGATGCGGGCCACGACGTCATCGTCACCTACCATTCCAGCGAGGCCGCCACGCGCGACTGGATCAAGGAAGAGGCGGCGAAAGGCCGAACCTTTTCCTCGTACAAGGTGGACGTGGCGGACTTCGACGCCTGCCAGGCGCTGGCCCGCCGGCTCGAAGAGGACGGCCGCCAGATCGACATTCTGGTGAACAACGCGGGCATCACGCGCGACGCGAGCCTGCGCAAGATGAGCGCGCAGGATTGGGCGGACGTCATGCACAGCAACCTGGATTCCATGTTCAACATGACCCAGCCGCTGTGCGGTCCGATGGCGGATCGGGGCTGGGGCCGCATCGTCAACATCTCGTCGGTCAACGGCAGCAAGGGCGCGTTCGGACAGACCAACTACGCTGCGTCGAAGGCTGGCATTCATGGGTTCACGAAGTCGCTGGCGCTGGAAATGGCCCGCAAGGGCGTCACGGTGAACACGGTGTCGCCCGGCTATCTGGCCACGCGGATGGTGCAGGCCGTGCCGCCGGAAGTCATGCAGGAAAAGATCCTGCCGCAGATCCCGGTGGGGCGGCTGGGCGAACCCGATGAAATTGCCGCGCTCGTCGTGTTTATCTGCAGCGATGCGGCCGGTTTCATGACGGGCAGCAACGTGGCCATGAATGGCGGCCAGCATATGTATTGATGCGGCCGTTCTTTCAGCGTCCCGGCGCCTTGCGCTGCGCCTGCATCTGCGCCCGCAACGAGGTCGCGTCCGGCCGCATGGGCAGCGCCAGCCGGCCCTGGCGGTCGATGGCGCCCCATTCTCCGCCCGTCACGACGCTGTGTTCGCCGTCGCGCGTGCGCTCGATACGGCAGCCCTTGCAGACCGCGGCCAAACCGCCTTCGAAGCGGTCGACCCAATCGTAGGGCGTGGCCAGCACGCGGTTGAGCTGCTTGTCGTAGTAGGCCATGCCGCCGGCCCAAGGACCGCGGGTGAGGCCTTCCTCGAAGTCGTCGGCGCTGTTGTCGAACGTGACCACGGCCACGGCGTGTCCGTCGGGCCGCACCCAGTGCCACGAGCCGTTGGCCGTGGCGGGCGACAGGCCATCGTCGCCGAAATCCATCCGCGCCAGCACGGCAGGCCGGAACTCGACGCTGTCCTTCGTGGCGCGGGCGCAGTGCTCGACGTGTTCCAGCGACCCTTGCGCCTGCCTGTCCGCAAAGAAGCACGCGAGGTCGTATTCAACGGCGTGGCCCGGGGTGAGAGCCAGCGAGGTGAGCAGGGCGGCGATCAGCATGCGGGGCATCCTAGCACGGCGCCCGCGTGCCGATCGGCATGCTCATCGTCCAGAAGGAAGCGGCCCGCGGGGACCGCCCTGCCGGTCAGTTGGCCGTGGCGCCCGAATCCTTGACCGCCTTGGCCCAGGCCGCCATCTCGGTCTGGATGAATTTGCCGAATTCCGCCGTGTTCACGCCGGAGGCGCGCGCGCCCTCTTCCAGCAAACGTTGCTTGACCTCGGGCGCCGCCAGCGCGCCGGTCAGCGCCTGGTTCAGCCGCGCCACCACGACGTCCGGCGTGCCGGCCGGCGCGACGATGCCGTGCCAGGACACCGCTTGGAAGCCGGGCAAGCCGGACTCGGCCATCGTCGGCACGTCGGGCATCGCGGACGAGCGCTCGGGCGAGGTCACGGCCAGGGCGCGCAGCGATCCTGCCTTCACGTGCGGCAACACGCCCGGAATGGTGGTGAACATGAAATCGATCTGGCCGCCGATGAGATCGGTGATGGCGGGGCTGCCGCCCTTGTAGGGCACGTGCGTGAACTGGAGCTTGGCTTCGCTCTTGAACATCTCGCCGGCTAGATGCCCCGGCGTGCCGGCGCCTGCCGAGCCCATGTTGGTCTTGTCGCCTTGCGACTGGATGAAGGCAATGAGTTCCTGCACGTTGCCGGCCTTGACGTTGGGACCGACGACCAGCACGTTGGGCACGGTGGCCAGCAGCGTGACGGGCGTGAAGTCCTTGACCGCGTCGTAGGAAATGCGCGAGTAGAGCGACGGGTTGATGCCGTGCGTGCTGGCGGTGGCCAGCAGCAGCGTGTAGCCGTCCGGCGCGGACGAGGCCACCTGCTTGGCGGCGATGGTGCCGTTGGCGCCGCCCTTGTTGTCGATCACGATGGTCTGGCCCAGCGTCTTGGCGGCTTCGGCAGCGACGGTGCGCGCCAGAATGTCGGACGTGCCGCCGGCCGAATGGGGCACGACCAGCGTGATCGGCTTGGCGGGATAGGTTTGCGCCATCGCCGCAGGCAGGGCGGGCGTCAGACAGGCGGCCAGCGCGCAGCGCGCCAGCAAACGAGTGCGGAACATTGATGTCTCCAGGGTTGTGGCCGGCTGCGGCGCCTCGTGCGGGCGCCGTCAGGCTGGCGATAAGGCCGGTCCGGTCAGTCCGAACCGAGCTGCAGCTTGTTGGGCTGGCGTTTCTCGATGGACCACTTCAAGAGCGCGGCCGAGCGGTAGATGCCATGCGCGAACTTGCCGTAGGGCAAGGTCAGAAACAGCGCCATCACGACGCCCAGGTGGATCGCCAGCAGCAGCGCCATTGCGCTGCCGTCGCGGCCGGCCAAGAGCGCCAGGCCCGTCGCGCTGGTCAGGAACAGCAGCACGATGAAGCCACGGTCCATCGGCTTTTGCGCCGCGTCGCCCTGCAGCGGATGGCGCTTGACGTTCAGCCACAGCAACCCGGCCGGCCCGATCAGAAGGCCAATGCCGCCCGCGGTGCCCAGCAGCACGGGCGCGCTCAGAATCGGATACGGCGCCTGCTGGCCCAGCAGATAGTGGTACAGCGTGGCGACACAGGTGGCCGCAAAGCACAGCATGAAACCGTAGAACGTGAAATGGTGGAACCGCCGGCGCCACAGCGTGAAGGCATCGTCGGCGTTGTTGCAGCCCTTGCCGTGGCCGCCGTCCAGATAGCGCAGCCGCAGCGCGTCGTGCGCCGCCTCGGCCACCGCTGCGCCGGAGGCCGCCCCCGGGCTGACGTTGCGCCAGAAGCGGGTCACCCCCACCGCCAGCGCCAGCATCGAAAAGCCGAACACCACGCCGAACATCAGCGCCAGCGTGTTGTGCGGAAAGACGGCGTAGAAGTTGCCGGCCATCGGTTCATGGAAAAGACCGCCCGCCATCACCACCGCCAGCACCAGGAACAGCGCCAGACCTGCGGCCGTGGCCAGCGACAGCGCCAGGCCATTGCGCTTGTACAGCGTGCCCAGCGCGGCGGGCCACGCGTAATCGGTGTACGTCTGCATCCGCACCTTGGCCATGGCCTGCGGCACGTTGACGGCGAATTCGTGCGGCGGCGCGTACTGGCACGCGTGCAGACAGGCGCCGCAGTTGTGGCACAGGTTGGCCAGGTAGTTCAGGTCGGCCTTGCCGAATTCCAGGCGGCGGGTCATGGCGGGAAACACCGCGCAGAAACCTTCGCAGTAGCGGCAGGCGTTGCAGATCTGCATGACGCGCGCCACTTCGGTTTCGTCGCCGGTCAGCGTTTCGGTCAGCGGCTTGGCGCCCCGGGCATGAAAGCGCACCGGCTGCTCGGCCGGGGCCGCGGGCTGGGCAGGCGTTGAACCCGTCTGACTGCTGGAAAAGGACTGCGCCTCGCGGGCCAGGGCTTCAAGCTGCTTCATGATGTGCTCCCGCATGTTTCTGGCTGAGCGCCGCCGCCGCGGCGCGGGTGCCGGCAATGCGGCCAAATGCCGTGCCGATGGACATGCCCACCCCGGCGGTATAGCCCTTGCCCAGCACGTTGCCGGCCATCATTTCGCCGGCGACAAAGAGGTTGCCGCTGGGCGTGTCGTTGAACCGGACCGCGGCGGTGTCGTCCACCTTCAGGCCCAGGTACGTAAAGGTGATGCCGGGACGCAGCGCATAGCCGTAGAACGGCGCGGTGTCGATTGGGCGCGCCCAGTGCGTCTTGGCGGGCGTCACGCCTTCGGTATGGCAGTCGTCCAGTGCCGTGTGGTCGAACTTGCCCACGCGGCAGGCGGCGTTGTAGTCGCCGATGGTCTTGGCGAAGGTGGCCGGATCCAGGCCCAGCTTTTCGGCCAGTTCGGGCAGCGTGTCGGCCTTCACGCCCGGGAACACGGGCGGCATGAAGCGGCCGATTGCCTTGGCGTCAATGATGGAATAGGCGATCTGGCCGGGCTGCATGGCGGTCAGGCGGCCCCAGATCGCGTAGCGCTTGGGCCAGAAGTCCTCGCCTTCGTCGTAGAAGCGCTCGGCGTCGCGGTTGACGACCACGCCCAACGACACGCAATCGATGCGCGTGCAGATGCCGCCGTCGTACAGCGGCGCGCGGGCATCGATGGCCACGCAGTGCGATTGCGAGGGGTCGCCGATGCCGTCCGCGCCGGCGTCCAGCATGAACTTGAGCAACACGCCCATGTTGAAGCGCGTGCCGCGGATCAGGAAGTTGTCGGCCGGCCACTCGCCGCGCGCGTTCTGGCCCCACGCCTCGCGCAGCCATTCGCGGTTGGACTCGAAGCCGCCCGCGGCCAGCACACAGGCGCGGGCCTCGATGCGTTCGGCGCCGATGCGCGCGGCCACGAAACGGCCGTTGTCCAGCTCCAGCGAATCGACCGGCGCGTTGTAGCGGACCTGTACGCCCAGCGCTTCGGCGCTGCGGTAATAGGCGTTGACCAGCGCCTTGCCGCCGCCCATGAAGAACGCATTGGTGCGGGCCACGTGCAGCGCGCCCGACAGCGGCGGCTGGAAGTTCACGCCGTGACGGCGCATCCAGTCGCGGCAGGTGGAGGATTCGCGGATGACCAGCCGAGCCAGGTGTTCGTTGGTCTGCCCGCCCGTCACCTTGAGCAGGTCCTGCCAGTATTCTTCTTCGGGATACGCGTCGATCAGCACGTCCTGCGGCGCATCGTGCATGCAGCGCAGGTTGCGCGTGTGCTGCGAGTTTCCGCCCCGCCATTCCTTTGGCGCCGCTTCCAGCAGCAGCACGCTGGCGCCGGCTTCGCGCGCCATCAGGGCCGCGCACAGCGCCGCATTGCCCCCACCAATCACCAAGACGTCAACCATGCCATCTTCCCCAGTTCAAGGGGCAGACTCTACGCAGGGGCGCGCCGCTGCGATATCAGGCGGGCGTCAACGGGTGTTCACGATTCGTGAAGAGTCACCACCGCCCACTTGCCCTCCCGCGCCAGGGTGCGGGAGACATCGGCCATGACCAGGCGGGCGGCCAGCGCCGCGGGCGACAGTTCCTCGTCGGACAGGCTGGCCAGCAGGTTCGAACGAAACAGGTGGGCATCGTCGATGCGCGCCATCTGCAACTGGCCGGGCGCGATGCGCGCGGTGGCCGAGCTGGGCTGGATCGTGGCCGCGCCGCCCTGCCGCACCACGTCCATGAGCAGCGACAGGCCGTCGACCTCGGCCACCACCCGGGGCGTGTGCCCCAGTTGCTGGAACGCGTTGTTGACCAACGCCCGCAGGCCGTGGCGGCCGCTGGGCAGCACCAGCGGCAGGTCGGCAATTGCCTCCAGCCGCGTCGTGTCACCAAACGGCACGCCGGGCATGTCGGGCCGGGCGAACAGGAACAGGGGTTCGTCCAGCAGCGGCATCACGCTCCAGCGGCGCGCGGATTCGGCGTGGAACACGATGGCCAGGTCCAGCAGGCGGCCGTTGAGCATGTCGGTCAGATGCCCCGACAACGCTTCGACCAGGTGCAGCCGGATATCGGGGTAGCGTTCGTTCATGGCCTGCAGGAACGGCGCCCCCAGCACGGCGGCCGTGGTGGACGGCAGGCCGACGCTGACGTGGCCCGCCAGCCGCGCCTGCTGGGCCGCCTGGACGGCGTCGTCGGCGTGGCGCAGGGCCAGTTGCGCCTGCCGGAAGAACGCCAGCCCCGCGTCCGTGGGCACGACGCCGCTGGCGCTGCGCTGCAAGAGGCGCGTGGACAGCTCGCCTTCAAGGCGGCTGATCTGCTGGCTGAGCGCCGAGGTGACCATGCCGATCGACATGGCCGCCCGGCCGATGCTGCCTGCCTCGACCACCCGCACAAAGTAACGAAGCTGGCGCAGTTCCATGGGTCAGCCCGGGATGGTCAGTCCCTTGGCGACGGCCGGGCGCGCAACGAATGCGTCCAGCACGCGCGCGACGTTCTTGAACGACGAAAAGCCGACGAGATCGCCGGCGTCGTAGAACCCCACCAGGTTGCGCACCCAGGGAAAGATTGCGATATCGGCGATGGTGTACTGGTCGCCCATCACCCAGTCGCGCCCTTGCAGGCGCTGGTCCAGCACCGTCAGCAGGCGCTTGGACTCGTCGACGTAACGGTCACGCGGCCGCTTGTCCTCGTAGTCCTTGCCCGCGAACCGATGGAAAAAGCCCAGCTGGCCGAACATCGGTCCGATGCCGCCCATCTGGAACATCACCCATTGCAGCGTTTCAAAGCGTCCGGCCGTGTCGGCCGGGATGAACTGGCCGGCCTTGCTGGCCAGGTAAACCAGGATCGCGCCGGACTCGAACAGGCCCAGCGGCTTGCCGTCCGGCCCGTTCGGGTCGAGGATGGCCGGAATCTTGTTGTTCGGGCTGAGCGACAGGAACTCGGGCGTGAACTGATCCTTGGTATCGAAGGCGACACGGTGGACCTCGTAGGGCAAACCCGTCTCTTCCAGCATGATCGACGCCTTCACGCCGTTGGGCGTCGGCAGCGAATAAAGCTGGATGCGGTCGGGGTGCTGGGCGGGCCACTTCTTGGTGATGGCAAAGTCGTCTAGGGAGGACATGCGGGGTTTCTCCGGGGCAGGCGGGGTTGGGTGACGACAATCCTAGCGCAAAACCCGGTGCAATCCCCACCGCAGCGCGGTTGCCGCCACCGCAATGGGCAGCACCATGGGCCATTGCGCCAGGAACAGCTCGCGTGTCGCCTCGCCGGGCGCCCAGGTGTTGCCAAACACCTGGGGCGACGGCGGCGCCAGATACAGGGCAACGAGGGCCGCGGCAAAGGTCGCCAGCAGGCGCCAGGTGGTGGATCGCCGCAGCCGGGCCGGGCGCTCGGCCAGGATCAGCACGATGACGCCCGCCAGCCCGGCCAGGACGGCCTCGGCGTAGAAGTCGCGCACACCGTACAGGTAAGGCGCGACGGGGACGACCCAGCCATAGGCGCCGGTCGTCAGCACGGACGTCAGGCAAGCGCCGAACAGCGCGGCGGCGAAGGACAGGAGAAGCAGGTCGAGGGTTCGCGCTAGGAGTCTGGACATGAGCGGATGGCGGCAAAGACGTGGCGGGAGGATGCCATACGTTCCTGCCCAGCGCTGGGCCGGGCGTGGAACGGGTTTGTGATGCACAATCCGCCTCGCGCCCGCAAGGCGGCGCCCTGCCCCGCAGGTCACCCCATACCGCCGTGGCGCCCGCCGCGCCCGGCGCCACTGGCAGTCTCCATGAAGCACCCGCAGCAACGTTCCGGACAACCCGCCACTTTCCATCGCCGCCTCATCCCGGCCCGCGCAGATTGGCGCATGGGGGCCGCTGCGTCATGCCTGGCCGCCGCAGCGTGGCTGACCGGTCCGGCCGCGCACGCCGCGGGCCAGGATGCCGCGCAAGCGGTATCCGGCACCCCGGCGGCGCCTGCGGCTGACACCCTGCGCACCACGCGCAGCCTGACGCTGACCCTGTGGGATGGCAAGCGCGCCGCCCCCGCGCCCCACACGCCGTACCGCGCCTTCGTGACCGGCAAGGACGACGCCATCCTCGATACGCCTTCCGGCGACGGCATCCTGCACGGCGTCACCGATGGCGAGGGACGCACGGCGCCGATCCGGACGACGCTGCCGCACGCGGAGGACGACTTCACCCTGATCCGCCGCATCGGCGATGGCCCGTGGGGCCACTTCTTTCAGCTGCACAGCAGCGGCTCCCCCGAGCCCTTGCCCGGCTGGCCGTACATCATGACCATGCGCCAGCGCTGGGGCGAAGCCTGGGTGGACCTGGGCTACACCAACCGCCAGGGCACGACGGCCTACTTCAGCCACGACGTGCCGGCCGGTGCGATCTCGCTGCACATCGACGCGCAGGTCACGCGCGACGGGCCGTGCTTTGCCGAGCTGGACGCCGTCAACCGCGCGTTCGCCCGGAACGACACCGACGGCGCCCGCGCCCTGATCGGCGGCATGCGCTGCACCCGCAGCGCCGACCAGAAGCTGGACCTGGCGCGGCTGCTGCTGGCCGCCGGCCAGCCCGAGCTGGCGCGCCATTGGCTGCTGCAGGCACGCCAGCGGCCATTTCCGGACATGTTCAAGCCCGTCGACCCGGGCGAGCGGCGCAAACGGCTGGAAGTGGCGCGCCTGCTGGGCATGCCGGAACTGGTGTTGCAGGAGTCGAACGTCCTGCAGGACCGCGCCGCCGGGAAACGCGGCGCGCGTGCCGCCGGCGCGGTGGACCTGGCGAACAACACGGCCTACTACCTGGCGGATTTCCCGGACTACCTGCCGCAAGCCGAGGAGCAGGCCCGCCGCTCGCTCGACCGCGTCGGCCCGCGTCCGTACAACCAGGGCACGCTGGGGTGGATCCTGGCCCTGCGCGGTCAGACCGCCGAAGGCCTGCGCCTGATGCACACGGCGTACCGCGACCTGCCGCGCGACGAGGAGATGGTGGCCGACTACGGCCTTGCGCTGTGGCGTAGCGGTCAACGGGACCAGGCCACGCGGCTGTGGGACGAGGCGCAGCGCGAATGCGTGTGGGGCGTGCGCATGCACGCCGCCTTGCGGGAGGCGGGATACCCGCACCCCTACTTCCAGCCCGCGGATTCCGACGCTGTGAGCGACTATCGCGCACGCTGCGCGAAACCGCGGATCAAGGCGAAGACGGCAGGCCTATAATTCTGCCCATACGCTGCGAGTAACGCGCCTGCTGAGGGGCAGCCGCAGGAGACCTTTATGAAATCCTTCCCGACGCGCCTGCTTTCTCTCCTTGCCGCCGCACTGCTACTGGCCGGCTGCGGCGCCGGCCCCGGCGGACCGCCCCACCCCGGCGCGGTCAATCCCTACAGCACCGGCGGCTTCCGTGACCCGGGGCCCAACTATCCCGATACCGGCCGCTGACGCCGCCGCACCCGCCCGGCGTGCAGGACACCCTGCCGCCGCAGTGACGGCCCGAACCGCATAACAGCTTTGCGCCCGCGGGCCCCTCCCGAGGCGCCCGCCAACTCCTAGACTGCCTGCACATACCGCAGTCAAGGAGAAGGCTTTGCAGCCGCTGTTATCGAATCTCAAAGTGCTGGACCTGAGCCGCATCCTGGCCGGTCCGTGGGCCAGCCAGATCCTGGCCGACCTGGGCGCTGACGTCATCAAGGTCGAGCGGCCAGGCCAGGGCGACGACACGCGCACCTGGGGCCCCCCGTTCCTGAAGGATGAAGACGGCCAGGACACCCGGGACGGCGCCTATTTCATTGCCACCAACCGCGGCAAGCGCTCCATCACGCTGGACCTGCAGACGCCCGAAGGCCAGGCGCTGGTCAAGGACCTGTGCCGCGACGCCGACGTGGTGCTGGAGAACTACAAGGTCGGCACGCTGGCGCGCATGGGGCTGGACTACGAGTCGCTGTCCAAGATCAATCCGCGCCTGGTGTATTGCTCGGTCACCGGCTTCGGCCAGACCGGACCGCGCGCCGCCGAACCCGCATACGACTTCCTGATCCAGGCAATGGGCGGCCTGATGAGCGTCACGGGCGAACGCGACGACCGGCCCGGCGGCGGCCCCCAGAAGGTGGGCGTGCCGATCGTGGACCTGACCACCGGCGTGTACGCCGCGCTGGGCATCGTGGCCGCGCTGTTGCGCCGCGCGCAGACCGGCAAGGGCGAGTACATCGACGTCGCCATGCTGGACGTGCAGGTGGGCCTGCTGGCCAACCAGGCCATGAACTTCCTGCTGGGCAACAAGGTGCCGCGCCGCACGGGCACCGCGCACCCGAACATCCAGCCGCAGCGCACGTTTGCCTGCGCCGACGGCGACATCGTCATCGTGGTGGGCAACGACGGGCAGTTCGCCACGCTGAGCGAGATGCTTGGCAAGCCCGAACTGGCGCAGGACCCGCGCTACATCACCAACAGCCAGCGCGTGCGCAATCAGGACACGCTGGATCCCGTGCTGGACGCCATCTTCGCCACCCAGCCGCGCGCCCAT
Organism: Achromobacter sp. E1; assembly: GCF_037039475.1. Taxonomy (NCBI): domain Bacteria; kingdom Pseudomonadati; phylum Pseudomonadota; class Betaproteobacteria; order Burkholderiales; family Alcaligenaceae; genus Achromobacter; species Achromobacter sp. E1. The sequence goes on from NZ_CP146253.1 coordinate 5,178,954, forward strand.
TGGCTGGCCGCGCTGAAAAAGGCGGGCGTGCCGGCGGGGTCGATCAATACCGTGCCCGAGGTCTTCGAAGACCCGCAGGTCGTGCACCGCGGCATGCTGCGCCGCCTGCCGCATCCGGCCGCCGGCTCGGTGCCGCAGGTGATGAACCCGCTGCGATTCGGCAGCTCGGCCCTGCGCGCCGATGCCGCGCCGCCGCTGCTGGGCCAGCACACCGCCGACGTGCTGGCCGAGCTGGGCCTGTCCGCCGAGCAGATCCAGGACTATCGCGACCGCAAGATCATCTGAACAACCAAGGAGAGAGACATGAGCATGCCGGAGAACCTGGCCGGGCCCTACACGGCGCTGGACGTCGCGATCGCCGACGGCGTTGCCACCATCCTGCTGGCCAACCCGCCCGTCAACGCGCTCAGCACCGAGATGATGAACGAGCTGTCCTGGGTGCTGGACCGCATCTCGGAAACGCCCGAGGTGCGTGCAGTGGTGCTGTCGGGCCAGGGCAAGACGTTCTGCGCGGGCGCCGACCTGAAGAACCGCGCGGCCACCATCAAGGGGCCGGGCGACCTGCCGCAACACTCGCGCCGCACGCGGGAATGCTTTCATGCGATCCGCGAGTGCGCCAAGCCGGTGGTGGGCGCGATCAACGGCCCGGCGCTGGGCGCGGGGCTGGCCATCGTGGCCTCGTGCGACATCCTGATCGCCGCCTCCACCGCGGTCGTGGGCCTGCCGGAAATCAACGTCGGACTGCTGGGCGGCGGCCGCCACGGCATGCGGCTCTTTGGCCACTCGCGTCTGCGCCGCATGATGCTGACGGGGCTGCGCGTGGACGGCGACGAACTCTACCGGCTGGGCATCGTCGAGGCCAGCGTCCCTGCTGAAGCACTGATGGACCGCGCAATGGAACTGGCGCGCGAGTTGGCCACCAAGAGCCCGCTGGCGTCCGTGCTGGCCAAGCAGACGCTCAACGCCATCGAAGACATGAGCCTGCGCGACGGCTACCGCTACGAACAGGACATGACGGCGGCCATTGCCAAGACCGAGGACGCGCAGGAGGCGCGCCGCGCCTTCCTGGAAAAGCGCGCGCCGGTGTTCCAGGGCAAATAAGGGAGCCGCCATGACCAGTGCATTGGAAGGCGTGAAGGTCCTGGACCTGAGCCGCGTGTTTTCCGGGCCGTGGGCCGCGCAGATGCTGGCCGACTTCGGCGCCGAGGTCATCAAGGTGGAGCGCCCCGGCCGCGGCGACGACGTGCGGCACCAGGGCTATCCCATGCCGGACCGCGACGGCAAGCCCAGCCGGGAGACCTCGTCGTTCGTCGCGATGAACCGCGGAAAGAAATCCGTGACGCTCGATATCTCGCGGCCCGAAGGCCAGGCGCTGGTGCGCCAGCTTGCGCAGAAGGCCGACATCGTCATCGAGAACTTCAAGGCGGGCGACCTGAAGCGCTACGGGCTGGACTATGCGTCGCTGTCGGAAGTGAATCCGCGGCTGGTGTATTGCTCGATCACCGGCTTCGGCCAGACCGGGCCCTACAGCCATCTGCCGGGCTACGATCCGATCTTCCAGTCGATGAGCGGCCTGATGAGCGTGACGGGCGTGCCGGACGGCGAGCCCGGGGCGGGACCGGTCAAGGCGGGCTATTCCGTGTCGGACCTGACCGCAGGCTTGTATGCGGTGGCGGCCATTCTTGCCGCGCTGCGGCACCGCGACCAGATCTCCGGCGTGGGCCAGCACATCGACCTGGCGCTGCTGGACGCCCAGATCGCGGCCATCTCGCACATCGGCATGAACTACCTGGCCAGCGGCCAGCTGCCTGCCCGCATGGGATCGGCCTCGCAGATCACCGCGCCGTTCCGCGCCTTCGAATGCCGCGATGGGCACCTGATGGTGGCGGTGGGCAACGACTCGCAGTTCCGCAGCTTCTGCAACGTGATCGGCCTGCCCGACCTGGCCGCCGATCCGCGCTTCGACACCAACCCGAAGCGCGCTGCGGCGCAGGCCGATCTGTCCCGCCAGATCGAGCCGGCGATGCTGGCGCGCACGGTGGCGGACTGGAACCAGGCGCTGGCAGCCGCCAATGTGCCGTGCGGGCCGATCTACACCATGGATCAGGTGTTCGAGGATCCGCAGGTGCGGCATCGCGAAGTGCTGGGCAGCGTGACGCATCCGGCGCTGGGCAGCATGCCGGTTGTGCGCAATCCCATTCATTTTTCCGGCACGCCCATCGCACTGGGATTGCCGCCCCCCATGCTGGGCGAGCACACGGCCGACGTCCTGCGCGCCGAGCTGGGCCTGACCGACGCGGCGATCGCGCAGCTGCACGCCGAGGGCATCGTATGAGCGCCGCCGACCACGAACTGATCGAGGAAATCCGCGACAGCGCGCGCGACTTTCTGCAGCGCCGCGACCAGCGGCAACGCAAGCGCCGCACCCCGGGCGGCGACCGCGCGTACTGGCAGGAGATAGCCTCAGTCGGCTGGCTGGGCATGAGCGTGCCCGAAGCGCTGGGCGGTCTGGGACTGGGCTGGCACGCGATGGCCGCCGTGCTGGAAGAAGCGGGCCGCGCCCAGTTGCCCGAGCCGCTCGTCGGGGCGGGCGTGCTCAGCACGGCGCTGCTGGCGCGCATTACCCCGGTGGGCGATGCCGCCGTTCGGGAGACGATGCTGCAAGCCTTGTGCGCCGGTGAAAAAATGGTGGGCCTGGCCTGGCAGGAAACCGAAGGGCAGCTTGAGGCCGGCGAATCCGCCGGGGCGTTCGGCGTCACGTTCACCGCGCGCGAAGGCGCCTATGTGCTGAACGGCGAAAAGCGCCACGTCGTCCCCGGCGCGGACGTGGACGGCTGGCTTGTCACGGCCGATGGCGAGACGGGGTCTGCGCTGTTCCATCTGCCCGCCGGCACGCCCGGGGTCACGGTGCAGACGCACGAACGCGCGGACGGCTCGCCGGCCTGCCATCTGACGATCGAGTCCGCGGTGGTTGGCGGCGAGGCGCTGCTGGCGCGCGAGGGCGTGCTGGACGCGGTTGACGAGGCGCTGGACTACGGCCGCCTGATGCAGTCCGCGGAACTTGTGGGCATCGCGCGGCAGGTGCTGGCCGATTCGGTGGCCTACCTGAACACGCGCAAGCAGTTCGGCCAGACGCTCTCGTCGTTCCAGGCGCTGCAGCACCGTCTGGTGGACGCGACCCTGCAGGTCGAGCTGGCGTCCAACAGCCTGCTGGACGCGCTGAACGCCCTTGCCGCGGCGCCGGGCGAGGTCAAGGCGCGCAAGGCGGCGGCCAGCCGGGTCAAGGCCCGCGCCGCACGCGCCGGCATCGACGCGGCGCGGCTGGCCATCCAGCTGCACGGCGCCATCGGCTACACCGACGAATGCGGCGTCAGCCTGTATTTCCGCAGCGCCCTGCACCTGGCCGCCTGGCTGGGCAACGCCACGGCGCATCGCCAGCGTTATGGCGTGCTGGCAGCCGACCCGGCGCCGGAGACGGACGATACGGCGGAGGATGCCGCCGACGGCAACGACACCACCGATTTCCCGCGCGACGCAGATTGGAACGCCATGCCGGAAGCGGCCTTCCGCAAGCTGCTGCGCCGGTTCTTTCGCGCGCATTACCCCGATCACCTGCGGCACGTGCCGTGGCGGCTGCATTGGGACGAGATCAAGGCGTGGTACTTCACCTTGTCGCGGCAGGGCTGGATTGCGCCGTCGTGGCCGCGCGAGCATGGCGGCATGGCGCTGTCGCCCGCCCGGCAGATCGCGTTCATCGAAGAAGCCGAACGCTACGGCGTGGCGCGCGCGCCGGACCAGGGCCTGGTCATGCTGGGTCCCATCCTCATCCGCTACGGCACCGACGCGCAGCGCGCGCGGTTTCTGCCGGGCATCCTGTCCGGCGAGGCGGTGTGGGCGCAGGGCTACTCGGAACCGGACGCCGGATCCGACCTGGCCTCGCTGCGCTGCGAGGCGCTGATCGACGGCGACGAACTGGTGGTCACCGGCCAGAAGACCTGGTCCACGCTGGCGCAGGACGCGACGCACATGTTCATGCTGGTGCGCACCGACAAGACCGTGAAGAAACAGGCCGGCATCAGCTTCCTGCTGGTGGACCTGAATAGCCCGGGCGTCAGCCGCCGTCCGATCCGCACGCTGTCGGGCCACGAGGAGTTCTGCGAGGTCTTCTTCGATCAGGTCCGCGTGCCGCGCGGCAACGTGGTCGGCGAGCTGAACGCGGGCTGGGGCATCGCCAAGGCGCTGCTGGGGTTTGAGCGCCTGTTCAGCGGCAGCCCCAAGCACGCCAGCCACGCCCTGCAGCAGATCTTCAGCCTGGCGCGCCAGCGCGGCCTGCTGGCCGATCCTGCGTTCACCGACCGGCTGGCCGAGTTGAGGCTGGACAGCGCCGACCTGACCGCGATGTACCGCGTGTTTGCGGACATGGCCAAGGCCGGCCGCCCGCTGCCGCCGGAACTGTCGCTGCTCAAGATCTGGGCCACCGAAACGCACGAGCGGCTGGGCGCCCTGCTGATCCAGATCGCCGAGGAGTACGGCGGCGCGGCGATGCGCCTGGGCTATGGCAACGGCGGCGTGCAAGCGCTGGCGCCCTACGTCAATGCGCTCGCGGCCACCATCTTCAGCGGCACCAACGAGATCCAGCGCAACATCTACGCCAAGCAGGTTCTGGGCCTGCAAGGCGCCTGACAATGACAACGCGCCGGCCCGAGCCGGCGCAACCGGAGAGAGACACATGAAAAAAGCAACCGTACTGGCGGTGGCGGCAATGATCCTGGGCGGCGTAGCCGCACCCGCCGCCCACGCGGCCCAGCCATGGCCAAGCCAGCCGATCCGGCTGATCGTGCCCTACCCGCCCGGCGGCTCGGTGGACAACCTGGCGCGCCTGCTTGCGCCGTCGCTGGGCGAGCGCCTGGGCCAGACCATCGTGATCGAGAACAAGGCCGGCGCCAGCGGCACCATCGGCGTGGACGCCACCGTGCGCGCCACGCCCGACGGCAACACGTTCGGCTTTGGCGTGCCGGGCGCCATCACCGGGCTGCCCCACGTCATGAAGGTGCCGTACGACGTATCCAAGATCCAGTACGTGTCGCTGGTCGCGCGCATTCCGCAGGTCATCATGGTCAACCCGTCGTTGCCGGATACCACCCTGGCCGCGTTTGTCGAGAGCGCCAAAAAGCACCCCGGCAAATACAACTACGGCTCGGCCGGCAATGTCACCACCCCGCACCTGGGCGGCGAACTGCTCAAGCAGCAGACCGGCATCGACATCATGCACGTGCCCTACAAAGGCGCCGCGCCGGCGGTGACCGCGCTGCTGTCCAACGAAGTGCAGATGTTCCCCGGCGATGCCTCGGCCGCGCTGGGCTTCATCAAGGCGGGCAAGCTGCGCGCGCTGGCCGTGGCCAGCCCCGAACGCTTCGAGGGCCTGCCCGACGTGCCCACCACCAAGGAGGCCGGCTTTCCCGGCATCGTCGTGGAGTCGAACTACGGCGTCATCGCGCCCACCGGCACGCCCAAGGACATCGTGGACAAGATGTCGGACGCGATCGCCAAGTCGCTGGCCGACCCGACGCTGCGCCAGAAAATGATCGACCAGGGCGCCATCCCCGTCGCCACGTCGCCGGACGCCTATCGCGCCCTGATGGAAGCGGAGTCCAAGAAATGGGGCGAGGTCATCAAGCGCGGCAAGCTGGGTCTGCAATAACGCCATGCCCGCACGCTTTTGCCGTACGCTTATGCCGATTCCACCGACTGCCGACCTGCGCCATCGACCATGCCATCCGCAAAAGCCACGGGCCTGAGCCTGGACCTGACCGCCGACCTTCACAAATGGCGGGCCTTCCTGGCCATCGCGGAACTGGGCAGCATCACGCGCGCGGCGCTGTATCTGGACCAGGACCAGTCGGTGCTGAGCCGCCGCATCAATGCGCTGGAACGCGAGTGCAATGCGCGGCTCTTTAACCGCACCGGGCGCGGCGTGAACCTGTCGGAAGTGGGTGAGCGCCTGTTCCCGCTGGTGCAAACGCTGCTGGGCGACGCCGAACGGCTTGAGCTGGAACTGAACGGCGAGGCCCGCGAACCTGCCGGCGAGGTCACGCTGGGCCTGTTGCCATCGACCGCGCACCCGCTTATCCGCCGGCTGTTTTCGCGGCTGCGCCAGCAGTTTCCCAAGGTGCATCTGAAAATTCTGGAAGGCTCCAGCGGCCAGATCGAGGAATGGCTGACCGACAGCCGCGTGGACATCGCCATCCTGTACCGTTACGGCGACAAATGCCCGCCCGGCGAACAGGCGTTGGCGTCCGTGGACTCTTACCTGGTCGGCGCGGCGGGCGATGCGCGCACGCAGGCCGGCGAAGTGACGTTTGATCAGTTGGACGGGCTGCCGTTCATCCTGCCCGGCGCACCCAATGGCCTGCGCAACGCGCTGGACGGCCTGGCGCGGGCGCGCAAGATCACGATCGCGCCCCTGATCGAGGCCGACTCGCTTCCGCTCATGAAGTCCATCGTCGAGCACGAGAAGATGTACACCGTGCTGCCCCTGCACGCCGTCTGGCAGGAAGTGCAGGAGGGACGCCTGAGCATCGCCGCGCTGCGCGATCCCACGATGAGCCGCATCATCTCGATGGCGTTCTCGCGATCGAAGGGGCCCGGACGCACGGTCACGGAAGTTGCCACGCAGATCGAGGCGCTGGTGCGCGAAATCGGTGGCGAAGGCGTCTGGCACGCCAGCCCGTAAGCGGCATCCACCAGCGGGTTCAGGGTGCGGGTTCAGCGCGGGGGCTCAGCGAGCCCCCGCTTGTATTCACGCGAAGCCGTACAGACGCTCGGGGTTGTCCACCCAGACCTGCTTGCGCAGCGCGTCATTGCCCAGCCAATCGTGCGCCAGGTCCACCAGCGCGTCGGCCGACGGCGCCGCCGCGCCCATGCGCACGAAGGGCCAATCCGATCCCCACAGCACCTGATCCGGATTGGCGGCAGTAAAGGCATCGTGGATGAAGCGCGCGTTTTCATAATCGGGCGCGGCGCCCACCCGGCACACCGTCAACTTCATCCAGATCCTGCCGTCGGCCAGCAGCCCGCGCAACAGCTGGAATACCGGATCGGCCTCGCCGCGCGCCGGGACCAGGCTGCCCAGGTGGTCGATGACCAGCGGCAAGTCCAGCTTTGCCAGATCGGGCAGATGGCGCAAATAGGTATCGCACGGCGCCCACAGCTGCGCGTGCAGGCCGAACTGCTTCATGCGCGGCGCAAGCGCCGCGACCTGATCGAATCCCACGCTGCCGGGAAACAGGTTTCCCGCGGGGTCGCGCGCCTCGACGAAGCGCAGGCCGCGCACGCCACCGTCATGCAAGGCTTGCAGCTGTGCATCCGTGACGGACGGATCCGCCACCGCGATCCCGCGCAGACGGCCTGCGCCTTCGCGCAGCGCGTCCAGCAAGGCATCCGGGTTCGTGCCATAGGGCGCCGGCTGCACCAGCACCCCGCGCGATGCGCCCAGCGTGTCCAGCATGCGCAGATAGCGCGACGCCGGCGCATCCGGCGCGGCGTAGGACGAGGGATGCTGCAGGGGAAACCGGTCGTAGGGACCAAAGACATGGCAATGCGTGTCGCACGCGCCCGCCGGCAGGGCGCGGCGCGGCGTCACCGGCATGCGGGGCGTTTCCACGCTGTCCGGCACATAGGCGCGGGCCTGCCCGCCTGCGGCCGGATGTCCGGCGGCGCTCATGGCTGGCTCCCGGTCAGGGGCGCAAGCCGGCTGAGCGCCGGCGCGCCATCCTGGCGCGGCGTATCCAGCGGCGGCGGCGCGTCGTCGGGCATCGGGATCTCGTGCGCGTTCAGCGTCATGGACACCATCGTGTAGTAGCCGATCACGGCGGTCAGTTCCACCACGCCCACGGCGTCCCACCGCGCGACGGCCTGCGCATACAGGTCGGGGTCGACCTGACCGGTCTCCTGGATCTGCCGCGCAAACTCGTAAACCACCGCGTCGTCGGCGTTGTCGAACACGGGCGTTTCGCGGGCCTGGATCGCGTCCAGCACGGCGTCCGAGATACCGGCGGCGCGCGCCGCCTGCGCATGGATGTGCCATTCGATCTGGCTGTTCCAGCGGCGCGCCGTCACCACAATGGCCAGTTCGCTGATGCGCGGCGCCAGGCTGGTGCCAAAGCGCAGCAACGCGCCCAGCGCCTGCCAGCGCTCGGCCAGTTCCGGGCTGTGCAGCGCTGCGCGCAAGGGGCCGACAAGGCGTCCGCGCGGACCGGAGACGATCTTCTCGTACACGCGCTTCTGGTCGTCGGTCATGGTGTCTGGCGTGGGCAGCGGGATACGGCTCATCTTCGTCCTCTCGTTACGGGGTTTCGTCGGGCTGCGTGCGCATCGCGGACGGGCGCGCGGAAAACCGCGCGTGCCAGGCCGCCAGCGCCGGGTGGCCGTCGCGCCAGGCGATATCCGGGAAACGATAGTCCATGTACGACAGCGCGCAGCCGATGGCGATCAGGCCCAGGTCGAAGCGGCTTGCCTGCAGCGCGGACGCCTCGGCCTCCAGCGCGGCCAGCACCGCACGCGTCTTCAGCGCAAAGGCGTCCAGCCACGCGGGCGTCTGACGCGCCTCGGGCTTGTTGCGTTCCTGGCGGAACAGCAGCAGCGCGTCCAGAAAGCCGTCGCCCAGCGCCTGGCGGCGCTCGGCGGTCAGGCGCGCCTGCGGGTCGGCCGGCAACAGGCCGCAGCCCGTCAGCGCGTCCAGGTAGGCGCAGATCACGCGCGAGTCGTACAGCGGCTGGCCATCGTCCAGCACCAGCGTCGGCAACTTGATGAGCGGATTTTCAGGCACCAGGTCCAGGTTGGGCTTGTCCATCGCGACCGGCGTGCGCACGAGCGTCACGCGGTCCTCGATGCCGGCCTCGTGAATGACGATCATCACCTTGCGCACGAAGGGCGATCGCGGCGACCAATGCAGTTTCATCGACAGGCTCCAAAAGGGTTCAAGGTCTTCTCGGGCATTCAATGCCCCTGCGCGGGCTGCACGGCGGGATCGTTGGCCGCGTCGGGCGTGCGCATCTGAAAGAGATCGCTGGTGTGCGCGTACCAGCCCGCGCCGTGCATGCGGCCCAGAAGGCGCAGCGCGGGCGTGTCCACGTAGAATTTTTCGGCATTGAGCAACGCGTCGTCGCGCAGGTACAGCGCCACCACGCGCGCCAGCACGATCACGCGCTGGGGCGCCGCATCCAGCACCTGCCAGACCTCGCACTCCAGCGCCGCGGGACTTTGCGCGATGCGCGGCGGCGCCACCATCAGGGACGGCTCGGTGGACAGGCTGGCGCGCACCAATTCATCGATGCCGGCGTCGTAATCCAGGCTGGTGTGGTTCATCTGCTCGGCCAGCTCCGCCGATACCAGGTTGATCACGAACTGCCCGGTCTGCAGGATGTTGCGCGAGGTGTCCTTCAACTGGCCGCCGCGCGGGCCGATGCCCAGCGCGACGATGGGCGGATCGCTGCTGACCACGTTAAAGAACGAGAACGGCGCGGCGTTGCGCGCGCCCTGCGGCGACTGGCTGACCACCCAGGCGATGGGCCGCGGCACGACCACGCTGGAAAGCAGCTTGAAGGCGTCGGCCGAGGCCAGTTTGCTGAAATCGAAGTTCATGGCGCGGGAGAGTTGATCGTCATTTGGCCAGCAGCCCCAGCGTGCCGAGCAGCCGCTGCATGTCTGCACGGTCCTTGCGGACATAAGCGCTGGCGTCCTGGGGCGACAACGCCATCAACGATATCGCCTGATCCTGCATCACGCGGCGGTAGTCGGGATCGTCGTTCACGCGCCGGACGGTGTCGCTCAGCGTCTGCACGATGTCCGCGGGGGTGCCCGCGGGCGCAGCCAGGCTGTACCACGTAGCGGCCTGCGCGCCCGGCACTCCGGCCTCGTCCAGCGTCGGCACATCGGGCAGCAGTGGCGAGCGCTCGCTGGCCGCGTACGCCAGCGGCACCAGCCGGCCCTGGCGGATGAACGGCAGGCTGGCCGACAGGTTCAGCATGGCCAGGTCGATCTGTCCGCCGACGGCGTCATTGATCGCCGGCGACGCGCCCGCATAGGGAATGTGATTGAGCTGCACGTGCGCGGCCTGCTGGAACAGTTCGGCTCCCAGGTGCGTGGCGCCGCCCACGCCGGCCGAGCCATAACTGAGCTTGCCGGGTTCGGCCTTGGCGCGGGCGATCAGCGCCTGCACCGTCTTGATGCCGCGCGACGGGTTGACGACCAGCATGATGGGCTGCACCGCCACCACCGAACAGAATTCGAACGCCTGGATGCCGTCGTACGTGGTCTTCTGCATCAGCGGTGTCACCACGTGGCCGGCCGAGGTGCCGAGCAGCAGCGTGTAGCCGTCGGGCTTGGCGCGGGCCACGAAGCCGGTGCCGATGGACGCGCCCCCGCCCGGCTTGTTCTCGACCACGACGGGCTGGCCCAGCCGCTTTTCCAGGGCGCGCGCCAGGCTGCGCGCCACCACGTCGGCCGGGCCGCCGGCGGCGTAAGGATTGATGAGCGTGATGGGGTGGTCGGGATAAGCCGCCGCGGCCGGCGCGGACAGCGAGACGGCGGACAGCGCAGCCGCCGTCAGCAGGATTCGAAGCATCGAGGGCATGGCAGGTCCTTGCGTGAAAAGAGGCGATGGCGAGACGGGCGGGCGCTCAGTCGGCGCGTGCGCCGGAGGCCTCGATGATCCGCGCCCATTTCTTCGTATCGGCGCGGATGCGTTCGGCAAACGCCTCGGGCGTGCTGTAGGTTGTCTGGATGCCGTATCCGGCCATGCGCTCGACCATCTGCGGCGCCAGCATCACGCTTTTGATGTCCGCATTCAGCCGGTCGATGATCGGGCGCGGCGTGCCCGCGGGCGCCAGCACGCCTGACCACAAGCTGACTTCGAAGGATTCGAAGCCCGGCGACTCCGAGATGGCGGGCACGTCGGGCAGCGCCGCCAGGCGCTGGCGGCTGGTCACACCCAACGCCTTGACCTTGCCCTGCTTGACCTGTTCGACAAAGTTGGACGAGGTGTCGATCATCATCGAGATGCGTCCGGCCATGAAGTCGTTGATCGCCCCAGACGTGCCCTTGTACGGGATGTGGCGGATATCCACGCCAGCCGTGGACTTGAACATCTCGCCCGACAGATGGCTGGTGGTGCCGCTGCCCGAGGAACTGAACGTCAGCTCGCCCGGCTTCTTGCGGGCCAGCTCCGCAAGCTCCGCGACCGAGTTCACCTGCAGCGCCGGATTCACCACAAGCAAGTTCGCGGTCAGGTTGGTCATCGCGATCGGCGCAAAGCTCTTCTGCGGGTCGTAGCGCAGCTTGGCGTACAGCGTGGGGTTGATCGTCAGCACCCCCATGGTCGAGTACAGCAAGGTGTAGCCATCCGGCGCGGCGTTGGCCACCGCCTCGGCGCCAATCGCACCGCCGGCGCCGCCCCGGTTCTCCACCACGACGGATTGGCCCAGTTTTTCGCCCAGCCCCTGCGCCAGGGCGCGGGCCATCAGGTCGGTGGCCCCGCCCGCCGGAAACGGAACGACCAGCCGCACGGGCCGGTCGGGATAGGTGGACGCGGCCCCCGCCGCGGAAATCAGCCCCATGCCAAGGCAAAGCCCGGCCGCGGTCAGCGCACTTGCGATTTTCATGCTGTCTCCAAACTTCGTTCTTGTGTTTGCAGCATGGTAGGCGCGGGACCGGGCCGGGGCTATGCGCGGGATCGCATATCTGGTTTGCGCGGGGTCTGGCCCCGGCTCAGCCGGGTTGGGCCAGCAGCCGCTGGATCTCGGCCTCGGTTTCCTTGTACCGGCCCTCGCCGAAGTGGGTGTAGACCACCTTGCCCTGCTTGTCGATCAGGTAGGCCGCGGGCCAGTACTGGTTGCGGTAGGCGGTCCAGGTGGCATAGCGGTTGTCCTGCGCCACCGGATAGGTGATGCCGAAGCGTTGCAGCGCCTTTTCGACGTTGGGCGTGGACCGCTCGAACGGAAACTCCGGCGTGTGCACCCCCACGACGACCAGGCCCTGGTCCTTGTACTTCTGATGCCAGCTCGTGACGTACGGCAGCGTGCGAATGCAGTTGATGCAGGTGTACGTCCAGAAATCCACCAACACGACCTTGCCGCGCAGCGATTCCATGGTCAGCGGCTCGCTGTTGAGCCATTTTTCGATTCCCGTGAATTCCGGGGCCTGCGCCGGCGCAGCCTGCGCGGCGCCCTGCATGAGGCAGGCGCCGATCAGCGCGGCCAGGGCTATCTTCTTGAACGTGGCAAACATGGCGAACTCCTTGAAGGTCAGGCGAAAAGGTTGGTGATCCAGGCGTAGGCCAGGACGTCGTACTGGAAGTAGATGGCGATGGCGGTCAGGACCAGCAGCACGCCGAAGCCTTGCTGCAACCGGTGCGTGTAGCGCGACAGGCCACGCACGCGGGTGGCGATGGCCTGTCCACCGTAGGCGATCACCAGCATGGGCACACCCGCGCCGATGGCGAACACCAGCAGCAACGTGCTGGACTGCACCAGGTCCTGCGCCTTGGCCGCCAGCACCAGAATGGAAGCCAGCACCGGGCCTGCGCACGGCGTCCATACGGCGCCCAGGGACAGGCCCAGCACGAAGCCGCCTGCATTGCCGCTGCCCGTGCCGCCCGCCGCGGACAGGCGCTGCAGCGGGCCGCCGATGCGGGCGATCAGGCGGTCGTAAGGGCCGGGCCAGATCCGCGCCAGGCCGAACAGCGCCAACAGGACGATCGAGGTCGAGCGCACGGCCTCGTGCACGTGTTCATTCAGGTTGGAAATCAGGCTGAGCGCGATGCCCAGGCCCGCAAAGGCCAGCACGAAGCCGGACACGACAAACAAGGGACGCAGGCGGCCGGACCGTTCCAGCGAGGTGCCCAGCAGCACGGGCAACAGAGGCAGCACGCAGGGCGACGCAATGGTCAGCATGCCGGCAAGCAACGCGATGGGCGTATTGATGAGGTCCATGGGGGTCGTCCTTGGGAAAGTGACCCCATTGCACCCGCCGCACGTATCCGGCTTGTGCCGGATCGACGGATTTTTTCAAGCGCGTGTATCCGCCGCCCGGGCGTATACAGTACGACACACTCCGCGAGCGGCCCGGCGCTATAACCCGTTCACACCCCGCACCGGAGCCCCTCATGAAACGCCTGCTTGCCGTCCTGCTGCTGCTCTTTGGCGGCTTTACCGCCGAGGCCGCCAAGCCCTTCCAATGCCAGCTCATTTCCAACAGCCGTCCGCGCCGCGATCCCCTGCCCCCGGGCGAACGCTAGGCCGATAGAATTCCTGAACCCCTCGGCGCGCAGCGCGCGCCGCCCTCACCCACCAAGAAGGCATCCGCAAATGGACCACACAGACCACGTCATGATCGTGGACGACGACCGGGAGATTCGCGAACTGGCCGGCGGCTTTCTGCGCAAGAACGGCCTGACGGTCACGCTGGCGGCCGACGGGCGGCAGATGCGGTCGCTGCTGGACAGCCTGACGGTCGACCTGATCGTGCTGGACATCATGATGCCCGGCGACGACGGCCTGGTGCTGTGCCGCGAACTGCGCAGCGGCAAGCATCGCCGCATTCCGATCCTGATGCTGACAGCGCGCAGCGACGACATGGACCGCGTGCTGGGTCTGGAGATGGGCGCGGACGACTACCTGGTCAAGCCCTTCGTGGCGCGCGAGCTTCTGGCGCGCATCAAGGCCATCCTGCGCCGCACCCGGATGCTGCCGCCCAACTTCCAGGTGACCGAGCCGGGCCGCGAGATCGCCTTCGGCGACTGGCGGCTGGACACCACGGCGCGCCATCTGCTGGACGCCGACGGCACCATCGTGGCGCTCAGCGGCGCGGAATACCGGCTGCTGCGCGTCTTCCTGGACCACCCCCAGCGCGTGCTGAACCGCGACCAGCTGCTGAACCTGACGCAGGGCCGCGACGCCGACTTCTTCGGGCGCTCGATCGACCTCCTGGTCAGCCGCCTGCGCCAGCGCCTGCGTGAAGACGCCCGCGAACCCCGGTACATCAAGACCGTGCGCAGCGAAGGCTACGTGTTTTCCGCCGCTGTCGAAGTCTCGGCAGGCGAACCATGACCGGCACGTCCGCGCGCCGCCAAGCCTGGCCCCGCACGCTTGTCGTGCGGCTGTTCCTGATCTTTGTCGCCGGGCTTGTCCTGGCCTACGGGCTGTCGTTCGCCTCGCTGTTCTACGAGCGCTACAACGCCACCCGCAACATGATGCTGGGCGACCTGGAGCGCGACGTCGCCATCGCCATGGACATCCTGGACCGCCTGCCCGCCGCCGAGCGCCCGGAGTGGCTGCCGCGCCTGTCCAGCAACAACCGTCAGTACCTGCTGGGCGACGGCAAGGCCGACCAGCCGCTCTCGCTGGATGCCGCGCGCACCGCCGCGCAGTCGATCGAGGCGGCGCTCGGCCCCGCGCGCCCCGTCACCGTCCGCGCGATGGCCGACGACCCCCGCCACATCCAGGCGCGTGTCGTGCTGACCGACGGACAGCCCGCCATCCTGGACATCGAACTGTCGCGGATGCAACCGGCGCCGTGGCTCTTCGGCGTGCTGGCCGTGCAACTGCTGCTGCTGGCCGGCTGCGCCTGGCTGGCGGTGCGTCTGGCCGTGCGGCCGCTGACGCGCCTGGCGCGCGCCGCCGAGGAACTGGACCCCGACCAGAAAAGCCCGCTGCTCGACGAAGCCGGCCCCGCCGAGGTTGCCCACGCTGCCGTCGCCTTCAACGCCATGCAGGACCGCATCGCGGCGCATCTGGCCGAGCGCATGCAGATGCTGGGCGCCATCTCGCACGACCTGCAGACGCCCATCACCCGCATGAAACTGCGCACCGAATTCATGGACGCGTCCACCGACCGCGACAAGCTGGCGCAGGACCTGAACGAAGTCGAGCGGCTTGTACGCGAAGGCATCGACTACGCCCGCAGCGCGCACGGCAAGGCCGAACAGCCTGCCCGCATTGATCTGAACGCTTTTTTGGATAGCCTGGTCTGCGATTACCAGGACACGGGCAAGGCAGTGACGCTTCTGAGCGACACCATCCCGCCCTTGATGACGCGCCCGCATGCGCTGCGGCGCATCCTGGGCAATCTCATCGACAATGCGCTCAAGTTCGCGGGCGCGGCCGAGGTGCGCGTGGCCGCGCGGGACGACGCCACCCTGTCCATCCTGGTGCTGGATCGCGGCCCGGGCATCCCGGCGGCGGAACTGGACGCCGTGCTGCAACCCTTTTACCGCCTGGAAAGCTCCCGCAACCGGGACACGGGCGGCACCGGGCTGGGGCTGGCCATCGCGCACCAGTTGGCGCAGGCGCTTGGCGGCACGCTGATCCTGTCGAACCGCGATGGCGGCGGCCTGTCGGCCGAAGTGCGCATCGCGCCGCTGCCTTCCAAGGGTTGACGGTCAGGCGTCGCGCAGCGCGCCCGATTGCAGCAGCGGCTTCAGGATGCCGGCGGTGTACAGCCGCGCCAGATTCACCAGAAAGTCCGTGAAATCCGTCTTCGCCGTGTGATCGGCGCTGTCGGAAATCACGCGCATCACGGCAAACGGCACGCCGAACTCGTGGCACACCTGCGCCATCGCCGCGCCTTCCATCTCCAGGCACAGGGCATCGGGCAGACGCTCGCGCAGCGTGTGCGCCAGGTCGTTGTCGTTCACAAAAATGTCGCCCGTCGCAATCAGGCCATGATGGACGCGCGGCGTGGCGCTTGCGGCCGGCAGGCCGCCCTTGCCCGCAAAGTCGCGGGCGCTGTCCAGCAGCAGCGCACTCAGCGCGGCATCGGTATCGAAGCGTTCGCGTCCCAACAGCGGGATCTCATGGCGGCCGAACAAGGGACGCGCGTCCATGTCGTGCTGCATCAAAGCGTCGGCCACGACCACGTCGCCCACGCGCACCTGCGGATGCAGGCCGCCCGCCAGGCCCGTGAAGAGCACGCGCGTCACGCCAAATTCCTGGATGACGATCGACGCCGTCGCCGCCGCGGCCACCTTGCCGATGCGGCTGAGCGCGATGACGCACGGCGTGCCCCACAGCGTGCCCACCTGAAAATCGCGCATGGCGATGCGGCGCGTTTGCGCGCCGGGGTCCATGGCCGCCAGCAGGTCGGCGATCTCTTCGTGCAGCGCGCCCAGAATGGCGAGACGTCCCATGTGTGGTGTTTCCGTGATCGTTGCGTTGCGCGGCCCGTGCCGCCAGCGCGCAACATACTCCAATGCCGTCGCGCCCGCCAATGACGGGGCTTTGTAGTTCCAGATCGCCTGACCCGGTTTCAAGGGCCCTGAAAAACGGCCTGCGGGCCGTTTTTTTGCGCTGACCGGATACCAACCATGTCCGTCTTGGATTGCTACTGATGCGGTAGTGACGGCGTACTCCAGCAATCGGCGGATCGGCTGTATTCCCGGGCAATTCAGCATGACACCCGCCTCGGGCTAGGCAAAAAGGTGGTGTACGGACATGCAGCAGGGAAACCCCGCGCCCTGCTGCGTTCGCCGCGCATGCTAGCTTGCCTCACGCAGGCGTTGTCCCGGCCAGCGGCATAGGTATCGCAAGCCTTTATCTGTGTGTGGGGAGACGATCATGGTCAAGAAGAACCTCGCCGTTTTCTTCGACGGCACGTGGAACGAACCCAACGACCGCACCAACGTCTACGAGCTCTACAAGGCCGCGCCCGAGACCAGCACGCAGGAAACGTTCTACATCGAGGGTGTGGGCACGCAGGGCCAGGGCCTGTGGGCAGCCATCGACAAATTCATGGGCGGCGCGTTCGGCGCAGGCCTGTCGGCCAACATCCGGCAAGGCTACCGGTGGCTCTGCCAGCGTCACCAGCCCGGCGACCGCATCTTTCTTTTCGGCTTCAGCCGCGGCGCCTACTCCGCACGCAGCCTCGCAGGCATGGTGCGCAAATGCGGCCTGCTCAATGAAGCCACCGAGGCCAACGTGTCCGAGGCCTACGCGCTGTACCGCGACGACTGCACCCCGTCATCCCTGGAAGCCGCCGCCTTCCGCGACCGCTTCTCGCGCGACACCGACCTGCACTTCGTCGGCGTCTGGGACACCGTAGGCAGCCTGGGCATCCCCGTGGGCGGCATCTCGTTTCCTGGCTTTTCCAGCTTCTACAACTTTCACGACACGGAACTCAGCAACCACGTCCTGAACGCGTACCACGCCATCGCCACCAACGAATACCGCGAGCCGTACTTCCCCACGCTCTGGACCCGCCGCGCGGGCTCGCCGCCACGCCCCGCAAACCTGCCCGTCGAGCAACGCTGGTTCATCGGCGCGCATTCCGACGTGGGCGGCGGATATCAGGATGGAAGCCTGCAGACGCTGCCGGCGTCGTGGCTACAGGAAAAGGCGCGGCAGGCGGGGTTGGAGGCGGGGACGGTGCAGCGGATCTCGACGGATTACGAACAGTGCGAACCGCATGATTCGTATAAGGAATTCACGGAGAAGGTGCCGATTCCGGTGAAACGTCGGCCGCGGGTGTGGGATAAGGAAACAGTCCTGAATCTGACGATCGATGATCGGCTGGTCAGGCGGTTCGAGCGCAATCAGGCGTTTCTGAAGGAGTATCCGGATTTCCGGGATGCGTTGGGGAAGTTGGAGGTGGGGAGGTAGGGGATCACCCCGCCACGTACCCCAACGCCACACTGGCCGCCAGCGCCTCGCGCTTTACCGCGGCCACCACCGCCCCGCTCTCGGAAACGTCAAAACCGCCGGTCGCGCCCAGCGCCGTCAATACCGCGCAGACCCGGCCGGTATGGTCATACAGCGGCGCCGAGACGGCGCTGATGCCGCGCAGGTTCGTGTCCTTCACCGTGGCGCACCCCAACGCCCGAACGTCTCGACGCAAGACGCCGATGGGATCGTCGCGATCCAGCAGCGCTCGCTGCTCGGCAGGCGCGCCGGCCAATTCAGCCTCCGCCAGCGCCCGCACGGGCGCCTCGTCCAGCAAACCAAGAAACGCGCGTCCCGTCGCCGACCACAGCATCGACAGCACCGACCCCACGCGTACGTTCACGGTGACCGGCAGGCCGGGTTCCTCAAACCGCACGATGGTGGGACCTTTGTTGCCCATGACGGCGATGAAGCACGTGACGGCCAGGCTTTCGCGCAGGCGCACGAGCGCGGGTTCGCCGATGCGTAGCGGGTCGGCCTGGCGCATGGCGGCTACCCCTACATAAAGCGCTTCGAGGCCCAGGTGGTACTGCTGCGTCGCCACTTCCTGGTCGACCAGGCCCTCGGCGATGAGGCTCATCAGGTAGCGGTGCACCTTGGCGGGGCTTTCGCCGACGTGGGCGGCCAGCGCGGTGAGGCTGGCGCGGCCGCCCAGCCGGGCAAGCCCTTTCAGGACGGACATGCCGGTTTCCGCGGCCTGGACCCGCTGCCGGCGTTCGCGGGGCCGGGAGGCCGGAGCTTGGGCGGATTCAAGATCAGACGCGAGGTCGGATTCGGGCGGCAAGGCGGCTTTGCTCATTGGAAATACGGCTCCGTAACAGCGGGCTCGCCGGCAACCGAGGGACCGAAAGCCTGGAGCGGCACTAAGGTTAACCCTTCTTCAAAAATTACGCATTGCGTATATGCTTTACGCAAATAAGGAATGCACTTTTGACATTCCACAACAAGGAGACTTGTCCATGCGCAGTGTTAAACACCACATCCTGGCCGGCCTGATGGCCCTGCCCCTCTTGGCCTGTGCCAGCGCGTCCGCGCAGCAGGCGGCTGCCGATTACCCGTCCAAGCCCGTGCGCTGGATCGTGCCGTATGCCGCGGGCGGCGGGTCCGACTTCCTGGCGCGCAGCATCGGGCAAGGCCTGACCGGACGCCTAGGCCAGCCGGTGGTGATCGAGAACAAGCCGGGCGGCAACACGGCAATTGCGGCGTCGGAAACGGCGCGCGCCCCGGCCGACGGCTACACGATGTTGTCCGCCGACAACGGCACGCTGGTATTCAACCCCGCCCTTTACAAGAAGCTGTCGTATGACCCGGCGAAGGATTTGGCGCCGGTCACGCTGATGGGACGGTTTCCGATGATCCTGGTGGTCGGCCCGGCCATGAAGGTCAACTCGGCCAAGGAGTTCCTGGCCGAAGCCAAGGGACGCAAGGAAGGCCTGGATTACGCCTCGGCCGGCGCCGGCAGCCCGCACCACCTGGCGATGGAATTGCTGAAGGTCGAGGCCGGCCTGACGATGACCCACGTGCCGTACCGTGGCGCCTCGCCCGCGCTGGCGGATGTTGCCGGCGGTCAGGTGCCCGCGATGATGGTGGATCTGGCCGCGGGCGCCGGCTTCATCAACGGCGGCAAGGTCAAGGCGCTGGCGGTCGCCAATCCGACGCGGCTGCCGCAATTGCCTGACGTGCCGACGTTCGCCGAGATCGGCCTGAAGAACGTGGAAGCCGCCGCGCAGGTCGGCGTGGTAGTGCCGGCCGCCACCCCCAAGCCGGTGATCGACGCCCTGAACAAGCAGGTGGTCGCGACCATCAATGACCCGGCCACGCGCCAGCGCCTGGTGGAGTTCGGCATCGAGCCGATCGGCAACACGCCCGCCCAGTACGCCGAGATGCTGACGGCCGAACGCGCTCGCTGGCAAAAGCTGATCAAAGATCTGGGCATCACGCTGGATTGAGCATTACGCGGGAATGAGCGTCATGCCGGCCTAGGCATCACGCTCGACCGCATCACGTTGAACCCCGCATCACCGGCCCGCCGCATTCATAACCGCAACCATGTGCCGCACCCCGCTGCGGGCCCGCAAGACGAACACACGGAACGACCTCATGAACCAAGCATCCGCCACGCCGCGCCCCTCGGGCTGTCCCATCGATCACGCTGCGCTGTCCGCCGAGCAAAGCCCGACGGGCTGTCCGGTCAGCGCGCGCGCCGCCGCGTTCGATCCCTTTGGCGATGGCTATCAGCAGGACCCGCCCGAATACGTGCGCTGGGCGCGTGAGCAGGAGCCGGTGTTCTACAGTCCGCAGTTGGGCTACTGGGTCGTGACGCGCTACGACGACATCAAGGCGATCTTCCGCGACAACATCACCTTCAGCCCGTCGATCGCGCTGGAGAAGATCACGCCGACGGGGCCGGAGGCCAACGCGGTGCTGGCGTCGTACGGCTACGCCATGAACCGCACGCTGGTGAACGAAGACGAGCCCGCGCACATGCCGCGCCGACGCGTGCTGATGGACCCATTCACGCCCGAGGAATTGAAGCACCATGAACCCATGGTGCGTCGCCTGACACGCGAATACGTGGACCGGTTCATCGACGACGGGCGCGCCGATCTCGTCGACCAGATGCTGTGGGAAGTGCCGCTGACCGTGGCGCTGCACTTTCTGGGCGTGCCCGAAGAGGACATGGACCTGCTGCGGCAATATTCCATCGCGCACACCGTGAACACCTGGGGCCGTCCCAAGCCCGAGGAGCAGGTCGCCGTCGCGCATGCGGTGGGCAATTTCTGGCAGCTGGCCGGCAAGATCCTGGACAAGATGCGGCAGGACCCGTCGGGCCCCGGCTGGATGCAATACGGCCTGCGCAAGCAGCAGACGCACCCGGAGGTGGTCACCGATTCATACCTGCATTCGATGATGATGGCCGGCATCGTGGCGGCGCACGAGACCACGGCCAATGCGTCGGCCAATGCCATCAAGCTGCTGTTGCAGCATCCGCAAGCCTGGCGCGAAATCTGCGAGGATCCGAACCTGATCCCCAACGCGGTCGAGGAGTGCCTGCGTCACAACGGATCGGTTGCCGCGTGGCGCCGCCTGGCCACGCGCGACGTGGAAATCGCGGGCGTTGCGATTCCGGCCGGCTCCAAGCTGCTGATCGTGACCTCGTCGGCCAACCATGACGAAGGCCAGTTCGAAGACGCCGACCTCTTTGACATCCGCCGCGAAAACGCCAGCGATCAGCTCACTTTCGGTTATGGCTCGCATCAGTGCATGGGCAAGAACCTGGCGCGGATGGAGATGCAGATCTTTCTGGAAGAACTGACGCGGCGGCTGCCGCATCTGAAGCTGGCAGAACAGTCCTTCACCTATGTGCCCAACACCTCCTTCCGCGGGCCGGAACACCTGTGGGTGGAATGGGATCCGGCGCAGAACCCGGAGCGCGCGAACCCGTCCCTGCTGGATAGCAAGCATCCCGTGCGCATCGGCGAGCCTTCATCGCACGCCATCACCCGGCCCGTGGTGGTGCAAAGCGCAGCGCAGGCCGCGGACGGCATCCTGCGGCTGCGTCTGGTGTCACCCGACGGCAAGCCCCTGCCCCGCTGGTCGCCCGGATCGCACATCGACGTGGAATGCGGCGACACCGGCCTGTCGCGCCAATATTCGCTGTGCGGTGACCCGGCCGAGACCGGCGTGTTTGAAATTGCCGTGCTGCGCGAGGCGGATGGCCGCGGCGGCTCGGCCTGGATGCACGCGAACGCCACGCCCGGCGCGCGCCTTCGCATCCGTGGCCCGCGCAATCACTTCCGAATGGACGAATCCGCTTCCAAGCTCATCCTGATCGCGGGCGGCATCGGCATCACGCCGATCAGCGCGATGGCGCGGCGCGCGCGTGAGTTGGGGCTGGATTATGAATTGCATTACAGCGGGCGATCGCGCGGTTGCATGGCGCTGGCGGACGAACTGGCGGCGCTGCACGGTGACCGGCTGCACCTGCACGTCAAGGACGAAGGCAGTCGCGCCGACTATGCGGCCCTGCTTGCCGAACCGCGCCCCGGCACGCAGGTGTATGCGTGCGGTCCGCAGGGCCTGCTGGACGCGCTGGCGGGATGCTGCGCGGCTTGGCCGGATGATGCGCTGCGGGTGGAGCATTTCCATTCCACGCTCGGGACGCTGGATCCGTCGAAGGAACAGGCGTTTGAGGCGGTGCTGAAGGATTCGGGCATCGTCATCACCGTGCCCGCTGACCAGACACTGTTGACGGCATTGCGTGGCGCCAACATCGATGTGCAGAGCGATTGCGAGGAAGGGCTGTGCGGGTCGTGCGAGGTGCGCGTGCTGGAAGGCGACATCGACCACCGCGACGTCGTGCTGACGCGGGCGGAACGCGAGGCGAATAACAAGATGATGGCGTGCTGCTCGCGGTCTTGCGGGGGGAAGAAGGTGGTGTTGGAGCTGTAGAAAAAAACGCCCCGGCGTTCACGCCGGGGCTATCCCTGCACTACACACACTGCTGCTTGCTCAGTCCATCCCGATCAGTTCGGGAACACCTTGATCTGATCACTCTTCAATACCTCAGGCGTCAGGCTTTTTTCGATCCACGCCATCGACGTATCCGTCACCCCGGGCGTGACCAACTCAGCCGGCACGATGGTGATGTCGGACAGGACCTTGAACGGGTACTTGTCGCTCTTCTTGGTCACGCCGAACAACTGCGCTTCCAAAGCCTGACCGTCGGCGCGGTGCATCTTCACTTCGCGGCCGTAGCCCTTGAAGCTGACGTCGTGCATGGCGGCGGCCACCTGTTCAGGCGTGGGCCAGTTGCCGCCGTTGTCCTTGATGGCCTTTTCGTAGCCGGCTTTCAGGCCGTAGATGCCTTGCACCATGTGATAGACCGAGTAGATCGGATAGGCGCCGGTCTTGTCGTGGAATTTCTTCACGAAGGCCTGGTGCTTGGGATCGTCCTTGGTTTCCGGGTGCAGGAAGTAGTGATCGCCGCGCGCGCCGACAAGGACGCCTTCGGGCAGGGCGTTGCCCAGGCGTTCCAGCGAGCTTTCGGCCAGCGACAGCACGAAGGTGGAGTTCTTGAACAGGTTGCGTTGCGAGGCCTGGCGCACGAAGTTGTCCAGGTCGCCGCCCCACGAGGTGGAGACGATGACGTCGGGGCGCAGCGCCTGCAGGCGGCTGATTTCGGTGGAGAAGTCGGCGGCGCCGAACTTGGGGAACATCTCGGCGACGACCTTGACGTCGGGCTTGAACTTCTTGAGCGCGGCCAGGAAGATGTCGCGCGAATCGCGGCCCCAGGCATAGTCCTGGTTCACGATGGCGATGGTCTTGAAGTCGGGCTTGACCTTCATCAGGTACAGCACCTGCGCGACCATCTCAGTCGTGGCGTTGGCCTGCGTGCGCACGACGTACTTGTACTTCTTGCCTTCCAGCGCCTTCTCGGTGCCGCAGTCCCACAGCACGTTCAGCACCTTCAGGTCCTCGGCCACGGGCGCGACGATGTTGCAGTGGCCGCTGGAAATGGCCGACAGCATCACGCGCGTGCCGCCTTCGGCCAGGCGACGGTATTCGGACAAGAGCTTTTCGCCGCCGCCGCCTTCGTCGATGTAGCTGGGCACGATCTTCACGCCGTCGATGCCGCCACCCGCGTTGATCTCTTCGATCAGGATGTCGGCCGCATCGCGCGCCGGCACGCCGAACACGGACGCCGAGCCCGACAGGAAGGTCGAGATGCCGACGTTCAGTTCCTTGGGTTTGTCGGCGGCAATGGCCAGCGTGGCCAGGCCCGACAGCAGGGTGGCGCCCAGCAAGGCCGCCAGTCTTGAGGTCTTCATGGTGTTGTCTCCAGTGTTGTTGATCGGGTCTGTGCCCTTAGAAAACGATGGCGTCGCGCAGGCTGCCGCCGGTGGCGAGGTGATCGAACCCCTCGTTGATCTGGTCCAGCGAAAACGATTGCCCCATCATCCTGTCGACCGGCAGGCGGCCGGCCTTGTACAGGTCGATGTAGCGGCTGATGTCGATGGCGGGCACGCCCGAGCCCAGGTAGCTGCCCCGGATCTCGCGCTCTTCGCCCACCATCTGCGACAGCGACAGCGGAAAGCTGAACTTGGGATTGGGCAGGCCGGAGGTGACCGTCGCCCCGCCGCGGCGCGTGAGCTTGTAGGCGGTTTCGAAGGCCGGCACGGCGCCGGCCATGTCAAAGCCGAAGTCCACGCGGCCGCCGGCCAGATCCATGAGGTCGTCGTCGGTCTTGATCTGCTTCGGATTGACGAGGTGCGTGGCGCCCAGCTCCTTGGCCAGCGCCAGCTTCTCGTCGCTGAGGTCGATGGCGACCACCCGGCGCGCGCCCGCGGCCACCGCAGCCAGCAGTGCGCTCAGGCCCACGCCGCCCAGCCCGACGATCGCGGCCGTGTCGCCCATCTTGATGCGGGCGCGATTGATGACGGCGCCTGCGCCGGTCAGCACGGCGCAGCCGAACAGCGCGGCCTCGCGGTGGCTGAGTTCCACATTCACCTTGACGCACGAGCGCCGCGACACCACGGCGTATTCCGCAAAGCAGGACACGCCGGTGTGATGGTTGATGTACTCGTCGCCGATGTGCAGCCGGCGCTCGCCGCCCAGCAGCGTTCCTTTGGTGTTGGCCACGGCGCCCGGTTCGCACAGCGCGGGCCGGCCTTCCATGCAGGGGTTGCAGCAGCCGCAGCTGGGCACGAACACCATGGCGACGTGATCGCCGGCCTTCAGGTCCGTGACGCCGGGGCCGGTCTCGACGACCTCGCCCGACGATTCATGGCCCAGCACGATCGGCACGCCGCGCGGCCGGTCACCGTTGATGACGGACAGGTCCGAATGGCACAGCCCTGCTGCACGGATTCTGACCAGCACCTCGCCAACGCCCGGCGGGTCCAGCTCGATGTCCGCAATGGTCAGGGGCCGGGACTGCGCGTACGGTCCTTCGACCCCCACTTGCCGCAATAACGCCGCTTTGATTTTCATGCGTCTTCATCCACAGAGGTGATCCGGACCGCGGGCGGACGCGGCATCCGGCGTGCCGGCGCGGGCGGGGTCTTGCGACCCCGGCCAGCCGGCGCCCAACCCTACACCGTGCGCCCGCCGTCGACAGGGAATTCCACGCCGGTGATGAACTCGGCGGCGTCGCTGGCCAGGAACAGCGCGGCCGCGGCCACGTCGGACGGCTGGCAGAAGCGGCCGAGCGGAATGGTCGACACGAATTTGGCGCGGTTCTCGGGCGTGTCGGGCAGGCCCATGAAGAGTTCGAACATGCCGGTCACGCCCATGACCGGGCAGATGGCGTTGACGCGGATGCCTTCGCCGCCCAGCTCCACGGCCATCGACTTGGACAGCACGTTGACCGCGCCCTTGGACGCGTTGTACCAGCTGAGCCCGGGACGCGGACGGATACCGGCCGTCGATCCGATGTTCAGGATCACGCCGCGCTTTTGCTTACGCATGACGGGCACGACGGCCTGCGCCATGTGGTAGATCGACTTGACGTTGATGTCGAACATGCGATCGAAAGTGGCCTCGTCCACGTCCAGCATCGGCTGATTCTTGTGGGTGATGGCGGCGTTGTTGACCACGATGTCCACCGTACCGAATTTGTCGAGCGCGGCGCGCACCACGTTGTCGATGTCGGCGCGGCTGGACACGTCGGCCTTCACGGCCAGCGCGGCATCGCCAATTTCAGCAGCCACGCGGTCGGCGGCCTCTTTATTGATGTCGGCGATCACGACCTTGGCGCCTTCCTTGGCGTACAGCTTGACGATGCCCTCGCCAAAACCGTTGCCTCCGCCCGTGACGATGGCAACCTTGCCTTGCAACTGGCTCATTTTCTGTCTCCGTATTGTGCGCGGCGATCACTCGCCATAGAACTGAATCAGGGTCTTGGTCGTGCTCATTTCTTCCAGCGCGATGAAGCCTTTCTCGCGGCCATGACCGCTTTTCTTCACGCCGCCGAAGGGCAGCTCCACGCCGCCACCGGCGCCAAACCCGTTGATATAGACCTGGCCGCACTTGATGCCGCGCGCCACGCGCTGTTGGCGCCCGCCGTTCTCGGTCCAGACCGCGCCCAACAGGCCGTAGTCCGTGGCGTTGGCCAGGCGGATGGCCTCGGCCTCGTCCGCGAAGGGCAGCGCAACCAGCACGGGCCCGAAGATCTCTTGCGTGAGCAGGTCGCTGTCGTGATTGGCAGCGGCAAAGAGCGTGGGTTTGACGAAGAAGCCGCCCTTGGGCACGCCGTCCGCGATGCCGCCCTCGGCCGCCACTTTGAGGCCGTCGGACAGCCCCTTGGCGATATAACGGTTGACGCGGTCGTATTGCGCCTTGTTGACGACCGGTCCGCAGGTCAAATCCATGTCCGGCGTGCCGGCGCGCACCTTCGAGAATTCCTCGCCCAGCGCCTTCATGAAGTCCGCGTAGATGCCCTTTTGCACCAGCAGGCGGCTGCCCGCCGTGCAGGTCTGGCCGGTGTTGTGGACGATGCCCTTGACGATGGCCGGAATGGCAAGCTTGTAGTTGGCGTCGTCAAACACGATGTGCGCCGACTTGCCGCCCAGTTCCAGCACGCACTTGACCGCATTGAGGGCGGCCGCCTGCTGGACCAGCACGCCGACTTCGTTGGAGCCGGTGAAGGTGATGAAATTGATGCCGGGATGGCGCGACAGTGCGGCGCCGGCTTCTTCGCCCAGGCCCGTCACGATGTTCAGCGCACCCGGCGGGAAGCCGACTTCCAGCGCCAGTTCGGCCACGCGGATGATCGACAGGCAGGCGTCCTCGGCGGGTTTGACCACCGCGGCGTTGCCCATGGCAAGCGCCGGCGCCACGCTGCGGCCGAACATCTGCGCGGGGTAGTTCCACGGAATGATGTGGGCGGTGACGCCCAGCGGCTCGCGGATGAGCTGCACCGAATAGTCTTTCTGGAACGGGATGGTCTGGCCGTGCACCTTGTCCGCCGCGCCGCCGTAGAACTCGAAGTAGCGGGCCAGCACCGTGATGTCGCCGCGCGCGGTGGACATGGGCTTGCCGGTGTCGCGCGACTCCAGCTGCGCCAACTCTTCGTGGTGCGCCAGCACGCTCTCGCCCAGGCGCATCAGCAGGCGGCCGCGCTCCAGCGCGGTCATGTCGCCCCACGCGCCTTCCAGCGCATCGCGCGCGGCCTGCACTGCCGCGTTCACGTCGGCCTGCTGACCGCGCGGGATGGTGGTGAAGACCTCGCCGTCTACGGGGGAAACGACCTCGATCGTGCGCCCGTCCTGGGCATCGACCTGGCGGCCGCCGATAATCATCTGCGTCATGGAAATGTCTCCGTGGGGTATCAGTTCAGCGTGATCGAGCCGCGCTCGATCGTCCATATCTGGTCGGGGATGTCGCCCAGCAGCTTCACGTTGGATTCCGTGATGACCACGCACAGGTCGGGCTGCATTTCCTTCAGGCGGCCCAGCGCCTCGGTGTAGTCGCGCGCCAGCTTGGGCGCGAGCCCCTGAAAGGGCTCGTCCAGCATCAAGAGCCGCGTGCCGACCATGACGGCGCGCGCCAGCGCCACCATCTTTCCTTGCCCGCCCGACAACGCGGAGCCCGAGCGCTTGAGCATCGGTTCCAGCTGCGGCACCACCTTCAGCACCGTGTCCATGCGCGCCTGGATCTCGGCCTTGGACTGGCCCTGCACCTCGCACGGCAGATGCAGGTTTTCCTCGACCGTCATGGTCGGGAAGATGACGCGGTCCTCGGGCGCGTAGCCCACCTTCATGGCGGCGCGCTTGTGCCCGGGCAGCGACGTCAGGTCGGTGCCGTCGAACGCGATCTTGCCGGAACGAATGCGCGTCAGGCCCATGATGGTTCGCAGGAGCGTGGTCTTGCCCGCGCCGTTGCGGCCCACGATGCCGATGGTGCGGGACGCTTCAAAGTTGGCGCTGACGTCGCGCAGGATGCGATTGCCCGCCAGGTCGACGTTGATGGCCGATAGGTTCAACATGGTTCAGGCCCCCAGCACTTCGCTTCTGATCTGCGGATTGTTCAAGACGTCCTCGGGCGAGCCGTCCGCGGCCACCTTGCCCGCGATCCAGGCCGCCACGCGGGTGGCGTAGCGCGACACGATGTCCACGTCGTGCTCGACGAACCAGCTGGTGACGCGGCGCTCGTCCAGCGCGTGCATGACGGTTTCCATCAGCGCGAACTTGTCTTCCGATGCAACGCCGCTGGTGGGCTCGTCCATGATGAGCAGCTTGGGCTGCAACGCCAGCGCCATCGCCACGTCCAGCAGCTTGCGCTTGCCTTCGGGCAGCTCGATGCAGGCTTCGTCGGCATCGGGCAGAAGGCCCACCAGGTCCAGCGTCGCGTCCACCTCGCGTGCGTCGATGGTGCTTTCCAGCGACCGGAACCAGCTCAGTTCCTTGTTGCGCCGGGCGGCGGCGATCTGCACGCACTGGCGCACGGTGTGTTCGGTAAAAAGCTGCGGAAGCTGGAACGAGCGCCCCATGCCCAGCCGCACGATCTTGCGCGGCGCCATCGCGGTGACGTCCTTGCCGTCGAAATAGACCTTGCCCTTCGATGGCGTGAGGTAGCCGGTGCAGATGTTGATGAAGGTCGTCTTGCCCGCGCCGTTCTGGCCGATCACGGCCAGCCGTTCGCCTTCGTGCAGTTCGAAGTTGATGTTGTCGGCGGCCACCACGCCGCCGAAGGCCAGATAGAGGTCGGTGGTTTGAATGAGCGGTTTCATCGTCAGTTCCTTGCCGCGGCCTGCAGGGGCGCCTGCGCGCGGCGCTGGGCGCGTTCACGCGACCGGATGCGCTTGGTGATCTGGCCGACGAAGCCGGTGGGAAACATGAAGATGACCAGGATCAGCGTCAGGCCCAGCAGGAATTGCCACAGGCCGGGGAAGTAGGCGGCGGACACGAGCTTGACGGATTCGAAGCCCACCGCGCCCAGGAACGCGCCGGCGGCATGGCCCGCGCCGCCCAGGATGGTGATGAAGACGAACTCGCCGGAACGCAGCCACGAGCCGATTTCCGGCGTGACCAGCCCCTGCATCAGCGCCAGGATCGCGCCCGAGAATCCGACCACCACGGCAGACAGCAGATAGCCCTTCCACATGATGAAGTAGGCGGAAAACCCCAGGTATTCGATGCGGGTTTCGTTGGTCTTGATGGCAGACAGCGCCTGGCCGCTGCCCGAGCGGAAGTAGCGCTGCACCCACCACGCCAGCACCAGCGACAGGACCAGCGTCAGCACCAGCAACGCGCGTTCGAAGGATTCGCGCTCCATCACGATGCCGGCCATGGTCGGGCGCACGATGCGCATCCCGTCCGACCCGCCGGTCAGCGTGTAGAGCTTGCCCAGGAGCGCGAACAGCACCATGCTGAGCGCCAGATTCAACATGCCGAAGAAGATGCCGCGGTAACGCACGACGAACAGGCCGATGACGACGGCGGCGACAAAGCTGGCGACGACGCCGGCCAGGATCAGGACGAGCGCATCCAGGCCGGGCATGGCTTTGGCCAGGAACGCCACCGTGTACGCAGAGATGCAGGCAAACATGGCATGGCCAAACGAGATCTGGCCGGCGCGCGCCATCACCGACACGCCCAACGCGGCAATCGCGTAGGTCAGGCCGATGACGATGGGCGTGATGGTCCAGGAATAGGTGTAGCCAAGAAACAGCGTGAACAGCGCGGCCAGCACGCTCAGGACAGGGACTTTCATCAGATCGTCCTCGCTTGGGCAACGGTGAACAGGCCGTGCGGACGGATGATCAGCACCAGCACCATGATGATGTAGGGCACGGCGACTTCCAGTTCCGGCGCGGCGTACACGGCGATGGCGCGGATGATGCCGATGAGCAGCGCGGCGATCAGCGCGCCGGTGATCTGGCCGAGGCCCGCGGTGGCGACCACGGCAAAGGACAGCACCGTCATGTCCGTGCCCGCCCCCGGCACCAGCGAGGTGGTGGGCGAGGCCAGCGCGCCGCCGAGCGCGCCCAGGATGGTCGCGATCACGAAGGTGACGTAGCCGATCTTCTTGGCGTTGATGCCGAGCGACGTGGCGACTTCGCGGTTGTGCGTGGTGGCCACCGTCTGCTTGCCCAGCTTGGTGTGACGCAGGAAGAATTCCAGGCACACGTAGGCCAGCAGCGCCGTGACCGGCACGACCACAAGCTGGTAGGTGGTATAGGTGATGTCGCCGATCTCGATGTTGCCCAGGCGGTTGACGACTTCGCTGGCGCTATAGGGCTGCGCGCCCCACAGCATGCGCTGGATGTCTTCCAGCATCAGGAAGGCGCCGAAGGTGAGCAGCAGCTTGAGGATGGGGTCGTAGTTCTGCGCGCGGCGGATCAGGACGAATTCCATGATGCTGCCAAGCAGTAGCCCGATGGCGATGGCGGCCACGAACAAGGCTGCGAACAAGAGGATGGACGAGTCGGTCTTGGGCGCCAGGAACATGACGAGGCTGGCCGCGGCGTAGCCGCCAAAGGCGTAGAACGCGCCGTGCGCGACGTTCAGGATGCCCATCACCCCGAACACCAGGGTTAACCCCATCGATACCAGGAACAGCAGACTGGCGTATGCCACGCCATCCACCAAGGCGAGAGGCAATAGATCCAAGGTCAAGCGTCTTCTCCCAATACGCTGAGCACGGCGGCGGCGATTTCAACATGCCACACGCGGCGTGCGGGCTTGCGCCCGGGCGCGCCCGGCGCGCCCTTGTCTCGTTATCAACCTTTCCGTGCTGATTGGCGCACAGCGCCAGCCGCCGGAAGGCCCTTTTATTGCAGGCTGGATGCCCGCCCCGCTACCGCGTGGGCACGTCCGCCTGTGTATGTGTGCGAAGTATAGGTAGGGGTGAATCGGGCTGCTATTTATCTTTGTGCAAGGCGGGTTTAACAAGCGATGGAGTGGGTGTGGATTGCCCCAACGCCGCCAGTGGCGCCCGCGTTTGATAGTCCGGGATAATCCGGATCTGCGCCTCGTCCGGCAGGCGTACATAACGGCCTAGTCCATCCGGCGCAAGCGCGCCGACGTCCAGCTGTGCAAGCCTCGCGCCCGCGGCATCGCGCACATCGATGCGCAACTGCGGCGGTGTAAGCCCATACGTTTCGCCGTCCTCGGGCGTGAGCGTGCGGTCGCTGCGCGCCTGCGAAAACAGCGCCACAAAGCCCGCCGCATCAAAGCCTGCCGCCGTGCCCTCCGGGGATGCGACCCAGCCCTGCGCCTGCCGTGTCAGGCGGACCGAGCCTCCCGGACCGTCCAGGGTGACCAGCGCGGCCTTGTCGGCCTCCCATGCGTAGAGCCTGGCGGGCTTGCCGCTGTCGTCGTGCAGGTGCGTATGGCCGTGATGATGCGCGGGGGCATGCGCGGCCTCTTGCCATTGCCACGCCGACAGGGCGATGCCGGTCGTGAGCAGCCCGGGCCACAGCAGGCGCCCGGCCTTCAACGCCGCCTCCACCACAGCAGCAGTCCCGTCAACAGCGCAAGCAGCGGCAGGGCCACCGTGCTGGTCCAGAACACGGCGCGCATCTGGCGGTTGGTCAGTTCCACGCGGCGGTTCTCGTAGTGCCGGGGCCGGATCGTCAGCAGCGCGTCTTCACCCGCCAGCAAGGTGACGGCGTTGGTGAACAGGGCGCCATTGCCCAGCGTGGCGAAATGCCGGTTGATGGCGAAGTCGCTGTCGCCCGCCACCAGCAGCGTGGGATGGGCCGCGCCTTCCGCGCTGGCGGCCTGCGCGTTGCGCGTGGCCAGCGCCATCAGCGTGTAGCGCGAGGCAGGCAGCCCCGGAGGATGCGCTGCGCCTGACGTCTGCGCCAGCGGCGTGACCACCACGCCTGGCGGCAAGGCGTCTCCCGCCGGCTCAAGTCCTGCCGCGCCGGGAAAGAAGCTCAGCGGCAAGCCGCGCGTCATTTTGTGGCGCGTGTAGTCGCTGACCGCGGGACTGCCGGGATCGTTGCGGTAGTGGCTGCCCGGATCGGCCAGCGCGCCCGGCGCGAGCGCAATACCGAAGTCCGCCAGCAGGCCGTCCAACCCATGCCGCGTGTCGGGTTCCAGCAGCAACAGCGTCTTGCCGCCCGCGCCGGTCCAGCGGCGCAGCGCCTGCGCGTCGTCGTCGCCGAACGGCGTTCGCGGACCGGCCGCCACCACCACGGCGCAGCCCGGCAAGGCCCGCGCCAGACTGCCCGCACCCACCGCGCGCGTGGAAAACCCCAGCGTCTGCAGGGCGTTGCGCGCCATCGCCATGCCGTGCTGTTCGTGCACCTCGACGCGCGCCACCAGGTTTTCGTCGCTGCTGTGATCTTCCAGGTCGTCCAGCGACGTCAGACTGTCTAGCGTTGCCTCGCGATGGCCCTGCGTGAAGCAGACCGTCTGCGCCCCATCCTGGCTGATGCGGATGAGCGCATTGGTGAAGTCCGTTTCGGTGCCGCCGTTGATGGTGGTGCGCCGCGCGCCCGAGGCCAGCACCGCACTGCCCGCGAACTGGATGCCGGCGGCGCGCGCCTCGGCGGGCCGCAGCGCGGGGTCCACGCCGCGCACGCGGATCAGCGGATTCTGGCGCTCGTACTGCCGCAGGAGTTCCAACGCGTCGACCATGCTCTTGTTGCGCAGGTCGTAAAACCACGTCACCTCGACGGGCTGACGGATCTGCCGCGCGACCTCAAGGCTTTCCGGGGCCAGGCTGTAGACCCGCTGCGCGGTCAGGTCGATGCGTCCCAGATTGCGCGACGCCCACAGGTTCAGTGCCAGCAGCAGCGCGGCCACGGCCAGCACCGGCAGCCACAGCGACAACCGCCGCCCGGCACGGCGCAGGGCGGGGGTCATCGCAGCCTCCAGCGCTTCAGATTGACCGAGGCCACCATCAGGGCCAGCACGGTGACGCTGGCAAGCGTCACCGTGGCCGGTCCGGGCAGCACGCCCCGGATGAAGTCCACATGCTGGGCGGACAGCGACAACGCCTGAAAGAACGGCGACAGCGCGGGAAACGCGTCCAGCGCGGCGGGATAGTCGATGAACCACAACAGCACCAGGATGCCCCACGTGGCGCTGGCGGCCACGATCTGGTTCGAGCAGGCGCTGGACACGGCAATGCCGATCGCCAGGAACAGCGCGCCGTACAGGAACACGCCGATGTAGCCGCCCACGATGGGGCCGTAATCCGGCTCGCCGTACCAGGCCAGCGGCAACACCGCCGACATGGTGCCCGCCAGCATCAGCGCCAGCATGGTCAGCCCCGCCGCATACTTGGCCGCCACTAGCGTGAAGTCCGACAGCGGCAGCGTCAGCAGCAATTCCAGCGTGCCCTGCCGCGCCTCTTCCGCGAAGGCGCGCATGCTGACCAGCGGCATCACCAGCATCAGCAGGATGGTCATGTTGTGAAACGCCGTCACCATCTGCCCGGTGCTGACAAAGAACAGGTTGAAGCTGAACAGATAGCCCGACAGGGCCCAGAACACCGCCACCACGGCCAGCGCCACGGGCGAGCCGAAGTCGGTGCGCAGTTCCTTGCGGTACAAGGCCGCGAAACCCTTCATGCGCGTCTCCGTAACGGGGGATCGTTGGGCGCCAGCGCCGCCAGCAGGCGGGCCTCGACGGCTTCCTGCGCGGGCAGCACGGCGCGCAGTTCCGCGTGCGCCAGCGCCGTGCGCATGACTGCGTCGCACGCGGCGGCGCTGGTGGCCGGGTTGGGCGTCGCGCTTACCTCCGGCGGGTCCCACGTAACCCGCCACTTGCTGGCGCCGGCATCCAGCAGCGTGATGTCCACCGCCTTCACGCCCGGGCACGCGCACAACGCCGCGTGCAAGGCGGCATGCCCGGCCGCGGGCAGGGACAGCTGCATTTGTAGCGCTGCCTGCGATTCGCCCAGCGGCTGGTCTTCGACCAGCCAGCCCTGCCGCAGGATCGCGATGCGCGAACACAGCGCCTCGACTTCCTGCATCAAATGGCTGCTGAACACCACCGCGCGGCCCTCGGCGCAGCGCCGGATCATGGCGCGCGCTTCCACGATCTGTACCGGATCCAGGCCGTTGGTGGCTTCGTCCAGCAGCAGCACCGGCGGGTCGTTCAGCACGGCCTGCGCCAGCCCCACGCGCTGGCGCTGCCCCTTGGACAGCCGGCCGATCACCGAGCGCGCCACCCCTTGCAGGTCAAAGCCGTCGATGGCGCGCTCGATGGCCTGGCGGCGGGCGCGGGCGCCGCCCTGCACCTTCACGCCGGCGCCGAACTCCAGATACTGGGTGACCGTCAGCGCGTCATAAAGCGGCGCGCGCTCGGGCAGATAGCCGATGTCGGCGTTGCCGCGTCCCGGCACGGGCTCGCGGCCCCGGATGGCGATGCGTCCGCTGTCGGGCGTGTAAAAGCCCGCCATCAGGCGCAGCGTGGTGGTCTTGCCGCTGCCGTTCGGTCCCAGGAGGCCCAGGATTTCCCCGGGCCTGACGGACAGGCTCAGGGATTCCAGGACCTGGCGGGATCCGAACGACTTGCTGACCTGATGCAAGGCGACGGCGGGCTCCATGGGGGCCTTCAGTCGAAGACTTTGGTCTTGGCGTTCTGCGCGTGCTGCTCCGCGTCGTGGCTGTACCAGAGCTGGCCCTGGCGCGCGTCGCGGATCTGCTTGAGCCGGTCGATGGCCTGCATGGACGCGGCCGTGTTCCAGGTAATGCCGGGAATGACGCCGGCCTCGTTTTCACCCGTGTAGATGGCGTCCGCGGCCAAGAGCACCGTGCCGGTCTTGGGCAGCTTGACCTGCAGCGACTGGTGGCCCTGCGTGTGGCCCTTGGTGTCCAGCAATACGATGGTGCCGTCGCCAAACAGGTCGAAGTCGCCCTCCACCTGGATGAAGTCGTAGTCGCGCGTGGTGTCGAAGTCTTTCATGACGTAGGCGGCGCGCTGGAATTTTTCTGGCCACCATGCGGCGCGCAGCTCGGCCTTCTGCACGACGTGCTTGGCCTTGGGGAACATCTTGATGTTGCCGGCGTGGTCCAGGTGGAAGTGCGAGTACACGACGTACTTCACGTCGCTGACGTCAAAGCCGGCGGCCTTGAGCTGGCGGTCGATGACCTCGTCGCGGCCCTGGATGGAATTGAAGGCGCCGCACAGCCCCTGCCCCCAGTAATTGGCGCAGTTGCCATCGGCCGTGGCCTGGTTCATGCCGGTGTCGAACAGCACCAGCCCGCGCGGGTGCTGGATCACATAGGCCGGCACCGGAATCTTGATCTTGGTGCCCACATCCACCATGGCGGTCATGAAGCCCTTGTCCAGCTCGATCTTGCCCACCGACAGCTGCATCAGCTTCACGTCCACCGGCGGCGCGTCGGCGGCGTGTGCCCATCCGCCCGCCATGACCGCCACCGCCCCAACCATTGCCTTCCAGCTCTTGCGCATTGTTGTCTCCTCGGACCAACAGGGGAAGCCGCAGCCCGGACGGCGCGGCCGATCAGCAAGCTCCCGGTGTGTCCCGGGTTGACATCGTCGACAGGTGTTTTCCGTGCGAAGGCGCCTTGCGGCGGGGCCACGCGCAGCGCGTGGCCGGAAACGGCATCTGGCGGCCGTTTTCTCTGTTGCGCACTCTGACGCAGCCCGGATTGGCTGCCAATTAAGGATTTGTGAAGCTGGGCTTCGCGGCGGGCGAAGTGGGGGGAACCCTAGTACCGCGCCTGCAGCTCGGCAAACGACGCCAGCTCTCCGGCCAGCGCGCTGGCCATGACCGTGGGCGGGCTGGCCAGCCAGACGCTGCCGGGGCCCGAGCGACCGGGGAAATTCCGGTTGATGGCGCTGATCGTGACCTGCGAGGCGTCGGTGGATGACCCCGGCCCGCAATTGGCGCACGCGCCGCAGGACGGCTGCAGGATGCGCGCGCCCACGGCGGCAAAGGTCTTGTCGTAGCCTCGCGCCACGCAGTAGTCGCGCACGGCGGTGGTGCCGTACTGCAGATATAGCGTCACGCCGTCCGGCAGCCGCATGCCGCGCGCCACCGCCCACGCCAGCACCTGATGGTAGTAGTCGAAATCCTCGCGCTTGCCGGCCGTGCAGGAGCCGCCATACGCGATGTCGATGCGCGGGCGCGCCGTCAGGCTGGACAGCGGCACACCATTGCCCGGGTCGCCCGGCGCGGCCACCAGGGGCGACAGCGCCGCGCAGTCCACGCGCAGGGTGGCCGCGTAGACCGCGCCCGGGTCGCTGCGCATCCACGGCGCGATGCCGGCGTCCACGCCGCGGCGTTCACGCAGGAAGCGCGCGGTCGCGGCGTCGGGCGCGACGATGCCCGTCAGGCCGCCCAATTCGGCGGTCATGTTGGTCAGCGTGGCGCGTTCGTCGATAGATAGGGCCGCGATGGCCTGGCCGGCAAACTCGAACACCTTGCCCACGCCCGCGCCCGCCCGAATCTCGGGCAGCGCCAAAAGATGCAGCACGATGTCCTTGGCCGTGACGCCGGCCGGCAGCGCGCCGTCCAGCTCGACGCGCAGGGACGCGGGCAGCGTCAGCCGCACCGCGCCGGTGACGAACGCGTTGGCCATGTCGGTGGTGCCCACGCCGAAGGCCACACAGCCCAGCGC
This sequence comes from Achromobacter sp. E1, assembly GCF_037039475.1. Classification (NCBI taxonomy): domain Bacteria; kingdom Pseudomonadati; phylum Pseudomonadota; class Betaproteobacteria; order Burkholderiales; family Alcaligenaceae; genus Achromobacter; species Achromobacter sp. E1. The sequence continues at coordinate 5,215,215 of NZ_CP146253.1, forward strand.
GCCGCTGTGCGGCGTGTGCGAGTCGGTGCCCACGACGACCTGCCCCGGCAGCGCGTAGTGTTCGGCCATCATGGCGTGCGAGATGCCCGCCACGTTGACGCCGGTGTCGCGCGCGGCCTCGGCCTCGGTCAGCGTCCGGTGCTGGCGCAGACCGTAGGCGTCGGCGAAGTCGCGCTGCGCCTGGCACATGGCGCGCACGTTGGGCACGATGCCGGCGCGCACGTGATTGGGGCTTTCCTCGACGTAGGACGTGTGGTCCTCGAATACCACGATGCGATCCGGGTCCACCAAACGCAGGGGCCGGCCAAACCGCGCATGCAGCATATGGGCCGCCATGCCGGTGTAGTACTCATGGATGAAGCGCCAGTCCGCGCGCAGGAAGACGCCGTCGCCTTGCCGGGGGTCGGCGGCGGTGGCGGGCGTTTGCAGCAGATGGCGCAGGATGATCTTTTCAAACAGGGTGCGCGGCGGCCCGACGTCCGGCGCGGCGGGATCTGCCGCGGGATGCCCGGCCACCAGGCCGGCTGCCAGCGACACATCGCGCAACTGCGCCTGCCCAAACGCCAGCAGACCGCCCGCCTTGACGATGGCCGCAGCCAGCGCGTCGCGACCCGCCACGATCTCGTCGACCGTGATGCATTCGCCCGCCTGAAGCCGTGCCACCAGCCCCATGTCGGTGCTGGTGTAGAGCCCGATATTGTCGGCGTTCTGGCGGTAGATGCGTTCAAAGCTCTCGGCGATCACCAGCCGCACGCCGGCGGACTTTTCGGCCATCGGGCTGTGCTCGCGCGACGAGCCCTTGCCATACCGCTTGCCCGCGACCACGACGTTGATGCCCGCCTGCCGGATCGCGTCGATGCCGATGGGCTGCGTGTCGCCCGCCCGATAGCCCGTGTACGGATACCGGCCCAGTTTCTCGTCGAAGTGCGTCAGGATAGGCACCGGCGTGATCTCGTCGGTGGAAATGTCGTCGCGCAGTGGCACGGCCTCAGGCAGGGTCAGCGCCGCGCCGCCCAGTTGTGCGGCCACGCGGATTGGGTCCTGCGTCAGAAACAGCAGGCGGGCCGGGGCGTCGAGTACAGATACGGCAGTCATGGCAATCCGGTCATTCGATGGTGACGCCCGCCGCCTTGACGAGCGTCTGGCTCTTGGTGATCTCGGCGGCCAGCGTCTGCGCCGCCTGCTCCGACGTGGTGCCCTGCGCCACAAAGCCCTGCGGCGACAGCGCCTTGAGCACCGCCGACTCCTGCATCGTCTTGCGCGTGGCGGCCTGCAGCTTCTGCACGACATCGGCGGGCAGCCCGGCCGGCCCGATCAGCGAGATCCAGGCATCGTACGAATAGCCCATCACGCCGGCCTCGTCCAGGGTGGGCACATTGGGCAGGATGGCCAGGCGCTCGGGCGTGCTGACGGCGAGCGCGCGCAGCTTGCCCGCCTGCACCTGCGCCAGCACGGACGGGGTGGCCAGGAACGCGACCTGGATCTGTCCCGACATGACGTCGGTGATCAGCGCGTTGCCGCCCTTGTACGGGATGTGCATCATGTCCACGCCCGCCTTGGACTTGAGCAGTTCGCCCGCCAGATGCAGCACGCTGCCCGTGCCGGACGAGCCGTAGTTGATCTTGCCGGGCTGTTCCTTTGCGGCCTGGAGCAGGTCGCCCATCGTCTTATACGGCGAGTTCTCGGCCACCACGACCACCAGCGGCGTCGTGCCGATGACGGAAATCGGCGTGATGTCCTTGACCGTGTCGTAGGGCAGGCTCTTGTACAGGCTGGGATTGATGGCGTGGTTGGACGACACGATGCCCAGGGTGTAGCCGTCGGGCTTGGCCGACACCAGCTGGCGCGTGCCCGAAATGCCGGCCGCGCCCGCCAGGTTCTCCACGATCATGGGCTGGGCCAGCGTTTTGCCCAGGTTCTCGGCCACGACGCGCGCCACTACGTCGGCCGTGGAGCCGGGCGACGTGGGCACGATCAGACGGATGGGACGGTCGGGGTAGCCGGCCGCCGACGCGGCAGGCGCCGCGCCAAGGACGCCAAGCGCAAGCGCACAGCTCGCGAGCAATCTGGTGGGGGTCATGATGTCTCCGTATGGGACGCAGCGGGGTCTGGATGCCCCGTATCGGCGATGAACGCGCCTTGACTATACGAACGCCGCCGGCAACGGCGAAGTGTCATCTCGGCAGCCCCGCCATCGCGAATGGCGAGGGCGGGTTGCGACGGCGGGTTCCGACGGTGCGGCCCGTCAGCCCTGCTGCGACAGAAACCGGACCAGCTTCCCGGCGGTGGCCGACAGCTGCGCCTGGCTGGGAAACACGATGCAAAGCTGGCGCCTTGCCCAATCGTCCGACAGGGGACGCACCACCACGTCCAGCGCCTGCAAGTACAGCTCGGCCACCTGCTGCGGCATCACGGCAATGCCCAGGCCCGCGTGCGTCATGCGGCACAGCGCGTCCAGGCTGGCCACGCGGATCTTCACCGATAGCGTCTTGCCCAGTTCGGCGGCCCGCGCCGCCAGCAGCTGCGTCAACGCGCTGTTCTCGCGCAGGCCGACAAAGGTCTCGTCGGCGATGTCCTGCAGGCTGAGCTGCCGCGCCGCCGCCTTGGGGTGCCCGGACGGCAGCATGACCGCCAGCCGGTCGCGGCGGTAATCCAGCTGTTCCAGCCCGTCCGCGCCAGCGATCCGGTTGCAGATGCCGAAGTCCGCCGCGCGCTCTCGCACCAGGCGCAGCACGTCGGGGCTGTGCTGCTCTTCCAGGTCGATATCCACGTCGGGAAACAGGCGCTGAAACGCCGCCACGTCCTCGGGCAGGAACTGCACGATGGCCGACAGGTTGGCCACCACGCGCACGTGCCCTTTCACGCCTTCATAAAAGCGCGACAGCTCCGCCCCCATCGCCTCGACGTCGCCGATGATCTGGCGCGCGTGGCGCAGGACGGTCTGCCCGGCGGGCGTCACCGAGACGCCGCGGGTGTGCCGGGCGATCAGCGGCAGGCCGATCAGCGCTTCCATGTCGGCGATGCGGCGGCTGACGGCAGACGGCGCGATGAACTCGCGCTCGGCCGCCCGCGCGATGCTGTTCTCCTGGCACACCGCCACAAAAAGGCGCAGCGAGGTCAGGTCGAGTTTGCGTAGGATGCTTTCCATGGCGGATCGGACGAGAGCGGCGGGGACGGCCCCCGCATCGACCGGGGGATCGTACACCACGCCCCTCGCGGTATGGGACGGGAGGCCCCGCCGCGTATCTGAGGGTCATCCGCGCCGCCGGGCCGCCCGGCGTCGCGCTCAGGCCGCCAGCCGGTCCGCGCCGCCGCCGTGATACCGCGCCCACAGCCCGGCCTGCCGGACGCGAGCCTGCTCGACGCTCTTTTCCTTCACATGCCCATACCCCCGGATCGCATCCGGCACGTTGGCCAGTTCCAGCGCCACGTCGCGGTTGCCGGCGTCCAGCGTGCGGGCAAATTCGTCCGCCAGCGCCAGATAGTCGGCCGCGAGCTGGCGCTCCATGCGGCGCTCGGCCGTTCTGCCGAACACGTCCAGCCACGTGCCGCGCACGCGCTTCAAGGGCGCGAGCAGCCGGAATGCCGATTCCATCCAGGCTCCGTACGCGCGCTTCTGCAACCGCCCGCGCGCATCGCGGCGCGCCAGAATGGGCGGCGCAAGGTAGTAACGCAGCGTGTAGTCGCGGCCCGGCTCGCCTTCGAACTGCGCGCGCAGCCGGTCCTTGAATGCCGGATCGGCATGCAGCCGCGCCACCTCGTATTCGTCCTTGTACGTCATGAGCTTGGCAAGATTGCGCGCCACCGCGCGCGTCACGTCCTGCCGCTTGTCGCCCAGCGTGGCTTCACGCACGCGCACGGACTCCACCGCCGTCAGGAAGCGACGCGCATAGGCTTCGTCCTGATAATCACGCACGTGCGCCGCCAGGCGCTTGACCAGCGCGTCCAGCGATTCCGGCATGGACACCACCCGCTCGGCCGCCGCGGGGCGCAGCGCGTCCACGCCGCGATGCGCGGCCTGGCGGCCCAGTTCGAAAGCGGCCAGATTCTTGTCCACCGACACGCCGTTGATCTGGATCGCACGGCGCAGGCTGTCCAGCGACAGCGGCAGTCCGCCCTTTTGCCACGCGTATCCCAACAGCAGCGGATTGGCATAGATGCTGTCGCCCAGCAAGGCCTCGGCCAGCGGGCCGGCTTCCAGGAAGTCGCAGTTGCCGCCCGTGCTTTGCGTCAGCGCGGCCTGCGCCTGCGCCCCCGGAAAACGCCACGTGGGCTGCGACAGGAACGCGGCCGTCGGCGCGGCGCTGCTGTTGACCACCGCACGGCCATGATCGGGCCGCAGGCGCGACAGCACCTCGGGCGACGCCGACACCAGGGCATCGCAGCCAATCACGAGGTCGGCCTCGCCCAGCGCGACGCGCGTGGCGTGCAGGTCCTCGGGCCGGTTGGCCAGCTGCACGTGGCTGAGCACCGCCCCGCCCTTTTGCGCCAGCCCGGCCATGTCCAGCACGGTCACGCCCTTGCCTTCGATGTGCGCGGCCGCGCCGATCAGCGCGCCAACCGTCACCACGCCCGTGCCGCCCACGCCGGCCACGACCACGCGATACGCCGCGCCCGGTGCAATGAGAGCCTGGCCGGGCAGCGGGACCTCAGCCAGCGACGGCGCGCCGCCCTGCTTGCCGGGCTTGCGCGGCGTGGCGCCTTCGGCCGTCACGAAGCTGGGACAAAACCCCTCCACGCACGAAAAATCCTTGTTGCAGGACGACTGGTTGATGCGCCGCTTCGTGCCCAGCGGCGTATCCAGCGGTTCGACCGACAGGCAGTTCGACTGCACCGAGCAATCGCCGCAGCCCTCGCAGACCGCTTCGTTGATGAAGGCGCGCTTGGCCGGGTCGGGATACTCGCCGCGCTTTCTGCGGCGGCGCTTCTCGGTGGCGCAGGTCTGGTCGTAGATCAGCACCGTGGCGCCGTCGATGTCGCGCAGCGCGCGTTGCACGTCGTCCAGCGCCTTGCGGTGGTGGACCTCCACCCCTGCCGGCAAGGCCTGCGCGCCCGTGTACTTGTCGGGTTCGTCCGTCACGACCACCGTCTTGACGACGCCTTCGGCCAGCATCTGCGCCGCGATCTGCGGCACGGTCAAGACGCCGTCCACCGGCTGGCCGCCCGTCATGGCGACGGCGTCGTTGTAGAGGATCTTGTAGGTGATGCGCGCGCGCGCCGCGATGGCCGCGCGAATGGCGAGCAGGCCCGAATGAAAATACGTGCCGTCGCCCAAATTGGCAAAGATGTGGCGCTCGGACGTGAAGTCCTTCTGGCCCAGCCACGCCACGCCCTCGCCGCCCATCTGACTGAAGGTGTCGGTATTGCGGTCCATCCACATCGCCATGTAATGGCAGCCGATGCCCGCCACCGCGCGCGATCCTTCCGGCACGCGCGTGGAGGTGTTGTGCGGACAGCCCGAACAGAACCAGGGCTTGCGCTCTTCGACCAGCGTGGGGCGGCTGGCCTCACGCTCTTTCGCGTCGATGACGGCCAGGCGCGCCGCAATGCGCGCGCGCAACGCGTCGGACAGGTTGGCTTTTTCGAGGCGGGCGGCAATGGCGCGGGCGATCAACGCCGGCGACAGCTCATACCGCGCCGGCAGCAGCCAGCCGCCGCGCGGCGTGGACCATTCGCCGCCGCCGTTTTCGCGCTCGTCGAACTTGCCAAAGACACGCGGCCGCACGTCGTCGCGCCAGTTGTACAGCTCTTCCTTGAGCGCGTATTCCAGGATCTGGCGCTTTTCCTCGACAACCAGGATCTCCTTCAGACCCGTGGCGAATTCGCGCGCGTCCTGCGCGTCCAGCGGCCAGATGCAGCCCACCTTCAGCACGCGGATGCCCGCCTGCGCACAGGCCGCATCGTCCAGCCCCAGGTCGTTCAGCGCCTGGCGCACGTCCAGATACGCCTTGCCGGCCGTCATGATGCCGAAGTGCGCGTTGGGCGAGTCCAGCACCACGCGGTTCAGCTTGTTGGCGCGCACATAGGCCAGCGCCGCGTACCACTTGTGGTCCAGCAGCCGCGCCTCCTGCGCCAGCGGCGAGTCCGGCCAGCGGATGTTCAGCCCGCCCGGCGGCAGGCTGTCCTCGGGCAGCACGATCCGCACGCGTGACGGGTCAACGTCCACCGAGGCGCTGGACTCCACCACGTCCGTCACGCATTTCATCGCCACCCACAGACCCGTGTGGCGGCTCATGGCCCAGCCATGCAGGCCGTAATCCAGATACTCCTGCACGTTGGACGGGTACAGCACCGGAATGCCGCTGGCGATCAGTACGTGTTCGGACTGGTGCGCCACCGACGAGGACTTGGCGGCGTGGTCGTCGCCCGCCAGCATCAGCACCCCGCCATGCGCGGACGTGCCGGCCGAGTTGGCGTGCTTGAGCACGTCCACCGACCGGTCCACCCCCGGACCCTTGCCGTACCACATGCCAAAGACGCCATCGCGCTGCGCGCCGGGAAAAAGATTGAGCTGTTGCGATCCCCAGACGGCGGTCGCGGCCAGGTCCTCGTTCAGGCCGGGCTGAAACACCACGTCGTTGTCTTTCAAATGACGCTTGGCCTTCCAGAGCGCCTGGTCCAGGCCGCCCAGCGGCGATCCCCGGTAGCCCGACACATAGCCGGCGGTATTGAGGCCGGCCGCCTGGTCGCGCTGCTTTTGCATCAGGGGCAGGCGCACCAGCGCCTGCGTGCCGCTCAGGTAGACGCGGCCGGTGGGCTGCGCGTATTTGTCGTCCAGCGACAGGCCATGGGTGTCGGCCACGCCAGGGGGTAGAGGGGCGTTCATGGGGGTTGTCTCCTGCAATCTGCGGTGCGGGCATTTACGTGTTTTCCGCAGTGTAGGAACGCGAACAGCTATCGTATATTCATATATTCGACTAGCTGGTATGTGAAAAACACATGGCTAATGACGTCACCCTTCGCCAACTCCGGTACTTCGCCGCCGCCGCCCGCACCGGGCGGTTTTCCATGGCGGCGGCCGACGAACACGTCTCGCAGTCGGCGGTCACCAACGCCGTGCTGGCGCTGGAGGCACAACTGGGCGTGCGCCTCTTCGACCGCCATGCGCACGGCGTGACGTTGACGCCCGAGGGCCACAACTTCCACCAGCGCGCCCGCGACGTGCTCGACTCCCTGGACGACGCGCTGCGCGAACCGGGGTTTCAGCGGTATGCGCTGCGCGGCTCGGTGCGGATCGCGGCGTCCTACACGGTGCTGGGGTACTTTCTGCCCGACCTGCTGGCGCGGTTCCGGCGGCGCTATCCGGACGTCGTGCTGGACCTGGTGGATCTGGACCGCCCGGAGATCGAACAGGCCGTGGCAAGCGGCGACGTGGAGCTGGGCGTGGCGCTGCTGTCCAACGTGGACAAGCGCGAGCGCTTCGGCCACCACGTACTGGTGCGTTCAAGGCGCCAGCTCTGGACGGCGGCCGGGCATCCGCTGACGCAGGCGGCCGCGCCCGCGCTTGCCGACATCGCGCGCTATCCCTACATCCTGCTGGAAATGGATGAGGGCGAGCGATCCACGCTGGGTTATTGGCGCGGCCACGGCCTGCAGCCCGACATCGCCTTTAGCACGCGGTCAATGGAGGCGCTGCGCGGTCTGGTCGCGCACGGCTTTGGCGTCACGATGCTGTCGGACATGGTTTACCGGCCCTGGTCGCTGGAGGGGCGCAAGATCGAAGCCGTGCCCATCACCGACGCCGTGCCGCCCATGGAGGCCGGCCTGCTGTGGCACCCGCGCGCAGCCATGACCAAGCCGGCCGAGGCCTTCCGGCAGTTCATGATTTATGCGTGCGGCGGATGACGCCAGCCGGCGCCGCAGGCTGACCGGCCCTACACCAGCACCGCACCCTTGCGCCGCGTGAACTGCGCCAGCGACCGCAGCGCCAGCGCGTGCATGGCGGCCACCGATGGCAGCAGCGTCTCGTCCTTGCGCGTCAGCACGCCGACGATGCGTTCGACCACGGGTTCGGCCAGCGGCACAAACGCCAGCCCGCTGCCGGCCGCGGGGCGCGCCAGCACCGGCAACACCGTCACGCCCAGGGCGCCCACCACGCTGGCCAATAGCGAAGCCCGGTTGGACACCACGATCGCCGGGTCGTCGATGCCGCTGCCCAATTGACGGTTCTTCAGCGTTTCAAAAGTGGCGTTGCCGATCAGCCGCTCATCGGCCAGCGCCGCCCAGGACACCGGGCCGCGCCGCCGCGCAAGCGGGTGGCTTTTCTTGCAGACCAGCCCGAAGGCGTCGCGCGCCACCGGTGTGAATGCCACCTCGTCCGTGCGCGGGGCCTGCCCGGCCACACCCACCTGAACCTCGCCTGCCAGCACCAGCCGGTGCACTTCGGGCGAGGTTTCGTCCAACGCGCGGATCCGCACGTCAGGATGGGTGCGCGCAAAGCGCGCGAGCAGCCGCGGCAGCCATTCGTCGGCCAGCGACGGCATGACGGCCATCGCCACCGGCCCCTGGCTGCCCGTGCCGAACTGCCGCGCCGCGTCCAGCACCCGGTCATGCGTGGTCAGCAATTCGCGAAACAACGGCGCCACCGCCTCGCCCAACGCCGTCAGCTGGGCGCGCTTGCCGGGTTCAAAGAGCGGCGCGCCCAGCTGTTGCTCCAGGTCCTGCATGGCGGCCGACACCGCGGCCTGCGACCGGAACGTGCCCTGCGCGGCGACGCGAAAACTGCCGTGATCGGCGGCCAGCAGGAACTGGCGCAGGTGCTGGATCTTCAGGGACGTGGGCATGAGCAGAGCCGCCGTGAATTCGGATTTTCTGAAATTAGCTCACGTTAATTTGGATTGTCAAAATCGCACGCAGCGTCGAACAATGGGTTCGTCATTCATCCCCACGATTTCGGAGCAAGTGCATGTCACTGCAAGTGCGCAAGGTAGTCAGTTATGTCGAGAAAACCCTCATTGAAGGCGGCCGCGCGGCCGAGCGTCCGCTGGTGATGATCGTGGCTGCCGCCGTGATCCGCAATCCGTGGGCTGGCCTGCCGTTTCAGGAGGACCTGCGGCCCGGCATCCTGGAAGCCGCGCCGCCATTGGGCGAACTGCTGGTCGGCGAGATCCTGCGCCAGGCCGGTTCGGCGGACAACATCGAGGCCTACGGCAAGGCCGCCGTGGTCGGCACCGCGGGCGAAGTCGAACATGCGTCCGCGCTGATCCACACGCTGCGTTTCGGCAACTTCTACCGCAACGCGGTGGGCGGCACCAGCTATCTCAGCTTCACCAACATGCGCGGCGGACCGGGCTGCGTGATCTCCGTGCCGCTGATGCACAAGCTGGACGAAGGCCTGCGCTCGCACTACCTGACGGTGCAGACCACCATCAACGACGCGCCGGCGCCCGACGAGATCGTGATCGCGCTGGGCGCGGCCACCTCGGGCCGTCCGCATCACCGCATCGGCAACCGCTATTCAGACATGAAGGAACTGGAGCAGGAAGCACAGGAGGCGCGCGCAAAATGACCATGCAACGGCGGCGCACCGGCCGCGGCGAACCGCTGGTCCTCTTGCACGGCGTCGGCCTGGACCACACGCTGTGGGACGACCTGGCTCCCTTGCTTGAGCCGGACTTCGACGTGCTGCGATATGACCTGCTGGGCCACGGCGCCGCGCCCGCGCTGCGCGGCCCGGCGGACATCCAGGACTTCATCGCGCAACTGGACGCCGAACTGGACCACGCGGGCTGGCAACACGCGACCGTGCTGGGCTATTCCATGGGCGGCCTGATCGCGGGCGCCTACGCGGCGGCGCACCCCGAACGCGTCAGCCGGCTGGTGCTGCTGAACACGGTGTTCCGGCGCACGGACGAAGAAGCCGCCGCCGTGCGCGCCCGGCTGGATGCCGCGGCCACGCAAGACCCCGAGGCTGCCGCCAAGGTGTCGCTGACGCGCTGGTTCACGCCGGCCTTTCAGGCCGCGCACCCCGCGCGCGTGGCGCAGATCGAACAGCGCCTGCTCGGCAACGACCGCCAGAGCTTTCTGTCCGCGTACGCGCTGTTCGCGTTGGGCGACCCGCTGCTGGCGCAGGCCGCGCCGGACATTGCCTGCCCCGTGCTGGTCATGACCGGCGAGCATGACGTCGGCTCGAACCCGCGGATGACGCGCGAGCTGTCGCGCGCCCTGCCCCGCGCCTGCGCCCGCGTCGCCCCCGGCCAGCGTCATATGCTGCCGGTGGAGGAACCGGGCACGGTGGCCGCCGCGCTTCGCAGCTTCGTGTCGGCGCATCCGGTGGTGGCGAATCCCGCCCAGACGCCTTCGACGCAGGCGCATGCCGCAAAGGCCTAGCCGACGCCATCGCCACACTGATTTCCCCCGAACCCTGACATCGTCCGCCGACAGAGACGATGCGCGACAACCCCGCCACGACGCGGGGACGGAGACAAGACACATGGACCGCAGAACCCTCATCAAGACCCTGGCGGCAATGTCGCTGGCCCCGCTGGGCGCCGCCGCCCCGCGGCTGGCCGCCGCGCGCGAAGCGCCCCTGCGCGTGATCGTGCCCTTCCCGCCGGGCGGCGGCACCGACGTGCTGGGCCGCGTCATCGCCGCCTCGCTGGAAGGCGCGATGGATCGCCCCGTGGTCGTGGAAAACAAGCCCGGCGCCAGCGGCATGCTGGGCGCGGACTACACGGCCAATGGCGCGAAAGACGGCAGCATGCTGCTGTTTGCCGGCCTGGTGCCGTCGGTACGCTACTACGCCCGCCCGCCCGAAGACGTGCTCAAGCAGCTGGCGCCCGTCTGCCCCATTGCGCGCTCGCCCTACATGGTGGCGGTCAATAGCGACCTGCCCGCCAAGACGCTGGCCGAACTGGTCGCGCAGGCGCGGCGCGAGCCCAAGGGGCTGACCTTTGGCACGCCCGGCAACGCCACGCCCCAGCACCTGGCCACCGAACTGCTGCAAGCCGCCTGCGGCATCGAGATGCTGCACGTCCCGTATCGCGGCACCGGCCCGATGATGACCGACCTGCTGGGCGGCCAGATCCAGGTGGTGGTGGCCACGGTGGCCGCGGTCGAACCGTATCTGAAGAGCGGCCGGCTGCGCGTGCTGGCCGTGACCAGCCCGCAGCGCCTGCCGAAATACCCGGACATTCCCACCGTTGCCGAAAGCGGCTTTGCGGGATTTTCGGCGCAGATCCAGTTCGGCACGTACTGCGCGGCGGGCACGCCCGAAGCCACCATCGCGGCGCTGAACCAGGGCATCAACCGCGCCCTGAAAACCGAGTCCGTCCACACCAAGCTGGCCGAGCAGGGTTTCGAGCCCACCGGCGGCACGCCGGCGCAACTGCAGGACGCGCTGCTGGCGGAAATCCGGGACGTGGCCGGATTGGTGAAGGCGGGCAAGGTGCGGGTCGACCTCTAAGGTAATGGCCCGCCTGCGCAGGCGGCCCTGAACCGGCCGGGCCCTGCCCGGCGCCCGCTCCCGCCGACCGGGGCCCGCTTGCACCCGCGCCCTTGCCGGGAGTAAATTGTTGACAATTCAGCGTGCCAATCGCGCTTTATTCCGAAAATACCCCCTTTAACGGAACGAATTGTCAACACCATGAGCAAAGTGCTCACCTTGCCGGGCGCGCAGGCGGCCGATGGCGCCCCCGCTGGAGAACCCATCGGCGAAACCCTGTCGGACCACATCTTCCGCAAGATCCAGTCCGCCATCGTCAAGGGCGAGATCGCCCCGGGCAGCAAGATCTCCGAGCCCGAGCTGGCGCGCATCCACGGCGTCAGCCGCGGCCCGCTGCGCGAGGCCCTGCACCGGCTGGAGGGCCAGAAGCTGCTGGTGCGCGTGCCGCACGCCGGCGCGCGCGTCGTGTCCCTGTCGATCCAGGAACTGATCGAACTCTACGAAATCCGCGAATCGCTGGAAGGCACCGCCTGCCGCCTGGCCGCCGAACGCATGCCGCCGTCGGAAATCGACGAGCTGCGCGGCGTGCTGGAAGCGCACGAACGCGACGAAGCCTTCCAGGCCGGCCTGGGCTATTACCAGCAGGAAGGGGATTACGATTTCCACTACCGCATCGTCAAGGGCAGCGGCAACCAGATGCTGTTTCGCATGCTGTGCGACGAGCTTTATCAGCTGGCGCGCATGTACCGCATCCAGTATTCGACGACGCCCAATCGCCCTCGGCAGGCCTACGCCGAGCATCACCGCATTCTGGACGCCATCGCCGACGGCGACGGCGAGCTGGCCGAACTCCTGATGCGCCGGCACATCCGCGCATCCCGCATCAACATCGAACAACAGATCGCGCAAAGCACCCAACAGCGCACGGAGGCATGATGAACAAGTCGTACCGCAAGAACCTGCCCGGCACCCGCCTGGACTACTTCGACGCCCGCGCGGCCGTGGAGGCCATTGCCCCCGGCGCCTATGACGGCCTGCCCTACACGTCCCGCGTCCTGGCCGAAAACCTGGTGCGCCGCTGCGATCCCGCGCTCTTGACCGACGCGCTCAAGCAGCTGATCGAACGCCGCCGCGATCTGGACTTTCCGTGGTTTCCGGCGCGTGTGGTCTGTCATGACATTCTGGGCCAGACCGCGCTGGTGGACCTGGCGGGCCTGCGCGACGCCATCGCCGACAAGGGCGGCGACCCGGCCAAGGTCAATCCCGTGGTGCCGGTGCAGCTGATCGTGGACCACTCGCTGGCCGTCGAATACGACGGCAACGACCCGGACGCCTTCGCCAAGAACCGCGCGGTGGAAGACCGCCGCAACGAAGACCGCTTCCATTTCATCGACTGGACCAAGCAGGCCTTCGAAAACATCGAGGTCGTGCCGCCGGGCAACGGCATCATGCACCAGATCAACCTGGAGCGGATGTCGCCCGTCATCTACACGCAGGACGGCGTGGCCTTCCCCGACACGCTGGTCGGCACCGACAGCCACACGCCGCACGTGGACGCACTGGGCGTCATCGCCATCGGCGTGGGCGGCCTGGAAGCCGAAAACGTCATGCTGGGCCGCGCGTCGTGGATGCGCCTGCCCGACATCGTCGGCGTGGAACTGTCCGGCCGCGCGCAGCCCGGCATCACCGCCACCGACATCGTGCTGACGCTGACCGAATTCCTGCGCAAGGAAAAGGTGGTGGGCGCCTATCTGGAGTTCTACGGCGAAGGCGCCTCCAGCCTGACGCTGGGCGACCGCGCCACCATCTCGAACATGGCGCCCGAATACGGCGCCACCGCGGCGATGTTTTCCATCGACCAGCAGACCATCGACTACCTGCGCCTAACCGGCCGCGAGGACGAGCAGATTGCGCTGGTGGAAAACTACGCCAAGACCGCCGGCCTGTGGTCCGACAGCCTGAAGACCGCGCAGTACGAGCGCGTGCTGCGCTTTGACCTGTCCACCGTCGTGCGCACGCTGGCCGGCCCGTCCAACCCGCACCGCCGTCTGCCGGTGTCCGACCTGGCCGAACGCGGCATCGCGGGCGTGGTCGAGAACCAGCCCGGCCTGATGCCCGACGGCGCGGTCATCATCGCCGCCATCACCAGCTGCACCAACACCAGCAACCCGCGCAACGTGATCGCCGCGGGCCTCCTGGCGCGCAATGCCAACCGCGCGGGCCTCGCGCGCAAGCCCTGGGTCAAGAGCTCGCTGGCGCCCGGTTCCAAGGCCGTCCAGCTTTATCTGGAAGAAGCCGGCCTCACGCACGAACTGGAACAACTGGGCTTTGGCGTCGTGGCGTTTGCCTGTACCACGTGCAACGGCATGTCCGGCGCGCTGGACCCGAAGATCCAGCAGGAAATCATCGACCGCGACCTCTATGCCACCGCCGTGCTGTCCGGCAACCGCAACTTCGACGGCCGCATCCACCCGTACGCCAAGCAGGCCTTCCTGGCCTCGCCGCCGCTGGTCGTGGCCTATGCGATTGCCGGCACCATCCGTTTCGACATCGAACGCGACGTGCTGGGCGTGGCCGCCGATGGCCGCGAGATCCGTCTGAAGGACATCTGGCCCAGCGATGAAGAAATCGACGCGATGGTCAAGTCGGCGGTCAAGCCCGAGCAGTTCCGCAAGGTCTACGCCCCCATGTTCGGCATCAAGGACGACCGCCAGACCGCCGTCAGCCCGCTGTACGACTGGCGTCCTCAAAGCACGTATATCCGCCGTCCGCCGTACTGGGAAGGCGCGCTGGCCGGCGAACGCACGCTGCGCGGCATGCTGCCGCTGGCCGTGCTGGGCGACAACATCACCACCGACCACCTGTCGCCGTCCAACGCCATCCTGATGGACAGCGCCGCGGGCGAATACCTGCACAAGATGGGTCTGCCCGAAGAGGACTTCAACTCGTACGCCACGCACCGCGGCGACCACCTGACCGCGCAGCGCGCCACCTTTGCCAACCCGAAGCTCTTCAACGAAATGGTGAAGAACGCCGACGGCACCGTGAAGCAAGGCTCGCTGGCGCGCGTGGAGCCGGAAGGCCAGGTCATGCGCATGTGGGAAGCCATCGAGACCTACATGGACCGCAAGCAGCCGCTCATCATCGTGGCCGGCGCCGACTACGGCCAGGGCTCGTCTCGCGACTGGGCCGCCAAGGGCGTGCGTCTGGCCGGCGTGGAAGCCATCGTGGCCGAAGGCTTCGAGCGCATCCACCGCACCAACCTCATCGGCATGGGCGTGCTGCCGCTGGAATTCAAGCCGGGCGTGAACCGCAAGACGCTGGCGCTGGACGGAACCGAAAGCTACGACGTCATTGGCGAGCGCAAACCGCGCGCCGACCTGACGCTGGTCATCCACCGCCGCAACGGCAGCACCGAACAGGTGCCGGTGACCTGCCGGCTGGACACCGCCGAAGAAGTGTCCATCTACGAAGCCGGCGGCGTGCTGCAGCGCTTTGCCCAGGATTTCCTGGAAGCCGCTTCCGCGTCGGACGCCGGCAAGCTGGCCTGACCCGCACCGTAAAGACCGGCGGGCGATTGCATCGCCCGCCGCCCTACTCCGACACTTCAGGATCGTTTCATGTCACATGCTCCCCAAACCAAGATCGCCGCCACCTACATGCGCGGCGGCACCAGCAAAGGCGTGTTCTTCAAGCTGGACGACCTGCCCGAATCGGCCCGCGTGCCGGGCGCGGCGCGCGATGCGCTGCTGCTGCGCGTGATCGGCAGCCCCGACCCCTACGGCAAGCAGATCGACGGCATGGGCGCGGCCACCTCCAGCACCAGCAAGACCGTCATCGTCGCCAAAAGCACGCGCCCCGGCCATGACGTGGACTACCTGTTCGGCCAGGTCTCCATCGACCAGCCCTTCGTGGACTGGAGCGGCAACTGCGGCAACCTGTCCGCCGCGGTCGGGCCCTTTGCCATCACCAACGGCCTGGTCGACGCCGCCCGCATCCCGCAGGACGGCATTGCCATCGTGCGCATCTGGCAGGCCAACATCCAGAAGACCATCGTCGCGCACGTGCCCATCACCGGCGGCGCGGTGCAGGAAACCGGCGACTTCGAACTGGACGGCGTGACCTTTCCGGCCGCCGAAGTGCGCCTGGAATTCATGGACCCGGCCGAGGAAGGCGACGGCGGCTCCATGTTCCCCACCGGCAACCTGGTGGACAACCTGGAAGTCCCGGGCGTGGGCACGTTCAAGGCAACGATGATCAACTCCGGCATTCCCACGATCTTTCTGGAGGCCGACGCGCTGGGCTACAGCGGCACGGAACTGCAGGACGACATCAACGGCGATGCCGCCGCGCTGGCGCGCTTCGAGACCATCCGCGCGCACGGCGCCGTGCGCATGGGACTCATCAAGGACATCGCCGAGGCGGCCAGCCGCCAGCACACGCCGAAGGTGGCCTTTGTTGCCTCCCCGAAGGAATACGTGTCCTCCAGCGGCAAGAAGATCGGCACGGGCGACATCGACGTGCTGGTGCGCGCCCTGTCGATGGGCAAGCTGCACCACGCCATGATGGGCACGGCGTCCGTGGCCATCGCCACCGCAGCCGCGGTGCCCGGCACGCTGGTGAACCTGGCGGCGGGCGGCGGCGAGCGCGACAACGTCTGCTTCGGCCACCCGTCGGGCACGCTGCGTGTCGGCGCGCAGGCGCAGCTGGTGGATGGCGAATGGAAAGTGACCAAGGCCATCATGAGCCGCAGCGCGCGGGTGCTGATGGAAGGCCGCGTGCACGTGCCGCGCGAGGGGTGAAAGCCGGCTGAAACCGCCGCGACGATATTGTTCGGGTTCTGGCGCCGCCCCCTAAAGTCGCCGCCTGCATCTGCCGTTAGCGGGTTGCGGCCGGGGGTTTCCTGGCCGACTTGCAACCCGCCGGCCTTCCCCGCCGGCGTATCCAGTACACGAGCATGAAGATAACGTCGCTGCGCAACCGCATTTTGCTTATTACCTGCTTTACGGTGGTGGGAGCCCTCACGCTCTCCGGCCTCATCACCTACCAGATCGTGCGCGACAACATGATGTCCACCATCGCCGCCACGTTGGACGCCGTGGCCTCGGGCAACGCCAGCGCCATCGAGCGCTGGTCGGCCGACAAGGCGCAGGCGGTCGACGCCACCGCGAAAGTGGTCGAAAAGGGCGATCCCCGCGGCCTGACCCAGCTCATGGGCCAGACCAATGGCTTTCCCATCACCACCATCGGCTGGTCGGACAAGACCTTCTTTTCCACCACCAAGACCGCGGCGGATTACGATCCGACCGCCCGGCCCTGGTACAAGAGCGCCGTCGCCGCCGGCAAGCTGACGGTCACCAAGCCTTATGGCGATTCCACCACCGGCGTGCTGTACGTCGCATTCACCGCGCCGATGATCCGCAACGGCCAGACGGCGGGCGTGCTGAGCGGCGCCGTGCCGCTCGATGGCGTGAAAGACATCATCAAGGCCATCCACCCCACGCCGTCCAGCAGCGCTTTCGTGGTGGCGACCGACGGGCAGGTGATTTCGCACCTGAACGACAAGCTGGCGCTCAAGCCGTCGACCGACATTTCCCCGGCGTTGACGGCCGATGTCGTGGCATCCCTGGCCCGCGACGGCGCCGCCCCCGCCGACATCATGCTGGACGGCGCGCAAAAGCTGCTGAAGGCGCGCCGCGTTCCCGGCACCGACTGGTATCTGGTCGTGGCGCTGGACAAGGCCGAAGCCACGGTCGGCCTGACGCAGGTGCTGCACGCAACCCTGATCTCGCTGGTCGTCCTGACGCTGATCGCCGTAACCATCGCCAGCGTGATCACGTCGCGGGCGTTCAAGCGCCTGTCCGCCGTGCGCGACGCCATGGACACCATCGGCTCGGGCGACGGCGACATGACGCACCGCCTGGCCGTGGTCGGCCACGACGAAGTCGCGCAGATCTCCGCCTCGTTCAACGCGTTCGTGGAGAAGATCACCCACGTCATGCGCGAAGTGCGCAGCGGCGTGCATTCGATGAGCGCCGCCACACGAGAAATCGACATGGGCAACCGTGATCTGTCGCAGCGCACGGAAACGTCGGCCGCCTCGCTCGAGGAAACCTCCTCGGCGCTGACCGAACTGGCGTCCAGCGTGCGCCAGACCGAGGAAACCGCCGAGCACGCAACGCGCCTGGCCGACGAAGCCAGCGCCGTCGCCGCCCGCGGCGGTCAGGTGGTCAACGACGCGGTCAGCACGATGGACGAGATCTCGAAGTCGTCGCAGCGCATTACCGAGATCATTCGCGTGATCGACGGCATCGCGTTCCAGACCAACATCCTGGCGCTGAACGCGGCGGTCGAAGCCGCCCGCGCAGGCGAACAAGGCCGCGGCTTTGCGGTGGTGGCCGGTGAAGTGCGCACGCTGGCGCAGCGCAGCGCCGCGTCCGCGCAGGAGATCAAGACGCTGATCGAGGCGTCCGTCCAGAACGTCAAGAGCGGCACGCAACGCGTGCAGGCCGCGGGTTCGACCATGACCGAGATCGTTGACGGCATCAACCGCGTGCAGCGGATGGTGAGCGAGATCCACGGCGCGATGGCCGAACAGAGCACGGGGCTGGGTCAGATCGACCGCTCGGTCGCCGACATGGACCAGGCCACGCAGCAAAATGCCGCGCTGGTCGAGCAGTCCACGGCGGCGTCCGGCATGCTGAGCGACCAGGCGCGCGTGCTGGCCGATGCGGTGGCGCGGTTCAAGCTGCGCGAGGAAGAAGCGGCGGGTTCGGCCAGGCTGATCGCGCTGCCGGCCTGATCGCAGGCGAGATCGGTGGGGTCCGCGGCGGGGTTTATTCCGCCGCGGAACCGCCCGCCGCGGGCGATCCCGCCGCCGCTGCCCCCACCTGCTTGAGCACGGCAACGGCCGTCGCAACGACCTGCCCGTCCGTGCTCAGCTCTCCTTGCATGAACACCAGCGAGGACGTCGCCCGCGCCACGCGGCCGCGCACTTCCAGAAACTGCCCCTCGCGCGCCGCCGCCAGAAAATGCGTGTCCAGCTGCACTGTCACGCAGGCGCGCCGGCCCAGCGCTTCCCACGCGATCGCGCTGATGCCGTGATCCAGCAACGCCGTCAGCAATCCGCCATGCACCACGCCAGCCGGATTCAGGTGATCGGCAGTGGCCAGAAGGCCATACGCCCAGCCCTCGTCCTCCTTGCGCACCCACAACGGCCCGATCAGGCCCGCAAAGCCCGCAAGCCCTCTTTTGCGCCACCCTTGCGGCACGGGCGGTTCGACATCCGGTTGCGTGGTCATGCGCTCAGCTCCTGGCGGCCATCAGTTGCGACAACGCGCGGGACTCGTCCTGCAGCGCGCGCGCCAGCGATTCGACGCGCGCCGCGTCAAGCTGTTCGGCCAATCCCGCGGCCACCAGCGCATGCGTCAGGCGCTGATGGCTGTCGAAGACCGGCACCGCGATCACGACAACGCCGTTGATGTAGTTGTTGCGGTCCACGCTGTAGCCCTGGCGGCGCACCGCGTCCACGTCGGCTTTCCAGACCGAAAACTCGGGCGCCTGATCCCAGCGCAAGGCCTTGAAGCGCCGCTCCAGTTCCTTTTCCGACAAATCCGCAAAGGCCGCGACGAGCCGGCCGGTTGCGCTGATCAGCGCGGGGAAGCGGCTGCCCACGTCCACGTGCAGCCGGAACGGTGCATTGGACCGCGACAACGCCAGCACGACCATGTGATCGCTGCCTGACACCTCGACGCCGATCGCGGTGACGCTGGCCGCGTTGGCGATCCGGTCCAGCACGGGTTGGGCCAGCGCGGGAAACGGATTGCTCTCGATCACGCTGCGCGCCAGCGTCAGCATGCCCACGCCCAGGCTGTAGCGCTTGGCGCCGGGATCGACCTTGACCAGGCCTTCTTCCACCAGGACGCGAAGAATGTGCAGGCAGGTGCTGGTCACCATGCCCAATTCCTGCGAGATGGCCTTGAGCGTCATGGGCTCGCCGCCCCGCCCGAGCAGGCGCAGGATCGCGATCGATCGCGTCACGGCCGGTACGGGCCGCACGCGCGGGCCGGCGGCGGCGGGGTCCGGGGTACTGGTTTCACTCATCGGTTTCTCCGTTTTTATTGCGGCAAGCATACCGTGCGGCGACCGCGTCGCGGGTCCGTCCCAATGCATCTAAGTTGTATATATACAATTCACAAACGCCATTGACAATTTATTTGGCGGCGCGCATAGTGAGTTCCACAGGTTGCCGACTCACACAGGTACGACGAAATGACCAAGCTGACCGATACCCTTTCTTATGCGGACGCCCAGGCGCTTTGCGCCCCCGACAAGCTCTGGGAGCTTTTCGACGGCAACCGTGAACACATGAACATCGCGCACGAATGCATCGACCGGCACGTGGACAAGGCCGAGCCGGCGATCATCCTGGTGCGTGCGGCGGGCGGGGACGAAACCTACTCGTTCCGCCAGATCGCCGAGCAATCCTCGCGCTTTGCGCACTACCTGGCCGAACAGGGCATCCGCCCGGGCGACCGCGTGGCCGTCATGCTGGAACCGTCGCAGCCGTTCTACGTGGCCATGTTCGGCGCCATGAAGATGGGCGCGATCGCCGTGCCGCTGTTCACGCTGTTCGGGCCCGACGGCATCCGGCTGCGCGTGCAGGACTGCCAGCCGCGCATGCTGGTGACCAACGCGGAAAAAGCGCCGCTGGCCGCGGGCGGCGAGGACATGCGCGTCGTGATTGCCGACGAGGCGTTCCTCGGCACGCTGGCCGCCTACCCTTCGCACTACGAATGCCGCACGCGCGCCGACGATCTGGCCATCTTCCAGTACACGTCCGGCACGACCCGCGAGCTGCCCGACGCCGTCAAGCACACGCACCGCGCCCTGGTCACGCTGATGCTGGCCGCGCTGTACGGCACCGGCATCCGCCCGGGCGACCGCTACATGTGCCCGTCCTCGCCCGCCTGGGGACATGGGCTGTGGCACGGCACGCTGGCGCCGCTGGCCTTGGGCGTCACCATCGGCGCGTATGCCGGCAAGTTCAACGCCGAGCGCCTGCTGCAGGCCTTGCAGGAACACCGCTTCAACAACATATCGGCTGCCGCCACCCATTACCGGATGATGCGCAACAGCGGCGCGGCCGGGCGCTACCGCTATCACCTGGACAAAGTGTCCTTCACCGGCGAACCCATCGACAGCGAGACCGCCGCCTTCGTGGAAGCGACCTTCGGCCGGCCGGTCTGCAGCATGTACGGCACGACCGAGATCGGGGTATGCCTGGTCAATTACCCCGGCGCGCCGGACTTCACCGTCAAGGCCGGCTCGCTGGGCAAACCCGTGCCGGGATTGCGCGTCGAGGTCCAGGACGCCAACGGCCAGCCCTGCGCGCCCGGCGAAACCGGCGAACTCAAGCTCTGGCGCCGCGACGCCTGGGTCGCCACCAAGGACCTGGGCCGCGTGGACGAAGACGGCTACTTCTGGCACGGCGGCCGCGCCGACGACGTCATTATCTCGGCCGGCTGGACCATGAGCGCCGTCGAGATCGAAGACGCCATCCTCAAGCACCGGGACGTGGCCGAGGCCGCCGCCATCGGCGTGCCCGACCCGCTGCGCGGCCAGGTCGTCAAGGCCTTCGTGGTGTCGGCGCGCCAGGGCGACGACACCTTCGTGGAAGAAATCCAGGACGCCGTGCGCAGCCGCCTCGCGCAGCACGAGTATCCGCGCCAGGTGGTGTTCGTGGCCGAACTGCCCAAGACGCCCGCCGGAAAGATCCATCGCAGGAAATTGCGGGAGCAAGAGCTTGCGACCGCCCACACCACGCCCGCCGGGGCCGCCCACGCCTAGGGCAGTCCGGCACAGGCCATCTTCAAAACCAGGAGACATCATGCTGACCCAGACCAAAACCGAACGCAGCTTTCCCAAGATCACCGAACGCGGGCTGGACGAGCTGCGCGAACGCATCGGCGTGAAGATCGGCGCCACCGCCGAACCGTGGTGCTACGAGGCCACGCGCGACAACATCCGCCATTACGCCCACGGCATCGGCGATGACAACCCCCTGTGGTCGGACCCGGAATACGCGGCCAAGACCCAGCACGGCGGCATCATCGCGCTGCCCAGCTTTCTCTTTGCCACCAGCCGCATCGTGTCGGGCTACGTGGGCGGGCTGCCCGGCGTGCATGCCATGTGGTCGGGCGCGGACTGGACCTGGCACAAGACCGTCAAGCGCAACGACACCATCTCCACCGAAGCGCACCTGAAGAACCTGATCGAACACCAGACGCGCTTTGCCGGCCGCGCCGTGCAGCAGATCTATCACGTGGACTTCTTCAACCAGGACGGCGACAAGGTTGCCGAGGCCGACAGCTGGTGCTTTCGCACCGAACGCGACCACGCGCGCGAACAGGGCAGCAAGTACGCGGAAGTCCGCGCACGCGAGCCGCGCCGCTACAGCCCCGAGGAAATCAAGGAAGCCTACAAGCTCTACGCCCAGGAAGAAGTCCGCGGCGCCACGCCGCGCTACTGGGAAGACGTGAAGGAAGGCGAGGAACTGCCCGTGATGTTCAAGGGCCCGATGACGGTGACCGGCTTCATCGCCTTCGCGCAGGGCTGGGGCGGCCTGTACATCCGCGCCAACAAACTGGCATGGCAGCTCATCGACGCGCACCCGGGCGTGGGGATCACCAACCGCTTCGGCATTCCCGACGTGCCCGAGCGCGTCCACTGGGAAGAAGACTTCGCGCTGGAAGTCGGCGCGCCCGGCGCCTACGACTACGGTCCCGAGCGCAATTCGTGGCTGACCCATCACCTCACCAACTGGATGGGTGATGCGGGGTTCCTGCGCAAGTCCACGTGCAAGATCCGCCGCCACAATCCCGAGGGCGACATGCTGTTCTTCAAGGGCAAGGTCGTGCGCAAGTATGTCGAAGAGGGCCGGCACCTGGTCGAGATCGAACAGGAAGCGCGCAACCAGGACGACGAGCTGTCCGTACTCGGCTCCGGTGTGGTCGAATTGCCTACCCGCGCCTGACCGGCGGCAACCCCCAGACGAGGTGGGCGATGTCTGATTCATCGGAACAAGCTGCACCCAGCCCCGCGCCGCGCGCGCGGGGCGCGCTGGACGGCCTGCGCGTCATCGACCTGTCGCGCGTCCTGGCCGGTCCGCTGTGCTCGCAAATGCTGGCGGACCAGGGCGCGGACGTCATCAAGATCGAGCCGCCCGGCGGCGACGAGACCCGCAGCCTGGGTCCGCCAGTCAACGAAGCGGGCGACGCGGCCTACTTCACCGCCGTCAATCGCGGCAAACGGGCCATCGGGCTGGACCTGTCCCGGCCCGCCGGCCGCGACGTGCTTTTTGCGCTGCTGGCCGATGCCGATGTCCTGATCGAAAACTTCATCCCCGGCACGATGGCCAAATGGGGGCTGGACTTTGAGGCGGACCTAAAACCCCGCTTTCCCCAGCTGATCTACTGCGCCATCACGGGCTTTGGCGACGACGGCCCGCTGGGCGGCCTGCCCGGCTACGACGCGGTGCTGCAGGCCATGTGCGGCCTGATGAGCATCAACGGCGAACCGGCCAGCGGCCCGACCCGCATCGGCGTACCCATCGTCGACCACCTGACCGGCTACACCGCGCAGTCCGGCATCCTGCTGGCGCTTTACCACCGGGCGCGCACCGGCCTGGGCCAGCGGGTCGAGGTCACGCTGTTCGACACCGCGCTCAGCCTGCTGGTGCCGCACGCCGCCAACTGGATGCACACGCAGCAAACGCCCGGCCTCTTGGGCAGCGCGCATCCCAACATCGCGCCGTATGACCGCTATGCCTGCCGCGATGGCGAGATCTTCCTGGGCGTGGTGAACGACCGCCAGTTCCGCCGTTTCTGCGACTACGCCGGCCTGACGGCATTGCCCGACGACCCGCGCTTTGCCACCAACCGGTCGCGGCTGGCGCACCGCGACGCCTTGCGCGACGCCATCGAACACGCGCTGGCGACGCGTTCACGGGACGCGCTATGCGCCGAGCTGATGCAGCTGGGCGTACCGGCGGGCCCCGTCAACAGCGTGCCCGAAGCCTTTGCGCAGGCGCACACCGCGCATCGCGGCATGCGCGTGGATCGCGATGGCTATCACGGCATCGGTCCGGCAGTCCGGCTGTCGCAGGCGCCCGCGCGCGTCAAGCGCCCGCCGCCCGCCTATGCGCAACACACCGTCGAGCTCCTGCGGGAGGCCGGCCTCGACGACTCACAAATCGCGGCGTTGCAGGAACAGGGCATCCTGCCGCGATGGCCGCCTCCCAAGCCCTAGCCGCACCCGCATGCAGCACACCATAAAAAACGAGGAGACCACCATGAAGACCATACGCCTCATCGCCGCGCTCGCGGCGCCGCTGCTGTTCGCGCAACCTGCCTGGGCCGCCGACAGCTATCCCTCCAAACCCGTCAAGATCATCGTTCCCTACCAGGCCGGCCAAGGCACCGACGTCGCCGCCCGCTACCTGGCCGAATACCTGGCCCGTGACCTGGGCCAACCGTTCATCGTGGAAAACCGCCCGGGCGCTGGCGGCAACATCGGCGCCTCCGAGGTCGCGCGCGCCGCCCCGGACGGCTACACGCTGCTGATGGGCACCAACGGCACGCACGTGCTGAACCAGTACATGTACGCGTCCACCAACTTCGACCCGGAGAAAGACTTCACGCCGGTCATGCTGGTCAGCTCGTTTCCCATGGTGCTGCTGACCACGCCGTCCTCGCCCTACGCCAGCCTGGCCGACCTGCGCAACGCGTCCAAGGCCAAGCCCGACAGCGTCAACGTGGGCATGCCCAGCACCACCGCGCGCCTCGTCTACGAACTGCTCAAGCAGCAGGGCGTCAACAGCATCCGGGGCATTCCCTACAAGGGTTCGGCCACCGCCACCACCGACCTGATGGGCGGTCAGGTGCAGCTCGGCATCGACACCGTCAGCGCCGCGCGCTCGTTCATCACCAGCGGCAAGTTGCGTCCGCTGGCGGTGACCTCGTTGAAGGAGTCTGCCCTGCTGCCCGGCGTGCCTTCCGTGGCGGCGCAGGGGCTCGACGGCTTTCAGGTGATCGCCTGGAACGGCCTGTATGCGCCCAAGGGCACGCCGGCCGCGGCCGTGAAGCGCCTGAACGACGACCTGACCAAGATCCTGGCGCGTCCGGAAGTCCGGCAGAAACTGCTGGACCTGGGCCACGAACCCGGCGGCGGCACGCCCGACGAACTGGCGGCCTTCGCCCGCAGCGAACGGCTGAAGTGGCAGCCGCTGATCGTGCAGGCGGGCCTGAAGGCGGAGTGATGCGCTGACGGCGGGCGGCGGTCCGACCTGCCCGTACTGCGCTACGGCTGAACGGCGGCAAGCCGCTTGCCGCTTGCCGCGACGGCCGCCATCGCCAGCCCGCACAGCACGGCGGCCAAGACAAACGTCGCGCGCAGCCCGGCCGCCAGCGCGGCGGGCGGCGCATCGGCCAATGACGCGGCCCCGGCGCCCGCGGCGAACACCGCGCCCATTGCCGAGGCGCCCGTGATCAGGCCCAGGTTGCGCGACAGGTTCAGCATGCCCGACACGGCGCCGCGCTCGCTGCCGCCTGCGGCCGCCATCACCGCCGTGTTGTTGGCTGCCTGGAACAGTGCATACCCCGCCGTCATCGCGGCAAGCGCCGCGACGTAACCCGTCACGCCGAACGCCTGCGCGGCGGCCGGCAGCGCGGCGCAGGCGCCGCCCACCGCGCCCAGCGAAAGCAACGTCATCGGCCGGCTGCCGAAACGATCCACGCAGCGGCCCGCCGGCACGCCGGCCAGCGCCGCCACGAGCGGACCGCAGGACATCGCCAGCCCGACCTGCACGGCGCTCAACTCCAATGCCCCCGACAGATAGAACGGGCCCACCACCAAGGTCGCCATCATCACCGTGGCGACCAGCCCATTGGCCGCAAAGCCGCCCGCCAGCAACGGGTTGCCGATCATGGCCGGCCGCATCAGCGGCTGCGCCGTCCGCGCCTGCGCCCACATGAACAGGCCCGCGCCGCCTGCCGCCGCAGCCAGCAGAATGACATTGAGCACACCAAAACTGCCACGCCCCAGCGTCATGAACAGCGCATAGGCGGCCAGCGTCAGCGCCAGCAGCACGCTGCCCGGCCAGTCGAAGCGAACCGGTTGATGCGGGGCACGCTGCGCATCGCGCGGCAGGTGCCGCCAGGCCAGCCAGAACGCCAGTAGTCCCAGCGGCAGATTCACCAGGAAGATTGCCCGCCACCCCGCCCCGGCGATCAAGGCCCCGCCCAGCGTCGGCCCGAGCGCGGTGCCGGCCGCCGACATCGTGCCCAGCAGACCCATGGCGCTGCCGGCCCGCCCCTTCGTCGCCGCCTCGCCCGCAAAGGCCATGGCAAGCGTCATCAACACGGCCGCGCCCATGCCCTGCGCGGCGCGCGCGGCCACCAGCGTCCACAGGCCGGGCGCCACCCCGCATAGCACCGACGCGGCGGTAAACCACGCCAGCCCGGCCAGCATCAGGCGGCGCCGGCCGATCAGGTCGCCCAGCCGCCCGGCGCTGACGACCGCAATCGTGATGGCCAGCAGATAAGCCAGCACGACCCACTGCACCGACTGGAAGGACGCGCCGAATGCCTGCGTGAATGCCGGCAGGCCGACGTTGGCGATGCTGGTGCCCAGCGAAGACAGCAGCATCGCCAGCGACAGGCAGCACAGTAGCGCCCGACGGGGCTGGGAGGGCGAGGGATCGGAAATCGGCATGATGGCGTCCTGAATGGAAGAGACAGGACACCAGCGTAGGCCGCAATATCACCTGGCGGAAGGCGCAGCATTTGCAGCTAATACCTGCACACGGCGCCATGCCAAATGTCAGCGCGCCGGCCGCCGGCGTGCTACGTTTGCCGCATGTCCACGCCCGACCTGAACCTTCTCATCACCCTGGACGCGCTGCTCGCGGAAGGCAGCGTGGCCGGCGCCGCCCGCCGGTTGCGCCTGAGTCCCTCCGCCATGAGCCGCGCGCTGGCGCGGCTGCGCGACGTCACGGGCGATCCGCTGCTGGTGCGCGCCGGGCGCGGATTGGTGCCCACGCCCCGTGCGCTGGCGCTGCGCGAGCAGGTCGGCGGGCTCGTCCGGGACGCGCAGGCGGTGCTGCGCCCTACCGAAACGCTGGATCCCGCGGCCCTCGTGCGCATCTTCACCCTGCGCGTCACCGACGGCTTCGTGGAGAACTTCGGCGCGCGCCTCCTGGCCCGCATCGACGCGCAAGCGCCGGGCGTGCGGCTGCGCTTCCTGCAGAAACTGGACAAGGACAGCGCGCCGCTGCGCGACGGCGCCGTGGACCTGGAGACCGGCGTGGTGGGCCAGTCAGCCAGTCCCGAGCTGCGCACGCGCGCGCTGTTCCAGGATCGCTTTATTGGGGTCATGCGCGCGGGCCATCCGCTGGCCCGCGGCAACGTCACGCTGACGCGCTACGTGAACGCCCGCCACATTCTGGTGTCGCGCCGCGGGCGCGAATCCGGCCCGATCGACGAGGCGCTTTCGCAAGCCGGCCGCGCGCGGCAGGTCGCCACGATTGCCAGCGGTTTTTCCACAGCGCTTGCGCTAGTGCGCGACACCGATCTGATCGCCACGGTGCCGGACAGGCACACTGCCGCGCTACGCGCGGGCATGCGCAGCTTTGCGTTGCCCTTCTCGATGACGCCCTTCACGGTGTCGATGCTGTGGCATCCCAGGATGGACGGCGATACCGCCCACCGCTGGCTGCGCGGCTGCGTGCTGCAGGTCTGCGGGGGAGACGAAGCCGTCTAGGTGAAGCCGTCTAGGTGAAGCCGTCTAGGTGGGGCCGCCGAGGTGCGGCCCCAGGCGCGTTTCACCCGCCGCTACGGCTTCGGTGCGCTGGCCACCAGCGCGTCGAACTGCTTGTCCAGTTCCGCCAGCGAATCGCGGATGTGCGCGCGGCGCGCCTTGATCCACTTGTCCTGTGCGGCCAGCTGCTCGCGCGCCTCCTGGATCATGCGATCCATCTCCTTGGGCTGCGGTCCGCCGCTGGTGGCGCGGTTCTTCACGATGGCCACGGGATCCAGCGTCGCGCGGAACTCGGCTTCGCTCATCGGCAGGTCCGTGCCGTACTTGGAATCCTTCATGGCGTCGGCATAGATGCGACGCGCCTGTTCGTACGGAAAATCCAGCGGCTTGATGTTGTTGGCCTTGGCGTACGACACCACCTCGGACGCAAAATGATGGCCCGCGCGGAATGGCAGCTTGTATTTGTGCATCAGCACGTCCGCCAGTTCCTGCGAGGCCGTCCAGTCGCTGTTCAGCTCTTCCAGCGCGCGGTCCGGGCTGATGACCATCGCCTTGAGCACGCGGTCCCAGCGCTTGAGCGTAGAGATCGCGCTGTCGACCATCGCGGAATTCTGCTTCACGTCCTTGGGGTCGCTCATGCCCGGCGTGATGTTGTGCGTCTGCAGGACGGGTCCCATCGCCAGCGTCACGGCGGTGGAGGCGTCGCTGCGCGTGTCGTTGAGCAGGCCCGGATTGCGCTTTTGCGGCATGGCGCTGGACACGTAGGTATTGCCGCCGCCTTCCTGCAGCAGGATCCACGGACGCGACTGCGCATACTGCGTCATCACGTCTTCGACGAAATTGCCGGTACGCAGCGCGATGCTGGTGACGATGGACGCGACCTCGACCGGCTGGTCCATGGACGAGATCTGCGAGGCGTCGTAGGCGTTGTCGACCAGCGCCTCGAAGCCCAGGTATTGCGCCATGCGCTTGCGGTCCAGCGGCCAGCTCGTGCCGTTCAGCACGGTCGTGCCCATGGGAGAGCGGTCGATGCGCACGTAGGCCTCGCGAATGCGCTGCGCATCGCGCGCCAGGCCTGCCGCCTGACCCAGCAGGTAGTGTCCGTAACTATTGGGCTGCGCGGCCACGCCATTGGTGTAGTTGGGAACGATGGTGCCCGCATGCTTGGCGGCCAGCTCCACCAGCGTGGTCGACGTGGCATTCAACTGGTCGGCCAGTTCCAGCAGCTTGTCGCGCAGGATCGCGCTGCGATAGGTGGCGTGCATGTCCTGGCTGGAACGGCCCGCGTGCAGCAGGGTCACATCCTCGCCAGCGGCCTTGATCAGCAGGGGCTCGAAGGTGATGACCGTGGCCGGCCGCTTGGCGCCGGGCTGATTGCCGTCGCTGATGACCTTGGCCACGCCGGCGGCGATTCTCGGCGCCATGGACTTGTCGAGCAGGCCCTCGTCGGTGTTGATCACCGCCGTGGCCTTGTTGATTTCTCCCAACCAGAAGAAGGGATCGCGGGGCGGGGATTGCTGCGCGGCGGCAGCGTTCGCGGCCAGCGATAGCACCAGGGCGGCGCCCAGGGTCGGAAGCATTTGTCTCATGGCGTTCTCGTTATAGGGGTGGCCAGACAGTGTATCGAAGCGCGATGCCGCCGGACACCCGGTATTGCACCGAGGCGCGGGCGCCTGGCACCTTGCCGGGCGACGACGGGCCCCGCACGAAAAAAAGCCGGCCTCCAAGAGGCCGGCCTTCGCATCCGATCAGAATCGAATCGCCTTAGAAGCGCCAGCTCACGTTGACCGTGCCGGTATTCTGGCGGTTGCCGTCGCCGAACTGGCCCGAGTACGCCAGACCCAGCGTGGCGTTCTTGCTCATCGCCAGATCCACGCCCACTTCCATGACCGCCGCGTCACGCGCCAGCGGGTTGCCCGCGACGGTGAACGGCTGGCTGCCGTCGAACGACATCGTGGCTTCCTGGTTGAGGTCGCCGTAAGCATGGCGCCAGCCCAGCATGCCGCGCAGGCGGCCCGCGTTGTCCTTCACGTCGAATGTCGTCTGTGCGCGCAGGCCCAGCGTGGTGGTGCCCACGTTGTTCGTGCTGCGCTTGCCGCTCAGCGCGGCGTCGCCGCCGGATTCCGAGAAGCCGCGGGTGCGCAGGTCGCTGAAGTCCGCCCCAAAGAACGGCTCAAGCGTGACACGGTCGTTCAGCGGGATGGCGTAGCCCACGTCGGTGAAGACCTGGCCCGTACTGGCGCTGTAGTCGGCCTTCAGCTCCTGGTACTGGCCCGCCGCGTTGATATTGCGCTTGCTGTCGATGTCGTGCCACGTGTAGGCGACGCCGGCGGTGAAGTTGATCTTGCCCGAGCCGGCTTCGAACGACTTACCGCCGTACAGGATCGCGCTGTAGCTGTTCACGTCGGACTTGGCCGAGCGGTCGTCCACCGTGATGCGGCTATCGGTGTAACCGAACGCGCCACCCAGACGCCAGCCGTTACCCACGCCATGATCGCCACCGACAAAGATGCCGACGTCGCGTTCACGGGACTTGGCGACGTCGCCGTTGCCGTCCATCGTGCGCCAGTTGCCGAAGGCCTGCGCCCACAGCGGCTGCGCGTTCGAGCGCGGCAGCATGGAGGCATCGCCACGGCCAACCTGCGCCGTGGGGGGGCCGGCCACGAAACCGGCATTCATATTGGCGCGCAGCTGTGCCGTGGGCAGGCTGGCGACGTTGTTGCTGACGTTCTGCATCGCCGACACGCTGCTGCCGAACGATTCGCCGGACAGGTCGGCAAACACGCCGGCCGGGGCGCCGTTGGGCAGGTTCAGGACCCGCGTGTACAGCGAGCTGGTCGTGGGCAGGCTTTGCAACGCGTTCGCGGCCGCACGCTGGTTGCCGGTCACGGCCAGGTCGGCGAATTCGATCGGGCGGGTGCCGCCGTTGCCGATGGGCGTGGGGGCCGGTTGGGACGGTGTGGGCGCCGGCTCGGTCGGCGTGGGGGCCGGTTCCGTCGGCGTGGGAGTCGGCTCGGTCGGCTTGGGATCCGGGTCGGTCGGCACTTGCTTCTTGTCGAGCGTCAGCACGACCTGGTTGCCTTGTTGGCTGAGCGACGGTTGCAGGAAGGCCATGTCGCTGGTCGCGCTGTCGAAGTGGCCGTTCAGGGTGTTGGCCGACAGGATGGTGTAGGCCGTCGATTCGGCGTAGGTGCCGCCCGAACCCACATGGACCACGGAGCCTGCCAGATTGGCCGTGCCGGTGACATTGACACGGTCGCTCTTGCCCTCGGCGGTGGCGTCGACGCGATAGGTCGAGCCCGGCTTGAAGGTCAGGTCGCCATTCACCGTGATGGTGCCGATCGGCGACGGCGGGGTGACGACAACCGGCGTCATCGACATCATGAAGATGTGGTTCGACTGCGCCGCGGCGTTAGGCGACAGGGTAGATCCCGACTCCAAGGTCGTCGGGCCGACTTCGCCGGAACCCGCCAGCGTGCCCTTCACGTTCACCAGGCCCTTCATGGTGTTGCCGTTCAGCGTCAGCGTCGCGGCCGGCGCGACGTTGATCTGGCCGACGCTGATCTTGGAGGTCGCCCCGAAGTCGCCATTGATGTTCATGATGGCGTCGGGGCCCATGACGCCGCCCGTAATGGTGCCGCCGGTGATGTCCAGGGTGGACGTGCCAAGCATCACGTCGCCGGCGATCGTGCCGCCGTTGACGATCGTCATCGGCGCGCTGGCGCCGGCGACGTCAAGGGCAATGCCATCCATCTTGGCATTGATGACGCCGTTGTTGACGATGCCGCCGGTGACCGTGCCGTCCGAGACAACGATGCCTGCGTCAATGCTTCCGTTGTTGATGATCTTGCCCAGGACCGTGCTGGAGGTGATTACTTCGATACCGACGCCCGCGCTGTACTCGCCCGAAATCCGATATTCGTTGATGATGTCGCCCTTGACCATGCCGCCATTCGAGATGCTGATGCCGGCGCGATTGCTGGTCAGTTGCCGGGCGGCCTGGTTGATGATCGAGCCGTTGACGGTCGACCCCTGCACCTTGATGCCGCCGTTGGGGCTGAAGGACATCGGCCACATCAAGCCGTCGTTGACGACGTCGCCGTCCACGATCGTGCCGCCGACCAGGCTGATCGAGGTGTAATTCCCTACGTTGACAACGGTGGGCACATTACCCGCATGGAGGATGTAGTCGGTGGGCTGTGCAAGCGCCGACGGGGCGGAAAACGGCAAGCTCAAGCTAAGCAGGGCGGCAAGGCGAGTAAGCGGAAATCGGCGAGACATTTTGTAGTGACCATGTAAATTTCGTGTCTGAAATGTACCGATCATTGCAAAACGGAATCTGAGCGAATCTGAGCAACTTGTAATTGCCGCAGCCGCTTCTGGTCGAATAGGCAAAAATAGGCCAAAAAGACCGCGTTTTTCCCCAATTTGAACCATCGACGGCCCGCACGAGCCGACGCGGAATGGAGGCATTTACGCAACAATTTCCGCGCACTTCGCAATATTCGCGGCAGTAGCGCCTTCAGTTGGGTCGCAGGCGAGGCAACTTAATGCAAAAGCGCACCGGCTCGACGCCCCCGGCCGCTTCCAGTGCCACCGAACCACCCAGCCGCGCTGCGATGGAACTGACCAGATACAGCCCCAGTCCCGCCCCCGGATGCCGGGTGGCATTCTGCCCCCGGTAGTATTTTTGAAACAACCGCTCTTGCTCTCCGGCCGGAATGGCGCTGCCGGGATTGGAAACCGCAATGCGCAGCTGGTCCCCGTCCTCGCGCACCGACACGCTGACCGTCCCGCCCTCGGCGCAATGCCGGTCGGCATTGGCCAGCAGGTTGCGCAGCGCGATCCGCAGCAGGCCCGCGTCGCAGTCAAGCGTCCGGGTCTGCGCTTCGTAGGCGCACTGCACCCTGCCCGGGGGATACTCGCTCGCCAGATCCTGCAGCAGCGCGGGCAGATCGCACCGGGTCAAGCGCAGTTCGGCGCGCGGCTCGCGCATGCGGTCATCGGTCAGGTATTCGTCCACCAGCGCCAGCAGGCGTGTCGCCGCATCGCGGATGTTGGCGCAGCGCGCCAGGCTCTTTTCCAGCGGTGCGGCAAGGTTGCGGCCCAGTTGCTGGGCCGACGTCGTGATGATCGCCAACGGTGTGCGGAACTCGTGCGACACCATCGCCACGAATTCGCGCTGCTCGGTGAACATCTGCCGTTCCTTTTCCAGCGAGGTGCGCAGCTCGCCTTCCAGCGCGACCCGGCGTTCGATCTCGCCCTGCATTTCTGCCGTGCGCAGGGCCACTTCGCGTTCCAGCCAATGGCTGTGCTGGCGCGCCAGATCAGCCGCCAGGTTGGCCTGCTGCAATTCCCGCACGCGACGGCGGCGCTCGTAGCGGCCCACGATGAACAGGCTGAGCAGCAGCATGTGCAGCATCGTGCCCAACGTGGACACGTACTCGGTGAAGGCGTTGACCGGGAACACCCCCAGGTTGCGCAGGAAAGCGATCAGCACGCCCACATAAAACACGCCGAACGCCAGCGCAAAAAAGCGCGCCGGCCGCCAGCCGCGCTTGAGCAGGTAAGCACCCAGGATGATGAACCCGATGATCACGAGCAGCCCCAGCGCCTGGACCGGCTGCATGCCGGCGCCATAATGCCCCATCAAGATCAACGCCGAGCAAACAGCGGCAATGCCCCAGAACAGCCAGTAAAGGCCGCGCACCGCACGCGGATACAGCGCCTCCAGATTCAACTGGCTGAACGCGACGCGCAGCGCCACCGGCAGGCTGATGGCAATGCCCACGCCCAGCAGGCGGTCGCTCCAGGCCACGGGCAGGCCCGTCAACTGCTGCACCAAGCCCAGCGACAGCACCTCGTTGAAGACGCAATTGCCGATGTAGGCCAGGAACAGGCCGCTCATGGGCGCGCGCGTCACCAGCCAGAACGCGGCGTGCGCGCAGATCAGGAGCAGGTAAAAGCCGAAGTACAGCCCGAACAGCAGGCCTTCACGGCGCGACTGGTTGTCGAACGCCAGCCGCTGCCAGACTTCCAGCCGCGTCGCCAGCGCGTTCTTGCTTTGAAGCCGCACCAGGATGACGTAAGCGCCGGGTTGCGACGGGTTGAACTGGACCACGGGGCTGCGATAGTCCACCGGCCACTTGCGCCGCGCCAGATCCTCGCCGCTGCGCCCCAGCATCGTCCAGCCGCCGGCGTGGCCCACATAGATGCGCACGTCGTCCAGCAGCGCATTGCTCAGGCGCAGCATCCAGCCGCCGTGCATGACCTTGTCCACCTGCACGGGCAGGCGCAGCCAGATCGTCGCGGGCGTGAACCCCGCGCTCAGGCTGCCCGGCAGCGCCGTCCAGCCGTCCGCGGCGGCGGCGTGCGCGACATCAAGCCCGCCATCGGGATCGATCAGCCGCTCAAGATGGCCGCTTGCGTCCTGCACGCGCGCCTGGCCGTCCAAGCGCAGCGGCTCGGCGCGCGCCGGCCCGGCCGCGGCCACAAGACCCGCGAAGAGGCAGGCCAGCAGCGCCAGCCACAGTGTGGCCCTGGAGTAACATTCCCGTTTCATCAATCGCAATTTACGCAGCATTCCCGTGCAACCCGGCAGATTACACCAGCCCTACACGCTGCATTCCGCGGGCGCGCCATGCCCGAAGTGATCCTGCTCGAAGACGAACCCGTGCTGCGCCAGGAGCTCGGCGAGTTCCTCGAAGAGTTGGGATACACGCCTTCGTGCGTGTCCAGCCTGCAGGAATTCGACCAGCGCTTCGATCCCGGCCGCCACCATCTTGCCGTCATCGACATCGGCCTGCCGGACGGTTGCGGCCTGGACCTGATCCAGCGGCTGCGCCAGCAAGGCCAGCAGGTCGGCATCGTGGTTTTCAGTGCGCGCCAGACCGGTCGCGACCGGATTTCGGGCCTTGGCATGGGCGCCGATCACTACCTGGGCAAGGGCTGCGACCTGGACGAACTGGCCGCCACACTCGCCGCGCTGGTGCGCCGCCTGGGACTGCCCCAGCCGGGTCAGGATCAGCCGCTTCCCAGCTGGCTGCTGGAAATCGGCCCGCGCCGCCTGCACATTCCCGGCGCCGAGGCCATGCCGCTGTCGCAGCAGGACCTGACCGTGCTGCATGTCCTCATGAGCCAACCCGGCGAAAACATCAGCCGCCGCCAGATCGTGGAGGCGCTGGGCGCCGACTATCTGGAATACGACCAACGCCGGCTGGACACGCAAATGCGCCGGTTGCGCCGCCGCGTCGAAGCCCTGAGCGGGCAGACGCTGCCGGTCAAGACGCTGCGCAGCAGCGGCTACTGCTTTTATCAGTCAGCCCAGGTCAAGGGCTGACTGCCGGGCGGAACTTGGCCCGGCAACCGAAGGCCTGCCTCAGAACTCCGTGCTGACGGACAACAGCACCGTCAGCGGCGCGCCGACCGTCAGGCCCTCGCGCGCCGCCGACTGCCAGTAGTTCTTGTTCAGCACGTTCTCGACCATCGCGCGGATGACCACGGGCTTGCCGTTGGCGTTGAAGGCATAACGCGCGCCGACGTCGAAACGCGTCCAGCCCGGAATCTCCTGCGTGTTGGCGACGTCGACGATCTGCGAGCTGGTGCGCAGCATGC
Organism: Achromobacter sp. E1; assembly: GCF_037039475.1. NCBI lineage: Bacteria > Pseudomonadati > Pseudomonadota > Betaproteobacteria > Burkholderiales > Alcaligenaceae > Achromobacter > Achromobacter sp. E1. Next base: position 5,250,028 of record NZ_CP146253.1, read on the forward strand.
GCGCCGTCAGTGTGAGGCCCGGCACGAACGGCGTGTCCCATTCGGCCGACGCGTTGAACTGCAGGCGCGGCACGGCAGGCGCGCGGTTGCCATCGTTCACGCCGCCCTGCGTGCGCGTCAGCCGCGCATCCGTGTAGGCCACGCCGCCCAGCAGCCGCACGCCGTGCGTGGGCTCGCCCTGCACCAGGAACTCCAGCCCGCGGTTGCGCTGCTCGCCGTCGGACACGTAGCGCAGCGAGGCCGGGTCCAGGTAGCTGCTGGGACGCTCGATCTGGAACGCGCTGAGGGTGGTTTCGAACTGGCCGAAGTCGTACTTGGCGCCCACTTCGAACTGCTTGGAGATTGCCGGCGCGAACACTTCACCGGCGTTGACGGCCCCTTGGGGCGCGGTCCCGCCCTGGCTCAGCCCTTCGATGTAGTTGCCGTAGAGCGACAGGCGCTCGGTGGGCTTGACGGTCAGCGCAAACGCCGGCGTAACGGCGGACTCGTTGTAGTTCGACGTCTGGCGTCCGGTCATCGCATCGAAGTTGGTCGACTCCACGCGCTGGTGCCGCACGCCCGCAATGAACTGCACGCGGTCGTCAGCCAGGGAGATCGTATCGGCCAGCGCAATGCTGTATAGCCGCGAGTCGCTGACACGGGGCAGATCCGACGGACGCGCGATGTTCGGTTTGGCAAGGTCGACGGGGTTGTAGATGTTGGAGAACACCGTGCTGGACCGGATCCGCGCCGCCGAATAGTCGATGTCCAGCACGCTGGCGCTCAGCGCCGGCTCGTGCTTGAGCGGGCCGGTCTGCACGCGGCCGCGCACACCGATCTCGCCGGTCTTACTGAGCAGCGACTCGTCCAGCCGGGCCGGCACCGCGCCGATGTCTCCTTCTTCGTTCAGCATCAGCCAGCTGGTCTGCATGCTTTCGAAATCATGCTTGCGCGCGCCCACCGCGCCGTAGACGGTCCAATCGGGCGACACGTCATATTCGGCGCGCAGCGCGCCCGACCATTCCTTGGTTTTCCAGTAGGTCCACGACGGAAAGAAATTGCGGCGCGCGTCCGGCGCCCGGCCGATATCGACGCCCGAAGGCGGCGGAAACAAGAGACCGCTGCGCGCATCGGTGGTGCGGTTCTGGTAGTTGATGTCGCCTTCCACGCGCAGGCGCTCGCCCTGATAGTCCAGGCCCAGCGCCACCGCGCCCAGGTCTTCCTTGGCCCCGTCCATCGGCAGGTCGCCGCCGCTGCCCGCCACGTTCAGGCGCACGCCCCACTCCTGGCTCTCGCCATAGCGGCGCGACAGGTCGGCGTGCGCGCCGAACTGGCTGTCGCTGATGTAGGACACGGTAAAGCGGTTCAGCGGATCGGCGCCCGCGCGCTTGGGCACGAGGTTGATGGAACCGCCCACCGACCCATACGGCGCCATGCCGTTCAGCAGCGCGTTGGGGCCGCGCAGCACTTCCACCCGCTCCACGCCGATCAGCGAGCTCGAATTGCGCGGCGACACGCCGTACAAGCCGTTGAACGACACGTCGTAGTTGAACAGCGTGAAGCCCCGGATGTTGAACTCGTCGCGTCCCGCCCCGCGCGAATACGTATTGCGCACGGTCGGGTCGTTGACCAGCACGTCGCCTATGTTCTGCGCCTGCTGGTCCTCGATCAGCTTGGCGGTGTACTGCGTCGCGCTGAACGGCGTGCTCATGTCGTCGCGGTCGCCCAAGAGGCCCAGGCGCCCGCCCCGCGCCACCTGGCCGCCGGCGTAGACGGGCGGCAGGCCGCTGGACACGCTTGACGCCGTCACGGTCACCGGTTCCAGCGTCGTGGCCTGCGCGGTGGGCAAGAGGCTCAGCCGGTACTGGTTCGGCGCCTCGCGCGTGGCGCGCAGTCCCGTCCCGGCCAGCGCCCGGTCCAGGGCCTCGTGGCTGGTATAGCGGCCCCGCACGCCGTTGCTCTGGCGGTCGGCCACCAGCGACGGCTGGGCGGCCAACAGAATGCCGGACTCGTTCGCCAGCCGCGTCAGCACCTGGTTCAGCGGCGCGGGCGCAATGTCGAAGGTGAAGAGATCGGCCACGCCTGCCGCGGCGGGCGCCGCCTGCGCGTGGGCGGGCGGCCCCCAGACGGCGGACATGGCCATCGCCAGGGCCAGCGGCAAGCCCCAGGACGGGATTCGCCCGCTGCGGCGGGCCAGGGCGCGCGCGGGGGTCTCGGGGAAGGCCGCGGCGGGACGGGAATGACGGTGGAACATGACGGGACCAGTGCTCTCGTGCGTAGGGTTCGGGAAGTCAGAGCGGCGCGCCGGCCCCGCGGATGGCAGGGCGCGAGCGTCTCTTACTCTCCTTATTCGAACGAGCCGGCAAAACCCGGAACCGTTTCGCGGATCTTTTTTTCAGGCCCGCGCTTCGAGGCTGATCCACCAGGGCATCGTGCGGCGCACCTGCACCGGCAGCACCGAGGCCAGCATGTTCAGCGCGCGGTCCGTTTCGCGGATGGGATAACTGCCAAAGACGTGCAAGCCGGCAACTTCAGGCGCCACGGCCAGGTGGCCGAAGTGATACCGGCGCAATTCGGCCACCACGTCGGCCAGCGGCGTGTCGTCGGCCACCAGCACGCCCCGCGTCCAGGCCTCGCGCGCCGGATCCGCGGTCACGAACGCGTCCAGCGCGTTCGCGGTGAATCTTGCCTGCTGCCCCGCCGCCACGATTCCGCTGGCGCGGCTGGCCGCCGTGTCGATCCGGACGGCCCCTTCATGCACGGCGACCACCACGCCATCGTCCTCGCCGCGCACCGTGAAACGCGTGCCCAGCGCCTGCAGCCGCCCCTGGGCGGTGTCGACCACAAAGGGACGCAGGGGATCCTTGGCGGTATCGATCAACAGTTCGCCGGCGACCAGCTGCAACCGGCGCAGCGTGGCGCCATAGTCGACATCGAATGCACTGAGCGCCTTCAACCAGACCTGGGTGCCGTCCTCAAGGGCGATCTGCCGGGTTTCGCCCAGTCCCGCCCGATGGTCCGCGCCCCAGGTCGAGGCCACCAGCGGCAGCGGCGTCTGCCGCCACGCCGTCCATCCCAGCCCCGCCATGCCCAGCGCGCCCGCCATTCCCAACAGCAGTTGCCGGCGCGCGCGCGGCCGGGCCGCCGCGGCTTGCCCGAACGCCGTCACGGCGGCATCCCGGTCCGGACTGGATTGCAGGGGCGAAAAGCGGCGGCCGATGCGTTCGACGTAACCCCAGGCTTCACGGTGTTCTGCCGCGCGGTCGATCCATTGCTGCCATTGCTGGCGTTCGGCGGCCGACGCATCGCCCGACCGCAGCAGCGCATACCATTCGGCGGCCTGCTCCATCGCGCGATGGGAGGGCTCGCGCGCTTGCGCGGCGGTCATGGGGCCGCCACCTGCGGCGTGTCCGCCGGCTCGCCCGCCATCCCCGCCGCCAGCCGCGCTTCCAGCTTCATGCAGCTCAGCATGGCCTGCGCGACATACTTGCGGACCATGCGCGAGGACACGCCCAGCACGTCGGCCACTTCCTGGTCGGTCATCTCGCACGCCACCGCCATCACGAAGGCGTGGGCGGTCTTGGGCGGCAGTCCGCGCAACATGGCATCGATCTCGCCCAGCGCCTGCAGCACCATGGCCTGGTCTTCGGCCGACGACACCGTGGGTTCCGGCTGCGCCGCCAGGGCGTCCAGCCAGGCCTGCTCCAGGTCGCGGCGGCGCCACAGGTCGATGCACATGCCGTCTGCCATCCGGCGCAGATAGGTCCTGGCATGCCGGGCGTTGTCGAACTTGCACGGGCGCGTCAAAAGGCGCACGAACGCGTCGTGCGCCAGGTCGGCGGCATCGGCCGCATTGCCCAGGCGCCAGTTCACCCAGGCCAGCAGCCAGCCGTGGTGATTGCCGTACAGGCTTTCGAAGTCCTGGGATGCCCCTTCCGATCCGCTCACGATCCCGCCCGCGACACCCTCCGCATTGACAATAATGCGAACGGTTATCAGTTAACAAAGCGCAGATTATGGACCGGGGCGGCGGGATTTGGCAACGGGTCCAAGAACGGCGGCGGCGCGGCCCTGCGCCGCACCGCCTGACGGTTGCGTCAAAGCGCGAACTCGGGGCGGATGCCGCTTTTCAGCGGCAGGCCCATGATTTCGCGCGCCTCGGCGGGCGTGGCCGGCTCCATGTCCATGTCGCGGATGATGCGCACGATGCGCTCGGTCAGCTGCACATTGGTGGCCAGCTCGCCGTGCCGGTAGTACAGGTTGTCTTCGAGCCCGACGCGCGCGTGGCCGCCCAGCAGCAGCGCGCTGATGTTGGCCTCCAGTTGCGACGGCCCGATACCGCTGACGCAGAAGACGCTGTTCCTGGGCAGCAGGTCCACCATCATCTGCAGATGCCGCGGCGAAAACGGCATGGCGTTCTGGAAGTTGCGATGCACGTTCATGACCAGGTTGATAAAGTGCGGGCCTTCGTCCAGGTCCTCGTTGATGAGCGTGGTCACGTCCTGCAGGATATGCGTGGGACTGAACACCTCCCACTCGGGCTTGATGCCACGCGCCTTCATGCCGGCCGCCAGCTCGCGCCCCTTGCTGAGCGGCGTGTTCATCAGGTATTCGCGGTCGCCGAAAGCCAGGTTCAGCGTGGTGGCGTCCAGCGTGCACATCTCGGCGCCCGCATCCATGCCCTTCAAACGCTCCTCCCACAGGATCTCCCATGTGCCGGGCGACGTCTCGGCCACCATGTCGCCGTGCACGCCGCCGCCGGTGGAGTTGTTCAGGACGATGTCGCACCGCTCCCGGATGAGCTGGTTCATCTTCCGGTACACGTCGGCATCGCACGTCGCCAGGTCATCCGCGCGCCGCGCATGCAGCGCCACGACGCTTGCCCCGGCGTTGTAGCAGCGGTAGACATCCTCCGCGATCTCCGCGGGCTGCGTCGGCAGGTGCGGATTCTGGCTCTTCAAGGCCATGCCCCCCGTCGGGGCGATGGTCACGATCACTTTACGTTTGGCCATGCCGTTCTCCTAGGATTTCCACAGCGCGCAGCGGCTTTCCGACTGCTTCGTGAAGGCCTCGTTGCCGTCGATGGCCTGCACCACCGTGAAGTAATCCCAAGGCTCTTTCGACTGGTCCGGGCGCTTGACCTGCAGCAGGTACATGTCGTGCACGACGCGGCCATCGGGTCGCACGACGCCGTCCTTGATGTAGATGTCGTTCAGCTTGTTTTCGCGCAGGTAAGCCAGCACCTTGTCCGCGTCGTCCGTGCCGGTTGCCTTGACCGCGCGCAGGTACTGCAACGCCGCCGAATAGTCGGCTGCCTGCAGGGACGACGGCATGGCCTGGCGGCGCTCGAAGAACTTGCGCGCCCAGGCGCGCGTTTCGTCCGAGGCGTTCCAGTACCAGCTGTCGGTCAGGTACATGCCCTGCGCGGCCGGCAGGCCCATGGCGTGGATGTCGTTGATGAACATGATCATGCCCGCCAGCTTCATCGTCTTGGTGATGCCGAACTCGTTCGCGGCCTTGATCGAATTGGTCGCGTCCGCGCCGGCATTGGCCAGCGCCAGGATCTCCGCCTTGCTGCTTTGCGCCTGCAAAAGGAACGACGAGAAATCGCTGGCGGCCAGCGGATGCTTCACACTGCCCACGACCTTGCCGCCGCCCGCCTCGACGACCTTGGTGGTGTCCGCCTGCAGCGCGTGGCCGAAGGCGTAGTCGGCCGTCAGGAAGTACCAGCGCTTGCCGCCCGTCTTGACCACCGCCGCGCCGGTGCCGCGCGCCTGCGCCACGGTGTCGTACGCGTAGTTCAGCGTGTAGGGCGTGCACTGCTCGTTCGTCAGCGCGGGCGCGCCGGCGCCCACCACGATGATGGGTTTCTTCTTGTCGGCCGCCACCTTGGACATGGCCAGCGCCGTGCTGGAATTGGTGCCGCCGATCAGCATGTCCAGACCGCGCTGGTCGAACCATTCGCGCGCCTTGGCCGAAGCCACGTCGGCCTTGTTCTGGTGGTCTGCCGTCAACAGTTCGATCTTCTTGCCGTCGATCTGGCCGCCCATCTCCTCGATCGCCATCTTGATGGCCTCCGCGCCGCCGGGGCCGTCCGGGCCCGAGTAGACGCCGGACATGTCGGTAATGAATCCGATGCGGATCACGTCGTCCGAAATTTGCGCGTGCGCGGCCGTGGCGGGCAGCAACGTGGCGGACAGGGCGCCGGCGATGGCGGTGGCGGACAGCAGGCGTGGCATTGACAACATACCGGTCTCCTCTTATGGTTTTTGGCCCGTAGGCGTCAAACATTCTGCGGTCCGGCTGCCCTTGCGGACAGTCATCACGTTGACAAAGAATCCTAGGGTTTACCTGGGCCGCATCCCACCTCCAGACAGGGAACGAACATGCGCGAACCGCCTGCCCTGGCGGGCAACGACGTGTCGAACGCAAGCCGCCGGCCGGCGCGCAGCGCGGTCGACAAGATGCTCGACGTGGTGCCCTGGTACAAGGGCCTGCCGGAACTCGAGCGCGACGTGGTGCGCTCCGAGCTGCGCACGGTGTCCCTGGCGGCCGGCGAATACCTGTTTCGCGCGGGATCGCGGTCGCCCGGCTGGTATGGCGTGGTCGAAGGGCTGGTGAAGTGGTCGTCACCCGGCACCGACGGCCGCACGCTGTCGCTGGCCGGCTTCAGCACGGGCAGCTGGTTCGGCGAAGCCACCATGATCCGCCGCGAGCGCTTCGAATACGAGGTCGTTGCCCTGCGGCCCAGCCGCATCGTGATCCTGCCGCGCGACACCTGCGAACGCCTCTGGAACAACAACATCGAATTCACCAAGGCGCTGATGACGCACCTGGCGCAGCGGGTCAACTGGCTGATGGGCTGCTACACGGGCAACGTGCTGCTTGACGTCGACACCACCGTCGCGCGCGCCGTCGCCGCGCAGCTGGATGCCGAGGTCCATTCGGGAACGCAGGGCCGGCTGCGGATCTCGCAGGAAGAAATCGCCGGCCTGTGCGGCGTCTCGCGCCAACGCTGCAACGCCGCGCTGACCCGGCTGGCGCGCGAGGGTGTCCTGCAAACGCATTACGGCGGATTGACGGTGCTGGACAAGGAGGCGCTGTACCGGTGCGCAAAGATCAGCCGCGATCCGGCATAATGCCGGTCACGCGCGCCGCCGCCGCAAGAAGACGATGCCGCCGCAAGCCGCAATATTGCTGGCTTCGCAGAACAGTTCTGCAGATCGATGGGGTAATCGCCCGGTCCGATAAAAATTATCATCGGCTATGAGACAACCCCAGGCCGGACACTGATTCCGGCCGACCCAGCCGCCAGCGTCAAAACACAAAAACCGGCCCGCGGAAGGCACGGTCCCGCATGGCGGCGGGAACCTGGAGAGAGACAGATGCGCAAGCTCACGCGCCGCGGCTTCATCGCGGCCGGCACCCTCATGATGTTCGCCCGTCCGTTGCGGGCCGCGGCCAAGCCCGTGACCCTGATCGTGCCCTATGCAGCGGGCGGCCCCAACGACAATTTCGCGCGCCTGCTAGCCGAAGGCATGGGCGCCGAACTGGGCATCAACTTCATCGTCGAGAACAAGCCCGGCGCCAACGGCATCATCGGCGCCTCGCAGGTTGCGCGCGCGCCCGCCGACGGCAGCATGCTGCTCATGGGCGGTTCCGGCCCCCTATCCCTGAACATCCTGCTGCGCCCCAGCCTGAACTACAGCTTCGACAGCTTCAAATCCGTCGCCATGATGTTCGACGGTCCGCTTACGATCACCGTGCCCGCGAAGATGGGCGTCAATTCCCTGGCGGAACTGGTCGCCTATGCAAAACGCGAGAACCGCGCGCTTACCTACGGCTCGCTGGGCCCGGGCAGCGTCACCGACCTGTACGGCCTGATCATGTCCAAGACCCTGGGCATCCCGCTGACCGCCGTGCCTTACAAAAGCACGCCCACCAGCCTGATCGACCTCATCACCGGGCGCAACGATCTTTCCTACATGACGCCCATCGCCCTGGCCGACCACCAGAAGGCCGGCGCGGTGAAGATCCTGGCGCTGACCACCGACCAGCGCGATCCGGCGCTGCCGGAAGTGCCCTGCGTGACGGAACTGGGTTATCCCCAGCTCAAGGCCAGCTACTGGACCGCGCTGCATGCGCCCAAGGGCACCCCGGACGCGATCGTGCAGTCCTATTCGGCCGCCGCCATCAAGACCGTCCAATCCGAGAGCTTCCGCAAGCTGCTCGTGGCCAACGGCCAGACCGAGAAAGCCGGCGGCCCGCAGGCGCTGGAAGCCCAGCTGGAAGCCGACCGCCAGTACTGGGGCAAGGTCATCAAGGAAAACGGCATCGTCCTCGATTGAACCTGCGGGCGCTGGCGCAGCGCCCACGCGTCCTTTTCCGCCATGCAAAAGCCCGCCAAATGGCGGGCTTGTCGTTCAGTCAAATGCGGTCATCGGTTCATTGCAGCTGCGCTGGCGCAATGCCGTGCGTGGCGGATTTGAAGTTGATCACCGGACGCGCCTCGCGGCAGGCCGTCCTGCGAATCTTGCCCACGATGAGATCGTGCGTGCCCAGCTTCTCGGTGCAGACGATGTCGCATTCGATGCTGGCCAGCGCATCGGGCAGCACCGGCGCGCCATGTTCGTTCATCACCCATCCACCCAGCGCGAACCGCGCCTTGCCCTGAGGATTCTTCATGAAGGCCTCGATCACCTCGCCGTGGCCTTCTCCCAGGATGTTGGCGACGAAGCGGCCGTTGCGCAGCAGCGGCGCGTGCGCCGACGCGGTCTGTTGCACAAAGAACCCGACCATCGGCGGGTCGGCCGAGATCGACGTCAGGCTGGAAACGATCATGCCCGCCATGTCGTCGCCGTCACCCGTGCTGACGGCGCTGATGCCGGCCGGCAGCGACCGCATTGCCGCCTTGAAGTCATCCACCGACACCACCTCGTCGCATTCGTTGACCACCATGTGCGCACGGATGTCGCCGCGTTCGTCGACCCAGCCGTGCCGCGCCGCGTAGTCCACCATCTTCGAGAAGCTGGCTTCCCAGGCCGGATCGCCCGCGTGCTGCGACAGGAAGCGCAGCACTGACGGCGACAGCCGCACGTGCCGCTCGTCCTCGCGCCGGCCGATGCGCGCGATCGCGCGTTCCAGCCGATCCGCGGGCTGCGGGTCCGCCAAGACATCCAGACGGCCGAAATCGGCCGCGTCGCGCAGCGCAATGGCGCCGGCATTGCTCAGGTAGATACGCATGCTGCCCTCCTTCAGGCAAGGACGGTCGTGCTGCCGACTTCCTTGCGGATCGCGGGAATGATCTTGTCGCCCCAGAGTTCGATCTGCTTGAGCATCGTCTTCTGGTCGAAATCGCCAAGCTGCGTTTGCAGCGCAATGTGCTTCGGTCGCAGGATGCTGATCTCTTCGAGCATCTTGTCGATGACCTCGTTGACCGAACCCACCGGCAGGTTCTTGCGCAATTGCTCGAACGTCGGGTCCGTTTCCGAAGGCACTTCCTTGACCATGTAGCCGTCGTCGCTCTGCGCGCGGCGGAACTTCAGGCTTTCGGAAATGCGGCGCTGAAAGCGCGCGCAATCCAGATAGGCGTCGATCTCGGCCTTGTTGTCCGACGCATAGCCACAGCGCAGAAAGCCGAACTTCACGTCGCGGTCCAGGTCCTTGCCGTTGTCCTCGGCCACCTTCTCCAGCCGCCCGCGCAGTTCCGCGATGCCGTCGTTGCCCTTGAGCAGCGCCGTCACGAACAGATTGTGGTTCTCGCGCACGCCGCGGCCAAGCGTCACCGGGTTGCCCGACGTGATCCACAGCGGCGGCATCGGATCCTGCACGCAGCGCACCGCGATCGAGCTGGGCGGAATCTTCAGGAACTTGCCGTCATGCTCGAAGATCTTCTGCGTGAGGCCCTTGGGAATGACGTCCAGGAACTCATTGAAGATCGCACCCGACTCCTCGATCTGGACGCCGAAGCGCTCGAATTCGAATTGCTGGTACCCCGACCCGACGCCCAGGTCCAGCCGCCCATTGGACACCGTGTCCACGAAGCCGACTTCCGCCAGAAAGCGCGCGGGGTGATACAGCGGCAGAATGCACACTGCCGTGCCCAGGCGTATCTGGCGCGTCTTGGCCGCGGCATGGGCCACCGTCATCAGCGGCGACGGCGACAGGGAATAGTTGTTGAAGTGATGCTCGGCGTACCACGCCGTGTTGAATCCGGCTTGCTCGGCCGCCACCGTCTGCTCGATGGAGTTGTTGATGACTTGCGCGGAGGACTGGTGGTAACCTCGTTGCTGCGCCAGAATGAATACGCCGAATTCCATTGTGTCTCCTCATTGATGCTTGAATCCTTGAGGAAATTCTAGAGGCCGGTAGTCATGGGCTGGAATACAAGAAAAGCGGCGTTCTGTGCTGCATAAAGTGGAGGAATGATGGACAGACTGCGCGCCATGGAGCTCTTTCTGTCGATCTCGAAGTCCGAGAGCTTCTCGGAAACCGCGCGCCAGTTCGGCATCTCTGCCACCTCGGTGTCGCGCATGATCACCGACTTCGAAAGCGAGCTCAACGTCAAGCTGCTGCTGCGGTCCACGCGGCAGGTCGTGCTGACCGAAGCGGGCCAGGAATACGCGCGCCAGCTCGAACCCATCCTCTGGAACATCAACGAGGCGCATCGCAACATCACCGAGATCCGCGCCGCGCCCAAAGGCGTGCTGCGCGTGCATTCGCGCATGATGTTCGGTCTGGGCGTGCTGCCGCAGCTGGTCGCGGCCTTTCGCGAGGCCTACCCCGAGATCCACATCGAACTCGTGCTGTCGGAAGCCAAGACGGATCTGCGGCGCAACAACTTCGACATCGATTTCCGCATCTCGCCGCCCGTCGAGGCCGGCCTGAAGCGGCGCATCCTCTTCAAGAGCGAACGCTATCTCGTCGCTTCGCCCGCGTATCTGGCCGATCGCAAGCCGCCCGAAACGCCGGCCGACATCGCCCAGCACGCGTGCCTGGCGTACCTGCTTCCTGGCGACCAGTACCTCTGGCGCTTCAAGCAGGGCGAGGTCATCGATGAAGTGCCGATCCAGCCAAGGCACGTCACCAACAATGGCGTGGCGTTGCTGGAGCTGGCCAGGCTGGGCGAAGGAATCGCGCTGCTGGACGACTACACCGTGCACCACGACATCGCGCGCGGCACGCTGGTGCGGCTGTGTCCGGATTACCGCGTCACCAACACCACCTTCGAAGAAGGCATGTACGCCACCATCCTGGACACGGCCATGATCCCCGTGAAGATCCGGCTGTTCCTGGACTTTGTCGCCTCGCACGTGTCGGGCGCCGAGCTGCGATTCGCCGCGTACGGCAAGCCGGCGGCTGACGCCTGACCCGGTGGTAAGCGTCAGGCGCCGGGCCGGATCGCGCAGCGCGGGCGCGGCGAGCCTGCGTAACCCGCGCCGCGGATGCGCAGTAGCGCGCCGTCCAGGGGGCCATTGGCCGACAGGCGTCCGCTGTCGCTGATGGACGTGACGTAGAGGTCGGTCAGGTCGTCCCCGCCAAAGCACAGCGACGCCGGGTGGGCGACCGGCACGTCGATGCGCCGGTCCAGTTTTCCGTCGCGGTCGAACCGCACGACGGCGCCCGCATGCACCAGCGCCGTCCAAAGCCCGCCGTCCCGATCAAAGCAGCAACCGTCCGGCGCCGATCCAAGCGCGTCCGTGTCGGCAAACACCTCGCGGCCCGATAAGCATGCCTGCGCATCCATGCGATACCGGTAGATGGTGCGCGCCGCGCTGTCGCACACATGAAGGTGCTTGCCGTCCGGATGCAGAGCCGGGCCGTTGACCACGCCGATCCCCTGCGCGATCCGCGCAAGCATGCCGCGCGTGTCCAGGCGATACAGTCCGCCCAGCGGCGCCTCGCCGGCCTCGCGGTAAATGTGCATGGTGCCCGCGACAAAGCTGCCGTCCGGCAGGGGTGTGCCGTCATTGAGCCGCAGGTTGGGGTGGCTGACGCCGATAACGGCCAGCGTTCGCAGGCTGCCGTCCGCCGGCCGGAACAGCGCAAACGATTCCTTCAACGCCACGACCAGCTCGTCCTCGCCGTTGAAGGCAAATGACCCGAGCGGCGCGGGCAGCTGCCAGCTTTGCACGCGGCCCGAATCCGGCGTCACGGCCAGGATCTGGCCCTTGCGGCAATCGGCCATCCACAGCCGCCCGCCCGCCGCGTCCCACACCGGGCATTCGCCCAATGCCGCACGCAGCGTTCCGATACGTTCGATCTGCATCTGCCTCCCTCTTTCCAACACGCGCGCTGGCGATGATTTTTCCCCATGGTATCGGCTGCGGGGAGCCCGGAATATGCGCCATTCCTGCAGAACACAACCACCGTTTTTGCCGTAGATCGGGCCCAGGCCCCTTCCTAAAATCAAAAAAATCCAATGCCGGCAGGCGTGGACAGCAGACAAGACCGGTCATCAGACCCCGAGGAGACTTACGATGCAGCATGCCCACGGCGCCCGGCGCCCCGCTATGTGTTTCCAATCGAGCGAGGTGCGGGCATGAGCGACACCCCCGTCAAGTTCGAAGTCAATGAGGGCGTGGCGCTGGTCACGCTGAACAACGCGCCGGTCAATGCGCTCAATCGCGCCATGCGCCGCCGCATCGTGGCGATCTTCGACGAGATCTCCGAGCGCGACGACATCCGCTGCGCGGTGCTGACCGGCAGCGGCACGGTCTTTTGCGCCGGCGCCGACCTGAAGGACCGCCCCAACGCCGACATCGCTGGCGACTTTCTTGAACACAACCGCATTACCCGCGAAACCGGCAACGCCATCAAGGAATGCGCCAAGCCGGTCATCGCCGCCGTCAACGGCGCGGCGCTCGGCGCGGGGTTGGGCCTCATGGCCGCGTGCGACATCATGTATGCGTCCGAGAACGCCACCTTCGGCATGCCTGAAATCAACGTCGGCCTGGCCGGCGGCGCGTCCATGCTGCGCACGCTTTTTGGGCGTTCGACGTTGCGCCGCATGTTCTTCACCGGCCAGCGCCTGACCGCGCACGACCTGCTTCGCCGCAACGTGCTGGAAGACGTGCTGCCCGCCGACCAGCTTCTGCCCGCCGCGCTGGCGCTGGCGCACGAAATCGCCGGCAAGGCGCCGCTGGCCGTGCTGTACGCCAAACGTGCCGCCAACATGGTCGACCTCATGCCGCAGCGCGACGCCTACCGCTTCGAGCAGGACTTCACCATGGCGCTTGCCAAAACGGAAGACGCGCGCGAAGCCCGCATGGCATTCCTGGAAAAGCGCCAGCCGCAGTTCAAGGGACGTTGAGCATGGATACGCAGCATCAACGCCCCGGCGCGGGGCTGGCGCCCTTTTTCCAGGCCGCGGGCATCGCCGTCATCGGCGCCTCGGACGACATCACCAAGATCGGCGGCCGTCCCGTCCACATGCTGATCAAGCACGGTTACCGCGGCGCGGTGTACCCCATCAATCCCAAGGGCGGAACCATCCAGGGGCTGCCGGCGTACACCAGCGTGACGCAGACACCCACGGCGCCCGACCTGGCGATCCTGGCCGTGCCCGCCGCCGCCACGCCCGCCGCGCTGCGCGATTGCGCCGCGCGCGGCGTGAAGGCCGCCATCGTGCTGTCGGCCGGCTTCACGGAGGCCGGCCCCGAAGGCGCCTCGCTGCAGGCCGAACTGGTCGCCATCGCCCGCGAACACGGCATACGGATCCTGGGCCCCAACTGCCTGGGCACGGTCAATGTGGCCGAGCGCCTGATCGGTTCGTTTTCAATCGCGCTGGAAGAGAACATGCCGCCCGCCGGCCACGTGGGCATCGTGTCGCAGTCGGGCAACGTGGGCAGCCACACCATGCAAAGCGTCGCCCGCCGCGGCATGGGCGTCAGCCGGTTCATCGCGACCGGCAACGAAGCGGATGTCGATGCCGCCGACGGCATCGCCGCGCTGGCCGAAGACGCGGACACGCGCATCATCCTGTGCTGCATGGAGACGTGCCGCGACGCCGGCAAGCTCATCGGCGCGCTACGCCTGGCGCGCGAGCGCGCCAAGCCCGTCATCATCCTGAAGATTGGTTCCACGGAAAAAGGCCAGGCCGCCGCCGCCTCGCACACCGGCGCCCTCACCGGGTCGGACGCCGTGATCGACGCGGTCTTTCGCCGCCACGGCGTGCTGCGCGTGCGCTCGGTCGAAGCGCTGATCGACATCGGCCACGCCGCCTCGCTGCTCATGCCCCGCCGCCTGCCGGCCAACGATGCGGTGACGCTCGTGGCGGCGTCCGGCGGCTTCGGCATCATGATGGCCGACGCGATGAGCGACGCAGGCCTGTCCCTGCCCCCGCTCGCGCCCGACACGCAGCGGCGCATCCGGGAAGCCGTGCCGACCGCCAGCACCGGCAACCCGGTGGATGCGTCCGCCCAGATGTCCGCCCGTCCGGACATCCTGCTCAAGATGCTGACCGCCCTGCTGGAGGACCCGTCGGCCAGTTCCGTTGCGCTGTTCATGTCGCTGTCGCTCTACAACGCGCGGCTGCGCGGCATCTACCTGCAAGCGCTGGCCGAGGTGCGCGCCAGCCACCCGGACCGCCTCTTGATGGTCATCAGTCAGGGGCCAGCCGACGCCGTCGAGCAGATCAACGCGCTGGGCATTCCGGTGTTCTCCAGCATCGACGCGGCCGCCACGGGGCTGGCCGGGCTGGTGCAGCTGGGCCGCCTGCGCAATTGCATTCCGGACGGCACGCCGCTGCCCGCTTCGGAACCCGTCGACCCGGCCGTGTTCCGCAACGAATTCCACGCCAAGCAGGCGTTGGGCAAAGCCGGCATCGATGTGCCGCGCGAGATCATCGCCCGCGATGCCGACGAGGCCGTGCGCGCGGCCGGCGCCATCGGCTATCCCGTGGTGCTGAAGATCGCCTCCGAAGACGTCGCGCACAAGACCGAAGCCGGCGGCGTGCTGCTCGACCTGGCCGATGCCAGCGCCGTGCGTCAGGGCTACGCGCAAATCCTGGCCAACGTGGCGCGGCACGCGCCGGCCGCGCGCATCGACGGCGTGCTGGTCGCGCCGATGGTCGCGGGCGGCACCGAACTGATCGCCGGAGTATCGCAGGATCCCGTCTTCGGTCCCATCGTGATGGTGGGCATGGGCGGCATCTACGCCGAGGTGTTGAAGGACGTCGCCGTGCAGGCCGCGCCCGTCAGCGAGGCCGAAGCCGCCGAGATGATCCGGTCGCTCAAGATGTTTCCCATCCTGGATGGCGCACGCGGGCGGCCCAAGGCCGACATCGCCGCCGCCGCGCGCAGCGTGGCGCGCCTGTCCGAATTCGCGTACCGCCACCGCGCGGACGTGTCCGAAATAGACATGAACCCCATTCTGGTGCGGCCGCAGGGCCAAGGCGTCGTCGTCCTGGACGCGCTGATGATTCCGCGCGCCGCCCCCGCCCACTGAGGACAGCCATGCAATTCGAACAACACGCCGCGGTCCCGGATCCTGCCGCGGGTCCCGAGGTCTACCGCCAGCACGCGCGCACCTGGCTGCGCGCCAACCTGCCCGACTTCATGCGCGCCGACAGCCTGGACTGGCGAGCGCCCTCGCTCGCCGAAAGCAGCGCTTGGGAGGCCGCGATGTATCAGGCGGGGCTTGCCGGCATGACGTGGCCCAAGGCCTACGGCGGCCACGGCCTGACGCTGCGCGAGCATCTGGCCGTGAACAAGGAGATTGGCGCACTGCCCATGCCCGAGAGCGTCAGTTCCATCGGCAAGGAACTGGCCGGTCCCATCATTATGGCCGTGGGCACCGAACAGCAGAAGCAGGACTTCCTGCCCGCGATCCTGGCAATGCGCCAGTACTGGTGCCAGGGGTTTTCGGAGCCGGACGCGGGGTCGGACCTGGCCCGCCTGCGCACCAAGGCCGAACAGCAGGGCGACACGTGGCGCATCAACGGCCAGAAAATCTGGACCAGCGGCGCGGCCAAGGCGCACTACTGCCTGCTGCTGACGCGCACCGGCACCGTGGCCGACAAGCACCGCGGCCTTCTGATGTTCGCGGTCCCGATGGACACACCGGGCATCCGCGTCGTCCCCATCAAATCCATCGACGGCAAGGAGTCGTTTGCCGCGGTGTTCTTCGATGACGTGGTGGTGCCCGACAGCGCACGCCTGGGCGCCCCGGACGAAGGCTGGAACGCCGCCATCCGGGTACTGTCCATCGAGCGCGCCACCAACCGCATGTACCGCCCGTGGCGCTTCGAATGCGAACTGCGCCAGCTCATCGCCGCCTGCAAATCCGATGCGCAACTGGCCCCCGCGCTTGACGACGGCTACGTGCAACGCCGCGTCGGCGACCTGGTCTGCGAGATCAACGGCTTGAAGGGCCTGGTCGAACTGACCGTGGCGCGCATGCTGCGTGGCGAGACCATCGGCGCGCGCGGTTCGCTCACCAAACTGTATTGGTCGGAATGCCATCAGGCGTTCGCCGGTCTGGCGCTGTCGCTGCTGTCGCAAGTGGGGCCGCATTCCAGCGCCCTGGCGCGCCGCGCCCAGAAGGCCTTCACCACCGCCTATCTGTTCTCGCGCGCCGAGACGATCTACGCCGGCACCACCGAAGTGCAGCTCGACGTCATCGCCCAGCGCGTCATGAATCTGCCCAAGGACCTGACATGAGCCACGAAGAACTGCGTCCCGAGGAGTTCGCGCAGGCCGCCGACGCCGCGATCACCGATGCCCTGACCCGCCAGGATCCCCGCGCCATGGCGCAGGTGCTGGCGCAGGCGGGGCTGTGCGGGGTCATGGCCGCCGAAGACGACGGCGGACTGGGCCTCCCGCTCGAATTCGCGCTGCCGATCGCGCATGCGGCCGGGCGTCTGCGTCTGCCCTTGCCGCTTCCCGAACAGATCCTGCTTGCGGGCGCGCTGGCCGGCACGCCGCAGGCCGCGGCCCTGGCCGCCGGCGAATGCCTGGCCGGCATCGCCTGGCATGGCAGCCTGCAGGCCGGTTACGCGCGACTGGATCAGGGGCCCGCCGACTGGGCGCTGGTGGCCGACGGCGCGGGCGCGGCCCTTGTCGATGCCACGGCATTGCCGCGCGACGACCAGGCGGCGCTGGATCCCGATCATCCGCAAACCTGGATCACGCTGGCAGGCGCGCCGGTGCTTGCGCGGCTGGACGAAACGGCATGGGCCGCGCTGCGCCGCCAGGCGCACCTGCTGCTGGCCGAGTTCGCCAACGGCGCCGCCGAAGGCGCGCTACAAGCGGCGGCCGATTACATGGCCACCCGCGTGCAGTTCGGCCGGCCGTTGTCGGCCAAGCAGGCCGTGCGCCACCTGCTGGCCCGCATGCGGCTGCTGCAGGACGTCTCCAGCGCCGCGATACGACGGGCTGCGCACGCCGACGAATACGGCGCGCCACGCGACACGCAGCCCGCGCTGGCTGGCGCGCTTGCCAACGCGGCCTTCGTCATCGAAAAAGCCATCCACCTGCACGGCGGCATGGGCTTCACGTGGGAACTGCCCCTGCATCGCGCGCTGCGCGCGGTGCGCAAGCTGGACGCCGCGTTTGCAGGGCTGTCGCGCGGCGCCGGCCACGCCTTCATTCAATCGGTATAGGAAGCAACCATGGCACAAGATCTCGCCGGGCGCGTCGCGCTCGTCACTGGCGCGGGCGCCGGCATCGGCAGGGCCACCGCCCGCCTGCTCGCCGCGCGCGGCGCCACAGTCGGCGTCAACGACCTCAAGCAGGAACTGGTGGATGACGCCGTGGCCGGCATCGTGGCCGAAGGCGGCAATGCCTTTCCCGTGGTGCAGAACGTCGCCACGCGCGAAGGCATCGGCGCAGCCGTCCGGCAGGCCGCCGAGCATGGCTCGCGGCTGGATATCCTGGTCAACAACGCCGCCTGGGTGCGCTACCAGAGCGCGCCCGACATTCAGCCCGACACGCTGGAGCGCATGCTGGACATCGGCTTCAAGGCCGTCATCTGGGGCATTCAGGCGGCGGCCGAGGTCATGGACCCCGAGCGCGGCGGCGCCATCGTCAACGTCGCATCCACCGCCGCGCTCAAGTCCGCACCCAATTCCATCGTGTATTCGGGCATCAAGTCCGGCGTGCTGGGCGTGACGCGCGCGGCGGCCGCCGAACTCGGTGCGCGCCGGATCCGGGTCAACGCCGTCTGCCCGTCGGCGGTGCCCACGGAAGGCACGCAGCGCAACCGCAACGCCGAACGCGATGCGCGCCGCGTCGCCAGCACGCCGATGGGCCGCCTGGGCACGGTGGACGACATCGCCGAGGCCATCGTGTTTCTTGCCAGCGACGAGGCCCGCTTCATCACGGCGCAGGCGCTGGTGGTGGACGGCGGCATCACGTTCACGACCCTTTGATGGACACCGTCCTGCTCACGGGCGCGGCCAGCGGCATTGGCCGTGCGGCGGCCCGCCGGCTCGCGGCCGCGGGCCATCGCTGTGTGCTGGTCGATCGCAATGCGCCGGCGCTGCAGGCCCTGCGGGCCGAGCTGCCCGCGCCCGCCGATGCAGAGCATTTGGCGCGCGTCACTGACCTGACGGACGCGTCGCAGATTGCCGCCCTGGCAGACGGCATGCCGCGCCTGGATGCGCTCATCAACAACGCCGGGATGACCGACAGCAGCAATAGACCCACCGTCGACCAGGCGGCCGACGACTGGCAACGCCTGCTCGATCTGAACCTGCGCGCGCCGGCCCGCCTGGTGAGCGCCCTGCGCGGCCGCCTCGCTGACGGCGCGCGCGTCGTCAATGTGGCTTCCGGCGCGGGACTGCGCGCCATCCCGTGGCGCGGCGGCTACAGCCCCAGCAAGGCCGGACTGATCGCGCAGAGCCGTGCGCTGGCCCAGTCGGATCCGGGCCTTCGCGTCACCGTGCTCTGCCCCGGTTACGTGCAGACGGAACTGGTCGCTGGCCTGATCGCCTCGGGCCGCCTGGACCCCGCACGCGCCGTGGCCAAGATCCCGCTGGGCCGGTTGGCCGACCCTGACGAGATCGCATGCGCCCTCGCCTTCCTTTCCAGCACGCACGCGGCCTCGCTTGCCGGCGGACTTGTGTGCGTGGATGGCGGTTCGTCGGTATACGGCGGAAGCCAGACCTATGCCCCTGCCGCCGGAAGCGGACGTGTTCCGGCGGATGCGCCCCTATCCCTTACCGTTCGCGGCGACTGGCCGCCGCTGCCCGGTGAATCCGCTGGCGACGGCTACGCCGCCGTGCTGGACGCAACGGTGCTGGCCAGCGCACCGGGGCAACGGCTGGAAGCAGCATTGCAGGCCGCGCAGCGCTTTACCGCGGACGGTCCCGCGAGCCTGACGCTTTTGCTGCCCGATGACGACGGCCTGGATTGGGAACACGCCGGCGATCACGCGGCCGCGCGCATGCTGATCGCCTCGCTGGCCTGCGAATGGGGGCCGGCGGCGCGCCGCATCAATGCCGTGCAGATCGCGCAAGGCACGACGCCCGAGGCGCTGGCGCCCCTGCTGCGTTTTGTGGCCGGCGCGCAGGCCCAATATCTGACGGGGCAAGTGCTATGCAGCCGCTGACCGACCTGAACGAGATCAAGGCCCGCTTCATCGCCGCGCGCGGCTACTGGCGCCCCTGGACGGACGCGATGCTGCACGCCAATCCGGGCTTTCTGGCGCACTACGCCGAGTACGCGGGACACCCGGCCAAGACCGGACCTCTGGCAACCCGCATGGTCGAGCTTATCTACGTGGCGCTCGATGCGTCGGCCACGCACCTGTTCGAGCCGGGCCTGACCACCCATCTGCGCATGGCGCGCGAGGCCGGCGCCACCGATGCCGACGTGTTCGACGTGCTGCACCTGGTCACGATGCAGGGCCTGAGCGCGGTGCTGCAAGCCGCCGACCTGCTGCACGAGGCCGCGCCCCAACCTGCGCTGAATCCGGACGCTGCCCTGCGCGCCCGCATCGCCGCGCTGTGGCCGGACCAGGCGGACCGTCTGCTGCGGCTGGCGGAGATGGACCCGGGCTATGTCGCTGTCCTGCTCGATTTTCTGGAACATGGCGCGCCTGCCGGTGGATTGACCCGCGCGGAGCGCTTGCTGGTGCGGGTCGCCCTGCACGCCTGCTTCACGCAGGGCGACATGGACACCACGCGTGCGTTGATCCACGAGGGATTGGCGCAAGGGGTGACGCGCCAGGCCCTGTTGCAGGCCATCCAGTTGGGCGCGCATCTGGCCGTCCACGGCGCGGCGCTGGGCGCCGCCGTCCATGCGCGGCAGAAGGATCCAGGCGCGTCGGGTTAGGTCCGCAAGGGACGCTGTCAGATGCCAAGCCGTTCCAGCACCGACCAGCCCGCCCGCGTCTCGATGACCTCGCCGGCCGCCAGGCACAGGTCTTCGCGGAACCGCTCGGCTACCAACTGCACGCCGACTGGCACACCGTGCGCCAACCCCACCGGCACCGACAGCCCCGGCAGTCCCAGAATCGCCGTCGAGATCAACGGACTCTGCGCCTGCAGGATGTCCGCCATCACGTCGGCGCCCTGCTGATCCCGATCCACCGGGAAAGGCAGCGCGAACGACACCGGCATCAGCAGGACGGGATAGCGTTCAAAGAAGCGGCCCCATTCGCGCAGGATCGTCGTGCGCATCGCCATGGCTTGAACGAAGCCGTCCTTGTCCCGGCGCGGCGTGTGCGCCAGCATGCTTTGGTACGCGTTCCGGATGGCGCGATCGCCCGCGCGCTCGATCTCGCGCTGCATGGACCCGGCGGCTTCGTTCATCAGCACGTCCAGCCACAGCGCGGCCGCGGCGTCGAACTGCGGCGGCTCGGCGACCTCGACGATGTAGCCCGCGTCCTGCAACCAGCCGGCGGCACGTTGCAGCGCGTCGGCCACTGCGGCGTCGGCCTTGTGCTGCGCCGTGCCCGCGAACAGCGCGACGCGACGGTTGCCTGGCAAATCGGGAAACGCCAGCGGCGCAGGCACCCACCAAGGATCGCGCGCGTCGCCACCCGACATCGCCGCCACTCCCAAGCGCAGATCGGCGACGGTACGCGCCAAAGGCCCTTGCGTGGCCGCCATCTGCGATACCACCGGGCGCTCCGAGCGCTGCGTGGCGTTGTAGCCCGGCACCCGCCCCTGCGAGGGCCGCAGCCCCGCAACGCCGCAGCAATACGCGGGATAGCGGATCGAGCCGCCCTGATCGCTGCCATGCGCAAGCGGCCCGACGCCCAGCGCCGCCGCCACCGCCGCGCCGCCGCTTGAGCCGCCCGGTGTGCGCGCCACATCGAACGGATTGACGGTGCGGCCGTGCAGATCGTTGTCGCTGAACCAGCGCCACGAAAACGCCGGGACATTCGTGCGTCCGATGACAACCGCGCCCGCGCGGAGCCAGTTGTCGACCGCCGGATTGTTCTCCTGCGCGATGAGGTCCCGATAGGCCGTCACGCCGTTGGTCGTGGCGGTGCCAGCCAGATCCGCGTTGGCCTTGATCGTGACCGGCACGCCATGCAGCGCGCCCAATGCCTGCTTGCCGCGCACCGCCGCATCGGCGGCATCCGCGGCGCGCAGCGCCTGTTCCGCATACGTCTCCGTCAGCGGATTGAAGGCGGCGTTGACCGCGTCGGCGCGGTCCAGGCAGCTCTGCACGGCTTCTCGGCTGGATACTTCACCGTTGCGGATGGCACGGGCCAGGTCGAGCGCGTTCCAGCGCCAGAGTGCGTTCGTCATGTTGTCTCCCTATTCTGATAACCCTGTTCTGCGCGGACCGCGCCGGCGCACGCGCGCTGCAAAGCCCGTTCCGCGCCGACCGTTCAGTCCGCCGACGCGCCGGACTGCTTGACCATCGCCGCCCAGCGCGGAATCTCCGCAGCGATGAGGCTGGCGAACTGCTCGGGCGTGGACGGCGTGGCATCGACCGACAGCGTCTCGTTCTGCTTCTGCACCGCGGGGTCTTGCAACGCCTTGGCAATGGCGGCGTTCAGCTTGGCGATCACCGGCGCCGGGGTGCCCGCCGGCGTCACGATGCCGCCCCACGACACGACCTCAAATCCCTTCAAGCCCGATTCGTCCAGCGTCGGCACATCCGGCAGCACCGGCACGCGCGTCAGGCTGGTGGCGCCCAGCACCTTGACCTGGCCCGCGCGGATGAAAGGCAGCACGCCCGCCACGTTGTCGATCATCACGTCCAGCTGTCCGCCGGCCAGATCCACCACGGCCTGCTGGCCGCTCTTGTACGGCACGTGCAGCATGGTGGTGCCGGTTTCGCTCTTGAGCATCTCCCCCGCCAGATGCGCGCTGGATCCGACGCCCAGCGATCCCACGCTGACCTTGCCCGGATGCTGCTTCGCGTACGCGGCCAGCTCCTGCACGTTGCTGGCCGGCAGGCCGTTGCGTGCGATCAGCACCAGCGCATTGCTGATGGCCAGGCTGACGGGCGCCAGGCTGCGTTGCGGGTCGTAGGGCAGCTTGGCGTACATGCTCTTGTTGATCGCCAGCGTGACGATATTGCCGAAGCCGATGGTGTAGCCATCGGGCGCGGCCGACGCCAGCGCCTGCGTGCCGACGATGCCGCCCGCACCGCCCCGGTTCTCCACGATGACCGGCTGCCCCAGCTCGCGGCCCAGCGCGTCGGCAATCGGGCGCAGCACCACATCCGGGCCCGACCCCGCGGCATACGGGACGATGAGCTTGATCGGCCGCTGCGGCCAGTCGGCGCGGGCGGCGCTGGCGCCGGTGGCGGCCACGAGGACAAGAAACAAGGAAACGGCACGGCGGGCAAAGATCGGCATGGCATTCTCCTGAAGCGCTTTTCGGGTCAGGCCATCGGTCTTTCCGGGCCTGATCGACGATCAGCTTAGGGATGGTCCGCGCTGCGTGTAAGGCTATATTTTTGTTAAGGTGACCACCTCAGGTTGTCAGGGGCACATCGCCGTGAAAGACCATCAATTGCGCGCGTGGCTGAAAGTGGCCGAACTGCGCAGCATCCGCGCCGCCGCGCGCAGCCTGCACCTGAGCCAGGCCGCCGTGACCAAGGCCATCAAGGAACTCGAAACCGAACTGGACGCGCCGCTCCTGACGCGCAGCCCCAAGGGCATCGCCGTCACGGAATGCGGCGAGCACCTCACGGTTCGGGCCCGCCTCGCGCAGGCGCAGCTTGCGCTGGCGCGCCAGGACATCCGCCAGCTGCTCAGCGGCGCGCAGGCGCGCGTGGCGGTCGGCGTGACGCCCATGGTGATGATGAGCGTGCTGCCCGACGTGCTGGCCGAGTTCCGCGCCAGCATGCCGGCCGCCAAGATCAAGGTTTCCGAGGGACTGCTCCCCGCGGTGCTGCCCGCGCTGCGAAACGGCGCGCTGGATTTCGCGCTGGCCTCGCGCATGAACGACGGCGCCGGCGGGCAGGAATTCGACTTCGAGGAACTGCGGCCGCTGGAATTCATGATCGCGTGCCGCAAGGGCCATCCGCTGGCGCGCGCACGGCGTTGGGACGACATCCGCGGCTGCGAATGGCTGCTCAACGTATCGCCCGGCAGCCACACCGAAGCCTTTCTGCGCGGGCTGCGCGCGCACCGCCTGCCCGAACCCCAGCGGGTCATCGAGTGCGACACCTTCGGCGTCATGTGGAACCTGATGACCCGCAGCGACGCGCTCATCCTCTGCCCGTCCGGCATGCTGGACATCAAGCCCTACGGCGACGAGGCCCGGCGCATCCGGGCCGACGTGCCCATGCCCGTGGCCAGCATCGGCATCATGACGCTGCAGGGCACGCCGCTGTCGCTGGCGGCGGCCACCATGGCGGACCTGTTCCGGCGTCACGTATCGCGCGCACCGCTGGGCGGATAAGGCGGCCAAGCATCTATTTTCAGGGGCCGGATTGTCGACCGATTTTTTGTATGCAAAAATATACAAAAAACGCATCGAGACAGCCTTGCCCATTCCCAAGAGCAATTCGCAGGCCTTCGCGGCCTACAACGAGATCAAGCGCCGCATCCTGGCCGGCATGTTCACGCCCAGCCACCGGCTGCGCGAAGTGGAAGTCGCCGACCAGCTCGACATGGGCCGCACCCCCGTGCGCGAAGCGCTCAAGCGCATTCAGGACGAAGGCCTCATCACGCACGAGCCCGGCCGCGGACTGGTCGTCACCACGATGGACCAGCAGGAAGTCGGCGAGCTCTACTCCATGCGCGAAGTGCTGGAGGGCGCTGCCGCCGCCTTCGCCGCGCGCCATGCCACGGACGCCGAAGTCGCCAACATGCAGGCCATCCTGGACGAAGGCGACGGCGGCGACCCCGTCGCCCAGAACCTGCGCTTTCACCAGGCCATCTACAGCGCCGCGCACAACCGCTACCTGATCCGCTCGCTGCATTCGCTGACCGAGACCACCTACCTGCTGGGACGCAGCACGCTCAGCTCATCGGAGCGGGCCGGCCGCTCCAACCAGGAACACCAGGCCATCGTCGACGCCATCCGCGCCCGCGATGTTCAAGGCGCGCAAGACGCCGCGCAGCACCACATTCACCAGGCCCTGCTGGAACGCCTAAAGATGCTGCGCCAGGGATAAGCGCGGCCATCGATCGGAGACAAGTCGATGAAGCAGTTCAACGTATCCCCGCAGCGGCTGCTGGCGGGGCTGGCCCTTCTGTTGCCCGCGCTTTGCGCGCCGGTGGCTGCGTCCGCCGATTCCTACCCCACCCGACCCATCACGTTGGTGGTGCCGTTTGCGGCGGGCGGCGGCACCGACAGCATTGCGCGCGACATGGCGCGCACGCTGGCCGACAAGCTGGGCCAGTCCGTGGTCGTGGAGAACCGCGGCGGCGGTGGCGGCTCCATCGGCGCCGCGCTGGTCGCCAATGCGCGGCCGGACGGCTACACGCTGCTTTTTGCGACGTCCACCTTCGTGACCAATGCCGCCGCCGGCATCAGCACCACCTATGACGTGCGCAAGTCCTTCGCGCCCATCGCGATGCTGGGCCGCGGCCCGCTCTTCGTGGTGACGGCCAAGGACCTGAAGCTGACCTCCATCGCCGACCTGCGCCAGCTCGCCGCCAAGCCGGGCGCCGACCTGAACTTCTGCTCGGCCGGCAACGGCAGCATCAACCATCTGGCCGGCGAACTGTTCAAGCAGAAGACCAGCGCCGCCATGACGCACGTGCCCTACAAGGGCAGTGGGCCGGCCACCGTCGATCTGCTGGCCGGACGCGTTCAGGTGTTTTTCGCCACCGTGCCCACCATCCTGTCGCAGGTGCGCGACCAGCGCGTGGACCTGCTGGCCGTCACGGGCAAGACGCGCTCGCCGCTGTTCCCCGACACGCCCACCGTGGCCGAGGCAGGCGTTGCCGACTTCGACATCACGACGTGGTGGGGCGTGCTGGCGCCGGCCGGCACGCCGCCCGAGGTCGTCGGCAAGCTGAACCAGGCCATCAACGACGCCGCCTCCGACAAGCTGGTCGCCGACCGCCTGAAGCACGAAGGCGCCCAGGCCATCAGCGGATCGCCCGACGACTTCGGCAAGGCCCTGGCCGCCGAACTGGAGATGTGGCAAGGCGTGGTCAAGAAGTCCGGCATGAAGCTGGACTGACCGGCCCGCCACACGCACAACAAGGAGACACCATGCAGCAGCCCCAACATCCCCTGAACCCCGCGCGCCGCCGCCTGCTGCAAGGCGCGGCGGCCGGCGTGGCGCTGACCCTTGCCGGCGCGGCGCGGGCGGCGGATGCCTATCCCGCCAAGCCCGTGACGATCATCGTGCCCTATGCCCCGGGCGGGCAGGGCGACGTATTCGCCCGCATCCTCGCCGAACGCCTGGGTACGGAATTCAAGCAGACCTTCATCGTCGAGAACCGCCCCGGCGCGTCGGGCGCGGTCGGATCGCGCATCGTGCTGCGCGCGCCCGCCGACGGCTACACCCTGCTGCTGGGCCAAACCGGCGAGATCGCCGTCAACCCATATGCCATGAAGTCGCTGGGCTACGACCCGCTGCGCGAGTTCGCGCCGGTGATCCTGGTGGGGGATTCGCCCCTGGTTCTGGTCGTGCCGGAAAAGTCGCCGCATGCGGACCTGGCCGCGCTGATCGCGGCCGCCCGCGCCAAGCCGGACGCCATCGCCTACGCGTCGTCGGGCACCGCCACGCCGGGCCATCTGGCCGCCGCCGCGCTGGCGCTGGGCACGCAAACACGCATGATCCACGCGCCGTACAAGGGCGCCGGCCAGGCCATGTCGGACCTGCTCGGCGGGCATGTCGACTGCTTCTTCTCCAGCGCATCGGCCGCCATGCCGCACATCAACAGCGGCCGGCTGCGGGCGCTGGCGGTATCCTCGCGGGAGCGCCTGGGCATCCTGCCCAAGGTGCCCACCATCAGCGAGACCGCCGTGCCGGACTTCCAATTCAGCTTGTGGGGCGGCGTCTTCGCGCCCGCGCAGACGCCGCCCGCGGTGGTCGAGCAGCTCAATGCAAAGCTGAATGCCATCCTGGCCGAACCCGCGATCAAGTCGCGGCTCGAAGGCGACGGCGCGGCCGTGCGGCCGAACACCTCGCAGGAATTCACGGCCTTCGTGCGCAGCGAAGCCGCCAAATATCAGAACCTGGTGCAAGCCACCGGGGTCCAGGTCGAATAAGCCCGGCCGAATCATCCACAGGAAAACGCTCCATGAAAATCGTTGTACTCCCCGGCGACGGCATCGGCCCCGAAACCATGGCAGTCGCTGTCGACGTGCTTGAAGCCGCCTCGCGCCGCTTCGGCCTGAACCTGCAGTTCGACCACGACATTGCGGGCCACGACAGCCTGAAGCAGCACGGCGCCACCGTCACGCCCGCCCTCCTTGAAAAGGTCAAGGCGGCCGACGGCCTGATGCTGGGCCCCATGGCCACCTATGACTTCAAGGACGAAGCGCGCGGCGAGATCAATCCGTCGATGTACTTTCGCAAGAAGCTGGACCTGCACGCCAACATCCGTCCCGCGCGGACCTACCCCGGCATGCAGGCGCGTCTGGGCGAATTCGACCTGGTGGTGGTGCGCGAGAACACCGAAGGCTTCTACGCCGACCGCAACGTCGAGTCCGGCGGCAGCGAGATGCTGATAACGCCCGACGTCGTCGTGTCCCTGCGCCGCATCACCCGCCAGTGCTGCGAGCGCATCGCGCGCACGGCGTTCGAGCTGGCCATGACGCGCAACAAGCACGTCACGATGGTGCACAAGGCCAACGTGCTCAAGCTGGGCGACGGCATGTTCCTGGAGATGTGCCGCCAGGTCGCGCAGGAATTCCCGGAAGTCCGCGTCGACGACGTGATCGTCGACGCCATGATGGCGCATGTGGTGCGCGCGCCTCAGCGCTACGACGTCATCGTCACCACCAACATGTTCGGCGACATCCTGTCCGATCTCACCGCCGAACTGTCGGGCAGCCTGGGCCTGGGCGGCTCGCTGAACGCTGGCCGCGACTACGCGATGGGACAGGCGGCGCACGGCTCGGCCCCCGACATCGCCGGCCAGAACATCGCCAACCCGATCTCGCTGATCCTGTCCGGCGCCATGCTCCTGAACTGGCACGGCCAAAAGACCGGCAACCAGGCCTTCCTGCAGGCCGCCGCCGCCATCCAGGCCACCATTGCCGACACCATCCTCGCGCAGGAATGCACGCGCGACGTGGGCGGCAAGCTGGGCACGCGCGAAGCCGGCGCGGCCTTCGTCGCGCGCCTGCAGGCGGGCTGATCATGACGGCGCCGCAGCTTGCCGCCGGCGCCTGCGATTGCCACGTGCACGTCGTGGCGCCGCAGGCCGATTACCCCATGCTGGCGGACCGGCCCTACACGCCCGGCCCCGCGTCCGTGGATGCGCTGCGCGCGCATCTGCAACGCCTGGGCCTGGCCCATGCCGTGATCGTGCAGCCCAGCATCTACGGCGCCGACAACCGCCTGCTGGTGGACAGCCTGCTGGCGCTGGACGGCGCAGCACGGGGGGTGGCCGTCGTGGATGAGGGCGTGGCGGACGCTGAACTCTCGCGCCTGCACGACGCCGGCGTGCGCGGCCTGCGCGTCAACCTCGAAAGCACGGGCGCCAGCGACGCCGCCACGGTCAGCCGCGCGCTGTCGGCCTGGGCCGGCCGCCTTGCGGGGCAAGGCTGGCACCTGCAGGTCTACGCTTCGCTCGACGCCATCGCCGTCGCAGCCCCCGCGCTGGCCCGGCTGCCCGTGCCGGTGGTGCTGGACCACTTTGCGATGATTCCGGCGGCGCTGCCGCTGGACGATCCGCGCGTGCGGCAAGTGCTGGCGCTGGCCGGTGACGGCGCCGCGTACGTCAAGCTGTCCGCGTCGTACCGCATCAGCGCCAACCCCGATGACACCGAAGCGGCCACGCGCGTCACCGCGCTGGCCCGCGCCTTCATCGCTCGCAACCCCGAACGCGCCCTGTGGGCCAGCGACTGGCCGCACACCAACCGCGAACCCGGCAAAGCGCCCACCGAAGTCAGCGCCTATCGCGACGTTCCGCCAGAACGCCTGCTGCGCGAAATCGCGGCCTGGCTGCCCGACGCGGCGTTGCGCCGCCAGGTGCTGGCGGCCAATCCCGCGGCGCTGTATGGTTTCTAGTCCTTAGCGCAGCGGAGTCCGCCGCATGAACCTATCGCTACGCCACATGAAGGCCTTCACGGCCCTGGCGGCATTGCGCAGTTTCACGCGCGCGGCCGAGCACTGCTGTCTGACGCAGAGCGCGTTCAGCGCCCTCATTTCCAACCTGGAAAGCGACCTCGGCGTGAAGCTTTTCTCGCGCAGCACACGCAACGTCGAGCTGACTGCCGAGGGCGAGGCCTTTGAGAACATCGTCGCGCACCTGCTGCCCGAAACGGAGCGCGCCCTGGCCGAAATGCGCGACCACGTCGAGCGGCGCAAGGGCCGCGTCGCGCTTGCCGCGCTGCCGTCGATTTCGTCAGGCATCCTGCCCGGGCTGATCGCCCGCTTCGGCGACGACTACCCCGGCATCAGCGTGCAGGTGCAGGACGTGGCCAGCACCGTGTGCATCGACATGGTTCGCAACCGCCAGGTGGATTTCGCGCTGTGCGCGGCTGTCTATCCCAGCACCGACCTCGACATCGAGGTGCTGGCGCGCGACACCTTTCACTTCATCTGTCCCGCAAGGCACCCGCTCGCGGCCCGCCGCCGCCTGTCGGTGCAGGACGTGCTGGACTATCCCATCATCGGCTTCGAGAGCAACAGCAGCATCCGCCAGCACCTGGACGCCGCCATCTATCCCCGGCAGTGGCTGCGTTCGCACCAGGTCAACAGCCTGTCGACGGCGGCCGGGTTCATCGCGGCCGGCCTGGGCGTCACCATTGCGCCAACTCTGGCGCTATTTCAGTTTCGGCTGGCCGGACTGAAGGCCGTGCCGCTATCGCTGCCGATCAACGAACGCGACATCTGCCTGGCGCGGCGGCGCGACGCCACCGATTCGTTGGCTGCGCAGGCTTTCCTCGCACTGCTGCGAGAACACCTGCAGCCCTCCGTCCAGGCGCTGGCCCGCACGCTGGACTGACGCTTCGCCTGCGATGCCAGACGGGCGGGCGCCTTGCCACCGGCGCACCCCGCCCGCATTGAAGCGCCCGCTTTTCGCCTCGCGCGCATTTATCGATTTCTTCGATTTTCTTATCAAAATTATCCATTCATCGACTGAGAAGCGCTGTCTATCATGGGGTCACAACAGCAGAACAATTCAAGGAGACAACCCCATGAAGCGCCTCGCCCGTGTTCTCGCTGGCGGCTGCCTGTCCGCCGCCTTCGCCTGCGCCGCCCCGCTGGCATTTGCCGATACCTACCCCGCCAAACCCGTGCGCCTGATGGTTGGCATGGCGCCCGGCGGATCCAACGACACGGTCGCCCGCATGGTGGCGGCCGAATTGTCCAAGACGTGGCCGCAGCCCATGATCGTCGAGAACAAGCCGGGCGCGAACAGCACCATTGCCACCGGTGAATTGAAGCGCTCGCCCGCCGACGGCTATACGTTGATGCTGGTGATCTCCTCGCACGTGACCAACACGCTGCTCTACCCCAACCTCACCTACACGCTCACGGATTTCGCGCCGGTCTCGCTGATCGCCGACACCCCGTTCGTGCTGGTCGCCAATCCCAAGTTCGAGCCCAACACCACCAAAGACCTGATCACGCTGGCCAAGAAGAAAGAGCGCGGCATCGACTTCGGCACGCCGGGCCAGGGCTCCACGCAGCACATCTCGCTGGAGCTGCTGGACCAGATGGCCGGCATCCGCATGAACCACATTCCCTACAAGGGCGGCGCGCCCGCGCAGACCGACGTAATCGGCGGGCTGATTCCGCTGATCTTCGCCACGCCCACGCAGAGCCTGCCGTTCATCAAGCAGAACAAGCTCAAGGCGCTGGCTGTGACGTCAAAGGAGCGCCTGCCGCAACTGCCCGACGTGCCGACGCTGGCCGAATCCGGCGTGCCCGGTTACGAGGCCAACGTGTGGTTCGGCATCATCGCGCCGGCCGGCACACCGCCGCAGGTCGTCGAATTCCTGCACAAGGAGATCTCGCGCGTGGTCAGCCAGCCTGCCATGCAGGCGCGCCTGGACGAAATGGGCCTGAAGCCGCTGGATGAATCGCCCGCGCAGTTCCAGCAATTGATCGACAGCGAAAAAGTGAAGTGGGCTGGCGTCATCAAGCAAAGCAACCTCAAGTTCGACTGATCCCAATCCAAACCGGAGCATCCCTGCATATGCCTACCATCGAATCCGTCTCAGTCTGCATCGCCCGCGTGCCGCTCGCGAATCCGGTGACGTTCTCCACGCGCCAGGTCAAGGCGCGCGAGTACTGTCTGGTGCGTATCCGCTCGACCGACGGCCACGAGGGCCTGGGATACTGCTACGCAGTCAACAGCGCGGGACGCCTGCTGTCCGTGGCGGTGACCGACCTGCTGGCGCCGCGGCTGGTGGGCCAGGAGTCCCTGCGGGTCGAAGGTCTGTGGACCGAGCTGTACCAGGAAGCGCTGCTGCTGGGCCGCGCCGGCGGCGTGATGCGCGCGCTGTCCGCCCTGGACACGGCCCTGTGGGACCTGAATGCCCGCAGCGCCGGCGTGCCGCTCTTCCAGTACCTGGGCGCCACGGTGAAGGACCGCGTGCCGGCCTACGCCAGCGGCGGGTACTACCAGCCGGGCAAGACGCCGGAAAAGCTGGCTGCCGAAATGGCGCAGCACGTCAAAGAAGGCTTTCGCGCCGTCAAGATGAAGGTCGGCCTGGAAAGCGTGGCCGGCGAGCGCAAGCGCATCGCCGCCGTGCGCGAGGCCATCGGCGACGACGTGCGCCTGATGCTGGACGCCAACAATGCATGGCGCGACCTGCCCACGGCGCTGGAATACATGCGCGCGTTCGAGCCCTATCACCCCTTCTGGATCGAAGAACCCTTCTCGCCCGACGACATCGACAACCACGTGCGGCTGGCGCGCGCCACGCCGGTCACCGTCGCCACCGGCGAAGTCGAAGCTGGCCGCTGGCGCTTCAAGGACCTGATCGCCAGCGGCGCCACCACCATCCTGCAGACCGACGCGACCGTGTGCGGCGGCATCACCGAATGGCGCCGAATCGCGGCCACGGCGGACAGCCACGGCATCACCGTCGCGCCGCACGCGTGGCACGACGTGCACATCCACCTGGCCGCCAGCGCGCCCAACGCGACCTACGTGGAATGGATGCCGGACGATCACATCGTCAACTTCCGCCGCCTCATCGACCGCCAGCTGCAGGCCGAAGACGGCAACCTGCTGGTGCCCAAGGAGCCCGGTCTTGCCTTTCGTTTCGACGACGATGCGATCGCAGAATACGGCGTCGTCTATCCCGGCGAACGCGACCGGTGGCAGGTCGTCCGTTGAACACGGCCGCCCCCGCGCTGGGCCTGCTGCTGTCGGCCAAGGTCGATGCCGCGCACGGCCCGCGCCTGGACAGCCTGGCCCAAGCGGGCGGCGTGCGCCTGCAACGCCATCGTGTCGAAGCCGCGGACCCCGGACACATCGACGTGGCCTTCTTTTCGCGGGACCTGTACGAAGGCAGCTCGCTGCGCAAGCCCGGGCCGCTATCCGATGCCTTCTTCCGTGTGGCGGACGCCGCGCCCAACCTGCGCTGGCTGCACGTGTGCTCATCCGGCCAGGACTTGCCCCAGTACGCACCCACGTTGGCGCGCGGCATCCCTGTCACCGCGTCAACCGG
The DNA here is from genome assembly GCF_037039475.1 of Achromobacter sp. E1. NCBI lineage: Bacteria > Pseudomonadati > Pseudomonadota > Betaproteobacteria > Burkholderiales > Alcaligenaceae > Achromobacter > Achromobacter sp. E1. The sequence goes on from NZ_CP146253.1 coordinate 5,282,183, forward strand.
CGTCACCGCCGCCCCCATTGCCCAGACGGCGGTGGCTGCCATCCTGGCGCAGTCACGCGGCTTCGACCGGTGGCTCGCGTCGCAGGCGCAGCGTGCATGGCAACCCTTGACGGGCGATGCGCGGCCCCGCGACCTCGCGTCGATGCGCGTGGTGGTGCTGGGCGCAGGCGCGATCGGGCAGGAGATCGGGCGTTTGTGCTCGGCGCTTGGCCTGTCCGCCACGGCTGTGCGCCGCCGAGCCGAACCAACGCCAGGCTTTGACACCGTCATCGGTTTGGATCAACTGGACGACGTCCTGCCGCATTGCGACTGGCTGGTGCTGGCGCTGCCCCTGAACGCATCGACCGCTGGCATCGTCGGCGGCCGCCAGCTCGCGCGGCTGCCGCGCGGCGCCCGCATCGTGAACGTCGCCCGGGGCGAGCTGGTCGACCAAGCCGCGCTGACGCACGCGCTGGCCACCGGACACCTGGCGGGTGCGTACCTCGACACCTTCACCGAAGAGCCGCTGCCCGTGGCGTCGCCCCTCTGGTCGCTGCCCTCGGTGTGGATCAGCCCCCACAACAGCGCGGCGTCGCTCGGCCACGAGGACCGCGTCGTCGACGGCTTTGCGGATCGGTTCCGGCACTGGCTGGCGGCTCACGCGGCAGCGCTGGGCGCTGCGCGCCGCTAACCCCGTCTTGCGGGTTCCTTCCGCGTCGATCCCGCCCCTTCCCCGCCGGCCAATCGACCAGGCTTTCATCTCGCGCCGCCGAATCGCTCCCCGCATTTCCCGGCGTTTGCCGAATGCGCTTAAATATCGCTTTGCGCCGGGACTTGCTCCCCCAGGCCCGCCGCGGCCGTGCGCGCCGCGCCAGCGCCTCATCGAAAGCCCCATCCAGATTCCGGAGTCTCTGCCTTGTTCCGCAGATTTGAAAGCCAGCTCAATCCCTTCCCTTCCGAGAACGTGCCCCCGCCGCCCACGGGATTCTTCGCGTTCCTCTGGTTCTGCACACACGGCTCGCGCCGCTACATCGCCGCGCTGGCGATCCTGAGCGCGGCCGTCTCCATTTACGAAGCATGGCTCTTCGCCTTCCTGGGCCAGGTCGTCGACATGCTGACCGCCTGGAACGCCGGAGAGCCTGCGTCGGCGCACGAGCAGCGCGTTCTGTGGGGCATCGCCATCGTGCTGTGCGCCAGCGTCGGCGTTGTCGCGCTGCGCACGCTGGTCCAGCATCAGGTTCTGGCCATCAACCTGCCGCTGCGCCTGCGCTGGGACTTTCACCGCATGATGCTGCGGCAAAGCCTGTCGTTCTTCTCCGATGAATTTGCCGGCCGCGTCACCACCAAGGTGATGCAGACCGCCCTGGCCGTGCGCGAAGTGCTGCTGACCTTCTGCGAAATCGTGCTCGGCATCGCCGTCTACTTCATCACTATCGTCGCGCTGGCTGGCGGGTTCGACTGGCGGCTCATGCTGCCCTTCATCGGCTGGATGGCGCTTTACGGGCTGGCCATGATGTATTTCGTGCCGCGCCTGGGCAAGGTCGGCAAGGAACAGGCGCATGCCCGCTCGACCATGACGGGCCGCGTCACCGACGCCTACACCAACATCACCACCGTCAAGCTCTTCTCGCACACCAACCGCGAGGCCCGCTTCGCGCGCGCCGCCATGGAGGACTTCAAGGAAACCGGCTACCGGCAGATGCGTCTGGTCAGCCAGTTCGAGATCGTCAACCAGGCGCTGGTGTCGGCGCTGATCCTGGGCGCCGGCGGTTACGCGCTGTGGCTCTGGCATGGCAGCGAAATCGGCACCGGCGCCGTCGCCGCCGTCACTGCCATGGCGCTGCGCGTGAACGGCATGTCGCACTGGATCATGTGGCAGATGACCTCGCTTTTCGAGAACATCGGCACCGTGCAGGACGGCATCGCCACCCTGACCCACGCACCCAAAGTCCAGGACGCGCCCAACGCGGCCACCCTGCGCGTCACGCGCGGCGAAGTTCAGTTCGACGACGTCTACTTCAACTACAACAATGAGCGCCAGGTCCTGGACGGCCTCACGCTCACCGTGCGCCCCGGCGAAAAGATCGGCCTGGTCGGCCGCTCGGGCGCCGGCAAATCCACGCTCATCAACCTGCTGCTGCGCTTTTACGACGTCGAGCGCGGCCACATCCGCATCGACGGCCAGGACATCTCGCAGGTCACGCAGGACAGCCTGCGCAGCGCCATCGGCATGGTCACTCAGGACACGTCCCTGCTGCACCGGTCCATCTGCGACAACATCGCCTACGGCCGCCCCGACGCCAGCCGCGAAGAGATCCGCGCCGCCGCGGCCCGTGCGCAGGCCGACGAATTCATCGAACAGCTCAGCGATTCGCATGGCCACACCGGCTACGACACGCTCGTCGGCGAACGTGGCGTCAAGCTGTCTGGCGGACAGCGCCAGCGCATCGCAATCGCCCGCGTCATGCTCAAGAACGCACCCATCCTGCTGCTGGACGAAGCCACCAGCGCGCTCGACTCGGAAGTGGAAGCCGCCATCCAGGAGAGCCTGGACGAAGTCATGCAAGGCAAGACCGTCATCGCGATCGCGCACCGGCTATCGACGATTGCCGCGATGGACCGGCTTATCGTGATGGATCAAGGGCGCATCATCGAACAGGGCAGCCACGCGGAACTGCTGGCGATGAACGGGGTGTACGCGCGCTTGTGGCGTCATCAGAGCGGCGGTTTTCTGGCGGAAGAGCCCAGCGAACCCAGCCAGCAGCCGTGACCGGAGAAGTTTCGTTGCACTTTATTAGGGACGCAATAAGGGTCCGATCGGATAATCCTCGCGCCATTCGATAAGGATCTTTATGTTGAAGTTGAAAGCTGCCCTCCTCATCTCGGCGCTCGGCGCCGCCGCCGTTCTGCCCGCGCACGCCGCCTCACAGCGGTCCGTCGATGCCCGCGAGTTCGACGTTGCCGGCGTCAAGACCGGCATGGACTTTGACGAAGCGCTCGCCGCCGCCGCCAAGAATTTTCATGTGGGCAAGAAAGACATCCGGATCGGCTACGCGAGGAACAACCCCGTCACGAACTCCAAGATGCCGATGAATTTCAGCTACGAGAAGGACGGCATCAACTTCATCGTCCACTTCGAACCGCGCGTGCCCGTCGACCAGCAACGCCCGCTCGCGGTGTCGCAGATCCGTTATGAACTGCCCTGGACCCCGGCCAACAAGGAAGCGATGGGCAAGGCGGCGCTGGAGAAGTATGGCCGCCAGTCCAACTATCCCAACGACCTGAATATGGAGTGGTGCGCCAAGCCCAGCTCGAATCCCGGCATGGGCTGCTCGAACGACATGACGCAGGCGGTATTGAAATACAGCGGCGTCAGCATCCAGATGGTTGACCCGGCATGGACGAATGCACGGATCGAGTTTGTGCAGCGTAGCCAGTCGAGAAAGCCCAGCTTCTGATGCACTGCGGCAAGCGGCGGGACCGCCTGCCGCTACAGCAGTGTCATCGCGGCGGCCGCCCCGGCAATGGCCACCAGCCAGGCCCAGCGCCGCCCCGGAAAAATGGCCTGGAGCAGGCTGCCCCGCTCCAAACGTGCGACGTGATTGTCAATCCCGCGCTGGCACAACGCTTCCATCTCCGCCAGGGCCTGGCGACGCGTCGCGTTGCGGTCGACAGTACCCTCGGTCACGGCCGACTCGAACATCTCGTCCAGATCCAGTTCGGACAGGATGCCCTCGGCCGCCAGCCAGACCAGGGCGCCGCCCAGCGTCATGAAGGGCGCCTGCGGCAGCGCTTGCAGCCTAAGCAGCGCCGCCGCATGGTGGTCAGCGCGAATGACGCCGTCGACGCGCAGGCGCTCAAGAAGCGGGAGGGGAGCCTGCGTCATGCCGGCATGCCAAACAAAAGGAACGCACGCTGGCGCAACATGGAATCAGCACTCCCCGGTAACGAAGTCGATGGCGGGTCCTAGCGGCAAAAAAAGGCCGACTCGGATTCCCTTCATGACGGCGAAGACAAGGAACGCTTCGCCATCGTTTTTCGACGTCGTTTTACCAGCCGCTGTCAGCGCTTAGTGTCCTTCCTTGGCGGTCCATTGATTGAGGGCAGAACAGGCCTCAATTGCGCGAAACGAACCGCATATTCGAAATGGATCGATGGAAATTTTCCTGCGCGTACCCATGCGCCAGGTAATGCAGAATGCCCCGGCAGCCAGGCTCAATCCCCAAGCCGCGCGGGAAGTTGCGCCAAGAGCCAATCAATGAACACGCGCAGCCGGTGCGTGACATGGCGGTTGTGCGGATACACCACATGAAAGGGATACGGCTGGGGCCGCCACGGTTTCAGGATCTCGACGAGCGCGCCACGCTTCAACGCGGGGCCCGCCGCATAGGTAAAGGTCTGCACAATGCCCAAGCCCGCCAGCGCCGCCGCCAGATGCGCGTTGCTTTCGTTCACGCCCACGCGATGTTCGACCTTGATCTCCGTTTTCACGCCATCGCGTTCAAAGCGGAATGGAAATGCCCCGCCGTTCTGCGGCGACAGGTAGCTGACCAGTTTGTGGCCGTTCTTCAACTCATCCGGATATGCCGGCGTGCCGAATTGCTTGAGGTATCCCGGCGTGGCGCACGTGATCAGGTCCGCCTTGCCGATCTGCCGCGCCACCAGCGATGAATCGTCAAGCGGACCGCCACGGATCACGCAATCCACGTTGTCGCTGATCAGATTCACCGCGCGATCCGACACGCCAAGATCGATCCTGATGTCGGGATAACGCGCCAGGAAATCGGGGATCGCGGGGATCAGCACATCGCGCGCCGTGGATCCGCCCACATCGATGCGCAGATGCCCTTTGGGCTTTCCTTGCACCGCCTTGAAGCCGCCGTCGATGTCTTCCAGGTCGCGCACGATGCGCAGCGTCTTCTCGTAGTACTCGCGGCCTTCGGGCGTGACAGTCACGCGCCGGGTCGTACGTTGCAACAGGCGCACGCCAAGGTGCGCCTCCAGGTCCTGGACCATCTTGCTTAGCGTGGCGTTCGGCATGTCCAGCGAATCTGCCGCCCGCGTGAAGCTGCCCGCCTCCACCACGCGGGCAAAGCCGCGAATCGCCGTCAATTGGTCCATGCCGCAGTCTCCTCAAGCTCGCCGATTATCCATAAATATGAATAGTTCTTTCAATCTTACCGGGTTTATTCATTATCCAGGCGGCCCTACAGTACCTCCATGCCCAGTCATTACCGGCCTCTCAGCGGAATTCGCCGCACCGGCACATGACGGTCAACCTTCACTTTCAAAAACATGGAGCGCATCATGAACAACCAACTGAACGGCAAAATCGCCCTCGTCACCGGCGGCACCACGGGTATCGGCCTGGCAACCGCCCAGGAACTGGCCGCGCAAGGCGCGCGGGTCTTCATCACCGGACGCCGCCAGGCGGAACTTGACGCCGCCGTGGCCAGCATTGGCGGCGCGGCCACGGGCATTCGCGCCGACGCGTCGGTGCTGAGCGATCTGGACACGGTCTACGCCCAGATCGCCGAAAGCGCCGGGCGGCTCGACATTCTGTTTGCCAACGCCGGCGGCGGCGACATGATGCCGCTGGGCGCCATCACCGAAGAACACTTCGACCGCATATTCGGCACCAACGTGCGCGGCACCTTGTTCACCGTGCAAAAGGCGCTGCCGCTGCTGGTCGACGGCGCGTCGGTGATCCTCACGGCCTCGACCGTTTCGATCCAGGGAACGGCCAACTTCAGCGTCTACAGCGCCAGCAAGGCCGCCGTGCGCAACTTTGCGCGTTCGTGGGCGCTGGACCTCAAGGACCGCGGCATCCGCGTAAACGTCGTCAGCCCCGGCCCGGTCCGCACGCCCGGACTGGGCGGCCTGGTCCCGGACGAGGCGCGCCAAGGCCTGTTCGATCATCTGGCCGCGCAGGTGCCGCTGGGCCGCCTGGGCGAGCCGCAAGAGATCGGCAAGGCGGTTGCGTTTCTGGCTTCCGACGCGGCCAGCTTCGTCAATGGCGTCGAGCTGTTTGTGGATGGCGGCATGGCGCAGGTGTAAGCGACCGCCGCGCCAGCCCCATGCAGTCGCCTCGACTTGCGATACATCGCTTCCTTGCCCGCCCCCATGGCCTATGCTGATCGCTCCGGCCCGGGGGGGCCGCCTTGCTGAAGGAGCAGTGCATGCTGGACCACATCACCATCCACGTGAGCGACTTCGCGCGTAGCCGCGCGTTCTACCAGAGCGCGCTGGCGGAATTGGGCTATGTGCCACGCAAGACTTTCGAGACCGACATGGGCTTTGGCGCCGGCGACCGCGCCGATGTCGACAACCCGGGCGGCGAGTTCTGGATCCATGAAGGCACGCCCTGCACCCCGCGCGTGCATGTGGCCTTCCGCGCCCGCAGCCGGGACGAGGTCGACGCCTTCCACCGCGCCGCCTTGGCCGCCGGCGGCCGGGACAACGGCCCGCCGGGATTGCGGCCCCACTACCACCCCAACTATTACGGTGCCTTCATCCTGGACCCCGACGGCTACAACGTCGAGGCCGTGTGCCACCGCGCCGCCTGACCGCACGGCGCGTATGGGAATCCCGCGGCGCACGCCGACGCGGACATCCGCACGCGGGGCATTGAATCGATGCAGGGAATGAAATGCCGACGCGGCAGAATCGAAGGATTCGCGTCGCGGGGCTGGGAGCTTGCTGGGGATTGGTGGAGCTCAGTCTTTGCTCCTTGCGTCGACACATGATTTCACTTTATTTGTTGGTTTCAGCAAATGTTGAAATTGACTTGGAAAGTGAAATTTCGGCAACGGATTTCAAAAAATATGCTATTTTCAGCAGATGCTGAAAGATGCCAAATCAATGAAAGATGCCGAGGCGCGGGCTGGTGAGGCGCTGCGCCATTTGCTTGAAAGGATCCCGATCCTTCAGATCGAAGGGATCGAAGCCGAGGCCGTGTCCGACGACTGGGAGCCGGACCTGATCGCCAGACTACTCGTGGACGGGCGACAGCATTTGCTCATCTGCGAGTACAAGTCGAACGGGCAACCACGGTACGCCCGGTCCGCGTTGCTGGAGCTGCGGAACTACGTTGCGCAGCGCGCTCCCGAGGCAACGCCCGTCTTCATCGCCCCCTATATCTCACCTGCGGTAAGGCAACTGTGCGAAGAGAAGGGTGTCAGCTATCTCGACCTGGAAGGCAACGCCCGGGTCGCCTTCCGCGGCGTATTCATCGAACGCATGGTGACAGACAAGCCTGCGGCGGAGCAACGCGAACTCAAGTCGTTGTTCAGGCCGAAGTCGGCCCAGGTTTTGCGCACCATGCTGCGCGAGCCAGGCCGTGCTTGGCGTGTCACCGAGCTGTCGGAAATCTCCGGAGTCAGCCTGGGGCACGTCAGTAATGTGCGCACCGGGTTGATCGATCGAGAATGGGCACGCGCCTCAGATGACGGCCTCGTTCTCTCAGATCCCGACGCGCTGGTGGACGCATGGCGGAACAGCTACACAGCACCGCCAGGTGAGCGGCTGCGGTTCTACACGCCTTTGCATGGAAGCGCGTTCGAAGAAGCTGCCCGTAGCGCACTGCGTCCCAAAGACGGTCCCCGGCATGCTGCTTTCGCATCGTTCTCAGCAGCGCAGTGGCTTTCGCCCTACGGTCGTACCGGCACGCACTATTTCTTCGCCGACGAAGATGGTCTGCGTGAGCTTCAGGCAACGCTGAAGCTCACGCCTGCCGCGAAGGGCGAGAACGTGGTCATCACCGTGCCGAAAGACACGGGATTGTTTGCCGACACCATTGAACCTGCGCCGGGCGCAGTCTGCACAAGCTTGGTTCAAACCTACCTCGACCTCTCCATTGCCGGCGAACGCGGCGCCGAGGCTGCCGACCACCTGCGCAACGAAAAGCTTACATGGCCCAAATGACCCCCCCCAGGAACCACAATCGGCCGCCGAATACGACGACCGCACGACTACGGCCGTGAAATCCGTGCTGATCGAGATCGGCCAGATACTTGGTAGCTTCAAAGGCAAATTCGTCATCATAGGTGGTGCCGTCCCCTGGCTGCTACTGGCCAACGAGGAGATGCCCCACGTCGGGACACTCGATGTAGACATTGGACTTGATGCAGAAGCTCTCGGCGACGGTGAATACGCAACCTTGATCGGTGCGCTTCAGGGTCACGGATATGCCCAGCGCGACGGGCTTCGACGATTCCAACTGGTTCGTCAGGTTTCCGTGAAGGACGGTGGAGGGGGGATCGACATCGTGGTCGATTTCTTGATGCCGCGCGATGCAGAGATCGTCAAAAACAATCCTCCCCTGATCAGCGACTTTGCCGTACAGCGTGCTGACGGCGCTGACTTGGCGATGCGGTTCTATCAACTGGTGGCGGTGGCAGGCCCGATGCCGAACGGAGGGACCAACCGCGTGGAGATCGCGGTGTGCTCTATCCCTGCACTACTGGCAATGAAAGGCCATGCGTTGGCGGGCCGCTACAAGCAGAAAGATGCCTACGACATCTACTACTGCGTACGGAACTATCCTGATGGCATTGAGGCTCTGGCGCAGCAATGCCTTCCGCTCATGGGACACGCAAGCGGCGAGCGAGGTTTCCAACACATCGCCGACAAGTTTGACGCCTTCGAAGGACATGGTCCCACCTGCGTGAGGCGTTTCGTCGAAGACACGAATGCGCTGGGCGATCGCACGCCCGAACAGTGGCAACAGGATGCGTTCGGGCAGATTGACGCGCTGCTACGCGCGATGGCGCTGCGAGCTTGAATCACGCTCAACGAATGACCGCCGCATTGGAAAAAGCACAGCGCCAACGTGCCAAACGCTAACAAAGGTAAACGCAGGCATCAGAGACTAACCTGGGGTTGATGCCTTTGGCGATCATCGCCCTCGCCTCTACCCGCATGGTCCGCGCATCATGCAAGCTCAACTCGGGATAAGTACCGAAAGACATCCGTGACCGCTTGCCTAGCAGCTGGTAGCGGAAATGCAAGGCCTTGCTGCCCTGGGCCGAGATGAGCAACGACAGGCCGTCGTAGGCGCCCAGTGTGTAAACCTTCCGCGTTGCCTTGGCGTTTCGGATATGTACGTCAGTCAGCGCCACGCTTGCTCCACAAATCCTAACTTAGATGGGATAGAAGCCATGGTCGCAGCAACGTCACGCGACGGACAGAAACAATGCGAGATGCCGGCCCCGTATTGATGGACCAAAAAATGTACGGAAATGGGGGCGCTAGAGAGGCATTTTTCCGATCCCCACAGCATGCGGGATGAAAAAAATATTATTCAAATCCAATCACTTGGAATCTCTTCCCAAAGCGACGAACCGGGTACGGAGCGCTACTTGGAGCGGGTGAAGGGAATCGAACCCTCGTATGAAGCTTGGGAAGCTGCCGTTCTACCATTGAACTACACCCGCTCGGGTGTCGTGCCGCGGCCGTGGGCCGGGCAGAGCCGCGATTATAGCGCGGCTTTTTTCGGGCGGGGCGGCGGTAAACCGCCCCGTTCCGGTCAATCGCTACGATAAATCGCGACGAACACCCGCAGCGATCAATTCGCCGTGATGTTGGCCGCCTTGACCACCTTGCCCCAGCGGTCCAGTTCGGTCTGCGTGTAGGCGCCCAGTTCCTTCGGCCCCATGAACGTCGCCTCGGCGCCCTGCTCGGCCGCCTTCTTGCGGAACTCGTCGGTCTTCATGATTTTCTGGATCTCGCCGGCGATCTTGTCCACGACCGGCGCGGGCGTGTCCTTGGGCGCATACATGGCGAACCACGACGAGACGATCAGGTCGGGGTAGCCGGCTTCGGCGGCCGTCGGCACGTCGGGCAGCGACGGCAGGCGGGCGTTGCCCGTGACCGCCAGCGCGCGCAGCTTGCCCGCGGCGATCTGGCCCAGGAGCGGCGGCGGCGTGGTGATGGTCATGTCGACGGCGCCGCCCAAGAGATCGTTCAGCGCGGGACCCGTGCCCTTGTAGGGAATGTGCGTGATCTGCGTGCCGGCCATCTGGTTGAGCAGTTCCGTGGCAACCTGCTGCAGCGAGCCATTGCCCGACGACGCGTAGTTCAGCTTGCCCGGGTTGGCCTTGGCGTAAGCCACCAGTTCCTTCAGGGTCTTGATGGGCAGGTCCGGACGCACGACCACGACCTGCGGCGCCGACAGCACGTTGGCAACGGGCGAGAAATCCTTGATGGGATCCCAGCCGGCGGCGGGCGTCACGTGCGGGGTGATGACCTGAAAGCCCGAGTATTGCAGCAGCAGCGTGTAGCCGTCCGGCTTGGCGCGGGCCACGGCCTGCGCGGCGATGCCGCCCGACGCGCCGGGCTTGTTCTCGACGACGACGCTCTGTCCCAGTGCCGCGCCCAAGGGCTGGGCGATCAGGCGGGCGGCGATGTCGGTGGTGCCGCCCGGCGCGGCGGACACGATCAGCGTGACGGGGCGATTCGGAAAATCGGCCTGCGCGCTGGCGGCGCCGGCGGCAAAGGTCAGGGCAAAGGCGGCGCTGGCGCGCAGGGCGGTGGGCAGGCGGAAAGAGGCCATGCGTTGTCTCCTGGGTATTGTTATCTGTGGGTGGTGTCAGGTACTGCAGGTAATGCTGAAAAGCGGCCGATCAATCAGGCGCCGGCCGGAAACCGTTCCGCCAGCCACGCCGGCGGCGCATGCAGGGCCAGCCTGGGGCCCGCCTGCAACAGCGCGTTGGACAGATCCCGCTGAACCAGGCCCGGCAAATTGCGGACAATGGCCAGCAGCGGTTCCAGCGACACGCCGGTCTGCACGCCCATGCACGCAAACATGTGGACCAGTTCTTCGGTATTGACGTTGCCGCTGGCGCCCGGCGCATAAGGGCATCCGCCCAGGCCGCCCGCCGCCGCGTCAAAGCGGGTGATGCCGGTCTGCCAGGCCGCGATGGCGTTGGCGAGCGCCATGCCGCGCGTATTGTGCAAGTGAACGGTCAGCGGCGTGGCCGGCAGGCGGGCGGCGGCCTGTTCGCACAGCGCCCCCACTTGCGTCGGAAACGCCATGCCCGTCGTGTCGCACAGCGTGATGCCGGCAGCGCCCGCATCGACCAGCCGCGCGGCCAGGTCCAGCACCGTGTCGGGAGGCACGTCGCCATCGAAGGGACAACCGAAAGCGGTCGACAACGACACGTTGCAAGGCGCGCCGGCGTTCGCCGCGGCAGCCAGCACCTGCGACAGCTCGGCAAACGACTGGTCGCGCGTCATGCGCAGGTTGGCGCGGTTGTGCGTCTCGCTGCACGACATGACCAGGTTCATTTCGTCGGTGCCGGCTTCCAGCGCGCGTTCCAGCCCGCGCACGTTGGGCACCAGCGCGGTGTAGATCACGCCGGGACGGCGGCTGATGCGCCGCATGACGTCGACGGCGTCGGCCAGGGCGGGAATGGCCTTGGGCGACGTGAAGCTGGTGACCTCGATGCGCGCGAAGCCGCATTCGGACAGCGCGTCCACGAAGGCGACCTTGTCGTCAGTGGACACCAGGGTCTTTTCGATCTGCAGGCCGTCGCGCGGGCCGACTTCGTTGATCTCGATGCGGTCGGGTCCGTGGTTCATGCAATCACTCCCTTGGCGCGCAGCGCGGCGCGCTGTGCTTCGGTCAGGCCAGCGGACGCCAGCACCGCGTCGGTGTGTTCGCCCAGCGTCGGCGCGCGCTCGCGCACCGCGCCGGGGTTGGACGACAGATACGGGAAGACGGCGGGCATCTCGACCTGCACGCCCGCGGCCGATTCCATCGACGTGATGGCGTTGCGGGCGCGGTAGTGCGGGTCCTTGGCAATGTCGGCCACGGAATAGATGCGGCCGGCCGGCACGCCCGCTTCCAGCATCGCGGCCAGCACGTCGTCGATCTGGCGTTGCTGCGTCCACGCGCCGATGGCGGCGTCGATCTCGTCCACGCGGCGCGCGCGTCCGTCGTTGTGCGCCAGCGCCGGATCCTGCCCCAGGTCGTCGCGGCCAATGCGTGCCATCAAGCGCGTGTAGATGGCGTCGCCGTTGCCGGCGATGAGCACATAGCCGTCCTGGCAGGGATAGGCATTGGAGGGCGCGATGCCGGGCAGCGACGCGCCGGCAGGCTCGCGGACCGCGCCGAACACCGAATACTCGGGCAGCAGGCTCTCGCTGAGATTGAAAAGGCTTTCATACAGCGCGGTGTCGATCACCTGCCCCACGCCGCCCCGCGCATCGCGCTGGTACAGCGCCAGCATCACGCCCAGCGCGCCGTGCAGGCCGGCAATGGTGTCGCCCAGCGACAATCCGGCGCGCACCGGCGCGCGGCCCGGCTCGCCGTTCAGGTAGCGCAGCCCCGCCATGGCTTCGCCAATCGCCGCAAAGCCCGGTTCGCGCGCCTTCGGGCCGGTCTGGCCGTAGCCCGAGATGCGCAGCATGATGAGGCGCGGATTCAGTTCGTGCAGCGCCTCCCACGACAGGCCCCACTTTTCCAGCGTGCCGGGGCGGAAATTCTCGATCAGCACGTCGGCCTCGCGCGCCAGCATGCGCACGATGTCCTGGCCTTCCTGCTGGCGCAGGTCCACGCAGACCGACTGCTTGTTGCGCGACTGCGCCTCCCACCACACCGACGTGCCCTCGTGCAGAAGACGCCATTTACGCAGCGGATCGCCCTGGCCCGGAGGCTCGATCTTGATGACCTGCGCGCCAAAGTCGGCCAGGGTCTTGGCCGCAAAAGGCCCTGCGATGAGTTGTCCCAGTTCCAGCACACGAATGCCGGCAAGAATCTGCCCTGCCATATCGCCTCCCAGGCGCGTCCTACGGTAATGATGGGCGGCAGTGTGCGCGCAAAACGTCAGGATGCGGAATGGACAATCGGGGAAAGGGGCATTCCCGGAACGAGAAACCCCGGGCTAACCCTCAGCGCTCGCCGCGCAGATGGGCCAGCAGCAGCCGCGCGGCCACGGTGAGGGTGTCGGCGTCGCGCACGCCCAGCAGCAGCCAGCGGCGCGCCCATTCGTCGGTCAGCGGAATCAGGCGGATCGGCATGGATCGCGCGTGCGGCTCGGCGGCGATGCGCGGCAGGATGCCCACGCCGCGCGTGGCCGCCACCATGCGGCAGATGGCGTCAAAGCTGCGCACCTGAATGCGCAGCCGCATCGCCCGGCCCATGCGGCCGCTTTCCTCGGACAGGCGGGTCGCCAGCGACGTCGCGGGCGGCAGGCCCACGTAGTCGTAGGCCAGCGTGTCGGCGAAGGCGACCTGCGGTTCGGCCGCGAGCGGGTGGCGTTGCGGCACGATCAGCACCAGTTCGTCCAGGCGGTACGGGAAGGTGGCCAGGCCATCTGCCGGCGTGCGATCGGCAAACACGCCGATGTCCGCGCGGTTCTCCAGCACGGCGGTGACGATGTCGATGCTGTTCTGTTCTTCCAGGTCGATCCGCACCGCGGGGTGCTCGTCCATGAAAGCGGCCAGGTCCTCAGGCAGGAACTGCGTCAGCGACGAGGTGTTGGCGGCGATCCGTACCTGCCCGCGCACCCCTTGCGCGAAGTCCGACAGCGCGCCGGCCATCTGTTCCACTTCCTGCAGCACGCGCAGCGCGTGCGCGAGGCACGCCTGGCCGGCGTCGGTCAGTTCCACGCCGGCGGCATTGCGGTACAGCAGGGGCGACCCGAGCGCCGCTTCCAGGTCGGAGATCCGCTTGCTGGCCGCGCCCACCGCCAGATGCGACTGGCGTGCGCCGGCCGAGATGCTTCCCTGGCGAGCCACGGAGACAAACAGGGCGAGCGTGACGAGGTCGATCCGGGCAACGTTCATGAAAAAGGACTACAGCACAGGGAAACCGGGCTGAAACTATAGCCGCAGGTAAGCGGGATAAATGTGTCCCTATTTTAGTCCTTCTGACCGGCTCCGCGCGGGCAAGCCTGCCACTACAATCGCGCCTATGAATACGAATAGCCCCACGAACACCCCCGCCAGCCCCCCCGCAGACACCGCAGCAGACGCGTCCGCCCAGCCCGCGGAGAGCCCTGCCGCCGCGACCGCCGCTGCGCACGCCGCTGCGCCCGCCGCCGTCTCCGCCGAAACGCAGGCCGCGCTGGCCAGCGCCGCCTATGCGCCCAACAGCCCCGGCGCCACCCACATCCGCAGCTTCGTGCACCGCCGCGGCCACATCACGCAGGGCCAGCTTGCCGCGCTGGAGCGCCTGATGGGCCAATGGTCCATTCCCTACGCCCCCCGCCGCCTGGATCCGGCCGCCGCCTTCGGACGGCAGGCCCCGACGGTGCTGGAAATCGGCTTCGGCATGGGCGAGACCACCGAAAAGATCGCCCTCGCCCGCCCTGGCGACAACTTCCTGGGCGTGGAAGTCTTCAACGCCGGCGTCGGTTCGCTGCTGCGCCGCATCGAAGACTCCAGCATCCAGAACCTGCGCATCATCCAGCATGACGCCGTGGAGGTCGTGCGCGACATGATCGCCCCGGATTCCCTGGCCGGCGTGCACATCTACTTTCCGGACCCCTGGCCGAAGAAGCGCCATCACAAGCGCCGCCTGATCCAGCCCGCGTTCATCTCGCTGCTCGCCAGCCGCATCGCTCCCGGCGGCTACATCCACTGCGCCACCGACTGGGAAGATTACGCGGTGCAGATGCTGGAAGTGCTGAGCGGCGAGCCGCTCTTGAAGAACACCGCGGACGGTTACGCGCCGCGCCCCGATTACCGCCCCCTCACCAAATTCGAGACACGCGGCCTGCGCCTGGGCCACGGCGTCTGGGACCTGATCTTCAAGCGAGCCGCCTGATGCTCTATCCGCCGATCGAACCCTACCGTCAAGGCATGCTGGACACCGGAGACGGACACCAGATCTATTGGGAAATGTGCGGCAACCCCAACGGCAAGCCCGCCGTCTTCCTGCATGGCGGGCCCGGCAGCGGCTGCTCGCCCGTGCACCGGCAGTTGTTCGATCCGCAACGCTACAACGTGCTGCTCTTTGATCAGCGCGGCTGCGGCCGTTCGCATCCCCACGCCAGCCTGGACAACAACACCACGTGGCATCTGGTCGCCGACATCGAGCGCCTGCGCGAAGAAGTCATGGGCGCGGACAAGTGGCTGGTGTTTGGCGGCTCGTGGGGGTCGACGCTGGCGCTGGCGTACTCTGAGACGCACCCGGCGCGCACCAGCGAGCTGGTGCTGCGCGGCATCTTCGGGCTGCGGCGCGCCGAGATCCAGTGGTTCTACCAGGAAGGCGCATCGTGGCTGTTTCCCGACCGCTGGGAAGGGTACCTGGCGCCGATCCCCGAAGCCGAGCGCGGCGACCTGGTCGCGGCGTACCACAAGCGCCTGACGGGCAGCGACCCCGCCGAGCAACTGCGTGCCGCCAAGGCCTGGAGCAAATGGGAAGACAGCACCATCACGCTGCTGCCCAGCCCGCGCCACCAGCAAAGCCATGCCGCCGACCGCGCGGCGCTGGCTTTTGCGCGCATCGAGAACCACTATTTCTTCAACGCCGGCTTCATGGAAGAAGGCCAGCTGATCCGCGACGCGCACAAACTGCGCGGCATCCCGGGCACCATCGTGCAGGGCCGCTACGACGTGTGCACGCCCGCGCGCACCGCGTGGGACCTGCATCGCGCGTGGCCCGAGGCGCACTTTCATCTGGTGCCCGATGCAGGCCATGCCTTCGACGAACCCGGCACGCTGGCACGCCTGATCGCCGCCACCGACGACTACGCCAAACAGTGAGGACCCCTGTCATGCACATCACCCTGAACGGAGACGCCCGCGAGTTCCCGCTGGACACCACAGTGAACGAACTGCTCGAAACGCTGGGCTATGCCGGCAAGCGCGTGGCCGTCGAACGCAACGGCGAAATCGTGCCAAAGAGCCAGCACGCGCAGACGACGTTGTCCGACGGCGACCAGATCGAAATCGTCGTGGCGGTGGGCGGCGGCTGACCCCTTTGTTTGCAGCGCTTCGGCGCCGCATCGCACGTCACCTTGAAGGCCGCTGACACACAGCGGCCTTTTTGCATGCCGCCCCGCGAATGAGGCGGCGTACATCCGCGGATACCAACGTCCTGCGAAGGTGCCAGCATTGTTGCGTAGTCTGGCAAGAGGCTAGCAACCTGTTACACCGCGCCCTCTCGTCGTACGGCAAATGTGCGAGTCATAATCGTTTCTGTCGCGCCGCCCTGCCCCCGGCAGGCGCCTTTGGAGCACGCAGGTTTTCTCACCGCAACATCGATAAAAGGAAACACTATGGGTCTGCTCAATTTCATCAAGGACGTTGGAGAAAAGCTCTTCGGCGCCAGCGAGGCCAAGGCCGCGACGGCGGAAGAATTGAAGAAAGAGCTCGATAAGCACGGCCTGAACGCGGATGGCCTGCAAATCACGGTGGACGGCGACAAGGTCACGGTCGCCGGTCAGGCGTTGAGCACGGAAGAGGCCGAGAAGATTTCGCTGGCGCTGGGCAACACCGTGGGCGTGGCCGCGGTGGATAACCAGTTGCAGGTCAAGCAGGCCACGCCGGAAGCCAAGATGTACACCGTGCAAAAGGGCGACAACCTGTGGAAGATCGCCGAAGCGCAATACGGCAAGGGCCAGGGCGCCAAGAACACGCTGATCTTCGAAGCCAACAAGCCCATGCTCACCAGCCCCGACAAGATCTACCCGGGCCAGGTGCTGCGCATCCCGCCACTGTCGTAAGCGGCCCGCATTCCGACAATCCGGGGGACACCCATGCGTTCCCCGGCTTGTGTCGCGGCGCGGCGCCCCCTGCCCGCCGCGATTGCTTGGCCAGACGCAACGTCTGGCCATTTTTTTACTTCATTCCAAATCGGCCCAAGCCCTTCATGCCGCCCATGGCGCGCATCATCTTGGCCATGCCGCCTTTTTTCATCTGCTTCATCATGCCCTGCATCTGCTCGAACTGAGCCAGCAGGCGGTTGACCTCCTGGACCGGCACGCCGGAGCCGGCCGCGATGCGGCGCTTGCGCGAGGCCTTGATGAGTTCGGGCTTGGCGCGTTCGGCGGCCGTCATGGAATTCAGGATGCCTTCGGTGCGGCGAAGCTGCTTTTCAGCCTGGCCGCCCTGCAACTGGCCCGCGGCCTGCTGGAACTGGGCGGGCAGCTTTTCAAGCAGCGAACCCATGTCGCCCAGCTTTTTCACCTGGCCGAGCTGGTCGCGGAAGTCGTTCAGGTCGAACTTGTTGCCCGACTTGATCTTGGACGCAAGCTTCTGCGCCTCGGCGATGTCGATGTTCTTCTGCGCCTGCTCGACCAGCGAGACGATGTCGCCCATGCCCAGCACGCGCTGCGCCATGCGGTCCGGATAGAAGGGCTCCAGGCCATCCAGCTTTTCCGATACGCCGACGAACTTGAGCGGCTTGCCCGTCACGTGGCGCACCGACAGGGCCGCGCCGCCGCGGGCATCGCCGTCCAGCTTGGTCAGGACGACGCCGGTCAGCGGCAGCGCTTCGGCAAAGGCGCGCGCGGTGTTGACCGCGTCCTGCCCCTGCATCGCGTCCACCACGAACAGCGTTTCCACCGGCTTGACCAGGTCATGCAGCGCGCGGATTTCGCGCATCATGGCCTCGTCGATACCCAGACGGCCGGCCGTATCCAGGATCAGCACGTCGTAATGATGGCGGCGCGCGTGATCCACGGCCCCGCGCGCGATGTCTTCGGGCTTCTGGCTGGGGTCGGAAGGCAGGAAATCCACGCCGACCTGCGCGGCCACGCTCTTTAGCTGGTCGATAGCGGCCGGACGATAGACGTCGGCGGACACCACCAGCACTTTTTTCTTGCCGGTCTTGCGGCCGTGCTGGGTGTGCTGGCCCTCGGTGAGCCAGCGCGCCAGCTTACCGGTGGTGGTGGTCTTGCCGGCGCCCTGCAGGCCCGCCATCAGGATCACGGCGGGCGGCTGGACGGCGAGCGACAGTTCGTTGGCGTCGGCGCCCAGGTCGCCGCCCATGAGGGCGGTCAGTTCCTTGTGGACGACGCCGACCAGCGCTTGGCCGGGGCTGAGGCTACCGGCGACTTCTTCGCCCAGCGCCTTTTCCTTCACCCGCGCGACAAAGTCGCGAACGACCGGCAGAGCGACGTCGGCTTCCAGCAGCGCCATGCGCACTTCGCGCAGCATCTCCTGCGTGTTGGCCTCGGTAAGGCGGGCTTCCCCGCGCAGCGTCTTGACGACACGCGACAGGCGTTGAGTTAGGTTATCGAGCATGAGAGGCGTTTCCGCTTAAACTAGTCGATTGAACGGTGGCCGCAGGCGCGGATTCTGCGCTTTCGGGTGACGTGCACCCCAAAGGCCCCATCCAGACAACGGTTTCTATGTCACTAGGCATTGTATTTCACACAGCGGCTGCCTTGGCGTACGCAGTGCTCGGGGGGTCGCTCTGGATCCGCCTGGCCGGCGCCAAGGAAGTGGAACAGACCGGCAAAATTGCCCGTCTGTGCCTGCTGGGCGCCCTGGTTCTCCATGGAATCGGGCTGCAACAATCGATGCTGGGCGCCCAGCACCTGTTCATCGGATGGGCGCTTGCCTTGTCCGCCGCCGTCTGGCTGGGCATGGTGGTGTTCTGGGTGGAAAGCCTGCTCGTGCGCATCGACGGCCTGCAGTTGCTGCTGCTGCCCGCCGCCGCCATCGCCAGCGGGCTTGCCGCCATCTTCCCGCAAGGGCAATTCGTGCCGCATGCCAACGACGCCTGGCTGCGCGTGCACCTCCTGATCGCCCTGGCGGCCTACGGGCTCATCACCATCGCGGCCCTGCACGCCATGATGATGGCTCTCCTGGACCGCCACCTGCACCGGCCCCTGGACGCGCCGGCCGAGCGCAGCATCATCGGGCGCGTGCTCGATTCCCAACCGCCGCTGCTGGTGCAGGAGCAACTGCTTTTCCGCATCATCTGGATCGGGTTCGTCGTACTGACGCTGGCGGTGGGCTCGGGCTCGATCGCCTCCATGAAGCTGACCGGCAAGATCCTCCCGTTTGATCACAAAACCGTTTTCACGCTGCTGTCCTGGCTGACCTTCGGGGTGCTGCTGGCCGGGCGGCACATCTGGGGCTGGCGCGGCCGCGTCGCCCTGCGCTGGACCCTGACGGGTTTCGGGTTTTTGATTCTGGCCTACACCGGCAGCCGGTTCGTGCTGGAAATGATTCTGCATCGAGGCTGACGTGGGCAAGTTGCTTTTCTGGATCGTTCTGATCATCCTGGTCCTGTTTGTTGCCCGCGTCGCCGGCCGCATGGCCGCCCAGCGGCAGGCCGGCCCGAAGAAAAAGGCGCAGGCCGACGCAGCACCGCCCACCCTGGAATCCATGGTGCGCTGCGCCCATTGCGGCATCCATCTGCCCCGCTCCGAGGCCTTGCTGCAAAACGGCCAGACCTGGTGCAGCGCCGACCACGCGCGCCTGGGTCCGGCCAAGCGCTGAGCCCCCTTTCGAGCGGGCGGGCCAAGTGGCCGGATAGGGCAATCGGCGGGCCCACGGCATAATGGGCGCCGGAATCCTCACTCGCTCCCTCCCTATGCCTTTGCTCCTGGATCGACATGGCTGGCTGGCGCCGGCTCCGGGCGTTTCCCTCTTGCGCTCGCCCAACTGCGACACGCGCCCCGCGGGCGCGCAGGTCTCGCTGCTGGTCCTGCACAACATCAGCCTGCCGCCGGGCAAGTTTGGCGGCCCCGAAGTCGCGGGCCTGTTCCTGAACACGCTCGACTACGGCTCGCATTCCTGGCTGGAACGCCTGCGCGGGCTGCGCGTGTCCGCGCACTTTTTCATTCGCCGCGACGGCGGCGTCATGCAATTCGTCTCCACGGACCGGCGCGCCTGGCACGCCGGCGTGTCGCGCTTTGCGGGACGCGAGCGCTGCAACGATTTTTCCCTCGGCATCGAACTGGAAGGCACGGACACGCTGCCCTACACTGACGAGCAATACGCGTCGCTGCGCAAGCTGACCCATACGCTGCGTTCGCGCTATCCCCTGGTGGCCGCCCAGGGACACGAACATATCGCCCCGGGGCGCAAGACCGACCCCGGGCCGGCATTCGACTGGACGCGCTTCGGGCGCGACAGCGGCTTTGCGCGGCGGCACCTGCCGCCGGCCTGACCCTTGAAAGGATTGGCTATGTTGAAGATCTGGGGACGCCTGACATCCGTCAACGTTCAAAAAGTAATGCTGGCCGTACGCGAGCTGGCGCTGCCGCACACCTTTGTCCAGGCAGGCGGCCCCTACGGCGTGGTCGACACCGACGATTACGCGGCAAAGCTCAATCCCAACCGCCTGGTGCCGGTCATCGACGACGGCGGCTTCATCCTTTGGGAGTCCAATGCCATCGTGCGCTACCTGGCGGCACGCTACGGCGTGGGCACGCTGTGGCCCGAGGATGTCTGCCTGCGCGCCGACGCCGACCGCTGGATGGACTGGCAGGCGACCGAATGGCAGCCGGCCATGGTGCCGGCATTTCTGGGCCTGATCCGCACGCCCGAAGACAAGCGCGACAAGGCCGCCATCGAGAAATCCGTCCAGCGCTCGAACGCGCGCGCCCTGATCCTGGACCAGGCCCTGCAAGGCCGCGAGTTCATCGTGGGCCGTCATCTCACGATGGGCGACATCGCGCTGGTCGCGGCCGCCCATCGATGGCTCGCCATGCCGATTGAACGGCCCGATACGCCCGCGCTATCGGCGTGGTACCGGCGGGTCATGATGCGCCCGGCCCCGCAAGGCGTGCTGACCTTGCCGCTAGGGTAATCGCGCGGGCTACTCCACCCAGGGCGTCTGGGCCCAGATCTGCCGCAGGCGCGCATCGTCGCCCTTCAGGCGCTCCTGCCACTGCGGCCCGTCCACGTAGTCCATTTCCGTGAACTGCTGCTTCATCTGGGTCTGGAACGCCGGATTGGCCGCCACCTTGCCCAGCGCCTGCCGCAGTTTTTCCGACACGTCGGCCGGCAGGCCCTTGGGTCCGACGATGCCGCGTTCCGAGGCAAACACCAGGTTCACGCCCAATTCCTTGAACGTGGGCACATCCGGGCCCAGCGGCGACCGCTTTTCGCTGGCCTGCGCCAACACCCGCATATTCTTGCCGTTGTAGGGCATGACCTCGCCCAGATTCAGGCCGCCAATGACGGTATGCCCTCCCAGCACCGAACTGCGCAAGGGGCCCGCGCCGTTGTACGGAACGTGATTGAGCTTGGTGCCCGTCTGCGCCTGGAACAACACCAGCGCCAGATGATCGTCGGTGCCCACGCCTGTTGAGCCATAACTCACCGCATCCGGCCGTTCCTTGGCGGCGGCGATCAACGCCTGCAAGGTCTTGTACGGGCTGTCGCTGGCCACGCTGAACGCGCTGGGGTCGCGGACCAGATTGGCCAGGTACGTGAAGTCATCGCCGGTGAAGCCCGCCTGACGCTCGATCGGCAGCGACACCAGCCCCGGCATGTTCGTCATCGCCAGCGTGTAGCCGTCCGGCTTGGCGCGCGCCACGTAGGACAGGGCGATCGCGCTGGACGCGCCCGGCTTGTTCTGGACGACAACGGTCGTGCCCAGTTCCTTTTCCAGGAAGACGGCCAAGGCACGGGCCGTCAGGTCGGTGCCGCCGCCGGGCGCAAACCCGACCACCAGTTCGATGGGCCGGTCGGGCCAGGCCCATGCCGGCAAAGCGGCGCAAAGGCCGGCAACGGACAGCGCGGCGCGCGCGAGAGTCTTGCTCATCAGCAACATTTTCTTGTCTCCAGGTGTTATGTCATTGGGCCGGAAGGCCGTCATTGAAATGGTGCGCGCCGTCGCGGCGCGCTACGCCAAGGCGCGATCTGCCGAGGCGGACAGCACCTTGCCGGGATTCATCAGCCCTTGCGGGTCCAGGGCATGCTTGATGCGTCGCATCAGGTCCAGTTCCACGGGACTCTTGTATCGCTCCAGGTCGAGCACCCGGCGTTGGCCGATTCCCTGCTCGGCGCTGATAGACCCGCCGGCCTCGTGCACGCGGTCGTGGACGAGCCGCTGGATCGCCGATTCCGGCACGCCCTGCGGCGGCAGCAGGTTGTAATGCAGGTTGCCGTCGCCCAGATGGCCGAACACGCGCATGCGCACGCCGGGAAACGCCGTGGCCAAGGCATGGTCGGTGGCCCGCACAAAGGCAGGGATGCGTGAGGCGGGCAGCGAGATGTCATGTTTGACACACGCGCTGGCCTTGGCCAGCGCCACGGTGATGCTCTCGCGCAGGTGCCAGAATGCGGCGCTTTGCGCGCCGGACACCGACACTGCCGCATCCAGCGCCTCGCCGGCCTCCAGCGCGGCCGCCAGCACGGCCTCCAGCCGCATCTGCGCGTGCGTTTCGTCCTCGCTGTCCGATAGTTCCAGCAGCGCGCACCATGCGTCCGCCGGCAGATCGGCGAATGGCAGGCGCTGCTGCGGGAAAGCCTGGACCACGTCACGCAGGCACGCCGCCGACATCACTTCAAATGCGGTCAGTCCGGCGCCAAAGCCCGCGCGGGCGCGTTGCAGCAGTTGCAGGGCCTGCTCAAGGCTGGCGACCGCGATCAGCGCGGTTCGCTGCGCGACCGGCAACGAAAACACCTTGAGCACTGCCGCGGTGATGATGCCCAGCGAGCCCTCGCTGCCGATGTACAGATCGCGCAAGTCGTAGCCCGTGTTGTCCTTGCGAAGGCCGCGCAGGCCATTCCAGATCTCGCCCTGCGGGGTGACGACTTCCAGTCCCAGCGCAAGCTCGCGCGCGTTCCCGTAACGCAGCACCTGCGTGCCGCCCGCGTTTGTGGCCAGATTGCCGCCGATGGTGCAGCTTCCTTGCGCCCCCAGCGATAGCGGGAAGAGCCGGCCCGCCTGGCGCGCAGACGCCTGCACCGACTGCAGCACACAACCCGCTTCGACCGTGATGGTGTCGTTGTCCAGATCCAGAGCGCGCACCCGGTTCATGCGCGCCAGCGACAGCACCACGGCAGAACCGCTGACGTCCGGCGTGGCGGCTGCCACCTGTCCGGTGTTGCCGCCTTGCGGGACGATCGGGACCCCGGCTGCCGCGCACAGACGCACGACTTGCGCGACTTCGCCGGTATCGCCCGGCCGCAACACCGCCAGGGCCCTGCCCGTCACGGCCTGGCGCCAATCGGTTAAATAGGGCTGAGCATCCGCGCCCGTGAGCACGTTCGCCTCGCCCAGGCAGGCCGTCAACGCCGCCCGCAGCGCCGCCGGGGTCATGCCTGCATCTCCCGGTCGGCGATCGGCGTGAGCAGCTCGCCGCTGCGCAGGAACGCTGCGACATTATCGAAAACCAGATCCGCCATCGCGGCCCGCGTCTCGTGCGTGGCGCTGCCCGCGTGCGGCATCAGGGAAACCTGGTCCAGATCGGCAAAATCGGCAGCATCGGTGGGTTCCTGCTCCAGCACATCCAGGCCGGCGCCGCCCAACTCGCCCGAGCGCAACGCCGCCAGCGCCGCCGCCTGGTCCACCACGCTGCCGCGAGCGATGTTGACCAGAATCCCTCGCGGGCCCAGCGCGCGAATGACGGGCGCATTGACCAGATGCCGCGTGGCGGCCCCGCCCACGCAGGCCACCACCAGAAAGTCGGCCCACGCGGCCAGGTCCACCAATGATGCTTCATAGGGGTATGGCGACTGCGGCCTGGGGCTTCGATTGTGATAGCGCACCTGCATGTCGAAGCCCGCGCCCCGGCGGGCGATCGCCTCACCGATGCGGCCAAGTCCCAGGATGCCGAGCCGCTTGCCCGATACCCGGGTCGCAACCGGAAATTGCCCGATGGCGCGCCACTGGCCCGTCTTCACGTAGCGGTCGCCCACGGCGGTACGCCGGGCCGCCGAAAGCATCAGCGCCCACGCCAGATCGGCGACGCAGTCGTCCAGCACGTCGGGGGTGACGCTGATCCCGATGCGCCGGTTGGCGGCGGCGCGCAGGTCCAGGGTGTCGTAACCCACCCCCCAGCTGCACACGGCCTGCAGATTCGGCAACGCGTCGAACATCGCCTGCGTGAACCCATGCCGGACAGACGTCACCGCGACCCGCGGACCCGCCAATTCGTCGCCAAATGCCGTCAGGCCCAGCGGCTCCCGCCAGGCCTGCAGGACACGGTAATGAGCGGCCAGGCGCGCATCGAACGCGGCGCCCAGCGATGCCACCTGCACCACCTCGTAGCGGGCAGTCACGCACGGCCTCCGGCGCTGGCGGGAATGTAGTTGGCCGCGGCTGCGGCGTCAGCGAATGACAGGCCGTCCCGAATGCCGCGCTCCACCCGCTCATCCACCTCCAGCGCGTGCTTCGCCGCCGCCAGCACATCCTGCAACCGCGCGCGCGGCACGACGACCAGCCCGGTGTCGTCGCCAACGACAAGATCGCCCTCGGCGACCTGTACGCCGCCGATGGTGACGGGATCGCCCATGGCCTGCAGGCGCAGGCGTGTCTTGCCGGTCAACGGGGTGACATGGCGGCTCGCCAGCCACAGTCCCGTCGCGCGGATCTCATCGACGTCGCGGCAGGCGCCATCGATGACGACAGCGGTTGCCTGGCGCCGCGAGGCGGCCAACGAGGCAATGCCGCCAAAGGTGGAAATGCAGGCCCCCCCGGCGTCCACCATCAGCACGCGCCCGGGGCCTGTGGCGGCCACCAGGCGCCCCACCGCGAAATCGGCGCGGTCGAAGTCTCCCAGGCCGCCCCAGACGTGGCGCGCGGTGACGGCAAAGCCAGCGATACGGCCTTGCCCGCCCCGGCGTTCAATGCCCTGCACCACGCCGGCAATGCCCAGCGTATCCATCGCATCGGCCCAGGTGCTGGTGCCGATGGCGGCGCAGCGCGCCAGCAGTTCTTGATCGTTGTCGCTCATTCAGTAGGTTCTCCCGTCGGTATCGACCGTGCGGCCGCTCAGTCGATCTGTGCGCCGGAGAGCTTGACGCCCTCGGCCCACCGCTTGGCCTCATCGTTGATGAAGGCCTGGAATTGCTGAGGCGAGCTGTTGTTCACATCGCCGCCCATCTCCTGCAGCCGCTTGGTCATTTCGGGCGTGGCCACGACGCGGGCGACATCCTGGTAGATCTTCTCGCGTAGCGCATCCGGCATGCTGGCCGGCGCGAAAAGGCCAAACCAGGTCGCGGCCTCGAAGTTCTTCATGCCCGCCTCGGCCATCGTCGGGACCTGCGCGATGGCCTCGACACGGCGCGGATGCGCCAACGCGATGGCATTGAGCTTGCCCGACTGGATATGGGGCAGCGCGGCCGACAACGTGACGAAGGCCATCTGCACCTGTCCGCCTATCAGGTCGGTCAGCATCGGCGCATCGCCGCGGTACGGCACATGGACCAGCTTGATTCCCGTCCTGGCCTTGAACAGTTCGCCCGTCAGGTGCTGCGGCGTGCCGTTGCCGGTGGATGCCAGACTCAACCCCTGCGGCGCGGCCTTGGCGTACTTGATCAGATCGTCCAGGGTCTTGACCGGCAGCGAGGGCGAGGTCACGAGCACCAGCGGAATCGTGGACGTGAGCGTCAGCGGCGCAAAATCCTTCAAGGGATCGTAGTTGAGCTTCTTGTACAGGCTGGCGCTGATGGTGTGGGCGGCCGTCGTCATGTAGAGCGTGTAGCCGTCGCCGGGCGAACGCGCCACCTGCTCGGCGGCCACCGTGGTGCCCGCGCCTGGCCGGTTGTTGACGATGACCTGCTGCCCCCATGCGGCCGGCAGCTTCTCCGCGATCAGGCGCGCGATGACGTCCGTGGCCCCGCCGGCTGGATACGGCACCACCAGCGTCACGGGCTTGTCGGGGTAGCCCGCCGCCTGCGCCGCGGCCCCACCCAATGCCAGCCCCATGCCGATGGCCACGCCGGCAATGCAATGTCGCAACTTCATTGTCCTGTCTCCTGTGGATGTCGTTATCGTGACTACTGAAGTACGTACTGCCCGCCCCGGCGCTCTATGGCGCCGTGAGCGACATTCCTCCTTACGGCGTCTGCACGGCCTCCTGCGCCTCGCGCCAGGCCAGCAGCCGATTCACGCCCTCCGCCATGCCGACCCGAGGTTGCCAGCCGATATGCTGGCCGGCCAGGTCATGCGGGATGTGGAAGGCGCCGCCCGACGTCAGGCGCACCGTGCCGGGCGGATCCGGCTTGATTTCGGGCTGCAGGTCGCTCTTGCAGTAGTCCAGCACCAGCCGCACCAGTTCGCCGGTGGTGATGGGCTCCGGCCCCGACACATTCACGGCGACGTCGGTGGCGGCGCTTTCAAAGGCGGCCACGTTGGCGCGCGCCACGTCCGAGACGTGCACGAAATGCTTGGTGTCCGTGCCGTCGCCCGGCAACACGGGCCGCTCGCCCTTGCGCACGCGGTCGTAGGTTTCCATGATGTACAGGGAATTGGCGGCGCGGTAATGCTGCCGTTCGCCGTAGACCGTGGAGTAGCGCAGCACCACGTAGTCCAGCCCGGCCTTCTGGTAGTACTGGCGGCATAGCTGCTCGCCCATGATCTTGGACGCGCCATACAGGATGCCCGCGGGAGGCGCGCCCACCGAATGGAAGGGGCCGTTCTCGACCAGCGCGCCCGCAATGCCGGTGCCATAGCCATACACGGCATTGGACGAGGCGAAGACAATCTTCTTCACCTTGTTGGCGCGGCAGGCCTCCAGCATGTTCTGCGCGCCACGGATGTTCACGTCCACGGCCTGCCACGGCGTCTGGGCAAAACCCAGCGTCATGTAGGCGGCAAGGTGCAGCACGCCGTCCACGCCCTCGGTGGCGGTCAGCAGATCGGGCAGGCGCATCAGGTCGCCGCGCACCACTTTCACGCGGGGATTGTCCTGCAGATGCGCGATCGCCTCTGGCGTGCCGAACGCGAAGTTATCCAGCAGGATGACTTCCTTGACGCCGGCCGCCAGCAGCGCATCGGCCGTGTGCGATCCCACCAGGCTGGCCGCACCGGCAATCAGGATGCGCGCGTCGGCCAGGGACAGCGCCGCGCCTTGTTTCTTTTCAGTCGTCATGTTTGCTCAAAGTCCCATCGGTTTGTCGTGCATGCCCCAGTACAGGCTCTTGACCTGGCTATAGAGGCGCAGGCCGTGCAGGCCTTTCTCGCGCCCGATGCCGCTGGCCTTGAAGCCGCCGAACGGGGTCGCGATATGCGATTGCTTGTAGGTGTTGATCCAGATGGAGCCGGCCTCGATCTCACGCGCCACGCGCCAGGCGCGGGCGTAGTCGCCGGTCCACATGCCCGCGGCCAGGCCGAAGGCGGTGTCGTTGGCCTGCTGGACCACATCGTCCTCGTCCTCGAACGGCAGCGCCACCAGCACCGGCCCAAAGATTTCTTCCTGGCACACGCGGGCGCCGTTGCCCAGCCCATCGATCACGGTCGGCAGGT
The DNA here is from genome assembly GCF_037039475.1 of Achromobacter sp. E1. NCBI lineage: Bacteria > Pseudomonadati > Pseudomonadota > Betaproteobacteria > Burkholderiales > Alcaligenaceae > Achromobacter > Achromobacter sp. E1. The sequence goes on from NZ_CP146253.1 coordinate 5,309,490, forward strand.
AGAACCATCCGTTGGCCAGTTCGCCCTGTGTGGGCGCCGCGCCTCCGACCAGGACTTTCCCGCCCTCGGCACGGCCAATGTCCACATAGCCCGCCACCTTGTCGCGATGCGCCCGCGAGACCAGCGGCCCCATCTGCGTGGCTGAATCGTCGGGCAGGCCGACGCGGACCTGCCGCGTGCGCTCCACCAGCGCCTGCATGAAACGCCCGTAAATGGACTTCTGCACGAACAGACGCGACCCGGCCACGCAGCTCTGGCCGGCCGACCCGAAAATGCCCGACACCACGCCTGCCACCGCGCGATCCAGGTCCGCATCGTCAAAGACGATATGCGGCGACTTGCCGCCCAGTTCCAGTCCGACCGGAATTAGGCGCTGGCCCGCAATGCCGCCAATGGCGCGGCCGGTTTCGGTGCCCCCGGTGAACGACACCATGCGCACGCCGGGATGCCTGACCAGCGCCGCGCCCACGTCTTCGCCATGGCCGGGCAGGACGGTCAGCAGACCTTCCGGCAGTCCCGCCTCGGCGCAGATGCGGGCCAGTTCCAGCGCCAGTTGCGGCGTTTCCTCGGACGGCTTGATCAGCACCGCATTGCCCGCGGCCAGCGCTGGCGCGGCCTTCTGCGCTTCGTTCATGATGGGCGAGTTCCAGGGCGTGATGGCCGCGATCACGCCAAAGGGCTCGGCCAAGGCCATGGAAAAGTATTCCCCGCGCGGCGACGTCATCTCGTTCTGCCACGTCTCGCTCACGGCGGCGTAATAGCGGAAATGCCCGGCCGCGCTGTCGACCATGTTCAGGCATTCCTTGTAGGGTTTGCCGCTGTCCAGCATCTGCAGGCGCGCCAACGGCTCGCGCTCGGCGGACAGGCGGCGCCCGATTTCGTACAACGTGGCGGCGCGTTGGTCGGGACGCAGCTTGCGCCAGGGCTTGTTTTGATAAGCGTCCCAGGCGACGGCAACAGCGGTGTCAACGTCCTGCGGCAGCGCGCGCGTGACGATGCCGGCGATGCTGCCGTCGGCCGGGTTGATGGAGGTGATGACGGCGTCGCCGTCTTGGCTCTGGCGCCAGTTGGCGCCCAGCCGGAAGGGCTTGTGGCTCGATGCGTTCATAACGTCTATGAATCCGGAGGACTTCGGTAGACGTCATCATCGTCCGGTCAATTATTAGACACAAATAGATATTTCTTCACTATTATTAGCTGATGGCTATCAATATCAAATACCGGCCGCTCAAGGCCTTTTTGCTCGCGGTGGACACCGGCTCCTTCACACACGCGGCCAATCACCTCGGCGTGACGCAACCTTCGTTCACCGCCCTGATCCAGGACCTTGAAGAAGTGCTCGGCCTGCGGTTATTCGAACGCACCACGCGCAGCATCAGCCTGACCTCGGCCGGGCAGGACTTTTATGCCCGCGTGCAGCGGCCCATCGCCGACCTCGAAGAGGCCTACCGCAGCCTGGCGGATCTGGCTGCCGTGCGGCGCGGCAATGTGGCGTTGGGCGCCCTGCCCTCGGCCGCTCTGACGCTTCTGCCCGCCGCCACCGGCACGCTGCGCCAGGCGCACCCGGCGCTGAAGGTGCGTGTGGTCGAGGCCCACAACGACGAACTGGTCGCCCTCTTGCGCACCAACCAGATCGAGTTCGCCGTGGCCGCGCAGGCCGAGCCGGCGCCCGACCTGACGTTCACCCCCTTGGGCGAGGACTGCTTTTGCGCCGTCTTTCCCGCAGGCCACCCGCTGGGCGAGGCGCCGGGGATGCTGCACTGGCGCGACGTGCTGCGCTACGACCTGATCCTGCTCTCGCAGGGGTCCCATGCGCGCCAACAATTCGACCGCGCCGTGCGCGATGAGGTCGGGGCGCCGACCACCGCGCTGCGCTATGACGTCACGCACATGGGCACGGCGGCCGGCATGGTGCGCCAGGGACTCGGCGTCAGTGTGCTGCCGCGGCTGGCGCTGCCAGAGCTGAACCTGTCTGGCCTTCTCTGCACGCCCCTCTGTGACGCGTCGGCGCGCCGCTATATCGGCGTGCTGCATCGCCGCGACCGCACGCTGTCGCCGGCCGCGCAGGCGCTGGTCGAGCAACTGGAGACGGCGATGGCTCACATCCAGCAGCGGCTGTTGCCATTGCCCCCGATCACCGCCGACGCCTGAAAGAACTCGACAACTGCGCGACGATCCGTGACGGCTGACCGACAAATTGCAACACTCGCGTGGCGGGATCCATGTAAATATTCAAAGCCGTTCTCGGGCGCACACCGCGGCGCCACAGGCCAAACGCCTCCATCCATGCATCGTTCCCGCCAGATGACTGATGCGTTGGGGGCACCAGGAAGGAGACTTGCTTGACTTGCCCGCCGCCAGAATCCGCAAGCCACACTGCGCTGCATGAAGCGCAACGCCAGATCCTGCTTTCATCGGCGTCCGGCACGCCGGCCAAGGCATGCCTGGAGGCGCTTACCGATGCCGTCGGCCGCCTGCTTCCCGACGCGCGCGCCTGCGTCATTCTGGCCGGCGCGGGCCGCACCACCGTGCACGACGGATACTCTTCGCAATTGCCTGCCGAGTTCGCCGCGGGCCTGCGCGGGCAGTCGATCGATCAGGCCCTCTTTGCGCCGGCGCTTGCCGCGCGGTGTGACCAGCCAACGGGATGCCTCGATATCGAGGACGCGGGGATGTGGGCGGCGCCTTGGCAATCCCTCTGCGCGCAACACGGTATCCGGGCCTGCCACGCCCAACCGGCGCAGGCTGCCGATGGTGCGCCCGTCGGCTGGTTTCTGTTGTTTCTGCCTCAGGCTGCTGCGTTGAGCACCTGGGAGCAGCGTGTCGCGGAGTTCGGCGCGTTGGCAGCCAGCATCGTGGTCGAACGGGACCGCGCGGCCGCGCATCTTCGGCATGAAGTCCACGCCCTGGCCAGACTGCAGGCGCTGAGCGCCGAACTCGTCGGCCCCGGCGAATTCGAACCGCTTCTGAAAAAAATCCTGGCCGCGGCCGCCGACTTTTCCGGCACCGAGAAAGGCAACATCCAGATCTACGATCCCGCCAAGAACACCTTGCGCATCGCCGTTCACCAGGGCCTGAGCTCACACTTCGTCGAGCATTTCGCGCAGGACGGCTGGGTAGCAAGCTGCGCCGAGGCCGCCAAGAATCTGGCACGGCTGGTCGTGCCAGACGTCGAACAACTGACGGACCTGCGAGGCACCCCGGGGCTAGAGGTCATCCTGGCAGACAACATCCGGTCGATCCAATGCACGCCGCTGCTCAGCCGCAGCGGCCAGCTGCTCGGCATGCTCAACAACCATTACACGTGGCCCGGCGGCCCCACCCCCGAGGCGCTGCGCTACATCGATCTGCTTGCGCGGCAGGCCGCCGAACTGCTCGAACGTCATATCGCGGAATCGGAACTGGCGCGTGAACGGCGGCACAAGGACGAATTCCTGGCGGTGCTGGCGCATGAGTTGCGCAATCCGCTTGCCGCCCTGCGCAACATGCTCGAAGTGCTCAAGCGCGCCGAGCGCGATCCCGCCATGACGGCACGCGCCCGCGAAGTCATGGACCGCCAGTTGCGCCAGCTGGTCAGGCTGGTCGACGACCTGCTCGACGTCAACCGCATCAACCGCGGCAAGCTGGAGCTTCGCCTCACCTCCCTCATGCTGGACTCGGTCCTGCAGCACGCGATCGAGGCTTGCCGCCCCGCCTTGGAACAACACGGGCACCGGCTGAGACTGGTGCAGCCGGACGCGCAGATCACGCTGCAGGGCGACGCCGAGCGCTTGACGCAAGTCTTCGGCAACCTGCTCTCAAACGCGGCCAAATACACGCCTCCCGGCGGCGACATCGAGCTCTTCGTCGACCCGGGCCAGGACAGCGTCGACGTCACGGTCCGCGACAACGGCTCGGGCATTCCACCCGACCAGCTCGACCGGATCTTCGAGATGTTCACGCAGGTCGACCGGACTCTCGAACGCGCGCAGGGCGGCCTGGGCATTGGCCTCATGCTCGTCAAGCGCCTGGTGCAAATGCATGGCGGCACGGTGCGCGCCCATAGCGAAGGCCAAGGCAAAGGCAGCACATTCGTCGTCCGGCTGCCTGTCACCTGCATCCAGGCAGCCGCACCCGAGCAATCCACCAGCGCGCTGTCGCCCATCGCGCGCAAGGTGCTGGTGGTCGACGACAACCGCGACGCGGTCGAATCAATGGTCGCCGTGCTTGCCCTGGAAGGCCACGACGTCACTGCCGCTTACGACGGTGAAGAAGCCATTGCCCTCGGCAACCAGGTCCGTCCGCAGGTGATCCTCATGGACATCGGCATGCCCGGCATGACAGGCCACGAGGCCTGCCGCCACATGCGAACCCTCGACTGGGGCGAGCACGCAACGATTCTTGCGCTGAGCGGCTGGGGCCAGGAAGAGGACCGCCGGGAGTCGATGGAAGCCGGCTTCGATGCGCATCTGGTCAAGCCAGTGGATATGGACGTGCTGCTGGAGATGCTGTCTACGATCGAGCGGCGGGGTGGTCGGGGATAGGGGCAAGCATTGCAATCCGCGCTTCAGTCCTGAGCAGCCTGCAAGATTCCTCCTTGACGGTTTTCAAGGCGTTCACTGGCCGACGCCCGGCGCACGCGCGCCTGCAAATTTCGAATATTTCCTAAGTCGAAAAATCTGCCTTCGTCAGATACTTGCCGCCATTGCCTGGCAGCCGACGGACCACGCACACACAAGCCTCGGTCAATCGCTCAGCCAAGGACTCACTCGCGGTGTCTGCGGCCCACACTGCGCCGCACGCACGTATCGACGAAGGAGGCTTTAGATTGACTGTCATTGCGAAGACCCCGCGAGAGCTTAGCGCCAGTACTACAAGCGACTCCTGCCAGTCAACGCGCAACTGTGCAAAAGTCATCCCATTTTTTCCACTTCGCTACGCCGTCGCTCCCGCCGAGAAGGGCGGATACGCCTACAACCATCCCAATCTCGAAAACGGCTTCCCTGCATTGGACGGTGCCCAGTACGTTTTGCGCGGGCTCCGCGATGACGACGGCTACCTTTACATCCATGACCCGGACAACCGGGAACAGATTCTATGCTTCGTCTATCGCAGCACGGACGGCAGTACCAATGGGGGCCAACGCGGGCCAGCTACATTCCAACGACTTGAATTGGACGCCAAGTTTCGCGCCACGGCACTGGTCGGCGAGTTGCTGCCGTTCCCCTACATCCCAGCTAACGAGCACAAGCCTGCACGGGTCTCGATCTGGTTTGCCGACACGTTATTAAGTCCCCGCAAGCTCACCGCCTTTCTTGGCAACACGAACAACTTGCGAAGCGTGCTGGCCACGGAAGTAAATCTTGTGCCATGGTTGACCGCTTTCAAGGAAAACACCAACCCCGAGATCGCGCCATCCGTCAGACATACCATTCGGTTGGAGGACGTCACCTCGCAACAAGCGGTCGGTCTTGACGGAAATAACCTCCCCTGGTCTGAATACCCGCACGGCAGCCTCTTGCCTACAACGGCCGACATGAGCATGGCGCAAGGTCCCGGCAGCGCGCGGTTCGCGGTCGTCCTTCATGACCCAGTCGGCTTGCTCAGCGAACTGAGCGCAATGATCGCCCCAGCGATCACCGAATGGGCCGAATACAACGCGTATTCGCAAAGAGCACTTTGGGTTTCGAAAGCGGCCGACTCGTTGCTGGACCCGCTTTACCGCAAGGCGTATGAAGACAGCTACAACGGCGACTTGGCAGTCCGTGGCTCGCGAGGGACATCGGCAACGGGCTACCCGCGACTGCGTGCGGTCGCCGAAGCCGAACGGGCTGGCAATGCGGCGCGCGACAAGCGCAGGAAGTTTCTGGATGATGACGCACGGCAAGAGTTTCTGGAAAACGATCTCGCGGCGCGCGACCGGCTAATGAAATCCATCAGCCAGCGGACGGAGCCACTCTGGAAATGGTGGAACTATGCGGGCGCGGGCTCCTGGGGGCCCTCGCTCGCCCTCTATGACTTGGAGGACGATTTCAGCTTTCGAGCCATGCGCGGCGCGATCGCGCGCTGCGTGCTCGCCCTTGCCTACCATGAGAAAGGCAGCCAGGCTCTGGCCGACCAGTTGCTGGAACACGGACCCATTGGCGCGTTTTACTACGCGATGCTCGGCCATCCTGCCATTGCCCAATACGTGAACGCGCCTGCCTTCGCGCAGACGACCGCCCAGGACAATAGCGACGTGGTCGTGAAGACAGCGTCTCTGAGTTTGGACCAAGTGGCGAGCGCGGCCATGAAAGGACTGGAGGAACTATTCAAATCCGTTCCGCCCGACGCTGCCTCGCAACAGATCAGCCAGATTACGCTTGGGCTGCTAGGGAAGAAGGGACTGCTGGCCCCAGAGAGATTCCCCGGATCCCGCTATTCACGAATGCTTGAAGTGCTGGACGGAAGTATCGCATTGAGCGCTCCAGTGCTACTGGACGAAGTCCCCAACACGCTGAGACAAACCTTGCAAGTCAAGGGTTTGACGCCGTTTCGACGCACCAAGCTCAATGCGGTCATAAGTGAATCGATGCCGTTATTTGAGGCCCATGCGGCGAGCGTTAAGGAGACAGAACGAATTGAACACTTCCGAGGTTTGGAGCGGCGGATTTCCCTCTGGCACGGTCTGAAGCTGGGCGCAAGCACGCTTGGCATGTGGGGCAGCGCGGTCAACCTTTCAACCGCTATCAAGAGGCTTGGCCAGCACGACGGAGATGTCATCGCCAGGCTTCTGGATGTAGGTAATAACGCCGCGGGCACTGTCGCCAGCGGCTATGGTTTCCAGAGCGCAATGCAGTATGTCGCCATGCAAAGAGCCGTGATCCGAGCGAAGGGACTAGGCACAAGTGTCTCAAACGTCGCAACAACCCTGGCAGAGCGTCGGATGATCGGCGCATTGAGCGTGTCTGCTCTGGCGGGCGCACTTAAGGCGGGTGGCGATCAACTTGATGCCCGGGGCAAGGTTCGCACATACATAATCATTGACAGCCTTATGCAGTTTAGCGAAGCGGCAGTCGCCGCCGCTTATTTGTTTGGCGGAAAATGGGGCGAAATGTTTGGGATTGCGGCCCTCACTAAATTCTCATCCAGCCCACCCGGTCCCGTTGGGGTTGGACTGGTCGCCTTCGACGTCCTGCGGACACTGTGGGCAAGCTACGTCGAAGGGCAGAAATCCGAGCAAAAGGTTTGCGACTGGCTAGAACATTGCCTATGGGGCAATCATCCGCAGTGGGACTCAGCAAGCAAGGAACGCCTGGAGTTCACGCGCCTTCACCAGGAACCCCGCATCGAGTCAGACATGCTGTTCAACGAGAAACTCGGCAAAGCCACCATCCCGGTCATCGGACCGGTGCTGGTCACTCTCATGCCTGTCCGCACCGTAACAGTCCTCCTCCCCGGTTGGCTCCCGCAGGCCAGCGCCTATGCGCTTACTCAATACAAGAACTTCAGCAGCCAAGGCAAGGAGCAAGGCTATGGGGATCCGAACAAAGAACGAGAATTCGGCGACCCAAGCAAGGTCAAGCTGGTCGACGGCGTGGGGTATCTCACTGTAGAGACGGCAACTCTCATCGGAGATACCGTGCTGACCTACTGGCCGAATGCCTTCAGTGATCCAGAAGTTTCCTTCACGGTAAAAAACTGATGGTCAGCACGAGAAAAGCGGCGCCCAGCTTCCAGGAGGGCATTGAGATCTGGAAGAACCGGAGCGATACAGCGCCGATGGAGCCTGTCGATCTGGCAATGTGGCCGGGCGATGCGGAATTCAAGGACGACATTAGTGAGGGAACTTTGTTCAACGAGCGGTTCATTGAAAGCCGACTCGGTCGGGACGAGCTCCTTGATGACACTTATATGCTGTCGATGCTGCACACTTTTTGCTTTGTGACAGTGACAGCTTATGTCATCACAAACGCGGCGCTTTGGTACTTGTTCATACCGTATCTGTTGTTCAGTTCGCCATTCTTTCTGTCTTTCGGAGCCCTCACGCGAACGGGCGGCCGCGTGCGGTTTAACCGTCAAGCGCAGCTGGTGCAGACGATGGATGGGAAGGGAAACGTGGTGGCAGTACCCTGGCGTGATGTACAACCGTTTTTCCGACTGAAGGTGCCCGCCCGCGTCGAACTTCGATTAGGCTTTCCTCCCCCGCCGGATAACAAGGCAAAGGTCTACGAGCAAGACGGCGTCTTGTGGCTTGGCGGCGGCTTTGATGCCGTCGATGAGGTGCATACGCTATGTGCCGCGCTGCGATTCGAGTTCATACGCCGATACATGGAAGAAGGTCTTCATGCGATTCAGCCGACCGCCGATCTCCCTGCGTATAAAAAACCCTCTGGTCTGCCGCGAGACCCGTTCTTCTACTGGGTTGGACTTGGTCCCTTGATCGACCGGTGGGACGCCCACCATGCAGCCAAATTCAGATGGCCCGACGAAGTGGAGAGGCTCTGCGCCGAAGGGGCGGACCTGTCTGCCTACGACACCACACCTGTCGCCTCCAACAAGAACATCTTCTATCGCTATGACCGCCGCGCCGGCGGGCTTTACTTATGCGATCGCGATGGTGTCCGGCTGCCGCCGCTGTCCGGCGCAGACGCGCCGGATTCCGATCAGCGCACTCTCACAAACTCCCAGTAGCGCCCAAGGCGAGAATTTCGACCTCACCAGCCACAAGCCGCTGGCGCTTGGCACGAAATACCGACTGGATCTATCGGCAATGCGCCTTCGGCGAGCCGGACATCCTCTACAAGGTTACGAACTGATGGGCCGTAAAAGCAATTCTTCGCTCAGTTTTGAGGAAGGCATCAATCTCTGGAAGAAGCGTGGCGACACCGCGGAGATGGAGCCCGTAAATTTGGCCATGTGGCCAGGCGATGCCCAATTCGGAAATGATATTAGTGATAACGCTTTATTTAATGAGCGTTTCATTGAAAGCCAACTCGATCAGGACAAGCTCCTCGACGACACATACATGGTGTCGATGTGGCACACCTTTTGTCTCGTGACGGTGGCAGCGAGCGTCATCACGAATGTGGAACGTTGGCCTCTGGTCTTCCCGTACCTCTTGTTCAGTTCGTTTTTCTTTTTGTCGATGGCCGCTTTGACTCGCCCGGGCGGCCGCATCCGGTTTAATCGCCAAGCGCAATTGGTGCAGACGGTAGATGGGAGCGGCAATGTGGTCTCCGTACCTTGGCGCGCAGTACAGCCCTTTTTCTGGCTGAGAATGCACGCCCGTGTCGGCCTCCGATTGGGATTCCCCCCACCTCCCGACAACAAGGCCAAGATCTACGAGCAAGACGGCGTCTTGTGGCTTGACGGACGCTTTGATGCCCTCGATGACATGCGTGTTCCATCCGCAGCGCTTCGCTTTGAATTCATCCGCCGATACATGGAAGAAGGGCTCGAGGCGATTCAGCCGACCGCGGATCTGCCTGCGTACAAGAAGCCCTCGGGCATGCCGCGAGATCCGTTCTTTTATTGGGTGGGATTCGGCCCGTTGATCGACCGGTGGGCAGCTCACCACGCGGCGAAATTCCAATGGCCCGACGAAGTGGAGCGGCTTTGCGCCGAAGGGGCGGACCTGTCTGCCCACGACACCACACCTGTCGCCTCCAACAAGTACATCTTCTATCGCTATGACCGCCGCGCCGGCGGGCTTTACTTGTGCGATCGCGATGGTGTCCGGCTGCCGCCGCTGTCCGGCGCAGACAAGCCTGATTCCGATCAGCGCACACTCACAAATTCCCAGTAGCGCCTAGGCTGAGAATTCCACCTCGCCAGCCACATGCCGCTGGCGCTTGGCACGAAATACCGTCCGGATCTAACGACCCTGCGCCTTCAGAGGTCCGAACATTTTCTTCAAGGTTACGAACTGATGGGCCGTAAAAGCAATTCTTCGCTCAGTTTTGAGGAAGGCATCAATCTATGGAAGAAGCGTGGCGACACCGCCGAGATGGAGCCCGTAAATTTGGCGATGTGGCCAGGCGATGCCCAATTCGGAAACGATATTAGTGATAGCTTTTTATTCAACGAGCGATTCATAGAAAGCCAGCTTCGTCAGGACGAGCTCCTCGATGACACGTATATGGTGTCGATGTGGCACACCTTTTGTTTCGTGTCGGTGGCAGCTTATATCATCACCAATGCCTCGCTATGGTATCTGGCCTTCCCATACCTGTTGTTCAGTTCGTTTTTCTTTTTGTCGATGGCCGCTTTGACTCGCCCGGGCGGCCGCATCCGGTTTAATCGCCAAGCGCAATTGGTGCAGACGGTCGATGGGAGCGGCAATGTGGTCTCCGTACCTTGGCGCGATGTGCAACCCTTTTTATGGCTGAGAATGCACGCCCGTGTCGGCCTCCGGCTGGGATTCCCCCCACCTCCCGACAACAAGGCCAATATCTACGAGCAAGATGGCGTCTTGTGGGTTGACGGGCGCTTTGATGCCCTCGATGACGGGCATGTTCTATTTGCAGCGCTTCGCTTTGAATTCATCCGCCGGTACATGGAAGAAGGTCTCGATGCGATTCAGCCGACCGCGGATCTGCCTGCGTACAAGAAGCCCTCGGGCATGCCGCGAGATCCGTTCTTCTATTGGGTGGGATTCGGCCCTTTGATCGACCGGTGGGCGGCCCACCATGCAGCCAAATTCAGATGGCCCGACGAAGTGGAGAGGCTCTGCGCCGAAGGGGCGGACCTGTCTGCCTACGACACCACACCTGTCGCCTCCAACAAGTACATCTTCTATCGCTATGACCGCCGCGCCGGCGGGCTTTACTTATGCGATCGCGATGGTGTCCGGCTGCCGCCGTTGTCCGGCGCAAACACGCCGGATTCCGATCATCGCACTCTCACAAATTCCCAGTAGCGCCTGAGCCGAGAATCTCCACCTCGCCAGCCACATTCCGCTGGCACTTGGCACGATATACCGACTGGATCTATCGACAATGCGCCTTCGGCGATCCGGACATCCTCTACAAGGTTACGAACTGATGGGCCGTAAAAGCAATTCTTCGCTCAGTTTTGAGGAAGGCATCAATCTATGGAAGAAGCGTGGCGACACCGCGGAGATGGAGCCCGTAAATTTGGCGATGTGGCCAGGCGATGCCCAATTCGGAAACGATATTAGTGATAACGCTTTGTTCAATGAGCGTTTCATTGAAAGCCAGCTCCGTCAGGACAAGCTCCTCGACGACACATATATGATGTCGATGTGGCACACCTTTTGTCTCGTGACGGTGGCAGCTAGCGTCATCACGAATGTCGAACATTGGCCACTGATCTTCCCGTACCTCTTGTTCAGTTCGTTTTTCTTTCTGTCGATGGCCGCTTTGACTCGCCCGGGCGGCCGCATCCGGTTTAATCGCCAAGCGCAATTGGTGCAGACGGTTGATGGGAGCGGCAATGTGGTCTCCGTACCTTGGCGCGCTGTACAACCTTTTTTCTGGCTAAGAATGCACGCCCGTGTCGGCCTCCGATTGGGATTCCCCCCTCCTCCAAACAACAAGGCCAAGATCTACGAGCAAGACGGCGTCTTGTGGCTGGACGGGCGCTTTGATGCCCTCGATGACATGCGTGTTCCATCCGCGGCGCTTCGCTTCGAATTCATCCGCCGATACATGGAAGAAGGGCTTGAGGCGATTCAGCCGACCGCGGATCTGCCTGCGTACAAGAAGCCCTCGGGCATGCCGCGAGATCCCTTCTTTTATTGGGTGGGATTCGGCCCGTTGATCGACCGTTGGGCAGCTCACCACGCAGCCAAATTCAGATGGCCCGACGAAGTGGAGCGGCTTTGCGCCGAAGGGGCAGACCTCTCTGCCTACGACACTACACCCGTCGCGTCCAACAAGCACATCTTCTACCGCTATGATCGGCTCGCCGGCGGTTTTTACCTGTGCGATCAAGATGGTCTGCGGCTTCGTCCGAGATAGAACCTTCCCGCAAGCCGCTCCCCCCTCACCCCCGCTCCACCTTCCACCCCATCTCCGCCGAAATCCCCGCCGCCGCGCCCTGCACTACCGGCACCATTTCGCGCATGCGCTCCAGCGACATATAAGGCACGGTGCTCGACACGCTGATCGCGGCCACGATGCCGCTGGACGCATCGCGCACCGGCGCCGCCACGCAGCGGATCGAGGGCTCGTTGTCTTCCAGGTCGAACGCATAACCCTGCGACGCGTAGTCGCGCATGCGGTCGCGGAACGCCTCCCATCCCTGCTGCCCGCCCGGCGCGCGGGATGAAACGGGCGCGCCCACGCGATGCAGCGATTTCCATTGCGATTCGTCGGCGTCCAGCAACAGCGCCTTGCCGACGCCGGTTGCGGCAAGCGGCATGCGGTGGCCCACCCGCGAACGCATTTCCAATCCCTTCTTGCCCGGGATTTTTTCCAGATACAGCACGTCGTTGTTGTCGCGCACCGCCAGGTGGATCGTGTCGCCGGTCAGTTCGGCCAGGCTGTCCAGATAAGGGCGTGCCAGCGTCGCCAGCGGAAAAGCCTCGCGCGCCTGGAATCCCAGCTCGATCAGCTTAGGGCCCAGCACGTAGCCCACGCCCGGCAACGCGCGCAGGTAGCGCTCTTGCACCAGACAACTTGCCAGCCGGTGCGTGGTGCTGCGCGCCACGCCAATGCGCGCGCAGATCTCCTTCAGGTCGCGTGCGCCATCAACGACGGCCTGCACCACGGCAAGACCGCGCATCAGCGTCTGCGTGCCGGCGGGCGCGGCGGCGTCGGGGTCAAGCGGGGCGGATTGCTCGGGTGGCAGTGTGGTGGCGGTCATGTTGCGAAGAGGGCGTTGCGGCGCGGCGGGACAGATTGGCAAGCATACCCGGCGCCACGGCACGGATACGTGAGCAAAGCGGGAATCCACGGCCCTTCGCAGGCGGAACAAGTCATGTCGACTATCCATTTAAGGTCGCTTCAAAAGCACTTCAAATTCCCTGTATGTGGGATTTAATTCTATATTTTGAGATTTTTCAAGCGCTGGACTAGAATTTTTGCCATTCGTGCGCTGCGCGTCTCCCGCGCGCTCACCGCAGATTTCAGACAACAAGGTCCGCGCTCCCCTTGCCCGGTCCCGCGCCCCACGACGGCGCTGCGACGGCGCCCGATGCGCGGCCAGAGACGAGACAGACTCTGATGAATACCGGATCGCCCGCCCGTGCGGCTCTTATCGCGCTGGATTGGGGCACCTCTTCGCTGCGCGCCTACCGACTGGATGCCACAGGCCGCACGCTCGATACGCGCCATCTGCCCTGGGGCATCATGCGCCTGCCGCAACCGCTGCAGGACGGCGCCGCCACCACCACGCTGTCCGGCTTCGAGCTGGCGTTTGAACAGGCTTGCGGCGACTGGCTGCGCGCCGAGCCCGCCCTGCCCGTCATCGCGTGCGGCATGGTCGGCAGCGCGCAGGGCTGGAAGGAAGCCGCCTACCTGGATGTGCCCGTCGACCTGGAACGCATCGGCACGCTGCTGACGGTGGTGGAGCGCGCGGGCAGCACGCCCGTCCACATCGTTCCCGGCCTCATCGAGCGCCGCGGCCTGCCCAACGTGATGCGCGGGGAAGAAACCCAGGTGTTCGGCGTGATGGCGGAAGAAGCCAACGTCAACGCCGACAGCGTGCTCATCGGACTGCCCGGCACGCACTCCAAATGGGTCAACGCGCGCCGCGGCCGCGTCACTCACTTCGACACGTTCATGACCGGCGAGGTCTACGCGGCGCTGCGCGGCCACACCATTCTGGGCCGCACGATGGCGGACGCCGCCACCCCTGACCTGGCTGCCTTCGAGCGCGGCGTCAAGATCGCTGGCGTGCCAGCGGGCCGCGCGGGCGTCATGTCCACCATCTTCAGCACGCGCGCGCTGGGCCTGACCGGCGAACTGGCGCCCGAATCGCAGGCGGACTATCTGTCGGGCCTCCTGATCGGCCATGAAGTCGCCGCGCTGGCCGAGATGTTGCGCCAGCAGGGCGAATTGCCGCGCGTCGTGCTGTGCGGCGACCCGGCGCTGTGCAAGCGCTACACCCTGGCCATGCAGCACTACGGCCTGGGCGTGCCCGAACAGGCGCAGAACGCGACCGAGCGCGGCCTGTGGCACCTGGCCATCTGCGCCGGCCTCGTCATCCCCTCCACCCCGATCCCCGCCTAGGAACCTTCGATGAACCATCCCGGTCTCCAAACCGCCATGGCCCACTGCGGCCTGATCGCCATCCTGCGCGGCATCACGCCCGCCGAAGCCGAGCCCGTCGGGCAGGCGCTGTACGACGCGGGTTTCCGCCTGATCGAAGTGCCGCTCAATTCGCCGGATCCGCTGGACAGCATCCGCGCCATGCGCGCCGCGCTGCCCACCGACTGCCTCATCGGCGCCGGCACCGTTCTCAATCCCGACGACTGCGCACGCATCCAGCAGGCGGGCGGCGAACTCATCGTCATGCCCCACAGCGACCCGGCGGTGATCCGTCAGGCCAAGAAACTGGGCATGGCGTCCTGCCCCGGCGTCGCCACGCCCACCGAAGCCTTCGCGGCGCTGGCTGCCGGCGCCGACGTGCTGAAGATGTTCCCGGCCGAGCAGCTGGGCCCCGCCGTGCTCAAGGCCTGGCGCGCCGTCATGCGCCCGCCGATCGCCCTCGTTCCCGTGGGCGGCATCACGCCCGACAACCTTTCCAGTTACGCCCAGGCGGGCGCCAGCGGCTTCGGCCTGGGCTCCGCCTTGTACAAACCCGGCCTGTCGGCCGAAGCAACCGGCCAGAACGCGCGCGCTTTCGTCGCGGCCTGGCAACGCGCCTATCCTGCCCAGGAGACACAAGCATGAAGATCACCAAGCTCACCACCTACATCGTGCCGCCCCGGTGGTGCTTCCTGAAGATCGAGACGGACGAAGGCATCGTCGGCTGGGGTGAACCCGTCGTCGAAGGCCGCGCGCATTCGGTTGCGGCCGCCGTCGAGGAACTGTCGGACTACCTGATCGGCAAGGATCCCCGCAACATCGAAGACCACTGGACGGTCCTGTACCGCGGCGGCTTCTACCGCGGCGGCGCCATTCACATGAGCGCGCTGGCCGGCATCGACCAGGCGCTGTGGGACATCAAGGGCAAGCACCTTGGCGTACCCGTCTCGCAGCTTCTGGGCGGCAACGTGCGCGACCGCATCCGCGTGTACTCGTGGATCGGCGGCGACCGTCCCGCCGATACCGCGGCGGCCGCCAAGAGCGCCGTCGAGCGCGGCTTCACCGCCGTCAAGATGAACGGCACCGAAGAACTGCAGTACATCGACTCGTTCGACAAGGTCGAAAAGTGCCTGGAGAACGTTGCCGCCGTGCGCGACGCCGTCGGCCCGAACGTGGGCATCGGCGTGGACTTCCATGGCCGCGTCCACAAGCCCATGGCCAAGGTGCTGATGAAGGAACTTGACCCGTTCAAGCTCATGTTCATCGAAGAGCCCGTGCTGAGCGAACACTACGAAGCGCTGAAGGAACTGGCGCCGCTGACGTCCACGCCCATCGCGCTGGGCGAGCGCCTGTTCTCGCGCTGGGACTTCAAGCGCGTGCTGTCCGAAGGCTACGTCGACATCATTCAGCCCGACCCGTCGCACGCCGGCGGCATCACCGAGACCCGCAAGATCGCGGCAATGGCCGAAGCCTACGACGTCGCGCTGGCGCTGCATTGCCCGCTTGGTCCCATCGCGCTGGCCACATGCCTGCAGATCGACGCCGGCTGCTACAACGCGTTCATCCAGGAACAGAGCCTGGGCATCCACTACAACGCCGCCAACGACCTGCTCGACTACGTCCGCAACCGCGAGGTCTTTGCCTACGAGGACGGCATGGTCGCGATCCCGCAAGGTCCCGGCCTGGGCATCGACGTGAACGAGGAATACGTCAAGGAACGCGCCGCAGTGGGTCACCGCTGGCGCAACCCCATCTGGCGTCACGCCGACGGCAGCTTCGCCGAATGGTAAGCCGATAAAAGAGAGAGGAGACACCATTGTCCACCGCCGCCCACACCGGCCTGCAGAGCGCCCAGCGCCCGACCCGCAGCCGCTACATCATCATGGTGATGCTGTTCATCACCGTCGTCATCAACTACCTGGACCGCAGCAATCTTTCCATCGCCGCACCCGCCCTCAAGGACGAGTTCGGCCTGGACACCTGGCATGAAGGCCTGATCCTGTCCGCCTTCGGCTGGACCTACGCCGCCATGCAGATCCCCGGCGGCTGGCTGGTGGACCGCGTGTCCCCACGCGTGCTGTACGCCGCCGCGCTGATCCTGTGGTCCGCGGCCACGTTCTTCATGGGCTTTGCCGGCAGCTTCGTCATCCTGTTCGTCCTGCGCCTGGCCGTGGGCGCGCTGGAGGCCCCGGCCTACCCCATCAACAACCGCGTCGTCACCACCTGGTTCCCGGAACGCGAACGCGCCACCGCCATCGGCTTCTACACGTCCGGCCAGTTCGTCGGCCTGGCGTTCCTGACGCCGGTGCTGGCCTGGTTGCAGCACCACTACGGCTGGCACATGGTGTTCGTCAGCACGGGCCTGCTGGGCATCATCTGGGGCGTGCTGTGGTTCATGATCTACCGCGAACCGCGCCAGTTCAAAGGCGCCAACGCGGCCGAGATCGAATTGATCCAGCAAGGCGGCGGCGTCGTCGACCTGGACACGCGCGTGCGCGAAAAGAAGGCCCCGTTCAACTGGAACGACCTGGGGTTGGTCATGAGCAAGCGCAAGCTGTGGGGCGTGTACCTCGGCCAGTTCTGCCTGACCTCCACGCTGTGGTTCTTCCTGACGTGGTTCCCCACGTACCTGGTCAAGTACCGCGGCATGGACTTCATCAAGTCCGGCTTCCTGGCGTCGGTACCGTTCCTGGCGGCCTTCATCGGCGTGCTGTGCTCGGGCGTCCTGTCCGACTTCCTGATCCGCCGCGGCGCCACCGTCGGCATGGCGCGCAAGTTGCCCATCATCCTGGGCCTCTTGATCTCCACGTCCATGATCGGCGCGAACTTCACCGACTCCACGCCCTGGGTCATCTTCTTCCTGGCCGTCGCGTTCTTTGGGAACGGCCTGGCGTCGATCACGTGGTCGCTAGTGTCCACGCTGGCGCCGGTGCGCCTCCTGGGCCTCACCGGCGGCGTGTTCAACTTCGTCGGCAACCTGTCGTCGATCTGCACGCCCATCGTCATCGGCTTGCTGGTGTCCAAGGACAGCTTTGCGCCGGCGATCGTGTATGTGTCGTCGCTGGCATTGCTGGGTGCACTGTCGTATATCTTGCTGGTCGGAAAGGTGGAGCGGATCGAGGCTTGAGGACTTGGCCTGGGTTTGAACCCTGGCTTTGAATGAAGGGGCGTCCTGCGGGACGCCCTTTTTTCTTGTCGATCCCAATACGTCCTGTTTCGTCGTTCACACAGACACAAACGACATCGTCCCCTTCCGCGTGCTCGGCCGCCGGCGTGATGAATCCATCACGCACCTCCATTGCGCCGCTCCTTTCGTTCGCCGGATCATCCGTTAGCTCGCAGCCCCTTTGCGAGGAGATGAAGAGACACGGAGTCAGCGCCCCATACGGCTTGACTTTAATTCGTCAATAAACGAATATCCGCATGGTCGAAATCGAACATTACCTGGCCCCTGATGGGCATACGAATCCTTATCTCGATTGGCTGAACAGTCTGCGAGATAACCGCATCAAGGTCGCCGTCATACGGCGAGTTGCACGAATTGAACTCGGCAATTTCGGTGACCACCGCTTTTGCCGCGATGGCATCTGGGAGCTGCGCATCGACATGGGGCCCGGCTACCGCCTTTACTACACACTGGTGAGGCGCCGGGTCGTACTGCTTCTATGTGGCGGCGACAAAAGCACCCAATCGGCGGATCTTGCGTGCGCCGTCCGCTATCGCACAGACTGGGAACAAAGACCATGAAAAGCAGATCACACGACGAGGCGATGGCCGAGCTGTACCGCAATGATCCCGGACTGGCCGCGGACCTGATCAACAGCGTTCTGGAAGATGGGGATCAGGCAGAGCTGCTCATCGCGCTGCGTCAACTTACCCAGGCCTTCGGCGGCGTTCAAACCGTGGCATCCACGGCGCGATTGAACCCCACTCAGCTATATCGCACACTCTCCCCAAGTGGAAATCCCGGTCTTAGTAGCCTCACAGCCATCCTGAAGGCAATGGGATTGCGATTGGCCGTACAACCGTTGGAGCGGCGGCAACTCAACTAGCAGTGTCCGGCCATGGATAACCTCAGCAGCCCTGCATCGCCACCTTACGCCGGCGCACATTCCCGGCGCGCTGCACCAGCACCAGCGCCAGGCCGGCCGTTGCAATCAGCGCGCCGGCAATCGGCACCGCCGCGTAGCCCATGCCCGCCGAGATCACCGCGCCCCCGGCCGCCGCGCCCACCGCGTTGCCCAGGTTGAACGCGCCCACGTTCATCGACGAGGCCAGTCCCGGCGCATCCGTCGCGGCGCGCATCACGCCCATCTGCAGCGGCGGCACCACCGCGAACGTCGCGATGCCGAAGATCAAGAGCGAGATCGCCGCGCCGGCCGGCGTGGAGGCCAGCCACGGGAACGCCAGCAGATCCGCAATCACCAGCAACAGGAAGAAAATCAACGTGCCATCGAGCGAGCGGTCGGCCATGCGCCCACCCACGCCATTGCCCAGCGTGAAACCCAGACCGATCAGCACCAGCATGCCCGTCACGAAAGCCGGCGACGCGCCCGTGATCTCGGCCAGCGTCGGCGCGATGTACGTGTACAGCGTGAACATCGCGCCCGCGCCCAGCACCGTCGTCAGCAGGGCCAGCAACACGGCGGGGCTGCGCAGCACTGCCAGTTCATGACGCACGTTGGGACGACGTCCGGCCTCACCCGCCGGCAGCGCCAGCCACAGCGACAGCATTGCGATGAGGCCCAGCACCGCCGTCGCAAAGAACGACATCCGCCACCCGATTGCCTGCCCTAGCCACGTCGCGGCCGGCACCCCGCCCACGTTGGCGATGGTCAGCCCCATGAACATCGTCGCCACCGCGCTGGCCTGCTTGTGGCGCGGCACCACGCTGGCGGCCACCAGCGAGCCCAGGCCGAAGAACGCGCCGTGGTTCAGGCTGGTCACCAGGCGGGCCAGCAAGAGCGTCGTGTAGTTGGGCGACAGCGCAGACAGAATATTGCCGATCGTGAAGATCGCCATCAGCAGGATCAGCGCCTTGCGCCGCGACCAGCGCGAAAACGCCAGCGTCATCAGCGGCGCGCCGATCATGACGCCGATGGCGTAGGCGCTGACCAGCATGCCCGCGCTGGGGATGGACACGTTCACCCCCTCGGCGATGACGGGCAACAGGCCCATGGGAGAAAACTCGGTCACGCCGATGCCAAACGCACCGACGGCAAGCGCCAACAACGGCGGGCCGGCCTTCACCGGCTGGGTTTCTTGGGGATTCATGCAAGTTCCTTGGGTTCGACGGCGCCGGCAGGACGTTCCTGGGGCGCGCCCGGCCTGAAATGGCCGGCGCATCGGATAGACAGGCGTGCAGTATGACCGCCGGATCCTTGCAGAAAAAGGCGTCTGGCGGGCAAACACTTTTGACTTCAGGTCATTAATCAGCGGATGTCGAACCCGGCACCTGGGCGCGCCGTCAGGGATGCAGTCCCCAGCGCTTTGCGTGCTTGCGCGTGTTGGTCGTGATCCATCGCGTCAGCCGCTCCAGAAGCGTCCGTTCTGTTCCCAATCGTGCTTCGTCCCACAAACGAGCCTTGACCCGGGCCAGCGCGTCCGGCAATGCTCCGACAAGCGATTGCGCCACGGCAGCAACATAGCGCGGGTTAAATCCCAGATCGCTCGCCATGGCATCGAGTTGTTCCTTGCCTATGGCGCCCGGCTTGTCTTCCCCGCCAATGGCAAATGCAAACCGCGCGCTCAACCCCGGGTAAATTGCCGTGCACATCAAGTCGTAGAACGGCGCAAGGACGTATTTCCCGTCGCCGTCCAGAAGCACGGAGAGATTCTTCGCATGGCTGTCGTTGTTGCCCACCATCAGGTTGAACAGAATCCACTGCAAAAAACGCTTTACGTCCGGACCACCGACACCCGTCGCCGCCAGCAACTTGCGGCAATCCAACAGCGTCGGACCGCCATCCGATTCGTACTTCACGATCGAAGGCTTGCCCGCCAACTGGCACAGATCAAGCTGATGCAGTCGCCGTAAACCGCCCAGTCCGTCCGGCATGCGGTCGTAACGCTGAATCAGACACGCGCGCGTTTCCGGTTGATAAACGGCTTGCGCAACGCCCAACCCAAGTGCTGCCGCCAGTTGCATGACCAGCGTCTCGTTCAGGGCCGATGCCCACACCCCATCCAGTCCGCGAATATCCGGCTTGAGGATGTGAGTGGAGGGGGCCACACCTTCCGGCAGCGCGGGCGAACCGTCAGGCATGACCGTCAGCAGAAGCTTGTCCTGCGCCCCCGCGAGCGAGATCCGCGTGCCTTCAACGTTCTCGGCCACCAGCGCCGGCACGCCCGTTTGCTGCAGACGCGCAGCGATTTCCGGCCAAGTCACGGGTCGATACTGGGCGGGCTGGGGAATTTCCCCCCGCGGCAAAATCGTCAAACCACTCGCGGTGTCGCCGCCGACGCTGCGCAGCAATCCGAACACCGTCGTCGCATGCCGGCTGGCCTGCAGAAACTTGCGCACGTGGCCTTCGGGCAGCAGGTTTTCGAAGAAGGCGTGGACGGCTTCAGTGGATTGATCACCTTGCACAAGCGGTATCGACGGCGAGATCGGACGGGCGTCCGGATGCGCGATCCACGCATCGTCATACGCGAAGCGCAGGGGCTGCTCGTCGAACAGGCGCCCGACCTTCTGGCCATCCCGGTAGAGATCGAGCGCGTCTACGTTGCTCATGGCAGCCTCGCGCGCTTGGGTGCGATCTGCACCTCCAGCCCGAGCAGATCCAGCGCATCTAAGACCTTCTGCAACTGCAGCGTCGGCTTGCCTCGCTCCAGGTCCACCACGAAGCGATTGCCGGTCCCGGACAGGCCAGCCAGATCCGCTTGCAGCAACCCCTGGGACCGCCGGACGGCTCTTACCAGTTCGCCCACTTCGGCCGAGGTTTGCACCGTCACGGGAAACGCGTCGACGTTCGAAGCCATCGCCACCTCCATTTTTACCGTTCGGGAATTTTAGCTAGGTTTGAGCGCATTTGGGTCTTGGTTTTCCCGATCGGGAAGTTTTTGCAAAATATTCAAAGAAAACCCATGGATATTACCGATCGGGAATTTTTCAACCTGTTTTGCCCGCTTCGGCCACAAAAATTACCGATCGGGAAGCAAAGCCCCCTACAAACAAAAAGGGCGTCCTCCCGGACGCCCTCCATTCACCCCAACGCGCTTATTTCAACAGCAACGCGTTCAAGCGCTTCACAAACGCCGCGGGGTCCGCAATCTGCGCCCCCTCGGCCAGCAGCGCCTGGTCCAGCAGCAGACGCGCCCACTGATCGAACTCGCTGTCGTCAGCCGCACGGATACGCGCCAGCAGCGGGTGCTCGGGGTTGATCTCCAGCACCGGCTTCACGTTCGGCGCTTCCTGGCCCGCGGCCTTCAGCATGCGCAGCAGGTGCGGGCTGAGTTCGTTCTGGCCCACGACCACGCACGCCGGCGAATCCACCAGGCGCAGCGTCACGCGCACTTCCTTGACCTGGTCTTCCAGCGTCTTTTGCAGGCGCTCGACCAGCGGCTTGAAGTCCTCGGCCACTTCGGCTTGGTGCTTCTTTTCTTCCTCGTCGGCCAGCTCCGCCAGATCGAGGCCGCCCTTGGCCACCGACACCAGCGGCTTGCCGTCGAATTCACGCAGGTACGACAGCATCCATTCGTCAACGCGATCCGACAGCAGCAGGACCTCGATGCCCTTCTTGCGGAAGATTTCCAGATGCGGGCTGTTGCTGGCCGCGGCGAACGTGTCGGCCGTGACGTAATAGATCTTGTCCTGGCCTTCCTTCATCCGCGACACGTAGTCGGCAAACGACACCGTCTGCGCCTGATCGCCCGAGTTCGTCGACGCAAAACGCATCAGCTTGGCAATGCGCTCCAGGTTGGCCGCGTCTTCGCCCGCGCCTTCCTTCAGCACCTGGCCGAACTCCGACCAGAACGTTGCGTAGTCTTCCGGCTTGTTCTCGGCCAGGTCTTCCAGCAACGACAGGATGCGCTTGGCCGAGCCCTCACGGATTGCGCGCACGTCGCGGCTTTCCTGCAGGATTTCGCGCGACACGTTCAGCGGCAGGTCCGCCGAATCGATCACGCCGCGCACAAAGCGCAGGTACGACGGCAGCAGTTGATCGGCATCGTCCATGATGAAGACGCGCTTGACGTACAGCTTCACGCCGTGGCGGCCGTCGCGGTCCCACATGTCCATGGGCGCGTGCTTGGGCACGTACAGCAGCTGCGTGTACTCGCTGCGGCCTTCGACGCGGTTGTGCGTCCAGGCCAGCGGGTCGTCATAGTCGTGCGAAACCGTCTTGTAGAACTCGCGGTACTGCTCTTCCGTCACCTCGGACTTGTTGCGGGCCCACAGCGCATTCGCCTGGTTCACCGTTTCCAGTTCGTCGGTCTTGACCTGCTCGCCCTTCTCTTGATCCCACTCTTCCTTGGCCATGCGGATCGGCAGCGAGATGTGGTCGGAGTAGCGGCGCAGGATCTCGCGCAGCTTCCAGCCGTTCAGCAGCTCGTCCTCGTCGGCGCGCAGGTGCAGCGTCACGTCCGTGCCGCGGCCGGCCTTTTCGGCGGCGGCAATCGTGAACTCGCCTTGGCCGTCCGATTCCCACTGGATCGCTTCCGTCGAACCGGCGCGGCGGCTCACCACCGTGACCTTGTCGGCCACGATGAACGAGGAATAAAAGCCCACGCCGAACTGGCCGATGAGCTGCGCATCCTTCTGCTTGTCGCCGGTCAGCTGCGAGAAGAATTCGCGCGTGCCGGAGCGGGCGATCGTGCCCAGGTTGGCCACCGCCTCGTCGCGCGACAGGCCGATGCCGTTGTCAGAAATCGTGATCGTGCGGGCGGCCTTGTCGTAGCTGACCGTGATGGCCAGTTCGCCGTTGCCTTCCAGCAATTCCGGCTGGTCGATGGCCTCGAAGCGCAGCTTGTCGCAGGCGTCCGACGCGTTCGACACCAGCTCGCGCAGGAAGATCTCCTTGTTGCTGTAGAGCGAATGGATCATCAGATGAAGCAGCTGCTTCACCTCGGCCTGGAACCCCAGGGTTTCGGACGCGGAATTCGTGGCGGTTTGGCTCATAGTTCTACGTGGCTCGGAAAATAAATTAGGGACAAATATCCGGCGGCTGGGGCGGTGCGCCTGCGCAGGCGCCGGGAAACCCTACTGATGTGGGGGCCAATGGGAACTTTTCAAGGGCGGGGTGGCGGCCCTGCAACCTGACAACCGGCTGGCCCCGGTAAAATCCCGCACTTTTCTCACCTCCCCCTCCCCGGCCGGCCCTCCCGCCATGCAACCCGCCTCCCTCTCCCAACCCGCCCCCCACGGTGCGCCCGACGACGCCGACGCCCCCTACGATCTGGTCTACGGCCCCGACGACCGCCCCGCGCCGCCCGTCGCCTTCGTCGCCGCCCTGCAGCATCTGCTGGCCATCCTGGTCCCCATCGTCACCCCCGGCCTCCTCATCTGCCAGGCGCTGGGCGTCAGCAGCCGCGACACCACCCTGATCGTTTCCATGTCGCTGGTCATCTCCGGCATCGCGACGTACGTCCAGTGCAAGCGCTTCGGGCCCCTGGGCGCCGGCCTGCTCATCGTGCAGGGCACCAGCTTCAACTTCGTGGGCCCGCTGATCGCCGGCGGCTCGGTCATGGTCAAGCAAGGCACGCCGGTCGAAGCCGTCATGGCCGCCATCTTCGGCGTCGTCATCGCCGGCTCCTTCGTCGAAATGGGCATCAGCCGCATCCTGCCCTTCGTCCAACGCATCATCACCCCGCTCGTCACCGGCATCGTCGTGCTGCTGATCGGCCTGACCCTCATCAAGGTCGGCCTCATCAGCATGGGCGGCGGCTTCGGCGCCATGGCCAACGGCACCTTCGCCAGCGCCGAGAACCTGACCCTGTCCGGCCTCGTCCTGGGCACCATCATCCTGCTCAACCGCGTCCCGGTCGTCTGGATCCGCAGCACCGCGCTGGTGCTGGCGCTGGCCGTCGGCTACCTCGCCGCCGCCTACATGGGCCGCCTGGACTTCACCGGCGCCCGCGAAGCCGCCGTCTTCCAGGTCCCGGTTCCGCTGCACTTCGGCCTGGGCTTCTCGTGGGCCTTGTTCGTGCCGATGCTGATCATCTACCTGGTCACGTCCCTGGAAGCCATCGGCGACGTCACCGCCACCAGCAAGGTATCGAAGCAGCCGGTTGAAGGTCCGCTCTGGATGCAGCGCATCAAGGGCGGCGTCCTGGTCAACGGCGCGAACTCGCTGCTGGCCGGCGTTTTCAATACGTTCCCCAGCTCGGTATTCGCGCAGAACAACGGCGTCATTCAACTGACCGGCATCGCCAGCCGCCATGTGGGCGTGTGGATTGCCGGGATGCTGATCCTGCTGGGTCTTTTCCCGGTTGTGGCGGGTGTCCTGCAAGCCGTGCCTGAGCCCGTTCTGGGCGGCGCCGCGATGGTGATGTTTGGTGCGGTGGCCGCATCGGGCATCAATATCCTGGCGGGCATCCAGCTGGATCGCCGCGCGCTGCTCATCATCGCCGTGTCTTTGGCGCTGGGATTGGGGGTATCGCAAGTGCCGGAAATCCTGTCGCACCTGCCGCACTCGGTGAAGAGCGTGCTGGAATCGGGCGTCGCCACCGGCGGGATTTGCGCGCTGGTTATGAACTGGTTCTTGCCTGAGAAGAAGTAAGGATCGAGGGGGTGCGTGTCGGGGGTATGCTGCCCCCGGGCCAGCCCCTGAACGGCAGGGCCGCCCGGCCCTCGCCTGACAAGATGCCAAAGACCGCATATAATCGCGGTCTTCGCATCTCCCGCAGCCGTCACCTGGACGCGCTCGCGACCCCCTAGCCCGGGTGGTGAAATTGGTAGACGCAGGGGACTCAAAATCCCCCGCCGCAAGGCGTGCCGGTTCGATTCCGGCCCCGGGCACCATCAGGCCTTCCCATCGAGGCCCATAGCCAAAAAATTCGCTTTTACATCAGCGAGTTAGCGCTAGACAAAATTCCCAGCGAATCCCATAGATTCCCGCTGGGGTACACCAAAGCCCGCGTTTCTAGGTTCCCTGGCGTGTACCCAAAACGCTCTCCGAATTCCCCGTGGGTACACCCATTTCTGGAGAGCATATGAAGCTGACGTGCCCCCGGAATATCCGTACAGGTCAAAACTAGAGGTATGGTTGCTTCTCAGCGCCCCGAACGGGGCGAGGAGGAGCCATGAAACGGTCGAGATTTACCGAAGAGCAGATCACGTATGCGCTGCGACTGGCAGATAGCGGTACGCCGGTGGTCGACGTCTGTCGGCAGCTTGGTGTGTCCGAGGCGACCTTCTATACCTGGAAGAAGAAGTACGCCGACTTCGGTGTAAGCGAACTGCGTAAGCTCAAGCAGCTCGAGGATGAGAACGCACGGCTGCGGCGCATCGTCGCTGATCTGACACTGGACAAGCAGATCCTGCAGGAGGTGGTGCGAAAAAAAGTCTGAAGGCCGCCAAGCGGCGCGAGCTGGCGGCTTGGATGCACGAGCGCTTCCAGATCAGCGTGCAGCGCGCCTGCGCACTGGCGTTGCTGCAACGGTCGACCTGGTACGCCAAGAGCCATGCGCGGGACCAAAGCGCGCTGCGTCAGCGCATTCGCGACATTGCCCTGAGTCGTCCGAGGTTCGGCTACCGGCGCGTGTTAGTGATGCTGCAACGCGAAGGCTGGAACGTAGGCAAGAAGCGCGTGTATCGCCTTTACAGCCTGGAAGGCTTGCAACTGCGAATGAAGGTCAAACGTCGCAAGCGCATTGCGCTACTTCGGGGCAAGCCACCGGTGCCAACCGGGCCGAACCAGCACTGGAGCATGGATTTCGTTCATGATCAGATGCTCGATGGGCGCAGCGTTCGCATCTTGACCGTCATCGATCAATGGAGTCGCGAGAGTGTGTGTCTAGAGGCCAACTTTCGGCAAACGGGCCGGGGCGTCGGTCAGGCACTGGACCGGTCTGCGGTTCTGCGCGGCTGGCCCAAGGCGATCACCGTCGATAACGGAACGGAATTTACGTCTCGGGCGCTAGACGACTGGGCATACCGACACGGCATCAAACTCGATTACACACGCCCAGGCAAGCCGACGGATAATGGGCTCATCGAGTCGTTCAACGGTCGATTGCGTGATGAATTCCTGAATGTGCATGAATTCATCACGTTGCACGACCTGCAGCAAAAACTGCGAGCTTGGCAGGACGATTACAACCATCACCGTCCTCACGGTTCACTCGGCCATCTGACCCCGAGTGAGTACGTTCAAAAGTGGTCAGCGCAACCCAAAGAGGCAGCCACTTTCCAGTTTTGAACTGTCCAATTTGTGGGGGAAGGTCAGAGGCAGCCACTTTCCAGTTTTGAACTGTCCAATTTGTGGGGGAAGGTCAGTTGCTCAGCGATCGCTCGAGATCCAGGCCGGGAAGAAAGGGGCAACCCGTGTTCAGGAACTGGCCAAACTTGCCGAATTCGTGATCTCCGACGGGGATGGGGTAAATGGAAATCTTCGAAAGAAATTGAAGAGTACGCGTCTCGGTTCACCGATATCGATACCGAATTCGACGCGGTTGTAGGTTACGAAAGCCTTCGTTCGGCGGTTCGGCCGCGAATCAAGCGCGGGTTGTACAAATTCGGTGGAATCGCCAGTTGGTCCAAATGGCTTTCATTCGTGTGGAACGATTGGGCATTGATGTACGACGCGCGCATCGCTTTGCGCTGGACGCGATCCACTTTATCCGAGCCGCGAATGCGCCGGTGTTACCCATGCCGCCGAGCAGAAACGGTTTGCTTGCGAGTCTCGACGCTGAGAGCACGGCAGCCTTTGCCTGGTTGGGACGCTACGGAAGCGCGTGTCCTGCACGGGATGAGCTGGTGGCCGTGAGCGTAGGTAAGACAAGCAAGGATGATCCCCTCAGGGTCTGGTTGAACACGGCGGTAGTACCCGGCCAGAATGCCTATGCCTATTACCTCGAAGTTATGGCCTCAGCCCACCGGCAGCTCTGGCAAGATGATCGTCCCCTGGTGCATACGGAGATGCTGCTGTTCAAAATCTCGATCGCTGAAATTGCACAAGACTTCATCGCAGAGATGCTGGCTCGATTTGGGCAGCTACCAGAGGGCGCTGCATTGGCTGAGGCGGCTTGAAAGAAAGAGCGATGTCGCGAATCGCTGCAAAAATCGAGGCGATATATCCGCGCCATCTTTGATGGATGCATTGAGAATAGGGGTGTCCTGAGTTTCGGCTTGCAAGTCAACCGCGGTTACGTTCCGGCGCCGATGCGTATGACGGCGGTGGAAGCCCTGCCGGGCCCGGGTTTGCCCGCAAACCAACTTCCACTCCCGCCTCAAGCGAGCCATGCGGAGGCACGGCTGCCTGCCGTTTGCAAACGCGGGCTCGATTTTCGCTCTACCCACGATTACCCTCTTGCTATTTATCTGCTGAATGACGTTCAGCTCGAAATTTGACCATAAAGCAGCGGCTTTCTGAACAGCTGAAACCACCGCATTTTGCCATCATGAAAATTCATCAACGAATGTTAATATCCCCGTCAATTTTTCAACGTCCTGATTGCGCCCACGAATCAACATATAGGGTACGTTCGCGTGTCTACGATGATTAGCATCTGGACTGCAGTGACGCGCTTAAGCAGGCTGGATACCGTTCGTTGTCGAGGTCGGGTCGGTAGACGCAAGCCAACGCTGGGGAAGAATTAAGTGAGAGCGATCAAAGCCCTTTTACGCGATCCTGACATGCAGGTCTCGGAAGTGGCGCGTCGGCACGAAATTTCTCGCACCACGAACTACGAGTATGCAGGGGTGTTTAAGCCTCGTGCAAGAATAGTCAGAAGTGAGCGAAGGCGTTCATGAAGCTAATCAAAAACACCGGAACACAGCGCGTCATCGACTTGATAAGGCCCCACCTCAAGCACGGCAACCGACTCGACTGTGTAACGCCTTCTGTTTCTCTCTACGCCTTTGCAGAAGTCCGGGAGGCGTTGTCCGCTCTGGATCGAATCCAATTGATCGTGCCTCCTGATAACGAGGCGCTTGAACTCTTGGGTACGGAGGGTGACCGCGCTGCGCGCAATCGTCTGCAGGCACGTTGGTTAGCCAATCAATGCGCGAGATGGATCAATGACAAAGTGGAGCTTCGGCGGGCATCGAAATCGGTGCCGCAAGGGGCTGCCGTTATGCGCGGACCGGACGGCGCGCCTGCGCAAGTGATTCTGGGTTCTTTTGCCTTCAACACGTCTGGCCTTGGCCTGACGCCGGGCAACCCGCTGAACCTGATCCAGGCATCAGAAACGGCCGACGAAGCCGCGCAGCTCGCCCAATGGTTTGATCATCAGTGGTCGGGCTTGCAAAGTGCTGCTGCCACCGACTCCAAAGGCCAGCGCAACGAGAGCGCGTCCGTTCTTCAAGCACTGCAGGCCCTGGGTGAGCATCGCGATCCCTTCACCATCTACACCTTGATGTTGCACCACCTGTTTCAGGGCAGCGGTGACGAGATGGACGAAGAGCGCATCGTCAAGTCCGCCACCGGCATTCGCAATACCGTAGTGTGGAAGAAGCTCTTCAAGTTTCAGCGCGATGGTGTGGTGGGTGCCATCGACAAGCTGAGTCGCTTCGGTGGTTGCATCATCGCCGACAGCGTGGGGCTGGGCAAAACCTTCGAAGCCCTGGCCATCATCAAATATCACGAGCTGCGCAACGACCGCGTGCTGGTGCTGGCGCCCAAACGCCTGCGCGACAACTGGACGCTCTACAAGGCCAACGACAAACGCAACATCCTTGCGGCTGATCGGTTCAACTACGACGTGCTCAACCACACCGATCTGTCTCGTGATGGTGGCCTGTCGGGTGACATCGACCTGTCTCATGTGAACTGGGGCAACTACGACCTGGTAGTGATCGACGAGTCGCACAACTTCCGCAACAAGGCTACGCACAAGGGCAAGGAATCACGCTACGACCGCTTGATGCGACGCATCATCCGTGAAGGCGTCAAGACCCGCGTGCTAATGCTCTCCGCCACACCGGTGAACAACCGCCTGGCCGACCTGCGCAATCAGATTGCCTTTGCCACCGAAGGCGACGACGCCGCCCTGATGGAACATGGCATCCCCAGCATCGAAGCCACGACCCGCAAGGCGCAGGCGCAATTCAATCGCTGGCTGGCGCTGGACGAAGCTGATAAGACCCCCAGTCAGTTGGTAGAAATGCTGGGGTTCGACTACTTCACCCTATTGGACCATCTCACCATTGCCCGCTCCAGGCGGCATGTGGAGAAGTATTACGGCACCAGCGAGACCGGCCGCTTCCCCGACCGACTGCCGCCCATCAACATCAAGGCTGACGTGGACCTTGCGGGCGAGTTCCGTGCTATCCGCGACATCAACCAGGAAATCCGCCGGCTCACCCTCGCCAGCTACGCGCCGCTGCGCTATGTGGTGCCCCACAAGCAGGCCGCCTACGACGCCAAGTACAGCACTCAGGTGCGTGGCGGCGAAAGTTTCTTCCGCCAGGCGGATCGTGAAGAAAGCCTGATCCACCTTCTGCGCGTGAACGTGCTCAAACGCATGGAAAGTTGTGTGTCGGCCTTCACCCTCACCGTGCAGCGCCAACTCAAGGATGTAGAGAACACACTGGCACGCATCGAATCCCATGCCGAAGCGCTGGAGGAAATCGACATTGCCGATGTCGATATCGACGACCCGGCGTTCGAGGCCTTGCTGGTCGGGCGCAAGGTCAAAGTGCTGCTGGGCGATGTAGATCTGATTCGCTGGAAGCAGGATCTACTGGAAGACCGTAACCGCCTGGCGACCCTGCTGGCAGCAGCGCGCCAAGTGGATGCCGGGCGTGATGCCAAGCTGGCAGCGCTGCGCGACATGATTGCCCGCAAATGCGCCCAACCCATCAACACACACGATGGCAAAGCAAACCGCAAGATCATCGTGTTCACCGCCTTCTCGGACACGGCGCACTATCTCTACGCCCAACTTGCCCCCTGGGCCAGGGATACGCTGGGTGTGCATTCGGCGGTCGTCACAGGCAGCGCCGGCATTCAAACCACCATGCCGGGCTTAAGTAAGCGCATGGGCGACGTGCTGTCGGCCTTCGCGCCGCGCTCCAAGGAGCGCCCGCAAGACCTGGCGGATGAAGGCGAAATCGACCTGCTGATCGCCACCGACTGCATCTCCGAGGGGCAGAACCTCCAAGATTGCGACTGGCTGATCAACTACGACATCCATTGGAACCCGGTGCGCATCATCCAGCGCTTTGGGCGTATCGACCGCATCGGCTCGCCCAACCAGCGCATCCAGCTCGTGAACTTCTGGCCCAACATGGAGCTGGAGGAATACATCAACCTGGAGCAGCGCGTCAGCGGCCGCATGGTGCTGCTCGA
The DNA here is from genome assembly GCF_037039475.1 of Achromobacter sp. E1. Classification (NCBI taxonomy): domain Bacteria; kingdom Pseudomonadati; phylum Pseudomonadota; class Betaproteobacteria; order Burkholderiales; family Alcaligenaceae; genus Achromobacter; species Achromobacter sp. E1. The sequence goes on from NZ_CP146253.1 coordinate 5,340,115, forward strand.
TGTCTCGGCCACAGGCGAAGAAAACCTGATCGAGCAGCAGTCCGGCAACGCCATGAACGACCTGGAGTACCGGCGCAAGCAACTGCTCAAGCTGCAGGACACGGTGATCGACATGGAAGACCTGTCGACTGGCGTGGCGATCACCGACCTCACCCTGACTGACTTCCGCATCGACCTGGCGCAGTACCTGAAAGCGCACCCCGGCAAGCTGGACACCCAGCCGTTGGGTGCTTATGCGGTCACCACCACGCTGGATGCCGACATTCCGCCCGGCGTGATCTTCTGCCTGCAAGCCTGCGGCCCGGCAGCAAAGCCCGCCACGACGTCCGACTACCCGCTCGCACCGCACTACCTGGTGCATGTCAGCGATGACGGCACCGTGTTGCTGCCGTACCCGCAGGCCAAGCGCATCCTGGATCGCCTCAAGCGCCTGGCGCTGGGGCGCGAACGGCCGGATGAAAATGCGAGCGCGCGCTTCGACAAAGCAACTAAAGACGGCGAGGACATGCGCCACGCCCAGAAGCTACTCGCTGCAGCGGTGGCCTCCGTCGCCGGAAAGCAAGAGGAACGGGCCGTGGCCAGCCTGTTCACGCCCGGCGGCACGCACGCCATGAAGGGCGAGTTCGCTGGCAGCGGTGATTTTGAGGTGGTGGCATTCCTGGTGGTGCTGCCGGAAAGGGAGGCGGCATGAAGATCATCGACGCGCACGCCGTTATTCAGGCATTGGGCCTGCCCGACAGTTGCCGGGTAGAGAAGCGCATCCCCAAAAAACTGCTGTTGGAGAATGGTGTGCTTACGGCGTCCGACAAACGCTTGATCACCGATGCCATTGAAGAAATCCAGTGGTTCTCCGCGCTCAAGCCCAACACCATCGGCGTGCCTGAGTACCAGGACGCGCAGTGCGAGTACCTTGAGATCGCAGTGCTTGTTGTGACCTTGCGGGGTACGGTCAAACCCGCCAGTTGCTCGCGGCTGGCTGAACTGGCGCACCGTGCGGTGCCTTATCCGGTGCTGTTGCTGTTGGTTGAAGGACAAACGGTGTCCTTGTCCTTGGTCCACAAACGCTGGGCGCAGAACGAGGCCAGCAAAGTGGTGCTCGACGGCAGGCTGACGTCGGCCTTGCTATCCCACGCAACCGCCGATGCCACAGCGACCGATCCCGCAGCACGCTCCGAAGCCGAACATGCCTTCGTGCAATCCCTGTCGATTGCACTCCAGCCCCAGACCTCGTTGCACGCTCTCTATCAAGGCTGGATGGATTGCGTGCAGGCCCTGCAGGCTGCGCGGCGGACAGGAAACTACCGAACCACGGCAACGCCGGAGCAAGCGGTAGCGCGTCAGCAGGCGCTGACCGATTGCGAGCGGCTTGAAGGCGAGATCAGCCGTCTGCGGGCACAAGGCGCTAAGGAAAGGCAGATGGCACGCCAAGTCGAAATCAATCTCCAATTGAAAGCACTGTTGGCCGAGCGTCAGCGGATCACTCAATATCTCTGAGGAATAGAAGTGAAGGCCACGGAAACCAACCTGCTCAAGTTCTTGAAGAAATCTCCGCAGTTCGTCATTCCCATCTATCAGCGCAATTACTCCTGGACGGAAGCACAGTGCCAACAGCTGTGGTCAGATTTGCTGAGGTCGGGTCGTGACGAGCAGATTAATGGCCATTTCATCGGTTCAATCGTTTATGTGGAGCGCGGTCTTTCCACCGTCACCACTCAGGAAGCACTGCTGGTCATCGACGGACAACAACGCCTTACCACGTGCACCTTGTTGATTGCAGCACTGGCCAAGCATTTTGAAGCGAATCAGCTGCCTGAACTTCTGGATGGTTTCTCCGCGCGAAAGCTGCACAATTACTACCTTCTCAATCCTGAAGAGGACGGCGATCGCCACTACAAACTGATTCTGTCGGAGACTGATAAGAAAACGTTGTTGGCCATCATCAAATCCGCACCGATGCCTGCAGAGATCAGTACCCGCATAGAGCAGAACTACATGCTCTTTCAGGCGCTGATAAACAAGCATCAGGACGAGCTCAAAGCCATCTGCCAAGGGTTGGCCAAATTGCTCATCGTCGAAGTGTCGCTCGATCGCACTCAGGATAATCCTCAGCTCATCTTCGAGAGCATGAATTCCACCGGCCTTGAGCTCAGCCAGGCCGATCTGATTCGCAACTACATCCTGATGGGATTGGAGCCAAAGCTCCAGACTGAGCTTTACCAGAGTTATTGGCGGCCGATGGAAAAATCGTTCGGTCAGAAGGCCTACGTGACGCACTTCGATCCCTTTATGCGTCACTATCTCACTGCCAAAACACGTGAGATTCCCAACGTGCGCGAAGTGTATGCTGCCTTCAAGGCTTTCGCTCGCGCCAGCCAGCTTGATACCACTGCGCTTGTTGCTGACATCCACGCCTACGCCAACTACTACTGCGCCATGGCGCTTGGTGCGGAAACAGAGTCGAAACTAAAAGAAGCTTTTCACGATCTGCGTGAGCTGAAGGTAGACGTAGCCTATCCCTTCCTGCTTGATGTCTATCACGACTATAAACAAGCACGCTTGCCTGCGGACGAATTGGTGAGCGTTGTTCGCTTAGTTGAAAGCTACGTGTTTCGCCGCGTCATCTGCGCCATTCCCACCAACTCGCTGAACAAGACCTTCTTAGGTCTGAGCCGGACACTGAAAAAAGACCGTTATCTGGAGAGTGTGCGGGCAGCGTTCCTGTTGTTGCCGTCCTATCGCCGCTTCCCAGGCGATGAAGAGTTCCAGCGCGAACTCAAGCAACGCGACCTGTACAACTTCCGCAGCCGTAGCTATTGGTTGCGTCGTCTCGAAAACCACGGGCGCAAGGAACGCATCGTGGTTGAGGACTACACCATCGAGCACATTTTGCCGCAGAACGACGTACTGTCATCAGCGTGGCAGGCGGAACTCGGCCCCGGTTGGCAACAGACTCAGCAGAAGTATTTGCATACCTTGGGCAATCTCACCTTGACGGGATATAACAGCGAGTATAGCGACTATCCATTTGCCTACAAGCGCGATCAGGTCATCAATGCTGATGGCAAGAAAATTGGCTTCAAGTACAGCGCCCTCAACATCAACGAAGGGTTGGGTGAGGTGGAAAAGTGGGATGAGGCAGCCATCCAAACACGCGCCGAACGCCTTGCTGGAGACTCCGCCAGAGTATGGGCTGCACCGCAATTGGATAGCAGCGTTCTTGATGCCTATCGCCCTTCGGCGACCAACGCTGGGCAGCACTACAGCATCGACGATCATCCGCACCTGACCAGCGGCACCATTCGCACACTGTTTGACGCCTTGCGCAAAGAAATTCTGGAGTTGGACCCGTGCATCTACGAGGAATACCTCAAGCTTTACGTCGCCTATAAGGCAGAGACAAACTTCGTGGATGTTATCCCTCAGGCCAGACGTTTGCGCCTGTCGCTCAACATGCCATTCAGCGAGGTCGATGACCCCAAAGGGCTGTGCACCGATGTCACCAACCTTGGCCGATGGGGCAATGGCGATGTGGAAGTCGGCTTGTCCAGCGGGGATGAGCTTCCCTACGTTATGGGCCTAATTCGCCAGTCTTTTGATCGCCAGATGGGCGACCTGCAGGATGTCTGATGCCAAAGAATCCCGAGTTTGAGGAGAGTCTCACCATGACCATTAAAAAAATCGATACCGCCAGCCCAGAAGCCCAATCCGCCGATCTGGTGGCGGGCAATATCGAACAGCTCAAAGCGCTGTTCCCGGAATTGATTACCGAGGGCGCGGAGGGCGTTGCGGTGAACGTGGACGTGCTCAAGGCGCTGGTGGGCGATGCGACCGTCACCGATGCCGACGAGAAGTACGGCTTCAACTGGCACGGCAAGCGTCGCGCGCGGCAACTGGCGCTCACGCCCAGCACCGGCACCTTGCGCCCCTGCCCGGAAGACAGCGTGGACTGGGATACCACTCAGAACTTGATGATAGAGGGCGACAACCTCGAAGTGCTCAAGTTGCTGCAAAAGAGCTATGCCGGCAAGGTCAAGCTGATCTATATCGACCCGCCGTACAACACGGGAAAGGACTTTGTGTACCCGGACAATTTTCAGGACAACATCAAGAACTATCTGGAGCTAACCAGCCAAATTGAAGGCGGACAGAAGATCAGTAGTAATACCGATGCCAGCGGGCGGTTTCATACTGACTGGCTGAATATGATTTATCCGCGGTTAAAGCTGGCGCATAGCTTGTTGCTTGGCAGCGGCGCCATTTTCCTGAGCATCGACGACCACGAGGTCGACAATCTTAGAAAGGCATGCAACGAAATATTTGGCGAAGAGAATTTCGTTGCGTCCGTTTGCTGGGAGCGTGCTGATAGCCCCAGGATGGATGCGGACTACTTCTCAACAAAGCACGACTATGTCCTCTGCTATGCCAAGAACATTGAAGACTTCAAGCTCAAGCGTACCCCGTATGAGGGCGAAGACATACCTGAACATTTCAACAAAGTCGATCAAGATGAACGACGCTATTACCTCAAGCCGCTGCGTGCAATGGGTGGTCAAGGCGAAACTCGCGCAGCGCGGCCTAACCTTTACTTTGCACTGACAGCACCTGATGGTGAGAGCGTCTATCCAAAGCTTGAAGGAGGCGGCGACGGTGCGTGGCGATGGAGTCCGAAGAAAGTTGAAATGGAGAAGGCCCGGATTGATTGGACAGGATCCAAAGGGAGCTGGACGCCTTACTACCGCATCTATGCGGATGAAAGTGAAGGGAAGCCGCCAGAGACAATATGGTTCAGCACGGAAGTTGGAAGCACTCGCAACGCTACCGCCGAAGTAAAGGCGCTCTTCGACGGAGTGAAGTGCTTCGACACACCTAAGCCGATTGCTTTGCTTGAACGGATCATCTCTTTGACCACCGCCGCCGATGACAATGTCTTAGACTTCTTCGGCGGGTCGGGTACCACGGGGCACGCGGTGATATCGCAGAATGTCCGTGATGGAGGGGCGCGTCGATACATTCTTGTTCAGTTACCTGAGCCCCTTGAAGGAGACAGCAGGGAACAAAAGATCGCTGCTGATCTTTGTGAGAAGCTGCGACTCCCGAAGACGGTCTCTGAGCTAACCAAAGAGCGCCTTCGCCGCGCGGGTGCTAAGGTCAAGTCCGACAACCCGGGTTGGCAAGGCGACACGGGCTTCCGCGTTTTCAAGCTCGACACCTCCAACATACGTGCCTGGAACCCAAAGCCGGACGATCTGGAGGCCACGCTATTCGACCATCAGGATCACCTGTTCGAAGGCCGCAGTGAGGCCGATGTACTCTACGAGCTGCTGCTCAAACTCGGCCTCGATCTTTGCGTGCCAATCGAGAAGCGCAGCATTGAAGCTTTGGACGTGCATTCTGTGGGTGGCGGCGTACTGATGGCCTGCCTGGGTGAGAAGATCGCGCGCGAGCAGGTCGAGCCATTGGCCCAGGGCATCATCGTCTGGCACAAGGAACTGGCCCCTGCCGGCGAAACCACCTGCGTGTTCCGCGACAGTGCCTTTGCCGACGACGTGGCAAAGACCAACCTCGCCGCCATTCTGGAGCAGCACGGCATCCAGAACGTGCGCAGCTTGTGAGGGGCTCGCCATGAAACTGCACTTCGAGCCCAACCTCGACTACCAGATGCAGGCCATCGAGGCCGTGTGCGATCTTTTCCGTGGTCAGGAGGTCTGCCGCACCGAATTTACGGTGACGATGAGACGCGATGAGACGCAGATGTCGCTGGGGGTGGCGCAGTCCGACCTTGGCGTTGGCAACCGCTTGACGCTGCTGGACGATGAACTGCTCAAGAATTTGGCTGACATCCAGTTGCGCGGAGGCCTGCCGCCTTCCGGCTCGCTGACTTCGGGCGACTTCACGGTGGAAATGGAGACCGGCACCGGCAAGACCTATGTGTATCTGCGCACGATCTTCGAACTGAACAAGCGTTACGGTTTCACCAAGTTCGTAATCGTGGTGCCGTCGGTGGCTATCAAGGAAGGCGTTTACAAAACCCTGCAGATCACCGAGGAACACTTTAAGGGCCTCTACGCGGGAGAGCCCTTCGATTACTTCCTGTACGACTCGGGAAAGCCCGGGCCAGTGCGCAATTTTGCCACCAGTTCCAACATCCAGATCATGGTGGTGACGGTGGGTGCCATCAACAAGAAGGATGTGAACAACCTCTACAAAGAGAGCGAGAAGACGGGAGGTGAGAAGCCTATCGACCTGATCAGGGCAACCCGGCCGATCATCATCGTGGATGAACCGCAAAGCGTGGACGGCGGCCTGGAAGGCCGTGGCAAGGAAGCGCTGGACGCCATGAACCCGCTCTGCACGCTGCGCTACTCCGCCACCCATGTGGACAAGCACCACATGGTGTTCCGCCTGGATGCCGTGGATGCCTATGAGCGCAGGCTGGTCAAGCAGATCGAGGTGGCGTCGGCAACGGTAGAGTATGCGCACAACAAGCCTTTCGTGCGCCTGGTGAAGGTGGAAAACAAGCGCGGCCGCATCAGCGCCAAGGTCGAGCTGGATAAACAGACCGCCACTGGCGTTCAGCGGGTTGAGGTGACGGTCAGCGATGGCGACGACCTCCAGCAGAGCGCCGATGGCCGAGCGATCTACGCCGATTTTCGGGTGGGCGAGATCAATACGGCCAAGGGCGAAGAGTTCATGGAGCTGCGCTACCCCGGCGGCGAGGTGTTTTTGAAGCTGGGCGAGGCCCACGGTGATGTGGATGCGCTGGCCGTGCAACGCGAGATGATTCGCCGCACGATCAAGGAGCACCTGGACAAGGAAAAGCACCTGCGCCCATTGGGGATCAAGGTGTTGAGCCTGTTCTTCATCGACGCAGTGGACAAGTATCGTCAGTACGATACGGACGGCCTGCCGGTCAAGGGCGTGTATGCGCAGATGTTCGAGGAGGAATATCGCCGTGCCGCCAAGTCGCCGGCCTACCAGAGCTTGTTTGCCGAGATCGACCTGGCGTCCGCCGCCGAGGAAGTGCACAACGGCTATTTCTCCATCGACAAGAAGGGCGGCTGGACCGACACCTTTGATAACAATGCGGGCAATCGGGAGAATGCCGAGCGGGCCTACAACCTGATCATGAAGGAGAAGGAGAAGCTACTGTCCTTCGCGACACCGCTGAAGTTCATCTTCTCCCACTCTGCGCTCAAGGAAGGCTGGGATAACCCCAACGTGTTCCAGATTTGCACGTTGCGCGATATTCAGACCGAGCGCGAGCGCCGCCAGACCATTGGCCGCGGCCTGCGCCTGTGCGTCAACCAGGATGGCGAGCGCGTACGCGGCTTCGAGGTCAACACCCTGACCGTGGTGGCCACGGAAAATTACGAACAGTTTGCCGAGAACCTGCAGAAGGAAATCGAGAAAGACACGGGCATCCGCCTTGGCATCGTGGAGCAGCACCAATTTGCCGCCATTGCCGTGACCGGCGCTGATGGGCATGCCGCGCCGCTGGGCATGGAGCAATCGAAGGCACTGTGGGAGCACTTGAAAGCTGCCGGCCATATCGATGCAAAGGGCAAGGTGCAGGATTCACTAAAAACGGCGCTGAAAAACGGCAGCTTGGAACTGCCACCTGAGTTCGATGCGCAAAAGAGCCAGATTTCCGAACTGCTGCGCAAGGTGTCCGGTCGGCTGGATATCAAGAATGCCGATGAGCGCAGGCAAGTGCCGCTGCGCAAGGGCAAGGATGGGAAGGCCGTTTATCTTAGCGACGAGTTCAAGGCGCTGTGGGACCGCATCAAGCACCAGACGACGTACCGGGTGCAGTTCGATAACGCCAAGTTGGTGACGGATTGCATCGCAGCGTTGCAGAAGGCCCCGGTGATTGCCAAGGCACGGCTGCAATGGCGCAAGGCCGATATCTCTATCGGCAAGGCGGGGGTCGCCGCGACGGAAAAAGCAGGCGCGGCGCCTGTGATGCTGGACGAGGCTGATATCGAGCTGCCGGATTTGCTGACCGACCTGCAAAATCGCACCCAACTCACCAGGCGCACCATCGTCAGCATCCTGACGAGAAGCGGACGCTTGGACGACTTCAAGCGCAATCCGCAGCAGTTCATCGAATTGACCGCCGAAACCATCAACCGCTGCAAGCGTTTGGCCCTGGTCGATGGCATCAAGTACCAAAAGCTCGGCGACCAACATGTCTATGCGCAAGAGCTGTTCGAGAAGGAAGAGCTCACCGGCTATCTCAAAAACATGCTGCTGGATACGCAGAAGTCGATCTACGAGCACGTGGTGTACGACTCGACCACCGAGCGGGACTTCGCCGATGGGCTGGAGAAGAACGACGCCATCAAGCTCTACGCCAAGCTGCCAGGCTGGTTCAAAGTGCCTACGCCGCTGGGCACCTACAACCCCGACTGGGCCGTATTGGTGGAAGAAGACGGCACTCAGCACCTGTACTTTTTGGTGGAAACCAAGAGCAGCCTGTTCACCGATGACCTGCGCGACAAGGAAAGCGCCAAGATCGAATGCGGCAAGGCGCATTTCACTGCACTGGGGGTCGGTGAGAACCCTGCCCGGTATGTGGTTGCGCGCTCGGTTGACGATCTTTTGACCGAGGCGGCAAAGCGGTAGGTTCCGACCCGGCGAGCGACGCTGGCCGCTCTCCAGGCTCCCAAATCAGCGCCGGTGCGAGCCGCAATAGGGCGAGCGAGTGGGGCCAGCCAGTCAAACTGGTCACGGTCGCGCGCCAGATCGCTTTCCCATCGGGCGTCGGTTACAACATGCCGTGGTCCTGGAGCACGTTGCACGACGATGTTGTTCGCTGGGATTGCCATCGACGCCTTGGGACAGCTGGTGCGCTCGCAGCTCACCAGCCATGTTGCATCCGTTTCTGGATTGATATCAGGTCGTACCTCAAACCCGCACCCGCTCACGCGCCGCGGGTTTTTTGTGGGCTGGGATAATCCACGGATCATCTACCGTCAGAAGCGCGAAACGACGCGTCGGAAGACCGGTGTCGAAACCATGATCATGTCCGTCGAATCCCTGCTCGTGACCATCTCGCGTGGAGTTCACCAGCATTTGAATACCTAAGCCCCTATGCCTCTGAAGACCTGGATTTCCCGCTTGCAGACCACGCGCTGCAGTTTGCTTGCCGCATTGACCTTCTGCGTCTGCCTGCCCGCAAGTGCCGCGCAGGCCATGCCACCAGACGCCGTCCAGCCGCCAACCCTAGTGTGGGGTGCCGTTCCCAGCGCGGATCTCTACCTGCTGGTGGCCAGCCCGCGTCTCAGCAAGCCCGAGCTGCAACAACTGGTGGCCGACAAGATCGGTCGTGGTATTGGCGATAACCAAACCATCACCCAGGTCTGGAGCAATGTGCCGGAACCCATCCAGCTGTGGCTCTCGATCGACCCCGCGCGGCTGCGGGAAGCCAAGCTGTCCACGGATCAGGCATTGGAGGCGCTGGCTTCCAAACTGGGGATTTCCGCCCAGTCCGCCCAGGGCGTCCGCCCGCCCCACGCGTGGATCTATTCCGGCGCCACACGCGAGAAGTTCGAAGCCTGGAGCGATGCGCCTTCAAAGCTGGCGGACGGCACCGTCGTCAACCCATCGGAATGGGCGACATTGGCATACCTGCAATCCCCGGAAGCCTGGGAAGCCTGGAACAAGGTTGGGTTAAGCCTTACGGTGTCCACAGAGGCGCGCCGCGATTCGCTGGAGAGCGTCGTCAGTGAACGGCTGAAATCACTGACGTCCCATCTGCCCGATGACGTGTCGGTATTGATCCTGCCTGCGGGTCGGGGATTGAATGAAGCCGACGGCATATTCGTCACGGTCGGGCGCGACGAGTAGCCCCGCACCCGGCGCTGCTGCCGCCCTGCTCGCCTAAGACCAGGGAGCAATCAAGCTGCCGCACCTTTACCGCTAGAATTCCGTCGCAGACAGGCTGGGCATTACGATCCGGCCAACCGACGGAAAGCTTCATTGGCGCAGGAGGTTCAATGGCAATCAAGGCCGTGGCATTCGACGTATTCGGAACCTTGGTCAACATCGATCGGCCAACCCGTCCGTTCCGCAAGCTGGTCCGCCTGCTGCACGAAGCGGGCCGCCCGCGCCAGCGCGACGACGGCATTCGGGCGATGAGCAGTGCGATCGACCTGCGGCAGGCTGCCCGTTTGTTTGGCGGGATGATCGGCGAAGATGCGCTGAGCGCACTCGAAGCCGAGCTGCGCGAAGAGATTGAATCCATCACGTTGTTCCCGGACGCCGCGCCGACGTTGCAGGCACTGAAGGCGCGCGGCATCAAGGTGGCGCTGTGTTCCAACCTGGCGGCGCCGTACGGCCCGCCCGTCCTGGACTTGCTGCCGTTTCAGCCGGACTTTTGCGCTTGGTCGTACGAGGCCGGGGCAGTGAAGCCGCAGCCCGAGATCTATCAGTATCTGTGCGACGGCATTGCTTGCCAGCCCGATGAAGTCCTGATGATCGGCGACACCATCGAGGCCGACATGATCGGGCCTCGGAAGTTCGGCATGCACGGGTATCACCTGGACCGGCACGCGGCAACCTCGAATTCAGCGGAGTCCGTACGTTCGCTGAGCGATGTGCTTACGCTGATGGCCGCGCACCATTGACGCCGGGCAGGCCGAATCAGAAGGCTGCCCTATCCGCCCCGGCGCCGCCAAGCCCACCAGACCGCCCCGATCGGCGCAAAGATCGCCAACCACGACACCCCGTCCCACACCCCATCGCCCAGCAGCGCCGACACCAGCCCCACCACCGAGGCCGCGCCTAGCCAAAGCGGCACGCGGAACACTTCGCCCGCCGATTGCAGGTTCTCGGTCCGCGCGCCGCGAGCATCAACGTTCTTGCTCATTGCGCTGCCCCTTGCCGATCACCCTGCCGCAGCGCGTTGGCGGTCTCTGCGGCATCCGGGGTCAACGATTTCGAAGCCGTTGCCGCCTTGGGCTTGCGCAGCCACAGATACAGCCCGCTACCCAGCACCACGATTGCAAAGAGATCCAGCACCGCCCAAAGAATCTTGAGCGGCAGGCCGCCGTAATCGCCAAAATGCAGCGGCTGCGATAGGAACAGGGTTTTTACGTACCAGGGCATCTCTCGCGTGTCGGTCAGCTCGCCGTTAGTGGCGTCCACCAGCGCGGGCTTTAGCAGGCGCGAGGTCACGGGCGTGTTGCCCTTCATGAAGAACGTGTAATGATGCGGACTGGAAAACATCGTCCCCGGAAACGCGACAAGGCTCACGGCCATGTCCGGCACGGCGGCGCGTGCCGTGCGGATGGAAGCTTCCAGATGCGCGGGTTGCGTGACGGGCGGCAGCCCGCGGAACGGCGCGGTCATTTCCGCCATCTGGTCCATCTGCCAGAGGCTCAGCACGACGCGGTTCAGCGTATTGATGCTGCCCGTGATGCCAACGACCAGCAGCCACACCACGGTGACTATGCCCAGCAGGTTATGCCAGTCCAGCCATTTGACGCGGGTGCTGCGCTGGGTGCGCAGCGCGCCAAATTTCAGGCGGCGCATGAAGGGGTAATACAGCACCACACCGGACACGATCGCGACCACCATCAAGAGGCCCATCGCACCCAGGAACAGCATCCCCGGCAAGCCGGCGAACATGTCGGTATGCAGCTTGAGCATGACGTACATGAAGCCTTCGTCAGTAGCCGGTTCGTCCAGCACCTTGGCCGTGCGCGAGTCGATGACGACGGCATTGTTTTCCTCGGGCGGCGCGTCGACGGCGCGGGCCATGGAGACATACGTGATGTCGGGATGCTCGTCCTGATCCCAGAACATGTAGCGGATGACTTCGCCCGGGCGGCGCTCCAGCGCGGTCTGGGCGATCTGGTCCATGCTGGCGTTGGGCGTGCCAGCGGGCATGGGCGGCGCTTCGACGACGCCCGACAGGTGCTCGATCTCTTCGTGGAAGATCAGGGGTAGTCCGGTCAGGCACAGCAGCAGCATGAAGACCGTGCAGACCAGACTGCTCCACTTGTGTATCCAGGACCAGGCTTGCGTGGACATCTCGGCTTCCTTAGAAGGCGATGCTGGTCGAGAACGTGTAGGTGCGCGGCGACCCCACGAACAGATAGCCTGCCGTGGCGGTGCCCCAGTAGTTCCGGTTGAACAGGTTCTCGACGTTGAAGCGGAAGGTGACGGGCGTGCCGCTGATCTTGGTCTCGTAGCGCGCGCCGGCGTCAACGCGGGTCCAGCTTGGCACCGACAAGGTGTTGTCGGCGTTGGCATACGTCCTGTCGGTGTAGATGACGCGGCCCAACACCGTCAGACCCGGGACAAACGGGGTGTCCCATTCGGCGCCCAGGTTGAATTGCCAGTCGGGCACGCCGATGGCCTTGTTGCCCTGCAGGCCAGGCGTGGTGGCCTTGTTGATGACGGCGTCGATGTAGCTGATGCCGCCCAACAGGCGCACGCCCTTGGTGACTTCGCCGGCAAAGCTGGCTTCGACGCCTCGGTTGCGTTGTTCGCCGAATTCGCCAAAGGTGTTGCCCGAGATGCCGGAGCTGGGGCGGGTCAGCTCAAAGAGCGCGACAGTGGCCAGCATGTCGTCGTTCAGGTTGTACTTGACGCCGAGTTCCTTCTGCTTGGACTTGAAGGGCGACAGCGTTTCGCCTGGATTGGTGATGGCCGCGCTGGTAGGCGCGGTGTCGCCTTGCGACAGGCCTTCGACGTAGCTGGCGTAGACCGACAGATCCGGCCGCACCTTGAAGACGACGCCGGCCAGCGGCGTGGTGGCGCTCTTGTCATAGCGCGGACCGCTGGGCTCGCCGTTGGCGAAGTTGTAATTCTGGCCCTGCACGTTCTGGCGGCGCGCGCCCAGCGTCAGTTGCAGCCGGTCGTCCATGAAACCCAGGGTGTCGGCCAGCGCGTAGCTGGTCAGCTTGGTGCTCTGGTAGCGGTTAAGCGGATTGCTGATGCCGGATATGGACGGCGTGTCGAAGATATTGCCGGCGTAGATATTGGAATTTCCCGGCGGAAAACCGGTATAGAAGCCCAGGTCGGATTTCTGGTCTAGCAGCGTGTAGCTGAAGGCGACCTTGTGGCTCACGGGGCCGGTCTTGAAGTTGCTGCGCAGGCCGGCTTCGGTGGACTTGCTGTCCACCGTCATCCGCTGCCAGCCGCCGAAGAAGGAGTAATCGCCCTGCGTGTTCTGCAGCACGGGGTTGGCGGCGAAGGCGTCCCAGTCCAGCTTGCGCTGGCCGTAGCCTGCGTAGGCAGTCAGGTAGTCGGTGATGTCGTATTCGATCTTGAACACACCGGCGGTATTGCGGCCGTCGCTCCAGCCCAGGCCCGGATACGGATTCTTGTTGCTCGGCGCCTCGGGAATCGAGGTCAGATCCGCGCCAAGCTGAAACTGGCGCACGACGTTGTCGATGCGTTCCTTCTGCCAGATCAGGTCCAGGGAAGACCGCAGCTTTTCACCGCGATAGTCCAGCGCAACCGACCCCAGCGCTTCGCGTGTCGACTGGTCCTTGATTGGCGTGTCGCCGTCGCGCAGCATCCCGTTCACGCGGATGCCAAACGCGTTGTCGGGACCGAAGCGGCGTCCCACGTCGGCATGCACGCCAAAGACGGAGTCCGACATGACCGAGCCCGTGACCCGGGTGATGGGCTCGTCGGTGGCTCGTTTGGGCACCAGATTGACGACGCCCCCCACGCTGCCGCCCGGCGTCATGCCGAAGAGCGCCGCCGACGGTCCCTTGATGATCTCCACGCGTTCCAGGGTCTCGACCGGTGCGCGCCAATAGGGCGTCAGGCCGAACATGCCGTTGAACGCGAAGTCCGCGGTCGGCACATTGAAGCCGCGGATGGTGAGGTCTTCGTTGATGTTGGAGCGGGCACTGCTCATGCGCACGGACGGATCCATGGTGGCCACGTCGGCGACCGACCGGGCCTGCTCGTTCTCGATCGTCTGGGCGGTATAGCTGGTGACGCTGAACGGGGTGTCCATGACGGACGTGTTGCCCAGGATGCCCATGCGGGCGCCACCGCCGATCAGACCGCCGGCGATGGGCGCGGGCGCCTCGCCCAGGGCGACGGGCGCGCTGGTCACCGTGACGGTGGGCAGGACGGTGATCGCGGCCGGCGCCTGCGTCTGCGCCGATACCGAGGCGGCATAAAGCGCGGCGCTGCCCGCCAACGCCTGTTTCACCGCCCGGGCGACGCCCTTCTGCCTGCCTTGACGGCCATTTGATGCTTTACCCACAGCCCCACCCCATGCGTTCTTTTATATAAAAGGCGCATGATAAGCATTCTCATTCGATATTGCTATGGGGTTTGTCTGGATGTGGCGTACGCACGTCAGTTACGTGCGCCGCGCCGATGACGGTCGAATTCGCTGTCGGCCGGGAAAGCGCCTGGGCGCTGCCGTTGGTACGGCAATTCGGTGCACGGCATCACTCGGTAAACCGCGGCCGCCACCTACGCATCCGGGCTGCGGTCCACATAGACCAGCCCCGCAGCCGCCAGCTTTTCGCGCATGCCGTAGATATCCAGCCCCAATTCCCCGGCGGCCAGCCGCTTGCGCTTGTCCGCCTCGTTGCGCAGGCGCGCGTCGCACGCATCGGCCACTTGCTCCGCCCGCGCGCACGGCACGATGCACACGCCGTCATCGTCGGCAATGACGACATCCCCAGGTTGCACCAGCGCCCCCGCGCACACGACCGGCACGTTCACCGATCCCGGCGTTGCCTTGACCGTGCCCTTAGCCGATACGCACTTGGACCACACCGGAAACTGCATGTCCTTCAACGCGGCGACATCGCGGCAGCCCGCGTCGATCACCAGTCCTTGCACACCGCGAGCGCGCATGGAGGTGGCCAGCAGCTCTCCGAACATGCCGTCTTCATTGGACGACGCGCAGGCCACCACGACGATATCCCCGGGCCGGCAAAGTTCGATGGCGACGTGCAGCATCCAGTTGTCGCCCGGCTGCGCCAGCACCGTGATCGCGCTGCCCGCAATGGATGCGCCGGCGTAGATGGGCCGCAGCGTGGGCTGCAATAGGCCGGTGCGTTGCTGCGCTTCATGGGCGGTGGCGACGCCTGCCGACGCCAGGCGTGCGATGACCGTGCTGTCCGCCCGCTCGATGTTCCTGACCGCGAGGCTCATGCCAACTCTCCGGTGACCTGCGGAAACACGCGCTGGTAGCCCTCGGCGTATTTAATCTTCAGGTTCGAGTTGCGCGACGCCTGCACGCCGCGTTGCAGGGCGACGCGGGTGTAGTACTCCCACAGGTGTTCCTGCGCGGCCATGGTCTCGAAGGCCCGGCGCTTCTGGTCCCAGACTTCGGAGATATCCAGCAGCACTTCGGGCTTCCATTCGCACTGTTCGGGCTGATGCGGCTCAAAGAGGAATACAGGCGGTGCGCCCAGCACCGCTTGCTCCGGATGATGCCCATGCGCCTGCGCGATCACGCGGGCTTCCTGCGCCACGTGCGTCGCTAGCGGGTGGTCGAAGTTGTACGGGTCTTTCTGGGAATGCGTCAGCACGAACTCCGGCTGCAATTCGCGGTAGACGTCCACCAGCTCGAACAGCGCTTCGTCCGATACGCGCAAGGGATAGTCGCCGCAGTCCATGAAGCGGATGTCGGCGCCCAGGATGCCGGCGGCCAGGCGCGCCTCGTCGCGGCGGTCGGCCTTGACCCGCTCCAGCGTCATGCCGGGCTGCTTCCACAGTTTGGCGGATTCGCCGCGTTCGCCAAACGACAGGCACACCACGGTGATTTTCCAGCCGCGCTTGGCGTACAGCGCGATGGCGCCACCCGCGCGCCACACAAAGTCCGCGGAGTGCGCGCTAACGACCAGCGCGTTCTTTTGCCGTTCCATTTCAGTTCCTTTATGCATTGTTTCGCCCGCGGACCGCGCCGCGGCCCCGGGCTGGCGCAAAGCCCATCAATCGGCCTTGATGCCCGCGTCCTGGATGACCTTGGTCCATTTGGTGGTTTCAGCCGCCACGAATTCGCCAAACTGCTTGTCCGAGCCGGGCGTGACCACCGCGCCCATCTCGGCAAAGCGCTTTTTCACGTCGGGATCATTCAGCGCGGATTGCAGCGCGGCGTTGAGCTTTGCGGTGACGTCGGGCGGAAGATCCTTGGGGCCGATGAGTCCCCACCAGACGGTCGCCATCGCGCCCGGCAGGCCTTGCGACACCACGGTGGGCACGTCGGGCAGCATGCTCGCCGGCTCGTCGTCCAGCACGGCCAGCGCGCGCAGCTTGCCCGCCTTGACGTGTGAGACGACTTCCAGCGGATTGATCGACATGAAGGAGATCCGCTGCCCCAACAGATCCGTCACGGCGGGCGATCCGCCCTTGTACGGCACGTGCAGCGCCTTCATGCCGCTCTCGCGCTTGAGCAGTTCGCTGGCCAGATGGCCCGAGCTGCCATTGCCGGCCGATGCGTAGGTCAGCTTGTCCGGGTGCGCGCGGCCGTAGTCGGTCAGATCCTTCAAAGTCTTGAACGACGATTCGACGGGCACCACCACCGCCAGCGGTGCGTAACCGATCGCGCCCACCGGCGTGAAATCTCGTGCGGGGTCAAAGGTCAGCTTGGAGAACAGCGCGCCGTTGGCGGCCAGCGTGTTCGATGCGGTCAGCAGCGTGTAGCCGTCCGCCGGGGCGCGCGCCACCGCGTCCATGCCGATGTTCGTCGCCGCGCCGGGGCGGTTGTCGACGATGATGGTCTGCTTCAGCGCGTCGCCCATTTTCTGGCTAACCAGGCGGGTGACGATGTCGACGCCGCCACCCGCGGCGTAGGGCACCACGATGCGGATCGGCTTGTCGGGATAGGCGCCCTGGGCGGCAGCCGGCAGCGGCGCCAGCATGGCGGCCATCAGGGCGCTTACTGCTGCTGCGGCGGCAAAGGTGCGGCGGGACCGGGACGGCGCGTAAGCCTTCATGGTTGTCTCCTGTGTCGTTATGCGTGTTGGTATGGGCGCATGATGCGCGCTGTACACTCATACCGTCCAATACCGTTTTCCACGACGATCTATTTGCTTTCCAAATCGATATGGATTTTCGCCAACTGCGTTACTTCGTCGCCGTCGCCGAGGAACTGAGCTTCAGCCAGGCCGCGCGCCGGCTGCATGTCAGCCAGCCGCCGCTCAGCCTGCAGATCAAGGCGCTGGAAGAGGAATTGGGGTCGCCGCTCTTGACGCGCACAAGCCGCAGCGTGGAACTGACGCAGGCGGGCGCGTTGTTTCTGGATCAGGCGCGCCGCGCGCTGGCGCATCTGGAACGCGCGGGCGAGGTCGTGCGGCAGTCCGCGTTGGGAGAAACCGGCGAGATCCGCGTGGCTTTCACGGCGTCTGTGCCGATGTTCGACGCGTTCCCTCGCATCGTGCACGCCTTTCGCACGGATTTTCCGGGCGTGGGTGTGGACCTGAGCCACCAGTCCACCGGACAGCAACTGCGCGCGCTGGCGTCCAAGGACATCGACGTGGGCTTTCTGCGTCCGTCCATTCTGTTCGTGCCGCCGCCCAATATCGCGACGCTGCCGCTATGGACCGACCGGCTCATGGCCGCCCTGCCCCAATCGCATCCGCTGGCGCGCCGCAACGCGCCGTTGTCGATGACCGATCTGGCGGACGAGTCCTTCATCCTGTTCCCGCGCGGGCTTGGCTGCGGCTTGTTCGACCACGTGGGCGTGCTGGCCAGCCGCGCGGGCTTTGCCCCGCAAGTGGGCCAGGAAGCGCGCGAAGGCGCGACCATCATCGGCCTGGTGGCGGCAGGAATGGGCATCTCGATCCTGCCCGACACCTACATGAAGACGGGCATTCCCGGCGTGGCCTATCGCGAGCTGGACACGCCGGATGCACAAAGCCAGGTATTGCTGGCGTATCGTTCGGAGGATGGGTCCGCGCTGGTGCAGCGGTTCCGCGAAACCGCCCAGGCCGCGCAGTAAAGGAAGCGGCAGCGGTTTGCGGCGGCGCACGTAGAGCCGGCCTCTCGCCAGGCGTACGATAGCCGTAAGCCGTTCCCACTGAAGACTGGTACCCCAAGGCTTACCGCGTCCTTCGCCATGACCTTCCGCCTCTTCGCGCTCACCCTATTGGCCATGCTGGCCTTTGCCGGCAACTCGCTGCTTTGCCGGGTAGCGCTCAAGCAGACTGCCATTGATCCCACCACCTTCTTCGCCATCCGCATCATGTCGGGCGCGCTGATGCTGTGCTTCTTGCTGGCGCTTCGCCGGCAGACCGGGCGTGTCGAAGGCACGTGGGCGGGCGCGCTGGCGCTGGCAGGTTATGCGCTCGCCTTCTCGTATGCCTATACGCATGTACCTGCGGGCACGGGTGCGCTGCTGCTTTTCGGGGCGATTCAGATCAGCATGATTCTTTATGGCCTTGTGGCCGGGGAACGGTTGGCGGCGATGCAATGGGCAGGCACGGCGCTGGCGGTTGCCGGACTCGTCGCGTTGATGTGGCCCAGCGCCAATGCGCCACCGGTGTTCTACGGATTGCTGATGATTCTGTCCGGGGTGGCATGGAGCATCTATTCGCTGTTGGGCCGAGGCGCAAAGAACCCGGCCGCCGCGACGGCCGGAAATTTCATCCGGGCAGCGCCCGTCGCGGTGGCGCTGCTGCTTGCGCAATTGGCCGCCTCCCATGTTCGGTTCGATACCGCCGGCGCGGCCTATGCGATGGCCTCTGGCGCGGTGACCTCGGGCCTGGGCTACATCCTTTGGTACGCCGCGCTTAAGCAGTTGACCGTGACGCGCGCCGCCACCGTGCAGCTCAGCGTGCCTGTGCTGGCGGCGCTGGGCGGAACGGTGTTCCTGGACGAACCGATGACCGCGTTGCTGATCGCGGCATCGGCGCTGGTGTTGACCGGCGTGTCGCTGGTGATCTTCAACAAGCGCGCGGCGTGAACCGCCCGATCCATCGAGGGGGAGAGCCGACCGCCCGGTTATCGACAGCCGCCAGTGTGGTCTGCCCTCCACGGCTCCTGGCTACCAGCGATACCCGACATTCAGCATGCCGCCGTAGCCGCGCTGACCGCCGCTGCCAGCTTGGCCGAACAGCTCTCCGGTGACCTGCAGCGACTCCCGCACATAGTCGGACACGCCGATTCGCAGATCCGCCGCGTCGCGCATCGGCGTGGCCTGGAATGTCGAGGCGCCCACGTTGGCTTTCGCGCTGCCCGAGTTGTGCAACCAATTGGCCTCCACATAGGGCCGCACCGGAGAAGCGGCCGCGTCGTGGCCAAACGGGTACACCCGTACACCGACACGCGAGCTGATCGAACTGGCCGGTGAGTGCTTCAGCGTCATGGTGGGCAGGACAGCATCCTGGGCGTCGTAACGGGTATAGGCGAATTGCGCCTGCGGCACCACGACCATCGATCCCAATGCCGACTCCTCGGCGAAGGGTTTGAGCGCGTAGCCCGCTTCCACGGACGCGGTCCAGGTGTTCGAGCGATAGCGGGCCGAGCCCAGTTCGCTATTGATCTCGTTGGAATACCGGCCGAACTGCAACCACGAGTCTGCGTAGGCGCCCAGGCGGGTCGCATCGTTGGCATACGCGGTGGCATAAATGCCCACCGAATAGCCGGTCACCTTGCCGCGCGCATCGACGTTTATCGGCAGCCCCGTTCCCGGATGCGTGAGCGTAGACCTTGCGTGGGTTCGCGCATCGCCTGCCCCCGCCATGACGCCAGCCCTGAGAACGCCCTGCTGACCAAGGCGCGTACTCACCAGATCGGCGCCGATCTGCAGGATGGCCGTGTCCGTGTCGATATACACGGCGCCTTCAGTCAGACGCAGGTCAGTGTGCCGTGCGCCCTCGGTGCGGGCCCAGACCTGCCGGGAGATGTTGGTGGAACGTGCCTGAGTCGCCGACGTTTGTGCCGTCGCCCGGTCCGACAGGCGATGGACGAACATACGCGTGGCCACGACCTGGTTGCCGATATGAACGCCGCTCTCCGGGGAGATGTTCTGAATGTTGCCCGGCGCGGACCCGGCGGAGCCGCCACTTCCGGGCGGCGTTTCGGTGCCGCTTCCGGGCGGTGTTTCGACGCCACTGCCCGGCGGCGTTTCGGTGCCGCTTCCTGGCGGTGTTTCGGTTCCGCTTCCTGGCGGTGTTTCGGTGCCACTTCCGGGCGGCGTTTCGCTGCCGCTTCCGGGCGGTGTTTCGGTGCCGCTTCCGGGCGGTGTTTCGCTGCCACTTCCGGGCGGCGTTTCGCTGCCACTGCCCGGCGGAAGCGTCTCTCCACCACCGGGCTCCGTGGTTCCTCCCTCCTCCGGCAGATACGCGGAGGTCAGATACCAATCGGACGCGACGCCGCCCGCGCCTCCCTGCACCAGGAAATATTCGTACCCGTTCCAGCCTAGCGTGCTGGACGTGCTTCGGAAGCCGGTCGAGCCCGCGTCAAGATGGAAGGCGTCGGCGGCGATGGTGGCGCCGTTGACGGCCTGCACCAACTGAATGCCCTGGGTGGTCAGCGCGCCAGTGCCGCCGGCGTTCATGATGCGCAGGCTGGTGGAGCCCGTCACGGCGCCGCCGTCGATGATGAGCTTGTCGGTCAGCGACGTGTCGTCTCCCAGTTGCGTGTTCATGACCAAGGTGCCGCCGCCGACGTAGTCGGAGACGGTCAGCGTCTTGAAGCCGGTTTGCGCATCGGGCGCGACGAACTGGACAACGCCCGCGTTTTTCAAGGTCTTCAACGCAGAATTGCCGCGCACGTTCCACACGCTGCTGTCTTCCGTCGAAACACTGTCCACCACGCCTTGTCCCGACAGAACCGCGCCGGTCCAGACGCTGCCGTTGGCAAGGCGGACATCGACGCGACCGCTGTCTGCCAATACGTCGCCCGTCATGGCGGCGCCCAGGGCGTGCAGGGTGACACTCTCCGTTTCGACGGCGGGCGCCGCCTGGGTGTGAAGCAGCACGCCACCGGCCTCGCTGCCGCCGCTTCGGGCCAGCACCTGGGAGTGTTCAACCGTGATCTCGTGATTGGCGCCCCTAACCAGAAACCCCACGCCGTCGTGAGTCTGAAAGTCGCTCCCGTTGGAAATCAGGAGCGCATTGGCGTCTTGCTGCGCATAGCGCAAACTGTCAACAGCGTTGGCGCCTTGCCCCGCCATGATCACTTTCGTGTTGGATAGCGACATGGCATTCGCGCCAGAATCTGCGTTGCCGCGTATCTGCAAGCCGGTCGATCCGTCTGCTTGCGCATGCACCTGCGAGTTAGCGGCGTCCAGATGTGCCCCGTCCATCACCTGAAACCCCAGTCCCGCACTGCCGGACACGTCGACCGTGACGTCATCCAGCGAAACCTGAGCGCCGGGACGGTTGGCAATCACGCCGATCGAACCTGACGCTTCCGCCAGAATGGTTGTTCCGACGGCTTCTATTGTTGACGTGTGGGAACCTATCGGACTCGCATTGAGCCCGCCGAGCTGTCCGCGTAGCGTACCCCCTTGCAGATACGCCGCGCCGTTTAGGGCATGGATCGCATATCGCTTGGCATGAATGTCCAACTCCTGCGCAACCAGCCCACCGTCGCTGCGCATCGAGACGCCAGTCCAGGCAGGGGCAGCTTCGCTGCCGATGGTCACATTGGTCAGTGATGCAGTGGCACCTGCCTCGCCCGGGGTGACGTCGTCCAGGTGCACCCCGGCCCAGGCTTCCGAGTACGTCCATATCAAAGCCGAGTCGACCATGTTCACGTGGCTCCCGTACCTGGCAGTAATGGGGCCTACCGTGCTTCCTTGAACGAAGACCTTCGAAAACGTCGTCAGACTTATCTCCTGGGCGGTTGTGTCGGTCAACACGAGCATCGAGTCGCCAGCGGCCAACAGGTAGGCCGCTGGTGCGCCGAGGCCGTTCATCCCTGAAACTGTGACATTCGACAATTCGACTCTTGCGCCTGATACGGCCGATACGGCCGCGCCAACCCCCGACCCAAGGACGCTGCTCGTAAGCTCAAGATCTTTTGCCACGACGACACCTCCATCAACGGCCCGGATCGTACTTGCAGTGAAGTCCCCGACCATGCCCCCTTCCGAGCTTGACAGGCTTCCCCCATTGAGTTCGATACGGCCGAAATCCGAGGCCAGCACGGCAATATTCGTTGACGAGAGATGCGTGTTGTTGGCGATGACGAGACTATCAGCCATCGAGGCCGACACCGCCGCGCCATCCTGCGTCTGCACCGTACTGTCCGTGAGGGTGATGGCCCCGCCGCCTTGTGCATGGACGCCCCGGCTGTCTCCCTCTGCGATCACCGAGATGGCATTTCCGGTCACGCTGTTGCCCAGGTGATTGACGTTGATTGCGTCCCCCGTGGAGACGGTGACAGTGGTGCCGGGTTCCAGCACCAGCGACGTGTTGCCTTGGGCATCGTCGATGACGATTGGGCCCGTTGGCGCCGCCGACGCGGAAAGGGGAATGGCGGGAACCGCCGCGGCGAGGATTGCCGCGACGATCGGGGAAAGGGGAAAGTGCATCGCAAACTCCTGAACCGGTGCGCGGCTTCGAATTTGCGAATGACCAACCCCCGGCCAATTGCGAAAACCCAGATCCGCCGCGAAGAGAAAAAGTTCATTCTCTGGACGGCGGAAAAGCCCGGATATCGAAGGCTGTCTAGATCGCGTTCTTTTGTTTGCTAAAAACGGTCTTGTCCCAGCGAATCAGACTGACTTCCTGTGCTTCGACGACTCAAGGGACTGTCCGCTGCGCTGCTGGGGAGCCTTGGGACACCGTACATGTGAGTGTTTCGATGCGACCATTCCATCGAGAGCGGAGTCGCAACGGGGCATCGCAGCGCCCGACATTCGGAAGGGCAGACCGCCGCGCGGCCCCGCCCTCCCGCGGCTCACGACTACCAGCGATACCCAACGTTCAGCATGCCGCCGTAGCCCCGCTGGCCGCCATTTCCAGCCTGGCCAAACAGCTCGCCGCTAACCTGCCACGACTCGCGGACATTGCCTGCCACACCGATTCGCAGTTCAGCGGCGTCGCGCATGGGCGTTGCCTGGAAGGTCGATGCCCCCACGTTGGCTTTCGCGCTGCCCGAGTTGTGCAGCCAATTGGCTTCGACGTAAGGCCGCACCGGGAACGTGGCGGCGTCGTTGCCAAACGGGTATGCGCGGACACCCACGCGCGAAGTGACTGAACTGGCGGGCGAGTTTTTCAGTGTCATGCTGGGCAGCACAGCGTCCTGGGCGTCGTATCGCGTGTAGGCCAGTTGCGCTTGCGGCACCACGACCATCGCACCCAACGCGGAATCGGCGGCGAAGGGCTTGAACGCATATCCCGCTTCCACCGACGCCGTCCAGGTGTTCGAGCGATAGCGATCCGAGCCCAGTTCGCTACTGATCTCGTTGGAATAGCGGCCGAACTGCAACCACGAATCGGCATACGCGCCCAAGCGGGTGGCATCGTCGGCGTAAGCGGTGGCATAGATGCCCACCGAATATCCGGTGACCTTGCCTCGGGCATCGGCACGCATCGCCATGCCGGTTCCCGGGTGGATGAGTTGGGAAGTGGCGTTCGTGCGCGCCTCGCCCGCGCCGGCCATGACTCCTGCCTTGAGGACGCCTTGCTGTCCCAGTCGCGTGCTCACGAGGTCGGCGCCCATCTGCAGCATGGCGGTGTCGGTGTCGATGCTGACCTGACCTTCGTTAAGTTTCATGCCGGTGTGCCGCGCGCCCTCGGTACGTGCCCACACCTGCCGGGACGCGCTGGCGGGCGCAGATTGACCTGCCGACGTTTGCGCCACGGTCCGATCGGCCAGGCGATGTACGAACATCCGGGTCGCCGCGACCTGATTGCCGATATGCGCGCCGTTTTCCGGTGAGACGTTCTGCGGCTTGCCCGGCGCAGAACCGGGCGTGCCGGCGCCACTGCCGGGAGGCGTTTCGGGGCCACTACCCGGCGGAGTCTCAGTGCCGCTGCCCGGAGGCGTCTCGGTGCCGCTGCCAGGAGGCGTTTCAATGCCGCTGCCGGGAGGCGTCTCAGTGCCGCTGCCAGGTGGCGTTTCAACGCCACTTCCGGGCGGCGTCTGCCCCCCCGGGTCTGTGGCGCCGCCTTCTTCCGGCGGCGTCGTCGACGTCAGATACCAATCGGACGCCACGCCGCCCGTGCCGCCCTGAACCAGGAAATAGTCGTAGCCATTCAAACCGAGGCTGATGGTTGAGGGCCGGTAGCCAGTCGAGTTCGCGTCCAGATAAAAAGCATTGCCTGAAATCGTGGCTCCGTTGGTGGCCTGCACGAGCCGGATGCCTTGCGTGGTCAACGCGCCTGCGCCGCCGGCGTTCAAGACTTGCAGCCCGGTGGTGCCCGTGACCGCGCCGCCGTCCACGACGAGCCGGTCGGTCAGGGACGTATCGTCGCCCAGATGGGTATTCATGACCAAGGTGCCGCCGCCGATGTAGTCGGAGACGGTAAGCGTCTTGAATCCGGATTGCGCACCGGGAGACACGAACTGCACGACACCCGCGTTGGTCAGGCTCTTGACGGCTGAATCGCCGCGCACGTTCCAGACGCTGCTGGCGTCTAACTTGACGCTGTCCACCGAACCCTGCCCCGCGCGCACCGCGCCGGTCCACTCACTGCCGCTCGCCAGGCCAATGTCGACGCGGCCGCTGTCGGCGGTCAACACGTCGCCCGTCATGAGCGCGCCTGTGGCGTTCAGGGTGACGCGTTGCGTCTGGTACGGTTGCCCGGGGACGATTCCCGCG
This sequence comes from Achromobacter sp. E1, assembly GCF_037039475.1. NCBI lineage: Bacteria > Pseudomonadati > Pseudomonadota > Betaproteobacteria > Burkholderiales > Alcaligenaceae > Achromobacter > Achromobacter sp. E1. The sequence continues at coordinate 5,364,824 of NZ_CP146253.1, forward strand.
CTGGGGGTCGCCTGCGTTCTAAGCAGGATTCCGCTGGCTTCGTCGCCGCCGGCTCGGGCCACCACGGTGGCGTTCTGGACGGTGATGTCGTGGTCTCCGCCCCTGACGAGAAACCCCACCCCATCGTGGGTCTGAAGGTTGCTGCCGTCCGACAATACGAGCGAGTTGGCGCCCTGCGGCTCGTAGCGCACGCTCTGCACGCCGTTTGCGTTCTGACCGGTCATGATGACTTGCGTGTCGCTCAGCGAAACCGCCGTGTCGCCGGCGCCGATGTTTCCAAGCATCTGCACGCCGATCGAGCCTGTGGATTGCCCGTTCAACTGTGAATTGACAGCGTCGATGCGTGCCTCGTCGGTTGCCCGAAGCGCTGCGCCCGCGAAGCCGGACACGTCCACGGTAACGCCGTCCAATGTCACTTGCGTGCCGCGATGGTTGGCACTCACGCCTACCCCATTCAAGACTTCGGCCAGGATATGCGTTCCCACTGCATCGATCGTTGTTGTCGCCGTGTCATCAATCGAGTGCGCATACAGGCCGGCCCGTCTTCCGCGTAAGGTCCCGCCTTCAATCTGTACCGCCCCATTGCGGCTTCGGATCGCATACAAGTCCGCGCGAATGTCCAAGTTCTGTCCGGTCATCGCATGGTTATTCATCACCGTGACGCCCTCGTTGAACGCGACGGCTTCGCTGCCGATTGTCACGTTCGTCAAAGACGCCGAAGACGCACCGGTTTGCGTCGACTCGTTATACAAAAGAATGCCGAAGTCCACCGAATGCGGACCGGCAACCACCGTATCCGTCATGGTCAGGCTGGAACCATCGATAACGGATATCTGGCCTTCAATGGTGCTTCCTTGAACGGTGACGATGGCGTTTTGCGAGATATGCATGGATGCCGCCGTGGCATTTTCCGTGCCGCCCGCCTTGACGTGGCTGTCGGTCAGCAACAGCGTGCCGTCCTGCACCGACAGGTCCGCCCCCGTCGCCACGCCCATGTCATCCACGCTGGACACGATGACGTTGGACAGTTCGACGCGCCCGCCAAACTGGACGCGCACGCCATAGTTGTTGACGCCATTGCGATCAATGCTCTTGATCTCCAGGTCACTTGCCGTGATGACGCCCCCATCGGAGGCGCGGACGGTCCCCTGGAACCCGCCCGATCCCGACACGGTTCCGCCAAGCAGATTGATGCGGCCCGCATCGGTCGCAAGCACGGCCGTTGCCTCCGAGGAGATGAGGGAAATGCCGGCGTGGACAAAACTATCTTCCAGGGACGCGGACAATGCAGGCCCGGCTTGCGTCTGGATCGTGCTGTCCACGATCATGATCGAGCCACCGTCTTGGGCATGCGCACCTCGGGCGTCTGCCTCCGCGGTCACAGTGATGCCGTTGACGAAGACGCTGTTGCCCTGGTTATTGACGCGGATTGCGTCTCCGGTGTTGACCATGATGCTCGCGCCGGGGAACACCTCCATCGACGTGCTGCCTTCCGGATCATCAATGAGGATAGGCGCTGCCGGGGCCGCCAACACCATCAAGGGAAAGGCCGGGATCGTGGCGGCGAGAATCGCCGCGACAACCGGGGAAAGGGGGAAATGCATTGCAAGCTCCGTAACCCGTGCGCGGCCTCGGAGATGCGAAAAGCCAGATGCCAGCCAAGTGCAGCAACGCCGAACCGCCACGAAAAAAAGCGTCCATTCTCTTGACGTCGCGCAAGCTCGCACATCGAAAGACTTCTAAAGCTCGCTCCCCCTCTTGCAAAAACGCGGTAACACGCAACAATTCAGACCAGTTCCCGCAACAATGTGCAAAACCAGGGCTGTCCCTGTTTCCGGACGAAAAAAGGGCCGCTTCGAAAGCGGCCCGCAAACGTCGTCCCGCACCGGGACGGATACTCAAATTACGCGGCTCACACGCTGTCCAACGCGGACCGGTCCACGCTAGCTGCCGCGGACGCCGCGTCCTGCATCGCTTCGATGAACACGGGCGCGCACAACCCAGCCACGACCGCCGCCAGATCCGGATCGATATCGTCATAGGCATGACGCGCGGCCAGCATGTTCAGCGAGCCGATCACCCGCCCCGCGTGCCGCACCGGGATGTTGAACGCCGACTGCAGCCCGCGCTCGATCAGCATCGGCGCTTCGGAGAAAACAGTACGCACGTCGTCTTCGTTGCTGGCGACATACAGGCGCCCTTCTTCCAGTACCAGCCGGGACCACGGGCCGTTGCCGGTGGCCTTGAAGCCGCCGAGCGGACTGATGGTGTCGTCCGACGTGTGCAGACGCTTCATCAGCTTGTGGTCCTGCAAGTACAGCAGCGCCGTGAACAGCTTGTGGCCAAAGCAGTCTTGCAGCAGGTTGGAGATCACACCCCACTGCGCCTGCCGGTCGCCGGCCAGCGCCAGATCGCGGGCGTGGCCAGCCAACGCGTTGAATGCGGAGGCCTTGGTCATGCGTTGATTTCCTCGAGCACGACGCCACGCGTGTTCTTGCCGTAGAACAGGATGCCCAGGCCGCCGACCAGAAGGATCGCGGTCATCATGGCAAACACGCCGGCAAAGCCCAGGACCGGATACGCCACGCCAACGATGGTGGGCGATGCAATGGAGCCGACGCGGGCAAAGGCGGAGGCCGCGCCCATGCCGGTCGCGCGGATCGACGTGGGATAGATTTCGGCGGTGTAGGTGTATTGACCGGCGATCACACCGTTCATGCCGAAGGACAGCAGCATGCTCAGCATGATGATCTGATGCTCGCCGCTGGCCAGCGCCAGGCCCAGCGCCGACAGGCACGACAGCAGCATGTACGCCAGGATCGTGTACTTGCGGCCGATCTTGTCGTTGAAGTACGCGGCCGAGAAGTAGCCCGGGATCTGCGACAGGTAGATCAGGATCGTGTACGAGAAGCTCTTGGTGATGGTGAAGCCGCGCTCGACGAGCAGGCTGGGGATCCACACCAGGAAGGCGTAGTAGCAGAACAGCACGGTGATCCAGAACACCCACACCAGCGCGGTGGTGCCCAGGTATTGCTTGGAGAACAGCGACGCCAGCTTGGCCATGGCGGTCTGCTGGTCTGCGGGCGAGGACGCAGCCTTGCGCGTGGCGACAGGCGTGGGCAGCGGTCGGCCGGTGCTTTGCTGCACTTCGGCTTCGATGGCTTCGCAGATGCGGTTGGCCTCGGAAGTCTGGCCGGTGTGTTCAAGCCAGCGGGGCGACTCGAACAGCGACTTGCGCCACCACAGCAGGAACACGACCGGCACCGAAGCGATGATCATGATGTAGCGCCAGCCGTCGTCGCTCATCGGGACGATGAAGTAGCCCAGGAGCGCCGACATCACGAAGCCGAACGAGAAGAAGCCCGCCAGCGCGCCGGTGAAACGGCCGCGGTACTTGCTGCTGACGAACTCGGCCAGGTACGGCGCGATGATGGCGCCTTCCGCGCCCATGCCGATGCCGGCGATCATGCGCAGGATGTAGAACTCGTGATAGTTGCGCGCAAAGGCGTTGACGAACGTGGCAACGCAGAACAGCAGCAGCGCCCACATCATGATCTTCTTGCGACCGTAGCGGTCGCCCAGGATGCCGGAGAACAGCGCGCCAACCAGAAAGCCGACGTACGTGCTGCTGGCGATCCAGCCGATCTGGCCGGTGGTCAGGCCCCACTGCGTGCGCAGCGAGGGAATGATGAAGGCGATGATGCCGGCGTCCAGTGCTTCGAAGGCGAGCCCGAGGCCGCCGATCATCAGCAGCCGGAAATGAAAGCTGCTGAAGGGCAACCGCTCCAGGCGGTCGGATACGGAAAACATGATGGGGAAGTTCCGGAGATAAAAGGAAGGGGACCGTCAGCAGGCGTTCTTGTGCAGCAGGCCGCGGTTCATGATGAGCTTGATCGAATCGGGCTTGGTCAGCAGTTCGATGTCGTCCAGCGGATTGCCATCGATCAGCAGCAGATCGGCGTAGGCGCCTTCGCACACTTCGCCCAAGAGGCCTTCCTGGTTCAGGATCTCGGCGCCGATCAGCGTCGCCTGCTGGATGACCTTGGCATTGCCCAGCACGCGGCTGCGCAGCACCAGTTCATCGGACTGCATGTAATGGGTCTCGCCCAGCAGGTCGCTGCCGTAGCCCATCTTCACGCCGACTTCGTCCAGGATCTCCAGCGCGGTCAGGCCTTGCGTGCGCACGGTGGCGATCTTCTTGACCGAGTCCAGCGGCAGGCCGTAGCGCTCGCCGTCGTTGGCCAGGCCTTCGTAGGTGATCAGCGTGGGCACCATGTAGGCGCCATGTTCCTTCATGACCTCGGCGGCCTCGCGGTCGACGAGGTTGCCGTGCTCGATGGTGCGCACGCCGCAACGCACGGCGCGCGTGATGGCGCGCGGGGTGTAGGCGTGGGCCATCACGTAGGTGCTGGCGTTATTGGCCTCTTCGACGATGGCGATGAGCTCGGCCTCGGAGAAGCCCAGGTTCTGGATGGGGTCGTTGGGCGAGGCCACGCCGCCGGACGCCATGACCTTGATCTGCGTGGCGCCCTTCAGGATTTCCTCGCGCACGGCCAGGCGGCAGTTGTCCACGCCGTCGACCACGCGGCCGATGTTGCCGATCTTGACCGAGCAGGGGCACGGATCGAGTTCGTCGTTGCGCTGGCGGAAGTCGCCGTGGCCGCCGGTCTGGGACAGGGCCTTGCCCGAGCAGAAGAGACGAGGGCCGTCGATGGTGCCGTCCAGCACCGCCTGCGCCAGTGCCCAGTCCGCGCCGCCCGCGTCGCGCACGGACGTGAAGCCGCGGTCCAGCATGCCCTGCATGATGGGCAGCGCGCGCAGCAGCGCCAGCGCGTTGGGCAGGGCCGCCACGCGGCCCAGGTTGAACGACGACGCCACGACGTGCACGTGGCAGTCGATCATGCCGGGCATCAGGGTCATGCCCTTGGCGTCCACCACCTGCGCATCCGCGGCAGCCGGTTCATCGGCGCCAATGCGGGTAATCACGCCATCCTCGACCAGCACGGTCGCGGCGGCTTCAAGGGCCAAGGTTCGGGTATTGAGGATCCTGCAATTCTTGATGACAACCGGCTTCATAAATCGACCACGTAAACAGTTCAAAACGCCGGGAAATCACGGCATGCCGAACTCTACCGGTACAATTCGGGGGTCCGATACCGGGTCTCCCCCTATGCGTTCGACACAAATTTGAACAGCCTTATGAGCATTACTCATACCCCCCTATGAGACGTCGCTGCCCCACCCTTTCCGAGTTGAACGCATTCTCTGCGGCGGCTCGGCACCTGTCGTTTTCCAAGGCGGGCAAGGAACTGTTCGTCACACAAAGCGCCATCAGCCGGCATATCGCCACGCTGGAAAGCTATCTTGGGCATGCGCTGTTCATCCGGGGCACCAATGGGCTGCAGCTCACGCGCATGGGCGCCACCTATCTCAGCCTGATCCGGCCTGCCCTGCATACGCTGGAAAGCGCCACGTCGCAGGTCATGGCGACGCAGCAGTCGGCAAAATCCCTGAACGTATCGGCCGCGCCCACCTTTGCGGCGCAATGGCTTTTTCCGCGATTGAAGACGTTCCGCGAGGTCAACCCGGACATTTCCATCAATTTCGTGCGCTACAGCGTGGCGGATTACAAAAGCACCGAACTCGATTTCGATGCGTCGATCCAATATGGCTATGGCGACTGGCACGACGGCGATGCCAAATACCTGACGGGCCGTGAAACACGCCTGGTGTGTTCGCGGGAATATCTGGATCAGCACCCCATCGGCAGCCTCGAAGACATCAAGCAATGCACGCTGCTGCAGCACATCGAGATTCCGCTGTCCTGGGAATATTGGTTCTCGACCTACCTGGGCGATTATGACCGCGCACGGTTCGGCCCGGGCTTCAATCTGTTTTCGATGATTATCCAGGCCGCGTCTTCCGGCTTTGGCGTGGCGCTGATGCCGCATTGCCTGATCGAAAAGGAACTGGCCACGGGGCAACTGGTGGACATTTTCGACCGGACGTTTGAAAGCCCGCTTGGCTATTATCTTTGCGCGCCGAACTGGCGCAGCAACATGGAAAGCTACGAACGGCTGAGCCAGTGGCTGGCGCACGAGTGTTTTCATGGCGGGCACGGCGGCAACGCCGCCATGCCCACTGACGTGCGGCCCGCGCCGGGAAAGCCGGCTGCTGGACGGATGGCGCCCGCGCAGCCCGGTGAGTCCGACTGCCCGTATTGCGGGGCGGCAGCCTAATCGTCTGACGCAAACGCCCGTCCCCGCGCCTTACCCCAGCTTCGCGCATGCGCGCTTGATGCGCGCGCAGCCCTCTTCCAGCTGTTCCATCGACGCCGCGTACGAGATCCGGAAGAACGGCGACACCCCGTACGCCGCGCCTTGCAGCACCGCCAGGTTCTCCTCGTCCAGCAGGTACATGATGAAGTCCTCGTCGGTCTTCAATTGCTTGCCCGCGGGCGTCGTCCTGCCCAGCAGCCCCTCGCAAGACGGAAACACGTAGAACGCGCCTTCCGGCACATGGCAGTCGATGCCGTCGATGCGGTTCAGGCTGGCCACGATCATGTCGCGGCGCGTCTGGAAGATGCGGGTGCGTTCGGCCATGAAATCCTGCGGGCCCGACAACGCCTCCTGCGCGGCCGCCTGGCTGATCGAAGACGGGTTGGACGTGCTCTGCGACTGCAGCTTGGTCATCGCCTTGATCAGGTCGGCCGGCGCCGCCCCGTAACCGATGCGCCAGCCGGTCATCGCATAGGCCTTGGACACGCCGTTGATGGTAAGCGTGCGCGCCTTCAGGTCGGGGGCCACCTGCGCCAGCGTGGCGAACTGCCGGCCGTCGTACAGGATGTGCTCGTAGATGTCGTCAGACATCAACCAGACATGCGGATGGCGCCGCAGCACTTCGGCCAGCGCCAGCAGCTCTTCGCGAGAATAGGCCGCGCCGCTGGGGTTATTGGGACCATTCAGGATCACCCAGCGCGTGCGCGGCGTGATCGCCTTGTCCAGGTCGGCGGGCTGCAGCTTGAACCCCTGCGCGGGCGGGCAGGCCACGAAGACCGGCGTGCCGCCCGCCAGCAGCACGATGTCGGGATACGACACCCAGTACGGCGTGGGCACAATCACCTCGTCGCCCTCTTCAACGGTGGCGAGCAGCGCGTTGAAGATGATCTGCTTGCCGCCGTTGCCGACGATGATTTCGCTGGCGGCGTAGTCCAGGCCGTTGTCGCGGCGGAATTTCTCGCGGATGGCGGCCTTGAGCTCGGGCGTGCCGCCCACGTCGGTGTACTTGGTGCGCGACTGCGCCATCGCGCGCACGACCGCTTGCGTGACGTTGTCGGGCGTATCGAAGTCGGGCTCGCCGGCCGTCAGCGCGACGATATCGCGGCCGGTGGCGCGCAGTTCACGGGCCCGCTGGCCCGCCATCGAGCTGGGCGAGGGTTTGATGCGCTGGATGCGCGCGGCGGTCTGGATCATGGAAGGTCCTGGAATTGACGGGTTGCAAGCAGGTGGGGTGCGGGGGCAATCAGGCTGGCGTTACTGCCGCCACTGCCGCAGGTAATCAAGAAAGATCCGGTCCACGCGCGCCTCGTTGCCATCCGAATGGCCCGCCGAATGCGGCGTGACGAATGCGTTGGGCAGCGTCCATAGCGGCGATTCGGCATCCAGCGGTTCGTGTTCGAACACATCCAGATACGCGCCGGCCAGCGTCTTTGCGCGCAGGGCTTCGATCAGATCGGCTTCAGCGATGATCTCGCCACGCGCCACGTTGACGAGCCGGGCGTGCGGCGCCATGGCGGCGAGCACACGCGCGTCTACCAGCCCGCGTGTGCGATCGCTTAAAGGACAGGCCAACACCAGCCAGTCGGCGCGTCCGGCGATGCGTGCCAGATCCTCGAACGCATAGGTTTCGACGCCATCGGCGGGCGGCGTGGCCGCGCTGCGCACGGCGATGACGTTCAGGCCCAACATCCGCAGATATCCGGCAAGCGTCTGGCCGATTGGCCCCCATCCCACGATCACGGCGGTCTGCCCGGCCAGGTCGCGCGGCAGCAATCCGCCGATCAGTGGCGTCCACGTGCGCGCCCGCTGGGCGTCGAACAGGCGGGGAAACTCGCGGGCCAGCGACAGGATCGCGGCCAGCGCCGTCTGCGCCACCACCTGCGCATTGGCCCCGGACGACGTCGTGACGCGCACGCCGCGCGCCTTCAGTTCGCCGAAGATCGGGCGGTCGGCGCCCGCCGAATGCACGTGCACCCAGGCCAGCTTCGGCGACCGGCGCAGCGTGACGTAAAACGCCTCCAGCGGTTCCAGGACGCGATGCTTGGTCGACAGGCCCGTCACGTCGCGCGAGATGAATGCGACATCCACATCCGCCGGCTCGTTGCCGTGCGTCTGGGCCGCAATGACGGCCTCGAAGGGGCGCCCGTCCAGGGCCTGGCTGATAGCGCCGCCGATCCGGTCCCGCGTCGATGCGGACATGAGGATGCGCAAGGGTTGTGGTGTGCTCATGTGGGCAATACGCCTGCGGCGCTCATTTCAGTTCGTTCCCTGTTGCGTGCGGTGGAGACGGCGCGATGCGCCAGATCGAAGGAAATTCTAGAGCGCGGTTTTCTTCACTACAAATTGTTGGTTTTTGCCTATTATTCGGTTTCACCAATATATGAAACGGTGGGGAGCATGACGGCCAAACGCAGCATCACCCTGCGGCACTTTCGCAGTTTCGTCGCCGTGGCCAACACGGGTTCGTTCACCGTGGCGGCCTCGCAGCTGTTCCTGACCCAGTCTTCGCTGACGGCGACGATCCAGCAGTTCGAGGACGCGGTCGGCGTCAAGCTGTTTGACCGCAGCACACGGCGCGTGGCGATGACGCCGGAGGCCGCGCGCTTCAAGGCCGAGGCCGAGCGCATCCTCAGCCAGTTCGACGGCGCCTTGAGCGACCTGGAAGCATTGTCGCAAGGGCGTCAGGGGCATGTGCGGATCGCGGTGGTGGCGTCGGTCACCAACTACTTCCTGGGCGACGCCATCGCGGCGTTCCGCCAGGCTTATCCCAAGATCACGTTCTCGTTGCACGACGCCGGCTCGGAACAGGTGGAAAAGATGATCGCCAACGGCGACATCGATTTTGCGATTTCGACGTCGCATCATGGCTTTGACGAGCTGGTCTACACGCCGCTCTTCGAGGACCGCTACGGCGTGATCTGCGCGGCGTCCTATCCGTACGCGCAAGGCGCCAAGCCCTTGAAGTGGGCGGACCTGGATCCGGCCGAATATGTGGGGTTTACCGAGGACACGGGCATCGGGGCGTTCCTGCGCGCGCATGCCGGCAAGCCCGGGTTCTTTGAGCAGCAGCACGACGAAGTGTCGCGGACGTCGTCGCTACACGCCGTGCTGCGCGGCGGCGGGCGCTACTCGATTCTGCCGGCGCTGGCGGCAAGTTCCATCGCGCCGCCGCAGACGCGGGGGAGCGAACCGGGCACGTTCGTGTTTCGGGAATTGAGTTCGCCCCGGTTGTCGCGCGAGGTCTGTCTGATTACGCGGCGATTGCGGTCGCTGTCGGCAAGTTCGGAGCTGTTCCTGCAGTACATGCGGGACGTGATCAACGAAAAGCCGGTGCCGGCGGGGGTGAAAGTGTCGGGGAAAAGGACCAGGAAGGCGCCGTCTGCCGGTGTCTGACACGTCGCCGCAGGTGTCTGACACCCATGGCAGTCGACAATTCACCGCCGGTGTCTGACACCCATGGAGTCGGTCTGCATCTTGAACCGCTGCCGCAAGGGTGTCAGACACCTTTTCTGCACGGGTGCCGGACACCTTTTTTGCACGGGTGCCGGACACCCACGCCGGTGGCTACTGCACCGCGATCTTCGCTTCCTTTACCAGCTTGCCCCATTTGGCGCGTTCGGCTTCGATGTGCGCGGTGAAGTCCTGGGGCGAGCCGCCCGTGGCCTGCGCGCCTAGTTCGGTGAGCTTCTTGCGCACGGCCTCGTCGGCCAGGATCGCGTTGACCTCCTTGTTGAGCCGGTCCACCACGGCCTGCGGCGTGCCGGCGGGTGCGACCACGCCGGTCCAGGACAAGGACTCGTATCCCTTCAGGCCGGCCTCGGTCAACGGCGGAATCCCCGGCAGCACCGACAGCGGCGTGGTGCTGGTGACGGCCAGCGCCTTGACCTTGCCGGATTGCGCCAGCGGCACCGCCGACGGGGCGTTGTCGAAGATCATGTTGATCTGGCCGCCGACCAGGTCCACCAGCGCCTGGCCGCTGCCCTTGTACGGCACGTGCATCAGGTCCACGCCCGCCATGTTCTTGAATAATTCGCCCGACAGGTGCGTGGAGCTGCCCGCGCCCGAGGACGCAAAGGAATACTTGCCGGGGTTGGCCTTGGCCAGCTTGATCAGGTCGTCCACACTGGACACCGGCATGTCGTTGTTCACGATCAGCACGTTGCTGATGGACGCGGTGTACGCCACGGGTTTCAGGTCGCGGTCGGCCTTGTAGCCCGGGTTGTTGTACAGGAACTCGTTGATGGCCAGGATGCCCGTCGTGCCAAAGAGCAGCGTCTGCCCATCGGGCGCGGACTTGGCCACCATGGCCGCGCCGATGTTGCCGCCCGCGCCCGAGCGGTTTTCGACCACCACCGGCTGCTTGAGCGCCACCGCCAACCGCTCGGCCAGCAGCCGTCCGATCACGTCCGTCGACCCGCCGGGCGCGAAAGGCACGACCAGCGTGACCGGGCCCTTCGGATAGGCGGTTTGCGCGCCCGAGGCCGTGGCCACGCAGGACAGCACGGCCAGCGCCGCGCCGGCCAGTTTCCACTTCTTCATTTTTTTTCCCCTTGATTTTTGGGTTGCTGGTGAAGCAACCCTGCCGATCATAGGGAGCGCAATCCTGCGCCACAAATGAGAAATTCCAGTGGATTAATCGGTGCAATCAATATATTCGGGAATGCCCGGATGCTTAGCCGCGTTGCGGTCCGGCGCCGCGCAGCAGTTTGCCTGGGAGCTCGCCCGTGGCCTGTCCGCGTTCGAAGATCGGCCGGCCGTCGACCAGCGTGGCCGCGTAGCCATCGGCACGCTGCACCAGCCTGCGCCCGCCGCCCGGCAGGTCGAAGACCATTTCCGGGCAGTGGACCTTCAACGCATCGGGATCGATGACGTTGATGTCGGCCTTGTAGCCCGGCTGCAGCAGCCCACGATCGTGCAAGCCATACACCAGCGCGGTGTCGCGGGTTTGCCGGCGCACCACGTGTTCCAGCGGCAATAGCGGGCCGCGGCGGCGATCGCGCGTCCAGTGGCTGAGCATGAAGGTCGGCATGCTGACATCGCAGATGTAGCCGCAATGCGCGCCGCCGTCGGACAGGCTGTTCACGGTATTGGCGTGCTGCATCAACTGGTGCAGGTGATCCAGGTTTTCGTACGAGTAGTTGAAGGACGGGTAATAGAGAATGGCCCGGCCGTCGTCCTCCAGCATCAGGTCGTACACCAGCTCCAGCGGCGGGCGGCCCGTGCGCGCCGCCATGGCCGCCACGCTGTCTTCGGGCAGCGGTTCGTAGTCGGGATCCTGGCCCAGCCGGTAGATCTTGTGAAAGCTGCTGAATAGCGTTTCGGCCCGGCGGTCCAGCAGGCCGCGCTGCTCGCTCATGATTTTTTGGCGGACCTGCGGATCGCGCAGCTGCGCGAGCTTTTCCGGCAGGGGCAGCGCGTGCAGCGCCTGATAGGTCGGATGGGCAATGAAGGGGTGCAGCGAGCTCTGCCAGGAGAACAGGATGCCGAGCGGCCGGCCGCTGATGCCAGCCATGAGCGGCACGCCTTCGTCGCGCGCTTTGTCCAGCGTGCGCACGATCTGCTTCCAGACGTCTGGCGCGCCGTCGGTCTGCTGAAGGTTGAACAGCACGGGCAGTCGATTGTGGCGGGCAAGCTGCTCCAGCCAGGGGATCTCGCCTTCCATCGCGGGATGATTGGCCGTCATCTGGAACACGCCGTGGCCGACCTCGCCCATGACCGATCCCAGCGCGCTGATCTCTTCGCCGGTGGCGAATGTGCCCGGGGGATACTTGCGCTCGTCGTACTTGTGCAGGAAGGTCCGCGACGTCGAAAAGCCGACCGCGCCTGCCTGCAAGGCGGCGCGCACGACTTCGCGCATGGCCAGCAGGTCAGCGGGCGAGGCCTCGTCGTGATGAATGGCCCGATCGCCCATCACGTATGCGCGCACCGCGCTGTGCGGAATCTGCGCGCCGATGTCCAGCGCCTTGGGCCGCCGGTCCAGCGCGTCCAGGTACTCGGGAAAGGTCTCCCAGTCCCATTCGATGCCTTCCGACAGCACCGAGCCCGGAATGTCCTCGACGCCTTCCATCACCTTGATCAGCCATTCGCGCCGGTCGGGCTTGACCGGCGCAAAGCCCACACCGCAGTTGCCCATGATGGCGGTGGTGACGCCATGCCATGTCGACGGACTGAGATACGGATCCCATGTCGCCTGGCCGTCGTAATGGGTATGGATGTCGACCCACCCCGGCGTCACCAGCGCGCCCGCCGCGTCGATTTCCCGCCGCGCCGAGCCCGCCTTGCCCCCGGCCTGGACGATCCTGCCGCCGTCGATGGCCAAGTCGCCCACCCGGACGCTGGCGCCCGAACCGTCCACCAGCGTGCCGCCGCGTATCACTACATCGTGCATCGTTGTCTCCCGGGGCCCGCGGGCCCGTCAGCCTTATTCCAATACCAGCCCGATCCGGCGGATCACGTCGCCCCACCGCGCGCTGTCGCGCTGCACGATGGCCGAGAATTCCTTTGGCCCCGCGCCACTGACCTCGTTGCCCTGCGACAGGATGGTCTGGGTGATTTCGGGCGTCTCCAGCGCGGCGCGAAACACCTGGGCGACGCGCTCGGCCAGTGCGGGCGGCATGTCGCCCGGGCCGAAGATGCCTTGCCAGCCCACGATGTTCAGTCCCTCGATCCCCTGCTCTTCCAGCGTGGGCAGTTCTGGCAGCACGCTCAGGCGCCGGTCCGTGGCTGGGCCCAGCAGCTTGACCTTGCCGGCACGCGCGTTCTCGACCGCCGTGGCGGTGCCATCGAAATAAACCTGCACGTCGCCCGCCAAAAGCGCGCGGCTGGCGTCCGCGGTGCCCTTGTACGGGACGTGGACGATGTCGGTGCCCGTCTTCATCTTGAGGATCTCGCCATTCAGGTGCGAGGTCGATCCGGCGCTGTATGAGGCGTAGTTAAGCTTTCCGGGATTTGCCTTGGCGTAGGCGATCAGCTCGGCCGTCGTGGAGAACGGCGCGTTGTTGTTGGCGACCAGCACGGTGGCCGATCTGACCGCCTGCAGGACCGGCGTGAAGTCCTTGACCGGGTCGTACGGCAGCTTTTTGTAGAGGTGCGGATTCTGCGTGTGCGTGACCACGATGGTGTACAGCAGCGTATAGCCGTCCGGCTTGGCGCGCGCCACGTCCTGCGCGCCGATCATCGTGCCCGCGCCCGGCTTGTTCTCGATGATGACGGAGGCGCCCGTCTGCTGCGATACCTTGGCCGCCAGCATGCGCGCCAGCGAATCCGACCCCGATCCCGCCGGAAATGGCACGACCATGCGTATCGGCTTGCCCGCGGCGGGCCAGGCGTCGGGTTGCGGGGATGGCGCCGCGACGGCCGCCGTACAGGCCAGCATGCTCAGCGCGGCGGCCCAGCCCGCCAGATGGAAGATCGGCTTGCGGTTCATGTTGTCTCCTCCTGCGAGGTTGGCGTGTCGCGGGGCCGCGCAGCGCTCTGTGTCGTGTTTTCCCGGGCTCTTGCAGCGTTTTCACCGTCCCGTGGTCAAGCTGTTTTAGTCTTGCAATTGACTCGAATCAATTGCATATTTGGCGCAATTCCGATGAGAAAAATACATGGGCCTGACGATCCGTTCGCTCCAGCACTTTTCCGTCCTTGCCGAAGAGCGGCACTTCTCTCGGGCGGCCCAGCGGCTGCATCTGACGCAGTCGGCGCTGACGCGCAGCATCCAGTCCCTTGAAGAGACGTTGGGCCTGGTGCTGGTGGATCGCGCGTCGATTGGCGTGCCGCCGACGCAGGCGGGAAAAATGGTTCTCGATCGTTCGCGCCGCATCCTTGGCGATGTCCTCGCCCTTCGGCGCGAGGCCGAATTGATGAGGGGTCACGACACGGGACGCGTGAGCTTCGGCGTCGGGGCTTTTCCGGCTGCGGGGTTTCTGTCGGCGCTGCTGGTCCGCCTGGCGCACGACCATCCCGGCCTGAGCGTGCATGTCGAGATCGAAAGCTGGCAGCGCCTGCTCGACAAGCTGTTGCAGGACAAGCTGGACTTTGCCGTGGCGGTGACGCACAGCCTGCCGCCGCCGGCCGACTTCATCGTGCGTGCGCTGCCGCCGCAGCACGGCGGCCTTTTCGTGCGGGCCGGGCATCCGCTGCAATCGGTGCGAAAACCCAAGCTGCGCGCCGCCTTGGCGCAATATCGCCTGGCCGCCACTGACCTGCCGCAGCGCGCGCGGGAGTATCTGGCCAAGCTGTATCAAGTGGCCGGCGTGGATGAACTGCCGATTGCATTTGAGTGCGACAGCGTCAGCGCGCTGCGCGACGTAGCCGTGGGAAGCGACGTGGTGCTGTTCTGCACGCGCGAGGCCATCGTCGCCGAACTGGCGCAAGGAACGCTCGTGCCATTGCCGCTGCCCTACCCGGCGTCAGGTCCGCTGACCTACAGCGTCATCCATCGCGCCCGGCGCAGCTTGTCGCCTACGGCGGAACGGATCATCACGTTGGTGCAGGCGTATCTGGCGGGCGAAGGGGCTGATGATGCGGCGCCGCCGCGCGGGCGGCGGCGAAGTGCCGGCGCGAAATCGGCCGCGAAGGGCTGACACCCGCGCCGCATCAAGACATTCAAGTCCCCGCGCCGGGTTCCTGTTCGCGCCGCTCCGCCGCTTCCTGCGCGGCGACGTCTTCCAGCTTGACCTGACTGGTGCTGCCATGCGTGGCGGCGCATTGGGCGGGATTCTGGGTGCTTTTGACGCACTCCGCGAATGCCAGCGCCGCGTCGACGGTCGCGAAGTGATACGAATGACCGTCGGCGAACGCGACCTTTCCTTCAACAGAACAATCCATGAGTGCCTCCAGGTTGCGCAAACACCCATCCTATCCGAGCCGGCAGGGAAAATCGACCTCCGCGGCGTCCAGCCGGCGCGGGGCGACAGTCAATTCACCCGCTGCGGCAGCACCGCCCGCATCCAGCGCGACAGCGTCGGGCGGATGCGTTGGCTGTGCAGCAGCACGGCGCCAAGCACGCCGATGAATGCCCCGAGCGCCGTGTCCACGAAGCGCGCCTCGATCACATCGACGGGATAGCCTTGCCCCAGATGCGGCGCCTCGGCCAGAAAGATGGTCAAGGGCGTGATCAGCGCCACCGCGCTGGCGTAATGGCGCACCACCAGCGTCTCGATGCCGAACGACAGCGCCATCATCACCAGGCTCAGCGTCCAGACGTTGAGCGGCAGGCTGAGCAGCGCCCATGCAACGCACAGGCCCACGGCGGTGCCCAGGATGCGGTGCAGCTGCCGACTCCACGCCGCGCGCAGGCTGGCGCCCTGGATGATCGCCAGACAACTGACGGGCACCCAGTACGGCCGCTGCAGTTGCAGCAGTTCGGCCACCAGCAATGAGATTCCGACGAACAGCCCGATGATGACGGAGTCGTACACCACGAAATCGAACGTGGGCTTGGGCGGTTCGACATGCGGCGGCGGCGGGGCCACGCGCGTCATGTGCAGCGAATACGCAAAGGCCACCAGGCAGGCGACCAGACAACCCAGGGCCACCATGCCCACGCGCAATGGCACGTCTTCGATGGTGCCCGGCGTGTAGGCGGCGATCGCCGTCGCCATGATGAAAAACAGGCTGCCCGGCGGGCCCAGGCGATAGCAGCGGCACACCATGTTCACCACCATCGCGATCAGCGTCAGCGCCGCGATCGTGGCGGTCGGCCAGAACTGCGTCAGCGCGCCCAGCGCATAGCAGGCGACCATGCCGAAGGATGCCGCCAGCAGCATCATCATGCGGATCTGCAACGAGGCGTTGGGCAGGCTCAGGAACACCATCCCGCCCAGGCTGGACATCAGTCCGTAATCCATGCGCCCGAAATACGCGCCCACCAGCAGCGGCAGACCGGATGACAGCGCGGCGGCCAGAGGCATTTCCCAGCGGCGGTCGCTGGCATTGACCCGGGTCAGCTCGGTCCAGGTGCCGTGCAACTGCGCCTTGACGAAGGCGAAGGGGCGCCTCGTGCGGTCGTCTGGACCTGCGGGGTCGTCATGTCGTTTCATAGGCTGGCGTGGCGGTGTGGCGTTTCCGGCCGCTGGCGGCCTGG
Organism: Achromobacter sp. E1; assembly: GCF_037039475.1. Taxonomy (NCBI): domain Bacteria; kingdom Pseudomonadati; phylum Pseudomonadota; class Betaproteobacteria; order Burkholderiales; family Alcaligenaceae; genus Achromobacter; species Achromobacter sp. E1. The sequence continues at coordinate 5,381,177 of NZ_CP146253.1, forward strand.
AAGCAGGCGGCAGGCCGGGCATGCCCGATTCTATCCCCATCAAATTCCGCCTCCCGGATTTAACGGGAATTCCCTGATTCTCCCTCCCGGACCCACTGGTACTATGCGCCGCACTTCAGCCTTCGGCTGAACGATAAACATGCGCCGCGCGGCGCGGAGACACCATGAAAGCACTCAAACTGGCTGCGGCAGGAACCGCCTTGTTCATTTCGTCCTGGACCGCCCACGCCGGCGCGACCTTCGAGGCGGTCAAGAGCAAGGGCTTTGTCCATTGCGGCGTATCCACGGGCGTCGCGGGCTTTTCCGTGAACGACAGCAAGGGCGGCTGGATCGGCCTTGACGTCGACCTGTGCCGCGCGCTGGCCATCGCCCTGTTCGGCGACGCGTCCAAGGCCAAGATCCAGGCGATCAGCGCGGTCCAGCGCTTCACCGCCCTGCAATCCGGCGAAGTCGACGTCCTGACCCGCAACACCACGCTCACCCTGACCCGCGACACGACGCTGGGCCTGATCGGCGTGGGCGTGAACTACTACGACAGCCAGGGCATCATGGTGAACAAGTCCCTGGGCGTGAAGAGCGCCAAGGAACTGGAAGGCGCCACCGTCTGCGTGCAGCCCGGCACCACCACCGAACTGAACCTGGCGGACTGGTTCCGCTCGCAGAACGTGAATTTCAAGCCGGTCGTCGTGGAGCGCCTGGACGAGATCATCCGCGCCTTCGCCGTGGGCCGCTGCGACGCCTTCACCGGCGACAAGTCGCAATTGGCCGCCGCGCGCAGCAACCTGGAGAATCCGGAAAAGTACGACATCCTGCCGGAGAACTTCTCCAAGGAGCCGCTGGGCCCCATGGTCCGCCAGGGCGACGAGCAATGGTTCAACCTGGTCCGCTGGACGATGAACGCCATGCTGGAAGCCGAGGAGTACGGCGTCACGTCCAAGAACGTGGACGAGATGCTGAAAAGCACCAACCCGAACATCCAGCGCCTCTTGGGCGTGACGCCGGGCATGGGCAAGAACCTGGGCGTCGATGACAAGTGGGCCTACAACATCATCAAGACCGTCGGCAATTACGGTGAAAGCTTCGAGAAGAACCTGGGCCCGAACAGCCCGCTGAAACTCGAGCGCGGGCTGAATGCGTCGTATCGCAACGGCGGGCTGATGTACGGCTGGCCGGTGCGCTGATAATCGGGCCGCAAGGCCCAAAACGACTCCCCTAGGGTAAGCCGCAATTTGCGTGCTCTCGCGTGGCCCGTACCGTACGAGAAATATGTTTATCGTACAAAGTCCGGATCACATTTTTGGAGCAGCACGTGAAGCAGTAGGTCTATAACCCAAGGGGAAGTCGTCATGAAACGTCGTAGTGCGTTGAAGCTGATGGGGGCCGCCGCCGGCCTGCACCTTACCGGCGCAAGCTGGGCACAGAGCGGGCCGTATCCGTCCCGCGTCATCAAGATCATCGTCTCTTCCACACCAGGCAGCGCCACCGACCTTGCAGGACGGCTGGTGGGCGACCTGCTCTACGCCAAGTACGGCCAGAGCGTGGTGATCGAAAACCGCGCTGGCGCGGGCGGGGTCATCGGCATGCAGGCGGCCGCTGCCTCACGGCCTGACGGCTACACCCTCACCACCGGGGGCTTGGGCCACAATGTGCTGCCGCCCGCCACGCTGCGCGGCCTGCCGATCGACATCCCCACCGCCCTTCTGCCCATCGCCCAGGTGGCCGAGTTCGTCAACGCCCTGGTCGTACGCGTGGACCACCCCGCCAACACCGTGCCCGAACTGATCGAACACCTGCGCGCCACCAAGCGCAAGCCGCTGTATGGCAGCAACGGCGTCGGCAGTTCGTCGCAGATGACGGCCGAGCTCTTTGCCATGCGCACCGGCTTGAAGTTCGACCACGTGCCCTACAAGGGCGCCAGCGAGGCGCTGGTCGGAACGGCCAATGGCGACCTGGACCTCTGTTTCATGAACCTGCCGCCCACGCTGGCGATGGTGGACGGCAAGCGCCTGAAGGCCTTGGCGGTGACCAGCGCGTATCGCGCGCGCCAGCTGCCCAACGTGCCGACCATGCAGGAACAGGGCATGAAGGACTTCGACGTGACGAGCTGGCTGGGCATGTATGCGCCCGCGCAGGTCGATCCGGCGATCATCGCGCAGCTGTCCAACACCATCGTCACGGGACTGGCCGCGCCGGAATACCAGACCCGCATCATCAACGCCGGCTTCGAACCCAAGCTGCGCGACGCGGCGCAGTTCCAGGCGTTCTCCAAGGCGGAACTCAAGCGCTGGAGCGAGGTCGCGCAGCAGGCGGGGATCGTGGTGGATTACGGCGGGAAACAGGGATAAGGGGCATGGATAAGGGGCCGCCTCGGCGGCCCCACCTAGGCGGCCCCACCTCGCAGGCCTTCAATCAACGGCCCGCTGCTTTGCCTGCCGGACGCGTCAGGCGCGCGCCTGCCAGACCTCGGGGTTGACCATCGCCTGTGGCGTCTTGCCGCCCAGCGCATCCATCAGGTTGGCCACCGCCAGGTCGATCATCGCGCGCCGCGTTTCGTGCGTGGCGCTGCCCACGTGTGCCTGCAACACGACGTTCGGCAAGGCGCAGAGCGGGCTGTCGGCCGGCAGCGGTTCCTGCTCCATCACATCCAGCCCCGCACCCGCGATGGTGCCGGCGCGCAGCGCCTCGATCAGCGCCGCCTCGTCGATGACCGGGCCGCGCGCCGTGTTGATCAGGTACGCCGTCGGCTTCATCAGGCCCAGTTCGCGCTTGCCGATGGAATGCCGCGTCTCCGCAGACAGGGGGATATGCACGCTCAGCACGTCAGACGACTTGAAGAGTTCGTCGCGCTCGACATAGGTGGCCAGGCCTTCGGCCTGCGGATCTTCGCGGCGGTTGTGATAGATGACCTTCATGTCGAAGGCCTGCGCCGCGCGGGCCACGACACGGCCGATGCGTCCCATGCCCAGCAGTCCCAGCGTCTTGCCGCGGATGTCGCGCGTCAGGGGAAAGGCGCCCTTGGTCCAGGCGCCGCTGCGCACGAAGGCGTCGCCCGCCACCAGATTGCGCGACAGGCACAGCATCAGGCCGATCGTCACGTCGGCCACCGCGCCATCCAGCACGCCGGGCGTATTGCAGATCAGCACTTTGCGCTGTGTGGCGGCCGCCAGATCGACGTTATCGAATCCCACGGCGAAGTTAGAGCTGACCTTCAGCGCGGGCAAGGCGTCCAGCAAGGCTTGATCGACCTTGGTGCGCACCGTGCAGACCATGCCTTCGATATTCGCGCGCGCATCCGCGCCCAGCACCTCGGCCGGATTCTGTCCGGTGGGCACTTCGACGATTTCGCAACGCTCGGCCAGCTGCTCGCGCAGATCGGGCGGCACGGGCGCGGAGACGATGACTTTGGGCTTTTGATTCATGGGGGCTCCAGAGGGTTCAGGGTTCGATTGCTTCGACGTCGGTGGCAAATACCTGCTGCTCACCGGCGTCGACCAGCGCGGGTTCGGCCGGATGGTCCAGGTACCGGACAATCAGCCAGAAGCCGTCCTGCGGGTTCTCGACGATCTCGGCCAACGCGCCGCCCGCCATGCGCACGCGCACACCGGGTTGCAGATCGACGAGGTTGATGGATTTGTTGTCGGCCATGCGGTTGCTCCTTGGGGTTCGGACGCGCTGGCTACAGCTCGAGCTGCGATGACGGCACGCGCACGCGGATGCCGTCCAGTTCGGGCGTCATGATGACCTGACAGGACAGGCGGCTGGTCGGGCAGCGCTCGGGCACCACTTCAAGCAACGCTTCCTCGGCCATGCCGGGCGGCTCCAGCCGCGCGTGCCAATCGGCATCCACCTGCACGTGGCAGGTGCCGCAGATGGCGCCGCCGCCGCATTCGGCGACGATGCCTTCCAGGCCGTCGCGCCGCGCGGCTTCCATCAGCGACCAGTCATCGGGCACATCCAGCACCTGTTCGGCGCCATCGGGCAATTCAAATATCGCAACGGGCATGTTGTCTCCAGAAGGTTTGATCACGCCGTGGCCGCAGCCACTTCGGGCGCGCCGATGCGCGGCACACCCTTGATGAACTCCACCGGGCTATCGACCGCCTCGATCGCGGCCAGGCGGCCGTGCTGATAGCGTTCGACCAGCCATCCCTTGGCCGTGGGCAGCAATACATCGCGGCACGGCACGGCCGGATCGACCAGTCCGGCCATCTGCAGACGGCGGCCTTGTTGTTCGGACCAGAACGTGGGCGGGCGCGACGCGGGCGGCGCCTTGCCCGCGATGGCGGCGGCCGCCGTGCGCGCCTGTGCCAGCGCGTTCTGCACGCTCTCGATGCGGGCATAGCGCTGCAGCTCGCCCCGAAAGGCGCTGGCGCAGTCTCCGATGGCGTAGACGTCGGGCGCCGACGTCCGGCAGCATTCGTCCACGACCACGCCGTCCAGGCAGATGAGGCCCGCCGCCTCGGCCAGCGACGTCTCGGCCACCGCGCCTATCGACACGAGCACCAGGTCGGCTTCGACGGCCTCGCCCGTTGCCAGATGCGCGCGCCATCCGGATGCCGTGCGTTCCCAGCGCTGAACCGCAGCGCCGTGGCGGATCTCGATGCCGGCCTCGCGGTGCAGGTCGCCCAGCCGCGTGGCCGTGGGCTCGGACACCTTGCCCGCCATCACGTTGCCGCCCTGCTCCAGCACCAGCACTTGCGCGCCCAGTTTGCGCGCCGAGCAGGCCGCTTCCAGTCCCAGATATCCGGCGCCGACCACCAGCAGCCGGATGCCCGGCCGTAGCGCCTCGCGCAGCCGGTGCGCGTCGTCCAGGCCGCGCACCGAGAACACCTGTTCGCCCGCCACGTCGGGAATCGCGCGCGCGCTGGCGCCGGTGGCAAGCACGCAATGCTCATACGCCACGACGCGGCCCGACGCCGTGCGCAGCGTGTGCGCCGCAGTATCGATGGCGGCCACCGGGTCACTCGCCACTACAATTACGCGCGACTTTTCGTAAGCGCTGCCCGCACGCAACGCGATGCGCTCGGCGCTGGTCGAACCGGTCAGCAGGGCCTTGGACAGCGGCGGCCGTTCGTAGGGTGCATGCGTTTCGGCGCCAAAGAGCGCCACGTCGCCGTCCACCCCCGCCGCGCGCAGGGCCCACGCACACTCCACGCCCGCATGTCCTGCACCGATGATGGCGGTGTGAACCCGCTGCAGGGCCGATGTCGTTTCCATGATGCTCAGGCTCCGAATTTCAGGGAGATGCTGGCCTTGGTGGCGACCTGCTTCCAGCGCGCAAGTTCGGCGCGGTTCAGTTCCGCAAACGCATCCGCTCCCGTGGGCCTGGGCTCAAAGCCCGCGGCGCTCAAGGTTTCCACCGACTGCGGCAGCGCCATGCCTTCCTGCAACGCCGCGCTCAGCTTCTGCACCACCTCGGGCGGCATGCCAGCCGGGCCATACAGCCCCAGCCAGCTCGTCACATCGAAATCCGCCACGCCTTGCTCGGCCATCGTCGGCACATCCGGCAGCTGCTTGCTGCGATAGCTGCTGGTGACGGCGATCGGGCGAATCGACCCTTTGCGGATCAATCCCATCACCGGCGGCAGATTGCTGAAACTGAAGTCCAGGTTGCCGTTGACCACGTCCACCAGCATCTCGCCGCTGCCCTTGTAGGGCACGTGCAGCAGATTGGTGCCGGTGTGCTGCGCGAAGAACGCGGTGGTCAGGTGCACCGACGAACCGATGCCGTTGGAGCCGTAGTTCAGGCCATCCTTGCTACGTTTTCGCGCCGTGGCGATCAGGTCGTCGACGCTGCGTATCGGCGAGTCGGCCCGCACGATCAGCACGTTGATGAATTCGGCCATCTGCGCAATCGGCGTGAAGGCGCGCGACGTATCGAGCGGCAGGCCGGTCACCGTGGCCATCGGCAGCACCATGCCGCCCAGCCCATTGAGCAGCAGCGTGTAGCCGTCCGCCGGCGCGGAAGCCACCTGCTGGCTGCCGATCATGCCGTTCGCGCCCGGCCGGTTCTCCACCACCACGGGCTGGCCAAACTTGCGCGTGAGGATTTCTCCCGCCAAGCGCCCCGCCACGTCCGTGACGCCGCCCGGCGGATACGGCACGATCAGGCGGATGGGCTTGCTCGGATAAGCCGCGTCGGCGCCCCACGACATTCCCGTTGCCGACATCGCGGCCGCGCCGGCAATGGCCTTCAGTACAGTACGTCTTTGCATGCTGCAACTCCAGGTATGGGCGAGCGCGTCCTGTCGGCGGTCAGGCCCCGAGTGGAAGGAAAACCATCGAATGCCGGCAGACGGGCCGGCTCCGGCAACGGCGCTAGAAGAAGATCGTCAGCGCCTTCGATAAGAGGACGTTCTGGTCCAGGTGGATTTCGCGCGACAGAATGGTGAAGCGCCCGTCGCGCCTGCGCAGCACGTCCTCGCGCTTGCCCACGAACAGGTTCACTTCGGACTGCAGGCGGTTCTGGTAGATCAGAAAGCGCGAACGCACCCGCACCAAGTCGCCGCCGCCGTCGTCCGGCGTCACGTCCAGCACGCGGATATTGGTCACCAGATGCGATACGCGCGAGGCCGGTTCCTCGGCCCAATGAATTCCCGTCTTGATCTGCGCCACGCGCTGGCGCAGCGTGTCGATGCCTTCGTCAAACCACGCCGCATCCTGCTTGCCGGAGTATTCCTGCGCCATCGCGTCGCGGCGCACGTTGCGCGTGAGCGGCATGCGATACGTGATGTCCTCGTCCAGCAGGCCCAGCCACTTGTCGAACTCGCGATGGTCCAGCAGGTCGGCCTCGAAGTGCAGGAAGCGATGCGCCTCCCACCAGAGCAGCATGTCGTCCACGCTGTCGTCCTGCGCCGCCGGCGGCGCGTTTTCCACGGTTGCGTTCATGCCGCCTCCTCCAGGCGCACCGCGCCTGCCATCAGTTGGTCCCATGACAGGCCGTTCATGAACTGCGCCCAGCGCCGGTAGTAGATGCGGGCGTTTTCCTCGGTGTATTCACCGTTAACCGCACAGCCCGGAATCTCGGGCACGTCCTGCCGGTGACCCACGCCCATCTGGTAATTGAAGTACAGCTCGCGCGACATCGCGCCCATGCTGGCCTCGGTGGCGCCCGTCCAGTTCTCCATGTCGTCCGATTCCGTCATGCCGCCCGGGCCGGAGTAGCGCAGGAAATAATGGCGCGCCGCTTCCTTGACCGCTTCGGGCGCGTCCTTGTCCACCAGGTACATGCGCCACATCTCCATCTCGGTCGAACTGATCGGATGAAACACTGCCAGCGTGCGCGGCTGACGGCCGTGGAACGACATGTTCGGGAAGATCGTGCCCACGCTGGTCTGCACGCGCATCGCCGCGCCCAACGTGCGCTCGCGGTGTTCGTGGATCTCGCGGTAGTACGCCTCGACTTCCGGATAACGCGCGTATTGCGGCGCGTACGGTCCTTCCTCGTAGAACGGCAGCCGGCCCAGCAACCCGTGGCCCAGCTCGGGAAAGCAGATTGCCGAACGCGTGGCGGATGCATCGCGCCGCCCTTTGCCGCCGCCCGGGCCGATGCCCACGATGTCCACGGATCGGTGGCTGATGTCGTGATACAGGTCACCAATGAAATTCTCGGGCGCGAATTTCCAGTTGCACTTCACGCGCCACTTCTGCACGCCGCCGATCACCTCGGAGCCGCCCGGACTGCCGTTTCGATGGTCCAGCGCCGCGTCCAGATACAGGCGCATGTTGCCGATGTAGTCCAGGAACGGCGGCGCATTGGGATCCCACGTTGCCCAGATGGCGCCCTTGTAGTTCACCACCTGCGCCACCGTCTTCAGGCCCCACTGCTTCTTGTCCAGTTCGCCCTTGTAGTGCGTCGCGTGGCCGGGCACGCCGACCAGCTCGCCGGGCCGTTCCACCAGCTTGCCGTCGGTGGAAAAGCTCCAGCCGTGGTACGGACAGGTAAACGTCCGGTTATTGCCGTGGTCGTAGCGGCACAGCTTCATGCCGCGATGCGCACAGCTGTTCAGCATGACCTGAATCTGCCCCTGCCGGTCGCGCGTCAGGATCACGGATTCCGTGCCCATGCGCGAAACAAAGTAGTCGTCCGGTTTGGGCACCAGGCTTTCGTGCCCCACGAACAGCCACGCGCGCGAGAAGATCTGCTTCAGTTCCTGCTGGAAGATCTCTTCGTCCACGAAGATGGACCGGCTGACCAGTCCCTCGTCGGCGCGCACCAACTCATCGATCGTCTTCTGACCCATCACCACTTCCCCTTGGAGGATGCCCTTAGTGGGCGCCTACGGCTTGTCGGCCGTGGCCGCCGCTGTACGCAGACGTGCTTCCGTGTTGTCGACGTGCGTGCGCGCGTGCTGCCGTGCAAGTTCCACGTCGCCCTTCTCGATGGCGGCAAACAGCGCCTCGTGCTCCTTTTGAGCCTGCGCCCCGCGCCCCGCGATCTTGGCCGACCGCGAACGCGACACGCGCAGGTTCTTTTTAAGCAACACCGCCAGGAAATCGAAGAAATTCAGATAGTGTTCATTGCGCGTCGCACGCGCCACGCAGCGGTGGAACTCCATGTCGGCATCGACGCCCACCGCTACATCTCCGGACGCAATCGCGTCGGCCATCTTGCGCAGCGCCAGCCGCATGGCGGCCAGATCGTCCTCGTCACGCCGGGCCGCCGCCAACGGCGCGGCCTCGATCTCGAAGCCCCGGCGCAATTCCACGATGCGCAGCACCTGATCCGCATCGCCAATGTCCGCGGCCTGCATGCGCAATACCGACGGCCGCGCCGTCTGCATGACGGTCAGCCCGCGGCCCTGCTTGCTTTGCACGATGCCATCGCCCTTCAGGCGGGAAACCGCTTCGCGCAGCACGGTGCGCGAAACGCCAAGCCGGGTGGCGATGGTCTGCTCCGGGGGCAGCACCTCACCGACCTGGTAATCGCCGCTGGTGATCTCGTCCAGCAGCATCTCGGTCACACGATCCGTCAGATTGGGCTCCGACGTAAACGGCACGACCGCGTCTTTTTTCAACAGTACTCGGGAAGCTGAATCAGGCATAGGAAGTCTCGTCCGAAAACGTGCATCTCATTGCCAGCCCGCGTTGCCTCGGCTGTGGACACGCCCGGGGTGGGGTGTGTTGAAAATACGATAATCGTATAAGGATATGAGGGGGTATTAGGGGAAGTGCGGGGGTGTGCCCCCTTCGCGCTTACCGTCTGTGACCCGGGGCCGGATCACTCCCCGTTTATGATGCCAGGGTAGCGAGTTCACGCGAATGCGTTACTCTCCCCTCCCCAAATCAGTCTGCAAGGAGTTCCCCTCATGGCACAAGCCTCCGCCCGTCACATCCTCGTTTCCACCGAAGCGAAGGCCAACGAACTCAAGACCGCCATCGAGAATGGCGCTGACTTCGCCCAGCTCGCCAAGGAAAACTCGAGCTGCCCGTCGAGCCGCGACGGTGGCAACCTGGGTACCTTCGGCCCGGGCCAGATGGTCAAGGAATTCGACACCGTCGTGTTCAGCGCCCCGGTCGGCCAAGTGCAAGGTCCGGTCAAGACGCAGTTCGGCTACCACCTGGTTGAAGTGACCAGCCGCAAGGACTAAGTCCTCGAAGCCGTTCGGCAAAAGCCGCCGCCAGGAGCGATCCTGGCGGCGGCTTTTTTTCGTGCTCCGGCCGCGTGAATGGCACGCTGCAGCGCAGCACCGAATTCCCTATCAATTGATAATTTCTGTTCAGGTGACAGGACCCGAAGCCCTGCGACAGAATGGCCCTCACCCGGAGGAGACAGCCGGGGCCATAAAAATCCGTAGCGACGTATTCACAGCGGCAACCTGCCGCGCGCCAGAGGCCCATGAAACAGTCCAGGAAGGTCATCATCACCTGCGCCATCACCGGTTCGGTCCATACGCCGTCGATGTCGCCTCACCTGCCCGTCACGCCTGAAGAGATCGCCCGGTCGGCGCTTGACGCCGCCCAGGCGGGTGCGGCGATCGTGCACCTGCATGCGCGTCAGCCGGACACGGGGCGCCCCACGCAGGATCCGGCGCTGTACGCGCAGTTCCTGCCGCGTATCAAGGAAGCATCGGACGTGGTGGTCAACATCACGACGGGCGGATCGCCGGTGCTGCCGATTGCCGAGCGCATGGCGCCGGCGTTGCAGTTCAAGCCGGAAGTGGCGTCGCTGAACATGGGGTCGATGAACTTCGGGATGTACGAGCTGCTGGAGCGGTTCAAGACGTTCACGCAGGATTGGGAGCGGCCGTATCTGGAGGGCAGCAACGACCTGATCTTTCGCAACACCTTCAAGGATATCGAGCACATCCTGTCGTCGTGCAGCGATAACGGCACGCGCTTTGAGATCGAGTGCTACGACATCGGCCATCTTTATACCGCCGCGCATTTCGTGGACCGCAAGCTGCTCAAGCCGCCGTTTCTGATCCAGTCGGTGTTCGGCATCCGCGGCGGCATCGGCACGCACCCCGAGGACGTGATGATGATGAAGCGCACGGCGGACCGGCTGTTCGGCGACGACTACATCTGGTCGGTGCTGGCCGCGGGCCGCAAGCAGACGCCGCTTGCGACGATGGCGGCGACGATGGGCGGGAACGTTCGCGTGGGCCTGGAGGATTCATTGTGGGATGGGCCCGGAGAACTAGCGAAGTCCAACGCGGACCAGGTACGCCGCATCCGCCGCATTCTGGAAGACCTGTCCTTGCAGATCGCCACGCCGGACGACGCGCGCGAGACGCTGCAACTGAAGGGCCGCGACCACGTCGCGTTCTGAACACACACATCCACGTAGTGGGGAGACAAGACATGAAAAAGACGTTGCGCGCGACGGCATTGGCCGCGCTGTTGGGAATGGCAGGTGCGGCACAGGCCGATGACGGCGTGATCCGGATTGGGTTCATCACGGACATGTCCGGGCTGTCCGCGGACGCCGACGGACCTGGCGGTGTCGAGGCCATCAAGATGGCGATCGCGGACCTGGGCGGCACGGTGGCCGGAAAGAAGGTGGAGGTATTGGTTGCGGATCACCAGAACCGGGCCGATATCGCGTCGTCCCGCGCGCGGGAATGGCTGGACCAGCGCGGGGTGAACATGCTGATCGCGGGCGCGAATTCGGCGGCGGCGTTGGCGATGGCGAAGGTGGCCGAGGAAAAGAAGACGCCGTTCTTCGTGGTGAGCGCGGGCGCGTCCGAACTGACGAACGCGCAATGCACGCCCTATACCGTGCACTACGTGTACGACACGGTGTCGCTGGCGCGCGGCACGGCGCGCGCCATGATGAAGGAAGGCAACAAGGACTGGTATTTCCTGACGGTGGACCATGCGTTCGGCCATGCGCTGGAACGCGATGCATCCAAGGTGGTGCAGGCCGACGGCGGCAACGTCAAGGGCCGGGTGCGGCATCCGCTGAACACGGCGGACTTCTCTTCGTTCATCCTTCAGGCGCAGGCCTCCGGCGCGCAGGTGCTGGGCCTGGCCAATTCCGCCAGCGACACCAGCAATGCGGTCAAGGCGGCCAACGAATTTGGCCTGACGCCCAAGATGAAGATCGCCGGCCTGCTGGTGCTGATCACCGACGTGCACGCGCTGGGCCTGCCGGCGGCGCAGAACATGTATTTGACGACCGCGTGGTACTGGGACCAGGACGACCCGTCGCGCAAGTGGGCGTCGCGCTTTGAGGCCGTGATGAAGAAGAAGCCCTCCATGCTGCAAGCCGGCGACTATTCCGCCGCGACGACATACCTGAAGGCGGTGGAAGCCACCAAGAGCACCGACGGCGACACCATCATGACGTGGCTGAAGGCCAATCCCGTGAACGACTTCTTCGTCAAAGACGGCAAGATCCGCGCGGACGGGCTGATGGTGCACGATATGTTCCTGATGCAGGTGAAGACGCCAGCGGAATCGAAGGCGCCGTGGGACTACTACAAGCTGGTGGCGCGTGTGCCAGGCACCCAGGTGTATACGTCGCCCGAGGAATCGACCTGCCGCCTGATGAAGCCCTGAAGCCCTGACGCCATGAATCAATCCGGAAATCCCATGACGACACCCGAGGCGATCGCCGCCCTTCCTGTTGACCTGTCTGGAAAGCGCGTCATCGTGACCGCGGGCGCGTCCGGCATAGGCGCCGCGCTGGCCGACGCCTTTGCAGAACGCGGCGCCCGCGTTCACTTGTGCGATGTCGATGAACAGGCGCTGGCCAGTTGCCGTCACCCCTGGGCGCGCGCGGACGTGGGCAGCCGCGACGAGATCGACCGCTACATGCAGACCGCGCTATCGCATCTGGGCGGGCTGGACGTGCTGGTGAACAACGCCGGCATTGCCGGGCCCACGGCAGGCATCGCCGACATCACCGCGCAAGAGCTGGACGCGACGCTGGACATCAATCTGGCTTCGCAGTTCCACACCGTGCGACACGCGTTGCCCGCGCTGCGGGCGTCGGGCGGCGGCAGCATCATCAACATCAGCTCGGTGGCGGGCCGGATGGGTTTGCCCATGCGCACGCCGTATGCCGCCACCAAATGGGGCGTGGTGGGGCTGACGCGTTCGCTCGCGATGGAACTTGGGCCGCTCAACATCCGCGTCAATGCGCTACTGCCGGGGCTGGTAGCCGGCCCGCGCATCGACCGGGTGATTGCCGCTCGCGCCAAGAACATGGGGTTGTCCGTCCAAGAGCAGACACGGCTGGAGCTGTCGGGCGTCAGCCTGCGGCAGTTCGTGCGCGCCGCTGACATCGCAAACATGGCACTGTTCCTGGCAAGCCCTTACGGGGCCATGGTCAGCGGCCAGGCAATCAGCATCGACGGCGATCTGCAATCGCTGCCGTGGCAGCCGCCGGCGCAATAAGCCCGGCGCACTTGCCGCTATTGCAGCAACGCGATTGTCTCTGCATACACGCCCTGCCGCCGCGCCTGCGCCGTGGATCGCAGGGCGTCCAGCAGGCGCGCGGTCAGCTCGTTGTTGCGGGACTCGGTGCGGGTGATCAACAGGAAATCGAACCATTGCCGCGAGGCGAGCGGCACGGCCACCAGATCCGGGAACGACGTCACGATGTCGGACGCGGACAGCGCGTTGACCAGGCTGATGCCCTTGACGGCGCGCACCGTGCCCGGCAGCAGCGACATATGCGCCTGCATGCCGGAGCGCAACAGCAACGAATCGGCGATGTCGCCCTGCGCCACGACATAGTCGGACCACAGCGGCTTGACGTACGTGTCCGGCGGGATGTCGAGCACCGTGATGGCGTCGCGCCCGGCCAGCGGATGTTCGCGATGCGCGATCGCCATGACGTCCGCACGCAGGAATGGCGTGAACGTCAGCCGCGTGCTGTCCCGGCCGACAGCGCCCAGGCCGAAGTCGGCGCGCATGGTTTCCACGGCGCTGATGACCTGCATGGACGACTCGACATCGATGGAGAACGGGCGCGTGCCATTGATGTCCAGATAACGGCGCACTGCGTCGGGCGCGTAGCCCAGCGCCAGCGCGGGTGACGAGGCGATGCGCAGCCCGCGGCCGCCGAACTGTTCGATGCTGTGCAGGGCTTCGTCGATGCGCACCAGTTCGTCCAGCACGAACTTCGCTTCGCTATAGAGATATTGCCCCGCTTCCGTCGGACGCAGCGTCTTGTGCGACCGGTCGAACAATTGAACGCCCGTGGCGCTTTCCAGACGCGATATCGCGTGGCTGATGGCGGGCTGCGTCAGGTGCATGGCCAGCGCGGCCTGACGCGTCGAGCCCGTCATGACGACGGCGTAGAAAATGCGCAGGTCGTGGATGTTGAAGTTTCGCTTCATGCGGCGCGCCTATTGTGGCGTGGGTGGCGATTTGGGCTGAGACTTCATCGGCGGCTTCGGTGGCAACTTCGGCGCCGCCTTGGGCGCGTTCATGCCGCCAAACGCAAACAGCCCCATCTGCGCCCCGGTCGCGCGCGTCAGATAGTCGTTCTTCAGCTTGTCCCGATCGCCGAACAGCGCCCCGGCATCGGCGCCCTGCGCCGCGCGGTTCTTGTCGATGTCGTTCTGGCCATCGTGCATGCCCTCTTGCAGCGCGCGGCGCAACGCGGGGTTGAGCGTGCCGGTGTCGTAGTCCTCGCCGGCGCGCAGGCCCAGCGTGGCCATGCGCTCGCGCAGCGCGGTCTCGGATTTGTGTGCGGGTGCGAACCGCAGCAGGAAGGCCAGTTCGTCATAGAACTCGAGCGACGAATACATCTGCGCGCGCGGAACCGGCGCTTTCCATTCCACCTTGGCTGCGGCGGCCGGCGCGGCCCGGTTGCGAAACGCCGATAGCGGCTGCACCTTGAAGCGCGCCTGGATGCGCTTGGCGTTTTCCTGGTCGGCGGGATTGAACCGCTGCGTGCGCGCCACCAGCGTGGCAAGCTGCGTCTCTGACCGAATCACCTTGGTGATGCCCGGGGGCACCTTGCCTTTCCAGGAGGGCCCCGCCACGAGAAATACGCCACCCCCCATGCCGCGCGAGCCCAGGTCGCCGATGTGGTGCATGTACAGGTCCATGACCTGCAACGAGGCGTCGCGCCGCTTTTCGACGCGGGGCACGATGACGACGACGGGTTCGGCGCGCAGGTCCAGGGCGGCGTAGGAATACAGATAGGCGGGGTCCAGGCCAGCCGCAGCAGCGGACGCGGTGCCGACCGGATTGATGCTATTCACCGGTCCCTTGTATTGCGCCCCCTGTTTGTCCAGGCTGTAGGCATACATGGCCTGGTAGCTGGCGACCACGGGCGCGCCGTAAAGGTAGGATTCGCGCGCGATGCCGCGCGCCTGTTGCGCGGTGAGGCCCTCGATGCCGACGGTCTGCCCGGCGGCGGCGTCGTGCGACGGGACCGCACAGCCGGACAAGACGCCCGCCACGACGATGGAGGCAACCAGCCCCATGAACGGACGGCAGGCGGCGCGGCAAAATCCGGTGCTAATCTGGCGGTGGCGCATTCAGGGCTCCGACATGACGGGATGGCGCAGTCGCCCGAGGGCGGCGGCGGATTGCGCCAGGGCTCGAATTCCGGGGGATTCTGTCATATTTCCCCGGCATGTAGAAGTAACAGTGCACCACCACGGTGCGACAGGAAAGACACAGCAGCATGCCAACGCAAGACCCCAGCATGACCGGTCCGGACGGAGAGGCGTTCAACATTCGCGCGTCGTCGTACTTCGTGTTGCAGGCCGTGCACCGCTGCGCGGCTTGCAACACGCTGTCGCGCGTGACGGCGCTGGCCGTGCCGCCCGGCCACGAAAGCACCGAGGGCGACCTGGAACTGGATGAGGACGACGCGGATAGCACGGGACTGGACCCGCTGGCGTTTCAGGACTGGCTGTTCGGACCCGCGCAATGGCAGTCGATGCCAGGTCCGGCCATGATTTCGTCGACACGGGCTCTTGCGCCCGACGTGGCGCAGACGCTGCGCTCGCTTGCGCCAACCTACCGCCAGAACCCCGCCCGGTCAGGGGAATGGTGCAATTTCTGCGAGCATTGCGACCAACCCATCTGGGATGGCGCGTTGTTCCCGACGCCGGGGCAGGCATTCTGTCCGCCCGATTCCGATGCCGCCGCACACATATCGGCCCAGCGGGTCGACGCGCCGTTCGCGGCGTTTTTCGGCATGTGCTGGACGGACAGCTACCGCAACAAGTGGCCCTTGTTCACGCGCCTGGGCTTCGCGTGCAGCGAGGCGGATTGATTCCCCCGCCCTCGTGGCGCAATGTCAGGCGCTTTGCAGCAGATCCTGAGGCACTTCCAGTTGCCGCGGGGGGATGGCCGCGAAGGCGCTTTCCGTGGTGCTGGCGTCCGTGGTCAGGTGCTGGATCAGGTCGACCGTGGTGGATCGGCGGGTCAGCATCAGGCACGTGACCTCGTCGCCCGCCACGCGGGTGGCGTGCCAGCAGCCCGGCCGCATGCACACGCCCTGCCCCTGCGCCACATGAAAGGCCGCAAGCGTGGCCAGGTCGGGCGAGCCGTCCGCGGCGCTGCGCGCCACGATCTGGATGATGCTGCCCGTCAGCGGGACAATCGCCTGCTGCGTCAGCAGATGCTTTTCCAGGCTGGCGACTTCGACGGACTGGCTTCGGTAATTGACCCAAAGCACCTCGGCGTCGCCGCCCGCGCCCGTGTTGAACAGGTGCTCGTGCCAGAAATCGGTGGCCGGGTTCGTAAACAGCGGAACGCCGTTGCCGTCCGGCATGGGCTTGCCCAGCATCCACCCGTAGGAACTAAAGGCATCAGGCGAAAGATCGTGGACTTCAAGCTGCGAATTGCTAGTCATGCGGGACCCTGTGATGGCTTAGCGCCGCGTTTGGGGAATTCGGCGTCGTAGTCGAAATCGCCCCGCGCGATGGCCTCCAGGATGGCAACGCGCCGGTCGGCGGCGCGCTTGAGGTTGGCGGCGGTGGGCTTGACCCGGATACGCTCGACACAATGCCGGCCGTCATAGAAGAAGCCGATCTCGATGGACGATTCGGATGCGGGGCGCACCCCTTCGAATCCCGTGCTCATCGCGTGCTCTCCCAGTTGCCGATGGCAGACATGATAAACGCAACGATGTGACAGCCGGCGCTGGCATACACTGCCCTGATCCCCCCCACCCGAGGACGCGCAACATGGCCATCGACCTGACGTCGCACTATGTGTATCTGGACGCCGCCGGCGCCGCCGCCACCGTGACGGGCGGCGACGCATTCTGGTCTCAATCTCCGGAAGACCTTGAGCAATACGGGCGCGGCTGGCTTGTGTCCGAGTACGAATTCGCGGCCGACTGGCCGCAATGGGAGATGCATCCCGGCGCCGACGAGGTCGTGCGGCTGATGTCTGGGGCCGCCGAACTGCACCTGGAATGGCCCACCGGCATCCAGATCGTGAAAATGCTGGCCGGCGATGCCTACGTGATTCCGAAGGGCGCGTGGCACACCGTCAAGGTCATTGAGCCCTGCCGCATGCTGCACATCACCATGGGCGCGGGCACGCAGCACCGGTTGGCGTAACGCCGCTTCCTGTGCGCGGGACCGGCCGGCCGCGCCTAACCAGCCGCGCCCACCGGCCGCGCGCGCTGGATCTCCCGGTCGTCGATCGGCCAGTGCAAGGCGGCCGACAGTACGCCCAGCGCCATCGCCCCCAGCCAGATCAGGTCATAAGCGCGGGTGGCTTCGAATACCACGCCGCCCAGCCACACGCCCAGAAACGAGCCGACCTGATGGCCAAAGAACACGAAGCCGAAGAGCGTGGTGATGTAGCGCACGCCAAATACCTGCGAGATCAGGCCGTTGGTGAGCGGCACCGTGCCCAGCCACACAAAGCCCATGACCGCCGCGAACGCGTAGACCGACCACGTGGATAGCGGCACCAGGATGAATAGCGCGATGGCCGCGGTTCGGATCAGGTAGATGCCCGCCAGCAGGTACTTGCGCCGGTGATGCGCGCCCAGGATGCCGCAGACATAGGTGCCCATGACATTGGTGAGCGCAATGATGGCCAGCGCGGCGACCGCGTCCGACGCGCGCAGGCCCTTGTCCATCAGGTAGGCGGGCAGGTGCGTGCCTATGAACGCCAGCTGGAAACCGCAGGCCAGGAATCCCAGGTTCAACAGCCAGAAGCCGGGGCGCGTGAAGGCCTCGCGAAGGGCGTCGCGCAGCGACAGGTTTGCGTCGGGCGCGCCGGCATCGCGCAGGCGGTTCGCCGGCTCGCGCAGCGGAAACGCCAACGGCAACAGGATAGTCAGCGCCACGGCAAACGCCAGCAAGGCCGCGACCCAGCCCCAGCCCCCGATCAGCCATTGCGCCGCGGGCACCATCGTGAACTGTCCAAGGCCGCCGACGGCTCCCGCCACGCCCAGCGCCCAGCTTCTGCGTTCGGGCGGCACCAGGCGGCTGAGCGCGCCATAAATGGCCGCGAACGCCGTGCCGGACAGCGCGATGCCGATGCACACACCGGCCGTCCACATGAAGCCCGCAGGCGTCGTGGCGTGCGCCATGCCGCCCAGGCCCACCGCATAGAAGACCAACCCGCCAGCGATCACCTTGGCCGAACCATAGCGGTCGGCAATCATGCCGGTGAAGGGCTGCACGACGCCCCAGGTCAGGTTCTGCACGGCCAGCGCGATGGCGAAGGTCTCGCGGCTCCAGCCGCGGTCCATGGTGACGGGCAGAAGAAACAAGCCCTGCACGTGGCGCACGCCCAGGGCAAGGCCCATGACGACGCCACCGGCCAGCACCAGCAGCCACAGCTGCGATGCATCCAGGGAAGATTTTTGGGGGGTGGACATGGCGAACCTCTTGCAAGGAAACGTCGCCCCCGTTCAGGCGGGCATCGGCTCTATTACAGGGTCGCCAGACGCGAGGCTCAACCGATAATTTTTTGCCCGCTGCATGCGTGGAGGGAATGTCACGGCAACGCGCCAGACTGCGTTGATGACCGAGACAGGCGCCTGAATCGAGCGGCTATGCCAACCTTCAACGTGTGCGCAAAAAAAGAAATTACGCGATGTTTTTGAAATATGGCGGGAGTTACCGCAAAAATCAGCCGGAGGCTGCGACATGTTAACGCTTCGTTTTTGATGGTTACATCTCCCGATCCGTCCCCGGGCACCGCTGAGTACAGTGGCTGCCTTCCCAATCCTTCGGCAGGCATCGACTCATGTGGCACGCCCGGTCCGGCACGTTCGTTTCCGCGGTTGTTAACCGCGCCCGCAACCCATGACGGCGGCGCCCATCTTCAAGCCGCTGGCGCTTGCAGCGGCGCTGGCGGGGATCGCGCTCCTGGCGCCGGTCACTTCGCACGCGCAGACCAACTGGGCGCAGCAGTGCGCGTACAACAATTTCGGCGAAGGCGCGGGCACATCGTGCCACCAGCCATTCCAGGAAGGCCTGGCGGCCGTGCTGGTGGGCACCGCCGACGGCGATTCCGCTGCCTGGGGTTTTATCGACAAGCAAGGCGTCATGGCCATCGCGCCGGCGTATTCGGAAGCCCGCTCCTTCCAGAACGGGCTGGCCGCCGTCAGCCAGCAGGATCTCTGGGGTTACATCGACACGCGGGGACGCTGGGTCATCCCGCCGCGCTTTAGCGACGCGACCGGATTCAACGCGCAAGGCACGGCGCTGGCCGAAGAGGACGGACGGGATGTGCTGATCGATCGTCAGGGCAAGGTTGTGAAGACCTTTCCGCTGGGCACGCGCACCTCGGGCTTTGCGCCCGGACAGAAGCTGGCGGCGATGGAAATCCCCACGCCGCCGCGCTTGGTGAACACCGTGACCGGCAAGCCTGCCGCGCTGCCTGATGGGGTGATGGCGCTGGCCGCGCCGACCAGCGGCCAACTGCCCGCGCAGACGCGCGATTCGCGCTACGGCGGCTGGTGGGGTCTGCTGGATCAGAACGGCACCTGGGCGATCAGCCCGCAAGTGTTGCGCTCGCTGGCCCCGCCGTTGCGCGATGGCGATGTGGTGGCGGTGAACCGCGAACGGGCATGGGAATTCGTGGATGTGCGCGGCGAGGCGCTGTCGGCCGAGCGTTACGAACGCGTGGAACGGGTCGCGCCGGGCATATGGCTGGTGCGGGTCGCGGATGGCGGCACGTTGCTGCTGGATGGCAAGCTCCAACCTATGCACACCTTCGCAAGCGACTATGTGGGTGTGCGGGAGCAAGACGGCTGGCGCTTTGCCGCCGAGCCCGGCATGACGCTGCTGATCGATCCCGAGGGCAGGCTGCAGCTGATCCCCTTGCGCAGCGGCGAGGTCAAGATTCATGAAGGGCGCGCGTGGGTCTACGGCGCGGCGCGGCGCCCGGCCGGCGCGGCCGACGCGGCCGGCGACGCGATGAGCGCGGAAGATCAAGCCCATGCCGCCGACGCGGCGGCTGCCGTGCAGGCGGCGTCCGAAGCGGAGACTGCGGCGGCTTTCCAGGACCCGCCGGTTGCCGCCGATGCCGCAACCGATATTGCCGAAGCGGCAACGGTGGCAGACGCGGCGCCCACCGAGGCGAATCAAGCTGGGGCTGCGGCAGCATCGGCTGCCGCAGACGACGCCATGGCGGCCGACGCAATGCAAGCCGATACCGCGGCAGATGCCGCCATGGATGCGGCCACCGCCGCGGCAGACGCCGCACAAACGACCTCCAGCGTCAACGCAGACGAATCGCTTTACCAGGTCTACGGCCGGGACGGCCTTGGCATCCTCGACGAGGCCACCCTCGCGCAGCTGCGCGCCTACGACGTCAGCGAATTCCACTACGCGCGCACGACCGCCCGCGAGGCCGATGCCCCGCTGGCGCTTCTGCGTCCGCACGACTATGGCCAGCCGTCCGGTATCCTCACGGCGGCGGGCAAGATCGTCACGAATCCGGATTGGGCAAACATCGATACGTACGACGTCACGCTGCCCCTCGTGGCGCGCACCAGGAACTACCAAGCCGGTGCGATCGGCGCGGACGGCGCGTGGGCCATCGAACCGCGCTACACCGAGATCCGCCCCTTCAAGGGCCCCTACACCTGGGCCCGCACGAAGGACATGCTGCGCGGCGACGCGCTTCTGATCGATGCCCGCGGGCAGGAAGTGTCCGTTCCCGCGTACGTGCTGGAAGAGGCCTCGCGCCTTGACGGTGAACTGCTGCACTACTACGCACGCAACGAAAACCGCCAGCGCCGCTCGGGCCTGTGGAACGTGCGCAAAGGCGCGCCAGCGCTCAAGCCGGTCTACGAGCAGATACAGGAGTTCGAGGACGACTGGGCCAAGGTCCAGGACAAGAACCGCTGGGGCGTGGTCAACCGCGAGGGCCAGTGGGTGGTGCCCGCCCGCTACGACGGCGCCTACGATCTGGAATACCTGGGCAACGGCCTGATGCTGGTCGAAGCGCCGGAGGGCAAGCGCAATCGCGGCGGCTTCACCGAACGCGCCTACCGCGTCATCAACCTGCGCACCGGCAAAACGAGTGAACCCGTGGTCGGCAAGCCGCAGAAGCTTGCCGATGGGCGGTTTCTCGGCGAATTGGCCGACGCAAGCGCTGTCCTGATCGATGCAGAGGGCACCTCCATCCGCTTGTCGAAGGGCCGGCCCAACAACAAGCAGCAATTCGGCGACTGGCTTTACATCGACTTTGACGAACGCGAAGGCGCCATCGACGCGCGCGGCAACATGAAGGTGCCCGCGCAATACGGCGAATTCAATCCGTTCTTCACGCAGCCCGAAGGCCTGGCGCGCGCCAACATCGGCGTGGGCTATCGCGTGATCGACCAGACCGGCAAGACCCTGCTCGAGAAGTGGGGCGACGCCACGCCGCTGGCATCGATGCAACGCGTCGTCGTCAATGACGACGAGAGCGGATCGAGCATTCTGGTGGACCTGCAAGGCCGCGAGGTCACCCGACTGCCTGGCCGCTACGCCATCGACAGCGACAAGGCCAGCGAGGGCGTTGCGCCCTACAGCGACGGCGACAACAAGTACGGCTTCATCGACGCGAACGGCAAGCGCGTCGTGGGCGCGCACTTCAACCAGCTGGGCCGCATGAAGGACGGACTGGCGCGGGCGCGCCGCCTGGAGCGCACGGGCAAGCTGTACGGCTACATCGATCTGACCGGACGCTATGCGATTGCGCCGGCGTTCACGTGGGCCGGCGACTTTTCGGAAGGCCGCGCGCTGGTGCGGCGCAATCGGCTCATCGAGTACATCGATACCCAGGGCAAGACCACCGCGCTGTTCGGCGTGCTGTGCGACACGGTGGTGATCGTGGATGCAGAGGACCGGCAAAGCTGGCCGCCCCGGAAACTCACCTGCCCCGAGGCCGCCGGCATCTCGCCGCCGGCAGTCGACAACGCCAACGCAGAATGATCATGACGTCACGCGTGCTACGAACCACCCGCCTCGCCTGCGCATTGGCCGCGCTGGGCGCATCCCTGTCCGTTCAGGCGCAGACCGGCTACGTGCAGCCGGGCCACATCTATTGCCTGGGCGAATCCGATTACCCGGTCTATCCGGCTGCCGACGACATCTCCGCGCGCAACCCCTTCAGCAACGGCTGCATCCGGGATCTGCAGGACGGCCGCGCCGCGGTGCTGCTGCCGTCAGCCATCGAGAACATCGACCGAGTGCCGCGCGACAACTCGCTGCGCCGCCACGCATGGGGCTTTCTGGACCGGAACGGCCGCGTCGCGATCGAGCCGATCTTTGAGGAAGTGGGCGATTTCCGCCACGGGCTTGCCGCCGTGCGGTGGCAAGGCAAGTGGGGCTACATCGACCGCAATGGCCGCATGGCCGTGCGCCCGCGCTACGACACGGCGCAGGACTTTGTCGAGGTCGGGCTGGCGGCGGTGACGCTGGACGGCAAGCCGATGCTGATCGACCGCCAGGGCAATCCGGCGGGCCAGCCGTTCGACGAGGTGGTGCGCGCCGTGCGCCTGTTCGATGGCGTGCCCGCTCGGGCCACGGTTCAGTACAAAGAGGAATACCGTTCAACCAGCGGCGAACGCCGTTTCGGCGGGAACGGTGTCGTCATCACGCGGCCGCTGGGCGACAAGGGTCTGTACATCGCCACCAACGGCCAGGCCAAGTACGGCGTGGTGGACAAGGACTGGAACTGGGTCGTGGACCCGGTGTTCGACGACATCTCTTTGCAGGACGACGGCAATCTGGCCTCGGGCTACGGTCCGGACGGCTCCGTGCTGGTGACGGCGGACGGCAAGCTGATCGGCGCGGACCAGCAGTACGAAAGCATCCTGCCCGTGGGCAAGGCTTTCTACAGCGCGCAGTTGCCGCAGCGGGGCGGTTTTGCGGTGATGGACCGCACCGGCACGATCGTAGCCACACTGACAACGGAAGAAGGCCAGACGTCGCAGCGCCATGCCGACACCATTGTGTATCGGTCGGGCGACAAGCTGATGGCGCTGGTGCCCGGCCACGCCGCGCCGGTCACGTTGGGCGCGGGGCTGTCGGCCGGCGACGAACTTGAGGGCTATGTCCTTTTCGTTGACGAATCCCGCCGCGCCGCCGGTTTGCTGACGCCGACCGGCGCGTGGCTGCACGGCGCCACGGCGCCCGCATGGCTCGCGGACGCCCGCCGCCTGCAGACGCGCGAAGGCAATCTGTGGCTGTCCGACGAGCAAGGCGCCCTGCTCAATGTGGTGGACAAGGACGGCAAGCCGCTGCTCAAGCCCGAGACGGTAGCGGCGCTTCAGAACCAGCAACTCCAGCCGCTGCCCGCCGGCGTCCCGGGCGGTCCGCTGGGCGTGCTGGGTCAAAGCCACTGCAATTGCGACGACACACAGGTGGGTCTGCTGCTTGCCGATGGCAGCATGGTCACCGATCCGTCCTGGTCTGCCGTGACACCGCTGGACGACACCGATTATGAAGACGCCGCGGCCCTGACAGCAAACCAGTTGCGCTACGCGGCCGAAACCGACGACGGCATGGTGCTGCTGGACGCGCGCGGCAAGCGCATCGACCTGCCCGCGCAGCAGCACATCGGCATGTTCCGTCATGGCTACGCGCAGGTGTATGGCGACGGCGTGGTGCGCATGATCGACCGCGCGGGCAAGACGTTCGAGCTGCCCGAGAACTTCGATACGCAGGTCGTGGCGCCCGGCGTGGCGCGCTTTGTGCAAACGGCGGCCGACGGCGCGCCGTGGGGTTTGTACGATTTTGCCGCCGGCAAGCTGCTGGCCGCCCCCACGTTCCGCAGTATCGGCGAATTCCAGAATGGCCAGGCAATCGCATCGCTGGGCGCGGGCCGGGTCGGCGTCATCGACCTGCAAGGCAAGTGGGTCGTGCCGGCCAGCCACCACGGCGTGGAGCGCGTGAACGACACGCTATGGCGGGTGACGCAGCCCGGCAAGCAAGAGGACGAGTATGACCGTCCCGCCGCAGTGTTCAATACGCGCGGCCAGGCGCTGACCGCCTTCATGCGCGGATTGCAGGTGGGCGATTTTGGGGATGGCTCGGTCAGCGCGGGCAACAGCGAGCGCCGCTGGATCATCTCGCCGGACGGCTCGGACGCGCTGGACATGAAGGATGCCGACTACCTGCGGCTGGGCGACTGGATGGAGATCCGCCGCGCCGACCGCGAAGGCTACCTGAACGGCAAGGGCGCGTGGCAGATCGCGCCGGCAGCCCGCACCGGCACGCTCTTCCAAGGCACGCCGGCGCGCGCGCTGACGTCCAACGCCAAGGGCACGCAGGTCATGGACGCCAACGGCAAGATCCTGGCCACCCTGCCCCGCGGCGAATGGACGTGGCCGCCACGCTCCGACCTGCTGATCCGCTATTACTCGGCCGACCGGGGCACCATGACGGACTACACGGACTTGTCCGGCAAGACCCGGTTGACGGTCGAAGGGTTTGGATCGGGGTTCTCGGAAGGCCGCGCCGTCACGCATCTGTCTGGCGGCGGCATGCGCTGGGTGGATGCCAAGGGTGTGCTGACGGGGCCGGCGTTCGACGCGCTGGGTACGCTGCGCGAAGGCCTGGCGCCAGCCGCCAGCGACCGGCGCTACGGCTATGTCGATAGCACGGGCGCGTTCGCCATTCCTGCGGAATACCGGGCGTTGTCCGGATTTGAGAACCAGCGTGCGGTGGTGTCCACGGAAGACGACTCGCGGATCATCGACAACGCCGGCAGCCTGGTCGCACAGGTCAGGATGCAATGCGGCATCCGCACCCTGTACGGCGCGGCCGGCCAGCGGCTGTGGCCGCTGCGCATGCCGCACGGCTGCAAGCGTACCGAGGCGTCGCGCGCCTACTGAGCATCCAGCGCCAGATAGCGGCCGGTCTGCACGATTGCTTCGCGTTCCTTGAAGCTGGTCAGCCGGTCCGCCATTGCGCTGCTGTCGCCCGTCAGCCGAATCGCGCGAAGCGTCTCCTGCATCGCGTGGATCGCCGCGCGCTGCAGGTCCGACGGAATGATCGCCAGGCGGTAGCCCATCGCCGCCAGGTCTGGCAGCGGCACCAGCGGCGTCTTGCCGCCGTAGAACATGTTGATGAGCTTCAAGCCCGGCAACCGCTCGGTAATGGCGCGGATCTGCGCCAGCGTCTCCGGCGCCTCGACAAAGATCATGTCGGCGCCGGCCTTCAGGTACAGCTCGGCGCGGGCGATGGCCGCGTCAAACCCTTCGACCGCGATGGCGTCGGTGCGCGCGATGACCAGCGTGTCGGCGTCGGCGAGCGTCTGGCGCGCAATGTGGACCTTGCGGGCCATCTCGCCGGCATCGACCAGGCTCTTGTCGTCCAGGTGGCCGCAGCGCTTGGGAAAGGTCTGGTCTTCGATATGAAACGCCGCCACGCCCGCGCGCTCCATCAGGCGCACCGTGCGCTCCACGTTGGCCGATCCGCCAAATCCGGTGTCCGCGTCCGCCACGACGGGCAGGCCGCTGGCGTCGACGATCTTTTCCACGCGGTCCATCACTTCGGTGAAGCTGAGCAGACCGATGTCCGGATAGCCGGCGGCACGCGCGATGGCGCCGCCGCTGGCGTAGACCGCCGAGAATCCGGCCGCGGCAACCAGGCGGGCCGACAGGCCGTCAGACGCGCCGGGCGCCACGACGATGTTTTCAGAGAGCTGCTGGCGCAACCGCGCGCCGGGGGATAAGTGGGCAGTCATGGGGATCCTTCAAAGCAAAGAGTCATACCCGCATGATCTGCGCCGGCCATTAGAATGTCCAATATATGGAATATTTCTAATCAGTACTCTTTAGATATCAATATGGAACTGCGCCATCTTCGCTATTTCGTCGTCACTGCCGAGGCCCAGCATTTCACGCGCGCGGCCGAGCTGCTGGGCATGGCACAGCCGCCGCTCAGCCAGCAAATCCGCCAGCTTGAACAGGAAGTGGGCACGCCCCTTTTTGACCGCACGGGCCGCGGGGTGACGCTGAACGACGCCGGACGCGCGTTCCTGGCGTGCGCGCAGGACATCCTGCAACGCGCCGATGCGGCGGTGCGCACGGCCCAGCGCGCCGCGCGCGGCGAGGTGGGCGAACTGACGTTGGGGTTCACCGAGTCGGCATCTTTCAACGGCGTGGTGACCGAGCTGATCCGCCAGTACCGCGAGCGCTACCCGGAAGTTGAAATGACGCTGTCGCAGGGCGACAGCGAAACGCTGGTGGCGCAACTGCGCGACGGCGCGATCGACGCCGCGTTCGTGCGCCCGCCCTTTGCGCTGGACGGCGGATTGACGTTCACGCAACTGGTGGAGGAACCACTGGTGGTCGCGATGCCGTTGGGCCATGCGCTGGCGCGCCGCAAGCGGCTCACGCCCGCCGACCTGCAGCAGGAGACCTTCATCCTGTACTCGCGCAAATCGGGCTATGGCCTGAGCGCAGACATCATGGCGGCGTGCCGGCAGCACGGGCTGAGCCCGCGCATCGGGCAGCAGGCGCCGCAGTTGTCATCGGCCGTGAACCTGGTGGCGGCGGGGATGGGCGTGGCGATCGTGCCGGCTTCGCTGCGCCCCCTGCGCCCGGATGGCGTGCTCTACCGGCCGTTAGCGCTGGATTGGCCGCGCGCGGTGCTGGGCCTGGCCGTGCGCGATGCGACCGGTGCACGGGCCGCCAATCTGCTGGCGCTGGCGCGGGATCGCCGCAAGCCCTGACGCGTTTTGCTGGCCCGCGCGCTCAATCGTCGTGCGATTCGTGCACGGCAATTGCGCCGCGCTTCCAGTAGCTGGCGGCGCGGATGCGGCTCTTGTCGATGCCGTGCTGGGCCACCATGATCTCGCGCACCGCTTTCGCCGTGGCCGATTCCGCCGCCACCCACACATAGCCTTCGCCCTGCGGCAACGCCAATTCGCGCGTGGCTTGCAGCAAGAGCGTGCTGTAGCCCGGCGCGGTCCCGTTGCGATGCAGCCAGCGCACCGACGCCTTCGCGGCCGTTTGCAGCGGGATTTCATTCTCTGCCACCGGCACTTCGATCAGCACCAGCGCCTGCGCCGAGGCGGGCAGTTCTTCCAGCCGGCGCGCGATGGCGGGCAGCGCGGTCTCGTCGCCGATCAGCACATGCCAGTCGAACGCGGTGGGCACCACAAACGAACCGCGCGGTCCGCCGATGCCCAGTTGCTGGCCCGGCGCGGCCTGTTCGGCCCAGGTCGAGGCGGGGCCGTCGCCGTGCAGCACGAACTCGATCTCCAGTTCCTGGCGCGCCGTGTCGAACCGGCGCGGAGTGTAGTCGCGCGCGGCGGGCCGGGGCACGCCGTCGGGGAACTTGATGCCGTCCGGCCCGGCAGTGGGCAGCACGGGCGGTTGCGAGGGATCAGCGGGGAAAAAGATCTTCACGTGATCGTCGAAGGACGCGGACACGAAGTCCTGCAAGTCTTCGCCGGTGAACGTGACACGGGCCAGCAGCCCGGCGACGCGCTCGACGCGCGCCACGGTCAGCGTGCGCATCTTGAGGGGGTGGCGTACGCGCGCCACGGTGAGGTCGCTTTGATTCATGGGTACTCCAGTCAGTTGGGACGGGATCAGGCGCCGGACTTGCCGTTGATCTCGTCGGTCGCACGCGCCAGGATGCCGGCGATGCGTCGTTGTTCGGCGGGCGAGGCGTCGGTGCGATCCAGCAGCGCGCGCTTGAGCGCCTGGCGCGCCTCGACGAATTCGGGCAGCCAGCCGGTGCGGGTGTCCTCGCCTTCGGGGCCGGTCTCGCGCGGCTGACCGCTCCACGCCTGGCGCATGTAGTCCATCTTGCGCGCCACGTGCTTGAGCTTGTTGAACATCAGCGTCAGGCGCTCGCGGTTGGCGTCCAGGTGCGCCTTGCCGGGGTCCGCCAGGTGATAGCGCTTCTTGGCGCCTTCCTGTTCGATGGTGGCGTAGCCCAGTTCTTCCAGATACGTCAGCGCGGGATACACCATGCCGGGGCTGGGGGTGTAGAAGCCGTTGCTGAGCGCGCCCAGCGCCTTGATGAGTTCGTAGCCGTGGCTGGGATTCTGCTCCAGCAGCCCGAGCAGCATCAGTTGCAAGTCGTCGCTGGACACCTTGCGGCTGCGGGTGAAGCCGCGGCCGTCGCCGCCGAAGCCGTCTGCGTCGCCGCGGCCGTGGGCGCCACCCGAGAACCAGTCGCCGCCCGCGCTGGCGTGGCGCGGATGGTGATCATGATGACGGCCGCCGTGATGGCCGGGATGCGGGGCGTGGGCGTGGCCGTGGCCGTGGCCGTGGCCGTGGCGACCATGATGCTGACAATGGCCGCGATGGCCATGGGCGCGGCGTCCGACGGCAGCGCGCTGGACGGCGGCGATGAACGAAAAGGGGGACATGAATGCCTCTTACGATATGTCTTACGATAGCTCGTACGATATACCTGCCGCTTTGGCGGCGTCAACTCCCCCGTTTTTTTTACGCCGCCGGCAGGTCGTCAGCGCGTCTTATCGCAGCGGCTCGCTCGGCGCGGTGGCCCCCCCCAGCACCCATCGGGCGAAGTCCGCCGCCTTGGGCTCGTCCGGCGCGGGCGCATAGACCACCAGACGCAGGTGACGGCTTTCGTCGACGCTCAAGGTGGCGTGCTCGAATGCGATATCACCCAGTGATTGCACATGCAGCGTGCGCAGGCCCATGCACGAACCATGCACGTCGTGTTCGCGCCACCAGTTTCGGAAATCGGGCGACACCCGTTCCAACTCATCGACCAGTTCGGCGATGTCGGGCACCCCGGCGGCGCTGGCGAAGTCGCGCCGGAACGACGACAGCATGCGAGGCGCCTGCGCCGTCCAGTCCACGAAGCGCTCACGCATCGCGGCGTCCACGAACAGCATCCACAGCAGATTGCGCCGGCCCGGCGCCTGCCCGGAAAAATTGAACACCTTGTCCGCGGCGGCGTTCCACACCACGACGTCCCAGCGCAGATTCAGGATGTAGGCGGGCCGCGCGGGCAGATCGTCCATCAGGCGGCGGACCTGCGCGGGCACGGTGCACCAGGTGCGGCCCGTCTCGGCCGGCGGGCGCTGATGCGCCAGCAGGTAAAGGTGGCGGCGCTCGGCATCGTCCAGCCGCAACACGCGCGCCAGGTTTTCCAGAAACGCCGACGACACGCTGATGTTGCGGCCCTGTTCGAACCACGTGTACCAGGCCAGCCCGACACCCGCGAGCGCCGCGACCTCCTCGCGCCGCAGCCCCGGCGTGCGGCGACGGCGGCCGGGCGGCAGCCCAAGGTCGGCGGGGGTCAGCCGCTCGCGGCGCAGCCGCAGGAATTCGGAAAGATCGGCGCGGGTGCGGTCCAGACGGTGCACCGCAGCCGGTGCGGGCGGGGTTGAAGGCAGGGATGCGGTCATGACGCTGTTGCAGGCAGTAATAGCATAAACAGCTAAATTGTATAAGGCTGAAGGTCCGACCAGAATAGCGCCGATCCTGACTTCCTGGCCTTTTCCATGTCGACCTCCTGCCTTCCCGCCACGCCCTCTCCCGCGCTCCCCCACGCCGATTCGCCGCGCCTGGGCAAGCTTGGCCTGGCCGTGCTGCTCTCCGGCGGATTCATCACGATCTTCGACCTCTTCGTCGTGAACGTGGCCATTCCCAGCATGCAAGCGACACTGTCGGCCAGCTTCGCGCAGATCAACTTCATCATCGCCGCCTACGAACTGGCGTACGGGGTGCTGCTGATCGCGGGCAGCCGGCTGGGCGACCGGCACGGCAGGCGGCGGCTGTTCATGCTGGGCATGGCGGGTTTCGCATCGGCATCCGCGTTGTGCGGCCTGGCGCCCACGCCGGACACGCTGATCGCCGCGCGCATTGTGCAAGGCGCCGCGGCGGCCCTGCTGTTTCCGCAGGTGTATGCGCTGATTCGCGTCAGCTTCGAGGGCCACGCGCGGCGGCGGGCGTTTGCGTGGCTGGGCATGACGCTGGGCCTTGCGGCCATCGCCGGGCAGGTGCTGGGCGGATGGATCGTCCATGCGGATCTGTTCGGCCTGGCCTGGCGCACCATCTTCCTCGTCAACCTGCCGCTGGGCCTCTTGGCTTGCTGGCTGGCGCGTCACATCCCTGAATCCGCCGAACCTTCCGGCGCGGCGATGGATTGGGCTGGGGCCGCCCTCGTGGGACTGGGATTGGCGTTGCTGCTGCTGGCGCTGATCGAGGGTCCGGCACGTCAATGGCCGGCCTGGACGCTCGCCTGCGGCGCGGCATCGGTGGCCGCGTTGACGGCATTCGTGCGGTTGCAACGCAGGATCGCCGCGCTTGGCGGCGCGCCGCTGGTGGACATGGCCTTGCTGACGCAGCCTCGCTTTGCGGCCGGTTGCCTTGTCGTGATGCTGGTGTTCTCCACCGCCAGCGCCATGTTTCTTTGCTATGCGCTGCTGGTGCAGACCGGTTTCGGCCGCGATGCGCTGACGGCCGGCCTGATCTTCGCGCCGACCAGCGTCGGGTTCGTCGCCGGATCGATGGCCGCGCCACGGCTGGTTGCCCGGTATGGGACGCGGGCGATCGCGCTGGCCGCGCTGCTGTACGGCGGCGCGACGGCCGCCCTGATGCTGCACACGGAATTTGCGGGCGCCGATCTGGACCCTTGGACGCTCTTGCCCGCGCTGGTGTGGCTGGGCGCGGCCCAAGGCGCGGTCAACACGCCGCTGGTGAACCTGGCAATGGGACTGGTTCAGGACCGCCAGGCCGGCATGGCCGCCGGCGTGGTGTCGACCCTGCAGCAGGTGGGCGCGGCGCTTGGCGTATCGGCCGCGGGCATGCTGTATGGCGGTGCGCTGCAAACCCATGCGGATGCGGGCCTGGCCGAACGCCATGCGCAGGCATTCGCGTCAGCCATGCAGTTCAACGTCGCGGCCATTCTTCTGGCGGCCGCGCTGTTGTGGCGGCTGGGCCGTCACCGCTGACCGCGTTCGGACTTGCGGCGCGGCCGTGCCGGCGCGCTTACCCCGCGGACAATTCACGGGCGCGCTGCTGCGCCTTGTGCACCGCCTGCGTGATGGCCTCGGCCACGCCGGCCTGCTGCATGTGCGACAGCGCGGCGTAGGTGGTGCCGCCCTTGGAAGTGACGCGTTCCTGCAATTCGGTGAGCGGCACGTCTTCGCTGGCGGCAAGCTCTGCCGCGCCGCGGAAGGTGGCGACCGCCAGCCGGCGGGCGTCGGCAGGCGTGAAGCCCAGCTCGACAGCGCCCTTCTCCAGCGCCGCCATGAAGTGAAACACGTAGCCGGGACCGCTGCCGGTCACCGCGGTGACGGCGTCGATCATGGCTTCGCTGTCGGTCCAGATGCGCTCACCGACGGCCGCGAAAAGCGCGTCGACCTGATCGCGCTCGGCCTGCCCGCAGGCCGGGGTGGCGTACAGGCCAGTCATGCCCAGCCCCACCTTCGCGGGCGTATTGGGCATGGCGCGCACGATGCGCGCGTGGCCGCCCAGCCAGTCCGACAGCGCGGCCAGTTCCACGCCCGCCGCAATGCTGACCACCGTGGCGTCGGCCGGCAGATGCTGACGAACCTGGCCACACGCCTCGCGCAGCACCTGCGGCTTGGTGGCCAGCACGCACAGACCTGCGTCGCCGATGTCGCTGCTGACCTGCTCCAGGCACGGCAAGCCGCGCGCCACCAGCGCCTCGCGCGTGGGCGCGTAGGGCTCGATCACCAGAAAATCGGTCAGCGCCCGGCCCTGGCCGAGCAGCCCGTCGATGATGGCGGAGGCCATATTGCCGCCGCCGATGAAGACGATCTTTTCACGCATTTTGCTTCAGTTCCAAAGAGGGATTGCGGACCGGGCCGGCTTGGCTGCAATGCCGGCGCGCGGGATGGGGATTCGACAGTCTACGGGCATCGCGAGGCATCACGCCTTCGTCAGCGCCACGCCTGCCTGCGACGACGAACGCGTGCCCGGCACCGGATGGCAGGACTCGGGGTGATAGGTGTGGACCACCGACAACTTCACGCGGTCGCTGCTGTTGCCCTGCGCGGCGTGCAAGGTGCGGCAGTGAAAGAACACGACGTCGCCCGCCTGCAGTTCCGGGCAGACGGCGCGCGCAATCCAATCGGCGTTCTGCGGCACGTCCTCGCGGAAGAACTTCTTTTCGTCGAATTGTTCCGGCGTATAGGCCGCCGTGTGCGAACCGGGAATGAACGACAGGCCGCCATTGGCGCGCGTCTCTGGCCCCAGGGCCAGCCAGCAGGACACCAGATCCGTGTCCGAGAACGACCAGTAGCGGATGTCCTGGTGCCAGCCGGTCAGGCTGCCATACGCGGGGTGCTTGGTCATCACGCAGTTGTGGTGCACCGTGGACAGCACGGGCGTCTCGTTGAAGTAGCGCTGCAGCCACTGCGCGATGCGCGGATTGGTGGCCCATTGCGCGAACAACGGGTCGCGCGCGTAGGCATTGAGCAGCCGGCGCACCGTCAGGCCGCCTTCGGCGGTGCGGGATACCGGCGCGCCGGGGTAGCGCAGGTCGGCTTCGTATTCGATGGGTGCGACGTGATCGCGCAAATGGCGTTCGGCCAGCGCGCGCAGCGCGGCGACCTCTTCCGGGCTGGCGAACTGGCGCGCCACCACGAAGCCCTGCTCACGCAGCACGGCTATCTGATCATCAGGCAATAACCCGGACATCTCGATCCTCACAGCCCGCGTCGGAAAGCGGCGCGTCTGCGGGCGGGCAGGCGCGCACCGGCAAGGCGCCGGTCACGCGGGATGGCTAGATTACCAAAACGGCCTCAGCCCGCGGGGGTCTTCTCGGGGTGGACGGCAGGCGCACCGAGCCGGGCGGCGTCGCGCTCCTGGACTTCGTGGTGGACCCATTCACGCCAGACGGCCACCAGCAGCGCCATCAGCACCGGGCCGACGAACAATCCCACGATGCCCATGGTCTTCACGCCGCCCACCAGGCCGAAGAAGGTCGGCAGGAACGGCAGCTTGACCGGGCCGCCCACCAGACGCGGGCGCAGCGTCTTGTCGACGATGAAGAGTTCGACGCTGCCCCAGACCATCAGCGCGATGCCCGCGACCACATGGCCCGAGCCCACGAGATACAGGGACACCAGCGTGAATGACAGCGGCGCGCCGCCGGGGATCAGGGCCATGAAACCGGTGACCACGCCCAGCAATACGGGAGACGGCACGCCCGCGACCCAATAGGCGATGCCCAGCACGACGCCTTCGCCCAGTGCGATCAGGCCCATGCCGGTGACGGTGGAATTGATGGTGGCCGGCACCACGCGCGAAAAGCGCTGCCAGCGCGCCGGCAGGATGCGTTCGCCCAGCACATCCAGCTGCGCGACCATGCGGATGCCGTCCTTGTAGACGAAGAACAGCGTGATCAGCATGAAAAGGACCGTCAGCAGCAACTGGAAGACGTTGCCCGTGGCGGCCAGCGCCATGCGGTAGATGTTGCCCAGGTGCTCGCCGCTGACCGCTTCGACCAGCGCGCCCAGCGCGTGGGGCTGGCCAATATAGGATTCCCAGTATTGCGCCAGGCGGTCGCCCACGACCGGCATCGAGGAAATCCATGCGGGCACGTCCACGCCATGCCGGTTGGCGGCGATGGCCCAGGCGACGAACGCGCTGGCTTCCTTGATGGCATAGGACAAGGCCAGCGACAACGGAACGATCAACACCACGACGACGACCAGCAGCGCCAGCGACGCGGCCACTGCCGTGCGGCCGCCGCACCGGACGACGAGGCGTTGATACAAGGGCCAGCTGGCCAGGCCGATGATCAGCGCCGCCAGGGCCGGCACCAGGAATCCGCTAAGAAAGTAAACCCCCGCCAACAGCACAAGCAGCAACAGCCATCGGGCAATGAGGTAAGCGGGTAGAACAGGCTGCATAGCGCGAATCGACTGTAAGGGCGTTGTAGGCTTTGACTGTCGGACTATACAGACGTTTCATGCGATTCGAGGGACGTAAGGGCTGTATTTACTACGGGGTTTCCCGCGCTTAACGCACATGGCGGACCCGAGGGTCCGCCATGTCGTTGCGCCGGATGCGATGGCTTACAGCAGGTATTCGGCGGCTTCTTCGCGCGCGGTGCGGCGGCGCGGGGCCATGTCGGCCAGCGCCGGGATGGCCGGCACGGGGGGTTGCGCCGGCGCGGTCTGACCCTGGTTGCGCTGGTACACGGCGCAAGAAGCGGCGGCCGGATCGGTCTCGTCGCGGCCGCTGAGCAGCGGACAGCCGGCAAACAGGTCGGCGACCCAATCGGTGAAGGCCCGCACCTTGGGCGACAACTGCCGGCTCTGCGGATACAGCACCGAAATGGCCGTGGAGCTGGGTTTCCACTGCGGCAGGATCTCGATCAGCTCGCCCGATTGCAGGTACGGCAGCGCCATATAGCGCGCGGTCTGGATAAGGCCGAAGCCTTTCAGGCCGCAATCCAGGTAGGCGCCGGCTTCGTTCACGGCCACCGTGCCCTTCATGTCCACTTCCTGGTGCTTGCCGTCCACCTTGAAGTCCCAGGCGCAATTGCGGCCGGTGCGGCTGGAAAAATAATGCACCGCGTGGTGATCGCGCAGCGATTCGATGGTTTGCGGCATGCCGTGGCGCGCCACGTACGTGGGGGACGCGCAGGTCACGGTCTGCAGGGTGCCGATGCGGCGGGCGACCAGGCTGGAGTCTTCGAGGTCGCCGGCGCGGATCACGCAGTCCACGGCTTCCTGGACCATGTCGACCGGACGGTCGCCCAGGCCCAGCACCAGCTCGACGTCGGGGTATTTGTCGTGGAAATCACACAATGAGGGAATCAGGATCAGCCGGCCGATGCAGGTGGGCACGTCGATGCGCAGGCGGCCCTTCAGACGCAGGGCGGCTTCCTGGAAGCACGCCTCGGTTTCTTCGACGTCGGCCAGGATGCGCACGCAATGCTGGTAATAGCCCGCGCCGTCGGGCGTCAGGCCAATGCGGCGGGTGGTGCGGTTCAGCAGGCGCACGCCCAGGAGGCGTTCCAGATTCTGAATGATGGTGGTGACGGTGGTGCGCGGAAGCGATAGGCTGTCGGCCGCCCGGGTGAAGCTATTGGCGTCCACGACGCGCACAAACACCTGCATAGCCTGAAAGCGGTCCATGGCAAGGGTGTCCTTAGGCAAATAAGTCGGGGTGAACGGAGCATAACCCGATTTCGCCGCCGATTAGTCATTCTCCACGAACAGTGTTGCCGAGAAAGACAGGTTTATCCGCCCGGACAAAACACTCAGAATGCAAACCATCTTGAAGTGCCCTTGCCGCCCGGCGCAAGAAAAGGGCATGTCAATCCTCAGATTCCGCACCGCAGCGGCCCGCCCTAACCCGGCGGCCACCGCCTCCAGATCAGCGACCTCGGTCGATGCTGCATTGCAGCATATCCATATGACCCTGGATTCTTAGGACTGGCATCCCCGCACCGCCGCCTCCTGTTTTCCCGCATTCCGGGCAAGCGCGCTTCCGCCTCTAAAGAACCACTCAAGGAAACACCATGGTTTCGCGTAAACGTATTGCTGTGCTCGTCGTATTTGCAGCCGTGCTGGCGGCCGGTGGCGGCTACGCCCTCACCCGCGGTCCCGCGGGCGGCAATGTCGCCATGGCGCAGGGCGCCCCGGCCGCGCCCCCGGTCGAGGTGGCCGAGGTGGTCAACAAGACCATCGTCGACTGGCAGCGCTATTCCGGCCGCCTGGAGGCCATCGACCGCGTGGACATCCGGCCGCTGGTGTCCGGCACGCTGACCGCCGTCCACTTCAAGGACGGCAGCATCGTCAAGAAGGGCGACGTGCTCTTCACCATCGACCCGCGCCCCTACGCCGCCGAGGTGGACCGCGCGGCCGCCGCGCTGACGGCCGCCAAGGCCCGGGCCGCCTACACGGCGTCCGAACTGGCCCGCGGCCAGCGCCTCTTGGCCGACAACGCCATCGCCCGCCGCGACTTCGAGGAAAAGCAGAACGCTGCCCGCGAAGCCGCCGCCAACCTGCAAGGCGCGCAGGCCGCGCTGGACTACGCCAAGCTGAACCTGGGCTACACCCGTATCGAGGCGCCCGTGGACGGCCGCGTGTCGCGCGCCGAGGTCACGGTGGGCAACGTGGTGGCCGCCGGCGCCGCGTCGGTGCCGCTGACCACGCTGGTGTCGGTGTCCAAGATGTACGCATCGTTCGACGTGGACGAACAAACGTTCCTGCGTTACGTGAACCCGGTGCGCAACGGCCGCGCCGGCGCGGTGCCGGTCGAACTGGGCCTGGCCAACGAAGACGGCTACTCGCGCACGGGCACAGTGCAATCGGTGGACAACCGCCTGGATGCCACCTCCGGCACCATCCGCGTGCGCGCCGAATTCGACAACGCCGACGGCACGCTGCTGCCGGGTCTGTACGCCCGCATCCGGCTGGGCGGCAGCGAACCGCGCGCGGCCGTGCTGATCGATGAACGCGCCATCGGCACCGACCAGGACAAGCGCTTTGTGCTCGTGCTGGACGACAAGAACCACGCCGTCTACCGGCAGGTGAAGCTCGGCGCCAACCAGGAAGGCCTGCGCGTGGTGGATTCGGGCCTTGCCGCCGGCGAGCGCATCGTCGTCAACGGCCTGCAGCGCATCCGCCCCGGCGACGCCGTGACCCCCACTGTCGTCCCTATGGTTGCGGCCAAGCGTACCCCCGGCAACCCGGTCAAGACCGCCTCGGCACAGAACTAAGCCGACGCGTCGAACGAGAACGTTTATGAATATCTCGAAATTCTTCATCGACCGGCCGATCTTCGCCGGCGTTCTATCGATCCTGGTGCTGCTGGCGGGCCTGTTGGCCATGTTCCAGCTGCCCATCTCCGAATACCCGGAAGTCGTGCCGCCGTCGGTGGTGGTGCGCGCGCAGTACCCGGGCGCCAACCCCAAGGTCATCGCCGAAACCGTCGCCTCGCCACTGGAAGAATCCATCAACGGCGTGGAGAACATGCTGTACATGCAGTCGCAGGCCAACAGCGACGGCAACCTGACGCTGACGGTGAACTTCAAGCTGGGCGTGGACCCGGACAAGGCGCAGCAGCTGGTGCAGAACCGCGTGTCGCAAGCGCTGCCGCGCCTGCCGCCGGACGTGCAGCGCCTGGGCGTGACCACGGCCAAGAGCTCGCCCACGCTGACGCTGGTGGTCCACCTGATCTCGCCCAACGACCGCTACGACATCACGTACCTGCGCAACTACGCGATCCTGAACGTGAAGGACCGCCTGTCGCGAATCACGGGCGTGGGCGAAGTCACGGTGTGGGGCTCGGGCAACTACTCCATGCGCGTGTGGCTCGATCCGCAGAAGGTCGCCCAGCGCGGCATGACCGCGTCCGAAGTCGTCAACGCGATCCGCGAGCAGAACGTGCAGGTCGCGGCCGGCGTGATCGGTGCCTCGCCCACGCAGGGCGACGTGCCGCTGCAGCTGAACGTGAATGCACGCGGCCGCCTGCAGACCGAGGACGAATTCCGCGACATCATCCTGAAGACCTCGCCGGACGGCGCGGTCACGCACCTGTCCGACGTGGCGCGTGTTGAGCTGGACGCCCAGGAATACGGCCTGCGCTCGCTCTTGAACAACAAGCAGGCGGTGGGCATGGGCATCATGCAGTCGCCGGGCGCCAACGCGCTGGACGTGTCCAGCCAGGTGCGCGCGGCGATGGCCGAGCTGGCCCAGGATTTCCCGCCGGGCGTGGAATACCGCATCGAGTACGACCCCACGCAGTTCGTGCGCTCCAGTATCGAAGCCGTCGTGCACACGCTGCTCGAAGCCATCGCGCTGGTCGTGCTGGTGGTGATCCTGTTCCTGCAGACCTGGCGCGCGTCCATCATTCCGCTGCTGGCGGTGCCCGTGTCCATCGTCGGCACGTTCGCGCTCTTGCTGATGTTCGGCTACTCCATCAACGCGCTGTCGCTGTTCGGCATGGTGCTGGCCATCGGGATCGTGGTGGACGATGCCATCGTGGTGGTCGAAAACGTCGAGCGCAACATCGCGGCGGGCTTGAGTCCACGCGACGCGACCTATCGCGCCATGCGCGAAGTCAGCGGTCCCATCATCGCCATCGCGCTGACGCTGTGCGCCGTGTTCGTGCCCCTGGCCTTCATGACGGGCCTGACCGGCCAGTTCTACAAGCAGTTCGCCATGACCATCGCCATCTCGACGGTGATCTCGGCCTTCAACTCGCTGACCCTGTCGCCCGCCTTGTCGGCCCTGCTGCTCAAGAGCCACCACGACAAGCCCGACTGGCTGACCCGCGGCATGAATCGCGTCTTCGGCCGCTTCTTCAACTGGTTCAACAACATGTTCGGCCGCGCGTCCGAGTCCTACGGCACGGGCGTGGCCAGCGTCATCCGCCGCAAGGCCGGCGCAATGGGCGTCTATGCCGTGCTGGTCGCCGCGACCCTGGGCGTGTCGTACCTGGTGCCCGGCGGCTTCGTGCCCGCGCAGGACAAGCAGTACCTGATCGGCTTCACGCAGCTGCCCAACGGCGCCTCGCTGGATCGCACCGAAGACGTGATCCGCCGCATGAGCGACATCGCCCTGAAGGAACCCGGCGTGCAGTCGGCCATTGCCTTCCCGGGCCTGTCGATCAA
Organism: Achromobacter sp. E1; assembly: GCF_037039475.1. NCBI lineage: Bacteria > Pseudomonadati > Pseudomonadota > Betaproteobacteria > Burkholderiales > Alcaligenaceae > Achromobacter > Achromobacter sp. E1. The sequence goes on from NZ_CP146253.1 coordinate 5,419,603, forward strand.
CGGCTTCACCAACAGCTCCAGCGCCGGCATCGTGTTCGTCACGCTCAAGCCGTTTGACGAACGCCGGGGCGCCGAACTGTCCGGCAACGCCATCGCGGCCTCGCTGAACCAGAAGTTCGCAGCCATCCAGGATTCGTTCATCGCCGTGTTCCCGCCGCCGCCCGTCATGGGCTTGGGCACGCTGGGCGGCTTCAAGCTCCAGCTGGAAGACCGCGCGGCGCTGGGCTACGCCGAACTGGACAAGGCCAAGCAGGCCTTCCTGGAAAAGGCGCGTCAGACGCCCGAACTGGGCCCCACGTTCTCCAGCTACGAGATCAACGTCCCGCAGCTTGACGTGGACCTGGACCGCGTCAAGGCCAAGCAGCTGGGCGTGCCGGTGACCGAAGTCTTCGACACCATGCAGATCTACCTGGGCTCCATGTACGTCAACGACTTCAACCGCTTTGGCCGCGTGTTCCAGGTGCGTGCGCAGGCCGACGCGCCGTTCCGCGCGCACGCCGACGACATCCTGCAATTGAAGACCCGCAACGCCGCCGGCGACATGGTGCCGCTGTCCTCGCTGGTCACGGTCAAGCAGACCTTCGGCCCGGAAATGGTCGTGCGCTACAACGGCTACACCGCCGCCGACATCAACGGCGGACCGGCCCCCGGCTTCTCGTCCGACCAGGCGCAGGCCGCGGCCGAACGCGTCGCCGCCGAAACCCTGCCGCGTGGCGTCAAGTTCGAATGGACCGACCTCACGTACCAGCAGATCCTGGCGGGCAACGCCGGCCTCTGGGTGTTCCCGATCAGCGTGCTGCTCGTGTTCCTGGTGCTGGCCGCGCTGTACGAAAGCCTGACCCTGCCGCTGGCCGTGATCCTGATCGTGCCGATGAGCATCCTGGCGGCGCTGACCGGCGTCTACCTGACCGGCAACGACAACAACATCTTCACGCAGATCGGCCTGATGGTGCTGGTGGGGCTGTCGGCCAAGAACGCGATCCTGATCGTGGAGTTCGCCCGAGAGCTCGAGATGAACGGCCGCACGCCGCTCGAAGCCGCCATCGAGGCCAGCCGCCTGCGTCTGCGCCCCATCCTGATGACGTCGATCGCGTTCATCATGGGCGTGGTGCCGCTGGTGCTGTCGTCGGGCGCCGGCTCCGAAATGCGCCACGCCATGGGTGTCGCCGTGTTCTTCGGCATGCTGGGCGTGACCCTGTTCGGCCTGTTCCTCACGCCGGTGTTCTATGTCCTGCTGCGTTCGCTCGGCGGCAGGAAGCTGCACTCGGCCGCGCCGCTCGAAGCGCCCGTCTGCGTGCCGCACATCGACCCGAACGCGCCGCCCGCCCCGCAACACCACGCGTAGGCCGGCAAACCAGAGTAGCCAGCGCGTCCTGTCCAGTGGGATGGGACGCGCGCCAAAGAGAAACGTCATGATGATGAAAAGACTGACCCGAGGATCCGCCCTGCTCGCCCTGCTGCTGGTGCTGGCCGGCTGCGCGGTGGGTCCCACCTACGAGCGGCCCTCGGCCGACACGCCGGCGGCCTTCAAGGAAGCCGCCCTGCCCGCATCCGAAGCCGGCACGTGGAAGCCCGCCGAGCCGTCCGAAGACGCGCTGCGCGGCGCCTGGTGGAAAGTGTTCGGCGACGAAGGCCTGAACCAGCTCGAAGAGGAAGCCCAGCGCGCCAACCAGGACCTGCAGGCCGCCGCGGCCCGGCTGACGCAAGCGCGCGCCCTGCAGCGTGAAGCGCGTTCCGGCTTCTTCCCCAGCCTGGACGCCGGCTTCGGCCCCAACCGCCAACGTCCGTCGGCCGTGTCGCAGGGCCTGCCCGACGGCACGTCCACGTCGCCCGTCACCACGTGGCGCGCCCAAGGCACCGTATCCTACGAGGCCGACCTCTTCGGCCGCGTCGCATCGACCGTGGACGCCGCCACCGCCGACGCGCAGCAAAGCGAAGCGCTGTACCGCTCGGTGCTGCTGGCCCTGCAGGCCGACGTCGCCACCACCTACTTCCTGGTGCGCGAACAGGACGCCGAATCGCGCCTTTACCACCAGACCGTCAAGCTGCGCACGGACACGCTGCAACTGATCCAGCGCCGGTATGACGCCGGCGACATCAGCGAACTGGATCTCGCGCGCGCCAAGGCCGAACTCGCCTCCGCACAATCCGAGGCCCTGGGCATCGACCGCCGCCGCGCCACCGCCGAACACGCGCTGGCCGTGCTGCTGGGCCGCGCCCCTTCGGAATTCACGATGCCGCCGCAGCCCATCGAACAGATCGCGCTGACCATCCCCGCCGGCCTGCCGTCCACGCTGCTCGAACGCCGCCCCGACATCGCCGCCGCCGAACGCGCCATGGCCGCCGCCAACGCCCGCGTCGGCGCCGCCAAATCCGCGTTCTTCCCGCGCCTGGACATCACCGGCGCCTTCGGCTACGAGTCCTCGGAACTGGGCAACCTCTTCCAATGGTCCAGCCGCACGTTCCTGCTGGGCCCCCTGGTCGGCGCCGCCCTGTCCATGCCCATCTTCGACGGCGGCCGCCGCCAGGCCGGCCTGGACCGCGCGCGCGCCGTCTACGAGGAAGACGTCGCCGTCTACCGCCAGACCGTCCTGAACGCGTTCCGCGAAGTCGAAGACAACCTGGCCAACCTGCGCATCCTCGCTGACCAGACCAAGGCCCAGAACGCAGCCGTCGAAGCCGCCGCCCGCGCCGCAAAGCTCTCGCATACGCAGTACCGCGAAGGTTCCATCAGCTACCTCGACGTGATCGAAGCCGACCGCAGCGTCCTCCTGCAACAGCGCGTCGCGGTCCAATTGACCGGGGAACAGGCCCGCTCGACAGTGGGATTGATCCGCGCCATTGGCGGCGGCTGGGAGAATCCGGTGCCGCCGGAGAAGGTGGCGGCGAAGTAAAGACGGCGACAGGCTGATGTCTGGCACCCGCACATCAGCGCGCAGCGTCATAAACCCGACGCAAGACACCGCGTAAGGCCCACAAGGCCACCCGCGCGGCCGCAGTGGGGCGGGCTCCGCAAGACGCTTCAAGCCCGACCCCGCGCTGGCAAGAACCCCAAGAACTCAACTCGCCCCAGCGCCCGTGAAGCCCAAACCATCGCAGCCCGGCGTGTCGGCGGCCTGGGCGCGCGGGGCGTGTAGATGCGCCCGAGGGAATCTGAAGGCAGTCGCCGAAGGCGACAACGAAGATGACGAAGGGGCAGTCCGGAGCGAAGGCTCCGGACCGCAATCGTGGCCCCGCGCGCCCAGGCCGCCGACGCGCCGGGCGTCAAAAGAAAAAGCCCCCCCGCAAACATCGCAGTCAACCCCACGCCCCATCACCCCCGGCGCGCCAAACACCGCAACGCCACCCGATACCCCACAAACACATAAAACCCACCCGAATTCATCACCAGCCAAGCCCCCAACCCGCCAAGCACCGCCACCACCGGTCCCACCGCCCTGACGTCGCCCTGCGTCCAGGCGATGCCGCCGAGTGCGCCCACGACGATCAGACCGATCGACAGGCGTTTGAGCAGCACCACGCCCTGTACCCGCCCCGCCATCATCAGCACCATCCCGATCGACAGGCCCAGCGCAGTCCCCGCGCACACCGCCACCAGCGCGAACGCGGCCATCGCTGGGCCGACGAATCGCAGCAGCAGGCTCAGCAATTCAATGCCGACGCCCAGCCCGCCCGCCATCACCAGCACGGACAGCACCAGGGGCGACCACATGCCCGGTGGCGTGCGGCCCTCGTCCATGTGGGCCACGAAGCGGTGCATCGCCGCAGACGAGGAAGCGTCGTTGCCAGCCTCCAAAGCCGCTTCCAGCTTGCGGCACTGATCAATCAGGGCGTTCAGGCCGGAGGCGGGCTCGGGGGTCATAGCCGTGTCACGCCGGGGGCATGTTCGGCCACGGTGCTTCGCAGCGCGGCCATCGCCTCTTCCACGGCCACAGGCCGAAACGCATCTTCTCGCCAATACATCGCGACCGACCCGAACCCCGATAGCCGCACCGGAATGATGCGCATCGCCCGCATCTGCGAAAAGCGCAGCGCGGCCCGGTGCGACGCGACGCCGATCATGTCGCTGTTGTTGATGAGGGTCAGGTTGACGGTGACGGAATTGGATTCGATATGGTCGGGCGGCGGCGCCTGTCCGGCCGCGGCCAGCGCGGCGTCGACCGCGTTTCGGATGGGAGTGCCCTTGGGCCACAGGATCCAGCGGTAGGACAGCAGGTCCTGCCAGCTTGGCTGCTCCACTGCGAAGAGCGGATGGCGGGGCCGCGCCACCAGGTGGATGGGTTCCAGGTACAGCGCCTCGAAGCGGATCGCGGGATCGTGGTGCTCCGGCGCCGACCGTCCGACCACGATATCCAGTTCCCCTTGCGCCAGTTGGGCCAGCAGACGATCGGTCGTTCCCTCGACCAGTTTCACGCGCGCCTGCGGCATGCGTTCCAGCAGCTTCATCACCGCCAGCGGCACGGTGTCGGACGCAGACGCGCCGGATGCGCCGATCACCACGCGCCCGCCGCCGCCCTCACGCAGGGCCGCCATGTCGGCGCTGGCGCGATCCAGTTGCGACTCCACGCGCTGCGCGTGCGCGATCAGCACGTCGCCATGCGGCGTCGGGCGCAGGCCGCGCGCGTGACGCTCGAAGAGCGGCAAGCCAATATCGTCTTCCAGATCCTTCAGCCATTTCGACAGGCCCGGCTGCGTCGTATTGAGCATCGCGGCCGAGTGGCTGATGTTGCGGGTCTGGGCCAGGCTGAGCAGCATCTTCAGATTGCGCAGCCGCAAGCGATGGGTCCAGTCCATGCAGGCCCTTTTGGTGGGAGGTTTGTCTCGTATGTATATGGTTATTGGTATGGATAATAAGATAATTTCATTTCAAACCACATAGCTCCTGCTCGCATAATCGTCTCCATATCAGGACCAGCCGCGAACTTACGCGGCGGCCGCCCGTAGAAGCCGGCACCAGCCGGACATACAGGAGACAACCATGCACGACGGTCATTGCGCCGGCGCGGACAGCGCCGCTTCGGACCGCGCCCGTTACTACGCGCGCATCGCCAAGAAACACATGGCCCCGCTGTGGGAATCGCTGCACAACCTGGTGCCGCGCCAACCCGCGCCGCGCTGCGTGCCGGCCCTCTGGAAATACGACGACGTGCGCGACGACGTGATGGCGTCCGGGTCGCTGATCACCGCGGAAGAAGCCGTGCGCCGCGTGCTGATCCTGGAAAACCCGGGCCTGCCGGGCCAGGCCAGCATCACGCAAAGCCTGTACGCGGGACTGCAGCTCATCCTGCCGGGCGAGATCGCGCCCAGCCACCGCCACACGCAATCGGCCCTGCGCTTCATCGTCGAGGGCCGCGGCGCATATACCGCCGTCAACGGCGAGCGCACCACGATGCACCCGGGCGACTTCATCATCACGCCCTCGTGGACCTGGCACGACCACGGCAACGCCGAAACCGTGGAAGGCGGCGAGCCGGTGGTCTGGCTGGACGGCCTGGACATCCCGCTGCTGCGCTTCCTGGATGCCGGCTTTGCCGAGAACTATCCGTCCGCCACGCAGCCGGTCACGCGGCCCGAAGGCGACAGCATGGCGCGCTTTGGCCACAACATGGCGCCCGTGCGGCATCACGTTTCCAGCGGCACCTCGCCCATCTTCAACTACCCCTACGAACGCAGCCGCGAGGCGCTGGATGCGCTCTACCGGCACGGCGAGCTCGACCCGTGGGACGGCGTCAAGCTGCGCTACCTGAATCCGGCCACGGGCGGCTATCCCATGCCGACGATGGCCACCTTCATGCAGTTCCTGCCGGCAGGCTTTCAGGGCAAGACCACGCGCACGACCGATTCCACGGTGTACAGCGTGGTCGAAGGCCGCGGCACGGCGCGCATCGGCGACCAGGAGTTTCATTTTGGGCCGCGCGATGTGTTCGTCGCGCCCTCCTGGATGCCGGTGCAGCTTGCCGCGCTGGAAGACGCGACGCTCTTCAGCTATTCCGATCGGCCGGTGCAGGACGCGCTGGGCCTGTGGCGCGAAGAACGCGTCGACTGACGCACGTACACGGCCGCACGTGGCAGCACGCGGCCGAAGCTGGCCGCGAATACGGCCGAGATTCGAATTTCCCTCCGCCTTCAAAGGGTGACCCATGTCGTTTGTGTTTGCTCCCGCCGCTCCCGTTGCCGTGCCCATTGCCGGCAGCCAGGACAGTTTTCCCGTGCGCCGCGTGTACTGCGTCGGCCGCAACTACGCCGCCCACGCGCGCGAAATGGGCTTTGACCCCGACCGCGAACCGCCGTTCTTCTTCTGCAAGCCGGCCGACGCCGTCGTGGCGGTCGCAGAAGGCAGCACGCTCTCTCTGCCCTATCCGCCCGAAACGTCCAACCTGCACTACGAGATCGAACTGGTCGCCGCCATCGGCAAAGGCGGCGCCAACATCAGTGTCGACGAGGCCCTGCAGCACGTGTGGGGATACGCCGTCGGCCTGGACATGACGCGCCGCGATCTGCAGATGAAGATGCGCGAAGCCGGCCGCCCGTGGGAACTGGGCAAGGCGTTCGACCAGAGCGCGCCGATCGGCCCGCTGCATCCGGCCCAATCGGTCAGCGGCATCGAGCAGGCCGGCATCTGGCTGCAGGTCAACGGCGCCGACCGCCAGCGCAGCGACATCGGCAAGCTGATCTGGTCCATCGCGGAAACCATCGCGTATCTCTCGAAGTACTTCCGCCTCGAGGCCGGCGACCTGATCTACACCGGCACGCCCGAAGGCGTGGGCCCCGTGGTGCGCGGCGACAAAATGGTCGGCGGCGTGGACGGACTGGGCACGCTCAGCGTGCAGATGGAGTGACGATGCGCACGGACACCGACGTCATCATCATCGGCGCGGGCGTGGGCGGCCTGGTGCTGGCGCTCAGCCTGCATCAGGCGGGAATCCCCTGCCGCGTGTTCGAGGCCGTACGCGACATCCGGCCGCTTGGCGTGGGCATCAACCTGCTGCCGCACGCCACGCGCGAACTGGACGAACTGGGCCTGCTTCCCGCGCTGGATGCAATCGCGGTGCGCACGCGCGAGGCGGTCTTCTACACCCGGCACGGCCAGTTCATCTATGGCGAGCCCGCAGGGATCGACGCCGGCTACGACTGGCCACAGTACTCCATTCATCGGGGCGACCTGCAGATGACACTGCTTGCCGCCGTGCGCGAACGGTTGGGCGAGGACAGCGTCACGGTCAATGCGCGCTGCACGGGCGTGACCCAGGACGCCGACACGGTCACGGCCACCTTTCAGAACAACGACGGCCATGCGCTGCCGCCCGTGCGCGGACGCATCGCGGTCGGCTGCGACGGCATTCATTCGGTGCTGCGCAAGCAGCTCTATCCGGACGAGGGCGCGCCGCGTTATTCGGGCGTGAACATGTGGCGCGGCACCACGCGCTGCAAGCCGTTCCTGTCGGGCGCGAGCATGGTGCGGGCCGGCTGGCTGTCCACCGGCAAGATGGTGATCTACCCCATTCGCGACAACATCGACGCCGACGGAAACCAGCTGGTGAACTGGGTGGCGGAGATCGAGGCCGAGCAGCCCGCCGTACGCGACTGGAACCGCAGCGGAAAGCTGGAGGATTTCTTTCCCGCCTTTGCCGACTGGCACTTCGACTGGCTGGACGTGGCCAAGCTGATTCAGGACGCAGACTCGATTTTGGAATACCCGATGGTCGACCAGGATCCGCTGCCCACGTGGACGCAGGGCCGCATGACGTTGCTGGGCGACGCGGCCCATCCCATGGTCCCGCGCGGCTCCAACGGTGCCGGCCAAGCCGTGGTGGATGCCCGCTACCTGACCGGCCAGCTCAAGCGCTTGGGCCTGACGCCCGACGCGCTGCAACAGTACGACCGCGTCCGCGTTGAAGCCACGACGCGCGTCGTGCTGACCAATCGCAGCAATCCTCCAGACGCGATCCTGCGTGAAGTCCACGTGCGTTCGGCGGACAAGCCCTACGCGCGCATCGAGGACGTCATCAGCCTCGATGAGCTGGAGGGAATTTCCCGGCGCTACAAGCAGGTTGCCGGCTTTGACCCGGCAGCGCTGAAGGAGCGTGCCCCGTACGTATAGCGGGATCATCGGCCCGGCATCCGGGCCGCCCTACCGCGGCGAGCGGGCCCCGATGCCCGCCGCCCCTGAAAAGCCGGCGCATGACCGGCGACGAAAAAGGAGACAAACCATATGAACAAGTTGCTACGTGTTCTGGCTGCCGCGGCCCTGTCCCTTGCGGCATCGGCCAGCCACGCCGCCTGGCCCGACCGCCCCATCACGCTGGTGGTTCCCTTCACACCTGGCACGGGCATCGACCTGATCGCGCGCCAGCTGGCCGCGAGCCTGCCGCAGACGCTGGGCCAGCCGGTCGTGGTCGAAAACCTGGCGGGGGCCAGCGGCAACATCGGCAGCGAGAAGGTCGCGCGTGCCAACCCCGACGGCTATACCTTCCTGGTGACGGTCAACACGCTTGTCATGAACAGCAGCCTGTACAAGGGCAAGCTGCGCTTTGACCCGCAGAAGGACTTTGCGCCGGTCGGCCTGACGTCCTGGGGCTCGCTGCTGCTGGTCACGCATCCGTCCAATCCCGCCAGCACCGTGGCTGACGTGGTGCAGGCTGCCAAGGCCGCGCCCGGCAAGCTGAGCTACGGCACGCCCGGCGTCGGCACGCCCCACCACCTGTCCATGGCGCTGTTCCTGGACCGCACGGGCGCAACGATGCTGCACGTGCCCTACAAAGGCACGGCGGGCGCCGTCACCGACATGCTGGGCGGACGGCTGGACTACATGTTCCTGCCGGTCCACGTGGCGCTGCCGCAGGTCAAGGGCGGCAAGCTCAAGGTGATCGCGACCGGCAGCCCCAAACGCCTGCCGCAATTGCCTGAGGTACCCACGCTGACCGAAGCCGGGCTGCAGGGCGCTGACGTGGACATGTGGTACGGGGTCCTGGCGCCCAAAGGCACGCCGCAGGCCATCGTCGACCGCATGAATCAGGAGATCAACGCCATCCTGAAGACGCCGGCCACCGCCACCGCTTTCGACGCGCAGGGCATGGTGCCCGCCACCTCCTCGCCCGCCGAATTCGGTTCCCTGATTGCCCGCGACGCCAAACGCTGGGACGACGTCGTCGCCCGCACCGGCATCACGGCTGAATGAACGTTTCCGCTTGACCCGCCCACGGCCAACCGACTCCACGCCCCATACCACCCATGCAACTGCACAACTTCTTCAACAGCTCCACGTCCTACCGCGTGCGCATCGCGCTCGCGCTCAAGGGCCTGCCCTATGAATACCTGCCCGTGAACCTGCGCAAGCAGGAGCAGCGGGCGCCGGACTACGTGGCGCGCAACCCGTCGGCCGGCGTGCCGCTGCTGGTCGACGGCGACGTTGCGCTGTCGCAGTCGCTTGCCATCATCGACTACCTGGACGCCACGCATCCCGAGCCGCGCCTGATTCCCGCTGACCCGCTGGCACGCGCCCGCGTGCTGGAGCTGTCGCATGCCATCTCGTGCGATATCCACCCGGTCAACAACATGCGCATCCTGCGCTACCTGCAGGAAGTGCTGGGCGCCAGCGAAGCGCAGAAGAACGCCTGGTACCACCACTGGATCCGCGAAGGCCTGACGGCGGTGGAAGCGCTGCTGGCGCGTCATGGACACGGCGCATATTGCTTTGGCGATGCACCCACGCTGGCGGACTGCTGCCTGGTTCCGCAGGTGGCCAACGCACAGCGCATGGGCTGCGATCTATCGCCCTACGCGCGCATTCTGCGCGTCGTCGCACACTGCAACGCGCAACCGGCCTTCCAGCAGGCCGCGCCCGCGCAACAACCGGACTTCACCAAGTGAGCATGCAAGAACCCGACACGCAAGGCGCCCCGCTGCGCGAGTACACCGACCCGGCCTACCGCCCGCTGTGCGCCACCCTGGCGGACGTGCGCGCCAATATCGACCGGCTGGACGATGAGATCGTGCGGCTGATCGCCGAGCGGGCGATGTACGTGAAGGACGCCGCGCGCTTCAAGCGCGACGCCTTTCAGGTGAGCGCGCCCGCGCGCCAGGCGCAGGTTTTCGAGAAGGCCCGGGCGCTGGCCCAGCGCCACAACCAGGGATTCACGAACCTGGAGCAGGTGGTGGACGCCACCTACCGCGCGATGGTGGCCGCCTTCATCGCCAATGAACAGACCTATTTCGACACCATGAAGAACGTGGGAGACACGCATGCTTGATTCTTCGACCTCGCAACCGGGCCGCTGCCTTTCACGCCGTTTTGCACGCCGTTTTACGACCCGCGCCGTGGCGTTCGGCCTGGCCGTGCTGGCGCCGCTGGCGGCCACCGCCGCCGACGCATGGCCCACGCAGCCGCTCAAGGCCGTGGTGCCGTTCGGCCCGGGCTCCAGCCCCGACCAGGTCGCGCGCATCGTCAGCGAGAAGGCCGGCGCGATCCTGGGCCAGACCATCGTCGTCGAGAACAAGCCCGGCGCCAGCGGCAACATCGGCACGTTCGCCATCGCCAATGCCAAGCCGGACGGCTACACGTTCGGCGTGTCGATCACCGGTCCGCTGGTGAACAACACGCTGCTGTTCGACAAGCTGCCCTACGCGCCCGCCAAGGACCTGTCGCCGCTGACGTTGGCGGTGCACCAGCCCAACGTGCTGGTGGTGCCGTCCGCGGCCGGCATCGACAACATCGGCCAGCTGCTGGAGGCATTAAAGAAGAATCCGGACAAGTACAACTTCCCGTCGCCGGGCGCGGGCACGGTTTCGCATCTGGCCGTGGAGTTGCTGTTGCAGCAGATCGGCGCGCGCGCCACGCATGTGCCCTATCCGTCGTCGCCGGCGGCGCTGACCTCGCTGCTGTCGGGCGACACGCAGTTTGCCGCGCTGCCGCCCATAGCGGTGATGCCGATGGTCAAGGACGGCCGGCTCAAGGCGCTGGCGGTGACCTCGTCCAAGCGCTCCGCCCTGCTGCCCGACATCCCGACGCTGGCCGAAGTGGGCGTGCAAGGGATCGAAGGCTCCGCGTGGATCGGATTCGTGGTGTCGTCCAAGACGCCGGCCGATGTGCAGAAGAAGCTGTCGGACGCGCTGATCCAGGCCATTCACGACCCCGAGGTCGCCAAGCGGCTGCAGGCGCAGTTCATGGACCCGGTCGGCGATACGCCGGCGCAGTTTCGCGGCTACATGGACGACGAGTTGAAGCGCTGGGAACCGTTGATCAAGAAGCTGGGCATCAAGGGCCAGTAAGGACGTCGCGCGGCGCGGCCGCGCGCCGACAGCAACAAGCAAGGAGAGTCAGATGGTCATCACCGAACCCGCCCGCCAGGTGCCGCTTTATGGCGAGTACGAGGTCGTCGTCCTGGGCGGCGGCCCGGCCGGCGTGCTGGCGGCCGCCAGCGCCGCGCGCAATGGCGCCAGCGTGCTGCTGGTGGAGCGCTATGGATTCTTGGGCGGCATGGGCACCGCTGCCGGCGTGTCCAACTTCTGCGGCCTGCACGCCAACATTCATGGCGACATACGGCAGGTGGTGCACGGCATGACCGACGACCTGCTCGACCGCATGCGCGCGATGGACGGGCTGAACGACCCGCATCTGATCCTGGGCAAGATCCACGCGCAGGCCTACGACATCTCGGCGTTCAAATGCGCGGCCGACGGCCTGGTGCAGGCCAGCGGTGCGCAGGTGCTGTTTCACGCGCTGGCCACCGGCGTCGCGCGTGACGGCCAGGGCCGCGTGGACGCCCTGTTCCTGGAAACCAAATCCGGCCGCTGCGCCGTGCGCGCAAACATCTTCATCGACTGCTCGGGCGACGCCGATATCGCGCAATGGGGCGGCCTGCCGTTTGAAAAGGGCGATGCGCACGGCCACATGCTGTATCCCACACTGATGTTCAAGGTGGGCAATGTCGACGGCGCGCGGGCGCAGGAAGCCTGGAAGACCATTCCGGCGCTGATGGACGAGGCCACGGCCAGCGGCGAGTTCACCTTTCCGCGCAAGGGCGCCATCGTGCGCCCGCAAAAGCACGATTACGAATGGCGCGTGAACGTCACGCAGCTGGCCAACGCCGACGGCAGCGCGGCCGACGGCACCGACGCGGATTCGCTGTCGGCAGGCGAGCTTGAAGGCCGCCGGCAGATCATGAACTACCTGGCTTTCCTGCGCGCCAAGGTGCCGGGCTTCGAACAGGCCTATGTGCTGGACATCGCACCGCAGCTTGGCATTCGCGAAACTCGCCGCATCGTCGGCGAGGCGGTACTCAGCAAGGAAGACGTGCTGGGTTGCGCCGACTTTCCCGACAGCATCGGCGTCAATGGCTGGCCGCTGGAGATGCACACCGCCGGCGACGTCAAATGGATGTGGCCGCCGATTCCGGAGTCGCGCGGCTACAACCAGCTGCCGTTTCGCATGATGGTGCCCCGGCGCGGCCCGGGCGTGGCCGACAACGTGCTGGTGGCGGGCCGCTGCGCCTCCATGACGCACGAAGGCCAATCGGCCGCGCGCGTAAGCGGCAGCTGCTTCGTCATGGGCGAGGCCGCGGGCACCGCATCCGCAATGGCGCTACGCGACGGCATTGCGCCCGGCGACGTATCCATCCCTGCGCTGCAGGCGCAATTGAAAAAGCAGGGCGCCTTCCTGGGCGGCCAGGACTGATCCCGGGGGATTCCGACATGACGCAAAACCAGGCTGCAAAGCCCAAAACGCAAACCGTGATCGTCGTGGGCGGCGGCATCGGCGGCCTGGCCGCCGCGCTGGCGCTGACGCGGCAGGGCATCGCGGTTCAACTGCTGGAACAGGCAGCGCATATCGGCGAGATCGGCGCGGGCATCCAGCTCGGGCCCAATGCGTTCGCGGCGCTCGACGCCCTGGGCGTGGGCCGCACGGCGCGCGAGCGGGCCGTCTTTACCGATCACATCATCATGATGGATGCCGTGGACGCCAAGGAGGTCGTGCGCATCGACACCGGCGAGGCGTTCCGCGCGCGGTTTGGCGGCCCTTACGCGGTCATCCATCGTGCCGACATCCACCTGTCGATCCTGGAGGCCGTGCAGCAGGACCCGCTGATCCAGTTCCGCACGTCCACGCAGATCGCCAGCATGTCGCAGGACGAACACGGCGTGGAGGTGGTGGACACGCAGGGCAACCGCTACCGCGCCGACGCCGTGGTGGGCGCGGACGGCGTGAAGTCCGTGATCCGCGAGCGCATGGTGGGCGACCCGGCGCGCGTAACGGGCCACGTCGTCTATCGCGCCGTGGTCGAACAGGACAACATGCCGCGAGAGCTGCGCATCAACGCGCCCGTGCTGTGGGCCGGTCCGCACTGCCATCTGGTGCACTACCCCTTGCGCGGCGGCCAGCAATACAACCTGGTCGTCACCTTCCATAGCCGCGAAAAAGAGGAATGGGGCGTGCGCGAAGGCAGCAAGGACGAGGTGCTGTCCTACTTCCAGGGCATCCACCCGACCCCGCACCAGATGCTGGACCGGCCAACCTCGTGGAAACGCTGGGCCACCGCCGATCGCGAACCCGTGGAAGAGTGGGGCCAGGGGCGCGTCACGATCCTGGGCGACGCCGCCCACCCCATGACGCAATACATGGCCCAGGGCGCCTGCATGGCGCTGGAAGACGCCGTGACGCTGGGCGAGGCGATCCGGCAGTGCGATCACGACCTGCCGGCCGCCTTCCGGCTGTACGAATCGGTGCGCATTCCGCGCAGCGCGCGCGTGGTGTGGTCCACGCGAGAGATGGGCAGGCTCTATCACGCGCGCGGCGTGGAGCGCACCGTGCGCAACATGCTGTGGACGGGGCGCAGCCAGTCCCAGTTCTACGACGCGTTGCAGTGGCTGTACGGGTGGAAAGTGGAGAACTGCCTGGCGGCCAAGCCGCCGCAATAACAACAGATAGCCAAGCAGCAGGACAGGAAACAGCAGGGCAAGCGGTATCAACACAGCGCAGCACAACAAGCACGAGTGCAAGAAAAGCACCAGAGGAGACAACCATGCACAAAAGCACCATCCGCGGCGCCGCCGCCGTCATGCTGTCATTGGCCTCGTACGCGGCCAGCGCGCAGCCCAAACCGGTGGACATCGGTTTCATCGGCACCCTGTCCACGCCCGCCGGATACATCGGCGAGGACGAGCGCGACGCCTTCATGCTGGCCGTCAAGGAAGGCGGCGGCAAGCTGGGCGGCGTGCCGGTCAACGTGCGCGTGGAAGATGATGCGCTCAAGCCCGCCAACGCCAAGCAGATCGCCGACAAGATGGTGCAGGGCGGCGTGCGCCTGTTCACCGGCATCAACTTCTCGAACGTGATGGCCGCCGTCGGCCCCACCGTGCTGAACGCCGGCGGCTTCTATGTCAGCCTGAACGCCGGCCCCTCCAACTACGCCGGCAAGGCCTGCAATCCCAACTACTTCGCCGTGGCGTTCCAGAACGACTCGTACGCCGACACCGCCGGCATGGCCGCCAACGAACTGGGCGCCAAGCGCGTCGTCATCATGGCCCCGAACTACCAGGCCGGGCGCGACGCCATTGCCGGATTCAAGCGCACCTACAAGGGAGAGATCGCCGACGAGATCTACACCAAGCTCGAACAGGCCGACTTCTCGGTGGAACTGGCGCGCATCCGCTCGCTCAACCCCGATGCCATCTTTCAGTTTCATCCGGGCGGCGCGGGCATCAACCTGACCAAGCAATTCGCCAATTCCGGGTTGGCCGACAAGATCAAGATGATCACGCCCATCTACTCGATGGACGACCGCATGCTGGCTGCCACCGGCACCGCCGGCAAGGGCTTTTACCTGAGCTCGCTGTGGAGCGCCGACCTGGACAATCCGCAGAGCAAGCACTTCGTCGACGCCTTCACCAAGGCCTACAACCGCCCGCCCACCGCGTACGCGGCCCAGGCCTACGACACCGCCAACCTGATCGGCTCCGCATTGAAAGCCGTGAATGGCGACATCACCGGCAAGCCCGACGACTTTCGCAACGCCCTGCGGCGCGCCGACTTTCCCAGCGTGCGGGGCAAGTTCAAGTTCGGCTCGAACCAGCACCCCATCCAGGACTGGTATCTGCTGCACATCGAAGCGGGTCCCGACGGCAAGCTGGTCTACAAGAACCTGAAGGTGCTGGCGCGCGACCACACCGACGTGCACGCGGCCGACTGCAAGATGCAATGACGCGGCACGGGCTGCGCGGCACCGGGCTTACCGGCGCCGCGCAGCCTCACTACACGGACGCTCCCAAGAAGGAGTCGCAATGCTGATGTTCCTGGAGCAGGTCCTGAACGGCCTGCAATACAGCGCCTTGCTGTTTCTGTTGTCGGCCGGATTGACGCTGGTGTTCGGCATCATGAACGTCATCAACCTGACGCACGGCTCTTTCTACATGGTGGGCGCGTTCTGCGCCGCCAGCGCGGCGGCGTCCACCGGATCGTTCGCGGCCGCGCTGCTGGCCGCGCTGGCGGGCGCGGCGCTGTACGGCCTGGTGATCGAGCTGCTGGTCATCCGTCATCTGTACCGGCGCGATCACCTGGATCAGGTGTTGGCCACACTGGGGCTGACGCTCTTCACCAATGAACTGGTCACCGTGCTGTTTGGCCGCAGCCCGCCGTTCATGGACATTCCTCCTTTCTTGTCAGGATCCGTCGCGCTCCTGCCCGGCCTGAACTATCCCATCATGCGGCTGGCCTTCATTGGCGCCGGCGCGCTCGTTGCGCTGGGATTGTGGCTGCTGATCTCGCGCACGCGGGTCGGCATGCTGGTGCGCGCGGGCGCCGACGACGGCGAAATGGTCGATGCGCTGGGCGTGAACATCCAGCGTCTGTTTACCCTGATCTTCACACTGGGCGCGTTGCTCTGCGGCTTCGCCGGCGTCATGGCCGCGCCCCTGCTGGCCGTGGAGATCGGCATGGGCGAACGCATCCTCATCACCACCTTCGTCGTCATCGTGGTGGGCGGCGTGGGCTCCGTGCGCGGCGCGCTGGTGGGCTCGCTGATGATCGGCATGACCGACGCGCTGGGGCGCGCCTACATCCCCTTCTGGATGTCGCGCCTGCTGCCGCCGGAATTGTCGGACTCGGCCAGCTCCAGTCTCGTGTCCGCCAGCATCTACATCCTGATGGCCATCGTGCTGCTGTTCAAGCCGCGCGGACTGGTGCCAGCCCAGCGCTAGGAAAGATATTCATGACCAGATCAATTCCACCGTCTGCCGCAATTGCCCCGGTGTCTGACACCCGGGACGCAAACGCCGCATGCCACGACCGTGCATCGGGGGTGTCAGACACCTGCTCCACAGGCAGGCCGCGCATCACCCGCAGCGTCATCGTCAACACCATCGGGCTGCTGCTCTTCGTGCTGGTGCCGGCCATCGCATCGGCCACCGGCGAGAGCTTTCTCGTCAACCTCATGACGCGCTTTCTCATCTACGCCATCGCCGCCGTCAGTCTGGATCTGATCCTGGGCTACGGCGCCATGGTCAGCTTCGGCCATGCCGCGTTCTTTGGCCTGGGCGGCTACGTCATCGGCATCGCCGCCTTCCACGTGAACCAGGGCGAGACGCTGTTCGGCTGGAGCGGCAGCAACGCCGCGCTGGTCATGTGGCCCCTGGCCGTCGCCGTAGCCGCCCTGCTGGGCCTGGTGGTCGGCTTTCTGTCGCTGCGCACCTCGGGCGTGCAGTTCATCATGATCACGCTGGCGTTCGGACAGATGCTGTACTTCATCCTTGTCGGGCTCATGATCTACGGCGGCGACGACGGCCTGTCCATCGACGCGCGCAACACGCTGCCCGGCCTGAACCTGAACGACCCGTCCACCTTCTACTACGTCTGCCTGGCGCTCATGACTGCGTGGATCATCGTGTGCCGGCGCATCGTCAATTCGCCCTTCGGCATGGCCCTGCAGAGCATCAAGCAAAACCCGCGCCGCAGCATCGGGCTGGGACTCGCGCCGCTGCGCTACCGCCTCACTGCATTCGTGCTGTCGGCAGCCGGCACCGGACTGGCGGGCGCGCTGTGGGCCAACTACGCGCTTTTCGTCAGCCCCGACATGTCGGCCTGGCAGAAGTCGGGCGAACTCATGGCCATGGTCATCCTGGGCGGCATGGGCTCCATCTTCGGTCCCGTGCTCGGCGTGGCCGTTTACCTGGGCCTGGAACAGGTCGCCACCGGCTGGACCGAGCACTGGATGCTGATCCTGGGACCCGTGCTGGTCCTGGTCGTGCTCTTTGGCAAGCGCGGCGTATACGGCTGGCTGGCGGGAGGCAAGCAATGACGTCACACCCCAAACTGGAAATCCGCGGCCTGCAGAAATCCTTTGGCGCCGTGCACGCCACGCAGGACGTCAACCTGGCCGTGCGGCCCGGTGAACTGCACGCCCTCATTGGCCCCAACGGCGCGGGCAAGACCACCCTGCTGTCACAGATCAGCGGCGAGATCCTGCCCGACGCCGGCAGTATCTGGCTCGACGGCGGCGACATCACGCGCATGCCCGCCCACAAGCGCCCCGCCGCCGGACTGGCCCGTTCCTTTCAGATCAGCCAGCTCTATCCCGACTTCACCGCCGAAGACAACGTCGCCATGGCCGTGCAGGCGCATAGCCCCGGCGGCTTCAACCTCTGGCGCAACGCCCGGCGCATGGCGCGGCTGCGCGAGCCCGCGCGCGACGCCCTCGAACGCGTCGGCCTCGGCGACCGCGCCGGCGTGCGCGTCTCGGCGCTGGCGCACGGCGAAAAGCGCCAGCTTGAACTGGCCATGGCGCTGTCGCTGAACGCGACCGTGCTGCTGCTGGACGAACCCATGGCCGGCATGGGCGCCGAGGAATCGCAACGCATGACCGCCCTGCTCCAGACCCTGAAGGGCCGCTACGCCATCCTGCTGGTCGAACACGACATGGACGCCGTCTTCGCGCTGGCCGATCGCGTCACCGTGCTGGTCTACGGCAAGACGATCTTCACCGGTACACCCGACGAGGTGCGACGCCATCCCGACGTGCGCGCCGCCTACCTGGGCGAGGAAAACTGATGCTGCAAGTCAAACAACTGCAAGGCGGCTACGGCGCGAGCAAAGTGCTTTTCGGCGTCGACCTGAACATCGCACCGCGCCAGGTCGTCTCCCTGATCGGCCGCAACGGCATGGGCAAAAGCACCACCGTCAAAACCCTCATGGGCATGCTGCCCGCACAGGGCGGCAGCATCCTGCTCGACGGCAAACCCATCAATGGCATGGCGCCGCACCGCATCGCCCAACTCGGCATCGGCCTCGTCCCCGAAGGCCGCCGCGTCTTCGGGTCGCTATCGGTCGAAGAAAACCTCATCGCCACCGCCCGCAACACCCGCGCCGGCTGGCACGTCGGCCGCGTCTTCGACCTCTTCCCGCGCCTGAAAGAGCGCCGCACCCAATCGGCCCGCACCCTCTCGGGCGGCGAACAACAGATGCTGGCCGTCGGCCGCGCCCTGCTCATCAACCCGCGCCTGCTCATCCTGGACGAAGCCACCGAAGGCCTCGCACCGCTCATCCGCCAGGAAATCTGGAACTGCCTGCGCCGCTTGAAGGAAGAAGGCCAGACCATTCTGGTGATAGACAAGAACCTCAAGGAAATGGCCACCCTGGTCGACCGCCACCACGTCCTGGAAAAGGGCCGCGTCGTCTGGCAAGGCAGCCCCGCCGAACTGGCCGCGCAACCCGAACTGGCGCACCGCTACCTGGGTGTGTAATCGCACGCCGCTAATCCTGCGACTCGCAAAAGCTCAACCGGTTGCCAAACGGATCGATCACCGCCATCACGCGCCCCCACGGCATTTCTTCCACGCAAGGCCGCATGTAGGCGTACTGCTTCGCGCTGACCTCAGCGTGAAACGCATCCACGCCCTGCATCCGCACAAACACCGCCGATCCCGGCGTCGCATCGCCGTGATGCTCCGACAAGTGCAGCACCAGATCGTCCCGATGCACCTGCGCATACAGCGGAAAGCCCGCTTCAAAGCGATGCTCCCAATCCCAGGTGAACCCCAGAAAATCCAGATAGAAATCGCGCGCCTTTTCCACTGAGAAAATGCGCAGAATCGGAATCGCGGCTTGCAGGTGCATGGCGGGTCCTTGATAGGATGTGGAATAAACCCAGCATAGACCACAAGCCCCAAGATGCCCATTGCCACGCCCGACTCCTGGAAACACCTGCCCGCCCCCGCACAACGCGAACCCTTGAACTTTCAGGCCCGCTACACCGCCAATGAGTACGAGCGCCTGCGGCAAGGCGTCATTCCGCGGGAGATGGAGGACAAGTGGTTCATCTACCTGCACGAAGGCTGGCTGCGCCTGCATCGGAGCTGGACAGGCAATTGGATCTACGCGCTGCGGCTGGAGCAGGATGGCGAGGATTGGGTGGTGACGGACTCGTGGGTGAATCGCGATCCGGAACAGTATCGGCTTACCGATGGGGACTATGACAGAAAGACGCTGCAGTCGATGATGCAATGGCTGATCAACGGCCCGCAGTGGTGATGCGCGGCGGTTCGTCGAGATTCTGGTGACGCGGATTCTGCTTTACCAGGACCGAGGCGAGGCGCCATATCGCGCCTTGAAGATCTTGCTGAAATGACTGAGGCTTGAGTAACCCAGATCGCCGGCCACCTGCGTCACGCTCATGCCGCTTCGCAGCAGTTCAGAGGCGCGCATCAGCCGCACGTCGCTCAGGTAGGCGTGAACCGAACGGCCGACGTTCTCCCGCATCAGTTCCTGAAGACGTCTTTCGGACAAACCCACCATTCGCGCAACGCGACCCGGCGGCCAATGCTCCGAGCATCGTTCGCGCAACAGCCGGCAGGCTTGCTGCACTTGCCGGCGCTCCTCGGCCGCCGGCCCTTGCAGCACTGGCGGCGCTGAAAGCAGTTGTACGAAGGCTGCCAACATCTCGAGCGATTTGGCGCGATACCAGATCCGGCGAGCTTCCGGAGCGGCCGGCGCGTCACGGGAAACTTCGCTGGCAAGGGTCAGCAGGCTGGCTGGCGCATCCAGTGTTGCCACCAGCGATCCGTGGCTCGGCACACTGACGTCGTGGCGAAACCGTTGTGTCAGCAAGGCGATGGGCGCCGAGTCGCCTGCACGCGCCAGCGCCTCGGGGGTGTAGCGGATATCCAGCATCCGGACTCGCCGTTTCGCATAAACATGCGTTGTCCAACCGACCGGTTTCTCGTGGTTGAACAGCAGCGCCGTTCCCCCGGACACTTTCAAGGGTTTGCCGCCTTCCAACGCCAGCATGGCGTCGCCCTCCAGCCATACCTGCATGCCGAACACCGGTGCGCCGGGCGCCGGAATCATCAGCGCCCTTGATGCGCAGCCGTCCAGCACCACCACGCTGACGCCTTCCTCCACGCGCACCACGCACTGGATGACGTTTTCCCAGTCTTGCGTCGCGGGCACCGTCGGCAATGTTCCACGCCACCATTCGTGAGGCTTGGCTGGGGCGGTATACGGGTCGAGCGAGAGCACAGTGGACATGGGAACAGGCGCGATTGCGCTGAGCGCAGCAAAACCGTCAATGGGCGCCGCAAAATCGTCAGACATCCGGCGGCGCTTCTGGAATCATGCTGTTGCATAGGAATGATTCTTGTTAATTATAAATTGATCAGGTGGTAACCGCTGTGTCCTTCTCCCTCAAGCCGTTGCCGACGGCATTGCTCGCAGCCCTTGCGGCGTCCGCCTCCGTCGCGGCACAACCCGCCCCCCCGCCGGCCGCCGATGTCTCCACGCTGTCGCCGGTCGTGGTGCAAGGCGCCAGCGACGCGTCGCCCACCTCCGGCGCCGAGTTTGTCGCCACGCGCAGCCGGTCCGGCACCAAGTCGGACGCTGCCCTGATCGACACGCCGCAGACCATCAACGTCATCACCCGCAATGAAATGGACCAGCGAGGAGTCACCTCGCTGGCGCAGGCCGTTCGCTACACGCCCGGCGTCTTCGCCCAGTATGGCGACAGCGACGTGCGCTATGACTGGCTCACCATCCGCGGTTTTACCCCGGCGCGCTACCTGGACGGTCTGCTGCTGCCCTTTGGCGCACGTGGATATGCCCAGCCGCGCATCGACACCTATGGCCTGGAACGGATAGAGATCCTGAAAGGACCGTCCTCCGGCCTGTACGGCCAAAGCGCTCCGGGCGGACTGGTCAACATGACCAGCAAGCGCCCCACCCCCGAACCCTTCAATGAAGTGGTCCTGCAGGCGGGCAGCTTCAACCGCTACCAGGGGTCCTTCGACTTTTCCGGCCCGGCGGATGACGAAGGAAAGTTTCTTTATCGCCTGACCGGCACCTTGCGCGACAGCGATACGCAGTACCAGCACGTCGACGATGAACGCCAGTTCATTGCGCCCAGCTTTACCTGGCGGCCATCCTCGGACACCAGTCTTAACCTCACTCTGCAGTACCAGAAGATCACCAGCCACGGCGGCGGCGGCGCGCCCGTGCTGCCGGTGGTCGGAACGCTGGAAAAGAGCAGCGCGGGCTACATTCCGCGCGATCGCTTCGTCGGCGAACCGGGTTACGACATCTTTACCAACGAACAGGCCATGGTCGGCTATACGCTGGATCACCGCCTGAACGATACCTGGAGCGTGCGGCAGAGCGCGCGCTATACCAACGTGGACACGAACACCCGCCGCGTGCAGATCGGCGCCATGGTGTCGGATACCGAGGCGATCCGTTACGCGTGGGCCTTCCCCGAGACATCGCATGCGTTCCAGGTCGACAACCAGGTGAACGCCAAGTTCACGGCGGGCCCGACACGCCACGACCTCACTTTTGGCCTGGATTACCTGCGCGAAAAATCGCGCTACAACGAAAGCAGCCTGGGGCTGATGCTGCCCCCGGCCTCGCCGCTATTCGATGTGTTCAGCCCTGACTACGGAACGCCGGTGACGCGTCCGCCCACGGCCACCAAGATCAACATGACGCGCAACCAGTTGGGCGTGTACGCGCAGGACCAGATCGAACTTGACCGGTTGCTGTTCACGCTTGTGGGCCGCTACGACTGGACCGAAGGCACCACCGATACCGGCGCGCGCGGCAGCGCCGGGCAATGGTCATGGACCTCGCGCGATGCCGATGCCAACCGTTTTACCGGGCGGCTCGGCGTCACGTATCGCTTCGACAACGGCCTGGCGCCCTATCTAAGCTATTCCACGTCATTTCAGCCCGTGACCGGCGTCACCCGCGACGGCTCACCCCTCAAGCCGACGACTGGTGAGCAGTACGAAGCCGGCATCAAGTTCCAGCCGAGCGGCTACGCCAGCTTCGTGACGCTGTCGGCGTTCCAGATCAACCAGAACAACGTCAGCACCCCCGACCCGGTCAATACCAGCTTTGTCGTGCAGACCGGCCAGGTTCAGGTGCAGGGCCTCGAGCTGGAGGGCAAGGCCAGTTTCGACAACGGCCTGGATCTGACGATGTCGTATGCGCTCAGCGACAGCGAGATCACCAAGAGCAACAACCCTGCGCAGCGCGGCAATCAGCTGAACTTCGTGCCGCGCCACCAGGCCGCGCTGTGGGCCGACTACACCCTGCGCGATGGCCCATTGCAAGGCGTGGGCGTGGGTGCCGGCGTGACGTACCGGGGCGGCTTCTATGGCGACCTGAACAACAACTACGCCATTCCCGCCGTGACCCTGGTCGATGCCGCCATCCGCTACGACCTTGGACGCGCCAGTCCTGCACTCGCGGGCGCGCAAATCGCCTTGAACGTCTCCAATCTCTTTGACAAACGCTACGTCGCCAATTGCCTGGGCACGGCGGTCAGCTGCTATTGGGGCGCGGAACGCACGGTGATGGCCACGCTGCGATACCGCTGGTAAAGGCCGGCAGCCCGAAAACCAAACGCCCGCCAGGAAGACTCCTGACGGGCGTTCACATTCCATCACGACAGGCACCCGGTCAAGGACGCCCGCCGCTACAAACCTCAATTCAAGCTGGCACCCGAAATCTTCACGATCTCCTGATACTTCGCCTTCTCGGCCTTCACAAAATCAGCAAACGCTTCAGGCGTCATCGCGCCCGCTTCGGAGCCCATCGTCAGCAGACGCTGCTTCACATCCGCCTGCCCCATCGCCTCGGCATAGGCCTTGTTCAGCTTGGCCACCACCGGCGCCGGCGTGCCGCCCGTCGTGAATACCCCGAACCACGTGCCCAGGTCAAAACCCTTCACGCCCGATTCCTCGACGGTCGGCACGTCAGCCAGCAGCGACGAGCGCTTGGCCGTCGTCACCGCCAGCGCCTTCACCTTGCCGTCCTTGATCAGCGGCGCCGACGCCGCCAGATTGTCGAACATGAAGTCCGACTGGCCCGACAGCAGCGCCAACTGCGCCGGCGCCGCGCCCTGGTAGGGGATGTGCTCCACATTGATGCCGGCCCGCGCTTTCAGCAGCTCGCCCGACAGGTGGCCCGCGCTGCCATTGCCGCCCGAACCGTAATTCAGCTTGCCCGGATTCTTCTTTGCGTATTCGATCAAGTCCGCCAGCGTCTCGATCTTGTTCTTCTGCGCGAACTCCAGATTCATCACCAGCACGTTCGGCACCGCCGCCACGATCGTCACCGGCGCAAAATCCTTCACCGGGTCGTACGGCAGGTTGGCGAAAAGCCACGGATTGATCGCGTGCGTTGCCACCGCGCCCATCACCAGCGTGTAGCCGTCAGGCTGCGCCTTGGCCACCAGGTCCGCGCCGATATTGCCGCCCGCGCCCGAACGGTTTTCCACGATCACCGGCTGACCCAGCGAACCGCGCACCTTTTCCGCCAGCATGCGCGCCATCGTATCCAGCGGCCCGCCGGGCGGGTAAGGCACCACGAAACGGATCGGCTTGGTCGGGAAGTCAGCTGCCTGCGCCAGCGCCGGGGCGCCGAAAGGCAGGGTTGCGGCCAGCGCCACGGCGCCTTGCAACAGGGCGCGGCGCATCGCGCTGCGGGGGGTATTCGTCATGGTGTGTTCTCCTCACTCTGTAATCAATGGCGGTCAGTAGCATACCCCACGCACGTGGCTGCCGTAACAAAGGGATACCTGGAATATGCCCCCGACTTCCCGGGTTTGCCGAACGCCGCCCAAAGAAAAACCGCCCGAAGGCGGTTTGGCGGATCAGCGCGCGATCAGTGCAGGATCTGGCTCAGGAAGAGCTTGGTCCGTTCGTTCTGCGGGTTGTCGAAGAACTCGTCCGGGGTGTTCTGTTCGATGATCTCGCCGCGGTCCATGAAGATCACGCGGTTCGCGACCTTGCGCGCAAAACCCATTTCGTGCGTCACGCAGATCATCGTCATGCCGCTTTCCTGGGCCAGGCTCACCATCACGTCCAGCACTTCCTTCACCATTTCCGGATCCAGCGCCGACGTCGGCTCATCGAACAGCATGATCTTGGGGTTCATGCACAGCGACCGCGCGATCGCCACGCGCTGCTGCTGGCCGCCCGACAGCTGGCCCGGAAACTTCTTGGCCTGCTCCGGAATGCGCACGCGCTCCAGGTACTTCATTGCGGTGGCTTCCGCTTCCGCGCGCGGCTTCTTGAGCACCCACATGGGTCCCAGCGTCAGGTTTTCCAGCACCGTCAGATGCGGGAAAAGATTGAAGTGCTGGAACACCATGCCAACGTCCTTGCGGATCGTCTCGATGTGCTTCAGGTCATTGGTGAGCTCCGTGCCGTCCACGATGATGTGGCCCTTCTGGTGCTCTTCAAGGCGGTTGATGCAGCGGATCATCGTGGACTTGCCCGAACCCGAGGGTCCGCACACCACGATGCGCTCGCCTGGCGCCACGTCCAGGTTGATGTTGCGCAACACGTGGAACTGGCCGTACCACTTGTTCACGTCCTGCAAACGAATAATGGCATCCGACATGCCTGTACTCCCGTAAGTATCGCGGTGCGCGCCCGCCTGGCGGCGGACGCGCGGCAAATTGCTAGCGTGCGTGACCCGTGGCCAGGCGTTTTTCCAGCGCCTGGCTGTATTTGGACATGGAGAAGCAGAAGACGAAGTAGATCAGCGAAATGAACAGGTACGCTTCCACCCCGAATCCGCGCCATGCCGCATCGGACAAGGCTGCCTTGGCCGCCAGCGTCAGGTCGAAAATGCCGATGATCACCACCAGCGACGTGTCCTTGAACAGCGCGATGAAGATGCTGACCAGCGGCGGAATCACGATCTTGAGCGCCTGCGGCAGAATGATCTTGCGCATCTGCTGCCAGTAGTTCAGGCCCAGCGAATCCGCGCCCTCGTACTGTCCCTTCGGAATCGCCTGCAAACCGCCCCGCACCGTTTCCGCGATGTAGGCCGCGGCGAACATGATGATTGCGATCTGCGCGCGCAGCAGCTTGTCGATCGAAAAGCCTTCCGGCAGGAACAACGGCAGCATCACCGACGACATGAACAGCAGGCTGATGAGCGGCACGCCGCGGATCAGCTCGATGTACACGACGCACAGCGCCTTGATCGCCGGCATCTTCGAGCGCCGGCCCAAGGCCAGCAGCACGCCGATCGGGAACGCGAAGGCGATGCCGAACGTGGACAGGATGAGCGTCAGCGGCAGGCCGCCCCAACGCGCGTTTTCCACGTAGGTCAGGCCGAACACGCCGCCCCACATCAGCAGCGCCACGGCCGTCAGGCCCACGGTCCAGATGACGGCAAGCTTCCAGTTCCAGAAACGGCGGATGCCGCTGCAGACGATCACGCCCACCAGGATGACGGTGGCGATCAGCGGCCGCCATTGTTCATCGTAGGGATAGGTGCCGAACAGGATCAGCCGGTGCTTTTCAATGATGAACGCCCAGCAGGCGCCGCCGGCGGCGCGGCACTCCTGCGCGTTCGTGGCGTCGAAGCTGGCCTTGATGAAGGCCCATTCAACCAGCGCCGGCACCGACATCAGCAGGAACCACGCGAGCAGCACCGTGATGAGGATGTTCAGCGGCGACGAGAACAGGCGCGTCCTGAGCCACGCCCAGGCTCCGGTCTGGTTGCTGGGCGGCGGCAGGGCTTCGCTGGGGGTATGCGTAGTGCTGCTCATATCAACGCTCCACCAGCGCGATGCGCTTGTTGTACCAGTTCATGAAGATCGAGATCGACAGGCTGACCGTCAGGTACGCGCCCATGATGATGAGAATGCCCTCGATGGCCTGGCCCGTCTGGTTCAGCGTCGTGTTCACCACCGACACGATGTCGGGGTACCCGATGGCCACGGCCAGCGAGCTGTTCTTCGTCAGGTTCAGGTACTGGCTGGTCATCGGGGGGATGATGACGCGCAGCGCCTGCGGCAGGATCACCAGGCGCAGCACCTTCGAGCGCGGCAGGCCCAGCGAGCCCGCGGCTTCCCATTGGCCATTGCTGACCGCCTGGATGCCCGAGCGCACCACTTCGGCAATGAACGCCGATGTGTAGATCACCAGACCCGCCAGCAGCGCGGCGAATTCCGGCGACAGCGTCAGGCCACCCGAGAAGTTAAAGCCCTTGAGCGCCGGCATGTCCAGCGTCAGCGACGCGCCGCTGACCAGCCAGCCGATGAACGGCAGCCCGATCAAGAGGCCGATGGCCCAGCGGCCCAGCGGGAACATGTGGCCGGTGGCCTCATGGCGTTTCTTGCCGTAGTGGCCCAGGACGATGATCGCGACGATCGCCAGTCCCAGCCCGGCCAGCATCCAGTCGAGCGAGTTGCCTTCCAGCGCCGGCACTTTCAGGCCGCGGTTGGAAATGAACACGCCCGGCAGCGGATTGTGCGCCTGGCGCGGACCCGGCATGTTCTCGGTGATCAGCGCATACCAGAAGAAGAGCTGCAGCAGCAGCGGCACGTTGCGCATCACCTCGACATACACAGAGGTGATCTTGGCCACGAGCCAGTTCTTGGACAGGCGGCCGATGCCGATGAGCGTGCCCAGGATGGTCGCCAGCACGATGCCAAGGACGGCGACGCGCAGCGTGTTGAGCAGGCCGATCACGATGGCTCGGCCGTAAGTGTCAGAGGGGGAATAGGCGATGGCGGTTTCGCCGATGGCAAAGCCCGCCTCGCGGTTCAGGAAGCCGAAGCCCGTGGCGATGTTGCGCACGGACAGGTTGTGGAGCGTGTTTGAAACCAGGAACCACACGGCCCAGGCTACCGCGGTCAGCGCAATTACCTGGTAGACCACGGAGCGCACGCCGGGATCGTTCCAGTTCAGACGCCGTGGGGGTGCCGAAATCGGGGCGTTTTTGTTGGGAGTCATCATGATGAATCTACAGAAGTCGGACACCGGGTGGCAGGCCCGAAAAGCCGCGCCACCCACTTCTGCCGCCCGCCCGAAGGCGGGTTAGGGCCTGTCCAGAATACACGTCCTGTGCAGACAGGCCCTAGGCATGACGGAGAGCCGTGCTCCGCCATGCCAGGCAGCCGCGCGTCAGCGCACCGGCCAGCCGTACATCAAGCCACCTTGCTTGTACGAAGCGTTCAAGCCGCGCTCCAGCTTCATCGCGCTGTTCTTGCCCAGCGTGGCTTCGAAGCTTTCGCCGTAGTTACCCACGTTCTTGATGATGTTGTAGGCCCACTTGTCGTCCACGCCCAGGTTCTTGCCCATGCCCGGGGTCACGCCCAGGATGCGCTGGATGTTGGGATTGGGGCTCTTGAGCATTTCGTCGACGTTGGCCTTGGTGATGCCGTATTCCTCGGCTTCCAGCATGGCGTTCAGCGACCAGCGCACGATGTTGAACCACTGCTCGTCGCCCTGGCGCACCATGGGACCCAGCGGTTCCTTCGAGAAGTCTTCCGGCAGGATGACGAACTTGTCCGGGTTCTCGAGCGTGGTGCGGGTCGAGGCGAGCTGCGACTTGTCGGTCGTGAACGCATCGCAACGGCCGGCCGAGAAGGCGCGGATGATTTCGTCGTACTTGTCGATCACGACCGGCTTGAATTCGATCTTCTGGCTGCGGAACCAGTCGGCGAGGTTCAGTTCGGTGGTGGTGCCCGGCTGCACGCAGATGGTGGCGCCGTTCAGTTCCTTGGCGCTCTTGACGTTCAGGTCCTTGGAGACCATGACGCCCTGGCTGTCGTAGTAGTTCACGCCCACGCCGATCAGGCCCAGCGTCGTGTCACGGGTCAGCGTGACGGTGGTGTTGCGGGTCAGCACGTCGACTTCGCCGGATTGCAGCGCGGTGAAGCGTTGCTGGGTGTTCAAGGGCGTGAACTTGACCTTGGTCGCGTCGCCGAACATGGTCGAGGCGATGGCGCGGCACATGTCCACGTCGATACCCTTGTATTCGCCCTTGCTGTCAGCGATGGAGAACCCCGGGATGCCCGTCGAAACCCCACACTGGACAAACCCTTTCTTCTTGACGTTATCGAAGGTTGCGCCCGCATTGGCAGCCGAGGATGCAGCGAACAGGGCAGCGCCAATGGCAGCGAGTTTCAGTACTTTCATCGTGATCTCCGTGTGGGATGAAGCGAATCCAAAGCAAAGGCCGGGTTGGGCCCACGCATGGGGCGGATGGTAGCGTCCGAAAAGCACGCGGCGCATCCGGGAATTCCCTTGAAATATAGGGACACTGGATGAAATGAAACGCTGTTTTTGACTAAAAACAGGGACGCGCTTTCAGATTTAAGAACATGTGTTTCAGCCGGCCGAATGATGCGCATAGGTTCCGACCGCGCCAACAGATGTAGGCCACCTTACTGTCCCCGAGTTACTATGGCGGCTTCATCTGACAGCCGCCATGATCGAATTCCAGCACGTATTCAAATCGTATGGTCGCGGCCGCAATATTCTGGCCGACATCAACTTCCGCGTGAGCGCGGGAGAGTTCGTTTTCGTATCGGGGCCGTCCGGCGCCGGCAAGTCCACGCTGCTCAAGCTGATCGGCGGTCTTGAGCCCGCCAGCCGGGGGTCCATCCAGGTGAACGGGCAGCGGCTGGACAAGCTGCCTGCGCGCGCCCGGCCCTACCTGCGCCGCGCGGTCGGCGTCATCCTGCAGGACACGCACCTGCTGTTCGATCGAAGCGCGTTCGAAAACGTGATGCTGCCGCTGGCGGTCCAGGGCCATCCCTGGGATTCCGCCGCGTCGCGCGCCCGCGCCGCCCTGGACAAGGTCGGACTGTCGGGCAAGGAAGACCTCAACCCGATCGAGCTTTCGGGCGGCGAGCAGCAGCGCCTGGCCATCGCCCGGGCCATCGTCAACCGGCCCGCCATCCTGATTGCGGACGAACCCACCGCCAACCTCGACCACGACAACGCGCAACGCATCATGAACGTGTTCCGCGACTTCAACCGCGTCGGCGTCACCACGCTGATCGCCTCGCACGACCAGGAACTCATGGCGCGCTACGCCACCCGCACCCTGCGGATCGAGCCGGGCAAGTTTGCCGACTCCCACGGCCCCGCCACCCCCACGGACGGCATGGCCGCACAGGCTGCGCCGGCACGCGCCGCCCGCACCGAGCCAGGCCTTGGCCATCCGGGAGAGTCCGCATGAACGCCTGGCTGCGGCAACATCGCTACGCGCTGCTGGTCACGCTGCGCCGGCTGATCAAACAACCTTTCTCCTCGCTCGCCAACCTGTTGGTCATGGCGCTGGCGCTGGCGCTGCCGCTCTTGGGCAGCGCCATCCTGGTGTCGGTGCAACCCGTGGCGCGGGAAATGTCCGTCACGCCGGAGGTCACCGTCTTCATGCGTGTGGACGCGCCGGCGGGCGCCGCCGCGGACGTGGCCAAGCGCATCAAGGACGACTACCCGCAGGACGTGCGCGCCGTGCGCGTGGTGGGCCGCGAAAGCGCCTTGGCCGACCTGCGCGCCAACCCCGCCTGGCAGGAGGCGCTGGCCGTGCTGCCCGGCAATCCGCTGCCCGATGCGGTCGTCGTCACGCTGGCCGATGGCGACAACCTGGCCGGACGCGCCGACACGCTGGCCTCGGCCTGGAAGCAATGGAACCACGTGGACCTCGTCCAGCTGGACAGCGCCTGGGTTCAGCGGCTGGAAGCCATCCTGCGCTTCGCGCGGATCGGCCTGGGATTCCTGGCCGCGTGCGTGGCGGTCGTGGTGCTGGCCACGGTCTTTAACACCGTGCGCATGCAGGCGCTGTCGCAACGCGAGGAAATCGGCGTGGCGCGGCTGGTCGGCGCGACCGAATCGTTCGTGCGGCGGCCGTTCCTTTACTTGGGCGCGCTGTCCGGCGCCCTGGCATCCTTGCTGGCCATCGGCGTCGCGGCGGTCGCGCTGTCGCCCCTGAACGAGGCCCTGCTGGGACTGGCCCGAAGCTACGGGGCGGAGTTCGCCCTGCACCTGCCGGGCGCCCCCGTCCTGATCGGCGCGGTCGTCGCCTCCGCCGCGCTCGGTGCGCTGTCTGCCCGCTGGTCGGTCACGCGCAGCACCCGGTTCTGACGCCGCCGCGAGGGGGGCCCGCCCCCTCAGCTACTGCCGTCCGCGCCCGGCCCGCCGTCTGTGTCTTATCTGCCGGCGGGTCTAAAGGTCCGTTTGAAGCCCCTTCCTCCCCGTGATCCGGGGAAAGACCCCCAAATGCCCTGTGTACGATGACTGCCTGCCATCCGTGCGGGCCGGTTTGCGTGCGGGGCGCAGGTACAAGTTCCAATAAACGACGCTTTGGTCGTATTTACACAGTTTTCTTCCAAGCGCTGCCGGGATATGCAAGAATAAAGCGACATTTTTGTACATTTTTTGTCACAATTACCGCTTCCGCTCGCATTTCAGTGTCTCAATCGCCGTTTTTGCCCAGATATCCGTCCCATGGCCGCTCTTGAAGCCCGCGCAACACGTCACTACTACGACAGCGCGTTCCAATCTCAGGCAGTGAAAGTGCTCCCCAACGAGTACTACGTCACCAACGAGAACATGATGATCTCGACCGTGCTGGGGTCCTGTGTGGCGGCGTGCATCCACGACCCGGTGACGGGCGTGGGCGGCATGAACCACTTCATGCTGCCCGAGGGCGACATGCAGTCCCCCGCGTCGGCCACCATGCGCTATGGCGCCTTTGCGATGGAAGTGCTGATCAACGAACTGCTCAAGGCCGGCGCCTCGCGCGACCGCCTGGAAGCCAAGGTGTTCGGCGGCGGCGCGGTGCTGGCAGCCATGCAGCAGATGAACATCGGCGAGCGCAACGGCCAATTCGTCCTGAACTACCTGAAGACCGAAGGCATCCCCGTCAAGGCGCAGGATCTGGGCGACGTGCACGCGCGCCGCATCAATTACTTCCCGCGCGACGGCCGGGTGATGGTGCGCAAGATGGCGCCGCACCACCAGCGCGCAGAAGAGATCATCGCCAAGCGCGAACAGGAAGCCGCGCAAAGCGCGGCGGCCAAGACCGCCACGCCGCAACGGGTCGAGCGCTTTGCGCGGCCGGGCGTCGAACGTTTCGACCGTCCAGGCGTGGAACGGCTGGATCGTCCCGGCGTCGAGCGTTTCGACCGTCCTGCTGCCCGCCCCGGCGTGGAGCGCTTTGACCGCCCTGCCCGGCCTGGCGTCGAGCGCTTTGACCGGCCCGCTGCGGCCGACGCCGCCCCCGCCCAAGCGGCCCGACCCAGCGCGGCGCGCCCCGGCGTCGAGCGCTTTGATACCGGACTGACCCGGCGCCCCAAGCCGTAACCCGGCCGGCCCGCCGCGCAGGGCGGCAGCGTGCAATAGCGGTTGGGCGTCCTACAATCTGCGCATGTCCACCCTCCGCCTCTTCTACGCGCTATGGCCGTCCCCTTCGCTGGCGGCGTCTCTTGCCGGTTGGGCAGAGCAGGCCAGGCTGACATGCGGCGGACGCGCCATGCGCACCGAGACGCTGCATCTGACGCTGGCATTCCTGGGGCCGGTCGACAGCGCCCTGGCCGATGAACTGGCCGCCGCCACGCCCGAACGCAGGCTGGCGCCGGGCGACGTGCCGCTGGAACGCTATGGGGTGTTCAGCCGCCAGCGCATCCTGTGGGCGGGCCCATCCGAAACGCCTTTCGGCCTGCAGCAAGCCCACGACGATCTCTGGCGGTGGCTGTCCGGCTACGGCCTCACCCCGCCCACCCAGCCTTTTCGCCCGCACGTCACGCTGCTGCGCAACATCACGCAGGCCGAGCCGCCAGACGACGCGCCCGCGCCGCTGGCCTGGCATTACGACCGCATGGTGCTGGTCGCGTCCGAGTCGCTGACCGGCGGCAGCCGCTACCGCATCGTCGCGCAATCCCGGCCGCTCGGCGGCTAGGGCACAATCGTACGGTTGCCAATACCTGGGACCCCCATGATCATCCTGCTGGATCAAGACGGCGTGCTGGCCGATTTTGAACACGCCTTCATCGACGCCTGGCGCGCGCGCCACCCTGACGTCGCGCCCGTGGCGTTCGAGAACCGCAAGTCCTTCTACATCCGCGAGGACTACGCCCCCGAACTACGCGGGATGGCCGAGGCCATCTACACGGCGCCGGGCTTCATCCGCAACCTGCCGCCGGTCCCGGGCGCTCTGGAGGCCTTCAAGGAGTTGCTGGCGCTGGGAATGGACGTGCGGATCTGCTCGTCGCCGCTGTCCCAGTTTGAAAACTGCGTCGCCGAGAAATACCTGTGGGTGGAAAAGAACCTGGGCCGCGAGGCCACCAACCGGCTGATCCTGACCAAGGACAAGACGCTGGTGCAGGGCCATCTGCTGATCGACGACAAGCCGCATATCGAAGGCGCCGCGCGGCCGCGCTGGAAGCACATTCTGTTCGATGCGCCCTACAACCGCGAGGTGACGGACCGCCCGCGCATCAACTGGCAGAACTGGCGCAACGTGCTGGCCGGCGAGCTCTATACGGCAGACGCCTGACTCCGGCTGAATCCTGTTCAGGCGTCATCGTTTGGGACTATCCTGTGGAGTCGTACGCCCCACCCGGGAGGAGCCCGCGCCATGAATCTGTACCGCCTGCTCAAGCAGCGAGAAGCCGACCACAAGCCTCTGCGAGTCGCATTATTGGGCGCCGGAAAGTTCGGCGCCATGTTCATGAGCCAGGCCCCGCGCACGCCGGGCATCCGCCTGGTGGCGGTGGCGGATCTGGTGCCCGACCGGGCCCGCGCCGCGCTGACCCGTGTCGGCTGGCCGGCCGGCGCGCTCAACGCCAGCAGCATCAATGACGCTTACAAGAACGGCAAGGTCTATTTCTGCGACGATGCGCGCACCGTCATCGCCAGCCCCGACGTCGACATCGTCATCGACGCGACCGGCCAGGCCGCCGCCGGCATCACGCACGTGCTCACCTGCTGCGAATACGGCAAGCACATCATCATGGTCAACGTGGAGGCCGACGCGCTGGCCGGGCCGCTGCTGGCGCGCCGCGCGCGCGAAGCGGGCATCGTCTATTCGCTGGCCTACGGCGACCAGCCCGCCCTGATCTGCGAAATGGTGGACTGGGCGCGCGCCAGCGGCTTCGAGGTCATGGCCGCGGGCAAGGGCACCAAGTATCTGCCCGAATTCCACACGTCCACCCCCGACACCGTCTGGCCGTATTACGGCTTCACCGCCGAAATGGTGGCGGCGGGCGACTTCAACGCGCAGATGTTCAACAGCTTTCTGGACGGCACCAAGAGCGCCATCGAGATGGCGGCCGTCTCCAATGCCACGGGTCTTTTGCCGTCGCCCTCGGGCCTGCACTTTCCGCCTTGCGGCGTGGATGATCTGGCGCGCGTGCTGCGTCCCCGCGAGGACGGCGGCATGCTGCATCATCGCGGCCAGGTCGAGGTGATCTCGTCGCTGGAACGCGACGGACGGCCGGTGTTCCGGGATCTGCGCTGGGGCGTGTATGTCACGCTTGCGGCCGACAGCGACTACGTGCGGCGCTGCTTTCAGGAATATGGCCTGGTCACCGATCCCAGCGGCAACTTCACCGCCATGTACAAGCCCTACCACCTGATCGGCCTGGAACTGGGCATCAGCGTGGCCAGCGTGGGCCTGCGGCGCGAGCCCACCGGTGCGCCCGCGGGCTGGCACGGCGACGTCGTGGCCACCGCCAAGCGCGACTTGCAGGCCGGCCAGATCCTGGACGGCGAAGGCGGCTACACGGTGTACGGGCGCCTGATGCCTGCCCCCGATTCGGTCGAGGAAGGCTATCTGCCGCTGGGCTTGTCGAACAAGGTCAAGCTGAAGAACCCCGTGCGCCAGTCGCAGGCGATCCGCTGGCGCGACGTGGAATACGACGAACGCTCGACGGCGGTGCAGTTCCGCCGCGAGATGGAGCAGACCTTCGCGTAGGCGCGGCCCGGCACCGCGGTCACACGGGCGCGGGGCGCTCCGCCTGGAACAACCGCAGCCGGTCCGCCGCGTTGCGCAGGTGCTCTTCGGCGGCGCGGCCCGCGGCGTCGGAGTCGCCGGCTTCAATGGCGGCAAAGATGGCCTGATGCTCGCTCTGCACGGCGGCCATGCGCTCGGCATACCTGCGCGCCGTGTTGTTGCGCGCGCTGCGGATGACGCGGCGCACATTCGCTTCCAGGTAGTCGTTCAGCGCCACCAGGTGCGGGTTGTGCGTGGCCTGCACGATGGCCTGGTGGAATTGATAGTCTTCCTCGTCGCCCAGCTTGTCGTTGATGAGCGCGTACTCCATGCCCACCAGCGCCTGCCGCATCTTCTTCAGGTCGGGCTCGGTGCGCCGCTGCGCCGCGTAGCGCGCCGCCGTGACTTCAATGGACAGCATCAGTTCCAGGATGTGCTCCAGGTCCTGGTTGTCGCCCGGCGTGGGCGCGGCGATGCGAAATGCGTTCTTCTGGAAATTCGGGTCGACGAACACGCCGCTGCCCTGCTGCGACGTGACCAGCCCTTCGGACTTGAGACGGGCCAGGGCCTCGCGCACGACCGCGCGGCTGACCGAGTGCATCTCGGTCAGCTGCTTTTCGGTCGGCAGGCGATCGCCGGGGGCCAGCACGCCTTGGCGTATCTGGTCGGCCAGGGCGTCCGCCACCGCCGCCGATAGCGAGCTGCGGGGCGCGGCGCGCGCCGGATCGGGTTCTTGACTTGGCTGCATGTGGATCGTTCGAACGTGAGGGCGGCGCGCGGGCGCGTCGGCCATGGTTATAGGAATGTCTCGCGTGGTGGTCCCGACAGGCTGGTTCGCGGCAGCGCCCTGGAAATTATAGGTTTGCCGGTTTTTCCCGGCGCGCCGCGTTCTGGCACTTTACGCGATATAGATCCCGCCATTGACCTGCATGACCTCGCCCGTCACGAAGGCTGCCAGCGGCGAACACAGGAAGGCGATGGTCCCGGCGATTTCCTCGGCCGTGCCAAAGCGGCGCAGCGGCGTGCTTTCCAGCAGCTGCGCGCCCTTCTGCCCGATCAGGTCGTGCGTCATGGAGGTGGCGATGATGCCGGGCGCCACCGCGTTCACGCGGATCTGCGGGGCCAGCTCCAGCGCCAGGCTGCGGGTGAAGCTTTGCACCGCGCCCTTGGACGCGGCGTAGGCGGCGTGCGCGTAGCTGCCGCGCTGCGCCGCCAGCGACGTCAGGAGGACGATCGAACCGTCATGGCGCAGATGGCGCTGGGCGGCGCGGCACACGTAGAACGTGCCGTCCAGGTTCACGCGCATCAGCGTGCGCCAGGACTCGTCGCTGGTGTCCTTGACGAGCTGCTCGGGGTAGATGCCCGCGCAGTGGACCAGATGGTCAAGCCCGCCAAAGTGCCGGGCCGCTGCCTCGAACACCCGTTCGCAATCGTGCGGCACCGATACGTCCAGCGCGTGCGTGTAGACGCGCTGCCCGCTGGGATCGAGCTCGGCCGCCACTTCCTGCAGCCGCGCGTTGTCGATGTCGGTCAGCACCAGCCGCGCGCCATGCGCGGCCATGAGGCGCGCCGTGGCCAAGCCGATGCCATTGCCCGCGCCGGTGATGGCGGCAACCTGCCCCTCGAACGAAATCATCCTGTCTCCTGAAGCTGTTTTTGGCGGCCCGCGTCGCTTTCGCGGCAGCGGCTCGAATTCAGATTGAACGCCTGAATCGGTTGCTTGACACGAGAAAAACGCTTGCCCTATGAT
The DNA here is from genome assembly GCF_037039475.1 of Achromobacter sp. E1. NCBI lineage: Bacteria > Pseudomonadati > Pseudomonadota > Betaproteobacteria > Burkholderiales > Alcaligenaceae > Achromobacter > Achromobacter sp. E1. The sequence goes on from NZ_CP146253.1 coordinate 5,455,578, forward strand.
TTATCGGACAACTTAATAAAGTTGCCTGACAACTTGTTCGCCAAAGCGTAAATCAACTGCCGCTTTCAGGCAAGTCAGTCAGAAAAACACGGCGTCACGCCGCATAAACAGGCAGGGGACAACCAGGTGAACTTCACCGGCAGCATGACCGCATCCGCGCCCTCGGCACGTCCGACGGCGCACTTTCAGACGCCCCGGCGGCTTCATGCCCTGCCCGGCCGGCGCCTCGCCCCGGCGCCCCGCGCGTCCACGGCCGGCGCCATTGCCTCATCTTCGCGCCACATCGCCTGCCCGCCCTCGCGGCGCGCGGGCGATGCGGCGTGCGCACCTGCCTGACCCACGCAAATCAACACACTCCCGTTCCACGGAGGAGACACGCATGAAATTGGCTTTCACCACCGGTCTGCTGTGCCTGGCCGGACTCGCCGCCACCGCCCACGCCGCACCCGTCAAGATCGGCCTGATCGAAACGCTGTCGGGCCCGCAGGCCTCGACCGGCCTGATGTTCCGCGCCGCCGTCAAATACGAGCTGGACCGCATCAACGCCGCTGGCGGCTGGAACGGCCAGCCGCTGGAGCTGGTGGAGTTCGACAACCAGGGTGGCCCCGTGGGCGCCTCGGACCGTTTCCGTGCCGCAGCCGCCGAGGGCGTGCAGGTGCTGGTGCAGGGGTCGTCCTCGGCCATTTCGGGCCAGCTCACCGAAGACGTGCGCAAGCACAACCTTCGCAACCCGGGCAAGGAGATCGTATTCCTGAACGTGGGCGGCGAAGCGCTGGAGCTGACCGGACAGAAGTGCCACTTCTACCACTTCCGCTTCACCACCAACGCCGACCTGCGCGTGAAGGCGCTGGCATCCGTCATGTCCGCCGACGGCACGCTGGGCAAGCGCGTGTACGCGATCAACCAGAACTACTCGTGGGGCCAGGACATGGAAGGCGCGACCGAGCGCTTTGCCAAGGAGTACGGCTACGAGGTCGTGGGCAAGACGCTGCACGAGGTCAACAAGATCCAGGACTTCGCGCCCTATGTCGCGCGCATCCGCTCGGCCACGCCCGACACCGTGGTCACCGGCAACTGGTCCAACGACCTGCTGCTGCTCATGAAGGCCACGCAGGCCGCTGGCCTGAAGGTGCGGTTTGCCACGGTGTTCCTGGACCAGGTCGGCAACCTGGCCAACGCCGGCGAGGTCGCGCTGGGCCATTACATCGCGCACCCGTACAACATCGAGGCCGCGGGCGAGGAAGGCGCGGCGTTCGCAGAGGACTACAAGTCCAAGACCGGCCACTACCCCAGCTACACCGAGCCGCAGACCGTGATCGGCGTGCGCTTCCTGGGCGAGGCCTTGAAGCAGGTCAAGCCGCAGGACGGCAAGCTGCCGGTGCCCGAACTGGCGCTGGCGCTGGAGAAGGTCACCTACAAGTCGGCGTTGGGCGAATACACCATGCGCGCCGACGACCATCAGGTGCAGTTGCCGATGGTGGTGTCCAAGGTGGGCAAGAACGCCAAGTACAAGGCCGACGGCACCGACATGGGCTTCGAACCGGTGAAGGTGCTGGCCGCGGCGGACGTGTCCGCGCCGGTGCAGGGCACCTGCAAGATGCAACGTCCGAAGTGATGCCCGCGCGGCGGGCTGTGCGCTGAACTGCGCGCGGGCCGCCGCCGGCACATGACAAGCGCACTCCCGGCGCGGGCCGGGCAAAAACAACGTGCGCAATCGCTCGCGGGACGCCTGGCGTCCCGCGCAAGAATACTGGAGCGGACATGGAATACTTTACCGTCTCGCTGTTGAACGGCGTGATCTACGGCCTGCTGCTATTCATGGTGTCGGCAGGCCTGACACTGATTTTCGGGATGATGGGTGTGCTGAACTTCGCGCACGCATCGTTCTATATGATCGGCGCGTATGCCGCCTACACCCTCACGCCCGTCACGGGCTTCTGGACGGCGCTGGTGCTGGCCACGATCATCGCGGGCGTGCTGGGCATGGGCGTCGAACGCTTCTTCCTGCGCCGCGTGCACAAGTTCGGCCACGCGCAGGAACTGCTGGTCACCTTCGGGCTGGCGTTCATCGTCGCCGAGCTGATCAAGCTGTTCTACGGCGACTTTCCTGTCGACTACCGCGTGCCGCCGTTCCTGAACTTCGCGGCATTCCGCGTGTTCGACGCGGACTATCCGTTCTACCGCCTGCTGATGGGCGGCGTGTCGCTGGCGATGTTCGCCGTGATCTACCTGCTCTTGTCGCGCACCCGCGTCGGCATCGTGGTGCGCTCGGCCATCTACCGGCCGCGCATGGCCGAGGCGCTGGGCCACAACGTGCCGCTGGTCTTCATGAGCGTGTTCGGCGTGGGCGCGGCGATGGCGGGCCTGGCCGGCGCGGTCGCGGGCGCCTTCTACACCACCAACCCGAACATGGCGCTGGAACTGGGCGTGCTGGTGTTCGTGGTGGTCGTGGTGGGCGGCCTGGGCTCGCTGGAAGGCGCGATGATCGCGTCGCTGCTGATCGGCCTGATCAGCTCGTTCTCGGTCGGCATCGACGCCAGCCTGGCGACGCTATTTGGTCTGTTCGGCGCGCGTGAGTGGGCCGAAAGCGTGGGCGGGCTGATGACGGTGAAGATCTCCAGCCTGGCCGCAACGCTGCCGTTCCTGTTGATGCTGGTGGTGCTGCTGGTCAAGCCGTCGGGACTGAAGGGAGAGCAGGCATGAGCCATACCGCCACTTCCACCCGCCGCGCCACGGGCGCGCTGCTGTTGATCCTGTGCGTGGCCGCGCTGTGCGCGCTGCCGTGGCTGCTGCCTGCCGGGCAGCTCGTGGCGGCCGTGCAGATGCTGATCGCCGCGCTGTTCGCCTGCGCCTTCAACCTGCTGGCCGGCCAGGGCGGCATGCTGTCCTTTGGTCATGCCGCCTACTTCGGCGTTGGCACCTTCGCCACCATCCACGCGATGAATGCACTGGGCGGCGCGGGCCTATTGCCCACGCCGCTGATGCCGCTGGTGGGCGGCGTGGCCGGGCTGCTGTTCGGCCTGGTCGCCGGCTGGTTCGCCACCATGCGATCGGGCGTGTATTTTTCGATGATCACGCTGGCGCTGGCCGAGCTGCTGCACGCGCTGGCGCCGCACCTGAAAAGCGTCTTCGGCGGCGAGGCGGGCGTGTCCGCGATGCGCATGCCGGCATGGGGCTTTACCTTCGGCTCGGACATCGAGGTGTACTACCTGGTGCTGGCGTGGGTGCTGGTGTCGCTGGCCGCGCTGTATGGCCTGACGCGCACGCCGCTAGGCCGGCTGACGCTGGGCCTGCGCGAAAACGCCAACCGTCTGCGCTACCTGGGCTACCGCCCGCACGCGCTCAAGACCATGGTGTTCGCACTGTCGGCCATGTTTGCCGGCATCGCGGGCGGCTTGCAGGCGCTGAACATCGAAGCCGGCAACTACGTGCTGTTCGAGGTCAAGCTGTCCACCGACGCGGTGCTGTTCGCCTACATCGGCGGCGTCAATGCGTTCCTGGGACCGGTGCTGGGCGCCTCCATCCTGACCTTCCTGTCGCAGACGCTGGCCGACATCACGCGGTCGTGGCTGTTGTACCAGGGCATTCTCTTCGTGCTGGTGATGCTGTTCGTGCCGGACGGCCTGGTGGGCCTGGTGCAGCGCGCGGCCAAGTCGCTGCGCGAGCGCGGGCTGGCCAACTGGCTGCCGCGCGCCGCGGTCTCGGTGGCCGGGGGGCTGCTGCTCACCGGCGCCACCGTCTTCACCGTGGAACTGCTGCAACGCATGTTTGCGCGCGATTACCGCGCGCTCCTGGCCATGAACCCCGAGGCCGGCTGGCCCGCCATCCCGCTGTTCGGCCAGGAGTGGGCGCCGCTTGCGCTGTCGACCTGGCTGGTGCCGCTGGTGCTGTTTGCCGCGGGCCTTGCCGCCTGCCGCTGGGCGCTGGCCCTGTGGCGCGACACGGGCGAAGCCGCCCCCCTGCTGGAGCCCGCCCAATGAGCCACGAGATCCTGACCCTGACCGACGTGCGCAAATCCTTTGGTGAAGCGCAGATCATCCGCGGCGTGAACCTGGCGGTCGAAGCCGGCGAACGCCACGCCGTCATCGGCCCGAACGGCGCGGGCAAGTCCACGCTGTTTCACCTGATGTCGGGCTCGTTCGCGCCCACGTCAGGCGACATCAGCCTGCGCTCGCGCCCGATTGGCGGCCTGGCGCCCGAAGCCATCAACCGGCTCGGCCTGGCGCGTTCGTTCCAGATCACCAACGTGTTCCCGCGCCTGCCGGTGCGCGAAAACCTGCGCCTGGCGGTGCTGCGCATGCACGGCCTGGTCTACAACTTCTGGCGGCCCATCGCACGCAACCGCGCCGTCAACGAGGACGTGGACCGCCTGCTGGAGAAAGTGCGGCTGACGGCGCGCCAGAACACGGCGGCCGGCGACCTGAACTATTCCGAGCAGCGCTCGCTGGAAATCGGCATGACGCTGGCGTCGCGGCCCAAGGTGATCCTGCTGGACGAGCCCATGGCGGGCATGTCGCAGCACGAGGTCGACTACACGGTCGAACTCATCAAGGACGTGACGCGCGACTGCACCCTGCTGATCGTCGAGCACGACATGCAGGTGGTGTTCTCGCTGGCCGACCGCATCAGCGTGCTGGTCTACGGCGAAATCCTGGCCACCGGCACGCCCGCCGAAATTCGCGGCGATGCCCGCGTGCGCGAGGCCTACCTGGGAGAGGAAAAGGTATGACGACGCAATCCCCTCTCTTGTCGCTGCAGGGCGTGCATGCCCATTACGGCAAGAGCCACATCCTGCACGGCATCGACCTGTCGATCGGGCGCGGCGAAGTCGTCAGCCTGCTGGGCCGCAACGGCGCGGGCCGCTCCACCACCATGAAAAGCATCATGGGCCTGGTGGACGTGACCGGCGGCCAGATCGCGATGGAAGGCCGCGACATCACCAACAAGCGTCCCTTCGAGATCGCCCGCGCGGGCCTGGCCTTCGTGCCCGAGGAGCGCGAGGTGTTCGCCAACCTGACGGTGGACGAGAACCTGCGCATGGGCGAGCAGCCCCGGCGCGACGATGCGCCGTACTGGACCGTGGCGCAGATGTTCGACTACTTCCCGCGCCTGAGGGAACGCAGCAATACCCGCGCCGGCAACCTGTCGGGCGGCGAACAACAGATGCTGACCATGTGCCGCTCGCTGCTGGGCAACCCGAAGGTCATCCTGATCGACGAGCCCACCGAAGGGCTGGCGCCCAAGATCGTCGAGGTGATCGCCGACGTCATCCGGGATATCCACAAGCAGGGCGTGTCCGTCGTGCTGGTCGAACAGAAACTGACGATCGCGCTGAAGGTGTCCACCCGCGTCAGCGTCATGGGCCACGGCCGCATCGTGTTCGAAGGACCGCCCGCGCAGCTGCATGAGCGCCAGGACGTCGTCCAGGAATGGCTGGCGGTCTGAGCCGCCTTACGTACTCACCTTACACAGGCACACATCGTGGACAACACCACTGAAGTCATTCATGCCGAGTTGCGCGGCCAGGCGGTCGTCATCACCGGCGGCGCGAAGGGCATCGGCTACAGCACGGCGCAGGCCTTTGCACGCCAGGGCGCGCGCGTCGCGCTGCTGGACATGGATGCCGGCGCGCTGGACGCCGCCGTCGCGGCCCTGGCCGCCGACGGCGCGCAGGCCATGGCGGTACAGGCGTCCGTTACGGATGCCGACGCCGTCGAGCGCGCCTTTGCGCAGGTTGCGGACACCTGGGGCGGCATCGACGTGCTGGTCAACAACGCCGGCATCTCGGCCAACAAGCCCACGCTGGAGGTCACCGTGGACGAATGGCGCCGGGCCGTCGACATCAACCTGACGGGCGTCTTCCTGTGCGCGCAGGCCGCAGGCCGGCGCATGGTGCCCGCCGGCTCGGGCAGCATCATCAACCTGGCCTCCATGTACGGCGTGGTGGCCGCCCCCGACCGCGCCGCCTACTGCGCCACCAAGGGCGCGGTGGTGCTGCTGACCGAGACGCTGGCTGTCGAATGGGGCCCGGCGGGCGTGCGCGTCAACGCGCTGGCGCCCGGCTACGTCGAAACCGACCTGGTGCGCGACCTGGCCGCGCGCGGCCGGCTGGACCCCGAACGCCTGAAGCAACGCACGCCCCTGCGCCGCATGGCGCAGCCGGCCGAAATGGCCGACCTGGCGGTTTTCCTGGCCTCGCGCCAGGCCGCCTACATCGCCGGACACACCCTGGTGGCAGACGGCGGCTGGAGCCGCTACAGCTACCTCTGATTGCCCCGACGCTTAAAAAAACACACTGGAGATTCACTCATGGCCACCTACCAACCGCTCGAGCCCCAGGCGCCCTGGCGGCAACTGACGGCCCAGGCCTCGGACTGGCAGCAGGCGGACCCCGCGCTGCTCGGCACGATGCTGACCCAACTGCACTGGATCCGCGCTTTCGAGGAAGCCGTGCTGGAACTGGCCGCCGAAGGCCTGGTGCACGGCCCCGCGCACTCGTCGGTCGGGCAGGAAGGCGGCGCCGTCGGCTCGGTGCTGGCCCTGGGCGCCGGCGACCAGATCAACGGCTCGCACCGCGGCCACCACCAGTTCCTGGCCAAAGCGCTGCAGCACGTGGCGCCGCAGGGACTGGATCCGCGCAACCCGCTCACGCCCGCCATCGATGAGGTCCTGCACAAGACGCTGGCCGAGATCATGGGATTGGCAAACGGCTACTGCCGCGGCCGTGGGGGCAGCATGCACCTGCGCTGGCTGGAAGCGGGCGCGCTGGGCACCAACGCGATCGTCGGCGGCGGCGTGCCGCTGGCCGCCGGCGCGGCCTGGGCGCACAAGCACGCGGGCACGGATCGCGTGGCCGTGACGTACTTCGGCGACGGCGCGGTGAACATCGGCTCGGTGCTCGAAACAATGAACCTGACCGCCGCGTGGAAGACGCCGCTGTGCTTTTTCATCGAGAACAACCGCTACGCCGTGTCCACGACCGTGGAAGAGTCCACCGCCGAGCCGCGCCTGTCCGCGCGCGGCCTGGCCTTCAACATTCCCGCGTGGAAGGTCGACGGCATGGACCCGCTGGCCGTGCACCTGGCCATGTCGGAAGCCGTGGCGCACATGCGCGCGGGCAAGGGTCCCACCATCGTCGAGGTGGACGTCTACCGGTTCTTCCACCAGAACGGCCCCTTCCCCGGCAGCGCCTTCGGCTATCGCACCAAGGACGAAGAGGCGCAATGGCGCCTGCGCGATCCGCTGGACCGCATCGCGGCCGAGATGATCGGCCGCAAGCTAGTCACGCAGGCGGAGGTGGACGCGCTGCGCCAGCGCTGCAAGGACGTGATGAAGGAAGTGTCCGGCCGCCTGACTGAAGCGGCTGACGGCGGCAAGCGCCGCGTGCGCGCCGACCTGTGGCCCAGCCCGGATTTCCGCGACGTGGGCCTGCGCAGCGATGGCTCGGAACTGGCCGGCCTGCGCTACCAGGAGGCGGCGGACCACACCGGCCCCACCGTGACCCGCAAGTTCGTCGATGCGGTGGCCGACGTACTGGACCGCCGCATGGAAACCGACCCCGGCGTCGTGGTGCTGGGCGAAGACGTGCACCGCCTGAAGGGCGGCACCAACGGCGCCACGCGCGGCCTGAAGGACAAGTATCCGGACCGAGTGCTGGGCACGCCCATTTCCGAAAACGCCTTTGCAGGACTGGGCGGCGGGCTGGCGATGGATGGCCGCTACAAGCCCGTCGTGGAATTCATGTACCCGGACTTCATGTGGGTCGCGGCCGACCAGATCTTCAACCAGATCGGCAAGGCGCGCCACATGTTCGGCGGCGACATCGACGTGCCCTTCGTGCTGCGCACCAAGGTCGCGATGGGCACGGGCTACGGCTCGCAGCATTCGATGGACCCGGCCGGCATCTTCGCCACCGCGCCCGGCTGGCGCATCGTCGCCCCGTCCACGCCGCACGATTACGTCGGCCTGATGAACACGGCGCTGGCCTCCAAGGACCCGGTGCTGGTCATCGAGCACGTCGATCTGTACGCGTCTTCGGGCGAGGTTCCCGAGAATGACCTGGACTACGCCATTCCGTTCGGCCGCGCGCAAGTGCGGCGCGAGGGTGGCAAGGTCACCATCCTGACGTACCTGTCCATGGTCAGCCGCGCGCTGGCGGCGGCCGAAGCAGCCGGCGTGGATGCGGAAGTCATCGACCTGCGCACGCTGGACCGCGCCAGCCTGGACTGGGACACCATCGGCGCCAGCATCCAGAAGACCAACAACGTGCTGATCGTGGAACAAGGCGCGCGCGGCACGTCCTACGGCGCCATGCTGGCCGACGAGATCCAGCGCCGCTACTTCGACTGGCTGGACCAGCCGGTCAAGCGCGTCACGGGCGGCGAGGCCTCGCCCAGCATCTCCAAGGTGCTGGAGCGCGCGGCATTCGCCGATACCGATGAAGTGGTGGCAGGCCTGGCCGACGTGCTGGCCGACCTGGGGGAAAAGCCATGACTGCCCTGCACATGACCGTGCCGATGGAAGTCGGCATCTGCTGCGCGGACCTGGATGCGCTGGCCGCGTTCTACACCGATGTGATGGGCCTGACGCTGGTGAACCGTGTGACCGTGCCGGCCGGCAAGGCGCAGGCCACGGGGCTCACGCCGCACGGCTACGACGTGGCGCGTCTGCAGACGCCTTACGGCGAGCGCATCAAGCTGCTGCAGCCGGCCGTGGCGCCCGAACCGGCCGTGCGCGGCAAGGCCATTCTGGACCGCCAGGGCGCCGCCTACCTGACCTTCATCGTGCGCGACCTGCGTGGCGTGGTGAGCGACCTGCAATCGAAGGGCGTGGTCTTTGACAGCGCGCCCGCGCCCATGGAAGTGCGCCCGGGCACGTGGCTCGCCTTCTTCCGCGACCCCGAAGGCAATGTGCTCGAACTCGTCGAATACGACGACCCCGCCGCGTACCGGCCCGACCTGGCCGGCGCCGCTGAATAGGAACAACATCGTGGCATACCTTATCAAGCTCCCCTCCGTTGCCGCCGACGCCTCCGGCGGCGTGCTGCACCAGTGGCTCAAGCAGGAAGGCGATCGCGTCGCCGTGGGCGAGGCGCTGGCGGAAGTCGAAACCGAAAAGGCGATCGTCGAGATCAACGCCGAACAGGCAGGCGTGCTGGGCCGCATCGTCGTGCAGGCCGGGCCGGCCTCGGTGCCCATCAACACCGTGATCGGCGTGCTGGTCGCGGATGGCGAAGATGCGGCGGCGATCGATCGTGCGTTGGCCGAGCACGGTGGTGCGGCGGTGGCTGCCGGGTCGGCTGCTGGCGCGTCGGCTCCCGGAGCGTCGGCTCCCGGAGCGTCGGCTGCCTCGGCATCCGCTGGCGCTGCCTCTGCCTCTGCCTCGCAACAAGCCGGCAACGCGCCCGCGTCCGCCGCGCATTCCCCATCCGCATCCGCGACCGCGTCCGTCCCCGGCGGCCGCCTCTTCGCCAGCCCCGTCGCCCGGCGCCTTGCCGCGCAGTGGCACGTCGACCTGCTGGGCGTAACCGGCACCGGCCCGCATGGCCGCATCGTGCGGCGGGACGTGGAAGCGGCGCGCGACCGTGCGCCGGCCGCTGCCACCGCTGCCGCGCCGCTGGCTGGCCGGGCGGCCGCGCGCCGCGTGCCCCACACCGGCATGCGCCGCGCCATCGCGCGCCGCCTCACCGAAAGCAAGCAGCACGTGCCGCACTTCTACCTGACGGTCGACTGCCGCATGGACGCGCTGCTGGCGCTGCGCGCGCAGGCCAATCACGGCGGTGCGGTCAAGCTGTCGGTCAATGACTTCATCGTGCGCGCCGCCGCGCTGGCGCTGCGCGAGGTGCCGGAGGTCAACGCGTCCTGGCACGACGATGACATCGAGTACCACGCCGGCGCCGACGTCTCGGTGGCGGTGGCCACCGACGGCGGCCTGGTGACGCCCATCGTGCGCGATGCCGACGTCAAGCCGCTGTCCGCCATCTCGGGCGAGATCGCCGAGCTGGCCGCGCGCGCCAAGGTCAACCGCCTGAAGCCCGACGAGTTCACGGGCGGCTCGCTGACCGTCAGCAACCTGGGCATGTACGGCATCAGCCAGTTCGCCGCCATCATCAACCCGCCGCAGGCCGCCATCCTGGCCGTGGGCGCGGCCGAACGCCGCCCGGTGGTCGACGCCGAGGGTCAACTGGCCGCCGCCACCGTGATGACAGTGACGCTATCGGCGGACCACCGCGTCGTGGACGGCGCGGTCGGCGCACGCTGGCTCGCGGCATTCCGCACCCTGATCGAAAACCCCGTGCGCATCCTGCTGTGAGCCCCGCCATGACGAATACGAGTTTTGACCTGGTGGTGGTGGGCGGCGGCCCGGGCGGCTACGTCGCCGCGATCCGCGGCGCGCAGTTGGGCATGTCGGTCGCGCTGGTCGAGCGCGCCGAACTGGGCGGCATCTGCCTGAACTGGGGCTGCATTCCCACGAAAGCCCTGCTGCACAGCGCCGCCGTGCTGCGCGCCTGCCGCGAGGCCGCGCATTACGGCGTGACGGGCGCGGGCGAGGCCCGTCCCGATCTGGCCGCCATGGTCGCCCGGTCGCGCAAGGTCGCCGGCCGGCTGGGCCAGGGTGTCGCGCACCTGATGAAGAAGAACGGGGTGACGGTGTTTGCCGCCAGCGCCCGGCTTGCCGGGTCCGGCAAGCTGGCGCTGGACAACGGCGCCACGCTGTCGGCCAAGCACATCATCCTGGCCACCGGCGCGCGCGCCCGCGAGTTGCCGGCGCTGCCCGTGGGCGAACGCATCTGGGCCTACCGGCAGGCACTGGTTGCCGACGCGATCCCGGCATCGCTGCTGGTGGTGGGCGCAGGCGCCATCGGCGCCGAGTTCGCCAGCTTCTATCGCGCGGTGGGCGCCGAGGTCACGCTGATCGACATGACGCCGGAGATCCTGCCGCAGGAAGACGCCGAAATTTCGCAATTGGCGCGCAAGGCCTTCGAGAAGCAAGGTATCCGCGTCCTGACCCGCTGCGCGGTGACGGCCTCGTCTACCACCGCCGACGGCGTCAAGGTCACGCTGGAGCACGACGGCAAAAAGATCGAACAGACGTTCGACCGCGTCATCGTCGCCGCCGGCATCGTCGGCAACGTCGAGAATCTTGGCCTGGAAAAGACGCGCGTCAAAGTCGAAAAGACGCACATCGTCACCGACGGCCTGTGCCGCACCGGCGAGCCGGGCGTCTACGCGATCGGCGACGTGGCCGGCGCGCCGTGGCTTGCCCACAAGGCCAGCCACGAAGCCGTGCTGTGCGTGGAAGCCATCGCCGGCCTGCCCGTGCACGCCATCGACCCGCTGCGCATTCCCGCCTGCACCTACTCCTACCCGCAGGTCGCCAGCATCGGCATGACCGAAGCCCGCGCGCGCGAACACGCCACCCGGCACGGCGGCGACATTCGCGTGGGCAAATTCACCTTCGCCGGCAACGGCAAGGCGATTGCGATGGGCGAGGACCAGGGACTCGTCAAGACAGTCTTCGACGCCAAATCGGGAGAACTGCTGGGCGCGCACATCATCCACCCCGAGGCGTCCGAGCTGATCACGGGCTATGGCGTAGCCGCATCGTTGGAAGCCACCGAGGAAGACCTGATGCACACCGTGTTCGCGCATCCGACGCTATCGGAAACGCTGCACGAATCGGTGCTGGCGGCATTTGGAAGGGCATTGCACGCGTAGCCAATGGCGGTGTCTGACACCCTCGTGAGACAGGCGACATGCCCAGAGCCCGTCCGCAGGGTGTCAGACACCTGCGCCCAATCTGTGCCGGCGGAATTGGACCGGGCATTGCACGCGTAGCCAATGTCGGTGTCTGACACCCTCGTGAGACAGGCGACATGCCCAGAGCACGTCCGCAGGGTGTCAGACACCTGCGCCGAATCGGTGCCGGCGGAATTGGGCCGGGCATTGCACGCGTAGCCAATGTCGGTGTCTGACACCCTCGTGAGACAGGCGACATGCCGAGAGCACGTCCGCAGGGTGTCAGACACCTGCGCGCATCCAGGGTGTCAGACACCTGCGCGCATCAAATCCGGCCCGCGTAAAAGTCCAGGAAGCACGCAATGCGCCGCGATAGCTGCGTATTGCGGTGGTACACCGCGTGCATCGGTTGCAGGTAATCGGTGTATTCGCTTTCCAGCACCTTCACCAGCCGCCCGGCCGCGATGTCTTCGCGCACGACGAAGTCCGACAGGCAGGCGATGCCAACGCCGCGCAGCGCCAATTGCCGCTGCGTTTCGCCGCTGGAAGTCGACAGCGTCGGCGTCGCCTGAAAGCTTGAACCGCCCGCATGGCGCAGCGGCCAGAGGTTCAGGCTTTCCGGCTGGGTAAAGCCCAGCAATTCGTGGTCCGCCAGATCCTCCACCGTACACGGCGCGCCACGGCGGGCGATGTAGTCGGGACTAGCCATCATCCAGCGCGGCGACGGCCGTAGCGCGCGGGCGTGCAGCGTCGAATCGGTCAGCGGCCCCATGCGCAGCGCGACATCGGTGCGATGCTCCATCAGGTCCACGATGCGGTCGTTGCTGGTCAATTCCAGCGATATCTCCGGATACGCGCGCCGGAACTCGGCCACGTGCGGCACCACGCAATGCAGCATCACCGGCACCGACGCATCCACACGCAATCGCCCGGCCGGCCGCTGGTGCACCATGCGCATGCACTCCTCGGCCTCTTCCAAGGCGGCCACGATCTGGCGCGCCTTGGGCAGGAAATGCCGGCCTTCCTCGGTCAGCTCCATGCGGCGTGTGGTGCGGTTCAGCAGCGTGACGCCCAGGTCTTCTTCCAGCCGCTGCAGACCGCGGCTGACGCCCGACGCCGTCTGGCCCAGCATTTCGGCGGCGGCGCTGAGGGAACCGGCGTCGACCACGCCGAGGAAGAGGCGCAAGGCTTCGGAGTTCAGGGACATGGGTGCGGACTCCTTCTGGCTAACCCGCTAGTCTGTCTGCCGCGGCCTGCAGGCCATTCAGGATGGGAGTGGCCACGTGGTCCGGAAATGCGGGTGACAGTAAGTCGCGCACCAGGCGCACGACTTCCGGCGTGCGTGAGACCAAGTCGTCGACCACCGCCTCCACGCCCCGGCCGTCAGGCGCCACCACACCGTGTTCCGCCCCCATCGCGAGCCAATGACGCCGCAGGATATCGCGCATGATCCAGTGGGGATTCCTGGTGCGCACTGCCATGGCCATGCGCGCCTTGAAGGGCGAAAGCTGATTGGCGCCGGTCCCGATAACGGGATAAGCAGACAGCACGTCGTACAGCGGCGTCAGTGCGTATGCGCCGCCCGGACGCATAAAAATGCTGAAGTTCTTTGCGTGGCCGTCCGTGGCGCGCAACATCCAGAACAAGACCTGCGCCTGAAAAAACGTGCGCCGATCAACATCGGGCTCGCGCGAAGTGGCCAGCAGCTTCATGATGGTGCGTACGCCCGGCCCGCCATCGGATTCGTACTTCAGATGCGGCGGCGTGGCCGTCGCCTGGCACATGTCTTCCTGCGGCCGCCGGATCAGCCAGCGCTTGCCGTCGTCATTGCGCCACCACATGCGGTCGAAGCGCTCGACCGCGAGCACCTTCATATCCTCGAACATCAAAGGCCGGGTGCGGGCCACCGGCATTCCATAAGCGTGGAGGATCTCGGAACATAGCCACTCGTTCTCTACCGAGTCGCTCATGTCGAACTTCAAGTTTCCAACGAGGCCAAGCGGCATCTTGAAGATATGCGTGGTTGGCGTGGCGCCGTGAGGCCTGCACCAGCGGCCATCGAACCACAGCATGGCCGTCTTTTCCTGTGCGCCGGCGATCGAGATGCGAAATTCGTCATCGTCATCCACATTGCGACCCGCCCACGGCCCCGGCGTCAGGGTCGTGCGCAGCGCCTGGGCTACTTGCGCGTCGCTGAGGGCCGTGGCGTCAACCCGCGTCACATGCTCAGGCGCCTGGCCGTGGGGCATGACCTGCACCGCGCCGACGCAATCCCGGCCAATTTCAGCCAGCAACGAGAACGCATCGGTGGATCCCGTCTGAAACCGCCGCGCGACGCGCTCGCGCATGTTCTGGCTGTCGGGCAGCAGATTGTCGAAGTAATTACGCACGGCTTCGCCGCGATGCGGCGGGTTGCCCGGCGTGAATGGAAGTGACAACGACAGTGGCCGGCCCCGTTCGGAGGCGATCCACGTCTCGTCGTAGTGGAGCATCTCTCCGGTCTGGGGCTGGACGCTCCAGACGCCCACAAAATCCCCGTTCATCCAGAGATCCAGGGCGCGGTGGTGGGATCGTCGGCCCATGGTTACCAATCCGGTGTGGTCGATGACTCGGTCGCGGACGGCGCCGTGCGCTGCCGCAACACGACGTCCACGCCCAGGATGCCGAGAATTTCCAGCAACCGGTCGGCGCCGAGCTTGTCCGCATTGCGCTCGAACGCCGACAGCGTCTGCTGCGTCACGCCCAGACGTAGCGCCGCCGCAGCCTGGGTCATGCCGGCCTGCTTGCGGAATGCCCGCAGCAAAGCGGGGAGCTGGTCCGCCGTGTGGACGGTGAAGTCGGACATGCCAAACTCGCGCAGATGAAGGTTTACAGATTCTAGGTTGTAAATTCTAAATACGCAACTTAAGCTGTATTTCCGAAAAACAGCCTTTAAACTGTTTTTCGGAAATACAGCTTGAATTTTGTATTTCAAACATTGCTGGGCAGCGTCTACTAATACGCGTCGTGCCTCACGGCGCAATAAAAAGCGGCGCCCGAAGCGCCGCCTTTTTCAGCAACCGGTCATCAACCGGTCACCGCTTGCCCTTGAGCTTGAGCTGCGACAGATCGCGCACCGCACCACGATCGGCCGACGTGGCCAGAGCGGCGTAGGCCTGCAGCGCCTGCGACACCACGCGTTCGCGGCCCACCGGCTCCCAGCCGTCGGCGCGCGCGTCCATTGCCGCGCGGCGGCGGGCCAGTTCGTCGTCGGACACGGCCAGGTGGATCTTGCGGTTGGGGATGTCGATCTCGATCGTGTCGCCTTCTTCGACCAGGCCGATGGTGCCGCCTTCGGCCGCTTCCGGCGAGGCGTGGCCGATCACCAGACCGGACGAGCCGCCCGAGAAGCGGCCGTCGGTAAAGAGTGCGCAGGTCTTGCCCAGGCCCTTGGACTTCAGGTAGGAGGTGGGATAAAGCATTTCCTGCATGCCGGGGCCGCCCTTGGGGCCTTCGTAGCGGATCACCACCACGTCGCCCGCGACGACTTTGTCGCCCAGGATGCCTTCAACGGCGTCGTCCTGGCTTTCAAAGACGCGCGCGCGGCCCGTGAAGGCCCATTGCGACTCGTCCACGCCGGCCGTCTTCACGATGCAACCCTTTTCCGCCAGGTTGCCGTACAGCACGGCCAGGCCGCCGTCCTTGGAATAGGCGCTTTCCTTGCTGCGGATGCAGCCCGTCTTGCGGTCGGTGTCCAGCGTCAGGAACGTGGCGTCCTGGCTGAAAGCGACCGTGGTCGGGATGCCGCCGGGCGCCGCGCGGTAGAACTTTTTGGCTTCTTCGCTGGCGTTGCCGGCCACGTCCCATTGCTGGATGGCGTTGCCCAGCGTGCCGCTGTGCACGTTGCCGCAGGACAGGTCCAGCAGATCGGCGCGCGCCAGTTCACCCAGGATGCCCAGGATGCCGCCGGCGCGGTGCACGTCTTCGATGTGGTACTTGTCGGTGGCGGGCGCCGCCTTGCACAGGCACGGCACCTTGCGCGAGATGCGGTCGATATCGGCCATGGTGAAGTCCACGCCGGCTTCCTGCGCCGCGGCCAGCAAGTGCAGCACGGTGTTGGTCGAACCGCCCATCGCCACGTCCAGCGCCATCGCGTTCTGGAACGCGCTCTTGGTGGCGATGTTGCGCGGCAGGACGGATTCGTCTTCTTCGACGTAGTAGCGGCGGCACAGGTCAACGACCAGACGGCCGGCCTGTTCGAACAGCCCCTTGCGCCAGGCGTGCGTGGCGACGATGGTGCCGTTGCCCGGCAGCGCCAGGCCGATGGCTTCGGTCAGGCAGTTCATCGAGTTGGCGGTGAACATGCCGGAACAGGAGCCGCAGGTCGGGCAGGCGCTGCGCTCGACTTCGGCGACTTCCGCGTCCGACACGTTGGGATCGGCGGCCTTGATCATGGCGTCGACCAGGTCGATCTTGGCAATGACCTTGCCGTCGGTGGGCGACTTGACCTTGCCCGCTTCCATCGGGCCGCCGGACACGAACACGACCGGAATGTTCAGGCGCATCGCGGCCATCAGCATCCCCGGGGTGATCTTGTCGCAGTTCGAGATGCAGACCATGGCGTCGGCGCAGTGCGCGTTGACCATGTATTCCACCGAGTCCGCGATGAGTTCGCGCGACGGCAGCGAATACAGCATGCCGCCGTGACCCATGGCGATGCCGTCGTCCACGGCGATGGTGTTGAATTCCTTGGCGACGCCGCCGGCGGCTTCGATTTCCTTGGCCACCAGCGCGCCCAGGTCGCGCAGGTGCACGTGGCCGGGGACGAACTGCGTGAACGAGTTCACCACGGCGATGATCGGCTTGCCGAAGTCGCCATCCTTCATGCCGGTGGCGCGCCACAAGGCGCGGGCGCCGGCCATGTTGCGGCCGTGGGTCGAAGTGCGGGAGCGGTAGTGCGGCATGATCTGTCTCAGGCTGTAGCTGTTAGCGTGGGCGGCAAAACGGTAAATAATACGCTGGTTCCACCCCCGGCCGCCCCGCGGCCGTGCTGAAACGGACACGCGGCCGTCAGGCGGACGCCACGCTGCGCGCTGCAAAGGCGCTGGGCGACTCCCCCAGCGCCTTGCGGAACATGGCCGCGAACGCGCTGGGGCTTTCGTACCCCAGGTCCAGCGCCACATCCAATACCCGATCGCCCCGCGCCAGCCGCTCCATCGCCGCCAGCAGCCGCGCCTGCTGGCGCCAGCGGCCGAACGTCATGCCCGTATGCCGCAGAAAAAGCCGATGCACCGTCTTGGGATCCACCCCCAACGCCCGCGCCCAGTCGGCCGCCCCGTCCTGACGTTCCGGATGCCGCACGATGGCCCGGCAGATGCGGGCAAGGCGCGCCTCCGACGGCTGCGGAAGATGCAGCGGCAGCGCGGGCTCCTGGCGCAGCTCGTCCAGCAGCAGCATCATCAGCCGGCCGTCGCGCGTGTCCGGCGCCCAGTCCAGCGGCACCTGGGCGGCGGCGGCCATCAACTCGCGCAGCAAGGGCGACACCGACAGCACGCAGCACTGCGCAGGCAGATGCGCCGCCGCGCCGGGCTCCACAAACACGGTGCGCATGCGCGGTTCGCCGCTCATGCGGATGCCGTGCGTCACCCACGCCGGCACCCACACGCCGCGCGTCGGCGGCACCACCCAGATACCCGCGTCCGTATCCACCACCATCACGCCCGAGATCGCATAGACCAGCTGTCCGCGCCGATGGCGATGGCGCTTGACGCGATGCCCGTCCGGGTAGTCCACGGCCAGCCCCGCCACCGGACGGCGCGACGATTCATAGGGATAGAGATCCAGTTCGGCCGGCGTGCGCGACACGGAGGACGCCGTCATGGCGCATCCCCCCGCAGCGCCAGCAGCGCATCCTGCAGATGCCGCAGCCCGCGGCTGAGCGGCTTGTCGCGCCGCAGGACGATCGCCAGGTCGCGCGACAGGCGCGGCGTCAGCGAGCGTACCTCCAGCGCCTCGCGCCGCCCCGCGCCCGACACCGCCAGCCGCGGCAACACCGCGCAGCCCAGGCCCGCCCCCACGATCTCCTTCATCGCCTCCGTGCTGCCCAGTTCCATGATCGGCTTGGCCGCCACGCCCGCCGCCCCGAACCAGTCGTCCACCAGCCGCCGCGTACGCGCGCCCGGCTCGAACAGCACCAGCGGCATCCGCGCCAGCGCCTGCGGCGTCACCGCCTCGGGAATGGCGGCCGCATCGCGCGCCGGAAAGATCGCCACGAATTCGTCCTCCATCAACGGCGTCGCCTGGAACATGCGGCCCGGCGCGGGCAGCGTGATCAGCACGATATCCAGCGTATTGGCCTCCAGCCCGCGCAGCATGTCCGCCGTGTTGCCCGTGCTGGCCACGACGTCCAGCGCCGGAAACCGCTGGCGCAGATCCGCCAGCACCGGCGGCAGCAGATAGGTGCACGCCGTCGCGCCCGTGCCCAGCCGGATCCGCCCCGACACCTGCGATGCATGCGCGCTCATTGCCTGCTCGGCCTGCGCAATCGCGCCGTCGATCACGCGGATGTGCGCCAGCAGCTCACGCCCCGCCGCCGTCGGCCCCGCGCGCCGCCCCACGCGCTCGACCAGCTTCAGGCCGAAGCGCCGCTCCAACTGCCGGATCTGCAGGCTGACCGCCGGCTGCGTCACGCCCCCGCGCTCGGCGGCGGCGGAAAAACTGCCCAGTTCGATGACCTGCGCAAACGTGCGCAGGTGGTCCAGATTCAAGCCGCGCATGGCTCACACCAAAGTTGTGCTTATGAAAATCATAATAGATCAAAGCTTTATTAATGAAAGCGCTTGGCCCACACTGACGTTTTCATTGCCCATCCACGCGTCCATCTGCGCGTCCACGCTTGCGCACCCGATCGCCCACTAAATTTCCGGCTATTTCCATGTCGCCCCATTCGCCCACCGTCCTCATCCGCGACAGCGCGGAAGCCGATCTGCCCGCCATCAAGACCATCTATGCGCACCACGTGCAGCACGGCACCGCCTCGTTCGAGCTCGACCCGCCCTCCATCGCCGAAATGCGCCAGCGCCGCGCCGCCGTTTTGGAAAAGGAAATGCCCTACCTCGTGGCCGAGATCAACGGCGAAGTCGTCGGCTACGCCTACGTCACGCCCTACCGCCCGCGCCCCGCGTACCGGCACACCGTCGAGGACTCCGTCTACGTCAAGGCCGGCCGCGCCGGACTGGGCATCGGCGGCAAGCTGCTCGCCGCCCTGATCGAACGCTGCACCGCCGCCGGCTGGCGCCAGATGCTGGCCGTCGTGGGCGACAGCCGCAACGCCGCCTCGCTGGCCCTGCACGCCAGCCAAGGCTTTCACCCCGTCGGTACCCTCCGCTCCGTCGGTCACAAGCACGGCGAATGGCGTGACACCGTCCTCATGCAGCGCAGCCTGGGCGACGGCGACACCACGCCCCCGCAACGCCCATGATCCGCCCCCACGCCGTCATCTGCCTGGGGCTCACCCAGCTTGTCGGCTGGGGCGTCACCTTCTACCTCATCGGCGCCCTCGGCCCGGCCATGACCGCCGACCTGGGTTGGAACGCCGCCACCATCTACGGCGGCTTCTCCGCCGCCATCGTCGTCATGGCCCTGGTATCGCCCGCCGCCGGCGCCGCCGTGGACCGATGGGGCGGCCACCGCGTCATGCCCGCCGGCGCCGTGCTGTCCGCGCTGGGCTGCGCCCTGCTCGCCGTCACGCACGCCCACGCCCTCTACTTCGCGGCCTGGGCCACGCTGGGCGTCGGCATGCGCCTGTGCCTGTACGACGCCGCCTTTGCCGCCCTGGCCCGCGCCGCCGGCCCCGCCGCGCGCCGGCCCATGTCCCAGATCACCCTCTTCGGCGGCCTGGCATCCACAGTCATGTGGCCCGTCGGCCACTTTCTTGCCGAATGGCTGGGCTGGCGCGGCGCCGCCTGGTGCTACGCCGCACTGGCGCTCGCCACTGTCCCCCTCTACCTGGCCCTGCCCCGCCGCCGCTACACCGCCACCCCCACCGACCCCGGCAAGGCCGCCACCGCCCTGACCCGCACCGCCGCCGAACGCCGCCTGGCCGGCACCCTGTACGCCGTCATGGCGATGCTGACCAACTTCCTGGCCGCCGGCAACGCCGCCCACCTCTTTTCCCTGCTGACCGGCCTGGGCCTGGCCACCGCCGCCGCCGTCAGCGTCGCCGCCCTATGGGGCATCGGCCAATTCGCCGCCCGCCTCGGCGACGTCCTCGTCGGCGCCCGCCTGCATCCCCTGACCCTCAACCTGGCAGTGGGCCTCGCCCTCCCCCTGTGCTTCCTGCTCGCCCTTGTACCCGGCGGCAACCTCTACACCACCGCCGCCTACACCCTGCTCTACGGCGCCTGCAACGGCCTCATGACCATCACCCGCGGCACGCTGCCGCTGGCGCTCTTCGACTTTCGCAGCTACGGCGCGCTGGTTGGAGCGTTGCTGATCCCCAGCTTTCTGCTGACCGCCGCCGCGCCGGTTGCGTATGCGTATGTCATCGAGTGGCAAGGCGCGAAAGCAGCAATGATGGCGTCCGCAGCGCTGGCAGCCGTCATTGCTGCGGCAGCGGTGATGCTGAGATGGAGGTTTATCGGGCGGGTGAATGAAGCGGCAGTGTCGGCGGCCGCCACACCTGCCGTTGTGCCGACGGCGCGGGATGGTTTTTGAGCGCTGGCGTTCTTGGGACGGTGTCAGACACCCAGGAGGTGGTGGCGCTAGATGGGAGGGCGTTTCTGCAGGGTGTCAGACACCTAGTGCGAACACAGCACAACCACGCGCGAAGAGCCTGTCCGTATTTTTGTGGGCGAGGCGTTTTAAAAGTTGTTATCCCCGGGCCGCAGTAAACCGTTCGCCGAACAGGATAGCAAACTGGTTCATGGCGACTTTCCAGTCGAAGGTCGCTCTGACGGACTTGGCCAGCACGTTGCGTAGCGCCAGCCATAGGAGCTTGATGGCGGCCTCATCCGTTGGGAAGTGGCCTCGCGTCTTGATGATCTTGCGCAATTGCATGTTCAAGCTCTCGATGGCATTGGTCGTGTAGATCACGCGCCTGATGTCCGGCGGGAACACGAAGAACGGCGTGACGTTCTCCCAGGCCCGCTGCCAGGCCGCGACGATGGTGGGGTACTTGGTTCCCCAGGGCCCATCGGCGAACGCCTGTAGCGCCTGCTCGGCTGCTTGTGCGCTGGCGGCTGCGTAGATCGGGCGCAGGGCGGCGGCTACAGCCTTGCGATCCTTCCACCCCGCGTAATCCAGGCTGTTGCGGATCAGATGCACGATGCAGGTCTGCACCGTCGTGCGCGGGAAGGCCGTGCCGATGGCGTCGGCCAGGCCCTTCAGGCCGTCGACCACGGCGATCAGGATGTCCTGGCACCCTCGGGTCTTGAGTTCATTGAAGACCTTGAGCCAGAACTTGGCCCCCTCGGTTTGCTCGACCCACAGGCCCAACACATCGCGCTGGCCGTCGGCCTGCACGCCCAGCGCCAGGTACACCGCCTTGTTGCTGACGCCGCCGTCGTCTCGGATCTTGACCCGCAACGCGTCGAAGAACACCACCGGGTACATCGCCTCCAGCGGCCGGTTCTGCCAGGCGATGGTCTCGGCCATGACCTCGTCGGTGACCGAGCTGATGAAGTCCGGCGAGACCTCGGTGCCGTAGCTCTCGGCCAGGAACGCCTGGATCTCGCGCACGCTCATGCCCCGTGCGTACATGGCGATGATCCGGTCATCGAACCCGGTGAAGCGTCGCTCGTGCTTGGGGATCAGGATCGGGGCGAAGGAGCCGTCCCGGTCACGGGGAAGCTCCACGCGCACCGGGCCATGCTCGGTCAGCACCGTCTTGCCGCTGGCGCCGTTGCGCTCGTTGGCCTGGCCTTCGGGCTTGTCCTCGCCTGGCCGATAACCCAGATGCAGGTTCATCTCCGCGGCCATCGTGCGTTCGATCACCGCCTTCTGGAACGACAGGAACAGGTCTTGGACCTCGCTGGGCGTCATCGGTCCCTTGACCAGATGATCCAGCAGTTCGGCTGGGACTTCAGGCAGCGGCCCACGGGCCGCCGCCTGAGCGGCTGCGCTGCGTCTCTTCTTCATCGGCATATCCATGGTCTTTAGTCCTCATGATATGCCTCGCACACAAAATTGCGGATAGGCCCCGCGCGAAGCGTCATCACCAAACGCAAGACACCGCGTAAGCCCCGCCAGGCCGCCCGCGCGGCCGTCGTGGGGCGGGCGCCGCAAGATGCTCCACCCCCGCGCTAGCGCTGGCAAGAACCTCAAGAACTCGATTCGCCCCAGCGCCCGCCAAGCTGAAACCACCAGAGCTCGGCGTGTCGTCGGCCTGGGGTGCGCGGGGCGTGTAGATGCGCCCGAGGGAATCTGAAGGAAGCGCCGAAGGCGCTGACGAAGATGACAACGGGGCAGTCCGGAGCGAAGGCTCCGGACCGCAATCGTAGCCCCGCGCGCCCCAGGCCGACGACGCGCCGGGCGTCTTAAGAACCAGCCACAGGCCATTGCCGAGCTGACCAGCCACTCACCCCTCAGCCGCCGAAGCCACAACCCACTTCTCCCACCCGATCTTCCTCAACTTGCAAGCCGGACACTCCCCGCACCCATACCCCCAATCATGCCGAGCCCCCCGCTCCCCCAGATAACACGTATGGCTTTCCTCGACGATCGTCTCCACCAACGCATCACCGCCCAACGCATAAGCCAACGCCCAGGTCTCGGATTTGTCGATCCACATCAGCGGCGTCTCGATCGTCACCCGTGACCCAAGTCCCAGCCCCAACGCCACCTGCTGCGCCTTGATCGTGTCGTCCCGGCAATCCGGATACCCCGAGAAATCCGTCTCGCACATCCCGCCCACCAGCACGTCCAGCTGACGCCGGTACCCCAGCGCCGCCGCCAACGTCAGGAACAACAGATTGCGCCCCGGCACAAACGTATTCGGCAGCCCATTGGCCTGCATCTCGATCGCGCGGTCGCTGGTCATCGCCGTATCGCCCACCTGACCCAGCACCTTCAGGTCCAGCAGATGGTCCTCGCCCAACCGCGCCGCCCAGTCCGGAAAATTGGCCCGGATCTCGCGCAGCACATTCAGCCGCGCAGACAGTTCGATGTGATGACGCTGCCCGTAATCGAACGCCACCGTCTCCACATGCGCATAGCGGTCAAGCGCCCAGGCGAGGCAAGTGGTGGAATCCTGGCCGCCCGAAAACAGCACGAGCGCGCGACGTTGATGATTTTGCATAAAGGGGGCTTCTGGAATAACGAAGGGATACCTCGCACTTTAACCGAGCAAACGGCCTTCCCCGTAAGGAACGCTGCGTAAAATCGACCCATCATTTTCAAGGTTTGCCCGCAACGCCCGCTTCGACTTTTCCTCTTCCAACAGCCGTCAGACGGATCCCCGCACGATGAATGCCAAGCGCACGCAGTCAGATTCCGCAGAACCCTTGCGTCACGATATCCGGCTGTTAGGCCGCCTGTTAGGAGAAGTCATCGAAGAATGCGAAGGCAAGCGCGTCTTCGACACCATCGAAACCTTGCGCCGCACCGCCGTCAAATTCCGCCGGGAAGGCGACGACGCCGACAGCAAACTGCTTGAGCAACGCGTCAAGCGCCTGCAAGGCAGCGACCCCAACTCCGTCGCACGCGCCTTCAGCTACTTTCTGCACCTGGCCAACATCGCCGAAGACCGCGACCAGAACCGCCGCCAGCGCGCCCGCGCCCTCACCGACGGCACGCCCGCGCGCGGCAGCCTGCGCGAAGCCATCCAGGTGCTGGGCGGCCAGGGCGTCGGCGTGGCGCGCATCCGCCGACTGCTGGCCGAAGCCTGCGTCATGCCCGTCCTCACCGCGCACCCCACCGAAGTGCAGCGCAAAAGCACGCTCGACGTCCACCGCGAAATCGCCAGCGCGCTTGCGCAGCGCGACGCCCAGCTCACGCCCGACGAACTGGCCGAACTCGACACCGCATTGCTCGGCCGCGTCGCCACCCTGTGGCAGACCCGCATGCTGCGCTACACGCGCCTGACCGTCGCCGACGAAATCGAAAACGCGCTCTCGTACTACCGCAGCACCTTTTTGCAGGTCATCCCCCGCCTGTACGGTGACCTCTCCAAACTGCTCAACCGCGAATCCGCCAAGCCCTTCGCCGCCCCGCCCCCACCGCTCGAACCCTTCCTGCGCATGGGCAGCTGGATCGGCGGCGACCGCGACGGCAATCCCAACGTCGACGCCGCCACGCTCGAACGCGCCCTGCTGCGCCAGGCCACCGTCCTCTTTGAACACTACCTGCAGGAAGTCCACGCGCTGGGCGCCGAACTGTCCATCACCACCCTGCTCATCGCCGCCGACCCCGAACTGCTCGCGCTCGCCGAGCGCAGCGGCGACGACTCCCCGCACCGCCGCGACGAACCCTACCGGCGCGCCCTCGTCGGCGTCTACGCCCGGCTGGCCGCCACCGCGCTGCGCCTGACCGGCCAGAACCTTGCGCGCCGCAGCACTGTCGCCGCCCCCGCCTACGACGCTCCCCAGGAATTCGCCGCCGACCTCGCCGTCATCGCCGCATCCCTGGCCGCGCACCACGGCGCCCCCCTCGCCAAGCTGCGCCTCTCCGGCCTGCAGCAGGCCCTCGAAGTCTTCGGCTTTCACCTGGCCACCGTCGACCTGCGCCAAAGCTCCGACGTCCACGAAGGCGCGCTTGCCGAACTCTTCTCGCGCGCCGGCGTCACGCACAAGGGCAAGCCCCTCGACTATC
This sequence comes from Achromobacter sp. E1, assembly GCF_037039475.1. NCBI lineage: Bacteria > Pseudomonadati > Pseudomonadota > Betaproteobacteria > Burkholderiales > Alcaligenaceae > Achromobacter > Achromobacter sp. E1. Next base: position 5,480,102 of record NZ_CP146253.1, read on the forward strand.
TGGCCCTGTCCGAAGACGAACGCGTCGAACTCCTGCGCGCCGAACTCGCCCAGGCGCGCCCGCTCGCGTCGCCCTGGATCGCCTACTCCGAAGACACCACCCGCGAGCTCGCCGTCCTGCGCGCCGCCGCCGCCGGCCGCGCGCGCTACGGAAAACAGGCCGTGCGCCAGACCATCGTCTCGCACACCGAAACCCTCAGCGACCTGCTCGAAGTCATGGTCCTGCAGAAAGAGGCCGGCCTCATCGCGCCCGCCGGACAGGACATCCTTCCCGAAGACGGCCTCATGGTCGTGCCGCTCTTTGAAACCATCCCCGACCTGCAACGCGGCGCCGACATCATGGCCGCCTGGCTCGACCTGCCCGAAATCCGCCAACGCGTGAAGCGCGCGCAAAACGGCGCGCAGGAAGTCATGCTGGGCTACTCCGACAGCAACAAGGACGGCGGCTTCCTGACCTCCAACTGGTCGCTCTACCAGGCCGAACGCGCGCTGGTCGATGTCTTCTCCAGCCGCAACGTCCGCCTGCGCCTCTTTCACGGCCGCGGCGGCTCCGTCGGCCGCGGCGGCGGTTCCAGCTTCGACGCCATCCTTGCCCAGCCTCCCGGCACCGTCGCCGGCCAGATCCGCCTCACCGAACAAGGCGAAGTCATCCAAAGCAAGTACAAGGACGCCGAAGTCGGCCGCTGGCACCTTGAACTCCTCGTCGCCGCCACCCTCGAATCCAGCCTCGCCCCGCGCGCCGAAGCCACCAGCGCCGAAGACGCCCACATGGCCCACCACGGCCCCGCCATGTCCTTCATGTCCGACACCGCGCAACGCACTTACCGCGGCCTCGTCTACGACACCCCCGGCTTCGCCGAATACTTCTTCGCCGCCACGCCCATCAGCGAAATCGCCGGCCTGAACATCGGCTCGCGTCCCGCCTCCCGCAAAAAGGGCCAACGCATCGAAGACCTGCGCGCCATCCCCTGGGGCTTTTCCTGGGCCCAATGCCGCCTCATGCTCACCGGCTGGTACGGCATGGGTTCGGCCATCGAGGCCTACCTCGAAACCGGCTCCCCCGACGCCTCCCGCTCCCGCCGCGGCCGCCTCGCCCAACTACGCGAAATGGCCCGCGACTGGCCCGCCTTCCGCACCCTGCTCTCCAACATGGAAATGGTGCTGGCCAAATCCGACCTCGCCATCGCCGCCCGCTACGCCCAACTCGTCCCCCAGCGCGCCCTGCGCGAACGCATCTTCGGCGCCATCAGCGCCGAACACGGCCGCACGCTCGCCATGCTCAAACTGCTGACCCAACGCGAACTGCTCGCCGACAACCCCACGCTGCAAATCCTGCTGCGCGAACGCTTCGCGTATATCGACCCGCTGAACTATCTGCAGATCGACCTCATCCGCCGGCATCGTGCCGCGCAGAAAAATCCCGCTGCAGAGGTCGACAAGCGCGTGCAGCGCGCGATCCATCTGACGATCAACGGGATCGCGGCGGGGTTGCGGAATTCGGGGTAGAAACGCTGGCGGGAACCGGAACCGCGGATGTCGATGACGCCACCAGGATTGCAGCTTGCGGCCGGTGTCAGACACCCGGCCACGTCGCGGCAGGCTCAAGCGGCGTTGCTTAAGGGTGTCAGACACCTAAGAGCATCTGCATCTAGGCCGCCGTCAGATACCAAGAAGACCACGCGAGCGCGAAGCGTCATCACGCCAACGCAAGACACCGCGTAAGCCCCGCCAGGCCGCCCGCGCGGCCGCCGCGGGGCGGGCACTGCAAGACGCTTCAAACCCGCACGGCCGTAAGCAAGAACCTCAAGTACCCCACCCGCCCCAGCGCCCGCCAAGCTGAATTCATCCGAGCCCGGCGTGGCGGCGGCCTGGGGTGCGCGGGGCGTGTAGATGCGCCCGAGGGAATCTGAAGGAAGCGCCGAAGGCGCTGACGAAGATGACGAAGGGGCAGTCCGGAGCGAAGGCTCCGGACCGCAATCGTAGCCCCGCGCGCCCCAGGCCGACGCCGCGCCGGGCGTCAAAAGAACACTGCCTCGGTCTCCTCGAAAACCATCACAGGCCTGCACGCAAAAATCCGGACACTCCCTCATCCGCAAAGACAGCAGCCAGCGGACAGGACCAGCGCACGTCACCGCTTCACAAGCCATCACCAAGCCAGACAACCCTCCGCCCATTCAACGCAGCCCCACGCACCACCCCACCGAACACCCCCCAACCACGATTTGTCCACCCCCAGCAACTTTTAGTACTATCCCCCACAGAAATTCTATACACGCACAAATGTTCGTATATAGAACACAAAGGTTTTTCTGGCCAGCCGCGCACAGAAAGGCACCCTCGGACGAGACAGCGTTCCTCCTGGTCCCCGCGTGCCCGCGTGCAAGCAGCAGCCGCAAGCACCAAGCGAGCCATATGGACAATCCCCTCAGAAATCTCGCCGTCATCGGCGCAGGCGCCATGGGCAGCGGCATTGCCGCGCTGTTCGCCTCGAAGGGACTCAATGTCGTTTTGATCGATCCGGTCGACGGCGCCCTGGACCGAGCCCTCAAGACCATCGAACGGCAGTTGAACGTCTACGCGCCCGGCGAAGTCCAGCAGGTCATCCAGCGCATCCGCATGGAGCAAGGCCTCGAAGCTGCCGCCGCCAGCGACCTCGTCATCGAGGCCGTCCCGGAGAACCTGGATCTCAAGCGCGGCATCTTCGCCAAGCTCGACACCCTGTGCCTCGCGCACACGATCTTCGCCACCAACACCTCCGGCCTGTCCATCAACGCCATCGCCAGCGCCGTCCAGCGCCGCGACCGCTTCGTGGGCGCCCACTTCTTCACCCCCGCCGACGTCATTCCGCTCGTCGAGGTCGTCCGCAACGACGACACCTCCGAGGACACCGTTGCCAAAGTCATGGCCACCCTGCGCTTCGGCGGCAAACGCCCCGTCCTCGTGCGGCAGGACATTCCCGGCTTCATCGCCAACCGCATCCAGCATGCGCTTGCGCGCGAGGCCATCTCCCTGCTGGAAAAGGGCGTTGCCAGCGCCGAAGACATCGACGAAGTCGTCAAGTGGAGCCTCGGCATTCGCCTCGCCCTGTCCGGCCCCCTGGAACAGCGCGACATGAACGGCATCGACGTTCATTACGCCATCGCCAGCTACCTCTACAAAGACCTCGAGAACCGCACCGAACCGTCCGACCTGCTCAAGAGCAAAGTCGACAGCGGTCACCTCGGCGCCAAGAGCGGCCAGGGCTTCTACACCTGGAGCCCCGAACGCCGCGAACGCGTCCTGCGCGAGAAAAGCGCCGCCCTTGGCGAACTGGCCGCCTGGCTGAACGGCAAGGCCGGCGGCTCCTGAGCCGTTCTCGAACATCCACAAAAAGCGCGGCGGCCAAGACCGACCGCGCCATCGGGCCACGAGCCCACCCACACAAAGAAAAGCAATCGTCCCGCGCGCCCGCATCGTCACCCGATGACGCGCGCCGCCGGACATCAGAGAACCGCCTTACGGAGTTGTTGGAGGCACCATGAATAAATTGGCTTCATTTTTCACCGAGCTGATGCGCAAGTATCTGCCCGATCCCTTTGTCTTTGCGATCGCGCTCACCTTGCTCACCGTGCTGCTGGCCATGGGCATCGAAGGCCAGAGCATCGGCGACGTCACCCGCGCCTGGGGCAAAGGCTTCTGGAGCCTCCTGGCCTTCACCACCCAGATGGCCGTCATCCTGGCAATGGGCTACGTGCTGGCCACCGCGCCGCTGACCGACCGAATGCTCAACCGCATCGTCAGCCACGTCCACAAGCCGCACACCGCCATCATCGTCGCCACCCTCGTCGGCGGCATCGGCAGTTACCTGAACTGGGGCTTTGGCCTGGTCATCGGCGGCATCGTCGCCAAGAAGCTGGCCCTGAAGGTCAAGGGCGTGCACTACCCCCTGATCATCGCCGCCGCCTACAGCGGCTTCACCATGTACGGTCTTGGCCTGTCGGCCAGCATCCCCGTGCTCGTCGCCACGCCCGGTCATCCCACCGCCGCGCAGATGGGCACCATCCCCCTGTCCCAAACCATCTTCTCCGTGCCCATGCTGATCACCAGCCTGGTCATCATCGTCACCCTGCCGCTGCTCAACGCCTGGCTGCACCCCAAGAAGGGTGAAGCCATCGTCGAAGTCGATCCCAACATCGACCGCGACGCCAACGCGTCCAGCGCCGCCGAAGACATGCTCGAAAAGGGCACCCTCGCCTCCAAGCTCAACAACAGCCGCCTGCTCAGCCTGCTCATCGGCGCGCTCGGCGTGGCCTACGTCGTCTTTCACTTCATGGACGGCGGTTCGCTGGACCTGAACCTCATCAACTTCATCATCCTGTTCCTGGGCATCATCCTGCTCGGCACCCCCGCCGCCTACGTCGCCAAGCTGACCGAAGGCATCAAGACCATCTCCGGGATCATCCTGCAGTACCCGTTCTACGCCGGCATCATGGCCATCATGGCCGCCTCGGGTTTGGTCACCTCGATCTCCAAGGTCTTTGTCGACGTCGCCACGCCTGAAACGCTGCCGTTCTGGGGCCTGATCAGCTCGTTCGTCATCAACTTCTTTGCGCCGTCCGCCGGCGGGCACTGGGTCATCCAGGGTCCGTTCATGATCGACGCCGCCAAGGAAATCGGCAGCGCGCTCAACCAGACCACCATGGCCGTCATGCTGGGCAACGCCTGGAACGACCTCGTGCAACCCTTCTGGATCCTGCCCGCGCTGGCCCTGTCCAAGCTGAAGCTGCGCGACGTGATGGGCTATACCGTCATCATGATGCTGTGGGTCGGCGTGATCCACATCACCGCAGTATTGGCATGGGGCTATCTGACGCATTGAGCCCCCCCGTACGCGCTTGCGCGCGCCCCCCAGGGGGCGACACCTGCAGACCGGCGGAGCCGGATCTGGCGGTGTCCCCGATCTGGGGCGGGAAGAGGGCTATTGTCAAAGCAGTGTTTTTTTGAACCGAACGGGAATTGATATGACCAAACCCACCGCATATCTCGTCACCGGCGGCAGCGCCGGGATCGGCGCCGCCATCGTCCGCATGCTGCTCGATGCCGGCCACAAGGTCGTCAACATCGACTACAAGCTGCCCGAGAATCCGCCGGCGGGTCTGGTCTCGTATCAGGCCGATCTGACCGATGAAGCGCGCACGCAGGAAGTCGCCCGCGAAGTCACCAGCGCGTTCAACATTGTCGGCCTCGTGAACAACGCCGGCGCCACGCGGCCCGGCACCGCCGACACCGCCACGCTGGCCGACCTGGACTACGTCGTCAATCTGCACCTGCGCACCGCGCTCATCCTGGTGCAGGCCGCGCTGCCCGCCATGCGCGAAGCCGGCTTCGGCCGCATCGTCAACATGTCCTCGCGCGCGGCGCTGGGCAAGCCGGATCGTGTCGTCTATTCGGCCACGAAGGCCGGACTGGTGGGCATGACCCGCACGCTGGCCATGGAACTGGGAGGCGATGGCATCACCGTCAACGCCATCGGCCCCGGCCCCATCGCCACCGACCTTTTCACCAAGAGCAATCCCGCCGGCGCGCCGCAGACCGAGCGCATCATCAACAGCATCGTCGTCAAGCGCCTGGGCACGCCCGAAGACGTCGCGCGCGCCGCGATGTTCTTTTTGTCGCCCGACAACGGGTTCGTCACCGGCCAGATGCTGTATGTCTGCGGCGGCACGACGCTTGGCGTCGCACCCATCTGAACGCGGCCGCCATGTCCCTGCTGGCCGACCTCGCCATCCGCCCGCGCCGCCTAGCGGCGCAGCAGCGCGTGGTTGATCTGGTCGGCGGCGCGGCGCAGCGGCGGCAGAAAGGCCTCCAGCATCGCCTCGCGCGAAAACCGGTTGGCATGGCCGCTGACGTTCATCGCGGCAATCACGCGGCCGCTGCGGTCGATGATGGGCACCGCCACCGACTGCAGGCCGGGCTCCAGTTCCTGCGCCACGCACGCGTAGCCATCGGCGCGCACGCCGGCCAGCACGCGCTTGATCTCATCGATGTCGGTAACGGTGTCCGCCGTGTAGCGCTGGATCTGGCTCATCGCCAGCACGCGGTCCAGCTCGGCGGGCGGCAGGCCCGCCAGCAGCACGCGGCCCATCGACGTCACCCAGGCCGGCAAGCGGCTGCCCACGGCCAGGTTGATCGTCATCACCTTATGGGTCGACAACCGCAGGATGTAGACGATGTCGGCGCCTTCCAGCACCGACACGGAACACGATTCGCGCGTCAGCTCGGCGACTTCTTCCATGTAGGGCAGCGCCAGGTTCCACAGCGGCGTGCCCGACAGGTAGGCGTAACCGAGCTCCAGGATGCGCGGCGTCAGCGAGAACTTGCGGTCCTCGACGGTGACGTAGCCCAGATGTTCCAGCGTCAGCAGGATGCGGCGCGCGCCCGCGCGGGTCAGGCCCGTCACGGCCGCGACTTCGGACAGCGTCATCTGCGAACGGTCGGGGCCGAAGGCCCGGATCACCGACAGGCCGCGCGCGAAGGATTGCACGTAACTGTCGCTGGGTTGCTGGGGATCTTGCTCGGCCATCCGTCTGGTTCCAAGAGTAAAAGGCCCGCCGCCGGCGAGCCCTGCGTTGCCCCTTGCGGGCGACTCCGAACGATGGAGAGTGCGGCGTGCGGGCATGCCTTGACGCTTCGCAGTCCCCATGAAACGATGTTCTTCAGAAGAACGAAAGTTCGAAAGAAGAACAAATTATGACACGCCACCTATGAGCGAACATCATGATCTCTAAGCTTGTTGCAAGCGCTGCCGCCGCCCTGGCGGACGTTCCCGATGGCGCCACCGTCATGATCGGCGGCTTTGGCACTGCCGGCCAGCCCATGGAACTGATCGACGCCCTGCTTGAACAGGGCGCCAAGGACCTGGTCATCATCAACAACAACGCCGGCAACGGCACCACCGGCCTCGCCGCGCTGCTGGGCGCCAACCGCGTGCGCAAGATCATCTGCTCGTTTCCGCGCCAGGCGGACTCGCAGATTTTCGACGGCCTGTACCGCAGCGGCAAGCTGGAACTGGAACTGGTGCCCCAAGGCAACCTGGCCGAGCGCATCCGCGCCGCCGGCGCCGGCATCGGCGCGTTCTTCACGCCTACCGGCTACGGCACGCCGCTGGCCGACGGCAAGGAAACCCGCGAAATCAACGGCCGCCAGTACGTGCTGGAGTACCCGCTGCACGCCGACTACGCGCTCATCAAGGCCGAACGCGGCGACCGCTGGGGCAACCTGGTCTACCGCAAGACCGCCCGCAACTTCGGCCCCATCATGGCCAGCGCCGCGCGCGTCGCCGTGGCCCAAGTGCGCGAAATCGTCGAACTGGGCGAGCTGGACCCCGAAACCGTCGTGACCCCCGGCATCTTCGTCAAGCGCGTCGTGCAGATCGCAGGCCAAGCGGCCGCCAAGGAGCAACAATGAGCACCAAACTGACCCGCGACCAGATCGCCGCCCGCGTCGCGCAGGACATTCCCGAAGGCGCCTACGTGAACCTGGGCATTGGCCTGCCCACGCTCGTCGCCAACCACCTGCCGGCCGGCCGCGAAGTCATCCTGCACACCGAAAACGGCATGCTGGGCATGGGCCCGGCGCCCGCCAAGGGCGAGGAAGACTACGACCTCATCAACGCCGGCAAGCAGCCCGTCACCGAACTGCCCGGCTGCTCCTTCTTTCACCATGCCGATTCGTTCGCGATGATGCGCGGCGGCCATCTGGACATCTGCGTGCTGGGCGCCTTTCAGGTCTCGCAGCACGGCGACCTGGCCAACTGGCACACCGGCGCGCCCGACGCCATCCCCGCCGTGGGCGGCGCGATGGATCTGGCCATCGGCGCGAAGGACGTCTTCGTGATGATGGAACTGCAGACCCGCGAAGGCCAGAGCAAGCTGGTCGAGACCTGCACCTATCCGCTGACCGGCGTGCGCTGCGTATCGCGCGTGTACACCGACGTCGCGGTGTTCGACATCAACAAGGACGGCGTGACCGTCACCGACATCTTTGGCGACATGACCGCCGATGAGCTGCTGCGCCTGACCGGCCTGCCGCTCAAGTTTGCGAACTGAAGTCCCTGAATTGCCGATACGCCGCCCCGCCAGCCGGGGCGGCATCATGGAGAGTCCATCATGTTGTTCATGGTTCAAATGCAAGTCAATCTGCCCGTCGACATGCCCGCCGACCGCGCCGACAAACTGAAGGCCGACGAAAAGGCCCTGGCGCAGCAGCTTCAGCGCGACGGCAAATGGAAGAGCCTGTGGCGCGTTGTGGGCCGCTACGCCAACGTCAGCATCTTCGACGTCGAAAGCAACGACGAACTGCATGCGCTGCTGTCGTCCCTGCCGCTGTTCCCGTACATGGATATCGAAGTCACGGCGCTCGCGCGCCATCCCTCGGCGATCTGACAGGAGCCTTGCATGCCCTACATCATCGAAACCTTCGACAAGCCCAACCACCAGGACATGCGCCAGCAGCACCGCGCCAAGCACCTGGAATACCTGGACGCCAACAAACAGCTCCTGTTGGCGTGCGGCGCCAAGCTGCAGGATGACGGCAAGGATGCCGGCGGCGGCCTGTACATCGTCGACGTCGACACGCGCGAAGCCGCGCAGCAGTTCATCGATGCCGACCCGTTCGCGCAGGCCGACCTGTTCGACCGCGTGACCATCACCCGCTGGCGCAAAGCCTACGTCGACGGCGTCTGCCACCTGTAATCCCCGCGCGGCCGCCGTCAACGCCGCGCGGCCGCGGCTTTCCCGGAAGGAATCCCACATGTCTTATGCCGATCTCAGCCAGGCACGGCTGTTCTACGTCATCGATGGCCCCGCCGACGCGCCGGTGCTCGTGCTCTCCAATTCGCTGGGCACCTGCGCCGACATGTGGGCCCGCCAGATCCCCGAACTGACCCGCCACTTCCGCGTGCTGCGCTACGACACCCGCGGCCACGGCAAGTCCTCGGTCCCCGAAGGCGAGTACAGCTTCGAGCAGCTGGGCAACGACGTCGCCGAACTGCTGGCGCACCTGGACATCAAGCGCGCGCACTTCTGCGGCCTGTCGATGGGCGGCCCGACCGGCCTGTGGCTGGCGCTGGCGCGCCCCGAACTCGTCGGCAAGCTGGTCCTGTGCAACACCGCCGCGCGCATCGGTTCGACGGAAGGCTGGAGCGCCCGCATCGCCGCCGTGGCTGAGCAGACGCTGGAAAAGATGGCCCCCACGCTGGTCGAGCGCTGGCTGACCGACGGCTACCGCGCCGCCGAACCCGGCCTCACGCAGGTCCTGATCGACATGCTGCGCCGCACGCCGGATGCGGGCTACGCGGGCAACTGCGCCGCGCTGCGCGACGCCGACTTCCGCGAACAGGTGTCTTCGATCACCGCGCCCACACTCGTCATCAGCAGCACGCACGACCTGGCCGCCACGCCCGCGCAAGGCCAGGAACTGGCCGCCGCCATTCCCGGCGCCCGCTATGTCGAACTGAACACCTCCCACATCTCGAACTGGGAGCAACCGGAAGCCTTCACCCGCGTGGTCGTCGACTTCCTGACGGAGTGAGCCGCATGCAACGCTGGAAGCACCGGCCCGAAGGCTCCAACTGGGGGGACTTCGGGCCCGACGACCAACTCGGGCGCCTGAACCTCATCACCGAAGAACAGGTTCTGAAGGGCGCGCGCGAGATCCGCGCCGGCAAGACCTTCTGCCTGTCCCTGCCGCTGGACCTGCCCGGCGGCAACGTGCTCAACCCGCGCCGCCATCCGCCGCAGCTAAGCCCCACGAAACTCAAGGACACGCCGTACCTGAACTTCCCGCTCAAGAACGTGAACCCGGACGCGCTGGATGTGCTGAGCGACGACCAGGTGCTGCTGTCCATGCAGTATTCGACGCAGTGGGACGCGCTGGCGCACGTGGGCGCGCTGTTTGACGCCGATGGCGACGGCACGCCGGAACTGCGCTACTACAACGGCTTTCAGGCCGGCGTGGACGTCGTGGGCCCCGCCGACGGCGACCACACCGGCTGCGGATGCAACAGCGGCGGCCCGTCCGCCGCGCTGAAGCTGGGCGTCGAGAACCTGGCGCAAAAGGGCATGCAGGGCCGCGGGGTGCTGGTGGACCTGTTCCGCCATTATGGCCCGGGCCGCACGCTGATCGGCCACGCCGAACTGATGCATGTGCTGGACGCGGACGGCATCGACGTGGAGCCCGGCGACATGCTGGTGCTGCGCACCGGCTACGCCGAAGCCGTGGTCGCCATGAACGGCGCGCCGGACCCCGAGGTGCTGCACACCTACGGCGCCGCGCTGGACGGCACCGACGACGCGCTGCTGCAATGGATCACCGACAGCGGCATCGCCGCCATCTGCGCCGACAACTACGCGGTCGAGGCCTACCCCGCCCGCGAAAAGTCCGGCGTGCGTCCCATGCTGCCGCTGCATCACCACTGCCTGTTCAAGTTGGGCCTGCCGCTGGCCGAGCTTTGGTATTTGAAGGACCTGGCGGATTTCCTGCATGCCAACGGCCGGCACCACTTCATGCTGACCGCGCCCCCGCTGCGCCTGCCGCATGCGATCGGCTCACCCGTTACGCCGATTGCGACGGCGTGACGTGCACGCGTCAGGTCTCTGACGCCAGCACAGGTCAGGTGTCTGACACCCGTACGAGACGGCCATGAAGCTGCATCGGTGCAACATGGGTGTCAGACACCCGCGGGAGGCAGTCTTCCATTGAACCGATGTGCCTGGGGTGTCAGACACCTGACCGTATCCGATTGCCACGGCGTGACGCGCGTAGCGCCGCTGTCAGCGGGCCAAAGAAAACGCCAGACCTCGTCTGGCGTTTTTGCTTGCCGGGCGGTCAGCCCTTCAGGCAGGTGCTCATGAAAGTCTTGCGGGCCTCGCCCGTCAGCTTTTGCTCGCCGGCCTTGGCGTTGCAATCCTTCATCTTCTGCTGCTGCGGCGTCAGTTGCTTGGCGGGCTCCTCGCCCTTCAGGCAGCTGCTCATGAAGGTCTTGCGCTCGTCGCCTTTCTTGCCCTCGGCGGCCTTGTTGCAGTCCGACATGCGCTGCTGCTGCGGCGTGGGCGTCTTGGCGGTTGAGGGCGCGGCGGGGGTCTGGGCCTGCGCGCCGGCAAAACATGCGGACAACAGGATGGCCGAGGCCAGCTGGGTGGTACGGGAAAGCATGAGTTCCTCCCTTGAGCGCCCCAAACGCATTGGCACGCGCGACGCGGGGCTGCACGGTCCGCCGGCCAAGGCGCCGGCCCGGTCATCATCGGACAATCCCGGCGCCTTCGCAACCTCCGCCGCAACCTGTTACCCATTCATCCATCTGACCCGTTGAATCCCCGGCCGGAAAGGAGTGAGATAGGCAAAACCCGCGCCGCGAGCCCCAGGAGACGCCATGAAAAAAATCATCCTCGCCTCGATTGCCGTGTTGGCCTGCGCCTGCGCCCCCGCTGGCGCTCAAAGCCTTGCCTACGGCGTCACCCTGGGCAACGTCCAGGCCGTGCGCGACAGCACCCGCAACGTCTCGACCATCACCGGTTTCCTGGCCAACCAGTCCGAACGCCCCGTCAATAGCGTCCTTCTGACCTACGTCCTGTACGACGCCCAGAACCGCGAGGTCGGCCGGGTCAGCGAAGACATCGTGGGCCCCCTCGCCCCCGGCCAGATCAAGGTGGTCAAGGCCATCACGCCGCTCGAATTCGCCCGCGTGACCCCGCTGGACGTGGCAGCCCGCTAAGACTGCCCAGGGCTTAGACCCGCCGCAAAAAAAACCCTTTCAATATCAGGGTTTAGACAGGTGGCTATCAGCCCAATTATGGGAAAATCCCGACTGCCGACTCGATAAAAGGGGCTTCCACACGAAGCCCCTTCGTGCGTATGCCGGCGCGCCAGCAAGCCTGGCCTCGATATTAGGAACTGAAGATCATGTTTCCCAAAAGACTCTCCGAAGGCTACCAATCCTTCCTTGACGGCCGCTTCCAGACAGAAAGCAGCCGCTACCAAAAGCTGGCCGAAATCGGCCAAAGCCCGGAAATCCTGATCATTGGCTGTTGCGACTCGCGCGTGTCGCCCGAAGCGATCTTCGACGCAGGCCCCGGTGAAATGTTTGTGGTGCGCAACGTGGCCAACCTCGTGCCGCCCTGTGATCCCGACTCGGAATCGTCGTACCACGGCACCAGCGCCGCCATCGAATTTGCGGTCAACGGCCTGAACGTCAAGCACATCGTCGTGCTGGGCCACGCCTCCTGCGGCGGCATCCGCTTCTTCTTCGACGACGCCACGCCGCTCAGCAAGAGCGATTTCATCGGCAAATGGATGTCGCAGATCGAACCCGTCGCCAAGGGCATGTCCCCCGAGACCGGCGATCGCCAGGCCAACCTCAAGCGTTTGGAACTGGCCACCGTCGCGCACAGCCTGAACAACCTGATGACGTTCCCGTCGATCCGCCGCCGCGTCGAAAAGGGCGAACTGGAACTGCACGGCGCCTACTTTGGCGTGGCCACCGGCGTCCTGTTCCTGCGCGATCCGGAATCCGGCGAGTTCAAGCCCTGCCTGGAAACGGGCGTTACGGAATAAGGCCGTGAGCGCCGGTCCGCAAAGGGTCCGGCGTCGTCAGCACGCGGGGCGCGGCTCGTACGAGGCGCCTCTCTGCCTTTCCGCCGCCGGCCGCTTCCCCTTGCCGCTGGCGATTCCCCGCTTCATGCCTTCCCGATTGTCATCCGCAAGCAGGCTGGACAGCGTTAGCACGCTGCGCAACACTGACGCCTCTCACCGACAGGGAACCCCATGAAAATCTTCTTCTCGCCCGCTTCGCCCTTTGTACGCAAGTGCATGGTCATCGCCCACGAACTCGGGCTGGCCGACCGGATTGAAAAGCTGCCCAGCGCCGCCGGTCCCGTCGCCCGCGACCAGACCATCATCCCGAGCAATCCGCTGGGCCAGGTGCCCACCTTCATCACCGATGAAGGCCAGGCGCTGTTCGACAGCCGCGTCGTCTGCGAGTATCTGAACGACCTGGGCGGCGGATCGTTCTTTCCTGCCGGCAAGGCCCGCTGGCCCGTGCTGACCGAGCAGGCAATGGCCGACGGCATGCTGGGCGCGGCGCTGCTGGCGCGCTACGAGACCGTGCTGCGTCCCGAGGCCTTGCGCTGGGATGGCTGGGTCGAGGGCCAGTTGGGCAAGGTGCGCGATGGCCTTGCGCTCATCGAGAAGAGCGCCGCGGGCCTCGCGGGCCGCCTGGACATCGGCACCGTCACCATCGGCTGCGCGCTGGGTTACCTGGACTTCCGCTTCCCTGACCTGGACTGGCGCGCCTCGCACCCGGCCACGGCTGCCTGGTACGAGGATTTCAGCCAACGCCCCTCGATGCAGGCCACCAAGCCCTGATCCGGCCGCCGGCGTTTTGCGCCGGTAACTGCCACGGCATCAATGCGACGACACGAACGCGGCTTGCGCGAAGGCTGGTATGGCGAAGCCTTCGCGCATGCGCCGCGCCTCTGCCGCTGGCGTCAGGCCAAATAGGCGCTTGAACTCGCGGCTGAACTGGGACGGGCTCGTGTAGCCCACCGCCTGGCTAGCCGTCTCGGCCGTCAGATCCTGCCGCACCATCAAGAGGCGCGCCTGGTGCAGGCGGGTCGATTTCACGTACTGCATCGGGGAAACCTGCGTCACCGCCTTGAAATGGCTGTGAAAGCTCGGGACGCTCATGCCAGCCTCATTCGCCAGCCTGGTGACATCCAGCGGCTGGGCATACTCCGCATGGATGACACGCAGGGATTTGCCAATACGCCCAAACTGCCCTCGCAGCGATAGTGCTTCCCGCATCGAACTGCCCTGCGGGCCGGTCAGCACGCGGAAATAGAGTTCGCGCAGCAGGCCCGCTGCCAGCACTGCGGCTTCCAACGGCTTGGCCATGGCCTCGATGAAGCGCAGCACCGACGCACGCATCGCTTCATCCATCGGGGTCGACATCATGCTTTGCGGCGCCTGGACAGGCGCCGCGTGCCCGGCGCCGTCGATCTGCGACGCCAACTCCGCCGCCAACGCAAAGTCCAGGTGCAGGTACAGCGCCAGCAGCGGCCGCTCGGGCGTGGCTTCAGTCTCCATGCTGAAAGGAACCGGGACGGAGACGGCCAGGTAGTGCTGCTCGTCATAGAGGTAAAGCCGATCGCCGAAGTAACCGCGCTTGCGGCCCTGGCACACGATCACGATCCCGGGGTCATACAGCACGGGCGTGCGCGCCAGCGCGCGGTTGGCGCGCAGCACGCGCACGCTGGGCAACGCCGTCAGGTTGTAGCCCTCATGGGGCGCCAAGCCGCGCAGCAGTTCGGCCATGCGGCTTTCGGCAAGAGCGGGGCCTGCCGCGCCGTCCGCGCCCGGGGAAATCGCGTTCATAGTTTTATGCAAGATAAGTAGCGGAATACGGCTTATCCGCGCGTTATTGCGAGACTACCATGCATTCTCCACTGACTTTGGAGCCGACTCCATGACCTCCCCCAAAACCCTGCTCATCACCGGCGTCAGCAGCGGCTTCGGCCGCGCATTGGCCGAGGAGGCCCTGGCCGCCGGCCATCGCGTGGTGGGAACCGTGCGCAGCGAACCCGCACGGATCGCCTTCGAGGCCTTGTCCCCAGGCGCGGCCATCGGTCGCATCCTGGACGTCACCGACTTCGACGCCATCGACGGCGTCGTGGCCGATATCGAAGCCGGCGTCGGGACCATCGATGTGCTGGTCAACAACGCGGGCTACGGTCACGAAGGCGTGATGGAAGAGTCGCCGCTGTCGGAAATGCGCCGCCAGTTCGACGTGAACGTCTTTGGCGCGGTCGCGATGATGAAAGCGATCCTGCCCTTCATGCGCCATCGCCGGCGCGGCCACATCCTGAACATCACGTCCATGGGCGGCCACATCACCATGCCGGGGATCGCGTACTACTGCGGCAGCAAATTCGCGCTGGAGGGGATTTCCGAAGCCCTGGGCAAGGAAGTGCAGCCGCTGGGCATCGCCGTGACCGCCGTGGCGCCGGGATCGTTCCGCACTGACTGGGCGGGCCGATCCATGACACGTACCCCACGCGCGATTGCAGACTACGACGCGATCTTCGACCCCATCCGCAAGGCGCGCGAAGAGAAAAGCGGCCGACAACTGGGGGACCCGCGCAAGGCGGCGCGCGCCATGCTGGCGGCCATCGCCGCCGATCATCCGCCCGCGCACCTGCTGCTGGGCAGCGATGCGCTCGGGTTGGTCAGGGGCAAGCTGGCCGCCTTGCAGGAGGAATTGGCGGCGTGGGAGACGGTTACGAAATCCACAGATGGATAAAACCTTTCGCAGAAGGCTTTGCTAAAGTGAACTTGCATCTCCCCTGACAGACCAACCCAAAGGTCAATCACGACAAGGAGCGCCCGCATGGCCATTTCTGCGATCTCCGCCATCCCGCACGTCGCCGCGCCTTTTCCGGCGCGCGTCTCGATGCTGGATGAAAACCGCCCCGCCTGGGAAGCCGAACGCGCCGCGCAGAACTTCGCGGCCCGCCAGGCGCAGCGCTCCGCCCAGGCCCAGGCCGCCCGCGAAGCCCAGCGCCTGGAACGCGCCCAGGCCGACAAATTGGCAAGGGCCGAGCAAAACGCCCCGCGCGTCAGAGACAACGCGGACCCCGCGGCCGCACCCCTCGCTCTTGCCGCCCCGGCCATCAACGTCGATGAATTGCGCGACCTGTACGCGGACGCCCGCATGCGGCGCGCGGTCGAAGACTTTGCCGCCCGGCCCGACCCGGCGGCCCAACGCGCCCAGGCCGCGAACGACTGGGGCACCATCGAAGGCCTGGCGCCGCTGCAACCTTATCGTGTCGCCATGGGCAATCCGCAAGTCGAGTTGCAGGCCGCGGCTGTCATGAAGGCAGCCAGTGCTGCCGTTCCGGCGGTGGCCAACATCGGCCCCACCGAAAACGCAACCGACAACGCGCGCTACCGGCCCGGCGCCGCGCCCTGATTCCCGCGCAGACCCCGGTGTCAGACACCCGAAAGATCCTTGCGCTGCCCCAGGTGTCAGACACCCGAAAGATCCTTGCGCTGACCCAGGTGTCAGACACCCAAATGAGACACCCGTCAATTGGCGACGGCGTCTCGACGGGTGTCTGACACCGCCCCCAAGCCCGCCCATGAAAAAAGCCGCCTATAAAGGCGGCTTTATCATGGCGCGAAGACCGATCAGTGGAAGAATTCCGCGATCATCGTGGCGCCCATGAAGGTGCCGGCGTTGGCGGCCAGCGACACCACCACGATCTTCCAGCCCAGCTTGCGGAAGGCGGGCAGGTCTTTCAGGATCGACAGGCCGGCCATGGCCAGGATGACCGTCGTGAACGGCAGGAAGTTGACCTTGCCGACCATTGCGATGATCTGGTCCGAGTACGGCAGCACGCCGGGGCAACCGGCCGTCATGGCGATCAGCGACAGCACGAACACCGCCGGCAGCTTGGGCACGACGCGCAGGATGAGGTCAGTGATGACGACCAGCAGCACGATGATGCCCATGCCGGGCAGCGCGTCCGCGAACGGCACGTTGTAGCCCAGGCGGTTGCCCACCAACGCAAACAGGCCACAGATGACGTAGGCGGTCAGGCGGTCGCCAAAGCCCATCTTCGTGCCGTGTGCGGGAACGTCTTCCGACACGCTGTCGTCGACCACGGCCTCGTTCTTGCCGCGCGAGAAGCGGCCCAGCACGGGCTCCAGCTTGCCGTACAGGAAGATCGTCGTGGGCAGCGAGATGAAGAGGGTGAAGTACACGCCCACCACGGTGGTCAGCAGGTTGGCGGCAGCAGCCAGCGCAGCCACCTGATGCGCCATTTCAGGCGTCTGCTGCGAGGCGATCGCACCCACGCCGGCGGCCATCATGCTGCCCGAGCCCACGCCTGCACCCATGGCGAGCGAGCGCGGATCGAAGATGTTCAGGCTGGTGATGAAGCCGGCCATCAGCGCCACGAACAGCGCGCCGATCACGGTGCCGGTGATATATTCGGCCATGACGCCGCGGCCTTCGGGCGAATTCATGCCGTAGCGCTCGCCGATGATCGCCAGGCTGGGCTCACGGCCCACCGAGAACGTGGCGCCGATCGCTTCGCGCTTGATGCCCAGCAGCAGCGCCAGCGGCAGGCCGATGGCCATGGTGCCGAAGAAGTGGCCGAACTCCTGGAACACCAGCGCCCAGCCGGCCTCGCGCACCTGCGGCAAGGCGCCGCCGACCATCAGGCCCAGCTTGGCCAGGAACGGCAGCAACGCATATTGCAGGTAGCCGCTGATGCGGGTCTGCATGGCCTTGTCGATGCCGATGCCGGACGGCAGCCGCTGACCGAAAGCCGCCACGACCGCGCCGATGAAAATGGCCCACAGCATGGGTTGCAGGACGATCTTGCCGGGACCGACCGAGAAGGTCACGCTGCCGATCGCTTCGGAGATGACGACCACCAGCAGGATGGCGGCGAGCATGCGCACGCGCCCCGATAGCGGCATGGAAGGCAAGGCCAGGCTGGCGCTGGCATGAGACATTGTTTTTCCCCTGATGACGAACGGCGCGCAACGGGCGCGCCGGTTCGGACTGCGCAATCAACGGGCGCGCCGGTTCGGACTGCGCAATTTTCGCTCTGCCCGTTAGCGGGCAACCATGACACCCGCCGCCGAGAAACGTTGCGTAAAATGCAACGAATTGCCTTTTCCTGGGAAATTTTTGCACGGGACAGCGTTCGTTAAGGGTAAACCCTTAACTGTCCGCGTGGAAAATCCGCCGCAATCCCGCCCGGAGCCGCCGCCATGGATGAACAACTCGACGCCCGCCGCACGCATTACTTCATGCAGGTCATGAGCCGGGGCTCGGTGCGCGGCGCGGCCGAAGCGCTGGAAATGGATCCGTCCGCCGTCAGCCGCGCCATCGCCGCGCTGGAACGCGACTGCGGCATGGCGCTGTTCGAGCGCCGCGGCCGCGGGCTGGTGCCCACCGATGCCGCCCACATCCTTGCCCGCTACGTAAAGCGCCAGCAGGACATCCAGGAAAGCTTCTTTTCCGAGATCGACAGCCTGCGCAAGGCCGAGCGCGGCCACATCGATCTGGTGCTGGGCGAGGGCTTTGTCGAACTCATGTTCGACCGCGTCCTGCCGGGTTACTGGCGTAGCCACCCGGAAGTCACGCTGGACATCGACGTGGCCCGCACCTCCGAGATCGTGCAGCGCATCGTCGATGACCGCGCCTATATCGGGCTGGTGTTCCAGCCGCCCAACGACGCGCGGCTGCGCACGCATTACTCGCGGCCCGAACCGATACGCGCCATCGTGCGCCAGGATCATCCGCTGACCCGGCTGCGCCGCCCCCTGCTCTTGACCGACCTGGCCGACTACCCCGGCGCGTCCATGCAGGAAGGCTTTGGCGTGCGCCAGCACATCCAGGCCGCCGAAATCAGCGAGCAGGTGCGGCTGCACAACGTGCTGACCACCTCGTCCTTCAAGGCGCTGTGGCAATTCGCGGCGGCCGGCATCGGCTACGCGCTCACGCCCCCCATCGCCGTCACCGCCGACATGCAGGCACAGCGGCTGGCCAGCCTGCCGCTGGCCAATCCCATCCTGAATCAGGGCAGCCTCCACGTCCTGAGCCGCGCCGGCCGCCACATTTCGCCCGCCGCGCGCGAACTGCTGGACCACATCGTGCGCGGCATCGGCGCGCATGCCGCCGCGCCAACTGATACGGTCGGTTGAACCGGATCTGCATCTGTCTGCGCCCCAGTCCAGCGTCTACAGTGGACGGTCAAGAATCTGCCCGGAGGCGCATATGCTCAGTTTCCTGCGCACGGTCCGCTCCGTGCTATGGGCCTTTTTCGGCGTGCGCCGCGGACGCGGCTACGACGCCGACATCGCCCACAACAAACCTGGCCCCCTCATCGCCACCGGCCTGCTGCTCGCGGCCTGCCTGGTGATCATTCTGGTGTTCGTGGCGCGGTGGGCAGTGAATGCGGCGTTGTAGCCGCGTCGCCAGCGAGCGCCGGCCGGGGCAGTCGCGACTATCCATATGCAACGACGGCGCCGCTGGACGGCATCGGTGCAGATGATTTCCCGCAAAGGCCGAAAACCCATCCTTTGCAAAAATACCCGCCACGCATGAACCATGCCCCTCCGGCAGCCGTACTTTGCGAAGGGCGTAGCGCCCGGCCTCCGCAAAAACAGCCGCCCCGCCGCCCGGCCGCCCGAAGGCGGGGCAGCCCCCTTGGGGGGCAGCTAGCGCGCGGAGCGCGCGCGGCGTGGGGGCATTGATAGCCGCCCCGCCGCCCGGCCGCCCGAAGGCGGGGCAGCCCCCTCGGGGGGCAGCTAGCGCGCGAAGCGCGCGCGGCGTGGGGGCTCTTATTTCTTTATTACCAGAATGACTTAGACGGTCTTTACGGCTGCCTGTTACGGTTATGAATCCCGTTTTTCCGGCGCCGTGCGCCTGCCCCGTTCCGGGGTTCAGACCGAGAAGATTTCAAGGGCAGTAGACATGTACGTGTATGACCCCGTCGATCAACAGCTTGTCGAGCAGCGTGTCGCGCAGTTTGCCGATCAGACGCGCCGCTTTCTCGACGGCCAGCTTACCGAGGACGATTTCCGCGTCCTGCGCCTGCAGAACGGCCTGTATATCCAGCGCCACGCTCCCATGCTGCGCGTCGCGATTCCGTATGGCCTGCTGGCGTCGCGCCAGCTGCGCACCCTGGCGCACATCGCGCGCAAATGGGACCGCGGCTACGGGCATTTCAGCACCCGTCAGAACATCCAGTTCAACTGGCCCAAGCTCGAAGACGTGCCGGACATCCTGGCGGAACTCGCCACGGTGCAGATGCACGCCATCCAGACCAGCGGCAACTGCATCCGCAACACCACCACGGATCACTTTGCCGGCGTCGCGCCGGACGAGCTCGTCGATCCGCTGATCTGGTGCGAGATCATTCGCCAGTGGTCCACGCTGCATCCGGAATTCGCCTTCTTGCCGCGCAAGTTCAAGATCGCGGTCAGCGGCGCCGTGGAAGACCGCGCCGCCGTGGGCGTGCACGACATCGGCCTGCAGGCGGTCGAACGCGACGGCAAGCTGGGTTTCCGCGTGTGGATCGGCGGCGGCCTGGGCCGCACGCCCATCGTCGGCAAACTGATCAATCCGTTCGTCGAATGGCAGCACCTGCTGACCTATCTGCAAGCCGCGCTGCGCGTGTACAACCTGCATGGCCGCCGCGACAACAAGTACAAGGCGCGCATCAAGATCCTGGTCAAGGACCTGACGCCCGAGGTCTACGCGCAGCAGGTCGATGAAGAATGGCAGCGCATCAAGGGCGGCCCCGACACCATCACGCAGGAATTCGTGGACCGCATCAAGTCGCGCTTCGTCTGGCCGCAGCACGATGCCGCCGCCACGGCGGACGTCGACAACACCGCCGCGCTGGCTGCGGGCGACAAGCGTTTTGCGCGCTGGCTGCGCACCAACGTGCATGCGCACAAGGTCGCCGGCTACGCCGCGGTCACGGTGTCGCTCAAGCCCACCGGCGTGCCGCCGGGCGACATCACCGCGGACCAGATGGACGCCGTGGCCGACCTGGCCGACGACTTCGGTTATGGCGAACTGCGCGTGTCGCACGAACAGAACCTGATCCTGGCCGACGTGCGCCGTTCGCGTCTGCATGAGCTGTGGCAAAAGCTCGAAGCCCTGAACCTCGCCACGCCCAACGTCGGCCTGCTGACCAACATCATCGCCTGTCCGGGCGGAGACTTCTGCGCGCTGGCCAATGCCGTCTCCATTCCCGTGGCCGAAGCCATCCAGCGCCAGTTCGACGACCTGGACTACCTGTTCGAAATCGGCGAGCTGGACCTGAACATCTCGGGCTGCATCAACTCTTGCGGCCACCATCACGTCGGCCACATCGGCATCCTCGGCGTCGATAAAGCCGGCGAGGAGTGGTACCAGGTCACGGTGGGCGGCCGCCAGAACGGCGCCGCCAAGCCGCTGCCCGACCTTGAATCCACGCACGGCGGCGGCGCGGCCATCGGCCGCATCATCGGCCCGTCGTTCGCGCGCCATCAGGTGCCCGGCGTGGTCGACCGCCTGATCCGCACCTACCTGGGCCTGCGCGACAGCGAGGCCGAGCGCTTCATCGACGTGGTCGACCGCGTCGGCATCGACCCCTTCAAGCAGGACGTGTACGCGGACCCTGCCTTCGCCAAACCCACGCAGCACGCGGAGCCCGCCCATGTCTGAGATCTACGCCCACGACGCGCCCGGCCCGCACCTGATCCGCAACGGCAAGCTGGAGGCCGACACGTCGCGCCCCTTCGTGCCCGAACCCGAAGTGCCGGCCGAGGGCCAGGTGCCTGCCGACGAGCCCGGCTGGATCGTCCCGCTGTCCGTCTGGAAGACATCGCGCGCCACGCTGCGCCGCCACAAGCATCCCGTGGCGGTATTGCTGGGCCCCGATGCCGACCTGACCGATCTGGCGGACGCCGACGGCGTGCTGCATCCCGAAGGCATCGCCTTCATCGCCGTGGACTTCCCGGTCTACACCGATGGCCGGGGCTACTCGCTGGCCCAATTGCTGCGCACGCGCTACCAGTGGCAAGGCGAGCTGCGCGCGGTCGGCGACGTGATGATCGACACCATCCACTACCAGGCGCGCGTGGGTTTTGACAGCTTTCTCGTCAAGCCGGGACACGATCCGCACAAGGCGCTGGCCGCCTTCAAGACGTTCACGGTGCACTACCAGAAGACGTACCGCGTCCCCACGCCCGCGGCCGCATAAACGGGTCGCATAAACGGGTCGCAAAAACGGGTCGCAAAAACTGGCCGCCTGAACGAGGCCGCCAGAACGAGGCCGCCTGCGGCCTCAGTCCCCTTTGCCAGGCGCCGCCCCCAGCTGCATGCCGAACCCGCTCTGCGCCAGTTGCGCGCGGATCAGGTCGGCAATGCTGCGCTGGCGCGGCGCCTGCATCCGGCTGATCAGGCTGGATACGCTGACCGCCAGCCGCGGATACCCGCCGGCATCGCACAGCGCCACCCCCACGCCCAGCACCCCCGGCACCGCCGCGTTGCCCACCACCGCCCAGCCGCGCCCGCGTGTGTTCTCGACCAGCCGCCGCATCTGCGCCACCGTCATGCCGCCATAGGCGCGTAGCGCCTGCTCGTTCTGCGCCACAACTTCGTCGGCTTCGGCGGCGGGCAACGCGCCCAGCAGCGCCAGACCCGCGGCGCCCACGCCCAGCGGCTGGCGATGCCCGACCGTCACGGCCAGCACCTGCACCGGGTAGTTGCCGACCTCGCGATGCAGGCAGAGCGAATCGTTCGCCGCCCGGCAGATGAGAAACGCCGAATCGCCGCTGACATCGCTGATCTGGCGCAGCAACGGCCGCAGGCTGCGCACGGCCTGCGCGTGCGGATCGCCGGCCATCATCACGCCCAGTTCGGCGACGCGCCAGCGCGGCGCGCCCGATTCGCGCAAGGCATAGCCCTCTTCGACCAGCACATCCAGGTAGCGGTACACCGTGGACCGCTGCATGCCGGCGGCCCGCGCGATGTCCACCACGTGCATGCCGGCCGCGCCGGCCTGGCGCAGCACGCCCAGCACCTTCAGCCCGCGCCGCAGGATGCGCGGACCGGAACCCTCGGAATCCGGTTTGTTCAATTTCTGGACACCTTGCGTTGATAGGGCCTCCATCAAAGCCGAATATGAAGGCGGACAGACGAAGATCTGTCCAATTATTAGACAAACAGGACGGAGACAACAATGAAGACATTCGGCAAGCGCTGGACCGCTGCGGCGGTGGCCTTGAGCGGCGCCCTCGTGGCCGCCGCCCCCGCCTGGGCGGCCAAACCCTACCCCGAACGCCCCATCACCCTCGTCGTCGGCTACGCCGCCGGCGGCGCCACCGACATCGTGGCGCGCCTGATGGCCAAATCGCTGTCCGAAGAGCTGGGCCAGACGGTCGTGGTCGAGAACAAGACCGGCGCCAACAGCAACATCGGCGCAGAAATCGTCTCGCGCGCCGCGCCCGATGGCTACACGCTGTACGTCGGGTCCATCGCCAACACCATCAACCGCACGCTGTACAGCCAGCTCAATTACGACTTTGTCAAAGGCTTCGAGCCGGTCGGCCTGCTGGCGACCATTCCGAACATCCTGGTGGTCAATCCCAAGCTGCCGATCAAGTCCGTGCAGGAATACATCGCGTATGCCAAGAAGAACCCCGGCAAGCTGACCTGCGCCTCCTCCGGCAGCGGATCGTCCATTCACCTGTCGTGCGAACTCTTCAAGATGAAGACCGGCACTGACATCCTGCACGTGCCCTATCGCGGCAGCGGCCCCGCGGTGGCGGACCTGCTGGGCGGCCAGGTGGATTCCATGTTCGACAACCTGCCCTCATCCCTGCCCCACGTGCAGGCGGGCAAGCTGCGCGCCATTGGTGTGACCTCGCCCGAGCGCCTGCCCGCCACGCCCGATGTGCCCACGCTGGCCGAATCCGGCCTGCCGGGCTTCGACGTGGAATCGTGGTTTGGCCTGGTGGCGCCGGCCGGCACGCCCAAGCCCGTCATCGACCGCCTGAATCAGGCAGTGAACAAGGCGCTGGCCAGCCCCGCCCTGCAGACCTCGTACAAGCAGGGCGGATTCTTCCCGCCGCAGCCGCCCAACACGCCGGAGACCTTTGCCAAGAAGATCGCCAGCGAAATCGACAAGTGGGGTGCGGTCGTGAAAAGCGCCAACCTCAAGGCCAACTAGCGATCCAAGGAGCCAAGGTGTACCCGATTGATTTTTTCTTCCGCGCGGCCGAGCTGCATCCGGACCGCGTGGCGCTTGATGGTCCCGACGGGCAGGTCACCTACGCGCGGCTGGCGGCCGACACCCGCGCGCTGGCCGCCGCCCTGCAGGACCTGGACCCGGCGCCGCAGACGCGCGTGGC
This sequence comes from Achromobacter sp. E1, assembly GCF_037039475.1. Classification (NCBI taxonomy): domain Bacteria; kingdom Pseudomonadati; phylum Pseudomonadota; class Betaproteobacteria; order Burkholderiales; family Alcaligenaceae; genus Achromobacter; species Achromobacter sp. E1. The sequence continues at coordinate 5,504,059 of NZ_CP146253.1, forward strand.
CATCTGCGCCGGCAACTCGGCGCGCCACATCCTGGCGCTGCTGGCGGTGCTGGCCAGCGGCAAGGTGTGGGTGCCGCTCAACTACCGCAGCACCGCGCGCGAGATCGGCCGCATCCTGGATGCCACCGAGCCGACCATCGTGATCGTGGACGGCGTGGGCGGGCCGCTTGTGCCCGTGGGCCCGGCGCGTCGCGTCGAACTGGAAGACACGGCGGCAGACCTGACGCTGGATGGCCTGTTGGCCGGTTTCGAGGGCCGTGCGCCGCTGCGGCACGCGCTGCCCCGCGATGCCACCCAGGCCATCAAGTTCACGGGCGGCACCACCGGGCTGCCCAAGGGCGTGATGCAGCCGTATCACGCGTGGAACGCCGGCATCGTCAACCAGATCCTCAACTGGGGCCTCACGGCCAACGACCGCTATGTCGTGTCCGCGCCCATCACGCACGGCACGGGCACGTATCTGTTGCCGGTGCTGGCGCAAGGCGGCGCGCATCTGCTGCTGGATAGCGTGTCGCCCCCCACCATCACGGCGGCGTTTCGCGAGCGGGGCGGCACGCTGAGCTTCATGCCGCCCACGCTGATCTACATGCTGATGGCGCAGCCAGGCGTGTCGCGCGCGGACTTCCCGCGCCTGCGCAACCTGATCTACGGCGGCGCGCCGATGCCCGTCGAGAAAATCGAGCGTGCACGCGCGTTCTTCGGTCCGGTGCTGGGCACGACCTACGGCCAGACCGAGGCGCCGCAGATCGTCACCGTGCTGCGTCCCGCCGACCTCGAAGCGCCTGAGAACCGCGCGTCGGTCGGCCGGGTCACGCCGCTGTCGGACGTGGCGATCATGGCGCCCGACGGCACGCTCTTGCCGCGCGGCGAGATCGGCGAAGTGGTGGTCCAGGGCGACCTGGTGATGACGGGCTACTGGCGGCTGCCCGAGAAAACGGCCGAGACCGTGGTCGACGGCTGGCTGCACACCGGCGACACCGGCCTCATCGATGCGCGCGGCTATCTGTTCCTGAAGGACCGGCTGCGCGACGTCATCATCACTGGCGGTTTCAACATCTACCCGGTTGACGTCGAGAACGCGCTGTCCGCGCATCCAGCCGTCTACGAGTGCTCGGTATTCGGCGTGCCCGACGACAAATGGGGCGAGGCGGTGCACGCGGCCGTTCAGCTTCAACCCGGCGCGCAAGCTAGCGACGATGAACTGAAGGCGCACGTCCGCGCGCTGCTGGGCCCGGTGGCCACGCCCAAGCAGATCCATTTCCACGACAGCCTGCCGCGCTCGAGCGTGGGCAAGGTGCTGAAGAACGCGGTGCGCGACGCCGCAATGAAGGAGACGCCATGAACACGCCCGAAACCCGCCTGTGCGCCCATCACTTGACCGGCATGTCGTACCGCGACGTCGACCTGGTCGAAGACCTGATCGGCAAGAAGTCCTTCACCGAGGTGATGATCATGCAGATCCTGGGACGCGACGCGCGCCCGGTGGACATGCGCATCGTGGACGCCGTGCTGGTCACGCTGATGGAACACGGCATGACGCCCAGCGCGATCGCCACGCGTCTGATCTACATGAGCGCGCCCGAGAACCTGCAGGGCGCCGTGGCGTCCGGCCTGATGGCCGTGGGCAGCCAGTTCGTCGGCACCATGGAGAACTGCTCGCGCCTGCTGGACCGCATCCGGCAGGCCGCCGACGGCCCCGCCGAGGCGCTGGCGATTGCGCGCGAGCACCGCGCCTCGCGCAGCCCGCTGCCCGGCTTCGGGCATCACCTGCACAAGCCGGACGATCCGCGCGCGATCAAGCTGCTGGCGCTGGCCGAGGCGGAAAGCGAGCTGAGCGGCGAGTCCGTGCAGGCCCTGCGCTGGCTGGCCAGCGCCATCGACGAGACGTACGGCAAGCACATCACCATCAATGCGACGGGCGCCGTGGCCGCGCTGCTCAGCGAAATCGGCGTGCCCACCGACCTGATGCGCGGCTTTGCCGTCATCTCGCGCGCGGCGGGTCTGGTCTCGCACGTTGCCGAAGAGCAGCAAAGCCCTTCCGGGCGGTTTATCTGGGAAACCATCGACCACGCCATTCCGTACGTGGGCAAGGGCAAGTCCCATCAGCAAGACGGCGGGCAATCATGACGGCGGCATCCGGCGGGCGCCTGGCCGGCAAGGTCACGCTGGTAGCGGGCGCGGGCACGTCGGCGCCCGGCTGGAGCATCGGCAAGGCCAGTTGCGTGACGCTGGCGCGCCAGGGCGCGGCCGTCGTTGCGCTGGACGCCAACCTGACCGCCGCCGAAGACGCGGCGCACGAAGTCGAATCGGCCGGCGGCATCGCACTGGCGGTGCAGGCCGACGTGGCCGATCCGGCTGCGATGCAGGCCGCGGTGGAGGCGGCGCTGGGCCGCTTCGGCCGCATCGACGTCCTGCAGGCCAACGCGGGCATCGGCAAGGTGGGCGGCCCCGAAGACATCTCGCTGCAAGACTGGGACCGCATCCAGCAGGTGAACGTGACCAGCCTGCTGATCGCGACACGGCTGGTGGTCCCGCTGATGCGCGCGCAAGGCGGCGGGGCCATCGTCGCGGTGTCGTCGATCGCGGGCATCCGGTACACCGGCTATCCGCATCTGGCGTACAGCGTCAGCAAGGCCGCCGTCATCCACTTCGCGCGCATGGCCGCGCAGCAATATGCCGCCGACCGCATCCGGGTGAACACGGTGATTCCCGGCCTGATCGACACCCCGCGCGTGGCCAGCAACGTCGCCAGGATGTTCGATGCCAACGACCTGGACGCCGCCCGCGCGGCGCGCGACAGGCAGGTGCCGATGGGCCGCATGGGCACGCCCTGGGAGGTCGCCAACGCGGTGGCCTTTCTGGCTTCCGACGACGCGTCTTACATCACCGGCACCGAACTGCTGGTCGATGGCGGCCTGACAGGCAAGTACGCCTGACGCGCCTACTCGGCCTTGATGTTGCCGCGCTGGATCACGCCCGTCCACTTGGCCACGTCGTCCTGGATGCGCTGCGCGAATTGCGCCGGCGTGCTGCCGACGGGCTGAAAGCCCATCCCCGTCAGCTTGTCCCGCAACGCGCCGCGCTGCACGGATTCGGCCAGCGTCTGCGACAGGCGCTCGATGATCGGCGCGGGCACGCCGGCCGGCGCAACCAGGCCGAACAACGGCGAGATGTCCACGCCCGGCAGGCCCGCTTCCGCAAAGGTGGGCACGTCGGGCAGCTGGCTCACGCGCTGCGGGCTGGTGACCGCCAGCGCCCGCAGCTTTCCGCCCTTGATGTGTTCAAGCATCGTGGGCACGGTGGCAAACCCGAACTGCACCTGGCCGCCCAAGAGGTCGGTGATCACAGTGCCGCCGCCGCGGTACGGCACGTGCAGCACGTCCACGCCCGCCTGCTGGCGCAGTTGCTCGCCGGCCAGATGCGGACCGCTGCCCACGCCCGCCGATCCGAACGACAACGTGCCCGGCTGCGCCTTGGCCAGCGCCACAAAGGACGCGATGTCCGTCGCCTTGACCGAGGGGTGCACCACCATGACGAAAGGCGCCGTCGCCATCAGCGAGATCGGCGCGAAGTCCTTGATGGCGTCATACGGTTGACGCTCGCCCAGCAGCGCGGGATTGATCGTGAACGTGGAGTCGACCATGCCGATGGTGTAGCCATCGGGCGCCGACACCGCAAGGGCGCGCGTGCCGATCGTGGTGCCGCCCCCGCCCCGGTTCTCCACGACGAAGGGCTGACCCAGCGCCTCGGCAAACACCTGGCCCGCCATGCGGCCCAGCGTGTCCGTGGCCGCGCCCGGCGGATACGGGATGGTCAGGCGGACCGCCTTGTCCGGATACTGCGCGGCGCGCGCCGCGAAAGACCACGGCAACACGGCGGCGCCAGCGGCCAGGGCCGCGCCATTGATCAGGAACGCTCTGCGTGAGGGATGCATGGGGTTGTCTCCAGGTTCATATGCGGTGCGGCCTCTTGAGGGCCGGTTCGTATTTCGGTGTGTCTTTCGTATCTGATGCGTGGGTGCGGATGCGTGTGCTTCAGCTGCTGTAGCGGCCCTCGGCTAGTTCCGCCTCCGGGTCCGCGCCCAATCCCGGCGCGTCCGGCACGTCGACCCAGCCGTCCTTGATGGGCACGCTGCACCCGTAGGGCACGTGCGCCAGTTCGACGTACAGGCGTTCCAGCGATACCTCGGCCTGTTGCGCGGCGATCAGGTGCAGGCTGGCAAGGTATCCGGGACCGAAGAACGCCACCTGCGGCGCGCACACGACGCGCGTGTCCGCGCACTTTTGCGCGATGCGCCACGCGGCGGTCAGGCCCAGCTTGATGACGCTGGGCTGCACGTACTGCGCTGCTTCCGTGTCCACCACGCGCTCCAGGTCGGTCGCGCTGGCGGCGTTCTCGCCCACCGCCAGCGGAATGCCGCAGGCATCCTTCAAGCGGGCCAGCGCGCGGTCGTCTTCCGGCGGCCACAAGGGTTCCTCGATCCAGAACGGATCGTGCGGGCGCATCGCCTCGATGGCGGCTTCGGCTTCGCCGGGCAGCCAGGCGCAGTTCGTATCCACCATGATCGGCACGCCCGGCCCCGTGCTGCGGCGCACGGCAGCCAGCGCATCGGCCGTGCGCTCGTGCAGCTTGATCTCGGTATAGCCTTCGTTCAGCGCGCGCGTGGTCACGGCGTCCAGGCGCTCGGCGTTGCCGTAGTACTGAAGCAGCGACGCATACACACGCACCCGTTCGCGGCGCTTGCCGCCCAGCAGTTCGTACAACGGCACGCCCGCGCGCTTGGCGCGCAGGTCCCACAGCGCGATGTCCAGACCGGCCAGCGCATGCACCACGGGGCCGGACCGCCCCAGGTTGTGCAGCGTGCGCTGCATGCCCGGCAGCAAGGTGTCGTCGTCCGCGTCCCGCCCGCAGGCCAGCGGCGCGATCAGCGTTTCGAAGATGGCGGGCAAGGCGCGCGGCTCCACGCAGTACGACTCGCCCCAGGCCACCGTGCCGTCTTCCGTCTGCACGCGCACCAGCGCGCTGTCGAGCTTGTCGCGCGGCCGGCCGGCGAACAGCGGCGACGGGCTCCAGTGATGAAACGGCAGGCGCAATGGAATGCAGGTGACGGAAACGATGGTGTTGGCGGGCATGGCGGCGCGGAGGTCGGGATGCAAAATGCGATGGGCTATTCTGGCGGCCGCCGGTTCATATGGTCAAATAGATGAATTGACTATTTCCATATGAATTTCATATGTTCAACCGGCGAGAACTCCTACTGCTGCGCGCCATGTACCGGCACGACACCGTCACCGCCGCGGCGGCATCGGTCAACATGACGCAGCCCGCCGCCAGCGCGCTCTTGCGCGACATGGAAACGCGGCTGGGCTTTGCGCTCTTCAGCCGCGAGAACCGGCGGCTGCACCTGACCAGCCAGGGCCGCGCGCTGATCCCGGAAGTCCTCAATGCGTTGGCCGGCATCGAGGCCGTGGACCGGCTGGCCGTCGACATCCGCCAGGGCGCGCTGGCACGGCTTGATGTCGCTGCCGTCGCCATTGCGGCGTCCAGTCTGCTGCCGCCGGCCCTGGCCGGCGTGCGCCGCGCCCATCCGTCCGTGGCCGTGACCGTGCGCGCCGGCACCGCCCTGGAAATCATCGAGATGGCGGTGGACCATCGCATCGACCTGGGCATCATCATCGGTTCGCCGCCGGACATCGACCGCGTGTCCAGCCTGCGGCTGGCGCCCCTGGGGCTGCATGCGGTCATGCCGAAGGACCATCCCTGGGCCAGAAAGGCCACGTTGACGCTCGACGAGGTCGCCGAAGCCGGCCCGATCGTGCTGGCCCCCGCCCTGCCCGCCGGGCGCGCGACGCGTCAGGCGCTGGAGGCACGCGGCCTGCCCTATCGCCCCATCATCGAGGCGGCGCAATCATCGGCGGCGTGCGCGCTGGCCGCGCAAGGCCTGGGTGTGGCCATCGTGGAAAGCCTGGGCGCGCATTACGCCGAACGGCAGGGCCTGGCCGCGCGGCGCCTCTTGGCGCTGGAAGACCCGGTGCTGGCGGTGGTGTGGTCGCGCGACCGCGCGATGAGCGCGCCGGCGCAGGTGCTGCAGGAGGGCTTGGCGAACGAGGCGCGCATGTGGCTGTCGCGCGGGGAGGCCGCGGCTGACGAACGCCAGACGGCGCGAGGCCGGACGCGCGCGCGCCCGGCCGCTTGAAGGTGGCGGGACGGCTTACCAGGAGGTCGTGTAAGCGCCGGGGAACTGCTTGGCCACGAAAGCCTTCACTTCGTCGGATTGGTAGGCCTTGATGAAGCGCGCGATGCGCGGATCGTTCTTGTTGTCCTCGCGCGCGGCGATCACGACGGCCGCAAACGGCGCGTCCTTGCTCTCCAGCACCAGCGCGTCCTTGGCGGGCGACAGGCCGGCGGGGATGGCATAGGCGGAATTCACGGCGGCGGCATCCACGTCCTTGAGCGAGTGCGGCAGCTGCGCGGCCTCGATCTCGACGAACTTCAGGTTCTTGGGGTTCTCGGCGATGTCGAAGATCGACGCCGTCACCGTCACGCCGTCCTTCAGCTTGATCAGCTTGGCGGCCTGCAGCACCAGCAGCGCGCGGGCGCCGTTGGTCGGATCGTTCGGAATGGCCACCTTGCCGCCCTGCGGCAGATCGTCCAGCGACTTCACGCGTTTGGAATAGATGCCCATCTGCTGCACGACGGCCGTCGCCACCGGCACCAGCCTGTAGCCGCGCGCCTTGTTCTGCGATTCCAGGAAAGGCTTGTGCTGGTAGATGTTCACGTCCAGCTCCTTGGCGTCCAGCGCGGCATTGGGCTGGATGAAGTCGCTGAATTCGATCAGCTTGACCTTCAGGCCTTCCTTGGCGGCCACCTGCTGCACGACTTCACCGATCTGCGCGTGCGGGCCGACGGTGACGCCCACCTTCAGCTCGGCGTCCTGCGCCATCGCCGAGGTGCCGGCAAAACCGATAAGGGTGGCAAGTACGGCCAGGGAATGACGAAGGCGCATGGGAGATCTCTAGAGGTAGTCGTAATGAGACCCCGGATTCTAGAGACGCCGCCTCAAAACCGGAAGCGATGAATATTCATATTGATATGTGGATTTCGATATAAACACCGCGATGACAGCGCCGGCGCATGCGGACACAATAGAGCCTGCTTTCATCAACCCACCCGCCTCCATGTCCACGACTACCGAACTCCATCCGCATGCGCGCGCGCTGCTGGCTGACCATTACGCCGCCGTCGACGCCGACCTTCCCGCCCTGCTCGACCTGCTGTTTGCGCGCAGCGCCGGCGAAGACTGGCATAAGGCCGGCACGTTCAAGCATCACCTGCTGGGCGTCTACCGCACGCTGGCGCTGTGGAACCAGCCGCGCGAGGTTCGCCTGCTGGGCCTGTTTCACAGCGTGTACGGCAACGAATACGTGGACCTCACGCTGTTTGACCGTGAACGCGAGCGCAACACGTTGCGCGATGTGCTCGGCGCCGAAGCCGAAGAATGGGTCAGCCTCTTTTGCGCCATGCCGCGCACGCGATTCGTGCAGGCCATCCTGCAGGGACAGGGCACGGGACCGGAAGGCCTGACGCTGGAAGGCGCCGACGGGCAGGTGTTCACGTTCACGCCGCGCCAGGTCGCCGCATTCACCGTGGTGTCCGCCGCCGACATGGGCGAGCAATGGCATAGCTGGCAGGACGAGATCTTTGCCTGCTATCCGCAGCAGCAGCGCCGCGACTTGAAGACCAACTGGGCCTCGTCGCTGTGGCCCGGCCCGCTCAAGCCGCCGTCGAACATCCTGTCGATGCTGTCGCATCTGCTGGCGCCGCTGTCGCGCATGCCGCAGGACACCGGCATTCCGCTGCCGCCCGCCTTCGACAATTGCCGCGCCACGCTCAGCCCGCGCGACGAAGCGGCGGCCAGCGCGCTGTACTGGCAGGTCATCACCCGCATGCATCCCCTGACCGAAATGGACAGCGCCCGCCACATGCTGGAAGCCGCGGTGGAGCACAACCCGTGGGTCGGCGAACCGCGCCTGCTGCTGGCGCAACTGGCGTTGACGTCAGGAGATTTCGAGGCCGCGGAACAGCATGCCGCCGCCGGCCTGGCCGCGCTGCAGGCCTGGGGCACGGCGTGGGACAAGCGCATCGAATGGGCCGGATGGATGGCCTGGGCGCGCATCGAACTGCAGAACGCGCGCGCGCGCAAATGGCCGGAAAACCTGGCCGCGCTGAACGGGCTGGGCCTGGTGGAGTAGCGCCTGCGGGGCTTGCCGGGATGGGACGGCGCGGGCGGCTTTTGCGCCCGCGTTCCTTTGCGAATGGGGTGGCTAGCGCCTACTTGGCTTGCCGGCTTGGACAGGACGGGAGGCTAGCGCCTACGTGCCTTCCCAATGCGGCCCGGGCACGACGATGTCGAACAATTCCAGCACGCGCGCCACGGTGTGATCCACCATCTCTTCGATGGACGCGGGCCGGTGATAGAACGCCGGCAGCGGCGGAAACACGATGCCGCCCATTTCAGTCACCGCCGTCATGTTGCGCAGGTGAGCCAGATTGAACGGCGTCTCGCGCACCATCATCACAAGGCGGCGGCGCTCTTTCAGCGTGACGTCCGCGGCGCGGGTGATCAGGTTGTCGGACAGGCCATGGGCCACGGCCGCCAGCGTGCGCATGGAGCACGGCACGATCACCATGCCCGCGGTCTGGAAAGCGCCGCTGGCCAGCGTGGCACCCACGTCGCGCACGCTGTGCACATGATCGGCCAGCGCATAGACGTCGTGGCGGCTGACATCGAGCTCATGCTTGATGTTCAGCACGCCAGAGGCGGACACCACCAGGTGCGTCTCGACGTCTTCGACGTTGCGCAGCGCCTGCAGCATGCGCACCGCGTAGAGCGCGCCGGTGGCGCCCGTGATGCCGACGACGAGCCGCCGCATGATGCGTCAGGCCGTGGCGCCGGATTGCTCCAGCAGCGTCTTCAGTTCGCCGGACTCGTTCATCTCATTCATGATGTCCGAGCCGCCGATGAACTCGCCAGACACGTACAACTGCGGAATGGTGGGCCAGCTGGAGAACTCCTTGATGCCCTGGCGGACTTCGTCGTCCTCCAGCACATTGACCGTGACGAGCTTCTTCACGCCACAGCCTTTCAGGATCTGAATGGCCTTGCCGGAGAAGCCGCATTGCGGGAACTGGGCGGTGCCCTTCATGAACAGCACGACGGGGTGCTGGGTAACGGTTTCACGGATGAATTCTTGAACGTCGCTCATGGTGGTCTCTTGGACTGGCAAAACGGAATGGGTCAATTATAGGTACACCCGGGAAAACCGCCCGATTACCCCGGCGCGGGGCCGGTAAATCCGGGGCAAACGCAACAACACGTGTCGGACCGGGCGAGCTGCGCGGGAAGGTGTCAGACACCCGGGTGACGGCGCGGCAACCTGAACGGGCATATCCAGGGTGTCAGACACCAGAGGAGATCCAGGGTGTCAGACACTAGAGGACCGGGTGTCTGATACCCCGACGAGAGAGTCTACGCCTTGAACGGGCGCATCGCGGGGTGTCAGACACCTGCGACCAGCAAACGCCCGCCCGAGATCCGCTCGATCCCCGCCAGATCCTGCCGGCTGTGCACGTCTGCAAACCCGGCCTGGCGCAGCATGCCGCGTACCCGCTCCGCCTGATCCCAGCCATGTTCCATCCACAGCGAGCCGCCGGGCTTCAGGCGGGCGCCGGCGCCTTCGACAATGCGCGCCAGATCCTCCAGCCCGCCCGCGCCATCGGTCAACGCGCCGCGCGGCTCAAAGCGCAGGTCGCCCTGCTCCAGATGCGGATCGTCGCTGGCCACATACGGCGGATTGGACACGATCAGGTCAAAGCCCTCGCCAGCCGGCACGGCCTCGTACCAGCTGCCTTCGACAAAGCGCACGGCAGCGGTCAACTCCCACGCGTTCGCGGCAGCCACGGCCAGCGCGGCCGCGCTGACGTCCGACGCCATCACGCGCGCGTCGCGACGCGCCAGCGCGATCGACACCGCGATCGCGCCGCTGCCCGTGCCCAGGTCCAGCACCATCGGCCCGGTGACGCCAGCAATGCATTCCAGCGCGGTTTCGACCAGCACTTCCGTGTCGGGCCGCGGAATCAGCACGTCGGGCGTCACCCGGAACCGGTGCCCCATGAACTCGCGATGGCCCAGCAGGTAGGCCATGGGTTCGCCCGCCAGCCGGCGCAGCGCCAGGGCCTCGTATGCCGCCGCCACCTCGGGCGCCAGCGCATCGGTGTCGTGCGCCAGCAGCCAGGCGCGCGGCTTGTCCAGCACGTGCTCCAGCAGCATGCGCACTTCCAGGCGCGGCAGGCGCGTGTCCAGCAGCAGGCTCTTGATCTGGGGCGCGGTCATCGCGTCGGCCTCAGATGTCGTCGCCCAGCGCGGCAAGCTGCTCGGCCTGGTGCTCGGCGATCAGCGCGCCGGTCAGTTCCTCGAGGTCGCCTTCCATGATCTGCTGCAGCTTATACAGCGTCAGATTGATGCGGTGATCGGTCACGCGGCCCTGCGGATAGTTGTAGGTGCGGATGCGCTCGGAGCGGTCGCCCGTGCCGATGAGGCTCTTGCGCTCGGCCGCTTCCTTGCTCTGGCGCTCGCGTTCTTCCTTGTCCTTCAGGCGCGCGGCCAGCACCTGCATGGCCTTGTCCTTGTTGCGGTGCTGCGAACGGTCGTCCTGGCATTCGACCACAAGCCCGGTCGGCAAGTGGGTGATGCGCACCGCCGAATCGGTCTTGTTGATGTGCTGGCCGCCCGCGCCGCTGGCGCGGAAGGTATCGATGCGCAGGTCGCTGGGATTGATGACGATCTCGGACATGGCGTCGGCTTCGGCCATGATGGCGACCGTGCAGGCCGACGTGTGGATGCGGCCCTGCGCCTCAGTCGCCGGCACGCGCTGCACGCGGTGCGCCCCCGACTCGAACTTCAAACGACCATACGCGCCGTCGCCGTCGATGCGCGCGATCACTTCCTTGTAGCCGCCCAGCTCGGACGGGCTTTCGGACATCAGTTCCACGCGCCAGCCGCGCTGTTCCGCGTAGCGCGTGTACATGCGCAAGAGGTCGCCCGAGAACAGCGCGCTTTCGTCGCCCCCCGTGCCCGCGCGGATTTCCAGGAACACGCTGCGCCCGTCGTTGGGGTCGCGCGGCAGGAGCAGCAGCTGCAGCGCCGCTTCCAGCGTTTCCAGCTTTCCGCGCCCGGTCTTGATCTCTTCTTCGGCCATCGCCTTCATGTCGGGCTCGGACAGCATCTCCTGCGCCGTCGCGATGTCTTCCTCGGTGCGGGCGAACGCGGTGAAGGCTTCGACCACCGGTTCCAGTTCGGCGCGCTCGCGGGAAAGCTTGCGAAAGCGGTCCATGTCGGACGCGGTTTCCGGTTCGGCGAGCAAGGCATCGACCTCGATCAGGCGATGGCACAAATGCTCCAGCCGGCTGCGCATGGAAGATTTCATGAGGGGAAGACCCAAGGAGAAGACAGAAAAAGCGGGCGCCCACAAAGCGAACGCCCGCCATGAGGCGGGGCGTGGGGCAGAGCCGCTAACGGCGGGAGTCGCGGCCGGGGAAGAGGCGCGGCATCCAGGCAAGCAGTTGCTTGCGGTCGTCGCCTTCGCTGCGGTTCAGCGCCGCGAGCGGGCCGTGCAGGTACTTTTGCGTCAGGCCGTGCGCCAGTTGTTCGAGCACGGCTTCGGGCGATTCGCCCCGCGCGAGCAGGCGGCGGGCGCGTTCCAGTTCGGCGGCGCGGACGTCCTCGGCGGCCTGGTGCAGGTCGCGGATGACGGGCACCACTTCGCGGGATTGCATCCAGTGCATGAAGCCCTGGACGCGGGTTTCGATGATGGCTTCGGCTTGCACCACCGCGGCGCGGCGGGCGTCGGTGCCGGTCTGCACCAGCCGGCCCAGATCGTCGACGGAATACAGGTACACGTCGTCCAGGCGCCCGACTTCGGGTTCGATGTCGCGCGGCACGGCCAGATCGATCATGACCATCGGGCGGTGACGGCGCAGGCGCGTGGCCCGTTCCACCATCCCCAGACCGAGGATGGGCAGGGAGCTTGCCGTACAGGAAACGACGACGTCGAATTCGGACAGCCGCTCGGTCAGGTCGGACAGCTTCATCGTGCTGGCCGAGAAGCGGTTGGCCAGCAGTTCGGCGCGTTCGGCCGTGCGGTTGGCCACCACCATGCTGCGCGGATGCTGCGCGGCAAAGTGCGTGGCGCACAATTCGATCATTTCGCCCGCGCCGATGAACAGCGTGCGGGCCTGGTCCAGATTGCCGAACACACGCTCGGCCAGGCGCACCGCGGCGGCGGCCATGGACACGGACTCGGCGCCGATGGCGGTTTGCGAACGGACTTCCTTGGCGACCGAGAAGGTGCGCTGGAACATCTGATGCAGCAGGGTGCCCAGGGAACCGGCTTCGCCGGCGGCACGCACCGCGTCCTTCATCTGGCCCACGATCTGGGTTTCGCCCAGCACCATGGAATCCAGGCCGCTCGCCACGCGGAAGGCGTGACGCACGGCGTCGTCTTGATGATGGCGATATAGGTGCGGGCGCAGCGTGCCGGCGTCCAGGCGGTTGTGTTCGGCCAGCCAGGCGGGCAACTGATCCGCCACATGGCCGTCGGCCGCGCAGTAGATCTCGGTGCGATTACAGGTAGACAGGATGGCGGCTTCGCGGACGGAGCCGCCGAACGCCGAACGCAAGCCTTCGAGGGCGGGCTTGACCAGATCGACGGGCATGGACACGCGCTCGCGGACCGATACCGGCGCGGACGTGTGATTCAGACCGAAGGCAAGGACAGCTACCGACATGTGTGAGGGATGGCGGAAAGCCACCCGCGGCTAAGCGTTAAGAACTGCCACTATATGAACAATGTGTCGCAGCCCGCTTGTCTCGCGTCAAAGGCGGGAAAGCATCCGGCTGTAACAACAAAACCGCTGACGATTATACTCCTGCGGGTTATCCCCAGGCCACTTCCGCCCCCGATTGCCGTCAGATGACGCCTTTTCGTGCCGCGAAGCCAACAGTCTGCGGCGACGGGCGATCCGGGGAATCCGTGCGGTTCAGAAAAAAGTGGCGCAACGCGGGCCCGGCTGGCACAAGCCCGAAAAATTGTGTATAGTTGCGGACTTCGTTGGCCTGGTAGCTCAGTCGGTAGAGCAGAGGATTGAAAATCCTTGTGTCGGTGGTTCGATTCCGCCCCAGGCCACCAAAAGCATTCGGGACTTCGGTTCCCACGAAAAACCCAGCCCTCGCGCTGGGTTTTTTGTTGAGTTTTTTGGTGGCGGCGGCGTGTGCGCCTCCACCTGTCCCGACATTTTGTGTATAGTGGCGGGCTTCGTTGGCCTGGTAGCTCAGTCGGTAGAGCAGAGGATTGAAAATCCTTGTGTCGGTGGTTCGATTCCGCCCCAGGCCACCAAAAGATTCCTGCACTTAGCCCCGCCCGGTATTTACTGCGGCGGGGTTTTTGCTTTTAGGCGCGCCAATTGCCAGACATGCTTGCGATACCTACCCCACGCCGGCAGCGCTCGCATTAAATGCGCCATTCGCCATTCGCGAATTGCGAATGGCGACATCCACATTGCCCTTCTGGCCCACCGCATTTCGCGATATCGTGACATGCCGCCGTTTCGTAGTCGATCTCAAGTAACCGCACGTCCGTCCCCCACCACGGAGTCGCACCATGCGCGCCCGCGCACGAATCCTCTTCTGCCTGTTTGGCCTGGTCCTGGGATGGGCGCGCGTGGCGCTTGCGGCGGAAACTCCCGCGCCCGCCGCGCCGCCGCCCGCGATCCAGATGGCCGAAATCCCGCTGCGGGCGGATACGGATTTGCGCTACGCCGAGGGCGTGTTGCAGCGCGCGGCCACGGCGGATCCGCTGACCGCGCTGATGCCGCCGCTCGATGCCATCGCCAAATCCGCCGACGAAAAGCTTTACGAATTCCAGCCGGCCCAGCTGCGCAACTTTCCCATCATGCGGCTGGAAAGCCTGGAGCGGCACTGGCTTTTCGACGTGCGGCGGCTGGCGCGCTGGCGGGCCGACATGCGGCAGGCGACGGCCTGGTACGCCAGTGACGCAGCCGAGCTGCTGCGCCGGCGCACGGCCTGGCAGGCGATCAAGGACGCCCCGGGTGCGGCGGGGCTGCCGGCGGCACTGGCCGACCGCGTCGACGTGGTGATCGCGCAGTTGCTGGCGGCCAGCCAGGCGCTGTCCGTGCCGCTGTCGCGCCAGGTCGAACTGGAACAGCGGGCCAATGCGATCGAGGAACAGATCAAGGCAGGCCAGCGCCAGGTGATGGAGGCGATCAGCTACGTCGACGCGCGGCTATTGCGGGTGGATTCCCCGCCGCTCTGGGCGTTGGACTGGTCCGGACGATCCGACCAGGACACCATGACCCTTCTGCGCCAAGGTCTGGACATCGAGGTCCGCTTCGCGCGCGACTACGGCGCCGCCGGCGCCAGCAATCAGCGCGCGCTGCACACCTTGCAACTGCTGCTCCTGCCGCTGCTGATCTGGCTGGCCAGAAAGAGCCGCAACGCCATCCGCACCGGCGTCATGAGCGAAACCGCCGCCGGTGTGCTCGGGCGGCCGATCTCCACGTGGGTCCTGCTGTCGATGATGGGCGTGCTGGCCCTGGAGCCGGACGCGCCGTTGATGGTGCAGCAGATCGCCCTGGTGCTGGCGGCGGTGCCGGTGCTGCGCCTGCTTCCGCCCGCCAGCCGCCGGCATCTGGACCATTGGCCGCGCGTCATCACCGTGCTCTTCCTTGCCGAGCGGCTGGGCTTCCTGTTCCTGGCCAACACCCTCTTCTATCGCCTGTCGACCGTGGCGGCGGCGGTGGCGGCCCTGACGGCCATTCTGTGGCTCCTGGCGCGCGGACGGCGCCAGACCTATCCGCCCGGCTCCGAGCGGCTGGTGCGCGCCTTGCGCGCCGTCGCCTGGTGCGCGGCAGCCCTGCTGTGCGTGTCGCTGGGCGCGAACCTCATCGGCAATGTGTCGCTGTCCGAAATGCTGACCAGCGGGATCATCGGCAGCGGCTACTTCGGGCTGGTGCTGTACGCGGGCGTCACCGTCATCATCACGTTGCTGCAGCTTCTGTTGACCCGCCAGGGCATTTCGCGCTTCCGGCTTGCGCGCGAACATGCGCCGCCGCTGGTGCTGCTGCTGATCCGTCTTATCAGTGCCGCCGCGGTCGTGGGCTGGGCGGTCTACACCATGGACCGCTTCCGCGTCCTGCGCACCACCTACGCCTTCGTGACGCAGGTGCTGTCCTACACGCTGGAGGTCGGCGAGGTCTCGATCAGCCTGGGCAACATCCTGGTCTTCGCGATCTCGGTCGTGATTGCCTTCTGGGCCGCGCGCGCGGTGCGTCTTATCCTGCACGACGAGGTCCTGACCCGCATGTCGCTGCCGCGCGGCGTCGGCAACAGCATCGCCTCGCTGTCGTACTACCTGGTGCTGCTGCTGGGATTGGGCATCGCGCTGTCGGCCGCGGGTTTCCAGACCAGCCAGCTCACCATCGTGTTCGGCGCCTTGGGCGTAGGCATCGGCTTTGGCCTGCAGGGCGTGGTGAACAACTTCGTGTCGGGCCTGATCCTGATGTTCGAGCGGCCGATTCAGCCCGGCGATGTCGTGGAGATCGGCGGCACGTCGGGCCAGGTGCGGGATATCGGCATGCGCGCCACCCGCATCAAGACGTTCGACGGCGCCGACGTGATCGTCCCGAACGGCACATTGCTGTCCGACAAACTGACCAACTGGACGATGCTGGACCGCAGCCGCAGGATCGAGATCAGCATCGGGCTGGCCTACGGCACCGACCCGCGGCGGGTGCTCACGCTGCTGGACGACGTCGCGCGGCAGACGCCGGGCGTCGTCACGGAGCCTGCGCCGATGGTGCTCTTCATGGGCTTTGGCGCCAGCACGCTGGATTTCAGCTTGCGCGCGTGGACTTACGACTTCGACCGGTGGATCGAGATCCGCAGCGACATGCTGGCGCGGATGTACGACACGCTGCGTGACGCGGGCATCCAGATCCCCTTTCCGCAGCGGGACTTGCACTTGCGCAGTGTTTCGGAAGAGGCTGGCCGTGCGATCTTCGCGGCCAGGCAACCCGGACCGGACGCCCCGTCTGCGGGCTGAAGCTGTACCTGGCAGAAGTTGTACCTTAAGCGCCGGCCTCGGCGCCGCTTCACCCGCCGGCCATCACCGGCACCGTCAACCCGTTCTTCACCCGGCTCATCACCACCAGCGTCGAGAACCGCTTCACGTTCGGATTGCCCCAGAAGTACCGCTGCGCGAACACCTCGTATTCGGCCATGTCGCGCATGGTGAGCGTCAGCACGAAATCGACCTCGCCGGTCACCGACAGGCATTGCATGATTTCGGGCGCGTTTTGCATGGCGCGCTTGAACTGGTCGAGTTTGTCGGCGCGTTCGCTTTCCAATGACACCAGCACGACCATCGTGATGCCGCGGCCCACGGCGGCGGGGTCGACGACGGACACGTCCGCCGTCACCACCTTGGCTTCGCGCAGCCGCTTCATGCGGCGCAGGCACGATACCGGCGACAGGTTCACGCGTTGCGCGACGTCCTGGCTGGTGCGCTGGTTGTCCTCCTGCAGGCTTTGCAGGATCTGCAGGTCGAAATCGTCTAGTTCCATGAGGGGCTCGGAACGCGGGGAAATGGCGCCCAGGATGGCGCGGGAGAGGCTATTGGAGGATTCTAGTCGGGGCGGCGATGCAATTCTTCGCGATTTCGACGGGAAACTTCATTTCGGGTCCGCTGGACGCAGGAATTATTCAGGCCGCTTGCTTACACTGGGAGCCCTCCGCCCGCACATGCGGGATTTTTCACGCTGCACCCGCAATGCCCTCACTCCAGTTGTTCCTGCTGTTCCTGGCCGCCGATGCGGCCTTGAAGCTTACGCCCGGCCCCGACATGGCGCTTACGCTGTCGCGAGGCATGACGCAGGGATTCCGCCCCGCTTTCCATAGCGTGCTGGGCAACGTGGCGGCCGGGTTCATCCAGGTGCCCGCCGTGGTGCTGGGGCTGGCGTCGGTGCTGCGGACCTTTCCCACGCTGTTCGTCGGCATCAAGGCGGCGGGCGGCCTGTACCTTGGCTACCTGGGCATCAAGGCCATGATCCGGTGCGCGAACGCCGCCGAGGTGTCGCTGGCGGCCCAGCCCGGCGACGCGCGCGACGCCTTCTGGCAAGGCTTCATCACCAATCTGCTGAACCCGAAGGTGCTGCTTTTCATGATCGCCTTCCTGCCGCAGTTCACCTCGCCGGACAACGGGCCGGTCTGGATCCAGATGCTGGTGCTGGGCGTCACGATGAAGGCGCTCAGCCTGCCCTACGGCAGCTGCTTTGCGTACGGCGCATCGCGCATCCGCGGCTGGGTCGGGCGCAACCCCTGGTTCCTGCGCACGCAGCAGGGGCTGCTGGGCGCAATCATGTTCGGGCTGGCGATCTACGTGCTGATTTCCACAGCGATGCATCCACAGCCCTGACCGCTCATTCGCCCGCCTGAACCGACGACGCCATTGCACACCCTCAGCCTTCCATGACCGCCGCCACCTTGAACAACGGACACCCCAGCGCCACGTCCACCCTGCTGCCCACCCTGTCGCTGATCGGCGCCATGGCCTCCTTGTGCGTGGGCACCTCGTTCGCCAAATCGCTGTTTCCCGAAGTGGGCGCGCAAGGCACCACCGCATACCGCATCGTCATCGGCGCCATCATCCTGCTGGCCTTCTGGCGGCCGTGGCGCTTTCCGCTCACGCGCCGCAACGCCGCAAAGATCGCCCTGTACGGCGTGACGCTGGCGTGCATGAACCTGCTGTTCTACATGGCGCTCAAGACTCTGCCGCTGGGCATTGCCATCGCCATCGAATTCACCGGGCCGCTCACGCTGGCTGTCGTGCTGTCGCGGCGCGCCATCGACTTCGTCTGGATCGCCTGCGCGCTGGCCGGCCTGATCCTGCTGATCCCCACCGGGCAGTCCGTGCACGATCTCGATCCGCAAGGCATCGCGTACGCACTGGGCGCTGCCGTGTGCTGGGCGCTGTACATCATCTTCGGCAAGATGGCCGGAGACGTGCATGGCGGCCAGGCCACGTCGCTGGGCCTACTGGCGGCCACGATGGTGGCCCTGCCGGTCGGCGCGGCGCACGCGGGTATGGCGCTATTGGATCCCAAGTTGATCCTGGCCGGCGTGGCCGTCGGCATCCTGTCCAGCGCCCTGCCTTACTCGCTGGAAATGGTGGCGCTGCGGCGGCTGCCGCAAAAGACCTTCGGCGTGCTGCTCAGCATGGAGCCCGCAATGGGCGCGCTGGCCGGGGTCGTGGTGCTTAACGAGCACCTGTCGCAGACGCAATGGCTGGCAATCTGCGGCATCATCATCGCGTCCGCCGGCTGCGCAGCCACGGCGCAGCGTGGCCGCAAGGCGCCGATCCCCGCGCCTGATTGATCAGACCCCTGCGCGCGCGGACGGTGTCTCACCAGGTGTCTGACACCCTGGGGAGAGGATCGTCCGCTTGCAGCGGCATCTCAACGGGTGTCAGACACCGCCGCAACAAATCGCCCGCCCCTCGTACCCCTCACCAGGTGTCTGACACCCTGGGGAGAGGATCGTCCGCTTGCAACGGCATCTCAACGGGTGTCAGACACCGCCGCAACAAATTGCTCGCCCCTCGTACACCTTGCGGCGGCTGTTACCCGCCCGCTCACTCGGCCGACAGCCCCTTGCTCCGGATGACCGCGCCCCAGCGCGCGTGTTCCTGGCGCGCGTATGCCTCGAACGCCTGCGGCGTGCTGCCGGCCGGTTCCATGCCCTGCAAGGTAAGCTGCTTGACCACGTCCGGCGAGGCCAGGGTTTGCCGGATTGCGCGGCTAAGCGTCTCCACCACCGGCGCCGGCGTGCCGGCCGGGGCCACCACGCCCTGCCAGGCCGCCGCCTCGAAAGCCGGACCGCCCGCCTCGGCAAAGGTCGGCACCTTGGCCAGTTGCCCGGATCGTGCGGCGGACGGCACCGCGATGGCATGCAGC
The DNA here is from genome assembly GCF_037039475.1 of Achromobacter sp. E1. Classification (NCBI taxonomy): domain Bacteria; kingdom Pseudomonadati; phylum Pseudomonadota; class Betaproteobacteria; order Burkholderiales; family Alcaligenaceae; genus Achromobacter; species Achromobacter sp. E1. The sequence goes on from NZ_CP146253.1 coordinate 5,523,145, forward strand.
CTGCCCGCCTGGATCAGCGGCCGCGCGGCGGCCAGGTCCGCCATCATCAGCGGCACCACGCCAGCAGCAACGTCCTGAAGCGCCGGCGGCGTCCCCTTGTACGGCACGGCCGTGGCGCGCCCCCCGATCGTTTCCATGAACAATTCCATCGCCAGATGGTGCGGACTGCCCATGCCCAGCGAGGCGTAACTGCCCGGCTCCTTGCGCTTCAGATACGTCTTGACGTCGTCCAGCGTGCGCAGCCCGGAATCCGGGGCGGTCACCAGGACGATGGGCAGCGCCACCAGCGTGGACACCGGCGTGAAGTCGGCCTGGGGATCGTAGGGCAAATCGCTGTAGAGCCACGGGTTGAGCGCCAGCGTGCTCATGCCGGCGGTCAGCACCGTGTAACCATCCGGCTGCGCGCGCGCGGCCTCCTGCGCGGCGACGATGGTGGCCGCGCCGGGCCGGTTCTCGACCACCACCGGCTGGCCCAGCGTCTGGCCGACATGCCGGGCCACGATGCGCGTGGCCAGATCGCTGCCGCCGCCAGCACTGAACGGCACCAGCCAGCGGATGGGGCGATCGGGATATCCGCCCGCCACCGACGCGGCCGGAATGGCCGCCGCCAGCGCGGCCGACAACAGCATGCGCAGCACGCCCTGAAACATGAAGCTCACTCCTTTTGCACTTCGATTGGGGGCATTGCGCGGGATCAGGCGCGGGCGGCGTTCAGCCAACGCAGGCCGGCCGAGGTCACGCCCGCAGGGCGGTACTCGCAACCGATCCAGCCGCCGTACTGCAACTCACGCAGCACGCCGAAGATCCAGCCGTAATCGAGTTCGCCGCGGTCGGGCTCCTGGCGCAGCGGCACCCCGGCGATCTGCAGATGGCCGACCCGCCCGGTGGGCAGGTATTCGCGCAGCTTGGCGGTGACGTCGCCCTCGACGATCTGGCAGTGATAGAGGTCCATCTGGACTTTCAGGTTGGGCGCGTCGACCGCCTGCACGACGGCGTGCGCCTCGTCCTGGCGGTTCAGGAAGTAGCCGGGGATGTCGCGCGTGTTGATCGGCTCGATCAGCAGTGTGACGCCGGCGGACCGGGCCTCGCGCGCAGCCCAGTCCAGATTGGCCAGATAGCAGTCCCGCATCTCATCGCGCGACGCGTCCGGCGGCGCCACGCCCGCCATCACGTGGACGTTGGAACAAGACAGCGCGGTGGCATAGCAGAGCGCCTGCTCGATGCCGGCCTGGAACTCTTCCTGCCTGCCCGGCAGCGCCGCCAGGCCGCGGTCGCCCTGCGCGGTGATGCCGGGCGGCGCATTGAACAGCACCTGCGCCACGCCGGCAGCGTCCATGCGCTCGCGCACGAACGCGGCGGGAGCTTCATACGGAAACATGCACTCCACGCCCGCAAAGCCGTCGGCCGCTGCCGCCGCATAGCGGTCGAGGAACGCATGTTCCGGGTACATCATCGACAGATTGGCGGCGAACTTCAGCATGGCGGGCTCCTGGCGCGTGATGCCGCCGCGGGCGGCGGCATCCGCCGAAAATAGCACAGCCGGGCGCCGCCCCCAACCCGGTCAGTACGTCATGCGCACGCCCAGCAACACGCTGCGTCCGGGCAACGGCGCCACCGACGAGATAAACGACGCGTGGTTGTAGGCCAGCTTGTTCAACAGGTTGGTGCCGCGCAGGTAGACCTCGTAGCCCGTCGCGCCGTACTGGCCGCGATACGCGACGACCGCGTTGACCATGTTGTAGCCCGGGGTGGTGTCCTCGTACGCCGCAATGTCCTTCTGCGCGAACACGCGGGCGTATTCGACGCCGCCCGACCACTGCTGCCACTTGAAGTTGCCGCGCACGCCCGCGCGCCCTGCCGGAATGCGCGGCAGATTGCCGTCGCCGCCCGTCAGCCTGCCCCGCACGTAGTCGCCGAACACCGCCGCCGAGAAGACCGGCGTGAACTGGTGCCGCAGCTCGCCTTCCACGCCCGTGAATTCCGCATCCTGCTGCGTGTATTCGATCAGGCGGAAATCCTCGAAGCGATCCAGCGTATTGGCGTAGATGTAGTTCTTGACGCGGTTGTGGAACACGCTGGCCGAGAACGTCGTGTCGCCCGAATGCTTGCGCAGCGTCAGGTCGATGTTGTGCGACGTTTCGCGCGTCAGGTCCGGATTACCCAGTTCATACGTATTGGTGGCAAGGTGAACGCCGTCCGCATACAGTTCCTGCGCGTTGGGCAGGCGCTGCGAGCGTGACAGCGACAGCGCCACCGAATACTGCGGCGCGAAGTCCCAGATCGCGGCGGCCGACAGCGACGTGCCCGACAGGCTGCTGCGCGGCGCGCCGCCCGACGGCGACACGCGCTGCCAGTCCTGGCGCGCGCCCAACTCGAACCGCCAGTCGTTGAACTGGTATTCCTCCAGCACGAAAATGCCGTTCGACCGCGTCTTGCTGGGCGGCAGGAACGCCTCTTCGCCTTCGGCGCTGAAATCGCTGTACGCATTCTGCAGACCGATCACGCCGCGCCAGCCGGCGATGGGCTTGTGCTGCAGCTCCACCCGCATGTCGTAGCCCTTGTTCTTGAAGCGCGTGCCAACCTCGCCGCCTTCGATCTCATCGTGCTGGTAGTCCGTCAGGCCGCCGCGAAAGCGGATCTTCTCGAAGCCGGCAAACGGATCCTGGTATTCCGCGCGCAGATCCACCCGGTTGCTGCGCAGCTTCACGTAGGGCACGCCGCCATGCTCGTGATCGTGGTCGTGACCTTCCTCGCCCTCGTCGCCGTGGTCATGATCGTGGCCGCCGCAGTGCAGATGCGTGCCGTGCGGGTGACACCCTTCGTACTCGTGGTTGTGTCCTGGCAGGCCGTATTCGCTTTGCAGATGCGTGAAGGCCACGCCCACATAGCCGCGCGGCGTGATCCACGACATGCCCACCGAGCCCTGCGTCGATTCGCTGTACGAGCCTTCCAGCGTGCCGCCGGGCCAGTCCGGCACGTCGTAGTCGCTGGTGCGGCGCTTCATGCCTTCGACGCGCACCGCGAACTGGCCTTCGCCCGCCGTGATGCCCACGGCACCGGCGCGCTCCTTGGTGCCGGTGGCGCCGCGCAGCTCGGCTTCGGCGGCGATGCCTTTCTCCGGCACCTCGGTGGGGATTTTCTTGTCCACCACGTTCACCACGCCGCCGATCGCGCCGCCGCCATACAGCAGCGTGGCCGGCCCGCGCAGGACTTCGATGCGATCGGCCAAGAGGGGCTCGACCGTCACGGCATGGTCGGGGGAGATGGCCGAGGCGTCCATCACTTCGGACCCATCGGACAGCACCTTCACCCGGGGCGCGGTCTGCCCGCGTATCACCGGGCGGCTGGCGCCGCCGCCAAACGTGTCGCTGTTCACGCCCGGCAGGTTCTTGAGGGTCTCGCCCAGCGTCCCGTTGCGTTGCTCGATCAGCGCGTCACCTTCCAGGACCGAGGCGGGCAGCGTGGTGCTGTTCAAGTCCAGCCCCAACGGGTTGGCGGACACGGTGATCGGCGCGACGGTCTGCGCGCGCGTTTCGCTCGCGGTCTGCGCCTGCGCCACGGGCGCCATCAGCATCAGCGAGCACACCAGCGGTTTCAGGGGCGCCCGGCCTTGTCGACGGCTGCGCGAGGCCCTGACGCGTGCTTTCCCCAACCCCTGCTTCTTTCCTTTCATCTTTTGCTCTCTCGGATGTTATATCATTACAAAACGCAGACGGATGATATAACATTTCATAACTGATGCAGCAGCTCCCCGAATGAAAAAGCGCGATTCCCTTGCAGGAATCGCGCTTCGATGACGCGGCCAACGATGAAACGGATAACCGGAAGGGCGGGAACGGCGCCCGCCTGTCGATCAGCCCGCCTTGAATTCCTTGTTCCAGAACTCGAGCATGTCCGCCTTCTTCTCGGTCAAGCCCTTCAGGTCGTAGGCGTGCAGCAGCTTGACCTCGGCGTCCGAAAAGCCCACCCGCTTCAAGGCTTCCGGCAACTGCGCGTTGGTCACGGTGGGCGCGTAGCCCATCTTTTCGGCAAAGCCGATCTGCCCTTGCGGATCCAGCATGGCGTTCAGGTAGGCCCAGGCCGCATCCTTGTTGCGGCTGTTTTTGGCGACGGCCGCTTCAAACGACACCGGCACAGAGCCTTCCTTGGGGATGACGAAGCCCAGCGGCAGACCGCTGTCCTTCCATTGCAGCGCGCGCGCCTTCCACATGACGGCGATCGCGATTTCGCCGGACTTGAAGGCGGCGGCAACCGCTTCGTTGGACGGGTAGATGCGCGGCGCGTTGGGCTTGAGCTTGGCCAGAAAGCGCTTGCCGCCCTCGAAATCCTTGGTGTTGCCGTCCGCGCCCAGGCCCACGAAGACCGAATTGTAGAGATAGAGAATGTCGGAGAAGCCGACCTGGCCCTTCCACTTCGGATCCAGCAGCACCTGCAGCGAATCCGGCGGGGTCGGGAATTTCTCGGTGTTGTAGACCAGGGTCATCGCGCTGAAGATGTGCGGAATCGAATACGGCGTCTTCAGCGTGTCGATGGCGTTTGCCAGGTTGGGCAGCTTCTTGGTGTCCAGCGGCTCCAATGTGCCCGAGCGCTCGGCGTCGTACATGTCGACTTCGCCCAGCAGCGCCACGTCCATGCTGCCGCGGCGCGAGTTCTTTTCGGCGCGCAGCTTGGTCACGCGCCCCACGGCGTTGCCCGTGTCGTAGACCACCTTCACGTCCTGCTTGGCGACGATGGGATTGATGATCTGCTGCAGCAGGTTCTGGTAATCGCCGCCCCAGGTGCCCACCACGATTTCCTTTTCGGCCGCATTGGCCATGCCGGGCAGCCAGCCCAGGGCGGGCGCCAGGGCCAGGCCGGAGGCGGTCTTGATGAAGCCACGGCGATTCAGGTTTTTCTCTTGCATAACAACCTCGTATCGAAGGGAACTGACGACTTGCTACGATGCGCCGCGCGGCAGGCCAGTCTGGCGCGCGGCCTTGGGTTCAACAGGATTCAGACCAGCATCTGCACCGGCGCATCCGGCGAGGACGCGCGGATCTCGTCGGCCTCGATGTCACGCGCGATCACGATGATCGCGTCGCGCGCATCGGGCTGCCGCGTCAGCCGCTGCGGCAGGCTGAACGTCGAGCCGACCGACTGGATCAGGATGGGTTCCTCGCAGTCCGTGACGCGCACGACCGCCTTCACGCGCAGCAGACGGTCGCCGCACAGGCCGGCCAGGTTATCCAGCCACTCGGAAAAATCGGTCCAGCTGATGCCGCTTTGCGCGCGCGCCGCCATGACGCGGATGCGCGGATGCGCCGCGCCCTGCCCGCCTGCAGCAAGCACTCGCGCCGCAAGGCCGGCCAGGTCGGACGTGCCTTGCGACGGGGCGAACGCGGCCTGCACCGCGCGCCGGCGATCCGGTTCCGCGACGATCTCGGCAAGCGGATTCAACGCCTCGGCGCGCGCGGCGCGTTCGCCCAGCGCGCCGGGCACGGCGGGCAGCAGATCGGTCTTGGTCAATACGATGCGATGGGCCGCGCCAAACTGCGACATCGCTTCGTCCATCTCGGCCAGCGCGTCGGGATCGCGCGCGCAGTCGTCGGTGCAGACCACCGTCAGCCGCAGGCCGCGGCTGGCCAATTCCGGGTCCGCCAGCGACGCGATGATCGGGCCCGGCCGCGACAGGCCGCTGCACTCCAGCACGACGCGTTGCAACGGACCCTCGCCTTCAGGCCGGGGCGCATCCAGCAACGCGCTCAGCGTGTAGACCAGATCGCTGCGCAACGAGCAGCACACGCAGCCGTTGGCCATCAAGGTCATCGGCACGTTGTCGCTGTCGTTGGCCACGATGGCCCCGTCCACGCCAACCTCGCCCGCCTCGTTGACGATCACGCCCGTATCGCGCGATTCCGGATCGCGCAGGTAGTCCACCAGCAGCGTGGTCTTGCCGCTGCCCAGGAACCCGCACAACAGGAAAAGATCGACGGCCATCAGGTCACGTCCTCGCCCGGGTCGCCCGAGTCGCAGGGCGACCCGGCCGGCGCGCCGCCGGTGGGCGGGCGCTCGCCGTCGGGATCATCGGCCCAGCTGTCCCGCACCATGGCGCGCACGTCCGCCAGCAGTTCGGCGGTGTCGTACACCACGCCCGACTTGATGGTGGTCTGCAGGCAGCGCTTCCATTCGACCTTGGCGGTGTCGTCGTTCAGGCGCATGGCGCCGGTGCCGAACAGCAGCTTGAAGTCGGTGAGCGGATTCTGGTCGTGGATCAAGAGGTCGGCGCGCTTTTGCACGTCGATGGAGCCGGTGTCGTCATCGATGCCCAGCAGCGCCGCGCTGTGCGACGTGGCCGCGCGCAGGACCTCGATGGGATGAAAGCCCGCTTCCTGCAGCAGTTCCAGTTCGCGGATGAAGCCGAAGCCGTAGATCTGGTAGATGAAGCCCGAATCGCTGCCCGCGCAGACGCGTCCGCCCAGGTTCTTGTATTCGTTGATGAACTGCATCCACAGCCGGTAGTTCTGCTTCCATTCGATTTCGTTGGTGGTGCTCCAGCGGTACCAGTAGGCGCCGTGGCCGCCGCGCTGCGGCTGGAAGTAGCGCCACACCGCCTTCCACGTGTACTCGTCGTGCCAGTCCGCGCGGCGTGCGCGCATCAGGTCGCGGTTGGCGTCGTAGATGTTGAAGGTGGGCACGAAGGTGTGACCGATTTCCAGGAACTCGTCCATGACCTGGCGCCACTTGGCCGAACCTGGCTGCGCGGCCTGCATGAAGGTCTGGCCCGCCACCGCAAAGCGGTAGTACTCGTCGCTGTAGTTGTAGTCCGTGGGAAACGACTGCACCACGCGGTCTTCGAACAGCGCCTCGGGCAGGCCGTAGTAGTGTTCGGAGCTGGTCAGCCCCCAGCGCGCGGATTTCAGCGCATTCACGCGCGTCACCGCCATCTGGGCGTGATGGCAGCCCGAACGCAGGCCCACCTTGGCCGCCTCGTCCAGCGCCGCTTCCATGATGGCCGGCGGCGCGCCAAAGAACTTGATGCCGTCCGCGCCGCGCGCGGCCAGCTTGCGCACCCATTCGCGGCCCTGCTCCGGCGTGTGGATGGTCTTGACGCGGTCGTTCACGGCGGGAAACACGGAATGCACGATCATGCGCGGCGCCGCGATCTGATTGGCCGCGGACAGCTCGCGCTGCTCCATCGTCCAGCCCAGGCCGCCCATCGCGCCCATCTCGCGCACGGTGGTCACGCCATGCGCCAGCCACAGCTTGTAGATGTAGTCGGCGGGCGGCACGATGCCGCTCATCGCGTGATACGGCGTGCCGATGTGCGCGTGCGCGTCGACAAAGCCGGGCGTCACGAACTTGCCGTGGCAGTCGATCTCGTGATCGCCGGGGCCGGGACGGCGCTTGGGGTCGATGGCCTTGTGCGGCGTGCCCACGTTGACCAGCGCGGTGATGCGATCGTTCTCGATCACGATATCCACCGGGCCCCAGGGCGGCGCGCCGGTGCCGTCGATGATCGTGGCCCCGCGCAGGATCAGCCGCGGAAACGGCCCCAGGCCGCGGTCGCGGGGCGCGGGCGCCGAGGGCGGATGCCAACCCTTGGCCGCGTTGACGTCGCGGGATTCTTCGCCGACTTCCGATTGCGAAAACGTGGGATCGCTCATGGCCCCTACACCCCCAGGTCGTTATGTTCGATGACGCCGCCCTTCATGATGAGGCCGATGTGCTCGCCCTGCCCCAAGAGGCACGACAGGTCGCGGTACGGATCGCCGTCCACCAGCAGGATGTCGGCCAGCGCCCCTTCCTGGAGGCGGCCCAGCTGGCCGACCTGGTTCAGCACCTCGGCCGCCGTCGTGGTGGCGCACTGGATGACTTCCTGCGCGGACAGCACCTCGCGGCGGATGCGGAATTCGTCGCTTTGCAGGCGCTGTGACGGGCCCAGCAGGTCCGAGCCGTAACCGATCTTCACGCCCGCCTTCTTGTAGATCTCAAGTGAATGCAGGCCCGCGGTGCGCACCGTGGCGATCTTGGCCACGGAATCGGCCGGCAGACCGTAATCGGCGCCTTCGTTGGCCAGCGCCTCGTAGGTCACCAGCGTCGGCACCACGAACGCGCCCTTCTCGGCCATGAAACGCGCCACGCGCTCGTCGACCAGGTTGCCGTGCTCGATGGTGCGCACGCCGTTGCGGATGGCGCGCTCGATGGCGTCGGCGGTGTAGGAATGCGCCATCACGTACGTCTGGCGGCTGGCCGCCTCATCGACGATGACGCGGATTTCCTCTTCCGAGTAGCCAAAGGACGCAATGGGATCGGTGGGCGACGCCACGCCGCCCGAGGCCATCATCTTGATCTGGTCCGCGCCCATCTGCAGTTCCTGGCGCACGGCCTTGCGCACGTCGTCGATGCCGTCGGCCACGCGGCCGATGTCGCCCGCCCGGAAGCAGCAGCCGCAAAAGCTCATGGGACGCAGGTGGTCCGAACGCGGACGCGGATCGCCGTGGCCGCCCGTCTGGCTGATGGCGCGGCCCGAGATGAACAGGCGCGGTCCCTTGACCGTGCCTTCGTTGACGGCGCACTTCAGGCCCCAGCCCGCGCCGCCCGCGTCGCGCACGGTGGTAAAGCCCCGGCGCAGCATTGCCGCCATGATGGGCACCGCGCGCATCATCACCAGCGCGTCGGGCAGGACGCCCTGCGTGCTGAGATTCAACTGCGTGGCCAGCACATGCACGTGCAGGTCGATGAGGCCGGGCATCAGCGTGCGGCCCGCGGCGTCGATCACGCGCGCCGAGGACGCGGTGATCGGCTTGTCCGACACTTCCTTGATGACGCCGTCCTCCACCAGGACGTGGTGCCCTTCCAGCAGCTCGGATTGCAGCGGATCGAGCAGGTTTGCATTCTTGAACAGCACAGCGGACATGAGAATTTCCTTCGGGGATGTCTGGGTCAGGACGCCATGGTCTTGATGTAGCGCCGGTGGATCAGCCAGTTGGATATCAGTGCGATGACGAGCGTGCCGCAGACCAGGATGACCGCCAGCGCGGCGCCAAACGGCCAGTTCGAGGCTTTGGTGATCTGGTCATACAGCGCCGGCGCCATCATGGTCAGGCCCGAGCCGCCCAGCAGCACCGGCGTGGCGTACGCGTTCATGCACAGGATGAACACCAGCATCGTGCCCGCCGCCACGCCCGGCGCGGCGATCGGCAAGACGATGCGGCGGAAGGTGGTGAAGAAGCTGGCGCCCACATTGCGCGCGGCCTCTTCCACGGACAGGTCCATGCCTTCCAGCACGCTTTGCAGCGTCAGGATCAGGTACGGCATGACGACTGCCGTGGTGCCGATGACGACGGCGGTCGGCGTGTACATCAGCGTCAGCGGCTTGTCGATGATGCCCAGGCCCTGCAGCACGGCGTTGACCACGCCGGCGTTGCCCAGCGCCACCATCCAGCCGGCCGCGCGCACGACGTTGCCCACCATCAGCGGAAACACCAGCAGAATCACGAACAGGCTCTTGTAGCGGCTTTGCGTGCGCGCCAGGAAGTACGCCACCGGAAAGCCCAGCACCAGCGCCAGCACCGTGCACAGCGCCGCGATGCCCAGCGTGGTGAAGAAGATGTCGCGGTAGTAGGGGTCGCCGAAGAACTTGGCGTAGTTCTCGAACGTGAAGGCGGTCTGCATCATCTCGACCGGGTCGAAATGATTGAAGCTGTAGCGCGCCAGCTGAAGGATCGGGATCATGATGATCACCAGCACCACCAGCGAGGCCGGAAAGGCCAGCCCGGGGCCCAGCCATCGGCTGGGGCGCCCATCCTGCGTTGCGGTCGTCATGGCGCCTCCTATTGCGTGAAGGCGACGCAGTCGTCGGGCTCGAAGCACGCATAGACGCGCTCGCCGGCGGCTGGCGGCGCGCCGCGCGCACCCGCATTGACGATCTGGCTGATCAGGCGGTCGCCGCCATCGAGCTGCACCCGCACCTCAAGCACCGACCCCAGGTACAGCGACGACTCGATCACGCCCGGCAGCGCGTTGCCGCCGGACGGCTGCGTCTGCAGGCGCACGCGCTCCGGCCGCACGCCCAGATGCGTGGCGTTGCCGCCGCCCGGCGCCGCGATGCGCTGGCCGGTCTTGGTCTCGAACTGATCGCCGGCCTGGCCGCGTCCCGTGAAGACATTCATCTTGCCCAGGAAGTCCGCCACGAAGAGGTTGGCGGGCCGTTCGTACAGCGTGTCGGGCGCGCCCACCTGCTGCACGATGCCGTCGTGCATGATGGCCATGCGGTCCGCAATCGCCAGCGCCTCTTCCTGGTCGTGCGTGACAAAGACGGTGGTCAGGCCCAGGCGCCGCTGCAACGCGCGGATTTCCTCGCGCACTTCCAGGCGCAGCTTGGCGTCCAGGTTGGACAGCGGTTCATCCAGCAGGAACACCTTGGGTTCGATCGCCAGCGCGCGCGCAATCGCCACGCGCTGCTGCTGGCCGCCGGACAACTGGCGCGGATAGCGGTCGCGCAGCTCAGTCATGCGCACCATGTCCAGCACACGACGGATCTTCGCATCGCGGTCGGCCTTGGGCACCTTGTGCATTTCCAATCCGAACGCCACATTCTCGGCCACCGTCATGTGCGGAAACAGCGCATAGCGCTGGAACACCATGCCGGTATCGCGCTTGTGCACCGGCAGCCGCGTGACGTCGGTATCGCCAATGCGGATGCGCCCCGACGTCGGCGTGATAAAGCCGGCAATCATGCGCAGCGTCGTCGTCTTGCCGCAACCGCTGGGCCCCAGGAAGGTGACCAGCTCGCCTTCGGCAATCTCCAGGGAAAAATCCGACACTGCGACCGCCGCGCCGAACTGCTTGCGGATGTTTTCGATTGAGACCTTCGCCATTTCTTACACCACCTGACTGAGTTTCACGTAGCGGTCGGTCACAAGCATGATGATGCCCAACAGCAGGATTTGCACCGAGGCCACCGACGCGATGGTCGGGTCCAGGTTGAATTCGAGGTACTGCATGATCGCGATCGGCAGCGTCGTGCGACCAGGGCCCACCAGCGACAGCGACAGCTCCAGGTTCTCGAACGACACGACAAAACTGAACAGCGCCGCAGCGACGATGGACGGCCGCAGCATGGGCAGCGTCACGCGCATGAATGCCCTGGGTGCGCTTGCGCCCAGGTTGCGAGCGGCTTCCTCAATGGAGCCGTCCAGCCCGGCCATGCCCGCCGTGACCAGACGCACGGTCCACGGAATGGTGAGGCACACGTGCGCAATGACCAGACCGCCGAACGTGCCGACAAGATCCTGGTCCAGCACGTTTTCAGCGCGCAGGTAAAAGAGATAGACGGCCACGCCCGCGACGATGCCGGGAATCAGCAGCGGCGACAGCAGCAAGGTGTTGACGCCCTTGCTGCCCGCGAAGCGGTAGCGGGCAATCGCGACCGCCGCCAGCACGCCCATCACCACGCCGATGAACGCGGCCACCAGCGACACCTGCAGGCTGAAAAGGAAGCCGTTGGCGAACGCGGGGTTCTCCCAGGCCTTGACGTACCAGGAGAGCGTGTAGCCCGATGGCGGGAAATAGAGGATGGCGTCCTTGAAGAAGCTCAGCCAGACCACCAGCACGATGGGGCTAAGCATGAACGCATACATGAGAACCACGAAAACGCGGTGCAGCCACGTGGCCCACGGGATCACGCGCACTGGCTTGTCCCGCGAGACCGCGACGGCTGAATCCAAAGGAGGTGCATTATGCAAATCCGGTTCCTTTCAGCAACTGCCGGCTCGGTTTGAAACTCCTCCGAAAGACTCTGCGGTCCCTACGGTTAACCGAAGCATATCGACCGGTTGCTGCCCGGCTCAAGTAGGGATAACCCACGGCACGCCAAAACTCGCGGGTTATCCCTGCGGTAGCGCCGCCACGAGTGCAACCCGCTGCGAACACTGGCCGCGGCAGGTGCAACCTGCGCTGAAACCAGCAGCTAAAAGGCCCCCGCCATCGCTGCGCCGCCCGGGCCGCGCGTCAGGAATCGGCAGCGCGAAGCGCAGCCGATGGCGATGCGGCCGCCGCGCCGATCCACGCGGTCAGCGCCATCGACATCAGAACGAGCAGTGACGGATACAGCATGCTCAGGTTGCGCGCCTCGCCCTCGGCGGCGAACAGCAGAAAGAGCGGCACGTTGACCGCCAGCGCCATCAGCACGTGCACGCGAAACGGCGTGGGCAGCAGGCGCCAGCCGGTCGCGGCCACGCCCGCGATCATCAGCACCATCACCGCGCTCAAGCCCTTGGGCAGCGCGACGCCGTAGGTGCTTTCGGTACGGAACCAGTTGCCCGGATCCAGGAAGTAGAAGAAATTCGCGCCCGGCTGGAAGCTCACCGCGCCGCCGGGATTGCCCGCGTAGCGCATGCGCAGCGCCAGATACACGCAGCCGCAGACGAACACCAGGGCCGCCACGACGCCTGCTGCCATGACGCGCGGCAGGCTGCGCCGCAGAAACGGATACAGCGTCACCACATAGAAGAAGAACGCCTCCTTGTTCCATGTCGCCATGGCCGCGACGACGGCCAGAAGGCCCAGCCGTCCCGCTGCGCGCATGGGGCGCTCCACGGGAATGCGCCAGGCCAGCAGGATCGCGCACGCCATGAACAGCACTTCGAAGAAGTCGTAGAAGAAGCCGCCCTCGGTCAGGAAGAAGGGCAACAGCAGCGCGATGACCATCGGCGCCGCGGTGGCCGCGGCCCCGCTGGCGCCTGCCGCAAGACACACCGACCGCATGGCGAACAGCGAGCCGAGCAGCGCCGCGAAGGTCAGGTAATAGACGATGTGATAGCGCAGCGTCACGGGGGCCTGCATCGCTTCCGATTCCGGATAGCGCATCGCCAGCCCCGAGCGGCTGTTCACGCGGCGCGGCTCGGTCAGCCGTTCGGACAGACGCGCCACCGTCGCGGCCGGGAGCAAGTCCTGGATGCCGTTGGCGATGGCCGGCGCGAATTGCCGGTACACGTAGGGACGGTGGGCGGTGCCGTCCACCATGGCCGCCAGCGAATGCGGGCCATGCCCGTCGTTCAGCCGCCACTTCGTATAGAAACCGTTGAAGGCTGCCGCAGCCACCATCACGTACAACATCGCCAACAGAAAGCGGCGGTAAACCACGCTATTGAAAAAACGGATCATCGGACTTCCGAGGCGGCCGGTTGGGAGGAGCCCTGCGGGCCCAGCCATTTGGCCAGCGCCAGCGCCAGCAGGCACAACAGGGACGGATAGAGCATGCTCAGGTTGCGCATTTCGCCTGGCGAGCAGAACAACAGGAACAGCGGCAGGTTGATCGCAAGCGCCATCTGCGCGTGCCAGCGCAGAGGCTGGGGCAGGCGCGTCCAGCCGTGGATGGCAATGCCGGCAAAGGCCAGAATGCTCACGATGCTGAAGCCGCGCGGCAAGAGGACGCCATAGGTGTTCTCGGTCCGCAGCCAGTTGCCGGGGTCCACGTAAAAGCGCAGGTTGTCCCACAGCTGGTAATCGACCGTCGAGCCGGGGTTGCCCGCGTAGCGCAGGCGCAGCGCCAGATAGACGCAGCCGCTTACCAGCAGCAGCACGCCCGCCACGCCTGCGGCGTGCAGCCGCGGCAGGTTGCGCCGCAAGAGCGGATAGAGCGCGGGCATGAAAAAGAAGAAGGCTTCCTTGTTCCAGGTGGCCAGCCCGGCCAGCGCCACCAACGCGCACAGCCGCACCGGCGTCTGGCGCGATGCGCCCAGCGCCAGCAGCACGGCGCTCATGATGAACATCAGTTCGACGAAGTCATAGAAGAAGCCGCCCTCGGTCAGAAAGAACGGCACCACCATCGCAAGCAGCGCGGGCGCGATCGTGGCGGCCGCGGCGCCGGCCCCCGCCTGCAGCGCTACGCGGCGCATGACGAAAAGCGAGGTCAGCAGCGCGGCAAAGGTCAGGTAGTAGACCAGGTGATAGCGCAGGGTCACGGCCGGCATGAGGGCCTCGGACCCTGGATAGCGCATCGCCAGGCCCGAGCGGCTGTCCACCCGCCGGGGTTCGGCAAGGCGTTCGGACAGGCGCGCCACGGTGGACGGCGGCAGCAGCGACTGGATGCCATTGGCCAGCGCCGGCACGAACTGGCGATACACATAGGGGCGGTAGGCCGTGCCCTCGACCATCTGCGCCAGCCCGAGGGCCGCGTGGCCGTCGTTGAGACGCCACTTCGTGTAGAAGCCGTTCATGACGGCCGCCGCCACCACCACGTAGGCGCAGCAGAGCAGGAACCCGCGGTACCACGCGCCATTGAAGAAACGTTGCATGCCTGTGCCCGCCTATTTCGAAATCAGGAAGACGCCAATGGCGATGAACGCCGCGCCCGCCATCCGCAGGACGGTGATGGTTTCCGTGCCGGACAACAAGCCGTAGGCAAAGACGCCCGCGATGGCAAAAGCCACCATCAACGGGTAGGCCAGCGTCAGATCCAGCTGGCGCAGCGCCAGCGCATAAAAACCAAAACCCAGTCCGTACGCGCCGATGGCGGCCAGATAGGGCAGCCCCTGGCTCAGCAGGGACGGCGCGGCCGCTTGTGCGGCGCTGCTTCCTGCCGCCTTGAGCGCCACGCTAGCCGCCACGCTACAGGCCCCGCTGAGGATCAGCCAAAGATATGCCATGTCTACGTCCTTACAAGCAAAACCACCACGGCCACCCAGGCCAGCACCGCCAGGCGTATCTGGTTGTCGGCAAGCAGATCGCGGCCCGGCTCTTCGCCCGATCCGCCCTTGTACAGCAGGTACAGATAGCGAAATACGCCAAACGTGACAATGGGCAGCGTGATGATCAGATGCTGCGTCCCGTGCAGCGCGGCGGTGTCCGAGTCCACCGTGTAAAGGCCATACGCCAGCAGCGTCGTGCTGGCGGTAATGGCCACCAGAATGTCCAGCAGTTGCGGGGAATAGTGCCGCAGCACGGTGCGCGTGCTGCCCGCCGACGCTGGCGCATCCAGGGGCGCCGAGGCAATCTCGGCGCGCCGCTTGGCAAAGCCCAGGAACAGGGTCAGCATGAAACTGCACAGCAGCATCCAGCGCGACGGGACGATGCCCACCGCGTAAGTGCCACAGGCCAGGCGGATCATGAAGCCGGATGCGATGCAGAACACATCGACCAGCACCTTGTGCTTCAGGCTCAGCGTGTAGGCAATGTTCAGGGTCAGGTAACCGGCCACGGCCAGCGCGACCGGCCACAATCCGCACGCGAGCGGCAGGCCCAGCGCCACGCCGAACAGCACCGCGATCAGCGCGCGGGCGGCGGGCAGGCTCACCCGGCCGCTGGCGATGGCGCGCAGCCGTTTCTTGGGGTGGGCCGCGTCGGCGGCGCGGTCGTAGTAGTCGTTCAGGACATACACCGCGCTGGAGGCCAGGCAGAACGCCACGAAACCCACACCCACCGCGAACACCAGCGCCGGGTCGGACCAGCCGTGGCTGAAGATCAGGCCGATCAGCACGAAGCCGTTCTTCAGCCACTGCTGCGGACGCAAGAGGGAAAGCAATGCGGTCATGGCTTGACCGCCTGCCCGCGATACCACGCGTGGTGCGCCGCATCGATGAGCCACTGGTCGCCGCGGCTGTCGCCGTAGGCGTGCAGTTCGTATTGGTCCGTGCCGCCGAAACGTTCGGTCAGGCGCCGCAGCTTTTCGGGCCCCCAGCAGTTGTGGCCGTCAAAGTCGCCGGTCAGGCGGCCCTGCGCGTCCACCGCCATGCGCGTGCAGATAAGGTCGTCGAACCCCAGGTATCGCGCCACTTCTTCCAGGTAGATATCGGGAGACGCGCTGATCAGCACGCAGCGGTCGCCGCGCTGCTGGTGCCAGCGTAGACGCTCGATAAGCGCGGGCCGCAGCGGGATGGTGTGCACCCAGGCGCGGGCGACGTGGGCCAGCTGGGCGCGCGGACGTCCGCGCAACGCGGCGCGGCACAGTGATCTTTTTGCGTCTTCGTTGCTGCGCAGGCGCATGGCAAAGGCCGCCAGCGCCGGGGCGGTTTGCAAGAGCGCCGTCAGAAAACGGACCCACGACAGATGGGCCAGGAAGGGGACGAACGTATCGCGCTGGGTGAGCGTGCCGTCAAAATCGAAGGCCGCGATCACCCGCGTGGAATCGGGAAACTGCGTCTGTGTAGCCATACTGCTTTCGCGGCGGCGCCCAGGCAGGGCATGACGTCGCAAACTGTGCCGGAAAATGCGTCGGCGCCCAAGGCGCGAACGCGTAATGTCAGACGCAGGGCTGCGCGATGCAGTCCTGCGGTGAAGCCTATGCGTTTTATTTCAAATTTTGTGTGTTTGTAACACACTTAATGACAATTCATCATAGCCTGCCCACCGGGCGAGCAAGGCCAAAAGCACCGCGCGATTCCTGCCGTTTTTCGCGCGGCAAGGGCCTCAGGCCTGCTCTGCCTTCTTGAATGCGCCTTCCTCTTCCAGCACCTGGTTGGCCACCTTGAAAGCGTCCAGCCCCGCGGGAATGCCGCAGTACACCGTGGCCTGCAAAAGGATCTCCTTGATCTCTTCGACCGTCACGCCGTTGTTCAGGGCGCCCTTGACGTGCAGCTTGATCTCGGCCGGACGGTTCAGCGCCGTCAGCATGGCCAGATTGAGCATGCTGCGCGTTTTCTTCTCCAGCCCGGGACGGCCCCACGTATAGCCCCAGCACCACTCCGTGGTGATGTTCTGGAAGGCCATCATGAAGTCGTTGGCGCGCGCCAGCGATCCGTCGACATAATCGGCGCCGAGCACTTCGCGGCGCAGCGCCAGGCCTTGATCGAACAGCGCCTGGGTATCTTTCTGAGTGTCTGCCATGGGTTCCTCCGGGATCGTGGCGGCGGGCATCGGCGGCCCGCCTGCCGGTTTTCATCCGGCCGATTGTGGGCGTGCCGCATCCCGCCCGTCAAATGCGGCGCAGCGGCGCAAATCGATTCCAGCGGCCCAAGCCGGCAAAATTTCGTCAGGTATATATCAGACGGTCATCCCCGCCCGAGGCGATCCGTATAGGATGGAGCCGTCGTCCATCAGAAGGAGCGTTTCCATGCCGTCCCTGCGACATCCCATGCTGGCCACCGCGCTGGCTGCGGCGCTGGCCGCCGCCGCCCCCCTTGCCGCCCACGCCGAATCCGTCACCCTGCAGGTCGAGCAGGCCACGCCCGGCGCCGATCCGCACACCAACGCCCGCATTGTCGACATCAAGCTCAAGCCGGACAGCAGCAAGGCGCTGGCGAACTTCACGCGCGAGCGCGTGGGCCAGCGCGTGCAGTTCCGCGCGAACGGCATTCTCCTGTCCTCGGCCACGCTGATGAGTCCGCTGGAAGGTGACAGCCTGCGCATCACCGCCGGCGAACACGGCTTTGCCGGCAAGTCGGCCGAAGAGATCGCGCAAGGCATCATGAAGGACGGCGCGCTGACGATGGACGACGAGAACAGATAGACGCACCTGCCTTATTGGGTCCCGTGGCTGACGCCCGCGCATGCGGGGTCAGCCATTTGTTTTTGGCCATGCGCTTGCCGCGCGCCGCAATTTCAGGGCACTGTCATTAACCTTTCATTTCGGACTTCTAGTATTGCTCGTCCCCATCGGGCATCAGACCCAAAGCCAGGAGTTCCAATGAGCAAGTCCATCTCCGACAAGACTGTCCGCAACCCCAGCCAGAGCACCCCGTTCAGCGAGATCCTCGAAAAGAACATGTCCCGCCGCATGGTGATGCGCGGCGGCATCGCCGCCGCCTTCGCGACGATGACCAGCCTGGGCCTGGCCGGCTGTAATGGCAGCGACGACGATGACGACGACGCCGGCAACGGCGGCCAGAATCCCGCGCCCGAAGTGCCCGGCGGCGAGCAGCCTGCCGCCCCGATCAAGCTCGGCTTCGAGTCCCTGCCCACCTCCATGACCGACGCCTGTGTCGTGCCGGCCGGCTACACCGCCCACGTGTTCGCGCCTTGGGGCACGCCGTTCAACGACAACGCCAACCCTTGGGACCGCAACGGCAACAACAGCTCGACGGACCTGCTCAACTCCACCGGCATGCACCACGACGGCATGCACTTTTTCCCGATCAACGGCAGCTCCACCGAAGGCCTGCTGGCGATCAACCATGAATACATCGACCAGGGCGCGTTGCACCCGAACGGCCCGACGAACGTCGCAGGCGTGCGTCCCATCGAGGAAATCCGCAAGGAGATCAACGCGCACGGCGTGTCGATCCTGCACGTGCGCCTGGAAAACGGCCGCTGGAACATCGTTCACAATTCGCGCTACAACCGCCGCTTCACGTCGGCCACGCCGATGAAGCTGGCCGGCCCGGTCGGCGGCACGGACTGGGTCAAGACCCCGTACTCGCCCACCGGCACGATGGTGCGCGGCACCAACAACAACTGCGGCAACGGCTTCACCCCGTGGGGCACGTACATCACCGCTGAAGAAAACTGGGCCGCCTGCTTCGTGAACACCGGCACGCGACCCGCGCACCAGCTTCGCGTCGGCGTGCCGGATACCGCCGGCCGCTACCAATGGGAAACGGGCGCCAACGATCCGCTGGAAGTCCAGGGCGAGTTCGCGCGCTTTAACGTCACCGAGACCGGCGCCGACTTCACGCAGGATTGGCGCAACGAAGTCAACGGCTTCGGCTACCTGGTCGAGATCGATCCGTTCAACGAAAACAGCATCGCCACCAAGCGCACCGCGATGGGCCGCTTCGCGCACGAAGGCTGCGCGTACGCCATGCCCGAAGCCGGCAAGCCGCTCGCCTTCTACAGCGGCGACGATTCCCGTTTCGAATACATCTACCGCTTCGTGTCCGAAGCCGTGTGGGATCCGAAGGATGCCGAGCGCACCGACCGCCTCGCCGTGGGCTCGAAGTACCTGGACAAGGGCACGCTGTACGTCGCGCGCTTTGACGCCGACGGCACGGGCCAATGGATCCCGCTCGTCGGCACGACCGTGGGCGCGGGAGGCCGCACGCTGGCCGACGAATTCGGCAGCCTGGAAAACATCATCATAAACACGCGCGGCGCAGCGGACTTCGTCGGCGCCACGCCGATGGACCGCCCGGAATGGACGGCCACGCACCCGACCAACGGCGACATCTACCTGACCCTGACGAACAACACCAGCCGCAATGCCAGCCGCGGCACCAACCCGGCCAACCCGCGCCTGAACAACGTCAACGGCCACATCGTGCGCTGGCACGACGAGCCGGGCTCGACCAAGTTCAAGTGGGACATCTTCGTGTTCGGTTCGAACGCCGGCGCCGATGCCGACACCAACCGTTCCGGCCTGACCGCGCTGAACCAGCTTGCCAGCCCGGACGGCCTGGGGTTCGACCCGCGCGGCATCCTGTGGATCCAGACCGACAACGGCATCGACGGCGGCCGCAACAACGACGTGGCCCGCGCGACCAACGACCAGATGCTGGCCGTGATCCCCGGCGCCCTGGCCGACAGCACCGGCACGGGTCCGGCGATCAATGCGACGAACCAGGCCGATCTGCGCCGCTTCTTCATCGGGCCGAACGAAGCCGAGGTGACCGGCTTTGCCTTCACGCCTGACTACACCAGCGTCTTCCTGAACATCCAGCATCCGGTGAACTGGCCGGCCTACGACACCGATGACGCCACCGTCGCCACCACGGGCGTCGTCCGTCCGCGTTCGTCCACGGTGGTGATCCGCCGTGCCGACGGCGGTCCGATCGGGGTGTGATGACGGCGCGACCGGGACGCCCCGGTCGCCCAAGCACTAAGGCCACCTTCGCGGGTGGCCTTTTTTTATTGCTTCGCGCGCAAGGCGCCGGCTAGTGATCGGCTAAGCGGCGCACCGATCAAGCCCGGGTCGCTGCCGGGACTTGTCCAACACCGTCATGCAAGCCTGGAGCACACGCCCCGGCTCAATCGAATCGATATTCGAAAATCCCGCTTCTGGCACGACATCGCGAGTGTACTCGCGGGCCCAGAACCATTCGGGGTTGGATTCGTTGAACACGCCCACGTAGGGCACACAGAGGCCCTGCGCGATATGGGAGGGGCCGCAATCGTTGGAGACGATAAGGCGCGCGTGCTGCATCAGCGCGACCAGCTCGGCCACGGGCCGGCAGTTCTCTAGCCGGAAGTCCGCCCGCTGCAGGGCTTGCAGGCGTTCGCGCTCGGCCGCTTCAGCCGGCCCCAGCACAAACGTGAACGTCGCCCCGCCACCCAGCCGCGCCTGCAGCAGATCGGCCAGCGCAACGTAATGCTCCACCGGCCACCGCTTGAACTTGCCTGCGCCACCGCCTGGAATGAAGACGATGTCGGCCGGTTGCACCTTGTCCGCGCAGGGCCGTGCGATCTCAAGGAAGCACTGGCGCGCGATGACTTCGGGGTCGTGGTGCTGCACCGTGGACAGCAGCCGCAGGTTTGCCAGCCCGATGTATTCGCGGATGTCCTTGACGTGCGAATGCGTCCAGACACAGTCGCCAAGGCGGCGGTTGCTGAAGCCCAGACGCATCGGGGGACGGCGCAGCAGGTTGATTACGGCAAAGCGCTCGCTGGAATGATGCAGGGTCAACGACGCGCTGGCGCGCCGCGGAAGCGCCCGGACCTGATCGCCGAACGCGTTCGCGCGGACAAACTGGTCCACCCACGGCAGCTGCGTATAGAAGTCCTCGACGGCAAATCGGGACACAACGCGCACCTGCTTGTCCGGCCACAATTTCTTGACTTGATACAGCGCGGGATACGCCACTATCTGGTCGCCGTAGCGCGACTTGCTACGAACGAATACGACGACATCGGCCATGGCCACTCACTTGGTGAAATCTCGCACGACATCCTGCTTTCTTGCAGAACCGCGCGCAATCGGAAAACTCTGAAATCAAGACCCCGGCCGATGACTTTCAGCCTGGCAACCCGCACCCGTGCGTGAGGCCGGCAGGGGCGTATCGCCCGATGTATTGCCCGCAAACTTGCGGATCTTCTCGGCCAGCTCGGGCGTCGCCTTCTCGTAGCCGTAACAATACGGCGGCGTGGGCGCCGACTCGGGGCGGTAATCCTGCAGCACAGGCTTCGCATCGCCCAGGTACAGGTTGTCTTTCAGACGCAGAAACGCCTTGAAGTCGCGAGTGTACCCGTGATCCTCCTTGCGCCTTTCATAGGCCCCGCGATCGGAGTCGCCATTTTCCAATGCGCTGCGCGCCGGCGCAATCGGGATATAGCGACAATAATTGACATTGATGCCTTCCACGGTGGGAAAGAACTCGGGTTCTACGCATTTGCGCTGGCCATCGTTGTTGAAGATGTTGCCTTCCACCAGCGCCTTGGCCTCCAGGCTGAAACTCATGCCATAGAAGTCCCAGTTCTCAAGCAGGTTGTTGAACAGGTGGAAGGTGCCGAACTGCGCGCGCGGATTGCGCTGCACGGTGTTGAAGAAATAGTTGTGATGCAGCGTTACACGTGCAATCGAGTCGCGCTCGTAGTTCTGGAACAGGTTCTTGGACGTGATGTTGTTCAGCAGCATCACCTTGTTCGAATTGTGGAACTTGGTCCACGAGATCGTCACGTCGGTCGAGCCGTTCTTCACGTTCAACAGGCGATCCGACATCCGCGACAAATCCATATGGTCGACCCATACGTCGCGGCTGTCGTTGGCCACGTTCACGGCCTGCGTGAGGCGGGTGAGCCGCCCGTCGATGGTCAGGTGCGTCAGGATGACGTTCTTCGCGCCATACACGCCCAGGCCATCATCGATCAGGGCCACCCGCTTGCCGCGGCCATCGATGGTCGTGTTGGACGGAACCCGCAACTGCGACTTCAGGACGATGGTCATGTCCGAGGCAAAGCGTATCCACGTCGGCCCCTTGCGGGCCTGCGCCAGCGCCGCCCGCAGCGTGCCGGGGCCGGCGTCCTGGTCGGACGTCACTTCAATGAACTTGCCGCCCAGGCCACCCGTCGCCTTGGCCCCATACCCTTCGCGCTGCGCCAGCAACGCCGAGACGATCGGACAGTGCTCGTCCGGCGCCCCGCATTGCTCGGCGGCTGCCGCCGCACCGCCATGCAGGCCGGCCAGCGCCAGCAGCCCGATCATCATCGTCTTTTGAAGTCGCATCACAAATTGCTCCCTGTGCGTCACGCGGACGGATCCGCGGCCGTCACGTGACGCCAGATGCCGCCGCTCAGCCGCAGGTTTTCCGGCGGGCCGGCAAGGTGCTCGCGCAGCCGCTCGAAGTACGCCTTCTGCCAGCGCTGCGCGTAGGCGTCGGCGGCTTCGCCCGGATTGGCGGCCGGCAGCATTTCCAGCGTGTAGGCCACCTGACCGTTCTCCCAGCGCGGCGCGTAGAACACGGACGGCACGCCCATCCGGTGCGCCAGATGCGCCGCAAAGCCGGAATAGGTGACGTCCTGGCCTTCGAACGTCGTGCGCGGCGCGGCAGGATTGGCCGCGCCGTCGATCGCCAGGCAAAGCACGAATCCCGAGTTGATCGCGCGCATGCAGGCCTTGGCGACCTGCGCTTCGGTCTGGTCGGCCGTCGAGATCAGCGCCTCGGCGTAGCTGCTGCGGGCGATGCTGGGCGCCGACGCCAGCCAGCGCGACGGGATGCCGACCAGTTCCAGGGCCATCAAGCCTGCATACATCGGCCCGACGTGGGCAGTGGCGACCACGACACCGCGGCCGGCGGCAAGCAGCGGCGCAAAGAAGCGCTCGCCGGTGTCCAGCTCACCCAGCATGGCCATCGCCTCTTCGACGCGTTCCTCGCGGCATTCGAGCCAATCGAACAGCAGATGGTCGATCATGTGTCCCCAGCGCGCGCGGCGCTCCCACGTGGCGCGGTCGATGCTGGTGTCGCCGCGCATCGACCAGGCCCAGTCCAATCGCGCCTGCGGAATGGGTGCGGTGTCGAGCTGCGCTTCCATGCGCGCCAAGGCTTCCTGGAAGGTCTCCGGCAGCCGCGCGCCGCGCTTGGCCACGTATTGCTCGAACAGCGCCTCGGCCTCGTCCTTGCGCCCGGCCTGCGACAGCGCGCCAATGGCGGACCGCTGCCACAGCAGGTTGTCCGGCGACTTTTTCAGCAGGAACATCATCTGCTCGGCCGCCGCGTCGTACTGCAAGGTGTAGCGCAGCGCGCGGGCATACAGGCCCCGCGTCTGCTCCAGATCGGGCGCCAGTTCGATGGCGCGCGCAAGCGGCGCCACGGAATCCTTGTAGCGTCCGGCGCGCAGCAGCGTTTCGCCATGCAGCGTCAGCAGCCGCACGTCGTCGGGCGCGGCCTTCAGGCCTGCTTCAAAGTGCGCCAGCGCATGCGTCTTGCGATCTTCCTCGGTGCCGCGCCGCAGATGCGCCAGCCCCAGAGACGATCGCAGCGCCGCGCAGTCGTGGCCCGCGCGCAAGGCGGCGTCGCCAAGACGAATGGCCGCGGCGTTGCGGCGGTCCGCCAGCAAAGCGCGCACCGCCATCGTGGCCACGCGCTCATTGGGCAGGTTGTCCGGGTCCAGCGCTGCCGCGATGCCTGCTGCCTCGGCCACGTCGCCGTTGCGCACGAAGGCCATCAGCCACGAATACGCGTCTTCCGGCGCGCTCTGGGCAAGCGCAAGGGTCGTGCGGGCGACTTCCGCCGCCTCGGGCACGCGCCCCGCCTGCACGCGCAGCTGGATGCGCGCGGCATGCTGCGACGCATTGCCGGGCTCGATGCCGGCCGCGGCGTCCGCCTGCGCAATGGCCTTGTCCCATTGCTCCAGGCGGCCGAGCAGACTGGCGAGCAGGCGCCTGTCGTCGGCCCGGTCGGGATACACGGCAATCAGCGTCTCCAGCGCCGCGACGGCGGGGGCCAGCTTGCCCTCCTTCACGTACGGCGACACCAGAAGGCGCCGGACCTCGCGCCAGCCATCCTTCGCCGGCCGCAGCGCCGGCTCCAGCGCGGTCATATCGCGCGCCGGGTCAGCCGAGGCGCGGATCTGTCCGATGACGTCACGCAGGCGCGCCGTGGCGTCCTTCGGTTCGGCGCCGGCTTGCGGCGGGCAGTTTCCAACGACCGTATCAACCATGACGCAGCCCCCTCAACAAAGCCATCGCGACGCGGGCGATGAACATGAGCACAAATCCCAGCGCCAGGGCCTGCAACAGCAGAATGCCGGTGCGCGGGCTGCTGGGGCGGTCGGTCGGAACCGGCTGCGCGATGATGGACAGATACCGCTGCAGGCGCAGCGCGTCCGTCATCGCCTGCTGGTACGACTGCTGCGCCAGCGTCAGGTTGGAATCCGCAAACACCTGGGCATTACGCAGCGCCTCGTATTCCTTCAATTGCTTGGCTTCAGTATTGCCGTCGCCGCTCAGGCGCTGGCGCACGGAAGCAAGCCGCTTTTTCAGCGCCGCCACCTGCATCTGGGCAGGCTTGAGCATGAAATGGTCCTTGTTATCCAGCGCCCGGATCTTGTCCAGGTTGATCTGCGCGGTGCTCAGCTCGCCTTCCAGCTGGCTGGACAGGTTTAGCAGCATCGACACCGTTGCGCTGGGATCGATGTTGCCGTGCTTGGTGCGCCAGGTCGTCAGCGCATCGCGCGCCGCCAACGCCTTTTCCTCGGCCAGCTTGACCGACTCCTCGCTCACCTTCAGCTTGTCGGCCACGCCCTTCTCGTTCATCGAGCTGACGAATTCCTCGGCCAGGCCGATCAGCGCCTTGGACAGCGTGGCCGCGTCTTCCGACGAGAACGCGCTGACGCGCAGCACATCGATCTGCTCCAGCGCGTTGAACGAGACGTGCACCGAGGCCTGATAGGCGCGGTACAGATCGTCCTCGCTGGAGTCCTCGGCCAGGCGGTTCAGCGGATCCAGTCCGTCGTTCATCAGGTAACGCCGCAGGCCGACCTTGCGGTCAAGCTGCTGCATGCTGTCGCGCGATTTCAGGAAATCCGCGACGGCCCATCCGTCCACGAAGCCGCCCAGCATGCCGCCGGAGTTGCCCGTGGTCAGCAGGCTGGCCGCCGCGCCCCCGCCGCCCTGCTGGTTGGACGCCGACTGCACGAAAAAGCGCGACTCGGCCTCGTAGCGCGGCGTGGCGACGAAGGACAGGTAGATCAGCGCCAGCACCACCGGCACCAGGACGATCAGCGCGTTGACCCAGCGATGGCGCCGGCGCTCGCGCAGCGCCGACTGCCGCTCGCGGCGGCGGCGTTCGATCTCGGATCCGCCCTCAGAAGCCGAGCTGGCCTTCGTCGAAGCCGCCTCCGAGGACGTCGTCGCCTGTGCCGGAATCGCTCCGAGATCGTCGCGGTGGATACCTGCGGAGGCACTGGTCGAGGTCGTCGTCGATGCTGAGCGCGCTTCGTTCATAGATCAAGCCTTTGAAGCAATAATCCGCCAACTGATTCTGGCGATAACTGGAAAAAATGAGTGTCCGGCCCACCAGCCGCTCTTCGAACAGAGCCAGCCAGAGCCGGGTGAAACGGCAAGGCTCGAAGGGGATGCTTCCTTCGATCACGTAGACATCGAACGCGGGCGCCAGCGCCAGCGCGAACGAGAACTCCTGCCGCACGTAGAGCGGCCAATGCTCCATGGGCTTGGCCAGCATCTTGGGATCGCTGATCAGGTCCGCGACCAGCTCGTACGTCGCGTCGGGATCGATCTCGTACATCTCGCTGACGAAATCGATCATGGCAAGGCCGCTGGCCTTGCCGCGGATGAAGCCCTGGCGGCCAATCGCCCAGGAGACGTTGCCGTCGTGCTTGACGAAACCCTGCCGCGGCGGCCGCAGG
The DNA here is from genome assembly GCF_037039475.1 of Achromobacter sp. E1. Classification (NCBI taxonomy): domain Bacteria; kingdom Pseudomonadati; phylum Pseudomonadota; class Betaproteobacteria; order Burkholderiales; family Alcaligenaceae; genus Achromobacter; species Achromobacter sp. E1. The sequence continues at coordinate 5,548,858 of NZ_CP146253.1, forward strand.
CAGCACAGCACGTCCACCAGCTGGCGGTGCATTTCCGGCGCGGGCGACAGCAAGGCATACCGCCCGGCCGGAATGTCGAGCGTGGCGTTGGCCAGCAGCGGCAGCCTGCTGCCGAAGGCATAGGGTTCGTCGGTTACGCCATTGAGATGGATCATTGGTCACCCTCACATCGGCTGGACATTGGGACGGGCAAGGCGCTCGGCCACCAGGGCGATCACCATCATGAACACCAGCGAGGTCAGGAAATAACCCAGGCTGGCGTCGTGCGACTCGTACGCCTGGAAGTACGCCGAGCGCAGCAACTGCATGCCGTGCGCCAGCGGCGACCACAGCAACCACGGCCGCAATTGCTCCGGAAACTGCTCCGACACGAAAAACACGGCCGCGAAGATCTGCAGAAAGCGCTCGATGATCGGCGCTAGCCGCAGGAAAAAATGCCAGAACGTCGCGATCGATCCGAACAGCACGCCCATCGCCGCCCCCGCCACGCCCATCAGCACGACAAACAGGATGAAGCCGGCCCAGCTCTTGGGCAGCGTGATGAGCCCGATCGCATGGCCCGCGGTGATCAGCACCCCGAACACCACGAGATACACCGATACATAGATCATGGCCTGCACCAGCGCGCACATCAGCGGGGTGACGCCCTGGAAGTTCAACAGGCCACGCGCCGAGACATAGGCCGTACTGCTCCGAAACGCGATCTGGCGGAACATGATCCAGGTCGTCGCGCCCAGCAGCGAGAACGTCTGCACGTCCATGCCCAGGATGTAGTGCGTGCCCATCAGGATGTACAGCGACGAAATCAGGGTCAGCAGCACCACCGGGCCCACCAGCGCCCATACCAGCGCAATGCGGCTCTCGCCGTGCATCACGCGCAGCTGATAGATGAACATCGCCATCAGCGTGCGGCCGATCGGCCGGTGGCCGGCCGTATCGTCCGAATGCCCTTCATGCAGGGTGCGCAGCCGGTCGCGCAGGATGGCCAGGTCGCCCGCCTCGCTTTGCGGAACCTCGATCTCCAGCGCGATGTCGTTGCGCGACGCATGGCGGCGCGCTTCGCGAGCTTCGTCCTGCTTGCGCCGCTCCACGCGCCGCGCATGCGCGGCGGCCAGCCGCTCGTCCTCGGCGATCAGCTTGGCCGGCATGTAGCCCAGCGCGAAGACATCCACGCCCGCGCGGATGTCCTGCTCCAGAAGGCGCACGATGATGCGCAGACGCCGCCGCGAAAAATCGGCCAGGGACTCGTCGACCGCGCTGCGCACGATCTCGGCATCCAGCTCCGCCTGCACGGCCTCGTACACCGCCCGCCTCGCCGCCACGGAGTCATGCGGCTCGCCCTGCAGGCGGGCCAATAGCGGCTTGAACAGCACGGCCGGCGGGGCCTTGGCCTCGAACAGCGCGGCCGGGTCCAGCCGCCAGTTGGCGACGCCAGACCCTACCGTGTAGTTGCTTTCCTTGCGGCGCGAGCGCCAGCCCTTGATCCGATCCTCGTTACTCATGGACGCTCATGGACGCGCTACTGGGCTACGCCGGTCGAACCGCCGCCCGAATCGCTGTCGATGGCTCGCGTGGCGCTGAAGCCGGCGCTCATCGTGACGCGGAAGGCCGACAACACCTTCTGCACCTGCGTGAACGGCGCGTCCGAGATATAGATCGCCTGTCCTTCATGCACCGTGAACTCGCGCGCCAGCGCCACCTGCTCCGGCCGCGTAAGGTCGAATTGGTAAACGACGGGCAGCAAGTCCGGCTTGCCTTCGGCCCCCGCCCTCGCGGGCGTGAACAGGAACACCGACCGCGGGTCGGCCAGCTTGTCGTCCAGGCCGCGCGAATCGGCCAGCGCGTCCAGCACGCTGTAGTTGCGCTTGCTGATCTCGACCCGGCCCTGCTGGCCGGCCGCGCCCAGCACGGTCAGGTATTCCTTGGCATCGTAGGCGGTGATGACATCGCCCGAGCGCAGAAGAATGTCGTTGTTCTGATTGCGGTAGATGTCCGCCAGCCGCACCGAGGCGACCTGATTGTCGCGGCGCAGGCTGATGATGAGCTGCTCGGGATTGGTCTGTACCGGCGCGGCCTGCGCCAGCGCGCTGCTCAGGCGCTGGGCGGTCTGCGTGATGGGGTACATGCCGGGCTTGGTCAGGTTGCCCTGCACCGTCACCATCTGGCCGCGCGCATCGGCCGCGCGCGTGACGCTGACGTCCGCGCCGACCACGAGCTTGCTCAGGCGCGCCACGATGGCGTCATGCAATTGGCCAAGCGTCATGCCCTCGGCGCGGAACTTGCCGATGATCGGGAACGAGACATGGCCCGAACGATCGATCTCCTGGTTGCCCAGGTCGCTGACGCCGGAGGGGTCCGTGGCAAACACGCCCAGCCCGCCGCGTTCCCAGACGCGCACGTTGATGCCGTCGCCCGGCACCAGCTTGTCGAATCCGGCTTGCGTCAGATCGCGGTAGCGAACAGGGAAATCGGCCACGTCGGGCACCCTGCTCTTTTGCGCCAGTTCACGCGACACGGGCATCACGATGACGTCCTTGTCATCGTGAGCGCCGGTCATTTCGCTGAGCATCGGGCCGGACCGTGGGAGCTGGCAACCCGAGAGTGTCAGCGCTGCCAGAAGCAGCAGGGCAAGGGTCGCGTGTCGCCGCGATCCCAGGGCCGGGACGTTCATTTGCATAAGATCCTTCAGCGTCAACAACTTGAAAAAGAACAACTGCCGATTACGCAAGCATGCGGCGCTGGGGCGCCACGTCGATGCGCTCGTCGTTCTGGGACTCGGTCATGGCGGGCATGCAGATGCTCATGAACTTGGTCAGCATCGCATCCAGCGAGAACAGCTTCTGCGCCCGCTGGCGGCTGTGCGCCCGCAGGTCCGCATTGCTGCGCACCTGGTCCACCATGTTCAAGACCTTCTTGTACGCCTCGTGCATGTCGGGGTGATCGACGTCGCTGAGCAGGTGGCCCGTTTCGTCCTCGACGAAACACTCCTCTGCCCCGCCCGCCGGCGTGGAAATCACCGGCACGCCCAGCAGCTGCGCCTCGATCAGGACGTTCGGCAGGCCTTCATATCGCGACAGCAGCACGCTGGCGTCCATCTTCGAATACCAGAACCCCACGTGGTTCGACAGGCCCACCAGCAGCAACCGGTCCAGGACGTCGTGTTCCTGCGCCAGCGCTTCGATGTTCTCGCGCAGGCGCCCGTCGCCAACCAGGAAAAAGCGCGCCTGCGGCCGCTCCTTCAGGTAAAGCGCCGCCAGCTTGATGAAGAGCTGCGGACGCTTGTCGGGTTCCAGGCGGAACACGCCGCCAATCGTTTCCGTGGCGTCCTGGGTGCGGGCCTCGAAGGCTTCCCACTTTTCCTTATCGGCGTCCGACGCATCGGTCGCCAGGTCGGGCACGCCGTTGTACAGGATGTGAAAGCGCTCGAGCGGCAGGTCCAGCCACTCGGCATACGCCTCCGCGGCCTTGCGGCTGTTGCTGACGAACACCACGCCGGGCACCTGGGCCAGCGCCTGGTACAGCTCGGGATACTCTTCGCGGAACCGGTCCTTGCGGATGTTCGGCGGCAGGCCCCGAAACACCAGGTGGATGGTCGGCGTGCCGGCCAGAAGCGCGGCCAGGGCGCCGAACAGGCACGTGCCGTCCTGCCACAGGCTCACCACGTCGAACCGGTTCGCGCGCAGCACCGGCGCCAGCCGCGTCACGCCGTAGTGCACGGGCGGCGGCAGCTGCTCCAGCAGGCGGCCCAGGCTGCCTTCGGGCAGGGCCTGGTGCGCCACCGAGATCGCCGGCAGGCGGTTGATCTCCGTGACGGGAATCTGCGCCTTGATGAGCACCGGCAGGAAGAAATCATCCTGCTTCTTGGACACGCCGGACGGTTCGGTGTGCTGCTTGACCAGCACCTCGACCTTCTTGGGGCGCATGAGGATGTCGGGCGGCTGCTGTTCCGGCGAAGCGGCCAGACGGGTCAGTTCGCCGGCCAGGCGGGTCAGCTGGCGCTCGGCCCCGCCCGGTCCCAGGCTGCCGGTGACCAGCGCCACCGACACGGCCTTTTCCGGCGTGTTCTCGGCAAGCTTGCGATTGCGGAAATGCAGGATCGCGTGCTTCATCGAAATGATGCGCACGTCCTTGCCGGCCAAGGCCTCCTCGGATTCGAAACGCTGATAGAACGCGTAGTCGCTGGCCAGCCCTTCGGCCAGCTCGGCCGCCTTGCTGCCTGGGGTCAGGTGCTTGGCCACCGGCGCGATCGCCTCCCAGGCGTCCGCCAGAAGCCCGCGCTTGCGCAGGCGCTTGGCGAACTCCACGCGCATGTTGCGGTCCGTGTGCTGCGAGATCAGGCTGCGGAACAGCGCGTCGGACTGCTCGTGCGCGCGGATGTCGCTCAGCAGCTTGGCCCGCGCGAACAGGCGGTCCGGATTCGTCGTGGACGCGGGCAGGTGACGGTCGACCAGCGCCATGGCGTCGTCCAGGTGCCGCTCCTTCACCAGCCGCGTCGCGCAATAGCGCACGATCTGCAGGTCATCCGGGCATTCCTCGAGCAGCGTCGTCCACTGCTCGGCCATGCCTTCGTTCAGGCCCGCCGATTCCTGCAGGCGAAGCAGCAGGAACCGGACCTTCGAGTCTTGCATGTGGCCGCGGGCAAGCTCCTTGGCCCGCGCCAGGTTTTCCTGAGCGACTTGAACCCGCACCGATGCCGCAACGATTTCCTCCAACTGCGCTTGAACTTGCTGAAGTTCGGACTTGGCGTCCGCTCGCTCGGTAATCAGTGGCGGATTCATGCTGCCTTTCTCCGGTTGATCTTTTCGATCCACGCGAGGCAGCGCTCGATGTAACTGTCGTATTGCGCCGGGTTCTCGGAACGCTCCTGCAGCGTCTTCCAGTACGGCAGGGCCTGTTCGAACCGGTGCAGACGCATCGCGCCCACCGCGGCCAGACGCAGGCCGATGGGATCGTCAGGCACGAGCGAGACGATACGTTCGCCCAGCGCCAGGCGTTCGGTCGTGCTGGACGAATCCAGGGCGCGCGCCTCGGCGTACAGATAGGCCAGGATGCGGCGCTTCTCGTGATCGACCTCCGGCATGCCTGGCCACGACTGGGCCACGCGATCCAGCAGCTTCCATGCGCCCTGATGATCGCCATTCGACAGAAGCTCGCGGGCGCCGCGGATGGCGCGCGGTCCAAGGCGGCCCAACTGGCGCTCGGCTTCGTCCTTGGCGCTCTGGTCGGCGCCCGGGTGGGCAAGCACGTCCTTGTAGGCGTCGATGGCTTCACCGAACCAGCCGCCATTGAAGGCCACGCGGGCAAAGTGCAGCTTCGTGCTGAACGGGGCGGACTCGCCGGCGGCGGCCACTTCCAGATGGCGCATGGCCGTCTTCTTGTCGCCCAGCGCGTCGGCGGCGCGGCCACGCATGGCGTGCAGCTCGGGGAAGTCCACGTTCGTGTCGATGGCCAGGTTGGTCAGGTCGATCACTTCCTTGTGGTTGCCCGCCACCAGCGCGGCCCGCGCGCCGAGGCGCATGGCGCGTTCGAATGCACGCTGCGCCCGTGCGCCGGTCAGCGCGTCGGGGTTGAGCAGACGGTGCGCGCAGATGCGTTCGGCCGCATCGCGCAGGCGTCCTTCCTCCAGCGCGCGGTTGCCTTCTTCGGCCCACGTCGCCGATTGCGCCTGCAGCCAGCCGCTGATGTCTTCCTGCTCGCTCTTGGCCAGGTTGCACGAGGCCGCCAGCGTCGCCGCGGCCACGATGCAACCGCGCCACGAGGCTTCCTTGACCAATTCCAGCGCGTCGCCCTCTTCCAGCTTGGGCTGCTCGTTCGCCAGATCGCGCAGCGCGTCGCGGTCGCCGGCCAGCAGGCGGTCGCGCCACAGGACCGCGAAGCCGCGACCGTAGCCGGGATTGGCCGCGCGGACTTCCTGGACCCAGCGAATCGCCGCTTCCATGTCGCCGCCCGTCTGCAACAGCGACAGCACGGTGTCGGCCGCCTCCAGCGACATGGCGTCGCCCGCCGCGCTGATGCGGAACAGCTGCTTCCAGTTGCCCAGGCTTTCGTCGACATAGCCCAGGTGGCCCGCGGACACCGCCGCGATGCGGACGATTTCCGGTGTTTCGATTTCGTCGCCCAGCAGGCCGGCTGCCAGCGAGTACGCCACGTCGTAGCGGCCCAGCTTGAACTGGTTACGCATCAGGATCTGCTCGGCCTTGCTGCCCGAGGCCAGGGTGCCGTCGGCGCTGGTCAGGAGCGCCAGCGAACCTTCGTAGTCGCCCAGCTCTTCCTGGATGCGCGCAAACAGCACCACGTGATCCGGCAGGCCCGGGTAGCGGCGCAGCACGTCGCGCACACGGCGCGAGGCTTCGCGCAGTTCGCCCGAGTCCCACAGCTTCTCGATGCGCTCGACGCTTTCCTCAGCGCCCAGCTTGGGCACGGCGGTCTGCGGGGTCGAGGAGCTCATGCGCGGCCGGATGAAATTCTTGAACCAGTCCGTGTACAGGCGCTCGGCGAAGACCGGCGTGTAGTGGGTCAGGTCCAGCCCGCCGTCTTCCATCGCCTCGGCCTGGCCGATCTTGTTCATGAGCGGCGTCGGGTCGTAGCACGGCACCCCGATACGCTGCGCGGCGGCGGTAATGGCGGCGATCAGCTGCTGGCGCTGTTCGATCGGCACGTTGTCCGGCGTGAGGGCATTCACGTGGGTGACGAACACGATCTTGTCGCGGCCCAGCAGCTCGACGAGCTGGCGCATCTCCTGCTCGATCTCCTCGTCCGTCTGGTCACGCTTGACGATGCGGGCGAGCAGGTCGCGGTCTTCCGCGCTCAGGCTCTTGAAGACCGGGTCCTGATCGAGCTGCGCGCGGCGTTCGGCGAGGCGGTCGGTGGCGGCCATGGACCAGAAGGCGCGGGTGCGCGTGCGGTCGGCGAAGAACTCGCTGAAATAGCGGCCCAGGTAATTGGACTGGATGGGATGGCCGTCAATGGTCAGCAGCTTGCGCGAGGACAGCTCGACCATGTACAGGTCGGCCGGCTTGTGCGTGCCGCGGCGAGCCTGCTCGCCATTGGACGGACGGAAGATCAGGCGCTGCACGTCGGCGGGGATGTCGCTTTGGCCGAACATGAAACGGGCCTGCTGGAGCGCTTCGGCGGCCGTGTGCACGAAACCGTAGTTGCGGCCGAGTTGAAGCTTGATCGGGTAGCGGCCCACGGCATCGCGCAGCGGCGTATGGATGCGGCAGGTTCCGATCGGAGCGATAGTGAAAGCAGTCATTCAGGGTCTCTCCTGTAGGTATGGATTACGCGCCTGAACTACAGAGTCCAGTACAAGAGGTCGGCCGGCAGCCGTTTGGGGTCCAGGACGGACTTCAAGTCGCACACCATGCCGCCGTTCTTGACGAGCTGCGGCAGGTCTTCCCAGATGGTTTCCATGGTTTCGCGGTGCGGCACCGCCAGGATCAGCACGTCCATGTCGCGGAACTGGTCGCGGCCGACAAGCTTGATGCCGTATTCGTGGTCCATCTGCTCCGGATCGACCATGGGGTCGCACGCCACCGGCGTGATGCCGTACTGGCCAAGCGCGTTGTAAAGATCGACGACCTTCGAATTGCGGATGTCGGGCACGTTTTCCTTGAACGTCATGCCCAGGATGCCGACGCGGGTGGAGGCGTTCAGGCGGCCGTTGCGCGCCAGTTGCTGCACCAGGCGCGAAGCCACATGCGCGGCCATGCCGTCGTTGATGCGGCGGCCGGACAGGATGACTTCGGGGTGGTAGCCCAGTTCCTGGGCCTTGGACGTCAGGTAGTAGGGGTCCACGCCGATGCAGTGACCGCCCACCAGGCCGGGGGTGAACTTCAGGAAGTTCCACTTGGTGCCGGCCGCGGCCAGGACTTCCGACGTGCGGATGCCGACCAGGCCGCAGATCTTGGACATCTCGTTCATGAGCGCGATGTTGATGTCGCGCTGCGTGTTCTCCAGCACCTTGGCCGCTTCGGCCACCTTGATGGAGGATGCGCGGTGCACGCCGGCATCGATGATCTGCTCGTACACGCCGGCAATGACTTCCAGCGATTGCTCGTCCTGGCCGGAAACGATCTTCACGATCTTCTCAAGCGGATGCTCGCGGTCGCCCGGGTTGATGCGCTCGGGGCTGTAGCCCAGCTTGAAGTCGACGCCGCAGCGCAGGCCAGACGCCTTTTCCAGCTCGGGACCGCAGATTTCCTCGGTGGCGCCGGGGTGGACGGTCGATTCGAAGACCACGATGCAGCCCGGACGCAGCACGGGGCCAAGCGATTGGCACGCGCGGACCAGCAGGGAAAAGTCGGGGTTGTTCTTCTCGTCGACGGGCGTCGGGACGGCGACCACGAAAAAGTCGCAGCCTTCCAGTTCGGACAACTGGTCGGTGAACTGCATGGGGGAGGCAAGCAATACGTCGCGTTCGATCTCGCCGGTCCAGTCATCACCCTCTTTCAGCCGTGCGATTCTCCGCTTGTCCACGTCAAAACCGATGACATCAAAGCGCCTGGAAAATGCCACTGCCACGGGCAGGCCAACATATCCAAGGCCACACACTGCGATTCTCTTTACCACGGGGGACCTCACTGTTTTCGTCGTGTCGCAGACACTAGAAATCGACGCCCCAAAGCGAGTAAATCGACATAAGGCCGAAATACTGTTGCCGTATAGGGGCGGACGTATCGCTAAAAATGAATTTGGCTCGGTACCCCGTTAACGGACTGGGTAGCGAGCCTGGGCATCGTAGAGGGGTCGAACAGCAAACTTTTTTCTAAATATTTTTATTGCTGCGGAAATAAATCAGGACAACCCGTAATAAACACGGGAAATCCCTAGAAAAATTACATTCATTACACAAACCGCAACATCAAAACTGCGAGTAATGTAATCAAATATGAAAAGACGTTTTTCTTGGTCCGTTTTAACCAAACTGAAAAATCGTTATCCAGATCGGCTGCTTATTAGGTTATTGCGTGAGGCAATATAAAAATCCGCACCAAACTGGGGATCAGCACGCACCCTATCAGCACGAGACATGCCAGGGTTTTCATCGCCCGGTAATAAATGGCCAGGAAATGGCCAGGCCTTGAATAATTCGGCAGGCGATTCGGAAAGTCTCGCCATACAAGGTGTACAAGGTGTCTGACACCCAAGCGAAATGACTTCGGGCTAGACGCAGTGACTCAAGGGTGTCAGACACCGGCCGCTGAAGGGTGTCAGACACCGGCCGCTGTGAAATAGTTTTTGCATTTACCCGCGCAAATGCAAAAAAACCGGCAACGCTTGCGCGATACCGGCTTTCAGCCAAAGGTGTCGGGAAACACCTTCATGAATTCTCGACCACATGAAGTGGTCGGGGCGAGAGGATTCGAACCTCCGACTCCTGCGTCCCGAACGCAGTACTCTACCAGGCTGAGCTACGCCCCGATCTTGACAACTTATTCAGCGATGCTCAGTACCGCCAAACATTCCTACCGCCAAACATTACTTCACTTACTGCTACTGCTTACTGCACTTTCCTGGTGAACTTTCTGCCGATCTCGCCGCCGTTTTTGGCTAGCGATCTCTATTCACCGCGAAAGCGCAGAATTCTAACAGAGAATTTTGAAAAGGGGAAATGGGGTAGATCGAAAGGGCTTCGCGTGCCCGATCGGCTTCGGCCACGGCGGCCTGGCGGGCGTGTTCCAGCGCGTCGGTGGCCTGGATGGCAGCGGCCACGGCAGCGAAGTCTGCGTCGCCCGTCTTGATGGCGTCGCGGATCAGCTGCTGCTGCTCAGGCGTGCCCACTTCCATGACGCGGATCAGCGGCAGGGTCGGCTTACCCTCGCGCAGGTCGTCGCCCACGTTCTTGCCCAGGGCGGCGGCGTCGCCGCTGTAGTCCAGCACGTCGTCGACCAGCTGGAACGCGGTGCCCACGTGGCGGCCATAGGCGGCGGCGGCGGCTTCCTGCTCGGGCGTGGCGCCCGCCAGCACGGCGCCCACCTGGGCGGCGGCCTCGAACAGCTTGGCCGTCTTGTAGCGCACCACCTGCAGATAGCGCTCTTGCGAGACGTCCGGGTCATGCACGTTCAGAAGCTGCAGCACCTCGCCCTCGGCGATCACGGTGGTGGCTTCGGACAGGATGCTCATGATGCGCATCGAGTCGGCCTCGACCATCATTTCGAACGATCGCGAGTACAGGTAGTCGCCCACCAGCACGCTGGCCGCGTTGCCGAACACCGCGTTGGCGGTTTCGCGGCCGCGGCGCAGGTCGGATTCGTCGACGACGTCATCGTGCAGCAGCGTGGCGGTGTGGATGAATTCCACCACCGCGGCCAGCAGCTGGTGATGGGTGCCTTCGTAGCCCAACGCGCGCGCCACCATCAGCACCATGGCCGGGCGCATGCGCTTGCCGCCCGCCCCAATGATGTAGTCGCCAATCGTGCGGATCAGAACCACTTCGGAATTCAGCCGCTCGCGGATAACCGCGTCGACGGCTTTCATATCGTCAGCAATGGGGGCAATGAGCGCGGGGAGATTCAAGACGTATCCGACAAGTGTGAAGCGAGCCGCGTAACGGCTCTTACCGCTGGGCCCGCCAGCGGTCGGCGGGGGATTCGACCACGGATTATACGGGGAGTGCGCGGGAAGTCCGGCCGCCGGCGGCCCGGGCCGCGCAGCCCGGCGCCAGGCGCCCCGCGCCGGTCGGATCAGCCGGTCGGATCCCCCGGCCGGATCAGCGCCCGCGCGCCAGCAGGCCGCGCGCCATCAGGTTCGCGTAGAGCGCGCGCACGCCGAAGGTCCAGGGCGGGATTTCCGTGGACAGCTGCACCTCGTTCACGAGCGCGCCCAGGCGCTCCGAGGCAATGACGACCCGGTCACCCGCCACATGCGTGAACCCGGTGCCCGGCCCCTTGCGATCCTTGGTGGGCGAGAACATCGTGCCCAGGAACAGCATGAAGCCGTCGGGGTACTGATGGTGCGCGCCGTGGGTCTGGCGCACCAGGTCCAGCGGGTCGCGGCTGATCTCGCGCATGTGGCTGACGCCATCCAGCGTGAAACCGTCGGGACCTTCGATGTGCAGCGAGACATCGGCCCCCCGGACGCTGTCCAGCGTGAATCCGCCATCGAACAGCCGGATGAACGGCCCGATGGCGCAGGAGCCGTTGTTGTCCTTGGCCTTGGTCAGGAGCAGCGCGCTGCGGCCTTCGATGTCGCGCAGGTTCACGTCGTTGCCCAGCGTGGCGCCGACCACTTCGCCCCGGCTGTCGACGGCCAGCACGATCTCGGGTTCGGGATTGTTCCACTGCGACTCGGGCAGCACGCCGATCCGCGCGCCAAAGCCCACCGAGGCCATGGGCGGCGTCTTGGAGAAGACTTCGGCGTCGGGGCCGATACCCACTTCCAGATACTGCGACCACTGCCCGCGCTCGAGCATTTCGGCTTTCAGGCGGATGGCCTCGGGCGATCCCGGGCGCAGCCGGGACAGATCGGAGCCGATCAGCGCCTGCATGCGCACGCGGATTTCATCGGCGCGGCCGGCGTCGCCGCCCGCCTCTTCCTCGATCAGGCGCTCCAAGAGGCTGATGGCAAACGTGACGCCCGCCGCCTTCACCGGCTGCAGGTCGCAGGGCGCCAGCAGACGCGGCCCATGCTCGCCTTGCAGCGTGGCATCCATGAGCGCGTGCGCGTCGCCCAGGGATTCGCCCTTGGCCTGGCGCGCGAGCGACACGCGGTCGGGATGGTCCAGCAGGTCGGACACGGTCGGCGCCGTGGCCGTGATATCGACGACCTCTCCCCCACGCACCACGACCACGCTCGGGCCGCCGACGGGATCGGGCCGCCACACGCGGCCCACGAGCAAGGCATCGGACAGATCGGCGGGCAGCAGATTGTTGGGGTTCATGACGTCTCCTCGCGTTGGTGCCCTGCCGGCGGCGGGCTCGTGTTCTGTGCCGGCTGACCCGGCAAGGCGCAGCCAGTCTAGGAGACTTCATTTATCATGTCCAACATCTTGCATATCTGTCCAACATATTGGAATCATGGCCGCCGATTACGACGTTCCCGCCATCCGCCGCACCCACGACATCCTGCGCGTGCTGGCCGGCCGCCCCGCTCCGGTAAAGGCCGCGGAGCTGGCCCGCGCCTGCCAGATGCCAAAGAGCACGCTGTACCTGCTGCTGGACTGCCTTGAGCAACGCCGCTGGGTCGAGCGCCTGGACGGCGGCTATATCGTCGGACTGGAACTGATGGCCCTCGGCGCGGCGTACCTGCGCCACGACGGGCTTCAGACGGCCTTTCATCAGGCGGCCGGCGCCTTCGTGGCCCGCTGCAACGAGGTCGTGCAACTGGCCGCGCTCGATGGCTTTGATGTGGTCTACCTGGCCCGGGAGGACGCGCGCCGGCCCGTGCGCCTGGTGTCGGACCTGGGTCTGCGGCTGCCCGCACACGCGTGCGCGCTGGGCAAGGCCCTGCTGGCCAGCCTGCCGCCCGACGACCTGGCCGCCCGGCTGCCCGAGACCCTGCCCCGCGTCACCGACCGCACGATCGCCGATGCCGCCCACCTGCACCGCGAACTGGACGACGTGCGGCGCCACGGGCTGGCCCACGACCGGGAAGAAGTCACCACCGGTCTCGTGTGCTTTGCGGCCTTTGTAGGCGTGACGCCCCTGGGCAAGCGGGTGGCGGTCAGCACGTCCATCCCCACCGACCGCCTGGACGACGCCCACCGGCAAGCCGCCACGGAAGGCATCCGCCGCGTGGCGCGCGACATTGCGCTGCGCGTGATTCCGGGCGCCTGAAGCCTGCACGCCACACCTAAGCCCTTAGCCTGCAACAGCTTTTTGACTTTCCAAAAGTCCCGGGCTAATATCTCGGATTCGGTCAGCAATGGCCGAATTACGTCGGTTGTTCGTGCACGCCGCCTGGCATCATCGCAAGTCCTGATTCAGCGGATTTGCGGCTAGTACAAGCGCTAGTACCAGCACTGGTACGGCAGGCCAGCACGGCATTCTTGCCCAGCAGGGCAGGCAGCACGAACGAACCCATTTACCTATTTAAGGAATACCCCATGTACGCGGTCGTAAAAACCGGTGGCAAGCAGTATCGCGTTGCCGCTGGCGAAAAACTCAAGATAGAACAGATACCGGCTGACATTGGGCAAGAAATCACCCTGGACCAAGTGCTGTCCGTGGGCGAAGGCGACCAACTGAAAGTTGGCACGCCCCTCGTCTCCGGCGCCGTGGTCAAGGCAACGGTTCTTGCGCAAGGCCGCCACGACAAGGTCAAGATCTTCAAGATGCGCCGTCGCAAGCACTATCAGAAGCGTCAGGGCCACCGTCAGAACTACACCGAAATCCGCATCGAAGCCATCACGGCTTAAGAAGCGACTCGGTACCACTTAGCAGGAGCTAAACATGGCACAGAAAAAGGGCGGCGGCTCTACGCGGAACGGACGCGACTCAGAATCGAAGCGTCTGGGCGTCAAGGCATTCGGCGGCGAATTGATTCCCGCTGGTTCGATCATCGTGCGTCAGCGCGGTACTCGCTTCCACGCTGGCGTGAACGTCGGCATGGGCAAGGACCACACCCTGTTCGCGCTGGTCGACGGCAAGGTTCAATTCGGCTTCAAGGGCGCATTGAACAAGCAGACCGTTTCGATCGTCGCTGCCGAGTAATCGGTTGGCAAGCCCGCGGACTTCACGTCCGCGGTCGCATACGGTCTGGGACGCGGTCCGCCGCAGTTCCCGAACGGCAAAAGCCCTGTCGCGTGCGGCAGGGCTTTTTTGTTTGAAGGCAATTGGCGAGTAAGCTCTCTTTTGCCTCCCGGCGGCTCCCCGTGTGGACGCCCGCCCTCACCCACTACACGCGCATACACCATGAAATTCGTAGACGAAGCCACCATTGAAGTGGTCGCCGGCAAAGGCGGCAATGGCGTGGCGAGCTTTCGCCGCGAAAAATTCATTCCCCGTGGCGGCCCCGACGGCGGCGACGGCGGCCGTGGCGGCACCATCTACGCGGTGGCCGATCGCAACATCAACACGCTGATCGACTTCCGCTACGCACGCCTGCACCGCGCCAAGAACGGCGAAAACGGCCGCGGCTCGGACCAATACGGCGCTGCCGCCCCGGACATCACCCTGCGCGTGCCCGTGGGCACGATCATCCATGACGCCGAAACCGGCGAAGTCCTGTTCGACCTGAACAAGCACGAACAAAAGGTGGTGCTGGCCGCCGGCGGCCAGGGCGGCATGGGCAACATCCATTTCAAGTCCAGCGTGAACCGCGCGCCCAAGCAATGGACGCCCGGCAAGGAAGGCGAACACCGCTACCTGCGCATGGAACTGAAGGTGCTGGCCGACGTGGGCCTGCTGGGCCTGCCCAACGCCGGCAAATCGACGCTGATCACCCGCATTTCCAATGCGAAGCCGAAGATCGCGGACTACCCCTTCACCACGCTGCACCCGAACCTGGGCGTCGTGCGCACGTCGCCGTCGCGCAGCTTCGTCGTGGCCGACATTCCGGGCCTGATCGAAGGCGCCTCCGAAGGCGCCGGCCTGGGCCACCTGTTCCTGCGCCATCTGGCGCGCACCCGCGTGCTGCTGCACCTGGTGGACGTGTCCACGCCGGATCCGGACGCCGATCCCGTCGAGCAGGCCGTCGCCGATGCGCGCGCCATCGTCGAGGAACTGCGCCGCTATGACGCCGACCTGGCCGCCAAGCCGCGCTGGCTGATCCTGAACAAGCTGGACATGGTGCCGGACCCCGAGGACACCAAACGCCGCTTCCTTGAGCTCTACGGCTGGACCGGTCCGGTGTTCGGCATCTCGGGCCTGTCGGGCGAAGGCACGCAGGACCTGATCTACGCGCTGCAGGACTACCTGGACGCCGAGCGCGAAAAGGAACAGCTTGCGCAGGATCAGGCCGAAGGCACCTACGTGGCGCCGGACCCGCGCTTTGACGACACGCGCACCGACGCGGACAAGCCGGCCGCGCCGCGCGGCGGTAACGAATAAGCCATAATCGCAGTCCTTTCGATTACGCTTTTTTTCGCCGCAGCCGGCCGCCATCATGTCTGCTGAATCACCTGCCGTTTCCGTCGTCACCCACGCCCAGCGCATCGTCGCCAAAGTCGGCTCATCGCTGGTCACCAACGAAGGCCGAGGCCTGGACCGCGCCGCGGTCGCCCACTGGGCCGCGCAGATCGCCGCCCTGCACAAGCAGGGCAAGCAGATCGTGCTGGTATCCAGCGGCGCCATCGCGGAAGGCATGGCGCGCCTGGGCTGGCGCAAGCGCCCGTCCGTCATGCACGAACTGCAGGCCGCGGCAGCCGTGGGCCAGATGGGACTGTGTCAGGCCTACGAGGCCGCCTTCGCCGAACACGGCCTGCGCACCGCGCAGATTTTGCTGACCCACGAAGACCTGGCCGATCGCCACCGCTACCTGAACGCGCGCAGCACGCTGTTTGCCCTGCTGCGTTTGGGTGTCGTGCCCATCGTGAACGAAAACGACACGGTCGTGACCGACGAAATCCGGCTGGGCGACAACGACACGCTGGGCGCGCTGGTCACCAACCTGATCGAAGCCGACACGCTGGTCATCCTGACGGACCAACGCGGCCTGTACGACTCCGACCCGCGCAAGAATCCGCAAGCCAAGTTCATGTCGCACGCCCAGGCGGGCGACCCCGCGCTGGAAGCCATGGCGGGTGGCGCGGGCAGCGGCATCGGCACCGGCGGCATGCTGACCAAGGTGCTGGCCGCCAAGCGCGCGGCCCATAGCGGCGCGCACACCGTCATCGCCTCGGGCCGCGAACGCAATGTGCTGACGCGCCTGGCCCAGGGCGAGTGCATCGGCAGCGAACTGCAGGCGGTCGTGCCGGTGTGGTCGGCGCGCAAGCAGTGGCTGGCCGATCACCTGCGCCTGCGTGGCCGCGTGGTGCTGGACGACGGCGCCGTGCAGGCGCTGCTGCGCGAAGGCAAGAGCCTTCTGCCTATCGGCGTGACCGACGTGGAAGGCGAATTCGGCCGCGGCGACGTCGTGGCCTGCGTCGACAGCCAGGGCCATGAATGCGCCCGCGGGCTGATCAATTATTCGTCGGCCGACACGCGCCGCATCCTGCGCCAGCCTTCGTCGCAGATCGCGCGCATCCTGGGCAGCATGACCGAACCCGAGCTCATGCACCGGGACAATCTGGTCGTGCTGTAGGAAGGCGCGGCAGCAGGATATATCCCCACCCCCGCACCGCCAGCAACGGAAGATCGATATTGAACCGGCGCGCCTTGTTGCGCAGCCGGGACACGACCACGTCCACGCGCCTTGCGCTGTCCAGGGGATCGCGCGCTTGCGCCGGAAAGAAGCTTTCGCGATGAAGACAGTGGCCGGGCGCATTGAACAACCGGATGAGAACGGCGCGCTCGCGAAGGGTAAGCGGCAGGCGTTCGCCGCGGGGGCCCACCAGCATGCGGCCAAATGCCACGACGCGCCAGTCGCCCGGTCCGCACCGCGCGCGCCGGCACAGGCTGCGCAGCAGCGCGTCCCACTCCAGGAGTTCCATGTCCGGCGGCACGCAGGCGTCGACCCCTGCGTCCAGCGCTGCCGCGCGCTGCGCCGTGGTGGCGCCGCCGTCCTGCCACACCACCCGCGCACCCGGCGCGGCTTGGCGCACGCGGTCAACAAGATCGGCCTTGCCGTCGCAAGGCCCTTGCACGACAAGCAGATCCGGCGCGTCACCGGACACGTGTTCGAGCAGGGCGTCCACCGATGCAAAGACGCGCGTGTCCCAGTCGAATTGGCGCAGCGCACTGGCCAGCCGCCACCCCGCCATGTCCTCGGATCGCACGATAAATACGCTGCCCCGCTCCCACATGCGACCTTCCCTCTGTTATCACCCTAGTGTTATTTATATCCACCAACGTGACAGATCGGCAAGCTTCAATCGCCCTGTGAAAACATTCTCAGACCGACTGAAGCATGCGCGTCTTCTTCGTGGCCACACGCAGAAGGCGCTCGCCCGTCTGGTGCGCATCTCGCAAAGCGCGATCGGCAGCTACGAAAGTGGTCTGCGGCATTCAAGCCGATCCGCGCGCAAGCTGGCTCAGGTGTTGAAGATCGAAGTCGAATGGCTGGAAACCGGCAAGGGTCCCATGGAGCTTCCCCTGGACGCCTACGACCTGAGCAATACTTTGCCAGTATCAGGCGTTTCCGAGTCGGCGCCGCGCCCCGGCGGCCGGCCCCGTCCGCTGGCGCCGTGGCCCTATCCCAACATTTCACCGTCGCAATTCGAATCGCTGACGCCCGATGAACGGGCAATGCTCGAAGCGTTAACCCAGACCTTCATCGAAACGACACTGCTTCGCCGCGGCATCAAGCCGCGCGGCCGCAAGATCGGCTGATCGCGGCCTCTGCCCGCGGCCCGCGACACACCGGACCGCGCCGGGGGCAACGCTTCAAGATCACGACACTGCGAGCCGAATCGAACGGACTAATTTGTCCCGTTCGCGTGGACGCCTGGCGCGCACGTTGAATGTCCCCTCCAAGACAACAACGCAGACGAAAAAAAACCGGCCACGTAAGCCGGTTTTTTTGCGCACCCCGAGATCAGGGCTTGGCAGCGGGTGCCGGCGCGGGTGCCGTTCCGCCTGCGGCGGGCACGGCATCGCCACGGATGCGCGCGGCGATTTCGGAGGCCGCCTGGGCCGAGGGCACGCCAAAGGCCAGGACGCCACGGTTCAGGGGCTCGCCGATGAGCGGCGCGGCAACCAGTTCCTGATCGATCACCAGGGCCAGCACGCTGCCGACGTTGGCGGTGCTGACGGCGGTCAGCTTGCGGGTGCCGGCTTCGGAGAAGCGCAGACCCACGAAGTTCTGGCCTTGGCGATCCACCAGCGCGGCGGCATCGGTCAGGTCGGCGCGCGTGAGCACGGGCGTTTCCTGCAGATAGAGCTTGCCGTCGGGCAGGTTCACTTCACGCAGGCCGGCGCCGGGTTCGCGCTTGGCCAGATAGAAATCCACGCGCGCGGCGGCCGCGGGCGTGGTCGATTGCTGGCCCGCCGGGGGCGTGGCCGTGGCGTCGGACGTCTTAGTCGGGGCCGTCTTGCAACCCGCTAGCGCCAATGTCACGACTACGAGGGCGGGCGCCAATGTGCGTAGGTTCAGTTGCATGCTCGATTCCTTCTTAAGTGGGCTGATGCCGGACGGTAAGACTCTAAGACTGTACACGCGGCGTGTGGAAAAAAGTGTACCGAACCTGCATGGCGGTGTCTGTCTAGACTGAATCCAAATGTAAAGCAGTAATACCAGCCTCGTTCAAAAGCCCTATCCGCGCGGGTTGCGAGGGTGCTCGCAGATTGTTCAATGCGCCGCGTCTGCTTGGCTCTATACTGCGCGTTCACGCAGGGGTACTCGTCCCGCCATCGACGGCGGCGACGTGTTGAG
Source organism: Achromobacter sp. E1 (assembly GCF_037039475.1). NCBI lineage: Bacteria > Pseudomonadati > Pseudomonadota > Betaproteobacteria > Burkholderiales > Alcaligenaceae > Achromobacter > Achromobacter sp. E1. The sequence goes on from NZ_CP146253.1 coordinate 5,567,269, forward strand.
AGAGTCCCTTCGTACCAGTACGGATAATGCCGATGCTGGGAGCGTATTCCCGCCACGCGTCTTCGCACGTCCTGGGCGGGAGTCCATCCCGATCGGCTCCAACCACTCGCTTGGAGCTTTCCATGAACGCAAATCCCAAATTTTTGGCCGCGACCGCCGAAGTCGACGCTGCGGCCGTCGCACCGCTGCCCAAATCACGCCGCGTGTATGAAGTGGGCTCACGCCCGGACATCCGGGTCCCCTTCCGGGAGATCGAACAGGACGACACGCCGACGATGTTCGGCGGCGAAAAAAATCCGCCGCTGACGGTGTATGACTGTAGCGGTCCCTACACGGACCCGGACGTCAAGATCGACATCCGCCGCGGCCTGCCGGAACTGCGCCGCGCGTGGATCGAGGAACGCGGCGACACGGAGCTGCTGTCCGGCCCGACCAGCGACTACGGCAAGTCGCGCCTGACCGATCCGAAGCTGACGGCGATGCGCTTTGACCTGCAGCGCCCGCCGCGCCGCGCAAAGTCCGGCGCGAACGTTTCGCAGATGCACTACGCGCGCCGCGGCATCATCACGCCGGAAATGGAATACGTGGCGATCCGCGAAAGCCTGCGCCGCGAGCACTACCTGCAAACGCTGCGCGACAGCGGCCCCGACGGCGAAAAAATGGTCAAGCGCCTGCTGCGCCAGCACCCGGGCCAATCGTTCGGCGCGGCCATCCCCGCCGCCATCACGCCGGAGTTCGTGCGTGCCGAAGTCGCCCGCGGCCGCGCGATCATCCCCGCCAACATCAACCACCCGGAAGTGGAGCCGATGGCCATCGGCCGCAATTTCCTGGTGAAGATCAACGCAAACATCGGCAATTCCGCGGTCAGCTCGGGCATCGGCGAGGAAGTGGAAAAGATGACGTGGGCGATCCGCTGGGGCGGCGACACGGTGATGGACCTGTCGACCGGCAAGCACATCCACGAAACCCGCGAGTGGATCATCCGCAACTCGCCGGTGCCGATCGGCACGGTGCCGATCTACCAGGCACTTGAAAAGGTGGACGGCAAGGCCGAGGACCTGACCTGGGAGATCTTCCGCGACACGCTGATCGAGCAGGCCGAACAAGGCGTGGACTATTTCACGATCCACGCAGGCGTGCGCCTGCCGTTCATCCCGATGACCGCGGACCGCATGACGGGCATCGTGTCGCGCGGCGGCTCGATCATGGCCAAGTGGTGCCTGGCGCATCACAAGGAGAGCTTCCTGTACGAACGCTTCGAAGAGATCTGCGAAATCATGAAGGCGTACGACGTGAGCTTCTCGCTGGGCGACGGCCTGCGTCCGGGCTCGGGCTACGACGCAAACGACGAGGCGCAGTTTGCGGAACTGAAGACGCTGGGCGAGCTGACGCAGGTGGCGTGGAAGCACGACGTGCAGGTGATGATCGAAGGCCCGGGTCATGTGCCGATGCAGATGATCAAGGAAAACATGGAGCTGCAGCTGGAACACTGCCACGAGGCGCCGTTCTACACGCTGGGCCCGCTGACGACGGACATCGCCCCCGGCTACGACCACATCACGTCGGGCATCGGCGCGGCGCTGATCGGCTGGTATGGCACGGCGATGCTCTGCTACGTGACGCCGAAGGAACACCTGGGACTGCCGAACAAGAAGGACGTGAAGGACGGCATCATCACGTACAAGATCGCGGCGCATGCGGCGGACCTGGCCAAGGGTCATCCGGGCGCGGCGATCCGCGACAACGCACTATCGAAGGCGCGCTTCGAGTTCCGCTGGGACGATCAGTTCAATCTGGGCCTGGATCCGGATACGGCGAAGGAATTCCACGACGAGACGCTGCCTAAGGATTCGATGAAGGTGGCGCACTTCTGCTCGATGTGCGGCCCGCATTTCTGCAGCATGAAGATCACGCAGGATGTGCGGGATTATGCGGCGGCTCAGGGGGTTAGCGAGAAGGAAGCGCTGGCTAAGGGGATGCAGGAAAAGTCGGTGGAGTTTGTGCGGAAAGGGAGTGAGGTTTATCACCGGCAGTGATTTGTTGGCGGGGATTTAGGTTGATGGAGTGAAGGGGTTGCTGCATTCGGCTTGCGGCTTGCGGCGCGGCTTGCGGTGGATCGGGTTCTTTAGACGCCCGGCGCGTCGTGGGCCTGGGGCGGGCGGGGCTACGATTGCGGTCCGGAGCCTTCGCTCCGGACTGCCCCGCGCTCAACCTCGTCCGCCTTCGGCTCCCTTCGGTTTCCGCCGGGCGCATCTAAACGCCCCGCCCGCCCCAGGCCCACGCCACACCGGGCTCTGCCGCTTAATCTTTACGGACGGCGGGGCGAGTCGGGTTTTTAACGTTCTTGCACGCAGTCGGTTGGAAGAGAAACGTCTTGCGGTGCCCGCCCCCGGGCGGCCGCGCGGGCGGCCTTCGTGGGCTTACGCGGTGTCTTGCGTCGTCGCTATGACGCTTCGCGTGTGGCTGCTTCCTCTCAAGGTGTCTGACACCCTGGTGAGAGGCACTTCATGCCGGGTTCACCTCCCGAGGGTGTCAGACACCGGCAGCAGCAAACGCGCTCGCCAAGTTCCCGCACGACCGCCATTGATCGTCAATTGAACTCCAGTGCTCGATGGGCGGCGCGCGTAGAGGTGGGCAGGTTGTAGCTGGCCGTCGACGCGCGCCGCCCATCACCGCCCCTCCCCCGTCGGAGAGCACCATTAGCAAGCCGATCCCGGCCAGCGCGCAAGCGCGCATCGCCCCGACGACCAGACGCCCGTATGCCGATTGCCGCCGCCCGGGCGGCAGCAATTCGGCGGCCCCGAAGATCTCCTGCCCTGTCCACAGGTCTTGAAGCGCCACATACCAAAGACCCTCGCAGCACGGCGTCGCGGGCACCGTGGGTGCGAGCGCCGTCGATGCGCCCGAGGGAATCTGAAGGGAGCCGAAGGCGGACGAAGATGACGAAGGGGGGGGCCGCCTAGGCAAGTCCGGAGCGAAGGCTCCGGACCGCAATCGTGGGCGATCGTGCCCACGGTGACCGCGGCGTCGGGCGACCTACGAAGATCCGATGCAACTACGAAGATCTAAAGCCACGACAAGCTCCGTGCCCCCCCCGAAGATCCGCGGCAACTACGTAGATCCGCTGCACCTATGAAGATCCGACCTACGCAGATCCGCTGCAACTACAAAGATCTAAAGCAACCACGAAGATCTAACGCCACGACAAAGCTCCGTCCACCCCCGAAGATCCAAACCAACGCCTACAACAACTTCCCAGGATTCATAATCCCCGCAGGATCCATCACCTTCTTGATCTCCCGCATCAACCGTAACTCCACAGCATCCTTGCTATGCAGGAAATGCTCACGCTTGAGCTGTCCAATTCCATGCTCAGCCGAAATACTCCCCCCATAGCGATTCACTTCATCCAACACCGCATCCGTGATCGCCGCCCCATGCTCCGCGACCCAGTTGCGGTCTGCGCCTGCCGGGCGGGACAGGTTGTAGTGCAGGTTGCCGTCGCCGAAGTGGCCGAAGATGAACGGGCGGATGTCGGGGTACAGGGCGCGTACGCGCGCTTCGGCCGACTGCATGAAGTCGGGGATGCGCTCGATCGGCAGCGACACGTCGTGCTTCAGGTGGGGGCCGTCGGCGCGTTGGGCTTCGGAGATTTCCTCGCGCAGCTTCCACAGCGTCTGCAATTGGGCCAGTGACGCCGATACCGCGGCGTCCAGGCACAGGCCGCGTTCAAGCGCCGTGCCGATGACGTTTTCGAGCAGCGTGTTGAGCGCGGCCTCGTCGGTGGTGTCGGCCAGTTCCACCAGCACGTAGGCCGGGTAGCGTTGTTCGAAGGGCTCCTGCACGCCCTCGGCGTGCGTCAGCACCAGGTCCAGGCAATCGCCGGTGAAGAATTCGAAGGCTTGCAGGCGTGCGCCGCATTGTTCGAACAGGATCTCGAACAGTTGCAGCGCCTGCGCCGGGGATTCGACGGCGGCCAGCACGACGGAGCGCACGTCGGTGCGCGGGTACAGGCGCAGCGCGACGGCGGTGATGATGCCGAGCGTGCCTTCCGACCCGATGAGCAACTGCTTGAGGTCGTAGCCGGTGTTGTCCTTGCGCAGGGTGCGCAGGCCGTGAAAGATTTCGCCGGTGGGCAGCACCGCTTCCAGGCCGAGGACCAGTTCGCGGGCCATGCCGTAGCGCACCACGTTTACGCCGCCGGCATTGGTGGCGACGTTGCCACCGATCTGGCTGGAGTCTTCCGCAGCAAGGCTGAGCGGCAGCAGGCGGCCGGCGTCCTGGGCCGCGCGGCGCAGGTTGCCGAGAATGGCGCCGGCCTCGGCAACCATGGTGTTGGCGACGGTGTCGATGGCGCGCACCGCATTCATGCGGTCCAGGCTGATGACGACGTTGTTGGCGCCGCCGTCGGGCGTGGCGCCGCCGCACAGGCCGGTGTTGCCGCCGCGCGGCACGACCGGCACGCCGGCTTCCTGGCACAGGGCGAGGCATGTGGCGACTTCGGCTGTCGTGCGCGGGCGCACGACGGCTTGGGCCTGGCCGTTATACAGGCCGCGCCAGTCGGACAGCCACGGGGCGATGTCCGCCGGGTCGGCGAACACGGTATCGGGGCCCAGGGCCTGGGCCAGCCGTTGAGAAAAGTCGGTTGCGCTCATGAGATGTGGGATGCAGCGGGAAAGAGAAGATCGAGTTGCAGGCGGCCGGCGGCTTGCTGCAGGTGGCGGATGGCGGCCTGGCGGGCGCGGTCCGGATCGCGCGCGCGGATGGCCTCGAACACGGCGACGTGTTCCTGGTGCACGGCGGCGGTCAGGCCTTCCTGCAGGCGGCTGTTTGACCGGGCGGTGCTGACGGCCAGGCGCAGCTGCAGGTTCAGGTATTGCAGCAGGTCCTGGTAGTAGCTGTTGTGCGTGGCGGTCGCGATGGCGACGTGAAAGGCGATGTCGTGTTCGACGCCCGCCTCGGGGTGGTCCAGATGGGCCTGAAGCGAGGCGAGGGCCGACGCCATGGCGTCCAGGTCCGACGCCGTGCTGCGAACCGCAGCCAGCGCGGCCGCGCCGCCTTCCAGCTCCATGCGCAGTTCGTAGACGTTGGCGAGCTTGTCGCGGTCAACCGCAATGCCGGTGGACACCTGAAAGCCCTGCGCGCCCGTTCGCGAAACGACCGTGCTGCCCGATCCCTGCCGGCTCTGGATCAGGCCCTGCGCACGCAGGCGTTCCGTGGCTTCGCGGATGACGGCGGCGCTGACGCCGTACTGCTCGGCCAGCACACGGCCGGACGGCAGCTTGGCGCCGACGGCGTGGATGCCGTCGGCGATCTCGCTGGCGAGTTGGCGGGCGACCTGCTCGGTCAGGGTGAGGCTCTTGGTCAACATGAGCGGATTATAGGCAGATTTTTCAGGTTATCTGATAACTTTAATTGTTTCAGAGCCCCGGTCATATGGCCCGTATGCCGTGGTGGTGAAGCGCGGAAATCAGTGAACGGCGTCCAGATTTGGACAGATTCGGCCCCGCACGCCCGCGGCGGGCGAGCGCCGTCGCTTCAAGCGGCGACCGACGCGCTTTGCAGGCCTTCGCTTTCGGCGATGACTTGGCCTTGGTCGACCACGCAGCAACGGCCGCCCTGCGCCTTGGCCCGGTACAGCGCCGCGTCGGCGGAATCCAGCGCGCCTTGCGGGGTGCGGTTGGCGCCCGACATGATCGAGATGCCGATGGACAGCCCCACGCAGACCCGGTTGCCGTCGGCCAGCGTGATGGGCTGCGAGACGTCGCGCAGCAGATGCTCGCCCAGCCGCAGCGCGGCCGTGGCGTCGATGCCGGTGACCAGGACGATGAATTCGTCACCGCCGATTCTTGCGGCCACGTCGTCCACCCGCAGCATGGCCCGCATGCGCTCCGCGATGGTCTTGAGCACCTGGTCGCCCCCGGCGTGTCCGTGGGTGTCGTTGATCCGCTTGAAATCGTCCATGTCCATGTACAGCAGCGCGGCGGCGCTGTCGTGGCCGCGCGCGCTGGAACACACACGCTCCAGCGCCGCCAGCAGGCCGGCGCGGTTGGCCAGGCCGGTCAGCGCGTCTTCGCTGGCGCGCCGGTCGCTGTCGCGTTCGGCCAACATGGTGGACACCAGAATCCGGTTGAGCCGGTGCGAGGCGATGACCATGCTGATGAGATAAAACGGGATCTGGATGAAGACGATCGCCATCACCCATTCGCCCGTGAACAGGGCGCCCAGGCACATGGGGCCCAGGCTCAGGAAGATCATGGCGCCCACCAGCCGGGGCGCGCCGTAGTTGCGAAAGCAGATCCCGCCCGCCATGGCGCCGCACGACACGCCGGCCAGCGTCGCCGCCAGCCAGTCCCCGTTCAGCAAGGTGACGAACACGCCATAGCCCACGCTGAACGCCCAGAGCAGCGCCAGCAGGATGTAGAGATCGGTATAGGTATTGCCGCCCTTGGGGGCCGCCCGCAAGGCGGCGCGCAGAATCGTGACGCGCACCAGCGCGAGCACGATCTCCAGGATCAGCCACGAGACGTACAGCGGTTCGGGCCGGCGCCACGCGACGACGCCCGAGATCATCAGGGTGTTGATGACCCCGCCGGCAAAAATGGGGAGCGTGCCGAACAGACTGGCAATGAGCGCCGCGCGGATGTCCGCCGGCGTGTCATGCCCGGAATGCGTCAGCCAACGCGTCAGCCGCCACTTGGGCAAGCTGAACTTCAGTCCTGTATCCACGCCGTCATATCCATGACCATCTACCCGAATTCAGTAGGCTGGCTGGCGTTATAGCAGGTATTTGAAACCTTTAGTATTGTCCTTGGGTGCAATACGGGCGGTCTTTACCCGTGCGCGCGGTGCCCGCAAACCGTGCATTCCGGGTCGCGCTGCACGTTGACGCTGCGCCATTGCATGGTGCGCACGTCCAGCCAGAGCAGGCGTCCGGACAGGCTTTCGCCCACCCCGGACAGCAGCTTCAGGGCTTCGGCGGCCTGCATGCTGCCGATGATGCCGACCACCGGCGCGAACACGCCCATGGTGGCGCAGTTGGCTTCCTCGACGTCGTCGGCTTCGGGAAACAGGCAGTGATAGCACGGTGCGTTGTCGTCGCGCAGATCGTAGACGCTGACCTGGCCGTCAAAGCGGATCGCGGCGCCCGAAACCAGCGGCTTGCGATGCTGCACGCAGGCGCGATTGATGGCGTGACGGGTGGTGAAGTTGTCGGTGCAGTCCAGCACCAGGTCCGCCTGGGCGACCGCGTCGGACAGGGCCTGGTCCTTCAAGCGCTCGACCCGGGCATGAACGCGGGTCTGCGGATTGAAGGCGCCCAGCATGTCGCGGCCGGACTCGGCCTTGGGACGGCCGACGCTGGCGGTGGTGTGCAGGATCTGGCGTTGCAGATTGCTCAGTTCGACGACGTCGTCGTCGGCCAGCGTGATGTCGCCCACGCCAGCAGTGGCCAGGTAGAGCGCGGCGGGCGAACCCAATCCGCCCGCCCCCACGATGAGCACACGCGCCGCCAGCAGTTTTTCCTGCCCTTCGATCCCGAGTTCGTCCAGCAGGATGTGGCGGGCGTAGCGCAGCAGTTGCTCGTCGTTCATTTGTCCTTGCTGGGCTCGACTCCGGTCGGCGTGATCTTCATGCGCTGGGGCGTCCCGCCGCCGGCCTTGGCGTCAGCCTTGGCCTGGGCGCGGGCCGAGCCCTTCTGCACCGGCTTGCCGGCCAGCAGGTTCAGCGCCTGCTGAAGCTGGAAGTCGTCCTTGCCGCCGAATTCAAACACCTTGGCCGGCAGTTCCACGTTGTCCTGGTCAGCGCTGGACTTGATCTCGTTGGTGGTCTGCTGGTTCGACAGGTGGCGTTGCAGGTCGGCTTCGCGCGGCAGGCGGAACAGGTCGCCGTCGGCCGTGTCGGCAACGACGTAGTCCGGTTCGATGCCGGTCGCCTGGATGGAGCGGCCGCTGGGCGTGAAGTAGCGCGACGTGGTGAGCTTGACCGCGGTGGATTCGGACAGCGGCAGGATCACCTGCACCGAGCCCTTGCCGAACGTGCGGTTGCCCAGCACCTTGGCGCGCTTGTGGTCCTGCAGCGCGCCGGCCACGATTTCGGATGCCGAAGCCGAGCCCACGTTCACCAGCACCACCATCGGGACCGTCTTGGTCCAGGCCGGCAGGCCGGACAGGTAGTTGCTTTCGCCGCGAGCGTATTCCGACGGCGTGGCCAGGTACTTGTGGCGGGCGTCCGGGGTGCGGCCGTCCGTGGACACGATTAGCGTATCGGGCGGCAGGAACGCGCCGGACACGCCAATGGCGCTGGTCAACAGGCCACCCGGGTCATTGCGCAGGTCCAGCACGAGGCCCTTGGGCGGTTCCTTCGCGCCCAGCTCCTTGAGCTGGCGGGCGAGATCGGCGCCGGTCTTTTCCTGGAACTGGGCGACGCGCACGTAGGCGATGCCGTTGTCCAGCATCTTGCTGCGCACGCTGCGCACCTTGATGATGTCGCGCACGATCTTCACGACGATCGGCTGCGGCCGGTCGGCGCGCATGATCGTCAGGGTGATGGGCGACTTGGGCGCGCCGCGCATGAGCTTGACCGCGTCGTTCAGGGTCATGCCCTTGGTGGGCGTGTCGTCGATCTTGATGATGAGGTCGCCAGCCATGACGCCCGCGCGGGCGGCGGGCGTGTCTTCGATGGGCGAGATGACCTTCACGAAGCCGTCTTCGGCGCCGACCTCGATGCCCAGGCCGCCGAACTCGCCTTGCGTCGCGGTCTGCATCTCGCGGAACGCGTCGGCATCCAGATAGGCGGAGTGGGGATCCAGGTTCGACACCATGCCGGAGATGGCATTGTCGATCAGGGTCTTGTCGTCGACGGCCTCGACGTAGTTGTTCTTGATGGCGGCAAACACATTGCTCAGTTGCCTGAGCTCGTCCAGAGGCAGGGGGCTGCCGCGCTGGGCGACCGCAGTCACGCCAACACTGAGCAACACGCCAGCCACCGCACCGATGGCAATCAGACCGAAACCGCGAAACTTACGAGTGCCCATGCACACTTCCCGAATTTTGTTTTCGCCGATGGGTTTGGTAATTTACCAACGGTATTTTTCCAACGACATTCATTTACCGACAGCATCTGCGCCGATCGCATCCCAGCAAACCGGTGCACGACCGGCCGACCTACATCTACTGTGCCAGCCATTGGGCCGGGTCCACTGGAGCGCCACGATGGCGAATTTCAAAGTATAGGCCGGATTCCACTTGGCCGCCGGTCGCGCCGACGGTTGCAATAGTATCGCCGCCAGCCACCGGATCGCCCACCCGTTTGAGCAGGCTCTGGTTGTAAGCATAGACGGTCAGGTACTGCTGGCCATGATCCACAATGATCAGGTTGCCAAAGCCGCGCAGCCAATCGGCGTAAACCACAGTACCGGGGGCCACCACCTTGACGGGCGTCCCTTCTGGCGCGCGCAGCACCACGCCCCGCCATACGCCTCCGTCCGGGCGATCCACCCCGAACCTGCCCTGCACCTGGCCGCGCACCGGCATGGTCAGCCCGTGCCGCAGACCACTGCCGCCGCCCACGGGCGGCGCCTTTGCGGTCTGCTGAGCCGATGCACTGCGCGTTGGAGTGGCGGGCTCGTCAATCGGTTCCGTCTTTTTGGGCGGTTCAGCAGGCTTTGTTTGCGCCGGCGTATCGGCAGGGCCGCCAATGCGGGTCTGGCGCTGCTCGGCGGGACGCAATCCGGCGGCATCCGGGTCGGCCACGGCCACAGGGCCCCGATTCTGGCGGGCGGCCGCCTCGACCTGTTCGCGCGCCTGGGCTGCCTCGCGGGCTTCGTTGTCGCGGCGGGCGCCGTCCTCGGCGACCTTGCGGTCGGCCTCGGCCTTGCGTCGGGCGTCCTGCGCGCGGCGTTCAGCCTCGGCGCGCTTCCTGGTTTCTTCAGCCACGCGGCGGGCTTCCTCGGCCGCACGCCGCGCTTCCTCGGCCCGGCGGACTTCCTCGGCGCGCTTGCGCGCCTCTTCCGCCTTGCGCGCTTCCTCGATCTGCTTGGCAATCGCCGCGTCCAGATCGGTGATGAGCCGCGACAGGCGCTGGTCGTCACGCCCGAGCTTGTTGGCCTCGGCGCGCTGGGCGGCGATCTGCCCTTCCAGCTGGGCCAGCAGGCTGGCGCGCTCTTTTTGCTGCGCGACCAGCGCGGTTTTCTGTTCGGAGGTCTCGGCGACCCCTTTTTCGATTTCGGCGCGGCGTTCATCCGCGCGGGCTTGCAACGCCGCCAGGCGGTCGATGTCGGCCCGCAAGGCTTTGACAGCGTCGGCCCGGGCGCGGGACACATAGTCCAGATAGCCCAGATTGCGGCCCAGCACCTGGGGATCGTCGCCGGAGAGCAGCGCCGTCCAGGGCGACAGGCCGCTGGTGTATTGGGTGCGCAGCTGGTCGGCCAGTTCGACGCGGCGCTTGGCCAGCACGGCCTCCTGCGCGGTGATCTGCTTTTCCAGCGACGCGAGGTCGGCTGTCGCCTTGCGGTTGGCCTCGGCCAGTTCCTTCAGGCGCAGGTTGATCCGGGAAATGGACGATTCCGACTGCTTGAGCGCGTCGGCCGCCTCTTTGCGGGCGGCCTCGCGGTCGTCGATTTCCTTTTGCAGACTCTCGATGCGGTCACGCAAGGCGGCCTGCTGTTTCTCGGCATCGGACTGACGCCCGGCAAGGTCGCTGGGCGCGGCGCGCGCAGGCAGCGTCCCACTGGCCAACATGACCGCCAACAACAACCCCGCCGTGCGACGCATAGAGATATCAGTCCTTCTTGGCCTTGCCCTGGGCTGCAACCGCAGCCATGGCCGCCTCGATCTCGGCGGCATCGCCCAGATAATAGTGGCGGATCGGGCGCAGGTCATCATCCAGTTCATAGACGAGCGGCTGGCCGGTCGGGATGTTCAGGTTGACGATGTCGTCGTCCGACACGTTGTCCAGATGCTTGATCAGGGCGCGCAGGCTGTTGCCGTGGGCGGCAATCAGCACCTTGCGGCCGGAACGGATGGCCGGGGCGATCGATTCGTTCCAGAACGGCAGCACGCGGGCCACGGTGTCCTTCAGGCACTCGGTGGCGGGCAGCTGGTCGGCCGGAATCTTGGCGTAGCGGCTGTCGAAACGCGGGTGGCGTTCGTCGTCCAGGGACAACGGTTCCGGGGCGATGGCGTAGGCGCGGCGCCAGATCAGCACCTGTTCGTCGCCGTACTTGGCGGCCGTTTCGGACTTGTTCAGGCCTTGCAGGGCGCCGTAGTGGCGCTCGTTCAGGCGCCAGTTCACGCCGACCGGGGTGTACATGGCGTCCATGGCGTCCAGCGCGATCCACAGGGTGCGAATGGCGCGCTTGAGCACGGAGGTGTAGGCCAGGTCAAAGGCGAAACCTTCCTTTTTGAGCAGTTCGCCCGCCTTGCGGGCCTGTTCGCGGCCCGTGTCAGTCAGGTCGACGTCGGTCCAGCCGGTGAAACGGTTTTCCAGATTCCACTGGCTTTCACCGTGGCGCATCAGTACGAGTTTGTGCATGGTTTGGGGCGCCCGCAGCGCGGGTTAAAGTTGGAGGATGGTTAAGGAATGGGCTCATTTTATAATTGAGTGATTTTGCCCGTGATTCTGCCCCGGCGCACCGCGTCCATGTCCTGGACGCGATGCATCAGGGTTCGCCCCTACCCGGCTGGCCGGCGGACTTGCCGACATGCAAGCCGGCGTAGCGCCAGCCGACGTACTACAGGAAGCCTTCGTGGACCTTTTGCAATTCTTGCTCGATAAAAACAACATTTTCATTGTCGCCGTCGCCGTGGTGTCCGGCGTGATGCTGATCATTCCGGCCCTGCGCAAGGGCCGTACCGGATCCGCCATCAGCACGAATGAAGCCATCCAGATGGTCAACCAGCGCAATGCCGTGTGGGTCGACGTGCGCCCTGCCGAGCAATTCCAGGCCGGCCACATCGCCCAGGCACGAAACGTGCCGGCAGCCGACATCGAGCAGAAGGCCAGCTCGCTGCCCAAGAACAAGCCGCTCGTGGTGGTTTGCGACAATGGCCGCGATTCGGCTCGCGCCGCCGCCAAGCTGCGCGCTCAGGGCTTTACCGACGTCGTGCCGCTGGAAGGCGGCATGCGCGCCTGGTCCGCCGCCAGCCTGCCGGTCACCCAGAAGGGTTGAAGCGGGCGGACTCGCCCCCATCTACCAATTCTTGTACCCACAGGAGCGCCCTATGAACAAAGTCGTCATGTACAGCAAGGACTACTGCCCTTATTGCGCCCGCGCCAAGTCGCTGCTCGAGCAGCGCGGCGTAACCGACCTGGAAATCATCCAGATCGACCGGGAACCGTCCCAGCGCGATGTCATGATCGAACGCACCGGCCGGCGCACCGTCCCGCAGATCTTCATCGGCGATACCCATGTCGGCGGTTGCGACGACCTGATGGCCCTGGACCGCTCGGGTGGACTCACCCCCTTGCTGAACGGCTAATCGCCCCTTTTTGCCTCTCCCACCAACGGAAACACTCATGGCTGATCAAGACCAAAACTCCCAGCAAGAAGGCGGCAACGACGCGCCCTCGTTCAATCTGCAGCGCGTCTACCTGAAAGACCTCTCGCTGGAAATGCCTAACGCGCCTCACGTGTTCCTGGAGCAGGAAGCGCCCCAGGTCGAGGTGAGCATCACCGTGGGCGGTCAGCGCCTGGCCGAAACCGTGTTCGAAACCACGGTCACCGTCACCGTCACCACGCGCATCAACGACAAGGTCGTGTACCTGGTCGAAGGCACGCAAGCCGGCATCTTCGAAGCGGCCAACATCCCCGAAGAACAGCTTGATCCGCTGCTGGGCATTGTCTGCCCCACGATGCTCTACCCGTACCTGCGCGCCAACATCGCCGACGCGATCACCCGCACCTCGATGCCCCCGCTGCACCTGACCGAAGTTAACTTCCAGGCCCTGTACGAACAGCGCATCGCCGAACTGCAACAGCAGCAGGCTGGCGGCGCCAATGGTAGCGGCGGCGACTCGGGCATCATCCTGCCCCCCGGCGCGACCCGCCAGTAAGCACCCCGCGGCGCCCCATGAACCAACCCGCCGAGCCGCGCCTGCGCGTCGCCGTCCTGGGTGCGGGCAGTTGGGGCACCGCGCTGGCGGCGGCCGCCAGCCGCCGCCACCCCACCCAGCTTTGGGCGCGCGAAGCCGCGCAAGCGGCCGCCATGGCCGCCACCCACGAAAATGCCCGCTATCTGGCGGGCATTTCCCTGCCCAAGACGCTGCAGTTTTCCGCCGATCTGGACGCCACGCTGCGCACCTTGCAGGACGACGCCGCGCGCCCGCTGATCGTGTTGGGCGTGCCCGTCGCGGGTCTCATGTCCATCTGCGAGGCGCTGTCGCAACGGCTGCCCGCCCTGGGCCTGCAGGACACCCCCATCGTCTGGACGTGCAAGGGCTTTGAAGCCGACACGGCCAGGCTGCCCCACGAAATCATGCGCGAGGCCCTGCCCGGCGCAACGGGCGGCGCCTTGTCAGGCCCCTCGTTCGCTCGCGAGGTCGCGCAAGGCCTGCCCGTCGCACTGACGGTCGCCAGCAGCAGCCCCGCGCTGCGCGAGGTCACGACCGCGGCGTTCCATGGCGCGGCGCTGCGGGTCTACGCCAGCACCGACCTGGTCGGCGTCGAGGTGGGCGGCGCGCTAAAGAACGTGATCGCGGTTGCCTGCGGCATCTGCGACGGCCTTGCGCTGGGCACCAATGCCCGCGCGGCCCTGATTACCCGCGGCCTGGCCGAGATGACCCGTTTTGGCGTCGCGCTGGGCGCGCAGGCCGAAACCTTCGCCGGGCTGACCGGCCTGGGCGATCTGGTGCTGACCGCCACGGGCGAGCTATCGCGCAACCGGCGCGTGGGCCTGGAGATCGGCGCCGGCCGCAAGCTGGCCGACATCCTGGCCAGCGGCATCACCGCCGAGGGCGTGCGCTGCGCCCGCGCCGCGCTGGAACGCGCCCGCGCCATCAATGTCGAATTGCCCATTACCGAAGCCGTGTGCGCCGTGCTGTTCGAAGGCGTGGCGCCCATGACGGCCGTCTCGGCCCTGCTGGCGCGGGACGCCCGTTACGAAGGGTCCGGCTCCGGCGAGGCCTTCGGCGCCGCCTAGACCGCGCCTCTGTCCATTCCGCTCCGACAACAACACACGACACCCACCCCGAGGAGACATCCTTCATGACGCAAACCCGCAAGTTCCGGGTCGGCCCGCTGCTGCGTGGCCTTTGCCTGAGCCTGGCCGCCATCGTGCCCTTTGCCGCCCATGCCGACTGGCCTGAGCGCCCGATCCACATGGTGGTGCCCTTCCCGCCGGGCTCGTCTCCCGACATCCTGGCGCGCACGATTTCCGAGCCGCTTTCCCAGGCCCTGGGTCAGCCCATCGTGATCGAAAACAAGCCGGGCGCGGGCGGCAACATCGGCACGCGCATGGTGGCGCAGGCCAAGCCCGACGGCTACACGCTGCTCTACACGATCAACGGCCCGCTGGTCACCGCCCCCACCCTATACAAGAAGACGCTGGGCTACGACCCCCTGACCGATCTGGAGCCGGTGTCGCTGGTGGGCACCAGCCCCAACGTGCTGGTGGTGCCGGGTAGCCTGAAGGTCGACAACGTCCAGGACTTCGTCAAGCTGGTCAAGGGCCGCGGCAATTCGCTGAACTACGGGTCGGTCGGCCCGGGCAGCTCGGCCCACCTGGCCATGGAAATGTTCAAGGAGAGCGCGGGCGTGGACCTGGCGCACATCCCGTACTCCGGCTTTCCCCAGGTCATCACCGCCATCATCGGCGGCGACGTGCAGGCGGGCTTCATGGTGCCGGCGATCGCCGTGCCGCAGGCGCGCGACGGCAAGGTCAAGCTGCTGGCCGTGACAAGCCTGCAGCCCAGCGACGCCCTGCCCGGCGTGCCGACCATGGCCTCGCAAGGCTATCCGGATTTCGAGGCTATCTCGTGGAATGCGATCCTGGCGCCGGCCGGCACGCCCACGCCGATCGTTGAACGGCTCAATAGCGAACTGGCGCGCATCATCAACAGCGATGCCGTGCGCAAGCAGCTCGCGCTGCAATACTTCACGCCCGCCCCGTCCACCCCGGAAGCCCTGACCGCCCGCATCAAGAATGAAAAGGCGCGTTGGGACCTGGTGATCGACAAGCTCAAGCTGTCGCTGGACTGAGCTTCCCGGCCGAAGGGCGGCGCTATGCGCCCCCTTCGTAACCCTGCTGGCGCCAGGCCTCGAACACCGTGACCGCCACGGCATTCGACAGGTTCAGGCTGCGCTGGCCGGCGCGCATCGGCAGCCGCAGCCGCTGCTGGGGCGGAAACATCGCCTGGTGCTCGTCGGACAGGCCGGCGCTTTCGCGGCCAAACACGAACACATCCCCCGGCTTGAAACTGACGTCGGCCACGCTGCGCTGCGCGTGCGTGGTCAGCGCATAGATGCTGGACGCGGCCGCGCCGGTCTCTTCCAGCGCCTCGCGCAGCGTGTCGTGCACGCGCACGGGTTGCCACTCGTGATAGTCCAACCCGGCCCGCCGCATGCGGGCGTCATCCAGTTCAAACCCTAACGGCCGCACCAGATGCAGCTGCGCGCCGGTATTGGCGCACAAGCGAATGGCGTTGCCCGTGTTGGGCGGGATCTCCGGGCAGACAAGAATGACGTGGAACATGGCGCAGGGAAGATGAAAAGGCGTGCGGCCGGAAGCGGCCGCAGGCGTGATTGTCGCCGATTTGCCTGGATGGGCCGGCGCGCGGCGGGCCATCGTGTCGGCCGGGCCTGGACACCGGCCGATGCAATCCGGCGTCATGGCGTGCGCGCGGCCACCAGCACCGTGACGCTGGCCGCGCCCGCCGCCATCAGGGCCGCCGCTGCAGCCCCAGCGGTGCTGCCGGTGGTCATCACGTCGTCCACCACCGCCACATGCCGGCCAAGAACGTTGCCGGTGCAGGTGAAAAGACCCGCGGCCCCGCGCTGCCTGGCGCGCCGGTCCAGCGTGGCCTGCCGGGGCGTCTCGCGCCGCCGCGCCAGGGCAAGGCGCGGCGCGGGCAGCGACAGTTCGGCCGCCAGGCTGCGCGCGATCTCGGCCGCCGGGTTCATGCCGCGCTGGCGCAGCGACGTGCGGCTGGCCGGGATGGGGACCAGGAGCAGATCGGCAGGCCAGGCGCCCGCGCCCGGACTGGCTGCCCCGTCCGCCGCCAGCAGCGCGTGCGCCATCAGCCGCGCCAGCACCGGCGCCATGCTGAGCCGCAACTGCGTCTTGAGCATCAGAATCAGCGAGTCGCCGGGCGGCGCGTAGTCAAAGGCCGCGACGGTCCGGCTGAATGGGCGCGGCGCCGCCAGGCAGGCCGCGCAATGCTGCCCGCCGCCTTTGAGGCGAAGCGCGCACTGCGGGCATCTGGCCGATGTGCCCGGCGGCCCCGCCAGGATGTCGGCCTGGCAGCCGGCGCACAACCGCGCCCCCGCGACCCGTGCGCCGCATAACGGGCAATCGCCGCCCACGCGCGACAGCAGCCGTCGCCCCATGTCCAGTAGGGGCAATCGGAGCCTGCGGCCGGGATGCGCAATAATGTGTGCCATCCCAGATCAAACCATGCTCCGCCCCGGGCGATCCCGCGGGCGCGACCGAAATGTCCCTGCCAGAAACCGCAACGCCCCCCTCCCTGCCCCTCGTCAGCGCCGACGTGCCGCGCCAATTCGCGCGCCGCGGCGACCTGGCTGACGCCCAATTCCTTTATGGCGAGGTGGCGCGCCGCATGCTCGGCCGCCTGCAGTACATCCGCGTGCAGCCGCAAGCATTGCTGGACGCGGGCTGCGGCGCCGGCGACAACCTGCCGCTGCTGCGCGAGCGCTACCCGGATGCCGCCTATACCGGCCTGGACAACTGTGAGCCGCTGCTCAGCCAAGCGCGCAAGCGCCACGCGCCGGGCGGCCTGTCGGCCTGGATCGGCAAGCTGGCGCGCCGCGGCCCCGCCGCCCCCGCGTTCGTCAACGCGGATCTGGCCAATACCGGCCTGCCCCCCGAATCGCTGGAGCTGGTGTGGTCGAACATGGCCATGCACTGGCACCGCGAACCGCACGCCGTGCTGGCCGAATGGCGCCGCATCCTGAAAGTGGGCGGCTTGGCGATGTTCTCCTGTCTGGGACCGGCCACCCTGCGCGAACTGCGCCAGGCGGTGGCCGACGCGGGCCTGCGCACCGCCACGCCGTCCTTCGTGGACATGCACGACTTCGGCGACCTGCTGGTGGAGAACGGCTTCGCGGATCCGGTCATGGACCAGGAAATCCTGACCCTGACCTATCGCAGCCCGGAAAAGCTGCTGCAGGATGTGCGAGCGCTGGGCGGAAACCCGGCCGAAGGCCGCCGCGGCGGGTTGGTGGGACGGGATTGGCGCGACCGCCTGTGCGCCGCGCTGGAAGCGCAGCGCAATGCCGATGGTCTGATCGTGCTGAGCATCGAGGTGGCGTACGGCCACGCCTGGCGCGCCGCCGCGCATCGGACCGTGGCGGGAGAAACCCGCCTGTCCGTCAGCGCGATCGGCGGCCGGCACCGCGGCGCCCCCTGACACGGGGGCCCCGCCGCTGGCACTTCTAGTGCAGCCGTTCGGGCACGATGACGCCGGGCTCGGAAGCGGCCAGGCTCTGCATGGGCTCGGACGTCGCCCGGATCCGGCGGCGCAGCACCGCAGTGGGCTCCGCGGGCGGCGCGACGGGAGCCGCCGTGCCGCGCCAGGCATTGGACATGGCCTCCACCACCAGCGGCAGGTCGCGCAGGCGGTGATACTGGCTGCGCAGCCAGCGGGCATCGTTGCCGGCACGCATGGCATCGTCGCGCAGGGCGGCGATCATGTCGCCCGTGCCCAGTTCCTCGGCCACCGGCATCAGGCGCTGGAACAGCGCACGCAGATGGTCGATCAGGCGCACGCGTTGCCCTTCCGGCGTCACGTAGCTGCCTTGCAGGCCAAAGCGGCAGGCCTGGAAATGGTTGCTGCGGTAGGACAGCCACGCGTTGTCGCTGGGATCTTCCTCGCGCATCAGCAGCACCGCCAGCACCTGGGCAAACGCCGCCACCTGGCAGGCGCGTTCCACGGTCAGCGGCGTGTCGCAAACACGGATTTCGACCGTCCCGTACTCGGGCTTGGGACGGATATCCCAGTACAGGTCCTTGATGCTTTCGGCCAGGCCGAAGGCGCGCAGTTGCGACAGATGGGCCTCGAACTGGTACCAGTCCTTGACCTCGGCGGGCATATGCCCGGCGAGCGGGAAGCTGTTGACCGCGTTCAGGCGCGAGCACGAGAACAGGGTGTCCACGCCTTCGCAGTAAGGCGAAGAGGCCGACAGCGCGATGAAATGCGGCACGTAGGGCGACAGGCGGCGCAAAAGCTTGATGGAATCGTCGCCGCTCTTGACGCCCAGATGGATGTGCTGGCCGAAAACCGTAAATTGACGCGCCAGGTAACCGTACATTTCGGCCAGGTACTGGAAGCGCGGGGTATCCGAGATGGAGCGTTCCTGCCAGCGCATGAAGGGATGGGCGCCGCCGCCCGCCACCGACACGCCCACCGCGTCGGCCGCTTCAACCAGGGCGTCGCGCATCTCGCGCATTTCGGCCAGAAGGCCCATGGGGTGCTCGTGCACCGAGGAGTTCAATTCGATCATGGACCGCGTGATTTCGGGTTTGACGCGGTCGGCAATAGGATGGTTGGCCATCTGAGCCAACAGTTCGTCAGAGGCTGCAGCAAGGTCAAAACTGCGGGGGTCGATCAGTTGCAACTCAAGTTCGATGCCCAGGGTGTTGGGGGCCGACGAAATGAACGGGATTTGTTCCATCTCGGACTCCTTTGAATGTTTGATGAGGGTATGCGCCGTTCGACCTTGAAGCCCGGCAACTTCCCGGGGGGCGCTAGACGGCGGCTTGTGAACGCATGATAGCCGCAGCTTTGTGGCAAAACGATTGAAAATCGTGACATTTGTGTGCAACATCGCGAATCATCCGGTTTTGCCCTCTGAAGAAAAGTAAGCAAGCGCTCACAGCATAGGATTGGCGCGGGTCGCCACCGCGCCAGGCGCCGAAAGCCAGTATTGACGGGGATTTTGAGAGGGGGTGGGATAACCCTGATTAGGGTTATCCCTTATCGAATTGACGCTGGACGGCGGCTATTTGCGCCAGAAGATCGGGGTGAACAGGACCAGCACGGTCATCAATTCCAGGCGGCCGATCAACATCGCGAAGGTGCACACCCAGATCTGGAAATCCGAGAGCACCGCAAAGCTGCCCATCGGCCCGACAGGGCCCAGGCCGGGGCCCGTGTTGTTCACCGTGGCAAATACTGCCGAAAACGCGGTGATGGGGTCCAGGCCCGACAACAGCAGCAGGCTGGTGAACACGGCAATGGTCATGCCGTAGAACAGCATGAAGGCCAGCACCGACGACATGGTGCGCCCCTCGACCGCCCGTCCGTGGATCCGTACCGGGCTGACGGCATGCGGATGCAACATCGTGACGAGTTCGTTGCGTGCCTGTTTGACCAGGAGAATCGCGCGGATCATCTTGATTCCGCCCCCCGTGGACCCGGCAGACGTGGCAAACCCCGAAAGCAGCAACATCGTCAGCGGTGCAAACAAAGGCCATTGGGCATAGTCAGTGTTTGCGTAACCGGTTGTGGTTGCCACAGAAATGGTATTGAACATGCCATACCGAAGCGCCTCAAGCGGATCGGCGTAAACATCTTTCAGATACAGAAATGTGGAGATGACCAGCCCTGCCCCAAGCACGACGGCCAGATACGGGATTGCCTCGGGACAGCGCAGGTAAGCGCGGGGGCTACGCTGACGAAAGGCGTTGAAGTGGGTGGCGAAGTTGATCCCGGCAATCACCATGAAGACCATGGCCACGATTTCCACTGCCACCGAGTCAAAGTGCGCGAAGCCATCGTCCCACGTGGAAAAACCGCCCAGCCCCATGGTGGTGGCCATGTGGCACCACGCCTCGAACCAGGACAGCCCGGCCAGCCGGTAGGCCAGGAAACAGAGGATCGAAAATACGAAATACACCGCGTACAGGGCCTTGGCCGTGCTGGCGATGCGCGGAGTCAGCCGTTCATCCTTCATGGGCCCCGGGGTTTCGGCGCGAACCACCTGGTGTCCGCCGACGCCCAGCAGCGGCAAAATGGCCACGGCCAACACCAGGATCCCCATGCCGCCGATCCAGACAAGCGTGGCACGCCACAGGTTGATCGATGGCGGCAAGGCATCCAGGTTGGTCAAGACCGTTGCGCCGGTAGTGGTCAGCCCCGACATGGCCTCGAAATATGCGCTCGTGAATGACAGCGGCAAGCCGGCGCGATGAAAGTAGAGCATCAGCGGGATGGCGGCCAGCAACGGCAGTCCGGCCCATACTGCCGACACCAGGACAAATCCGTCGCGCGCCCGCAGCTCACTGCGATTTGCACGCGTCAACGCCACCAAGCCGCCACCGATGCCGATCGAGATCAGAAACCCGTCCCGGAAGGCATCTCTGGCCGCATCCGCCCCGAGATAGGCGATGCCTAGCGGGATGAGCATGGTGAGGGCAAACATCACCATGGTGAGCCCCAGAATGTACGAAGTGGCCAGGACGCGCTTCATGGGGACTTATCCGGCCGCGAGGGGTTGGGCAAAGCGGCGCATCAGAAAAAGGACGCCGAGACCTGAAACAGCTTTTCGACGCGCGGCATCTGCTTTCGCGAGGGTACGAATACGATGACATGGTCGTCCGTTTCGATCTCGGTATCCGCGTCGGGCAGGATGATTTCTTCGCCGCGCACCAGCGCGCCGATGCTGGCGCCCTTGGGCAGGCTGATCTTGCCCACCGCGCGGCCCACCACCTTGGACGTGGAGCGGTCGCCATGGGCAATGGCTTCCAGGGCCTCCGCCACGCCCTGGCGCAGCCGATGCACGGCGGCCACGTCGCCGCGGCGCACGTGGCGTAGCAGCTCGCTCATGGTGGCTTGCGATGGCGACACCGCGATGTCGATATGGCTGCCCTGCATCAGTTCGCCGTACGCCTGCCGGTTGATCAGCGCGATCACCTTGCGCGCGCCCAGCCGCTTGGCCAGCAACGACGACATGATGTTGTCCTCGTCGTCGCTGGTCAGCGCCAGCCAGGTGTCCATGTCTTCGATGTTCTCGCGCTCGAGCAGCGCCTCGTCGGTGCCGCTGCCGTGCAGGACCAGCACGCTGTCCGGCAACTGGGTCGCCAGGTATTCGCAGCGTTTCAGGTCGTGCTCGATGATGCGCACGCTGTACTTTTCTTCGGCGAGCTGGCGCGCGAGCCGCAGGCCAATATTGCCGCCGCCCGCGATCATCACGCGGCGCACGGCCCGCTCCGCGTCGCGCAGCTTGCGCACGGCGCGGCGGGCATGGTCGGAATCCACGACCAGCACGACTTCGTCGCCCGGCGCGATGACGGTGCCGCTGCCCGCGCGCAGAGGACGCCCGCCGCGCAGCACGTCGATCACGCGCGCCTTCACGTCCGGCCAGACATCGCGCAGCTTGTCGACCGGCGAATGCGCCATCGGGCTGCCATGCCCCACGCGCACCGTCACGACGCTGACACGGCCTTCGGCAAATTCCACGACCTGCAGGGCTTCCGGGAATTCGATCAGGCTGTGCAGGTAGGTGGTGACGCTGCGTTCAGGGCTGATGAGCGCGTCGATGCAGAAGCCTTCTTCGCTCATGAGTTCCGGATGCTCGGGAAACTCGGCCGAACGGATGCGGGCGATGCGGCGGGGAACGTTGAAGAGCTGGCGCGCAATCTTGCACGCGACCATGTTGGCGGCGTCCGACGCCGCACAGGCGATGAAAAGATCGGTGTCGGCGGCGCCGGCGTTTTCAAGCACCGACACCTGCGAGCCGTCTCCCAGGACGACACGCAGGTCGAAGTGTTCTTGCAGATACTTGAGTTGCGCAGGGTCGGAATCGATGACCGTGATGTCGTTTTGCTCGGACACCAGGTTTTCCGCCACGCTGGTGCCCACGCGACCAGCGCCCATGATGAGGATCTTCATGTGCTGCGCTTGCGCGCGGACTCGATGCCCAATTGCTTGAGCTTGCGGTAAAGGTGGGTGCGTTCCAGCCCTGTCCGTTCGGACACGCGCGTCATGCTGTGGCTTTCCCTGACCAGGTGGTATTCAAAGTAGATGCGCTCGAATTCGTCGCGCGCCTCGCGCAGCGGCTGGTCCAGCGAGATGCTGCCAAGCTGGCCGTTGGAGGTGGCCGGCGCATCGTTGACCGACACGGCAGCCAGCGCGGCCGGCGGATCGAGTTCGTCTTCCAGTGCGACCACCGGGCTGGCGACCGCCGGATTGGCGGCGGCAGGCGTCGGATGCGGCAAGCGGCCCCGTGCCAGACCCGCGGCAACTGTCTTGAGCAGACGCTGCAGCGTGATGGGCTTTTCCAGGAAATCCATGGCGCCGATGCGCGTGGCTTCGACTGCCGTGTCGATGGTGGCGTGGCCGCTCATCATGATGACAGGCATGTCCAGCAAGCCTTGCGAGCCCCACTCCTTGAGCAGGCTGACACCGTCGGTGTCGGGCATCCAGATGTCCAGCAACACCAGATCGGGACGCATGCGAAGACGGGCAGCGCGCGCTTGCGCCGCGTTTTCGGCCAGCTCGACCGTGTGTCCCTCGTCGTAAAGGATTTCCGACAAAAGCTCGCGTATACCGACTTCGTCGTCAACCACCAGAATTCTGGCCATAAAGCATCCACCTATTGCGTAGCCGCATTATCCTTTTCTTGCGCGGTGGCGTCCATAGTATCGGACCCGGGCGCGAGCCGGGTCAACAGGATGGAAATCCGCGCCCCTCCTTCCTTGCGGTTGGCAAGGTCGATACGTCCGCCATGCTCTTCCACGATCTTGCGGACGATTGCCAATCCTAACCCAGTCCCGTGGGACTTTGTGGTTACGTAGGGCTCGAACGCGCGCTGCATGACCTGCGGCGGGAAGCCCGGACCGGTGTCGGCGACCGTGAAACGCAGCGCCTGATGGGCCACGCGATCGGGCTGTTCGCTGCGCATGAGCTGCGTCGTCACGCTGACGCGGCCCTGGCCGCCCAGTTCCGCGATCGCGTCGCGGGCATTCGACAGCAGGTTGTGAATCACCTGCCGAAGCTGGGTCGGATCGCCTTCGATGTCGGGCAGCCCGGCCGCCAGGCTCACGTCCAGGTTCAGGGTCTTCTCGGTCAGGCGCGAGGACCCGCCCTCGGGCTCCCAGCCGTACAGCGACAGCACGTCCGCCACCAGCGCGTTGAAGTTGATGCGTTGCATGACGGCCGGCGGCGTGCGGGCGTATTCGCGGAAGTCATCCACCATCTGCTTGAGCGACGCCACCTGGTTCACGATCGTGTTGGTCGAGCGCGCCACGATCTGGGCCTCGGCGGGCGGCAACTTGCCTTCCAGCTTCATGGCAAGGCGCTCGGCCGAGAGCTGGATGGGGGTCAGCGGATTCTTGATTTCGTGGGCCAGACGACGCGCCACCTCGCCCCACGCCACCGTCCGGTTGGCCGAGATGACTTCGGTGATGTCGTCGAACACCACCAGATAGCCGTTGCCGCGTCCGTCCACGCGCAGGTGCGTGCCCCGCGCCAGCAGCGTCAGCGGCTGCGATGCGGTCTCGCCTTCGACCGCGGCGGGCGCGATTTCGAACTGCTGCTGCCAGTGCTGGCGTTCGGAACCGACCGCCGCATGCGTGGAAAACGCCTGACGCACGATGTTCGCAAACTCCAGCATGCCGTCCGCCGTCTCCAGCGGGCGGCCGATCACCGAACGCAGGTCGGCGCCCAGGATGGTCTGGGCGCCCTGGTTGACCGTGGTGACGCGGAAGGCTTCATCGAACACCAGCACGCCGGAGGACAGGTTGGACAGCACGCTTTCCAGGTACACGTTGGAGCGCTCGAGCTGCTGGCGGTTGCTTTCGACCATGCGGCGCGCCTCGTCGAGCTGTCGCGTCATGGCGTTGAACGAGCGCGTGAGTTGGCCGACTTCGTCGCGTTCCGGCGGTTCGGGCAAGGGCCGGTAGTCGCCCACGCCCACCGCCTGCGTGCCGCCTGCCAGGCTCAGCAGCGGGCGCACCAGCCGCTTGGACAGGGACAGCGCCACCGCGATGGCGCCAAACGCCGCCAGCAGCAGGGCCAGCGTCAGCGTGATGCCGTAGAGCTTGCGCAGGCCCAGCCGCGACAGCGCCAGCTCCTGGTAATCGCGAAAGCCCTGTTGCACGAGGTTGGCGTTGTGCGCGATCTGCTCGGGCACCGGCTGCAGCAGCTGCAGCCAGCGGGGTTCGGACGCTGGCCCCAGCAGGTTGTCGTAGCGGTCCGGGCCGTTCAGCGGGATCACCACGCGCAGATGCAGGCCGCCCTCGGCGCCCGGCGTCACGGGATCGTCGGCTTCGGCCGCCGAGTAGCCGCGCGCCAGCCGCAACTGGTTCATCACCGTGGACGGCGGCATTGCAGGCAGCAGTTGCCCATACTGGCTGGTCGAAAATGCCACCATGCGGCCGCTGCCCGTGAACACCATGGCTTCCTGCACGCCATTGGCCTCGCGCAGCCGGGTCAGCGCCAGCGTCACGCCGCTGTCGGTGCTGCGGTTCAGCTCGACGGCCATCGAGCGCGCCCGCGCGTCCAGGTCCGCCAGCAGCGAATCCAGCGCGGCGCGGCCCAGGTTCAGGCCGGCTTCCAGCGCCGTATCCACGCGCACGTTGAACCAGGATTCGATGGAGCGCGACATGAACTGCACCGACACGGTGTAGATGAGCGCGCCGGGCACCACGCCGATCAGGGCGAACGCCAGGGAAAATCGGGCGGTAAGCCGCGCGCCGAACTGCCGGCGCCGGATCTGCCGGGCCAGCCGCACCGTCAGCGCGACCACCCAGACAAAGAGCGCCAGCGCGAAAATGCCGTTCAGGACCAGCAACGTGTCGTAGTAGCGCGCAAAGCGCGAGGCGTTTCCGGTGGACCAGGCCAGAAGGCCCAGCAGCGCCAGACCGCTCACGGCGCCGACCATCAGCGCCAGCCGAAGCAAAAGCCTCATGAGGGATCTTTCTCCTTGTCGCCCAACATGAACGAGAAGTCCATCCACGGCGTCGCCTGCGCCCACGAACTGCTGTTCAGGGCATTGACCTGGAACGGCCGCGGCAGCAGCGACGTATCCAGCCTCAGGCGCAATTGCCCGTTGTATTCCGACCCCGCATCAAACTCGCTCGCCTCTGCCACCCGCCAATTACGGATGTGCCGGATGGCGCTCATCGCGTCGTCCAGCGAGGCCACCGGAAAGGACAGCTCGCCCACGCCCGCCCGCCATTGCCGGGTCAGCGCGTTATAGACCACCCGCCAGGTGCGTGACGTGTCCACCAGCGACTGGTCGAACCAGTACCAGCGCTCGCGGGTGATGGTGAGGTCGGCCGTGAAATACAAGGCGACACCGCGCTGGGCGGCGTCGCGCAACTGCTGATTCAGCTCGAATTCGATATCCGCGTCGATTTCGAGGTTGCCGTCCCGCACCACCGGATCCACCCGGGTGACGCGGGGTTCGGACGCATGCGCCAAGCCGCCCGGCGCGGTCAAAAGCACGGCAGATACCAGCAACAACCCAAGAAATACGCGCGAAATAATGGACATACGGCACCGGGACTACGTCATGCCCCTATTCTTCGGGATTCAGGACTGCTTGGCAAACAAGGCGTAGAAAAACCCGTCGTGTTGCGCCGCGGGTGTTGCATCGACCGCAACTGGCAGCAACTGGCCCGGTGCCTCCAGGCGGGTCGCGTCGGGGTGGCGCTGCAGAAACTCCAGGGCCTGGCGCGTGCCCTCGATCGGAAAGACCGAGCATGTCACATAGAGCAGGCGGCCGCCCGGCGCCACGGTGGACCAGAGCGCGTCCAGGATCCGGGTCTGCAGGCTGGCCGTGCGGCGCAGGTCGTTCTCGCGGCGCAGCCAGCGGATGTCGGGGTGACGGCGCACGATGCCCGACGCCGTGCAGGGCACGTCGGCCAGCACCGCGTCAAAGGGCTTGCCGTCCCACCAGGCGTCCAGGTCGGCCGCATCGGCCGCCTTGAGCCGGACGTGATCGCCGCCCAAGCCCAGCCGCGCCAGGTTCTGTTCCACGCGGGCAAGCCGGTCGGCATCGGCGTCCAGGGCAAGCAGGTCGATATCGGCCAGCTCAAGCAGGTGCGCCGTCTTGCCGCCCGGCGCCGAGCACGCGTCCAGCACCCGCATGCCGTTCGCGGGCGCCAGCAATTCGGCGGCGAGCTGCGCGCCCGCGTCCTGCACCGACCACCAGCCCTCGGCAAAGCCGGGCAACTGCGTCACCGGTTTGGGCGTGGCGAGCACCACGCCCGACTGGCCCACCGGCTCGGCCGCCAGGCCCGCATCGGCAAACGCCGCCAGCACCTGTTCGCGCGTGGCGCGACGGCGGTTCACCCGCAGCGTCAGCGGGGCCGGCAGGTTGGCGGCCGCCAGGATGTCGCGCCATTGCTTGGGATAGGCCACGGTCAGTTGCTTGACCCACCAGCCGGGGTGATTGAATTGCGCCTCGGGGCTGTCGGCCACCGCGGCTTCAAGCGCGGCACGTTCGCGCAGGAAGCGGCGCAGGCAGGCGTTGAGCATGCCTTTGTACGACGCCAGGGCGCGCGAGCCGGCGGCCGCGGTCACCGCCTGGTCGACGACCGTGTGCGGGGCGTAGACCGGCATGCCGGGCAAGGCCACGGCCGCATCGCCCTCTTCCTTGAGCAGCGTCAGCGACACCAGCAGCAGAGACTCGAACAGCACGCTGGGATAGCGCTGCACCATCTCGCGCCCGACCGCATCGGCCCAGCCCAGGTAGCGCATCGCATGAAACGACACGGCCTGCGTCGCCGGACGCAGCGCGGCGTCCACGTCGGCCAGCGCCTCGGTGAGCGAACGGCCGTCGAGCACACCCTCCACCACTTCCGCGCTGGCAAGAAGGACTGAAGAGAGCGGAGGAGCCAGATTGGGGGAGTCGGAACGCGTGGACATGGGGCGAAATCAAAGAGTAAGACCGCTATGGTAGCCCGGACCTGGACGAGAGGGCGGCGGGCGCGGCACACTGGGTGCCTGCCCCGGAGCTCGATATGACCCTTGCCACGCTGCTGCTGTTCGTCCTGGCCTCTGCCGTCGCCATCATCACGCCCGGTCCCACCGTGCTTCTCGCCCTGTCCAACGGCTCGCGCCACGGCGTGCGCGCCGCATGCTGGGGCATGGGCGGCGCCGTGCTGGCCGATCTGGTCCTGATCGGCGCGGTGGCCTGCGGCCTGGGCGTGCTGCTGGCGGCCTCCGAAGTCGCCTTCCAGATCGTCAAATGGGCGGGCGCGGCGTATCTGGCGTGGCTGGGCGTCAAGCTCCTGCGTTCGGACGCGGCGCTGACCCTGCCGTCCGAGCGCCCCCGCGACACCCGTCCGGACGGCCTGGCCCTGGGCATGCGCAGCTTCGTCGTAGCGCTGACCAACCCCAAGGCCCTGCTTTTCATGTCGGCCTTTCTGCCCCAGTTCATCAACCCCGCGGCGCCGCTGCCCGCCCAATACGCCATCCTGGCCGGGATCCTGGCGCTGCTGAACGTGGCGACGATGCTGGCGTACGCCACCCTGGGCGCCCAGATGGTCCGCGCCTTCCAGGCGGGCGGTCTGCGCTGGCTGAACCGGATCTGCGGGGGCATGCTGATCGGTCTGGCCGGGACGCTGGCCCTGTACCGGCGCACCGCAGCCTGAACCGGACACGGGCCGACGGTCCGCGCCCGCTTCTCCGCCCCCCTTTT
The DNA here is from genome assembly GCF_037039475.1 of Achromobacter sp. E1. Lineage (NCBI taxonomy): Bacteria > Pseudomonadati > Pseudomonadota > Betaproteobacteria > Burkholderiales > Alcaligenaceae > Achromobacter > Achromobacter sp. E1. Next base: position 5,595,092 of record NZ_CP146253.1, read on the forward strand.
TGCAGGCCTGTTGCGCACCTAGCGCTATCCGCGCCTACGGCAATGCCGTATAATTTCGCGCTTTCCTGCCATCGCCATGGCGAGCGGCCGCCAGCCTCGAATTCGCTTGGCGGGAAAACGCCGCCCCCCTCCCCCCTTGATTGAGTTATGAATAAGGCTGTTCCGCTTGCCCGGTCCGTCCGGTGGCAGGCGTCGCACATCAGCGAAGCGCGCAATCGCGTGGGCCTGCCGCAGGCGGATTTCGCGGCGTTGCTGGGCGTAAGCGTGCGGACCTTGCAGGATTGGGAACAAGGCCGGCGCAATCCTTCTGGCGCCGCGCAGACATTGCTGCGGGTCGCCATGCTGCATCCCGAAACGCTGCGCCACCTGTCCTCCGTGGACGCCCCGGCCTGGCCCTGACCCTTTGACGATTACCCCGCCGCACGCCCAATGCCCGTGCGCGAACCTACGGTGAATTAGATTGGAAGTTATTGAACATTCCCGCCCCGGCAAAGGCGCCGGCACTAATCCCAGCAATGGCGCCGACGCGACGCTGGACGCCATCACGGCCGCCGCCCAAGAGGCCAACCCGGGGCGCGCGCCGCGCGTGGGGTTCGTGTCGCTGGGCTGCCCCAAAGCCCTGGTCGACTCCGAACGCATCCTGACCCAGCTGCGCACCGAAGGCTACGAAATCACGCCGGAATACAACGGTGCCGACGTGGTCGTCGTGAACACCTGTGGTTTCATCGACAGCGCCAAGGCCGAGTCGCTGGAAGCCATCGGCGAAGCCCTTGCCGAGAACGGTAAGGTCATCGTGACCGGCTGTATGGGCGTCGAGGAATCGGTGATCCGCGACGTGCATCCCAGCGTGCTGTCGGTGACCGGTCCCCAGCAATATGAAGAGGTCGTGCGCGCCGTGCACGGCGTGGCGCCCCCGCGCACGGACCACAATCCCTACGTGGACCTGGTGCCGCCGCAGGGCGTGAAGCTCACGCCGCGCCACTACGCGTACTTGAAGATCTCCGAAGGCTGCAATCATCGCTGCAGCTTCTGCATCATTCCCTCGATGCGCGGCGACCTGGTCAGCCGTCCCGTCGGCGACGTGCTCAATGAAGCCGAGCGCCTGGTGAAGGCCGGCGTGAAAGAGCTGCTCGTGATCTCGCAGGACACCAGCGCCTACGGCGTGGACCTGAAATACCGCAGCGGTTTCTGGAACGGCCGCCCGGTCAAGACCCGCATGACCGAGCTCTGTATGGCCTTGTCCGAAATGGGCGTCTGGACGCGCCTGCATTACGTGTACCCGTACCCGCACGTCGACGAAGTGATTCCGCTGATGGCCGAGGGCAAGATCCTGCCCTACCTGGACATCCCGTTCCAGCACGCCAGTCCGCGCATCCTGAAGCTGATGAAGCGCCCGGCCTTCGAAGACAAGACGCTTGCGCGCATCAAGCGCTGGCGCGAAATCTGCCCGGACCTGACGATCCGCTCGACCTTCATCGTCGGCTTTCCCGGCGAAACCGAGGAAGACTTCCAATATCTGCTGGACTGGATGCAGGAAGCGCAGCTGGACCGCGTGGGCTGTTTCCAGTATTCGCCGGTTGAAGGCGCGCCGGCCAACCTGCTGGACGATCCGGTGCCGGACGACGTCAAGCAGGATCGCTGGGAGCGCTTCATGGCGCTGCAGCAGACCATCTCCGCCCAGCGCCTGGCGCTGAAGGTCGGCCGCGAGATCGACGTGCTGATCGATGAGGTCGACGAAGACGGCGCGGTGGGCCGCAGCGCGGGCGACGCGCCGGAAATCGACGGCTGCGTCTACGTCAGTTCGGACAAGCCCCTGCAGCCGGGCGACATGGTGCGCGTGCGCGTCACCGAGTCCGACGAGTACGACCTCTGGGCCGACGCGCTGTAAAAGCAGCGACTTCGGATAAACGCCGTCCGGCGCATCGCGCGCCGGACGGCGTTTATCTTTGGGCGTGACGAGCCGCGGATCCCGGGACCCCGCCCCATGCACGCCGCCCCGCGAACGGGGCGGCGCCCGATCAGGACTTGGCCAGGAAGTCCGACAGATCGTCGGCGTGTTCCTCTTCCACCGCCAGGATTTCCTCCAGCAGACGGCGCGTGGTGGAATCCTGTTCACCGATGTAATCGATCATCTGGCGATAGCTGTCGATGGCGATACGCTCGGCGATCAGGTTTTCCTTGATCATCTCTTCCAGCGAATTGCCTTCGACGTATTCCGAGTGGCTGCGGTCCAGAATGCCCTTGGGCGACAGGTTCGGCTCGCCGCCCAGCTGCACGATCCGCTCGGCCAGCTTGTCGGCGTGATCCTGCTCTTGAGCCGCGTGCTCGGCAAACTCGGCCGCGACCGGTTCCGCATTCAGGCCGCGGGCCATGAAATAGTGGCGCTTGTAGCGCAGCACACAGACGATTTCCGTGGCCAACGCTTCATTCAGCAGTTTCAGCACGGTTTCACGGTCTGCGCGATACGTGTCGGTGATGGCGCCGGATTCGATGTCCTTGCGCGCCTTGGCGCGAATCGCCTGCACGTCCATATCGAAGGGACGCTTGTTTTCCTGCGGGTTGCGGTTTGCTTGTTCCATATCGTTAGCTCCTCTAGTCCGTGAAAGCAGCACGACGCTGGACTTCCAGTCGTTTTCGCAATCTTCAGTCTACCGAGCGCGCCGGAACTTGCTGTGTCCAAACATTGCCCGCGTCTCCCCGCGGCGCTCGCCCAGGGTCTCGGGAGTCCTCCGGCAACCTTGCGTAAACTATCGGCTTCGCGAAAGGCCGCGTGACGCAATCTGTAACGCGGCCGGCAATTTCCCACCCGTTTTATGACTCTGAAGAATATCTGCGTGTATTGCGGCTCCAACCCGGGCACGCGCCCGGACTACGTCGAGCAGGCCCGCGTGCTGGCGCGCGAACTCGTCAAGCGCGACCTGGGCCTGGTGTACGGCGGATCCATCGTCGGGATCATGGGCGTGGTGGCCAACGAAGTGCTGGCCGGCGGCGGCCGCGTCATCGGCGTCATCCCCGAACTGCTTCTCAAGAAGGAACAGGCGCATCTGGGGCTGACCGAACTGCACACGGTGCAGAACATGCATGAGCGCAAGGCGATGATGATGGAGAAGGCCGACGGCTTCATCGCCCTGCCCGGCGGCGCCGGCACGCTGGAAGAATTCTTCGAAGTCTGGACCTGGGCGCAATTGAACATGCACCAGAAGCCCTGCGGATTGCTGAACGTGGCTGGGTACTACGATGCCCTGATGCAATTCATTGACCACACCGTGGAAGAAGCATTCATCCGTCCCCAGCATCGCGACATGCTGGTCGTGGAAGAAGACCCTGCCCTGCTGCTGGACCGCTACGCCATCTACGAGCCGCCCAACGTCTCGAAGTGGTTCGATCCGATCCGAAAGCCCTGACCCCCACGCCAAAGACCTGAATGGAAGCCCCCGCAATGCCTACCGATTCGTTGTTCCCCGGTTGCACCGAGTCCGTATTGCGCGACTATTTTCACGCCAAGGACGAGAACCGCCCGCACTACATGGCCCGCGCCTTTGCGCCCGACGCCGTGCTGAAAATGGCCCTGCGCACGCAGGCCATCGCCTTTCCGCCCGAATCGCATGGCCTGGCCGCCATCACCGACACGCTGGTGCGCAAGTTCGGCCAGACCTACGACAACGTCTACACCTTCTACCTGTCGCGCCCTCCTGCGGACACGCGCCTGCCGGATTACCAGTGCGACTGGCTGGTCGGCATGACCGAAAAGGCGACCGGCAACGTGCGCGTGGGCTGTGGGCGATACGACTGGGAATTTCAGCCCGACCCGTATCGCGCCAAGCGCCTGACCATCACGATCGAAACCATGGTGACCCTGCCCCCGGGCGATGCATCCGCGGTGTTCGGCTGGCTGCTGGCCCTGGACTACCCCTGGACCAGCGCTGCGCGCGTGGTCGCCGGCGCTCCGCCGCTTGAAGACCTGGCGCCGGTCGTGCACTATCTGCTTCACCCGCACGGCATGTAGGGATGCGCGACGACGCCTGTCAGCGTGGGAGAGGCGTCCCCGCCCAGCCTGCCGGCATTGGATTCAAGAATTGAAATACGACCTTGCAGCCTTCGACTTCGACGGGACCCTGGCAGACACCATGCCGTGGTTCAACACCATTCTCAATACCGTCGCGGAGAAGTACAACTTCCGCAAGATCGATGCGGCCGAACGCGAAGCGCTTCGCAGCCGCGATGCGATGGAGATCCTGAAGTACCTGAACATCCCGCTATGGAAGCTGCCCGCAATCATGACGCACGTGCGCACGCTGATGCAGGAAATCGATCCCAGCGTGCAGCTGTTTGACGGCATCCCGCAAGCGTTGGCCCGCCTGAAGGCGAGCGGCCTGCGCCTGGCGGTGGTCAGTTCGAACTCCGTCGAGAACGTCAAGCGCGTGCTGGGCGAGGAAACCGCGGCGCTCTTTGACGACTACGAATGCGGCAGCGACCTGTTCGGCAAGGCTGCCAAGATCGACCGCCTGCTCAAGCAGCACGGCACGTCCCCCGAACGTTTCCTGCTGGTGGGCGACGAAATGCGCGACATCGACGCGGCCCGCAAGGCGGGCGTGCGCGTCGGATCGGTTGCCTGGGGCTACAACCATGTCGACGCCCTGCGCGGCCGCGGCCCCGACGAGCTGTTCCTGGCGGTTCAAGACCTTCCCAACGCACTGGCCTAACGCCCAGATCCAATGCATACCGATCCCGCTCACCTGATTACCGACGCCGACGCCCTGCACGCGCTTTACGGTTCGCCCGGCGAAGCCTCCCTGAAAAAAGAGGTCGACCATGTGCATCCGCACTACCGCGCGTTCATCGAGGCCGCGCCGTTCGCGCTGCTGGCGACGGCGGGACCGGATGGGCTGGACGCCTCGCCGCGCGGCGACCCCGCCGGGTTTGTAGTGGTGGAAGACGAAAAGACGTTGCTCCTGCCCGACCGCCGCGGCAACAACCGCGTGGACAGCCTGCTCAACGTCATTGCCGATCCGCGCGTGGCCCTGCTGTTCCTCGTGCCGGGCGTGGGCGAAACATTGCGAGTGAACGGCACGGCGCGCATCAGCGTCGACCCGGCGCTTCTGGCGCGCTTCGAAATGGACGGCAAGCTGCCCCGCTCCGTGCTGGTCATCGACGTGCAGAAGGTCTATTTCCAATGCTCGCGCGCCCTGCTGCGCTCGCGCCTCTGGGACCCGCAGACGCAGATCCCCCGCACCGCGCTGCCCAGCGTCGGCCGCATTCTGTCCGACCTGACCGCGGGCACGTTCGACGGCGTGACCTACGATCGCGAACTGCCCGCCCGCGTGGCCGGTTCGCTTTACTGAATCCGGAGCGCGGCCATGGCACGCAATGTCGAGATCAAGGCGCGGGTGGACAGCCTGGATGCCCTCGAACACCTGGCCGCGGCGCTATCGGGAAAAGAGCCGGTCTTCATCGACCAGGACGACACCTTCTTCACGTGCGCCAACGGCCGCCTGAAGCTGCGCGCCTTCGCGGACGGCTCGGGCGAGCTGATCTTCTATCGGCGCGCCGACGATAGCGGTCCCAAGGAAAGCTTCTACGTCATCTCACCCACCGACGCGCCCGACTCCCTGCGCGAGGCCTTGTCGCACGCCTATGGCGTGATCGGCCGCGTCAGGAAACACCGCACGGTGTTCATCGCCGGGCGCACGCGCATCCACCTGGACCGCGTGCAAGGCCTGGGCGAATTCCTGGAGCTGGAAGTGGTGCTGCGCGACGACGAAAGCGTCGAAGCAGGCATGGAAGAAGCCCGAACGCTGATGGCCGGGCTGGGCGTCGCGCCCGAGCAGTTGCTGTCGGGCGCGTATCTGGATCTGCTGGCGGCGCGCGGCCAGGCGTGAGCCGCCTGGCGCAGCGCCGTCAGGCGGGCTGCCAGCCGCGCACGAACACGTCCACCGGCTGGCGCTTGCCGCCCGCCTTTTGCAGTTCAAGCAGGCGCAGCACGCCCTGGCCGGTGGCGATGTCGATGCCCGCCGCATCGGCGCGCAGCACGCTGCCCGGCGCCGCCGTGGTGGTCTCGGCCAGCGCCTGGGCGCGCCAGACCTTCACGGCATCGGGCAGCCCCGGCAACCGGATGCTGGCGCCCGGGACGGGATTGAAAGCCCGCACGCGGCGCGCCAGCAATTGGGCGGGCTGACTGCAATCGAGCGCGGCTTCGGCCTTGTCCAGCTTGGCCGCGTAGGTCACGCCGTCTTCCGGCTGCTTGCGCGCGGTCAGGCCGCCATTGGCCAACGCATCCAGCGCCTGGACGATGGCTTCACCACCCGCCTGCGCCAACGCGTCGTGCAGCTGCGCGGCATTGGTTTCGTCCGAGATCGGCACGATGCGTTCGAGCAGCATGTCGCCCGTATCCAGGCCTTCGTCCATCTGCATGATGGTGACGCCGGTACGGGCATCGCCCGCCTCGATGGCGCGCTGGATGGGTGCGGCGCCGCGCCAGCGCGGCAAAAGGCTGGCGTGGATGTTCAGGCAGCCCAGGCGCGGCAGATCCAGCACCCATTGCGGCAGGATCAATCCGTATGCGGCCACCACCATGACATCGGGCGCCACGCTTTCCAGCAACGCACGGGCCTCGGCGGCCTCATCCGGATAACGGCCATCCAGCCGCAGGCTGCGCGGCTGGGCCACGGCAATGCCGGCATCCAGCGCCGCCTGCTTGACCGGGCTGGGCGTGAGCTTCAGGCCCCGCCCCGCCGGCCGGTCCGGTTGCGTCATGACCAAGGGGATCTCGTGGCCCGCGGCCCGCAGGGCGTCGAACGCGATACGGGCAAATTCCGGGGTTCCGGCAAAGACGATACGCATGGACCGGCTCTCCGTCAGGCGCGCAGCGCTTCGCGCTCGGCTTTCTTGAGCTTGGTCTTGATGCGATTCTGCTTGAGGTTGGACAGGTACTCGACGAACACCTTGCCTTCCAGGTGATCGAGTTCATGCTGCACGCAAACGGCCAGAAGACCGTCGGCCTCGAATTCGAAAGGCTTGCCGTCGATGTCCAGCGCCTTGCAGCGGATGCGCGACGCGCGTTCCACTTCGTCGTAAACGCCGGGGACGGACAGGCAGCCTTCTTCGTAGATCTTGTAATCGTCGCTGCGCCAGGTGATCTCGGGGTTGATCAGGGTCAGCAGCGAATTGCTTTCCTCGGACACGTCGATCACGACGACGCGCTCGTGCACGTCGACCTGGGTCGCGGCCAGGCCGACACCCGGCGCGTCGTACATGGTTTCGGCCATGTCGCGCACGAGTTGGCGGATGCGGTCGTCGACCTCGGCAACCGGCTTGGCCTTTTTGTGCAAGCGCGGATCCGGGTAGCGAAGGATGGGAAGTAAAGCCATTGAAGGGGGATCGCCAGTAGTGATGCTTAGGCGAGAGTTTAATTCATTAGAGTCTTGATTTCTAATAGTTTTCGGCTAATTCAGGGATTGCGGACATTGCTGCGGCACCGTTTTTGCAGGGGGTTTTTGCCATTTGCGCGGGCGCGCATATCCGTCCACCCCGGTCCTGATGGACGGGCGTGGCACATGCGACACTCTCGAACCCCAGACGCCTTTTCCGCGCCCGTTTCATGCCCCTCACGCAATCGCCCGAAGAACTCGCCGCCTGGCTGCGGCTGTCCCTCGAACCCAACGTCGGTTCCGCGACCGCCTGCCAGCTGCTGGCCGCGCTTGGTCTGCCCGACCAGATCTACGCGCAGCGCGCCACCGCGCTCTCGCGGCACGTGCCGGAAGCGCTGGCGCGGCAATTGGCGGCGCCCATGCCGGCCGACATGGAAAAGCAGGTGCAGGCGGCGCTGGAATGGGTGCAGCAGCCCGGCCGCCACGTCCTCACGCTGGCCGATCCCTCCTATCCGCAAAGCCTGCTGACGATCGCCGACCCGCCCATCCTGCTGTATGTCGCCGGGGACCCCGCTTTTCTGCAGGGACCGTCGCTGGCGGTCGTGGGCGCGCGCAATGCCACGCCCGGCGGCCAGGAAAATGCGCGCGCGTTTGCCCGGCATCTGGCGGGCAACGGCTGGCGCGTCGTCAGCGGCCTGGCGCTAGGCATCGACGCGGCCGCGCATGAAGGGGCGCTGGACGCCGGCTCGCAGGGCGCGGGCACCGTTGCGGTCATGGGAACGGGCATCGACCGCATCTATCCGGCCAGCCATCGCGACCTGGCGCACCGCATCGCCGCGCACGGCGCGCTGGTGTCGGAGCTGCCGCTGGGCACCGGCGCGCGCCCGCAGCATTTTCCCAAGCGCAACCGCATCGTGGCGGGCCTGGCGCGCGGCGTGCTGGTGGTGGAAGCGGCCAAGCAGAGCGGGTCGCTGATCACGGCGCGGCTAGCCGGGGAATGCGGACGCGAAGTCTTTGCCATCCCCGGCTCCATCCATTCGCCGCTGTCGCGCGGCTGCCATGCCTTGATCCGCCAGGGCGCCAAGCTGGTCGAAACCGCCATGGACATCACGGACGAGCTTGGCGGGGGCCCCACGCCGACGCCGCCCGCGCGCAGGCAGACACCGGCCCCGGCCCATCCCGTGCTCGACGCCCTGGGTTTCGACCCGCTGCATCTGGACGCGATCCAGGCGCGGTGCGGCCTGGAGACGGCCGACCTGCAGACGCAACTGGTCGAACTGGAATTGCAGGGCCGCATCGCCCGGCTGGACGATGGCCGCTACCAGCGTTTGCACTAGCACTGCAACGGGGCCGGATGCGATGGCGCTAATATGTTCGGCAGCGCCGCAGCCTTGTAGCGCCGGCCTCCCAATACCGACACAGGAAGAGACATGGCATTGCCCTCCCGCGTGAAGATCGTCGAGGTATCGCCTCGAGACGGTCTGCAGAACGAAAAGGAATTCGTCCCCACCGACATCAAGGTGGAACTGGTCAACCGCCTGAGCGCCGCGGGCTTCCCCAATGTGGAAGCCGCGTCGTTCGTGTCGCCCAAATGGGTGCCGCAGATGGCCGACGGCGCCGACGTGATGGCGCGCATCGAACGCCGGCCCGGCACCATCTATTCGGTGCTGACGCCCAACATGAAGGGTTTTGAAGGGGCGCTGGCCGCCCGCGCGGACGAAATCGTGATCTTCGGCGCCGCCAGCGAGGCCTTTTCCCAAAAGAACATCAACTGCTCCATCGCCGAATCCATCGCGCGTTTCGAGCCCGTCGTGCAGGCCGCGCGCGAAGCCGGCATCCGCGTGCGCGGCAGCATCAGCTGCGCGCTGGGCTGTCCCTACCAGGGCGAAGTTCCCGTCGAGGCCGTGGTGGACGTGGCGCAGCGCTACCTGGCAATGCAGGTCGATGAGATCGACGTGGCCGACACCATCGGCGTGGGCAACCCCAAGCGCGTGCGCGAAGTGATGGCCGCCGTCACACAGGTCGTGGACCCGGCGCGCGTGTCGGGCCATTTTCACGACACCTATGGCCAGGCGCTTGCCAACATCCTGGCAGCGTTGGAAACCAACATTTCCATCTTCCACACGTCGGTGGCCGGCCTGGGCGGCTGCCCCTATGCAAAGGGCGCCACTGGCAACGTCGCGACGGAAGACGTGCTGTACATGCTGCGCGGCCTGGACATCGACACGGGCGTGGACTTCGACGCCGTGGTCGACATCGGGCAATGGATGTCCGCGCATCTGAACCGCAAGGGCTCCAGCCGCGCCGGCAACGCCATCGCCGCCAAGCGCGCGGCCTGATCCCGCGCCGCACGCCCCCCGCCCGCATGACCGCTCAGAATGCCCCCGCCTCGCCCGAAGACCTCGCGGCGCTGCTCCGCGCCATCGGCCCGTTGCCCCTGGCGGGCCAGGCCTGGCCGGACTGGGTGCGCATCCTGACCTGGGTGTTGCTTGCGGTGCTGGGCGTGCAGGTTGTCACCACTGCCATCCGCGCGCCCTCTCAGCCCTTCGACACGCTGCTGGCAGTGGCCGTGGTGCTGTGCTTTGTGGCGCTGCTGTTTGTCTCGTGGCACATGCAGACGTCCATCACCACGATCGACGATCACGGCATCCGCCAGACATGGTTCACGCGGCGCGAAGTGGCCTGGGAAGACGTGCGCTTCGCGCGCTTCGTGCCAATGGTGTTTTCCAAGCGGCTCGTCGTCTTCACGCACCGCGGAAAGCCGGTGATTTTTCAGGGCGGCACGCGGGAACTGCGCGCGGCGTTTGTGAAGATCGGAGAGTTGTACAAGCGCGCCTGATTCCGTCCAAAATCAGCCGGTGTCAGACACACAAGGTGTCTGACACGCAGGCGCTTTGAGACACACGGTATCAACGGATGGGCAACGCGTACATCAATCCGCCCTGCGTCCACTGCGCATTCAAGCCGCGCTTGATCTTGAGCGGGCTGCCCTCGCCCACGTTGCGCTCGAAGCTCTCGCCGTAGTTGCCCACCTGCTTGACGATGTTGTAGGCCCACTTTTCGTCCAGCCCCAGATTCGCGCCGCTACCGGGCGTCACGCCCAGGATGCGCTTGATGTTGGGATTGGCGCTCTTGGCCTGTTCGTCCACGTTCTTGGACGTGACGCCGTATTCCTCGGCTTCGATCATGGCCGACAACGACCAGCGCACGATATTCAGCCACGCGTCGTCGCCCTGGCGCACGAACGGGCCCAGCGGTTCCTTGGAGATGATCTCGGGCAGCACGACGTAGTCGTCGGGATTCTGCAGCTTGGAGATGCGGATCGAAGCCAGGCCCGAGGCGTCGGTCGAGAACACGTCGCAGCGGCCCGAGGCAAACGCGTTGACGACCTCGTTGAAGGTCTCGATGACGACGGGCTTGTAGGTCACGTTGTTGGCGCGCGCCCAGTCGGCCAGGGTGTTCTCGTTGGACGTGCCGGTCTGCAGGCAGACCGTGGCGCCGTTGATTTCCTTGGCGCTTTTCACGCCCAGCGATTTGGGCACCAGAAAGCCCTGGCCGTCGTAGAAATTGATGCCGGCATGGATGATGCCCAGCGCCGTGTCGCGTTGCTGCGTCACCGTGGTGTTGCGCGTTAGCACATCGACTTCGCCGGATTGCAGCGCGGTGAAGCGCTGCTGCGAATTGAGCGGCACCACCTTGATCTTGTTCGCATCGCCGAACACCGCGGCCGCGATGGCGCGGCACAGGTCCACGTCCAGGCCCTGCCATTTGCCTTGCGCGTCGGGCGCGGAAAAGCCCGCAAAGCCCGTGGTCGTGCCGCATGCGACGGCGCCGCGCTGTTTCACGACGTCCAGTGTTGCGGCCTGCGCGCCCTGCGCGGCTGCCATCAGAAGCGCCGCGCCCACCAACCCTTTTGCAATGTTCATGACGAGAATTCCTTTCTGCTACCGGGCGCGAAAGCGCGCCAAGGCAAGCAGCTTATAGACATGAAGCGCCCCCGCCAAATAACGGACGCTTATTTAGGTATGCCGCCGGCGCGTGCCGGCGGACCTGCGCAGAAAGGATAGCAACGCGGGGTGGGCGTGACGCTGCGCGCCGTCAAGCCGCCAGCGAAATCGACACCGGCTCGTTGGCCTGGCACGCGTCGAGCGCGCGGCCCAGGCGGACCATGCCCTGTGCGATCTGGGTTTCATTCATGGTGGCGAACGACATGCGCATGGCGAACAGATCCGCCTGCGCCGCGTCGGCGTAGAACGCCTTGCCGGGCACGTAGACGACTTCGTGCTCGATGGCGTAGGGCAACAGGCGCGTCGCATCCACCTCGCCGGTCAGGCGCGCCCAGAAGAACATGCCGCCCTCGGGCTTGCTGAACGTGATGCGGCCATCCAGTTCGCGCGCCAACGCGTCGGCCATGGCGGTGCAGCGCAAACCGTAGGCGGCGCGGATGCGCGGCACGTGTTCGTCATAGCGGCCGTTGGCCAGATACTGGGCGACGACCTCCTGGATCCAGGCCGAGGACGCCATGTCGTCGGCGGCCTTCGCGGCGACGCAGCGGCGGCGGATTTCGGGCGGCGCGACCAGCCAGCCGATACGCAGCGCGGGCGCCATGGTCTTGGACATGCTGGCCAGGTACACCGCCCAATGGCGGGCCTCGCCCTCGGCCAGCGCCGCGATGGGCGGCACGGCCTGCCCGGCAAAGCGCAGTTCGCTGTAGGGGTCGTCTTCGACGATCAGGAAACGGTGCTTGACCGCCAGTTCCAGCAGCCGCAGGCGGCGCGCGCGCGAAATGGTGGCCCCGCAGGGGTTCGAAAACGAGGCAACCACGCAGACCATCTTGGGCTTCACGCGCGCGGCCAATTCGTCCAGCGCGTCCACGTCGATGCCATCCGGGCCCGAAGGCACGGTGTGGACCGTCGCCCCCGTGTAGCGCAAGGCCTGCACGGAGTTCGGGAAGGCCGGCGATTCGATGATGGCGTGGTCGCCGGGCTGCAGCATCACGCGGGTCAGGAGCGCCAGCGCCTGCTGCGAGCCGCCCGTCACGACCAGTTCCGTATCGGCATTGCAATGCAGGCCACGCGCGGCGGACAGGCGCGCCAGCTCATGCCGCAGGCTGGCCTGGCCGTCGATGTTGGAATACTGCAGGCAGGCGCCCAGCCGGGCCATGACCTGCGTGGACGCGATCGACAAGCCATCGACGTCGAACAATTCCTGCGCCGGATATCCGCCAGCCAGCGAAATGGTGCCCGGACGCATGGCGTAGGGCATGAGCGATCGGATCGGCGAGGCGGGAGGGTTCAGGAACGGCGTGGCAAAGACGTATTCGGGCGCTGCACTGGACATGGCGGAAGGGCTGAGTAGGAGGGGGATCGTGTCGCCCGAATGGGCGGCGCCGGACGGCATAGAACTTTGAAATATAAACAAATCTCCGCAAATTCTAAGCCTGCCCCTCTGACAGGGTCAACGCCAGCCTTGCCGGGCTGAGAGCCCGCGCGCCGACAAGCGCCAAAACACGTCCTACACTATGGGACATCCTGTTTTCCCAGAGAGCTGCATGACCGCCGACGACACCATGGCCGGGCGCCTCGCCCGGATCCAGCAACGTATCCGAGAGGCCTGCGAACGGGCGGGCCGTCCTCCTGGCAGCGTGACCCTGCTGCCCGTCAGCAAAACCTTTGGCGAGGACGCCATCCGCGAAGCGATGGCGCTGGGCCTGACCCGCTTTGGCGAGAACAAGACCCAGGAGATCCGCCAGAAGGCCGAGGCGCTGGCAGGTTTGGGGCTGCAATGGGTGCTGATCGGACACCTGCAGACCAACAAGGCCAAGGACGCCGCGCGCGATGCGTCGGAAGTCCAATCCCTGGACCGCGTGGAACTGGCCGATGCCCTGCACCGCCGCCTGCAGAATGCGGGGCGCACGCTGGACGTGCTGGTGCAGGTCAAGACCTCGTCCGAACCCAGCAAGTACGGGATGGCGCTCGAAGAGGTCGGCCCGTTCCTGCGCCGCATCGCCGCCGACTATCCCACGCTGCGCGTGCAGGGGCTGATGACATTGGCGGTCAACTCGCCCAACCCCGACGAGGTCCGTGCCTGCTTTCGCGCGCTGCGCGAGCTGCGCGATGGACTGGCAAAAGAGAACATTCCCGGCGTTTCGCTCGACCGTCTGTCGATGGGCATGAGCGGCGACTTCGAACTGGCCATCGAGGAAGGCTCGACCGAGGTCCGCATCGGCTCGGCCATCTTCGGCGCGCGAAGTTATCCGGATCCGCAATAAGGCGGAGATGCGGGAGTTTGAGGGGGCCCAATGCACGGGCCCCTTTTTGCGCAGGCGCAAGGCATAATAGCCACGCAAAAAATATGCGGCGTAAGTTGACGTCAATCAACGACGCAAGCGCCGCGCTCACGATATCCCGCACGAGGAGACACTTCATGCACAAGCACGCAAAGCGCCTGCTGGCGCTTGCCGCCCTGTCGCTGGCCGCCACCGCGGCATCCGCCCAATCCTGGCCCACGCAACCGGTCCGCTGGATCGTTCCCTACCCCGCCGGCGGCGGCACCGACGTGGTGGCCCGCACCGTGGCCAGCAGCCTGGAAAAGACGCTGGGCCAGACCATCGTGGTCGAGAACCGTCCGGGCGCCGGCACCATCATCGGCGCCACGGCCATCGCCCAGGCCGAACCCAACGGCTACCTGGTGGGCACGGCGGACTCCGGCACGCTGGCCTTTAATTCGTCGCTCTACGCCAAGCTGTCCTACGACCCCGTCAAGTTCACCTACATCGGCGGCATCGCCAAGTTCCCGCTGCTGCTGGCCGTGAACGTCAACTCGCCGTACAAGACGGTCGAAGACGTGCTCGCCGCCGCCAAGAAGGAACCGGGCAAGCTGACCTCTGCATCCGCCGGCGCGGGCTCGCCGCATCACCTGGCGCTGGAGCTCTTCAAGCAACGCACGGGCGTCAACGTGCTGCACGTTCCGTACAAGGGCGCGGCGCCCGCCATCCAGGACCTGCTGGGCGGCCAGGTCGACATGATGTTCATCGACCTGGGATCGGGCCTGCCCAACGTCAAGGCCGGCAAGCTGCGCGTGCTGGCCGCCGCCACGCCCGAGCGCGTGACGGTGCTGCCGGACGTCCCGACGATGGCCGAACAGGGCGTGGCCAATTTCACGGCCTATGCCTGGCAAGGCCTGGTCGGCCCGGCCGGCCTGCCGGAAGCCGTCGTCAAGAAACTGTCGACCGACCTGGACGCCACGCTCAAGTCGCCCGCGGTCTCGCAGAAGATGCTGGACATGGGCGTCATCCCCATGCCGATGTCGGCGCAGGACTTCAAGACGTATGCCGATCAGGAGCGCAGCGCCTGGGCCGACGTCATCAAAAAGGCGAACATCAAGCTGGAGTGATCGCTCCGGCGTCATCCGGCAAGGCAAAAAGCCGCGGTCAGTCGACCGCGGCTTTTTCATGGCCGTGCTTGGGACGGTGTCAGACACCCGGCGCAGACAGTCCCCGTTTGCCGTGGCGACTCGTCGGGTGCCCGACACCCGTGGGCCACGCCAAATGGCGTCCCGACGCCCGAATCACCCCGCCACGACAGGAATCTGCCGCGGCTGCGCCTCACGCACGCGCGGAATGCGCAGCGTCAGAAGGCCCTGCTTCAGGCTCGCGCTGATCTGCGCGCGGTCGAACTCCTGTCCCAGCCGGAACGCCCGGCGAAAGAGCGGCGCGCGCATTTCACCCAGCACCAGCCGCAGGTCGCTCGGCGTCTCGACCGCGGCCTCGCCCTCGATCTGCAGCACGTCGGCCTCTACGTTGATGCGCAGCCTTTCCTTGGACACGCCCGGCAGGTCCGCAAGCAGCGTGATGCCTTCCTTGTCCTCGTAGATGTCCACGGCCGGCACGGTCACCCCGCGTCCGTCTCGCTTTTCGGAGACGGCCGCTTCGGCGGGCACGGTCAGGTCTTTGCGTTCATTCATGATCGTTACTCCTATGCGGTTGCGTTGGCGGGTCACTGCACGGTCACGGTGCGCGGCTTGGCCGATTCCTTTCGCTTGATCGAAATGGCCAGGCAGCCGTCCGTGTAACGCGCCTGCACATTGTCCGGATCGGCGTCGGCGGGCAGCTCGATGACGCGCGTGTAACGGCCCTGCGTACGCTCGCGCGCGTAGTAGCGGGCGCCTTCGGGCAGGTCCTGCGGCTTGCGCTCGCCGCTGATGGTCAACAGGCTTTTTTCGATCGACACGTTCAAGCCTTCCGGATCCACGCCGGGAATGAACGCAACGACTTCGATCGAATCGCCAGACACCCCGACGTTGACGGGCGGAAAGTACCCCTGGGGCGTGGCGCGCAAGGCGGCAGGCACCCCGGCGCCGCGCAGCACGCGGCCCATGTGTTCCTGAATGGCGTCGAAGGCCGACGCGAAGCCGCTGTCGTTGAACGGAAAGTTGCTCATGAAGGTCTCCTCGGATCAAAAAAGGGACCGATGCAGACGCGCCACAATCGCCACCACCGCGACCGCACGTCTGATCGCTTCAGTGCCAAGTATGGGAGCGGTTTTTGGAGTTTCAAGGGGGAAAAAGGGCTGGTGCCACCGCCTTCATTGCCCGGTTTCCCGCATTGCGCGGCGCAAAAAAAACCGCGGCCATCGCTGGCCGCGGTTCTCGATTGCGCAGGGCGCGGATTACACCAGGACCCGTTCGATCCCGCCCGCGTTGGCGCGGCGCACGTAGTCTTCCATCCAGCCTTCGCCAAGAATGTGGCGCGCCATCTCGACCACGATGTAGTCGGCTTCCATGCCGGTGTCGCCTTCGTAGCGCGACAGGCCCTGCAGGCACGACGGGCACGAGGTCAGGACCTTCACGTCGCCCGTGAAGCCGTCGCTGCGGATCGCGGCATCGCCCTTCTGCAGCTCTTCCTGCTTGCGAAAGCGCACCTGCGTGGAGATGTCCGGGCGGCTGACGGCCAGCGTGCCCGACTCGCCGCAGCAGCGGTCGCTCTTGACCGCGCCATCGCCCACCAGCGCGCGCACGGTCTTCATGGGTTCCTGCAGCTTCATCGGCGTGTGGCAGGGGTCGTGGTACATGTAGCGCACGCCCTTGGCACCTTCCAGCTTGATGCCCTTTTCCAGCAGGTATTCGTGGATGTCGATCAGCCGGCAGCCCGGGAAGATCTTTTCGAATTCATAGCCGGCAAGCTGGTCGTAACAGGTGCCGCAGCTGACCACCACGGTCTTGATGTCCAGGTAGTTCAGCGTGTTGGCGACACGGTGGAACAGCACCCGGTTGTCGGTGATGATCTGCTCGGCCTTGTCGGTCATGCCGTTGCCGCGCTGGGGATAGCCGCAGCACAGGTAGCCGGGCGGCAGCACGGTCTGCACGCCGGCGTGCCAAAGCATCGCCTGCGTGGCCAGGCCCACCTGCGAGAAAAGGCGCTCGGAACCGCAGCCCGGGAAGTAGAACACCGCTTCCGTGTCGGCGGTGGTGGCCTTGGGGTCGCGGATGATCGGCACGTAGTTGGCGTCTTCGATGTCGAGCAATTTGCGCGCGGCCTGCTTGGGCAGCCCGCCCGGCATCTTCTTGTTCACGAAGTGCACCACCTGCTCGCGCAGCGGGGGCTTGCCCACCGTGGCCGGCGGCTTGGCCGTCTGCTTCTTGACCAGGCCCGAGAACAGGTCGTGCGCGGCGCGCTGCACCTTGTAGCCCACGCCCACCATCGCCTTGCGGGTGGCGTTGATGGTGGCCGGATCCTTGGCGTTCAGGAAGAACATGGCGCTGGCCGTGCCCGGGTTGAACGACTTGCGGCCCATGCGGCGCAGCACGGCGCGCATGTTCATCGACACGTCGCCGAAGTCGATGTCGACCGGACAGGGGTTGTAGCACTTGTGGCAGACGGTGCAGTGGTCGGCAACGTCTTCGAACTCTTCCCAGTGCTTCAGGCTGACGCCGCGGCGGGTCTGCTCTTCGTACAGGAAGGCTTCGACCAGCAGCGACGTGGCCAGGATCTTGTTGCGGGGCGAGTACAGCAGGTTCGCGCGCGGCACGTGCGTGGCGCACACCGGCTTGCACTTGCCGCAGCGCAGGCAGTCCTTGATCGATTCCGAAATGGCGCCGATGTCGCTTTGCTGCATGATCAGCGACTCGTGGCCCATCAGGTTGAAGCTGGGCGTCCAGGCGTGGCGCAGGTCCGCGCCGGGCATGAGCTTGCCGGCGTTGAAGTGGCCATTCGGGTCGACGCGGCGCTTGTAGTCCTGGAACGGGGCCAGCTCGGCCTCGGTCAGGAACTCGTACTTGGTCAGGCCGATGCCGTGTTCGCCGGAGATCACGCCGTCCAGGTCGCGAGCGATCTGCATGATGCGCTCGACGGCCGCGTGGGCCTCGCGCAGCATTTCGTAGTCGTCCGAGTTGACCGGGATGTTGGTGTGCACGTTGCCGTCGCCGGCGTGCATGTGCAGCGCGACGAACACGCGGCTCTTGAGCACCCGGGCGTGAATGGCGACGAGTTCGTCGACGATCTTCTTGTAGGCCGCGCCCGAGAACGCGCGCTGCAGGCCCGCCAGCACCTCGGTCTTCCAGGAGACCCGGATGGTGCGGTCCTGCACCACGTCAAAGACGCGTGCGCCGGGCTGTGCGGCCAGGCGTTGGGTCAACGTGGCGCGCAGTTCGCCAAGACCCAGTCCGTCCAGTTGCGGCAGCGCCTCGCCCAGCGGCAGGTCCAGGTTGTCCAGCAACCATTGCCAGCGCTGGCGCGTGGCGGCGATCAGTTCGATGGCCTGGCGCGTGCGCTCGGCCAGCGCTTCGGCGCGGGTGGTTTCGATGTCGGCATCGTCGATCTTGCCCACCGGCAGCGGCGTGCACAGATAGGCGTCAAGTTCCCCCAGCAGCTTGAGCTTGTTGCTCGTGGAGAGCTCGATGTTGATGCGTTCGATGTGGTCCGTGTATTCGCCCATGCGGGGCAGCGGGATCACGACGTCTTCGTTGATCTTGAAGGCGTTGGTGTGACGGGCGATCGCGGCGGTGCGCGAGCGGTCCAGCCAGAATTTCTTGCGCGCCTCGGGGCTGACGGCCACAAAGCCTTCGCCGTGGCGCGTGTTGGCCAGGCGCACGACCTCGCTGGCGGCCGCGGCCACCGCGTCGTCGTCATCGCCGACGATGTCGCCGATCAGGACCATCTTGGGCAGCACGCCGCGCTTGCTCTTGGTGGCGTAGCCCACCGCACGCAGATAGCGTTCGTCCAGGTGCTCCAGGCCGGCCAGGATGGCGCCGCGCGCCTTGCCTTCGCCGTCCAGGTAACCCTTGACCTCGACGATCGACGGGATGGCGTCGCGCGCCTGCCCGAAAAATTCCATGCAGACGGTGCGCGTGTGGCGCGGCATGCGGTGCAGCACCCAGCGCGCCGACGTGATGAGACCGTCGCAGCCTTCTTTCTGAATGCCGGGCAGGCCCGCCAGGAACTTGTCCGTGACGTCCTTGCCCAGGCCTTCCTTGCGGAACACACGGCCCTGGATTTCCAGCGTCTCGGTCTTGAGCAGGCGTTCGCCGGGCTTGCCCTTGCCGTCGAACCACTTGAGCTCGAAGCGGGCCACTTCCACGTCATGGATCTTGCCCATGTTGTGGTCCAGGCGCGTGACTTCCAGCCAGTTGCCGTCCGGATCGACCATGCGCCACCAGGCCAGGTTGTCCAGCGCGGTGCCCCACAGCACGGCCTTCTTGCCGCCGGCGTTCATGGCGATGTTGCCGCCCACGCACGAGGCCTCGGCGGACGTCGGGTCCACGGCGAACACAAAGCCGGCCGCCTCGGCCGCTTCGGACACGCGCTTGGTGACCACGCCGGCGCCGGCGTGGATGACCGCGACGGGCTCGGTGAGGCCGGGCAGGATACAGGACTCGACCTTGCCCAGCTTGTCGAATTTCTCGGTGTTGATGACCGCCGACTTCCAGGTCAGCGGAATGGCGCCGCCGGTGTACCCGGTGCCGCCGCCGCGCGGCACGATGGTCAAGCCCAGTTCGATACAGGCGGTGACCAGCGCGGCGATCTCGTCCTCGGTGTCGGGCGTGAGCACGACAAAGGGGTATTCCACGCGCCAGTCGGTCGCATCGGTAACGTGCGACACGCGCGACAGGCCGTCGAACTTGATGTTGTCGCGCGCCGTGATGCGGCCCAGCACCTTCTGCGCCTGCTTGCGCATCATGGCGGTCTGGTCGAACTCGCCTTCGAAGGCGGCAATGGCAGAACGCGCCCGGGCCAGCAGCCCGACCACCTTCTCGTCGCGATGCGGATCGTGGCCGGCTTCGGCGGGCGCGCCCGGTTCGCGGCGCTTGTCGATTTCGCCCAGGCGGTGATGCAAGGCCTCGATGAGCTGCTTGCGGCGCTTGGGATTGTCCAGCAGGTCATCCTGCAGGTAAGGGTTGCGGCGCACGACCCAGATATCGCCCAACACTTCGTAGAGCATCCGGGCGGAACGGCCCGTGCGGCGCTCGCCGCGCAGATCGCTCAGCAGGCTCCAGGCATCTTCGCCCAGCAACCGGCCCACGATTTCGCGGTCGGAAAACGACGTGTAGTTGTAGGGGATTTCGCGCAATCGCGCGGGTGCGGCGGGCGGCATCGCCCCGTTCAAGATGTGGCTGGCGAGTGGGGCGTTCATGGCGGCAAGAGGGGGCCCTTAAAAAAGTATTTTATGCCATTGTCCCGACCTGGCCCCGAATAACCCGGGCAAGCCGTGCAAAAGCGCATCGGGGACGACGCGTTTCGTCCCCGTTTAAGTGTGGCGTCAGCGCTAGATTTTGCCCGGGAAGAACCAGAGCAGGCCGGCAGTCATGAACAGATAGCGCATGAATTTGCCGATGGCCATGTAGAAGACGCAGGGCCAGAAGGACAGGCGCAACCAGCCCGCGACGGCGCACAGGGGGTCACCCACTGCGGGCAACCAGGACAAGAGCAGCGCCGGCGGCCCCATCCGATGCAGCCAATCGTGGGCGCGCTCGTTCCAGCGTCCGCGCATCCGGCCGCCTTCGGTGGCCTTGGGATGCGGATGGGGGTGCTTTTCCTTCCAGCGCTCGACTGCCTTCTCGGCGCCCAGCCCCATCGCGTAGCTGATGGCCCCGCCCACGGTGTTGCCGGCCGTCGCCACCAGGACGGCGGGCCAGAACATGTCCGGCGATAGCTTGATATAGCCGAACACCGCCGGCTCGGAGCCCAGCGGCAGCAGGGTCGCGGACACGAGCGAGACGGTGAAGATGGCCGGCAGGCCCACGGAGGGCAGCGCCAGCACCCCCAAGAGCCAATGAACTGCGGATAAGAGACTTTCTTCCATGGTTGCGGCAGTGTAGCCGCGGGAAACCGCGAAGGCGACAGGCATTCCCTGCAATAATCCTGGCCAGTCCCCACTCTTGCCCTGTCGCGCGGTCCATGTCCACTGATTATCTGAAACGCATCCTGACTTCCAAGGTTTACGACGTTGCGGTCGAATCCCCGCTCGAGGCAGCGCCCCTGCTGTCGCAGCGGATGTCGAACACGATGTTGCTCAAGCGCGAGGATACCCAGGCGGTGTTCAGCTTCAAGCTGCGCGGCGCCTACAACAAGATGGCGAACCTGAGTCCGGCGGCCCGCAACCGCGGCGTCATCGCGGCCTCGGCCGGCAACCACGCGCAGGGCGTCGCGCTGGCGGCCAGCCGCCTGGGCTGCCGCGCCGTGATCGTCATGCCCACGACCAGCCCGCAGGTCAAGATCGATGCCGTGCGCCGCCTGGGCGGCGAGGTCGTGCTGGCCGGCGAGAGCTTTTCGGATGCCTACGCGCACGCGCAGGTGCTGGAAAAGAAAGAGAAGCTGACCTTCGTCCATCCCTTCGACGATCCCGACGTGATCGCCGGCCAGGGCACCGTCGGCATGGAAATTCTGCGCCAGCACCCGGGCCACATCGATGCGATCTTCGTGGCCATCGGCGGCGGCGGCCTCATTGCCGGGGTCGCGGCGTACATCAAGCAGCTGCGCCCCGAGATCAAGATCATCGGCGTGCAGACCGAGGACTCCGACGCCATGCTGCGCAGCGTGCGCGCGGGCCGGCGCGTCCAGCTGAACGACGTCGGCCTGTTCTCGGACGGCACGGCGGTCAAGATGGTGGGCGCCGAGACCTTCAAGCTGGCGCGCAAGTACGTGGACGATTACGTGGTGGTCAACACCGATGCGATCTGCGCGGCCATCAAGGACGTCTTTCAGGACACGCGCAGCGTGCTGGAGCCGGCCGGCGCGATGGCGGTGGCAGGCGCCAAGCAGTACGCGGCCGAGCACAACCTCAAGAACAAGACGCTCGTCGCCATTGCATGCGGCGCGAACATGAACTTCGACCGGCTGCGCTTCGTGGCCGAACGCGCCGAGGTCGGCGAAATGCGCGAGGCCGTCTTCGCGGTCACCATGCCCGAGCAGCGCGGGAGCTTCCGCCGCTTCTGCGAACTGGTGGGCGAACGCAGCGTCACCGAATTCAACTACCGCATCTCGGACGCGGATCGCGCCCACGTGTTCGTCGGCATCCAGGTCTCGTCCGCCGCGGAACCCGACAAGATTGCCGCGAACTTCCGCCGGCACGGATTCGACACGCTGGATCTGACTCACGACGAAATGGCCAAGACCCACCTGCGCCACATGGTGGGCGGCCGCTCGGCGCTGGCGCGAAACGAATTGCTGTACCGCTTTGAATTTCCCGAGCGTCCGGGCGCGCTGATGCGCTTTCTGAACGCGATGAATCCCGACTGGAACATCAGCCTGTTCCATTACCGCAACCAGGGCGCCGACTATGGCCGCATCCTGATCGGCATCCAGGTGCCGCCCGCGGACAAGAAGCTGTTCCGCAACTTCGTGGCGGAATTGGGTTATCCCCACTGGAACGAAACCGACAACCCGGCCTACAAGCTCTTCCTGTAGTTCCGGCGCTGCAATGCGAGAGGGCCTCCTTGCGGAGGCCCTTCCCTTCTGGGCGCAAGTCACGCCCGGCCGGACCCAATGTAGGGGGGGGGGTTCGCTGTCACTCGGCGGTCCACGGAGAATGGCCCGCGCATTCAGCAAGGTCCGGCCGGACGCGCTGTTGCTTAGAAACGGTGACGCAGGCCGACGGCAACCGCCGTATCGGTGGCATCGTGCTGGAACGCGTAGTTGTCGCCATAAGAGGCGTACGCGTACAGGTTCGTGCGCTTGGTGAACTCGTAGGTATAGCCAAGGCTGTACACGTTGAACGTTGCGTCGTCACCCGTCAGCTTGTCATTGCTGGCGGTGGCGCGCTGCCACGAGCCGAACACGGCGTGGCGGCCCAGCGGCACGGTGGCGCCGATCATGTACGAGTTGGCGCGAAAGCCGTCGGCCAGCTTGAATGAACCCAGCTTGTTCATGCCGTCGGGCGTGGTGCCCATGTTCTGGCCGATGAACCAGCCATCGCGGGTCTGGCCAAAGGCGGCGGCCAGTTTCACGACTTCAAAGTCGTACGAACCGCCGACGATGTATTCCTGAATGCGCGCCGCATCCTTGCCGCCGACGCGGTCGTTGGACGGGTTGAAGCGATCGTAGGCGGCGGCCAGGTTCAGCGGGCCGTTGACGTACTGCACGCCGGCGGTGATCACACGGTTGTTGTTGCCCGTCGCAAAGCCCTTCTGCGTCGAGTCGGTAACGGTGTCGTCCGCACTGAACGCATAACCCAGGCCGACCTTCAGGCCGCCCAGGCTGGGGGTCTGATACAGGACCATGTTGTCCAGGCGCATCGTGTTGGCGCTGCCGAACGTGGTGCCCATGTTGGCGTTGTTGTAGCTGATCGAGAACGGGTCGATCGAGCCGAAGTACTTCGAGGCCAGGTTGGTCTGACGGCCGAATTCCAGACGGCCCCACGAATCGCTGTCCAGGCCAACGGTGGCCTGACGGCCGAACAGGCGGTTGCTCTGCAGCGAGTTGCCGTTCAGGGGACCGAAGCCGCCTTCCAGCGTGAACACCGCGCGCAGGCCGTCGCCCAGGTCTTCCGTGCCGCGCAGGCCGAAGCGCGAACCGCTGCTCACGCCCTGCACCGCACCGATGCGGCTCTGCGAGTCGCCCTTGAACTTCACTTTTTCGTAGCCAAGGCCAGCGTCGATCAAACCGTACAGCGTCACGGAATCGGCGGCCTGCGCGGCGCCGGCAAAGCCGGTCAGCAACGCGACGGCCAAAAACGTCTTCTTCATTTGAAACCCCAAAATGGCGAGATGAAAGGCGCACTGCTTGGCGCCGCAAGACCGCGGAACCTCGCATGCCGCTGCGTCCAATCGCGCGGCTGATGCACTGGAGGTAGTGTCCGGCTTGTAGCAGTTCGTAGTAACCCGGATTTCGACGAACTACTTTCCATGGCTGGGATAATGACGCGCCCCCGAAGGCGCACGGCGTGTCTTGGCGCCTGCTAACACCTTGATCTCAAATATGAATCATTGCTCGCATCGCGCTTTCACATCACCGGATCGGCCATGCGGCGCGCATCCTGGCCGGCAACAGATGTAGCGGGAGCGGAACAGTTTTTGCAGCGTAAATGCCACACGGATTCAGCCGCCGCACAAAAAGCAGGACGCAAAAAAAACCCCTCGGCGTCACAAGGGGTTCTTTCGGTGACCTTCCGGGCGGCTGGATAGCCGGTTTTGAATCAGCGGCCCTTGGGCGGGTAATCCAGTTCGCCGAACGTGTATTCGCCGCGCGCCTTGGCATCGGCCAGTTCCTGGCGAACTTCCGCACGGGTCTTGCCGGCGGTCTGCGAGACGGCCTTGGGCGGATAGTCGAGTTCAGCGCTCGTCACCTGGCCTGCTGCCTTGGCACTTTGCAGTTCCTGCTGAACCTGTTCGCGCGACAGGCTGGTGGTCTGGGGGGCAGCGGGCGGATAGTCCAGTTCGCCGAACGTGACGGTGCCCGCAGCCTTGGCGGCTTGCAGTTCCTGCTGGACTTGTTCACGCGTCTTGCCATCGGCGTGAGCGGCGGACATGCCAACCAGAGTTGCGGTAACCATGAGTGCGGTTGCTAGGGCTTTCATTGCGATGACTCCATCCTAAACGTTGCACATCGTCTTGCGCCAGGCTGGCGGGCTCGATATGACAATTTGATTGCTGGGACGAAGTATCTGGCGATTGGCGCTTAGTAAAAACCCTTAATTTGGGGAACATATTTGCACGGATGGGACAATTGCGTGCCGAATCCGGGTCATGGCTCTATGTGGAACGGCCCGCAATGGTTGCGCAGGATGATGCCAAACCTCGCATTTGTTCAGTTTCCCGCAAGGTGGGTATCGCAATATGAAGCCCCCACGCGATGGAATTGTTGTTCAAAGTGGAGAAATAGACATTTCTACTGGCGGGACAATAATTCCATTTATCATACGAATCTGCCAGAAATGGAAACTTGAGTCTCGAGGGCATTCATGGACATTCAGCTTAACGACATCGCGCTATTCGTCGAGGTCGCCAAGCGCAAGAACTTCAGCCACGCCGCCGAAGCCTTGAATATCCCGACCTCCACACTCTCGCGCCGGGTCAGCGAACTGGAACGCAGCGTGGGCATGCGGCTGCTCAACCGCAGCACCCGCAAGATCGATCTGACCGAAGCCGGCGCCATCTACTTCGAACGTTGCCGCCATATCGTCGAAGAGGCGCGCATCGCGCACGACCAACTGCTGGACATGGCCGTGCAGCCCAAGGGCCGTCTGCGGATCTCGCTGCCGACCAGCCTGGCGCAATTGTTCCTGCCCGCCGTGATCCGCGAATTTCGCGAACAGCATCCGGATATCGAATGCGACTTCGATCTGAGCATGCGCCCCATCGATCCCATCAGTAATCCCTTCGACCTGATCCTGCGTTTCGGGCAGCAGCCCGATTCCAGCCTCATCTCGCGCAAGATCGTGCTGATGGCGCACCAGCTTTATGCGTCGCCCGAGTATCTGGCCCGCCACGGCGAACCGCGCGTGCCGGCGGACCTGACCCACCACGAATGCCTGCGCCCCACCATGCGCGAGGAATCGTCCTTCTGGATGCTCCATTCGGGCGACAAGGTCGAGCGCGTGCAGGTGTCTGGCCGCCTGTCGGCCAATAACGTGGGGATGCTGGGACGATTGGCCGGTCAGGGGTTGGGCATCACCCCGCTGCTGGTGTTCGACGCGATGGAGCGCGCCATCAAGCAAACGGGGTTGGTGCGCGTGCTGCCGGAGTGGAGCCTGACGCCCCTGCCCTTGTTTGCGCTGCTGCCCTCGCGCATGCTGCCGGCCAAGACCAAGGCTTTTCTGGATTTCATCCAGCCCCGCTTGTCTGACGCCTGAGGAAGGTGCGCGGGGCGGCCCCCTGCGAAGGAGGCGGCTGATGCCGTACCGCTACGGCGTCGTGTCCGCGCCGTACTGACAGACCGTGTAGAGCGGCGTGCCGGTGGCAGCCACCTTGGCGGACCCGCCCAGATCCGGCAAATCAATGATCGCGGCGGCTTCCACCACGTTGGCGCCCAGGCGCTGCAGCAGCTTGATGGCCGCGAGCATGGTGCCGCCCGTGGCGATCAGATCGTCCACCAGCAGGACACGCTGGCCCGTCCGGACCGAATCCGTGTGCATTTCGACGGCCGCGTTGCCGTATTCGAGCGAGTATTCCTCTGCCACCGTGCGGTAAGGCAGCTTGCCCTTTTTGCGCACGGGCACGAAGCCCAGGTTCAGTTCATAGGCCAGCACGCTGCCCACGATGAAACCGCGCGCGTCCACACCCGCCACCAGATCCAGGCGCTGGCGCATGTAGCGATAGACGAAGAGATCGATCAGGACGCGGAACGCACGCGGATCCTGCAGCACCGGCGTGATATCGCGGAACGTGACACCGGGTTGGGGCCAGTCCGGAACGCTGCGGATGGTGCGCCGGATGAACTCGGCGTTGTCGGTCTGCATGGATACGGCCCTGAGTGAATTGAAGCAAGGCGAACTATAACCGCGCCGCCGCGCTTAAGCCAGGATTGCCGCATGCGATGACATGTCATGCAGTCGACCGTTGCGCAACACATGGCAACGGTGCACCGCGCCCTCGGGCAGGGCCGCGTGCGTGGCCAGCACCACGGTGCGTCCGCGCACCGCGTGTTCCAGGTCGGCAAAGAATGCCGCTTCGGCCGCGCCATCCAATCCCGCGGTCGGCTCGTCCAGCACGATGACCGCGGCGGGCGCCAGCAACGCCCGGGCCAGGCACAGGCGCCGCGCTTGCCCGGCCGACAGCTGCGAGCCGGTTTCGCCAGCCCAGGTGTCCAGGCCATCGGGCAGACCGCGCACGAAATCACCGAGTCTTGCTGCATCCAGCGCCTGCCACAGCGCGCCATCGTCGGCGTCGGGATTGCCGATCAACAGGTTCGTGCGCAGCGTGCCCAGAAACAGGGGCGAATCCTGCGAAAGCAGGACGATCCGCCGGTGCCAGTCGGCCTGCGCACATTCGCGCGCATCGCATCCGCCGAAGCGGACCTGCCCTGCCTGCGGATCTTCAAGCCTTAGGATCAGATGCAGCAGCGTGGATTTCCCCGCGCCGCTTGGGCCCAGGATGGCCACGCGTTCGCCCGGTTCGATTCGCAGGTTGATGTCTTTCAGCACCCGCACGCTATCGCCGGCGGCGCGGGCCGGATAGGCGAAGCCGACACCATCCAGTTCCAGCGCGCCGCTGTGGGGCAAGGGGCGCGGCACCGCCGGATCCTGCATGTCGGGTTCGCATTGCGTGACCTCGCGGATGCGCGCGGCGGCCGACATCGCGGATCCCATCCGCGATGCGCCCCGCATGATCGGACCGGCGACCTCGAAAATGCCGATGACGGCCAGCAGCAAGCCCGCCAGGACGGGGGCTTCGATCCGCCCCGCCTCATGCGCGGCAAGCCCAAACCACAACAGCGCCATCACCGCCACGCCCGCGGCCACCTGCAGGAACCATTGCCCGCGCACCGCCACCCGCGCCTGGCTGCGGCGCGCCTGGGCGCTGGCTTGGCACAGACGCTCGAAATGCGCCAGCGTCTCGGCCTGGGCATTCAGGGCCACCATGTCGGCGTGGCCGTCAACCGCATCCAGCGTGGCGGCGCGTAGCCCCGCCGCGCTTTCCTGCACGGCCGCGCCTGGCTTGCGCGCCGCACGCAGCAGCCACAGGGGCACGATCACGCACGCCGTCAACAGCGCCAGCGCAAAGACCAGCGCCGCCGCGGGGACCCATTGCCCCAGCACAGCGGTCAGCACCGCGCCGGCAACGATGGCGGTGGCCAGCGGCGCCAGCACAAACAGAAAGACCGTATCCAGCGCATCGACGTCGTTCGTCATGCGGGCGACCAGATCGCCGCTGCGATAACGCGCAAGCTGGCGCGGCGTCAGCCGGATCAGCGCCGAAAACACCAAGGCGCGCAGATCCGCCAACAAGCGCAGCGTGGCGGCATGACCGACCACCCGGTCGGCATAGCGCGACACGATCCGCAGGAAGGACAGTCCCCGCACCAGCGCGGACGGCGCAAACAGGTTGAAGACGCTGCCGGCGCCGGCCAGGAACGCGCCCGTCAGGAACCAGCCCGACACGCCCAGCAGTCCCACGCCGGCGGCCACGGTCGCCAGCGCACAGAACAATGCGAGCAAAAGCCCGCCTTTGCGGCGTGCGTATAGCGGCAGGAGCAACAGCAGATTCTTCATGCGTCTTCCACGCCGCCGGCGGCGATGCGCGCTACGCGCGGCAAGCGTGCGGCCACAGCGGGCGCGTGCGTCGCCAGCACCAAGGTGCGGCCAGCGGCAAATTGCAGAATCTCATCCAGCACGCGGGCCTGCGTCGCGTCGTCCAGGTGGGCGGTGGGTTCGTCCAGCAGGATAAGCCCCGGATCGCGCAGGAACAGGCGGGCCAGCGCCACGCGCTGCGCCTGCCCGCCGGACAAGCCGTGGCCGCGGCTGCCCAGCACGGTATCCAATCCTTGCGGCAGGTCCTGCGCGAATTCCAGCACGCAAGCGCGGCGCGCGGCATCCTCGACCTGCGCATCCGTGGCGCCGGGCCGGCCCAGCCGGATGTTGTCGGCGATCGATCCGGCCAGCAATTGCGGCCGCTGGCCGATCAGCGCCACACGCTGGCGCAAGGCGGTCTCGTCCCATTGCGCCAGCGGCAGGCCATCGATGCGAATATCGCCGTCGGCGGGCCGCAGGCGCGCCATGGCCTCGATCAGGGTGGACTTGCCGATACCGCTCGCGCCCATCAGCGCCATGTGCTCGCCGGGCGCGAGCACAAGCGCCGCATCGGCCAGCACTGCGTGGCCGCGGCCCGGCGCCTCGACCCGCAAGCCATCAATGGCAACCGCGGCGCCCTTGCCGGCATGCGCGGGCTTGCCGCCCAAATCGGGCGCTGCTTCGGCCTCGGCTTGCGGCAGGCCATCGAACAGGACGGCAATTTGCGTGACGGCGGCCAGCGCCGTCGCGCGATCGTGATAGTGGGCGGCAAACTGGCGCAGCGGCGCGTAGACCTCGGGCGCCATCAACAGGCAGAACAGCCCGGCCTGCAGCGTCAGCGGCGACCAGCGCATGTCCAGAAATCCCAGGTAAGTCAGGCCGATGTAGACCGCAATGCCCGCCACGCCCAACGCGGCAAAGAATTCCAGTACGGCCGAGGACAGAAACGCGATGCGCAGCACCGACATCGTCCGCTGGCGCAGCGCATCGCTGGCGGCCACGACGGACTGGGCCTCGGCCTGCGCGCGCCCATACAGCTTCAGCGTGGACAGCCCGCGCAACCGGTCCGCAAAAAATCCCGACAGCCGGGCGAATGCGCGCAGGTGGCGGCGGCTGGCGCCTTGCGCGCCCCACCCCACCAGCGCCATGAAGAGCGGAATCAGCGGCGCCGTGATCAGCAGCACCAGACCCGCAATCACGTCGACGGGCAGCAGCACCACCGCGAACGCCACCGGCAGCATCGCGGCCGCAGCCATCGCGGGCAGATACTTCGCAAAGAATCCATCCAGCGCCTCGACCTGGTCGACCACCGCGCTCGCCAGTTCACCCGACGTTTTGCCGCGGCTCCAGTAAGGGCCTTTTTGCACCAGCCGCAGGAACAGCGACTGACGAACGTGGCGCTTGATGCGCTCGGAGGCATCCGCGCCGGCGCGCTCGCCCGCCCAGGCAATGCACGCGCGCAGCAGCATCAGCCCCGCAATACCGGCGATGCCGCCCAGCAGTTCATGCCGCGGCGTGCCACCCACGATCGCCGAGTCCAGCACGCTGGCAAGAAGCCAGGCCTGCACGACGAGCAATGCGCCGCTGACCAGCGGCGCGGCGCCCGCCACGATCAGCGGATACCGCGCCGTTCTGGCCAGTCCCATCAGCCACCGCGACTGTTCGCGCGGCGGCTTCTGCAGGGACGCCGACGGGTCGTGCTCGAGGCTGCTTGCGCCGCCGCTCACTCGACGTCGCGGCTGGCGCGCGGGTCATGGGTCTGACCTTCGCGCAGCTCAAACCACATCGCATTGAGAATGGCGAATGCGCACGCCAGGCCAAGGCCGAGAATCCACGAGAAATACCACATGGACGAGGCTCCTTTATCAGTACGAGTTGGGCGTGTCGCCCACCGAATCATGGGTGACCTTGCCGCGCATGACGCGGTACACCCAACCGGTGTAGACGGTCACGATCGGCAGGAAGATGGCCACTGCAATCACCATGATCCACAGCGTCAGGTGGCTGGACGAGCCGTCCCAGATGGTCAGGCCGGCCTTCGGATTGGTCGAGGACGGCATGATGAACGGAAAGAGCGAGAAGCCCACCGTCAGGATCACGCCGGCAATCGACGCCGAGGACGACAGGAATGCCAGCATGTTGGCGCGCACGGTCAGCAGCAGCGCCGCCAGCACCGCGCCGGCCACGCCCAGCGCGGGCGCGATCCACATCCACGGCCACTTCGCGTAGTTGGCCATCCAGGCGCCGGTCTGCACCGACACGGTCTTTAGCATCGGATCGGACGGCGCGGACATATCGACCGCGCTGGTGATTGCATGACCCGGCACGCCGCCCGCGACCCAGAAGCCGCCGGCCACGAACAGCACTGCCGTCAGCACCGCGCACAGACGGCCCCAGTTGCGAGCGCGCGAGGACACGGGATCATCCGTGCGCCACGCCAGCAGCACCGCGCCATGCATGGCCAGCATCATCACGCTCAGCACGCCTGCAAGCAGGGCGAACGGCATGAACAGCTGGAAGAAGTGCCCTTCGTAGATCGGGCGCAGCGTCACGGCATCGAACGTGAACGGCACGCCCAGCACGATGTTGCCCATCGCCACGCCGAACACCAGCGACGCCACCACACCCGAGAAGCACAGCACGGCGTCCCAGCGATTGCGCCAGCGCGTGCCTTCCATCTTGCTGCGGTACTTGAAGCCCACCGGCCGCAGGATCAGCGCCAGCAGGACCAGCATCATCGCCAGGTAAAAGCCCGAGAACGATGCGGCATAGAGCAAGGGCCACGCGGCAAAGATGGCGCCGCCCGCGGTGATGAGCCAGACCTGATTGCCTTCCCAGACCGGCCCCACCACGTTGATGACGATGCGGCGCTCGGCGTCGGTCTTGGCGACCACCGGCAACAGCGCCGCCACGCCCAGGTCAAAGCCGTCCATGACGGCAAAGCCGATGAGCAAGGCGCCCAGCAGCACCCACCACACCACGCGCAGCGTGCCGTAATCAAAAGGAATTAGGGTATCCATTTGCGTTTCTCCCCTCAGGCGCGCACGGCGGCGTGGACGGGATCGGCGGCGGCATCACCCGGCGCCGGCCCGTCGGATTTCGGTCCGGCCTTGATGGCATGCAGCATGACCTTCACGCCGATGATGAGCAGGATCGTGTACAGCACCAGGAAGATCGACAGGCTGATGACAAGGTCGGTCATGGTCAGGCCCGACGCCGCGTAGTACGTGGGCAGCACGCCTTCGATCACCCAGGGCTGGCGGCCGTACTCGGCGACGAACCAGCCGCTTTCGATGGCGACCCACGGCAGCGGCAGGCTCCACAACGCCACCTTGAGCAGCGCCGGACGCTTGTCCAGGCGGCCGCGCGAGGCAAGCCAGAACGCCACGCCGAAGAACAGGATGAGGTACATGCCCACCGCGACCATGATGCGGAACGCCCAGAAAAGCGGCGCCACGGTCGGCACGGTATCGATCGCGGCTTGCTTGATGTCCGCTTCGGTGACCTTGCTGATGTCGGGCTGATGGCGCTTGACGAGGAGCGCGTAGCCCAGGTCCGGCCAGGTCCTGTCGAACACCATGCGCGCATCCACATCCTTCGGGTTCGCGCGGATCTTCTGCAGGGCCTCGTAGGCCACGATACCGTCGCGGATGCGATTCTCGGCGCGCAGGATCAGGTCATTGATGCCCAGCAGCGGCGTGGTCAGCGAACGCGTGCCGATGATGCCCATGACATAGGGAATCTCGATCGCGAAGTCGTTGCGGCGCTCGGCCTGGTTCGGGATCGCGATCAGGTTGAAGGACGCGGGCGCGGGCTCGGTGTGCCACATGGATTCCATGGCCGCGATCTTCATCTTCTGGTGTTCGGTGGTCAGATAGCCGCTTTCATCGCCCAGCACGACCACCGACAGGGCGCCTGCCAGGCCGAAGCTGGCAGCTACCGCCATCGAGCGCTTGGCAAGGTCGATATGACGGCCGCGCAGCAGATACCACGCACTGATCGACATGACGAACATGGCGCCCGCCACGTAACCGGCGCTGACGGTATGCACGAACTTGGCTTGCGCGACCGGGTTGAAGATGACCGCGGCGAAGTCGGTCATTTCCATGCGCATCGTGTCCGGATTGAAGACCGCGCCGACCGGGTTCTGCATCCAACCGTTGGCGATCAGGATCCACAGGGCCGAGAAGTTCGTGCCGAAGGCCACCAGCCAGGTCACGGCCAGGTGGCTGACCTTGGACATGCGGTTCCAGCCGAAGAAGAACAAGCCGACGAAGGTGGCTTCCAGGAAGAATGCCATCAGCCCTTCAAGGGCCAGCGGCGCGCCGAAGACGTCGCCCACGTAGTGGCTGTAGTAGGACCAGTTCATGCCGAACTGGAACTCCATCACCACGCCCGTGGCCACGCCCAACGCGAAGTTGATACCGAACAGCGTGCCCCAGAACATCGTCATCTTCTTCCAGATGGCGCGTCCGGTCATGACGTACACGCTTTCCATGATGGCCAGCATGAACGACAGGCCAAGCGTGAGCGGGACAAAGATGAAATGGTAGAGCGCAGTCGCGGCGAACTGGAACCGCGAGAGATTCACGACATCGAGATCAATCATGAGGCTGCTCCCAAGGCGTCGACGCGCTGCGGCAACCGGCATGGTTCCCAGGCCGTCTACCGCGCCATGTTAGGGGCGTTGCATACAACTTCATAGAGGTTTCCTGAAAAATCGAGGCGTGATGGGTCAGCCCTTGCCCCGCAATTTGCCGGCGAATCCCAACACCTTCTGAACCTTGGAACCAAGTTTCATGAGGCTTTGCAGGGTTTCGGGCGGCAGCCGTTGAACCTCATCGAACCACCCCGTGGATAGTTCGATGAGCTCCAGCATCTCGGTCATTCGTTGTTGCGCGTAAGCCTCGTCGGGGCCGGACGGCGACTCCAGCAGCGTGTCGCGCAGGAGCGTGAGGGTGGGGTCGACTTCGCGCTTGCGCTTCTCTTCCATGAGGATGCGGAAGATTTCCCAGACGTCCTTGGGGGTCTCGAAGTAGTCGCGGCGGTCGCCCACCTGATGCATCAGCTTGACCAGGCGCCAGGACTGCAGCTCTTTCAGCCCGAGGCTGACGTTCGAGCGCGAAAAGCCCAGGGCCTCGGCGATATCGTCGGCGTTCAGCGGCTGCGGCGCGAGAAACAGCAGCGCGTAGATCTGGCCGACGGTGCGGTTCACGCCCCAACGGCTGCCCATCTCACCAAAGTGCAGGACAAATCGTTCGATCTGGGGGGAAAGCGCCATGAGGATCAGCCAGTAACACAGCGAAGGGCTGCACGACACATGCAGTTACTTCGATTTCAGAAATTTCTGAAATTATCGAACAAACGATGAGAAAGCGCAAACCACACTGCGCTCAGGGGCGAAGGCGCAACCGGGCGCCATTCAGGGCGCGGGCAGGCCAAATTAGCCGCCGGACGTGACAGCCATACAACACGAATCGGGGAATGGCGCCCAGCAAAAACGCCACCGGCCGGTTGGCGGGTGGCGTTGACGGGGGGAAAAAGCGGGGTAACGGCGGGCGCTACCCGGTCCGGGACAGGCCCGCGCGGACGATCAGCCGGCCTTGACGGTCACGGCGGCCGACACGCGCTTGGCCTTGGCGCGGGCGGCAGCAACGTCTTGCGCCACGGCCAGACCCACGCCCATGCGGCGTTTCACGAAGGATTCGGGCTTGCCGAAGAGACGGATGTCCGTGCCGGGCTCGGCAAGCGCCTCGGCCACGCCATGGAACGTCACCGCCCGGGCTTCCACGCCGCCATAGATGACGCTGCTGGCGCCCGGCTGGCGCAGGCTGGGGTCGACCGGCAGCCCCAGCAGCGCGCGCGCGTGCAATTCGAACTCGTTCTGCACCTGGGTAATCATGGTGACCATGCCGGTGTCGTGAGGACGCGGGCTGACCTCGGAGAACCAGACCTGATCGCCCGCCACGAAGAGCTCGACGCCAAAAATGCCCAGTCCGCCCAGCTCGGACGTGACGGCCAGCGCGATGTCGCGCGCACGCTGGAGCGCCGCCGGCGACATGGGGTGCGGCTGCCAGCTTTCGACGTAGTCACCGTCCACCTGTTTGTGGCCGATGGGTTCGCAGTAGCAGGTCTCGACCTGGCCGTCGGCCCCGCGGGCCCGTACGGTCAGAAGCGTGATTTCGTAGTCGAAGCGGATGAACCCCTCGACGATGGCGCGGCCGCCCCCGACCCGTCCCCCTTCCTGGGCGTAGCGCCACGCGGAGGCCACGTCGTCGGCGCTCTTGATGACCGACTGGCCCTTGCCCGACGAGGACATGACCGGCTTGATGACGCAGGGATAGCCGATGCCGCCATCGATGGCCTGGCGCAGCTCGTCCTCGGTGTCGACAAAACGGTAGGGCGAGGTCGGCAGCCCCAGCGTCTCGGCCGCCAGGCGGCGGATGCCTTCGCGATTCATGGTGAGCTGTGCCGCGCGGGCCGTCGGGGTGACCCGCGCCACGCCGGCCGCTTCCAGTTCCACCAGCAAGCTGGTGGCAATGGCCTCGATTTCGGGGACAATAACGTCCGGTTGCTCCGCTTCGATGACCTGCCGCAAGGCCTGCGGGTCGGTCATCGATACCACATGCGCCCGGTGCGCCACCTGATGGCCCGGGGCGTCGGCATACCGATCCACCGCAATGACTTCGACGCCCAGGCGCTGCAGGGCGATGATGACCTCTTTGCCCAGTTCACCGGAACCCAGCAGCATGACGCGGGTGGCCAAGGGGGACAGTGGCGTGCCAAGGACGGGACTGGAAATGCTGGACATGGAGCGGGCCTGGAAGGAAAGTTTGAAAGCCGTTGAAAGACTCGCCAGCATGCCATACGCCCCTGCGCGGGGCAAACTAGCGTACTGCGATTAAAATCCGCCCCATGAACGACCATCCCACCTCTTCGTCCGGCACCGCGCTGGCATCTGCGCGCAGAACACTTCAGATTGAAAGCCAAGGGCTGCAAGACCTGTCCGCCCGGCTGGACGACAGCTTCACGCGTGTCGTTGACCTGCTGCTCGCCTGCCGCGGACGGGTGGTCGTCAGCGGCATCGGAAAAACGGGACACATCGCCCGCAAGATCGCCGCGACGCTGGCCTCCACCGGCACGCCCGCCTTCTTCGTGCATGCGGCCGAGGCCGTCCACGGCGACCTGGGCATGATCACCCGCGACGACGTCCTCATCGCGATCTCCTATTCCGGCTCAGGCTCGGAATTGCTGACGATCCTGCCTGTCGTGCGCCGCATGGGCGCGGGGCTGGTTGCCATCACAGGCAACCCGCAATCCGAACTGGCCCGGCAGGCCGACATTCACCTGGATGCCAGCGTGGCCCAGGAAGCCTGCCCGATGAACCTGGCGCCCACCGCCAGCACGACCGCCGCCCTGGCGCTGGGCGACGCCCTGGCTGTCGCCTGCCTGGAGGCCCGCGGTTTCGGGCCGCAGGACTTTGCCCGCTCGCACCCGGGCGGCGCGCTCGGCCGCCGCCTGCTCACCCACGTGCGCGACGTCATGCGCCAGGGAGACGCCCTGCCTATTGTCATGGCGGGCACCCCGGTATCGCAGGCGCTGGAGGTCATGTCGGCCAAGGGCATGGGCATGACCGTCGTCACCGACGCGCAGCACCGCCCGCAGGGCATCTTCACCGACGGCGACCTGCGCCGTCTCATCGCACGGCACGGCGATATCCGCAGCCTGACCGTCGAGGCGGGCATGACGCGCTCGCCGCGCAGCATCAATCCCGAGGCGCTGGCGGTCGAGGCCGCCCGGCAGATGGACGAACAACGGCTCAATCACATGCTGGTGTTGGACAATGACGGCGCGCTGGTCGGCGCATTGCACATGCACGATCTGATGGCCGCTAAAGTGGTATGACTATGAACCTTTCTGCTTCCGTGAATCACCCGGCCGAAGCGCTGGTGCTTGCCCGTATCCCTGCCATCGTGCGCGAACGCGCCGCGGCCGTGCGCCTGATGGTTTTCGACGTGGACGGCGTGCTGACCGACGGCAGCCTCTATTACGGCGAAGGCGGCGAACTGCAAAAGCGCTTCCACGCGCTGGACGGCCACGGGCTGCGGCTGCTGATGGAAGGCGGCCTGAAAGTGGCGCTGATCACCGGACGTTCCGGCCCCATCGTCGCCCGCCGCGCCGCGGAACTGGGCATCGCCGAAGTCATCCAGGGCGTGCGCGACAAGGGCAGCGCCCTGACCGAACTTGCGCAGCGCTGCGGTGTCCAACTGAATCAAACCGGCTACATGGGCGATGACATCATCGACCTGCCGGCCTTGCAGCGCGCCGGTTTCGCGGCCAGCGTGCCCAACGCTCCCGGCTACGTCAGCCAGGCGGCCCACTGGGTTTCCACCCTGCCCGGCGGAAGCGGGGCCGTACGCGAATGCTGCGATCTCCTCTTGGCCTCGCAAGGCCGCCTGGGCGCATTCCTGGCTTCGCCGGGCCTGCTCGGCCCCGGAGCCATCCAGTGATCGCCCCGTTAACGAATACGCCCTCGCGGCGCACCCGATGAAAGAACGTTTTCCCTCACTGATCGCGCTGTTCCTGCTGCTGGTGCTGGTCACCAGCTCGTGGTGGGCGGCCGATTACGCGCAGCGCGCCATCCAGGTGGACCCGCCGCGCCGCGTCACCCACGAAATGGACGCATGGTCGCGCGAATTCGTGATGCTGCGCACCGATCCCACGGGCAAGCCCATCAATCGCCTGGAAGGCGACTACATGGAGCACTTTCCCGACGACGATTCGTATCACGTCACCGCACCGCGCGCGGTGGGCCAGCGCGAGACCAATCCGATCACGGTCGCGGTTTCAAAGACGGCCGTGATGGAACAGGGCGGCAAGCGGATCGTCATGCAGGGCGATGCCCACGTGCTGCGCCAGCCCGATGCCGAAAACGACATGCTGGACGTGCGCAGCCAGCAACTCATCATCCTGCCCGATGACGACGTGGTCTTCACCGACCTGCCCGCCACGGTCCTGAAGGGCCGCTCGCGCATGCAGGGCACGGGCATGCACTACAACAACAAGACTCGCCAATTGCAGGTGTCGGCGTCGACCGACGTGGAAATTGCCGGTTCGGAAGGCAGGCAGCAGCGCCGCACCGAAATTCCTGCCAACAACTCTAACCAGAAAAAACCATGACCGACCTTCGGACCCTCTTCGCCCCGACGACCCGCCTGATGGGCGCCGTGCTGTTGACGGCTTGCGCGTTTGCGCCGGCCCATGCCGCGGACCCGAAGGCGGCAACCCCCGCTGAAGAGCCCAGCACGCTGATCCTGTCGGACACGCTGCACTACGACGACGTGAAGAAACAAAGCGTGTTCACCGGCAACGTCAACATGACGCGCGGCCTGATGACGCTGACGTCCGACACGCTGCAGATGAACGAGGACGCGCAGGGCAACCAATACGGCACGGCCACCGCCAACAAGGGCAAGGTCGTCACCATCCGCCAGGAACGCCCCGAGAACTTCGAACTCATCGAAGGCAAGGGCCTGCGCGCCGAATACGACGGCACCAACAGCACGTTCGACCTGATCGGCCAGGCCATCGTGACCCGCTACGTCTGTGGGAAACCGTTCGATACCATTCGCGGCGAACGGGTACGCTACAACGAGAAGTCCGGCACGTACGAAGCGCAAGGCGGCCCGAATTCCGCCGCGGCCGGCGGACGCGTGCGTTCCTTGGCCGAACCGCGCGCCAAGCTGGACGCCGCCGTCGCCGAATGCCGCAAGCAGCAGGCAGCCAAGAAAGGGCGCTGAAGCGCTTCCCATGCAACACCAATCGCAGCCACGATGAACCAACCTTCAGTGCCGACCCCCGTGACCTCCGCCCCTTCGGGCGTCAAGCAGGGCAGCCTGCGCGCAACCGGACTGCGCAAGACCTACAACGGCCGCACCGTGGTGCAGGATGTGTCCCTGTCCGTGGTCAGCGGCGAAGTCGTGGGCCTGCTGGGCCCCAACGGCGCCGGCAAGACCACCAGCTTCTACATGATCGTCGGCTTGGTGCCGGCGGACGCGGGCCGCATCGAAATCGACGGCGCCGCCATCACGGCGATGCCCATCCACAAGCGCGCGCGCATGGGCCTGTCGTACCTGCCGCAGGACGCTTCCGTGTTCCGCCGCCTGACGGTCGAACAGAACATCCGCGCCGTGCTGGAATTGCAGGTGGGTCCGGACGGCCGTCCGTTGTCGACGCCCAAGATCAACGAACAGATGGAGTCGCTGCTCGAAGAACTGCAGATCGGCCACATCCGCAGCAACGCCGCGATTTCGCTGTCGGGCGGCGAACGCCGCCGCGTGGAAATTGCGCGCGCGCTGGCGACCAGCCCGCGCTTCATCCTGCTGGACGAACCGTTTGCCGGCGTGGACCCGATCGCGGTCATCGAGATCCAGCGCATCGTGCGCTTCCTGAAGGGCCGCGGCATCGGCGTGCTGATCACCGACCATAACGTGCGTGAAACCCTGGGCATCTGCGACCGCGCCTACATCATCAGCGAAGGCAAGGTGCTGACCGACGGCCACCCCGAGGAAATCGTGGGCGACCCCGCCGTTCGCCGCGTGTATCTGGGCGAACACTTCCGGATGTAACCCCATGCTGAAAGACCCCGTAACGCCTGGGAAAGAAGGGCCATACGCCCTAGGGGCTCAGCCATAAAATTGCCATGAACTTGCGGTAGGTCAGCTTGTTTTATCGGCCCGAGTCTATACACTAGTACTAAACGAACCTGCTTATTGAAGGAGAACGCCTAACGACTTCACCGCGCCTTTTGCGCACCTTTTTCCTCTTTTAGAAGGAGAGCACACTATGAACCTGAGCATCTGCGGTCGTCACCTCGACGTCACCCCGGCCATCCGGGAATATGTCATGAACAAACTGGCGCGAGTGCTGCGGCATTTCGATCACGTCATCGATACCCAGGTCATGCTCTCAGTAGAGCCCCTGCGGCATAGAGCCGAAATCACCATGCGACTGAGCGGCAAGGACATTCATTGTGAAGCAACCGATGAAAACCTCTATGCAGCCATCGACCTTCTTGCTGACAAAGTCGACCGTCAGGTCATCAAGCACAAGGACAAGGTAAGAAGTCATTCAGCAGAGTCCGTGAAGCGGCAAGCGGCGACCCTCTCGCCACCCCAGCAGTAACGCGCTTCATGACCGCTCACCTGAGCGACTAGCCGTACAGGGATCCCAGGATCCTGCCTAAGTCCCGGTGTCCCGCTAGACCTTGCGTCCAGCCGGGGCATCGGCAAAGTCCCCTCCCCCCTCGTGTTTCATCCCGCTGGCGCCCGCCGGCCGATTGGCGCTTTACTTGGCTTTTGCCGGGCGCGCGCCGCGCCGTGATGATCGCCACCCCCAGAATGCCCACAACGCGCCGCGATCAGACTATGCTGTCGCTCTTGTGCCCCGATCGCTTCCGGTCGTCCGAAACGTCCGGGGTGGTTGATTGTTGCAGTGCGTCATATAACCCTATAATGCCCTGATGAATCATTTGTCGCGCATCCTCCCCGCCGGCAACGTCGTGCTCGATATGCTCGCCACGAGCAAGAAACGTGCGTTCGAACAGGCCGGTCTGCTTTTTGAAAACAACAATGGCTTGGCACGCGCGCTCGTGTTCGACAGCCTTTTTGCCCGTGAGCGTCTGGGGTCAACCGCCCTCGGTCAGGGCGTGGCCGTGCCGCACGGCCGCGTGAAAGGTCTGGAACAAGCGCTGGCGGCATTCATCCGCCTTGCCCAGCCCATCACGTTCGACGCGCCCGACGGTCAACCCGTGTCGATGCTGCTGTGCTTGCTGGTGCCTGAAACGGCCACGCAGCAGCACCTGGACATCCTGGCCGAACTCGCCCAGCTCATGTCCAACAAGGCATTGCGCGAGGCGCTGGCCACCGAGCCCGACCCGGCCATCGTGCACAGAATGCTCACGACCGGCCAACTCTGATCCCACGCGGAATCGCTGCCATGCTCACGGTGCAGGAACTCGTCGACGACAACGCCGACAAAATCCCTTTTAACTGGATCTCGGGCCAAGGCGCGGCGGACCGCGCGATTCCCGATGACGGCATGGCGGCCGCCGACCTGGTCGGCCACTTGAACCTGATCCACCCGTCTCGCATCCAGGTGTTTGGCCAGGAAGAGCTGGCGTATTACACGCGCTTCGACCTGCGCCGCCGCATGCACCACATGGACGAGCTGCTAATCGGCGGCGTGCCTGCGATTCTGCTGGCCGATGGCCTGACGCCGCCGCAAGACCTCGTCGACCAATGCGACCAGCACCAGGTACCGCTGCTGTCCACGCCGGTCGCGGCCGCGCAACTGATCGACCTCTTGCGCATCTATCTGGGCAAGAAGCTGGCGCCCACCACCACGGTGCACGGCGTGTTCCTGGACGTGCTGGGACTAGGCGTGCTGATCACGGGCGAATCGGGTCTGGGCAAGAGCGAACTGGCGCTGGAACTGATCTCGCGCGGCCACGGCCTGGTGGCCGACGACGCAGTCGAGTTCTCGCGCACCGCGCCCAACATGATCGAAGGCCACTGTCCGCAATTGCTGCAGAACCTGCTGGAAGTCCGCGGCCTGGGTCTGCTCGACATCCGCACCATCTTTGGCGAAACCTCGGTGCGCCGCAAGATGCGGCTCAAGCTCATCGTTCACCTGGTGCGTGCCACCGCGCAGGACAAGTTCGAACGCCTGCCGCTGCAAGACATCACGCAGGACATGCTGGGTCTGCCCGTGCGCAAGGTGATGCTGCAGGTGGCCGCGGGCCGCAACCTGGCCGTGCTGGTCGAGGCGGCCGTGCGCAACACCATCCTGAAATTGCGCGGCATCGACACGCTGGGCGAATTCATGGAACGCCAGGCCATGGCGATCCTCCAAAGCAGCAAATGAGCACGCGTCGTCGCCCTGCGGCATCGTGAGCCTCTACGAGACCCTGGCCGACGAGATCGCCACGTCGATCGCAAGCGGCGTGCTGCGCGCCGGCGACAAGCTGCCCTCCGTGCGCGACGCGTGTGCCGCGCGCGGCGTCAGCCCCTCGACGGTTTTCCAGGCCTACTACCTGCTTGAAGCACGCGGTCTCATCCGCGCGCAGCCGCGCTCGGGCTACTACGTCAACGCCCCCGCCGAATCACTGCCGCCCGAACCCGGCGCCTCATGCCCCGATGGTGAATCGACCGAACTGGCGATCAGCGAACGGATCTTCGACATCCTGGGCTCGGTGCGCAATCGCGATGTCACCCCGCTGGGCTCGGCCTTCCCCTCGCCGCTGCTCTTTCCGCTGCCGCGCCTGGCGCAGGCGATGGCCACGCATCTGAAGCGCCAGGACCCGCGCGACACCGTTGAAGATCTGGCGCCCGGCAATCCGCGCCTGCGCCGGCAGATCGCGCTGCGCTACCTGATCGGCGGCATCAACCTGCCCGCCACCGACATCGTCGTCACGAATGGCGCGCTCGAAGCCTTAAATCTCTGCCTGCAGGCGGTCACGCAGCCGGGCGATACCGTCATGGTGGAAGCGCCGACGTTCTACGGCGCCTTGCAGGCGCTGGAACGCCTTGGGCTGAAAGCGCTGGAAGTGCCGACGCATCCGCGCACCGGCATCGACCTGGACGCGATGCAGGCGGCCATCCTGCGCCACGCGCCGCGCGCCTGCTGGCTGATGACGCAATTCCAGAATCCGCTGGGCTGCCTGATGCCCGACAACAACAAGCGCCGGCTCGTCGAACTGCTTGCCCGGCACGACATTCCGCTGATCGAAGACGACGTCTACGGCGAGCTCTACTTCGGCGCGACGCGGCCCGTTCCCGCCAAGGCCTACGACACGCGCGGGCTGGTGCTGCACTGCTCGTCGTTTTCGAAATGCCTTGCGCCCGGCTACCGCATCGGCTGGGCCAGCGCTGGGCGCTACGCCCACCAGGTGCAACGGCTGAAACTGTCATCGACGCTGTCGGCGTCCGGCCCCGCGCAGGGCGCGATTGCCGAATACTTGGAACAAGGCGGCTACGACCGGCATCTGCGCCGGTTGCGGCAGACCTTGCAGGCGCAGCAGGAGCGCATGGCCGACGCGATCGCGCAGGCCTTTCCTGCCGGCACCCGCGTGACGCGGCCGCAGGGCGGATTCTTCCTATGGCTGGAACTGCCCGCCGCCGTGGATGCGCTGTCGCTGCACCGCCAGGCGCTGGCGCGCGGCATCAGCGTGGCGCCTGGCCCGATCTTCTCTGCCAGCGGCCAATTTGACAGCGCGCTACGCCTGAACTACGGGCACCCGTGGGACGCAAGCACCGAAGCGGCGATCCGCACGCTGGGCGACCTGGCGCGCGAAGCCTGCCGCGCGGCCACCGCCGGGCGCTAGTTCAACGTCGACGACGCCCGCGCGCGCTTGACCTCCAGACCGCTCACCGCGCCCGCGTCGTTCCCCCAGCTGTTGCGGATGTAGGTCACCAGCATCGAGATGTCGTTGTCGTTGAGCACCTGGCCGAACGGCGGCATGCCGTGCGGACGCGGGTTTGCGGCCGTGGCCGGAGCGTAGCCGCCGTCGAGCACCATGCGGATGGCGTTCACCGGCGATGGCGCGGTCACCGTGGGATTGCCGGCCAGCGCGGGCCATGCCG
The DNA here is from genome assembly GCF_037039475.1 of Achromobacter sp. E1. Classification (NCBI taxonomy): domain Bacteria; kingdom Pseudomonadati; phylum Pseudomonadota; class Betaproteobacteria; order Burkholderiales; family Alcaligenaceae; genus Achromobacter; species Achromobacter sp. E1. The sequence goes on from NZ_CP146253.1 coordinate 5,637,761, forward strand.
TGCCGCTGCCTTTGCCGTCGGCCTGGTGGCATTGCGCGCATTGCTGGCGGTAGAGCTTGCCGCCCAGTTCCATGGCCGCGGGCGCGGGGATGGCGGCGCGCGCATCGGTCGCGGGCGGCGTGGCGGGCAACGTCTTTAAATACGTGCCGATGGCAAGGGCGTCGTCGTCGGTCAGGTGCTGGGTGCTGCCCAGCACGACTTCGGCCATGGGTCCGCTGACCGTCGAATGCGCCGAAATGCCGGTCTTGAGCAGCGCGGCAATGTCCTGCGCGGACCAGCGCCCCATGCCGGCCTGCATGTCGTTCGTGAGCGGCGGCGCGTACCAATCCAGCACCGGAATCACGCCCCCCGCCAGCGCGTCGCGGGTGCGCGTGGCGCCCAGGCTGTTACGCGGCGTATGGCAGGCCGCGCAATGCCCCAGCCCTTCGACCAGATACCGGCCGCGATTCCATTGGACCGACTGGCCGGGATCGGGCGCTTGCACGCCAGGCTTGAAGTACAGCGCGCGCCACGCCGCCAGCAGCGCGCGTTGGTCGTACGGGAAATTCATGTCGGGCGGACGGTTCGCCTGCTTGACGGGCGACACGCTGCGCAGATAGGCAAAGAGCGCGTCGGCGTCGCTGCGGTTGACCCGCGTGTACTCGGTGTACGGGAACGCTGGATACAGCAAGGTGCCGTCCTTTGATTTGCCGTTGTGCAGCGCCTGCCAGAAGTCGTCGGCCGTCCATGCGCCGATGCCGGTATCCGGATCGGGCGTGATGTTCGGGCCGTAGACCGTGCCGAACGGCGTGGGAATGGGCGTGCCGCCCGCAAACGTCTTGCCCCCCTGGCTGGTGTGGCAGGCCATGCAGTTGCCGGCCAGCGCCAGATAGCGGCCGCGTTCGATCAGCGTGGCGCCCTCGGCTGCCGCGGCAGTGGGCCCGGTGCTGGCATCGTCACGCGTGCCCAGCCAATACAACCCGCCAACGGCCGCCACGGCCACCAGCAACAGGACACCCAGCACTCTTTTCATCAGCGTCATTCGCGGCCCCGTTCAGCGTTGCGCCTGGCTGCCGCATTCCGCGGGCAGCCGGACCGAATTCGCGGCATCAGGCACGTAGGGCTCGACGACTGGCTGCGACGACAGCCAGGCCGCCAGTGCGCCGATGTCGGCAGGCGTGAGCTTGTGGGAGATGTCGGCCATGCAGTCCGGCGCGGCGGCGCGGCGCAGGCCGTTCTTCCAGCTGCCGATCTGCGCGCCGATGTAATCGCGGGGCAGCCCCAGCAGGCCGGGAATCGCGGGCAGCATGCCCGAGAGCGCCGCGCCATGACAGGACGCACAGGCCGGCAGGCCGCGCGCCGCGTCGCCATCGCGGGCGAGCTTGCGGCCAGCCTCGAGCGTGGCCGCGGACACGTCCGCGCGCACGGGCGCCGGATACGGCACATGCTGGTCGGCAAAATACGCGGCCATTTCGCGCAGGTAGTCGTCGGGCAGTCCCGCCAGCAGGTGCGTCATGGGCCGGTACTGCCGCCGTCCGTCGCGGAAATTGAGCAGCTGGTGGTAGAGATAGTCTTGCGGCTTGCCGGCCAGCCGCGGGTAGTAGCCATCGGCCCCCGCCCTGCCCTGCGCGCCATGACAGGCCGTACAGGCCGCCACGCGCGCCGCCATGGTGTCGGGCTGCAAGACCGGCGGATCGGGCTGCTGCGCAAGCGCGGGCGCGGACATAAACACAACAGCCGCCGCGGCCAAGGCCCTTGGGATCGTCCAAAACCGCAGCAGTGAAACACTACAAGAGGAAATGAGGGCTAACATCTAGGTCGAATTCCAAACCCCGAATCGAGACGGCGGGGCGCGTAAAGTGGAACTGCGATGGAACCGCGGAGTTTGCGGCCCCTAGCTTACGTCAGGGCAAGCAGCAGGGAACAGAAGCAGTTCCTGAGTTTATGGCCATATCAGATGCTATCCCGCCGGCATCGTCCTGGAAAAGCGTGCCACAATCATGTCCATGTTGAAAGTCGTCCTCGTCACCGGCATTTCCGGCTCCGGCAAATCCGTCGCGCTGCGCATGCTCGAGGACGCAAGCTATACCTGCGTCGACAATCTTCCCGTCCGCTTCCTGACCGAGTTCATTGCCCAGGCGCGCGATGACGGCATGGAACGCGTGGCGGTCGCCATCGACGTGCGTTCGCCGGGCGAGCTTGCCGAACTGCCCGATGTGGTCACCGCGTTGCGCGCCATGGGCACCAGCCTGCGGGTCGTATTCCTGGATGCCAACACGGCCACGCTGGTGCAGCGTTATTCCGAATCGCGCCGCCGCCATCCGCTGACCGACCGCCTGCAGCGCGGCGGCACCGCGCCGTCGCTGACCGAGTGCATCGCCCTGGAAAGAGAACTGCTGGCGCCGCTGCGCGAGCAGGAACACGTCATCGACACCTCGGACCTGACGCCCGGCCAGCTTCGCGCCTGGATCCGCGACCTGATCAAGGCAGACCGCGCGCCGCTGGTGCTGACGTTCGAATCTTTCGCGTACAAGCGCGGCGTGCCCGGAGACGCGGACCTGGTGTTCGACGTGCGCTGCCTGCCCAATCCCCATTACGACCGCAATCTGCGCCCGCTGACGGGCCGCGACGAGCCCGTGGCCACGTGGCTCGCGGGATACGAGCAGGTGGGTCTGATGATCGACGACATCGCGGGCTTCCTGAAACGCTGGCTGCCGCTGTACACGCAGGACACCCGCAACTACCTGACCGTGGCCATCGGCTGTACCGGCGGCCAGCACCGCTCGGTCTACGTGGTGGAACAGCTGGCGCTGCGCTTTGCCGATCACGACCCGCTCCTGGTGCGCCACCGCACGCAACTGCCCGACGAAACCGCATGACGCTTTCCCGCCCCCTACATCTCATTTTCGTGCTGCTGCTGGCGATCGCCGTGGCAGGCTGCTCCACCAGCGGCGGACGCAAGAAGGGCGGTTACTACAAGGACGACGGGCCGGATGCCAATCCGCCGTCGAATCTGGACCAGATTCCAGACGCCGTGCCCAAGCTGGAACCCTACGCCAGCGGCGCAAACCGGCCCTATGTCGTGTTCGGTCAGCGCTACGTGCCGGACACGAGCGGAAAGCCCTACAAGAAGCGCGGCATCGCGTCGTGGTACGGCAAGAAGTTCCATGGCAACTCCACGTCGATCGGCGAGACCTACGACATGTATGCCATGACGGCCGCGCACACGACACTGCCGATTCCCAGCTATGCGCGGGTGACCAGCCTGGTCAACGGCAAGACGATCATCGTGCGGGTGAACGACCGCGGCCCCTTCCACAGCGACCGCATCATGGACCTGTCATACGTGGCCGCCTACAAGCTGGGCATCATCGGCCCGGGCAGCGGCCAGGTGGTCGTGGAAGCGATCCAGGCCGACGAGATCCGCCGGCTGGCCTCGCAAGGCGCGCCCGCGGCCCCCGCGCCGGAGCCGGAATCGGCCACGGGCTCGACGCCCGTGATGGCGCCCGTGGCCGCCACGCCAGTGGCGCTGACGCCAGAGCCCCTGGCGCCTGCCGCGCCCAGCCCAGCACCGATGCGCCCGGCGTCCGGCGTGGCCAGCGGCAGCGTCTACCTGCAGGTGGGCGCGTTCAGCCAGCCCGCCAATGCGCAGTCGTTGGTCAGCCGCATCAACACGCAACTGGGCGCCGAAGGCGCGCCAGCGGCGACGGTGGAACAGACCAACAATCTTTACCGGGTGCGGATCGGTCCGTATCCCGACCGCCAGAGTGCGCTCAATGCCGTGCCGCTCGTGTCGGACCGCATCGGCATTCTGCCGACCATCGCGTCGCAATAACGCACCGTAGTAGTTGGCCAAGCCGGCGGCCAAGTCAGCGCCCAAATAAGCGGCCGGGCGCCGGGCTTGCCTACCAGGACAGCTCTGCCTGCCCGTCGCAGACCCGGCGGGCGCGCGCGCTGCGGCTGAGATAGCGATTGCCCTCGTGGGCCAGCAGCGCCTGCTTGCGGGGCAACCCGCCGCCAAAACCCGTCAGCGACGTATCCGCGCCGATCACGCGGTGGCACGGAATGATGATGCTGATGGGGTTGCGGCCCACGGCGCCGCCCACCGCCTGCGCGCCCTTGGGCCGGTCCACGGCGCGGGCCAGCTCGCCGTAGCTGGTGAGCACGCCGAATTCCAGCGCGCACAGCGCATGCCAGACCTGATGCTGAAACGTCGTACCCACGGGGTCGAGCGTCACGTCGAACACGCGCCGCTCGCCGGCGAACCACTCGTCCAGTTCGCGCCGCGCCTGCTCCAGGAAGGGGTCTTTGTCGGACAGCGTCCAGCCTTCCGGCGACGGCAGCAGCGCCTGATCGGTGAACCAAGCGCCGCGCAACCCCTTGGGACTGGCGACCAGGCGCATCTCGCCCAGCGGCGTCGGCATGTCGCGATAGGTCAGCCGCTCGTTCGGGTCGGCCGGTTTGTTGGACACGAGCGTCGAATACGCCATGGATTATTCCTGCGTCTTCTTGCGCGCCAGGGCGCGGTTGTACAGGACGTCGCGAGGCTGGCCGGTCACCTTGGCGGCGACGCGCGCGGCGTCGCGCACAGACAGCGATTCCAGCAAGGCGTCCAGCAGAACGTCGTGGGCCGGGTCCGCGTCCTCGTCCGCGGCCGCTTCGGGCTCGGCATGGACGATCAGCACGAATTCTCCCTGCTCGCGGTGCGGATCCGCGGCCAGCCAGGCGGACGCCTCGCTCAGCCGGAAGGTGCCGATCTCTTCGAAACGCTTGGTCAGCTCGCGCGCCGCGGTCAGTTCGCGGTCGGGGCCGCACACCTCGAGCAGGTCGGCAAACGTGGCCGCCAGCCGGTGCGGCGACTCGAACATCACGACGGGCGCGGGCAATGCGCACCACTGGCGCAGCCAGCGCTGGCGGGCCACCGCCTTCGGTGGCGCGAAGCCCGCGAAGGCGTAGGCGGGGTTCTCGTCCGTAGTGACGCCGCTGCCCATCAGCGCGGCGATCACGGCGCTGGGGCCGGGCACTGGCACCACGGCATAGCCGGCGGCGCGCACCGCCCGGACCACCCGCGCGCCGGGGTCGCTGACCGCGGGCGCGCCGGCGTCGGACACCAGCGCCACGCGCTGGCCTTGCGCCAGGCGCTCGCAGATGGCCTGCGCCGCGGCTGCCTCGTTGTGGCGGTGCGCCGCCATGAGCGGCGTGCCCACGCCCCAGGCATCGAGCAGCGTGCGGCTGGCGCGCGTGTCTTCGGCAGCAATCACGTCAGCCCGCTGCAGGGCGTGCCAGGCACGCAGGCCCAGGTCGCCCAGATTGCCGATGGGCGTGGCCACGACATACAGCGTCGAGGCGGGCCAATGCTGGCCGGCCACGCGTTCCGACACGCGGGACCAGGCATCGCCGGCAACGGGAGGTGAGACGTTTTGATTCATTGCAGCCTGCAGACTCGGAAAACCATGTCAGTGTAGCCGCCTATGCCCGCTGCCTTTGGAATCCATGACGGACGACACCCTGCGCCTGGCCTGCGAACTTGCCCTGGCCGCCCGCCGCCGCGCCGCCAAACGCCGGCGGCGCACCGGACGCGCGCCGGCCGACCGTCCGCCCCCGCGCCGCTCGCCCACGCAGCGGCGCGGCGATCATCATGAAGCGGCCGCGCTGCGCCTGCTGCTGGCGCACGGCCTGACGCTGCTGGCGCGCAACCTGGCCTGCCGCGCCGGTGAAATCGATCTGGCCATGCGCGACGGCAACACGCTTGTCTTCGTGGAGGTCCGGGCGCGCGCCAACCGGCAGTTCGGCGGGGCCGCCGCCAGCATCGGCCGGGAAAAGCAGGCGCGGCTGGCGCGGGCGGCGGCGCTGTGGCTGCCCGAACTGGCCCGCCGCCACTGGCAAGGCGCGCCCCCGCCCGCCCGTTTCGACGCGGTGGTTTTCGACGACGGCGAGCCGGCCTGGCTACGCGGCGCTTTCTGGCTGCCCTGATCCGGCGCAGTCCGGCGCCGGCCCTAGGCGATCGTTGCGCGAGGACAGAACCGCGGCCCGGCCCCGTGAGATAATCGCGCCCATGGATATGACCTCTCGTATGACGTCGCACTTTCGCGACGCCATGGCCGCTCACGAACAAAGCATGAACGTCCTGGCCGAACCGCTGGCCGTGGCCGTGGACGTGCTGTTCGGCGCCCTGGCGAACAACGGCAAGATTCTGGCTTGCGGCAATGGCGGCTCGGCAGCCGACGCGCAACATTTCATCGCCGAGCTGGTGGGCCGCTTCGAACGCGAACGCCTGCCCCTCGCGGGCATCGCGCTCAATACCGACACCTCCATCCTCACGGCGGTCGGCAACGACTACGGCTTTGACGAAGTCTTCGAACGGCAGGTCAACGCCTTCGGGCAGGCCGGCGACGTGCTCGTGGCCATTTCCACCAGCGGCAATTCGCCCAACGTGGTCCGCGCCATGGAAGCCGCCAGCGCACGCGAAATGCACGTCCTGGCCCTGACCGGCAAGGGCGGCGGCGTCATGGGGGAACTCATTACCCCGATGGACGTCCATCTATGTGTTCCCAGCGATCGCACCATGCGCATCCAGGAAGTCCATATTCTGCTGCTGCACGCGCTGTGCGACGGCATCGACGCTCTTCTGCTTGGAGACACCGAATGATTCTTGACGTCAGACCCGCAGTCCGCCCGCTGATGCTTGCCGCCGCGCTGTCCACCGCGGCGCTTTCGCTGACGGCCTGCGCGCCTTTGATCGTGGGCGGCGCCGCCGCCACCACGGCGGTGGTCGTCACCGACCGCCGCACGTCCGGCGTCCAGCTCGAAGACCAGAACATGGCGTTCAAGGCGCAGAACCTGATCTCCCAGAAGCTGGGCGATACCGCACGCGTCAATGCCATGGCCTACGGCGGCCACCTTCTGCTGACGGGCGATGTGCCCTCCGAAGAAGCCAAAAACCAGGCCACCACCATTGCCCAGGGCGTGGAAAACGTAAAGCAGGTCATCAACCAGCTGAACGTCGGGCCCATCGCGTCGTTCGGCGTGCGCTCGAACGACACCTGGCTGACCTCCAAGGTCAAGACCGCTCTGCTCAACACCAAGTATGTGCCCTCAGGCACCATCGCCGTCACGACCGACCGCGGCGTCGTCTACCTGATGGGCAAGGTCACCCAGGCCGAAGGCGACTACGCCGCCAACGCCACCGCCGACGTCGGCGGCGTGACCAAGGTGGTCAAGCTCTTTGAAACCATCAGCCGCGAAGAAGCCATCCGCCTGTCGGGCAGCGGCTCCAAACCGGCAACCACGGAAAGCAAGGCGCCCATCGAAAGCGGCACCGGTCCGGCCACCGACAATGCGGCCGGCAGCGGCGGCACGAGCGGCGGCGTCGAAGCAATGCCCATCAAATGAAAAAAGCCATCGTAGCGCTTGCAGTTCTCGTCGCAGTCGGCATCGGCGCATGGTTCGCCATGCGCCCGGCCCAGACCGCCCCCGACGTTACCTTCACCACCCTGGAAGGCAAGACGTTCTCGATGCAGGACCTGCGCGGCAAGGTCGTGCTGGTCAAATTCTGGGCGACCAGCTGCGTCACGTGCGTCAAGCAAATGCCCGACACCATCTCCGCCTACAACGAGTATGCGGACAAGGGGTATGAGGCCATTGCGGTCGCCATGAACTACGACCCGCCCAACTTCGTGCTGAACTTCGCCGAGACCCGCAAACTGCCGTTCCCCGTTGCGCTGGACACCAAGGGCGACATCGCGCGTGCCTTCGGCGACATCCGCCTGACGCCCACGGCGTTCCTCATCGACAAAGAGGGACGCATCATCAAGCGTTATCTGGGCGAATACGACAAGGCCGAATTCCACGCCACGGTGGAAAAGGCACTGGCCGCCGGCTGATCCGCCCACGCAAGCAGCCCCCAAACAAAACGCCGCCCGCAAAATAACGGGCGGCGTTTTGTTTGGGGCATGCCGATGGGCGGGAGCGGGCGGCTCACGGCCCCCCCGCGCCGTGCATCAGAAGGCGGGAACCACCGCGCCTTTGTACTTTTCCTGGATGAAGGTCTTGACCTCCGGCGAGTGCAGCGCGTCGACCAGCTTCTTGATGCCCGGGGCATCCTTGTTGTCGCTGCGGGTGACCAGCACGTTGGCGTAGGGGGAATCGGCGCCTTCGATGAACAGGGCGTCCTTGGTCGGCACGAGGCCGGCTTCCAGCGCGTAGTTGGTGTTGATCAGCGCCAGATCCACGTCGTCCAGCGCACGCGGCAGCATGGCCGCTTCCAGTTCGCGGAACTTCAGCTTCTTGGGGTTCTCGACGACATCCGCGGCCGTGGCCAGGATGTTGGCCGGGTCCTTGAGCTTGATGACGCCCTGCTTTTGCAGCAGCACCAGTGCGCGGCCGCCATTGGACGGATCATTGGGAATGGCGACCGTGGCGCCGTCCTTCAGGTCCGACAGGCTCTTGATCTTCTTGGAGTAACCGCCGAAGGGCTCGACGTGGACCAGCGCCACCGGCACGAGGGTCGCCTTGCGGTCCTTGTTGAAACTGTCCAGGTACGGCTTGTGCTGGAAGAAGTTGGCGTCCAGCTGCTTGTCCGCCAGTTGCAGGTTGGGCTGCACGTAGTCGCTGAACACCTTGATGTCGAGCTCCACGCCTTCCTTGGCCAGCTTGGGCTTGACCACTTCAAGGATCTCGGCGTGCGGAACCTGCGTGGCGCCGACGACCACCTTCTCGGCATGGGCCGCATTGGCGGCAACCAGAAGGACCGACGCCGCCAGAGCGGAACGGACGAAGTTCAAACGCATGTCTTGCCTCTTTTATGTATGAAAAACGGGGATAGATGTCCCCGCAGGTTCGGGCGAGCCCCCTTTTGCGGGGCCAACCGTTGTGAAAACGCCCCCAATTTACCTGAATGCCGGTTATTTGTCGGGCATAAGGACATGGCTTTCCAGCATAAGAAACCTGAGGGGACTACAATCCGTCGTATGCTTGCGCTAGCCGCGTTCCAACCGCGTTCTTGTGCAGGCATTTTTTTAACGCCCGCTAACTTACCTGTTATTTATTTGCCGACTTAGCTGCCATGACCGACACCCCCGACCCTGCTGCCGTTTCGTCTCCCGCCGTCAAAGCCGCCGTGCTGTCCGAGGCTCTGCCGTATATCCGACGATTTCACGGCAAGACCATCGTGGTCAAGTACGGCGGCAACGCCATGACGGAAGAGCGATTGCAGCGCAGCTTCGCGCACGATGTCGTGCTGCTCAAGCTGGTGGGTCTGAACCCGGTGGTGGTCCACGGCGGTGGTCCGCAGATCGATGACGCCCTGCGCCGCATTGGCAAGCAAGGCACCTTCATCCAGGGCATGCGCGTCACCGACGCCGAGACCATGGAAGTCGTGGAATGGGTGCTGGGCGGCCAGGTCCAGCAGGACATCGTCATGATGATCAACGAGGTCGGCGGCAAAGCCGTGGGCCTGACCGGCAAGGACGGCGGCCTGATCCAGGCCCAGAAGAAACTGATGGCCAACAAGGACAACCCGTCCGAGCCCATCGACATCGGTTTCGTGGGCGACATCACCATGGTCGAACCGGCCGTCGTGAAGGCCCTGCAGGACGACCAGTTCATTCCCGTCATCTCGCCCATCGGCTATGGCGAAGACGGCACGGCGTACAACATCAATGCCGACGTGGTCGCCGGCAAGATGGCCGAAGTGCTGGGCGCCGAGAAGCTGCTGATGCTGACCAACACCCCCGGTGTGCTGGACAAGGGCGGCAAGCTGCTGCGCAGCCTGTCCGCCCAGACCATCGACGAGCTCTTTGCCGACGGCACGATCTCCGGCGGCATGCTGCCCAAGATCTCGTCCGCGCTGGACGCAGCCAAGAACGGCGTGAATTCGGTGCACATCGTCGACGGCCGCGTGCCGCACTGCCTGCTTCTTGAAATCCTGACCGACCAGGGCGTCGGCACGATGATCAGCTCGCACTGATGCAGCCCGATTCCGCAGCACTGCGTGCCGTGAGCCTCTCATGATGCAAGCGCGTCGCCAGCTGCTGCGGCCCGCGGTCCGCATGCGCCGGTCGCGCGGGATCGCCACGGGCGCGCCCGAGCGCCTGTGGCTCTTCGACCTGGACAACACGCTCCACGACACCTCACACGCCATCTTCTCCAAAATCGATCACGGCATGACGATGGCGGTGGCCGAGGCGCTCAACGTGGACGTGGATGCCGCCAACCTTGTGAGGTCGCAGTACTGGAAACGCTACGGCGCCACCATGATCGGCATGGTGCGGCACCACGGCGTCAATGCGCATGAATTCCTGCATCGCAGCCATGACTTCGACGTCGCGCCGCTGATGCGGTCGGAAAAGGCGCTCGCCGACAAGCTGCGCCGCCTGCCCGGCCGCAAGGTGCTGCTTACCAACGCGCCGCTGCACTATGCGCGGTCCGTCCTGTCGCACCTGGGCATCCTGCGCCAGTTCGACAGCCTGTGGGCCATCGAGCACATGCGGCTGCATGGCCAATACCGTCCCAAGCCCTCGGCGGCGCTACTGCGCTACGTGCTGGCGCGCGAAGGCGTTCCCGCCCACCGAGCCGTGCTCGTGGAAGATACGCTCGCCAACCTGCGGGGCGCCCGCGTGGCGGGCTTAAAGACGGTCCACGTCTACCACCCCGGCACGCCCTTTGGCCGCGGACGCTCGCACCGCCCGGCCTACGTCGACTTGCGGGTAAACTGCGTCAGTGATTTGTTGTTACGCCGACGCCCCCTGCGGGCCTGACGGCGCGCTCCACTCCCCCTCCACCCGTCATCCTGCGCGAAGCAGTCCCTTCCATGGCGAGCAAACCCGGCGAGCGCAAGACCCAGATTCTGCAGACTCTGGCCGAAATGCTGGAGCAGCCGCACGCGTCCCGCATCACCACGGCCGCACTGGCCGCGCGCCTTGAGGTTTCCGAAGCCGCCCTCTACCGGCACTTCGCCAGCAAGGCGCAGATGTTCGAGGGGCTGATCGAATTCATCGAAACCAGCATCTTCACGCTGGTGAACCAGATCGCCACCGCCGAACCCTACGGCGTGCCCCAGGCGCACAAGACGGTCGCCATGCTGCTGACCTTCTCGGAACGCAACAAGGGCATGACGCGAGTGCTGACCGGCGACGCGCTGGTCACCGAAGACAACCGGCTGCAGGAACGCATCAACCACATCAATGATCGCATCGAGGCGTCGCTAAAGCAGTCGCTGCGCATCGCGATCACCGACGGCGGCCTGCCGCAGGAAGCCAATGTCGCCGCGCACGCCAGCCTGCTGACGCATCTGGTGCTGGGCCGCTGGCTGCGCTACGCCCAAAGCGGATGGCGCGTCACGCCCACGCTGCATCTGGACGAACAACTGCGCCTGGCCTTGGGCTGAACCGCCTGCATTAGCGTCATTTCACGGAACAATGCGCGCGGCCCTTGCTGGGCAAAACGCATCCATCGTGACCCGATTGGTTCGTGTAAATGCAACACTCACTTGCTTGCCCCACGCAGGGGGCGACGAGCATAATGCCCGGGACAAGTTTTCCACAAGCGCTGTTCTCCGCTTGCTTGATGTTCATCAATACGGGTTTTCCTCAATGCCGTCACGATCATCCTGTAGCGTCGACACACCGATTTGATTGACCCCGTGCTCGCGGGCGGTGTTTCGTCAGTTTGACCTCAACCGGAGAAGGATATGGCCGCGGAAACCGCAGTCCCCGCCTCGCAAGCCCCCAAAAAAGCCAAAATACCCATCGGGCTCATCGCCGGCATCCTCGTGATGATCGGCGTTTTAATGATGCCCCTGCCCGCTGACCTGCCCGTTGCAGGACACCGCATGCTGGCTATCCTGGCGTTTGCCGTGGTCGTCTGGATCACTGAAGCCGTCTCCTACGAAGCCAGCGCCATCATGATCACGACACTGATGGCCTTTTTGCTGGGCACCGCACCCACCATCAAGGATCCCAACGTGCTGTACGGCACGTCGGCCGCCATCAGCATGGCGCTCACCGGCTTCGCAAATTCGGCGCTGGCGCTGGTCACCGGCGCCCTGTTCATTGCCGCCGCCATGACCTTCACGGGGCTGGACCGCCGCATCGCGCTGGTCACGTTGTCCAAGGTTGGCACCAGCACGCGCCGCATCCTCATCGGATGTATCGCCGTGACGATCGTGCTGAGCCTGGTCGTGCCCAGCGCCACCGCGCGCAGCGCCGCCGTGGTTCCCATCATGATGGGCGTGATCGCGGCCTTCGGCGTGGACAAGCGCTCGAACATCGCCGCCGGCATCATGATCATCGTGGCCCAGGCCACCAGCATCTGGAACGTCGGCATCCAGACCGCCGCGGCGCAGAACCTGCTGACGGTCGGCTTCATGGAAAAGATGCTGGGCGAACGCGTGGCCTGGTCGGACTGGCTGATCGCCGGCGCCCCCTGGTCGCTCATCATGTCGGCCGTGCTGATCGTCATCGTGCTCAAGCTGCTGCCGCCTGAAAGCAACAGCATCGCCGGCGGCAAGGAAGCCGTCGAAAAGTCGCTGCTCGACCTCGGTCCCATGACTGGCGCGCAAAAGCGCCTGATGGCTGTGTCCATCATGCTGCTGCTGTTCTGGTCGACCGAAGGCAAGCTGCACAAGTTCGACACCACCTCGACCACCTACTTCGGCCTCGTGCTGCTGATGCTGCCGCGCTTTGGCGTGATGACATGGAAAGACGTGCAATCGCGCATCCCATGGGGCACGGTGATCGTGTTCGGCGTCGGCATCAGCTTGGGCACGGCGCTTCTCACGACGCAGGCCGGCCAATGGCTGGGCAACCAGGTGGTGCATCACACCGGCCTGGACCACCTTGGCCCGCTCGCCATCTTCGCCATCCTGGCCGCCTTCCTGATCGTGATCCACCTGGGCTTTGCCAGCGCCACTGCGCTGACCTCGGCCATGCTGCCCATCCTGATCTCGGTGCTGGCAACGCTGCCGGGCGACTTCAGCCGCCTGGGCATGACGATGCTGCTGGGTTTCGTGGTCAGCTACGGTTTCATCCTGCCCATCAACGCACCGCAGAACATGGTGTGCCTGGGTACCGAAACCTTCAACGCCAAGCAGTTCGCCAAGGTCGGGATCATTGTGACGATCGTCGGCTACCTGCTGATGCTGCTGATGGGCATGACGTACTGGCGCTGGCTGGGCTGGCTGTAAGGAATCTTCATGAAGATCACGATTGCCCAAGCCAACGAATACGGCCGCCGGGTGCTGATGGCACAAGGCGTGCCCGAGGACATCGCCCGCGACGTGGCCGAACACCTGGTGGAGTCCGACCGTGTCGGCTACACCAGCCACGGCCTGTCCATCCTGACCAACTACCGCCGCGTGTTGTCCGAGGGCCTGGCCCAACCCGACGGCCGCCCCGAACTCCTCAACGACCGCGGCGCCATGCTGGCCTACGACGGCCACCACGGACTGGGCCAGTACGTGGGCAAGGTCGTCATCGAAAAGGCGATCGAGCGCACACAGGAACACGGCCAGTGCATCCTGACCCTGCGCCACAGCCATCACCTTGGCCGCATGGGCCATTTTGGCGAAATGGTGGCGGCCAAGGGCCTGATCCTGCTGGCCTTCACCAACGTGATCAACCGCTCGCCCACCGTCGCCCCGTTCGGCGGCGCGCAGGCGTGCCTGACCACGAACCCGCTGTGCTTTGCCGGCCCCCTGCCCGGCGGACGTCCGCCGTTCATCGTGGACATGGCCACCAGCTCGATCGCGGTGAACAAGGCGCGCGTGCTGGCGGCGAAGGGCGAACAGGCGCCGCCGGGGTCGCTGATCGATGCCGACGGCAACCCAACGACGGACCCGGGCGCGCTCTTCACCGACCCGCCCGGCGCACTGCTGCCATTCGGCGGCCACAAGGGCTACGCGCTGGGACTGGTGGCCGAACTGCTTGCCGGCGTGCTGTCCGGCGGCGGCACCATCCAACCGGAACATCCACGCATCGGCGTGGCGACGAACAACATGTTCGCGCTGCTGCTGGATCCGCAGGTGGACTTCAATACGGATTGGCGGTCGATGGAAGTCGGCGCCTTCATCGACTACCTGCATGCGTGCAAACCGCAACCCGACGTGGAAGCGGTGCAGTATCCGGGGGAGTACGAGGCTCGCAATCGGGCGGTCAATGCGAATTCGGTGGAGTTTGACAGCCGGATTTGGGACGGGTTGACGAAGTTGGCCGTGGAGCTTGGGGTGGCTGAAGCGTTGCCGTGAGTCAGGTTTTGAAACGGCGGCGTTGAAGCGGGGTTGGTGTTAGCGATGGCAGTTTCAATGGCGAAACGTTGAGGCTGGCATTCATGCGGGTTCTTTTGACGCCCGTCGCAGCGGGGGCTGGGGCGCGCGGGGCTACGATTGCGGTCCGGAGCCTTCGCTCCGGACTGCCCCGTCCTCAACCTCGTACGCCTTCGGCTCCCTTCGGTTTCCGTCGGGCGCATCTACACGCCCCGCGCACCCCAGCCCCCGCTACGACGTGCTCCAGCCGCTTCAGCTTTACTGGCGGCGGGACGGGTTGGGTTCTTTAGGTTCTTGCCCACGGTGGGGGGAGAGAGAAAGATCTTGCGGTGCCCGCCCCCGGGCGGCCGCGCGGGCGGCCTTCGGGGGCTTACGCGGCGTCTTGCGGCGTGGTGATGACGCTTCGCGTGTGGCTGCGACTGTTCAAGGTGTCTGACACCCTGGTGAGATTTCCGTCATACCAAGTGCTTCTCCCTTGGGTGTCAGACACCGGCAGAAAGCCGACACTCATTCCGCTGTCCGAACCCAACTGCAAATCGCGCTCGGCTCGCCATTATTCGTCACTTGAACGCCAGTGCCCGATGGGCGGCGCGCGTACGGGTCGGCAAGTTGTGGCCGGCGGCCGATGCGCGCCGACCATCACCGCCCCTCCCCCTTGTTCGTGGTGCCATCAGCACACCAACCTCCGCCAGCGCGAAGCGCACACCGCCACGACGTCCCACCGGCCCGATGCCGATTGCCGCCGCCCGGGCGGCAGCAATTCGGCGGCCCCGCAAATCCCCTTCCCTGACCACAGGTCTTGCAGCGCCCCAAACCAAAGACCCTGGCAGCACGGCGTCGCGGGCACCGTGGGTGCGAGCGCCGTCGATGCGCCCGAGGGAATCTGAAGGGAGCCGAAGGCGGACGAAGATGACAACGGGGAAGTCCGGAGCGAAGGCTCCGGACCGCAATCGTGGGCGATCGTGCCCACGGTGACCGCGGCGTCGGGCGACCTACGAAGAAGTCCGTAGCGCAAAGACTATCGCCCTATGCAGAGCGCCAAGACACAAAGACTATCGACCTACGAAGCACGCCAAGGCACGAAGACCATAGACCTACAAAGCACCCCACGGCACGAAAATCATCGCCCTAAGAAGCACTCCAAGTCACAGAGACATCGACCGACGAAGAACAACCATCAACATCAAGTCTTCACAGACCGATGCCGACTAATACTCATCATGATCCCAAACGCAATCCCCATCGTGAACAACGCCGTCCCCCCGTAGCTCATGAAGGGCAACGGCACCCCCACCACGGGCAGGATCCCTGTCACCATGCCCACGTTCACGAAGACATAGATGAACAGCATCATCGTCAGCGCGCCGGCCAGCAGGCGGCCGAATTGCGATGAGGCGCGGGACGCGATCGTCAAACCGCGCGCCATCATCAGGCCGTACAGCACCAGGATTGCGATGCCGCCGTACAGACCGAATTCCTCGGCGTACACCGCGAAGATGAAGTCGGTCGTGCGTTCGGGGATGAAGTCCAGGTGCGTCTGCGTCCCCTTCATGTAGCCCTTGCCGTAGACGCCGCCGGAGCCCACCGCGATCATCGATTGGATCGTGTGAAAGCCCTTGCCCAGCGGATCGGAGCTGGGATTGAGCAGCGTGCAGACCCGGTGCTTCTGGTAATCGTGCAGCACCACCCAGTCCACGTCCGGCTCGCAGAGCTGGTCTTCGTAGTAGACCAGCGTGCCGATGGCAATGATGCCAGCCAGCATGACCGGCACCAGCAGCTTGAACGAGAGGCCGGCAAAATAGATTACGAAAAAGCCGGCGCCGAACACGAGCAGCGCCGTGCCCAGGTCGGGCTGCAGCACGATCAGGCCGAAAGGCGCGGCCAGCATCGCGGCCGCGGCGAGGAAGTCGCGCACGCGGACTGCGCCTTCGTGACGCTGGAAGTACCAGGCCAGCATCATCGGCACCGCGATCTTCATCATTTCGGACGGCTGGATGCGCGTCACGCCCAGGTTCAGCCAGCGGGTCGCGCCCTTGCTGGTCTCGCCGAAGAATTCGACGCCCAGCAGCAGCACCACCCCCACCACGTAGAACGGCAAAGCCAGCTTCATCAGCAGCTTCGGCGGAATCAGCGCCATCGTCCACATCGCGAAGAAGGCGATGATGAAATTGCGAGACTGCTCCGCAAAGCGCCAGTCGGTGCCGCCGACGGCCGAGTGCATCACCGTCAGGCCCAGCGCCGCGAACATCATCAGGATCGCGAGCAGCGGCCAGTCGAAGGCCGTGAAGACGCGCAGCAGGATCAGGCCAAGGCGCTTCATTGTTGGCGCACCAGGTCGGAGGCGATGTCGTCGACGGTCGCCATGGTGTCCGCGCGCTCGGGACGAACGATCTTGTCCTGGCGGTCCTTGGCCAGCCAGTAGTCGAAGACCTTGCGCGCGACGGGGGCCGCCACGCTGGCGCCCCAACCGGCGTTCTCGACGATCAGCGCCACGGCGATGCGCGGGTGCTCAAGCGGCGCGAAGCCCATGAACAGCGCGTGGTCGCGCAGGCGTTCGTCGATGGCGCTGGCGCGGTAGTGGCCGCCGCGCAGGCTGAACACCTGCGCGGTGCCGGTCTTGCCGGCGGCCTGGTAGGGCGTGTTGGCGAACGCGCGCCGCGCCGTGCCGGCCCGCACGACGTCAGCCATGGCATTTTTGATGACGTCCACATTGGCCTGCTTGAGCGGAATGCGATAGTCGGGCGGCGACTCGGTCGGCTTGGCCACACCCGAGCGCGGATCGCGCACCGCGTGCACCAGGTGCGGACGGCGGTACAGCCCGTTGTTGGCCAGCGTGGAGGTGCCCTGCGCCAGTTGAAGCAGCGTGAACGCGTTGTAGCCCTGGCCCACCGCGACGGAAATGGTCTCTCCCGCGTACCAGCGCTGGCGCTCCTTGTCCTTGTAGGCCGCGCGCTTCCAGTCGGTGGACGGCAGCACGCCGCGCTTTTCGCCTTCCAGGTCGATGCCCGTGATCTGGCCAAACCCGAACTGCTTGGTGAAATCGTGCAGCGCGTTCACGCCGATTTCCGGCCCCAGCGAATAGAAATAGGTGTCGGAGGACACGACGATGGCCTTATGCATGTCCGTCATGCCATAAGCCGCGCCGCCGGCGTTGCGGAACTTCTGTCCGCCGAATTCGTAATAGCCCGGGTCCGAGATGCGGTCGGTCGCGCGGCGCTTGCCCAGTTCCAGCGCGGCCAGACCCACAAAGGGTTTGTACGTGGAGCCGATGGGATAGGTGCCGTACAGCGGACGATTGATCAGGGGATGGTCGGGCGATTCGTTCAGCATGCGCCAATTGTCGACATCGATGCCGTCCACGAAGAGGTTCGGATCGAATGACGGCTGCGACACGAAAGCCAGCACTTCGCCCGTGTCCGGATCGATGGCAACGAGCGCGCCACGCTGGCCTTCGAACGCCTCTTCGGCCACCTTCTGCAGTCCCATGTCGATGGACAGCATGATGTCCGAGCCAGGAACCGGATCGATGCGGCGCAGCGTGCGCATGGGCCGACCGCCCGCCGTCACCTCGACTTCTTCAAGGCCGGTGCGGCCGTGAAGTTGTTCTTCCCACGTCTTTTCGATGCCCTTCTTGCCGATGACCTCGGTGCCGCGATAGTTTCCCAGTTGCCCGGCGCGGTCCAGTTCCTCGATGTCGTTGTCGGCGATGCGGCCGATGTAGCCCACCACGTGCGCGGCCGACACGCCCTGCGGATACTCGCGCACCCAGCGGGCGCGCAGTTCCACGCCCGGAAACTGGAACGCGTGCGCGGCAAACCACGCGGCCTCGGTCTCGTTCAGGTTGTTTCGAAGCTGCAGGCTGGCGTAGCGGCTGGACTCGGCGGCGCGACGCTTGAAGCGGCGCTGGTCGGACGGGCTGATGTAGACGACTTCGGTCAGGCGCTCGAAGAGTTCGTTCATGTTGCCCGCGTGGGCCGGCACGACTTCGAGGGTGTAGGTGCGGTAGTTGCGCGCCAGGACTTCGCCGTTACGGTCCAGGATCTCGCCGCGGCGCGGGGGGATCGGCACGACCGCGATGCGGTTGCGGTCGGCGCGTTCGGACAGGCCTTCGTAGCGGTCGACCTGCAGGTACCAGAACCGGCCCACCAGCACGCCAAAGCACACCAGCGCGAAGGCGCCGCCCACCCACGCGCGCAGGCGGAAGCGCTGCTTCTGCTGCTGGCCGGTTTTCTTGAATTCAAACATGACGCGACGCCGCCGTCAGGCGGATGAGGATTCGGCGTCGTCGACACCACGTTGCGGCAGGTGCAGCACCCAGCCCGCCAGCGGCCACAGGGCGGCGGTCAGCAGCACGCTGATGCCCCAGTCCCAGCCCGGCCATTTGCCGGCCAGCCACGCGTGGATGATCTGGGTGACAAAGCGCGCAATGAAGAACACAGGCAGCATGTGCATCGCCTGGCTCCAGAGGTCGAAGCGCTGCAGCCGGCGGTGCAGGACCACCGCGCCGTAGGCGACGAGCGTGTACGACAGCGCATGCTCGCCCAAGAGGCCCGCGTCGTGCACGTCCATCAGCAGGCCGAAGAAGAAGGCCGTAAACAGGCCCACGCGGCGCGGCTCGTGCACGCACCAGAAGGCGATGATGAGCAGCAGCACGTCGGGCGCGCCCTGCCACAGGCGCCACGGCAGCAGCGACACCAGCCACGCGAGCAGCACGGTGCCCCACACGAAGAAGGCATGCGCGGGCCCCGACAGCCTGTCGGGCTGCACGTTGCTGGGCGTGCCAAGGCGGCGCGGAGACTGCCCTGCGGCTTGTTGGTTAGTCCGATCCACCGGAATCGACCTCCTGACGGTTGGACTCGGCGCGATCCACATCCACCTGCAGAACCAGGAAGTGGCGATAGCGTTCGGGGTGGGCCAGGGGTTCACACACGGCGCGCGCGAAACCGGATGCGGTATCGCGTTCGACCGAGGTCACCTTGGCCACGGGCAGGCCGGCGGGAAAAAGACCGCCGACGCCGCTGGTGACAATAGTATCGCCTTCCTTGATGTCGGCATTGGCCGCCAGGTAACGCACTTCCATCTTGCCGGGGGAATTGCCGCCAAATGCAATCAGACGCAGTCCGTTGCGCAGCAATTGCACCGGGATGGAGACCTGCTCGTCGGTGACCAGGGCCGCCTCGGCGGTCATCGGCGTCACGCGGACGATCTGACCGACCACGCCGCCTTCGTCGATGACGGGCATGCCGGGGGCAAGACCGGCCTTGCTGCCCTTGTTGAAGACCAGGCGCTGGGTGAACGCGTTGGTGGGTTCGTACATGACTTCGACCACCACCGCGGACTGCGCCACGGTGTCGGTCACACCAAGCAGGCGGCGAAGCTGGGAGTTTTCGGCGGCGAGCTGGGCGGCGTGGGACGCGACCTGGGCAAGCTCGATGCGCTGGCGTTGCAGGGCTTCGTTTTCGCTGCGGATGAGATTGGCCGCGTTGACCCACTCATTGACTTGCTGGACGAGGTCGCGAGGCGCCATGACGGCGCGCTGGAAGGGATAAAGCGCCACGGCGATCGTCCGGCGCGCCGGCTCCAGCATGCGCCATTGTGAATCCATGACGATCAGGGCCAGGGCAAGGACGACCAGAACGACCAGCCGCACCTCTGCCGGTGGGCCGCGCCTGAATAGGGGGGGAGTCCCTTGTCGTTGCATGAATCTCAGCCCGGGCGCCCGCGTCCGAGGCCCCCGCAGCGGCCGGAGCCAGAAAAAAGCGGGGCTCCGGGCTGGCGGGCAATATTAGTCGTTGATGAAGATGGCGCCCAGTTTCTCAAGGTGTTCCAGCGCCTCGCCGCAACCGCGCACGACGCAGGTCAGGGGATCGTCGGCCACCACGACCGGCAGACCGGTTTCTTCTTGCAGCAGGCGGTCCAGGTCGCGCAGCAGCGCGCCGCCACCGGTCAGGGCGATGCCCTTGTCGGTGATGTCGGCGCCCAGCTCGGGCGGCGTCTGTTCGAGGGCGATCTTGACGGCGGACACGATCTGGTTGAGCGGATCGGTCAGCGATTCCAGGATCTCGTTGGACGAAACCGTGAAGCTGCGCGGCACGCCTTCGGCCAGATTGCGGCCCTTGACTTCGATTTCGCGGACTTCGGATCCCGGGAACGCCGAGCCGATTTCCTTCTTGATCAGTTCGGCCGTGGGTTCGCCGATCAGCATGCCGTAGTTGCGGCGGATGTAGTTGACGATGGCCTCGTCGAACTTGTCGCCGCCGACGCGCACGGAACCCTTGTAGACCATGCCGCCCAGCGAGATGACGGCCACTTCGGTGGTGCCGCCGCCGATGTCGACGACCATCGAGCCGCTGGCGTCGGACACGGCCAGGCCGGCGCCGATGGCCGCGGCCATGGGTTCTTCGATCAGGAATACGTGGGAAGCGCCGGCGCCGAGGGCCGATTCGCGGATGGCGCGGCGTTCAACCTGGGTGGAACCGCAGGGAACGCAGACGATGATCCGCGGGCTGGGCGCCAGCATGTTGCGGGGGTGCACCATGCGGATGAACTGCTTGAGCATCTGCTCGGTGACCGTGAAGTCGGCGATCACGCCGTCTTTCATGGGCCGAATGGCCTCGATATTGCCGGGAACGCGGCCGAGCATCTGCTTGGCTTCGTGCCCGACGGCTTGAATGATCTTCTTGCCGTGGGGCCCGCCTTCATGACGGATTGCGACCACGGAAGGCTCATCGAGAACGATGCCCTTGCCGCGGACGTAAATCAGCGTATTGGCGGTACCGAGGTCAATCGCCATATCGCTGGAAAAATAACTGCGCAGGAATCCGAACATGGGAGCTCAGCTAAATTCTGGGGGGAATTGGGGTCAAGCCGCGGGGCGTTTGGCCCGTAAAACGACGGGTCCGCCTGTCATCACGGCGATTAAACCGTGAATCATAACTTATAATTTCCCCGGAAATAGCGCATAAATGCAGGCTATTCAAGCTTTGTAACGGGTTTGGCATGTGCATACTGCCCACTCCCGCCCCGCGGCCTTCGCTCACCGATTTTTGCAATTCCCCATGGCGCTCAACGACAAAGATGTGGCCCGCATTGCCCGGCTGGCCAGAATCGAACTGACCCCCGACCAGCGCACCGTCGCGCAGGCCGAACTCAACGGCATCCTTCACTTGATCGAGCGGCTCCAGTCCGTCGATACGCAAGGCGTGGAACCTTTGGCCCATCCGCTGTCCGCCCACGAAGACATCGTATTGCGCCTGCGTGAAGACGCCGTGACCGAAGCCGGTTCGCAAGCCCGCCGCGAGGAACTGCTGGCCAATGCGCCGGATGCCCAGGACGGCCTGTTCCTGGTTCCCAAGGTCCTGGAATAAGTCATGACGAAACCTGCCCTGCACACCCAGTTCGAGGGGATCGCCGCCCTGCGCGCGGCCCTCGCCCAACGCGAAGTCAGTGCCGTCGACCTGGCGCAAAGCGCCTTGTCGGCCGCCGAAGCGGCCAGCGGCCTGAACAGCTTTTTACATATTGACGCCGAATTGACGCTGGCCCAGGCGCGCACAGCCGACGCCGCGCTGGCGGCCGGCACCGCCGGTCCGCTGGCGGGCATCCCGATCGCCCACAAGGACGCCTTCGTCACGCGCGGCTGGCGCACCACCGCGGGCAGCAAGATGCTCGAGGGTTACACCAGCCCGTTCGACGCCACCGTCGTGGAGCGCCTGCAAGCGGCCGGCGCGGTTTCGCTGGGCAAGCTGAACTGCGACGAATTCGCCATGGGCTCCGGCAACGAGAACTCCGCCTACGGCGCCGTGAAGAACCCGTGGGATCACGCTGCCGTGCCTGGCGGCTCGTCGGGCGGTTCGGCCGCCGCCGTGGCCGCCCGCCTGGTCGCTGCCGCCACCGGCACCGACACCGGCGGCTCGGTTCGCCAGCCGGCCGCCCTGTGCGGCGTGAGCGGCATCAAGCCCACCTATGGCACTGTGTCTCGCTATGGCATGGTGGCCTTCGGCTCCAGCCTGGACCAGGCCGGCCCGCTGGCCCCCAGCAGCCGCGACCTGCTCGAACTGCTGGACGTCATCAGCGGCTTTGACCCGCGCGACGCCACCAGCCTTGAAAAGTGCGACGGCGCCGTCAACGAGCCCGGCCGCGTGCGCCGCGACTTCGACGCCGCGCAAGGGCGCTTCGACGCCGCCGGCAGCCAGCCCCTGAAGGGCCTGCGCATCGGCGTGCCCGAGGAATATTTTGGCGCCGGCCTGGCGTCCGACGTGGCCGCCGCCGTGCAGGCCGCGCTTGAGCAGTTCGAGGCGCTGGGCGCCGTGCGCGTGCCGGTCTCGCTGCCGCGCACCGAGCTGGCCATTCCGGCGTACTACGTGATCGCCCCCGCCGAAGCGTCCAGCAACCTGGCGCGCTACGACGGCGTGCGCTACGGCCACCGCGCCAAGCAGTACGGCGACCTGAACGAGATGATCAGCCGCTCGCGCGCCGAAGGTTTCGGCGACGAGGTCAAGCGCCGCATCCTGATCGGCACCTACGTGCTGTCCCACGGCTATTACGACGCCTACTACCTGCAGGCGCAGCGCCTGCGCCGCCTGATCGCGCAGGACTTCCAGCGCGCCTTTGCGGACCAGTGCGACGTCATCATGGGACCGGTCACGCCCACGGTCGCCAAGAACATCGGCGACAACCGCGACGACCCGACCGCCGACTGGCTGGCCGACGTCTACACGCTGGGCGTCAGCCTGGCGGGCCTGCCCGCCATGTCGATCCCCTGCGGTTTCGGAGGCGAAAAACAAAATCGCCCCATCGGCCTGCAGATCATCGGCAACTACTTCGACGAAGGCCGCCTGCTGGCCATCGCCGACCGCTACCAACACGTGACGGACTGGCATCAGCGTGCCCCTGTCCAGCAAGGCTGAGAACATGAACTGGGAAATCGTCATCGGCCTGGAAACGCACACGCAGCTTTCCACGGACTCCAAGATCTTTTCGGGCAGCAGCACGCAATTCGGCGCCGCGCCCAACACGCAGGCCAATGAAGTCGACCTGGCCCTGCCGGGCAGCCTGCCGGTCATGAACCGCGGCGCGGCCGAACGCGCCATCCGCTTCGGTCTGGCCGTGGGCGCCAAGATCGCGCCGCGCTCGGTCTTTGCGCGCAAGAACTACTTCTACCCTGACCTGCCCAAGGGCTACCAGATCAGCCAGTACGAGCTGCCCGTGGTGGTGGGCGGTTCGCTGTCGTTCTTCGTGGGCGAAGAAGAAAAGACCGTCAACCTGACGCGCGCCCACCTCGAGGAAGACGCCGGCAAGTCCCTGCACGACGACTTCAGCCTGGCCAATGGCAGCCCCGCCAGCGGCATCGACCTGAACCGCGCCGGCACCCCGCTGCTGGAAATCGTGACCGAACCCGAAATGCGCTCGGCCGCCGAAGCCGTGGCCTATGCGCGCGCGCTGCACAGCCTGGTCGTGTGGCTGGGCATCTGCGATGGAAACATGCAGGAAGGCTCGTTCCGCTGCGACGCCAACGTGTCGGTGCGCCCGGTGGGCCAGAAGGAATTCGGCACCCGCACCGAGATCAAGAACGTCAACTCGTTCCGCTTCCTGGAACGCGCCATCATTTATGAAGCGCGCCGCCAGATCGAGCTGATCGAGGACGGCGGCACCGTGGTCCAGGAAACGCGTCTGTACGACGCCGACCGCGACGAAACGCGCAGCATGCGCAGCAAGGAAGACGCGCACGACTACCGCTACTTCCCCGATCCCGACCTGCCCACGCTGGTGATCTCCAGCGACTGGGTGGACGAGGTCCGCGCCGCCATGCCCGAACTGCCGGCCGCCCAGCGCGCCCGCTTTGAATCGGAATACGGCCTGCCCGCCTACGACGCGGCCCAACTGACCGTCAGCCGCGACCTGGCCGCCTACTTTGAAGCCGTGGCGCACGCGCTGCCGGCCGGTCAGGCCAAGCTTGCGTCCAACTGGGTCATGGGCGAAGTCGCCGCGGTGCTCAACAAGGAAGAAAAGACCATCGCCGAATCGCCCGTCGCCGCGCCCGCGCTGGCGGCCCTGATCGGCCGCATCATCGACGGCACGATCTCCAACAAGATCGCCCGCGAGGTCTTTGGCGCCATGTGGGCCGGCGAGAACGGCGGCGACGCCGACGCCATCATCGAGTCCCGCGGCCTGAAGCAGATCAGCGACACGGGCGCCATCGGCGCGATGATCGACGAGGTGCTGGCCGCCAACCCGGCCATCGTCGAGGAGTACCGCGCCGGCAAGCAAAAGGCGTTCAACTCCCTGGTCGGCCAGATCATGAAGGCCGCCCGCGGCAAGGCCAACCCGCAGCAGGTGAATGACTTGCTGAAGCAGAAGTTGGATAGTTGATCGCTTATTGCGAAATCAGACTAATCCGAAGCCGCGGCAGATTGCCGCGGCTTTTTCTTTGGCGAAGAATGGAGCGGTCAATGTCTGATGGGAAGACAACATGTCTCCGTACTTTGAAGTGCCCCTGGAACAACTGCCCCAGCGTGTGGATTCGCTCATTGAAGCCGCACACCAAGGAGCCCGCATCGTCGTCCTGCGTGACGGACAGCCCTACGCCCAGATCCGCCCCGTCAATCCCATGATGAGCGAAAACGCGCATTGGGCAGTGGAGTCGATAAAGACATTTCCCGCCGTCCAGCACGACAGCTATGAGAGCTGGTGGGCGGCGGTAAAGCCGGTGCACGAATGAAACTTGTCCTTGACGCCTCGGTTGCGCTCAACTGGCTGAGCCTGCCCAGCCAGCCTTTTCGAGAGGCAGCCTTTCGCATCCTGGAGGGGCTGGACGACTACGTCACGTATGTGCCAACGATCTGGCATCTGGAGGTCGCCCATGGCGCGATGCGCGCGGAGCGCTCTGGCATGGCCAGCGCGAGCATGCTGACCAAATTCTCGGAGATCCTGAGCCGCGTGCCCTTCTCTGAAGAACAACGCCCCACGCAGCTTTGGCTGACCGCCAGCGTGTCCCTCGCCCGGAAACACAGCCTGACCGTCTACGACGCGTCCTATCTGGAACTGGCATTGGCAACCGGCGCCACGCTTGCGACCTTCGATCAGAAACTATGTGCCGCGGCGCAAACCTGCGGGGTTTCCGTACTTGGACCGCCCTCACACCTGGCGGAACCGCTCGCGCAGTATGGCTCCTCTTACCAGTATGGCTCCCCTTACTTCACCCCGTACTTCGTCCGATACGCCAGTACGGCATCCCGGTTCTCGGCAAACGCCGCATCGTCTTGCAGCAAGGCCAGGATGTCAGTCAGCGAGGCAATCGCGACCACGGGGATGCCATAGGTCTTGGCCACGTCCTGCACGGCCGAATGCGGCGACAAGGCGTCGTCCGGGCCGGCGCGCTCCATGCGGTCCATCGCGATCAGCACGGCGGCCGGCTCTGCGCCCGCGGCGCGGATGATTTCCACCGATTCGCGCACCGACGTGCCGGCAGTGATGACGTCGTCGATGATGACGACCTTGCCCTTGAGCGGCGCGCCGACCAGGGTGCCGCCTTCGCCATGGTCCTTGGCTTCCTTGCGGTTGTAGGCAAACGGCACGTCGCTGCGGCCCTGCATGTCAGGATGGCCGGCCAACGCCACGGCGGTGGCGGTGGACAGCGGGATGCCCTTGTACGCGGGGCCAAACAGCATGTCGAACTCGACGCCGGAATCCAGCAGGGCCTGCGCGTAGAACTGCGCCAGCTTGCCGACCGAGCGGCCATTGTTGAACAGGCCCGCGTTAAAGAAATAGGGGCTGATACGGCCCGACTTGACCTTGAAGCTGCCAAAGCGCAGAACGCCCTCGTTCAAGGCGAAGCGGACGAAATCCAGGGCGGTGACGGAGGACTGGGCGGCGGGCATGCAAGGGGTTCCGGTAGGTGGCAGACCCCGCATTTTATCCGCTGTCGGGGACTTTCCCGGACGGCGCCGCCGAGTCGGTTAAATTCCTGGCATTGTCCGCCCCCCCCTGCGGCCGCATTACAGGAGTTTCGCTTTGCTGCGCATCACGTCGATCAACCTCAATGGCATCCGGTCCGCCTTCAAGAAGGGCCTGCAACCGTGGATGGAAAAGCACGCCGCCGACGTGCTGTGCCTGCAGGAAATCAAGGTCTCCCACGAGGACCTGACCGACGACCTGCGCCATCCGCCCGGCTACACCGGCCACTTTCATCACGCCGTGAAAAAGGGCTACAGCGGCGTGGGCATCTACCTGAGAGATGCCGCCGAGCGCGTGAATAACGGCTTTGATTGTGAAGAGTTCGACAACGAAGGCCGTATCATCCGCGCCGACTGGAAGGATCTGTCGATCATCAGCGCTTACCTGCCTTCCGGCTCCAGCGGCGACGAACGCCAGCAGGCGAAGTACCGCTTCCTGGACCGGTTTGGGCCGTGGATCGATGCCCTGATGCACGAGCACAAGACGACCGGCCGCGAATTCGTCATCTGCGGCGACTGGAACATCGCGCACAAGGAAATCGACCTGAAGAACTGGAAGGGCAACATGAAGAATTCCGGCTTCCTGCCCGAAGAGCGCGCGTGGCTCACGGACGTTTTCGACAAGCGCGGCTTTGTGGACGTGTTTCGCACCATTGATGACCGTCCGGACCAATACACCTGGTGGAGCAACCGCGGCCAGGCCTGGGCCAAGAACGTCGGGTGGCGCATCGACTACCAGATCGCCACGCCGGGCATCGCCGCCAAGGCACGTAGCGTGGCCATCTACAAGGACGAGCGCTTCTCGGATCACGCGCCGTTGACGATCGATTACGACACCACCTTGCGCGCGTGATTTTTCTCAAATTTTAATTGGGGACTGATCACGTTTGGGGCACGGGCCGCTGCGCATGCAGGCGGCCTGACAATGACCTCGCGGCCAGCGGGCACGGGCAGCCGCCCCTATGACGAGGCGGGCATTTAAAACGGGGACGTATTAATTTCCCCTGATATTTCAAGCATCACGCGCAAACGCGCACCTTTGGATTCCGCATCCCGAGACGCCCACCCGGAAATACGTCCCCGATTTTTGCTTTGAAAAATCCGTTTGTTATCAACGTGATGGCGCGGTTTTTCGCTTTGCGCAGGGCAACATTTTGCCCCTACAATCGCCGCACCATACCGGTGCAGTCTTGCACCAAACCAAACTGATCGCGCCCCAATCTGGCGCAATTTCCGCACCTATTCGAAGCACCCCCGAGGAGATCATGGTGAAAGTGCAGAGTCTGGACGACTTTCTGCGTGGCGTCGCCGCGCGCGACCCGCAGCAACCCGAGTACATGCAAGCCGTCCAGGAGGTGATGCTCAGCTTGTGGCCTTTCGTCGAGAAGCATCCTCACTACGCTGAACACGCCCTGCTCGAACGCCTGGTCGAACCCGAGCGCGTCATCCAGTTCCGCGTCTGCTGGACCGATGACCAGGGCCGCGCCCAGGTCAACCGCGCCTTCCGCATCCAGCACAGCTCGGCGATCGGCCCGTTCAAGGGCGGCATGCGCTTTCACCCGTCCGTGAACCTGTCGATCCTGAAGTTCCTCGCCTTCGAACAGACCCTGAAGAACTCGCTGACCACGCTGCCCATGGGCGGCGGCAAGGGCGGCTCGGACTTCGATCCCAAGGGCAAGTCCGATGCCGAAGTCATGCGCTTTTGCCAGGCGCTGATGATCGAGCTGTACCGCCACCTGGGCCCGGACACCGACGTGCCGGCCGGCGACATCGGCGTAGGCGCGCGCGAAGTTGGCTTCATGGCAGGCATGATGAAAAAGCTGTCCAACTCGACGGCCAGCGTGTTCACCGGCAAGGGCCTGACCTTTGGCGGCAGCCTGATCCGTCCCGAAGCCACCGGCTACGGCACCGTGTACTTCGCCGAAGAAATGCTCAAGCGCGTGGGCAAGTCCTTTGATGGCATGCGCGTTTCCGTGTCGGGCTCGGGCAACGTGGCGCAATACGCCATCGAGAAGGCGATGGCCCTGGGCGCCCGCGTCATCACCGTGTCGGATTCGAACGGCACCGTCGTCGACGAGGCCGGCTTCAACCACGAGAAGCTCGTGGCGCTGATGCACATCAAGAACGATCTGCGCGGCCGCCTGGACACCTACGCCCGCCAATTCGGCCTGCAATACGAGGCCGGCAAGCGCCCGTGGCATGTGCCCGTCGACGTCGCCCTGCCCTGCGCCACGCAGAACGAGCTGGAGCTGTCGGATGCGCAGACGCTGATCAAGAACGGCGTGCTGGCCGTCGCCGAAGGCGCGAACATGCCCGCCACGCTTGAAGCCGCGAAGGCCTTCGTTGCCGCCCGTGTGCTGTACGCGCCGGGCAAGGCCAGCAACGCCGGCGGCGTGGCCGTGTCGGGCCTGGAAATGGCACAGAACTCGGCCCGCCTGTCGTGGACCCGCGAGGAAGTGGATGCCCGCCTGCACGCCATCATGCGCGACATCCACGAAAACTGCGTGCGTCACGGCCACTCCGAGCGCGAGTACGTGAACTACCTGGACGGCGCCAACATCGCCGGCTTCGTGAAGGTCGCGGACGCCATGCGCCAGCAAGGCTTGTATTGATCGCTGCCCGCTTACCCTCGCCCGCAGCGGCGCAGGTAAGCGGACCAAGCAAAAGGCCGACTCATTGCGAGTCGGCCTTGTTATTGGCGGCGGCGGCAAGGCCGCAGCCGCTTGGCAAGCCTGCCGCGTCCCGGGGACGCGGGCCTGCCAGGATCAGTGCTTCATGCCGCCATGACCGTGGCTCATGCCGGGGTTGTGCGAGGCCGGCATGACCTTGAACTGCACCGCCACTTCGCCCGCCTTTTCGAACTTGAGCGTGGCGGGCACGGTGGCGCCGTCCTTGAACGGCGCCTTCAGCTTGATGAACATGACGTGGTAGCCGCCCGGGCTGAGCTTGACCTCGGTGTCGGCGGGCAGCGCGATGCCGCCTTCGACCTGACGCATCTTGGACACGCCGTTCTCGGTCTGCACGGTGTGCAGCTCCACGCGCTCGGCGGCGTCCGATGTCACGGAAAGCAGGCGGTCCGGTGCCTTGGCGTCGTTGTCGATATCCATGTAGCCCGCACCGTTGGCCTGGCCCGGCGCGGAAGCGCGCACCCAGAGATCGTCGATTTCGACCTGGCCAACCTTGTAGTCCTTGGCCCACGCCGAACCGGCGGTGCACAGGCCAATCGCGGCAATGGCGGCAAACTTGCGGATGTTCATGCGTGTCCTCCTGAGACGTTAACGGCGCCTGACCAGGCTGCGGGCGGCTGACAGCACCGCGTCGGTCAAGGCTGCCATGGCCTCGGAGTTTACCCGCCAATGCTGCCAGTAGAGCGGCACGTCCTCCCACGCCCGGCCGCGTAGCAGGACGAGTTGACCGGCATCAAGGTGTTCCTGCACCAGCGGCAGCGGGTTCATGGTCCAACCCAACCCGCCCAGCGTCGCCTGTACGAATGCGCGCGTGGACGGCACCCACCAGACCGGCGGCTCCCACGGCGCGGGATCGGCGATCTTGTGCGCAAAGCGCGCCTGCAGGGCGTCTTTGCGGTTGAACACCAGCACGGGCGCCCGGGCCAGCGTCTGCGCATTGACCCCCGACGCGAAGTAGCGCTTGTGGAAGTCGGGCGTGCAGGTAGCCACGTAGCGCATGCTGCCCAGCGCATGGATGCGGCAACCCTGCACGGGATCGGCCAGCGTGGTCACGGCGCCCAGCACGGAACCGTTGCGCAGCAGGGCAGCCGTGTGGTCCTGGTCTTCGGACAGCATGTCGAGCGTGGCGCGGGTGCGCGCGGCGAACTGCAGGGCGGCGTCGACGAACCAGGTTTCCAGGCTGTCGTGATTGACGGCGATCGGGATGCTGGCGTGGGGGATGTCGTCATCGGCAACGCCCAGCCGGTTCAGCGCGTCGTGCTCGAGCAAGGCGGTCTGCTCGGCCAATTGGACCAGCACCTGGCCGTCGGCCGTGGCGGCGGCCGGCACGGTGCGCTGGACCAGCAGCCGGCCCATGCGGTCTTCCAGGGCCTTGATCCGTTGCGACACCGCCGACGGCGTGACGCTGAGCGACAGCGCCGCGCGCTCGAAACTGCCTTCGCGCACCACCGCGGCCAGTGCGCGCAGGTTGCCGTGATCGATTCTCATAACATTAGCTATGCTTAATATAGTGAAGGAAAATTAGCTGTATTTCATACACATGGCAAGGGAAAATCACACCATGCCGCCCGCTCCACGCGCCCGGCAACCCATCGAAGCGCCGCCACAGGCGTTGCAGTCACCGGTTTCACAGGTATCCCTTCCATGTTTGCCACGTTGTCATCCCCCGCCTTCCTCACCGCCTGGGCCAGCGGCACGGCCACGGGCCTCGGCCTGTTCGCTGTCGTGGGCGCGCAAAGCGCGTTCATCCTGCGCCAGGGCCTCATGCGCGCGCACCTGCTCAGCGTGGTCGCCATCTGCGCGCTGATCGACCTGGTGTTCATCTTCGCGAGCGTGTCCGGCCTGCAGGCGCTGACCGCGTGGTTCCCCTGGCTGACGACGGCCGTGCTGTGGTTCGGCGTGGCCTTTTTGACCTGGTACGCGGCGCAGTCCGCGCGCCGCGCCTGGACGGCCACGGGCGGCCTGGCCGCCGCCCGCGACGTGGTGCCGTCGCGCCGCGCCGCCATGCTGGGCGCGCTGGGCTTTTCGCTGCTCAATCCGCATTTCTGGCTGGACATGGTGGTGGTGGGCTCGCTGGCGCACGGCTTCGAAGACGCCCGCATGGCCTTCGCGGCCGGCGCCTTCACGGCCAGCCTGCTGTGGCTCGCCGTGCTGGGCATCGGGTCGCGCCTCTTCGCCCCGTTCTTTGCCAGCGCGACGGCCTGGCGGGTCCTGGACGGCGTCATCGCCGCAGTCATGGCCGGGTTGGCGGTCAGCCTGGCGGTCAAGGGCGTCTGAGGCTCGCAGGCCCGCACTTTTATAATCGTTGCCTCACCACTTTCCGTCGGGCGCAGGGCCGGCCCGCCACCGCTCCATGCGCGGACCTTCCCCTTCCAAAGACGTGCGCCTGCCGCCGCTTGCCGCCATCCAGGCGTTCGAAGCCGCGGCCCGGCTGGGTTCTTTCGAGCGCGCCAGCGAAGAGCTCTTTGTCACCGCCAGCGCCATCGGCAAGCGCATTGCCTCGCTTGAAACGCTGCTGGACGTCACCCTGTTCATCCGCAGCAGCCGCGGCGCAACCTTGAGCGCGGCGGGACGCGAGTATCTGGAACAGGTGCGCACGGCGCTCGACCTGCTGTCGGACGCCTCGCTGCACAAGCGCAACGAACCCAAGCTGGAAACGCTGCGTGTGGTGTCCACACCCACGTTCGCGCGGCAGGTGCTCATCCCCGCCCTGCCCGGCTTCACCGCGGCACATCCCGATGTCGAACTGGAAATCATGCTGTCCATTCCCTACCTGGACATCATGCCGCCCAACGCCGATGTGTGGATCCGCTTCGGCAGCGGCAAGTATCCCGGCCTGCATGCACACCCCCTGACGCACGATCCCGTGTTCGCGGTGTGCTCGCCCGGCTATCAGGCGGCGCGCGGCCCGTTCCAGCGCCCGGCGGACCTGGCCCGCGCCGACCTGCTGCGTTGCCCGATGGAGCCTTGGCGTCCGTGGCTGGCGGCAGCGGGCCTGGACTGGCCCGAACCGTCGCGCGGCGTGTGGCTGGTGGACCTGGGCATGGTGCTCGCCGCCGCACGCGCGGGCCAGGGCGTGGCGCTGACGCGCCGGTCGCTGGCCGCCGAGTGGCTGGACGAAGGCAAGCTGGTCCGCCTGCTTGACGTGGAAATCCCCGGCGAGTCGCAGTACTACCTGTGCACCGAAACCACACGCGCACCTGGCGGCGCAGTCCAGGCGTTTTCCCTATGGCTGACCGAGGTCTGCCAGCGCGCAGCCCAATGGCCATGCGGGCCCGAGGCCAGTCAGGAATAAATTTCCACTCGATGGCGGAATGATTTTCCGCACGACGCCGCACCCTGATCGCTAGGATGCGGCCAGCACGTCTGCGCGCGCCCGGCGCATCGATAAGGCTACCGGCCCGCCATCAGGCTAACGATGTTCAGCAGTCTGAAAGGAACCTTGCAGCGGCACTAGGTATTTACGCGGAAAAGCGCCGCCGGGTCAGATTCGCGTAAGCGATTAAGCAGACAGTCACGACACGCAATAAAGGAGCGCGCCAACAAAACAACCCACGCCGACTGGCGCCGGCACACGGCTTTCCACGCAGTTCACCCAATTACAACGGAGACATCCATGGATTTTCGTTTGAAGCTGCTTGCAGGAACCCTTGCATTTGCCGTATCGGCCGCGTCCTACGCCGCCGACCCCATCAAGATCGGCGTGGCCGGCCCCTACACCGGCGGCTCGTCCTCCATGGGCGTCAGCATGCGCGACGGCGTGCGCCTGGCCATCGAAGAGATCAACAAGAACGGCGGCGTGCTGGGCCGCCAGCTCGTCGCCGTCGAACGCGATGACGAAGCCAAGAACGAGCGCGGCGTGCAGATCGCGCAGGAGCTGATCAACAAGGAACAGGTGACCGCCACCGTCGGCTACATCAATACGGGCGTGGCGCTGGCCTCCCAGCGCTTCTACCAGGACGCCAAGATTCCGGTGTTCAACAACGTGGCCACCGGCAGCGTGATCACCCATCAGTTCAAGGCGCCGGAATACCCGGACAACTACGTGTTCCGCAACGCGGCGCACGACAGCATCCAGGCCCCGATGATCGTCGAAGAAGCGATCACGCGCCGCGGCTTCAAGAAAGTGGCGATCCTGGCCGACTCCACCAACTACGGTCAGCTTGGCCGCGAGGATCTGGAGAAAGCGCTGGACGCCAAGGGCATCAAGCCCGTGGCCGTCGAAAAGTTCAACATCAAGGACGTCGACATGACGGCCCAGCTGCTCAAGGCCAAGGCCGCGGGCGCCGAAGCCGTGCTGACCTACGGCATCGGGCCCGAGCTGGCGCAGATCGCCAACGGCATGACCAAGCTGGGCTGGAAGGTGCCGATCATCGGCAGCTGGACGCTGTCCATGGCCAACTACATCGACAACTCCGGCGCCAACGGCGAAGGCGCGCGCATGCCGCAGACCTTCATCCAGGACCCGGACACGCCCAAGCGCAAGGCGTTCATCGACGCCTACCTGGCCAAGTTCAAGCCCAAGAACAACCGCATCGACTCGCCGGTGTCGGCCGCGCAGGGCTATGACTCGATCTTCCTGCTGGCAGCCGCCATCAAGCAGGCGAACTCCACGGACGGCCCCAAGGTGCGCGAAGCGCTTGAGAACCTGCAGACCCCGGTCGAGGGCGTGGTGATGACCTACAACAAGCCCTTCTCGCACGACAACCACGACGCGATCACCGCCAAGGAAGTGGTCATCGGCGAGGTCAAGGGCGGCCGGGTCGTCAAGGCCAACTAATCCCGACAAGCAGGAAGGCGGCGGCTGCCCGGCCGCCGCCGCCCGCGCCCCAAGCTCAGGGCGCGGGGCATGCAGCCGCCTGAAAACAGCGTTCTGCCCAAGGGGGTTGGGACGGAACACAGCGCCTCAAGACACACACCATGATTCTTCTACAGCTAATCTATAGCGGTATCGCGCTAGGCATGATCTACGCGGTCATTGCCTTTGGCTACCAGCTCACCTTCGCCACGTCCGGCACCTTGAACTTCGGCCAGGGCGAAGCCCTGATGCTGGGTGCGCTCGTCGGTCTGACGCTTGTCGGACTGGGCGTGAACTACTGGGTCATGATTCCCATCGTCTGCATCTTCGGCTTCGCACAAGGCGCGCTGGTCGAGCGCGTGGGCGTGCGGCCCGCCATCAAGACGCGATCCGAATTCGGCTGGATCATGGCCACCATTGCGCTGGGCATCATCTTCAAGAACGTGGCCGAGAACATCTGGGGCCGCGACGACCTGCGCTTTCCCTCGCCGCTGCCCGAGGCGCCCATCCAGGTGCTGGGCGCGAACGTCTTGCCGATGGAGTTGCTGGTGGTGTTCGGCGCGCTGGGCATGATGATCCTGGTGGAAATCTTCAACCGCAAGTCGATCTACGGCAAGGCCTTCGTCGCCACATCCAACGACCGCGACGCGGCCGGCCTGATGGGCATCAACACGGGCATGGTCATCACGTTCTCGTACGCGCTGTCGTCGCTGACCGCGGCGTTCGCAGGCGTGCTGGTCGCGCCGCTGACGCTGACCGGCGCCACGATGGGCGCGGTGCTCGGCCTGAAGGCGTTTGCCGTCGCGATCATTGGCGGCCTGTCCAGCGGGATGGGCGTCGTGGTGGGCGGGCTGATCCTGGGGATCGCCGAGACGACCACCGGTTTCTATCTATCAACGGGATACAAAGACGTGCCGGGATTGGTATTGCTGTTGCTCGTTCTGACCTTCAAGCCCGCCGGCCTGTTCGGCAAGACCGCGATCAAGAAGGTGTAAGCGATGAAACCCCTGCACCTTCTCCTATCCGTCGTGGCCGTGGCCTGCCTGGCCGCCGTGCCGCTGGGCGTGACCAACACGTATTACCTGCACCTGATTGAAACCATCATGATCTATTCGATCCTGCTGTTCGGGCTCGATATCGTGGTGGGATACACCGGCCAGGTGTCGCTGGGCCACGCAGGCCTGTTCGGCATCGGCTCGTATGTGGCCGGCGTGCTGGTCTTTCACCTGCAGATTCCGATCTGGCTGACGTTGCCCGCCGCCATCCTCATCGCCGCCGCTTTCGGCGCGGTGCTGGCCCTGCCGGCGCTGCGCGTCACGGGCCCCTATCTGGCGATGGTGACGCTGGCTTTCGGCACGATCATCCAGATCCTGATCAACGAAATGACCTTCCTGACCGAAGGCCCGCTCGGCATCAAGATCTCCAAGCCGTCCATCGCGGGGCACGTGCTGACCAAGGCCGAGTATTTCTGGCTGGTCGCCGCGCTACTGGTGATCTCGCTGATCGTGGTGCACCGGATCCTGAAGTCGCACCTGGGCCGCTCGTTCGAAGCCCTGCGTGACAGCCCGATCGCATCCGACTGCATGGGCGTGTCGGTGTACCGCCACAAGGTGATCGCCTTCGTCATCAGTGCCGGTTTCGCCGGCCTGGCGGGTGCGCTGTATTCGTATTCGGAACAGTACATCTCGCCGAACACGTACAACTTCGAACTCACGATCCTGTTCCTGCTGGCCATCATCATGGGCGGGCGCAAGAGCCGCACCGGCGCCTTGCTGGGCGCGTCGATCATCGTGCTGCTGCCCAAGATGCTGGACGACATCGGCACGTTCCGCCTGATCGCGCTGGCGGTGGCGATCCTGGTGACGGTAGGCAGCGCCGTGGCCATCTCGAAAGGCCGCACCGAACCGCGCAAGGTGGCGGTGCCGGTGATCGGGACGATCGTGCTGGCCATCTTCTCGTACTGGCTGGAGGCCGTGACCGACTGGCGACTGACCATCTTCGGCGCCATGATCCTGTTCGTCGTGTATTACCTGCCCGACGGCATCGTGGGCTTCGTGCGCAACCTGTTCTTCTCCTCGCGCCGCGCGGCGCTGGCGGTGAAGAAGGACCTGGTGAAGGAAAAGGACGCCGTGCCCGACGCGGTGGCCGGCAAGGGCGAAACCCTGCTGGCGGCCAAGAACGTGCTGATGCAGTTTGGCGGCCTGAAGGCGCTGAACGAAGTGGACCTGACCGTCAAACGCGGCACGATCCACGGGCTGATCGGACCGAACGGCTCCGGCAAGAGCACGATGATGAACGTGCTGACCGGCATCTACGTGCCCACGGCCGGTGCAGTGGAGTTTTCCGGCAAGTCGCTTGTCGGCCTGCCCCCGGCTCACATCGCAGAAGCCGGCATCGCCCGCACATTCCAGAACGTGCAGCTCTTTGGCGAGATGACCGCGCTGGAAAACGTGCTGGTGGGCCTGCACCACACCTTCACGACGGGCCTGGCGGCCATCGCGCTGCGCACGACCAAGTGGAAGACCGAAGAACAGGGCGCACGGGCGCGGGCCATGGCGCTGCTGGAGTTCGTGGGGCTGGAGTCGCTGGCCAACGAAGAGGCGCGCAATCTGCCGTACGGCAAGCAGCGCCTGCTTGAGATCGCACGCGCGCTGGCGCTGGATCCGCAACTGCTGCTGCTGGACGAACCGGCGGCCGGCCTGACAGCGCCCGACATCGTGGAACTGCTGGCCATCATCCGCAAGGTGCGCGACCACGGCATCACGCTGATCCTCATCGAACACCACATGGACGTGGTGATGGGCGTGTGCGACACCGTGTCGGTGCTGGACTTCGGCCAGAAGATCGCCGAAGGGCTGCCGAATGAAGTGCAAAGCAACGCCAAGGTGATCGAGGCGTATCTGGGCGGCGCGCCCGCCTGACTCCAAGGGGACAACAAGATGCTATCGATCAAGAATCTGGAAGCAGGCTACGGGAAGGTGAAGGTGCTGCACGGCATCAGCATGGAGGTGCCCAAGGCAAAGGTGGTCACGCTGATCGGCTCGAATGGGGCCGGCAAGACGACGACGATGCGGGCATTGTCGGGGATGATCCGGCCGACGGCGGGCGAGATCACGCTGGGCAGCAAGCGCATCGACGGGCTGGAGTCGCATCGCATCGCGCGGCTGGGGCTGGCGCATTCGCCGGAGGGCCGCCGGGTGTTTCCGACGCTGTCGGTGACGGACAACCTGCTGCTGGGCGCCTTTCCTCGCCTGACGGGCAGCCGGCCGAAGGGTGACGTACAGGCGGATCTGGGGCGGGCGATGGATCTCTTCCCTCGGCTGAAGGAACGGCGCGATCAGCTGGCAGGCACGTTATCGGGCGGCGAGCAGCAGATGCTGGCGATGGCGCGTGCGGTGATGCTGAATCCCGAACTGGTGCTGCTGGACGAGCCGTCGATGGGACTGGCGCCGATCCTGGTGGAGGAAGTGTTCCGGATCATTGCGCGGCTCAAGGAAGAAGGCGTGACGATGCTGCTGGTGGAGCAGTTCGCGGCGGCGGCGTTGAATGTCGCGGATTATGGGTATGTGCTGGAGAATGGGCGGATTTCTGTGCATGGGAGTGCGGATAAGCTGAAGCATGATCCGGCTGTGGTGGCGGCTTATTTGGGTGGGTCGCATTAGGTTTTATGGGAGTGTTTGTTGTTTAGGCTGGCGTTGTGGGGGGTTCTTTAGACGCCCGCCGCAGCGGGGGCGGGAGTGTCCGGATTTTTGTGTGCAGGCCTATGATGGTTTTCAAGGAGACCGACCATGGCACGCACCCCGAAGTCTGCGAAGCAGTCCAGCAAGCCGGCGCTGCCGGCCAGTGCTGAGCAGTTACTCGATGAGCTTGTAACCGGACCGATGACGGCTGAGGCGGTCCAGGACACGTTCATGCTGCTGAAGAAGGCGTTGATCGAACGGGCGCTGGGCGCCGAGCTGGGTCAGCACCTGGGATATCCGGCAGGACAGGCCCGTCCCGAGGCGTCCAGCAACCAGCGCAACGGCAAGAGCCGCAAGACGGTATTGACCGATGACGGGCCCCTGAAGCTCGATATCCCGCGTGATCGGGACGGCAGCTTCGCCCCGATCCTGATCCCCAAGCACGCCCGGCGTTTTACGGGGTTCGATGACAAGATCATCGCGATGTACGCCCGTGGCATGAGCGTGCGCGAGATCCGGGCATTTCTGGACGAGCAATACGGCACTGATGTGTCGCCGGAATTCATCAGCTCGGTGACTGATGAAGTCATGGAAGAGGTGCAGGCCTGGCAGAACCGGCCGCTGGATCCGATGCTGCCGGTGGTGTTCTTCGACGCACTACGGGTCAAGATCCGGGATGAAGGCCTGGTTCAGAACAAGGCGGTATATCTGGCGCTGGGCGTGCTGCCGGATGGCTCACGCGAGATTCTAGGTTTGTGGATCGAGACCACTGAAGGCGCCAAGTTCTGGATGCGGGTGTTCAACGACCTTAAAACGCGAGGCGTGCAGGACATCCTGATCGCGGTCACCGACGGTTTAAAAGGGATGCCGCAGGCGCTAGAGGTCGTGTTCCCGGCCACGACGCTGCAGACCTGCATCGTGCACCTGATCCGCAACAGTCTGAGCTACGCGGGCTGGAAGGAGCGGCGCACCATCGCCGCGGCACTGCGCCCGATCTACGCCGCCGTGAACGCTCAGGCCGCGCAAGAGGCGCTCGATGAGTTCGCTGCGAGCCCATGGGGAC
Source organism: Achromobacter sp. E1 (assembly GCF_037039475.1). Classification (NCBI taxonomy): domain Bacteria; kingdom Pseudomonadati; phylum Pseudomonadota; class Betaproteobacteria; order Burkholderiales; family Alcaligenaceae; genus Achromobacter; species Achromobacter sp. E1. Next base: position 5,676,179 of record NZ_CP146253.1, read on the forward strand.
TGAAATACCCCATGATCGTTAAGGCCTGGAAGGACGCGTGGGAGCAGGTCATCCCATTCTTCGTGTTCCCGCCCGCGATCCGCCGCGTGATCTACACGACCAATGCGATAGAGAGCGTAAACGCGCAGCTTCGCAAGATCATCAAAACGCGCGGCCACTTCCCCACCGACGATGCAGCTATTAAGCTGCTCTGGCTGGCGCTCAGAAACATCGCCGTCAAATGGGGATCGGCCACACACCATTGGACCGAGGCCATGCAGCAGTTCGCCGTCCTCTATGAGGAACGATTTACCCGGCCCCGTATCGACTCACAGCCGGCTGGCTAGCTAATGATGCAACGTCAGAGCAAATGCCTAGAACACAAAAATTCTGACACTCCCGCGGGGGCCGAGGCGCGCGGGGCTACGATTGCGGTCCGGAGCCTTCGCTCCGGACTACCCCTTCGTCAACCTCGTACGCCTTCGGCTCCCTTCGGTTTCCCTCGGGCGCATCTACACGCCCCGCGCGCCTCGGCCCCCGCTGCGACGGGCTCTTGTAGATTCAGCTTTGCTGTCTGCGGGGCGAGTGGGGTTCTTTAGGTTCTTGCCCACGGTGGGGGAGAGAGAAAGATCTTGCGGGGCCCGCCCGCGGCGGCCGCGCGGGCGGCCTTCGGGGGCTTACGCGGCGTCTTGCGTCGGGGCGATGACGCTTCGCGTGTGGCTGCTTCTGCTCTAGGTGTCTGACACCCGGGGAGATTCGCGTCATACCCAGTGCATCTCCCAAGGGTGTCAGACACCGGCAGCGGCAGCGGCAGCGGCAGACGCTCTCGACAGAATGAGGTGTCTGACACCCTGCTGAGATTCGCTTCACACCGAGCGCGTCTCCCGAGGGTGTCAGACACCGGCAGCCGCAGACGCTCTTGGCAAGTTCAGACAGCGACGGCAACAGTCGTCAGTTGAACTCCAGTGCCCGATGGGCGGCGCGTACGGGTCGGCAAGTTGTAGCTGACCGTCGCCGCGCCGCCCATCACCGCTCTCCCCCCTCTGACGAGCGTCATTCGAACACCGATTTGCGCCCGCGCGCAAGCGCCCGCCGCCACGACGTCCCACTGCCCCGATGCCGATTGCCGCCGCCCGGGCGGCAGCAATTCGGCGGCCCCGCAGATCTCCTGCCCTGTCCACAGGTCTTGTAGCGCGCAAACCAAAGACCCTCGCAGCACGGCGTCGCGGTCACCGTGGGTGCGAGCGCCGTCGATGCGCCCGAGGGAATCTGAAGGGAGCCGAAGGCGGACGAAGATGACGAAGGGGCAAGTCCGGAGCGAAGGCTCCGGACCGCAATCGTGGGCGATCGTGCCCACGGTGACCGCGGCGTCGGGCGACCTACGAAGAACCTCGTGGCAGACCTACATATAACCTACGGAGACCCTAGTGGCACGAAGAGCGGTCGCCCTGAAGAAGTCACATCACAGCACGAGGATCATCAATCCACGAACCGTTGCGCCATAAAAAATGGGCCTATGCAGGCAACCGACCAACTCGGTCATCCCCTGCAAGGCCCACTTCGCCGTCACATCACCCTCAATGCGACGTCAACCTCAAACGATCGTCAGCGTCACATCGATGTTGCCGCGCGTGGCGTTCGAGTACGGGCACACGATGTGTGCGGCTGCGACCAGCTTTTCGGCTTCGGCACGGTCCAGGCCCGGCAGAGAGATCTTCAGTTCGACTTCAATGCCGAAGCCGGTGGGGATCGCGCCGATGCCGACGGTGCCGTTCACGGACACGTCTGCCGGGATCGCGATCTTGTCGCGGTTGGCGACGAACTTCATCGCGCCCAGGAAGCAGGCCGAGTAGCCGACGGCGAACAGTTGTTCCGGGTTCGTGCCCGCGGCGCCGGCGCCGCCCAGTTCGCGCGGGGTGGTCAGTTTGACGTCCAGGTTGCCGTCGTCGCTGACGCCACGGCCTTCGCGGCCTCCGGTGGCGGTGGCGTTGGCGCGGTAGAGGACTTTTTCGATAGACATGGTGTGGTTCCTTTGAATGAAGTTTGTACTGCTTGCCTTGCGGGACCCTTCCCGTGTTGGCGGTCAACGATGAACTTGCGGCTTGCCTGAAACTTTAAATCGTGAACAACAATATCGTGCGCTACTTATAAAACCGGATGATGACAGTCATCACCCGCAACCTCAAAGACTTTCGACCAGCTTTTCCCGCAGCGCGTGCAGCGTCTTCGTCATGCCCTGCGCTTCGTCCAGCGAACACTGCGCCGCCGCACCGACCGCATGCGGCACCGCTTCGGCCTTTTCGCGCAGGTCGCGGCCCTGCTTGGTCAGGCTCACGATCACCTGGCGTTCGTCGTTCACGGCGCGCTTGCGCGTCACCAGGCCGGCGGCTTCCAGGCGCTTGAGCAGCGGCGTCAGCGTGGCGGAATCCAGGAACAGGCGGTCGCCGATATCCGTCACCGTAATTTCGTCGCCTTCCCACAGCACCAGCATCACCAGGTATTGCGGATAGGTCAGATCCAGCCCGCGCAACAGCTTGCGGTACACCTTGTTCATCGCCAGCGAGGTCGAGTACAGGGCGAAGCACAACTGGCTGTCCAGCAGCAGCGGGTTGAAAGCGCCTTTGGTCTTGTTTCTGGATTTCATGGCGCAATATTAAATAGCGCGCGATTTATCGTCAACACTTTTTTTCGCGCCTTGGCTTGCCCCGGCTTACGCCGCCTGCTCCGTTTCCGACGTGCCCCGATCCGAGCCGTATTGCTTCAGGCCGTCCAGATCCAGCACGCGCACCGCACCGTATTCGACATTCAGCAAACCGGCTTCCTCCAGCTTGCGCAGCGCCTGATTGGCGCGCTGGCGCGAGACACGGGCCAGATAGCCGACTTCTTCCTGCGTAATCGTCAGGCGCATGCCCATGCCCGGATACAGCAAAGGGTTGAAGAGCTCGGCCAGACAGCGGGCGACGCGCGCGTCGGGATCCAGCAGACGGTCGTACTCCGCCTTGCCGATGAACTGCGCCACGCGCTCGTTCAATTGATGCAGCAGATAGCGGTTGAAGGGAATACTGGTATCCAGCAACCAGTCGAACGTCGCACCCGGCAGGCGCGCCACCACCGAGTCGCGCAGCGCCACGATGTCGTATTTGCGGACCTCGCGCTTCAGGAGCGAACCTTCGCCGATCCAGCCGCCGGCGGGCACGCCCGTCAGCGATGCGACCTTGCCTTCCGAATTGCCCACCGACACTTTCACCAGTCCCGCAAGCACACCGATCCATGCCTGGGCGAGTTCGCCTTTGCGCTCTATGATCGATCCGGCAACGACCTGCTGCACGGAAAGGTCCCGCTCCACGCGCGCTTGCTGTTCGGCGTCGAGTACGCGGAACCAGGCGGCGGCGAGTTGCAGGGAGTCGGATAGCTGCATCGGGAATACCCTAAAAGGTCCTTGAATGTCGCGATGGTGACAGTTGGTAGCAACCCAACCTTATACCTTAACTCCTGCCGTAAATCTAAAACCAACTGGTCAAGCACGCCGCCGCAGCCGCTTCAACGCAGGCACCGCGCGCGATGCGCCCAAACCGGAGGAGACAACGTGGCACATTCATCGCCCGCATCTGCACAGATGCCGGCGGCGCCGGACACCTTTCCGGCGCTGCTGCTCGCGCATGCCAACGTTCGTGGGTCGCGGCCCGCGATACGAGAGAAAGACCTGGGGATCTGGCAAACCCTGACCTGGTCCGAAGTGGCGGAGCATGTCCGTCACGTCGCGCAGGGTCTCGCATCGCTTGGCATCCAGCCCGGCATGCACGTGGCCGTCATCGGCGAGAACCGCCCGCGTCTGTACATGGCCATGATGGCCGCGCAGTCGCTCGGTGCGATTCCGGTTCCGCTCTATCAGGACGCCGTCGCGCAAGAAATGGTCTACGTGCTGCAGGATGCGGAGATCAGCGTCGCGATCGTCGAGGACCAGGAACAGGTCGACAAGATGATCGACGTGCGCGAGCAATGCCCTGCGCTCAAGCACGTCGTCTTCGACGACCCGCGCGGCCTGCGTCACTATGCCGATCCCATGCTGCTGTCTTATGAGCAACTGGAAGCGCTGGGTGGCGAATACGCGGCCAAGCACCCCGACTTTTACACGCGCGCCGTGGCCGCCGTGCAGCCGCAGGACCCCGCGGCGATGTTCTACACATCCGGCACGACGGGCAAGCCCAAGGGCGTCGTGCTGACGCACCACGCGCTCATCGACCGCGCGCGCGCCGTGTCCGACATGGAAAAGCTGACCGACCAGGAAGACGTGCTGGCCTACCTGCCGCCCGCCTGGATCGGCCAGAACATGTTCTCGTACACGCAGCTGCTGGTCACGGGCTTCACGGTGAATCATCCCGAGTCGCCCGATACCGTGTCGATCGACATGCGCGACATCGGCCCCACCTATTACTTTGCGCCGCCGCGCGTGCTGGAAGGGCTGCTGACGCACGTGATGATCCGCATGGAAGACGCGGGATATCTCAAGCGCAAGCTGTTTGGCGCCTGCATGAAGCTGGCGCGCCGCGTCGGCACCAAGATTCTGGACGGCGAGTCCGTGAACGCCTGGGACCGCATGCGCTATGCATTGGGCAACGTGCTGATCTATGGCCCGTTGCGCAACGCGCTGGGCATGAGCCGCGTGCGCGTGGCGTACACGGCTGGCGAAGCGATCGGGCCGGACCTCTTTGTGTTCTACCGCTCCATCGGCATCAACCTCAAGCAGTTGTACGGGTCCACCGAGACCTCGGTGTTCGTCTGCGTGCAGCCCGACGGGCAGGTGCGCGACGACACCGTCGGACCGCCCGTGGCGGGCGTGGAAATCCGCGTGGCCGACAACGGCGAGATCCTGGTCAAGAGCCCGGGCTTGTTCAAGGAGTACTACCGCAATCCGGACGCCACGGCCGAGGCGCGCAGCGCCGACGGCTGGTTCCACACAGGCGATGCCGGTTACCTGGACACCGACGGACAGCTCAAGATCATCGATCGCGCCAAGGACGTGGGCAAGCTGGCCAACGGCAGCCTCTTCGCGCCCAAGTACATCGAGAACAAGCTCAAGTTCTTCCAGCACATCAAGGAAGCGGTGGCGTTCGGCGCGAACCGCGAGGATGTGTGCGCGTTCATCAACATAGACCTGGAAGCCGTGGGCAACTGGGCCGAGCGCCGCGGCCTGGCCTACGCCGGCTACACCGACCTGGCGGGCAAGGACGAGGTCTATCAGCTCATTGCCGAATGCGTGGAGCAGGTCAATGCGGACCTGGCGACCGATCCCAAGCTGGCGGCCTCGCAGATCAGCCGCTTCCTGATCCTGCACAAGGAACTGGATCCCGATGACGACGAGCTGACCCGCACGCGCAAGGTGCGCCGCGCCTTCATCGCGCAGAAGTATGGCGTGCTGATCGATGCGCTCTTTGGCGGCAAGCAGTCGCAGTTCATCGAGACCGAAGTGAAATTCGAAGACGGACGCACCGGCAAGATTTCGGCGGATCTGCGGATCTGCCCGGTCAAGACGTTTCCCGCCATCACCGCCCGAGCCGCGTAGAGATCATGAGCCATAACGACCGCGACCAGCGTATCGGCGATGTCATGCTGGACATGCAGAACATCTCCCTGTCTTTCGGCGGCGTCAAGGCGCTGACCGATATTTCCTTCAACGTGCGCGAGCACGAGATCCGCGCCATCATCGGGCCCAACGGCGCGGGCAAGAGCTCCATGCTCAACGTCATCAACGGCGTGTACACGCCGCAGCAAGGCGGCATCGAATTCCGCAACCAACGGTTCTCGCGCATGAACCCGCGCCGCGCCGCCGAGATGGGCATCGCGCGCACGTTCCAGAACCTGGCGCTGTTCAAGGGCATGAGCGTGCTGGACAACATCATGACGGGCCGCAACCTGCGCATGAAGAGCGGCCTGCTGGCGCAGGCGTTCCGCCTGGGGCCTGCCGAGCGCGAAGAGATCCAGCATCGCGAGTTCGTCGAAAACATCATCGACTTCCTGGAAATCCAGGCCTACCGCAAGACGCCGGTCGGCCGCCTGCCCTACGGGCTGCAAAAACGTGTCGACCTGGGCCGCGCGCTGGCGATGGAGCCGCGCCTGTTGCTGCTGGACGAGCCGATGGCCGGGATGAACATCGAGGAAAAGCAGGACATGAGCCGCTTCATCCTGGATGTGAACGATGAGTTTGGCACGACCATCGTGCTGATCGAACACGACATGGGCGTGGTCATGGACATCTCGGACCGCGTGGTCGTGCTGGACTACGGCAAGAAGATCGGCGACGGCAAGCCCGATGAAGTTCGGGCAAATGAAGACGTCATTCGCGCCTATCTCGGCGTGTCGCACTAAGCCGGACAACCCAAGGCGGAAAGACATGGGATTTTTTCTAGAGACCTTATTCGGCGGCCTGATGAGCGGCATGCTGTACGCGCTGATCGGCCTGGGCTTCGTGCTGATCTTCAAGGCGTCCGGCGTCTTCAACTTCGCGCAGGGCGCGATGGTGCTGGTGGCGGCGCTGTCGATGGCGCGCTTTTCGGAATGGCTGCCGCGCTGGCTCGGCTTTGACAACATGATCCTGGCCAACGTGCTGGCGTTCATTGTCAGCGCGATCGTGATGTTCCTGCTGGCCGTGGCGATCGAACGCTTCGTGCTGCGCCATCTGGTCAACCAGGAAGCCACCACGCTCCTGATGGCCACGCTGGGCATCAGCTATTTCCTGGACGGACTGGGCCAGATCACGTTCGGCAGCTCGGTGTATTCCATCAATGTCGGCATGCCCAAGGATCCGCTGTTGATCCTGGACTCGGTGTTCGAGGGGGGGCTGCTCATCAACCTGGAGGACCTGACCGCCGCGGTCATTGCGGCGCTGCTGGTGGCGGCGCTGGCGCTCTTCTTCCAGTACACCTCGACGGGCCGTGCGCTGCGAGCGGTGGCCGACGACCATCAGGCCGCGCAGTCGATCGGCATTCCGCTGAACCGCATCTGGGTGATCGTGTGGAGCGTGGCGGGTCTGGTGGCGCTGGTGGCCGGGATCATCTGGGGATCGAAGTTCGGCGTGCAGTTCACGTTGTCCACCGCCGCGCTGCGCGCGTTGCCGGTGGTGATCCTGGGCGGTTTGACGTCGGTGCCGGGCGCCATTCTGGGCGGGCTCATCATCGGGGTGGGGGAAAAGCTGTCCGAGGTGTATCTGGGGTCGCTGGTGGGCGGCGGCATCGAAATCTGGTTCGCCTATGTGCTGGCGCTGGTGTTCCTGCTGTTCCGTCCGCAAGGGCTGTTCGGCGAGAAGATCATCGACCGCGTCTAAGCCTGCGTCACCGAGGATAAAACATGTTCTATCGCGAAAACGGCCAATTCAAGACCAGCTATCGCGCTGACCAGCAGATCTTCCCGATCCGCCAGGATCGCGTCTTCATCTGGCTGCTGATGGCGGTGGCGTTCATCGCCGTGCCGGCGATGGCCAGCGACTATCTGCTGCGCGCCATCCTGATTCCGTTCCTGATCCTGGCGCTGGCCGCCGTGGGCCTGAACATCCTGGTCGGCTACTGCGGCCAGATTTCGCTGGGCACGGGCGCCTTCATGGCGGTGGGCGCGTATGCGGCGTGGAACTTCGGCGTGCGCTTTCCCGGCATGCCGCTGGTGGTGCAGATTCTGTTGGGCGGCTGCTTTGCCACCCTTGTCGGCGTGATCTTCGGCATCCCCAGCCTGCGCATCCGTGGCCTGTACCTCGCGGTGGCGACACTGGCCGCGCAGTTCTTCGTGGACTGGGCGTTCCTGCGCATTCCCTTCTTCACCAACTATTCGTCCTCGGGCAGCGTGTCGGTGCCGCCGCTCACGGCCTTCGGGCTGCCGGTGCAGAGCGCCATGGAGAAGTACCTGTTCGTGCTGATCCTGGTCGTCATCTTCAGCCTGTTGGCCAAGAACCTGGTGCGCGGCGCCATCGGACGCCAATGGATGGCGATCCGCGACATGGACGTCGCCGCTTCCGTCATCGGCATCCGGCCCATGTACGCCAAGCTGACGGCGTTTGCCGTCAGCTCGTTCATCGTCGGCGTGGCCGGCGCGTTGTGGGGCTACATCCACCTGGGATCATGGGAGCCGCTGGCGTTCGACCTGGGCCGCTCGTTCCAGCTGCTGTTCATGGTCATCATCGGCGGGCTGGGCTCGATCATCGGGAGCTTCTTTGGCGCCGCGTTCATCGTGCTGGTGCCCGTGGCGCTGTCCAACATCCCGCACATGCTGGGCCTGCCGCTGTCAGTGGACACCGCCGCCCACATCGAGCACATGGTGTTCGGCGCGCTGATCGTGTTCTTCCTGATCGCCGAGCCGCACGGCCTGGCGCGGCTGTGGAGCATCGGCAAGGAGAAGTTGAGGATCTGGCCGTTCCCGCACTGATCGTGTTTCGTTTTGATTTCCGTGGGTTCATCGCAGCACAACCGCGCTGGACCCCCGCCCCGAATACCCGGCTCAAGACCGGGTCAATCCCGGTGTCACAGGGTTGACCGACCCAAACACCACGCAGGAGGTAAATGGAGATGAAGCGTCTTAACCTGAAGTTGGCGGCAGCCTTAATGGCCGCAGCCGGCGCCGCAGGCGCCGTGGCCACGCCGGCAATGGCGGCCGAAGAGCAGTTCGTTCCGTTGCTGGTGTATCGCACGGGATCGTTCGCGCCGCTGGGCATTCCCTGGGCCGATGGCAAGCTGGATTACCTGAAGCTCGTGAACGAGCGCGATGGCGGCGTGAACGGCGTCAAGATCACGTATGAAGAATGCGAAACCGCCTACGCCACGGACCGCGGCGTGGAATGCTACGAGCGCCTGAAGGGCAAGGGCACCGGCGCATCGGGCTTCGACACACAGTCCACCGGCATCACCTTCGCGGTCAGCGACAAGGCCATCGTCGACAAGGTGCCCGTGGAAACGATGGGCTACGGCCTGTCGCAATCGGTGGACGGCAGCGTGTTCGAGTGGAACTTCCCGCTCTTGGGCACGTACTGGACCGCCGCCGACGTGATGATCCAGGACATCGCCAAGAAAGAAGGCGGCATGGACAAGCTCAAGGGCAAGAAGATCGCCCTGGTTTATCACGACTCGCCCTACGGCAAGGAACCGATCCCCCTGCTGCAAAAACGCGCCGCCAAGGAAGGCTTTGAATTGCTGCTGTACCCGGTGACGGCGCCGGGCGTGGAGCAGAAGTCCACCTGGCTGCAGATCCGCCAGGCGCGCCCGAACTACGTGCTGCTGTGGAGCGCGGGCATCATGACGCCCACCGCCATCCGCGAAGCGCAGGCCAGCGGCTATCCGCGCGACAAGATGTACGCGATCTGGTGGGCCGGCTCGGAAGGCGACGTCAAGGACCTGGGCGATGTCGCCAAGGGCTACAACGCCATCACCATCCACAACAGCGGCGCCGACAGCGACAAGGTCTACGACGATCTGAAGAAGTACGTCTACGACAAGGGCCAGGGCGCGGACAAGACCGGCAAGACCACGTTGGGCACCATCGCCCACACGCGCGGCATGATGATCTCGATGCTGCAGGTCGAAGCGATCCGCGCCGCGCAGGAGAAGTACGGCAAGGGCAAGGCGCTGACGCCGGAGCAGGTGCGCTGGGGCTTCGAGAACCTGGACCTGACGCAGGAAAAGCTCGACAAGCTGGGCTTTGGCCAGATCATGCGTCCGGTCAAGACCTCGTGCGCCAACCACAAGGGCGACGACTGGGCCCGCATCGTGCAGTGGGACGGTTCCAAGTTCAAGGTCGTTTCCGACTGGTATCAGGCCGACAAGACGATCCTGGACCCGATGGTCAAGGAATCGGCGGCCAAGTACGCCAAGGAAAAGAACATTACGCCCCGCAAGTGTGAGTGATGCCCCTGGAGCGCCCGCGGCGGCCACGCCGCGGGTGCGCAACGCATGTTGATATGACCCGGCGGCCGGCTTTCCGGCCGGCCGCCGCCACGCTGCAGGAATGTTTATGAACGACGCCAATATTGCCGCCGCAGGCGCCCCGCCGGTGCTGCTCGATGTGAACGGCATCGAGGTGATCTACAACCACGTGATCCTGGTGCTCAAGGGCGTGTCCCTGCAGGTGCCCGAAGGCAGGATCGTGGCGCTGCTGGGCGCGAACGGCGCGGGCAAGACCACCACGCTGCGCGCGATCTCCAATCTGCTCAAGGGCGAGCGCGGCGACGTCACCAAAGGCCACATCCAGTACCGCGGCCAGCGCATCGAAAAGCTGACGCCGGCCGAGCTGGTCAAGCGCGGCGTCGTGCAGGTGATGGAAGGCCGGCACTGCTTCGCCCACCTCACCATCGAGGAAAACCTGCTGACCGGCGCCTATACGCGCAGCATGAGCCGCGGCGACACCACGGCCGCGCTTGAACGGGTCTACCAGTATTTCCCGCGCTTGAAGCAGCGGCGCACCAGCCAGTCCGGATACACCTCGGGCGGCGAGCAGCAGATGACCGCGATCGGCCGCGCGCTGATGGCCAACCCGAACATGATCCTGCTGGATGAACCGTCGATGGGTCTTGCGCCGCAGATCGTCGAAGAAATCTTCGAGATCGTGCGCGACCTGAACCAGCGCGAGCGCGTGAGCTTTCTGTTGGCCGAGCAGAACACCAACATCGCCCTGCGCTACGCCGATTACGGCTACATCCTGGAGAACGGGCGCGTGATGATGGACGGCGCCGCGTCCGACCTGGCGCAGAACGAGGACGTCAAGGAGTTTTACCTGGGCATCTCCAGCGGCGAGCGCAAGAGTTTCCGGGACAACAAGTTCTACCGCCGCCGCAAACGCTGGCTGGCCTGATTTCCGACGCGGGCAAGCCAGCGCTTGCCGCATGGCGCCGGCAACGGCGCCGCCAACCGGCACACGAGAAGGTGCGATTCCATGTCCGAGTTTTTCGATGACCTCGAAACCCGCGCGCCCGAGCAACGCGAGCGCGATCTGATGGCGGCCCTGCCTGGGGCGATTGCGCGGGCCATCGCGCGTGCGCCGGCCATCGCCGAGCAATTGCGCGGCGTGGACCCGGCCACGGTCACCTCGCGCGAGGCGCTGGCCCGGCTGCCGGTGCTGCGCAAGCACGAGCTGCTGGAACGCCAGCAGCACAGCCGCGATGACGCCGCCCGGCCCGCTGGGCCCGCCAAGGCCTTCGGCGGCTTTTCCGCGATCGGCTGGGGCGAAGCGATGCGGGTGTTTGCCTCGCCCGGCCCGATCTACGAACCGGAAAGCGCGCGCTCGGATTACTGGCGCTTTGCGCGCGCCCTGTACGCGGCGGGCTTTCGCGCCGGCGAACTGGCCTACAACTGCTTTTCCTATCACTTCACGCCGGCCGGCTCGATGATGGAGACAGCCGCGCACGCGGTGGGCTGCACCGTATTCCCCGGCGGTACCGGACAGACCGAACAGCAGGTGCGCGCGATCCAGGACTTGTCGCCCAGCGGCTACACCGGCACGCCCAGCTTCCTGAAGATCATCCTGGAAAAGTCCGATGAACTGGGCGTGAAGCTCGATTCGCTGCGCCGCGCGCTGGTTTCCGGAGAGGCCTTCCCGCCCTCGCTGCGCGACTGGCTGGCGGCGCGCGGCATTGACGGCTACCAGGCATACGGCAGCGCCGACCTGGGCATGATCGCTTTCGAGACGCCTGCCCGCGAGGGGCTGGTGGTGGGCGAGGACATCATCGTCGAAATCGTGCGTCCGGGCACTGGCGAGCCCGTGCGCGACGGCGAAGTTGGCGAGGTCGTGGTGACCACGCTGAACCCCGATTACCCGCTGGTGCGGTTCGGCACCGGCGACCTGTCGGCGGTGATGCCGGGCATTTCGCCGTGCGGGCGCACCAACACCCGCATCAAGGGCTGGATGGGGCGCGCCGACCAGACGACCAAGGTGCGCGGCATGTTCGTGCACCCCTCGCAGGTGGCCGACGTGGTCCGGCGGCATCCGGAAATCCTGCGGGCGCGGCTGGTCATCAGCGGCAGCACGGGCTCGGACCGCATGGTGCTCAAGGTGGAGTCGCGCGAGCAGAACGATGACCTGGCCAAGCGCATCGCCGATTCGGCGCGCGACGTGACCAAGCTGCGCGCCGATGTGCAATGGGTGGACGAAGGCGGCCTGCCGAACGACGGCAAGGTGATCGACGACATCCGCACGTACGAGTAAGGCGGCGGACGCGGGGTCAGGCCCCGCCGCGCCGGGCGCGTTCGATGATGGCGTGGATCGCCATCCCCGCAAGCATGGCGACCACAAAAATACCGGCCTCGCCGATGCCGGCCGCCGCGGCGACGACGGCGGGTCCGGGACAGAATCCCGCCACGCCCCAGCCCACGCCAAACGCCAGGCTGCCGCCGGCCAGACGCCAGTCCAGCTGCGTGGCCTGCGGCCAGCGCATGGGTTCGCCCGACAGGCTGGCGCGGCGGCGACGCAAGCGCGCAAATCCGATGCTGGCCACGACGACGGCGCCCCCCATCACGAACGCCAGGGTGGGATTCCACAAGCCCGCCAGGTCCAGAAAACCCAACACGCGCGCGGGGTCGGCAAGTCCCGACACCAACAGGCCGAATCCGAAGACGAGCCCGGCGGCAAAAGCGTAGATCGCAGCCATGTCAGCCTCCCACCGCGTGGCGCAAGACGTAGACCGTCACGAATCCGGCCGCCATGAAGATTGCCATTGCGACGAACGAACGGCGCGATCCGCGGGACAGGCCGCAGACGCCGTGGCCGCTGGTGCAGCCGGACCCGTATCGCGTGCCGATCCCGACGAGCAGGCCGGCCACGATCAGCCGGGGCGTGCTGGCATCGACGGTGATGGACGGCAGGGTGGCGAACAGCCGGTAGACCCACGGCGCGGCGCACAGTCCCAGCAGGAAGGCCACGCGCCAACCGTCGCCTCGCGTCGGGGTGAAAAGACCGCCCACGATGCCGCTGATGCCGGCAATGCGGCCGGCGCCAAGCATCAGCAAGACCGCGCCGGCGCCGATAAGGAGCCCCCCCGCCGTACCGGCGAGCGGCGTAAAGGCAGACCAGTCCACGTTCATTTGAGCGATTCCAGTGCGCGTCCGCAGTACAGGCTGGACAGGGTTTTCATCACCTGGCTGACCTCGAAACTGGCCATCTGGTAGTAGACGTACTTGCCTTCGCGCCGCGTGACGACGAGGCCTTCGTCGCGCAGCACGCCAAGCTGCTGCGAGAGCGTGGGCTGGCGGATCCCGGTCAGCGATTCCAGCTCGCCGACGTTGCGTTCGTGGTGGACCAGCTGGCACAGGAGGAGCAAGCGGTCTTCGTTGGCCAGGGCCTTGAGCAGCGTGCAGGCCTGGGAGGCCGATTCGCGCAGGGAGGAGACTTCACATTCGGTAAGCGGGGCATTCATGACGGGGCGCAGACAGTGGAGGAAAAACGAGGCAACAGCGTCGTCATTATATTTATGAATAAACTATTCGCAAATATTATTTTTTTACGTAAACTGTTCCGACGTGCCCGCCCTCCATTCCCGAGCCCCCATGAATCCGCACATCCAGGCCTTCTTTGATCCCGTCACCTCGACCATCACCTACGTCGTTCACGAGGCAGGGCCCGGCGGCGCCTGCGCCATCATTGATTCGGTGCTGGACTTCGACCCCAAGTCGGGCCGCACCAGCACCGCCAATGCGGACCGTGTGGCGGACTATGTCCGCGCGCGCGGCCTGCGGACGGTCTGGCTGCTGGAAACCCATGCCCACGCCGATCACCTGTCCGCCGCGCCTTATCTGCAACGGCAGTTGGGCGGCGTCATCGCCATCGGCCAAAGCATCCGCAGCGTGCAGGGCGTGTTCAAGAAGATCCTGAACCTGGAGCCGGCCTTTCAGCTCGACGGATCGCAGTTCGGCCATCTGTTCGCCGACGGCGAGACCTTTCAGATCGGCGCGCTGACCGCCACGGCGGTGCACGTGCCGGGACACACGCCGGCCGACATGGCCTACCTGATCGGCGACGCGGCATTCGTGGGCGACACGCTGTTCATGCCCGATGTCGGTACGGCGCGCTGCGATTTCCCGGGCGGCGATGCGCACCTGCTGTACCAGTCGATCCGGCGCCTCTTGAGCCTGCCCGACGACACGCGCCTCTTCATGTGTCACGACTATCCGCCCGAGGGCCGCGACGCTGCCTGGCAGACCACCGTGGCCGACCAGCGCCGCGGCAACATCCACGTGCGCGATGGCATCACCGAAGAAGAATTCGTCGCCATGCGCACCCGGCGGGACGCGACACTGTCGATGCCCACACTGATCCTGCCCGCCATCCAGGTGAACATCCGCGCGGGACATTTCCCGCCGGCCGAGGACAACGGCGTGCAGTATCTGAAGATTCCCGTCAACGCGCTTTGATACCTGGCCGCGGCGCACTTGCGCCGTACGGCCATATCCCGCAAGATCGCCCGATCGCAGCAACCCGATCCGACGCATCCATGTTCGCCGAAGCCGAAGCAGACCCTACTCTCTCCAAAGATGAATTCAAGGCGCTGGAAACGCGGCTGCGGGTCGGACTGCTGAATGCACAGTACGAACGCCTGCGCCAGGCCGACAAGACGCTTCTGGTCGTCGTGGCGGGCATCGACGGGGCCGGCAAGGGCGCCACGATCAACCTGCTCAACGAATGGATGGATCCTCGCCACATCCGCACGCTGGCCTATGGACCGCGCGAGGGCGACGAACTGGATCGCCCGCCGTTGTGGCGCTACTGGCGCGATCTGCCGCCCAAGGGCAGCACCGGCATCGTGTTCGGCTCCTGGTACACACCGCTGGTCATCGAGGCCGTGCGCAAGAAGCCCAACGCAGACGCCATCGAGGCCCATGCCGCCGCCATCATGCGCTTTGAAACGATGCTGGCCGCGGAAGGCGTGCAGATCGTCAAGCTGTGGTTCCACCTGTCGGCCAAGGCGCAAAAGGAACGGGCGCAGCGCCTGCTCGCCAGTCCCGAGACCGCCTGGCAGGTCAGCCCGATCGACATGAAGGTCAACAAGCGTTTCGACCGCATCCGGTCGGGCGCGCACGTCGTGCTCAATCACACGGATTGCGGTCACGCGCCCTGGGTGGTGATCCCCAGCGCCGACGAGAACATGCGCACCGCGCGCACGGCCGAAGCGGTGCTGACGGCGCTGCGCCGGCGCGGCGTGCCGCGCCTGCCGCCCGCCTTCGTGGCGCATTCCAGCACGACGCGCATCGTCGATCGCCTGGGCAAGCTGGACTATGACGCCAAGGTCGAGAAGGAAGACTACGAATCCGAACTCGGCCTGCTGCAAGGCCGGCTGGCGCTCGCCGCCCGCTCCGACAAGTTCAAGGATCGCTCGCTGATCGTGGTGTTCGAGGGACAGGATGCGGCCGGCAAGGGCGGCGCCATCCGCCGCGTCACGCACGCGCTGGACGCCCGGCAATTCGACATCACGCCCGTGTCCGCGCCCAGCTCGGAAGAATTGGCCCGTCCTTACCTGTGGCGGTTCTGGCGCCGCATTCCCCGCCATGGCCGGATCGCGATCTTCGACCGCTCCTGGTATGGCCGCGTGCTGGTCGAGCGCGTCGAGAAGCTGATTCCCCCCGCCAAGTGGCGCCGGGCCTACGCAGAGATCAACGACTTCGAAGAACAGCTGGCGGCCAGCGGCGCGCTGGTGCTCAAGTTCTGGCTGGCGGTCACGCCGGACGAACAGCTTGCCCGCTTTCGCGAACGCGAAAAATCGCCGTTCAAGAATTTCAAGATCACGCCCGAGGACTGGCGCAACCGCGAAAAATGGCCCGAATACGCCGCGGCGGCCAACGAGATGATGATGCGGACCGACGTGCCCTACGCGCCTTGGCATCTGGTGTCGGCCAACGACAAGCGTTACGCTCGGCTGCAAGTGCTGCGGCATATCGTCGAAGCCATGGAAAACCAACTCTGAATGCCGCCAGGAGGCTCCGCCCCATGAGTACCGCAGATATCCGTCCCATCGTTGCCGCTGACTTCGACGCATGGCTGCCGCTGTGGAAGGGCTACCAGGACTTCTACCGCGTCAGCATCGACGACGCCGTCACGCGCAACACGTGGGCGCGCTTCCTGGATCCGGCCGAGCCCATGCACGCGGCGCTGGCCTACGAAAGCGGCCGCGCGGTGGGCTTGGTGCACTGGATCTTCCACCGCTCCACCTGGACCGCGGGCGATTACTGCTATTTGCAGGATCTGTATGTGGACCAGGAGGCGCGCGGCACGGGCGCCGGGCGCAAGCTGATCGAACACGTCTACGCCGAAGCCGCCGCGGCCAATTGCGCCCGCGTCTACTGGCTGACGCACGAAACCAACGCAACCGCCATGCAGCTCTACGACCGCATTGCCGACCGGTCCGGCTTCATTCAGTACCGCAAGGTGATGGCTTGAGCGCGCGCGATCCCAACTGTCCGCTGTGCCAGGAAGACGGCGGCACGCTCTTGTGGCGGGGACCGCACCTGCGCATCATCGAGGTCGAGGACCCCGACTATCCGGGGTTTACGCGGGTGATCTGGAACGCTCACCTGGCCGAGATGACCAGCCTGTCCACGCACGGGCGCGACCTGCTCATGCGGGCGGTGTATGTGGTCGAGGAAACGCAGCAGGCGATCCTGACGCCCGACAAGGTCAACCTGGCATCGCTCGGCAACATGGTGCCGCATCTGCATTGGCACGTGATCCCGCGCTGGCGCGGCGACCGGCATTTTCCGGATCCGATCTGGGCGGCGCCGCGCATCGCGCCGGGCGCCGAGCCCGATTCCTGGAAGCGCCGGCAAGAAGCGGTGTCGGCCCTGCTGCCGCGCTACCGCGACCGTCTGGTCGAAGCGATGAACGCGCTGCTGTGGCATTGAGCGGTCCAGCGCACTGAGCGTTTTACCGCACTGGGCTTTCTACCGCACTGACCGTTCTACGGCATCGAGCCGCTGGGCGCCGCGGGGGCCCGCCCCCGCCGTTCTCCCAGCCAGCGTGCGTAGGCCGCTTCGACCAACTGCGCCGCGCGGTCGACGCTGAAAAGCCCCTGCCCCCGAATGAGCTCCCGGCCCGCTTCGCCCATGCGGCGGCGGCGTTCGGGGTCAGCCAGCAGGCTTTCCAGCGCGGCGGCCAACGCAGCGGGATCGCGCGGCGGCACCAGCAGGCCGGTCACGCCCGCCTGCATGGTTTCGGGAACTCCCCCCACGTCCGTGCCAATCACGGGCACGCCCATGGCGGCAGCTTCGACAAATGCCGTGCCGAAGGCTTCGCGATGGGTCGGCAAGGCGAATACGTCAAACGCCTGCAGCACGTTGCCGATGTCATGCCGCCGGCCCAGAAAGTGCACGCGGGACGCCAGGCCCAGCGCCTGAACCTGTCCCTTCAGGCGCTCGAACACCGGCATGCCGTCCCCGGCCAGCACCAGATGGGCTTGCGGAAACGCGGCCAGCACCCGCTGGAAGGCGTCGATCAGGTCGGCATGGCCCTTTTCCGTGCGCATGACGGCCACACAGCCCACGACCAGCGCATCGCCCGGCAGGCCGAGTTCCTGCCGCAGATTGCCCTTGCCGTCGCCTTCGGGCAACACAATCGGCGAATGGATGGTGGCGACGGCCTCGGGCGGCGCGCCGCCATCCAGCAATTGGCGCTGCACGTGCCGGCTCACGGCGATGACGCGGTGGGCCAGCCACGTGTAGGCATACAGCGAGTTGATCGGCTTGGCCAGGTGGCGGGTGCGCACGATGAGCGGGGTGCGGGCAAGGCGCGCGCCCATTGCCGCGCGCACCGTGTCGCTGCGGCTGTGCGTGTTGACCACGTCGAAGCGGCCGCGCGCCGCCACGCGCCGCACGAACGCCACGCTGCGCACGAAATTGACAGCGCCGTCCATGTTCACGGTGTGCACGGTGAAGCCGGCGTCGCGAAGCCGCTGCGCCAGTTCGGCGTGCGGCTGGCAGACCGCTTCCAGGTGATGGCCGCGCTCGCGCATGGCGACCATCTCCTTATAGATACAGAATTCCTGGCCGCCAAAGGCCGTGGCGGCTTCCGTATGCAGGATGCGCAAGGGGCCGCCCGTCCCGGCGTGGCTAGCGGGAAGATCGTCGGAATTCAGCATGGGCGGAGCAGCGGGCTGCTGCAGGCGGTTTGCGCAGGGGCCTGCCGATGCCGGCAAAGGGTGTCGGCGGTGCCAGGCAAGGCAAGGAGGACGGGATGATGGCGTGGCGGCATGACGGCAAGGGGCGCCAGGCAGCCTGGCCAAGCCACGACTGGTGGGCGTGGGTTCAAAAAAGGCCGACTGGGTCGGCCTCCAACGGAGTTGTTACATAGAATTTAAGCGAATGTAAACCACAACGCCGCAGCCCGACAAGCCTCTCTGTCGCCAGGCGGGGACACAGCCCGCAGATGACGTGACTTCGGTGGCAATAGACCTCGATTTCAGGGAAGAAAGACGCAGGTTATGTACATTCAGTTACCGTTCAGGTTATTGCCATGGCGGCTCAACGACGTGCGAGCTGACCGCGCGTGTGGCCTTGGGCGCTCGGCCCGTGAAGTAGACTGTCCGCACCCACGTCGCAGGAGTCGGCATGAAAACGTCCCGCATCATCGTGCAGCGCGTTTACGAAGGCACCGGTCCGCAAGGGCATTACCTTGCCCTCGTCGACCGCATGTGGCCTCGCGGCCTGCGGCGCGCGGACCTCGGCCTGGACGAATGGGCCCGCGACATCGCCCCCAGCGCTGAATTGTGCAAATGGTTCAGCCACGTCGAGGAACGCTGGGACGCATTCCGCGCCAAATACCTGGCCGAACTGGCCACGCCCGAGCAGCAAGCGCGCATGGCGGCCTTGCTGGAGGCCGCGGGCGATCGCCCCCTGACCCTGCTGTACGGTGCGCGCAACACCGAACACAATCAGGCCGTGGTGTTGCGCGACGCGCTCCTGGAATTCGCCCGCCATCACCGCAAGCGCGCGGCCTGAATCTCCCCCCGCTGTCTTGGTACGCTTATGCCCCGCCGGCGCCGCGCATCCTCGCGCGTGCGAGGCGACGCCTAAGAGGAATTTCATGTCTTTCAGCTCCGACGCCTGGACCCGCAACGCCGCGCTCTACGAAAAGACGCGCGACATGCCGTTCAACCGCGAACTGGCCAGCGGCCAGCTTGCCGAGGATGCGTTCAAGCACTACATGATCCAGGACGCGCACTATCTGGTCGCGTTTGGACGCGCGCTGGCCATTGCCGCCGCCAAGGCCGACGACGCAGACGGCGTCGTGCAGTTTGCCGAAGCCGCCAAGGGCGCCGTCGTGGCCGAACGCAGCCTGCATGCCGGATTCATGCAGCAGTTCGGCATCGATGCGGCCACGTTCGAGGCCACGCCGCTGACGCCGGCGAGCCATCACTACACCAGTTTCCTCATCGCCACCGCCTGGAGCGCACCCTATCCGGTCGCCCTGGCTGCCCTGCTCCCCTGCTTCTGGATCTACGCGGAGATCGGGCGCCACATCCACGCGCGCGCCGTTCGGCCCAATCCGTACGCCGCCTGGATCGACACCTACGCCGGCGATGACTTCCACGCGCTGGTCCGCGCGGTGATCGCCACCGTGGACCGGGCCGCCCAAACCGCCTCGCCCCAGATCGTCGAAGCGATGCACCAGGCCTACACGCGCGCCGCGCAACTTGAATGGATGTTCTGGGACTCGGCGCACCGGCAGGCCGGCTGGCCGGTCTGAACGGGCGGGCGGCACCGGTCGGGCTGACCAGGCGGATATGCCAAAATCGCGCCCATGCCGATCGACAACCGCCTTACACCCAACGCCCTGGCCACGCAGGCCGGGCAACTGCCTGCCGCCTGGCAGGCCGCCCTGTCCGCCGATCCCGCCGTGGCCGCGGCCCTTGCCGCCGCGACCAGCCATGTGGAAGCGCGCCTGGCGCAGGGCGCCGTGGTGTATCCCGCCACGCCCTTTCGCGCCCTGCAAGGCCTGGCGCCCTCGGATGTACGGGTCGTGATCCTGGGCCAGGACCCTTACCACGGCCCCGGCCAGGCGCAGGGGCTGGCGTTCTCGGTGCCGGACGACTGCAAGCGCCCCCCCAGCCTGCGCAACATCTTCAACGAGATTGCGCGCGACTATCCGGATCTGGGCGTTCCGGCAGGCAATGACCTCACCGCCTGGGCCGAGCAGGGCGTGCTGCTGCTGAACACGGCGCTCACCGTGGAAGACGGCCAGCCCGCCTCGCACGCCAAGCGCGGCTGGGAAACGGTGACCGATGCCCTCATCAAGCTCGTCGCGCGTGATCCGTCGCCCAAGGTGTTCATGCTGTGGGGCGCCCACGCCCAGGCCAAGCGGCTGTTGCTGCCGCCCGACAGCGGCCATCTGGTGCTGATGTCCAACCACCCCTCACCGCTGTCCGCCCGGCGCCCCCCGGTGCCGTTCCTGGGCTGCGGTCATTTCCGGGCCACCAACGCGTGGCTGGAAAACCAAGGGAAAAACCCTATTGATTGGGGACTGGACAAAAAAATAATTCCCTTGCAGGGTGAATTCAGGTTATGATCGCCGCACTGCACAAAACGAGTTCGGCATTTACCGCCTTGATTTAGCGGAATTTTTTGCAGTCCGCCGGGAAACCAACCCCCGGCCTCATGCCGAACTATCATCGATTCCTGACCCCTTTCCTTTCGCCCTGCGTTCCATCAGTACAAGAGAACGCGCCACGCGCATGGTTGATCCGGTCGGCACGATGCTCCATCAACCGTCGCCTGGATCCGGCCGCCTAATCCCCTGGCCCGACCAAGCACTGCGTCGCATTGATTGCGGCAAGGGAAAGTAATGTCTTTCGAAACCCTGGGTCTCGCGCCCGCCCTGTTGTCGGCCGTTCAAGAAGCTGGCTTCACCACCCCCACCACCGTTCAAGCCGCCGCCATTCCGCAAGCGCTGGCCGGCCATGACCTGATGGTGTCCTCGCAGACCGGCAGCGGCAAGACCGCGGCCTTCATGCTGCCCGCCCTGCACCGCATTGCCCAGATGCCCGCCAACAAGGGCGTCGGCGTGCAAGTGCTGGTGCTGACCCCGACCCGCGAACTGGCCCTGCAAGTCACGGAAGCCACCGCCACGTATGGCCGCAAGCTGGCCGACCTGCGCACCGCGACCGTCGTGGGCGGCATGCCCTACGGCGCGCAACTGAAGGCGCTGTCGCGCCGCGTCGACGTGCTGGTCGCCACCCCCGGCCGCCTGATTGATCACCTGCAATCGGGCCGCGTCAAGCTCAACACCGTGCACACCCTGGTGCTGGACGAAGCCGACCGCATGCTGGACATGGGCTTCATCGAAGATATCGAGACCATCATCGAGCGCCTGCCGCAAGAGCGCCAGACGCTGCTGTTCTCGGCCACCCTGGACGGCACCGTTGCCAAGCTGGCCGCGCGCATGATGCGCGAGCCGCAGCGCATCGAGATCGCCGGCGCCAAGGAAAAGCACACCAACATCACGCAAAGCCTGCTGTACGCGGACGACGCCAGCCACAAGATGCAGCTGCTGGACCACGTGCTGCGCGACGCCTCGCTGGATCAGGCCATCGTCTTCACGTCGACCAAGCGCGGCGCGGACGACCTGGCCGACCGCCTGGCCGACCAGGGCTTTGCCGCCGCCGCCCTGCACGGCGACATGAACCAGCGCCAGCGCACCCGCACGCTGTCGCAACTGCAACGCGGCCAGCTGCGCATCCTGGTGGCCACCGACGTGGCCGCCCGCGGCATCGACGTGCAAGGCATCAGCCACGCCGTCAACTTCGACCTGCCGATGCAGGCTGAAGACTACGTGCACCGCATCGGCCGTACGGGCCGCGCCGGCCGCAGCGGCCTGGCGTTCACGCTGGCCACGCATTCCGAGCGCCACAAGGTCCGCCGCATCGAGCACTACATCGGCCAGTCGATCACGCCTGAAGTGATCGCCGGTCTGGAACCCAAGCGCACCCCGCGTCCGTCCACCGGTGGCGGCGGCGGCAAGCCCTTTGGCAAGCCCTTCGGCAAGCGTCCCGGCGGCTTCGGCGGTTCGCGTCATGGGTCGGGCGGCTTTGCCGGCGCCCGCGATGGCGCCCGCGATGGCGCCCCGCGTGAAGGCCGTTCCTTCGGCGGCCCGCGTGGCGAGTTCAAGCCGCGCGACGGCGGCTACCAGGGCAACCGTTCCTTTGAAGACCGTCCGTTCGGCGACCGCCCGCAGCGTTCGTTTGGCGACCGTCCCAGCTTCGGCGATCGTCCGCAGCGCGAAGGCGGCTACCAGGGCAATCGCCCCTTCGGCGACCGCCCCCAGCGTGAAGGCGGCTTCCGTGGCGGCGACCGCGATTCGCGTCCCAGCTTTGGCGACCGCCCCAGCTACGGCGACCGTCCCCAGCGCGATGCCCGTCCGTTCAGCGAGCGCGGCCCCCGTGAAGGCGGTTTCCGCGGTGGCGATCGCGACGCGCGCCCCAGCTTTGGCGACCGTCCCAGCTTCGGCGACCGTCCCCAGCGCGAAGGCGGCTTCCGTGGCGGCGACCGTCCCGAAGGCGGCTTCCGTGGCAAGCCCTCGTTCGACAAGCGCCCCGGCGGCCCCGCCAAGCGTTTCACCAAGTCGACCGATCGCCGCGGCTAATCTGCCCGTCTGATCCGAAAAAAGCCCCGCGGCCATGCTGCGGGGCTTTTTTTTGGGAAAATGCCGGTTTGCCCCGTACCTTCCGCTCATGCAACGCCCCGCCCCCGCCAATCTTCCGCCCCTGTCCCCATCCGCGCGCGAACACAGCGACGCCACGGCCGCCCACCTGCGCGCCGCCATCGCGGCGAGCGGCGGCTGGCTGCCGTTCGATCACTGGATGGCCGAGGCCCTGTACGCGCCGGGACTGGGCTATTACGCGGCAGGCAACGTCAAGCTGGCCGATGCCGACGACGGCGGCAAGACACCCGCCGGCGACTTCGTGACCGCGCCGCAGCTCACGCCGCTGTTCTCGCGCACGCTGGCGCGCCAGGCGGCCGAGGTGCTGCGTCAGACGGACACGCGCGCCGTGCTGGAATTCGGGGCCGGCACCGGCGCGCTCGCCGAAGGCGTGCTGCGCGAACTGGACGCGTTGGGGCTGTCCGACACGCGCTATCTGATTCTGGAAGTGTCGGCGGACCTGCGTGCGCGCCAGGCCGAACGGCTGTCGCCCTTCGGCGACCGGGTGCAATGGCTGGACGCCCTGCCCCACGCGTTTTCCGGATGCGTGCTGGCTAACGAAGTGCTGGACGCGATGCCGGTTTCCCTTTTTGTCTGGAGCGACGCCGGCCAGGTGCTGGAACGCGGCGTGGCGGTGGATGCCGACGGCGGTTTCACCTGGGAAGATCGCCCCGCCCCGGCCACCCTGGCGGCCGCCGTCGCGGCGCGCATGCCGGCGCTGCCGGGCTACGTGTCGGAAATCAATCTGCAGGGCGAGGCGTGGATCGCGGCGATGGGCAGCTGGCTGGAACGCGGCGCGGCGCTGCTGGTGGACTATGGCTTTCCGCGCAGCGAGTACTACCACCCGCAGCGCGCGGGCGGCACGCTGATGTGCCACCTGCGGCACCACGCGCACGGCGACCCGTTCACCGCACCGGGCCTGCAGGACATCACGGCGCACGTGGATTTCACCGCGATGGCGGACGCCGCGCTGGCGGCGGGAATGCAGGTGCTGGGCTACACGTCGCAGGCGCGCTTCCTGATGAACGCGGGCCTCATGGACCTGCTGGCCGGACTGGATCCGTCCGATGCGCAGGCCTACGCGCAGGCGGTGGCACCGGTGCAGAAGCTGCTGTCGGAGGCGGAGATGGGCGAGTTGTTCAAGGTGCTGGCCGTCGGCCGCGGCATGACGGCGCCGTTGAGCGGGTTCTCGCGCGGCGACCGGCTGGGCAAGCTGTAGCGCGGAACCCGGATCAGACTGCCTGCAAATCGGCCAGACGCGCCAGGCGCGCCTGGCGCACGCTGTCCTTGATGCGCGCCGGCTCGCCCGCGCAAGCCTTGGCGATGGCGCCCGCGTCCACGCCGCGCACCGCCGCCACCCGCGATTGCCACGCGGGAAGGTCCACCGCGCGCAACACGGCCGCGGCATCCAACAGTTCAAAAAAGCGTTCCGGCTTGCGCAAGGCATCGGCGCGCTCCATCAGCGCCAACTGCGCATCGGCCCTGCCCGGGCCATCCGGCATGCCATCCTGCGCACCCAATGCGTCGAGGACTTCAGGCAAGAGTCGCGCGTAGTCGTTGCATTCCGTGGGCACGCGCATCCGCCGTCCCAGCGCTTCGCGCTGCGGCGTCAGGCGGCACATCAGCGCGTAGCGGCTTGCCAGCGGCAAGCCCTGCCGCGCGGCGCAATCCAACTGCGCAGCCACTTCGTCCACGCCCTGCAATTCGGGCATCACGCGCGCCAACGCGCCGGATTCGTTCAGCACGCCCAGCATGCGCGAAGGCGCCTGCGCCATCAGGCCGCGCGACAATTCCTTCCAGACGCGTTCTGCCACCAGCGCATCGGCCTCGCCGGCCTCGACCATGCGGCGGCACAGCGCCATCGTTTCCGGCGCAATGCTGAAATCGCCAAAGCGCGCGGCAAAGCGGGCGAGGCGCAGGATGCGTACGGGATCCTCTTCGAACGCATCGCCCACATGACGAAAGACCCGGGCGCGCAGGTCGTCCGCGCCGCCCAGCGGGTCCACGAGCCGGCCGTCTTCGTCCTGGGCAATGGCATTTACCGTCAGGTCGCGCCGGCGCAGGTCGTCCTCCAGCGTGACGTCCGCGCCCGTGTAGAAGGTGAAGCCCTTGTAGCCGCGCCCCGACTTGCGTTCGGTGCGCGCCAGGGCGTATTCCTCTTTGGTGCGGGGGTGCAGAAAGACGGGGAAATCGCCGCCGACGGGGATGAAGCCGCGGCCGGTCATGTCTTCAGGCGTGGCGCCCACCACGACCCAATCGTGATCGCCGTGCGGCAGGCCGAGCAGCGCATCTCGCACCGCGCCGCCAACGATATAGGCGCGCAGGCCCTCGGTCGCCGGATCGCGCGTCATGGCGCGGCGGCGGTTTCGGTGCCTGCCGGCACGACGTTGCCCAGGCGCTCCTTCAGCGATTGCGGCTGGCCGGTGAACATGGCCGCGTAATACGTGGCGTTGGACATCACGTTCTTGACGTAGATGCGGGTTTCGGTGAACGGAATGGTTTCGGCAAAGATGGCGCCTTCGACGGGATGCGTGAACGTCGAACGCCAATTACGCGGCCGGCCCGGACCCGCGTTGTAACCGGCGCTGGCCAGCATCTGCGAGCCGTCCAGGCCGCGCAGCACGATGTTCAGGTAGTTGGTGCCAAGCTCGGTGTTGGTGTCGAAATCGTTGACGCTGGCCGGCGTGAAGTCGCTCATGCCGATCTTGCCAGCCACCCACTTGGCCGTGGCGGGCATGAGCTGCATCAGCCCCGAGGCGCCCACGTGCGAGCGCGCATCCATGATGAAGCGCGATTCCTGGCGGATCAGCCCGTACACCCAGGCCGGATCCAGCGCGATGGCGTTGGCCTTGGCGGTGACGCGGCCCTCGAACGGCGCGATGAAGCGCTGGCTGAAGTCGAATTCCTTTTCGGTGCGGTCCGACGTGTTGACCACGCGGTCGTAGATGTTCTCGGCGCGGGCCAGCTCGGCGGCGGCCAATAGCTGGCGGTCGTTCATGCCGCGCAGCGTGAAGTTCCACTCGGGAACGGCTTCGGCGCGCCAGCCCAGGCGGAACAGCAGCACGGCGCGTTGCAGGCCCGGATTGGCGCGGGCCTCGGCGATCTCGCGGTCGCTGATGGGTGCGGGACGCGGCGGCACATTGATGCGGCGGCCCAGCTCTTCCGCGGCCAGCTGGCCGTAGAAATCAAAGCGGTCGGCGATGCTGGCGTAGGCGGCCTGCGCCTTGTCCTTGTTGCCCGTCGCGGCCTGGCCGCGGGCCTTCCAGTAGACCCAGACCGTCTCGGCCTGTTGCGAAGGCGGCATTTCGTCGATGGATTCGATGACCCACTTCCAGTCGATTTTCGGCTGGCGCAACGCGGCGCGCACCTTCCAGGCGGCGTTGTATTCGGTCATGCGGATATGGCCCGCCTCGCGGTACCAATCGTTCGCCCGGCTGTCCAGGCCCAGCGCGGCGGTCAGCGCGTACTGGCCGCGCACCCAGGCCAGGTTCGACTTGGACATCGACTTGGCCCATTCGCGGCGCAGGTAGGAGTCGGCGACGCTGACGTCCGAGCGCGCCAGGCGGGCCAGCGCGATCGTGACCAGTTCCTTTTCGTTGCGACCCACGGGCATGCGGTCCTGCCGCGTCAGCCACTTCATGGGGTCTTTCATGATGACGTCGTAGGTCTTCACGTCGCGCGGTTCGAACATGTACTGCACGAACTTGCGCGCATCGGTGGTCTTGTTGGCCTCGATGGCATCGCGCAGTTGCGGCTCGAGTTGCTCCCAGCCCAGGATGCCGTCGGCCACGAGCTGGTCGTACAGCGCCCAGCACGCGCTGCCGGGCGAGAACACGGCCATCGCCTGCGCGGCCGTGGCGCGCTGGCCGGTCATGTGCTTGCCGTCCAGGATGGCGCATTCGATCTGCGCGTTGCTGTTTTTGACGGGCGCCAGCTTGCGCACCGTTTCGAAGTCGCCGCTGCGGGCGGCGGCGAGCAGCCAGTCGCCGCGCAGGCGGTCGGCCAGGTAGGCGTCGCCATTGCTGTTGATGAACTGCTGCAGCGCCGCCACGGGCCGGCCCGAGGCGGGCGGCGTCCAGAGCTGATAGCGCAGCAGCCAGTATTCCGGATACATGCCCAGCGGGTCGCCCTTGGCCTGCGGCACCAGGGCGCCCAGCACCGACCACTGCTTGCGGTTCATGGCTTCGCGGGCGGCGACCACGGCGGCCAGCGCGGGCGTTTCCGCGGTCGGCGGCAGGCCCGCCAGCACCACGGGAGGCACGGCGATCATCGGCTGGGCCGCCTGCACGGCGGGCTGAGGCTGGGGATTGACGGCGGCGCTGCGCTGCTGCGCATCGACGGGCGCACAGGCAGCCGTGAAAAGCGCCACCAGCGGCAGCAAACGGCGCAGCCCGGCGCGGGCGTCGGCGGCTTGCAACGAGGAATTCTGATACCGTGGGGGCTGCCGGGCGCCTGTCTCGCGACGCACCCGCATGCTGAGCATACGCATGTTCGTCTTCAGCATGTTTGCCTTCATATTCAACCCCCCGGTTACAGCCACCGCATGACTACGCAAAATACTCCAGAGGATACCGCAGTCCACCGCACGCGATTGCGGAAATTGCGCACCGAAATGCCTGAAGACCAGCGCAGCCGGGGCGCTTTGCTCATGCGCGCACGCCTTTTCACCTGGCTGAATGTGGCCCGCGACCAGGCCGTGCAGGCCGGCAATCCGGCACCCACCACCGTGGCCGCGTTCTGGCCGATGGCCGACGAGCCCGATCTGCGCCCGCTCCTGACGCAATGGAGCGAGGCCGGCATGACGGTGGCGCTGCCGGTCGTGCGCGAGCGCAACGCGCCGCTCGCCTTCCTGCCCTGGACGCCCGAGGCCGAGCTGCGCGCCGGCCCCTACGGCATCCAGGAGCCCGTGGCCGGCCCGGAACTTCTGCCTGACGTGGTGCTGGTGCCCACGCTGGGTTACACCGAACTCGGCGACCGCCTGGGCTATGGCGGCGGCTATTACGACCGCACCCTGGCCGCCCTGCGCGACCGCGGCCACCCCTTCACTGCCGTCGGCATCGCATGGAGCTGCGGCGAGCTGGACCCGGGCTATGTCCCCGCCGCGCACGATGTCCGGTTGGACGCGGTGCTGACGCAGGACGGCTGGGTGCCGCACGCGCCGCTGGAGCAAGGCGGCAAGAGCGGATCGGTGCTGCATTCCTATCGCATGAATTGACGCGTCCCCGCTGACGCACCAGTTTCGTCCGGCGTGACGCACCAGCTTGGTGCGCGCGCCCGGGCAGCGCTCCAGCCGCCCTCGCCCCCCTGGCGGCCTCCCGTCCCCGGATTACGCCGTCGTCCGCCCCGGGGATGGCATTTCCCCCGCCCGCAGCGCATATTGATGCCGTATCGCCCCGTCTGCCGCCAAAGCTGGCATGCGGGTTGCTTGTACACCTTGACCGGCCGGCCACGGCCGGATGACGGCCGCGTGCAAGCGGCCGCAAGCATCTGCACGGAGGAGCCATGAAGGACCTACCCGCCCGTCCATCCGCCTTTGACGAAATGCGCGATGGCGAGAACCGCATCCGCTCCCATTACCAGGCATTCGAGCGCTGGCACAACGAGCAGTCGGACGAAGCCATGTCCGTGCGCCGGCTGGAGGCCGACCTGAGCTTTCGCCGCGTCGGCATCACGTTTTCGGTTGCGGGCGACGCCGCCGGCACCGAGCGCCTGATCCCTTTCGACCTCATCCCGCGCATCATTCCCGCCGAGGAATGGCGCCACCTGGAAGCCGGCCTCAAACAGCGCGTGCGCGCACTGAACCTGTTCATCCGCGACATCTATCACGGCCACGACATCGTGCGCGCGGGCATCGTGCCGGCCGAGCAGGTCTTCCTGAACGCGCAATACCGTCCGGAGATGCAGGACGTCGATGTTGCCGAGGACATCTACTGCCACATCGCCGGCGTGGACCTCGTGCGGGCGGGCGCCGGTGAATTCTATGTGCTGGAGGACAACCTGCGCGTGCCGTCGGGCGTGTCGTACATGCTGGAGAACCGCAAGATGTCGATGCGGCTCATGCCCGACGCGTTCGGCCGAATCAAGGTCGAACCCGTCGCGCACTACCCCGACCTGTTGCTGGACAACCTGCGCGAGGTCGCGCCGCACGGCGGCGACGATCCCACCGTGGTGGTGCTGACGCCGGGCATGTACAACTCCGCCTACTTCGAGCACGCCTTCCTGGCCCAGCAGATGGGCGTGGAACTGGTGGAAGGCCAGGACCTGTTCGTCGAGCAGAACACCGTCTACATGCGCACCACGCGCGGGCCGCGCAAGGTCGACGTGATCTACCGCCGGCTGGACGACGATTTTCTCGATCCGCTGTCCTTTCGCGCCGATTCCGCGCTGGGCGTGCCGGGCCTCTTGTCGGTGTATCGCGCCGGCCGCGTCACGCTCGCCAACGCGATCGGCACCGGCATCGCCGACGACAAGTCCACGTATCTCTACGTGCCCGACATGATCCGCTTCTATCTGGGCGAGGAACCCATCCTGTCGAACGTGCCGACCTGGCGCTGCGGCCGGCCGGACGAGCTGTCGCACGTGCTGGCCAACATGCAGGACCTGGTCGTCAAGGAAGTGCATGGCGCGGGCGGGTACGGGATGCTGGTGGGGCCGTCCGCCTCGCGCGCCGAGGTGGAATCGTTCCGGGACCGCGTGCGCGCCAATCCCGCCAACTACATCGCGCAGCCCACGCTGGCGCTGTCGACCACGCCCACCTACGTGGAATCGGGCGTCGCGCCGCGCCACGTGGATCTGCGGCCGTACGTGCTGTGCGGCAAGGAGATCCGCACCGTGCCGGGCGGCCTGTGCCGCGTGGCGCTGACCGAGGGCTCGCTGGTGGTCAACAGCAGCCAGGGCGGCGGCACGAAGGACACCTGGGTGCTGGAGGACTGATCATGCTGAGCCGAACCGCCGACAACCTGTTCTGGATGTGCCGCTACACCGAGCGCGCCGAAAACACCGCCCGCATGCTGGACGTGAACCTGCAGATGTCGCTGCTGCCGCAGGACACGCATACGCGCGAGGGCTCTTGGCTGGGCGTGCTGCGCATCTCCGAATTGCAGGGGCTGTATCAGAGCAAGTACGCGTCGATCTCGCCGCACGACGTGCTGGAATACATGGTGCGCGACCCGGAGAATTCCTCGTCGATCTATTCGTGCATGCGCGCCGCCCGCGAAAACGCGCGCGCCGTGCGCGGCAGCCTCACGACGGAAGTCTGGGAAACCTACAACACGACTTGGCTCGAGCTGCTCAAGCACCTGCACACCGGGCTGCTGGAACGCAATCCGGGCGAATTCTTCGAGTGGGTCAAGTTCCGTTCGCACCTGGCGCGCGGCGTCACCATCGGCACCATGCTGGAAGACGAGGCGCTGTACTTCATGCGCATCGGCATGCACCTGGAGCGCGCCGACAACACCGCCCGCATGCTGGACGTGAAGTTCCACGAACGCAGCAGCGCGGGCGCGCAGGAGAGCCGCGCGGAACCGGCCAGCGCCGCGGCCGTGCAAAGCGAGTTCTACCGCTGGTCGGCGCTGCTCAGCTCCGTGTCCGGCCTGGAGATCTACCGCAAGGTGTACCGTGACGTCATTACCCCCGACCGCGTGGCCGAACTGCTGATCCTGCATGGCGACATGCCGCGGTCGCTGCTGGCCTCGATGCGGGCGGTGGCCGACGACCTGGCGCGCGTGGCGAACCAGCGCTCGACCGAGACCGAGCGGCGCGCGGGCATGTTGTGTGCTGAGCTGCAGTACGGCCGCGTCGAGGACATCCTGGCGAGCGGACTGCACCGGTACCTGGACCGGTTCCTTGACCGCATCAACGACCTGGGCAACCGGATCAGCCAGGACTTCCTGGTGCCGCTGTCGGCATAACACGGAGACAGCCATGAAGCAGATCATCACGCACGTCACGCATTACCGCTACACCGCGCCGGTCAACTACAGCATCCAGACCCTGCGCCTGACGCCGCGCGACGACGAACACCAGCGCGTCTTGCGCTGGAACATCGAGGCGCCGGGCGAGCTGGACAAGCAGGTCGACGCCTACGGCAACATCACGCACACGCTGACGTTGAACCAGCCGCACAGCGACATCGAGCTGCGCGTGTCCGGCCAGGTGCTGGTGGCGCCGCTGGTGCGCGGCGTGCTGGGCGGCGAGGACAGCCGGCTGCCGGTGCATGCCTACTGCGTGCAGACGCGGCTGACGCAGGCGGACGAGACGGTTCTTGCGTTCGCGCGCGCGGTGCTGCCGAACGGGCTGTCGACCTCGGACGACATCCTGACGCTGGCGGGCGCCATCCACGGGCGCGTGGCGTACGAGCCCGGCACCACGGACGTCACCACCGCCGCCAACCAGGTGCTGGCGTTGGGTCATGGCGTATGCCAGGACCACGCCCACCTGTTCCTTGCCTGCGTGCGCGGCCTGAACGTGCCCGCACGCTATGTCAGCGGCTACCTGTACACCACGGCCGAGCACGCGGCCAGCCACGCCTGGGCCGACGTCTGGCTGCCCGACCTGGGCTGGACCAGCGTGGACATCACCAACAGCCAGTTCGCCTCGGAATGCCATTGCCGGCTGGCCGTGGGCCGGGATTACGACTCGGCGTCGCCCGTGCGGGGGGTGCGCACCGGCGGCGGCGAGGAGTCCATGGAAATCAGCGTCCAGGTCCAGGCCGGCGCGCAGCAGTAGGCCGTAACATCCGCCCCGCCCCGCCGCAATACAATGCGGGGTGGCTTTTCCCTCTTTCCGATCATGACCTACTGTGTAGCTGCCCGCCTGGACGCCGGCCTGGTGTTTCTTTCCGACTCCCGCACCAATGCCGGGGTCGACCAGATCAGTGTCTTTCGCAAGATGACCGTGTTCGAGCGGCCGGGCGAGCGCGTCATGGTCCTGATGACCTCCGGCAACCTGGCGGTCAGCCAGGCCGTGCTGAACGTGCTGACCCGCCAGCGCGAGGAAGGCGCCGACACCCTCTGGAACGCCCCCGACATGTTCACGGCCACGCGCCTGGTGGGCGCGGCGGTGCGCGAGGTCTATCACAGCGAGGCCGCCGCCCTGCACGAACAGGGTGTCGACTTCAACGTCAGCATGATCTTCGGCGGGCAGATCGGCATGGAGCAATGCCGCCTGTTCCAGGTGTATTCGGCCGGCAACTTCATCGAGGCGGGCCAGGAATGCCCGTACTTCCAGATCGGCGAGGCCAAATACGGCAAGCCCATCCTGGACCGCGTGCTGCAACCGGACACCTCGCTGGACGAGGCCGCCAAGTGCGCCTTGATCTCGATGGATTCCACACTGCGCTCGAACATCTCGGTGGGCCTGCCGCTGGACCTGCTGGTGTACGACGCCAATTCGCTGCGCGTCACGCACTTTGCCAGCATCGACGAGCACAACGAGTATTTCCGCATGATCCGCGGCACCTGGGGCGAACGCCTGCGCCAGGTCTTTGCCGAAATCCCCGATCCGCTGTGGACCAACCCCGACGCGCCGGGCTCGCTGGTGCCGCCGTCGCGCGTGCACCAACCCCTGCGCATGGAACCGGCCGATGCGGCGCGCGGCGCCTACGTGACGCCGCAGGTGCTCGCCGAAGACCCGGGCAAGGACCAGCCCAACTGATCAGGTTCGGGCGCCGCGCTGGGCGCCCTCCCTTTTGTCAGCGCCGCTCGAACTTCGGCGCGCGCTTTTCTTCGAATGCCTTGCGGCCTTCCTTGGCGTCGGCGGTGGCAAAGCAGATCGCCTGCAGATCGCGCTCGTATTCCACGGCCTTTTCCAGCGGCATCGACAACGCGGCGCGCAGATTGACGCGGGCCGTCTCGGCCGCAATGGGCGCGCGCGAGGCGATGGTGGCGGCAAGCGCCTGCGCGCGCTCGCGCAGCTGCTCCTGCGGCACCACCTCGCTCACCAGCCCCCAGGCCAGCGCCTGCTCGGCGCGGATGGGATCGCCCGTCAGTACCATCAGGGCGGCATTGCTCGGGCCGATCGCATGGACAAGCTGCGCGGTCATGCCGCCGCCGCCAATCCATCCCAGCTTGATCTCGGGCGCGCCCAGGCGCGCGTTGTCGGCAGCGATGCGGATATCGCAAGCCAATGCCATTTCCAGGCCGCCGCCGAACGTATAGCCGTTGATCGCGGCCACGGTGGGCTTCTTCAACATGCGCACGCAGTCGCAGTAATCGAGCCGGTTACGGAAATCCCAGGGCGTGGCGTAGCGGTCCAGCTCGGTGATGTCCGAGCCGGCGCAGAAGGCCTTGGGACCCGCGCCAGTCAGGATCACCGCGCGCACCTGCGCGTCGGCATTGCACGCTTCCACCGCGGCGATCAGCAGGTCGGCCATCTCGGGCGTCATCGCGTTGAGCTTCTCGGGACGGTTGAGTTCGATGATGGCGACATGGCCATCGATACTGAGATTGACGAGTGCGCTCACGTCGAAATCCTTATGCTGCGGGGTGCGGGGAGGCGGCGGCCAGGCTGGCCTGAAAGCGCTGGGTCAGGCCGCGCGCCAAGGTGTGGGAGGGTGCGCGTGCGGCAACGCCGTCGCGCAGGAACTGCGAGGCCTCGCCCTGGAAGGCGATGTAGCCGTCGTGCCGCGGCCGGATCGAGGCCGCTTCCAGTGTGCGGGCCGTGTTGGCATAGAAGTTGCCGCTGGCCGCGTTCACGTCTGCATCGGCCCAGCTGCCGCGATGGCTGGGCTGGCCTTCGTGCTGCGGGATGAAGCGGCTTTGGGTGTCGGCTGCCAGCAACCACAACAGGTGCGCGCGCAACTCTGGGCCCACGATGCAGCGCCGCGATATCGCAATGCCGGTCCCACCCAGGATCGATCCGGGCCGGCCAGCGTCGGCCTGGGGCGCGTCGCGGAACGTGAGCGGCTTGGCGACCGCGGAAGTGGCGTAGTTCACGTAGCCATAGACCAGCGGGCAGAGCGTGATGTCGTCGCGCGCGCTCATGTGGCCCAGCAGCGCGATCGGGTTGTAAGCCAGAGCGTGCGCGGGCGTGCGCCGCGCCAATTCGGAAAGCACGTCGCACGCGTCGGCGAGCGTCGCATCGTCGTGCCAGGCGCCGTGCGGCCGCAAGTCCGTATCGGGTGCGAGCGCGGCGGCGATCGACAGCAGCGACAGAAACGGATGTGGTCCGCCCCAGCTGAGCGCGACCGAGCCGCTGCGTTGTGACAGCGTCAGCACCTCATGCCAGGTGCGCGGCACGGGGCCGTCCAACCGGTCGGCGCGCGTGGCCATCACCTGCGTGGCGGCGTCCAGCGGCAGCGCCCATTGGCGGCCGGCCATGCGGTAACTGTCGTACGACAGCCCGATGCTGTCGCGCGCGATCCGCGCCAGCTCGTCGGGCGCGAACACGGTGTCCAGCGCTTGCAGGCAATCGTGCGCCAGGGCTTCGCCAAGATGGGGGTGATCCAGCACCACCAGGTCATAGCGGGCGCAGAGTTCGGCAATGGGCGCCGACTCGAAACCCTCGAGCGATTGCTTGTCCCAGTGCACCAGCGGCGTGTGGGCGGTGGCCGCGTGCAGGGCGTTGTAGCCGCGAGGGTGATCCCAGGTCAGGCCGCGATAGGGCAACGCACGCTCGCTCATTCCGAGGCCCCTCGCAGCACCGCGCCCGAGGCCGCATGTGCGGCGATCTCGTCGGCACTGAAGCCGAAATCGCGCAGCACTTCGTCGGTGTGCTGACCGGTAAGCGGCGCGCCGCGCACCACTTGGCTAGGGGTCTTGGAAAAGCGGATCGGAAAGCCCGGCGTCTTGATCCGGCCTTCGGTCGGATGCTCGTATTCGACGAACGTGCCGTTGTGCGCGATCTGCGGATCGTCGACCAGATCGGCGTAGCCATACACGGGGCTGCACCAGATGCCGGCGGCATCCAGCTTGGCGAACCAGTCGGCGGTCGAGGCGCGGGCCAACGTGTCGCGCACCAGCGCGTAGATCTCGTCGCGCTTTTCCCAACCGTCGCGCTCGCCGGCGTAGTCCGCCAGGCGCGGTTCTTCAGTCACGCGCGCCAGCACCTTCATGTCGGGCATGGCCAGCGCCAGATAGCCGTCGCTGGTCGCAAAGGTGCCATAGGGCGCGCGGATGTACACGTGCGCGTGCGGCTCGGCACTGCGCACCTGCGGTTTGTGCCCCACCGTGTACACCGAGAGCTCCTGCATCTGGATCGTGGTGATGGCATCCAGCATGTTGACCTCGACCTTCTGGCCTTCGCCGGTGCGCTCTCGGTGCAGCAGCGCGGCCAGCACGCCTTCGAACGCGCAATACGCGGTGACGGCGTCAACCACATACTGGCCCGCCGCGCGCGGCGCCTCGCCGGCCCGGCCCGACGACAGCATCGCGCCCGACATCGCCTGCAGCAGCAGATCCTGTCCGGGACGCGTGGCATAGGGGCCGTCCTCGCCGAAACCCGACATCGATACATAAATCAGACGCGGGTTCAGGGCCGACAAGGTCTCGTAGTCCACGCCCAGGCGGCCGGCGACACCCGGCCGGTAGTTCTGGATGAACACATCGGCCTGCGCCGCGAGCTTCTGGATGATCTCCTTGCCGCCGGCGCTCTTCAGGTCGATCGCCAGCGAACGTTTGTTGCGGTTCAGCGAAAGAAAGGACACGTTGATCTTGTTGCCCGTGATGCCGCCGGCGGGCGCGTGCCGCTGCCATTCGCCGATGGGCGGCTCGATCTTGATAACGTCGGCGCCCAGGTCGCCCAGGCGCTGCGCCGCGAACGGCCCCGCCATGGCGATGGAGCAGTCCAGAACCTTGTAGCCAGAAAGAATGCTCATTGCTTCTACCCTCTGCGTGGCGCCGATGCGCCTTTCAATGCATGACCCAGCCGCCGTCCACCGCCAGCGTCTGTCCGGAAATGAAACCCGCCTCGTCCGAGGCCAGGAACACGATGGCCGCGGCGATGTCGCCGGCGTGCCCGCGGCGCTTGACCGACTGGCGTTCAAGCACCATGCGGTTGTAGCCCTCGGGATCGGGATGGATCTTCTCGGCGTCGGTCGGAAACGCGCCCGGCGAGATGGCGTTGACCGTGATGCCCCACTTGCCAAACTCGCGGGCAAAGGCGCGCGTGACGCCCACCATCGCGCCTTTGGATTGCACGTAGGGCAGCAGGTTTTCCCACCCGCCCGACAGCGTGATCGACGAGATGTTGATCACGCGGCCCCATTGCTGTTCGCGCATGCCCGGCAGCGCCGCGCGCACGATCTGCACGGCGGCCTCCACGTTCACGCGGTGCACGCGCGCCAGCTCGGCATCGCTGTATTCCTCGAACGGGCGCGAGGGATAGATGGCCGCGTTGTTGATGACCACATCGATCGTGCCCTCGGTGGTCAGCCGCTCAAGGTGCGCTTGCAGCGCGCTGGCGTCGGCAAGGTCCGCCTGCAGGATCTGAAGCTGTCCGGCAAGCTGCGCCGGCACGGTGCTGCGCAGGCGATCGATATGCCCGGCGTGGTTGTCAAGCGCGATCACATGGGCGCCCGCTTGCAGCAGCGCGACCGTGGTGTCCACGCCAAATCCACCCGCCGCGCCTGTGTACAGAACACGGCGGCCTTGCAAGGAGAAGCGCGCGCTCATGGGCGCCCCGCGATGGGCGCAAAGCGACCCGACAATGGCGGATAGTCGGTCTCGGGCTGCTCCGCGATCGCGCGGATGCGTGCTTCGCAGGCCGCGATGTCGGCGGCCGAGCCCAGCGCGCTGAACGTCGTGTCGTAGCAGCGCTCCTCGCCATGCGCCAGCCAGATGAGCTCGTTGCGCTCGCGCGCCGCGCCCTGGCCCAGCACATGGTTGGTGGAGGGTTCGATGCCCATCGCGTACTGGCCCGATTGCAGGTTCTGCCACTGATACTGGCAGGGGAATTGATGCTTGTAGGTGCTGACCTGCATCCCGAGGCCCAGCGCATCGTTCACCAGGGCGACCGGCACGCTGCCGTCGGCCGCGGCGGCCATCTCGTGCTGCCACACCTGCTCATGAAAGCCCAGCTGCGGCGCCGGCATGCGGCGGTAGCCCACGCCCTGCTTGCGGTAGTCCTGCTCGTGCGCGGCCCACACCACCTCGCGGATCGGCGCCAGATAGCGCGAGCCGGCGTCCAGCACCGGATAGCCCAGGTTGATGTGATAGCAGAGCATATGGGGCGTGCGGTAAAAGCCGCGATTCACCACACGGTCCGACAGCTTGATGTCGTTGGCGCCCACCTCGATCTCGATGCGGCGGTGCAGCTCCAGATGCTCGCCAAAGACGGTGCCTTGGCTTACCACGCCTTCGGCCCACAGCACGCAGCGATCGCCGTCCCAGCGTTCGCCGTAGCCGGTCAGCCGCGCGGGAATGGTGCCGACGCGGCCATGGATGGATTGCTTGGCCGTCTTGCGCGGGCCATACACATAGTTGTCGGCCGGCGCGTCGTACATGAACAGGATGTGATCCAGCCCGCAGGTCACCATGAGTCCCGAAAACGAGCGCATCCAGCCCAGACCGCCCTCGCCTTCGTAGTCATGCAGTCCGGGATGGCGAAAGCCCGAGGGCGATTGCCATCCCATGGCAAATCCGCGGTATTCGCAATCGGCGATGTCCATGGCACGATCCACCAGCACCGTGAAACGCAGTCCCGTGCCGCTGCGGAACTCCAGCATGCGGATACCGCGCTCCAGCCCGTCGTCCAGCGTCATCAGGCGTACGCCGGCAAACTGCGCAAGCTGTCCGGTGCGCGCCTCTACGTCGCGGCGCGTCATCCAGGTTCCGTAAATATCAGGCATGAGTTCTCCCTGGCAGATGCGCGGGCGCGCGTCTGCCGGTGTCGGTGTTCAGAATCGTGTTCGAGCGGCGCGCCGCGGGCCTTGTTCGAGGATGGCTTCGCGGTGCGCCTGGCTTGCGTGCGGCGCCGGCCTACAGACCGTTCGCGCGCAGCCGCTCGTCGAGGAATTGCTTGGCGCGCGGCACGTCGTCTTCGGTCAGGTGTTCGATGATGATGGGGATGTTGGGGTGCTTCTTTGCCAGGCGCTGCAAGTACAGGTCGTAATTGAGCGCGCCCAGGCCCGGCGCCGGCAGCTCGATCTCGCCGACCCCCCGGAACGTATGGCTTTCCGCCGCGCCCTCGTCACCGATATCGCTGTGCTTTTCGGACTTGTCATCGCCCGAACGCTTCACGTCCTTGGCATGCGCGATGCAGATCTTGTCCGAGAGCGCGTCGAACACCTGATTGAGCGTGCGGTCCATCTGGTCGATGTTGTGCGCTTCGAAGTAGTTGGTCGGATCCATCAGGAGGCCCAGGCCCGGGTGATCCACCTCGGCAAACATGCGCAGCGTCTCCTCGACCGATCCCACCACGTTGTTCACGTAGGTCTCCAGCAGGAACACCGCGCCATGGTCATAGGCATGTTGCGACAGCTCGGCAATAACCGCGCGGCACTGGTCCCAGCCTTCCTCGGTCTTGTTCTTGGGGTGATGCACCCAGTCGCTTTCGGTGTCGAACGTGCCCGTTTCCGAGATCACGTAAGGCGAACCCAGCGGGCGCGCGTGCGTGAGTATCTCCTTGAGATAGCCGTTACGGCGCTGGCGCTCGGCGGGATCGGGATGAACGATATTGGTATAGGCCGAGATGCAGGACACCGGCAGGTCATAGTTGCGGAACGTGTCGCGGATCTGCGTGCATTTCTGCGCGGTCAGCTGCCCCGGGCCGAGCTCCATGTCCTTGAAATGCAAGTCCAGCTGCACGGTGTTGAAGCCGTGCGAGCGGATCACCTTGGCGGTGCGCTCCAGTTCATAAGGAAAGTAGCCCGAGAAGATTCCGGTCTGGATCATGATGGTTGTCTCCGTCTGTTTTTCTGTCTGGTTATTCAACAGCCGGCAGCCGTACCGTGCGGCCTTCGGCGATGGACGTATACGCGGCCTCGACCAGCGCCATCGTGCGTACGTTGTCGGTCACGCTCAACGCAGGCTCGGTGCCGCTGGCCAGCGCGTACTGCAACTGCTCCATCACGCCAATGAAGGCATGCGGAAACCACATCGTGTCCCACGTGGGCGTCACCCATCGGCCGTCGGTATGGCCTTGGGCCGCGCGCGAGGCGTAGCTCAGGGTCGACGGCTCGCCGGTGGGCCAGCCAATGGTGCCGCGCGCCACCCCCTCGGTGCCTTCCACGCGCCAGCGGATGTGCTGGTCGTCGGGGTATCCCTCGGCCCGCGGGCCGGACCACACGTCTTCGAGCGACAGCGCCAGCAGGCCGTTGCCAAATCGCAGCGTGGTGCAGACCAGCCCATCCCGATGCGCGAACTCGGTGCGCGGGTCGGGGCGGGTGATGCTGGTGATCTCGGTGGGCTCGCCAAACAGGTAGCGCAGGGCATCGAGGTGATGAACGCTCATGTTCGAGAGCGTCAGCCGGTCATAGCCGCGCAAGAAATCCTGCCAGTGCGGGATCGCGTGCATGTCGATCTGCGCGAACACCGGCGTGCCCAGCACGCCCTGGTCGAGCAGCTGCTTGAGCGTGCGCATCGACTGGTCGTAGCGCATGTTCTGGTTGACCGACAGGATCTTGCCGGCGGCGCGCGCCTCGTCGCGCAAGGCGCGGGCTTCCTCCAGCGAGAGGGCGA
Source organism: Achromobacter sp. E1 (assembly GCF_037039475.1). Lineage (NCBI taxonomy): Bacteria > Pseudomonadati > Pseudomonadota > Betaproteobacteria > Burkholderiales > Alcaligenaceae > Achromobacter > Achromobacter sp. E1. The sequence continues at coordinate 5,715,418 of NZ_CP146253.1, forward strand.
GGGGCTTTTGCGCCAGCACGCCGCGCACGTGCGGGGCGGCCAATGCGGCGCGAATCAGCGCGGGCTGAAGGTCGGGCGGATACGCGATGTCCACGATCTCGATCTGCGGATCGGCGATCAGGGCCAGGGGATCCTCGTGCACACGCGGGATGCCGTAGCGTTCGGCGACTGCGGCCGCTTTGCTGCGGGTACGCGACGCAATCGCCGCCACCGTGAAGCCGGCCTGCTGGTAGGCGGCCAGATGGCATTCGGCCATGATCATGCCGGCGCCGATGCAGCCGATGCGAAAGCGCCGTTCCCGGACGGGCGGGTCGGGCACCAAGGTAGGGTGCGACATGGTCTCCTCCTGCCGGCCTGGTGTGCCCTGTCGACTGCCTGGCACCCTGCCGTGCGGTGTTTGATGTATTGAGCCGCGATATTCACATCAAAACAATCAGGGGTAAAGGCGGTAGGCGCTCATAGGGCGGCGGCGTTACCTTTTTGATCTCGAATGATTGCAAATGATGGCTTATGATGGCCGCGCTGCCATCGTCCTGATGGTGTCTTGAGAGCCCGATCCCGCATGCGCCCCACCATTTCCCTCATTGCCCGCGAAGCCGGCATGTCTACCGCCACCGTGGACCGGGTACTGAACGACCGCGACGGCGTGCGCGGCAAGACCCGCGACCGCGTGCTGGCGATTGCCAATCGCCTGGGCTACTTCGTCCCGGGCGCCGAGGCCGCCAGTCAGGACGTCCGGGTCGATTTCGTTTTGCCCGCCGGCACCAACAGCTTCATGACCGCGTTGGGCCGGCACCTGCTCGAAGAAGCCGCCACCCGCCCCGATGTGCAGGCCCGCCTGCATCTGATCGAGGGGTTCGATGCGAACAAGCTTGCAAAGAAACTCTACGAGCTGCGCGAACAGACGCAGGCCGTTGGCCTGGTCGGACTGGACCATCCCCAGGTGCGCGACGCCATCATGGCGTTGCGCGACAGCGGCGTGCACGTAAGCACCCTGGTGTCGGACATTCCGATCTCGGCGCGCCTGGGGTACGTGGGCATCGACAACCGCGCCGCGGGCCGCCTGGCCGCGCTGTTGCTGGGGCGGTTTCTGCCGCAGCACACCGAACGGAAGGTCGCCGTGTTCGTCGGGTCATTGGCCTATCGCGGCCACGAAGAACGCGAGATGGGCTTTCGATCGCTGCTGAGCGAAGAGTTTCCGCACCTGCGCGTCGCCCACATTCTTGAGATCGGCGATGACCGCGACCGCGCCTTTGCCGTCACGCAGGATCTGCTGCGCAAGGACCCGCCGCACGCAATCTACAACATCGGCGCCGGCAATCAAGGCATCGCGCGGGCGCTGAAGGAGGCGCGGCCGGCTGAGGGATGGGCGGCCGACGCGGGGCCTGACGCGGCCCGGCCTGACGCGGCCCGGCCTGACGCGGCCCGGCCTGACGCGGCCCGGCCGATCACGGCGCCCTCTGCGTCTCGCATCGTCTTCGTCGGTCACGACCTTACCGAGGCCACGCGCCGCCTGCTGCTCGATCGCACCATGGACGCCGTGATCGACCAGAACCCGCGCGTCGAGGCGCGCGAGATCGTCAAGCTGCTGGTGGCGGCCGTCAAGGGCGCGCCCGAACCCAGCTACCTGCCGCGGCTGCAGGTGATCTTCCGGGAAAACATCCCGGAGCCGTGATGGCCCGGCGCGGGCGCATTCGGGAACCCGTGCGCGCAGTTCGCACCGGCCCGGCCCCAAGTGAGACCCTGCCCATCCGAGGCGCTACACGCACGCTTCTTATCGCTTCTGCGGGCAAATCCACGTAAACCCTCCTTTCCGCGCGCCGAAGCCCGGCTTGCGAAACCGCGAATTCCCAACCTCGCCCTTGTCGCGCCACACTGCCGATGCCTGCCCGCCATGCGCAGCATCGCGGGCCAAAGACACTACAAGGAGCGAGACATGTCCCACCGATACGCGCGCGCGATCAAACGCGCAGCCTGGCCCGTGCTGGCCCTGTCCTGCCTGGCTGTTGGCAACGCCGGCGCGCAAGGAGCCTACCCGAATCACCCGATTTCACTGGTCGTGCCGTTTGCCGCGGGCGGTCCCACCGACGTCGTGGCCCGCAGCCTGGGCGCCTCCATGGCCAAGACGCTGGGCCAGAGCGTCGTCATCGAAAACCGCACCGGCGCGGGCGGCACGCTGGCCTCGCAACACGTGGCCCGCGCCGCGCCCGACGGCTACACCTTCCTGATTCACCACAACGGCATGGCCACGGCGCCCGCGCTGTATCGCAAGCTGTCGTTCAATCCGCTGACCGACTTCGCCTATGTCGGCCAGGTCGCCGACGTGCCCATGACCCTGCTGGGCCGCAAGGATCTGCCGGCCGACGGCATGGCCAACTTCATCAAGTACGCCAAGGAAAACGGCAACAAGATCAACCTGGCCAATGCGGGCCTGGGCGCCGTGTCGCAGCTGTGCGGCATGCTGCTGCAGGAGTCGCTGGGCGTGCAGTTCACGACCGTGCCCTACGCGGGCACCGCGCCCGCCATGACGGCGCTGCTGGGCGGCCAGGTGGACGTGCTGTGCGACCAGACCACGCAGACCATCCCGCAGATCAAGGCCGAACGCGTCAAGCTGTACGGCGTCACCACCCAGGAACGCATCAAGACCCTGCCCGACGCGCCCACCCTGCAAGAAGGCGGCCTGAAGGGTTTCGAGGTCAAGGTGTGGCACGGTGTCTACGCCCCCAAGGGCACGCCGCCCGAGGCCATCAACAAGTTCAACGCCGCGCTGCGCGCCGCACTGAAGGACCCGGCTTTCACACAGAAGATGGCCGAGCTGGGCGCCGAAATCGTGCCCGAGGCCAAGCAGACGCCTGAGGGCCTGCAGACGTGGCTGAACTCTGAAGTCGACAAGTGGGGCGGAGTGATTCGCAAGGCGGGCGTGTACGCGGATTGAGGCCTGCGGCGCCCGCCTGGGCGCCGCGGCGGAACAAAACAAGGCCATCTCGGCAGCGCCCGTATGAAGGGGTACGCCTCCGAATGAAGGGGTACGCCTCCAAAGCGGTGGCCTTGTCGAAAAACACTTGATGCAGCCAGGGACGTTGGCGTTCGGACGGCTTCGCTCTAGGCGGTAGACCCGCGCTGGTTCACGATGACGCAGGCTTATGACGTCATCGCTTGAGCCTGCTCTAGGGGGGAATGCGGTCGCCGCTGATGCCAATGGCCCCTGGCTGGATATCGTCGAATCCGCACAGCTGGTCAATTTCCTTGGGAAACCGAGCGTAAGGCACGTTGTACTGAATGAAGGCCTCCACGCTGTCGGGGAAAACAATGATCAAGAGCCAGCCGATCCACAGCGGAATGGTGATCGGCGCTTTCAAGACGCCGTAGGGCCGAACGAGTCTGCCGCGCAATCCGGCATACCAGTCTCGGTAAGGTTGAAGGGTCTCTTGTGTGCGGCTAAGTCGAGGGGGTAACGGCGCAGGCTGGGGCAAACCTTCGGGTCCACGAGCCATAAAGGCTTGGAGATAAGACCACAGCGACTTGGCTGATCGGTCTCCGTCCAACAGGCCGAGGTTGCCGCATGCCGCACAGATTTCAGTTGGCGGATCCATCGCATAGTCGACGCCGATCAGGTAAAGCGGGTGTCGGCTGGTATAGCCGCTTGCTGAGACGATAGGGATGTAGCCGGCCATCGCTTCGAGCTCGTCCCAGTCGAGAACGTGAAGGAGCTTCCGGCTTGGATAGACGAAATACAGTTTACGAGTGCCTCGATGGATGCGTACGAACGCGCCACGACTTCTGTGGGCGCCGCTGGCGAGATAAAAGATAAACGCCATGACGGTCAGAGCAGGCGACAGGGCAATCATCATCATGGTCCGTTCCAGGGTCATATTTTCGAGGCCAACCGCAAGGACGCCGACGATAAATGTTGCGATGGCGATGTTTATGGACATGCCGATTGATGCTGCGGCACCGCGTTGTGCATAGTTGGCATAGGTATCGAGCTCAATGCAGTTCGCGTTGACCCTTCGTACGCCATCCGGTTCCGGACTTGCAGACAGGGCGTCCCTTTCAGATAGAGGTGTGCCTCCAAAGCGAAAGCTCTTTGGGAGGCGCTTTATTGTGCCGGTCATCTCGGCGCACCTATGGGTTCGAGTTTTGCCGGATCGATTGAGTTACGAAACCAACCACTCGAAGTGAATACCATTGGCGCAGGCGCATCAGGTTGTCGCAGCATGAGATCAGGGTGTTCATCGGGGTCGGGGAAGTAGAGATATTGCAGTTCTACTTTTGTGTCCTTATGCATTTGAATCGCCCAGCCGCACTCATTGCCAGTGCTGCCTAATGAGGTAACGAGGCATTCTCGGCGGTAGTCGATCGCGCTCGACCCGCGGGCGAGGATGATTGGTCCATGCACGGGAGAAAGCTTTATGCCGCTTAAGGAGAAGACCAGTTTTGTCTGGAATCTTTCTGCCGGCATGTCGCATATTCCAGGGATTTGGCAACTGATCCGGAGGTTGCCCACTGAATGATCTGGCGCATTATTCCAGGCGGGTGTCAAACGCGGTCGGTAGTACAAACTGTGGATAACGTCGAGTTCTTCATGGTTGGAATAATGACGTTCGTGAACCCCCCACGCACTGTGTTTAAGCCAGATTTCGACCGGACCGTGTTTGGCCAGGTCGGCACCGAATGCAAACCCCACAATGAAAATAACTGCGACGCCCGCGACAATTGTCCAGCCCAACGGAGTGAGCCCGAGGGCGGCAACGGCTGCCCCGCCATTGCTGATAGTCGCGGCTGCTGCCATGCCGCCTCCCCACGTGGCTGCGGTCAGCACGCCACCTGCTAACGCTGAACCCATCAGCATTCCCCCCAGGACAGGGTTACTGTCTTTAAAAGCGCTGATCGATCTGATGGAGTCAGATGCGGACACAAGTCCGGATCCCAATGCTCCAAAAACTGCCATCCCATATTTTGCTGAAAGGATTTTCATTCCCCTTTCGGCAAGTTTGCTCGCACGTCCTGTGGTCGTGCTGGAAACCATAGATGTGCCAAGTTCTATGCTGGCAGCGACGACCGTACTCATGGCTCCGAAAAGACCCACATAGTTGGCAACCGGAGCGCTGTTGTCTTTCTGTTTCTTCCAGGCACTAGCCAAGCCTTTTAAAGCTAAGAGCCCACCCAGACCGGAAAACAAATGTCCTAGGGGCCCTCGCACACGGTTCAACATATTGATGAACGGATTGCCCGTCATCTGAATTGAACGTGGTGCCGGGAGTGCAGATCGATCGCCTCGGATCGGATCAGTTGTTCGGGAAGTCGCGTCATCAACCTGCACCCAGTCAAAGACTGACGCCCTTCTTGCGGAGTCTGCGGGATTGATCTTCGGGGGCGGCATCTTCCACTCACGAAATTTCTCTTCGCCTAGGGCTTGATACCCTTGAAATTCGTAAGCTGCACGCTGCAAATCCGCAATTCCGAAGTCATATCGCACAATGGTGATGCCGGCTCTGATCTCCATCACGTGCCGCAGACGAGGCACAAATGCCTCCGCCACTTTGGATTCCGGCACAGCCTGCAGCAGCCCAATGAGGGCGTTGGAAGCTGCCGTTAGCTTGTGCTCTTCCAGAAACCTGTCCAAGACGCTGAAAAGATTCTTGGCAAGCTCCCCGGAACTGGCCTTCAGACGAGCAAGAAGCAGTTCACTGCCATTGGCCAGCGCGAGCCAAAAGGGACTTTTCTCGACCGGAAGATTGATCAGGTCATTCAACACCTGTATGCCATCTTTCGCGTGCACCAGACCGCCAATGCACTGCAGAACGGCGTCCTCATAGTCATGGGCGTTGTGGATCACGCCGCGATCAAAGCAACGCAGCGCCTTGCCCAGCAACCGCGAGGCGTCGATAAGGCGAACCCACGCAACGGAATCCGCTACCGCTGCTGCGATAGTGCGGTCAAACGCTTCGATTTCCTTGGCGTAGACGCCGGGGAATGACATGGCGCCGCTGTAGTTCACCAAGTTTTGCTGCCGCGTGATCGTGTTGGCGACGTCTGGGTTTCTACCCGCCTCTTTCTTCATCGCCTCGAAGTAATTGCGGATGAGCGTTGCGCTCTGCAATTTGTGCGCATTGCGTCCAGCGTATTCCGTCTTGCGGGTCACGGAATGGGTGACCCGATAATGAAGCTCGCTGGCAATCCCGATCGGATCCTGCAACGCAACCACCAGGGGCGTGAAGTCCTTGCGTGGCAGCAACGCGAGGTACATGTTGGCTTGAATGTTGTGGTGATTTGGCGCCTTTTCCGAGAACTGGGTTTCGCTCCATCCAAACGGCCGGGGCGCGCCATGTCCGGATGGCGAGACGAGTTCCGGTGCGGCCTCGCCCAGCAGCGTCGCGTCGAAGATGTGTTCTTGATACGCATTGCCCGCAGGCCTGCACTGTGTGCTCAATGCATCGCGAAGGCCGCCGTCATTGGTCTCGATGGCCCACAATGTGCGGTGAGACAGCAGCGTGTCGCTCACCAGGATGTGTACGGTTTCGGCAGTCTTTGCGTCCGGCGCGAAGAGATACGTCTGAGCGCCCACCGTATCGGGCCGGCTGAGCCGGCCCGGCGTGGCATCGTCGTCGTCCGCATCACTCCACCAGATACGGGCGAATCGGACGTCTTCGGTGACTTGGTAATGCTGCGTCCACATGCGCCCATTCTGGAAGTGGAAGAGGTAGACGTAGGTGCCCGGACGCAAGGTGCGCAATCCGTACGCTTTGCCTGCCGTGAGTGCGGGATAGCCCTCGGTGTTAAGGCGGGGAAACACCTCCCTGTCCCACGCGTGATCGGCAATGCCATAGCGCAGCGGATACAGGGGCACACCGCGTTCGCAGGGCGGTGGGGAGATGGCCTTGCCCAGGCGTTTTTCATTCGGGCGAATGGAGCCCAGTGCCTTTTTGTAGTTCACCGCTTTGTCGTCCACCTGATGAGGCTCCTTTACCGCGCCACAAGGGTCGAGAGCCGCGCTTCGGCGTCCACCAACCGCTGTTTTCCCGGAATGTGCCGGCTGGTCAGCATTTCGCGAAGCGCATTGTCTGTGGAGAAAAACGCTTGCGGGTAGCGAAAGCGCAGATCGACGTAGCGGCGAACGTCGCGTTCCAAGATGAGTGCGAGTTGATCGCCCGCCTCGTGCATGAAGAGGTCGATGCAACGCCACAGGACTGGTTCATTCTTTGGATCGTCGTAGGCCGGCGTTCGCTGGCGAACACTGCGCGCGCAGTCACGCATGAACCACGCGAGGCTGGCCTCGTCGAGTGAGATCTCATCGGCTTTCGTCAAGGCGATGGGCTCGTCCAGCGCGGTTGTGGCTTGCCCCGGGAAGGGAGAGTCCGCAACCAGCCATTCGCCCTGATGCTCGTCGCCCGCATACCAGATGAAGCGTTGGATGGGGCCGAACAGCCTGGCCAGGGCGTGCGCGTTCAAGCCTTCGCAGAACTCTTCAAGCACCCGCGCGCCGTTAAGGCTGAAGCTGATCGGAAGTCCGTCTGAACCCGTCAGTTGATGCAACTGTTGCAGATGGGCGACCAGGGTGTCGTGATCGTCAGAGGCGAGCAGGATGATCCCGGTTTGCTGACGGAACCAATGGTCAATGGCGTGATTGAACAAGGCCTCGTCGAGGGGCACGAGCAGGGGACCATGGCGATAGCCTGGGTTGCGGTACTCCCGAGGCGTGTCGCGCCACACCCACCGGTGCTCGAATGCCCTTGTGATTCGCAGAACGTCGCTTTCGAGTGCGTCGCTGCGGGCGCCGTCCAGAAAAATCCAGGGGCGGATACCGTGTTCCAGCGAGGTCCAATCCGGACATGGCAATGTACTTACCACCCGACGCGTCCATCTGGACGCATCGGCCATCAAATCAGTCGCCGCTCCCGCCATGTGAGTTTCACTCGTTGATTGAACAAAAAGTCGTTCAATCTAAGGCGGAGCCGCGCCCTTGCACATATGAATACTTCGAAACTGCTGAGGCGCGAGTCTGAGTTACCAGAAAGAAAAATCCCCACGCAGCGTAACGCTTCGTGGGGATCGATCTGACCAACTTATTAAGACCGGGGAAGACGCCGGCCTCTCACGACGGCAGCCCGCGGCATTTCCGCCGCCGCGCCGCCGACCGCTTACACCGTCAGTTCCTTCCAGATCGCCAGCGGCGCTTCGGAATGGTTCAGCGTGTAGAAATGCAGGCCGGGCGCGCCGTTGTCCAGCAGCGTCTGGCACAGCTCGGTCACGACGTCCACGCCAAAGGCGCGGATCGAAGCCTTGTCGTCGCCGAATTCGGCCAGGCGCAGGCGGATCCAGCGCGGGACTTCCGCGCCGCACATCTCCGAGAACCGCAGCAGCTGCGTGTGGTTCGTGATGGGCATGATGCCCGGCACGATCGGCACGTTCACGCCCTTGGCGCGGGCCCGGTCGACGAAGTCGAAATAGGCGTCGGCATTGAAGAAGTACTGCGTGATGGCGGCATCGGCGCCCGCCTTCACCTTGCTCACGAAATGATCCAGGTCGGCCGAGGGATTGGCGGCCTGGGGGTGCATTTCGGGATAGGCGGCCACTTCGATGTGGAACCAGTCGCCCGTTTCCTCGCGGATGAACGACACCAGCTCGTTGGCGTAGCGCAGCTCGCCCGCGTCGCCGCCCATGCCCGACGGCAGGTCGCCGCGCAGAGCCACCACGCGCCGCACGCCTTCGCGCTTGTAGGCCTGCAGGATGTCCCGCAGGTCCTGGCGCGAGGCGCCCACGCACGACAGGTGCGGCGCGGCGTCACAACCCAGGTTGCGCAGCGTGCGCACGGCGTCGGCGGTGCCGGCGCGCGTGGAGCCGCCCGCGCCGAACGTCACGCTGACGTACTTGGGCTGAATGGCCAGCATCTGCTTGGCCGCGCGCACCAGCCGCTCCTGGCCGGCCAGGTCGCGGGGAGGAAAGAATTCCAGACTGAAAGCAGGAGAAATCGATTCGGACATATCAGTATTTTTATGGCGCCATGCGCCGCATTCAGCAGGTGCCCCCTTCGCGGGGTGCCGCGGATCCGGGCTCCGCCGGTCCGCAGGCACGCCCCTGGGGGAAGCGCGCAGCGCTCGGGGGGGGCCCTCTACGGGATCAGCTTGGTCAGGAGACCGGAAATGATGCTGTACAGGATCGCGCCACCCACGGCCCACCAGAACCCGTTGACCTGGAATCCCTTGAGCACGGAGCCCACGAACCAGAACAGCAAGGCGTTGATGACGATGAGGAAAAGCCCGAGGGTAACGATCGTGATGGGCAGCGTCAGCAGCACCAGGACCGGCTTGACCAGCATGTTCACCAGGCCCAGCACCAGCGCGGCGATGAGCGCCGAACCGAAACTGGCCACCGTGATGCCGGGCAGCAGGTAGGCAACGGCCAGCAAGGCCACCGCGTTCAGGATCCAGACGAGTATCAGTGTCACCATGTTCGAACTCCTGTATTGACGCTCCGCGGACCCGTCGACGCCGGGCGAAGACGGGCGTGACCCGCAGATCGGAAAATCCGCGCCGACATGGCGCGGCATTTTCCTATTGTGCTACATCCATCAATAGCGGTAGTGATTGGGCTTGTAGGGGCCCTCGACCGGCACACTGATGTAGTCGGCCTGATCCTGGCGCAGCGTCGTGAGCTTGACGCCCAGCTTCTTCAGGTGCAGGCGGGCGACCTTCTCGTCCAGGTGCTTGGGCAGCACGTAGACTTCGCCGGACTTGTAGGCTTCGTTGCGCGTGAACAGTTCGATCTGGGCGATCGTCTGGTTGGCGAACGAGGACGACATCACGAACGAGGGATGGCCGGTGGCGCAGCCCAGGTTCACGAGACGGCCCTGCGCCAGCAGGATGATGCGCTTGCCGTCCGGGAAGATGACGTGGTCGACTTGGGGCTTGATTTCTTCCCACTGGCAGTCGGCCAGGGCAGCGACGTCGATTTCGTTGTCGAAGTGGCCGATGTTGCAGACGATGGCCTGGTCCTTCATGGCGTTCATGTGTTCGCGCGTGATCACATGGTAGTTGCCGGTGGCGGTGACAAAGATGTCGCCGTGGGCGGCGGCTTCTTCCATCGTCACGACCTTGAAGCCTTCCATGGCGGCCTGCAGGGCGCAGATCGGGTCGATTTCGGTGACCCACACTTGCGCGCGCAGCGCGACCAGCGCCTGGGCGCAGCCCTTGCCCACGTCGCCGTAACCGGCCACAACCGCAATCTTGCCGGCGACCATGACGTCGGTGGCGCGCTTGATGCCGTCGACCAGCGATTCGCGGCAGCCGTACAGGTTGTCGAACTTGGACTTGGTGACCGAGTCGTTGACGTTGATGGCGGCAAACGCCAGCTCGCCCTTCTGCGACATCTGGTACAGGCGATGCACGCCGGTGGTGGTTTCTTCGGTCACGCCCTTGATCAGCGCCAGGCGGGTCGAGTACCACTTCGGATCGCGCTTGAGCGTTTCCTTGATGGCGGCGAACAGGATGCGCTCTTCATCGCTGCCCGGGTTGGCCAGGACGGAGAGGTCCTTTTCGGCCTTGGTGCCCAGGTGCAGCATCAACGTGGCGTCGCCGCCATCGTCCAGGATCATGTTGGCGTTCTGGCCGTTGGGCCATTCGAAGATCTTGTGCGTGTACTGCCAGTACTCTTCCAGCGTCTCGCCCTTGACGGCGAAGACCGGCGTGCCGGACGCGGCGATGGCCGCGGCGGCGTGGTCCTGCGTGGAGAAGATGTTGCACGAGGCCCAACGCACTTCGGCGCCCAGCGCCACCAGCGTTTCGATCAGCACGCCGGTCTGGATGGTCATGTGCAGGCTGCCGGCGATGCGCGCGCCCTTGAGCGGCTGCGACGCGGCGAATTCCTCGCGGATGGCCATCAGGCCGGGCATTTCGGTTTCGGCGATGGCGAGTTCGCGGCGGCCCCAGCCGGCCAGCGACATGTCGGCGACGAGGTAGTCGGTAAAGGATTTATCAGTCACAGCGTTCATGGTGTGTAGGCTCCACGTAAATTCCGAACGGCGCACGAGATGGCCGGACAACGCGAATACACCACGACAGTCGAGTGCTCGCCTTTCCCGCCATACGCGACAAAAGTGAGCGCCGTTGCTGTAGCGACGCGCAAGGCGCGGCGCTTGAACAAGGATTCCTGAGCCTGGCGAGCCGGGGTCCGCATGGGGTGGCCGCGCAAGGGGGCCACCTGGGGGACCGCAGGGTCGTCGCAACGCTCCTCAGGATTGCCGGGCATTGTACAAGGTTGGCGCCCCGAACGGCCAGCACATCCGGGCCGCGCGTCTGTATCAGGTTGTGGTGGCCCAGGCGTCGGCCGCCCCGCGCGAATCCCCCTGCGTCAGCGGCACCAGTGCATCCAGCAGGTCCGCGGCGACCGAATCCCAGCTGCGGGTCAGCGCGTGTGCCCGCACGGCGTCGCGGTCCAGCGGCAGCGCGGCCAGGCAGGCGTGCTTCAGGTCGTCGCCCAGCCGGCCCGTGACGCCCTCCTGCACCACGGCAATGGGCGCCTCGCTGCGGAAGGCGGCAACCGGCGTGCCGCAGGCCATCGCCTCCAGCATGACAAGCCCGAAGGTATCGGTCAGGCTGGGAAACACGAAGACGTCGGCCGCCGCGTAATACCCCGGCAGCGCGCCGTCCTGCTGCATGCCGAGGAAGACGGCGTCCGGAAAGCGCTTTTTCAGGCGCGCCTCGTCGGGCCCCGCGCCCACCACCACCTTCGTGCCCGGCAGATCCAGGGACAGGAAGGCATCCAGGTTCTTTTCCTTGGCGACGCGGCCCACGCTCAGCCAGACGGGCCGGGGCAGATCCCGGAACGCCTGGCTGGACGCGGGCTGGAACTTGCGCGGATCCACCCCGCGCGACCAGACCCGCAGATTCGCCAGACCGCGCCGCACCAGGATGTCGCGCACCGTGGGCGTGGGCACCAGCACGCACTGCGATGGCCGGTGAAACCAGCGCAGGTAGCGCCACGGCAGCGCGGCGGGGATGCCCATGCGCGCCTCCAGGTAGTCCGGAAACATGGTGTGAAAGGACGTGGTGAAGCGCCAGCCGCGCCGCAGCGCCATGCGGCGGGCCGCCAGCCCCAGCGGGCCTTCCGTGGCGATGTGCAGCGCATCGGGAATAGTGTCGCCCAGCACGCGGCGCAATTGCCGGCCGGGCGTGAGGCATAGGCGCAGATCGGGTTCGGAAGGCGCGGGGATGGTTCGGCTGCCCTCGGGGCTCACCACGATCAGCTCGTGGCCCCATTCGCTGAGGATCTGCCGCATGGTCGTCCAGGTGCGGACGACGCCGTTGACTTGCGGATGCCAGGCATCCGTGACGAGAACGATGCGCATGATGGAGCCGGAAGTGGGCAATGGCGCTATTGAGCCTACGCCATATGACAAGCCCAAGACGGGGACAGGGTCCCGGCCCTCAACGCCACGAAAGCGGTGTGGCGCCCCCGGCGCGGCGCGTCAGTTGTTGCGCCGCGGATACCCTTGCGACTGGATGCGGATCCAGACTTCGCGCTTTTCGGCTTCCGACATGAACACCCAGTTGGCGACTTCCATGGCGGTGCGGCCGCAGCCGCGGCAGATGTCGTCAAACAGCGTGGAGCAGACGGCCACGCAGGGCGAATCCGAGGCCTTGAAGGCGCGTTGCGCGTCCTCGGCGTCGGGCAATTCGGAAAGATCGGCGAAGTAACGATTCATGGGGCGAAGGTTAACACCAGGGGTGCGTCCCTTTTTGGATATCCCTATCGCCCGCCAAGGCTTGGTTGACACGCGGACCCGCCCGGCCTGCCTCAGCGCCAACCGAAGAAATCGCCTGCCTCGGCCAGCACCGCGTCCGGTGATTCCTCGGCGAGATAATGCGCGCCGGGTAGCGGCCCGCCCGTCACGTCGTCGGCCACCGCGCGCCACAGCGCCAGCACATCGAAGTTGCGGCCGACGGCCCCGCGCTCGCCCCACATCGCGCGCACCGGCATGCGCAGGCGCTCGCCGGCCGCGCGGCCCGCTTCGTCATGCGCAAGATCGATCGTGGCCGAAGCGCGGTAGTCCTCGCAGATGCCCGTGGCCCACCCGGGCTGACGCGCGGCGCGCTCGTATTCCGCCATGGCCTCGTTGGAAAAGTGCGCCAGCCCGCCCGGCCGGCCGCCCATCACGGACCGCAGGTAGAAGACCGGGTCGTGTTCGATCATCGTTTCGGGCACAGGGGCCGGCTGGATCAGCCAGAACCAATGGAAATAGGCCTGCGCAAAGGCGCGCGTCGTGCCTTCGTACATGTCCAGCGTGGGCGCGATGTCCAGCAGCATCATGCGGGCGACGGCCTCGGGATGATCCAGCGCCAGCCGGTGCGCGACCCGCGCGCCGCGGTCATGGGCCAGGATTTCGAAGCGGTCGTGACCCAGCCCGCGCATCAACGCCACCATGTCCGCCGCCATGACCCGCTTGGAATGAGCGGCGTGATCGGCGCTGGCGGCGGGCTTGCCGCTGTCGCCATAGCCGCGCAGGTCCGCGGCCACGCAGGTGCGATGACGCGTCAGCTCGGGCCAGACGCGGTGCCAGATGGCGTGGGTCTGCGGATGCCCGTGCAAGAGCAGCAGCGGCGGACCCGAGCCGTCAATGCGGGCGGCGATCTCCAGACCGTTGGCGGCAAAGCGCCGCACCGGCAGGTCGAAAAAGGCGGTCATCTGCGTCATCTCCTATCGTCGTGGCGCGACAGCCGCGTCAGGCGGCGTCCAGCCGGTCGCGCACCTGGCGCGCCACGTCCTTCATCCACGGAAAGCGCGCCCAATGGCGGGCTTCGAAACGCGCGACGTCGGGCAACTGCTGCAGCGTCGCGCCCACCATGTCCTGCCCCTGCGCGAACATGCTGCGATGCCGCGCCGGCAGGTCAAAGCGGGCCTGCCAGCCATCGGCGGCGCGCACCTGGCCGGCCATCACGTCGATGCCGACGCGGTTGGATCCGGCCGCCGGGGTATTGGACACCTTCGAGAGCAGCGCGTCGACCTCGGCGGGCGGCAGCGTCACCAAGAGCAAGCCGTTGTTGAGCGCGTTGAAATAGAAGATCTCGCCAAAGCTGGACGCGATCACCGCCCGGATGCCGAACTGCTGCAAGCCCCAGACGGCGTGTTCACGGCTGGAGCCGCAGCCAAAGTTGGGGCCCGCCACCAGAATGCTGGCGCCCGCATAGGCCGGCTGGTTCAGCACGCAGTCCGGCCGCGGCGCGCCCTGCTCGTCAAAGCGCAGGTCGTACAGCAGGCCCTTGTCCAGCCCGGCCTTGTCGATGATGCGCAGAAACTGCTTGGGCATGATCTGGTCGGTGTCCAGATTGGAATACGGCAGCGGCGCGGCCACGCCTTCGATCATTGCAGTCATTTGGCGTCTCCCCATGCGCGCACGTCGACGATACGGCCGGCCAGCGCGGCGGCGGCGGCCATGGCGGGACTCATCAGGTGCGTGCGCCCTGCCCGCCCCTGGCGTCCCTCGAAATTCCGGTTGGTGGTGGATGCGCAGCGCTCGCCCGGGCGCAGCACGTCGTCGTTCATCGCCAGGCACATCGAACAGCCGGGCTGGCGCCATTCGAAGCCCGCCGCGATCAGGTCGGCCGCCAGCCCCTCGGCTTCGGCCTGGGCGCGCACGGCGCCGGACCCCGGCACCACCATCGCGCGCACCCCCTCGGCCACCTTCCTGCCGCGCGCCAGATCCGCGACGACGCGCAGGTCCTCGATTCGGCCATTGGTACAGGAGCCGATGAACACCCGATCGATCGGCACCCCGGCAATCGGCTCGCCGGCGGCAAGGCCGATATAGTCCATCGCCTTCTCCAGCGCCAGCCGGGCCAGCGTGTCCGGCTCGTCGCGCGGATCCGGCACCGCGCCGTCGACGGCAATCGCCTGGTCCGGGCTCGTGCCCCATGTCACGAAGGGCGCAATGCGGCTCGCGTCGAACACGTGTTCCACATCGAAGTGCGCGCCGTCGTCCGAGCGCAGCGTGGCCCACCAGGCGCGCGCCTCGTCCAGCAACGCGCCGCGCAGCTGCGGCGCGTGCGCCGTGACGTAGGCGTCGGTGACGGCGTCCGGTGCGATCAGCGCGGCGCGCGCGCCGGCCTCGACCGTCATGTTGCACAGGGTCATGCGCGCTTCGGCGGACAGCGCGGCCACGGCCTCGCCGCAGAACTCCACGGCATGGCCGCGCGCGCCCTGCGCGCCGATGCGGTGCACGATGTAGATGACCAGATCCTTGGCCGACACATGCGCCGGCAGCGTGCCGTCGATGCGGATCCGCATGTTGCGCGCCACGCGGTACACCAGCGTCTGCGTCGCCAGGATGTGCTCGACTTCGCTCGTGCCGATGCCAAAGCCCAGCGCGCCCAGCGCGCCATATGTGGTGGTGTGGCTGTCGCCGCACAGGACCACCATGCCGGGCAGGATCATGCCGTGTTCCGGCGCGATGACGTGCTCGATGCCCTGTAGCGGATCGGTGGTGTCAAAGAGCGCGATGCGCTGTTCGTCGCAATTGCGCTTCAGGTTCAGCGCCTGGCGCGACGAGGCGTCATCGGCGATCACGCGCAGCGCGGACGGCACGGGATGCGTGGGGATGATGTGGTCCACCACCGCCATCTGCTGACCCGGCCGCAACACGCCCCGGCCGCGCGCGGCCAGGCCGCTGAAGGCTTGCGGGCTGGTGTACTCGTTCATGATGTGCAGGTCGACGTAGAGCAGCACGTGCTCGCCGTCGATCCGGGCCACCTCATGGCTGGCCACCAGTTTGTCGTATAGCGTCATGCCGGGCATGTCTGTGCTTCCTTGCTTGAAGAATGCGCCCGCGGCGCGCGCGGGCGGGTAATGCGCGTTAAACCTTGGAAGGCGATCAATTCGCCTCGATCCCGGCTTCCTTGACGATGCCGGACCAGCGCGTCATCTCCGCGGCCACCATCGCATCGGTCTTGTCCGGCGACGTGATCAGGGGTTCGAAGCCCTCTTTCTGCATGCGCTGCGTCAGCGCGGCCGATTTCAGCGCCTGGCCAAGCTTGGCGTTCAGCGTGTCGATGACCGGCTGCGGCGTCCCGGCGGGCGCGCTGATGACGAACCAGGTGTTGAATTCGTAGCCGGGCAGGCCGGACTCGGCGATGGTCGGCACGTCGGGCAGCAGCGGCGAACGCGCCGTGCCCGTCACCCCGAGCGCGCGCAGCTTCTTGCCATCGACCTGCGGCTTGGCCGCGGACAGCACCGGAAAGCTCATCTGCACCTGTCCGCTGATCGTGTCCAGCATGGCGGGACCGCCGCCCTTGTACGGCACGTGCATGATCTGCGTCTTGGAAACGGACTTGAACAACTCGGCCGCCATGTGGAACGTGCTGCCAGTGCCGGCCGAGCCAAAGCTCAGGTCGTTGGCGGGACGGGCGCGCACATAGGCCAGCAGTTCGCTCACCGACTGCACGGGCAACGCATTGGTGACCGTCAGCACATGCTGCGACGTGCCCACCGTGCCCACCGATCGCAGGTCCTTCGCGGTATCGAACGGCATGGTCTTGAAGAGCGCCGGATTGATGGCCAGCGACATGGTGTTGATGCCCAGCGTGTAGCCGTTGGGCTCGGCACGCGCCACGGCCGTCATGCCGATGTTGCCGGACGCGCCGGCGCGGTTCTCCACGATCACGCTCTGCCCCAGTTCCTTGGCCCACGCGTCGGAGATCAGGCGGGCCGCGATGTCCACGCTGCCGCCCGGCGCGAACGGCACGATCAGCGTCACCGCACGCTCGGGAAAGGCGTTGCTGGCGGCGGCGGAATGGGCCCAACAGGATGCGGCAAGGGCGGCGCACAATGCGCCGGCCAATCTGGCTGTCTTCATTTTTCGGGTCTCCTCGGTTGGCCGCGTGGATGCGGCTCTGTATCGGTGAACCCAGTGTATAGACCCAGTCGGTTCTTATAATTCGGAGAAAAAATAAAGCTTTGTTAAATCGGATTTATAAATAGCCATGGATGCGCTCTCCGATCTCGCCTTTTTCTCGCTCGTGGTCAAGCACGGCAACCTGTCCGCCACCGCCCGCGAACTGGGGCTGACTCCGCCCGCGGTCAGCACGCGCCTGGCAAAGCTGGAGCAGCGCCTGGGGGTGCGCCTCTTGAACCGCACCACCCGCCGGGTCAGCGTGACGCAGGAAGGCGAGCTGTATCTTGCCGAGGGGTCCCGCATCCTGGCCGACCTGCAGGCGCTGGAGCGATCCGTGTCCAGTGCGCGCGCCCAGCCCCAGGGGCTGCTGCGGCTGAACGCCACGTTCGGCTTCGGACGGGCCCACATCGTGCCGGCCGTCTCGGACTTTTGCCGGCAGTACCCCGATGTGGAAGTGCAGATGCGGCTGACCGACAGGCCGCTGAACCTGATCGAGGAAGGCTTCGACGTGGCGGTGCGGTTCGGCGACCTGCCCGATGCGCGGCTGACCGCGCGCCGGATCGCGTCCAACCGGCGCCTGCTGTGCGCATCGCCCCGCTACCTGGAAACGCATGGCGAGCCGCGCACGCCCGGCGACCTGCAGCGCCACCGCTGCATCGTCGTGCGCGAGAACGACGTGGCCTACGGCACCTGGCGGCTGGAATCGGGCGCCCGCGCGGAAACCGTGAAGGTGCGCGGGCCGGTCAGTTCGAACGACGGCCAGAGCGCATTGGAATGGGCGCTGGACGGCCACGGCATCGTCATGCGCTCCGAATGGGAAACCGCGGCGCACCTGCGCGAAGGCCGGTTGCGCGAGGTCCTGAGGGACTGGCGCACCCCGCCCGCCGACATCCACGCGCTCTATCCGGAACGGCTGAACCTGCCGGCCAAGACGCTGGCCTTCGTCGACTTCCTGTCGCGGCGCTTTGCGCGCCGCGTGCGTGCGCCAGGTTCGGACGCCGCGGTGTGGTGAGCGCTCAGATCTCGTCGATGGGCGTGCGGGCGGCAGCGCCCGCGGGCGCGCTGTCCGCGTCGATGGCGTAGCGGTCGCGCGTGCGCACATAGAAGCTGGCGCCAAACCGCCCCACCGGAAAATAGTCCTGCAGCCGCACGCGCCACGTTTCCGTGTCGATCAGCCCGTCGCGCGCATGCAGCCAGCGGACCTGGCCGATGAAGATCTGGCGGCTGGCCGTCTCCAGGGTTTCAAAGAGCGTGCATTCGAACGCGACGGGGGCCTCTACGATGCGCGGCGGCGCCACGCGGTGGCTGGGCGCGGCGTCCAGGCCCGCATGCGCCAGTTCGCTGACATCGGACGGCACGCGGTCGCCGCAGCGGTGCATCTTTTCCGCCATGGCCTCGTCGGTCAGGTGGACCACGAATTCCTTGTCCCGCGCGATGTTGACCGCCGTGTCCTTCAGGCCGCCGTCTTCCAGGCGGTTGATGCTGACCATCACGATGGGCGGGTCCTCGCCCAGCATGTTGAACATGCTGAACGGCGCGGCGTTGACCACGCCGGTCTCGGACAGCGTGGTGATCAGCGCGATCGGCCGGGGCACGATCAGGCTGGCCATCAGCTTGTAGCGCTGGTATTCGGTGATAGCGTCGAAGTCGATTTCCATATCAGGCCAGTCCCAGCATCTGGGCAAGGGTTTGCGCGGGCTGCGGGCGCTCCAGGCTGATGCGCCGCTCCAGGTCCGCAAGGTGGTTGTCGTTGATCCGCACGGCTTCGGCCACGTCGCCGCGCTCCAGCATGTCCACGATCAGCACGTGCTCGCCGTGTTCGCACGCGGCATTGCCCGGCGGCTCGTACAGCGCCACGATGAGCGAACAGCGCGACACCAGCTCGGCCAGGTAGCCGTGCAGGATGGTGTTGCCGGACAGTTCGCCCAGGCGGACGTGAAAGGCGCTGGCCTGCCGCGCCCAGGCCGGTTGCCCGGCGCGATGCAGCAGCGCGTGCTCGTCGCGCAGCTGCCGGCGCAGCGAGGCGTAGTCGGCGCGCGTGGCGCGGGCCGCGGCCAGCGGCAGCAGCGCGGCTTCCAGCGCGCGGCGCGCCTGGAATATCTGGCGGGTGTCTTCAGGCGTCGGTTCGGCCACCACCGCGCCGCGGTTGTGATGCAGGTCCACCACATGCTCGTGCGCCAGCCGCTGCAACGCCTTGCGGGCCACCGACCGCGACACGCCGAACAGTTCGCAGATTGCGGCTTCGGGCAGCTTGGTGCCGGGCGTGAGCCGCTGGCTCATCACGCTTTCGTAGACCGCTTCGCAGATGCGGCGCTCCATGTCGGCGTCGGGCAGGACGTCATCGTCCGCGGCGGGCTTGGCGGACTTGGACCGCGCGGTGGCGGAACTGTTGGGTTTGGCGGCGCTTTTGGTGGACATGCGGGACTCGGTTCAACAAGGGAAACACATCAAGGGGCGGGACAGCGCCTAGTCGATCACGCCCGGCGGCAGGCTGTCCACGTGCCGGCAGATCTCGCCCGGCGTGGTGAACCAGATCTCGCCCCGGTCGCGGGCGGCGGCCAGCGGCGCCAGCGCGCGCCGCAGGTGACGCAGCCGGTACGGCTGGCCGACGATATAGGGATGCAGCGCGATGCCCATGACCAGCGGCTGGCGGACCGCCTGCGCGCGCATTTCCTCGAACTGGTCAAGGATCATATCGGCAAAATCGCGCGCGTCCATCTTGCGGCCCATGATCATCGGAATGTCGTTGAGCTCCTGCGGATAAGGAATCGCCCACAGGTCGCCCGCGCGGGTGCGCATGCGCATCGGCTGGTCGTCATGGCACCAGTTCAACGTGTACCGGTAGCCTGCCTCGGCCAGCAGGTCGGGCGTCGCGCGGCTCTCGGAGATCCAGGGCGACAGCCAGCCGGCCGGCTCGCTGCCCGCATGCCGCAGGATGCGGTCGCGGCAATGCGCAAGCAGCGCGCGCTCCTCGGCTTCGGGCAGCCCGCCCTGCCGGTGCGCGTTGCTGTACCCGTGGCCGATCAGCTCATCGCCGCGCGCGAGAAACGCATCCACCAGTTCCGGGCAGTGCTCGTACAGCGCGGTATTGATCAGCACGCCGGCCGGCAGGCGCAGTTCGTCGAACAGTTCCAGGCAGCGCCAGGCCCCCACGCGGTTGCCGTATTCGCGCCAGGCGTAGTTCAGGACGTCTGGATGCGGAGACGGCGGGCCCAGCTCGGCGCCCAGCCCCTCTCCGAAGGCAAAATGCTCGACGTTGAACCCCAGGTACACGGCCAGGCGCGCGCCATTGGGCCACGAATAATCGGCGCGGCCGGCGATGCCGCGATACGGAAAGCGGCCGTGGCAGGCCAGGGGTTGCGGCGTCCATGGGGACTGATCGTCGCGCCCCGGTTTAGTGCTTTGAAGCGAGGATGGATTCATTTTGGTGCAAATCCTGAAGCATGATTGTGAACAAAATCGCTGCGGTTTTGGCGACAAAATCCCGGCATCGGTGTGCACAAACCCCGTCTGCGCCGCCCGCGCCCTGCGGCGGCGGGGCGAAGTCGGCATACGGCGGGCGGCGTGGAACAGGTGGCATGGATCTTGCATGAGGGAACGAAGCAGCACTTAACCCCATGCAAGATTCATTCCACTTTTTCAGGAGTGTCCCGATGACCCCGACCCGTCGTTCCTTCATGCGCCGTGCGACCGCCGCCGCCCTTTTCGCCGCGGGCCTGGCCACGCAGCCGGCGCTGGCCGCGGACCCGATCAAGATCGGCCTGATCACCGCGCTGTCCGGAGAGTCGGCGCGCGCGGGCGAAGCGCTCACGCGCGGCATGACGGTCGCCATCGACGAGATCAACGCGCGCGGCGGCCTTCTGGGCGGCCGCCAGGTCGTGCTGGTGCGCCGCGACGACGAAGGCAATCCCGCCAAGGGCATGGCCGCCGCGCGCGAGCTGATCTACAAGGAAAAGGTTGCCGTGCTGTTTGGCGGCCTGGACACGCCGGTCTCCATGGCCATCGTGCCCATCGTGAACCAGGAGAAAGTGCCGTTCATGGGCCCGTGGGCCGCCGGCACGGCCATCACGCAGAACAAGGGCAACCCCAACTTCGTGTTTCGCGTGTCCGCGATGGACGAGATCGTCGACAGCGCAATGGTGCAGTACGCGCAAAAGACGTTCCAGAGCGCCAAGCCCGGAATGATCCTGGTGAACAACCCGTGGGGCGAATCCAACGAAAAAGGCTTGAACGCCGCGCTGGCCGCGGCCAAGGTCACGCCCGCCGGCGTCGAGAAATTCCAGCCCAATGACCTGGACATCGTGCCGCAACTGAGCCGCTTGAAGGCCGCGGGCGCCGACACCCTGTTCCTCGTGGGCAACGTGGGCCCGTCGGCGCAGGTGGTGAAGTCGCTGGACCGCATGGGCTGGAAGGTGCCGGTCGTCTCGCACTGGGGCCCTGCCGGCGGACGCTTCACCGAGCTGGCCGGCCCCAATGCCAATAACGTGCACTTCGTGCAGACCTATAGCTTCTTCGGCAAGCAGGGACCGGTGGGCGAGAAGGTGATGCAGGCGCTCAAGACCAAGTATTCCGACATCAAGGGACCGCAGGACATCACGCCCGCCGTGGGCGTGGCCAACGCCTACGACGGCATGCAGCTGGCCGCGCTGGCCATCGCGCAGGCCGGTTCCACCGACGGCGACGCGGTGCGCCAGGGCTTCTACAAGATCGGCAAGTACGAAGGCCTGATCAAGACGTACGAGCAGCCCTTCACGCCGGCCACGCACGACGCGCTGCGCCAGGACGACTACGTCTGGACGCACTTCATCGACAACCGCATCCTGCCCGTCAAGGGCACGCAGTAACGCGGCCGGACCACGCGGGAGACGCGCATGTTGTTGATGTCCGCCATCGTCAGCGGCCTGGGCCTGGGAAGCATGTACGGCCTGATGGCCCTGGGCTTTTACCTGACCTACGCCGTGTCCGGCACGGTGAATTTCGCCCAGGGCAGCTCCATGATGCTGGGCGCCGTGCTGACCTACACGTTCGCCCAGACGCTGGGCTGGCCGCTGGCCATCGCGCTGGTGTTCGCGCTGGCGCTGTGCGCGCTCTACGGCCTGGTCGTGGAAAGGCTGGCGGTCAGGCCGTTTGCCAGCCGCGGCTCGAACGCTTGGCTCATGTCCACCGTGGCGCTGGGTATCGTGCTGGACAACGTGGTCATGTTCACGTTCGGCAAGGAGCCACGCAGCCTGCCGTCGCCGCTGGCGCAAGCGCCGCTTGAAATCGGCGGACTGGGGTTGGGCATCTACCCGCTGCAACTGCTGATTCCGGTGGTCGGACTGGCGCTGGCGGCGGCGCTGCACACCTTGTCGCGCCGCACCCGCTGGGGCGTGGCGCTGCTTGCCGTGGTGCAGAACCCGAACGCCGCGCGGCTCATGGGCATCCCCGTGCGCCACGCCATCATGGCCGCCTTCGCGGTATCCACGCTGTTCGCGGGCGTGGCCGGCGCGCTGGTCGCGCCGCTCTTTAACGTGACGGCGGACATGGGCACGCTGTTCGGGCTGAAGGCCTACGTGGTCGCCATCCTGGGCGGCATCACCAGCGCATGGGGCGTGATGATCGCGGGCCTCCTGTTCGGCGTGGTCGAAGCGCTGATCACCGTGGCGCTGGGGTCGGGGTACACGCAGATCATCAGCTTCACGCTGGTGATCGTCATGTTGGCCGTGCTGCCCAATGGCCTGTTCGGGCGCGCCGATGTGAGGAAGGTCTGATGAACACGCAATCCGCAATGCGCTGGCTGCCGCCGGCGCTGTACGCCCTGCTGGCCGGAGTGGCCCTGATGCTGGCGGCCACCGTCAACGGCTACTACGTCTTCGTGCTGGGCAACGTGGCGCTGCTGGCGCTGGCCGGCATCGGCCTGAACGTGCTGCTGGGCCTGACCGGCCAGATGTCGTTCGGCCACGCGGGCTTTTACGCCATCGGCGCCTACACGGTCGCCATCCTGACCGGCCAGGCCGGGTGGAGCTTCTGGCTGGCGTGGCCTGCCGCCGCGCTGGTGTGCGCCGCGTTCGGCCTGCTGCTCGCGGTGCCGGCGCTACGCGTGAAAGGCCCCTACCTGGCGATGATCACGATTGCCTTCGGCTTCATCGTGGAGCACGCGCTGATCGAGGGCGGCGCCCTCACCGGCGGCCAGAACGGTCTGATGGGCATCGTGCAGCCCGCCATCGGCAGCCTGGGCGGCGACCGCGGCGTGGCCATGCTGGCCATCGTGGCGGTGTTTGCCGCGCTGATCGGTTATGCGCTGCTGTCGCGCGGCACATGGGGCGCGGCCATGCGCGCGGTCAAGGACAGCGAGACGGCCAGCGAATCGATCGGCATCAATCCGCTGGCGGTCAAGGCGGTGGCCTTCATGGTGTCGGCCGCCGTGGTCGGGCTGGCGGGCGGCCTGTATGCGCCGCTGACCGGCATGATCACGCCGCACAACTTCAACTTCATGCAGTCCATCCTGTTCGTGCTGGCGGTGACGATCGGCGGCGCGGGCTCGCTGGCCGGACCGCTGCTCGGCGCGGTGGTGGTGGGCCTGCTGCCGGAAATGCTGTCCAGCCTGGAGGAATACCGCCTGCTGTTCTTTGGCGCCTTCCTGCTGGTGGTGCTGTGGGCCGCACCCGAAGGCGCCGCCGGACTACTGGCGCGCTGGCGCCGGCGCGCGCAGACGCAGGGTCTGGCGCCCCGCCACGGCGCCATGCCCACGTCCGCGCGGGCGCGCCGCACGCTGCATGCCGACGCGCTCACCATGACCTTTGGCGGCGTGCGCGCGGTGCAGGCGGTGTCGTTCACCGTGCCGCCCGGCGCCGTGACCGCGCTGATCGGCCCCAACGGCGCGGGCAAGTCCACCGTCATCAATATGCTGAGCGGCTACTACCAGCCAACCAGCGGCAACGTGAAGCTGGGCGATGCGCCGCTGGCTGCGCTGGCGGCCCACCGCGTGGCGCGCAGCGGCATCGCCCGCACCTACCAGACCTCGCAGCTCTTTGACACGTTGAGCGTCGAGGACAACGTCGCGCTGGGAATGTTGCGCGGCCGGCTGGGCGGGCTGCTGGCCTCGCACCGATACCTGGCGGCCGACGTGCGCGAACGCGCGCGCGCCCTGCTCGCGTTCTGCGGCTACGAAGGCGCGCTGGACATCGCCGCCGCCGACCTGCCGCACGTGGACCGGCGGCTGGTGGAAATTGCGCGGGCGCTGGCCACCGACGCCGACGTGCTGCTGATGGACGAGCCCGCGGCGGGCCTCTCGCGCGAGGACAAGACGCGGCTGGCCGGACTGCTGCGGCGCATCGCCGACGCGGGCGCGGGCGTGCTGCTGGTCGAGCACGACATGACGCTGGTGATGGGCGTGTCCGATCACATCGTGGCGATCGACGCCGGACGCGAACTGGCGCAGGGCAGCGTCGCCGAGATCCAGCAATCCCCCGAGGTGCGGCAAGCCTACCTGGGCGACGAGGCCGCGCGCCGTGCGCCGGCCGCGCGGCACAGGCCCGCGGGCGAGGCGCTGCCGCCCGAGGTGCTGGGCGTGGGCAACCTGACAACCGGCTACGGCGCCAACCCCGTGCTGCACGGCATCGATCTGCAGGTCAGGCAGGGCGAGATGGTGGCGCTGTTGGGCGCGAACGGCGCGGGCAAATCCACGCTGATGCGCACGCTGGCGGGGCTGCACCGGCCGGCGCAGGGCGGCATGCACCTGCAGGGCCAGGAGCTGCACGGCCTGGCCGCGGACCGCATCGTCGCGCGCGGCCTGGTGCTGGTGCCCGAAGGCCGTCAGGTGTTTCCGGGGCTGAGCGTGCTGGACAACATCCGGCTCGGCGCCTTCCTGCATCCGGAGGACCGCGAGGCGCGCGTCGAGGAAATGCTGACGCGCTTTCCGCGCCTGCGCGAACGGCTGCACCAGCGCGCGGGGCTGCTTTCCGGCGGCGAGCAGCAGATGCTGGCGATTGCGCGCGGCCTGATGGCCAAGCCCGTGATCCTGCTGCTGGACGAGCCGTCGCTGGGCTTGGCGCCCAAGATCATCGACGAGCTGTTCGAGGCGCTGGACCGGCTGCGCAAGGAATCGATGACGATCCTGCTGGTGGATCAGATGGCCGCGCTGGCGCTGTCGCTGGCCGACCGCGCGTACGTGCTGGAATCCGGGCGGGTCGCGGCGCACGGCGCCGCGGCCGACATCGCGCAGGACGGCGCGCTGGCCCGCGCGTATCTCGGCGCCTGACCGGCGGGGCGGCGGCAGGACGGCTGCCCCGCTGACCGCCGTCTCCCCGTCACGCCGCGTCCGGATCCAGCCGCGCCCCCGCGCGCACAATGCCGCAACGCTTGTGCGCGCGCATCACCACGCCCACCTCGCTGTTCAGCACGCCGTCCAGTTCGCCCAGCCGGCGCGTCACTACGTCCCACAGATGCAGGCTGTCGCGGCACAGCACGTGCCAGAAGAGCTGCGAGGCGCCGCTGGTGCCAAACAGGCAGCGCGTGTTGGGGTCCAGCGCCAGATGCGCGGCCAGCGCGTCGACCGCCTGCGGCCGCACCTGCACGGAAATCACCGCCTCTACCGGAAAGCCCACCAACGCCGGCTCGACTTCGACGCGAAAGCTCAGCGCGCGGCGCTCCACCAGGTTCTGCAGCAGACGATGCGCGGTCGGTTCGCTGACGCCGGAGCGCTCGGCCAATTCGGCCAGGCTGGCGCGCCCGTCGCGCATCAGGTGCGACACCATGCGCTGCTCGGGATCCGTCAACGCCACGGGCGGCGACAGCCGCGGCGCGTCCGCATCGCCGCCGGCCTGCGGCTGGATGCGCCACTGGCCCGCGCGCCGGAACGGCCGCAGCACCAGCCGCGCCTCCACGTGTTCAACGCCATCGATGGACGGCAGCACGCGGGTCACCACATCCGGCATGTCGGCCGCGTCGGCAAGCGTCAGCTCGGCCATCAGGTCGGCAGACCCCGCCAGCGTCACGACGAGCTGGCTGATATCCAGCCGCGCCAGGCGCTCGGCCACATCGGGCACGCGGCCCGATCGGCAGCGCACCCACGCGTGCAGCACCACGCCACGGCCGGTGGCCAGCGGATCCGGTTCCGCGATGACGCGCAGCGCGTCCGCGTCCATCAGGCGCTTGATGCGCCGCGCCACGGTTCGTTCTGCGATGCCGGTTGCCGCGCCCAGCTCCCGCCAGGAGGCACGAGGCTGCGCCTGCAGCGCGACGAGGCACGCGAGATCCGTCTCGTCCAACGCGCCGATTAGGGAATTACCCTTACTTGACGTGACCATATTCATTAATCTAACGTTCGCGCATTGATAAAAACACAAATTTTATTGGTCTATTTGACCAAAAAACAAAACCCACTTTGAGGACGTCATGAGCAGCACATCCGCAACCTTGCGTCAGGCGCAAGGGGCAAGCGCCCCGCCCGTTTCGCGCGGCCGCACGATTCTGGCCGGTAGTGTAGGCAATGCGGTGGAATGGTTCGATTGGACCATCTACGCGTCGTTCGCCATCTTCTTTTCCAGCCAGTTCTTTCCGCCGGGCAACGAAACCACCGCCCTGCTCGCGACGTTCGGCATCTTTGCGGTGGGCTTTTTCATGCGTCCCGTCGGCGGCTGGGTGCTGGGTATCTTTTCAGACCGCTATGGCCGCAAGGCTGCGCTGGGCCTGACGATCCTCATGATGGCGGGCGGCTCGCTCATCATCGCCGTCACGCCCACCTACGCCACCATCGGCATTGCCGCCCCCCTGCTGCTGACCGCCGCGCGCCTGCTGCAAGGCCTGTCGCTGGGCGGAGAGTATGCCTCGGCCACGACCTTTCTGGCGGAAATGGCGCCGCCCAACAAGCGCGGCTTCTATTCCAGCTTCGTGTTCTTCAGCGCCGCGGTCGGCATCCTGGCCGCCTCGGCCGTGGGCTGGATCCTCACCACCGTTCTCACCAAGGCCGACATGGCCGAGTGGGGCTGGCGCATCCCGTTCATGCTGGGCGCGCTGGGCGGCCTGGCAGGCATGTGGATCCGTCGCGCCATCCCGGAAACCGAAGCGTTCTCGCACGCCAAGAAGGCCGGCGTTGAAAAGCAGCCGCTGCGCACGCTGCTGCGCGACCACCCGCGCGAAGTGCTGCGCATCGTCGGCTTCTCGGTCCTGACCACGTTCGCGTTCTACATCTTCGTGGCCTACGTGCCCACCTATGCCATCCGGCAGGTCGGCGCCGATCCCAAGACCGCGTTCGCGGCCAACACCGTCGCGCTGATCGTGTTCATGCTTGTGCAGCCGCTGTTCGGCATGCTGTCCGACCGCATCGGCCGCAAGCCGCAGCTCATCTTCTTTGCCGCGGGCTACCTGATCTTCTTCTACCCGATCATGACCACGCTCGGGCCGTCGTTCGGTTCGATCCTGGCGGTCGAGCTGTTCGGGCTGGTGCTGTACGCCATGTACACCGCGATTGCGCCCGCCATCATGTCCGAACAGTTTCCCACCAGCGTGCGCGCCGTCGGCATCGGCACGCCGTACAACCTGGTCGTCGCGCTGCTGGGCGGCACCACGCCCTACCTGCTGACCTGGCTGCAAAGCAAGGGCATGGAGCGCTGGTTCTTCTATTACGTGCTGGCTGGCGCCGTGATCACGCTGATCACCTTCATCCGCATGCCCGAGACGAAGGGCCAGGTCCTGAAATAGGCCGTCCTCTTCTCGCGCCCTTCCCACACATCGCTTTCCGGTCCCGCCGCGGACCGGAAGGCTTTTTCCTTTTCGATGAGACTTATGCCCGCCCAAGACATCGACCTGCATTTCCAGGATGCGCGCCAGCTTGCCCGCGCCATCCGCGAGCGCAAGCTGCGTTCGCGCGATCTCACCCTGCATTTCCTTGACCGGATCGAACGCGGCGCGGCGCTGGCGGCTTACAGCGTGGTCACGGCCGAGCGCGCGCTGGCGCAGGCCGAAGCGGCGGACCGGCTGCTGGACGCCGGCATTTGCGCTGGCCCCCTGCATGGCGTGCCCGTCGCGGTCAAGGACAGCGTGCAGTGGGAAGGCACCGTCGTCAGCGGCGGCTCTCAGGCGCGCGCAGGCGTCGTCAGCACCGAGACCGCCGCCGCGGCACGCGGACTGGCGGCAGCGGGCATGGTGATTCTGGGCAAGACGCGCATGACGGAATTCGCGTTCGGCCTGTCGGGACAGAACCCGACGCAGGGCACCGCCCGCAATCCGTGGGACGCCGACGTGGCGCGTGCGCCCGGCGGTTCGTCCAGCGGCGCGGGCGTGGCCGTGGCCGCTGGCCTGGCCCCGATCGCGCTGGGCGGCGACACGGGCGGCTCCGTGCGCGCGCCGGCGGCGCTGAACGGCGTCGTCGGCTACAAGCCGTCCTCCGGTCTCATCAGCCGGGCCGGCTGCCTGCCGCTGTCGGAAACGCTGGACGTGCTGGGCCCGATCGCGCGCACCGTCGCCGACGCGCGTCTGCTTACGCAACTGCTGGCCGCGCCGGACGTCGATGACGCCGCCACGCTTGCGCTGCCCGCCACCTGCTTCACCAGCCTGCGGCACAGCGCCCCCCGAAAGCCGGGCGCCGTCGCCGTGCTGGCGCCGCAGTCCTGGCCCGCCCCGCTTACCGACGAGGCGCTGCAAGCCTGGCACGCGGCGCAGCAACGCCTGGCGCAGGCCGGCTATACGCCCACCGCCTGGCATCCGCCCGCGTCGCTGTCCTTTGTCCGCATGGCCGACGACAACTCGCTGGTGCTGGCCTACGAGGCCTATCGGCATTTCGGCGCGCTGGCCGAAGACCCTTCGCAGCCGTTGTGGGACGTCGTGCGCGCGCGCATCGCCGCCGGCGGCCGGATCACGCAGGCCAGCTACGAGGCCGCGCTGTCGCGCCGCCAGGCCGACATGGCGGTCTTCGGACAGGCCATGCAGGGCATCGACGCCCTGCTCATGCCCGCGATCGATCAGGCCGCGCAGGCGCTGGACGCGCAGGACACGCGCCACGCCGGCCTGGGCAAGCTGCTGCGCCCGGCCAACTTCCTGGGTGCAGCAGCGATGGCGCTGCCGTCAGGCCTGGACGCGCAGGGCTTGCCGTGCGCCGTGCAATTGCTGGCGCCCGCGGGCGCCGATGCCGCGCTGCTCGATTGCGCGGCGGCGCTGGAGCCCGCGCTGTCGCCCGTGCCGCGGCATCCGGACCTGTCGGCCTGGGGACTCTGAAAAAGAAAAAGCGCCCGATCGGATCGGGCGCTTTTTTCAACCGGGGTAGCGGTTCGCGTCAGGCGGACTTCTTCAGTTCCTGGACCTTGTCCGTGGCTTCCCACGAGAACTCGGGCTCGGAGCGGCCGAAGTGGCCATAGGCGGCGGTCTTGGTGTAGATCGGGCGCAGCAGGTCCAGCATGTTCACGATGCCCTTCGGACGCAGGTCGAAGTGCTCGCGCACCAGCTTGGCGATCTGGTCGTCAGGGATGACGCCCGTGCCTTCCGTGTAGACGGTGATGTTGATGGGTTCGGCCACGCCGATGGCGTAGCTGACCTGCACCTGGCACTGGCGCGCCAGACCGGCGGCCACGATGTTCTTGGCCACGTAGCGGGCGGCGTAGGCGGCCGAACGGTCGACCTTGGACGGATCCTTGCCCGAGAACGCGCCGCCGCCGTGCGGGCAAGCGCCGCCGTACGTGTCGACGATGATCTTGCGGCCGGTCAGGCCGCAATCGCCTTGCGGGCCGCCGATGACGAAGCGGCCGGTCGGGTTGACCAGGAACTTGGTCTTGGGCGTGATCAGGCCTTCGGGGAAGCTGGGCTTGATGATGTCTTCGATGACCGCTTCGCGGATGGTCTCTTGCGAGACTTCCGGCGCATGCTGGGTCGACAGCACGACGGTGTCGACTTCGGCGGGACGGCCGTCGACATAGCGGAACGTGACCTGCGACTTGGCGTCCGGACGCAGCCAGCCAAGGCGGCCGTCCTTGCGCAGTTCGCTCTGGCGCTGCACCAGGCGGTGCGCGTACCAGATCGGGGCAGGCATCAGGTCGGGGGTTTCGTCGCAGGCGTAGCCGAACATCAGGCCTTGGTCGCCCGCGCCCTGGTTCAGGTAGTCTTCCGAACTGCGGTCCACGCCCTGCGCGATGTCGGGCGACTGCTTGTCGTAGGCGACCAGCACCGCGCAACCCTTGTAGTCGATGCCGTACTCGGTGTTGTCATAGCCGATGCGGCGGATCGTGTCGCGCGCGACCTGGATGTAGTCGACGTTGGCGGTGGTGGTGATTTCGCCAGCCAGCACGACCAGGCCCGTGTTGCACAGCGTTTCGGCTGCGACACGCGCGTTCGGGTCTTGCGTGAAGATGGCGTCGAGGATCGAATCGGAGATCTGATCGGCAACCTTGTCGGGGTGCCCTTCGGAGACGGATTCGGAAGTGAAAAGAAAATCGTTGTTGGCCACAGATGCGTCCTTAGTGTCCGGTCTTGCCGGCGCATAGGTTCTCGAGGCGCGTTGCACCCCGGTCTGCATGACAATGCCAACTGGGCGCGACGCTTTAGCGGATTTGGCACGGGCCGCGCTAAGCGCTTTACCCTTGCCGTCGCCCCGCAAGTTGTCGGTTAACTCGGCGACTGGGCGCATTTTAAGCGAAAATGCCGTTCTTATGCTTGCGGCCGGGGTGTATCCATATGCCTCGATCAGCGGTAATACCCTGCCCGATTTCAACCTTTTGAAGCATGTTGCTGCCCCTGTTCCGACTTTTTGCCGCCCTGCCGCTCCCCGTCGCGCATGCGATCGGGCGGTTCGCGGGGCGCGCCATCTACGCCTTGCCGGGCAAGTACCGGCGGCGCCTGCAGGCCAATGCGGCGCAGGCCGGCTACCCCGGCGCGGCGTTCGCGCGGCGCGCGGCAGCCGAAGCCGGCGCGATGATCCTGGAGAATCCCCGCGTCTGGTTCCGCAACCAGGAAAGCCTGGCGCAGGTGGTCTCGGACGATGACGACGTCGTTGCCGCCGCCCGCGCCGAGAACCGGGGCATCCTCTTTCTGACCCCCCACCTGGGCTGCTTCGAGATCACCGCCCGCTATCTGGCCCGCCAGATGCCCATGACGGTGATGTTCCGCCCCCCGCGCAAACAAGCGCTGGCGCCGCTGCTGGAAACGGCGCGCAACAGCTCGGCCGTCAATGCGGTGCCCGCCAACATGCAGGGCGTGCGGGAATTCGTGCGCGCGTTGCGCCGCGGCGAATCCGTCGGCATGCTGCCCGATCAGGCCCCCAGCGTGGGCGACGGCGTGTGGGTGCCCTTCTTCGGACGCCTGGCCTACACCATGACGCTGCCCGGCAAGCTCGCGTCGCAGACCAATGTCCCCATCATCCTCACTGCCGGCGAACGCCTGCCCAAGGGCCGCGGCTGGCGCATCCATTACGTCCGGGTGCCCGAGCCGCTTCCGGCCGAGCCCGAGGCCCAGGCCGCGCTCATCAACGCCGCGATGGAAACGCTGATCCACCGCTGCCCCGACCAGTACCTCTGGAGCTACAACCGCTACAAGACCCCGCGCGGCGCCACGCCGGCGCCCGGCGCCGAACCGCCGCCCCCGGCCGCCTGAGCCTTTCCGCCGATCCCGCCGCCAGGTCCCATTCCGCATCCATGAACGATAAAAAAACGCGCACGCTGGTCTCCCTGCTGAAATGGTTCGGCCGTATCAAGCCGTCGACGCGCCTGCGCATCGGCGCCGTGCTGGGCTGGCTGGCGCCCCGGCTGGCCAAGTCGCGCGCACGCATCGTGCGCCGCAACCTGGAACTGTGTTTTCCCGACCAGCCCGAGGCCGTGCGCGAACAATGGGTGGCCGACCACTTCCGCGCGCTGGCGCAGTCCATCGTCGACCGCGGCGTGCTCTGGTACGGCACGCCCGACGCCATCAAGGACATGGTCACGCAGACGGGCGCCGACCGCATCAATGCGCTGACCGCCGAAGGCCGCGCCGTCATCCTGCTCGCGCCGCACTTCATTGCGCTGGACGCGGCCGCCACCCGCCTCACCATGGAAGTGCCCAGCGCGGCCACCATGTACACGCCGCAAAGCGATCCGCACATCGACGCCGTCGTGGCCGCCGGGCGGGCGCGCTTCAATGAAGTGTTCCTCGTCAGCCGCAAGGACGGCGTGCGCGACCTGATCCGGCATCTGCGCGCGCCCCGCCCCGTCTACTACCTGCCCGACATGGACTTCGGCCGGCAGGGTTCGGTCTTCGTGCCGTTCTTCGGCGTGCCCGCCGCCACGCTGCTCGCCACGGCCCAACTTGCCCAGAAATGGAACGCCGCGGTCCTGCCGATCGTGGGATTCTGGAATCCGGACACCGGCAAGTACCACGTCGACGTGCTGCCGCCGCTTGAAGACTTCCCCGGCAGCGACAGCCTGGAAGCGGCCACCGCGCGCCTGAACCGCGAGCTCGAAAGCTGGGTGCGGCGCTGCCCCAGCCAGTATTACTGGGTCCATCGCCGCTTCAAGACGCGCCCTGAAGGCGAGCCCAAGCTGTACTGACCGCAGTCGCTCGCCGCGCCGCGAGAATGGGCGATAATCCCGTGATGAACTGGAACTTCACCAAAATGCACGGCGCGGGCAACGATTTCGTTGTGCTCGATGGCGTTCGCCAAACCATCGAGATGACGCCCGAACGCGCGCGCGCTCTCGGCGACCGCCACTTCGGCATCGGCGCCGACCAGATCCTGCTGGTCGAACGCGCCACGCGGCCGGACGCCGACTTCCGCTATCGCATTTTCAATTCCGACGGCAGCGAGGTCGAACACTGCGGCAACGGCGCCCGCTGCTTCGTGCGCTTCGTGCACGAGCAAGGCCTGTCCGACCGCAACCCGTTGCGCGCGGAAATCCCCACGGGCATCCTGGTCCTGGACGAAGGCGACGACGAGCAGGTCACCGTCGAAATGGGCAGTACCCGCTTCGACCCGGCGGCGCTGCCCTTTGACACCGCCGGCCTGCCTTCGGCCACGCAGGGCCAGGACACCGTCTGGGAACTGGACCTGGACGCGCCCGCCGGCCTGCCGCGCGTGGTCGCCGTGTCGGCGGTTGCCATCTCCAATCCGCACGCCGTTCAGGTCGTCGAGAACGTCGACACCGCACCCGTCGCCGTGCTGGGTCCGCTGATCGAAACCCATCCGCGCTTTGCCCGCCGCGTCAACGCCGGCTTCATGCAGGTTGTTGACCGCCACAACATCCGCCTGCGCGTCTTCGAACGCGGCGCCGGCGAAACGCTGGCCTGCGGCACGGGCGCCTGCGCCGCGGTCGCGGCCGGCATCCGCCGCGGCCTGCTCGATTCGCCCGTGCGCGTGCAAACGCGCGGCGGTGTGCTGACCGTCGCCTGGAACGGCGAACAACTGCGCATGACCGGCCCGGCCGAATCCGTCTTCACGGGCCAGGTCGACATCGACAAGCTCGTCTTCTCCATGGCGCTGAACCGATAACCCCTATGACCGATACCGCTTTCACCGCCCAGGACATCGCAGCCTTTCTGCAAGAAAACCCCGGTTTCTTCGACGAACACGCCGACGTCTTCGCCACCCTGCAGGTGCCGCACCCGCACGGCTCGCGCGCCATCTCGCTGGGCGAACGCCAGATCCTCACGCTGCGCGAGCGCACCCGTGAACTGGAATGGCGCCTGAATGAACTGGTGCGCAACGCCTCCGCCAACGAGACCATCGGTTCGCACGTGGCCAAGTGGTGCTGCCGCCTGTTGTCCGAATGCGATCCGCAGCTGGTGCCCGGCGAGATCGCGCTGGGCCTGGCCGAGCAATTCGAACTGAACCACGTGGCGCTGCGCCTGTGGAACCTGTCCGAATTGCCCAATCAAGGCTACGGCGAGCCCGTCTCCGAAGACGTGCGCACCTTCACCGACAGCCTGAAGACGCCTTATGTCGGCACCGACACTGCCTTCGAAGCGGTGGCCTGGCTGGACGCCAAGCCCAAGTCGCTGGCGCTGGTGCCCCTGCGCCTTGAGGCCGACGGCGCGGCCGTGGGCCTCTTGGTGCTGGGCTCCGACGACCCCGAACGCTTCACGCCCGAAATGGGCACGACGTTCCTGGAGTCGATCGCCCAACTCGCATCGGCCGCGCTGCATCGGCTGAATCCGGCCTCGCCCAAGGCGTAAGGCTGCCGGGGCGGACAAGGACAACGCGATGCGCGACACCGAGCCGAACGCCAATCCGCCCGCCCTGCCCGATCCGATGAGCGCCTGGCTGCGCCATCTGGAGACCAACCGCCGGTACTCGCCCCATACCTTGGATGGCTACCGGCGCGAACTGCACTTCTTGCGCGAACTCGCCGACAAGGCCGGCCTGCCGCTCGACAAGCTCGGCAACGGCCACATCCGCCAATTCGTGGCGCGCCTGCATGCGCAGGGCCGCGGCCCGCGCAGCCTGGCGCGCACGCTGGCGGCCTGGCGCGGCTTTTACCAATGGTGGGCGCCGGCCGCCGAGCTGGCTGGCAATCCCGTGGCGGGCGTGCGCGCCCCCAAGGCGCCCCGTGGCCTGCCCAAGGCGCTGTCGGTCGAGCAGACCCAGGCCCTCCTGGACAACGCGCCGGCCCAGGTCGCCACCGAACCGGCCGCCCTGCGCGACCAAGCCATGTTCGAACTGCTGTATTCCAGCGGATTGCGCCTGTCGGAGCTGGTGGGATTGGACCTGCGCTACACGCGCACTGCCGATTACGAGTCGCGCGGCTGGCTGAATCCGGACGAGGCCGAGGTCGTGGTGCTGGGCAAGGGCGGCAAGCGCCGCTCGGTGCCGGTAGGCCAGCAGGCCATGGCCGCGCTGCGCAAGTGGATCGAAGTTCGCCCGCAGCTCGCGCCGCCCTCGCCGCTGCCCGAAGACGCCGCCGCGCTGTTTCTGGGCGCGCGCGGACGCCGCATTTCGCCGCGCGTGGTGCAGTTGCAGCTCGCACGCATCGCGCAGACGGCCGGGGTGCCCACGCATGTGCATCCTCACGTCTTGCGCCACAGTTTTGCCAGCCACGTCTTGCAGTCCGCGCAGGACCTGCGCGCCGTGCAAGAGATGCTGGGACACGCCAACATCTCGACCACGCAAATCTATACGCGGCTCGATTTCCAGCATCTGGCCAAGGCCTACGACCAGGCGCATCCGCGCGCCGGGCGCAAGTCCTGACACCCGCGGGCCACGCCGCGAGTTGCCCGTCATCGACCGCTAGCCGCCCGCGGCGACCATGCCGCCCAGCAGCATCACCCCCAGCAACAGCACGGCAATCGCCGCCAGCGCCTCGATGCCATAACGCAGCCATGCCGCGCCCGCGCTGGACATGCGGCTGCCCAAGCGCGTGGCGGCGCCCCCGGCGGCGACGGCCAGGCAGGCCAGTGCCGCCACGGTCAGCCCCGTGCCCAATCCCATCGCCAGCGCGGATGCCACGCCTGCCATGAAAAAGCCTTGGGACAGCGCGAACACCAGCACGATCAACGCCCCGCTGCACGGCCGCAGGCCCACCGCCAGGATGGCGGACCACGCGCGCCGCCAGTTCAGCGGACCGGCGACCTGCTCGGGCGCGGGCACATGCGCGTGTCCGCAACCGCAGTCGTGATCGTGGAGATGGTCGTTGTGATCGTGGCCGTGATGATGCGCGCGGGCCTCCGCGTTTGCATGTGCATGTGCGTGCGCATGTGCGTGCGCCTGTGCGTGTTCGTGATCATGCGCATGTTCGTGATCATGCGCCTGCCCACGCGCGCCGGCCCGCCGCAGCAGCGGTCTCACCGCCTTGATCCACACCAGCCACACGCCCAGCAGCGTCACCAGCGCGTACGAAGCCAGCTCCAGCCAGCGCGTGGCTTCGTTCATGGTGGCCGCGGTGGCGTTGAACACGACCGCCAGCACCGCCACCATCACAATCGCCACCAGCGCCTGGATCAAAGACGACGCCAAGGCCAGCAGCGCCCCGTTGCGCGCCGTCTGGCGGTTGGCCAGCACATAGGATGAGATCACCGCCTTGCCGTGGCCCGGCCCCAGCGCATGAAAGACACCATAGGCAAAGGACAGGCCCATCAGGGCCCACGCCGCGCCGCCGTCCGCCTGCCAGGCGCGCACGGCGCCCGTCAGTTGCCGGTAGAAGTGCGACTGCCAGACGGACACGCTGCCAAAGAAGCTGGACAGCCAGCCGGGCCCTGCCAGCCCGCCCCCGCTTTCGGGTACGCCGAACGGATGCGCGCCTTGCGCGGCGGCCGCCGAGATACCGCCCAGCATCAGCAGCAGAACAACGGCCAGCGCGCGCTGCGGCCGGCTTACGGGCATCGCACCTCGATGCGGTGCGTGAGCCCCTTGGTGATGGCAAAAAGTTCGTCCGGCAAGGCGTCCGGGTCGGCCGGGATCGCGGCCAGTTCCTGCATGGTTTTCCAATCCAGTTCCTTGGGCTTGCGGTAGTCGGCCGTGCAGGCCGCGCCCTGCGGTCCGCCCAGCGACACCGCGCCCTTCTCGTCAAATGCGTAGGCCACGAAATAGGTGGGGTCGTAGATGTCCACTTGCGCGCCGCCCGCGCCCGGCGCGACGGGCTCGGCCAGCGGCAACGTGAAGGACAGCGTGAGCCGCGTGGTCTTGGGGTTCCAGTCGACGCGGGCGTCGCGCGGCGCGGCGAATGCCGCGCTCTTGCCGTTGACCGTGACCCGCGTGAAGTAGTGGGAGATCGGTTCGCCCAGCGCCTTCATCCAGTCCTGCGCCATGCCTTGCAGCGTTGCCGCAGGCAGGGATCCGTCCTTGCCCTTTTTCAGGCCCTGCGTCGCATAGGCGCCGAACATTTCGTCGAACCGCCACACCTGCCGCACGGCGGTGATGCGCTGCTCGGCATCGACATCGATCTGCGCGCGCGCATCGATCCACATGTGCGGGTGCGCGTTGGCGGCGCCCGCCGTCAGCAGCGCCGTCACGGCGCTCAGGGTTGCAAGGCCGCGGCAAGCTGGCGTGCGTTCCATTCAAACATTTCCAGATAGGTGGCGCCCGGCTGTCCGGGCTTGGACAGGGCATCGGAGTAGAGCGTACCACCCACCTTGGCGCCGGTCTCGCGGGCAATCTGCTGGACCAGTTTGGGACTGCTGATGTTCTCGACGAACACCGCCGGCACCTTGTCGCGCCGCACCTGTTCGATGATCGCGGCCACCTCGCGCGCCGACGGCTCGGCGTCCGTCGACACGCCCATCGCGGGGATGAACGTCACGCCATAGGCGTCGCCGAAGTAACCGAACGCGTCGTGCGAGGTCACAACCTTGCGCCGGTCGGCGCCAATGGCATCGAAGGTTTTGCGCACGCTGGCGTCCAGCGCCTGCAGCTTGGCGATATACGCGTCGGCGCGTTGGCGGTAGGCCTGCGCATGCGCGGGGTCCGCGGCCGCCAGACCGTTGGCCACATTGCGCGCGTAGATCACGCCGTTGGCCAGGCTCTGCCAGGCATGCGGATCGGCGTCGCCGTGATGATGATGATGGCCCGGCTCGTGATCGTGGTCGTGGTCATGGTCGTGGTCGTGGTCGCCCTTATGGTCGTCCTTGTGATCGCCCTTATGGTCGTCCTTATGGTCGTCCTTATGCCCATGGTCATGCTCTTCGCCATGCCCCGCGAACTTGCGCGGCGAGACGCCCTGTGACGCCGTCACCGTCTGTCCCGCGAAGCCCGACGCCTTTGTCAGCTTGGGCAGCCAGGTCTCGAAATCCAGCCCGTTCACCACCAGCACGCGCGCCTCGGCCAGCTTTCTTGCATCACCCGGCGTGGGCTCGTAGCCGTGCGCGTCGCCGTCGGGGCCGACCAGCGTGGTCAGGCTGATGTCGGCGCCGCCCACTTCCCGCACGATGTCGCCCAGGATGGAAAAGCTGGCCACCACCTTCAACGGCTCAGCCGCCTGCGCAGTGCCCAGGACGGCTGTCAGGCAAGCGCCCGCCAGGGCCAGCAGTGCGCGGCGTCGGGCCGGCAGAATCGAACGCATGGTCAATCTCCTTAGGAAGTCTCAGGCAGGTCGCGCGCGGCGCGTTGCCCGCAGCAGCCCGCCCTGCGGGCCGCCCACGATGGAAAACAGATAGCAGGCGCCGGCCGCCAGGATGATCGCGGGCGAGGCCGGCACGTCGAAGTGATAGGAGACCAGCAGCCCGGCCACGGAAGACGCCACGCCGATCGCCGCCGACAGCGGAATCTGCCGGGCCGCGCTGCGCACCCAGAACCGCGCCGCGGCGGCCGGCAGCATCATGATTCCCACCACCATCAGCGTGCCCAGCACCTGAAAGCCCGCCACCAGGTTCACGACCACCAGAACCAGGAAACCCATGTGCACAAGGCCGCCCATGCCGCCGCTCGCGCGCAGGAACCCCGGGTCCAGGCATTCGGCGACCAGCAGCCGGTAGATTGCCGCCAGGACAAGCAAGGTCACGCTGGCCGTGGCCGTCACGAGCAGCAGCGCGGCGTCGTCCAGCCCCAGCACCGTGCCGAACAGCACGTGCAGCAGGTCCATGTTGGAGCCGCGCAGCGACACCAGCAGCACGCCCAGCCCGAGCGAGATCAGGTAGAAGGCGGCAAAGCTGGCGTCTTCGCGCAGCGGCGTCAGCCGGGCCACCAGCCCGGCCAGCAGGGCCACGGCCAGGCCGGTGGCAATGCCGCCCAGCATCATCGCGCCCAGCGACAGGCCCGCCATCAGAAAGCCCGCGGCGACACCTGGCAGGATGGCGTGCGACATCGCGTCGCCCATCAGGCTCATGCGCCGCAATACGAGAAAAACGCCCAAGGGCGCCGCGCCCAGCGACAGCGCGCATGCGCCGGCCAGCGCGCGCCGCATGAAGCCGTAGTCCAGGAACGGCGACACCAGCCAGTGTGCAAGCGTCATGACCAGGCTCCCGCCTGCCGCTGCCGGGCTGCCTTCAGGTGGGCCTCGCTCAACGTCGCGGCCGTGTCGCCCCACGCCACCACCGAGCCCGACAGCAGCAGGCATTCCGGAAAGTGATCGCGAACCAGGTCCAGATCGTGCAGCACCGCGATCACGGTGCGGCCCTGTCCATGCAGGCCGCACAGCAGGGCCATCAGGTCCTCGGCCGTGTGGCTGTCCACGGCCGCGAAGGGCTCATCCAATAGCAGCACCGGCGCATCCTGCACCAGCATCCGCGCAAACAGGGCGCGCTGCATCTGCCCGCCCGACAGCGTGTCCACGCCCCGGTCCGCGGCATCGGCCAGGCGCACGGTTTCCAGCGCCTGCATGCAGCAGTCCAGTTCCTCGCCACCGAACCCGCGCCATCCGCCCACGCGTCGCCAGGCGCCCATGGCCACCAGGTCCAGCACCGTGGTGGGAAACGACCGGTCCAGTTCCGCCGCCTGCGGCAGCCACGCCAGCGCCGACCGCCCGGCGCCCTGGATGCGCACGCTGCCCGTCATCGGGCGCAGCACACCCATGATTCCCTTGATGAGCGTGGACTTGCCCGCGCCGTTGGGGCCGACCACGGCGGTCATGCCGCCCGCCGCGAAACTGCCCGACACCGAGCGCAGCGCGGGCCGCCCGTGCCAGCCGAACGAGGCGTCGGCCAGCTCGACGGTGATGGGCGCCGCCGTCATCGCAGCCACCCCTCAAGCGTCCACCAGTCCAGCGCCCAGCCGGTCAGCGCCCACAGCACGGCGGCGGCCACCGCGGCATACGCCATGCGGCGCCATGCGGAAACAAGAAATGCGGATCGGGCGGGCGCGCGCCGGCCGGGCGCGGCGCCGGACCGCGGGGGCAGGAGCGTGAAATGGGACATGGCAGGCAACAGCGGAAAACGGCAGCGGAAAGGAACGGCGATGGTTTTATTATGTTATATCATAACCAAACCGGACTAGCCTGCCGGCCAGTTCCCGGACTCAGGGGTTTTCTGCTACCTTCCAGGCATCTCGCGCGCGCATCGCGCGCGCTTCCCATTTAGATAAAGCCCGCCATGTCCGCACCGTCCCGTCCACCCCGCAACGACAGCGTAGGCGCTCAGCTCAGCGTCGCCGAAACGCTGTGCGCGCAGCGCGGACGCCGCCTGACCCCCATCCGCCGCAAGGTCCTTGAACTGCTGCTGCGCCATGGCCGCAGCCTGAAGGCCTACGAACTGCTGGACGCGATGCGCGCCGTTCACCCCGGCGCCGCGCCACCCACGGTGTACCGTGCGCTGGACTTCCTGATGGACGAAGGCCTGATACACCGCCTGGATGCCGTCAACGCCTGGAGCGCCTGCCACGACGCCGGCGGCGCGCCGCACGACCTGCTTGTCGTCTGTACCGGTTGCGGCGCCGTCGCCGAAGTCTCCGACCCGGCCATGAGCCGGCAGCTGGCCGAACGCGTCGCGCAGACGGGTTATGCGCTGGCCACGCACGAAACCGAGATCCGCGCCCTGTGCCCGCAGTGCCAAAAGACGCAGCCGGCCGACGCGGGTCACCACCACCATCACCACTGAACGGGGATCTTCCCCCTTTCGTTTCATCCGTTGGATGCGTCCGCCTGACCGGAACGTTTCAGCGCGGTTACCGCTTGGGCGTCCATGTGCTCTTGAAACCCCGCAAACCGCCCCAAAATAGGGGTATCGCCCCATACTTGACGGCGTACGGCTGCCATCTGGCGGCCACGGCCCCCCGGGTTGGCCCGGGGTTTGCCCCCTGCCCCCGACTGTGCTGTAATCCTGCGTCCGGCCGCTATCGGCGGCTGTCGCAGCCTGTGGCAGACATCTCCGGCAGGGACTGAAAACCCCGTCAGGCGCCGTGTTTCACGCCCCTGACATCACGCTAGCAGCTTCGCCATGAATACCCCGCGCAGTTTGGACAAAATGGTTCCCGTCACCATCCTCACCGGCTTCCTCGGTGCGGGCAAGACCACCCTGCTCAAACGCATCCTGACCGAATTCCATGGCCGCCGCGTCGCGGTCATCGAAAACGAATTCGGGCCGGAAAGCATCGACAACGACCTGCTCGTGCAGGACAGCGACGAAGAAATCATCGAACTGTCCAACGGGTGCGTCTGCTGCACGGTGCGCGGCGACCTGATGCGCACGCTGTCCGATCTTCGCGCCAAGCGCGAAGCCGGCGACCTGAATTTCGAACGCGTCATCCTCGAAACCACCGGCATGGCCAACCCCGGCCCCGTGTGCCAGACGTTCTTCATGGATGACGACATCGCCGAGTACTACCGCCTGGACGCGGTGGTCACGGTGGTCGATGCCAAGCACGGCATGGCCACGCTCGACGCACAACCCGAAGCCCAGAAGCAGGTCGGTTTCGCCGACCGCATCCTGATCTCGAAGAAAGACCTGGTCAACGAAGTCGACTACGAAGCGCTGCGCCACCGCCTGGTTCACATGAACCCGCGCGCGCCGATCACCGCCGTCAACTTCGGCGACGTCGACCTCAAGTCCATCATCGACATCAGCGGCTTCAACCTGAATTCCATTCTGGACATCGACCCGGAGTTCCTGGCCGATGAGCATCCGGACGCCGCGCACGACCACGCCCACGGACACGATCACGACCATGATCACGGCCACGGCCATGATCACGATCATGACCACGACGGCGAATGCGGCGCGCACTGCAATCATGCCCATCATCACCACCCCAAGCACGACGACGAAATCGGCGCGTTCGTGTTCCGTTCCAACAAGCCGTTCGATCCCGCGCGCCTTGAGGAATTCCTGGGCGGCGTCGTGCAGGTCTATGGCCCCGACCTGATGCGCTACAAGGGCATCCTGTACATGAAGGGCATCAACCGCCGCATGTTGTTCCAGGGTGTGCACATGATGATGGGCGCCGAACCCGGCAAGCCGTGGACCGCGGCCGAAAAACCGTCCACCAAGATGGTGTTCATCGGACGTAAGCTGCCCCAGGAGATTTTTACCCGGGGCTTGGAGCAGTGCCTGGCGGGGTAATCCCCATTCCTGCGTGACGCGATGCGACGAAGGCAGTACTGTGAGGTACGGATAGCGTAGGCAACAAGTAACACGGACCGGGACGGACGCCCGCGCCAGGATCGATTCATAGTGGAGTGTTTACATGGCTACCAAGGCAGCAACCAAAAAATCAAGCAAGTCGACGAGCGATACGGCGATTGATCTGCCCAGCGAGAAGGAATTGCTGGCCATGCCCGAGTCCGACTACATGAACGACCGCCAATTGGCGTTCTTCAAGGAACGGCTCAAACAACTCGAGCAGGACATTCTGGCCAACGCCGGCGAGACCACCGAGCACCTGCGTGAAACGCAATTCGTGCCCGATCCCGCCGACCGCGCCACCATCGAGGAAGAGCACGCCCTGGAACTGCGCACCCGCGACCGCGAGCGCAAGCTGCTCAAGAAGGTGCAGCAATCCATCGCCCGCATCGACAGCGGCGAATACGGCTGGTGCGAAGAAACGGGCGAGCCCATCGGCATCCCGCGCCTGCTCGCCCGCCCCACGGCCACCCTGTCGCTCGAAGCGCAGGAACGCCGCGAGATGCGTCAAAAGCTGTACGGCGACTGACCCGTCCCGCATTCGCTCCGTCCCCTGAAAGGCCATGCCGGTTTCCGCGCATGGCCTTTTTTATCGTCCCCGGGGCGCATGAAGTCCCCAGACCTTGATATCCCCGCGACCGCCCCCAGCTAACTTTTTCATAGGAAGGAACGCATGGAACAATTTCACGCCACCACCATCGTGTGTGTGCGCCGCGGCAACCGCGTCGCGCTGGGCGGCGATGGCCAGGTCACCCTGGGCAACATCGTCATCAAGGGCACTGCCCGCAAGATCCGCCGCCTCTATCACGACAAGATCCTCGCTGGCTTTGCCGGCGCCACCGCCGATGCGTTCACGCTGCAGGAACGCTTCGAGGCCAAGCTTGAAAAGCACCAGGGCAACCTGATGCGCGCCGCGGTCGAACTGACCCGCGACTGGCGCACCGACCGCGTCCTGCGCCGTCTGGAAGCCATGCTGATCGTGGCTGACGCCGAGCACACGCTGGTGCTCACCGGCAATGGCGACGTCCTGGAACCCGAGCACGGCCTGGCCGCCATCGGCTCCGGCGGCGCGTACGCCCAGTCGGCCGCCCTCGCGCTGCTGCGCAACACCGACCTGCCGCCCGAGACGATCATCAAGCAATCGCTCGAGATCGCCGGCGACCTGTGCATCTACACCAACCAGAACCACGTCATCGAAACGCTGGGCGAGTGACGCCCGCCACGCGGCGCAGCCTGCGCCGCGGCGCCCTCCCAGCCCGCCCTAGCATCAAGGATCCGCCCTCATGTCCGCATCCAACATGACGCCCGGAGAGATCGTCTCCGAACTCGACAAGTACATCGTCGGCCAGAACCGCGCCAAGCGCGCCGTCGCCGTGGCGCTGCGCAACCGCTGGCGCCGCCAGCAGGTCGCCGAGCCCCTGCGCCACGAAATCCATCCCAAGAACATCCTGATGATCGGCCCGACCGGCGTCGGCAAGACCGAGATCGCGCGCCGCCTGGCCAAGCTGGCCAACGCGCCGTTCATCAAGATCGAAGCCACCAAGTTCACCGAGGTTGGCTACGTGGGCCGCGACGTGGACACCATCATCCGCGACCTGACCGAATACTCCATCAAGCAGACCCGCGAGCTGGAAATGCGCCGCGTGCGCACCCAGGCCGAGGACGCCGCTGAAGACCGCATCCTGGACGCGCTGGTGCCTCCGCCCCGCAGCGCCTCGGGCGAACCGCAGCGCGGCGAAGACAACAGCGCACGCCAGACCTTCAGGAAGCGTCTGCGCGAAGGGCTGATCGACGATCTTGAGATCGAAATCGAAGTCGCCCAGACCGTGCCGCAAATGGACGTCATGACGCCCCCGGGCATGGAAGAAATGGCCGAGCAGCTGCGCGGCATGTTCGCGGGCATGGCGCGCGACAAGAAAAAGCCCAAGAAGATGAAGGTTCGCGAAGCCTTCAAGCTCATCGTCGACGAAGAAGCCGCCAAGCGCGTCAACGAAGAAGACCTGCGCAGCGTGGCGATCACCAACGTCGAGCAGAACGGCATCGTCTTCCTGGACGAGATCGACAAGATCGCCGCCCGCCAGGAATCCGGCGGCGCCGATGTCTCGCGCCAGGGCGTGCAGCGCGACCTGCTGCCGCTGGTTGAAGGCACCACCGTCAACACGCGCTACGGCATGGTCCGCACCGACCACATCCTGTTCATCGCGTCGGGCGCCTTTCACCTGTCGCGCCCGTCGGACCTGATCCCCGAGCTGCAGGGCCGCTTCCCGATCCGCGTCGAACTCGAATCGCTCACGGCCGAAGACTTCGTGCGCATT
This sequence comes from Achromobacter sp. E1, assembly GCF_037039475.1. NCBI lineage: Bacteria > Pseudomonadati > Pseudomonadota > Betaproteobacteria > Burkholderiales > Alcaligenaceae > Achromobacter > Achromobacter sp. E1. Next base: position 5,759,533 of record NZ_CP146253.1, read on the forward strand.
TTGTCCGACACGGATGCCTCGCTGACCAAGCAGTACACGGCGCTGATGGCCACCGAGGACGTCGAGCTCGAATTCACCGACGAAGGCGTGCGCCGCCTGGCGGAGCTGGCCTTCGAGGTCAACGAGACCACCGAGAACATCGGCGCCCGCCGTCTGTACACGGTGATGGAAAAGCTGCTCGACGAGCTTTCCTTCGATGCGACCTCCAGCCAGGACAGGCACGTCAAGATCGACGCCGCCTACGTCAACGCGCAGCTGGCCGAAGCCGCCAGCAGCCAGGACCTGGCGCGTTACGTGCTCTGATCCCGCCCCCGGCGCAACCCGGCGCAAAAAACCCCGCCGCAAGCGATTGCGGCGGGGTTTTTCATTAGGCCGGCGTCAATTCGAGATCGCCGTCACCACGTACTTGCCGTCCTTGCGCGTGGCGGTAAAGCGCACCTTGTCGCCCGCCTTGATATTGGCCAGCAACGCCGGATCGGCCTGATAGACCAGCGACATCGCCGGCAGGTCCAGCGCCTTGATGGCATCGTGCTTGATCGTGACCTTGCCCGCAGCGGCGTCCACGCGCCGCACCTCGCCCGTGGCGTCGGCCTGCTGCGCGAACGCCAGGGGCGTGGCCAGCGAGACGACGGCCATTGCGGTGGCAACGGCCATGGGCGTTGTGTATTTGCGGTTAAAACCCATATGAAACCTCCCTATGCGGTCCGAGCGGGCAAGATGCCGAGACGGTCTTGCCGCTTTTTACAGTGCTAGGATACTGCGCGAATGCAACAGTTCCGCTGCCAGTGCGCAACAATCCTGACGGTTGTTTGCTGACAGCCCCTGTTCGCGGCGGACGCGCTTACCGTCGGACGCAAGCCGCTTACCTCTTTCACCACACGCTTCTCACCACACCGAATCACATCGCCATGGCCAACCGCTTATCCGTCATTGCCACCCGCACCGGTGACGATGGCACCACTGGACTGGGGGACGGATCCCGGATCCCCAAGGACGCCCCCCGCATCGCCGCCCTGGGCGACGTGGACGAGCTGAACAGCGTCATCGGCCTGCTGCTGACCGAAGCCCTGCCCGAGGACGTGGCCGCCGACCTGCTCACCATCCAGCACGACCTCTTCGACATGGGCGCGGAGCTGTGCATCCCCGGCCACGTGGCGGTCAAGGACGAACAGGTTGCCCACCTGGATGCGCGCCTGGCGCATTACAACGCGGCGCTGCCGCCGCTGCGTGAATTCATCCTGCCTGGCGGTTCCCGGCCCGCGGCGCTGGCGCACATGGCCCGCACGGTGGCCCGGCGCGCCGAACGCGCCGTGGTGGCGCTGGCGGGCGTCGAGGCCGTCAACGCGCCGGTCAGGCAATACCTGAACCGGCTCTCGGACCTGATGTTCGTGCTGGCGCGCTACGTCAACCGGCATCTTGGTCAGCAGGACACCTTCTGGGCCGGCGCGCAGGCGCGCCGCTGACCGGTCCTCGCGCCTTCCGGAGCCCGCCCTAATGCCAAGCATCCTGTTATTGGGCAAGGACGGCCAGCTGGGCCGTGCGCTGCAGGCCGTCCTGCCGGCGGCGGGCGATCTGACGGCGCTGGGCCGGGATGCCCTGGACCTGCGCGACCAGGGGGCCATTACCGCGGTGCTGCACGCGCATCGCCCGGACATCATCGTCAACGCGGCCGCATGGACCGCGGTCGACCAGGCCGAGCGCGAACCCGAAGCAGCCGCCCAGGTGAACGCGGTGGCGGTGTCCACGCTGGCACGGCACGCTGCGGCCAGCGGCGCGCTGCTGGTTCACTACTCCACGGATTACGTCTTTGACGGCGCGCTTGCGCGGCCCTACACCGAAGCCGACACACCCAATCCCATCAATGTGTATGGCGCCACCAAACTGGCCGGAGAAGGCGCCATTGCGGCAAGCGGTTGCCAGGCGCTGGTGCTGCGCTGCAGCTGGATCCATTCGCTGCACGGGCATAATTTCTTTCGCACGATCCTGAACCTGGCCCGCACGCGTGCATCGCTACGTGTCGTGGCGGACCAGCACGGCACGCCGACGCCCGCTTCGCTGATCGCGCAAACCACGGTGCGCTGCATCGCCCTGCATCAGGCGCGGGCGCTGCCGTCGGGGCTTTATCACGTCGCGGCCGCAGGCTCCACAAGCTGGCATGCGTACGCGCAATACCTTGTCGCGGGCGCCCTCAAGCGGGGCGTCGATCTAACGCTGAAACCCGAGCATATTGCCGCCGTGGCGTCGGCGGACTATGCGGCAGACGCTGCGCGGCCGCGCAACTCACGGCTGGACACGACGGCCTTGATGTTGGCAACCGGCTTTGCGCCGGCCGACTGGACCGCGTATGTGGACGAGAGCCTGGATGCGCTCGTGGCTTGCGGCGTGGAGAAGTTTTTTTCGCAGGCGTAGCGGGCGCGGCCATGCAAGGCCACGCCCAGACCGATCAGACGATCAGTTCACGCCAGCCGCGTGCGCCTGCTCGTCGGCGTGGTACGAAGACCGCACCATCGCGCCGACCGCCGCATGCGAGAACCCCATCGCGTACGCTTCGCGCTCGAACATCGCGAACGTATCGGGGTGCACATAGCGCAGCACCGGCAGGTGGTGTTCGGACGGCTGCAGGTACTGGCCGATCGTGATCATGTCCACGTTGTGCTCGCGCATGTCGCGCATCACCTGCAGGATTTCCTCGTCGGTCTCGCCCAGGCCCAGCATCAGGCCCGATTTGGTGGGCACTTCGGGATGCAGCTTCTTGAACTCGGCCAGCAACTTCAGCGAGTGCATATAGTCCGAGCCCGGACGCGCCTGCTTGTACAGACGCGGCACGGTTTCCAGGTTGTGGTTCATGACGTCCGGAGGACCGGCGTTCAGGATGGTCAGCGCGCGGTCCAGGCGGCCGCGGAAGTCGGGCACCAGCACCTCGATGCGGGTGGTGGGCGACAGTTCGCGGATATGCGTGATGCAGTCCACGAAGTGGCCCGCGCCCCCATCGCGCAGGTCGTCGCGGTCGACCGAGGTGATCACCACGTACGACAGCTTCATGGCGGCGATGGTGCGCGCCAGGTTTTCGGGTTCCTTGGTGTCCAGCGGATCGGGCCGGCCGTGGCCTACATCACAGAACGGGCAGCGGCGCGTGCACTTGTCGCCCATGATCATGAAAGTGGCGGTGCCCTTGCCGAAGCATTCGCCGATGTTGGGGCACGAAGCCTCTTCACAGACCGTGTGCAGGTTGTGCTCGCGCAGGATGCGCTTGATGTCGTAGAAGCGCGAACCGGGCGCGGCGGCCTTCACGCGGATCCATTCGGGCTTCTTCAGGCGCTCGGCCGGAATGATCTTGATGGGAATGCGCGCCGTCTTGGCCTGCGATTTCTGCTTTTGCGTCGGATCGTAGACCGCCTCGGCAGGCGCGGCGGCGGATTCGTTCGAGGGCACAGGAGACTCGGCGAGCGTGGACATGGGACACCTTCGTGACCGGCGCGCAAAGACGGCCGGGTCTGGGAGAAAACAGGCATTTTACCCCTCACGGCCCGATCCGCCGCGGGAACGTCCCGCGCCCCCGGGGACCGCCGGCCCTGGGTTATCGTCTGGCCTGACGCATTTCCTGTCTTTTGCCATGCCCTGCCTGCCCTCGCCCGCCCCGATTGCCGTGATTGCCGCCCGTCTGGATGCCGGCCCGACCGCCCGTGCCCTCCAGGCGTGCAGCGAGCGGCTGGCCCCCGCCGGTTACTACCTGGCGGCGGCGCCCTGGCACGACGCCGCAGCGCTGCCGCTGCTGGAGGCACTGCGGCCAGCGGCCGCCTTCGTCGTCGGTCCCCTGGACAACGCCGCGCTGCGCGCGACGCTCGCCGCGCTGGAGATTCCGGTCGTCGAGACCTGGAGCCTTTCGCCCCAGATGCTGGACAGCGCCGTGGCGATCGACAACGCCGAAGCCGGCCGCATGGCGGCGCGGCACCTGGCCGAAAAGCGCCATTTGCGCGTCGCCTGCATCAGCGCCGACACGCCCTGGGAGCGCGCCCGGCGCGAAGGCTTCGTCGGCAGCGCCGCCGCGCTGGGCCTGGAACGGGTCGCCGACATCGTGCAGCCCGAGGTCCAGCACATGAACGACGGCCGCATGGCTTTTCTGCGCTTGCTGGCCACCAACACGATCTTCGATGCGGTGTTCTGCACGTCCGACCTGCTGGCGGCCGCCGCCGTGTCGGAAGCGCACAACCGCGACCTGCAGGTGCCGCAGGATCTGGCCGTGCTGGGGTTTTCGGATGACGGCAGCGCCGTGCAGTGGGTGCAGGGCCTGACCACGCTGGGTGTGGACGCCGCCGAACTGGGCCGGCGGGCCGGTCAGCTGCTGTTGGACCGGCTGGAGGGCGAGCGCGGCGCGGGCCAGCGCGACATGATCGATGTGGTGCTGGACCTGCGGCTCAGCACCTGATCCGCGTCAGTCCGCGACCTCGTACAGGGCGGGAAAGCCGCAGTCCTGCAGCATGCCGTTGGCTTCCTTCAGGAACGCCTGCGTGGCCGTTTCGGGAACGCGCACAAGCCACGCCACGGCATCTTCCTTGCGGCCCTGCAACAGCAGCATGCGGCCCAGGTGGAACATGCCCCGGAAATCGCCGCCCTCGGCGCAGCGCCGATAGCAGTCGAACGCGCGTTCCAGATCTTGCGGGACCACGTCGCCCGCTTCGTGATAGCGGCCCACCACGCCCATCGACTTCACGTGGCCGGCTTGAGCGGCCTGCTGGTACAGCGCCAGCGCCGCGGCCTGATTCTGCGTGACGCCGCCGCGGCCCGTGCGCAGCATGTGCGCGTAGTTGTACATGCCCCAATCCAGGCCCGCGTCCGCCGCACGCCGGAACCAGTAGGCCGCGACCGTATCGTCGGCCGCCACGCCCCAGCCGTTTTCATAGCAGCGCCCCACCATGTTGATGGCCATGGGGTGATCGGCGTGCGCCGCGCGCTTGAACCACGACAGTCCCTCGGCGGGTTGGCGTTCGACGCCCACGCCGTCCAGCAGCATCTGCCCGTAGATCGTCTGCGCCTCGGTCAGCCCCAGGTCGGCGGCGGCGCGGATCCATGCCGCGTATTCCTCGGGCGGCCCGGATTCGCGCAGCCGGGCAAGCTGTTCGGGCGTGGTCGCGGCGACCTCGGCCGCGGTGTAGGTCTTCAATTCGTGTTCCTTCGGCGATGCCAGGCGAGCGCCAGGTTCTGCGCCAGCAGGTCGCCCGTCTCGGTGGGCGTGCGGCGCACGCCACAGGCCGCCATGTCGACGGTGCGCAAGCCTTCGTAGCCACAGGGGTTGATGCCCAGGAACGGCGCCAGATCCATCTCGACGTTCAGCGACACGCCATGGTATGCGCGGCCGTTGCGGATCTTGATGCCTAGCGCCGCAATCTTGGCCAGCTCACCGCCTTCGGGATGCGGCACGTAGACGCCCGGCGCGCCGGGCTTGCGACAGGCCCCGCCCACGCCCAACTGCGCGAGCGTGTCGATGACGGCCGATTCCAGCAGCGCCACGTATTCCTTGACGTACATGTCGGCGCGGCGCAGGTCAAAGAGCGCGTAGGCCATGACCTGCCCGGGGCCGTGATAGGTCACCTGACCGCCGCGGTCGCAATGCACGATGGGAATGTTGCCGGGGTTGAGCACGTGCTCCGGCCGGCCCGCCTGGCCCAGCGTGTAGACCGGCGTGTGCTCGCACAGCCAGATTTCATCTGGCGTGGCGGCGTCGCGCTGACTGGTGTACGCCTGCATGTCCTGCCAGACCGGCAGGTAGTCCACCGGCCGCGCGAGCCACTTGATCACAGCGGTCTTGCCTTACAGGACGATGGACACCATGGGATGGCCATGCAGCGCGCGGTACAGCGCGTCGAGCTGCTCGCGCGAGGTCGCGCGCACGGTGAAGGTCAGGCCAAGATAGTTGCCGCCCTTGCTGGGGCGCATTTCGACGGTCGCGGCGTCGAATGCCGGATCGAACTGCAATACGACCTCGGTCAGCGTCTGCGCAAAGTCGGGATGGTGCTTGCCCATGACCTTGATGGGAAAGTCGCTGGGATATTCGATCAACGAATCTTCGGGCGGAATGTGCATGATGTGCCTAAAAAGAGTTGCCCCTGAATGTTCTTATATGGGGGCAAGCGGCGCGCCGGCAAGTGCCGGCGGGCGCCGCCGGGACGGGCGGCCAACCCGCAGGTATCGCAAGCGGGCCGCCCCGCGCCGGGACTACAGCGCGGCGATGCGGGCATCATAACCCGCACGCAATTGCCCAAAAACAGGGCCGGGCTTGCCCGAACCGACCGGTTTGCCGTCCAGCGAAACGATGGCCAGCACTTCCTTGGTGGCGGACGACAGCATCAGCTCGTCGGCCTGCTCCACCTCGGCTTGCGAGATCCGGCGGGACTCGAACGGGATGCCGGCCTCGGCGGCCAGTTCACCCATCAGGCCGTAGCGGATGCCTTCGAGGATCAGGTTGTTCTTGGGCGGGGCCAGCAGCTTTCCGCCGGACACGACCCAGATATTGGTGGACGCGCCTTCGGTCAGGTAGCCGTCGCGGAACTGCAGGACTTCGTCCACATGCGCATCCACGGCCTGCTGCTTGGCCAGCACGTTGCCCAACAGGGACACGGACTTGATCTCGCAGTGCAGCCAGCGTTCGTCGGGGATGCTGATGGCGGACAGGCCCTGTGCGCGTTGCGCGGCCGTCGGCGGCGACCAGGCCGCGATCATGCCGAACACCGTGGGGGTGACGGCCGGCGACGGGAACGGATGGTCGCGCTTGGCCACGCCGCGCGTCACCTGCAGATAGACGATGCAGGTGTCCAGGTTGGAGCGGTCCAGCAACTGCTCGATCAGGTTGATCCACCCGCTGCGGTCGAACGGCTGCGCGATGCGCAAGGCGGCCAGGCTGCGGTCAAGACGGTCAAGGTGTTCGGCCATGCGGAACGCATTGCCCTGGTACACGGGGACGACTTCGTAAATGCCGTCGCCGAAAATGAAGCCGCGGTCCAGGACGGAGACCTTGGCCTCGTCCATGCGCAGGAATTCACCGTTGAGATACACCTGGCTTTCGCCCGGCACGCCCGGAATCATGAGGCACTCCTGAATTTGAAATGGAACAGGGACGAGCCGCGCGGCCCGCCCCCGAAGAATGCAAAACGGGCGTTTCGCGCACGAAACGCCCGCTGCTAGCTTACACCCGCGGCCCCGGCCGCGGTGCGCCGATTTACTGGAACCAGCGCTTGACGGTGTCGACCATGCGGCCAAAGAACCCGGCGCGCTCGACGGCGTCCTGCACCACCAGCGGTTCGGTGCGCAGCACCTTGCCGTCCAGCGTGAACTGCAGCGTGCCGACCTGCTGACCCTTGGCCAGCGGCGCGATCAGCGGATCGGTGCGCTGGGCAACCGGCTTCAAGTCGCCGGCCTTGCCGCGCGGCACGGCGATGGACACCGGATTGGGCGGACCCAGCTTGACGTTTTCGGCGGTGCCTTCCCAGACGCGGGCGTCGATGCCGGGCTGGCTCTTGTCGAACAGCTTGACCGTGTCGAAGTTCTGGAAGCTCCAGTTCAGGAGCTTCAGGCTTTCTTCGGCGCGGGTGGCTTCGCTGTCGGTGCCCACCACGACCACCAGGATGCGGCGGTCGCCGCGCATGGCCGTGGAGACCAGGCAGTAACCGGCCGAGTCGGTATGGCCGGTCTTCATGCCATCGACCGAGGGGTCGGCCCACAACAGGCGATTGCGGTTGGGCTGCGTGATCTTGTTGTAGGTGTAGCTCTTCTGCTTGTAGTAGTGGAAGAAGTCCGGGTGATCCGTGATGAGGTGCGCGGACAGCGTGGCCAGATCGCGCGTGGACGTCACGTGCTGGGGATCGGGCAGGCCCGTGGCGTTCATGAAGTGCGTGTTCTTCATGCCCAGGCGCTCGGCCTCCTGGTTCATCAGCGCGGCAAAGGCGGATTCGCTGCCGCCCACGGCTTCGGCCAGCGCCACGGAGGCGTCGTTGCCCGATTGCACGATCATGCCCTGGTTCAGTTCGTCCACCGTGACCGGCTTGCGCGGCTCGATGAACATGCGCGAGCCGCCCGTGCGCCAAGCGTGCTCGGACACCGGCACGGTCTGCTCCAGCGTCAGGCGCTTTTCGTCCAGCGCGTTGAACACGACGTAGGCCGTCATGATCTTGGTGAGCGAGGCCGGCTCGACCTTCATGTCGGGGTTGGATGCGGCCAGCGTCTGGCCGCTATTCACGTCGATGACGATCCAGGCCTTGGCCGCGATGGTGGGGGCCGGGACGGCCGACACGTCGCCAACAGGCACTGCACCCGAGGGCGACGGCGCCGGGGCCGTCGCGGCCGGCGCGGCGGCGGGTGCGGCTGGCGCCTGCTGCGCCCACGCCGGCAGTGAGGCCGCCAGCATCGCTGACAACACGGCGCCCGAGATCAGGCGGCGGGTAAAGACAACGGGGGATTGAGCGGAGTGAGGCAATTTCTTCATCGGCAACGTGGGTCCAGGAATGACGCCCGCCGGCGCGGGGCAAGTGGCTGACAATTATAGGCAGTCGATCAGACCCATCCCGGCCGCGCAGGGTTCCCTGCGCGCCTAAAACATGCAACCTGATGCAACCTGCCGCGGCGGCAAGGCCCGTTTCAGTCCAGCGCGACCTTCAGGCGGGCCTGCACCAGCTGACGCAGCACGAGCAGCTTGCCGTGGAAAAAATGCGAGGCGCCCGGCACCACCACGACCGGAATCGAGCGCGGCCGCGCCCAGTCCATGGCTTCGGACAACGGCACCACCTCGTCTTCTTCGCCATGCACCATCAGCGTGTCGTCGGGCACCTGCACTTCGTGCGATTGGAAGCGGTTGACCGCCGGCCCCATCAGCATCAGCGCCGACGGCAGGACGGCGTCGCCCTGTTCGGCCAGCGCGGCGTAGGTCTGCGCGGCGACCGCCGTGCCAAACGAGAATCCCGCCAGCACCCACGGCGCCTGCGCCAGCTCGGGGTGCAGCTCGCGCATCTGCGCCACGACGGCCAGCATGTCTTCGGTTTCGCCGACGGATTTGTCGAACACGCCTTCGGAGTGGCCGACACCGCGGAAGTTGGGACGCACCGCCACCAGGCCGTGCTGCACGCAGGCGCGCGACAAGGTCGTGACCACCTTGTTCTCGCGTGCGCCGCCCTGCAGCGGATGCGGATGCAGCACCAGCGCCCAGCCGCGCGGCGCGCCGGCGGGCCAGTCGATGGCGCAATCGATACGGCCGGCGGCGCCGACGAATGCGTGGGTTTCAGTGCGTGCGGACATGGCGGGACTCAACGTGCGGAAAAAGGAACGATGTTAACCGCCCGGCCCGCGCGGCGAAATCCGGGTCAACCGTCAACGGCGCGCGCAAGCGCGAGCCAGAGCTCACTTTCCGCGCGCGGCGGCAGGCGGTCGCAGCGTCGCCGCCAGCCATTGCGCAAGCTGGTCGCTGGCCTCGTCGGTGGCCTGGCGCAGCGCGGCCACGCCGCCTGCGGCATCCTGCGTGGGCGCGGGCGCGGCCACCATGATGCGCTTCTGGTCCACGACCTCGCGCCCGTTCAGCAGCACGGCTTGCAGCAGCAGGCGTCCCTGGCTCGACTGGCCGTCCTCGGTGAACACCTGCTCGAACTGCGCCAGCGACACCTGCAATTGCGGCGTTTGCAACGTGACGCGGTCGCCCAGCACCGCGCCCTGGCGCGACAGGCGATCGGTGATGCGCTGGCGCACCAGCTCGGCGGGCGACGCCGCCCAGCGATAGGTGGCGTACGACCGGGGCGCGGCGCTGTCGCCCACGCGCCAGATCATGCCGGTGTCGGACAGCCCCGGCGCGGCCTGGAACGACAGCGCGATCGGATCGCGCGCCGGCAAGGCGGGCACCGGGCGCGCGTCCAGCCCCAGGTCGAACAACTGGGGCGGCGCGTCCACGCGGCCGATGCCGCAACCGGCCAGGGCCAGGGTCAGGATCAGAATGGCGCTGCGCATCTTCATGGGATCTATCTCCGGAATCCGGCAAAGCCGGGTTCGCCGGGTCCCGGCGCAATGGGCGCGGGACCGAACAGGAACGATTGCGGCGTGCTGTCCACACGGCGCAAGGTGGTGGTGGCGCCCCGTGCGGCCGTGCTGACATCGTTGGCCATGGTGGTGAAGGCCGGCAAGGTCTCGCCATCGAGCCGCGCGGCGGCCAGCGCGATGTCGTTCAGGCTGCGGGTCGCGACGGCCAGCGGGCCGTCGGGCGCGTTCAATCGCGCGAGCGACTGTCGGGCCTGCTGGGCCAGGTCGCCGATCTCGCGCGCGGCGCGGTCGGCCTGGCGCGAGGTGGTGTTCAAGGAATCCATCAGCGGACCGAGCTTGGCCAGCGTGGGCGCCAGATCACGGGTGGCGTCCTTCAGGGACTGCGAGATGTCGGTGGCGTTCTGCAGGCTGGCCGTGAGGGCCTGCACGTTCTGTTCGCTCAGCACGCGCTTCAATTGCTCCGTCGCCACCTCGACGTTGGAAATCAGCTTGTCGCCGCGCTTTTCGATGCGGTCCAGAAAGCCCGGACGCAGCGGAATGGCGGCCGGATGCTCGGCCGTGGACGTCAGGCGCTTGAGCGACGAGCCGTCATCGCGCAGGTCCACGTTGGCCATGCCGGTCACGCCCTGCACGCCCAGTTCGGCCCAGGTCGATTCGGTGATCGGCGTGTTGGGGGCCACGCCGATCCGGATGCGCACCTGCCCCGGCTTGTCGGGATTGAGCGCCAGCGACTGCACGCGGCCCACGGGCACGCCCTGGTAGCGCACGGCCGATTGCGGATTCAGGCCGGTGACGGCCGTGGCCGAAATGATTTCGTATGGCTGCAATTGCGTCCGGTCGCGGCCGATCCAGATGGCCGTCAGCGTCGCGGCAGCCAGCAGGACCAGCGTGAAGATACCGGCCATGAGCGCATGACTACGGTTTTCCATGGTGCATTCCCTTCGGTGCCAAATCTCCCAGCGCGCGCAAGCCGCGCTCGCCCAGGAAGAACGTATGAATGAACGGGTGATCGAACTTCAGGACTTCAGGCACCGTGTCGCAAATGATCACCCGTTTCTCGGCCAGCACGGCCACGCGCGTGGCCAGCGCCAGCAGCGTGTCAAGGTCGTGCGTCACCATGACGACGGTAAAGCCAAGCTGCCGGTGCAAACTGCGCACCAGGTCGACGAATTCGTCGGACCGCAGCGGATCGAGCCCCGCCGTGGGTTCGTCCAGGAACAGCAATTCCGGGTCCAGCGACAGCGCGCGCGCCAGCGCCACGCGCTTGACCATGCCGCCGGACAGGTCCGAGGGGCGCTTGTCCGCATCGCGCGACGACAGGCCCACCATCGCAAGCCGGCACATGACCACGTCGCGCACCAGGTCTTCGGGCACCGTGCGCAGTTCGCGCAGCGGCAGCGCCACGTTGTCGAACACCGACAGCGCCGAGAAAAGCGCGCCCGCCTGGAACAGCATGCCCCAGCGGTATGACAGGCGCCGGCGTTCGCCCGGAGACAGTTCCGAAAGCGTATGCCCCAGCACCTTCACGGTGCCCGCGGCCGGCACGTCCAGCCCGATGATCTGCCGCAGCAGCACCGTCTTGCCCGTGCCCGAGCCGCCGACCAGCACCAGGATTTCTCCGGGAAACACCGTCAGGTCCAGGTTCTCGTGCACCACGTGATCGCCGAAGGCCGTGCGAAGGCCGCGCACGGTGATGACCGGCTCGACGGTGACGCCCTCTTCGGTAAACAGCCGGTGTTGCGCGGCGCTATTCATCAGATGCCCACCGTGCTGAAGATGACCGCGTACACCGCATCCAGCAGAATCACGCCCGTGATCGACGTAACCACGGAAGTCGTGGTGCCGCGTCCCAGGCTTTCGGTGTTGGGCTGGATGCGCAGGCCGAAGTGGCACGCAATGAGCGCGATCAGGATGCCGAAGGTCACGCCCTTGAGCATGCCGATCCAGTAATTGGTCAGCGAGATCGCATCGGGCAGCGATTGCAAAAACCACTGCGCGGACACGCCCAGCTGCGCCATCGCCGCCAGCATGCCGCCCAAGAGCGCCATGGCGCTGGTCCACAGCACCAGCAGCGGCATCGTGACCGCCAGTGCCACCACCCGCGGCAGGATGAGACGCTGGCCGTGCGAAATGCCCATCACCAGCATCGCGTCCAGTTCCTGCGTCACGCGCATCACCCCGATCTGCGCCGTAATCGCGGATCCCGACCGGCCGGCCACGAGGATCGCCGCAAGCACCGGTCCCAGCTCGCGCACGATCGAGACCCCCAAAAGGCGCACGATGAAGCGGTCGGCGCCGAACATCTGAAGCTGCTGAGCCGACAGGTAAGACAGCACCACGCCGATCAGAAAGCCCACCAGCGCCGTGATGCCCAGCGCCTGCGCGCCGGTCCGGTACACCTGCGCGGAGATCTCGCGCCACGGGCCCAGCCAGGGCCGGCGCAGCATGGCGCCAACATCCAGCACGAGCTGGCCCAGCATGATGAGCAGCGCCTTGCCGTTTTCGGCGGCCTGCAGGACCGCGCCGCCGGTGGCGCGAACCCACGACCATGTCTCGGGCTTGGGCGCCGCCACGGGCGTCTCGCCCTTGTTCATCGCCAGCGTGTTGAAGACATCCTGCTGCCCGGCGCCCCAGCGCACGCGCTCGGGCAGCTTCTCGCCCCAGGCCTGCCAGATGATCAGCGCGCCGATGGTGTCCAGCCGGTGGATGCTGTGCATGTCCCAACGGGCGCCGTCCTTGGCCGCCTGCGCGAGGGCCGCGCGCCTGCGTTCGACTTCGCCCGACTCGGCCAGCGCCAGGACGCTCCAATCGCCGCCCACATGGCAAACCCCGCCTTCGTAGCGAAAAGGCGCGGCGGCGGTCGCAAGCAATGCGGAATGCGGCATGTCGTCGGGGTACCGATGCAAAATGTATCGCCAATCATAAACGCTGGGGCCCCGCAGCCGCGAGCGCGGCCCGCGTGCCCTACAATCGCGGCCATGCCCGCCCCCGTTTGCCCCATCGACCTGCCCGCCCCGGAAACGCTTGCCCGGACGCTCGCGGACCGCCTGCCCGCCTTCCAGGACATTGCCTGGACCCGCAGCACCGGATCGACCAATGCCGACCTGCTTGCGCGCGCGCGCTCGGGCGCCGGCGCGGGCAAGCCCTGGCTGCTGGGCACGCATCTGCAGGAGACCGGCCGGGGCCGCGCGGGCCGCCCGTGGCAGAACCGCTCGGGCTCCACGCTGATGTTCTCGTGCGCATTCGACGTGCACCTGCCGGCCACGCAACTGGCCGCGTTGTCGCCGCTGGCCGGCGTGGCCGCCTGCGAGGCGCTGCGCACCGTCGCCGGGCCCGAGCCGCGCGGCCTGTGCATGAAATGGCCCAACGACGTCCAATGGCACGACGCCAAGCTGGCCGGCATCCTGGTGGAAACCACCCGCAATCCGGGCGGCCGCGACGCCGGATACACCGTGGTGATCGGCATGGGCGTGAACCTCATCGATGCAGCCGAGCTGTCGCTTGCCCTGGGCCGCGAGGTCGCGGACTGGACTCAGGTGCAGGCCGGCGCCGCGCACGCGGCTGCGGCCGCCGACCTGGTCTGCGCCAGCGCCACGGCCTGGCACGAAGCGGTCCGCACGCTCGAACGCGAAGGCTTCGGCGTATTCCGGCAGCGTTTCGACCAGGTGGACGCCCTGGCGGGCCGCAAGGTGAACGTGCTGGACAAGGGCGCTATTCTTCTAAGCGGCACCGCCTGTGGCGTGGACGATCAAGGCCGCCTGCTGGTGCAAACGCCCGAGGGCGCCACACCGATCTCGGTCGGTGAAATTTCGATTCGACGCCAAGCATGATTATTCTCATCGACTCCGGCAACAGCCGACTCAAAGTGGGTTGGCTGGACGCCAGCAATCCGGACATGCCGCGCGAGCCCGCGGCCGTCGCCTTCGACGGCCTGGACCTGAACGCGCTGGATGACTGGCTGGCCGCCCTGCCGCGGCCGCCGCTGCGCGCGTTGGGCGTGAACGTGGCCGGCGCGGCCCGCGGCGACGCCATCGCGGACATCCTGAACAAACATGGCTGCGCGGTCACCTGGTCGCTGTCGCAAGCGACGACGCTGGGTCTGGTCAACAGTTATCGCACCCCCACCCAGCTGGGCGCCGACCGCTGGGCATCGCTGCTCGGCGTGCTCTCGCGCCTGCCGGGCACGCATCCGCCTTTCGTGCTGGCCAGCTTCGGCACCGCCACCACCATCGACACGGTCGGACCGGACAACGTCTTCGCGGGCGGCCTGATCCTGCCGGGCCCGGCCATGATGCGCACCTCGCTTGCACACGGCACGGCCAACCTGCCCATCGCCAACGGCCAGGTCGTGCCCTACCCCACGGACACGCACGAGGCCATCGCATCGGGCATTGCGGCGGCCCAGGCCGGCGCCGTCGTGCGCCAATGGCTGGCGGGCCGCCAGCGCTACGGCCAGACGCCGCAGATCTACGCGGCCGGCGGCGGCTGGCCCGAAGTGCATCAAGAAATCGAACGCCTGCTGGCCGATGCGGGCGGCGCATTTGGCGCGACGCCCGTTCCCGTCTACCTGGACCATCCCGTCCTGGACGGGCTGGCCGCCGTGGCGCGCGCCACGTTGAACACCTCTTTCTGACGAAGGTCCGGCATGCGCGTGCTCTTCATCCTGATCCTGCTTGCGAACCTGGGCGTCTTTGCGCTGGGACAGGGCTGGCTGGGCGCCCGGCCCGAGGACGAAGGCCGGGACGCGCGGCGGTTCAGCCAGGAATTGAACCCCGGCGCCGTGACGCTGACGCCGCGCAAAACGCCTTAACTAGCGCCCTGAAGAGCGCCCTGACGAACGCCTTACCGGCGCGCGGCCGGCTCGTCCAGCCAGGGCGCCAGCGCGGCCATCGTGCGCGCCGTCGCGCCGGCGTGCTGGTCGAACCAGGCCCTGGCCGCCTTGCTCGCCTGCCGCCTGCCGTCAGTATCGCTTAGCAGCGCCATCGCGGCGTCCACCGCTTGCGCCGGATCCGCCGCGCGGCGTGCCGCGCCGGCCTCGATGGCATCCTCGGCCGCCTGCTTGAAATTGAACGTATGCGGCCCGACGATCACGGGCACGCCCGCCGCGCAGGCTTCGATCAGGTTCTGGCCGCCCAGCGGCGCGAAACTGCCCGCCACGATCGCCACATCCGAAGCCGCGTAATAAAAAGCCATTTCGCCCAGCGTGTCGCCCAGCAGCACGGCCGTATCCGGCGATGCGGCGCCGCCCGCCGAGCGCCGTTCGAACGGCACTTTCGCGTTCGACAGCAGCCCCGCCGCTTCGTCAAAACGCTGCGGATGCCGCGGAATCAACAGAAAGAGCGGCGCGCCCGGTGCAGCCGCGTGGCGCTTGATTGCCGCGATGAACGGGGCGTCCTCGCCCTCGCGCGTGCTGGCCACGGCCACCACGGAACGACCCAGTTGCGCGCGCCAGGCGTGTCCTGCCTCGACCTGCGCGGCAGGCAGCACAAGGTCAAACTTGAGATTGCCGGTGATCTCGGCCGCGGGCGCCCCAGCCTGCGCCAGCCGGCCGGCATCTTCCGCCGTCTGCGCCAGCACTTTGTCCAGACCCGCCAGCGCCTCGCGCATCACGCTGCCCATCCGGCGCGCCTGCCGCAGCGACGACGCGGAATAGCGCGCGCTGACGAGCGCCATGGGCACCTTGGCCTGCCGGGCCGCTTCCAGCAGATTCGGCCAGATCTCACGCTCCATGAGCAGGCCGCAGCGCGGACGGTGCGCCGCCATGAAGCGGCGGGTCGCGCCAGGAAAATCGTAGGGAAGCCAGGCTTGGCGCAGCTGTCCCTGGGCGATTGCGTCCTTGAAGAGGCGCTCGCCCTCGGCGCGGCCCGTCGCCGTCGTGTGCGTCAGCAACACAGGCAAGCCTTGCGCCAGCAACGCGTTCAAGAGCGGCAGCGCGGCCCGTGTCTCGCCCAGGCTGACGGCATGCACCCAGACGGGGTTGTCCGGCGACTGCGAGGCGGGCTCGGGGCGGCCAAAACGCTCGGGTGAAAAGATCTCCCAGCGGCCGCCTGCGCGTTTGGCGCGGCGGGCCATCCACAGCCAGATCAGCGGCGCGAGGGTCCGGAGCGCCAGCGTGTAGACGCCGCGGTTCATGTCACTGTGCGGCGAGCGCCTGCTCGACCGAGGCCATGACGGCCTCACGCGACGGCGAGGCGCCGCGGTCGCCCAGGCTGGCGGTGTAGTTGGATCCGACCAGCGGGGTGCGCACCGGCGTGGATGCGCGGTAGATGCCGATCGTGGGACGGCCCAACGCGGCCGACAGATGCGTCAGGCCGCTGTCCAGCCCCACCATCAGGCGCGCGCCGGCAAGCAGCTTGGCCACCGCGGTCAGGTCCATGCGGGGCATCACCTCGGCCCCTTCCATGCCGGCCACCAGCAGTTGGGCGCGTTCGGCTTCCTGTTCGTTGCCCGCCAGCAGCTTGAGCGTGCAGCCGGCCTCGCGCAGGCGGCGAAACACCACGCGCCAGTCCTCTTCGGGCCACAGCTTGTCGTCGCGGCTGGCCGACGGCATGATCACTGCATAGCCGCGGTCCGTGTCCAGGTGGTGCAGCCGGGGCAGCTCGGCGGCGTTCAGGCCGCCGCTGCCCACTTCCACGACCGGCTCGGGCGCCTGTGTGGCCTGGCGCGCAAAGGATTGCAGCCCGAAATCCGGCAGGCCGGCGTGCTGGTAGCCGAACGTCAGGCCGGCCAGCTTGCGCTGGCGGATCACGGCGGGCTGC
This sequence comes from Achromobacter sp. E1, assembly GCF_037039475.1. NCBI lineage: Bacteria > Pseudomonadati > Pseudomonadota > Betaproteobacteria > Burkholderiales > Alcaligenaceae > Achromobacter > Achromobacter sp. E1. Next base: position 5,776,302 of record NZ_CP146253.1, read on the forward strand.
CAAAACTCGACGCGATGACGCACGTTGTAGAACAGCGAGGCCAGCGGTTCGCGTGCCGACCGCCAGTCCAGCCCGTGCTTGACGCCCTGCGTCTGGCGCACCAGCCAGGCCGATTTCAAGAGCGCCTGCATGTCCAGGACGATGTCGTAGCGCACGGCGCGCAGGCGCTCGCGCAGCGCGCGGCGCTCGGCCCGCACCTGGGCGGACCACCACGACTTACGCCAGCGCCGGTGCGCGACCTTGATGACTTCGTTGACGGCGGGATGCCACGTCGGGATCTCGGCAAACGCTTCCTCGACGACCCAGTCGATCTGCGCGTCCGGCACATGCCGGGCGATATCCGTGATCGCCGGCAGCATGTGGACGAGATCGCCCAGGGAAGACGTGCGGACAATGAGAATGCGAGTGGGCATCAAGAAGAATGCAATGGTTCAGGCCGTGTGCAAGCGTCGATCACGGTTGCTTGGACCAATTGAAAGGCAATGGAAAATCCCGAGAATTCCGGCAATTTACATCAAACGGCCGGATCCATGCGCGCCCGGTGCGTTGCCTAGGGTTCGAACTTTGAGGGCCGATAGCCCAGGTCGCGCTGAGCGTCGTCATGCGCGAACACCAGGTCTTCGTTCATGCGTTCGGCCATGCCGACCGACCAGTGCCGGTAGCGCGGCACGAGGCGCACGCCGGCCAGCGCAAGCTTGAAGATGCCCAGCGGCACGGTCAGGATTCGCGGGCGCTTGCCCATCGCCGCGAACACCCGGGCCACCATCTGCCGGTATTGCAGGGTTTCGCCGCCCGACAGGTTGTACGCCTGATTGGCCGCCGCCGGCGCGGTAACGGCCGCAACGCTTGCCGCCGCGATATCGGCAGCCTTGACGGGCTGGCGCAGGCCGCGCGCGGCGCCAAACACCGGGAACATGCCGAACCGGCGGATGAAACGGGCGATTTCGGAAATGTTGCCGTCGTGCTCGCCCCCGTAGATCAGGGTCGGACGCAGGATCACGTACTCGACGCCGGCCGCTTCAGCCCAGGCGATCAGCGCGGCCTCGGCGTCGATCAGCTTGCGCGCCAGGGCCTGTTCGGATTCCACCGAAGACGACGTCTTCGTGAACCGGCTGGTCGAGGACAGGGCGACAATTCGCTTGGCCCCGCTCGCGCGCAGCGCGTCGAAATACTGCGGCAGGATCCAGATGGGCGCCAACGACACCCATACCGGAATGTCCTGTTCGCCAAACACCGATTCCGGCTTGCCGCCGGCCTCGGGAAGCGCGCGCCACTGAACGCCATCGTCCGCGGACGCGGCGCGCCGGCGGGAATAGGCGATGGGCGCGAATGATTGGGCCTTCAGTTCGCTCAGCAGCGCGGCGCCCACCAGGCTGGTCGCGCCCAGCACGCCCACGCGACGCGTATCGGTGACGGCCGTCATGACGAGGCCTCCGTGCGCGCGGAAACGTGCGCCATCCCTTCGGACCCGGCCTCATGCGCCTTGGGCGTGTACTCCGGCACCCATCGCAACAATCCGGCGCGCACCACTTCGTCGCTGTAGGTCTTGCTGCTTTCGAGCCATTCGGTCAATTCCCGCAGGAACGCCGGCGGCACGGGCCGCGAGCGGGCGATGCGCAACTTGGTATGCGGCGTCGGCCGCGTCTGTTCGCAATCGGCCAGCAATTCTTCATAGAGCTTTTCGCCTGGCCGCAACCCGGTGAACTCGATCCGGATCTGCTCTTCGTCGTACCCCGACAGGCGAATCATGTTGCGTGCCAAATCCACGATCTTGACCGGATACCCCATGTCCAGCACGTGGATCTCGCCCCCGTCTCCCATGGCGGCCGCCTGCAGCACCAGCTGCGCGGCTTCGGGAATGGACATGAAATAGCGGGTGATGTCGGGATGCGTGACCGTGACCGGCCCGCCGTGCTGGATCTGCTGATGGAATTTCGGGATGACGCTGCCGGTGCTGCCCAGCACGTTGCCGAATCGGACGATGCCAAAGCGCGTCCCGCCCTTTTCGGCCTGGAAGGCCTCGCACACCATCTCGGCCAGGCGCTTGGTCGCGCCCATGACATTGGTGGGGTTGACCGCCTTGTCGGTGGAAATCAGGACGAAGCGTTCAGCCTTGTGCCGCTGCGCGCATTGGGCCACGACCAGCGTGCCACCCACGTTGTTGCGCACCGCCTGCCACGCGTTGTCGACCTCCATCAGGGGGACATGCTTGTACGCGGCGGCGTGGAAGATCACCTGCGGCCGGTAGCGCGCAAAGATCTCGTCCATGCGGTCGGCGTCCTTCACGTCGCCCGCCAGCGTGACCAGGCTGACGCCCGGCCAATGCGTGGAAAACCATTGTTCGATCTTGTAGAGCGCGTATTCGCTCGTTTCGACCAGCACGACGCGCGCCGGCGCAAAACGCACGAGCTGATGGCAAAGCTCGCTGCCGATCGACCCGCCGGCCCCGGTCACGAGCACGGTGGTGCCCCGCAAAAGGGTGCTGACGTGGGCCGAGTCGATCTGCACCGGGTCGCGGCCCAGCAGATCCTCGATCTCGACAGGCCGCATCTGGCTGATGGCGACGCGTCCGCTCATCAGGTCGTCCACCTCGGGCAGCACGAAGACCTGCGCGCCCGAATGCACGGCCAACTCCGTCACGCGGCGCTTGACGTCGGCCGCCGCGCCCGGCATGGCCAGGATGATGTGCCGCGCCTTGAACTCCTGCAACACGCTGGGCAGGCGATCCAGCGATCCCACGACGGGATAACCGCCCAGCTCCCGGCCCCACTTCTTGGGGTTGTCGTCGACCAGCGCGACGACCTGCCAGTCCGGGCTGCGCTCAAGCTCGCGCACCAGCGAAGCGGCGCGCATGCCCGCCCCCACCAGCACCACGGGTTTGCCTTGGGCGATCAGGCCGCCGTACAGCCGGTGCTCCTTCCACATCCGCCACGCCGCCCGGCCGCCGCCCATGAACAGGAGCAGCAGCAGCGGGTACAGCAGGAACAGCGAGCGGGGAATCGAAAACGAGGGGGGAACCAGGTTGGCGACGATCAGCAGCGCGATCGCCGAGACCGCCACGGCCTTCAGGACGCGCTTCAGATCGGGCAGGCTGGCGAAGAGCCATATGCCGCGATAAAGACCGGCCCAACGGCAAGCGATCGCGTGCACGATCAGCAGCAGCGGCAGGCCGAACAGCATCTGGTTGCCATAACCCACCGGCCATTCGAAATTGAAGCGCAGTAGAAAGCCCCCCACCCAGGCGACGAGGGCCGCCAACAGGTCGAACAGAAACACCATGAGGGAACGAAAAGCGATGGGTAATGGCACGGTTTACGTCCAGCGACGTCCAGTTAAGGGATTGACAACAAATTCGGTCAGGGCGAATCAATTGCTCAGCGCGGTTCCCGGGGGATACACCGTGTCCGGGGGAACGACCACGCCATAGCCCGCACAGCAGCCCGCCTGAAGCCAGGCGCCCGCGCCGACTTTCACGCCGCCGGCCAGATGCACGCCGGTGCCCAGGTGCGCATAGTTTTCCAGATGGGTATCGTGATCCGCGGTGCTGTGCGCGTTCAGGATGGACCCCGTGCCAATATAGGCGCTCGCACCCACCATCGCCATCGCCAGGATCGCAGTTCCTGCCTCGATGGTGGCGCTGGGACTGACGCAGGCCGCCGGATGAATCACCGTCGCCAGGGGCAAGCCCGCGGCTTCGATCGCCTTGACCCAGCCGGCGCGCAACGCGTTATTGCCGACTGCCGCAATCGCTTGGGCTTGATCGGCCGCCAAGCTGCTCAAGCCCGCCAGATTGGACACGACCTTGCGGCCCGCGGTCTCCTGCAAGGCGGGCCAGCGGTCGTCCACAAACAGGATTTCCTGCCAATGGCCGCTGAGCTCGGCGGCCTCGGCCACCGCGCGTCCGTGCATGCCCGCCCCGATAATCACTAGCGATCTCGCCATCGTCTCTTATTGTCCCTTTTTGTCACCCCAACCGAGCGGCATCTGCCGGAAACTCATGCCGCTCGTCATTGTGGGCGTTTGGTCTTCGTGGTCTCAATCCAAGACTCGAAATGAAAGTGTAGCAATACGGCCGCCAATCAAGCGGACCGGGAAAAACACATAACGGAGGTTTCCTCAATGCCGTCTTACGACGCCTGCGGATGGTGACCGGGGTTCTCGGGCACGCCCGCCTTGCAGGCTATCGCAAGCGCCAGCAAAGGGCCATACGCCAAAGGCACACCTGCCAGCGGCGAGAGCCAGCCGCGCGCCACGCAAAGCGCGATGGGGAACAGCCAGAACACATTCAACGCAATCACCGTCAGCAGAACCGGTTTGTGCGCGCCGAAGCGTCGCGTGGCGTGCTGGTATGCGTGCATACGATGCGCCAGATAGACGCGCTCGCCGCGTCCAAGCCGTCGCAAGAGCGTCCAGGTCGCATCCACGGCAAAGACGCCCAGCAGGATCAGCCAGGCCCACAGCAAGGCCGGTTGCTGCCACGCGCCGTGCAGCGCCAGACCACCCAGGACGATTCCCAGAAAGCTGCTGCCGGCATCGCCCATGAAAATGCGCGCCGGCGGGAAATTCCACAACAGAAAGCCCGCCACGGCCGCAGCCAGCAGCAGGGGCGCCACGATGGCGCCTTCATGGCCGGTCAGGACGTAGATCACGCTTGCCCCGACCGCCGCGCAGATCGCCTCCGACGCAGCCAGGCCGTCGATGCCATCCATGAAGTTGTACAGGTTGAGCAGCCAGACCAGCGCAAAAACACCCAGCACGCTTGCCACGGCCGCCCAGAAAGCGGACGCCTGGCCCAGGGCTTCCGCGGGCAGCCCGCCAAACCAGGCCATCAGCCAGGCCGCGCTGCCGAAATGAACCAGCAACCGCCACCGGACCGCGACATGGCCGCGGTCGTCCAGAAATCCGATGATGGCCACAGCCGTGCCCGCTCCGCCCAACGCCACCGCGGTCACCGCGGGCAGCAGGCCCAGCCAGACGAGCACCGGCAGGCCGAGCAGAAAGCTCAGCACAAAGGCCACGCCGCCGCCACGCGGGGTGGTGACCACATGCGAACTACGGCTGTTCGGGACGTCAAGCAGCCTGCGGCTGGCCAGGGCATACCGGCGCAGCGCGCCGGTAAGTACCCAGGCCAAACCCAAGGCCGCCGCCAGAATGCACCAGAAAATCACTGTAGGCATGATTCTGCAGTCAGGTGATTCAGGATTTCGACCACACAGTCCGGTTCACATAGTCCGTGTAGCTCAGCACCACGCGCACGACCTGCTTGGAGACCGGGCCGCCTTCGTAGTCCTTGACCACGGGAATCACGCGCTCGCCGCGGCGATGCTGGCTGGTGACCACACGAACCGCGTCCGCCACCCGCTCGGCCTTCAGGCCGCTCATGATCAACGTGCCCTCGTCCATGCCTTCGGGACGCTCGTGCGCATTGCGCACGGTGATGGCCGGCAGGTTCAGCAGCGACGCTTCTTCCGTGATCGTGCCGCTATCGGACAGCACGCAGAATGCGCCCATCTGCAGCTTGATGTAGTCAAGCAGGCCAAACGGCTTGACGAAGCGGATGAGCGGATGGTCCAGCGCGTCGCCCAACGCCTCCAGGCGCTTGCGGGTGCGCGGGTGCGTCGACACGACGATCGGGTACTCGTACGTGTCGGCCAGGTGGCGCAGCGTGTCGAGCAGATCGCGCAGGTTCTGCGGCGTGTCCACGTTTTCTTCGCGATGCACGCTGACCAGGAAGAACTTGTCTTCGGTCAGTCCTTCGCGCGCCAGCACGTCCGACTTCTGGATGTCGTCCATGTAGTACGCCAGCACCTCCTGCATGTGCGAGCCGGTCTTGATGATCGTCTCGGGACGGATGCCTTCGGCGATCAGGTAGCGGCGCGCATGCTCGGTCAGGACCATGTTGATGTCGCTCAGGTGGTCGAGCACCTTGCGGTTCAGCTCTTCGGGCACGCGCTGATCGAAACAGCGATTGCCCGCCTCCATGTGGAACACCGGAATCTTGCGGCGCTTGGCGGCGATCACCGCCAGGCAGGTGTTGGTGTCGCCGTACAGCAGCAGCGCGTCCGGCTTTTCCTGTTCGAAGATCTCGTCGGACTTGATGATGACGTCGCCGATCGTCTTGGCCGCGGTATCGCCCGCTGCGCCCAGAAAATAATCCGGCTTGCGAATCTGCAGGTCGTCGAAAAACACCTGATTCAGTTCGTAGTCGTAATTCTGGCCGGAATGCACCAGTACATGATCGACCTGCGCATCCAGTTCCGCGATGACGCGGCTCATCTTGATGAGTTCCGGACGCGTGCCGACCAGCGTCATGACCTTAAGCATCGATCTGCCCCCGGATGTATTCCAGATTCAACAGCAACTTCTTCACACCTTCGACATCCAGTCGCTCCGTGTTGTGCGACGTGTAATCGTCCAACTCGGAAATCTCGGTTTCGCCTTCGACGAAATACTTCTTGTAGTTCAGATCCCGGTTATCGGCGGGAATCCGGTAATAGCGGCCCATGTCTTCGGCCTTTGCCATTTCCTCGCGCGAAATCAGCGACTCGTACAGCTTTTCACCGTGCCGCGTGCCGATCACCTTGAGCGGGCTATCACCGCCAATCAGTTCCTTGAGCGCAACCGCCAGGTCGGCGACGGTGGAAGCCGGCGCCTTCTGGACAAAGATGTCTCCTTGCTTGGCGTGCTCGAACGCATGCAGCACCAGGTCCACCGAATCCTCGAGCGACATCAGGAAGCGCGTCATGTTGGGATCGGTGACGGTAAGCGGTTCGCCCGTCTTCAGCTGGCTGATGAACAGCGGAATCACCGAGCCGCGCGAGGCCATCACGTTGCCGTAGCGCGTCGCGCAGATCACCGGACCGTTATTGACGGCGACGCGGGACTTGGCCACCACCAGCTTCTCGGCCATTGCCTTGGAGATGCCCATGGCGTTGATCGGGTACACCGCCTTGTCCGTGCTCAGCACGACCACGCGTTGCACGCCGGCTGCAATCGCCGCGTTCAGGACGTTTTCCGTGCCAAGCACGTTGGTCTTGACCGCTTCCATGGGATAGAACTCGCAGGACGGCACCTGCTTGAGCGCGGCCGCGTGAAACACATAGTCCACGCCGATCATCGCCTGGGCGATGCTGTCGTAATCGCGCACGTCGCCGATGTGGAACTTGACCTTGTCGTCGGCCAAGGCAATGCGCATGTCCTCTTGTTTTTTTTCGTCGCGGCTGAAGACGCGGATCTCTCGCACATCCGTGGAAAGGAAACGCTTGAGCACCGTATGTCCAAAGGACCCGGTGCCGCCGGTAATCATGAGAACTTTATTGTCGAACATAAATTAACCATTCAATCCGTTAGGGAACCAGGCGATGCGCGTGCATTTCACGAATCAATTCCGGCCACGAGGGAGGCACATAACCCGTCGCCTGCAAGAGGCGCGTGGCATCCAGCGACCGGTCGATCTTCAATTGATCGTCTGCAATGATATCGATGTCCTTGCCATACACCTGCGCCACGAGCTTCAGAAGCGAATACTTGTCGATCGGCGCAACGGCGCAGTGATACAGGCCGTGCAGCTCGGGGTGGGGAATCACGAAGTCCTTCATCACCCGCGCCAGCTCGGTGGTCGGCAGGCCGGAAAACACGGCGCGCGTGAATCCCTTGACGGGGCCCGGTTGCGACAGGAACCAGTCCACCAGGGCCACATTGCTGCCCAATTCGTGGCCGATGATCGAGGTGCGCAGGGTGATGGCGTTGACGTCGGACGTCACCTCGCCAATGTACTTCGACTTGCCGTAAAGGTCCTCGGCATCGGAGGGATCCGATTCCAGGTACATCCCTTTGCGTCCATCGAACACGCAGTCGGTGCTGACGTGGATCAGGCGGGCCGACGCCAGCGCGCACAGGCGCGACAGCCGGTGCGGCAGCATGGCGTTCACCGGCAGCGCCGCCAAGGGATCCTTGGCATCGGCAAGCTGCTTGATCAAACCGACACAGTTGATGACCACGTCCGGCTTGACCCGGGCCATTACCGTCACGAGGGAATCATTATCCAGTACGTCGACGCCCGTCAGCAGATTATTGCGATGGCGCTCATCGAAATGGCGCAGGCCAGCCGCACCGCGCAGCGTCCCGTACGTCTCGAATGCCGGATCGTCGCTGAAGCGCGAAAAAACCGCGCTACCCAGCATGCCCGTTACCCCTAGAACCAAAATTTTCATGCTAAGCCTTCTCTTTCAATTCGAGTTTCTCGGAAAGAATACTCACTAATCGGTCGACCTGACGGGTTATCTCGTAATGCTCAAGGTAGAACCGGCGGCCGGAGGCGGCAAGCGCCTCGCGCTCGTCCTCATTCATTGCGCGCAGGCGTTCCATGCAATCGGCCAGACCATCCGAATCCTCTGCGGCGCATACCAGTCCGGCGCCCGCATCACGAATGACCTCGGCGCCCGCCCCGTCCAGCGCGCCGATGATCGGACGGCCCGCGGCCAAATACGCCTGCACTTTGCTGGGAATCGTCTGCGCCAGGATCGCGTCCCTATTTAAAGTGACCAGCAACGCCCCCGCCCTGCCAAAGATATGCGGCATCTGATCATTGGGAAAGCGCCCGGCAAGCACGACATTGGATAAGCCTTCTCGCTCCACCTCGTCGCGGATTCGCCCCAGCATGCTGCCGCTGCCCACCAGCACGATTCTGGAATCGTTGCGCCCTTTGAGCTTGCGCGCGGCGGCAAGGATTGTATGCAGCGATTGGGCAGTCCCAAGGTTACCTGCAAAGACGACGCAAAAATTGTCCTCCAGCGTTGCCAGCAGGGAGGCCGGCAACGTGCAAGGCTTCGGTTGCGTTGCGCGCGGATCGGGACTTGAATTGGGGTAGTAGACGATCTTGCGGTCAGAGGCCAGGCGTGCAACGGGCTCGCGGAATGCCTTGGACTGCACAAGCAGCAGCGATGCGGCCCCATATATCGCGCGCACCATCATGCCCACGCCAGCAAGAATCGTGCGGTTTCGCACGAAGCCGGTCGCGCTCAGGCTTTCCGGCCAGAGATCCTGAATCCAGATCGCCAGCGGCAGCTTCTTGCGCCATTTGAGGTAAATAGCGGGGATTACCGACGTGATCGGCGAAAATGCCACCGCCAGGACGACATCGAAATCCTTGTGCCCGACAGCCCGGTAACCATGGCGCAGCCCGTTGACGACAAACGACAGGTAATTGAGGACCAGATTCTTGCCACCGCCCGCGCGCCGCGTGCGCAGCGGCACCCGATGAATCACGGTGCCGTCATCCCACTGCTCGCTCGTGCAACCCTCTTCGGTATAGCCGTCGAAGATTTTGCCGTCCGGATAGTTGGGCTTGCCGGTCAGCACCTCGACCACATGCCCCTGCGCCGTCAATGCGCGCACGAAGTCGTTGATGAAGAACTGCTCCGGCCAGAAATACTGGCTGACGATCAGGATTCTCACGAGGCGCTCGCTACTGAGGAATCGGCACGGAGCCGGGCCCAGAACTGCGCGGGTGTTTCGGGCGCCACAACCGGGCTGGGCGCGTCCAGCTGGCGGCGCACCGCCCGCGCAATCGACGTGGCCGAGCCCGGATCGAACGTCTGGACGGGCACGCACACGTCGCGCACATAATCGAGCTCGGACGCCACGATCGGCAGGCCGGCATTGGCGGCCTCGATCAACGGCAGGCCAAACGATTCGCCGAACGATGGGAACACCAGCGCGCCCGCCTGCGCATACAGCGCCGCCACGCCTTCACGCGTCAGCTCGCCCCGGTTCTCGACCCGCAGCCCATGGCGGTCCGCCACGGCCAGAAGTTCCTGCGCCAAGACCTTGTCCCGGGGACCCAGAGTCAAAACGAGCGACGGTCGCAAACCGTCCTCAGCCAGCAGCCGCCAAGCTTCGAGGAGGCGCCGATGATTCTTGTGCGCCACGCCGTCGGCCACATAGACAAAATCCCACTGGCGGGTCCGCTCTGCCGGCACTGCGGGATCGCCCACGGTAATGTCGGCCACGAAAGGCGCGATCCTGACGGGCGGCACGCGCTCGGCGGCACCAAGCCAATCCAGCACCTCGCGGCGCATGGTCGGCGTCTGAACCACATACTCCGAAACCCGATGACGGAAACACCGCCCGATTGTCCGCTCGAAGATCAGGCGCAGCCGCGTGGGCAGCGGAAACTGCGACAGCCGCACGCCGCGCAGGTAATTCCGGTTCTGCAGGAATACCACGACGCGAGCGCGCGAAGGCAGCACCGGCGGCAGGCCATGAAAGCAGAAAAGGATGGCGTCTGGTCCCGCGGCCCGGCGCGCCGCGAATTCTCCCTTCAGGCGGGCAAGCGCCGTCGGCGCCACCCAATGCACGGCAGCGCCCTCGGGAATCTGCAACCGCGGTTCGTTGCGGGCATCCAGGAAAAGACGCAGCGGCGAACCGGCCGGCCAGGCGCCTAAAAGCGCCTGCAGCAGCACAAGGCCGCCGCCGGTGTGCACGTTGGGTGCGTATAAGACGACTTCTACAGCCATTTTGGTTAGTAGCTTATGGGCATGGATATGCGGGAACTGGCGTTGCCTGCGGGCAAGCCAGCGTCAGAGCCCCTCCAGGATCTTGCCAAAGCGCTGCGCGATCCAATTGCCGCTGAATGTATCGCGGTAGGCCTGATTGCACCAATCGGACCCGTCCTTGCGCAGCACGTGGTCCACGGCGCCCTCGACCGCCTTCTCGATATCCTCGACCTCGGACGGGCGGGCGTGCCAGCAGCCAAGGTGCTTCATTGCGTCCTCGGAGCCGCCCGGCGGCGTCAGGCCCACGATGGGCGTATCCGCGCCGATGTAGTCGGACAGTTTGCTGGGCAGGAACAGGTTCTGGCGCACATTGGCTTCGATCAGCAGCAGAATGTCCGCGTCGTACATCTGCTCCAGCGATTCGACGAACGACACGTTGCCGACGGCGCGCACGGTGCCCTCCGGCAGGCTCATGGCGGCCTCGGTGGCGAGCATCTCGGGCGGCACCAGGCCGATCAGCTCGAGGCAGAGCACGCCGCGCAGGTCCGGCCGCCGCTGAAACAGGCGCCCCAGTGCCTGGAACAGCGGTTCGGGCGAGCGGCGGCCGTACAGCACGCCCACATAACGCATGACGATGCGATCGTTCCTTGCTTTCGGCCGCTGCGGGAAGAGGGCTTCATCGAAGGCATGGGGAATCACATCGGTGCGGCGGCGCACGGATTCGGGCTGCCCCTGCATCATCAGATCCAGGGAATACCGCGAGCTGTGCACGATGAAATCGGCCGCTGCCACCGCGCGCGGCTCGTGCCGCGCGTTCCACAGTTTGGTCAGCCGGCTGACCTCAAGCGGATTGCCCGCCCAGGGGTCGCTGAACTGTGCCAGCCACTTCACGTTGCGCCGCGCCTTCTTCACGCGCGTCATCACGGCGTTGACCGAATGAAACGGCGACCAGGTCATCACGGCGTCGTACTGCGTGAGATCCATGTCCATGAGCTTGCTGTACGCGGATTCGCGCAGCACGGTCATCAGGTCCGGCACGCGATCGAGCTTGCGGATGGAGGATCGCACGAGGCTCATCAGGTTCTTCGCGGGCCGCAGCCGGTCGATCCGGCCGAAGGTCTTCTCGGCGAAAGGCAGCAGGCTGTGGTCCAGCGGCAATTCCGCGCAGAATGAGTCCGCGCACACGACGTCGACGTCGTATCCGGAACGGGCAAGCGCGGCCATCGGCTTGTAGACCGCTGCCGTCATCTGCACCTGCATGGGCGGGAAGGCGTAGCTCAACAACAGAATCCTGCCCTTGCGCGCGTTCGGATGGTCCATGGTGGTCGAATCGTTATCCGGCAACACGGCTGGCTCCCGGAATCAGGCGAATCGCGGCCGCGATAACGCCGCAGATGAAAAACGTGCTGAGAGAAATCAACAGGATCACGAACCCGGCAGGCAGGTGCTCCGTCGCAATGCGGATCGCGCTGCTGAAGCGAACATGCTCCAGCACCACCACATGCACGAAAAAGATGATGAAGGCGCGGTCGCTCAGCCATTTCGCAATCGCCGCGGACCGGGCCGACAAATCTACCGTCACGAACGCCAGAAACGCCGCGATCGACGCGATGACCACGTTAGGCGTGAAATAGACGTAGGCGCGTTCGACCGGCACGCCGGCCTTTTCGCTGAAACGCCACGTCAGATAGAACGTGATCGCCGAGCAGATGGCATAGACGGCAATACACGCCCAACGCGGGATGGCCTTGCGGTCAACGCCGGCCAAGAGGCCGCCCAGGATGAACAACCCGCCATACCCAAGAAAGCTGGTGAGCTGCATGATCCGCAGGACCGGCAGCGGCCAATACTGCGGCACGCTGGTGACGGCAAACCAGACTACGAAGAAATAGACGCTCAGCGCAGGCCGGCTGCGCAGCACTTCGTAGATTGCCTGCAGGAAAGGCAGCAGGACATACAGCCCGACGATCATGTACACGAACCACAGGTGGTACATCACCGGCTCGGAAAACATCGTGAGCAGGCCCGCGCCGTAACTGCCCAGCGCACCGTTGCGGTACAGGAACGCGGCGCTCCAGAAGACCAGCGGGATGAACACCTTCAGCACCCGGCGCAGGATGCTGCCGGTGGAGACCACCTGCATCCCCGGACGCATCAGCATCGCGCCCGAAATCATCACGAACAGCGGCACCGCCACGCGCACGGCGGAATCCAGCGCGTTGGCCGACAACCAGTCGGGCAACGGACTCTTGCCGAAGGCGTAGAACGCCGCCCCGCAGGAGTGAATCAGGATCACGCCATAGATGGCCACCACCCGGCACAGGTCCGCCCAGGCCGCTCTCTGTTTGCCAGGCACCGCGTCGGACTTCGGATCCGCAATCCTGGTGGTCAACGTATCCGCCGTTGTCATTTTCCCGACTGCCTTCCGTGGATCACACGTTCGTAAACGTCCACCATACGCTCGGCCTGCAAGCGTATGTCATAGTGCTGCTCGGCCAGCTGGCGCGATCTTGCGCCTCGTGCCAGCCGCTCCTGCGGATCGGCGATCAGCCGCTCCATCGCCGCCGCCAGCGCGGCCGAATCGCGGGACGGCACCGCCAGCCCCGCTTCCGGCGTGAACACGACCTCGGGCAAGGCGGTCCCTTCGAAGCAGATGGTGGGCTTGCCGCAAGCCATCGCCTCGACCGCCATCAACCCAAACGAATCGGCCAGCGACGGCATGAGGAACAGGTCAGTCGCACTATAGACGTCCTGCATCACGCTATCGTCATTCGTCCAGCCTAGTTCGACGACCTGGAACCTGTCCTTGAACTTCTCGATCCGGCCCTTGTCGTTGAGCGTCAAAAGGCAGATGGGCACCTGCGTCTGCAAGCGGTCCAGCGCCTCGATCACATACTGCAGGCCCTTGAAGTCGTTGACCACGGACCGGAAGCACAGCACCAGCCGATGCGGCTCGATGCCCAGGCGGACCTTGGCCGCTGCCTGGTCACCGGGTTTGAAGAAATCCAGGTCCAGGCCAAACGGCACCTTGTGAACGGGCACATCGTCCATCAGGGGCGACTGCCGGACCATGTTCTCCATCCAGCTCGAGGCCACCAGGATCTCGAAGTTCGAGCGCCGGTAGGCCATCCGCTTGAGCCGGAAGTTCAGCGCCGTCGTGTCGCGCTGGATCGCGAAATCCGTCTTCAGATCGGGGCACTGGCCGCAGCCCGTCTTCCATCGCTGGCACGAAAAAGGGTGAATACAGTGGCCGGTCATCGCCCACGGATCGTGCAGCGTCCAAAGCGAGGGCTTGTCGCCCGTCATCGCCGGCAGCGACTGCATGCTCAGAAAACCCGAATGGATGATGTGGTAGTGAACCAGATCCGCTTCGCGGAACGCCTCCATGCGGCGCATGTGCATGCCGTTGGAATACAGCTGCGATTGCAGCGACAACACTTTCTCGACGCCTCGCGTCAGCCGGTTGACCTTGCGCAGCAGCTTGCCGTGCAGGCTCACGACGCCTTCTTCCTGACGGTCCTGCTCCCACACGAAATGCTTGGACGAAACACCAAGCGCCTCGAGATGAGGCTTCAGGGAAAGCCCGTTGAAGCGGCGTCCGGGCGACTGGTATCCGTTAACTTGCAAAACTCTCATCGTGTGCCCGTCAATCCTCTTATGTCGAACCAGGCCTGTTGCGAACGCTGACCATGTACGTTTTTCATGGTTTCCCCTCCGCCTGGCGCTACATGGGATTTCATTCACTCTTGTAATGGCGACAATGCAACCATGCGCTACTGTCGTCGCCCCAAAAACCGCGTAAGGCTCAGGCGGACCGTCCAAACAACGCCCGGAACGCACGCCGCCACCGGGAGCCGGCTTCCGCAAGCGCCCTGCTTTGATACTGTTCCAGCGTCGTGCGCATGGCAGCGATCTCCGCGGCCTGCGTCTGGATCACCGCCTGCTGGTTTGCGTCGTGCGCCTTGGCGTCGTCAAGCAGCGCGCGCATGTGCCGGCCGTCGATGCGCACCACCAGCTTGGCGGATTTGACGTAGGTAACCCAAGGCGCGCCGATGCGGCCTTCAACGCCGCCGTTGATCCAGTGCTGCACGCTGGATTCCTGAGCGATGTACTTCTCGACGTGGTCATCGGTGATGCCGATGCTCTGCATCCGCAGCGACTCACGCAACAGTTCCAGGATTTCCAGCGGCGTGCCTTCGGCGGGCTGGGCGCAGCTGGAAACGCTGGCCAGACTGCCGAACAGGCCACGCAGGATCACGTAGGACAGCGTCAGGTCCGATTCGAGCTTCCATTCCTTGTCGAAGAAGGCCAGCTCGCCGGGCGCGACTTCCATGCAGTTCAAGGGGGTCCAGTCGAACAGGGCGCCGGGCACCGGCTTGTCCAGAGACAGCGACACCGCCGGGCCGAGATCCGCCTCGCGGCAGATCGCGTCGATCCAGGGCCGCGCCCAGTTGCACACGTCCATCGCCGACCAGCCCGGCGTGTTCAGCACCTTTACCAGGCCCAGCCACCAGAGATGGCCCTTCAGATACGGGCCATCGTCGATCGAATGGCTTACCGGCAACGCCGGCGCGGCTTCCTGCGTCACGCGGTCCCGCGCCGTGCGGACTTCGCCGCCGTCCAGGTAAAAGCGCTTCGCGGTGGCAAACGCCGGGTGGCGCTCGACGCTGTAGTGCCAGGCAAGATCCTGCGCTTCGCGCAGCGCGGCCACGGCCCGCTCCGACTTGCCGGCAATGATCAGAAACGAGTTCGCCAGGTCTTCGGCCAGGCCGTTTTCGTGGATCGAGGCCCAGGCCTGCTCCAGCGAGAAAGCCGGCACGATCCAGTCGGGCCGGGCGCGGTCGCGGCCAACCGTGCCGGTCAACAGCGGACGGGCGGCAAACTGGCCCTTCGGATCCAGCCCCTTCGAGGTCAGGAGCGACACCGGCATGTGATAGTCCGGCAGCGGGAAATACACTTCCTGCGCGCTCAGTCCGACGGAACCCAGGATGCCCTTGAGCTCATCCAGCCCAAACCGGATGATGGTCTCGGGCCCGTACTGCCCTTCCACGCCGTAGTAGGGCACGTCCACGTTCGGCTCGGGAAAGCCCGAGAAATACTTCAGGCCCAGCTTGTTCTGGATGGCGATGACCAGAACGCCGTCGTCATTGAGCTGGCGCGCGGCATTGGCCAGCAGGTCCAGCTCGGCGCGGTCGCCGCAATGGGAAAAAAGCCGGGCGTACTGCAATACGCCGATCATCGTCACGACGTCGAACTTCTTTTCGGCGTTGAAATCTTCGATGCGGTCGCAGACGACGGTGACATTGTTCAGGTCGACCGTGCGCTGGCGCGTGATCGAGGCGCGGTGAGCCGAGGCCTCCAGGGCCACGACATCGCCGCCCAGCTCGCCCAGATAGCGTGTGATGATGCCGCAGCCGGAGCCCAGTTCCAGCACGCGGCCGCGGCACAGCTTCTCGAGCGGGCGCAGGATGTTCGCGCGCACAGGCGACAGGTGGCAGGCGGACCGCCAGTCCCAGATGGCGCCCACCAATTCGCGCGAAAACAGCGAGCGATCCTTGGCATCGGCGATGATGCGCTCGATCTGCTGTTCGAAGTCGGCGCCATCGGTGTAGGTGAATTCGGGAATACTGCCATCCGTCTCCGGAAACAGCATTCCTTTGTGTTCTTTGTAATCCGTCGGAAGATTGTGCATTTCAGTTCTCTATCCTGCCAGGCGTCGCCGATTACTCGGAAACGGCATCCAGCAAGATCCTGGGTTGAAATCCGATGTCGAAAAGGCCAGTCGCGGGACGCGGCTCGTCCGCCATCACACGAAAGACAATCGCGTCGACAATACGATGATGCAATGAACCGTCTTCGCCCTGAGCGGCGAAGGTGCAAAAATACGTTGCCGGGTTCAGCGAGCATTCAAACTCGAATTCCAGGTCCAACGAGGTGCCGGCGGTGAAGTCGATGCCGTGTTCGTCCAGGATGGGATGGGCGCAGCCCGCCAGATCGATACCCGACGTGGTGCGGATCAGTGCGTAAAACCGGACCGCGGGGCAATCCTCGGTGAACTGCACGCTGCACTTGAGCTTGTAGCGATGGCCGCGAAGAATGTGATTGACCTGCGCGCCGCCCAGCGTCTGAAGCATCGGCGCGGACAGCTTGGCGCCCACTTCGTCGTAGGACAACGTATCCGGCACGAAGCTCGCGTCGAAGAACGGCTCAAGTCCGCCCGCCGGGACCGACCCGGCGGCAGCGGCCGGCTTGGCTTTGTCGGCCGCCGGCTCGGCCAGACTGGCCGCGCTCTCGCCCTCGGCGTCGATCCGGCGGATTTCCGCGATCAGCTCGACGGCTTTATCGCTGGTGGTGTTGCCGAGCTTCTGGCCAAAATAAACAGCCCGCTTCGGAATACCGGTGAACAGGCGTTCGCCAGCATTGAGCAGCACCGCGCGGTCGCACAGATTGATAATGGCCGCGCCCGAATGCGAAACAAACAGGATCGTGGCGCCGCGATTCTTGATCGCGTCGATTCGCGCAAAACATTTGCGCTGAAAGGGTTCGTCGCCAACAGCCAGCGCCTCGTCAACGACGAGGATATCCGGATCCACGTTGATCGCCACAGCGAAAGCCAGGCGGGCATACATGCCGCTGGAATAATGTTTGACCGGCTGCTCGATAAACTGGCCAATATCGGCAAATGCCGCAATCTCATCAAAACGCGCCTCGATTTCGGGCTGGCTCAACCCCAAAACCATCGCATTCAGAAACACATTTTCGCGCCCGGTGAACTCGGGGTTGAATCCCGCGCCCAGTTCCAGCAGAGCAGCAACGCGGCCTTGCGTCTCCACGGTGCCCGAGGTCGGCATCAGCGTGCCGCAGATCATCTGCAGCAAAGTGGACTTGCCCGAGCCATTGCGGCCAATGATGCCCACGGTCTCGCCGCGGCCCACATTGAAGGACACGTCGCGCAATGCCCAGAACTCGCGGAAATAGTTGACCGGCGGCCGGCCAAGCATGCTGCGCAGACGCGGCGCGACAAACTGCTTCAGCCGGTCATGCGGCCGATCGTAGATCTGATAACACTTGCTCAGGCGATCTACGCGAATGACATTGCCATCAGAGGACATCAGCGAACCCCTTGCGCGCCTTCTGGAACCACCAAAAACCTGCCCACGCAATCACCATGCTGATGGCCGCGTAAATACCAAGCGCGCCCCAATTCGGCAATTCGCCGTAAAGCAGCACCTTGCGGGATTCTTCAATAATCAAGGTAAGGGGATTGAGCATCACAACCATCTGCGCCTTAGGCGGCAGATTTGAAATCGGATAGAACACGGGAGAGACGAACAGCAGCACCGACATCAACAGGCCGATCGTCTGGCCGATGTCGCGCACATAAACACCCGTTGCGGACAGGAACCAGGCAAATCCCATGGTCACCATCAGCAGGGGCATCAGCACGACCGGGAAAAATATCGCCGTCCAGCTGATGGAGCCGCTGAGCACCAATTGAGCAATCAAGAGCACGCACACGCTGATAGCCGCATGAAAGAGCGCGGCGCCCATCGCCACCCACGGAAAGATCTCCAGGGGAAAGACGACCTTTTTCACGTAGGTCACGTTGCTGTGGATGAGGCCTGGCGCGCGGCTGATGCACTCGGAGAACAGCCCGTGAACGATCAGCCCGACGAACAGCACGACCGCGAAATTCGCGTGGCTGGCATCCTGGCTGACGCCCCAGCGAGCCTTAAACACTACGGTAAAGAAAAACGTGTATACAGTCAGCATGAGCAGCGGCGTGAAAAAAGACCACGCCAGCCCGAAGATCGAGCCGCGATAGCGGCCCAGGACTTCCCGCTTGCACATTTGAACCGCGAGCTTTCGATTGCTCCAGATGCTGTCGAACATCGCAGCCGGAGATACACGCTGTGCCTGATGAGGATTCACACTACCTATCCCGCTTGACCGTCCCGCTCCTTACGAAATCCGGGGCGGACATAAAGTTATTGGAAATAATTGCATTACTGACGCCGCCAAAAACCCGGGAGCGGCCATTCAGAGGCTGATTCATCAGGAAAAAAAGCGCCGTAATACCCTGCCGACCTATCGCTTTAAAGCCCGAACGTCCAAATTACAATCAGCAAATTATTCGCAACATTGGTTTTGCAAATTATTCAAGATGAACGGACGAAACCTCGGGGCGCAAGGTGCGCATACTAAGTTTTAGTGCAACTGAACATCATAACATGCTGAAAACGCAGGCCGAAGCGGATTTTCCGACGGTTTTACTCATTCAGATTTACAAACAATAGTACGTCTCACTATTACTGAGACCTGGCATTGCCGCCGTCTCGTGGCTATTTTCTCCAGACCGGTCCACAATGGATTCACAACACTGTTGGAACAGGGAGACAGCCATGCGCATTGCCGATGCCCAATGGATTCCTTCGACGCAGCACCAGACCTGGGATGCGTTGACCGACCCGCGAGTGTTACAGAAGTGCATTCCGGGGTGTGTGGAAGTCGCCATGCGCAGTCCGACCGAGTACGCGGTCACGCTGCGCGCCAAGATCGCCGGTATCGACACCGACTACGACGGCGAGATCCTGCTCTCCGATGTCAACGCCCCGAACAGCTGCACGCTGGTGTTCGAAGGCAAGGGGCGAGCCGCCTGCCTGGCGATCGGCACGGCTCAGGTCAACCTGACCACCAAGGACGAGGGCACCCGCGTGGCCTACACCGTTGCCGGCATGGCAGGCGGCAAGCTGGGCGAGTGCGGGGAAGGCGTGCTCCTGAAGGCCGCCGAGAAAATCGTCGACAAGTTCTTCACTGCCTTCATCGACCACATGGCGGCCCAGCCGCGTCTGGCACCCCCGCCACCGCCGCCCGAGCCCGAACCGCGGGGCCTGTCCAATTCCCGCTGGTCCTGGATGCTGGTCGTCTTGGTGATCGCCGTATTCTGGGGATACCACGCTTTTTACAAGTGATAACCCTAGGGTGCCGGTGATATCCTAGGCGGCATGACTCCGCCGCCGCCACCCGCTCAGCCAGCCACTGACCCCGCACGCTCAAGACGGGACTTGCTGATGGCGATGGCGGGGGTGTCGGCCACCGTGGTGCTTGCCGCCCTGGATTCCACCATCATCAGCACCACGCTGCCGCGCGTGGCCGAGGCCCTGAACGGCATGGCGCTGTATGCCTGGGTCGGCACGGGCTATCTGCTTGCCACGGCGGCTTCCATCCTGATCTTTGGCCGGCTGGGCGACATGTTCGGCCGCAAGCCCTTGATGCTGGTGTCGGTGCTCATCATCGCGCTTGGCTCCATTGCCTGTGGCCTGGCACAGTCCATGACGCAGTTGATCGTGTTCCGCACCCTGCAGGGG
This sequence comes from Achromobacter sp. E1, assembly GCF_037039475.1. Lineage (NCBI taxonomy): Bacteria > Pseudomonadati > Pseudomonadota > Betaproteobacteria > Burkholderiales > Alcaligenaceae > Achromobacter > Achromobacter sp. E1. The sequence goes on from NZ_CP146253.1 coordinate 5,796,166, forward strand.
GTGGGCGGCGGCATGATGATCGCCACCGCCTTCGCCGCGCCGGCGGACCTGTTCCCCGACGCCAAGCAGCGGGTCAGATGGATGGCGTTGGTGTCCGCCGCTTTCGCCATGGCCAGCGGCATCGGTCCGGTGCTGGGCGGCGCGGCCACGCAGGCCCTGGGATGGCGCGCGGCGTTCTTCATCTCGCCCATCGCGGCCGCGGGCGCGTTTTTCCTACTGGCGCGTTATTTCCCGCGCATCCGGCCCATCCATGACGGCAGCCGCAAGATCGACTGGCTTGGCGCCATCCTGCTCGTGCTGGCCGTGGGCGCGCCGCTGGCCGCGCTGGAGCTTGCCTTTGCCAGCGGCGAACACGCGCACCCGATCCTTGGCCTGTCGCTGGCGCTGGTCGGCGCCGCCGCCATCGCCATCCTGATTCCCACCGAGCGCCGCGTGAAGTCGCCCATCTTCCCGCTGCGCGTGCTCTCGGGACACGAGCCGCGCCTGCTGAACGTGGCGGCGATGATGGTCGGCGCGGTGATGTTCATCCTGATCTTCTACAGCCCGTTGCTGCTGCAACAGGTGCTGGGCTATACGCCCAGCCAGGCGGGACTGCTGCTGACGCCGCTGGTGGCCGCGATCTCGGTGGGCAGCATCATCAACGGCCGGATGTTTCCCAAGCAGACCGAACCGCAGCGCCTGATGGTGTTCGGCGGCGTCCTGCTCGCGGCCGGATCGCTGATGGTGCTGCTGATTTCGCCAGGCACGTCGGCGTGGTGGATTCTTGGCGCATTCTTCGTCAACGGCTGTGCGCTGGGCTTTCTGCTGCCCAACCTGACGCTTTTCATGCAGATGCTCAGCGAGCGGCGCGACGTGGGCGTCGCCTCGGCGCTGGTGCAGACGACGCGCGCCATCGGCAGCGCGCTGGGCACCGCCGTGGTCGGCATCCTGATTTCCCACAGCACGGTGCTCTCGGGCGTGCGCACCGGCCTGATCCTGTGTATTTTCCTCTCCCTCACGTGCGCGGTGCTGGCGCACCGGGTGAAGATGAGAAACCTGGTCACGAGCCGCAGCCACGGTTGATTCAGAGCTGAACATGCAACGCCGCGATCTGCAGGACCTGTTGATTCTAGCCGCCGTCTGGGGCGGCTCTTTTCTTTTCATGCGCGTCGCCGTGCCGGAGTTCGGGCCTGTGGCGCTCATCGAACTGCGCGTGGGACTGGCCGCGCTCTTTCTCCTGCCCGCCGCGATCTGGCGCAACAAGCTGCCCTTGATCGCGCGCCGCTGGAAAGCCATTCTCGTGGTCGGCACCTTGAATGCCGCGCTGCCCTTCCTGCTTTACGCGTACGCCGCCCAGTCGTTGGGCGCGGGCTTTTTGTCCGTCGCCAACGCCGTGACGCCGGTGTGGGGCGCCGTGATCGGCTGGCTGTGGCTGAAAGACCGGTTGCCGTGGACGCGCTCGCTGGGACTGCTGATCGGTCTGTCCGGCATCGTGGTGCTGGTCTGGGACAAGCTCGACTTTCAATCCGGCGGCACGGGCTTTGCCGTGCTCGCCGCCGTCTCCGCGCCCGTCTTCTACGGCGTTGCCGCGAACTGGACGAAGCGGTTCCTGACAGGCGTGGACCCCTTGACCAGCGCAACGGGCAGCATGGTGTCGGCGGCATTGGTCCTGCTGCCCGCGGCCGTGGCCACCTGGCCGCAACAGCCGGTGTCCTGGGAGGCCTGGGGCGCGACGGTCCTGCTTGCCGTCGTGTGTACCGGCGCCGCATACATCGTGTTCTTCCGGCTGATCGCCAACGTGGGCCCGACCGGCGCGGTCAGCGTCACGTTCCTGGTTCCCATCTTCGGGGTGGTCTGGGGCGCGTGGTTCCTGGACGAAGCCATCACGGCGCCCATCCTAGCGGGCGCGGGCATCATTCTTGTGGGCACCGCGCTGGCGCTGGGACTGGTCGGGATGAAGCGCCCCCGCTGAACGCCCGGTCAGGCCGGCGCCATCCGCGGCGCTTGCGCCAGGGCGAGACCTCGCCGGTCGCTGTCGGACAATATCGGCTCGGCCTGCACCGGCCAGGCAATCGCAATCGCCGGGTCATTCCACATCACGCATTGCTGATGCGCCGGCAGGTAAGGCGCGGTCGTCTTGTAGACCACGTTGGCGTACTCGGACAGCACCAGGAATCCGTGCGCAAAGCCTTCGGGCACCCAGAGCTGGCGCAGGTTCTCTGACGACAGGATCTCGCTCGTCCATTGGCCGAACGTGGGCGATCCTTCCCGCATATCGACCGCGACATCGAAGATCTCGCCTTCGGTGACGCGCACCAGCTTGCCCTGCGGTTGCAGCGTCTGATAATGCAGGCCGCGCAGGACATGGCGCCGCGAGTGCGACTGGTTGTCCTGCAGAAAGCGGACCGGCCGGCCGGCTGCCGCGTCAAAGACCGATTGCACATAGGTCTCGACGAAATAGCCGCGGTCGTCCTGGTGCATCACGGGATCGATGCGCAGGACCTCGGGCAGGGACAAGGGCGTCACGCGCATCAATGAGGCAGCCGGGTAAGAAGGTTCATCAGGTACTGGCCATAGCCGCTTTTGACCAGCGGACGGGCCAGCGTTTCCAGTTGCGCCGCGTCGATCCAGCGCTTACGGAATGCGATCTCTTCAGGGCATGCCACCTTCAAGCCTTGCCGGCGTTCAAGCGTCGCAATGAACTGCGATGCATCGAGCAGGCTATCGTGCGTGCCCGTATCCAGCCACGCATGCCCTCGTCCCATGATTTCGACGTTGAGCGCCCCGAGTTCCAGGTACGCCTGATTCACGTCGGTGATTTCCAGCTCGTTGCGCGCGGACGGACGGATCTGGCGCGCCAGGTCGATCACCCGATTGTCGTAGAAATACAGTCCGGTCACCGCGTAGTTCGATTTGGGCGACGCGGGCTTTTCCTCGATACGCAGCGCGTTGCCGTGCGCGTCGAACTCGACCACGCCGTAGCGTTGCGGATCCTGGACATGATAGGCAAAGATGGTGGCGCCCGCCTGACGCGCCATGGCGCCGGCAAGCAGCTGGTGAAAATCGTGCCCGTAGAAAAGGTTGTCGCCCAGCACCAGCGCGCAGGGCGCCTGCCCGATGAAGTCCGCCCCGATCAAAAACGCCTGCGCCAGGCCTTCGGGCGCCGGCTGCACCGCGTATTCCAGCGACAGGCCCCACTGCCCGCCGTCGCCCAGCAACTGCCGGAATCGCGGCAGGTCGTCGGGGGTGGAGATGATCAGGATCTCGCGTATGCCGGCCAGCATCAGCGTGGTCAGCGGGTAATAGATCATGGGCTTGTCGTAAACGGGCATGAGCTGCTTGCTTACCGCCAGCGTCGCGGGATGCAGCCGCGTGCCCGACCCGCCCGCCAGGATGATCCCCTTGCGCGCGCCCGTTGCCGTCATGGCGCATCTCCTTCAGCCGGGCGCGCGTGCCCTGCCCCATCACGCAGCCACTGCGGATGATCCAGATACCACCGGACGGTCTTTTCCAGGCCCCAGGCAAACGTTTCGGCGGGCTGCCAACCCAACGTCTGCCGCGCCTTGTGCGCATCGATGGCGTAGCGGCGATCGTGGCCGGGCCGGTCGGCGACCAGCGCGATCAGGTCGCGGTACGCCCTGCCATCGGGCCGCGGCCGCAAGACATCCAGCAAGGCGCACACCGCCTCGACGACCTGCAGCGTGGTGCGCTCGTTACCCGCGCCCAGGTTGTAGGTTTCGCCAGGCCGGCCGCGTTCCAGCACCTTGCGCAAGCCGTCGCAATGGTCGGCGACATACAGCCAGTCGCGCGCGTGCAAGCCATCTCCGTAGACGGGCAGTGGCTTGCCCGCCAGCGCGTGATGGATCATCAGGGGAATCAGCTTTTCGGGAAACTGCCGGGGGCCGAAATTGTTCGAACAGTGCGTCATGAGCACCGGCAGTCCGTAGGTCTGCGCCCACGCGCGCACCAGATGGTCCCCGCCCGCCTTGCTGGCGGCGTAGGGATTGTTGGGCTGGTAGGGGCTGGTTTCGGTAAAGCCCGGATCGGATGGCGCCAGCGAGCCGTAGACCTCGTCCGTCGACACATGCAGGAATCGGAACGCATCGCGCGCGGCGCCGTCCAGTTCACTCCAGAACGTGCGGGCGGCTTCCAGCAAACCGAACGTGCCGCCGACGTTGGTCCTGACGAAATTGCCCGCGCCCGCGATCGAACGGTCGACGTGGGTTTCGGCGGCAAAATTGATGATGGCGCGCGGACGATGCTGGCGCAGCACCTCGGTCACCCGATGCGTGTCGGCGATGTCCGCCACGACCAGCACATGGCGCGCGTCGTGCGCCAGGCTGTCCAGATTGGCGCGGTTGCCTGCGTAGGTCAGCTTGTCCAGATTGACGACCGTCTCATCGCCAAGCGCCAGCCAATCCAGCACGAAGTTGGATCCGATGAACCCGGCGCCTCCGGTGACGAGAATGCTCATTGCGTTGTGCCTGATCGGAGGGCAGGCCTCCAAAGCGGGTAGTTTACTGCCGCGCCGGCGTGCGCCCGTGCTCAGTATTTGTCCGACGTTCCCGTGAACGCCACGCCGATCCGCAAGAGCGCATAGGACGCCGCGTCGATCCAACGCCGCACGAATCCCCGGCGCTGATAGTCCAGCGGCCGGATGAAGCGCCCGCCCTCGCGAATGGCGGTTTCCAGGCGTTCCTGCAGGTCCCACGCGAACGGCTGGCTGTCGACCACGACGTTGGCCTCGCGCGCCAGCAGCAGGCTGAAGGGGTCCAGGTTGGACGAGCCCACGGTGGCCACGTTGTCGATCACCGCGACCTTGGCGTGCAGGTAACCCGGCATGTACTCGTAGATCTCGATGCCGTCGCGCAAAAGCTTGTCATAAAGCGAACGCGTGGCGTGATACTGCATCCGGTATTCGACCTTGCCCTGCAAGAGCAGGCGCACCCGCACGCCGCGGGCCGCGGCCTTGGCCAGCGCGCGGCGAAAGCGCACGCCGGGAAAGAAATAGGCATTGGCGATCAGGATGTCGCGGCGCGCGCGCGAGATGCCGAACAGATAGGCGCGCTCGAACGTGCGCCGAAAGCGCAGGTTGTCGCGCAGCACCAGCGCGGCGCGCAGCATGCCGCCTGGCGGCGCGGGAACGTCGCGCGGCTTGAGCAACTGCAGGCGATGCCAGTCGCGCGGATGGCGCCGCAGACGCGCCCAATTCAGGCGCACCCACAACAGTTCCTGCGCGTGGGCCGCCTGCGTGACCAGCGGGCCTTCGACCTGCACGGCGAAATCGAACCGCGGTCCCGTCAGGCCGTCGGTCGGATCCAGATCGTCGTAGTCGTCGATGACGTTGATGCCGCCGATGAACGCCATGCGGCCATCGATGATCGTGACCTTGCGATGCAGGCGCCGCAGGCGGCTGCGCGACGGCACGTACCGCGCAAACCAGCGCGGCTCAGGCCGGAAGATGCGGCACTGCGCGCCTGCATTGGTCAGCGCGACCCGCACGCGCTCGCCATGCAGGGCGCTGCCAAACCCATCCAGCACCACGCGCACCTTCACGCCGCGGCGCGCGGCCGCCGCCAGGCACTCCAGCACCTTCGCGCCGGTGCGGTCGATCATGAAGATGTAGGTTTCCAGATGCACGCTCACGGTGGCGGCATCGATCGCCGCGCACAGCGCGGGAAAGAAGTCGGCGCCATTCTGGAGCAGACGGATATCGTTGCCCGGCACCCATTCCAGCCTGTCCTGCTCGTCCTTCACGGGAGTTCCAGCTCCGCGAGCAAGGGGGAGTGATCGGACAGCTTGGCCCACTCGCGGCCGCGCAGCACGCGGGCGCTGCGCACCGCGAAGCCGCGCTGGTAGATGCGGTCCAGGCGGAACCAGGGAAACACCGCCGGGAACGTTCGCGGCGGCGGCGCGAGCAACGAGCTTCCCCCCATGCCAAGCTGGTTGGTGCGCTCCATGACCGAGACGCCGCTATTGGGCAATCCGCGCAAAGCGTTGGACAGCCGCTTGACCGAGTCGCGCAGGCGCGGCAGATCGCCGCCATGGCTGCGCGGGGCATGCGAGAACACTTCGTACAACCCGAGCTGCTGCACGAACATCGGCGCCAGCCTGTCGTTCCAGTCGTTGAAATCGCCGGCGATGAGGATGGGCTCGCCATCGGGCACCATGCGCTTGATGCGCTCGGTCAGCGCCAGGATCTGGCGGCTGCGGCTGCCGGCGAACAGGCCCAGATGGACCACGAAGCAATGCACGGCACGATCCCCGACCTCGACGCGCGCGTGCAGAAGTCCACGCTGCTCGAGACGGTGATCGGAAATGTCGAGATTTTCGTGGTCGATGATGGGATAGCGCGAGAGCAGCGCGTTGCCATGATCGGTGGCATGGCGCACGGCGTTGCGGCCGTAGGCCACATCCAGCCGCAAGGCCGCGGCAAGGGATTCGTGCTGCGCGTCGAGCAGCGACTTATGCTCGTTGCGGCCCTGGACCTCCTGCAGGAAGACCAGATCTGGGCGCAGGCCATACAGGCCCAGGCGAAGTTCATTCAGGGAGTCGCGCCGGCCTAGTGCCGAACGGCCCTTGTGTATGTTGTAGCTGACGACTCGGATGAGCGACATGGAAGCAATGGCGCCTTTCAAATCTTGGGAACTGCCGGCCGGGTCCCGGAAGGTCCTCTGGCCAGCCGCCGCCGTGGTTGGCGGCGTTAGCCAGATTACTCCATTTCAGCCGGCCGTCCCATCTTTGCGGACAGCGCGAGCTCAGCACCGGTGTCTGACACCCCCGCGAGAGGCCCTTCAATCCGAGAGCCCCGCACCTGGGTGTCAGACACCGCTTCCGAAGCGCCAAAAACGCTTCGGAAGTGTTACGCCTTTTCGACGTTGCGCAGGCGGATGTGCAGCTCGCGCAGTTGCTTCTCGTCGACTTCCGAGGGCGCTTGCGTCAGCAGATCCTGGGCGCGCTGCGTCTTCGGGAAGGCAATCACGTCGCGGATCGATTCGGCGCCGGTCATCATGGTGACGATGCGGTCCAGGCCGAACGCGATGCCGCCGTGCGGAGGCGCGCCATACTGCAGCGCGTCCAGCAGGTAGCCGAATTTCTCGCGGGCTTCCTCGGCGCCGATCTTCAGCGCGCGGAACACCTTGCTCTGCACTTCCTCGCGGTGGATACGGACCGAGCCGCCGCCGATTTCCCAGCCGTTCAGCACCATGTCGTAGGCCTTGGCGAACGCCTTGCTGGGATCGGATTCCAGGAAGTCCTCGTGGCCGTCCTTGGGGCTGGTGAACGGGTGGTGGGCGGCGGTGTAGCGGCCGTCTTCCTCGTCATATTCGAACATCGGGAAGTCGACCACCCACAGCGGCTTCCAGCCGGCCGTGAACAGACCCGTCTTCTTGCCAAATTCGCTGTGGCCGATCTTCACGCGCAGCGCGCCGATGGCGTCGTTGACGACCTTCTCGCGGTCCGCGCCAAAGAAGATGATGTCGCCGTCCTGGGCGCCGGTGCGCTTGACCAGTTCAGCCAGCGCGGCGTCGTGCAGGTTCTTGACGATGGGCGATTGCAGGCCGTCGCGGCCCTTGGCCACTTCGTTGACCTTGATGTAGGCCAGGCCCTTGGCGCCGTAGATGCCGACGAACTGCGTGTAGGCGTCGATCTCGCTGCGCGACATTTCAGCGCCGCCCGGCACGCGCAGGGCGACCACACGGCTGCCGGGCGCCGTGGCGGCGGCGGCAAACACCTTGAAGTCCACGTCGCGCATCACGTCGGTGATGTCGGTGAACTCGAGTTGCACGCGCAGATCCGGCTTGTCCGAGCCGTAGCGGCGCATCGCTTCGGTCCAGGGCATGATCGGGAACGGCGACGGCAGGTCGACGCCCTGCACCACCTTGAACACGTGGCGGATCAGGTTCTCGAAGATCTCGCGGATTTCGATCTCGTTCAGGAACGAGGTCTCGCAATCGATCTGGGTGAATTCCGGCTGACGGTCGGCACGCAGGTCTTCGTCGCGGAAGCACTTGGTGATCTGGTAGTAACGGTCAAAACCCGACACCATCAGCATCTGCTTGAACAGCTGCGGCGACTGCGGCAGCGCGAAGAAGTGGCCGGCGTTCACACGCGAGGGCACCAGGTAGTCGCGCGCGCCTTCGGGCGTGCTCTTGGCCAGCATCGGGGTTTCGATGTCGATGAAGCCCAGCTCGTCCAGGAACTTGCGGGTTTCGATGGACACGCGGTAGCGCAGCATCAGGTTGCGCTGCATCTGCGGGCGGCGCAGGTCCAGCACGCGGTGCGTGAGGCGGGTGGTTTCCGACAGGTTGTCGTCGTCCAGCTGGAACGGCGGGGTGACCGACGCGTTCAGGATCTCGACTTCCTTGCAGAGCACTTCGACTTCGCCGGAGGCCAGTTCGGCGTTGGCCGTGCCCGCCGGACGCTCGCGCACCAGGCCGGTGACGCGGATGCAGAATTCATTGCGCAGGCGCTCGGCGGTGGCGAAGGCGGCGTTGTCCGGATCGAACACGATCTGCGCCAGGCCCGCGCGGTCGCGCAGGTCGATGAAGATGACCCCGCCGTGGTCGCGGCGGCGGTTCACCCAGCCGTACAGGGTGACGGTCTGGCCGAGATGGTCACGGCAAACCTGGCCGGTGTAGCAGGTACGCATGCGGGATGACTCCGTTGTGTGCTTGGTGTTTAAGGGTTACGAATCGGCGCGGGGTGCGTCCTGCACGCCCGGCGCCGGAGAGAGCGCAGCCGGCCGGACCACGGGCGTTGCCGCCGGGGCCGGGGCGACTACGCCCATGGAAACGATGTACTTCAGGGCCGCGTCCACGCTCATCTGAAGGTCGATCACCTCGGCGCGAGGCACCATCAGGAAAAAGCCGGACGTGGGGTTGGGCGTCGTCGGCACGTACACGCTGATGTGGTCGCCAGGCAGGCTGTCGGCCACTTCACCGCTGGGCGTGCCGGTGACGAAAGCGATGGTCCAGGCCCCCGCGCGCGGATACTGCACCAGCACCGCGCGGCGAAACGCCTGTCCGTTGGGGGCAAGCACGGTATCGCTGACCTGCTTGACCGAGTTGTAGATGGAGCGCACGAGCGGGATGCGGCCCAGCAGGCTTTCCCACTGGTCGACCATCGTGCGACCGATCAGGTTGGCGGCGAACACGCCCGTCAGAAGCACCACCGCGATCACCAGGACGAAGCGGAAACCGGGAATGTCCAGGCCGAACAGCGATTCGGAGGACAGAAAGCCAGGCACGAACCCTTCCAGAGTAGCGACCAGCAGCCCCAATACCCACACCGTGATGACCAGGGGAACCCAGATCAACAGCCCGGTGATGAAGTACTTCTTGATGACGCGCATTCGCATCGCGAGCGCTCTAGGAGGCGGCGCTGCCGGCAGCAGGCGCCGCCGGGGCGGGGGTGGCTGCCGGCGCCGCGGCAGGCGCGGCGGCGGGGGTGGCGCTTTCAGCCGGGGCTGACGCGCCTGCGGGCGCTGCGCCCTGGCTGCCGCCGCTGCCGTTGCCACGGAAGTCCGTGACATACCAGCCGGAGCCCTTGAGCTGGAATCCAGCCGCGGTCACCTGCTTGGAAAACGTGCTTTGACCGCATTCGGGGCATTCCGAAAGCGGCGCGTCAGAGATCTTCTGCAAGACGTCTTTGGCATGGCCGCAGGCGCTGCACTTGTAGGCATAGATGGGCATCGAGGACTCCCAGGCGAAAAGCCGGGCATATCAAAATCGGCCTGCCGCCGCGCGCGGGCGCGGGGCGCGGCCGCTGGGCCAGGCTAGAAAAATACGGGAAAGTCTTGAATTTTAGCGGTTTTTCATAAAGCGTCGGAGTCCGGCCCAGCGTGCAGGCCCCGGGCCGCGCCCGGGGGGCAGACCGCCCGGGCAGGCGGGCGGTTCGCTACACCGGCAGCAGGAACATCACGGCCGCCACCAGAGTCGGCGCCAGGGCGCACAGGAACAGGCGTCCGGACGAGATACTGCCGTCCGGGAAATGGTTCTTCAGGATCGCGAAACCGGCCGGGTTCGGCGCATTGGCGATCACCGTCAGCCCGCCGCCCGTGACCGCGCCGGCCACCAGCATGTAACGCCAGACATCGCTGGTGCCCTCCACGAGCGAACCCAGGTAGGTGAGCGCAGCGTTGTCGGTAATGGCCGTGAGCGCGGTCGCGCCCCAGAACAGGACGAAAGGCTCCAGCCCCCCCAAGAGGTCCTGCAGCCACCATTTCTGCAGTCCGCCCAGCACCACCAGCCCGGCCAGGAAGAAGCCCACCATCAAGCCCTCCTTGATCATCAGGCGGTCCTGGTGGCGCTTGTAGGCCTCGGAGAACCCGATGAACATCATCAACAAGCCCAGGAAAATCGCCGGATGATGCGCAGTCAGCACGATGGCGATGAGGAACACGAGGTGCACCGCGATCACCAGGGCGGGAACCGGGCCACGCTTGCCGGCGCCTTCGGGGGCATCGACGCCACCGCGGGTGCCCACCGAGCCTTCGAGCAGCGCCTTGCGGCAGACGAAGGTCAGCAGGCCCGCGTTGAGGCAAACCGCCACCGCCGCGCGCCAGCCAAAGTGCTGCATCATGAAGGCCGCATCCCAGCCGAACGTGCCCGCCACCATCAGGACGGGCGGCGCCGCGTAGGACGTCAGCACGCCGCCGATGGACACGTTCACGAACAGCACGCCGAGGGTCAGGTACTTGAAACCGGCCCGGCCGCTGCTGCGGAAGTAAGCGTCGCGCAGCAGGATCGCGGCCAGCGTCATTGCGGCCGGTTCGGTGATGAACGAGCCGCCCAACGGCACCATGGCCATCACGACGAAGAAGGTGGACAGCTCGCGCGGCATGGGCAGGGCTCGCGCAACGATGCGCACCAGCAGCCCCACCAGCTCAAGAATCGGCCGGCTGGCGGCCACGACCATGATCGCGAAAACGAACAGCGGCTCCGTGAAATTGCGCGTGTCCATGTAGTCGATGGCGCCCGCCGGTCCGGCCAGCGCGGCCATGGTCACAATCAGCGCGAACGCCCAGACGCCGAAGACGGCCTCGACCTCGGAGAACAGATGCCAGAAGCCCGCGTGCGGCCCCCCTCGATGCGCGAGCCGCGCGAAGAAGGGAACCGAGAAAGTATGGAGGACCGCCACGGCGAACAGGATGGTGGCGATGACCTCTAGCGTCTGGGGCATTTGCAGCATTTCCTAGGGTGCCGGGCGGCTACGGGCGCCGCCGGGCTTGTAAGACAAGCGTCGCAATATAGCCCAGCGCCCGGCCGGTGTAACGCCGGGTCAACACTGATCCCTGCCGCCTTTTCTATGCGATCGGGGCCGGCGGCTCGGCGCCCGCCTGCGCCGCCTTCATCTCCATCAGCAGGCTGTGCAGCATTTCCGTGGACAGCCCGTGCAGCACCAGCCGGTAGCCTGCGCGCAGCGTGGACATCGGCACCAGGGGATGGTTGTTGTTGACCAGGATGAGGTGCTGCGGGGCCCCCAGCAGCTTGGCCGCATAGATGCCCACGGTCTCGTCAAGCTGAAGCGAATTGGCCGCGCGCCAGAAATCGTTGTCGGTCAGCAAAAGCTGGTACAGCGGCGTGAACAGCTCGATGGCGCTTTGCAGGTCCAGGAAGTTCAGCTTGCCCTGCGGCATGTCCTCCAGCCGGATCGGCGGATCGCGCAGCATCGAATAGTCCACCTTCTGCGGGGCATGCATCTCCACGCCCGCGTCGCGCAGCGCCTGGTTCAGCCGGATGACGAAGTTAAAGAGGTTCAGGTCGTGCTTGACGAACAGGTCGTCCTTCAGATCGTCAATCGTCATCGGCTCAAGCGGCGTCGTGCTGATGGGCACCGGCGAGTTCGCGGCGATGAACGACAGCGCCTGCGCCCCCAGATGGAAGTGCCGCAAAATCAGCCAGTTCGCCTCGGGCGACACAAACCGCTTCAAGCCCCAGGCCAGGATGCGGTGCAGCAGCCGCGAATGCGACCAGCGGCGCGGCAGGAACGTCTTGACGATCTGGATCAGGATGATGAAGGCGCGCGCGATCGGCCGCAGGAACGGCAGCAGGTATTGCCGCGACGCGCAGCTGGAATCCGTCAGCCACGCTTTCTTGACCTTGTCCGGCAGCGGCGTGCTGCGATCCAGGTAAAGGGCCAGCCAGGGGCTGGGGTCTGCCGGATCGTGTTCCCGGGCAAGGAATTCGGGTTCCTGCTTCATGCCGCATCCGCCTCCATCACATGATGAAACTGCATCAGGTATAGCGCCGCCGTGCGGCGCGCGGTGTCGACGATGCGCTGTTCGGCGCGCCCATCCTCGTCGCAATCGAGCGCCAGTTCCACCGCCGACAGCCACCGCGCCAGATGGTGCTCATCGTTGTGGCCGTGGTATTCCAGGAAGCGGAAGGCGTCGGGCGGCAATTTCAGGCTGGCCTTGAGCAGCGGCAAGAGCGCAGGCACGATGCGTTGCCCCGTGCCTTCGATGATGTAGATCGCGCCCAAGAGTCCGATGGGGTCGCGCGTGGCGGCCAGGCTGTGCAGATAGGCGTTCAGCGCTTCGCCGCCCGGATTTCGGCGCAAGGCGTCGATGCTGTCCACCGCGCCGCCGGCGTTGCGATAGTCCTGGAACAGGATCTGGAAGTCGTTCTGCTCCTCGCCCGCGTGCATGTCGATCAGCGCGGCCAGCGGCGCGTATTGCTCGGTCAGCGACGCGGCGCCCTCGCGCATCCACTTGCTGCCTTCGCGCACCTGCGGAATCCAGTTCTCCATCCACGCCAGGTAGTCCTCGGTCTGGAACTGCCGGTTGCGCAGACGCCGGATCACCGGCGTGCGCCATACGCGCGAGCGGTAGTCGTGCCAGATCGCCGCCAGCTCGGTCAACAGTTGTCCCAGGCCCTGCGGCGCCATGTCGGGATCATGCGGCGGCGCGATCGCGTCGGCATCGGCGGACCCGGCATCCTCGCGCGCGGCCGCAGCGGGCGCACCGGCAGCCACCGCGGGCGTTGCGTGCACCGCTTCGACTTCCAGCAGCATGTAGGCCGCCATGAAGCGCCCGGATTCGGGGATGTAGCAGAAGATCTGCTCGCCCGGCTTGACCTCGCGCGTTTCCAGGAACTCGGCCAGCATGATCATGATCGATGCCGCGCCCGTGTTGCCGCGCCACGCCAGGTTGCTGAACCAGCGCTCGCGCGGGATCACCAGCCCGGCCTTCTCCATCAGGTCTTCCACAACGGGAATGAATTTCTCTGACGAGTAATGGCACAGGAAATGATCGACCTGGTCCGGATCCACCCATCCGTCGCGCACCAGCTTGGCGTACTCGTGGATGCCGATGTCGAACAGATGCGGCAAAAGGCGGATGTCCTGGCGCAGCGACAGCGCACCGTCGGTTTCAGCCTCGTTCCACGAGGGGTAGTCCAGATGCCCCTTGCTCCGGTCGGCGGACAGCCCGAGCTGCATGCACACCGGATAGTCGCCCGAGAACGAGCGCTGATGCACCCACTTCAGGCGCAACCGCACGCCCTGCGAGGCGCCAGGCAGCGGCCGTCCGCTGTTGCCCAGCAATACCGCGCCGGCCCCGTCCGACAGCATCCAGCGCAGGAAGTGCGCGTCGAAGTCGGCGTCGTAGCCGCGCGCGGCAAAACGCGAGCGCTTGAACAGGCGCGACGGCAATTCGCTGGCGACCGCCAGCGCGCTGGCATGCGCGCCCAGTTCGACGCCTTGCGCGGCCGCCTGGATCGCCGACACACCCGCGGCGCAGATGCCATGCACCGACAGCGTTTCCATGGGCGGCGCGGCCAGCTCGCCCTGGATCATGTTGGAAAACCCCGGCATCAGCGCATCGCCGCCGGACGAACCGCTGGCCAGCATCGATATGGCCGACAGGTCGGTGTCGTGGCGCCGCAGGCAATCGCGGATGGCGTTGGCCGCCAGCTGCGCATTGGAAAACACGGTCGCGCCCTCGGGGTCGATGGCGTAGTAGCGCTGCTTGATGCCGTTCTCAGCCAGGATGCGGGTCTTGATCCGGCTGGACATGCGGTTCAGCGGGGCGATGTAGTCATCCATGGCCTCGTTGGACACGGGCTCGCCCGGCATGAAATAACCGGCGCTCTCCAGGTAGACACGATGAAACGCAATGGGCATGACGGATCTCTGGTTAAAAAAGGGGGAGTGCGGCGCTAGCGGACGTGCTCGGGCGCCATGCAGGAACGGCTGCGAAACCTGGGGACGAAGGCGCCCAGCACGAACACGCGGAACATGTAGGGCGCGAGGCCGCGCTCATTCAATTCGGCGCGCACGCGGCCGCGGTAGTGCTCGCGATGCAGGCGGGTCAGTTCGGACCAGTGCGCGCGCGGATGTTCGTGGTGCGCAGTGTGCAGGCCGATGTTAAAGAGCAGCGGATTGACCAGCCCCTCGAAATTGCGCGCGTAGTTCAGGCCCGCCACCTGCCGCGGCCCGCCGTCCGCATGCGCGTGCTGCAGATAGTTGGTGGCCAGCAGCCAATGCAGGCCGTGAAGCTGCGGCACGATCACGAACACCAGCGCCTTGGCAGGATTCACGGCGATGAGGCCGGCCCACAGGCCCAGCCACGCGCCGTACTGCGCCATGCAATAGCGCCAGGCGCCTGGCCAATGCCGGCGCAACCGGCCCAGCCACGCAAAGAACAACGGATACAGCACCCAGGCCGCCTGCACCGGATGGATGAGGTAGCCCCACAGATGGTTGGTATCGCCGCCAAACCGATAGGTGCGCGCCACATCGCGCGCCCCGTGCTTGAAGCGGTGGTGATTGGCGACGTGGGCCGGGTAGAACACGAACGTGGGATGGCCCTGCAGCAACGTGATCCAGAAATCGGTGATGCGGTTGGCGCGGCGGCCGCGCCACATCCTCAGGTGCGTGTGATTGTGATGGATGACGCCGATGCCCAGCGTCAGGAACAGCATCAGCGCGTAGGCCGGCCACCAGAACCCGTGGAACCACTGCCAGCCGGCAAGCAGGGGCAGCGCGGCCAGGTAGGCCAGGCTCTGCCAATCGCGCCGATTGCGCAGCGCGGGCAGCGTGCGCCGCGGGCCCAAGCTTGGCGCCACTATGCGGAGCCTCGCAGGCCCGCGCCGGACTCGCGCTGGCGGTGGGCCTGCAACTGGCGTTCGGCGGCGTCCGCCCCCAGCCGCGTGCGGAACAGGCGATCCATGAAGGTGAACTGGAAGCCGTAGTTGCCGTTGTAGCAGGCATGGTGCAGATGGTGCCGGCGGCTGGCGGCAAACCAGTGCGCGTACGACACCTTGGGAAAGAAATCGTAGTTGGCGTGGCCGATGCAATTGAAGAACAGGCTGAACAGCGGCACCGACAGCAGCGACCAGAAGCTGAAATCATGCACCACCATCGGCAAGAGGATCACGTTGCCCAGCATCAGCGCCTCGATGGGATGAAAGCTGTAGGTCGAGAACGGCGTGGTCACGACCGAACGGTGGTGCGGCAGGTGAAAACGGCGCAGCAGCCGCGTATGCAGCAGCCGGTGGTTGATCCAGAAATGCACGTCGTTCCAGGCCACCAGCGCCAGGATTTCCAGCACGATCTGCTGCCAGCTCGCATCCGGGTCCAGGCGCGCCCAACCCAGTTGCAAGAGGCCCCACGGGAAGATCATGCCGGTGCCGAACAGCAGGATCGACAGACCCGATTGCGCCAGTTCGCGCCGCAGTTGTCCCGGCGCCAGGGGCCGCGGATCGAGCGGCCGGCCCAGGCCAAGGGCCGGCAGGATGTGCCGCGTCAGCAGCCAAGTGGCCGCGCCAAAGACCAGGTAGATGCCGCCGAAGAAAAGCAGCCCCGCCAGCATGACCTGCCAGGCGGACAAGGCTTCAAAAGCTTGGCCCATGAAGGTTTTGTTTCACCCCGAAGAATGGCCGCATCATAAGCAATCCGTCAGCTTCCCGGTAGGGCAAGTATTACCAATTGAATCCGGACGCCACAAACCGCTCATGCCGCGCGCAGCGCCGGCCCACCCGCCGGAAACCGCCGATCCAGCGCATCCACCGCGGCATCCAGCTGCGCCGCGAGCGCCGCGCTGGCCGGCAGCATGGGCAGGCGCAATTCGTTCGACAGCAGCCCCTGGCGGGCAAGTTGCGCCTTCAGCGGCCCCGGATTCGGCTCGCCGAACGTCAGCCGGATCATTGGCGCCAATGCATGAAACAGGGTCCTGGCCTCGTCCAGCCGCTGCGCCCGCACCGCGCGGTGCATGGCCACGAAAAGATCGGGACGCACGTGGGCGGCAGCGGCGATCATGCCCGTGGCCCCCAGGCACATTGCGGACAGCGACTGCAGGTCTTCGCCCGCCAGCACGTTCATCTGACCATCGGCAATCAGCGCCACCGTCTTTTCCAGGGATCCACCGCAGTCCTTGATGGCGGCGATATTCGGGTGCGCCGCCAGCGCCAGCAGCGTGGACGTGTCCAGCGTGGTGCCGGTCCGGTACGGAATGTCGTAGAGCACCAGCGGGAAACGCGAGGCATCGGCCAGGCAGCGGAAGTAGGCGGCGGCGCCTTCCTGGCCCGCGCGCACGTAATACGGCGCGGGCGCCAGGATGCCGGCCAGCGGCCGCGTGCCGAAGGCCGACAACCGCTGCAGCACATGGCCCTGGTGATTGCCGGCCAGTCCCATCACGATGGGCAGCGGGCCGGCTTCGGCCAGCACCGCGTCCAGCACGGCGAGCTGCTCGGCATCGTCCAGGGCCGCCGCCTCGCCGGTGCTGCCGCACACGACCAGGCCGTCCACGCCCGCCGCCAGATAGTGCCGCACGAGGCGGCGCAGGGCTCCGCCGTCGACATGGCCGCCCGAAAACGGCGTGACCAGGGGCACCCAGACACCCTGGAACAGAGATTGATTCGATTGCATGAGAACACTCCTTAGTATGGACCGTTGGGGGGGACCGTACAGAAGTGCTCGGGATATCAGTGGGGGTGCGCGCGGGTGCGCCAAAGCGCTGCCGGCAGGCCGCTGTTCCGTCGCCCATCTGACGGAACAGCATGCTCCGGTCAGATGAGCGGCTGTTTTTTGGATTTCAGGCCGGCGGCAGCCAGCACCACGCCAAGGGCGCGGAGGTGGCTAGCAGTCTGGTGGGCCTGATGAATCATGGATGAGCGGGGACGCGATAGGCGGCGGATGCAGCAATCTACCGGGCGGGCGCGGCGGTGTCAACGACGGGCATTTCGGGCCGAATTCGGTGGCCGCGGGAGGGCAGTCAGCCGAGCGTCGCGAGAAACACCTGGCACAGCGCTTCCATGCCCTTGCGGTCGTCTTCGTCGAAGCGGTCCGGCACGGGGCTGTCCACGTCCCACACGCCGATCAGTTCGCCCCGGTGCACCAGCGGCACCACGATTTCCGAACGAGAAGCCGCGTCGCAGGCGATGTGGCCGGGAAAAGCATGCACGTCCGGCACGAGCTGCGTCTGGCGCTGGCTGGCTGCTGCGCCGCACACGCCGCGATCAAGCGGAATGCGCACGCAGGCGGGCTTGCCCTGGAAGGGGCCCAGCACCAGTTCCGTGCCGTCGAAGAAATAAAACCCCACCCAGTTCAGTTCGGGCAGGGCCTGGAACGCCAGCGCGCTCAGGTTCGCGGCGTTGGCGATGCGGTCGGGCTCGCCTTGCAGCAGCGCACGCGCCTGGACGGTCAGTTCGGCATACAGGGCGGCTTTGGACTCGGCGACGATGGGAGCGGCTTCGAACATGGAATGTAACTGTACAGGCGGTTATCGATGCAGGTGATTTTAGGGGTTCCCCCCGATAAAGGGGCCGGGCTGTTACCGTATGGGACAATACTTTGTTGTCAACCGTATCACCCGACCCACCCTTCTTGATCAAGAAGCACTCCATGGACAAGCCTATCGAACCTGCGTTTTCCTTTTCGGAACGCGCCCTGCAACTCACCAGCTCCGCCATCCGCGAGATTCTCAAGGTCACCGAGCGCCCCGAAGTCATTTCGTTCGCAGGCGGTCTGCCCGCGCCCGGCGGCTTTCCGGTAGAAGTGGTGCGTGCGGCATTCGACAAGGTCCTGTCCACCAACGGCCGCGCGGCCCTGCAATACGGCCCCACCGAAGGTTATGCGCCCCTGCGCAAGTGGGTCGCCGATGAACTGACCGCGTCCGGCGCCGACGTCGCCCCCGACCAGGTCCTCATCGTCTCCGGCTCGCAGCAGGCGCTGGATCTGCTGGGCAAGGTGCTCATCGACAAGGACAGCAAGGTGCTGGTCGAAGACCCCAGCTATCTGGGCGCGCTGCAATCGTTCAGCCTGTACCAGCCGAACTTCGTGCCGGTGCCCACCGACGAAGGCGGTCTGATCCCCGAAGCCATCACGCCCGAACTAGCCGCTGGCGCCCGCTTCCTGTACGCCCTGCCCAACTTCCAGAACCCGACGGGCCGCACGCTCAACCTGGAACGCCGCATCGCGCTGGTCAAGCGCGCCGCCGAACTGGGCCTGACCATCGTCGAGGACGATCCCTACGGCGAACTGCGCTACGCCGGCGAGCCGCAGCCCGGCCTGATCGCGCTTGCCAAGGAATACGGCGCGAACGTCGTCCGCCTGGGCACGTTCTCCAAGGTGCTGGCGCCGGGCCTGCGCCTGGGCTACATCGTTGGCGGCCGCGCCCTGATCAACAAGCTGGTGCAGGCCAAGCAGGCCACGGACCTGCACACGCCCACGCTGACCCAGATGGCCGTGTACGAGATCGTCAAGGACGGCTTCCTGGCCGAACACCTGCCGAACGTGCGCGAGATCTACCGCGCCCAGGGCAGCTGCATGCTGGACGCCATCCAGAAGGAATTCCCGTCCACCGTCAGCTGGACCAAGCCGGAGGGCGGCATGTTCATCTGGCTGACGCTGCCCGAGCACATCGACAGCACCAAGCTGCTCGAAAAAGCCATCGCGCAGAACGTGGCCTTCGTGCCCGGCGCGCCGTTCTACAGCGGCCAAGGCAAGCGCAACACGCTGCGCCTCAGTTTCGCGACCGTGCCGGAAGACAAGATCCGCACCGGCATCGCCATCCTGGGCAAGCTGTTGAAGGCGGAATGACAACGTCCGCCGCCGCCCCCGCAGGGGCGGCGCGGATGCGTTGATCACCGATCGGCCGGGCGCAGCGCCCGGCCGTTGTTTTATGCTGTCGGCTTTCCCGACCTCTTTTGACCGACACAGTGAGCGCTTCGCAACCTTCCCCCGCCGACCTCAGTGACATCGTCTTCACCGACTGGGTCGAACGCTGGCTTCCGAAGTCATGGCGTCCCTATGCCCGCCTGTGCCGCCTGGACCGCCCCATCGGCACCTGGCTGACCCTGCTGCCGGCGATCGCCGCGCTGGTCCAGGCCGCGGGCGGGCTGCCCGACCTCAAACGCCTCATCGTGTTCTCGCTGGGCGCGTTGCTCATGCGCGGCATCGGCTGCACCGTCAACGACATGTGCGACCGCAACTTCGACAAGCACGTCGAACGCACGCGCTTTCGTCCGCTGACCAGCGGCCAGCTGACGATGAAGAACGCCGTCTGGTTCCTGCTCGGCCAGCTGCTGGTCTGCGGCTCGCTGCTCTTTTTCCTGAACGACATGAGCCGCTGGCTGGCCGTGGCGGTCCTGCCCTTCGTCTTCATCTATCCGCTGTGCAAGCGCGTCACGTACTGGCCGCAGGTCGTGCTGGGCATCTGCTTTAACTGGGGCATGCTCATGGCCTGGTCGGACACGCAGAACCATGTGCCGCTTGCCGCCATCGCCATGTGGCTGGGTGCCGTGCTGTGGCAGGTGGGCTACGACAGCATCTACGCCTACGTGGATGTGCGCGACGATCGCAGCCTCGGCCTGCACTCGACCGCCATGCGCTTTGGCGACCAGGGCAAGCTCTGGATCGGCGGTTTCTACGTGGGAACGGTGCTGCTGTGGGCCTGGGGCGGGCATGCGATGGGCCTGTCGTGGGCCTATCAGGTGGGCATGATCGCCGTGGCGGCGCACCTCGCGTGGCAATTGAAAGTCTTCGACATTCAGCGCCCCGACCGTAACTTCATGCTCTTTCGCGCCAACCTGTGGCTGGGCGCGCTGCTTGTCGTAGCCGCGCTGGCGGGTGCGCTGATCCGCTGATCCCCGGCAAACGCCACGGCGCCCGGCCGTGGCGTTTGCCGCTTTGGCCCGCCTGTTTGCGGGATTGCCGCACACGGGCGATGATGGCCTTTCCGCCCACGTCACGGAGTCACCGCATGCCCGCATCGTTCAAATCCCTGACTGTCGCCGCCGCCGCGTGCGTCCTCTTTGCCGCATTGCCGGCACAGGCCGCCACCGACTGCGCACCGCTGCGCGGTTGCGCGGCCAAGTTCTGCCATATTGAAAACGACATCGCCGCCGCGCAGGCGCAGAACAACACACGCCGCGAGGCGGGCCTGCGCAAGGCGCTGTCCGAGGCCAAGGCAAGCTGCACCGACAGCCGCCTGCAATCGCAGCGCGAGGCCGACGTGCGCGAGAAGCAATCCAAGGTCACTGAGCGCCAGCAGGAGCTGAAAGAGGCTAAGGCCAAGGGCAAACAGGACAAAATCGACAAGGCCCAACGCAAACTCGACGAAGCGCAGGCCGAATACAACGACGCACTGGCCGATCTGAACCGCTGATCCGCCGCTGTCTGCTGGCCAGGGCGGCTCGCCGCGCTGGCCACCTCCTTCCGGCCGACTTCCGGCCATCTCCTTCTGGCCGACTTCTGGCCCTCCCCCTGTCTTCGCTGCACCCGCCAGCCCCCGGCGCGCTGCCGGAAATCTGACACGTCATCCCATGGAAATATCGCCACCCATGGCGTCAACATGGACAATCCATGTCGATTAGCCATGATTATGGAAAGATGTTTTCAAGGAATAAGGGTTTATCCCAGGGTTGTTTAGGCACAGAATGCCTCTCATCGGGACACAGCAAGCGAGCCCCAGGCAATCAGGTCTGAGGCTCGAATCCCAAGCTCACAAGACTCGGAGGTCTGCCATGAAAACCCTTGCTACCGCATTGATGTTGTCCATGTCCGTTCTGGCCGCCGGCGCCCAAGCCGCCGAAGCCGACCAAGCCCCTACCCGCGCTCAGGTTCAAGCCGAGCTGCAACAAGCCAAGGTTTCGGGCCAATACACCTTCGGCGAAGAAGGCTACCCCGCCCCCATCGCCCAGCGCAGCAGCCTGACCTCGCAGCAAGTGCAAGCTGAACTGGCCCAGGCCAAGAATGCCGGTCAGGTCACCTTCGGCAACATGGACTACCCGCCCGTCGCGGCTTCGGCTTCCGCCTCGACGCTGACCCGCGCCCAGGTTGAATCGCAACTGGCGCAAGCCAAGACCGAAGGCCTGGTGACCTTCGGCAACATGGACTATCCCCCCCACCTGGGCAGCTGATCCACGGGCCGCGCCGGCCGTGAATCACAACCAGGCAGCCCTCTGGCCACAAGCCAGAGGGCTTTTTGTTTGACGCTTCGACAGATAAATAAGTCATATCGACGTTACTTAAAGCCAATTCGACATTTTTGCTGCTACAAATCGACAGCACTCCCGCATAGGATTGAGGCCACTTCCCTTCCCTCTCATTGCAGGAGCAGCATCATGTCCACGCACACCAAACCCATCGTTCTGCTGGGCGCCGGAAAAATCGGTTTCGCGATCGCGCTGATGCTGGAACGCAGCGGCGATTACTCGGTTCTGGTCGCGGACCAGGACGCCGGCCGCCTTGCCGTGCTGGCTGAACTGGGCTGCGAAACGCGTCAGGTAAGCGACGACGCGGGCGTGGCCCGCTGCATCGAAGGCGCTTACGCCGTGGTCAATGCGCTGCCCTTTCATCGCGCAGTCGCGGTGGCTGGCCTATGTACCAAGGCCGGCGTGCATTACTTCGACCTCACCGAAGACGTCGCCAGCACGCATGCGATCCAGGCGCTGGCCAGCGAAGCGCGCGGCGTGCTCATGCCGCAATGCGGCCTGGCGCCCGGCTTCATCGGCATCGTCGGCAACGCGCTCGCGCGCCGCTTCGACACCCTGCTGGACCTGCGGATGCGGGTCGGCGCGCTGCCGCGCTATCCGTCCAACAGCCTGCGCTACAACCTGACGTGGAGCACCGAGGGGCTCATCAACGAATACTGCAATCCGTGCGAGGCCATCGTCGACGGGCAACTGACCAGCGTGCCCGCGCTGGAAGGCTATGAAACCTTTGCGCTGGACGGCGTCGAATACGAGGCCTTCAACACCTCCGGCGGCCTGGGTACCCTGCCCGCCACGCTGCTGGGCCGCGCCCGCAATGTCGACTACAAGTCGGTGCGCTATCCCGGTCATTGCAGCATCATGAAGCTGCTGCTCAATGACCTGCGCCTGCGCGATCGCCGCGATCTGCTCAAGGACATCTTCGAGTCGGCCATCCCCACCACCGAGCAGGACGTGATCGTCATCCAGGCATCGGCCTCAGGCTATCGGCATGGCCGCCTGGAAGAAGAGTCGTATCCGATCCGCGTGTTCGGCGCCGAGGTGGACGGCCATCGGCTCAGCGCGATCCAGCTGTCCACCGCTGCCGGCATCTGCGCCGCGCTCGATCTGGTGGCGCACGGGGTGCTGGCGCAGCAGGGCTTTGTGGGACAAGAGGCCATCGGTCTGGATGCGCTCCTCACCAACCGCTTCGGCCGCATCTATGCGGGCAAGCCCCTGGCGCTGGCCGGCTGCGCGGTAGCCGACCGCTAGCGGTCCCGGGGCCGCACGCGCGACCAGCACGTCGCGCTAGCGGCGTTACGTCCAGCCTTCCAGGCGCAGCGTCGCACGCACCAGGCGCTGTTCTTCCTGCTCGATGTCCGCCAGGCTCTGGCGTACGCTATCCACATGGTCGGCCGCCGCCTTGCGGGCCTGCTCGGGCTGGCGCCCGATCACGGCATTAAAGAGCCGCGTGTGCTGCCGGTCGATCTGCCGCTTTTCCGGTTCGCGGTGATACAGGTTGTTCACGCAGGCGAACACCGACCCCAGCAGCAGATCCGTCAGCGATTGCAGCGTATGCACCAGCACGGGATTGTGCGAGGCTTCGCAGATCGCCAGATGAAAGGCGTGATCCAGATGCGCATGGGTGGCGGTGTCGGTGGCGGCGCCCTGCGCGGACACCATCTCGTCATACCGGCGCCGTATCATGATGAAATCCGCCTCGGTTCCGCGAATGGCCGCCAGCCGCGCCGATTCGGCCTCCAGCAACGACCGCACTTCCAGCAGGTCGTACAGCGTGCGCGGCTGCGAATTGAACAGATGCATCAGCGGGCCGGCGTCCACCTTCGAGATGTGTGCCACGAACGAGCCCTTGCCTTGCGCGGTGTGGATGATCTCGCGCGCGCGCAACAGCTTCAGGCCCTCGCGCAGCGCCGTGCGCGACACGCCAAGCTTTTCGGTCAGGCGCCGCTCGGACGGCAGGGCCTGTCCCGCCTTGAGCACGCCGTCCAAAATCAGGCGCTCTATCCGTTCGGCGACTTCATCGGCCACCTGACGGGGCTTTTCTTCGATTTCCGCGTGCATGCAATCTCCGCACCAGTGGTATGACCATGCGCGGTCGACGCTTGCGCGGGTCGGCCTTGCCTAGGTAAGTGGCTGATATCAAACCATAAAAATCGTCGCTTCGCCCGACGCTCGCGTCACAAACTGGTATGACCAGCTGGTTTGCGTATGGACATCGGCGCGGGCGCGGACGATGATGTCAGCACCCCTCACCCGGCGCGGCGCGCCGGTCTGCCTTACTTATCGCCAGAGATCCGCATGACTCAACGCATCCAGCACCACGGCCTGCAAGTGGCGGCCAATCTCAGTCAATTCATCGAACAGGAAGCGCTGCCCGGCTCCGGCCTGGATGTCGACGGCTTCTGGCAAGGCTTTGCAGCCCTGGTGCACGATCTGGCGCCGAAGAACCGTGCCTTGCTCGCCGAGCGCGACCGCCTGCAGGCCGAGCTCGACGCCTGGCATCGCGCCCATCCTGGCCCCATCACGGACCCGGCCGCCTACCGCAAGTTTCTTGAAGGCATCGGCTACCTGCTGCCGCAACCGGCCACCGTGCGCGCCACTACCGACAACGTGGACACCGAAATCTCGCAACAGGCCGGCCCGCAGCTCGTCGTGCCGATGTCCAACCCCCGTTATGCGCTGAACGCCGCCAACGCACGTTGGGGCAGCCTGTACGACGCCCTGTACGGCACCGACGCCATCCCAGCCACGCCCGGCGACACGGGCCGCGGCTACAACCCGGAACGCGGCGCCGCCGTCATCGCGCGCGCGCGCAGCTTCCTGGACACGGCCGCGCCGCTTGCGCAGGGCTCGCACGCCGATGCCAAGGGCTACACGGTCGAAGGCGGTGAGCTGCGCGTGGCGCTTGCCACCGGCGCAACCGGCCTCAAGTCCGGCGCGCAATTCGTCGGCTACCAGGGCGATGCGTCCGCCCCCACGGCCATCCTGCTCAAGAACAACGGCCTGCATTTCGAGATCCAGATCGACCGCGCCAGCACCATTGGCAGCACCGACGCGGCGGGTGTCAAGGACGTGGTGGTCGAAGCGGCGCTGACCACCATCATGGACTGCGAAGACTCGGTCGCGGCGGTCGACGCCGACGACAAGGTCCAGATCTATCGCAACTGGCTCGGCCTGATGAAGGGCGATCTGACCGAGGACGTCACCAAGGGCGGCAAGACCTTCACCCGCAAGCTCAACGCAGACCGCAGCTACACGCAGCCGGATGGTTCGGCGCTGACGCTGCATGGCCGCTCGCTCATGTTCGTGCGCAACGTGGGCCATCTGATGACCAACCCGGCCGTGCTGGACCGCGACGGCCAGGAAATTCCCGAAGGCATCCTGGACGCCGTCGTCACCAGCCTGGCCGCGCTGCAGGACCGCCAGAAGAAGCTCAATTCCCGCACGGGCTCGGTCTACATCGTCAAGCCCAAGATGCACGGCCCCGCCGAAGCCGCGTTCGCCAGCGAGCTCTTCGACCGCGTCGAAGACTTGATCCGCGTGCCGCGCAACACCCTGAAAATGGGCATCATGGACGAAGAGCGCCGCACCAGCGTCAACCTGAAGGCCTGCATCGAAGCCGCCGCCTCTCGCGTCGCCTTCATCAACACGGGCTTTCTGGACCGCACCGGCGACGAGATGCACTCGGGCATGGAAGCCGGCCCCATGATGCGCAAGGGCGACATGAAGTCCAGCGCATGGATCGCCGCCTACGAACGCAACAACGTGCTGGTCGGGCTGGACGCCGGCCTGCGCGGCCGCGCCCAGATCGGCAAGGGCATGTGGGCCATGCCCGACCTGATGGCCGCCATGCTCGAACAGAAGATCGCGCATCCCAAGGCGGGCGCCAATACCGCCTGGGTGCCCTCGCCCACGGCCGCCACGCTGCACGCGCTGCATTACCACCAGATCGACGTGCAGGCGGTCCAGCAGGAACTCGAACGCACCCGGCTGGACAGCGTGCGCGACGAGCTTCTGAATGGCCTGCTCACCGTGCCGGTCGGCGATCCTTCCAAATGGTCCGCCGCCGACATCCAGCAAGAGCTGGACAACAACGTGCAAGGCATTCTTGGCTATGTGGTGCGCTGGATCGACCAGGGCGTGGGCTGCTCGAAGGTGCCCGACATCCACAACGTGGGGCTGATGGAAGACCGCGCCACGTTGCGCATCTCCAGCCAGCACATCGCCAACTGGCTGCGCCACGGCATCACGAACCGCGATCAGGTCATGGAGACCTTCAAGCGCATGGCCAAGATCGTCGACGGGCAGAATGCGGGCGATCCGCTCTACCAGCCGATGGCAGGCAACTTCGATACCTCGCTGGCGTTCAAGGCCGCGTGCGCGCTGGTGTTCGAAGGGCTGACGCAACCCAACGGCTACACCGAGCCGCTGCTGCACAAGTACCGCCTGGAGTACAAGGCCGCACGCGCCTGATCCAGGCTGTGCAAGCGTGACCACGCCGGACGGCATTGCCGTCCGGCTTTTTTTTCGGCTGACGCTGCCCACAAAGCCGGTCGCGCAAGCCGTATCTCACGCCAGCACCCGCCCCGAATTAAAGGCAGCGACCTTTTCGCACGATCGTGCTAAATTTTCGCCATGACAGCAAAAACCGAGAAAAGCGAACTCACCTTCGCGGCGATCGTGAACACGGCGCTCGACATGGCCGCCGCGCAAGGTATGGAAAGCCTTTCGCTGGGCCAGGTCGCCAAGCGGCTCGGCATCAGCAAGAGCGGCGTGTTCTCGCGCGTCGGCTCGCTGGAAGCCCTGCAGCAGGCGGTGCTCGATGAATACGACCGGCGCTTCGTCGAAGCCGTCTTCACGCCAGCCATGGCGTATCCGCGCGGTCTGCCGCGCCTGAATGCCCTGGTTTCGCTGTGGATCGACCGCGCCAGCAATGTCGAGACGCTTACCGGCTGCATCTACGTGGCCGGCGCATTTGAATACGACGACGTCGACTCCCCGCTACGCTCGGTGCTGGAACACAACCTGAAACGCTGGCGCGCCGCCATGGTGCGCACGGTGAACCAGGCGCTGGAGGCCGGGCATTTGCGTCCCGACACCGATCCGCAGCAGCTGGTGTTCGAGGTCTACAGCCTGATGATCGGCTTGATGCACGACGCCCGGTTCCTTCGCGACCCGAAGGCGCACGAGCGCGTGAAGGCAGGTTACGAACGCCTCATCTCCACGTACCGCAGCTTCAAGTACATCGAGTAGTCCCACCTCGCCGGCTCCGTCCCGGCATTTACTTTCGCTAAATTTCGCACGACCGTGCGAATCTTGACAGGAGCATGCCATGTGGATTCTCATTCCGATAGGCGCATTAGGCGTATCCTCCGTCCTTTGGCGCCAGTGGCGCGCGCTGCTGCGCCAGTTGCCCGACCGCGCCGACCATCTTGTGCTGTTCTGAGGCCGGGCGCCCGGGAATACCGTCCGGTTTCCACTCCGCCCCACACACCATGACGCGCTCCATTCATCTGCTGATCGTCGACCCGCAAAACGATTTTTGCGACCTGCCCGACGCTTATCGGCCCACCGATCCCCTGACCGGATCGCCGGTCGAGCCCGCCCTGCCCATCGCAGGCGCGCACGCGGACATGCAGCGGCTGGCGCGCTTCATCGACGCCACCGCTCACGCGCTCTCGTCGATCACGGTCACACTCGATTCGCACCACCGGCTGGATATCGCGCACCCCACCTTCTGGCGCATGGGCAACGGCGACCCGGTGCCGCCCTTCACGCCGATCACGGCCGCTCAGTTGCGCGCGGGCGAATTCGTGCCACGGCATGATGACGACGTGCCGCGCACTCTGAACTACCTGGACGAACTTGAAGCCCGCGGCCGTTACACCCTGATGGCGTGGCCGGTGCATTGCGAAATCGGCACCTGGGGCCACAACGTGCATGCCGACGTGCGCGCCGCCTACGGCCGCTGGGAGGAAGACCGCCAGTTCATCGTGCGCAAGGTGCCCAAAGGCGCCAACCCCTGGACGGAACACTACAGCGCACTGATGGCCGAGGTGCCGGACGCCGACGATCCGCGCAGCCAGCTCAACCGCGGCTTGCTGGATTCGCTGGACCGCGCGGATCTGATTCTTGTGGCGGGCGAAGCGGGCAGCCACTGCGTGAAGGCCACCGTCGAGCACCTGGCCGAGCATCTGCCCGGCGGCAATCTGTCGCGCATCGTGCTGCTGACCGACTGCATGAGTCCGGTCGCGGGTTTTGCCAACGCGCAGGCCGGTTTTCTGCATCGCATGCGGGATCTTGGCGTGCAGCAACGCACCAGTACCGACATGGCGCGCGCGTTGGCGTAGAACCGCTGCTACGAGACCCGCGGGCCCAATGCCAACGGCCGCCCGCAAGCGCAAGGCGGCCGTGAATCAGTAAAAGGCGGGTGCCGAAGCACAACGTTCAGGCTGCGTGTTTCGTCGTCTTGCCTTCGCATTCGACGTAAAGCGCGCTGATCGCTTCGCACAGCGCCGGCGGCTGCTGAAACAGTCGCGACACCAGCAGGCAGCCCTGGATCGTCGCGAACACGGCGCGCCCCGCGGCTTCGGGCGTTCCGGAAAACTTCAAGGTGCCCTGCGCCGCGCCTTCGGCCAGCACGCGAGCCAACCACGCTTCGTGCGCGCGGAAGAATCCCTGCAACGCGCCGCGGACCCGCTCGGACAGGCTCATCACGTCGGCGGCCAGCATGCCGCCCAGACAGAGTTCACCGGAACCGCAAGCGGCCGATTCCATCATCGAGAGGTATTTCTCAAGCTGCGCCTGTGCCGGCAGCGTGGTATCGATTCCACGCACCGCGCCGAGTGCGCGCGTGCTGTAGGCTTCGACGGCTTCGTACAGCAGGTCGTCCTTGCCCGGAAAGTAGTAGTGGATGCTGGACGTCTTCACGCCCACATGCTCAGCCAGGTCGCGGTAGCTGAAGCCGTTGCATCCGCGCATGCGGATCAGCTTCTCGGCATGCGCCAGAAGCAATTCGCGAGTGGTGTTGGAAGTCGGAGTATCCATGGCTGCATATTACCTACTAATAGGTCGGCTCGTCATTGGGACGGTCCCTGATCGGTATTGCCGAAAGGGCCGCTCAAGCCGCCGACAGTGCCAGCGAACCCCGGCCGGGAATGATCCCGTTCCCGGGGTCCGCTTCAATTGCCATCTGCTTCAGCCTTGCACGGGCGGGTAGTTCAGTTCGCCGCCGTCGGTCAGGCCTTGGGCGCGGGCGGCGGCCAGTTCCTGCTTCACTTGGGCACGGGTCTTGTCGCCGGCGTGGGCATACGCGGTGGCGGCGTAGCCTTCTTCGCCCGACACCAGTTCACCGTTGGCGCGTGCGGCGGCCAGTTCTTGCTGCACCTGAGCGCGGGTCACCGTACTTTGCGTGTTCAAGGCGGGCGGGTAGTCCAGTTCGCCAGCTTGGGCGGCGCCGATGAAGGAAGCGGACAGGATCAGGGCGGATACGAGGGTCTTCATGAGAATGCTCCAGTCAGTGTGAGTTGCTGTATCGAAGTTGGGTTAGTGCTATCTAGTTGTAGATAGATAAGTGGCCGGAAAAAATCAGCCTTGAACGGGCGGGTAGTCCAGTTCGGCGCTGTCGGTCAGGCCCTGGGCGCGGGCGGCAGCCAGTTCTTGCTTCACTTGGGCGCGGGTCTTGTCACCGGCGAAAGCGATCGGGGCGGCGGCGTAGCCTTCTTCGCCAAACACCAGTTCACCGTTGGCGCGGGCGGCGGCCAATTCTTGCTGCACTTGAGCACGGGTCACGGTGCTTTGGGTGTTCAGTTCGGGCGGATAGTCCAGTTCGCCGGCTTGAGCGGCGCCGATGAACGAAGCGGAGAGGATCAGGGCGGATACGAGGGTCTTCATGAGAATGCTCCAGTCAGTGTGAGTTGCTGTATCGAAGTCGGGTTAGTGCTATCTAGTTGTAGATAGATAAGTGGCCGGAGAAAATCAGCCTTGAACGGGCGGGTAGTCCAGTTCGGCGCTGTCGGTCAGCCCTTGGGCGCGGGCGGCAGCCAGTTCTTGCTTCACTTGGGCGCGGGTCTTGTCACCGGCGAAAGCGATCGGGGCGGCGGCGTAGCCTTCTTCGCCGAACACCAGTTCACCGTTGGCGCGGGCGGCGGCCAATTCTTGCTGCACTTGAGCACGGGTCACGGTGCTTTGGGTGTTCAGTTCGGGCGGATAGTCCAGTTCGCCGGCTTGGGCGGCGCCGATGAACGAAGCGGAAAGAATCAGGGCGGATACGAGGGTCTTCATGGTCAATCTCCGAGATAAGTTAAAGTGTGCGTTTCAGTTGGCTATCTACTTGTAGGTAGATGTCGTGCGAAATAAAAAAGCGGTCCTACTGTATTTCTGGGTTCGGCGCCGGGCGGTTTGTTGGGTGCGCTGCGTCGATGGATGAATCTTACCTACTACTAGATAGACAGCGCAAGCGGTTTAAGTGAAACAATTTATTTCGTGGGGCAGATTGGCAACACGACTTGTACGGACCCCGCGGCACGCGCAACGCTGCGCTGGGCGGTCCGGCGACTCAGCCGACGGAGCCGCCCCACCCTGCGTCACGCCGACAGTGCGCGCATGACCGCATACAGATCCGACTTGCCCTCGAAGCCGATGCCAGGCAGATCAGGCATCGTCACATGGCCAGCTTCCACCTTCACGCCATCCGGAAACCCGCCGAACGGCTGGAACAGATCCGGATAACTTTCATTGCCGCCAAGCCCCAGGCCCGCCGCGATGTTTAATGACATCTGGTGCCCGCCATGGGGCACGCAACGGCTGGCAGACCAGCCGTGCTGACGAAGCATCGCCAATGTGCGCAGATACTCCACCAGCCCGTAACTGAGCGCGCAATCGAACTGCAGATAGTCTCGGTCCGCGCGCATGCCGCCGTAGCGGATCAGGTTGCGGGCATCCTGCATCGAAAAGAGATTTTCGCCCGTCGCCATGGGCTTGTCGTAGTAGTTGCGCAGCGTCGCCTGAAGCTCGAAGTCCAGCGGATCGCCGGCCTCCTCGTACCAGAACAGATCGTACTGGGACAGCGCCTTGGCGTACGCAATCGCCGTGTCCAGATCGAACCGCCCGTTGGCGTCGACAGCCAGCTTCTGGCCGTCCTGCAGAACGCTCAGCACCGAGTCGATCCGGCGCAGATCTTCGTCCAGCGATGCACCGCCGATCTTCTTTTTCACGACCGTATAGCCGCGGTCCAGGTAGCTGCGCATCTCGTCCTTGAGCTTGGCGTGGTCCTGTCCCGGATGGTAGTACCCGCCCGCGGCGTAGACGAACACGCGCCGATCGGGCTGACCATTGCCGTAGCGTTCGGCCAGCAATTGGAAAAGCGGCTTGCCTTCGATCTTCGCCACCGCGTCCCAGACGGCCATGTCGATCGTGCCGATCGCCACCGATCGCTCGCCGTGGCCGCCGGGCTTCTCGTTCCTGAACATTGCATCCCAGACCTTGTGCGGGTCCAGGTTGCGCCCCGTGGCATCCGTGAGCGAATCCGGGTCCGCCTCCAGCACGCGCGGGATGAAGCGCTCGCGCATCAGCTTGCCCTGACCATAGCGGCCGTTGGAGTTGAACCCGTAACCGACCACCGGCTTGCCGTCGCGGATAGCGTCGGTGATCACCGCGACCAGGCTTAGCGTCATCTTGCTGAAATCGATGTAGGCGTTGCGGATAGGTGAACTGATGGGCAGGGTCTGCTCGCGGATATCGACGATTCTCATGGCTTGTCTCCAGGTGGGGCGCATCGTGAATCGATAGATTAGTGGCGCATCCCTGCCCTAGAATTCACCCAAGTTCATTTGATTATTAACTTTCAGTGAAAGCGGACCTTGCCTCAGAGCTGCAATTCTTTGTGCTGATCGCGCGGCTGGGCAGCCTGGCCGCGGCGGCGCGTCAGCTGGACCTGACGCCTCCCGCGGCCACCAAGCGGCTCGCGCTGATGGAAAAGCGCCTCGGCGTGCGGCTGGTCAACCGCACGACGCGCAGCATCAGTCTGACCAATGAAGGCGAAACCTATCTGACTTACGCGACCCGGATTCTTGCCGACCTGCGGGAAATGGAAGACGTGGTGTCGAGCAGCAGCGCGCAACCGCGCGGCCTTATCCGCGTCAACGCCACGCTGGGTTTCGGCCGCACGACCATCGCGCCGCTGGTCTCGGACTTTGCAAGGCGCTATCCGCAGGTCCAGGTCGAACTGGAGGTGACCGACCGTCCCATCGACCTGGTGGAAGGCGGCTTCGACCTGGCCATCCGCTTCGGCGAACTCCCCGACAAGCGTCTTGCCGCGCGGCGCATCTTGACCAATCGCCGCTTTCTTTGCGCCTCGCCTCACTACCTGAAGGCGCACGGCACGCCAGCCACCCTTGCCGACCTCGCCCATCACCAATGCATTCTTCATCGGCAAAACGACGAAGCGCACGGCGTCTGGCGCTTCACGCATCAAGGCAGCGTGGAAGTGGTGAAGGTCGAAGGTGGGCTTTCCAGCAACGACGGTGACATCGTCCTGGGCTGGGCGCTGGAGGGCCACGGCATCCTGATCCGGTCAGAATGGGATCTGGCCAAATACCTGGAAAGCGGCCGGCTGCGGGTGGTGTTGCCCGATTTCGCGCTGCCGTCGGCCGACCTGTTCGTCTACTATCCGCAGCGCCGCAATCAGACGGCCCGCGCGCGCGCCTTCATCGATTTTCTGGTGCAGGCCTTTCTTCCGGCCGGCGCCCCACCGACGCCAGCCCCCGGGAAAAAGTAGCCGCCGCCACCGGCAGCGTCTGGCGGGTCAGCGCTTGACCGCCTTGTCCCAACTCCAATGACGGCCCGCCATGTGCGCCTTGAGCACCGCCGGCGTCTGAGCCACCGTATCGATGGCACCGGTATATTCCCGCCCGCCGGCAACCGTGGGACGCAATGCCCGGCGCAGGAGCCTGACGAGGCGCTGGCGGCGATAACGCCTTTTCTCGAATGCCACTTTCTTGAGGAAATCGGACCGCGGCATGCCGACGATGCCTGCGGCAAGCGGGATCGCCTGCTCAATTTCGGAAGCGTACTCGCCATGCAACGTCTGACACACGGCGATCAACCGCGCGAAATTGAATTGCGACACCTCGGCCGGGGATATTTTTGCAATGGTTTCCAGCGCCGCATGCGCCCAGACGGTTTCAACGGAAAAAAAGCGCGGCACCCCTTCCGTCCAACCGGCGCTTACGAACGCCTTGGTTTGCGATTCGACGCCCAGCTTTCCCTTGTGCTGGTTCATGGCGCTGCGGCCTGTATTGCTGCCGCCCGATGCGCCGGGGATGGTCAAGGGATAGTCGATCTCCACGAACCGGCCACCGCACAGCGCCAAGCCTATCGCGCCGGACACATCGGGGCTGGATCCATGGAAAAAGGCGCCAGACAGCGTCCTCATTTTTTCGAGCAGGCTGCGCCGCACGATCCCGTGGTAGATCTTGGGAAGGCCGTCCGTTCCCTGGGCGGCATTAAACAAGGCTGCGGACAGGCTGTCGGAAGACTCGCGAACAACCACGGGGCCGATCCGGCTCGGCAGATACAACCTGCCGGCGTGCCCCGCGCCAAAAATCTTGGACCTGAAATCCGGCCACACGTAATTGGACATGACCTTCGGCGCGATAACGTCGATCTGATTTTCCTTGGCCCACCGCGCCGCCAGCAACGCGTCTTCCGTGATGGTGTCGTCGTCGCCGATCAGGCAGACAAACTCTCCGGAGGCGGCGCCGATCACATTATTGTGATTCCCGGTCATATCCAGCTTTTCTGCGGGCCGCAAATATTTGAAGCGGGGATCATCGCAGGGCGGATTATCACCTTGGCGAACCAACTCTTCGAGCAGTCCGTCTGTACTGGTGTCACTGACAACCAGTTCCAGGCTGCGATCCCCGATGGCCAGTATGGAGCGAACCGCATGAATCGCATACTTGGAGCGATTGTGCGTGGGAATCACAACGGATAGCAATATTTCCATTTTCTGAATAACTTATCGCAATTATCATCAGTCTTCCCGAGCCGGCGGGGAGGGCGTGTGTCAGTGCCAGAATCAACATGAATACAAGCAACACTTCGAATGCTGCCGAACCCACCAGGGGCTCGAACAGGGAAAACACCAGCAGTACAACAAAAACCACACGCAGATAGCGGAACCACGGCGACTTCTGCTCTGCCCGGACCAAGTGCCTATAGATTAGCCGCAAGTACCATCCATACAATACGGCCCCGAATAGTCCGTAATTCAGAAGCAGCTGGAGGATGGAGTTATGCGTCCCCCAGACGTCCTCGATGCCCGGGTTGGCCTCGATGAACGTCCTGAATGTATTGGGGCCAATGCCAAACCAAGGGTGCTGAAGCCACAGGTCGAAGCTGAACGCCCACAGCAACATGCGATTTACCGCGGAGCTCAGTTCGCTGGCAAACGGCCCACCATAGTCACGAAGCTGGCTTTGACCATCAATCGAAAAAAATAGAATCGCCAACGCGAATCCGACCACGGGTACGACCCACACGAGCCACAGCAGCCGCTTCCTGTCCATCAGTAGCGCAAGGAGGAACAACGCCAATATGATTGCACCGCCGCGGGACATCGTGCACAAAATGGCGATCGCAAAAAGCCACCGCAGGACGCGCATTCTGGCCGACGCAAGTGCAAACAAAAATACGAGAAAGGCGGCAAGATAATTCGATCTACCAAGCGGTGTCGCGATGAATAACTTACGCGCGTAATAATCGCCCGGGCTATATGCAGCGATGTAGAACAGCACAATGACGGTCAGTGCCAGCACGGCGCCGCCGGCCAGCATCATGCGCACGATCCAATCCTGCTTGATGAACTGATGAAACTGCGCGTAAAAAATCAACGTGCAAATTGCATAGATCATCGGCAAGGCGCCGGCGGCCGCCCGCATATATGCGCCCTCGGGCGTCATCGCCACGCCAACCGCCCCAAAAACTACCGCTCCCGCCAGCAATATGGCGGGCGCGGGAATCACAATCCGGGGAAGCGCAATTGCCGTGAGCAGCAGCGGCAGGACAATGAATAATCCCATCGGCACGGTCATCGTGCTTACGCCCACCGGCACCTGTATATCGCCGACAAACAACAGAAAGAACGGCAGCAGGATGACAAACAACGCAAGCCGCGTGTCGAAACGGTAAGGCAACGCCATATCCTGAGTCATGCCCTGCTCCCACGGCCGAAACGCGCGCTGCCGCGCACAGCAATCAACAGCACCAGTGCGACAATCGCAACCAGCCAGGCGGCACGGAGCGATGGACTGGGCACGATCGCTCCCACGAACCCCACTACCGCCAGGGCCGAAACCGAGAGCAGTCGAAGTCTCGCACTGGTGAACATCGAACGGTTCAACACGAGCTTGACGCCCCAGAACATCAAAATGGCGTCAACCGCGACACGGAGAAACCACGCAAATGCGGCTCCCGTCAGACCATAATTTCGCGAGAGAAGAAGCAGCGCTCCCAGAAATAGCGGCACCTCGATCAGATGAAATATGGCTGTCAAATGCGATTTTCCGGCGCCTTGGATGACGGTAAAGGGTATTTGAGCAATACAGGTAATGAACATGCCAGCCGAGAATATCTGCAGCAACACATAGCTTTGCGACGCAAAGGATTCGCCCACCCACAGAGTCAAAAGCTCTTTGGCAAAAATCGCGATGGCCACCGTAATGGGCAACAGGGTCAGGAAAATCCAGCCGACTGCCTTGTTTATCAATGGCATTACCGCTTTGTCCTGCCGGGCAATCTGCGCCGCCAAGGCCGGGAACAACACGGCCGTCAAGGCGCCCGGCAGGATCGACAATTTGGTGATCAACTCTTGCGGCGTAACATAATAAGCAACGGCGGCCGACGAGATAACAGCGCCCACAATGAACCGATCAGCGTAGCTCATGACGGGGCTGACAATATTGCTAATTGTCATCCACCCCCCTGAACTGCATAGCGGCCGAATCAGTGACTTGTCGAACTTGAAGGGCCCCACATCGTCCGGCAGGTAGCGCTTCGCGTACCACGCATGCAATGCGCACGTCACCACACGCCCACCGGCCAGAACCATCGTTATCACGTCCAGCCGGGGCGGGCCATAAAGCACCACGGCCAGAGGCCCCAAAAAGGTCAACAGGCCCATCGGCAGCCTGATCAGATTGATGACCGCGAATGCGTGCCTGGCCTCCAGAATCCCTCGAAAGCCTGCAGTCAACACGACAGCGGGCATGGCCAGCGCCATGATCCAGATGGCATTGAGCACTTCCGCCTGGTCCGGCACGGCGCTGATGAATCCCAGCCCCCAGGGGCCCAACGCAGCCATCAATGCGCCAGCAACGATGCTGAAAAGCGCAATCACTGCGATAGCGGTAACCACCAGGGCGCCCACGCGCCGCCGCTCCTTGCCTTCGAGCATCACCGCAAGATGCTGCGTCAACGCACGGCCGAGTCCCAGGTCAAACAGACTCAAGTAGCTGACGATTGCCCAGATCAGCGTCAACAGCCCAAACCGGGCATCCCCCAACTCGCGGATGAGAACCGGAATGCTGAATACTGCGGTGAGTAGCGGAAGCCCCAGGCCGAGCAGGTTGTAAACGGAATGTCGGATTAATTTCACGGATAGACCAAAGGAAGTTTCCGTAACATAAAGGATGCTCTAGGGCTGACATTCGAAGCCCTTCCAGGCAATCTTCGTTGCTACGAACCCACAAGCCGTCAAGGATGCCGCGGGCGCCGCGTCAAGACGTCAATTGCTACTTCAAAAGAACAAAACGCGTCTTGCCTCGAATAACCAAAAAGATGAAGCCGCACAAAATCCCCAGCAACATCGCGGGAGGCAGCAGATTTCTCAGTCTTGGAAATACCGGCTGCACAAGAATTTCGGCTTGGGCGACATCCGCCGAATAGTGCCCCGCCAAAGCAATGCGATCATCCAACTCGTCTATGGACCGGCGCAAAATTCCGATCATCAGCTCGCTCTGGGAAATCTCGGCTCTTAATTGCGGAGCAAGCCAAAGCGACACCTCAGGATCGCCCCTCACCACGTAGTTGTACTTGCGGCCCAAGCTCTCAAATTTTCTACCCTCCGCCGCGACCTCGCCATCATATTTATTACGTAAGTCAATCAGCGCTTCCAAGCGCGCGTCCATCACCTCGTCTTGAGACGCGCGTACCTGCTTTTCAATTGCGTTGACATAGGCCTGCAGTTGGTAGTGCGAATACCCCAGGTAATCCACTCTAAGCAGTTGGGTGCCGGGAATCGCCTTCGCCGTCAGCGTCTCACGAAAGAGCTCGGCGTCGCGTGAATCGCCACCAGGCTGGCCGGGCGACGCAGCATTCGCCGACGACACTACTGCGTCAACGAATTCGCGGCGTTTTATCCACTCCGAGGTCAGCGAGACCTGTTCCAGCAATTCGGGTTTCAGCTCATGCCCTGCTCTGACATCACCGACGCGGACGATAAGAATCGCCGGCCATTTCTTCGGCACGACAAAATAAGCCGCGATGCCGCAGGCGACTCCAAACACCGCAGCGATTGCCAATGCTTTCCAGTTACAGAATAAACGCCGCCAAAAAATGTCCCGTTGATAATCGCCAAGCGGCGTCGCCGGCGCTTCAGCGCCGTTATCCCGGGCCGCGGCGTTCATCAAGTTATTGTCGCCCACTATCGATGTTCCTTTTTCGCAGCATTTTAGGCCAGTGACGGACCATTTTTTCAGAACAATCGGTTGACCGCCGAAAAGGCTATCAGAGAGTCAGGCGCGGGGCAAGCGGCAGCGCACGTTTCAAACGGATGAAAAACCCGGGAGCGCTTAGATCAACAGGTGGAGTCAAACTCCGATTTTCATATTGTTACCAATACCAACGAACCTTTGCGATAATTGCCAGAAAACTCTTGGAAAGGCTTGCGGTTTCAACAGCGATTCAGTTGTTACAGAGAAATTTCATTTTTCCGGGAGATTTTCCAACCGCTAAATAAAAAAAGCGCCTTCTATGAGGCGCATCTTGGGGTACCCACACCTACTGCCCAATTGAAAAGCGCAGTAATGCGTGCAAATGCTGTCATTTCGCGGGCAGCAGATCCCGATGCTGCGACAACAGGGCCAGCAAGCCGCCCGGGATGTTTACCAGGAACATGCCCAGGCGAAACGTCAGATAGATGGTCGCAAAAGGTCCAACCATCCCGGACAGTTCCTCGACCACTTTCGCAAACGCTACCTCGCCAACGCCAAGCCCGCCAGGAGAGATTGGGATTGCGGAAAACAAATTGCCAAACACGCCAGCTACTGCCGCGACCAAAGGGTCCGGGCGAAATGGAAAGATCTTTGCGATGAGGACGATACTAAGCGCAACCAACGCGCTAGCGGCAACCGATACCACCGCACAGAATACCAATTCAAGCCATTTCGTCTTGTACACCCTGGCATTCTGGCGGAGTATGCGCGCATACTCGACCAACCGGGCAGGCAAGAACCGGCCCAGATTGAAAAACCTGGCCGCCCCGAAAACGATCAGCGTCGCGATGCCGGCTGCACAAGCTGCAATGAAGATCCATTCAATGCCTTCAATATAGGAAGCCGCCTTTGCACCTTTATCCGAAGACATGACGAGATACACACTGAGCAGACAGGCTGCGCCCAACAACCCGAAAAGGGAAAACACCCGATCCGACACAATGGATAGCGTGGCGGCGCCGCGCCCCTGCCCCTTCTTCATGCCTCTGAAAACATACATGGCCCGCACTACGTCGCCGCCGGCGGCACCAGGCATGTAAATAGAAAAAAAGCCACTCATCAGTTGAATGCGCAATATTGCAGGCAGTTCGACAGGAAAGCCCGCAATACGAAGGAGCAGCCACCATCGAAACCCGCCTGCAACGATGCCGATGAACATCAGGATAAGCGCCGGCGCGAAATAGGCGGGCTCGGTGAAAGCCAGGATCAACGCCTCGCCGTCAATGTAGTCACCCTTGAACAGCGCAACCACGAGCAGAGCGCCAAATGCGATCTTCAGCGCGTTAATTATCCAGCGTCTCGGATTATTCATGATCTGACCCCACCTATCTCGGTTTTACCTGAGATGGGAACGCCAAGACCGCGCAAAAAGCGGTCCAGCCGTTTGCGGAATGCGAAAATCAGAAGCAGCAAGGCAAGACTTGCCATGCTCAGGTACAACGCAAATGAAAGGGTCTTTGGACGATACTCCAATTCAACGCGAAAGTCCCCCGAGGGCACCGCTACCCCTCGAAATATCCCATTGACTCGCAATACTGGCGCTGGCTGCCCGTTGACCTTGGCGCTCCAATTCGGATGCCAGTTGTCGGTCAACACCGCAATGCCCGGTTCTGCGGCCCGGCCAGACAGGACGACTTCAGCGTTCCTGTATCGGGCGATCTCGACTGGAGCGGCCACGGCCCGATAGTCTTTATCCAATGTGAGTTCTTCGCTCTGACCCGATCCAGCTCGGGGAACGACGAAAGCCCTCGGCATGACCGTTGGATTCTCGAAAATTATCGTGCCTGGATAGTCAAAGACGAGACGCAACCCGTGGTCCAGAAACGCCTTTTTGTAGTTCAAATACGATGAAGGCATAACGAAATACTTGATCCCCAGCAAATCGATCGCTGACCAATCAATCTTCATCTTCTCCGGGGCGTCCTGCAGGCTGAACAGACTGGGAAACGGCCCTCTCTTTATGCGCGCGCTATAGCCAAACTGCTGTGAAGGATCCATATCGAATGCTGCATAAAAGTAATCCCGGAAGTACGGCAAATTTCCTTCGTTCGTTGAACTCACTTCCTGGATTCCGAACGCCGAGCCCAGATCCGGATACAAAGCCGTGGTTCCAAAGTTTGCCGTTCGGTAATTCCCGGCATTCTTCAACAGGAACGCAATGGCGTCCGTTGGATTCTCAAAAAAGTCATTACGCTCGTAACGAATCATCTTTGAAGAAACCAGCAACTCTGCGAACATCGCGGCCACAAAAACCACCGCGAGTGTCTTGAGCGCCCATCCGGCCTTGGTAAATCGAGCAACCGACAGTCCAATGACCAGGCCCACCAACAGCAATCCCGTGCCCAACAGGGCTTTCTTCTTGAACTCAAGATTGGGCTCGCCCAGTCCATAGACATGCCATAGATAAATGGCGCCTGCAATTGCGACGCCCAAGACGGCAAGTGCGGGCAACATCCGGGATTGTCCGGCGCGAATGTTGTCCAGGCCGAGCCCTACGAGCACGATCAACGGCACGACAACCGACATCCACCAATATTGATTGCCGATGCTTCCAATAATGGGCAGCGCAGCGACGATCGGCCGCAAGAGGGGTAGACCATATATGTTCCCCAGGAAAAACAGAACCGCCGCGGAACAAACCCACGCGACTAGTCGAAATTTGCCTTTTTGCCTGTAGATGGCACAAGCCGCGAGGACGGCCGCGACCAATCCGAAGTGGTAAACCGTATTGACATATACCTGCTTGATTGCAGTTGTCGATTCACGCAGGTTATAAGATTCGAAGAACAGCGAGGGGGAGAACAGAGCGAGAATTCCAGCGGGGAAAGCTGCTGGAAAATAAACGCGAGCGACATAGTTCTTCAACATGGCGGTGCTCTCCAGGTTTTCGATCACCGGAAGATAAATCACCGCGAGGATTGAAAAAGCCACGACACCTGCCAGTGCTTGAAGTCCTACCGTGTAGGCCGCTGCTTTGAATGAAATCTCGCGGCTTGCCACGCGATGTGACAGATACGCCAGAACAACGACATACACGCCGATGATGCTCACGATGGTCGTCGGCGCAAACGTGCAACTCAACACCAACGCGAAGGTGAGACACAATCCGATGAACCTGAGCGCACCAGGAGACCTTGCGTGCATCAGCGCCGCGTATAGACAGATCGGGATGAACGGATAGCTCTGCGCCACGTTCGATCCCAGGTTGGCGACGGCGTACCCATTCAACAGGAAAAAAATCGCGGCGCCGATCGCCGCTGTCTTGGACAACCCGAAAACTCGGGTCATCGTCAGGATCAAAAAATACACGCCGAGCACGAAATAAATCAACGCGCTCACGTTGTAGCTCAAGCTTGAACCGCCCGTCAGGGCCGTCACAATCGTGGGCACGGAGAACTTCATATCCACAAGGCTTTCCGGGCCCAGTGCACCGCCGGCAGCGTAGGGATTCCAATAAGGCGAATCGCCGGTTTCGATCACCCGGCGCATGAATTCGACCATGGGCTCCGATTGGAATACTGCGCCTCCCGTATCGTTATAAGGCCCCCACCACTGGACGTGTTCCGGTGTTGGATAAAATGGACGCAATTCCTTGCCGCCATAATATGTGGCCGCCATATGATCCGTCATACGAAGGCTTGCGCCTTCAAAGATCACATCGGGAAACACCGCGACCACGAGCGCAAGCGCAATGGCGGTGCAAACCAGATACTGGCGCACCGCCCATTTTTTAAGGAAGGACATTGATATGGGAAAGCCGGAGTTCTAGTTTTGAGTCGCGATCAAAACCAGTATGCGATTTTGTATCGGTGCAAGAAGGAGCGCAGCAGGCAATACGAGAACCCGATGCCTTCCTTTCGGAAAATGAATTTGGACACGCCTCTTGCACGCACGCCCTGTGCGCCAGGAATATATTTGACCTGCCCGCCCGTCAGGATCGCCTTGAAAGTGATCTCGGGGCTGATACTGAACCGGTTTTGGCTCAAGCCCATGCCAAGAAGCTCGCGGCGGCGGAACATCTTGAACGCGTACGTCGAGTCCGGAATGTACTGGCCGAGCGCGATGCGCACGCCAATTCTGAAAAAGAACTGAAAGAACTTGTACTTGAAAGGGATGGTCGAGTCATCGCCTTTTTCCAGGTATCTCGAGCACTGGGCCAATACCGCGCCCTTCTCCATCTCGTCGTAAAGCTTCGGAATCAGATCGATCGGATCGACGGCATCTGCGGAGACAAAGATGCCGTAACGGCCCACGCCGTGGGCGGCCCCGTAGCGAACGACGGCGCCGTATCCGCGCCGCTGCAATTCGCGACGCACCACGCGCACGGGAATCACGTTCCTGTTTTCCGCCGCCCACTGCGTGGCACGCTCATAGGTGGCATCGTCGCTTTGATCGTCGACGACAACGATTTCGCTCGTGAACTTCTGACCTGCGACCGCCTGTTTGACGTTATCCAGAATATCCACGATATTTTCCTCTTCATTGAGGCAGGGGATAACGATCGTCAGGTCAAGGGGGTCAACGCTGGAACTCAAGATTTTTCTCGCAGAAAGGTTGTTGGCCGCCCCCGACCTCCAGGCTAGCCTGGCAATTCGAATTTTGATGATTGAAAATTGCCGCAACAATTATACTTACATCCCTCGGTCTAGGCCCAATTCGAATTTGGGCTCATATTGGGCGTTCCCTCCCCAATTGCCATCCTGCTTTTCTTGACCCCAGCGCCCCAAGGCGCTCCTTTCGTCGCGATCAGCCCAACACTTGCCGGCGTGGCCGAGTGGGCGCGATGGCCGTGCCGATGGGTTGTCCAGACGCCGGCACCGCGCGTTCGCGGCCCCACGCGCGGATGCTCTCGATCTGCTCCGGCGCGGTCTTCGACAGCGGCACGACGTTGCGGAAGCTATCTCGAAACACGTCGGGCGTGGCGGCGGCATCGCCGTTCAGATAGGCCTCCTTCACGACCTCGCGCACGGCGGCTTCCAGGTCGGAGCCCGCAAAGCCGTCCGACAGTTCCACCAGCTCTTCCATCAAGGCCTGCGGCTGCGCGGCCTTCAGGCCGCGCTTGACGTAGATGTCGATGATTTCGAGCCGCTCCTGAGGGGTGGGCAGATCCACGAAAAACAGCTCGTCAAACCGGCCGCGGCGCAACAGCTCTGGCGGCAGCTTGGAGACGTCGTTGGCGGTGGCGACCACGAAAACGCGCGCGCGCGCCTCCTGAAGCCAATAGAGAAACTGGCCGACCAGACGCGTCGATGTGCCACCGTCGCCGGAACCTTGCGCTCCTGCCAGGCCCTTCTCGATTTCGTCGATCCAAAGAATGCAGGGCGACACATGGTCCGCCGTTGCAAGTGCATCCTTCAAGCGCGACTCGCTTTGTCCGAGGTATTGACCGTGAATGGTGGACAGGTCCAATCGATACAGTGGCAGGCTCCAGCTGGCGGCGATAGCCTTGGCAGAGAGCGATTTGCCGCAACCTGGCACCCCAACCAGCAATACCCCGCGCGGCGGCCGGATGCCACGCTCGCGCAAATCGGCGGTGAGGAGCGGGCGCTCCTTGTCGAGCCATGCCTTGAGTCCGCCGAGCCCGCCTACGCTCAATTCAGTGCCCCGGACCGTCACCCGCTCGATGCCGCTGATGTCCGCAAAAATTCGATCCTTCGCATGCATGAGTTCGACCATGTCGCTCTTCGCAATGCGGCCGTTCGCCAACAGCGTGGCGATAATGTTTTCGGCCTCGATGCGCGAAATACCCGCGAGGATAGCGGCCGCCCGGCGCTCGTCATCGCTATCCCACTCGATCTCGAAGTGGCCGCGATAAGCCTCAAGCGTGTCATGAATGATGGCGTACATTTCGTCCTCGCTGGGCGCGGACAGCGTCAGCGCCATGCCGGCACGCTGCAATTGCCCCCACACGGGCTTTGTTGTGATGACGACAACCACGCCGCTATGCTCGGCGGCCAGCATCACAACGTCGAGCAGGTGCCGCGCGGACGCGGTGTCGTCTTCGATGTCCGAGATTTCAGTCAGCACGCACGACAGGTTCTGACGCTGCGCGAACTGCTGGCTGGCAAAGTCCACGGCGCCGGTGACCGAGCGGTCCTCATTCACGCTGCGACCCGTAGTCAGCTCGCGTGTTCCTTGAGACAGGGTGTGCACGAACACGGGAGCATTAAGTGGCGCCACCACCTCTCGCAGGAGCTCAAGCACCCGGCTGCGCTCGGCGCTTCGTATAGAAATGAAGGGGATGCGGGCCTTGAGATAGCGCGTCAGCGTGGCTTTGAACTCGGTCGTGTCGCTCATGGGTCGATGTCAGAGAATGATGTTGCGCCGGCGCACGCCGGCTTGCGTGAGAGGCGCTTGCGCGGGCGCCATGGCCGTCTTTGCGGCTGGGATCTCGGCGGAAGGGTCCGGTGTGGCAGGCTCGTAGCGGGGCAACGGATTGTTGCGCAGCAGCACCAATAGGCGTCCACTTCGGTCTCCTTTGGCGCTGTCCTCCAACGACTGCTGCGCTCGCTGCGCAAACTTGCGCACTTCGTCGGTGAGGTGGCTGCGAAGCGTGTCGGGAAATATCTCGACCTGCGCCAGGCGATGCAAGAAGGTCAGGTGCGTGCGCGCGTTCAGAATGGCGCGCACGACCAGGTTTTCATCGCCGCCGATACGCAGATCGCGAGTCAGG
Organism: Achromobacter sp. E1; assembly: GCF_037039475.1. Classification (NCBI taxonomy): domain Bacteria; kingdom Pseudomonadati; phylum Pseudomonadota; class Betaproteobacteria; order Burkholderiales; family Alcaligenaceae; genus Achromobacter; species Achromobacter sp. E1. Next base: position 5,840,025 of record NZ_CP146253.1, read on the forward strand.
TGTTCTGAGCAACGCGTCAAGCGAGCGTTGAACTCGCCGGCCAGACGCTGAGAAAACAGGGTAATCACCGCGCCGCTGGCATTGAGCTCTCCTGCACGCATGGCCTCCAGGCACGCCTCATCCTGGAGGCCCTCGGCCAGGCGATCCAGGCAGGCGGACCATTGCGCATAGCTGCGCGGTGTTTCGATAAGCGCGGACGCGGCGCTCACTTGACGCGGCGAATGAAGGGCGTGGCAGGCAGGAGATCCCACGCGGGCAACGCGCCGGCCAGCGCGTCGCGCGTATCGGCAGGCGCTGCGGCCGTCGCCGGGCCCGTGGCAGGCGCGTTAACCGGTTCAGCGGCAGGTACGGCGTCGGGCGCGAGCGTGGGGCCGGGAGAAATCTGGCGGATCATCATCGTTCCTTATGCCTTGAGCATGACGCGGCGTACCGAATCATGGGAGGAGAGTACGTGCTGTTCTGGGCTGATGCCCTCCAGCAGTTGGGTCACGCGAGCCGAAACGTCGTCCCGGATCGCAATATCGCGTCGCAGCTCAACGACCTCGGCCAAGCAGGCGCGTAGCGCATCACCAGCCTGCTGGCGCAATTTGGCGTACTGTGCCTTCACCTGCGCCCGTTTGACCTCCATCTGCCGGTGAGAGAGGTAAGCCCACAGAAGTCCGGCGCCGCCGAGCAGCAGAGGCACAATACCCGCGCTGACGGCCCCCAAAATGAGCGCCGCGCTAAGCGCCACGCCCAACCAGTGTTTGGCGCTGAACTTAATGACCGCCAAATCCCGGGCTTGGCGTGCGGCAATTTCATCTTCCAGACTGCGCAGCAGATCGGCCTCGTTCGCGCCATCCTGCGTGACGCCTTGCCAGCCTTCGATCTCAAGGTGGACGTCCGCCGGTATCGCCATGCGCGCCTTGGCGGTTACGTCGGCATGGCCGTCCAGAATCCAGTCTCGCGAGTGAGCCACGGCAAAGCGTTGGGTCGCGCGCGTCACGTGGGACACCTCCGGGTGCATGGCGGCGTTGGTCAGAAGCTGAGTGAAATCGACCTCTTCGTCCAACGCGGCGCTCTGCAGGTCAAAGCGATTCTGCGCCGCGCGGCGGTCGCCGCCTTCCTCGATGATCAGGCGGCACAGCTCTTCCTGGCGGCGCAGGGGCAATTCTTCGTCATCGAAGCGCGTGACCAGCTTGCTCAGCAGATCATCAACCGCCACAAGCACGCTGGCGGCGGGCCGGATTTCGCCCTGGAAGACGCCTTCAAAGTGCGCCAGCACAGCCGCATGCATGGCTACACCATTGATTGCCCGGTTCAGCTCGGGCCAGGTGGGGCTCATGCGCTTGAGGTGCGAATAGCGGTTGCCGTAATCGTCATTCGGCGCCTTCGACAACAACGCGCGTCCCCATTGCGTGCGCTGCGCTTCCACGAAGCCAGCCTGGGCCGACAGCTCGTCAATCCAATCGGTGATGCGCTTGCTGCAATGCAGGGCAACATCGGCGCCGAACACGCCGTTGGCGAGCGCGTCCACCATGATCACCGTCTGCCGATCGAGCTTGAACGGATTTTGCAGGCCGAAATAGCGGTCCAGCCACGTGCGATTGAGCTCGTTGCGACCGGCCCGGCGGGCGATCAGCGCAAAAAACAGTGATGTCTTTTCGTCGTCACGGCGTATGGCTTCGGCAAGCGCGCGTTCCGCGAGGGCACGGTTATCGCCCAGCCAGGCGGACAGGGCCACCAGCGCCGGAGCCAGCCAGTAGCGCGGCGCGGAAATCATGAGTTCTTCGGTGGCGCTGCGCAGCGTTTCCGTGCGCACAAGCTGGATATCGGAGGCCTGAAGAATGCCGGTCGCTTGGCGCCGCACGACCCCGTAATACTCATAGGTGGTGTCCAATTCCTGGCGCACTTTCACTTGGCGCGTCTCGGCCAGCGCAAGCTCCTTGGCCTTGAGGTCGGACGCCACGAAATCGGCGAACGCCTGCTCGAGTCGAGACAGCTCTTCCCGGGTCTGATTCAGCTCGCGGCCCACCGAACCCACCTGGTCCGACACCGTGCCGATATCGCCCTGCAAATTTCGCAGCGACCCGAGGATGTTGCTCAGGTCCGCGGTCTGGATAATGCGCTCTGCCATATGTCTTGATGCTCAGTTGTCGATGATGGCGGTCTGACCATTGCCGCCCACGGCGATCAACTTGTCGGTATAGACCTCTATAAAGGTGTAGTGGCCGCTACAAGCCAGCGACCGCGCGCGCTCCATGCCTTGCGGCAACGATTCGCCACGCTTGAAATGCTGGATGATGCTTCCGGTGACGTCCAAGGTATGCACCTCGTACGGCGCACCCAAAAAACACTTGGCGATGATCCCCAGCGGCCAGGCGTCGATCTGCACATCCGGAAATTCCGCGCGGATCGCCTCCATGAGTGCCTCGGTGGCGGCCTTGCCGTGCATGTGGCCGCCGGCATCCAGCCGGGTCATTGCCTCGACATAGGCGGATGAGCGCTTTTTACGCAAGCGCGCCTGCAGCGCAAGAGGGCTTAGGCGCGAACGCGCTGCGGTATTGACGCTCACTTGGGTGTTGAGCGCGACTTTAGGGCTTGCCGCCCCCAGGATGGAACGCACCATTTCGACGAACAGGGCCAGAGCGGCCCCGATGCAAAAAATTGTGACGGATCGGATCTTATCCTGTTCTGGCGCACATTTTCATTAAGAACACGCGTCCAAACCTGCCTCAGCCAAGCAGAATGGATAAAGGCTTGCAGCGCGCTATTGACGCGCGCAACAAAAAGCCCACCAGGACGGTGGGCTTTCAAAGCATTGCTGGTGATCAGAACGGAATATCGTCGTCCATGTCCGCCAGATTGGCGCCGCTGCTGGCCGGGGCGGCTGCGGGGGCCGCCGGGCGCTGCTGGGGCGCGGGGCGCTGGGCCGGGGCGGCGCGTTGCTGGCGCGGGGCGTCGTCGTAGCCGCCACCGCCACCGTAGCTGCCGCCACCGCCGCCGCCGTCTTCGCGGCCGCCCAGCATTTGCATCTGGTCAGCGACGATTTCGGTGCTGTAGCGGTCGGCGCCGGTGTCCTTGTCTTGCCACTTGCGCGTCTTGAGGCGGCCTTCGATGTAGACCGAACGGCCTTTCTTCAGGTATTCGCCGGCGATTTCAGCCAGGCGGTTGTACATGACGACGCGGTGCCATTCGGTTTCTTCGCGCTTTTCGCCGCTGGCCTTGTCCTTCCAGGACGAGGTCGTGGCGATCGACATGTTGCAGATTGCCGCCCCGTCGGGGCTGTAGCGGACTTCCGGGTCGCGACCCAGATTGCCCACGAGTATGACTTTGTTAACCGATGCCATGCCGATGTCCCTCTGTTGTTGACAGCCTGCGATTCGCGTTGCCGCGAGCGCGCCGGCAACAACATAAAAAAGCGATGTTGAAGACCGGCTTCATGAAAGTCGCCGGTCAGCGAAGCGATGACCGGCGATTGCTCAGGTGAAGCCTGTGTTGATGCGTATTATCGACGAAAGCGCTCGCCGCGCCAAACGGGTTCGGTGACAAATCGATCACCGCTGGCAAACCATTTCGGCGCTGTTGGACGCCGTTTGCGACCAGATCGGCGACTTTCCTCACGCTGCGGGAAAGTCCCAGCGATCACGCCAAAGGGCGCAGCGCCCAGGTGACCGCCAGCCAGATCGCCGACAGCACCGCGGCGGCCACAAACACCGCGCTGGCGCCCGAATGCGCGGCCAGCCATCCGCCCAGGGCTCCACCCGCAAATAGCCCCGCCGCCTGCGCCGTGTTGTAAAAGCCCAGCGCCAGCCCCTTGTAGGCCGCCGGCGCCACGCGCGACACGAGCGAGGGCTGCAAGGCCTCCAGCACGTTGAAGGCGACGAAAAAGCCGGTCAGGGCGATGGCCAGCGTGTAGAAGCCGTGACTGGCGGCCGGCAGCAGCGTGCAGACCAGCACCAGCCCGGCCACCGACGCCCGCAGCGCGCCGCGGTGCGCCCGCCGCTTTTCCGCCACGAACACCACAGGCACCATCAGAACGAAAGACACCAGGATGACCGGCAGGTAGACCTTCCAGAGGTCGCGCGCGTCCAGCCCGCCGACCTTGGCCAGCAGCGCCGGCACCACGACAAAGAGCGACACCTGGATCAGATGCAGCACGAACACGCCGAAATTCAGCCGGAGCAGGTCGCGATGGGTCAGGACCTCGCGCGGCCTGGCCGCCTGCATGGTGCGGGCCTGCGTGCGAGGCACCACCGGCACCACCCAGCGCGCCACGGCCAGGCAGACGACGCCCAGGCAGGCGATCGTCCAGAACAATCCCGACAGCCCCCACCAGCCCACCAGCACGGGCGAAAGCACCAGCGATACGGCGAACGACAGGCCGATCGATCCGCCCACCATCGCCATGGCGCGCGTGCGCACCTCGTCGCGGGTGGCATCGGCCAACCAGGCGGTGACGGCCGCGGAAATGGCCCCCGCCCCCTGGATGGCGCGGCCGATCGTGATCCAGAACACATCGGTCGCCTGCGCACAGACGACACTGCCGATGACGAATAGCAGCAGCCCGAAAAGCACGACGGGGCGGCGCCCCCACCGGTCGGACGCGAGGCCAAAGGGAATCTGCATGAAAGCCTGGGTCAGCCCGTACATGCCCAGGGCGAGGCCGACGCGGGCGGGATCGTCGCCGCCCGGCATGCCGCTTGCGGCCACTGCAAAGACCGGCAGCAACAGGAACAGTCCCAGCATCCGCGCGGCAAACAGGCCGGCCAAGGCCACGCTGGCGCGGCGCTCGGAAGGGGTCAATTTCAGTTTGGTGTCTGCCGGCATGCGGAAATTTCAACGATGACTAGGGCGGCGCGCATGCATCTGACGTCATACGCTCACGGTCTGATTCTGGCGGTGCGGCGCCGGCCCCGGTTCCGTCCCACCAGATGGAGGACCTTGAACGCGAGGGGATTCGGCGCGCTATAGTACCAAGTTGGCCTTTGAAACCGCTTAAATGCGCCCAAAGGGTGCGCGGGATCAAAGGCGTCTTCGACGCAACTGGACGTTACCCATACAGACGTGAGCATACGCATCCGGGGTGCCCGCACCCACAATCTCAAGAACGTCTCGCTGGACCTGCCGCGCCACAAGCTGGTGGTGGTCACAGGTCTGTCCGGGTCCGGCAAATCCTCGCTGGCGTTCGACACGCTGTACGCGGAGGGCCAACGGCGCTATGTGGAAAGTCTTTCCGCCTACGCCCGCCAGTTCCTGCAACTGATGGACAAGCCTGACGTGGATCTCATCGAGGGGCTGTCGCCGGCCATCTCGATCGAGCAGAAGGCCGCGGGACACAATCCCCGCTCCACGGTCGGCACCATCACCGAGATCCACGACTACCTGCGCCTGCTCTACGCACGGGTGGGCACGCCCTACTGCCCCGATCACGGCCTGCCGCTGCAGGCTCAGAGCGTCAGCCAGATGGTCGACGCGGTGCTGGGCTGGACGCCCGAGACGCGGCTGGCCGTGCTGGCCCCCATCGCGCGCGGCAAGAAGGGCAGCTTCGAGGACGAATGCGCCAGCCTGCAGGCGCAGGGCTATGTGCGCCTGCGCGTCGACGGCCAGATGATGGAAATCGACGGCATGGCGCCGCTGAAAAAGACTGAGAAGCACGACATCGACGTCGTCATCGACCGCCTGCGCATCCGGCCCGAGAGCAAGCAGCGCCTGGCCGAGAGCTTCGAAACCGCCCTGCAGCTTGCCGAAGGCCGCGCCCTGGCGCTGGACATGGACAACGAGCGCGAGCAGGTCTTCTCCAGCCGCTACGCCTGCCCGGTGTGCAGCCACAGCCTGCCCGAGCTGGAGCCACGCCTGTTCAGTTTCAACAATCCGATGGGCGCCTGCCCCAGCTGCGACGGCATCGGGCAGGTGGGCTTCTTCGATCCGAAGCGGGTCGTCGCCTTTCCGGAACTGAGCCTGGCCGCCGGCGCGATCCGCGGCTGGGACCGCCGCAATGCGTTCACGCACTCGCTGCTGACCAGCCTGGCCGCCCATTACGAATTCGACATCGAGGCGCCCTTCGAGGAGCTGCCCGAGGCGCTGCGCGACAAGGTCCTGTACGGGTCAGGCGAAGAAGAGATCTCGTTCCTGTACCTGAACGAAAAAGGCCGCAGCACCGTCAAGCGCCATACGTTCGAAGGCGTCATCCCGAACCTGGAGCGCCGGTGGCGCGAAACGGACTCGGCGACGGTGCGCGAGGAACTGGGCAAGTACCGCAACATCAAGACCTGCCCCGACTGCGCGGGCTCGCGGCTGCGCCCCGAAGCGCGCAACGTGCTCATCGGGCACGACCCGCGCGGCGGCGAGCGCCACGGCCAGGCCATCTATGAAGTCGAGTCCATGCCGCTGTCCAGCTGCCTGGACTGGTTTCGCAACCTGAACCTGACCGGCGCCAAACAGGAGATCGCGCAGCGCATCGTGCGCGAGATCGAGGCGCGGCTCAGCTTCCTGAACAACGTGGGCCTGAACTATCTGTCGCTGGATCGCAGCGCGGACACGATCTCCGGCGGCGAAGCGCAGCGCATTCGTCTGGCCAGCCAGATCGGTTCGGGCCTGACGGGCGTGATGTACGTGCTGGACGAGCCGTCCATCGGCCTGCACCAGCGCGACAACGACCGCCTGATCGGCACGCTGCAGCACCTGCGCGATCTCGGCAACAGCGTCATCGTCGTCGAGCACGACGAAGACATGATCCGCATGGCCGACTGGGTGGTGGACATGGGCCCCGGCGCCGGCGAACACGGCGGCGAGGTAGTCGCCCAGGGCGACCCCGAGACCGTGCAGCGCGATCCCAATTCGCTGACGGGCCAGTACCTGAGCGGCGCGCGTGCCATCGCCATTCCGAAGCGCCGTCCCGTCGACGACGAACTGCCATGGTTGACGCTGACCGGCGCCACCGGCAACAACCTCAAGAACGTCGAACTGCGTGTGCCGGCCGGCCGTCTCGTGTGCGTGACGGGCGTGTCCGGTTCGGGCAAGTCCACGCTCATCAACGACACGCTGGCCGTGGCCGTATCGCGCCAGCTGCACCACGCGCAGAGCGAGCCCGCCCCCTACGTGTCGATGCAGGGGCTGGAGAACTTCGACAAGATCATCAGCGTCGACCAAAGCCCCATCGGGCGCACGCCGCGCAGCAACCCGGCCACCTATACGGGCCTGTTCACGCCCATCCGCGAGCTTTTCGCGGGCGTGCCGGAAGCGCGCACGCGCGGCTACGATCCGGGCCGTTTCAGCTTTAACGTGAAGGGCGGCCGGTGCGAAGCCTGCCAGGGCGACGGCGTGGTCAAGGTCGAGATGCATTTCCTGCCGGACATGTACGTGCCTTGCGACGTCTGCCACGGCAAGCGCTACAACCGCGAAACGCTCGAGATCCGCTACCGCGGCCGCAACATCAGCGAAGTGCTGGACCTGACCGTGGAGCAGGCGCTCGAGTACTTCGAATCGGTACCCGCCATCTCGCGCAAGCTGCACACGCTCATCGACGTGGGCCTGTCGTATATCCGCCTGGGGCAAAGCGCGACCACGCTGTCCGGCGGTGAAGCGCAGCGCGTGAAGCTGTCGCAGGAGCTGTCGCGCCGCAGCACCGGCCGCACGCTGTACATCCTGGACGAACCGACCACGGGCCTGCACTTTCGCGACATCGAACTGCTGCTGCAGGTGCTCAATCAATTGGTGGACGCCGGCAATACCGTGCTCATCATCGAGCACAACCTGGACGTCATCAAGACCGCAGATTGGCTGGTCGACATGGGCCCCGAGGGCGGAGACGGCGGCGGCCGTGTCGTGGCGCAAGGCACGCCGGAGACGGTTGCGGCGGCCAAGGCCAGCCACACCGGCCAGTACCTGGGCAAGCTACTGCGCCGCAAGCCGGCCGACTGAACCTTCCCTGTCTGCATAGGAAACGCCAGCATGTACACCCTCATCATCGGCAACAAGAACTACTCTTCCTGGTCCATGCGTCCGTGGATCGCCCTGCGCGCCGCCGGCATCGCATTCACGGAGCAGAAGGTAGGCCTGTTCACCGAGGCGTTTTCAGAGCGGGTGGCGCAGGTGTCGCCTGCGGGCCTTGTACCTGTGCTGCTGGACGGCGACTTTGCCGTGTGGGATTCGCTGGCCATCTGCGAGTACGCCGCCGAGCGCCACCCCGAGGCCGCCTTGTGGCCCCAGGACGCCAAGGCACGCGCGCGTGCGCGTTCGCTGGCCGCGCAGATGCACAGCGGTTTTGGCGCACTGCGCCAGGCCATGCCGATGAACGTCGAAGCCCACTTGCCGGGCATCGAATTTCCGGAAGCGGCGCGCGCGGACGTCGCGCGCGTGCAGGCCATCTGGCAGGAAACGCGTGCACAATTCGGCCAGGGCGGCCCCTTCCTGTTTGGCGCGTTTTCGATTGCCGACGCGTTCTTCGCGCCGGTGGTCTCGCGCTTCACGACCTACGACATTGCGGCCGCAGGCCCCGTGCGCGAGTACATGGATGCCATGCTGGCGCTGCCCGCCATGCAGGAATGGACGCGCGACGCGCTGGCCGAAGCCACCTTCGTCGAAGCGGACGAGCCCTACCGCAAGCATCGCTGAAGACGGGCTTGCCCGCGGCGCGGCTACGCCATGTCGAACAGCCGCTTGTGTTCGCGGATGGCGTAGCGGTCGGTCATGCCGGCGATGTAGTCGGCGATGGCGCGGGCCTGTTCGTTGAACTGCTCGCGGCGGTAATCGGGCGGCAAGAGGCGCGGATCGTCCAGAAAGGCCGCAAACAGCTCGCGCACGATGCGGCGCGCCTTGCTTGTCATGCGCAGCACGCGGTAGTGCCGGTACAGGTTGTCGAACAGGAATTTCTTCAGCGTGTCCGCTTCGCGGCGGATATCGTCGGAGAAACCCGCCAGCGGCGGAGAGCGCCGCACATCGTCCGCGCTGGCCGGCGCCGCGTCGCGGATGCGCGCCAGCGACGTGCGGGTCAGATCGACGATCAGCGTGTTGATCATGCGGCGTATCGTTTCGGCCACCGCACGCCGCGGCGCCAGGCCAGGATAGCGGTCCAGCACATACGCATGGTGGCGCTCGAAAATCGACACGTCTTTCAACTGATCCAGCGTGATCAACCCCGAGCGCAAACCGTCGTCGACGTCGTGGTTGTTGTACGCGATCTCGTCGGCCAGATTGGCAAGCTGCGCCTCCAGCGACGGCTGCGTGCGGTTCAGGAACCGTTCGCCGACCTCCCCCAGCATCCGTGCATGGGCAACCGAGCAATGCTTGAGGATGCCCTCGCGCGTCTCGAAGCACAGGTTCAGGCCGTTGAAGTCGGCATAGCGTTCTTCAAGCTCGTCCACCACGCGCAGGCTTTGCAGGTTGTGTTCGAAGCCGCCCGCCTGCGGCGCCAGTTCGCGCATGCAGGCATTGAGCTCGTCCTGCCCGGCGTGGCCGAACGGCGTGTGGCCCAGGTCATGCGCCAGCGAGATGGCTTCGGTCAGGTCTTCGGACAGCCCCATGCTGCGCGCCAGCGTGCGCGCGATCTGGGCCACTTCCAGGCTGTGCGTCAGGCGCGTGCGAAAGAGGTCGCCTTCATGGTTGACGAAGACCTGCGTCTTGTATTCCAGCCGCCGGAAGGCGCTGGAATGCACGATGCGATCGCGGTCGCGCTGGAACTCCGTGCGGTTTTCCGGCGGCGGCTCGGCGTGGGTCCGGCCGCGCGATCGGGACGGGTGAGAAGCATAGGAAGCCAGTTCATTCATCTGCAACACCGTCCATCACTGCGTTTACTGGGTGGTTCGGGCCAGCACGGCGCGCACCGCATCGTCGGGCGCCGGCCGCATCACGGCCTCGCCGAGGCGCGGCATGAGCACGTAGCGGATCGAGCCCCCTTCCGTTTTCTTGTCCACCTGCATCAGGTCCAGCCAGCGGTCCGCACCCAGGTCGGGCGCGACGACCGGGCACCCGATAGCCTGCACCAGCGCACGCACACGCGCCACGTCGGCGCGATCAAAGCCCGCCACATCGGCCGAGAGCTCGGCTGCCTGCACCATGCCGCAACCCACTGCCTCGCCGTGCAGCCAGGCGCCGTAGCCCAGACCCGACTCGATGGCGTGGCCAAATGTGTGGCCCAGGTTCAGGATGGCGCGCAACCCGGATTCGCGCTCGTCCTTGCCCACCACCTGCGCCTTCAGTTCGCACGAGCGGCGGATCGCGTAGGCCACGGCGTCGCCGTCCAGGGCGCGCAGCTTCTGCGCGTTGTCCTCGCACCAGCTCCAGAACGCCGGATCCAGGATGAGGCCGTACTTGATGACCTCGGCCAGGCCGGCCGAGACCTCGCGCGCGGGCAAGGTGTTCAGCACATCGGTGTCGATTTCCACCGCGATCGGCTGATAGAACGCGCCGATCATGTTCTTGCCCAGCGGGTGGTTTACGGCGGTCTTGCCGCCCACCGACGAGTCCACCTGCGCCAGCAGCGTCGTGGGCACCTGCAGGAAGCGCACGCCGCGCATGTACACGGCCGCGGCAAAGCCGGTCATGTCGCCGATGACGCCGCCGCCCAGCGCAACCAGCACGCACCGGCGGTCCAGGCGGTTGCCGAGCAGCGCGTCGAAGATCAGGTTAAGAGACTGCCAGTCCTTGTAGGCTTCGCCATCAGGCAGTTCGATGCGCAGCACGCGCTTGCCCGTGCGCGCCAGCGCCGCTTCGGCGCGCTCGCCGTACAGGGCCGCCACCGTGGGGTTGGTGACCACGGCGATCGCGGTCGCGTCCGCGGGAATGCATTGATCCAGGGAATCCAGGCGGCCAGGTCCGATGTGGATCGGATAGATTCCACCCGGGGTGTCGACGTCAACAACGTTCATATGCGCTTCTCGAAAGCTTGTAATTGCGGCAGCAGCGCCTTGACCAGGGTGTGGATGGGCATGGACCCCGTTTCCACCACCAGGTCGGCCACTTCCTTGTATAGCGGCTCGCGCCGGGTCATCAGGTCGCGCAGCGTGCCGCGCGGATCGGCGGTGGCCAACAGGGGCCGGTTGCGGTCGCGGCAGGTCCGGCGGAACAATTCATCCACGCTGGCCCTCAGATAGACGACAATCCCGCGCTGACGCAAGAGCTCCCGGTTTTCCGGGGCCAGAATGGCGCCGCCGCCGGTGGCAAGAATTATGTTGCGCCGTTGGGTACACTCTTCCAAGGCGGCGGACTCTCGGCGACGAAAACCGGCTTCGCCCTCGATTTCGAAGATTACCGGCACCCGTACGCCGCAACGCGCCTCGAGCTCATGATCCAGATCCATAAAGTCGCGCCCCAGCGCACGCGCCAGGCTACGGCCTATGGTTGTCTTGCCCGCGCCCATCATTCCGACCAAGAATACCGGCAGGTCGTGCGGCAACGACACGGTCTTGCCCGTGCACTCGACGGCGCAGGGCTGGCTTTCAGGCGCTGCGTCGGCGCGCGCCGGGTCCGGGGCTGCCTCCGGACATGAGTTAGCGGCAAAGTTCATGCCGGCATTATCACATTTGCCGCAGTTGCCCGCGCACCACACTGACCTATTTTGTTACAGAAACCGATCCCCCGCGATAAGGCGGGACCGGAGATACCCGTAAAATCGCCGCGATGAGCAAGCCCCAGAATTCCTCCAAGAAAGACAAGCCCGCCAGCAGCGGCTCCCCGATACTGCGGTTCTTCGTAAAAACCGGCATTCTTTTCGCCGGCCTGTTCCTGTGCGGTGTGTTGCTCGCGGGCATGGCGCTGGCGCTCGCGTGGCCCAACCTGCCCGACCTGAACGCCATGACGGACTACCGGCCGCGGGTGCCGCTGCGCGTGTACACCGCAGACCGCGTCCTGATCGGCGAGTTCGGCGAAGAACGCCGCAACGTGCTGCGCTTTAACGAAATCCCGGACGTCATGAAGTCCGCGGTGCTGGCGGCCGAGGACGACCGCTTCTACCAGCACGGCGGCATCGACTGGATGGGCGTGGTGCGCGCCGGCCTGACCAACCTGATCAGCATGTCCAAGACGCAGGGCGCCAGCACGATCACGATGCAGGTTGCGCGTAACTTTTACCTGTCGTCCGAAAAGACCTATTCGCGCAAGTTCTACGAACTGCTGCTGACATTCAAAATTGAATCCGAGCTCACCAAGGACCAGATCCTCGAGCTCTACATGAACCAGATCTACCTGGGCCACCGTGCCTACGGCTTTGCGGCCGCCTCGCGCACGTACTTCGGCAAGCCGCTGTCGGAAGTCACGCCGGCCGAAGCCGCCATGCTGGCCGGCATCCCGAAGGCACCCTCGCGCTTCAACCCCATCGCCAACCGCCCCCGCGCCGAACTGCGCCAGCGCTACGTGCTGGGCCGCATGCATTCGCTGGGCTACCTGACCGAACCGGAATACAAGCAGGCGATGGCGCAGCCCATCGTCATGAAGTCCGCGGAAGGCACGCCGGCCGGCGGCTATTCCATCCATGGCGAGTACGTGGCCGAGCTGGCGCGCCAGCTGCTCTACAACGTGTACCAGGACAACGTCTATTCGCGCGGCATCAACATCTACACGACCGTGCAGTCCAAGGACCAGGAAGCCGCCTACCGCGCCGTGCGCGAAGGCGTGCTGGAATACACGCGCCGCGCGCCCTATCCCGGCCCGGAAGAGCAGCTCGACCTGCCCCCGGGCACCGAGAACAACCCCGCCGCGCTCGACGAATTCCTGGATGGCGTGTTCGACAAGTTCTCCGACAGCGGCGACCTGCTGACCGCAGTGGTGCTGTCGGCCAGCCCCACCGAAGTGAAGCTGGCGCGCAGCTCGCGCGAAATCATCACCGTCACGGACAAGAAGGTGCTGGGCGTGGTGGCCCGCGCGCTGAACGACAAGGCCAAGCCGGAACAGCGCATCAAGCGCGGTTCCGTGGTCTACATCCGCAAGTTCGGCGACAACTGGGAAATCATCAACATGCCTTCGGTGCAGGCGGCCTTCGTGGCGTTGTCGCCGCAGGACGGCGCCATCCGCGCCATGGTCGGCGGCTTTGATTTCTACCGCGGCAATTTCAACCGTGTGACGCAGGCATGGCGCCAGCCGGGCTCGAACATCAAGCCCTTCATCTACGCCGCCTCGCTGGAGCGCGGTCTGACGCCGGGCACGCAGATCTCGGACCAGCCGTTCGAGCTGACCGCCGCGCAAACGGGATCCAAGGCCTGGAATCCCAAGAACTACGGCAACCAGTACGAGCCCATGCTGACGCTGCGTCAGGGCCTGTACAAGTCCAAGAACATGGTTTCGATCCGCATCCTGCAGGCCATCGGTCCGCAGTACGCGCAGGACTATCTCACGCGCTTCGGCTTTGACAAGGCGCGCCAGCCGGCCGTGCTGCCGCTGGCGCTGGGCGCCGGCTCGGTCACGCCGCTGCAGCTGGCAGGCGCCTTCTCGGTGTTCGCCAATGGCGGCTACCGCGTCACGCCCTACCTGATCGACCGCGTCACCGACAGCAGCGGCAAGGTCATCATGCAGTCCAAGCCGGTTGTCGCTGGCGACGCCGCAGCCCGCGCCATCGACCCGCGCACCGCCTGGGTCATGGACGACATCCTTCGCGGCGTCACCACGTACGGCACCGCGGCGCGTGCGCGCGCATTGCTCAAGCGCGGCGACATCGCCGGCAAGACGGGCACGACCAACGAATCCGTGGACGCCTGGTTCTCGGGCTATACGCCCACGCTGGCCGCGACCGCCTGGCTGGGCTTTGACCAGCCCAAGTCGCTGGGTTCGCGCGAAACCGGCGGCGGCGTGGCCATGCCGATCTGGGTGGATTACATGCAGAGCGTGCTCAAGGGCGTGCCGGAAGAAAAGCAGCGCCCGCGTCCGGACGGCCTGCTCGTGGAAAACGGCGAGTTCTACTTCTCCGAGTTCCCGCCCGGACAGGCAGTGGCCCGTCTGGGACTGCCGGAAGCCGACACGCTGGGTGAATTCCTGAACGGCCTCACCAGCGGCTCCGGCGAAGACACCCGGATCAAGGTCGCGCCGGGCGTGGGCACGCAGACCGCCACGCCCTGGTCGCAGAAGATTCCCTTCTGATGCAGAAAGGCCGGCCCATCGGGCCGGCCTTTTTTACAGCCGGATCGTCACGGGGACGCCGGCGGCAGCCGAGCAGATCTGGGACAGGGCGTCCGGCAACTGCGGTCCGCCCCGGGTATCGTTCCAGTGCTGGCCATCGTAGCGGTAGTGAAAGCCGCCGGTGCGCGCGGCGACCCACAGCTCCTGCATGGCAGCCTGGCTGTTCACCACGACGTGGGTGTTGTCCTCGAAAACCATGGTCAGCACATTGCCGCTGCGGCTGGTTTCCACATCGACGTCGAGCGAAGCCGCCCAGTCATCGGCCTGGCTTTCGATGCTGTCCAGCACCTGGTCGATCAACGCAAGAAATTCGGTTTCGGTCATAATCGAGCCTGCAAGAATTACGGAGTTCCCAGTGTTCCAATTGGCATACAGCCGCATGGCTCTTCGCATTGTAGCCACGCTCCTGGCGACCGGCATGGTGGCGGCCTGCGGGTACAAGGGGCCGCTCTTCATGCCGCCGCCCCCTGAAGGCAAGGCGCCGGCCCGCACGCAGCAAACGCCGCCGCCTGCGCAAATCCCTCCGGCCCCGTCCCTCCCATGACGCCCCCGTTCCCCACCCCGCCAGAATTGGCCGGCCATCCCTACTTCCAGTACCGCAATAATGCGTTGTACGCCGAGGATGTGCCGCTTGACCATCTGGCCGAACGGTTGGGAACGCCCCTTTACGTCTACTCCCGCGCGGCGCTGAAAGCCGCGTGGCAATCCTATTGCAGCGCCATCGGCCAGCGTCCGGTATTAGTCTGCTACGGCATGAAGGCCAATTCCAACCTGGCGGTGCTGGGCGAATTCGCCCGGTTGGGCGCCGGCTTTGACATCGTGTCGGGCGGTGAACTGCATCGCGCGCTCGCCGCGGGCGCGGACGCGTCTCGAATCGTGTTCTCGGGCGTGGGCAAGCAGGCCTGGGAAATGCGCGACGCCCTCCTCGCCGGCGTGAAGTGCTTCAACGTCGAATCGGTGGACGAACTGCATCGCCTGTCGGACGTCGCGGCAAACATGGGCCTGCGCGCCCCGGTGTCGCTACGCGTGAATCCGGATGTGGACGCCCGCACACACCCTTATATCTCGACCGGCCTGAAAGAAAACAAGTTCGGCATCGCCATCGGGCAGGCGCTGGCTGCCTACCGCACCGCGCAGTCGCTGCCCGGCCTGCGTATCGTCGGCGTGGACTGCCATATCGGCTCGCAGCTGACCGATATCAGTCCCTACTTCGATGCGCTGGAAAAGCTGCTGGACCTGATCGAAAGCCTGGAACAGGCGGGCATCCGCATCGAACACCTGGACCTGGGCGGCGGACTGGGCATCCGCTACCAGGACGAAACGCCCCCATCGCCACGCGCCCTGCTGGACCGCGTCTTCGAGCGGCTGAACGCGCGCGGCCAGGGGCATCTGCATCTGGTCCTGGAACCGGGACGCTCGCTCGTCGGCAATGCCGGCATGCTGCTCACCACCGTCCAATACATCAAGCACGCCGAAGCCCGCAATTTCGCCATCGTCGACGCGGCCATGAACGACCTGCTGCGCCCGGCGCTCTACGAGGCCTTTCACGGCGTGCAGCCCCTGCACCCGCGCGCCGGCGACACCGCCGAATACGACATCGTCGGCCCCGTCTGCGAAAGCGCCGACTGGCTGGCAAAACAGCGCCTGCTGGCCATCCGCCAAGGCGACGTGCTGGCGGTGGAATCGGCCGGCGCCTACGGCATGACCATGGCCAGCAACTACAACTCGCGCGGCCGCCCGGCCGAGGTCATGGTCGACGGTGACAAATACTATGTCGTGCGCCAGCGCGAAACGCTGGCCGATCAGCTCCGCGGCGAATCGCTGCTTCCCTGAATCGGCGCCCCGCAAAACACAAAGGCCCCTGCATGCAGGGGCCTTTTTTGTACACCGCGCTGGCGCGGGCTTAGAGCTGGCCGTACGAGTGCAGGCCCGACAGGAACATGTTCACACCCAGGAAGGCAAAGCCCGTGATCAGCAGGCCCAGCAGCGCCCAGTAGGCCGCCATGGCGCCGCGCAGGCCCTTGATGAGGCGCATGTGCAGCCATGCCGCGTAGTTCAGCCAGACGATCAGCGCCCAGGTTTCCTTGGGGTCCCACTGCCAATACGCGCCCCACGCATCGGCCGCCCACAGCGCACCCAGGATGGTGGCGACGGTAAAGAAGGCAAATCCGATCGCGATGGCGCGATACATGATGTCGTCCAGCACTTCCAGCGAAGGCAGCGCGTCCGCAATACGGCGGCGGCCCAGCAGGATGGCGCCCACGATCACGGCCCCCACGCCGAAGTACAGCATCCAGGTCGCGGAAAGGCCATCGGTGCGAAACACCATGGGCTCGGCGCACAGCAACACGCCCAGGATGAACAGCGGCGCAAGCTTGGCCCACGAGGTCGTGTGGCCATGCTGCTTGACCAGATATGCGAAGCCCACCATCGCCGCCAGCGAGAACGTGCCGTAGCCGATGAAGTTGGCCGGCACGTGCAGTTTCATCCACCAGCTCTTGAGCGCAGGCACCAGCGGCTGGATCTGTCCGGCGTCGCGCGTGAACGAATACCAGAGCAGGAACACGACGGCCGAGGTCACCACCAGCATCACGAAGCCGCCGAGCGCGCGCGTGGCGTACTTACGTTCGTAGTACAGGTAGAAAAGCGCGGTGATGAGCGAAAACAGGACGAAGACTTCGTACAGGTTGCTGACCGGGATATGGCCCAGGTCCGGACCCATCAGATGGCCCTCGCGCCAGCGCACGAGCAGGCCCGTGACGCCCGCGAACACCGCGCCCCAGCTCAGCGCCGTGCCCAGCCAGGCGGCGGTCGGGCTGAACAGGCCAATCCAGTAACACACCATCGACAGCGCAAACAGCGCGCTCATCCACAGGATCGCGGACTGCGAGGAAAACAGGTACTTCAGGAAGAACACCTGCTCGGCGCGAGCCAGATCGTTGCCGTACAGCATCAGCGCGAAGCCCGCGGAGATCGCACAGGCGATCATCAAACGGCGCAGCGGACGCCACAGCCAGCCCAGCCAGGCCACCGCCGGCACCGTGCCGCACAGGATGATCTTCTCGTAATAGTCCATCGCGTGCCCGTAGCGGGTCAGCGCGAAACCTGCCCCCACCGCCAGCAGCAGGAAAAAGACGATGTCAGTCCAGTCGGGCTTTCCGCGTTGCGCGCGGCTGTCGCCGGTTTCGGACAAGGCGTCCTGCCAAAGCGATTCAGGCGACGGGGGTGGCGTGGTGGTCGTGGTGGACATAAATAACCTTAAGACCCTTTTTTCTGGCGCAGCAGCGCCTGCTTGAAGCGTTCGAACTCTTGATTGAAGTCAAGTGTACGCTTCTGTGACGTCATGGCCGCCAGGACGCTGCTGCCGCCGCCTTGCGGTTTGACCCAGATCCAGACGCGGCGGTCACGGATATAGAACATCGAAAACACGCCCAGGACCAGCAACAGACTGCCCAGATAGACGGTGTTCTTGCCCGGCGTGCGGCTGACCTGGAAGACGCTGGCCTGCACGTGATTGAAGTCGGCCAGCGACAGGAACACGGGTGCGGGATAGACGGTCAGGTCCGACAGCGCGGCCACGGCCAGGCGCGACCACACTGCCGCGCGCTCGCCTTCCGGACCATCGACGGCCACCGGCTGCTGACCGGCGCGTTCGCGTGCGATGGCGCGCAATTCGTTCATGCTGGCGCCGATCAGGCGAATCACGACATCGGCGGCGCGCTCCAGATCGGCGGCGGGGGTATTGGCTTGCAGGAACGCCGCGACGGCCTGCAGGCCGCCGGCGGCAAAGGTGTCCAGCGCACGTTCGGCCGCGGTTTCCAGCGGCTGGCGATCGGCCCCCGACGGGCTGTTGCGCTCGGCAAAACGGCGGGCGGCTTCCTTGCGCGCGGCCGGATCGGCCAGCGTGGCGCGCAGGCGCATGAATTCGGCGATGGAGCTGTCGTCGTCGGCCGGGATGCGCAGATAGCGGAAGGGCTCGCCGGCATTGTTGCGCACGCCGGCCAGGAACACGGCCGCGCCGTCCAGTTCGACGGGCAGCATGTAGTTCTGGAACTCGTGCGCCTGACCCGCATCGTCGATCAGCTTGTATTCGACGCTGGGCCCCACGTTGCGCAGATTTTCGTTCTTCTTGCCGGCCGCGCTGCCCGCGACCGAGGCCACGTGTTCGGCAAAGCTCTGGTCGGCGCCCTTGGGGTCGCCGCGGGTCAGGTCTTCGACATTGATCGGACGCATGGCCGTGACCTCGATGCCCATGCTGCGCGGGCCCTTGGCCGTCTGCGCCGTCAGCTCGCTGGTCTTGCCCACCGTGCCGTCGACCGAGAACGTCGCGTCGTTGACGCCCACCAGCGGGTACCCCTTGAGCACGACTGTGCTGCCGCCGTCGTCAAAGCTCGACTGATACACCGTCATGCCCTTGAAGCGCAGCGGCTCGTTCACTTCGATGGTCGAATCGAAGGTCTTGCCCGTGTCCGGATCCGTGACCTCGACTTCGCTGGCAAAGCGGCTGGGCATGCCGGTGGAGTAGTAGTCAACGATGAACTTCTTGAGCTTGAGCGTGAAAGGCATGGGCTGCACCAGCGCGCCATCGCCCACCATCACGACCGCCGTGCTGGCCTGGCCGCCCTCGGGCACCAGGACGCTTGCGCGAAAGCTCGGGTTGTTGACCGACAGGCGCCCGCTTTCAGGCACCTCGGAAATCAGCATGTTTTCGACGATGGGCTGCTTGCCGCCGAACATGACCTGCAGGCGCACCGGCAGTTCGCTGTCGAGCAGCCCGCCGATACAGATGATGACCATGGCGGCGTGAGCAAACACATAGCCCAGCCGGTTGGCGCTGCCCTTCTTGGCGGCCAGCAGGACGCCATCCTGGGCCTCGCGCACGCGCACCGCGTAACCCATGCGGCCCAGCAGCGCCTTCAGGCCGGTCACCGTCTGCGGCACGCCGGTGGGCTCGGTGGTCTCTACGCGATGCGGAAAGGCGCGCAGGCTGCCTTCGCGCACGTGCTCGCGAAACGATCGCGCGTCGCGAAGCATCTTGGGGGCATTTCGGATCAGACACACCGAGGTCGATACGACCAGAAAGCCCATGATCAGCAGGAACCACCAGCTGTTGTAGACGTGCCAGATGGAGAACTTGTCAAAGACCTCGAACCAGAACGGCCCGAACTGGTCGATGTAATTGTTGGACGATCGGTTCTGCTGCAGCACCGTACCCACCAGGCTGGCCACGCAGATGAACATCAGCAGGCTGACGGCAAAACGCATCGAACCCAGAAGTTCAAAGAGATCGCCTGGCAGGCTGCGCAGAGAGGGGCGGGAGTGGGTTCGGGTCGAATTCATGAAAAAAGGGGGGCCGCGCTATCGGCTACCCCCCTCATAGACAGTGCGAGCCGGAACGAGGTTCCGGCGCGCGCAAGTTGCATCAACGCGGACCGGCCGCGCACGTTGCGGCCAATTGCTTACCGAAGGCCAGCCGCGTAGTCCGACACCGCCTTGATGTCGGCATCCGACATGCGGTCCGCGATGGCGTGCATGACGTCGTTCTTGCGGTCGCCGCTGCGGAATAGCTTCAGCTGCTCTTCGATATACACGGGGAACTGCCCCGACAAACGGGGGTACTGGCCAGGGATGCCCGCGCCATTGGCAGAATGGCACGCCGCGCAAGCCGGGACGTTGCGGTCAGGCAAACCGCCACGCCAGATCTTTTGACCTAGCTCAACCAAGTTCTCATGGCCGGCGGTGGCGGGTTCCTTCAGGGGCTGCTGCGCCAGATACAGAGCAATGTTCTGCATGTCTGCCGGCGTCAGGTTCTGCACCATGGCGGTCATGGGGCTGGGATTGCCGTCGGGGCCATTGCGCACGGGGGTCTTGGCGCCTTCCTTCACCTTGAAGTCGGCAAGCTGCTTGGCCAGGTACTCGTGCGGTTGCGCGGCAAGGTTCGGGTTCACCGGAATGGTGCTGTTACCCGCCGCGCCGTGACAGGAAGCACAGGCAATGATGCCGCGGGACGCGTCGCCCTGGTCAAACAGCTGACCGCCCTTGGCGGCGTCTGGTTTGGCCGGGCCCGCAGCGCCATTGGCGGCGAAACTCGTAGCAGAGAAGGCGGAGGCGCCGAGCAACAGCCCGCTCGCAACCAACATCCGGGACAGCACACGCTTCATGAAGACCTCGACGATCACATCGATCAAGGCGCAAAAAGGCGCCCACGCCTGCCCGCACTTGCAGTAAACCGTATCCAACCTGTTTTGCTTGTCCTGCTTTGCGATCTTGCTGCGGTGCTGCATCCATCGGCCCAAGAAGGGCTACAAAACGTCTGGATGGCAGCTAAACAGTAAGCAAAAAAGACGGCTCCGCACACGCGGACCACTGTAGCAAACGCCGGATTATACAATAGGGCTCGAAACCAACCGTATCGAAAGCCATCCGTGTCCCTCCTACATCGCGCCTCCTTCCTCACCTCCGCGGCTCGCCTCGACCAGTTGCCGCCCGCCGGCGCTCCCGAGGTCTGCTTCGTTGGCCGCTCCAACGCCGGCAAATCCACGGCCATCAACGTGCTGTGCAACCAGCGCCGCCTTGCGTTCTCCAGCAAGACGCCGGGCCGCACGCGCCTGATCAACATGTTCAGCCTGCCCGACCCGCTGGACCCGGAAGCCCACATCGGCTATCTGGTCGACCTGCCCGGCTACGGCTATGCGTCCGTGGCCCGCAACGAAAAGGAAAAGTGGGCAGACATCCTGGGCGGCTATCTGCGCGACCGTGAATCGCTGGTCGGCATCGTCCTGCTCATCGACATCCGCCGCGGCGTGACCGAACTGGACCGGCGCCTGGCCAACTTCATCGCGCCCACCGGCCGCCCGGTGCTGGCCCTGCTGACCAAGGCCGACAAGCTGCCGTACGGCCAGCGCATGCGCACCGTCTTCTCGGTCCGCAAGGACCTCGCCGACATCGGCGCGCTGCATACGGTCCCCTTCTCGGCGCCCGAGCGCATCGGGCTCGAAGAGGCCGGCGCTCACATCGAAAATTGGATTTCCCCGAAGGTCGTACCATGAACCCGCAGATCATCACCCCTGAGTTTCCGGTTTCCCGCCCCCGCCGCCTGCGTCGCGACGACTTCACCCGCCGTCTGGTGCGCGAGAACGCCCTGACGGTCAATGACCTGATCTACCCGGTCTTCGTGGCCGAAGGCTCCGGCCTGCGCCAGCCGGTGGCGTCCCTGCCCGGCGTGGTCCGCTATTCGCTGGACACCCTGCTGCCCGTGGCCGAGGAATGCGTGGCGCTGGGCATTCCGGTGCTGTCGCTGTTTCCCGCCATCGACCCGGCGCTCAAGACCCCGGACGGCATCGAAGCCACCAATCCCGACGGCCTCATCCCGCGCGTGGTCCGCGAACTGAAGTCGCGTTTCCCGGAACTGGGCGTGCTGTGCGATGTGGCGCTGGACCCGTACACCAGCCACGGCCAGGATGGCGTCATCGACGCGGACGGCTACGTCGTCAACGAGCCCACCGTCGAGATCCTGGTCAAGCAGGCGCTCACGCAGGCCGAAGCCGGCGTGGACATGGTCGCCCCCAGCGACATGATGGACGGCCGCATCGGCGCGGTGCGCCGCGCGCTCGAGGCCAACGGTCACATCCACACGCGCATCATGGCCTATTCGGCCAAGTACGCCAGCGCGTTCTACGGTCCGTTCCGTGACGCCGTGGGCTCGGCCACCAATCTGGGCAAGTCCAACAAGATGGCCTACCAGATGGATCCGGGCAACATCGACGAGGCGCTGCGCGAAGTGGCCGGCGATCTGCAGGAAGGCGCCGACATGGTCATGGTCAAGCCGGGCATGCCGTACCTGGACGTGCTGCGCCGGGTCAAGGACACGTTCCGCGTGCCGACTTTCGCCTATCAGGTGAGCGGCGAATACGCCATGATCAAGGCCGCCGCCGCCAATGGCTGGCTCGACCACGACAAGGTCATGATGGAGGCGCTGCTCGCCTTCAAGCGCGCCGGCGCCGACGGCATCCTGACGTACTTCGCCATCGAAGCGGCAAAGCTGCTGAAAAGCCAGCGCTAAAGCCGGCGGGCGCGGCGGACTGCCGTCCGCGCCCTTTCCCCTGCTTTGCCGGCCGGCCCACCCGCAACCCCCATCGAATCAGGCCTTTGCAGCGGCAGCGCGTGCCGGCTGCGCGCCGCGGCGCAGGCCCAGCCACGTTCCGCCCAGTACACACCCCAGTCCGACGACATGGGTCAGCGTGACGTGCTCGTCAAGGAACAGGGCCGCGAACAGCAGCCCGAAAATCGGCAACCAATTCACGAACAGCGCGGCGCGGCTGATCCCCAGCCGCGCGATGCCCGCGTTCCAGACGATGTTGCTGACACCCGAGGCGATCACCGCCGAAAACATCAGCACGGCCCAGGGCCACCATGCCATCTGCCACGTGCCCGCCTGGTACGAAGACGGCGTCAGCGCGGCATGCCCGACCAGCATCAATCCGCCGGCCAGATACATGTACCAAAGCATGCCCAGCGGATCCATCATCCGCGACATCCGCTGAATCACCAGGCCGCCAAACACAAAGACGAGCACGGCCACGAACACCACCGCGTCGCCCCAGCCCGTCAGTCCGAGTTGCGCGCCGCTGCCCACCACCACCATGCCCACACCCAACAGGCCCAGCAGCGCGCCGGCGATGCGGGTGGTCGTGAGCTTTTCGCGGTAGAAGATGGCGGCCAGGAAGGCGGACAGCAACGGGCTGGTGGCCATGATCAGCGTGCCGTTGGCTGCCGATGAAAAGCGCAGTCCCGACACCAGTGCCACCTGATGCGCGTACACCACCAGGAACCCGGCCAGCGCCACCCAGCCCAACTGCGCGCCGCCCAGCTTCGGGATGCGGCCGCGGCGCGCCTTGATGATGAGAGTGACGGTGACAAACGCAATGACGATCCGAACGGCGGCCAGCGCCTGGATGTCCATGTGCTGCGTCAGATACTTGATGGAGACGATGTTCAGGCCCCAGGTGGCCATGACGAACATCAATTGAAGATAGATCAGACCATGCCGGTCCTGACTTGCATCAACGGTGGGGGACGTCACGGCGTCAGCCTGGGGAAAGAGATGGATGCGCCGCGCGGGCAGCGAAGCGATCATGGTATATCGCCCCTTCCCTCGATTCAATGCGCGGCGGGCCGAGTTGTGCGCATCAGACGATGGCGCACTGCCTGCTTGTCCGCCGCGCCCTCAGCGGACCAGGACGCGGTCCAGCGACTCGGTAAAGCGCTTGGCGTCCTGGAATCCCACGACGCGAGCTTCCGCGATCTCCTTGCCGCCGGGCTCGAAGAACATGATGCCCGGCGGGCCGAACAGTCGAAATCGCTTGAGCAGCGCACGGTCGGCGGCATTGTTCGCCGTCACGTCGGCCTGCACCAGCACCATTCCAGCCATGCGCTGCGCGACCCCCGCATCGGTAAAGGTGAATCGCTCCATCTCGCGGCACGACACGCACCAGTCCGCATAGAAGTCCAGCATCACTGGCCGGGTGCTCTGCGCCAGCACCGCGTCCAGTTCGGCGTTGCTGCGAACCCGGGTGAACTGGACCTCGCCCGCCGCGGCCCCGCCAGCTGCCGGCGCTTCACCGCGCGCGGCCAGGTGCGAGAGCGGCTGCAGGACGTCGCGGCCCCCGCTGGCGGCCCCCACCAGCCACGCCGCGGCCGCCACGGCGAGCAGCAGGCCCAGCCCCTTGCCAAACATGCGACCGGCGCCTGCGCCCGGCGGCAGGGCATCAAAGGCGCGCAGCATCACGGCCGACACGACGGCCAGGAATGCCCAGCCCGTCATCTGCACCCACGTCGGCACGACGGGAATGAGCATCCACCACGCCGTCGCCAGCAACAGCATGCCGAACAGCCGCTTGACGCCGTCCATCCAGGGACCGGCCTTGGGCAGCAATGCCGAAGACGACGCGCCGACAATCAACAGCGGCACGCCCATGCCCCACGCCATTGCAAAGAGCGCCGATCCGCCCAAGACCACGTCGCCTGTCTGCGAGATGTACAGCAAGGCGCCAGCAAGCGGAGCCGCAACGCAGGGACCCACGATCAGGGCCGACAGCGCGCCCATCACCAGCGCCCCGGTATATCGTCCGCCCGGCATGCGCGAGGACCGGTCCGACAGCATGGCCTGGATGCCGGAAGGCATCTGGAACGTGAACACGTCGAACATGGCCAGCGCCAGCACGGCCAGCAGGATGGCGAAAAGCGACAGGATCCACGGCGTCTGCAGCCAGGCGGCAAGCCCCGCGCCGCTCAGCCCGGCCGCCACGCCCAGCGCGGTGTACACGACCGACATGCCCAGCACGTACGTCGCGGCCAGCGCCAGACCGCGGCTGCGGCTCGGCCGGTGGTGCGGCGCCCCGCCCAGCACGATCGACGACAGGATGGGAATCATGGGCAGCACACATGGCGTGAAAGCCAGCAGCAGGCCCAGCACCAAAAAGACGCCCGCTGTCTTGATCCAGCCCAGACCGCCCAAGGCATCGGCCAGGCCCGTGTCGCCCGCGTTCACCAACGCGGACAATCCGCCGGAAGTTGCCGGCGCCGCGGACGCGGCCCCGCCAATTCCCGTGCCAGCCACCGCATAACCGCCGGCCACGGGCGTGAGTTTGACGGTGCTGTCCATCGGCGGATAGCACAGCCCGGCATCCGCGCAGCCTTGGCCCGTCAACGTCAGCGTGAAGGGCTGTCCTCCCGCGCCGACGGGGACGCGGATCGTCACGTCCTTGTGAAAGACCTCCATGTCTTTTTCGAAGGTCGGGTCGTATTTGACTTCGCCCTTAGGATAAACGGCTTGCCCGAGCGTGGTGGCGTCGGCCGGGGTGATCGCAATCCCGAAGCGCTCGCGGTACATGTAGTAGCCGGGCGCGACGCGATAGTGCAATTCGAGCGTATCCGGCGACGCCATCTGCGCGCTGAACACAAAGGCCTTTTCCGGTTCGAGGAATTCGGCTTGCGCCCGCGCGGCGGTCTGCCATCCGAGCAGCAGAAGCATCACTGCCAGCAATGCCAGGCAGTGCCTCAGGATCGAAGGCGTCACGCTGAGGGCGCGCCCGCGCGCGCCAACCGTACCGGCAAGTTGCAACATCAGTTTCTCTTGTTCTGCGTAATGGCCGTCTGCTCGCGCACCCAGTCCAGGTATGGCGCCGCGCCGCCGATGACTGGCAGCACGATGATCTCGGGAACGTCGTAGGGGTGCATCTGCGACAGGGCCTGCACGACGGCGGCATGCCGCGCGTAGGTCGTCTTGATGTGGATGGGAATTTCCTCCGTCCCTTCGACCTCTCCGTTCCACAGGTAAATGGACAACCCCGGCGCGCCAAGGTTCACGCAGGCCGCCAGCCCGTCCTCGACGAGCACGTGCGCGATACGCTTGGCCAGAAGCAGATCCGGCGCATTGCTGATGACCAGCACGACGTCGTCATCGCGCAACATGGAACCTCCTTGGGATACCCGCGTGGGATGTAACTCGAGGTATTTTATCGATATTGCGGCCAACTCCCCGGCGCTGCCGGTCGCGCGGCCGCCGCGCCATCCCTTTTCACGCCGAGGCAAGCATGTCCGACAACTGCCTGTTCTGCCGCATCGCCCGTCACGAGATCCCCGCGCACGTCGTCCACGAAGACGACCGCCTCCTGGCCTTCCTGGATATCCACCCCGTGCGCGCCGGCCACACGCTCATCATCCCCAAGCAGCACTATCCCTACTACGAGGACATGCCGGCCGACCTGGCGGCCAACATCGTCAACCTGGGTCAGCGGCTGGGGCGCCAGATGAAGCGCCTGTACGGCGTTGAGCGCGTGGGTTTTGCCTTCACGGGGATCCACGTTGCGCACGCGCATGCGCACGTCATCCCGATGCACCACCCGCAGGACGTGACATCGACGCAGTACATCGAGCAGCAGGATCTGACGTTCAAGATGCCGCCTCAGTCGCCGGCGGAAGCGCTGGCCGCCACGGCGGCGCAATTGCGCGGGCAACTGCGCGGGCAACTGCGCGGCGGCCCCGAACGTGGAGAATGAGCGCGGCGAATGCGCGCAGTAAGCGAAGGAAGGCGAAAAAAACAAGGGCGGGTCCGAAGACCCGCCCTTGTCGCTTATCTAGCTGCCGAAATTACTCGGCGCTGTCCTCAGCGGCTTCATCGACTTCCGGACGGTCAACCAGTTCCATGAAAGCCATGGGAGCGTTGTCGCCTTGACGAAAGCCCATCTTCAGCACGCGGGTGTAGCCGCCGTTACGGGCCGCGTAGCGCGGGCCGATTTCGGCAAACAGCTTCACAACCGCATCGCGATCGCGCAGACGGGCAAACGCCAGACGCTTGTTCGCGAGGGTGGGCTCCTTGCCCAGCGTGATCAGGGGTTCGATGACGCGGCGCAATTCTTTCGCCTTCGGCAGCGTGGTCTTGATTGCTTCGTGAGTGATCAGCGAAACAGCCATGTTGCGGAACATGGCAAGACGGTGACTGCTGGTGCGGTTGAGCTTACGCAAGCCATTACCGTGACGCATGATAAGTTTCCTTTGAATCTAAAGACGGCGTTTCCGCCATCGGGTTGCCGGCTCTTCTATCAGCCTGCAATCAGGCTGCGGTCCGGTAGAAAACGGGGCATTTTACGACGATTTCGCAAATCGCCCGGCAACCAAGGCCGGGCGCTGCGGGAGACGCCCCTTCGCAGGGGCGGCACCCTTTCAAGACTTAGGGACGCTCCAGGCCCAGGGGCGGCCAGTTCTCGAGCTTCATGCCGAGGGTCAGGCCACGTGCAGCCAGCACTTCCTTGATCTCGTTGAGCGACTTGCGACCCAGGTTCGGGGTCTTGAGCAGCTCGTTTTCGGTACGCTGGATCAGGTCGCCGATGTAGTAGATGTTTTCGGCCTTCAGGCAGTTGGCCGAACGCACCGTCAGCTCCAGGTCGTCGACCGGGCGCAGCAGCACCGGATCGATCTGCGGCGTGCCGCGGACCGGGGCTTCGTACGAATCGCCGGCGCCTTCCAGGGCGGCGAACACCGAGATCTGGTCCATCAGGATGCGGGCCGATTGGCGCACCGCTTCCTCGGGCGAGATCACGCCGTTGGTTTCGATGTCCAGAACCAGCTTGTCCAGGTCGGTGCGTTGTTCCACGCGGGCGCTTTCAACGGCGTAGCTCACGCGGCGAACCGGGCTGAACGAGGCGTCCAGAACGATGCGGCCGATGGTGTGCGTGCGGTCTTCCGACAGCGCGCGCACGTTGCCGGGCACATAGCCGCGGCCCTTCTCGACCTTGATCTGCATTTCCAGCTTGCCCGCTTCCGTCAGGTTGCAGATGGCATGGCCGGGGTTGATGATCTCGACGTCGTGCGGCAGCTCGATGTCGCTGGCCAGCACGGTGCCGGCGCCGGACTTGCGCAGAACCAGCGTCACTTCGTCGCGGTTGTGCAGCTTGAAGACCACGCCCTTCAGGTTCAGCAGGATGTCGACGACATCTTCGCGAACGCCCGGGATGGTCGAGTATTCGTGCACCACACCGGTCATCTGGACTTCGGTCGGCGCGTAGCCGGTCATCGAAGACAACAGGATGCGGCGCAGGGCGTTGCCCAGCGTGTGACCGTAGCCACGCTCGAACGGCTCCATCACGATCTTGGCATGGTGCGTGCCGACCGGTTCGACTTCAATGGAGCGCGGCTTCAGGAAACCTTGAGTGGACATGTACTGAATTCCTTTTCAATACCCTCGGCTCGTTACACCGATAAGGCTGATGGACAGGGTGAGACGGTAAAGCTTGAAACACGGGCTGCGAAAAAGCCGCCCGATACTTACCGCAAAGCCCGCTCCACCAAAACGGCGAAAGCGGGCTGCTGCGGGACGTGCAAACGGGTCGACCGGGTCGCGGGACCAGCTTGCCAGCACCTTGCGAAGGAGGTGCCGGCAGGCGTGATTAACGCGAGTACAGTTCGACGACCATCGATTCGTTGATGTCGCGAGCGACGTCAGCGCGATCGGGGGCCGACTTGAACGTGCCGGTCAGCTTGGCCGCGTCGACTTCCACCCACTGGGGGATGCCGATGCTGGTGGCCAGGTCGAGCGATTCCTTGATACGGCCTTGCTTCTTGGCCTTTTCACGAACCGAGATGACGTCGCCAGCCTTGACCAGCATCGAAGCGATGTCAGCCGTGTGGCCGTTCAGTTCGATGGCGCGGTGGCTCACCAGCTGGCGAGCTTCGGCGCGCGTCGAGCCGAAGCCCATGCGGTAGACGACGTTGTCCAGGCGCGATTCCAGCAGCTGGATCAGCGTTTCGCCGGTGTTGCCACGGCGACGCTCGGCTTCAGCGAAGTACTTGCGGAATTGCTTTTCCAGCACGCCGTACATGCGCTTGAGCTTTTGCTTTTCGCGCAGCTGCAGGCCGTAGTCGGAAGTGCGGGCACCCGAAGTGCGGCCGTGTTGGCCAGGCTTGGAATCCAGCTTGCACTTGGAATCCAGCGAGCGGCGGGCGCTCTTCAGGAACAGGTCAGTACCCTCGCGGCGCGAGAGCTTGCATTTGGGTCCAATATAACGTGCCATGTGGATTCCCTTTAGATACGACGACGCTTCGGCGGACGGCAGCCGTTGTGCGGAACGGGCGTGATGTCGGCGATGGACGAGATCTTGATGCCCAGCGCGTTCAGCGCGCGAACCGACGACTCGCGGCCAGGACCGGGGCCCTTGATGCGGACTTCCAGCGTCTTGATGCCGTACTCGAGCGCAACGCGGCCGGCCGTTTCAGCGGCAACCTGCGCGGCAAACGGGGTCGACTTACGCGAACCCTTGAAGCCAGCACCGCCCGACGTGGCCCACGACAGCGCGTTGCCCTGACGGTCGGTGATGGTGATGATGGTGTTGTTGAACGAAGCGTGAACGTGCGCGATGCCGTCCGAGACGTTCTTCTTGACCTTTTTGCGCACGCGCGAAGCGCCGCTGGTGGAAGCTTTCGCCATAATCCTGTTCCTCGATTATTTCTTCAGGGACGCAGCAGCACGACGCGGGCCCTTGCGGGTCCGGGCGTTGGTGCGAGTGCGCTGGCCGCGCACGGGCAAACCGCGCTTGTGACGCATACCGCGGTAGGTTCCCAGGTCGATCAAACGCTTGATCGAGAGCTGTACTTCACGACGCAGGTCGCCTTCAACCGTGAACAAACCAACATGTTCGCGGACGCGTTCCAATTCAGCGTCGCTCAGATCCTTGACCTTTTTGTCAAAGGGTACGTTTGCCGCTTCGCAAATCTTGCGAGCGCGCGTACGACCGATGCCAAAAATGGCGGTCAGGCCGATCTCGGCGTGCTGTTGCGGCGGAATGTTAATGCCAGCAATACGGGCCATGACTGTTCCTTGAATAAATCCGTTGCGTAGTCGCTAACCCGAGTTAGCCTTGACGCTGCTTGTGACGCGGGTCGGTGCAGATAACGCGCACCACGCCGTGACGTTTGATAACTTTGCAGTTGCGGCAGATCCGCTTAACCGATGCCATTACTTTCATGGTTGACTCCTAATTTTCCGTAATCCGGTTTCGCTCACTTGGAGCGGAAAACAATCCTGGCTCGCGTCAGATCATAGGGCGTGAGCTCCACTGTGACCTTGTCACCCGGCAGGATCCGGATGTAATGCATACGCATCTTGCCGGAAATATGGCCCAACACCACGTGGCCGTTTTCGAGCTTGACGCGAAATGTCGCGTTCGGGAGGTTCTCAAGAACCTCACCTTGCATCTGAATGACGTCGTCCTTGGACATTCTTTTGCTTACCGCATCGGCAAACCCGCGCCCTTGAAGTTGGCCTTCTTGAGCAACGAGTCGTACTGGTGAGACATCATGTAGGCCTGAACCTGCGCCATGAAATCCATCGTCACCACCACAATGATCAACAGAGACGTACCACCGAAGTAGAAAGGAACGTTCCAGCGCATCACCAAGAATTCCGGCAACAGGCACACCAACGTGATGTAGATGGCACCTGCGAGCGTCAAACGCATCAGGATCTTGTCGATGTAGCGCGCCGTTTGCTCGCCCGGACGGATGCCCGGAACAAACGCACCACTCTTCTTCAGGTTGTCCGCCGTTTCGCGGCTGTTGAAAACCAGAGCCGTGTAGAAAAAGCAGAAGAAAATAATCGCGACCGAGTACAGCGTGATGTAGAGCGGTTGACGAGGCGACAGGGCCGCAGCCAGGTCGCTAAGCCAGCGCATGTTCTCGCTGCTGGAGAACCAGCTCGTGATCGTGGCCGGGAACAGAATGATCGACGACGCGAAGATCGGCGGAATCACCCCTGCCATGTTCAGCTTCAGCGGCAGATGCGAGCTCTGACCACCGTAGACCTTGTTGCCGACCTGACGCTTGGCGTAGTTCACCGTGATCTTGCGCTGTCCGCGTTCCACGAACACCACAAAAGCGGTAACCAGCACCACCAGAGCCACGATGAACAGCGCCGAAAGCACAGACATCGCGTTGGTGCGGACCAGGTCCAGCAGTGCAGCCAGCGCCGCGGGCAGACCCGCAACGATACCTGCGAAGATCAGGATGGAGATCCCGTTGCCCAGACCGCGCTCCGTGATTTGCTCACCCAGCCACATGACGAACATGGTGCCGGTGACCAAGGTCACGACGGTCGTGAAGCGGAACAGCATGCCCGGATCGATCACCAGTCCCTGTTGGGACTCCAACGCCACCGAAATGCCCACTGCTTGCACCAGCGCCAGCACGACCGTGCCGTAGCGGGTGTATTGGGTAATCTTCCGACGACCGGACTCGCCCTCTTTCTTGAGCGCTTCCAGCGACGGCACCACCACCGACATCAACTGCATGATGATGGATGCCGAAATGTACGGCATGATCCCCAGGGCAAAAATCGAGAAACGCGAGAGCGCCCCGCCCGAGAACATGTTGAACAGGCCCAGGATCCCGCCCTGGTTCTGACGGAACAAGTCCGCCAGCGCGTCCGGGTTGATACCCGGAACCGGGATGTGTGTACCCAAACGGTAAACCACCAGGGCGAGCACCAGGAACACCAGACGGCGCTTCAAATCGCCGTATCGTGCTCCGGATTTGCCCAATGCCTGCGCGTTAGCCACTCGTCACCTCTGATCAAGCAAGCGAGCCGCCCGCGGCTTCGATGGCGGCGCGAGCGCCGGCCGTCGCGGTAATGCCCTTGAGCACGACCTTGCGCGAGAGTTCACCAGACTTGATGACCTTGGCGTAACGAACCGCCTGGCCAATCACGCCGGCCGCCTTCAGCGCTTGCACATCGATTTCGTCGATGGGCAGGGCTTCGAGGTCCGACAAGAGAACTTGTGCATACAGGTGTTGACCCAGCGGGGTGAAACCACGCTTGGGCAGGCGACGTTGCAGCGGCATTTGACCGCCTTCGAAGCCAACCTTGTGGAAACCGCCCGAGCGCGACTTCTGACCCTTGTGGCCACGGCCGGCGGTCTTACCCAGACCCGAACCGATGCCACGGCCGACGCGGCGCTTGGCGTGCTTGCTGCCCTCGGCGGGCTTCAGCGTATTAAGTTGCATATCCGACATGGTGATTCCTTAGGCTTCCGAGACGGAAACGAGATAATCCACCTTACGGATCATCCCACGCACCTCGGGCGTATCGACCAGCACGCGGCTGCTGTTGATGCGACCCAAGCCCAAACCGCGAACCGTATCACGGTGCGATTGCTTGGTACCGATCACCGAGCGCACGAGGGTCACTTTGATCTGCTTCTGAGCCATGATTTACCCCAGGATTTCTTCGACCGTCTTGCCGCGCTTGGCAGCAACATCGGCCGGGGTCAGGGAGGCGCGCAGGCCGTTCAACGTGGCGCGAACCATGTTGTAGGGGTTGCTCGAGCCCAGGCTCTTGGCAACCACGTTACGCACACCCATCACTTCGAAAATAGCGCGCATCGGGCCGCCGGCGATAACGCCAGTACCTTCAGCAGCGGGCGAAATCAGCACGGTAGCGGCGCCATGCTTGCCAACCACGGTGTGGTGCAGCGTGCCGTTCTTCAGAGCGACCTTGAACATGCCGCGACGGGCTTGTTCCATGGCCTTCTGAACGGACACCGGCACTTCACGCGCCTTGCCCTTACCCATGCCGATGCGGCCATCGCCATCGCCAACCACGGTCAGCGCGGCAAAGCTCATGGTGCGACCACCCTTGACCACTTTGCTCACGCGGTTGACCGCGATCATCTTTTCGCGGAGGCCGTCATCGTTCTCTTTTTCCGCGGCGTTCTTGCCTTGTACTTTAGCCATTTGACAGATCCTCGCTTAGAACTTCAGGCCGGCTTCACGCGCGGCATCGGCCAGCGCCTTGACGCGGCCATGGTAACGAAAGCCCGAGCGATCGAAAGCGACCAGTTCGATACCGGCAGCCTTGGCCTTTTCGGCCACGCGCTTGCCAACCAGCGTCGCAGCGGCTTTGTTGCCACCCTGACCGGTTTGGCCGGCCAGTTGCGCACGCACTTCGGCTTCCACCGTCGAGGCGCTGACCAGAACGCGATCGCCTTCCGGCGAAATGATGTTGGCGTAGATGTGCTGGTTCGAGCGGAAAATCGAGAGGCGATGAACGCGCAGCTCGTTGATCTTCCGGCGAGTCGGAACCGCACGACGCAAACGGGAAACTTTTTTGTCCATGATTCGTCCTTGCGTGCGCCGTTATTTCTTCTTGGTTTCTTTGATGACGACGCGTTCGTCCGAGTAACGCACGCCCTTGCCCTTGTAGGGTTCGGGTTCGCGGTACGCGCGGATTTCAGCGGCCACCTGACCGACGACTTGCTTGTTGGAGCCCTTGATGACGATTTCCGTCTGAGTGGGGCATTCGGCCTTGATACCGGCCGGCAACTGATGCAAAACGTCGTGCGAGAAACCGAGCTGCAGCTTAACGGCGTCGCCTTGAACCGAGGCGCGGTAACCCACGCCAACCAGGTTCAGCTTGCGCTCGAATCCCTTGCTCACACCGTTGACCATGTTGGCCACCAGCGCGCGCACGGTGCCCGACATGGCATTGGCGTGACGGGAATCGTTGGCAGCGGCAAACGTGAGCTTGCCACCGTCCAGCGAAATCGTGACGTCGCCAGTCAGGGGTTGGGTCAAGGAACCCAGCGGGCCCTTGACGGTGATCTGATCCTGCTTGATGTCAGCTTCGACACCCTTGGGCAGTTCGACCGGATACTTAGCGATACGTGACATTCGAATTTCTCCTTAGGCCACGTAGCACAGCACTTCGCCGCCGACGCCGTTGGCGCGAGCCTTACGGTCGGTCATGACGCCGCGCGAGGTCGAAACGATAGCCACGCCCAGGCCGTTCATGACCTGAGGAATGCTGGTACGGCCCTTGTAGATACGCAGACCAGGACGCGAGACGCGTTCGATGCGCTCGATGACCGGACGGCCAGCGTAGTACTTCAGGGTGATCTCGAGCTCAGGCTTGGCCTGGGTGCCCTTGATTTCAAAGCTGTCGATGTAGCCTTCGTCTTTCAGCACAGCGGCAATAGCCGCCTTCAGCTTCGAGGAGGGCATGCTCACCGTAACTTTGTCCACTTGCTGCGCATTGCGAATGCGGGTCAGCATATCGGCGATGGGATCGCTCATGCTCATATTGTTTCTCCTACCAGCTGGCCTTGGTGATGCCGGGGATTTCACCCTTCATCGCCATTTCACGCAGTTTGTGGCGCGTCAGACCGAACTTGCGGAACACACCGCGAGGACGACCGGTGACCACGCAACGGTTGCGTTGACGCGTCGGGTTGGCATTGCGCGGCAGCTGTTGCAGCTTGAGCCGAGCTTGGTAACGTTCTTCGTCGGTCTTCGACTGGTCGTCGATGATCGCCTTCAACTCAGCGCGCTTGGCAGCGAACTTGTCAGCCAGCTTGGCGCGCTTGATGTCGCGATTGATGAGGGAAAGTTTAGCCACGTCATCAGCCCCTTAGTTACGGAACGGGAAGCTGAAGGCCGTCAACAGCGCCTTGGCTTCTTCGTCGGTCTTCGCGGAGGTGGTGATGCTGATGTTCAGCCCACGCAGCGCGTCGATCTTGTCGTACTCGATTTCGGGGAAAATGATCTGCTCTTTCACCCCGATGTTGTAGTTGCCACGGCCGTCGAACGCACGACCCGAGATACCGCGGAAGTCGCGCACGCGAGGCAGCGCAACCGCCACCAGGCGATCCAGGAATTCGTACATGCGTTGACCACGCAGCGTGACCATGCAACCAATCGGGTAGTTTTCGCGGATCTTGAAACCGGCGATAGCCTTCTTGGTCTTCGTCACGACAGGCTTCTGGCCGGCGATCTTGGTCAGATCCGACACAGCGTGTTCAATGACTTTCTTGTCGGAGACCGCTTCCGAGACACCCATGTTCAGGGTGATCTTGGTGATGCGCGGCACTTCCATGACGCTCTTGTAGCCAAACTTGGCCTGCAGGTCGCCTGCGACCTTGCTCTTGTAGAAATCTTGCAAACGAGACATGTCTATCGCCCCTTACGCCTTGGCGCCGACAACGGCACCATTGGAACGGAACACGCGGACCTTGCGACCTTCGACTTCTTGAACGCCCACGCGGTCGCCACGACCGGTTGCGGGGTTGAAGAGCGCCACATTCGAGATGTGGATCGGCATGGTCTTTTCGACAATCCCGCCCGGGTTGTTAGCCATCGGGTTGGCTTTCACGTGCTTCTTGGCAACGTTGACGCCTTCGACCAGGACGTGGTCGGCGCCAACGCGGGCCAGCACGGTACCGCGACGCTTCTTGTCGCGGCCGGTCAGGACGATGACTTCGTCGCCTTTACGAATGTTGTTCATCGTAGGGCTCCTTACAGCACTTCCGGGGCCAGCGACACGATCTTCATGAACTTCTCGGTACGCAGTTCACGCGTAACGGGTCCGAAGATGCGGGTGCCGATAGGCTCCAGCTTGGCGTTGAGCAACACGGCGGCATTGCCACCGAAACGAATCAGCGAACCGTCTTTACGGCGCACGCCCTTGGCGGTACGAACCACCACGGCATTGTAAATTTCGCCTTTCTTGACGCGTCCGCGCGGAGCCGCATCTTTGACGCTCAC
This sequence comes from Achromobacter sp. E1, assembly GCF_037039475.1. Lineage (NCBI taxonomy): Bacteria > Pseudomonadati > Pseudomonadota > Betaproteobacteria > Burkholderiales > Alcaligenaceae > Achromobacter > Achromobacter sp. E1. The sequence goes on from NZ_CP146253.1 coordinate 5,875,197, forward strand.
CTTGATGATGTCGCCGATACCGGCATAACGGCGCTTGGAGCCACCGAGCACCTTAATGCACATGACATGACGCGCACCAGTGTTATCGGCCACGTCCAGCGTGGTCTGCATTTGGATCATGATTTTTCCTGTTCCAACTTAACTGGAAATACGGTTTTCCCAACAAGGGAACACTGCAATTCCTGCCAGTTTTGGTCCCGTCAGGTCAGCCGCCCTGCTTTTATGTCGGCAAGTCCGTAACTACTTGGACCAGCAACCGGTTGGCAACGCAACGACCCTGGGTTGAAATCCTGCGGGTATTCCCCCCGACGCGCTCATCTAGCCTTCGGCTTCGATGAATCGACAATCTGGGAAAGCTGATAATTCTAACGTGGTTAATTTTTGAGCGCAAGCACTTTGTTGGGATTGCGCACAAAAGACCACGCCCCCTGTCAAGGGGGTCGGTTTGGCGGACCATCCGCCCCTATTTCTGGCGGTAGTAGCCCTTCTCCCAGGCGTCATGATTTGCCTTGCCGCGACGGATTTCGTCCGTGAACGGCGCAGCCATGAGCACCAGGCGATTCAACCATTTTACAGGAGCGCGGCACGGACGCTCGAAGTCCAAGAAAAGCACGGCCCGCAGGCCATCGGTGTCGTTGTGCACCTGATGGGGATACAGGTCGTCGAAGACGACAGCCTGGCCTTCGCGCCAGCTATAGCGTTGGCCGCCCACCTCTATCCAGCACTGCTCGGGCGGCTCGGGGACGACCAGGCCCAGGTGCAGGCGCAACACGCCGTTGTACGGCCCCGTGTGCAGCGGAATGCGCTTGCCGGCCTCGAGGATGGAGAAGAAGGCGGTGCGGATGCCCGGAATGTCCTGCAGCGCGCGGGCGGTAGCCGGGCAGCGCGCAAGATTGCGTTCGGAGCGCAGGCCGTAGCCCATGAAGACGAAGGTCTTCCATTGGTCGTCGGACGTGATCATGCCCACGTCCGGTGAAATCTGATGGAAGGCAGGCAAGGCCTGGCGGTCGGCCAAGAGGCCGGTCAGTTCGGCGCGGATGGCGGGCGCCCGCGCTTCGAGGGCGGCAATCCAGGGGAACTGGCTGTTCTGGAATATGGGTTTGTCGCCCACCAGCGAGGCCTGCGCGATGCGCTGGCGCAGCCAGTCGATGAAGCCGAAAAACACCCGGGAGTAGAGGCTGGGATGGGTGGCCGGGCGCGCATCGACGGGTTGCACCATAGGTAGACAAAAAGACAGCCGAAGATTCCCTATTTTTGCCCCTGGCGATGCGCGCGCGCAAGCGTGCGATGAGCCCAATGGCCCCAAGCTCACATCGGGGATTGGCTCCCTTTGACCGGGACAAGCTGGTTTAGACTGCCGTGGGCAGCAGCAGCCGCTGCTCCTTTCCGCTACCCATTCCTATTTCGCAAGGAACGACAGGCATGTATGAACAGTTGGCGCTGTATATCGACGGCGAATTCGTCGCCGGCGAGGGCAGGCGCACCCAGGACGTCATCAACCCGGCCACGCTCGAGGTGCTCGGCCAACTGCCCCACGCCACGCAAGCGGATCTGGATCGCGCCCTTGCCGCCGCCCAGCGCGCTTTCGAATCGTGGAAGAAATCCTCGCCCATGGACCGCTCGGCGATCCTGCGCAAGGTCGCCACGCTGTCGCGAGAGCGCGCCCAGGAGATCGGCCGCAACATGACGCTGGATCAGGGCAAGCCGCTGGCCGAAGCCGTCGGCGAAGTCACCTCCTGCGCCGAACACGCCGATTGGCACGCCGAGGAATGCCGGCGCATCTACGGCCGCGTTATCCAGCCGCGCAATCCCGACGTCCGCCAGATCGTGGTGCGCGAGCCCATCGGCGTCTGCGCCGCCTTCACGCCCTGGAACTTCCCGTACAACCAGGCCATCCGCAAGATCGCCGCCGCCATCGGCGCCGGCTGCACGGTCGTGCTCAAGGGGCCCGAGGATTCGCCCAGCGCGGTCATGGCCATTGCGCGCATGTTCCACGACGCCGGTCTGCCCAAGGGCTGCCTGAACATCGTCTGGGGCGAGCCCGCCATGATCTCGGACTACCTTATCCGTTCGCCGATCGTGCGCAAGGTGTCGTTCACGGGCTCCGTGCCGGTGGGCAAGCAGCTTGCGGCGCTGGCCGGCGCGCACATGAAGCGCGTCACCATGGAACTGGGCGGCCATTCGCCCGTGCTCGTGTTCGACGACGCGGACATCGACCGTGCGGCCGAGATGCTGGCCAAGTTCAAGGTGCGCAACGCCGGCCAGGTCTGCGTGTCGCCCACCCGCTTCTATGTGCAGGACGGCGCGTACGAGCAGTTTCTTGCACGGTTCTCGGAAGTGCTCAAGAACATCAAGGTGGGCGACGGCCTGGAAGCCGGCACCGAAATGGGGCCGCTCGCCCATGAGCGCCGCGTGCCCGCCATGAGCGCCTTCATCAACGACGCCAGGAAGCATGGCGCGAAGGTGGTGGTCGGCGGCGGTCCGCTGGATCGCAAGGGTTTCTTCTTTGCGCCCACCGTGGTCACCGACCTGCCCGACAACGCCATGCTGATGACCGAGGAGCCCTTCGGTCCGGTCGCACCCGTGGTTCGTTTCAGCGACACCGATGAGGTGCTGCGCCGCGCCAACAGCCTGCCGTTCGGCCTGTCTTCGTACGTGTTCACGAACTCGCTGAAGACCGCGACCAAGGTCTCCAACGGCCTGGAAGCCGGCATGGTCAACATCAACCACTTCGGCAGCGCCCTGGCCGAGACGCCCTTCGGCGGCATCAAGGACAGCGGCATCGGCAGCGAAGGCGGCACGGAAACCTTCGAAGGCTACCTGGTCACGAAGTTCATCACGCACGTCTGATCCTGCGACCGTCGCATCGCAAAGCCCCGCACCTGACGTGCGGGGCTTTTTTTGCCTGTCGCGTGGCGCGGACCGGTTCGGCATTCATGACGCTGTCATGCGGGTCAGTGAGCATTGGGCCCGCTTACAAGTCGCTGACCCAAAAAACTGTCCCAGGCAGCTGACCCGCGGCTGCCGGCTCGGCATGGCCAACACCCCTGCCAGAACGCCGCCGCACCGAACTATCCAGGATATCCACGCCCGATGACGCTTCGCCCTTACCGCCCCGTCCGCGCCGCAGCCTCGCTGCTGCTCGTTGCCCTACTCGCCGCATGCGGCGGCGACAAGGACGACGACAACACGACGCCGCCCGTTGCCGAGACGCCGCCCCCGACCGAAACGCCCGCGCAGCCGCCCGCCCCCGTGCAGGTTGCATTCATGCCCGACATCCACTTCCATGACGTCTACGCGGACTTCAAGGATGGCTCGTTCCCCGGCATTCCGAACCCGAAGGCCGGCGACAACGCGACCATCCGCACGATGTACGCGCAACTGACGTCCACGCGTCTGTTCAACGAGAACTACTTTGCGTTCCTGGCCGCGCTGGACGATGCCGCAAAGCGCGGCGTGAAGTACATCGCGCTGCCGGGCGACTTCTCGGACGACGGCCAGCCCGTGCACATGCGCGGCCTGGTCAAGATCATGGATGACTATTCGAAGAAGCACGGCATCCAGTTCTTCGCCGCACCGGGCAACCACGATCCCAACCGCCCCTTCAACCAGCCGGCCGGCAAGAGCGACTATCTTGGCCTGGATCCCGTGACGGGCGCGATCGGTTTCTCGCAACCGATCTACAGCCGCGGCGCCAATGTGTGCAACACGGCCTACAGCGGCGACTGGACGCGGATCGGCAATACGTACTGCACCGAGGAAGTGCTGCACATGGGCTACTCGGGCATCACGGCCGCGCTCGAGCAGCACGGCTTCATGCCCCAGCCGCAGAACGTGTACTACGAGACGCCTTACAGCACCTACAAGTACGAAGACTACGACTACGCGACCGCGGCGGCGCAAGCCAACTGGATCAACCGCCAGTACGAGATCTGTGCCGAAGGCACGGGCGGCCCGAACAAGCCGCAGAACTACACGCTTTGCAAGATGGTGCCCGACACGTCCTACGTGGTCGAACCCGTCAAGGGCGTGTGGCTGGTGGGCCTGGACGCCAACGTCTACGTGCCCACGGGCCCGGGCGCAAACGACTTCACCGGTTCGGGCGACCAGGGCTACAACAAGATGCTGACCCACAAGACCCACGTCATCAAGTGGCTGGCCGACGTGGTCGCGCGCGGCAAGGCGCAGGGCAAGCAGGTCATCGCCTTCAGCCACTTCCCGATGTCCGAGTTCTTCAATGGCGCGTCCGATGACATCGAGGCGCTGCTGGGCGCCAACAAGATGCAGATGATCCGCCGACCCGCGGAGAACACCACCCGCGCGCTGGCCGAGACCGGCTTGAAGGTGCACGTGGGCGGCCACATGCACTTCAATGACATGGCCTTGCGCAACTACGGCGGCGAACACGCGCTCTTCAACATCCAGGCGCCCTCCATGGCGGCCTACGTGCCCGCGTACAAACTCATGACGCTGCAGAGCGCCGACGAGATCGAAGTGCAGACCATCCGTCTGGACGAGGTGCCGCGCTTTGATGAACTGTTCGACCTCTACCGCGCCGAGAACGCCTACACCGTGCCGCCGCGCTGGGACGTGTCGATCCTGGACGCCAAGGACTACGGCGACTTCACGTATCGCTACATGAGCGAGCTGGTGCGCCTGCGTCTGCTCAACGACGACTGGCGCTGCGAAATGCGCGAACTGGTCAAGAGCCCGTTGACCGGCGCAGACCTGCTGGCGTTGTCCCAGCTGCAGACGACGGTGACGCTGAAGGAACTGGCAAACACCGGCAACCAGAACAACCTGACGCCCGCGTTCTTCGCGTGCCTGTCGGATGGCGGCGGCAGCGGCGCGAGCAATGCGGCCTATGCCGCGGATGCGGCAAACGCCCAGGCGCGCGCACAAGCCCTGGCCCAGGCCAACGGCATGCAGCTATCGGACTTCGCGCAGTGGACGGCGCTGGAAATGGCGGGCGACTTCGTGCGCCTTGCCAATGCGGGCGACCTGGCGTTCACGGATATTCCGGCGCAGCGCGCCAGCCAGTACAAACTGCTGGCCCAGGCGCTTAATCAGACTAACGCCGCCGTGCAGATGAACGGCAACAACGTCAGCAACGCCAACACGCCGGCCGATCTGTTCAAGGCGCGCTTCAAGCCGTTGATGGCGATCATGCTGAAGCTGGCAAACGGCGCGCCGTCCGAGCACATCCGCCTGGACCTGACCACCAACAGCATCGTCAACCTGTCCAACCAGCCTTCGCCGTTCTAAGCGGGTTTCACCTGCCCTGAAAGGCCAACGGCCCGCTGATCCAGCGGGCCGTTGTGCATTGGCGATTCGTGCTCAATCCTGGGAGGCACGGCCGCCTGCCCGCAGATCCCGGGGCGTCACGCCAAAGCGCTGCTTGAACAGCCGGCTGAAATGCGAAGGGTGGGAAAATCCCACCTGATACGCCAGCTCGGCGATGCCGCGATGACGATGCCGCGCGTCCAGGAGCAGTTCGCGGCATCGGTCCAGCCGCTGCTCGAAGATGAATGACTCCACGGACAGTCCGCCCGCGCGCAGGATGCGGTGCAGATAGGCGACGGAAACGCCGCAGCCCTGCGCCACCCGCGAGGGCGACAGATCCGGATCGGCGAGGTGCTGGCGGATGTAAGCCAGCACGCGCGCGCGATGCGCCACCGTGACGCTGCTGTCCGCCTCCGACACCTGCCCGTGTCCGGGCTGCACCAGAAAGAGCACGATGAGATCGATCAACCGCTCGCCCAGTTCGGCCGCTTCGGTATCGGACCAGCCTTCCATGCCCTTGAACAGGTGATCCATGTAGCCGGCCAGGAGCGCACCGCGCGGCGATCCGTCGTCGGTGCGCAGCTTGTAGAAGGCGCCGATGCGCGAATCCCGCTGCGACAACGCGCTACGGGGAAACGAGACGCTCAGGCTTCGATAGCCCGTCGCGCCGTTGGCGGTGGCCTGGTAGGGCAGGCTCTGGTTCATCAGGTACACGCAACCCGGTTCCACCTGGAATTCCCGGCCCTGCTGACGCACCGCCAGCGGACCGGCCAGCGGCAGGCCAAACGTGTAGAACTCCTGGTCCAGCCGCGACACATTGCCCGCGGTGCGTTCCAACCGCTGGCCCTGGTAATGCAGGTCGTTGAATTGCAGGCTGGCGCGGCGCGCGTAGCGGACGTGGCCCGCAAACTGACCGGCTTTGCCGCCGTGCACCTCAAACGGCCCGAAGGCATCGGCCAGCGCGGCGCGCCACTGATCGCGCCGGTCGGCGCCGGCGCTGGCCGAAATGGCGAATTCCGTATCTGGCATGGCACGTCTCCTGGTGCACGGGCGCGCAAATTGATCTTGCGTCTACATATTGTTGACTCACCCTGCTGTGGGGTGGACGGCGCATTGTGGGCGCGCGTGTCGCAAGTCTATATTCAGCCCGATAAGCACACAACCTGGCCAACCCGGGAGGAGACCCATGGACGAGGCAGGGACGGCGGGCGCGCCCCCCACGCCGGCGTCGCGCTATCTGCGCTGCGCGGGGCGCGAGCTGCACTACACCGAATGGGGCCATGCCGAAGCGCCCCCCATCATCATGTGGCATGGCCTGGCCCGCACGGGCCGCGACTTCGACGAACTGGCGCGGGCCCTTGCCGGCGACTACCGCGTCATCTGTCCCGATGCGATCGGCCGAGGCCTGTCGCAATGGAGTCCCGATCCGGTGGCCGAATACCGGCTCGACTTCTACGCCACGCTGGCGCGCGCATTGGTGGACGGTCTGTCGCTCACGCGTGTGCGCTGGGTGGGAACCTCCATGGGCGGCGCCACGGGCATGCACGCCGCGGCAACCACGTTGCGCGATCGCATTTCGCACCTGATCGTCAACGACATCGGACCGGAACTGCCACAGCCAGCCATCGAGCGCATCCTGGCCTATGCCGGCAACCCGCCCGCCTTCGACACGGTGACGGAACTGGAAGCCTGGCTGCGCGCCGCCTACAAGCCTTACGGCTGGCAAAGCGACGAACAATGGCGCCGCATGACCGAGACCTCCGTGCGCCGTCTGCCCGATGGCAAGGTCACTGCCCACTACGACCCGGCCATCGTCGGCCAGTTCAGCCATCATCCCCATGACTACGACCGGTGGGCGGGATACGACACGCTGCGCATGCCAACCCTGCTGCTGCGCGGCGCCGATTCGGACCTGCTGCTGCCGGAGGTCGCACACGCCATGACGCAGCGCGGTCCCCGCGCGCACCGCATCGACTTTCCCGGCTGCGGTCACGCCCCCGCCCTGAATGTGGCATCCCAGATAGACCCCATCCGCCAATTCCTTGCCGCACCGGACGACACCGCCACGCGCGCCCACTGATACCAGGAGACTTCCATGAAACGCATTTTGCTCGCCGCAATGGCCAGCCTGTGCATGAGTTCCGCGCTGGCGGCAAAGGACTTCGTTGTCGCGCATGTCTATGACAAGACCGGCCCGCTGGAGGCCTACGCCAAGCAGACGCAGAACGGGCTGATGCTGGGACTCGAGTACGCCACGCAGGGCACCATGACGGTGGCCGGGCGCAAGATCCGCGTCATCGAGAAGGACAACCAGGGCAAGCCCGACGTCGCCCGCGCGCAGCTGGCGTCCGCCTATGCCGACGACAACGCCGACATCGCCGTGGGTCCCACGTCGTCAGGCGTGGCGCTGGCCATGCTGCCCATCGCCGAAGAGTACGAAAAGATCCTGCTCGTGGAGCCGGCGGTGGCGGACTCGATCACCGGCGAAAAATGGAACAAGTACATCTTCCGCACCGGCCGCAACTCCTCGCAGGACGCCATCGCGAACGCCGTGGCATTCGACCAGGAAGGCACGTCGATCGCGATGCTGGCGCAGGACTACGCCTTTGGCCGCGACGGCGTGAAGGCATTCAAGGGCGCGCTCAAGAATGCCAAGATCGTGCACGAGGAATACCTGCCCGCCAACGCGACAGACTTTACCGCGGGCGCGCAGCGGCTGTTCGATGCGCTCAAGGACAAGCCCGGCCGCAAGATCATCTTCATCCTGTGGGCCGGCGCCGGCAACCCGTTCAAGATAGTCGATCTGGATCCCAAACGTTACGGCATCGAGATCGCGACGGGCGGCAACACGCTGACGGCCATGACCCCGCTCAAGTCGCTGGCGGGCATGGAAGGCGCCACGTATTACTACTACGGCATCCCCAAGAATCCGGTGAACGACTGGCTGGTGGCCGAGCACCAGAAGCGCTTTGGCCAGCCGCCCGACTTCTTCACGGCCGGCGGCATGGCATCGGGCATCGCCATCGTTGCCGCCTTGAACAAGACGGGTGGCAAATCGGACACCGACACGCTGATCAAGGCGATGGAGGGCATGAGCTTTGACACGCCCAAGGGCAAGATGACCTTCCGGCCGGAAGATCACCAGGCCATGCAATCGATGTACCACTTCCGGATCAAGAACGACCCGTCGGTGCCATGGGCGGTGCAGGACCTGGTCAAGGAAATCACGCCAGACCAGATGGCCGTTCCCATCCAGAACAAGCGCTGATGCCCCGCACTCATGCTTGAGACCCAATTGCTAACGGTGCGGTTCGGCGGCCACGTGGCGGTCAACGATGTCAGCTGCGCCTACGCGCCCGGCACCTTGACCGCCATCGTCGGCCCGAACGGCGCTGGCAAGACGACGTACTTCAACCTGATCTCGGGCCAGCTACGCGCCAGCACCGGAACCGTGGCATTGAACGGACGAGACCTGACCACGCTGTCGGCCCCGGCGCGCATGCACGCAGGGCTGGGACGCGCGTTTCAGCTCACGCAGCTCTTTCCCCGGCTGAGCGTTCACGAGAACGTGCGGCTGGCGCTGCAGTCGCGGCAGCAGGGCATGGGGTGGCGCCACATCCGGTTCTGGCGCACATGGCGCGACGATCGCGGCCTCATCGACCGCGCCGACGCGCTGCTCGAGCGAACGCGGCTCGCGGCGCGCCGTGACCAGCCCGCCGCCGACCTGCCGCATGGCGATCAGCGCAAGCTTGAAATCGCCATGCTCATCGCGCTGGAGCCGGCGGTGTTCATGTTCGACGAACCCACCGCCGGCATGAGCGTGGATGATGTGCCCATCGTGCTGGACCTCATCCGCGAACTGAAGGCTGACGCGTCCAAGACCATCCTGCTCGTCGAGCACAAGATGGACGTCGTGCGCGAACTGGCCGACCGGATCGTCGTGCTGCACAACGGCCGGCTGATGGCCGATGGCGATCCGGCCACCGTGATCGCATCGCCGATCGTGCAGCAGGCCTACCTCGGCATCAGCGCGCCGGAGGCATCATGACCTTGCAGCCGCTTTTGGAACTGAAGGACGTCCATACGCACATCGGCGCGTATCACATCCTGCACGGCGTAAACCTGTCGGTGCCGGCGTCTGCCGTGACGATGCTGCTCGGGCGCAATGGTGCCGGCAAGACAACGACGCTGCGCACCATCATGGGACTGTGGCGCGCGACGCAGGGCCAGGTCTGCCTGGACGGCACGCCAATCGGCGGTCCTGGCACGCGCACCTCTCCGCCCGACATGGCGCGCATGGGCATGGCGTACGTGCCCGAGAACATGGGCATTTTCGGCGACCTGTCCGTGAAGGAGAACATCCTTCTGGCCGCGCGCATGGCCAGGAATGCCGCGCAACTGGACACCGCGCGGCTGGAATGGATCTTCGGGTTCTTCCCTGCGCTCAAGAAGTTCTGGCTGCATCCGGCGGGCAAGCTGTCGGGCGGGCAAAAGCAGATGCTGGCGATGGCGCGCGCGATCATCGAACCGCGGCGCCTGCTGCTGGTCGATGAACCCAGCAAGGGCCTGGCGCCCGCCATCATCCAGAACATGATCGACGCGTTCATCGAACTCAAGCAGTCCAGCACCACCATCCTGCTGGTCGAACAAAACTTCAACTTCGCCCGCCGCGTTGGCGACTTCGCGGCGATCATGGACAACGGCCAGGTCGTGCACGCGGGCACGATGGCCGAGTTGGCCGAGGACGAGGCGCTGCAGACGCGCCTCTTGGGCCTGTCATTGGGAAGCCATCAATGAGCACGCTGGACATCGAAGCTCCCCTGCCCCGCGCGCGCGCGGATCTCATGCCCGTGCTGCTGGTGCTGGCGCTGGCTGCGGTCGCGCTGCCGCTGGTCGGGTCGTTTTCCACCTGGGTGACGCTCACCTTCGCCGGCCTGGCAATGGGCATGATCATCTTCATCGTGGCGTCGGGCATGACGCTCGTCTTCGGGCTGATGGACGTGCTGAACTTCGGGCATGGCCTGTTCATCGCGATCGGCGCCTACATGGCGGCCACCGTGCTGGGTTCCATGGCGGACTGGACGCAGTCGGGCAGCCTGTGGACCAATCTGGCCGCGGTGCTGCCAGCCATGATCGTGGGCATGCTGGTGGCGGGCGCGGTCGGCCTTGCCTTCGAGCGCGTGATCGTGCGCCCGGTTTACGGTCAGCACCTCAAGCAGATCCTCATCACCATGGGCGGCATGATCATCGGCGAAGAGATCATCAAGATGATGTGGGGACCGCAGGCGATCACGCTGCCCTTGCCGGAGTCGTTGCGTGGCGCATTTCTGCTGGGCGACGCCGCCATCGAGAAATACCGCGTCGTCGCGCTAGCGGTGGGCCTCATCGTGCTGGGCGGCATGCTGTGGGTGCTCAACCGCACCAAGCTTGGCCTGCTGATCCGTGCCGGCGTCGAGGACCGCGAAATGGTCGAAAGCCTGGGCTACCGGATCCGGCATCTGTTTGTCGGCGTCTTCGTCGCCGGGTCGATGCTGGCCGGCCTGGGCGGCGTGCTGTGGGGGATGTATCAGCAGTCGATCGTGCCGCAGCTGGGCGCACAGGTGAACGTGCTGATCTTCATCGTCATCATGATCGGCGGCCTGGGTTCCACGGTGGGTTGCCTGATCGGCGCATTGCTGGTCGGGTTGATGGCCAACTACACAGGCTTTCTGATGCCCAAGGCCGCCCTGTTCTCGAACATCGCGCTGATGGTCGCCATTTTGTTGTGGCGACCGCAAGGCGTGTATCCGGTCACCAACCGCTAGGAGCCGCCGACATGTCGTTTCGTCTGCTTTCCGGCGATCCGCCGCGCAGCGCGATCCTGGCGCTACTGCTTGTTGCAATCGTGGCCGCGCTGGCCGCGGCGCCCTTCCTGTTCCCCGGCCCCAAGGCCTTGGCGGTCGCGGCAAAGGTCCTGGTCTTCATCGTCCTAGTTGCGAGCTACGACCTGTTATTAGGTTACACCGGCATCGTCAGCTTCGCGCACACCATGTTCTTCGGCATCGGCGCCTACGGCGTGGCGATTGCCAGCATCCGCATGGAACCGGGATGGACCGCAGTGCTTGCCGGCACCGCCGCCGGCCTGGCGGTGTCGCTCGCCTTTGCGTTGGTGATCGGTCTGGCCAGCCTGCGCGTGCGCGCCATCTTTTACGCGATGATCACACTGGCAGTTGCCGCGGCGTTTCAGACGCTGGTATCGCAGCTATCCGAACTGACGGGCGGCGAGGACGGCTTGAACTTCAAGGTCCCGCAGATGCTGCGGCCCGCGTTTCGCCCTTTGTCCGAGCCCCTGTTCGGCGTCACCGTGGACGGTCGGATCATCACCTACTACCTGATTGCAGCAGTCTGCGTGGTGCTGTTCCTGATGCTGCTACGCATCGTGAACTCGCCCTTTGGCCGCGTGCTGCAAGCCATTCGCGAAAACCCCTTTCGCGCCGAGGCGATCGGCTATCGCACCGTGCTCTACCGCAGCCTCTCGAACCTGCTTGCCGCCGCGTTCGCGACGCTGGCCGGCGCGCTGTATGCGCTCTGGCTGCGCTACAACGGCCCTGATACGACGCTGTCGTTCGAGATCATGCTCAACATCCTGCTGATGGTGGTGATTGGCGGGATGGGCACGATGTACGGCGCGGTGGTCGGAGCCACCCTGTTCGTGTTCGCCCAGAGCTACCTGCAGGACGGCCTGCACGCCGTGCACGAGGTCGTTTCCGGCATCCCGCCGCTGGCGCTTTTGTTCGAGCCGGATCGCTGGCTGCTGTGGCTTGGGATTCTGTTCGTGCTGTCGGTGTACTACTTTCCGAGCGGTGTCGCCGGACGGCTCAGGGAGCTTGCAAGACGCACGTAGCGCACAGGCGATCGCGCGCTTGCGGCATGACTTACTTGCGGTACCCCGGCGCTTGTCCTGACCCAGGCCCAGGCTATTTGCCGCCCTGCCTCAGCGCATCGGCCTCCCGTCTCAGTCCGTCGACGCGCCGCTGCATGTCGTCGACGCTGCGCCGGGTCTCGCTGCGATGCTGATCCTGTTGCGAACCGGAAGGCGCAGGCAGCAACTGCGGCACATTCATGGGACGCCCGGAAGTCAGGGGAATCATCGCGGGCGCATGAGAATCGGCGCCCGGCGGCGGCGCGTTCAGCACGCGTTCCAGAACCTTGAGCTGGTCGCGCTGCGCCTGCAGCGCGCGTTCCTGATCCAGCAAGGCCCGTTCATCCGGGTCATCGGTGCCAAAGATGGCCGCATGGTCGCGGGATCTGCCGTCCAGTTCCACCCGAGGGTCCGGTCCGGCGTTCAGCAGTTGCTGGCCGAGCGTCGTGGCGTCCGTCGGGGATGGCGACGGCTTCGGAGACGGTGCCGGCGGCGGCAGGTCGGGCTGCACGGGCGCGGCGCGCTCCTGCGCCATCGCCGCGCCGGCGGTCATGACCATCCAGCACAGGGCCGCACCGGCAAGCCGGGCTGATTTGCTGATGCTGAGCATGCTTACTTCCAGGTTTCCCAAGTGCGAGACATAAAAAAACGGCAAGGGTTTTGGCCCTTGCCGTTTTATATCAGAACGGCGAACCGTTCCGAGGTGCAGCTTTCACTTAGATGATACGTGCGGCTTCAACCAGACGCACCACACGCCACGACTTCGAGCGCGAGATGGGACGGCCTTCAGCGATTTCAACCGTATCGCCTTCGTTGTACTGGTTCGATTCATCGTGCGCCTTGTACTTCGCGGAACGCATGATGATCTTGCCGAAGATGGGGTGCTTGACGCGGCGCTCAACCAGAACGACGACAGTCTTGTCCATCTTGTTGCTGACGACCTTGCCAACCAGCGTGCGCTGGCGCTTGGCCACTTGGGTGTTTTGAGTTTCGCTCATCTTTATTTCCCTGCCTTCTCGGTCAGCAAGGTGCGGACGCGAGCGATGTCGCGGCGCACGTTGCGCAGCTGGCTGGTGTTGGCCAGTTGCTGCGTGGCTTTCTGCATGCGCAGACCGAATTGTGCCTTCAGCAGGCTTTCGAGCTCTTTGCCGAGCTCGGCGGCGTCTTTCGAACGGAGTTCGCTAGCTTTCATGTTAGTACTCCTTAAGCACCGATATGACGCGCGACGAACGTGGTCGAAATCGGCAGCTTGGCAGCGGCCAGGCGGAAAGCTTCACGCGCGAGCTCTTCGCTAACCCCTTCCATTTCGTAGAGCACCTTGCCGGGCTGGATTTCAGCAACCCAGTACTCCGGGTTGCCCTTACCGTTACCCATACGGACTTCGGCAGGCTTCTGCGAGATGGGCTTATCCGGGAAAATGCGAATCCAGATACGGCCGCCACGCTTGATGTGACGATTAATGGCGCGACGAGCAGCTTCGATCTGACGAGCGGTCAGACGGCCACGGCCGGTAGCCTTCAGGCCGAACTCGCCGAACGACACGTGGGTACCACGGGTCGCCAGACCGGTGTTGCGGCCCTTCTGCTCTTTGCGATACTTTCTGCGGGAGGGTTGCAGCATGGTTATTCTCCTTCAGGCGCCGGAGCAGCATCCGCCTTGCGGGGAGCGCGGCCACGACCACCCGGACGACCGGTGCGAGCACCGTCCGGACGATCGCCACGCGGAGCGCGGCGCGGACGACGTTCTTCTTCACGCGGGGCTGCGGTTTCCGGCGGCAATTCGCCGTTAGCCAGCATGTCGCCCTTGTAGACCCACACCTTGATGCCGATCACGCCGTACGTGGTGTGGGCTTCGGAGGTGCCGTAGTCGATGTTGGCCTTGAGGGTGTGCAGCGGCACACGGCCTTCGCGATACCACTCGGTGCGAGCAATTTCGATACCGTTCAGACGGCCCGAGCTCATGATCTTGATGCCTTGGGCACCCAGACGCATGGCGTTCTGCATCGCGCGCTTCATGGCGCGGCGGAACATGATGCGCTTCTCGAGCTGTTGCGAGATCGAGTCGGCGATCAGTTGAGCATCGGTTTCCGGCTTGCGGATTTCTTCGATGTTGACGTGCACGGGCACGCCCATCAGACGCTGCAGATCAGCCTTCAGGCTTTCGATGTCTTCGCCGCGCTTGCCGATCACCACGCCCGGACGAGCCGAGTAGACGGTGATGCGGGCATTCTTGGCGGGACGCTCGATGATCACGCGACCAACGGAGGCGCTCTTGAGCTTCTTCTTCAGGTACTCGCGAACGCGAATGTCTTCGGCCAGCATCGAGCCGAAGGCCTTGTCGTCGGCGAACCAACGCGAGGACCAATTACGGGTGACCGCGAGACGGAACCCAGTGGGGTGAATTTTCTGACCCATCGTGACTCCTTAAGCTCCGACCTTGACCGTGATGTGGCAGGTCTGCTTCTCGATACGGTTGCCGCGGCCCTTGGCGCGAGCGGAGAAGCGCTTCATCGACTGAGCCTTGTCCACAAAAATCGTGGTGACTTTCAGTTCGTCGATGTCGGCGCCGTCGTTGTGCTCGGCGTTGGCGATGGCGGACTCGACAGCCTTCTTCAGGATGACGGCAGCCTTCTTCGGCGAGAAGGTGAGGATTTCCAGGGCACGGCCGACCTTCTGGCCACGGATCAGGTCCGCAACCAAACGGGTCTTCTGTGCGGAGATGTGAACTCCACGGATAATGGCAGTAGTTTCCATCGCTTACCTCTTCGCCTTCTTGTCCGCGGCGTGACCCTTGAACGTACGGGTCAGCGCGAACTCGCCCAGCTTGTGACCGACCATGTTCTCGTTGATGTACACGGGAACATGCTGCTTGCCGTTGTGCACAGCGATCGTCAGACCGATGAACTCGGGCAGGATCGTGGAACGACGCGACCAGGTCTTGATCGGCTTCTTGTCTTTGCCCGCGACGGCCGTGTCCACCTTTTTGATCAGGTGAGCATCGACAAACGGGCCTTTCTTGATCGAACGTGACATAGTGTTCGCCTCTTACTTGCGCTTGCGCCGTTGGACGATCATATTGTTCGTCCGCTTGTTGCGACGGGTCTTGTAACCCTTCGACGGAGTGCCCCACGGGCTGACCGGCTCGCGTGCTTCACCGGTACGGCCTTCACCGCCACCGTGCGGGTGATCCACCGGGTTCATGGCAACGCCACGAACGGTCGGGCGGACACCGCGCCAACGCATTGCACCGGCCTTGCCGATTTGGCGCAGGCTGTGTTCTTCGTTACCGACTTCACCGATGGTGGCGCGGCATTCGATGTGCACACGGCGGACTTCACCCGAGCGCAGACGCACCTGAGCGTAGATGCCTTCGCGAGCCAGCAGGACGGCGGAAGCGCCGGCCGAGCGGACCATCTGAGCACCCTTGCCGGGGAGCATTTCGACGCAGTGGATCGTCGTACCGACCGGGATATTGCGGATCGGCAGCGTGTTGCCAGCGCGGATCGGAGCATCGGTGCCCGACAGCACGGTTGCACCGACTTCCAGGCCACGGGGAGCGATGATGTAACGACGTTCGCCGTCGGCGTAGCACAGCAGAGCGATGTGCGCCGTACGGTTGGGGTCATATTCCAGACGCTCGACCTTTGCCGGGATGCCGTCCTTATCGCGACGGAAGTCGACGATACGGTAGTGCTGCTTGTGACCACCGCCACGATGACGGATCGTGATGTGACCGTTGTTGTTACGGCCAGAACCACGGGTCTTCTTTTCGAGCAGCGGCGCGTAGGGCTCACCCTTGTGCAGGTTCGGGCTGACAACCTTCACCATGCCACGGCGGCCAGCCGAAGTCGGCTTAACTTTTACGAGGGCCATTTACTTCACCTCCGCAAAGTCGATTTCCTGGCCGTCCTTGAGCGAGACGTAGGCCTTGCGCTCATTACGGCGGCGGCCAACGAATCGGCCAAAGCGCTTGACTTTGCCCTTACGGTTGAGGACCTGCACGGACTCGACCTGCACCTTGAAGAGCAGTTCGACGGCAGCCTTGATTTCCGGCTTGGTAGCGTCAGCCACGACACGGAAAGCGACTTGCTGATTCTTCTCAGCGACGAACGTGGCCTTTTCGGTCACGATCGGAGCCAGAATGACTTGCATCAAGCGTTCAGCGTTCATCCCAGCATCTCCTCGAGTTGAGCGATGGCCGGCTTGGTGATCAGCACTTTCTTGTAGTGGACCAGCGACAACGGATCGGCATAACGGGGCTCGACAACGGCAACGTGCGGCAGGTTGCGGGTGGCGAGGTAAACATTTTCATCGACGCTGTCGGTGATGATCAGGACCGAGTCCAGGCCCAGGCTCTTCAGCTTTGCAGCAGCAGCCTTGGTCTTGGGCGATTCCAGATCAAACGATTCAACGACGGCGATGCGGTCTTCGCGAGCGAGCTGCGACAGGATCGAACGGATCCCGGCGCGGTACATCTTCTTGTTGACCTTCTGGCTGAAGTTCTCTTCGGGCGAGTTCGGGAAAGTCCGACCACCGCCACGCCACAGCGGTGACGAAGTCATACCGGCGCGAGCGCGGCCAGTACCCTTTTGACGCCAGGGCTTCTTGGTGGAGTGCTTGACTTCCGTACGATCCTTCTGAGCACGATTGCCGGAGCGCGCGTTGGCTTGGAAAGCCACGACGATCTGGTGAATCAGCGCTTCGTTGAAGTCACGGCCGAAGATCGTGTCGGGCGCGCTGAACGTAGCAGCGGCCTGACCTTGGTCGTTCAGGAGCTTGAGATCCATTTACTTACGCTCCCTTCTTGGCCGGGGCCTTGATGGCCGGGCGCACAACGATGTCGGCGCCAGCGTGGCCGGGGACAGCGCCCTTGACCAGCAGCAGGCCGCGCTCAACGTCAACGCGAACGACGTCGAGGTTTTGAACGGTGCGGGTGACGTCACCCAGGTGACCAGCCATGCGCTTACCCGGGAAAATACGACCCGGATCCTGAGCTTGACCAATCGAGCCGGGAACGCGGTGCGAACGGGAGTTACCGTGCGACGCGCGCTGCGAACCGAAGTTGTGACGCTTGATGGTACCGGCAAAGCCCTTACCAATGGTCGTGCCCGTGACGTCGACCTGTTGGCCGGCTTCGAACACGGATTCCACGGCGATCACGGAACCGGCCGAAAATTCAGCGGCGCGAGCGGGATCAAGGCGGAATTCTTTGAGGATGCTACCGGCTTCAGCGCCGGCTTTGGCGTAGTGGCCCGTTTGCGGCTGAGCCACACGCGAGGCACGACGAGTGCCATAAGCCACCTGGATAGCGGCGTAGCCGTCAGTTTCCAGCGACTTAACTTGGGTCACGCGGTTGTTGGACACGTCCAGCACGGTCACCGGGATGGATTCACCTTCCTCGGTAAAAATGCGGGTCATGCCGACCTTGCGACCCACCAGCCCCAGCCGGTGAGCGGCGGGCGTGGGTGTCGAATTCGACATCGTTTTCTCCATTCCCGACTGCGATTGGTCGGGGCTAATCAGGCAAAAGGTAACGGCCTTTGCCCTACGACTATGTTCAACCTGGACTTGGCGCGCCGACCTCGAACTGCAGGGCGGTTTTCGCTTTATCCATAGTTAGACTTGCCACAAAATGGCAAGCTTCGCATATTAGCATGTTTTTTCTAAGCGGCACAAGCACTTAGCGGATTCAGGGCATGCCGCGGTGGGCATTTTTGCCACGGTTTGCGTACCCGGATCTGCGGCCAGGTACGCGCATGGCCTGGCGGCGCACATTGCACGAGAGTGAGCGCCTGCTCACCTCTGCCACAGCAGCCGCAAAACAAAATGGCCGCCATCCCGAGGGAGTGCGGCCATTCTTGACGAACCTGCCGGCGAAGGTGGCAGGTTCGGAGCGTCTTACTGCAACGCGATTTCGACGTCGACGCCGGCCGGCAGGTCCAGACGCATCAGGGCGTCAACGGTCTTGTCGGTGGGATCAACGATGTCCATCAGGCGCTGATGGGTACGGATTTCGAACTGGTCACGCGACGTCTTGTTGACGTGCGGCGAACGCAGGACGTCATAGCGACGGATACGCGTGGGCAGCGGCACCGGACCGCGGACGACAGCGCCCGTGCGCTTGGCGGTGTCGACGATTTCGGCGGCCGATTGATCGATCAGCTTGTAATCGAAGGCTTTCAAGCGGATGCGGATCTTTTGGTTTTTCATGGCGTTTCCTAAAGAACGAGATGCGAGGGCGGGATCACGCCCTCGCTGGTTGGGTGCTGCTTAGTAGATCCGAATTACTTCAGGATCTTGGCGACGACGCCGGCGCCGACGGTACGACCGCCTTCACGGATGGCGAAACGCAGACCTTCTTCCATGGCGATCGGGGCCAGCAGCTTGACGGTCATCGTCACGTTGTCGCCCGGCAGAACCATTTCCTTGTCGGCCGGCAGGTCGATCGTGCCCGTCACGTCCGTCGTGCGGAAGTAGAACTGGGGACGATAGCCGTTGAAGAACGGGGTGTGGCGGCCGCCTTCTTCCTTGGACAGGATGTACACCTCGGACGTGAAGTCCGTGTGCGGGGTGATCGAGCCCGGCTTGGCCAGAACTTGGCCGCGCTGGACGTCTTCACGCTTGGTGCCGCGCAGCAGGATGCCCACGTTGTCGCCAGCTTGACCTTGGTCCAGCAGCTTGCGGAACATTTCCACGCCCGTGCAGGTCGTCTTGACCGTCGGAACGATACCGACGATTTCGATTTCTTCGCCGACCTTGATGATGCCGCGTTCGATACGGCCGGTCACCACGGTGCCGCGACCCGAGATCGAGAACACGTCTTCAACCGGCATCAGGAACGCGCCGTCGATGGCACGCTCAGGCGTCGGGATGTACGAATCCAGCGCGGCAGCCAGAGCCAGAATGGCCTGTTCGCCCAGTTCGCCCTTGTCGCCTTCCAGCGCCAGCTTGGCCGAACCCTTGACGATCGGGGTGTCGTCGCCCGGGAAGTCGTACTTGGACAGCAGTTCGCGAACTTCCATTTCCACCAGCTCGAGCAGCTCGGCGTCGTCAACCATGTCAGCCTTGTTCAGGAAGACGATGATGTACGGCACGCCAACCTGGCGGCTCAGCAGGATGTGCTCGCGCGTTTGCGGCATGGGGCCGTCAGCGGCCGACACGACCAGGATCGCGCCGTCCATCTGGGCAGCGCCCGTGATCATGTTCTTGACGTAGTCGGCGTGGCCCGGGCAGTCAACGTGCGCGTAGTGACGCGTTTCCGTTTCGTACTCGACGTGAGCCGTGTTGATGGTAATGCCGCGTGCCTTTTCTTCAGGAGCTGCATCGATCTGGTCGTAGCCCTTGGCTTCGCCGCCGAACTTGGTCGACAGAACGGTCGTGATCGCCGCCGTCAACGTCGTTTTGCCGTGGTCAACGTGACCAATCGTACCCACGTTCACGTGCGGCTTGGTACGTTCAAACTTGCCTTTTGCCATGATCTCTATCCTTTGACTTTCAAGGAAACTTGATATCTGCCGGGGCCGTCCGGTTGGACGGACCCGGCAAGGGTTATTTACTTGGCCCGAGCGGCGATGACTTCGTCAGCGACGTTCTTGGGGGCCTCGGAGTAATGCTTGAATTCCATCGTGTACGTGGCACGGCCTTGCGTCAGCGAACGCAGGTTCGTGGCGTAACCGAACATCTCGGCCAGGGGCACTTCGGCCTTGATGGTCTTGCCACCGCCGACCATGTCATCCATGCCTTGGACCATGCCGCGACGCGAGGACAGATCGCCCATCACGGTGCCAGCGTAGTCTTCCGGCGTTTCGACTTCGACGGCCATCATCGGTTCCAGCAGCACGGGGCTAGCCTTGCGCATGCCTTCCTTGAATGCCATCGAACCAGCCATCTTGAACGCGTTTTCGTTCGAGTCCACATCGTGGTACGAACCGAAGAACAGGGTGACCTTGACGTCCACGACCGGGTAGCCGGCCAGGATGCCCGAAGGCAGCGTTTCCTGGATGCCCTTGTCCACCGCGGGGATGTATTCGCGAGGAACCACACCGCCCTTGATGGCGTCGACGAATTCGTAGCCGCCGCCAGGAGCGAGGGGCTCGACCTTCAGGACCACGTGGCCGTACTGGCCGCGACCGCCCGACTGCTTGACGAACTTGCCTTCGACTTCTTCGCAGACCTTGCGGATCGTTTCGCGGTAGGCCACCTGCGGCTTGCCGACGTTGGCTTCCACGCCGAATTCGCGCTTCATGCGGTCGACCAGAATTTCCAGGTGCAGCTCGCCCATGCCGGAAATGATGGTTTGGCCGGATTCTTCGTCGCTGCGCACGCGGAACGACGGATCTTCCTGAGCCAGACGCGACAGCGCCAGACCCATCTTTTCCTGGTCGGCCTTCGACTTCGGCTCGACGGCCTGCGAAATCACGGGCTCCGGGAAAATCATGCGTTCGAGCAGGATGTGGGAGTCGATGTCGCACAGCGTTTCGCCGGTGGTCACGTCCTTCAGGCCGACCACGGCGGCGATGTCGCCAGCCAACACTTCCTTGATTTCTTCGCGGTTGTTCGCGTGCATCTGCAGAATGCGGCCGATACGTTCCTTCTTGCCCTTGATGGGGTTGTAGACCGTATCGCCCGACTTCAGGACGCCCGAGTACACACGCACGAAGGTCAATTGACCCACGAACGGATCGCTCATCAGCTTGAATGCCAGGGCCGAGAACTTCTCGGAGTCGTCGGCATTGCGCTGGATGGCGTTGCCATCGTCGTCCTGACCGTCGACCGGGGGAATGTCCACGGGCGAAGGCAGGTAGTCGATGACCGCGTCCAGCATGCGCTGCACGCCCTTGTTCTTGAAGGCGGTGCCGCACAGCATCGGCTGGATTTCGCCAGCGATGGTGCGTTGACGGATGGCCAGGTTGATTTCGGCTTCTTCCAAGGAACCCGTTTCCAGGTACTTGTTCATCAGCTCTTCCGACGACTCGGCAGCGGCCTCAACCAGCTTTTCGCGCCATTCGTTCGCCAGACCTTCCAGCTCGGCCGGAACGTCCTTGTAGTCGAACTTCGTGCCTTGGCTGGCTTCGTCCCAAATGATCGCCTTCATCTTGACCAGGTCGACCACGCCTTGGAACGTGTCTTCGGCGCCGATGGGAATGACGATCGGCACGGGATTGGCGCGCAGGCGGTTCTTCAGCTGGTCATAGACCTTGAAGAAGTTGGCGCCGGTGCGGTCCATCTTGTTGACGAAGGCCAGACGCGGCACGCCGTACTTGTTGGCTTGGCGCCACACGGTTTCGGACTGGGGCTGAACACCGCCCACCGCGCAGTAGACCATGCAAGCACCGTCCAGGACGCGCATGGAACGTTCCACCTCGATGGTGAAGTCCACGTGTCCCGGGGTGTCGATGATGTTGATGCGGTGCTCGGGGTAGTTGCCGGCCATGCCACGCCAAAACGCCGTCGTAGCAGCCGACGTAATGGTGATGCCACGCTCTTGCTCCTGCTCCATCCAGTCCATGGTGGCTGCGCCATCATGCACTTCGCCAATCTTGTGATTGACGCCGGTGTAGAACAGGATACGTTCGGTCGTGGTGGTCTTCCCTGCATCGATGTGCGCAGAGATACCAATGTTGCGATAGCGCTCGATCGGGGTTTTGCGGGCCATGGTGGATTAATCCTTAAATTACCAGCGGAAATGGCTGAAGGCCTTGTTGGCCTCTGCCATCTTGTGCGTGTCTTCGCGCTTCTTCATCGCGGCGCCACGACCTTCGGAGGCGTCGATCAGTTCGCCAGCAAGACGCAGATCCATCGACTTCTCGCCACGCTTCTTGGCGGCTTCACGGAGCCAACGCATAGCCAGGGCCAGGCGGCGCACGGGGCGCACTTCAACCGGCACTTGGTAGTTGGCACCGCCAACGCGGCGGCTCTTCACTTCGACGATCGGCTTGATGTTGTTGATCGCCAGGCTGAACACCTCGATCGGCTCCTTGCCGGTCTTGGTGGCGACTTGCTCGAGGGCGCCGTAAACGATGCGCTCGGCGACGGCCTTCTTGCCGTCCAGCATGACGACGTTCATGAACTTGGCGAGCTCGACGCTGCCGAACTTGGGATCGGGCAGAATCTCGCGCTTGGGTACTTCGCGACGACGGGGCATTGTTGCTTCCTTGTGTCTGTTCAGTTGAACCGTGTTTCATTACACGGCCATGGCCGCCCATTGGGACGACCCCTTACGTGCCGCGCACCTTCCCATCATCTGGATGGCGCGGTCGCACTTCCCGGGTGACGGACTTCCGTCACGTGGGGGTACTGCTGACTTGTAATTAAGCCTTCTTCGGGCGCTTGGCGCCGTACTTCGAGCGGGCTTGCTTACGGTCCTTGACGCCTTGCAGGTCAAGGGAACCGCGCACGATGTGGTAACGCACACCGGGCAAGTCCTTCACACGGCCGCCACGCACCAGAACCACCGAGTGCTCTTGCAGGTTGTGGCCTTCACCGCCGATGTACGAAATGACTTCGTAACCGTTGGTCAGACGCACTTTGGCAACCTTACGCAGAGCGGAGTTCGGCTTCTTGGGGGTGGTGGTGTACACGCGGGTGCACACGCCGCGGCGTTGCGGGCAGTTTTCGAGCGCGGGGCTCTTGCTTTTGATGATGCTGACTTCGCGCGGCTTGCGCACGAGTTGGCTAATGGTAGGCATGACCTTTGAAATCCCTTTTACGTACCACTGGTAAGTACTTACGTACTCGTCTCCTGGAGCGGGTGAGCTTTCGGAGAAGGCAGTTCGCGCAAAACCGCCTCAAACGTTCAAATACGTAAAAGAGCGGGCTTGCCAACAAACCATGACAAACGCACAAAATCGGGGGCAGCCAGAAAAACAGTTGCTACTAACTGGAGAAGGACAAAAGGCTCGTGACGCACCTTCGACCATGACCCTGAACTGTCTGCCTGAGCGTGCTGATTTTGCGCGCGAAATAAAGCAGTAAGCCCTTTAGCATAACTGAGATGAAGGGCTACTGTCAAAGTTTTTTGTAAGTGTCGCCAAGCCGCGCGTTGCTCGCAAAAGCCGGGCAGTTGGCGGCGGCTGACGAAAAATGGGGCCATGTAAGGGACAAACCCGGCATACAAACCCGGCGGACAGACCTAGCGGCCAACGCCGGTGCTTGATACCACGGTGCTCGCGGCGCGGCCTGCGAGCAATCCCTGCCACACGTCCTGGATTGGAGGAGTGTACCCCTTTGCCCGCTCAGCGATCCGTAAATAGATAGCCGCTGCCGTAGACGGTGCGGATCGGCAACACCACGCCTGCTTGCTCGGCCTTGCGCCGCAACCGGCTGACGATGACGTCGATGCTGCGCGCGCTGCTGGCGCGCGCTCCGCCCCCTTCCGCCTGCAATTCGCTGCCCAGCACGTCGCGGCCCACGGCCTTGCCGGCCACGTTCAGCAACGCCCGCACGATAAGACGTTCGTTGGCAGACAGGGATAGCGTCACGCCAGTCGGCGCCACCAGCGTCCAACCCTGGTCGCGCAGCTCCCATCGCCCGCTGCCCGTCTCGTGCGCGTCGGCCGGCTCCGCGGTGGCGGGCAGTCGGCGCGCGAGGGCGAGAAGGATGCAGACGAGTTCGCGTGGATCCTGGGGGTCTGGCAGACACGCATCGGCGCCGCTCTGAAGACAGCGCAGGCGGTTATCCACCGACATGTTCTTGCCAACGACCACAATGCCTAGCGGCGCGGAGCCATGCAAGCGGGCGACAAGGGCGTAGCCGATTTCACCGGATGCGCCGATGTCCAGGACCACGGCGTCGAAATGCCCGCCGCTGAGCAGGCCGAACAATTCCAGCGTAGTGGAGCACCCGCGGGCCGAGATACCGGCCTGCAGCAGCGTGGATACGGAAGAACCCCGTAAGGCTTCGTCCGGAGACATCACAAGTATGCGCAATTGATTCATATCTGTCCCGATCTGCGTTCCCTCCCCTTGCACCGCCTGCTGTGTCGCGGCTGGTGACATCGTTGGAACAGTGTGGCGCTCGTTAACGCAACAACTCCAGTCAAGATTCGTCAACTTTGCAATGTTTGACAGTTCTTGCCATAACGTAGCCGCTGAAGGGTTTTCCCGAGTTATCATTCGTTTACATAAATCCGCCCTCTTCGTTTTGCTAGGTCGCCACACGCGCGCCTGCGCAGCCAACTTTCGCGAGAACTCGTCTAATGAAAATCGCGTCGCTGGAAGACGACCTGGATCAGGCTCGGCGCATCCAGCAGGTTCTGACCGCCGCCGGCTATGCTTGCACCAGTTATCACCAGAGCCGCGATCTGCTCGCGGCTTTGCGTACCGAAGCGTTCGACCTGGTGCTGCTGGACTGGCACCTGCCCGATATCGACGGCGACGACGTGGTCCGCTGGTTGCGCACCCATATCGGCGCGCGCATCCCTGTGATTTTCCTGACCAACCGATCGGCCGAAGATGACCTGGTCGAGGGCTTGCGCGCGGGCGCGGACGACTACATCGTCAAACCGATGCGTCCCCTGGAACTGCTGGCCCGGGTCGCGGCGCTGCTGCGCCGCAGCCAGATCGCCGAGCCCGTGGACCAGACCATCGAAGTCGCGAGATACCGTGTCGATCCCGCCGCACGCGTCATTACGCTGGACGACGTTGCCATCACGCTGGCGCCGAAGGAATTCGAACTGGCGCTGCTGTTCTTTCGCAACATCGGGCGGCTGATGTCGCGCGATGTGCTGGCCGAGTGCGTCTGGAACCGGGAAATCCCCGCCACCTCGCGCACGCTGGACACCCACCTGTCGAACATCCGGCAAAAGCTCCAGCTTCGTCCGCAGCACGGTGTGCGGCTGACTTCCTCTTATGCACTTGGCTACCGGCTTGAACTGGTCAGCCCGACCGACGACGGCCAGACCCTTTCGCTGTAGCTGCGTTGCCCGACTCCCTGGAGAATCGTTTGCCATGAGCCGCTTCCGCGCGCTTTGTTTGCTTGTCCTGGTTTCCTGCATCACGCTCGCCGCCCCCGCGCGCAGTCAGCCGGCGGGCGCATTGGGCGACGACTTCATCCACCGGGTCCGTCCCGGCGATACGCTGATTGATTTGGCCTCGCGGTACACGCGCAGCCCGGCCAACTGGAACCGGCTGCAGACGCTGAACAGGATCGTCACGCCCGAAACGCTGCCCATCGGGTTGGAGCTGCATATCCCGCTGGCCATGATTCCAGTGCGCGACGCGCAGGCGCAGGTGGTGCACGTGAGCGGCCGCGCAGTCCTGAATGGCAAGCCCGTGCAGCCCGGCGCGCCCGTGACCGAAGGCAGCACGCTGGAGACCGCCCCCGACGGCTTCGTCACGCTGCAACTTGCCGACGGATCCCGCCTCACGCTGCCGTCCAGCGGCGCCGTTGACCTTACCCGCCTGCGGCAGTTCGAAGGCACCGCGCTGACGGATTCGGTGATCAACGTGCGCCGCGGCAGCGTGGAATCCAGCGTCGCGCCCGCGGGTCAGGGGGTTGGCCGTTTCGAGATCCGCACGCCGGTCGCAGTGACGGGTGTGCGCGGAACGCGCTTTCGCGTGCAGCGCAGCGCGCAGGGCGTGCATAGCGAAGTTTTGCAAGGCAGTGTGCGCCTGCAGGCGCATGCGCCCGGCGACGCGCCCGCCAAGCCGGTTGCGGTGGCGCAAGGGTTCGGCGCCGCGGTGGGCGCCGATGGCGCCATGTCGGGCGTACGTCCGCTGCTGGCTGCGCCGCAATTGGGCGAGCCGGTTCGCGTAGGCGGCACGTGGTCGATCCCCTTCGCCCCCGTCGAAGGCGCGCAAAGCTATCTGGTGCGCGTCTCGCGCGATGCCGAAGGCCTGCTGCCCGTTTCTTCCGCCAGCTTTCCGACCCCCGACATCCGCTTTTCCGCCCCCGGCCCCGGCACGTTCTACGTGTCGGTGCGCGCCGTCGATGCCATCGGCCTTCACGGAACGGATTCGGTCCAGTCGTTCGAGGGCGCGAACATGCTGATGACGTCGTACGGGCTTGGCGTGGCCAGTGGCTCCGGCGGTCTTGTGACGCTGACCGCGTACTAAGGCAACCGCCATGCCCGACGCCGCCGACTCGCTCGACCGGTCCTGGCGGTCCGGCCTGTGGCTGACATTGGCGCTGGCGGCGCTGGCGGCGTTTCTGGGCGCGTTCAACGGCCTGGGCCGTCTGGACCAGGTCTTCTATGACCGCGCGGTCATGCTGACGGGCAGGCCCGCCGACCCGGATATCCTGATCGTGGCGATCGACGACGCCAGCATCGACGCGCTGGGCCGCTGGCCGTGGCGGCGCGCCATCCACGCCGCCCTGCTCGACCGGCTGACCGGCGCGCGCGCCGTGGGATTGGATCTCATCTTTGCGGAACCCGACAAGATCAATGCCGACGACGATGCAATCCTTGCGGACAGCATCCGTCGCAATGGGCATACGGTGCTGCCGGTGGTGCTGGACCGCCTGAAGAACCCGACGGCCATCGGATTGCCCATTGCGGAACTGGCGCAAGCGTCCGCTTCCACAGGCTTCATCAATGCGGTCATCGACCCGGACGGCGTCGTGCGCGAAGCCGCCCTCACCGCGCAATTTGCCGGAGATCGCCGCAACCACCTGGCCATCTCGATGCTGGAAGTTGGCGGCCAAGCCGACCGGGCGCAACGTCTGCTCAAGCGCGCCGATGCCGACGGCCGCATCCTGATTCCGTATGCGGGTCCTCCCGGCCATGTGCGGACGGTGTCGTACCTTTCCGTGCTGCGCGGCGACTTGCGGCCGGAAGACCTGCGCGGCAAGTATGTGCTTGTGGGTGCGTGGGCCACCGGCCTGGGCGACGATTACCCGACGCCGGTGTCGCACGACGCCATCGGCATATCGGGCGTGGAGATCGTCGCCAACGTCCTGCAGGCCGCGCGCGACGACATCGCATTCCAGCGGCCGCCGGCTGCGTGGAGCGCGCTGTTCGCGGCGTTGCCGGTGTTGCTGGCCTGCCTGGCCTTGTGGCGTCTGGCGCCCAAGAAGGCGCTGCTCGTCACCCTTGCGCTGCTTGCCGTCATCCCCGCGGCCGCGTGGCTATTACTGGCCCACGCCTATCTCTGGTTCGCGCCCACCGCGGCGCTGGCGGGCGTGGCGCTGTGCTATCCGCTCTGGAGCTGGCGTAACCAGGAAGCCGCGCTGCGCTATATGGACACGGAGCTGCAGCGTTTGCAGCGCGAGTACCCGCCGATCCTGAACGAAGCCCGCGTGCAGCTTGCCAATCCCAGCGCCTCGCTGGAGAGCCGGGTGGGCGAACTTCGGCGCGCGCTGGCGCGGGTCCGCAACCTGCGGCGGTTCCTGGCTGACGGGCTCGACGGCATGCCCGATGCGACGCTGGTGTTCGACCAGGAAGGCCGCGTGCGATTTCGCAACCAGGCCGCCATCATGTTCTTCCAGCAACTTGGCATTCGTCCGCCGCGCATCGGCCGGCCGGCGGCGCATCTGCTTGAACACACCCTTGCCGACGACGCTGCGCGGGCGCGCGTGGCCGACGCGCTGAGCGGCCGTCACCCGGCCGATGCGGCTTCGCCCTGGAGCGCGGACCTGGAAGTGCGCGACCGGGCGGGCCGCGACCTGATCCTGAAATGCGCCCCCATCCACACGGCCGAGGGCCAGTTCGCGGGCACGGTGACCACGCTGACCGACATTTCCAACATCCGTCAGGCCGAGCGGCAGCGCGAAGAGACGTTGCGCTTCATCTCGCATGACATGCGCGCGCCGCAAAGCTCGATCCTCGCATTGGTTGAACTGGCGCAGGAAGGCGGGCAGCAGGAAGTTCGGCACGACACGCTCGCGCGCATTGCGCTGCTGGCCAACCGCACGCTCAGGCTGGTCGACGACTTCGTGCATCTGACCCGCGCCGAATCGATGCCGATCAGCACCATCGAACTGGATCTGGGCGGGTTGCTGCAGGACGCCGTCGACGATCTCTGGCCGTCCGCCAGCAAGCGCGGCATCGCATTGGAAGCCAGCACGCCGCTACCGGTCGCCTACACGCGCGGCGAGCAGACGCTTCTGATGCGCGCGCTGTGCAATCTGGTGGACAACGCCATCAAATACAGCGCGAGCGGCACGCGTGTCGATTGCAGCATCGATGAGCAGCACGGCTTCTGGTGCGTGCGCATCAAGGACCAGGGTCAGGGCATCGCGGCGCAGGACGTGGCCCGGCTGTTCGAGCCCTTTGCCCGTGTCGGCGCCGACAATCGCGACGACGTTGGCGGTGCGGGGCTGGGACTGGCATTCGTGCATACCGTGGCCGGACGGCACGGCGGGCGAATCGAAGTGCAGAGCGAGCTCGGCGCAGGCTCCGAATTCATCCTGCACCTGCCAAAGGCGTAGGTCGCGATCCTATTGGAAGGTGTGCGAGATGACCGCGGGCTTGCCCGGTCTGACCTCGAGCGTCATGCGAAAGGGCGGCAGGTCTGCGTTGCGCACGACCACCTGATACTTGCCCGGAATCAGCTTGAGCTCCTTCACGGGCGGACTGATTCCCCGCGCCACGCCGTTGATCCAGACCTCGCCCCAGGGGCGGATGTCCACCCGCACGGGGACTGGCACCGGTTTGGGCTTGGGCGCCTCTTCGGCAACCGAAGCTGCCGGCGCGGTTTCCTGCGCCGTGGGCGCGGGCGGCGGCTCCGCGGAACTTGGCGTATCCGCCTGCGTGCGCGCAGACGGCGAACCCGGTCCGGCGGCCGGGCCAGTCGCGGTTGCTTGGCCTCCAGCGGCGGCGCCGGCCGTCAAGGGCGGCAGGTCGGCGGGCGCTTGCGATGCCGCCGGCGCGGGTTTAGGCGTGGGCGTTGGCGCGGACACTGGCGCGGCAGGCTGCGGCAAGGGATGCACGACGGGCGGATTTGGCTGTACGACTTCCGAGCGGGTAATGAGCGCATTGGGACTGCCCTTGCCCCAATGGAACCACGCATAGATGCCCGCGCCGATCAGCGCGAGGATCAGCAGCCAGAACGGCAGCGGACCGCGTCGGCGGGCGGGCTCGCGCCGTTGTGCGAAACCGGCCACGGGAGGCGGCTTGGCCGTCTCGACCGATTCGTCTTCCGGCTCGGCCGGTTCGTCGTAGGCCGCGACGCCAAGCAGGCTGGCCAACTCCGCCAACGACTGCGGGCGAGCCCTGGTGTCCATCGCCAGGCCGGCATCGATGACCCGCAGGAAGTCCTGTCCGTACTTGGGCAGTCCCATGTCGGCCAGCGCTTCGTATTCGTCGTGGGCGCGGCGCTCGGGCGCCGGCGGCGGCCGGCTGCCGATCACGAGCGCGTACGCCACGGCGCACAAGGAATAGATGTCGGTCCACGGTCCGCGCGGCCATTCCACGGAATCCGTGTACAGCTCGAACGGCGCGAAGCCGGCTGCCGGCGTCCTGCTGGCCCGGCGCGAGCGCGCCACCACCAGTTCGGGCAGCAGATGCGCCCGCGCGCCTTCATCCATGCCCACGGTTTCGAGCGAGATGTCGCCGCAGATTTCCCCTTGCGCATGCAAAGCGATAAGCGAAGGCAGAAGATCGGACAGGAGCCGCTTGATGCGTGATTCCGGCACCCCGCCCGCCGCGCTGGCGGCAATGGCGCTCAATGGACGAAGCGCCAACGGCGCAGCGCCTGAAAAGGGGCCACGCG
Organism: Achromobacter sp. E1; assembly: GCF_037039475.1. Lineage (NCBI taxonomy): Bacteria > Pseudomonadati > Pseudomonadota > Betaproteobacteria > Burkholderiales > Alcaligenaceae > Achromobacter > Achromobacter sp. E1. The sequence goes on from NZ_CP146253.1 coordinate 5,905,031, forward strand.
GCGTCAACAAGCCGGCGGGAGTAGACATCATCGAAGCTGCGCAGACGCGCCAATAACAGGTTCAGGGGCTATTTAGGCGGAATATTATCCAATCCGCAACGGCAGGACATTGCCGAAAATGTCCGAGCGCATCAGGCTGTGGCACGATAGCGTACCGCGTCACCATCCTACATCTTTGGAAGCCATGAAAATTCGCATCCTGAGCAGTCTGCTTGGCGTATCGGCCCTGTTGGCCGGTTGCACGGGCATCTCCAAATTGCAACCCGAGAGCCCTCCAACGGCCGAAGCCCTGGCCGAGCTGCAGCAGGTGCGCGACCAGTACAGCGCCGGGCGCTACGGAGAAGTCATCCGCGGCGTCGCCCGTTCCGACACCCTGGCCACCTCATCCAAAGCGGTACGCATCGAGGCCTACAAGCTTCAGGCGTTCAGCTACTGCGTCACGCAATATACGCAGCTCTGCGAGGACAGCTTCGCGCGCATCCTGGTCCTGGATCCGGCCTTCGAACTGGCGCCCAACGAAGCTGGCCACCCCGTCTGGGGACCGGCCTTCCAGCGCGCCCGCGCCCAGACGGCCAAATAGTCCTGCCGCACCCTTTCTTTCGCAAGTAAAAAGGCCGCTGATTCTCATCAGCGGCCTTTTGATTTTCAGGCTTGCCCGCGATCCTCGCGGGGCAAGCCTGCCGGAGAATTCCGCTTATTCGGCGGAATCCTCGGTACCCACGTCGGAAGCAGGCGTCTCGGCGTCCGAGCCCACCGTGACCGGCGCGTCCTCGAACGGGTTGGCCTGCTGGCGGGCGGCTTCGCGTTCCGCAGCCTCCAGCAGTTCCTTGTCGCGGCGTGCGTGGTGGTAAGCCAGGCCGGTACCCGCCGGGATGAGGCGGCCGACGATGACGTTTTCCTTCAAGCCGCGCAGGTCGTCGCGCTTGCCCATGATGGCAGCTTCGGTCAGGACCCGGGTGGTTTCCTGGAACGAGGCGGCCGAGATGAACGAGTCGGTCGACAGCGAGGCCTTCGTGATACCCAGCAGCACGTTGTCGTACGTGGCAGGACGCAGGTCGGCAGCCGTGACGCGGTCGTTCTCGTTGAGCAGCTCGGAGCGCTCGACCTGCTCGCCCGGGATGAACTCGGTATCGCCCGCATCGACGATGTTCACACGGCGCAGCATCTGACGAACAATCACTTCGATGTGCTTGTCGTTGATCTTCACGCCCTGCAGACGGTAAACGTCCTGCACTTCGTCGACGATGTACGTCGCCAGCTTCTCGATGCCTTGCAGGCGCAGGATGTCGTGGGGATCGGCCGGGCCGTCCACGATCATTTCGCCCTTGTTCACCACCTGGCCGTCGTGCACCAGAACCTGCTTTTCCTTCGGAATCAGGAACTCGTGGCTCACGCCTTCCAGGTCGGTGATGACCAGACGCTGCTTGCCCTTGGTGTCCTTGCCGAACGAAACCGTACCGGTGACGTCGGCGAGCATGCCGGCGTCCTTCGGCGAACGGGCTTCGAACAGTTCGGCCACACGCGGCAGACCGCCGGTAATGTCGCGGGTCTTTTGCGATTCTTGCGGAATACGCGCCAGAACTTCACCCACGGCAACCTGCTGGCCGTCGCGCACCGTGATCAGGGCGCCGACCGGGAACGAGATGTTCACCGAGTGATCGGTGCCGGCGATCTTGACGTCTTCGCCGTTCTCGTTGACCAGCTTGATCTGCGGACGCATGACGATCTTGCCGCCACGGGTCTTCGGCGTGATGACGACGAGCGTCGACAGGCCGGTGACTTCGTCCACCTGCTTGGCAACGGTCACGCCTTCTTCGATGTTCTCGAAGCGGACGGCGCCGCCGTATTCCGACACGATCGGACGGGTCAGCGGATCCCACGTCGCCAGACGCGCGCCGGCCTTCACGGCCTCGCCATCGCCCACCAGCACGGTCGCGCCGTACGGGATCTTGTGGCGTTCGCGTTCGCGGCCGTTGTCGTCGAAGATCGCCAGTTCGCCCGAGCGCGAGATCGCGACACGTTCGCCCTTGGCGTTCGTGACGTAACGCATCGTGCTGGCAAAGCCGACCGTACCAGTCGACTTCGTTTCCACCGCGCTGGCCAGAGCCGAACGCGACGCCGCGCCACCGATGTGGAACGTACGCATCGTGAGCTGCGTGCCCGGTTCACCGATGGACTGCGCCGCGATGACACCGACGGCCTCGCCCTGGTTGACGGACGAACCGCGGCCCAGGTCACGGCCATAGCAATGCGCGCACAAACCATGACGCGTTTCGCAGGTCAGCGGCGTGCGGACCTTGACTTCGTCCACGCCGATGCGGTCGATGGTGTCGACCAGGTCTTCGTCCAGCAGGGTGCCGGCGACGATGGCCGTTTCCTGCGTGTCCGGATTGACGATGTCCACGGCAGCCACGCGGCCCAGGATACGGTCGCGCAACGGTTCGATGACTTCACCGCCTTCGACCAGGGCCTTCATGTTGTAGCCCTGCGAAGTGCCGCAGTCGTCTTCCGTAATGACCAGATCCTGCGTCACGTCGACCAGACGGCGGGTCAGGTAACCCGAGTTCGCGGTCTTCAGTGCCGTGTCGGCCAGACCCTTACGCGCACCGTGAGTGGAGATGAAGTACTGAAGTACGTTCAGGCCTTCACGGAAGTTCGCGGTAATGGGCGTTTCGATAATCGAGCCGTCCGGCTTGGCCATCAGGCCGCGCATGCCGGCCAGCTGGCGGATCTGGGCGGCCGAACCGCGGGCGCCCGAGTCAGCCATCATGTAGATGGAGTTGAACGATTCCTGGCGCACTTCCTCGCCGTGACGGTTGGTCACGGGCTCGGTGGCCAGTTGTTCCATCATCGCCTTGCCGACCTTGTCGCCAGCCTTGCCCCAGATGTCCACAACGTTGTTGTAGCGCTCTTGGGACGTGACCAGACCCGACGAGTACTGCTTGTCGATTTCCTTCACTTCGCGGCTGGCTTCGGCCAGGATGCCTTCCTTGGCGGTCGGGATCAGCATGTCGCCCATGGCGATCGAGATACCGCCGCGCGTGGCCAGGCGGAAGCCCGACTGCATCAGCTTGTCGGCGAAGATCACCGTGTCGCGCAGGCCGCAGCGGCGGAACGACTGGTTGATCAGACGCGAAATTTCCTTCTTCTTCAGCGCCTTGTTCAGGACGGTGAAGGGCAGGCCCTTGGGCAGGATCTCGGACAGCAGCGCGCGGCCGACCGTCGTCTCGTGACGGCGGATGACCGGTTGCCATTCGCCGTTCTCGTCGCGCTCGTGTTCCTTCAGGCGCACGGTGATGCGGCTTTGCAGCTCGACTTCGTTGTTGTCGTAGGCGCGCTGGACTTCAGCGACGTCCATGAAGAAGATGCCTTCGCCACGGCCGTTGATGCGCTCGCGGGTCGTGTAGTACAGACCCAGCACGATGTCCTGCGACGGCACGATCGACGGTTCGCCGTTGGCGGGGAACAGCACGTTGTTCGAGGCCAGCATCAGCGTACGCGCTTCCAGCTGGGCTTCCAGCGACAGCGGCACGTGAACAGCCATCTGGTCGCCGTCGAAGTCGGCGTTGAACGCCGCGCAAACCAGCGGGTGCAGCTGGATCGCCTTGCCTTCGATCAGCACCGGCTCGAACGCCTGGATGCCCAGACGGTGCAGCGTCGGCGCACGGTTCAGCATGACCGGGTGTTCGCGGATGACTTCTTCCAGGATGTCCCAGACCACCGGTTCCTGGCTTTCGACCAGTTTCTTGGCAGCCTTGATGGTCGTGGCCAGGCCCATCATCTCCAGACGATTGAAGATGAACGGCTTGAACAGTTCCAGGGCCATCAGCTTGGGCAGGCCGCACTGATGCAGCTTGAGCTGCGGACCCACCACGATGACCGAACGGCCCGAGTAGTCGACGCGCTTGCCCAGCAGGTTCTGACGGAAACGACCGCTCTTGCCCTTGATCATGTCGGCCAGCGACTTCAACTGGCGCTTGTTGGCGCCCGTCATGGCCTTGCCACGGCGGCCGTTGTCCAGCAGCGAGTCGACAGCTTCCTGCAGCATGCGCTTTTCGTTGCGCAGGATGATCTCAGGCGCCTTGAGCTCCAAGAGGCGCTTCAGGCGGTTGTTGCGGTTGATGACGCGGCGGTACAGGTCGTTCAGGTCGGAGGTCGCGAAGCGGCCGCCGTCCAGCGGCACCAGCGGACGCAGGTCCGGCGGCAGCACGGGCAGCACTTCCATGACCATCCACTCGGCCTTGATGCCGGACTTCTGGAAGCCTTCCAGCACCTTCAGGCGCTTGGAGATCTTCTTGATCTTGGCTTCCGAGCTGGTGGCCTTCAGTTCGCCGCGCAGCGTTTCCACTTCGCGATCGATGTCGATGGTGCGCAGCAGTTCACGCACGGCTTCGGCGCCCATCAGAGCACGGAAGTCGTCGCCGTATTCCTCGGTCTTGGCCAGGAAATCGTCGTCCGACATGATCTGGCCGCGCTTGAGCGGCGTCATGCCGGGTTCGATCACGCACCAGGCTTCGAAGTACAGCACGCGTTCGATGTCGCGCAGGGTCATGTCGAGCACCATGCCCAGACGCGACGGCAGGCTCTTCAGGAACCAGATGTGCGCGACGGGGCTGGCCAGCTCGATGTGGCCCATGCGTTCACGGCGAACCTTGGCGACGGTGACTTCAACGCCGCACTTTTCGCAGATCACGCCACGGTGCTTCAGGCGCTTGTACTTGCCGCACAGGCACTCGTAGTCCTTGATCGGGCCAAAGATCTTGGAGCAGAACAGACCGTCACGCTCAGGCTTGAACGTGCGGTAGTTGATGGTCTCGGGCTTGCGAACTTCGCCGTAGGACCACGAACGGATCTTCTCGGGCGAGGCGATGCCGATCTTGATGGCATCGAACTGCTCGTCTTGCGAGACTTGCTTAAAGAGGTCGAGTAGCGCTTTCATTAGTTACGCTCCAAATCCATGTCCAGGGCCAACGAGCGGATTTCCTTGACCAGAACGTTGAACGATTCCGGCATGCCGGCATCGATCACGTGGTCGCCCTTGACGATGTTCTCGTAAACCTTGGTACGACCGTTGATGTCGTCCGACTTCACCGTCAGCATTTCCTGCAGGGTGTAGGCGGCGCCGTATGCTTCCAGCGCCCACACTTCCATTTCCCCGAAACGCTGGCCGCCGAACTGCGCCTTGCCGCCCAGCGGCTGCTGCGTGACCAGCGAGTACGGGCCGGTGGAACGGGCGTGCATCTTGTCGTCGACCAAGTGGTGCAGCTTCAGGTAGTGCATGTAGCCGACCGTCACGGGGCGTTCGAACTGCTCGCCCGTGCGGCCGTCGAACAGCCATGCCTGCGTACGCGAAGGCGTCAGCGCCATGCGTTCGGCGACGTCGTCCGGATAGGCCAGTTCCAGCATCTTGGTGATTTCCTCTTCGGTCGCGCCGTCGAAGACGGGCGTCGCGAACGGCACGCCGTTCTTGAGGTTCTGGGCCATTTCCATGACTTCGTCATCGGTCAGCTCGTCGATGCGCGCGCCGGTGCCGGTCGTGTTGTAGACCTTGTCCAGGTAGGCGCGGACGTTCTTGACCTGCGCCGTGCGCTCGTCACGCAGCATGTCGGCGATACGATGGCCAACACCCTTGGCAGCCCAGCCCAAGTGAACTTCCAGCACCTGGCCGACGTTCATCCGCGAGGGCACGCCCAGCGGGTTCAGAACGATGTCGGCCGGCGTGCCATCAGCCATGTGAGGCATGTCTTCGACCGGGGTGATGCGCGACACGACACCCTTGTTGCCGTGACGGCCTGCCATCTTGTCGCCAGGCTGCAGACGACGCTTCACGGCCAGGTAGACCTTGATCATCTTCAGCACGCCCGGGGGCAGCTCGTCGCCCTGCGTCAGCTTCTTGCGCTTCTCTTCGAAGGCCAGATCGAACTGATGACGCTTCTGCTCGAGCGATTCCTTGGCCTGTTCCAGCACGACGGCGTGCGGCTCGTCGGCCAGACGGATGTCGAACCACTGCCAGCGATCCAGATCGGCCAGGTAGGCCTTGGTGATCGTCGCGCCCTTGGCCAGCTTGCGCGGGCCGCCGTTGACGGTCTTGTTGATCAGCATCTTTTCGATACGATCGAACTGGTCGTTTTCAACGATGCGCAGCTGGTCGTTCAGGTCCTGGCGATAGCGGCGCAGTTCATCGTCGATGATGGACTGGGCGCGCTTGTCGCGCACGATGCCTTCACGCGTGAACACCTGCACGTCGATCACGGTGCCGGTCATGCCCGAGGGCACGCGCAGCGAGGTGTCCTTAACGTCGGACGCCTTTTCACCGAAGATGGCGCGCAGCAGCTTCTCTTCCGGCGTCAGCTGGGTTTCGCCCTTGGGCGTGACCTTGCCGACCAGCACGTCGTCGGCGCTGACTTCGGCGCCGATGTAGGTGATGCCGGAATCGTCCAGACGGTTCAACTGCGTTTCAGCCAGGTTGCTGATGTCGCGGGTGATTTCTTCCGGTCCGAGCTTCGTATCGCGGGCGACAACGGTCAGTTCCTCGATGTGCACCGAGGTGTAGCGGTCATCCGCCACGACCTTTTCGGAGATCAGGATCGAGTCTTCGAAGTTGTAGCCGTTCCAGGGCATGAACGCGATCAGCATGTTCTGACCCAGGGCGAGTTCGCCCAGGTCGGTCGATGCGCCGTCAGCCAGCACGTCGCCCTTGGCAACGCGGTCGCCACGCTTGACGATCGGACGCTGGTTGATGTTCGTGTTCTGGTTGGAACGCGTGTACTTGATCAGGTTGTAGATGTCGACGCCCACTTCGCCGGCGACGTTTTCTTCGTCGTTCACCCGAATCACGACGCGCTCGGCGTCGACGTGGTCGACCAGACCGCCACGCAGCGCCTGCACGGTGGTGCCCGAGTCAACGGCCACGGTGCGCTCGATACCCGTACCCACGACCGGCTTTTCCGGACGCAGGCAAGGCACGGCCTGACGTTGCATGTTGGCGCCCATCAGTGCGCGGTTCGCGTCGTCGTGTTCCAGGAACGGAATCAGCGAGGCAGCAACCGACACGATCTGCGACGGAGCAACGTCCATGTAGTGCACGTTGGCCGGGGCGGTCAGCATCGTTTCGCCAGCTTCACGGCAGGCGACCAGGTCGTCCACGAAACGGCCTTCTTCGTCGAGCGCGGCGTTGGCCTGCGCGATGACGTAGTGGCTTTCTTCGATGGCCGACAGGTAATCGATCTGCTCGCTGACGCGGCCGTCGATGATCTTGCGGTAAGGCGTTTCCAGGAAGCCGTACTCGTTCAAGCGAGCGTACAGCGCCATGGAGTTGATCAGACCGATGTTCGGGCCTTCCGGCGTTTCGATCGGGCAGACGCGGCCGTAGTGGGTCGGGTGCACGTCGCGGACTTCAAAGCCGGCGCGCTCGCGGGTCAGACCGCCCGGGCCCAGTGCGGAAACGCGACGCTTGTGCGTGATTTCCGACAGCGGGTTGGTCTGGTCCATGAACTGCGAGAGCTGGCTCGAACCGAAGAACTCCTTGATGGCAGCCGAGATCGGCTTGGAGTTGATCAGGTCGTGCGGCATCAGGTTTTCGGTCTCGGCCTGGCCCAGACGTTCCTTGACGGCGCGCTCGACGCGCACGAGGCCGGCGCGGAACTGGTTTTCGGCCAGTTCGCCCACGCAACGCACGCGGCGGTTGCCCAAGTGATCGATGTCGTCGATCTGGCCACGGCCGTTACGCAGCTCAACCAGCACCTTGATGGTTTCAAGGATGTCTTCGTTGGTCAGCGTCATCGGGCCGGTGATGTCCTCACCACGGCCCAGACGGCTGTTGACCTTCATGCGGCCGACGCGCGACAGGTCGTACGTCTCTTCGCTGTAGAACAGACGCTGGAACAGCGCTTCCACCGCTTCTTCGGTGGGCGGCTCGCCAGGACGCATCATGCGATAGATGGCAACGCGCGCGGCCATCTGGTCGGCGGTTTCATCGGTGCGCAGCGTTTGCGAGATGTACGGACCGCGGTCCAGGTCGTTCGTGTAGAGCGCCTGGAACTCGTGCACGTTTGCGGCGCGCAGGGCGCCGAGCACGCTTTCCGTGATCTCGTCGTTGGCGTTGGCGATGACTTCGCCGGTTTCTTCGTCAACGATGTTCTTGGCCAGCACACGGCCGTACAGGAAATCTTCCGGCACGGAGATGCGCTGGATGCCGCCGGCAGCCAGGTCGCGCAGGTGCTTGGCGTTGATGCGCTTGTCCTTCTCGACGATCACCTTGCCCGAACGGTCGGCGATGTCGAAACGGGCCATTTCGCCCTTCCAACGCTCAGGCACGAATTCCATCATCGCGCCTTCGCTCTTCAGTTCGAAGTTGTCGAAGTCGAAGAAGTTGGCCAGGATGGTTTCCGGCGTCATGCCGATGGCCTTGCACAGGATCGTGACAGGCATCTTGCGGCGACGGTCGACGCGGAAGAACAGGACGTCCTTCGGGTCGAACTCGAAGTCCAGCCACGAGCCGCGGTAAGGGATCACGCGGGCCGAGAACAGGAGCTTGCCGGAGCTGTGCGTCTTGCCGCGGTCGTGTTCGAAGAACACGCCAGGCGAGCGGTGCAGCTGCGAAACAATGACACGCTCCGTGCCGTTGATGACGAAGGAACCCGTGCCCGTCATGAGCGGAATTTCGCCCATGTAGACTTCCTGTTCCTTCACTTCCTTCACGGTGGGCTTGCTGACTTCGCGGTCAAGCAGCACCAGGCGGACCTTGGCTCGCAGGGGCGAGGCATAGGTCAGGCCACGTTGCTGACATTCCTTGACATCGAACACCGGTTCGCCGAGCACATAGCTCACGAACTCCAAGCGCGCCATACCGTTGTGACTAACGATCGGGAAAATCGACGTAAACGCCGCCTGCAAACCGTCGGCTACGCGTTCGGACGGGGCGGTATCCGCCTGCAGGAAAGTTAGGTAGGATTGAAGCTGTGTCGCCAAAAGGAAAGGAACGTTTTGAACGTCTTCACGCTTGGCGAAGCTTTTGCGGATGCGCTTTTTTTCGGTGTACGAGTAAGGCATGAGCACTCCGACTCGAGGTTGCATGGGCCGTCAACCACGGCCCCAGGTGATACGACTCCAGGAAACCCCACTGAATGGGCATACCCCCAGTAGGGGTTTCCTGGAAACGCAAAAGCCCGGGGACTGCAAACTGTGCTGTCCCCGGGCAGTTGACGCAGGTCTTACTTGACTTCGACCTTGGCGCCAGCTTCTTCCAGCTTCTTCTTGGCGGCTTCGGCGTCAGCCTTGGCCACAGCTTCCTTGACGGGCTTCGGAGCGCCGTCGACCAGGTCCTTGGCTTCCTTCAGACCCAGACCGGTCAGCTCGCGCACGGCCTTGATGACGCTGACCTTGTTCGCGCCGGCTTCTTGCAGGACGACGGTGAACTCGGTTTGCTCTTCAGCAGCGGCAGCAGCGCCACCAGCGGCGGGAGCAGCGACAGCGACGGCAGCGGCAGCAGCCGACACGCCGAACTTCTCTTCCATTTCCTTGATCAGCTCGGACAGCTCGAGCACGGTCATGCCAGCGATGGCGTCAAGGATTTCAGCTTTGTTAAGTGCCATTTTTCAGAACTCCAAATATTTTGGTAATGCCAGGGTTTGGGTGTCGCTTCGTCGTTCAGCGAATTCCGGACAACAGGGCGATTAGGCCGCTGCCTTCTGGTCGCGCACGGCAGCGAGGCCACGGGCGAACTTGGTCGGAACTTCGTTGAGCGTACGCACGAATTGCGCGATGGGGGCTTGCATGGTGCCAAGCAGTTTCGACAGCAACTCTTCGCGCGAGGGCATGGTGGCCAGGGCCTTCACGCCTTCTTGGTTCAGCAAGTTGTTGGGCAGAGCGCCCGCCTTGATGACCAGCTTATCGTTGCTCTTCGCGAAACCAGCAATGACCTTGGCCGCCGCTACCGGATCAGTGCTGATGCCATAGATCAGCGGACCGGTCAGTTGCTCGGCCAACGGCTCGAAAGCCGTGCCAGCAACAGCACGACGGGCCAGCGAGTTCTTCAGAACACGCAGATACACGCCCGATTCACGCGCAGTTTTGCGCAGTACGGTGACAGAGGCGACGTCCAGACCACGGTACTCAGCGATAACAATCGATTGGGCCTTGGCGACTTCCGCCGAGACTTCCTCGATTACCACCGCTTTCTCTTGACGATTGAGACTCACGGTTTGAACACTCCATCAAAAGACGCCTGGGGCCGGAGCCTTGCGCGTCAACCGAATGCGGCGCCTGGACGAGTTCTTCGGGTAAAGAATTCTTCCTGGGGACGCCGTCTACGCTGGATCCGGACTAGGTGAGCTCCGGGATTAAGCGGGGCAGCGGCGGTGCTGCTTTCCTTGCGGAAGGAACAATCCCTTCCACTGCCCTGCTCCAGCGGTCTTTGACAGCAACATCCGGAGGGGTCCGGATGCAGCCCAAAGTACGTTTACAGCTGTTGGCTTAGTTGGAAGCCGACAGCGAGGCAATTTCCACACGCGCTCCGCCGCCCATCGTGGACGAAACGGCGAGCTTGCGCAGGTAAATGCCCTTGGCAGCTGCGGGACGAGCCTTTTGCAGGGCGTCGACCAGAGCGGCCAGGTTGGTTTGCAGCTGTTCCACGCCGAACGACGCGCGGCCGATCGTTGCGTGGATGATGCCGGCCTTGTCGGTACGGTACTGAACCTGACCGGCCTTGGCGTTCTTCACAGCGGTTGCGACGTCGGGGGTCACGGTGCCGACCTTCGGGTTCGGCATCAGGCCGCGCGGGCCCAGGATCTGACCCAGGGCGCCGACGACACGCATCGTGTCGGGCGAGGCGATGACGACGTCAAAGTCCATTTGACCGGCCTTGATGCTGTCGGCCAGGTCGTCCAGACCAACGATGTCGGCGCCAGCGGCCTTGGCGGCTTCAGCCTTGTCGCCTTGGGCGAACACGGCGACGCGGACCGACTTGCCGGTGCCGGCGGGCAGCACGACCGAACCGCGGACCAGTTGGTCCGACTTCTTCGGGTCGATGCCGAGCTGCACGGCCACGTCAATGGATTCATTGAACTTGGCGACGGCGGTTTCCTTGACCAGGGTCAGGGCTTCAGCGACCGGGTACAGCTTGGTGCGGTCGATCTTTTGTGCAATAGCGGCGGCGCGCTTGGACAACTTAGCCATGATTAGATCCCCTCAACCGTGATGCCCATGCTGCGGGCGCTGCCAGCGATCGTGCGCACTGCGGCTTCCAGATCGGCGGCGGTCAGGTCGGGACCCTTGGCCTTGGCGATTTCTTCAGCTTGCGCGCGGGTCAGCGTGCCGACCTTGTCGGTATGCGGCTTGGGCGAACCCTTTTGCACGCCGGCGGCCTTCTTGATGAGGACCGTCGCGGGCGGGGTCTTCATGATGAAGGTGAAGCTCTTGTCGGCGAAAGCGGTGATCACCACCGGAATCGGCAGACCAGGCTCCATGCCTTGGGTCTTGGCGTTGAACGCCTTGCAGAATTCCATGATGTTCAGGCCACGCTGACCCAGGGCCGGGCCAATCGGGGGGGAGGGGTTAGCCTTACCAGCCGGTACTTGCAGCTTGATAAAGCCGACGATCTTCTTCGCCATGCTTTGCTCCTTGCGGGTGATATCGCCCTGGCCAATAAGGACAGGGCTCCCCGGGGGTTAGATTCAGGTCTTTTCGACCTGGCTGAAATCGAGCTCGACGGGCGTGGCGCGACCAAAAATGGTGACGGACACACGCACCTTGCTCTTTTCGTAGTTGACTTCTTCGACGTTGCCGTTGAAGTCCGCAAACGGACCTTCCTTGACCCGAACCATCTCGCCCACTTCGAACAGGATCTTGGGGCGGGGTTTCTCGACGCCCTCTTCCATCTGGGAGAGGATCTTTTCGACTTCCTTTTCGGAAATCGGGGTCGGACGATTGCCCGAGCCGCCCAAAAAGCCGGTGACTCGGTTGGTGTTCTTGACCAGGTGCCACGTTTCGTCGGTCAGGTCCATTTCAACCAGGACATAACCGGGGAAAATGCGGCGCTCGGTGATCGACTTCTGACCACCCTTGACCTCGACGACTTCTTCGGAGGGCACAAGGATGCGGCCAAACGACGTTTGCAGGCCCGCGCGCTCGATGCGCTCATTCAGGGCCTTGTGTACGCTTTTTTCCATGCCGGAGTACACATGGACGACATACCAACGCTTACTCATTTGCCGTCCTTATTTCCAGCCCAGCAGCAGGCCGTAGAGAATCCATTCGATGCCCTTGTCGAGCACCCACATGAAAATGCCCATGACCGCCACGAAGGCAAAAACGATACCCGTCATCTGGGTCGTTTCCTTGCGGGTGGGCCATGCGACACGCTTGACTTCGTTGTAGGACTCGCTGGCAAAGCTCAGGGTACGGCGACCGGGTTCGCTGAACCAGGCGATCGCGGCTGCGATCACGAGGCCGCCGACGAACACACCGATCCGAGCGGGCATCGGCTGCGCGCTAAGCACGGAGAACCCGACGATGCCAGCAATAACGACGAGAACCGCCAGCCCGAGCTTGACCCGGTCGGCGGTACTGGTAACGGTTTCTACGCTGGTATTAGACATATTGCGACGCGAGCCGCCGTGAATGCGTAACTCGCGATGATCTCCCGCGGGTTTATCCTGGCGGTGGCAGGGGCAGTAGGAATCGAACCTACAACCTTCGGTTTTGGAGACCGACGCTCTGCCAATTGAGCTATGCCCCTAAACACATCAAACTCTTGTTCCGCCTGCATCGGCTCGCGGAACCATACATAGTACTACTTTTACAGCAAAGATGGATAGAGGGGCATGAATGCCCACCCTACCCATCCGGGTATTGCTTACTTCAGGATCTTGGCGACGACGCCGGCGCCGACGGTACGACCGCCTTCACGGATGGCGAAACGCAGACCTTCTTCCATGGCGATCGGGGCCAGCAGCTTGACGGTCATCGTCACGTTGTCGCCCGGCAGAACCATTTCCTTGTCGGCCGGCAGGTCGATCGTGCCCGTCACGTCCGTCGTGCGGAAGTAGAACTGGGGACGATAGCCGTTGAAGAACGGGGTGTGGCGGCCGCCTTCTTCCTTGGACAGGATGTACACCTCGGACGTGAAGTCCGTGTGCGGGGTGATCGAGCCCGGCTTGGCCAGAACTTGGCCGCGCTGGACGTCTTCACGCTTGGTGCCGCGCAGCAGGATGCCCACGTTGTCGCCAGCTTGACCTTGGTCCAGCAGCTTGCGGAACATTTCCACGCCCGTGCAGGTCGTCTTGACCGTCGGAACGATACCGACGATTTCGATTTCTTCGCCGACCTTGATGATGCCGCGTTCGATACGGCCGGTCACCACGGTGCCGCGACCCGAGATCGAGAACACGTCTTCAACCGGCATCAGGAACGCGCCGTCGATGGCACGCTCAGGCGTCGGGATGTACGAATCCAGCGCGGCAGCCAGAGCCAGAATGGCCTGTTCGCCCAGTTCGCCCTTGTCGCCTTCCAGCGCCAGCTTGGCCGAACCCTTGACGATCGGGGTGTCGTCGCCCGGGAAGTCGTACTTGGACAGCAGTTCGCGAACTTCCATTTCCACCAGCTCGAGCAGCTCGGCGTCGTCAACCATGTCAGCCTTGTTCAGGAAGACGATGATGTACGGCACGCCAACCTGGCGGCTCAGCAGGATGTGCTCGCGCGTTTGCGGCATGGGGCCGTCAGCGGCCGACACGACCAGGATCGCGCCGTCCATCTGGGCAGCGCCCGTGATCATGTTCTTGACGTAGTCGGCGTGGCCCGGGCAGTCAACGTGCGCGTAGTGACGCGTTTCCGTTTCGTACTCGACGTGAGCCGTGTTGATGGTAATGCCGCGTGCCTTTTCTTCAGGAGCTGCATCGATCTGGTCGTAGCCCTTGGCTTCGCCGCCGAACTTGGTCGACAGAACGGTCGTGATCGCCGCCGTCAACGTCGTTTTGCCGTGGTCAACGTGACCAATCGTACCCACGTTCACGTGCGGCTTGGTACGTTCAAACTTGCCTTTTGCCATGGCTGACTCCTGACCTGGATTGCGCTTCTGACTGAAGAAAAGAATTTGGAATTTGTGGTGCCCATGGCGCGGATCGAACGCGCGACCTCTCCCTTACCAAGGGAGTGCTCTACCACTGAGCCACATGGGCATTTAAAAATCTTGGAGCGGGTGAAGGGAATCGAACCCTCGTCGTAAGCTTGGAAGGCTTCTGCTCTACCATTGAGCTACACCCGCGGCAAACCCTTTCACCTTCTCTCGTCCCAACCCTTCGAAATGAAGGCCGGAGGATCCTTGCCACCTTCTTTGCGAAGGCTGCACAAGGCCACCGGGCCTTACATTGCAAATCCAGGCCAACCGCGCCTGGATTTAGGTATGGATCTCTGGTGGAGGAGGTTGGATTCGAACCAACGTAGGCGCAAGGCCAACAGATTTACAGTCTGCCCCCTTTAACCACTCGGGCACCCCTCCAGCGGAGAACTTGAGATTATGAACACTTTCAAATCCGCTGTCAAACCATTCGGATGAAAAATTCATAATTTCAGTTCCACCTCCGCCGCGTTTCCGCGCAGAGGGGGCGAAGCTTACAGGTTTCCGCGAATTGCTGCACGAAAAAGCTGAGAATATTTTTCGGCGGAGAAATTGACGGGGTTCGTGCCGGCGGAGGGATCCTGGCTGGCCATGCGCCCCACCCGCTCGGCCTGGCCGTCATCCAGGCCGATCTCGGCGAGCGTATGCGGGATGCCGACGGCCTCTCGCAGCGCCAGCACCCAGTCGAGCACCGCGCCCGGGCTTTGCCGCGGCAAGCCGAGATAACGCGCAAGCGCTTCAAGCCGGGGCGCCACCGCTTCTTCGTTGGCCTTGAGCACGTAGGGCATCAAGATCGCATTGAGCAGGCCGTGATGCGCGTCATAGAGCGCGCCGAGCGGATGCGCCAGCGCGTGCATGGCGCCCAGGCCGCGCTGGAAGGCGGTGGCGCCCATGCACGATGCCGTCAGCATCTGCTGGCGCGCCTGCAGATCGGCGCCATCGGCAACCGCCTGCGGCAGATACGCCTTGATAAGGCGCATGCCCTCCAGCGCAATGCCAGCCGCCATGGGATGAAAGAACGGCGAACAGTAGGCTTCCAGGTTGTGCGACAGCGCGTCCATGCCCGTGGCCGCCGTGATCTTGGGCGGCAGGCCCACGGTGAGCTCGGCGTCCAGGATCACGATGGACGGCAGCATGCGGGCGTGAAAGATGATGCGCTTGATGTGCGCGGCCTGGTCGGTAATGACGGATGCGCGCCCGACTTCGGAGCCGGTGCCTGCGGTGGTGGGCACGGCCACGACGGGCGCCATACCGGCGGCATTGACGCGCAGGTAGTTGTCGCCGATGTCTTCGAAGTCCCACAGCGGCCGGCTCTGCCCCGCCATCAATGCGATGGCCTTCGCCGCATCGAGCGCCGAACCGCCGCCGAACGCAATGACACCGTCATGGCGCCCGCGCTTGAACGCCGCGACACCGTCGTCGACGTTGCGCCCGGTGGGATTGCCCTTGATGTCGTGAAAGACCGCGCAATCGACACCATCATCGTGGCACATGCCCACGGCATCGCGGACCATGGGCAACGCGGCCAGTCCGGGATCGGTCACGAGCAAAGGTCGGGACATGCCCAGCTCACGGCAGCACGCGGGCAGTTCCTTGATGCGTCCGGGACCCACCTTGATGGCGGTGGGATAGTTCCAGTTGACGTGGGGGACGGTCATGATTCGGTTCCTGGTGATGCCGCGCTCAGAGGCTGCGCATATGGAAGGATTTCGCCTGGGTGAGCGGTTCGTAGCCGAGCTTGGACAAGGACACGCCGCGGCCCGACTCCTTGACGCCCGTCCACGCGAGCGCCGGGTCGAGGTAGTCGCATCGGTTCATGAAGAACGTGCCGGCGCGCACCTGCCCGCCGATACGCAATGCGGCCGCTTCGTCCTGCGTGAAAACGGCAGCCGTCAATCCGTACGGACTGTCGTTCATCAGCGCGATGGCCTGTTCGTCACTGTCGACCGGCATGATGCCGGCGACCGGACCGAAACACTCCTCGCTCATGATGCGCATGCGGTGGTCGACCTGCGTGAGCAACGCGGGCGCTACATAACACGAGCTTTCGCTCGCTTTAAGTGAGCTTTCACTCGCTTTTTTGAAATGCGAGTTATCGATCACGTTTACAGCGCCGGCGCCGACGGCTTGCGCGATCACTTCCCGGATCTCGGCCGCCGCGCGGGCGCGCACGACAGGGCCAAGCGTCGTGTCCAGCTGCAACGGATTGCCCAGCACGTAGCGGTGCGTTAACGCAGCGGCGCGCTCGACGAAGGCGTCGTGCACGCCACGCGCCACGTAGATGCGCTGAATGCCGCAACACGACTGGCCGGCGTTGAAGAACGCGCCATCGACGAGCGTCTCTGCCGCGGCGTCCAGGTTGGCGTCCTCACGCACGTAGGCTGGGTCGTTGCCGCCCAGTTCCAGTCCGACGCCGATAAAGCGACCCGCCGCGCTTTCCTCGACAATGCGCCCTCCCCGGACCGAGCCCGTGAAGGACACATAGCCGATCTCCGGCGCGCGGATCAGCCGTTGCGTGATGTCGTGGCTGGCGTGCAGGTATTGAAAGACGCCTCTTGGCGCCCCCGCGTCTCGGAATGCGCGATCGATGAGCTCGGCGCACAGCGGCGTCTGGTCGGAATGCTTGAGAATGACGGTGTTGCCCGCCATCAGTGCGGGCACGATGCTGTTCACCGCGGTCAGCAGCGGATAGTTCCAAGGCGCGATGGTGAGCACCACGCCGACGGGCGCGCGGCTGATGAAACGCGTAAAGCCTGGCTGCGCGGGAACGGCAATGGGAGCGAGGGCATCGTCGGCGATGGCGATCATGTGGCGCGCGCGGGTGGCGAAGCCATCGACTTCGCCGGGTGCGTCGCGTAGCGGACGGCCCATCTGAATGGTGATCGCGCGCGCAATTTCATCCTTGGCCGCCACGACATGGTCCACCGCAGCCGTCACGATGCGCCCCCGCGCCTGGATGCCGAGCGCATGCCACGCCGGCTGCGCGCCCTGGGCGTTGGCCAGCGCCTGCGAGATCTGCGCTTCGCTGGCGTAGGCACGGCGCACGACCGGACGTCCGTCGATGGGGCTGATGGTGATGAGTTCGTGGGTCATGGCTACTCTGATGGCAATGGACGGGTTCAGATGATTTCGAAGTAGCGCGCAAGCTCCCAGTCGGTCACATGACGCCGGAACTGCCGCTCTTCCCATTCGCGCGTCGCAGCGTAATGCTCGACGAATGCGTCGCCGAACAGCACGCGCGCGGCGTCGGAGCCGCGAAGACGCTGCGCGGCTTCCCACAAGGTCGTGGGCAGATGCAGATGCGCGGGAAACTCCTGCGTATAGGCATTGCCCTGTACCATGGGCTCGGGCGACAGCCCTTGCTCGATGCCGTACAACCCGGAGGCGAGCGCCGCGGCCAGCGCCAGATAGGGATTGGCATCGGCCGATCCGATGCGCACTTCGACACGCTGCGATTTGTCGCTGCCCGGGATGAGCCGCAGTGCCGTCGTCCTGTTTTCCATCCCCCACGTGGCGTCCAGCGGCGCCCAATAGCCGGGCACCAGGCGCGAATAGCTGTTGATGGTTTGCGCGTACAAGGCCATGAACTCGGGCAGGTATCGCTGCACGCCCGCCATGAAGGCGGCCTGCAGGCTGCCGACGCCATGTGGCTGCGACTCATCGTAGAAGGACGAACGCCCCGTCTTGCGGTCGCGCAGAGACAGGTGAATGTGGCCGCTTTGACCCGGGTGGTCGTGCGACCATTTCGCCATGAAGGTGGCCATCAGGCCGTTCTGTTGCGCAAGCGCCTTGGCGAACGTCTTGAACAGAAACGCCTTGTCGCCGGCCGCCGCCGCATGGTCCACGGCAAGCGCGGCCTCCAGCACGCCCGGCCCGGTCTCGGTGTGCAGGCCTTCGATGGGCATGTCCATGCGCTCGCACATGTCGAGCAGCTTGCGATAGAAGTCGCCCTCGACCGTGCTGCGCAGAACCGAATACCCGAAATTGCCGGGCGTCCAGTTCTCCATGTTGCGGTAGTGCTTGGCGCGCACGGAGTGCGGCGTCTCGCGGAACATGAAGAATTCGTACTCCAGCGCGGCATAGGCATCGAATCCCATGTCCGCCGCGCGATCGATCACGCGGTGCAGCAGGCGGCGCGGACAGATGGCGGCGGCATCGCCCTCGAATTCCGCCAGGAACAGCAGCATGTCTTCGCCGCCGGGGCCTTGTTCCAGCGTGAGACGGCGCGCGCTTTGCGGCACGATGCGCATTTTTGCGTCGGGGTATGCGGTGTGCCAGCCGGTGTACCGGGTGTTGTCGTAGAGCTGATCGTCCAGATCCCACCCCAGCACCACGTCGCAGAACGCGAGCCCGGAACGCAGCGCGCCCAGGAATTTGTCGCGCCTCAGGTACTTGCCCAGCATGACGCCGTCCACATCGGACAGGCCGATCTTGATATGCGAGAGCGGGCTGGCCTGCACCAGCCGCTCTGCGTCTTCCACCGTTGCTACCCCTAGTGCATGCATGCTCGTTCACCTTATGGCTGAAGCGTTGCGTGGAACTGCGGGCGGGCGGCGCGCCGGTCAGGCCATGGCCGCCCCCAGCACCTGCATCGCCTGGCGATGCAGCGCAGGTGTGGCGGCCGCGATCACGCGGCCCTTTGAGGCGAGGCCGAGCGGCTGCCCTGTCCAATCCGTCATGACGCCGCCCGCGCCTTCGATCACGGGCGCAAGGGCAAGATAATCGTAGGGCTGCAGCCCCGCCTCCACGACGAGGTCGACGTGACCGCTGGCGAGAAGCCCATAGCTGTAGCAGTCGCCTCCATAACGGCGCATGCGTGTCTTGGCTGCCAAGTGGTCGAAAGCGGCCAGCTCGGCGCCCGTGAAGATGTCGGGCGCGGTGGCATACAGGATGGCGCTGTCGAGGTCGGTGCATGCGCGCGTCGCGCACGGCTCGCCGTTCAATCGCGACGGCGCGTGCGCCACGCCGATCCAGCGTTCGTCGAGCATGGGAATGTCGATCAGCCCCAACACCGGCCTGCCGCGGTGCAGCAGCGCAAGCAGCGTGCCCCACAGCGGATTGCCCGAGATGAAGGCGCGGGTGCCATCGATGGGGTCGAGCGACCACACGAATTCGGCATCGGCATGAGAGGCGCCGAATTCTTCACCGAATATGCCGTGGCCGGGATGATGCGCGGCGATGGCCTCGCGCAGCGCCGCCTCGACCTGCCTGTCTGCCTGCGTGACGGGACTGTCATCGGCCTTGGTGTCGACGTCAAGCGGATGCCGGAACCACTTGCACGACAAGGGCCGGGCGCGGTCCGCCAGCGACTGCGCGAACGCGGCATACGCCGCGAGTTGCGGCGCCGACAAGGCCGAGGAAGTCTGCATCGATGCCCTCCAGGAGGGGCGCGCGGAGGATCAGTGCGCCGACGGAACGCCTGCACGCAGGCGTTTCCAGTCTAGACACCTTGCTCCGCGTTGGCAAACATGCCGTTCAATCGAGCGACACGCCCGCCGTCTTCACCATGTCGGCCCAATACGTGGTGTCCTGCTGCAGCCGGCTCTTGAAGGCCGCGGGCGCGCTGCCCACAGGTTGGCTGCCGCCGCTGTTGATCTTGGCGATCACGGCGGGCGACTTCATGGCCTGCTCCACGGCCTGAGCCAGATAAGCGATGCGCTCGGGCGGCGTTCCCGCGGGCGCGAACAAGCCGTACCAGTCATCCGCGGTGATGCCTTCCAGACCGGCCTGCTTCAACGTGGGCGCGCGCTTGAAGATGCCCACGCCATCGCCGTGACTCATCGCAAGAATCAGCAGTTTTCCGGCCGCGACCATGGGTTCGGCCGATGCCGGCGAGGTGATCAGCATGTCGACGGTGCCGCCCAGCAGGTCCGTGACCGCCGGCGCCGCGCCGCGATACGGCACATGCACCAGCTTGACGTTGGCCTTCTGGGAAACCAGCGCGCCCATCAGATGGCTCATCGTACCGTTGCCCGGCGTCGCGTAGGTGATGACCCCAGGCTGCTTGCGTGCGGCCGCAAGATAATCGTCCAGCGTCTTGTACGGGCCATCCGCGCGCGAGACGAGCACCAGGGGCGCCGAGGTGATCTGCGAAATGGGCACGAAGTCCTTCAGCGGATCGAAGCCCACGTTCTTGTACAGGCGCGGATTGACGGCCATGACGCTGGTCTGCGACATCACGAGGGTGTAGCCGTCAGGCTTGGCGCGGGACACCTGTGCGGTCCCGACGTTGCCGCCCGCCCCCGAGCGGTTTTCGACAACCACGCTTTGACCCGTGATGGCGCCCAACTCCTGCGCGATCAGGCGTGCGACGCCGTCGTTGCCGCCGCCCGGCGGGAACGGCGAGACAACGGTGATGGCCTGCTTCGGATAGTCCGCCAGCGGCGCCGGCGTCTGGGCATGGGCGGCGAACCCCCACGCGAGGGCTGCCGCTGCCACCGCGGCCGTCTTGCAAGCTTGCAATGCGTGTTGCTTCATCTGGATTTCCCCTTGAGATGGCGGCCGGATACTCGGCCGTCCTTTGCATTCCGGTTCGCCATGAACCGTCCGCACCCCGGCGGCAATTGCCGCCGGGGCGTCCTGATCAGGTTGAAGCGGGTGGCGCCGCGCAAACGCGCGGCGGCGGTGTCAGCTGGCCGGGAACCGGTACGCGGCGCGTTCCCGGTCGTCGATCTGCTTGACGAGATTGGTTTCCCAGGCGAGGTACTGCCGCGCGGCGGCCTTGTTCCCGTCGTGGCGGTCGTGCACAAAAAACAGGTAGTCGATGCAATCGCTATCGGGCGGATCGGCGGGCGTCGTCTCCAGCGAAATGCCTTGAGCCGACCAGCTGTTCGGCGTGCCCGTATTGGCCTTGACATCATCGATGCCCAAGGCAGCCAGATCGCGTGCCGCCCACGCCGCCAGTGCGGCGTCTTCGGCCAGCAACACGACTGGACGCGCGGGACCGAGCGCCAGACGATGCAGCCGCGGACGGATGGACCAGCGGGCGCCGGCCACGTGGCTCGCGCGGTACCGCATGCTGGGCCGAATGTCGACAATCTGGGCGCCCTGCTTCAGCACATTGGCCAAGGCCGCATCGGACAGCAGGGCAAGCTCAGGCGCGGGCGCCTCGGGCTGGGCCGGCGTGTGGGCCAGCACGGCGCCAGTGCCTTCTTCGAGCGTGCAGGCGTCCCATCCCATCTGCCGGAGCCAGCTGGCGACGACCGGCGCGCGCACGCCTTCGCCATCGAACACGACGATGCGGGCGCCGCGCACGGCGATGTACTGGTCCGTCGCCTGAATGAGTTGCCCGCCAGGCGCATGCTGCGCGCCGGGCAACGACCCCTTCGCGAACTCTTCGGCGCTGCGCACATCGCACAGGAACGTGGTGCGCTGCGGGTCTCGCAGCCAGTCCTGCACCTGCCCGGCGTTGGCCGACGGCACGCCGTGACGCTGGGCGAGCTGCGCGGAACGCTGCGCCAGCGCCGGCACGTCTTCAGGCGTGACGTCATCCGGATACCGGCGGCGCGCGCCATGCTCGAGCTGCAGGTCTTCCAAGTACCAGCCCTGGGTGCCGTTCTCCAGGGCGTAGACCGGATTGGGCACACCCAGGTTGATGAGCGTCTGCGCGCCGATGATGCTGCGCGTGCGGCCCGCGCAGTTCACCACGATGGTGGTGTCCGGCCGCGCAGCCAGCGTGTGGGCGCGCAGCGCCAGTTCGCCGTTGGGGCAGCAGATGCCGCCGGGAATGCTCATCTTCTGGTATTCGGCGAAGGGCCGGCCGTCCAGCACGATAAGGTCGTCGCCCCGGCGCTGGCGTTCGGCCAGTTCGCGGGCGCCGATGCGCGGGGTGTGGAAAACCTCTTCGGCGAGTTCACCAAACGTTTTGCTGGGAACGTTCACGCCTGCGAATGCGGCATAACCGTCGCGCTGCCATTGCGCGATGCCGCCGGCCAGGCGGTGCACATCCGTGTAGCCCAGCACGCCAAGGGCGCGCGCGGCGCGGGCCGCGGTGTCGTCCTCGCCCCCCTCGTCGTAGACCACGACGCGCACGCCGCGGCGAGGCGCGAGGCGGACGATGTCGACTTCAAGGCGGCTGTACGGGACCGGCGCGGCGTAGAACAGATGCGACTCGCCATACTGGCCATGCTCGCGCACGTCCAGAAGCGCGATCTCGCGGCCGTCGTGCAACCACTGCTTGAGCGTGTGCGAATCGACGTCGGCGAAGGTGGGGTCGTTATACGGCTGCATCATGAGATTCGGAGGGTACGGATGGGTTGAGTCAGTGCGGCCAGGCCGCGGTCAAGGTCGGCGATCAGGTCGTCAGGATCTTCCAGGCCGATGTGCAGGCGCAGCATGGGACCGCGAGCATCAAGGCCCGGCAGCGAGCGCGCAGCCTGCAAGTTCACCGGAATCACCAGGCTTTCAAAGCCGCCCCACGAGGCGCCGATGCCGAATAGCTGCAGGCTGTCGATGAAGCGCTCGGCGTCGGCCTCGGTGTAGGCGCCCGACAGTTCCAGCGTCAGCAGGCCGTTGGCGCCGGTGCAATCGCGCCGCCAGATTGCATGGGAGGGATCGCCAGGCAGCGCAGGATTCAAAACGCGCGCGACTTCCGGACGCGCCTTGAGCCACTGGGAGATCAGGAGCGCGCTGCGGGCGTGCTGCGCCATGCGCAGGGGCAGCGTGCGCATGCCGCGCAACACCAGGAAGGCATCGTCGGCGCCGACCGTCTGGCCGAAATCGATGGTTGCGCGTTCCAGCGCCCGCCATGCGCGCTCGTTCGTGACGACGGCGCCCATCATCACGTCGGCATGGCCGCCCAGATATTTGGTCGCGGCAAGGATGGAGATGTCGGCGCCCAATGCGAGCGGTTTTTGCACCAGACCGGACGCCCACGTGTTGTCCACAGCCAGCCAGCAATCGTGTTTTCGCGCGGTTGTGGATAACTCGATGAGGTCCGGCATCTCGTAGGTCAGCGACCCCGGCGACTCCGCGTAGATCATGCGGGTATTGGGCCGGATCAGCGCCTCGATGCCGGCGGCATCGGGGCGGTAGTACGTGAATTCGATCCCCAGGCGCGTCAGGTGTTCGGCGCAGAACCGGCGCACCGGCTCATACACGGCGTCTGTCACCAGCACATGATCGCCGGCGCGCAGATAGGCAAGCAGCACGGTGGCGATTGCGGCCTGACCCGTGGGATAAAGCTTGGCGCGATAGCCCGCTTCCAGTTCGACGAGCGCGTCTTCCAGGGCGTGCGTGCTGTCGGTGCCGCGCGCGCCATAGGACGGCAGACGCTCCTGTTCGCGGCGTGCCCGCGTGTCGCGCCACGCTTCTACGCTATCAAAGACATACGTGCTGGCGCGCGTGACCGGCGTGTTGACCCAGCCTTGGTGAGGACGTCCTGCGCGCAGCAGGCGCGTTGCGGACCGGAAGGGCTTGCTCATGATCAGCGCCGCGTCTGTACGCCAATCGGCATGATCTTGCAGGTGCCGGTCTCCAGGTCGAAGCCCAGGCGTTGGTCCAGCGTTTCCAGCGCGCGTCCGTACATGTGCAGATGGCGGATGACGCTGTCGCCCTGGATTTCCACTGCGTGGATATCGTCGGGCATCAGCGCAATGCCGGTGCCGGGGCCCACCACCACGGTGTCGATCTGCGCCAGCTTGCCGACGCCCGGCTGCGAACCGTCGTCCAGGCGGTCGTACACGTAGTTGTATTCGACGCCTTCGACCGCCGCGATACACGCCCAGGTGGTGTGGTTGTGCGGCACGATCTTCTTGCCCGGGCGCATGACGTTCAGGTACAGCGCATAGCTCTTGTCGGCGTCTTCGGCGATCAGATAGCGGGCCTGGCGTTCGTCGCCCTCGGGCGGCGGGTAGCGGTCGGCGCCCCACCAGGCGGTATTGCCGGCCAACGCCACCAGCTCATCCAGGACGAGCTGAAGGCTGTCGCGGTTCAGGCCCTTATTTCCTACAGTTTTTTTAATATTTTCGACCGCGCTGTCGATGCCGGCCTGTTGGGGATGTGCAGTGCTCACGTCGTTGTTCCCTCTTGTTTCATGAGTTATTGCACTTACTGTATCGCCGGCCGTGAGCACCAACAATTTAAATTGCTTGAACATTCCATTAGGACTGCTAATGTATCGGGTTATCCCTGAACCCATTTCCCGCTGAACGGATGCGCAACCTAGACCTGGACCTGCTTCGCACGCTGACGGCCATCGCGCAGCATGAAACGTTTTCCGAGGCCGCCAACCGGCTGCACAAGACGCAGTCCGCCATCACGCAGCAGATGCAGCGGCTCGAGGCGATGATCGGTCTGCCCCTGTTTGAAAAGCAGGGCCGCAACAAGGTGCTGTCCTCGCATGGCCGGCGGCTGGTCGAATACGCCCGGCACATGCTGGCCATCAACGATGAGGCGCTGCGGGCCTTGCAGGACGGGCCGCTGGAAGGCGAGCTGCGGCTGGGTGCGCCCCTGGACGTGGCGGACACGATCCTGCCCACCCTGCTCACGCACATCGCGCGCGTGGCGCCCCGCGTGAAGCTGGAGATCCGGGTCGATCGCAGTCCGTTCCTGATGGATGCCCTGCGCGCGGGCGAGATCGACCTGACGATCTCCACGCGCTTTGATCAGGACTTCGAGGGCGTGGCATTGCGTACGTCGCCGACGGTCTGGCTGGCATCCGCCGATTACGTGCACGATTCCCATGCGCCCGTGCCGCTTGTGCTGGCGGACGAACCCAGCATCTTTCGCCGCCTGGCGCTCAATGCGCTGGAGCAGGCGCAGGTGCGCTGGCACACGAACTACGTGGCGCCGAATCTGGTGGGGATCAAGGCCGCGCTGCGCGCGGGCCTGGGCGTGACGGCGCGCAGCGTGGAACTGCTGGGGCCGGAGATGCGGGTGCTGGGAGAAAAGGAAGGGCTGCCGCCCCTGCCGGACGTGACCTACTTCCTGTGGATAAGGCGTGATCTCATCAATCCGCTGACGCGGCAGGTGTACGACATGCTGCGGACCAACCTGGGTCTTGCGCAGCAAGGCGCGGCGACGGAGCCGCCGCCCACGGTTCAATAACGGTCGAACACCTGCTGCAACGCATCCGGATCGCGAGTGATCGTCAGCGCGAGCATCAGAAGGATGCGCGCCTTCTGCGGATTCAGGTCGCGCGCGGCCACAAAGCCCAAGCTGGCGTCGTCGACTTCGACATCGCGCGCCACGAAACCGCTGCCCGTGCGGCTGGACCGAACGACGGCCACGCCGTCGTCGGCTGCACGCCGCAGGCCTTCGATGGCCAGGTCGGTGGCGTTGCCGTCGCCCACGCCCGCCAGCACGATGCCGTCGGCGGCGCTGGCCAGGAAATCGATCAGGTCGGCCTGCAGGTTGGCATACGCATAGACGATGTCCACACGCGGCCAGCCAGCCTTTTCCAACAATGCGAGTGAAAACTCGCTTTGTGCGCCATAGGTGGTGGCATTGCGCGAGTAAAAGCAAGGCACGCCGCCGTGCATGACGCCGGCGCGGCCGCGATTGGGCGATGCAAACGCGCACAGGCCGGCGCTGGCGATCTTCTGGATTTCGCGGGCGTAATGGATGTCTTCGTTCATGACGACGAGCGGGCCGCGGCCCCGCGCATCGGGATGGCGCGCCAGCGCCACCGCGTTGTACAGATTGGCCGGACCTTCTGCGCCCAGCGCCGTGGCCGGGCGCATGGCGCCAACCAGCACGACGGCCTTGTCATGACGGTTCACGAGGCTGAGGAAATAGGCGGTTTCCTCAAGCGTGTCGGTTCCGTGGGTGATCACGATGCCGGCCACGGAGGCGTCCTGGCAAAGCGTGTCCACGCGCTGCGCCAGCGAGCGCCAGACGTCGTGCGTCATGTTCTGGCTGCCGACGTTGGCAACCTGCTCGGCGCGGATCTCTGCGATGTTGGCCAGCTGCGGCACCGCCGCGAGCAGGTCATTCACGGAAAAAGTGCCCGACTTGTAGCCGGCGGACGTGGCGTCAGCCTGGGCCCCCGCAATCGTGCCCCCCGTCGCCAGCACCGCGATGACGGGCAATGCGTTTTCAGGCATCCACCGCTCCGGAAAGGCCCTGGCGCTCGAGGAGCGAATTCAGGTGCTCCCAGCCGTGGAAGTCGATGACGATCTGACCCTTTTCCTTGGCGCCCACTTTCAGCGCCACGCGCGTGCCCAGATGATCGGACAGCGCTTCTTCCAGACGCGTCAGGTCGCGCGACACGCCGTTGGTCTTCTTTTTGGGCGACGCCGAGGCTTCGGCTTCCTTGGCCGTCTTGGCAACGAGCTTTTCGGCCTCGCGCACCGACAGGCGGCGCGCGATGATGAGATTGGCAAGCTGGATCTGCGTGGCCGCATCGACGGCGAGCAGCGCGCGGGCGTGGCCCATGTCGACGTCGCCGGCCAGCAGCATGGTCTGCACGGGTGCGGCCAGATTCAAGAGGCGCAGCAGGTTGCTGGTGGCGGAACGCGAGCGGCCGATGGCCTGCGCGGCCTGTTCGTGCGTCAGGCCGAACTCATCGAGCAGGCGGCGCACGCCGTGCGCTTCTTCGAGCGGATTCAGGTCTTCGCGCTGGATGTTTTCGATGAGCGCCATGACGGCGGCGTTTTCATCGGCGACCTCGCGCACCAGGACCGGCACTTCTTTCAGGCCGGCAAGCTGCGCGGCGCGAAAGCGGCGTTCGCCTGCGATGATCTCGTAGTGGCCGGGCGCATCGCCCAGCGCGCGCACGAGAATCGGCTGCATGATCCCTTGCGTGCGAATCGACTCGGCCAGCTCGCCCAGGGCCCCCTCGTCCATGCGCGTGCGCGGCTGGTACTTGCCGGCGCGCATCTTCGAGATGGGCAGGGTGGACGGCGGACCCTCGGGCTTGGCGACAGCCTTGCCGATGTTGTCGATGGCGGGCGCATCGGCGCCGAGCAAGGCGTCCAGTCCGCGACCCAATCCCTTGGGTTTCTTGGTGGCCATAATTAAATCCTCTTTCCTTCTGT
Source organism: Achromobacter sp. E1 (assembly GCF_037039475.1). Taxonomy (NCBI): domain Bacteria; kingdom Pseudomonadati; phylum Pseudomonadota; class Betaproteobacteria; order Burkholderiales; family Alcaligenaceae; genus Achromobacter; species Achromobacter sp. E1. Next base: position 5,932,121 of record NZ_CP146253.1, read on the forward strand.
CTTTGTATCCTGAGCGCCGGGCTCAGGCGTCCGCCTGCTCGGCGGGCAGGCGGTACCAATACGCGTAACAGTCTTTGAATCCGTAGCGGTCATACAGGGTCCGCGCGGCGATGTTTTCCGGCTCGACCTGCAGATAGGCCGTCCTGGCGCCGCCGGCAGCCCCTTCGGCCAGCAAATGCCCCACCAGGACAGCGGCGTAACCTTTGCGCCGATGTCCCGGGTGGGTAACGATGTCGAACAGGCCGAGCAGGTCGCCTTCACGCACGGCCATTCCCGCAGCGACCACCTGCCCCACCGCGTCGGTGGCGAGCACCGGCTGCTTATCCACAGCCAGACCGGCAAGGCGCGCGTGGTGTTCGGCGATATGCGCGGCCGATGAGCCGCGCAGCGCCTCGACCGCCGCCGCAAAGCGCTCGGCATCGACCTTGCTGAAATGCAGATCGCTCCTGACACTTGCGCGGGGAGCGAGCGGCGTGCTCATGACGCGAGTCTCACCGGTGTAGAGATAACCGCGGGCCTCCAGCTCGGCGTCGAGGGAAAAATCGGGGCCGATGGAGGTGATGCGCAGCACCATGGGCAAACCCTGGCGCGCATACAACGATGAACAATACGCCAGCCGCTCATCCAAAGGACGTGTGGATAACCCCAGCACATTGACGCTTCGGACCCGCTTGGCCGGCGATTGGGCAAAACGCACAAGCCAGCCATCATAGATCACCTGCGCGCCCACGGCAGTGGCGTTCAGCGCCGCGTCTTCCAGCCGCACGCGCAGCGCATCGCGCACGTCGGCGGGCGGCGTGGAGAGGGTTGGCTGTGGCGGGAAAAAGAGCGCGGCGTCAGGCATCGGGGACGGCTAGTTCAGGTCTTTCCTGACGCGTTCGATCATTTCGGCACCGAACGAGATGTACGCCTGCGCGCCGCGTGACGCGCGGTCATACACAACACCCGGCATGCCGTAACTGGGTGCTTCGGCCAGGCGCACGTTGCGCGGCACGACGGTCTTGAAGACCTTGTCGCCGAAGTGCGATTCCAACTGCGCGGACACCTGCTGTTGCAGCGTCATGCGCGGATCGAACATGACCCGCAGCAAACCGATGACGCGCAGGTCGTCGTTGATGTTGCGATGCACGCGCTTGATGGTGTTGACGAGGTCCGACAGGCCTTCGAGCGCGAAATATTCGCACTGCATGGGAATGATGACGCCATGCGCGGCCGCCAGGCCGTTCAAGGTAAGCAGGGACAGCGTGGGCGGGCAGTCGATGAGCACGAAGTCGTACTGGGTCGCGACGGTGTCGATGGCGGCCTTCAGTTGGCGCTCGCGCTGGTCCATCTGCACCAGATCGATCTCGGCGCCGGACAGTTCGCGGTTGGCCGGCAGCACGTCGTAGCCACCGGACTCGGACTTCACGCGCGCCTGCTCGATGGTGGTCTCGCCGATCAGCACCTGGTACAGATTGGACTCCAGCGAGTTCTTGTCGATGCCGCTACCCATCGTGGCATTGCCCTGCGGATCCAGATCCACCAGCAGCACGCGCTGATTGTGCGTGGCAAGACCCGCCGCCAGGTTGATGGCGGTCGTCGTCTTGCCCACGCCGCCCTTCTGATTGGCAATGCAGAAGACGCGGGCGGATGTGCTGGGGGGTATGTTCTTCATAGGGTTCCTTGACTGCGGCGCATCCAGATCAGGCAGCGTTCTGCTTGCAGCTCCGGCACCTGGAGCGGCTGAATATGGTCGACTTGCCATTCCCCGCGCGCGTGCAGCGCCTGGATTTCTTCTTCGGGGACCTTGCCCTTCATGGCGACGAGGGTACCATTCTTGGCTACATGGCGACCCGCGAGTTGCGCAAAATCATCCAATGATGCAAACGCTCGCGAGGTGACGATGTCGCACTCGGCGGGATCCAGCGTTTCAATGCGCGCGTGCCGCGATTGCAGGTTGGGCAAACCCAGCGCGCCGCTCATCTGGCGCACGAACGCGGTCTTCTTTTCGACGGCGTCGACGCACGTCACGGACCAATGGGGCTGCATGATCGCCAGAACGACGCCAGGCAGGCCGCCACCCGATCCGACGTCGAACACCTTGGCAGGCGCGTCGGGCGCGGCCAGCGCCTCGCTGAAGGGCTTTACGGCCGCGAGACTGTCGAACAGATGCTGCACGAGCATCTGCTGCGGATCTCGAATGGCGGTCAGGTTGTAGGTGCGATTCCAGCGCTGCATCTGCGCCAGGTAATTGAGCAGTTTGGCGACGGCGTCATCGTCGGGGCGCAGGCCGAGCTGCTCGCATGCACGAGTGAGTCGGCCGGCCATGTCGATGCCGGCCTGATTGGCGGGCGCGCTCATGCCGCTTGCTTGCGCGAGCCGTAATGCAGGCGCTTCAGATGAATGAGCAGGAGCGAGATGGCAGCTGGCGTGACGCCGGAAATGCGCGCGGCCTGGCCGATCGTTTCCGGACGATGCGTCTTGAGCTTCTGGCGCACTTCAAAGGACAGGCTGGTCACGGCGTCGTAATCCACGTCCGCCGGAATCGGCTGTTGTTCATGGGCGATGTGCTTTTGCACTTCGTCCTGCTGCCGTGCGATGTAGCCGGCGTACTTGACCTGGATCTCGACCTGTTCCGACAGCACGTCGTCTTCAACGACCCCCGGGCCGGCGAGCAACGAGCCATCGGCGTTTTGGGCGCCCATCAAGGCTTCGTAGGACACGTTCGGCCGTTTCAGCAGGTCAGCGAGTGAGTACTCACGTTCAATTGCCTTGCCAAGCAGCGGTTCGGCGACCTCGGCCGGCAGCAGGCGCGGATTTACCCACGACGACTTCAGGCGCTCGACTTCGGCCGCAACCGCGTCACGCTTGCGGTTGAATGCGTCCCACCGTGCATTGTCGACAATTCCGAGCTGCCGGCCGATTTCGGTCAGGCGCAGATCGGCATTGTCCTCGCGCAGGCTAAGACGATATTCGGCGCGCGAAGTGAACATGCGATAGGGTTCGGTCACGCCACGGGTGACCAGGTCATCGACCAGCACGCCCAGGTAAGCCTCATCGCGGCGCGGGGTCCACTGTTCGCGTTCCTGCGCCTTCAGGGCCGCATTCACGCCAGCCAGCAATCCCTGCGCGGCGGCTTCTTCGTAGCCGGTGGTGCCGTTGATCTGGCCGGCGAAGTACAGACCTTCGATGGCCTTGGTCTCGAGCGTGCTCTTGAGTCCACGTGGATCGAAGTAGTCGTACTCGATGGCGTAGCCGGGCCGCATGATGTGCGCATTTTCCAGACCGGGCAACGAGTGGATCAGATCCAGCTGCACGTCGAACGGCAAGCTGGTGGAGACGCCGTTGGGATACACCTCGTGCGTGTCCAACCCTTCCGGTTCAAGAAACACTTGGTGGGACTGCTTGTCTGCGAAGCGGTGGATCTTGTCTTCGATGGACGGGCAATATCGCGGACCCACCCCTTCGATGACGCCGCTGTACATCGGCGAGCGATCCAGACCGCCGCGAATGATGTCGTGCGTGCGCGCGTTGGTGTGGGTGATCCAGCACGGCAGCTGGCGCGGATGCATGGCCACGTTGCCCATGTACGAAAACACGGGAATCGGGTCCAGGTCACCGGGCTGCTCTTCCAGGATGGCGTAGTTGATGGTGCGCCCGTCAATGCGCGGCGGCGTACCAGTCTTGAGGCGGCCTTGGGGAAGCTTCAGTTCCTTCAGGCGCTGCCCCAGCGAAATAGCCGGCGGATCGCCGGCGCGTCCGCCCGAATAGTTCTGCAGACCTACGTGAATCAGCCCGTTGAGGAATGTGCCGGCGGTCAACACGACTGTCTTGGCCCGGAACTTCAGGCCCACCTGCGTCACGGCGCCAACGACGCGATCGCCCTCCACCATCAGGTCCTCAACCGCCTGCTGGAACAGCCACAAGTTCGGCTGGTTCTCGAGGCGGCCCCGGATGGCCTTGCGATACAGCACACGATCCGCCTGCGCGCGCGTGGCACGGACAGCCGGCCCCTTCGAGCCGTTCAGGATTCGGAACTGGATGCCGGACTCATCCGTGGCCAGTGCCATGGCCCCGCCGAGGGCGTCCACCTCTTTGACGAGGTGCCCCTTGCCGATTCCGCCGATGGACGGATTGCAAGACATTTGGCCAAGGGTCTCGATGTTGTGCGTGAGCAGCAGCGTCTGCGCACCAGTACGGGCTGCAGCCAGAGCCGCTTCGGTGCCGGCGTGGCCGCCGCCGACGACGATGACATCGAATTCGCGGGGATAGTCCATGATGGGGGAAGGTAAAGAAGAGAGCGTTCGGCGCTCATTATAGAGGCAGGGGTTGCATGTTTCACGTGAAACATTTTGGGGAGTGTGTTTTGCGCCAAAGGGCCTTTATCGGGTAGCGCGAGAACCCGTGGGCCGCGGACGGACGGGTCTGAAAGTATCGGCATCTGCCGGTGTCATGGGCTGATGTTCCACGTGAAACATACCCGTCGCTTGTCGACTGAGTACGCCGCCGCAACGCTCTTGCGTTGTTTCACGTGGAACATTCATTTATTGAGGACCTGGTGGTTCGTGTAGGTGGCCAGATGCATCCGCGCGAGGACTCAAGTCCGCACCTATAGCGCCTGCTCCGCCATCCCCCAGGTGAAGTCCGGGCCTGTGGGTCGAGGCGGCAGGCGAGTCTTGGAAGAACTGGGCAATGGGCATGGGAGTGTTTCACGTGGAACATTACGCGGGACATCATCGACTCGCCAGCGAGCCACGATTCGTCCATCGTTGGACCCTACGGCTGGCTCCATACTTATCTCCCCTCGCCCACCGTCAGCATCGTTGCGCATAGGACGTGTAGCCAGTTTGAGACCTCCCAAAGGCGCGCGGGGACAGCACAGATTGCCGTCAGCTATGTAGAGGTCAGGTAAGTCCGTCCACCGCCCGAGCATTCGGACTAGAGGCAATCATTCCTCGCTTCATAGTGCGCCTATTCGGGCCGCGGACCAACGGGTGTTTCACGTGAAACAAGCGCTTAGCGCGAGGCGGTTGCCAATGGGGCACATCGCTAAGTGGCAGTAATGCGGGCCAATCGGTGCGACATGGAGAGGTGAGATGGATGCCGAGATATACCTCGAGTACCGAAGTCCAGAACCGCCTTCACCAGCCGAAGCCCGATGCGCACCAGTGTTGTTCAACACCATCTAGTGTTTCACGTGGAACACTGTGCGCCAATGGACGTCCGTGGTTATCGTCGATGTACTCGATGCTAGCTAGCCTTCGATTGTTCGATCCAGCGTTCGATCGTCCCAACTAATTTTCGGTGTTCTGTCGGTGATTGATATGGCTGTGGTATTCGACGATGCTCCCGCCCAACACCAGCACGGCTAAAGCAACGCGGTCGTCGCTCTTTTGGGCACAAACCGCCCACCCGCCCGACAACCTGAATTCGTGGTCCCGAAAGGCTGCCGAATCCACCGCCACTCGTACCCCGCAAAAGACGGCCGATGTTTCACGTGGAACATCCAAGACATAGATTCCGCGGCTGGTCGGCAGCTATGTTCCACGTGAAACACCCAAAGCAGCCGGCGTCTACCCGCCGCAACATCTCACTCTCCGTGGGACGGCCCACATCAATAAGCAACGCATCGACCAGCAGCGTGTGCCCCAGGAAAAGTAAGAAAGCAGAAAAATATCGATTTATTCCACCCTACCCTACCCCTAGCCCGAAAAAATGAATTTTTTGGACCACAGCGGCTGGACAAAACCTCAGCGGATGATTCGAAAGCCGCATTAAAGTTCCCCAGCGTAGCCAACCAGGCAGCCGAATGCGGCAAGCGAAACGGTTCTCACATTCCGTTCCGACGGCCGGCAGCATGAAACGCAAACACAGGTTGATGCCAAGCGAACGACAAGCGGGAACCACGAAGCATGCGTTCCCAGCGTAAGACCTAGGGCTTATCCACAGACAGCGGTTAACCGCAGCGCAGTATGAAAAGGTTCGAATTGCTCAACGCCAGACTCGGGTTACGCACATTCTTATCAACAGGCCGTCAACGGTGCAAGCCGGTACACGCCATGCATTGAAGACCCGTGCGTACCATCGACAACAGCAAAAGCCACCGAAGGCCTAACTCCAGCGGGATCCCGCAACACCAGCAGACATGGCTGGCTTCAACGGCTGTTTTATCCACAGCACCAGCAGCACGTTCTACTGACGTCGGCCTCATACCAACATCTCTTTGATGGGCATGCTCATGCCAGCGCGGACTGCGGCTACGCTGATCAAAATCGGCGGCGTACATCGGCATGTTGCTGCCGGCCGCCTTGAGCAAACTCGCCGCGCAGATTACTGGGGGGCACGTTATTCACAAAATTATCCCCACCCCAGAAATCCACTGAAACGCACATGCCCAGGGCATCGATCTTCATTGGCCCGACAATCATCTTGCTCGGTCTCTGACGCCCACGCCATCATCCATATGGCCGAGACGACAACACTTCATGTGAAACGCTGTGGAAAAGTCGGCGGAAGAAGTTCTATAAGCAATTCTCCGCGCGACTAGTGCGCGCAGGCATCGTTGGGACAATCCAGTGCCCGGCTCCTGTCCGACCCTCTCGAATCAGCAACGCAACGTGCCGCGCCAACCACTTGGTGAAGCTCGTCGTGCGCACGCCAGGCATCGGAGTACTTCCGCAATTTCCGTTCCCGGACCCTAACCCATTCGGCGATATCCCCACTTCTATCCACAGGCGCAGACCGCCAATTTGGACTCCAGAAGGCGTAATTCTGTGCATAACCGGGATGGGGATATCTTTGTGAACAACAGTCAGGATTCAGGCCCGGACGCGTCAACCCAAACCCGAAAAGCGCGCCTGTCTGCGCAAGAAAGATCGGGCAGGTCAGCGGAAAATAATGCGCAGATCCCCGAGTTTCCCTATGAGAACGCGGATTAAACCCTCTCTCCAGCGCTCGGACGCAGGCAAACTGATTATTCACGGGGAACCCAATCGGGTCGCCGTTATTGATGCAGATATCTGTGCAAAACCGGATTGCCCACGGTCCGATTGCTTCATTACTGCGCATCAAAATGAACGACACCGGGAATAATTATCCACAGAGTTATCCAGTGGTCGAGAATATGTTAGTGAACACTAACAGTGCCTGTCTTTAATGGGCACGACCAGACTGCCCGGTGCCGCAAAACGGGAGGCCAAATGAAACAACGCCCCAGACCGGGAGGTCTTGGGGCGTTGTAGCCAGGCCGGGCCTGGCGGACGGGAAATTGGGATTTCCCGATTTAGAGCGGGCGAATGTCGGCCGCTTGAGGTCCTTTCGGACCATCCTTAACTTCGTATTCGACTTCCTGGCCTTCGTTCAGGCTGCGATAGCCGCGACCCTGGATGGCGGAAAAGTGTGCGAACACATCGGTGCCGCCCACGTCCGGCGTGATGAAACCGAAACCCTTGTCAGCGTTGAACCACTTGACTTTGCCCTTCTGAGCCATTTTCTCTAGCGTCCTGTAATTAAATCGAAATGCAATGAATCAAGGACGCCGTGCGAACTGAACGATCGGTGCAAAACCAGTGTTCCCGCTTGTCGCCAGAGCGGCAGACCGAGTCCGCGCGCTGCTTGAATCAACTGCGGAATCAGCATACTCATCCGGCATTACCGAGTCATATAGTTGTTTACCCCAATGTCGCTTTTTTTTCACTGGAACGGCAATACCGCCTGGCGGAATTAGCCTTGCCGACGCGCCAGAATCGCGTAAATGGGACCGGTCACGATCACCACGAAAACCATGCGCGTGACGTGAAAAGCGGTCACCACCGGAACGCCCAATTGCAGCACTTTGGCAGTGATGGCCATCTCTGCAATGCCGCCGGGTGTCGTGCCCAGAATCAGCGTGGGAATTGGTGCGGCGGACCATAGCGAAAGCAAGGCGCCCACGCCAAATGCAAGCGCCAGCGCAAGGATCGTGAAGCCCGCCACCGCAGCCATGAATCGCGGTGCGGCACGAAAGAAGTCGGGGCGATAACGATCGCCCAGCGACCAGCCGATAAGGAGTTGCCCCGCCTTGGGCACAAAGTCCGGCAACGCGGATAGCTCTATGCTCGACGCAGTGATAATCATCGCGACAAGCATGGGCCCCAGCACCCAGGGATTGGGCAGCCGAAATTTCGTGAAGGCAGCGCCGCCCACGATGGTCAGGGCCACCAGCGCCGCAAGCCCCACCGCATGCACATCGCGCGGCCCCGGCACGGTCGGATCCAGCCCCGCCACGCCCCACCACTGAAAGATGAAAGGCACGGTGACCACCACCAGCAAGACGCGCACGCTGTGCGCGGTGGCCACGCGATCGATCCTCGCACCGTGGCGCTCGGCCAGATTGGCCATTTCGCTTGCACCGCCGATGGCCGATGAAAACCACGCGGTTTTGAAGTCCACATCGGTATAACGACGCAGAATCGCGGTGCCCAGAAATGCGAGCGCCAGCGCAAACAACATGCCGGCAATGATGGGGCCGGCGTTGCTGCCGATATGTCCGATGACCTGCGGCGTGAAGTACAGCCCCAGCGAGGCGCCGATGACCCACTGGCCCGCATTGCGAGCTGGCCTCGGGCATGCGGTTGGCAATCCTGCGATCCGGGTGGCCGCGGTCAAAAGCAGCGCGCCCAACATCCACGGCAGCGGCATGTGCGCCCACACCGCCAACAACGCGCCGATCAGCGCAATACAAAATCCGGCCAGCACTCGGGCCATCCTGTTCTGAACCACAATCCCGTCCGCGTTGGAAAACTCTTGAAAATGGAATTATGAGTTAGTGGGATACTTACGAGAAATTTCCTCGGCTACCCGTGTTTACTTCGCGTCCAACATGATCCGCTCCAAACTCCCCGACGTCGGCACCACCATCTTCACCGTGATGAGCCGCCTGGCCATCGAGCACAAGGCCATCAACCTGGGCCAGGGCTTTCCTGACTTCGATCCGGATCCCGCGCTCTGCGCGCTCGTCACCAAGGCAATGGCCGACGGGCACAACCAGTACCCGTACATGCCTGGCGTCGCGCCGCTGCGCGAGGCCATCGCGGCCAAGACGCGGGAACTGTATGGACACGCCTACGATCCCGAAACCGAGATCACCGTGACCAGCGGCGCAACTGAAGCGCTGATGGCTACCGTGCTGGCGGCTGTGGGCAGCGGCGACGAAGTCGTGGTGATCGAACCGTGTTATGACTCGTATCTGCCGGCGATTCGCCTGGCCGGCGGCACCGCGGTTCCCGTGCCGTTGCGCGCGCCCACCGAAGCCGATCCGTACTACCGCATCGACTGGCAGCGCGTGCGCGACGCCATCACGTCCAAGACCCGTCTGTTGATGCTGAACTTTCCGCATAATCCCACCGGTGCGGTGCTGGACGACAGCGACCTGGATGCGCTGGAAGCCATCGTCCGCGACACGGGTGTGCTGCTGGTGTCGGACGAGGTCTACGAACACATTGTGTTCGATGGCAAGCCGCATGCCAGCGTGGCGCGGCGCCCCCTGCTTGCCGAACATGCGTTCGTGATCTCTTCGTTTGGCAAGACGTACCACACCACCGGATGGAAGATCGGTTATTGCTGCGCGCCGCGGCACCTGAGCGCCGAACTGCGCAAGGTGCATCAGTTCATGGTGTTCACCGTGCCCTCGCCCATGCAGTTTGCGCTGGCCGAGTTCATGCGCGATCCCAAGCCCTACCTCGATCTGCCGGCGTTCTACCAGGCCAAGCGCGACCGTCTTTCGCAAGGCCTGGCCAAGACGCGCTTCCGGCCGCTGCCCAGCCCCGGCACGTTCTTCCTGCTGGCTGACTACAGCCAGATCTCGAAGCAGAACGAAGCGGACTTCGCGCGCGACCTGACCGTCAATCATGGCGTGACCGTGATTCCCGTGTCGGCGTTCTACCGCCAACCCGACGCGCCCGAATCCAATCATCGGATCGTGCGCTTCTGCTTTGCCAAGAAGGACACGACGCTGGATGCAGCGCTGGAGCGCCTGAAGCAGGTTTGACTTAAAAACTGAGCAAAAGCTCATATATGAATGGGTGTGTCCGCGTTATGCGGCACACCTGAAAAAAAGGGGCGCCGAAAGGCGCCCCTCAACATTTGCCGGCCTGAATCCGCGCCAGCCCGCGCACCGTCAAGTGCGCGCCACCGCGCCATCAGGCCGGTCCAGCGGCAACCTTTCTTGCGGCCCGCACACGGCGCAGGACCTGCGGCACGATGACGACCGCCGCGGCGCCCGTCCACAGCGCAATGGAGACCGGGCTGGCGAACAGCACACCCACGTCGCCATCCGTCATCGACAAGGCGCGGCGCAGGTTCTGCTCCATCATGTTGCCCAGCACGACGCCCAGCACCAGCGGCGCCATCGGCACGCCGAACTTACGCAGGAAGTACCCAAGCGTGCCGATGCCCGCCACCAGCAGCAGATCGAACGTGCCGGCGTTGATGGCATACACGCCGATGTAGCTGATGCACAGAATGCCCGGCACCATCAGCCAACCCGGCACCGACAGCACTTTGGAGAACAAGCGGACCAGCGGCACATTCATCACGAAAAGCAACACGTTCGCCACGAACAGCGAGGCGATCAGCCCCCACACCAGCTCAGGCTTAGTGTCGAACAGCACCGGTCCCGGCGTGATGTTGTAGAGCGTCAGCGCCCCCATCATCACGGCGGTGGTGCCGGAGCCCGGCACACCCAGCGTCAGCATCGGCACGAACGAGCCGATGGCCGAGGACGTCGCGGCGGCTTCCGGCGCGACCAGACCGCGCATGTCGCCCTTGCCGAATTTGGCGTCGGGATCCTTGGCCTCGATGATGCGCTTTTCCTGCGAATAGGCGACCGCCGCGGCCACGCTGGCGCCAGCGCCAGGCAGCACGCCCACGCCGAAGCCGACCAGCGCGCTGCGCACGACGCTCCACCACGTGAATGCCATCTCTTTCAGGTTGAACAGCTTGCGCCCGCTGGGCTTGACCTCGACGCTGTGGCCAGCCACTACCTTTTCAAGCATTTCCAGCATCTCGCTGACCGCGAACAGCGCAATGACGACCACGACGAAATCGACGCCGTCGGCCAGGTGGACGGATTCGAACGTATAGCGATACACGCCCGAGTTCGCGTCCACGCCCACCACCGAAATGGACAGGCCGATCATCGCGGCCAGCACGCCCTTGACCGGTTGCTTGCCAAGCAGGCTGGTCAAGCAGCAGAACGCGAAAATCATCAGCACGAAGTATTCGGCGGGGCCAAATGCGAGCGCCCATTTCGCCAGCATCGGCGCAAGCAGGATGATGCCCACTACCGACACGATCGCCCCAAAGAAAGCCGACCACGCGGAAAGCGTCAACGCCACGTTGGCCAAACCTTGCCGCGCCAGCGGGTAGCCGTCCAGCGTCGTCATGATGGCGCTGGCTTCGCCCGGCACGTTCAGCAGGATCGCCGTGATACGGCCACCATACTCAGCGCCCACATACACGGCGGCAAGCAGGATCAGCGCCGTTTCGGGCGGTAGATTCATCGCGAAGGCGATGGGGATCAGCATGGCCACGCCGTTGACCGGCCCCAGCCCTGGCAGCACGCCCACCATGGTGCCGATGAAGGAGCCGATGGCCGCGACCAGCAGGTTCGTGAGGGAAAAGGCAACGCCAAAGCCTATCGACAGATGATCGAGAATGTCGCTCATATCAGGTTCTCCAGCAGTCCGCCGGGCAGGACGACGTCCAGCACCTTGTCGAACAGCACGAAAAAGAAAAGACTCATCACCACACCGCCGATCGCGCACTTGATCCAGCTGCCGCCAAAGAGGCGTCCCACGAAGATCGTCATGAGCGAGGTCGCGATCACGAAGCCCAGCCACTGGAAGAGAAAGGCGTAGGCGGTGGCAAATACCACCATCAGCGCGATACGTCCGTTGGCACCTGCCGGATTGCGCTCGACAGCGGGGCCGCCCTTGTAGACGAGCCACAATCCGCACAGGCCGATGATCAGCGCCACGAGCAGGGGAAAGGCGCGCGGGCCGACGGGTTCGTAGGCGAAGGGCGCCTCGATGCTCCAGCCGGCAGCCGTCATGAAGACGGCCAGCGCCAGGGCGGCAATGCCCAGGATTCGATCATTCATGGTCCAGGTTTCCGTTCAAGTCGGATTGCGCGGCGCAGCGGGCCCTGCCGCCGCCCAAGGCGGGCGGCAGGTGTGCCCCTTGCGGGCGCGCTCGGGAATCAGCCTGGCGGCTGGCTTACTTTTTGATCAGGCCAAAGGTGTCGGCGAGCTCGCCGTACTGCTTGACCTGGTTCTTCACGTAGGCGTCCAGTTCGGGGCCGGTCTTGTTGAAGGGGAACAGACCCTGCTGCTGGCGCAGCTTCTCGAACTCGGGCGCGGCCGTGGTCTTGTTGAATGCGTCGACCCAGAACTGGTAATCGCTATCGGACACCTTGGGACCGACGTAGAAGCCGCGGATGATGGGCCAGACGATGTCGTAGCCCTGCTCCTTGGCGGTGGGCACCGAACCCAGCTTGCCCGGCAGGCGCTGGTCGTTGAAGACGGCCAGCACGCGGATGGGGGCGCCGCCCTCAAGCATGGTGAAAGCTTCGGCGGCATCGCCCATGTAGGCCTGGATATGACCGCCGCGCAGCGCCGTCACCGCCTCGCCACCGCCTTCGAACGCGACAAAGCGCATCTTCTTGAAGTCCACGCCCGCCGCCTTGGCGGTCAGCGCCGCCTTCATCCAGTCCTGGCTGCCGACGGTGCCGCCCGCGCCCAGCACGATCTTGGTCGGATCCTGCTTGAAGGCTTCCATCAGGCCCTTCAGGTCGGTGTACGGCGAGTCGTTGCGGACCACGGCCACGCCGTAGTCGGTGCCGATCGCGGCCAGCCAGCGCACGTCGTTGACGTTGTACTTGCCGAACTTGCCCTGCGCCAGGTTGAGCAGCGAGCCGCCGGAGAACGCGACGATGGTGCCCGGCTCGTTCGGATGCTGGGCAACGATGTTGTTGTACGCCACGGCGCCGATGCCGCCGGGCATGTAGACGATGCGCATCGCGGTCTTGAGCGCGCCGCTCTGCTTCAGGCCTTCGGTGGCCAGGCGGCACGTCAGGTCGAAGCCGCCGCCGGGCTGTGCCGGGGCGATGCATTCCGGACGGCGGGGCTCGTCGGCGGCATGCGCCGCGCCGAGGGACAGGGTAATGGCGCCAAGCGCCGCCAGGGCTGCGATGCGCAGCTTCAGACTCGTCTGCATTCTTGCGTCTCCAGGATTTATAGGTCTAGGTATGGCTGGCAGCGGCGCGGCGGCGGTTGATCGCATCCCACGGCTCCAGTGGACGCCACCGTACAAAATCGAACCTTTCCGTAACCTTTCAATTTCGGCCGAAATCGTGACGCGGTGCAGCATCCGGGCCGGATTCAAGGGAAAACACCAAGGCCGCACGCAATCCCGGCTGACCGTTCCGGTTCTCCAGCACGAGGCGCGCGCCGAGGATTTCGGCAATCGTACCCACGATGGCCAGGCCCAGGCCGGCGCCCGACGTGTTCTTGCCCGCCGCGCCCCGCCGGAATCGCACGCAGGCACGGGCAATGTCCTCGTCCGACATGCCGGGACCGTCGTCTTCCACCGCAAGCCGTGCCTGGCTGGCGTCCGCTTCGATCCGTACGGTGACCATGCCGCCGGCGCAGGCATACCGGATGGCGTTGTCGACCAAGTTGCTGACCGCCTCGCGCAACAGCCACTCCGCCCCGCTGACCACGACGGGCCTGCGGTCCGCCTCAAGGCCGATGTCCAGTTGCCGGGCGCGGGCGTTGGGTAATTGGGTCCGGATCACCGCGTCCGCCAGCTCGACCAGGTCCACCGATTCGGGCGCCGAACCGCTTTCCGCCAGCGAGGCGTCTTTAGCGCGCGCCAGAGCGAGCATCTGGTTGGTGGTGCGTACGGCCCTGTCCAACCCCTCCTGCATCGCCAGAAGGGCTGTACGGACCTCCTGGGGGTCTGTTTCGCGCAGGGCATAGGCCATCTGGGTCCGCAACACCGACAAAGGCGTGCGCAACTGATGCGATGCGTCGTCCAGGAACTGCGCCTGCACCCTCCCCAAGGCCGCAAAACGGGCCATGTGGAGATTTATGGCCGCCACCAGGGGCAGGACCTCACCCGGCATCTCGGACGCGCTGACGGGGCTTAAATCGTCTGCAGACCGGCCTTTGACTTCCTGACGCAGACGCTCCAGGGGACGCAAGGCCATGAAAACGCCCAAAACGATCACCAGGACGCTGATGAGGATCACGGCAAGGTCCCGCTCCACCGAGCGCACCAAAACCTTGTGAAGGAACGCCTGGCGGCTTTCCAGGCCCTCAGCGACCTGCACGATGACCCGCCCGCCCTGATTGGCGTACAGCGGCGGATCCATGGGCCGCGCCAGCGCCGCCACCCGGACGGGCTGCCCCTGGTAGGTTGCATAAAAAAACCGCGGCTCGCCCGACACGAGGGGCTGGTCCGGCAGGGGCAGCCCGGGATGGCCGATTTCGGCCAGCCCGTCTTCGGTCGCCACCCGGTAGAACACGCTGCCATTGGCCGTCAGCTCGAAAAATTCAAGCATCAGGTAGGGCTGCTCCATGGCTAATCCACCGCTGGCTGTGGATATGTTGTGGTCGATCGCGCGCAGCGCGCCGGCAAGTGACCGGTCATAGGCAATGTCGACCTGGTTGCGCAACTGGTGGTTGGACAGCCAGAGCGCGCCCATCATCACGAACACCAGGGTCGGGATCAGCCACCAGAGCAGTTGCGTCTTGAGGGTTCGGGCGCGTTTTTTTGCTGAAAAATCAACGCCGTTTTGCGGACTTCTAGTTGTCAACAAGGTTCTCCAGGCAATACCCCATGCCGCGCATGGTCACGATTTGCACACCGGTATCCGCCAATTTCTTGCGCAACCGGTGAACCAGAACCTCGATGGCTTCCAGGTTGACGTCCGCATCGTCGGTGAGGATGCGGTCAAGGATCTGCTGTTTGTTGATGGGTTCACCGCTTTTCTGGATCAACACCCGCAGTACCGCGTGTTCACGTGGGGATAACTGCAAAGGCTGTCCGCTCACGGTGAATTTTTGCGCGGAAGTTTCAAAAACCAGGTTTCCCAGCGTCAGGCGGGGATGTTCGCGCCCGCGGCTTCGGCGAATCAGGGCAATCAGGCGCGCCTCCAACTCTCCCACAACAAAGGGTTTCGGCAGGAAATCGTCCGCTCCCTCGTGAAGTGTTCCGATCCGCTCGGCCAAGGAATCGCGCGCGGTCAAGACCAGAACCGGCGTACGGTCGTCCCGCGCGCGAATCTTCGCCAGCAAAGCATGGCCATCCATGCCGGGAAGTCCCAGATCCAGGATGACCGCATCGAAATCTTCCATGGCCAGCCTTCTTTCGGCGACCAATCCGTCATCAGCCCACTCCACGACGAAGCCGGCATGTCTGGCCAGGCTTCTGGACAGCCAGCGGGCAAGTTCAGCTTCATCTTCGATCAAGAGGATACGCATGGACGCAGTCCGGGGGGCGGTGGATGGGCGGAATGGGAAAGCATGTTTGGCTTTTCCTTTTTTTTTCTTTATATAAAGACTAATGATTAATAAGGGCTGTGGATAACTACCTTAACCTTGAAAACCTCTTTGCTTTCATTGCCTTGCGTCCGTTTTTGCCTGTGCAAGAACTCTGTGTGGGAAAAAAGCTGAAGTTGGACAAGATTTTGGAGCTCGTCCGAAACCCCTGCTTGTTCAACTTGCCTCCACAACATGTGCACAACAGCGCTACTTAGGAGTTATCCACAGGCCTCTTCTGGCAACCGAGCCTTGAAAAGGGCCCTTTTACCCCGGAAAACCGCCCTTCGCCTACCCTGATTTTTGCCCTGGCAGCGCCTCAAAACGGGCCGCTAAGCGACGTTCGGAATCGGGGATTCGAGGGGAGACGCGTACGGATCGCTGACCGTGAACTGAACAAAAAGTGAGCAGAATCCGCCGTAGAATCCGGCCATGGATAGCGACTTGAAACTGCGTCGACCGGCCTGGGCCAGACGGTTGAGACGCGGACTTTTGGCAGAAAATCTGGCCTTGACGTTGTGTGCGGCCGCGTTGGTTGGCGCCCTGGGTGCGCTGTCAACGGTGGTGTTTCGCGAACTGCTGGGCTGGATGCAATTGTTGGTGGGAGGCGGCGAGGTTCCCCATGGCATGGTGTCGCTGGCGCGGGGACTGGATCCCTGGCAGCGGTTTCTGATGCCAGCGGCCGGGGGCGCGATAGCCGGCCTGATCCTGCAGGCGGCCACCCGATGGCTGCCCCGGCGCGGGGCCGCCGACTATATGGAAGCCATTTCCATCGGACGTGGCGTCATCGGCTTTCGTCAGACGGTCGCGCGCAGCCTGTCCTCCATTTTTTCGATCGGATCCGGCGCATCCATCGGCCGCGAGGGGCCGATGGTGCAACTGGCAGCAATGTGCGCCTCGTTGACGGGCCGCTATCTGGTGCTGCCGCCCCGCCATCTCAGGCTGCTGGTGGCCTGCGGCGCCACCGCAGGCATCACCGCGGCGTACAACGCGCCGATCGCGGGCGCGGTGTTCATTTCCGAAATCGTGTACGGCGTGATTTCAACGGCGACGCTGGTGCCGCTGGCCGTCGCTTCTGTTGTCGCCAACATCGTGACGCGGCAGGTGCTGCACTACGACGCGGTCTTTCAGATGCCGCATTTCGAGTTCGTGTCGGGCTGGGAAGTGATCAATTACCTGGGACTTGGCCTCATCGCCGGCCTGGCCGCACCCCAATTCCTGCGGTTCCTGGACTTTTCCCGCGCGGCGTTTCGCCGGTTGCCGTTTCCGATCTGGGCCAGGATGGCGGCAGGCGGGCTGGTCGTGGGGGCGCTGTCTGTGATCGATCCCGCGGTGTGGGGCAACGGCTACAGTGTGGTGAACAGCATGCTGCATACGGATTGGGCATGGCAGGCGGTGGCCGCCCTGCTGCTGCTCAAGACATTGGCCACGGCGGCCAGCGTCGGGTCCGGCGCCCTGGGCGGCGTCTTCACGCCGACCTTGTTCGTGGGGGCGGCGCTGGGCGCCCTGTATGGGACTGCGCTGCAGGGCCTGTTTCCAGCCGGCAGCCTGTCGGCCGTGTCCAGTTATGCGGTCGTGGGAATGGGGGCGCTGTTGGCGGCCACCACGCATGCGCCGCTGATGTCGATCTTGATGATCTTCGAGATGACGCTGAGCTATGAAGTCATGTTGCCGCTGATGCTGGCGTGCATGACGGGATACGTGATTGCGCAGGGCATCCGGCCGGCGTCTGTCTATGCGAAATCGCTGGCGAACAACCGGATTCCGGCTCACCTGATGGCAAAAAAGGGTAGACCGATAAATTACGAGTAAAAGCTCATATATTCGGTTTGTCCGTTCTTGTGCGGCAAAGAGCGCTGCAAAAACCCCTTATATAAGGGGTTTTTGCATGAAAACGCGGTTCAGTCCGATCTCCGTGGCGCGGTGCGTTTCCGCATAGCCGCGCCGCGTGTAGATGGCGATGTTCTCGGTCATTGCTTCCTGCGTGTAAAGCCGGATCCGTGAAAAACCGGCGCGGCGCGCGGCGTCTTCGGCCCATTGCAGCAGTGTCCGGCCGTGCCCTTTTCCTTGCGCGGTTGGCGACACGGCGATGTTGTCCAGCAGCATGCACCCGTCGTCGGGTTCTGGAATCAGCACGATGAGGCCTTCGATGCCAGCGTCCGATTCCAGCACATGAACCACGCCTTGCGCGACGCGCGCCGGATAGTCGTCCAGCATGGGGCCGGGCGTGGCGCCGTTGCGTGCGATGTAGGGGGAGTAAGCCTCGCGGACGATGAGCTCGATGCGGGCGACATCGGCGGGTGTCGCGGCGCGGATACGAAAGGGGGTGGGATTCGTATTCATGACGACGCGCTTCCGGTTATTTTCCCGATGCAAAAGCGATAGGTGCAATCTGACCGGTCGAATCTAGCACGGAGTTCATCTCCGGTGCCGTTCGAGATTCAAGATCCATATCCGCAGGCCACTGGACTCTGGGAGCCAGGCGCAAGGCGATGTTGTAGGGAGCGACGTCGTTGGCGTCACGCGGTTCGGCGTGATCGGGGTCGAGGCCGTTGATGCCGTTCTGCATATAGGCGCACACATACGCCCAGAAGTTGGAGGTGTTGGCAGCGTCGGTGTTTAAGTGAAAGCGCGTCACGACGTTGTTGGTGCCCGGTTCCACCACCGCGATGGAGACGCCTTCCTTGATGATGAGCCCACCACCTGGCGTCGCGCCACGGACTTTCCATTTCTCTGCGCGCAGATCGTCCCAGTCATAACTCGCCGTCGTCACGTACCCGCGCTCGAAGGGATTCCACCAGACTGAATGGAAGTCATAGACGTAGACCTTGCGGCGTAGACGGTTGAAGCGAAGCGGGAGATCGCGGGGTGGGGACACCTCGGAACGGTAGATAACACAAGCCACCCAGGCGTTGACGGTAAGTGTGCTCACGTGCAGCAGAAAAATACCCGCAACTTCAAGCATGCCCCTCCCTGCCGCCGAACTTGCTGAAAAAATGTCCCATACCGCGAAAAGTATAAGCAGGATGCACATCAATCCGAGCAGTAGTGAAAGGAAGAAGCAGACACCGCGGATACTCGACGTATTTCGAGCGAACTCGACATATGTCTCATCCATATTCGTTGGCGCCTGCCATAGCAGCGTGGGGGTCTCTTCGATAGGGGCACTAGGGCTGGGGAGATCGCGTTGCCAGCCGACGCAGGGGGGATTCAGTTGAGGTCTGGCCATCAGCGCTTCTTCGTAATATGCGCGGCGGCGAAGCCTGAGTGCATTGACCGGACGCATCGCGGCTGAGAAGCTGAGGCAGCTGGCAGGCGAAAGGTTCCTTCCAGACAGCGAATCAAACTTCGGCCTCGACAGTATTCATGGTGCGGTTCGTGATTCAAGATCCATCTCCGCGGGCCACTGCACCTTAGGGGCTAGACGCAAGGCGATGTTGTAGGGAGCGACGTCGTTGGCATCACGAGGTTCGGCACGATCGGGGTCGAGGCCGTTGATGCCGTTCTGCATATAGGCGCACACATACGCCCAGAAGTTGGAGGTGTTGGCAGCGTCGGTGTTTAAGTGAAAGCGCGTCACGACGTTGTTGGTGCCCGGTTCCACCACCGCGATGGAGACGCCTTCTTTGATGATGAGCCCGCCGCCAGGCGTCGCGCCACGGACTTTCCACTTCTCTGCGCGCAGATCGTCCCAGTCATAACTCGCCGTCGTCACGTACCCGCGCTCGAAGGGGTTCCACCAGACTGAATGGAAGTCATAGACGTATACCTTGCGACGTAGGCGATTGAAGCGAAGCGGGAGATCGCGGGGTGGGGAGACCTCGGCACGGTAGACTACAAACGCTGTCCAGCCGCCGATCAGAATTGTCCCGACGACCAGTAGCAAGATGCCTGCAACCTCAAGAGTGACACTCGTGGCCCTCGCACTCGTCGCATAAATGTCTTTGGCGGCAAAGCCTACGTGATAAAGAATTGTCCAAGCGATCAGCAGCAAAAAGTAAAAGCAGACTCCGCGAATGCTCGACGTGTTCCGAGCGAACTCGACATACGTTTCATCCATATGCGTGGGCGCTTGCCACAGCAACAAGGGCTGCTCGATTGGGGGGGAATTGGGACCCGGCAGATCGCGCTGCCAGCCGACGCAGGGGGGATTCAGTTGAGGTTTTGCCATTAGAGTTGCTCCGTCATCTCAATGGCGGCGAAGCTTGAGCTATCGTTTTTGTCTGGCCAGAACGCCACAATCAAAGTTGCCGATTTGATATTGTTGAGGGAATCCAGCAAGTACCGACCACTAAGGACTGGCCGAGAGGGGGTCGGTTTAGTCTCGCTGTCCAGCGTGTAATCCGGCCTATTCAAGGTGGAAGCAGGCCTCGGGGGGACTAGATCGTTGATTTGCCCGGATGCCACGACATGGGAGGACAGATAGGGGGTACGTTTCTCGCCTTGTGCTAGAGCAAATCGCGCGATGGTCAGCGTAAAGCGGTATCGGGATTGTTCGGCATCAAATCCAGGCAGAGTTGCGCTGTAAACAAGGGCGTTCGTTTTCTCTAAAGAGCCTCCGTTCTTGAGGACCTCTATGTCTTCGATGTAGAGCTCATCTATCGGTCTCACACTTCTTTCAATAGTGAAACGAAGGTCTACATCCATGCCGAGCACTGCTGCATTGAGTGCGGCAATGGCGACGTCCATGTCGCCTGGATTGCGCCAGCGATCATTGCTTTTTGCCTGGCCGAAGTAGCATCGCCAAGCCCAATTCTCGAAGGAGTCGGATTCGAGGCCTCGTGCTAATTGCGATGTCCCGAAGGCAACAAGTCCGACAGCAATTCCTAGACCCAATCCCCCGAACAGCGACAGTGCCCCGGCAGATCCCAAAAAAATCAGGATTGCGCCAAAAATTGATATGCCTCCGGCAAATATGTACGTATGGGTGGCACCTACATCACCAACTTTGGATACGCGCAAAGCAGCACGAAAACTAGCACTAGCATCCGCAATCCCCGCCAAAGCCGAAATCGCTCCCCCCACCATCACCATCTTCGAACCCAACCCGACGACGCGCGTGAGCACGGGAGTTTTCTCCACACCCCAGCGCAGCACGAACCCTCGGGCAGCGTCCGCCGGTACCTTGATCGCCAGACCGGCGGCTTCAACACTCGCTCCCATGAAGCCCAGCGCCACGCTATAAAACGCCGCCACAGCCTCCGGATGCCGGGCTCCGACTTTCGCATCCAGGTCAGCTAACGTGCTTTTCAAGCTGTCCTGCAGAAAATACAGGCCGATGAAAGACAAGCCACCATCCACGCTACCCACGGCCAAGCTCTTCAGGCTTGCAAAGGTGCTGCTGACGACGCGACGGGCCCTCGCCGCGCCAACTTGCAGGCCCTCGAGCACCGCGGCGGCAGCGGGTTCCAGATTCTTCAGGCCGGCGTTGACCTGGCGTAGCGCAGACTTGGCTTCTCTGTTGATCTCTTGTCCAAGCGCGCCAGCAGCCTGCCTGATATCCTGCGCGCCCTCCTTGGCTTCGCGGCTGAAATCCAGGATGCGCTTCTTGACCTCTTCTGCCGTTCCATGCGCCCATAGCGTGACGTCGATGAGCACATTGCGGACATTGGCATTCGGGATGGAGATCAGACTGCCCAGCAACATCGCACGTGCCCGTTTGCCGGCGGCCTTTTGGGCGGAGTTGGCGTGCTCGCGAATCTCGTTCGAGAGCAGCTCGAAGCACTCCCCCACCGTGAGCTGGATGGTGACCTGGGTGAACCTGGCCTTACCGTACAGCCAGGCGGCGCCGGACTGCAGGTTGTCTAAAGCCGCCTTGGCGCCGATGGTCAGGGTGCTTTCGAGGCGATTGCTCGCATCGTGAATGGCCGCCAACAACTGATCGGCAGATTCAACAACGAGCGTCCGGCGCCAATCGCTTCCCTCCTTGCTGGTGGCGACCATTTTTATCGCGTCATAGTATTTCTTGCCTGCCTCCGATGGCATCGCGTTGGAGAACAAGGGTTCGAACGCCTGCTGCAAGTCGGTGTATTGCCCATTGAGCGCGGTGTAGGCCGGGCTACCTGCGTCGGACAGCAGGTCTTTCCATGCCCTGCTGCTAGGACCTAACGCTTGCGGCGTGGGCTTTTCGCCTGGTTGGCTCTCGTCCGCCGGCGTTGTCTGCTGTGGCGGGGCATCCGTGATGCCGCCTGCGAGACAAGCCGCGGTGGTGCTCAGGCGGCATTGCTGCGAACGCGCATCGGCGTCCGCATAGTCCAAAGCCATGATCCGGCGCCAACTGGCGCCAGCCACCAGGTCGGCCCAGTCGGTTGCATAAGCGTCGATCTGCTTTTGAAAGCGGTCGTCTTCCTTGTCGTACGCATCCTGAAAAGTCTTTCGCCCTGCAGGGCCGGTTTCCCAGTAACGATCTTCTAGCCGGGCCATGCGACGCCCGGTCTCGCGATTGACCACGCCAGCACGTTGTTGTGCGGGGTCTTGGAATACGGGCGGGACGCCGGATTCGCTGGACGTCCAGTAGTCGCTAGGTGGCGGCGGCGGCGGGTGTGCAGCCTCTACTTGCTGGGCGATGTAAGCTTTGATTCCGAGCAGGCACTGCGAGGTGAGGTAGGCATACCGCCGTGTCGGCTCTTCACGCCACCGCTGGCGCATCGTGTTGACAGAAAGACGCAGGCTGTTGAGCTCAGCGGCCATGCCCACCGGATCGGGCAGGATGAGTCCTGCAACCCCCTTCGCAAGCCCATGCTGCTTTTCGAGCATGCGCAATTGCGCCTGCATGGCTTCAAGGCGGGCATGACGGGGATGCCAGTCATGAACGCTACCGAAGTCGCGCGTGCCGACGGCGTACTCGGCGACATGCTGGGCAAGATCATCACCGTGCCCAAGGGCAAGCGCCTGGTCGCCACCAGTCGGATCCTGCTTGAGCGTGATCAGATTGATCACCCTGAACCGCTGCCGATAATCAGCGGGCAGTGCCTTTCCATCAGCGTGCTTGCCGGTGCGGTAGGCATCGAGTGTCGCCTTCGGCCAAGGGTCCTGTGAAAAAGCGATCCAGGCCTGCTTGTTCGCTGCGGTGTCGATGTTGATGAATGCCGAGCGCAGATCGTGTCCGGCGTCCAGGCAAGCTTTGGCTAGGGGCTCGGGCGCCGCCCGTGGCATGGAGAATGGATTGAACTGGCGCAGATAGCCTTCCGGCGTGACCTGATAGGCATGCCAGATTTCTTTGTCCAGCAGCACATAGACATACCCCTGCCGCAATACACGCAATGCGGTCTGAATGGATTCGTGACTGAGTGCGCCATGTTGCTTGAGTCCGCCTGTGACCGGCATGACTGCAAGCCGTAGCGGCAGGATCGGTAAGCCGGTACGTTCACACGCGCTGCACGTGCCGGTGGGATTGGGCGCCGCCTGGCGCCGTGCCTGGGTCAGGGTCTTGCTGATGCTCATGTGTAGCTCGCGGCCGGAGGTAATGACGCAACGATGCGCTGCCACGCAAAGTCGTCGTAGTTGTCAAAACGCGCTTGCAATGTGGACTGCCCTGCGACGGCGGCTTGGATGTCGTCCTGTATTTCTGGATGCCGTGGCAGATGGGGATGAATGAAGACGCGATGCATGCACAGGTCGATGATGTCGGCGCTCAGGCGCAAGCGTGAGTTCTGTGCGTCACGGATCATCCTGAAAGCGTGCACGGCGGCCTGGGGCGGAAGAATCGTGGGGCCACGCCAGCGCATTGGGGCATACGTCACGGGGAATCGGAGCGCGGCGCGCCAGACATCCAGGAAATCGCTGACGAGCGGTGCAAGTTGCAGTGCCTGTCGAACGAGTGGAGGGGCATCCGAGCCGGCTTCGGTGGGGGAGCCGCGAAGTAGGGTGAAGGCGCCCCAGCTGGTCGGGCAAAGCCAACGTTTGACGGGCCATAGCAGAGCAGGAAAGGCGTGTTCCATTGATGCCGCGAGCAGTTCGAGCCGCAACGGCTCGAACCACGGCGTCATGCGTTTTCCAGCTATAGGCACGACGACATCCAGGCAGCGCGCAGTCAAGTGATCGGTGAGCGCAGCGAGGGATTGATCACTGGTCAGCCATCCGCACACATAGCGCTTTTTATAGCCGGCATCATCACGCGCGGAACGTTCGGCGGCTGCGAGCAGAGAAATGTCCGCAGCGCCTTCTGGCGCGGCCAGCTGTATAAGCGCCGGGCACGCGTCGGGCGTATGGGCAAGGTCTGGCCGGATGACGCGTGCGATCGCCTGTTCGCCCAACGCGTGGGTTAGCGACTGAAGGCTAAGGGGATCTTGTGGCTCGCACGGCGCGAGCGGGTCCAGCAAGAGGTAAAGATAGTCGCTGGGGGCGCGTTCGAGACGGGCAAATGCTTGTACGGCGCTCTGCATCATCTGGCACGCTCCAGACAATCAGAATGTGCGCCTTCCAGAACCTCGCAGCCCAGAGCCAGCTCATTTCCGCCGCCGCCCCCCTGCATCTTGAGCGGACCTTTAACCTGGATGGAGATAGCGTCAAGGGTTATGCCGGTGCTATCTATTCGAATGGTTCCACCCGGCCCTTTGATGATGAGCGCTTCTCCAGCATGCAGAGAGTAGTCCCTTGTCCGACGGCGGATGGCCTGGCCCGCCCGCAGTTCCGCTCGCCCCTCCACGCTCTGCTCCTGGTGCCCGCCAATACTCACCCAGTGATTGGCCGCAGTCTCGTCGCGGCGGTTGTTGCCCACTTCCTCGGTGCGGTCCTTGCCGGTGTAGAGGGTGTGATTACGTCCCACCGTCAGGAAGTCGTCCCGCCCGATGTCGTGCCGCCGGTCCTGGCCGATGTTCACCTGCTCGTCATTGCCCACGGTCTCCGTGCGGTCGTGGCCGATGGTGATGGTTTCGTCGTTCTCGACCTGCTCGCTGCGGTCGTGACCCACGAACGTCGACTCGTCGTGGTTGACGTGGATGTTCTGGTCCCTCTGCGCGTGGACGTAGATTTCTTCCTGATCCATCTCGTCCTCAAAGCGCAGTTCGTTGTACCCCTCGCCTTTGTGGGTCTTGGTCTTGATGGTCATCCGCGTCTTGTGGCGCGGCAGCTCGTAAGGCGGCAATTGCAGGCGGTTGTAAACCCGGCCGGTGATCACGGGCTGGTCGGGATCGCCGTCGAAGTACGAGACGATGACCTCTTGTCCGATGCGGGGAATGGCCATGTGGCCCCACGTGGCGCCGGCGATGTTCTGGGATACGCGTATCCAGCAGGAGCTGTGTTCGTCCTCCTTGCCGAGACGGTCCCAGGGGAACTGGACCTTCACGCGGCCGTATTCGTCGGTGTAGATCTCTTCATTGGGTGGGCCGACCACTACGGCGTTCTGCGGTCCTTCGATGCGGGGCCGGGGCAATGGCTCTGCGCGCCACTCGGCGTCGTCCGGTACCAATTCAGCCTCGTAGTGGTAGTGAGTCCCTGACGCGGCATCGGCGCTTTCTTCGGCCTGGCTCGTGTGTTGGATGCCGCGGTGGACGATGCGGACCGGGCGCCATCCGAGATTCATGTCCTCGCGTGGGTGCCCGGCCAGCGTGAAGGAGACGCCAGGCTGCAGGCGCGGGTCATCGCCTTCGACAAAGGCGACCCGCGCATCGCGTCGGTGTCCGCGCAGGCGATTCTCGGCGAAGGGCTTGCCGGCCTCGTCGAACTTGGCGCGGGCGGGGTAGTCGTAGCGCTCGTAGCGTCGGCCTTGATGGTCCAGGTCGCGTCCATCGCGGCTTTGCTGGTGGGTATAGCGCGGATGGTGAAAGGTGTAGTCGCGCTGGGTCTGGCGCGCGGTGCGCACGTTCTCGGTATAGGTGAAGCGACGCAGCGCAGGCTGCGGCTGATCGCCGCCGGGCTTGGGGTTGTACTGCACCGGCCCGTCGCCCACGCGGCCGTGAATGAAGAGGCGATCGCTGTGGACAAGTTGATGTCCTTCGGCGCTATGACGGAAGGAATAGAAGAAGCCTTCCTCACGCATGATGCGTTCGACGAAGTGGTAGTCCGTATCGCCGGCTTGCACGCAGTACTCGCGGGACTGGTGCTCGTTGGTGCTGCGCTGCTCGTAGTCCTGGGTGAGGCCATGCGCCTTGAGCACGGCCTCGGCGATCTGTGGAACGGTCAGCGCCTGGAAGATCCGCCAGTCAGAACTGAGCGCGAGGCGTGCCAGACGCGGTTCGACGACAGCCGAATAGCGCGTGCGCCGAAAGCCGGTTTCGCCCTGGACGAATGAAGACACCGCGCCGTGCACGTACCGGACAGGCGTGTCGCCGTGCCAGATGGTAAGCAGCGCAACGCGGTCCAGCACCGCGCCGAAGTCGATGGCGGGATTGGCGCTGGCCAGTTCCGCTTGCAGCACGAAAGGCTCGGACAAGCCTTCCTGGAGCGAGAACTCGACGACCTCGAAGGGCTCTTCGCCAATGGCGAACGTGAAGCGAAGATCGGATTGGGTAGGCATGGCGAGCTTCCGGTTGGGACAGACCGCTCGGGTCGTCCTTGGTGCCAAAGGGCACCACCGGTTGTAAAAGCCGCCGATATTTCGTGTAAATCAGAAGAGTCTTATTAATTAAAAAAATCGATGTGCGCAAGCATGTTGCGGGCGAAGACCTGACTACTTCCCGATGCAAAAACTGGAAAAAATCTCTCCCAGCAGGTCATCGCTGGTGAACTTGCCAGTGATACTCGACAAGCTGTCATGCGCCAGCCGCAGTTCCTCGGCAAACAGGTCCAGCACCCGGTCGTCCTGACTGGCATGCGCGGCGGCCAGTTCCAGATGTTCGGCAGCCTCCTGCAATGCATGCAGATGCCGTTCTCGCGCGAGCCATGGCGACTCGGCGCCGGGGTTCCAGCCTGCGATCTGCAGCAGCTCGGCGCGAAGGGCGTCGAGGCCGGCGCCGCGTTTGGCCGAGATGCCCAGTTCGCCGGGACCGGGGACGAAAGGCTCGGGCAGCAGGTCGACCTTGTTGAATACCTTCAGCACCGGCGTGCGGGCGGGCAGGCGCGCGGTGATCTGCGCGTCGAGTTCGTCGCCCGGCTGGGTGGCATCCTGCAAATGGAGGATGACGTCGGCGCGTTCGATTTCCTGCCAGGTACGGGCGATGCCGATGCTCTCGACGGTGTCTTCGGTTTCGCGCAGGCCGGCCGTGTCGACAATATGCAGCGGCACGCCATCAATATGGATTTCCTGCACCACTTTGTCGCGCGTGGTGCCGGCAATGGGGGTGACGATGGCGATGTCGTCGCCCGCCAGCGCATTGAGCAGGCTGGACTTGCCCACGTTGGGCTGGCCTGCCAACACCACATGCAGGCCTTCTCGCAGGATGACGCCCTGGCGTGCTTGCGCGATCAGCGCGGACAGGTCGCCGGCCAACGCGTCCAGGGTGGGACGCGCCTGATACTTTTCCAGGAAGTCGATCTCTTCTTCAGGAAAATCCAGCGTCGCCTCGACCAGCATGCGCAGGTGAATGATGCGCTCGGACAGGTCGTTGACGCGTGCCGAGAATTCGCCTGACAGCGACGCCATGGCGCCGCGCGCGGCCGCGACCGACGAGGCTTCGATCAGGTCGGCCACCGCCTCGGCCTGCGCCAGATCCATGCGGTCGTTCAGGAAGGCGCGGCGCGTGAATTCGCCGGGTTCGGCCAGTCGCACGCCCAGGTCGCGGCCGGCGGCAAGGCAGCTGTCCAGCACGCGGCGCAGCACGGCCGGGCCGCCGTGGCCCTGCAGTTCCAGCACGTCTTCGCCAGTGTAGGAATGCGGCGCGCGAAAGTAGATGGCGATGCCTTCGTCCAGCAGTTCGCCTTCGACGGTCTTGAAGGGAAGATAGTGCGCATGGCGGGGGGTGAGATCGCGCTGAAACAGGCGCCGCACCAATTCGGACAGGTCCGCACCAGAAATGCGCACGACGCCGATGCCGCCTCTTCCGGGAGCGGTGGCAATGGCGGCAATGGGGGCGTAAGCGGACATATCGACGTAGATGACAAGGCGAAACAATAGGGGAATATAACTGTTGCGCGGCGCGTTGTTTGCTGGTTACTGTGGCCCCGAGGTTCAAAACCCGAAACAACTCTGGGAGATCACGATGGCATCTCGGTTTTCGCGTGTCTTGGCCAGCGGCGCTGCCGCGGTGGTGATGGCCTGTGGCACATTCAGTGCGGCCATGGCCCGCGACCTGGTGATAGGACTGAAGACCGAGCCGTCTTCGATGGATCCGCAATACCACGCGTTGACGCCGAACACGCAGATCTCCCAAACCATTTTCGATACGCTTGTCGCCACCGACGCGCAGCTCAAGCCTCAGCCGTCGCTGGCGGAATCCTGGACGGTCGATGGCAAGGTCTGGACCTTCAAGCTGCGCCCGAACGTGAAGTTCTCCGATGGCACGCCGTTCACCGCCGAGGACGTCGTCTTCACGTACGACCGCGTCCCGAAGGTGCCCAACAGCCCCTCGCCGTTCACGCTGTATCTGGGATCTGTCGCCAAGACCGAAGCGGTCGATCCGATGACGATCCGCATCACCACCAAGGACGTCGCGCCCAATCTGCTGGTCAACCTGGCGCAGCTGCCCATCATGTCGAAGAAGGCCGCGTCGGGTCCCGCCGCGGAAGGCAAGACCACGACCGAATTGAACAGCGGCGACGGGCTGATCGGGACGGGGCCCTACAAGTTCGTGTCCTGGAAGCGCGGCGCGGAGTTCGTGCTGGCGCGCAATGACAACTATTGGGGTAAGAAACCCGAATGGGATCGCGTGGTCTATCGTCCGATCAGCAATGCGGCGGCGCGCGTGGCCGCGCTGCTGGCGGGCGACGTGGACATGATCGAAGATCCTCCCACCGACGACCTGCCCAAGCTCAAGTCCGACAAGAAGCTCTTTGTCGAGGAAACGCCGTCGGTGCGCGTGGTGTACGTGGCGCTGGACCAGTACGCGGAGCCCTCGCCCGGCGTGCAGGGCACCGACAAGAATCCGATGAAGGACAAGCGCGTGCGCGAGGCCTTGTCGCTGGCGATCAATCGCGATGCGCTGGTCGAACGCGTGATGGGCGGCGTCGCCCTGCCCGCGGGCAACCTGCTGCCGTATCCGATGTTCGGCGCCAGCAAGGAACATTCGAAGGCCCCCAAGGCCGATGTCGAAAAGGCCAAGGCGCTGCTCAAGGAAGCGGGCTACCCCAACGGGTTTTCGATCACGTTGGGCTCGCCGTCCGGCCGGTACGTCAACGATTCGAAGGTGGCGCAGGCCATTGCATCGATGTGGACGCGCATCGGCGTGAAGACCAGCGTGGATGCGATGGCGCCCCCGGTGTTCTTCAAGAACCGCGACAGCTACTCGTTCTCGGCTTACCTGGCGGGCTGGTCGGTGACCAGCGGTGAAATGTCGAACGCGCTGACGTCGCTGCTGATGACGCGCAATCCGGAAGCGGGCCAGGGCACGACGAACCGCAGCCGCTACTCCAACCCCAAGATGGATGAACTGGTGAAGCAGGCTTCGTCCACGATGGATGACGCCAAGCGCGCGGAGCTGCTGTCCACGGCAAGCAATATCGCCATGGATGATTTCGCGATGCTGCCCGTGCATTTCGAGCTGTCGGTCTGGGCGATGAAGAACGACATCCGCTATCAAGGCCGTCCGGACCAGGTCACCTTGGCACAGAACGCTACGCTGAAGAAGTAAGCGCGCCGGGCGATATCTCGTGCTTGCAACCATTGTCAGAAGGCTGCTGCAGACCATCGTCGTCATGCTTGTCATGTCGGCGTTGGTCTTTGCCGGCATTTACATGGTCGGCGATCCGGTCTCGATGTTGGCCAGTCCGGAAGCGACCGAGGCGCAGCGCGCCGCGATCAGTGCATCGCTGGGGTTGGACCAGCCCTTGTGGCGGCAGTACCTGATTTTCATGAGCCAGGCCGTGCGCGGCGATTTCGGGAACAGTTTCCTGACCGGCGAGCCGGCCATGCACCTGATCCTGGAGCGCATGCCGGCGACGGTCGAGCTGGCCTGTGTGGCCATGCTGCTGTCGGTGCTGATCGGCGTGCCGCTCGGCATCCTGGCGGGTTTGAAACCCGCGGCGGTGGGGTCGCGCGCGATCATGACGGGCTCCGTGCTGGGATTTTCGCTGCCCAATTTTTGGGTGGGCCTGATGCTCATCATGGTGTTTGCGGTGATGCTGGGCTGGGTGCCGGCCGGCGGCCGCGGCGACACCGTCAGCATCGGCTCGCTGCAACTGAGCGTGCTGACGCTGGACGGCTGGCTGAGCCTGGCCCTGCCCGCCGCGACCATCGCGTTTGCCAAGTGCGCGATGATCATCCGCGTGACACGGGCCGCCACGCGCGAGGCGCTGCCCATGGACTACATCAAGTTCGCGCGCGCCAAGGGCCTGTCTGAAAAGCGCGTCCTGGGCGTGCATCTGCTCAAGAACATCCTGATTCCCGTGGTGACGGTGGCCGGCCTGGAGTTCGGTCAGGTGATGGCATTTGCCGTCGTGACGGAGACCGTGTTTTCGTGGCCGGGCATGGGCAAGCTGCTGATCGATTCCATCATCAACCTGGATCGGCCGGTGGTGGTGGCGTATCTGCTGCTGATCGTTTTCTTCCTGGTCATGTTGAATCTGGTGGTGGACATCATCTACACGGTGCTGGACCCCCGCGTACGCCTGGATAGCCGCCGATGATGAATACGCCCGCCACCGCTGCCTCGCCCCCGGCGCCCACGAAAGAGCAGTCGCCCTGGCGCCGTTTCGTGTCGGACTTCTTTGCCAGCAAGCTGGCCACGCTGGGTCTGGTGATGCTGGTCGTGATCGTGGGGGCGGCGCTGCTGGCGCCGTGGATCGCGCCGCAAAATCCCTATGATCTGGCCAGCCTGGACATCATGGATTCGAAGCTCAAGCCGGGCAGCGAAAGCGGGGATGGTTCGATGCGGCATTGGCTGGGCACCGACGGCCAGGCGCGCGACCTTTTTTCCGCCATTCTCTACGGCATGCGCACGAGCCTGATGGTGGCCACGGTGTCGGTGCTGGCCGCCTTCGGCATTGGCGCCACGGTCGGGCTGATTGCCGCGTACTTTGGCGGACGCATCGACGCCCTGCTGATGCGGGTTGTGGATATCCAGTTGTCGTTCCCGGCGATCCTGGTGGCGCTGATGCTGCTGGCCATTCTGGGCAAGGGTGTGGACAAGGTGATCATCGCGCTCATCGTCGTGCAATGGGCGTATTTTGCGAGGGCCGCGCGTGGCGCCGCGCTGGTCGAGCGCGGCAAGGAATACGTCGAGGCGGCGCGGTGCATGTCGCTGTCGTGGTCGCGCGTGTTGTTCCGGCACGTGCTGCCGAACTGCATGCCGCCGCTCATCGTGATCGCCACGATCGACCTGGCGCATGCGATTGCGCTGGAGGCAACGCTGTCGTTCCTGGGCGTGGGCGTGCCGGTCACCGAGCCGTCGCTGGGCATGCTGATCTATAACGGCTTCGAGTACCTGCTTTCCGGCCAGTATTGGATTTCGTTCTTTCCCGGCATTGCGCTGGCGCTGGCCATCATCGCCATCAACCTGGTGGGCGACCACTTGCGCGATGTGCTCAACCCGCGGCACGCGAATTGAGGACGGGGGCGATGCAGACAAACGCAGCGCAGCGATCCGTGCCGGGCCAGGCCGCCGTGCTTGAGGTGCATGGCCTGAAGACGCATTTCTTCACGCGCAATGGCGTGGTCAAGGCCGTGGATGGCGTGGACCTGACGCTGGCCGAAGGAGAGATCCTGGGGCTGGTGGGCGAGTCCGGATCGGGCAAGAGCATCACGGGCTTTTCGTTGATGGGCCTGCTGGATGAGCCCGGGCGCATCGTCGACGGAGATCTTAGGCTGAACGGCGAGGACCTGCGCGCGGCCACGCCGGCGCGATGGCGTCAGTTGCGGGGACAGGAGATTGCGATGATCTTCCAGGATCCGATGATGACGCTCAATCCGGTACTGCGGGTGGACACGCAGATGATCGAGGCGGTGCAGGCGCATGCCAAGGTCTCGCGCGAAGCGGCGCGAAAGCGCGCGCTGCAGACACTGGCGATGGTGGGCATTCCCTCCCCGGAAGAGCGCCTGCGCACGTATCCGCATCAGCTGTCCGGCGGCATGCGCCAGCGGGTGGCGATCGCCATTGCGCTCCTGAATTCGCCGCGCCTCATCATTGCGGACGAGCCCACGACCGCGCTGGACGTCACGATACAAGGGCAGATCCTGTTCGAAGTGCAGAAGCTCTGCCGCGAAACGGGCACGGGCCTTATCTGGATCACGCATGACCTGGCCGTGGTGGCGGGCCTGGCCGACCGTGTGTCGGTGATGTATGCGGGCCGTGTCGTGGAAACGGGCAGCACCGAGGCGGTCATCAGCCATCCGATGCATCCGTATACGCATGGGTTGATCGCGTCGATTCCGACGCCGGCGTCGCGGGGCAAGCCGCTGGTGCCGATTCCCGGCATGACGCCGTCGCTCTTGAACCTGCCGCAGGGCTGTGCATTCCGGGGGCGCTGTCCACGCGCGACGGACGCGTGTCTTACCGAACCGCCGCCCGTCGAAGTCCGCCCGGCGCAATGGGTGCGCTGCTGGCATGCCGGAGCGCCGGACACGTTATGACCGAAGCTGCAATCAATCCCACGCCGATCCTCGCGCTGAACGAAGTCGAACTACGCTTCGTGCAACCCGTGGATCTGGCCGGCCGCATCGCCAACCTGCTGGGTGCGGGCCTGAAGACGCAGGTGGTGCACGCCGTGGCGGGCGTGGACCTGGCGGTCAAACCCGGCGAAGTGATCGGCATCGTTGGCGAATCGGGCTGTGGAAAATCCACATTGGGCCGCATCGTGTCGGGCATTCTGCCGCCCACTGCGGGCCAGGTGCACTATCAGGGCAGGCCCGTGCATGCCATGAAGGGCGCCGAGCGGCGCGCGTACGAACTGGGCGTGCAGATGATCTTTCAGGATCCGTACGCGTCCCTGAATCCGCGCATGCGGGTGCGCGACATCATCGGCGAAGCGCCTGCGGCGCACGGCCTGATTGCCTCGCGCGACAAGCTGGAGTACGTGGCTGGGCTGATGCGTCAGGTTGGCCTGGATCCGAGCTTTGCACAGCGTTATCCCCATCAGTTCTCGGGCGGCCAGCGCCAGCGCATCGGCATTGCACGGGCGCTGGCGCTCAAGCCTTCGGTGATCGTCTGCGACGAGGCCGTGGCTGCGCTGGATGTGTCGATCCAGGCGCAGGTGCTGAACCTGTTCGAGCAACTGCGCGCGGACCTGGACCTGACGTATCTGTTCATCAGCCACAATCTCAGCGTCGTGAGCCACATTTCGGACCGCGTGGCGATCATGTATCTGGGACGCATCGTCGAACTGGCCGATACCGATACGGTCTTCGCGCGCGCCAACCATCCTTACACGCAGGCGCTGCTCAAGGAGCTGCCCACGCTGACGCCCGGGCGACGGGCCTATCAACCCATTCGCGGCGAGCTGCCCTCGCCGCTGGATCCGCCCTCCGGTTGCGCGTTTCACCCCAGATGCCCCCATGCGATGCCGCGCTGCAAGGCGGAGCGCCCGCTCCTGCGCGAAGTGGCGCCCGGGCAGTTCAGCGCCTGCCATTTGAACGATGGCGCCTGACCTGCGCCGAAAAAGGGCTGGACGCGAGACGCGGGGCGGCGCGAGAATTCCCGCACCAGCAAGCCTTTTGCGCATGCGTCATCCATTCACCCAGACAGCTTATCCACAGCCATGAAAACCATTGCCGAAATCGAACGCGTACACGGGGACCTGACTGCGCTGCGGCGCGATATCCATGCCCATCCCGAACTGGCGTATCAGGAAACGCGCACCTCCAACCTGGTGGCCGAGCGCCTGCGCGGCTGGGGATTGGAAGTCCACACGGGGCTGGGGAAAACCGGGGTGGTGGGCATTCTGCGCGCCGGCAGCGGCGGCAAGACCATCGGCCTGCGCGCCGACATGGATGCGCTGCCGATGCCGGAGCACAACCGGTTTGCCCACAAATCCACGATCAGCGGGCGCATGCATGGCTGCGGCCACGATGGCCACACGACGATGCTGCTGGGCGCCGCGCAGTATCTGTCGACGCATCGCAATTTTGACGGCACCGTGGTGTTCATCTTCCAGCCGGCCGAGGAAGGCGGCAACGCCGGGGCGCGCGCCATGATGCAGGACGGGCTGTTCGACAAGTTTCCCTGCGATGCGGTCTTCGGCATTCACAACATGCCCGGCATGCCGGTGAACCAGTTCGGGTTCCGGTCCGGCCCCACGATGGCCTCCAGCAACCGCTGGGACATCGTCATCAAGGGCGTCGGCGGCCACGCCGCGCAGCCGCATTCGTCGGTCGACCCCATCATCGTGGCCGCCGACATGGTGCATGCGCTGCAGACGGTCATTTCGCGCAGCAAGAATCCGCTGGAGCAGGCGGTGCTGTCGATCACGCAGATCCACGCAGGCGATGCCTACAACGTGATTCCCGGCGAAGCCGTGCTGCGCGGTACGGTGCGCACGTATTCGGTGGACACGCTGGACAAGATCGAAGCCGACATGCGGCGCATCGCGACCACCTTGCCGCAGGTGTATGGCGGCACGGGCGAGCTGGATTTCGTGCGCGCGTATCCGCCGCTGGTGAACTGGGAAAAGGAAACCGCCTTTGCGGCGAAGGTCGCCGAAGACGCCTTTGGCGCGGAGAACGTGATGCGCGACATGCCGCCGTTCATGGGGGCGGAAGACTTTTCGTTCTTCCTTGAATCCGTGCCGGGCTCGTATTTGTTCCTGGGCAATGGCGACGGCGACCACCGCATGGAAACCTATCACGGCATGGGTCCGTGCCAGCTGCACAATCCCAACTACGACTTCAACGACGCGTTGCTGCCGGTAGGCGCGACGTACTGGGTGAAGCTGGTCGAGGCGTTCTTGCCGGCCCGGTAACGACCGATCCGCTATTTGTTTATATGCGGTTGGCCATGAAGCCGCGGGGCGTCCCCGCGGCTTTTTGCTATATGACGTAAAGCTTTGATCAAACGCCGATAACTTCGTTTGAGATGGATGGCGGCGTTTTCATAATCGGTCGTTCCTGCCATGCCGATAAGGCGAACCGGAGCGACCGATGTCCCAGAGCAATGCCTTGCGGCGCGAAGCGCACGCCGCCTCCCAACCTGACACGCAAACGTTCGACGTGCGCCCCCTGTCCGGTCCGCTGGGCGCCGAGGTCATCGGCCTAGACCTGTCGCGTGAACTGGCGCCTGCCGATTTTGCCCGCGTGCACAAGGCGCACCTGGACCATCACCTGCTGGTGTTTCGCAACCAGCGCATCACGCCGCAACAGCACATCGATTTCAGCCGCCGCTTCGGCCGCCTGATGATCCACGTGTTGCACCAATTCCATCTGCCCGGTCATCCGGAGATCCTGACGGTCTCGAACATCGTGGAAGACGGCAAGCCCATCGGTCTGGGCGACGCGGGAAAATACTGGCATTCGGATATCTCGTACAAGGAACTGCCCAGCCTGGGTTCGCTGCTGCACGCGCAGGAACTGCCTGCCGAAGGCGGAGACACCTTGTTCGCGAACATGCACCTGGCCTACGACACGCTGCCGCAGGCGCTCAAGAACGCCATCGACGGCAAGCGCGGCGTGCATTCCTACCTGGCGCAATACGGCCAACTGCAGAAGGAAGGCAACTGGCGCCCGAATCTGAGTGCAGCGCAAATTGCGCAGGTGCAGGAGGTGGTGCATCCGGTGGTGCGCACGCACCCCGAGAACGGCCGGCGCGCGCTGTTTGTGAGCGAAGGCTTCACCACCCGGATCGAGGGCCTGCCGGACGACGAAAGCCGCGCGCTCCTGAACGAGTTGTTTATCCACAGCGTGCGGCCAGAACATATCTACCGCCACCAGTGGCAGCCGCATGACCTGGTGTTCTGGGACAACCGGTCGCTGATCCACCTGGCCGGCGGCACGCCCGATCACCTGCGCCGCAAGCTCTACCGCACGACGATCGAGGGCGATGCGCCCTTCTGACGCCGCGTTCATGACCTCACCCCACTTATCCACAAGGAACGCCATGCGTTTGACCTCCACGCTACGGGATCGACTGGTCCAGACCGCCACGGGCGCCGGCCTGGCGCTGATGCTCGCCGTGCTGGCGCTGGCTTCGCCCACGCCCGCCCAGGCCGAAGGACGCATCCGGATTGCCGAGCAATACGGCATCGTCTATCTGCTGCTGAACGTCGCCCGGGACCAGCAACTGATCGAAAAGCATGGCAAGGCCGAAGGTGTGGATATCTCGGTCGAATGGGCCAAGCTGTCCGGCGGCTCGGCCGTGAACGATGCGCTGCTGTCCGGGGCTGTGGATATCGCGGGGGCGGGTGTGGGACCGCTGCTGACGATCTGGGATCGCACGCACGGCAAGCAAAACGTGAAGGGCGTGGCGTCGCTGGGCAACTTCCCGTACTACCTGGTGACCAACAATCCGAACGTGAAGACGATTGCCGACTTCACGGACAAGGATCGCATCGCCGTGCCCGCGGTGGGGGTGTCGGTGCAATCGCGTGTGCTGCAACTGGCATCGGCCAAGCTGTGGGGCGATGCGCAGTACAACAAGCTGGACAAGATCTCGGTGGCGCTGCCGCACCCTGACGCGGCGGCGGCCAT
This sequence comes from Achromobacter sp. E1, assembly GCF_037039475.1. Lineage (NCBI taxonomy): Bacteria > Pseudomonadati > Pseudomonadota > Betaproteobacteria > Burkholderiales > Alcaligenaceae > Achromobacter > Achromobacter sp. E1. Next base: position 5,968,324 of record NZ_CP146253.1, read on the forward strand.
CATTGCCGGCGGCACGGAAATCACGGGCCATTTTGGCAACCCGCCCTTCCAGGAGCAGGAACTGGCCGAAAACCCGAAGGCGCACATCGTGCTCAATTCGTACGACGTGCTGGGCGGGCCCAGTTCGTCCACCGTGCTCTTTGCCACCGAGAAATTCCGCCGCGAGAATCCCAAGACCTACAAGGCCTTCCAGGAAGCATTGAAAGAGGCGGCCAGTTTTGCGGCGGCCCATCCGGAACAGGCGGCGGACATCTATCTGCGGGTCACGGGCGCCAAGCAGGACCGCGACTTCCTCGTCAAGGTCATCAAGAATCCCGACGTGCAGTTCAAGCTGGCGCCGCAGAACACTTACGCGCTGGCGCAGTTCATGCACAAGGTCGGCGCGATCAAGCATGCGCCGGCAAGCTGGCGCGACTACTTCTTCGACGATCCCGTCACGGCGCAGGGAAGCTGACATGGCAGTGAGCCGCGCCACCCCTGTGGATAACGTTGAACGGCCGGCGCCTTTGCTGGCTGTGGATAAGGTGTCTATCGAATATAAGACGCGCGAACGGCGGGTGCGGGCGACCCATCAGGTCAGCTTCGACGTGCATGGCGCCGAACGATTCATCCTTTTGGGGCCGTCCGGCTGCGGGAAATCGACGCTGCTCAAGGCGGTCGCCGGATTCGTCGAACCGACCGAGGGACGGATCGCGATCGACGGCAAGACGGTCCAAGGGCCGGGCCCGGACCGCATCGTGGTGTTCCAGGAATTCGACCAGCTGCCGCCGTGGAAGACGTTGCGCCAGAACGTAGCGTTTCCGCTGGTGGCGTCTCGCAAGCTCAATCGGCGCGAGGCCGACGAACGGGCGATGCATTACCTGGACAAGGTCGGGCTGGCGGCGTTTGCGGATGCTTATCCGCATACGCTTTCCGGCGGCATGAAGCAGCGCGTGGCCATTGCGCGTGCGCTGGCCATGCAGCCGCGCGTGCTGCTGATGGATGAGCCGTTTGCCGCGCTGGATGCGCTGACGCGGCGGCGCATGCAGGAGGAACTGATGACGCTGTGGGACGACGTGCGATTCACGCTGCTGTTTGTCACCCATTCCATCGAGGAGGCGCTGGTGCTGGGCAGCCGCATTCTGTTGCTCTCCCCGCACCCGGGCCGCGTGCGCGCCGAACTGAACGCGCATGCCTTTGACCTGCACAGCCAGGGATCGGCCGCTTTTCAATCGGCGTCGCGCCGCATTCACGACCTGTTGTTCGATATCCCGCCGCTGGCTCAGGCCGCGCGCGCGGCGGCATGAAAGGAGCGCGCATGAGCATTGGCCATGCCGGATCGGCGTTCATCCGCCCCGAGGTGGAATACGACCTGCCGCCCCTGCCCCCGCAGGCCGCCGAGACGCCGCTGCCCTGGCACGAACGGCTGTGGCAGCATGCCGCCCTGCGCAAGGGCGTGATCCTTGCCCTGTTGGCGGTGGTGTGGGAACTGGCGGCGCGCTATACCGACAACGACCTGCTGTTGCCCGGCGCCTGGCAGACCGCCCAGGCCTTTGTCGAGGGCGTGACCAGCGGTGAGCTGCTGGCGCGCGCCGGTCAGTCGATGCGCGTGCTGGTGCAGGGCTACCTGGCGGGTGTCGTGCTGGCCTTTGTGCTGACGACGCTGGCGGTGTCCACGCGGTTCGGCCGCGATCTGCTGTCCACGCTGACGGCGATGTTCAATCCCCTGCCGGCGATCGCCCTGCTGCCGCTGGCGTTGCTGTGGTTCGGCCTGGGCGAAGGCAGCCTGGTGTTCGTGCTGATCCACTCGGTACTGTGGGCGCTGGCGCTGAACATGTATGCGGGCTTTCTGGGGGTGTCTGACACCCTGCGGATGGCGGGGCGCAATTACGGGCTGACCGGGTTGCGCTATGTGCTGCAGATTCTGGTGCCGGCCGCCCTGCCCGCCATTCTGGCCGGACTGAAGATTGGTTGGGCGTTTGCCTGGCGCACGCTGATCGCGGCCGAACTGGTGTTTGGCGCATCCAGCGGCAAGGGCGGATTGGGCTGGTACATCTTTCAGAACCGCAACGAGTTATACACAGACCGGGTGTTCGCAGGCTTGGCCGCGGTGGTCATCATTGGCCTGCTTGTGGAAAACCTGGCGTTCGAGACGCTGGAACGGCTGACGGTGCGGCGTTGGGGGATGCAGCGGTGATTGTTGCAGCGATCGAGCGATCAGAATGAAAAAGGGGCGGCCATGATGCCGCCCCCTTTTTTCATGGTCGGCGCGTAACGTTTACAGCTTCAGCCCCAGCGCCTTGGCCACGCCTTCGGCATAGGCCGGGTCGGCCTTTTTGAAGTGATCCAGCTGGCGGCGCTGGATGACTTCGGGCACGCCCGCCATGTGGCGGCCGATGTTGCCAAAGAGCTGCTCCTGCTGCGCCGGCGTCATTAGGCGGAACAACGCGCCCGGCTGCGAGTAGTAGTCGTCGTCGACGCGATGGTTCCAGCGGGCCGCGGCCTGGCCGTCCAGCGCCAGCGGCGGTTCCGCGGCAGACGGGGTTTCCTTCCACTCGCCCGCGCTGTTGGGCTCGTAGTTGATCGTGGCCCCGGCGTTGCCGTCCACGCGGCCCGCGCCGTCGCGATGGAAGCTGTGGAACGGGCACTTGGGCGCGTTCACCGGGATCTGGTGATGGTTGATGCCCAGGCGATAGCGGTGCGTGTCGCCATACGAGAACAGACGGCCCTGCAGCATCTTGTCCGGCGAGAAGCCGATGCCCGGCACCACGTTGGCCGGCGTGAACGCGGCCTGCTCGACCTCGGCAAAGTAGTTTTCGGGGTTGCGGTTCAGTTCCAGCACGCCGACCTCGATCAGCGGATAGTCGCCATGCGGCCAGACCTTGGTCAGGTCGAAGGGGTTGATGTGATACGTCGCGGCTTCGGCCTCGGGCATGATCTGCACCTTCAGCGTCCACTTCGGGAAGTTGCCCTCTTCGATGTTCTGGAACAGGTCGCGCTGCGAGCTTTCGCGGTCATGGGCGACGACCTGCGCGGCTTCCTCGTCCGTCAGACAGGCGATGCCCTGCTGCGACTTGAAATGGAACTTCACGTAGAAGCGCTCGTTGTTGGCGTTGATGAAGCTGAACGTGTGCGAGCCGAATCCGTGCTGCTGGCGCAGGTTGGCGGGGATGCCGCGATCGCTCATCAGCGTGGTGACCTGATGCAGCGATTCGGGGTTGAGCGACCAGAAATCCCAGGCGGCCGTGGCGTTGCGCAGGTTGGTCTTCGGATCGCGCTTCTGGGTGTGGATAAAGTCGGGGAACTTCAGGGGGTCGCGGATGAAGAAGACCGGCGTGTTGTTGCCCACCAGGTCCCAGTTGCCTTCCTCGGTGTAGAACTTGATCGCAAATCCGCGCACGTCGCGTTCGGCGTCGGCGGCGCCGCGTTCGCCGGCGACCGTCGAAAAGCGCAGAAACAGCGGCGTCTGCTTACCGACCTGGGAAAAGATCTTGGCGCGGGTGTAGCGGCTGATGTCGTGGGTGACGGTAAAGGTGCCGTAGGCGCCGGAGCCCTTGGCATGGACGACGCGCTCGGGGATGCGTTCGCGGTCGAAGTGGGCAAGTTTTTCAATGAGCCAGAAATCTTCCAGCAGGGCGGGACCGCGGGGGCCGGCGGTCAAGGTGTTGTTGTTGTCCGGCACTGGGGCGCCCGAGGCGGTGGTCAAAGGCTTCTTGTCGGTCATGGCACACTCCCTAAGTCATTCCTGGATGTCGCGGATCCGCCTTGCGGGCCGCGCGCGTTGCAGCAAAAACTCCGGCGCACAGGACGCCGGAGGGCAAATTCAGAGCCATCATAGGTGCCACGGTGGGCTGTGTGAAGTTGATTGATCCTGCTTTGCCGATAAGTAATACCTATGTATATGCCTTGTGGGCATGGAAAATGCTGAATGTGCCTTCCGCGCTTCAATCGCAGCGGGCGAAAAAAAACCGGCCTCGAAAGGCCGGTTTCTTGTTCCTGAAGGGCGATCAGCGATTGGCCGCCACTTCCGATTTCTTCTGGATGGCGCGGGTGATGGACCACTGCTGCGCGATCGACAGGATGTTGTTGACGCACCAGTACAGCACCAGGCCGGCCGGGAAGAAGAACATCATCCCGCCGAACACCAGCGGCATGATCATCATGACCTTGGCCTGGATGGGATCCGGCGGCGTCGGGTTCAGTTTGATCTGCAGGAACATGGTGGCCATCATGATGGCGGGCAGAATGAAGAACGGATCGCGGACGGACAGGTCGTGCACCCACAGGATCCACGGCGCGCCGCGCATTTCCACGCTGGCCAGCAGCACCCAGTACAGCGAGATGAACACCGGAATCTGAACCACCATCGGCAAGCAGCCGCCCAGCGGGTTGATCTTCTCGGTGCGGTACATCTCCATCATGGCCGCATTGAGTTTCTGCTTGTCGTCGCCGTACTTTTCCTTCAGGGCCTGCAGGCGCGGAGCCACCTGCTTCATGCGGGCCATCGAGCGGTAGCTGGCGGCGGCCAGGGGGTAGAACACGGCCTTGATCAGCACGGTCAGCGCGACGATCGTCCAGCCCCAGTTGCCCAGGATGGAATGCAGCCAGGTCATCAGCGTGAAGAGCGGCTTGGCGATGATGGTCAGCCAGCCGTAGTCGACGACCAGCTCCAGGCCCGGGGCCAGCGCGGCCATGGCCTTCTGGTCTTGCGGACCGACCCACAGGTGCGAGTCGACACGTGCGGCAGCGCCCGGGGCGATCTCGCCGACGGCTTCGATGCTGCGGCCGGCGTACAGGTTCGGCTGGACTTCGAGCAGTTCGTTCGTGCGCGGCTTGCCTTGCGGGGGCACCCAGGCCGTGGCGAAGTAGTGCTGGACCACGGCGATCCAGCCGTTGTCCGCCTGCTTGATGTAGCTGGCCTTCTTCTTCTGGATGTCGCTGAACGTGCTCTTCTGGAACTTGTCCTGTTCCGAGTAGACGGCAAAGCCCGTGAACGTGTGATAGAAGCTGGACGTATCGGCCGGATCGTTGCCGTCGCGCTCGATCTGCAGATACAGGGACGGGGCCACGGGGGCGGCGCCGACGTTGGCCAGGTCATGGCGCACGTCGATGTCGTAGCGGCCGCGATGCAGGGTGAACGTCTTGGTGACCTTCACGCCGCCGGATTCGCCTTCGAACGTGACGACCAGGTTGTCGCCGGTCAGTTCGCGTTCTTGCGAGACCAGGCGGAACGGCGTCTGGTGCGTGGGGAAGCTCTGGCCGCTGGGTGCGCCGACCACGCCGGTCTGCACCACGTAGTTCAGGCCCGCCGAGCGGTCCAGAAGCACCGTGGGCTTGTCGGGCTGGCCGGTGGCCGGATACTTCAGCAGCTCGGCGCGCACCAGCTGGGCGCCCATCGTGTCGAAGGTCAGGCGCAGCACGTCGGTGGTGATGACGACTTCTTCGGAACGCGTGGGGACGGGGGTAGCGGCGCCAGGCACCGTGGAGGCCGGTGCGGCAGTCGCGGTCGGCGCGCTGGGCACGGACGGCGTCGCATTGTTGGCGGCTGCCGGAGATTCGGTCGTGCTGGCCGCGGGCGGGGCCCCGAACAGCGACGGCTTGCCGTTATGGATTTGCCAGTTGTTCCAAAGGAGCAACAGCGAAAAGGAAAAAATCATCCAGAGGACGGTTCGTCGGATATCCATGGTGCCTACTGAAGTGAATACGGGCCAGCAAAGCCCGCCAGTTTAGCGTCAATCGTGCTCGATGCGGTGGCTGTGGGAGCAGCACCGGGCGTCGTTGGTTCCCTTGGCCGGCGGAACCGGATCCAGTCCGCCGGGTGACCAGGGATGGCACCGGCCTATGCGCCGGACCGCCATCCAGAAGCCGCGCCATGCACCGTGGCGCTCGATCGCTTCGATCGCGTACGCCGAGCAGGTCGGAGTAAAACGGCACTGCCTGCCAATCCAGGGACTCAGGAAAAACCTGTAGAACCGGATCGGGGCAATGAGTAGAGCCTTGATCATCGCGCGATGCGCTCAAAGTGAGCGTCCACTTCGGCTCTGGCGGCGCGTTTCAGCGCCGTGAGCGTGGCGGGAGCGACCTTGCTGTGCAGGCGCACGACGTAATCTTTCGCCGGCAGCGCCAGGCGCCGATGGCGGAACGCTTCGCGGATGACCCGCTTCAAGGCGTTGCGCGTGGTGGCGTGGGCGGCAAACCGCTTGGCGATGACGAGCCCCAGGCGAGCACAGGCGTCCTGGCCGGGAGGCAGATCATTGGGAGCCGCGCTCACAATGAAGAATGCCCCTCGGGCAAGACGCCGGCCTTTGAGGGCGGCGGCAAACTCGGAGGGGCGATGCAGCCGCGCCTCCGGAGGAAGCGTGGAGCGCGGCATGGACTGCGGGTCAGGCGGTTGCGCGGAACCGGGACAGGATTGCGAGAGGTCTTGCAATATGGTCGGTCCGTGCGAAAGTCAGATTCCGGAAAACCGGAAAACTGGACTTAGACGGCCAGACGCTTGCGGCCCTTGGCGCGACGGGCGCTCAGGATCGCGCGGCCAGCGCGGGTTTTCATGCGCACGCGAAAGCCATGGGTGCGCTTGCGGCGGGTAACGGAAGGTTGGTAGGTGCGTTTCATGGACGATCCACAAAAAGAACAAAGTCAGAAGGGACCTGCCCGGAGGGTTCCACGTCGCGCTAAGCAGAAGCGGGTATCTAGGAGCATTTTTGCAACGGGTTTCGCAACCGGTGCGAAAAACGACTCTAAGACGGGGCTCTGTACCGAGAATTTCATCTCGGGCGACCTATTCAGCAAAGCTAAAAACCGGACAAATTGCTCTTGTAGGAGCGTGTCCGGCCAGCTTTCTGCGAAACCTTCTGACAGACAGAATTCGGAAAAGCCCACCATTTCAGCAAGTTTTCCCTGTCTTGTCAAACAGTTAAGGGGGCGCCATGTAGACGCTTATGGCCCTCCCTGTGGATAACCCCAGCCCAGGCAAGGTAGAATCGAGGTTTGAATAAGAGCGAC